>NZ_AP019312.1:0-5307994 GCF_009936155.1 Chromobacterium haemolyticum | reverse complement strand
CGGCATGATTCAAGGGCCGCGGGCCGCGCATCGCCGGGCCGCAAGGCGGGCGATGCATGGATGGGGCGGCCCCCGAGAACCGCTGGCAAAATTCCTGGACCGGCCCGCGCCGCGCTTGCGCGGGCGCGCGTTGCTCCAGTGGGTGGGGCTGAATTTTGGCAGTGCTTCTCTAGGGTTGGCGTTCCGCCCCGGCGCGCGTTCAATAATTGCGCAGCGAACTCGGAACGGTAAGCCTTGGCATTCTAACGGTTTTTCTCAAAGTTATCCACAGGTGCTTAGAAAATTCCTCATTGACAAACCGGCGTTTATCCTGTCAAATCACGCGTTTATTTCCGTTTCGAAACAGGAATTCCAATCATGAAGCGTACTTACCAGCCCTCCAATACCCGTCGTAAACGCACTCACGGCTTTCTGGTCCGCATGAAGTCCCGCGGCGGCCGCGCTGTGATCGCAGCTCGTCGTTCCAAAGGCCGCAAGCGTCTGGCCGTATAAGCCTTTGTCGGCTTACCGCTTTCGCCGTGCGCACCGGCTATTAAAAACGGATGAGTTCTCATCCGTTTTTAGTTTGCGGATGTCGCGCAGCAACGCCACGTTTCAGGTATCGGCCCGACCCAATGAATTGGGGCACGCGCGGCTGGGCCTGGTGGTGGGCCGCAAGGTCCACAAGCGGGCCGTGCGTCGCAACTACATCAAGCGCACGGTGCGCGAATGGTTCCGCCTGAACCGGCAAACGCTGCCGGACATGGACTTCGTGGTCCGCGCCAAGGTGCCTTTTACGCGCGCCGAGCGAACTGAAGTGATCACGGCTTTGTCTTCTCTGTTTGCTAAACTGGCACGATGTCGCGCCTCTTCATCCTCCTGATCCGTTTTTACCAGCTGGCTATCAGCCCGTGGCTGGCACCGCGTTGCCGCTTCCAGCCCACCTGTTCCAGCTACGCGATCGAAGCGGTGAAAAAGCACGGCGCACTCAAGGGCGGCTGGCTGGCCGCCAGACGCATCGGACGTTGCCACCCCTGGGGCGGCAGCGGCTACGACCCAGTTCCCTGAACTTAAATCCGGTATCGAGAGATGGATTCCAAGCGCCTCATAATCTTCATCATGCTGTCCCTGGGCATCCTGCTAGGTTGGCAGGAGTTTTTCGCGCCCAAGCCGACGCCGCAGCAGGTGGCCGCGCAAAAACAAGCCGCCACGCAGCAGCAGGCCGCCAACAGCGCGTCCCACAACGCCCAGCCGGTGGATTCCAACAAGCTGACTTCCGGCCAGCGCATCACGGTGAACACCGATGTGCTGAAGGCGGAGATCGACACCGTGGGCGGCGATCTGCGCCAGCTGACGCTGTTGAAGCACGATTCCGCCGTGGACAGCAAAAAGCCGCTTGATCTGCTGACGGACCGGAACGGCCGCGTCTATGTGGCGCAAACCGGCCTGGTGGCCGCCAGCAACCCGGCGCTGCCCACCCACAAAACCGTATTCGCCGCGGAAAAAACCAGCTACGAACTCTCCGGCGACAAGCTGGAAGTGAAGCTGACCGCGCCGGAAGCCAACGGCGTGAAGGTAAGCAAGATCTACACCTTCACCAAGGGCAGCTACAAGATTGGCGTGCGTTACGACATCGCCAACGGCGGCGCCGCGCCGCTGGCCGCCACCGCTTACTACCGCCTGCTGCGCGACAGCCAGACCCCGGAAGGCGAAGGCCGCCTGGCCCACACCTTCACCGGCCCGGCTGTTTATACCTCGGAAAACAAATTCCAGAAGGTGAGCTTCGACGACCTGGCCAAGGGCAAGGGCGATTACGCCAAGACCGGCAGCGACGGCTGGGTGGCGATGATCCAGCACTACTTCATGTCCGCGTGGATCCTGAAGCCGCTGGACGGCGCCAGCGTGTGCAAGGACGACAAGTCCTGCCGCTTTGAGCTGAAGCAGAGCAACGGCCTGAACTCCGCCGCCGCGCTGGTGGATTACGCCACCATCGCCCCGGGCCAGAGCCTGAGCGTGTCCGTGCCGCTGTTCGCCGGCCCGGAAGAGTACGATGTGATCAGCAAGCTGGCCGACGGCATGGAATACGCCAAGGACTTCGGCATCTTCCACATCTTCGCCTCCCCGCTGTTCTGGCTGCTGACCAAGCTGCACCTGCTGGTGCAGAACTGGGGCTGGGCCATCGTGCTGCTGACCCTGACCGTCAAGGCCATCTTCTACCCGCTGACCGCCGCGTCCTACCGCTCCATGGCCAAGATGAAGGCGCTGGCGCCGCGTCTTGAGCGCATGAAGGAGCAGTACGGCGACGACCGCATGAAGTTCCAGCAGGCGGTGATGGAGATGTACAAGTCCGAGAAGGTGAATCCGCTGGGCGGCTGCCTGCCCATGCTGATCCAGATCCCGGTGTTCATCGGCCTGTACTGGGCGCTGCTGGCTTCGGTTGAGCTGCGCCAGGCGCCGTGGATTCTGTGGTACACCGACTTGGCACGCCCGGACCCGTACTATGTGCTGCCGGTGATCATGGCGGCCACCATGTTCCTGCAAACCTTCCTGAACCCGCCGCCGGCGGACCCGATGCAGGCCAAGATGATGAAGATCATGCCGGTGGCCTTCTCGGTGATGTTCTTCTTCTTCCCGTCCGGCCTGGTGCTGTACTACGTGGTCAACAACATCTTGTCGATGGCCCAGCAGTGGCAGATCAACAAGAGCATCGAGAAGAAAAACAAGGCCGCGCTGCAATCCTGATTGCCCCGCGCGCTCTGAACCCCAAACCCGGCCGCATGGCCGGGTTTTTTGCTGGATAATTGAAGCGTATTCGCCACGACGCCCCGCCGCGCGGGGGCCGCGGCCCAGATTCCAAGGAATGCCCATGAGCCTCAGCTACACCCCCGCCACCATCTGCGCCATCGCCACCGCTCCCGGCCGCGGCGGCGTTGGCGTAATCCGCGTGTCCGGCAAGGATTTGCTGCCCTTCGCCGCCGCCGTCAGCGGCGGCAAAACGCCCAAGCCGCGCTACGCGCTGTACACCGACTTCGTCGACGCCCACGGCCAGCCGCTGGACAACGGGCTGCTGCTCTACTTCCCCGGCCCCAACAGCTTTACCGGCGAGGACGTGATCGAACTGCAAGGCCACGGCGGGCCGGTGGTGCTGAAAATGCTGCTGGCGCGCTGCGTGGAGCTGGGCGCGCGGCTGGCGGAACCGGGCGAATTCACCAAGCGCGCCTTCCTCAACGACAAGCTGGACCTGGCCCAGGCGGAAAGCGTGGCGGACTTGATCGACGCCAGCAGCGAAACCGCGGCCAAGAGCGCGCTTAAATCGCTGAAAGGCGCCTTCTCCAAGGAAATCCACGTGCTGGTGGACGAGCTGATCACCCTGCGCATGCTGGTGGAGGCGACGCTGGACTTCCCGGAAGAGGAAATCGACTTCCTCAAACAGGCGGACGCGCTAGGCAAGCTGGAACGGCTGCGCGGCCGGCTGGTGCAGGTGCAGGCCACCGCCAAACAGGGCGCCATCCTGCGCGAGGGCATGCACGTGGTGCTGGTGGGCCAGCCCAATGTCGGCAAATCCAGCCTGATGAACGCGCTGGCCGGCGACGACATCGCCATCGTGACGGACATCGCCGGCACCACCCGCGACACCGTGCGCGAGGAAATCGTCATCGACGGCGTGCCGGTGCACATCATCGACACCGCCGGCCTGCGCGACACCGACGACGTGGTGGAAAAGATAGGCATAGAACGCACCTGGCAGGCGGTGGAGCGCGCGGACCTGGCCCTGGTGCTGGCGGACAGCCGCGACGGCCTGACCGGCGAGGTACAGGCCATCCTGCAACGGCTGCCGGCGGCGCTGCCGCGCGTGCACGTGTTCAACAAGGTGGACCTGTCCGGCGAAGCGCCTGGCCTGGCCGATGAAGACGGCCACCCGCTGGTGCGCCTGTCCGCGCGCACCCACGCCGGCGTGGAGCTGCTCAAGGCCAAGCTGCTGGAAATGATAGGCTACAGCGGCGGCGGCGAAGGCGTGTTCCTGGCGCGCCAGCGCCACCTGGACGCCATCCGCCGCGCCGCCGAACATCTGGAGCTGGCGCACGCGGACTGGGAGCAAGTGGAAATCTTCGCCGAGGAGTTGCGCATGGCGCAGAACGCGCTGTCCGAGATCACCGGCGAATTCAGCGCAGACGATCTGCTGGGGGTGATTTTCAGCCGCTTCTGCATCGGCAAGTAAGCCCTCCCCTCCCGCGCCGCTACGCCGCCAATGTCACTCCGGGATGAAAGTCGATAGCCGGCAAGGTTTCATCCAGCACCTGCAAAAAGGTGAAAGCGGCCGGCGATAGCGGCACGCCGCGCCGGGTGAACACGTGGACGTCGCGCTGCAGCTCGGCCGACTCAAACAAGCGGTAGGGCAGATCCCGCGCCGATGGATGAGAGGCGGCCAGTGCCGACAGCACGCAAGCGCCCACCCCCGCGCGAATCAGGCAGAACTGCATGTCCAGATTGGTGACGGTGATCTTGCTGGCCACCTGCTGCCAGAGCTCGGGATGGCTGCGCTCCAACGCGGACATGATGCTGGTGTCGCTCTCGTCCTGCAGCAGGGGCCATTGCCGCAAGGATTGGCAGTTGAGCGGCCCCGCCGGGGGCTCGAAGCCCGGCGGAAACATCACCCCCAACCGGGCGGACAGCAGCTTGCGCTTGTCCAGCTTGTCTCCGGCCGCGCCCACATAGGAGCCGATGCCGATGTCCACTTCCCCTGATTCGATGCGGCGCACCACGCCGCCGCTGGTATCGTCCAGCAGGCGCACATGGATGCACGGGTAGTCTCTTCTCAGCCGTTTGAGCACCTCCGGCAGCACGCTGGACGCAAAGGCCATGCCGCTGGCCAAGTAGACGCTGCCGCTGCTGCCGGCGGATTTTTCGCGCAGATCGGACAGCAGCAGTTCAAAGTCGTTCAGCAGCCGGCGGGCCACCGGCAGAAAGGCGTTGCCCTGAGTGGTGAGCGCCACTTTGCGGGTGGTGCGCTCAAACAGAGCCAGCCCAATCTCCTGCTCCAGTTCGCGTATGGTCTTGGTCAGCGTGGATTGCGTCAAAAACAGCTGGCGGGCGGCGGCGGTGAAGCTTTCGGCTTCGGCAACGGCCGAGAAGGCGCGCAGGTGGCGGAGAGAGATATTCATGAAGGATTGGAACTGATTGGATTTATTAATTCATTTTACACAAATAACTTTCAATACTTGCGCGCTTAACATCCACGCTCTTCATCATGGAACGGCGGCTCCGGCTTTGCCGATAAAACTCAAACGCAAGCCTCTGAGACCGGGTTTTGGTCGCCATCACATCCTTCATACACCGTCTCCCCCCGCAAGCCGCGACATGATCCCAACGCCGTACCGGACCTCCAGCCCTAAGAGCTTGTTCAAAGTCTGCTGCGCTTCGGCGATACGGCGTTGAGAACGGCTGAGAAAGCGGAATGTACACGTGGTGCATGAGCATTTCGAAGCGGTACTCACCGTGTCACGTCTCACGAAGCGCAGCAGATCGTATTAGGTTCTAAGGCTTCGCCCACATGGCGCGTTGCCTCTGGATGGCTAAAGGTTCCGGCGGCGGCGCGCCCACCAGCGCCTGGCGGGCGGTGACCATATTCTTGAACCCCGCCAGGCGATAACACTGCCGCACACAGGTGTCGCGGTTGGTCCATTTCCCGGACGCCCACATCTGCAACAGGACGGCGCGGGCAGGCTCATTCTCGCCCCGCCATTTGCGCCAATAATGGAAAGCCGTCAACGCCTGCTTGATTTCCTGATGGATGTCTTCGGTGTTGGCCGGGTGGAGTGGGTTCTTGTCCGCCAGAGAAATCACCCCCAGGCGCATCTCATAAGCAATGATCAAACGGGCGGCTCGCTTAAGGGCCTGGTTGTGCTGGATCAGCAGTTTCATCATGGCAATGCTCCCCGGAATCACAGCAGGTGGTTGAAGTGATCCAAGCCTTGTTTCAAGCGCTGCTGTATCGGCTCCAGCAAGGCCAAGGCTTCTTCGCTGCTGAACAGCAGCGGCTCGTCGCGTCGTTCCAGCAAAGTCAGCAAGGCTAAAAGCCCGGTGTGGGCGGCGCGCATGTCCATCACGCCGCGCAGCAGCGCGGTGTCCAGTTCGATATAGCAATGGTTGAGTTGCTGGCCCAGTTCGCCCAGCAGCGTCACATCGCCGGCGGCGGCGGGCAAGCGCTGGGAACAGTGGTGCAGCTGCTCCATCACCGGCACAGCGGCGGGCGTGGAGTGTTGGCCTGCGCAGAGGGGACAGGCGGGCGGCGGCATAGCGGGGGGAAAGGTGGAAAAGGTCATTACGGTCTCCATGTCATCTTTGGAAACCTGCCCAGGCGAGGCTAGGACAGGCACGTGACAAGGTGGCAAGACCGGCTTACTAGACCAACGACCGGCAGTCCAGAGGACTCCCTGCCACGGCCCGTCCCGAATGGGTACGGCGTGGCAGCAGACGTAGCAGTGCCAAAGGCGGACACGACTTGTCTGCGGTCTAGTAATTTATAGGCTTGCCAGCCCGGCGCCGTGTGATTGAGCACGACGCGGGACCAAGCCTAAACAGGCTGGCAGAGGCCGTCAAGGCGCAGGGGAGGCACGGGCCTCAGGCGGCAACCGCCGCCGCCACCTGACGGCTCAACTGATGCAGACGATTGGCCAAAGGGCAGCTCAGCGCCAGTTCCTGCCGGCCGTGTCCACGCAGCAGCAACGCCTGCCAGCTGCCGTCCGGGCCGGGCACCAGGCCGCCGCAGACGAAGCCGGCCTGTTGCAAGGCGTCCGCCGCGCGCGGGGCGTCCGGCCCCAGCGCCAGCCTGACGTAGACCAGCCGCCCGGCCGGCAGCGCCGCCACTTCCCGCAGCCGGCCGCCGCTGATGTCCTCCAGCACCACTTCCAGCCGCCGGCCGTGGCTGGCGATGCTGAGGCCGCCGGCCGGCGCCTGCTCCGGCGGCGGCGCGCTGCCGAAGGCGCGGCTCAGCGGCGTCAGCCATTCCCGCCACGCCGCCGGCCAGTTCAGCGCCGGAATCGGCCGGCTTTGCAGCGGCAGGCAGCCCAACACGATGCTTTCCGGCTGCGGCTGGCCAAACGGCGAGGCCACATAGTCCAGCAGCAGGCCGGTGGTGTGGAAGCCCAGGGTCTTGGCCAGGCGCTGGCTCTGGCCGTGGGACGACACTTGCTTGATGGTGAGCATGCTCAGGCCCAGGGCCACGCCTTGGGCGCTGAGGTGGCGGCCCAGCGCGGTGGCCAGGCCCTGGCCGCGCGCGTCCGGGTGCACCACGTTGAGCGCCAGCTCGGCGCTGCCCGGGCAATGCGGATCGCGCCACAGCGCGGCGTGGCCCAGCACCCGGCCATCGCGCACGGCCACGGCGGAATGCCAGCGGCCGGCGGCGTTGTGGCGGCGGATCATCGACGGCAGATAGACGTCCGGGTAGACGTAGTGTTCGCCGTAGATGGCGCGGAACAAGGCGCTGACGCCGGCGGCGTCGTCCGCCTGGAAAGCGCGAATGGCGATGCTCATGCCGCCTCCTCGTCGTAAGCGCGCTGGTCCACCACCCGCATCAGCTTGCCGGAGCGCGGATGGGTGAGCATGGCCTCCGGCGCGCAATAGGCGGCGTCCAGGCGCAGCAGGCCTTGGCTGCAGAGTTCGGCCAGGGCCGGTTGCGCCGCCAGCAGCAGTTGGCGCAGCGGCTCCGCCGCCGGGGCCGGCGCGTATTCGCTGGCCACTCGCAGGCTGAGGGTGTCGACGCCGTCGCGGCGGCCCACCAGCAGTTGCCAGGCCAGCACGCCATCCTGCTCCCTCAGCAGCGGATCTAGTTCGTCGGGAAACAAGGACAGCGTGCAGACGCGCACGCGGTGGCCGCGGCTGGCGCGCCCTTGCAACGCAAACTTGCGTTCTGGCCGCCCGGCCGGTTCGCGCCAGCAGGCCAGGTCGCCTGTGGGGTAGCGGATCACCGGCATCAGCCGCCGTTGCAGATTGCTGACCACCAGCAGGCCCTTGCGGTCCGGCTCCGTGATCGGCAGGCCGCTGGCTTCGTCGATGATTTCAACCAGGGTGTCCGCGTCGAACACGCGGTGTTCGCCCTGGGCGCAATCCGGCCCGGCGGCGCCGATCAGACCGGCGTCCACGCTGGCGCAGCCTATGGAGCCGATGCGTGCCTTGGGGAAGACCCGACTCAGCAGGGCCAGCTGTTCGGCGAACAGGCTTTCGCCGCCGTAGAGCAGGCAGCGCACGCCGGGCAGCGTGCGGCCGGCTTGTTGCAGCCAGTTGGCGAAGCGCACCAGTTGCACCGGCACGCCGGCCAGCACATTGATGTCCAGCGCGGCGATGGCGTCGGCCAGCGCGGCGTCCTCGACATTGCAGGTAAAGGGAAACTCCACCACCGGCACCGGCGAGTGCGACAGCGCGCCGTGGATGAACAGCAGGCTGGTGTAGAGATCGCCGGCGAAGAACAGGTTGGCGACGCGGTCGCCGGGCAGCAGTTGCCGGCCCAGGCCCTGGCCGAAGGCGCGCACGAAGGCCTGCCATTCGTCGCGGCGGAACACCGACAGCTTGCCCTCGCTGGTGGAGCCGCCGGTCTTGAACACATGGCCGTCCGCCAGCGGGCCGCTCAGCACCGGCCAGTCCGCCAGCGGCTGGCATCGGCTCCAGTAGTCCGCCGGCTCGATCAGCGGCAGATCGCTCAACGTCCAGTCCGCCGGTAGGGCGCGGTACAACTCAGCGAAAAACGGCGAGTGGGCGCGGGCGTGTTCCACCAGCCGGCGCAGCCTGGCATCCATGGCGGCCTTCATCGCGCCGGCTCCGTGTTGCGGCGCAGGTCCAACACCAGCGGGGTCTTGCCGCTTTGCGGATGACGCTGGAACTGGCTGGCCGGGGCGGCGATGACTTCCAGTTGCAGCAGGCCGCCGCTGACCACTTCGTTCAGCATCGGGTGTTGCAGCAGGCGGGCGCGCACCTGCGCGGCGTCGCCGTCGGCCAGCACCCGGATGCGGTCGCAGCCGTTGGCGGCGTGGTCCACCAGCCATTGCAAAGCCAGGCCCAGCGGCGCGGACAGCTCGATTGGATTGACGAAGATGGTGCCCGCGCGCAGCAGCGCGCCGTGGCGGCCGGTGAGCTGGAAGCGCGGCGACGGCAGGCCGCAGCCGCAGCGGCCGGGCAGCCAGCAGCCCAGATCGCCCAGGTCGTAGCGCCGCACCGGCTGGCCTTCGCGCGCCAGCGAGGTGAAGGCCAGGCGGCCGACGGCGCCGGGCGCGGCCGGACGGTCGCTGTCCTGTTCCAGGATTTCCAGCCACTGGATATCGGCCAGCAGGTGGAATTCGCCGTCGCGGCCGTGGCCGCAGGCATGGCCCAGCGGGCCGGCGTCCACCGATCCGTACATCGCGGAGCGGATCAGCTCCACGCCGAAGCCGGTCAGGAACCGGCGTTGACCTTCGCTGATGTGTTCGCCGCCGCAGAACAGTTTGCGCACACCGCCGTAGGCGCGCAGCGCGGCTTCCTCGCACTCGAACAAGCGCTGCAAGGTGCCCGGCATCCCCACCAGGGTGTTAACGCCGCGGGACACGATGAAGTGGGCGATCTGGCTGAAGTCGTCGTCCACCGGGCCGCCCATCGGGTATTGCGGCACGCCCAACTTGTCCAGGATGGTAAAGAAACTGAGCATGCCGCCGTAAAGGTTGCCGCCGTAGAGCAGATTCATCACCCGGTCTTGCGCCGGATCCAGACCCGCGGCGAGCAGGCCGTCCGCCGCCGCTTGCATCTGGCGGTGGTAGTCGCGGTAGCTGAAGCCGGCCAGCTTAGGCTCGCCGCTGCTGCCGCCGCTGCGGAAGAACAGCTGGGCGGCCGGTCCCATCTCGGCTTGTTGGAAGGCCGCCTTGTCCATCACCGGCAGCGCGTCCAGGCCGGCCGGCGGCGGCGGCAAGGCGTCCAGCGTCGCATGGCCGGGCAGTTGGCCGTCGCTCAGGCTCACGGACACCCGCCGCGTCAGCCGGCTCAGCGCGTAAACGCCGTCGTGCGGCTCGCCGGCGTAGCCGTCGTGCATCGCTCCCACAGGACACAGCCGGCTGACGCCGGCGTCCAGCAGCAGGCGGCTGAGCGCCGGCACTTGCTCCGGCGCGGCGATCAGGCCGCAGCTTTGCAAATGGGTGCGCCAGGGCAGCAGCAGTTCCACCAGCCGCGCGCGCGGCGCCGGCCGCAGTTGCAGGGTGCGGAACAGCGGAGAGGCCGCCAGCTCTTGGCGCTGCGCCCAGGCCACGCGCCAACCCTCGCCCTGCTCCACCGCGCCGGCCACGCCGGCAAACGACTGGTCCAGCCGCAGCATGGCCAGCTGGCTGGAGATTTCCGCGGCTTCCTGCACGTCCGGCTGCAGGGCGGGCCAGGCCGGCGCGCGCCGCGCCAGCGCGGCGGCCATGGCCTGGGCCGCACTGTGCAGCGCGGCTTCGTCCTCGCTGTCCACCAGCAGGCATTGCGGGCTGGAGCAGGCTTGCTGATCAAAACGGCAGACGTCGTCGGCCAGCGCGTCGTAATCGGCCTCCGTCGCCGCGGCCGGGTCCAGGTAGGCGAAGCTGATGCGGTGGCCCCAGGGTATCCAGCGGCAGCCGGCCGGCGCCTGGCGGCGGATGGCCTCCAGCGCGGCGTCGCCGCCCCAGGCGGACACGGCGTCGGCGCGGGCCAGCAGGCCGCTCAGTTGATTTGTGGCCAGCGGCAGCACCGCCACGTGGGTGGCCAGAACGTCGGCGGCGTCGTGGCTCAGGAAATCAGCCAGCAGACGCGCGCTGCGGCCTTGGTCGCTGCCGCTGGGCCGCAGCCAGTTGACGTTGCCGGCCAGCAGGCTTTCCAGCACCGCCATGAAGGGCAGCAGCGGCGCGTTGGCCGGGGTGATGTGGGCCACCAGGCCCAGCGGCCGCCAGCTTTCAAAACGCGGCTGGCGGTAGTCGAAGCGGCGCAGCGAGAAGGCTTGTTCGCCCAGCTCGCGGCGGACCTTGGCTTGCAGCGCCTCGCGCCGGCAAAAGCCTTGCAGCGCGTCGACGGCGGCGGCGTCCAGGCCTAGCGCCTGCGCCCGTTGCGGCAGGGCGGCGGCGAAGCGTTCGGCGCATGCCAGCACCGCGTCCAAGGCCGGCGGCCGGGCCAGCGCGGCGGGCAGCCCCGCGCGCAATTGCGCCAGCGCGGCGGCGGCGTCCACGGCGGCGTTCAGTGTTCCGTTCAATAGATACATATCAGGATTCCTTGATCAATTCGGAGGCGGCCACCGCGCAGCTGCGGCTCTTGCTGGTGCCGGCGCGGCCCAGCAGTTCGAACCAGTCGGTGGCCAGGCCGCAGCCGCAGCTCTCGGCCGGATGCAGCACGGCCAGATCGCCCATCACGATGCTGTGGGCCGGGCTGGAGGTGATGTAGGGCGACAGCAGGTTGAGGAAGCCGGCGGCGCCGTAGGGTTGCGGCCGCAGGCTGGCGGTGTCGCGGATCACGGCGCGGGCGTAGCTGGGCAGGTGGAAGCGATGGCGTTCGCATTCCACGTAAGGCACCGGGTGCTCCACCGCGCCGTAGCCGTCGCGGCAACGCGCGTCCGGGATACCCAGTTGCTCGCCCAGCCGCCGGTACAGCTCGGCCTTGGGAATGGCGCGGTCCGCGTGGGTTTTCCAGCCGCCGCCCAGGAACACCAGCGATTCCGGGTGCAGTTGCAGCGGCGGCAGGCCCAGTTCCCGCATGCGCTCCAGCGCGAACCACAGGAAGGCGGGGAAACCCAGCATGCGCACCGGCAGGCCTTGTTCGGCGAAGTCCTGCAAGGCGCGGATCACGCCGAAGGGATCGAACTCGTTGCCATGGCCGTTGTGGCGCAAGGCGTAACAGGCCTGGTTCACCGGCGCGTACTTGCACAGGAATTGGTCGGTGTAGGCGGTGCCCAGGGTGATGGTGCCGGCCGGTTCGTAGCTGAGCAGCAGGTAGTTGCACGGCTGTTGCGGCGTGTCCCAGCCGTAATGCCGGAAGATGCGGTCCACCATGCTTTGCGCCGCGCCCAGGCTGCGCGCGTCGTAACGCATTCGGCTTTTCTGGCCGGTGGTGCCGGAGGAGGTCAGCTCCAGCGCGTCCTGACCGGCGGCGCTTACCACCAGTTGGCGTTTGAAGTAGTTGGCGAACAGCGGCGGCAGCCGCGACCAATCGTCCAGCGTCTCCAGCGCCGCGGCGTCCAGGCCGTTGGCCTGCAGCCAATGGCGATAGCCGGGCGTGTGTTCGCAGTGGTAATGGCTCAGTTCGCGCATGGCGGCGTCGAACAGCCGGCCGCAGTCGGCATCGGCGCGATAAGGGTGTTCCAGCGCGCACAGCGCGTCGACGTGGTTCAGCATGGTGAGGCTCCGGGAGTGAGAATGGGGATTCAAGCCGCTTGCAAGGCGTAAGCGCGCTGCTTGAGCAAGCGCCACAGCGGCCAGGCCGCCAGGCCGGCGCCCAGCGCGGCCCAGCCGGCGAAGGCTTGCAGGCCGGCGCCTGCGCCCAGCCAGGCCAGCGCGCTGCAACCCAGGCCGAGCAAAGCGGTGGAAATCATGCCCAGCATCGCCGCCACCGCGCCCTTGCCGCTTTCGCTGGCGTAGAGGGTGAAGCGGTACAGGGTGGCGTGGCCCAGGCCCAGGCCGAAGGCGTACAGCGTCAGGCCCGCCGCCAGCGCCGGCAGCGCGCCGCTGGACCAGGTCAACGCCAGCATCGCCGCCAGGCCGCCGAACAAGGGCCACAACGCCAGCCGCAGCACCCGTTCCAGCTCCAGATTGGCCGCCAGCCGGTTCAAGGTCAGGTTGCCGGCGATCAGCCCGCCGAACACCGGCAGCTGCCACAGGCCGTATTCAATGCCGGACAGGCCCAGGCCGCGCATCAGCAGCAAGGGGGACAGGCCGATCCAGCCCACCAGCGGGATGGATAGCAGGCCCAACGCCACGCTGCCGTGCATGAAGGGGGCGTTGCGCAGCAGCGCCGCGTACTGGCGCGCACTGCGGCCCAGGCGCAGCGGGCTCGCCGCCAGCCGGCTGCCGTCGCGCCGCTCCACACCCAGGGTTTCCGGCATCCAGCGCCACAGGCCGACGGCCACCAAGGCCGCCAGCGCGCCGATCAGCGCGAACAAGCCGCGCCACGGCAACAGGCCCAACAACAAGCTGCCCAACAAGGGGCCGACCAGCGGCGACAGCAACGCGATATTGGCCAGCAGGGCCATCAGCCGCACCGCGTCTTTTTCCGGAAACGCTTCTTGCAGCGCCGGGTAGCTGACCACCATCACAAAGCCCAGAGACAGGCCCTGGATGAAGCGCAGCAGATTGAACAGCTCTATATCGCGGCTGCCGACGGCGGCGAGACAAGCCAGGGCGAAGCCGACGGCGCCGGCCACCAATAACGGTTTGC
Organism: Chromobacterium haemolyticum; assembly: GCF_009936155.1. NCBI lineage: Bacteria > Pseudomonadati > Pseudomonadota > Betaproteobacteria > Neisseriales > Chromobacteriaceae > Chromobacterium > Chromobacterium haemolyticum. Next base: position 5,294,626 of record NZ_AP019312.1, on the reverse strand, counting down.
GGCCGTAACGGTCGGACAATGGACCAATCAGCCATTGCAAGGCCACTCCGCCCAGCAGGTAGGCGTTGAGCGCCGTCGGCACGTGACGGGCGTCGGCGTTCAAATCCGCGACGACTTGCAGCATGGCTGGCATCACCATATCGCTGCCGATATAAGTCAGTAGTTCGAAAGCGGCCAGCAATAGGCAAAAGCCCAGCGCGCGGCCTCGGGAAATAGGCAGCAAAGATTGAATTGCGTTTTGACTCATAAAATATCAAGGTAATTAAATGGCAGCCCTATAAAAACCATGGGCAATTTAAAACCGACAATGAAAAGCAACGCGGAGAGATGGACGGCGCGGCATTTGTTTCGGCAACTGAATAGGCCCGAAACATGACGTCGGGCTACTCAGAAGGGGCGAGATTATAGACAGGCTTTTTGTTTGAATTGACTGCCCTATTGGACAGTTATTCTAGAGTAAATATATTAATATCCAATTTTGGCGACGGATATTTATATAAATAAACCACACCCCAAAATAATATGCAAATGGCAATACGGTTAATGCAAAACAAAACGATCCCAGTTGCAACCATTAATTGATTCAAAGAAGACTTTTCTGATTAGTACCTAAATACTGCTGGGCAATGTAAGATCCAAAATGCGGAACGGACTTGTTTTATTGCGCAACGGCAAGAATGACAATGGATTCTCAAGGTTAGAATGTCATCTCCATCGACATTCCGCTTCCAGGAGCCCATCCCCATGAGATCCATCCTGTCCTTTGCCACCCTCCTGTCTTTGTTCTGCGCCGCGCCTTCCTGGGCCGGCGCGCCTCCGGCCCTGGTCGTCACCGGCCAGATCAAGGTGTCCAACCAGGCTCGCGCCGGCGAGTACCACTTCAGCAAGGCCGAGCTGGAACGCTTGCAACAGCGCACCATCCAGACCAAGACCACCTGGACGCCGAAGTCGGCCTTCTCCGGCCCCACGCTCTCCGCCATCCTGCGCGCCGTGGGCGCGGCCGGCCGGCCGGTGGAAGTGGTCACCGAGGACCAGTACAAGGTGGTGATTCCGCCGGGCGACCAAAGCCGCTATCAGCCCATCCTGGCGCTGCGCATCAACGGCCGGCCGCTGGAGGAGATGGGCTTCAGCCAATGGATGATGTATCCGCTCAACGACTTCCGCGAACTGCAAACCGCCGACATCGACGCCAAGCTGGCCTGGCGGGTGAAAGCGCTGGTGGTGCGCTGAGCGCGGCGCGGCGCTTAAGCCGCTAGCCAAGCGCTGCGGCCGATCTACGCCGATTTGCCTCAGCCGCGAGAGCCTGTTCAAAGTCTGCCGCACGTCGTGAACGCGTTACACGGTGAGTACACCTTCGAAATGCTCATGTACCACGTGTGCATTCCGCTTTCTCAGCCGTTTTCGCCTTGTCTCGCTCTTGCTCGCGAGACTTTTGAACAGGCTCTTAGAGCGATTTTTGTTAGCCGCTTTTAGCCTAATTCGCGACTAAAAATGTCAATGCGCCGAATAAATACAGTTAGTCCAAAGTAAATATTTACCTGAATAAAATAAGAACTTTGGAATAAGAAGCGGACTCCAGTGGGTAGGTCCCCCCCCCATCAAGCCAGCGGGGACCAGGGCGCAACCCGCAACTGGACAGGCCGTGCCCAGCGCCCGCAGCAGTCCGGCATGGCCTGATGGAATAAGAGAAATATGCACGCATCTAAGCTCAGTTCCTGTCTGTGGCTAGGCGCCGCGATGGTCGCCAGTCTGTCCTCTCTGCCCGCCTTCGCGGACGCTCCCCGCCAGTTGACGCTGGAACAACGCGGCGATCCCAGCGAGTGGCTGCTGGCGCACCGCCGCGGTTTTCTCACTCATCCCACCCAGTCCACCGGCTACTGGGCGCGCAAAGGCGAAGCGCTGAGCGTCAATATCGCCTACCAGGGCACGCCGCCCAACCTTCCTCCGGAGCTGTGGCTGGTGCCTATCGCCAACGCCAACAGCGCTATGCCGTCCAACCAGGTGGTCCAGCTACGCCCCGGCCTCAATCAGATCACCGCGCAGAACGACGGCGTGATCTATTTCGCGCCGCGCAGCCAGCCCGGCAGCGGCAAGATCGTGGCGACGCTGCAAAGCGGCGGCCGCGAAATACCGCGCTTCGTCCTGGGGCAGCACAGCAAGGCGGACTGGAGCGCCATGCTGAGCCGCCTGGCGGCCGAGCCTTACGCGGAGCTGGTGGGCAAACGCATGATCGTGACCATGCCGCTGCCTGTCCTGCGCCAGCAGGTGGACGACCCAAGCGCCGCCATGACGCTGTGGGACCGCATCGTCACCCTGGCCGAGGAACAATACGGCCTGGCCGCCGGCAATCCTTACCCGCACGCGGCGACGCCGTTCCAGTACCAGTTCGTCACCAAACCGGACAGCAGCGGCGGCTATATGTCGGCCAGCAATTACTGGCTGGGCACCAATGTCGGCGGCGCCGGCTCGGTGGCCAACTCCAAATTGCTGCAGCAGGACGGTTGGGGCCCCTGGCATGAGCTGGGCCATCACTACCAGATGCCGGCGATGACTTGGAACGACCAGACCGAGGTAACGGTGAACCTGACCTCGCTCTATGTGCAGCGGGCCTTGGGCCAGCGTTCGCGGCTGGAAACCGGCGGCAAATGGGACCTGGTGCGCCAGCACCTGAACCAGGCGCAGCCGTCTTACGACGCGCAAGCGGACTTGTTCGTGCGCGCGGCGATGTTCTGGCAACTGGACCTGGCCTTCGGCAAGGATTTCTACAGCCGGCTGGGGCAGCGCTACCGCAGCATGCCCTTTGCCGAGCTGCCCGCCGGCGACGAGGACAAACGCCAGCGCTTCATCATCGAAACCAGCCGCGTCGCCGGTCACAACCTGACCCCGTTTTTCGACAAATGGGGCTTGAAGGCCAGCACGGCCACCCGACAGACCCTGAGCAGCCTGGCCCTGCCCGCCCTGTCCCAGCCGATCTGGCTGAACCGCGATGAAAGCCTGCTCTATCGCTACCCGCTTGAGCAGCAGGGCCTGGCCGGCCGCGTGTCGCTGCCGGCCGCCGTCGACGCCGGCCGCGCTTTCAGCGTGGAAGCGCGGGTCAGCAACGCCGGCGGCAAGACGCTGCGCTACCAGTGGCAGTTGCCGCCCGGTTTCGGCGGTTCGCCCGGCAACAGCGCGACGGCGACGCTGACCGCGCCCTCGCAGGCGCTGCAAGGCGCGTACGCGCCGATTCGCGTCACCGTCAGCGACGGCGTCACCCAGATGACGCTGGGCAGCGCCATCCAGCTGCGCCGCCCCGGCGCGCAAAGCTACGATGCGATGATTCTGGCCGCGTACAACAAGGGATCGCTGCAAAAATGGAGCGAGAGCCGCACGGGCGCGCCGGGGGATGTTTACGTCTACGACAACCCCTACCGCAACACCCGCGACTATTTCCAGCTGAAAACCGCGCGCTATGGCTACTTCCCGACCGACGGCGGCAACAACGCCGGCTGGCAGTTCCTGGACAGCTACAACGGCGCCCCGCTGTCCGCCACCCAGTCCTACGACCTGGCGATGCTGACCTCGCAACGCAAGAGCCGTTTGAACAGCTGGAGCGAGAGCCGAACCGGCACGGTGGGGGACGTCTATGTCTACGACAACCCCTATCGCTCCTCCCGCGACTACTTCGTGCTGAAGAACGCGAACTACGGCTACTTTCCCACCACCGGCGTCAGCAACGGCAATTGGACCTTCATCGGCGCTTATGACGGCAGCCAGTACCTGACTCCGTAAACTCGGGTCCGGCTAGCGGGCCGGCCTTGGCCTTCGTCAAGGCCGGCCCGCCAAAGCGGCCAGGTGGCGGATACGGACATTTCCAATACCATATTGTTTTCATGGTTTTTTTCGGAACGGTGAATTTTTACGCCCGCGCCGCGCCCAGCCGTCCGATAATGGCTTTCTGGCTGCAGTCGGCGGCGTGGGGCCGCCGACGCCCGTTCGCACCTGTTCATCATTGTGAAACTCAAGTCCCTTTTGGCTCTGATCTGCCTGATGGCAGGCATGCAGTGCGCGGCGGCGGAGCCGGCACTGGTCTTCGCCTACAATCTGTTCCCGCCCTGGAAGACCATGGACGCGCACGGCGCGCCGCAAGGACCGTACACCGAGCTGATGCGCGAGATGGCCAGGCGCGCCAAGCTGCGGCTGGTCTTCCTCCCCTGCCCGCTGACTCGCTGTCTGCAATACCTGCGCCAGGGCAAGGCCGATGTGGTGATCGGGGTGAAGAACACCGCGGCCCGCCGGGAGTTCATCGACTTCATCGAACCCGCCTTCGCCTCCGGCAGCCGGCTGGCCTTGTACCAGCGCGCCGACGACCCGCGGCCGCTGCGCAGCTATCGTCAGCTCTACCCCTTTCTGATCGGCGTGGTGGAGGGCGTGCGCTACCAGGACGAGTTCGACAGCGACCTGCGCGTGCGGCGCGAGCCGGCCCCGTCTCTGGATTCCAACTTCCGCAAGCTCAAGGCCGGCCGCATCGATGCTTTGATCGCCGACGAACGCCAAACCGCCGAGCTGGCCGCCGACGCCGAATTCCGCCAATACGTAAGGCGCGCGCCGCTGCTGCTGTATTCTCCGGAACCGCGCCGCATCGGCCTGTCCCCGCGCTCCCCGCACAAGCGCCGCATCGCGCTGGCGATGCGTTCCATGCTGCAAGACGGCACCGTGGCGCGCTTGTTGGCGGAAGCGCCGCGTCCGGCTTTCTAGCCGGCCCCGCCGTCGCGCGCGCGCAACAGCCCAAGCCGCCCGGCGCGGCCGCGCTCCCGGGCTGGCAACTGGCGCATGGCGCAGCTTTACAAGCCGCGCCATCAACGCTAGTGTCGTGCATAAGCCTTGCCGGCAGCATATGCGCGTCGACCGGCCTCATACGCCTCCGCGCCTTGTTCCGCCTGCCCGCCCACGGCCGCTTCGCCGTCTTTCTTCCGCATTTCCGCTCCAACAGCCGTTGACTGGCCTCTGTCTGATTCACGTCACATCGCTGCTGTAGGGTTTTGCTAGCATCCGGCCCTTTCACCGTCGAAATTGTCTGACGGTATACGGTCGGCAATATAAGTGTTGCGCGGGAAAATCCCGCATGCCTTTAATTGAATTCAAACGCTCGTTCGATTTAGCCCCGCACGGGCGTTCGCTATCTGGAATCTTTGTTATCTAATCGCAGGAAAGGAAGACCATGCATATCGCTATCCCAGCCGAGAGGCTGGCCGGTGAACACCGCGTGGCCGCAACGCCGGACACGGTGAAGAAACTCGTGGCCGGCGGCCACGCCGTCACGGTGGAAAGCGGCGCAGGCCTCGCGGCCGCGCAGCCGGACGCGGCCTATCAGGAAGCCGGAGCCGTCATCGCGGCGGACCGCGCCGCGGCGCTGGCCCAGGCCGACATAGTGCTGACGGTGCGCCCGCTGGACGAGGACGGCATTGCCGCGCTGAAGGACGGCGCGACGCTGATCGGCCAGCTCAACCCCTATCACAACCACAACCTACCGGCGCTGGCCGCCAAACGCGTCTCCGCCTTCGCGCTGGAGTTGCTGCCGCGCAGCACCCGCGCGCAGAGCATGGATGTGCTCTCCAGCCAGAACAACATCGCCGGCTACCGCGCGGTGCTGCTGGCCACCCAGCACTATCCGCGCTTCATGCCCATGTTGATGACCGCGGCCGGCACGGTGAAACCGGCCCGGCTGCTGATTCTGGGCGTGGGCGTGGCCGGCCTGCAGGCCATTGCCACCGGCAAGCGCCTGGGCGCGGTGGTGGAGGCCTTCGACGTGCGTCCGGCCACCAAGGAACAGGTGGAATCGCTGGGCGCCAAGTTCATCGAAGTGCCGATGAGCGAAGAAGAAAAAATGGCCAATAGCGGCGTTTACGCCAAGGAAATGTCCGAGAGCTATCGTCAGCGCCAGGGCGAACTGGTGGCCAAACACGCCAAGGCGGCGGACATCGTGATCACCACCGCCTTGATTCCAGGAAAACCGGCGCCCAAGCTGCTATCGGCCGAGGTGGTGGAGGCGATGAAGCCGGGCTCGGTGATCGTGGACCTGGCGGCGGAAACCGGCGGCAACTGCGCGCTGACCCGCCCCGGCGAAACCGTGCGCCTGGACAACGGCGTCACCGTGGTCGGCCAGACCAATCTGCCCGGCCTGCTGGCGGCGGACGCCTCCAGCCTGTACGCCAAGAACCTGCTGACCTTCCTCGGCCTGCTGCTGACGCCGGAAGGCCTGAACCTCAATCTGGAAGACGAGATCCTGTCCGCCACGCTGGTGACCCACGCCGGCCAGGTCCGCTTCCCCGCCGCCGATTAAGGAGAACAAGATGGTAGATCCCTTCATCACCAGCCTCACCGTCTTCGTGCTGGCCGTCTTCGTCGGCTACCACGTGGTCTGGAACGTCACCCCCGCGCTGCACACCCCGCTGATGGCGGTGACCAACGCCATTTCCGGCATCATCATCGTCGGCGCCATGCTGCAGGTGGTGGACATCAACGGTTCCGAAATCACCCTCACCTCGGTGTTGGGCACCATCGGCATCTTCCTCGCCAGCATCAACATCTTCGGTGGCTTCCTGGTCACTCAGAGGATGCTGGACATGTTCAAGAAAAAGAAGAAATAAGGGACCAAGATGGAAAACCTGTCCGCAATTCTTTATCTCATCGCCGCGGTGTTGTTCATCCTGGCGCTCAAGGGGCTGTCCAGTCCGGCCTCCGCCTTGCGCGGCAACCTCTACGGCATGATAGGCATGCTCATCGCCGTGGCCACCACCTTGCTGATCATGGACAAACCGGTGCTGGCGCTGATCGCGTCCGCCATCGTCGCCGGCGGCGCCATCGGCGCGTGGAAAGCCAAGACCGTGCAGATGACCGGCATGCCGGAGCTGGTGGCGGCGATGCACTCGCTGGTGGGCCTGTCCGCGGTGCTGATCGCGGTGGCGGCCATCTTCCACAGCGGCGTGGAGCACACCCAGGTGCAAAAGGTGGAGCTGTTCATCGGCGCCTTCATCGGCGCGATCACCTTCACCGCCTCGGTGATCGCCTACGGCAAGCTGTCCGGCAAGTTCGGCTCCAAGGCCGTGAACTTCAAGGGCCAGCATCTGCTTAATCTGCTGCTGGCCGTCGCCATGGTTGGCTTTGGCGTGGTTTATTTCCTCAGCGACAGCCAGGCCGCCTTCCTGACCATGCTGGCCATCGCGCTGGCGCTGGGGGTGACGCTGATCATTCCGATCGGCGGCGCCGACATGCCGGTGGTGGTGTCCATGCTCAACTCCTACTCCGGCTGGGCGGCCGCCGGCATCGGCTTCACGCTGAACAACCCGGTGCTGATCATCGCCGGCGCTTGCGTCGGCGCTTCCGGCGCTATTCTGTCCTACATCATGTGCAAGGCGATGAACCGCTCCATCATCGCGGTGCTGCTGGGCGGCTTCGGCGCCGAGGCGGCCACGGGGGGCGGCGCCGGCGACAGCGGGCCCAAGAACCACAAATCCGGCTCCCCAGAGGACGCCGCCTTCCTGATGGCCAACGCCGACAGCGTGATCATCGTCCCCGGCTACGGCCTGGCGGTGTCGCGCGCTCAGCACGCCTTGCAGGAGTTCGCTGAAATCCTGCACCAAAAGGGCGTCAACGTGCGCTACGCCATCCACCCGGTGGCGGGCCGGATGCCGGGCCATATGAACGTGCTGCTGGCCGAGGCCGAGGTGCCCTACGAGCAGGTGCAGGAGATGGAGGAGATCAACTCCGATTTCTCAAACACCGACGTGGTGCTGGTGATAGGCGCCAATGACGTGGTCAACCCGGCCGCGCAGAAGGACAAAACCAGCCCGATCTACGGCATGCCCATCCTGGACGCTCATAAGTCGCGCAGCGTGATCGTGGTCAAACGCTCGATGAACGCCGGCTACGCCGGTCTGGACAACGAGCTGTTCTATATGGACAAGACCATGATGGTGTTTGGCGACGCCAAGAAGGTGGTGGAGGAGTTGCTCAGGGGAGTGGAGCAGCTGTAGCGCGCAGCCCCATGCCTTCGGCATTTCAAAACCGCCCAATGTTTTAAGCTTGGGCGGTTTTTTGTTTCCGTCTATTTCGAGCTCCGCTTTTCCGCGCCGCCGCGCTTCACAAGCGGCGGTTATCAGGTGTATTGTAAACAAATATTAGTTTTTGTTTATACATGGAGTATGGCAATGCAAAATACTGGCTTCTCCGCCCGGCGCCTGGCGGCGCTGTGGCTGGGCGCGCTGGCCTTGCCGCTGCCGGCGCTGGCCATGCCCAATCTGCAGGGAACCGAATGGCGGATGGTGGAACCCGCGCCCGCGGGCCAGCCGCCCACCGTCGCCTTCCAGCCGGGCAAGATGACCGGCTTCGCCGGCTGCAACCGCTTCATCCGCACCGTTGACGCCAAGGGCAAGGCGCAGGTGGCCACCACCCGCATGGCCTGCCGGCCGCCGCTGATGGAGATGGAGCAACACTTCATCGCCTTCCTCTCCAGCCCTTTCCGCGTGCTGCCGGACGGCCGCGCGCAGACGCTGGTGCTGAAATCGGAACGCGCCGAGTACCGCTTCGTGCGCTTGTCGCCCAACGCCGACCCGGCGGCGCTGCCGGCCAAGCTGCAATACCTGTACGTGGCGCCCGAACGCCAGGCCTGCCACAACGGCGAAGCCGCGCGCGACTGCCTGCAGGTGCGCGAACGCACCGACCAGGACTGGCGGCCGCTGCAAGGCGAAATCACCGGCTTCCATCCCAAGCCCGGCGTCAGCTACTACATCAAGCTGAAACCGGCAGCGCAGGCCGACGCCGGCGCGCGCTGGTCGCTGGAGCGCATCGTCTACAGCGAGGAAGTCAGCAAGCTGCGCTGAACTCTTGAGGACGGGGGGCGCTCCAACAGCATCCCGCCTCTGACCTTAGAGCCTGTTTACGATCTGCTGCGCTGCGGCGATACGGCGTTGAAAACGACTTCGAAATGCTCATGTACCACTCGTACATTCCGCTTCCTCAGCCGTTTTCGCCTTGTCTCGCTCTTGCTCGCGAGATCATAAACACGCTCTTTAACACGGAAACCCCATAATGAAAAAATCGCTTTTGCTCGCCGCACTGACCGCAGCCGCCCTGAGCGCCTGTGCCACCCCGCAAACCGGAGCCAAAATGGACGCTCAAGCGGAGATCAAACTGGACGCGCTGGCCGGCCAATGGAAACAAGCCGCCGCCGAGCACCCGATTACCTTGAGCTTCAAGGACGGCGGCGTGTCCGCCCGCGCCGGCTGCAACGGCATGTTCGGCCCGGTGTCGCTGGAAGGCGGCCAACTGGTCAGCAAGCAGCTGGCCAGCACCCTGATGATGTGTCCGCCGGAGGCGATGGAGCGCGACCGCGCGCTGGCCGCCTTCCTGGGCGCCAAGCCCGCGGTCAAGCTGGACGGCGACAAGCTGACGCTGCAGGCCGGCGACAAGACGCTGAGCTTTGAGCGCCAGCCTTCGCTGGAAGGCGGCGTCACCCGCTTCGTCTACGTGGCGGCCGAGCGCAAGCCCTGCACCGGCGTGGCGCCGATGCAATGCCTGCAGATCCGCGAAAGCAAGGATCAGCCATGGCAGCTGCACTACGGCGAGATCGAGGGCTTCAAGCCGGAGCCGGGCATCGCCTACCGTTTGCGCCTGAAGGAATTCAAGGTGGAGAACCCGCCGGCCGACGCTTCGTCCATCCGCTGGGTGCTGGACATGGTGGTGGAACAGGAAGTCGTCAAGAAATAAGCGGCGGTGTGACCCCAATGAAAACGCGAGGCCGAGGCCTCGCGTTTTGTTTGGTCCGGCGTCCGGCTCAGCACTTGCAGTCGTCGGCGTTGACCTGACGGTACAGCTCGATCAACCGCCGGGTGGAACTGTCGTGCTCGGCGTGCTGGAGCTTGCCGGTCAGCTCGGCGTGTATGGTCTTGGCCAGCTGCTTGCCCAGCTCCACGCCCCACTGGTCGAAGCTGTTGATGTGCCAGATCACGCCCTGCACGAAGATCTTGTGCTCGTACAGCGCAATCAAGGAGCCCAGATTGCGCGGGTTCAAGCGGCTCATCAGCAAGGTGTTGGTGGGCCGGTTGCCGCCGAACACCTTGTGCGGCACCAGCGCTTCCAGCGCCTCGCCCTTGAGGCCCTGCTCCTTCAGCTCTGCGCGCACCTCGTCCGCGGTCTTGCCGCGCATGAAGGCCTCGGCCTGGGCAAACACGTTGGCCAGCAGGATTTCATGGTGGCCGGGCAGGCTGGAACAGTTTTGCACCGAGGCAATCAGGTCGATCGGCGAAATATGGGTGCCTTGATGCAAGAGCTGGAAGAAGGCGTGCTGGCCGTTGATGCCGGTCTCGCCCCAGATAATGGGAGCGGTTTCGAAGTTCACCGGCTGGCCGTCCAGCATCACCTGCTTGCCGTTGGACTCCATGTCCAGTTGCTGGATGAAGGCCGGCAGGCGGTGCAGGTATTGATCGTAAGGCGCGATCACATGGCTGCCGCCGCCGTAGAAATTGATGTACCAGACCCCAATCATGGCCAGCAGCACCGGCATGTTCTGTTCGAACGGCGCGTTTCTGAAATGCTGGTCCATGATGTGGGCGCCGTTGAGGAGTTCGGTGAAGTTCTCCTCGCCCAGGTAGAGCATGATGGGCAGGCCGATGGCCGACCACAGGCTGTAGCGGCCGCCCACCCAGTCCCAGAATTCGAACATATTCGACGGGTCGATGCCGAAATCCGCCACCGCCTTCTGGTTGGTGGACACCGCCACGAAGTGCTTGGCCACCGCGCTTTCATCGCGCGAGCGCTGCAAGAACCAGTCGCGCGCGGTCAGCGCGTTGGTCAGCGTCTCTTGAGTGGTGAAGGTCTTGGACTCCACCACGAACAGCGTGGTCTCGGAATGGACCTTTTTCAGCGTTTCCTTGAGCTGGGCGCCGTCCACATTGGAGACGAAGTGCATGTTCAGCCGCGGGTGGCCGAAAGGCTTGAGCGCGCTACAGACCATCAACGGGCCCAGATCCGAGCCGCCGATGCCGATGTTGACGATGTCGGTGATGGGCTGGTTGGTATAGCCCAGCCATTCGCCGGAACGCACCGCGTGAGCAAACTTGCCCATGCGCTCCAGCACCGAGTTGACCTTGGGCATCACGTCCTCGCCGTCCACATGGATGGGCGAGTTGGTGCGGTTGCGCAGCGCCACGTGCAGCACTGCGCGGTTTTCGGTGCTGTTGAGCTTCTCGCCCTTGAACATAGCCTTGATCTTGGCCGGCAGCCCGGACTCGCGCGCCAGCTGCATCAAGCCCTTCAGGGTCTCATCGGTGATGCGGTTCTTGGAATAGTCGAGGAACAGGCCGCCCACCTCCAGCGCATAGCGCTCCGCCCGCTCCGGATCGGCGGCGAACAAATCGCGCATGTGCTGGTGCTTGGCCTCGGCAAAATGGTCCCATAGTGCCTGCCAGGCCGGCAGTTCGGTCAGTTCGCTCATGATGGTCAATCCTCTTCGGTTTTGTTGTCCAGCCTTCGGTTCTTCAGGCTGTGCTTGGTTTTTTCCAACTGGCTGATCAGGCCCGGCCCGCGCTTGAGCGCCACGCTCACCGCCAGGATGTCGATCTGCACCAGATGCACGATGCGCGAAATCATCGGGCTGTAGGTTTCATTGTCTTCCAATGTGTCGGCGATCAAGGCCACGGTGGCGCGGCGCGCCAGCGGCGAACCGCTGGTGGTCAGCGCCACCACGCTGGCGCCGGCGGACAAGGCCACGTCCACGGCTTCCAGCAACTCCAGCGTGCGGCCGGAGCTGGAGATCGCCACCAGCACATCGCCCGGCCCCAGCACCGACGCCGCCATCATCTGAATGTGGGTGTCGGAATAGGCGACGGTGGGAATGCCGAAGCGGAAGAATTTGTGCTGGGCGTCCGCGGCGATGATGCCGGAGTTGCCCAGGCCGTAGAACTCGATGCGGCGCGCGTCGGTCAGCAGCCTCACCGCGGATTCTATCGACTGCGGATTGACGTCGTTGCGGCACTTGAGCAGCGCGGACACGGTGTTGTCGAATACCTTGGCGACGATTTCCGAGGTGGGATCTTCAGGGCGCACGCTGGAGTGCACATAGGGCACGCCGGTGACCAGGCTGCCGGCCAGCTTCAGTTTGAAGTCCGGCAGGCCGGAACAGCCCACGGTGCGGCAAAAGCGGATCACGGTGGGCTGGCTGACGCCGGCGTTCTTGGCGATGTCGGCCACCGCCGCCTGGATCACGGTGTAAGGCTGCTCCAGCACCAGCTCGGCCACTTTGCGCTCGGCCGAGGACAGGATCTCCAATTGGCTCCTGATACGTTCAAGCATGTATTTACTCTCCTGCCGCGCCGTCGTCAGGATGCGCCCGGGGTCGGGCGCGGGCGCTCGCCAGTTCGGCCGCCAGATGGGCGGCCACGCCCGGCAAAGCCGGGTAGGAGCTGACGATCAGATAGACCGGAATCGCGGCCAGATAGCCGGACATCCGTCCCTTATCCTCGAAGCGGCGGCGGAATGGTGATTGTTCAAAAAAACCGCGTAGACGCGGCACGATACCACCACCTAGATACACGCCGCCACGGGCGCCGAGATTCAGGGCCAGATTTGCCGCCGCGCCACCCAGCATGCCGCAGAACACTTCCAGGGTTTCGCGGCAGCGCGGACAAGCTCCGGACAGGCCGCGCGCGGTGACCTCGGCCGGGTCCAACACCGCGGCCGTTTCGCCTGCGCGTTCGCACAAGGCTTGGTAAATCAACGGGATACCGGATCCAGACAGCAGCCGTTCGGCGGATACATGGCCAAAGCGCCGCATCGCGTGCCGCCAGATGTCGGCCTCCCGCTCGTCAAACGGAGCGAAACCGACGTGACCGCCCTCGCCGGACAAGGGCGCGTAGCCGCCCGGGTAGGGAATCAGCGCCGACACGCCCAGGCCGGTGCCGGGACCGATCAGCGCCATCGGCGCGCCGGCCTCCGCCTCGCCGCCGCCGATGCGCAGCAGTTCGCTCGCCGGCAAATGCGGCAAGGCCAGCGCCAGCGCGGTGAAATCGTTGATCACTCGCAGCGTGGTCAGGCCCAGCGCCCGGCGCGTGGCCTCGATGGAGAACGCCCAATAGTGATTGGTCATCTGCACCCAGTCGCCCAACACCGGGTTGGCGATGCCGAAAGCGGCATGGGCGACCGCGCGCGCGCCGGCCAGGTCCAGATAAGCGCGGATCGCGTCCAACAGCGTGGGGTAACCGCCGCAGGGCAGCACCTCGATGTCCTCGATCACGCCGGGCGCGGTTTCCAGCGCAAAGCGGGCGTTGCTGCCGCCGATATCGGCCAGCAGCCGCGGCCATTGCTCAGGCAGACCAGTAGACATCCAGCTCCACCTTGTTCTGGGCCAGGAAATGGCTGATGGGCAACACGTCGCTGACGCCCTTGGCGGCGGCGTCCAGCACCTGGCGCTTCTTGTCTCCCTGGATGGACAGAATCAGACAACCGGCGCGCAGCAACGCGGCGTAGCTCATCGAGATCCGGCGGTGCGGCGCGGTCTTGGGCGTCACCGCCAGGAAGGCCGCGGCGGAGGCCGGGTCCAGCCCGGCCGCCAGCTCGTCGGCGCCGGGGAATAGCGAGGCGGTGTGGCCGTCCTCGCCCATGCCCAGGATGGCGACGGTGGGCGGCGCAAATCCGGCGTTGGCGCGCGCCACTTCGGCGTCGATGTCCACAGCGTCTTCCACCAGGGGCAGGAAACGCGCCTCCACGGCGCGGTCGCGCAGCAAGTGGGCGCGCACCAGCGCGGCGTTGCTGTCCGGATGGCTGTCCGGCACGAAACGCTCGTCCACCAGGGTGACAGTCACCTTGGACCAGTCTATCGCCATGGTGCTGAGCATGTGGAAAAAGGGAATCGGCGATTTGCCGCCGGACACCGCCAGCACGGCGGCGCCCTGACTGGCGATGGCGGCGCCCAGCCTGGCGGCCACGCTATTGGCCAGCGCGGTGGACTGTTGCTCGCTATCGGAAAATTCTACGCAGTTCATCAGCGGCGCTCCGCGGGTAAAAAATTAAGATCAAACATCGCAGCGTTCGAGTTCGAAACGCGCTGCAAAACAGTCAGCATGGCGCAGCCATCGTCCATCGTCGCGAGCGCCTCAAGGTCGAAGCGAGACGAGCAGCCGTACAGTAGTACGGCGAGCACCGCAGCATTCGAGATCGAGACGCGCAACAAACGGTCAGCATGGGACAGCCATCGTCGCGAGCGCCTCGAGGTCGAAGCGAGACGCGCAGCCGTACAAGTAGTACGGCGAGCACCGCAGCATTCGAGATCGAGACGCGCAGCAAACGGTCAGCATGGGACAGCCATCGTCGCGAGCGCCTCGAGGTCGAAGCGAGACGCGCAGCCGTACAAGTAGTACGGCGAGCACCGCAGCATTCGAGATCGGGGCGCGCAGCAGATGGATGCCTCCAAGCGGCTCAGCATTCCTCGTGCCAGCCTATCCCATCGCGCGATAACAAAGCACTGGACGCCGCCGGCCCCCAGGTGCCCGCGGTGTACTGCTTTGGCGGCAGATTGCTGCTACGGCTCCAACTGTCCATGATAGGCTCCACCCAGCGCCAGGCCTCTATCAGCTCGTCGCGGCGCATGAACAGCGCCAGCTTGCCGCGGATCACGTCCAGCAGCAGGCGCTCGTAGGCGTCGGCGCGGCGCACCTTGAAGGCTTTGTAGAAGTCCAGGTCGAGGTAGGCCGGTTGCAGGCGCATGGTGTCGCCGGGCTCCTTGGCCAGGAAGTAGAGGCGGATGCTTTCTTCCGGTTGCAAGCGGATCACCAGCCGGTTGGCGGTGTGGCTGCCGCTCATCGGGCCGTTGAACAGCTGGTGCGGCACGTCGCGGAAGTTGATGACGATTTCGGCCAGCCGCTCCTGCATCCGTTTGCCGGTGCGCAGGAAGAAGGGCACGCCGGCCCAGCGCCAGTTGTCGATCTCGGCCTTGAGCGCGACGAAGGTTTCGGTCTGGCTGTCCGCGGGGATGCCCTGCTCGCTCAAATAGCCCACCACAGGCTGGCCGCCCACGGCGCCGGCCTTGTACTGGCCGCGCACGGTCTTGGCCGCCACGTCCTGCTCGCTGAACGGGCGCAGCGCCTTCAGCACCTTGAGCTTCTCATCGCGCACCGCGTCGGCTTCCATATTGGCCGGCGGCTCCATCGCCACAATGCACAGCAGTTGCAGCAGGTGGTTCTGCACCATGTCGCGCAGCGCGCCGGTGCCGTCGTAGAAGTCGCCGCGGCTGCCCACGCCCAGGTCTTCGGAGATGGTGATCTGCACGTCGTGTATCCATTCGCGCCGCCACAGCGGTTCGAACAGCGCGTTGGCGAAGCGGATCGCCATCAGGTTCTGCACCGATTCCTTGCCCAGGTAGTGGTCGATCCGGTACAGCTGCTCTTCCTTGAAGAAGCGCGCCACGTCGTCGTTGATCTCGTTGGAGGAATCCAGGTCGGTACCCAGCGGCTTTTCCAATACCACGCGCACATTGCCGCTATTGAGACCCACCGCCGCCAGGTTCTCGCAGATGCCGGCGAACAGATTGGGCGCGGTGGCCAGATAACAGACCACCACGCGGTCGTCGTCGCCCTTGAGCTTGTCCGCCAGCGCCGGGAAATCCCGCGGCTGGGAGGCGTCCACTTTCAGGTATTCGATCCGCGCACAGAAGCTGTCCCAGGCGGCGGCGTCGAAATGGGCCTTGACGTGCTGGCGCGAGTTCTTCTCGACAAAGGCCAGGTAGTCGTCGCGGCTCAGTTCCTTGCGGCCCAGCGCCAGGATGCGGCCCTGCTGATTGAGCAGGCCGGCGGCGTGCGCCTGATACAAGGAGGGCAGCAGCTTGCGCATCACCAGATCGCCGGCGCCGCCGAACAACACCATATCGAAGGCCGGGGTTGGCGTAGTACGGGTATCCATCCTGATCTTCCATCTCGAGACGTTTGTAGATGTAGTTATATTACCACCAGCTTTTGCCTTGTCCATGTCATCGCGCTGACGCAGGCCGCTTTTGCAACACCTTTTGCCCCAAAGCAAACAATTCCCTCAATCGCTGCAACGGCGGGTGTTGCCTCGCGCCGCCGGGCGTATCATGGCGGAACGGCGCTGGAGCGCGTCTTGCAATTTGAGTGTAGTAAAACTACTATCAACCCACTTCAACACGGAACGTCATCATGGCCTTGCATTCCACCCTGTCCGCCGTTACCGAGCGCATCGTCAACCGGAGCCGGGCAACGCGCGCCGCCTACCTGGACCGCTTGCGCGCCGCAGCCCATCAGGGAAGGGTGGAGCGCTCGCAATTGTCGTGTACCAACCTGGCCCACGCCTTCGCCGCCATGCCCGACGGCATCAAGATACATCTTAAGGAAGAACACCGCCCCAATCTGGCCATCGTCTCTTCCTACAACGACATGCTGTCCGCCCACCAGCCGCTGGAAACCTATCCGGCGCAGCTGAAGGAAGCGGCGCTGGCGGCCGGCGCCACCGCTCAGTTCGCAGGCGGCGTGCCGGCGATGTGCGACGGCGTGACCCAGGGCCAGCCGGGCATGGAGCTGTCCCTGTTCTCCCGCGACATCATCGCGATGAGCACCGCGGTGGCGCTGTCCCACCAGATGTTCGACGCCGCGCTTTACTTGGGCGTGTGCGACAAGATCGTGCCCGGCCTGTTGATAGGCGCGCTCTCCTTCGGCCACCTGCCCGCGGTATTCGTTCCCGCCGGCCCGATGACCACCGGCATCGCCAACGATGAAAAAGCCAAGGTGCGCCAGTTGTACGCCGAAGGCAAGGTGGGCCGCGACGCGCTGCTGGAATCCGAGTGCCAGTCCTACCACGGCCCCGGCACCTGTACTTTCTACGGCACCGCCAACTCCAATCAGATGCTGATGGAGATCATGGGTCTGCACCTCCCCGGCGCCGCCTTCGTCAATCCGGGCACCCCGCTGCGCGAGGCGCTGACCCGCGCCGCCGCTCAGCAAGCGGCCCGTATCGCCGCGCAGGGCAAGGCCTTCACCCCGGTGGGCGAGATGATAGACGAGAAGTCCATCGTCAACGCCATCGTAGGGCTGCTGGCCACCGGCGGCTCCACCAACCACACCATGCACATCGTCGCCATTGC
Source organism: Chromobacterium haemolyticum (assembly GCF_009936155.1). Classification (NCBI taxonomy): domain Bacteria; kingdom Pseudomonadati; phylum Pseudomonadota; class Betaproteobacteria; order Neisseriales; family Chromobacteriaceae; genus Chromobacterium; species Chromobacterium haemolyticum. The sequence continues at coordinate 5,277,501 of NZ_AP019312.1, read as the reverse complement.
CCGCGCCGCCGGCATAGCCGTGAACTGGGACGATTTCGACGAACTCTCCGCCGTGGTGCCGCTCTTGGTCCGCGCCTACCCCAACGGCAAGGCCGACGTGAACCACTTCCACGCCGCCGGCGGCATGGGCTTTGTGATCCGCGAGCTGCTGTCCGCCGGCCTGCTGCACGAGGACGTGGGCACCGTGGTGGGCCGCGGCCTGTCGCGCTATGCGCAGGAGCCATGGCTGGACAACGGCGAGCTCAAATGGCGCGACGCGCCCACCGACAGCGGAGACGATAGCGTGCTGCGCACCGCCGCCGACCCGTTCTCCGCCGACGGCGGCCTCAAGCTGCTGTCCGGCAAACTGGGCCGCGCGGTGATCAAGGTGTCCGCGGTCAAACCGGAACACCGGGTAGTGGAAGCGCCGGCGGTGATTTTCCACGACCAAAACGATATGCTGGCCGCGTTCAAGCGCGGCGAGCTGGAAAAAGACTTCATTGCGGTGATCCGCTTCCAGGGCCCGCGCGCCAACGGCATGCCGGAACTGCACAAGCTGACCCCGGCGCTGAGCATTTTGCAGGAACGCGGTTTCAAGGTGGCCCTGGTCACCGACGGCCGCATGTCCGGCGCTTCCGGCAAAGTGCCGGCCGCCATCCACGTCTCGCCGGAAGCCTTGTCCGGCGGGCCGATCGGCAAAGTGCGCAACGGCGACCTGATACGGCTGGACGCCAATAGCGGCGCGCTGACCGTGCTGGTGGACGACGCAGAATGGGCCGCGCGCGAACAGGCGCAGGCCGACCTGACGCACAATGATTTTGGCATGGGCCGGGACTTGTTCGCGGTGTTCCGCTCGGTGGCAGACCACGCCGAAGCCGGCGCCACCAGCTTCCGCCATCCCGACTTCCACCCCGCTTCTTGGAGAAAATGAATATGGACGCATTGACCCTGCTGCGCCAAGGCCCAGTTGTTCCGGTGATCATCGTCAACGACGCGGCCGTGGCCGTGGAGCTGGCCCAGGCGCTGGTGGCCGGCGGCGTGCGCGTGCTGGAAGTGACGCTGCGCACCAAGGCCGCGCTGGCGGCGATGCGCCGCATGCGCGACGAAGTGCCGGGCGCCATCGTGGGCGCCGGCACGCTGCGCACCCGCGCTCATGTGGAAGCCGCCATCGACGCCGGCGCTCAGTTCGGCGTCAGCCCCGGATTCACCCCGGAGCTGGGCGCCGCCGCGCGCGCCGCCAATCTGACCCTGATTCCCGGCGTGGCCACCCCGTCCGAGGCCATGCGCGCCCAAGACGAAGGCTTCACCATCCAGAAACTGTTCCCGGCCGAAGCCGTGGGCGGCGTCAAGCTGCTTAAATCGCTGGCCAGCCCGTTTTCCGATCTGCGCTTCTGCCCCACCGGCGGCATCGACATCAAGAAAGCGCCGGAATACCTGGCGCTGCCCAATGTACTGGCCGTGGGCGGCAGCTGGCTGACGCCGGACGACGCCATCGCCAACCGCGACTGGGACCGCATCACCCAGCTGGCGCTGGAAGCCAGCCAGTTGCACAGGAATTAAACGACGTTGCTTCTTTACAGGGCCTCCCGGCCCTGTTTTTTTTGGGGCGGCCCGCCGCTGGCGCGTCCCTGTCCGGTTTTGTCCTTCCTTTCCCCCGCCAATTGCCTAAGCTCAAGGTGCAGGACTTCATCGCCGCCGGCCCACGCCCGCGCCGGCGACGGCACCGTTGGGTTTGTTGACGTCTGTTTTTCCGCTGGAAAACAGACGTCAACCGACCCTCATATTGGAGACCCATATGCAAGTGGCGGAAATATTTGAAAAAGCGTCGGGCAAGCTGCCCATGGTGCCCAAAGTGGTCCAGGAGCTAGTGGCCAGTTTTCACCGCACCGACGTGAACATCGATGAAATTACCGACAAGGTGGGACATGACCAGGTGTTGACCGCGCGCGTGCTGCGCTTGGCCAATACCGCGCGCTTTGGCGGCAGCCGGCGCGTGGGTTCGCTGGAGGACGCCATCATCCTGCTCGGCTTCGACAATCTCAGGGTGCTGGTCATCGCTTCCGGCGTCACCGGCGCCACGCTGGGCATCCAGGGCTTCGACATGAAGGCGTTCTGGCAGCGCAGCTTCGCGATGGCCAACGCCGCCAAGCGGCTGGCCAGGCTGGCCAAGCTGGACCCGCAACTGGGCTATACCTGCGGCCTGCTGTCCAATATCGGCGAACTGGTGCTCTATGTGGCGGTGCCGGAACAGGCGCTGCAAATAGACCGCATCGTCGCCGGCGGCGCCGACCGGGTGGCCACCGAGCGCATGCTGCTGGGCATGGATTTGACCGAGGTGGGAGCCGAGCTGGCGCGGCGCTGGAATTTTCCGGACGAAATCCAGGAGGCCATCTTCAACCAGCACGACCTGCTGAATGAGGAAGTGTCTCCGTTCGCGCTGTTAATTGGCCTGGCTTCCTTCATGACTTCCGGCTTCAATCACGATATGAGCGAGGAAGACATGCTGGCCACCTTGCCGGTCAGCGTGATGGAGCGCGCCGGCCTGCACCGCGAGGGGCTCGCGGAAGCGCTGCCGGAGTTGCGCGAGGCCTGCACCGCGCTGGACGAAATGTTCTAAGAACCTGTTTACGATCTGCTCCGCTTCGTGAGACGTGACACGGTGAGTACCGCTTCGAAATGCTCATGTACCGCTTGTACATTCCGCGTTTTCAGCGGTTTTCGCCTTGTCTCGCCCTTGCTCGCGAGACTTTGAACAAGCTTCTAAGAATCATCCGACCAGACGCAAAAAAGGCGGCCCAGGCCGCCTTTTCGCACGTCTCGCATTGCGGACTCAACCGGCCTGGCCGCCCGCCTCGCCCACTGCGCCCGTCGTCTCCGCTTCGGTCTCCTCGTCCTCGGCGGCATCGACATGGCCGAGCACTCCGACGCAGCGCAGCTCGATCTCCTGCATCAGTTCGTCGATGCGGATCACCGACAGCTGAATGCGGTCGCCGCGCGCCAGTTCCGGCAGGCCCGGGATGCGCACCCGCATCGGCAAGCCGTCGATGCGCACCAAGTCCTCCTTGATGAAGGTGGCGGTGGGATCGGACACCCCTTCCTGGCTGAACCAGCGCAGGCACCAGAAATGCTCCATCCGGTCCTGGAAGCCGAGGTAGGCGGAGTAAGTAGTGTCGAAATCGCGCAGGATGGCGAACAACATCGCGTCGCCCTGCTCGAACTGCGGCTTCTCCTCGCGGATCATCGACATCAGCTGGCGCTGGTTGATGAAGTCGGTGGCGCGGCGCAACGGCGACGTGGCCCACGCGTACTGGGCCACGCCCAAGCCGGTGTGCGGCTCGGGCCGCGTGGTCATCCTCACCTTGCCCATGCTCTGCGCGCGGTACATGCCGGGGATGTCGGCCTCGGCCAGCATCCGGCCCCACTCGCTGTTGGCCAGAATCATCAGCTCGGACACCAGCTTGTCCATCGGCGCGCCGCGTTTGCGCAGGGTGATCAACACCTTGCCGTCGACCACGTCGAAGTTGTAGTCCATCTGCACCGGCCGGGTCGGATCGTATTTGCCGCGGCGCTTCTCCAAGGCCTCGGCGAACTGCCAGAACCAGATCAGCTCCTGCTTGAACGGATAGTCCACGCCCGGATCGCAAGCCAGCGTCTCTTCGTTGAAGAACTGCTCCAGCGCGGCGTGGCGCAGGTTGGCGGCGATATGCACTTTTTCGATGCGGTTTTCGTAGGCCACCGGCTCAAACTCCGGCGTCACCTCCACATAGAGGCTCAGCGCCGGACAGTCGTGCCCTTCCTTCAGGGTGAACATGTCCACCAGATCGTCCGGCAGCATGGTGATCTTGTCGCCGGGGAAATACACGGTGGACAGACGGGACAGCACCAGCTTCTCCAGAGGAGAGCCGATCTCTATCCCCAGCGATGGCGCGGCGATGTGGATGCCCACGCGCTTATTGCCGTTGGGCAAATCCTGCACCGACAGCGCATCGTCGATCTCGGTGGTGTTGGCGTCGTCTATGGAGAAGGCGCGCACCGGCGACAAGGGCAAGTCCTCCGGCAACGCCGGCAGCTCGTACTTGCCGAAACCGCGGCCCTTGGGGAAGAATTCCAGCATGAAGCCGGCCATCAGGTAGTCCGGCACCGAAGAGATGCCGCCCACCTTGTCCGCCAGCCGCAGCGGCGGCAGGCTCAGTTCGCGCGCGGCCTGGTCGAAGGCCTTGAACTCCAGCGTGTTCTTGTCGGGTTTCCACAACAACGTCATCAACTGGCCGTGGATCGCCTCCGGCAATTGGCCGGCTTTCAGTTCCGCCACCCACTGGTCGATCTGCTCCTGCTCGCGCTTTTTGCGTTCCAGCCCGGCCAGCGCCGCCTTCAGCGCGTCTTCCGGCGCCTTCTTGTAGCGGCCCTTGCCCTTTTTGTAGAAATACATCGGCGCGCCGTACAGACGCGACACGATGGCGGCGGCCTCCGCCGCCGACGGCGCGCGGCCCCAATAATCGGCGGCCAACGCCTCATAGCCGAACTCGTCGTCCGGGCAGCATTCCCACAGGAAATCCAGGTCAATATCCGCGGCAAGTTGCTCTACCATGGGCAGAAAATCGCCCAATGCGGAACTAAACTCCAGAAAAACATTCGCGGCCTTAATCTTGGCGCGCTTGCCATGCTGGGTATCCACTTGCAGACTAGCGTCATTGCGCGAAACGATGCTGCCGACCTTAAAGCCGCCGCTCTCTTCGTAAAAAACGTTCATTAAAAATTTTTGCCAGGCCGTTGCAATCCAACGGCGAATTATAACAGCGCGCCCAAGGCGCGGCTTCAGAACTTGAATATCGGACAACCGGGTCCACCGGGGAACACTTGACCATGTCGCAACATCAGGCTTTCAAACAACGCGTGCATCTGGCACAGGAAATCGATCGCATCGGCCACCTGCTGGTCACTCGCTGGGAACGGCCGCTGGCCGCCCACCTGCTGTCGCTGATCCTGCGGCTGGAAGATATGGTGCGCGAGCAGGACCTCAACGAAATCACGGGAGAAATCCAAACCCTGTCGCGCTTGCTGCAGGGCTGGATCCAGCAACCGCAGACCGCTCCGTCGGAAAGCGAGCGCTACAACCGCCTGCGCCACCACCTGGGCCTGGTCAGCCAACTGGGCATGATGGAGCGCAAGGACGGCCTGCCGGAGATCGACTACGACAAACTGCTGGGCGGCGACCTGGTCACCCTTTATCTATGGCTGCCGCAGGATGCGGACGCCACGCCGCTGATCCAGCAGCTGTCCTGCTACGGCATCCACGCCAAGGTGATCCAGCAGGCGGCCAAGCTGGCCCAGGCATTGCAGGACAAGGCGCCGGAGGCGGTGGTGGCCTTCACCGAGTTCGCCGCCAACGACCCCATCCTCTTGCTGGCGCCCACCATCAGCAGTATCTGTCCGCTGATCCTGACCTCCCCGCGGCACGATTTCCAGGCTAGGCTGGCCGCGGTGCGCGCCGGCGCCGGCAGCCTGCTGGACTGGCCTTTGCAGGCGCATCAGCTGATAGACCAACTGAGCTTCGGGGATCTGGGCGAGAAGCGCGAGCCCCTGCGCGTGCTGATCGTGGAGGACATGGAGTCGCTGGCCGGGCTCTACTCCAGCGTGCTCAATGCTCAGGGAGTGGAAACCCGCGAGGAAACTCAGCCGGAACGGGTGCTGGACATGATAGAGCAGTTCCGCCCGGATCTGATCCTGATGGACATGTACATGCCGCAATGCAGCGGCATGGAGCTGGCCAAGGTGATCCGCCAGCAACGGCTGCTGGACGGCATCCCCGTGGTGTTCCTGTCGGTGGAAAAGCGCCAGGCGGTACAACTGGACGCGCTGACCCTGGGCATAGACGGCTTTCTGACCAAGCCGGTGGCGCCGGAGGAGCTGATCGTCACCGTAATCAACCGCGCGCGCCGTTACCGCAAGCTGCGCTCCTACATCATCAACGACAGCCTCACCGGCCTGCTCAATCACTCCCATCTGCACGGTCAGCTGGAGTACAGCATCCAGCGCGCGCGCCGCGATCAACGGCCGCTGTCGCTGGCCATGCTGGATCTGGACTTTTTCAAAACCATCAACGACAGCCATGGGCACCCGGCCGGCGACGAGCTGCTGATCAATCTGGCGCGCTTTCTCAAGGAACGGCTGCGCAGCAGCGACCTGGTGGGCCGCTACGGCGGAGAGGAATTCGCCATCGTTCTGCCGGGCACGAATCAGACGCAGGCGCGTGAACTGATGGACCAATTGCGTCAGGACTTCAGCCAGATCCAGCAACGCGCGCCTGACGGTGATTTCCGTCAAACCTTCAGCGTGGGCATCAGCTCGATGGACACCGCCGGCAGCAGCACGGAGCTGGTGCAGCAGGCCGACGAAATGCTGTACCGGGCCAAGGCCAACGGCCGCAACCGGGTGGAAACCATGCCGAATTGAGCCTGGCGCGGACAATGAAAAAGCCGGGGCGTCAAGGACGCTCCGGCTTTTTTCTCGCACGCTTAGAGCCTGTTCAAAGTCTCGCGAGCAAGAGCGAGATCGTAAACAGGCTCTTACACGCGGGTCATCAGGCCTCGGTCAGCACCAGGCGCACCCCCTGCTCTTCCAGCAGCTTGGTCACCGGTTCCGGCGGCAGCGCGTCGGTGAACACGGTGTGGAATTCGCTGATGTGGCCCATGCGCACCAAGGCGTTGCGGCCAAACTTGCTGTGGTCCGCCGCCAGATAGCGGTGACGGGCGTTGGACATCATCGCCTGCGCCACCCGCACTTCGCGGTAATCGAAGTCCAGCAGCGAGCCGTCCGGTTCAATGCCGGATACGCCGATGATGGCGTAGTCCACCTTGAACTGATTGATGAAATCCAGCGTGGCCACGCCGGTGATGCCGCCGTCGGACGCGCGCACCGTGCCGGAGGTGATCATCACCGTGAAATCCGGATTGGTGGACATGATGGAGGCGACGTGAATGTTGTTGGTGATCACCCGCAAGCCTTTGTGCGTGCTGGTCAGCGCCTGGGCCACCGCCTCTATGGTGGTGCCTATGCTCATGAACAGCGAGGCATGATCGGGAATGCTGCTGGCGATCATGTCCGCGATATGCGCTTTTTCGCTCTGGAATTTTCCTTTGCGCGCGAAATAGTCCTCATTCTCCACACTGCTGCCCAAGGCGGCGCCGCCGTGGTAACGGCGCAACAAATTGGCCTCGCACAGCTGGTTGATATCGCGGCGAATGGTTTGCGGGGTGACATCGAGCAGTCTGGCCAGCTCTTCGATCGGCATGAAGCCGTTTTCGCGGACCAGCTGCAGAATCTTGTCGTGACGGGGTGAGCGGCTCATAACTATTCGGAATCGAAAATCACGTCACTTTAGTAACATATTTTGCGGGTCAGCGGCAAACAGAACCACTATTCCGGCTTGATATCGGCCAATAGTGTTCGTTTATTGCGCATTTTTTACTCAGGGAGCCGCCTGGCCCTCCGCCAAGGACGCACGCCGTCCCCACAGAAAATCGCGCAACTGCTCCAGCGGCATCGGCCGCGCCAGCAGATAGCCCTGCAGGTAATGCACGCCGCTTTGCTGTAGATAGGCGCGTTGTTGTTCGGTTTCCACCCCCTCGGCCACCATGGAGATACGCAATTGCTTGGCCAGGTCGATAATCATTTCCAGAATGCGGTTGGCAATGGAATCACTGCCTATCGCCGCCACGAACACGCGGTCTATCTTCAAATGGTCGGCGTGAATGCGGTTGAGTTCCGCCAAGCTGCTATGACCGGTGCCGAAGTCGTCGATGGCGATCTGCACCCGCATCCGCCGCAGCTCGGCCATCACCTGCTGGCTTTGCGGCGTCACCCGGATAGGCTCGCGCTCGGTCACTTCCAGCACCAAGCGCGGCGGCGTCTTCGAGAAGTGTTGCAAAAACGCCTGGCAATCTTCCACCAGCTGCGCATGTTGCAAATGGCTGGGCGACAGATTGAGCGCGACAAAGAAACAGTCGGGCAAGGATAGCGACTCCATGTCCGCGGCCACCCGCCGCATCAGGTAGCGGGTAATCTGGATGATCATGCCGGAAGCTTCCGCCACCGGGATGAACAGATCCGGCGGCGCCAGGCCCTGGCGCGGATGCTGCCAGCGCAGCAACACTTCCACCCCCATGCAGCGATGGCCGCAAGCGTCGAACACCGGCTGGTAGTAAGGCAGGAACTCCTGATTGCGCAAAGCCAGCAGTATCTCCCCGCTGACCGAGCCGCGCTTGCGCAAATAGCCCAGCAGCAGGGCCGCCCCCACCACGCCCACCGGCAGCAACAGCAGCAAGGCGCGCAGCAGACGCGCCGACGCGCCGCGCCACAGGTACTCGGAGTCCACCCAGCTGTGCACCGCCAGCGGATAGTGCCGAGACGCCGCGATCACGCGCAGCACCGCGCTGCCCGGCACTTCGGCAACGCCCGGCAAGGTGGATTGCACCGCTTCCTTATGGTTCAACACCAGCAGCGAGCCGCTGTGGCCGTCATCGGCCTGCCAGGGCAGCAAGGGGCTGAAATAGGCCAGCTCCACGCTGGCGACAATGCCCTGCCCCCGCTCCCTCAGCAAAGAACGCATCAGGAAGGGGCGCTTGGGATACAGGGGGCCGGAACCCTGGCGATGGATCAGCTGTTGCGGCGCCGATGGAGTGAAGGGCAGCACCGTGTCCTGCGCGCCCAGCACCGAGGTGCAATACAGGCGGCGCCCGTCCAGCAGCCCCAGCGAGCGGATATAGGGGTCGAAAGCCGCCAGCGACACCAGCTTGCCGCGCGCCTGCGCGCAGGGCAGGCCAGCCAGCGGCGCGGCTTCGCGCAGCGAGCGATCCACCTGACCAAACACCCGGTCCACGGAATTGACCGCGCGCCCCGCGGCGCTTTGCAGCTGCGCCTGCACATCCAGCTGGTAGCGGTTCCAGGTCAAGGGCAGGCCTATTGCCGCCGGCAACACGGCCACCAGCAAGACCAAGGCCCATTCCGCGGCGTTGAGGCTGCCGCGAAACTGATTGCCTCGGCTGATCAGGTGACGGAAGCGATGGCGACAAAACACATTGTTCCCCGGCGTGACTAAATGACAAGAAGCAGCCCGGCGTCCGGCCATGAGGACGCGCGCCAATCCGCGACACGGCTGGCGCTGGCGAGAACAGCATGGATGGACGGGGACTGCCAGGATGAGGGATGAGCGGGCATTGCCGCGCGGCGCGTGCCCGGCCGCCATCGCGATTTTTCGAAGCTCCCGCAAGTCTGGCGCTAAAGATAACGGTTTAGCCGAAGACAGAAAAGCTAATTAGAAAGATTTATTTAATAAAATGTCTTTGATTGACTTGTATTTGATATAAATCGCCGCAGTCGACGCCGACCAAAACGCAATCAGGCCGCGAGCCGCCGGGGTGGGCGGGGCGCGGCCTGACAGCCATGCGGGGCGCTTAGCGCGGCGGCGGCAAGCGTTGGCGATGGCGCTCGATCTGCAAGCGCACCTGGCGCGGCGCGGTGCCGCCCACGTGGTCGCGCTGCGCCAGACTGCCTTCCGGGCTCAGCACGGCGAACACGTCGTCTTCGATCAGCGGCGAGAACTCGCGCAGCTTGGCCAGAGACAGGTCGGCAATGTCCACGCCCTGCTGTTCCGCGTGACGCACCGTCAGCGCCACCACCTCGTGGCTATCGCGGAAGGGCACGCCCTTCTTCACCAGATAGTCGGCCAGATCCGTGGCGGTGGCGAAGCCTTGCAGCACCGCCGCGCGCATCGCCTCCGGCTTGACGGTGACGCCGCGCATCATGTCGGCGTAAATGCGCAAGGTGTCGATCAAGGTGTCCGCGGTGTCGAACAGCGGCTCCTTGTCCTCCTGGTTGTCCTTGTTGTAAGCCAACGGCTGCGCCTTCATCAGCGTCACCAGCGCGATCAGGTGGCCCACCACGCGGCCGGACTTGCCGCGCACCAGCTCCGGCACGTCCGGGTTCTTCTTCTGCGGCATGATGGAGCTGCCGGTGCAGAAGCGGTCGGCGATGTCGATGAAGCCGACGCGCGGGCTCATCCACAGGATCAGCTCCTCGGACAAGCGCGACAGGTGCACCATCACCAGGCTGGCGGCGGCGGTGAATTCGATCGCGAAGTCGCGGTCGGACACCGCGTCCAGCGAGTTGTGGCAGACATCGTCGAAGCCCAGCAGCTGGGCGGTGTAATGGCGGTCTATCGGGAAAGTGGTGCCGGCCAGCGCCGCCGCGCCCAAGGGCAGGCGGTTGACGCGCTTGCGGCAGTCGCTCATGCGCTCGGCGTCGCGCGCCAGCATTTCCACATAGGCCAGCATGTGGTGGCCGAAAGTCACCGGCTGCGCCACCTGCAAATGGGTGAAGCCCGGCAACACGGTTTCGGCGTGCTGCTCGGCCAGGTCCAGCAGGCTGTGCTGCAACTCGCCGATCAGGCCGACGATGGCGTCGATCTGCGCGCGCAGCCACAGGCGGATATCGGTGGCCACCTGGTCGTTGCGGCTGCGGCCGGTATGCAAGCGCTTGCCGGCGTCGCCGATCTTGTCGGTCAGCCGGCGCTCCACGTTCATGTGCACGTCTTCCAGATCCACGCTCCACTCAAAGCGGCCGGCGCGGATATCGTCCAGCACTTCGCCCATGCCTCGTCGGATCGCTTCCAGGTCTTCGGCGGACAAGACGCCGGCGCGCTGCAACATGGCGGCGTGGGCCAGCGAGCCCTCGATGTCGAATTCGGCCAGTCGTCGGTCGAAATCCACCGAGGCGGTGTATTTCTTGACGAGTTCGGATACCGGCTCCGAGAAACGGCCGGACCAGGCGTGTTGATCTTGCATGGCAATGCTTTCTACGATGGCTGCGGACGAAAAACTTGGCGAAACCCCGGACACGCGCAATGCCGCCGGGAACCTCTTACTATGCCAGCGGCGAGCGCCTTCGGCCAGTGCGGGTTTTCCTTGCTATGATGCTGCTATCCTATTTCGCCCCTCCCCGCGCCGCCATGCCGCTACCGCCCTCGCCCGACCTGCCCGACTACCGCAACCTGGGCGTGCTGCTGCGCGCGCTGCTGCTGCTGGGCCTGTTCCTGCTGGGCGGCCTGCTGCTGGACGAGGGCGGAGAACCGCTGCCCTGGCGCTTGCTGCGCCTGTCCAGCCTGCTGGTGCCCGGCGCCTTGCTAAGCCTGGGCCTGCTGGCCTTGCTGGGCCGCCGCCTCCACCACGGGCGGCGCGCCGCGCTGGCCGCCGCCGCCATCTGCTTGTTGTCCTTCGCCTTCTGCGGCCGCCTGCTCAACCCGCTGGCGCCCATGCCCTGGGGCCAGGTGCTGCTGGCCGGCGCGGTGGGCGGGCTGATGCAGCACTACCTCAATCTGCGCGCGCGCGCGCTGTCCCCGGCCTTGTCCGAGGCGCGACTGATCGCGTTGCAGGCCCGCATCCGCCCTCATTTCCTGTTCAACAGCCTCAACGCCGCCATCGCCCTGATCGGCAAGCAGCCGGACAAGGCGGAAATGGTGCTGGAAAACCTGGCCGACCTGTTCCGCGCCCAGCTGGGCGACCCGGCGCGACAATCCACGCTGGGCCGTGAAATCGAACTGGCGGCCATGTATCTGGCGATCGAGGCCGAACGGCTGGGCGCGCGCCTGCAAGTGAGCTGGGACGTGCAAGCGCCGCTGGACGCCGCGCTGCCGCCGCTGATCCTGCAGCCGCTGGCGGAAAACGCGGTGTTCCACGGCATAGAACGGTTGGCCGACGGCGGCGAGATCCGCATCCAGGCGCGCCAGCATGAAAAACTGCTGGAGCTGACGCTGAGCAATCCGGTCAACCTGGAACCGGCGGCGGCCACGCCCGGACACCACATGGCGCTGGACAACCTGGCCGAGCGGCTGGAGCTGTATTTCGACGCCGAAGCCTCGCTCAGCGCCCGGCTGGACGGTGATCGTTTCATCACCCGCATCCGCCTGCCTTACCGCCCGGCGCCACCCCAGCAGCCAGGCTGAGAGCCTATTTACGATCTGCAAAGCCGTCTATACTCCCCCTGTCATCCGATTGAAACAGTTGATAGGGATATCATGGGAAAGAACCGGCTGGAAGCCTTCAGCGACGGCGTGCTCGCCATCATCATCACCATCATGGTGCTGGAGCTGAAAGTGCCGCACGACACCACTTGGACGGCGCTGCAAGACCGCTGGCCGGTCTTCCTCAGCTACGTGCTGAGTTTCATCTATGTGGGCCTGTACTGGAACAACCACCACCATTTCTATCACGCCATCCAGCGCGTGGACGGCCGCGTGCTGTGGGCCAATCTGCACCTGCTGTTCTGGCTGTCCCTCATTCCCTTTGTCACGGGCTGGATGGGAGAAAACCACTTCGCTCCGCTGCCGCTGGCCCTGTACGGCGTGGTGCTGCTGATGTGCGCACTGGCCTGGTGGCTGATGCAACAATCCCTGCTGTGCCTGCCCGGCAACCGCACCCGGCTGTCCGAGGCGCTGGGCAGGGACATCAAGGGCAAGATATCCCCGCTGTGCTACCTGATCGGCATCGCCGCTGCCTTTTACTGGGAATGGCTGTCCGCGGCGATGTACGTGCTGATGGCCCTGATCTGGCTCGTGCCGGACCGGCGCATTGAGCGGCTGTTGGCGGAAAAGTAACGCCGTCGTCGTCGCCCATTAATAAACACTATCAAACAAATTGTAATTTAAGATTTAACAAAACTATTGCCAGTTCCGATAATGGCCACTCCCTTAGTAAATGTTCTAATAATTTATGGGAGTGCCAATGTCTGCTCTGACCTTTTCCGTGAACCGCAAGCTTTTCACCGTGGCGCTGGCTTGTAGCGCCGCTTTGACCCAGGCCGCCAACCTGACCCAGGACAACGGCGCGCCGGTGGGCGACAACCAGAACAGCCAGACCGCCGGCCCCAACGGCCCCCCCCTGCTGCAAGACATCCAACTGCTGCAAAAGCTGCAACGCTTCGACCGCGAACGGATCCCGGAACGCGTGGTGCACGCGCGCGGCGTGGGCGCCGGCGGCGTCTTCGTCGCCAGCGAGGGCTTGCAGGACGTCAGCCGCGCCCTGGTGTTCCGCAAGGGCGAGCAAACCCCGGTGTTCGTGCGTTTCTCCACCGTGATAGGCAGCCGCGGCGCGCCGGAAACCGACCGCGACCCACGCGGCTTCGCCACCAAGTTCTACACCGCGCAAGGCAACTGGGACCTGGTGGGCAACAACCTGCCGGTGTTCTTCATCCGCGACGCGATCAAGTTTCCGGACATGGTGCACTCGCTGAAGCCGGACCCGGTGAGCAATGAGCAAGACCCCAACCGTATCTTCGACTTCTTCTCCCACCTGCCGGAATCCACCCACATGCTGACCCGGGTGTACTCCAACTACGGCACCCCGGCCAATTACCGCGAAATGAACGGCAGCAGCGTGCACGCGCTGAAACTGGTGGCCGCCGACGGCCGCTACCAATACGCCAAGTTCACCTGGAAATCGCGCCAGGGCGAGCGCAACCTGCGCCCGGACGAACTGCCCAAGGTGCAGGGCCAATCGGTCAGCCACGCCACCGCGGACCTGCTGCAAAGCATCGAACAGAAACGTTACCCGTCCTGGGACTTGTACGTGCAGCTGATCCAGCCAGAGGACATGAACCGCTTCGCCTTCAACCCGCTGGACCCCACCAAAGTGTGGACCGGCGTGGCGGAACGCAAGGTGGGCACCATGACGCTGAACCGGATTCCGGCCAACTTCTTCGAAGCCACCGAGCAAGTGGCGATGTCGCCGGCCAACTTGGTGCCGGGCATCGAGGCCTCGGAAGACCGACTACTGCAAGGCCGGCTGTTCTCCTATCTGGATACCCAGATGCACCGCGTGGGCACCAATTTCCAGGCGCTGCCGGTAAACCGCCCGCGGGTTGAGGTGGTGAACAACAATCAGGACGGCGCGCACAACGCCTCCGGCCGCCAGGGCAGCGTCAATTACGAGCCCAGCCGGCAGGCTCCCAAGCCGCAAGACCCGCAGTTCAAGCACAGCCGCCTGCCCTTACAGGGCAACACCCAGCAAGAGGCCATCGCCAAAACGCTGAACTTCCAGCAGGCCGGCGAGTTCTACCGCTCGCTGAGCGCGCAGGACCAGGCGGACCTGATCCGCAATCTGTCCGGCGACCTGGCCAAGGTACGCAATGCCGAGACCCGCGATGTGATGTTGTCGCACTTCTACAAGGCGGACCGCCAGTACGGCGAGCGTCTGGCCAAGGCCTTGAAGGTGGAGGTGAAGGGGATTGAGCGCAGGGCGGCGCTGTTGCAGGAATAAGCGTAGCCGCTTGAATGAAGCGGGGCGGCCCATGGCCACCCCGTTTTTTTTTTTGCGCCCGCTCCGCGCAGTGGCAAGCGGCGGCAGCGGGGTTTGGTGGATATCGCCTACGGCTCCACCCACCTGCTTAGGTCAGCGATTGCGTAGGCGGATGCGGCGGAAACGCGCCTCCAGCTTGAGCCGTTGTCCCAGCGCCAGATAGAACTGATGTTGGCTATCGACATGGCGGTAGACCCTGACCCGGTCCGCGCCCAGCAACATCATGATTTCCAGATAGTTGAAGAAACCCATCCACTGGTAGCGCCCGCCGCGGTCGTCAAAGTCGATGTCGCGGGCGACACGGCTGAGCAGGCCTTTGCCGACATATTCGCGGTTGTCCTTCATCCATTGCAATAGGTGGGCCGCGCATTCGCGGCCGTAGGCGCTGTCCGCGGGGTAATCCTTACGGGGCGTGGGCATTTGCCAGTAATGCCGATAGGTGCGACCGGGACAGAGGCGGACGAAGGGGAGCAAGGCTTCCTGCTGTTCCAGCGAGTGCAGTTTGTAGCGGCGACGACGGGGGAATTTGTGAGGATGTTGCATGGTGTTTCTCCTGCTGTGACACAAGATAAACCACCTGCCGGGGAAGGCTGAGGTATTGGGCAGGCGCGTGGCAGGATTGGCGTACCGAGCTATGAAACCGGCGAGTGCATAGCACTCTCCCACCACACGCCTGCCAAGTTGGCATGGCTGTGGGTGTGCTGCCTGCGTAACAAGTACGCAGAATTTCATAGCAACGGGACGCCAATCCCGTGTGCCGCTTGTTTTGGCGGCAACGGGGGGATTGTTGCCGAGGGGGCGGTTGGGGTCAAGGTGGGGTGGTTGGTGTGGCGAGGTGTGTGGGTTTTGTATCCGCTACGCGGAAGATGATTTTCATTGCCGGGACTGCCCGGCGAGCAGGGAGAGGATATTTGCTTGGCCAAATATCCTCTCCACTCCTAAAGGCCACCCTGCAAGCCTGGCCTACGGCTTCCCGTCAGGTCCGAGGCGCGGCTGAACTCGCGATTTGCTAACGTCAAATCGCTCAAACAGGGCAGCCGCTTAAGACCTCGGACCTGCCACCCGACGGCAGGCTTGAAGGGACCCAGGGCGCGTCGGATACATGCTCTCTTTTAGGGAGTCAGACTTATCCACAGACAAGAGCAATGGGGCCAAGTTATCCACGGAAATGGCCCACTTTGCTAAACCACCTCTCTTAATTCAAAAAAGACCACCTCGTGTAGCGCCCAAGTGTCCCCTCGGGGCGCGCCGGAGAAAAAGGGGTCTGCAAGGTTTTAAGCGGCTGCTTTGTTTGAGCGATTTGACGCTAGCAAATCGCGAGTTCAGCCGCGCCTTGCAGCCCCCTTTTTCTTCGGGGTTTCGCGTCCTGGGGGACGAGGGGGGATGGAAGGGGGCGGCGGCCCGCCCCCTCCCCGTTCGCCGCGCGGAAAGCGGCACCCAAAACATCATCCGCACAGCGGATTCAACAGAACCATCACCACTCAGCTCCACGCTATCAAAGGAAGCCCATGGAAGCGGATTCAACAAAAAAACCTCTCCAATCAAAGCGCGATCAAAGAGCGAAAACCCCATAAAAAAGCCCACGCGGGGCCTCCGCCCTACTCCATCACCCCATGCGCCCGATACGCCAGCCGCGTCTCCACCTCCCCAAACATATGATCCATGATGATGTCCCGCACCGCCGTCGCCGGGACCGCCCCCGACGGCAAACTGTCCGGCAAAGAACTAATCATCAACGGACCATGCTCCGGATTCAGCGTGGGACGTCCATGCGACCCCCGCACCAAAGACGGATCCAGCGGAATCACCTCCAACAAACTCCGCATCCCCAACTTGCGCTTCAACAACGTCCAGGCAATGTCCAACTTCGGCCAACTTAAAGCCGGGTCCAAAAACAACTCCACCGGGTCGTAACCCGGCTTGCGGTGAATATCCACCGTGCGGGCGAAATCCGGCGCGTGCGCATCGTCCAGCCAATAGTAATAACTGAACCAGCGATCCGGCCGGCTCACCGCCACCAGCTCGCCGGAACGCGGATGATCCAGCCCCAGCAAACGCTTGCCGGCCTGGTCCAACACCATTTCCACCCCCTCCAGCTCCAGCAACAAAGCCTTCACCTCCGGCACCAACGCCGGCTGGCGCACATAGACATGAGCGATCTGATGATCCGCCAGCGCGAAAGCCGCCGACGCGCCGCAGTCCAGCTTGTCCTCGCCCTGTTCCTCCCGCACCTTGAGCCAACCGGCCATGCGCAGAACGCGGTTTATGGCGATGTCGTTGCTGACCGGCGTGACGCCGTACTCGGACAAGACGATCACGCGGCTGCCGTCCCGGTCAGCCTCCTCGATCAACTCCCCGCACAACTGATCCACCGCCGCCACCTCCACCGCCACGTCCGGATGATCCGGCCCCAAACGCTGCAGGCAGTAATCCAGATGCGGCAGGTAGACCAGGGTCAGCGTGGGCTGGCGCGAGCGGTACAGATGCAAGGCGCAATCCGTGATCCAGCGGCTGGAGCGGATATCCGCCGCCGGCCCCCAAAAGTGAAACAGGGGAAAATCGCCCAGCTTTTGACGCAATTCCGCGTGCAGCTCCGGCGGGTTGCAGTAGAAGTCGGGAATCTTGCGGCCGTCGGCCTTGTAGATCGGGCGCGGCGTCACGCTCCAGTCCACGTCGGCGTACATGTTGTACCACCAGAACAACTGCGCACAGCTGAAGCCAGCGTGTAGACGCCGGGCTTCGTGCCAAAGTTTCTCGCCCTGAATCAAGGCGTTGTTCTGTCTCCAGAACAACGGCTCGGCCAACTCTCGCGAATACCAGCCGTTGGCGACGCAACCGTGCGCCTGCGGCAGCTGGCCGGTCAGATAGGTGGCTTGCGCCGGGCAGGTCAGCGCCGGCGTCACCGCCATGAGCGGGCGCTGCGCGCCGCGTTCCGCCAGCCGGATCAAGTGCGGCGCGTGCCGCAGCAGCTGCGGCGTCAGGCCCACCACGTTCAGAACGAGTGTGCGTTGCATGATGTCACTCCACGATATCCACCTGCGGATTTTGGCCGCGCAGCACGGAATTGCCCTGATACAGCCGGCGCTGGTCCACCGCCAGCGGGCTGTTGGCTTCTTCGATGTCCAGACGGCCGCTCTGGGCGAAGAAGTCCAGCGGGTTGCGCCAGACGATGGTTTCGATGTCGCGCTCCGCGATGCCGGCGGCGCGCATCGCCTCCACGGTTTTGGGCACTTTCAGCGGATCGCTGACGCCCCAGTCGGCGGCGCTGTTGATGATGATGCGTTCGCTGCCGTACTGGCGCACCAGCGCCACCATCCGCGGTTCGTCCATCTTGGTGTTGGGGTAGATGGAGTGGCCGGCCCAACAGCCGGAGTCCAGCACCAGCGGCAGGGTTTCTTCGGTGTTGTGATCGATCAGCACCCGCCCCGGCGCAATGCCGCTGTCGCGCACCAGCGCCAGGCTGCGCAGGGTGCCGGCCTTTTTGTCTCGATGCGGGGTGTGGACCAGCGCCGGCAGGTCGAACTCCATCGCCAGTTCCAGCTGGCGAGCGAAGTAGCGCTCCTCGGCCGGGGTTTCGTCGTCGAAGCCGATTTCCCCCACCGCCACCACGCCGTCCTTGTCCAAGTAGCGCTCCAGCAGCGCCATCACGCCGTCGGCCACGTCCGGGTTGTTGGTTTCCTTGGGGTTGAGGCCCAGGGTGCAAAAGTGGCGGATGCCGAATTGCGCGGCGCGGAAGCGCTCCCAGCCCAGCAGCGACAGGAAGTAGTCGTCGAAGCTGCCGACGTGCCGTCGCGGCTGGCCCATCCAGAACGCCGGCTCCACCACCACGCTGATGCCGGCCCGGCTCATCGCCTGGTAGTCGTCGGTGGTGCGGGAGGTCATGTGGATGTGCGGATCAAACATTTTCATGATGCAGTCCTTGCAGTAGGAAAACGACGTCGTCGGACACGCTGCGGCCGGCGGCGCGTCGCTCGCTGGCGTAGGCGGCCACCATGTGTTCCAGCTCTGGGCTCCAGCGCCGTTCCAGGCCGGCGATACGCCGCGCCGGCGCGCCGGTGAACAAGGCCTTGAGCACCAGCTGGTTGAAATTGAGATCGGGAAACTGTTGCGCCGGGTAGGCGTTGTCACAAGCCAGCGCCTGGAACACGCCGGCCACGTGGCTGCGGCTGGCGTCGGTGGCCAGCGCCAGCCAGTCTTCCGGCTTGGGCAGCAGGATCAGCGTCTTGACCACCGCCTGCTGTTCCAGGCTATCGCCGCCGCGATACAGATCGAACGCCAGCGCCGGATCCGCGCCGGCTGCCAAGGCCCTCAACAGCAGCAGGGCGCGGCCGGCGTCGCCGGGCGACCACGCTTCCGCCGCCAGCACGCGTTGGGCTTGCAAGGCCTTGATCGCGGCCTTGGGCAGCAGGGTCAGCGCCGCCAGTTGCCGGTTGGCCACGCTAAACAAGCGGCGACAGGCGGCGGGCTCCGGCGCATCGGCGGTCAGCCGACGACAGGCCTCCAACCACACCAGCGCCTGGGCGGCGTTGTGGCGGTCCGCCGCGTCCAGCAGGCTGGCGTGCAATTGATCCGCCAGCATGGTTTGCGTTTCCATCGCGCAGATTCTCCGTTCAAGTGCCCGGCACCCGGCGTTGCCATGTCCGGGTCAGCCAGGCGGCCAAAACCGCCAACGCCGCCCACTGCGGCTGGCCCGCGGCGGCGATGAACAAAGCGTCCGCCAGCGCGATGCCAGCGATCAGACCGCCGACGGCGCGCGGCATGTCGCGGCCGGGTCCGGGCCAGGCCAGCCGCAGACAATGCGCGCTCCACCCCAGGCTGAGCAGCAAAAAGGGCAGCGCCCAGGGCTGGAACGGTTGGCTGAGCAGGTAGAGCGGCGGCGCGGCCAGGCCCAGCAGCGGCGCCAGCCGCCCCAGCCCGGCGCGGCCTTCCTGCTTGGCCACGTAAGTCAGTGCGATCAGATAAGCCAGCAGCGCCAGCGCCGCCAGCAACAGCGGGCCGGATAAAGCTCCAGCGCCCAGCGCCAGGCCGCTGATCAGATAAACCTGCATCCGGCACAAGCCCATCAGCAGCGGGCTGAGCGGATTGTGTTTGTGCCAGAGGTCGTAGAGCACCACGGTGGCGGCCAGGCACAGGCCGGCCAACAAGGCGGGGAGGCCCAGCGCCGCCAACAGGGCGACGCCGACCGCGAGCTGGGCGGCGCCGGCCAGCAACACCAGCCGCGCCGACGCCAGCCCGGAGGGAATCGGCCGTTCCGGCCGTTCGCGCGCGTCGATGTGGCGGTCGCAGACATCGTTCAGATACATGCCGGCCACGTAGATCAAGGACAGCGACAGCAGCAGCAAGGCCAGCGGCCCGCCAGTCACGGCGTGGCCGGACAATACCGCGCCGGCGAGGACGTTGCTCCACACCGTGGGCAGGTTGGATACCCGACCCAGCCGCAGCGCCAGCGACCAGACCCCGGCCACGCGCCGGCGAGTCTGGCGCGCGTGCCGCCGCGACAGCCTCCGCCGGGCGCTGGTCTTGGGAATGGGCAGGGCGCGCTGGCCGCTCATCGCAGCTGGCCCTCCGCCCATTGCAGCTCCCGGCAGATGGCTTCGCCCAGGTCGCCCTGACGGTGTGCCGGGGGCAGCACGCCCCAGCTATAGGTTTCCACTTCCAGGTGGCTGCTCAGCGGCCGCTGGCGTTGCAGGGCCAGCAGCCGAGACAGGAAGTCTTGGGTGCTGGCGAACGGCCCCAGCGCGGCGTGGCAGATGGGCACGTGGAAGTGGATGCGCCATTCGTCGGCCGGCTGTCGCGGCAGGGCCGTCAGCGCCGCCGGCAGGTCCGGGTAGCGCCACAGGTCGTCGCCGCGCCGCGCCACCACTTGGTGCAGATAGGTGTCTTCGGCGAAGGCGCGCAGCGCTTCCGCCGCCATCCGGTCCGGCCGGGTCACGCGCAGGCCGGCGCTGAGCTGGAGCTTGGCGATGGCGATGCCGGCCTGATCCAGCCGCGCCACCGCGTCTTCCGGCTGTTCGTACTCCACCGCGGCGTGGCAGGCGTCCAGGCACACGCCCAGGTGCCGCCGCACGATGGCTTCGGCTTCTTCGCGTTTGACATTGCACCATTTGGCCACTTGGTTGAGCGCGGCCCGGCTCAATAGATGCAGCTCGAAGAAGGCGACCGCGTCTTCGCTGGTGGCCAGCAGGCAGTCCGGCTCCGGTTCCAGCGCCAGCACGATGCGGCGGCCGCTGTCCTGTCGCAGCCGGTGGAGAAAGGCGGCGTGCTCCAGCAGATGGGTGGCGATCCACAGCGCGCCGCTGCCGTCGCCGCTCAGGTGTTGGCGATAACCGCCGGGCACGGTGCTGACGCTGCCGTATTCCAGTTCCGGCGGCAGCAGCGCGGACAGCAGCTGGGCTAGCCGGTTGCTGTAGATCAGCCGCTGCGGGTCCCGCCAGTCCGGCAGGTAAACCCCATCCTTAACCACTTGCCGGTGGAAGGCGCCGAAGGGAAAGCCGTTGAGAGTGAACACATAGCATTGGTGCTCGGTCAGAAAATCGCGAAATTCCGCCTGCGCCGGTTCCTCCTCCAACTGGCGCGCGGCCAGCGCGGACAGCCGCAGCCCAATGCCGAACGGCCGGTCCGGCGCCACTCGCGCCTTGATGCGCGGCAGGTGGAAGCCCAGTTGAGCGCGCATTTCCTGCCAGCTTTCGCCGGGGTGGATATTGGTGCAGTAGCTCATGTGGACCGCGGGCAGAGTGGTGGCCGGCAGACTGTCCGGCCGTTGTTGGGGGTCAAGCAGCAACATGGTCATCGCTCCTGTCGCGCAGCCAGTCTATGGCCGCGTTCATCCGATCCGCATCGATGGCGTGCACTTCCACACCCTGCCCCAAACGCTGCAACAGGGTGATGGTCAGTTCGCCGCCTAGGTGTTCGCGGAACTCATCCAGCCCGGCCAGCACCTGGCGACGCTCGCCGTCGCGCCAGTCCAACGCCGGGTGCCATAACGAAAAGCCCAGCCGCAGCAGCAGCCGGTGCAAACTCAGTTGCGCCGGTTCGCGCAGCAAGCCGGCCAACACCGCGTAGCGGCAGTCCAGCGCCAGGCCTATCGCCACCGCTTCGCCGTGGCGCAGCGCGTAGCCGCTCAGCGCTTCCAGCTTGTGCGCGGCCCAATGGCCAAAATCCAGCGGCCGGGCGCTGCCGAACTCGAAGGGGTCGCCGCCCTGGCCGATGTGGTTCAGATGCAGTTCGGCGCAACGCCGTATCATCCATTGCATCGCTTCGTCGTCGCCGTCGGTCAGCGCTTCGGCGTTGGCGTCCAGCCAGTCGAAGAAGGCGCGGTCGCGTATCGCCGCCACTTTCACCGCTTCGGCGATGCCGGCGATGCGGTCTCGGCGCGGCAGGCTGGCGATGAAGTCGTAGTCGTTGAGCACGGCGAACGGCGGCGCGAAGGCACCGAGGAAGTTCTTGGCCCCAAAGGCGTTGATCGCGGTTTTGACGCCCACGCCGGAATCGTTCTGCGCCAGCACGGTGGTGGGCATGCGCACCACGCGCACGCCGCGGTGGGTGGTGGCCGCGGCAAAGCCGGCCATGTCCAGCAGCGCGCCGCCGCCGACGATGACCACGCAGCTGTGACGGTCTACATGGCATTGCTGCAACCAGCCTTGCAGCGCGAACAGCTGCTCCGGATCGTTCTTGCAAGCTTCGCCGCCCATGGTCAGCCGCGGCGGCGCGGCCAGTTCCAGCGCGTCGCGGTGACGCCGGGCGTAGCGCTCGAAGGCGGCGGGCAGCCGCGGGTGGGCGGCGGCCACGTCCTGGTCAATCAGAACCACGAATCGATGGCGCCGTTCCGGCTCGCGCCGGCAGATGGCTTGCCGCAACAGCGGGTTGCCAGGGTCGCTCAGCAAGCCGCGGCCAAAATACACCGGGTATTCGAACGGCACGCTGAAGCGCTGCATGGTCATGGCCCCGGCGCTGCGGCCGCTTGCGGCGTCTCCGAGGTCTGGCTTGCTGACTGGCAGTGGCATGGCTCTGCTCCTAAATAAAACCGGTTCTTAGACCCGCTAACAAAACCCCTGACCCCGCGTTGCGCCTCCTTGTCGTACCACTTTGTACTGCCTGCGTCGGCGCGCCTTGGCTCAGGTTCTCTGCGAGGTTTTGTTAGCGGTTCTTAAATCTGCTGCGCGTCGATGAGACGGCAAACGCGGCCCGGCATCCGCCGGACCGCTTTGGCCTTGCGCAATGGCGGACGGCGTTTAATCGCTGGTGTCCATCCCTCCTTGCGTATTCACGTAGCGATAGCTGGGTCCAGCCGTCTTCTCGCTGCCCGGCGCCACCGGCGTTTCCATCAGGCTCACCGCTTGCACCTTGAGGTCGTACATCAGGCCGATGGCGGTGTCGATGCGCTTGGGATCGCCGTTGAACGCCTGGTGCAGGGCGTTGAGCAGGCTGCTGTAGCTGTAGGCGAAGGCTTCCACCCTCACCTTGGCCTGGGTGTTGTCCTGATAGTCGTAGTCCTGCGGGTTGGACACCATCGGGTAGACCCCGGCCGGGTCGTAGGGCACTTCCGCGCCGGCGTAGGCGTAGCCGCCGTCCGGGGTGCTGACGATGCGGCGGCCGTAGTAGATTTCGCCGAACTTGTAGTAGTGCGCCGGGTTGCCCGGAGATTGGTTCGGGTTGGTGCTGGTGCCCTCGCCTTCAACGATGATGATGTTGATGGCGTGCAGGGCGCTGGCCACGTCGGTGATCGGGAACAAGCGTTCCGGGGAGAACCAGCCCAGCACTTGCTTGGGCACGGTGGCCGGAATGAAGATGCCGTCGCCCAGCTCCTTGATCTTCTTTTTGATCGCGTCGTAAAACTCGCCGATGGTGGCGTAGTCCGGCTCGTCCTCAGCGGCGAGCTTGGGCGTTTCCACCGGCACCGGATCTTCCGGTTCCTCGATCACCATGAAGGTGTTGAACACCAGCTCCTTGGAGAACGGTTCGATGCCGACGATGAAGTCCTCGCCGCCTATGGACATCGGCAGCGGCCCCGGATATTTGGGGATGAACGGCGGCTTGTTGATCTGCGGATGGCCGCCGATGGCGATCAGGATGTTGCCGGCGATACACATGTGCAGCATTTCCTGCATCACGATGCTGTGGATCAGCTGGCGGATTTCCACGTTGTAGCCCGGCTTCAGCGAAAACATCGCGGTCAGATAGGGCGGAATGGTGGCGTGCTCCAGTTCCACCGCGTTTTGCAGGTAGTAATGCAGTTCGGCCGCGGTCTTGGCGGCGCGGATGCCGTGGATGATGCTGCGTTGCAAGCGAATCATGGCCTGTTCTCCCTCAATCCTGCGACGGCGCGGCTTTGCGTCGCGCCTGGAGTTGCAACACCACCGCGCTCTTGCCGGCGATTTGCAGATCGTCCAATGGCACCGCCACCGCATCGGTGTCCACCTCCCGCGGCGCGGGCACGACGGCGGCCTTGAGCAGCGGCGCGCCCTTGAGCGGCTTGCCCTGAGCGTCGGTCTGGTTCAGCCACTTGAGGATGATGGCGCGCTTGTCGTCGGACAGGTCGCGAGTCACCGGCATGTGGTTGGGATCGCTCATCGGCAGGGAAAACGCCAATTTAAGGATGTCGACATGGCGCACCACAGAGTCGTAATCGCCCAGGTCCACCACGTATTTGCTCATGATGGGATAGAGGTTGCCGTACTGGACGAAGATGGGGCGGATATCGTGGTACCAAGTGGGATGATCCGGCACCGGCACGCGGTCGAAGGCCAGCACGCTGACAAAATTCCACGGGTTGCTGATGTAGTCCTTAGGTTGCTGCCGCAACTGGTAGCCGATGCCGTAGAGCTGGCCGTCGATATAGCCGCGCGGATTGCCCGGCCCGGCCGGAATCGCGCTGACCACCGCTCGACCATGACCGCTGTCGTTGGTGTGGAAGCTGGCCGGGTAGCGCACCGCGTCCGCCGGCACGCTGATCTTGGGCGGCAGCACCGGCTTGTTGTCCGGAGGCGAAGGCGGCAGCGGCTTGCCGCCGCCCATTGGGTTCTTGCTCTTGGGCAACAAACCTACGTCGACTTCGGCGGACAGCGGCTGGCCGTAACGGCTGGCGAAAAAGCTGACCGGCAGTTGCTGACCGGCGTTCAGCCGCAGCACATGATCGTCGGAACGCACGTAGAGGCCGTCGATGGATTCTTGCACCAGCACTTGGTAGCCGTCGTCGGATGGGCTCAGCAACAACAGCGGACAGGCTTCCAGCGCCTGCCTGGCGCCGGGAATGGCGGCGTACTCGAAGTCCTGGATCGCCGCGGTCTGACGAAACCACTCGGACGGCTCGTCGCTGGGCGCCGCGCCCGGCTGCGGCGGGTCGTAGGCCACCTGGCCCAGCACGATGACCTGGTCCTGGCTCAGACTGCCGCTGATGGGCGCGTGCGCCGGCTGTTTCAACACCGCCATGGTCAACGGCCCCAGATCAACGAAGGCGCCGCTGGCGTCAATGATGGGCAGCGCGTTGCCGAAGTCCGCGGTCAGGGTCTGACGGTCCGGATGGTTCTTGCACTGGAAGCTGTAAACCCCTTCCGTCGGCTTCGTCGTATTGTTGCTGTCCACCTGCGCCGTCATTTGCCGGCCCAGGATGAAATGCTTGGGCTCCCGCTCATGGTAGGGGCCGATGGTGCCGACGATATGGCCCTGGGTGTAGCGCGGGATCGAGGGGTCGCGGCCGTAGCCGAACAGATTGAACTCGATGGCCAGCAGCCCGTGTTGACTGGCCTTGCGCATCGCCTCCAGCACCGGCGAGCGGCTATGCCCGTGCCATTGCACATTTTCCAGGATGGACTGGTAGTTGGCACCCAGCGTTTGGTCGTTGAACGCCTCGATTTGCTGACGCTTCCATAAATTCATGAAGCCCACCGGCAGCATGTCGCCGATGAACAGCGCGCGCTCGACATTGTCGGTGAGCCGCACTTGCAGCGCCCAGATCTGCGACACCATCTGCTGTTGCGGGTCCAAGTCCGCCATCTTGCCCGGCGCGCGCTGGTCGGCGTTCTCCATCGCCATGCCGATGATGGGGTCCTGCGCGCTGCTGGTGATGGGTTTGCCGTTGAGGCTGGCGCCGGTGACGCTGCAGCTGACGAAACGGAAGATGGCGGTGCCCTGCGGGTTCCAGCCGCCGTCGCCGTACTCCTGGTATTGCTCCTTGAAAGCGTCGGAATCGTAATAACAGACATTGTTGTTGACGGTGGACACATCCGACTGGAAGTAGCCGGAAAAATGGATGCGGGGGGAGTCGAGATAACTCATGGCGATTCCTTTACGGCTGCAGGGTGGCCCAGCTCGGGTCGGGTTGGGCGTTGGCCTTGTCGGCCGCCGGCGCGTCGGCCTTGCCCTTGTCCGGGCAATCGGTGGCGAACAGGCAGCACCATTCCGGCTTGGCCGGGCACATCTCGGCCACCTTCATCCAGGTCTGTTTCGGGTCCGGTTTCTGCGCACGGAAGTGGCTGTAGTTCTGGCTGACCATGGGCGCGTCCGGCGGCGAGCCGGGATCGCCGGAGAAGAAGAAGGACTGCGGGTGCCGGTACGGCGCACCCTTGCCGCCGTCGCGCGTTGGCTGTTTGTAGAAGGCGTAGCCAAACAGGATGCTGCCCGGCTGCACCACGCGCGAGTACGCCTGTATCGTGCCGTTCAAGTGGGTGCTCTGCGCGGCGTTGTACGGCAGATGCTTGATGAAGTCTCGACGCGGCGGGTGGTTGTCCAAGGAGAACTGACAGCACTGCGGCGTGCCCTTGGGCCGGTCCGCGTAGCGCAGGAAATAAGCCTTGTTGCCCAGCGACACGAAGGAGCAGCTGTAATGATTGCTGCCGGGGAAGATGGGCAGGCAGCGTTTTTCATAATGCTCCATCATCGCGCCGCGGCCATCGCCATCCGCCGGCACGTAGCTGGAATCGTAATAGCTGGCGCCGTAGGACGTTTCGTAATCCTGGCCCTCGCTCATCCCGGCAGGCGGCGAGGCGTACGGCGGCGGATATTCCTTGATCGCCGCCTGATTGAAGATGCGATACATGGTCCAGTCGCTGACCCACCATTCGGGGAACAGCGGGTCGCTGGGTTCGCCGGGCTTGCGCGGATAGACGCAGCTGCCCGGCAACAGACAGCCGACGGTGTTGTGCACGCCGCCGGTGTAATAGCTGTGACGCCCCGCCGGCGTGCTCTTCAAAGCCTTGAGCGCGGCGGCGGCGGAAGCCTCCGGCATGTCGGCGGCCTGGACGCCGGCGGCGGCGCAGGCCAGAACCAGCCACCCCCAGCGCACGCTGGCGGAGACAGACTGTTGCAATGACATCGATTGTGCTCCTTCGTATTGGAACCCCGGTGCCATCCGCCCCCTTGGCGGCCGTTCCCTTCCCGGCTGACTGCGGACGGCGCCGCTTCGCAGGCGGCGGACCCGCCCTCCCTGATGCAGCGCACTACGTATAGTCACATAGTATTAATACACGCCAACAATCATGCTTTTATCATTACATGCAAGTGTGGTTATAGCTGCCGGCCAGATCAGCCGCAAAGGAAAATGTGAGATGCGAACTAAGTGCTGGTTCAAAGGCTCGCGAGCCAGAGCGAGACAAGGCGAAAACGAGCGAAAAAACGGAATGGTCGAGTGGTACATGAGCATTTTGAGCTTGTTTTTAACGCCGTATCGCCGCAGCGCGGCAGACTTTGAACAGGTTCTAAAGCGGTTTGGGCGCGGCGGCTCCCGCCCGGCCTTGACCCCAAGCGCGGCGCTGGACGACAATCCACGACGCGCCGGAGTTCCCCGGCGCCGGGAACGCGGCCCACGCAGGCCGGCAGGCCGCCCCGCCATGGACTTGCCCGCTTCCGATCGGTACCGGACAGGCTGCGCCGACATCAATTGGAAACTTTCATCATGGCCCTCCCCCCCATCCCCTCCGCCGCCGAAGGCAAGCCCACTCATCAGCTGGGACAGGCCATCGCCCAATTGCAGGCGCTGCGCCAGCAACACGCGGAGCTGGGCATGCTGGATGCGGTGATAGACGAATTGAGCCGTTGTCATCAATCCATCCGCCAGATAGCCAGCCGCCACCTGATAGAGCTGGACGCCGCCAACAACAGCCTCAGCGCGGCCCTGCAGTTGCTGTGGCAAGGCGAGGACGCAGGGGCTTACGGCAGCCACCTCGCCTTCATGCTGGAGCCGCTGCACGCGATGCAGGTGAACGCGGCCAGCGAGTTGAACCGCTTGCTGTAAAAACGTGTTCACGGTCTCATGACCAAGAACGAGGCAAGGCGGCAACGACCGAGAAGTCAGCATGCGCGAGTGGCGCACGAGCAAAGTCATAGCAATGCCCGCGGTACTGCGGCTCCCCCGGCGCTGCAGACTGTGCGCCGATGCGGATTCTCTTGCCCCATGAAACAACCCAGCCCCGACGGCTCTCGCCATCGGGGCTGGGCGCTTGACGCTGCGGTTAGACTAAACGCGACGCCTACACTGGGCCGCCGGTCATGCCGCCCGGCGCCGGATGCACGTGGCCGGCCAGGCTCTTGCCGCTGGCCACCACGTCGCCGCCAGCGTTGTTGAAGCTGCCGCCGCTCTGGCTGATATTGCCGGAGAAGCTGGCGCCGCTGCCGCCGGAACCGCTCAAGCCGCCCTGGTAGGTGAGCAGGCCCTTGACCAGCAAGGTGCCGCTGATTTCCGTGGCCGGCGCGTCTATGCTGACCTTGGCGCCCGCCTTGAGGACAATTTCCGCCCCCGCTTCCACCACCACTTTTTGCACCCCGCCGCTGACGGTGAGCTGATGGGCCGCGCGGTCGTACTCCAGCGTCGCGCCGTCGGCGAAGCGCCGATGCCATTTATCGACACTGGCCACCGGCACCGCATCGGCGGCGGAGAAGATGGCGCCCAACACCACGCCGTCCTCGCCGCGAGCGTCCAACAGCACCGCCACTTGTTCGCCAATGTCCGGCAGCCAGTAGTCCTTGTCGCGGCCGCTCTTGCGGCTGAGCACCGGCAGCCAGGCGGTGCGCAGCCGCCCCAGTTCCGGCAGCCGTACGCGCACGCGCTGGGTATTGGCATCCACGGCGGAAACGCTGCCGAACTTGAGGGTGGCCAGCGCTTCCGGCAGGGGTACGTCCATCATGGCTTGTTCCTCTCGTTTGCTGTGTTTTGGGCGGAGCCGGCGCTCACCCGTTTCAGTTCCAGTTCGCAGACATAGCCGTCCTGACGGCTGATGCGGTGGCTGGCGCGCTGGATCTGGTAACGGCCGGACAGTGTGCCGAACCCGTCCAGATCGATATTGCTGCCGGCGGCCAACTGCGGCGAACCATCCACGGTGATGGACATGCGGGTGCGCTCCAACTGGCGACGTTCCAGTTCCGCCGCCGCCATCTGCTCCGCCTGGCGCTTGCCGGCGGCCTTGCGAGTGAGCTTGACGATATCCGCGCTGCTGGCCTTGCCGCCCGGCGCCTTGGCGTCGGCGCGCACGCTGGCGGTGCGCAGCGCGCGCTTGGCCGGATCGTGATAGCTGACGTCCACCTGGGCCGGCACCTTGCTAAGCTGGTCCTGCGCCTGCCAGGCCATCAGCTGGGCCGGGGTGTAACGACGCACGCTGGGGCTCTGCATCAGATCGCTGCGTTTCCAAAACACCAGCTTGCGGTTGTTGTCCATCACCTTGCAGACATAGCCGTGCTGGTCCGCCACCCGCTGCAGGAATTGCAGATCGGTTTCGTGGTACTGGGTCAGCCGGTCGATGTTCACCGTCTCGATCTTGCCCTGCAGCTTCATTCGGTGGCGCTTGGCGACGCGCTGGGCCAGCGCTTGCAAGGTGATCTGTTCATAGGCGCGGCCGTTCTTGGTGCGCAGCGGATGCTGCACGCCGGTGGCCAGCGCGCGAATGCGCACGGTGGACGGCGGCGAGCGGTATTCCACTTCGTCGATGTCGAAGCTGCCCGCCGCCACCAGCGCCGCGCCGCGATAGCCCAGTTTGAGCGCCAGCGTGGCGCCTTTGTCCGGATACCAGCCGTCCAGCCAGCGCCCGTCCACGTCCTCCAACTCCACGTCCAGTTCGTCGGACTCGCCGCTCAGGTGGTCGGTATAGCTGACGCTGAGCGCGTGGCGGGCGATGTCCGCGGTGATGGATTTGCCGTTGTAGCTGAGTTCGAAGGCCGGAGTCGGCACCTCCTGCGCGCGGCTGTCGCTCATGAGCGCCTCCACGGCGGCAATTGCTCCAGCGCCTCGCTGTCCGCGGCCTCCAGCACCGGGATGGCCAGGGTCAGGCCGGCGGGCAGGCTTTCGCCTATGGGGATGTGGGCGTTGTTGGCGATCAGCTGCGCCATTTGGCCGACATCGCCGTAATAGCGCCAGGCGATCTGGTCCCAGCGTTCGTTTTCTTGGGTCACATGGTTCAGGAACATGACGTCACCTCAGGATGCGCCGCACCGCGGCCTTGGCGGCCAAGCCGGCCAGCGGCTCAGCCAGTTCGCGCAAGGCCACTTCGGAGCGGCCGTTGATTTCTTCGCAGGCGGCCAGCTTGTCCAGCACCTGGCCGGCAGGGGTGCCTGTCAGCAGCCGGCCCATCGCCGTCATATTGAGCTTGGCCTGCTGCAGGCTCTGGCCCACGCGCACCGCGTCGCCGGCCAGCTTGCTGTATTGCTCGAACTTGGCCATCTGCTCGGCGCTGACTTGCAATCCGGGCGCCGCCGCCTGCACCTCCTTGAGCAGGCCGGGCAGCTTTTCCAAAGCCGCGGCCGGGTCGCGGCCAGCCAGCTGACGCAGCTCGCGCGCGGTGTTGATCACGGTCTTGACCTTGCCCACCACGCTTTTCACTTGAGCCACGGTCTTGGCCAGGCCGGCGATATCGGCCTTGAAGCGCTCCAGCCCGGCCGGCAATTTGAGCTTGCCCGCGGGCAGGCTGGCCGCGGCCTTGGCCAACGCCGGCTTGGGTTTGGGCGGGGCGTCGCCGCCGTACTCGCGCAGGCTGAGCTGGGCCTCCACCGCCAGCAGGCTGCCGCTGCGGTCGGTCTGACGGCCAGTGCTTTGCAGTTCGGCGATGACGAAGCGGCCTTTGTAGTCGCCGTTGCCCAGCACAAACGCCAAGGCCTGGTGCTGCTGCCTCGCCGCCTGCAGCTTTTGCAACTCCTCGTCCGGCTGGCAGTAGGCGGCGTGCAGCACCAGGTCGATGCGGATTTCGTCCAGCTTGTCGCCGACGAATTGCAGCACCGGCTTGCCGCCGATGCGGCCGTGTTCGGCGAAGTCGCTGCCGCTGCGCTGTTCCAGGCCGTCGAAATAACTGATCAGATCAAACTCGATATTGCCCAGTACCGCGTACATGGGTTGCCCTCCGAATGGGTGGAAAGAGGACCCGGCGCGCTAGCGCGCCGGGCTCCGCGGCTCAAGCGCGGGCGCTATAGCTACGCCGTTGCCTGTCCGCCTCGTAACGCCGCATCAGGCGTTCGAACTCGGCGTAGGACAACTGCACCGCCTGCTGCACCTGCTGCTTCACCGTGGCCGCCGCGCCGGCGGTAACGGTGATGTGCGGCGCAAAGGTGACGTTCATCCCGCCGCCGGCGTTCTTGGCCGGCGCCTTGGCCGCCGCGCCGCCCTGTTGCAGGCGTTGCAGCTGCCGGGCGCGCACTTCCGCCTGGGCAGACACCGAGACGCTGGCCGTCACTTCCGCGCTGACCCCGCCGCGCTTGCCCGCCGGCTTGTTGAAATCCACCTTGGGCGGCCGCGACGGCGGCTGGGTAGCCGCAGGCGGAGGCGCGGCGGGCGGCTGCTTGGCCTTGCCGGGCATGGGCGCGCCGTGGATGGCGTTGCCCACCTTGCCGCCGGCCCATTCCCCAGCGTATTTGCCGGCGAAGTGGCCGATGACCCCACCCACCAAAGTGCCGACGCCGGGCAGGATCATGCTGCCGATGGCCGCTCCCATCGCCGCGCCGCCTATGGAGCCGCCGGCCTTGCCGCCTATCTTCCAGTACTCCTTGTTCTTCTCTGTCTGGCTGCGGTTGGACTTGCCGACGTTCCAGGCTTCCTGGCCGGCCTC
This sequence comes from Chromobacterium haemolyticum, assembly GCF_009936155.1. Classification (NCBI taxonomy): domain Bacteria; kingdom Pseudomonadati; phylum Pseudomonadota; class Betaproteobacteria; order Neisseriales; family Chromobacteriaceae; genus Chromobacterium; species Chromobacterium haemolyticum. Next base: position 5,246,156 of record NZ_AP019312.1, on the reverse strand, counting down.
CATCACCGTGATCACCGAGCCGGCGATGCCGGCCTTGAGCAGGCCGCCGGTGCGCTTGAACACTTCCTTGCCGATGCCGAGGCCGGCCTTGGCCACGCCAACCCCCGCCTTCAACAACGGAGCCGCCCGCTGGGCCGCCGCCCTGGCCAGCTTGGCCGCGCCGCTGATGCCGCCGCGCGCCAATCCAGGCAGGCGCTTCATCCCGGCGCCGATGCGGCTCGCCGCCGAACCCGCCGCCTTGGCCGCGCTCTGCGCGCCGGCCTTGGCCTTGCCCGGCAAGCTCTTGAGCCAATCCCCGGTTTTCTGCACGCCGCCGCGCAGCATGCCCGGCACCTGCTTCAGCGCATTGCCCAAGCCTTTGATTCCGGCCTTGGCCAAGGCCGCGCCGCGGCGGAACAGGTCGCCGATCCCGCCCGGCAAGCCTCGCCCCTTGGGCAAACGCCGCGGACGCGGTCCCTGTTTGGGTCTGGGCTGTGGCTTCGGCCGTAGCTTGGGCCTGGGCCGCCGCTCCTTGCGGCCCCGCTCCCGCTGCTCGTTCTTTTTCTCCTTATCGCGCTTGTCTTCCTTTTTGCGCTCGTCCCGGTCCGGGTCCATGCTGTCGCCGGGCTTGTCGATGTCGCGCGTGACCGGCTGGCAGCAACAGCAGCAGTTCTCGGGCTTGGCCTCCATGCAGTCGCCCGGCTTGTCGGCCTGGCTCTGGGTGGCGCCCGGCTTGTCTTCCTTGAACCATTCGCTGCCGGCGGCCCACAGCTTGGTCAGCAAGCCGCCCTTGGTGTCCTGATAGCTGCGCAGCGATTTGCCCACCTTGTCGCTGATCTCGCCGGCCTTGGTCGCGCCGTCCTCCAAGGCCTTCACCGAACCGAGCAGGCTTTCCACGCTGGGCAGCTTGCCGCGCAACAGCGGATTGAGCTTGCCGTGCACATAGCGCAGCGCCTTGTTGCCCAGGCCTTGCGACAAGGTCTTGTGCACGGTGCCGGCCGCCTTGGCCACATCGCGGCTGATGCCGCCCACCTTGTCGTTGAATTCGATCAAGGGCGTGGCGTCCGGCGCCGGCAGGCCTTGCAATAGGCGGATGGCGGAGCGTATCTTGCCGCCGCCGCCGGCCTTGCCCTTGGCCGCCGTACCGCCCGGCTTGCCCGACGCGGCCGCCTTGGCGCCGTCTTCTTTCAACAGCGCCTCGCTGGCGGCGGCGATCTTGGCCAACACATTGCCCGGGGTATCGGCGTAACGGCGCAGCGCCTGACCCACCCTGGCGGCGCCCTTGGCGACGGCGGCGCCGCCGTCGCGGGTGCTTTCCAGCGCGCCCAGCATGGTGTCCACGCTGGGCAGCTTGCCGCCCAGCAAAGGATTGAGCTTGCCGTGCACATAACGCAGCGCCTTATTGCCCAGGCCTTTGGACAGGACTTCGTGGGTTTTGCCGGCGGCGTCGGACAACCAGCGCGAGGACAGCTGAACAGCGTCGGCCACGCCTATCCATCGCTGGATGCCGGGCGTGCGCAGACGCTTGAGAGTGGATTCGAGATCGGGGGGCGCGTCTTTGGCTTTGTCGTCGCCGTCGCCGCGGGGTGTCGGCCGTTTTGGGCAGGTTGGCGGGCGAGGATTGCAGGTGGCGTCTTTTTGCCGCTCCTGGCTTTCCAGCACCCGCTGTTCCACTTCGATCACCGCCTTGACCTTCACCGAGGCCTGCAGCTCTACGCGGCACTTGGCCACCAGTTCGCTGACCTGGGACACGCCAGGCAGGGCGAGCTTGACGCCCTGGCCGCGTTTGACGCTGCCCAGCCAGGCGTCGTGCCGCTGACGCAAACGGTCCAGCGTCAGCTCCAGCTTGTGGTGGTCGCGCTCCAGCTGCGGCAGATCCAGCGCGGCGAAAGCCTTGCGGGAACGCTCCACGCTGTCGCTCAGCTCGCGCTGGCGATCGCGCAGGCGCAAGCTGGTCTTGCCCAGTTCGTCCAAGGAGGCGCGCGCGGAGCGGAAGGCGTTGTCGAAGACCCCGGACAGCGTCGCTCCCACCTTAAGACCGATGAAAAACTCGCTTACCATGGTGTTAGCCTGTGTGTATGAGGGGAAGGGCCGCCACACCTACTCCGGCGGCTCAGGGTGGGGCCGGCGGCCGTCCTGACGGACGGGCCGGCCCCGGGCCGCACGGACGCGCGGCGCAGGAAAAATCAGTCACGATCCAGCCACTGCTGTTCGCGCTCGTGACGGCGCTGGATTTCACGCTCCGCCACCTCGCACCAGAACCAGTAATCGTCCATCGCCAGCGCGTCGATTTCCGACGGAGGCAGCCCAAGCACGGTCAGCAGCGCTTCGTCGAAATCTTTAAGCGTCGTCGGAGACGCCCACCATGTCGCGAAAGCAGTCCGCCAGCGCGCGGCTGTCGGCGATGTCGAGCTGGTCGATGTCTTCCAGGGTCAGGCCGGTCATGCGCGCGAACAGAAAATCCTCCTGGTCGGCGTCGTCCTGGCTGTGATGGCTGGCGGCCTTGAGGTCGGCGCGCTTCAGGCGGCTGATTTCCAGGCTGTCCAGGCGTTCGCCGGCGGCGTTGGTGAACGGGTATTTGAGTTTGATCTTCATGGGAGCTCCTTGTCGCGGACTGCGTGGTTGATGAGCTTCATTGTCCGGTTTACGGTCCGGCCGGTCTGTTAAAGCCCTTTAGGGAAAGGCTTGAAAGCGCCAGCCGGCTTGCCTGCAAACTGAATCGCCGTGGCTCCGGCGGACCCGGCCAATCCGGGTCCACCTTCACGGAAACGGGAGCGTGCCGACAAGCCGGCCGGCGGCCGGCCCTTCATCAGCCGCCGATGTTGCGGCGGTACAGTTCCAGCATGTCGTTGCCGCCCACCCGGAAGATATTGGCCAGGTAGTCCAGCTCCAGCACATCCTCGCCGTCCACTACCTGCTTGATGTAGGTGGCGGAGAAGGAGGAGCTGAAATCGGCGTTTTCATGCTGTTTGTAAGTACCCAACGGGTTCTTCTTGAACATCACGGTCAGGAAGGTCACCAGGCTGACCTGCTGCAGGCGACCCTGCGCGCCGTAGGTCTCGATGCTGGAACGGGCCTGCAGCTGCACCGCCTGGAACGGATTGGCGATGATCTTGGCTACGTCCTTGTACAGCGAGTTCCACTTGATCTCGCCCTCCAGCTTGTCAAAACCGGCCGGCAGCTCGATCTTGCCCACCATGCCCAGCGCCTTATGCTCCTGCATGATGGCGGACACGTCCGGCAGCTTGATCTCCTCGGCGCGACCCAGCAGCGAGTTGCCGTTGATATAGATGTTGGCGTTGGTGATGCGGTTGATTTCAATCTTGCCTGCCATGATCAATTGCCTCCCTTCAGGCTCAACAGGTATTCCGAGGTGATCTCGGTTTCAAAGGTCAGACGTTCCAGCGGCGGCGGCACCGTGTACTTGTAGCTGATCAGCAGGTGGCCGGCGGCCAGCTCGGTTTCCGGATTGCGCGCCGTGTCGAACCAGGCTTTGAAGCCCAGCAGCGCGCCGTCGCCAATCAGCTTGCGGCCGTAGCCGTTCACCGATTCCACCAGCGCGTCGATGGTGGCCTGGTTCAGCGGCATATCGATGAACTGCTGGCTGAAATAGCGAATCGACTCATTGATCACGTCGCCGGTGCGGCGCACGTTCTCGAAGTTGCGCATATGGCTGACGGTGGGCCAGGCGGCGGTGCGGTTGCCCCACAGACGGAAGCCGGAGCCAAAGCTGGAGAACACCGTGGTGATGCCCTGCTCGTTCAACAGGTTCACCTCGGACTGAGGATCGTCGATCATCGCGGTCAGCTGACGCTCCACGCCGATGACGCCGGCCAGTTCCTGGTTGGAACTGGACCACCAGAAGCCCTTGTCGTTGTCCACCTTGGCGCGCAGGCCGGCGGCGCGGGCCGACAGCGGCTCCAGGCGAGTGTCGTTGGTGGCCGGGTCATATACCTTGACGTGCGGATAGCACAGGCGCACGCGGTCGCTGGACGTGTTGAAGTTGATACCGCCGGCCGGGCCGCGGCCGGCTTGCGCCTGGGCGAAGCTGGTGCCGATCGGCGCGTCGACATAGGCGATGGCGTCCAGCTTGTCTGCCATGGCGGCCATGGCGCTGGCCACCGAGTTCTGGGTGCAGAAGCCTGGAGCGATCAGCAGCTTGGCGAAGAAGCCAAAGCGGTTGTAAGTGTCCTGCAAGGCCTTCAGACCGGTGCGGTTGCCGGCGGCGTTGACCGCGCCGATGATGTCGGCGGCGGTGATCTTGCTCGGGTCGGCGTAATCGTAGCTGACCTTCAGCACCGCGCCCGCGGCGATGGCGCCGTCTTTCACACGCGTAATCTTGCCGTTGACCGCGTCCAGCAGGTAGTCGGTCCCAAGCGCGTAAGCGGTGGCGCCGTCGGCGCTCTTCACCGCCACGTTCAACAGCGCCGCCTTGGCGGTTTTGCCCTGGCCGGTGGCCGCGTCCAGCGTCACCGCCTCGCCGGCCACCGCGGTTTTATGCACGGCAGGGTCCAGCACGTTGATCACCACCACGGTGCCGGCGCCGTGATCGTAGATCGCGTTCAGCGCTTGCGGGATGGTGAAGCCGGCCAGTTGCGGGCCAAAAGCCGCCGCGTCTTTTTCCGACAGGCACAACACCGGGGTATGGGCTGCCTCCGGCGCCGTCGGCGCGGTGCCGATCAGGCCGATCACCGCCGATTTGACGGTGCGCACCGGGCGCGCGCCGCGTTCGACTTCAATGGTTTCCACGCCATGCAGATAATTGGCTGCCATGCTCAAGCTCCTTGTTCAGCGCTAGGGGACGTCGATGCCGTCGCCGCTTGCGGCAACGGGCTCAGATGCTGCAAGGCCAACAGCATGCGGGTGTAATCGTGCTGTTCCGGCATCTCCACCTCAGCGCCGGGAAACAACATGATTTCCTGGCCGTCGGCCAGAGTGACGCCGCTGATCGGCCCGGAATACAAGTACTTCATGACTGCTCCTCCTTAGTGACTGCGGTTAACACAGGCTCATGCCCCGGGGCCGCCTCCGCCACCTGCAAGGTGTCGGCGGCCAGCGAAATGGCGTAACGGGCGATACCGTCGCTGAAGCCCAAAAAGGTTTCGCTCAACAGGCAGGCGGGTCGGCAATCCGGCGCGGGGAATCCCAGACAGGCACTCCGCGCCGCGTCCAGCGCTTCCGTATCGTTGAGTTGCGCGCTGGCGCGCCGCAGCAGCAGCGTCAGCTCCAGCTGCAGCGTGCGCTGCTGGCAAACTCCGGCTACATCGCGAGGCAAGGCGAATTGGCTGCCGCGGTAGCTCAACAAGAGCGCGCCTTGCGGATGTTCAAGCCGGTAATCGGCCGGAGCGGCGCAATGCTCGACGCTCAATGACGGCAAAGCGCCGCGCAAACGCGCCAACAGCGCGTCAACAATTTGGGAAGTGCTGGCCACGGGCGGGCTCCTGGACATCGAGGGAAGACAGGCGAGATCACTCGCAATAACGGTTGCCGACGGCGCCTGGCCATCGAACGAGGGCAAGGATGCGCCACCAGGGTCCTGGCGGTCTTTTAACGCGCTTTACAGAAAAGCGGCCGCCGACGTCCCCGGCCGGCGCTGACACGCGTCATCCGGGCCCCGCGCGCGAAGGCGACGATAATCTCCTTCATCGACACCGCGCCAAAGGACAACGCCATGCAAGCACGCTTTCGCAGCAAAGGACCGGAACTGCTCGTAGATCTGGCCCAACACGTTGCCATGACGCTGAAGCAGCTCGCCAACACCGAGCAGCAACAAGCGGAGCAATTGGGCCAGGAAATCGCCGAGCGCATGGCCAAGCACTGGGGCGGACAGAACATCTATTTCCCCATCGGCCTGTCCTATAAATCCTCCCAGCGCGACCAGCAGATCTACAGCGAATTCACCGGCGGCAACCACGCCGAGCTGGCGCGTCGTTACGGCGTCTCGCTGCAATGGATCTACAAAATCATCAAAACAGAACGCCAACGGGAGCAGGAACAACGCGCCAGCCTGGCCTGCTGAGCACCCGCCCTTCTGGTCGCGCCAATGCAAAAAGCCGCTCATCCGAAACCGGAGAGCGGCTTTTGTCGTGCAAATTTTAAATAATATTGAATTAATAAACGGCTGATTTGTAACTTTTATAGATATTTACTATTAAACTCAGCTTTAACATATTAATTTTTTGCTGGAATCAAACTGGATACCGCCTATACCTAGAAGGCCACACCGCCACAGCGGCCGCCAGAGCCGTTGGGAACAAGCTTATTCGATCAAACGGGGTATTCATATGAAACAAGCAGCGTCGCTTGCCACCATGGCTTGCCTGTTGCTGTCGTCGGTCGCACTGGCCGACGGCGGCGTCATCATCTTCAGCGGCCGCATCGTCGAGGCTCAATGCCCGCTGGCGCTCGATGCGCCCAGCCGGCTCAATGGCCCCAGCCGGCTGGAAGTCGGCAAATGCAAAGCACCGGTTCACATCCAGGCCCTCGCGGCCAACGGCGAGAACCTTCTGGTACGCGCCAACGCCGACGCGAAATCCAGCAGTCAGGCCACCGCCAACGGTTACGACCTGGATCGCAGCGACAGCCAACGCAGCTTCAGCATCGCCACGCCCAAAAATAGCCAGCGCGGCCAGTTGGTCGTCAGTTACTACTGAGCCCTGCAAACGCCAAAGCCTCCCAATGGGAGGCTTGTTGTAGCGCCGTCTCAGCAGCACCAACGCAAAAGCCCAGCTCGTCTGAGCTGGGCTTCGCAATCGGGCGTCTGGCGGTGTCCTACTTTCACATGGCGAATGCCACACTATCATCGGCGCTAAGGCGTTTCACGGTCCTGTTCGGGATGGGAAGGCGTGGGACCACCTCGCTATGGCCACCAGACATAAACTGGTACAAACTGGAAGAAGCCTAGGTTGATACTCTATCAACCCACATATATTCGGTATTCAATTGTGTCGCACACCCACACCTCGTCGCTCAGTCTCCCAAGCCACTCAAATGATAGGATCAAGCCTCACGAGCAATTAGTATCGGTTAGCTTAACGCCTCACAGCGCTTCCACACCCGACCTATCAACGTCCTGGTCTCGAACGACTCTTCAGGAGGGTCAAGCCCTCAGGGAAGTCTCATCTTCAGGCGAGTTTCCCGCTTAGATGCTTTCAGCGGTTATCTCTTCCGCACTTAGCTACCCGGCAATGCGACTGGCGTCACAACCGGTACACCAGAGGTGCGTCCACTCCGGTCCTCTCGTACTAGGAGCAGCCCCCGTCAAACTTCCAACGCCCACTGCAGATAGGGACCAAACTGTCTCACGACGTTTTGAACCCAGCTCACGTACCACTTTAAATGGCGAACAGCCATACCCTTGGGACCGGCTACAGCCCCAGGATGTGATGAGCCGACATCGAGGTGCCAAACACCGCCGTCGATGTGAACTCTTGGGCGGTATCAGCCTGTTATCCCCGGAGTACCTTTTATCCGTTGAGCGATGGCCCTTCCATTCAGAACCACCGGATCACTATGTCCTGCTTTCGCACCTGCTCGACTTGTCGGTCTCGCAGTTAAGCTACCTTTTGCCATTGCACTATCAGCACGATTTCCGACCGTACCTAGGTAACCTTCGAACTCCTCCGTTACACTTTGGGAGGAGACCGCCCCAGTCAAACTGCCTACCATGCACTGTCCCCAATCCGGATCACGGACCAAGGTTAGAACCTCAAACACACCAGGGTGGTATTTCAAGGACGGCTCCATGAGAACTAGCGTTCCCACTTCATAGCCTCCCACCTATCCTACACAAGTCTGTTCAAAGTCCAATGCAAAGCTACAGTAAAGGTTCACGGGGTCTTTCCGTCTAGCAGCGGGGAGATTGCATCTTCACAAACACTTCAACTTCGCTGAGTCTCAGGAGGAGACAGTGTGGCCATCGTTACGCCATTCGTGCGGGTCGGAACTTACCCGACAAGGAATTTCGCTACCTTAGGACCGTTATAGTTACGGCCGCCGTTTACTGGGGCTTCGATCAAGAGCTTGCACCCCATCACTTAACCTTCCAGCACCGGGCAGGCGTCACACCGTATACGTCCACTTTCGTGTTGGCACAGTGCTGTGTTTTTGTTAAACAGTCGCAGCCACCGATTCTCTGCGACCTCTCAAAGCTCCTCCCGCGGGGGATTCACTCTAAGAGGCATACCTTCTCCCGAAGTTACGGTATCAATTTGCCGAGTTCCTTCTCCTGAGTTCTCTCAAGCGCCTTAGAATTCTCATCCTGCCCACCTGTGTCGGTTTGCGGTACGGTTCTTATGCAGCTGAAGCTTAGTGGCTTTTCCTGGAAGCGTGGTATCAGTCACTTCAGGTCCGTAGACCCTCGTCATCACGTCTCGGCCTTAAGGGAAGGCGGATTTGCCTACCTCCCCAGCCTACCGGCTTAAACAGACTATTCCAACAGTCTGATGACCTAACCTTCTCCGTCCCCACATCGCACTGCATAAAAGTACGGGAATTTTAACCCGTTTCCCATCGACTACGCTTTTCAGCCTCGCCTTAGGGGCCGACTCACCCTACGCCGATGAACGTTGCGTAGGAAACCTTGGGCTTTCGGCGAGCGGGCTTTTCACCCGCTTTATCGCTACTCATGTCAGCATTCGCACTTCTGATATCTCCAGCATCCCTTACGAGACACCTTCTCAGACCTACAGAACGCTCCCCTACCATCTGCACTTACGTGCAAATCCGCAGCTTCGGTTATCAGTTTGAGCCCCGTTACATCTTCCGCGCAGGACGACTCGACCAGTGAGCTATTACGCTTTCTTTAAATGATGGCTGCTTCTAAGCCAACATCCTGGCTGTCTAGGCCTTCCCACTTCGTTTACCACTTAACTGATCATTTGGGACCTTAGCTGGCGGTCTGGGTTGTTTCCCTCTTGACGATGGACGTTAGCACCCACCGTCTGTCTCCCATGCTCGCACTTTCCGGTATTCAGAGTTTGCCATGGTTTGGTAAATCGCAATGACCCCCTAGCCATAACAGTGCTTTACCCCCGGAAGTGATACATGAGGCACTACCTAAATAGTTTTCGGGGAGAACCAGCTATCTCCGAGTTTGTTTAGCCTTTCACCCCTATCCACAGCTCATCCCCTAGTTTTGCAACACTAGTGGGTTCGGACCTCCAGTGCGTGTTACCGCACCTTCATCCTGGCCATGGATAGATCACTCGGTTTCGGGTCTACGCCCAGCAACTAAAACGCCCTATTCGGACTCGGTTTCCCTACGCCTCCCCTATTCGGTTAAGCTCGCTACTGAACGTAAGTCGCTGACCCATTATACAAAAGGTACGCAGTCACGGAACAAGTCCGCTCCCACTGTTTGTATGCATCCGGTTTCAGGTTCTATTTCACTCCCCTCCCGGGGTTCTTTTCGCCTTTCCCTCACGGTACTGGTTCACTATCGGTCGATCATGAGTATTTAGCCTTGGAGGATGGTCCCCCCATCTTCAGACAGGATTTCTCGTGTCCCGCCCTACTTATCGTACGCCTAGTCCTTGGAATGTGTTTTCGTGTACGGGGCTATCACCCACTATGGCGGTCCTTTCCATGAACCTTCCACTAACACAATCCATAACACGTACAGGCTCTTCCGCGTTCGCTCGCCACTACTAACGGAATCTCGGTTGATTTCTTTTCCTGCAGCTACTTAGATGTTTCAGTTCGCTGCGTTCGCCTCCTCGTGCCTATGTATTCAGCACGGGATCTCCTTGCGGAGGGGTTTCCCCATTCGGACATCGCGGGATCAAAGCTCTATTGCCAGCTCCCCCGCGCTTTTCGCAGGCTTACACGTCCTTCTTCGCCTATGATCGCCAAGGCATCCACCAGATGCACTTAGTCGCTTGACCCTATCATTTCAGTAACCTGGATCACTAAAACAACAAGTTGTGTTTGTGCGACGACTACACCGCCCCTTTTGATATGGCGACGTAGCCTAGATACAATCAAATACCCAAGATGACGATCCAGCCAATGAAGAGTTAACTCCATCGTCCTTCTCGCCGTCTTTATATATTCGGCTTCTTCAGTTTGTTAAAGATCAGTGCGTTTAAACAACGCGATCACAGTACTCATTAAGCACTCTGATCGCGACACTCAAACTCGCGAATAACCGATAGGCTGTAAGTACTCGATCAACAACCTTCTCTAGAAAGGAGGTGATCCAGCCGCAGGTTCCCCTACGGCTACCTTGTTACGACTTCACCCCAGTCATGAATCCCACCGTGGTAAGCGGCCTCCTTACGGTTAGCCTACCCACTTCTGGTGAAACTCACTCCCATGGTGTGACGGGCGGTGTGTACAAGACCCGGGAACGTATTCACCGCAGCATGCTGATCTGCGATTACTAGCGATTCCGACTTCACGCACTCGAGTTGCAGAGTGCGATCCGGACTACGATCGGTTTTATGAGATTGGCTCCACCTCGCGGCTTCGCGACCCTCTGTACCGACCATTGTATGACGTGTGAAGCCCTGGTCATAAGGGCCATGAGGACTTGACGTCATCCCCACCTTCCTCCGGTTTGTCACCGGCAGTCCCATTAGAGTGCCCAACTTAATGATGGCAACTAATGGCAAGGGTTGCGCTCGTTGCGGGACTTAACCCAACATCTCACGACACGAGCTGACGACAGCCATGCAGCACCTGTGTTAACGCTCCCTTTCGGGCACCACCACATCTCTGCGGCGTTCGTTACATGTCAAGACCAGGTAAGGTTTTTCGCGTTGCATCGAATTAATCCACATCATCCACCGCTTGTGCGGGTCCCCGTCAATTCCTTTGAGTTTTAACCTTGCGGCCGTACTCCCCAGGCGGTCAACTTCTCGCGTTAGCTTCGCTACCAAGGATTCAAACCCCCAACAGCTAGTTGACATCGTTTAGGGCGTGGACTACCAGGGTATCTAATCCTGTTTGCTCCCCACGCTTTCGTGCATGAGCGTCAGTGTCATCCCAGGGGGCTGCCTTCGCCATCGGTATTCCTCCGCATCTCTACGCATTTCACTGCTACACGCGGAATTCTACCCCCCTCTGACGCACTCTAGTCGTGCAGTCTCCAATGCCGTTCCCAGGTTAAGCCCGGGGCTTTCACATCAGACTTGCACAACCGCCTGCGCACGCTTTACGCCCAGTAATTCCGATTAACGCTTGCACCCTACGTATTACCGCGGCTGCTGGCACGTAGTTAGCCGGTGCTTATTCTTCCGGTACTCTCAGCCCCAGTAGGTATTAACCACTGGGATTTGCTCCCGGACAAAAGTCCTTTACAACCCGAAGGCCTTCTTCAGACACGCGGCATGGCTGGATCAGGCTTGCGCCCATTGTCCAAAATTCCCCACTGCTGCCTCCCGTAGGAGTCTGGGCCGTGTCTCAGTCCCAGTGTGGCGGATCATCCTCTCAGACCCGCTACTGATCGAAGCCTTGGTGAGCCTTTACCCCACCAACTAGCTAATCAGACATCGGCTGCTCGTATAACGTGAGGCCTTACGGTCCCCCACTTTCCCCCTCAGGGCGTATGCGGTATTAATCCGGCTTTCGCCGAGCTATCCCCCATTACACGGTACATTCCGATGCATTACTCACCCGTTCGCCACTCGTCAGCGGTGCAAGCACCCTGTTACCGTTCGACTTGCATGTGTAAAGCATGCCGCCAGCGTTCAATCTGAGCCAGGATCAAACTCTTCAGTTCAATTCCAAGCAAATTTTCTGGCACGCAAGATCAAAGAAACATCGAGACATTTCTCGTCTTGCAGTGCAAGTGTTTGGTCATCGACCGAGCACTTACACCTATCGGTTATTCGTTCTGTTAAAGATCAGTGCAGATCGCTGCGTTTCGTTTCCGGCGCTGCGTTGTCTGCTGAGGAGGTGAAATATACGTTACTGGCCTTGCTCCGTCAACACCTATTTTGGAAAAAGATTGGGTTTTTAAGATATCAAAACATAAGTCAATGATTTCAATAAGAATCATACCGATAGAATTTTACAAGAACTTTTAGGCAAGCAAGAAAACAAGGCTTCCCGGCTGGTTGTCGCCCGATGATAAGCTGCGAAAGCGGCCGGATTTTCTCGGTTTTTTCTGAAAATCCCGCTTTCCGGCAAATTATTCGAAGCAGACTTTATGCTTTAGGCATTAATTGTTAAGCTGAGCGCATCCCTTCGCTCAGGAAACGTCCATGCAGCAAACTTTGCGTCAAAGATTAGAGGGACTGCCCACGCCGTTTTACGCCTTGATGCTGAGTGATGTGTTGAGCGGGCTGGCGATGGGCGCCGGTTACGTCGCCATCAGCTGGTGGGTGGTGCAATCCGGCGGCGCGCGCGATATGGCTTGGTTCGGCTCGATCACAGCGCTGGTGATGTTGCTGTCGCTGCCGCTGACCGCGCCCTTGGGCGACCGTCTGCCCAAGAACCGGCTGATAGGCGGCGGCATGCTGCTGGCGATGTTGAGCGCCCTGCTGTTGGCGCTGATGGCGGCCATGGGCTGGTATCGCATCGGTTGGGTGATTGCGGTGGAGTCGCTGGCCATGCTGGCCTGGTCCATCGTGCTGCCGTCCATGCTGAGCATCGCCGCCGAGATGGTGCCGGCGGCCAGACTGGGCGATGCGCTGTCCTTGCAGAAAAGCTCGCAGTCGGCGGGCAATCTGATCGGCCCGGTGCTGGGCGGCGGTTTGATGGCGGCGACCAGCCCCACCCTGACTCTGCTGGCCTACGCCTGTCTGCTGGTGGTGGCCGCAGCGGCCTCCTTATATGTGCGCGTGCCGCCGCGCGCCGCGGACGCCGTGCGCCAGCCTTGGCTGGAGGATATCCGCAGCGGCCTGTACGCGCGCTGGCGCATTCCGCTAGAACGCTATTGGACCTTGGCGGTCTTCGTCACCCTGGTGGCCTTCATGCCGCTGGTGACGACTCTGCTGCCGGTCAAGCTGCATGCGCTGGGCTTGTCCGCCGCCTGGCTGGGCGGTTGCGAGGCAGCGATCAGCGCCGGCATGTTGCTGGGCTCGCTCTGGTTCACTCATGTCTTGCTGCGCCGCTTCAGCCGCTACCAGGCGCGCACCATCGGCATGGTGGTCTGCGGCGTATTGATGCTGGTAGTGGCGATCAGCGACAACCCTTGGGTGATCCTGACCTGTTTCGCGGTGATGGGGCTGATGTTCGCGCTGAACCAGCTGATAGGCCAAACTCACCGCACGCTGGCGGTGCCGGAGAATTACCGCGCGCGCTTTTCCGCCATCAATGTGATGCTGGTGAAGATAGGCTCGATGCTGGGGCCGGCGCTGGCCGGAGCGCTGCTGCATGTGCTGCCGCTGGACCGGGTTTATCTGATCTTCGCGTTGCTGCATTTGGCCACCGTGCTGCCCATGCTGCTGTTGCCGGGCTTGAAGGCTTTCCTGGAGCTGGACCACGAGGAGGTGAAGGATTGGTATTGGCGGCATCACCCGGAGGCGTTCCGCGATTTGGCAGCCATGTCAGCCGCCGCCAAGCCGGCCTGTGAGACGCGCTGAGACGGATGCAAAAACGGCGGCCATCGGCCGCCGTTCGCGTTTCTATATATAAGGAGTGGATCAGAGCACGTAACGCGCCAGATCTTCGCGCTCGGCCACCTGCTCCAGCTTGCTGTCGACATAGGCGGCGTCGATCTCGCAACGGCCGGCCTTGGCGTCGAAGGCCACTTCTTCCAGCAGCTTTTCCATCACCGTGTAGAGGCGGCGCGCGCCGATGTTCTCGGTTTTCTCGTTGACCTGCCAGGCGATCTCGGCCAGGCGCTGGATGCCGCTGTCGATAAACTCCAGCTCCACGCCCTCGGTCGCCATCAGCGCCTGGTACTGACGAGTCAGACAGGCATTGGTGCTGGTGAGAATGGCTTTGAAGTCGTCCACGGTCAGCGAGGACAACTCGACGCGGATGGGCAGACGGCCTTGCAGTTCCGGGATCAGGTCCGACGGCTTGGACAGCTGGAAGGCGCCCGAGGCGATGAACAGGATGTGGTCGGTCTTGACCATGCCGTACTTGGTGGACACGGTGGTGCCTTCCACCAGCGGCAGCAGGTCGCGCTGCACGCCGGCGCGCGAAACGTCCGCGCCGCCCTGGCCTTCACTGCGGCTGGTGACCTTGTCGATCTCGTCCAGAAACACAATGCCGTTCTGCTCGACGTTCTTCAGCGCCTCGGCGCGCAGTTCCTCGTCATTGACCAGTTTGGCGGCTTCCTCGTCGATCAGTTGCTTGCGCGCTTCCGTCACCTTCATCTTGGCCGCCTGCTTCTTGCCGGAACCCAGGCCCTGGAACATGCCTTGCAGCTGGCTGGCGAAATCCTCCATTCCCGGCGGGGCCATCACGTTCATTTGCGCTGCCGGCGCGGCGATTTCGATTTCGATCTCTTTATCGTCCAACGCGCCTTCGCGCAGCATCTTGCGGAATTTCTGACGGGTGGCGCCGTCTTCCGGCTTGGCTTCCGCTTCCGGTTCGCCGCCGAAGAATCCGGCTTGCTGGCGCGGACGCGGCAACAGCACGTCCAGGATGCGGTCTTCGGCCGCGTCTTCCGCGCGCGGGCGGTTGCGCTTGATGGCGGCGTCGCGGGTCTCTTTGATCGCCACTTCCACCAGATCGCGAATGATGGTGTCCACATCGCGGCCGACATAGCCCACCTCGGTGAACTTGGTGGCTTCTATCTTGATGAAGGGCGCGCCGGACAGTTTAGCCAGACGGCGAGCGATCTCGGTCTTGCCCACGCCGGTGGGGCCTATCATCAAGATGTTCTTGGGGGTGATTTCGCTGCGCAGCGGCTCGGCCACCTGCTGACGGCGCCAGCGATTGCGCAGAGCCACCGCCACCGCGCGCTTGGCCGCGTTCTGGCCGATGATGTGTTGGTCCAGCTCGTGGACGATTTCCTGCGGGGTCATTTGCGTCATGACGTTCTCCAGCCGGAAGCGACGCTCCCGGCGATTTGATTCTTGAATGCGGCTTAGTTGGCTTCCGATGCTTTGCCTTCCGGCTCTTCGGCTTCGTCCAACAGCTCGATCACATGGTTGTGGTTGGTGTAGATGCAGATGTCGCCGGCGATCTCCAGCGATTTCTTCACCACCACTTCCGGCGCCAGATCGGTGTTTTCAAACAGCGCGCGCGCGGCGGACTGAGCGTAGGCGCCGCCGGAACCGATGGCGGCGATGCCCTGTTCCGGCTCCAGCACGTCGCCGTTGCCGGTGATGATCAGAGTGCTGTTCTTATCGGCGACGATCAGCATCGCCTCCAGCCGGCGCAGCATGCGGTCTGTGCGCCAATCCTTGGCCAGCTCCACCGCCGACACCAGCAAGTTTCCCTGATGCTTTTGCAGCTTGGCTTCAAAACGCTCAATCAGGGTGAAGGCGTCGGCGGTGCCGCCGGCAAAGCCCGCCAGCACCTTGCCGCCATGCAGCTTGCGCACTTTGCGCGCCGAGGCCTTGATCACGATATTGCCCAGAGTGACCTGGCCATCCCCGCCCAGCGCCACGCGATTGCCGCGGCGAATGGACACGATGGTGGTTCCGTCGAACTGTTGCATGTTTTGTATTCCAATAATGTCGCCACCGGCACTCCGCCGTGGCCAATGCTGCAAGATATGCAGGCAAAACCATGGATTGCAAGCGTCGGAACGCTCCGGCGCGCCGGCTGGCGCGGCGCTTGGCAAAATCCTTTTCCCGTCATTTATTTACCCATATCAATGACATGAGGGTATACGCGTTTTCCAGCTTGGATAATGAGAATAGTTTGTATTATCATCACCGTCATGAACCAGCGAATTCTTCAATACTCGGCGCTCTCCAGCACCGTGGGCCTGCATGCCCTGGCCTTCGCGCTGATGGGCGGCGCAGTGGCGATGCAGGCGCCAATCACGCTGCCCCGCGTCGCCAGCATGGAAATGATCAGCCTGGCCGCGCCTAGCAAGGCCGCCGCGCCGGCTGCGCCCAAGCAGCAGCCCAAGCCTGAGAAAAAGCCGACTCCGCAGGTCAAGCCCACTCCGACGCCGAAACCGACTCCAGTCAAACCCAAGGTGATGGCCACGCCCACTCCGGCCGCGCCCAGCGCCAAGGCCATCAGCGTGCCCACGGCCGCCCCGGCGGCGGACAGCAAGCCCAGCCCAGCAGCCAGCTCCGCAGAGGGCGGCAGTTCCCGCGGCCAATCCGCCGACGCCAAACCTTCGATCACCGAGCCGATGTACCGAGGCGGCTATCTGAACAACCCCAAGCCGGCCTATCCGGCGCTGTCCATCGAGGAAGGCGAAACCGGCACCGTGCAGTTGCGGGTGCACGTGTCCGCCCAAGGCCAGCCGCTGGAGGTGACGCTGTCCAACAGCAGCGGCTTCCCGCGGCTGGACCGCGCAGCGGTGGCGGCGGTGAAAAAGTGGACCTTCACCCCGGCCAAGCGCGGCAATGAAGCCATCGCCTACACCTTTATCGTTCCCGTTGAATTTTCTTTGAAGTCTGCAAAATCATGAATCTAATGACTGTATTCCATCAAGGGGACGCCGTGCTGGTCACGGTGTTCATGATCCTGGTCCTGATGTCGGTGCTGACCTGGTACCTGATCCTGGTTCGCGGCGTCAGCACCTGGCATATCCGCCGCGCCAACAAGCAGGCCGAGGCCGCGCTGTGGGACGCCCCCAACTGGAAACAGGCGGAAACCCAGCTGCAGGATTCGCGCGCGCCCTTCGCCAACCTCACCCGTCAGGGCCTGGCCGCGCTGCGCCACTACCGCAGCCAGGCTGAGCGCCCGCTGGGCCAGAGCTGCGATCTGGACGAATTCCTGACCCGCGCCATCCGCAAGGGCCTGGCCCAGGAGAACGGCAAGCAGGAAACCGGGATGACCGTGCTGGCCTCGGTGGGCTCCACCGCGCCCTTCATCGGCTTGTTCGGTACTGTATGGGGCATTTACCACGCGCTGGTGAACATCGGCGCGGCCGGCCAGGTCACCATCGCCGCGGTGGCCGGCCCCATCGGCGAGGCCCTGGTGGCCACCGCCGCCGGCCTGGCCGCTGCCATCCCCGCAGTGCTGGCCTACAACGCCCTGACTCGCATGCAGCGCATCATGGCGCAAGACATGGACTACTTCGCCCACGATCTGCACGCCCAGCTGCTGACACAGTCCGGAGAGATCGATGGCGTTCGGTAGTTTCGACAAGGGCGCTTCCGCCCCGATGGCCGACATCAACACCACCCCGCTGGTGGATGTGATGCTGGTGCTGCTGGTGGTGTTCATCATCACCACCCCTTTGCTGACCAATACCGTCAAGCTGGATCTGCCGCAGGCCAGCGCCGCCGCGCAGCAGAGCCAGCCCAAGGAAATCCGCCTGGCCATAGACGCCGCCGGCGCGGTGTTCTGGAACGACGTCAAAGTGCCGGAAGGCGAGCTGGACGCGCGTTTCGCCGCCGCCGCCCGCGACAACCCGCAAGTGGAGCTGCACTTGTTCGCGGACAAGAGCGTGCGCTATGAAACCGTGGCCAAAACCCTGGCCAGCGCCCAGCAAGGGGGCATCAGCAAGATAGGCTTCGCCACCGAGGCGCCTTAACGACAGCCGTGCGAGCATGGCCGGCGCCTGCCGGCCGCTCGCCGCAGAGCCGTCACGCAAGCCCACGCCATTGGTTTGCGTGAGGACTCTGCCGGCCCCTGAGCCACAGTAGACGCGAGATCCGCGTCCCGTACCCGCCAGCGCGCAGCCGCTTATCCAGCCGCTATTTCGCGCCGGCCCCTCATTCCTCTTCTTCTATTCCATGGACTGCCACCGCGCAGACCAGGGAGGGTCTTTGTCCGCTCTTTGCCCGGACAAGGCCGGAGAGGCGCGCAGTAAGGCAAAGCAGAGCCGGCCTCAGCCGGCCGGCGATTATAACGACGACACGAAATGAGAACCCTGATGGAACATCGACCCACCCCAAGCCGCGGCAGCGGCATCGTCGCGCGCAAGCTGCCGGCGAAAATCGGCGCCGGCATGCTCGCCGCCGCCCTCTCCCCCGGTCTGGCTCTGGCCGCAGACGCCCCCACCAAGCTGGAAACCGTCCGCGTGGAAGGCGAAACGCCGGTACGCGGCAGCCTGAAGACCGAGTCCAGCGCCATAGGCAAGTTGAACCAGAAGCTGAAGGATATTCCGCAATCGGTCACGGTGGTCAGCAAGCAATTGCTGGAAGACCAGGCCGTTTCCAACTTGAAGGACGCACTGCGCAATGTGCCCGGCATCACTTTCGCCGCCGGCGAAGGCGGCCGCACCGGCGACCAAGTCGTGATCCGCGGCTTCTCCGCCTTCACCGACACCTATCTGGACGGCATGCGCGACATCGGCCAGTACAACCGCGACACCTTCAACCTGGAAAAAGTGGAAGTGTTGAAAGGCGCCAGCTCCATGCTGTTTGGCCGCGGCTCCACCGGCGGCGTGGTCAACCAGGCCAGCAAAACCCCGTTCGCCGGCTCCCTGGTGGCGGGTGAAATCGGCGTCGGCAGCAATCGCTTCGCCCGCTCCACCTTCGACATCAACCAGGCTTTCAGCGACACCGCCGCAATGCGCGTCAACCTGATGACCACTAACGACGGCAGCGACCGCGGCCCGGCGAAAAGCCAACGCTTCGGCATCGCTCCGTCGCTGGCCTTCGGCCTGGGCGAGCCCACCACCTTGGTGCTGTCCTACTTCCACCAGAAGGAAGACAATGTTCCGGACTACGGCATCCCGTTCAACGCCAACACCCAGCAGCCCATCGACGTGCCGCGCGGCCGCTTCTACGGCCTGAACAGCGACTTCGAGAAAACCCAGACCGACATCGTCACCGCCAAGCTCACTCACCGCTTCAGCGACGGCCTGGTGCTGAGCAATCAATTGCGCTTCAACCGCTTTTGGCGCGATGTGTCGCCGACGGCACCGCGCATCCCAGGCATCACCCCCAGCAATCCAGTGATGGACAGCTCTCGCATCAATCGCAGCAAACCCATGCGCGACGGCACCGACTGGTCGTGGAACAACCAGACCGACTTGGTCAGCAAGTTCGATACCGGCAGCGTGCGCCATACCCTGCTGACCGGCGTGGAGCTGAGCAAGGAGAAGTCCGACACCAGCCGCTACGCTCTGCTCAACACTCCGCCTAGCACCACCGTGGGCGTGCCGGATCCTGGCGTGCCCGTCGACCTCAGCCGCTACCGCAGCAGCAACACTCAGTTCGACGCCAGCAATATCGGCCTGTACGCAATGGATACGCTGGAGCTGACTCCGCAGTGGAAGGCCGTGGTGGGCGCTCGTTTCGACCGTTTCAGCGGCGACTACAAGATCCGCGCCGGCAACCGCGACGGATCCGTCAACCAGGACCCCAGCCGCAGCTACGATGTCAGCCGCACCGACAATGTGTGGAGCTGGCGCAGCGGCCTGATCTGGCAGCCCAGCACCGCCCAGTCCTACTATCTGAGCTACGGCACCTCGTTCAACCCGTCGGGAGAAGCCTACGCGCTGGACAAGGCCACCGCCAAAGTGGACCCGGAAAAGAACCGCAACATTGAACTGGGCGCCAAGTGGGATCTGTTCGACGGCGACGCCAGCCTACGCGCGGCGCTGTTCCGCATCGAGAAGACCAACGAACGCAACACCGACCCGCTGGACCAGAACACCGTGCTGCTGTCCGGCAAGCGCCACACCGACGGCGTGGAAGTGGAAGGCGCCGGGCGGCTGACCGAGCGTTGGGACGTCTTCGCCGGCCTCACCCTGATGAAGTCCCGCATCGACAAGGCCGCGCCGCCGGCCTTGGGCGCCGCCGGCACCGAAGGCAATATGCCGCGCTACACGCCCAAGGTCACCGCCAACCTGTGGACCACCTACAAGTTCACGGAAGAAGTGATCGGCGGTTTCGGCCTAACCCATGTGGGCAAGCGTTACGCGCATGAAGCCAACACCAACTACCTGCCGGCCTACACCGTGGCCAACGCGATGCTGGCTTACGAGACCCGCAAGTACAAGGTGCAGCTGAATGTGAACAACCTGGCCAACAAGACCTACTTCGACGGCGGCTACCCGGCTCACGCCACGCTGGGTACGCCGCGCGAAGCGCAACTGACAGTCAGCTTCAAGTACTAAGCACCTGTTCATGATCTCGCAAGCAAGGGCAAGACAAGGCGAAACCGGCCTAGAAAGCGGAATGCCCGGATGGTGCGGCAACATTTCGAATGCCGGCGCTCATCGCACGATGTCTCTACCGACGCGCAGCAGATCGTAAACCGCTTGCAAGCCGGCTCCGGCCCCCGGTTCGCCGGGGGCTTGGCCTTATACGGAGACACCATGTTATTGCACATCCCCGCGGTGCTGAGCGCCGAAGAACTGGCGCTGGGCCGCGAACTGCTGGCCCGCGCCGACTGGGCCGACGGCCGCATCACCGCCGGCAGCCAGTCCGTCCAGGTCAAACGCAATCTGCAACTGCCGCAGCAGCTGCCGGAAGCCCAACAACTGCAGGCCATGGTGGAAGGCGCGCTGCAACGCAACGGCCTGTTCTTCTCCGCCGCGCTGCCGGCCAAAATCTTCCCGCCGCTGTTCAATTGCTACCAGGCCGGCATGGATTTCGGCAACCACGTGGACAACGCCGTGCGCCGCCACCCTTTCGACGGCGGCTGGGTGCGCACCGACGTGTCCTGCACCTTGTTCTTCAGCCGCCCGGACGAATACGAAGGCGGCGAGCTGGTGATCGAGGACACCTATGGCAGCCACAGCGTCAAGCTGGACGCCGGCGACATGGTGCTCTACCCGTCCACCAGCTTGCACCGGGTGGAACCGGTCACCGCCGGCGCGCGGCTGGCCTCGTTCTTCTGGGTGCAAAGCATGATCAGCGACGACGGCAAGCGCCGGCTGCTGTTCGACATGGACGCGGCGATCTCCAGCTTGCGCCTGCAGTTGGGCGATAACGAAGCCCTGGTGGCGCTGACCGCGAACTACCATAACCTGCTGCGGATGTGGGCCTCGCCGTGAGCGCCCGTTGACCATCCCCCGTCTTGTCCCGCTCGTATTCGCGGGATCGTGGGCAGGCTCGACAGCGACACAAAAAGCACACACATTCGCAAGCGCTAATATGCGAACATGGAACGCTTGACCTCATCCGGCGGCGCGGACGCCGGATGCGCGTTTTCACCGCCCTCGCGCCGTATAATCATCACAGCAACATCACACTTTTCGATTCCAATATGCGTACACTCACTCTCGGGCTGGCCGCCGGCCTCTACAGCAGCTTCAGCGCCGCCGCGCTGCAACCGGTCAGCGAAGCGCCGCTGGCGGTCAAAACCGCCGTCAGCTGCCAACACAACAAAGACAACAGCCTGGACTGCGTCACCAGCAAGCAATTCACCATTCTGCACCCCTCCGGCCGCGAACAACTGTCCCGCATCGACTTCACCTACCCGGCCGAAGACCGCATGCAAGTGGAACGGGCCGAAGTGATCCAACCCAACGGCAAAGTGATCAAACTGGGCAAATCCCAGATTGAAACCCGCGCCGCGCCCAATCCGGACGCCGGCGTCAGCCGCGACATGCAAACCTGGATGGCCTTCCCGGAACTATCCGTGGGCAGCACCGTGTCCTACCGCATCAAGACCCACAGCGTGGCGCAGCCCTTGGTGCGCCAGTTGCGCTACCAGTTGGACCTGGGCCCGCAAAAAGCCCGCGAAGACAGCTTCAGCTTCGACCTCCGGTCCACTCGCCCGCTGATCTGGCGCGGCATGATGCTGGACGATTACGCGGTGGACGCCAGCGCGGACCGCAAGCGCGTCAAGGTGTCGCTGCGCCGGCCGCGCTACCTCAACTACATCAACGAGTGGAACAACAGCGCGCTGCGCGAATGGCCGCAACTGGTGATCGCCACCTCGGACCAGCCGCAAGACCACTTCGGCGCCCACGCCCGCCGCTACAACGAAATTCTGGCCGCGCCGCTGCCGCCGGCCGCCGCCGCCGTGGTGGCCGCCAATCAGGGCAAGCCGGCTGCGGAGCAGACGGCCGCCTTCATGCAGCATATCAACCGCAACTACCGCTACCTCAACGACACCCGGCTGGCGGAACGCGGCCTGGTGCCGTTCACGCTGGCGGAAATCGAAAAACACGGCTACGGCGACTGCAAAGACCTTTCCACTCTGCTGACCGCCATGCTGCGCCGCACCGGCATCGCCGCCGAACCGGCGCTGATCTACCGCGGCAAGTTCGCCCCTCCGCTGCTCCTGCCCGGCGTGGGCGCGCCCAACCACATGATCGTCCGCGCCGACATCGCCGGCCAGACCTGGTGGCTGGACCCCACCAACCCCTTCTTCCAGCCCGGCCGCATCATGTCGGACCTGCAAGACCGCTGGGCCTTCATCATCGGCAAGGACGGCGTGGTCAGCCAAACCCAGGTGCCGATGGAGCCGGCGCGCACCGATCTGAACATCAAGCGCGAAAACGCGCTGCAAGCCGACGGCGCCGCCGATGTCAGCGCCGACATCGAACTGGCCAACTCCGCCCTGATCGACACCATTCTGCAAGACCGTTATCAAGGCATCAGCGCCACCGACCAAAGCCTGTGCAACCGGCTGAGCAATCAACCGGAAGGCTGCAAGGTCCAGCGCGACAAAACCTCCTTCATGGTGCCGTCGGTCTACCCGCTGCGCATGAGCGTGCGCGACCCGCGCATGCTGGAGAAGATTTCCGGCCTGTTTCTCTACGACTCCCACTTCAAAGGCGTGTGGGACAGCTTCGACAACTACAAGCGCAACGGCAACCTGGCCGACGTCTACCTGGGCGATGCCAGCGCCATGCAATCCGATGTGCTGCTCAAGGGCGCCAAGGCCATCCAGCCGGCCTTCGAGTGCAAGGTCAGCTCCCCCTGGTACGAGGTGAACGCCAAGCAGCAGCAGACCCCGGCCGGCATCCGCGTCCAGTACCGGATCAGCAACAAAGTGCGCTGGCTCAGCCACGCCGAGATCAATAGCCCGGAATTCGCCAAACTGATAGAAGACGCCCGCGCTTGCGTGTCTCAGGTCCGCCAGATCGTCAAACTCTGAGAGCCAGTTACGCCAGTCCCGGCCAAAACGCGAAAGGATGCCACAGGCATCCTTTTTGTTTTTGTAAGAACTGGATTATTAAGAAGTAATTTAAGCAGACTCCTGTCAAGCATGGGCAGTACAAATAAATAAACGCTTGCCCCTGCTGGGCCAGTGTCCGAAAATGAACATTTGAGGTTATGCAATCGACAAATAAGAGAGAAACAGACCATGACGCATCCCGCCGCCGGCACGGCCAGCAAGGAAATCCGGCTCGCTCCTCATGAACTGATCATCACCAAGACCGACCCCACCGGCCACATCACCTACGCCAACCGCGTGTTCATGCGCATCGCCGGCTACGCCGAGCACGAACTGCTGGGCAAGCCGCACAACCTGATTCGCCACCCCGACATGCCGCGCGGCGCCTACCGTCTGATGTGGAAAACCCTGCAACAAGGCCAGGAATTCTTCGCCGTGGTGAAAAACCACAGCAAAAACGGCGACTACTACTGGGTACTGGCCAACGTCACCCCGGACTACGACCTGCGCGGCCAGCTACAAGGCTATTACTCCGTGCGCCGCCCGCCCAGCCAGGAAGCCATCAACGCCATCGAACCGGTCTACGCCCAGATGCGCCAGATCGAAGCCAGCCACAACAAGGCCACCGCGCCGGACGCCTCCGTGGCCTGGCTGCAGCAAGTGCTGGCGGACAAAGGCGTCAGCTACCAAGACTTCATTCTTTCCCTCAACGCCCAGGTGCTGCAAGCGCCGGGAGTCGCCGCATGAACCAGTTCCAACACAAGCCGCCCTTCCTGCGCACCCAGATGGGCTGGTGCATCATAGGCTTCAACCTGCTGGTCGCCTTCTCCTTGCTGGACAGCTATCTGTTCCCGGAAATCGTCGGCCACGTCGTGGACGCCTTGCTGCTGGCCGCCTCCATCGCCCTATCCCTGCTGCTGTGGCGCCACAGCGGCCGCATCTTCGGCCTGCTCAACACCCTGCACGAGCAACTGGGCTACGCCAGCTCCGGCGAACTGCACCACCGCGCCACCGGCACCCGCAATCTGGGCGAAGTGGGCAAGCTGGCCTGGCAGCTCAACGACTTCCTCGACCTGATCGAAACCTATTTCAAAGAAATCAACACCTGCTTCAAGGCCATCAGCGCCGGCGACTACAGCCGCCGCCCGCTGAGCCAAGGCCTGCCGGGCATCCTGGCCAGCTCGCTGGGCAGCGTCAACCGCGCTATCCAGACCATGGCCGACAACGACGGCTACATCCGCCGCAACCGCCTCTCCTCGCAGCTGGCCGCGCTCAACAACCCACACTTGCGCAAGGATCTGGCCAGCAACCAGAGCGATCTGGAAGACATCAGCCAGGCCATGGCCGACGTGGCCGCCATCACCCAGGACACCGCGGACGGCGCGCGCGTCAGCCTGGAGACCGCCCAACAGTTGTCCGGCCACCTGGACACCATCGCCGACAGCGTCAGCAGCATGGACACCGCCAGCACCGCGCTGGCCCAGGAATGGCAGGGTATAGAAACCTCGCTGGCCGACATCTCCGCCATCGCCGACCAAACCAACCTGCTGGCGCTGAACGCCGCCATCGAAGCCGCCCGCGCCGGCGAAACCGGCCGTGGCTTCGCCGTGGTGGCCGACGAAGTGCGCAAACTGGCGGAGCGCAGCAAGAGCACCGCCAACAATGTGCAGGACGTGCTTGAAAACTTGTCGCTGCGCATCGGCAATATGCAGACCCAGGCCAGCGCCGCCGGCAATGTGGCCAGTCAGGTCAAGGAATCGGTGGAAACCTTCCGTCTGCGCTTCAACTCCCAGGTGGAGCAATCACAGCAAGTGATGGCGCAGGTGAACCGCGTGCATGACAAATCCCAGCTCAGCCTGCAAAAGGTGGGCCACGTGATCTTCAAGCAGACCGCCTATCACTCGATAGAGGAGGCCAAGCCGCTGGAGCAGGGCAGCGAGTTGCAAGGCTGGTTGCAACTGCAAGGCCAGCAGTCCTTTGGCCAGACCCGTTCCTGGAGCGAGCTGGCGGCCACCGAGCAGCAAGCCAGCCAGCACATCGACGCCGCGCTGGCGGTGTTTGGCCAGGAAGGGCCGCTGGACGAGCAGGAGATCGTCAACCGGATGCAGAAGCTGGAGCAGGACAGCGGCCGCATCCTGCGCTATCTGGACAAGCTGGGCGAGGAGAAGCACGGCCAGTAAGCAACGCTTCAATGCCGCCTCGCATCGGCGATACGGCATTGGAGCCTCGACTGACGTTTAAGCTGGCAGGAATCAAGCGGGGCCGCTTTTGGCTGCCCCGCTTTTTTGCGTGCGCCGGCCAGGCGGCAAACGGTGCCGGGATGCGTCCTTGGATTCCGATGGCGAGGTTTGGTGGGTATCGCCTCTCGGCTCCACCCACCCTACAAATACCCCGACAAACCATCCGCCGTAGGGTGGGTGGAGCGCAGCGATACCCACCAACCAAGGTCAGCGCTTGCGCAGGCGGATGCGGCGGAAGCGCGCTTCCAGCTTGAGCCGTTGTCCCAGCGCCAGATAGAGTTGGTGTTGGCTATCGACATGGCGGTAGACCCGGACCCGGTCCGCGCCCAGCAGCATCATGATTTCCAGATAGTTGAAAAAGCCCATCCACTGACCGCGTCCGTCGCGGTCGTCAAAGTCGATGTCCCGCGCCACGCGGCTGAGCAGGCCCTTACCGACGTATTCTCGGTTGTCCTTCAGCCATTGCAGCAAATGCGCCGCGCATTCGCGGCCGTAGGCGCTGTCCGCGGGGTAATCCTTACGGGGCGTGGGCATTTGCCAGTAATGCCGATAGGTGCGGCCGGGGCAGAGGCGAACAAAGGGAAGCAAGGCTTCCTGCTGCTCCAGCGAGTGCAGTTTGTAGCGACGACGACGGGGGAATTTGTGAGGATGTTGCATGGTGTTTCTCCTGCTGTGACACAAGATAAACCACCTGCCGGGTAAGGCTGAGGTATTGGGCAGGCGCGTGGCAGGATTGGCGTACCGGGTGTGTACCAGACCGGTGAGTGCATGGCACTCTCCCACCACGCGCCTGCCAAACGGCACTGCCATGGTGAAACAGCCCGCGCAGTATGCTGCGTAGGCTGGTGGTACACACGAACGGGACGCCAATCCCGTGTGCCGCATGTGGGCGGCAACGGGGGAATTGTTGCCGAGGGGACGGTTGAGGTCAAGGTGGGGCGGTTGCTTTGATTGAGCGTGGCTTATTGGTTGTGTGATCTGGTTTTGAATCCGCTGCGCGGATATTGATTTAGGTGCCGCTTTCCGCGCTGACCGAGCGAGGCAAGCGTAGCGTCGCGAGGGAATAAGACGGGGAGGGGGCGGGCCGCCGCCCCCTTCCAGCCCCCCTCGTCCCCCAGGACGCGAAACCCGGAGCGCGCCCCGAGGGGACACTTGGTCGCTACACGAGGTGGTCAATTTTCTAGATAGGGGATGGTTGATTTGCCGCCTGGGTTGCTCTGTGGGTAACTTGGTTTCATTGCTCTTGTCTGTGGATAAGCTTTGTTTCCTAAAAGAAAGCATGTATCCGATGCGCCCCTGGTCCCTTCAAGCCTGCCGACGGGTGGCAGGCCCGAGGTCTTAAGCGGCTGCCTGTTCGAGCAGCGCGACGTTAGCGCGCCATCACTGAGCGAATCAAAGATTCGCACGTAGAGAGTTCAGCCGCGCCTCGGGCCTGACGGGGCCCGGCGGGAAGCCGTAGGCCAGGCTTGCAGGGCGGCCTTTGGGGTGTCTACGTGCGAATCTTTGATTCGCTCAGTGATAGGGAATTTGGCCGAGTTGTTCCCCTTCCTGCCTGCCGGGCAGCCCCGGCAATCAAAACCATCATCCGCGCAGCGGATTCAAAACCCTCATTTCACCTACAAATGGCTTACCTCTCCTAACAGGTTCCGGAAGGAAGCCCCCGCCCCCACAACAAATGCAAAAAGGGCGGAAGCCCCAACGAAGGTTTCCGCCCTGCAACAAGATCCGCGCCAACAAACCTTGGCGCTAGGAGCCCGCCCCCTGCCGCGCCGGCTCCCCGGCCGCCTCCGCCTCGGCGGCCGCGCCGCCGGCCAAACGCCGCAAAGATCCAAAAGCTCCGCACATCGCCAGACTGGCCGCCGCGGCCGCCGCGCCGAACCAAGCCACAGCCGTCAACGGCGCCAAGGCCCGTGCCAACGCGCCCAGCCCCAAAGCGCCCAGGCCGTCGCCCACCACGTCCTGCGCGTTCCACAGGCTGTTCACCCGGCCCAACAAATGGTCCGGCGTATTGCCCTGCACCAGCGTGAACTGCAACAAGGACGCGATGGAACCGAAATAACCCAACAAGGCCAAGGCCAACAGGCCGTAAGCCAGGTGATGGACCAGGCCCAAGGACGCGATGCTCAGCGACGAAGCCAGCACGCAACTCAACATCACCGCGCCGGGGCGGCTCAAACCGCCCACCCAGCCACTGGTGAACGCGCCTATCATCGCGCCCAGCGGCACCGCCGAATACATCAGCCCCACCTCGAAAGCGCCGCCGCCGTAGCCGTCCTCCGCCAGCGAGGGATACAGCACCCGCACCGCGCTGAGCAGGGTCTGCAGCGTGCCCACCGCCACCACCGCGCCCACCACCTTGTTCTGCCACAGGAATTCGAAGCCCTCCAGCAAGGAACGCAGCGGATGCGCCGGCTCCCCGCCCTGCGGTTTCAAGGACGGCAAACGCGTCAGCGGAATCAAGGTGGCCAGGGTGCCGACGCCGGCCAGCAGGTAGTTCCAGTTGACCCCGACGGCGGCGATGATCAGGCCGCCCAGCAAGGGCGACAGCACGCCGCCGATGCGCATGGTCAACATGCTCAGCGCACCGGCGGCCGGCAGGTTTTCACGGCCAACCAGCACCGGGATGGACGCCATCAGCGAGGTGATGCCGATGCCGCTGAAAAAACCGTCCCAGGCCGACACCACGTAGAGCGCCAGCACCGAGGGATGGGTCATGAAGCCGTTGAGCGCCAGCGCCAGGAAGCCCAGGCCGCACAGCGAGCGGCCCAGCAGAATCAGCCGGCGGCGGTCCATGCGGTCCGCCAGCACGCCGCCGCACATCAGGCCGGCGAACATGCCGACGCCGTCCAGCGCCATCGCCGCGCCCACTTGCAGAGTGGAGCCGGTGAGTTGATGGATTTGCACCGGCACCGCCACCATCAGGATGCCGAAGGCGAACACCGAGATCATGCGGGCGATGAAGATGGAGCGGAAATGCGGGTTGAGCCTGAGCAGGCTGAAATCGACGAAGATGGGCGACTTTTTCATGACAGGTTTTTTTGATCTCGACAGGGGTGGAGGCCGCGCAGCATGCGCTGGCGCGGCCGGCAAGAGGGTGTGCCGTTATGGATGCCGCATGGTAACATCAGCAGTCTGTATTAGGAATCATTTGCATTTGATCATGTCAATCAGCCTCGCCCCGGTCCAGCCCGCGCCCTCTGCGGCCGGCCGTCGCCTGACCCTGCTGCTGTGCTGCCTGGCCGCGCTGGCCCTCATCGTCATGCTTACCAAATCGATTCCCGCCGCCGTCGTCAGGGGCAACCTGCCGCATGAAGGCGGCGACCCGGACAGCGTGATCGTGCAGCAAGGCCGTTTGCCGCGCACCGTCGGCCTGACCGTGGATTACCGCCTACTGATTCCCTCTTGATTGCCCTTTTCGCCCGTCGGCCCCGACGCGGGCTTTTTTCGCCTGGCGCGCGGGGCCGTTCCCGCAAGATCTTGCACGGGCGGCTCAAACCATGCGGCGCCCCAGGTCGCGCAGCACCTCGCGCGCTGCGTTGTGGCCCGGCGCGCCGGTGACGCCGCCGCCGGGGTGTGCGCCGGCGCCGCAGGTGTACAGGCCGGGAATGGGGCCGCGGTAATCGGCGTGGCCCAGCATCGGCCGCGCCGAGAACAATTGGTCCAGGCCCAGCGCGCCGTGGAAGATATCGCCGCCCACCAGGCCGAAGGTGCGCTCCAGGTCCAGCGGGCTCATGATCTGCCGCCCCAGCACCGCGGCCTTGAAGTTGGGCGCGTAGCGGTTGACGGTGTCTATCATCAGGTCCGCCACTTCCTCGCGGTGATCGTCCCAGCTGGCGCCGTCCGGCAATTGCGGCGCCACGTGCTGGCAAAACAGGCTGGCCACATGCTGGCCCGGCGGCGCCAGCGACGGGTCCAGCGTCGACGGAATCAGCACTTCCACTATGGGCCGGCCGGACCAGCCGCGCTCGCGCGCGTCGTGATAAGCGCGCTCCATATAAGCCAGGCTGGGCGCGATAATGATGCCGCTGCCGTGATGTTCCGCCTGCGTCTTGCCCGGCAGACAGCTGAAATCCGGCAGCTCGGATAGGGCCACGTTCATGCGGAAAGTGCCGGAGCCGCAGCGCCAGCTTTGCATCCGGCGCAGAAAGTCCGCCGGCAGCGCCGCCGGGTCCAGCAACTGGGTGTAAAGCAGCCGCGGATTGAGATTGGACACCACCACCCGCGCATCCAGCCGCTCGCCGCGCTCCGTCACCACGCCCACCGCCCTGCCCTTCTCCAGCAACACCTCGCCCACCGCGCTGTCGGTGAGGATCTCCGCGCCGCGCTCGCGCGCCGAGCGCGCCATGGCCTGGGTGATGGCGCCCATGCCGCCCAGCGCGTGGCCCCAGGCGCCCTTGCGGCCGTTGACCTCGCCGAACACATGGTGCAGCAAGACATAGGCCGAGCCCGGCGCGTACGGGCTGGCGTAGTTGCCCACCACGCTGTCGAAGCCGTAAACCGCCTTGATTGGATCGCTATCGAACCAGCCGTCCAGATAATCGCCGGCGGACTTGGTGAACAGGTCCAGCAACTCGCGTTGCTGCGCCAGTTCCAGCTTGCCCAGCCTCCGCCCCAGTCGGCCGGCCTTGAGCAGCTCCGGCAAGGCGTTCAGCCAGCCGCCCGCCACCGCGTTGGGCGGCGTTTGCAACACCAGCTCGCGCAGCAGTTCGGCGGCGGCGTCCAGGTGCCGCGCGTAATCGTCCAGCCTGTCGGCGTCGCGGCGCGAGAAGCGCGCCACTTCGGCGGCGGTGCGGCCCGGCCCCACTTTCAGATAGCCGCCGTCGTCCAGCGGCAGAAAGTTGGACAAGGGCCGCTCCACCACTTTCAGGCCGTGACGCGCCAGCTCCATGTCGCGGCTCACCTTGGGGTTGAGCAGCGACACGGTATAGGCGGCCACCGAGTTGCGGAAGCCGGGGTGGAACTCCTCGGTCACCGCCGCGCCGCCCACCACGCCGCGCCGTTCCAGCACCGTCACCTTCAGCCCGGCCCGCGCCAGGTAGTGGGCGCACACCAGGCCGTTGTGGCCGCCGCCCACGATGATCGCATCCCGCATCGCTTCGCTCCTTGTCTCAGGGGAAGCCTCATTCTCGGGTCAAGTTCGGCAAATTGCAGTGCGCAGAGCGACGAACTGTCGGATATTATTGATCGTATTGACGAAAAGTCCGGCACAGCGCCACACCGCCACCCACGCAGAGAGCCGCCATGGACGCCACCGATCAGCAATTGCTCGCGCTGCTGCGCGAAAACGCCCGCGCCCCCACAGCGGAACTGGCGCGCCGGCTGGGCCTGTCCCGCACCACGGTGCAAAGCCGCATAGAACGGCTGGAACGCGGCGGCGTGATTTTGGGCTACAGCGTGCGCACCAGCGCCGCCCACGACGCCGCCCAAGTACGCGCGCTGGTGATGATCAGCGCCGCGCCGCGGTTGAGCCCGTCGATAGAAAGCGCCTTGCGCCGGCTGCCCCAGGTCCGCACCTTGCATTCGGTCAGCGGCGTCCACGATTTCATCGCCGGTGTGGAAGCCGCCGGCGTGGCCGAGCTGGACGGCTTGATAGACCGCATCGGCGCGCTGGACGGCGTGGAGCGCACCAGCACCGCCATCCTGATGACCACGCGCATAGACCGCTGAACCGACCAGCGCGGTCAAGGCGTGAAACGGCCTCGACATCGCCGTTCTCAATCCAGCGCCGTCTCCCCTGCACGCCGCCAATCCCCATGCCAGCAAAACGCACAGCAAGCGCGCGCGCCGGCTGTAACCCAGAGTCTTAAGCATGCGCCGGCGCCGGACATTCGGCCGCCGGTCCAGGCTGAGGCGCCAGCCTGCCGCTTGTTTGATTTGCATCGCTCATCATCAAACCTCTTTCGTTCATCCGGCGCGCAAACACGCCGGGCATCGCGGAGAGCACGCGAAGGTAATCCCGCCTTCACGTGAAAGTTGATGACTGTATTACATAAATTAATTACTGTTAAACGATAATAAATTGTTGTTGATCATGTAGTCATTGCGCAACGCGTCTCCAATCCGTCTAAAAGCCGCGCCCAGCCAGGGCCGACGGCTCACGAAGCCCCCACGCAGCGACATGCCCAAGGTGTGTGCTAGCCGCAACGCAGAGAAAATCAAACTTGCACAGTAAAAAATTATCGTTTTACAATAACAAATAATTGTTTAGCGATACTTCGCCAACGCCATTTCTCATCGCCTTTCCAACCAACCGCTAAGGATCTCCCATGAACTCCACACGATTGAGCCGCTATTGCGCCGCCATGGCCTACATCACCGTCTTGGGCATAGGCGCCATGCTGCTGCTCAACATCCTGTTCTGGCTCTTTCCCAAGTCCATTATCGACGCCGGCTTGACCATCTCCGTGGACACCGTCAGAGGGTTTTACGGCTCAAGCGAATTTGATCTCCCGAACCTGCCGCTGTGGCAACGCGCCGGCGGCGCGGTCCTTTCCTGCGTCTCCCTGCTGATCCTGGCCCAAGGCCTGAACGCCCTGCGCCGCCTGTTCAAGCTTTATGCTCAAGCGGAATATTTCACGGAGCGCTCCGCCGCGCTGTTGTCCAAAGTGGGTTCCAGAGTCGCGCTTTGGGTGTTGGCGGACCTCGTCTCCCAGCCGCTGATCAGCGCCTGGCTGACCATGATGCGGCCGGAGGGGCAGCGGCTGATCGCCGTCAGCTTCCACACTGAAAACCTGGAAAGCCTGTTCATCGCCGCCGTGGTCATGATCATTGCGCGCATTCAGCGAGAAGGCATTACGCTGGCGTGCGAGAATAAGCAATTCATCTGAAAGCGACACATGCCCATCAAAATCCATCTGGACATGCTGCTCGTCCAGCGCAAGGTCAAATCCAAGGATCTGGCCCAGGCCATCGGCATCACAGAACAAAACCTGTCGCTGTTGAAACAAGGCAAGGTCAAGGGCTTCCGACTCTCCACCCTGGAGGCGATCTGCCTGTATCTGGACTGCCAGCCGGGCGACTTGCTGCAACTGGTGCCGGCTGAGCCGGACGCCGACAACGACAGCGTATAAGAACCTGTTTACGATCTCGCGAGCCTAAGGCGAGACAAGGCGAAAACGACTAGAAAACGGAATGTACGCGTGGCGCATGAGCATTTGACGAGGTGTTCAGCGCCGTATCGCCAATACGCAGCGGATCGTAAACAGGTTCTAAACCCTGAACGCGACTTGAGCAGGCAGTTAACTCTCCAGCCCAGGAACTATGTGGCGCGCCTAATGAACTAACTATCACCAAAGCATGATTGATTGACGGAAGCCATAGGGCTGATTGAAATTGCTCAATGGCTTCCGACTCCAAGCTTCACTAAGCTGATCCCAGCAAGTCATTGAACACCTTGACCTAAGGAGTCTGTCATGAGTAGCGCGTCCAAGTGCCCATTCCACCAAACCGTCGGCAATCCGGCTGTCGTGAACGCCCAATCCAACCGCGACTGGTGGCCCAACCAGCTCAATCTCAACATCCTGCATCAACACGCGCCGGCCTCCAATCCGCTGGAGCCGGACTTCGATTACCCCGCCGCCTTCCAACAGCTGGACTACGCCGCGCTGAAAAGCGATCTTAAAGCGCTGATGACCACCTCCCAGGACTGGTGGCCGGCTGACTGGGGCCATTACGGCGGCCTGTTCATCCGCATGGCCTGGCACGACGCCGGCACCTACCGTACCGCCGATGGCCGCGGCGGCGCGAGCACCGGCAACCAGCGCTTCGCTCCGCTCAACAGCTGGCCTGACAACGGCAACCTGGATAAGGCGCGCCGTCTGCTGTGGCCGATCAAGCAAAAGTACGGCAACCAGATCTCCTGGGCCGATCTGATGATCCTGGCCGGCAACGTGGCGCTGGAGTCCATGGGCTTTAAAACCTTTGGTTTCGGCGGAGGCCGTCAGGACATCTGGCAGCCGGAAGAAGACGTCTATTGGGGCGCGGAAACCAAATGGCTGGCCACCAGCAACGAGGCCAACAGCCGCTACTCCGGCGACCGCCAGCTGGAGAATCCGCTGGCCGCGGTGCAGATGGGCCTGATCTACGTGAACCCGGAAGGCCCGGACGGCAATCCGGACCCGCTGGCGTCCGGCCGCGACGTGCGCGAAACCTTCGCCCGCATGGCGATGAACGACGAGGAAACCGTGGCTCTGGTGGCCGGCGGCCATACCTTCGGCAAGGCCCACGGCGCAGGCGACCCGGCGCTGGTGGGCCCGGAACCGGAAGCCGCGCCGCTGGAAGCGCAAGGCCTGGGCTGGATCAACCGCTTTGGCGACGGCAAGGGCGAATACACTACCACCAGCGGCATCGAGGGCGCGTGGAAACCCAACCCGACGCAATGGGACAACGGCTATTTCGACATGCTGTTCGGCTACGACTGGGAACTGACCAAGAGCCCGGCCGGCGCCCACCAGTGGGTGGCCAAGAACGTCAAGCCGGAACACCTGATCCCGGACGCTCACAACCCGGCGAAAAAACACCCGCCGATGATGACCACCGCCGATCTGTCGCTACGCTTCGACCCGATCTACGAGCCGATCGCCCGCCGCTTCCATCAAAACCCGGCCGCTTTCGCCGACGCCTTCGCCCGCGCCTGGTTCAAGCTGACTCACCGCGACATGGGCCCCAAGACCCGTTACCTGGGCCCGGAAGTGCCGGCCGAGGATCTGATCTGGCAAGACCCGGTGCCGGCGGCCTGTCAACCGCAGATCAACGACGCCGACATCGCCGCGCTCAAGGCCAAAGTGTTGGCCTCCGACCTATCCGTCAGCGAACTGGTGTCCACCGCCTGGGCCTCCGCCTCCAGCTTCCGTGGATCGGACAAGCGCGGCGGCGCCAACGGCGCCCGCATCCGTCTGGCCCCGCAAAAAGACTGGGCGGTCAACCAGCCGGCGCAACTGGCCCGCGTGCTAAAAACGCTGGAGGCCATTCGTCAGGACTTCAACGCCGCTCAGAGCGACGGCAAGCAAGTGTCGCTGGCCGACCTGATCGTGCTGGCCGGCGGCGCAGCGGTGGAAGCCGCCGCCAAGGCCGGCGGCCACAACATCAGCGTGCCGTTTGCGCCGGGCCGCACCGACGCCAGCCAGGAACAGACCGATGTGGAATCCTTCAGCGTGCTGGAGCCACAGGCGGACGGTTTCCGCAACTACCAGAAGCAAGCCTACTCTTTGCCGGCGGAAGCGCTGCTGGTGGATAAGGCGCAGCTGCTGACGCTGAGCGCGCCGGAAATGACGGTGCTGGTGGGCGGCCTGCGCGTGCTGGGCGCCAACGTCGACAATGCGCCTCACGGCGTGTTTACTACCCGTCCGGGTGTATTGAGCAACGACTTCTTCGTCAACCTGCTGGATATGGGCGTGGCCTGGCAGCCCACCTCCAGCGCCGGCGAGTTGTACGAAGGCCGTGATCGCAAAACCGGCCAGCTCAAGTGGACCGGCAGCCGCGTTGACTTGGTGTTCGGCTCCAACTCGCAGTTGCGGGCGCTGGCCGAGGTCTATGCGCAAAACGACGCACAGCCCAAGTTTGTCCGCGACTTTGTCGCCGCTTGGAACAAGGTGATGAACCTGGACCGTTTCGATCTGAAATAAGCGCGGTTCACAGTCGGCAAACAAAGCGCGGTCCATCTGGACCGCGCTTTTTTGGGGGCCTGGCCCCGCTGCTGCGCGCATGAAAAAACGAACCGCCGGTCAAGGCGGTTCGTTTCATTTCGCTCGGCTCCGGGCCTCGCGCTAGATTCAGACCGCGGCGGCGATCTCGGCGCAGGACTCCTGCCGCCAGATCACCGATGCCACCTTCATCCGCTTGTCGAACAACAACTTGTACTGGCAAACCCGGGCTTGCTCACCCCCCTTGGGGCTCAGATTCAATACGTAATCCCACTCGCGCACGCCAACCATGCCCTCCGCGAAGTGCGGGCGGCCAATCAGGCCGTAAACCTGTTCCTTGCTTAGGCCCGGCTGAACCTTGGCCAAATTTTCGAGATTGGGCACGCTGCCTTCCGGCTGCCAACCATTGTGTTCAATGCTGGGCCATGTCGGGCTAGCCTGCTCGGCCAGATGGCCGTCGTCAGTGATCTTGCTCAGGCGGCTAGTGCCGCAGCCCATCAAGGCCGCGCCGGCGGCCGCCAGCAACAGGTAGCGGAGAGAGCCGCCGAATACCGGTTTTTTCATCATCTATCTCATTCAATATCAGCTGATTGATCTTGTTTGCCGCTTACCACTGGAAGCCCGCGCCCAGGCTGGCGCCGCCTTGACCACGGGTATTGGTGGAACCGGAGAACTTCACCACCCAGCGGCCGTTGTCCGACAGCGAGGACAGCCCCACCGCGATGGCGGACTCGCCGCCGGTGGTTGCCGTGGCCACGGCCAACATGTTCTTGCCGGGCAGGAAAGCCTGCGGCAGACCGGCCATGGCCATCGCGCCGGCGGCGGCGCCGAACGCGTCGCGGCGCGTATCGGACAGATCGGACCTGAGCTGCTTGAATTGCTGCTGATTGTTGAAGTTGGCCGCATTCAGCTGGTCCACGTTCACCGCGTCCGTGCCCTGCGCGCCCGCCGCCACATTGTGGATGGTCACCGGCCTGCCGCCGTCCCCACCCACCAGGGTGACGTCGTTGCCGGCGTTTGTCGTCGTCGTCCGGCCGCTGGGATCGGAATACTGCACCGGCCCGCTTTTCTGGAGCCGGTCAATCGCATCGCCGACATTGTTCACGGTATTGCCGTAAACGGTGTAGTTCGGACGGTTCACCGCGCCGGTCTGAGCGTTGTAGGACGCGCCGCCGCCCAAGGCCGCCGCGGTGCCGGCGCCGACATTGTCCACCTTGTCGCTCACGCGCTGCACCGCCTGATTGGTCGCGTTCAGCTGGCTGCCGTT
This sequence comes from Chromobacterium haemolyticum, assembly GCF_009936155.1. Lineage (NCBI taxonomy): Bacteria > Pseudomonadati > Pseudomonadota > Betaproteobacteria > Neisseriales > Chromobacteriaceae > Chromobacterium > Chromobacterium haemolyticum. The sequence continues at coordinate 5,209,971 of NZ_AP019312.1, read as the reverse complement.
CACCGCGTCCGTGCTGGTTCCGCTCACCCTGCCGGCGGCGACATTGCTGATTTGACGCTCATTGCCCGCGCTGCCCACGCTCACCACGCTGGAAGGGGCCGCGCCGGCATAGTTGTAGGTCACGCCGTTCACCACGCCGCTGGCGGTGGGGTTGGCCGCCGCGGTACGGCTATTGGCGCCCAAGGCTACGTCGTTGGCGTTGCTGGCCTGAGCGTTGCTGCCTATCGCCAACGCATTGTTGGCGGTGGCCGCGGCGTTGTTGCCCACCGCCACCGCATTGCTGGCGTTGATGTTGGCGCCCGCATTATTGCCGATGGCCACATTATTGCTGCCGGACACGTTCTGGCCGGCGTAGGTGCCCACCGCGGTATTGTTGTCGCCCGTGACATTTCTGCCGGCGTTCGCGCCGTTGGCGGTATTGTTGCTGCCCTTGATATCCCAGCCGGAGAAAGTGCCGCTGCTGGTGTTGTAGCTGCCGGTCACATTGCGATTGGAGTTGTTGCCCAAGCCGGAGTTGAAATCGCCCTGAATATCCTGAGCCGAATTGGCCCCGCTGCCGGTGTTGCCGGTGCCGGTCACGTTGCGGATGGTGTTGATGCCGGCGCCGACGTTGGCGTCGCCGGTCACGTTGTAGCCGGAGTCGTTGCCCATGAAGGCGTTATTGTTGCCCTGCACATTGGTACCCGCGTTCTGGCCGATCGAGGTGTTGTAGCCGCCGTTCACATTCACGCCAGCGGCGGCGCCGAACGCCGAGTTGTTGGTGCCGGTCATATTACTGCCGGCGCCCACGCCATAAATCGAGTTATTGCTATTGGTCGCCACTCCCGGATCCACCGAACCCGCGCCGTAGACATTATTGCTGCCCACGCCGGAGATCGTGTCGGCGCTCGCCAAGGCGGACCAGGAACAGGCCACGGCCAAGCCAATCGCGCTCAACGCCAGGGAAGGCAAGGACAAACTTTTTGCTGCAGATACTTTGTTACTCATTTCACAGACCACATTCTTCAAGATTGATGGAATTCACCTAAGGCAAGTCTTTGCAGGCAAGCGCGCCGCCAGCTCCAGGTTTCCGGCGGGATAGGCGCCAATACGCGCATCCCAGCCTGAAACCCATGGCCGACCGCGGTTCGGTCCAGGGGCGCGGCGCGGCTCCGCCGGCGGCGCTGACTTGTCTCTGCATCCAGGCACTCCGTTCACAACAAACCGCGCTCGAGAAGGACGAGTACTTGAAACTCCCTCTTCGGCGCGGCCAGAATCACGCTATGCCTTTGATTTTTAAGAATCCTAACATTTTGTTAATATCTGTGAAAATTGAAATAATTGAATCAATTAATTCGTTTTAGCTATCAATCTTCTTGATCAATAATAAAATTCAAACAGAATATCCGACGGCCGCGCGCCGTTCCCTCCTGAAAACGTGTTTACGATCTCGCGAGCAAGAGCGAGACAAGACAAAAACTGCTGAGAAAGCGGAATGTACAGACGGTACATGAGCATGTCGAAGTGGGTTTCAACGCCGTATCGCCGCCGCGTAGCAGGTCGTCAACAGGTTCTGAGATAATGTCGTTCTTGCTTCCGTCATCCACGCCATGTCCCACAAACTATCCCCCTTGTCTATTCGCCGGCTGAGCCCACACGACATCCCCGCCAATTGGCTGGATGCCTTTCAGCGCCGTCAGGAGGTCCGCCTGGTCTATCGCGCCGGCCCCGCTGGCCGGCAATGCGTGGCTGAGCCCTTCATCGACGACTGGTCGCCGGCGGAACGGCGCGAACTGGCGCGGGAGATGGCGCGCATCGCCGCCGACGGCGCGGTGCTGGCGCTGGAAATCGAAGGGGATCTCGCTGGTTTCGCCGCCGTAGACGCGCAGGCCTTGGGCCCGGACGGCGGCTACCGGCAACTGAAAGAGCTGCAAGTGGACCGCCGCTGGCGAGGCCGGGGCCTGGGGCGCGCGCTGCTGGCCGCCAGCGCCGCAGCCGGCCGCGAACTGGGCGCGGACACGCTCTACATCTCCTCGCACTCCGCCGTTGAAACCGTCGCCTTCTACGAGGCCTGCGGCTGCGCGCCCGCCCGCTGGCTGCACGCGCCGCAACTGGCGCTGGAGCCTTTCGACTGCCAGCTGGAACTGGCTCTGTTCGCGCAGTCTGTTGATTTTATTTAGCTATCCGCATAGAATTTGGGCTTGCTCATTTGATTGAGCGTCCTTCTTTTCCTCGCAAAAGGCTTTGCATGTTGGAGATTGCAGCAATCCGATAACGCCGCCCGTTTTTCCGGCTGGCCGTTATCAAAATGCCCCTTAGCTGGTAGCGCTCGCATCGCGGCGGCTGCCCGTTTTCGCATTTGATTGCCGAACGATCATCCAATATGAATATCTCCAAGCCGGAGCAAAGGACTTTGCACGTCCTAGCCAAAGGCGGCCGCATCGCGCACCTGCGCGACGACGCGGGCCGTATCTCCACTGTTGAATGCTATACCCGAGAAGGGTATCTGCTGTCCGATTGCAGCCTGCTCGTGTTCCAGAAGCTCAGGGCCAAGCGCCTGATCAGCTCCAAGAACGGCCAGCCATACCAAATCAATAAGGCCGGCCTGCGCGCCGTGCGCGGCCAACTCGACAACCAATGACCACCGCCGCCGCGCTGCCGAACGCGCAAGGCGGCGGCGCTGGCGCGTTCCATTCCAAGGAAAACGCTATGACACTCATGCTGAGAAACGAACAAGACCGCGACATCGACGCCATCTTCGAACTAACCCGGGCCGCTTTCCTCGCCGAAGAGCACTCCAGCCATACCGAGCAATTCATCGTCAACGCGCTGCGCCGCGGCGGCCAGCTCACGCTGTCCATCGTGGCGCTGGACGGCGAACGGCTATTGGGCCACATCGCCGCCTCGCCGGTGCTGATCACCTCCGGCGCCGCCGGCTGGCACGGCATCGGCCCGGTGTCCGTGCATCCGGAACGACAGGGCCAGGGCATAGGCAGCCTGTTGATGCGCCAGGCGCTGGCCGCGCTGCGTGAACTGGGCGCGCAAGGCTGCGTGGTGCTGGGCGACCCCGGCTACTACACGCGCTTCGGCTTCCAAGCGCGTCCGGGTCTGATTTTGCCGGGCGTGCCAGCTGAATACTTCATGGCGCAAAGCTTCGGCGCGCCGCTGCCCGCCGGCAGCGTCAGCTACCACCCGGCGTTCGAAGCCACCGCCTAAGCGGTTGAGCGAGCCGGCCCGCGCCGCCGCGGCGGCCGGGCTGGCTTGAACGGCAACCACCACAATATTAACAGCCAAATCATTTCAAATAATAATTTAATGTCAATTAAATATCTGTCACAAATGACAGTATCGCCCCTCCGAGCAACCAGACAAGAATCTACCCGCTTACTTAATAAGCAAACTTTTTGGCCGCAATGGCCTCCTTGAGTCTGTCCAAAACCTCGCGAGCAAGGGAGAGACAAGGCCCCCCAGAGAAAGCGGAATGGCCAAGTGCCACATGAGCATTTCGAAGGGGGATTTCAACGCCGCAGACCTTGCACGGGCTCTTAAACATGAAAGGGCGATCCCATGGCTTACCCCCCTGACAATGACCAAGCTTCTCCGCTCACCGCGCAGCTGAACCGCCGTCAGCTCTTGCTGGGCGCGGGTGCCGGCGCCGCCGGCCTGATGCTGCCGGCGTCCTCATCAGCCTTCATCGGTACGGACGCGCTCCAGCTGGCCAAGTACCAGCGTCTGATTCCCGAACTATTCCAAGCCGTGCCGCGTCCGCCCGCCTACACCCCTAATCTGGTGATAGGCTCCGGCTTTGGCGGCGCCGTCTCCGCGCTGCGCCTGGCACAGGCCGGCCAGCAGGTCACGGTGCTGGAACGCGGCCATCGCTGGCCCAATGGGCCTCGGCGCGACATCTTCTCCAACGACACCCTGCCGGACGGACGCGCGTTCTGGCACCGACGCCAGGCCAAGATGCTGATAGGCGTGACCACGCATTTCGACTCCTTCGGCGGCGTGCTGGACTCAACCGACTACCCAAATATGAATGTCTGGCGCGGCGCCTGCGTCGGCGGCGGCTCGGTGGTGTTCACCGGGGTGATGATTCAGCCGGAACAACGCTATTTCGAAGCCCTGTTCGGCAACTGGGTCGGCTATGAGGAAATGAACAAGACCTACTACCCCAGGGTTCGGCAAATGCTGCGCCTGGACACCATGCCGACGGACATCTACAACAGCAAGCCCTTCCACCATTCCCGCGTCTGGGACGCCCAGGTGCGCAAGGCTGGCTACGCCACCACAGCTAATGATTCCATTTTCAACTGGGACGTGATTCGCCAGGAGCTGCGCTGGCAATCCACGCCCTCCGCCACCGCGGGCTTGTCCAACCACGGCAACTCCAACGGCGCCAAGTTCGACCTCAACCAGAACTACCTGGCCCAGGCGCAAGCCACAGGCCGCGCCGCCATCTACCCCGGTCATGAGGTGCTCAGCATCGCCTGGGACGGCAGCCGCTACGAGGTTGACGTCGTCAAACGCGCGCCCGACGGCCGGCAACTGGACCGCTACCGCCTCAACTGCGACCGGCTCTTTCTCGCCGCCGGCTCCATCGGCAGCTCGGAACTGCTGGTCAAGGCTCGGGCGCAAGGTACGTTGCGCAATCTCAACGAGCACATCGGCCAAGGCTGGGGCAGCAACGGCGACACCATCGTCACGCGCAGCTTCAGCACGCTGTCGCTGGCCACCCAGGGCACCCCCAGCGCCTCCCGCATCCACGATCCAAACAGCGGGCAGCCGCTCACCCTGGAAAACTGGTACGTACCGGGCCTGCCGCTGGACCTGAGCACGGTGATCGGTTCGCTGGGCATGGCCTTCGATCAAAGCAATCGCGGGCATTTCAGCTATAACCCGGCCACGGACCGCGTGGTGCTGAACTGGCCGCAGAACGGCAACCGCGACAGCGTTGCCGCCGCCAAGACGGTGAACGACAAAATAGCCGCGGCCACAGGCACCGTCCCGGGTTTCCCGGGGATCATAGCCGGCGTCACCGGACTGAACTGGACCGCGCATCCGCTGGGCGGCGCGGTGATAGGCAAGGCCACCGATGCCTGGGGCCGCGTCATCGGCCATCCCGGCCTGTACGTGATGGACGGCGCCTTGCTTCCCGGCAGCGCCGGCGCGGCCAACCCCTCGTTGACCATCACCGCGCTAGCCGAGCGCAACATCGAGCACATCATCAAAAACGGAAAGTAAGGCCCGCCGCCGCCAAGCCATGGCGGCGGCCGAGCCTCACGCTAAGCCAGACCGTTGCAGCAAGCGGGCGCTGCCCGCGCGCGATAGCCGCAAGGCGTGCTCGGCGCGCCGCCGCATGTCCCGTTCCCAGACGCGCAGCGCCGCCACCGCCTCGGCCGTTGTGCCCGCCGGCGCCAAAACCCGCGCCAGTTCCGCGCCGTCCCAGAGCGCGGTATTGGCGCCCAGTCCGCCGGCCGGGCTCATCGCATGCGCCGCGTCACCCAACAGGGCCACCCGCTCGCAGCGCCAGGCCGGCACTTCAGCGGCCATCCGGATCGGACGCGCGCCCAGACACTGTGGATCGCCATGCGCGAAAACAGCCTGCAAACGTGGATGCCAGCCGCGCGTCGCCTGTTGGATCCGCGCCCGCAACGCCGCGCCGCTCAGGCGCTCATCCGGCAAGGCCCCGCCCAAGTCCTCGGCCCTCGCCACGCAGGCCCAATACCAGTAATCCGGCATCGCGCTCAGCTTCACTTCCGGCGCCATCCGCCGAGCCAGTTCCGGCAAGGGCGCGCGGAAGCGCATCGCCTCGATCACCGCCGTCAGTCCGTCGCCGAACACCACGCAAACGCCCTGGCCCAGCTCCGGCGTCGACGCCTCGGCCGGCAAGGCGTCCCGAGGCGTGACGCCGTAGAGCACCACGGCGCCCTCGTCCTCCGGCTCCCCACCCGGAACCAATTGCCGGCGCACCGTGGAGGCCACCCCGTCCGCGGCGATCAGCACATCCACCTCCCACTCGGGCTGACCCTCGAAGTCCAGCAACACACCGCTGGGCGTTTCCCTGACGCCGCGCAGCGCATGGCCCCAGCGGATCTGGTCTTTCAAACCGCTGGCCAGGATTTCCCGCAACGTCTGGCGGTTGGCGCTGAGGTCGCGCTCCGCCGCGTCGCCGTCCTGCGCCGATGGCCGCCAATGCGCCGGTTTGCGTTCCGACCAGGCGCGCAGCTGCGGATCGACGAAACAATCGTCGCCGCCCAGCGAGCAGCTTTGCCGGAACAGCTCGAACTGCCGCGGCGTCAAGGCCTGCCGCAGTGCCTGCTGGCCGTCGCCGTCGATGCGCAGCCGATAACCCTGCCAGCGGCTGTCGGCCGCATGGTCGCGTTCAAACAGTGTGGCGGCGATGCCGGCGCGCGCCAGGCCCTGGGCCAGGCACAACCCGCCCAGGCCAGCGCCGACGATGCCAATGCGTAGAGATGGCATAACTTGTCCTTGGTTCATCATGGGGAAATCCGGCCTGTGGCGCCACCGCAATGGCGGTCGCCCAAGCCCTTGCCGACGATTGTGCGCGCCGCCGCCAAAGCTGCTATAACGCTTTTTTGCCAATAAATGGTGAAAAATGGCCAATATCGACACCAGCCCACGAACGGACATGCCGGACCTTAGCGAATGGATAGGCGGTCCCCCGCTGATCGCCGTGCCCGGCAACGATAGAGAAGGCAGCGACTACCGGCTGGGCAGCCGCGAATACGCATGGCACAGCCATGCGCGCGGGCAACTGCTATGCGTGGAAACCGGCCTGATCCAGATCCGGACCCCACGCGGCGCCTGGGTCCTGCCGCCGCACCGCGCCGGCTGGATTCCGCCCGGCGTGCCGCACCAGGTGCGCGTCAGCGGCGCGCTGACCGGCTGGAGCCTGCTGCTAAGCCCGGACTGGAGCCGGACGCTGAGCCCGCAGCCACAGGTGCTGGCGATCACCGAACTGATGCGCGCCGCGGTGCGCCGCGCGGTGACGTGGACGGATTATTCGTCATGGCGGCCGGAGCAGGAGCGCATCGCCGCGGTGCTGCTGGACGAATTGCGGCAAGCGCCACAGCAGGCGCTCTGCCTGCCGATACCGGAGCATCCGCGCATCGCGGAGCTGGCCCTCCGTCTGCTAACCGAGCCGCCCGGCAAACACGCGCTGGCCGACTGCGCGGACGCGGCGGCGATGTCGCCGCGCACCCTGCGCCGCCACATCCTGGCGCATACCGGCATGAGCTTTGGACAGTGGCGGCAACAAGCGCTGCTGATCCGCGGCATGGAAATGTTGGCGCGCGGCGTTGCCGTGGCAGCGGTGTCGGACGAGTTGGGTTACGCCTCCCCCAGCAACTTCATCGCGATGTTCCGGCGCGCCTTGGGCGATTCACCGGCGCGCTTTTTCGCGCGGCAAGAGCCAGCCTGACGGAGTGTCGGCGAAGATTAGCGGGCCGAGGGCCGGTGAGAACCCATTCAATCTCTCGCCCGCTTTTGCGCCATGGCGATCCTGTCGCCGCTTGCCACATTGCTTTATAGTTTAAATTTATCCAGACGCGCTGGCGTTAAGAGCCTGTTCAAAGTCTCGCGAGCAAGGGCGAGACAAGGCGAAAACGAGCGAAAAACGGAATGGTCGAGTGGTACATGAGCATTTTGAGCTTGTTTTTAACGCCGTATCGCCGAAGCGCAGCAGACTTTGAACAAGCTCTAAGTCCTTTTTGATTAAGCAAGAGCACATACTCGGCCAGCCTTGACCCGCTTCTATCGAAACTCCCTATCTATTTTCACCCCGATATCGCGCGCTAATCGCTTAAAACAAGCCCTCTAAGTCAACAGGCGAAATCCAGAAGCAATCAAAACCTAGCTTATATAGGAAAGTCGGGGCGTAACAATCAGGCCAACCCAACTGGACAACAATTTTCCACTAGGGAGCCGACAAATGAGCTCACTGGCAAGGCAATATAAATTTCATTATGAAACCATGCAAAAAATGACATCCGCCTTGTAGGCCAGACTATTGAAGTTTCGTGCTTGAAAAACATTATTGCTTTCAGAAATGACTTATATTCCCCGGCAGCATACGCAATTACGATATTCCGATGGATATCAAGTGCTTAGTGCTTAAACCCTGGCCATTGCGGCTATCTGCGGCCGCCAGTATTGTGTGGCTATTGGCTGGGGCGCTGCTTTTATGCGCTGTATGCATTTTGGTTATTTACTTGAATATACAACTGAATAGCCATGTCGCGGTCCAACGTCTATCCATGAATGAAGCGGCTTACGCCGCAAAGGCTTTTTTCAATCGCCGCGTGGAGTTCCTAAAAAACCTGGACAAACCCGTCGCAGCTGGCTCAGACCGGCGTTCAGGTTCATTGAGTCACCTCAACCGGATAGGCGAACCACTGCCTCCAACCGGCTTGACCTTGCCCTTAAACGATCAGCTCCAAGCGGCCAACTTGGGCGTCAACCTCTTATTGTTATTGCAAGGCAAGGATCAATTGACCGTGCGCAGGCTGGAAAGCGGCTTTCCGATCGCGGAAGAAACGCCGGACAACGTGCTTCGACAGTTGAGCGATAATCCAACGCCGCTGTACCAAAGCGCGACGGTGTGGCTGTTCGATCCCAAAGATCCTCAGCGCCGCATTTACATGGCGCGGCCTTTCATCTCTCCCTCTTCGCTGGACGGCGGAGAGCAAGCCTGGCTTGTTTTGGAGTTCCTGGGACGAGACGTGCTAGCCAGCCAGCAGCCCTTTGCTGGCTATGAGTTCGCCTTGCTGGATGCCAATGAACATGAGGTGGCCGCTACGGCCGCCGCCTCTTCAGGGCGGACGCAGGACATGTGGCAACGGCTGTCCAACGCATTGCCTATTGTGCCCAGCGTTCAAACCCGTTTCCCGCTTGGGCCAGACTGGATGTTGGCCTATCGCTATCCGGAATCGGCTCTCCTCAACGATATGCGCCATGCCTTCTTAAAGTGCCTGGCCATCTTAAGCTGCGTTATCGCCGGGCTTGCCCTGGGCAGCCTATGCGTGCTGAACAGGTTTGTGCGGCCCGCGTTGCAGCGGCTGCAACAGCATGCGGAAGCGGAGGCTTTTCTGCGTTCGGTATTCAACGCGGCTCCTGTGGCGCTTTGCGCGCTGAGAAGGCGCAATGGTCAGGCCGTCCTGGAAAACCAGTTAGCTCGCGACTGGCTGCCCGCGATTGATCCGGATTGGAGGTCGACGGAGTGGGTGGAGCGCGTCTTTCTGCGGGCTCGCTTGCAGCAAGTCGGCGTTGTCAGCGAAGAGCTGGCCACTCTCGATGGCCGCCATTTGTTCGCCAGCCTCGTGCCCACTCGCTACCGAGGAGAAGAAGTGCTGCTGTGCGCGCTGAGCGATATCAGCTTGCGCAAGCAGGCCGAACTGGCGCTAGAGCACGCCAAGCAATTAGCCGATGCCGCCAATGCAGCCAAGACCGCGTTCATCGCCACCATGAGTCACGAAATCCGCACCCCTCTATACGGCGTGTTCGGCAACCTGGAGCTCTTCAAACACACCCGCCTGGATCCGCAACAGCAAGGCTATGTGCAGGCGATCCAAAGCTCCTCCACCATGCTGCTGGGACTCATCAATGACGTTCTGGACCTTTCCAGGATAGAAGCGGGTCAATTGCGGCTGGAGATGGAAACATTCAATCTGTTTGAGCTGGCGCATGAGGTGGTGCACGGCTACGCCGCCTCCGCCCTGAACAAGGGCGTATTGATCTACGCTTGCATCGACCCGCGCTTGAGCCTGCCCCTGCGGGGCGACCCGGGCAAAGTACGACAGATTCTGAGCAATCTCCTCAGCAATGCGGTGAAGTTCACCGACAATGGCCGTATCGTCATGCGCTGCGGCTTGGTCAATGGAAACAACGGCAGTATCCGGGCCTCCATCCAGATCGCGGATACCGGCATCGGCATTGCCGCCGAGGATCAGGCTTCTTTGTTCAAGCTGTTTTTCCAGGTAGGCGAGGGTCGCCGCAGGGCAAGCGGCACCGGTCTGGGCCTGCCGATCTGCCAGCAACTCGCCACCCTGATGGGAGGGGACATCACCGTAGTGAGCGAACCGGGCCTGGGCAGCAGTTTCACTCTGTGGCTGCCGCTGAAAGCGCTAGCGGACAGCCCTTCACGACAACGGCCTCTGACTCAGCAAGCCATCTACGTCAGCGCGCCGGTGCGAGAACTCGCCGATAGCCTGTGCGACTGGCTGAACTTCCTCGGCGGCAGAGCGCTGGCCTGCGCCAGGGAAAACTTGCCGCGTGACAAACTGTGCTTGGAAGTGCGCTTGGACATCGATCCGCACCGGCGAGCCAACTGGCCCGGCGTGCGTATATGGCATGGCGACGAATCGGCGCGCTCTAGCGCCGAATGGGTCTCCTTATACGCTCCGACGGTGATCCTGGACACCATGCTTTCCACGCAGGGCCTCGCCCCCGTCACTGCGGCAGGGGCAGGCGCCTCAACACCGGGCAACTTGAATCTCAGAGTATTGGCGGTGGAAGACAACGACATTAATCGCATGGTTTTAAAGGAACAACTGGAAACCTTGGGCTGTCGCGTGCAGTTGGCCGCCAATGGCCAGGAAGCGCTACAGCGATGGAATGTCCACGAATTTGACCTGGTACTGACGGACATCAGCATGCCGCGGATGGACGGCCGGGAGTTGGCGCGCAGAATCCACCTGCAAGCTCCGGGCTTTTTGGTCGTGGGAACGACGGCCAGCACCTTAAAAGAAGAGGCCCAACTTGCGCGCGAGGCTGGGATGGCCGCGGTGATCATCAAGCCAGTCAGTCTGTCCAATCTGTTTCGATGCTTAAACTCATTGAAGCAAAGAAGGGAGTACCGCGAACTTTCCTCCCCAGGCTATCTCTCTTCCAATGGCGTTGTCTGAGCACCGGCTCCACCAGCGCGATAACGCTTCAAACCATAAAGCGGCCATAGGCTGTTTTACGAAACGACGCCGCCAGCACTTGCAAGCCAATTCAAGCATAGACCCGCGCAAGATGTGTCAATGAAACGGAGTCATGGAAAATAATACGCAATCCATCGGTAAGTTGATCAGAACATCCTTACGGCTCAATGTGAGCCTGATTTTGGTCCTATCCTTGGTTCTACTCGCTTTAACCGCCAGCTACTGGGCCGCCACCTTACTGCTAGATGAAAAACAGAATATGGCCCAGGTGCACTTCGCATGCGTTGCCAACGGCATTCGAGAGCATGAAGCCTTTCTTAGCCGCGGCGCGCGGCGCAACTCCGACATCATGGGCAAACGGCTGGGTAAACTGCTGGATACAACACGCACTCCTATTGCGCAGGCTGGCGATTACCTGATGGTGGAGGGGCGCAGCTCCCCGTATTCAATGCCGTTTACTCTGGGCTACCGTGTAGATCAGTGGCCAGAGCCTCCAGAGGGCCTGTACGCCTTAGGAGCCTTAAGCGCGGATTACTACAGCACTTACTGGTCTCTGGCCAAAACCGACGCTCCCCAAAGCTTTCTATTGGCCTTGGATGAAGCAACCAGCCTGGCGGTGCCGACGGTGGACAATACCGCAACCGAAATGGAACTGACGCACACCAATTTTCCAACAATCACCTCCGCCATCCGCCAGTTTTTACTGCAACAGCGGCATGACACCACCAAGGTCAAGTGGGCAAGCGGGAAAAGCGCCCAAGGCCTTGAGCCAAATACTCTTCTTGCCTATATCCCGGCCTATATCAGCGAAAAGTTTTGGAAAAAAGGCAGCCGCTCCCAAATTATGGCGGTTTCAATGCTGGAGATCCGAAATGTTTGCTGGGCCGGCACCAGCAAGCGCCGGGTTTTTGACGACATCAGTCTGATAACGCCGGATGGACGGGTACTACTGGGCGAAACCTACTCATTGTCGACGTTAAAAGCGGGACTGAATTTTAGCCAAGATGGCCTGCTGCTTTATTTGCCCGCCAAAGCCAAGACGAATTGGGCTGCGGTCTATCGAGTGCAATACAACCGTTTGCTCGCTCTGGCAAACTGGCATGCCCAAGTCTTTATGATCAGCGTGCTATTGCTGGCTTTGAGCGGCGTTCTGGCGGTACGCTGGTATCGGCTTCGAGTATTGGCGCCGGCACAAGCCTCGCACCAAGCCGTGCTGGAAAGCGAAGCCTTCAATCGCGTGATAACGCAAACCGCGCCAACCGCCTTGTTTGTTCTGGAATTGCCTCTCCTCCAACCCTTGGTGGTCAATCCACTAGCGTTGGAGTGGTTCGACCGAGAACGAGACTACCCGCAGCTAATAGCATTCTGGGGCGAAATAATAGACGGGAAAGATATCTCCAACCGCACAGCTTGTCTGCGCATTGGAGAACGCTATCTGCAGGCCAGCTTTGCTCCAGCCCGTCACCGCGGCAAGAACGCCATATTATGCTCCTTTAGCGATATTTCTCATTACAAAGCAAGCTCAATGGCGCTAGAGGCGGCAAAGCGGGCGTCGGATAGTGCGAATGAAGCCAAAACCCATTTTCTGACTACCATCAGTCATGAAATTCGCACCCCGCTTTACGGCCTGCTGGGCACGATAGAAATCCTTGACATGACCCCGCTAAGCCCGCGTCAGCGCGCTTATTTGAGCACCATGCAAGACTCGTCTTCTCTGTTGTTGCAATTGATCAGCAATGTATTGGATGTTTCCAAGATTGAGTCCGGGCAAATGGCGCTGGAGTCGCAATCATTCTCCCCGCTTAGCCTTTCCGAGGAAGTTGTGCGCGCTTTTTCCGCCATGGCTAAAAACAAAAGACTACGCTTGTACGCCAATCTTGATGAGAATGCCCCGGAGCTAGTATTGGGAGACGCCACACGCATTCGCCAGATTTTAAATAACCTGCTCAGCAACAGCATCAAGTTCACCGAATCCGGCTGGATTGTATTGCGCCTGAAAGCCACCGCCTTGCCAAGCGGCCGCGTCAATTTAGCCTGGCAAGTGACCGACACCGGCATAGGCATCACTCAGGAACAGCAAACCCGGCTGTTTGAACCCTTCTATCAGGCTCAAGCCCTGCCTGGTTTGATTGCGGGAACAGGACTAGGCTTATCGATCTGCCGACAACTCAGTCAATTGATGGGAGGCTCTCTTCGAGTCGTCAGCGATCTTGGGCTGGGCAGTAGCTTCACCCTGTCCTTGGAGCTGGAGCAACAAGCGGCGGCCCCCACGCTAACGGACTACCCCCTGAGCCAAACAACCGTGTTGCTGCGCGCTCATCTGAAAGAGCAGGGAGAAAGCCTGATACGCTGGCTGACCCGGCAGGGCGCCAACACTCGCTGGTTGGATCCGATGGAGCCTGTGCCGGAAGATTCCGGATTGATTTTATTGGATCTGGACCCCGCGGATGAATGGCCTCGCAACCCACTGAGCACGCGCGTCATCGCCACTCCGGAAGGACCGCTTCAGGCGCAACTGCAAAGTGATAGTTGGTTGGTGAACATTCATCACCTCAAAGGCATCCTACAAGCGGTATGGCTGGCAAAACACGGCCTGCCCGGCGAGGCCCTGCCGGAATCGGTCAGCGATACTGCCGCTCTAGGATTGAACGTCTTGGTCGCCGAGGACAACCCAATCAATCAACACATCTTGAAAGAACAGCTGGAGTTGCTGGGTTGCCGCGCCTATGTAGTAGGCAATGGCCAGGAAGCCTTGAAACACTGGAATATGCGTCCGTATGATCTAGTGATGACCGATGTCAACATGCCGCTGATGAATGGGTACGAGCTAGCCATAGCCCTCCGGGGCCAAGGCGTGGACATTCCCATAGTCGGCGTCACCGCGAATGCCATGCGGGTTGAGGAGGAAGCCTGTCTGCGCGCGGGCATGGATGCCTGGTTGGTTAAGCCCATCAATTTGCACGGCTTGCGCACCGCATTAACGCGGCTAAGCCAAAAAGCTTTAGACAAGTCAGCCACCCACTCTGCGCAAGCCATCCCCATCCCAGATGGTTTGATAGTGCCAATGGCCATGCGCGAGCTATTTTTGCGCACCATGCGCACGGACCTAGACGTGCTATACACGGTTTCGATGGCCAGAAAACCACATAAAGTAGCCTCCATTTTGCATCGTATTAATGGCGCTCTGGCGGTAGTCAACGCGCAAACGCTAATGAGCGCAGGCCAAGCATTGGAAGCACAACTCACGGAGTTGTATGAATTAAATGACGAGAACATCGCTAATCTGGAGCAGTTTCAAAACCGTTTGGAGGCTGCTTTGCAACGACTTGCGGCCTCTTAAACAACAGAGATGATTTGAAGGCCCAGCTTATTGATTAAGAGATAGGCATTGGAATCAAATTCACTGGAAACACCATGAGCAAAATAAAAGTATTGATAGCCGATGATCATCCTATCGTTCTGATGGGCATTCGTGAAGAAGTGGAGCGCAATACACTGTTGGAAGTGGTGGGAGAGGCGCACAACTCCACTGAATTAGTTGAAACACTGATTAACTTGCGGCAACAAAATGAACTGCCTCATATCGTCATCGCCGATTACAGCATGCCCGGCGACACCAACTATGGGGACGGCATGAAGCTGATAGAATATCTACTGCGCCATTTCTCCAATGTACGGCTTATCATTTATACAATGGTTTCCAACCACTTGATCGTTTCAAGTCTGCAGAATCTGGGCGTGACGGCGGTGGTTCTGAAAAGCCAACCCCTGTCTGAGCTACGACGCACGCTGGAGCAAGTGGTGAATAGAGGGTCGGCTATTCCCCCTCCCAATAGGGGAAATATCGCCGAGGATACAATAGGCAACAAGGTGGAAAAATTATCCGCCAGGGAGTTTGAGGTTTTACGTCACTTCGTGGCAGGCATGACGCTAAACCAAATAGCAAAAATGCTAAGCCGAAGCGAAAAAACCATCAGCGCTCAAAAAGTTTCCGGCATGCGCAAACTGGGGGCACGCAGTGATCAGGAGTTGATAACTCTCTGCCTGGAGACTGGATTATTCCGCTGAAATCGCTATGGTCCGCGCACCGGTTCAAAGTCTCGCACCATCTCGCGAGCCTTTGAGCCGGACTCTGCCCAATGGGCGCCGCCAAGCATGCCGTCATGCACCTACGGTTCCGGCCGCCAAACGGAGGACGAAATCTGACGCGTCAAACGCCGGGGACAGTGGCCTGCAACTCGAAGACCCCGTCCATCCGCCAGCGCTCCCGCTCCCGGGAATGTGCGGCACCGGCCGGCAATGCCGGCTGGACCTCCAATTCCACCTGCAATGCCTGGCCCGCCCCGACGCCGCCGTCCAGGTACACCCATACCAACTGGCCAGGACGCAGCGGGGTCGAGCGTCGCCGCTCGCCGTCGTTCTCCCCCTCCACGCGGAAGTAGGCGTCGCGACCATCCAGCGTGGCCGAACGCAATACCAGCCGCACCAGGCCCAGGGGCCCGAAACGGAACGCTGCCGCATCCGCCGCCGGGCCGTTGAAACGCAGGGCCAGCGCTCGGGGCTGCTCGCACATGGCCTGCAAACGCAATACCCGCGCTTCCAGGCCAGCCCCCGACACGCTCCTGTTGACATCTTCGCGCAAGGCGGCCAGCGGCACCACGCCGTAATCCAGATTCGACGCGCTCAAGGTCAAGGAGCACGGTGCCTCTTCGGCCGCGGCGCCGGCGCTCAGCAACGCCAGCGCAATCACACTCCACTTGCTCATTCTCATTTCCTCACTCCTCATCGCCCTGAGTCGGCTCAAAATCTCGCGCGCAAAGGCGGGGCCAGCCGGGAACCGCGGAAAAACAGAACGCTCATGCGCTACATGAGCATTCGGAAATGCGTGCCCGCCGTGTCGAGACCAGCAACGTATCGCAAACACTGAACAGCGGCTCAGCCGGCGGGCCGGCGCTCCGACGCATCCGCTTTCAACTGAGCGCCCGGGAACCCCTGCGTGCAGCTCGCCTTAA
Source organism: Chromobacterium haemolyticum (assembly GCF_009936155.1). NCBI lineage: Bacteria > Pseudomonadati > Pseudomonadota > Betaproteobacteria > Neisseriales > Chromobacteriaceae > Chromobacterium > Chromobacterium haemolyticum. Next base: position 5,194,037 of record NZ_AP019312.1, on the reverse strand, counting down.
CCGTCTGGTACAAAGCGGCGGCATCCTCGTCCGGCAAGACGTAGTCCAAGCGGCAGCGCTGCCTTGGCAGATACTCGACATACAATCCACCCTGCGCCATCGCCTGATCCAGGAACACCTCGCCCCCATTCCCGGTTATCGTGATGAAGCGCCCGGCCTCATCCACCACGCTCAGGCCGGATGCCAAGGCCTCGCCGTCCTCTGTCACGATCTGGATCAGTAAACGCTGGGTCTTGAGCACCGAGAAGTCCACCCGGCTGACCGAGCCATGCCCGGCGCGCACCACTTTCAAGCCATTCGCCACGTCCGCATTGCGCGGCAGGCTAGGCGTCTGCAACTCCACTCGGGTATCGGCGTAAGCGTTCAGATTGGCCAATACCGCGTGGCCATCGCCATCGCTCCATACCGGGCCGCTGGGTGTGCTGAACTTCACACCGGGCAAGCCGCCCACCGACAGCACCCCGACGCTGTCGCGCAGCGGATAGGGCGAGAAGGTCAGTCCGCGCTCATGCAGCAGCGCGCCGCCACGCAGGCTGGCGTTGTACGACTGGGCGCCCCCGCGCTGGCTCACGCCCAGGCCCAACTGGGCGTAACGCGGAATCCAGTGCAAATTGCCGCTGAAGCCGGTGCTGTTCTGGTCGGCGTCGCGATCCACCGCCACGCCGTAATTCAAGCTGTCGCTGACGATTTCGCGGTAGCTAGTCCCCAAGGTTTGGCTTTGGCCATAGCGTTGCAGATACGCGCTCAAGCTGGCGCGCTCCAGCGGCAGATCCACGTTCAAGTAAAACTGATTGCGATGCGCGCCCGCGCCCCGACTCAGATCTCGGCCCACGTTCAAAGAGACATTGGCGCCCCACATCCGCCGCGACCAGCCGCCGTTCAAGCGCTGCGAGGCGTCGCCGCCGTTATGCGAGCGGGTCGCGCCCAGGCTGAACGCGCCCATGAGTTCATGGTGGTAGGACAGGGACAGGCCGTACTGCGTCAGCGCGGTCGACGCCTCTTGTTGACGAGCCGCGTAATCCGACAGCGTGCGAAAGTGGACACTCTGCCGGCTCAGGTTCAGCGCGCCGGACAGGCGCTCGCCCCAGCTCGCGCTCAAGGACGCGCTGTATTGCGCGCCGCTCCGCCCCGCCTCGCCGTCGTGGGAAGCCACCGCGCGCATGCCGGCCACAAGCCCGGGGCTCAACAAATAAGACAAGGCTCCGCCGACGGAATGAAAGCGTTCGGACCACATGCCCCCCAAACTGAGATCCAGTTCCCGGCCCAGTCGCCAGCTGCGGCTGCCGGAGAACAACCAGGGCGTATCTCCACCCTGGCCGCTGAACTGACGCATTTTGCCCGCCGCCATATTGAAGCCCTCGACATCGCCGCCCGGGCTGGCAAAAAACGCCGCCGCCGGCACAGTGAAGGCGTGCTGGCCGCCATCACTTTCGGTAACGGTGACATTCAGGTCGAAGCCCGCCGACAGGATGGGCACATCATTCAGTTCGAAAGCGCCGGGCGGTACCAGCGTGCTGTACACCAAAGCACCGGCCTGCCTCACCTCCACCCGGGCCTCGCTCTGGGCGATGCCCCTGACCTGCGGCAGATTGCCGCGCGGCAGCAAGGCCCCTTGCGGCAGCCACTGCGCGCCGGAGAAGTTCACGCCGGCAAACAAGGGGTTGTTCAGCGATAACTCGCCCACTTGCAGGATAGCCTTGCTATTCACTAGGGTCTTCTGCGCATAGCTGTAGAGATACTGGAAACGATTGCTCGCCCCGTTGCGCGCGAAGCTTTGCCGGCTGCGCACCATCCAGTCCCGCCAGTTGAAGCCGATTTCGGTAAAACCTTGCAGATACTGCTGGCTCCGCCCGCCTCCGCTGCTGCGCATGGCCAACACCTCATAATTGAACAGGCCGGCCGTGCCGCCGCTATCGTGAGCGCCCAGTTGCTCCTGCTTGCGCCGCAAGGCGCCGCTGGGCACAAGGATGTCCACCCGTGCCAGCTCTGGCCGCAGCTTGACCACCGCCTGCGGATAAAAGGCCGTCAACTCCCGGCAGCCGGCCTCTGCCGGCGGTTGGCCGTCCGTGGGCAGCAAGCCGGCCGCCGTCAAGAATCCATCGTCGACGCACAGGCGGCCGCCCTCGTCTATGCTCACCTCGGCGCCGCCGCGACCGACGCCGTTGACGAATAAAGACACCCGATTCCTGCCCGGCGCAAAGCGCGCGCCCAGGCTGAAGTAATCCGCCACGCCGGGATCGATGCCGCTCGCCGTCAACACGCCCAGGTCAAACTGCACGCCCTCGCCGGACGCGTCGCGCGCCGCCGCTTCAACGGAAAACACCGGAGCCAGCCCGACCAACCACAGCAATAGCGGAATGGGCCGGAGCAGCCATTCAATTGAACACGTCATCTAGCAGGACCAAAGAATTTGGATGGATAGGGAAATCAGGGATAGAAGACCGTGACGGTGGCGTGGCCGTCGAAGTGTACCGGTTCGCGCGCGCTGAGCGCCTGCCGCCCCCTGAGCGCCGCGCCGACGCGCAGCTTGAACGCATGGGTGCTGGCCGGCTGCAGCGCCTGACGCTGCGGCGAGCCCAATGCATAGCCGTAACGCAGATTTAGCGGTTCGGCGCCGGCCGGCGACCAGCCTTCCTGCCGGTCGGCACTGCGCATCAGCGTTGCTGGACGCTCGTCTGTTCGGACCTCGATCGGACTCAGCCACCAATAGCCCAGCGCTTGCTTGCGGCTGTCCCGGCCCAGGCCCAGAGTCTGTTCCTCCTCCGCCGGCAGCGACGGCGATGCGGCCCCCGTCGTCTGAAGCCCGGCCATGACGGCGATGCCGGCGCGGCTGTCGCCGCGGTTGTCCCGTATGCTCAAACCCACCAGCGCCGGCTGATCGCACTGCACATGCAAGCTGATCTCCCGCTCGCCCAGCAGCGTCGCGCCTGGATTCAAGGCCGACCAGGGGATGAGGCCGTAATCGACCACGCCGTTATGGGAAAAACTGGGCGTGCAGCTGGGTGGCACCACTTCGGCCGTCACCGCGAACGGCGCGCTCACCGCCAGGGCCGGTGCGCACGGCAGCCCGGCCAGCATGGAAACGCACATCGCCGCGGCAATCACTTGGCTAATGTTCATGACCGGGCTTCACCGTTCAGTTCAAGGACGCCGTGAATGAGTCCACCGCATAGCCGTAACTGGTCGCCGGCCACAGCTTGACGTGAGTGCCGTCCAAGGGCGTCTGGCCGGCCGACGCCAGCTGCAAGCGCTCGCCGGGCAAGATATAGGCTTTGGGCAGCTCCAGCGCTTGCTTGCCAGGCTGTAACTCCACCTTGTGTGTGGACAGGCGCACCACGTAAGGACTGTCGTTTTTGACTTCCACCCGGCCGTCTTCCGCCAGGCTCCATCGCAACTTGGTCCATGGCTCTCTTTCACGTGGCAGCCCCTTGGGGCGGATCAGCACGGGCAGGTTCTGATTGAAGGTCATCTGAATGCGATGTCCCTTATCGGCGGACACTGCGGGAATCCCCTCGAAAGACGCCCGCATCAGCCGTTCCGTCCGCAGCGGCTGCGGCGATTTCAACAAAAAGCGAACCAGTTGTTTCTCCCCGCCTTCCACCCTGGAAATTGGCGGCGTCGCCAGCAATAGCTGCTCTGGGTCCTCGGGCAGGTTTTCCAACCGGACATACATCAGGCTAACGTGGGCGTCGGTATTCTTGACGTTGATCACGCCCTCGCCGTCGCCTTCCTCCACCACCACCAGCGAGGTTTCCGGCACCACGCCGGCGGACCAGGCCGCCGCGGGCAGCAGGGCCAGCGCCAAGGCGCCGGCCATAGCGCCGCCGCGGACCGCGACGGCGAACACATTCTGCGCATGCATCATATGAAACTCTTTTCCATCAAGGACGGCGTTTATTCACCGCGCCAAACCGTGTCAACCGGGCCGGCAAGCATGCCGCCGGCCCGTATTCAAGCTCGCTGACTCAAGACTTATTCAGCGCTGATTCGCTCAACAAAATCACTGGTAATAAATAGTGAAAGTACCCTTGCCATCCAGTTTGGTGTCATCCTTCACATTCAAGCGTCCCTTTATGTTCAATGCCGCTGCCACCACCATGGGGAATTCATGCACGACGGCTACCGCAGGGGTACTAGTCGTTCTTCCTTTAATGGCAAAAGTGGTGACATTGACGCCGCCGTAATGCGGGTCAAGTGGGGTGGTAGTCGTCTGTCCCCAAGAAATGCCATTATCAACTGAGTACAATAGTTTTCCGGTCTCGCCCACCTCCTCATTAGCTTTATTGGTCGCCTTCAGCTTGTCGAACTCCATGCTCAGCCACCATACGCCCAGCTTACCCATTGCCACATCGTTCCCCAAACCCATGGTTTGAGTATTAGCGGTAGCAACCGCATGGCTACCGTTAGGTTTAGTTGGCATAGGAATTTCGACTCCCAACACGGGCTTGCTCTCCGAGCGTGCATCGGTGATGCGAATGCCCAGAGCGGTCTCCTCCAGGCAGGTTACCGTCAGGCTGACTTTGCGATCCTCCAGCGTGGTAGCGGCGTTAGTGCCCAGTTCGGATACCTGAATATCGCCATAATCGATGACCGCACCGCCGCTCAAGGTCGGCGTGCACGAAGGCGGCACCAATTTGCCGGTAATCAGCAAATCCGCGCTATTTGCCAAAGCCAATTGCGATACCCCAGAAAACGCAACCCCCAACACCAAAAGCAAACTTTTATATTTCACAAAAAACCTCCACATGAAAAATTGGCAATATCCAGCCCACCTCAGGTGATGCTTTGTTATTGCAAAAGCTTGCTGTCACCAGCAGCAAGACCCGTGTCACTACGGCAGCAAGCTGTGCAGAGAATACATATCTAACAACAACCAGGCCTATAAGGATTTCCTTAAATCGATAACTTTATTGCCCAAATATCACTCTCCACTCGCTATTACCTATCTATCCCGTGCAAGTTAAGTAGTCTACTTATTCCGATCACTGAAATTTAATACAAATGACTTACATTAGACATCAAAAAAAACAATTGACATAATATTTCCATGAGACTTCTATTGATCACTAGAATCAACGTCAGAAGCAAACTACAGCATCTTCTTACCGGCCATACTCAACGAGTAAAACGCTGATACCTATTGCCACCAGCAGCCAAGTCGAAAAATAGAACAATTAATGCACCACAATCGCCATTTTATTTATTGTGAAATATATCGCTTTAAGATTGAACATCTTGTTTTAAGAAGCCCCTTATTCAAGCAACCGAAATGCCCTTCGATAATATCGGCTCGGGTTGACATATTTTTCTGCCATTGGTAGTGGAGCGTGGCGATTTGACAGGCTTTGTTACACAAATCAGTTAAAGGTTGGGCTATCAACAAACGGACTTATCCCGCACGTACCGTTTGCGGCGTACCTAGCACTGTGAAGCGATTCAGAATCGCTGCACAAATTTGAAGCTCGCCACCTGCCGGTCAAAGTCCCCCGACTTGACCCGGTCTGCCAGTAATTTGAAGCAGTGCATCCTCGTTTCAACCAAGTTGCGGCGATGGTAGCCACTCCACTTTTTACAGAGCATTCGCCCCAGATACTTCACTGAGCGCAGCGACTCATTGCGCGCCTGGTTACTTTGTGAATTCCCTTTCCAGAATTGGCCATTTCGTCGCGGGGGAATAATGGCAGCTCCGCGCTCCGCAATTACTGCGTGACATAGACGAGTGTCGTACACCTCATCCGTTGTCACCGTCACCAGTCCCTGTGCCGCCCGAATTTGCGATAGCAGCTCAGGTAGCGTCGTGGCCTCGCCGGTGAGATTGTCGGTCACTTTCATTACCCGGATTTCCAGCGTGTGTGCATCCATTCCCAGATGCAGCTTGCGCCATTGCCGGAGGTAGTCAGCACCATGCTTTTTCACCTTCCACTCACCTTCGCCCATCATCTTGATGCCGGTGCTATCCACCAGAAGATGCTGACAGCCCTGCTTTTTCCGTATCAGGATGCGCACCTGCAGCACGCCTCAGTAAGAGTGCGGGGTATTACACAGCATCCACAGTGACGACCTCGCTTAATCACGCAATTATTTATTCCATTAAGTAATTCCTTAATCTGCGGCCCAAGACCGGGTTTTAAGAAATGCCTTATTCAATTATTAAGAACAGCTACTGATAATGTGCCTGCCGATTGACGACTATGTCGGTCATTGGCGGCAGACTGTGGCAATTTCAGGCGACAGCCTGCCTAGCGGGCGGTGGTCAGGAAACATGGTCACGGCTGCGGTTCAACTTAATTAAGTGTGGAGTGTTTTATGAATAAACTGGCAATCATTGTTTCGCTGGCCTTGGGCGTGGGCATGGCCTCCCAGACGTTTGCCGCCAACCGCGGCGAGATCGTATTCAAGGGTAGCGTAGCCACCAGCACTTGCCTGATCGATGGTCAGGAAGACGGCTACAAAGTGGTAGACTTCAACAACCTGACGCCTGATCAAATCCCTACCGCCGGCAGCGCTGAAGTCCCGTTCAGCCTGACCGTTTCCGGCCAATCCGATGTGTGCAACGCCTCCCGCGTGCAGATCGCCTTCAACCCCAACAACCAGAACGTGAACAAAGAAACCGGCCGCCTGAAGCTGAGCGGACCGAGCGCAGCGTCCAACCTGGAAATCGAACTGTACAAAGGCTCCGGCGGCAGCGCGGTCAAGATTCCGCTGGGCTCCACCAATAGCGCGGACATGCCGATCGCCGACCTGGCGCCGGCCGTGCCAGGAGTGGGCGACCCCGTGGTGCCGCGCTCCGCCAACATCCCGCTGTCGGCCAAGCTCCAGCGCGTCAACTCCGGCACCGTGCCGGGCAGCGGCGCGGTATTCAGCCAGATCGACTATGTGCTGGCTTACCAATAATCGGCGCATTTATCTGACTGTCAGCTAGGGAGGAGCGGCCATGGCATGGATGGCGCGCAAGTATGCGGGAATGGCGGCTGTGTGTGCTGTGGCGGCTTTTTGCTGGACGAGCGTCGCGGAAGCGGCGCTCGTGATCCGGGGGACGCGGATTATTTATCCCGCGCAGGAACGGGAAGTGAGCATCCAGCTTGAGAACAAGGGCAAGGACCCGATCCTGGTTCAGTCCTGGCTGGATTTGGGCGACGCTACCGTCGCGCCCAGCGATATTCAAGTGCCCTTCACCCTATCGCCGCCGATTGTCCGCCTGGACGGCGACAAACGACAAGTGGTGCGCATGGTGTACAGCGGGGACGTTTTGCCGCCAGACCGCGAATCGGTGTTCTGGATCAACTTTCTGGAAGTTCCGCCCAAGGCGGCGGGGGACAACTACCTGCAATTTACCTACCGCACTCGGCTGAAAGTGTTTTTCCGGCCCCAGGCCTTGACGGGCGAGCCCGCGCTGGCGCCGAAAAAAATGCAATGGCGAGTGGTGACGGAAAACGGGCAGCGTTATCTGGAGGCCCGGAATCCCACGCCGTTCTTCGTCTCTCTGTTCCAGGCCAAGCTGGCCGCTGACGGCGCCAAACCGGTCGAGGTGGCGGTTGACATGGTGAAGCCTTTCTCCTCCGAGCGGTTTTTGATCAAGCGGCAAGCTCAGGCCTTCAAGACCGGGGCCTTGTTGCAATTTCAGGCCGTCAGCGACTTTGGCGGAACCATAGACGCGGAGGCACGGCTGCAATAAGTCCGACGCGCCCGTTCCCAAGATTTCCATCCCCAACCGCCGACAAGGGCTTGCCCCTGCCGCGGCGGCACAGCGCAATACGAGGCAATTCATGATCGGCTTGAGCGTAAGCGACAAAGCCCGGGCGCGTGCGCCCAAAACCAAGCCTCTGGCTTGGTGGGCAGTGGGTGTGTTTGGCGGCGTGCTGGCCGGCGCGGCGCCCGCCGTTGGCGCGTCCGGCAATACGGGTACGGCCGATTTGCCCGACTCCGCGGAAGCCCACGGCGCCGCGCTGACCGCTATCCGGCCGCCCGCAACCCCCGCCTCGGGCAATGCGCGAGGCCTGGTGTTCGACTCCGCCTATCTGTTTACCGGGGCGGGCGGGCCGCCGCTGGACCTCAGCCGTTTTGAACAGGAAGGAAAAACCCCGCCGGGGACCTACCGTCTGGAAATCAGCGTCAATGGCCGCTGGCAGGGCATGGAAGACATCGACTTCGCTGAAACGACATCCGGGACGGGGGCGCGCCCCTGCTTCCGCAGGGAGCAGTTGGAGCGGCTGGGCATCGATATGGACAAGGCCGCGCGAGGCCAAAGCGGGTCAGACGAGCTCAACCCCATGCCGGATGCCTTGTTCTGCGGCGATCTGGGGCAGTACGTTCCAGGCGCCAGCGTCAATGCCGACATGGCCGAGCAAAAACTGTCCTTGCAAGTGCCGGCCATCTTCGTGCATTTCGCCTCCGCCAGCACCTATGTTGGTCCGGAAAAATGGGAAAGCGGCGTCACCGCCGGCCTGCTCAACTACAACGCCAACCTGTACAGCAGCGAAAGCCTGGGCAAGCGCTCCAACAGCGGCTACCTGGGCCTCAACGGCGGCCTGAACCTGGGCGCGTGGCGGCTGCGTCACAACGGTGCCTTGTCTTGGGGGACAGGGCGCGCCGCCCGCTATCAAAGCGGCTCGGTCTATCTGCAAACCGATGTGCCGGCTTGGCGTTCGCAGCTGGTGCTGGGCGAAACCGCCAGCAACGGCGAGCTGTTCGACAGCCTGTCCTTCCGCGGCGTCCAGCTCAGCAGCGACGAACGCATGATGCCGGACACCCAGCGCAATTACGCGCCGGCGATTCACGGCACGGCCCGGACCAACGCCAAAGTCAGCGTAAGCCAGCGCGGCTATCTGATCTATGAAACCACCGTGGCGCCCGGCGCCTTCACCATCAGCGACCTGCAGGCCAGCGGCGAAGGCGGCGACCTGCTAGTCAAAGTCACCGAGGCCGACGGCCAGGAATACACCAGCGTGGTGCCTTATGCGGCGACGCCGCAGCTCTTGCGCGGCGGAGTCCAGCGTTACAGCCTGATCGCCGGCCAGGTCAAACAGCCAGGCCTGACAGACGACCCGCTGTTCGCCCAAGCCATTTACCAACGCGGCCTGGACGGCATGTGGACGGCTTACGCCGGCGCGGTGGCCTCCCAGGGGTACGCCTCGGGGCTGTTTGGCGTGGCGGCCAATACCAGCGTCGGCGCTTTCGCCGCTGACCTGACCCGAGCCGAAAGCCGCTTGTCCGGCGACCGCCGCATCCAGGGCAACAGCCTGCGGTTGTCGTACAGCAAGAAGCTGAGCCGCACCGGCACCAACTTCTCTCTGCTGGCCTATCGCTACTCCACCTCCGGCTATCTGAGCCTGATCGAGCGCATCGTCGCGGAAGATCAATACCAGCGCCGGCGGACGCTGGACGCGATCGTGCGCCAGCGTCACCGCTTCGACGTCAACATCAGCCAGCAACTGGGCGGCGGCTCCTTGTACGCCAATGGCTCCATGCAACAGTTTTGGGGCAGCGACAGCAAGGAGGTCAACTTCTCGGTGGGTTACGGCGGCAGCGTGGGCTCCGTCAGCTACACCCTCTCCGCCCAACGTTCGCGCAATCTGGCTCAAGGCCCGACCACCCAGGAACGCAGCCGGACCACCTATGCGCTCAATTTGAGCCTTCCCCTGGGCGACAGCCGGCGTTTGCCCACGCTCAGCGGATTCCTTTCCCATGACTCCGAAAGCGGCTTGCAAACCACCACCAGCCTGGCCGGCACGCTGGGCGACGACAACCGCGGCAGTTACTCCGTCTCCGCCAGCCATTCCGAACGCGGCGGCGGAGGCGGCAGCGCCGGCCTGGGGTATCAGCTGCCTTACACGCAGTTGAACGCCAGCGTCAGCGCGGGCCGAGGCTACAACCAGTATTCCGCCAGCGCCGCCGGCGCCCTGGTGGCGCACCCCGGCGGCGTGACCCTGGCGCAGACACTGGGGGAAACCCTGGCCGTGGTGCGAGTGCCGGACGCGGAAGGCGCCTTGGTCGGAGCCACCCGGGCCCGGGTGGACGCCCGCGGCTACGCCGTGGTGCCCAGCCTGACGCCTTATCACCTCAACACCATAGAAGTGAATCCCAAGGGCATGCCGCTGGACGTGGAGCTGAAACAGTCCGCCGGCAAAGGCCTGGCCCCGCGCGCGGGTTCCGTGGTGATGCTGTCCTACGCCACCGAAGTGGCGCGCGCCACCCTGATCGACAGCCGGATGCCGGACGACAAGCCGCTGCCCTTCGGCGCCGCCGCGCGCAACGTCCGGGGCGACAACGTCGGCGTGGTCGGACAAGGCGGCCGTCTCTTCGCCAAAGGCTTGGAGCCCAACGGCTGGCTCATCGTCGAATGGGGCGGCGCGCCGGAGCAGCAATGCCGCATCGACTATCAATTGCCGGAAAAACGCGCCGGTCGCCAACAACGCTACGACATGCTCGTCGCCCCCTGCCTGCCGCAGGCGCAGGCGGCGGCGCCCACACCTCAGCCTTCGCCATAACGATAAACCAATGAAGAACCGATCCCACCTCCCGTCCCGCGCGCCCATCTTGAACCGCCGCGCCCATAGCCTGCTGTTTGCGGCCGGCCTGGCCCTGGTTTGGAGCGCGCCCGGCCTGGCGCAACGGCCGGACGCCGGCCAGTCCTTGCGAGACATTGAGTCGGCGCGGCCGCAGTTGCTGCCTACCCCGGCGCCGCAGCTGGAGCTGACGCCGCCGGCCGCCGAATCCCCAGCCGCCGAGGACGCCGGCCCGCGCCTGCTGGTGACCGGTTTCCGCTTCAGCGGCAACAGCGTATTCGCTCAAGACACGCTGGCCCGGCAACTGCAAGCCTTGGCCGGTCAGGAACTCAGCCTGGCCGAACTACACGCAGCGGCCAACGGCATCACGCGCTTCTATCAGCAACATGGCTATCTGCTGGCCCAAGCCTATCTGCCGCCTCAGGACATCGAAGACGGCTGGGTGCGCATCGACATCCAGGAAGGCCGTTACGACCAGGTGACGCTGGACAACGCCTCCGCCGTGCGCAACGAGGTGTTGCAGGCGCCGCTGCGCCCTTTGGCGGGCCAGCTGGTGGAGCGCGACACGCTGGACAGCGCCCTGTTGCGCTTGAACGACCTGCCCGGCGTCAAAGTGCGCTCCACTCTGCGGCCCGGCAGCCAGGCCGGCAGCTCCGATCTGCTGGTGCAGGCCCTGCCTGGAGACCGGTTGAGCGGCGGTGTCGAACTCGACAACTACGGCAGCAAATACACCGGCGAATACCGGCTAGGCGGCAACCTCAACTTCAACAACCCTCTGGCGCTAGGCGATCAGCTCAGCCTGCGGGCAATGGGCAGCGACGGCCGCCAGCAATACCAGCGCCTGTCCTATCAACTGCCGGTCGGCCCCTGGCTGACGCGGGTGGGCGCCGCTTACTCCAATATGGAATACCGGCTGGGACGGGACTTCACCGATCTGGAAGCCCACGGCAACGCCCGCATCCAAAGCGGATTTCTCTCCCAGCCGCTGTGGCGCGGCCGGAACGCCAGCGTCTACGCCCAACTGATGTATGACGACAAGCGGCTCAAAGACGATATCGACGTGATTGACAGCCGCGGCGTCAAACGCGTGCGCCTATGGACCGCCATGCTCAGCGCCAACGGTCAGGACGGCTGGGGCGGCGGCGGCATCAGCCAGGCTTCGCTGGCCTACGGTTACGGCCAGCTCGGCATCGACGACCCGATAGCGCGGAGGGCCGACCGGCGGACCGCCGATACCCAAGGTCATTTCGGCAAGCTCAGCCTCAGCGCCGTCCGCCTGCAACGGCTCAGCCAACGCTTCAGCCTCTACGCCCAATTCAACGGCCAGTGGACGGACCGCAACCTGGATTCCTCGGAAAAAATCAGCTTGGGCGGCCCGTACGCGGTGCGCGCTTATCCGGCTGGCGACGCCAGCGGCGACCAAGGCTGGATAGGCAACCTGGAGCTGCGCTACGCCGCCTGGCCCGGCGTGGAAACCAGCTTGTTTTACGACTATGGCCTAACCCGCGCCAACAAGCGCGATTGGGGCGGTAGCAACCCCGTCCTGAGCCGCGCCGCGGCGGGGCTGGGCCTGAACTGGCTGCGCGACAGCCTGAGACTGAATGTGAGCGCGGCCTGGCGCGTCGGCAACGACGGCGGCCAGAACACGCGCAACCCCGCTATCTGGGCGCAGGCGACCTGGCAACTGTGACGTCGCCGCGCTGGATACCGCCTCCCTCACACGGGAGCCTGCATTTCGCTTATCAACAAGATGGAGTTGTCATGAATAAGAATTACGCTCTGATTTGGAATTCCCTGCGCCAGTGCTGGAGCGTTGGCAGCGAACTCAGCCGCGCTCGCGGCAAACCGGGCAGCGGCAGCCGCCTGCTGGCGCGCAGTCTGCCGGCCCTGGCCCTGCTGCTGACCGCTCACGTCCAGGCGGCCAACTTGCCGGACGGCGGCAACATCAAGGCCGGCAACGGCAACATCCTGGTGTTCGACAACGGCAAGCAAATGTCCATCAATCAATCCAGCGACAAACTGGCGATCGACTGGAACAGCTTCAATATCGGCAACGGCCATAAAGTCACCTTCAACCAGCCCAACAGCGCCTCCATCGCCCTCAACCGCGTGGTGGGCGTGGACGGCAGCAACATCATGGGGCAGTTAAACGCCAACGGCCGCGTGTTCCTGGTCAACCCCAACGGCGTGCTGTTCGGCAAAACCGCGCAAGTCAACGTGGGCGGCCTGGTCGCCTCCACTCAGGACCTCTCTGTTGAACGCTTCATGGCCGGCAACTACCGTTTTGAAGGCAACTCCGCGGCGGAAGTCTCCAACCAGGGCACCCTCATAGCCCAAAATGGCGGCGCCGTGGCGCTGCTAGGGGCGCGCGTCAGCAATACCGGCGTGATCCAGGCCAACCTGGGCAAAGTGGCCCTGGCCGGCGGCAAGGCCTTCACCTTGAACTTCGACGGCTCCGGCCTCGTGAACCTGCAAGTGGATGAAGCGGCGATCAACGCCGAAGTGCGCAACGGCAACCTGTTGCGCGCCGACGGCGGAGAGGTGCTGATGACCGCCCGCGCCAGCAACAACCTTCTGCGCGACGTCGTCAACAACACCGGCGTGATCGAAGCCCGCACCCTGCAAAACCGCGCCGGCAAGATCGTGCTGGACGCCGGCGACAATCAGCGCGTCAACGTGGCCGGCACGCTTAACGCCAGCGCTCAAGGCAGCTTCCTGGGCGACGGCGGCCAGATCGAAGTCAAAGGCAAGGCCGTGACCGTTGCGCTGGCCACCAACGTGACCACCGCGGCCAGCAACGGCCGCACCGGCACATGGAAAGTCAGCGCCGAGCAACTGGACCTCAGCCCCTCCGCCTCTACTCCGGTGTCCAGCGGCCTCTACAGCGACACCGTCTCGCGCAACCTGGCCAACACCAATATCGAGCTGGTCAGCACTCAGGGCGACCTCAACGCCAACGGCAAGATCAATTGGTCCAGCGGCAACAAACTGACGCTGCGCGCAGACCGGCAAAACGTCAACCTGAATGCCGATCTCAACGCCAGCGGCGCAGGCGCCGCGGCGGAGTTGACCGCCCAAAAGCAGGTCATGCTCAACGCCAACCTCAGCCTGAGCGGAGCCGGCGCCTCGCTGGCGCTCAACCACGAAGACACCACCGGCCAAGGCCGCGTGGTCGCCGCCGGCAAGCGCGTCACCCTGTCCGGCAAGGGCGCCGGCTTCGAATCCAACGGCAAGCGTTACACCGTGATCCAGGACGTGGCCCAACTACAAGCCGTCAACACCAATCTGAACGGCCTCTATGTGCTGGGCAACGCCATCGACGGCTACGGGCGCGTGTTCAACTCCATAGGCGGCAACGGCGGCGCGGCGTTCTCCGGCGTGTTCGACGGCCTGGGCAACAACATCACCCGCCTGAACATCCAGAACGCCGGCCCGGCGCTGGGCTTGTTCGCCAACAACGCCGGCGTCATCGGCAACGTCAACCTGATCAACAGCTCCGTAACCGGCTACGCCAACTACACCGGCCGCGTCGAAATCGGCAGCCTGGTGGGTCGCAACACCGGCACCGTCCACAACGCCACCAGCAACGCCACCGTCAACGCTTACGGCAGCCCGATGAACATCGTCGGCGGCCTGATCGGCGCCAATACCGGCAACGTGTCCCACTCCGCCTATACCGGCAGTGTCTACGGCAACGGCTACACCCAAGTGCTGGGCGGCCTGGTGGGTGAAAACCGCGGCATCATCCATGCCTCCCGCACCGATGCCCGCGTGTACGCCTACTACATGCCGCGCAATGAAATCGGCAGCGGCGGCGTGGGCGGCCTGGTGGGCCTCAACAACGGCGGCACAATCACCGGCTCCAGCGCCGCCGGGGCTATCGACGCCCGTGCCGGTGTCAATGTCGGCGGCCTGGTGGGCTACGCCAAAGGCGGCCTGATTAGCGGCTCCCAAGCCAGCAACAGCGTATACGCCACCTACGACAGCCGCATCGGCGGCCTGGTGGGCCACAACGAAGGCGGCCAGATCGAAGAGTCCAGCGCCAGCGGCAAGATCACCGGCGTGGGCAGCTCCGCCATTGGCGGCCTGGTGGGCCTCAACCAGCGCGGAGAATTGAAAAAAGTCAGCGCCACCGGCGCGGTGTACGATACCTCCGGCGCCAGCCTGGGCGGCCTGATCGGCACCAACAACGGCGGCAATATCCATACGGCGGCAGCGCACGGCGCGGTGACCGGCGGCCATAACAGCCGCGTGGGCGGCCTGATAGGCAGCAACAACAGCGGCAATGTCAGCTATGCGCGCGCCAGCGGCAAAGTCAGCGGCTGGACCAATAGCCAAGTAGGCGGCCTGGTGGGCTATAACGGCGGCAACCTGGAATCCGTGGACGCTTCCGGCGACGTTTCCGGCGGCAACACCAGCCGCGTCGGCGGCCTGGTGGGCGTCAACAGCAATAGCGAAAACGCCGGCCGCATCACCACCGCCCAAGCCACCGGCAATGTGCGCGGGGAATACCGCAGCATCGTCGGCGGCCTGGTAGGGCTCAATCAGAGCGAAATCCAGAGCTCCGTGGCCAGCGCCGCGGTCAGCGGCGGCGTGGAAAGCATCCTGGGCGGCCTGGTGGGCATGAACGAAGACGGCGGCACCGTCGACTACTCCACCGCCAGCAGCAAGGTCAACTTCGTCAATGGCTGGCGCCAGACCTATGGCGGCCTGGTGGGTTGGAACTACGGCCTGATGCGCGCCAATGAAGTGATGGGCAATGCGCTGCTGGTGCCGCTGTACGGCGTCAACCAGGGCACCATCTCGTCTTACTACTACTTCTAAGCCCCGCCCGGCCGTCGGTCTATCCGGCGGCCTGACCAGGCTGTAATCCGGTTCGCGCCGCCTCCGCTGGAGCGGCGCGGACCGTCATCGGTTCCCAAGGAAGGAAAAATGGCCCACGCAATCCGCTCCACTCCACAAGCGCGGCTTATCCGGCGCGCATGCGCGGCCTGCCTGACCGCCCTTTTGCTTAGCCATGGCGTCACAGCCCACGCGGCGGCGGCGGCGCGCAACTGCACTCTCGCCAACACCAAGCCCGGCCCCTGGGTTGACCTGAGCAGCAACACCATCACCATTACCGCCAACACCAAGCCCGGCACCGTGCTGGTCAAGCGCGGCATTGCCGTGCGCGGCGAATATCAAGGTCAGGTTGGCGGCCCGGACATCGTGCGCATCCACGGCGCCTGGACCCACGGCAACGGCGGCCAGCTTGGGCCACATGAAACCATTCCCACCAATATCGCCGGCATCGGTTTGCGCTGGAGCTACCAGGCAGGGAACGGGGAGCCCTCTCTGCCGTACGACCCCACTATAGAACGCGTGTTGACCTCGAAGCCCGCCGAACGCACGAATGGCGGAGCATCCGACACCCTAATCTTGCAGCTGTATCAGGAACTGATCTTGACCGGTCCCACGCCCGGCGGCACCGTGGGGAACGTGCCCGGCGCCGGCGCCTCCTTCTACATTGACGCCACCCGCAACGGCAATGTAACAAGAGACTGTCACCAGCAGGCCTCTTTTGGCGAGCTGTTGGACATCAACGTGTCCGTAGCCAACACCTGCGAACTGCAGACCGCCAACATCACCGTCCCAATGGGCCAGTACACCCCGGCGGACTTCCCCGCCTTGGGCCAGCCATCCACCCAAGCGCCCCAGCAATTCTCGCTGCAGCTCAGCAAATGCGCGGCGCAAGCCCGGCCCAAGATTCAATTCAGCGACGCCAACCAGCCCGGCAATATCAGCCGGCTACTCAGCATCAACGCCAACCCCGAAGGAGGCGTCGCCGCGGCCCAAGGCCTGGGGCTGCAACTGAGCCGGCGTCTGGCCGGCGCGGAAAGCGACATCATCACGTTTGGGCCGGAAAACGATGCCGGCACGCCCAGCTTCGACATGGATTCACCCCTGGACGGAATGGTCAGCATGCCGCTGTTCGCCCACTATGTGCGCACCGGCAATGTCACCGCCGGCCACGCCAATGCCAAGGCCGTCTTCATCATCACCTACCCCTGAGCCCGCCCCATGGAGCACGGAACAGCCAGTCAGCGCCGTCCTCGCGGACGGCGGGCTCAAGCCAACGACTCGGCCAGCGCCGGGTAGTCTGTCAGCCCATGCGCGCCGCCGCCAAACAAGGTTGCGCGGTCATGCGTCGCCAACGGCGCGCCGGTGCGCAAGCGCTCAGGCAGATCCGGGTTGGCGACGAAGGGCCGGCCGAAGGCGATCAGATCGGCCCAGCCGGCGGCAATCGCCTCGCGCGCCCGCTCCGCGGTGTACTTGCCCGCGTAGATCAGCACGCCGGGAAAAGCCGCGCGCAGCTCTTGCTTGAAAGCCAGCGGCATCAGCGGCGCGTCGTCCCAGTCCGCTTCCGCGATATGCAGATAGCCGACGCCCAACTCGCCCAGCAGCTTGGCCGCGGCTAAGTAGGTAGTTTCCGGATCGTCGTCGACGCAGCCGTTCAAGGTGGTCAGCGGCGCCAGGCGTACGCCGACGCGCGACGCGTCGCCGCTGCCGTCTATCAAGGCCCGAGCGACTTCACCGAGAAAACGCAGGCGCTTCGGCAACGAGCCGCCGTATTCGTCGGTGCGGGTATTGGCGTTCGAATCGATGAACTGATTCACCAGATAGCCGTTGGCGCCGTGCAGTTCCACGCCGTCAAAACCCGCCGCCATCGCGTTGCGGGCGGCGGCGCGATATTGCTCCACCACCTCGCCAATCTCGGCCACGCTCAAGGCGCGCGGCGCCGAGGCCTGGACGAAGCCCGGCGTGCGGCCGTCTTCGCCGGCGATGAACACCTTGACCCCGACGGCCTGAATCGCCGACGACGACACCGGCTGCTCGCCGCCAAGCAAGCTGCTGTGGCTGAGCCGGCCAACATGCCAAAGCTGAGCGAAAATGCGGCCGCCGGCGGCGTGCACCGCCTCGGTCGTCTTGCGCCATCCAGCCACTTGCGCCGGCGTATGGATGCCGGGTGTCCACGCATAGCCCTTGGCCAGCGGCGCGATATGGGTGCCCTCGCCCACGATCAGGCCGGCGCCGGCGCGCTGGGCGTAATATGCGGCCATCAGCTCATTGGCCTCGTCGCCTGGCTGGCTGGCGCGCGAACGCGTCATCGGCGGCATCACGATGCGGTTGGGCAGAGTCAGCGCGCCAAGCCGCAGTGTTTGAAACAAAGGATCATGGTTCATGCGGTATCTCCGGTTTCCGTCGCTGCCTGCCGGCCGCGGCGGCATTGATTCAAATGCGACGCGGCGCGCTCAGTCCCACTGCGGCGCCAGGCCGTCAGGGTTCACTTCGCGGCCATTGCGTTCCAGCGCCGCGATCCGCGCCATGTCCTCGTCGCTCAGGCGCAGGGTCTGCGCCAGCAGGTTGCTGGCCAGGTTCTCTCGCTTGGTGGACGACGGAATCACCGAATAACCCCGTTGCAGCGCCCATGCCAGCGCCACTTGGGCCGGCGTGGCCTGGCGGCGCTGCGCGATGGCGGCGATGACCGGATCGGCCAGCACCTTGCCGTAGGCGAGCGTCATGTAGGACGTGACGTGAATGCCTTGGCCCTGCAGGAAATCCACCAGCTTGCGGTTTTGCAGATAGGGGCTCAACTCGATCTGGTTGGTCGCGACCTCCTCCTTGCCCACCACGGCGATCGCCTGACGGGTCAGCTCGATATTGAAGTTGGACACGCCGATCCGGCGGGTCAGGCCCCTGGCCTTGGCCTCGGCCAGCGCGGTCATGAACTCCTCGACCGACACGCCGTTGCCCGGCGCCGGCCAGTGGATCAGCGTCAGGTCGACATAATCGGTGCGCAGTTTGGCCAGACTCTCCTCCAGGCTGGGCAACAGCTTGTCCTTGGCGTAGTAGTCGACCCAGATCTTGGTGGTCAAAAACAGCTCGTCGCGGCGCACGCCGGAAGCAGCGATCGCGGCGCCGACTTCCGCCTCGTTACCGTAAATCTGCGCGGTGTCTATGGCGCGGTAGCCTAACTCCAAGCCATTGCTAACCGAGTCGATGACAAGCTGATCTTGCAAGCGGAACGTGCCGAGGCCAAAAGCGGGAATGGTGTTCATGATGCGTTCTCCATAAAAAAGTAGTGGGCGACTAAGTCGATGGCAGGGTTGTGCCCATCCCGACCCATGCGAAAAACAGCAATAAGCGCTTGCCGGCAAAGCAGCGGAGCAGGTGTCGTCATGCGGGCGGCGGGCAACGCTCAATACGCCGGTTCAGCGGCTTCGGCGGTGCGCGCGGGCAGGCCGTCGCGCTGGTCCAGCGCGCCGCTCCAAGCGGTCAGCGCGAAAGCGCCCAGCGTCACAGCCGCCGCAATCCACGGCGTATGAGCCAGGCCGATGCGTTCCACAATCAGCCCGCCCAGCGAGGAACCGCCGGCAACGCCGAGATTAAAGGCGGCGATATTGAAGCCCGACGCGATGTCCGCGGCCTCCGGCGCGAAATGCCGCGCCTGCTTGACGACGTAGACTTGCAGGCCGGGCACATTGCCGAAGGCGACGGCGCCCCAGGCCAGCATCGTCAGCACCGCCAACCCGGCGAAGTGAACGGTGAAGGTCAAGGCCAGCAACACCAGCGCCAGCAGCAGGAAGATCCGCTTCAACGCCTTGACCGGACCGGCGCGGTCCGCCAGCTTGCCGCCCCAGACATTGCCGAAGGCGACCGATACGCCGTAGCCAACCAGCACCAAGCTGATCTGAGCCGGGGTGAAGCCGGCAATCTGCTCCAGCAGCGGCGCCATATAGGTGAAGGCGATCAGCGAGCCGCCGTAGCCCACCGCCGTCATTGCGTAGACCAACAACAGCCGCGGCTGGGTCAGCACGCGCAACTGCCGCGCCAGCGGCGCCGGCTCCATCTGCGCGAGACGGCGCGGCATGAAGATCAGGGAGCCAACCAAGGCGACGAGGCCGAACAGCGCGACGACCAGGAAAGTAGCCCGCCAGCCAAAGTGTTGGCCGATGAAGGTGCCGAGCGGGATGCCGGCGACAAAGGCCACGGTCATGCCGCTGAACATGGTTGCAATCGCGCTGGCGGCCTTGTCCTTGGGCACCAGCGTGGTGGCGATGACGGAGCCGACCGAGAAGAACACACCGTGGGCGAGGCCGGTGAGAATGCGCGCGACGATCAGCGACTCATAGCCGGGCGAGCGCCAGGCGACCAGATTGCCAACGGTAAACAACGCCATCAGCGCGGCCAACAGCGTCTTGCGCGGCATGCGGCCGGTCAGCGCGGTCAACAGCGGCGCGCCGATGGCGACGCTGAGCGCGTAGAGACTGACCAGCAAGCCGGCGGAGGGCAGGGTCACCTGGAGATTGGACGCAATGGACGGGATCAGCCCGACAATGACGAATTCGGTCGTCCCGATAGCGAAGGCGCTAATGGTCAGCGCGAGTAGAGCAAGTGGCATGTTTGAATCCATGGTCCTTAAGGAATGGATGCAGTGTGCCCGCTTTACTTTTGCGCAAAAACCAGCTTATAAACGAAATTATCTTGAATTAAATTCAACAATGAAAGTCACGCTAGACGAACTTCAGGCCTTCGTCGCCGTGGTCGACACCGGCTCCATCACCGCCGCGGCCCAGCAACTGGAGCTCACCGTATCGGCCACCAGCCGCTCGCTGGCGCGGCTGGAAGATAAGCTGAAGACCACGCTGCTGCGCCGGACCACGCGCCGCCTGGAACTGACCGAGGAAGGCCGCGCCTTCCTGCACAATGCCCGCGCCATCATCGAATCGGTGGACAACGCCGAGGAGCAAATGCTGGCGCGGCGCGAACAGCCGTCCGGGCGGCTGCGGGTCGACGCCGCCACCCCCTTCATGCTGCACGTGATCGTGCCGCTGGTCCGCGCCTACCGCGAGCGCTACCCGCAGGTGGAGCTGGAATTGAACAGCAATGAAGGCATCATCGACCTGCTGGAGCGCCGCACCGACGTGGCGATCCGCATCGGCCGGCTGAAGGACTCGACGCTGCACAGCCGCCTGATCGGCCATAGCCGGCTGCGCATTCTCGCCAGCCCGGCTTATCTGGAAGCCCACGGTCAGCCGCACGATGTCCAAGCGCTGAGCCGGCACGCGCTGCTGGGCTTCAATCAACCCGAAACGCTGAACAGCTGGCCGCTGCTCGGCGCCGACGGCGAGGCCTACCGGATTGAACCGGCGGTGCGGACCTCCAGCGGAGAGACGCTGCGTCAGCTTGCGCTGAACGGCGCCGGCATCGTCTGCCTGTCGGATTTCATGACCGAGCAAGACCGCGAATCCGGCCGTCTGGTCCAAATCCTCATACCGGACACCCTGGACATGCGCCAGCCGGTCCAGGCCGTCTATTACCGCAACACCGCGGTGTCGTCGCGGATCGCCTCCTTCATCGACCACCTGATCCAGTCGCTCAACAGCAAGACGCCCGCAGAGCGGGCGAGGCGATGGGCCGATAAATAACTCCCGCTCAAGAGACTTTAGCGCAGCTGAAGCGGTTCAAAGCGTGACGACGGCGGAACGGATACGGCGAGCAAGATGAAAGCGGAGGATAAGCAGGCAGTTTGGCCAAGACAGGCTTACGGTCACATGGGGAAACAAGGGAGGGGAAGATGGTGGACCGAAGGAGGATCGAACTCCCGACCTCTGCATTGCGAACGCAGCGCTCTCCCAGCTGAGCTATCGGCCCAAATCGACAGCCATGATATGACAAGGGCCTTGCGCTTGCCAAGCCCGGCCCCACAGCATCCGGCCAAGCTGGCGCATCCCCGCCACAACTCGCCATTTCAATGGCATGCCCGCCCCCGGCGAGACTACACTGCTCCGGCTCATCTCAACATCATCGCCGGAGATTTCCATGCTGCGCATCCTGGGCCGCACCAGTTCCATCAACGTCCGCAAAGTGCTGTGGACCTGTCATGAAATCGGCATCGACTACCAACGCGAAGACTGGGGCCGCGGCTTCCAGTCCGCCAGCAGCCCGGAATTCCTGGCGCTCAACCCCAATGCGCTGATTCCGACAGTGGTGGACGACGGCCTGGTGCTGTGGGAATCCAACACCATCTGCCGCTACCTGGCCGACTCGCGCCGGGCCAGCCACCTGCTGCCCACCGATCCGCGCAGCCGCGCCCAGGTGGAAAAATGGATGGACTGGCAGGCCACCGAGCTGAACGGCTCCTGGGGCTACGCCTTCCACGGCCTCAGCCGGCACAGCCCGGAACATCAGGACCCGGCGCTGATCCAGGCCAGCATTCAACAGTGGGGCCACTATATGTCCATCCTGGACCGGCAACTGGCTTCGCAGGATACGCCCTACATCTGCGGCGACGATTTCACCCTGGCCGACATCGTGCTCGGTCTGTCCATCCACCGCTGGCAGCTAACGCCTTTCGACAAGCCGGAACTGCCGCATGCGAACGCCTATTATCAGCGCCTGATTCAACGGCCGGGGTTTGTGACGCATGGCAGTATCGGAGTGGCGTAAAAAATGGCTGCGGATATTTTACATACCACCCAAAACAAATATGGCCAAGTAAGTTTAGAAGCCATTGAG
Organism: Chromobacterium haemolyticum; assembly: GCF_009936155.1. NCBI lineage: Bacteria > Pseudomonadati > Pseudomonadota > Betaproteobacteria > Neisseriales > Chromobacteriaceae > Chromobacterium > Chromobacterium haemolyticum. The sequence continues at coordinate 5,171,973 of NZ_AP019312.1, read as the reverse complement.
CTTTATAAGACTGGTACTCCATTGCCAGAGGCTTGGCATCTAGCCGCTATCAAAATATTTAGCCAGAAGCAGCAGGCAAGCATTGAAAAGGGGTGTCCTAAATCGGCATTCTTGGGACTTGCTTCTGCCGGAAAAATTAAGGGGATTCCCAAAGGGAACTATACAAAATCAGAAGATAATAAAAATTACGCATTAACCGCATTAGAAATCATAACAAATAATCCATTACTAGCTTCCGATGCGAAGCTTCTATGGAAACTTGTCATGAATGGAGTAGAAAAAAGTCATAACCAACAGATGGATGTCGTTATCACTCTGTGGAACGCTAAAAAGTTCTCTCACCAATAAGTCAGGAAATTGAGCGTAAAAACTAAAGAAGCCCGGCAACGCCGGGCTTTCACTTCTCAGACTGACTTAAGCCTTCCTCACCTTGCCCTCCAGGTCAAAACTCGCCTCCACCGCCCGGTGATAGTCGTGCTGGCCATCGACATGGGCGAACACGTCCAGGCGACGCAAGCCCAGCGCCAGCACGCGTTCCAGATGGTTGAAGAAGGCCACCCAAACGCCACGCTGTTGCTCGTTGGCGAAGTCGATGTCTCGGGCGATGCGGCCGAGCAGGCCGGAACCGACCAGCAGCGGATTGTCCTTCAGCCATTGCAGCAGATGGGCGGCGTATTCGCGGCCGTCGGCGCAGGCCTGTGGATAAGAATCGTAGCTGGGCTCGATTTGCCAGTAATGGGGATAAGTGCGACCGGGGATGAAACTGACGAAGGGCAACAGGGTTTCGACAGCTTCTCTTGATACGCCTTTGTAGCGGCGGCGCGGGGGGAAAAATGGATTCATACACAAGCTCCTGAGCAAAGCCTGTCGCTGAACTTGCGCAGTTCAGCGCCAAGACCACATGAAAATGAAAAATGCGAATCTGATTTCATTTACCCATGTAGTTCTCTGAACCCATCGTGATGGGAACAAACCAGAACGTAAGGGATTGGCGTACAGCCGTCACCATCGTGGCCGCGCAACGCGGCGCGATGGTTGGCACGCGCGCGGTTAGCAACACGTGTTCCTTACTATTCAGGTTTGCACTCCCGGTGCCACCATTGCGCGGCACAAGGCGGATTGTTGCCGCTGTGGCGGGTGGGGTCAAGGGAGCGGCGACTGGTTCAAGCTTGCACAAGCGAATGTGACGTTAAGAACGTGTTTACGATCTTGCGAGCAAGAGCGAGACAAGGCAGAAACCGCTAAGAAAGTGGAGAGGATATTTGGCCAAGCAAATATCCTTTCCCTGCTCGCCGGGCAGTCCCGGCAATGAAAATCATCATCCGCGCAGCGGATTCAGACTCTGGAAAAGCGTAAACGACCAACATCACTCCCGCATATGCAGCCCGTAGTACATGGTCTGGTCCCAGTAGCCACCGGTGAGGCCAGCCAGATATTGCGCCGCGCGGAACAAATCCGCCGCGCTGCAGCAACCGGCGCTGACATTGCCACGGTAGAGCCCGCTATTGGGATCGAACACCCAGATATAGTCGCTGCCCTTGTAGACGCCGACGGCGTGGCCGGAAGCGCCGCCGTTATGCATCAGGTTGAGGAATAGCGCGTCGCCGAGCACCATCCGATTTTCGATGATGTCTTGCCAGGCTTGAGCGCTGACGCCGTGGGCGTTGTTGCTGTAGTGGCAGAAGACGAGGCCGAAGGTTTCCGCATGATTGGCGTCGCCCACCCGGTTGTGGGCGGCCACCGAGGGGTAGACCTGCTGTTCCAGATAGGAGGCGAAGCGGAACAGGTAAGTCCCGTTGTCGAATTGCTGGTAGAGCGCGTCCGCCTGCGCGGTGGTGGGCAGGTAGTCGCCGGCGCTGCTGCCCATATTGAATTTGCCCACGCGGTCCTGGATGTGCTTGAGCCACAGGCAGACCGCGGCCTCGCACACCCCGGCGGCGTTGGCACCGTTCCCGGCATTATTGAAAGCCCTTTGCAACGACCACGCCATCGCGTCCCCCCTTGTTGCTTACTGGTTTCAGATTTTCAAGACACGCGCCTGTCATGGCGCGATATTTCGAAATAAACCGTAAACGGTGTTTGCGCCAGTGGATTCAAGCGTGACCACGGCCCGGCGGCGATGCCGGGCCGTGGCTGATCATGAGTGTTTCTCAGCGCCGGAACAGCTCGGCCTCGCTGGCCGGCTGCAGCCGCGGCGGGCCGGACAAGGCTTGCAGGAAGGCGTGCAACGCCTGTTTTTCCGCGGCGCTGAGGCCCAACGGCTTGAGCAGCGGCGAGGGCTTGGGCAGCGTGTATTTTTCCACGCCCACCGCTTCCACCAGATTGCCGCCGCTGTTGTAGAACTCGATCACGCCGGCGCCGTTCTCATCCAGCGGGAGGTCGCCGGTGTGCATGTAGTCGCCGGTGTAGAGCAGATCGCGCAGGGTGGGGGTGCGGAATTTGCCCAGATCGGCGCGCAGGCCGGTGACGCCGCCGCGGCCCAGGTCTTCCTTGTCGCGGCCGATGTAGTTGAGGCCGGTGTTGTGGAACTGGTTGTCGGACAGCAGCGGGCTGTTGTGGCAGTTGATGCAGCGCGCCTTGGTTCGGAACAGATGCAGGCCCCACAGCGCTTGGTCGTTCAGCGCGGCGCGCTCGCCCTTGAGGAAGCGGTCGAAGGCGCTGTCCTGGCTGATCAGGGTGCGCTCGAAGGTGGCGATGGCCTTGGCCATGCGCTCCAGATCCACGCGGCTGTCGCCATAGGCGGCGGTGAACAGCGGCGCGTATTCCGGTGCGGCGGCGATCTTGGCCACGGCCTGGCCCAGCGGCTGGTGCATTTCCAGCGGGTTGACCACCGGGCCCTTGGCTTGCTCTTCCAGGCTGGCGGCGCGGCCGTCCCAGAACAGCGCGCCGACATAGGCGGTGTTGAGCAGGGTCATGGCGTTGCGGCCGCCCAATTGGCCAATGTGGCCTTGGGACACCGGGCGCGGATCGCTCCAGCCGTGTTCCGGCGCGTGGCAGCTGATACAGGCGATGCGGTTGTTGCGGGACAGCCGGGGGTCGCGGAACAGTTTGTCGCCCAGCGCCGCCTTGGCGGCGCTATAGGGGTTGTCGGCCGGAAACGGCACCGCCGGCAGCAGGCCCAGGTCGCGGAAACCGGCTTGCGCCGCCGCGTCCAGCGAGGGAGCGGGCCAGGCCGCTTGGCGGTCCGCGCCGGGCTGGTATTGGCTGTAGCGGGTCCGCCATTGCGCCAGCTGGGCGGCGTCCGGCTCCTCGCCGTCGCTGTCCGGCAGCGGCGGCTTGGCCGGCCGGATGGAGAGGGCGACCAGCAGCGGTTGCTCGGCCTGGCCGGCGAGATGGGCCGCGCTCTGTTTTCCGCCGTTTCGGTCCAAGCCGTAGAGCTCGCCGCTCGCGTCGCGCGCCCATACTCGGGCGGCGGCGGCGGCGTTGGCGGCGGGATAGTCCTGATCCTGTTGCAATTGCAGCCAGCGGATGGCCTCGGCCACGCTGGGCAACCGCCAATTGTCCTGCTGGCACAGCCGCTGCTGTTGCAACGCGGCCAACGCCGGATTAAGGCTGGCCGCGCCGGCCGGCCGCGGCCGGGCCTGCCACAGGATGACGTCGCGCCAGCTGTCCGGGTGCTGGTTGTCGTCGACGCAGGCGGCCTGGGCCGGCGTGGTCAGTTGGCCGTCGGCGCTGACCGGGATGTAGGCCGGCGGCTTCGGCGGATTCTGTTCCGGGTTGGGATCGTCCGCCAGCTTGGGGCCGCGCACCAGGCGCAGCCGCGCCGGCTGGCCCAGGCTGAGGCTGACGCTGGGCAGAGTGCGGTGGGTGTCGTCGAAAGCCACCGCCACCGCGCCTTCGCCGCGGCGGCTGGTGGCGGTCCAGTAAAAGGCGGCTTCGGCGTCCGGGAAGACATGGCGGTCCATCGCCGGCAGGCCGCGCGAGCGGTCGTACTGGCTCCAGTCCAGCAGGGTTTTCAGTTCGCGCTCGGTGGGCAGCCGCCAGCCGCGTTCCGCGGCGATGTCTTCTTCGCTGTCTTCGAAGCCGCAGAGTTTTTGCTTGTTCACGGCTTCGGTGTAGGTGACGGCCAGGCAGTCTTCCTGGCCGGGTTCGCATTGGGCCGGGCGTTCCGGATTGCGGCTGGCGCTGGCGTAATAGCTGTGGAACTGGCTGCGCAGGCCCTGCACGGACTTCACTTCCCAGATCAAGCCGGTCTGCTTGTCTTTCACGCAACCGGCGCGTTCGCCGGCGTCGGTCAGGGGCGCGCCGTCGGTTTCGGCCAGCGGGGTAAAGCGCGGACCGGGCGGCTGTTCGCGCAGCGCGGCCAGGCTCAGGCGAAAGTGGCTGGCCGCGTAGTCGGCGGCCACTACGCTGCGGGCAATACCGGCGCTGTCCAGCAGGGTTTGCAAATCGCCGGCCTGTTCCAAGCGCATGCTGCGCCGGAAACGGGCGGCGGTGTCAGCGCTGATCTGGATGCCGTTGTTGGGGTTGTCATCTTCGTCCAGCGTCAGCAGCAGCTGTACCTGACGCAGCACTTTGGGATCCGCCGGGTTCTGGCTGCCAACCAGTTGCAGCGGGGTAAGCTGGGCCGCACCCAGGCTACGGCCCAGTTCCAGCTGACCGATGCGGAAGACGACGATTTCGCCGTCCAGGTAGTGGAATTCGCCGTTGGCGGTGGTTTTGCCGGCATGGCTGCCGCTGTCGTAGTCCAGGCCCGCTACCGGGCTATCGACAAAGACGCCGGTGCGAACCGGCTGGGCAGCGGGGCCGCCGGAGCAGGCGGCCACTGCCAGGCTGCCCGCCAGGATGAAGGGGAATGCTAAGCGCGAGTGCATCACTGTTATTAAGAATCATTTTCAAAACGGCAGATTATGCGTTTGTAGAGTTGTTCGTACAAGAAGCATGTCGGGGATAGGGAAGCCGGAGTCGCGACTTGGCCGTTCAGCCGCTGTACTCAAGCAGCGACGATGCCTCGCGTCGTTTGATCGATATCGATTAGCAGAATCGGCTTCTATTGGTGCAATCGCATAAAATGCCCGAGCCCGGCCGATGTCGTCGGGACAATTTTTTGTGATGAATGAGGCATCCCATGAAACACTTGAAGCAGGCCAGCCTGCTGGCCATCGCGATGTTCGCGTTCTGCCACGCCGCCTGGGCCGCCAAACCGATAGAGGTTGGCGAAGACGGCGAAACCCGCATCGTGCTGAGCGGCACGGTGGTGGGGCCGGTGCAGTCCGGCAACAAGGCCGACGGCACTTTTTTTCAAGGCCTTCCATTTGAAACTGGCACAAGCGCTGCGCTTTGACGACGGCGGCTCTTGCGGTGAACAGGAACTGCGCAGCCTGGCGCTGAACCAGGGCGATATGGCGCGCTACCAGGGCAAGCGCATCCAGGTGCGCGCCAAGGTGTTCTGCCAGGAAAATCGCACCGGCAGCTACCATTTGTCCGATATCGAAGTGCTCTGAGCGGCTACGGCTCCGACGTAAAAAAAGCAGCCCATCGGCTGCTTTCTTGTTTTGGGGCGCGCGGTTTCAACTTATCCACAGACCGGCAAAAATTTTCATCTTATCCACAATCACGCCTGCGTCGCCGCCCGTTCGTCCGCCGGCAACAGGCGCGGCGTCCAGGCCAGCAAGGCCGCCCATAGCAGGCCCAAGACCAGCAGCGTCAGCCACAACGGCGCGCCGGCTTGCAGACCGCGCAGTTGCGCGCCGCCCCAATAAGCCAACGGCCCCGCCAGCGCGCCGATGAGCGCCAGCAAGCGCGGCGACGGCCGCCAGGCGTCCAGCAGGCGCAGCCACCAACAGCTGAAGCTCAGCCACAAGGTGACTCTCCACAAGGGCAGGGTGCCGACGCCGACGAAGCGGTACAGCCCCAGGCCGGCGATGGCGAAGTCCAGCAGGCAGCCCGTCGCGGTCAACAGCAGCGCGCGGGCTTTGAGCCCGGCCGGCAATCCTTGCCAGGCCAACAGCGCGCCGGCCAGCAACAGCACCACGTAGCGGTCGCGGAAACTGAGCAACAGCCAGGCCCCGGCGCAGAACAGCAGGCCGCCCAGCAGCAGCCTGGGCCAGCGCTTGCCCGCCTCAGGCGTCATAGCCCAGATTGGGGGCCAGATCGCGTTCGGCTTGTTCCACGCTGACGCCGCGGCGTTCGGCGTAGCTGGCCACCTGGTCGCGCTCTATCTTGCCCACGCCAAAGTAGCGCGCGGCAGGGTGACTGAGATAAAAACCGGACACGGCGGCGGTGGGCAGCATCGCGTAGCCTTCGGTCAGCGTCATGCCGATGGCCGGCGCGTCCAGAAGTTCGAACAGCGCGGTCTTGACGGTGTGGTCCGGGCAGGCCGGGTAGCCGGGCGCTGGGCGGATGCCCTGGTACTTTTCGTCGATCAGCGCTTCGTTGTCCAGTTGCTCGGCGGCGGCGTAGCCCCAGAACTCCCGGCGCACTCGGGCGTGCATCAGTTCCGCGAAGGCTTCGGCCAGCCGGTCCGCCAGCGCCTTGAGCAGGATGGAGGAATAGTCGTCGCCGGCGTCTTCGAAGCGTTTGACGTGCGGCTCGATGCCAATGCCGGCGGTAACGGCGAAGGCGCCGATGTAATCCTGCACGCCGCTGTCCCGCGGCGCGATGTAGTCGGCCAGCGCCCAGTTGGCCTTGCCGTCCATCTTGGGCAGTTGCTGACGCAGCCCCACCCAGCTCATCAGGCTGGCGCGGTTGTCCGGATCGCGGATTTCGATGTCGTCGTGGTTGACGCTGGAAGCCGGGAACAGACCGATCACCGCGTTAGCCCCCAGCCAGTTCTCGGCGATGATCTGCTTGAGCATCACTTGCGCGTCCTCGTACAAGGCGCGCGCGGATTCGCCGACGATCTCGTCGTTCAGGATGCGCGGGAAGCGGCCGGCCAGTTCCCAGCTCTGGAAGAACGGGGTCCAGTCGATGTAGGCGGCGATCTCGGCCAGCGGATAGCGCTCGAAGCGGCGCACGCCCAGCCATTTCGGCTTGGGCGGCTGGTAGGCCGTCCAGTCTATCGCTTCCTTGTTGGCGCGCGCCTGCTCCAGGCCGACCACCTTGCGGCTCGCCTTGTTGGCGTGGCCTTCGCGGGCGCGGTCTTGCTCGGCCTGGTTTTCCAAAACGAAGGCGTCGCGCAGCGTATCTGACAACAGGTTTGAGCAGACGCCGACGGCTCGGCTGGCGTCCGGCACGTAGATCACCGGATGTTGATAGTGCGGAGCGATCTTGACAGCGGTGTGGACCTTGGATGTGGTGGCGCCGCCGATCAACAATGGGATGGTGAAGCCCTGGCGCTGCATTTCCTTTGCCACATGGCTCATTTCTTCCAGGCTGGGCGTGATGAGGCCGGACAGGCCGATGATGTCGGCCTTGTGCTCAATGGCGGCGTCCAGGATTTTCTGGCAGGGCACCATCACGCCCAGGTCGATCACCTGATAGTTATTGCAGCGCAGCACCACGCCGACGATGTTCTTGCCGATATCGTGGACGTCGCCCTTGACCGTGGCCATGATGATCACGCCCTTGGCCGGCGCGTCGGCCAAGCCAAGCCGGATTTTTTCCTCCTCGATGAAGGGCTCGAGATGAGCGACGGCGGCCTTCATCACCCGCGCGGATTTGACCACCTGCGGCAGGAACATCTTGCCGGCGCCAAACAAGTCTCCCACCACGTTCATGCCGTCCATCAGCGGACCTTCGATCACGTGGATGGGCCGCGCGGATTTCTGCCGCACTTCCTCGGTGTCTTCGACGATGAAGGTGGTAATGCCCTTGACCAGCGCGTGCTCCAGCCGCTTTTCCACCGGCAGCGCGCGCCAGGCCAGGTCTTCGCCCTTTTTCTCGCCGGCGGCTTCCCCTTTGTATTTTTCCGCCAGCGCGATCAGGTGTTCGGTGGCGTCGCCGCCGTCCTTGGGCGCGCGCATCAGCACCACGTCTTCAATGCGTTCGCGCAGTTCCGGATCTACCTCGTCGTAGACTTCCAGCGCGCCGGCATTGACGATGCCCATGGTCATGCCGCGCTGGATGGCGTGGTAGAGGAAGACGGCGTGGATGGCCTCCCGCACCTTGTTGTTGCCGCGGAAGGAGAAGGAGACGTTGGACACGCCGCCGGAAATCTTGGCGTGCGGCAGCTGCTGCTTGATCCAGCCGGTGGCTTCGATGAAGTCCAGGCCGTAACGCGCGTGTTCCTCAATGCCGGTGGCCACGGCGAAGATATTGGGATCGAAGATAATGTCTTCCGGCGGGAAGCCCACTTCGTCCACCAGAATGCGGTAACTGTTCTCACAGATTTCTATCTTGCGGGCGTAGGTGTCGGCCTGGCCGGCTTCGTCGAAAGCCATCACGATCACCGCGGCGCCGTAGCGGCGAATCAGCCGCGCCTGCTCAACGAATTTGTCCTTGCCTTCCTTCATCGAGATCGAGTTGACGATGCCCTTGCCCTGTATGCATTTGAGGCCGGCCTCGATCACGTCCCATTTGGAGCTGTCGATCATGATGGGCACGCGGGCGATGTCCGGCTCGGAGGCGATCAGGTTGAGGAAGCGCACCATGGCGGCATGGGCGTCCAGCATGCCCTCGTCCATATTGATGTCGATGACCTGGGCGCCGTTTTCCACTTGCTGACGCGCCACGTCCAGCGCGGTGGCGTAGTCGCCGTTGAGAATGAGCTTGGCGAAGGCGCGGCTGCCGGTGACGTTGGTGCGCTCGCCGACGTTGACGAACAAATCGCCGTCGCCGATGTTGAACGGCTCCAGGCCGGACAAGCGGCACTTGGCCTCGATCTGCGGCAACGGCCGCGGCGCGACGCCGTCCACCGCGCGGGCGATGGCGGCGATGTGTTCCGGCGTGGTGCCGCAACAGCCGCCTACGATGTTGATCAGGCCGGACTCCGCCCACTCACGGACGTAGACGCCCATCGCTTCCGGCTCCAGGTCGTAGCCGCCAAAGGCATTGGGCAGGCCGGCGTTGGCGTGCACCGATACATAGCCGGCGGACACTCTCGCCATTTCCTCGACATAGGGCCGCAGCAGGTCCGGACCCAACGCGCAGTTGAGGCCGTAGCTAACCGCGTCGGCGTGGGACAGCGAGTTGTAGAAGGCCTCGGTGGTCTGCCCGGTCAGGGTACGGCCGGATTGGTCTGTGATGGTGCCCGAAATCATGATAGGCAAACGCGGCGTGCCCGGACGCTCATCAAAGTATCGGTGAATGGCGAACACCGCCGCCTTGGCGTTCAGGGTGTCGAAAATGGTTTCCACCAACAGCAGGTCCGCGCCGCCCCGCACCAGGCCGTCTATCGCCTCGGTATAGGACGTCACCAGTTCATCGAAGCTGACATTGCGGTAGCCCGGGTCGTTGACATCCGGGCTGATGCTACAGGTGCGGTTGGTGGGACCAAGCACGCCGGCGCAGTAGCGCGGCTTGGCCGGATTGGCGGCGCTGGCCTTCTCGCACAGTTCCTTGACCAGCCTGGCCGCGGCATGATTGATTTCCCAGACTAGGCTTTCCATGGCGTAATCCGCCATGGCGATGGAAGTGGCGTTGAAGGTGTTGGTTTCGATGATGTCGGCGCCGGCGTCCAGATAAGCCTGGTGAATGCCGCCGATCACGTCCGGGCGCGTTAGCGCCAGCAAGTCATTGTTGCCCTTGACGTCGCAAGGCCAGTCGGCAAAGCGCTCGCCCCGATAATCGGCTTCCTCCAACTGATGGCGTTGGATCATGGTGCCCATGCCACCATCCAGAATCAGAATGCGTTGGGACAGGTGTTGCCGGAGGGGATGCGAGAATGTTTTTGTCATGGCGGCTGAACTTTTTTTGTCTACAACGATAACAAGCGCAACGGACTCAAAAGGTCATCTTAACACTCGCAATCAACTGTCCGGGCGCTTGCTTAAGAATAAAGAGAGAACATCCATATGGCCATTACGAATAAGCTGTGGCTGCTCGCGGGGCTGGCGGCGGCTTGGTGCGGGGAGGCTTGGGCGGCGGGTAGTTTGCGTATAGGCGTGGCGGATACCGACGCGGCGCCGGTCGTGATGCTGTCCCCGGACGGCGAGCATCTGCGCGGCGGCTTGTCCAAGGATCTCGGCGAGATGCTGGCGGCGGAATTGGGCCTACGTCCGGAGTTCATCCTGATCGCCCGCAAACGAGTAGAACCCTCCATCGAATCCGGCCGGGTAGACATTATCTGCAACGCCAATCCGGACTGGTTCGGCAACGCGGCGCGTCTGGGCTGGACCCATGAAATCTACCCGCAATTGGAGCGGCCGTTGACATTGAAGCTGCCGACGGAGCTGCGCCAGGTGGGCGACCTCGCCGGCAAGCGCATCGTCACCATCCGCGGTTACAACTATCCCACGCTGGAACGCTTCTGGCGCGGCAACCCGGCTTTGCACAACGAGGAGGCGCGGATGGAGCTGCTGATCAAATCGGTGCAAAAACGGCTGAGCGATGTCGCCATCGTGTCTGAACTGGAGTTCGCCGCCTGGGCGCGCGCCTGGCCGCGAGATGCGGCGCAATTCAAGCTGCACCCTCTGGTAGTAACCTTCATGCCCACCATGTGCGCGGTGGCGCCGCATTCCGATATCAAGGTGGCGCAGCTGAATCAGGTCATAGACCGCCTGCAGAAAAGCGGCCGCATCAAGGCGGTGTTGAAAACCTATCAGTGGCAGCCGCAGGAATAAAAGCCGGCGGCCGGCGCCGCCGCTCTAATCCTGGCCGCGGAAGCGCTGTTCCAGCCGGTGCAGCACTTCCAGCGTGGTTTCCATCTGGCTGACGGGTACGTCCGCCAGCGCGTGCCGGAAAAAAGCTTCGCGCTTGGGTTGCACCGCCTCTATCAGCGCCTGGCCCGCCGGCGCCAACGTCACCAAGGTCTGGCGGTTGTCGGCCGGGTCGGTGATGCGCCGCACCAATTCCTCCTCCTCCATCGCCTTCAACTGCCGCGTCAGCGCGCCCGGATCCATCATCAGCCGGGTGGCCAGCTGTTTCTGCGTCGCCTGCTCCAGATCGGTCAGCGCGGCGAGGATGCGCCAGCGCGGCAAGGGGTAGCCCACCTGTTGCTCAAACGCCGCGTACATGGCGCGGCCGGTACGGCCAATTTGCTGCAGCAGATTGGGTGCGCGTTCAGTCATGGATTACCGCCGTCTTGGTTTTGACATCGCGCAATTCTACATGCGGGACTCGGCGCACGAGCAATAAGCCGAACACCGCCAGCGCCGCCACCAGCCACTGGCTGAGATGAATGGCGTCCACCAGCGCCAACCGGGAGGCGCCAAGCAGCGCACCGCCGTTGATCCCGGCCGCCGTCGTCAGTTGTTCGAAGCGGGCGGCGGTGTCCGGGCTGAGCAGGATTTGCGGATCGCGTAGCCAGGCCAGCCATTGCGGTTCGGTCGACAGAGCGTTGACGCCGGCGACGTAACGGTGGGTGACGAACACGCCCACCAGCGCTGTGCCTAGCATGCCGCCTATCATCCGCGTGGACTGGATCATGGCGGTGGCCACGCCCAGCTGTTCTCGCGGCGCGCTCTGTTGAACGAAGATGGTCAGATTAGGCAGCAGCAGGCCCAAACCCAGGCCGCCCACCGCCATCAGCATAGCCACCAGCCCGTGCCCGGTGGCGTCGTTCACCCAGCCCAGCGAGCCGGCGGTGAAAGCGAACAGCAGCAAGCCCAAACCCAGCAACAGGGTGGGGCGGCGCACCCGGGTGACGATGCGGCCGTTCAGGATGCTGCCCAGAGTGATGCACACCACCAGCGGCGTCACCAGCAGGCCTGCCTGGTTCGGGGACAAGCCAAAACCGCCCTGAAACATCAACGGCGCGTAATACATCACCGCGAACATGCCGCCGCCCAGTAGTAAAGACAGGCCGAACAAGGGCGCCAGGCTGCGGTGGCTCAACATGTCCAGCGGCAGCAGCGGATTGGAACAACGCCGCTCCCACCACAACAGGCCGGCCAAGGCGGCGAGGCTGCTCAGCCCCAGGCAGGCCATCAACCACAGCGGCTTGTGCAGCGGCAGCCATTCCACCAGCAATTGCATCGAGCCCAGCAGCGTCGCGATCAGCAACCCGCCCTGCCAATCCAGCTTGGACGCGGTTCCGGCTCGGCGCATCGCCGGCAAATAGCTCCACACAAACCACAGGCTGGCCAGGCCCACCGGCAGATTGACGAAGAAGACCCAACGCCATCCCAAATATTCGGTGAGAAAACCGCCTAGGGTCGGGCCCACCGCGTTGGCCAGGCCGAAAGCGGCGGTCAACATCACTTGCCAACGCAGGCGCTGCGCGGTTTCTGGAAACATGTCCGGCACACAGGCGAAGGTGGTGGCCACCAGCATGCCGCCGCCCACGCCTTGTAGCGCGCGCGCCAGCACCAGTTCCAACATGTTCTGAGCCAGGCCGCACAACATGGAGGCGACGGTGAACAGGATGATGGCGGTCAAGACGAAGGGCTTACGGCCGTGGTCGTCGCCCAGCTTGCCGAAGATGGGCACGGTGATGACCGAGGTCAGCAGATAGGCGGTTCCTACCCAGGCGTAGAGATCGAAGCCATGCAGCTCCGCCACCACGGTGGGCATGGCGGTGCCGACCACGGTCTGGTCGAGCGCCACCATCAGCAGCACAAAGCAGAGGCCAAGCATGGCCAGCACTTTCTGGCGGAAGTCCAGCGCGCCGGCCGCTCCAGCGGTTGCGGCTAAGGTGTTCATTTTTGTTGACCTGACAATAATTGACTAGTCAATTATTTTGCGCCGATAAGCCGCCGGAATCCAGTGCCGGACACAAAGATTTACAAAGCAGGCTTAAAACAGGTTCTTAGGCGGCGGCGCGGACGCGCCGCCGCACGCGCTTCAATAGCCGCGCCGCGCCAGCCAGCTGCTGGCCTCGCTCTTGGCCAGGATGGCCACCAGCCAGTCGCGGAACACCTTGACCTTGGGCAGTTCCGCCAGCTCGTGCGGATAGACCAAGTAATAGCTCCACTCGGTTTCCAGCACGGTGTCGAAAGGCATCACCAGCCGGCCGGAATCCAGGTCCTGGGTCACCATGGACACCTGGGCCAGGGTCACGCCCATGCCGGCGACGGCGGCGTGCAGCGCGTATTCGGAAGCGTCGAAGGTGACGCCGCTTTCCGGATTCACGCCATTGACGCCGGCCAGTTTCAGCCAGCGCTTCCAGGTGTCCTGATCACGCCACGGGTGCAGCAGGGTGTGGTGGCGCAAATCGTCCGGGGTGTTCAGCGGATGCTTGCCGTTAAGCAGGGCCGGCGAGCAGACCGGAATCAGCTTCTCGCGGCAGATGCACTCGGTGCGCAGATCCGGCGCCACTTCGGCGCGCGCCATGCCCACCACCGCCAGATCGTATTCCGCCCGGTTGAACGGCTTGTCGTGAATCAGCTGGGTCACCAGATGCAGCGTGTATTCCGGATAGCGGGTCTGGAAATCCGGCAGATTAGGCAGCACCCAGCGCATTGCCGGGGTGGGGGGCATGCGCACGCGCAGATCACTTTGCCGCAGCCGCAGCGCTTCGCTGGCTTCGTTCAGTAATTGGAAGGCTTCGCGCGCGGGCTTGATCAGCGCCTCGCCTTCGGCGGTCAGGGACAGCCCGCGCGCCTGCCGGGTGAACAGCGTGGCGCCGTAGTATTCCTCCAGCGTTTGCACATGGCGGCTGACCGCCCCCTGAGTCAGGCTGAGCGCGGCGGCGGCGCGGGTAAAGGACAAATGCTCGGCGGCAACGACAAATACGCGTAATGCATTCAGCGGTGGCAGCTTCATCTTACATGCCTTTTTATCATGGTTATCATGAAATTAACTGCTTTGTCATGCCAGGCGCAACATCGTATGCTAGGCATCCTGGGCACGGCTGGGCTTTGAATGGCGCTCCGCGGCATGCAGGCCGCCGCCATGCAACAATGGCATGGAGATCCGCTCTCCCCGCCGAGCGAGCCGTCTATGCCGCGCTCCCCGATTTCCAGCGCGGCGCCTGTAGCCGGAGTCAAGCCTGGCCTTGGCTTGCCCGGAAATGGAACCGTCATTCCCGAGCCTAAGGCTTTATCCGTACTGAAATAGTAACGGATTATAAATATTACAGGATGACATCCGCTTGCAACGGAGAATTTTCCACTGCTTACCGCGAGTCGCCGCAAGATGCGGCGGCGTCGCCAGATTGACTGCCAATCCACGTTGGGCATTGCCGGGTTCAGACAGGGCCCGGCTTTTTTTTTGCCCGCTATCCGGCGAACGGGCAAGAAAAAAGGCCACGCAAGTGGCCCAAAGTTCGGAGAATAAGCCCGCGCGGCAATCCTGCCTGCGGGCGCGGGCGGCAAACCGCCCGTTCTTGAGTTTGCGAGTGTAGCGCGTTGCGCCGACAGCGGCAACGCAATAATCCTTGCTAGTACCGCCCCGCTGTCATTCTCCCAATTCCGCCAACAATTCCGCCTGCTGTTCGGCGATCAAAGCGTCGGTCAGTTCGCTCAGGTCGCCGTCCATCACGTAATCCAACTTGTACAAGGTCAGGTTGATTCGATGGTCGGTGATGCGGCCCTGCGGAAAATTATAGGTGCGGATGCGCTCGGAGCGGTCTCCGGAGCCAATCAGGCTCTTGCGCTCGGCCGCCTCCTTCTGCTGCTGCTCGCGGCGCTGGATGTCCATGATGCGCGCCGCCAGCACTTGCATCGCGCTGGCCTTGTTGGCGTGCTGGGAACGGCCGTCCTGACACTCCGCCACAATCCCCGTCGGAATATGGGTGATGCGCACCGCGGAGTCGGTCTTGTTGATGTGCTGGCCGCCGGCGCCGCTGGCCCTGAAGGTGTCGATCCGCAGGTCCGACGGGTTCAGCACCACGTCGGCCAGCTCATCGGCTTCGGCCATCACCGCCACGGTGCAGGCGGACGTATGAATGCGGCCCTGGGTCTCGGTCACCGGCACCCGCTGCACGCGGTGGCCGCCGGACTCGAACTTGAGCCGGGAAAAAGCGCCGAAACCTATCAGGCGCACGATCACTTCCTTATAACCCCCCAGGTCGGACTCACTGGCGGATACGATCTCCGCTTGCCAGCGGTTGCGTTCCGCGTAGCGGGTATACATGCGCAACAGGTCGCCGGCGAACAGCGCGGCCTCGTCGCCGCCGGTGCCCGCGCGGATTTCCAGAAAGATGTTTTTCTCGTCGTTGGGGTCCTTGGGCAAGAGCAGCTTCTGCAACTCCAGCTCCAGCGCCGCCAGCTTGTCCTTGCCCTCGGCGATTTCCGCCTGGGCGAACTCCTTCATCTCCGGGTCCGACAACATGTCTTCCGCCGCGGCGATGTCGCTCTCGCACTGGCGATAGCTCTGGTAGGTTTCCACCACCGGGCTGAGTTCGGCGTGCTCGCGGGTGAGCTTGCGGAACGCATCCATATCTTGAGTGGCCGCTTCGCTGGCCAGGAGGTGGGTCACCTCTTCCAGACGGTCGGCCAGTTGCGCCAGTTTGGCCGCAATTGACGCTTTCATTACGACTCCGGGTGTAAACGATAAAGACGCGCCACGGCTTCCACTTGCGCGTCGTGCTCCGCGCCGCGCCCGGACGACAAGGCCCGGGTGGGGGGATGCATCAATTTATTGGTCAGTTGCACCGACAGGGTTTCCAGCACCCGCTCCGGCGCTTCGCCGCGCGCCAGCTGCTTGAGCGCGGCGTCGAGCGCGGCGCGGCGCAGCCGGTCGGCGTCGTCGCGCAGCGCGCGGATCAGCGGCACGGTCTCGCGCTTTTTCAGCCAGTCGCTAAATTCGCAGACCCGCGCCTGGATGATGGTTTCGGCTTCCGCGGCCGCGCTCTGGCGCGCTTCCTTGCCCACTTCCACCACGCTGGCGATATCGTCGACGCTGTACAGGAACACGTCGGCCAGCTTGCCCACTTCCACTTCAATGTCGCGCGGCACAGCCAGGTCCAGCATGAAAATGGGCCGGTGGCGACGGGCCTTGATCGCGCGCTCCACCATGCCCTTGCCGATGATGGGCAACTGGCTGGCGGTGGAGGTGACCAGCACATCGTAGCGCGGCAGGATGTCAGGCAGCTCGGCGAGGGTGACGGCGTTGCCGCCAAACTGCTCCGCCAACCGCTGGCCGCGCTCCAGCGTGCGGTTGGCCACGGTGATACAGGAAGGATTGCGCGCGGCGAAGTGGGTGGCCACCAGCTCTATCATTTCCCCGGCGCCGACGAACAGGATGTTCAGTTCGCCTATGGTGGGGAAGATCTGCTCGGCCAGCTTGACCGCCGCCGCCGACATCGACACCGAACTGGCGCCCACCGCGGTATTGGAACGCACTTCCTTTGCCACGGCGAAGGTACGTTGAAACAGACCGTTGAGCAGGGTGCCCATGGTGCCGGCGTGTTCGGCGCTACGTACCGCGTCCTTCAACTGGCCCAGAATCTGGGTCTCGCCCAGCACCATGGAGTCCAGGCCGGAAGCGACGCGGAAAGCGTGGCGCGCGGCGTTGGCCTCGTCCAGTTGATAAAGATAGGGTTGCATCTCCGCCAGCGCCAGGCCGTGGAATTTGGCCAGCCAGCTGAGCGCCGCCTGCGGATCGCTGCCGGTGCAATAGATCTCGGTGCGATTACAGGTGGAGACGATGGCCGCCTCGCGCGCCGCGTGCGAGCTGACCAGGCTGTCCAGCGCCTTGGGCAACACCTCCGCAGGAAAAGCCAGCTTTTCCCGGATGGAGAGCGGTGCGGTATGGTGGTTCAAACCAAGGGCGAACAGATGCATGGGCGGATAAGCCGCGGAAAGAAATGGGGTATTTTAGCCTAACTTGAACCGCACGTCCTGCGCTGCGGGGGCAAGCCCCGCCGGTCCGTCGTCAGCGCCTTATATGACATAGCAGAATCCAGCGCCGCGCGCCGTCTAAAATAGCGCGCCCTTCTTGCGCAAACCCCTATATGGTCCAAGCGGAGCTGGCATAAGATAGCCCCTTCAAGGAGGACGAAATGTCGCTGAACCTCGCAGACATCCGCAAGGATTTTTCCAAGCAAGAACTATCGCCGGAGGAGTGCCTGCCGGACCCGTTGGCCCAGCTGGAGAACTGGCTGAACCAGGCCATCTCCGCGCAAGTGCCAGAGCCTACGGCGATGAACCTGGCCACGACCGGAGCGGACGGACGTCCCACTTCGCGCATCGTGCTGCTCAAGGGCGTGGAGGACGGCCAACTGCTGTTCTACACCAATTATCTAAGCCGAAAAGGCCGCCAGTTGAACGACAACCCTTATGTGGCGCTGACCTTCTTCTGGCCGGAGCTGGAGCGGCAGATCCGCATCGAGGGCCGCGCGGCCCAGGTGGCGCCGGAAATCTCGGACGCCTATTTCGCCAGCCGGCCTTACACCAGCCGCGTGGGAGCCTGGGCCAGCGAACAGAGCAGCGAGATCAGCTCCAAGAGCGTGCTGGTGTCGCGTGCGGCGATGTTTGGGGTCAAACACCCCTTGAACGTGCCCCGGCCGCCGCACTGGGGCGGTTACGCGGTGACGCCGGACCGGCTGGAATTCTGGCAAGGCCGCCCCAGCCGGCTACATGACCGAGTGCAGTATTCCTTGCTGGAAGACGGCGCCTGGAAGATTGCGCGGCTGGCGCCTTGACCCTACCCGGGTGAGAACAACTCATTGATATCATGCACTTTACGCATGAGCAAAAAATTGCAACCATCCATAATTAGACAGTTTGTCCGCTTTTATAGCGATTTGGATGTTGCCGCATAGCAACAAGCCGCATCCGGATGATGCGGCTTTTCATTTTCTTGATGTTTCCCTCTCTTCTCCTTGTCTACCAAGGATTCGACGCCCTGCTTTGATTTCGGTCATGCCCGCCGCCGCAAGCATCCAGGCAACTGGCACTTAGAACAGATGCATATCAAGACGGAAAAACCAATACATAATTTATGCATTTGGCAAGTGGTCGTCAGAACAAACCAAGCCAACGTCCTCTGATTTCAGCAACTCCTTTCCCATGTTCAGAGCGACGTCCCATGTCGGGAACGCATAAGGGACGCGGCGAAAACCTCTTCGCCAGATGGCGGCAGCCATCTAGAGGGAGCGATTTCCAAGCGTCCGAAAGGGCAGGCGCAAGCCTGTCTGGCGCCGGCGGCCTTTATGCAAGACCAGCCGGCTTGACGCGGGGCATTACCGTGTCCTGCTGATCTACATTGGAGAAAAAGTCGTGATGAAAACCCAAACTGCGATGGTTCGCGTACTGGTGCTGTCCGCTCTCGCCCTGGCTTACGGCTCCGCCCACGCCGCCGAGCGCGTCAACCTGGAAGCGCTGGCCAAATCCAGCAAACTCGTCGACGGCGCCAGCGTGTTCAGCGCAGCCGGCATCAACCAGAGCGAACTGAAAGCGCAACGCAGCGCCCAGTTCCCCAACGGCAAAGTCGTCACCCGCTACCAGCAGTACTATCAGGGCGTGCCAGTGTGGGGCGAGGCCGTGGTGGAGGAAAAACAGTTCGCCAAAGGCTCGTCCACGGCGTCGGCGAGCAAGCTGTCCGGTTACTATGTGCGTGACATCGCCTCCGACCTGGCCACGGTCAAGCCGGCCCTCAGCGCCTCCCAGGCGCTCTCCAGCGCCAAGGCGCTGAAGGCCAACGGCTATGAAACCCGCAACGAGAAGACCGAACTGGTGGTGCGTCTGGACAACAACACCGCCCAACTGGTCTATCTGGTGTCCTTCCTGGTGGAAGGCGGCAAGGAACCCAGCCGCCCGCACTTCATCATCGACGCCAACAGCGGCCAGGTGCTGAAGCAGTGGGAAGGCCTGAACCACGCCGAAGCCAACGGCCCCGGCGGCAACGCCAAGACCGGCAAATACCTGTACGGCACCAACTACGGTCCGCTGATCGTCACCAGCGATTGCAAGATGGATAGCGGCAACGTGGCCACCATCAACCTGAACGGCGGCACCAGCGGCACCACCCCGTACAAGTTCGCTTGCCCCACCAACACCTACAAGCAGATCAACGGAGCCTACTCGCCGCTGAACGACGCCCACTACTTCGGCAACGTAGTGTTCAATCTGTACAAGGACTGGTTCAACCTGCGTCCGATCAACCAGAAGCTGCTGATGAAGGTGCACTACAGCCGCAACTATGAAAACGCGTTCTGGGACGGCAGCGCGATGACCTTCGGCGATGGCGCCACCCGCTTCTATCCGCTGGTGTCGCTGGATGTGTCCGCTCACGAAGTCAGCCACGGCTTCACCGAGCAGAACTCCGGCCTGGTCTACAGCGGCCAGTCCGGCGGCATCAACGAAGCGTTCTCCGACATGGCAGGCGAAGCCGCCGAGTACTACATGAAGGGCAAGAACGACTTCCTGGTGGGCGCGGAGATCTTCAAGCAGACCGGCGCGCTGCGCTACTTCGCCGACCCGACCAAGGACGGCCGCTCCATCGGCCACGCCAAGGACTACACCAGCGGCCTGGACGTGCACTACTCCAGCGGCGTGTACAACAAGGCCTTCTACCTGATCGCCACCAGCGCCGGCTGGAACACCCGCAAGGCCTTTGAAGTGTTCGTGGACGCCAACCGCCTGTACTGGACCGCCAACGCCACTTACAACAGCGCCGCTTGCGGGGTTGAAAAAGCGGCCGAAGCGCGCGGCTACAGCAAGGCCGACGTGACCAAGGCCTTCTCCGCCGTGGGCGTGGCTTGCGGCAGCTGATGACCGCCTAACGGCGCGGCCGTGACGGTCCGCGCCGTTTCTCCCATCCGCCGGCCATGGCTCGTTCATGGCCGGCATCGCTCAGGAATTCCGGAATGCTCACTCTCAAACCGAGTCTCGTCGCGCTCTTGGCCGCCACCAGCCTGGCCGGCGCCGCCCAGGCCGCCCCGGTGTGGATTTCCATCGGCGACGACGCCTACCAGCTATTGCAACAGGTCAGCCCGAAAAGCCGCAGTCAGGAAAGCCGCCAACTGGCGGTGAGCGCGCTGCCGGCCGGCGTGTCCGCCAAGGGCGTGACCACCGAGAAAGTCCACCTGGTGCAAGTGGACGACAGCGTGCTGCCGCAATTGTCGGATGCCATCCACCACAGCCTGCGCCATTGCGGTGGCTTCATCGTGCACAAGGATCTGCAGGACGCGCGCACAGCGCTGAAGGCCCCTGTGGCCAGCACGCTGCTGCCCAGCTACCAGATCAATGACCAGGCCGTCGTCAACAAGCTGTTGCCGCAGCTGCAGGACAGCAACATCCTCGGCACCATCCAGTCCCTGTCCAACTACCAGAACCGCTTCTACACCACCAGCCACGGCGTCAACGCCTCCAACTGGATCGCCAGCCAATGGCGGCAGCTGGCCGCCGGCCGCGGCGACGTGAGCGTGGAACAGTTCGCCCACAGCGCCTGGCCGCAAAAATCGGTAATCCTCACCATCAAGGGCAAGGACAATGCAGCCGAAACCCTGGTGCTGGGCGGGCATCTGGACTCCACCGTGGGCAACGGCACCGGCGAAACCAGCCGCGCGCCGGGCGCCGACGACGACGCCTCCGGCATCGCCAGCCTGACCGAGGTGATTCGCGTGCTGATGGCCAACAACTACCAGCCGCGCCGCACTATCAAGTTCATGGCCTACGCGGCGGAAGAAGTCGGCCTGCGCGGCTCCTCCGACATCGCCAACCGCTACAAGCAGCAGAAGGTCAACGTAGTGGGGGCCTTGCAGCTGGACATGACCAACTACCAGGGCAGCGCGGAGGACATCTTCCTGTTCACCGACTACACCAACGCGTCGCAGAACACCTTCCTAGCCAACCTGGCCAAGGTCTACCTGCCTAGTCTGAAAGTGGGCTACAGCTCGTGCGGCTACGCGTGCTCCGACCACGCCTCTTGGCACAAGAACGGCTATCCGGCGTCCTTCCCGTTCGAATCCGCCTTCAACCAATCCAACCCCAACATCCACACCGTGCGCGACACCCTCGCCAGCGCCGGCAACCAGGCTCGCCACGCGCTGAAGTTCTCTCAACTGGCGCTGGCTTACGCGGTGGAATTGGGCAGCGACGGCCCGGCGGTCAAACGCTGAGCCCGTCCTCCCGCTTAATGCGCCCACCCCTTCGCGGGGTGGGTTTTTCATTGCGAGCAGTACAATATCATTGTTTTATGCGCTGGCCTCGCGCCGCATATCCACATGCGGAATCCCCCCGTCGTCGTAAGGCTCGGACACCGCGCGGAAACCAAAGCTCTCGTACAAGGCCTGCGCGTCGGTCTGCGCCGACAACATGATGGCCGCCTGGGGAAAATGCGCGCGGCACTGCGCCACCGCCTGCGCCAGCAGCGCCTTGCCCAAGCCCTGGCCACGCGCCTCCGGCGCCACCACGACCCGGCCTATCGCCGCCGCGTCCGGGTATTTCTCCCCCGGCGCAATCAAGCGCGCGTAAGCCAGCAGCCGGCCGCCGTCGTCGTGTCCGGACAGGTGCAGACAGTGCACATCCACGCCGTCCACATCGCCGTAAATCGACTGCTGCTCCACCACGAACACCTGGTCGCGCAGCTGCAAGGCCCGATACAACGCCAGCGGCGTAAAACCATCGAAACGGTGGCAGTGCCACGCAACTCGGTTTGCCATAGTAGAATTCCCCTGAACTGATTCATTATCATCGGCCGGCTTGCGGCGCGTCCGGGCCAAGCTTACGACAACGCGTCCTCGCCAGCTATAACCGTGAGGACAGGCTTTGCCGTGGCGCAAACGCCGGCCGATGAACGCTAACCGATTCACCTCCTGCCTTGCCCATATGAACGATAACGATCTGTTTGCCGAGAATACGCCGGACGGCGCCGCCGCCCTGACCCCGCCGCCGCCCACTCCGCCCGCGGCGGACGCCGACAATGGCGAGTGGATTCCACTGGACCTCTACGCTGAGCGCGCCTATCTGGAATACGCCATGAGCGTGGTCAAGGGCCGCGCGCTGCCGGAAGTGGCCGACGGCCAGAAGCCGGTGCAGCGCCGCATCCTGTACGCGATGCGCGACATGGGCTTGGCCCACGGCGCCAAGCCGGTGAAATCGGCGCGCGTGGTTGGTGAAATCCTGGGTAAATACCACCCGCACGGCGACAGCTCCGCCTACGAAGCGCTGGTGCGCATGGCGCAGGACTTCACGCTGCGCTACCCGCTGATCGACGGCCAGGGCAACTTCGGCAGCCGCGACGGCGACGGCGCGGCGGCGATGCGTTACACCGAGGCGCGGCTGACGCCGATCGCAGATCTGCTGCTGTCGGAAATCGACATGGGCACGGTGGACTTCGTACCCAATTACGACGGCGCCTTCGAGGAGCCGCGCTTGCTGCCGGCGCGCCTGCCCATGGTGCTGCTCAACGGCGCCTCCGGCATCGCCGTGGGTCTCGCCACCGAAATCCCGCCGCACAATCTGACCGAAGTGGCCAGCGCCTGCATCGCCTTGCTGGACAACCCGGAGCTGGACACCGCGGCGCTGATGCAATACGTGCCCGGGCCGGACTTCCCCGGCGGCGGCCAGATCATCACCCCGGCCGAAGACATCCTCGCCGCCTATGAAAGTGGCCGCGGCAGCGTGCGCGTGCGCGCCAAATGGGAAGTGGAAAAACTGGCGCGCGGCCAGTGGCGCGTGATCGTGTCCGAACTGCCACCCGGCTCCAGCGCGCAAAAAGTGCTGGCGGAAATCGAAGAAGCCACCAATCCCAAGGTCAAAACCGGCAAGAAGACGCTGACTCAGGATCAGCAAAACCTGAAGAGCCTGATGTTGTCGCTGCTGGACCGCGTGCGTGACGAATCCGACAGCGAGTGCCCTGTGCGCCTGGTGTTCGAACCCAAGTCCAGCCGCCAGGATCCAGACGAATTCATCAATATCCTTCTGGCGCAGACCAGCCTGGAAGGCAATGCCTCGATGAACCTGGTGATGATAGGCCTGGACGGACGGCCGGGTCAGAAAGGCCTAAAGCCCATTCTCAGCGAGTGGCTGGACTTCCGCCGCGTTACCGTCACCCGCCGCCTGCAGCACAGGCTGGCCCAGGTGGAAAAACGCATCCACATCCTGGAAGGCCGGATGATCGCCTTCATCCACATTGATGAAGTGATTCGCGTGATACGCGAATCCGACGAGCCCAAGCCGGACCTGATCAAGGCCTTCGGCCTGACCGAGATCCAGGCGGAGGACATCCTGGAAATCCGCCTGCGTCAACTGGCGCGGCTGGAAGGCTTCAAGCTGGAGAAAGAGCTGTCCGATCTGCGCGAGGAGCGCGAAGGCCTGCGCCACGTGCTGGACACGCCGGACGCGCTGCGCAGCATGATGCGCGAGGAAATCCAGGCCGACGCAGCCAAGTACGGCGACAAGCGCCGCAGCGAGATCAAGACCGCCGAGCGCGCGGTGCTGACCCAGACCATAGCCGACGAACCGGTCACCATCATCCTGTCGCAGAAGGGCTGGATCCGCGCCCGCGTCGGCCACAACGTGGACCTCGCCGCGCTGGCCTTCAAGGACGGCGACGCGCTGCACACCGTGGTGGAAACCCGCACTGTGTGGTCGGTGATCGTGCTGGACAGCAAGGGCCGCGCCTACACCGTGGACCCGGCCGACGTGCCGACCGGCCGCGGCGACGGCGTGCCGGTGGCTTCGCTGGTGGACCTGCAGGACGGCGCCAAGCCGGCCCAGATGCTGTCCGGAAAGGACGAGGCCCGCTTCGTGGTCGCCGGTTCCGGCGGCTACGGCTTCATCGCCAAGCTGGGCGACATGGCCGGACGGGTCAAGGCCGGCAAAGCCTTCCTGACGCTGAACCCGGAAGAAGCCGTGCTGGCCCCCGCGCCGCTGCCGGCCTCCGGCATCGTTGAAGCCACCCAACTGGTGGCCGCCGCAGACAACGGCCGCCTGCTGGCCTTCCCGGCCGCCGAACTCAAGGAGCTGGCCAAGGGCCGCGGCCTGATGCTGATGGCGGTGGAAGACGGCGAAGCCGTCACCGCCGTCGGCCTGGTCAACGGCGAAAAAGCGCTGCTGTCCACGCTATCGGTACGCGGCAAGGCCTCCGATGAAAAACTGGCGCTGGCGGAGTTCGCCGGCAAGCGCGGCAAGAAGGGCAAGCTGATGCCGAAGAAATGGAGCGTCAGCGCCATCAGCGAGCTGCCGACGACATGAACCGGGACCGCCCGCCGACGCCGTTGACCCCTCGCAGCGGGCTGGTCTTCATCAACAGCTTCCGGGCGGCGCTGCTGCTGGTGCTGCTGACGATGTCCCTGTTCGCCAACCGCGAAGGCGAATCGCTGGTGGCCGGCGGCAAGGCCTTCTATCTGTGGAGCGGCGTCTACGCCGCGCTGATCGGGGCATGGTTCCTGCTGCGCAACGGCCGGCTGGCCCACACCCTGCAGCTGACGCTGGCCATCGCCGCCGACATCGCGATGATTGTGCTGCTGATGGGCATCAACGACGGCGTGCGCAGCGGCTACGGCATCCTGCTCTTGCCCTATCTGGCGGTGGCCGGCTTGCTGTCATCCGGCCGCTACGCGCTGTTCTACGCCTCCATCGCAACGCTGATCCTGCTGTCCTTCGTCGGCGTCGAGCAATACCTGGGCATAGGCCGCGGCTCGGATTTCTACTACTCCGCGCTGCTGGCCACCGCCGGCTTCATCACCTCCATCGTTACCTGGAAACTGGGCCGGGTGGCACGCGACTCCGAAGCGCTGGCCACCCGCCGCGGCGGCGAGATCGCCAACCTCAACCGCCTGAACGAGCTGGTGTTGCAAAGCCAGCGCGACGCGGTGGTGGTGCTGGCCCCCTCCGGCCTTCTGCGTCAGTTCAACAATCAAGCGGCGCGCTACTTCGGCGCCATGCGCCGCGGCCACCCCGTTCCCGAACTGCTGCCGCTGGTGGAACGCTGGCGGCACAACGGCTGCCCGCCCAATCCCAGCTTCATCGACCGCAACATCCGCGGCCGTCAATTGGTGGGCCGCATGGTGCCGGTGCTGGTGGGCGACGACCACGCTCTCCTGCTGTTCATGCGCGACATGGCGGACATGGCGGAGGAGGGCAAACGCGTCAAACTGGCGGCGCTGGGGCGGCTCACCGCCAATATCGCCCATGAAATCCGCAACCCGCTGTCGGCGATCAACCACGCGGCCGACCTGCTGGCCGAAGACGAAACCGACCCCGCGCGCCAACGGCTGATCCGCATCGTGCAGGGCAACAGCAAACGCATCAATCACATGGTGCAAGAAGTGCTGGCCTTAAACCGCCGCGACCGGATCAAACCGGAGCCGATACGGCTGCAACCCTTCCTGGACGAGCTGCTGGACCACTTCGGCGTAGTGGAAGCCGCCGCCGCCGGCGCGATCTGCTGCGTCTACCAGGCGCAGACCGCCGCGGTCCAGTTCGACCGCGGCCACTTTGGCCAGATTCTCAACAATCTACTGGCCAACGCCTGGCGCTACTCCAGCAAACAGCCGGGCGCGGTGCGCATCGAAGTGGGCGAGGTGGAAAACCACCTGACCATCAAGGTCATGGACGATGGCCCAGGCATGAGCGAAGATGCCCAGGCCCGCTTGTTCGAACCCTTTTTCACCACGGAAAGCGCCGGCACCGGACTGGGCCTGTACATCGCTCGCGAACTGGCGGAAGCCAACGACGCGCGCTTGGACTACTGCCCGCCCGGCGGCGTGTTCCGTCTGATCTGTCACAAGGCTTATGGCTAAATCTTCCCTGCGCGTGCTGGTGATCGACGACGAACCGGACATCCGCGAACTGCTGGAACTGACCCTGATCAAGATGGGTCTGGACGTGGCCACCGCCGCCAGCGTCGGCGCCGCCAAACTCAGCCTGAACAGCCAGCCCTTCGACCTGGCGCTGACCGATATGCGCCTGCCGGACGGCGAGGGCATCGAAGTGGTGCGTCATATCGCCGAACAGGGCCTGGACGTGCCCATCGCGGTGATCACCGCCTACGGCAACACCGACAACGCGGTGCTGGCGATGAAGGCCGGCGCCTTCGACTACCTGCAAAAACCGGTCAGTCTGGCGCAATTGCGCAGTCTGGTGAAATCCGTGCTGCGTGTGGACAACGGCAAAACCGAGGCCGCGGTGCGGCTCGACGGCGAATCGCCGGCGATCCAGGAAGCGCTGCGCTTGATCGGCAAGCTGGCGCGCAGTCAGGCCGCGGTTTACGTCAGCGGCGAATCCGGCACCGGCAAGGAACAGGCGGCGCGGATGATACACGAGCACAGCGCGCGCTCCGAACGGCCGTTCATCCCGGTCAACTGCGGCGCCATCCCGGAAACGCTGATGGAAAGCGAATTCTTCGGCTACCGCAAAGGCGCGTTCACCGGCGCCGACAACGACCGCGACGGTTTCTTCCAGCAAGCCAACGGCGGCACGCTGTTTCTGGACGAAGTGGCCGACCTGCCGCTGGCGATGCAGGTCAAACTGCTGCGCGCGATTCAGGAAAAGAAAGTGCGCCGCCTGGGCAACGCCCAGGAAGAAGCGGTGGACGTGCGCATCATCTGCGCCACCCACAAGGACCTGGCGGCGCGGGTAGACGCCGGCAACTTTCGCCAGGACCTGTACTACCGGCTAAATGTGCTGCCGCTGCGCATGCCGCCGCTGCGCGAACTGCGCGAGGATCTGCCGCGCTACATCGCCAGCCTGCTGGAACGCTTTTCCCCCGACGAAAAGCCGCGGCTGGCGCCCGCGGCGCTCAAAGCCTTGCTGGAATACAACTATCCGGGTAATTTCCGCGAACTGGAAAACATCCTGGAACGCGCGGTGGCCCTGGCCAACGACGCCCGTATTGAATTGCAGGATCTGCAACTGCTGCCGAGCGATCACGCCGGCCAGGGCGATGGCGAGGCGCCGACCTGCGCCGACGGCGAAGCGCTGCAGGACTTTCTAGACCGCGTGGAACGCGAAGCCATCCTCAAGGCGCTGGAGAGCACTCGCTTCAATCGCACCCAGGCCGCCAAGATGCTAGGCGTCACCTTCAGATCGATGCGCTATCGGATGGAAAGACTGGGCATCAAGTAAGAATCTGTTTACGATCTGCTACGCTTCGTGAGACGTGACGCGGAGAGGACTGTTTCGAAATGCTCATGTACCGCTTGTGCTTTCCGCTTTCTCGACGGTTTTCGCCTTGTCTCGCCCTTGCTCGCGAGACTTTGAACAGACTCTAAGCACGCTGTGGATAAGCACGGCATTGCGCCAAACCCTGTGGATAAGCCATATTCTCGCTTTTTGCCGGTTCCCCGCCGGAAACCGGGGAAGCACGCCCGCGCAATCGCTACAATGCGGCAGCCGCGGCCCGCGTCCACGCATTAGGCAAGGCTGGACCCAGGCCAGCGGCTATAAAGAATCTATTCGACGGCCCCGCCCAAGGGCGCGCCATTGCAACCATATCGATATTCGCTACCGGCCCATGGCTTTCACGCCGCTCCATCTCGTCCTTCTCGCCTTGCCGGCCCTGCTTCTCAGCGCCCAGATTGCGGCGCTGCCGTCACTACGGGTGGCGCTGGGCGAAACCAAACAACCCTATATCGACGCCGAGCGCGGCAAGGGCGTGGAATACGACATCGTCAGCCAAGCCCTGAGCCAGGCGGGTTATCAGCCGCAAATCCGCTTCGGCCCCAATCTGCGCGCGCACACCTGGCTGGCAAACGGCCAGGTGGACGCCGCCATCGCCAACAGCGGCGGCCATGTGTCCGAGCCCTACATCGTTTACCAGAACATGGCGATCACGCTGTGCAAACGCCGCATCCACCTGCAGCGGCTGGACGACCTGGTTCGCTTCCGGGTGGCGGCCTTTCAGGGCGCCCACCTATATCTGGGCCCCGCCTTCGCCGCGCTGACGCCGCAGATTCCGTCCTACCGCGAGGAATCGCCGCAGGTCACTCTCAACCGCCTGTTGTACAGCGAACGCGCCGACGTGGCGATTTCAGACGTCAACATCTTCCAGCAGTTTAGCCACGATCTCCGCCGCGAGATCGACATCAAAGCCAAGCTCTGTCCGTACGCACTGTTCACGCCCACTCATTACCGGCTGGCCTTTCGGAATGTCCGCGATCGCGACCGTTTCAATCTGGGCCTGCGCCGCTTCGCCGCCGCTGGCGGCTACGAGAAACTGGCCAAACGCTATCAGCTTCCCACCCAGCAGGGGCGCCCCTGGTTCAAGCCCTGAGAACCTGTTCATAGTCCGCTACGCATCGGCAATACCGCGTTGAAACCGACTTCGAAATGCTCATGTACCCCATGTACATTCCGCTTTTTCGCTCGTTTTCGCCTTGTCTCGTTCTTGCTCGCGACACTTTGAACACACCCTGGGAACCTGTTGCTGCGCCCGGCTGGCCTAAGGGTGGGTATCTGCTCTGGATCAATAACCTTCGCCACCGCGCGGTGTTAGCATGGTTTGGCAGTATCCGATCGCTGACGACCACAGGATTTTGCCCTTACGCTTCGCTCAGGCCCATGTCGTTAGCCGCTCCATGTATCCACCCGCCCAAGGAGTCGCCCATGTTTCCCGAATACCGCGAATTGATCAGCAAGCTGAAAACCGAAGACGATCACTTTACCCGCCTGTTCAACAAACACAACGATTTGGACCAGAAGATCAAGAATATGGAAGCGCGCATCGAGCCTTCCGCCGACTTCGAAATCGAAAATCTGAAGAAGGAAAAACTACGGCTCAAGGATGAGTTGTACGCCATCCTGAGGAAAGCGGCCGATTAGAACGTGTTTACGATCTCGCGAGCTAAGGCGAAACAAGGCGGAAACGAGCGAAAAAGCGGAATGTACATACGGAGCATTCTGAGATCTTTTCCAACACCGTATCGCCGCAGCGCAGCAGATCGTAAACAGGTTCTTAGAACCTGTTCAAAGTCTCTGAGTAGTAGCGTAGTGTGAGAAAATCCAGAGGTGAGAAAAAGCTACCCAAGTGATATCAGTCGCGAACAATTTGAAGTGATCAGACCACTTCTGGAAAGTGCGCGTAAAAGAACAAGCCCCCGTCGAGTGGACTTGTATGAAGTATTTTGTGCCGTGCTGTACCTGCTCCGAAGCGGCTGCCAATGGCGAATGCTTCCTGAAGCGTTTCCCAAATGGCGTACCGTCCATTCGTACTTCACCATGTGGAGTGAGCCGCGTGAAGGGGGCAGCCTGCTGGAGCAGGCGCTAAAAAAATCAGGTTGGCGCGGCCCGAGAGAAACTGGGGCGGAGCGCTTGCAGCAGGTTCTTGATCGTGGACGCGCAGAGCGTGAAGAACACTGATACCGCAGGATTAAAAGGCTACGACGCAGGTAAGAAGGTCTCGGGTATCAAGCGCCATATTGTGGTGGACACGCAGGGCCTGCCACATGCGGTGGCGGTCACCACTGCGGAGGTTACAGACCGCAAAGGGGCGCTACAGGCGCTACGGCAATGTAAATCCAGATTGATTGGGGCTCAGAGCCTGCTGGCGGATAGTGGCTATGTTGGCAAACCCTTTGCTCAAGGCGTGAGCGAGATTCTGGGGGCGGACGTGACGGTGCAGATTGCCAAACGGAGCGAGCTGCACACCTTCAAGGTGATGCCCAAACGCTGGGTTGTTGAGCGCAGCTTCGCTTGGTTGGAAAAGAGCAGAAGGCTGTGGAAGAACTGCGAGCGGAAACTCAATACCAGCTTGCAGTTCATCCATCTGGCCTTCTTGGGGCTCTTACTCAAAAGACTTTGAACAGGTTCTTAGGCCCGGCGCCTCCGCGCAATGACAAAGCCCGCCATCTGGCGGGCTTTTGCATGAGCCGTGCACGGAATCAGACCTTGGGCGCGTCTTTTTCCAGCTCCGCCAGGATCGCGTCCGGCTCCTGGGTGACTTCCAACACTTTGCGGATGCGATTGAACGCCTCGCAGGCATCGGCCGGATACTTGCCGAACGGCGTCAGCCCGCCATGGCTCCAGCCCGCGGCGGCCAGCACGTCCTTGCGGAACTGCGAGCCGTCGGCGCTGCCGCCGGCGATCTGCTGCAAGGCCCGGTCAATTAGAATATGCGGAAACGGGTTGCGGGACAGCGTGGTGAAATGCTCGGGGCGAACTTCGTCGAACTGCATGGCTTACTCCTGATGCGGGGACATGATTCATCTAAGTCCAAACCGAGGCAATTCGCCAGCAGACTGTGAAGACTCACACTGCCGCCGCCGCTCTCGGCGGCGGCGACGCGGCCCGATTTAGCGGTTCACCAGCAGTTTGGGATTGGAATTGCCCCACACGGTGTAGAGGTCCGCCAGCAAGGCGCCGTTGATGTCCTCCAGCTCGCCGGCGCTGATTTCGGCCTGGCCCTGCTTGCCGAACAACACCACCTCGTCGCCTATCTTGGCTCCCGGAATCTCGGTCACATCCACCATCAAGGTGTTCATAGACACCTTGCCCACCACCGGCGCGCGCTGACCATTGACCAACACATGCGCCTTATTGGTGAAAGCGCGACGATAACCGTCGGAATACCCGACCGGGATGTTGGCCAGCAAGGACTCGCGCTTCAGGGTGTAAGTACGGTCATAGCCCACGGTATTGCCGGCCGGATAACGGTTGACCGCCGCCACTCGCGATTTAAACGCCATCACGCGCAGATACTCGGTGTGGCTGGGCACGGTGTCGCCGAAGATGGCGCCGCCCGGGCGCACCATGTCCAGTCGGGCTTCCGGCACTTCCAGCGTGGCGAAGCTATTAGCGCAGTGCAGGGTGATTTTGCTGCGGTCCAGCCCGCCGGCCTTGATCAGCCAAGCGCTTTCCTTATTGAACGCCGCCAGGCCTTTTTGCACGTCGGCCTTATCCTCCACCGGGAAGTGGGTCATGATGCCCACCACTTGCAGATTAGGCAGCTTGAGCATGGCCAGGGCATCGCGGCGGCCTTGCTTGCTGGCCAGCTCCACTCCGTTGCGGCTGATGCCGGCGGAGTTGATGGCCAGATGGATTTGCAGCGTCTTGCCCTGGCGCTTAGCCAGCGCGGACGCCTGACGCGCCAACTCCAGATTGCCCACCAGCTCTTGCATATCGTATTGCAGGCCGTCGGCTATCTCTTCCTGCGTGGCGCTGCGCACGCGCGCAACCACGCCTTTGTAGCCGCTGGCGCGGGCCACGCGGGCCTCTTCATTGCTGGCGATGCCCACGCAGGGAATACCCTGGGCGATGATGGACGGCATCACGTTGGCGATACCGTGGCCATAAGCGTCCGCCTTCAAGATGGCGCACACCTTGGTGTCTGCGCCCACCAAGCGCTTGAGCTCGGCCAGGTTGTGATTCAGCGCCGCCTTATCGATTTCCAGCCAAGCGTTGCCGCGCGCGGCTTCCGCGGTGGAACCGCTGTTGGCGGCCATCAGCGGCGGCGCAGCCATGGTCAGCGCGGGCGCCAAGGCCAGGCCCAGCGACAAGGCCAGCAGTGTTTTCTTGAATTGCATAAATCGTCCCCCGAGTGTGAATGCCGCTTGCCGACAAGGCGGTTCCGGCATCCGGGAGATGATAGGAGGCAGATATATTCATGTCGATATGAATATTCACTGCTAGTCTTTGTTTTGCATAGCCGCTTGACCGCGCGCAAACACAGCAACGGCGAGCAGCCCTTGCGCGGCGCGACGCCGCTATCCATCATGAAGAAGCGGCGTGCTGCGTCTGCGCGCTTTTTCGAGGCTCTTCCGATGCGGCAATCCCTGTTTCTTCGCCGGCTGGCCGGCTGTTGGCTCGCCGCCCTCGTCGCCTTCGGCTGTGGATCGCCGGCAGCCTCCCTGGCTGCCGGCATGATCTACATCGGCCACGCGCCGGAAACTTCCGTCGACGAGCGCTACGACTACCATTGGGCGATTCTGCGCGCCGCGTTGGACGCCACCCGCGCAAGCTGGGGTGATTACAGCCTGCGCTTCGCGCCTCGCATGAACGAAGCGCGTCAATTGCAGGAGCTGAGTCATCCGCGCGGCCGGCTCAACGTGGTGATCCGTGAAACCAACCGCGACTACGAACGTCGCTATCATCCGGTGCGGATTCCGATAGACCGCGGCTTGCTCGGCTATCGCGTACTGCTGATCCGGGACACGCGGCAAACGGATTTCAACACGGTGGCCAGCTTGGCGGACTTGCGCCGTTTCAGCATCATCCAAGGCGATGGCTGGGGCGACAACGCCATCCTGAAACAGGCCGGGCTGACCGTGGTGACCGACCCTAATTACGACGGCCTGTTCCGCATGTTGGAGCGCGGCCTGGGCGACGCGTTCTCACGCGGCGTGGCGGAAGTGGAGGAGGAAATCCGCGTATACCAGCCACAATACCGGCACATGGCGCTGGAGCGGTCCTTATTGCTGTACTACCCGCTGCCCACGTATTTTTGGTTTGGCCGCGACGCGGAAGGGCAACGGCTGGCGCAACGCGTGGATCAGGGCATGAAACAAATGCTGCGCAACGGCGAGTTCCAGCGGCTGTTCCAGAAATACCACGCCGGCCTGATCCAGCGGCTGGACCTGAAGCACCGGCGGCTGATCCGCATCGACAATCCCTTCCTGCCGCCCAACACGCCTTTCGCCGACCGCAGCCTGTGGTTTGATCCCACCACGGCCAAATGACAGCGCTAACAAAACCTCGCAGAAAACCTGAGCCAAGGCGCGCCGACGCAGGCAGTACCTGTGGAGATCAGTGGTTTGCTTAAGAACCTGTTCAAAACCTCTCGAGCAAGGACGAGACAAGGCGAAAACGGCTGAGAAAGCGGAATGTACACGTGGTACATGAGCATTTCGAATGCCGTACTCACCGTGCAACGCTTCACGAAGCGCAACAGACTTTGAACAGGTTCTTAGTCCGGCTGCAAAGCCTGGCGCACGCAAAGCCGCTGGGCGATCTCGCGGTCCGCGCATTTGAGTTCGGCCTCCGCGCGGGCGCGGCAACGCGCGGGATTGGCGGAGCGTGCGCAATCCGGCGGCGGTAGCCGCTCGTTGACGCAGACGCGTCGCGCCTTGCCTTCCAACCCGTCGCAAGAACTATGCGCCGCCCGCAAAGCTTCGCAACGCTTGGCATCGCGCTCACGCAGGCAACTCAAGGCCGGCGTGTAAAACTCCAGGCAGGCGTGCCGCCCGTTGACCGGCAAATCATTGCAGGCCATCGTGCCCTGACGGTGCAGCTCGCAACGCTGCGGCGCGGTGGCGCGGCTGCAATCCCATTGCGCCGCTGCCGCTTCCGCCAGCCAGCACAAAGCCAGTCCCAGCCCCCAGGCGCGCCGCAACGCGCCGTATCCCCTATCGTTTTTCAAGGCATGCCCCTTGCGCATGACCAGTTATCTCCGCGCCCGCCTATGAATCTGTTCAATGTTTGCTGCGCCTCAGCAATATGGCATTGAGACGCCGATGCGCCGTGTCCGCACGCAGCAACACCCGACTCGCGGGATCATGAACAAATTCTATTGGGCGAAAACGACGCTGCGCGCTATCGGCGCGGCGGACGGCCAGCCAAGCACATGCCCGCGAAATCAGCTTGCTTCGCAAACCGTTCCGGCAATGTGAGTTTGAATTGGAATGAAAAGGCTGGCGTACTCTATTCAAAGCTTATCAATAGAAATCCCGCTTCGCCAGCCAGGCTTGATACGGAGAAGGCTCAGTCCGAACCATGTTTGCGGCGGTCCCGCCAGAAATGAGGCTTGATACGATCCGGCGGCGGCGGCGGCGCGGCGCCGTCCGGGCTCATCCGCCAATACGGCGGCGGCGGACGGTGCATCTGTTCCTTCGGCAAATCGCCGTCCTGCACCGCCTCGCGCAGACGCAAATTGCGCAGACGACGCAATTCCTTACAATCCGGATCGGGCTGCGCCTGGCAGCGGCGGCCCTGCGCCGGTTCCATATCCGGCGGCATGGGGCCGCGCTCCTTCCCTCGCGCCAGGGCCGGCGCGCCGGCAAGCGCTTGCAGCAAGGCAAATATGAGAAGAATCGGCAACCGCGTCATGAAACCTGTTTTATCCTGTCGAATAGGCTGGAAAAGGAACTCCGGACCCAAGTCCGGCGAGGGCGGACAGCATACACCATGCGCCGTGGATGCCAAAGGCATCAAAAGGCGCCCAAAGCGCAGGAAGGCCCCATTACGCAGCCTAGACTCGCGGCATGAGGCAGACATGAGCGACAATCGCTGATTTGTTAAGGTGTGTGACCGCGAGAACCGGCTTAACATATCTTCATCAGGCGCGCTGCCGCATCCCGGGGCCAGCCGCTAAGCTGACACTCCGCTCCGAGGAAAAAACGCATGGAACACAATAAGATACTGGTCGTCGACGACGACTCCAAGCTGCGCGAGCTGCTGACCCGCTATCTAAGCCAACAGGGCTACGCGGTGGAAGCGCTGCCGGACTCCAAGGACCTGGACCGCAAGCTGGCGCGCAATCGCCCGGACCTGATGGTGCTGGACGTGATGATGCCCGGCGAGGACGGCCTGGCGGTGGTGCGCCGGCTGCGCGCCCAGGGCGAAACCATTCCGGTGATCATGCTCACCGCGCGTGGCGAAGACATCGACCGCATCCTCGGCCTGGAAATGGGCGCCGACGACTACCTGCCCAAACCGTTCAATCCGCGCGAACTCACCGCCCGCATCCAATCGGTGCTGCGCCGTCATCACGCCACGCCGGCGCTGGGCGCGCGCCACGACGCCGACGAGGAAGTGAGCTTCGGCGAATTCGTGCTCAACCTAGGCCAGCGCGAACTGCGCAAGGCCGGCCAACCGGTCACGCTGACCAGCGCGGAATTCGCAGTGTTGTCGGTGCTGGTCAGCCACCCGCGCCGGCCGCTGACCCGTGAACAACTAATGGAAATGGCTCTGGGCAAGGGCAACGGCGAATCGCTGGACCGCAGCATAGACGTGCATATCTCCCGGCTGCGCAAGGCACTGGAAAGCGGCGACACCCAGTTGCGCTTCATCCAGACGGTATGGGGCTACGGCTATGTGTTCGTGCCGGACGGCACGCCGCGGGAGTAAACCGTGCGCAAGCTGACCGGCTCGCTGTTTTTTCGGCTGGCCGTGCTGGTGGTGCTGGTGGTGCTGACCACTCAGTTCGTCACTCTGTGGATGGCCGCGGGCGAGCGCCACAAGCTCTTGGACAAGCAGCTGTATTCGCAAACGGTGGACACCCTGGCCTTCCTGGAAGGCACGATGGAGGCGATGACCAACACCGAGCGCGCCGAATTCCTGGCCGGCTACAACCGACCCGGCCTGCCGCGGCTTCTGCCGATCAATGCCGATCAAGGCGTCAACTTCACCGACTACGTGCCGCGCTTGGGCGAAACCCTGGCACAGCGGCTGTCTCATGGCCTCAACGAACCCATCGAAGTGCGACACGCCCAGATTGAGGATCGCAGCGAACTCTGGGTCAATGTGCATGTGCTGGACCAAGCCTACTGGCTGGTGCTGCCCTTCGGCCGTTATAGCGACCGCCCGATCAACACCATCATGCAGGCGGCGTTGTTGGCCTCCATCGTCGCCAGCCTACTGGCCTTCGTCGTCGCCTGGCGGGTAACGCGGCCAATCAGCCGCGTGGTGCTGGCCAGCCGAGAACTGGCCGCCGGCAGCATGCCGGCGGCGGTGCCGGAGGACGGCCCACGCGAGGTGAAGGTACTGGCCCATAACTTCAACCTGATGGCGCAGGCGCTGGACAGCGCCGCGCGCGAGCGCAGGTTGATGCTGGCCGGCCTGTCCCATGATCTGCGCACGCCGCTGACCCGGCTCAAGCTGACGCTGGAGCTACAGCAGGACAGCCCGGACCAGCACGATATGCTGGCCGACATCGACGAGCTGTCGCAGATCGTGCGCCAATTCATCGACTTCGCCCGCGCCGAGGAAACCACCCGGCTGGAGCCGGTGGCATTGGCCGACCTCGCCGCCAGCGTAGTATCCCGCTTCGCCCGCGAAGGCATGGACGCGCGCCTGGAACGGCGGGCCGAGCCGGAGTTGCAAGGCGACGGGCTGGCGCTGGAGCGCTTATTGTCCAATCTGCTGGAAAACGCGCGCCGCTACGGCGCGCCGCCGGTGGAAGTCTGCGTCGAGCAAGTCGACGGCTTTGCCGTGCTCAGCGTGCTGGACCACGGTAAGGGCATCCCGGCCGAGCTGCGAGAAACCGCGCTGGCTCCGTTTGAACGGCTGGCCGAACACCGCGGCACAGACGGCGGCAGCGGCCTTGGTTTGGCCATCGTCAGCCGCGTGGTCAAACAGCATAGAGGCCGGTTGGAGTTTTGCGATCAGTCCGATGGCTTCAAACTGGCCGTTTACCTACCGCTGCACGCCGGCTGACAAGCGCTTTGCGCGCCGCCCGCCTGCCGGGCGGCGCTCAACGGAAACGCAGCATCATCCACAAGCCGGCCATGCTCAAGGCCATCCCGCCGAGCTTGCCCAGCGACGGTTGTTCACGAAACAGTAAATAGCCTAGCGGCAGCAACACCAGCGCGGTCAGCACATTGGAACTGAGCGCCGCGTAGCCGACATGCCAGCCGGCGCGATAAGCCAGCAAAAAACCCAGCTCGATGCCGACAATGCCCGCCGCCACCCCCAGGCTGCTCCAATTCAGCGCGGCCAATCCGCGCTGGCCGCCTCCGGGCAACCACCACATTCCCAACACGCACACCAGCATGGCCACGCCATAACTGACCGCCAATGAAAAGAAGGGATTCGCCGCTTCCGGCACCTGCTTGATCGACAAGTGATAGACGACGGAGCCGGCGACCGCCAGTAGTAACGCCGCGATAAACATGTTTGCGCGCCTCATCAGAAATATTCGCCTACAGGCTAAACCTTCCCGCCAGTTATAGGTAGACTGAAAATTCAAGGCATTGTTATAAGAAAAAATCATGACTAGAGACTTGGACACCGGCTTGCTGCGCGCGCTGATCGCCGTGGCCCGCCGCGGCAGCATCAATCGCGCGGCAACGGACTTGGGACGCACTCAACCGGCTTTGAGCCTGCAATTGCGTAAACTGGAACAGCACTGCGGCCAAACCCTGCTGCGGCGTTCGCCGCGCGGCGTCAGCCTCACCGCGGCGGGGCAGCAATTGCTGCCCTACGCCGAACGCATCGTCAGCCTGACTGAACAAATGCGTCCATCCACGCCAGTCGCGCCGGCCAGCCGCTGCCGCATCGGTTTGATCGAGGATCTGGTCAGCCGCAATCTGCCGCGGGTATTGGCGGACTTCGCCGCGGCTCGGCCGCAGCTGCAACTGGACATCCGAGTGGCGCCGGGGCGGGAATTGAGCGCGGCCTTCCAGCACGAAGAACTGGATTTGCTGATCGCCAGCCCGCGGGTGACGCAGCTGGATGCCACACCCAGCTGGGTGGTGGAATGCTCGCTGCCCTGGCTGGCCCAGCACGGCACGATGCCGGCCGCAGATCTCATACCGTTGATTCTGTTCGCCGCGCCCTGCAGTTGGCGCGACGCCATGCTGCAAGCGCTTGAGACAGCTGGCCGCCCCTACCGCGTGGTCCTGGAAAGCTCCAGCCTGCTGGCGGTGCAGGCCGCCTTGCAAGCCGGCCTGGGCATCGGCGCCTTGCTGTCGGACGACGAACTGCCCGGCGTCGCCCCGTTGCCGCGAGAATCGCTGCCGCCGCTGCCCGCAGTGCCAATGGCGTTGTACCGGCGGCCGGAGAGCCTGGGCGACCCCGCTCTGGATCAATTGGCGCGGCTGTTCTTTCTACAACTCAGCCAACGGATGGGATAACGATGAAGCCGCATCAAGCCGGTTGCAGGCCAGCCATCACCGCGCCCTCCCAGCCTATCAGTTCCACTTTACGCTCCGCCCCCCAGCGGTATTCGCCCAAAGCGCCCTCGGCGCGGATCACCCGGTGGCAGGGAATCAACCAGGCCACCGGATTGGCGCCCACCGCGCTGCCCACCGCCCGCGCCGCCCGCGGTCGTCCCACCGCGGCGGCGATCTGGCCGTAGCTGGCGAAACCTCCGTAGGGAATCGACAACAGCGCGCGCCAGACCTGGATCTGGAAATTGCTGCCCTGCACCCGCAGCGCCAACGGAGCCTGGCCTTCCGCGCGAAGCGGCTCGAACATGGCGGCGGCCACCGCCGCGCCGCCGCCCGGAACATGCCGCAACGCGGCTTTGGGCCAGCGCCGGCTCAGCCAGGCCATGGCCTCCATCTCGTCCACCACGAATTGCGCCGCGCACACGCCGCGCGCGGTGCGCGCCACCAGCACCAAGCCGAAACGGCTGGCCTCCACGCTCCATTCGATCGCCAGCCCGGCGCCGCCGTTGCGGTATTCGCCCGGCGTCATCGCTTCCAGCGTCACGAACAAATCGTGCAGGCGTCCGCCGCCGGACAAGCCCAGCTCATGCGACAACGGCAACAAGGCCTGTTCGCCCAGCCTCGCCTTGGCCGCCTCGCAGGTCAGATGCTGCAAAAAACGCTTGGGGCTGACCCCGGCCCAACGGGTGAACAAGCGCTGCAAGCGCGATTCCGACAGATGCAGCGCGTCGGCCAGCTCGGCCAGTTCCGGCTGGCGCTCGGCATTCGCCACCAGATAGCGGATGGCGTCGCGGATACGACCGTAGTCGCGGTCTTCTTCGAGAATTTCGCCGTTCATGGTCTGCTCTCCATTCGATCACAGCGCCAGCATAAGCAGATCGGGCCGCAGCAGCGACCCGATTCTTGTCGACTTGCGCGCTATGCCCCTCATATCGCATGCAGCAGGGAATATTGAATTTCCGACAGCGCCTGCGGCACGCGGATGAAGGAAAGCGGCATGCCCAACAGCCTGGCCATATGGGAGGTGGAGAATAGGCCGCACAACTCGTGATGGCGGCTGCTCGGATTAAGCTCCACCACCAGCGCGTGCTGACGCCCCATTTGCTTCATCGTCGCCACCATGTGGCCCACGCTGGCGTGCTCGATATCAAGCAGGTTCAAGGCTTCTAGTTGCTTGCGCGGCGTCATCACGTCGCCAACGCCGATATCGACGTAATGTTTGCCATGCTCCTTCATGCACTGGATAGGCCGCTCGCCCAGCAAATCGGTGGCCGTGATCAGGCCAGTGAATTGCCCGTCACCATCGTGGACGAACAGCAGCCGTATGCCGTGGCTGATCATCCGGTCGTGGGCTTCGCGCAAGCTGGCGCTCTGATGAATACCCACCGGGTTGATCAATCGCAAATCGGTCATGACCTCCAGGGCCGAGCTGTTCAGGGTGATGGGCGGGTGCGGTCGCTGATCCAGACGCACCAGGTCGGTGGTGGACGGCAGGCTCATCGTGGGCAACACGCTGTAATTGGCTAACATGGTAGCTCCTTGTCTTGTTAGACAGCGGAGTCGATGCGGCGGCGCGTTGCGCCAGTCATGTTCGATCTGTCCGCTCGGAAGTTTTCCGATGGCGGGGACCGGCCTGGGGCATGACTGGGTTTTGCACGTCCGTCCCGGGCCGGCGGCCTCGGGAGAGCAGCGTCGCCGACGCGGCTCTTGCTTGAAGAGTAGAAGAAGGCACAGCGCAGATCAGCCGGCGAATCATTAATTTTTTCGCAAACGACGGCGCGGGGCTCGCGCCCTCGCGGATCAGGCCTCCAGCTTGCGGCGAAACAGAGCGCTCATGCGCTGGCTGGCCCCGCTATGGGCGCCGCTGAAGGCCAACGCCGACTCGCGCATCGACTGGCGGCGATCTTCATCGCCCAACAGCTCTATCACAGCGCCGATCAACTCCGCGGCGTTGGCCACCTGGCGCGCGGCGTCGGCGGCCAACGCCAGCGCCGCCGCCTGTTTGAAATTGAAAATGGACGGGCCAAACAATACCGGCACGCCCACGCTGGCCGGCTCGATCAGATTATGACAGCCCAACGGCAGCAAACTGCCGCCGACAAAGGCCAGATCCCCGCAAGCGAAGTAAGCGAACGCTTCGCCCATGCTGTCGCCCAGCCATACTTGGGTGGCGGAGTCCACCACCGCGCCGTCGCTGCGGCGCTGCACTCTCAGGCCGCGGCTCTCGGCCAGCGCGGCCACATCGTCGAACCGCTCCGGATGACGCGGCACCAGCACCAGTAGCGCGTCGCCCAACTCTTGGGCCGCCGCCCGCCACGCATCAAGAATCAAGGCCTCTTCACCGTCGCGGGTGCTGGCGCAGACCATAACCCGGCGGCGGCCTATCCTGGATTTGAACTCGCCGGCCAGCGTCAGCTGCGCCGGCGGCGGCTGAATATCGTACTTGGTGTTGCCGCAGACTTCGACTTCGCTTGCGCCCAATTTCCGCAAACGTTCGCCATCTTCCGGCGTTTGCGCGGCAACAGCGCTCAACGCCGCCACCGCGGGTGAAATCAGCCCACTGATTTTGAGATAACCGTTCAGGGATTTTTCAGACAAGCGCGCATTGGCCAGAAACAAGGGCACCTTCTGCTCGGCGGCGGCATGAATCAGATTGGGCCACAGCTCGGTCTCCATCAACACGCCCAAGCGCGGCCGGTAGGCGGCGAGAAAAGCCTGTGCGGCTTGGGGATAATCGTAGGGCAGATAGCGCACTTCGGCATCGGGATACAGCTGCAAGGCGGTGGCGCGTCCGGTGGGGGTCATCTGCGTCATCAGCAAGGGCGCGTCCGGCCAGACTTCTCGCAACGCCGCCACCAAGGGCTGCGCGGCGCGGGTTTCGCCCACCGATACCGCGTGAATCCAGATCGCTCCCTGTGCGCGCGGCTGCAATTGACTGCCGAAACGCTCGTCCCAATGCTCCAGATAGGCCGGCGCCTTGCGCGCCCGCTTTTTCAGGTAGTGCCGCACCAGCGGGGTGGCCAGCAGCCAGGCCCAGGAATACAGTCTGCGTTGCCAATTCATGTCCAGTCCTTGCGCGTGAACAAGGCTTGCAGCGCCTCGTCCACAGACGGGCACAGCCCGATTCCGCCCAAATTGGTGGCCCACGGCGTTTCCACCACGCCCGTGGCGGCCGGGTCCGTATCAGTGTAAATCGCCGCCAAGGGCACGTTCAACGCATTGGCCAGGTGAGTCAGCCCTGTGTCCACGCCCACCACCGCGTTGGCGTGGCCCAGCAGGCCGGCGGCCTCGATCAGATTCATCTTAGGCGCCACCACCGCGGCCGGCATCTGCGCGGCCAGCCTTTCGGCGCGCTGGCGCTCGCGATCATTACCCCAAGGCAGCACCATCACCAGATCATGCTGCATGGACAAGCGTTTGCCCAGTTCCACCCAATGGCCTTCCGGCCACTCTTTGGACGTTTTGCTGGTGGCGTGCAGCAATACCGCGTAACGGCCGGACAGCACCCAGCTGGGCCGCTCGCCGGCCGGCACGCCAAAACGGGGGGCGCCCTGCGGCTGATAACCAAACACCCGCGCGAACAACAGACGGTTGCGTTCTATCGCCGACAAGCTCCAGTCCACCTTGTGACGCTTATCGTAAAAACAGCTGGCCAACGATTCCCTCGCGCTGCCCCATCCGTAGCCGGTCAGCGGCGCCTTGGCCCAGCTGGCCGGCAAGGCGCTTTTCAACAAGCCCTGGCTGTCCACCACCAATTCCCAAGGCGTGTCGCGCAGTTGCCGCCGCAAGGCCCGGATCTCTCGCCAGGTGGACGGCAGCCACCAGCGCTTGCTCCAGCGCCGCCAATTCAAGGCAATCACCCTGTCCACCGCCGGATGCAAACGGGCAATGTCGGCGAAAGCCTCTTCGGCCAGCCAACTGATGCGGAAATTGGGGTAATGCGCTTTCAGCTCGGAAATGGCGGGCCAAGTGTGGATAAGGTCGCCCATCGACGAGGTGCGCACAATCAGCACATTCATCATGGCGCGCATTGTACCCGAGCATGCCTGTGGTTAACCAAGTAAAATCCCTGCAGTTCAATTGTGGATAAACCGCTGTGGACAACTAGGTTCGGATTTATCCACAATTTGCGATGCCGCAGCGCACCCAAACTATCCAAAGCCCATCAACAGGACAAGTAACTGAACCCTTTGAAGTTTTTGTCGCTTATCCACAGCAATGGCCAACTATATCAGTTTCATCAATATAAAATTGCGTTAAAGAGTTATCGATGGCGTAAGAAGGTTCGCAGGCAAATTTACGCCATGCACAAGCAAGTGGGAACAAATGGGATCGGGCCTGTGGACAAGTGGTGACTTCAAGGAACAATCAGATTTATCCACAAGTCTTCAGTCTGCAAAAAGATGGATGAACAACAAGATTCCAGCTAATCCAACACCATGAAAACAATGTGAAAAACATAGTTATCCACAACAAAGAGACGACTTCTACCAGTTTCTTCAAATTACATATGGGAAAACATATAACAAGATGCGTGCGCGAATAAGCGTGGTGCTAATCACCAAGAATGCGGAAACTTCGTTGGAAAAATGTTTGGACAGCGTGGGCTTCGCCGATGAAATCGTGCTTGTGGATTCAGGCAGCACGGACAGGACATTGGCGATAGCTTCCGCCTATAAGGCAAAAGTTATCCACCAAGACTGGCTGGGATTCGGTCCTCAGAAGCAATTGGCGGTAGAAGCCGCCAGCCACGACTGGGTGTTGTGTCTGGATGCCGACGAGTGGCTTTCCCCTGATTTGATCAATGAAATCAAAGCCATGCTGGACAATCCACAGGCCAAGGCCTTTCAGTTTCCGCGTTGCAACCGTTTCATGGGCCGTTTTCTGAAACACGGCGAAGGTTATCCGGACTGGTCTTTACGCTTGTTCCATCGCGGACATGCGCGCTGGTCGGATGATCTGGTGCATGAGTACGTGATCTCCAACGGCCCTGTGCATAAGCTGCGGCACGAACTGATGCACGAGTCCGGCGAAGACATCGCGCTATATCTGAACAAGCAGAACCGCTACACCAGTTTGCAGGCTGAACGGCTTTTTCAACGGGGAAAACGTGTGGGTATCGCGAAACTTATCCTCAGCCCCTTGCTGCGCTTCATCAAGTTCTACTTTTTCCGCCGTGGTTTTCTCGATGGCGTGCCCGGTTTGGTCCACATCAGCATCGGCTGCTTCAACAGCTACATCAAATACGCCAAATTGATCGAACTACGACGGTTGAAAAGCAAATAGCCGGCTTGCCGGCAGTCTCGCCTTGTGCTGACAATGTCATTTCCTTGAGCAACTGGACGAAGATAGATGGCGGAGATCAGAACAATGCGGGCAGAGGATGCGCTCGCGGTGGCGCGGCTATGCCTGGATCTGGGCTACGAGGCGACGGAGACAGAGATCAGCGAGCGCTTTGTACGGCTGGCAGCGCTGCCGGACAACCAGATTTGGGTGGCCGAACGCGACGGTGCCGTGTTCGGCTGGGCTCACTGTCGCAGCGTGCATTCATTACAAGCGCCGCCAGCGATCGAGATCGTCGGCATCGTGGTGAGTCCGGCTTGTCAGAGGCAAGGGCTGGGACAGAGTTTGCTTAGCGCTTGTGAAGCCTGGGCGCTACAGCGCGGCTATCAGGTCATCCGCTTGCGTTCCAACATCAAGCGAGTTGAAGCCCACGCCTTCTATCGCCATCTCGGCTATCAGCAACAGAAAACCAGCCACAGCTTCGCCCTGGATCTGAGGGATGGACAATGATTGACTGCCCATGATGCTTATCCACCGGAGACGCTTTACATGATGGTTTTTCCCGCGCCGTTGCAGACGGGGGATCGCATCGCCGTCACCGCCTTTTCCTCCGGCGTGCCCCCTGTCTTGCACGGACAGTTGGATCGAGCTTTGCAGTGCCTGCGAGATCAGGGCTGGCAGGTGGAGGAGGGCGCTTGCCTGCGCGGCGAGTCCCAAGACGCCAGCGCGCCGGCTGTTGAACGGCTGGCTGAGCTGAAACGCTTTCTTTTTGATCCGGACATTCGCGCCATCCTGCCGCCCTGGGGCGGCGAACGGGCGATGGAACTGCTGCCCGGCATCGATTTTGC
Source organism: Chromobacterium haemolyticum (assembly GCF_009936155.1). Lineage (NCBI taxonomy): Bacteria > Pseudomonadati > Pseudomonadota > Betaproteobacteria > Neisseriales > Chromobacteriaceae > Chromobacterium > Chromobacterium haemolyticum. The sequence goes on along the minus strand of NZ_AP019312.1, from coordinate 5,128,209 downwards.
CGCCTTGGCGCGGCTGCCGCCCAAATGGGTGGCCGGGTTTTCCGATATTTCCACCTTGCTGACGCCGCTGACCCTGCTGGCCGGGTGGGCGACGTTACATGGGCCGAATCTGTTCGATCTAGGCAATCCGCAGCGGGCGGAGGAGAATTCGGCGCTCTTGCATGCCTTGCACTACGGTTTGCCGCCGCAGCAAGGCCATTACAAGGCGTTTTGGCGTTGGGACGCTCCCGGAGAGCGTTATCCGTCCACGCTGCGCGTGTTGGGCGCGCAAAAGGCCCGCATCGCCGGCAGACTGATCGGCGGCTGTCTGGATACGCTGAGCCGGCTGCAGGGCAGCCCTTACTTTGATTTGCGCGCGTTTAAACGGGAACCCGCGCTGCTTTACCTGGAAAACTGCGAGTTGAGGCCTTGCGAGTTGATGCGCGCCTTGCTGGGCCTGAGGCTGTCCGGCGCGCTGGATGGCTTGAGCGGGCTGGTGTTGGGCCGCAGCAGCGGACCGGACGCCGCCGACGCCAAGGCCTTGAGCTATAGCGGGGCTCTGGAGGCCGCTTTGGATGGACTGCCATACCCGGTGATCGTGGATGTCGATATCGGCCACGTGCCGCCGCAATGGACGTTGATGAACGGCGCCTGGGCCGAACTGGAAGTAGACGCGGGCCAGGCCACGCTGCGTTTTGAGAAAGGATGCGCATGAGTTGGCAATATCGCTTGGCCGCCGCAGGGGATGTGGACGCGCTGCGGCAACTGATCATGGAGCATGGGCCCAATCCGTGGAACTGGCTGCCGGCGGACGGCGTGGAGGAGAGTTTGCGCCAGGTAGCGGCCGGGGAAGCCTGGGCGGCGCTGTTCGAGCGCGACGGCCTGCTGGGCGCGGCCATTTTGTATCGGATGCAGGACCGTTTTCCGCAATATCGTCCGGACGGGATCGCGGCGGAAGCCGCCGGCTACATCATGGAGGCGGTGGTGCGGCGAGATCAGGCCGGACAGGGTCTGGGCAGCCTGTTGCTGCAACAGGCTTGCGACGATTTGGCCGAGAGAGGCGCGCGCTGGGTGGCGGCGGACAGGCATGAGGAAAACGCCGCGTCCGGCGGCATGATGCGCAAGGCGGGTTTCGCCGAGCTAGCCAGTTTCGACGATTGGGAACGCCGCGCCGACGGCAGCCGTCGCAGCACGGTGTGTGGACGAGCGCTTACGACCCGCTAAGAAGCTGTTCAAAGTCTGCTGCGCTTTGTGAAGCGTTGCACGGTGAGTACAAGCTCAAAATGCTCATGTGCCGCTCGACCATTCCGCTTTTTCGCTGGTTTTCGCCTTGTCTCGTCCTTGCTCGCGAGACTTTGAGGCTCTTAGCGGCTCTAAATGCCGTCGTCGGCCGGCAGCGCCGTCGGCGGCGCTGGCAGACGGGTCACCAGGATTTTGTCGACCCGGGTCTTGTCCATATCCACCACTTCGAAGCCGAAGCCGTTCCAGTCTAAACGGTCGGTGACGCTGGGCACCCGGCCCAACTGGAACATCATCATGCCGCCCAGGGTGTGGATATTGCCGCCGGCTTCGCCCGGCAGCGCTTCGTCGATGTCGAAAAACTCCTTGAAGCGGTCCAGCGACAGCATGCCGTCTATCAGCCAGCTACCGTCCTCGCGTTGGGCGATGTCGTCGTTTTCCGCGCTGATCGCCGGCATGTCGCCGACGATGGCTTCAAGCACGTCGTTCATTGTCACCAGGCCTTCCAGCTCGCCGTATTCGTCCACCACCAGCGCCATGTGATGACGGGTTTGCTTGAACTGCTCCAGCAGCTGCATCAAGGTGATCTTGGCCGGCACGTACAGCGGCTGGGACAGTTCGGCGGCAACATCGGGCTGCTGCCCGGTCAACATGCGGTCCAGCACGCGTTTGGCGTGCAGCACGCCGACGATTTGCTCTACGCCGCCGCGACACACCGGGAAATGGTTGAAGTGGTGGTTTTGCAGCAGGCGGTGGTTCAGTTCGGGCGCATCGTCCAGATCCAGCGCCACGATGTCTTTGCGCGGCGTCATGACCGCCGCCACCTTGCGGTTGTCCAGGCGGAAAATATTGGTCACCAGCTCCTGTTCGGCGCGGTCGAACACCCCTTCGTCCGCGCCTTGTTCCATCAGCACTCGGATTTCCTCCTCGGTGATGGACGGGTCGCTGCTCTTCTTGGCGCCCAGCAGGCGCAGCAGACCGTCTGTGCAGCGGCTCAGGGCCTGGACCAGCGGCGCGCTGAGCCGCGACAGTAGCAGCATGGGCCTTGCCAGGGTGGTGGCCACCGCCTCGGGGTTTAGCAAAGCCAGCCGCTTGGGCACCAGTTCGCCGAAGATCAGCGACAGCAGGGTGATGATGAAAACCATCAGCGCCACCGACAGCGGCTTGCTGTAGGGTTCCAGCAGGGGATAGTCCTGCATCGTCCGGCGCAGCTGTTCGGACAGCGCCGCCTCGCCGTAGACCCCGGACAGAATGCTGATCGAAGTGATGCCTATCTGCACCGTGGACAGGAAGCGGCTGGGGTCGTTGGCCAGTTTCAGCGCGGCTTGCGCGCCGCGTTGGCCATCATCCGCGCGTTGCAGCAGGCGGACCTTGCGGGAGGAGACGATGGCGATTTCCGCCATGGCGAACAGGCCATTGAGCAGAATCAGGCACAGCAGGACGAGAATTTCCACGGCGCTAACACGGGATAGAGGCGGGAGCCCTAGCTTAGGCCATGCCGGCGCGGCGGAAAAGAGTCAAACGGGCAGGAATGGGGATGTGTCTGCCCGTGTCCTGGGTCAGAACAAGTTGTTCTGCGGTGTCGGGACGCCCCATTCGATGGCGCCTCGGCCGCGGGACAGCAACCAGGCGTTGACTTGCGAAAAATGGCGGCAACCGTGGAAGCCGCGGCTGGCGGACAGCGGCGATGGATGAGCGGCGTCCAGCACCAGGTGGCGGCTGGCGTCGATGCGCTCGGCCTTTGTTTTAGCCCAATTGCCCCACAGCAGGAACACGCAGCCGGCGCTTTGCGCGTTGACGGCGTCTATCAGCGCGTCGCTGACCATTTGCCAGCCCAGTTTGGCGTGGCTGCCGGCCTTGTCCCGCTCTACGGTGAACACGCTGTTGAGTAGCAGCACGCCTTGCTGCGCCCAGTGGGTCAGGTCGCCGCTATTGGGCACGCCGCAGCCTAGATCCGCCGCCAGTTCCTTGTACAGATTGCGCAAGCTGGGCGGCACCCGCACGCCTGGCGGCACGGAAAACGACAAGCCCATCGCCTCGCCGTCGCCATGGTAGGGATCTTGCCCCAGTATCACCACGCGGACATCGGCCGGCGCGGTGAAGGTCAGCGCGTTGAAGGTCAACGGCGCAGGCGGGAAGAGGACTTTGCCCTGCGCTTGCTGAGCTTGTAGTTCCCTGTCGATGCCGGCCAGTTGCTGTTGAATGTCCGGTGTTGACAGCACTTGTTCCCAAGCCGGATGAACGCGGGCCAGGGCGGGAGACAGGTAAGACAATGCTTGCATAGAAAATTACGGCTCTTGCTATCGTGAGGGGAATTGGAATCCGGCAAACCGGTTTCGTTCCATGAAAAAGCCGTTCCCTCGGGAACGGCTGGCGATGTGGGCTGATGGCGGGTGTGTCAGTAGCGCGCCATTTGCGGGTCCACTTCCGCTGCCCAGGCCTCCACGCCGCCGGCCAGGCTCAGCACTTGTTCGAAACCGGCGTCCAGCAGGAAGCGCGCCACGTGCGCGCTGCGCACGCCATGGTGGCAGATCACCACAATGGGCGCGTCCGGCAGTTCGCTCATGCGCAGCGGGATCAGGTTCATCGGAATGTGCAGCGAGCCGGGAATCATGCACAGCTGCACTTCCCACGCTTCGCGCACATCCAGCAGCACCGGGGGCTCCGCGGCGGTGTCGGCCAGCGCAGCCGCCAGATCGCGGGCGCGGATTTCCTGGACCATCAAAACGCGAAGCGTTCCGGTTCCACCGCTTCCGCCTTGGCCAGGCGGGCGATACAGGTTTCGAACAGGCCGGTTTCGCTGAAGCTGGCTTCGGTTTCGCGCTTGATCAGCTTGCAGGTCATCACGGGCAGATCACCCGCGACCATGATCAGGCGGCCGCCCACGGCCAGCTGGTCTTTCAGTTCCTGCGGCACCACCGGCAGCGAACCGCCAACGACGATCACGTCGAACGGCGCTTGTTGCGGCAGGCCCAGCACGCCGTCGCCTTCCACCAGAGTCACATTGGAGATGCCGGCTTGCTTCAGGTTGGCCGCTGCGGTTTCACGTTGGGCGGAGTCGATTTCCACGCTGTATACGTGTTGGCCCAGCTTGGCCAGCAAGGCGGTCAGATAGCCGCTGCCGGTGCCGATTTCCAGTATCTTGTCCTTGGCTTGGATGGCGGCGTCTTGAACCAGGCGCGCTTCCATTTTCGGCTGCAGCATGAAGCTGCCGTTGGGCAGCGGCAACTCGGTATCGACAAAGGCCAGGCTGCGTTTGTCCGCGGCGACGAACTGTTCGCGTTTCACGTGAAACAGCAGGTCCAGCACGTTAGTGTCAAGTACGTCCCACGGACGAATCTGCTGCTCGACCATGTTGAAACGGGCATTCTCAAAATCCATCAGCTCACTCCGGAGGGGCTTGTCGCCGCAAGAAAAACGCGGCGGCGTGTCATGCGATAACTTGCGATTATCCCACATTTGCCGTACCTTCACAGCATCGCTAGGGGTCCTGCGCGACGGTCGGCAAGATGATCCATATCCTTGAAAGGATAGGATAATCGTTAAAGATTGTTGCGCGGGTGAGAAACACCCTTGGAACCTGACCCGGATAATACCGGCGTAGGGAAGCGTAAGCTGCTTTCGGCCCGGCCTTGTCGGACTGGCTCGCAGCCCGCCCAAGTGGCGGCCCGCTCCTTGCGCCATTCATCGACCAGGAGAACCGCCCGATGAACGCGCCCGCAACACAGAAGCCTTCCATGGTGGTGGATACCGCCGCCATTCAGCCCTTGCCCAATTCCCGCAAGATCCACGTCGCCGGCAGCCGGCCGGACATTCGCGTGCCGATGCGCGAGATCAGCCAGAGCGACACGCCCACCCAGTTTGGCGGCGAGGCCAATCCGCCCATCACCGTCTACGACACCAGCGGCCCGTATACCGACCCGGACGCGCGCATCGATATCCAGAGCGGGCTGGCGCCGCTGCGCGCCGGCTGGATCGCCGAGCGCGGCGATTGCGAGCAGCTTGCCGGCTTGTCCAGCGAATACGGCCGCGTCCGAGAGGCCGACCCCAAACTCGCCGAACTGCGCTTCAACCTGACGCGTAAGCCGCGCCGGGCGTTGCCGGGCCGTAATGTCAGTCAGATGCATTACGCGCGCCGCGGTATTATCACGCCGGAAATGGAATTCGTCGCCATTCGCGAAAATATGCGGCGTCGGGAATATCTGGACTCGTTGCGCGAAGCCGGCGGCAAGAATAGCCGGTTGGCGGAACTGATGACGCGTCAGCATCCGGGCCAGGCTTACGGCGCGGCGCTGCCGGAGGAGATCACGCCGGAATTCGTGCGCGCGGAGATCGCCGCCGGCCGCGCCATTCTGCCGGCCAACATCAATCACCCCGAATCCGAGCCCATGATCATAGGGCGCAATTTCCTGGTCAAAATCAACGGCAATATCGGCAATAGCGCGGTAACGTCTTCGATCAGTGAAGAAGTGGATAAGATGACCTGGGGCATCCGCTGGGGCGCGGATACCATCATGGACCTGTCCACCGGCAAGAACATCCATGAAACCCGCGAATGGATCATCCGCAATTCCCCAGTGCCCATCGGCACGGTGCCCATCTATCAGGCGCTGGAGAAAGTGGGCGGCAAGGCTGAAGACCTGAACTGGGAAATCTTCAGAGACACCCTGATAGAACAGGCGGAACAGGGCGTCGATTACTTCACCATCCACGCCGGCGTATTGCTGCGCTATGTGCCGATGACCGCCGGCCGCATGACCGGCATCGTGTCGCGCGGCGGCTCCATCATGGCCAAATGGTGTTTGGCCCACCATCGCGAAAATTTCCTCTACACGCATTTTGAGGACATCTGCGAGATCATGAAGGCTTACGACGTGGCTTTCAGTCTGGGCGACGGCCTGCGGCCGGGCAGCGTCTGGGACGCCAACGACGAGGCGCAGTTGTCGGAGTTGAAGACCCTGGGCGAACTGACCGAGATCGCCTGGCGACACGATGTGCAGGTGATGATAGAAGGCCCCGGCCATGTGCCGATGCAGTTGATCAAGGAAAACATGGACAAGGAGCTGGAGTGGTGCCGCGAGGCGCCGTTCTACACCCTGGGGCCGCTGACCACCGACATCGCGCCCGGCTACGACCACATCACCTCGGCGATAGGCGCGGCGCAGATAGGCTGGTACGGCACCGCCATGCTGTGTTACGTCACCCAGAAAGAGCACCTGGGCCTGCCGGACAAGAACGACGTCAAGGAAGGCATCATCACCTACAAGCTGGCCGCGCACGCGGCGGACTTGGCCAAGGGGCATCCCGGCGCGCAGATTCGCGACAACGCCTTGTCCAAGGCGCGTTTCGAGTTCCGTTGGGAAGACCAGTTCAATCTGGGCTTGGATCCGGACAAGGCGCGGGCCTTCCACGATGAAACCCTGCCCAAGGACAGCGCCAAGGTCGCGCATTTCTGCAGCATGTGCGGGCCGCACTTCTGCAGCATGAAGATCACTCAGGACGTGCGCGAGTACGCGGCCAAGCAGGGCATCAGCGATCAGGACGCGTTGACGCGGGGAATGCAGACCAAGTCGGTGGAATTTCTGAAGGGCGGTTCCAAACTCTACGACAAGGTGTGAGTTTGAGCTTATGAGCAAACGGCGGCCGCGGCCGCCGTTTTTCATGGCGCAAGGGTCGGCGGCGGCGTCGTCGATTCGGGTCTATCATCAGACATCCCTTCACAGGAGAAGCGTCATGGACACCAGCGAGCACTCTTTGTCCGGCCTGTTCCGCCAGTTGGGCCTGGCCGACGATCCCACCGCCATTCGCGCCTTCATCGCCAGCCATCCCTTGCCGCGCAACGCCGTGCTGGCCGACGCGCCGTTCTGGACGCCGGCGCAGGCGGATTTCCTGCGCCAGGCCCTGGCCGAGGACGCGGACTGGAGCGAGGAGGTGGATGAGCTGGCGGTGTTGTTGCAGGTGGCTTAGAGCCTGTTCACGATCAGCTGCGCGTCGTGAGACGTGGCACGGTGAGTACTGCTTCAAAATGCTCATGTACCACTCGCACATTCCGCTTTCTCAGAAACCGCGCATCAAGTCAGCAAGAATCGGAATGCCAAACGGGTTGATCGGCCTGAAACTGAAGTTGTAACCGCACTGAAGATTGGCGCGGACTTCATTCACTTTTCAGGAGGAAACCCCATGAGCGCATTGATTAATAAAACCGCTATTGTCACCGGCGCCAGTTCCGGCATCGGCATGGCGGCGGCCAAGCTGTTCGCGCGAGAAGGCGCGCGCGTGGTGTTGGTGGCGCGGCGCGCGGCCAAGCTGGATAGGCTGGTGTCGGAAATCGTCGCCGACGGCGGTCAGGCGGCGGCCTTGGCCGGGGATCTCACCTCGGAGGATTGCGCGCGTGCGGCGGTGGAGCTGGCGCTGGATAGATTCGGCGGCTTGGACATCGCTTTCAACAACGCCGGCAGCCTGGGCGCCTTGGGCAGCCTGGATCAGATTTCCCTGGACGACTGGCGCGCGACGCTGGACGGCAATCTCAGCAGCGCTTTTTTGTGCGCCAAGCACCAGTTGCCGGCCTTGCTGCAAGGCGGCGGCTCGATGATTTTCACCTCGTCCTTCGTCGGCCACGCCATCGGCTTTCCCGGGATGGCCGCATACGCGGCCAGCAAAGCGGGGCTGGTGGGCCTGGCGCGCACGCTGGCGGCGGAATACGGCGCCAGAGGATTGCGCGTCAACGCTTTGCTGCCGGGCGGCACCGACACCGAGATGGGCCGCGCCGCGGCGGCGACGGCGGAACAGCGCGAGATGGTGGCCGGCCTGCACGCGCTCAAGCGCATGGCGGCGCCGGAGGAGATTGCGCGCGCGGCCTTGTTTCTGGCGTCGGACGCGTCCAGCTTCGTCACCGGCGCGGCGTTGATGGTTGATGGCGGGGTGTCGATCAGCAAGCTGTGATTCGCGTCGCTTCAAGCCTCGCTTAACGACGCGCAGTCAATGTTTAACCGCTTTTTGGCGCTTTTTGCGATGTTTTTGGAGAGGTTTATTGCCAAGGACATTGAGTCCGCTATACGCATGATCATTTAGAGCCGGCCCATCCGCGGCGCGCAGCACCCTAGGCGCGGCTATTTCCATCCCGCCCGGATGCCGCCGGCTTGACGCCCTCCCGCGCCTCCCCAACAATAGCCCCCGCGCCGCAGCAATCGCGGCGCTCGGGATTAGCCTCCCGCTTATGAGTTCTTACCGCGGATGCGCTGTTTCCACAGCGTATCCGCTGCCATTGCTTTGCCTATTCGGGCGGGCCATGGCAAGTGGCGCCCTCGCGGGCGCGCCGGCTTTCGTAAGAACTCACCGGTAGGCTAACTCTTGTCATGTGCCCGCCCTGCCGCTTTGCGGCCGGGCCCTTCTGCTCAGGAGGTTGCAAATGGTAAAGCTAGTCCGTCCGATGCTAGGCATCGAACTCACTTCGTCCGCTACTGAAACCCAAGACGTCCATCAAGACGCCTCTCCACTCCCGTCGCTAGGCCCGCGCTCCCGTTACCGCTTTGCCGGCCCCCACGCCAAAGACCTCAGCCTGCCCTTCATCCGCCGCATCAAAGGCCGTACCTATCCGCATTACTGGCAGCCTGCCGAAGCCAAGGATGAGTTTGAAGCCCGCGCCTTGGGCCATCAGTACGCCGCCCATCTGGCGCAGATGCTGAAGCTCAACCGCCAGCACTCCGCGCGCGGGCTGCTGTTCCGCATCGCCAGCGATATGGATTTCAGCCAACGCGGCCTCCGCCGCCGCATGTGCAAGAGCTTCTTCAACTATCTGGAGTTGTTGTTGAACCTGGGGGTGGAGCAGGTGGACTTGCCGAGGCATGTGGAGGCGGTGAACCGCCTCCATCTCAGCCTGGATGAGCTGGAAGCCTTGCCGCGTAAGTTGGGGCGGAAGAAGAGGAAGAGCTAAGCCGGGGAGGGGACAGCCAGCCCGGTGAGGCTGGCTGTTGGAACCGGTTTACGATCTGCTGCGCGTTGTGAAACATTACACGGTGAGTGCATCCTCAAAATGCTTATGTACCACTCGTACATTCCGCTTTCTCAGCCGCAAGGCCATAGCTCGCGAGATCGTAAACACGTTCTTCAGAAACGCGCCACCATCTTGCGCTTCACTGTGTAATCCGGCCGCAAGCTGGCTTCGCTGTCCATGAAGTAGCGGTTGCTGTCCAGCAGGAAGTGCGGGTCGTTCAGCTCTTCCGGATCGGCCCAGTCGCACAGCAGGTGATAGAGCGCCTGCGCGCTGTGGCAGCGGTCCAGCGCCTGGCGGAACGGGCGTTCCGCGAACATGCGCGCGCAGCTGGCCAGCAGATGCAGATGGGCTTCGCGGCTTTGCCGCGGCAAAAGGAGCACCAACGCTGTATGCACCGGCTGCTGGTCGGGGGCGTCGAAGGCGATGGGGGTTTGCAGCCGCAGCAGCAGCGCGCGGGCCTCCGTCAGGCCCTCTATGCGGGCGTGCGGCAGCGCCAGGCCATGGCCAAGCGCGGTGCTGCCGGCCTGTTCGCGCTCATGCAGCGCCGCGGCCAGCGTTGGGCGGTGCAGCGCGTGGCGCTGGGCCAGCTGGGAGGCGGCGTGCTCCAGCAGGGCGGCCTTGTCGGCCAGGGTTTGATTGAGCAGGATGTCTTGCGGGCCGCAGAGGTCGGGCAGGGTCAGCATGGCGGATTTCTCCTTTGGCTAGGGTGCGACCTCATCCTAGTTAGAGGGAGCTAAAGATCCGCTAAAGAAAACGCGCGGCGGCATAAAAATGCCGCCAACGCGGCCGGGCTTATTTTTGCTCGGATTGCGGCTGTTCGGCCTTTTTCTCCTGGGCCTGCAACGCGCCCTTCACGGCGGAGGCTTGCTCTTTAAGCTTGTCCACTTGTTCTTTCAGTTCCGGGCTTAGCGCGGCGGCGGCGGCGCCGGCTTGTTTGGCCGCGCCGATGGCGGCGCTGGCTTGTTCCTTGAGCTGGCCCAGCGGCGCGCTGCTGTCCTGCAGCGAGTTGTGCACCGTGCCGATGGCGCTGGAGGCGGATTCCTGCAATTGGTTGGTTTGCTTCTCGCTGCAAGCGGCCAGAGCCAGGGCGGAAGCGGCGGCGATCAAAAGCGTGGCGCGCATGTAAACGTCCTCGTTGGGGAAAATGCTGTATTGAGCGCCGGCGAAGGCCGAAGTTCCAGCGGTGGTTCCTGGCATCAAGGACAAGTGGTTCTTATGACTCTGTCTTGGCTGAGCCACAATGCGCGCATTGGGCGCGTACGCGCCGCCACTGGAGATCTGCATGAGCGATACGCTTTCCATCCGCCCGTTGCGGGCTGAAGATTACGAGGCCTGGTTGCCGCTATGGCGCGGCTATCAGCGTTTTTACCAAGTGACGATGGACGAGGCCACGGTCGAGGGGACCTGGCGGCGCTATCTGCTGCCGGATCACGCGATGCGCGGCTGGCTGGCCTGGGACGGCGAGCGGGCGGTGGGGCTGGTGCACATCGTATTGCACCCCAGCAGCTGGACCCTGGGCGATTATTGCTATTTGCAGGATTTGTTCGTGGCTGAGGATTGCCGCGGCCTGGGCGCCGGGCGGCAGTTGATCGAATGGGTGTACGAGTGGGCGAGCAAGCGGGAATGCTCGCGAGTGTATTGGCTGACCCATGAGACCAACGCCACGGCAAGGCGGCTCTACGACCAGTTGGCGGAGAACCTGGGCTATATCCAGTACCGCAAGCAACTGACGCCCATCTAGGAGCGTCAGGCCATCAGCGCAGCCGCAAGCGCTCCCGGCGCGCGTTCCACGCGCAGCCGCGGCGCGCCGTGCCAGTTGGCCAGTTTTTGCAGCGCGGTCTTGAGATCGGCGGTCAACCGCGCGCTGTGGCGGACGCCGGGTTCCAGGTACAGCGCCTTGACTTCGAATACGCCCTGGGCGCGGTGGGCCTTGGCGTCCAGCCGGCCGACCAGTTTGCCGCGGTTGAGAATGGGCAGCACGAAGTAGCCGTATTGGCGTTTGGGCGCCGGGGTATAGCATTCGATGCGGTAGTCGAAGTCGAACAGTTCCGAGGCGCGCTTGCGGTCCCAGACCAGAGGGTCGAACGGCGACAGAATGGCGGTGGCGCCGGCTTTGAGTTCGCCGGAGGCGGCTTCCGCCAGATCGCCGTCGACGAAGACGTCGTGTTGCCAACCGTCGATGCGGGCTGGAATCAGTTCGCCGGCGTCGGCCATCTGGTGCAGCATGGCGTCGTAGCGGCCGCGCTTGAGCCGGTAGTAATCGGCTACCCAGCCGGCCTTGACCACGCCCAGCGCGCGGCAGCTGTTGCGCAGCATCCTCCATTGCGCCTGTTCCTCCGTGGGCAGGTCGCGCGCGTCGTCCCAGCCGGGTTTCACCCGTTCCGCCAGATCATAAACGCGCTGAAAATTGCGTCTTTCCTTGACCATCAGCCGCCCCAGCGTGAACAGGACTTCCAGGTGGCGCTTCTCCGGTTTCCAGTCCCACCAGCCGTTGCCCTTGCCGCCCTTGCGTTCAAAGTCCGCCGAACGCACTGGGCCGTTGGCGTGGATGCCTTCGACCAGCGCGTCGATGTCGGCGCGGTGTTGCTCTAGCCAGCGCAGCGAGAATTTCCAGCCCATCGCTTCCGGATTCAGCATGCGGTGGCGCAGCAGGCCGTAGTCCTCGATGGGGACGAAGCAGGCTTCGTGCGCCCAGTATTCAAATAAACGGCCTTCGGCGAGCAATTCGTCCAGCCAGGCGGGGTCGTAAGATCCCAGCCGGCTGTGCAGCACTAGATAGGGGCTGCGCGCCACTACGTGGATGGTGTCGATCTGCAATAGCGCCATGCGGCGGATGGCGGCCAGCACGTCGGCCTTGCCGGCTTTGCGGCGAGGCGGGTTCAGCAGGCCTTGGGCGGCCAGTTGCAGATGGCGGGCTTGCTGCGGCGACAGGTGCAAAAGGGACATGGCATAGTCATCGGTAGGACAAGTGGATGACTATAACAAAAACCGTTTTGCTCAGGGGGGGCGATCCGCTTAGGGTTTGGAGGAGGCGTGGCCGGCGAAGAACTGCTTCACCAATTGTTGATAACTGCCGTCCTGGCGCATTTTCTCCAGGGCCTGATTGAAGCGCTGCAGCAGCGGCAGTTGCGGCGAGGTTTTGTTGATGGCCAGATAAGTGGCTTTGCTGGCCAGGATGGCCGGCGCCACCGCTAGGTTGGAATAGGCGCCGTTTTGCAGCCTGGCGTCCATCGCCTCCTGTATCGCCAGCACTGCGTCCAGATTGCCGCGTTGCAGCAGCAGAAGGTTTTGGCGGTCCGAATCGCCCTCATAGGCAATGAAACGCTTGTCGGCGCGCGCGCGGTCGAACTCGTCGCCGTAGCTCCAGCCCGCCATCACGCCGACGCGCTTATTGTCGAGGTCCGGCAGGCCTCGGAACTCGATCGGGTGTTGGCGGAGATAGACCACCACGATGCGCTCCTGATAAAGAGGCAGACTGAAGTCGTAGCGTTGCTCTCGGTTAACGGTTTTGTAGATGCCGGCGGCCGCCATCGCGCTGCGGTCCAGTTCGAACAGCGCGCGGCGCCACGTCAAAGCCCGAAATACGTGGGGAATGCCGGCTTTGTCGCAAACGGCGCTGACCAGCCGCGGGTAGAGGCCGCCGACCCGCTCGTTCTCCTCGTACATGAACGGCGGCGCGTTGGCGTCCACCGCCACGGTCAGGGTTTCCGCGTCCTGCCCGCGGCAGGGCGCGGCCAGGCTAGCGCAGAGCAGCAGCAAAGTCAGGCCGAGGCGGCGGATGCTAGCGGTCATCGAGGCGAATCCGGTGCGTGCTGATCAGCTAAGCATAGCCGCTGTCGCGGCCGGCGACGGGCAAACAAAAACGGAACCCGTGGGTTCCGTTTGCTTTGACGCTCAGCTCGTGTTCAAGGGTAGACGATGCGCAACAAATTGGTGGTGCCCGGCGTGCCGAACGGCACCCCGGCGATGATCACCATGGGTTTGCCTTGCTCCGCCAGGCCCAGTTTGGTGGCGGCGAAGGTGGTTTTCACCACCATGTCTTCCAGGTTTTCCGCGTCCGGGCCGTTATAGGCCACTACGCCCCAGACAAGGGTCAGCCGGCGAGCGGTGTCCAGCCGCGGCGAAATGCCGAGAATGGGCGTATGCGGGCGCTCGCGCGCCAGCCGCAGGCAAGTGGAGCCGCTGGTGGTGAAGGCGGCGGATACGGTGACCGGCAGCAAGGAGCCCACTTTGCGAACACAGGCGGCGATGGCGTCGGCGCGGTCCGGCGCGTCGGCGGCGCTATAATCCAACGCCATGACTCGGCGATAGTCCGGCGCGCTTTCCACGCGGCGGATCACCCGGTCCATGATGCGCACCGCTTCCAGCGGGAACTGGCCGGCCGCGGTTTCCGCGGACAGCATCACCGCGTCGGCGCCTTCGTAAACCGCGGTGGCCACATCGTTGGCCTCGGCGCGGGTGGGCGTGGGCGCGGTGATCATCGATTCCAGCATTTGAGTGGCGACGATGACCGGACGACCCAGGTGACGGCATTGGTGAACGATGCGGCGTTGCACCACCGGCACGTCTTCCGGCGGCAACTCCACGCCCAAGTCGCCGCGCGCCACCATGACCGCGTCGGCCAGTTCGGTGATGGCATCCAGTTCGTCCACCGCCGACGGTTTTTCGATCTTGACCACGATGCCCAGCTTCCGGCCTACCAGTTCGCGTAGTTCGCGCACGTCGTTGGCGGTTTGCACAAAGGACAGCGCCAGCCAGTCCGCGCCTTCCTTCAGAGCGAACTCGGCGTCTACCCGGTCTTTGTCTGTTATGGCGGACAGCGGCAGTATGGTTTGCGGCAGGTTGAAGCCTTTGCGGCTGGACAACTCTCCGCCCACTTCCACCCGGGTGGCGATGCGGCGTTCTTCCACCTGTTCCACGTGAAACGCCAGTTTGCCGTCGTTGACCAGAATACGGTGGCCGGGCTTGAGCGCGCTGAAGGCTTCCGGGTGAGGCAAGCTGGCGCGTTGCGCGTCGCCGTCCACCTCGTCCAGCACGAAGTCGAACTTGTCGCCGGTGTTCACGGTAACCGGCGAGGAGAACTGGCCTATGCGCAGCTTGGGTCCCTGCAGATCCACCAGCACGCCCAGCGGGCGGCCGACCACGGCTTCGGCGGCGCGGATGGAAGCCAGGCGCGCGCGGTGGTCGTCGTGATTGCCGTGGCTCATATTGAGGCGGAACACGTTAACGCCGGAGCGGGCCAGTTCCAAGATGATTTCGGGTGTGCTGGAAGCCGGGCCCAGCGTGGCGAGGATTTTTGTGTTGCGAAGCATGACAGTCCTTTATGCCCGATCCAGCCGCGGCGTTGCGCGCGGCCGGACATGGCGGTGTTGTTTTGCCAATCACATCCGTGTGTCTTTCCATCTAGGCTGCGCCGCGCTTGATGGAACTGTCTGTCATGCTGCCACAGTCAGGCTGTAGCGGCTTGACTACGTAAAGCCGGCGGGGCGGAGGGCCGGAAAATGAGCGGCCTTTGTGCGAATCTCGCCACTTAGCTGGGAAAAATGTTCGTTTTTGCGCGTTTTTCCCTCCTCGGCGGCAATCAAGACAAGCCAACGAAAAGCTGGCCCCGGGTGGATCCTGGGACCAGAGCATGGTTATTTTATCTCCAGATAAAGACAAAAACTTTGTTGCAACACAGAGTCAGTGGAGAATGACGCGGGTCAATGCGCTGCAGCATAGGGCTTTTACTCGATAACTTACTGAAACAGCAATATTTGTAGTGAGACGCTACAGCCGCTAAACCCTTGTCTTTATTGCCCTGCAGCATGAATTGGGATGGCATGGAAAGTCGCAATATTAAGATTTTTTTACGAAGAACGATTGACAAGCTTTTGCCGGGGCCTAGAATGGCTCGAAAATAAAACGAACGTCATAAGTACAAAAAGAAACATTATCAATAACTTGAGCGATGGAGCACGGTCCGCAACCGGCATCCGCCGCCGCATGCAACGAACGAACATTCAGACATTAGGCCGCCCACCGGCTGAACAGGAGAAACCCCATGCAGGATCAATTCGTGTTGGCCTTGGATCAAGGCACCACCAGTTCTCGCGCCATTTTGTTCAATCGCAGCGGCGACATCGTGTCGTTGGCGCAAAAGGAGTTCCGCCAGATCTACCCGCAGCCGGGTTGGGTGGAGCACGATCCGCAGGAAATCTGGGGCGGCCAGGTGGGCGTGGCGGCCGAGGCGGTGGCCAAGGCCGGCATCGACGGCCGTAGCATCGCCGCCATTGGCATCACCAATCAGCGCGAAACCACCATTGTGTGGGACCGAGAGACCGGCCACCCGGTCTACAACGCCATCGTTTGGCAGGACCGCCGCACCGCGGAGTTCTGCGACGAGCTGAAGGCGCGGGGCTTGGGCGAGTTGATCCGTTCCAAGACCGGCCTGTTGGTGGACGCCTATTTCTCCGGCAGCAAGATCAAGTGGATTCTGGACAATGTGCCGGGCGCGCGCGAACGCGCCCGCGACGGCAAGCTGGCCTTCGGCACGGTGGACAGCTGGCTGATCTGGAACTTCACCCACGGCAAAGTGCATGTCACCGACGTGTCCAACGCCTCGCGCACCATGCTGTACAACATTCACACCCTGGAATGGGACGCCGAACTGCTGGACATCATGGGCGTTCCGGCCAGCATGCTGCCGGAAGTGAAAAGCTCCAGCGAAGTTTACGGCCACACCCACGCCGCGCACTTGGGCGTGGAAATTCCCATCGCCGGTGTGGCCGGCGACCAACAGGCGGCCTTGTTCGGCCAGCAGTGCACCCGCCCCGGCATGGTGAAAAACACCTACGGCACCGGCTGCTTCATGATGCTGAACACCGGCGACGCGCCGATCGAATCCAAGAACAATTTGCTGACGACCATTGCCTGGCAGGTGGATGGCAAGGTGCAGTACGCGCTGGAAGGCTCCATCTTCATCGGCGGCGCGGTGGTCAAATGGCTGCGCGACGGCCTGGGCATCATTCGTCATTCCGCCGACGTGGGCCCGCTGGCCCAGGAAGTGGCCGACAGCGATGGCGTCTATCTGGTGCCGGCCTTCGCCGGACTGGGCGCGCCGCATTGGAACCCCAACGCGCGCGGCACTATCGTCGGCGCCACCCTGGGCACCAAGGCGGCCCACATCGCCCGCGCGGCGCTGGACAGCATCGCCTACCAGACCATGGACGTGCTCAAGGCAATGGAAGCCGATGCTGGCCTCGATATTGCCGAACTACGCGTGGACGGCGGCGCCACCGTCAACGAACTGCTGATGCAGTTCCAGTCCGACATCCTGAGCGTGGATGTGGTGCGCCCCAAGATCACCGAAACCACCGCGCTGGGCGCGGCCTACCTGGCCGGCCTCGCCGTCGGCTACTGGAAGAACATCGACGACGTGCAGGGGCAGTGGCAGCTGGACCACCGCTTCAAGCCGCAGCTGGAAGCCGCGAAAGTGGCCGGCAAGGTCAAGGGCTGGCAGCGCGCGGTGAACGCCGCCAAGGTCTGGGCCGACGACGAACAAGCGTAAGCGGCGCGGGTTTCGCGCGCTGACTGGGCAAGCCCGCCGCCAAAGAGCGGTGGGTGGACGCACTCCTTAATCCGGAAGAAACAATCATGAATCCTTTAATGGGCGAATTCATCGGCACCGCCTTGCTGGTGCTGCTGGGCAACGGTGTGGTGGCCAATGTGCTGCTGAAAAACACCAAGGGCCACAATAGCGGCCTCATCGTCATCGCCTTTGGTTGGGCGATGGCGGTCTTCGTCGGCGTGTTCAGCGTAGCGGCGATCAGCGGCGCCCACCTGAATCCGGCGGTATCGGTGGCGCTGGCGGTGGCGGGCAAGTTCTCGTGGGCCAAGGTGCCGGGCTATGTGCTGGCGCAGATGCTGGGCGGCATGACTGGCGCCGGCCTGATGTGGCTGATCTACCGCAAGCACTTTGACAGCACCGATTGCGCCGACACCAAGCTGGCCACTTTCTGCACCGGCCCCGCCATCCGCAGCCTGCCGGGCAACCTGGTGTCCGAGATTGTCGCCACCTTTGTGCTGGTGTTCGCCATTCTCAGCATGGTGGCGCCCAAGATGTCGCTGGGCGCCATCGACGCGCTGCCGGTGGCCCTGCTGGTGTTGGGCATCGGCGTGTCGCTGGGCGGCACCACCGGCTACGCGATGAGCCCGGCCCGCGATTTGGCGCCGCGCATCATGCACGCCATCTTGCCGATCCCCGGCAAGCGCGACAGCGACTGGGGCTATGCCTGGGTGCCGGTGGTCGGCTCCCTGATCGGCGGCGCGCTGGCGGCCTTGGCTTATACCTTGTGATACCTGGCCGGTTCTATGAGACCGGCCGCAGTTTTCGCGCGGCGGCGTTTTGGCCGCCGCGCTTGTAATCCGGAGCCGGCGCAGATCGGACCGTAGTTGCCACACTAAAAAATGAGGTGTTCCCATGATCAGCATGTTCCGTCCGGCGGCGCATCAGCCGCTATTGCCCTCCTCTGAGCAAGATAGTTTGTATCGAAGACTGCGCTGGCAGATCTTCCTCGGCATTTTCATCGGCTACGCCGGTTATTACCTTGTTCGCAAGAACTTCTCGCTGGCCATGCCCTACCTGGTGGAGCAAGGCTATTCGCGCGGCGATCTGGGCTTTGCCATGTCCGGCGTCGCCATCGCCTACGGCATTTCCAAATTCCTGATGGGCGCGGTGTCGGACCGTTCCAATCCCCGCGTCTTTCTCAGCGTCGGCTTGATCCTGTCCGCCGCGGTCTTCTTGCTGATGGGCTTTGTGCCTTGGGCCACCTCCAGCGTCGGCATCATGTTCGTGTTGCTGTTCCTCAACGGCTGGTTCCAGGGCATGGGCTGGCCGGCCAGCGGCCGCACCATGGTGCATTGGTGGTCGCAGAAGGAGCGCGGCGGCATTGTGTCGATCTGGAACTGCGCTCATAACGTGGGCGGCGGCCTGATCGGCCCCTTGTTCATCCTGGGCATGGGCTGGTTCAACGACTGGCGCGCGGCTTTCTACGTGCCGGCCGCCGCCGCCATCGGCGTGGCTATCTTTGCCTTCCTGACCATGCGCGACACCCCGCAGTCTTGCGGCCTGCCGCCGGTAGAGGCCTATAAAAACGACTACCCGGAAGACTACAACGCCAGCCATGAGCAGGAACTGAGCGCTCGCGACATCTTCAAGAAATACATCCTGCCCAACAAGCTGTTGTGGTACATCGCCTTCGCCAACGTCTTCATCTACCTGCTGCGCTACGGCGTGCTGGATTGGGCCCCCACCTATCTGAAAGAGGTCAAGCACTTCTCGGTGGATAAATCGTCGTGGGCTTACTTCTTGTACGAGTGGGCCGGCATTCCTGGCACCCTGTTGTGCGGCTGGATGTCCGATAAGCTGTTCAAGGGCAATCGCGGCGCCACCGGCATGCTGTTCATGGCACTGGTGACCGTGGCCACCGTGGTGTACTGGCTGAACCCGGCCGGCAACCCCACCGTGGACATGCTGGCGCTGATCGCCATCGGCTTCCTGATCTACGGCCCGGTGATGCTGGTGGGTCTGCATGCGCTGGAACTGGCGCCGAAGAAAGCCGCCGGCACCGCCGCCGGCTTCACCGGTCTGTTCGGCTACCTGGGCGGCTCGGTGGCCGCCAACGCGGTGGTGGGCTATACCGTCGATCATTTCGGTTGGGACGGCGGCTTCATGCTGATGGTGGGTTCTTGCATCGTCGCCATTGTGCTGTTGGCGCTGACCACTTGGCACGGGCGGGGGCAGGACGCCGCCTTGAACCGGGCATAGTTCCCGCAGGGCCCGGCGCTGCCGGGCGCTTTACGAGGCGGCGACTCTGGTTGCCGCCTATTTTTTTGCGTATTTCCGCGTTTAAACGGATGAATAGACAAAAACGCGTTCTAATCACATTAAAACGAAAGCAAAATGTTGTATTTTTGTTCGTTTATAATTATTCTGGGTAGGATGGCATCGCAGGCGCACGGATGCGCGCAGGCGAGGGAATAACGACTCGAACTGGGTCCCCTGGAAGGAAGAGGCGAAAGATGGCAGTGGAGATTTACGACCTGATGGTGATCGGCGGCGGCATCAACGGCGCCGGCATCGCGCGCGACGCGGCCGGACGCGGCCTATCGGTGATGCTGTGCGAAAAGGACGACCTGGCCGCGCACACCTCCTCCGCCAGCACCAAGCTGATCCACGGCGGCCTGCGCTATCTCGAGTACTACGAGTTCGGCCTGGTGCGCAAAGCGCTGCAAGAGCGCGAAGTACTGCTCAAGGCCGCGCCGCACATCATCTGGCCGCTGCGCTTCGTGATGCCGCACGACAAGAACCAGCGTCCGGAATGGATGATACGCTGCGGCCTGTTCCTCTACGATCACCTGGCGCGCCGCGAAGTGCTGCCCGGCTCCGAAACCGTCAGCTTCGCCAGCCATCCGGCCGGCCAGCCGATCAAGCCGGCGTTCAAGCGCGGCTTCGTCTATTCCGACGGCTGGGTGCAGGACGCGCGCCTGGTGGTGCTCAACGCCAAGGACGCCGCCGAGCGCGGCGCGCGGGTGTTGACCCGCACCGCCTGCGTTGGTGCTCGCCGCGACGGCGAACACTGGCTGTGCGAGCTGCAGGCCGAAGACGGCAGCCGCAGCCAGGTGCGCGCCCGCGCCCTGGTCAACGCCGCCGGTCCATGGGTGGAAAGCCTGATCAAGGACACGCTGGCGCTGCCGTCCAGCAAGTCCATCCGTCTGGTCAAGGGCAGTCACATCGTGGTCAAGAAATTGTTCGACCACCCCTATGCCTATATCTTCCAGAATCCAGACAAGCGCATCATCTTCGCGATCCCCTACGAGCAGGATTTCACCCTGATCGGCACCACCGACGTGGAATACCGCGGCGACCCGGCCAAGGTGGCGATAGACGATCAAGAAGTGGCCTATCTGTGCCAGATGAGCAACCGTTACTTCCAGACCCAGATCAGCCCGGCCGACGTGCTGTCCACCTACTCCGGCGTGCGCCCGCTGCTGGACGACGAGGCCAGCAACGCCGCCAGCGTCACCCGCGACTACTCGCTGGAAATGGACCTGAACGGTGCGCCGCTGTTATCGGTGTTCGGCGGCAAGATCACCACCTTCCGCAAACTGGCGGAAGAAGCGGTGGACAAACTGGCGCCGCTGCTGGGCAACAGCAAGACCACCTGGACTGCCGACGCGCCGCTGCCGGGCGGCGACATGCCTGGCGCGGATTTCGAGCGTTTTCTGCTAAGCCTGAGTCAGCAGTACCCGTGGCTGCCGGAAGCGCTGGCGCGGCGTTGGGCGCGCGCCTACGGCACTCGCGTGGTCAGGCTGATCGGCGAGGCCGCCGGCCTGGAGCAACTGGGCGAGGAGCTGCTGCCCGGTTTGTACGAAGCCGAGCTGCGCTACCTGGCGGACGAAGAATGGGCGACGCGCAGCGAGGACATCCTGTGGCGCCGTTCCAAGCTCAAGCTGCACCTGCCGGCGCACGCCGCCGAGGTGATCGACGCCTGGTTGCAGGGCCAGAGCGCCACGCGGGAACAACGGCTGACCGCCTGAGCGACAATGAAACCGAAGCGGCACTCGCCGTGTAAGGTTCCGCGACGTGAACAGGTTCTGAAGTAGAAGCCCGGCGATGCCGGGCTTTGTCGTTTCCGCGTCTTGCGCCGGGCAAGACGGTATCAGGGAGCTTCGTATCCCAATCGCAAATGTATAGACAATAATCCCGCTGTCCGTGTAGGCTTTTCCGCCCAGTCCCTTTGTTTGGCTTTCAACAAGCGGAAGGGCTCCCACAAAAGCTCCGCTCGCTGTGCAAGCAAGTTTGGCCAAAAGTCGAACCATAAAAAAAACCTCATTGCACCCGGTCTGTTCAGCGTCTGATGGAATACGGCGATAGCCAGTCCAGTTGGCGACTGAATTCCGGAATCATCCGATTCAGCCTCCCGGAGAAGCACATGCTTACTTTTGCTGGCCTTGCCATCATCGTCATGGTGGTGTCCCTGTTGATCCTGCGCAAGCTTGCGCCTGTTGTCTGTCTCACCTTGATTCCCTTTATCGGCGCGCTGCTGGCCGGTTTCGGATTCGCCGATATCGGCAAGTTCTATAGCGCCGGCCTGAACTCCGTCATCCAAGTGGCGACCATGTTCATCTTTGCCATTACCTTCTTTGGCGTGATGCAGGACACAGGAGTGTTTCGTCCCATTGTCAACGGCATGGTGGGGATTTCCAGAGGCAATGTCGTTACCGTGGCGGTGTGCACGGCGGTGGTGGGCATGCTGGCGCATCTGGACGGCGTGGGCGCCACCACCTTTTTGCTGACGGTGCCCACGCTGCTGCCCCTGTATCGGCGCTTGGGCATGAATCCCTATTTGATGATGCTGCTGTTGGCGTTGGGCGCGGGCATCCTCAACATGATGCCGTGGGCCGGCCCGCTGGGCCGCGCGGCGGCGGTGACCGATCTGGATCCGGCCGCGCTATGGCAGCCTTTGATTCCCTTGCAGTTGATCGGCGCGGGTTTGCTGGTGGTGCTTGCGGCGGTGCTGGGCGTGTTCGAGGCCAGACGTTTGCGCAAGCAAGGCCCTTTGCAGGCGGCGGACGAGGCGGAGCCGCTGGAGGATCTCAATGACACGCAGCCGCTGCCCAAACTGTTTTTCGTCAATATGGCTCTGTTTTTGGGGGTGATAGGCACTCTGATTTCCGGCATTCTGCCGTCCGGTTATATCTTCATGATTGGCCTGGGAATCGCCTTGGTCATTAATTATCCGGACGTGGATGAACAGTTGGAGCGCATCCGCGCGCATGCTCCAAACGCCCTGCTGATGGGAGCCATCATTCTGGCCGCCGGCTCATTTCTGGGCGTTCTCAACGGCAGCGGCATGCTCAAGGCGATCGCGGCGGATCTGGTGCGGGTTTTGCCAAGCGAGGCGACGCCCTACCTGCACTTGATCCTGGGCGTGTTTGGTCTGCCTCTGGATCTGGTGTTGAGCACGGACGCTTATTACTTTGCTTTGCTGCCGGTGATCCTGGAAATTGTGTCCGCTTATGGAGTGGAAACCACATCGGCCATTTACGCGCTGCAAATCGGCAATGTGATTGGCACTTTCGTCAGTCCCTTTTCCCCTGCGTTGTGGTTGGGACTGGGTTTGGCCGGCTTGGACATGGGGAGGCACATTCGCTATTCCCTGCTTCCGATGTGGGCCTTCTCGCTGGTTTTGCTTGGGGTGGCCGTTGGGCTTGGGCTGATCAAGATAGGCTGATCCTCAGAGCCTGTTCATAGTCCCGCGAGCAAGGACGATGCGGCCTTGAAAACACTTTGGGATGCTCATGGAACATGAGCATTTCGAGGGCGGTTTCAACGCGGTGTCGCCGACGCGCAGCAGATCGTAAACAGATTCGAAGAAAGGCGCGCGGCGCCCGCTTTATCCGGCGGCGGAGCCGCCGATCTAGTCTTGCGCGGGCCTTGGTCCGCAAAAGCTGTTACCTTATCCGCTCCACGCCTGAAGGCAAGGCGCGTTGCAAAAGCCTGTTTACGCTCTTGAGCTTGTGCCAAGGCATTGAACAGGCGCTATGACAATGGGAGGCCTTATGTCCGTAAAACGTCCATTTCGTCGCCATGACGACGCCGCCGGCCAGGCGGAGTCGGTCCAAGAACCTTCCTTCGCCGTCTGCCTGCCGCCGCGCTTGCGTCTGTACTGTATGGCGGTGCCGGCCAACGCGAGCGATCAAGAGGCTTACCGGATGGGCCGCGAATTTGCCGGCCACTACATTGCACATGTGGCGAACCATCCCTGCGCTGCGGAGGATTCCCTGCTGGCGCGCATGGCGGAGCATGCCGATTTCACCGCGGAAGGTCTGGAGGGCGAGTATTGGGCCGGTTTCTTCTCGCTGCTGGAAGAAGCGGTGCTCAGCGCCGCCGAGTGCCTGGACGCGGATGGCAAGGCGGGCGGCTACATCCATTGAGCCCGCGCCGATGCCGGCTTGAGCAAGGCCCCGTTCGCGGGGCCTCGCGCATTGCCGCGAGGCGATTCAGTCGCGCTAATACCCCAGCAAAAAAACGCGTTTCCCCTTTGTTCGCGGCGGGCCTATGCTGACACGGATTCAACCGAGGAAAGCCCGATGATGCAGATTGCCCTGAGCCCCGCCTTATTGTCCCGCCTGCCTCAGATCCAGGTGAGCGGCCTGATCGCGTTGGACATAAACGCCGCCGCTTTGCCGGCGCGGCTGCCGACCTTGCCGGAGCCGGAACGCGATCTGGACGAGTTGTTGCAAGCCTGGAAACAGTTGTACAAGGATTTGCCCGGCGACAAGAAGGCGCGCTGTTCGTTGGAATACCTGGTCAAGGCGGCGCAGAAGGACAAGCTGCGCAGCATCCTGCCGCTGGTGGATTTGTACAACCAGGCGTCCTTGCTCAGCCTGAGCCCATTTGGAGGCGAGGACATCGCCAAACTGGGCGGCGTATTGCAATTGGACCTGGCCGCCGGCGGCGAGCCTTTTCTGCCCTTGGGGCGGGACCAGACGGAAACGCCGCAGCCGGGCGAGGCGGTATGGCTGAACGGGGAACGGCAGGTGGTGTGCCGTTGCCTGAACTGGTTGGAGTCGGACTTGTTCAAGCTGGACGCCGGCAGCCGTGACGTGGTTTTCGTCAGCGAGCGGCCGGATAAGGGGTTTCCTTCCGGTGCGGCGGGCATGGACTGGCTGGCCGAACAGCTGCGGCCGCATGCCGGGCGGCTGGTTCGTTTCGAGCTGGACGCGGCGCGGACTAGCTTTGAGCTGGCTGCTGTGGATAAAGTGGCGTGAAGACGCCGGCTTGTGGGTAAGTCGCGCAGGCCTGCTTTTAGCCGAACATCGTCGCGTGGCAATGGCGGCTTGTGGATAAAACGTCAGGGTAAGATTATCCTGTGGATAAATAAAAAAGGACGCGATCGCGTCCTTTTTGCTTATGCCTTGCCGCCGCTCACACGGTCTCGGTTTGGAGCTGCGGCTGCGCCGCCAGCCGGGGCAAGGCCTGGTCACGGGCGTCGAACAGATGACAGTGCTCGGTGTCCAGCGCCAGGCGGCAGCCGCTGCCGGCCGGCGGCGCGCTGTCCTGGCCGCCCAGTTTGACGGCGATGGGCTCCGCCACGCCATCTGCCTGGACGTAGACGATTTGCACATCGCCCAGATGTTCGACTAGCTGTACCGTCGCCGGCACGCCGGCGTCGGCGAAGCGCAGGTGCTCGGCGCGCACGCCCAGGGTGGCGGCGTCGCCGGCACGGCCTTGAAACGGCAGGCTCAAGCGGTGGACGCTGGGCAGCTCCAGCGTCAGGCCGGCCGGGCCGTCCGCGACGATGGCCGCCGGCAGGAAGTTCATCTTGGGCGAGCCGATGAAGCCGGCGACGAAGCGGTTGGCCGGGCGTTGGTACAGCTCCAGCGGCGTGCCCACCTGCTCGATGCGGCCGGCGTTGAACACGGCGATGCGGTCGCCCATGGTCATCGCTTCCACCTGGTCGTGGGTGACGTAGATCATGGTGCTGCCCAATTCCTTGTGCAGCCGCGCCAGTTCGATGCGCATCTGCACCCTGAGCGCGGCGTCCAGATTGGACAGCGGTTCGTCGAATAGAAACACTTCCGGCTTGCGCACGATGGCGCGGCCGATGGCCACGCGTTGGCGCTGGCCGCCGGACAGGGCCTTGGGCTTGCGGTCCAGCAGGTGTTCGATCTGCAGCGTCAGCGCGGCGCGGTGCACGGCGGCGGCGATTTCGGACTTGTTCTTGCCGGCCAGCTTGAGGCCGAAAGCCATGTTTTCCCGCACCGTCATGTGGGGGTAGAGCGCATAGCTCTGGAACACCATGGCCACGCCGCGCTTGGACGGCTGGATGTCGTTGGCCAGCTGGCCGCCTATCCACAGTTCGCCGGCGCTGATGTCTTCCAGGCCGGCGATCATGCGCATCATCGTGGATTTGCCGCAGCCGGACGGGCCGACGAAGACCATGAATTCGCCGTCGCGGACGGCGAGGTCCACGCCGTGGATGACCGCGTTGCCGTCGTCGTAGACTTTTTTAATATTGCTGAGCTTGAGGTGGGCCATATCGAGTCCTTTTATTGCAAGCGCGCCGGCAGCGTGCCCGTGGCTTCTATCTCGCCGGACAGCCATTGGGCGACGGCGTCCAGCGCCGCGTCGGCGAAGCCGTAGCTGATCAGCGCCGGCGCGTCGAGATCGGCGGCGGCGTAGGGGTTCCACAAGGCCAGGTGCAGGTCTGGCCGCCATTCGGCGCGCTCGCGCGCGCCGTAGCGTCCGCGGGTGGTGGAGGCGACCACGGTGTAGCGGCCGTCCTGAGGCAGCCGGCGCCAGTCCAGTTCTTCGCGCCGCTGATAGCGGATCACTTCCAGGCTGAAGCGGCGCGACAGCTGGGCGATCAGCCGAGTGACCAGCGCGTCGGCGGACAGGCCGGCCTCGGACACGCCATCGGACGGCGCCTGGTCCTGCACCACCAGGCGCAGCGTGGCGCCGGCAGGCGGCCGTTGCGGCTGGCCGTGGGCGGTCAGCGCGCGGCGCCAGGCGTCGGCGAACAATTCGGCGTCGGCGGCGCGCTGCGCCGGGTCGTAATCGCGCTGACGGCTGGGGTAGCGCCGGATCAGCGTGTCCACGCGCGCGGCCGCTTCCCGCAGCCGCGCCTCGCTCAGCCGCCCGGCGGCGACGGCGGCTATCAAGGCCTGCTTGCTTTCCGTCATTTCGTCCTGGAATTGGAGCACCAGGCTGAGGTCGGCACCGGCGGCCAGCGCCTGCGCGCTGCCCTGGGCCTGGCCCCAGCGTTCTCGGATGGCTTTCATATTCATGCCGTCGGTGATCATCACGCCCTGATAGCCCAGCTGCTCGCGCAGCAGTTGCTGCAGGATGGCCGACGACAGCGTGGCCGGCCAGTCCGCGTCCAGCGTCGGAAAGCGGATGTGGGCGCTCATCATGCCGGGGGTGAGGCTAGCCAGCGCGGCGAACGGCGACAGTTCGTAATCGCGTAGCTCGGCCTTGGGCTTGTCCACCACCGGCAGGTCCAGGTGGGAGTCGGTGTGAGTGTCGCCGTGGCCGGGGAAGTGCTTGACGCAGCAGGCCACGCCCTCGGACAGATGGCCGCTGATCCAGGCGCGCGCCAGCCGCGTCGCCTTGAGAGGGTCCTCGCCGAAGGATCGTTCCGAGATCACCGGATTGGCGGGGTTGTTGTTGAGGTCCAGCACCGGGGCGAAATTCCAGTTAACGCCCAGGCTGGCCAGGCCGCGCGCCACTGCGGCGCCCACTTGCTCGGCCAGTTCGGCGTCGTCCACCGCGCCCAGCGCCATCGCCGACGGCGCCGTCGGCAGGAACAGGGTGCGCATCACCGCGCCGCCTTCCTGATCCATGCCTATCAGGATGTCCTCGCCCAGCGCGCATTGCAGATCGGCGATCAGCCGGCGGATGCTGGCCTCGTCCGGCACATTGCGGCGGAACAGGCAGATGGCGCGCGTGCCCAGTTGTTGCAGGAAGGCGGCTTCGTCTTCGCCCAGACGCGGGCCGGCCACATCCACCATCAGCGCCTGGCCGGCCAGTTGTTGCAGGGTATCGCTCATTTGACGGCTCCATCGAATCCGCGCAGGAAGTAGCGCTGGGTGAACAGGAAGACCAGCAGGATGGGCAGCACGGTCAGCACCGCGCCGGCGGCCACCACCCGGGTTTTGAAACTGAAGGCGCCGGACAGGTAGAGCACGCCCACCGACAGCGGGAATTTGTCCGGGCTGGACATCACGATGGACGGCCAGATGTATTGGTTCCACGCCGACACCATGGTGAGTATGGTCAGCGCCGCCAGCGCCGGACGAGATAGCGGCAACATGATTTTCCAGAAGATCTGCCAGTCGCCGGCGCCGTCGACGCGGGCGGCGTCTATCAAGTCCTGCGGTACGGCCTCAAAGGCCTGCTTCATCAGGAAGATGCCCACCGCGCCGGCCAGCGTGGGCAGCACCACGCCGCTGTAGCTGTCGGTGAGCTGCAGTTTGGACACGGTGATGAAGTTGACCAGGAAGTTGACTTCGCTGGGCAGGATCATGGTGGCGAGAATGGCGCCGAACACCAGCTTGCGGCCAGGAAAGCGCATCCGCGCCAGCGGGTAGGCGGCCAGCGCGCTGACCAGCAGGGTGCCGGCCACGGTGGCCAGCGCGATGACGACGGAGTTCTTGTAGAAGGCCAGCAGGTCGATGCTGGACACCGCCTCCTTGAAGTTGTCCAGGCCGGGGGCGCTGGGCAATAAGGGCGGCGGAAAGGCGAACACGTCGCCCTCGGTGGACAGCGCGGTGACCAGCGTCCACCAGAACGGGTAGACGGTGACCACGGCGATCAGGCTCAGCACCAGATAGTGCAGGCCGCGGCCGGCCAGCTTGCTTAGCCGGGCGCTGTGGCGGCGGGCGGCGGGCGCGGCGAGGGTGGCGGTGTTTTGCATGGCGTTTCCTTATGGTTCGCGCGGCTGCAGATAGCGGAAGTTCAACCAGGCCAGCGCCACGCAGAACACCGACATCACCAGGCTGGCGGCCAGCGCGCGGCCGAAGTTCAGCGACTTGATGCCGAACTCGTAGGCGTAGAACAGCGCGGTGTAGGTGGATTGCATCGGCCCGCCCTTGGTCATGATCTGCACCTCCTCGAAGGCCTTGACCGCGGCCAGCACCGACATCATCGAGCACAGCAGGATGGTGGGGGCCAGCAGCGGCACGGTGATGCGCCAGAAACGCTGCCAGGCGTTGGCGCCGTCCAGCTGCGCCGCTTCGTAGATGTCGGCCGGCACCGCCTGCAGACCGGCCAGGTAGAGCACCATATACCAGCCCAGGCCGCGCCAGATGGTGATGAACATCACCGCGAACAGCGCGATGCGGTCGTCGTTGAGCCAGCCCACCGGTTCGTTGACCACCCGCAGCCAGTGCAGCGCGGCGTTAATCACGCCGTCTTCGGTGTACATGAAGTTCCAGATGATGCCGATCACCGATACGGAAGTGACCACCGGCAGGTAGTAGGCGGCGCGGAACCACTTGATAGCGGGAAGCTGGTTGTTGACCAGCACCGCCAGCAGCATGGCGACGATCTGGATTACCGGCACCACCAACAGGTAGATGGCGGAGTTCTTCAGCGAGGCCAGGAACAAGTCGTCTGCGAACAGCTCGCGGAAATTGTCCAGGCCCACCCAGCGCGGGCTGTCGATCAGATTGTACTGGGTGAAGGCGATGAAGCTGCCGAAGCCCACCGGCCAGAAGGAAAACGCCAGCATCAGCAACAGCGCCGGGGCCAGGAACAGATAGGCTTGCAGCGTGGTCTTGGTGCGCATGGGCAGAACCTTGTGACGTAGCGGCAGGCCGACGCCGGAATGCGGCGACGGCCTGCGGGTTGCGGGAGGCGGCGTCTGAGATGCCGCCGCAGTCAAGCGCGTTTTACAGTTTGCCGCTCCAGAACGCCGCCGCCTCGTCCAGCGCGGCCTTGGGGTCCTGGCGGCCGGTGACGGCTTTTTCCACCGCGGCGGCCAGGCGGGCGGAGAGCACGTCCGGGTCCTTGACGCCGGCCAGATAGATGGTGCGGGTCTTGTCCAGGCTGGCGGCGGCTACGCCTACGGCTTTTTCCGCCGCGCCGGCGTCATTGGCCACTTTCTGGAAGTAGGGGTCTTGCGCCGCCTTGCGCGCGGTGGGCAGGGTGCCGGCCAGCTTGGCGAAGGCAAGCTGGTTGTCGGCGTTGGTCAGGTAGTTGCCGAACTTGCCGATTTCCGGCAGCAGCGCCTTGTTGACGTTGCGCGCCACGCCGAAGTTGAACATCCAGCCGCCGGCGGCGATGCCGGTGGGGCCGATGGGCGCCGGAGCCACTTGGGTGGCTTGGTAAAGTTTGGGGGCTTCGTCGCGCACCCGGGTCAGCGAGGCCGGGGTGGTGACCAGCATGGCCATGCGGCCGCTGTTGTAGGCGGCGATGGAGACCTGGAAGTTGTCCTGGGCGAACAGATTGTCCTTCAGCAGCGCGCCGGACTTGTAGGCGTCGCCCAGTTTTTTCAGCATGGCCACATGGGCCGGGCTGTTGAACACCGGTTTGCCGTCCTTGAGCAAGGGCAGGCCGTTCTGGATCAGGAAGCCCTCGATCTTGGTGGGGCCCAGCGCCGGGGCGAAGCCGGCGACGCCGGTTTTGGCCTTGATGGTTTTGGCGTAAGCCAGCTGCTCGTCCAGCGATTTGGGCGGCTTGGCCGGATTGAGGCCGGCTTTCTTGAACAGCTCGGCGTTGTAGGCGATGACGTTGGCGCCGTTGTAGTGAGGGAAGGCGTAAACCTTGCCGTCGAAAGTGACGTCCTTGATCGCGCCGTCCACGTACTGGCCCTTGTTGATTACGCCGTCCAGCGGCTGCAGCAGGCCGCTTTGCTTGTAGTCGTAAGCCCACGGCACGTTCAGGTTGACCAGAGCCGGCGGCTTGCCTGCGCCGACGGCGGCGGTGAACTTGGACTGGATCACGTCCCAGGGGTAATCGGTCCATTTAACTTCGACATTGGGGTTCTGGGCGTTGTATTTGCCGACTAGATCCTTGAAGTAGCCGTCGAATTTGGGCGACAGGCTCATGGTCCACACTTCCAGCACGGGTTTGTCGGCGGCCAGAGCCGGCAGGGCGACGGCGCAGCCGGCGGCGAGCAGGGCGGCGCGAGCGAAGGCGTTGAGTTTCATGATGGTTTCTCCATGGGGGCCGACGTCGGCGTCAACCGTGGCGGCCGGGGTGCAATGTTATGCTATTTGAATGTCTTGTTGCCGCATTGTGGCATTGAAGTGGTGTCAATGAAAGCGAGACCAGTTCAATGCCAGTGAGCCGGCGGCCGGACGGGGGAGGGAGTGCCCCGGCCGGCCGCGCGGATCAGAAGGTCTTGCTGTAGGAGGCGATCACCTTGACGTCGTTGCGGTCGGATTTGCCGTAGAAGCCGTCGGTGCGCAGCCAGGCCGGGTAGACGCCGATGCTGGCGCCCTTGAACATGCCGCTTTGCACGCTGTAGCCGATGCTGAAATCCACCTCGTGCGCCTTGGTGTCGGCCTTGCCCGGGTTTTTCATCCCGGTGGCGTAGTTGCCGGACAGGCCCACGGTCAGGCCGGGCACGCCCACCTTGGCCAGGTCGTAGTTGACGCCCAGCTTGTAGACGGTGGTGCCGTCCCAGACGAAGTCGTCCAGCTGGCCCCAGGTCTGGATGAAGTTGCGGTTGTCGCTGTTGCCCCACGGCGTCATGCGGAAGTTCAGTTCGCCGGAGTCCGGGGCCTTGGTGTAGCCCAGGCCGCCCATCAGCGTCCAGCCGTTGGTGGCGTAGCTGACGCTGCCGCTGGCGTGGTATTCGCTCTTGGGGTTCTGGATACCGGAGAGCTGGGTCTGGTATTTGCCGGTGAAGTAGTAGCCGGTGGCGGTCAGCTTGTCGTCGCCGTTGAGCTGCCAGGAATAGGAGCCGGCGATCTGGGCGTTGCGGCGGTAGTCCTTGCCTTCGCCCACGCCCACGTCGACGAAGCCGTTCTTGGGCGCGTAGCGGAAGCCCAGGCTGTTGACGTAATCGACGCGTTTGGCGGCGCTGCCGTTGCTGCGGCCCTGTTCCCAGGAGTTGGTCATGTCGCGGAAGCGGGTGTCCCATTCGTTGCGGAACTGGTCGGCCCAGCCGTAGCCCACTTCGAAGTCGCCGAATTTGTATTTCATTTCCACGCCGCGGTAGGCGTGGGATTGCAGGCCGCCGGAGGTGCCCAGGGTGCCGATGCCTATCGGGGTGTAACCGGCGCGGGCGGAGAAGCCCTGGCCGTCTTCGTGCTGGCGGAATTTCAGCGCCGCCTGGCTCAGCACCGCGGCGCTCTTGTCCACTCCGCCGGGCTGGGAGCTGTCGTTGACGTCGTGGTTCAGCACTTCCGACCAGCCTTTGCCGCTGTCCAGGCGGATGGCGGCGTGGGCGGCGGCGTCGAAGCCCAGCTTGTTCCAGGCGTAGCCGGAACGGAAGTTCAGGCCCAGGTTGAGCGCGTTGACGGTGATGTCGTCGCGGTTTTTGCCGTTGGGCGGAGCGGGCCAGTCCGCCTGGCGGTTGCGGCCGTAGTAGATGGCGCTGACGGTGGTTTCGGACTTGGTGATCAAGTCGTAGACGTCCACCGGTTCGAAAGTGGCCGGCGCGCCCTGGGTGGGCGAGGTGTCGTTGGCCGGAATCGAGTCTTCCGCCGCCATGACGACACAGGGCAGGGCGGTCAACAGTAGTAGGGCAAGCTTGGTCGGCTTAGGCATTTCAGTCACTCCAATCACGTGGCGACACCTCTGTTGGATGTCCTGCGCTAAAACTATCTGGTCTTTTACTGGTTCTCAATTGGTATCTCATTGGTATTGCAAAATAATTCGTCATATTGTTGCAATGCTGCCATGCACATGGTTTTGTCGGAAATAAGTGCGTCATGACGCCAGATCGCTGCAGAATGCGAATGAAAGGCATCTACTTTTTGTTTTTCCGAACAGAATGTGGAGTGCCAACGAAGGATTGGCCGGGATGAACACGCGTTTTCAATCGAGACAGCGGCCGCGTGTGCGCGATATTTTCGCTTATCGACATTGCTGCATTGCAGCATGGTGTTGCAGCGAAGGTAAGCGCCGGCTGACCCATAGGCCATGGGGCATTGCCAGACTAAAAAAAAGCCTGGCAAGCGCCAGGCCAAGTGCGGAGAGGGGGTAAACGGGTTTCAGCTGGCGGCTGCCAACGAACGGCCGGTTTGCAGCGGCGTTTCTTCGTTCTGGCTTTGGCCGGCCTGCGGCAGGGTGAAGTAATTGATGCTGGATTGCAGCTCATGCGACATCTGTTCCATCTGACTGGCGGAGTCCGCTGTCTGACTGGCGGCGGCGCTGGTTTCCTCGGACATTTGCGCCACTTTCTCCACATTGGCGGCGATGCCGGTGCCGGCGGCCTGCTGCTCGTGCAGCGATACCGAGATCGCGCTCAACGATTGTTTGACTCTGGCCACCTTGTCGTTGATGCCGGTGATGGCTGCGCGCGCGTCGCTGGCCTGCCGCAGTCCCACTTCCATGTGGTCCACGGTGTGGTGGATGTTCTGCACCACGTGGGCGCTGCTATCCAGCATTTCGCGAATGCTGGCGCCGATTTCGGAGGTGGACTGGGCGGTACGCTCGGACAGCTTGCGCACTTCGTCGGCCACCACGGCGAAGCCGCGGCCCTGTTCGCCGGCGCGCGCCGCTTCGATTGCGGCGTTCAGCGCCAGCAGGTTGGTTTGGTCGGCCACGTCGCGTATTACCTGAATCACATTGGAGATCTGCTGTGAGCGGCTGCTCATCAGGTCGGCTTGCGCCTGCGAGGCGCGCGCCATGTCGGCCACCGACTCTATGGTGTGCAGGGTTTGGTCAATGATGGATTCACCGCGGGTGGCCAGGTCGCCGGTGGAGACGGATTCGGTGGCCACATCGGTGGTGTTATCGTCCACCGAGCAGATGCTGACCGACAGCTGTTCCACCGAGGCCGACATCGACGAGGCGGCCCGGGTCTGTTCCTCGGCGCTGGCGGCCACCTGTTCCGCCGCCGCCGCCAGCTCGGTGGCATTGGCGCTTAGCTGACTGATGATCTGCTGCATGGCGCGCACCATCTGGATGAGTCCGCTCTGCATCCGCGCCATCGAGGCGACGATGCTGTGTTGGTCGCCGGCCTTGGCCTGTAGTTTCTGGCTGAGGTCGCCGTTGGCGATGCGCTCGGTCAGCGCTACCACGTCGCGCGGCTCGCCGCCCAGCTCGGCCATCAGCGAGCGAATGATGATCAGCGACAGCACGGCGCCCAGGGCCACGCCGCAGATCAAGAGCGCTATCGCGACGGCGCGGCTGGCGGCGGCGCGTTCTTGCGCCTTGGCGAACTCTTCCGCCGCCACTCGCAACTGCAAGTCGATCAGCGCGGCGATGCGGTTGGCGATGGGATCGATGGCCGGGTACATTTCCTTGTCCAGGAAGAGTTGCATCGCGGCGCGGTCCCCGGACTGGGCCAGGCTTTTGAGCCGGGCCACGCTGGCGTCGGCGTGGCGCATAGCCGCCTCGGCCTGGTCGGCCAGGGTTTTTTCCTCGGCGGTCAGATAGGTGGAGCGGTAGTCGCCCCATTGTTTTTTCAGCGCGGCCTGCGCGGTGTCGATGCCGCCTAGAAAACCGGCGGCGTCGAGGGCGCCGGCATGCAGTTTGTGCGCGCCATCTACTATGCCAACCGCGTAGCTGTCGGCCACGGTTTTCAGCTGCTTCAGGCACACCACTCTATCGTTGTAAGTGGTGGCGAAGTCGTCGAGTATGCCTTTTTGCGCATGTTGGCCAAACAGGCTGATCAAGATGGTAATGGCCAACAGGGCCGCGACGAGCGCGCTTAAGCGCTGGGCGATGGTCAGGCGGTTGAACATGACGCTCTCCGAATTGTTTTTTACGTGCATAAAACCGATTTTGACTATTTGGAGGTGTAGTCGCGGCATGTGACGGTGGCATGGCAAAGCCGTGATCCCGAGGTTGAACTTAAAAGCCGCTGCTGTAAATTACTACCTATAACTCCATGATTCCGTTATAATTCCGCCCCTTTGCGGCCGCCATCGCCCAACGCGGCCACCTATACTAAATGTCAGGAAACGCCATGAGCCTGTTGTCGCACCAGATCGAGTTGCTATCGCCCGCCAAGACCGCCGAAATCGGCCGCGAGGCTATCTTGCACGGCGCCGACGCGGTGTACATCGGCGGGCCCAGCTTCGGCGCGCGCCACAACGCCTGCAACAGCGTGGAGGATATCGCCGGCCTGACCGCGTTTGCGCACCGCTACCACGCACGCATCTTCGCCACGCTCAACACCATCTTGCACGATGCCGAACTGGAGCCGGCGCGCAAGCTGATCTGGCAGTTGTACGACGCAGGCGTGGACGCGCTGATCATTCAGGATATGGGCATCCTGGAACTGGACCTGCCGCCTATCCAGCTGCATGCCTCCACTCAGTGCGACATCCGCACGCCGGAAAAAGCGCGTTTCCTGTCCGATGCCGGTTTCTCCCAAGTGGTGCTGGCGCGCGAGCTGACGATTCCGCAAATCCGCCAGGCGGCCGACGCGGTGGGCGACGCCGCCACCATTGAATACTTCATTCACGGCGCGCTGTGCGTGGCCTTCTCCGGCCAGTGCTATATCAGCCACGCCGACAACGGACGCAGCGCCAACCGCGGCGACTGCTCGCAAGCCTGTAGACTGCCGTACACGCTGACCGACAAGGACGGCGGCGTGGTGGCTTTCGACAAGCATTTGCTATCGATGAAGGACAATAATCAGAGCGCCAATCTGGAGGCGCTGCTGGACGCCGGCGTGCGTTCGCTGAAGATCGAGGGCCGTTACAAAGACGTGTCCTATGTGAAGAACATCACCGCCCATTACCGGCTGCTGCTGGACGAGATCATCGAACGTAGGCCGGAGCTGGCGCGCGCCTCCAGCGGCGACAGCGAAATCTTCTTCGCGCCGGACCCGGACAAGACCTTCCACCGCGGCGGCACCGATTACTTCGCCACTGGCCGCAAGATCGACATCGGCGCTTTCGATTCGCCCAAATTCGTCGGTGTCGGCCTGGGCGTGGTCAGCAAAGTGGGGCCGGACTGGCTGGAGATCGCCACCCGAGAAACTATGAGCAACGGCGACGGCATCAACTTCATGAAGAAGCGGGAAGTCGTGGGCGTTCAGGCCAATACCGTGCAGCAAGTGGGCAAGACCGCGGACGGCGAGTTGTTGTGGAGGGTGTTCCCCAACGATGTTTCGGTGCTGGTCGGCCTCAAGCCGGGCGTGGACATCAGCCGCAACCGCGACCACGCCTGGGAACTGGCGCTGCTGAAAAAGTCCGCCGAGCGCAAGGTGGGCGTGTGGATGACGCTGGCCGAAAACGCCGACGGCCTGGAACTGAGCATCACCGACGAGGACGGCGTCAGCGCCGTCGCCCGCAGCCCGCTGGCGCTGGAGCCGGCCAAGGACGCGGAGAAGGCGCTTGCAGGTTTGCGAGACAATCTGGCGAAGCTGGGCAATACCATGTTCGTTGCCCACGATGTAACGCTGCAACTCTCTCAGCCGTGGTTCGCGCCGGCCTCGGCGATCAACGCCTTGCGCCGAGACGCCATCGCCCGGCTGGAGGCCGCGCGCTTGCAGGCCTGGCCGCGCCAGCCGCGCAAGGCGGCGCTGGAGCCGCCGGCGCCGTATCCGGAAAAGACGCTGAGCTATCTGGCCAACGTCTACAACAATCTGGCCTGGCAGTTCTACCGCAAGCACGGGGTGGAGGTCATCGACGCCGCCTACGAGGCGCATCAGGAAGAGGGCGAGGTCAGCTTGATGATCACCAAGCACTGCCTGCGCTTCTCCTTCAACCTGTGCCCGAAGCAGGCCAAGGGGGTGAAGGGCGTGATGGGCCAGGTGCGCGCCGATCCGATGACGCTGAAGTCCGGCAACGAAACCTACACATTGAAGTTCGAATGCCGGCCTTGCGAGATGCATGTGATGGGCAAGATGAAAAAGCACATCCTGAAGGCCCCGCCGCCAAGCGAGGTGCCGTACACCGCGCCCTTGACCTTCTTCAAGCAGCGTCCGCAGTCTTGAGCGCTAGATTGCCGATCTGAAACGGCCGGCGAGTCGATTGCGGCGGCGGCGGAGAGGCGCGTAAAATGCGCCTCTTTCCTTTTTTCCTATCCGGAACAATCCTTTAATACGTTATCGCCGGCCACGCCGGCATCACGGGGAATCAAACGTGGCCGACATCGAGCGCCTGGACACCTGGGTCAAATACAAGAACGGTTTGTGCGAGGACTGCATGGGCAGCTGCTGTTCCATGCCGGTGGAGGTGCGGCTGCCGGATCTGGTGCGCATGGGCGTGGTGGATGAGTTCGAGTTGGAAGAGCCGATCAAGAACATCGCCAAGCGCCTGGAAAAGCAGCGGCTGATCCAGCACT
Source organism: Chromobacterium haemolyticum (assembly GCF_009936155.1). NCBI lineage: Bacteria > Pseudomonadati > Pseudomonadota > Betaproteobacteria > Neisseriales > Chromobacteriaceae > Chromobacterium > Chromobacterium haemolyticum. The sequence goes on along the minus strand of NZ_AP019312.1, from coordinate 5,092,033 downwards.
TCAATTTCAAGCGCGAGCTGTTCACGCTGGCGCGGCGCGCCAACGGCGATTGCATGCATCTGGATCAGAAGACCCGCTTGTGCACCATTTACGAGCGGCGTCCCAATACTTGCCGCAACCACCCCAAGGTAGGACCCAAGCCGGGCTTCTGCGCGTATACCCGAAATCCGCAGAAGATCGCCTTCCTCCGCAACACCGCGGCGTGAACGCGGTTTCACGTGAAACGCCCTAGAAGCCGTTTACGATCTGCTACGCGTCGTGAGACGTGACACGGCGAGTACGCCTTGTCTCGCTCTAGCTCGCGAGACCGTAAACACGCTCTTAATTGATTCGACAGGATAGTGATGAACCCAATCTACCCCTTGTTCGCCTTCGCCATCGGCGTGGTGGTGCCCTTGCAAGCCGCCATCAACAACCAGCTAAAGGGCGTGCTGGGCAACAGCACGCTGCTGGCGGCGCTGGTGTCGTTCTCCGTGGGCAGCGCGTGTCTGGCCGGGCTGGCCGTCGCCACCGGCCAGAAATGGCAGGATCTGGCGGCTCTCGGCCGGGTGGAGTGGTGGATGCTGTTGGGCGGCGCGATGGGGGCGATGTTCGTGTTCGGCACCACCTTGCTGGCGCCGCGGCTGGGCGTGGCGGCCATGCTGTCCCTGGTGATCGCCGGCCAGGTGTGCGTGTCGCTGCTGTTCGACCGTTTCGGCTGGCTGGCGATGCCGCTGCGAGAGGTGAATCTGCCTCGGCTGCTGGGCGCGGCGCTGGTGGTGGGCGGGGTGTTGTTGGTCAACTTCGGCGACAAGTGGTTTGGACGCGCTTGAATGATGGGTGCGGAGTCAACATGCTAAAAACGGCAGCCTCAGGCTGCCGTTTTTCTTGGCCGGCGCGTGGCGCTTACTTGGGTTGCGGCTTGGCCATCGGACTCATGCGGCGGCCCATCTGGCCATGCCATTGGTCCATCACCTTCTGTTGCTCCTGCGTCAGTTGGGCGTAGAAGGTTTTCAGCGCGTCCAGGCGCTTCTGCATCGCGTCCTGATGTTGTTTCATCATGTCCAGCATGCGCTCCATGCGCTGCGGCGCGGTGTCGCCGGCCTGGGGCTTGGGCGGCATCATCCGTTCGCCCGGCTTCATCGAGGCGGCGAAGGTTTTCCAGGCGGCTTCCTGGTTCGCCTGCAGCTTCAGTTGATCGTGCAGCCCTTGCAGGTGGCGCGCGGCCATGGCTTCGCGCTGGGCCGGGTCCATGTGGCGGCCTTTTTCCATCATCGGCATCGGGCTTTGCGTCGGGGCGTCGCCGGCGGCCAGCGCGGAACCGGCAACGCCGGCGGCCAGCAGCGTGGCGATCAGCATGGGCTTGAACAGCTTGGTCATGATTGAAGACTCCTGCGGAGGTTGATCATGCAGCCAGTATTGACCACGGATGTCTGGCAAGTGTTGCGGCTAGGGCGGGGCTTGTTATCGAGTGTTAACCGGGCCGGCCCGCTTAGCAGTTTGCAACAATGCGCGGGGCTCGCCGTGCCGCGGCTCACGAATCGTCGCAGATCGTAACGGGTTTTAGTTGTGAGGCTCGTTGCCTTGGCCTGCCTGCAGTTTGCGCATTGGACCCTGGCCCCGGCCGCCCATCAGCGGCGGGCTGTCCTGGTCCATGATTTTTTGCTGATCGGGCGTGAGCTGGCCGTAGAAGGATTTGAGCGCTTCCAAACGCTTTTGCAGATTCAGCAGGTGACGCTGCGCCATCAGCACGCGCTGTTCCATGCGTTCCGGCGCGGTGGACGCGTTCTCGCAAGGCGGCATCGGACCGGGGCGGGTGGCGCTGGCGAAGGCCAGCCACGCGGCTTCCTGGGCCGGCTGGATCTTGAGCTTGTCGTGCAGCGCTTTCTGGTGCTGGGCGATGAAAGCGTCACGTTTGGCCGGGTCTATCTTCCACGGACGGCCGGCGAAATTGCCCATTGGCGGGCAAGCGGGTTCCGGCGGCGCGGCCAGAGCGGCACCGGCGGCGAGGCTGGCGAATATAAAGGGTATCTGCGGTTTCATAGGGAGGCCATTCCATTGATGGCGGTGATGCGGGCGGGCGACATCGGCAGGATCACTCCATTATTCTGGATGGCGACTGTCAATTAAGTATGAGTTGGTCGGGATCAATTGTTACCAAATGTAAAGCTCGCCGGCAAGCGTTTTGCCGATGGGTTTTTTCCCGACCGGGGCGGGGATTTGGACTAGAGTGAATTGCGGCATTCCCTTATCGTCGCCGGAGCGTTTTCGCATGAGCCAGCCTGATTCTTCCTTTCCTTGGTTCTCCGCGCTGAGCGCCGGCGGTTTGAACGGCGCCTTGGTAGAGTATTGGATCGACGCCTGGCAGCGTTCTGTGCTGTACTGCGACATTCTGCGCCAGCGCGGGGACACCTATCTGGAGCACGCTGCCTCCGGCCACCCCCCGGTGTTGGTGTTCGATTACGACATCATCGTCGACGGTCGCGAACTGGAGCAGCCGGTCAATTACGCGCTGTCGGCGATTCGCCCGCCGGACGGCTGTCCGAAACCGGACCCGGCCAAGCGGCCCTTCGTGGTGATAGACCCTCGCGCCGGCCACGGCCCAGGCATCGGCGGCTTCAAGATGGACAGCGAGATCGGCATCGCGCTGCGCCAAGGCCATCCTTGTTATTTCGTGATGTTTTTCCCGGTGCCGGAGCCCAAGCAGACGATTGAGTGCGTGTGGCGCGCCGAGAAGATCTTCCTGCAAAAGGTGAACCAGCTGCATCCGCACAGCGCCGGCAAACCCTTCGTCATCGGTAATTGCCAGGGCGGCTGGGCGCTGGCGATGCTGGCGGCCACCGCGCCGGAGCTGGTGGGCCCCATCCTGCTGGCCGGCTCGCCGTTGTCTTACTGGGCCGGCGTGGCCGGCAAGAATCCGATGCGTTATTCCGGCGGTTTGTACGGCGGCACCTGGATGGCCTCGCTAGTGGGCGATCTGGGCCACGGCCAGTTCGACGGGGCTCATCTGGTCAGCAATTTCGAACAGCTGGACCCTGCCAACACCTACTGGAAAAAGCCTTACTCACTGTACGCCAAGGTGGATACCGAGCGTGAGCGCTTCCTGGAGTTCGAGCGCTGGTGGGGCGGCCACTATCTGCTCAACAAGGCCGAGATGGAATGGATTACCCAAAACCTGTTCGTCGGCAACCGGCTGAGCCATGGCGAGGTGACGCTGGAGCAGGGACGGCAGGTGGTGGATTTGCGCAACATCCGCTCGCCCATCGTGGTGTTCGCCTCCTGGGGCGACAACATCACTCCGCCGCAGCAGGCCTTGTTCTGGATCGCGGACCTGTACCACAGCGTGGAGGACATCCGCGTTAACGAGCAGACCATCGTCTATTGCCTGCACGAACAGGTGGGCCACCTGGGTATTTTCGTATCCGCCGGCGTGGCCAACAAGGAACACAGCGAGCTGGCCAGCGCGCTGGATTTGATAGATGTGCTGCCGCCCGGCTTGTACGAAGCCATCATCACCGATACCCACCCGGAAATGGCCGGGCTGGAATATCTGCAAGGCCGCTACGTGATCCGCTTCGAGCCGCGCGACATCGACGATATTCTGGCTTTGGGCGACGGCCGCCAGGGTGAGGCCGCCTTCGAAGTGGTGCGCCGGGTGGGAGAGGTCAACCAGCAGCTGTACGATACCTTCGTCTCTCCCTGGCTGCGCTTATACGGCAACGAGCATACCGCGCGCTGGTGGCGCGAAATGCATCCGTCGCGATTGGAGCGACGCTGGTTTTCCAGCCGCAACCCCTGGCTGGCCGGGCTGCGGCAATGGGCGGAGAAAGTGCGCGACCAACGGCGGCCGGCGGCGGAGGACAATCCGTTCTGGCAATGGCAGCAAAGCTACGCGCAGTGGATGGAGACGGCGCTGAACGGTTGGCGCGACGGTCGCGACGCCTGGCAGGAGTTGAGTTTCCGAACCTTGTTCGAATCGCCGTGGAGCGCGGCGCTGACCGGTTTGAAACCGCAGCGCGAATACGGAGTGCGCAAGGCGGACGGCAGCTGGGAGCGCAGCGAGATGCTGCGGCTCAAGCGCCAGGAGCTGGAGGCCCATTACGCCGAAGGCGGGCCGGTGGACGGTTTTTTGCGCTTGTTGATCTATGTCGCCATCGGCAACGGCGTGGTGGACGTGAGGCCGTTCAACGCTATTCGCCGGGTGATGCAGGAAACCGCCTTGGGCGAGGATTTGACGCTGGAGCAGTTCAAGCAGGCGGTGCGGCGCCAGACTTGGCTGGTGCGCAACGACGAGAAGCGCGCGCTGGCGACGCTGGAACATTTGTTGCCCACCGAGCAACAGCGACAGTTCGCGTTGGAGCTGGCGATTCTGCTGCTGCAAGCGGCGGGGCCCATCAGCGGCGAGAAGCAGCAGCGCCTGGGCCGGCTGGCGCTGGCGATGGGCTTGGCCCAGCGGAACAGCTCGCCTCCGGAGGCTCCGGCGCCGGTCAAGCCCGCGCCCAAGCGCGCACCGCGGCAACGCAAGCCCAAGCCGGCCGCGTGAGGACGGCTTTGCGGCGCGGCGGGCGCAAGGTACACTGCGCCCGCCCAAGCCAGAAAACACGACCATGAGCGCACCGCAACCCAACAACCCCACCCACGGCGTCACGCTGGAGCAGATGCTGACTCAGCTGGTCGGCCATTACGGCTGGCCGGAACTGGGTCGGCGCATCCAGATCCGCTGCTTCAATCACGATCCCAGCGTCAAATCCAGCCTGGCTTTCCTGCGCCGCACTCCGTGGGCGCGCCAGCAGGTGGAGGACTTGTTCGTGGCGCTGAAGACTCGGCCGCAGGCGCCCGCCGGTGCCGGTCCGGACAAGCGGCCGCGCTTGTTCGCCAAGAAGTCGCCCTGAGCGCCCGCCGGCCAACGGCCCTGCTGAGCGCAGGGTTGCAACTGTCATCGATTTGGCTCAGGCTGTCCGGGTTTTCCGCATTCCTGTGTTTTGTCCCGAGACATCCTGAACTGGAGAAAAGCGATGAAACTGTATTTTTCCCCCGGCGCCTGCTCGCTGTCCCCGCATATCGTGTTGTTCGCCAGCGGCCTGCCGTTCGACACCGAGAAGGTGAATCTCAAGGTCCAGCCGCATCTGACCGCGGGCGGGGTGGATTTCTCCACCATCAATCCGCGCGGCTATGTGCCGGCCTTGCAGCTGGATAACGGCGAGCTGCTGACCGAGGGCGTGGCCATTGTGCAATACCTGGCGGATCAGGCGCCGGCCAAACAGCTGGCGCCGGCTAACGGCACGCTGGAGCGCTACCGGCTGCAAGAGTGGCTGAACTATATCGCCACCGAGGTGCACAAGGGTTTCTCGCCGCTGTTCTATCCCAATAGCGACGAACTCAAGCAGCAGACCTGGGACAAGCTGACCCGTCGGCTGGCGCTGGCGGAAGAGCAACTGGCGAAAACGCCCTATCTGCTGGGCGAGCGTTTCAGCGTGGCCGACGCCTACCTGTTCACCTGCCTGAACTGGGCGCAGTTCGTACAGCGTTCGCTGGGTGATTTCCCGGCGTTGATCGACTTCCAGAAACGCGTGGCGGCCTTGCCCTTCGTGCAGCAGGCGCTGAAGGCGGAAGGCTTGCTGGAGTAATTCCAATTGGAACGGGAATACATTCTCCGTTCCAGACAAGATCATGCCCGGCACCGGCCGGGCATTTTTCATGGCAAGTGGATTTTTACTGCCTCGGCCTGCAGGTGCCGCAGATAAGCATCCGCGCTGGCCTCGATCTCGGCGTCGCTCAGATCGTGCTCGGCGCCGTGCAGCGCGAAGCCGGGCAGCCACTCGGCGCGGAGGTAGCGGCAGGTCAGCTCGAACGGCCGCAGCACTTCCTCCATCCGGTACAGATAGCGGCCGTCGGGCGCGAAGTCCCGCTCGCGGATGCCGGTGGACACCGCCACGCTGATGCGCTTGTCCCGCATGCGCCAGTCTTCCGGCCACGCGCCGATGGCGAAGCCCTCGTCCAGCACCTGGTCCTGCCAGGTTTTCAACAAGGGCGGCGAACTGAACCAGTACAGCGGAAACTGCAGCACGATGCGCTGGTGGCGGTTCAATAGCGCCTGTTCTCGCGCCACGTCGATGTTTCCGTCAGGGTAGGCCTGGTACAGCGCGTGCACGGTATAGCGCTCCGGATGCCGGCTCAACGCGGCCATCCAGCGGCGGTTGATTCGGGATTGCTCGAGATCGGGGTGAGCAACGATGATCAGGGTTTTCATGGCGCTTCCTGTAAAATGGGTACGGCCATGCTATCAATGAATCAAGTCGTTGATAAGTATGCACTTTTTTGTTTCATAAGCACCAAAAGGTAACTGTGCCCGCATGAGCGAACTGAATTTTCCCATCGACGCCACCATGCGGCTGGTGGGCGGCAAATGGAAGTGCGCGATCCTGTGCCACTTGTCCGAGGACAGCCGGCGCACCGGCGAGTTGCGCCGCTTGCTGGGCGGGGTGTCGCAGAAGGTGCTGACCGAGCAGCTGCGCGAACTGGAGCGCGACGGCCTGATCGCGCGCACGGTGTACGCCGAGGTGCCGCCGCGGGTGGACTACCGGCTGACCGAGCTGGGCGACACGCTGCGGCCGGTGATAGACGCGATGTGCGCCTGGGGCGCTTTCTATCTGGAGCAGCCGACGGCGGGCGTATAATGCGGGCGCGATAAAACCAGAAAAGGGCTGTTCCGTGAAACTTGCGCCTCTCCTCGTCTCCTCCCTGCTGGCCGCGACGGCCGTCAACGGCTGGGCCGCCCCGCTGAAGCTGCGGGTGCTGGAAACCTCAGACGTGCACATGAACCTGCTGGACTATGACTACTACCAGGACAAGCCGACGCAGGACTTCGGCCTGGCGCGCGCGGCGACGCTGATCCGCGCGGCGCGGCAAGAGGCGCCCAACAGCCTGCTGATAGACAACGGCGACTTGTTGCAGGGCAATCCGCTGGGCGATCTGGTGGCCAAGATCCAGCCGCTGCGCGCCGGCGACACGCATCCGGCCTACAAGGTGCTCAACTGGCTGCGCTACGACGCCGGCAATATCGGCAACCACGAATTCAATTACGGGCTGCCCTTCCTTGACCAGGCGCTGAAGACAGCCGCCTTCCCCTACGTCAACGCCAATGTGGTGGACGCCAAGACCGGCCAGCCGTATTTCCAGCCCTATGTACTGCTCAAGCGGGAGTTCAAGGACGAGGACGGCCAGCCGCAGACGCTGAACATCGGCGTGATCGGCTTTGTGCCGCCGCAGATCATGCAGTGGGACAAGGCCAATCTACAGGGCAAGGTGGAAGTGCTGGACATTGTCGACGCCGCGCGCCGCTATCTGCCCGAGCTCAAGCAGAAGGGCGCCGACATCGTGATCGCGGTGCCGCATTCCGGTTTCGAAAAAGGGGAGAGCGCGCGTTTCGCCGAGAACTCGGTGGCCGGGCTGGCCGAGGTGGCCGGCATCGACGCCATCCTGTTCGGCCACGCCCACGCCGAATTCCCGTCCGCCGCCTTCGCCGGCTATCCCAAGGTGGATCTGGCCGCCGGCACCATCAACGGCGTGCCGGCGGTGATGCCGGGCCGCTGGGGCGACCATATCGGCGTGGTGGACCTGGTGCTGGAGCGCGGGGACGCCGGCTGGAAGGTGAGCGGCAAGCAGGCCGGTCTGCGCGCTATCTACGACAGGAAAGCCAAGCGGCCGCTGGCGGCCGCCGAGCCCAAGGTGGCCGAGTTGATCGCCGCCGAACACCGCCGGACGCTGGACTATGTGCGCGGCAAAGTGGCGGAAACCCGCGCGCCGATTTACAGCTACTTCGCCCAGGCGGCGGACGATCCCTCGGTGCAGATCGTGGCCGAAGCTCAGGCCTGGTATGTGAAGAACGCGGTCAAGGGCACCGAGTACGAAGGCCTGCCGGTACTGTCCGCCGCCGCGCCGTTCAAGGCCGGCGGCCGCCAGGGCTGGAATTACTACACCGATATCCCGGCCGGTCCGTTGGCGATCCGCAATCTGGCTGATCTCTACATCTATCCCAATACGCTGAAGGCGGTGAAGGTCAGCGGCCGCGAAGTGCGCGAATGGCTGGAAATGTCGGCCGGGCAGTTTCTGCGCATCGATCCCAAGGGGCCCAAGACCCAGCCGCTGCTGAACCCGGAATTCCGCTCCTACAACTTCGACAGCATCGTCGGCGTCAGCTATGAGATCGACGTCAGCCAGCCGGCGCGCTACGACGCCGACGGCAAGCTGGCGGCGCCGGCCAGCCATCGTATCGTCAAGCTGAGCTACCAGGGCAAGCCGATAGACGAGAACGCCAGCTTTCTGGTGGCCACCAACAACTACCGCGCCTCCGGCGGCGGCCATTTCCCCGGCATCGACGCCAGCCGCGTGGTGGTGGATTCGCCGGACGAAAACCGCGCGGCGGTGGCGGGCTATCTGGCCGAGCGCAAGGTGGTGGACCCGGCGGCCAAGCCAGCCTGGCGCATTCAGCCGGTGGCCGGCGTCGCCATGCGCTTCGACACCGGCGCCGGCGCGCTCCGCTATCTGGCGCGCCAGCCCCAGTTCCGCCTGGCGGCGGAGCATGGCGATGGTTCGGTAAGCCTGGAGCTGGTGGAATAAGAGAAAGGTTTAAGAACCTGTTCATAGTCTGCTGCGCTGCGGCGATAGCGTTGAAAACAACTTCGAAATACTTATATACCAGGTGTACATTCCGCTTTCTCAGCAGCAATGCTTTGTCTTGCTCGTGCTCGCGAGACTTTCCATAAGCTCTGAGGCGGCAAGCGCCTGATGTTCCACGTGAAACCCGGATAGAACGATGAGCGAAACCCTGATCTCTACTGAAAAACTCTCCGCCGCATTGCAGCGTTTCGCCGATGAACGCGATTGGAATCGCCACCATACGCCGCGCGGCCTGATGCTGGCCTTGGTGGGAGAGGTGGGCGAACTGGCGGAAATCTTCCAGTGGCTGAGCGACGAGGAGGCCGCCTCGCTGCGCGAGGACCCGGCGCGTTTCACCCATCTGCAGGAAGAAATCGCCGACGTGTTGCTTTACCTGACGCGGCTGGCGATGGTGACGGGCGTGGATCTTGACGCGGCGGTACGCGACAAGATGGCCAAGAACGCCGTCAAATACCCTGTGCCAACGGCCGGCTGAGCGTATGTCATGAAAACGGCTAAGCTGAAGCCACGGTACGCGAGTGCACGACGCGGCCAGCTTCTATAGTGGATTCAATCAATAGCTGGAATGCATAGATGTCCGAGCAAATCAACCGCCTGCGCCAGATGCTGGAGCAGGCGGAAACCATTGTGGCGCTGACAGGCGCCGGCATGAGCACCGAGTCCGGCATCCCGGACTTCCGTTCCGCCAACGGCCTATGGTCGCGCGGCATGAGCCTGGCCGAGGTGGTGTCCATCGATTATTTCCGCCGCGATCCGGAGGCGTTCTGGCAGGCGTTCCGCGAAATATTCCGCATCAAGCTGATCGGCGACTACCGGCCCAACGAAGGGCACCAGTTTCTGGCGGAACTGGAGCAGCAAGGCAAGCGGGTGACGGTGCTGACCCAGAACATCGACGGCCTGCACGCGCGCGCCGGCAGCGGCCGGGTGCTGGAGCTGCACGGCAGCTTGCTGACCGCCAGCTGCCCCAGCTGCGACACCACCCACGCGCTGGATTACGTGCTGCACCATCCGCTGCCGGTCTGCCGGTTGTGCCACGACGTGCTCAAGCCGGACGTGGTGCTGTACGGCGAGGCGGTGCCCTTGATTGAGCTGGCCTTCGACGCCGCCTTGCAGGCGGATCTGCTCTTGGTGATGGGCTCGTCGCTGGAGGTGTCGCCGGTCAACCTGATTCCGCTGGAAGCGGCGCAGGCCGGCGTGGCCACCGCCTTGATCAATTACACGCCTACGCGCATGGACCACGCCTTCGATCTGCGCATCCTGGGCGGCATAGGGGAGACCTGCCGCGCCTTGTCCGGGGCCTGAGAACCTGTTCATAGTCTGCTGCGCGTCGTGAAGCGTTGCACGGCGAGTACGAGCTCAAAATGCTCATATACCACGTGTACATTCCGCTTTTTCGCCAGTTTTCGCCTTGTCTCGCCCTTGCTCGCGAGACTTTGACTAGGCGCTGAGCGCGCGGGCGGCAGAAGCAGGGCGGCGAAGCTTCGCGTAAAAATTCATTTGGTATTTCTGTGGCAAGCTCCTATCTTTAAACATGTTGCAAAACCGTTGAAAAGGGGAATTTACAAATGGATGCCATCAACTGGAGTCACTGGTCCGATCTGGCGGTGAAAATCGGCCTCAACATCGTGTCGGCCATCTTGCTGTGGCTGGTGGGCCGCTGGCTGATCAATTTCGCCACCCGCCTGCTGGACGCCAAGCTGGCCAGCAAATCTCTGGACCACACCATCCGCCAGTACGTGAAGTCTTTCCTGGACGTGACGCTGACCATCGTGCTGGTGATCGGCATCCTAGGCTTCTTCGGGGTGCAGACCACCACCTTCGCCGCGGTGATCGCCGCCGCCGGCGTGGCGGTGGGCATGGCCTGGAGCGGCTTGTTGGCCAACTTCGCCGCCGGCATCTTCTTGGTGGTGCTGCGGCCGTTCAAAGTGGGCGATCTGGTGGGCGTGGCCGGCGTCGTCGGCACGGTCAAGCACATCGGCCTGTTCGCCACCGCGGTGGACACGCCGGACGGGGTGCTGACCCTGGTCGGCAACAACAAGATATTTTCCGACACCATCCAGAACTTCAGCGCCACCGAGCAGAGACGGGTGGACCTGAAAGCCCAGTTGGCCGCCAGCGCCGATCACGCGGCGGCGATGAGCTTGCTGCGGGAGACGGTGGCCAAGGTGCCCAATGTGCTGGCCAGCCCGGCGCCGGACGTGGGCCTGCTAGAGTTCACGCCCTTGGGGCCGGTGTTGGCGGTACGGCCGTATTGCAAGCCGCAGGACTACTGGCAGGTGTATTTCGACAGCAACCGCGTGATTCGCGAAACCCTGGCTGCCGGCGGCTTCCCGGCGCCGGAGCAGGCGATGGTGGTGCGTCAGAGCTGAGCGCCGCGGACGCCAGACGACAACGGGGCCGACGGCCCCGTTTTGTTGTCCGCTTCCCGGTTCAGCGGACGCCGTTCTGACGCGCGAACTCGTCCATCTGCCGCTTGAGCTTGGGCAGCAAGCGCTGGTTGAGGTCCTGCATCACCGCCGGACCGGTTTCCGCCACGATCTTGGGCATCAGCCGCAACATCTTGCTGCCGGTGGGGGTTTGATAGAAAGCGCTCATCTCGCGGATCTCGGCGACGCTGAAGTGCTTGCTCAGCGCCTGGACCTGCACCTCTTGCAACAACTTGCGGGTTTCGGCGGACTGGAAATAGGCTTGTTGGGTTTTCCGCAGCTGTTGCAGAAAAGCGCCGACCTTGTCTTTGCAAGCCGGCGTCTGCGCGCAGTTCGGCTGGCTTTGCCACAGCTGCTGCTCCATTTGCTGCTGCATGGTGGCTTCCATCTGCTGCATCGTCTGCACGATCATCTCGTCGTAACGCATCGCCTGCAGCAACGCTTTGGCGGCGGCGGCGCTGTCTTCGGCGGCGAGCGCCGGGCCGGCGTGGAACAGCGCGGCGCACAGGCCGGCGGCGAGAAGAGGCTTAAGGCGCATGGTCGTTTCTCTTGTTGGAATAAACGACCATGCTGATGGCTCTGATGATTGGCGTCAATTGAGTGGAGTCTTGCTCAAGAGGCCGGCGGGAAATCTCCCAGATCCTCACAGCGCTCCACTAGCAAGCTGTCCGGGCTGGCGTTGGGAACGTAGACCTGGTTGACCGGCGACGGCGGGTAGTTGGGGTCCGGCGCGCAATCGGCGCTCTGGCCCGGTCCCACCGCCACCTGGGCGCCCACTTTCAATTGGCAGCGCACCACGCGGTTGAGCTGGCTCCAGCTCGGGCAGATGGCGTTGGCGGCGCGGTAGGCGGCCACCGGCCCTTGCGGCGCGCTGAACGACCACCAGCGGCCCAGCCGCGAATTGGCCTTGCCGCTGTCGTACACCCGGTAGACCGTCACGGTTTGATCCGCGGCGTCCTGGCGCCGCACCTGGCCGGTGCACAGGCCGCCTTTGCCGGGCTGGCCCAGCGCGCTGTTCAGCAAAGCGGGATTGTCGACCGTGCTCATGCCCGGCATCGGCGGCTGGGTCTGGCCGGCGCAGCGGTCGCTGCCGGGCGTGGACGCGCAGCCCAGCAAGAGGGCGCAGACGAAGGCGAGCAAGCCATGGCGACAGTTCAGGGACATACGGAATCTCCTATGCGGACAAGCTTGGGATGGGGCGGCGCGGGAGCGCGCCAGTCTTGAAGCTAGAAAATGCCTTTGGCATTTTCAATTGGAGAAAGGGGCGGCTGGCAGAAAGGACAGGCGAAAAAAGAGGGCGTCGACATGGTCGACGCCCGCAAGCTGTAGGAACACTCGGGTACTACGTTTACAGCAACTTCATTGCTTTGACTTAGGCGACCTGGCGGTTCTTGCCGCCCGGCTTCAACTCGCTCAGCAGCTGCGTTTGTTTGCTCTTGGCCTGCTGGTAGTTGCGCTCCTTGATGTGGCCGAAGCCGCGCACGCCTTCCCAGGTTTTCACCAGCTCCACCACGCGCGGCAGCGCGTCCAGCGTCAGTCCGCTCAGCAAGTCTTCCACCTGCCGCTCAAACTCGCCGATCAGCCGACGCTCCAGCTTGCGGTCGGCCTGCCGGGCGAACGGGTCCAGCAGGGTGCCGCGCAGGAAGCGCAGTTTGGCCAGCCACTTCATGCCGGTCAGCAGCCAGGGGCCGAAGGCCACTTTGCGCGGCTGCCCGCCGGTGATCCAGCCGGCGCCGATGTGGAAGCGTAGCTGGTAATCGCCGTCAAACTGCTGCGCCAGCTCGCGCTGGAAGCCGCCGTCTGTGTAGAGCCGGGCCACTTCGTACTCGTCCTTGTACGCCAGCACATGGTAGTAATTTTTGGCCACCGCCAGCGTCAGCGCGCTGCTTGCCGGGTTCAACGCTTCCTCGGTCTGACGCACCCGCGCCACCAGCGCCTTGTAGCGTTCGGCCAGCGCCGCGTTCTGATAGGCGGTCAGCGCGGTGGCGCGATGGTGCAGCACGGCGTCAGGGGTTTCACGTGGAACGAAGGCCACCACCGCCGACGGGCTGACCAGCGCTTCGATGCGCGCCGGATCGTGGGCGGCGTGACGGCCCCAGCTGAAGGCGTCCTGGTTGAACTTGACCGCGGCGCCGTTCAGACGCACCGCTTCCATGATTGCTTCCAGCGTCACCGGCACCAAGCCCTTTTGCCAAGCGTAGCCAAGCATGAACATATTGCTGGCGATGGCGTCGCCCAGTAGGGAGGTGGCCAGCCGGGTGGCGTTGACCTCGCTGTAGCGGCCGGCGCCGACAGATTCGACGATGGCGTCCTTCATCGCCTTGCTGGGGAAGCGCACATCCGGGTTCTTCAGGAAAGCGCTGGTTGGCGATTCGTAGTTGTTGACGATGGCGTGGCTGAAGCCGTCGCGCATTTTGGCCAGCGCCTCCTCGGCGGCGGTCACCACCAGGTCGCAGCCCAGCACCAGGTTGGCGTCGCCGGCGGCGATGCGCACGGCGTGCAGCTTGTCCTGACTGTCGGCGATGCGCACATGCGACCACACCGAGCCGCCTTTTTGCGCCAGGCCGGCCATGTCCAGCACGGTGACGCCTTTGCGGTCCAGATAGGCCGCCATGCCCAGCACCTGGCCTATGGTGACCACGCCGGTGCCGCCCACGCCGGTGACCATGATGCTGAACGGTTCGTGGAGTTGCGGGATCGTCGGTTCCGGCAGTGTGGGCATCGCGCTCAGGCTGGCGCTGCTGCCGGCGGATTTCTTCAGCTGGCCGCCTTCCACGGTGACGAAGCTGGGACAGAAGCCTTCTACGCAGGAGTAGTCCTTATTGCAGCTGGACTGGTCGATCTTGCGCTTGCGGCCCAGCGGGGTTTCCACCGGCAGCACCGACAGACAGCCGGATTTCTGGCCGCAGTCGCCGCAGCCTTCGCATACCTGCTGGTTGATGAAGGCGCGCTTGGCGGGGTCGGGGAAGTCGCCGCGTTTGCGGCGGCGGCGTTTCTCGGCGGCGCAGGTCTGATCGTGGATCAGGATGCTGGTGCCCTCGACTTCGCGCAGTTCTTTTTGCAGCCGGTCCAGCTCGCGGCGGTGGAATACTTCCACGCCGGCCGCCAAGCCCTGGACGTTCTGGTATTTGTCCGGGTCGTCGCTGGTGATCACGATGCGCTTGATGCCTTCCGCCGCCAGTTGGCGGGTGATCATCGGCACGTCCAGATAACCGTCCACATGCTGGCCGCCGGTCATCGCCACCGCGTCGTTGTACAGAATCTTGTAAGTTATGTTGACCTTGGCGGCCACGGCGGCGCGTATGGCCAGCAGACCGGAGTGGAAATAGGTGCCGTCGCCCAGATTGGTGAAGATGTGTTTGGTGTGAGTGAACGGCGCCTGGCCCACCCAAGTGATGCCTTCGCCCCCCATCTGGGTGAAGGTCTTGGTGCTGTCGGCCTGAATCCAGTGCGCCATGTAGTGGCAGCCGATGCCGGCGACGGCGCGGCTGCCTTCCGGCACCTTGGTGCTGGTGTTGTGCGGACAGCCGGAGCAGTAGTGCGGCACGCGGGCGATGGATTCGCGCGGTTTGACCAACTGGGCTTCCTTGTCGTCGTAGAACTTCAGCCGGTCGTGGATGATGGGGCTGTCGAAGATCAAGGCCAGCCGGCCGGCGATGGCGCGCGCTATCATCGCCGGGGTCAGTTCGCCGGCGGCCGGCAGCAGCCAGTCGCCGTGGGGCAGCGCCCATTCGCCTTTTTCGGCGAATTTGCCCACCACGCGCGGCCGCACGTCGTCACGCCAGTTGTACAGCTGCTCTTTCAGCTGGTATTCGATGATCTGGCGTTTTTCCTCCACCACCAGGATTTCTTCCAGCCCTTCGGCGAACTGGCGCACGCCTTCCGGCTCCAGCGGCCACACCATGCCCACCTTGAAGATGCGCAGGCCGATGTCGGCGGCCAGCGCCTCGTCTATGCCCAGATCGTCCAGCGCCTGCATCACGTCGAGATAACTCTTGCCACAGGTGATGATGCCCAGCCGCGGCTTGGGAGAGTCCAGAGTGATGTGGTTCAGCTTGTTTTCGCGGGCATAGGCCAGCGCCGCGTACAGACGGTGGTGCAGCACGCGTTTTTCCTGCGCCAGCGGCGCGTCCGGCCAGCGGATGTTGAGGCCGTCCTCGGGCAAGGGGAAGTCTTGCGGAATCTTGAACTGCAACCGTTCCGGCGAGATGTCGACGATGGCCGAGCTTTCAATCGTGTCGGATATCGCCTTGATGGACACCCAGCAGCCGGAATAGCGGCTCATCGCCCAGCCGTGCAGGCCGTAATCTATGATTTCCTGCACCCCGGACGGGCTCAGCACCGGAATCATGCTGGCGGCCAGGATGTGATCGGACTGGTGCGGGAAGGTGGAGGATTTGGCGGCGTGGTCGTCGCCGGCCACCAGCAGCACGCCGCCGTGGCGGCTGGTGCCGGCAGCGTTGCCGTGCTTGAGCACATCGCCGGAGCGGTCCACGCCCGGGCCCTTGCCGTACCACAGCGCGTAGACGCCGTCGTATTTGGCGCCATCGAACATATTCACTTGCTGAGTACCCCAGACCGCGGTGGCGGCCAGGTCCTCGTTAAGGCCGGGATGGAACACGACATTGTGTTCCTGCAGGTATTTGCCGGCCTTCTGCATGGTTTGGTCTACGTTGCCCAGCGGCGAGCCGCGGTAGCCGGTGACGTAGCCGGCGGTATTCAGCCCGGCGGCGCGGTCCAGCTGTTGTTGCAGCATGGGCAGGCGCACCAGCGCCTGAATCCCGGTCATCAGCACCTGGCCGGTGGGGGCCGTGTATTTTTCTTCCAGGTCTGCGTGGCGGATCGACATGATTTCTCCTCCTGTCATTCTCGGGCGCGTCCCGCGGGCGCCAGCGCCGCGCTGTGGACGTCCCATCGCTTGTGGCGATGGGCCGGCCTGCGCCTTGTGGGCGCGTGCGGCCGGCCTTCTCCTTAAGTTTTAGACCCGCTGGCCCGACGCCACCGCCCCTAAGAACATATTTACGATCGTAAACAGCTTCTACCCTGGGCGGCGGCTCGGTGTGTCTGCGCCCGCCGCATGGTTGCGGTCTGTGCGGCGCCGACGGCTTCTCCTTTGTTGTCAGCGGTTGAGCTCCATCTCCAGCCGGTGTTGTTTTTGATCGCCGGCTGCTTGGCATGTCGGCGCGGTCCCTGGTCCGGGGCTGGATTCTAGAGTCTTTTCTCTATTTGATCGGACTATAAGTTACGTTTACGTCAACGTCAAAGAGATTGACTGATGTGGACGTCGACTGCGGCGATTGTGCCAGCGCAGCATGCTTGCCATCTGGAAAGTCATTGTTTTGAATAATGAACAATCTGTTGATTGAATAGCGGTTTTTCCGCTGTGGCAATTTGGTTAAGCTGTCATCCTGACCCCCTCCCTTGCTGTGTGAAATTCCATGAGTTCAAATTCTTCTACTTCCGAAAGCGGCCGCGGCGTCGCTTTCACCGTTGCCGCCTTCATCTGTTGGGGTCTGTTTCCGCTGTACTGGAAGCCGCTGCACGAAGTCCCGGCTTTGCAAATTCTGTGCCACCGCATTGTTTGGTCGGCGGTGTTCGTCGCTGTGGTGCTGACCGTGCGCAATCATTGGGGCTGGCTGCCGGCGGCGGTGCGCGAACCCCGCAAGCTGGGCATTTTCGGCCTGTCTTCCTTGTTGCTGTCGTTGAACTGGCTGATCTACATCTGGGCGGTGAACGCCGGCCACGTGGTGGAGGGCAGCCTGGGCTACTTCATCAACCCGTTGTTCAACGTGCTGCTGGGCAGGCTCTTTCTGTCCGAGCGTCTGAGCGGTTTGCAGAACGCCGCCTTGCTGCTGGCGGCGGGCGGCGTGGCCTGGATCACCTACAGCGCCGGCGCCTTGCCGTGGATCGCGCTGTCGTTGGCGGCCACCTTCGGCCTGTACGGTCTATTGCGTAAGAAAGCGCCGCTGGCTTCGCTGGAGGGGCTGGCGTTGGAAACCTTCCTGATGACGCCGCTGGCGGCAGGAGCCTTGGTCTGGTTCGAATGGCAGGGACAGGGGACTTTCGGTCATGGTTCCGCCATGCAGACCAGCTTGCTGATCGGCGCAGGCGTGGTGACCGCGGTGCCTTTGTTGCTGTTCGCCGCCGGCGCGCGCCGGCTCAAGCTGGCTACGGTGGGAGTGATTCAGTACATCGGCCCCAGCATCCAATTGGCGTTGGGCGTGTTGTTGTTCGGTGAAGCGTTCGATAGCGGTCGTGCCATCGGCTTCGGCCTGATCTGGGCGGCATTGCTGTTGTACTCCATCGCCGGATTACTGCAAATGTGGCAGGGGCGGCGCGCCGCAGCGGCCTGAGTTTTCCCCCGCCAGAGCAGCCCGCGTTTCGCAAGAAACGCGGGCTGTTTTCATTAGGAGAGTTTGCTATAAACCACTCAATGGGCCGTCGCCGGGCACTTCCGGTTCCGGCCCATTGCCGAGCCGAATCCGGCCCGTGTCCGCAGTTCCATAGCACCGAGCGCGGCCGCACCGCGCCGCCCATGCATCGTTATGATGCCGTTGCCGCCCTGATTGCCCCAAAAACAAGCATTCGCACCGAGCTGCCTTCGTGCTGCCGGCGGCGGAGTGACATGGTCAATATTTTGCAAGGAGGCGCGTCATGGCGCTCTATCTGGTTAGCGTGGTTTTCTTTGGTTCGGACCTTTTGATCCGCTTGGCCCTGCGCGCGCGTTCCCGCGCCTGGGTGGGCGCGGCCTTGGCGGCGGGTTTGTTGCTGGCTTGCATGCTGTATCCGATGCTGAGCGATTGGGCCTTGCCCTATATGCCGGACGAGCACGGCATGCAGATTTACGCGGCGCTGGTGGGCCTGCAACTGGGGCTGACCGACGCGGCCATTTCCACGAGCCTTGCCCGTTATCTGGGCTGGTGGCGCTGAGCGACTAGGCTGGACGGCCGCGTCGGAGGGCGTGGCCGCTGCTGTTTTTTTGTCATGCCATTAGAATGTTTCACGCAGATTATGCTTGACGTCATGCCGGCCCGGTAGCAGACTGCGCAGCGTCGCCAGGCCCCACAAGCTTGACGGCGCATGCCGGACGTCTTTCCGCTCCCCGCGGGCCAGCCGTCCATGATCTTTATCGTTCTTTACAGGTTACGCCATCATGGCATTGTTCTTTATTCCCCTGTCGCGTCACTTGCTGCGCGACATCCTCGGCGACGACCACGCGGCGTCGGCCGATAAGGCATGGCAAGAAAGCCAGGCTCAGCACCAAGATCAACAAAGGCAATACCAGCGCCAGGAACTGGAACAGCGCATTCACCGGCTGCGGCTGGAGAAGGGCGGCTTATGTTGAGCCCCTTGCTCTACAGTCGGCGCCTGATGCTGCGCGATTTCCGCCCGGATGATCACTCGGCCTACACGATGGCGCGCAGCGGCCGCGAGTTCGCTCGTCATTACCCGCCTGAAGAAGTGACGCCGGCGCGCAGCGGGCAATTGTTGCTGCGCTTTTTGGAACAGCAGCGCGACTCCCCCCGCCGTGGCTGGCAGCTGGCCATTGTGCGCGGCGAAGACAAGGCGCTGCTGGGCTCGGTGGGCTTGCGCGGGCTGGAGCGCGGCGGCGAAGCCGGCTTCGGCATCGAGCTGGCGGAATCGGCCTGGGGCCAGGGCTACGCGCTGGAAGCGGCGCGGATGATGCTGGACTTCGGCTACCGCCAGCTGGGCTGGCACCGGATCTGGGCCGATTGCGCGCCGGGCAACATCGCCATGTTGCAATTGGCGCGACGGCTGGGTTTCGTGGTTCAGCCGCTGGGCGCGGAGCCGCGGCTGAGCCTGCTGTTGTCCGCGGTGCCGCCTCCGTTCCCCGGCCCTCGGCGCGAAGTGCTGCAATGGGCCGCCGCCAGTTGTTAGAGCCAGTTCACGATCTCGCGAGCTAAGGCGAGACAAGGCGTTGCGGCTGAGAAAATAGAGTACATGAGCATTTCGAAGGGGCTTTCAACGCCGTCTCGCCGACGCTCAGCGGACATTGAACAGGTTCTTAGCGATGGGAGCGGCTCGCACTTGACCCGTGTGGAACGCGCGCGCACACTCAATGCAAATTTCATAAACAGACTGTCCAGGCCTGCCAAAAGCGGCTGATGGACAGCGCAAAGGAGAGTAGCAAGATGACAGCGATTGCCGAACTGCGCGCGGAGTTCGACCAGCTCAACCGCGATTACCTGGTGGTGCATAAAACCAAGGAAGACCTGTTCTGGGACACCTATATGGCGGTGTCCGACGATCACGACGGTTTCGCCCGCGCCGAAGCCGACTACAAGGCCTTTATCTCCAGCCCGGAACGGCTGGCGGCGGTGCGCGCGGCGTTGGAGCGTTTGCAGGCGCAGCCGGCCGGCGCGGAGCGCGACGACTTGCTGCACGGCTATCAGGGTTGGTTGGCCCTGTTTGAAAGCAACATCATAGACAGCGCGGCGGCGCAGGAGCAGATGCGCCGGCTGATCGAGATGGAGGCCGAGTTGTTCGCCAAGCGCCGCGACCTCGCGCTCAGCCACATCAACGAGCGCGGCGAGCGCGAAGAGGCGACGCTCACCACGCTGGCCATCAATATGGCCACCAACCCGGATCTCGCCGCGCGTAAAAGCTCGCACGACGCCTTGCTCGACCTGGAGCGCTGGGTGCTGGACAACGGCTTTCTCGACATCGTCAAACAGCGCAATGCGCTGGCGCGCAGCCTGGGCAGCGCCGATTATTTTGAGCACAAGGTGCGCAAGAACGAGCAGATGACGTCGGATGAATTGTTCGCCGTGCTCGACGATTTCGAAGCGCGCACCCGCGACGCCAATCAGCGGGCGCTGCGGCGCTTGGCCGACGACAAAGGCGCGGACGCGCTGCTGCCGTACAATTTGCGCTTCCATATGAGCGGCGACGTGACTCGGCAGATGGATCCCTATCTGCCGTTCTCCAAAGCGGTGGAACGCTGGGTGCTGAGTTTTCGCCGGCTGGGCGTGCAGTATCGGCAGGCCACCATGCAGCTGGACCTGGTGGAGCGCAAGGGCAAGTATCAGAACGGCTTCTGCCACGGGCCGGTGCCGAGCTTCTACGACGGCGGCCGCTGGGTGCCGGGCCGGATCAATTTCACCGCCGATGCCACGCCGGATCAGGTGGGCAGCGGCGCGCGGGCGATCAATACCTTGTTCCACGAAGGCGGTCACGCCGCTCATTTCGCCAATGTGATCCAGAACGCGCCGTGCTTCTCCCAGGAGTTCGCGCCCACTTCGATGGCGTACGCCGAAACTCAGAGCATGTTCTGCGACAGCCTGCTGAACGACGCCGATTGGCTGAAGCGCTACGCCCGCAACGCCGCGGGCGAGGCGATGCCGGACGCGCTGATCCGCGCGCGCATCGAGGCGACCCAGCCTTTCTTCGCTTTCTCCGAGCGGTCCATCGCCGTGGTCGCTTACTTCGAGCGCGAGCTGTACCGGCTGCCGGAAGCGGAACTGACGCCGGAGACGGTGTTGGCGCTGGCGCGCCGCTGCGAGCGCGAGATCCTGGGCGTCGAATGCGGCCCGCGGCCGCTGTTGGCGATTCCGCATTTGTTGAACCAGGAGTCGGCGGCGTCTTATCACGGCTATTTGCTGGCGCATATGGCGGTGTATCAGACCCGAGCCTACTTCCTGCGCGAATACGGCTACCTGACCGACAACCCGGCGATCGGCCCGCTGCTAGCCGAACATTACTGGGCCCCGGGCAACAGCCTGGATCACGACGCCACTTTGCTGAGCCTGACCGGCGAGCATTTCAACGCTCGATACCTGGCGGAGGCCTGCGACCTCCGCGTGGACGAGGCCTGGCGTGAAGCGAAGCGGCTGATCGCCGCCGCCGTGGAACGGAACTACGCGCGGGATTACCCGGAGCGGCTGGACGCGACGATACGGCTGGTGCACGGCGCCGAACTGATCGCCGACAACGCCGCGGGGGAGGCGGAAATGTGCCGCCGTTTCGAAGCCTGGGTGAGGGAGCGTTATCCGGCCGCCGCGCACTAAGAGCGGCTAACAAAACTCCTGATGCTGCGTTGCGCCGACTTGCCGTACTCAAGTACTGCCTGCGTCGGCGCGCCTTGCCTCAGACGTGAAACTGACTTTTGTTAGCCGCTCTAAGAACCTGTTTACGATCTGCTGCGCGTCGGTAGAGAGATTGTGCGATGAGTGCCGTCTTCGAAATGCTCATGTACCCTTGGTACATTCCGCTTTTTCGCAAGTTTTCGCCTTGTCTCGCTCTAGCTCGCGGGATCGTAAACAGGATCTTAAGAACGCAAAAACGGCAGCCCACGGGCTGCCGTTTTCTTTGTCGACGCTCAGGCCTGGCGGTAGATCAGCCGGCCCTCGAACAGCAATTCGCTGGCGTCCAGCCGGGCGTCGCCGCTGGGCGGCGCGGCGCGCTCGAACACGAAGCGCTGGCCCTGATATTCGATCCAGGCGTTGATAGGCTCGCCCTGGAAACGACCCAGCACTTCCTCTGAACGGGTGACGAAGGCGTTGTCGGGCAGCACGAAGCCTTGCTGCGCGGTTTCCGCCGGGGCGTCCTCCAGCGTCCAGTTGTCGTCGCCGGGCGGTTGTGGATCGTTGCGGGTGGCCATTTGCAGCCACATGCGAAAGGCCCAGTGGGGGAGCAGTACGCGGTGAACACGTTTGTCGTCGGTAATCACGCAACGCACCGGAAAGCCGACGCCGCAGGACGGGCAGCGCGCCTGGGCCGCGAGGAAGATCTTGTCCTGCTGCTTGCTGGCTATGCCTTCCATATGCTCCGAGCCCACCATTGCGCGGCAGCTGGGGCAGTGTTTGCCGAAGCGGCGCACGCTGTTGCCGTTGGCAAAGGAAATCGGCAGGAAACGGGAAATCTTGTCGGGTCTGGCCATCGCTAGGGGTTCCGGAACTGAAAAACGCGGTCCGCCGGGCTGAGGGCCGCGGCGATTTCGGCCCTCATTATACCCCGGCCTCGGCGTGGAAGGGCTCCAGCGTCAAGCGGCAAGCCATGCGATGGTTGGCGCCGGGAGCAAGCTCTCGGACATCGTCGCCGGCGTTGGCGGTTTCCACGCAGACGAAATCAAGCCAGGCGGTTGTCGGCAAGTCGCCCAGCAAGGCCGTCTTTTCAGCCCCCGGGTTCCATACCACCACGCTGCCGGCGCCTTCCGCTGTGACGCGAATGCAACGTTGCCAGACCGGGTCGCGGAGCAAGGCGGGCCGCTCGCTGTAAACAATGCTGTCCACTTCGCCGTGAAAGCGGAATTCGCCGTCCGGCCAGCGGCTTTCGCGGCCCGCCACCTTGTCGTGACAGCGTGCGCCGTCCAGGCCGGACAGCGTGGCCAGACGCGCATCGCCCACGGCTAGATAGCTGTGCAGCGCGGCGCCCAGCCGCAGGGGACGATCCCCGTGGTTGCGAGTGGTTAGCGCCGCCTCCACCGCCGCGCCCAGCCGGTATTCCATTTCCGCCGTCAGGCCGTCGTGTTCGGGGCCGGAGAGTTTCACGTGGAACGTACCGGCGTCTTCCCGGACCTCGTCCAGACGCCAGGCTTGCGTGCGCGCCACGCCGTGGGCCGGCTGAGCCGGGTCGCAGGGATGCGGGCCGAACCAGGGCCAGCACAGTGGCACGCCGCCGCGTATGGCCTTGCCCGGCTGGTAGCGCGCCTGCGGCGACAAATACAGCAAGGGCTGCTCGCCGGCGGGGCGAAAGCTGAGCAGTTGACCGCCCAGCAAGGATATTTCCGCGTGGAAATCCGCCGCGGCGATCACGAGAATATCGACGCCGGGCGCGCGGTTGGACAGCGAGGCGGCGGGAGGCAGGGCGACGGACATACGGGCTTCCTGGCAAAAAACCGATGATAGCGCGCTATAGCCAGCGGCGCAGCGTCCATAGCGGACCGATCAGCAGGAATTGCAGGTCGCGCAAGAAGGAGGGCTTTTTGCCCTCGATCGCGTGGCCGACGAACTGGCCGATCCAGGCGACGACGAACAGCCCCAGAGAGAAGAGCGCCAGCGGTAGTCCGGCGCGCGTCGCCCCCTCCAGCGCCAGCAGCATGGGCAGGCACATCGCCGCCATGGCCAGCGCCGGGGTTCGGCCCAGCCGCCAATAGAAGGCCAGGCCGGCGGCTACCGCCAGCCAGGCCGGATTCAGCGGCGCCGGCACGCTGGAGAGCAAACCCAACAGAGCGAACACGATGGCGGGCACGCAGATTTTGTGGATGCGGATATTGACGGGATGGCGGTGACTGAGATCATACTCTTGCAACCATTGCTCAAGCGTCATGTCAGGCCTCGCAAACGGGCGACGGGTTTCCATCTTGGCGCAGACGCGGGACGGCGGCAATGCCCGCGGCCGGTTTTGTCTGCGCTGGATCAGGGGCTTGCGAGCCGCCTTGGGCTACAATCCTTTTGCCAACCGTTCAATCTTCTAGGTCCCAAGGTGTCATCCACAGCACAACCGCGTTATCTGCGCATCAAGGAATACATCCTTGAAGGCATCCGTTCCCGCCAGTTTCTGCCCGGCGGCAAGATTCCGCCCGAGCTGGAGTTGGCGCGCCAGTTCCAAGTGTCGCGCATGACCGTCAACAAGGCGGTGCGCGATCTGGCCGAGGCCGGCATTCTGCTGCGCTTCGCCGGCGACGGCACTTATGTGGCCGAGCGCAAGGCCGAATCGCCTTTGCTGGACATCAACAATATCTCCGAGGAAATCGAGGCGCGCGGCCACCGCCACAGCGCCGACGTTTACGAACTCAAGGCCGTGCTCGCCACCGAGGACGTGGCTTTGCGCCTGGGGGTGAAGGAAGGCAGCACGGTATTCCGCTCCTTGATCGTGCACCGTGAGGACGACGTCGCCATCCAGTTGGAAGACCGCTACGTCAACCCGGCCTTCGCGCCGGATTACCTGGAACAGGATTTCAGCAGCCGCACGCCCAACGACTACCTGATGAAAAATTGTCCGCTGACCGATATCGAGCACAGCGTGGAAGCGGTGCTGCCCAGCGCGGCGGAGCAGGCAATGCTGGACATGACGGCGCGCGAACCCTGCCTGTTGGTTTTACGCCGCACCTGGTCGCACAAGAAGCTGGTCAGCTTTGCGCGGCTGACCCATCCGGGCTCGCGCTATAAGCTGCGTTCGCAAACCCGGGTCAAGCGTTGAGCGCCCGCGCCGTGGCGCCTGATGGTTCGCGGCGTTTTAATGTATATACAAATTGGCGTTGAATTTTCGCGTTCGTGCAAGCCGCCCTCGGGCGGCTTTTTTGTTGCCATGCAACATCAAATGATTGTCCTATAAGTAAAATCTGCCAATTCGGCCTATTTACAAAAATCACGGCTCCAAACTTGACAGGCAGTTTGGATAGGATTAATTGTATATACAAATAACCCGCAGCGAGCCCACCATGAGTCAAGCCGAAACGGATCGCCGCAGCCTGTGGATCAACGCCAGGCTGGCGACGATGGACCCGAGCCTCCCGGCGCCTTACGGCGCGTTGGAAGGCCATGCGCTTTTGCTGGAAGCCGGCCGCATCCTCGCGTTGCCGCCGGCCGCGGGCATTGACCCCGAGGGCTTCGACGGCGCGGTGATCGACGCCAAGGGCGCTTGGATCACCCCAGGCTTCATCGATTGCCACACCCACTTGGTTTACGGCGGCAACCGCGCCGCCGAATGGGAAAAGCGCCTCAACGGCGTGCCTTATCAGCAGATCGCCGCCGAGGGCGGCGGCATCGTATCCACCGTGCGCGCCACTCGGGCGCTGGACGAGGCCGGCCTGGCCGCCGCCGCCAAGCCGCGGATGCGCGCGCTGATGGCCGAGGGCGTGACCACGGTGGAAATCAAGTCCGGCTACGGCCTGAGTCTGGAGGACGAACTCAAGCAATTGCGCGCGGCGCGGCGCTTGCGGGACGAACTGCCGGTGGAGGTGTCCGCCACCCTGCTGGCCGCCCACGCATTGCCGCCGGAGTTCGCCGGCCGCGCCGACGCCTACATCGACCATATCGTCGACGCCATCCTGCCTGCCGCAGCCAGCGCCGGCTTGGCCGAGGCGGTGGACGCTTTCTGCGAAAGCGTGGGATTCAGCCCGGCGCAGACCCGCCGCGTGTTCGAGGCGGCGCGCGCCCACGGCCTCAAGATCAAAGGTCATGTCGAGCAGCTTTCCAATCTGCACGGCGCCGAACTGGTGGCCGAGTTCGGCGGCTGGTCCGCCGATCACGTTGAATACCTGGACGCCGCCGGCGTGGCCGCGTTGAAGGCCGCCGGCACCGTGGCGGTGCTGCTGCCGGGCGCCTTCTATTTCCTGCGCGAGACCCAGAAACCGCCGGTGGAACTGCTGCGCGCCGCCGGCGTGCCGATGGCGGTGTCCACCGACCTCAATCCCGGCACCAGCCCGTTCGCCTCCATCCGGCTGGCGATGAACCAGGCCTGCGTCTTGTTCGGCCTGACGCCGGAAGAGGCGCTGGCCGGCGTCACCCGCCATGCGGCGCAAGCGCTGGGCCGCGGCGGCAGCCACGGCCGGCTGGCCGCCGGTCATGTCGCCGACTTGTTGGTATGGGACATCGATTCGCCGGCCGAGATCGTCTACGGCCTGGGCGACAATCCTTTGCGCCAACGCGTATTCCGCGGCGTGGCGCAGCATATGAAAGGCTGTTGAAGCATGAGCGTGGACATGAGTGTTTGGAGCGGCCGGGTTGACGCCGGCGAGGGCGATCTGGCGCGGCGCTGGCATCAGCTGGCGCGCCCCTACGCCGCCGGCCTGGAGCCGGGCGTCGGTATTGTCGGCTTTGCCTGCGACGAGGGCGTGCGGCGCAACCAGGGCCGCGTTGGCGCGGCCGCCGGGCCGACGGCGATCCGCAAGGCGCTGGCCAATCTGGCCTGGCACCAAGCGCTGCCTTTGTGCGACGCCGGCGACGTGGCCTGCGCCGACGGCGACCTGGACGCCGCGCAGGTGCGGCTGGGCGAACAGGTACGCCGGCTGCGCGCCGACGGCCACTTTCCGCTGGTGCTGGGCGGCGGTCACGAAACCGCCTACGGCACTTGGCGCGGCCTGGCGGCGGCGCATCCGGGCAAGGTGATCGGCATTGTCAATTTCGATGCCCATTTTGACCTCCGCGAAGCGGCCGAAGCCACTTCCGGCACGCCGTTCGCCCAAATCGCCGCCGACTGCGCGCAAGCCGGCCGGCCTTTCCACTATCTGTGCCTGGGCGTGGCCGAGCCGTCCAACACCCAAGCGCTGTTCGCCCGGGCCCGCGCGCTGGGCGTGCAATGGACGTTGGACAGCGACATGACGCTGGATACCTTGTCCACGGTGCGCGGCGCGATGATGGCCTTCGTCGATCAGGTGGACATCGTCTACCTGACCATAGATCTGGATGTATTGCCCGCCAGCGTGATGCCGGCGGTTTCCGCCCCCGCCGCCATGGGGGTGGCGCTGCCAGTGGTTGAGGCCCTGGTCCGGCGCCTGGCCGAAAGCGGCAAATTGGCGGCCGCCGACCTGGTGGAATTGAACCCGGCCTTCGACATCGACAGCCACGGCGCCAAGACCGCCGCCCGGTTGGTATGGAGCATAGGCCGGCACCTGAAACAAGCCTGAACCCGATAGTAGCGATAGCGTCATTCCCCGCCCGCCGGGTCACAACCGGCGGCGGGCTTACAAAGGAGAATACCGATGTCCGACCCGCGTTTTGATCCGACCCGCCACATCCGCGCGCCGCGCGGAGCCGAATTGACTTGCAAGAGCTGGCTGACCGAAGCCGCCTACCGCATGATTCAGAACAATCTGGACGCGGAAGTGGCCGAGCACCCGCAAAGCCTGGTGGTGTACGGCGGCATCGGCCGCGCCGCCCGCGACTGGAAGTGCTACGACACCATCCTGGACGTGCTCAAGCGTCTGGAGGACGACGAAACCCTGCTGGTGCAATCCGGCAAGCCGGTGGGCGTGTTCAAGACCCACGCCGACGCGCCGCGCGTTTTGATCGCCAACTCCAATCTGGTGCCGCACTGGGCCAACTGGGAACACTTCAACGAGCTGGATAAGAAGGGCCTGATGATGTACGGCCAGATGACGGCCGGCTCCTGGATCTACATTGGCTCGCAAGGCATTGTGCAGGGGACCTACGAAACCTTCTTCTCCGTGGCTAACCAACACTTCGACGGCAAGCCGCAAGGTCGCTGGATTCTGACCGGCGGCCTGGGCGGCATGGGCGGCGCCCAGCCGCTGGCCGCCACCATGGCCGGCTTCAGCATGATCGCCGTCGAATGCGACGAGACCCGCATCGATTTCCGTCTGAAAACCCGTTATGTGGACCGTAAGGCCAAGACCTTGGACGAGGCGCTGGCCATCCTGGATGAGGCCAAGCACAGCGGCAAGGCGGTGTCGGTGGGCCTGTTGGGCAACGCCGCCGACGTGTTCACGGAACTGGTTGAACGCGGTATTACTCCGGATGTGGTCACCGACCAGACCTCGGCCCACGACCCGGTGCACGGCTATCTGCCGCAGGGCTGGACCGTGGAGCAATGGCGCGCCAAGCAGAAAACGTCCGCCGCCGAAATCACCGCCGCCGCCAAGCAGTCGATGGCGGTGCAGGTGCGCGCGATGCTGACTCTACAGCAACGCGGCGCCGCCACGCTGGACTACGGCAATAACATCCGCCAGATGGCGCTGGAAGAAGGCGTGGCCAATGCGTTCGACTTCCCCGGCTTCGTGCCGGCCTATGTGCGCCCGCTATTCTGCGAAGGCATCGGCCCCTTCCGCTGGGTGGCGCTGTCCGGCGACCCGGAAGACATCTACAAGACCGACCAGAAGGTCAAGGAATTGATTCCGGACGATCCGCACCTGCATAACTGGCTGGATATGGCCAAGGAGCGCATCAGCTTCCAGGGCTTGCCGGCGCGCATTTGCTGGGTGGGCCTGAAGGACCGAGCCCGCCTGGGCCTGGCCTTCAACGAGATGGTCAAGAACGGCGAGTTGAAAGCGCCCATCGTGATTGGCCGCGACCACCTTGACTCCGGTTCGGTGGCCTCGCCCAACCGCGAGACAGAAAGCATGAAGGACGGTTCCGACGCCGTGTCCGATTGGCCTTTGCTGAACGCCTTGCTCAACACCGCCGGCGGCGCCACCTGGGTGTCGCTACATCACGGCGGCGGCGTGGGCATGGGCTTCTCCCAGCACTCCGGCGTGGTCATCGTCTGCGACGGCAGCGACGCCGCCGCCAAGCGGGTGGGCCGCGTGCTGCGCAACGACCCGGGTACCGGCGTGATGCGTCACGCCGACGCCGGCTACGAGATCGCTGAGAACTGCGCGAGAGAGCAGGGCTTGGATCTGCCGATGCTGAAGCGCTGAGCATCGCGGACAGCGGTCATGGACGATGGCGCCGAGTTTCGGCGTCATCGGGCGGTTTGGCCGTTACGCTCAAGCAACAGATTTGGCGCCATAACTATTCCAAGCCGAACTGTCGAATGCCGCTACAAAGGAGACATCGCTGATGAGTGTCGAGCATTCCCTGCCGTTTTCCCCGAATAACGTCAGCGCCTTGCTGCGTTTGCTCACTTATAGCCTGATTGGAATCCTGCTGTTTTTCCTGCCCCTGGAGATTGCAGGCAACTCCACGATTCCCTTGGACCACGCCGCCAGTTATCTGGCCAATGCGCAGCGTGAGCTGGCGGTGACGTTGGTGATGTTGCTGATCGCCTATGGCAGCATCGCGCCGTTTGTTTCCGGACGCTGGCGCGTTAGCGCCGTCAACATAGTGTTCAGCTTGCTAAAGTTGGCCGGTTTGGCGCTGGCGATTCTGTATCTTACCCGCCTGGGGCCGTCGCTGTTGTTCGAAAAGGATATGTTGCCCTTCTTGTTCGACAAGCTGGCTTTGACGGTGGGCCTGATCGTGCCGCTGGGCGCCGCCGCCCTGGCGTTTCTGATCGGTTTCGGCCTGCTGGAGTTGGTGGGCGTACTGATGCAGCCAGTGATGCGGCCGATATGGCGCACGCCAGGCCATTCCGCCATTGACGCGGTGGCTTCTTTTGTCGGCAGTTATTCGGTGGGTTTGCTGATTACGAACCGAGTGTTTCTGGAAGGCAAGTACACCATACGCGAGGCCGCCATCATCGCCACCGGGTTTTCCACCGTGTCGGCGGCCTTCATGGTGATTGTGGCCAAGACGCTGGGCTTGATGCCGATCTGGAATTTCTACTTCTGGTCCACTCTGGTGGTGGCGTTTACCGTGACCGCTATCACCGCCTGGCTGCCGCCAATCTCGCGCATGGATAATCAGGGCGGCGTGCGCGATGAACTGCCGGCCGGCATGACGCGCTGGCAGGCGGCCTTGGCCGCCGGTTTGCGGCAGGCCAAGGCTGCGCCGAGTCTGACGCGGGTCTTGATCGTGAATCTGCGCGATGGCCTGGCCATGGCGGGCGCCGTGGTCCCTTCCATCCTTTCGGTAGGGCTGATCGGCTTATTGCTGGCACGGTATACGCCCTTGTTCGATGTGCTGGGCCTGTTGCTGGCGCCGGTGGCATGGTTGGCTGGTTTGAGCGAGCCGATGTTGACAGGCAAGGCCCTGGCCGCAGGGCTGGCGGAAATGTTCTTGCCGGCGATCCTGCTGAAGGACGCTGATTTGCTGGTGAGGTTTGTCGCCGCGGTGGTGTCGGTCAGTTCCGTGCTGTTTTTCTCGGCTTCCATTCCCTGCATCCTGGCGACCAGAATTCCGCTATCGGTACGGCATCTGGTGTTGATCTGGCTGCTGCGCACGGTGTTGGGAATATTGCTGGCCGCCGGCATCGGTCATCTAGCGCTGTGGCAGGGCTGGTTGGGCTGAGATGGGAAGGCTGGAATCTACCGTCGGGGAGGCTCGGCAATGCGGGGGCCGGCCAAACACGGATAATAAGCGACAATTTCAGGATTGCACCTGAAGATCGGAATTGAGGAGACACTAAATGGAGCAACAAACGTTGACGCGCGGTCTGTCCGCCCGTCACATCCGTTTCATGGCGCTGGGCTCGGCCATCGGCACCGGCTTGTTCTACGGTTCGGCGGCGGCGATACAAATGGCCGGCCCGGCGGTATTGCTGGCCTATCTGATTGGCGGCGCCGCCGTCTACATGGTGATGCGCGCGCTGGGCGAGATGGCGGTGCACAACCCGGTGGCCGGTTCCTTCGGCCATTACGCCACCAGCTATCTGGGCCCCTTGGCTGGGGTGATCACCGGCTGGACCTACGCCTTTGAGATGATCATCGTCTGCCTGGCCGATGTGACCGCCTTCGGCATCTATATGAGTTTGTGGTTTCCGGAAGTGGACCGCTGGGTCTGGGTGCTGAGCATCATCTTCTTCATCGGCGCCTTGAATCTATGCAGCGTCAAGGTGTTTGGCGAAATGGAGTTCTGGCTGTCCATCGTCAAGGTGGGGGCTATCGTCGCGATGATCATCGGCGGCGTGGCCATCATCCTGTTCGGTTTTGGCAGCGCCGAGGCCAGCGGCCTGCACAATCTGTGGTCGCACGGCGGTTTCATGCCCAATGGCTGGGGCGGGGTGGTCGCCTCGTTGGCGGTGGTGATGTTCGCCTTCGGCGGCATCGAGATCATCGGTATTTCCGCCGGCGAGGCGCAGGACCCGCAGCGCACCATCCCGCGCGCGATCAACGCGGTTCCGGTGCGTATCCTGTTGTTCTACGTGCTGACGCTGACCGTGCTGATGTCGATCTTCCCGTGGCCGAAGATCGGCAGCCAGGGCAGCCCCTTCGTGCAGATTTTCGAAAGCCTGGGCATTCCCGCCGCCGCTCACATTCTCAACGCGGTGGTGATCTCGGCGGCGATTTCGGCGATCAACAGCGACATCTTCGGCGCCGGCCGCATGTTGTACGGCATGGCGCGTCAGGGCCAGGCGCCGCAGAGTTTCGCCAAGCTGTCGGCCAACGGCGTGCCGTGGATGACGGTGTTGGTCATGGCCGCCGCCTTGTTGTTGGGCGTGGTGCTCAATTACCTGATGCCCAAGGACGTGTTCTTGCTGATCGCCTCCATCGCCACCTTCGCCACGGTGTGGGTGTGGCTGATGATCTTGCTGTCTCAGGTGGCGATGCGTCGCCAGATGAGCAAGGTACAAGCCGCGGAGCTGAAATTCCCAGTGCCGTTCTGGCCGTACGCGCCGCTGGCGGCGATAGGCTTCATGTTGTTTGTGATCGGCGTGCTTGGTTACTTCGAGGATACCCGCTCTGCGTTGCTGGTGGGCATGGTGTGGGTGGCGTTGGTGGTGGCTGGACATTTCCTGTGGAGCCGGGTGTTGGCGCCCGGCGTGGAGGCCCAGGCTCAGCGCGACGCCGCGTAAAAGCGCGGCGCAAGGTTTTTTATCCGGTGGGCGCGTGCTCGCCGGAACATTCAAGCCGCTTGCCGGCAGGGCGCGATAACACAAAACCAGCGCTCACCGCGGCGAGCGGCGCTGCAAACGCTTTATGAAGGAGAATCTCAGATGGTATTGAACATTGTTCCCGGCACACTCAGCCTGGCCGAGCTGCGTCGCGTTTCACGTGAAACCGGTTTGCAACTGAAACTGGATCCGTCCAGCCACGCAGCCATCGACGCCTCCGCCGCCACCGTGGCGCGGGTGCTGTCCGAAGGCCGCACCGCTTACGGCATCAACACTGGTTTCGGCTTGCTGGCCAATACTCGCATCGCGCCGGAAGAGCTGGAATTGCTGCAGCGCTCCATCGTGCTGTCCCACGCCGCCGGCATCGGCGCGCCGATGGACGAATCCACCGTGCGCCTGGTAATGGCTTTGAAGATCAACTCGTTGGCACGCGGTTTTTCCGGCATCCGCCGGTTGGTGATTGAGGCCTTGATCACCCTGTTTAACCAGCGCATCTACCCGGTGATTCCACAAAAGGGCTCGGTGGGCGCGTCCGGTGATCTGGCGCCGCTGTCGCATATGAGCGCGGTGCTGATCGGAGAGGGCGAAGCCTTCGTCAACGGCACCCGCGTGCCGGGCGCGGTGGCGATGCGTTCCGCCGGTCTGGAGCCGATCACCCTGGCGCCCAAGGAAGGCCTGGCTTTGCTGAATGGTACTCAGGCATCCACCGCTTTCGCGCTGGAAGGCTTGTTCGCCGCGGAAGACCTGTACGCCTCGGCCTCGGTGGCCGGCGCGCTGTCAGTGGAAGCCGCGCTGGGCAGCCGCACGCCGTTTGACGAGCGCATCCACGCGGTGCGCGGCCACGCCGGCCAGATCGACGCCGCCCGCATCTACCGCAGCCTGCTGGAGCATAGCGAGATCGAGCGTTCGCACGAGAATTGCGGCAAGGTGCAGGATCCTTATTCGCTGCGGTGCCAGCCGCAAGTGATGGGCGCCTGCCTGACCCAGATCCGCCAAGCGGCCGCGGTGCTGGTGGTGGAGGCCAACTCGGTGTCCGACAACCCGTTGGTGTTCGCCGCGGACAACGAGATACTGTCCGGCGGCAACTTCCACGCCGAGCCGGTGGCCTTCGCCGCCGACAATCTGGCCTTGGCGCTGGCTGAGATCGGCTCGCTGTCCGAACGCCGGATGGCGCTGCTGATCGACAGCAATCTGTCCAAGCTGCCGCCCTTCCTCGTCAACAACGGCGGGGTCAACTCCGGTTTCATGATCGCCCAGGTCACCGGCGCGGCCTTGGCCTCGGAAAACAAATCGCTGGCGCATCCGGCCTCGGTGGATAGCCTGCCTACCTCTGCCAACCAGGAAGACCATGTGTCGATGGCCACTTTCGCCGGCCGCCGCCTGCGCGACATGGCGGGCAACACCGCCGGCATCCTGGCGGTGGAGTTGCTGGCCGCCTGCCAGGGCGTGGACTTCCGCGCGCCGCACAAGACCTCGGCCAAGTTGGAAGCGGCCAAGGCGGAGTTGCGCGAGCAAGTGAGCTTCTACGACAAGGACCGCTACTTCGCGCCTGACATCGAGAAAGCCGCCGCGCTGGTGGCTAGCGGTTCCTACAACCGCTTCGTCGAGGCCGGTCTGCTGCCGTCGCTGTAATCGCGAGATCGCCAGCCGTCTTCGCATGGGGGCGGCTGGCGTTTTGGCATCCGCGAGTTGGTTTGGACGCGCGGACCAGAATGAAGAATCAGCAGGCAATGACCTGTGGAGTTCGGGGAGTGGAGCCCGGCGATGCCGGGACGCCAGACTATCGATGCGCTCGCCATTGACGAGCGCCGACGAGGAGATTCCCATGAACGCCGTGGTATTAGCCGTATTGGTCATGATGGCCTTGAGCCTGTCGCGGGTGCCGGTGGTTTTGGCCCTGATTCTTTCCGCCGCCATTGGCGGCATTTACGCGGGCATGTCGCCAGAGGCGGTGGTGCAGGCGTTCAACGGGGGCTTGGGCGCCGGCGCGCCGGTGGCGCTGGCCTATGCGACCTTGGGCGCTTTCGCCATTGCGCTGTCGCGCACCGGCATTGTGCAGGGGCTGTCGGGCCGGATTGTCGGCTACATCCAGTACGGAGGGCACTCGGAGCGCATGCTGCTGGTGGTCAAGTGGAGTTTGCTGGTTTGCCTGGTGTTGGCCGGCTTCGCCTCGGGCACCGTCATTCCGGTGCATATCGCCTTCATCCCCATTCTGGTGCCGCCCTTGTTGCTGGTGATGAACCGGCTGCAACTGGACCGGCGCGCGGTGGCCTGCGCCATCACCTTTTCCATTACCGTGATGTATATGACGATGCCGATCGGCTTCGGCGCCATCTTCCTCAACGACATCCTGGTGGGAAATATCAACAAGGCCGGTGCGGTCAGCGGTTTTCAGGTGGGTTTGAGCGCGGCGCCTTTGGCCATGCTGATTCCGGCATCGGGCATGGTGTTTGGTCTGGCGCTGGCCTTGTTGTTCAGCTATCGGCGGCGGCGCACTTACCTGGACGTCGCCGTGACCGGCGGCGAGCGCGGCAGCGTCAAGTTGGGTCCTTGGCAGCGGGTGTCCATCGGCGCGGCCTTGCTGCTGTCCTTGCTGGCGCAGCTGTGGACCGGTTCCATGGTGTTTGGCGGCCTGGTGGGTTTTGCCTTGATCTCCGGGTCCGGAGTGATGCGCTGGACCGAACTGGACAGCCACTTCACCCAGGGCATGCGCCTGATGGCTCAGGTTGGCTTCATCATGATCGCCGCGGCGGGCTTCGCCAGCGTGATGAACGCCAGCGGCGATGTTCAGTCGCTGGTGCGCTCGTCGGTGGCGCTGATTGGAGACAACCGCGGGCTGGCCGCTTTCATGATGTTGTTGGTGGGCTTGCTGATCACCATGGGGATAGGCTCGTCCTTCTCCACCGTCCCCATCATCGCCTCCATCTATGTGCCGTTGGCCCTGGGCTTCGGGTTTTCCGAACTGGCCATCGTCTCGCTGGTCGGCACCGCCGCGGCCCTGGGCGACGCCGGCTCGCCGGCGTCGGATTCCACTTTGGGGCCGACCGCTGGTTTGAACGCAGACGGCCAGCATGACCATATGTGGGGGACGGTGGTGCCCACCTTCCTGCATTTCAACCTGCCCTTGCTGGGCTTTGGCTGGATCGCCGCGATGCTGCTGTGAGGGCATGAAAAAGCCCCGTTGAGCGGGGCTTGATTGAAGAGGCGAGCCGGGCTTAGAGCCAGCTCAAAGTCTCGCGAGTTAAAGCGAGATAAGGCGAAAACAGCTGAGGAAGCGGAATGTACAGATGGTACATGAGCATTTCGAAGCGGTTTTTAACGCAGTATCGCCGACGCGCAACAGGCTTTGAACAGGTTCTTAAAACACCACCGGCTCGTCCGGACGCACCGGCGCCGCGGATTGGCCGAAAATATCCTTCCAGCCGGTGTAGGCGGTCACGTATAGCACCGGGAACCACAGCAAGAGGCCCAGGCCCAGCGGTATCATCGCGATGAAGGCCAGCACCGCAAGCATCAGGCCGCTGACCAGCACCGAGCCCCAGTTGGCGAGGCCGGCTTGCAGGCTGGCGCGGATCGCCTGCCACGGGCCGGCTTGGTTCAGCGTCACCAGCGCCGGCGCGAACCAGTAAGCCAGACTGACCAGAAAGATGGCCACCCCGCCGATGAAGGCGAACAGCGCGATGGGGCCGGCGATCACCGGGATCGCGTTGGGGTCGCTCTTGGCCACGCTCACCCCCATCGCGCCCATCAACAGGCCCAGCGCAATGCCGATGACGATCAGGATGGCCAGGTACAGCATGCCCACATTGATCAGCGGCCGCAGCGCGGTCTTGAAGCCGGCGAACAAATCACCCAACTCCAGCTCCGATCCCTGCTCGCATTTCTTCGCCGCCAGGATGAAGCCGGCGGCGAACACCGGCGCCAGGAAGAAGGACAGCGGGCCGCCCAGCAAGGGAATCATGCTGACGATGAAATTGATCACCAAATAGGCCAGCGCCAGCAGAATCCAGGTCAGCGGCTGCTGGCGGACAATGTAGAAGGCCTCCACGATCCAGCGCCAGCCGCGCCCGAAAGCGACTTTGCGCGGAGCGGGTAGGGCATCGAATGATTGCATCTAAATCTCCAAAAAGGTTGTGCCAAACAAGCCGGCGGCGCTTGGCGGCGCCTGCCTGCTCGCGTCGTTGCGTCGTTTGCGCGGCAAAAAGACAGAGCCAGACTGACCGCGATTTGCGACGCGGGTTTCCCCGCTTGAGCCTTTTATCCGCATTATGCCCATTCGTCATCAATGAAATCGGGAGCGGAATCATTCGCAGGCTTTTGATTCAAAATGCATTTTGCGGCTACATAGGCATTATCTTGCAAAACGGCCGCATCCGGCTATTTTTCGCGCCCCTTCATGCCGCCGCGGTATTCCACATGGCGCAGCGGTTGCCGCCCATGGTGAAAATCAGCGATAATTCCATGATTTTGCGACGGTTGGTCCATGCCGGAGGCATGTTCGGGTGGCGCGGCCGTCGTCCTGGTTTCCACACAAGTCTTGAGGTTTTCCCGAAATGGTCACCCGTACCGAGCTTGCCAACGCCATCCGCTTCCTGTCCATGGATGCCGTTGAAAAAGCCAAATCCGGTCACCCCGGCGCCCCGATGGGGATGGCAGACATCGCGGAAGTATTGTGGCGCGATCACCTGAAACACAACCCGGCCAACCCCAACTGGCCAGACCGCGACCGCTTTGTGCTGTCCAACGGTCACGGTTCCATGTTGATCTACAGCCTGTTGCACCTCTCCGGTTACGACCTCTCCATCGAAGACCTCAAGCAGTTCCGTCAGCTCCACTCCAAAACTCCCGGCCATCCCGAATACGGCTACGCTCCCGGCATTGAAACCACCACCGGCCCGCTGGGCCAGGGCATCACCAACGCGGTGGGCATGGCGCTGGCCGAGAAAATGCTGGCGGCGCAGTTCAACCGCGACGGCCACCAGATCGTCGACCACCACACTTACGCTTTCCTGGGCGATGGCTGCCTGATGGAAGGCATCAGCCACGAAGCCTGCTCGCTGGCTGGCACCTGGGGTCTCAACAAGCTGATCGCCTTCTGGGACGACAACGGCATCTCCATCGACGGTCATGTGGAAGGCTGGTTCACCGACAACACCCCGGCCCGCTTTGAAGCCTACGGCTGGCAGGTGATCAAGAACGTCAACGGTCACGACCCGGTGGAAGTGGCTACCGCCATCGCCACCGCGCAAAAGGAAAGCGCGCGTCCGACGCTGATCTGCTGCAAGACCACCATCGGTTTTGGCGCGCCCACCAAGCAGGGCAGCCACGATTGCCACGGCGCGCCGTTGGGCGCGGCCGAAATCGCCGCCGCGCGCGAAGGCCTGAACTGGCCGCACGCGCCGTTCGAAATCCCGGCCGAGGTCTACGCCGAGTGGAGCGCGCGCGACAAGGGCGCGCTGGCCGAGATCGAATGGAACAAGCGCTTCGACGCCTACCGCGCCGCTTATCCTGAACTGGCCGCCGAATTCAGCCGCCGCATGCAGGGCGAGCTGCCGGCCGGTTGGGAAGAGACCAAGGCCGCCGCCTTGGCCAAGATCGCCGACGCCGCGCAGACCGTGGCCACCCGCAAGGCCAGCCAGATCACGCTGGAAGCGCTGTCTCCGGCGTTGCCGGAATTCGTCGGCGGCTCCGCCGACCTGACGGGTTCCAACCTGACCAACTGGTCCGGCTCCAAGTGGATAGACCACGACGGCCAGGGCAACTACATCAGCTACGGCGTGCGCGAGTTCGGCATGGCCGCCATCATGAACGGCATGACCCTGCACGGCGGGCTGCGCCCGTACGGCGGTACCTTCCTGATGTTCAGCGAATACGCCCGCAATGCCCTGCGCATGGCTTCGCTGATGAAGATCAACCCGATCTTCGTGTTCACCCACGATTCCATCGGCCTTGGCGAAGACGGCCCCACCCACCAGCCGGTGGAGCAAGTGGCCACGCTGCGCTACATCCCCAACCACCACACTTGGCGTCCGTGCGACACCGTCGAAACCGCGGCGGCTTGGGCCCACGCCGTCGAGCAGAAGACCACGCCGAGCAGCATGGTGCTGAGCCGTCAGAACCTGCCCTTCGTCGCCCGCGACGCGGCGCAACTGGCCGCCATCCAGAAGGGCGGCTACGTGCTGCGCGACGCCGCCGGCGCCCGCGCGGTGCTGATCGCCACCGGTTCCGAAGTGGAACTGGCGCTGAAAGCGCAGGACGCGCTGGCGGCCGAAGGCATCCCCGTGCGCGTGGTGTCCATGCCCTGCACCAATGTGTTCGACCGGCAAGACAAGGCCTGGCGCGATAGCGTGCTACCGGCCGGTTTGCCGCGACTGGCGATCGAAGCCGGTCATCCGGACTTCTGGCGCAAATACGTGGGTCTGGAAGGCGATGTGGTCGGCATTGACCACTTCGGCGAATCCGCTCCGGCCCCGCAGTTGTTCCAGGCCTTCGGTTTCACCGTCGACAATGTAGTGGCCAAGACCAAAGCCCTGCTGTGATGTAAAGACAGGCCATTGCGAAAGCAATGGCCTTTTGTTCGCCGTTTCATGTAGTGGACGCACTACACAACACGCGGAGCGCCGGCCGGGAAGCCGGGCGCTCCGGATCGTCCCCCAGGAGATTTAGAAGCATGACTATCCGCATCGCCATCAATGGTTACGGCCGCATCGGCCGCCAGGTACTGCGCGCCATCTACGAAAACCAGCTGCACGACGATTTCAAAGTAGTGGCCGTCAACGCCACCGGCGATCTCAACATCAATGCTCATCTGACCAAGTTCGACACCGTGCACGGCCGCTTCCCCGGCGAGGTCGAGCAAGACGACGCGCACCTGATCCTGAACGGCGACAAGATCCCGTTCTTCAGCACCCGCAACCCGGCGGAACTGCCTTGGAAGGAACTGGATGTGGACCTGGTGCTGGAATGTACCGGCGCCTTCACCAGCAAAGACAAATGCCAGGCCCACCTGGACGCCGGCGCCAAGAAGGTGCTGATCTCCGCGCCGGGTGGCGACGATGTCGACGCCACCATCGTTTATGGCGTCAACCACGACGTGTTGAAACCGGAAATGACCGTGGTGTCCAACGCCAGCTGCACCACCAACTGCCTGGCCCCGGTGGCCAAGGCGCTGCACCAGGCCATCGGCATCAAGAAAGGCCTGATGACCACCATCCACGCCTTCACCAACGACCAGGTGCTGACCGACGTCAAGCACAAGGACCTTCGCCGCGCCCGTTCCGCCACAGACAATATGATCCCGACCAAGACCGGCGCGGCCAAGGCCGTGGGCCTGGTGCTGCCGGAGCTGAAAGGCAAGCTGGACGGCTTCTCGGTGCGCGTGCCCACCATCAACGTGTCGCTGGTGGACCTGACCTTCAGCGCCGCGCGCGACACCACCAAGGACGAGGTCAACGACATTTTGAAGGAAGCGTCCAACGGCGCGATGAAGGGCATCCTTGGCTACAACACCCTGCCGCTGGTGTCCGGGGACTTCAACCACACCGAGGAAGCCTCCACTTTCGATTCCACGCTGACCAAAGTCACCGGCGGCAATATGGTGAAAGTGCTGGCCTGGTACGACAATGAATGGGGTTTCAGCTGCCAGATGCTGCGCACCGCGCGCGCGATGTTCGCTTGCTGACGACGATGTGATTCGGAAAATCCGGGCCGGCGCGCCATGCCGGCCCGGATTTTTTTGCGTCCGCTAGCGCGGGCGCTACATCCACCGGCATTTGATTGGTGTTAAGGTAGGGCCGTTTTTTTGGCATACACTGACCGGGCGATCACGGATATCGCTCCCGCTGAACCCGCCGTCACAGGAGAGCAGCATGCGACAGAACCAAGCATTGTCCCGCCCGGAAAAATGGGTCCGGCTGGCCTCCTGGCTGGTGGCTTTGGTATTTGCCGGCTTCCTGTCCAATCTGGGCGAGTTGGTGATCCGCGACCTGTTCTACGTGCCGGACGGCGGCCCGCCGCAGTTGGAGGCCTTGCAACAGCAAGCCGGCGTCGCGCCGTTGCGGCAACAGCAGCAAGCGCTGCAGCGTCAGAACGACGCGCAGCGCGTCCAGCTGGAAAACCTCAGCGCCACCCGCGAGCAGCTGGAGCGCAACTACCAGACCCAACGCAAGGGCCTGGCCAATTGGCTGGCCAGCCGCGCCACCAGCGCCGATCCGCGGCAAAGCGCCGAGGTCAGCCGCCGCACCCGCGAGCTGGACGCCTTGCAGGCGCAGATACTGCAATGGCAGCAGAAGGAAGACCAGGCCGGTAATGGCCTGCGCGCGCTGGAACAGAGCCGGCAAGCTCTGCAGGCCCAGATCGACAAGGCGGAGGCCGTCGCCCAGGATCGTTATCAGCAGGCCTACCAGCGTTTTGAGTTGAAAGTGTTCCTGCTGCGGCTGGCGGTTATTCTGCCGCTGCTATTGTTGGCGGTATGGCTGTTCAGCCGTTACCGGACCCATCGCTACTGGTTCTTCGTTTACGGCTTCGGTCTGTTCGCCTTGTTCGCCTTTTTCATTGAACTGCTGCCCTATCTGCCCAATTTCGGCGGCTATGTGCGGCTGGCGGTGGGCATCGCGCTGACGGTGTTCGCCGGCCTGCGCATGATCCAGGCTTTCCAGCGCTACGCCGAGAAAAAACGCGCCGAGTTGCAGCAAAGCCAGAGCGAGCGCGCTCGCCACGTGGCCTACGCCCAGGCCCTGGGCGCCTACCAGAAGAAAACTTGCCCGTCCTGCGACCATCAATACAATATTGCCGGCGACGATGCCGACTACTGCGTGCATTGCGGCCTGCAGCTGTTCCGCGGCTGCGACTGCGGCGCGCGCAATTTCGCCTTTTTTCCGTACTGCAAAAAATGCGGCCGCCCCGGCGCTAAGCCGGAGCCTGCGCCGATGAATCAATCGACAAGCGAATCCAAACCCGAGCGAGCGAACGATGAAATTCAATAAACTTTCCGAACAGGTCCTGGCTGGCAAGCGCGTGCTAATCCGCGTGGACATGAACGTGCCGGTGAAAAACGGCGTCATCGGCGACGATACCCGTATCCGCGCCAGCCTGCCGTCCATCGAGCTATGCCTGAAGGCCGGCGCCGGTGTGATCCTGATGACCCATCTGGGCCGCCCCACTGAAGGCGAGCCCAAGCCGGAAGACAGCCTGGCGCCGGTGGTGGAGCGTTTATCCGGCCTCTTGGGCAAGCCGGTGCGCCTGGTGGCGGACTGGCAGTCCGGCTTCAGCGTGGCGCCCGGCGAAGTGGCGATGCTGGAGAATGTGCGCCTGAACAAGGGCGAGAAAAAGAACAACGCCGACCTGGGCCGCGCCTACGCCGCCTTGTGCGACGTTTTCGTCAACGACGCCTTCGGCACCGCCCATCGCGCCGAAGCTTCCACCCACGCGGTGGCCCAGTTCGCGCCGGCCGCCTGCGCCGGCGTGCTGCTCTCCGCTGAACTGGAAGCGCTGGGCAAGGCGCTGCAAGCGCCGGCGCGGCCGCTGGTGGCCATCGTCGCCGGCTCCAAGGTGTCCACCAAGCTGACTATTCTGGAATCGCTGGCCGACAAGGTTGACCAGCTGATCGTGGGGGGCGGCATCGCCAACACCTTCTTGCTGGCCGAAGGCAAGGCCATCGGCAAATCGCTGGCCGAGGCCGAGCTGGTGGAGGAAGCCAAAAAGGTGATCGCCAAGATCCGCGCCCGCGGCGGCGACGTGCCGCTGCCGGCCGACGTGGTCTGCGCCAAGGAGTTCGCCGAAACCGCCGCCGCCGTGACCAAGAGCGCGGCCGAGGTGAGCGCCGACGACATGATTCTGGACATCGGCCCGGATTCGGCGGGCGAACTGGCCGCCATCATCGCCAAGGCCGGCACCGTGGTGTGGAACGGCCCGGTGGGCGTGTTCGAGTTCGAACAGTTTGGCGGCGGCACCAAGACCCTGGCCCAGGCCATCGCGGCCTCGCCGGCCTTCTCCATCGCCGGCGGTGGCGATACGCTGGCGGCGATCGCGAAGTACGGTATCACCGACGACATCAGTTATATCTCCACTGGCGGCGGCGCTTTCCTGGAGTTTCTGGAAGGCAAGGAACTGCCGGCGGTGGCCATTCTGGCCGAGCGCGCTAGCTGAGGCCAGGGAAAAAGGCTATCAGGATGAATGGCTTGCGTTACACTGTTTTATTCCTCGCCGTTTCATGCTGATGGCCCACCCGCCGGAGATACTCATGTCGCTCAATACTTGGTTGCTGTTCGTCACCACCGTGTTTTTCGTCTCGGCCACGCCCGGCCCCAATATGCTGCTGGCGATGACCCACGGCATCCACTACGGGGTGCGGCGCACGCTGATGACGTGTTTTGGCCTGATGACGGCGCTGGGTTTGATCATGTTCGGCTCCGCCGCTGGCCTGGGCGCGGTGCTGGCCACCTCCGAACTGCTGTTTTCCTTGGTAAAATACGCCGGCGCCGCCTATCTGATCTATCTGGGAATCAAGACTTGGCGCAGCCAGCCGCAGCCGGTGGAGGAAATCCGCGAGGCGGCGACCGGGAAGCACACGCCCTGGGGCATGTTCCGCACGGGCTTCCTGGTGGCGATGAGCAATCCCAAGGCCTTTATTTTCTTTACCGCGTTGTTCCCCCAGTTTATGAACGCGCAACAGCCGCAGGGGCCGCAGCTGGCGATCCTGGCGGCGACGTTTTACGTGATCGAGGCGTCCTGGCAGCTGGCTTACGCCGGCGGCGGCGCGCGTTTGGCCGGCTGGCTGAATAGCGCGCGGCGTCTCAAGCTGGTCAACAAGGTGTCCGGCGGTGCTTTCGTCGGCGCCGGCGTATTGTTGTCCAGCGTGTCCAGACACTGAATTGATGAATTCGCCTCGGGCCGCGGCGCGGTCCGGGCGCCAACCATGCTCCGCTCAGTCGGAGCAGTTTGCGGAGATTGAACACCATGGCTCTCGTTTCCATGCGTCAGCTGCTGGACCACGCAGCGGAATTCGGCTACGGCCTGCCGGCCTTCAACGTCAACAACCTGGAGCAGATGCGCGCCATCATGGAGGCCGCCGACAAGGTGAACGCTCCGGTGATCGTGCAGGCCTCCGCCGGCGCGCGCAAATACGCCGGCGCGCCCTTCCTGCGCCACATGATCCTGGCCGCGGTGGAAGAATTCCCGCATATCCCGGTGGTGATGCATCAGGATCACGGCACCAGCCCGGACGTGTGCCAACGCTCGATCCAGCTTGGTTTCTCCTCGGTGATGATGGACGGTTCGCTGAAGAGCGACGGCAAGACCCCGGCCGACTATGACTACAACGTCGACGTCACCCGCACCGTGGTCAACTTCGCCCACGCTTGCGGCGTATCGGTGGAGGGCGAGATCGGCTGCCTGGGCAGCCTGGAAACCGGCATGGCCGGCGAAGAGGACGGCGTGGGCGCCGAGGGCGTGCTGGATCACAGCCAGTTGCTGACCGATCCGGAAGAAGCGGCCCAGTTCGTCAAGGATACCGGCGTGGACGCATTGGCCATCGCCATCGGCACCAGCCACGGCGCTTACAAATTCAGCAAGAAGCCCACCGGCGACGTGCTGCGCATCGACCGCATCAAGGAAATCCACGCCCGCATCCCCAACACTCACCTGGTGATGCACGGTTCCTCCAGCGTGCCGCAGGAATGGCTGCAGATCATCAACGAGTTTGGCGGCGATTTGGGCGAAACCTACGGCGTGCCGGTGGAAGAGATTGTGGAAGGCATCAAGCACGGCGTGCGCAAGGTCAACATCGACACCGACCTGCGCCTGGCCTCCACCGGCGCCATCCGTCGCTTCCTGGCCCAGCACCCGGCCGAGTTCGATCCGCGCAAATACCTGAAAGTGTCCACCGATGCGATGCGCGACATCTGTATCGCCCGCTACGAGGCCTTCGGCTCCGCCGGCCAGGCCAGCAAGATCAAGGCGATCAACCTGGACACCATGGCCAATAAATACCTGAAGGGCGAACTGGCGCAGATCGTCAAGTAAGGATCTGCCTTTTTGCCCGGACCAGCCCGCCGCGAGCGGGCTTTTTTGCGGGCGGGCGTCTAGCCACCTTGACGTATTGGAGGCCCGGCCCGGATTGCTTACACTGCGGTATCCGCTTAATGCGCACAGAGGCAGGCGATGAAACTGAATCTTTTGTATTTTGCCCGCTTGCGGGACGAGTTCGGTCTGGAGAGCGAACACTTGGACAGCGACGCGGCCACGGTGGAGGAGCTGCTGGTGGAGTTGCGGCTGCGCGGCGAGGTCTGGGCGCGGGAGCTGGCCGCTGACCGGGTGTTCCGCGTGGCGGTGAACCAGCAGATGGCGCGCTTGGACTCCGCTTTGAGCGACGGCGACGAGGTGGCGGTGTTTCCGCCGGTGACCGGGGGATGAGCATGGGGCCGTTCACGGTGCGGGTGCAGCCGCAGCGTTTCAGCGCCGGCGCGGAAATCGACGCGCTGTCCGGCAACCCGGCTTGCGGCGCGGTGGTGAGCTTCAGCGGGCTGGTGCGGGATTACGGCGACAGTCGCGATGTGACAGCGCTGGAACTGGAACACTATCCGGGCATGACCGAAAAAGCGTTGGAAGCCATTGTGGCGGAGGCGCGCCGGCGCTGGCCGTTGCAGGCGGCCACCGTCATCCACCGCGTTGGGCGGCTGAGTCTGGGCGAGCCCATCGTGCTGGTGGTGGTGGCCAGCAGCCACCGCCGCGACGCTTTCGCCGCCGCGGAATTCCTGATGGACTACCTGAAGCAGGACGCGCCGTTCTGGAAAAAGGAAATTCTGGCCGATGGCAGCGCGCGCTGGGTAGAAGCCAAACACAGCGACGCTCAAGCGGCGGAACGCTGGCAATGAGCCACCAGGCGCTGATTCTGGCCGGCGGCCGCGCCACGCGCATGGGCGGCGTCGACAAGGGCCTGGCGATGTTGTCCGGGCGGCCGCTGCTGGCGCACGCCTTGGCGGCGCTGGCCGCGCAGACGCCGCTGGCGCAACGGGTGTGGATCTCGGCCAACCGCAATCTGGACGCGTACGCAGGTTTCGGCTGTCCGCTGCTGCCGGATAGCCTGCCGGACTACCCGGGACCGTTGGCCGGAGTGCTGGCGGCCTTGGAGCGCGACGACGGGACGGTCTGGTTGGTGATGCCTTGCGACGCGGTGCGGCTGCCGGCGGATTTCTCGCGTCGTTTGCTGGCGGAAGTGGCGGCTGGCCGCCAAGCGGCCAGCGCGAGGGACCGCGAAGGCTGGCATCCCAGCCTGCTGGCCCTGGGGCCTGGTCTGCGCGCCGGTCTAGCCGCCTATCTGGCCGGCGGAGGCCGTTCCATCCGCGGCTGGCTGGCCGGACTGGACCATGTCGAAGTCGCGTTCGACCATCTCTTCCCCAATCTCAACACCGCGGACGCGCTGGCGGCGCTTGAGGCCAAGCCGGGCGAAAACTGAGGCCGCAT
This sequence comes from Chromobacterium haemolyticum, assembly GCF_009936155.1. Taxonomy (NCBI): domain Bacteria; kingdom Pseudomonadati; phylum Pseudomonadota; class Betaproteobacteria; order Neisseriales; family Chromobacteriaceae; genus Chromobacterium; species Chromobacterium haemolyticum. The sequence continues at coordinate 5,047,136 of NZ_AP019312.1, read as the reverse complement.
GGCGATTTGTTTCGCATCACGAAAGTTTTAACTCTTTGTCATTTTGTTTTGCTATAGTGCGCGCGATCGGAGCGTCTATCGCGGTCCATGGCAGTGGACGGGCGTCTCCTCATTTCGGTCGCGGCCGGCGGCGTCGGCGTGAGCGACAACAAACAAGACAAGGATGCGTTTCGTGAAACTGAAAACCATGAGCCTGTGTCTGGCGGCGAGCCTGGCGCTGTTCGGCTGTTCCGCCGGTTCCGGCGGCTGGGGGCCGGGCGATCAGACCTCCGGCGTTTCGCGCCAGCCGGTGGTGGTGAAGATGATCGCCTTCAACGATTTCCACGGCAATCTGGAGATGCCGGGCCAACTGACGGTGCCGGATCCGGCCGACCCAAGCAAGACTGTCAAGATCAACGCCGGCGGCGTCGACTATCTGGCGGCCTGGGTGCAGTCGCTGCGCGCCAAATCGCCCAATACCGTGGTGGTGTCGGCCGGCGATCTGATCGGCGCCAGCCCGCTGGTATCCGGCTTGTTCCACGACGAGCCCACCATCGAGGCGATGAATTTGCTGGGCCTGGACCTCAATGCCGTGGGCAACCACGAGTTCGACGACGGCCAGCAGGAACTGCTGCGCATGCAGAATGGCGGCTGCAAGACGGGCGCGCCCACCACTTCCTGCCAGAACGGCAAATTCGTCGGCGCCAAATTCAAATTCCTGGCGGCCAACGTCAAGAAAAGCGACGGCGGCACCTTGTTCCCCGCTTATGAAATCAAGAAGTTCGGCGGCATCCCGGTGGCTTTCATCGGCATGACTTTGAAAGGCACGCCGGAAATCGTGTCGCCGGACGGCATCAAGGGCCTGAGCTTTCAGGACGAGGCGGCCACGGTGAACCAACTGATTCCGCAACTGAAGCGGCAGGGCGTATCCGCCGTGGTGGTGGTGGTGCACGAGGGCGGCTACCAAAGCGGTAATTTCAACGAGTGCAACGGCGTGTCCGGCCCCATCGTCGACATCGTCAAAAAACTGGATCCGGCCGTGAAGCTAGTAGTCACCGGCCACACCCATCAGGCCTACAACTGCGTGATTGACGGCCGCCGAGTGACCAGCGCCAAGAATTACGGGCAGTTGTTCACCGAAATCGACTTTGTACTGGATCCGGTCACCCGCGACGTCAAGCCCGGCTCCATTCAAGCGCAGAACCGGGTAGTGGCGCGCGACATCGCGCCGCTGGCCTCAGTCAGCAATCTGGTCAAGCTGTACAAGGATCTGGTGGCCCCTGTGGCCAATCGAGTAGTGGGCCAGGCCGCGGGCACTTTGGATCGCACCCCGTCCGCGGCCGGCGAAACCGCGTTGGGCGACGTGGTGGCCGACGCGCAATTGGCGGCGGGCGCGGCTCAGGGCGCGGTAGTGGCTTTCATGAACCCGGGCGGAGTGCGCGCCGACATCATTCCCGGCGCCGGCGGCAATGTGACGTACAACCAATTGTTCACCACCCAGCCATTCGGCAATGTGATGACCACGCTGACCCTGACCGGCGCGCAGATCGACCAGCTGCTGGAACAGCAATGGAGCGATCCGTCCAAGGTCAAGATTCTGCAAGTATCCAAGGGCTTCAGTTATAGCTGGAGTCAGGCGGCGCCGGCGGGCAACAAAGTGGACATCGCCAGCATCAAGATCAACGGCATAGCTATTGATCCTTCGGCTAGCTACCGGGTGCAGGTCAACAACTTCATCGCCGGCGGCGGCGACGGCTTCACGGTGTTGACGCAGGGCGGCAACCGGGTGGGCGGCGGCGTGGACGTGGACGTGTTGGAGAGTTATTTCGCCGGGGCGTCGCCGGTGGCGGTGCCGGCGCTGAACCGGATCACGCGTCTGCCTTGAGTTTGGGCGTTGGGGGCAGCCGTCCGCGCGCTTCCAGCGCGCGGAACACCCGCAGCGCCACCCAGGCGTCGTTGCCGGCGTAAGCCTGTTGCGCAGGCGTCAGCGGCAGTTTGGACCAGTTGGTGGTGGACAGTTTTTTGGATTTGCGGAAGTACTGGCCGAACAGCCGCGCTACCGCCTGCACCGCGCCGACGGTGATGCGCGCATCGTCGCTGTCGAAGCAGGACACCAAGTCCAGCACTCGGCCGCAGCGGATGCCCAAGCGCTGTTTCAGCAGCGACTGATCCGAACTGAGCTCGAAGCCCACCAATAGCCGTTGCGGGTCTTCCAACAGGATTTTCAGCTCCGGCGCGCACTGGCCGTCCTGCACCGGGAACAGCCAGGCGCCGTCGTCGCAGGCCAGCTGGATCAGATGCGGCCCGGTCGGTTTTTCGCCTTTGTGGAAAGTGGGGCGGGATTCGGTGTCGAAGCCCAGCACCGCGCAACCGCCCAGTTCTCGCAACGCGGCGGCGGCCAACTCCGGCGTGGCGGCCAGCCGCGCCTGTTCCGGCGTCAGGCCGGCGAACAGCGGCAGCGATTTGATCTCCTCGCGAGGAATTTGTCGTGTTGGCAACATGGAGGTCTCGCTGACTTGAGGGTAATTTGCAACCTTACCGCATTTAACGGCGATGGTCAGGCATAAGCTGTCATATTTTTTGACGGTCCCAGCAGGAGATGCCCAACAGCGGTGGAAATATCCTGTAGTATCGTCGGCATGCCTAATTCTTCACGTTATCTTGGCCGGCAGGCAATCGTCGATCGCCAGCAGCAACTGGTGGCCTATGAACTATTGTTCCGTTCCAGCCCGGCCAATTTCGCCTTGGTGCGAGACGACCTGCTCGCCAGCGCCGAGGTGTTGCGCAACGCCTTCGGAGAACTGGGCAGCGCGGATGTGTTGGGCCAGTTTCCCGGCTTCATCAACGCCAGCGCCGATTTATTGCAAGACGCCATCCTGGACCAATTGCCGGCGGAACGGCTGGTGCTGGAAATTCTGGAAACGGTGACCGTCACCGAGGCTTTGCTGCAACGGATGGCGCTGTTGCGCCAACGCGGCTTCCGCCTGGCCTTGGACGATGTGATCCACTTGGGGCCGGACCAGACGGCGATGTTGCCGCTGGTGGACATTGTCAAAGTGGACGTGGCTGCGGTGGAAACGGAGCGCCTGCCGGCGCTGATGGCGCAGTTGAGCGATTTCGACGGGACCTTGCTGGCGGAGAAGGTGGACAGCCGCGAGCAGTTCGAACGTTGTCGAGATTTGGGTTTCCACTGGTTCCAGGGCTATTTCCACGGCCGGCCGGTGGTGTTGAGCAGCACGGACGCGTCGTAGCGTCGCATCCTCTGTACCGGGCCTTTTCACTGGGTCTTGATCGGTTTGTGGTAGGCCAGGCTGGCGGCTCGGGTCTCCGCCACGATGCGATCGAACTCCCCGCTGTCCTGCAAGGCCTTCAAGCCGCGATTGAAACGCTCCACCAATTCCGGGCCCTGGCGGTGCTTGCGCCAGATCACCACGTGCAGCGGCGCCACCCAGAACGACTTGTTTTGCGGCTCCAGCTGCTGGGCCAGCCGAGGCTGGAAGTTGCGCGCGATCAGGTATTGGCCCACTTCCATGTCGATGGGGAACAGGTCGATGCGGCCGGCCAGCAACTTGCGCAAATTGGTGACGTCGTCCGGCGCCATGTCGGGGATCAGGTGGCCGGCCTTGACCTGCTGATTGAATTCGTCTGAATAGAAATTGCCGACTGTGACCCCCACCCGCGCGTGGCGCAGATTGGACAAGTCGTTCCAGGGGAAGTTGGCGTTGCGGCGCTGGAAAAACACCATGCGCGCATGCAGCACTGGTTGAGTAAACAGTAGATCCTGCTTGCGTTCCGACGTCGGCGCCCAGCCGAAGCTCCCGTCCACGGTGCCGTTGCGCGCCGATTGCAGCGTGCGGTTGTTGGGATAGTAACGGAAGGCGACGTCGACGTTGGCGCGGGCGAACGCCTCTTTGACCAGACGCGACAAAATGCCGTCGTACGGCAGTTCCTTGCCCATATAGGGCGGCCACTCCTGATTGGACAGGGTGATTTTTAGACGTGGCGCGGCCTGCGGCTGAGTTGCCGCCAGCAGGACTACAGCCAGGCTGCCCAGCAGCCAGCTGCGAAGTCTCATCATTTCCCCGAATCCTTGCTCGATCTGTGCGCGCGGCATGCGTGCTGCCCGTGCGGAGCGCGGCGTGCGCCGTCTCCGCTCGATATTGTTGTCGGCCCCAGGGCCTGTTGCTGAATCGTAGGCAGGTTTGGCGTCCGGCGTAAAGCGCTTCCATTGCCGCGGGGTCGGCAAAGAAGCGTTGAGGCGGCCGCACCGCAAGGGCGCGGCGCCGCTTGCGCGGGCTTAAAGCCTGTTCAAAGTCTCGCGAGCAAGGGCGAGACAAGGCGAAAACAAGCGAAAAATCGGAATGGTCAAGTGGTACATGAGCATTTTGAGGATGTTTTCAACGCTGTATCGCCGAAGCACAGCAGACTATGAACAGGTTCTTAGCGGCCCTTCGGCGGGCTGAACAAGGCCGAGCTCGAACGCGAGGCGGAGGGCTTGCCGCGCTGGCCCTGACCCTGGCCTTGCGACGAGCGCTGACCCGTCTGGCCGTTTGTGGCGTTTCTGGCCTGACTCTGTCCTTGGCTCTGACGCGGCTTGGACGCCGGCGAGCGATGGCCGTGGCCGGTGGGTTTGCTGTCCGGCTGGTGGCGCGGCTTGCCGCCGCCGCCCTGGCGCTGCGGCTGACCGCGGCGATTGCCGCCGCCCATCGGAATGGGTTCGGGTTTCACCGACAGATCGGCCTCGAAACCCGGTACCGAGAAGCGCTCGATCGATTGCTTGGTAAGCTTCTCGATATCCTTCAGGAAGTTGAACTCATCGACGCAGACCAGCGACACAGCCTCGCCCTTGCTGCCGGCGCGGCCGGTGCGGCCGATGCGGTGCACGTAGTCTTCCGGCACATTGGGCAATTCGAAGTTGACCACTTGCGGCAGTTGGTCGATGTCCAGGCCGCGCGCGGCGATGTCGGTGGCGACCAGCACTTGCAATTCGCCGCTCTTGAAGTCGGCCAGCGCGCGGGTGCGCGCGTTCTGGCTCTTGTTGCCGTGAATCGCGGCGGCGGGAATGCCGGTTTTCTCCAGCTTTTCCGCCAGGCGGTTGGCGCCGTGCTTGGTGCGGGTGAACACCAGCGCCTGGAACCAGTTGCGCTCCTTGATCAGGTGGATCAGCAGGTCGGTTTTGCGGTCGCGGTCCACCAGGTGGATCTTTTGGTCCACCAGTTCGTTGGTGGTATTGCGGCGCGCCACTTCCACCAGCTTGGGATTGTCCAACAGGCGGTCGGCCAGGCTCTTGATCTCGTCGGAGAAGGTGGCGGAGAACAGCAGGTTCTGACGTTTGGCCGGCAGCAGGGCCAGCACTTTGCGGATGTCGTGAATGAAGCCCATGTCCAGCATGCGGTCGGCTTCGTCCAACACCAGAATTTCAACGCCGGACAGGTCGATATTGCGTTGACCGGCATGGTCCAGCAGACGGCCCGGCGTGGCCACCAGAATGTCCAGCGGCTTGCGCAGCGCGCGGGTTTGCGGATTGATGTTGACGCCGCCGAACATCACCATGGAGGTGAGCGGCAGGTGTTTGCCGTAGGTCTGTACCGATTCTTCCACCTGGGCGGCCAGTTCGCGAGTGGGGGTCAGCACCAGCGCGCGCGGGCGGCCCGGCTGGGTGGCCGGCTTGCCCATCAGGATGTGCAGCAGCGGGAGGGTGAAGCCGGCGGTCTTGCCGGTGCCGGTCTGGGCCGCGGCCAACAGGTCGCCGCCTTGCAGCACTTGCGGGATGGCCTGGGCTTGAATCGGGGTGGGGGTGGTATAGCCGGTTTCGCTGACGGCGCGCAACAGGGGTTCGGCCAGACCGAGGTCGGCAAAGGTGAGTGTGGACATGTTTGCTCCTGCGACGGCCTATCGCAGTATGTGCGAACCAATCCAGGCTGACGGGAAAAAGTTAGGGATGCGATGGGCGCTTCGGGATGAAGCGCGCGCGGCGCGCAAAGATTGGAATTGCACGCGGGAGGCCGGAGTTTACCTTCAAATCGGCGGTTTGGGAACTTGTCGCCGCATTGTCATATCCATTTCAGCGGAATCCAAACCCGCGCAAAGCCGTTTTGACGGCTGATATTATTAATAAATGCGAATGGGCGAACTGGTATCATGTTGTCACGTCGCCAGTGCAGCGGAGCGCTGCGGCCGAGGCGGCAAGATGCCCTGTTTTGATGTGTCCGCCCGGGATGGGCGGCGAATAACGCAGTTCAGAGGAAATCGGTATGCCTGGATCCGCCCGTAGGCTGGTCGGCTTGATCATTTTGTGTCCGGTGTTGGCGTTAGCCGCCGGCAAGGGCGGCTCGGAGGGCGGCCATGGCCGGGCGGCGGAGAGCGGCAAGGCCGCCGAGGAAGCGGCGGAAGCCAACACGCCGGTGGCGACCGATTTTAACTGCGAAAAGCCGGGTAATCCGGTGGAGGCCATGGTGTGTCAGGACGAAAGCCTGACCCGACAGGACAATCGGCTGGAGAAGGTCTACGCCCAGGCGCTGGAGCAGGCGCAGCAAGGGCGGCCGGGAGCCGAGGCTAAACTGATCGCCGAGCAGCGCCGCTGGGTGAAAAGCCTGAAAGACTGCGTCAAGACCGAGGATATGCATATGTGTCTGGGCGATGTCTACATCATGCGCATCACCCAGTTGCAGGCGGCTTGGGGATTGGCGCCGTCGCTGACGCCCTTGCGCTATGTCTGCAAGGGGAACTCCACCCGCACTGTGCTGGCCACCTTTTACCGTACCCATCCCCCCACGGTGAAGCTGGAGTACAACGGTTCCACCGCCATCTTGCACCAGGGCCTGAGCGGCAGCGGTGCGCGCTACACGGCGCCGGGACTGGAACTGTGGATCAAGGGCCGCGAGGCCAGCATCACCTGGCGGGGGGAACCCTTGGATTGTTCCAGCCAGCCTTCGCCCTAATAAGCCGTTCAAATCGCGCCGCGGTGAACATCCTCCGCGTGCTGCGCACTGTGCGAGCAAAGCCGCTTCTTCTGCCGTTTCCGCCCGATCTTTCCTTTGCCCGCGCAACTTTGAGCGGGCGCAACCGGCGGCGGCCCCGTACAATAGCGTCTTTAATTCCGCAAAGCCGCACACTGCCCATGGCCCTGTCCGCCACCATTTACAAAGCCAATCTTGCCGTGTCCGACATGGATCGCGGTTATTACGCCAGTCATCAGCTGACGCTGGCCCAGCACCCGTCCGAAACCGTCGAGCGCATGATGTTGCGCCTGGTCGCCTTCGCGCTCAACGCCAGCGAAACCCTGCAATTCAGCAGGGGTCTGAGCGCAGACGACGAGCCGGAGTTGTGGCAGAAAAGCTATGCCGACGATATCGAGCTGTGGGTGGAGCTGGGCGAACCGGATGAAAAACGGCTGAAGAAAGCGTGCAGTCGCGCCGAGCAAGTGGTGCTGTACAGCTATGGCGGCCGCGCCAGCGAGGTGTGGTGGCTGCAGATCGAGAACAAGCTGTCCCGGCTGGACAAGCTCAGCGTGTTCCGCGTTGAGCCGGCCACGCTGGCGGAGTTGGTCGCCATCTGTCAGCGCAGCATGCAGTTGAGCGCCACCATCCAGGATGGCCAGCTGTGGCTGGCCGACGAATCAAGCAATGTGCTGGTGGAGCCGCTGCGGCTCAAATAAGGCGCTCAGCCGCGCAGCCAGGCGCTTAGCCGCGCCAGCCAGCCTGAGTGTGCCGTGCGCGGCAGCCGCGCTTTGCGTTTGAGCCAGGGCATGCGTTGATGACGGGCCGCGTAGGCATTCAATAGCCGGCGGTGGCGCAGCGCCAGATCGCCGCGCTTCATCGCCGCGCGCTCACCAGCCGCCACCAGGCGAGCAAGGACGCGCGCCAGCCGAGTTTCGGTTCGGCTCGGCAGCGCGTTGCCGGAAAACGGGCTTCGAGTATGTAGCGGCGCAGCGCCAGCGGCGTCGGGTCCTCGTCCGGCAGGTAGTCCGGAATGCCGCGCGTCGGCAAGGCGCGACGGACAGGTTTGTTTGATGTCATGGCCAAAGGTTTCCAGGTGGAACACTTGGCTGAATGCTAGGCTCCGACGCGTAAAAAGAGGCTAAAGAAGCTGCGGTCTCCGATAAAAAGCAGCTAGTCGCGCCGCGCGTCGCGCACCGCGCGCGCCAAGGCGTCGTTTTCGCCTCCCATGCGCTCCAGCGCCGCGCTCACGCCGTTCCGGTCCACCGCACTGCGGTTCTGGCTCAGCTTTTCCTTGATATCCCAACGCTTCACCCGTAGCCGGAAGCCGACGACTGCGCGCTGCATGGCCTGGATGGCCGGGTTTTCGCTGGGTAGCCGCCAGCCGGATTCGCCTTCGAAACAGCGCACCTGCCGCTCTAGCTGGCTCAACAGGGCCGCGCCTTCCATTTCCTCCGCCACGCCGTGTGCATGCGCCACCCGATAGTTCCAGGTAGGCACCTGGGCGCCGCCGGCAGCGTACCAGGCCGGCGACACATAACCATGTTCCCCGTGAAACAATGCCACGCTGCCGCCGCGCAGCAACGCTTGACTGTGCGGGTTGGCGCGCGCCAGATGGCCGAGCAGGCAGTCCGGCTGTTCAGGATCGGCCAACAGCACCAGATGACTGATCCAGGGCTCGCCGTCGGCCTGAGGCGTGATCAGGGTGGCGAAGGGGTGGGCGGCCAGCAGTTCCGTCAGCGCGGCCGGGCGGCCCGAGAAAGCATCTGGCGTATACATCATGGCGCCGGCTCCCATTCATAGCTGCGTTCGATGCGCGCCACTTCCACCCGATACTGGCGATACCAACGTTCGCGTCCCAGCTGCTGCGCCAGCACATGGTCGGCATGGGCCTTCCACGCGCGGATGCTGTCGGCGTCGGGCCAGTAGGATAGTGCGATCTCTTGGCCGTCCTCACAGGCGGAAACAAAGGCAAGACAGCCGAAGCGTTCCAGCGCCAGCTGGCGCATTTGCCGCGCCACGGCGAAGTACTCGTCATCCAGTTGCCGCGTAGCCGCGCGGAAAATCACGACATGCATGCAGGGCCTTCCTGGAGTAAGGTGGGGGAATCGGCATTGTCTCGATTGCCGGCGGTCTTGGCCAGAGCCAGTTTGGCCGCTGGCGTGGAACCACCGCGCCTAGGAGGAGCGAAGATGACCAAGAACCTATTGCTGCGCGCGGCCGATGCTGGGGATGTAGAGCGGATCACCGCGCTGCATGTCGCCAGTTGGCGGCAGCATTACCGCGGCATCCTGCCGGATGAGTATCTGGACTTGCGCGCTTGGGACGAGCGCCTGCTGGTGTGGAGACAGCGTTTCGCCGCCGAGCGGCCGCCCTGGGTACGGCTGGCGCTGTGGCAGGGAGAGCCGGTGGGCTTTGTTTGCCTATTGCCGGACGAGGCGCCGGAGCGGGGCGTTTATCTGGATAATCTGCATGTGCAGGCCGGGCAGCAGGGGCGCGGCATTGGCCGCGCCTTGATGGCGGCGGCGGCGACGGAAGCCTTGCGCGTTGCGCCGGGCCGGCCCTTGTTCTTGTGGGCTTACCAAGCAAATCGGGACGGCCGCGCCTTTTACCGGGCACTGGGCGGCGTGGAGTCCGAGCCCTGCGAGGTGGACACCGCCGGGGGCCGGCGCGCGCTGGCGCTCAGCTATCAGTGGGATGATCCGTCCTGTCTGTTGCTGTAACGGTTTGCGTCGCGACAACACCGGGCCGCGCAGTCGTTTTACAATGTGGCGATGTCTACTCTCAACTATTTGCAACACTATCCCTCCGCCTTGCTAGGCCAGGTTCAGGCGCTGCTGGACGCCGGGCAGCTTGGCGTCTGGTTGGCGCGCAAGTACCCGGACAGCCACGATGTGCAGACGGACAAGGCGTTGTACCAGTATGTGTCCGAGATCAAGCAGCGTTATCTGAAAAACGCCGCCTTGCCGGCCAAGGTGAGCTACGACAGTCAGCAGCACCCGGTCAAGGGCACGCTGGGCACCAATACCTTCGTGTCGCGGGTGCAGGGCGGCAAGCTGAAGACCAAGAACGAGATCCGCATCGCCGCGCTGTTTCGCGACGCGCCCTTGCCGTTCCTGCGCATGATTGTGGTGCACGAGCTGGCCCATCTGAAGGAGAAGGATCACAACAAGGCTTTCTATCAGCTGTGTTGTCATATGGAGCCGGACTATCACCAGTTGGAGTTCGACATGCGGGTGTGGTTGACCTGGCGCGAAAGTCAGCAGGCCTGAGTTCTTGTCGCGGCATGAACAACAGCCCGGCTAGCCGGGCTGTTCGCATGTCATAACCTGTTTACGATCTACTGCGCGTTGTGGGACGTTACACGGTGAGTACGGCTTCGAAATGCTCATGTACCGAATGCACATTTCGCTTCATCAGCCGTTTTCGCCTTGTCTCGATCTGACGCGCGAGACCTTGAGCGGGTTCTACGGGGCGGTGTTTATTTCTTGGCCACTAGTTGATCGAACACGCCGCCGTCGGCGAAGTGCTTGCGCTGGGTGCTGCGCCAGTCGCCGAAAGTCTCTTGCAGCGTGAACAGCTTGACCTTGGGGAATTGGCCGGCGTATTGCGCCGCAATCTTGGCGTCACGCGGGCGGTAGTAGTTCTGCGCCGCGATGGTCTGGCCCTGAGGGGTATACAGGAACTTCAGATAAGCCTCGGCCAGCTTGCGGTTGCCTTTCTTGTCGGCCACCTTATCCACCACCGCCACCGGCGGTTCCGCCAGGATGGACAAGGAGGGGGTGACAATGTCGAACTTATCCGGTCCCAGCTCTTTCACCGCCAGCACCGCCTCGTTCTCCCAAGCCAGCAGCACATCGCCCTGTCCGCGTTGTGCGAAGGTCAGCGTCGCGCCGCGCGCTCCAGTGTCGAGCACCGGCACGTGCTTGTATAGTTCGCCGACGTAGGCGCGGGCCTTGGCCTCGTTGCCGCCGGGCTGTTTCAGCGCGTAACCCCAGGCCGCCAGATAGTTCCAGCGCGCGCCGCCGGAGGTTTTGGGGTTGGGAGTGATGACCTGGACGCCGGGCTTGATCAGGTCGCCCCAATCGCGGATGCCCTTGGGGTTGCCCTTGCGCACCAGGAACACGATGGTGGAGGTATAGGGCGAGCTATTGTCCGGCAAGCGGCTTTGCCAGTTCTTGGGCAGCAGGCCCTGATCCGCCAGCACGTCGATGTCGTAGGCCAGCGCCAGGGTGGCTACATCGGCCTCCAGGCCGTGCTGGATGGCCAGCGATTGTTTGCCCGAGCCGCCGTGCGACTGCTTGATGGCGACGTCGCCGCCCTGTTTCTTCCATTGCTCGGCAAAGGCCTTGTTGACGTCTTGGTATAGCTCGCGGGTAGGGTCGTACGAGACGTTGAGCAGCTCCGAGGCCAGCAGCGGCGCGGCGCCGCTGAACAAGGCTAGGGACAGCAGGGCGTGGCGGAGGGCGAGTCGTGGCATGGCGATTTCCTGAGAGTGCAAGCGATGATTGCATCTAATCAGAAATGTTTTAGAGCTAGAAGTGATTGTTTTTTATCTTTAAATTCCAAATAAATCTATGCGGTGACAGCGCTGCTTTAGAGGTATGGGGAATAAGTTTTTCGTTCAATATCATTTCCAAGAATATAAAAGTCATTCTACAGTGCGAGATCAACCTTTGAGGAGCTGAGCGATGGAACCTTCGCTGGCGGATTTCGACTTGATCATTCAGCCTGGCTGGCACAACTCCGGCCCGCGGCATTGGCAAAGCCACTGGCAGCGGCGTTTGAAAGCCGAGCGGGTGGAGGTAAGCGATTGGGACGCGCCGCGGCTGGACGACTGGCTGCATGGCCTGGATCAGGCGCTTGAGAGGACGCGAAAGCCAGCCATCGTCGTTGCCCACAGCCTGGGCTGCGTAGCGGTGGCGCATTACGCGCAGCGCCATCCGCGGCGAATCGCTGGCGCTTTATTGGTGGCGCCGGCGGATGTGGAGCGGCCCTTTGTGCCGCGCGAGCTCATGGGGTTCGCGCCGACGCCGCGGCAGCCCTTGCCGTTTCCGGCCAGGATGGTGGCGAGCAGCAACGATCCGTTCTGCAAGACGCCGCGCGCGGCTCGGCTGGCGGGCTACTGGCGCACGCCCATCGCCTGGCTGCGGCAGGCCGGCCACATCAATGTGGAGTCCGGCCACTGCCAATGGGAAGAGGGCTGGCTGCAACTGGAGCTGCTGGCGCAAAGGGTGCGGGCCAGCTTGAGCCAGGCGGCCTGAGTCTCCATCTGCCGCGCGTTGCGGCACGCGGCGCGCCGGGTCTTGAGCAGGCCCGCAGGCCGCTGGCGTCGCCGGGAGCATTGCGGCTCCCAAGCCATTGTTCGGCGTAGTTTCGCTTCAAGCCAGGTGGTCTAAACTGGGATGGCATGTATTTCAACCCTCTCTTGAGTGGCCATGATGCCGAGCCGATTCTTCGCCTGTTGTTGGCTGTCCCTGGCCGGCGCTGTTTACGCCGCCCCCTTGAGCCGCATCGGCGTATCCGTGGGAGCGCTGGACAACCCCTTCTATCAGATCGTGGCGCGCGGCGCGCTGAACGAGGCGCGCGCGGCCAATCCCAATGCGCAAGTCACCACCCTTTCCGCCAATTTCAGCCTGGAGCGACAGGAAGAACAGGTGCGACAACTGCTGCGTCAGCAGGTGGAGCTGATTCTGTTGGTGGCCGCTGACAGCAAGGCGGTGGCGCCGCTGGTACGCCTGGCGCACCAAGCCGGGGTACGAGTGGTGGCGGTGGATGTGGACGCGCCCGGCGTCGACGGCACGGTCAAATCGGACAATGTTCAGGCCGGCGCGCTAGCTTGCCGTTATCTGGCGGAGCAGATGCATGGCAGCGGTACGATGGTGATTCAGAGCGGTCCGCCGGTGTCTTCTGTCTGGGACCGGGTGGCCGGCTGTCGCCGCAGCTTGGCCGCATTCCCCAAAATTCGCCTGCTCAGCCATCAAGAGAGCGGCATGGCGTCCAGCTGGGGCGGCAAGCGGCTGATGGAACGGCATCTGCGGCGCTACCCTATGATCAACGGCGTGTTCTCCTGCAACGATCGCCAGGCGCTGGGGGCGGAACAGGCCGCGCGGGAAGCCGGCCGCAAGGAGGTGATGGTGGCCGGGGTGGATGGCTCGCCGGATATCGAAAAGGCGTTGCGAGGGCGGAATCAGATTGTGGCCTCCGTCAGCCAAGCGCCGTACGCCATCGGCGTGGCGGCGGTGAAGCTAGGGCGCCAATTGCTGGATAAGCCCAATGCCAAGCCAAGCTTGGTGTTAGTGCCGGTGCAGCTGATCACTCGCGCCAATATCGGCACCTACCAGGGCTGGCAAAGCCAGTTGCCGCCGGCGCCCGCCGCGGCGCGCTAGGCGAAGGCCCCCGTCTTTTTTGACCTGCGGCGGCGGCGGTGTCACACTGCCGGTGTTTTCGCGTCGGCCTGGCCGACGCCAGCTGTTTTCAACTCAAAGCCAAAGGATTCCACATGTTCGCATCACGCCCGCTCAAAGCCGGCCTGGCCGCCCTGGCGCTGACTTTGCCGCTGCTGGCGCACGCCGACGCCGCCCAGGACGCCGCCGTCAAAGAGTTGTCCGCCACGCTGAACCTGAACAATATGCTGCCGGAACTGGCGCAGCGCACCACCGCCAGCGCGATGCCGCTGCTGCAGGAATACTTCGTCAAGAACAAGATCAAGCTGAGCGAAGCTCAGCAGAAGAAGGCGCAGGAAGGCTTCAAGACCTACGGCGAGAACGTGCACAAGCTGGCCAGCGATTACTTTGGCTCCAGCACGGCCAAGCAGCAGTTCGAGCAGACTGTGGCCAAGGCTTACAGCGCCCAGTTCAGCGCCGACGAGCTCAAGCAGATCAATGCTTTCTACAAGACCGCAGCGGGTCAGAAACTGCTGAAACAGCAGCCGCAGATCATCAACACCATTGCCGGCGACACCTTGAAAGCCGCCGAGCCGGTGCTGCTGCCCAAGATGCGCGCCGCCGCGGAAAGCTTCGGTAAGAGCATCGCCAAAAAGTAAGCGCATCCGCGCTTCGCCGTCAAAGCCGCCCGCTGGGCGGCTTTTTGTTTGCCGCGCGCGGTTCCGGGTTCGTTTAGCGGCCAGTCCATCTCCTTGGCGCGCGTAGCGGCTATAACGTGTTTATCGACACGAATTATGTCATTCAAATGATCAGATCGGGCTTGTTGTGGCTGCTGTTGGCCGGGCTGGCGCAGGACATCGCGGCAGCGCCGCCGCGCCAGGTGGTGGTTTTGGTCGACAATGGTTATCCGCCGTATTCCTATGAGAAGGACGGACGGGCAGAGGGCGTTTACAACGAAGTGTTGCGCGAGGCGTCGCAGCGCTTGTCCGGCTATCGCATCGAGCTGAGGCCTGTGCCGTGGAAGCGCGGCCTCTCCGAACTGGAGGCCGGCCGCGCGCCGGCGTTGTCTCCGCCGTACTACCGTCCGGAGCGCGACTACATGGGGTATTCGGCGCCGTTCTGGCAGGAGCAGCTGACGGTGTATTGCCGGGCGGACATCATGCGCGCGCCGCGACCGCATTGGCCAGCGGATTTCCTGGGCCTGCGTTTTGGCAACAACGCGGGTTTCCGCCCCGGCGGCAAGGCATTCTGGCTGGCGGTGCAGCGCGGCGAGATTCAACTGGACGAAGCGCCGGACACTCAGGGTAATCTGCTGAAGCTGGTCAATGGCCGCATTGATTGTTATTTGAACGACAAGCTGTCCATTCTCTATGTGCTGGAGCGGCTGCAGCGGCGCGGCGCGATCAGCGCGGAGCAACGCGGCGGACTGGCGGCGGCGGCCAGCCTGAACGGCGAGTGGGCTTACGTCGGCTTCGCCAAGCGCGGCCAGCGGCGTTTTCCCTATCTGGACGATTTCATCCGGCAACTGAACGCCGTCCTGGAGCAGATGAAGCGCGAGGGGCGGATTGCCGCCATCGTGGAGCAGACATTGCGCGCCCCGCCGCCGTAGCGGCGTCCGGCCGCCGGTTTTGACAGCCGCGGCGGCCGGTTTTAGCATGACTCAATCGTTTTACGGAAACCAAGCATGGAAAATCGCAAATTGGCGGTATTGATCGATGCGGACAACGCGCAGTCGGCGCTGATCGCCGAGTTGCTGGCCGAGGTGGCCAAGTACGGCACCGCCGTGGTCAAGCGCGCTTACGGCGACTGGACCACCAGCCAATTGAAGGGCTGGAAGGAAGTGCTGCACCAGTACGCGATTTCGCCGATTCAGCAGTTCGCCTACACCAAGGGCAAGAATTCCACCGACTCCGCGCTGATCATCGACGCGATGGACCTGCTCTATACCGGCAATTTCGACGGTTTCTGCCTGGTGTCCTCCGACAGCGATTTCACCCGCCTAGCTACTCGACTGCGCGAGTCTGGGTTGATGGTGATCGGCCTGGGCGAGCAGTCAAAGACGCCGCGGCCCTTCATCGCCGCTTGCGACAAGTTCGTGTTCACCGAGATTTTGCGGCCGGAGCCGGTGGCCAAAAGCGTGGCCGACAAGCCCAAGGCGCGCAGCACGCGCAGCCGCGCCAAGCCGCAGCCGGAGAAGGAGCGCCATCCGTTGCAGGACGTGTTCACCAATGCGATCGAGGCGGTGGCGCGCGACAGCGGCTGGGCCGAGCTGTCGGTGGTGGGCACCTATCTGGCCAAGAACGATCCCTCGTTCGACCCACGCGTCTACGGCCATTCCCGGCTGTCGCAGATGGTGAAAAAGCTGGACTTCCTGACAGTGCAGGAAAGCCGCAACGGCTCCAAGCTGCATTGCGAAATCCGGCTCAAGCACGATGGCGAGCCGGTTCCGGCCGCCGCGTCCACGCCGCCAGAGGCCGATCCACCGCCGGAAGCCCCAGTGCGCAAGAAGCGCAGCCCGCGCAAAAAGCCGGCGGCTGCCGCTTGAAGCGGCTGTTGGTACACTGTTTGCATTCCAAGGATCCGGGCCGGCGCATGCGGCCGCGATCCACACAACAAGCCACATCATCAAGGGACAGAACATGATTATCCGCGACGCCACGCTGGAAGACCTGGCGGCGATACTCGACATCTACAACGAGGTTATCGCCACCACCACCGCCATCTATAACGACGATCCCCTGTCCGCCGGCGAGTTTGCCGTCTGGTTCCAGGACCGTGCCGCGGCCGGTTATCCGGTGCTGCTGGCGGAGGAGGACGGCAAGATCCTGGGTTTCTCCAGCTTTGGCGATTTCCGCGTCAAGCCGGGCTACCGCTTCACCGTGGAGCACAGCGTGCACCTGTCCGCCGACGCGCGCGGCAAGGGCATTGGCACCGCCTTGGTGCAAGCCTTGTTTCCGCGCGCCAAGGCGCTGGGCAAGCACACCATGATAGGCGCGGTGGACGCCGCCAACGCGGGTTCTATCCGCTTCCATGAGAAATTGGGTTTCCAGCAGGTGGGCATGCTGCCGCAGGTGGGATTCAAGTTTGGCCGCTGGCTGGACCTGGTGTTTCTGCAGCGCTTTATCGACGGCGCCAGCGAGGGGCCGTCTGCGTCGTGAGCCTGAAATGAGAAGCGCCGCAGATGACTGCGGCGCTTGCTCGTGCTTTTTACCACTGTCGAACGCAGTGTTTTCTTGATATTTCTCTATTCACCCTTGTACGACTTAGCGCACCTCTGCAACGATATCCCTACTGAACACCTTTTCGCAATACTTGCATTTCATTTTTGTGTCGCGCGCCTGAGGTTTGACGTAGAAAAAGCTGGTCACCGGCTCGTTGTGCGAGATGCAGTTGGAGTTGGGGCAGGAGAAGATGCCTTCGATGGTGTCCGGCAGCGCCAGCTTGTGTTTTTTGACCACCTCGAAGTTGTCGATCACGTTAACGGTGGCCTGCGGCGCGAACAGCGCCAGCTCGTTGGCCTGTTCCTCCGACAGCGCGATGTTCTCCACCTTGATGATGTCCTTGGCGCCCATGTGACGGCTGGAAAGGTTCAGCCCCACGGTGACGCGCTCTCCGGTTTCGCTGAGTTTGAACAGACGCAGGATGACCAGGCCCTGGCCGGCCGGGATGTGGTCGATGACGGTGCCTTGCTTAAGCGCTTCTACGGTGCGGGTGTATTGCATGATGGTTTCCTTTTCCTGAATCAGACGGTCTCGTTCAGCACCAGAGACAGCAGCGCCTGGCGCGCGTAGACCCCGTTCTTGGCCTGTTCGAAGTAATAAGCGTGCGGCGTGGCGTCCACGCTGGTTTCGATCTCGTCGACGCGCGGCAGCGGGTGCAGAATCTTCATATTGGTGCGGGCGCTGTGCAGCATGTCGGCGCGCAGCACGAACTTGCCCTGAATCTTCTTGAACTCGGCCTCGTCGAAGCGCTCGCGTTGCACTCGGGTCATGTACAGCACGTCCACTTGCGGGATCACGTCGTCCAGGCTGCCCACCACGGTGTACTGAATGCCCTTTTCATCCAGTTCTTCGCAGATGTAGTCCGGCATTGCCAGCTGCTCCGGCGCCACAAAGTAGAAGCGCGCGCCGAACAGCGACAGCGCCTGGGTCAACGAATGCACGGTGCGGCCGTATTTGAGGTCGCCGACGAAGGCGACGGTCAGGTTTTCCAGCGTGCCCTGGGTTTCCCTAATGGTGAACAGGTCCAGCAGGGTCTGGGTTGGGTGCTGGTTGGAGCCGTCGCCGCCGTTGATGATGGGCACGGCGGAGAACTCGCTGGCCAGGCGCGCCGCGCCTTCCTTGGGATGACGCATCACCACCGCGTCGGTGTAGGAGCCGATGATCTTGATGGAGTCCGCCAGGGTTTCGCCTTTCTTGGCGCTGGTGTTGCCCCCGTCGGCGAAGCCGATGATGCTGCCGCCCAGCCGCTGCACCGCGGTCTCGAAGGACAGACGGGTGCGGGTAGAGGGCTCGAAGAAACAGCTCCCCACCAGCTTGTCTTTCAGCAGGTCGTTGCGAGGCTGTTGTTTCAGGCGGGCTGCCGTGGCCACCACCAGCTCCAGTTCCTCGCGGCTGAAGTCCGGTATGGAAATGATGTGTTTGCGGTAGAGGGGGTTGGCCATGGTCGCGTCCTTTCAATATTGGCTTTATGAGTCGCGGGTAAAAAAAAAGCCCCTGGAATCAGGAGCTTGTTTTATTACTGCGTCGGGGTTCGGGAACGGCAACGGCTCGCGCCAACGCCAAGTCGCCGCCGTGGCGGGCGGTGCGTCGTGCGGGAAGCGTTTTTGCGTGGGTCATTGCCTGTGGTCCGAACAAAATTGCGGGATTGTAATCCCAATTCCTGCACGACGGTAAGACCCGTGTCGCATTTATCAAAATTGATGGCAGAAAAAGGACACTTCCACCTGCGCAGCAGACTATGAACAGGTTCTTAGCGCAGCGCGTATTTGATTCCCAGGCTGAGAAAGCAGACGCCCAGCAGACGGTTGAGCTGCAGGCGGGCGCCGGGGGCGAACGCGCGGCGGCGCAGGTGGCCCGCAAGCCATACCAGCAGCGCCAGGTAGAGCATATTGATCAGGCAGAATACCGTGGCCAGCTGCGCGAAGCCGGCCGGGCCGGCGCGGCCGGCTTCCAGGAATTGCGGGAAGAAGGCCATGAAGAACAGGATGGCTTTGGGGTTGGCCAGGGTGATCAACAGCGAGCGGCGGAAGCAGGCGCCGGCGCTGTGTCGCGCCGGTGCGGTCATGGCCGCGGCTCCGCCGTCGCGGTGGAACAGCAATCTCGCGCCCAGCCAAGCCAGATAGAACGCGCCGGCGTAGCGCAGCAGTTCAAACCAGCCGGGGTGGGCGGCCAGCAGCGCCGCCACGCCGCCGCCGGCAAGCGTGATCAGAATTAGATCGCCGGCCAGCAGACCGGCCTGGGCCGCGTAGCCGGCGCGCAGCCCGCCGCCGCTGAGCGCGCTGAGGATAGACAGGGTGCCGGCGCCCGGCGTGACCACCAGCAGCAGCGAGGCGGCGACAAACGGCCACCAGTCAATTGCCGTCATCAGGGCTTTCCTTTCATCGTTTGGCGGTTCAGGTACGGAAGTCGCCTACCAGTGCTTCCAGTCGCGCCGACAGTTCGCGCAGATGGCTGACCGAGGCGGCCACTTGGCGCACCACGTCGCTATTGCTCTGCGCCATGCTGCTGATGCGCTCCACGTTCTGAGCGATCTCCAGGCTGGCCGCGGACTGCTCGCGAGTGGAGGAGGCGATGTCGACGATGCTGCCCACCAGGCCGTGGCTGCGATCCAGTACGGTTTGCATCGCCTGGTTGGCGTCTTCGGCGATGGCGACGCTGTTGCCCACCAATTGGCTGCTCTTTTGCACGTCGCTGACGGCGTCGCGGGTTTCCTGGCCGATGGCGTTGACGATGCGGCTGATCTCCACCGTGGCCTCGGCGGTCCGGCCGGCCAGATTGCGCACTTCGTCCGCCACCACGGCGAAACCGCGGCCCATCTCGCCGGCGCGCGCGGCTTCGATTGCCGCGTTCAGCGCCAGTAGATTGGTTTGGTCCGCGATGTCCTTGATCACGTTGACGATGGTGCTGACCTCGGTTGAGCGCGCGCCCAGGACATTCACCCGATCCGCCAGCGCGTGCATATTGTCGGTCATGCGGCGGATTTCGGCGGTGACCTGGTTGACGGTGGAGACGCTCTGCTCGGTCAGGCGGCCGGTTTCCCTCGCGGTGCTTTCCGCCAGCTGCGCGGTGTTGGCGATGTGCTGCACGCTGACGGTCACTTCCTCGACGCCGGCTGCGGTGGCGCTGGCGGCGTCCGATTGCGACGCGGAGGCGCTTTCCACCTGGCGCGCGGACTCCTGCAAGGACACCGCCGCCGCGGTGACCGCCTGGCTCTGTTCGCGCACCTCCACGAACATGTCGCGCAGGCTGGCGATGAAACGGTTGAAGGCGTCCGCGGTGCGGCCGATTTCGTCGCGGTTGCTGATCGGGATGCGGATGGTCAGGTCGCCCTTGCCGGAGGCCAATTGTTCCATGGTGGCGGCCAGATGGTTCAGCGGCCGGGTCAGCGCGCGCACCACGCCGGCGAGCACCAGCAGAATCAGCGCCAGCGCCACCGCGCCTATCAGCACCGCGGTCAGGCTTTGCCGCCGCGCGTCGGCGGTGATGGCCGCGGTGGGTATGCTGACGCCCAGCGTCCAGAACTGGCCGGTATTGGCCACTTTCACAGGGTGAAAGAAGTGGGTGAAGCCGCCGGCCTCGTAAACGAAGTCTTCGCCTTGCTTGATCTTGCCCAGATAGGGCGTCAGCGGGCTGTCCTTGGGCGCGGGTTTGCCTAGCAGGCTGGCCTCTGGATTGACCACGTAGAGGCCGCCTTCGGACAGCATGCTGACATAGCCGGTTTCATATAACCGGATCTGGCCGAATTTCTTTTGCAGGTCGTCCAGCGCGATGTCGGTGGCGGAGACCCCCAGCATTTTGCCCGCGGCGTCTTTGATCACCACGGCCAGCGAGCTTTCCAGGATCTTGCGGTTCTGCACCTCGTAGGGGTAGGGCTCGGTGATGGTGTCGCGGCCGCGTTGCTTGGGCACGTAGTAGAAATCGCCCCAGCCCGGTTTTTCGTAGTCGGGCTGATAGCTTTCCGGGTGATCCTTGAACTTGGGGAATTCCTTGACGCGGTCCGCCGACATCATCACGTCCATTTGTGCTTTGCCCTTGTCGTTCTTGGTGATGTAGGGCTGATAGCGGCCGGTGGGGTCGTGGCGAGGCCAATCCATGCGGAAGCCGTTGTCGTTGCCGTCGAAGGCGTTTGGTTCCCATAGCATCCACAGGCCCACCGACTGAGGCGCGTTGTCCAGCATCTGCTGGATGGTGTTGTCGGTGTGTTTACGGTCCGGATGCGCGACGCGTTGTATGCCCAATACCGCGTCGGCTAGGTGGCGCGGCAGGGTGAAGTTGCGGGCAAAGTCGCTTTCCGCGTCCTTGGCGTAGCTGCTGGCCTGTTCAGAGGCCAGCTTGTAGCCTTGGTCCACCGCCGAGCTGTAGCTCTGCCAGGCGATCAGGCCGATCATGACGGCGAAGCCGATGGCGATGGCGGCGGCGGCCACCAGAATGATGCGGGTGCTCAGGCGGCCCCATTTCTGCTGTTTCATTCTTCTTTCCCCAGTACCTTGCGAAGCTTGTTATAGGGCGGCTTGCCGCGGTAGCGCGCGAGCGGAGGCGAGGTCCGGCCTCTTGCCCTTATTTATAGACATTAAAGCCAGAGGCCCGTACCGGTCCATGCCGATGCGCTAAAAGCCGGCCGCGGCGCGGCGGAACGTGGGGAGCGCGCCACAATGGCCGCGGCGGCAATATTTACAGCCGCGTGACAAGTGGCGGCGCACTGCGTTATCTAGCAGGCTTTGCGCGAGCTTGACGGAGAATTCGCATGTCATGCGGCGCCGCTTATTTAGCCGTCGGGCTAATGGAATACCTTGCAAATGCCGATAGCGGAGTTGATGCTGAAAGAAGGCGCGCCTGGGGGGAACCGGGCGTGCAGGTCCATTTGCGTCGGTGATAGCGGCCGGTGGGGTCCTGGTGACAGGGTGGCGGAGACGCATGCGCGCGGCGGGCGGCACAGACGCGCGGCGGGATAAAGAGCACAGAATGATCAAGTGCATAGAAGTGGCCGATCTCAAGGTGGGCATGTACATCCATGATCTGAACTGCGATTGGATGTCGCACCCCTTTTTGCTTAAGCGTTTTTTGATCAAGCACGAGGAAGAGATCCGCAAGATTGCCGATTCCGGCATTCACGAGGTGTATATCGACACGCGCAAGGGAATGGACTTGCCCTCCGCGCCCAGCGCCACCGAAGTGAAAAAGCTGTTGGAGGAGCAGATCCGCGAGTTCGGCAGCAACGAGACCATTCTGGAGCCGCAGGTGGAGGCGGGCTCCGAGTTTGGCCGCGCTCAACTGATCCACAGCGAAGCCAATCAGATCATCCAGGGCATTCTCAAGGACGTGCGTCTGGGCAAACAGGTGGAACTGGAGATGGTGGAACCGTCGGTGAGCAAGATGACTTCTTCCATCCTGCGCAACGGCGGCGCGTTGCTGTCGCTGTGCCGAATCAAGGACAAGGACAACTACACCTTCCAGCATTCAGTCAGCGTCGGCGCGTTGATGGTCAGCTTCTGCAACGCGATGGGGATGAGCAAGGAGGTGATTCATCACGCCGGCATCGGCGGCATGCTGCACGATATCGGCAAGATGAAGATTCCGGACCGCATTCTCAACAAGCCGGGCAAATTGACCGAGCAGGAGTTCACGGTAATGAAGTGCCATGTGGTGGAGAGCAAGCAGATCCTGCTGCAAACCACCGGTATTTCTGAAACCGCGGTGCTGGTGGCGGCGCAGCACCATGAGCGTCACGACGGTAGTGGTTATCCGGCGGGCCTCAAGGGCGAGGAGATTTCGCAGTTGGGGCAGATGGCGGCCATCGTCGACGTGTACGACGCGTTGACTTCGGACCGCTGTTACCACAAGGGCATGGCGCCCACCGACGCCTTGCGCAAGATCTACGAGTGGTCCAAATTCCACTTCAATCCGCAACTGGTGCAGGCGTTCATGCGCAGCATAGGCATTTATCCGATCGGCACCTTGGTGCGGCTGGAGAGCGGCCGTCTGGGCGTGGTGGTGGAACAGAACGAAAGCAATCTGATCTCGCCCAAGGTGAAGGTGTTTTTCAGCACCAAGAGCAATGTCTACATTCCGCCGGAGATGGTGGATCTGTCGCGCGGCATGGGGTTCGGCGGCGGCGACCGCATCGTCAAACACGAGTCGCCGGATAAGTGGAAGATTGATCCGCTGCGTTTCCTATAGTGGGACCGAGCCCTAGCGCCGCTCTGGCTAGCGGTAATCCCCCCACACCGTTTGCATCGCCGCCACCGCGGCCAGCGCCGCGGTTTCGGTGCGCAGAATGCGCGGCCCCAGCTTTAGCGGCGTCCAGCCGGCGCTCAGCGCCGCGGCCTCTTCGCGCGCTGAGTAGCCGCCCTCCGGGCCGGCCATCAGCCAGGCGCGCTTAGGCGCGGCGGCGATGTCGGCTAGGCGCTGAGTGCCCACCGGCGACAGGATCAGCCGCGCGTCGGCGTTTGGCGCCTGTTTCAGCCATTGCTCCAGCGACAGAATGGGCAATACTTCAGGAATGGCGTTGCGACCGCTTTGCTCGCAGGCGGAAATCACGATTTCCTGCCAGCGCGCCACGCGCTTGTCGGCGCGCTCGCCGGACAGTTTGACGATGGAGCGCTCCGCGGCGATGGGTTGAAACGCGGACACGCCCATTTCCACGCCCTTTTGCAAGGTAAACTCCATTTTGTCGCCGCCGGAAATGGCTTGGGCCAGGCCCAGCCAGATAGGCGTTTCACGTGAAACCTCGTCGAAGCCTTCGATGCGGCAGTGGGCGTCGCGTTTCATCACCGCGTCCAGCACGGCGGAGTACTCGCCGCCGCGGCCGTTGAACAGGGTGACGGCGTCGCCGGCATTTAGCCTCAGCACCTGGACATGGCGCACCACGGTGTCCGGCAAGGCAAGCGTTTGGCCGACGCTGAGGTCGGCGTCAATGTAAAACCTGGGCATGACGTATTGAAAGTCGCTGTTGATACCGGTATTTTGCTTTGTTTGCTGCGATTGCAGCAAATGGGATTGCAGCGGCCTTGGGGGAAAACGAATGCAGGTGCTGGAAAAGGTGATGCAGGTGCTCAGGGAAGTGGCGCGCGACGAGGTGATGCCGCGCTTTTTGCGCGTGGGCAAAAGCCGCAAGGACGACGGCACGCTGTTCACCGAAGCCGATATGGCTTGCCAGCAGGCGCTGCAGGCCGCTTTGCCCCGCATTCTGCCCCACCCGGTGTTGGGCGAGGAGATGGAACTGGCCGAGCAAGACCGGTTGTGGGCGGAGAATCAGGACGGCTTGTGGGTGGTGGACCCGATAGACGGCACCACCAACTTCGTCAACGGACTGCCGTATTTCGCTATTTCCGTCGGCCTGATGGTGGGCGGCAAAAGCCGGCTGGGCGTGATCTACAACCCGGTGTCCCAGGAAATGTTTTACGCCAGCCGCGGCGAGGGCGCCTTTCTGAACGGCCAGCGGCTGCCCTTGAAAACCGTGGTCAACACCATGTGCGACGCCATTGCCAGCGTGGAGGTCAAATATCTGCGCTCCGGCAAGCTGGCCGCGCGCATCGGCAGCACCTGCCCATGCGGCAGCTTGCGCAATCTGGGCTCCAGCACGCTGGACTGGTGTTATCTGGCGGCCGGCCGCTACGATCTTTACCTGCACGGCGGCCAGCGCTTGTGGGATTACGCCGCCGGAGCGGTGATTCTGGAGGAGGCCGGCGGCCAGATCGCCAGCCTCAACAGCGACGACTACTGGAGCGATGTGATCTGGAAGCGCTCCGCCATCGCCGCGCTGAATCCGGAGCTGTTTTCTCAATGGCACCGCTGGGTGCGCGCCAACCAATAGCCCGGCTTCAGCCGCGGAACATGAAGTAGACCGCGCCCACCAGGCACAGCCCAGCCCATACGTAGTCCCAGCGGAAAGGCTGGTTCATGTAAAAGACCGCGAACGGTATGAATACCGACAGCGATATCACTTCCTGAATGATCTTCAGCTGCGACAGCGTCATCACGCCGTAGCCGGCGCGGTTGGCCGGCACCTGCAGCAAATACTCGAACAAGGCGATGCCCCAACTTGCCAGCGCCGCCAGCCACCAGGGTTTGGACGACATGTCCTTCAAGTGGGCGTACCAGGCGAAGGTCATGAACACATTGGACAACACCAGCAGCAGCGGCGTCAGAAGATAGGGCGAGAGATTCATGATGCGTGCTCAGCGGGAGGCGTTCCAGTTGGCGACGGCTTCTTTTTTGTTGTCGGCCTGAGCGCCGATGGCGCTGCAATTGCCGTTGTCCGGGTAGCGGCTGCATTGTACCCAGAAGCGACGGGAGCCCGCCTTGACCAGCAGTGCGGACGCGCCGCATTTGGGGCAGGGTTTGAGGACAGTTTGCGGAGCTTGGTTCATGGCGGGATGTCCGGCTAAAACCGGCATCTTACCCCAAGCCGCCGCGCGATGGCGGCAGCCTGGGGGCACATTCGCCTAGCGCCGCGTCTTCAGCGCCGCCGTGGCGGAGACCGCCGGATCCGCCGCCTTGACGAAGTTGGCGATGTAGGCGCCCAACAGCTTATGGGTGTGAGTGGTGGGGTGCAGCACGTCCCAAAACACGAAGGCGTCCGGATTGCCGCATTCCGCGCGCGGTTTCTGTTCCCAGATATAGGGCAGGCTGGCGTTGCCGGCGATGTCCAGGCAGGACTGAGTGGTATTGCTGACCTGATACTTGGCCGGGTTGTCGAGCAGGTCGTCGAACAGGGCGTTGCTGTCGAACAGGTTCAGCTTCAGCGTGCTGCCGTATTTCTGTTGCAATTGCGCCACCAGCAGCGCCAGTTTGGCGTTGTAGTCGCGCACCTGCGGCGCCAGCGCGGCGGCCTTGCCGCTGGCCTGGGCCGCCGGAGTGCGGGCCAGGTTGGGCAGGTTCAGCACCACGATGTGGCGCGCGCCGGCGCTGATGATGCGTTCCAGCGCCTTGCCTTGGTCTGCAATCACTTGGTCCACGGTGCGGCCGTAGTTGAGCAGGTCGTTGCCGCCGATCAACATGGTGAACAGGGTGTTCTCCGGCCGGTAATTGGCGGCTTTCTGCATGTATTGCGACCACGATTCCACCTGCTGCAGCAGGCCAGGCACCACCAGGTGCTGATCGCCGGCGGAGCCGCCGATCGCCCAGTTGTAGATCGGCAGCTTTAACTGCTCGGCCAGATATTCCACCCATACCCGATCATTGCTGAAGCGGCCGATGAACCAGCTTTTGGCGTTGGGCAGCCGCCATTGGGACGCACCGTACATGTTCTGAGTGTCGGACAGGCTGTCGCCGAACACGATCAGCTTGTTGACGCGCGCCGGCTGGCTGGCGCTGTCCTGGCTCCAGATAGTGTGGTTGTAGGACATCTGGTTGTTGGCGGCGGCGTAGAGCGCCACCGGACGGTTGATTCCCTTGGCCGCCAGCGTTTTCTGGCAGACCCCGGCCAGGGTGTCCTGAGCCACATCGCTATAGAACATATTCTTCAGCGCGACGATGCTGCCGGACCACCAGTAACCGTTGACGCGGTAGTAGTCGCCGCTGCTGGGGTCCAGCGCCCAGTGGTAGCTGGTTTGCGGTTTGGCGGGGCCCATGTCCAGCCGGTAATAGCAGCGCAGATAGGTGTAGGTGGCGGCTCCCATCGCCACGGCCGGTTTGGCCGCAGCGGCCTTGACCTGGGCTTCGCTGAGCGGCCCGCCTGGAGACAAATAGTCCAATTGCGGGTCCAGCTGGGCGTGAGCCAGGCTGGCGGCGAACAGGCCGGCGGCGGCCAGCAGGCCCCATAGCAGTTGAGGTTTCATAGAGACTTTCCCGATACGTGATTTGAGTCAAGCTGTCTGTTGTATGCCGTCTAGCGCGGCTGTTTCGGCGTGGTGCCGTATCGGGATATTTAAGTATTTGCAGATGAAAATATACGGTAATTTTAAGCGATGCGTAAAAATGCCATATGGCTTAAATGCTGTGGCTTTTTATGCGAAAACGCCCGCGCAAGGCGGGCGTTTGGCGAGATTGGATCTGGCCGCGGCAATCCGGCCGGGGCCCGCTGCCGTCAAGAGCACAGATCAGACGCTGAGCGCGACAATCTTCAAGGGATGCTTGCCGTCCGGGCTGGGAAAGTCCGCGTCTGGGACGATCCATTCCGCCGCGCGCACTTCGCGGCCGGCCTTGGCCGCGCTGCGCTTGAGCGAATCCAGCCAGGCGTCGCCGTCCACCTGCGCAACGTTGTTGCAGCAAATCAGCGTGCCGCCCGGCGCGGTGGCCAGCAGCGCCGGCTTGAACAGCGCCTGGTAATCGTTGATCAGGTCCACCACGCCGAAGGGGCTCTTGGAATAGCGCGGCGGGTCCAGAAACACCAGATCGAACTGACGCGCTTCCAGTTTGGGGAAGGGCGGCATTTTCTTGCCGCGCACGCGCTCGGGCTGGCCGATGCCGGACAGCTGGCGGATGGCGGCGAACACATCGCTCTGCACGCAGCGCGGGCGGGTGGTCAGCAGATTGAGCTTAGCGTTGGCGCGGCCCACGCTGAGGCTGGATTCGGCGAAGTCCACGTTCATCACGAAGCTGGCGCCGGCCTTGGCCGCGGCTACGCCGACGCCGCAGGTGTAGGCGAACAGATTCAGCACGCTTTTGCCGGCCGCCAGCTCCATCACGCGCCGGCGCGCGGCGCGCAAATCCAGGAACAGCCACGGGTCCTGGCCTTTATGGCGAGCGCGGTAGTGGTAGTTGACGCTTAGTTCGCGAATGGTGTGGTCGGCTTCGGCCTCGGCTTGCTGTTCCAGCGTCAGCGCGTTGCCGATGCGGGAGTTGCCGGCGCTGCGGTCGTTGTAGACCAGCGGCAAGCCGGGGTGGCTGGCCTGGTAATGGGCGTGGATCGCCGCCAGCTCGTCGTCGCTCAGCGGCTGGTGGAAAGTCTGGGCCAGCAACTGTTCGCCGTAGCGGTCCACGGTCAGGCCGGGCATGCCTTCCACGCTGCCGTGGAATAGACGGTAACAATTGGTGTCTTCGGCTTGCAGCCGGGCGATCAGTTCTGCGCGCGCGGCTTCGGCGCTTTGCAGCAATGGGGTCAGGGAGGACATCGGGGGCCTTCGCTTGCGGTTCCGGGCCGGCTCGCTGCGCGGAGGCGGGCGCGCCGGAAAATCCTTCATTGTATGCGCTGCCGTCGTCGCGCTCAAATGCGTGTCCGGAAAAGCCCTTGCAAAACAACAGGCCGCCGGTGGGCGGCCTGCTGGGGAAGGGCTGGGTCGCTTGCTTGATTCAATCGATTTTAGAACCGGTCCTCAGCGTCGCGGCAGGGCGGCCAGGCCGGCGGAGCTGTTCAGGAAGCCGTACACCTCGTCCGCCAGCACTTTGTGGGTGCGGGTGGTGGGGTGCAAGGTGTCCCAGAACACGAAGCTATCCGGATTCACGCAGTTGGCGCGAGGGCTCTGGGCGCTCAGGTAGTTGGTGCTGGAGTCCGCGTTGATGTTGAGGCAGGACTGGGTGACGTTGTTGAACTGGTAGGCGGCGGGGTTGCCCAGCACCTTGTTGAACAGCGCGTAGCTGTCGAACACGTTCAGCTTGAGGCCGCTGCCGTATTTGAGGCGCAGCTGGGCGGCCAGCGCGTTCAGGCGCTGGTTGTAGTCGCGCACCTGGACGGCCACCTGGGCCGCGCCGGACTTGAACTGGAACACCGGCGCCCGCGACACGTCGGGCAGATTGAGCACCAGGATGTTGCGCGCGCCGGCGTCTATCAGGCTGGTCAGCGCCTGGCTCTGGCCGCTGATCACCTTGTCCACCGAGTTGTTGTAGTTCACGAAATCGTTGCCGCCGATCAGCATGGTGAACAGCGTGGTGGCCGGATCGTAGTCGCGGGCCTGCTTCATGTAGTCCTTCCACGACTGCACCTGTTGCAGCACGCCGGGGATCACCAGCTTTTGCGTGTCCACGCCGGCGCCGCCTATCGCCCAGTTGTACACCGGCAGCTGCAGGCGGCCGGCCAGATATTCCACCCACACCTGGCCGTTGCTGAAGTGGCCGAGGAACCAACTGTTGCGGTTGGGCAGCGTCCACATGGAGGCGTTGTAGACGTTTTGGTTGTCCGACAGGCTATCGCCGAAGGCGACGATCTTGTTGATGCTGGAACCCTGGCCGGCCTTGTCGTTGGTCCATACCGTGTAGTTGAACGACAGCTGGTTGTCGGCGGCGAAAACCATCGCCGGGTTCTGCTGAATGCCCTTTTTCTGCAAGGTGCCGCGGCAAACCGATTGCAGCGTGCTTTGCGCCACGTCGGTGTAGTACATGTTCTTCCAGTCCAGCGCGCTGCTGGACCACCAATAGCCGTTCAGGCGGTAGTAGTCGCCGCTGCTGGGGTCCAGGCCCCACACGTAGTCGGTGGTGGGTCTGGCGGCGTCGCCGGTGCGGTAATAGCAGCGCAGATAGGTATAGGTGGCGGGGCCGGGCACCGACATCAGCTCGATATTGGCGTCGCCGCGCGCGGCACGGCTCATGGGCGCCGGCGGGGCCGTCTTCAGCAGCTGTTCGCGGCTGAGCGGGCCGGACGAAGACAGCACGTGGCTGTAGCGAGGGTCGGGCTGAACCGGTTCGGCGGTGGCGGAGTGGCTCAGCGGGATCAGGGCAAGGCCCAGCAATAGCAGCGATTTCATTGTTGTCTCCTCGTGTGGGGCGCCGTCAGGCGACGGCGCGAACGCATGGACCGCGCCGTTGGCGGCGCGCGATCCGCGTGCCGTCTAGGCTAGCCAAGAAAAATGAAAATTTCATGCAAATGGAATGATTGCTCTATTTCTGGGCGCTCGACTGTCGTATTGCTGCCAGCGCAGCAAAGCCGCATTGATATGCCATATTGAAATCATTCGGCCTGAGTCGCCGCGGGAGCGCTTGCAGATATCGCTCTAGCGGCCGGGCCCCATCGGCATGCGGGGATGAAAGATGCGACAAGCGCGGGAGCTTCTGAAAACGCTGTACACGATGGCGATGATGGTGGAGGCGCGCGATGCTTATACCGGCGGGCATTTATGGCGGGTGTCGCGCTTGTGCTATGCGCTGGCCGATAAGCTGGGCCTGCCGCAGTCCGAGGTGGAGCGCATTGCGCTGGGCGGCTTTTTGCACGACCTGGGCAAGGTAGGCGTGCCTGACGCGGTGTTGAACAAGCCGGACAAGTTGAGCGACGCCGAGTACGAGGTCATCAAGACCCATCCGCGAGTGGGCGCCGACTTGCTGAGCGATCATCCTTTGGCTGAGTTGGCGCTGGACGCGGTGCTGAGCCACCATGAAATGCCGGACGGCCGCGGCTACCCGCAGGGATTGAGAGACAAGGAGATACCGCTGGCGGCGCGCATCGTCGGCATCGCCGACGCCTTCGACGCGATGACCAGCACCCGGCCGTATCGGCGGGGCATGCCCAAGGAGCGCGCGCTGGCCATCATACGGGAGAATCTGGGCACCCAATTCGACCGCGAACTGGGCGAACGTTTCATCCAGTTGGGCGAGGCTGGCCGGTTCGATCACGTCATCGGCCATAGCGAGCCGGGCATTCCCTTGCAATGCTGCGCGGGCTGCGGCCCTATCATCGCCGTGCCGCGAGGGACGGCCGACGGCGAGGAGATCTTCTGTCCCAGCTGCGCCGGCGGCTACAGGCTGACGCGGCGCGGCCCGCTGCTGGAACTGGCCCCGTCAGGCCATTCCAACCCGGTGTTGGCGCGCCAGCCGCGTAGCGACCCAGGGCTGATAGACGATTTGCTGTTGGGCGCCGAGCAGTTGTTGCAAACGCGCAAACCCAGCCTGCTGGAGCGTTTGTTCGGCTAAAGGGGCGTCGGCGCGATCCAGCCGGCGCAAGGGACATGACAAGCGTGCTCGCGCACTTGCGCGGCAATACCAATGGTATAAGCTGCTTAAGTCCCCAGACGGACCACCCGCCGACGCTGGGCGCGGCAGCGGTCTATGCCGGGCATCCCTCTTCCTCTCGCTTGCGCCCGCGCGCCGTCCGTCACGCCTGGGCCTATAGGAGCTTGCATGCATCAGCTCGATCCCGCTCTGGCCGTTTGGCTGGAGGAGTACAACCGCGAATTGGCCGAACTGGTGGCCAAAGGCTACAAGGCGACGTCGATCGGCGCGCGCGAAGCGTTAGCCAATCTGACGAGACAGATGGTGACGCCGGGACCGGACATCGCTTGGGTCAACGACGACCTGGTGCCTGGGCGCGATTTCACCGTGCCGGTGCGCATCTACCACCCGAACCCGCAGCGCGCGCTGCCGGTGCTGGCGTTTTTCCATGGCGGCGGACACATGGTGGGCAGCGTCAGCGTTTACGATCCGATTTGCCGGCGGCTCGCCGCCGCCAGCCAGCACGTCGTGGTGGCCGCAGACTACCGTTTGGCGCCGGAAAGCCCCTACCCGGCCGGTTTGCAGGACGCGGCCGTCGTGGCCAAGGGCTTGTGGCAGGCGCTTGACGCGCGCGGTCTGCCCTATGCGCGCCAGCTGTCGCTGGCCGGGGACTCCGCCGGCGGCGCGCTGACGTCCAGCCTCAGCGCTTTGGGCCAGTACGACGCATCGTTGCGGATCAAGCGCCAAGTGCTGATCTATCCCAGCGTCGACTACACCTTGAGCCAGCCGTCGGTGGATGAGAACGGCGAAGGCTATTTGCTGACCAAGGCGCGGGTGGCCTGGTATTTCGATAACTACTTCCAGCACGCGGAGAACCGCTTGCTGGCCTCGCCGCTGCATGGAGAGTTTAGCCGCAAGCTGCCGCCGACCTTGCTGGTGTCGGCCGGCTTCGACCCGCTGCGCGATGAGGCGTTTCTCTACGCGGATAAGCTGCGCGCGGCGGAGGTGGAGGCGGAGCACCTGCACTTGGAAGGCATGGTGCACGCCTTTCTCAATCTGGAGGCCATCGTGCCGGACGTTTGCCGAGAGGTGTATCAGCGCATCGGCGTCTTCCTCAACCGTTGACGCTATTCAATGCTTGCCGCGCTTTGCGGAACGCAGAACCGCCGCCGGAGAGCCCGAGCGGCGGTTTTTTTGCGGCCGAAACATGCCGTTGTACTGACAGGCGTCGCTTATGGCGGGGTGCGCGTCGTCAGCATAATGGCAAGCGTGACGGAGCGGGGAAATTCAATAGTTTTCCGGGCAGAAGTGGCGTTCCACCAGTTCGATCAGAATATGCAACACCTTGATGTGCAACTCCTGCACCCGGTCCGCAAACTGGCCGCCGGGCGTGTTGACGTAGACATCGGCCAGCGGCTCCAGCCGCGTGCCGGCGCGACCGGTGAGGATAATCACCTTGACGCCCATTTCGCGCGCCACCTGCGCGGCGTTGACGATGGTCTGGCTGTTGCCGCTGGTGCTGATGCCGATCAGCACGTCGCCGGCGCGAGCGTGGCTTTCCAGATAGCGCGAAAACACGAACTCGTAGCCGTAGTCGTTGGCCACGCAAGTCATGTGGCTGGGATCGGAAATAGCGACGGCGGCCATGCCGCGGCGGTTCTTGCGGTAGCGGCCGGTCAACTCCTCGGCGAAATGCATGGCGTCGCACATAGAACCGCCGTTGCCGCAGGAAAAAATGCGTCCGCCCGCGGCAAGGCTGGAGATGAGGGTTTGCGCCGCCGCGTCGATGCTGGCCAGCGCTTCCGGGTTGGCCAGAAGATCGGCCAAGGCGGTTTGCGCTTCGACCAGGCTGGCTTCGATGTGTTGAATCATGGTGGTGTCCGTTTCATGCGGTGCGGCAAAACCGCAGTTTACACCCGCAACGTCGGGCTCAGAACCTGTTTACGCTCTCGCGAGCAAGAGCGGGACTAGGCGAAAACGATTAAGAAAGCGGAACGCTCGCGCATTTCGGAGCGGCACTCACCGTGTGACGCTACGCGCTGCGCTGCGGATCGCAAACCGGTTCTTAGCCAATCTGCCGTCCAAACCAGACCACGCGGCCGATGACTTCGAACTCGCCGGTATTGCGCTGCAAGTCCACGGTAAAGGTCTCGTACAAGGGGTTGGCGCTGCGAACCTGCACCGCGCCGCCAGGCAAACGTTGTAGCTGCTTGACGAAGATGTCGTCGCCCATGCGGATCACGTAAAGCCCTTCGCCGGGAGAATGTTCGGCGGTGTTGACCAAGATGGTGTCGCGGTCCTCCAGCACGCCGCTCATGCTGTCGCCCTTGACGCTGATTACAGCCAGATCCCGTGCGGAGGCATTCAGGTGGTTCTTGATCCAGTATTTTCGGAACGCCATATAGAACATCGGCGCTTCTTCACTGGCATTGGAACCGAAACCGGCCGAGGCTTTCAGGTTATAGCGCGGGATAAAACAGAACTCCTCATGAACATTGTCCGGTACAAAACAATCCGGATCTCGTTCTAGTCGGATGGACGCGCCGGGCGGAGGGGCTGCGTCGTACTGCGGGCCGCTGCCGTGCAAAAGCCATTCCAGCCTGCAGCCGCTAGCCTCCGCGATCTTGCTGGCGGTTGCCGCGCGCGGCACGCCGCCGTGATACCACATATTGGTGAATGAACCTTTGTTGATTCCAATGCGGGTTGCCCAGGCGTAGGGCTTCTCCGCCCCAATCAGCAGTTCCAGCCGCTGCTTGAAGTCACTCTGTTCCAAGTTTTTTTCCATGTAGAACTCCATTTGGCGTGCGAGGCCGGCGCCACGGCCCGGTCAAATGCCCTGTACAAAAGGACAGGTAGTGACATCGTACTAATTGATCAGTTTTATGTTTTGAACTAAAATAGCACTTATGAACTCAAGGAAAGTTCAAAAAAAGTCAGCCCCAAGCAAGGCATCTGCCCAAGTACCTGCTGACGTGCTCGATTTCAATAGAATTCATGGGCTTGCCAGTGTTTAGAACGGCAGTTCTAAATGCGAATGGCTTGCCTAGTCTTGATTAATTATAACTCATTTAGAACTTATCGTCTTTGTCCCGTGATTTCAAGGAGATTTCCGCGATGACCGTAGCCAATATCGCCCCGGCCCTGCCCGAAACCATGCGCCTGGTGGCTGAGCTGATCGGCTTGCCGCGCACCTTGCAACTGGTGCAGGCCTTGGGCGGCACTACCTTGCCCATTTCCAAAAACCAAAGCAAGGCGGGCCAGTTGCGCTTCGCCGCGTTAGTGGAAGTGATAGGCGAAGACGCCGCCGCCAGCCTGACCCATCACTTTGGCGGCGACATCCTGTACGTGCCGCGCTGCAGCCAGGCCTTGCGCCTGGCGCGCAATCAGCAGTTGTTGAATGACTTCGACCAACTGCTGGAGCAAGGTCTGGGCGCCAACGAGGCGGTCAGCGTGCTGGCCATCCGCTTCCAACTGAGCGACCGCATGGTGTGGCGCGTGCTGAAAACGCCTAGTCAAGATCTGCATTAAGGCTATACGCCGCTTCCCCTCTCTTCCGATCTCTCCTGTTTGTTTCTAGCCGGTTCCGTCCACGCTTGGCAGGGCTGCGCGCGCGCCGCGCATGACGGCCGGCCAATGTGCCACGTTTCGTCAACAACAAGGAGTCTTCATGGCCAGCAGAGCTATTTCCGACCTGCATCCGCAGTTGCAACCCTTGGCCGAGGCGTTTGTACGGCGCTGTCGCGACGCCGGCGTGGAAGCCTTGATCACCTGCACCTGGCGTTCCGGCGCGGAACAGGACGCCTTGTTCGCTCAGGGCCGTTCCCGGCCTGGGCCGAAGGTGACCAACGCCCGTGCGGGCCAGTCCGCGCACAACGCCATGTTGCACGGCAGTCCGGCGGCGCGAGCTTTCGACGTAGTGCCGCTGATCGGCGGCAAGCCGGTCTGGGACGCCCACCATCCGCACTGGCAGGTGATGGGTGAGATCGGCGCTGCCTTGGGCCTGAACTGGTACGGCAGGGCCGACGCGCCGTTCCGCGAGTTTCCCCACTTTGAGTTGAATTCGACCAGCCTCGACAAGGAGAAGAAATGATGCGTCTGTCCGATTTGCTGACCCGGCCCGGTGGCCGCCGGCTGAGCCATTCCCGGCTGTGGGCGAACATCGCTTGCGCGGCCGCCACGCTCTTGTTCGTGGTGGAAGGGCTGCGCGGTACCTTGGGCGCGGATATCTGGTTGATTTATCTAGGTATCGTCGGCGGCTACTCCGCCGGCTTGCGTCTGATCGCCGCCTGGCGGGATCGAGGGGGCCGCTGATGGGGCCGGGCTTCGCATGGCTGAAATTGGGGGGCTGGCTGCTGCCGCCCTTGTTGGCGGCGGGCCTGGCCTATCCGCTGGGGCTGCGCCACGGCGCGGAGGGCTGGCGCGCGCGCTTGGCCGAACAGCGGGCGGCGGATCAAGGCCGTCAGGCCGCCGAGGCCGAGCGCGCCCAACGGCAATTGCAGGCCGCTTTGCAGCAGCAGCAACGTTTGAGCGAACTGCTGGGCCGGCAAGAAGCGCGCTTGCTGAGTCAACAACAGGATCTGCAGCAGCGGCTGCAAGACCAGAAACAAAGGATCGAATATGTCGTGCAACAGGATGGCGGCCGCTACGGCGGCCTTGGCCCTGACAGCCTGCGCCTCTACCGGCAAGTCCTCGGCTACACCGCCGCCGCAGTGCCCGCAACCGACCCCGTATCTATTGCAAATCCCCATCAAGCCGCCTCCGCCGGCGCCGGGCTACCGGCAGCAGACCTCCTGGCCCACGCCGCCGATTACGGCGCCTGGTGCCAGCAGCTGGAACAAAGGCTGACGGCGCTCGGCGGGCTGTTTACTTCCGAAGGACCACAACCATGAGCGATTTTTTCGATCGGGCCAGCGAACTGGAAACCGAGTTCCGCGAGCAAGCGATTGCCCGCCATTACCAGCAGTTCGACCAGACAGGCTACAGCCACTGCGAGGATTGCGGCGACCCCATTCCGTCCGCGCGACGGGCGATCATGCCCAGCTGCACCCGCTGCGTGATTTGCCAACAACTGGCCGAAGGCTGAAAGGCGGGTTTCACGTGGAACATGACAATCTGATGGCCCTGGGCCGCATAGAAGGCAAGCTGGACATGATCGTGGCCCACCTCGCCAAACAAGACAAAAAACTGGAAGAGCTGGACAGCCGCCTGCGCGACGTCGAAGTCCAGGCCGCGCGCAGCGGCGCCTTGTCCGGCGCGGTGTCCGCGCTGGCGGTGACGCTGCTGGGCGAGTTCCTCAAGCGCTTGATCCACTGAGAGCGCAAACAGCTTTGGCGCAAAAGCCGCGCGTGCATTTCTACGCCGGTTCCAAGTTATTTTCCTCCCCCGCCCACGCGCTGCGGATCGGTAACAGCGTCCAAGGCGCGACGCCGATTCTTCCTCGTATTCAATCAACCCAGAGAAGGATAGCCAGATGTCGAACACGACTGTCTGCATCAAGCCGCAATTCCAGGTCAATGTCCTGGGGCAAGCGGAGACCAATCCCGTACGTATCGAAATGAATCAGTGCTGCTGCGACGACGGCGCAAACTCGGGCGCTTCGGTTCCGAGCGGCGCCATCCAGTATTTCGCCCGCAAGGAAGCGCCGGCGGGCTGGATCAAGGCGGATGGCTCGCTGGTGTCCAAGCAGCAATATGCCTCTTTGTATCAGGCTATTGGCGATATGTTCGCCAACAAGGAAATGGACACGGACATCCAGGCGCTGCTCAAGTTTGACGATCGCAACAAATTGATTGATCTGATCAGCGGCAAAGAGGCGGTGCTGGTAGGCGCCGCGAACCTGAGTTCCGAGCAAAGCAAATTCGGCAAAACCAGTTTGCAGACCAAGGCCAAGGGCCATTACGCCCGCTTCACCGTGCAAAGCAAGTTCAATCCGGACGCGTTCACGATTGAAGGCTGGCATTACCCGATGTTCACCGGTCATCCCAACTGGATTTTCGGCATGAACGCCTCGGCGCCCTGGGGCGAGATCGGTCTCGGAATCCATTCGCAGACCAAGGCGCCGATGGTTTGGTTAGCCGGTCCCGGTTCCGGTTTTATCTGCGAAGGCGTACAGGGCCAGGCCAATGCGTTTTCTGAGGCCCGCTGGTATCACATCGCGCTGTGTTACGACGGCGCGACCTATCGCCTGTTTGTCGACGGCAAGCTGGCGTGGAGCCTGAAGACTGAGCTGAAAGTCAATATTCCGGACAATACCATCGTGTTCTCGGTGGATGGCCACGACCCGATTTACGCCGACTCCGCCGGCGGCTACTTCCAGGATTGGATGATTTCCAAGAAGTGCCGCTACCAGGCCGAGTTCACTCCGCCGGGTGAACAAACCGGCTCGTCCCGTCCGGAAAACACCGAGCTGTTTCAATTGCCCGATCTGCGGGGCGAATTCATCCGTGGTTGGGACGATGGACGTAAGGTTGATGCAGGTCGGGTATTAGGTTCGGCGCAAGCATCGACGCAAGCACTAGTGGACGACGATGTTGCTCTGGCGGTTGGAGTCATCGATCGCAAGAGCAATAACTTGCTTGAGTTGGGGTATGAGCCGGCCACTTCCTCATCCGTTCAAGTTCACAAGCTCACTCCTAGTGGCCAAGCGGTGGGCGATGCCCAATCGCTCCGATCCATCCGTCCTCGCAACCTCGCCCTGCTGGCCTGCATCAAGGCCTGATCCACCTCGGCCGCGCCCGCGGCCGCAAACTCCCACTGACATCGCTCAGCTAAGCCCAAAACCGCGGGCGCGAGACAATAGCCGTATCGATAAACCGCTGAATCATTGAGGAAATCATGTCCCAGCTGATCCAACTGCAAGACGCCATCGCCGACCGCCTGCGCCAGGGCCTGGGCCGCATGGTGCGCGAAGTGGCGGCCGACCTGGACGAAACCGGCCTCTGCGGGCTGGATCTGGCGCAAGGCCGTCACCAAAGCCGGCTGACGCCGGCGGCGGGCAGCCCGGGCCTGAATCCGCAGGCGCTGGCGCGTTTGCCGGCCTTGTGGACCGTGGCCGGCGGCGTGACCGCCTGCCAGCCTTCGGCCAGCCAACGCCAGCGCTACAAGGTGCAGGCCCGCTTCACCGTCATCGTCGGCGACCGCCTCCAGGCGGATCGCGGCTACGCCGGCGCCGGCGTCTGGCAGCTGGTTTACGCGGTGCGTCGTTTGCTGGCGGCCCAGGATTTCGGCCTGGCGGTGTCGCCGCTGATTCCCGAGCAAGTGCGCCCGCTGGGCCAGGCTCAGCGGGACGGCGAGCCGTGGAGCCTGGTGGCCTGCGATTTCTCCACCCACTGGCTGGACGAGGCGCTGGACAACGGCCACTGGCCGTCGCCGCAGGGCGAGGCCGATCCGGACCAGGTGTTCGCCCGCTTCGGCGGCCGACTGGAGGGCCCCGCCGCCGAATGGCGCAGCACCCGGCTGGACTACAGCCTGGACGGCCAGCCGGGCGTCAAGGCCCAGGATGTCGTGCTGCAGCCCAAGCCGCCCCGCATTTGATTTTTCGCAGTATCCCGCCGCGCCGTCCGGCGCGACGACTTTCCCCCAACCGCATCAATCAGGAGCCCATACTCTATGGCCAGCCCCAACATCAGCTTCGACCAGATTCCGGCGTCCATCCGCAAGCCGGGCAAATACTTCGAGTTCAACACCAAGCTGGCGGTGCGCACCCTGCCGGGCAATCCGCAGCGCGTGCTGGTGATCGGCCAGCGTTTCGCCGACGCCGCTCAGCCGGCTCTGGCCGCGCTGGACGTGTTCAGCGACGAGCAGGCCGCCCAGGCTTTCGGCCGCGGCTCCTACGCCCATCTGTTGGCCCGCGCCGCCATCAACGCCAACCCCTATCTGCAACTCAGCGTGATCGCGGTTGACGACGCGGACAGCGCCGCCGCCGCCGTCGGCACCTTCACCTTCACCGGCCCGGCCACCGGCGCCGGCGTGGCCAGCCTGTTCATCGGCGGCCGCCGCATCGACGTGGCCGTGGCCGCAGGCGACGACGCTACCAAAATCGCCGCCGCCGCCAAGGCCGCCGTCGACAAGCTGGCGGATCTGCCGGTAACCGCCGCCGTCGCCAAGGAAGTGCTGACCCTGACCGCCCGCCACAAGGGCGCGGCCGGCAACGCCATCGCGCTGAAAGCGCAGGAGCAGATCGCCGGCCTCGGCATCACTGTGGCCGCGATGAAGGGCGGCGCAGCCGATCCGGACATCGCTCCGGCGCTGGCTGCCGTGGTCAGCGGCGGCCACCACATCGTGGTGAACCCGTTCAACAACGACGCCGCCTTCACCGCGCTGCGCACCCACCTGGACTTCGTGTCCGGCCCGATGGAGCAACGCGGCGCCATCGGCGTGGTCGGCGCCGTCGGCGCGCTGGCGGAAGTCAGCGCCATCGCCTCCAAGCTGGCCAGCGGCCGCGTCAGCGCCGCCTGGTATCGCGGTTCCGCCAAACTGCCGGGCGAACTGGCCGCCGCCTACGCCGCGGTGATCGCCAGCGAGGAAGATCCGGCCCGTCCGCTGAACACCTTGGAACTCAAGGGTCTGGACGTGGTGGAACTGGCCGCCCGCACCAGCCGCACCGAGCAGGAAAACGCCCTCTACAACGGCGTGACCCCGCTGGAAGTGGGCCCGGGCGAGCGCGTGCAGATCGTGCGCTCCATCAGCACCTACACCAAGGACGCGCAGGGCGTGGACGACGTGTCGCTGCTGGATCTGACCACCATCCGCACCCTGGACTACGTGCGCCGCGCCTGCCGCGAACGCGTGGCGCTGCGCTTCCCGCGCGAGAAGCTGTCCGACCGCACCCCGTCCAAGGTCCGTTCTGAACTGCTGGACGTGCTCTACAAGCTGGAAGAGTTGGAAATCATCGAGGCGGTGGAAGCCAACAAGGACGGCCTGATCGTCGAGCGCGACGCGCAAGACGTGAACCGTCTGGACGCCAAGATCCCGGTGGACGTGGTCAACGGCCTGCATGTGTTCGCCGGCCGCATCGATCTGCTGCTGTAAGCGGCGCTGGGTAAACACGCGGGGTGCCGCGGCGCGCCGTCTTGCCCCTGCGTGCTTACCCGAGCGGGCCTAGTTTTCCCCGTTAACGCTTGACCCGGCGGCCCGCCGCCAAATCGGCAGGGCCGTCCACATGAAACCGAAAAGGACATTCACATGGCTTTGAAAGAATACGCAGGTTCGATCGTACTGGAAGTCAACGGCCAGGAAATCGACGTCATCGATCTGAACGTCAGCAGCAAGACCGGCCGCAAGCTGGTGAAAACCATGAACAGCAGCGGCCGCGCTCGCGGCTTCGCGCGCGGCATCTCGGAATACGAGCTGTCCGTCACCGTCTCCATCCCGCTGTCCGGCGAACTGGACTGGGAAGCGATCGAAGGCGCCAAGTTGACCGAATTCCCGGTGGCGCCGGGCGGCAAGCGCACCAGCTACCTGGATTGCTTCACGTTGGAAGTGGGCGAGAAATACGGCGTGGAAAGCGAAGCGCGCCGCGATATCAAACTGCTGTCGCTGCGTAAAGTTCAGGAGTGAGTTCAAGCTTATTTAATCGGTTGATTAAATAATGAACGGCTGGATGTGGAGCGTTGGTTAACAGGAAGCATCTGGCCGTCTTCTCATATATTCCCGCCTTGTCGCCTCAGAAAATCATATGAGCGAATGCGCAGTTTTAAGCTGCGGTAAAACATCAGTGTATTTTGACAGGTATAGAGTCTTATCTGATGAGTAGTTGATTTCACGGGGCGGTGAAGCATTGACCTGGAGCAGTTATGCTTAAATTAAGCCCGGAGCAGTTGAAGAAGCTAGAAGAAATGGCCGCCAGGAAAAGAGGGAATTATGCGGATATATACTCTTTTCTGAAGGGTGCGGTTGCAGAAAAGATGAAGCAAGAAGCGCATCAAAGCGCAGTGCTGCCGCATGAGAAAGCCAAGGCAATCAAGCGTTCGCAGGAGCTGGATGGGCTGTATCTATGGCTGTCCGTGGCGGAGTCGACCAATGGCGGGACTGGCGATGTTTATGACTCTTTTCTCCGTGCATCAACCAAGAATTTAATGAAGAAGCATGGGAAAAAGCCATATTCCGATGCGATTTACAATCAGGCCTCAAATAAGCTCGCCAAAGAAATGATCCCCCAGATCCTCAAGGATCAGGGAATGGATGTCAAAAAAATAGTGCAGGCGGACGCCAAAAATTTTACCGAGGCTTTTGACTTGCCGGAGGGCAGCTGGCCTGGAACCGCTTTCGATACATTTGCTTTGGGTGGAGACCATGTGTCTCTGCCCAAGGATGGCAAGATCGGCCTTGCCAGCACGCTGTTGAATGCTGCGGAAAGCTCGATGGATGTGGTTGGCGGCAAAGTCAGCGAAATGACCGATCCGCTCGAAAAGAAAGTCACAGAATCGCTGGCGGGCACGGGACTGGGGTTATACGACAAATTCTTTGGCGACAAGAAAAGTCAGGAGCCTGCACGTCCGAAAAAACCAGCGCCCCAAAAACTTCCCACCCCAACCAAGACTCTTGAGAACCTGCCCGCAGGGCAGAAGAAAATCAAGCTGGAACAATTAAGAAAGAAGGTGGCCAGCAAGCAGGCGATTCCCGATGCCGCGACATTGGCGGCATCGATTCTGGGGAAAGAGGCGGTGCCGGGCTCATTGGCAAAACTGATTCCCAAGCTTCCCGCCATGATGCCTGGCACGGCAATGGCCTTGAGCGCGACAAACGATGTTATCGCGTTTGGCGATCATGTCATTAATGGCCGATTCCACGAGGCAATGACCGAGGGTCTTGGCGTTGCGGCTTCAATGAGTGTTGGGGGTAAAGCTGGAAAACTGATGCAAGGCGCTGTTGCGCAAAGGGCCGCGGAAGCCATTGTGGGCAAGGCTGCGGGGGATAGTGTCAAATTAATTGCCCAAGGCTTGACCGGTGGAGATTACGTTAATAA
Organism: Chromobacterium haemolyticum; assembly: GCF_009936155.1. NCBI lineage: Bacteria > Pseudomonadati > Pseudomonadota > Betaproteobacteria > Neisseriales > Chromobacteriaceae > Chromobacterium > Chromobacterium haemolyticum. The sequence goes on along the minus strand of NZ_AP019312.1, from coordinate 5,005,849 downwards.
ATGGGGTCCTCCTCGCACCTTGCCTAATGATGTCGATTTGAAAAAAACCTTGGAGGATAAGAACGGCCAAGCCTATTCCGCGGTGGATGTCGATGGCACGGGGGTATTCTCTTGGTTTGCGCATAATGATCGTAGCGACTTGATGGGCGCGAGATATACGGAAGTCATGGTCGGAGAGAAAATAGCCGAGCTGAACAGAGATTATATTAAGTCCGTTGAAAAAGAATATGCGGCAAGGGCAAAGCAGGAAAAGGAAAAGCAGGAACAGCGAAAGGCTGCCAATTTGACTCCCAAAACCAGCGCGCAGACCACGCCTAAAGAGGCTGCGAAAAAAACGGCGACGGATAAGCCGCGTACCACATCTAAAAGTGCGCAGCCAGCGCAAAAGCCAACAAAGAAAACGACGGCTGCGGCTGGCGCAGTTCTGTCTGGGGGCGAGGATGCCCAGTCTAGTCCCGTCGCGATGGATGCATTGGCTTCGGCATCCCCCGCACTATCCAATACCAGCATGCCCGGCGGTCCAAGCGCCAATGCTTCGAACGAGCAGTTGCTGATGGTCATGTCGCAAATCCAGGCCAGTTTGAGCCAGTTGGTCAGCCATCTAGCCCAGCCCACCAATATCACCGTAGACGTCCAAAACGGCAATATCGTCGCCGCCGTCAACGCAGCCAATAGCCAACAACAAAGGAGAAGCTGATGTTCAATCTCAGTCTGTTTGCCGGCTCCGCCGCCGGCGCGCTGGTGGACGCCAGTTTCCGCGGGGTGCGCTTTGAATGCCTGCGCAGCGTGGACAGCGCCCAGCGCGACCAGGCGATGCACGAATACCCCTATCTGGACGGCGCAGACGTCGAGGACCTGGGCCGCAAGGCGCGCAAGGTGTCGCTCAGCGTCTTCTTCTGGGGCCGCGATTATCAGCAGCGGCTGCGCGACTTCGTCGCCGCGCTGGACCAGGCCGGTCCGGGCGAACTGATTCACCCGGTATTCGGCAGCATGCCCAAGGCGCAGCTGCTGGATTACCAGATCAGCCACGAAGCCGACGCGCCGGACTCCTGCACCGTGGAAGTGAACTGGGTGGAGGCCACGCCGGGCAATCCCTTTTTCGCTAGCCAGCAGCCTTTGCAGCAGGTGGAGGCCATCAGCGCTTTGGCGGCCAAGGCGCGCAGCCTGGGCGGCGAGGCCTTCGCCAAGGCTCAGGGCCTGCTGCAAAACGCCAATACCGCGCTGACCCGGCTGGGCGCGCTGCGCGTGCGTTTGAGCGATACCGTGCGGCAGCTCGCCGGCATGGCGCAGCAAGGCATTGCCCAGGTGGTGGACTTGCTGGCCTATCCGCAGGCCTTCATCGGCCAGGTGACGTCCCTGGTGGACGAGGTCGCCAACTGGCGCTTCGGCGTCAAGCTGGAAATCTGGCCGGGCCTGAAGTGGGAGGCGGAGGCCAAGCTGCCGCAGGCCACTCTGGCCGACTGGAACGCGATGAAGGACAGGCTCAACGGCGTGTCCAAGAAAATCGGCCGCGCGTCGGACAGCTTGAGCCAGGCCGGCAAGGCGCTGGAGGTCTGGACCGAGGACGAGCTCCGCATCGACGCGCTGCTCAAGCTGACCGTGTCCACCTCGATGGCGAACGCCGCCGCCGATCTGTTCCGCTCGGAAGCCGCGCAGCCCACGTTGACGCCGCCGGCGCTGGAGCAAGTGGCCGGTGACGTGCGCGCCACCTTGCAGCAGACCATAGAGCAATGGCGCAAGGCGCTGCCGGGCGAGGACGCGCGCCAGGTGATTGAAAGTCTGCGCGATCTGGGCCTGCAGGTGCAACGCAGCGCCGCCGGCCTGGTGGCCGCCAAGCCGCCCTTGATCACCCGCAAGGTGGAATCCGCCGCCAATCTGCGCCAGCTGGCCCACCTGTGGTACGGCGACAGCGGCCGCGCCGCCGAGCTGCTGCGGCTGAACCCGCAGCTGGCGCACCCCAACCATCTGCAAGCAGGAGAGCTGATCCATGGCTACGCCCGCTAAGACCGTCTCGGCCAATAACGAAGTCAGCCTGGAAATCGCCGGCAAGGCGCATCGCTACTGGACCCAGTACAGCATCGACTCCGATCTGACCGTGGCCGCCGACGCCTGGCAGGTGTCGTTGGGCCTGCCCGGCGGCGAGGTGCCGCCGGCGGTGGAGCCGGGCGCCGAGGTCAAAGTGCTGGTGGGCGCGGACGTGGTGCTGCAGGGTCGGGTGGACGACATCAGCCACAGCATAGGCGCCGGCAGTCACCAGCTGACGCTGTCGGGCCGGGATCTGGCCGGCATGTTGCTGGATTGCAGCGCGCCGCTGCTCACCGGCAAGGGCATGACGCTGAGCGATGTGTTGGAGAACGTGATCAAGCCCTTGGGCGTCAGCCGTTTGCGCGTGGACGCCAAAGGCAAGGGCCAGATCGAGAAAATCAGCGTGGACCCGGGCAACAGCGCCTGGGACGTGCTCACCCGCGCCGCGGCGGCCAACGGCCTCGCCGCCTGGTTCGATCCGGACGGCACCCTGGTGGTGGGCGGCCCGGATTACAGCGCCCCGGCCAAGGCCAAGCTGATCCTGCGCCGCGACGGCAAGGGCAACAATGTGCTCAGCCTGGCGGAAACCCGCTCCCACGCGCCGCGCTACTCGCAACTGACCCTGCTGGGCCAAGGCCACCGTCAGGCCTTGACCCCGGGCAGGCACGATCTCAAGCATCAGTCCGCGGACCCGGACGTCCGGTATCACAAACCGCGCATCGTGGTGGAGCCGGATGCCGCCAATCCGGCGGAACTGGCGGCGCGCGCGGACAAGATGCTGGCCGACGCCCGGCTGGCCGGCTACACCCTCAGCGCCACCGTGGCCGGCCATCGCAACAGCGCCGGCGAACTGTGGACTCCCGGCCAGCGCATCCAGGTGGAAAGCGAGCCGCACGGCATCAAGGGCGGCACTTATTTCCTGATGGCGCGCACCTTCAGCGGCGGACGCGGGCAGGGCTGCACCACCCGGCTGACGCTGAAAGAGGACGGCCGCTGGCTGCCGGCGATGCGCAAACGCTGAAACAAAGAAAGGTTGAAACGATGTGGAATGACGTAGACCAGAGAATCCGCCGCGCCTTCAGCAATGTGCGGCAGGGCTTCCGCGCGGTGCTGACCCGCGTGGACAGCGCCGGCGACGTGCAAACCGTTCAGGCCGACGCGCTGGCCGGCGAGCAGCTGCAGGACGCCGAACTGTTCCAGCACTACGGTTACAGCGCCAATCCGCCGCCGGGCAGCATGGCGGTGGTGCTTCCCCTGGGCGGGCGCAGCAGCCACGGTGTGGTGATCGCCACCGAACACGGCAGCTACCGGCTGAAACAGCTCAAACCCGGCGAAGTGGCGCTGTACAGCGACGAAGGCAGCAAGATCGTGCTCAAGCGCGGCCGCTTGATTGAGGTGGAGTGCGACACCTTCAGCCTGCGCTGCAAGAACTGGCAGGTCAACGCCAGCGAACAAGCCAGCTTCACCACGCCCACGCTCAGCACCAGCGCGCAACTCGTGGCCCAGGGCCAGATCAACGGCAACGGCGGCATGGCCATTCAGGGCGGCAGCGGCGCCAGCGTCAAGGGCAGCGTCACCGTCAGCGGCGACGTGGTGGCCGGGGGCAAGAGCCTGGTGGGCCACCAGCATAACGGTGTGCACGGTACGACCAGCCCGCCGTTGTAACGCGACGTTTTCGCCGCCAGGAGTGCCGTTGATCTTGCCCTGGCGCACGCCTGCCGGCACTGACCCGCTTCCCTTATCCCCAACCCTTTCAAACCCGGAAAATAACGCCATGGACCCTCTATTGGACCCCATTACCGGCGATTACGCCGGCTCCACCACTGATACCCTGGCCAACGCCGTCTACCTGAGGCTGATGACCCCGCTGGGCGGCTGGTGGGCCGATCCCGAACTCGGCTCCCGCCTGCATCTGTTGTCGCGCAGCAAGGACAGCAGCCAGATCGATCTGCTGGCCTGCCAGTACGCCGAACAAGCCCTGCAACCGCTATTGCGCGACGGCCGCGCCCGCCGTGTCGGCGTTGAGGCGCAGCGTCCCGGCAGCGGCCGTTTGCTGCTGCTGGTCGAAGTGGAAGAGGCCGGCGGCCAGACCCGACATTTCCAACACCACGTGAGGATAGCCTGATGCCCCTGTCCACCCCGGATTTTGAAACCATACGCGGCGCGCTGCTGCGCGATCTGCAAAACCTGCGCGCCGACGCCGACGTCGGCCCCGACAGCGACTTCTACGTGCGCGCCAGCTCGGTCGCCAGCGCGGTGGAAGGCTTGTACCAGCATCAAAGCTGGATTGCCCGCCAGATCTTTCCCGACAGCGCCGACCGCGACTATCTGGAACAGCACGCCCGGGTGCGCGGCCTCAGCCGCAAGCCGCCGGTGGCGGCCAAGGGCTTGCTGCAATTGGGCGGCAACCCAGGAGCCAGTTTCGCCGCCGGCCTGAAAGTGCGGCTGGGCGAACAACTCTACACCACCCAGGCCGGCGGCCAGCTGGACGTGGACGGCCGGGCCCGCGCGGCGGTGGCCGCCGATCTGCCCGGCCTGGCCGGCAATGTGGCGGCCGGCACGGTGGCCGAACTGATGGCCGCGCCCAGCGGCCTGGCCAGCCGCGTCAGCTTCGTCAACATGGACGGCGGCGTGGACGAAGAGGACGACGCCGCCTTGCTGGCGCGGCTGCTGGAACTGATCCGCCGTCCGCCGGCCGGCGGCAACCGTCACGATTACCGGCGCTGGGCGCTGGAAGTGCCGGGCGTGTCCGCCGCCTACGTCTACCCGTTGCGCCGCGGCCTGGGCACCGTGGACGTGGTGATCACCGCTCAGGATAGCCTGCCTTCGGCCGACACCCTGGCCGCGGTGCAAGCCCATATCGAAGACCTGCGCCCGGTCACCGCCAAGAACTGCCTGGTGTTGGCGCCCACGCCGCGGCCGGTGGACATCGAAGTGGCGCTGATGGTGGACGGCACCACCGTGCAAGCCGTCACCGAACCGCTGCGCCAAGTGCTGGCCGCCCATTTCTCCAGCCTCGCCCCCGGCAGCAAACTGTACAAGAGCCGGCTGGAAGCGTTGATCTCCGACCTGCCCGGCGTGGTGGACCGCCAACTGCTGTCGCCCGCCGACAATATCGCGCCGGCGGTGAATGAGAAAACCGTGGAATGGCTGCGTCTGGGCAAACTCACGGTGAGGGGGATGCAATGAGCCCGCAAACCCCGCATAGCGAATTGCTGACGCGTTTGCTGCCGCCGGTCAGCTACAGTCCGGACGGGCCGCGACTGCAGGCCGAGCTGGGCAGCGAAGGCGCGGCGCTGGACCGGGTGCAGAACAGCGCCCGGCAGTTGGTGGGCGCCACCACGCCGCTGCTGGCCGAAGGCCTGCTGCCGGACTGGGAGCGCGTCTGCGGCCTGACCCCGCCGACGGACGCGCCCTACCAGCAGCGTCAACAGGCGGTGCTGGCCAAGCTGGCGGAAACCGGCGGTCTGTCCATTCCATACTTCACCCGGCTGGCGGCCGGCATGGGCTACCGCATCGCCATCAGCGAGCCGCAGCCCTTCCGCGCCGGCCTCAACCGCGCCGGCCAGCAACTGTGGACGGCGGACATCCCCTGGGTGTGGCAAGTCACCGTGTTCGGCGCCAAGACCCGGCCATACTTTTTCCGTGCAGGTCAATCGTTGGCCGGGGAACGCCTCACCACCTTCGGCGACCCGCGGCTGGAAGATCTGTTCAAGGATCTGAAGCCGGCCCATACCTACGTCTACTTCGCCTACCAGCCTTAAACCGCGCCTCACGCGGACCTTCCCGTCCTTTCTCCCTTCCCCTCACAGCCCCGCCCCGGCGGGCGGGAGCCTGTGCTCTTTCTCTTCCTTCAGGAGCGCTCCATGCAAGACCCCCAATCCACGGCAAACCCCGATCAAAACAAAGACCTTGCGGCCGACCCCGCGCCGGTTCCGGCGTCTTCGACCTTCGATACGCAGCAGGAGGTTTGGGCGCGCCTAGGCAGCCAATCCCAGCAAACCCCGACCCTGTCCTGATTCATTCACTGTTTTTTGGAGAGACTGATGAAAGATGTCATCAAGCCGGTTCCCACGCCGGACACCCTGTTTCACGACGGCAACCCCAGCAGCGGCGAGCTGGGCACCATTGTCGGCGCCGACTGGCTGAACAATGTTCAGTCCGCGGTCATCGCCAGCCAGGAGGAGCTGTTGACCGTGGTCAAAAGCAGCGGCCAGAGCGCGGACCCGGCGCGCAAGGATCAGTTGTTGCAGGCGGTGAAGCAGATCGCCTGGGGCGGCGCCAGCAAGCCGACCACGCTGGCCGGTTACGGCATCACCGACGCGATGAAAATCGACGACTGGGGGGTAAACGGTTACAAGGAGCTGCAGGTGGGCCCCGGCCGCGAGTTCGCCGACATCGCCAGCGCCTGGAACAGCCTCAACGGCAAAACCCTGAAGACCGACGTGCTGATCAAGGTGGACGACGGCCAATACATCTCGACAGGCATTGGCTTGGGCAACCAGCCCTTCGCCAGCCGCATTCGCATTCGCGGCAATATCGCCAACCCCTCGGCCTGCCAGATCCGCTTTGTGGCGGGTGCGGATAAGAATAGCCATGGCGTGGTGTTTACCAATGCCCGTGGTGTCGAGTTCTCCGGCTTTCACCTGATCGGCGAGGCCACCGAAGGCAATTGGACTCACCGCTGCCTGCATATCGGCGAAGGTTCATGGGTGTGGGGGGCGGAAAATTCTTTGATCCTGGAGGGGGCGGGCAGCGGTCTGCAAGTGGAGCAGAACTCCCGCTTCAGCAACAGCAAGTTGAGGGTCAACAAGGTTAAGGAATGGGGCGTTGTCGTTGGCGGAGGGTCTCACTGCGAGCTGCATTACGTGAACATCGTCGGCGAGGGCAAAAACTTTCTTACCAAAGTACCTGTTCGACTCGATGCCAATGAGCGCAGTGCCTACCCGCATGGGATGCTGTGTGCGGATACCAGCCGTGCGTGGGTCACCGAGGGGCGGGTAACCGGGGTACGATTTGGCTTTGCCACCGCTCGCAACGCGTATCTCTGGTGTGATGGCAGTGTGGTGGAGCAATCCGGGGTTGGCTTCGAGGCGCATTCCGGTGCTGTGATATGGAATCATGGTTCCGGACCGGTGCCGGCTTTGCCGCAGGGGCGGCGCGGCAAGGCGCTCACTTGCGATACCGGCTTTCAAGCGGTTTGGGCTGGGGTGATTTACGCGCCGATGGCCATTGCGGAAAACTGCAACAATGGGTTCAGAGCGCTTTGCGGAACGACCATGGTAATTAATGGCGGTTGGGCAAAGAACTGCCAGGTCGGGTTTGAGACCTACAGCACCAGTTATTTGGAGGCCTACGACACCAAGGCCGCATCGACCGGTTGCCCGACGGTATATTCGCCGGCTACCAGCGGCGTGGCGGGCAATGCCAACAGCGTGCTCAGCTTCAGTTAAATCAGCCAAGCGCACGCCAGCCGCATCCTTTCCGGATGCGGCTTTTTTACGGTCAGCACCGGTGCTGCCAAATGCCGGCTTTTGCGCTAATCTCCGCCCCCCGGTCCGCCGCCGCCTTGACGCTCCAGCCATCCCCCCTTACTCTCGCCCTTGCGCTGTGACAATCCACAGCCGCGGGACTGGGAGGTCCTACTTTAGTGTGGTAGCAACCGATGGCCAGCGGTTCGCTACGTCCATGCGTCTGCCGCAAACAGGGCAGGCCATGGCACTGAGTCCCCGCAAGGGGGCTGCCGTGCGCACTGCGGTCCTCCCACTTTGTCATGAGCCTGCCCACGCCTTCCGCGCGTGCCGCGCAGGCATCCTTAAGCAGATGTTTGTGGAGGCCATAATGAATATATTGAGTTTCTGCCAGCCGCACCCTTGCCATACCCGGCCCGAGACACCGGAGGGCCAGCCATGAACGCGCCCATCGCCAAGCCGGAGTTGTCACCGTTGCAGCGCCTGCATGAGCAGATCAAGCAGCTGCGCATCGTTACCGCCGGTCAGGACGAGACTTACGCTCTGGTCAAGCTCATGGAGCAGCGCTATCTGCAGGCCGATGAAAGCCTGACCCAGGGCATCGTCCACGTCCACGCCGCCAACCAGAGTCTGCATGCATTGATGGCGTTGCTGCAGGACAGCCAGGAGGACAAGCACGTCAACTGCCAGCAAATGGCGGCGCTGCTGGAGCCCATCCGCCAGGAGTTGCAAGCCGGCTTCGAGCAGATTTCTGATGTGATATAAGGCGCCGCGCCGCGGCGACAAGCGCGGCGCTTCGCCTCCGGCGCACTGACACCCGTCCGCTGCCGCGACCGCCGCGCTTCCCGCAAAATCCCCTCCAATCCTTTCAGTAACGACACCTGTCATCGGCCATGGCCGATTCTTTATTTCCGCGGGAGGCGATTCCATGCAAGAAGCACTCAAGCCCATCAACACGCCGGACACTTTGTTTCACGACGGCAACCCCACCACTGGCGAACTGGGCACCATTGTCAGCGCCGATTGGTTGAACAATCTGCAGCAGGCGACGCGCTCAGCCCAAGAGGAGCTGATCTCGTTGATCAAGGACAGTGGGCAGACCTTGGACGCCAACCGCAGGGATCAACTGCTGCAGGCGGTGAAGCAACTGGCCTGGGGCGGCAATAGCAAGCCCACCACGCTGGCGGGCTATGGTATTGGCGATGGCGCCACCAAGGCGGAAGTGTCGGTCAAGGCCGACAAGGCCAGCACCCTGGCGGGTTACGGTATTCAGGATGGCATTACCGTGGGCATGTTGCCGCGCCGCAACCTGCTGGCGGATGGTGGCCGTTTCTTTGATCCGTTCACGCCGGAGGGTATTGTGCAGGCGAGAACCAATCCGATCACGGTTCCGTTTGCTATGACCATGCACATGGCGTCATATAGTCAAAGTGCCAACTCGGTGGGGCGCTTCATTCACGATAATGGCTCGTTTGAAGGTCCCGGCCCGAAGTTGGTGCAACCGGTGCTGGATTTATTGGACCGCTTAGGGCGTGAGCGTGAGCAAAAACGTTATGGTTTTGAGTTTCATATCGCGGAACTGCGTTGCGGGGCATTGACTTATTCGCCGGGAGTGTTCGATGGCAAGAATATGGCGATAGCGATGGCCTACGGGGTCGGCACTGAAGGACCGATCACGTTTATGAGCTGGCTGCGTTGTATCAGTGGCTCTATTTACTACGACTGCGGACAGTATCGCAATGGCAAGCCCATGGAGAATAAGCGCATCACGCCAAGCGATGGTTGGGTGCATATGGCTGGGGTGACTGATTGGGGGCGAGGCTATAGCAACAGCCATATTTATGCCGAGAATAACTCGATCTTCCAGCTGGCTTTGCCGGCGGCCTTGTCCGGTAATCATCTCGGTTACGTACACAAAGCGCCGATCGCGCCGTAAACAATCTTGGTTTCCAAGCATGGCAATCCTGCGGGGTTGCCCTTTTTTTGCCTGCTTGCCACTGACATCCGTCCGCTGCTGACGCGCGTCGCTTCCCGGCACAATGAGGGCATTAATTCACCAGCGAAGCGGGTCAACTGGCGGTCTGACGACGGCTGATGTGGTCCGTGCCCCGCCTATGTCGCCTGCCCGGCTCATGGGCAGACTCAATTAAGGAGCGAGAGCGCGATGCAAAACACCTTGAAGCCGATCAACAGCCCGGACGGCCTGTTTCATGACGGCAATCCCACCACCGGCGAACTGGGCACCATCGTCAGCGCCGATTGGCTGAACAGCCTGCAGCAGGCGACTGCCGCCACTCAGGACGAGTTGATCGCCTTGATCAAGGACAGCGGCCAGGAATTGGATGCCAGCCGCAAGGATCAATTGCTGCAAGCAGTGAAGAAAATGGCCTGGGGCGGAAATAGCAAGCCGACCACCTTGGCGGGGTACGGAATTACCGATGGGGCCACTAAGGCCGAGGTTTCCATCAAGGCGGACAAGGCGGGTACGCTGGCGGGTTATGGCATTGCCGATGGCGCGACGACTAGTCAATTGCGTGCCGCGGCACCTGCCGGCGAGGTGGCCTACTTTGCAATGCCATCTGCACCGCCTGGTTGGTTGAAATGTGATGGCTCTTCGGCTAACCGCAATGCTTATCCCGCGTTGTTTGAGGCAATTGGGACCCGATACGGTGCAGGAGATGGAACAACAACGTTTAACTTGCCTGATTTGCGCGGGGAGTTTATTCGCGGCTGGAGCAGTGACCGCCCATTGGTTGATGCTGGACGTGTGTTTGGCAGTGCCCAAATATCCACCCAAGTTTGGGTTGATGATGATGCGAACGAAGCTGTCGGGGCGCCTGATTGGACAAATAATAACTTAGTGAATCTAGGGTATGAACCGGCGAGTGTTAATGTTGCGCATCTTCACTATGCGAAATCAGTTGGTAGTGCCTCCTACGGGGCTGATTTTATACGTTCTATTCGCCCCCGCAACGTAGCCCTGCTTGCCTGCATCAAGCACTAAGGAGACCACCATGCAAGAACGCACGCAGAAAACCGTCTACGCCTACCATCCGGAAACCAGCGAGTATTTGGGCACCACCATGGCGGATCTGTCGCCGCTGGACCTTGAGGAAACCTGGCTGATTCCGGCCTACGCCACCGAGCAGCAACCGCCGAAGGCGGGGAACAGGCAAGCGGTGGTATATCGCGACGGCGGCTGGCAGCTGGCGGAGGATTTTCGCGCACTCAAGCTGTGGAGCAAGGCCAGCGCGCAGCCGGTGACGGCGCAAATCGGCGACACGCCGGACAGCCTGCAGGCCACCGAGCTGGAGCCGCCGATCTTCGCGGTGTGGAACAAGAAAGCCTGGAAAGTGGACGCCGACGCGCAGCGCGCGGCGCTGACAGCGCAGGCGCAGCAGGAGCTGCAGCAGCGCTTGGCAGCGGCTTATGCTCAGCGCCGGCCTTTGGAGGATGCGCAGGAACTGGGGCTGGCTACGGCGCAGGAGCAGGGCTTGCTGACAGTGTGGAAGCGCTACTGCGTTGAGCTGTCGCGGCTGCAGCAGTTGACGGCATGGCCGCAACTGGCCGAAACGGATTGGCCTGCGGCGCCGGCCTAAAACAGAGTGTTATGTGTCTGCAAAACGGCGGCTTCGGCTGCCGTTTTGCATTGGGGCAGGCCTCCAGGCTACTGACATCCGTCCACTGCTGACGCGCGTCGCTTCCCGGCAAAATCACTGTATTGATTCACTAGCGAAGCAGGTCAGAGGGTGGTTTCCGGACCACCCGCCCGGCCCGGAGTCCGCCCCACGCCGCCAGCTCGGCCAGCGGGCCCACCCTTGAATGGAGCGAGAGCGCAATGCAAAACACCATGAAGCCGATCAACAGCCCGGACGGTCTGTTCCACGACGGCAACCCTTACACCGGCGAACTGGGCACGGTGGTGACCTCGGAGTGGCTGAACAATGTCCAGTCCGCCGCCCAGTCCTGCCAGGACGAGTTGCTGACGGTGATACGCGACAGCGGCCAGAGCGCCGACCCGGCGCGCAAGGACCAGTTGCTGCAGGCGTTGAAGAAGCTGGCCTGGGGCGGCAACAGCAAGCCGACCACGTTGGCCGGCTACGGCATCACCGACGCCTTGCCGCTGAGCGGCGGCAAGATGAACGGGCGGGTGGATTTTCAGCCCAATTCCCGTTTTCTGGCGGAAGGCGGGGCGGAAGGCGGGCAGTTCATGCTGCAAGCGCCGCAAGTGAACAGTCAACTCGGCGACGTCATCGTTGATATCAGCAGCAATGCATTTCGCGTGTTTGACAATGGTAAAACACAATCGCGTGGTTTTTATGTGGACCTGACTCAATGCGAGCATGGCCCGACCACCAATCTACTGACCATGTCCGGCGCGCCGGGCCTGGTGGGTCACTTTGCGATGCCTTACGCGCCGCCTGGTTGGTTGAAGTGTGATGGTTCGCCGGCCAGCCGCAGTACTTATCCCGGCTTGTTTGCCGCGATTGGGACAACGTATGGCGCGGGGGATGGTGTGACGACGTTCAATCTTCCGGATTTGCGCGGGGAGTTTATTCGGGGTTGGGATTATGGCAACGGAGCGGATAGCGGGCGTGTTTTTGGCTCATGGCAAAAGGGGACGTTAACGATTTCTGACCCAAGTCTTGACTCGGTCGGCGTCGCGAGCCTGATTCATGCAAATAACAATATATCCATGGGTTATGTGGATTTAGGCGCAGATAAGGTCAAGAAGGAGTTTTATGAAATGCGGCGTGCGCAAATGAATGCTCTAGGGGTTGCGGATGACTTGGACAGTAATGGTTGGGGAGGGGGTTATGGCTCCACCCGCCCCCGCAACGTCGCCCTGCTCGCCTGCATCAAATACTAAGGAGACCGCCATGCAAGAACGCAAACAGAAAACCGTCTACGCCTACCATCCGGAAACCGGCGAGTATCTGGGCACCACCACGGCGGACTTGTCGCCGCTGGATGTTGAGGAAACCTGGTTGATTCCGGCCAACGCCACCGAGCAGGAGCCGCCACAGGCGGGGGAGCGGCAGGTAGCGGTCTACCGCGATGGCGGCTGGCAGCTGGCGGTGGATTTCCGCGCCCTCAAGCTGTGGAGCAAGGCCAGCGCACTGCCGGTGACGGCGCAAATCGGCGATACGCCGGATAGTCTGCAAGCTACTGAACTGGAGCCGCCGGCCTTCGCGGTATGGAACAAGAAAGCCTGGAAAGTGGATACCGACGCAGAGCGCGCGGCGCTGACGGCGCAGGCGCAGCAGGAGCTGCAGCAGCGCTTGGCTACTGCTTACGCGCAGCGCCGGCCCTTGGAGGACGCGCAGGAGCTGGGGCTGGCGACGGCGCAGGAGCAAGGCTTGCTGAGCGCATGGAAGCGTTACTGCGTTGAGCTGTCGCGCCTGCCGCAGCAGGCCGCTTGGCCGCGGTTGAGCGAGGCAGACTGGCCGAAGCTGCCGGCCTGAGGATTTGAAGTAAAGCGCCGTTCCACGTGAAACCACCCGCGCCGGGCTATCCCGCGCGGGTTTTTCTTAGAGCCTGTTCAAAGTCTCGCGAGCAAGGGCGAGACAAGGCGAAAACCAGCGAAAAAGCGGAATGTACAAGTGGTACATGAGCATTTTGAGCTTGTTTTCAACGCCGTATCGCCGAAGCGCAGCAGACTTTGAACAGGTTCTTATGGCCGCGCCAGCGTGATTTCCACTCTTTCCTTACCCTGGCCCACGTTCTTGCGCTTGAGCCGCAGTTCTCCCACTTCGCCGCTGCGGCGCAAATGGGTGCCGCCGCAGGGCACGCGGTAAAGGCCGTGCAGTTCCCAGTAGCGGCGCTGCTCGGCTTCGTTGGAATAGGCGCTGACGATGGCGAGATCGGCGTCTATCAACACCTGCACCTTGGCGGCGATAGCGGGCAACAGCGGAGTGATGGGCTGCGCCAGCGCAAAATCGATGCGCGCCTTATCCTCGGCGATGTGGGCGCCAATCTTCTCGGCGTCGGGCAGCTCGCGGCAAATGGTTTCCAGTACCAGTTCGGCGGCGAAGTGCAGCCGCATCAGCCGGTAGCGGCGCGGCCAGTCTATTGCCACCGTCACCGCGTCGCCGGCGCTCAGGCCATGGCCGTCCGGCAGGGTGTAGGCGATGTCCTGATCCTGTTTTTCCGCGCGCAGTACCGGGCGGCCGCCTATGCTGCCGGCGTCGCTTTCCTGGCCGCCGGAGAAGGCGTAGAAGATGGTGGCGTCCAGCCAGACCTGAGGGCCGTCCACCCGCGCCACCGTGGTGTGCAGCTCGGTCTGGTAGGGATCGGCCCAGAACTGTTTGCGCACGTTCATGCCGGGCGTCCGGCGTCCGCCGCCAGCCGCTGGTAAACCTCGGCGTCCAGCCGCTCCATTAGCCGCTCCGGCCGCGACAGTGCGCCAAAACCGAACTGAGCGTACAGGCCGTGGGCGTCGGCGGTGGCCAGCAGCATACGGCGCAGGTTCTGCAGGCCGGGATGGGCATTGACCGCCGCCATCAATTGCTTGGACACACCCTGGCCGCGCCAGGCTTCGACCACGAACACGTCGGCCAGATAGCCGAAGGTAGCGTAGTCGGTGATCACGCGGGCGAAGCCTATCTGTTCGCCATCAGCGGCGTAGGCGCCGAAGCACAGCGAATGGGCGAGCGAGCGCTCGAAGATGTCGCGGGGCAGTTGGCGCGCCCAGTAGGACTGTTCAGACAGGTAGCGGTAGATACGCTCGCGGTCCAGCCGCGCGGGGTCGGTGTCGATGTGAAGGATCATGGCGCAGCCAGCTAGGCGAGGGGAATGCCATAAAGATAACACGCTCGGGCTGGCGGGAGCGGACCGGCTTGCCGGCGCCGCTCCCTGCTGTTAGTCGCTTAGAGTCTGTTCATCATCTGCTGCGCTTCGTGAGGCGTGACACGGTGAGTGCCGCTTCGAAATGCTCATGTACCACTTGACCATTCCGCTTTCTCAGCGGTTTTCGCCTTGTCTCGCCCTTGCTCGCTAGATTTTGAACAGGCTCTTATAGATTTTTGATTTTTTCCAGCTCCTCCGGGCTGTACTTCTTCTCGCTGGCCTTGGTCAGGTCGGTGAGCAGGCCGGCGTGCACGTCGCGCGCCGATTGCACCGCGCTCAGCATATTGCTGCCGCTCCATTGGCCGGCGAAGCCGATGGCGGTTTGCGGCTGGCTGGCGTAGAGGCTGGTCAGCATCGCGTCCACCGCCGGCTGCTGGCCCTGGAACTGCTGTTCCAGCCGCGTCTGCCATTGCGCCAGCACCGGCAGATACTTGTCCGGCTTGGCCTGTGCCAGCGTGGCGTTGGCGCGGAAGGCCCAGTAGGCGGAGCCGCTTTCGTAAGTGGCCGCGCCGGCGCGCAGCGGCGCGGGGATGTCCTTCATCGCGTTTTCGTACATTGGCACCAGCACCGCGCCGGCCGGGCTGCCGAAGGATTGCCAGGTCAGCGCCGCCAGCTCCTTGGGCAGGCCGGCGCGCAGCTGGATGACGTGGGTTTCTATGGTGCGGTCCACGCCCATCGGCCGGTCCGCGTCCTTCAGTTTGGCCAGCGCGGTGCCGTGGAAGGTGGCGCGCAGCACCTTGGCCACGTCGGCCACCGCGATTTTGCGCTCAGGCTTCAGCGTCAGCGGGTATTGAGTCTGCCGCGTGGCTTGGCGCAGCCCCGGGTTCAGCAGGTGCTGGCCCAGCCATTCGCGGTCCACATTGTATTTGTCGCCGACGACGCCGAAGGCCTGGGCGAAGTTGAAGCGCTTGGCGTCTACTTTGGCCAGCAGCTGGTGTTTGGCGGTGAACTCGGCCAGGCCGGGGCTGGCGATCACATTGGCGTGGTCGGCGAGGTCGATGTCGTGCAGGCGCAGGCCGTTGGCCACCATCAAGTAACTATCCTGAGGCACGCGGAAGGCCAGCCAGTGGTGGCCGGAGCCGATCTCCATATACCAGGCTTCGTTCGGATCGGCGATCAGCACGCCGTTGCCTTCCCCTGCGCCGTATTGGTTGAGATAGCGGCCCAGCAGCTCCACGCCTTCGTGCGCGGTCTTGGCCTGCGGCAGGATCAGCGAGGGAATCACCGCTTCCACCACGCCGTTGTCCAGCAAGGGGTCCGCTTTTTTGGCGCGGGCGTTGATTTCCGCGCTATTGGTGGCGGATACCGCCACATTGAATTCATTGACGCCGCGTTCCTCGTACAGCCCGTCGCCGCCGGCAGTGTCGCCGTTCCAGTCCATCAGTCCGCTGTAGCGGTAGAACTGTGCCGGAGCCGGCACTTTCAGGCCGTTTTTGAAGCTCAGCGTTTCCTCCTTGGCCGCCGCGCGTGCCGGGTGAAGCACCAGGCGCTTGTTCCAGTTATTGATGTAATAATCCTCGTTGCGGGCGATGATGATGGAGCCATCGGCGGAGGCCTGTTTGCCGACGATCAGCGATGAGCAGGCGTCGGCGAGCGGAGCAGCCAGCGCAAGGGCGGTGGCCAGGGCAAGCAGGGTAGGGCGCGGCGTCATGATGCATTCCTCTTATGGAGCGGTCAGTCGCGGGGGGTGACGGCTCGTGGTGGCCGCGCGCTTTGCGTGCGGCGGTTTGGCGGTGAGGGCAAGCAGATTGTAGGCAGATGGTTCGCGTTAGTTGAAATGAGAATCCCATGCTTGCCTGATGCATATCAATCTTGCGCCGTTTCATTAAAATGTGGCGCAAAGTGTCTTATTTATGCAATTGATTTTGCCATCCGGACGGAAGTCTTATTAAGCTTGGCATTTCGTTGTGGCGGCGTGTTCCGCCGCGGCGGGAACGGAAGGAATATGAAAATACTGACGATGGCGCGCAAGCTGTTCTTCACGGTGCTGGCCGCGGCCTTGGCGCTGTGGGCTTACGGCGCTTACAGCGGCGAGCCGCAATGGCAGCAATGGGCGATGTATCTGGGCAATGCGCTGGCCCTGGGCGGCGCCTACCTGGTGCCTACCCTGACCGCGGCGCTGGTGGGCAGCCCAAGGCTGAAGCTGGTGGCGGCGCTTAACGTGCTGGGCGGTTGGCTGATCCTGCCCTGGATCGCGGCGATGATGCTGGCGCTTAAGCGGGACGATCTGGCGGCCGGATCCTGAATCCGTCTGGCACAATAGCGTGTTATTACCGCCCCGTTCAGAGGGCGGCGTAAGAACCTGTTCACGAAGCGCAGCAGACTATGAACCGGTTCTGAATGATTGCACGAGGCGATACCACACTACTCAAGGAGAAACGCATGTTCCAGCACGTCGACGCCTACGCCGGCGATCCCATCCTGTCGCTGGTCGACGCTTTCGGCAAGGACCCGCGCGGCGACAAGGTCAATCTCAGCATCGGCCTGTATTACGATGAGCAGGGCCGCATTCCGCGTCTGAACGCGGTGCAGCAGGCCGAGGCCAAACTGGCGGCTCAGCCGGCGCCGCCTTGCACTTATCTGCCGATGGATGGTCTGCCGGCCTACCGCAAGGCGGTGCAGGAATTGTTGTTCGGCGAGGGACACCCGGCGCTGGCCGCCGGCCGCGTCGCCACCATCCAGACCCTGGGCGGCTCCGGCGCGCTAAAAGTGGGCGCGGACTTCCTCAAACGGTATTTTCCCGACGCCCAAGTGTGGGTTAGCGACCCCACCTGGGATAACCACGTGGCCATCTTCGAAGGCGCCGGCATCGCGGTGAACCGCTATCCCTATTTCGACGCGCAAACCCGCGGCGTGAACTTCGCCGCGATGCTGGACACGCTGGAAACCCTGCCGGCCGGGAGCATCCTGCTGCTGCATCCGTGTTGCCATAACCCCACCGGCTCGGACCTGGACAATGCGCAGTGGGATCAGGTGGTGGCGCTGGCCAAGCGCAAGCAGCTGATTCCCTTCATGGACATTGCCTACCAGGGCTTTGGCGCCGACTTGGATGAGGACGCCTACGCCATCCGCGCGATGGCCGACGCCGGCGTGTCCTTCCTGGTCAGCAACTCCTTCTCCAAGATCTTCTCGCTGTACGGCGAGCGCTGCGGCGGCTTGTCGGTGGTGTGTCCGAACCAAGCCGAGGCGGAGCTGGTGTTGGGCCAGCTAAAGGCCACGGTGCGCCGCAACTACTCCAACCCGCCCACCACCGGCGCGCGCTTGATCGCCACGGTATTGGGCGATACCGAGCTGAAAGCGCTGTGGGTATCCGAGGTGAACGAGATGCGCGGCCGCATTCTGGAAATGCGCGGCATTCTGGTGGAAGTGATGAAGCAGGCGCTGCCGGAGCAGGACTTCGCCTATCTGGTCCATCAGCGCGGCATGTTCAGTTACACCGGATTCAGCCAGGCGCAGGTGGACGCTCTGCGCGAGCGTTTCGGCGTTTACCTGGTGGGTACCGGCCGCATGTGCGTGGCCGGCTTGACCCGCGCCAATGCGCCTTATGTGGCCAAGGCTTTCGCCGCGGTGCAGTAAGACCCGCTAACAAAACCCCTGATGCTGCGTTGCGCCGGCTTGCCGTACTCAAGGTACTGGCTACGTCGGCGCGTCTTACCTCAGCCGTAAAACCGAGTTTTGTCAGCCGCTCTTGAAACAGCTCCTCAGCCGGCGGCTAGGCCTTGTTTCAAACGGGCCAGCGCCGGCTTGGCCAAGGCGTCCGGCGCGTAGCACAGGCCGACGCGGCGGCTGAGCGCCGCCTGATCCAGCCGGCAGCTCCACAGGCCAGGCTGGTCCTGGGCCAGCCCCTGCGGGACAAAGGCGATGCCGGCGCCGGCCGCGGCCAGCGTTGCCGCCTGTTGCAGGGTGGCGCAGCGCGCCGCCACCGCCAGCTCCCGCGCCGCCTCGCCCAGCAGGCTGGCGAAGCGCTGGTGCGAAGGGTGGTCCGGACAGGCGATCAGATCCTGGCCCAGCAATTGTCCCGGCCGCAGCAGCGGCTGTCCCGCCAGCGGCGCGTCCGCGCGCATCGCCAGCACATACTCCTCTTCCCACAGCGGCAGGAACAGCTCGTCCTCGCAACGGTTGGCTTCCTCGTCCAGCCGCGCGTCGCCGGCGCAGCCCGCCGCCAGTTCCAGCAGCAAGCCGTCCACCGCACGGTAGGCCGCCGCCAGCACGCGCGCCACGTCGGCCTGGCCCAGGTCCGCCGCCACCCCCAGCGTCAGCGGCAGGCAGTCCTGCCGGCCGCGAAACAGCTGCGCCAGGCCGTCGGCTTCCTCCACCAGCCGCCGCGCCGCCGGATACAGCAGCCGGGCGGCGTCGGTCACTTCCACGCCGCGCGGCTGGCGCTGAAACAGCGCCGCCCCCAGCTGTTCTTCCAGTTGCCGGATGGTAGCGGACAGCGCAGGCTGGCTCAGGTAGAGACGCGCCGAGGCCTGGGTGATGTTGCGCTCTTCGAATACGGCGATGAAGGCTTTGAGCGAGCGGATATCCATAAGTTAAACCGATGACAGCAAGTGAAATAAACGATTTTTCGTCGAATCGTCAGCGGATTATAGTGATGTCCATGAGTTTGTTATCAGTTATTTCTATTGCTAAAGGAGTGTTGTCATGAGTAAAGCCTTGATCGTCATCACCGGCGCCAGTTCCGGCATCGGCGCCGCCACCGCCCGCCTGCTGTCGCGGCAAGGCCATCCGCTGCTGCTGCTGGCGCGCCGGGTCGAACGTCTGGAAGCGCTGGCCTTGCCCAATACCTTGTGCCGCGCGGTGGACGTGACCGACCGCGCCCAGCTGGCCGCCGCGGTGGCGGAGGCGGAGGGCCGTTTCGGGCCGGTGGACGCCATTATCAACAACGCCGGCGTGATGCTGCTGGGACAGATGGCCGAACAAGCGCCGGAAGAGTGGAAAACCATGTTCGACGTTAATGTGCACGGCCTGCTCAATGGCATCCATGCGGTGCTGGGGGGCATGGTGGAGCGCAAGCGCGGCACGGTGATCAATATCAGCTCGGTGGCCGGACGCAAGACCTTCCCCAATCATGTGGCGTACTGCGGCACCAAGTTCGCGGTGCACGCGATGTCGGAGAACTTGCGCGAGGAGGTGGCGGACCACGGCGTGCGGGTGGTGACGATTGCGCCGGGCGCGGTGGACACCGAACTGCTGTCGCATACCAGCAGCGAGGCGATCAAGGCTGGCTATGAAGCCTGGAAACAGGAGATGGGCGGCGTGCTGGCGGCGGAAGACGTGGCTCGCGCCATCGTCTACGCTTATCAGCAGCCCCAGAACGTGTGCATCCGCGAGATTGTGCTGGCGGCGACGCGGCAGCAGCCTTAAGAACGTGTTTACGATCTCGCGAGCTAAGGCGAGACAAGGCTAAAACGAGCGAAAAAGCGGAATGTACTCGTGGTACATGAGCATTTTGAGCTCGGTTTCAACGCTGTATCGCCGACGCGCAGCAGATCGTAAACAGGTTCTAAGGGATTGTCAGTCCGCCACGTATAACTGAGTCTCCGCCTCCCGCATCAATTCAACGACGGCGGGCGGCGGCGGCTGGTCGGTGAACAGCGCGTCTATCTGCGACAGATGGCCCAGCTCCACCAGCGCCGGACGGTCGAACTTGCTGTGGTCGGCGGCCAGGAACACATGGCGTGATTGCTGAATGATGGCTTCGGCGCTGCGTACTTCGCGGTAGTCGTAATCGCGCAGCGTGCCGTCAAGCTCGATGCTGGAAATGCCGATGATGCCGTAATCGACTCGGAACTGGCGGATCAGCTGCACCGTGGCTTCGCCGGTGATGCCGCGGTCGCGCTTGCGCAGCATGCCGCCCAGCACGATGACTTCACAGTCCGGGTAATCGCACATGGTGTCCGCCACGTGCAGATTATTGGTGATCACCCGCAGGCCGCGGTGCTTGTGCAGCGCCTTGGCCACTTCCTCGGTGGTGGTGCCCAAGTTGATGAACAGCGAGGCGTTGTCCGGGATCTGACGCGCCAGGCATTCGGCGATGCGGCGCTTTTCGTCTATGCACAGCACCTGCCGCGCCTGGTAGGCCACGTTTTCCACGCTGGACAGCACGCTGGCGCCGCCGTGGTAGCGTTGCAGCAACTGGTGCTCGGCCAGCAGCGCGATGTCGCGGCGTATGGTTTGCCGGGTGACGGAGAAATGTTCGGCCAGCTTTTCCACGCTGACATAGCTGTCGCGTTTGACCATGGCCAGCAGTTCCTGCTGGCGTTGATTCAGAATGAGCATAAGCGGCAAGGCGGCGGGTTGAGACCGTCCGATTGTAAGCGGACAACTCGTCCCGGCGCTATGCCGTCAGCGTTGCCGCCGCGTATTCGGCCAGCGCCAGGCTGGCGGTGAGGCCGGGGGATTCGATGCCGTAGAGTTGGAGCAGGCCAGGCACGCCGTGTTGAGCCGGGCCCTGGATCAGGAAATCCGCGTCCGCCGCCCCGGGACCGACGATTTTGGGACGGATGCCGGCATAGGCCGGCGCCAGCGCCTGTTCCGGCAGGGCCGGCCACCAGCGGCGGACGCCGGCGTAGAAGCGGTCGGCGCGGGCTGGATCCACTTGGTAGTCTATGCGGTCCACCCATTCCATATCCGGGCCGAAACGCGCCTGGCCGGCCAGGTCCAGCGTCAGATGCGTGCCCAGGCCGCCGGCCTCGGGCAGCGGATAGATCAGGTGCTGGAACGGCGAACGGCCCTGCAGCGCGAAATAGGCGCCGCGCGCGTAATAGGGGGTGGGGATGGTTTCACGTGGAACCCCGGCCAAACTGGCCGCAACCCGCGGCGCCCAGAGGCCGGCGGCGTTGACCGTCAAGCGCGCCTGGAGCCGCATGCCGGCGATGTCCAGCTCCAGCCCGTCGCCCGCTACACGGCCGCCGTGCAGCGGCGAGTTCAGCGCCAGCGTTGCGCCATGAGCCTCGGCGTCAGCCAGCAGGGCCAGCATCAGGCGGTGGCTGTCCAGGATGCCGGTAGACGGCGACAGCAGTGCGGCGTGGGCTTGCAAAGCCGGCTCCAGGGATTGCAGTTGCTCCGCGTCCAGCCAGCATAGGTCGGTCACGCCGTTGGCGGCGGCGCGTTGTTGCAAGGCTTGCAGACGAGGCAGCTCGGCCTCGTCGACGGCGACAATCAATTTGCCGCAGCGGTGGTGAGGGATGGCGCGCTGGGCGCAGTAGTCGTAAAGCCGCTGGCGGCCGGTCACGCATAGCCGGGCTTTCAGGCTGCCGGGCGGGTAGTAGAGCCCGGCGTGGATCACTTCGCTGTTGCGGCTGGACGCATGCTGGCCGATGGCGCTTTCAGCTTCGACGACGACGACTTCGCGGCCGGCCAGCGCCAGCTGTCGGGCCACGGCCAAACCGATTACGCCGGCGCCTATCACCACGCATTCCACTTGCTCCATCATTGCTCCCAGCTTGTTGTTCTTCAGATGGTGCGCCTTGGCATGCGCGGCGTCCATATGGAAAAAGCCGCCCGTGGGCGGCTTTGGACTGACGTGACGGCCCGACTCAGCCTGCCATCGCGGCTTCGACTTCTTCCACCGTCTTGGGAATCGGCGCGCCTAGCACGCGGCTGCCGTTGGCGGTGACCAGCACATTGTCTTCGATGCGGATGCCGCCGAAGTCGCGGTACTCGCGGAATTTGTCGTAGTTGATGTACTGGCTGTGGCGGCCTTCGGCGGCCCAGGCTTCGATCAGTGCGGGGATGAAGTACATGCCGGGCTCCACCGTCACCACCATGCCTTGTTTCAGCGGCTTGCCCAGGCGCAGGTAGCCGAGGCCGAACAGCGGGCTGCGCTCGGTATCTTCGCCGTAGCCCACCAGATCCTCGCCCAGGCCTTCCATATCGTGCACATCCATGCCGATCTGATGACCGAGGCCATGCGGGAAGGCGATGGCGTAGGCGCCGGATTCGACGATATCGTTGGCGTCGCCGCGGAAGAAGCCCAGCGTGCTCATTCTTTCCACCATCAGCCGCGCCGACAGCTTGTGCACGTCCAGATAGCGCACGCCCGGCTTCATCGCCTCGATGGCGGCCAGCTGCATGTCCAACACGATGTTGTACAACTCGCGCTGGCGCGGGCTGAACTTGCCGCCCACCGGGAAGGTGCGGGTGATGTCGCTGGCGTAGCCGCCGCCGGAGGTACAGCCGGTGTCGTTCAGCGCCAAGTCGCCGCTTTCCAGGCGATTGTCGTGGTGATGGTTGTGCAGCACTTCGCCGCGGCGCGAGAAGATGGACGGATAGGCCAGTTGCCAGTCGCGGCGGCGCATGATGCCTTCCATCTCGCCCACCACCTCGTATTCCATCACACCGGGTTTGGCGTGGCGCATCGCGGCGATGTGCATGTCGCGGGTCACCGACAGCGCCGCTTCCATTTCGGCGATTTCCTCGTCGCCCTTGATCTCGCGCAGCGCCACCACGGCATGGGTCAGCGGCGTGGAGAAACCTTCCTTGACCTGGGCCGGGTGTACATCCAGCAGGCGGCCCATTTCGATCAGGGTCTCGCCGCGGTACGGCGCCAGGTAATGCACGGCACGGCCGGCGGCGCGCGCGGCGGCCACCGCGGAGGCCAGGTCTGCATAGGCGCGGCTCTGCTGCAGGCCGGCCAGCGCGGCGCGTTCGGCCAAGCTGGGCAGCGGGCCGGTCCAGACGATGTCGGCCACGTCGGGGTCGTTGCCGAACAGCGTCGCTTCGCCGCTGTCGGCGTCGATGACGCCGGCCAGGCCCGGTTCGTTCAGGCCGAAGAAGTAACGGAAGCTGGAGTCCTGCACGAAGGGCAGGATGTTGTCGTGGTAGTTCATCGGCGAATCGACATTGCCGACAAACAGTAGCAGGCCGGACAGGCCGGCCGCTTGCAGACGGGCGCGGCGTTGCGCGTATACGGTGGCAGCGAACATGGTTTCCTCGGGAGTGGGAAGGGGCCGCCCGGTGCTTGCCGTGCGGAATATTGTATCCAGTCCCTTAACTTATCATGCTGGCCGCCGCGCTGCCAGTGCCGGCTCAGCCGCGCTGGCCGGCGGCGTCGGGGCTCGCCGTCCGGGGCTTGGCCGGGCGCAGGATCAAGGCCACCGCGCCGCCGGCCAGCAAGGCCCACAGCGGCGCGCCCAGGCCGGCAATGCTGACGCCGGAGGCGGCCACCACGAAGGTGATCAGCGCCGCCTCGCGGTGGCTTTCGCTGGCCAGCGCCGCGCTCAGGGAGGAGGCCAGGGTGCCGAACAGCGCCAGGCCGGCGGCGGTGGCCACCAGCGCCTTGGGCAGGGTCAGAATCAGGCTGGCCAGCGCGCCGCTGGCCACGCCCAGCACCAGATAGAGCGCGCCGCAGATCACGCCGGCCACATAGCGGCGTTTGGGGTCGGGGTGGGTTTCCGGCCCGGTGCAGATGGCGGCGGTGATCGCGGCCAGCACCACGCCGTGGCCGCCAAAGGGCGCGGTCAGCATCGACACCGCGCCCAGCAGCGATACCGGCGAGCGCGCCGGAATGGAGTAGCCGGAAGAGGACAGCACCGCCATGCCGGGCAGGAACTGGCCGGTCAGCGCCACCAGCGCCAGCGGCAGGGCCAGGTTGAAGAAGGCGCTCCACGACCACTGCGGCGCGGTGAACAGCGGGCCGCCGCCGCCGCCATGAGCCGGCAGCGCCTGGAACAGGCCTTGCCCCGCCGCCAGCAGAAGCCCCAGCAGGATGGCGGCCGGCAAGGCGTAGAGCGGGAAGAAGCGGCGGCCGACGAAGAACAGCGAGGCCATGCTGACCACCAGCAGCGGGTCGTGGCCAGCGGCGCTGGCCAGTTCGGCGACGAAGCGGAACAGGATGCCGGCCAGCATCGCCGCCGCCAGCGCGGCGGGGAACACCTTCATCAGCCGGTCGAACAGGCCGCTGACGCCCAGCAGGGTGACGATGGCGGCGGCGGCCAGGAAGGCACCCACCGCTTCGCCGTAGGGCACTCCGGGCAGGGCGGCCAGCAATAGCGCCGCGCCGGGGGTGCTCCAGGCGGTGATCACCGGCGCCTTCCAGCGCCAGGACAGCCACAGGCCGGCCACGCCGGAACCGATGGAGACCGCCCAGATCCAGGAGCCGAGCTGGGCCGGGGACAGGCCGGCGGACTGGGCGGCGTGGACGATGATGAGGAAGGGGCCGGAGTAGCCTACCAAGAGGGCCAGCACCGCGGCCAGCGCGGCGGAGGGCGACAGGTCGCGCCAGAATGATGACGGCATGATGCGCTTTCTTGCAATGAAAAGTAGCGCCCAGCCTAGCGCAAGCGCCGGTCCGCGCCTTCCCACAGTCGGCGTAAACAGTTTATGCTGCGCCCAATCTGTTCTATATAACAGCCATGAGTGATTCCCTGTATTTGCGCATCGCCGCCGAAGTCGAGCAAGGATTGGACAGCGGTGAATATCCCCCCGGCAGTCGTTTGCCCTCGGTGCGCCGCCTGGCCGCCGAACACGGGGTCAACGTCTTGACCGCGCTGGCGGCCTACCGTCATCTGGAGCGTCGGCAACGCGTCAGCGCTCGCCCGCGCGCCGGCTTCTTCGCCGCCTTGCCCAGCCGCGCGCAGCAGGCGAGCGCCGAGGTGGACGGCCTGCCATCGGCCGCGACCCTGGTGCGGGTGGACAGCCGCATGTCGCAATTGATCGAGTGGTCCGGCCTGGACATCGGCACCCAGCTGCACATGGCGGAAGCGCATGGCAGCATGTATCCGTCGGCGGCGTTGGCGCGTCGGCTGCAGCAGACGCTGAACCAGCGCCCGGAACTGATAAGCGCCTACTTGCCGCGCGGCGAGCAGGCCCGGCTGCATCGGCTGGTGTGCGAACTGGCGGCGCAGTGGCAGTTGGAGCTGGAGCCGGACGCCATCCTGTTCACCCACGGCATCACGGAGGCGATCAGTCTGTCTCTGCGATTGCTGACCCGGCCCAGCGATACGGTGGCGGTGGAGACGCCGGTGTACTTCGGTCTATTGCAAACCTTGGAAGCACTGGGGTTGAAGGCGTTGGAAATCCCGTGTACGCCGGATGCCGGCCTGTCGCTGGAGGCGCTGGAGTTCGCTTTGCGCCACGGACCTGCGCCGCGTTGTCTGGTAACGGTGACCAATTTTCAGAACCCCACCGGCGCGTTGATGCCGGACGAAGCCAAGAAGCGATTGCTGCGGCTGGCTTACCGTCATGGCCTGACCATTATCGAGGACGATGTGTTCGGCGAGCTTTACTTCGGCGAGCAGCATCCAACGCCGCTGAAAGCCTGGGACAGCCGCGGCGAAGTGATTTACTGCTCGTCCTTCACCAAAAGCTTCGCGCCTTCCTTCCGTCTGGGCTGGCTGTCCGGCGGCCGCCATCATGCGGCATTGGCGCGGCTAAGCAATAGCAGCAGCCTGGTGAGCTCGGCCTTGTATCAGGGCATGTTGGCGGATGTGTTGGCCAACGGCGATTACACGCGTTTCGCCGAGCGTTTACGGCGGCGGTTGGCGCGGCAGATGCGTCAGCTGGCCGACGCGGTGCTGGCGGCTTTTCCCAAGGGCACGCGGCTGCGGCGGCCGCAGGGCGGCCTGCTGTTGTGGGTGGAGTGCCCGGAAGGGCTGGACACGGGCCGCCTGTTGGAGCGGGCGTTGGCCGAATCCATCAGCTTCGCGCCGGGCCTGGTGTTTTCCGCCGAACCGCGCTTTGGCCATTGTCTGCGGCTGAACTTCGGCCAGCCGTGGTCGCCGTCGTTGGAGAGAGCCATCGCCACCTTGGGCCGCTTGGCCGGCGAGCAGCTAAGCCAATGAAAACGGCGGAGCGCATGCTCCGCCGCGAGGCAGTCGGCTTGGCGCCGGCTCAGTCTTGACGCGCGCGGCGCGCCTTCACCGCGTCGGCCAGCGTGGTCAGCAGTTTTTCCGTGTCGTCCCAGCCTATGCAGGCGTCGGTGACGCTTTGGCCATAGGTCAATTCGCAGCCCGGCTTCAGGTCCTGGCGGCCTTCCACCAAGTGGCTTTCCACCATCACGCCGAAGATATTGGCGTTGCCGGCGGCCAGCTGGCCGGCGATGTCGTCGGCTACTTCCATCTGACGACGGTAGTCCTTGCGGCTGTTGGCGTGGCTGAAATCCACCATCAGTTTTTGCGGCAGGCCCACGGAGACCAGTTCCGCCGCCGCGGCGCTGACATGCTCGGCCGAGTAGTTGGGCTCCTTGCCGCCGCGCAGGATCACGTGGCAATCCGGGTTGCCGCCGGTGGAGACAATGGCGGAGTGGCCGGTCTTGGTCACGGACAGGAAATGGTGGGGCACGCTGGAGGAGCGGATGGCGTCCACGGCGATCTTCAGATTGCCGTCGGTGCCGTTCTTGAAGCCCACCGGGCAGGACAGGCCGGAGGCCAGTTCGCGGTGCACCTGGCTTTCAGTGGTGCGCGCGCCGATGGCGCCCCAACTGATCAGGTCGGCGAAGTACTGCGGGGTGATCATGTCCAGGAATTCGGTGGCGGCCGGCATCCCCATGTCGTTCAGGGTCAGCAGCAGGCGGCGCGCGATGCGCAGGCCGCTGTTGATGTCGAAGGATTCGTTCAACAGCGGGTCGTTGATCAGGCCTTTCCAGCCGACGGTGGTGCGAGGTTTTTCAAAGTAGACGCGCATCACCACCACCAGCTCTTCCGCCAGCTTGTCGCGCAGCGGCGCCAGTTTCTTGGCGTACTCGATGGCGGCTTCGGTGTCGTGAATGGAGCAGGGGCCGATCACCACCAGCAGGCGGTCGTCTTCGCCGCGCAGCAGCGCGGAGATATCGCGGCGGGTGGCGTAGATCACTTCCGAGGCGGCTTCGGTGATTGGCAGTTCGTACAGGTGGGCGATGGGCGGCAGCAGTTCCTTGATTTCGCGGATTCTGACGTCGTCGGTCTGGCGTTGCATAAAGCGTGTCCCTTGCTATTTCAGTTTTTGCATAGCAGCAAGATAACCGGATTCGACGACGCTAGACAAGCGGCCGGCCTGCTTTAATGCTCTAAATTCATACTAGACGATCATTAGAGGCAAGCTATCGTCTGTTGATTTATCTGCTTGTTTTTGTTGAACAGAGGAACCGCGGGCATGAAAAACGCCCTGGTTGCGGCCAGGGCGTTTTGCGGGCGAGAGCCGGAACAATCAGTCGGCGTACTGACGCTTCATGCGCTCGCGGCGCTCCTGGGCTTCCACCGACAATGTGGCGGTGGGGCGGGCCATCAGGCGGCGCAGGCCGATCGGCTCGCCGGTATCTTCGCAGAAGCCGTAAGAGCCGTCTTCGATCTGGCGCAGCGAGG
Organism: Chromobacterium haemolyticum; assembly: GCF_009936155.1. NCBI lineage: Bacteria > Pseudomonadati > Pseudomonadota > Betaproteobacteria > Neisseriales > Chromobacteriaceae > Chromobacterium > Chromobacterium haemolyticum. The sequence goes on along the minus strand of NZ_AP019312.1, from coordinate 4,978,221 downwards.
CCTGGATCTTCTGCAGCAGCTTGCGCTCGCGGTCGCGGGTGCGCAGTTCCAGCGCGTATTCCTCTTCCAGCGTGGCGCGGTCGGCCGGATCCGGTGTGGCTTCCTGCTCTTGCAGGTGGTTGGCGGTCGCATTTGCGTTAGAGAGCAACTCCTGCTGCATCTGCAACAACCGGTCTTTGAAAAACTCAAGATGGTCGGCGTTCATGTAATCGTCGCCGGTCCAGTTGAGGATATCCTGTTCGGTTAGTTTGGCCATATTTGGTGCTTCCAGCATAGAGTTGGCAACAGGCGGAGAAGATTACCGGCGCCCCGCTATTTCTGCAACTGTCTTAGGCGCTTAGGTGATATTAACTCCCTGCTGCTGACAATCGGTATAGCGTTGTTTCACTCCGGTAACAAGCCTGAGGCATCGTTAAAAGGGTATTGGCGCAACAGGCTAGGACATAAAATGTCCCGGACAGTTCAAAGGCGGCAATCCGCCGCCTTTTTCCGTGGGCCGGCGCGCCGCGCGGCGTGCCGGATCTGCAATGTCTGGATGAATTATTTCAGCGACAACACCCACTTGGCCAGCGCGCGCAGGTCCGCGTCCGGGATATTCGGATGCGGGGTCATCGGCACCGGGCCCCATACGCCGGAGCCGCCGTTCTTGACCTTGGCCATCAGCATGGCTTCCGCGCCTTTCTGGCCGGCGTATTTCTTGGCCACGTCCTTATAAGCCGGGCCGACGATCTTCTTGTCCACCGCGTGACAGGCGGTGCAGCTGTATTTTTGCGCCAGCTGCATATTGGCGAAGGCGGGTGCGGCGACAGCGCTCATCAGGGCGGCGGCGAGCAAGGCTTTTTTCATTGGAAGTCTCCTGTGTGGTGATGCAAATCGGTTGTCAGATGAACGGCCGAAAGCACGGCCGCGAAAAAATATGACAAATAACCTGAATTGCTACAGTACTACCTTGAGTTGGGTCAAGAAGCTTGTTTCAAGCATGCGCACCGGCAGCATCAGAATCACCTGGATGATCAGGAACAGCACGAGCGGCGACAGGTCCACGCCGCCGATATTGGCCTTGCGGAACGGGCGCAGGAAGGGCCGGGTCAGCGCGTCCAGCACCGGCATCAGCGGGTTGTAGGGGCTGACCCAGCTGAGCACGGCCTGCACGATGACGCTGCCCATCAATAGGGTCAGCGACTGTTTGAACACTTCCAGCAGCGACAGCAAAGACAGCGCCACCCAGACCTGCGGAAAGGTAAAGACCTCCGGCACCGAGCTCAGCAGGGTGACCAGCACGTTGGACAGCAGCGAAATCAGCCAGGCCAGCAGCATGGTGGCGCTGTCGTAGCCGCGCATCGCCGGCACCAGCTTGCGCATGGGCAGCACCGCGAAATTGGTGGCGGCCATCACGAACTGGCACAGCGGGTGTTTGAACGGCGCGCGCGCCACTTGCAGGTAGAAGCGCAGCAGCAGCACCAGCACGAACAGGCCGGAAAGGGTGTGGATCAGAAAGCGCAAAGTGTCGAAGAACATGATGTGGCTTAGTCCTGGCTGAGTTGTTGGCCCATTTCGATGGAGCGGTCGCGGCAGTCCAGCGTGCCGGCGATGATGGCTTGTTTGACGCCTTCCGCCTCAAAGCGGGCGATGGCGCGCTCGGTGGTGCCGCCCTTGGACATCACATTGGTGCGCAGGGCGCCGACCGGCAGCGGGCTTTGCTTGGCCAGCTCCACCGCGCCTTCAAAGGTGGCCAGCACCAATCGGCGGGCCTCGGCTTCGGAGAAGCCGGTCTGTTGGGCCGCTTCTATCATGCTTTCGATGAAGTAGAACACATAGGCCGGGCCGCTGCCCGAAACGGCGGTGACGTCGTCGATGCGTTGTTCGTTTTGCAGCCAGAGCGTGATGCCTGCCGCCTGCATGACGGTGTTGGCGTCCTGGCGGTCGTCTTCGCTGACGCCCACCGATGCGAACAGGCCGGACACGCCCTTGCCTATCATCGCCGGGGTGTTGGGCATTACCCGCACCACGCGCTTGCTGCCCAGCCAGCGGCACAGCGCGTCCAGGCGGATACCGGCGGCGATGGAGATGACCAGCGCGCCGTTGAGTCTGGGCTCCAGCTCCAGGCACAAGTCGCGAAGGTGCTGCGGCTTGACCGCCAGAACCACGATGTCGCCAATGTCGAAGGCGTCCGGCAGCGCCGCGCCGCCGCTGACGTCGTATTCCTGACGCAGCCGCTCCACCTTGCCCGCGTCCGGGTCCACCACATGGATGCGATGCGCCGCCTGCTTGATCAGGCCGGCAATGATGGCGTTGGCCATATTGCCGCCGCCGATGAAGGTAATCCGCATGATCTTTCCTTAATAAACCGGCCTGAACGTTTGCTGTTTCAAGCCGATGTCATTCAATGATAATGGCGCGCGCCGAAAATGGCGGTGCCCACCCGCACCATGGTGGCGCCTTCGGCGACGGCGACGGCCATGTCGGCGGACATGCCCATGGACAAGGTGTCCAGCGCCAGCCCTTCGGCGTTCAAGCGCTCGCGTAGTTGGCGCAACAGGGCAAACTGAGACGCAAGCCGCGCAGTGTCCTCCGTGGGCTCAGGGATGCACATCAGACCGCGCAGGGCCAGGCGCGGCAAGGCGGCCACCGCGCGCGCCAGTTCCAGCGCCTGTTCCGGCGCGCAGCCGCTTTTGCTGGCCTCGCCGGACACGTTGACCTGAATGCACACATTTAGCGGCGGCAGCGTGTCTGGTCGCTGAGCCGACAGCCGTTCTGCGATTTTCAGCCGCTCAACCGAGTGGGCCCAGTGGGCCAACTCCGCCACCGAGCGGGTTTTATTGGATTGCAACGGGCCGATGAAGTGCCATTCGATCTCCAGGCCGGCCAGCGCCTCGGCCTTCTGCTGCAATTCTTGTACGTAGTTTTCACCAAAGGCGCGCTGGCCGGCAAGATAGGCTTGCTCGATGTCCGCTGCGGGGAAGGTCTTGCTGACGGCCAGCAGGCGCACCGTTCCCGCCGGCCGGCCGGCGGCGTGTTCCGCGTCCGCCAGGCGCTGGCGGACTTGCTGCAAGAGTTGGGAAATGGAGTCTGTCATGGCGTCGTGAAATTGTGTGCTGCGGGCGATGCGGCTTGTTGCCCGGGGTTGGGGTTTCTACAAAGCAGCATGGCCGCGCATCGTTAATAATATGGGGTGACGGCGATATCCCAAATGGCTGAGTTGAGCTTACAATCAGCGCCAGAGCCGGAAATGCCGGAAGTGGGCCGGCGTCTTGTTTTGACGCGTTGCCGGCGCGCGGCGGTACTTCATTTTAAGTAGTCGCCTGGCGGCTGAAACCATGGCGGCGTCGCAGTCATCGTGGAGATTATATTATGGAAATTTCGGAGCTCTTGGCCTTTACGGTCAAGAACAAGGCGTCCGACCTGCACTTGTCCGCCGGGCTGCCGCCGATGATCCGGGTAAACGGCGACATCCGCCGCATCAACCTGCCGCCGATGGACCACCATGACGTGCACGACATGGTGTACGACATCATGAACGATTACCAGCGCAAAATCTTCGAAGACACCTTCGAGTGCGACTTTTCTTTCGATCTGCCCGGCATCGCCCGTTTCCGAGTCAACTCCTTCGTGCAGAACCGCGGCATGGGCGCGGTGTTTCGGGTGATTCCGTCCAAGGTGTTGTCGCTGGAACAGTTGGGCGCGCCCAAGATATTCCAGGAAATCGCCGCTTTTCCGCGCGGGCTGGTGCTGGTGACCGGCCCCACCGGCTCCGGCAAGTCCACTACGCTGGCGGCGATGATAGATTTCATCAACGACAACCACTTCTCCCACATCCTGACTGTCGAGGATCCGATCGAGTTCGTCCACGACAGCAAGAAGTGCCTGATCAACCAGCGTGAACTGGGTTTGCAGACACACAGCTTCGCCAATGCCTTGAAGTCCGCCTTGCGGGAAGACCCGGATGTGATCCTGGTGGGCGAACTGCGCGATCTGGAAACCATACGCTTGGCGCTGACCGCGGCGGAAACCGGTCACTTGGTGTTCGGCACGCTGCACACCAGTTCCGCGGCCAAGACCATAGACCGCATTGTCGACGTATTCCCTGCCGGGGAAAAGGAGATGGTCCGTTCCATGCTGTCCGAGTCGGTGCGCGCGGTGATCGCCCAAACCCTGCTCAAAACCAAGGACGGCAGCGGTCGGGTGGCGGCGCATGAAATCATGCTGGGCACCCCGGCGATCCGCAACTTGATCCGCGAGAACAAGATTGCTCAAATCAACTCCATGATCCAGACCGGCCAGCAGCATGGGATGCAGACGCTGGACCAGTGCCTGCAGGAGCTGGTGCGGCGCAATATGGTGTCGCCGGCGGACGCCAGGCAAAAGGCCGCCAACAAGGATCAATTCTGAGCGGGCGCTGCTCTACACTTAAATGGCGACCCGCGGGACCTCATCATGGAAAAAGACCAGGCTTCCAAGTTCATACTGGATCTGCTGAAGCACGCCACCGGCAAGAACGCCTCCGACGTTTTCATCGCCGCCGATTTTCCGCCGGCGATGAAGATAGACGGCAAGATCACCCCGGTGGCGCCGCAGCCCCTGTCCGCCCAGCACACCAAGGAACTGGTGCGCGCGGTGATGAACGACCGGCAGACCGAGGAGTTCGAAACCAAGAAGGAGGCGAACTTCGCGATCAACCCGCCGGGTCTGGGACGTTTCCGCGTCAGCGCCTATGTGCAGCAGGGCCATGCCGGCATGGTGTTGCGCAAGATAAACACTGAAATCCCCACCTTCGACCAGCTCAACCTGCCGCTGGTGCTGCGCGACATCGCGCTGATCAAGCGCGGCCTGGTGATCTTCGTCGGAGGCACCGGTTCAGGCAAATCCACCTCGCTGGCCGCGCTGGTGGACTGGCGCAATAGCCACAACCACGACCACATCATCACCATCGAAGATCCGATCGAATACGTGCATCAGCACAAGAAGTCCATCATCACCCAGCGCGAGGTGGGCGTGGACACCGATGATTGGGACATCGCCTTGAAGAACACCTTGCGTCAAGCGCCGGACGTGATTCTGATGGGCGAGATTCGCGATCGCGAAACCATGGGTTATGGGCTGCAGTTCGCCGAAACCGGCCATTTGTGCCTGGCCACGCTGCATGCCAACAACGCCAACCAGGCGCTGGACCGCATTCTCAACTTCTTCCCCGAAGAACGCCATCAGCAGGTGTTGATGGATCTGTCGCTGAATATGCGCTCCATCATCTCTCAGCGGCTGGTGCCGATCAAAAGCGGCCGCGGCCGGGTGGCGGCGGTGGAAATTCTGCTCAACAGCCCGTTGGTGTCCGACATGATCTTCAAAGGCGAAATCGCCAGTCTGAAGGAGGTGATGGGCCGCTCGCGCGAGACCGGCATGCAGACCTTCGACCAGTCCTTGTTCGAGTTGTACGAAGCGGACCTGATCAGCTACGAGGACGCCCTGCGCAACGCCGACTCCATTAACGACCTGAGGCTGAAGATCAAGCTTTACAGCGAGGGTTCCAAGTCGCGCGACCCGCTGGAAGGCATAGACCACCTAGATATCGTCTAAAAGCTTGTTCAAAGTCTGCTGCGCTTCGTGGAGCGTTGCACGGAGAGTACAAGCTCAAAATGCTCATGTACCACCCGTGCATTCCGCTTTTTCGCTCGTTTTCGCCTTGTCTCGTCCCTGCCCGCGAGACGCTAGCCCCGTGTTTGCAAGGCCAACGCCGCCGCCGCGCTTTTCAGCAGCCGGTCGGACAGTGTTTCGTCCGAGATGGCGCGAGACAGCAGCAAGGCGCCCACCATCAGAGCCAGGCAGGCTTCTGGCGCCAGAGCCGGTCGCGCGCCGGCCACCGTGTCACATTGTTGCGCTTGGCGCAAGGTGTGCAGCAAGGCCTGCAATCCCTCGGAAAACGCCTGGCGAGTGGCTTTGTCGTGACGAGCCAACTCCCCGGCCAGCGCAGCCGCGGCGCAGCCGGAGTCCGGGAAATCCCTGTGCGCCGCGCTCAAATAATCCTTGGCCAGCCGTTTCAGCCCGGCGCCGCTGGGCGCCTGTTCCAGTTGGGCCTGCCAAATCTCGTTCATGTCCAGCAACGCCTGGCGACAGGATTGCGCCACTAGGTCGTCCTTGCTGTGGAAGTGGGCGTAAAAGCCGCCATGGGTCATTCCTAAATCCGCCATCAGATTGGCGATGCCGACATTGGCCACGCCTTCGGCGCGGAAGCGCAGCGAGGCCATGGTCAGGATCCGTTGACGGGTTTCGGTCTTGTGAGTTGAGCTGTAGCGCATCGTTGACCTTCCTGTTTGACTACGGGGTGGCGCAACGCAATGACGAAGCGGTGATTCCGTTTTAGATGATAAGTATCATTTCTTCAATCGCGATGTGAATCAGCAAGATAGCGAGCCGGTTGTCGCGCGCACGAAATTAGTAAGCCATAAATGACGGCGGAATCGCGCCGCAATATCTATATTGACTAAAAAGCGGCGTTTCCCGCCCCGCGCCCCATTTCGGGGACGGCCTGGAACACCGGCCGCGCTCACATCCGGCTTGTGGACGGGAGAAAGCCTCCCGCGTCCGTCAGCCGCCGCGGCTGCGCGCAGAGAAGGTGGAGACAGGCATGCAGCGATGGAGGGGTTTCGCCGCGGGTTTCCTGGCGGCCGCGTGGCGTCAGTTTGGCGTCGCCGCGGCCTATTGGGGTTTGGCGCGGCTATTGATGGCAGGCTTCATGGACGCGGAAACCTGGTTGACGCCAGCCTGGTTTCCGGCCGGCCTGGCCATGGCGGTCGCCTTGCGCGGCGGCCAGCGCTACGGCGCGGGACTGGCTGCGGGCTCCTTGCTGTTCAGCCTGTCGTCGCGCCAGCTACCGCTGGAGGACGCCTTGTTGATCGCCGGCGCCAACACGGTGGGCAGCTTGCTGGGCGCCTTGCTGGTGCGCTACCGCTGCGGCCGGCGTTTGCCCTTGCACAGCCTGTCCTATGTGTTGGCCTTCATCGCCGGCGCGGCGCTGGCCGCCGCCATCGCCGCCATGGGCGGCACGGCGGCCCTGCTGCATGGCCAACCGCAGCCCTTATTGCCGCTGGGTCGTCACTTTATCGCTTGGTGGTTGGCGGACCTGGCCGGTATCTTCAGCCTGGCGCCTTGTCTGTTGCTGTTGAGGCGCGCTGGGGCTGGAGAAGGCCAGGGCGGGCTCAACTCGCTGGATGGCCTGATCGCTTGGCTGACCTTGCTGGCCGCCGGATTGGCCATGTTGGGCATAGACGACAGCACCGGGCGCTACGCCGCGCTGCCTTATTGCTTCAGCCTGCCCTTGCTATGGTTCGCGTTTCGTCAGCGCTTGCGGCTGGCGCATGGTTTGTCGCTGGGCATTTTGTTGCTGGCCTTGGTTGGCGGAGTGTTCGGCCGCGGTGCTTTCGGTCACGGAGAGCAGGCTTTGCTGACCCTCAGCATGCTGATGCTGATCCAGACATCCACCCTGCTGGTGTTTGGAGCGTTGGCGGTGGATTTGCGCCGTACCGAGGCCCGGCTACGAGTTGTTAACCGCCAGTTGGAGGGCAAGGTCCGCGCCCGAACCCGGGATTTGGCGGACAGCGAGGCGCGCTTGCGGCTGATGGCGGACGCCGCGCCGTTTCCGTTGGCGATGAACCGTTTGCAAGGAGGTGAACTGATTTACGCCAATGTCCGCGCCGAGGAGTTGTTCCGCGAACGTCTTGCGCCCGGGAAGCCGCTGAAGGTGCAGGACTTCTACGTGGACCCTGCCGAGCGCGAGCGCGTGTCCTCGTTGCTGCGCGTAGGCGGCTGCGTGCGCGATCGGGAAGTGCGGTTGCGCGCTGCGGACGGCAGAGAGTTCTGGGCGCTGATTTCCTGTTCCGTGGTTCGCGCCGACGATGGCTGGTTCGTGATCAACGGCATCAACGACATTAGCGAGCGCAAACGGCTGGAGCAGGATTTGCTGCAAGCCAATCAGGCGCTGCGCCAGAATCTGAGCGAAATCGAACTGCTACAACAAGGTTTGCGCGAACAGACGCTGCGCGACCCCCTGACCGGCCTGTTCAACCGCCGCCACCTAGACGACATTTTGCCGCGCATCCTCAGTCATATGCTGGCGGTGCATCGGGATGTTGCGGTGTTGATGGTCGATGCGGATCATTTCAAGCATATCAACGACCAGTACGGCCATCAGTGCGGGGACACGGTGTTGACGGCGCTGGCGGCGCATCTGAGCGATGCTTTTCGCAGCGGCGACATTGTCTGTCGCTACGGCGGCGAAGAGTTTTTCATCTTGCTGCCCGGCGCATCGCTGGACGACGCACACGTCAAGGCGCAGCAGCTGTGCCGCGATGTGCGCGCCTTGCCCATCGTCGCCGGCGGCCACGACATCCGCGTCACCTTGTCGGTGGGGTTGGCCCTGTGTCCCTTGCACGGCACGGATGCCGGCAGTGTGGTGTCAGCTGCCGACGCCGCCTTGTATCGCGCCAAGAAAGAGGGGCGCGACCGGGTGTGCGTGGCGGATCCGGCGCAACCGCTGGTGTCCTGACGGCGGAGGGCGCGCCAGGGGCGGTGTGCTACCATCCAGTGATGGAACTTTACCGACTACTGCAACAACAAGGCTTTGGCGGCCGCAAGGAATGCAAGCAGCTGATTGAGTATGGCCTGGTCGAACTCAACGGCGAGATCGTCGACAACTACCGCCAGCAGGTGGAATTGGCCGACATCCGGCAATTGGTGGTGGACGACAAACCCTGGGACGTGGTCAGCGGCCCGCTCTACCTGCTGTTTCACAAACCGCCCAATTACGAAACCTCGCACAAGCCGCAGCATAATCCCGGCATCTACCGGTTGCTGCCGTATCAGTTCGGCAATCTGGGCATCACCGCGGTGGGCCGGCTGGACGTGGACACCACCGGCCTGATCTTGCTGACCAACGACGGCCAGTTCGTGCACGCGCTCAGCTCTCCGAAGAAGCAGGTGCCCAAGTGCTACCAGGTCACGTTGAAGCACGCGGCCAGCGAGGAATTCATCGCCAAGCTGCAAACCGGGGTCTACCTGAATGATGAAGGAGAGGAGTTTGCCGCCGACAGCATCGAACAGCTGGACAGCCACGTGATCCTGCTGACCATCACTCAGGGCAAGTACCATCAGGTCAAACGCATGGTGGCGGCGGCCAGCAACCGCGTGGAACAGCTGCATCGCACCAGCTTGGGCAGCGTTGAGCTGGGTGAACTGCCGCAGGGCGAATGGCGGCATCTGAGCGCGGAGGAATTGGCCGGGCTGGGGTGGTCTTGACGTTATACCCATGCCGCATGAGAACAGGCCGCCTTCGGGCGGCCTTTGCTTTGGCCGTGGGTGGGGCTTGGAGTCGTATGGAGAGGGATGACAATCCATATGACGCGCGGTATGCCGATCTGGGTAGCTTGCCTCGCCATTGATATGAACCTCATCGATTGGAAAAAAACAGGCTCCACCACATCTCTTTCGGCGTTCACGATTTGGGTCGCTCCGGCGCTTTTTACGATGCGGCACTAGCCCCTCTGGACTACGGCCGGGTGTTTGAGCACGACACGGCGGTGGGGTACTGCAAAGCAGGCGGGGGTGACCAGTTGTCTCTTAAATGGGTGCCGGAGCTCGTGCTCCCCGGAGATGGATTTCATCTGGCTTTTGCCGCCGGCACACCCGAGCAGGTCCGTACGTTTCATGCGGCGGCCCTTCTGCACGGCGGACGCTGCAACGGCGTGCCGGGCTTACGGCCCCATTATGGGAGTCATTATTTCGCGGCCTTCGTTGTGGACCCGGATGGCTACCGCATTGAAGCCGTCATTAATCAGGCTGGTTGAAACGCGAATTGTCGGAATAAACATGGCAAACACTGTTGAGTGAGGTCAGCCAATACTTGCTTTTGTCATGGTTGAGGGAGTGGGAGGCGGGGGTGTGGATTGAGGCGCGGTGTCTCGAAAATTGGGTACTGGCCTGAGTCTTAATTGAGCCGTTCGCTCTGCGACTTGGAACCTGTTTACGATTTGCTGCGCGTCGGCGTGCCTTGGCGCAGTTTTTCTGCGAGGTTTTGTTAGCGGTTCTTAATTCAACCCCAGGATGGCGTGGTGGCGCCCCTGGGGTTTTTTGCGTTTCGGACCGGGGTGGCGTGAGGTGGATTTGCCTGGTTTTTTGGCGGGTATGGAAATTTACAAAACTATCAAAACAAAGGCATCGATTGCCATGATTGTAAATTTTAAAATGAATAACATTTATTATTTACTGCAATAAATTACGTTTCGTGCGAGTGCGTGCTGACACCGGGGGCCATAGTGAGAGTCAAGAGAATGCAGGGACACGGGCGCCGGGGAGGCTGCGATGATAGGGGAGGGGATTGCGGGTTGGCGCCCAGCGCCCCGCGCGCGGCTTAGCGTTGTGCTGGATGCTGCTGTGCCAGACGAGCCGGCAGATGGAGTGAGCTGAAGTAGCCCAGGCGGAAGGTGTCGAAACCGGCGGCGTAGGCCTGTTTGTCGCGTACAGCGGCGTTGTTGGCCAGGAGGGGATTAGCCAACACCATGATCATCATGGGCGCGTCGGCCTTGAACAGCATGTTGCAGCCTCCGCTGGCCACAAGTGTTAACGACCCCTTGGGGGCGCGCAAAGTGGGCAGATTGCTAGTCTGTGGGTTCGACGGAGGCGTCGGTATTTTGCTTAGGCGCGGCGCAGGCGCTCAAGGGCAGAGCAAGGGCAGGGCTCAGCCATAAGCGAAGGACGCCGCGCCGCGGGTGGGAAAAATCGGAGGCCATGAAAATCCTTAGGATACGCGTGTGTGATGGCTCCGATTTTATTTCAGTAAGAATTATCGATATGTATATCGAACGGTCAGCGGCATGAAAGCCTGTCTTGAACTCATTCATGTTGTTGTTTGAGCCAGCTTTCTTCCTGTTGGCGCATGAGTGCGAACCACTGTTGGCGCATGTGACGGGCAAAGACCGGCGGCGCTGCGGTGAAGTCGTTCTCGTCGGTGTAGCAGCCGGGCAAGTAGGGCGGTTCGAAGTCTTTTTCCCAACCTTTGGCTTGCAGCGCCCGTTGGCCCTGCGGGCTGCAGTCGTCGGGTAGCGGAAGGCCGGTCAAGTGGCCGCTGTCCGGGTCCAGCCAGCGCACGCCTTGGCGGTCCAGACCGCGTAGTCCGTACTTGGTTTTGCCCACGTGAAGGATCAGCTTGTAGTCATTGGGGCTGACGTCGCTGGCGCAGGCGCTGCGATAGCCGACAATGGTTTCCAAGGCGCCGTCGCGGTTGAGGTCCGGAAAGCCGATGGCGTCTAGATCGAAGGCCGCGCTGGCGTCGAACTCGCAACGCGTTACCCCGTCGCTGAGCATCCACAGCCTTCGCGGCCTGTCTTGGCCCAGCACATATTGCGCGGCGTAGAGCGTCGCGTTTTGGGTGCCGTCGGCGCCGCGGGCTTCCTGTTGCTCCGCCAGCACCAACAGGTTTTCGCCGGCGTTGTCCGTCCAGCCGTAGGCGGCGCTTAACTTGCCACGCAGTTCGACGCCGGCCGGCAAGGCGCTCAAGCGGCGCACCTGGCCGGCGGCGGTCGGTGAACTGGCCGTGTCAAGTCTCGTGGCGGGCGGCGGCGGCTCGGCTTTGCAGGCGATGAGCGCCAGCGTCAGGCCGATCAGCAGCGAGGTGCGCAGACCGGCGATGGGGGGCGCGGGAAGCGGTAGCATGCCGTTCTTCTTGTCATTGATGGAACTGGGATAGTACGGAATAGCGGCGGCGCGGGACAGCGCCGGTGGCTGTAAGAACCTGTTCAAAGTCTGCTGCGCTTCGTGAGGCCTTGTACGGTGAGTACAAGTTCAAAATGCTCATGTACCACTTGTACATTCCGCTTTTTCGCTCGTTTTCGCTTTGTCTCGCCCTAGCTCGCGAGACTTTGAACAGGCTCTTATGAGGGCTTGGGGGCTGGAAAAAGACTGACCGATTTGCCGACCAAGCATGACATTGGGGTGATTTTTGCCGGCGGGCAGCGCCATAATCCAGGCGGAGCGTGGGCTTCGCGCGAAAGGAGAGCTTATGTTGAAACTGGGCTGGTGGTGGGGAGGGGCGCTGGCGTTGACGTTGGCGCAGATGGTTGCGGCGGCGGAACCGCTGCCGGCGTATCGCGGCGACGCTCGGCAGTCGTCGGTATCCGGCCTGTCATCCGGGGCCTTCATGGCGGTGCAGTATCAGGTGGCGTTTTCCGCCTCGGTGCGCGGCGTCGGCGTGGTGGCGGGCGGGCCCTATTATTGTTCCAAGGGCACGCTGGCGGGCGCGCCGGCCTGCATGAGCGGACCGCCGCCGGTGGTGGGCGGCCTGGTATTGGCGACCCAGCAGTTCGCACTGAGCGGGCAGATCGATCCCTTGTCCAATTTGGCCAAGCGTCGCGTCTATCTGTTCAGCGGCAGTCAGGACAACACCGTGAAGACGGCGGTGGTGGACAGCGCTGAGAGCTATTTCCGCAAGCTGGGGGTGCCGGCGGCGCGCATTGAATATCTGCGCGGCCTGCCGGCCGGCCATGCCCAGATTACGCCCACTTACGGCAATGACTGCGGCGAGACCAAGTCGCCTTACGTCAACCATTGCGACTGGAAGGGCGAAGGCTACGATCAGGCCGGCGCCATCCTGAAGCAGATTTACGGCCCCTTGCAGCCGCGCGCTGCCCAATTGAGCAGCCAAGTGACGGTTTTCGACCAGAAGCCGTACGCGCCGCCAGGCAGCAGCTTGGCGGACGAGGGCTATGTCTATGTGCCGCGCGTCTGCGCCGAGGGCGAATCCTGCAAGGTGCATGTGGCGCTGCACGGTTGCCGCCAGTACGCGGGCGCGGTCGGTGACGCTTTCTACGGCCATGCCGGCTACAACGAATGGGCGGATAGCAATCGCATCATCGTGTTGTATCCGCAGACCACGGCGATGCCGCCGGGCAACCCGAACGGCTGCTGGGACTGGTTCGGCTATACCGGCGTGAATTTCGCCTGGAAGAACGGGGTGCAGATGCGGGCGATCAAGGCGATGGCGGACCGGCTGGTGTCGGCGCCCTGAGCCAGAGTCCGGCGGGGTTCAGCCGCCGGGGAAGCCGCGTTTGGCGAAGAAGTCGATGAAGGCGCGCAGCCGTGGCGGCGGATAGGGCGAACCGGGCCATAGCAGATAAAGGACGCCGCTGCGCCCAGCCCAGGCTTCCGGCAGCGCCCGCAGCTGTCCGTCCGCCAGTTGGCGGCGCACGGTGAAGTCCGGCAGGCAGGCGATGCCGGCGCCTTGCTCTGCCAGCTGGATCAGCGCGTCGCCGGTATTGGCGCAGGCATGGACCGGCAGCGCCGGCGCGTCTTCATCCTGGCCGGCCAGCGGCCACGGCGCCAGTTTGCCGCTGCGCGGATAGCGGTAATGCAGGCAGCGGTGCTTCGTCAGATCCATCGGCGACGCCGGCTCGCCGCAGCGGGCGAAGTAGGCCGGCGCGGCCACCAGCCGCATGCGGTAAGCGCCCAGCCGCCGCGCGCTCAAGCGCGAGTCTCCCGGTTCGCCGCCGCGAATCACCACATCGAAGCCTTCGCCTATCACGTCCACCAGACGGTCGCTGTAGTCCAGATCCAGTTCGATCTCCGGATAGTCTTGCATGAAGACGGCCAGCAGCGGGGCCAGCACGCCGCATTCGTGCGGCAGGCCTACCTTCAGCTGGCCGCGCGGCGCGGCCTGCTCTTGTTGCAACTCGCGCTCCGCCGTTTCCACTTCGTCCAGAATGCGCAGGCAACGTTGCAGGTATTGCTCGCCGGCCGAGGTCAAGGTCAGCCGCCGGGTGCTGCGTTGAACCAGACGCGCGCCCAAGCGCGCCTCCAGCCGCGCCAGGCCTTTGCCGGCGGCGGAGGCGGAAATGCCCAATTGCCGCCCGGCGGCCACCAGGCTGCCTTGCTGGGCGATGTGGGCAAACAACTCGATGCCGCTCATTTTCTCCATGGTTTGCCTCGAAATTACGGAATCAAGTTCCGTTATGTATGGAATTGAAGACTATTTTTCCGTGTCGCCAAGGAATCTAGCATAAGCCCTCGTTCATGTGCGATACGGGAGAAGCGGGATGACAGGCAAGAGCGGCGAGGCGGCGATGCCGGCAACGGTGTATCTGCTGGGTTTATGCATTTTCGCGATGGCGACGTCGGAGTTCATGGTGGCGGGGATGATGCCGTCGCTGGCGGCGGCCTTGGGCGTCGGCTTGCCGGCGGTGGGCAATCTGGTGTCGGCCTTCGCCGCCAGTGTCGTGCTGGGCGGGCCGGCGCTGACCTGGCTGCTGCGCGCGGCGCGGCGCAAGCACAGCCTCATTGGTCTGTTGCTCTTGTTCCTGGCTGGCCAGGTTTTGGGGGCGCAGGCCGGAGATTACCAACAGATGCTGTGGTCGCGGCTGATCTGCGGCGTGGCGCAATCGGCCTTTTTCGGCGTGGCGCTGGCCTTGGCGGCGGAGTTGGTGGGCGAACATCGGGTGGCGCGCGCCGCCGCGCTGGTGCTAAACGGCTTGATGCTGGCTTCGGTGGCCGGCTTGCCGCTGGCTGCCTGGGTAGATCAGCACTGGGGCTGGCGCTTGAGCTTTTGGCTCGTGGCGATGATGGTGGCGCTGGCCGCGGCGGGCATTGCCGCGCTGACGCCGTCCGGCTCCGCGCCGCGCGCCTTGAGCCTGGGCGAAGAAGGCCGACGGCTGGCGCGTGGCAGCTTGTGGGCGGCTTATCTGAGCAGCGGCTTGATTATAGGCGCGGTATTCGCCGCCTTCACCTACCTGGCGCCCTTGTTTACCCAGATCAGCGGCTTCGACGCCACGACGTTGCCGTGGCTGTTCGCCGGTTATGGGCTGGCGACAGTGGCGGGCAATTTATGCAGCGGCAGGTGGGCGGATCGTCATACCCGCAGGGTGCTGCGCGTTGGTTTGCTGACGCTGTTGGCTGCTTTGGTGGCGCTGGCGTTGTTGGCGCAATGGCGGGCTGCCGCGGCGGCTTGCGTACTGCTGTTGGGCCTGGCTGGTTTGCCGATGAATCCGGCGATGGTAGCGCGGGTAGTGCGCACCGGCGGCAGCGGACCTATGGTGAACAGCCTGCACATGTCGGTGGTCAACCTGGGCTTGATGTTGGGATCCTGGGGCGGCGGCGCGCTGCTGGACGCCGGCTGGAGCCTGCGCGCGCCGGTTTGGCTGGGCGCGGCTCTGGCCGCTTTGGCGTTGGCCAGCCTAGGGCTGGACCGCGCCGGTCACAGCTGGCAGGTCACCGGCAACTCGGCCGGTTTGCCCAGATAGAAGCCCTGATAGAGCTCTACGCCCAGCTCCTGCATGGCCAGATGTTGTTCCCGGCTCTCAATGCCTTCCACCGCCATGCGGCAGCCTATCTGCCAGCCCAGTTCCAGCAGCACCGGCAGCCGGTGGCGTTCGCCGGACATATAGTCCAGCAGCAGGCTGCGGTCGATCTTGATCAGGTCCGGGCACAACGATTTGACCTTGCCGTGACGCGCGGCCACCGCGCCAAAGTCGTCCACCGACAGGCCGAAGCCCGCCTCGGCGGTCAGGCGCAGGCTGTTGATCAACGGTTGGCCGTGGTGTTCCACCTCGTATTCCGGCAACTCGAAAATTACGCCGGCGCTGTCCAGCTCCAAGGAGTCCAGCAGGCCTTGCAGCAGGGGAAGGTGACTGCGGCCGTGGTTGTCCACCACCGCTGTCTGGGCCAACAGGTTTAGGCTCAGACAGCCGGACTGGCCGCTTTGCGCGAAGTTGCGGATGTGGATCAGCCGGGCCAGTTGGTCGGCTTCCAGCGCCAGTTCCGGCTGCAACCCGGACAAAAAGGCGTCGGGGGGCGGCGTCTGGCCGTCTTGCGTGCGCACGCGCAGCAGCGCTTCATAGCCGAACACGCCGCCGCTGCGGTAGAACAGAGGCTGGAAGACGCTGCTGAATTGATAGCCGCCCAGCCGCGCGCAATAGCGGCCGTCCGCGTCGCGGTACAGCTGGCGCTCGGGATGAGGGTCTTGGGGTGGAACCATGGTTTTTTAGCCGCGCGGGGTGGACTTTCAGCATAGCAAGCATTGCACGGCGATTCTCGGCGTCGGTTCAGGCGCGCGCGCCGGTGCGCGGACGTCTGGCCAGCCACAACCCGGCCAGAAGCAGCGCAGCGCCCAGCAACTGGGTCAGCGCCGTGCGCTCGACGCCGGCCAGGCGGTCCAGTTAGGATGATTGAATACATCACAGCAAGGTAGCAACACGACAACCAGCACCGAGGAGAGACAGCATGACATCCAATACCAGCGACACCCCGCCGCCCGCCGCCCTCCCCAGCGGCCTGCGCAAAGTCGTCGCGGCGGCGATGATAGGCACCATTGCCGAGTGGTATGAATTCTTTTTGTACGGCACCGCCTCCGCACTGGTGTTCGGCCCGCTGTTCTTCGCCCGAGGCAATAGTCAGATCGACGGCCTGATCGCCGCCTTTGCGCTGTATGCCGTGGGCTTTCTCGCCCGGCCGCTGGGCGGCCTGGTGTTTGGCCATCTGGGCGACAAATATGGTCGCAAGCATTTACTACAGCTCAGCCTGATCATGGTGGGTGTCACCACCTTTTTAATGGGCTGTCTGCCCGGCTTCGACAACATAGGCTATGCCGCGCCGATTCTGCTGGTGATACTGCGGCTGATACAGGGCTTTGCCTTTGGCGGCGAATGGGGCGGCGCCATCTTGCTGGTGTCCGAACACAGCCCGGCCGACCGTCGCGGCTATTGGGCCAGTTGGCCGCAAGCCGGTGTCCCCGCCGGTAACCTGATTGCTACCATCGTGTTGCTCTTGCTGTCGAGCAACTTATCCGAGGCTGACTTCCTAGCCTGGGGCTGGCGCATTGCCTTCTGGTTTTCCGCCGTGGTGGTGCTGATCGGTTATTGGGTGCGCAGCAGCGTTGACGACGCGCCGATCTTCAAACAAGCGCAAGCCAAGTTTGAGCAGCAGGCCAAACGCCAGCCCGGCCTGGTCGAAGTACTGAAATATCACTGGCGCGCCGTGCTGGTGGGCCTGGGCGCGCGGCTGGTGGAAAACATTCTGTACTACATCATCACTACCTTCTCCATCACCTATCTGAAGCTGACGCTGAATAAGGACACCAGCCAGATACTGTTGCTGATGTTCGGCGCCCACGCGCTGCATTTCTTCTTCATCCCGCTGATGGGCTATCTCTCCGACCGGCTTGGCCGCAAACCGATCTATCTGGCCGGCTCGGTGCTGGCAGGCCTGTGGGGCTTTATCGCCTTCCCGCTGATGAACACCGGCCAGGACAGCCTGATCATACTGGCCATCATCCTGGGGCTGCTGGTGCACTCAATGACCTATGCACCCTACGCGGCGCTGGTGTCCGAAATCTTCCCCACCCATGTGCGCTATACCGCGCTATCGCTGTGCTATCAAAGTGCGCCCATCGTCGCCGGCTCGCTAGCCCCGCTAATCGCTATCAGCCTGCTCAAGGAATATCAAAGCTCAACGCCAATCGCCATCTATGTGCTGATCGCTGCTGTGCTATCAACGCTGGCGATGGCTGTCGCGCGCGAAACCCGTGGGCGATCCCTGTATGAAGTCGACCAGGAAACCGCCGCAAGCCATCAAAACCACTAAACTGTCGCTGGCCACCACTGGCCAAGGCCAGGCCTGCGTCAGCGGGCTGTTGACTGCCGCCGCGGCCAGCGCCTCGGCGCAGAGCGTCGGGCAGTTCGTCCAGGTAGGTCTAGCGCGGAGGTTGGCCGGTGGCGGCGGGATGGCCGCGTCCGGCGCTCGCGCACCTCCGCTTTAGCGTTGTCAGTGCGCCTAGGCTGTGTGTCAGCTAACGCTTGCTACCGCTGGAGCGCTATCCCTTGCCCTTGCACGCGGTCTATGCGGTATTCCCCGAGCGCAAGCACGTGCCGGCCAAGGTGAGCGCCTTTCTGGAGTTCATCGATAGACGGCTGGGAGGCGAACCGCCGTCGTGGGAGCGGGCAAGTTCCTGAGGTGACTTGGCTGAGACACTGTCCCATGGGTCAGTTATCGCCGTCGCCGGCTGGGCTCCCTGATTGGGGCGTCAAGACGGCCATCCGGTGTTTTCCACCGCCGCTCCATCGTTTCCGTGCCGTAAAACCGGCGTTAAAGGCCCGCTACGCGGGCCTTTCGCCTTTCCACCATCACCGCCGGCGCTAAGCGCCACCGCGCCGTTCGTCCTTGGCCAACCTAACAGTTCTGCTAGCTTACGCCCGCCCCTGCCGCATCCCTACGATGCAAGCTAGGTCGGACAGCCCGGTTTGCTGTTCGATTCGACCCGCAAGCTAATGAAAGAAAAAATGAATATTTTATGAATCCGGGTCCGCGCCCGCGGTTTGGAGTCCGGCGCGGCCTGTCCCGCGATGTGGAAAGCGATGTGTCGAATGAATGGTTCCGCTTTGAATGTGCAGATTGTCCGGCGTGAGCTGCTGCCGGTGGCTGACCTTGAAAACATGCTGCGGCTGCGCGCCCGGTTTTTTTACGACCGCATGGGTTGGGATGTGCGGGTGGAAAACGGCATGGAGCGGGATGTCTACGATGAGCTCGATCCGCATTATCTGCTGATGAAAAGCCGCGGCGGCGGGGTGCAGGGCTGTATGCGGCTGCTGCCGACGCTGGGGCCGAATATGTTGCGCGACGTGTTTTCGTCGCTGCTGGCCGGCCGGTCGATTCCAGCCGACGCGCAGGCTTGGGAAATCTCCCGTTTCGCGCTGAACCTGGACGGCTCCTGTTGTGACCACGCGCAGCGGCTGGAGCATATCCGCGCCGCGCTACATCAACTGGCCGGTTTCGCCCGGGAACGCGAGATCCATCGCTATGTGATGGTTACCACCCCGACGGTGCGGCGCTTGTTTGCCCTGCTCGACATTCGGGCGCAGGCCCTGTCGGCGCCAACCCGCTGCGGCGTGCCGGTGTTGGACTACCGCCGCCTAGCGCAGCCGGAAGCCGAAGCGCTGGAAAGCTGAGCGCGCGCCGCCAACGGCGGCCCGCATTTTCAAATTTGCGAGGTTCAAGACATGTCTATTGACTCCAGCCCCGGTTGCGTCGACCTGATGGTGGACCGCCATGTGCGCGCCGGGCGCGGCGATTGCGTCGCCCTGATCGAACGCGGCGCGGAAGGCCGCCGCGTCCTCAGCTATCGCCAATTGCAGGCCTTGAGCCTGACGGCGGCGCGCGAGTTGGATCTCCTGCTTGCCGGCCGCCGCCCGGGGCAGCGCGTGGCGCTGGTGGGGTCGGCGACGCTGGAGACGGTGATCTACTGGCTGGCGGCCATGCGTTCGCAGCGGCTCGCCTTCATGGTGCACCCGGATCTGCCGGCCGAACACTATGAAGACCTGTGGCAAAGCTATGACCCGGACCTGATTCTGGCCGACCGCACCGCGCGCCAGCCGCGCGCCGAAGCGATGACCGACCTGGCGACGCTGGCGGCGCGCAAGAGCGCGCCGACGGCGGCGCACGCGGTCGGGGACATCGAAGCCAGTTTCGATCTGAGCCCGGCGTTGGTGCTCGCCACCTCTGGCTCCACCGGCCGGCCCAAGTTGTGCGCGCATTCTCACCGCTCGTTCTGGGAGTTCGAGCGCACCGTGACCCGGCCGATGTGGGGACTGTGCGCCGAGGACAGGGTGCTGGCCAGCACCGGGCCGTTCTTCTCCTTCGGCCTACAGGGGCTGCATGCGCCGCTCAGCGTCGGCGCCAGCGCGGTGCTGCTGCCGGAATGGGGGCGTCACGCCGATTTTCTCGACGCCATCGAAGCCGAATCCGTTACCGCCTTCCTGGCGGTGCCCACCCTGTACCACCTGCTGATGGCGCGGGCGGAGCGGGCTTACGACTTCAGCGCGCGGCGGCTGTCCTTTTCCGCCGGCGAACGCCTGCCGCCGGCGATCCGTCAGCGCTGGGAAGCCTGGACCGGTTCGCGGATGCTGGACTCCATCGGCACCACCGAAACCTTCGCGCCCTATCTGTCCGAAACCGTCGACGGCGGTGCCGGCCTGCGTCGCGTCGAAGGCTTCCGTTACCTGGAAACGCCGCATGCCGGAGACGCCGACGCGCCGTCCGAGGCCTTCACCCTGGACCTGTCCGGCGGCTGTATGATGCTGGGCTATTTGCGGCCCGGCGAAGCCGGCACCATCGAAACGGCGCCGGCCAGTTTCCCCACCCGCGATCTGTTCGTGCGCGCCAGCGAGGGCCTGAGTTTTGTCTCGCGCGACAGCGAACGCATCAAGGTGGCCGGCTACTGGGTCAGCCCGCAGGAGCTGGAAGCTTTCCTGCTGGACGACAAGCGGGTGTTGAAGGCGGCGGCGTTGCCGGTGGTCACCGCTGAAGGGCTGACCCGGCTGCGCGCTTACGTGGTGACCACGGGCAGCGGTTGCAGCGGTGCCGCATTGGTGGAGGACCTGCTGAGGCGTGTTCAGCACGAATTGTGGCCCAAGGCTTTGCGTCCAGGCCGCATTGAGCTGGTGGCCGACATCGCCACCACGCCCAGTGGCAAGCTCAGGCGTCAGGAACTGCAAGGTCTAGTTAACCCTTCTGTGGCCATTGCCGGCGTGGTACTAGCTGATTGAATCAGGGGGGATCAAGCCTTGGGCCAAGGCTCGGGCCACGGCTTGGCTGCGGTTGGATACCTTCAACTTGTTGATGATGTTGCGGATATGAAAATTTACCGTGGACTCGGAGCAGCGCAGGATGCGCGAGGTTTCCCAGGAGGTTTTACCGGCGGCGGCCCAGCGCAGGCATTCGTGCTCGCGCTGGGTCAGGTTGACCGCGGTGGCCTGGCTGGCCTCTTCGATACGGCAGACGGCCTCGTAAGCGTAGGAGCACAGCAAGTGCACTGTCGGCGTCAGCGTTTGCAGCCATTGGTCGGTGCGCGCGTCGGCGCGGGCGTCGCAGGCCACGGTCATCATCATCTGCTGGTTGCGGCCGACTCCGCGCAAAGAGGCGGCCACGCCGGCGGAAACACCGTAGGCGGGCGCTTCTTCGAACAGGTGCTGGGCGGCTTCGTCCTCAAAGCGGCCGCGGTGCCAGATCAGCGGCACCGCTGACTGCCGGCAGTGGCGTACCACCGGATCGCGCTTCATCCATTCCAGTCGCGCGTAACGTTCCATACCTTCAGCGGTGCTTGGTATCTAGTTTCAATTCCTTTGGCATATCAATTCGCAGGGCTGGCTCGATGAGGACGCCGACGCTGGCACAAAGACTGGAGCGAGCGCTGGCGCGCCGCGCGTTGCGGCTGCCCGGCCCCTTGCTCAAGGCGCTGGCCGGCACGCCATGCCGAGTCGACGGGCTGACACTGAACCCTCAGTTGCAATTGGTGCTGCGGTTGCGGCGCTTGGGCCGCAAGCGCGGCTGGCATCGTCTCGGTGTGGCTGCCGCGCGGCGTGAGCTGGACTGGGAAGGAGGCTTGCTGGCCCAAGTGACGCCACAACGCGTGCTGGTCGAGGACGCGGCGCTGGCGGGGCCCGCCGGCGCGATCCGCGTGCGCAGCTACCGGCCAGCGGGCTTGGCATTGCCGGCGCCGACGCTGGTGTTCTATCACGGCGGCGGCTTCGTGGTGGGCTCGATCGAATCGCACGACCTGCCTTGCCGCGCGCTGGCCGTCGACGTGCATTGCCAGGTGATCTCGGTGGATTACCGGCTGGCGCCGGAACATCCCTTCCCCGCCGGGGTGGAGGACGCCATCCACGCTTTCCGCGCGCTGGCGGCGGACTGCGTCGCCTGGGGAATGGATCCGGAGCGGCTGGCGGTGGGCGGCGACAGCGCCGGAGGCAATCTCGCCGCCGTGGTGGCGCTGGCCACGCGCGGGGACGCCACGCGGCCGCGCCTGCAACTGCTGTGGTATCCGGTGGTGGACAATAGCGCCGGCTTTCCTTCCATCCAGCGTTTTGGCGACGGTTTCTACCTGGAGCGGGCCGCCATGGACTGGTGCGTGCGCCACTACACCGGCGGTGGCCAGCTGCGCCATCCGCAGGTATCGCCGCTGTTCGACGAGCTGGACGGCGCGCCGCCGGCCTATATTCAAACCGCTGGCTTCGATCCGCTGCGCGACGAGGGCGAGGCCTACGCCGCCAAGCTGGCGGCCGCCGGCGTGTAGGTCCGCTGCGAGCGGCAAGCGGGGCTGATCCACGGCTTCTTCAACATGGCCGGCGGCATCGACGAAGCCGCCACCGCCTTCGCCGACGCCGTGGCCGCGCTGCGTCGGGCCTGGCTAGTCGAGGTGGAGCCTGAGCCGGCGATATAAGCGGCGGCGCGCGCCGACTTATTCTGCAAGAAGCTGTTCAAGGCCTGCGCGCATTCCCGCTCGCAAGGCGGGGAACAGCTTGGCAGTGTCCAGCGGAGGCGAAGATGCGAAACGTAATACGGTGGATCGTGGTGTGCTGGGCGATGACGGCGGCGGCCGAGGTGCCGGGCTGGGCCAGCTATCAGCATGGGGACTACGCCGCCGCGCGGCGGCAGTTCGAGCAGGCGGCTGAGGCCGGCGATCGGGTGGCGGCTTTCGACCTGGCGATGATGGACTGGCGCGGCGAGGCGGGAGCGGTGGACCAGAAGCGGGCCCTGCGCTGGCTGCGGCGCGCCGCGGACCTACGTTTGCCGCAGGCCCAGCACGCCTTGGGAGTGTTGTACGAAAACGGCCAGCAGGTGGCCAAGTCGCAAGCCGAGGCGACGCGTTGGTTCCGGTCGGCCGCGGATCAAGGCTATCTGCCGGCAGAGTTGGATCTGGGCACTCAGTACTTCCTCGGTCGCGGCGTGGCCAAGGATTACCGGCTGGCGGCGTATTGGTACGAGAAGGCCGCCCGGCAGGGCGACGTGGGCGCGCAGTATCTGATCGCCAGCATGTACGAGCATGGCGACGGGGTGGAGCGGGACTTGCCGGCGGCGATCCGCTGGTACGCCAAGGCGGCCGCGCAGGGCGATGTCGGCGCCAGGCTCAAGGCCTTGGACCTGGCCAAGCGGGCCAAGCCGCCGGCATGACGGCTTGAAACCTGCTCAGGCGCGGGCCGGGCCGCGGCGCATCGACGCCAGGCACTGGCAGGCGGCCTGCCAATCCTGAACGCCGCGCAGGCCGCGCACGATGATGCCGGCCAGAGTGTCGTTGCAGGCGTCCGGGCCGAATTGCATCAGCATTTCATGCAAGGCGAAATGCAGGGAGGCATTGTGCTGAAGCAGCAAGCCAACCTGTTCATGGACGAAGCCGTCCACCGTGGCCTGGCCGTCGCGGTCCACGTGGACATGGTGGCGCGGACAGAAGCCGGAACGGATCAGCGCCTGGTCCGCGCGCACGTCGTCGAGAAAAGCCTGCGCGCTGTGGTGCAGAAAGCCGCACGCCATGATCAGGCTGGCTACGGAGTAGGGTTTGGTGGTGGTGGCGTCGGCGACGAGGGCGTTGTCCGGCAAGGTGGCAAGCATTTATGTTCTCCTGTTATCTTTGTAAACCGCGCTTAAGTGGCATAAATCGTCGGTTTTATTATTTTTTCCGCGTTTTTGTATCATTCATGCGAATGTATTGGCAAGCCCGTCAAAAGGACGGTTGCCAGCCGCGGCTGCCAGGGTTTTTCTTGGGACGATGGCCATTTAGAATGAACCCTTTATTTACTGTTTGTTCCCATCCGCATGCACATTGTCTACCTGCACGGCTTCAATTCCGGTCCTCAATCGTTGAAGGCGAACGAAACCGCCGCTTATTTGCAACAGAACGCGTTCGATGCGACCTTGCATTGCCCGCAGTTGTCGCCGCATCCAGCCGAGGCGATCGAGCAGGCGTCCGCTCTGGTGGCGTCCTTGCCGGACGACACCTTGCTGATCGGCAGTTCGCTCGGCGGTTATTACGCTACCTTTTTGGCCGAGCGCCATCAACGCCCGGCGGTGCTGATCAATCCGGCGGTGCGGCCTTACGACGATTTGGCGCGTTTCATCGGCGAGCAGACCAACCCTTACACCGGGGTGGTCTACACCTTGAGCGACGTCGATATGCACGCCTTGCTGGCGCAGCGCGTGTCGCAGCCGTCCGCGCGCCGTTACTGGCTGCTGTTGGGCAGTTGCGACGAGGTGCTTGATTGGCGCGAAGCGGCGGCGCTGTATCTGGACTGCCGCCAGACAGTGTTCAACGGCGACGATCATAGGCTTGAAGCCTGGCCGCGCATCCTGCCGGAAGTGCTGGCTTGGGGGCGCGGACAATTCTTGGTCTGATGTAGAAACAGTCTGTTCTGCGACAGCGGCTTGCCTGGGACGGCGGCGCCGTCGCACACTGGATTTTTTGAGCCTAGGAGGCCGCCATGACTCAAGCCATCGTTTTCTCTCACACCGGCGGGCCGGAAGTGCTCGGTCTGCAAAGCCAGGAGCTGACCGCTCCGGGACCGGGTCAGGCGCGGGTGCGTCATACCGCCATCGGCGTCAACTTCATCGATACCTATCAGCGCAGCGGTCTGTATCCGTTGCCGCTGCCGTCCGGCCTGGGCCAGGAGGCGGCCGGGGTGGTGGAAGCGTTGGGGCCGGGGGTGTCCGGTCTGGCGGTGGGAGACCGCGTTGCGTACGCCGGAGGCCCGCTGGGCGCTTATAGCGCCGAACGCTTGCTGCCGGCGGCGGTGCTGGTGAAGATTCCAGACGGCATCAGCGACGAATCCGCCGCCTGCATGATGTTGCAGGGCATGACTGTGGAGTATCTGGTGCAACGCACCTACCCGGTGAGGCCGGGCCAAACCGTTTTGTGGCACGCGGCCGCCGGCGGAGTGGGACAGATCGCGGTGCAGTGGCTGACGGCGCTGGGCGCGACGGTGATAGGCACCGTTGGTTCCGACGCCAAGGCCGACATCGTGCGCGGCCTGGGCTGCCAGCATGTGATCAATTACAGCAGCGAAGACGTGGTGGCGCGAGTCAGCGAGATCACCGGCGGACAGGGCGTGCCGGTGGTCTATGACTCGGTGGGCAAGGATACTTTCCAGATATCGCTGGCTTGCCTGAGTCCGCGCGGCATGTTGGTCAGCTTTGGCAACGCGTCCGGCGCGGTGCCGCCGTTCGCGCCTTTGGAGCTGACCAGTCGCGGCTCGCTGTTCTTTACCCGGCCTAAGCTGGCCGATTACATCGCCAGCCGCGCGGAGCTGGAGGCTTCGGCCCAGGCGCTGTTCGAACGGGTGGCGGACGGCAGGATCAAGGTGGCGCCATCGCATCGCTATCCTCTGGCCGAGGCGGCGCAGGCGCACCGCGATCTGGAAGGACGCAAGACCAGCGGCTCCATCATCCTGCTGCCTTGAACGGGCAGCGACGCCGGTCAGGCGTCGCTTATTCTTGGTGCCAGGGTTGGCGCTGGTGTCGCTCCAGCCAAGCCAACGCCCGGCCGTCGCTGTCGACATGGCCCAGATAGCCGGCCAGGCTGACGTCGGGCGGGCAGCTTAGGTTGGTGTCGCGCCAGCTTTGCAGCCGGTCCACGCGGAAGCTGCGGTAGTCCAGGCGCAGGCCGCACCAGGCGGCCAGCAGCCAGCGGTCGCCCCAGAAAAACAGAGCCAGCGGCAACAGCGCACGTTGGCTGTCGCGGCCGTTTTCGTCGCGGTAATCCACCCAAAGCGCTTGGTGGGAGACGATGGCGTCGCGCAGCGGCGCCAGCCGCGCGCGCGGGTAATTGCCCGCCGTGGGCGCGTACAGCGGCTCCGGCGGCAGGCCGGAGGACCCCAGCACCGCGTGGATGCGGCCCAGCGCCGATTGCGCCGCGGCGGCGGTGTCCCGGTCCGCCCAGGCCGCCAGCATGCGCGCGCCCACTTCCAGCGCCGCCAGTTCGCGCGCGGAAAACGCCACCGCCGGCGGCGTGAAGCCGGCTTCCAGCCAATAGCCCTCGCCGGCTTCGCTGTTGAGCGGCGCGCCGCTGGCCATCAGATCCGCCATATCGCGGTAGACAGTGCGCGGCGTCACTTCCAGCCATTCGGCCAACTGCCGGGCAGTGGTGCGGCGGCGGCCGCGCAGCAGCAAGAGGATTTGAACCAGTCGGTCGGCTCGGCGCATATTTAGTCGGGTTCCCGCAGCATGGATGGCGGCAGTGTCGCCCGCATCGCGCGCGCGATCAACAGGAAATCGGCGCGGCCGATTTCCAGGTGGCCGAAGCGAAAGGCGTAGCCCCAGCGCGCCGGATCCGCGATGAAGGTCAATTGGCCGAGCAGCGGCCGGATTTCGGCGTCCTCTGCCGGCCAGAACGCGATGTTCCGCCGGTAGGGCTCGAAATCGGCGCTGACCCGGAACGGGTAGACTCGGTCGTCCATCGCCTGGCCGATGGCGGTGAAGCGCTGGCAGGGCTCGCGCCCTTCCAGGCTGAGCACCGGCGAGTAATAGATCAGGCCGTCGCCGGCCGCCATCCGCCTGAGCGGCGCGGCTTTGCCGTGGCAGAGCTGGGCGAAGCCGCCGGCCAGCCCGCGCAGTACATGGTCGCGGCTGGCCACGCCTATCCAGTAGCGTCGGCTCATGTGGCGCTGTGCAGGCCGATCAGATTGCCTTCCAGATCGGAAAACAGTGCGATGTGCCCCCAGGTTTCCGGCAAGCGGGTCTTGGGCTGCACCACGATGCCGCCGGCGGTTTTGACCCGTGCCAGCGTGGCGTCCAGATCGGCGCCGCCATCCAGATAGACGCGCACGCCGTCTACGTGGGGGCGGGCTTGCGGGCAGCTCAGCAGTGCGCCGCCGCAACTGTCGTCGGTTTTGGGAAACAGCGCCATGCGGGCGTTGTCGAAGCTCTCCTCATGCAGCGCCACCTGCAATACCTGCTGATAGAAGGCGACGGCGCGCTCGAACTGGGTCACGGGAATTTCAAACCAGTGTAGGAAAGGGGACATGGTTAACTCCTTGTAGGGGGTACGGCTTATAGGCAGTGATAAAAGTCCATGCGGCCGGTATCGGCGGCAATGGCGGCGAGAAAATCGCGGCAGGCGGGCTCCGCCGGCCATTGCGCGCACAATTGCCGCGCGCGTTCCGGGCTGTCGGCCAAGGTAAGGTGGACGAAGCGCCGTTCCTCTCCGCGCAGCAGCGCGTAGCCTTGGTAGCCGGTTTCATGGCGGAGCCAGTCGGCGTCGATTTGCCGGGCGGCGTGTTGCAGTTCGGCTTCGGATACGCCTTCTTTTAGTTCGAAACTGGCGATTTCCAAGCCGTGTCCGGCGGGAAGCTGAAATAGAGGGGTGCGCATGTTGAGGCTCTCCGTGGTGGATACGCGGGTCGGCTCAGGGCCGTGACGCCAGTGTGCGGCTCCCCTGCTGACAGCGTGCTGTCAGTAGCAATCCGCCGCCGCCAATTTTGTTGCTTGGGCGGGAGCGCGCATGGCTCGGCGCGTAGAAATCGCCTGGTCGGACACGACCCGCTCACGCGGATGTGGCAAACTGCCTGACTGTTTCCCGGCATGCCGGGACGGCTACTTTTCAATCGACCGCAGGAGGAATAACAAGTGGAAACCTTACTGCAGTTTCTGGGCTTCAACGGGTCTGGTCTGCTGCAAACCTTGCTCAGCCTGTTGACGGCTTTCATTCTGGGCTCGGCCATAGGCTATGAGCGCCAGTTCCGTCAGCGCACCGCCGGCCTGCGCACCAATACCCTGGTGGCGGTGGGCGCGGCGGCCTTCGTCGACATGGCGCTGCAGCTGGACGGCACCGGCGGCGCGGCGCGAGTGGCGTCCTACGTGGTGTCCGGAGTTGGTTTTCTCGGTGCCGGCACCATCATGAAAGAGGGCTTGAACGTGCGCGGTTTGAACACCGCGGCGACCTTGTGGGGCTCGGCGGCAGTCGGCGCCAGCGCCGGCGCGGGTCAGATTCCCCAGGCTTTTCTGATCACGCTGTTCGTGTTGGCCAGCAACACCTTGCTGCGTCCGGTGGTGAACTCGATCAACCGCAAGCCTATCGACGACGAAACCAGCGAAGTCACTTACCAGTTGTGCGTGATCTCTAGCCGTTCCGGCCAGAAACACGCAATGGCCTTACTCAGCGACCTGCTTGAGGAGTCCAAGTATCCGGTGGGAGATCTGGACGTGGAGCCCTTTGGCGACGACGAGGTGGAGATGACCGCCACCTTGCTGTCCACCTCGGTGGAGTGGGAAGAACTGGAGGAGATCGCCGCCAAGCTGGTGGCCCAGCCTTTCATCAGTCAGGCGTATTGGAATCCCAGTACTTCGGAGTGAGAAGGATGGGGAAAGATCAAGCCCTGGGCCGCTTGCCGGTCCAGGGCTTTTTTATGGGCGGGAGAGCCTGTTCAAAGTCTTGAGAGCAAGACAAGACGAAACCCGCTGAGAAAGCAGAATGTACGCGTGGTACATGAGCGTTTCAAAGCGGGTTTCAACCCATCTATCCATCCCGCTGACGCGCAGCGGGCTTTGAACCGCTTCTTAACCTTCCGCCAGCGCCGCCATCACTTTGGCCGACAGCGCCTGCGGTTGCGCGGTGACGCGCAGCAAGTGGCGTACCGCCGGGTGCGGCGGGCGGTGCACGGCGATGCCGTCGGACAGCAGCTGGCGATGGATGGCCTCGCTGCTGGCGGCGTCGCGATAGGCGATGCAGACGAAGTTGGTGTGCGAGGGCATCACCACGAGGTCGCGCGCGCGCAAGGCGTCGGATAGTTTGTCGCGCAGATGGATGGTGGCGGCGATTAGCTGACGGGAATAGTCGGGATCGTCCAGCACGATTTGCGCCGCCATTTGGGCGAAGCTGGACAGCGCGAATTGCGGCCGAATCTGGTCCGCCTTGGCGACGATGTGTTGCGGACCTATGGCGTAGCCCACCCGCAGACCGGCCAGCGCATAGGCCTTGGACAGCGTGCGCAAACGCAGCGTGTTGGGCAGCGCGCCCTGCGGCGGCGCGTCCTGCGCGTCCACGCAGAAATCGACATAGGCCTCGTCCAGGATCAACAGCGTGGACGAAGGCAGGGTTTCGCGCAGCGCCAGGATATCGTCCGCGCTCCAGTAGTGGCCGCTGGGATTATCCGGGTTGGCGAGATAGAGCACGGCGGCACGCTCGGCGCGCGCCACTTCCGCCAGCCGCGGCAGATCGGCCTGCAGCCGGTCGCCTTGTTGCTGGTAGGGCACTTCCAGAATGCGCGCGCCCACGCCTTCGGCGAAATAACGGAAGGTGGGATAGGTGCCGGCGGTGCATACCACCGCGTCGCCGACATTACAGGCCAGACGCAAGGCCAACAGGATCAGGCTGTCGGCGCCGGTGTCGAACAGTACCTGGCTCGCGTCCACGCGGTTGTGGGCCGCCGCGCGCTGACGCAGTCCGTGCGCGTACGGGTCAGGGTAGAGCCGGGCCAGTTCCGTCATCATCTCGCCGAACTCCGCCGTTAGCGGAGAGGCCGGCTTGGCTATGCTTTCATTGGAACCGATGCGCGCGCCGATGCGGTGGCCCAACGCCGCTTCCAGCTTCACGATGCCGGGGAAGGGGTTGACGATGGTGTGATGTTCCAGATGACGGGCGAAGTGAGACATCGGCGGCTCCTTTATCTGCAGATACAGCCTTTGAGTGTAAAGGATATGACTGATGTGCAGGAAACCGCGTGGGAATATCAATATGTCTTTGGCATTTTTCGCCGTCGCCGCACCGCCCGGAAGCGCGGCGGGAACCGTCAGCGAGAGGCGGGAGAGGCGGATTCTGCCGCGGCGCGAGGGGAGGAGGCGTCGGCCTTGACCGCGGGTTTGGCGGCGGGCGCGGCGGCGGGCGGCTTGGCTGCGGGGGCGGGCAAATACAGCGGGCCTTTGAAGCCGCAGGCGGCCAAGAACAGGGTCAGGCTTGCACAAGCCAGCAAGGTGCGCATACGAATGAGTTCCAATGTGGCAAAATCCCGATACTAGCAAAGCTGCGGCGCGCCGTGTGATTACGTTGCGCCCGGCGATCAAGGCCTGAGCCGCGCCAAGACGGCGTCCAGGCCGTCATTCAACGGGAAAGCGCAATGAACGAAACCGAATTTCTGCGGCACACCGACGCCATCTTCACGCGCATCGAAGCCGCCATCGACGACAATGATCTGGACGCCGACTATCTGGTGTCCGGCAATGTGCTGGATATCGAGTTCAGCGACGGCGCCAAGATCATCGTCAACCGCCACACCGCCAATCAGGAATTGTGGATAGCGGCCAAGAGCGGCGGCTACCACTTCGCCTTCCGCGACGGCCGCTGGATCGCCGCGCGCGACGGCTCGGAATTCTTCTCCACCCTCAGTGCCGCCATCGCCGCTGTCTGCGGCGAAACCATAGAGTTTGATGAATGAGCCACTTGGTGTGGCTGGGGCTGGGCGGGTTGGCGGTGTCTGCCTTCACCTCGTCCACCATTTTGCCCGGTAATTCCGAGCTGGCGTTGTCCGCTTTTCTGTACAAATGGCCGGACTGGCTGTGGCCGGCCCTGCTGGTGGCCACGGTGGCCAATACCGCCGGCAGCGTCACTAGCCTGTGGCTGGGGAGGTTGGCGCCGCGCAAGGAGTTGCCGCCGAGGCTGGCCGGCTGGTTCCAGCGCTTCGGCCCGGCGGTGCTGGTCTTGTCCTGGCTGCCGGTGGTTGGCGACGCGATTCCGCTGGCCGCGGGTTGGCTGCGTCTGCCCTGGTGGTCCAGCATTTTGTGGTTGACCCTTGGCAAGGCGGCGCGCTATCTGGCGCTGGCCTGGGGCGTGCTGCTGCTGTCGAGTTGAGAGGGCATAACAAGGCAATAAAAAAAGGACATGCGGGAGCATGTCCTTTTTCGTATAAAGCGAGCGGAATCAGCAGCCCTGCTTCAGCGCCAGTTCCAGGCTCTTGTTGTAATGCTGAGCCGCCAGCTCTTCCTTGCCGGTGGCTTCGAACAGCCGCGCCAGTTCGGCGTGGGCGCACAGCGTCGGCGAGATCGAAGCGCTTGCCTCCAGATAGCTTTGCGCCTTGCCCCACAGCTGCTGGCACAAGGCCAGCCGGCCCAAGGCCATCAGCAGCCAGTGGTCGCGCGGCCGCTTCTTCAGCCAGTTTTCCGCGGTTTTCAGCAGCTCCAGGCGTTTATCCTCGCTCAGGTGCTCGGCCAGCTTGCCCAGCTCGCGGGACAGCTCCGGGGTGTCGTGATCGTCGTTGGCCAGCGCGCCGGCCAGCAGGGTGGCGGCGTAATCGTAGTCCTGCAACACGATCAGCCGCGCCACCACTTGGTCCATCAGCTGCGGATTACTGCGCTCGGCTTCCGGGATGCGCCGCAGCCAGTCGCGGATTTCCTGGCCGCCCAGCAGGGTGACCAACTGTTGCTGATAGGCGGCCAAGCGATAACGCCGCGCTTGTTCCGGCTCCAGCGCGTCGGCCTTGAGCAGTTTCTCGGTCAGTGCCAGCACCGCTTCCGGCTGTTTCTGCAGCAAGCGGACCTTCAATTCCAGCCGCAAGGCGTTGGTCAGATTGGGCGACAGCGCGCGCGCGCGTTCGATGGCGGCCAAGGCGCCCAGCGGGTCCTTGGCTTCCAACTTCAGCTCGGCGTCCAGCATATGGCGCGCCAGTTGCAGCCGCGGCGGCATGGCGTCCAGCTGCGCCAGATAGCCGTCACGTTTGTCCAGGTCGCCGGCGGCGCCGGCGGAGCGGGCGGCGATCAGCAGGGCCAGGGCCTTGTTTTCCGGCGAGTATTCGTCGTCCAGCGACTTGCTGGCTTCGCGCTCGGCTTTCTGGAAGCGGCCTTCAAAGTAGGAGATTCCGGCTTCACGCAGCGCGTGGCGGGAGGCTTTCAGCTTCTTCTGGCGCTGGAAGCGGCGCACTTCCGCCGGCAGATTGGCGGCCACCGCCACCATGCGCAGCACCAGATGCACCACGAAAATCAGCACCACCACCGATACGATCAGCAGGTTGAACGACACCTCCATCCGATATGGCGGCAGAAACAGGATGGCGTAGCCGGTGTTCAGGGTGGCGGCCAGGCCGACCAGCACCGCGAGGGCAAACAGCCCGGTAATCCACAAGGCGAATTTCACGGTTTATTCTCCTGCTGCGCCTTGGGCGTCGCGCACCGATTTGAGGCTGGCGTTCATATCCGGCAGCGCCACGTCCAGCGGCGCGCTTTCCAGTTCGCCCAGCGTGCCCAGCCATTGGGTGACGGCCGGCGCATCGCGGTCGAAGTAGCGCTGCACATAGCTGCGCGCGGCCACGATGTCGGCGGCGAAGGTCTTGCCGTCGCGCTGGATCAACGCCAGACGAGCGTCCAGCAGACGCATTTTCAAGTTTTCCCGCAGGAAGAAAGCCTGCTCCGGCGACAGCAACAGCGCTTCCGGCTTGTCCATACGGCGGATGTGGATCAACTCGCCCAGGCTCTTGCTGACGTCGGCCACCAAGCGTTCCCACAGCGGCGCGCTGGCCGCCGTCGCCGCCTTGGCCTGCGGCTTCTGGCTGGCCAGCCGGTGAGCGTCCACCGCCAGCGGCAGGCTGTCGGAGGACAGCATCAGCCGGTCCAGCTTCACGGTGAGCCCGACGCTGTCCAGATAGGGCAGGGCCTTGAGTTTTTCCAGGTCGGTGGCCACCGCTTTTTTCACGCCGATCAATTGCGGGCGGTCGAATTTGGCCAGGCGCGCGTCCACCATCTCCAGCGCGGACACGGCGGCCGGGACGTTGCCGGCCAGTTGCAGCTGCTGGCTGGCGATGGCCAGAGTGTGTTCCACCTCGGACAGCAGCCAGTCGGTGCGGTTCTTGGTCAGCTCCTGGTACATGCCGTTCAGGGTCGCGTACTGGCCGGCGGATTCGTTGACGCGGGCCTCCATCAGCGCCAGACGGCCTTCGGTGGCGCGGTTGGCGCTGATCGCCTGCTCGGTCATCGCGCGCAGTTCCTTGGCGGATCCGCTGCCTTCGGCCAGCCGGCGCGCCAGTTCCTGGCGGGCGGCGGTCAGTTCCTGCTGGGTGCTGAAGTACTGCCAGCCGGACACGCCCAGCGCGGCGATGGCGATCAGCAGGGCCGGACTCAGCGATTTCTTGGACTCGGGTTTGGCGGTTTCGGTGATCTGGGATTCGCTCATGGGTGACGACAGAACCATTTTTTAAGGCCGGCGACCAGTGCGCTGTCTTCGGCCCGGGTTGTCATGATGCGCGTCGCGCCTTGCGCGGCGAGCCGGTCGGCAACGCGCGGATGCGGCACGCAATACAGCAAGCATTGTAACGTCCTGATTCGACTGGGGCCAGCGAGACGGAACAATTGCTCTACGATTTCGCCGGAAGTGACGATCACGGCGTCCGGCGGCGCGCGGTCGAAGGCCGCCCAGTCCGGTGCGCCGTCCAGTCGGCGGTAGATCTCGGCGAACTCCACCGCCGCGCCCCGCGCGGCCAGGCTTTGCGCCAGTAGGGGCCTGCCGCCGACGCCGCGCACGATGAGCGTACGCTGCCCGCGCATATCGGCCAGCTCAGGCAGGGCCAGCAGGGCTTCGCTGTCGCTGCCCTCGGTTGGGTGCAGCACCGGCCTGCCGCTGAGCGCGGCCAATTTGGCGGCGCTGGCGCGACCGACGCAGACCAGCCGCTTGTGGGCTAGGTCCAGCGTTTGCAGCGCCGGCCAGGCCTGGTCTATGGCGCTGGGGCTGACGAAAATCAGGCAACTCGCCGCCGCTGCTTGCCCAGGCAAAACGGCCAGCGCGTCCGGTTGCGGCGCGATTTCCATCAGCGGCAGATGGCCGGCGTCGAAGCCCGCTGCGGCGAGAAGACGCAGCAGCTCGGCGCTTTGCGCTTGCGGGCGGGCGATCAGGACGCGCGGCATCGTCGTCTCAGCGCGGGTCGGCCAGCACCGCTTCAATCAGCGGGCCGGCGCCGTCGTCCAGCAGCTTTTTGGCCACGGCGCGGCCCAGCGCGTCGGCGTAATCGGCCGGGGCGCTGGCGTTGGCGGTCAACATCACGGAACCGTCCGGGCTGGCGACGAAGCCGCCCAGCGCCAGCGTGCCCTCGTTGAGGGTGGCGAAGGCGCCCAGCGGCACTTGGCAACTGCCGCCCAGCTCGCGCGCCAGCGCGCGTTCGGCGCTGACACAGGAGTGAGTGGCGGCGTGGTTCAGCGGCGCGAGCAGCTGCATCAGGTCGGCGCGGTCGGCGCGGATTTCGATGCCCAGCGCGCCTTGTCCGGCGGCAGGCAGGCTTTCCGACGGCGGCAGTTCCTTGCGGATGCGCTCGGAGAGGCCCAGGCGTTTGAGTCCGGCGGCGGCCAGGATGATGGCGTCGAATTCGCCGTCGTCCAACTTGCGCAGCCGCGTTTGCACGTTGCCGCGCAGGGGCTTGACCACCAGCCGCGGATAGCGGGCGCGGATCTGCGATTCGCGGCGCAGGCTGGAGGTGCCCACCACCGCGCCGTCCGGCAGTTCCGACAGGTCCGCGTAGCGGGCGGACACCAGCGCGTCGCGCGGGTCTTCGCGCTCGCATATCGCCGCCAGCGCGAAGCCTTCCGGCAGCACCATCGGCACATCCTTGATCGAATGCACCGCGAGGTCCGCGCGGCCTTCGGCCAGCGCCACTTCCAATTCTTTGACGAACAGGCCTTTGCCGCCGATTTTGGACAGGGTCTTGTCCAGAATCTGGTCGCCCTGGGTGGTCATGCCCAGGATGTCCACGCTGAGGTGGGGATAGAGCGTTTGCAGCCGGGCCTTGATGTGTTCGGCCTGCCACATGGCCAGCCGGCTCTCGCGGCTGGCGATGACGATTTTGTCCATGAAACCGGTTCCCGATCGGACTATGTGCTTGGATGGCGGGCATTCTAGCATGCTGGCCCGACGCACAGCGCCGCGGCGTCGCCGGGATGGCGGCGCAAAGCTTGATGTTGCGCAATGCGCACTCAGGTCAATATCTAACGGGTTAAATGACAGTAGTGTTGCCACTACAGCGGCAAGCCTGCCTATGATGTTTTGCATGCGAAACGAATCGCCTGAAGCCAGCGACGCCAGCGGCCGCGCTGCCTTGAGCCGATTCAAAAACCGGGAGCGGCCAAGCCGCCCGTCACCATCAAGGAATACCGAATGAGCGATTTAGACAAGGACCTGCCGCTGCGCGCCGATTTGGCGCGCCTGGACCGCGCGCTGGCCGAGGTGTTGAGCGAACAAGCCGGCCCCGAGGTCTACGCCGAAGTGCGCGCCATCGCCGGCCGCAGCGCCGAGGAACGCAGCCAGCCCTTGGCGGCGGAGTTGAGCCCGGCTGCGGCGATGGCGCTGGTGCGCGCCTGCGGCCTGTACGCCCAGCTGTTCAACATCGCTGAGGACCTGCACCATGTGCGCCGCCGCCGGGCCCACCGGCAGGCCGGCTCCGCGCCGCAGCAGGGCAGCCTGTCGCGAGCGCTGGGCAAGTTGAAGGCCGACGGCGTCAGCATCGCCATGCTGGCCGACACCCTGCGCGACGCCTATGTCGGCGCCATCCTCACCGCGCATCCCACCGAGGTGCAGCGCCAGAGCGTGCTGGACGGCCACCGCGCGGTGCGCCGTTTTCTGGGCAAGCTGGCTGCGGCGGACCTGACGCCGGAAGAGGAGGGGGAATTGGAGGCCAAGCTCAAGCGCGTGATCGTGGCGCTGTGGCAGACCTCGGAAATCCGCCACTTCAAGCTGGCTGTCAAGGATGAGATCGAAAACGGCGTAGCCTATCACCCGCTGACCTTCTTCCAGGCCTTGCCGGCGCTGTATCAGCGCTTGGACCGGCAGATCGAAGCCACCTGGGGCCAGACAACGCCGCTGCCGTCCTTCATTCGCGTCGGTAGTTGGATAGGCGGCGACCGCGACGGCAACCCCAATGTCGACGCCGCGGTGCTGCGCCACGCGGTGACGCGCCAGGCGCAGGTGGCGTTTGAACATTATCTGTACGAACTGGCGGCGCTGTACCGCGAACTGTCGCTGTCGCAACGTCTGGTCGGCGTCAGCCCGGCCTTGGTCGCCTTGGCGGCGCTGACCCCGGATCAGGAGGAGAGCCGCCGCGAAGAGCCGTATCGGCGCGCGCTGGCGGCGATGGAGGCGCGGGTGTTGGCCACCGGCCTGCAGCTGGGCGTGAGCCTGAGCGGCCGTTGGCCGGCTGACAGGCCTTATGCCGACCAGGCCGAGTTCCAGGCTGACCTCGCCGTGCTGGACGCCTCGCTGCGCGAACACGGCAGCGCGGCGCTGGCCGACGGCCGGCTGGCGGAGCTGATTCGCGCGGTGGACGTGTTCGGTTTCTTCCTGATGCCGTTGGACCTGCGCCAGTTCGCCGGCAGCCACGAGGCGGTGGTGGGCGAGCTGTTCGCCCGCGCCGGGCTGGAGGAGTTCGCCGCGCTGGATGAGGCGGCGCGAAGCCGCGTGTTGCTGCGCGAGCTGGCCACGCCGCGGCTGCTGTATTCGCCCTATCTGGACTACAGCGCCGAAACCGAGAAGGAACTGGCGATCTTCCGCGAGGCGGCCTTGATCCAGCGGCAGTTCGGCGCCGACGCCATCGGCCAGAGCATCATCTCCAACTGCGCTCAGGTCAGCGACATGCTGGCGCTGGCGCTGCTGTTAAAAGAAGCCGGCATGATCCGGCTGGTGGACGGGCAGCCGCGCTCCAGCGTCAACCTAGTGCCGTTGTTCGAAACCATCGCCGACCTGGACCGCAGCGCTCAGGTGATGACTGCGCTGTTCGCCTTGCCGTGGTATCAACAGTTGCTGGATAGCCGGGGCCGCATGCAGGAAGTGATGCTGGGCTATTCCGACAGCAACAAGGACGGCGGCTATCTGACCAGCCAATGGCAGCTCTACCAGGCGGAGAAGCGTTTGGTGCGCTGCTTTGCCGACGGCCGGGTCAAGCTGCGCTTGTTCCATGGCCGCGGCGGCTCGGTGGGCCGCGGCGGCGGCCCCTCGTTCGAGGCCATCATGGCGCAGCCGGCCGGCAGCGTGGCCGGGCGCATCCGCATCACCGAGCAGGGCGAGGTAATCGCGTCCAAGTATTCGGACCCGGCCATCGGCGGCCGCAACCTGGAAGCCCTGGTGGCGGCGACGCTGGAAGCCAGCCTTAGCGGCTGCGCCAGCTGCGAGACCGACGAGACCGTGTTCGACGAGCTGTCGGACGCCGCCTATCGCGCCTACCGCGAACTGGTGGAAGCGCCGGGCTTCATGCAGTACTTCCTGGAGGCGACGCCGATCAACGCCATCGCCAAGCTCAACATCGGCAGCCGGCCGGCGTCGCGAAAGAGCCTGGCCTCTATCAAGGACCTGCGCGCCATTCCCTGGGTGTTCTCCTGGTCGCAATCGCGGGTAATGCTGCCCGGCTGGTTCGGTGTCGGCTCGGCGGTGCGCGCTTTTATCGAGCGTCACGGCGAAGCCGGACGCGCCCGTCTGCAAAGCCTGTACCGCAGTTCGCCGTTCTTTCAGGTGGTGCTGTCCAATATGGAGCAGGTGCTGGCCAAGGCCGACCTGGGCATTGCTCGCCGCTTTGCCGGCCTAGTGGAGGACCGCGCATTGGCGGAGGCCCTGTTCGGCCGCATCCAGGCGGAGTGGCAGGCTACGCTGGACGCTTTCTACGCCATTACCGGCCAGAGCGCGTTGCTGGAAAAGAACCCGACGCTGCATCGCAGCCTGGAAACGCGCTTGCCGTATCTGGACGCGCTGGGCCTGTTGCAGGCGGAGCTGCTGAGCCGGCTGCGCCGCCAGCCGGACGACGCCGAGGCCTTGTACGCAATCCACCTGACCATCAACGGCACTTCGGCCGGCCTGCGCAACAGCGGCTGAGGCCAGGCCCGTCGCCGTGCAGCGTGCCGCTCTAGCTTTCCAAGCTCAACAGCAGCCGTTGCAGGGCGTCCAGCGCCGGCTGGCGCAGTCCGCGGCGGCGGATCAGCGTGGTCTGGGCCTGGCCCAGGTCCGCCGGCAGCGGATGGGTGGACACCTGGGCCGCCATCAGCGGCATGCTGTCCAGCAGGCTTTGCGGCAGCAGCGCCAGCCCCATGCCGCTGGCGACGCAGCTGAGCATGGTGTGGTAGGAGCCCAGCTCCACCAGGCGGCGCGGCTGTACGCCCTGGCGCTGCATCCAGGCTTCCAGCCGCTGGCGATAGGCGCAGCCGTGGCCGAAGGTTAGCAGCGTGGTCTCGCCCAATAGGCGCAGCGACAGCTCGCGCTGGCCGGCGGCGGCCACCAGCACGATGGTTTCCTCGAATACCAGCGCCTCGTCCAGACGTTCGTCGCCGGCCGGGCCGCTGATCAGCGCCGCGTCCAGCCGGCCTTCCAGCACCGCGCGCCGCAAGTCGTTGGAAACGCCGGCCTGCAGTTCCAGCTGCACCGCCGGATAGCGGCGGTGGTAGGCGGCCAGCACCGGCGCCAGCCGCGAGGCGGCGGTGCTTTCCATCGCGCCCAGCCGCAGGCTGCCGGCCGGCTCCGCGCTGGCCACCGCCTGGCGCGCTTCTTCGGCCAGGCTCAGCAGCCGCTCGGCGTAGTCGCCCAGCCGGCGGCCGGCCTCGGTGGGGATCAGCTTCTTGCCTTCGCGCAGGAACAGCGGCACGCCCAGCTTGTCCTCCAGCTGCCGAAGCCGGGTGGTGACATTGGATTGCACCCGGTGTAGCCGGGCGGCGGCGCGCGTCACGCCGTCTTCTTGCAGCACCGCCTGGAAAATGCGCAGTTCGTCCAATTCCATCGTTCTCTCCAAGAGATTATCTGAATCATAATAATTCATTTTTTAGAATGACGTGCGCGGGCTAGCATGCAAGCATTCCCATTCCCGGAGCGTGAACATGTCCACCCTTTCCCTGCGCCAGGGCTATCTGGCCGCCTTCGGCGCCGTCGCCATCTGGACCGGCTTCAACCTGGTGTCGCGCCTTGGCGGCAAGAGCGCGCTGGCCGGCACCGACATGCTGGCGCTGCGCGTCGGTGTCGCCGCGCTGATCCTGCTGCTGTGCGGCGGTCTGCCACGCGGCGCCTTGCGCGATGCACGGCTGTGGCTGCTGACCCTGCTGGGCGGCCTGGGCGTCAGCCTATTCGCCTACAGCGGCTTCAAATACGCGCCGGCGGCGCATGGCGGCCTGCTGCTGCCGGGCATGCAGCCCTTCCTGGTGGCCTTGTTCGCCTGGTTGTTGGCCGGGGAGCGCCTGCAGCGCCACAAGCTGCCCGGTTACGCGTTGATAGGCGCCGGCCTGGCCTTGAGCGCGTTGCCCCTGTTCAGCGGCGCCGGCGGCGACAGTTGGAAAGGCGATCTGCTGCTATTGCTGGCTTCTGTGAGCTGGGCGGCTTTCGGGGTGCTGGCGCGGCGCTGGGCTTATCCGGCCTGGCCGCTGACGCGGGCGATCACCATCATGGCGGCGCTGATTTATCTGCCCGTCTATCTGCTGTGGCTGCCCAAGCATCTGGCGGCGGCGTCTTGGCCGACGCTGCTGTTCCAGGCCGCCTATCAGGGCGGGGCTGCGGCCATTGTGGCGATGCTGCTGTATCTGCGCGCGATCGCGGCGCTGGGGGCGGTGCGGGTGGGGATGTTGTTCGCCTTGATTCCGGTCTTGGCCGGCTTGCTGGCGGCGCCCTTGTTGAATGAGCCGCTGACCGGCTATCTGGCCGCCGGCCTAGTGTGCGTCAGCCTGGGCGCGTGGCTGGCGGCGCGCCAGCCGGCCGCCGTCGCGGAGGCGGTGCCGGCGGCGTGCGGCGCGCGCTGAGCTCCATTCAGGGCGCGGGGATTTCCCGCACCTGCCAGCCTTCGTTGCGGGCCTGCAGGAAGTTCATCACCGAATCCACGGTCACGGTCTGGATGCGGTCGGCGTAGCGCATCTCGTTGGGGTGGTCGTCGAAGGCGACATTGGCCTTGAACATGCGCCCCCCCAGCCGTGTCAGCGGCCCCAGCTTGAGTTCCGAGGGCGCGTAGCCGTTGAGCTTCAGCCACATCTGCGCCTGTTCGCGGTTGGCGATGCGGGCTTCCTGGCTGGCCGAGGCCGCCAGCGTTTCCAGCACCCAGGTGTTGGAGTTTTCGTAGCGGGTGGCGAAGGGATAGGCCAGCAGGCTGTACTGCGGGGTGTGCAGTTCGCGCAGCCGCGGCGGCGCTTGCAGCCGTTCGCGCAGGCGAGCGGCCAGCGCCGGAGGCGGCAGCAGCGCCACCGACTCGAAGGAATGCATATCGTCGAGGAAGAAGTTGCCCAGGCCCTCGTACCACAGGTCGGAGCTGGCGCTGCCGCAGTCGTTGAGCAGGTGGGCGACGCGCCAGCGGCCTTCCGCTTGGCGGTAAGCAATGCCGACATGGGTGTAGCGCAGCTTGAAGCGCGACAGGTCCTGGCCGACGCGGCCGATCACCGCAACGTCGCCGCCGCTGGCGTCCAGCTTTTGCCGCAGTTGTTCGGCGGCGGCCATCGCTTTGCCGAAGGTGGCCGGGGTGATGGTTTGCTCCTCGCAGCTACGGCCGGCCAGGGCGGCTTGCGGCAGCAGCAGGCAGAGCGCCAGGCCGAGGCCGGCGAGACGGGCGGGCAGAGCGTCAGGACGGGACACGGTTGTGCTCCAGAAGGGCCTCGCCCAGCTTGTTGGGGATGAAGGCCAGCACTTTGCCGGAGGTGACCAGCATGGTGCCGCTGGCCACCGCGCTCACTTGCACCGAGGCGCCGATCGCCGCGCCGGTGGCTTTCAGCGCCTTGCCGGATAATTCCACCACCAGCTTGGCGCCGCCCTGTACCGCGTCCAGCGACATCTTGACGGTGTCGCCGGCGCCTTGGGCCAGGCCGGTGATCACATAGGCGCTGCCAGTGACCGCCAGCACCGGAGCCAGCAGCGATTCGCCCTTGCCCTGGGCGCTGCCGGCCACGCTGATTGCCGGGGCGGTGACGATGGACAGGGTGCCGACGGAGATTTTCTCGGAGGCGGTGTCAGTCTGGGACAGGCCGGCCCAGGCGGGCAGCGCGGACAGCAGCAGGCTGGATAGCAGGAGGGCTTTGAGCATGGATAATCCTGGATCACGGAAATGACGCCAGCTTGCCCATTTTATGACGAAAGGGCAATGCTCAGCTTTGGCGCAATAGTGCCAACAGCGCCGCGCCGTCCAGCCGCGCGCTGAGATCGCCGCCGTCCAGCAGGCTGTCGGCCAGCTCGCGCTTGCTGGCATGCAGCGCCACGATTTTTTCTTCTATGGTGTGCTGGGCCACCAGCCGGTACACCGTCACCGGCCGCTGCTGGCCCATGCGGTAGGCGCGGTCGCTGGCCTGGTCCTCCACCGCCGGGTTCCACCACGGATCGAGGTGGATCACGTAGTCGGCGGCGGTCAGGTTGAGACCGGTGCCGCCGGCTTTCAGGCTGATCAGGAATACGTCGCCGTCGCCGGCCTGGAACGCGTCCATGCGCGCCTTGCGTTGCGCGCCGGGCACCGCGCCGTCCAGGTATTGGTAGCGGATGCCCTGCTCGTCCAGCCACCGGCGGACGATGGCGAGGTGGTCGACGAATTGGCTGAACACCAGCGCCTTGTGGCCGTTGTCCAGCAGTTCCAGCATCAGTTCGCGGAACAGCGCCTGCTTGGCGGAGGGCAAGGCGCTGTCCGGCTGGGTCAGCGTCGGGTGGCAGCAGAAGCGGCGCAGCCGGGTCAGTTCGGCCAGCACCTGCATCGCGCCGCCCTCGGCCTCGCCCGGCTGGGCCAGCTTGTCCAACGCTTGCTGGCGCATCGCCTCGTAGACCTCCATCTCCGCCTCGCTCAGCGGAATGGCGCGGGTGATGTCGGTGCGCGGCGGCAGTTCGGTCAGCACCTGTTGCTTGGTGCGGCGCAGCAGGTAGGGGCGGATCAGCGCTTTCAGCGCTTCGCGGGCGTCCTCGTCGCCGTCGGCGATGGGCTGGGCGAAGCGCTGCTGGAATTTGTCTTCGTTGCCCAGCAGGCCGGGCGCGACGAAGCGGAACAGGCTCCACAACTCGCCCAGGTGGTTTTCCACCGGGGTGCCGCTGGCGGCCAGGCGAAAATCGGCGTAAAGCGCGTGGGCGGCCTGGGCGCGCTGGCTGGCGGCGTTCTTGATCGCCTGCGCCTCGTCCAGCACCACGCTGGCCCAGCGCACCTCGGCGAAGGCGTCGGCGTCGCGTTGCAGCAGGCCGTAGCTGGCCACCACCAGATCGCCGGGGCCGGCGGTGTCCAGCCGCCGGTGCTGTTGGTAGGGGAGCAGCCGCAGGCCGGGCGCGAAGCGGGCGGCTTCGGCCAGCCAGTTGAGCGCCACCGAGGTGGGCGCCACCACCAGCTGCGGACCGAGCGCGGCGCGGCTGAGCAAGAGCGCCAGCGTCTGCACCGTCTTGCCCAGGCCCATATCGTCGGCCAGGCAGGCGCCGGCGCCCCAGTGGGCCAGCCGCGCCAGCCAGTTGTAGCCTTGTTGTTGGTAAGGCCGCAGCGTGGCGCGCAAGGCGGCCGGCACTTCGGGCTCGAAGTCTTGCAGCGACTGCAGCCGTCGCCATTGCTCCTGCCAGCCGGCGTCGCCGTCGAAGGCGCCGGCCTCGGCCGCCAGTTCGCCCAGCCGCGGCGCGGCCAGCGGGCACAGGCGCAGGCCGCTGGGCGCGGCGTGGTCGGCCAGCAGCGTCAGCTGGCGCAGGCGCGCGGCCAGCGAGTCGGATAGCGCCAGCCAGTCGCCGTCGGACAGGCGCAGGTAACGGCCGGGTTGGCCGGCCAGCGCTTCCAGCAGGTGGCGCAGCGCCAGGATGTTGCCGTCGTCCAGCCCCAGTTCGCCGTCCACTTCCAGCCAGCCGCCCTTGCGTTTGGCGCTCAGTTTCAGCTGCGGCAGGCTGACGCCGGCGCGGATGCGCTGCCGCTGGCCGGCCGGCCATTCGCACTGCAGGGTGTCCGCGTCCAGCGCTTGCAGCGCGGCCAGCAGGTCCAGCGCCGCCTGCTGGCCGTCCACCACCCATTCGTCGCCGTCGCGGCGCGCGGCGGCGAGCGTCGGGCAGGCGGCGTGGACCCGGCGCAGGCGGGCGCGTTCGGCGGGAAGGTCGCGTTTGAGTTGCAGGGCGGCGCCGTCCACGCTCACCACCAGGCCGGGCGCGCCGCGGCCGGGCGCGTACAGCGCGCTGGCCGGATGCGGGCGCACTTTCAGCTGCAGCCGCAGGCCGGTATCGTCCAGCCGCAGCAACGCGCGCAGAACGGCGTCGGCCGGCTGGCTGGGCAGGCTGTCGTCGAAGCTGGCGCTGACATCGTGCAGGGGCAACTCCGGCGCGATGTCGCGGATGGCGTCCAGCACTTTCTTGCGGGCATGCCAGGGCAGGCTCAGGCTATGGCCGAGCAGGGCGGCGATCTGGCGCACTTCCTCGTCCAGCCGGTAAACCGCGAGCCGGTCCGGCGCCAGCTTGCGCCACAACACGCCGGCGCAGGCGGCGATGCCGGGCGGGCTCAGCCGCAGCGCGATCTGCTCGCCCTGGCGCTCCAGTTCCAGCGCCACCTGGCCGGCTTCCACCCGCAGCGGCT
This sequence comes from Chromobacterium haemolyticum, assembly GCF_009936155.1. Lineage (NCBI taxonomy): Bacteria > Pseudomonadati > Pseudomonadota > Betaproteobacteria > Neisseriales > Chromobacteriaceae > Chromobacterium > Chromobacterium haemolyticum. The sequence goes on along the minus strand of NZ_AP019312.1, from coordinate 4,934,968 downwards.
GTTCCGGCGCGTCGGCCCAGTACAGCGCCGGGTGGCCGACCAGCAGCGGCAGCGCGGCGAGCGCGTCCAGCGCCGCGTGGTGGTCGGCGGCGATGTCGGCCTGCAAGTCGGCCAGCGCGCGCAGGATCAGTCGGTCCTGGCCGCTGAGCCAGTCCAGGCCGTCCTGTTCGGCCAGCAGCCTGGCCAGCGGCAAGCGCCGGCCGCGGCCGTAGCCGTCGGGGCCTCGCGTTTGCTCGCAGGGCTGCAGTTCGACGCCGGAGGCTTCGACGCGCAGCCGCCAGGCCAGGCGGATGGGAGGAGTGTGCATGCGGAAAGGCGCCGCCGCGCGAAGGCGGCGGCGTTCAGGCTTAGACGCGGCTCAGCGCGCGGCCGGCGGCGGCGATGGTCTGCTCGATGATCTCGTCGCTGTGGGCGCTGGAGACGAAGCCGGCCTCGTAGGCGGACGGCGCCAGGTAGACGCCCTCGTCCAGCATCGCGTGGAAGAAGCGCTTGAAGCGCTCGATGTCGCAACGGGTGGCTTCGGCGTAGGACTTGGGCGCTTGCTCGCTGAAGTAGAAGCCGAACATGCCGCCCACGCTGTCGCTGCTCATGGTCACGCCGGCCGCGCGCGCGGCGTCGGCCAGGCCCTGGGCAAGGCGCGCGGTGCGGCGGCCCAGCGTTTCATGGAAGCCGGGTTGTTGGATCAGCTTGAGGGTGGCCAGGCCGGCGGCCACCGACAGCGGGTTGCCGGACAGGGTGCCGGCCTGGTAGACGCTGCCCAGCGGCGCGATGCAGGCCATGATGTCGGCGCGGCCGCCAAAGGCCGCCAGCGGCATGCCGCCGCCCACCACCTTGCCCAGCGTGGTCAGGTCCGGCTTGACGCCGTGCAGGCCCTGAGCGCAGTTCAGCGCCACGCGGAAGCCGGTCATCACTTCGTCGTAGATCAGCACCGCGCCGTGTTGTTCGGTCAGGCTGCGCAGCGCCTGGACGAACTCGACCGACGGCTGGATCAAATTCATATTGCCGGCGATCGGTTCCAGGATCACGCAGGCGATCTGGTCGCCGATTTCGCGGAAGGTCTTGTCCAGTTGTTCGACGTCGTTGTACTGCAGCACCAGGGTGTGCTTGGTGCAGTCGGCCGGCACGCCGCCGGAGGACGGGTTGCCGAAGGTGAGCAGGCCGGAGCCGGCCTTGACCAGCAGGCTGTCGGAGTGGCCGTGGTAGCAGCCTTCGAATTTAACGATCAGGTCGCGGCCGGTGAAGCCGCGCGCCAGGCGGATCGCCGACATGGTGGCCTCGGTGCCGGAGGACACCAGACGCACTTGTTCGATTGAAGGCAGCAGCTTGCGGATTTCCTCGGCGATCAGCACCTCGCCCTCGGTGGGCGCGCCGAAGGACAGGCCGCCGACGGCCGCTTCCTGCACCGCGCGCACCACGTCCGGGTGGGCGTGGCCGACGATGGCCGGACCCCAGGAGCCGACGTAGTCCAAATACTGTTTGTCGTCGGCGTCCCAGAAATAGGCGCCTTCGGCGCGCTTGACGAAGCGCGGCGTGCCGCCGACCTGGCCGAAGGCCCGCACCGGCGAGTTGACGCCGCCGGGGATGGATTTCTTGCCACGTTCAAACAGCTCCAGATTGCGGGACATGTGCGTTTCCTTGTGGGCGGCCGCGGCCGCGGATGTAGGTTCGGATTGGGACGGGCGCGGAGCCCGTGCTTAGCCGCCATTTTAACCGAGGCCGATGGCGGGAGGGTGTGGATAAGTCAAACCTCGGCCTGAGTGCTGTGGATAAGCTTGGGGGAGGCTACCAGCGGCTATAGGGGGTCTTGGATAGATAGGCGTTGGTGTAGCGGCCGTCCTCGGTAACTTCCTCGCCTATCCAAGCGGGCTTGTCGAAGGGAGTGCTCTCATCCGGCAGCTCGATTTCCGCCAGCACCAGTCCGGCGTTGTCGCCGAAGAACTCGTCCACTTCCCAGATGAAGCCGCCGTGTTCGATGCGGTGGCGCAGCTTGTCCACCACCATCGGACACATCGCCCCCATGATGGTTTGCGCGTCGGCCAGCGGCACCGGGTATTCGAATTCGTGGCGGCTGACGTTGCTGATATTGCTTTTCAACGTCAGCCAGGCCTGATCGCCGACCACGCGCACGCGCACGGTGCGCTCTTTTTCCACCGATAGATAACCCTGGCGGTATTGCACGCCGGGGGCCAGACCGCGCCAGTCGTCGCCGACGACGATGAAGCGGCGTTCGATTTCCACTGCCATTTTATGCGTACTCCTAGGAGCCAGTTCAACGCCGTATCGCCAAAGCGCGGCAGACATTGAACCGGTTCTAATGGGCGATCTGTTCGCCCTTGGGTTTACCGCAGGCCTCCGCCCGCGGCGAGATCTGCAGATACAGCGACAGGCTGCTTTGCTGGGGCACCACACCGCTGCTCAGGCCGTAAGGTGTGGCGCGTTGCGGCCAACTGCCCACCAGTTCCGGCTGAGAGCCGATCAGCGTCTGGGCGCTGACCACGCGCTTGCCCTCCTGATCGCTCCAGCTGACGCTGGCGTTCAGCAGCGGCTTGTGCTGGGCGCGCACCGCGGCGACGGTGCCGCCGACGCTGAGCAGGGCGTCACCCACCTCGCGCTGCCCGGAGAAGGCGCCCTTGGCGTCCACGCACATCGGCAGCCGCAGCAGCTCCGCGCCGTCACGGCGCAGCGTGGCCACCACTTCCGGCGGCAGCGCCGGTTTGGGCGGCAGCGGGGTGGCGGCCCAAGCGGGCAGGCAGCCCAGCCACAATGCAATCCATTTGCGCATGCGATCCCTCTCCTCAGAATGGTTTGACCACCACCAGAATCACCACCGCCAGCAATACCAGCACCGGCAGTTCGTTGAACACGCGGAACCAGGTATGGCTGCGGCGGTTGGTTCTGGCGGCGAAGTCGCGGTAGAGCTTGCCGCACCAGCCGTGATAGCCGACCAGCAGCAAGACCAGGGTCAGCTTGGCGTGCAGCCAGCCGCCGCCTATGCCGAAGCCCAGCCACAGGCCAAGGCCGGTGGCCAGCGCCAGCGCGCCCAGCGGGGTCATGAAGCGATAGAGCTTGCGCGCCATCAGCAGCAGGCGCTGGTATTCGGCATCCTGCTCCGCCAGTGCCAGATTGACATAGAGGCGCGGCAGGTAAAACAGCCCGGCGAACCAGGACACCACGAAGAAAATGTGGAAGGCTTTCAGGTAAAGGTAGCTCACGGTGTTTTTGTCGCAGAAGTGGGGGCTTTCGCGGACCGAAGGACGACGCGGAGCCGGGCCTGGCCGGGCGCGTTCACGCCGAGGCCTCGTAGCGTTGTCTGACGGGCTTGGGCAGCTTGGCCAGCACTAGCCGGCGCGCGTCGGCGATGCCCGCGTGCAACTGTTCCAGGCTCAGTGCTTCCAGCGACGACACTTCTATCCAGCGCGCCCGCGCCAGATACGGCGCCGGCCGCACGCCGGGCAGGCCGCTGAGGACCAGAAAATCGTCGGCGGCCACTTTGTACATCACGTTATCCTCGTGGAACAGGGCGAACATCTTGCGTTCCAGGCTGAGCACGCGCCGGGTTTCCCATTTGACGTCGAACTCGGCACCCGGCAAGGCGCAGGCCCGGGCCAGCAGCGCGTCCACATCCTCTGTGCGCAAGGCCATGCTCAAGCTTTCTTCGCCGCCTGGTACAGCGGCATGACTTGCGGGATGCGCTGTTGCAGGTCGCGGATGCGGGTGGGGCCGGACGGGTGGGTGGACAGGAATTCGGCGCCGCCGCTACTGCCCGCCGCCATCATCTTGTTCCAGACATTCACCGCGGCGTTGGGGTCGTAGCCGGCGCGCGCCATCAATTCCAGGCCCATGATGTCGGCTTCGGACTCCATGGTGCGGCTGTTGGGTTTTGACAGCGCCACGTCGGCGGCCATCGCGGCCATGTCCATCTGGTTCTGCTTGAGCCCGGCCACCGCGCCCACCAGCGACAGGCCCACTTGCTGCGCATAGGCCTGGCTCATGCTCTCGCGCGAGTGCTCGCGCAGCGCGTGCGAGATTTCGTGGCCGATGACGGCGGCCAGTTCGGCGTCGCTCAGCTTGAGCTTGGTGATCAGACCGGAGTAGACCATGATCTTGCCGCCTGCCATCGCGTAGGCGTTGGGTTCGTCATTGCGCATCACATTGACTTCCCAGCGCCATTTGGCGGCGTCGGGGCGGAATACCGGCGCTTGGGCGATCAGGCGCTGGGAGATCTTGCGCACCCGCGCCGTCATCGCCGCGTCGGTGTTGAGCTGGCTGGCGGCGCGCGCCTTGCCCAACTGCTGGGCGTAGGACTTGGCCGACATCTGCTCCACTTCCTGGCTGGACAGCAGCATGGTCTGGCCGCGGCTGACGCCGACGGCGCCGCCCTGGGTGGTGTTGACCTGGGCACAGCCGGCGAGGGCGGCAGCGGCCAGCAGGCCGGCCAGGGTTTTACTCCAGAAACTTTTCATTGCGGTATGGCCTCTTGAGCGCCCGGCTCCATTTCACTGGCGAGCGGCGGCGCGGCGGGATATCGCGGCTGGCACGGGTTGAGCCGGCTCAGATTTCCACCATTTCGAAATCGTCCTTGCGCGCGTCGCAATCGGGGCAAGTCCAGTTGGGCGGAATGTCTTCCCACTTGGTGCCCGGCGGGATACCATCCTCCGGACGGCCGGCTTCCTCGTCGTAGATAAAGCCGCAGATCAGACACATCCAAGTACGCATCGCATCACCTTGTGATCGAGTAAAACAGTTATTCTAAGAGTGGTCCGCGAGACTGACAATGCGCCCGCCGGCCGCTCCGACCCTATACAGAACTAAGAGGTTTCAGTCTTGACCACTCAGCCCACTCCTCCCGTGGTCCTTACCCTGGCGGGCTCGGACCCTTCCGGCGGCGCCGGCATTCAGGCCGACATTCTGACGCTAGCCAGCCTGGGATGCCATCCTTTGTCGGTGATCACCGCGATTACGGTGCAGGATACCGTCGGCATCAATGACTTTATGGTGTTGGACGCGGACTGGGTCAATGACCAAGCGCGTTTTCTGATGGAAGACATCCCGGTCACCGCTTTCAAGATAGGCATGCTGGGCAGTGTGGAGAACGTGGCGGTAGTGGCGCAGCTGATTGCCGACTACCCTGACATCCCGGTGGTATTGGATCCGGTGCTGGCCAGCGGCGGCGGCCACGAGTTGGCCGACGAGGACTTGATCGCGGCGATGCGCGACATGTTGATTCCCCAGGTGTCCATCCTGACGCCCAACAGCATTGAAGCGCGGCGCATCGCCAGCAACGACGCCGACGAGGACGAGGACCTGACCTTGGAGCAGTGCGCGCAGCGCATCCTGGCGCTGGGTTGCCCGCATCTGCTGATCACCGGCACTCACGAAAACACTAAGGAAGTGGTCAACCAGCTTTACGGCCCCGGCGGCCTAGTGCGTTCCGATACCTGGGAGCGCTTGCCGGGCAGTTACCATGGCTCCGGCTGCACGCTGGCCTCGGCCATCGCCGGCATGCTGGCCACCGGTTTGTTGCTGCCGGAAGCGGTGAGGGAAGCGCAGGAGTACACCTATCAAGCCTTGCTGAACGGCTTCCGGCCCGGCATGGGGCAGTTCTTGCCGGACCGCATGTTCTGGGCGCGCGGCGATGACGAGGATGACGATGCCGGCCAGGCTTAAGGGACTGTACGCGATCACGCCGGACACCGAGGACAGCGCGCGGCTGTTGAGCCTGGCGCAGGCGGCTGCGCCGCACATCGATATTCTGCAATACCGCAACAAGAGTCCTAACGCGGCTTTGCGTCTGGAGCAGGCGCGGGCGCTGGCCGAGCTGTGTCGGCGCTACGGCGTGGTTTTCATCGTCAACGACGATGTGGGGCTGGCGGCGAGCGTTGGCGCGGATGGTGTGCATTTGGGGCGAGACGACGGCGCGTTAAGCGCGGCGCGGCGGCGGTTGGGCGCAGGCGCGTTGATAGGCGCGTCTTGCTACGACAGTCTGGAGAGGGCGCGGCGGGCGGTGGCGGCCGGCGCCAGTTACGTCGCCTTCGGCGCGGTGTTTCCGTCCGGCACCAAGCCGGATGCGGCGCGCGCGGAGTTGAGCCTGTTCGCCGCCGCGCGGATTTTGGGCGCGCCCTTGGTGGCGATAGGCGGCATTGACGCCGGCAACGCCGGACAGACGCTGGCGGCCGGCGCGGACGCGATCGCGGTGATAGGGGGTGTGTTCGGCGCGGCGGATCCGGCCGCAGCGGCCCAGGAGCTAGCGGAAATCTGCCGCCGGAACGGGCGCTGAACGCAAAACCGCCGCGCATGGCGCGGCGGGTGGGCGATGCTCTGACTCGGGCTTAGATTTGGGTGGGCCGCGAACTGCCGTCGATCAAGGCCTTGCTGACCTCGCCGGGCTTGATGATGCCGTGCTCCACGCTGTAAGCCAACAGCTCAAGCAAGTAGTCGTGGCGGAAAATCAAGGACCCTTCCCATTCGCTGCCTTGTTCGCCTTGGATTGCGGGCAGGGTGATGATCACGCGTTCGCCTTCTATCGTGTCCAGCGCGAAGGCTTCCACATTTCTGGCGATTCCCGATAACGATCTTGCAGAATGCTTGTCATAATTCAAGGCGCGTATGCTCATTGCTGACTCCTGTCGCATCATGGTTTCTCTTTGGCCCGCGTTGATCTTGAAATGGCCGCCGCGCCGTTTCCCTGGCGTCGCCTTGCCGGCGCCGGCCGCCTTGGGCGGCGCGCATGGCGGAAAGCGCGGTTTGTGGTTGCGCAGGGGGGCCTGGCGGCGTTTCAAGTATTTTTTTGTCGAGCGGTCGGCATCTTGATATAGCGCCGCGCTTGAGGGCGCGAGCCGGCGAGATGCGTCAGCCGCTCAGGTGTGCCGCGTGATTGGAGCGGCGATGCCGGCATTGGGATGGCAGTCCGGTCGCGCGGTTTACCGCTCCAGGCTCAGAGCATAGCGTTTTTATGCCTATGGGGTAACTCCAGAAAAATGGAGAATGCCCAGTCGGATATCACAATTGTTTGGAACCGATCAGCCTGCTGAAAAGCGATGTCGGCATCTTTCGGTGCATGCCGGCGGCAATCAGCGCATCGCATAATTCAGCGCGCCGCTGAGTGGGCAAGCCCAGTTTTTCGCAAATATAGTTCTTGCTCTTGATAATAGAATCCGCCACACGGGTTTTAGGCTTGGGGCGATATTTGTTCATGAAGTCGGCTATTTGCTTGAAGTCCCAGTTCAGCAACATCAGGAAGCAGACTTCCTGTTCGTACTCCGTCAATTCCACATCAAGCAGTTTCAATTCGCCTTGCACTTGCTCTATGCTGCAGCCGGCGCCGAACTCCAAAATGTAATTGGGCATCAGGTTGATGAAGTTGGCGATTTCAATTTCATGGGCGTAGTAAATGGTGCCCAGGATGGAGCGCGTCGCTTCGTGTTTGAGCAAGTGTTTGGAGAATACCCGCGCCTTGAGGCCGTCTCCGTATTCATGCACGTTGAGAATGGAGACTTTGCGTGTCGGGTCGCAGGTCCTCATCAGCGCCAAATCTTCCTGCACATAGCAATCGGCGAACTGGGCAGTGCCTTCGCAGGGCATTTCCTTATCCAGACGGTCCACCACATCGTCTCCACGTTTGAGCGCAACGATCCTGGCGTAGGCGTCGCTGGATGCCAGATGACGGGAATTGGCGTCTTTAGCGCCGACGATCATATCGGTTTGGCTGGAGAGCTGGGAAACGGATTGGCGGAACTGTGCCACGAATTCGCTTTGTTCTTCGGAGAAGCGTTCAGGGGATACGAGCTGATAGTCCATAGTGTGCGCCTGGTGCGGAGGTTGGTCATGTCGGGGTGCGCTGTCTTGGCCTCGCTGTCGCGTCGGCCGCTGTCCAATGTTTGCTGCGCGCTGGCGAGATGCTTGGAATGGCGTTGAAGCCGGTTTTGCAACGCGGCGCGTTGTATGCAAACGTGCGTTTCCATGCCGCAACGCTTTGTCTCGCTCTTGTTCTCTAAACGTTGAACAGCTTCTTAAGTTGGGCACTTATAGATTTTTTGTTTCGATAGTGTCAATGCGAATGGCTGTTTGGACTTGATTAACTGTACTAAAGGATTAAAGTTCACCGAGATCGAGAGAAAGGCAGGCAGGTTTGAAATAATTGATCGCGGTTAATGATTATTTTGTCTGAATTTACTGTTTATTAGGAATATCATGAAGGTGATTGATTGGAAGTTGGAGCTTGAAAATGGCGTTTACGATAAGAGCGTGGGCATCAAGATCTTGAAATTGGCCGGCGATGCCGGCTTCAGCACTTATTTAACCGAAGTCGCCCCTGGGGTGGCGATCAACGGACATTATCATCGCCATGGGGACGAGCATTACCATATCGTCAGCGGCCGCGGGGAGATGAGGCTGGTGGATGTGGCTACCGGAGCGGCGAGGACTCACGCTGTGGCGGAGCAGAGTTCCTTCGTGGTGCCGGCCAATACCCAGCATCAACTCAGCAATACCGGCGCCGCGCCGCTGGTGTTGATGTTCAGCTGTCCGGCCAGCCACCTAGCGGACGACCGCCATTTTCTGTAGTGGTCTGTGTATCAAAGCGGAACAGCTCGGCGGGGGTGTCGTGGGTGATGCGCCGGCGGCGCTCCATATCGGGTAGCCATTGTTCCAGCAGTTCCAACGTGCGGGCGTAGCGGATGGAGCCGAACTGGGTATGAGGCCAATCGCTGCCCCACAGCAGCCGCCCCGGTCCCAGAGCGCTGTCCAGCAGCGGCAGCGCGGCGCGTGCGATGTCCTCGCCGCGTCCGGCCAGGCCGTTGCGATAGGCCGCGGAGATTTTGACCCAGATGCGGCCGCTGGCCGCGCCGGCGTCCAGCATGCGCCGGAAGCCGGGATCGTCCACCCCCAGTGCAGGATGCGGGCGGCCGAAGTGATCGATGACCACCTTGACCCCGGCGTCCAGCAGCGGCGGCAGCAAGAGAGGCCAATCCTGCGCCGCGCGGTGCACCTCCACTTGCCAGTTCAGGCTGGCGGCATGCGCCAGACAGCGGCGCCACGCCGGTGAATTCAGGTCCGGCAGCGGGCGGCCGATCAGATTGAGCCGCAGGCCGACGACGCCGGCGTCGTCCATGGCGCGCATGGCCGGCAGCGGGCAGTCCGGCGCTATCACCGCGATGCCGCGAAGCCGGCCCTCGCTCTCGCGGAGTCCCTGCAACAGATAACGGTTGTCATTGCCCAGAAAACTAGGTTGCACCAGCACGCCGCCGGCTATGCCGAACTGGTCCAGCTGAGCCAGATAGGCTTGCAAGGGCGCGTCCCGGTACGGCTTGTAGCGCAGCGGGGCGGCGCCGATCTGCCGGCGCAGGAAGATATGGGCGTGCCCGTCTATCATCGGCGCCGGGTTCAGCCGCAGGCTTGACAGGCGGCGTTGCGCGCCGCGCCCAGGTCCAGCGCCGCGTCGATGTCGGCGGCGTTCAGTACTTTGTGCCGGATGCTGTGGGACAAGAGGGCGAGTAGGTAATCGCGGCGGAAAATCGGCGAACCCTCCCATTCGCTGCCGGCTGTGCCCAGGATGATGGGCGAGGTGATGATGACTCGCTCCCCCTGGATGGTGTCCAGGGCGAACTCGTCATCGGTGATCTGGTTGGCGATTTCGTCTAATGCCATGGTGACCTCACAATTTCGATGAAATGGCGCGTTTGCCGTTCAGGCCGAAGCGCGGGCGTTGCGGGGTTCCGGTCCGCGCGGGTCCGGCTGCGCGTCGTTCAGCGGCTTGCCCTTGGTTTCCGGCAGGCAGAACACGGCCAGCGCAACGATGGAATAGGCTATCGCGGCGCTGACGCCGATGGAGGCGCCCAAGGTCCAGCCATCGCTCAGGTAACCGACCAGCAAGGGAAAACCGGCGGACAGGATGCGGCCGAAGTTGTAGCAGAAGCCCACGCCGGCGCCACGCATGCCGGTGGGGTATATTTCGTTGAATAGCGCGCCCAGGCTGGAGGGAATGCCGGCGGCGAAGAAACCCAGCGGGAAGCCCAGAAACAGCATCAGCGGATTGCTCAGCGACGCGAACACGTAGATCAGCACCGTGGCCACGCAGCAGACTGAGAACAGCAACAGGTTGAGGCGGCGGCCGATGCGGTCCAGCAGGTAGGCGCTGGCCATGCAGCCGCACCAGAAGGCGACGATGATTACCGCCAGATAGCCGCTGGTGCCGAGAACGGACAAGTGGCGCTCGGTCTTGAGGAACATCGGCAACCAGGTCATCAGCGCGGCGTAACCGCCGTGCGCGCCGACGCCGATCAAGGCTCCAATCAGAGTCATGCGCAGCACGCCTGGCTTGAAAATATCCAGCAGGGGCACCGTGGGCGCGGCCTTGCGTTCGCTGCGCGGCGGCTCCGGGATATGGCGGCGGATATAGATGATGAAGAAGGCAGGCAGGATGCCGATGCCGAACATCACGCGCCAGGCGATCTCCGCCGGGAACAGCAGGAAGATCGTCGAGTACAGTAGCACCGAAGCGCCCCAGCCCACCGCCCAGGCGCTTTGCACCGAGGCCATCGCCTTGCCGCGATGTTCCGGCCGGATGATCTCCGCCATCAAGACCGCGCCGGCGGCCCACTCGCCGCCGAAGCCGAAGCCCTGCAGCGCTTTGAACACCAGCAACTGTTCGTAGCTTTGAGCGAAGCCGGACAGCAGGGTAAACAGCGAGAACCAGATAATGGTGATTTGCAGCGCCAACACTCTGCCGATGCGGTCCGACACCGCGCCCATGATCCAGCCGCCCAGCGCCGACGCCACCAGAGTCACGCTGCCTATCATCCCGGCTTCAGCTTTGCTCAGGCTGAAGGCGGCGATCAGCGCCGGAATGGCCAGGCTGAACATTTGCACGTCCAGCGCATCCAGCGCCCAGCCTCCGAAACAACCCCAGAAGGTTTTGCGTTCGCCCGGCGAGACCTGCTTATACCAATGCAACATGATGCTGCCCTTTATGGTTCTTGCTTATTGTCGATGCGCCGCCTCGCGCCGCTGCTATGGCGCGGGCGGCGCGGAATCAGCGGATGTCCGCCTGGTAGCGGAATTTGTCGGCGCGGCCGCGTACGCTGCGCCATTCCAGCGGGCTGCCGTCGTAAGCCTTGGCCAGCCGCTCCAGCACGATGGCCGGAGTGCCGGGCGCGAGTTGTAGCAGTTCGGCATGCGGCGAGGCGATGGCTTCCGCGGTCAGAGTTTCCCGCGCTGAGGCCACCACCTGGTGACAGCAATCCTCATACAGCGGATACAGCAGGTCGCCGAAGCTGGGCAAAGGAATCGCCAGCAGAGCCTGGAATCGCGTCGCCGGCAGCCAGATCGATTCGGCCAGCAGCGGCTCGCGGTCCAGGTAGCGCAAGCGGGTCAAGTGGATGGCCTGCCCGCCAGGCGAAAGTTGCAGGCTGTCGGCGATGGCCGGCGGCGGCGTCAGTTGCTCGCGGTGCAGGATCTTCGCTTCAGGGATGCGGTACTTGCCCGCGGCGTCGTGAAAGCGGAAAAAGCGCAGCAGCGAGGATTGGAAGTTGGCCGGTTTGATGAAGGTGCCTTTGCCCTGGCGGCGTTCCACCATCTCGTCGGCCACCAATTGATCCACTGCTTTGCGGATGGTGCCGATGGACGTGTGGAAGCGTCCCACCAGCTCCGCTTCGGTGGGGATGGCTTCGCCGGGCTTCCACACTCGGTTGGCGATGTCGCGCGCCAAAGCGTCGCGCACTTGCTGGTACAGGGGCAGGCGAAGGTCCGCCTGACGCATGTCGGTCATATGGTCATATATATGAATTAATTTGATGGCCGCAACGATGACAAATTAATGAGCGTTGAACAAGAGCTAAAACGTTTTATCAGGGTAAATCTGTACTAAAGGACGGTGTTTCTGCTTGGAGATGAGGAGGGGGAGCGGGGAAACAGCGAACAGGCCCGGTGATGCCGGGTCCGAGAAGAAAACCGCGCGCCGGCGGCCATGCCTTTATGGCATGGCTGGGCCGGGCGAGGGAGGGCGGAGTCAGATGCTGGCGGCGAGGCGAGAGCCTTGATCGATGGCCCGTTTGGCGTCCAGTTCTGCAGCCACGTCGGCGCCGCCTATCAGATGCACGCTCTTGCCGGCGGCCTGCAACGGCGCCTGCAGTTCACGCAGCGGGTCCTGGCCGGCGCAGATGATGACATTGTCCACCGGCAGCAGTTGGGCTTCGCCTTTGACCGTGATGTGCAGCCCGGCGTCGTCTATTTTGTCGTAGCTAACGCCGGACAGCATGCGTACCCGCTTCATCTGCAGGCTGGCGCGGTGAATCCAGCCGGTGGTCTTGCCCAGGCCTTCGCCCACCTTGCTGGTTTTGCGCTGCAACAGGTACACCTCGCGCGGGCTAGGGTGCGGCTGCGGTCCTTGAGGGCTGAGGCCGCCCGGATGCTCCACCGTCATGTCCACGCCCCATTCGCGCATGAAGGCGGCGGTGTCCAGCGAGCTGGACTTGCCCTCGTGGGTCAGGAATTCCGCGGTGTCGAAGCCAATGCCGCCGGCGCCGATGATGGCGACGCGCTTGCCCACCGGTTTGCCGTGCTTGAGCACGTCTAGGTAGTTGAGCACTTTGGGGTGGTCCACGCCGGGAATCTCCGGCGTGCGCGGGGCGATGCCGGTGGCCAGCACCACCTCGTCGAAACCCGCGAGATCCGCGGCCGCCACGCGTGTGTTCAGCCGCTGTTCCACTCCGGTCTGCTCCAACTTGCGCTTGAAGTAACGCAGGGTTTCGTAGAACTCCTCCTTGCCGGGGATGCGCTTGGCCACATTGAACTGGCCGCCGATCTCCGCCGCGGCGTCAAACAGCGTCACCTGATGGCCGCGTTCCGCCGCCACTGTGGCGAAGGCCAGGCCGGCCGGTCCGGCGCCGACGACCGCCAGCTTTTTGGCCTGAGCGGTTTTCTCGTAGTTCAGCTCGGTTTCGCGGCAGGCGCGCGGATTGACCAGGCAGCTGGTCAACTTACCCTGGAAGATGTGGTCCAGACAGGCCTGGTTACAACCGATACAGGTGTTGATTTCATCGCCGCGGCCGGCTGCGGCCTTGTTGACGAAGTCCGGGTCCGCCAGGAAGGGCCGCGCCATCGACACCATGTCGGCGCAGCCGTCGGCCAGGATCTCTTCGGCCACTTCCGGCGTGTTGATGCGGTTGGTGGTGATCAGCGGAATCTTCACCTTGCCCATCAACTTCTTGGTGACCCAGGCGAAGCCGCCGCGTGGCACCATAGTGGCGATGGTGGGCACCCGCGCCTCGTGCCAGCCGATGCCGGTGTTGATCAGCGTGGCGCCGGCCTCTTCGATCTCGCCGGCCAACTGCGCCACCTCGTCCCAGGAGCTGCCGTCTTGCACCAGATCCAGCATGGACAGCCGGTAGATGATGATGAAGTCGCTGCCCACCGCGGCGCGTACCGCTTTGACGGTTTCGATGGCGAAACGGATGCGGTTTTCAAAGCTGCCGCCCCAATCGTCGTCGCGCTTATTGGTGGCGCGGGCGATGAACTGGTTGATCAGATAGCCTTCCGAGCCCATCACTTCCACGCCGTCGTAGCCGGCCTGTTGCGCCAGCCGCGCGCAACGGGCGAAGTCGGCGATGGTTTGCCAGATGTCGGTGTCGGACAACTCGCGCGGTTTGTAGAAGTTGATCGGCGCGATCAGCGGGGAGGCGGATACGCACTTTTCCTGGAAGCTGTAGCGGCCGGAGTGCAAGATCTGCAGCGCGATCTTGCCGCCGGCGGCGTGCACCGCGTCGGTAACCAGCTTGTGGTGCGGCACTTCGGCCTCGTCGGCCAGCATCGAGGCGCCCTCGGCGACACAGCCTTCAGGGTTCGGACCGACACCGCCGGTAACGATCAGCCCCACGCCGCCGCGGGCGCGCTCCGCGTAAAAGGCCGCCATCTTCTCAAAACCTTGCGGGGCTTCTTCCAGGCCGGTGTGCATCGAGCCCATCAGCACGCGGTTTTTCAGCGTGGTGAAGCCCAGGTCCAGCGGAGCCAGCAGGTGCGGGTATGCCGTCATGTTTTCGTCCTCGTGTGGATTTCTCGCGCAGATCATTGTGGCCGCGGCCGCCGTCCGGCGCCAGCGCGGCGGGCAAGTGTTTGATTGCTTGGACTTGCCAGTGTTGGCGTTGAAGATACTTACTAGTAAGTAAGGTGTCAATCGACTCGATGGCCAGTTGAGGACTACATTGGAAGCGCAAAACAAAAACGCCGCCTGGATGACCGGACGGCGTTGCTTGCAAGTAGCGGTAACGCTTACTTGAAGTTGTACTTGATCGAGTAGATCACCGCGTTCTGGTAAGCCTTGGAACCCAGTTTCTGATCGGCGTAACGGTATTGGATGCCGGTGGTGATCGCTTTGACCGGGGTCCACCACAACGCCAGCGCGCCGTTCTGACCGGTTTTACGGATGTACGGATTGGTGAACTTGTCCTGACGATTCAACTCGGTCTCATGCCATTGAGTAATCATCAAGTCCTGACCGAAGGCTTGGAACGGATACATCATGACGTAGCCGGCCATGTAACCGTTGTAACCGGAACCGATGCCGAAGGAGTCCAGCTCGTTGTGCACGCCGATGAACGGCTTGATGGTCAGGTTACCGAAGCTCAGGCTGGTGCCCAAGCCCAGGACGCGGTTTTGGGTGAAGAACTCGTTGCCGCGGGTGTCGTAAACATGGCCGTACAGTTGAACCGGAACATTGCCGATCTGGGTCATGTTGTAGCGGGCAACCACCTTGGTGGTGTAGCGACGGTCCTTGGTGCCGGTGCCGTTGTTGCCTTTGCCCGGGTTTTCCAGGTCGAAGAAGCCGTACAGTTCGCCCCAGTTGCCACCCATGCCGCCTTCGGCTTCGAGGTAGCCGAAATCACGCTTGCCCGATTGCTCGGTGGTGCGGTTAGACCAGTCCAGCCAGTTTGCGCTGACATTGCCGAAGGAGTAATCACCGGCTTGCGCCAGGGTACAGCCGCCCACCAGAGCCAGGGCCAGCAGCAGATTGCGAGTTTTCATTGTTTCACCAGAATATTTTGTGCGTGTAGCGTGTAGTGCGCGCGGACAGACCTGTCGGCGCGGGCGCAGACTAGCTCAGAAATATTCGTTTGCAAAGTATTTACAATGTGCTTGTCGCATTTTTGTCATTTTATGTAAATGCGATGTACTTTGAGCCGTAGATATTATGTTTGAAACATTAAATGTTGCGGAACTACAACTTTTTGCTACAAAAATGCGCGTCCGGCCAGCCGTAACGCCGCAAGTCCACCTTGCCGGCCGCGCTCAATTCCACGCCGTCCTCTTCCAGCAGCAAACGCTGCCAGTCGGCTTGCTCGCTGCCTGGACGCGAGATGCGGCCGCCGGCGCCCAGCACTCGGAACCAGGGCACGCTGACGCCGTCCGGCAGGTGGCTGAGCAAGCGGCCGACATGACGCGAATGGCGCGGGTATCCGGCCTGCTCCGCCAACGCGCCGTAGGTGGCGACCCGCCCCGGCGGCAGCGCTAGCAATAGCGCGATCACCTTGCGGTCAAAATCAGGCGGCATCTCGGCTCAGCGGTAGCGCGGGTTGGCGACGTAGGGGTTGCTGTGCTTTTCCTCGCCTATGGTGGTCAAGGGACCGTGGCCAGGCACCACCGTGGTGTCGTCCGGCAACAGGAACAGCTTTTGCTGGATGGCGTCGATCAACTGCTGGTGATTGCCCATTGGAAAGTCGGTGCGGCCGATCGACCCCTGGAACAGCACGTCGCCGGCGATCAGCAGCCGCGCGCCGGCGCTGTGGAACACCACGTGGCCCGGCGTGTGGCCGGGGCAGTGGATCACGTTCAGCGTTTCCTCGCCCACGCTGACGGTGTCGCCTTCCTCCAGCCAGCGATCCGGCGTCAGCGCCTCGCTGCGCGGAAAGCCGAACATATGGCCCTGTTGCGGCAATTGATCCAGCCAGAAGCTTTCCGCGCGCTGCGGGCCTTCTATCTTTACGCCCAGTTGCTCCGCCAGCCGCGCGGCGCCGCCGGCGTGGTCGATGTGGCCGTGGGTCAGCAGCAGTTTTTCCACCGTCAGGTTTTGGCGGGAAATCCAATCGACGATGCGCTCGATGTCGCCGCCGGCGTCCACCACCGCGGCGCGACCGCTGGCGTCGCACCACAAGATGGAACAGTTCTGGGCAAACGGCGTGACTGGAATCACGTGGAAGTGCAGGGACATGGCGCGCTCGGTTCAATGGGGATGTCTGGATTGTGGCATGAGTCGGCGCGGATGAGGAGAGGCCCGGCCATGACGGCGCGGGCCTCCGGGCGGGTGTCAGAACATGCTGTTGCCGCTGGCGCTTACGTCCGGCACCGGCTGGATCACGTCCCAGTGCTCGACAATCTTGTTGTTCTCCACGCGGAAGATGTCGACCAACGCTCGGCCACGGTCTTTGGCATCGCTGGTGCTATGCACATGCAAGACCACCAGGTCGTCTTCGGCAACGGCGCGGATAATGGTGTTGCGGCGCTCGGGGGCTTGTTTGAAGCGCTCGGTGAAAGCCTCGACAAAGGCCTGCTTTCCGTCCTTGACGCTGGGGTTGTGTTGAATATAGCGGTCGCCGATATAACGGTCCGCCGCGCTCAAGTCGTGCTGGTTGAAAAACTGGTTGTAGAAATCGACCACCAGTTGCTTATTGCTGCTTGCCCGCTGCATTGCGACGGCGGGGGCGACGAGCGGCGTGGAATAACTCAACGCGGCGCTTAGAACCTGTTTACGATCTTTTTGTGAGCGATAATGGGCGAGTGAAGAGAAAATCCTACCCAAGCGACATTAGTCGAGAAAAGTTTGCTCAGATAGAGCCGCTGCTGCGTGGCGTCCGACGTAACACTAAACCGGTACAGCTGGATCTGTATGAAGTGTTCTGCGCAGTGCTCTATCTTCTGCGCACAGGTTGTCAGTGGCGCTATCTACCGCCTGACTTTCCCAAGTGGCAGAACGTCTATGCGTATTGGCGCAAATGGACCGAACCTGACTTGTACGGCGTAAGCGTGTTGGAGCTGGCATTAAAAAAATCAGGTTGGCGTGGCCCGAGAGAAACTGGGGCGGAACGCCTCAAGCACGCTCTTGATCGTCGACGCGCAGAGCGTGAAGAACACTGATACAGCGGGGTTAAAAGGCTACGACGCGGGTAAGAAAATATCAGGCATCAAACGCCATATCGTAGTGGATACCCAGGGCTTACCGCACGCGGTAGCAGTGACTACAGCGGAGGTGACGGATCGCAAAGGAGCCCTCAAAGCGCTGGCACGTTGCCAGAGTGGGCTCAAGCGGGTGCAAAGCCTGCTGTGCGACAGCGGCTACATAGGTCAGCCCTTTGCGCAGGGAGTGCGGGAGATTCTGGGTGGGTATGTGACGGTACAGATCGCGAAGAGAAGCGAGCTGCATACGTTCAAGGTGATGCCCAAACGATGGATTGTTGAGCGCAGCTTCGCTTGGTTGGAAAAGAGCAGAAGGCTGTGGAAGAACTGCGAGCGGAAGCTGAATACTAGCTTGCAGTTCATCCACTTGGCTTTCTTGGCTCTATTGCTCCGGAGATCGTAAACAGGCTCTTAGGCTGAAGCTCAGAGCGGCGAGGCCGCTTATCATCCAGTGCGGTTTCATCGAGATGGATTTCCCTTGGGCGAAGGTGGAGATCGGCGTGGATTACATGGAATGGCCGTCCGGACGGTTTGGAATGCGGCGACGCAGAGGGTAAACTGCATCGCTTCGTTATGATGACCGGCGGCTTTGCCGTCAGGCAAGCCAGCGTGGTTAGCCTTTGCGGCCGTCCCAGGACAGTGTGCCCGCGCCGTGGGCGAACACCATCAGCAAGCCGCCGGCCATGGCCAGGTTCTTGGTCAGCTGGATCATTTGCTGGCTATTGCCCGGCTCCCAGTGGAAGAGCAGCGCCGAGGCGACGGAGAAACCAGCCAGCAGCAGCGCTACCCAGCGCGCTTTCACGCCTAGCGCCAAGGCCAAGCCGCCGCCTATTTCCAAAGCGATCACCAGCGGCAGCAAAAAGCCAGGCACGCCCATCGCGGCCATATAACCCTGAGTGGCGGCGTAGCCGGCGCCTAGTTTGCCGATGCCGGCCAGAAAGAAAACCTGCGCCAGCAGCACGCGGGCAAGCAATGTGATCCATTTATCCATCTTGCGTTCTCCTGCCGGCGCGCCGGCTTTGGTTGATGACGCCGGCCGCGGAGGGCGGCCGGCCATGAACGGACTATACGGATAGGCTCGGCGCGAAAAAAGCGCAAAAAACCGCAAGAGTCGATCAAAAAATCCGACCAAGCCGCGTCTATAGCTTGAATTTTCCGATCAGCGAATCCAGCTCCTCGCCCAAGCGCGCGAGCAAGGTGGTGGCCTGCTGCGCCTGACTGATGGATTCGTCGGTTTGCAGCAACATGCCGTGAATGTTTTCGATGTGGCGGGCGATTTCCTGGCTGGCGCTGGATTGTTCGGAGGTGGAGGCGGCGATGTCGCCCACGGATTCCACCACTTGTTGGGCGTGGCCGCTGATCTGCTGGATCGACTGCGCCGACTCCTCGGCCAGTTTTACCCCCTGGTCCACTTGGCGCAGCGCGCCGTCCATGCTGTCGGAGGCCTTGGCGGTGTCCTGCTGCATGGTCTGGATCACGCCGGAGATTTCCAGCGTGGCCTGGGAGGTGCGTTCGGCCAGCTTGCGCACTTCATCGGCCACCACGGCGAAGCCACGGCCCATCTCGCCGGCGCGCGCGGCCTCAATCGCCGCGTTCAAGGCCAAGAGATTGGTTTGGTCGGCGATGTCGCGGATCACCGACACGATGCCGCTGATCTGGTCCGAGCGTTGCTGCATGCCGCCCAGCACCTCGGCCAGTTCGCGAACCGTCTGCGAAATGCGGCCGATCTCGCGCACCGTGGCGTCGACATTGGCCGAAGCCTCGCTGGAAAGCGTGTCCGCCTCGCGCGCGCGCTGTTCCGCCACGCGAGCCGATTCCGCGATGTGGCTAACGCTGACCGACAACTGCTCCACGCTGGCGGCGGTGGCGTTGGCCGCCTCGGACTGTCGCGCGGAGCTGCCGCGAATCTGATCCACATCGCCGGACAGCTGACGCACCGAACCCAACACATCGCCGGCGTGGCGGCGCACGTCCAGCATCATCGCGCGCAGCGAGCCGGTGAAGGTATTGAAGGCCCCGGCGGCCAGGCCGATCTCGTCGCGGCTGGCGATGGGCAGCGCGCGGGTCAGATCGCCGCTGCCGGAGGCCAGTTCGCTCATCGCCGACTGCAGCCGGCCCAGCGGGCGCAGCAACTGATTGAGCGTGGCGCCCAACAGCAGCAGGATTAGCGCCAGAATGCCCAGGCTGATCAAGGCCGACTGCCAGCTGGCGGCGCGTACTGGGGCGAACGCTTCGCTCAGCGGAATGGAAATGCGCACCGCCCACGGCATGCCGGCCTCGCCCACGGTAATGGGCATGATGAAGTGGCGGAAGCCATCGTCGCTGTCGTACTCCGCCGGCTGACCGCTTTTGATCGCCGTCTTGGCCGTGGCCGGCAGGCCGGCGTCCGCCTTGCCGTTCAACGCCGGATCGCGGCCGGCCAGTTGAACGCCGCTGTTGGAATACAAGCTCATGAAACCGCTCTGGTAAGGCTTGACCTTGGCGGCCAGCTCCTGCAAATGGCCAAGCGCGATATCGCAACCGGCCACGCCCAGCACCTTGCCGTTGACCAGAAGGGGAAAGGAAATGGTGCCCATCAGGATCTTGATGTCGGGATCCACGTAAGGCTCGGTCAACATCGGCTTGCCGGTCTTGCGCGGCTCGGTGTAATAGGCGCTGTCGTCCACCCCCTCGCCGCCCCACACCACGTCGATCTTGCCGCTCTTGCGATACCAGTACACGCCGCTGCGGCCGGTCTTGTCGTTGTGCTCCTTGCCGGCCAGCTCCGCGTCGCGGCCGTCCAGCGCGTTGGGCTCCCAGATCGCCCAATAGCCGACCGCGTCCGGGTTATTGGGCAATTGGCCCTTAACGATGTCGGATAGTAGCTGGCGGGCGTTGGGCGGCAGATTGTGTTTGACCGCCACTGCGGACTCGGCCACGACCTGGGCCGAATCGTAAGTCTTGCCCAGCAAGCGCTGCACCTGGCCGGCCTCGCTTTCGGCCAGCAGCTTGGCGTTGTCCAGCACCGCCTTCTCCGCGCTCTGATAACTCGCGTAGATATTGACGCCGGCCAGCACGCAAAAACCGATCAGGATCAGCAGGCCGGAACTGGCCAGAATCTTGCCCTTGATGGTGGTGATCATGGTTGTCCCCATCGCTTCATATGTGTTCTCCCCCAAAAGCCGTTGCGAGCGGACGCCGGTTCCCGGCCCGGTTATTATGGTGTGGGCCTGCCGGCGACGTCGGTTTCCAACGGCATGCCGCCTTTGTATTAAATAGCTTAAACGGGGTAAAGGGAAATTTTGCAATCGGCGGGCCGTATCCGGGCGCGCCGCGACGATACAGGGGGAGTTGAAGAGTGTCGACGGAAGCACACGCCCGCGCGGAGCGACCGGCGGAGGCAGCGAGGCGGCTAGCGCTGGCGCGGCTGGAACAAGTGGAGGCGCAGCACGGCGTGCGCATCCTTTACGCGGCCGAAGGCGGCAGCCGCTGCTGGGGCTACGCCGCGCCGGACAGCGATTACGATGTGCGCTTCGTCTACCTGCAAGCGGCGGAGTGGTACGAGGCCGGCGGCCAGCGCGATGTGATCGAACTGCCGCTGGCCGACGGTTTGGACATCAGCGGCTGGGAGCTGCGCAAGGCGTTGCGGTTGACTCTGGGCGGCAACGCCGCGCTGCTGGAGTGGCTGGCCTCGCCGCAGGTTTACCGCCAGCATCCGGCGGCTTGCCGGCTGTTGCGAAACCTAGGTCAGGAGCACTTCGCCGGCGATGCCGCCTACTGGCATTATCTGTCGGCGGCGCGCAAGAACTACCGCGGCCGCAAGCGCGAACAGCAACTACGGCTGAAAAAATACTTGTATGTGCTGCGGCCCTTGCTGGCGGCGCAATGGCTGCTGCGCCGGCGCAGCATGCCGCCGCTGCTGTTGGGAGAACTGGCCGACCAGACTTTAGACGATATCCGGCTGCGTGACGAATTGGCCGGCCTGTTGGCCTTGAAGTCCGCCGGCGGCGCGCCCGAATACGGCCCGGCCACGCCGGGTCTGCACGATTATATTGAACGGGAAATGAGGGCTTACGAAGCCGCGGCGCGGCCGAACCGCCACAGCGACTGGGCGCTGGCGGATGCTGTGCTGGAGCAAGTGCGTCTGGCTTGCGGCGCTTGAATGGGCGGAGGCCTGGGTTTCAATGCCTCGTGGCTGGCGACGCCACCCGCCCGACAAACCGTAGGTGTTGGGCGGGTGGAGCATAGCGATATCCCCAGCCGAGGTCAGCGATTGCGCAGGCGGATGCGGCGGAAGCGCGCTTCCAGCTTGAGCCGTTGTCCCAGCGCCAGATAGAGCTGATGTTGGCTATCCACATGGCGATAGACCCGGACCCGATCCGCGCCCAGCAGCATCATGATTTCCAGATAGTTGAAAAAGCCCATCCACTGACCGCGACCATCGCGATCGTCAAAGTCGATGTCGCGCGCCACGCGGCTGAGCAGGCCCTTGCCGACATATTCCCGATTGTCCTTCATCCATTGCAGCAGGTGGGCCGCGCATTCGCGGCCATACGCGCTGTCGGCGGGGTAATCCTTACGGGGCGCGGGCATTTGCCAGTAATGCCGATAGGTGCGGCCGGGGCACAAACGAACAAAGGGGAGCAAGGCTTCCTGCTGCTCCAGCGAGTGCAGTTTGTAGCGGCGACGACGGGGGAATTTGTGAGAATGTTGCATGGTGTTTCTCCTGTAATGACACAAGATGAAGCACCTGATCCCAAATATAGAGGGAACAGGATTGGCGTCTAAATAAATCAAATCGTTGATAGTGCAGGCTTAATAACCCACCATGCGCCGGCCAAATGGCGCGGCCATGGTAAAGCAGCCCGCGCGGCATGCCGCGCAAGCAGAATTGGTAAGTAGATAACGGGACGCCAATCCCGTGTGCCGCATGTGGGCGGCAACGGGGGGATTGTTGCCGACCGGGTGCGGAGGGTCAAGGCATGGTGGCAAGGCTTGCGCCGCATGCGGCGTTGTACGCGAAATTCTCCTTGTAATTCAACTGTTTCCCTAACCGGCTTTAAAAGCCCCGCGGCGGGCCTTGCGGCATCATAGGCCCATGACCCGCATATCCGACATCTCCTCCTTGCACTGGCAGCCGGCCTTGCAGGCCCGCGATCAGGCATCCCCCGCTGACATCGTCGAGAACCTCGACGACATCCATCAGGCCTTGCGCATCATCCTGGGTACGCCCAAGGGCAGCGATCCGCTGCGGCCGGAGTTTGGCAGCGATTTGTTCCGTTATCTGGACTACCCGGTGGACCGAGCCCGGCCGCATGTGGTGCGCGAGGCGGTGGAGGCGATTAGCCACCCCTTGTACGGCGAGCCGCGCGTCGCCGTGGCGCGGGTGCTCTACAGCGTAGGCGGCAACGGCGACGCGCGGCTCACCGTGCAGTGGCGGCTGGCCGACGGCGTGATCCGTGAAACGGAGCTGCGGCTATGAGCGGGGCGGCGCCCAATATCCTGGCCAACGACGAGCGTTTCGGCCACCTGGCACAGCTCACCACCCGTTTGGGCGACGCCGATCTGAGCTCCCTGCTGGTCTATCTGGTGGACCAGGTGGACGCCGGCTGGCTGCCGGCGCTGGCCGAGCAGTTCCACGTGGCCGGCGACGAGGGCTGGCGGCTGAGCCAGGGCGAACGCCAGCAGCGCGAGCTGATCAAGCAGTCCATCCATCTGCACCGCAGCAAGGGCACGCGCTGGTCTTTGCAGCAGGTGCTGGCCACGCTGGCGCTGTCTGGTCAGATCAGCGAATGGTTCGAATACGCCGGAAAACCTTATCACTTCAAGATCCGGATCGACTTGGCCGCGCGCGGCATCGACGCCGCCACGCTGACGGCGCTGGAGGCGATGATCAACGAATACAAGAACGCCCGCTCGGTGCTGGAACGGCTGGCATTGGTGTTGAGCAACCGCAGCGCTGTGCCAATGTTGGCGCTGGCCACTCAAGTGGGCGAGCTGGCCACGGTCTACCCGTTCCTGCCCGAATCACTGCAACAGCGCGCCAGTTTGAACGTGGCGCTGGCGTATGCCAGCGTCGAGACGGTCACGCTTTATCCCACAGCATGAGATCCCTAGAACCCTTCCCAGGAGCAATCGATGGCCAATGAGTTTTTCACGCTTCTCACCGCCAGCGGCAAGGCCAAGCTGGCGGCGGCGCAAGCAAACGGCGCGCCGCTGCAGATCAGCCAGATGGCGGTTGGCGACGGCGACAACGGCGGGTATTACACGCCCAGCGAGAGCCAGACCGCGCTCAAACATGAAACCTGGCGCGGCGCGCTCAACCACTTAGCGGTGGATCCGAACAACCCCAACTGGGTGGTGGCGGAAGCGGTGTTGCCGGATACCGTGGGCGGCTTTTACATCCGCGAGGTGGGTCTGTTCGATAGCCGTGGCGATCTGATCGCCATCGGAAAATTCCCGGAGAGCTACAAGCCGCTGCTGGCGGCCGGTTCAAACAAGCAGCTTTATGTCCGGATGATTCTGGAAGTGTCCAACACCGCGGCGGTGACGCTGCTGGTGGACCCCAGCGTGGTATTGGCGACGCGCTCCGCGGTGGATCAGCGCATCGCAGAGGAGCTGGCGAAGCGGGATGCCAAGCCGCGTGATTTCCACCCTCTGCAAACCTTTCCGGCTCAGGCCTACCGACGCAATGTGCTGATCAATGGAGGTTTCGACGTGTGGCAGCGCGGCGCCAGTCAGACAGTGGGCGGTTATGGCTCGGTGGACCGTTGGCTTCTGGATTTGGGCGGCGGCCCGCTTGGCGGCGCGACCTTGTCGCGGATGGCGGCCAGTATCGCCGAGACCGAAACCTTGGGAGCGACGACGAACTTCATGCGTCTGACGCTGAGCAAGCCGCCGGCCAGCAAGGCCAACGAGTACTGCCAGGTGTGTCAGCCGGTGGAAAACCTGCGGCGTTTCACCGGCAAGCGTATGACGCTGAGCTTCTGGGCCAAGGCGGATCAGCCGCGCAAGATGGTGGCCTATGTTGAACAGTGGTTGAAGAGGCCGCCAGCCGCATCCGACAAGATCAGGGCGCTGGAGGCAAGCCCGGTGGAGTTGACGACCCGTTGGCAACGCTTTGTCTTCTCTTTTTCCTCTCCTAGCTTGCAGGGGCGCGAACCGGGGAACGAGGCCTCTCTGGCCGTTTTTCTTGGGGTGTCGTACAGCGATGCCTACCCGGCCCTGAATGCGATGACCGGCGCGCAAACCGGCATTTTCGATATTGCGCAGGTGCAGTTGGAGGAGAGCCCAGTGGCGACGCCGTTCGAGTACCGTGGCTTTGGCGAGGAGTTGACTTTGTGTCAGCGGTATTTTGAGAAAAGCTATCCGTTAAATGACTTTCCCGCTAAAAACTATGGGGCCGATTCCGCTTTCGCGCCGGCTATATTTAGCAAGATGTTTCATTTGAATGTCGGCAATTTGGGTGACAAGCAAATTAATATGACTATCCCGTTTATGGTAGAGAAACGGATTGAGCCGGCTATTGTGATTTATGACGGTTTAGGTGCGGTTGATAGAATGACTACGAGTAATGGAAATGGCGTGATTCCAGCGGTTAAGTCCAGTTCTACCAGGTTTGTAAATGTGATTCCCCCAGTTAGTCCAAGTATTAATTGGATTGCCTGTCATTGGGTGGCGGATGCTGAGATTTAATTAATCGATAGGGGGGTGAAAGTGAATGCCATGTATCGTTTAACCAAGCAGTCGGATGGAGTGATTCGAGTTGTCGATGGGGCCTATATCCCTAAAGGTCACCGCTGGTGGGATGAGTATGAACTTTGGCTGCAGCAAGGCAATCAACCGACACCGCAATTTTCACTGGCGGAGTTGCAAGAACAGTTGCTGCGAGAGATTGATGCCGCTGCAGATACCACCCGCAGCGTAACCTTGGGCAGTGAGCCTAACCTAGCCGAATACCAGCGCGCCGCCGCCGAGGCGCAGGCGTTCAAGGACGCCGGCTACAAGGGCGAGGCACCGCCGGCGGTGCGTTCCTGGGCCGAGGCCAAGGGCTGGGACGGCCAGCAGGCGGCGGACAGCATTCTGGCCAAGGCGGCGGCCTGCGAACAGGCGTTGTACGCAATCCGCGACGCTCGGCTGAAGGGCAAGGAAGCGGTGCGTCAGGCCTCGGACGAGATGGCG
This sequence comes from Chromobacterium haemolyticum, assembly GCF_009936155.1. Taxonomy (NCBI): domain Bacteria; kingdom Pseudomonadati; phylum Pseudomonadota; class Betaproteobacteria; order Neisseriales; family Chromobacteriaceae; genus Chromobacterium; species Chromobacterium haemolyticum. The sequence goes on along the minus strand of NZ_AP019312.1, from coordinate 4,909,648 downwards.
GCGCGCACGGCGGCCGACGAGGCGGTGTCCCAACTGCGGCAACTGGCTGCGGGAGACTTTGCCGCCGCTACGCCGGAGGCCGAAGCCGGCCGCGCCGGCGGTCTGTTCAAGTTCTTTTCCAAACGGCTTTAAAAGCCGGCCGGCGGCATGATGGCGGATCATGTCGTCATCCGCTTTCTCTTCTGCGCCCCGCGACGGCCGCGCCAGGCCGCCGCGCTCCATTCAAGGACGTTCTCCCATGACCCCAGACTTGCCCAAGTTCATCGATGACGACCCGCATCTCGTCACCGCCGAGCTGATCGACGCCTACCAGAAAATGAGCGGCAAGACGCTCTACCCCGGCCAGGTGGAGCGTTTGCTGATCGATCTGATCGCCTATCGCGAAAGCGTGGTTCGAGCCGCCTTCAACGATGCCGGCCGCCAAAACCTGGTGGCTTTCGCCCGCGCGCCGATGCTGGACTACCTGGGCGAGCTGGTCGGCGTCAGCCGGCTGGCGGCGCAGCACGCGCGCTGTACGGTGCGCATTGCTTTCGCCCAGCCGCTGGCGCTGGCGCAGGTGATCCCGGCGCAGACCCTGGTGGCCGGCGGCGGCGTGCAGTTTCAGACCCTGGCCAGCCAGATCGCGCCGGCCGGCAGCACCAGTATTGACCTGCCTGTCAGCGCGACGGAGGCGGGGGCTGCGGGCAATGGCTTCGTGCCGGGCCAGATCAACACTTTGGTGGATGAACTGGAGGTGGACGCCAGCGTGGTCAATATCGACACCAGCGCCGGCGGCGCCGACGCGGAGGACGACGAGCGCCTGCGCGCGCGGATCCGACTGGCGCCGGAGTCCTTCAGCGTGGCCGGCAGCGCCGCCTCCTATCGCCACCACGCGTTGCGCGCGCATCAGGACATCGCCGATGTGGCGGTGATCAGCGCCAGCCTGCAACAGCAGAACGGCGAACTGAAAAGCGCCAACCAAGTGCCGCCCGGCGTGGTGCGCTTGTACCCGCTGACCAAGACCGGCATGCCGCCTGACAGCATGCTCAGCGTGGTGGCCGCCGCGTGCAGCGCAGACCGGGTGCGGCCGCTGACGGATTTGGTGGAGGTGCTGGCGCCGGAGGATTACGGCTACCGGGTACGCGCGCGGCTGACGCCGTATCGCGATGTCGATCCTAAAACCGTGCAGCAGCAGGCGCAGGCGGCTGTCGGCGCCTTCGTGCAGGCGCAGGCGGAGCGGCTGGGCCGCGACATCGTGCCGTCGCAGCTGATCGCTACCCTATCGGTGCCCGGCGTTTACCAGGTGACCCTGCTGGAGCCGGCCGCCGCCCAAGTGGTGCCGCCACAGGGCTGGTCGCACTGTACCGACATCCAACTGGAAATGACGGGAGGCCAGGATGGCTGACGTGACCCCTAATCTGCTGGCGCGCGACGCGCGTTTTGGTCCACTGGCCCGGCTGAGCGAACGGCTGGGCGATATCGATCCAGGCGGCCTGTTGGTTTATCTAGTGGACGCGGCCAAGCCGGAGCTGCTGCCTCTGCTCGCCGAGCAATTCCATATCGACGGCGACGAAGGTTGGCTGCTGACCCAGAGCGAACAGCAACGCCGAGATCTGATCAAGCAGAGCATAGAACTGCATCGCCACAAGGGCACGCCCTGGGCATTGCGCGAAGTGTTCCGCATCCTCGGCGTGACGGTGGAACTGGAGGAGTGGTGGCAGCGTCAGCCGCCGGCCGCGCCCTACACCTTCGAGCTGACCGCTTGGGCGAACGACAATTTGCTGCCCGGCCAGGCCTTGCTCAACCCCGATCTCTATCGCCGCTTGCGGCGCATGGTGGAACTGGCCAAGCCGGCGCGGAGCACCTACCGCTTCAAATTGGGCGCGCGTTTCAACGGCCGCTTGGGCTTGGCATCGGCCGCTCAGGCGCGTGCGTTGATCCGCCGTAGCGCCGAGGCCGCGCCGATGCGGCTGGCGCCGTTGCAGCCGCTGGCTCTTTCATCCGCCGCGCAAATTTATAGCGTGGTTCACGTCACCATGGAGGCATCGTTGTGAGCACCCCCTTAGCACCTCTTATCACCGCGGCCGGCCTGGCCGCAATCTGGCGCGCCAGCAATGACGGCGTGTCCGCGCAGATCACCCACATCGCCTTGGGCGACGGTGCTTACGCGCCGACGCAGGGCCAGACCGCCTTGCGCAGCGAACAGGCGCGCTACCCCATCGCCGGTGGTGAACAGCTGGGCAATACCCAGATCCACTTGACCGCCATCGCCGACGACGTCAAGGCGTTCTGGGTGCGCGAGATCGGTTTCATCCTGGCGGACGGCACCTTGCTGGCGGTCTGGTCCGACCCGAAGGCGGCGCTGGCCTACAAGGCCGCCGATGTGCAACTGCTGCTGGCCTATGACCTGGCCTTGAACGCGTTGCCGCCGGACAGCGTCACCATCCAGTCCAGCGGCGCCGGCCTCAATCTGAGCCTGGCCAGCGAACTGGCGGAACTGGCGGCGGCCCAGATCGGCGAAGCCAACCGCGGCTTGGGGCGAGATGAGCGCATCCGCGCGCAGGAAGGGCGTTTGCAGGCGCTGGAGCCGCAAGTAGCCACCTTGCAAAACCGCAGCCAAGCGCTGGAACAGGAGCATGCCGCCGATAAACGCTCCGGCCTGGAGCTGGCCACCGCCAATGCCGCGGCCATCGTCAGCATGCAGCATTTGTTCGTCAAACAACGTCTGGGCGCTTGAGCGCAGGGGCTGCGTCGCAGCCCCATTTCCCCTGGCCGACATGGCCGTCCCCGCAGTCACTCCTGTATTTCCCGCGCCGCTTCCGGCACTTCCCCATTTCTATGTGTTTCCGTTTCCAGGCTGAGGCCTGGGGACGCCTTGCTTTGAATGGCCGTCAAGGCCATGTATCGCGGTAAGACCTTAAGGAGAGTGTTATGAGTTTGGAGAGCAATATCGCCGAGTTGGTGAAGTCTGCCAATGGTTTGACCGATGCCGTTCATGGAAAGATCGGTGAAATCGACCAGAGTGTGACTAAGAAAATAAACGAATTGGAGACATGGCGTATCAGCGCCCAAGGTGGCTATCCCGCATTCAATCTGCTTAATAACGCCCGCTTGGATAAACTGAATGAAGATGGAACCCCTAAAGGGTTTTCTATATGGAACTCGGAGTGTACGGTCCAGTTATCCGTTATCGAGGAAAGTAAAAGCGTGTGGTGGCAGGTGCCAGGTCGGGTATTACGAATTGTGTGTGAGCCCAAGCCCGAGGCAGCACGCCCCTATTTCAGTCTTTGGCCTGGTGAGAGGGGGGCAATGCCGAGCAATGCACAGCCTATCAAAGCGACCAGAGGCTTCGAATATCGGGTGGTATCGTTGGCCGGTGGGGCGGAGGCATATTGTGGTTGGGAGTCGGGCAGAACGGAGCTTGATTTGACTCAAAAAGACTGGACGCCAGTGCGGTTGACCACGAAAGGTATGCAAACCACAGTGCTGTTTTCGGCATATTTTTTAAATAAACCTATAAATTCTCGCCTAGTGATTGAACTGCGGAATATTTTTGTCAATTTGGGTGATGCTGGGTTTTATAGCTTGGGTTTAAGTGATCTGACAGACTTAACGAACTAAGGAGCAAGCCATGTTGATCGCAACGGAAATGAAATCAGGAATGGAGCTGCATGCAGACAGCTACACGCAAACCAATGTCGAAGCATTTGCGGCTTCATTCCAAGATGGGCCAATAGAGATCGAACTATCGGATGCTGCCAGGTCGGAGTGTGCCAGAGTACAGTGTGCGGCTCATATTGAGAAGTATTATCCGATCTTCAAACAGTTGAATTTGCTGCGTGATGGCGATGATGAAGAAAAAAAACAGATGAGTGCATTCATCAATGCCTGCCAAGCATGGAGCAATCAGGCATCTGGTACTCGCGCCGAGTTGGAAAAAATCAAGCCATGATATTAAGCCAGGCGTGCCTGGCACGGCATGCCGAGCTAAGTAAATGGCTTGGCTAAGTCAGAATGAACCGCGCTTCCACATCATGGAGCGCGGTTTTCGATTTTTTTGCTAAAGCGGTTTAAAAGCCCTTGCTTTCCATAACTGACACAATATCTCCATGTCAGCGCTGAAGCCGTTCACGCCGGAAGGGCGGTGAACGAACACATGGTTGAATTTAATTCAATCCACTCTGTGATGAACCATTGGAGAGCATGATGAGCTTGGAAAGCAATATCGCGGAACTGGTAAAAGCGTCGAACGCGCTGACCGGCACAGTAAACGGAAAGATTGCCGATATCGACCGACGCGTCGACGTCAAGATTCAGCAAATGGAGGACTGGCGCAAGGAAAACACCCCGGAACGCCGCATCGTCATCGATTTCACCATCGGCGGCAGCAAGGATTTCTTCTACCCGGTATGGTGGCGCTTGCGCTCCGCAGGGGAGGATGGTACGCATCAAGTGTCCATTGTCCGAAATTATGCGTGGAACGGTGCGGAGAATGAGCGGCCACTGAACGTGAGCACCGTGCATCAGGCTGGATTATTGCTGGAAATGGAAGGAAGCGATGTAGCTTGGGGCGGGGATGCCAAGTTCCTCGAAGTCAAGCGCTTCAGCGAAACGTATAATCCGACGGTATCGCATGTTTCCCATGCGATGTATTGCAAGCAATATCGGATAGATGTGAATAAGCCTCCGTATAACGGCATTGCCGATGGCACTTTTGCTGGGTGCAATATGGTGCTCAGTGGTGCATATCTACGTGGTGGTGGTTTGAATTATCGCGTGATTTCCAATCTGCCGCTGGATTTCGGTTTTCATGATGGGAAAGGGGAGGAGAGGGAATTGGGGCGTTATGAGCATGTCAACACCTTCTGGTTGGCCAGCCCGATTGCACTGACCAACCGCGTCGCGCCGCCGCAGACCCTGAACGCCTTTGTCGATGTGCCGACCGCTTAACTCCAGGAGACTCCGATGCTGATGATTGCCAAACTGCCTAACGGCATGATTAATGTTCCCGCCGACCAACTGACCGAACTGGGTATCGACACGACTACTGCGGGTCGTTTGATTCGCGAAGCTAAGCTGGTGCTATTGCGCGCAGAGCGCGACCGCCTGCTGGCGGCGTCCGACAAAACCCAGTTGCCGGACGCGCCGTACAGCGCCGAGCAACGCTCGGCCTGGCAGGCCTATCGCAAACAACTGCGGGATATGCCTGAGTCGGTGGCAGACCTTGACCATGTGTCGTGGCCCGCCCTCCCGGCCTGATTCCACCCGTCGTTAACCAATAAAAAACCCCGCCAAGGCGGGGTTTGTCGTTTGCTGCCGCGGATCAAGACTTGTCCGGTGTTTCCCAGCCGCCGCCCAGTGCCTTGTACAGGCCCACCACCGCGTTGAGTTGGTCCAGCTTGGCGCTGACCAGGCCCAGTTCCGCCTGGAAGCTGTTGCGTTGCGCGTCCAGCACGTCCAGATAGCTGGCGTAGCCGTTGTCGTAACGCAGGTTCGCCAGACGCAGCGATTTGTTCAAGGCCTGGAACTGCGTGGTCTGCGCCGCCTGGATGTCCCGCGCCGCGCTGTAGCCGGACAAGGCGTCCAGCGCGTCCTTGAACGCGCTCTGCACCGTCTTTTGGTACTGCGCCAGCGCCTGCTTCTGCCGCGCATTGGCCGCGTCCACCGCGTAGCCGGTCTGGCCGAAGTTGAACACCGGCGCCGCCAGGTTGCCGACGAAGCTCCAGGTCCGCGTCGGGCCGGTGAACAGCGTGTCCAGCGACAGGCTTTGCGAACCCAGCGCCCCGCTCAGGCTGATGCTGGGGAAGTAAGCCGCGCGCGCCACGCCGATGCGGGCGTTGGCGGCGATGAGCTGCTGCTCGCTGGCGGCGATGTCCGGCCGACGCTCCAGCAAGCTGGAGGACAGGCCCGCCGGCACTTCCGGCGGCGCGGACAGCGCGTCCAGGCTTTGGCCGCGCTGGATGCCGCCGGCCACCAGCTGCTTGGGCGAGTAGCCGAGCAGCACGCCCAGCGCGCTTTCGGTCTGCGCCAGCGCGCTGGCGATCTGCGGCACCTTGGCGCGGGCGGAAGCCGCTTCGGCCTCGGCCTGCTGCTGGTCCAGCTCGGAGATCAAACCGCCCTTGAAACGCTTGGTTTGCAGCTTCAGCGATTCCTCGCGGCTTTGCAGCGTACGCTTGGCAATGTCCAGCTGGGCGTCGTAGGCGCGAAGCTGGAAATAGGTCTGCGCGGTTTGCGCGGCGATCGCTAGCTTCGAACTGTCGCGGGCGAAGCGGCTGGCGGCGAAGTCCGCGCGCGCCGCCTCGTTGCCGCGGCGCAGCTTGCCCCACAGGTCCAGTTCCCAGGACGCGGTGAGGTTGGCGTTGCGCACGTCGCTGACCAGCGGCGCGCCCGGCGTGGTTGTCGCCGTGGAGGTGCGGCCGCGCTGATAGCCGGCGTTGGCGTTCAACGCCGGCAGCAACTGGGCGCGGGCGATGCCGGCCTGGGCCGCGGCTTCGTCGACGCGGGCGGCTGCGGCGGCCAGGTCCTGGTTATGCTCCAAGGCCTCTGCGATCAGCTGGTCCAGTACCGGATCGTTGAACTGTTTCCACCAGTCCATGGCGATGGCCGGACTCTGGGCCTGGGCGCTGTCCGGCAGCTCCAGTTTGGGGCGGCTGTAGTCGGGGCCGACCGCGCAAGCGGTCAGCGCCAGCGCCACCAATGAGGGAATCAGGGCGCGTTTAAGCATCGGCCTTGTCTCCTGCCTCGGCCGCGGGCTGAGGCTGTTTCGGTTTGCTGAACTTCATGATGAGCATGAAGAACATCGGGATGAAGAAGGTGGCAATGAAGGTGGCCGCCAACATGCCGCCCACCACGCCGGTGCCGATCGAGTGGCGGCTGGCGGAGCCGGCGCCGCTGGAGATGGCCAGCGGCATACAACCCAGCACGAAGGCCAGCGAAGTCATCACGATTGGACGGAAACGCAGCTTGGCGGCGGCGATGGCGGCGTCTACCACGCTCAGGCCCTCTTCTTCCATTTGCTGCACCGCGAACTCCACGATCAGGATCGCGTTCTTGGCCGATAGGCCGATGAGCGTCACCAGCGCCACTTGGAAGTAGACGTCGTTGGCGAGACCGCGCAGCCAGTTGGCCATCAGCGCGCCGAACATGGCGAAGGGCACCGCCATCAGCACGCTGATGGGCAGGCTCCAGCGCTCATACTGCGCCGCCAGGATCAGGAACACCATGATCATGCCGAAGCCGAACACCACGGCGGACGAGCCGCTGGTGGATTTTTCCTGGAAGGCGGAGCCGGTCCACGCCAGGGTGTAGCCGTCCGGCAGGGTTTCCTTGGCCACGGCTTCCAGCACGTTCAGCGCCTCGCCGGAGCTGAAGCCGGGCGCGGGGCCGCCCACCAGCTTGGCCGCCGGGAAGATGTTGAAGCGCTCCAAGCTTTCCGGACCGGTAGTTTGCTTGATGGTGACCAGCGCCGTCAGCGGGATCATATTGCCGTCCTGCGAACGCACATAGATGTTGCGCAGGTCTTCAACCCGGGTGCGGAAATCCGCCTCCGATTGCAACTGCACGCGGAAGGTGCGGCCGAATTTGTTGAAGTCGTTGACGTACAGCGCGCCAAAGGTGCTCTGCATGGTGTCGAACACGGTGTTGACCGGCACGCCCAGAGACTTGGCCTTGGCCCGGTCCAGCTTGACGTAGATCTGCGGCACGCTGGCGGAGAAGGTGGTTTGCACCCCTTTCAGTTCCGGACGTTTGGCGGCCGCTGCCACCAGTTTCTTGGTGACCTCGCCCAGTTCCACGGAACTGGCGCCGCCGCGGCTTTGAACATAGGCCTCGAAACCGCCGGTGTTGGACATGCCGGAGATCGGCGGCGGGTTGAAGGCCAGTACGATACCGTCGGTAATGCCCATCATGCCTTTGGCGAAGGTGTCGCCCACCACCGCCTGCGACGACAGGTTGGGCGCTTTGCGCTCATCCCACGGTTTCAGGGTGATGAAGGACACGCCGGCGTTGGTCTTGTTGCCGCCGGTGAGGATGTCGAAGCCGGCGAAGCTCATCACGTCCTTGACCGCCGGGTTTTTGCTGGTCATTGCGTCCAGCTTGGTCATGGTGGCAGAGGTGCGCTGCATCGACGCGCCATCCGGGAGGAAGGCGGCGGCGATGATGTAGCCCTGATCCTCGTCCGGCGCCAGGCTGGACGGGATCATGCGGAACAGGCCAACGCAGATGGCGATCAGGCCGGCGAACAGCAGGATGCCCACCGCGCTGCGCTTGATCAGGAACACCACACCGCGGGAATAACCCTGGGTCAGGCGGTCGAACCAGTTGTTGAACCAGACGAAGAAGCGGGCCGGATGCTGATGGCCTTCCTTCAACAGCAGCGCGCACAGCGCCGGGGTCAGGGTCAGGGCCACCAGGCCGGAAATCGACACCGACACCGCGATGGTGATGGCGAACTGTTTGTACATCTGGCCTGCGATGCCGCCGAGGAAGGCGACCGGGATGAATACCGAGCACAGCACCAATACGATGGCCACCAGCGCGCCGGATACCTCATCCATCGCCTTGAAGCTGGCTTGCAGCGGCGACAGTTTTTCCTGCGTCATCAGGCGTTCGACGTTTTCCAGCACCACGATGGCGTCGTCCACCACGATGCCGATGGCCAGTACCAGGCCGAACAGCGTCAGGGTATTGATGGTGAAGCCGAAGGCGTACATGCCGGCGAAAGTGCCGATGATGGAGACGGGCACAGCCAGGCAGGGAATCAAGGTTGCGCGCCAGTTCTGCAAGAACAGGAACACCACCAGGAATACCAGCACCATGGCTTCAGCCAGCGTGGAGTACACCTCCTTGATCGACACTTCCACGAACTTGGTGGTGTCGTAGGGGATGGCGTAGTTCAGACCTTTGGGGAAGCTTACAGCCAGCTTCTGCATGGTCTGTTCCACGGCTTGCGCGGTAGCCAACTGGTTGGCGCCCGGCGCCAGGAAGATGCCGATCGGGATGGTGGGCCGGCCGTTGTGCGTGCCGGTGAAGTCATAGGACAAGGCGCCCAATTCCACGCGCGCCACGTCCTTCAGCCGCACGGCGGAACCGTCCGAGTTGGAGCGCAGGATGATGTTCTCGAACTCTTCCGGCTCGGATAGGCGGCCCTGGGTGGTCACGGTGTAGGTGAAGTCTTGCTTGCCCTTGACCGGCTCTGCGCCCACCTTGCCGGCGGCGAACTGCGCGTTCTGCTCGCGGATGGCGGCGGCCACGTCGCTGGGCGTCAGCTTGAGCTGGGCCAGGCGATCGGGTTTCAGCCAGACGCGCATCGAGTAGTCCTGGCCGGCGAAGTTGATCACGTCGCCCACGCCCGGAACCCGCTTCAGCTCGTCCACCACGTTCAACAGCGCATAGTTGCTGATGAACAGGGTGTCGTAGGTCTTGTCCGGAGAGAACAGCGAAATCACCTGCAGGAAGGCCGAGGATTTCTTGGTCACGTTGACGCCCTGCCGGCGCACTTCTTCCGGCAGTTGCGACAGTACCGACTGCACGCGGTTGTTGACGTTGATGGTGGCCTGGTCGGCGTCGGTGCCGATCTTGAAGGTCACGCTCAACGACAGCTTGCCGCTGGAGGAACTGGTGGACTGCACGTAGAGCATGTCGTCCACGCCGTTGATCGCCTGTTCCAGCGGCGAAGCGACGGTGTTGGCGATCACCTCGGCGGAGGCGCCCGGGTAGCTCGCGCTCACCGAGATCATCGGCGGCACGATTTCCGGGTACTGCTCAATGGGCAATGCCTTGAGGGCGGCCAAGCCGGCCAGTGTGATCACGATGGAGATCACGCTGGCGAAGATGGGCCGCCTGATGAAAAAGGCGGAAAACATGGATGGTTACCCCTTTGCCTTATTGTTTGGGCGCGGCGGCGGGCGCGCTGGCGTCGGCCTTGAACGGATGCGGTTTCACGTCCGCGCCCGGGCGCAGTTTGATGATGTTGTCCACCACCACCTTGTCGCCGGCTTTCAGGCCGCTTTCCACCAGCACGTTGAGGCCCACATCCTGAGACACGGTGATGGGGCGCGGCTGCACCTTGTTGTCGGCGCCGACGACCCACACCATCTTGCCCTGCTGCGAGGTCAGCACCGCGCGCTGCGGCACGGCGATGGCGTTGCTGCGCTTGGCGCCTTGCAGGATCACGCGCACGAACTGGCCGGGCAGGATGCCGCCGTCCGGATTGGCGAAAGTGGCGCGCGAGCGGATGGTGCCGGTGCTGGCGTCAACCAAGCTGTCGGTAAAGTTCAAGCGGCCGCTTTTGCCGTAGGTGGAGCCGTCGGTCAGCTTCAGCTGCACGTTGAAGTGGCCGTTGGCGGCCAGCTTCAATTGGCCGGAATCCTGCATCTTGCGCAGATTCATCATGTCGTTGTCGGACATGCTGAAGTTGACGTAGATCGGGTCCAGCTGGGACACCTTGGTCAGCAGGCTGCCGTCGGCTGTGGTGGACACCAGGCTGCCTTCGGAGCGGGTTTCCTGGCTGGTCATGCCGGAAATCGGCGCGGTGACGCGGGCGTAGCCAAGATTGATCTTGGCCTGCTGCACCTGAGCCTGGGCGGCTGCGACGGACGCCTTGGCGGCCTCGTAAGCACTGACCGCGTCATCGCGGTCTTTTTGGCTGACCGCGTTCTCCTTGAACAGCGGGGTGATGCGGTCGTAATCCTGTTTGGTGCGCACCAACTGAGCCTGTTGCACTTGCAGATTGCCCTGGGCCTGGTCCAGCGTCGCCTTCAACGGCTCCGGATCAATCTGGAACAGCAAGTCGCCTTGTTTCACCGGCTTGCCTTCGGTGTAGGCGCGCTTGAGCAGAATGCCGCCCACACGGGCGCGTACTTCCACTTCGCGCGAACCGGCGGCTTGGCCGACGAATTCGAAAGAGACGGGCACATCGCTAGGCGCGATCTCGAGCACGCCCACCGGCATCGGCGGCATGGCGCCGGCATGCTTGTCGTCTTTTTGACCGCAGGCCATCAGGCTGGCGGCCAAGGCAGTGAGCAACAGCCATTGCCCGCCTTTCTGGGCGAAGGTGTTTCCTTGCATCTTCATGGGATGTCCTCAGGAATGTGGAGATATGAGTGTTATAAGTAAAAGGTACTGCAATTTTTCTTTGATAGTGGAAATTGATCGATATCGGATCGCGACATTTTACATACATGCGTGTACGTATGTAAAATGCTTCCAGCGACGCATTGTGTTATGGTGCGGGCTTCCGACAGACTCCTTGATCAGCGATACGTTCAACATGGCACGCAAAACCCGGGAAGAAGCCGAACAAACGCGGCATTTGCTGCTGGATACGGCGGAGCAGCTCTTTAGCGAGAAGGGTGTCTCCAAAACGACACTGGCCGACATCGCCAGCGCGGCAGGATTGACGCGCGGCGCTGTGTATTGGCATTTCCAGAACAAGCTGGACTTGTACCGGGCAATGCTGGACAGGATGAGCGGACAGTTTGATGACATCTGTGAGCAATTGTTGAGAACGGCACACTCGAGTCCGGCACTGGCCTTGTGGAACCATAGCCACCGGCTGCTGACCATGATTGGGGATAACCCACAGGTTCGTCGTATTTTACTCATTCTGTTTATGCGGAGCGAGCATGTTGGCGAGCTGGCCCCCATTCACGACGAGTGTGTTGCACATATGCAAGAAACCCGCGAGCAGTTGACCCTGGTGGTGCAAATGGCGGTGGATGCCGGCCAGACCTTGCCGTACGTGAATCCGGAAACGGTGGCCGAGGTGTTGCAATCGATGCACCACGGCCTGATCAACCGTTGGCTGGCGGACGGCAGCCAGACCAATTTGGGCGAGAATGCCACGCAACTGTTGCAGTATGTCTATCGCGGCATTTTCTTGCCGGAAGTGATGGAAGAACTCTCCCCTCAAACGTAGCCCAGCGCTATAATTGACCTTTTTTGTCAAACCATTAGCGTCGTTGGCGGCTTGCGCCGCGCGGCGTTGCCGGTGTTACCTCTCTCATGCCCCAGGCTATTGAAATTCAGGCGGTGAGCAAGCGCTATGGCCAGCTGCAGGCGCTGGACCAGGTGGGCTTCACCGTCGCCCCCGGCGAATTCTTCGCCCTGCTCGGTCCCAACGGCGCGGGCAAGACCACGTTGATTTCCGCGATGGCCGGCTTGTCGCGGCCGGACAGCGGTTCCATCCGCATCATGGGCCACGACGTGGTCGGCGATTTCCGCGCCGCGCGCAAGGCGCTGGGCGTGGTGCCGCAGGAACTGGTGTTCGATCCCTTCTTGTCGGTGCGCGAAACATTGCGTTTTCAGTCCGGCTACTTCGGCTTGGGCCGCAACGACGACTGGATAGACGAACTGCTGTTCAAGCTGGGCCTGGCGGACAAGGCGCACAGCAATATGCGCGCGCTGTCCGGCGGCATGAAGCGCCGGGTGATGGTGGCCCAGGCCTTGGTGCACCGCCCGCCGGTCATTGTGCTGGACGAACCCACCGCCGGCGTGGACGTTGAACTGCGCCAGAGCCTGTGGGTGTTTGTGCAGGAACTGAACCGCGCCGGCCACACCATCGTGCTGACCACCCATTACTTGGAAGAAGCCGAGGCCTTGTGCTCGCGCATCGCCATGTTGAAGAAAGGCCGGCTGGTGGCGCTGGAGAGCAAGGACAAGCTGCTGGCGCACAGCGCGCGTCGCGAAGTGGCGCTGCTATTGTCCGGCGAGTTGCCGACGGCGCTGCTGCCTCTGAAGCTGCGCGACGAAGACCGCCGCGTGGTGTTGCAGCTGGAGCATCTGGGCCAGCTGGAGTCCGTGCTGACCGCGCTGCGCGCAGCGGCGGTGGAAGTACGCGAACTGAACGTGGTGGAGACGGATCTGGAAAGCGTGTTCGTCAAGATGATGAATGGAGGGCCGCAGCCATGACCGGCTTCATGACCCTATTTAAGAAAGAGCTGGTCCGCTTCTGGAAAGTGGCGTTTCAGACCGTGGCCGCGCCGGTATTGACCGCGCTGATGTATCAGTTGATCTTCGCCCATGTGCTGTCGCGCCATGTCGAGGCTTACCCTGGCATCAGCTACACCGCCTTTCTGATTCCAGGCCTGGCGATGATGTCAATGGCGCAAAACGCCTTCGCCAACAGCTCCAGCAGCCTGATCCAGTCCAAGATCACCGGCAATATCGTGTTTCTGCTGTTGCCGCCGCTGACCGCGGTGGAGTTTTTCGGCGCCTATCTGCTGGCCTCCGTCGTGCGCGGCCTGGCCGTGGGCGCCGGGGTCTTGCTGATCACCGGCTGGTTCGGCCTGCCGCTGCCGGCGCAGCCGTTGTGGGCCTTGGTCTTCGCTGTGCTGGGCTGCGGCGTGCTGGGCGCGCTGGGCATCCTGGCCGGCATCTGGGCGGAAAAGTTCGATCAGTTGGCCGCTTTCCAGAACTTTCTGATCATGCCGCTGACTTTCCTGTCGGGCGTGTTCTATTCGATCAACAGCCTGCCTCCGTTCTGGTACGCCGCGTCTCATCTGAACCCGGTGTTCTACATGATAGACGGCTTCCGCTACGGCTTCTTCGGCCAGGCCGACGTCAGCCCCTGGCTATCGGCCGGGGTGGTGGGCGGCAGCTTCGCCGTCTTGTCGGGCCTGACGCTGTGGCTGATCAAATCTGGCTATAAACTGCGCCATTAAGGCGTATCCACGGGATTTCTCATGATTACTCCGCAACAAGTCAAAGAATACATCGAGGCCGGTTTGGCCTGTACCCACCTGGAAGTGGAGGGCGATGGCCACCACTTCTACGCCACCATCGTGTCGGCGGCTTTCGAGGGCAAGCGCCTGATCGATCGCCACCGCCTGGTCAAGGAGGTGATCGCCACCCGCCTGGCCAGCAATGAAATTCACGCTCTGTCCATCGTCAAGGCCGTCACGCCGGACGAATGGCAAAAACTGCAAGGCTGATCCATCATGGATAAACTGAAAATCATCGGCAACGGTCCGCTTAACGGCGAGATCCGCGTTTCCGGCGCCAAGAACGCCGCCCTGCCCATCCTGTGCGCCAGCCTGCTGACCGGCGACACCATGCGTTTCACCAATGTGCCGATGTTGCGCGATATCGCCACCACCCAGAAGCTGTTGCAGGGCATGGGGGTGCGGGTGATGACCGATAATGTGCACGAGATGGAAATCACCGCTGGCCATCTGGACAGCCTGGTGGCGCCGTACGATCTGGTGAAGACCATGCGCGCGTCCATTTTGGTGCTGGGTCCGACGCTGGCGCGCTTCGGCGAGGCCACGGTGTCCCTGCCGGGCGGCTGCGCCATTGGCAGCCGACCGGTGGACCAGCACATCAAGGGCCTGGTGGCGATGGGCGCCGAGGTCAGCATCGAGCACGGCTACGTCAAGGCCAAGGCCCGCCGCCTGCGCGGCGCCCGCATCATCATGGACATGGTGACCGTGGGCGGTACCGAGAACCTGCTGATGGCGGCGACGCTGGCCGAAGGCACCACGGTGCTGGAAAACGCCGCGCGCGAGCCGGAAGTGACCGATCTGGCCAACTGTCTGGTGGCGATGGGCGCCAAGATCAGCGGCATCGGCACCGACCGGCTGGTAATCGAGGGCGTGGAGCGTTTGCACGGCGCAGATTATGCGGTGATGCCGGACCGGATCGAGGCGGGCACCTTCCTGGTGGCCGGCGCGATGACACGCGGCCACATTGTGCTGCGCAACGCCGCGCCTAAGAGCATGGAAGCGGTGCTGGACAAGCTGGCGGAAACCGGCGCGGTGGTGGAGTGCGGCGACGACTGGATCTCGCTGGACATGAAGCGCCGTCCGCAGGCGGTGAACTTCCGCACCTTGCCTTACCCGGCTTTCCCCACCGACATGCAGGCGCAGTTGATGACGCTGAATTGTGTGGCCGAGGGCGCCGGCGTGGTGACCGAAACTATTTTCGAGAACCGCTTCATGCACGTGCCGGAACTGAACCGCATGGGCGCCAACATCGAAGTGGAAGGCAACACCGCCATCATCAAGGGTGTGGAGAAGCTGTCCGGCGCCACAGTGATGGCCACCGATCTGCGCGCGTCGGCCAGCCTGGTGATCGCCGGCCTGGTGGCCGAGGGCGAGACCATCGTCGATCGCATCTACCACCTGGACCGCGGCTACGAGCATATCGAGAAGAAGCTGGGTGCGGTGGGCGCGCTGATCGAACGGATCAGTTAAGCTTAAGCTTTGCCCCGGCAATGAAAAACGCCACGGCTCAGGCTGTGGCGTTTTGTTTTGGCGCGCGGGTTTTACGCTTTCTTGACGAATTCGGACTTGAGGCTCATCGCGCCGATGCCGTCGATTTTGCAATCGATGTCGTGATCGCCGTCGACCAGGCGGATGTTCTTCACCTTGGTGCCTACTTTCACCACCAGCGAGGAGCCTTTGACTTTCAGGTCCTTGATCACGGTGACGCTGTCGCCGTCTTGCAGCACATTGCCGTTGGCGTCCTTGATCACGCGGGTTTCTTCGGCGGGGGCGGCTTGCTCGTTCCATTCGTGCGCGCACTCCGGGCAGACATACATCGCGCCATCCTGATAGGTGTATTCGGAGTTGCATTGCGGACAGGCTGGCAGATTGCTCATGGCGTTTCCTGTTGAGAAATGAAAAAGAACGCTGCCGGCTTGTTGAGACGGCCGGCAGCGGAGGGTGCGGATTTACTGCGCGGCGGAGGCCGCGGCCTTGGCGTCGGGAGCGGCCATAGCCGGCGCCGAGCTGTCCTGCTTGCCGGCCGGGGAGTCCACCAGCTCGTCAAGGTTGAAATTGTCGGTGGCCTGGGTCGGGTTGGGCAGGCCCAGCTGCTGTGCGCGCAGCTGCATATAAGCGTCGCGGGTATAAGTGTACGGGTCCAGCGCCGCCGTGTTGAGCATGGCTTCCACGCCCAGGTAGCGGGCGCGGGTGTTCACGCCGTACAGGCCGTAAAAGCCCACCGCTTGCCAGGTAGTGTCGTAAAACATCTTCTCCGGGCCGGGGCCGGCCAGCGAGGCGGTCAGGCCGGTGCCGTCGCGCACGGTGGACGGGCCGAAGAAGGGCAGCACCAGATAGTTGCTGTCATGCCAACCCCAGGCGGCGAAGGTGTCGCCCAGGGTGGTCTTGTTGTTCTTCAGGCCGGCCTGGCTGGCGATGTCGATCAGGCCGAACAGGCCGAAGCCGGTGTTCATCGCCACCCGCATCACGTCGTTCAGCGCTTTTTCCGGTTCGGCGCGCAAGGCGTTGGACAGCGCGCTGTAGACATCCTTGAGGTTGTCGAAGAAATTGCTGACGCCGGTGCGCACCGGCGACGGCGTGACGGCCTTGTAGCCTTCGGCCACGGGCTTGATCACGTAGCGGTCAGCGGTGTCGTTGACCTGGTACATGGCGCGGTTGTACGGCTCGAAGCGGTCGTAAGGCACCGTTGGATTGCTGGCGCAGCCGGCCAGCAGCAGCGATAGCGCCAGGCCGGTCAGCGCGGGTTTCAGGGACGACATAAATCCTCTCCGCATATCATTCCGCTTCCGCCGCTGGGGCGGACAACAATTCCGCCAGCGAGTAAAGGTCGAGCAGAGCGCTGAGCCCGCTAGGCCAGTTTTCCAGGGACAGGGCGTGGCCGGCGGCGTCGGCGGCGCGGCGCGCGCCGAGCAGCAGAGCCAACGCGGCGGAATCGGCTCCGGCTATGCCGGACAAGTCCAGGCGCAACGGCGCTTCACCGGCGAGCTTGGCCAGCGGCGCGGCCAGCGGGCCGCAGCTATCCATGTTCAGCCGGCCGCTGAGCCGCGCCTGACCGGGGGCGGTGCGCTCCAACATCAGCCGTTGCCCTTATTTGCGGGCGCCGCGGCCACCGGAGCGGCGTTCTTGTTCTGCAGCAGCTTGATCAGACCGTCCACGCCGTTTTTGCGCACTTCTTCATTGAAGGAATTGCGATAGACGGTGACTAGGCTGGCGCCTTCCACGCTCACGTTATAGATCTTCCAGCCTTGCGGGCCCTTGTTCAGTGAGTAGTCCACCGCTACTGGATTGGCGTTGCCCGGCAGGCTGACCGTGGTTTTCACCGTGGCGTCGCGGTCGCCGTTGCTCATCAACGGATTGGGCTTGACGTCGACCTGAGCGGTTTTGAAACGGGTCATGGTGGCGGAATAGGTGCGCACCAGCAGGGTCTGGAACTGCTGAGTCAGTTGGGCGCGCTGTTCGGCGCTGGCCTGACGCCAGCCCAGGCCCACGGCCAGCGCGGTCATGCGCGGGAAGTCGAACATCGGCACCGCCACCGCTTCCGCCTGCTGGCGGATTTGCTTGGTGTTCTTGCCGTTGTCCTGTTTCAGCACTTCCAGCACCTGCCGGGATGCGTCTTTGATTACATCGGTGGGGGCGTCGCCGGCGGCTTGGGCCACAGCGGACAGGCCGAACAGCAGACAGCAGAATGCGAGCAGTTTTTTCATCGTTTTTCCAATCAATTGCGAGTAAGCCGGCGGCGCGGACGGCTCGCCGGCCGGCAGTTTGTTGCGGGGTGCCCCGTCTTTGTGCCGCGCTATTTGTCAGCGCTCTTGTTGCTATCGGTAAAGCCCGTCATGAACTTACCGATCAATTGTTCCAGCACCATGGCGGAGGAAGTGATGGTGATGGTGCCTCCCGGGGCCAGATTGGTCTCCGAGCCTCCTTGCAGCATGCCTATATATTGTTCACCCAGCAGGCCGGCGGTCAGGATGGACGCGCTGGCGTCGTCGCTGATCTGATAGGCCTTGTCAATATTCAGAGTCACCCGGGCGCGATAAGTTTTCGGGTTGAGCCGGATGTCGGCCACGCGTCCGATCACCACACCGGCTTCCTTGACCGGCGCTTTGACCTTCAGTCCGCCGACATTGTCGAAGTCGGCGTACAGCACATAGGTCTGGTTAGCGCTTTGCGGGACCAGGTTGGCCACTTTCAGCGACAGGAAGGTGACGGCGGCAATGCCCAGCGCCACGAAAATGCCTACCCACAAGTCAATAGTAGAGCGTTTCATTCGGGTTTTTCCTAGAACATGAAGGCGGTCAGGATGAAATCCAGCGCCAGAATGACCAATGCGGAGGTGACGACAGTCCGGGTGGTGGCGGCGGACACGCCGCTGGCCGTCGGAGTGGCGTCGTAGCCTTCGAACACGGCGATCAGGGTGACGGCGACGCCGAAGCACAGGCTCTTGATCAGTCCGTTGACCACGTCGAAATGCAGGTCGACGTTGGCCTGCATCTGCGACCAGAACGTGCCGACATCCAGGCCTATCATCACCACGCCCACCAGGTAGCCGCCAAAAATGCCGACCACGTTGAACAGCGCGGCCAGGATGGGCATGGAGATGACGCCGGCCCAGAAGCGGGGCGCCACCACGCGAGCGATGGGATCGACCGCCATCACGCTCATCGCGTCCAGTTGCTCGGTGGTTTTCATCAGGCCGATTTCGGCCGTCATCGCGCTGCCGGCGCGGCTGGCGAACAAGAGCGCGGCCAGCACCGGACCCAGCTCGCGCAGCAGCGCCAGCGCCACCACCGCGCCCAGCGCGTCGGCCGAGCCGAACTTGGCGAGGGTGCTGTAGCCTTGCAGGCCCAGCACCATGCCGACGAAGAGGCCGGACACAAGGATGATGATCAAGGACATCACGCCGGCGAAATAGACCTCGCGTATGGTCAACTGCGGCCGCAGCAGGCTCTGGCCGCTGCCCCTCAGGATGGCCACGAGGAAGCGGCAGGCGAAGCCCAACCGCCAGACAGCGTTGATGGTAAGGTGGCCGAGCTTGCGCAGGGGCGCCGCGATCAAATCAAGCATGGGGGCCTCCGTTGAGTCCCAGATCCTCGGCGAGCGAGCGCTCCGCCGGGTAGGCGTAATGCACCGGACCGTCGGCTTCGCCCCAGATGAACTGGTGAACCCATGGCGAATCCGAGTTGCGCACTTGGTCTGGCGTGCCTTGGGCGACGATCTCGCCACCGGCGACGAAGAGCACGTGGTCCACGATCTCCAGCGATTTGTGCACGTCGTGGGTGACCATCACCGCGGTGGTGCCCAGCGCGTTGTTGAGCTTCTTGATCAGGTGGGCGATCACGCCCAGCGAGATCGGATCCAGGCCGGTGAAAGGCTCGTCGTATAGCATCAGTTGGGGGTCCAGCGCGATGGCGCGCGCCAGCGCCACCCGGCGCGCCATGCCGCCGGACAGCTCGGCGGGCATCAGCTGCTGGGTGCCGCGCAAGCCAACGGCCTCCAGTTTCATGGTCACCAGGTCGCGGATCATGCTGTCCGGCAGCTTGGTGTGCTCGCGAATGGGGAAAGCGACGTTGTCGAACACCGACAGATCGGTGAAGAGCGCGCCGAACTGGAACAGCATGCCCATGCGGCGGCGGTGTTGATAAAGTTCGGCGGAGCTCATCTTGGCGACGCTCTTGCCGTCAACCAGCACTTCGCCGCTTTGCGGACGGTTCTGGCCCGAGATCAGCCGCAGCAGCGTGGTCTTGCCACTGCCGCTGCCGCCCATGACGGCCACCAGCTTTCCGCGCGGAATGGCGAGGTTGAGGTTTTTCAGAATGGGCCGCTCGCCATAGGCGAAGCTGACGTTTCTGAATTCAATGAAATTGTCAGAAGACACAAAGTTTCCAGATAGCATGCGTGAAGCCGCGAACGGCTTCGGTTGAAACGGCGGGCCCGGAGCGGTGCGATGGCGGGCCGTTCAGGCAAAGCGGCTCTTGAAGCCTGTCACCCAAGCTTTGCCTTGGATGAGCGGTTCTTGGAGAGCGGCCGCTTTTTTGCCGATTCTTTTCGAACTGGAGATTTTATAGACTTGTCGTGAACTAGCCAAATTTCAACGGTGTTTGCGATGCAAATATGCTGCATTGCAATGCGGCCGGCGGCGCGGAGGAGGCGGGGAGAGGCGGACAGCGGGCGTGCCGACTGTCCGCCCGAGCCGGCGGACGGAAGGGGCTTACACGCCGCGCAGCAGTTCGTTGATGCTGGTCTTGCTGCGAGTCTGCGCGTCCACTTTCTTAACGATCACCGCGCAGTACAGGCTGTGGCTGCCATCCTTGCTGGGCAGGTTGCCGGACACCACCACCGAGCCCGGCGGCACGCGGCCGTAGCTGATCTCGCCGGTTTCGCGGTCGTAGATCTTGGTGGACTGGCCGATGTAGACGCCCATGGAGATCACCGAGCCTTCGCCGACGATCACGCCTTCGACGATTTCCGAACGCGCGCCGATGAAGCAGTTGTCCTCGATGATGGTGGGGTTGGCCTGCAGCGGCTCCAAGACGCCGCCGATGCCGACGCCGCCGGACAGGTGCACGTTCTTGCCGATCTGGGCGCAGGAGCCGACGGTGGCCCAGGTGTCTACCATCGCGCCTTCGTCGACGTAGGCGCCGATGTTGACGTAGGAGGGCATCAGTACGGTGTTCTTGGCGATGAAGCTGCCCTTGCGCGCCACCGCGCCCGGCACCACGCGGAAACCGGCTTCCTGGAAGCGGGCCGGCGTCCAGTCGGCGAACTTGGTGTCGACTTTGTCGAAGTAGCGGTTGACGCCGTCGTCGGAGAGTTCATTGTCGCGAATGCGGAAGGACAGCAGCACCGCCTTCTTCACCCACTGGTTCACCACCCAGTCGGCCCCCTGTTTTTCCGCCACGCGCAGGCGGCCCGCGTCCAGTTCGGCGATCACCTGGCCGATGGCGGCCTTGAGTTCGGCGGAGACGGTGGCGGGCGTGATCTCGGCGCGCTTCTCAAACGCTTCTTCGATCAGGGTTTGGATCGGATGCATGGTGTTCAGTCCTTTGGCAATGTGGATGGAAGTCGTCATTCAATTCGCTTTCAAGCGGCCGCGCCGGTGGCGGGCCGCGTAGATTCAGGGGGTCTGGCGCTGTTTGCGTTCGGCGAAGGCGACGATGCGCTCGACGCCGGCCACGCACTCTTCCAGCGTGGCCACCAGCGCGACGCGGACATAGCCGGTGCCGGGGTTGACGCCGTGAGCCTCGCGCGCCAGGTAGCTGCCCGGCAGCACGGTGACGTGTTCTTCGGCGAACAGCGCCTTGGCGAAGTCTACATCATTCCCGTCCGGCACCTTGGCCCACAGGTAGAAGCTGGCGTCTGGGCGGCGCACCTCCAGCCCCATCGCCAGCCGCGGGGTGACCGCGTCGAACTTGGCGATGTATTGAGCCCGGTTGGACTCCACGTGATCCTCGTCGTTCCAGGCCGCCACGCTGGCCGCCTGTATCGCCAGGCTCATCGCGCTGCCGTGGTAGGTGCGGTAGAGCAGGAATTTCGCCAGGAGCGCCGCGTCGCCGGCGACGAAGCCGGAGCGCATGCCGGGGACGTTGGAGCGCTTGGACAGGCTGGTGAACATGACCAGCCGTTCAAAGCCGCGGCCCAGCTTGCGCGCCGCTTCCAGCCCTCCCAGCGGCGGGCGGCCAAAGTGGATTTCGGAATAGCACTCGTCGCTGGCGATGACGAAGCCGTAGCAATCCGACAACTGGAACAAGGTTTCCCAATCGGCCAGCGACATCACCGCGCCGGTGGGATTGCCCGGGCTGCACACGACCACCAGCTGGGTACGCCGCCACACTGTTTCCGGTACCTGGCTCCAGTCCGGCTGGAAGCGCTGTTCGGCCAGGCAGTTGACATAGTAGGGTTCGGCCCCGGCCAACAGTGCCGCGCCTTCGTAAATCTGGTAAAAAGGATTCGGGGATATCACTACCGGCGCCGGCTCAACGCTTGCGTCGATCACTGTCTGCACAAAAGCAAACAAGGCTTCACGGCTGCCGTTGACCGGCAGTATCTCGCTTTGCGCATCCAGGTTCAGATCGTAACGTCGCCGCATCCAGGCCGCGCAGGCCTGGCGCAGCGCTTCGCTGCCCAGCGTGGCCGGGTATTGCGACAAGCCGCCCAGATTGTCGATCAGCGCCTGTTCCACCAGCGCCGGCGTCGGGTGCTTGGGCTCGCCTATCGACAAGTTGATGTGCGCCTTGTCCGCGGGCGGCGTTGCGCCGGCGAGCAGCGCGCGCAGGCGTTGAAACGGGTAGGGCTGCAATTGGGCCAGGCGAGGGTTCACGGGTATCTCCAGAAAAGCGGGCGCAAGCAAACGAACAGCGAACATCTTAAGAACAGCAATGACACCTGTAAAACAAAAGTTTCTGGCCACCACCGGCATTCTGACCACTGCGCTGGTGTGGGGGCTGATGTGGTATCCGTTCCGTAGCCTCAATCAAAGCGGCGTCAGCGTGGCGATGACCTCGCTGGTGGTGTATCTGGTGGCGATCACTCTGGGTGTGATCACCTTTTTCGACGTCTATCGCCGCCAGTTCCGGCTACAGCCGGTGTTGCTGGTGCTGACCGCGGTGTTCGGCTGGTGCAACTACAGCTATACCTGGGCGGTGTCCGAGGGGCAGGTGATGCGGGTCTTGCTCTTGTTCTACCTGTCGCCTTTGTGGACGGTGTTCCTGTCGCGGCTGATCCTGAAGGAGCGTTTGACCCGCAGCGGCTGGCTGGTGGTGGCCTTGTCGCTGCTTGGCTGCTTCATCTTCATTTATCGGCCCGGCTTGTTCGCCGGCGAACTGCCGCTCAGCCATCGCTATGAATGGCTGGCTCTGTCCGGCGGCATGGCCTTTGCGCTGGGCAATGTGATCAGCCGAGGCGCCCAGTCCATCCCGGTGCCGGTCAAGTCGGCGTCGATCTGGTTTGGCGTGGCGTCCATTGGCGCGATCAAACTGGCGCTGGCCGGGCAGTTGGGCGGCATTCTGCAGATACCGCCGCAAAGTTGGCTGGTATTGGGCATTCTGGGCGTGACCCTGTTGTGCACCAGCGTGATATCGCAGCACGGGGTGTCTATTCTGCCTGCAACGCAGACGATGACGCTGATGCTGATGGAGCTGTTGTTCGCGGCGGCGTCGGCCTACCTGCTGGCCGGAGAGGCGATGACGCCGCGCGAATGGGCGGGCGGCGCCTTGATCGCCAGCGCCAGCTTGTTGTCCGGTCGCATGACCAGAAAGCCGGGGACGGCGCAACTGAAACAGGAGGCGGCATGATTACGATTCGACCGATGAACGACGGTGATTTCGAGCGTTTCTGGCCCGTGTTCCACGCGGTGGTGGCGGCTAGGGAGACCTATGCTTTCGATCCGGAAATGACGTGGGAGCAGGCGCGAGACCTTTGGCTGCGGCTGCCCTTGCACACACTGGTGGCGGAGGAAGACGGCGCGCTGTTGGGCTCGTATTTCCTCAAGCCCAACGCCGCCGGCCCGGGCGGCCATGTCTGCAACTGCGGTTATATGGTGGCCGAGGAGGCGCGCGGCAAAGGCGTGGCGCGGCTGATGTGCGAGCATTCTCAGAAATTGGCGCGGGACAGCGGCTTTTTGGCGATGCAGTTCAATTCGGTCGTGGCCAGCAACGAAGTGGCGGTGGCTCTGTGGCGCAAGCTGGGTTTTGAGCCGGTGGGCCGTTTGCCGCGCGCTTATCGTCACGCGCGGCTGGGGCTGGTGGACTGTCTGGTTATGTACAAGTGGCTGGGAGACGTCGCGCCGGACATGCCGGAACCGGCGCCGTTGATCGGCCGTAAGAACATCGAGGCGACGGTGTCGCGGCGTCGAGGCGCTTGAACCGCCTGCTCCTCAATAATGCGGCGGTAGTTCGTCGCGCAGACTGAGGCCGGACGCGCTATCGTCCGGCTGAGCTTGGCGGAATTGCTGGTAGAGCAGGCGCATTTGCTGTTGCAGCAGTTCCAGGTCTTTTTGCTGACGCGCCACGGTGGCGTTCAGCGCGTCCAATAGTTCGTCCTGGAAGGCGAGCTTCACTTCCATTTCGGCCAGGCGGGCATCGATTTGATCATCCATGCCGGCCATTCTACAACACCATCGCCGCAATCCAGCCGGCCGCCAGCACCGGCAGGTTGTAGTGCAGGAAGGTGGGCAGCACGGTGTCGCGGATATGGTCGTGCTGGCCATCCACGTTCAGGCCCGAAGTCGGCCCCAGCGTGGAGTCCGAGGCCGGCGAGCCGGCGTCGCCCAGCGCGCCGGCGGTGCCGATGATGGCCACCGTGGCCAGCGGCGAGAAGCCCAAGTGCATGCACAGCGGAACGTAGATGGCGGTGAGGATGGGCACGGTGGAAAAGGAAGAGCCTATGCCCAGGGTCACCACTAGGCCAACCAGCAGCATGGCGAAGGCGGCCACGCCCTGATTGCCGGCGAACAGACCGGCGCTGGCGGTCACCAGAGCTCCCACCTGGCCGGTGGCCTTTAGCACCTCGGCGAAGCCTTGGGCGGTGATCATGGTGAAACCTATCATCGCCATCATCTTCATGCCTTCATTGAACAGACCATCAGCGTCCTTCCATTTCACCACGCCGGTGGCGAGGAACAGTAGAAAGCCCGCCAGCGCGCCCATGATCATTGAATCGGTGTACAGCTGCACCGCGAAGGCCAGCATGATCGCCAGCAAGGCGGTGGCCAGCGACTTGCGGCTGACCTTGGCGCGGGTGCGTTCAACGTTTTCTATCTTGCCCAGGGCGTACTGGCGCGGCTTGCGGTAGCTGACCAGCACCGCCCACAGCAGGCCGGCCACCATGCCCAGCGCCGGAATCGCCATCGCGTGCATCACATTGAGGCCGCGCACGTCCATGCCGGATTTGGCGATGTTGCCGAGCAGGATCTGCTTCAGAAAGATGTCGCCGAAGCCCACGGGAAACACCATATAGGGCGTGACCAGGCCGAAGGTGATCACGCAGGCGACCAGGCGGCGGTCCAGATGCAGCCGCGCCATCACATAGAGCAGCGGCGGCACTAGCAAGGGAATGAAGGCGATGTGGATGGGCACCAGGTTCTGGCTGGCGACGCTGACCAGTGCGAGCAACAGGATCAGCGCCCATTTCAAGCGGCTCTGGCCGCTATCGCGCTCCAGACGCTTGACAGCTAGGTCCGCCATTGCGTGCGGCAGACCGGATTTGGCTATGGCCAGCGCGAAGGCGCCCAGCAGGGCGTAGGACAAGGCTACCGAAGCGCCGCCGGTGATGCCGTTATTGAAGGCTTCCAGCGTGCGGGATAGGGACAGGCCCCCGCTGAGGCCGCCGATCAAGGCGCCGAGCAGCAGGCTGATGACGACGTGGGTGCGCAATAGCGCCAGCCCGAGCATGATGATGACGGCCAGAAGAACTGCGTTCATTTGTATATACAGATCAATGGGTTGGGCGAATAAGCCGGGGGTGCGCAGCGTAGCGGGTTTCGGTTTTTCTGTCGATAGTCTTGCTTGAAACTAAGGACGGGAGGACAGGGTTGGGCGCCGGCCGCCGCTGTAATGAGGGGGCTTGCTTTACGCCGAAATTTCAAATACTTGCTGATTTATCGCCCAAGGAAGAGGCGGGGCGGTGCGTTGCGGCATTTATATACTTATTTGAAATAAAAAACTAATTTTATATATCTTTACTGTGCTATTTCATCGGCTTAGAGTGGGGGTATGTCAAGGCGCGTCCCGCGCCGCGCAGAGAGGAGGTGGCCGATGAACGCCCTGTTGATAGGCGCGGATAGCCTGGGGAACATTCCGGCGGTTCTGCAAAGCTACGATATCCGGATCACCCGCCACATTTGCGGGCGCAACGTCGCGCATCAGCGCAAGGCGCCGTTGCCGGGCAAGCCGGATCTATTGATCCTGCTCACCGATTTCCTGGGGCACAATGTGATGCGCAATTATCGGGACAGCGCTTACGCGCTGGGCATCCCTGTGGTGGCCTGCCGACGTTCCGCCACCGCGGTTGAGCGGCGTTTGCAACATGAGGGCTGGAGGAAGCTGTCATGATTTTCTCAGGCAATGAAAACTGGCTGGCCAGCTTGGCGCGCGCAGAGGACTCTGCGCTGCCTTTGCGCGACGATACGGTGACGGTGGAGTGGGCCGGGCTAACGCCGCCGCCCTTGCCGCCGACGGCGGCGCAACCGTCGCAGCCGGCTTGATCCGACTGTGAGCCGGTTCTTATTCGCGGTGGTAGGGGTGGTTGTTGAGAATGGAGTAGGCGCGATAGATCTGCTCGGCCAACATTACCCGCACCATCCCGTGCGGCAGCGTCATCGCCGATAGTTGCAGCAGCACGTCGGCGCGCTGCTTCAATTCCGCCGCCAGGCCGTCGGCGCCGCCGATGATGAAGGCCACGTCGTCGCCGCCGGCCATCCATTCCTTCAGGCCTTCGGCCAACCGCACCGACGTCCAGTTCTTGCCGCGCTCGTCCATCACCACCAGCCTTGCGCGCGGAGGAATGGCGGCGAGCAAGCGTTCGTGCTCGGCGGCAATGCCTTTTTCGGCGGTGACGCCGCCGCCCCGTTTCTCCGGTTTGATTTCCTTCAGTTCCAGCGTGATGTCGCGGCCAAAGCGCTTGGCGTAATCGCCGTAGGCCTCGTCGACCCAACGCGGCATCTTGGTGCCGACGGCGAGAATAGTGATTTTCATCGTGAGTGAGCCAGGGGAGTAAACGCAAACGGGGACTTGCGTCCCCGTTTCGATGAGCGGCTTAGAACCTGTTTACGACCTGCCACGCGTTGGCGATACGGCGTTGAAACCGTCCTCGAAATGCTCATGTACCACTTGACCATTCCGCTTTCTCAGCTGTTTTCGCCTTGTCTCGCTCTTGCTCGCGAGATCGTAAACACGCCCTTAGCGCAGCCGGATCAGGTGGCCGACCACGGACGGCCGCCGGCCGGCAGGAAGCTGGGCTTCTGGCCGCCCCACAATGCTTCGATGTCGTAGTAGTCGCGCACGGCGGGCAGCATCACGTGCACGACCACGTCGCCGGCGTCCACCAGCACCCATTCGCCGCTTTCATGGCCTTCGCTGCCGACGATGTCCACACCGGCTTCCTTCAGCTTGACGTGCACGCTGTTGGCCAGCGCCTTGACCTGGCGGTTGGAGTCGCCGGTGGCCACTATCATGCATTGGAACAGCGAGGTCAGCTTGCTGGTGTCCAGTTCGATGATGTCCTTGCCCTTGACGTCTTCCAGGGCTTCGATCGCCAGCTTGGCAATGTCTTGCACTTCCATAATGTCCTTTTCCTGTGCGGGGTTCGCGCTGGCCGGGGCCGGCGCAAAGCTGCCGCAAAATGGCGGGCGGAGCCGGCGCACGCAGCGCGGCGGCAGGCCTGCCGTATTGCTTTAAAGTGAATCGCTGCCGGCCGACTGCGGGCGGCCTGGCGGAAAGTGGCCGGACACGGCGGCTACACTGTCTGGTATAGCCGGTGTTGGCGGATATAGGCCAGCACCGCGGGCGGCAGCACATCGTCCACCGCGTCGCCGCGCGCCAGGCGCTGGCGGATGTCGGTGGCCGCGATGTCCACCGGCGGCAAGGCCAAGGGGCGGATTGTACCGGATGCGGTTCGATTTGAAAAATCAGAGACTTGCCGGGCGCGCCACAAGGCTTGCACCGGCACCGGCAGCGAGGCCGGATCGAAGCCGGGACGCAAGGCCACGGCCAGGTTGGCGAAACGCAACAGTTCGTCCCAGCGCTTCCAGGTGTGCAGCGTGGCAAGCGAGTCGCCGCCAATCAAAAACCATAGTTCGGCATCCGCGCCCAGTTCGGCGCGCAGCTCTTCCAGGGTGTCTATGGTGTAGGCGGCGCCGGGCCGGCGCACTTCGCGTTCGTCCACCGACAGCAGCGGCCGATCCGCCACCGCCAGCTTCGCCATGGCCAGCCGTTGTGCCGGCGCGGCGTGCGGGCCCTGGCTGCGGTGATAGGGCCGGCCGGCGGGAATCAGCCTGACCCTGTTCAGCGCCAGCTCGGCGGCGAAGGCGTCGGCCATGCGCAGGTGGGCGTTGTGGATGGGGTCGAAGGTGCCGCCGAACAGGCCTAGGCGCACAGGCTTATTCCTGCGTGTCTTCGTTCTGGTAACCATCGACGATGACTTCCAGCCGGCCGGTGGACGGGTGGATCACCATGCCGTGCACCGGCACGTCTTTAGGCATCAACGGATGGTTGCGGATGGTCTGCACGGTGTGGCGCACGCTATCGGACACGTTGTCGAAGCCTTTCAGCCAGCCGTCCAGGTCGATGCCGGCCGCGCGTAGCGTGGTGATGGTGTCTTCCGACACGCCGCGCTCCATCGCGTGGTCCAGCACGCGCTGCGGGTCGACCGCGCGCATGCCGCAGTCACGGTGGGCGACCACGCAAATTTCGTCGGCGCGCAGTTCGTACACTGCCATGATCAGGCTGCGCATCACCGATCCCCATGGATGGGTGATCAGCGCGCCGGCATTCTTGATCAGCTTGGCGTCGCCGTTCTTCAGGCCCATGGCCTTGGGCAGCAGTTCCACCATCCGCGCGTCCATACAGGCCAGGATGGCGAGACCCTTGCCGGGAAACTTGTCGGTCTTGAATTGCTCGTATTCGCGGTTTTCCACAAAGTGGCGATTGTGTTCGAGCAAAGCGCTTAATCTATCCATGATGGCAATCTCCTACTGAGAGTCTGTTCATGAGCGTTCTGGAGCACGGGCGCAAAAAGGATCATGGACAGGCTCTGAAGGTTTGTTTCGTTTGGTCGTTTAGAGAGAATACTCGGTTGCGGGCGCATCCTACCACTGTTGCTCAAGCCGGTCTTGTGTTTTTGCGAACTAGGAATTTCCCTAGTTACGGCAGGGAATTGCGATGAACTCCAGTTAATGCCGGCGAAAGGTGGCAGGCGTGCCGCATTGAGCGGGCTACGTTCACCAACGCGACAGATGGTCCTCGGTCACGCCTAGCAAGTCGCTCACCACATGGACGGCGCCGCCGTCCGGATCCTGGATCTGGCCGTTGAAGCGGCCGATGGGCTGCACATAGCGGCTGGCGGCGATCAGCAGGTTCTTGTCTTCGCGCCGCGCGCCCTCCGGGGCGAAGTTCAGGTCCAGCAAGCCGTTGTCGCTGCGTATGCGCCAGCCTTGCAGCGGGTCGTCCGGTTGGTAGTCGAAGCTTACCGGCCCCAGCCGGATCAGTTTGCCTCGCAACCAGGCGGCGTTCTCGGTGTCGCCCATATAGCCTTGCTGCAGATTGAAACCCAGTTCCAGAGAATGCGCACTGGCCCAGCGCCAGCGGGTTTCCCGCGCCAGCAGGCCGTTGGAGTAGTCCAGCGATGCTACCGCGCCGTCCAGGGAATAGCGCCGGTCTTGGCAGTCGGCGAAGCCGCTGATTCTGAGGCCGCCGCTTTTATGGGTGGAATGGGCCAGCCAGTTGGCCGGCGCAATCACCGCCAGCACCGGCGGCATGTCGGCCAATTGGATATGCGCGGCCACTTTCAACTGAGGGGAGTCCACCGCCAGTTCCAGCCGTTCGCCGTCGCGGCGAAAACTCAGACGGCAGCGGCCGGCCTGGAAGGCGGCGTCGCCGAAGGCGCGGTCTTCTATTTGCGTGGAGAAACCCGGCAGGCCATTGGCGCTGGCTGCGGCGATGATCGCGCCGCTCTTGCGGTCGAACAGATAGGCGAAGGCGGTGCCGGTCCAGCCGACGTCGACGATGGCGACGCCGATGAAAAAGGCCGGATGGGCGATAGCCGCGTATTGCCAGCGTTTGTGATGCAGCCTGCGTGTCAGCCGTTGATAGGGCGTGGTTTTCAGCGCGTGCCAGTCCAGCCGGTCAATGATGCCCTGATATACGCCGAAGGCGGGAATGCCGCGTTCGTGCACCAGTTGCCTGGGGGCGGGCGGGAGTCGAGTCGAGGGCATGGCGCTGGATGGCCGGGCCGGCGCCGCGGCTGGAAATAGGTTCATGGCCTTGAGTCTACAACAGTTTTTCCCGGCGCGATGGTGACTGATAGGCCATGTGGCGGCGCGTGGACCGTGTGGCGCGGCGGTAACAGTTAGTTGATTTACATTATATTATAAAACATAATGTTTGCGACGCCGGATGCCGGCGGCGGGAGAACGAATATGGATTTGAACATGCTGCGCGCCAATGCCGGCCGCGCCGCCTTGTTGTTGAAGGGCCTGGCCAACGAGGACAGGCTGCTATTGCTGTGCCAACTGGTGGACGGGGAAAAGTCGGTGTCGGAACTGGAGCGTTTGACCGGCATCCGACAGCCCTCCTTGTCGCAGCAGTTGGGTGTGTTGCGCAATGAAGGCCTAGTGGCGACCCGGCGTGAAGGCAAATGGGTTTATTACAGCGTGGCCAGCGCTGACGCCTTGGCTTTGCTGAACGCCTTGCACGCGCTGTTTTGCTCCGACCGGCCCGAGGGAGAGGCGCGATGACGGTGGATTGGGCGGCCTTCACGCCGTGGCCTGCTTTAATGGGCGGAGTATTGATCGGGGCTGCGGCGGGCTGGCTGGTCTTGCTGCATGGCCGCATCGCCGGCATCAGCGGCATGGCGGCCGGCCTGTTGGATGGGCGTGCGGACTGGCGCGCGCGGCTGGTTTTTCTCTTGGGCTTGATGGCGGCGCCGGCCTTGTGGCGTCTGGGCGTTGGGGAATGGCCCGCTGTCAGCGTGGAAGCCGGCGGCGCGCGCTTGTTGGTTGCCGGCTTGTTGGTGGGCATCGGCGCGCGCTTAGGCTCCGGCTGCACCAGCGGCCACGGCGTTTGCGGTCTGGCGCGGCAGTCGCCTCGTTCGCTGGCGGCGACGGCGGCTTTTATGTTTGCCGGTTTCGTTACGGCGGCGGTGCTCGGACATTGGGGTGCATGAAGATGACGGCGGAGTGGAAACGCTTATTGTCTATGGCGGGCGCGGGCCTGTTGTTCGGCCTGGGCTTGTTGTTGTCCGGCATGGGTAATCCAGCCAAGGTATTGGCTTTTCTGGATCTGGGCGGCGCCTGGGATCCCAGCTTGGCGCTGGTGATGGCCGGAGCCGTCGCCATGGCCTGGCCGGCGTTCCGTCTGGCCGAGCGCCGCCCGCGCGCCTTGCTGGGCGAGCCGACGCAATTGCCGGCCAAGACGCCGCTGACGCGCCGCTTAATCGGCGGCAGCCTCTTGTTTGGCGTTGGTTGGGGATTGGCCGGCATCTGTCCGGGACCGGCCTTGCTGTTGGGCGGCATGGCGTTGCCGCAGAGCGCTTGGTTTTTGCCGGCGATGGCGGCCGGCCTGTGGCTGGCCGGACGATGGGAGCGGCGCGGATGAGGTTTGGGCTGCCGGGCTGGCTGCGCGGCTATCGGCGCGCCTATTTGCCGGGGGACCTGGGCGCGGGACTGGTGGTGACCTTGTTGCTGGCGCCGCAAGGTCTGGCTTATGCGCTGGTGGCCGGCTTGCCGGCGCAGGCGGGCCTGTACGCCAGCATCGCCCCCTTGCTGATTTACGCATTGGCCGGGCGCAGTCACGCGCAGTCGGTGGGGCCGATGGCGATGACTTCCTTATTGGTGGCGGCCACGCTGACGCGGTTGGCCGAACCGGGCTCGGGCGATTATCTGGCGCTGGCCATCGGTCTGGCGCTGTTGTCCGGGGCGATGTTGGCGGCGCTTGGCCTGCTGCGGCTGGGTTTCATCGCCGATCTATTGTCCGAGCCGGTGCTGGCGGCCTTCACTTCGGCGTCGGCCTTGCTGATTGTGCTATCGCAATTGGGCCCCTTGCTGGGCGTGCAGGCCGGCGGCGCATCCTTGCCGCAACTGTTGGCCGGGCTGTGGAAGGCGGTGGACGGGCTTAACCCGTTGGCGCTGCTGTTTGGCGCTACGGCGCTGGCCATGCTGTTGGTGGCGCGTTGGTTGGGCGAGCCGTTGTTGCGCCGCTGCGGCCTGGGCGGGCCGGCGCGGCAGCTTTGGCTGCGTTTGGCGCCGCTGCTGGCGGTGTTGTTGGGCATGGCGCTGGTGGCGGGCCTGGGTCTGCGGTCCGCCTTGCCGGTGGTGGGCGAGATTCCGCCGGGTCTGCCGGCCCCGACTTGGCCGGGCTTGAGTTTGGATCAGTGGTCGCAGTTGGCGCTGCCGGCCTTTTTCATCGCTTTGATCAATTACGTGCAGAGCCTGGCGGTGGCTCAGGCGCTGGCGCAGCGCCGCGGAGATGAAGTGGATCCGGACCGGGAATTGCTGGCGTTGGGGCTGTGCAATATCGGCGCCGGGCTGTCCGGCGGTTTTCCGGTCACCGGCGGACTCACGCGTTCCATGGTCAACGCGGAGGCCGGCGCCCAGACTCAACTGGCCTCGGTGGTGGCCGCCCTGGGCATCATGCTCTTGGCCAGCTTCGCCGCCGGCGCGCTGGCCTTGCTGCCGCTGGCGGTGCTGGCGGCGATGATCATCGCATCGGTCAGCGCCATGATACGTTTCGACAGCCTGAGGCTGGCCTGGCGAATCGACCGCGCCGACGCGGCGGCCTTCGCGCTGACTTTCATCCTGGTGCTGTGGCTGGGAGTGGACTCCGGCATTGTCGCCGGTGTGCTGATGTCCCTGGCCGCCATGTTGTGGCGCAGCAGCCGGCCGCATATCGCCGAGTTGGGCCGGCTGCCGGGCAGCCATCATTTTCGCAACCGGCTGCGCTTTGCCGTCGAGAGCCTGCCCGGCGCGCTGTTTTTGCGCGTGGACGAGAGCCTGTTTTTCGGCAACGCCCGCCAGGTGCGGGGCGAGGTGTTGCGCCGGCTGGCCGCCCAGGCGGGGGCGACACGGCTGGTGTTGATCATGAGCGCGGTCAATCGCGTGGATACCAGCGCTTTGCTGATGCTGGCGCGGCTGGACGCCGAGCTGGCGGCGCGCGGCGTGACGCTGCATCTGGCCGAGATCAAGGGGCCGGTGACGCAGCGCATGGAGAGCGGCGGCCTGTTGGCCGGCTTCGCCGGCCGCGTGCATTTGAGCGCGCAAGCCGCCTGGGAAGCGCTGGCCGCGCCGCGGCGGGGAGGCGGGGAAGCTCATACTCTTTGACAGTTGATGTTGCGTCGCCTCATGCAACTTGGGGCGGATCATGGCTATCATAGCCGGATGACCAAACAGACCTTGCTGGCCGGCGTGCTGGCGCTGAGCTTGTTGCACCCGTCCGTCAGTTATGCCGATTTGCCCGATCTGGGCGAGGTGTCGGATGCCTCGCTAACGCTGGCGGATGAAAACCGCATTGGCCGGCAGGCCTGGCGCGCGATGTTGGAGGCGGGGGACATCGTCGACGATCAGGAAGTCAACGATTACCTCAACGATATCGGCGGCCGGCTCTCCAGCGGCGTCAAGCTGCCCGGCGTCAGTTTCACCTATTTCTGTGTCAACGACAGCGGCAT
Source organism: Chromobacterium haemolyticum (assembly GCF_009936155.1). Lineage (NCBI taxonomy): Bacteria > Pseudomonadati > Pseudomonadota > Betaproteobacteria > Neisseriales > Chromobacteriaceae > Chromobacterium > Chromobacterium haemolyticum. The sequence continues at coordinate 4,876,577 of NZ_AP019312.1, read as the reverse complement.
CAACGCCTTCGCCATGCCCGGCGGCTATATCGGCATCAATATCGGCCTGTTGCTGGCGACCCAGAGCGAAGGCGAACTCGCCTCGGTGCTGGGGCATGAAACCGCCCACGTCGCCCAGCGCCACATTGCGCGGATGAAGGCGGCCAGCAGCGCCACCAGCCCCTTGCTATTGTTGGGCACCATCATCGCCGCGGCGCTGGCGGCCAAGGCCGGCAGCGGCCAGGGCGCGATGGGCGTGGTTTCCGCCGGCATGGGCCTGTCGATTTCCAATCAGTTGGCGTTTTCGCGCGATTTCGAACGCGAAGCCGACCGCGTCGGCATGCAGTATATGAGCCAGGCCGGTTTCGATGTGCGCAGCATGCCGGCCTTTTTCCAGCGGCTGCAGCAGAACGAGCGTTACAGCGACAACGCGGCGCTGGCCTTCCTGCGCACCCACCCGGTGACGCTGGAGCGCATCAGCGAAGCGGAAAACCGCGCGCTGGACTACCCGGTGAAGATGCGCGCGGACAGCGTGGACTACCTGCTGGTGCGCGAGAAACTGCGCGCCGCGACGCTGACGCCGGACGTAGGGCAGCGCTATTACGAGGCGGCGCTGGACCGAGGTCTGTATCTGAACGAGGGCGCGCAGTGGTACGGCTTGGCTCAGGTCAAGCTGCGCCAGCGCGATATCGCCGGCGCGCGTCAGGCGCTGGCCAAGGCGCGGACCAAGCTGCCGGATCACCCGATGCTGAGGGGGCTGGAGGTGGCGATAGAGCGCGAACGCAAGGACTGGCCCGCCGCCCGCAACGCCGTGCGCGTCGCTTTGGCCCGTTTCCCGCAGAGCTTGTCGCTGCAACTGCTGGACATTGACGTCGCCGTCGCCAGCGGGGACAGCCAGGGGGCGCTGAGTCTGATCAAGACTCAGTTGAGCCGCCATCCGGACAGCGCGGGCCTGTATCGGCGCCAGGCCAGTTTGTACGCCGATCGCGATCCGTTGCGTTACCACGCGGCGCTGGGCAACGCCTTCTATTATGAACAGCGTTACCAGCCGGCGATGGAGCAATTCCAACTGGCCAGCAAGGCCAAGGGAGACGACTTCTACTTGCGCTCCTCAATCGAAGCGCGCATCCGCGAACTGGATAGGCTGGTCAGGGACGAGAGGAAGAAGTAAGCGCGCAACTGAAACGAATGTTTCAATTTACGACAGCAAATCGCAAAAAAACAACATGGTGCGGCGCAATAACCGCTGTTTTACGCCCCTAAACAAGCGTTAGTACGCTTGACCTATTCCTTTGTGAAAGCGGGAAGACGTACACTTGCTCAAGACACGGCGCTCTTTTCGTAAATGAACATTTTTATTTGCGATTGCGTTCGTTTATAATCTGAAGCTAATAAATTGGTTCGAATCCGAGCCAATTGCAATAACGCGGGGCCGCGCAGTGCTACATACGGCCCCCGATCCACCTTGCTGTGAGGACCAGAGATGGCTGCAACTTTCCCTGACGATATCGATCCGTTGGAAACCCAGGAATGGACTGAAGCGCTGGAGTCGGTGCTGGACGCCGAAGGCCCGGAACGCGCGCATTACCTGTTGGAGAAACTGGTCGAGCGCACCCGCCGCCGCGGCGCCCATCTGCCGTTTGACGCCACCACCGCATACCAGAACAGCATTCCGCTCGGCAAAGAAGCCAAGTCGCCGGGCAACCACGAGCTGGAGCACCGCATTCGCTCGATCAATCGCTGGAACGCCGCCGCTTTGGTGCTGCGCGCCGGCAAGAAGGACTTGGAGCTGGGCGGCCACATCGCCTCCTTCCAATCCTCCGCCACTCTGTACGATGTGGGTTTCAACCACTTCTGGCGCGCTCAGAACGATGAGCAAGACGGCGATCTGATTTACTTCCAGGGCCATATTTCCCCGGGCGTGTACGCACGCGCCTTCATGGAAGGCCGCCTGTCCGCGGAGCAGCTGGACAGCTTCCGTCAGGAAGTGGACGGCAACGGTCTGTCCTCTTACCCGCACCCGTGGCTGATGAAGGACTTTTGGCAGTTCCCGACCGTCTCGATGGGCCTGGGCCCCTTGATGGCCATCTACCAGGCCCGCTTCCTCAAGTATCTGGAAAGCCGCGGTCTGGCCAAGACTCCGGGTCGCAAAGTGTGGTGTTTCTGCGGCGACGGCGAGATGGACGAGCCGGAATCCCTGGGCGCGATTTCGATGGCGTCCCGCGAAGGCCTGGACAACCTGATCTTCGTGATCAACTGCAACCTGCAGCGTCTGGACGGCCCGGTGCGCGGCAACGGCAAGATCATCCAGGAACTGGAAGGCGATTTCCGCGGTTCCGGCTGGAACGTCCTGAAAGTGATCTGGGGCTCGCGTTGGGATCCGCTGCTGGCAATGGACACCAAGGGCTTGCTGAAGAAGCGCATGGACGAGTGCGTGGACGGCGATTACCAGACCTTCAAATCCAAGGACGGCGCTTACGTTCGCGAACACTTCTTCGGCAAATACCCGGAGCTGCGCGAAATGGTCGCCAATATGTCCGACGACGAGATCTGGGCGCTGAACCGGGGCGGCCATGATCCGCACAAGGTGTACGCCGCTTACCACGAGGCGTCCAACAACGCCAACGGCCGTCCGACCGTGATCCTGGCCAAGACCATCAAGGGTTACGGCATGGGCGCGTCCGGCGAAGCCAAGAATATCGCGCACCAGGCCAAGAAAATGGATCTGGATTCACTGCGCAAATTCCGCGACCGTTTCGGCATCCCAGTGTCCGACGAAGAACTGCCGAACGTGCCGTACTATCTGCCGGCCGAAGACAGCCCGGAAATGAAGTACATGCGTGAACGCCGTGCAGCGCTGGGCGGCTACCTGCCGGCGCGCAAGCCGGTGACCACCCCGCTGCAAACGCCGGAACTGTCCGTGTTCGACGCGCAGCTGCAAGCGTCCGGCGACCGCGAGTTCTCCACCACGATGGCCTTCGTCCGCATGCTGGGCACCATCATGAAGGACAAGAACATTGGTCAGCGCGTGGTACCGATCGTGCCGGACGAATCCCGTACCTTCGGCATGGAAGGCATGTTCCGCCAGTACGGCATCTGGTCCACCCAGGGTCAGAACTATGTGCCGCAGGATCATGACCAGTTGATGTTCTACAAGGAATCCAAGGACGGCCAGATCCTGCAGGAAGGCATCAACGAGCCGGGCGCGATGGCCGACTGGATCGCCGCGGCGACCAGCTACGCCAACAGCAGCCAGCCGATGATTCCGTTCTACATCTACTACTCGATGTTCGGCTTCCAGCGCATCGGCGATCTGGCCTGGGCCGCCGGCGACATGCGCGCCCGCGGTTTCCTGCTGGGCGGCACCGCCGGCCGCACCACGTTGAACGGCGAGGGCCTGCAGCACGAAGACGGTCACAGCCACATCCAGGCCGGCTTGATTCCGAACTGCATCAGCTACGACCCGACCTTCGCTTATGAGCTGGCGGTGATTGTGCAGGACGGCCTGCGCCGCATGTACGCCGAGCAGGAAGACGTCTTCTACTACCTGACCCTGATGAACGAAAACTACGTTCATCCGGCCATGCCGGCGGGCGCGGAAGAGGGCATCCTGAAGGGCATGTACCTGCTGCAGGACGGCGGCGACGCCAAGGTCAAAGTGCAGCTGATGGGCTCCGGCACCATCCTGCGCGAAGTGATGGCCGCGGCCGACTTGCTGAAGGCGGACTTCGGCATCGGCGCCGACATCTGGAGCGTGACCTCCTTCAACCAGCTGCGCCGCGACGGCATGGAAGCCGAGCGTCACAATCTGCTGAACCCGACTGCCGAAGCGCGCGCCTCCTACGTGGCGCAGCAACTGTCCGGCCGTCAAGGTCCTGTCGTGGCCGCAACCGACTACATCCGCAACTACGCCGATCAGATCCGCGAATACGTTCCGGGCCGTTACGTGGTGCTGGGCACCGACGGCTTCGGCCGCTCCGACAGCCGCGCCAACCTGCGCTCCTTCTTCGAGGTGGATCGCTACCACGTGGCTCTGGCGGCGCTGTCCGCTCTGGCGCGCGACGGCAAGATCGAAGCGTCCAAGGTGGCCGAGGCGATCGCCAAGTACGGCATCAAGACCGACAAGCTGCCTAGCTGGAAAGTGTAATCGCAAAGCGGAAGCCCCGGTTCAGGCCGGGGCCTTCCGCCTTTGCATGGCAAGCGAATCTGTAGCGGATATCCGGCGGCAGGCCCCGAAAGGGGCTTCCGCCTTACGAATGGAAAGCTCATGAGCAATCTGATCGAATTGAAAGTGCCCGACATCGGCGGTCACAGCAATGTAGACATCATCGAAGTATTCATCGTCCCGGGCCAGACCGTGTCCGTGGACGACAGCCTGATCACGCTGGAAACCGACAAGGCCACCATGGAAGTGCCGGCGGAAACCGCGGGCGTGATCAAGGAAGTCAAAGCCGTCGTCGGCGGCAAGATTTCCGAAGGCGACGTGATCGCCATCCTGGAAGTGGGCGCCGCCGCGTCCGCGCCGGCCCCGGCGGCCGCAGCCCCGGCTCCCGCAGCCGCGCCTGCAGCGGCTCCGGCTCCAGCGGCAGCCGCTCCGGCCGCAGCGCCCGCGGCCTCCGGCCGCAGTGAAATCCGCGTGCCGGACATTGGCGGTCACAATGGCGTCGACGTGATTGAAGTCACCGTCAAGGTCGGCGATGACATCGCCGTCGACGACAGCCTGATCACGCTGGAAACCGACAAGGCCACCATGGAAGTGCCGGCCTCCGCCGCCGGCCGCGTGGTGGAAGTCAAAGTGAAAGTGGGCGACAAGGTCAGCGAAGGCGATCTGATCGTGGTGGTGGAAGGCGCTGTCGCAGCCGCCTCCGCCCCGGCAGCCGCCGCGCCGGCTCCGGCAGCAGCTCCGGCCGCACCGGCCCCGGCAGCCACCGCACCCGCCGTGGCACCGGTCGCCGCGGCCGTGGCCGCCGCCATCGACGAAATCGCCTTCTCCAAGGCCCACGCCGGTCCGTCCGTGCGCCGTCTGGCGCGCGAACTGGGCGTGGATCTGGGCAAGGTCAAGGGCAATGGCCGCAAGGGCCGCATCACGGAAGACGACGTCAAAGCCTTCGTCAAGGGCGTGATGCAGAACCCGGCCTCGCTGGCCCCTGCCGCCGCGCCGGCGGGTTCCGGCGCGGGTCTGGATCTGTTGCCGTGGCCGAAAGTCGATTTCGCCAAGTTCGGCCCGATCGAAACCAAGCCGCTGTCCCGCATCCAGAAGATTTCCGGCGCCAATCTGTCGCGCAACTGGGTGATGATCCCGCACGTAACCTTCAACGATGAGTGCGACATCACCGAGCTGGAAGACTTCCGCAAGACCGTGGGCAAGGAGTGGGAAAAGTCCGGCCTGAAGATCAGCCCGCTGGCCTTCATCATCAAGGCGGCCGCCGAAGCGCTGAAGGCCTTCCCGACCTTCAACAGCTCGCTGGACGGCGACAACCTGGTGCTGAAGCAGTATTACCACATCGGCTTCGCCGCCGACACGCCTAACGGCCTGGTGGTGCCGGTGATCAAGGACGCGGATAAGAAGGGCCTGCGCCAGATCGCTCAGGAACTGACCGACCTGTCCAAGCTGGCCCGCGAAGGCAAGCTCAAGCCCACCGACATGCAGGGCGCGACCTTCACCATCTCCAGCCTGGGCGGCATTGGCGGCACCAGCTTCACGCCTATCGTGAACGCGCCGGAAGTGGCCATCCTCGGCGTCTGCAAATCGCAGATCAAGCCGGTGTGGAACGGTAAGGAATTCGCGCCGCGCCTGATGTGCCCGCTGTCGCTGTCCTTCGATCACCGCGTGATCGACGGTGCCGCCGCCGCGCGCTTCACCGTGCATCTGGGCAAGCTGCTGTCCGACGTGCGCCGCCTGATTCTGTAATCGCCAGCAGAACGGCCGCTCCGGTCTAGCCGGAGCGCGCCGCTCAAGCGAACGATTCTGCTGAATATCGGCGGAGGCCTCCGGGCTTCCGCCTTACGTTGCGGATGGAAAACCATGAGCAATCTGATTGAACTGAAAGTCCCGGACATCGGCGGCCACAACAACGTGGACGTGATCGAAGTCTTTGTCAAGCCGGGCGACGTGATCGCGAAAGAAGCCAGCCTGATCACGCTGGAAACCGACAAGGCCACGATGGAAGTGCCGGCCGAAGCCGCCGGCACCGTCAAGGAAGTGCGCGTCGCCGTGGGCGGCAAAGTCTCCGAAGGCGATGTGATCGTGATCGTAGAAGCCGCCGGCGCAGCCGCCGCGGCTCCGGCTGCGCCCAAGCCGGTGGAAACCACCGGCGTCGCGTCCGCTACCACCCAAGCCGGCTTCGCGCCGCAGGCCGCTCCGGTGGCCGCCAGCCATAGCGGCGGCGCCGACGTGGAATGCGACGTGATGGTGTTGGGCGGCGGTCCCGGCGGTTATTCCGCCGCCTTCCGCGCGGCCGACCTGGGCCTGAAAGTGGTCATCGTCGAGCGCTATTCCACCCTGGGCGGCGTGTGCCTGAACGTGGGCTGCATCCCGTCCAAGGCGCTGCTGCACAACGCGGCGGTGATCGACGAAGTCAGCCATCTGGCCGCCAACGGCATCAAGTTCGGCAAGCCGGAAGTGGATATCGACATGCTGCGCGGTTACAAGGAAAAAGTAATCGCCAAGCTGACCGGCGGCCTCGCCGGCATGGCCAAGGCGCGCAAGGTGGAGATCGTGCGCGGTAACGGCCGTTTCATCGACCCGCACCACATCGAAGTGTCCGCCACCACCGGCAAGGGCCGCGAAGAGAGCGGCGAGAAGAAAATCGTCAAATTCAAGAACGCCATCATCGCCGCCGGTTCCCGCGTGGTGAAGCTGCCGTTCATTCCGGATGATCCGCGCGTGGTGGACTCCACCGGCGCGCTGGAGCTGAAGGGCGTGGCCAACCGCATGCTGATCATCGGCGGCGGCATCATCGGCCTGGAAATGGGCACCGTCTACTCCACGCTGGGCGCGCGCCTGGACGTGGTGGAAATGATGGACGGCCTGATGCAGGGCGCGGACCGCGACCTGGTCAAGGTTTGGCAGAAGTGGAACGCCCATCGTTTCGACAACATCATGCTGAACACCAAGACCGTGGCCGTGGAGCCCAAGGACGACGGCGTGTGGGTGACTTTCGAAGGCGATCAAGCCCCGAAAGAGCCGCAACGCTACGACCTGGTGCTGTACGCCACCGGCCGCGCGCCCAACGGCAAGCTGCTGGGCGCCGAGAACGCCGGCATCGCGGTGACTGATCGCGGCTTCATCCCGGTGGACAAGCAGCAGCGCACCAATGTGCCGCACATCTTCGCCATCGGCGACATCGTCGGCCAGCCGATGCTGGCGCACAAGGGCGTGCATGAAGGCCATGTGGCGGCGGAAAACTGCGCCGGCCAGAAGTCCTACTTCGACGCGCGCGTGATTCCGGGCGTGGCCTACACCGATCCGGAAGTGGCTTGGGTCGGCGTCACCGAGGACGAAGCCAAGAAGCAAGGCCTGAAGATCGAGAAGGGCGTGTTCCCATGGGCCGCCTCCGGCCGCGCCATCGCCAATGGCCGCGACGAGGGTTTCACCAAGCTGATCTTCGACGCCGAAAGCCACCAGATCATCGGCGGCGGCATTGTCGGTCCGCATGCGGGCGACATGATAGGCGAAGTCTGCCTGGCCATCGAAATGGGCTGCGACGCCACCGACATCGGCAAGACCATCCACCCGCATCCCACCATGGGCGAGTCCATCGGCATGGCGGCGGAAGTGGCGCACGGCACTTGCACTGATTTGCCGCCGCAGCGCAAGAAGTAAGCGCGGCTCGGAAAGGAAAAGGGCGAACCTCCGGGTTTGCCCTTTTTTTACGCCTGCCCATTTTGAGCGAGCGCTATAAAAAACGCTTGAGGGCAAAACTATTGTCCGCGCGGCCAGTCATACCGCCTTGCGCCTGATTGGCGCGCGTGGCCGGGTTGCGATGAGCAAAGCGAATGCCTGCGCGCCGTTTATCTAAATTTACATTGAATATAAATTAAGCTTTTGGTTTAAGAAAACGCCGGCCTGTCCCCGCGATTTTGAAGCCGCCCAGCCGCTTCTCGCCAGCCGCCGCAAGTTTCGTTACCATGGCCTCGACACCAAACGAATCGGACCATGCCAAGCTCCCGCCTGCTTATTTCATTGATCTTATTGCTGTCGGCTGCGCCCGCCTGGGCCAAGCTCGATTACAGCGTGCGCGTCGACGCGCCTTCCGGCCTGGCCGGCTTATTGCAAGACAATCTGGAATTGGTCACCAGCCGTCTGGAAGAAGAAATGGACGAAACGCTGCTGACCGAACTGGTGCGGAGCACCCCGGAGGACGCGCGCAAGCTGCTGGAGACCGAGGGTTACTTCGACGCGCGCGTCACTGTGCGCGAAGAAAGCGCCCGGCAGTACGTGATCGAGGTCAAGCCCGGCGAACCCACGCTGATCGACGACGTCACCATTCGCCTCAACGGGCCGATACGCGACGAAGGCGATTTCCAGCAACGCTTCGCCGCGGTGCTGGAGGCCTGGTCGCTGCCGATGGGCGCGCCTTATCGACAATCCGACTGGGACGGCAGCAAGCGCGCGGTGATGCGTCTGATCACCGCCGACCGCTTCCCCAGAGCGCAGATCAGCAAAAGCGTGGCGGAAATCGATCCGGCCACCCGCCGCGCGCAACTGGTGGTGGACATCGACAGCGGCCCGGTGATCCTGTTCGGCGACATCACCGTCAAAGGCATGAAGCGTTATCCGGAAAAGATCGCCACCGGCTTGGCGGATTTCTCCCCCGGCACCGCCTACCGGCTGCAGAAAATTTTTGATTACCAGTCGGCGCTAGAGCAGGCGCCGCATTTCTCCAATGTGGTGGTCAGCGCCGACATGGCCCGTATCGACCCGGAGACCCACCGGGTGCCGGTGGAAGTGGACGTCACCGAAATGCCGCGCCAGAAGCTGGAGCTGGGCTTGATCTACGACTCCGGCGACGGCCCTGGCGTGCGCGTCGGTTACGACCATTACAATATCTTCCGCCGCGGCTACACCGGCTCGCTGGTGACCAACTGGAAGAAAAACCAGCAATCGCTGTCGTTGGGTCTGGGCTTTCCGCGCCAGTCCGACGGCTATTCCCACTCCATCACCAGCGCTTTCAAGACCGACGACGTGCAGGGCCTGAAAACCCGCAGCAGCGATGTGGGCGGCTGGCGCACCCGTACTCGCGGCAATATCGAGGCGCGCCTCGGCCTGCAGTACCTGATGGAAAGCGAGGAGGCCGGCGGCGTGTCCAACAAGGACACCCGCGCCTTGCAGCTGGTCTACGGCTGGACCCAGCGCGCGGTGGACGATTTGATGCGGCCGCGTTCCGGCGTCTTGCTGGACTTCCAGCTTTCCGGCACGGTCGGCAGCGCCCTGTCCTCCACCTCCTATGTCCGCGGCTACGCCCGCACCGTCGGATACTGGTCGCCGTTTCCCAAGTACGGCACCTTTGTCGGCCGGCTGGAGCTGGGCCAAGTGTGGGCCAACGACAAGGACGCGGTGCCGTCCTCCATCCTATTCCGCGCCGGCGGCGCCAACAGCGTGCGTGGCTACGATTACCAGAGCTTGGGCCTGCCGGGCCCCAACGGCTCGGTGCTGGGCGGCCGCGTGGTGGCCACCGGCAGCCTGGAGTATCAAATCCCGATCAAGCCGGACTGGTATCTGGCGTTGTTCACCGACGCCGGCAACGCCAGCCAGAGCTGGAAGGGCTTCCAGGTGGAGCGCGCCAACGGCGTAGGCGTGCGCTGGATGAGCCCGGTGGCCCCGCTGGCCTTCGACTTCGCCAAGGCGGAGCGCGACGGCAAAATCCGCTGGAACCTCAGCCTGGGCCTGGCCTTCTGACCCGAATGCATTCATGAGCGAAACCGACACCTCCCCCACTCTCGACACCGCCCCGCCGCCGCCGGCCAAGCCCAAGCGCCGTCGTTGGCGCTGGCTGCTGTGGCTGCCCTTGTTGCTGGTCGCGCTGCTGCTGGCCGCCAGCGCCTGGCTGACCGGCAGCCGCACCGGTTTCGCCTGGCTGATGCAGTCGCTGGGCGGCCTCAGCGGCAACACCGTCAGCGTCAAGCACGCCGAAGGCACGCTGTGGGACGGCTTCAAATTGAGCGAGGTGCGCGTGCGCAGCGCCGGCAGCGACGTGGACATCGAGTCCGTGCAGCTGGACTGGCGGCCTGGCGCCTTGTGGCAGCGCCAATTGTGGGTGCGGCAATTGGCCGTGGGCCACGTCAAGGTGGCGGTGAAACCGACGCCGGCCGCCCCGCCCAGCGGTGCGCCGGAGTCTCTAGCCTTGCCGCTGGAGATCCGTCTGGACCGGCTGAGCGTGGCCAGCGTGACGCTGGAGCCGGCTAAGCTGCGGCTTTACGGCCTGGAAGCCGGCTACGTCTACGATGGCCGGCGCCACGATCTCAAGCTCAAGCGCCTGGGTTCGCCCTGGGGCGAGGCCGCGGCGGCGCTGCAATTGGCCGACGCCAAGCCCTTCGCGCTGCAGGGCAAGCTCAGCGCCGACGGCGAACTGGACAAGATTCCCTATCAGGCGCGGCTGGCGCTGGGCGGCAATCTGCTGCACCTGAGCTTTGACGGCGAGTTATCCGGCAAAGACTTGGTGGCCGACGTCAAGGGCGGCCTGCTGCCCTTCGCCAGCAATCCCTTCAACAGCTTTACCCGGCTGGACGCGCGCATGGCCGGCATCAATCCGCAAGCCATCCTGCCGGAATGGCCGCGCGCCAAACTCAGTTTGGCGGTGTTTGCGGAGCCGGACGCCGGCCAGCGCGTCAAAGGCGGGCTGACCCTCCTCAACGAGCAGGCCGGCCCCTTGTCCGATCAGCGCTTGCCGCTATCCTTGCTGGTAGGCGAGTTCCGCGCCGACGACAAGGCGCTGGAGCTGTTCAGCACCCACGCCCGGATCGCCGGCGGCGAAATCGGCCTGGCCGGCCAGGTGCGGCCGGACCGGCTCAAGCTGGCGTTGGATATTTCCAAGCTGGGCCTGCGGCAATTGCACGCCGACGCGCCGGACGACAGTCTGGACGGCCGAGTGACGCTGGACGGCCCTCTGAGCGGTCCGAACATCCTGGCTCAGCTCAAGGGCAAAACCCTGCAGGCCAAGGCCAATGTCGGTTTTGCGCCGGCACCGCACCCGGCGCTGCTGATCCGGCAGGCGGAATTGACCGCCGGCGTGGGCAGCCTGGCTCTATCCGGCCAATTGGGGCTGGATGGCAAGCAGTTGTTCGATTTCAACGGCAAGCTCAATCGCGCAGACCCGTCCAAGCTCAAGCCCGGCTTGCCCAGCGGCGACCTCAACGCCAGTCTGCAGGCCAAGGGCCAACTGGTCAGCCCGCTGAATGTGGCGGCCAAGCTGCAATTCGCCCCCAGCAAACTGTCCGGCGCGCCGCTAAGCGGCGCCGCCGACCTGCAACTGCAGGGCGAACGCCTGAAATCGCTCAGCGCCGACCTGAGGCTGGCGCAGAACCGGCTGCAGGCCAACGGCGCTTACGGCGCCGCCGGCGACAAGTTAAAACTCTTGATCGACGCGCCCAACCTCGGTCTGATCGGCCCCGGCTTCTCCGGTGTGGTCAAGGGGCAGGGAGAACTGGCTGGCACGCCCAAGGCGCCGTTGATCAGCGCCAATCTGCAAGCCGACCGTCTGAAGCTGCCGGGCAATATCGCTGTGCAGAGCATGCAATTCAGCGGCAACGTCAAAGCGGACCAGAACAGCCCGTTCCAGCTCAAACTGGATGTGGCCGCGCTGCAGGCCGGCGGTTTCCGCGCCGAGCAATTGCGTGTCAGCGCCAACGGCACCCGCGCGCGCCACGCCCTGCAGCTGGATGGACGTTTCCGACTGGCCGATCACCCCTACGCGCTGCAACTGGCGGCCAGCGGCGGCTTGCGCGGCGAGGCCGGGCCTTGGGCCGGCACCTTGAGCAAGCTGGAGTTGAGCGGTCGTCCCGGCCTCAGCCTGCTGGCACCGGTGGCGCTGGAGCTGGGCGAGCAGATCAAGGTGGGCAACGCCCGCTTGGCCGCGCTGGGCGGCAGCATTACCCTGGCGGAACTCAACCGCGGGGCCAACGGAGCGCTCAGCACCCGCGGCTCCGCGCGCGGTTTGAGGCTGGCGGAGCTGGGCCCCTTGCTCAGCCTGCCGGTGAAGCAGGATCTGAGCTTCGACTCGGACTGGAATCTGAATCTGGCGGCCAACGCCAAGGGCCAATTCGTGCTGCGCCGCGCCGGCGGCGATGTGCAATTGCCGGGAGACAAGGGCAAGGACGTGGCGCTGGGCTTGAAGACCGCGGTCGCCACCCTGACGTTGGACGGCGGCCGCGCCTTGTTCGATCTGAATTTGGACAGCCGCTACGCCCAGCTGCAAGGCAAGGGTTCCGTGCCGTGGAACGGCGGCGCCATCGACGCCAAAACCCCGCTCAACGCCACCGTCAGCGCCAGCGTGCCCTCGCTGGCGACGCTGGCCAGCTTCGCCGGCCCGTCTTTGGAACTGGGCGGTCAGATCGGCGCCAATCTGGCGCTGACCGGCGCGCTGAGCCTGCCGATGGCGCAAGGGACGATACGCGGCGACAAATTATTGCTGGCCGACCGCCGCACCGGCATCCGCCTGGGCGACGGCAGCCTGCTGGCTCGGCTGGACGGCCGCAAGCTGGTGTTGGAGCGCTTGCGTTTCGCCGGCGGCGAAGGCGAGGTGGCGGCTAGCGGAGCGCTGGATCTCAGCGGCGACACCCCGGATGCGCGGGTAGCGGTGGAGTTGCGCAAGTTTGGCGTGTTCGACCGTCCCAACCGCCGCCTGGTAGTGTCCGGCCGCACGGAACTGGCGATGGTGGCTGGCAAATTGTCGCTGACCGGCCATATCCGCGCGGATCAGGGCCGCATCGGCCTGCCCAAGTTCGGTGCGCCCAGCTTGAGCGACGACGTGATGGTCAAGGGCCGGCCCGGGCCGGAGCCGTCGGCCTTCGCCAGCATGCCGCTGACAGTGGCGCTGGATCTGGACCTGGGAGATCACTTCCGCTTCTCCGGCCAGGGCTTGAACGTGGACTTGACCGGCTCGGTGCGCGTGAGCGCCAATCCGGGCGAAGCGCCGGGCGCCAAGGGCCAGGTGCGTGTGGTCAAGGGCCGTTACAAGGCTTACGGACAGGACTTGGACATCGAGTACGGCGCGATCACCTTCAACGGCCCGCTGGATAATCCGCTGCTCAATGTGCGCGCCAAGCGCCGCCTGTCGCCGGTGGGCGCCGGCGTGGAAGTCAGCGGTTCGGTGTCGGTGCCCAAGGTGCGTCTGATCGCGGACGAGCCGATGTCGGAAAAGGACAAGCTGGCCTGGCTGGTGTTGGGCCGGGCGGCGAGCGGCGAGCGCGACGACAACGATCTGGCGGCCTCCGCCGGCATGATGTTGGCCGGTTCGCTCAACGACCAGATCGGCCTGTTCGATGACTTGGGCGTGTCCAGCCGCAAGGAAAAAACCTTGGCCAACGGCACGGTGAGCCCGGCGGAGCAGGTGGTGACGGTGGGCCGTCAGCTGACCCGCGAACTGTATTTGGGCTACGAGTACGGCGTAACCAGCGCGAACCAGGCGGTGAAGCTGGCCTATCAACTGAGCAAGGGCTGGTCGATGGTGCTGCGGGCGGGTACCGACGCCTCGGTGGAGTCGCGTTACACCTTGCGCTTTGATTGAGCGAGGCAATCGCCGGTCAATGCCGTACCGACGAATCTTCGCGGCTTTGAACGGGTTCTAAAACCGCAGCGTCAGCATGCGCGCCAGCGCCCGGTCCTCCGGCCGGGCCGAGCCCATGCGTTGGCGCAGCGTCTGCCGCAGACAGTCGATGAAGCCGCGCGCGGCGTAGCCGTGAGCCTGCCCTTGCAGGCTGATCACGCCGATGACGATCTCTTCCATGTCTTCCCGCAGCGACAAGGCCTGGACCTTGCCGGCGAATTCCGGGCACAGCAACAAGGGTTCCGGGCCATAGCTGAGCATGCCGGCCTGCACCAGGCCGGCCAGCAGCGCCATCGACTGCGCGCAGATCAGCCGTTCCGGCGCGATAGCCAGGCCGTGTCGGGTGAACAGCTGGTCCAGCACGTGGCGGTAACTGGCCGGGCTGTAATTGACCACCCAATCCTGCTCCAGCAGCGCGGACAAGGATTGTGCGCGCAACGCAGGATGGCCGTTGCGGGCGAACACACGGCCGCCGTGGCTGAACAGCGGCTGGCAATGGAATTCCTGCGCCAGCGGCTCGAACAGCGGAGCGATGGCGAAATCCATCTGGCCGTCGCGCAAGCGCGGCAGCGCCACCGCCAGCAAGCCTTCGAACAATTCCAGCCGGATTTCCGGCAGACGTTGGCGAAAGCGCAACACTACTTCCGGCAATAGCGTGGGCACCAGCCAGGGCGTGACGCCTATGCATAGCCTGGCGTCGCGTTGGCCGCGCATCGCCTCCATTTCGCCGTGGGCGCGTTCCAGCTGCATCGCCACCTGGCGAGCATGGATCAGCAGCGCCTGGCCCGCCTCGGTCAGCCTCGCGCCGCTGGCGTGACGCTGCAACAGGGGCAGCCGCTGTTCTTGCTCCAGCTCGCGCAGCGTCTTGCTGACTGCGGCCTGGGACAGACCCAGCATGCGCGCGGCGGCGCGAATGCCGCCGCCGTCGGCCAGCGCGATCAGCGCTTGCAGTTGCTGCAGTTTCATCTCTTCTCCAAGTGGACAACCAGAAGTGTTCTCGACCACTTTCTCAAGTCTATTCACCTGTTAACTATTGCCGCTAGTCTGTGATCGCTGTCGCGGCGTCGTATCCATCGTCGCCAAGACAGTGTGCGACAAGAGGCTCATAGACACCATAAGGAGACGACGCCATGAACGCTCACATTCTGCCCGGCATCCGAGATATCGCCCCGGCGATGACAGAACTGCGACATAAGATACATGCCCACCCGGAGTTGGGGTTCGAGGAGGTGGAAACCCGCCGCCACGTGATCCGCTGCCTGCGCGACTGGGGCTACGAGATCCACGAAGGATTGGGCGTCACCGGCGTGGTGGGCACCCTGCGCCGCGGCGAGGGGCCGCGTATAGGCCTGCGCGCGGATATGGACGCACTGCCGATCCAGGAGACTACCGGCCTGCCCTGGGCCAGTCGCGTAGAGGGGAAAATGCACGCCTGCGGCCATGACGGCCATACCGCGATGCTGCTGGCCGCAGCCTGCGAGCTGGCGCGGCGCGACAGCTTTAGCGGCACCGTGCATCTGATCTTCCAGCCGGCGGAAGAGGGCAAGGGCGGTGCCAAGCGCATGCTGGACGACGGCCTGTTCCGGCTGTTTCCCTGCGACGCCATTTTCGCCATGCACAATATGCCGGGCTTTCCGGTGGGGCAACTGGGGTTCCGACCCGGGCCGTTCATGGCCTCTGGAGACACCGCGGTAATCCGCATTCACGCCACAGGCGGTCACGGAGCGGTGCCGGACAAGGCGGTGGACCCAGTGGTGGTGGCCGCTTCGTTGGTGATGGCCTTGCAAAGCGTAGTGGCGCGCAATGTGTCGCCGCTGGACATGGCTGTAGTGACGGTGGGGGCGATTCTGGCTGGGGAGGCGCCGAACGTGATCCCGGAGAGCGCGGAAATGAGGCTGAGCATACGCGCCTTGCGGCCGGAGGTGCGCGCTTTGCTGCGGCAGCGGATCGAAGCGTTGGCCGAAGCGCAGGCCGCCGGTTTCGGCGCGCGCGCCGAGGTGGATTATCAATATGGCTATCCGGTATTGATCAACGATGCATCGGCCACCGCGCTGGCGCGGCAGGTGGCGCTGGACTGGCTGGGCGAGGATGGGGTGGCGGCGGAGATGCCGCCGCTGACCGGCAGTGAGGATTTCGCCTTCTGGCTGGAGCAGGTGCCGGGCTGTTATCTGATCATCGGCAACGGCGATGGAGAGGGCGGCTGCATGGTGCACAACCCAGGCTACGACTTTAACGATGATGTCTTGCCGGTAGGAGCCAGCTACTGGGTCAAACTGGTGGAGCGTTATCTGGGCGGCGCGGCTGGGGATGGGCAATGACGGCGGCGCAATGGGCGGCCGCGCGGCCGGCCGCGCCCAGCCGGCGCGCGATCACCGCCATCACCGTGGGCAATGCGTTGGAGTTCTACGATTTTATCGTCTACAGCGCGTTGGCCACTTTAATGGGGCGCTTGTTCTTTCCGTTCAGCGACGAGCCGCTGCTGCAATTGATGCTGTCGTTCGCGGTGTTCGGCACCGGCTTCATCAGCCGGCCGATAGGCGGCATCGTCATCGGCCTGTATGCGGATCGGAAGGGGCGCAAGCCAGCTTTGCGGTTGAGCCTGTGGCTGATGGCGATAGGCTCGATGCTGTTCGTGGTGGCGCCCACTTACGCGCAGGCCGGCTTGTTCGGACCGGTGCTGGTAGTGCTGGGGCGGCTGGTGCAGGGTTTTGCCGTCGGCGGCCAGGTGGGCGCGGCGACCTCCATGCTGATGGAGTACGCCGACGATAAGTCGCGGGGCTACTACTGTAGCTGGCAACTGCTCAGCCAGGGGTTGGGTGGCTTGGCCGGGATGCTGACGGTGAGCGTGTTAAGCGGGCTGTTGTCCGCTGCGGCAATGGAGGACTGGGGTTGGCGGCTGGTGTTCGCCATCGGGGTCCTGGCAATCCCGGTGGGCGAGTACATCCGCAGTCAACTGGATGAAACCGCCGCCGCTGCGGTCGCGCCGCAGGCGGCAACGACGACGGAACCGGCCGGCGCCTTGCTGCGGCGTCACTGGCGGCTGTTGTTGGCCGGAGTGCTGTTGACCATAGGCGGCACTGCGCCCAACTTCATCATTGTCCATTATCTTGCCAATCATGCGGTGACGGTGCTGGGCATGTCACTGGCGGTAGCGATGTGGGCGGCTTCAACCGCGGCGCTGTTGCAGGTGATGCTGTCGGTGTCAGCCGGGCGCTGGAGCGACCGCATCGGCAGACGCAAGTCCATTCTGTGGCCGCGTTTGTTGTTAATGTTATTGATCTATCCGGGCTTCATGCTGGTCAACGCGGTACCGAGCTGGCCGATGCTGTTCTTGGTGGTGGCGGTGTTGACGGTGCCGCTGGTGTATACCTCGGTGCCGAGCATCGCGGTGTTGCCGGAACTGTTCCCACGCCGTATCCGCGCCAGCGGCATGTCCATTGTGTATTGTATCGGCGTGATGATCTTCGGCGGCTTCGCTCAGTTTTTCGCCGCCGGTCTGGTCCGGTTGACCGGTGACCCCAACGCGCCGGCCTTGTACGCGGTGTTGTGCATGCTGATATCGCTGATCGGGCTGGCGATGGTGCCGGAAACGGCGAACCGGCCGCTGGACTGAAGCCTGCGGGGCCCGGCCCGGCAAAAGCCGGGTCGGATTCACACTGACAGGCGCTGCCGCAGCGTATCCATCCTTTGCTCCATCGCCTCGGCCGACAGCGGCGCGCCTAGCAGATAACCTTGCATCGCCGAGCAGCCCAGCTTGCCCAGATAGGCTTGCTGCTGGGGGTGTTCGACGCCCTCGGCCAGGGTGTCCATGCCCAGCGCGTTGGCCAGGTGAACGATGGCGGAGACGATGGCCGCGTTTTCCTCGTCCTGCGGCAGATCGATGATGAAGGAGCGGTCTATTTTGATGGTGTCCGGCGCGAAGCGCTTCAGATAGGCCAGGCTGGAGTAGCCGGTGCCGAAATCGTCTATCGACAAGCGCACGCCCATTGCCTTGATTACCGCCAATTGGCGCGCGGCGAAGTCCGCGTCCTCCATCAACGTGCTTTCGGTGACTTCGATCTCAAGGCAGTAGCCGGGCAGGCCGCTGCTTTGCAGCGCGTCGCGCACGTCGTCGACGAAGTCCGGTCGCGTCAGTTGCCGCGCCGAGACATTCACCGCCATGCGCACCGGGCGCAGGCCGCTGTCGTACCATTGCGCCGCCTGGCGGCAAGCTTCGCCCAGCACCCAGCGTCCCAGCGGCACCACCAGGCCGGTGTCCTCAGCGATGGGAATGAAGCGAGAGGGCATGATCAAGCCGTGTTCCGGATCACGCCAGCGCACCAGCGCCTCGCAGCCGAGCAGGCGCTCGCCGCTCATATTGAATTGCGGCTGATAAACCAGATAGAGCTCGCCATGTTCGATGGCGCGGCGCAACCGGGTTTCCAGATGCAGCCGTTCGGCCACTTCCACGTTCATTTCCCGGGTGTAGAAGCGGAAGGTGCTGCGGCCGTGCGCCTTGGCGTGGTACATGGCGAGATCGGCGTTCATCAGCAGATTCTGAAGGTCGCGACCGTCGTCCGGCATCAGGCTGATGCCTATGCTGCAACTGACGGTAAGCTGGTGGGCGCCGATGTCGAAGGGGCGTTGCATCGCGGCCAGCACGCGTTCGGCCACTTGAGCGGCCTCGCCGGGCTGATCAATGGACGGCAGGATGAGCACGAACTCGTCGCCGCCGGTGCGGCCGACGGTGTCCAGCGCGCCCACCGCGGCGCCTAGGCGGCCGGCCGCCTGTTTCAACAGCTCGTCGCCCAAGCCGTGGCCCAGGGTGTCGTTGATGTTCTTGAAGTGATCCAGATCGACGAACAGCACCGCCAACTGGCCCTGACGCAACTCGGCCTGGCGGATCGCCTGCTGCAGCCGGTCGTTGATCAGCACGCGGTTGGGCAGGTCGGTCAGCGCGTCGTACTCGGCCAGGTGCTGGACCCGCGCCTCTTGCTCCTTGCGTTCGGAGATGTCGGTGAACAGCGCCACGTAATGGCTGATTTCGCCCTGTTCGTTTTGCAGCACGCTGATGTTCAGCCATTCCGGGAAGATGTCGCCGTTCTTGCGGCGGTTCCAGATCTCGCCGGACCATTGGCCGCGCTGGGTCAGCTGCTGCCACATGTTTTCGAAGAAGGCCGGTTCGTGACGGCCGGAGGCGAGCAGAGCCGGAGTCTGGCCCAGCGCCTCGCTCTCTTCGTAGCCGGTGATCGCGCAGAAGGCGCGGTTGACCGCCAGGATGCGGTTGTCCGGGTCTGTGACCAGGATGGCCTCGTTGCTGGATTCGAACACCTTGGCGGCCAGCCGCAGTTGGCGGTCGGTCTGACGGCGGGCGGTGATGTCGCGGCCGGTGGCGCACAGATAGTCTTCGCCCTGGTAGTTGAGCGGGCTGACGGTGACTTCCAGCCATTGCTCTTCGCCGCAGCACTGCAGCCGGGTGTCGAAGGTGCGGGGCAGGGCGTCCGTGGCCGGACGGAACAGCGCGCGGGTCAGCGTCGCGGCGTCGCAACCGCAATCCAGCCGTTGGCGCGCCGCTTGGTTGCAGTAGACGATGTCGCCGGCGGCGTTGCGCAGCGCGATCAGATCGGTGGCGTTGTCCACCATGAAGTGGCTGAGGCGCAGGTCGCGCGAGCGCTGTTCCAGCGAGAGGTGGCTTTGCTGCAGGTCCTGGCGGTAGCGCTGCACCAGCGCGTTGAGCCAGCGCAGGAAGAACCAGCAGAAAGCCGCGGCGACCAACAGGGCGGCCAGGGTCAGCAGCAAGGTGGCGACGATGCGTTCGCGCAGGCTGCGCTCCAGTTCCTGTCGCGCCCGCTGGCTGCTGTCCTCGATGGACTGCACGCGCAGGCTGGTGACCAGGGTCCAGTCCCAGCCGGGCAGTTGGCGCGCGTAGGACAGATAGCGCTCGCCTTGCGGCGCGTCCAGGCTGCTGATCAGGTATTCCATGAAACCGCCTTGCTTGCCGCGGCGGATCAGTTCGGCAATGCGTCCGCGGTCGGCGCCGGGCAGGGCGGAGTAGTGCTTGCCGTTCATCGTCGGATTGGACGGGTCCAGCAGGATCACGCCGTGGCGGTCTATGATCATGAAGTCGCCGCTGTCGTGGCCGAAGCGCATTCGCGCCAGCATCTCCAGGCCTTGCTTCTGCATATCGGTTTCGACGTTGTTCAGATATTCGCCGCTGCCTATCAGCCAGTTGTAGGGCCCGAAACGGCGGGCGTAGGCGACTTTCTCGCTCATCTCGCCGCGGCCCGGCTGGTACCAGCGGTAAGAGCTGAAGCCGCGCTGTTGAGGGTTGTCCACGGACTCGATCAGCGCGCGCATGATGTAGCGGCCTTGGTCGTCGCGGTTGGCCAGCAGCGAGCCACCTTCCAACTGCGGCGCGGTGGGCAGCAGCACGCAGCGCCCGTCCAGGCCGTCGATGAAGAAGTAGCCGCGGCCGTCGAAATAGCGCAGCGGCCGCAGCGCTTCCGCGATCAGCCGCTGTACTTGGCGCGGAGGCCGGCGCAGGCGCTCCTGGCGCCAGACGGCGTCGGCCAGGTTCCAAGCCTGGTCCACTTGCTCGCGCAGTCTTTGCTTCAGGGTATCGTTGGTGCGTTCGCGCAGCGCGGACAAGGTTTGGGCGGCGTGATCGGCATAGGAGCGCAGGTAGTCGCGCGCGCGCGCGTAAGCGTCCTGACGTATGGTGTGCTGGCGGGTCTGGAAGTCATTCCAACTGCTCAGCAGGAAGTAGCTGGACAAGGTCAGCGCCAGCATGAACACAATAGCGAGCGTGCCAAACAATTGCAGACGGGACAGCTTGGCCTGATTCAGCTCCATGTTTTTGTCGTTATCGCTCGGTGGACCCGCCAGTATAAGGGATTATCGCGTTTGTCATGGCAAAATGTCGGGCCGGCCGGGGCGGAATCGGGTAGAATGGCGGCCGGAAGTTGGCCAGACAGTCGCCGCGCGAATTCGCAAGAAGGAGCGGGGAGGAAAGTCCGGGCTCCGTAGAGCAGGATGCCGGTTAACGGCCGGACGCCGTGAGGCGATGGAAAGTGGCGCAGAGAGCTGAACCGCCGATGGCCGGAAGAAGCGCCCGCAAGGGCGCGGATTCTTTATTTCGCCGCGCAAGCGGCGGGACGGATCAGGCAAGGGTGAAAAGGTGTACTGGCCGGGTGAGAGCCCGGTCGGACAGGTAGGGTGTGGTGCCCTATTCTGCGGTAAGAGCGCACCGCGGACGTGGTAACACGGACGGCAGGCAAAACCCCATCCGGAGCAAGACCAAATAGGGGGAATTGACGTTGCTCGCGTATATCCCCGGGTAGGTCGCTTGAGCCTGTCGGTAACGGCAGGCCTAGAGGAATGACTGTCCAACGACAAGACCCGGCTTATCGGCCAACTTCCACCTCATCCCCGCGATCCCATGGCTTGCCGCTATGGGGTTTGCTCAAAAAATAAGCAAAAAAAATCCACGTCCCTGGGAAAAAGCTTTACAATACCGGCCCTTCAGTCAGTTATCCCAGAGTTTCGCAAGCATGCGCATTGGTTCGTACACATTGAAAAACCGGCTGATCGTGGCGCCCATGGCCGGAGTGACGGATAGACCGTTCCGCATGCTGTGCAAGCAGTTGGGCGCCGGCATGGCGGTATCGGAAATGATCACCTCCAACAAGGCGCTGTGGACCACGGCCAAGACCTTGCGCCGCGCGGATCACGCCGGCGAGGTGGAGCCGATCTCGGTGCAGATCGCGGGTTCCGATCCGGCGCAAATGGCCGAGGCGGCGCGGCTCAACGTGGAGCGCGGCGCGCAGATCATCGACATCAATATGGGCTGTCCAGCCAAAAAAGTGTGCAATGTGGCCGCCGGTTCGGCGCTGCTGCGCGATGAGGCGCTGGTGGGTCGTATCCTGGAGGCGGTGGTCAAGGCGGTGGATGTGCCGGTGACGCTGAAGACGCGGACCGGCTGGAGCCCTGAGCACCGCAACGCGTTGAGAGTGGCCAGGCTGGCGGAGGATTGCGGCATTGCCGCGCTGGCCTTGCACGGCCGTACTCGCGAGGACATGTATCGCGGCGCGGCCGAGTACGACACGATACGCGAGGTGAAGCGGCACATCCGGATTCCGTTGATCGCCAACGGCGACATCGATACCCCGCAGAAAGCACAGTGGGTGCTGGAACATACCGGCGCCGATGCCATCATGATAGGACGGGCGGCCCAGGGGCGTCCGTGGATTTTCCGCGAAATTCAGCATTTTCTGGAGAGCGGCGAATGCCTGCCGCCGCCGAAGGTGAGCGAGATCCGCCAGCTCTTGCTGGGGCATCTGGATGAGCTATACCAGTTTTACGGCGAATACTCGGGCTGCCGCATCGCCCGCAAGCACATCGCCTGGTACACCAAGGGGCTGCAGGGCGGAAATGCGTTCCGCCAGCAAATGTACCAACTCGAGTCCACGGCGGAACAGCGCTTGGCTGTGGCGGCTTATTTAGACCGTTTGGCGGGGGACTCCGAACGGCTGGTGTATTTGGATGGCGCTGGGGAAGCGTTGGACCACGACTCGGAGACGGTGGTGGATGGCTAATTCCAATCAGACTTGGACAGAATAATAACCATGCAGAACAATGACCATATCTCGCAGTCGGTGCGGCTGGCGATGGAACAGTATTTCAGAGACCTGGATGGCGAGAACCCCTCCGCCATCTACGACATGGTGTTGGCTTGCGTGGAAAAGCCATTGCTCGAGGTGGTGCTGATACACACCCAGGGCAATCAGACCCGGGCGGCGGAGTTGCTGGGATTGAACCGCAACACCCTGCGCAAAAAGATGAAGTCTTATGATTTGATATGAAGACAAACCGGCCATACCGAACAGGGTGGCCGGTTTTTTTTGTGTTCCTTTTTAGTTAACGCGGTAGAGAACCATGAGCAAAATCGAACGCGCGCTGATCAGCGTCTCCGACAAGAGCGGCATTCTGGAATTCGCCCAGGCCCTGGCCTCCCAAGGCGTGCACATCCTGTCCACCGGCGGCACCGCCAAACTGCTGGCCGACGCCGGCGTGCCGGTGACCGAGGTGTCCGATTACACCGGCTTCCCGGAAATGCTGGACGGCCGGGTCAAGACCTTGCATCCGAAAGTGCACGGCGGCATCCTGGGCCGTCGCGATCTGCCGGAACACGTGGCCAAGATGGCCGAGCACGATATCGGCAACATCGATCTGGTCTGCGTCAACCTCTACCCGTTTGAAGCCACCATCGCCAATCCGGACTGCGAGTTGGAAGACGCGATCGAGAACATCGACATCGGCGGGCCGACCATGGTGCGTTCCGCCGCCAAGAACTGGGCGCACGTGGCCATCGTCACCGACGCCGCCGACTACGCGGCGCTGGTCGATGAAATGCGCGCCAACGGCGGCGCGCTGTCCAAGGCCACTCGCTTTGAGTTGGCCAAGAAGGCCTTCACTCACACTGCCGCCTACGACGGCGCCATTTCCAACTATCTGACCAGCCTGGCTGACGGCGCGCTGGCGGGCAAGCCGGAACGCGTGGCCTTCCCAAAACGCCTCAACGTTCAGTTCGTCAAAGTTCAGGACATGCGTTACGGGGAGAACCCGCACCAGGCGGCCGCTTTTTACCGCGACCTGGACCCGGCCGCCGGCTCCATCGCCAATTATCGCCAACTGCAGGGCAAGGAACTGTCCTACAACAATATCGCCGACGCCGACGCCGCCTGGGAGGCGGTGAAGACCTTCGACGATACCGCCTGCGTCATCGTCAAGCACGCCAATCCCTGCGGCGTGGCGGTGGCGGGCGACACGCTGAGCGCTTACCGGCTGGCCTTCGCCACCGACACCACCAGCGCTTTCGGCGGCATCATCGCCTTCAACCGCCCGGTGGACGCCGCCACGGTGGAAGCGGTGACCGGCCAGTTCCTGGAGGTGTTGATCGCGCCTGCCTTCACCGAGGAAGCCAAGGCCGTCATCGCCGCCAAGAAAAATGTGCGCGTGCTGGAAATTCCGCTGGAAGCCGGCTCTAACCGCTTCGAGCTGAAGCGGGTGGGCGGCGGCGTGCTGGTGCAGACGCCGGACATCCGCAATGTGGGCCTGGACGAGTTGCGTGTGGTGACCCAACGTCAACCGACGCAGCAGGAGCTGTCCGACCTGCTATTCGCCTGGCGCGTGGCGAAATATGTGAAGTCGAATGCAATTGTTTTCTGTAAAAATGGTCAGACTGCCGGTATTGGCGCTGGTCAGATGAGCCGCGTCGACTCCACCCGCATCGCGGCGCGCAAGGCGGCAGACGCAGGCTTGAGCCTGCAGGGCGCGGTGGCGTCGTCCGACGCCTTCTTCCCGTTCCGCGACGGTATCGACGTCATCGCCGAGCAGGGAATCAAGGCCATCATCCAGCCAGGCGGTTCGATGCGCGACGAGGAAGTGTTCGCCGCCGCCGACGAGCACGGCATCGCGATGGTGCTCACCGGGGTGCGTCACTTCCGCCACTGAGTGGTTCCGATTAACCGGAGGAGGCCGGCACGCCGGCTTCTTTGCATGGGTTTGTTGTTTTTCGATGAGAGCAATTGTCTGTTGGCTGGGCGCCGGCTTGTTGGCGTTCGGCAGTCTGACGGCGCGGGCCGAAGAGTCCGCCGCCGAGTCGCAAGGTTTCTGGCAACGCGGCCGCGCCAATATCGAGGCGGCCTGGCGTTCCGACCAGTATGAGCTGTACGTGCCGGCGGTGACGTGGCATAACCGCGCTTTCTACGATAGAGAGAAGATCCAGCAGTTCAACGAACGGCCGTGGGGCCTGGGAGCGGGGCGCTATCGCTACGACGCCGACGGCGACTGGCACGCGGTGTACGCGATGGCCTTTCTCGATTCGCACAATGACGTCGAGCCCTTCGTCGGCTACGCCTTCCAGAAAGTATGGCGTCCGCTGGACGGCTGGCGGCTGGGCGCGGGCTTCACCGCCGGCGTCACCGCGCGCTCGGACTACAGCTATGCGCCGCTGCCGGCGGTGTTGCCGCTGGTGTCGGTGGAATACCGCCGGCTGGCCTTGCAGGCCACCTATATCCCGGGCGGGCACAACAACGGCAATGTGTTGTTCGCCTGGCTGCGTTGGCAGTTGAGTTGAGTGAAGAATCCGGCGCGTTGCGGCGCGCCGCAAAAACGAGTGGAGCATCGCACATGAAAGTACTGGTTATCGGCTCCGGCGGGCGCGAACACGCGCTGGCCTGGCGCATCGCCAAGTCGCGCCGGGTGTCCAAGGTCTTTGTCGCGCCCGGCAACGCCGGCACCGCGCTGGACTCCAACCTGACCAACGTCGAGCTCGGCAGCGTGGCGGAGTGGGTTGCTTTCGCCAAGCAGGAGAAGATCGAACTGACGGTGGTGGGTCCGGAAGCTCCGCTGGCGTCCGGCGTGGTCGACGCCTTCCGCGCCGAGGGGCTGCGGATTTTCGGCCCCACTCAATACTGCGCGCAGCTGGAAAGCTCCAAGGATTTCGCCAAGGCCTTCATGAAGCGCCACGGCATCCCCACCGCCGCGTATGAAACCTTCAGCGACGCCGCCGCCGCCCATGCCTATGTCGACGCCAAGGGCGCGCCCATCGTGATCAAGGCCGACGGCCTGGCCGCCGGCAAGGGCGTGGTGGTGGCGCTGACGCTGGACGAGGCGCACGCCGCCATCGACGACATGCTGGTGGGCAACAAGATGGGCAGCGCCGGCGCGCGAGTGGTGATCGAGGATTTCCTGCAGGGCGAGGAGGCCAGTTTCATCGTGATGGTGGACGGTGACCACGTGCTGCCGATGGCCACCAGCCAGGACCACAAGCGGCTGCTGGACAACGATCAGGGCCCGAACACCGGCGGCATGGGCGCGTACAGCCCGGCGCCGGTGGTGACGCCGGCGGTGCACAACCGGGTGATGCGCGAAATCATCCTGCCCACGGTGCTGGGCATGAAGAAGGACGGCCACAGCTATACCGGCTTTCTCTACGCCGGGCTGATGATAGACGCCCAAGGCAATCCCTACACCATCGAGTTCAACTGCCGTTTCGGCGATCCGGAAACCCAGCCCATCATGGCGCGGCTGAAGTCCGATTTCACCGTGCTGCTGGAAGCCGGCGTCAACGGCCGCTTGAACCAGGTGGAAGCGGAATGGGACCGACGCGTGGCCTTGGGCGTGGTGCTGGCGGCCGAAGGCTATCCAGAAGCGCCGCGCAAGGGCGACCTGATCAGCGGTCTTCCGCCGGAGAGCGAGGACGGCATGGTGTTCCACGCCGGCGTCAGCCTGGACGCGGACAAGCAACTGCGCAGCAACGGCGGGCGCGTGCTGTGCGCGGTGGGCCTGGGCGACAGCGTCAAGATGGCGCAGGGCAAGGCTTACGCGCTGGCCGACCAGATCCAGTTCGCCGGCAAGCAGCTGCGGCGGGACATCGGCGCGCGCGCGATTGGCCGCAAACATTAGCGTCTTGCCGTTTGATAAAGAAACAGCGCCGCAAGCGGCGCTGTTTTCATTTCCGGGCTTGGGTCCGGCTCAGCCTAATTCGGCCAGGCGCAGGCCAGGCGCCGCGCCGTCCTTAGGCGATAGTTGGGGCTCTTCGTCCAGCGGCCAGGCGATGTCCAGCTCCGGGTCGTTCCAGGCGATGGCGCGCTCCAAGTCCTTGAACCAGTAATCCGTGGTCTTGTACAGGAACTCGGCGTTGTCCGACAGAGTGAGGAAGCCGTGGGCGAAGCCCGGCGGCACCCATAGCTGACGCTTGTTGGCGGCGGACAGGCGCACGCCCACCCATTGACCGAAGCTGGCCGAGTCGCGGCGGATGTCGACGGCGACATCGAAGACCTCGCCTTCGACCACCCGGACCAGCTTGCCTTGAGCGTGCGGCGCCAATTGGTAGTGCAGGCCTCGCAGCACGCCTTTGGCCGAACGGCTGTGATTATCCTGAACGAAGTGGACTGAGCGGCCGACGGCGGCTTCGAAGCGCTGCTGATTGAAGCTTTCGAAGAAGAAGCCGCGCTCGTCGCCGAACACGGCGGGCTCGATGATTTTGACGTCGGGAATAGTGGTGTCGATGATGTTCATGCGCTGCTCGTCGGTATCAATAGACTGGCTGATCCAGCATCGCCAGCAGATAACGGCCGTAGCCGGTTTTCTGCAGCGGCTTGGCTAGTTGGCGCACCTGTTCGTCGCCTATCCAGCCGGAGCGGTAAGCCACCTCTTCCGGGCAGGCCACTTTCAGGCCCTGACGGCTTTCAATGGTGGCGATGAATTGGCTGGCTTCCAGCATCGATTCATGGGTGCCGGTGTCCAGCCAGGCGTAGCCGCGGCCCATGGTTTGCACCGATAGCTGTCCCTGTTGCAAATAGACGTTGTTGACGTCGGTGATCTCCAGCTCGCCGCGAGGGGAGGGTTTGATGGACTTGGCGATGTCCACCACCTGCTCGTCGTAGAAGTACAGGCCGGTCACCGCGTAATTGGATTTGGGCTGCGCCGGCTTTTCCTCGATCGACAGCGCCTTGCCGTCGGCGTCGAAGTCCACCACGCCGTAGCGCTCCGGGTCGTTGACGCGATAGGCGAATACGCTGGCGCCGCTGCGTGTGGCGTTGGCGTCCTGCAGCAAGGCGGAAAAGTCGTGACCGTAATAGATGTTGTCGCCCAGCACCAAAGCGGACGGCGCTCCGGCCAGGAAATCCTCGCCGATGATGAAGGCCTGGGCCAGGCCGTCCGGGCTGGGCTGCACCGCGTATTGCAGCCGGATGCCCCATTGGCTGCCATCGCCCAGCAACTGTTCGAAGCGCGGCGTGTCCTGAGGGGTGGAGATGATCAGGATCTCGCGGATGCCGGCCAGCATCAGCGTGGTCAGCGGATAGTAGATCATCGGTTTGTCGTAGATGGGCAGCAATTGCTTGCTGACCGAAATGGTGGCCGGGTAGAGCCGGGTGCCGGAGCCGCCGGCCAGGATGATGCCTTTGCGTGCCTGAGTCATTGGATGTCTTTCTGTAGCGGCTGGGCGGCGAGTTCGGCCAGCACTTGTTCGACGCCGCTTTCCCAGCGCGGCAGCGCGAGGCCGAAGGTCCGCTGCAGCTTGGCGCAGTCGAGCCGGGAGTTGGCGGGGCGGGGAGCCGGCAATGGATAGTCGGCGGTGGCGATGGGCGTGATGTCGGCGGGCGACAGCCGCAGCGTGAAACCCAGTTTTTCCGCCTCGGCGACCAGGAAGCGGGCGTAGCCGTGCCAGCTGGTTTCACCCTGCGCCGCCAGGTGGTAGCTGCCGTAGGCGAAGTCGGTCGGCTTGCGCAGATAGTCGCGCAGCAGCGCCGCGGTGACTTCGGAGATCAGGGCGGTGGAGGTGGGCGCGCCGATCTGATCGGCGACCACCCGCAAGTTGTCGCGCTCTTGGGCCAGTCGCAGAATGGTTTTCAGGAAATTGCCGCCGTGGGCGCCGAACACCCAACTGGTGCGCAGAATCAAATGCCGAGGCGCGGCAGCGCGCACCGCCTCCTCTCCTTCCCATTTGCTTTGACCGTAGACCGAGCGCGGCTGGACCGGGTCGTCCTCGCGCCAAGGCCGTTCGCCGGCGCCGTCGAACACGTAGTCGGTGGAGTAATGCAGCAGCAGCGCTTGTCGCCTCGCCGCCCATTGCGCCAGCAACGCCGGCGCGGCGGCGTTGACCGAGCGGGCCTGCTCCACTTCGCTTTCTGCGCGGTCCACTGCGGTGTAAGCAGCGGGGTTGACGATGATGTCGGGCTGGTGGCGTTCCAGTGCCTGGAGGATGCTGTCGGCCTGGCTCAGGTTCAGTTCGGTCCGGTTCAACGCGACGATATTGCCCAGCGACGCCAGCGCGGTTCGCAGCTGATGACCGAGCTGGCCGTTGACTCCGGTCAGCAATATGGTGGGTTCGCGCTCAGCCATAGTGCCGGTTCACCCAGTCGCGGTAGGCGCCGCTGCTGACGTTGGCCACCCAGTCTTGATGTTGCAGATACCAGGCCACGGTTTTGCGGATGCCGCTATCGAAGGTTTCCTGTGGTTTCCAGCCCAAGTCGCGCTCCAGCTTGCGCGCATCTATCGCGTAGCGGCGGTCGTGGCCGGGGCGGTCGGCGACGAAGGCGATCTGCTCGGCGTAGCGGCGAGCCGGGTCGGCTTGAGGCGCCAGTTCGTCCAGCAGCGCGCAGATGGTCTTCACCACGTCCAGATTGGTTTTTTCGTTCCAGCCGCCGACGTTATAGGTTTCGCCGGGCACGCCGGCTTCCAGCACGCGGCGGATGGCGGAGCAATGGTCTTTGACGTAGAGCCAGTCGCGCACCTGGCTGCCGTCGCCATAGATGGGCAGCGGCTTGCCGGCAAGCGCGTTGAGAATGACCAGAGGAATCAACTTTTCCGGGAAATGATAAGGGCCGTAATTATTGCTGCAATTGGTGGTCAGCACCGGCAGGCCGTAGGTGTGGTGCCACGCGCGTATCAGGTGGTCGGACGCGGCCTTGGAAGCTGAGTAGGGGCTGTTGGGCTCATAACGGTGGCGTTCGGAGAACGGCGCGTCGTCGGGCCCCAGCGTGCCGTAGACCTCGTCGGTGGATACGTGCAGCAGGCGGAAGCCCCGTTGCTCCTCGGCGGGCAGCTGGTTCCAGTAACCGCGCACGCTTTCCAGCAGATTGAAGGTGCCCACCACATTGGTCTGGATGAAGTCGCCCGGCCCGTGGATGGAGCGGTCGACGTGGCTTTCCGCGGCGAAGTTGATCACCGCTCGCGGCTGGTGTTCGGCCAGCAGGGCGCTGACCAGAGCGTGGTCGCCGATGTCTCCGCGCACGAAGACGTGGCGCGAGTCTTGTTCGAGCGTTTTCAGAGTGTCGAGATTGCCGGCATAGGTCAGCGCGTCGAGGTTGATGATGCGTTCATCGCTCTGCGCCAGCCAGTCCAGCACGAAATTGCCGCCGATGAAGCCGGCGCCGCCAGTGACCAAAATGCTCATATTGTTCTTTCAGTGTTGCTGCGTGCTCAGAATCTGTACCAGTAATGGGAGTGTGGTTCTATGCTCTAGGGGCATGTATCCGGGATGGATTTGCCCGAACATGGAGCGCGGCTCCTGATTTTGAGTTTAAAGCTCAGCGAGTTCAATACGTATCTTGAGAATCGGCCCATTGTCGCGCGAGCGGAAAAAATACGAAAGCCTGTGAAACTGTTTTAATGACCTAAACGATAAATGTTTAGCGAACTAGTTCCAGTAGCGGGCTTGAACTATGACAGCTTGCAAACCCTATTTGGTTTTGGGGTCGGCAGGCTCTATTGGTTCCGCTCCGAGCTTAAAGGCGTTGGGATGTTCAAGCCATGGAGAGTAGCCAAAGTAAGCGCCGTTCAACTGGGTATGTTTGACGAGGTAGGAACGCAGTTTCCGGTACAGCCTGGCTTGGGGAGGTGTTGGCCTGCGCCAGAATCGATGCAGCTCGGTTTGGCAAGTCAGGCCCGGAATATCGTATAGCGCTCGTCCCATGGTGATCAAAGGCTTGTCGTGATGCAAGGAGGACAAGCCGACGGTGCTATTGATGGTGACCACGCCTAAGCTATGTTTCAGCAGGCTGGGCAAATGGCCGTCGTGGATGTAGAACACGCGGGATCCGACGTTGTTTTGACGGGCCAACCCACGGATATAGGCGGCGTAGTTTCTGTGTCCGCGGTCCAACGGGTGATGTTTCAGCACCAGAGCGGCATGTTCGGGGGCGTATTGCGAAAAAGAAAAGATCACTTCCGCGATGAAGTCACGCACATCCCGATAAGGGCTGTGATGCAGCACCTGGCTGTCGTTGAAGACTTGCAAAGGCACTAGAAAATAGCGTTGGTCCCACTCCCGCAGGATACGGCGGCGCAGCTTGTGCTCAAGCGCTTGATACAGTGCTTTGCGCCAACCGGCGCGCAGCCAGCAGAAGAACTCGCGAAAAGGCGAAAAGTCCTTGTGATGACGATAGTGCGGGTAGCGCGCGCGCCAAAACCAGCCCGCGACATAGTAGGCAGCGGCGCTGCAGGCCATCCGGCGAAAAGAGGCTTTGGTGGGGATGGGGGCGGGGAGCTTGCCGGCCTCATAGCGCAGCATGACGGCCGGATCGGCGGCCAAGCGAGAATGGGCATTGACCCCGTTCTGCTCCAGGGTGATGTAGTCTGGCCGCAGATAGCCTTCCTCGAAGGCATAGAAAGCCATGGCCTGTTCCTTGCAGATTTGGGCCGCCGCGCGGTGGTAATGGCGGCAATCGCCAAAGCAGACGACGGCGTCGATGCGATGAGCCTGTAGAAACGCCCGCAGCCAAGGGGTGAAATCCTCAGGGCGTCCACGGTAGTCGGTGGCGTCCAGATGCCGGTGATAAAGCCGATCCCCGCCGTTGAAATTGATCTTGGCCACGTGAGCGCCATGGCGGCGCAACCAACAGGCCAGTTGGTTGAAGAAGTGGCCCATCGGTCCTTGCAATAGCAGTAGGCGGTGATGGGAGAGCAGGGCTTGAGCGGCGAGCATGGACGCGTGCTCAGCGCAGCGTGCGCAACAGGCCCAGGCCCTTGCGCCACTGTCTCGCCAGCCAGTGCGAACGGGTGCGTCCAGGCTTGAGTTGCTGTTTGCGCCGCCATAGGTGTTCAACCACAGCTTCGGCTCTGGCGAAGCCCGGCTGGCCCGGGATCATATAACGGGGGTAGGCAATCAACACGCCATAGACCAACTGCTCCAGCGTGAGCCGGCGTTGTCTATGGAACACGGGCAGATGATCGTGAGTCAGGCCCCAGCCTGCATAGAAGGGCATGCCGTAGCAATGTACCGGCTTGCCGCGCAGCAGGGCTTCGAAACCGGCCTGGGAGGTCATGGTGTGGACCTCGTCCGCGACGCTCAGGCAGGCAATGATGTCGGCGTTGTCCGCCACTTGGTCCGCCAAGCATGCAAGCTCCTGCTCAGAGACCGCCCCATGCCGGTTGCCGGACGTTACGTCGGGATGCGGTTTGTAGATCAACCAGGCGTGCGGCCGCAGCCGGCGCACCTCCCGCAGCAGCGACAGATTGCTGTTGAGCCAAGGGGAGGCCTCACGGAGGGATGCATCGTCTTCCACTTGGCCGGGAACCAGGACTATGGTTTTCCCGGTGGCCGCTGCGGCGAGCTCGAACGCCGCGCCCACATTGTATTTGCTGAGTCGCAGCTCCAACAGCCGTAAGCTGAGGCGCTGGGCGCGAAGCATCTGCTGCGGGTCCAGCTCGAGTTCGCAGAGCAAGCGTTCTAGGCGCGAAGCCGGCGCCGGGGCGTAATAGAGGCCGGCGTCGTCCACCACCACGGACAAGGGCGGCTGCAAATCGGAGCCCAGCCCCAGCGAGCGCACAAAGCCGTCCTCCATCCTCAGCAAAGGCAGGCCATGCCGCGCCGCCAGGGAGGCGGCGTCCGGCGCCATGCCCCAGGCCACCAGCTTGCTGTCCGGAGGAAGCCGCGGCGGCAGCTTGCCTGGTTTCGAGATAAAACGGACTTGGTTGCCGGGGTGCTTCAGGAAGGGCCACACCACCGCGCGTTTCCACCAGCTCATGCCGACGCACCACAGCACGCCGCCAGTTTGCTGTCGCAAGTTCCGATTCAGATGAATCCACTCCGCGACGTCGAAGAAGGTGCCGGGTTCGCCGGTTTCCGGATGAATGTAGCGGGCATAGCGCAGGTAGGCGGCGTGAAACAGCTGTTCCAAGGATCGATGGCAGTACCGGCGCAGCTTCAATGTCGGCATCTCCGGATGACGATCATCGGTCAGCCCCCAGCCCGCATACCAGGGCATGCCGAAGCAGACGACCTGGCAGCCGGCGATCAAGGCTTCGAATCCCATGTGCGAGGTGGCGGTGTAGACCACATCCACCTGGGACAGCAGCGATTGAGGACAGGCGTCCTCAGCGATCAACTTCACGTCGGGCGGAGGGAGAGGCAGATAGCCTCGTTTTTTGCCGGCGATCACGTCGGGATGCGTTTTTACCCAGATTTCCGCTGCGGGATGCTCGCGGTAGGCGGCTTCCAGCATGGCTTGAAAAGTGCATGTGTCCGCACCGCCCAGTCGCACGGACACGTCGCCTTTGGTTTGATCCAGCACCAGCACGCGTGGGCATCCGCTTCGTGGAGGCAGGGCAATGGTTGGCGCGTGGTTGTATTTGGAGAGCCGGTCACGGCGCATCCGTTCCAGACCGCTTTGAGCGTTCTGCCGCTCGGAGCCGGATAGCGATGTGGAAGCAATCAGCTGTTCCAATTGAGATGGGCGGGTGGCGTCGTAGTAGATGCCTAGCTCGTCGATCAGCAGCGACACCGGCGGCTCGCCGTTGACGCCTAGGCCGAGTGAGCGCAGAAAACCGTCTTCCAGCGCGATATAAGGCAGGCCGCGTTGCTGGGCGAAGGCGCGGGCGCGACGAGCGGACGAACGCAAGCCCCAGCCGGCCACGGCCGTCAGAGGCCTGGTTGAGGGCAGCGATGACCAGCGGAGATGGCATACCGGCAGACCGATCAGCGCCCGCAGACGAGGAATACGGGCAATGCCGGGTGAAAGGACGGCAATCGTCACCGCAGATTTTCCGCCAAAAAAGCAGAGAATGCTTGATGCGTTTCAGGATGTTTCAAGCCAAATTTTACTGTAGCTTGCAGATAACCCAGTTTGGAGCCGCAGTCATAGCGAATGCCTTGCAGCGGGAGCGCCAGTACTGCTTCCTCCTTCATGAGGGCCGCGATGCCATCGGTCAGTTGAATTTCGCCGCCTACCCCGGGTTTCAGGTGTCTAAGCCTGTCAAAAACACCTGGTGTCAGGATATAGCGTCCCACTACGGCCAGCGTGGAAGGCGCGATGGAGGGGTGGGGCTTCTCCACAATGCCGGTGATACGTTGCACGCCCTCATTCTGCATGGATGTTTCCACAATGCCGTAAGAACTAGTGGCTTCGCGCGGCACGTTTTCCACGCCCAGGATGGAGGTGGGTTGCTGTTCATACAGCTTTACCATTTGCGCCAAGGCACCGGGCTCGCTGTCTATCAGGTCATCCGCCAGAATTACGGCAAATGGTTCATTGCCTATCGCGGGCTGGGCACACAATACGGCATGTCCCAGTCCTAGCGCCTCGGCTTGGCGGATATATAGACAGGAGACATGCGGCGGCAGGATGCCTTGCGCCAGTGGCAAAAGTTTGTGTTTGTTGCGCAGCTCCAGTTCGGTTTCCAGCTCGTAAGCTTTGTCGAAATGGTCTTCGATGCTCCGCTTGTTGCGGCCGGTGATGAAAATCAGCTCAGTCATGCCGGCTGCAATCGCCTCCTCCACCGCGTATTGAATCAGCGGCTTGTCGACAATCGGCAGCATTTCCTTGGGGCTGGCCTTGGTGGCAGGCAAAAAGCGGGTGCCCATGCCTGCTACTGGGAAAATGGCTTTTCTAATTTTTGATTTCATGCTTTAACCTATATAGCAATGACTTGCCCGTGTTATTTTTTTCAATGATTGATCGTTCAATGGTCGTGTCCATGTTGATGGTTTCTCCTAAAGCAATGGTGAGCGCCCCGGCAGGGATGTTGCTGTTTTTAGATATTTCAAAACATAGTTTGAAAATAGAATAGATGTCTTGTCGTGTGACAAGTATTCCATTGATGGTTGTTTTTGAATGGGTGCATAGATGCTCGTAATATATGGCGCAGGCCAAATAATAAAATAGGGAATAATTTTCGATGGAGCACTCTCTCCATAAATGAATGTATTTAATTCCTTGTGAGATTGCACTTTTATATTTTTTGTTTTGAGAGTCAGATAGGAAGTTTGAGATTGAGAAGTCATCTTCAAATTGTAGCGGCGCATGCTGGCAGAGTGCTCGGCTCCAAACAATACCATGCTTGATGGTCTGTGCAGGCTGCCCAGCAATAACACAGTTGCTCTCGTGAGAGCGAGTAACGACAGCACCTGCGGAAACCACACAGTCAGAGCCAATCGTGCAGCCTTTTAATATCATGCTGTTCTTTGCAGCCCATACCCTATTGTTAATTTTTATAGATTTGGCAGGGTTTAATCGAGTGCCGGACTGCAAGTCGAATATGCTGTGAAAATCAGTTGTGCTGATTATTGTGTTGTCGAATAAACAGTCGTTTCCAATATTTATGTCGCTATATTCCCGTGCTGTTATGGATACGTTGCCGTTGCAGGCAAGTCCATGGCCTATTTCTATTTTTGATGACTGAGAAGCGTTGAAGCTGCCTTTGATTTTACAAGCATTGCCAAACTTGACAAAGCTGTTTTCTTTTATTGAAATAAAGCCATTTAAAATAAAGCCATCACCGCATTCAAAGTGACTGTTGGCATCAATTTCGATGTGACCATGCTCTATTTTGCAATTGATTCCAATAGATATATTGGAGGGGAGGTTTGAAAATGATTTTATGGTTGCCATGGTGTTTTGTGTATCGGTTGATATAATTTAAGAATTAAATTTAGGTGTGCTCTAGTATTAAACCGGAAACGGTTTTTTCTATGCGCATGGAATTGTTGTTGTCTATGTGTGAAAAAAATTTACGGGAAGTGCGCAATTGTTCTTGAGAAATCTTAAAATTATTATTCTTATACTCTATGATGGTATTTATCAGATCGTTGGCATTGTTGAGTATGGGGCCAGGTATGCCATTGATAGGGCATACTAGAGGCCCTCCACGAGAGGCAAAAAATTGTTGCTGATCGAACCAATAAAAGAGGACTGGTTTTTTTTGATATAACATGTCAAATGATGCGGATGAGTAGTCTGTCACCATTAAGTCGGATTTTATAATTAGTTGTTGAATGTCAGTGTTGTTCATTTGCACCATTTCTATTTCGATGCTTTTGTCGAGCATGTTGAGATGTTTGTGCATCTTATGATGTAAACACATAATTATTTTTGTTTTATGGGTTTGGATGAATGAAATTAATTTTGGATGAGTGATCAATTCGTATATTTTTTTGAAATACTGAGACTTTTCAAACTCGGTAGCATTTTTTTGAGATAGCCAGTCTCGCCATGTCAATAATATTAAAATTTGATTGTTTGTTTTTTTTCTGAATTTTGGCAGGCTGTCAAATCTTGATAAACCAGTCACGGATACTTCATTGTTCTCAAAACCAAACTGCTCACAAATGAGTTTTTTTTCAAAATCGGAACTGACGATAAACTTATCGGGTAGCTCATTTCTTCTTTGCATAGAATTTTTGTCGTAATAACCTTTGGCACGACTGGTGGCGAATATGCCATGCTGCAGAAATACTTTCTTTTTGTCGGAGAATTGATGGCTGACGCGCCTCCATTGATGCAATACATCTCTCATAGAGTCACTAAATATATAGGCGGCAGCTTTGTGGAAAATAATAAAATGCTTCAAGCTGCCATAGTGGACAACGTTTTTGTATGGCGCTAGATTTTTTATTGTTTCGGCGTTCTTTTCTATAACGAAATAGTGCGCTAAATCGGTAGATTTTTTTTCTTGCGTGTGTTTGAAATAGTAGTAGCTGGTGTCGTTTGCAGTTTGGCCCAGGCGTTCTCCGACCAAGACGATATTGTTCTTCTGCACAGACTTGGCCGCAATGAATTTTGCGATATTGAATTTTAACCACCATCCCAGCAAGCGATATTTGTTTAGAATATTGGTTTTTATTTCTCTTGTCAGAGTGAAACGATTTTTTCTTACTATGCTTAAGTAGTCTTTTATGATGGTGGCGTCGTTTATTTTCTTGCCTCGTCTCAAACAGCTTCTCTTTATTTTCTCGTTTGCAACCCGATAAGCCTCACTGTAAAAACCATGAAATATCAAAGTGAGCAGTAAGCGCCGTTCAGGAGTAAATATACCTATCATTGAGTAACCAATTTCGTTTTTTATGAAACTCCTGACGGATTTGTAGATAGGTTTTGTGACTGTAAAGCTATTGTCTTTTGAAAATTTCCCCAGCCGATAGAGTAAACTTTTTAATATAAAAATCTTTATATATCGAATTTGAGGGTCAGGAAGATTGAATTGCTTGGTCAGCTCGTAAACAATGAGCAAGTCGTTAAAGACTTTTTCATTGACAATCTGTGTGCACGAAGGATTGTTTTCATCGTCTCTTCCTTGGTAGAGATAGGTAATGTCTGGAGTTGTCGAGATATGATTTGCACGATAAAGTGCATGGATGACAAAAATCCAGTCCTCAGCTAATTTGATCCCTTCAGGAAAAGTGATGTTGTATTTTTCGATAAGCTGTTTCTTGAATAGCTTTGCCCATGGCGGACTGGTTTTTATTAATATGGATCTATGGGTGAATTTGACCTTTCTGAATGCCGCACTTGCAACTTCGGCATGATCGTCAATAAACCAGCTACGTCTATTGTTGAAAGCCTTGCTTTGAGCAATGACGACTTCGGATTGAGTTTCTTTTGCTAATTTATATAGCGGCGTTAGCGCATTGGGTGGAAGTAAGTCGTCAGAATCCAGGAAGTAGATGTACTCGCCGCTGGCAATTTTTAAGGCATTGTTTCGGGCTGAGGATTGCCCGGAATTGGGTTGCCGTAAAAGTGTTATGTTTTTATATTTTCGGACGTACTGTTTAATGATCTTTATGGAGTCGTCAGGTGTGCCATCATCTACGACGATAATTTCAATGCACTCTTCTGCTGGACGGCCTTCTAGTTTTTGAGAAATAACGGAGTCTAGACATTTGGCAATGTACTTTTCTACATTGTATACGGGGATGATGACGGAGATTGCGTAGTTCATTTCATGGTCCGGAATAATGGTGATTTAATAAAATATAAAATATGCTACGATTGCCAGTATTGCTTGATGGCAAGGTGTTGTTTATGTTTATTTGTTTGAGAGTTGAAATCATTTGCGCAAAATGAATGAGGTGAGCATGGTGTTCCTTTTCTTTTTTTTAAGTCCAGCCAGAAAGAATTTGCACTCGCTGAGCTTATGTTGAAGTAATAGCAAATGTCTCTAGCTGGCGACGCCTGAGCTTGGGTGTACATTAACCAGGGCACAAGAAAGGTTGCCAAATTTAAATCATTGTTTTGCCGAAATCGGTTGTTAAGAAATTGAAGAATTCTATAATTAAATCGGTGCCATGACTCTTCAAATGCGCTTTTTCTTAAAGGTATGTAGCTATGAATGAGAGGCGTATCTATTTTTAAGCCAAAGCTCATTTCCAATAATGCGGCGCACTGGGTAGCAGCATGTAAAGTTGGTGTCGATATACCTCGTGCCCACATGGCCTTGAGGCTTTTGTGTGATAGGAAAAGTGATGCGATGCCGTTGCTACGAAAAAAATGACCGGGGGGAAGTGGACGTGCGACAAAAACATCATCGTTGAAATAAATGAAGTGCTCGCTTAACTCAGGAATACGGTGCAAGTGCGCTTCAATCACATGAGAGTTGAAGGTAGGCAAGTAACAGGGTGATATCAGTTCCTGATGGTCTATCACGCGGACACGGTTATTTGGAGTCAGCCATTCAGGGCATTGTTGGTCAGTGACGATGTAAATGCGGCGAACCCATGGAAGGTAAGTCTGAACGCTGTTCAGGGAATAGCGCAGCTCGTCATGATTGTTGAAGCGGGCGGGGTCGTTGGCGTATAGCCCTAGGTGTTCAGGGCTATGGCTTGCCAATGTTTTTGTGCGGCGGGCTTGCCACTGAGGATCGTCACCGTTGACCCAAGTAAAGACCACATCAATTTCCAATGTATTGTCCAGCAAGCTTTCCAGTGCCAAGTCGTGCTTGAGCAAGATGGCTTCTTCATCTTGCGGACAGGCGATCTCGTTGCGAATGATTGGATATTGTTTGTTGAGATAGTCTCGGAAAAAAATCCCGGGATGCCGTAGCAATTTCTTCAGTTTTCTCATAAATTGAAAATCACTTTCGCCGCTACTGCGATCTGGTAAAGAATCTGCGTAATGCCGCGTGTTATTTCAATATTCTTGGTTTCGAGCTTAGGCATGACCATGACTTCGTCACCGGCATCCACTTGGATGCGTTCACCGACAGGGAGAGCGCTACCGTTTTGCTTCATCAAGATTAATCGGGACTTGTCCGCGGTTTGGTTGTAGCCGCCGACGCGTGCGATGTAGTCACCTATAGTCAGGCCTGCTTGCCAATTGACGGCGTTGGGAAACAGCACGTCGCCATGGACCATCACGACGCTGGTTTTTTCAGGAATGCGAATGACATCTCCATCTTCCAGCAGAGTGGTCGGCAGGTTTTTCTCGTCAAGCACGACCTGTCCGCGTGGTTCAACCTTGCTGGCCTTGGAGACGAAGCGTTCGATCAGTTCGGCTTCGCGGGTGCGCAGGTCCGCCTCTTCCTTGGTGGAGGAGCGAGCGGAGAACGCGGTTTCCTGCAGCTTTTGCAAGGACAAGGTCAGCATGGTTTTCTGCCGCTCGGCTACGGATTTGCGGAACAGCTGCAGCGCGCCCATCTGCGACATGCTGTTGGCTTGAATCTTGGTCAGCACGTCGGCCATGCTGGCGCCGTAGGGCAGCACGATGGCGTGTTCGCCGGAATGAGCGCCTTCCACTCGAACCTGGATGGTGCCGGCGTAGCGGTCGGCGCTGATCAGCAACTGGTCCCCGTCTTGCAGAACCACGTCTCCAGCCTGTTCCAGCGGGTAGTATTCGCTGCGCTTCTGCGTGCCTTGGCGACGGATGATGCTGGCGTGGGTGGCTCCGGGTTTGGGGCGAGAGACTTGCAAGGCTTGTTGCAGGCTGATGCTGTTCTGCCCGAATTCGAAGTCATAGGCGTTGAATACCTGACCGCTGACTGAGAAGGTATGTTGGCGCGGGCCCACCACGATGACGTCGCCATCGGAGAACTGCACCATGTCCATCCTGCCCTGAAGCAGGAAGTCGTAAAGGTTGACGCGTTGACGCACGAGGTCGCCGCGCTTGATCTGAATGTCGACATAGCTGCCGCGCTCGGCGTCGACGCCGCCGGCCTTGTCCAGATAGCTGAGCACGCTGTCGGCGGCAATGCCGGGGTAGAGGCCGGGTTGTTTCACGAAGCCGGTGACGAAGACCTTGACTGGTTGAGCGATATCGAGAGCCGCGTACACGTTGACATTGGCCTTGTAGACCCGGCGCACTTGGTTGGACACCGCCGCGTTCAGTTCGCCGTTGCGAATGCCGGCAACCGGCACCGGACCGATATTCGGGATGAAGATATTGCCCTGGGGGTCGACGAGCAGTTGCGCGTCGAAATTGAAGGCTCCCCATAGGCGCAAGGCGATGCGGTCGCCGATGCTCAGTTGATAGTTGGGGTTGAAGCCTTGGCCTGCGCTATTGCGGAAGGCGCCGCCAAAGAGCTGCGAGCCGAACATGCTGCCAGGCGCTTGCGGCGGGACGACGAACGGGATTTCCTGCGACACGGCCGGCGCGGCGCGCTCGGCGGGCTGCTGTCGCGAGGGCGGTTCCGGTTCCGCCGGCGTGCCGGTCAGCAGGGAAACCGCGTGAGCCTGGCCCAGAACCAGGCAGAGAAGCGGGATGAGCTTGGCGCGTTGCATAGTGAAGTTAAATCTTGTGGTCTTCGATAATGGACAGGGCCAGGCGCGCGCAGCCGTAGAGCAGGCTGCAGGCGATCAACAGCGTGGCCAGGGTATAAAGTCTGCGCGGGTATTCCGCGTCTTCGGCCAACTGCGGCGAGGTCACGACGGCGAGGCTCTTGCGCTTGTGGCTGGCTTCCACGCGGCTTTTCTCCAGCGCGGTCAGCGCCAGCTTGTACAGGTCGGCCTGAAAATCGACTTTGGCCTTCAGTTCCTGATACTGGGCGGCTTGACGGTTCAGCCGTCCATCTTCAGGAGCGGCCAGCTTGCTTTTTTCATGGAGAATCTGGGCCTTCAGCGCCGCCAGTGCGCCGGCCAGAGCCGTGATCTGGGGGGCGTCGCTTTGCAGATAGCTTTGCAAATTGCGCAATTCGGCCTCTAATTGCGCCTGCTTGGCCTGTAGCTCCGCCAGCAGTTGGCCTGCCGCCTGGGCCTGGGCGATCGGATCGAGTTGGCCATGGCTGTTCTGATACTTCAGCAAGGCCTCTTTGGCTGTGTTCAGGCCTTGATAGGCGCGTTCCGCTTCTTGTTGGGCGAAGGCAAGCTCGTTGCGGCTGATGGTTTGCGACAGTCCGTTGATGAAGCGCTCGCATTCTTGCAGGATGGCGAGGTTCAAGCCCTGGGCGAACCGCGGGGTGAAGCCCTGGCTGCGTATCGTCAGCAAGGAGGTTTTGTCGTCGAACATCACACCCACCTTGTTGCGATAGAAGGCCAGCGTGTCTTCCTTGCTGGCCGATGCCGATAGCCGGTGCGGCCAATCAAGACCGGCGGCGTCAAAGGCTTTCTTGAACGCCAGCCGTGTTTCCAGCCGTTGCAGCATGTCCGGCGAATGGATGTACTGCTGCAACAGCATGGCGTCCTCCCGGACCGTGGAGGCGCCGGCGCCTAATAGTGTGCTCAGATTGAGATCTCCTCCGCCGTCGCTGGAGCGTTTGACGATGACCTTGGACTCGCTGACGTAGCGATCCTGGGCGATCAGGACGAAATATGCGCCGCACAGCGTCAGCGGCAGTCCGATGCAGATCCATGGCGAGACGAGGCGGGCGAGCAGGGCTTGGGGCAGGAAACGGTCAAACCACTTCAACATTTTCTTCTTCCCGGTAGGCCTGAATGGCGTCGTCAATGCGCTGGAAATAACGGACTTGGTAACGGCCGATCAACAGTCCGGCGTCGCAGAATTTCTTCAGTTCGGACATGGAGTGCGACACCATCAGGAACTGGCTGTGTCGGCGCCGCTCCAGCATCAGTGCCGCGCTTTTGCGCTTGAAGGCGGCATCGCCCACTGCGGTGATCTCATCGACCAGGTAGTAGTCGAAGGGGAAGGCCATAGACAGGCCAAAGCCGAGTCTGGAGCGCATGCCGGAGGAATAGGTCTTGATCGGCATGTCGAAATAGTTGCCCAACTCGGCGAAGTCCTCGACAAAAGCGACCTTGTCGTTTAGCTCGTGTTTGCGGGCATAGAGCCG
Source organism: Chromobacterium haemolyticum (assembly GCF_009936155.1). Lineage (NCBI taxonomy): Bacteria > Pseudomonadati > Pseudomonadota > Betaproteobacteria > Neisseriales > Chromobacteriaceae > Chromobacterium > Chromobacterium haemolyticum. The sequence continues at coordinate 4,834,851 of NZ_AP019312.1, read as the reverse complement.
AGCGACGAATTTGACGTTTTCACGTCCGGTCATGCTGCCTTGAAAGCCCGTGGCCAAACCCACTGGCCAGGAAATGCTGTGGCGAGTGACGATGCTGCCGCAATCCGGCCGGTCAATGCCGCCGATGATGCGCAGCAAGGTTGATTTGCCCGCGCCGTTGCGGCCGATCAGGCCGACGCTGACATTGGACGGGATCTCGAGGTTCAGGTCTTTAAAGACATGGAACCGTCCGTTGGGCGTCTTATAGGACTTGCTGAGTTTGTGTATCTGGATCATGAGCGCAACATGGCCGGTTCCCGGCCTTTATAGAGAGATAAGCCGGAAAACAGCAGGGCCAGCGTCCAGGCGGAGAGGTAGGCCAGGCTGTCGTCGTTGCTCGGGTAGGCGGGCATGACCGCGTGCCGCATCAGTTCGAAGGCGTGCAGCAGTGGGTTCCACTCCACCAGCCAGCGGTATTCGACGGGGATCAGGCTGAGGGGGAACAAGATTCCGCTGAGGAAATAGAGCAGCTTCATCAGGATGGGCAGCAGCTTGTCTACCGCCTTGAACGCATGGCCCACGACCATGCAGATCAGGCCCCAGGCGAGGGAGAGCAAGCACAGTAGCAGCCAGGCCGCGATCAACAGCGAGAGCTTGCCTAGCTGGATGGTTTCGCCGGCAAGCCAAAGGCAGCTCATCAGCATGGCGTAGACCAGCGCATAGGTCAGACTCTCCAGCAAGGTCCGGGCTAACACCGCGTCCAGCGGCCGCACCGGGCGGTAGTTGAACAGGCCGCGATTGGCCTCGATGGCGTTCAAGGAGCGCAGGGAGATGTTGCGAAACATCATATAAGGCACGATGCCATTGGCCAGGAAGACCGGAAACGACATGCCGGGCATCGCGCGTTGCACAATGAAGCCAAGCACCAGCAGAAGGATGGCCATATGCGCCGCTGGTTCCAGCGGTGCCCATAGATAGCCCAGCCGATACTCGCCGAAGCGGGTTTTCAACTCCCTCAGCAGTAGCGCGTGCACGGTGGCGCGCATGATGTCGAAGCCGCTGCGCATTTCAGATATGGAATGATTTGACGACGCCGGCCATTCGTTGGCGCTCATCGATGACTAGCGGTGCGGTGATCTTGCGCTGGCTCATCAGCGCTTCCGCTTCCGACTGCAGAGCGTCGGCGGCAATGCAGAATGGCGATGGGCGCATGATGGCGCGGGAGAACGGCGGCAGCGCGTCGGCTTGTCGAGTCAACGCCTGTCCTTGCGTGCGTAAGACGCGTATTCCGGTTTGAAGGGCATTCATGCATTTATCCAATAGGGAGCGCGGCGCTGCGGCGTTATTGTTCAGGCGAGTTTGCTGGGAAGTGCAGTCGGCCGACGCAGTGTTAGTGTTTTGTCATGATGCTAGCATTGGCATGAAATATCCTCATTAGGAAAAGTCCTAAAAAAAACGGGGTTTCTTCCCTGTTTTTATTGGTGTTTTCACTGCAATTTAAAATTAATTAACCTATTTATTTATATGTATTTGTTTTCTAGGATTTAATGAAAAAACAATGTATTTAAATTTTATATTTACATGCGATTTTGTAGGCTTTCCCTATCAAGTTTGATTGCATTGCTTGGGCCGCGGTTCGTGCATGGAGTGCGGCGTATATACGCTAGGGAGAGGTCATGCTTGGAGTGAGCGAGGGAGAGGACGTGGAGCCTGGGAGCCGGCGCCGCCAACTGGCGCAGTTTCTACGCCATGAGCGCCGTTGCTGGCGCCGGCTGGCGTATTGGTTGCAGCAGTTTCGCAGCGACAGGCCGCCGCTGCGCTGCTACGCTTGGCGGCCGGCGCCGGAGGATGTCGACGACGCGGCGTCGAAGCGCTAGGTCGCCGCCTCGGACAGCGGTACAATGCGGCTTTACTTTCGCATCGCCGTCCATCATGAAGTTCACGCCAGGTCGGGTGCGGCCCTTGCCCCGTCTGCCCGGCCGCGCCCTGCAACAGAAGGCCCGCGCGGCCCTGAAGCAAGGCGAGGTCATCGCCTATTCCACCGAGTCCTGCTATGGCTTAGGCTGCAATCCGCTGGATGCGCGCGCCATCCGCAAAATTCTGGCGATCAAGGCCAGGCCTAATCACAAAGGGCTGATCGTGATCGCGGCCGATGTTTCCCAGATCCGCCACCTGATCCGTCCTTTGACCGCCGCCCAATACGCGGAACTGGCGCGCTACTGGCCCGGTCCATATACTTTTTTGCTGCCGGCTTCGCGTCGAGTGCCGCCGGCCTTGCGCGGCAAACACGACAAGATCGCCGTGCGCGTCACCGCGCATGGCGAGGCCGCGGCTTTATGCCGCACTTTGGGCACGGCGCTGGTGTCCACTTCGGCCAACCGCGCCGGCCAGCAATCGCTGAAAACCGCGCGCGCCTGCCGGGAGGCGTTCAGCCGGCGGGTTTTGACCCTGCCGGGGCGCATCGGCAAGCGGCGCAAACCGTCCACCATCATTGATTTGGAAACAGGCCGCGTATTGCGCTGAGCCTGGCGATTACAAGAGGAGTTGCCGTGCAACAGATTTCCTTCCTGAGCCTGATCCTGGACGCCAGCCTAATGGTGCAACTGGTGATGGCCGGCCTAGCCTTGATGTCGGTGCTGTCCTGGGCCTTGATCTTCAACAAGATCGCGGTGCTGCGCGCGGCGCGGCGCAATAGCGACGAGTTCGAGCGCAATTTCTGGAGCGGCACGGACCTGAATCGCTTGTATGAAGACGCCAGCCGCCGCAGCGACACCGTGGGCATGGAGCGTATCTTTCAGTCCGGCTTCGCCGAGTTTTTGAAGCTTCGCGGCCGCAACGGCACCGAGCTGTCGGACATCATGGCCGGCTCGCGTCGCGCGATGAAGGCGGCGGCACAGCGTGAGTTGGACGCTCTGGACAGCCATACCTCCTTCCTCGCCACAGTTGGCTCGGTTAGCCCCTATATCGGCCTGTTCGGCACGGTGTGGGGCATCATGCATGCCTTCATCGGCCTGGGCAACGCTGGTCAGGCCACCTTGTCCACCGTGGCGCCGGGCATCGCCGAGGCGCTGGTGGCCACGGCCATCGGCCTGTTCGCGGCCATTCCGGCGGTGGTGGCCTACAACCGCTTCGCCACCGACGTTGATCGGCTGGCCACCCGTTTCGACAGCTATATGGAAGAGTTTTCCAACATCCTGCAGCGCCTGGCCACACGCTAAGTGAGGCCGCGTCCGCGGCAAAATTGGGCTTGCCACGGACATTCCCATACGGCATGGTATTTGGTTCCACTTTCTTGAGCCGCACCATGCCGTTTTCGCGCATTCCCCCGCTGACCCTAGCCGCTTTCTTCGCCCTGTACGTGATCTGGGGCTCCACCTATCTGGGCATACGCATAGGCGTGGAATCCTGGCCGCCGATGATGATGGCCGGCTTGCGTTTTTCCTTGGCCGGTTGGCTGATGCTGGCTTATTTGTGCGTGCGCAAATACCCGATGCCTAACGCGCGCGAACTGGGCGGCGCCGCCTTGCTGGGCGTGCTGATGCCGGCAGTGGGCAACGGCCTGGTCACGGTGGCGGAGAAAGATGTGTCCTCCGGCGTGGCCGCATTGGTGATCGCCACTGTTCCCCTGTTCACCTTGCTGTTCGCGCGCATGTTCGGCCAGAAGGCGCGCAAGGTGGAGTGGGCCGGCATCGGCCTGGGGGTGTGCGGCATGGTGCTGTTGAACATGGGGGCCAATCTGAAGGCCAGCCCCAGCGGCGCGGCCTTGCTGTTGCTGGCTTCCGCCGGCTGGGCGCTGGGTTCGGCCTGGAGTCGCCATCTGACTCAGCCCAAGGGACCGATGGGCAGCGCCTGGATGATGATCTTCGGCGGCGCGGCTTTGCTGCTGGCCAGCCAGGTCTACGGCGAGAAATTGTTGGCGATGCCGCCGTTGTCCGGCTGGCTGGCTTTGCTCTATCTGGCGGTGTTTGGCTCCATCATCGCTTACAGCGCCTATCTGCACCTGCTGAAAACGGTGTCGCCGGCCGCCGCCACCAGCTACGCCTACGTCAACCCGGTGATCGCGGTTCTGCTGGGCGTGGTCTTCCTCGGCGAGCATATCGGTCTGCACGAGATGTTGGCGATGAGCGTGATCGTGGCGGCGGTGGTTTTGATCAGCTGGCGGCGCTAGCAGCGCTTCCATGTCCGCCGCGCTTCGTGATACGTGGCGAAGCGCAGCAGACTTTGAACAGGCTCTTACTCTTGCCGGAGAGGTTTTAGCTTGTTAACAGCGACATGCGCCGCAACAAACGCCGTCCCCGGCGCTGGTGCTGGATTACCGCGCCGATATGGGCGCTCAGCAGCAGGGCTAGCAGAACATTGCTGGCGAAGTGCAGCTTGGCCAGCGCGCGCGTGGCCGCGCCTGGTTCCAGGCTGGGTTGCAGAGTGAGCAGGCCGAACAAGTCGACCGGTCGTTCCATCATCAGCCAGCCGCTGGCCAGCGATAGGCTGCTCAGCAGATAGAGCAGTGCGTGGGCGCGGCGCGCCAGCCGGTGTTTGGCCGGCGGGATGTCGGCGGGCGGCGGCATGCGGAAGCTGGCGCGGTAGGCGATGCGCAGCAGGAAGACAGGCATGAGCAGGGTGGTCAGCGCGACGTTGAACGGCGGAATCGCCGCGGAGACGGCGGGTGGCAGCGCGCCGGAGGCGAGAGCGAAGCCGCTGATCATCGCCCACAGGATCACGACGGCGCAAATCCAGTGCAGCCAGGCAGCGAGGGGCGGGTAGGTCTGGGTCGAGGTTTCCATCGGAACCGGCTTTCTAGCGAATCCCGGCAGGCGACGCGCGGCAGCCGTCCTGCCTGCGTTGCGGGCATGGGGTGGCCGCCATTCAAAGAATGGGCCTGCGACAGGAGAGGTGGAGGAGGCCGGCCTGCCCAGAGGGGGAAGGCCGGCGGTTCAGCGCGTCACGCTCTTAGAATCTGTTTACGATCTGCTGCGCGTTGGCGGGACTGTTAGACAAGAGCGTTGGAAACGTCTTCGAAATGCTCATGTACCACTTGACCATTTCGCTTTCTCAGCCGTTTTCGCCGTGTCTCGCCTTGGCTCGCGAGATCGTAAACACGTTCTTAGCCCGCGCCGAGCGGGACGGCTTAAGCCGGCGCCCACAAGGCGGGTTGGGTGGACGGAGTCCAGCCCGCGCCGGCCCAGGCGGTGTGCGGCTGCAGGCAGCGGTACTTTTTGCCTTGATAGCTGACGATCTGGCCGGCGGTGTAGGACAGGCCCTCTTTCCAGGTATCGCCCACCGGCGGCGGGTTGATGCCGCCGTCGCCCTTCTTCAGGTCGATCTGGTAGGTGTAGCCCTTGTAGCTGTCGTTCAGATACACGCGGTTGGCGGTGGCGCTATGTTCCGGGGTGATGCTTACCGTGCGTTGCTTCTGATTCATCACGCCGATGCGAATCGCCTTGGAAGTTGCGTTCACTTTCACACCCAGCTCATACGGCCAGTTGGTCATTTGCCCGCTGACGGCGTCCAGTTTGACCGGGATGGTTTCGGCGTCGCGGCCGCTGGCGTCGAACACGCGCAAGGTGGCGGTGCTGTTGTTCGGCAGGTTTTCATAAGCGGTCACCTTGCCGATTTCCTTCCACGGATTGGTCACCGGCGGCGGTTCCGGCGGGTTGGTGCCGTCACCGAAGATCACGTCGGAGCACGAGTAGAAGGCTTCTTCGCTGTCCGCGCGCTTCCAGACATTGAAAATGATGTGCGGGCCGCTCTTGCCGGCCGGCAGCTTGGCCACCATGTGGTAGCGCTTGTTGGCGTCCAGCGGCGGATTGCCGGTCACGGTGTGGAAGGGCTGCGGATCCAGGTCAGACCACTTCAGCGGCTTGGTTTGATCCCAGCCGTTCTTGGTGACGTAGAACTTGAAGTACTTGGTCGAGTGTGGCGCGGTGGCGTGGTAAACGAACTCGTAGTTACCGCTGGCGTCCGGCACCAGCTTGGTTTTCGGCCAGTCGGTGCGGCCCAGGTTGAAGCCCTTGAACTTGTCCTGGCCGCCTGCGCAGAGTTTGCCGTCCGGCACCACTGCGGCGTGATTGTCGCCCTGGGGGTTTTGGTTGATGCCGTTCCAGTCGTACATGGCCTGGGTGCCGCCTACGAGTTTGGCTTGCTGGCAAGCGGCGGACTTCGGTGATTCCGCGCCTTCCTTGAAGCAGTTGTAGGTGCGGTTGATCGGCACTTCCATGGTGCCGTGGGCCCAGAGCGGCGCGCTGAGGCAGGTCAGGGCGAGAGCGGCGGGAAGGCGCAGTTGTGGTTTCATTCTGACTCCTTTGAGCTACGAGTGGTATGCAAGTGCCTGGCAGTTTGCCAGGCAGTCCAATCATCATATGAATGACATATGATTTAAAATAAGACGACTATTTTTAATGTAAGTTTGGCAAAAGGTACTATTGCCATACTTACTGTGTGGTCTTGTATCCGCTTGATTCTTGCAAAAAATGCTCATTCCCAGACCTGTCCCGCCGGTCACGACACATTGATTTCACATTTTCCCCTGCCAAATCATTCGTTTGTCGTTTTGCTGCCATGCAGCAAGTCGACAATAATGCGCGTCAATAAAATGGTATTGACGTGGTATTAATGTGGTATTAACGTTCGCGGTAAGCCGGAAGGCCGGAATCGACACGCGCCAGCGCGGAAGATGCCAGCCGGGGAGACAGGTTATACACTGGGGTTTTCAGACCACTTGCAGACAACCCATGGAAAATCGCTGGCTTGCATTGAAACCGGATGAAACCCTGACCACGCCGCTGTATCTGCAGCTGTCGCGGAAACTGGCCGACGCCATCAACGCCGGTTGGTGGCAGGCGGACGAGGCGCTGCCGTCGGAGCGCACGTTTTCCGAAGAACTGGGCATTTCGCGCGTTACCGCGCGCAAGGCGATGGATGTGCTGCTGGAGCAAGGCCTGATACGCCGACGCCAGGGCTCGGGCACTTTCATCACGCCGCGGCTGGAGCAGCCGCTGTCTCGCTTGACCGGATTTACCGAACAATTGCGCCAACGCGGCTTCGTGCCGTCGTCGGTGTGGCTGGAGCGCGGCGTGTTCGCGCCCAGCAATGAAGAAGTGATCAAGCTGGGGCTGTCGCCCACCTCGCAGGTGTCGCGGCTGAAGCGCCAGCGGCTGGCCGACGGGGTGGTGATGGCGATAGAGATGACAACGCTGCCGGTGGCTTATCTGCCGGAGCCGCAGCAAGTGGGCACCTCGCTGTACGCCCACCTGGATGCCAGTGGCCACTCGGTGGTGCGCGCGTTGCAGCATATCCGCGCGGTGAACGCCTCTGGCGACATCGCCACGTTGGCCGGCATCCGCCCCGGAGAGGCGATGCTGTTGATTACCCGCATCGGCTTCAACGCTGAGAACATCGCGATTGAATTGACCGATACCTATTGCCGTAACGACTACTACGATTTTGTTGCCGAACTGAGACGATGACCCAACACCGAGTGCTGCAAGGACGCATCCTGACCGAATCCGGCTGGATGGACGGCGAATTGAAACTGGCTGCCGATGGCCGCATCGAGTCTATAGACGCGCGCTTGGCCTCCGGGCGCGCGGTGGAGCGCTATCTGCTGCCGGGCTTCATCGATCTTCACGTCCACGGCGGCGGCGGCGTCGACATCATGGAGGGCGGCCGCGCCGCCGAGCGCGTGGCCAGGCTGCACGCCCGCTTCGGCACCACCTCCTTGCTGGCCACCACCATGACCGCGCCGCCGATCGACATTGAGCAGGTGCTGCGCGCGCTCGGTTCCTCCTGTCGCGAACGCCAGCCCGGCGGCGCCCGCATTCTGGGCGTGCATCTGGAAGGCCCTTACATCAACCCCGGCAAACTGGGTGCTCAGCCCGACGACGCCTGCCGCGCGGTGATGGAGCAGGTGGACTGGTATCGTTCGCTGGCGCCGGTGTCGCTGATCACGCTGGCGCCGGAAATCGCCGGCCACATGGACATCATCCGCCAACTGGCGGAGCAGGGCGTCAAGGTGCAACTGGGCCACACTCTGGGCAGTTACGAAGACGGCGTGCAGGCCCTGGAGCAGGGCGCGTCCGGTTTCACCCATCTGTTCAACGCGATGAGCGGGCTGCACCACCGCGAGCCCGGCATGGTGGGCGCGGCGCTGGCCCACGCCGAATACGCGGAACTGATCCCGGATCTGCTCCACGTCCATCCGGGCGCGATCCGCGCCGCTCTGCGCTCGATTCCGCGCCTGTACTGCGTCACGGATTCCACCGCCGCCGCCGGCATGCCGGACGGCGAATACAAGTTGGGTTCGCACTCGGTGACCAAATGCATGGGCGGCGTACGCCTGGCCGACGGCACTTTGGCAGGCAGCACGCTGACCATGGACCAGGCGCTGCGCAACCTGGTGTCCATCGGCCTGCCGCTGGCGGACGCTTCGCACAGGCTGTCGCTTTACCCGGCCGACTACCTGGGCCTGGCCGACCGCGGCCGGCTCGCCGCCGGCGCCTGGGCCGACATTGTGGCGATGGATGCGGATTTGAATTTGCAGCAAGTCTACGTAGAGGGAGAACAAATTGGCCTCGTTGATGCTTGAAGAAGCGCTGTACGCCGCCGAGGCGGTGGCCGCGCAACACATGTACGCCGATGAAGCGCTGGCCGCGCTGGGGCGCGCGCTGGCGGTGGAGCGCCCCAGCCTGGCGCTGACCGTTGCACGCGGCAGTTCCGATCACGCCGCCAATTACTTCGCCTATCTGGCGATGCAACGGCTGGGCGTGCCGGTGGTGTCCCTGCCGATGTCGCTGGTGACGCTGCACCGCGCGCCGCTGGCGGTGAAAGGCCAACTGGCGGTGGCTTTGTCCCAGTCCGGCCAGAGTCCGGACCTAATCGACACCATGAAAGCGCTGGGCGCCGCCGGGGCGCGCACCGCGGCCTTGGTCAACAAGCATCAATCGCCGCTGGCCGCCGCCTGCGAATGGGTGGTGCCCTTGTGCGCCGGCGACGAAAAAAGCGTGGCCGCCACCAAGAGTTACATCACCTCTTTGTCCGCGGTGGCGCGCCTGGTGGCCCACTGGCAGGCGGACGACGCCCTGTTGGCCGCGCTGGCCAACCTGCCGCAGCGTTTGACCGAAGCCACGCGCCAGGACTGGACGCCGGCGGTGGACGCTTTGCGCGACGCCGAACGCATCATGGTGGTGGGCCGCGGGTTGGGCTTCGCCGTGGCGTTGGAAGCCGCGCTCAAATTCAAGGAAACCTGCGCGATTCAGGCCGAGGCCTTCTCCGGGGCCGAGATCAAGCACGGTCCGATGGCCTTGATCGACGACGGCTATCCCTTGCTGATCTTCGCGCCGCGCGGGCCGGAGCAACAAGGCTTGATCGATCTGGCCGAGGAAATGCGCGGCCGCGGGGCCAAGGTGTTGCTGGCCGCGCCGGAAAATATCGTCAGCCGGGATCTGACCCTGGCGTTGGCCGACGACGAAGCGTTGGATCCTTTGCTGGCGATTCAGAGCTTCTATCTGATGGCGGCGCGCTTGTCCGAGGCGCGCGGCCTGAATCCGGACGTGCCGCGTCATCTGTCCAAGGTGACTTGCACGCGCTGAGTCCGGCAACGCTTGAAACCGCGTCCTGATCGGCCATCGAATCGGGGCGCGTCGCGAACGGCGCCCAGCGGAACCGGCGCCGGCCGCGGAGACGATACATAAGTAAGAATGGAGACGCTCCCCCCATGTCCGCTACGCTCGAACTCCTGGCCCCGTTTGATGGGCCGTCCGTGCCGCTGAGCCGTGCGCCCGATCCGGTATTCGCCGGTTTGATGATGGGCGACGGCCTGGCGATCGAGCCGATGTCCGGCACCCTGCTGGCCCCCTGTGACGGCGTGGTGGCGCAATTGGCGCGCACCGGCCACGCCTTGACCTTGCGCGCGGCCAACGGCGCGGAAGTGCTGATCCACATCGGTATCGACACCGTCAAGCTGGAGGGCGAGGGCTTTAAGCCGTTGATCAAGGCCGGCGACTCAGTCAGTCAGGGCCAGCCCCTGATCGAAGTGGACCTGGACGCAGTGGCGCGGCGCGCGCCGTCCTTGCTGACCATGGTGGTGATCGCCAACGGCGAGGCTTACGCATTGAAAAGCCGGGCCGAGGGCTGGCAGCAGGCCGGGCAAAGCGTGTTTCTAACGCTGTCCGGCGGCGCGGCCGTAGACGATCTTCCCCGCGCCAGTGGCGCGGAAAGCCGCGGTCAGGCCACGGTGCGTCACGCCGGTGGTCTGCACGCGCGGCCGGCGGCCCTGGTGCAGAACGCGGCGCGTCAATACCGTTCCAGCGTACAGGTGGAATTCAACGGTCAGGCCGCCAATGCCCGCAGCGTAGTGGCGCTGATGGGGCTGGGGGTGGCCGAGGACGACGATGTGGCGGTGTTGGCGCAGGGCGAGGACGCCGCTGCGGCCGCCGCTGCGGTGATCGCCGCGCTGCAAACCCGCACCGATTCCGGCCATGGCGCGCCCGCGCCCTTGGCCAGCGTCTCGTCGCGTTCGCTGCCGGCCGGCTGGATAGGCGGCGTTTGCGCGGCGCCGGGCCTGGCCATCGGCCAGGTGGTGCGCCTCGACGCCTTCGAACCGCAAGTGGCGGAGTTCGCGGTCAACGCCGACAGCGAGCGCGATCAGCTGAACCACGCGCTGACCGAGGTCAGCGCCGGCATCGCCGCCGCCATTGACGACGCGCTGCGGCGCGGCCAAACCTCGCAGAGCGACATTTTCTCCGCCCATCTGGCGCTGGTGGACGATCCGGAATTACGGGGCGCGGCGGAACGAGACATCGCCGCCGGCCACAGCGCCGGCCACGCCTTCCGCCAAGCGGTGCGGGCGCAGTGCCGGGTGTTGTCCAGCCTGGGCAGCCCCTTGCTGGCCGAACGGGTGGCCGATCTCAAAGACATTGAACGTCAGGTGCTGAAAGCCTTGTTGGGCGACGCCCAAAGCGAGCCTGAATTGTATCCGGCCTCCATCCTGGTGGCCGAAGATCTGGCGCCTTCCGAACTGACCCGGCTACCGCGCGACCGAGTGGCCGGCATACTGTCCGCCGCCGGCGGCGCCACCGGCCACGTGGCCATTCTGGCGCGCGCGCTCGGCATTCCGGCCCTGGTGGCCTGCGGGCCGCAGGTATTGCGGCTAGACGCCGGCAGCGAAGTGCTGCTGGACGCGAGCCAAGGCGGTTGCGATCCGGCGCCGAGCGCCGCCGCGCTGGCCTCCGCGCGGCAGACCATGGCCGAACGCGAGCGCCGCCGCGCCGACATGCGGGCCGACGCCGACGGCGCCGCGGTGACACTGGATGGCGTGCGCGTTGAAGTCGCCGCCAATATCGCCAACGAAGAGGACGCGCGCGAAGCGGTGCGCCACGGCGCCGACAGCGTGGGTCTGTTGCGCACCGAGTTCCTGTTCATTGATCGTCGGGACGCGCCGGACCGCTACGAGCAGGCCAACGCCTATCAGGCGGTGCTGGACGAATTGCAGGGCCGCGTCGCCATCATCCGCACGCTGGACGTGGGCGGAGACAAGGAAGTGCCCTATCTGACCTTGCCGCCGGAACCTAACCCGGCGCTGGGCCTGCGCGGCATCCGCACCGGCTTCGCCCACCCGGAGATGCTGGATGAACAACTGCGCGCGCTGCTGATGCTGCGCCCTCTATCCCTGTTGCGCATCTTGGTGCCGATGATCGCCGACGTTGGCGAACTGCGGCGTTTGCGTCGGCGCATCGACTCGCTGGCCGAGGAAATGGGGCTGAGCGAACGGCCGCAGCTGGGCGTGATGGTGGAAGTGCCGTCCGCCGCCCTGCTGGCCGACCAACTCGCCGCCGAGGCGGACTTCCTGTCCATCGGCACCAATGATCTGACTCAATACACGCTGGCGATGGACCGTTGCAATGCCTCGCTGGCGGCCAGCCTGGACGCAATGCACCCGGCGCTGCTGCGGTTGATAGAACGCACGGTGGCCGGCGCCAGCCTGCACGGCAAATGGGTGGGCGTGTGCGGCGCCTTGGCGTCGGACCCGCTGGCCACGCCGGTGCTGATCGGCCTCGGCGTGGCCGAACTATCAGTCAGCCCAGGCCTGGTGCCGGAGATCAAGGCCAGGGTGAGGGCGCTGGATCAGCAGGCTTGCCTCAAGCGCGTCGAGCAGCTGTTGAGGCTGGATTCCGCCGCCGAAGTGCGCGCGCAGGCCGCCGAATGGTGGCCGGAGGCCTGACCGGTCCGGCGCGCAAGGCCGTTCAAGGTTTCTGAGGTGATTTTGAAGTAATCGCATGCCGCGGGGACACGCGGCGGCGAGCGGCACAGACACACAAGAAGGTAGCAGCCTGGAGCGCCATGCCCCCATCGGCGTCCATACACTGGGAGACGAGACGTGAGTACCTCTGACAATAAATTCGCTGGCATTCAGCAGCTGGGCCGAGCCCTGATGCTGCCGATCGCCGTTTTGCCCGTGGCCGGCCTGCTGCTGCGCCTGGGCCAGCCGGACCTGCTCAACATCAAGATGATGGCTCAGGCAGGCGACGCCATCTTCGGCAATCTGGCGTTGATCTTCGCCATTGGCGTGGCCGTGGGCTTCGCCAAAGACAACAACGGCACCTCCGGCCTCGCCGGCGCCATTGGCTATCTGGTGATCACCGCGGTACTCAAGGTGATAGACGAGAAGCTCAATATGGGCGTGCTGTCCGGCATTCTGTCCGGCCTGGTGGCCGGCGCGCTGTACAACCGTTACAAGGACATCAAGCTGCCCAGCTACCTGGCCTTCTTTGGCGGCAAGCGTTTTGTGCCCATCGTCACCGGCTTCTCCATGCTGCTGCTGGGCGCGGTGCTGGGCTATGTCTGGATGCCGGTGCAGGTCGGCATCGATAGCGTTGGGCGCTGGCTGATCGGCGCCGGCGAGATCGGCGTTTTCGTCTACGGCGTGCTCAACCGCGTGCTCATCGTCACCGGCCTGCACCACATTCTCAACACCATCGTCTGGTTCCAGGTGGGCGATTTCGCCGCCGCCGCCGGCAAGGTGGTGCACGGGGACCTGACCCGCTTCTTCGCCGGCGACAAGACGGCCGGCATGTTCATGTCCGGTTTCTTCCCGGTGATGATGTTCGGCCTGCCGGCCGCCTGCCTGGCGATGTACCGCACCGCCAAGCCGGAGAACAAGCAAGCCGTCGGCGGTCTGCTGTTCTCGATGGCGCTGACCGCGATGCTGACCGGCGTCACCGAGCCGGTGGAGTTCGCCTTTATGTTCCTGGCGCCGGCGCTGTACGCCATCCACGCGGTGCTGACGGGCTTGGCCATGGCCTTGATGCACGCGCTCAACATCAAGCTGGGTTTCGGCTTCTCCGCCGGTCTGTTCGACTACATGCTGAACTTCGGTTTGTCCACCAACCCCTTGCTGTTGGTCCCGGTGGGCATCGGCTACTTCGCGCTCTACTACGTGTTGTTCGTGTTCTTCATCAAGAAATTCGATCTGAAGACCCCTGGCCGCGAAGACGCGATGGTGACTGTGGCTGCGGTGGCGGCCGGCAGTGAACGCGCGCGCGCCTTTATCGCCGCGCTGGGCGGCGCCGCCAACCTGAAATCGGTGGATGCCTGCACCACCCGTTTGCGCTTGCAAGTGGCCAGCAACGACAAAGTGAGCGAGGCCGCGCTGAAGGCGTTGGGCTCGCGCGGCCTGATCAAGCCGGCCGCCGGCAGCGTGCAAGTGGTGCTGGGGCCGGAGGCGGATCTGATTGCCGACGAAATCCGCGTTGCGCTGGGCGCCGCTGAAACCGCGGCCGCCGTTCAAACGAGCGAGGCGGCGCCGGCGCGGGCCTTGGGCGAAGTGGTGGGCATTGATCGCGAACGCTGGCTGACGGCGCTGGGCGGGGCGGACAATGTGCGCAAGGTGGAAGCCGTGGCCGGCAGCCGCTTGCGGGTGGAAGTGGCCGACGCGGCCCTGGTGGATCAGGCGGCCTTGCAGCAGTTGGGCGCCAGCGGCGTTACCGCCTTTTCCGGCACGCTATTGCATATAGTATTGAATAGCGACGCCGGCGATTACGCCGCCGTATTGCAGGGCTGAGGCGCTGTTCGATGCCGGGCGACGGCCGGCGGAATTTGACGCACGGCAAGTTTGGTCGGAATTTCCGCACTGGCGATGTTGGTAATTCGCCCACTACTTATGTAGCGAGTTGATTACAAGCCGAATCAGGCGGACAGTGGTGGCGCAGGGCACGGGAAGATGACCTTGCGCCATTTCAACTTGGAGGATGCATCATGACGTTGCGAGTTGCTATCAATGGTTACGGCCGCATCGGCCGCATGATTGTGCGTGCATGGCAAGAGCGCTATGCCGATCAGGACATCGAGATTGTCGCCATCAACGATCTGGCCTCGCCGGAGCTGCATGAACACCTGACCCGCTACGACAGCGTGCATGGCCCGTTCGCCGCGTCCGTGGCGTTGGACGGCGACCACCTGGTGGTCAACGGCAAGAAGATCAAGCTGCTGGCCATCCGCAACCCGGCCGAGCTGCCGTGGAAAGAATTGAACGTGGACGTGGTGATGGAATGCACCGGTTTGTTCACCACTCGCGAAAAAGCCGGCGCCCATCTGCAGGCGGGCGCCAAAAAAGTGCTGATCTCCGCTCCTGGCGGCGAAGGCGTGGACGCCACCGTGGTGTACGGCGTCAACCATCAGCAGTTGAGCAGCGCGATGACCATCGTGTCCAACGCCTCCTGCACCACCAACTGTCTGGCTCCGATGGTGCAGCCCTTGATCGACACCATCGGCATCGAGCGCGGCCTGATGACCACAGTGCACGCCTACACCAACGACCAAGTGTTGCTGGACACCGATCACAAGGATCTGCGTCGCGCCCGTTCCGCCGCCGTGTCCATGATCCCGACCAAAACCGGCGCCGCCGCCGCGGTGGGCCTGGTGTTGCCTCAGTTGAAAGGCAAGCTGGACGGTTTCGCCGTGCGCGTGCCGGTGAGCAATGTCTCGCTGGTGGATCTGACCTTCACCGCCGGCCGAGACACCACCAAGGAAGAAGTGAATCAGCTGATCAGCGACGCCGCCAAGGGGCCGCTCAAGGGCGTGCTTGGCGTCAACACGCTGCCGCTGGTGTCCTGCGACTTCCTGCACAACCCGGCGTCCAGCACCTTCGACGCCACGCTGACCCGCGTCATCGGCGGCCGCGAAGTCAAAGTGCTGGCCTGGTACGACAATGAGTGGGGCTTCTCCAACCGCATGATCGATACAGCAGTGGCCTGGCAGGCCGCCAAGTAAGCGCCGACAGGCGTTCCGCTCTTTCAAACGGACAGGCTTGCCTGTCCGTTTTTCATTGTCAGGCCCAAAACCGCGCCGGATTATTCGTCCTGTTGCAAATCCGGCAGCCGCGGCGGCACTGGAACCTCGATCACGATAGAAGTCTTGGTGTCGCCAAACTGCATCAGCCGCGCGATCAGCGCCTGCAGGGTGGGCATATTGTCCACCACCACCTTCATCATCAGTCCGCTGGTGCCGGTCACCGACATGCATTCGATGATCTCCGGCATGGTGCGGATTTCTTCTATCACCGCGAAGTACTCCAGGTGTTTGACCGTCAGCTCTATCATGCAGCAGATGGGCATGCCCACCTTGTTGGGATCGATGGTGGCGCGGTAGCCGGTGATCACGCCGCCGCGCTCCAATTTGCTCACCCGGTCCGCCACCGCCGGCGGCGACAGATTCACCCTTCGGGCCAGCTCCGCGAAGCTGATGCGGGCGTTTTCATGTAGCGCGGCGATGATTTTTCTATCAAATTTATCCATGTTTCGATTGTAAGGAAATATGACGAAACAAACATATAAAATAAGGTGAAATGGCTTAAAATCCAATCAACCATCTAATCAAAACGCCTGTTTGCTACGTAAAATGCTGGCCGTATCAGGGTTGGCCGCACTGTCCCGCGGCTCGCCTGTCCAGATCCGTTGCGGATGAGAATTGTCCCAAAACGCTCTCATTTGAAACTGTCCTGGTGATCTCTTTGTCCCTGGTCTCTAGTCAGATCAAATCTGTATTGACGACGACCATTCCGGGCCTGTTCACAGCAACAGGCCCGTTTTTTTTGGTTTCAGCGGCGTCTACGGCTGGCGCGTTAAAATAATCTGCGCCAAAGTGGGAAAGTTTGACGAAATGTCATATTTTTGTAATCACCCGTTTTTATCCTTGCCACACACTCAAACGGGAATGGATCAACCATGCCAGCCAATATCTTGCTTGTTGAAGACGAACCGGCAATCCAGGAGCTGATTGCCTTCAACCTGGCGCAGGCCGGCCACCATGTGCTGCGAGCCAGCACCGCCGAAGCGGCGCTGACGCTGGTGCGCAACGCGCTGCCGGATCTGGTGCTGCTGGACTGGATGCTGCCGGGCGCCAGCGGCGTGGACATCGCCAAGCGCTTGCGCGCGGACGAGCGTACCCGCCACGTGCCCATCATCATGTTGACCGCTCGCTCGGACGAGCAGGACAAGATCACAGGCCTGGAAACCGGCGCCGACGACTACATCACCAAGCCGTTCTCGCCGCGCGAACTGCTGGCGCGCATCAAAGCGGTGCTGCGCCGTCGCGCGCCGCAGATGACCGACGACGCGGTGGACGTGCAAGGCTTGCGGCTGGATCCGGTCACCCACCGCGTCACCGGCAACGGCGGCGTCATTGATCTGGGCCCCACCGAATTCCGCCTGCTGCACTTCTTCATGACCCATCCCGAGCGCGTGCATTCGCGCTCCCAGTTGCTGGACCAGGTGTGGGGCGATCATGTGTTCGTGGAAGAGCGCACCGTGGACGTGCACATCCGCCGGCTGCGCAGCGCGTTGGAGGGCACTGGCCACGACGCGCTGATCCAGACCGTACGCGGCACTGGTTACCGCTTCTCCACCCAGCAGTGAGGCCTGATGCCTGAATTTCTGAAACGCACGCTGGCCTCGCTGCTGGCGACCGCCGTCATTGGCCTGGGCTTCTGGCTGGGATCGTCGGCGGAAGACGGACTGATCGCGGTGGCCATCTGCCTGGGCGGCTGGCTGGCCTTCAATCTCTACCATGTCGCGTTGTTGTTGCGCTGGCTGCAGCGGCCGACCCCGGAGCGGGTGCCGGACGGTTTCGGCGTCTGGCACACCATCTTCATGACCCTGTACCGCACCACCCGCACCCAGAGCCAGAGCCAGAAAAAGCTTACCCACGCGCTGGAGCGTTTCATCAACGCCGGCGAGGCGATGCCGGACGGGGTGGTGGTGCTGGACGAGCATGACCGCATCGAATGGATCAACCCGATGGCGGTGGAGCATCTGGGCCTGGACCGCAAGCGGGATGTCGGCAATCAGATCCTCAACCTGATTCGCCAGCCGGCCTTTCACGCCTATATGAACGAGGCGCGCTTCAGCCAACCGCTGGTGCTCAATTTCGTGCAGCCGCGCGAACTGGTGATCTCGCTGCAGATGGTCCCTTTCGATTCCACCCGCAAATTGCTGCTGACCCGCGACATCACCCAGTTGGAACGGGTGCAAACCGTGCACAAGGATTTCGTCGCCAACGTCTCGCACGAGCTGCGCACGCCGCTGACCGTGGTGGGCGGCTTTCTGGAGACGCTGGGCGATCTGCCGCAGGTGGACGACGCCACCTTCCGCCAGTTTCTGCCGATGATGCTGGAGCAATCGCGGCGCATGCAAAGCCTGGTTGAAGATCTGTTGACCCTGTCCAAGCTGGAGAATAGCCCCAAGGCGACGGTATCGGAAAAAGTGGACATGCAGGACATGTTGGACACGCTGATGGTGGAAGCCGAAGGCCTGTCCCACGGCCGCCATCAGGTCAAGCTGGACCGGCACAGCGACGCCTGGCTGTGGGGCAGTCCGCAAGAGCTGCATTCGGCCTTTGGCAATCTGGTATCCAATGCGGTGCGCTACACGCCGGAAGGCGGCTGCATCACGCTGAGCTGGAGGGAAGAGGGCGAGCAGCTGCGCTTCTCCGTGGCGGATACCGGCATCGGTATTCCGCGCGAGCATATTCCGCGGTTGACGGAGCGCTTCTACCGGGTGGACCGCGGCCGTTCGCGCGGCAGCGGCGGCACTGGTCTTGGGCTCGCCATCGTCAAGCACGTGCTGGCCCGCCATCACGCCCGGCTGGAGATCAAAAGCGAGCCGGACAAGGGCAGCGTGTTCTCCGCGGTGTTCCCGCGCGACCGCCGCAGCGGCTCGCAAGCGGCCTGAGCGCCGCGCCGCTGGGGCCGCATGAGGCGTATTCTTGCAAGCTTGGGCCGGCGCTCTTGGCGCGCCGCTCCAAGCGGGTTAGGATGTCCGTTTCAGCCCGCCGATTTTAGAACCTGTTCAAAGTCTGCCGCGCTTCGGCGATACGACGTTGAAATCCGCTTCGAAATGCTCATGTACCGTATGTGCATTTCGCTTCCTCGGCTGTTTTCGTCTTGTCTCGCCCCTGTGCGCGAGACTCTGAACAGGCTCTATGGCGCGGCGGCCACCGGCCGGCTCGGCGATGCCGGGCCCGTCCCGACTTTATTCTGGATCGTTCCACCATGAATCGACTGCAATCCATCCGTCCGTTCGGCCAGCGCGTCTGGCTGGACAATCTGTCTCGCGAACTGATCGCCTCCGGCGAACTGGCGCGCCTGCTGGCCGACGACGGCATCGCCGGCGTGACGTCCAACCCAGCGATCTTCTATAAGGCGATCAGCGGCGACGCCAGCTATCAGGCCGACCTGGCCCGTCTGAAAGCGGACGCCGGCTTGTCGGCCGAGGCGCGCTACGAAGCGCTGGTGGTGCCGGACATCCAGGCCGCCTGCGACTTGCTGCGCGGCCAATACGATGCCAGCCAGGGCAACGACGGCTACGTCAGCCTGGAAGTGTCGCCGGAGCTGTCCAACGACGAGGCCGGGACTCTCGCCGCGGCGCGGCGCTTGTGGGCGGAAATCGCCCGTCCCAACGCCATGATCAAGATCCCGGCCACCGCCGCCGGCATCCGTGCCTTCCAGACGCTGACCCGCGAAGGCGTCAACGTCAACATCACCCTGCTGTTCTCGCTGCCGCAAGTGGAAGCGGTGTGGGACGCCTACATCGCCGGCCTGTCCGCTCGTCACGCCGACGGCAAGGACGTGTCCGGCGTCAAGGCGGTGGCCAGCTTCTTCCTGTCCCGCGTCGACAGCCTGCTGGACCCGCAAGTGGCGGAGGCCCACAAGGGCAAAGTGGCCATCGCGCTGTCCAAGGCTGCTTACGCTCGCTATCTCGAGCGCTTCCACGGCGCCGAGTTCGCCGCGTTGAAAGCCGCCGGCGCCCGTCCGCAATACCTGCTGTGGGCGTCCACAGGCACCAAGAACGCCGCCTACTCGGACGTGCTTTACGTGGAGAGCCTGATCGGTGATGAAACCGTCAATACCGTGCCGGACGGCACGCTGGCGGCCTTCCGCGACCACGGCCAGGCGGCGTTGACGTTGCCGGAAGGCATGGACGAGGCGCAGACCCTGTTGCACGCGGTGGGCGCGTCCGGCGTGGATCTGGCCGCCGCCGGCGAGAAGCTGCAGCAGGATGGCTTGAAGCTGTTCGAGGACGCGTTCGAGCAGTTGCTGAAGCTGACCACCTGAGATCGTAAACAGGTTCTGAGAACCGGATTACGATCTGCTGCGCGTCGGCGATACAGCGTTGAAAGCGGCTTCAAAATGCTCATGTACGGTGTGTACACTCCGCTTTTTCAGCCGTTTTCGCCTTGTCTCGCTCTTGCTCGCGAGATCGTAAACAGGTTCTGAGTGCGCAAAGATAAAAAGGCTGACCGCGCTGGTCAGCCTTTTTTTTGCGTTTGCGGCCGGGCGGCGGCAGCCGTTCAGGCGGCTTGCTGCATCCGGCGCGCCGCCATGCGCTGTCCGGCGGCGCTCATCTCCTCGGCGCTTATGGCGGAGGCGGCGGTGGGAAACAGCCAGCTTTCCTCGGCGGTGGCGTGTTCGCGGTACTGGCGAGCGAACTCCTCCAACTCGTTGCGGCTGATGCTGTGAATCTTGCCGTCGCGCAGCGCCAGAAGATCGTCGCGAATGGCGTTCCAGCAGGAATGCAGATAGCCGTGTTCTGCGCTCAGTTGCTCCAGCCGGGAGGCGGCGGTGGGCACCCGCTCCAGAATCAGCGGGAACAATTCGTCCTCCTCGTCGCTGTGATGAGCGGGGCCGGCCAGATCGAAGTAGCGGACCAAGCCGTCTATCGTGTTGCGCGCGGCCTCGTCGACGCCGTGCTGCTCAATGTAAGAAGGCAGTTGATCCAGTTGGTCGCAGAAGCGGCGAATCTTGTCGTGGCAGGCCTGCAGCATTTCCAGCGGCTGTTCGAAGCTGGGCGCGGCGGCGCTGCTCAAGGTGTCCAGGGTCAGCATCGGCGTTCTCCTGTAGTGGGTGACGGGCTGCATTCTGCGGCATGGCGCGGGCGGCGGCCATGATCCGGCTCAAGGCAACGCGCGCCGGCGGCTCCGCGGGAGCGGTAGAATGCCGAGGTTTGGTTGCCCCGGTTGTTCTTGATACCCCGCTGCCGGGCAGAAAACAAGAGAGATATTGGACTGTTCCGATGACTAGAATGTTGCGCGCGCCAGCGCAGCGCCGCAGGAGGTTGGATGCAAGCCCCGTTTGAAGTGAAACGCCTGGATTTGAGCGACGCGGCGTTGGCCGCTCGCGCCTTGAGCCTGCAGTTGGCCGCCCACCGTTTGGAGGCGGAATGGCTGTCTTATCCGCATCTGCCAGTGATGTGGACCGACCTTGCCGCTGCGCAGGCCTGCGCCGACGCGGTTTGGGGCGCGTTCGAGGGCGAGAGCCTGCGCGGGGTGCTGGTGGCCTCGCGCCGCGAGGATGGCGGGCTGCATATCGAAAGAGTCGTGGTGGATCCGCAACAGTTGCGCGCCGGCTGGGGCTACCGCTTGCTGAACCGGGCGCTGGTGGGCGAGAGCGAGGTCAGCGTCGATACCGCCGAGGTCAATATCGCCGCGTTGTCTTTGTATCGCAAGGCCGGCTTCGTCGCCGAGCAGCGCTGGTCCACGCCGGACGGCTTGATGCTGTGGCGTCTGAATTATCAGCCGGCCCCGCCGCCGGCTTTCCAGCTATTGGAGGACGGCTGGCTGGACGGCGCGCGCTGGATACCGTCGCCCAATCACGACGAACGCGGCGAGGACATGGCGCCGGAACTGCTGGTGATCCACAACATCAGCCTCCCTCCGTATCGCTACGGCGGGTTGGGCGTGGAGCAGTTGTTCCAGAATAGGCTGAACCCGGACGAGCACCCGTTCTACGCCGAAATCCAGCATTTGCGCGTGTCTTCCCATTTCTTTATCCGCCGTTCCGGCGAGCTGCAGCAGTTTGTGCCTGTGACGCGGCGCGCTTGGCATGCCGGCGTGTCCAATTGGCGAGGGCGCGAACGCTGCAACGATTTTTCCATTGGAGTGGAGCTGGAAGGCTGCGATTTCGAGCCATTCAGCGAGGCGCAATATCGGACGTTAAAAGCCTTGGCGCTGGCATTGCGGCGCAGGCTGCCGCTTAGCGCCATCATTGGTCACGAGCACATCGCGCCGGGGCGCAAGACGGATCCGGGGCCATTTTTCGATTGGCCGCGGGCGGAGGCGGATAGCGGTCTGTCGCGTTAGAGTCAAGCCAGCCGCGAAAAAGCCGGACGGGCAAGGCCGGTCCGGCTTGTGAGCAGGGCGGGAGGGATTACAGCTCGACTTGCGCGCCCAGCTCCACCACCCGGTTGGTGGGCACCTGGAAGAAGTCGGTAGCGCGCATCGCGTTCTTGCTCATCCACACAAACAGCTTTTCGCGCAGGCGCGACATGCCTGGACGTTCGGTGGACACGATGGTCTCGCGCGACAGGAAGAAGGAGGTGTCCATCAGCTCGAAAGCCAGACCCTGGGCCGTGCAATCTTCCAGCACCTGCAGTACGTTCGGATCTTCCTTGAAGCCGTAGCGAGCCACCACGCGCCAGAACGAGGCCGACATCTGCACGATTTCCAGCCGTTCCTCCGCCGCTACATAGGGCACGTCCTCGGTGCGCACCGTCATCAACACCACTCGCTCATGAAGTACCTTGTTGTGCTTGAGGTTGTGCAGCAGCGCGTGCGGCACGCCGTGCAGGGTGCTGGTCAGGAACACCGCGGTGCCCTGCACCCGCGTCGGCGGGTAGGCTTCCAGGTTTTCGATGAAGCTGTCCAGCGGCAGCGCCTGGTCGCGCAGGCGGGTGAACAGCAGCTCGCGGCCCTGCTTCCAGGTACTCATCAGCGTGAAGATCACCATGCCCAGCACCAGCGGCAACCAGCCGCCGTCGGCCACTTTGTGGATGTTGGCGCTAAAGAAGCCCAGATCTATGGTGGCGAACATCAGGGTGACGCCCAGCGCCAGCGGCAACGGCCAGCGCCAGTTGACCCGCGCCACCACGAAGAACAGGCAAGTGGTGATCAGCATGGTGCCGGTGACGGCGATGCCGTAGGCGGCGGCCAGGCTGGACGAGGTCTTGAAGGTCAGCACCACCACCATCACCGCGATCAGCAAAGCCCAGTTGATGAAGGGCATGTAGATCTGGCCGATCTCTTTTTCCGAGGTGTGTTGCACCTCCAGCCGTGGGCAGTAGCCCAGCTGGATGGCTTGGCGGGTCAGCGAGTAGGCGCCGGAAATCACCGCTTGCGACGCGATCACCGTGGCCAGCGTCGCCATGACGATCAAGGGCAGCAGCGCCCAATCCGGCGCCAGCAGGAAGAAGGGGTTTTTGATGGCGGCAGGGTTTTGCATCAGCAGTGCGCCTTGGCCGAAATAATTCAGAGCCAGGCCAGGCAGCACCAGGCTGAACCAGGCGCGGCGGATCGGCGAGCTGCCGAAATGGCCCATGTCGGCGTATAGCGCCTCGGCGCCGGTCAGCGCCAGAACCACCGAGCCCAGGGTCAGGAAGGAACCCCAGCCGTTGTGGCCGATGAAGTGCAGCGCGTGATAGGGATTGAGCGCCTGCAGCACCTGCGGAGCTTGCACGATCTGATGCAGGCCCAGCAGGCCCAGAACGGAAAACCAGATCAGCATGATGGGGCCGAACAGCAGGCCGACGCTGGCGGTGCCGAAGCGTTGAAGCAGGAAGAGGCCGGTCAGCACGCCGATGGCCATCGGCAGCACATAGCTTTCCATCGCCGGCGAAATCAGCTCCATGCCTTCCGCCGCGGACAAGACCGACACCGCCGGGGTGATGATGGCGTCGCCGTAGAACAGCGCCGCGCCGAACAAGCCCAGCAGAACGATCTTCCAACGCGCGGCGTGGGTGGTGTAATGGCGGGCCAGCGCCATCAGCGCCATGATGCCGCCTTCGCCGCGGTTGTCGGCGCGAAGCACGAAAGCCACGTATTTGATGGAAACCACGAAAATCAGCGACCAGAAGATCAGCGACAAAATGCCGAAGATGTTTTCAGGCGTGGTGGGGATGCCCTGGCCGGTGAAGCATTCGCGCAGGGTATACAGCGGGCTGGTGCCGATGTCGCCGTATACCACGCCCAAGGCGGCCAGGGTCAGGCCTGCCATGGCCTGTTTGTTGTGATCCTGCATATGCATCCAATGGAATTGTTCGTCACCGTATATTGCTGCACAGCAATATCGATGGTTCTTGAGCGCGCAGATTACTCCAGAGGTCAGGGTAAGCCAAGCAAAGGCCGCGCAAGAGCCGAGATGTGTTCTCGTAAAACGACAGAATCCGGGCTGTCCGCTTGCGCGGCGGGCGCATCTGGAGTAGCCGGCGGGAGGCGGGACACGCATCTTTATAGCGCAAAACGGCGATGCCGGCGCAAGGCTTGGCCGCGAGGCGCGGCAAACGCTACAATCAAGCCCTCATTACACCGTATTACCAAGGACGCATCATGCGCGCATCGCAGTTTTTCATTTCCACCCTGAAGGAAGCCCCCGCCGACGCCGACATCGCCAGCCAGAAGCTGATGATGCGCGCCGGCTTCATCCGCAAAGTGGCCGCCGGCATTTACTCCTGGATGCCGATGGGCCTGCGCAGCGTGCGCAAGGTGGAAAACATCGTGCGCGAAGAGATGAACCGCGCGGGCGCGATCGAAGTCAGCCTGCCGGTGGTGCAGCCGGCCGGCTTGTGGCAGGAAACCGGCCGCTGGGACAAAATGGGCGAGGAGCTGCTGCGCTTCAAGGACCGTCACGAGCGCGACTTCGCCTTGCAGCCCACCGCGGAGGAACTGATCACCGACATCGCCCGCAACGAGCTGCGCAGCTACCGCGCGCTGCCCAAGAATTTCTTCCAGATCCAAACCAAGTTCCGCGACGAGCGCCGCCCGCGCTTCGGCGTGATGCGCGGCCGCGAGTTCACGATGAAGGACGCTTACTCCTTCGACCGCAGCGCCGAAGCCGCCGGCGTCAGCTACGACAATATGTACGCCGCTTACTGCCGCATCTTCGACCGCCTGGGCCTGAGCTACCGCGCCGTCGCCGCCGACACCGGCGCGATCGGCGGCGACCGTTCGCATGAATTCCAGGTGATCGCCGACACCGGCGAGGACGCCATCGTCTACTGCCCGGACTCCGACTACGCCGCCAACATCGAACTGGCCGAAGCCGTGGCGCCGGCCGGCGAGCGCGCGGCCGCCGGCGCGGCCATGACCAAGGTGCATACGCCCAAGGTCAAGACCATCGCCGACTTGGTGGACTTCCTGAAGGTCGACATCAAGCAAACCGTCAAAGCGGTAGTGGTGGACGGCGACGACGATCAGCCTGTGCTGCTGCTGGTGCGCGGCGATCATGAGCTGAACGAGGTCAAGGCCGAGAAAATCGCCGGCATCAAGGCGCCGCTGACCTTCGCCGCCCCCGGCGCGATCAAGGCCGCCTTCGGCGCCAATCCGGGTTCGCTGGGTCCGGTGGGCTTCAAGGGCCGCGTCATCGCCGACCGCACCGTCGCCAAGATGGCCGACATGATTACCGGCGCCAACGAGGACGACCAGCACTATACCGGCGTCAACTTCGGCCGCGATTGCGCGGAGCCGGAAGTGATGGATATCCGCAATGTGGTGGCCGGCGACGCCTCGCCGGACGGCAAGGGCGAGCTGGCGATCCAGCGCGGCATCGAAGTGGGCCATGTCTTCTATTTGGGCACCAAGTATTCGGAAGCGATGAACGCCACCTTCCTGGACGAGGACGGTAAACCCAAACCGTTCGAAATGGGCTGCTACGGCATCGGCGTCACCCGCATCCTGGGCGCGGCCATCGAGCAGAACTTCGACGACAAGGGCATGATCTGGCCGGACGCCATCGCGCCGTTCACCGTGGTGATCTGCCCGGTGGGCTATGACCGCTCCACCGAGGTGAAGGCCGCCGCCGACGCTTTGTACCAAGGCCTGCTGGCCAAGGGCGTGGACGTGATTCTGGACGACCGCGGCGAACGTCCGGGCGCGATGTTCGCCGATTGGGAGCTGATCGGCGCGCCGCATCGCGTCACCATCGGCGACCGCGGCCTGAAGGAAGGCAAGGTCGAGTACCAGCATCGTCGCGACACGGAAGCCAGCGCGTTGGCAGCGGATGCTATGCTGGAACAAGTGCTAGCCAAACTGGAGCTGTGACCGCCTTATGATCCGATCCGGCATCGTTGTATTGTTGGCCGCGCTGGCAGCGATGCCAGCGTGGGCCGGCGCGCAGAAGGAAGAGGCGTTGGCCGCCAACGTCGCTTCCACCATGCGCCGTTCGGTGTCGGACGCCAACGCGCCTCGGCTGGTGTTCGACGACCAGCGCGAAGCCGACGCCTGGTTGGGTGAAATGTCCAGCCGGCTGGCCAAGCGGATTCCGGACAAATGGACGCGGGAGCGCCTGCTCACCGCCATCCACTACGAGGCCACACGGGCCGGCCTGGACCCGCAACTGGTGCTGGGCCTGATCCAGGTGGAAAGCGGCTTCAACAAGTACGCGATCTCCGGTGCCGGCGCGCGCGGGCTGATGCAGGTGATGCCGTTTTGGGTGCGCAGCATAGGGAATGCGCAGCACAACCTATTCGATCTCACCACCAATCTGCGCTACGGCTGCACCATTCTGCGTTACTACCTGGATATCGAGCGCGGCAATCTGTTCCGCGCGCTGGGCCGTTACAACGGCAGCCTGGGTCGGGCTGAATATCCCAATCTGGTGATGGGGGCCTGGAAAGGCCGCTGGCACTGGGTGGCGCCGCTGCCGGTGAAAACGGCGGCGGCGGGCGCGGCACCGTCGCTGGTGCGCTGAAGCGCGGCTGTAATAAAACCGGCTCTGGAATCCAGGCCGGTTTTTTTTTGTCCGCTCAGCGCGGCAAGCTACAGGAGGACGCGCGCATCTCAATCCTCCTGGGTCTGCAGCATTTTTTTCAGCAAGCGCGCCAGCGTGGCGCGTTCTTCCGAGTCCAGCATCTCGATCAGTTCGGCCTCGGCCGACAGATGATTGCCGACGGCGTCCTCGATCACCTCGAAGCCCTTGGGCGTTAGCGTCACGATAACGCCGCGGCGGTCGGTCGGGTCCGGCGAGCGGGTCACCAGGCCGGCTTCTTCCAGCCGGTTGATGCGGTTGGTCAGCGCGCCGGAGGAAATCAGCACCATGCCCTGCAATTGGTTGGGGGACAGCTGGAACGGTTCGCCGCCGCGGCGCAGCGCGGCGAGCACGTCGAACTCGCCGACATTCAGATTGTGGCGCGCCAAATCGTGCAGCACGCGGCGGGTGACGAAATACTCCATTCGCACAATGCGGCCGACCACTTCGGTGGAGGACGGGTCCAAGTCCGGGCGAACCTCGCGCCACAGGGCGACGATACGGTCAATCTGGTCTGGTGCTTGTTGCATCACTGACGGTTCCTGATGTGTGGGTGACAACTGGATGACTACCGGGCGCAGAGATTAGCACGGCTTGAAGTTAGTTTATCTTCATGTGAAATAATAGTCCCCAGTCATCACCCGCACCAGCGGGAATCATGCTTACTGACGCATGCTGACCGCCAGCCGGTTGAAGGCGTTCATCAGAGCAATGGCGAAGCTCAGATCGGCTACTTCCTCCGGGCTGAAGTGTTCCTGCAAGGGCAGGTAGTGCTGGTCCGGCGCTTGGGTGACGGCGATGTCGGTCAGCGACTCCGCCCATTCCAGCGCCGCACGTTCGCGGGCGCTGTACAACTCGCTGACGCGCCAGCCGGCCAGGGAATCGATGCGTTCATTGCTTTCCC
This sequence comes from Chromobacterium haemolyticum, assembly GCF_009936155.1. Taxonomy (NCBI): domain Bacteria; kingdom Pseudomonadati; phylum Pseudomonadota; class Betaproteobacteria; order Neisseriales; family Chromobacteriaceae; genus Chromobacterium; species Chromobacterium haemolyticum. Next base: position 4,807,687 of record NZ_AP019312.1, on the reverse strand, counting down.
CCCTGGCGCGCAGGGCCGACGCGTGCATTTTCAGGCAGAAGGCGCAGCCGTTGATCTGGGACACGCGCAGATAAACCAGTTCGATCAAGGGCAGACCCAGGCTGCTGTGTTGCAAGCTGGACTTGACGCTGGCCAGCCCTTGGTAGGCGGCGGGGGACAGTTGGGTGTAGGGCAGGCGCAGAGACATGGCAATTCCTTTCAAGAGAGAGATCATCGCAGCGGCGAGCTGCAAGGCCAGTCTAGGCAAAAATCATTTATGTAAATAGACTTAAAATATCGAAATCAAATCCCAAAAATGAAATCATGCTGGATGATCTGCAGTTGTTTGTGAGCATTGTCGACGCCGGCAGCCTGAATGCCGCCGCCCGGCGGCTGGTCATACCCACCGCCACCCTGTCGCGGCGCTTGCAGGCGCTGGAGCGTGAGCTGGGTTGTCGTCTATTGCATCGCAGCGCGCGGCGGATGGAGCTGACGGCGGAAGGCGGGCAGTACTACGAGCAATGCCGGCCCTTACTGCAATCCCTGAGCCAGGCCGCCGCGACGCTGGCGGACTCGCTGCATCAGGTCAAGGGCGTGCTGCGGGTGCTGTCGCCGCTGAGTCTGGGCAACGACGTTCTGGTGCCGGTATGGCGGCGGATGCTGAAGGATTATCCGGACTTGCGCCTGGAACTGCATCTGAACAACGCTATCGACGATCTGCTCAGCGGCATGGCGGATTTGGCTTTGAGAGTGGGGGAGCAGCCGGACTCTAGTTTGAACCAGCGGAGACTAGGTTGGGTGCGAACCCTGTTGGTGGCCGCGCCGGCCTATCTGGCGAAGCAAGGCGAGCCGAGGACGCCGGGGGATCTGGCGCGTCACGCTTTGCTGGTGGCCGAGCCGTTTGAACGCTGGCATTTGCAGAGGAGGGACGATGGCGCAGCCTGGGAGTTGCCGCCGCCGCGGCTTCGGGTTAACGATATGCTGCTGCCGCGTCGCTTGGCGGAGGCCGGCGTGGGCATCGCCGTCTGTCCGCATAGTCTGTGCCATCGTCAGTTGGCGGAAGGCGGTTTACGACAGGTTTTGGCAGGTTGGGAAATGCCGGCTCAGCCGGTGTACGCGGTATGGCCGCAACGGCGTTATCCTCCGGCGCGGGTGCGCGTCTTGCTGGATGTTTTGGCGGAGTTTGCCGAGACGGAACCCTTGCTGTCCCGGTCAGCCGGGATTTAGGGATCAGCCCGGCGTGGGTTCGCCGCGCCGCTTCTTGCCTGGGTGGGGCGGTTTGGGCAGCACGACCTGGCGGGTGCCCGCCAGCCTGTCGTGCAGGAATAGCTTGTCGCGGTCGTAGAACTTCGCCAGGAAGGGAACCAGGCACCAGCTCAGCGCCAGCCACAGAGCCTGCGGCTGGTGGCCGTAGGCCTTGGCCCAGCCTAGATAGGAGACCGCCGGCATGCCGACGAACAAGACCAGGCCGATCACGTAGCGCGCCGCAGCCTGCTTCCAGACGATGCCTCCGCCATGGGCGTTGACTAGTTTGATGCGCCAGGTTTTCATCGCCACGGTTTGACCGCCGCGCACCCAGCAGTAGCCGAAATAAGCAAACAGGGCAAGGACCAGGACCGTTTTGAGCAGAGTCTTGAACAGTGTGCCTTGGCCTATCAGCATCTGCAGCGGTGTCAGCACCGCGGTGACGGTGAGCAAGAGCGCGGCGACCAGGAGCAATTCATAGAACAAGCTGGCCAGGCTGCGTTTCAGTGTGGGCGGGGTCAGGGCGGTGGCGTCAGCGGGAGGCATCTTGGGCTTCATGTTGTTGCCGCAGGCGCTGGATGGCCTGCCGGCGTTGTTCGGGCGGCATCTGTTGCAACGCCTTCCAGTTGGCGCGGATCTCGTCCCGCTGCTGCTGGCTCAGTTCGGACCAGGCTTTCAGCTTTTGCTGCACGCGTTGGCGCTGTGCCTCCGGCAACTGTTGGAATTGCGGCACGATGGCCAGCAGGTTTTGTTTTTTATATGGAGCATAGCGGTCCCACTCCGTGGCCAGCGGCGCCAGAACCTGCTGCTGTTCCGCGCTCAATTGCGCCCAGCGGGGGTTGGCAGGCGGGCTGGCCTTGGTCGCCGGCGCCAGCAGCCCGCTTAGGCACAGGGCGAGCAAGAGGCGGCGGCCGCTATTCATGCAAGCCTCGGCTGAAGTGGGGCTCCAGCAGGGCTTCGAAGGGCAGATCCTGCGCCAGCACCGCGGCGTCCACCGCTTCTTCTTCCAGCAGCAAATCTTCCGCCAGCATCATGCCGGCGCCGGTCAACAGCGCGAAGCCCAAAGCCAAGCCGCCGCGGCGGAGCGACAACACATGGCGCTGTCCCCACAGGCCCAGCCGCTCGCGTTGCGTAACGGCTCCGGGGGAACTGGCGTCGAAGCGAGCCAGCGCGCGCTCGCGCGCCTGGCGCAGCCTGCGCTCCAGCGCGGGATCGAGATCGGCGCCGGCGTGGTCCAGCACGCGCGATACATGCTCGGGCAGGGGATTGGAAGGTTTCATAGCGTCACTCCCTTTTGCGCGAGGATGGCGGCCAGAGTGTGATTGGCGCGCGAGCAATGCGTTTTCACGCTGCCTTCCGAGCAGCCCATCACGCGCGCGGTGGCGGCAACATCCAGACCTTCCCAATAACGCAGCAGAAACGCCTCGCGTTGACGGGCCGGCAGCAGTTGTAGCGAGGACTCGATCAGCACGGCGGTTTCCTTGCGCGCGCACCATTGTTCGGGATTGCTGTGCGCCTCGTCCGCGGCCACGTCCAGCGTTTCAAGCGGGTCGAGGCTATCGTCTTCCTCCCGGGTGGGGATCAGCGAGGACAGCAGCGTGCTGACGAAACGGCGAGCCTTGCTGCGGCGATAGAAGTCGCGGATGGTGTTTTGCAGGATGCGCTGGAAGATCAGCGGCAGTTCCGCCGCCGGGGCGTGCGGATAGCGATCCGCCAGTTTCATCATCGAGTCCTGCACGATATCCAATGCGCTGTCTTCATTCTGGACCGCATACCACGCCTGCTTGAAAGCGCGTTTCTCCGCCGACTCCAGAAAGTCGGCCATTTCCTCGCGGCTAGCCATCGGATGAGAGTTTGAGTAGATGCCAACAGAAGATGGTAGCAGAGCGCCGCCGATTCGGCCAAGCCTGATTTTTTTCCTGAATTTACCGAGGCTTAGAGGCATATTGCACCTGCACAAAAGCACTTGACCGGTTTCAAAGCAATACGATAAGGTCGTCCGATACGGGATGAAACTAACGCAAAGACAAAGAGGCGATATGCAGATATCGGGCGCGGAAGCGGTTGTCCGCTGCCTGCAGGAAGAAGGTGTCGAGTTTGTTTTCGGCTACCCCGGCGGCGCGGTGCTGGAAATTTACGATGCCATTTTCCGGCAGGACAAATTCAAACATGTGCTGGTGAGGCATGAGCAGGCGGCGGTACATGCCGCCGACGCCTACTCCCGTTCCAGCGACAAGGTGGGCGTGGCCCTGGTCACCTCCGGCCCCGGCGCGACCAATGCCGTGACCGGCATTGCCACCGCCTATATGGACTCCATTCCCATGGTGGTGCTGTCCGGCCAGGTGCCGTCCCCGGCCATTGGTCTGGACGCATTCCAGGAAGTGGACATGGTGGGCATTACCCGCCCGTGCGTGAAGCACAACTTCCTGGTCAAGGATGTGAACGAGATCGCCGCCACCATCAAGAAGGCGTTCTACATCGCCAAGAGCGGCCGTCCCGGCCCGGTGGTGGTGGACATCCCCAAGGACATCACTCAGCAGCGCACGGATTTCCAATACCCGGAAAGCGTGCATATCCGCTCCTATGTGCCGGCTACTCGCGGCCACCCGGGGCAGATCAAGAAAGCGGTGAACCTGCTGTTGGAAGCCAAACGCCCCTTTGTTTACGTGGGCGGCGGCGCGGTGCAGGGCAATGCCGCCGGCGAAGTGACCGAATTGGTCAAATCGCTGGGTCTGCCGTGTACCAACACCCTGATGGGTCTGGGCGCCTATCCGGGGTCCGATCCGCAGTTCCTCGGCATGCTGGGCATGCACGGCACCTATGAAGCCAATATGGCGATGCAGTACTGCGACGTGTTGGTGGCCATAGGCGCGCGTTTTGACGACCGCGTGATCAGCGTGCCCTCGCATTTCCTCAGCCAGCCCAAGAAGATCATCCACATCGACGTGGATCCGTCCTCCATCTCCAAGCGGGTGAAGGCGGACATCCCCATCGTCGGTGACGTCAAGCATGTGCTGAAAGACATGCTGGACCTGCTGAAGCAATCCGGCCAGAAGCCGGACGCTCAAGCTCTGGCCGGCTGGTGGAAGCAGATTGAGGAATGGCGCGGCCACAACTGTTTGCTGTACACCCCGTCCACCGAGCTGATCAAGCCTCAGTACGTGGTGGAGAAACTGTACGAAATCACCGGCGGCAAGGCCATCGTCACATCCGACGTGGGCCAGCACCAGATGTGGGCGGCGCAGTACTACAAGTTCGACAATCCCAAGCAGTGGCTGAACTCCGGCGGACTCGGCACCATGGGCTTCGGCCTGCCTGCGGCGATGGGCGCGCAACTGGCCAATCCGGACGCCACCGTCGCCTGTATCACCGGCGAAGGCTCGATCCAGATGAACATCCAGGAGCTGTCCACCTGCAAGCAATACCATACCCCGGTGAAGGTGGTGGCCTTGAACAACCGCTACCTGGGCATGGTGCGCCAGTGGCAGCAGTTCTTCTACGGCACGCGCTATTCCGAATCCTATATGGACGCCTTGCCGGACTTCGTCAAAATCGCCGAGGCTTACGGCCATATCGGCTTCAAGGTGGAAGACCCCGCCGACGTGGAGCCGGTATTGAAGGAGGCGTTCAGCCAGAAGCTGAAGGAGCGGCTGGTGTTCCTGGATTTCCGTACCGACCAGTCCGAGAACGTGTTCCCGATGGTGCAAAACGGCAAGGGCCTCGACCAGATGGACCTGCCCGAGCACATGAGCGAGGTGCAGAACGTGCCATTCGAGAACAACCGTGACTACGGCAATATGTGTTGAGGCCAGCCGGTATGCGACATATCCTATCCATTCTTCTGGAAAACGAAGCGGGCGCATTGTCCCGCGTGGTGGGCCTGTTTTCGGCCCGTGCCTACAACATCGATTCGCTGACAGTGTCCACGACCGAGGACCCGACACTGTCGCGCATGACTATCGTCACTCACGGTTCCGACGAAGTCATCGAGCAGATCACCAAGCAGCTCAACAAGCTGATCGAGGTGGTCAAGGTGATAGACCTCAATGAATCCGAGCACATCGAGCGCGAGCTGATGCTGATCAAGGTCCGCGCCACCGGCAAGGACCGCGAGGAGATGAAGCGCATGGCCGACATCTTCCGCGGACGCATCATCGACGTGACGGAAAAGACTTACACCATCGAGCTGACCGGTACGAGCGAAAAGCTCGGCGCCTTCATCGAGGCGGTGGACCGCACAGTGATCCTGGAAACGGTCCGTACCGGCGCATCCGGCATTGGTCGGGGTGAGCGGGTTCTGAAAATCTGAAGCAGGCGGGCGCCGGCCGGAGGCCGGGCCGCCTAAACAAACGAAATCAAGGATTGCAAATGAAAGTTTTCTACGACAAAGACGCTGACCTCTCCATCATCAAGGGCAAGAAAGTCGCCATCATCGGCTACGGTTCCCAGGGCCACGCCCATGCGCAGAACCTGAAAGACTCCGGCGTGGACGTCGTGGTGGGCCTGCGCAAGGACGGCGCTTCCTGGAAGAAGGCGGAAGCGGCCGGCCACAAGGTCAAGGAAGTGGCCGAGGCGGTGAAGAAAGCCGACGTGGTGATGATTCTGCTGCCGGACGAGTCGCAGCCGGACGTCTACGGCAAGGACATCGCGCCCAACCTGAAGAAGGGCGCGGCGCTGGCCTTCGCTCACGGTTTCAATATCCATTACAACCAGATCGTTCCGCCGGCTGACGTCGACGTGATCATGGTGGCGCCGAAAGGTCCGGGCCACACCGTGCGCTCCGAATACCTGAAGGGCGGCGGCGTGCCGACCCTGATCGCGGTTTATCAGGACAAATCCGGCAAGGCCCGCGACGTGGCGTTGTCCTATGCGGCGGCCAACGGCGGCACCAAGGGCGGCGTGATTGAGACCAATTTCCGCGAGGAAACCGAGACCGACCTGTTTGGCGAGCAGGCTGTGCTGTGTGGTGGCGCGGTGGAACTGGTCAAGGCCGGTTTCGAAACGCTGGTGGAAGCGGGCTACGCGCCGGAAATGGCCTACTTCGAGTGCTTGCACGAGCTGAAGCTGATTGTCGACCTGATGTACGAGGGCGGCATCGCCAATATGAACTACTCGATCTCCAATAATGCGGAGTACGGCGAGTATGTGACCGGCCCGGAAGTGGTGACTTCCGCCACCAAGGACGCGATGAAGAAGGCGCTGTACCGCATCCAGTCCGGCGAATACGCCAAGATGTTCATCCTGGAAGGGAAGACCAACTATCCGAGCATGACCGCGCGTCGCCGTCTGACCGCCGATCACCCGATCGAGAAAGTCGGCGCCGAACTGCGCGCGATGATGCCGTGGATCGCCAAGAACAAGCTGGTCGACCAGTCCAAGAACTGATCTGTCGGTTTGATCTGGCGGCATGGAAAAGCCGGGCGTCGCGCCCGGCTTTTTTCATGTTGTTTACACATCCGGCTCAGTGGCTGGGAAAAGCCGGCGTTGCACCGGATTGCCAAACGGTGGTGATCAGGCTCTGCAAGTTGAACATGCTGCTGTAGAAGCTGCCCGGCATCTGCTGATTGGCTTGTGCGGTGTTGAAGCCGGTTTGCAATTCGGACATGAAGGCGCGAAAGCCGTCCTGAAGCTGGCGCTGGGCCATTGCCTGCTCAGCCAGCTGCTGTTTGTCGGGATGGGGAATCAGCGGATAGGTAGCGGGAATCCAGGGGTTGGGTCCCAGGCGCAGCAGGTCGAGGATCAGGTTGAATTTCAAAAAGTGGCTTTGTGACGGGTCGAAGTCGCTGGGATCGTAAGCCGTTGGATTCTCCGCCGGCGCTTGATCGCGTGGAGGGATTTCCTCAGTGGAGCGGTTGCCTTCGCCCTGTTTGACGATGGCCTGTATCGCCGCCAGTGCTTGGTCCAGGCTGTTTATGGTCTGGCTGAAGCCGTGGCCTTGTTGGTTTTTTTGCGTGTAGTCCGTGAAATTGGCCTGCTGTTTGGTATTGGCGGCGGCGCCGACATAGAGGTCTTTCCACTGCAAGGGTACGGCAATTTCCAGCGCCTGATACAGCTCGCCTATCGAGTTGTATCGTGTTTGTTTGTTCCAGTCCGGTTTGCCGGGGGGCTCGGGTAGCTCGATCACACAGAACAGCTTCAGCTGGTTGATGTCCAGCGGCCCTAGCTTGACTTGGTAACCCGCGTATTTCGGCGGCACATCGGGTTTGAGGAAGGGGATGCCCTCAGCCTCTTCATAGGTGGGAAACGGGTATTGGGGAGCATAGCCTAGCGCATTGCACAGATTGGAAATCAGTTCCAAGTGCAGCATTTCCTGGATCACCACGCTTTCGATTAATTTTGCTGTGGTGGGATAAGCCTGTTGATTGCCGGAGTTCAGCCCCTGAATCGAATACAGGGTGGTCAGGTAGAGCGGAATGGTCCACAACTCCACATCCACTGCGGCCTGCAGATTGTCGTAAAGCTCTTGCTTGCTCCAGGTTGCCGGGTTGTGGATGGTTTTGCGCAAAACATCGGTGATATGCATCGTTGCCTTCTCCGTAGGATGAATGCCGGTTCGGCGCTGGATACCGAGGGCATCTTGTCATTTTTGGATAGGCAATCGATGATTCCTACGTGATAGTTATTTTTACGTAGGGAAGGGTTTGGGCGGACAAAAATAAAACGCGGCGTCGAGCTAATGCCGTTCACTTAAGAGGAAAGCACCGTCTCCATGCATGGAAAACGGTGCTTTTTTTGTGGATTCCTGTGCTCACAAGGCCAGAAAAGTCGCCCGGAAATCCTTGAATGAACGGCATTACGGCGTCGAGCCGCGTTTTTTATGGGGAGGGCGAACTCGGTTCAGTCCGCCATTGCCTCGCCCATGCGCACCGCGCCGGCGGCTTGCCAGGCGGGGTTGAAGCTCAGCGGGCCTTGAGGGAACAGCAAGACCACGGTGGAACCCAGCAGGAAGCGACCCATCTCCTCCCCCTTGGCCAGGCGGATGTCTTGATCGCTGTAATCCCAGTGGCGGATTTGTCCCGGCCGCGGCGGGTTGATCACGCCGTGCCAGACGGTGGCCATGCTGCCGACGATGGTGGCGCCTACCAGCACCAGCACGAAGGGCTGGCCATCCTCGCCTTCGAAGCGGCAGACCACGCGCTCGTTGCGTGCGAACAGGCGGTCCACGCCGCGGGCAGTGGCTGGGTTCACCGAGTACAGCTCGCCCGGCACATAGCTCATCCGCAGCAGGCGTCCGGCGCATGGCATATGGATGCGATGGTAGTCGCGCGGGCTCAGGTAGATGGTGGCGAAATGGCCGTCGTCGAAACGGCGCGCCCACTCGGCGTCGCCGGCCAGCAGTGCTTGGGCCGAGTAGCTGCGGCCCTTGGCCTGGAAGATCTGTCCCTGTTCTACGCGGCCGAACTGGCTGATAGCGCCGTCCACCGGGCAGACCAGTCGTTCGCTCGCCAGCGGGCGGGCGTCGGCGCGCAAGGCGCGAGTGAAGAAGGCGTTGAAACTGGCGTAGGCCGCGGGGTCGCTGGCGGCGGCTTCGCTCATGTCCACTTTATAGCGGGCAATGAAGCGACGGATGATCCATTGCGTCAGGCTGCCGCCTTCCCAGTTGGCGATGCAGCCCGCGAACCGGGTCATGGCTAGCTTGGGCATCAGATGTTGCAACAGCACGAACAGGCGTTCGGACACTGGTTTGTCCTCGATCAATCTGACTAAACCCAAGATTATAACCGATCTATCGGTGTCTGATCGTATGTGCGGCGCTTAAAACATAAGCAGTTTCCGAGTAAAAATGGACATAATGTCCGATATTTTTTGGTTGGACATGGCGTGTGACGTTTTAATCACAGATTTCAACATGCAGATTTGACTTTATGTCGTCGTTGCCGGTAGGCTGAATCAAACTAGCTGCGGGAGCACATGATGCAATTGGACATTGAACGCTTGATTGCGGATTTCGGCGGGCCGGGACAGTTGGCCGAAGATCTGAATCGCTTGTTCGCCGATGAGCCGGTGACTCGGGCGGCGATATACAAATGGAGAGAACGCGGCAGCCTGCCATTGGCCCAGCTCAACAAGCTGGCGGTGATGGCGGCCAGCCAGGGTAAACGCTTCGATTTCAACGATTATCTGATCGGCGTCGGGACAGGCGCGGAAATTGCAATGCAGGGACCAGGGAGAAACAGCCAGATGGGCAATCGTCTGTATATATTCGACACCACCTTGCGCGACGGCGAGCAATCGCCGGGCGCATCGATGACCAAGGAAGAAAAAATCCGGATTGCCCGCCAGCTGGAACGTCTGGGCGTGGACATCATCGAAGCGGGTTTCGCCGCCGCCAGCCCGGGCGACGCCGACGCCATTCACGCCATTGCGGAGGTGATCAAGGATTCCACTGTCTGTAGCCTGGCCCGCGCCAACGAGCGCGACGTCCGCGCCGCGGGCGAAGCGATCAAGCCGGCGGCGCGCGGCCGCATCCACACTTTCATTGCCACCAGCCCCATCCATATGGAGAAGAAGCTGCGCATGAGTCCGGACGAAGTGGTGGCGGCGGCGGTGGCGGCGGTGAAGATCGCCCGCGAATACACCGACGACGTGGAATTTTCCGCCGAAGACGCGCTGCGCTCGGACATCAATTTCCTGGCGCGCATCTTCGGCGAAGTGATCAAGGCCGGCGCCACCACGTTGAACGTGCCGGACACCGTCGGCTATGCGGTGCCCTTCATCACCGAAGCCTTCTTCCGCGAACTGATCGCTAAAACGCCGGGCGGCGACACGGTGATCTGGTCCGCCCATTGCCATAACGATCTGGGCATGGCGGTGGCCAATAGCCTGGCCGCTGTGCTGGGCGGCGCGCGCCAGGTGGAATGCACCATCAATGGCCTGGGCGAGCGCGCCGGCAATGCCAGCCTGGAAGAGGTGGTGATGGCGGTGCGCACACGCAAGGATATCTTCGCGCTGGAAACCGGCATCGACGCCACCCAGATCGTGCCAGCATCCAAGCTGGTGTCCACGGTGACCGGCTACCCTGTACAGCCCAACAAGGCCATTGTCGGCGCCAACGCCTTCGCCCACGAGTCCGGCATCCATCAGGACGGCGTGCTCAAACATCGCGAAACTTACGAGATCATGTCCGCCGAATCGGTGGGCTGGAGCACCAACCGCCTGACTCTGGGCAAGTTGTCCGGCCGCAACGCCTTCAAGACCAAGTTGATCGAACTGGGCATTGTGCTGGATAGCGAGGAAGCGCTGAACGCCGCCTTCGCGCGTTTTAAAGAGCTGGCGGACCGCAAGCGCGAGATTTTCGACGAAGACCTGCACGCGCTGGTGTCGGATGAATTCAGCACCGGCCGCGAAGAGGATTACAAGCTGGTGTCCTTGAAAATCGCCACCGAAACCGGCGAAGCGCCGGTGGCCTCCATCGTGTTTCTGGCCCACGGCGAAGAGCGTCGCGCCCAGTCCAGCGGTTCCGGCCCGGTGGATGCCGCCTTCAAGGCGATTGAAAGCGTGGCCGCCAGCGGCGCGGAGTTGGAGCTGTACTCGGTGAACGCCATCACCAAGGGCACTGAATCCCAGGGCGAGGTGACGGTACGCCTGGCGCGCGACGGCCGCATCGTCAGCGGCCAGGGCGCGGATACCGACATTATCGTGTCTTCGGCCAAGGCCTACCTGTCCGCGTTGAACAAATTGATGAACCAGGAGCAAAAGCTGAACGCGCAAGCGCTGGTATGAGGTTTTCCGGCCGAGGCGGTCAGCGCGACGCGTCGTCGACAAGGTTTTCCATCCCGTCCTTGTCGGCGCGCAGTCAGCGCTAGACCGCCCGGCCCAGGGAGTTCACTTTATCGAGTGTGAAGTCCATCAGGCCCACAAGGCCGCCCCATTTGGCCCCGGCTCACAAGGCCGCGCGGCGGACTGCCGACCCATGAGGTCGGCGTCGTTGCGCGGCGGAGCCGGGGTTTTTTGCGTTTTACGAGTGGACGGGCCGGCGCTAGACTGCCAGCTCTCTACTATCCACTATGGAAAGCGCCCATGTCCGCAGCCTACTTCATTACCGGCACCGACACCGAAATCGGCAAGACCCACGTAGCCGTGCAATTGATCCGTCAATGGCAGGCTGAAGGCAAGCGCGTGTTGGCGATGAAGCCGGTGGCCTCCGGCTGCGAACTGCTGGCCGACGGCAGCTGGTGGAATGATGATGTGGCGAGGCTGACCACGGCCACCGGGCAGTCTGATCTGGATCTGATGAATCCCTATCGATTCTTGCCGCCGGTGTCGCCGCATATCGCCGCGAGCGAGGCCGGCGTGGAGATCCGGCTGGACGTGATCGTCGACCATTACCAGCAATTGGCCGCCTGCGCCGACGTGGTGGTGGTGGAGGCGGCGGGGGGCTGGCTGGCCCCGCTGTCGGACCGACTGTTCATGGCCGATATGGCCAAAGCCCTTCAATTGCCGGTGATTCTGGTGGTGGGGATGCGGCTGGGCTGCATCAACCACGCTCTGCTGACCGCGCGCGCGGTACTGGACGCCGGCCTGCCGCTAGCCGGCTGGGTAGCCAATCGAGTGGTGCCGCAACAACAGGCTTACGAGCAGAACCTGGAAACCCTGCAAAGGCACATGCCGGCGCCGTTATTGCTGGAAGTGCCCTATCTGGCGGGCGAATCCAACTGAGCCGCCGCGCTCGGAGCGGGGCGGATCGGGGCTTGCATACGTAATATTTTATTGCGTTGCCGCAAGACATTTTCTTGTTTTCCTTGACCTTTTTTTCTAGCATGCCATTAACCGGTCATGAAAATAGACCGGACCAGTCAGCACCACTTCATGTCAGTTGAGGATTTCTAGGGGGGCTCCATGTCCTGTATGCGCGTCCTTTGCTGTTGGCTGCCGATATCCTGCGCGTCAGCGGCCGAGTTGAATCTGCAAGCCCCCGTCACTCCCATTGCCCGCCAGCAATACGATCTGCACACCATGCTGCTGGTGATCACCTGCGTTATTTTCGCGCTGGTGTTTCTGGTGATGATGTACGCCATCGTTCGCCATCGCAAAGCCGCCGGCCACCAGGCCAAGCACTTCCATGAAAACACCACGGTGGAAATCATCTGGACGGTGATCCCGCTGCTGATCCTGATCGGTATGGCCTGGCCGGCGACCAAGGCGGTGCTATCGCAGAAGAGCACGCGCGGCGAGGACATGACGGTCAAGGTTACCGGCTATCAATGGAAGTGGCGCTACGACTACCTGGAAGATAACTTTGGCTTCATGAGCCATTTGTCCACGCCGCGCGAGGCCATCGCCAACACGGCGGCCAAACCCGTCAACTACTTGCTGGAAGTGGACGAGCCGCTGGTGGTGCCTACTGGAAAGAAAGTGCGGCTGCTATTGACCGCCAACGACGTGATCCACTCCTGGTGGGTGCCGCAATTGGGCGTCAAGCAGGATGCGATTCCCGGTTTTCTGCGCGATAGCTGGTTCCGCATAGACAAGCCCGGCACGTATCGCGGTCAGTGCTCCGAGTTGTGCGGCAAGGACCACGGCTACATGCCCATCGTGGTGGAGGCCAAGACGCCGGATGACTACGCCAAGTGGCTTGAAGCCAAGAAAAAGCAGATGGCGGCGGCGGCGGACGATCCCAACAAAGTGTGGTCGCTGGCCGATTTGAAAGCCCGCGGCGAAAAAGTCTATGCCCAAAACTGCGTCGCCTGTCACCAGGCCAACGGCAAGGGCTTGCCTGGCGCTTTCCCGGCGCTGGACGGTTCCAGGATAGCCACCGCCGACAAGCCGGCGCACATCCACATCGTCTTGTTCGGCAGCCAGAAAAACCCGGCGATGCAAGCCTGGGGCAAGCAGCTGTCCGATACCGACATAGCCGCGGTGATCACCTATGAGCGGAACGCCTGGGGCAATCACACCGGCGAATTGGTGCAGCCCAAAGAGATCAAGGCGGCCCGCGGCGCCACCGGCTGAGCCCGGGACCGGCGGCGAACCCACGCAAGGAGAGCGATATGGCAATTGTCGATGACGCCGGCCATGCCGGGCACGCGCCGGAGCATCATGAGCGCCCGAGTGGGATCATGCGCTGGCTGGCCGCCACCAACCACAAGGACATCGGCTCGATGTATCTGTGGTTCTCCTTCATTATGTTTCTGTCCGGCGGAGTGATGGCGCTGTGCATCCGCGCAGAGCTGTTTCAGCCCGGTCTGCAGTTTTTCCAGCCTGAGCTGTTCAATCAGTTCACAACCTTGCACGGCCTGATCATGGTGTTCGGCGCCATCATGCCGGCCTTCACCGGCCTGGCCAACTGGATGCTGCCGCTGATGATAGGGGCGCCGGACATGGCCTTCGCCCGGATGAACAACTGGAGCTTCTGGCTGCTGCCGCCGGCGGCGCTGCTGCTTTTGCTCTCGTTTATTGTGCCCGGCGGGGCGGCGGCGGCCGGCTGGACGCTGTACGCGCCCTTGTCCACCCAGATGGGCATGGGCATGGATATGACCATTTTCGCCATCCACATCATGGGCGTCAGCTCCATCATGGGCTCGATCAACATCATCGTGACCATTCTCAACCTGCGCGCGCCGGGCATGACCATGATGAGGATGCCCATGTTCGCCTGGGCTTCGCTGATCACCGCCTACCTGATCATCGCGGTAATGCCGGTGCTGGCGGGCGTGGTCACCATGGTGTTGACCGATCGCCACTTCGGCACTCATTTCTTCAACGCCGCCGGTGGCGGCGACCCCATTCTCTATCAGCACGTGTTCTGGTTCTTCGGCCACCCCGAGGTCTACATCATGGCGTTGCCGGCTTTCGGCATCGTCAGCCAGGTGATCCCCACTTTCGCCCGCAAGCCCTTGTTCGGCTACGCCTCCATGGTCTACGCCACTTCCAGCATCGGCGTCCTGTCCTTCATGGTCTGGGCGCACCATATGTTCGCCACCGGCATGCCGGCCACCGCCCAACTGTTCTTCATGTACGCGACCATGCTGATCGCGGTGCCCACCGGGGTCAAAGTCTTCAACTGGGTGGCCACCATGTGGGAGGGAAGCATGAGCTTCGAAACGCCCATGCTGTTCGCCATCGGCTTCATTCTGCTGTTCACCATCGGCGGTTTGTCCGGCGTCACCCTCAGCGTGGCGGCGGTGGATATCCAACTGCACGCCAGCTACTACGTGGTCGCTCATTTCCATTACGTGCTGGTGGCCGGGGCGCTGTTCAGCCTGTTCTCCGCCATCTATTACTGGTTCCCCAAGATGACGGGCAAGATGTACCACGAGGGCCTGGGCAAGCTGCACTTCTGGTGGTCCTTGCTGTGGTTCAACGTCACCTTCTTTCCCATGCATTTCCTCGGCCTCGCCGGCATGCCGCGGCGGATTCCCGACTACGCGTTGCAATTCACCGAATTCAACCAGTTGGCCAGCATCGGCGCCCTCATGTTCGGCCTGGGGCAGTTGATTTTTCTCTACAACATCCTGCATTCGCTGCGCCGCGGCCGGCCCGCGCCGCCGCATCCGTGGGAAGGCGCCAACACGCTGGAGTGGGCGATTCCGACCCCGGCTCCCTACCACAGCTTTGTCGAGGCGCCGCAGCTGGAAGTGATCGAGAACGGCGTGGTGGTGTCCAGCACCGGCGGCAAGCATCACTGAGAACGATGCCATGGAAGCCGCCGCCAAGCAGGGACGCAGCAATCGCCAACTGATGAAGAAGCTGGCGGTGGTGGCCTTGCTGATGTTCGTTTTCGCCTGGGGGTTGATCCCGCTGTACAAGGTCGTGTGCGAAGTCACGGGTCTTAACGATGTGGTCAAGGCGGACAGCCTGGATGATGCGGCGAGCGGCGGCGCGTCGGCCCACGAGGTGGAGATGACTTTCGACGCCACGGTCCAGGCCGGCCTGCCGTGGCAGGTGCGGCCGCTGCAAACCCGGCTCAAGGTGAAGCCCGGCCAGTTTGTGCAGGTGGAGTACGAAATCACCAACGCCAGCGGCCAGCGGGTGGTGGGGCAGGCGATTCCGCGTTATCTGCCCGCCGCCGCCGGCGAGTACGTCAAGAAGCTGGAGTGCTTCTGTTTCCGTCAGCAGGCTTTCGCGCCGGGGGAAACCAGACGCTTTCCAGTGGTGTTCGTTGTCGACAAGCGTTTGCCGGCCTCAATAGACAGCATCACGCTGGCCTATACCGTGTTTGACGTGCCGGGCAATACGGGAGTGGGCTCATGAGAGCGTGGCAAGGAGTGCAGGCGGTGTTGTCCGCCTTTTTCGGCGTGCGCCGCAAAGCGGACGCGCGCGAGGACAGCAAGCTGTCGCCGTTGCAGTTGATACTGACCGCGCTGTTTCTGGCGGCCACGTTTATTGGAGTGTTGCTATTGGTGGTGCGGCTGGCCACGTCCTAATCAGGTTGCAGGGAGCATGCAATGACGACAGCGAACGAACGGGAACAGACGCATTACTTCGTGCCGCAGCCATCGCGCTGGCCGGCGGTGGGCGCGGTGGCGCTGTTCTGCTTGGGACTGGGCGCGGCCTTTGCCGTCAACGGCCAGCCCTTGGGCAAACTGTCGCTGGGCGTGGGCGCGCTGATCCTGATTTATATGTTGTTCGGCTGGTTCGGCGACGTGATTCGAGAAAGCCGGCACGGCGATTACCAGGGCAAGGAGGACATGTCCTTCCGCTGGGGCATGGGTTGGTTCATCTTCTCCGAGGTGATGTTCTTCGGCGCCTTCTTCGGCGCCTTGTACTGGGTGCGGGTGGTGTCGGTGCCTACCTTGGGCGAGATGGACTACAAGATCTTGTACCCGGATTTCGAACCGTCCTGGCCCTTGCTCACCGGGCCGGGCATTACCAAGCCCTACCAGGCGATGGGCGCCTGGGGACTGCCGGCGCTGAATACCTTGATCCTGCTCAGCTCCGGCGCGATGGTGACCTGGGCGCATTGGGCGTTGCTGCAAGGCCGGCGCGCCCAATTGAAGCTGGGCCTGCTGTTGACCGTGCTGCTGGGGACCTTGTTCCTGTGTCTGCAGATGTATGAATACGGCCACGCGATGAGCGAGTTGAACCTGAGCCTGGCTTCTGGCGCTTACGGCATGACCTTCTTCATGCTGACCGGTTTTCACGGCATGCACGTCCTGCTGGGCACTATTATTTTGGCGGTGGTGTGGCTGAGGGTGATGCGCGGACATTTCGATGGCCAGCACCACTTCGCCTTCGAAGCGGCGGCCTGGTACTGGCACTTCGTCGACGTAGTGTGGTTGCTGCTGTTCGTCTTCGTCTACTGGTTGTGAGCCGCGCGGCCAGACCAAAGGTCAGGGACCGCGTGGGGACGTGGACGGGCGGCTCGGCTAAGCTTGATGTGGGCGCCACCAGCCGAACAGCGCGCCCAGTAGCAGCAGCAGAAACAGGCCGATGGACAGGCCGATGCGCAAAGTGAGGGAGCGAACCAGACGTTGAGAGCCTTGATCGGACTTCAGCAGGCCGGTCAGGCCCCAGAACAGGGCAAGCACGATGCAGGCGAGCAAGAACAGAATGACAAGTTTCATTGCGGAATCCCCCGGTCGATTGGGCCGTCGATCTTCAGCTTTGAAGTCTAGCGGCAAACGGCTGGTTTGGCTGTGTTTATTGGCTATGGCGGTGTTGCCTTTCTTTCTGGCGGCCTGGCAGTGGCAGCGCGCGCAGGAAAAGGCCGAGCTGCTGCGTTCGTTGACCAGCGCCATCGGCGTGCCGCCGGTCAGCCTGGTTTACCGCGAGGCCCGTCCGCAGCCGGAGTTCAGCCGGGTGGCCTTGCCGGGCGCGCATCCCGCCGGGCCTGTTTTGCAACTGGAAAACAGCTACCTGGGCGAGGTCAAGGGCCGGCGCGTGCTGCAGCCCTGGCGGCTGGAGGACGGCGCGATGGCCCTGGTGGACCTGGGCTGGCTGGCCGACGGCGTGGCGGCGCCCGCCATCGACCCGAAAACGCTGAGCTTGCGCGGGCACTGGATGCCCTTGCCGCGCCACTTCGTGCTGCCCGGCGCGGTGGCCGGCGTCGAGGGCCGTGTCGACGCCATCGACATGGCCGCGCTGCGCCTGCGCTACCCCGGCCATTGGCATCAGGGCGTGGTGGTGCTGGAGCATTCGCCGGACCCGCTGCGGCATTGGCCGGTGCTGCCGGAATTCATGCCGGAACGCCATTACGCCTATGCGGCGCAATGGTTGTTGCTGGGACTGCTGCTGCTGTTGTCCTTGCATTCCTTGAGGAGGCGCTCCCATGAGCCGCGTCGATGAGCCGTCCCCGCAGGCGCCGTCCCCCGAGCCGTCGCGCCGCCGCGGCCGGCTCAAACTGCTGCTGATGGCGGCCATCTGTCTGGCGCCGGTGCTCGCCTCGTGGGCGACTTACCGGCTGATGCCGCCGCAGGGCGGCAAGAGCTACGGTCAACTGCTGCCGACGCGGCCGTTCGCGCTGATCGGCGCGCAAGGATGGCCGCGCGGCAAATGGGTGCTGGCCGCCAGGATAGAGCCGGGCTGCCAGACGCGCTGTCAGCAGCGCTTTTTCGCGATGCGCCAGATTCAGCGGGCCCAGGGGGAGGCCGCCGGCCGTCTGACCCGGCTGGGCTGGCAAGAGGAGGCCGCGCATGAGGAGGTGGACGCCACTCACATCGTGCAGTCCGCGCAGACCGGCGTTGACGACGGCGGCTACTACCTGGTGGACCCGCTGGGCAACCAGGTGCTGTTTTATCCCGACGCCGCTGACCCCAAGAAGGTGATCCAGGAAATAGGCCGCGTGCTGAAAACCAATAACGGCATCGGTTGAGTCCATTTAGCCGCTGGCCGCCACGGCCCGCGGCTTTCTCAGTTTGTTGGCCGCTCGACAAGGGGAGCGCAGCATGAGGCGACTGATCTGGCTGGCATTCATCCTGGCATGCGTGGTCGTGCCTTTCGGCGCCTATGTGCGCTTGTCCGACGCCGGGCTCGGCTGTCCGGATTGGCCGGGTTGTTACGGCCAGATATCCCCGCACCACGCGGCGGAGAGCATCCAGCGGCAACATGTCCAGAGCCCGAATGGGCCGGTCAGTCTGGGTAAAGCCTGGAAGGAAATGAGCCACCGCTATCTGGCCGGCGCGCTTGGCGCGTTGATTGTCGCCGTCGCCTGGCAAGCCTGGCGTGCGCGGCGGCATCGCCGCGCGGCCGGCGCGTTGCTGGCGGTGGTGGCGGCCCAAGGCTTGTTGGGCATGTGGACGGTGACCCTGCTGCTCAAACCGGCCATCGTCACCCTGCATTTACTTGGCGGCATGTCGGTGCTGCTGCTGTTGGCCTGGCTGGCGCTGTCCCCGCGGCTGCGGCCGGTGGAGGCGCCGGCAGCGCTGAACTGGTTGGCGCGCGGCTTGGTCCTGGCTGTGGTGCTGCAAGTGGCGCTGGGCGGCTGGGTATCCACCAACTACGCCGCTCTGGCCTGTCAGGGCTTCCCCGCCTGCAATGGCGAGTGGTGGCCGCAGATGCGCTTCGAGCACGCCTTCCATCTGTTCAGAGAACTGGGCGAGGCGCCGGACGGCAGCCCGCTGGCGGTGGGCAATCTGGTGGCGGTGCATTGGCTGCACCGGCTGGGGGCCGCGCTGGTGATCGTCTTGTGCCTGGCGACGGCGCGCGCCGGCTGGCGACAGCCGGCGCTGCGCGGCCATCTGGCCTGTCTGCTGGCCTTGCTGGGTTGCCAGCTCGCCTTGGGCGTCGCCAACGTGTTGCTGGCGCTGCCTTTGCCGGCGGCGGTGTCTCACAACGCCGGCGCCGCCGGCCTGCTGCTGGCGTCCAGCTTGCTGGCGTTGCGCTTGCGCCCGGCGCGAGCCGTTCAAAAGCAGGCGGTCGGGCCGTTGCCCAGTCTTTCGAAAAATCATCGCGAATGGGTTTGAGCGCCGCATCCTGAGGGGGAAAAACATGAACGCAGCGGAGCTTCAGCAGGCGCGCCAACACGCGGTCGCCTTGATGCAACTGGCCAAGCCCCGGGTGGTGGGGCTGATCGTGTTCTGCGCGGTGATCGGCATGTTCCTGGCGGGGCCGGGCTGGCCGGACCCGGCGCGCTTATTGCCGGCCACCGCCGGCATCGCGCTGGTGGCCGGCGCGGCGGCGATGATCAACTGTCTGGTGGAGCGCACGGTGGACGCCAATATGCGCCGCACCGCCTGGCGCGCCACCGCGCGCGGCGAGGCCGGCGCGGCCGAGACCCTGATCATCGCGCTGACCGCCGGCGGCATCGGCATGGCCTTGCTGGCCGGCCTGGTCAACGCGCTGACCGCCTGGCTGACGCTGGCCACCTTCGTTGGCTACGCCATCGTCTACACCTTGCTGCTCAAGCCCAACACGCCGCAGAACATCGTGATCGGCGGCGCCAGCGGCGCGATGCCGCCGGTGCTGGGCTGGGCGGCGATGACCGGCGAGGTGCACGCCTTCGCGCTGGTGCTGTTCCTGATCATCTACGCCTGGACGCCGCCGCATTTCTGGGCGCTGGCGTTGTACCGCCGCGACGATTACGCCCGCGCCGGGCTGCCCATGCTGCCGGTCACCCACGGCCAGCGTTTCACCACCTTGTCCATCTTGCTGTACTCGCTGCTGTTGTCGGCCATTACCCTGCTGCCGGTGGCGATGGGAGCGGCCGGCTGGCTCTATCTGCTGGCGGCGCTGGCGCTGGACGCTCGGCTGCTCTTCCTTGCCGTGCGCCTGCATCGCCAGTATGCTGACGCTCTGGCCCGCCGCGCCTTTGCCTGGTCGATCTGGTATCTGACCTGGCTGTTCGCGGCCCTGCTGATAGACCACTACTGGCTGATACCCGTTTCCTGATGCGCAAATTGATAAAACTCGCCGGCTGGCTGTTGCTGCCGCTGTGGCTGGCCGCGTGCTCGCCGAATGAACCCAAGCTGGATTTGAAAGGCACCGACGTCGCCGGCGCGTCGATAGGCGGCGATTTCACGCTGACCGACCATCAAGGCCAGCGCCGCAGCCTGTCCCAATACCAGGGCAAGGTGGTGGCGCTGTTCTTCGGCTACACCCATTGTCCGGACGTTTGCCCGACCACCATGCTGGAATACGCGGCCGCGGTGAAGCAGCTGGGCGACAAGGCCGACCAGGTGCAGGTGCTGTTCGTCAGCATCGATCCCGAGCGCGACACGCCGCAGGTGCTGGCCGGCTACGTGCCGCACTTCAACCGCGGCTTCATCGGCCTGACCGGCACCGCCGGCGAGGTCGAACAGATCAAGAACCAGTACAAGATCGTCGCCCAGCGCGTGAGCCAGCCGGGCGGCGGCTATAGCGTGGACCACAGCGCCGGCTCCTATCTGTTGGATAAACAGGGCCGTTTGCGGGTGTTTGAAGCCTATGGGACGCCGTCGGCGAGCTTGGCTCATGATATTGGACAGTTGTTACGCTAAACTTGGCGTATCGGAAACTGACGCAGACATGAAAGTCGGATCAAAGTGAGCAACGACCATAACGCTGGCGCAACATCCGGCTCGCAGCCATCGTTGGATCTCGCCAAATACACGCTGTCCACATCGGTGGAGATCGCCCATCACCTGGCCGGCATCGCCAAGAACGGCCACATGGTGACGGTGTTTTCCAACAAGGGTAAAACCTTCATCCTGACCCGCTTCTTGGAAGTGGATCACAAGGCGGGCACGCTGGTGTTCGACTGGGGCGCGGACCCGGAGACCAATGAGCATTTACTGGCCAGTGAGCGCAATGTCTTTGTCTGCTCGCCGGAGGGCGTCAAGACCCAATTTGTCACCGGCCAAGTGCGGCGCGTCGAGTGGGAGGGCCAGCCGGCCTTCCAGGCGGATCTGCCCGGGCAGGTGATCAAGCTGCAGCGCCGCGAGTTCTTCCGCATCCAGACCCCGGTGGCCAGCCCAGTGATGTGCCATGTGGCCGATTATCCGCACAAGCCCGTCGACCTGGCCTTGTTCGACGTCAGCCTGGGCGGCGTCAGCATGTGGCTGCCGCAGCCGGGAACGCCCGGCTTCGACATCGGCCAGCAATACCAGCGCTGCACGCTGGATTTGAAACCGCTGGGCGCGCTGCATATCGGGTTGGAAGTCCGCCACCGGCTGGCCGCTAAATTGCGCAATGGCAACGAAGCCGTACGCATAGGCTGTTCCTATCTGGGGCTGACGCCGGCGATGGAGACGTTGATCCAGCGCTACGTCGGCCTACTGGAGCGCGAACGCCGCGCTCTGGTGGGCTGAGCCCGCGTCGCTCCGCCTTAACTTCGATTTCGTTATCCTTGCCGCAATACATCATGAAGCTGACTATTGCCCTGTCCAAAGGGCGCATCTTTGAAGAAACTCTGCCTTTGCTGGCCGCCGCCGGCATTTTGCCGGCGGAGGACCCTGAAGCCTCGCGCAAACTGATTATCGGCACTAACCATCCGGGGGTGCGGCTGGTGATCGTGCGCGCGTCCGACGTCCCGACCTACGTCCAGTACGGCGCGGCCGATCTGGGCATCGCCGGCCGTGACGTGCTGATCGAGCACGGCGGCGCCGGCCTGTATCAGCCGCTGGATTTGAATATCGCCAAGTGCAATATGATGGTGGCGGTGCAAAACGGGTTCGATTACGAGGCCGCGGTGCGTCGCGGCGCGAGGCTGAAGATCGCCACCAAGTATCCGCAGATCGCGCGCGAGCACTTCGCCCGCAAAGGCGTGCACGTGGACATCATCAAGCTCTACGGCTCGATGGAGCTGGCGCCGCTGGTCGGCTTGGCCGACGCCATCGTCGACCTGGTCTCCACCGGTGGGACATTGCGCGCCAACAATCTGATCGCGGTCGAGCACATCGTCGACATCAGTTCGCGGCTGGTGGTCAACCAGGCCGCGCTCAAGCTTAAACACGACGTGATCCAGCCGGTGCTGGACGCATTCGCCGGCGCCGTGCCGGCCTGAGGTCCGCTCCATGCTGAAACTGTCTTCTTCCCAAGCCGATTTCACCGACCGCTTGCAAGCGCTGCTGGCTTTTGAAACCGCGCAAGACCCGGCCGTCGACGCCGCCGTCGCCGCCATCTGCGACGACGTCAAAGCGCGCGGCGACGCCGCGGTGATCGAGTACACCAACCGCTTCGATCGCATGCGCGCCGCCTCCATGGCCGATCTGACGCTGTCGCGAGAGCAACTGGAGGCCGCCTTCCAGCGGCTGAGCGATCCAGTGCGCCATGCGCTCAGCACCGCCGCGGAGCGGGTGCGCCGCTATCATGAGAAGCAGCTGGCGCATTCCTGGAGCTATCAGGACGAGGACGGCACCCTGTTGGGGCAGCAAGTGACGCCGCTGGACCGCGTCGGCATCTACGTGCCGGGCGGCAAGGCCGCCTATCCCAGCTCGGTGCTGATGAACGCGCTGCCGGCCAAGGTGGCCGGCGTGGGCGAAATCATCATGGTGGTGCCGACGCCGGACGGCGAGCGCAACGATCTGGTGTTGGCGGCAGCCTATATCGCCGGCGTCGACAAGGTGTTCACCTGTGGCGGCGCGCAGGCGGTGGCCGCGCTAGCCTACGGCACGGAAACCGTGCCTCAGGTCGACAAGATCACCGGCCCGGGCAATGCTTACGTCGCCGCGGCCAAGCGCCGGGTATTCGGCGTGGTGGGCATCGACATGGTGGCCGGCCCGTCCGAGATTCTGGTGATCTGCGATGGCGACACCCCGCCGGACTGGGTGGCGATGGACTTGTTCAGCCAGGCCGAGCACGATGAAATCGCCCAGGCCATCTTGCTGTGCCCGTCGGCGGAATACATTGCCCAGGTCGAGGCCAGCGTCGCCAGGTTGCTGCCGCAGATGTCGCGCCGCGCAATCATCGAGGCCAGCCTGAGCAACCGCGGCGCGCTGATTCAGGTCAGCGACTTGGCGCAAGCCTGCGAGATCGCCAACTACATCGCGCCCGAGCATCTGGAGCTGTCGGTGGCCAATCCGGACGAGTTGTTGCCTCGGATTCGCCACGCCGGCGCCATCTTCATGGGTCGTTTCACTTCGGAAAGCCTGGGTGATTATTGCGCCGGCCCTAATCACGTGCTGCCCACCAGCCGCACTGCGCGTTTCGCCAGTCCGCTGGGGGTGTACGATTTCCAGAAGCGCAGCAGCCTGATCCGGGTGTCCCAGGCCGGCGCTCGGGCGCTGGGCCAGGTTGCCAGCCTGTTGGCTCACGGCGAGGGCCTGAGCGCGCACGCGCGAGCCGCGGAACTGCGTTTGGACGCAAACGCTTAGAGCAAAACGCCGCGTCATCGCTTAATCTGGATAGGTAACCGGAGAAGGCGATGGCTGGGCTGCTACGCATCATGGCCGGACTCTGTCTGGCCTTTTTCTTGTCCGCGGCGGCTTGGGCTCAGCCGCGGGTGCTGGTGGTGGAGAGCTATCACAGCGACTACCCCTGGGATCAGGATTACCGCCGCGCGCTGCAGGAGCGCTTGGGCAAGCGCGCGCAATTGAGCTACTACGCGATGGACACCAAGCGCCTGCCGCCGGCCCAGCACCAGGCGCGCGCCGACGAGGCGCTGGCCATGGCGGCTAAAATAAAGCCGGACCTTGTCATCGTCGGCGACGACGCCGCGTTGCAGAGAGTGGGCAGCAAGCTGGCTCAGCAAGGCGTGCCGGTGATCTATCTAGGCATCAACAACAACCCGCGCAATTACTTCCCGGGCGCGGCGACGGGCGTCAGCGGCGTGCTGGAGCGGCCCTTGATCCTGCGCAGCGTCTTCGAATTGGGCAAAACCGTCAAAGGCTTGCGCAACGCCCTGGTGCTGTTCGACGACGATCTGACCTCGCGCATCATCCGCGATGAGACCTTCGTCGGCCGCGACACCATGTTGTTGGCCAATATCCATGTCGACCTGGTCTTGACCGGCTCCTACGCCGAGTGGCAGCGGCGAGTGCTGAGCGCAGCCGGCCGCTACCAGGCGATCTGGGTGGGTCTCTACTTCACCCTGCGCGACGCCGGAGGCAAGGTAGTGCCCGGCGATGAAGCGCTGCGTTGGACCGCCGCCCACGCCAAGCTGCCGCTGTTTGCGTTTTGGGACTTCGCCGTGGGCAAGGACAAGGCTGCGGGCGGCTTGGTGCTGTCCGGCTACGAGCAGGGCCGAGAGGCGGCCAAGTTGGCCGAACAGGTGCTGTTCCAAGGCCAATCGGTGGCCAGTTTGTTCCCGGTGACGCCGTCGGAAGGCCGTTATGTTTTCAGCCGCGAAGGGATGGCGCGCGACCGCGTCGAGCTGCCGGCGCGGCTGCGGGAACGGGCCAACTGGGTCGAGTAGCTGAAAGCGAATGAACACGCTACTATAGCTTTTCGCCGTTTCCGATAACACGGCTCCGTCCGCGGGGCTTTTGTTGGCCGCGAGGCCGATTGCGAAGTCATGAAAAAGTCCGTCCGACAACTGGTGCGCGATGAGATCGCCGCCATCAGCGCCTACCCGGTAGCCTCCGCCGACGGCTACATCAAACTGGACGCCATGGAGAATCCGTGGCCGCTGCCGGTCGAGCTGCGTCAAGAACTGGCGCGGACGCTGGCCGACGTCGCCGTCAACCGTTATCCGGACCCGTCCGGCGGCACCCTGAAAGCCCAGCTGAAGCAGGCGTTTTCGATACCCGAGCCGGCCGATGTGTTGCTGGGCAACGGCTCAGACGAACTGATCACCCTGGTGGCGCAGACGTTGGCCCGTCCCGGCGCCAAGTTGCTGGCGCTGGAGCCCTCGTTCGTGATGTACAAGATGAACGCGCTGTTCTCCGGCCTCGACTACATAGGCGTGCCGCTGCGTTCCGATTTCAGCCTGGATCTGCCGGCGACGCTGGCGGCCATCGCCGAGCACCAGCCGGCGGTGGTATTCGTGTCCTACCCCAATAATCCGACCGGCCCGCGCTTTGCCCGCGCCGAGGTGGAGGCGATCTGCGAGGCCGCGCCCGGCCTGGTGGTGGTGGACGAAGCCTACCAGGCTTTCGCCAGCGACAGCTTCATGAACCTGGCCGGCCTGCGCGATAATCTGATCGTGATGCGCACGCTGTCCAAGCTGGGCCTGGCCGGCATCCGGCTGGGCTACGCCGCCGGCCCCGCCGCCTGGATCCGCGAGCTGGACAAGGTGCGCCCTCCGTACAACATCAATGTGCTGACCCAGGCCGCCGCACGCTTCTCGCTGCGCTATCTAGAGGTGTTCAACCGTCAGGCCGCGGAGCTGTGCGAGGAACGCGGCCGGCTGGCGGCGGGGCTAGCGCGCTACGCCGCCGTAGAAGCCTTCCCGTCTGAAGCCAATTTCATCACCATCCGGGTGCCGGACGCGCCGGCCTTGTACCAGCATTTCAAGGCCAGCGGCATCCTGATCAAACAACTGCACGGCAGCCATCCGCTGCTGGAGCGATGCCTGCGTCTGACCGTGGGCACGCCGCAGGAAAACGACGCCATGCTGGCGGCCCTGGACGCTTACTTCGCCTAAGTCATGAGAACCGCAACCGTTACCCGCAATACCCTGGAAACCCAGATTACCGTCAGCCTGAACCTGGACGGCGTCGGGGCCGGCCGCTTTGAAACCGGCGTGCCCTTTCTCGACCACATGATGGACCAGATCGCTCGCCACGGCTTGATCGATCTGGAGGTGGCCGCCCACGGCGACCTGCACATTGACGCCCATCACACGGTGGAAGACATCGGCATCACTCTGGGCCAGGCTTTTGCCAAGGCGATCGGGGATAAGAAGGGCATCCGCCGCTATGGCCACGCCTACGTGCCCTTGGACGAGGCGCTGAGCCGAGTGGTGATCGATCTGTCCGGCCGACCGGGCTTGGTGTACAACGTCGAATACACCCGCGCGAGCATCGGCCAGTTCGACGTCGATCTGTTTTCCGAATTCTTTCATGGCTTCGTCAATCACAGCATGGTCACGCTGCACATAGACAATCTGCGCGGCGTCAACAGCCATCATCAAGCCGAAACCATCTTCAAGGCCTTCGGCCGCGCTCTGCGCATGGCCTGTGAGGCGGACGAGCGCATGGCCGGGCAGACGCCGTCCACCAAGGGCACGTTGACCGCATAAGTCGGCTGTGCCGTTTTTTTCAGGGCTCCGGCCGCATTTGGCCGGAGCGCCGCCACACCCCGAAGCGAGCTTGTAGGATGGCGATTAAAGTTGCAGTAGTGGATTACGGCATGGGCAATCTGCATTCGGTGCTCAAGTCGGCGCAGGCGGTCAACGACATCGGCGCGGATATCTTTCTCACCAGCGAGCCGGAGACCGTGCTCAGGGCGGACAAAGTGATCTTTCCCGGGCAGGGCGCGATGCCGGACTGCATGCGGGAACTGAATCAACACGGTTTGGCCGATGCGATAAGGGAAAGCACCAAGAGCAAGCCGTTTTTTGGCATCTGCGTCGGCGCCCAGCTATTGTTCGAGGAAAGCGAGGAGGGGCCGACCCAAGGCCTGGGCCTGTTTCCCGGCAAGGTGGCGCGCTTTGCCCCCGGGCTGCGCGACGCCGAGGGCGAGCGTTTGAAAGTGCCGCACATGGGGTGGAACCAGGTGTTCCAGAAAACAGTCCACCCCTTGTTCGCCGGCATCGCCGACGGCGAGCGTTTCTATTTTGTGCATAGTTACCACTTTGCGCCGGCCGATGCGGGCCTGACGCTGGCGGAAAGTGAATATCCCGAGCGGTTTTCCTGTATTGTCGGTCGTGGGAACATCTTCGCAAGCCAGTTCCACACCGAAAAGAGCCACCGGGCCGGTCTTCAGATGATGAAGAACTTCCTGGCCTGGGATGGCAGTGTTTAACTCACGTTTGATTTAGCACCATGCTGCTCATACCCGCGATAGACCTGAAAGACGGTCAATGCGTACGCCTGAAACAGGGCGTGATGGACGATGCCACCGTTTTCTCCGACGACCCTGTGCAAGTCGCCGCCCATTGGCGCGATCAGGGCGCTCGCCGCCTGCATCTGGTCGACCTCAACGGTGCCTTCGCCGGCAAGCCCAAGAATCTGGCGGTGATCCGCGACATCTTGGGCGAGGTCGGCGATGAATTGCCGGTGCAGTTGGGCGGAGGCATCCGCGACCTGGACACCATAGAGAAGTATCTGGACATGGGCTTGTCCTACGTGATCATAGGGACAGCCGCGGTCAAGACCCCCGGCTTCCTGCATGATGCCTGCGATGCCTTCCCGGGCCAGGTCATCGTCGGCCTGGACGCCAAGGACGGCATGGTGGCGGTAGACGGCTGGGCCAAGATCACCAACCACAAGGTGGTTGATCTGGCCAAGCGCTTCCAGGATTACGGCGTCAATTCGGTGATCTACACCGACATCGGCCGCGACGGCATGATGAACGGCGTCAATATCGACGCCACCGTCAAGCTGGCGCAGGCGTTGACCATCCCGGTAATCGCTTCCGGCGGTCTGAGCAATCTCGACGACATCCGCGCGCTGTGCGCGGTGGAGGACGAGGGCATCGAAGGCGCGATCACCGGTCGCGCCATCTACGAAGGCGGCATTGATTTCGCTGCCGCGCAGACGCTGGCCGACGAATTGTCGGACTGAGAGGCTGCTCAAAGTCGCGCGAGCAAGAGCGAGACCAGGCGTTTTCAACGCCATGCCGCTGAAGCGCAGCAGACTATGAGCAGGTTCTGAGAGCCTGTTTCTCGACTCATCAAGCCTTGCCGGCCCGTACTCACTGTCCGGGCCGGTTGGCTGTTTGCCGGACCCCATATGCTTGCCAAACGCATCATCCCCTGTCTGGACGTGACCGCCGGCCGCGTCGTCAAAGGCGTCAACTTCTTGGGCCTGCGCGACGCCGGCGACCCGGTGGAAATCGCCCGTCGCTACAACGAACAGGGCGCGGACGAGTTGACCTTTCTGGACATCACCGCCAGCTCGGACCAGCGCGACATCATCCTGCACGTGATTGAATCGGTGGCGGAGCAGGTGTTCATCCCCTTGACCGTGGGCGGCGGGGTGCGGGAGGTGGCGGACATCCGCCGCCTGCTCAGCGCCGGCGCGGACAAGGTCAGCATCAACACCGCGGCGGTGACCCGCCCGCAGTTGGTCAGCGAGGCGGCCGACCGTTTCGGCAGCCAGTGCGTGGTGGTGGCGGTGGATGCCAAGGCGGTGACGCCGGAGAACGACCGCTGGGAGGTGTTCACCCATGGCGGCCGCACGCGCACCGGCATTGACGCGGTGGCGTGGGCGCGTCAGATGCAGCAACTAGGGGCGGGAGAAATCCTGCTGACCAGCATGGACCGCGACGGCACCAAGATAGGCTTTAATCTGGAGCTGACGCGCGCGGTGTCGGAGGCGGTGGATATCCCGGTGATCGCCTCCGGCGGCGTGGGGACGCTGCAACACTTGGTGGACGGGGTCAAGCTGGGCAAGGCCGACGCGGTGCTGGCCGCCAGTATTTTCCATTTTGGCGAGCACACGGTGGCGGAGGCCAAGCAGGCGATGCGGGACGCCGGCATTGAGGTGCGGCTGTGAGAGTCGGCTCCATGCCCGCCGCGCGCGGCAACTGAATGCTTCCGCATTGTTTGCGCCAATGGCCTGTCTCGCGCTTGGACGCAGGGCTTTAGAACACAAACCCACTTGCCGGCGTCTTAATTTGAAGCGAAGCGGACGCCGCGCTGAATCATTTTCCGCGCCGCCACTCATAGCCAAGGCGCGCGGCGCAAAGGTGAGCCATGAATTGGTTGGATGAAGTCAAATGGGACGACAAGGGCCTGGTGGCCGCCATTGCTCAGGACGCCGCCAGCGGCCGGGTGCTGATGGTGGCATGGATGAACCGCGACAGCCTGGCCTTGACCGCGGAAACCGGCGTTGCTCATTACTGGAGCCGCTCGCGCGGCAAGCTGTGGAAGAAGGGTGAGGACTCCGGCCATCTGCAAACCGTCAAGGAGCTGAGGCTGGATTGCGACGGCGACGTGGTGGTGATGCAGATCGAGCAGGCAGGCGGCATTGCCTGCCACACTGGCCGTGAAAGCTGTTTCTACCGACGTTTCGACTCAGCGCGGCAGGATTGGGTCGTTGTCGACGCGGTGTTGAAGGACCCGGATGCGATCTATCGCAAGGATTGACTTGCGCGCGGTCAACGCCGCGCGGCGGCCGGCCGTTAGAATGGCAGCCGGCAAGCCGATTGTTATCGTTTTGCCATCGGAACGACATATACTTGCCGGGGTTGCGGCGTAAAGGAATAGCGACATGAGCCAGGATGTGCTGAAAACCATCGCGGACACGCTGGAAGCGCGGCGCGAAGCCAGTTCCCAGTCTTCCTATGTGGCGTCCCTGTTTCACAAGGGCGAGGACGCCATTTTGAAGAAAGTGGCGGAGGAGGCGGCGGAGACGCTGATGGCCTCCAAGGACAAGGACAAGCTGCACTTGGTGCGCGAGGTGGCCGATCTGTGGTTCCACAGCATGGTGTTGCTGACCTATCATGGCCTGCGGCCTGAGGACGTGCTGATGGAGTTGAAGCGGCGCGAGGGTATTTCCGGCCTGGATGAAAAGGCTTCCCGCGCCCCCACCCCTTAAGATTTAGCGAGAGCCGACACAATGACAGATTGCATCTTCTGCAAAATCGTGGCCGGGCAGATTCCGGCCAATAAAATCTACGAAGACGACGATGTACTGGCCTTCCACGACATTCGTCCGATCGCTCCCGTGCATTTCATGCTGATTCCCAAGCAACACGTGGACTCGCTGGCCCATTGCGGTCCCGAGCACGAGGCGGTGCTGGGCAAGATGCTGACGCTGGCGCCCAAATTGGCGCGCGAACAGGGTCTGGAGGCTGGTTTCAAGACCGGCATCAACACCGGCCGCGGCGGCGGGCAGGAAGTGTTTCACCTGCACGTGCATGTATTCGGTCACAAAAACTGATTGGCCTATCCGGCCAGGGCGGACGGCCGGGCGGCCTCCGCGCATTCATTCGATTTGATAAGGAAGTAAATCATGGGTTCTTTCAGCATCTGGCACTGGCTGGTGGTATTGCTGATCGTGGTGCTGGTGTTCGGCACCAAGAAACTGCGCAATATCGGCGAGGATCTGGGCGGCGCCGTTAAAGGCTTCAAGGAAGGCATGAACGGCGAGAACGACAAGGCCGCCAAGGATAAGCCGGCCGAAACCGGCCGTATCATCGACGGCGACGCCGACAAGAAATAAGGCGCGGTTCAAGCGTGTTTGAAATCAGCTTTGGCGAAATCCTGTTGATAGGCGTGGTGGCCCTGGTGGTGCTGGGGCCGGAGCGCTTGCCCACGGTGGCGCGCACTTTGGGCGCGTTGGTGGGCCGCGCCCAGCGCTTTGTGGCCACGGTGAAGGCCGATATCCAGCAGCAGGCCAACTTGACCGGTCTGAACGAATTGCGGCAGGACATCGAGGACGCCGCGCAGTCGTTCAAAGGCCAGCTCGACTCCGAGGTGCGCGGCGTGCGCGAGGCGATGGAGCAGAACGGCGCCGAACTGCGCGCGCTGGCGGACGAGGCGCGCGCGCCGGTGGAAGAGGCGGCCAATGTCATCCACGGCGGCCTGCAGCCGGATCTGCTGGAGCCTCTTCCGATCGAGCTAGCGGCGCAGGCCGAGACGGCGCCGGTCAAGGACGAGAACCAACTGGATCTGTTCGACGACTTGCCGCCGTCGCCGCCCCAGCCGGTGGAGCCGCCATCGCTACGCTGAGGCCGGCCGCACCCGGCCAGGCGGGGCTGGTTCCCGCTTCGGCCGTTCCTGAATCCATTGGAAATCCCGCGCATGAATGAACAACCCTTGCTCGCGCATCTGCTTGAGTTGCGCACCCGTCTGGTGCGGGCGCTGCTCGGCATCGCGTTGGTGTTTCTCGGCCTGTTCCATTGGTCCGGGGATATCTACCACCTGTTGGCCAAACCATTGCTGGACGCGCTGCCTGCGGGGGCGAACATGATCGCCACCGATGTCACCGCGCCGTTCTTCGTACCGGTCAAGGTGACCATGCTGGTGGCTTTCCTGATCTCGCTGCCCAATACCCTGTATCAGATCTGGGCCTTTGTCGCCCCCGGGCTCTACCACCATGAGAAACGGTTGGTGCTGCCCTTGGTGGTGGCCAGCCTGCTGCTCTTCCTTATCGGCATGGCTTTCGCCTATTTCCTGGTGTTTCCCGTGGTGTTCGGCTTCATGTCGGCGGTGACGCCGGTCGGGGTCAGCATGATGACCGACATCGATAAATACCTGTCCTTCGTGCTGGGCATGTTCATGGCCTTCGGCGTCACCTTCGAGGTGCCGGTGGTGGTGATCCTGCTGGTGCGCATGGGCGTGGTGTCGGTGGAAAAACTGCGTCAGGGCCGGCCTTATGTCATCGTCGGCGCCTTCGTGGTGGCCGCCGTTGTCACGCCGCCGGACGTGCTGTCGCAAACCCTCTTGGCGGTGCCGCTGTGGTTGCTGTACGAAGCGGGCATTTTGATGGCGGTGTTCCTGGGCCGCAAGAAGGAGCGCCCATTGCTGGAGGATGGTTCATGAATCGAAACGCCTGGTATTACGGCGCGTCGGCGTCGCTGATCGCGCTGATTCTGCTGTGCCTGGCCTGGGAGCTGTGGCTGGCGCCGCTGCGTCCGGGCGGCTCGCTGCTGGCGCTCAAGGCGGCGGTGTTGCTGCTGCCGCTGCGCGGCATCCTGGGTCAGCGCCTTTATACCTATCAATGGGCCAGCATGTTCATCCTGGCTTACTTTACCGAGGGCGTGATGCGCGGTTGGGCCGATCGTGGCCTGTCGCAGCAACTTGCATGGGGCGAAATCTTCTTAAGCGGACTATTCTTCGTCTGTGTATTGGGCTTTGCCAGAACCTTCAAGTTGTCGCGTCAGCCGCAGTAGACTCCGCGCGAAGCGAAAAGGAAGCCGTCAGCTCATGCTGACGGCTTTTTTTGCGCCCTTCGCTCATGCGGTGTGCAGACTGTGAAACTTGCCGGAGTCATGCGGGTAAAACCACAAACGGCTTGGTTTACAATCGCGGCGAAACCGCGGACTTGATCGGCGGAAATCCAAAAAATACAGTTTGGTTGGGGAGTGTATAAATGCGGAATATGACGATTGCGGCCCGGATTACCCTGGGTTTCGCCTTGTTGTTGGTGGCGCTGGCGGTGACCAGCCTGCTGGCTTTCATCGGTCTGGGGAGTATTTCCAGCCGGGTGGAGGATGTCAGCACCCATGAGCTGGCCTTTTACCGCGACGTGGTGGAGTTGCAGCAGCATATGGGCAATCTGCGGCGTTTCGAGAAAGATTATTTCATCAATATGGGAGATGCGGCCAAGCGCGCCGAGTACAGCGAGAAATGGGGCAAAACGCTGGAGGGCGCGCATGCGGCGATCAAGAACGCCGGCACTCACCCGCTGAACGGCGACGCCACACAGCAACTGACGGCGCTGGACGGACTGCTCAACAGCTACGCGGATGGTTTCAAGACAGTGGGGGCCAAGGTGGACAAGCAGGAGCTTGCCGGCACCAGCGACGCCAACAAGGCGTTTGGCCAGTACAAGAGCAGTATCCACCAGATGGAAGAAGTCTCAGCCAAGCTGGCCAAGGGCGGTTCCGACGCGGTGGCGCGGCTGCGCAGCCAGATCGACGCTTCGGCGGACGCGGTGCGCAGCCAGTTGCTGGCCACGGTGGTGATCGGCCTGCTGGCCAGCCTAGTGGTGTCCTGGTACATCATCCGCTCCATCCGCGTGCCCTTGCTGCAGATGCGGGACTCCGCGCAGCAGTTGGCGCAAACCTGCGATCTGAACCTGGAGTTGCCGGATTTTGGCCGTAACGAGCTGGGCAGCGTCGGCGAGTCGCTGGCTTCCTTGGTCGGCACGGTGCGCCGCTTGGTGCAGGAAGCACAGGGCCACGCCACCCAATTGGCCAACGCTTCCGGACAAATGGCCGACGTCAGTTCCCAGGTGTCCGGCGCCGCGGCCAATCAGGCGGAGTCCGCCGCCAGCGGCGCGGCGGCGATCGAGCAGATGTCGGTCAGTATCAATCTGGTGGCGGACAACACCCGCGATGTGGAAGGCCAGGCGCGCCAGACCATGGCGCAGGCGGACCGCGGCAACGGCCTGGCGGAAAAAGCCGCCAGCGAGATCCAGCTGATCGCTAGTGGCATTACGGAAACCTCCACGGTGATGGACCAGTTGAATCAGCGCTCCAGCGATATCGGCGACATTGTGCGGGTGATCCGCGACATCGCGGACCAGACCAATCTATTGGCTTTGAACGCGGCGATTGAAGCCGCGCGAGCCGGCGAGATGGGGCGCGGTTTCGCCGTGGTGGCGGATGAAGTGCGCAAGCTGGCCGAGCGTACCAGCCAGGCCACTACGGAAATATCCACCCATATCGAAGGGGTGCAGACCGATACCCAGCGAGCCTACCAGAGCATGCAGCAGGCGAATGCCCGTATCGAAAGCGGCGTCAGCAGCACCTCCAGCGTGGCCGAGTCGCTGCGTGAAATCCATCAGCTGTCGCAGCATTCGGTGGAACGCATCACCGATATCGCCAACGCAATCAAGGAGCAGAGCCACGCCAGTCAACTGGTGGCGGGCAATGTAGAGCAGATGGCGCAGATGAACGAGAGCACCGCCAAAGCCTCCGGCCAAGCCAGCCAGCTGTCGCAGGAGTTGCAGCAGTTGTCGGTGGACCTAGACTCCAATCTCAGGCGCTTCCGCACCTGAGATTGGGAGGGTATGTCAGCCGACGATGCCCAGCGCGTCCAGGCTGTTGCGGCGCAAGGCACGGCGCAGCTCCGGCTCCGGCACGCCGCGCAGTTCGGCCAGCAGAGCGCTGAAGGCGGCCAGATGGGCCGGCTCGTTGGGCCGGTCCTGGGCGAACTCGGGGCGGATGTCCGGCGCGTCGGTTTCCAGCACCAGGCCGGACAGCGGCAGAGTGGCCGCCAGCCGGCGGATGCGCTGCGAGCCGGAGTAGGTCATCGCGCCGCCGAAGCCCAGCTTCATGCCCTGGCGCAGCATTGCTTCCGCCTGTTGCGGGCTACCGTTGAAAGCGTGGGCGATACCTAGCTCGACGCGCTGCTCGCGCAGATGTTTGAGCACGCGGTCCACCGAGCGGCGCACATGCAGCACCACGGGCAGCGCGTATTTGCGCGCCAGCTTCAGCTGTTCGACGAACAAGGTTTCCTGCCGCGCCGGGTCCAGTTCCGGCAGATAGAAATCCAGACCGATTTCCCCCACCGCTTCCGGCCGCTGTTCGCGCAGCGCGCGCTCCAGCTCTCCCAGATGCTCGTCCAGATGCCGTTCCAGATAGATGGGATGCAGGCCGAAGCCTATCCAGCAACCGTGGTCGCGGCGCAGGGCGGCGGCGGCGGCGAAGGTGTCGGCGCGCACCGCGGGCACCAGGATCTGGCCCACGCCGACGGCGCGCGCGCGTTCCAGCACGGCGGACAGCATCGGGGCCAGCTCCGGCGCGTCCAGATGGCAGTGGGTGTCGATCAGCGCGTCGGACGCGGGCGGGGAGAGAAAACGGTGCATGGCGGAGTCGTCGCTGGTTCAGCCGGCTTCCGGCTGCAATTGCTGCAGCAAGTATAGCCGTTGGTAGATGCCGCCCACGGTCATCAATTCCTCGTGGCTTCCGGTTTCGGCGATCTGGCCATGGTTGAGCACGATGATGCGGTCGGCGTCGCGTATGGTGGACAGCCGGTGGGCGATGGAGATCAGCGTGATCTGGCCGCGAAGCCGTTCCAGCGCTCTTTGCACCAGCTGCTCGGTTTCGCTGTCGATGTGGGAGGTGGCCTCGTCCAGCAGCAGGATGCGCGGCCGGCCCGCCAGCGCGCGGGCGATGGCGATCAACTGCTTCTGGCCGCTGGACAGCCGCGAGCCGCTCTCGCCCATATCGGTGTCGTAACCCTGTTCCAGCGCCAGGATCAAGTCGTGAGCGCCGGCGGCGCGCGCGGCGTCCTCGATCTGCTGTTGCGACAGCGGGCGGCCCATGGCGATATTGTCGCGGGCGCTGGCGGCCAGCAGGAAGGGATCCTGCGGCACCAGGCCGACGCCGTCGCGGAAGGCCGCGTCGTCGAAAGTGGCCAGCGCTTGGTCGTCTATCAGTATCTCGCCGCTTTGCGGCGCGTAGAAGCGCAGCAGCAGCGACAGCAAGGTGGATTTGCCGCTGCCGGTGTGGCCGACGATGCCGATGAAGCCGCCGGCCGGAATCTCCAGCGACAGATCGGGCAAGACCGGCCGCTCCGGCTGATAGCCGAAGCTCACCCGGCGGAAGCTGACCGCGCCCCGGCCGATGCGGCCGCGGCCCTGGCCGGCCGCCGCGGCCGGTTCCTGCAGCAGCGCATCCACCCGCGCCGCCGCCACCACCGCCTGCTGCAGCTGGCTGAACTGCATGGTGATCTGGATCAGCGGGTCCACCATGCGGCCGATATAGCTGATGAAGGCGTAGAGCACGCCTATCTGCAGCGCGCCCAGCGACCGTTGGCTGAAGCTGTAGATCACCCCGGCCAGCAGCAGCACTTTCAGTAAGTCCAGCGCCGGCCGCAGCAGCCAGGCGTTGGCGCTCAGTTCCGCGATCCGCGCCCGGTAGTAATTGTGGTTGGCCTGATCGAAACGCTCGGCGAAGCGGCCGGTGGCGTTGGAGGCTTGCAGCACGCTCATGCCGGAGATGGATTCCGCCATCTGAGCGTTGATGTCGCTGCGCAGCGCGCGGGCTCGCGTTACCGACGGCGCGCTCCAGCGCTGATACAGCCAGACGATGGCCAGCATCGCCGGGAGGAGCATTGCCGCCAGCAGCATCAGCCGCCAGTCCAGCCAGGCCATCGCCGCCATCACGCCGATCACGACGATGCTGCTGTCCAGCATCACGAACAGCACCTGCACATAGAGCGCCTTCACCGACTCGGTGTCGTTGGTGACGCGGCTGACCAGCTGGCCGGTGATCGCCTTGTCGAAGAAGGCCATGGGCAGCCGGATCACGTGGCGGTAGACCTGTTCGCGCAGCCTTTGCACCGAGCGCATCGCCACGCCGGACAGGCGCACCAGTTGCAGATAGCGCAGGCTGGAGGCGGCGTAGCCGGCCATCAGACAGGCGAGCAGCAGCAGGCCCATTTCCAGCCACTGTGGCGTGCGCGGCAGCAGGTAGCGGTCGATGAACACCTTGCCCAGCAGCGGCGACAGCGCTTCCATCAGCGCGGCGGCAATCAGCCACAGCGTGCCCCACAGCACATGGCGGTTTTCCGGAGCGGCGGATTGGCGCAGCAGGGCCACCGCCCGGCGCCGATTGATCGCGGATTGATCAGATTTCATCCAGGCTGGCCTCCAGTTGTTGGTAGCGCCACTGGCTGGCGTACCAGCCGTTCAGTTGCAGCAACGCCTCGTGACTGCCGACTTCGGCGATACCGCCGTGCTGCAGCACGATGATGTGGTCGGCGTCGGCCACCGCGGACAGCCGGTGGCTGGCGATGATCACGCTGCGGCCGCGGCGCGCTTCGCGCAGATGGTGCAGGATCTGGGTTTCGGTCTGGGTGTCCACCGCGGACAAGGCGTCGTCCAGCAGCAGCAGCGGCG
Source organism: Chromobacterium haemolyticum (assembly GCF_009936155.1). Taxonomy (NCBI): domain Bacteria; kingdom Pseudomonadati; phylum Pseudomonadota; class Betaproteobacteria; order Neisseriales; family Chromobacteriaceae; genus Chromobacterium; species Chromobacterium haemolyticum. The sequence continues at coordinate 4,771,046 of NZ_AP019312.1, read as the reverse complement.
CGTCGGCCAGCAGCGCGCGGGCGATGGCCAGGCGCTGGCGCTGGCCGCCGGACAAGGCCACGCCTTTTTCGCCCACCGGAGTGGCGTAGCCCTGAGCCAGACGCAGGATATCGTCGTGAACCGCCGCCAGCCGCGCTACGCGTTCGATATCGCGCTCGGAGGCGTCCGGCCGCGTCAGCGCGATATTGTCGGCCACCGAGGCGGAGAACAGGAAAGATTCCTGCGGCACCCAGCTAATCGCCGCGCGCAAGGCGTCCATCTTGTATTCCTCCAGCGGCACGCCGTTCCAACTGATGCTGCCGGCCGGCAGCGGATATTGGCGCAGCAGCAGGCGCAGCAGCGTGGACTTTCCGCTGCCGGTAGGGCCGACGATGCCCAGGGTCTGGCCACGGCTCAGGCGCAGTTCGATCGCGCGCAGCGCCGGCGTCGTCTGTCCCGGGTAAGTGAAGTCGAGATTGTGCCAGCGCAGTTCGCCAGCCGGCTCCGTTGTGTTGGAGCCGCTGTCGTCCACGGACTCGGGCGCGCTCAGCACGGGCTCCAGCCGGTTCCAGCCGGCGCGGCCGCGCTCCAGCAGCGACAACACCCAGCCGGCGGCGAACATCGGCCAGATCAACTGGCCCAGATACATGCTGAAGCTGGTCAGCGCGCCTATGGTCAGTTGTTGTTGCCAGACCAGATAGCCGCCCACGCCTAGCGTGGCCGCCGCCGCGGTGCTCAGGGTTAGCCCCACCACCGGTTCGAACGCCGCCTCCCAGCGTTGTGCCTCCAGGCTGTTGTCGGCCGCGGAAGCCGCCAGGCCGGCCAGTTCGCGGCTGTTGCGTTCCTCCAGGCCCAGGGTGCGCAGCGTGCGCACTCCGCTCAGCGTCTCTTGAACGTGGTCGTTGAGCCGGCTGAAGCTTTGCAGAGAGCCGGCCCAAGCCTGATGCACGCGGCGGGTGATGCGCCAGAAGGCGAAGGCCATTAGCGGGAAGGGCAGCAGCGCGGCGGCGGCCAGCCGCCAGTCTATACCCAAGGTCATCATCGCCAGCACCATCACCAGGGTCAGGCTGCCGTCGAAGCCCGCCAGCATCGCTTCTCCGGCGGCCATTTCCACCGCGTCGATGTCGTTGGTGGCGCGCGCCATCAGGTCCCCGGTGCGTTGGTGATGGTAGAAGCCCGGCCCCTGGCGGCTTAGCCGCTGATACAGCCGGGTGCGCAACTCCACGCCCAACTGGTAGGCGGCGGCGAACAATTGCAGCCGCCAGCCGGCGCGCAGCAAATAGATCACCACGCCGAACAGCAGCAGCCAGCTCAACTCACGCAGCAGCTGCGGGCCGCCAAGCTCGCCCTTGGCCAGCAGGTCGACGATTTGGCCGATCTGACGCGGAATCAGCACGGTGAGCACCGCCACGGCGGCTAGCATCAACGCCGCGCGCAGGTAGTAGGGCCAATGGCGGAGGACGAAGCCGCGCAGCAACGCGGACAGGCTGGCGCCGGAGGTGAGATCGGACGGGCGTGACATGGCGGAGGCGGGCATCCGGATGGGGTATCGAGTCGAACATTCTATGCCGAATCCGATAGCGGTGTCAGAACCGGTTCAAAGTCTGACGTGTTGCTGCGATACGGTATTGCAAAGGGTTTCGAAATGCGCACGTACCACCTGCGCATTACGCTTTTCCAGCTGTTTTCTCCTTGTTCCGCTCATGCGCGAAATCCTTTGAACAAGCTCAGGCCGAGCGGACCCGGCCTGGCGATTTCGCAACTGGGCTTAATTCGTTTGCGCCGCGGGCGTCAGCCGCGGCCTGCGCACTTTGTGATAGAGGACGACCAGCAACAGCAGGAAGGGCAGGCCGAAGACCAGGGTCAGTCGGAAGACCTCGGTAAAGACGGTGGTGACCATGATCGCCAGCATCAGCACCAGCCCGGTCAGCGTGCTGTAGGGAAACAGACGCATCTTGAATGGCAGATCCAGCCCGCCGGCCTGATCATGATGACGGCGGAAGCGAAGATGCGTGTAGAAGATCATCAGCCAGGTGAACATGGCGCCGAACATCGACAAGGAAATCATCAGCGTGAACGCCTGTTGCGGAAACAGCACGTACAGCACCGCCGCCAGCGCGATGCCGCTGGTGGACAGCAGAAGCGCGTTGACCGGAATGCCGCGCGGGTTCAGTTTGCCCAGCCCTACAGGCGCGTCGCCGGCGCGCGACAGGCTGAACATCATGCGGGTGGTGATGTAGAGCTGGCTGTTCATCGCCGACAGAGCGGCCACCACCACCACGAAATTGAGGATGCCGGCTGCGTAGGGAATATTAAGCACCTGCATCACGGTGACGAAGGGGCTGTTACCGGAGCCGATGCGGCCCCAGGGCACGATGGCGATGATCAGGCTCAGCGACAGCAGGTAGAACACCACGAGCCGCGCGATCGTGGCGCGGAAAGCCTGGCGCACCGCCTGCTCCGGATTTTCGGCCTCGCCAGCGGCCACCGCGATCATTTCCACGCTCAGATAGCTGAAGATGGAAATGACCACCGCCACCCACATCCCCCAGACACCGTTGGGGAAAAAGCCGCCGTCGGCGCTGAAGTTGTGCGCGCCGTAAGCCGGATTACCGCTGCCCCACACCACGTAGCAGCCCATCAGGATGAAGGCGAGGATGGCGAAGATCTTGATGGAGGAGAACCAGTACTCCACGGTGCCGAAGGCCTTGACGCTGGCGGCGTTGACGCCGATCAGCGCGCTGGAGAACAGCAGAATCCAGATCCAGGGCGGGGTGTCTGGAAACCAGTAGCGCATGTATTCGGCCACGGCGGTGATTTCGGTCCCCACCGCCAGCACCACGCAGGCCCAGTAGCTGTAGCGCACCAGGAAACCAGCCAAGGGGCTGACGTAGTGCTCGGCGTAGGCGCCGAAGGAGCCGGAGGTGGCGTGCGCCACCGTCATCTCCGCCAGACAGCCCATCAGCAACAAGGTAATCAGGCCTCCGATGGCGTAGCTGAGCACCACGCTGGGTCCGGCGAAGCCGATGGCGAATTTGCTGCCGAGGAACAGGCCGGTGCCGATGGCGCCGCCGATGGCGATCATGCTCATCTGTCCGGCGGTGAGCCGACGTTGCAAGCCTTGTTCTCTGTCTTTGATGTCCTGGAAGCTGCTCATGATGTTTCTCCTCTGTAGATGGCGCTGTTGCGGGATCTAACGTCCCTTGCGCTGTTGAGCCGCCGGCTGCGTAGCTATCGCGGGCGGCGGCTCTGTAGAGGCGCGGCGGCAGGGGCCGTCGCACCGTTCCGGGCTCAGGTCACTGCGCCGCGGCGATGAAACTCCGGTCGGTCCCAACTGCCGCTGTCCAGAATCTCGCGCAGGATTTCCACCGCGTCCCAGATGTCGGCATGGCTCAGGTAAAGCGGGGTGACGCCGAAGCGCAGCACTTCCGGCTCGCGGTAGTCGCCGATGACGCCGTTGGCGATCAGCGCCTGCATCACCGCGAAGCCTTGCGGGTGGCGGAAGCTGACGTGGCTGCCGCGGCGCACGTGCTCGCGAGGGGTGATCAGAGTCAGCGGGTGGCCGCCGCAACGTTGCTCCACCAACTCGATGAACAGATCGGTCAGGGCCAGCGATTTGGCGCGCAGCTGTTGGCTGTCCACCTCTCGCGCCACATCCAGACCGCACTCCAGCAAGGCCAGCGACACGATGGGCTGGGTGCCGCACAGGAAGCGGCGGATGCCCTGGGCAGGCGCGTAGTCGGCGGCCATCTCGAAGGGCTTGGCATGGCCCCACCAGCCGGACAAGGGCTGCCAGAAAGCGTTTTGATGGCGCGGGGCGACCCAGATGAAGGCCGGCGAGCCCGGGCCGCCGTTCAGATATTTGTAAGTGCAGCCGACGGCGAAGTCGGCGTCCGCGCCGTTCAGGTCAACCTGCAGCGCGCCGGCCGCGTGGGCCAGGTCCCAGATCGCCAGCGCGCCGCATTGATGAGCGCTGTGGGTCACCGCGGCCATATCGTAGAGATAGCCGGTGCGGTAATTGACGTGGGACAGCAGCAGCACCGCCACCTTGTCGTCCAGCGCCTGTTCCAGCGGCAGCGCCTCGTCGATCAAGCGCAGTTCATAGCCCTGCTGCAGGAATTCGATCATGCCCTGGATCATGTAGAGATCGGTGGGGAAGTTGTCGCGCTCGGACAGGATCACCTTGCGTTCTGGGTGGGTTTGCCGCTGGATGCGCAAGGCCGCCGCCAGCGCCTTGAACAAGTTGAGCGAGGTGGTGTCGGTGACCACGGTTTCGCCGGGGCCGGCGCCCAGCAGCGGCGCCAGCTTGTCGCCCAGCCGCGTCGGCATGTCGAACCAGCCGGCGGTGTTCCAGCTGCGGATCAGGTCATGGCCCCATTCCCGGGTGATTACCTGTTGGCTGCGCTCCAGCGCGCCCTTGGGCAGCACGCCCAGCGAGTTGCCGTCCAGATAGATGGTGTTGGCCGGAAGGTTGAACCGTTGGCGGAAGCCGGCCAGCGGATCTTGCTGATCGGCGATGAGACAAGCTTCGCGAGTGTGTTTCATGGCGGGTCCTACACGAGAGGGGTGGAAACGGGCAAGGGCCGCAGCACGGCGCGCACCGGGCTGGCGTCCAGGTTCATCAGCTTCAGAGGCAGCGCGATCAGTTCGTAATCGCCCTCCGGCGCGTGGTCCAACAGCAATTGTTCCAGGATGGCCATGCGCTGGCGCGCGGTGGCGTGGTGGGCGTCCATGGTTTTGCTGTCCATCGGGTCCAGCGAGGCGGTGTCGACGCCGATCAGGCGCACGCCCTGGCCGCCCAACCAATCTATGGCGGCGGCCTCCACGCCGGGGAAGTCCGCGTCCCAGGCCTCCAGCGGGTAGCGCGCGTAGCTGCGGATCAACAGGCGCGGCGGCAGCGGAGTGGGTTGGGTTGCGAGCCGGGACTGGATCTGCTCCAGCCGGATCAGCGGGCCGGGGGATAGACAGTGAATCACTCGGCACGGCCCCAGGTAGGCGTCCAGCGCTACTTGGCCTATGCCTTGGCCGGCGGCCTGGAAGTGGGATGGCGCATCGGCGTGCGCGCCGCTATGCGGAGACAGGGTCAGCCGCGCCACGTTGACCGGACAGTGGGCGTCCAGCTGCCAGGCGGGGCTGGCGTCGAAAGCGGTGTCGCCGGGCCAGACCGGCAGGCCGGCGCGCAGCGGGGGACTGATATCAAGCAACATGGAGCGGCTCCAGAGAGGCGAAAAGCTTGGAATCATGCTAGCACCAAGGCATCCGCCAGAAATTGCAAGTTGGTCTTGCTAATGGCATGCTTTTCGCAGGAACTGCAGCGGAATGGACAGATAACGATGGGAAATTGCAAATGCAACTTGATGCGATAGATTGCCGGATTCTTTCCGCATTGCAGCACAACGCCAGGCTCAGCAATCAGGACCTGGCCGATCAGGTAGCCCTGTCTCCGTCCGCCTGCCTGCGGCGGGTGCGAGCGCTGGAAAGCCAGGGTCTGATACGCGGCTATCACGCGCAGTTGGACCCGGCCCTGCTCGGCTACGAGCTGGAGGCCATCGTGCACGTGACCTTGGACCGGGCGCGCGAGGACTGGCACGAAGATTTCATGAACCGCATCCAGCAGTTCGAGGAAATCGCCGCCGCTTACATCGTCGCCGGTCCCAGCAACTATGTACTGCACGTCCGTTGTCGTAATCTGGCCGCTTTCAGCGGTTTCATCGTGGAGCGGCTGAACCGCATTCCCGGCATGCGCGACATCTGTTCCTACATCGTAATGCGCACGCTCAAGGATCAGCGCTGGGAAGTGCCGCTGGACGGTAAATAGCCTCGCACCGACGGTGTGGCTGGCGCGGAGGGGTGGCTTGGCATAATTACCATTGTTAATGAGAATCATTAGCATTAACTTCGGCGCTCCTGAACCCCACTCCATCCACACCATGAAATACTGGAGCCTTCCCGCCTGGCTGTTATTGTCGGCAGCCCATTCGCAAACCCTGTTGGCCGCCGAGCTCGCGCCGCAACTGGAAACCGTTCACGTCAGCGCCGAGCGCAAACGCGCGCTTTTGCATGGCGAGGAACTGGATGCGGCGCAATTGCGCCGCGCGCGCGGCACTGGCAACGCCGACATCTTTTCCGCCTTGCCCAGTGTGCAGGTCAACAATATCCGAAACGAAGCCGGCGCCATCGACCTGGGCATCCGCGGTCTGCAAGGCGAAGGCCGGGTGCCGGTATTGATAGACGGCAGCCTGCAATCCACCCACACCGCCCGCGGTTACCAGGGCACCAGCGACCGCACCTATATTGATTCCGACCTGATCAGCAAAGTCAGCGTGGAGGAGGGTGCCAGCAACGGCGCCTTCTCCAGCGGCGCGATTGGCGGCCTGGTGCAGATGCGCACCTTGGGCGTCGAGGACGTGCTTCGCCCCGGCAAGGATTTCGGCGTACTGTTGAAAGGCAGCCTGTACAACAATAACAAGATGCCCGCAGTGCCGGGAGACGAGCGCGACCAAGTTTATTACAAATTGAACAACGGCCTCAGCCCGCGAGTGTTCAACAATGGTTCGGCCACGCTGGCGTTGGCTTATCGGCAGCCTGGCCTCGATGCTCTGCTGGCTTACAGCAAGCGGCGCACCGGCAATTACTTCGCCGGCGTCCATGGCTATGAGGGCTACCCGGAAGCGGTGGTGTCGCGCGGTCAGGAGGTGGTGAACACCAGTTACGAGAGCGACTCTCTGTTGGCCAAGCTGGGCTTCGCGCTGGACGACGCGCAGCGCTTGAAGTTGATCTTCCGCCGCCACCGTCAGCAAGCTGGCGAACTGCTGGCCGCTTACTGGTACAAGAATTCCAACGACAAGAATTTCCAAGAGCTGCCGCCGGGGGTGGAGTCGATGCCGCAATGGGCGCTGGGCAGCGCCGTCGTGCATGCCTATAGCGCCAACTACAGCTATACGCCCAGCGACAACAAGCTTATCGACCTGAACTTGGGCCTGTGGGCCACCGAGGCGGATCTGGATCAGCACAACGGCTTATGGGCCGGCCGCCCCGGCGCCTCCTACGGCGATCAGTACATGCATGCCTACAACAACAAGCGTCACGGTTTCAATGTGCTCAACCGGTCGGAACTGGATGTCCTGCCCTTGAGCCTGAGCTACGGCCTAGCCTTCCAGCAGGAGCGCACCCAGCCCACCAGCCGCTACACCGAGCAGCCGAGGACGTTGGAAGCGTCGCGCAACGGGGTGCGCAATGAGCGCAGCCTGTTCGCCAACGCCGTCCTGTCCTATCGCTGGGCCAGCTTCTCTCTGGGCACGAATCTGCATGGTTCGACCACGCGCGACTATGCGACCAATCTGGAAGCGGATTACGCGCCCAAGCTGGACCTGACTGGCCAGGTGGACGTTCATCTTGCCAAGTGGCTGGATGTTTACGCCAAAGGCGGCCGCGCCTACCGCACCCCCAGCCTGTACGAAACAACCACCTCGTCCGAGGTCTTCAGCTACAACCCTTACAACCCCTTGCGGCCGGAGCGTTCGCTGAACCTGGAACTGGGCCTTAAGGCGAGTTTCCAGAACGTGTTCCGCGATCAGGAGCGCATCGGCTTCAAGGCCGCCTATTTCGACAACAAGGTAGCGGACTATATTTCCAGCGCCTGGCTGGACCGGACGCCGGGCATGCCGTCGTGGCAGGGCAATCTGACCTTCCTCAACTACGACAAGGTGGAACTGCGCGGCTATGAATTCGGCTTGGACTACCATAGCCCGTCCTTCTTCGTGGAAGCCGCCGCCACTCGCTACCTGGAGCCGGAAGTATGTTCGGTGAACCAGGCGACCCGGCGCGACGCCTCGGTGTGCAATCCGAACGGCTTCGCCTGGAGTCTGATCCCGACCCGCATCCCGCCCAAGAGCGTGTACGTGATTTCCGCCGGCAAGCATTTGTTGAACGGCGATCTGACCGTGGGCGGACGCTGGCGTTACCATTCGGGCAAGACCAATCCGGCGGACTGGCTCAAGGGCACTGGCGCGCAACCGGTGTTGGAACTGGCGTCCGAACGCTTGGTGGACCTGTTCATCGAGTACCGCCTGAACAAGCAAGTCAACGTGAATTTCAATGTGGATAACCTGACCAACCGCTATGCGGTGGATCCCGGCTCCGTGATCAGCATGCCGATCCCGGGGCGGACCATACGGATGGGGATGGAGGCGCGTTTCTGAGAGCCTGCTCAAAGCCTGCTGCGCTTCGTGGAGGGTTGCACGGTGAGTACAAGCTCAAAATGCTCATGTACCACGTGTACATTCCGCTTTTCCGCTCGTTTTCGCCTTGTCTCGTTCTTGCTCGCGTGGCTTTGAACAGGCTCAGGGAAACCGGCCGCGCGTTTTTTGCCGTGGCCGGCGGGAATCTGCGCGCCGGCCGGCGGTCTGTAGACTTTATGAGCCGTATGGACGCGGCCGCTCGATTCAGGGGGATAAGCATGAGCATCAAAGTGAAGCTGGCGCTGGGCGCGGCGGTGTTGGCCTTGGGGGCGTGGTTCTACGCGACGCCGTATCTGACGGTGCGCGGGATGCAGCAGGCGCTGGATGCGCGCGACGCGGCCAAGTTGTCCGGCTTTGTGGACTACCCGGCCTTGCGCAACAGTCTGAAAGAGTCCGTCGTGCCCAAATCGGTGCTGGACCTGAACCAATCCAAGGACAAGAACCCGCTGGCGGCGATGGGCGCGGCCATTGCCGACGCGGTGGTCGCCCCGGTGGTGGACGCCATGGTGACGCCGGAAAGCCTGGCCTTGATGATGCGGGGGATCAAGCCCAAGCCGGGTCTGCCGCAAGGCGGCGCCGATGAACCGGCGACCGGCGGCGGCGCATCGGAAGATCGGCGCGCCGGCGTGGATACGGCCATGGGCTATGAAGACATTGACCGCTTCGTGGTGACGGTGAAACAGAAGGAGAAACCCGAACAGTCCCTGGGCTTGGTTTTCAAGCGCGATGGCTGGTTCGGCTGGAAATTGTCGGCGGTGCGGCTACCCGAATAAGAAGCTGTTGACGATCCGCTACATGTTGGCCGTGTGGTGTTGAAACCCGCTTGGAAATGCTCATGCGCGATCGGCGCATTCCGCTTTCTCAGCGGGTTTCGTCTTGTCTCGTCTCAGTCAGCGAGATCGTGTCTAAGTAGAGAAGACAACAAAAAACCCGCATAGCTTGCGCTGTGCGGGGTTTTTGGGGTTTCGGCCTGCCAAATCGCTGGTGCCCAGAGTCGGACTCGAACCGACACACCTTGCGGCGGGGGATTTTGAATCCCCTGCGTCTACCAATTTCGCCATCCGGGCGTCTTCGGCATTCCGAGAACACGAATGATAGCGATAGCAAATCGCTTTGTAAATCCTTTTTTCCTAGGAGCTTCGCGGCGGCTCAATCCTGCTTCAGTTTGAGCACAAGGTCGTAGAGCTGTTTGCGGTTGCCGTCGCAGATCTGCGCGGCCAGGGAGGCGGCCTGTTTGGTGGGCAATTCCGCCGCCAGCAGCTTGAGCACGCGCACGGTTTCTTCCGGCACGGCGTCATCGGTCTCGTCGCGCGCCGGGGCAGCGTCCAGGATCAATACAATCTCGCCGCGCTGCTGGTTGGAATCGGATTCCACCCACTCCAACATTTCCTGGGCGGGGAGATTGCGGAAGGTCTCGAAGGTTTTGGTCAGCTCGCGCGCCAGCAGTACGCGGCGTTCCGCGCCTAGCTCCGCCACGATGTCTCGCAGGGTGTCGACGATGCGATGAGGCGCTTCGTAGCACACGGTCAGATGCGGCGCGGACTGCCATTGGCGCAGCGTTTTGCGGCGCTCGCCGCTTTTGGGCGGCAAGAAACCGTGAAACAGGAAGGACGGCGCGGTCAGACCGCTGGCGGACAAGGCGGCGATCACCGCGCTGGAGCCGGGCACCGGCCGCACCGGCAAGCCGGCGGCGCGCACCGCTTCCGCCAGCCGCGCGCCGGGGTCCGACACCGCCGGAGTGCCGGCATCCGACACCTGCACCACGATTTGGTCTTCGGACAGCCAGCGCACCACTTGTTCGGCCATGCCGCGCTCATTGTGCTCGCGCAGGCTGACCAGGCGTTTAGCGTGGATGCCGTAGGCGGACAGCAGTTGTCCGGTGACGCGCGTGTCCTCGGCGCAGACCACATCGGCGGCGCTGAAAGCCGCCAAGGCGCGGGCGCTGATGTCCGCCAGATTTCCAATGGGCGTGGCCACCACATATAATGTGCCGCGACAGAAACTTTCCCTGGCTGATTCAAGCAGATGAGCGAACGAAGTATGCAAAGACTGACTCCGCTGTTGGTTGGCGTCTTGATGACTTGGTTGACGCCGACAATGGCGCAAACCCCGGACTATATCATCCAAAGCAACACCGCGCCGCTCAAGTTGCTGGGCCAGCCGGCGTCTAAGCCGCTTGTTCCGGCGGCCGCGCCGCGCGACGCCAGCGCGACGGCGGCGAAACCGCAGCCGGCCAACGGCCGCCTGCGCGTCGGCCTGCTGCTGCCCACCGGCTCAGCCACTCTGGGCGAAGCCGCCGCGGTGGTGCGCAGCGGGGTGGAGGCGGCGGCGAGCGTGGATCAGAACGCCGAGCTGGTGCCCATCGACGCGTCCGAGGACACCGCCGTGGCCAGCTACCGTCAGGCGCTGGCCGGCGGGGTCAATGTGGTGATAGGCCCGTTGTCGCGCGGCGCCATCGCCGCGGTGGCGCCGTTGGTGTCTGTGCCCACGCTGGCCTTGAATTCGATAGGCCGCGAAGTGCCGGCCAATCCCAAACTGTTCTCCTTGTCGCTGATCGTCGAAGGCGAGGCGCGCCAAGTGGCGCGCCTGATGCATGAAGACGGCCGGGCCAACCCCTTGCTGCTGTTCGGCGCGGACAACCTGTCCCAGCGGTTGCGTCAGGCTTTCATCGACGAGTGGCGGGTCCTGAGCCGAGGCAAGTCGCCCATGGCCTTGGAGGCCAAGCAGGACAGCTTGCCTGCGATACTGCAGGCGGCGGTCGGCTCGGACGCGGTGTTCATGGCGCTGGACGCTCACGAGGCGGGCATCGTCAAGACCGCGCTGGCGCCGGAGTTGCCAGTGTACGGCACCTCCCAGCTTAACGGCCGGGGCAGCGCGGCGGCCTTGGCCGGAGTGAGGGTGATAGACATGCCCTGGTTCCTGATGCCGGAGCACCCGGCGGTGAAGCGCTATCCGCGGCCTGCGGCGGCGTTGACGGTGCAGACCGAGCGTTTGTACGCGCTGGGCGTGGACGCCTGGCGGCTGGCGGTGCTGCTGGCGGGCGCCAGGCAGCCGGCGGGGCTGAGGCTGGACGGCGTCACCGGCGACCTGAGGCTGGGGAGCGACCGTCTGTTCGAGCGCCAACTGCCGATGGCGGTGCTAAGCCTGGAGCAGCCGTAGTGAATCTCCAGGGCCGGCTCGCCGAGGATAGGGCGCTGGCCTGGCTGCTGAGGCGGGGTCTGACGCTGGTGGAGCGCAACTGGTCCTGTCGCGGCGGCGAAATCGATCTGATCATGCGCGATGGGCGCTACTGGGTGTTCATCGAGGTGCGCCATCGCGCCAGCGCGGCCTTTGGCGGCGCGGCCGCGAGCATAGGCGCGGCCAAGCAAAGGAAACTCATGCTGGCCGCCGAGGTCTATCTGTCCCAAAAGGGAATAGACGCGCCATGCCGTTTTGACGCGGTGTTGACCGTGGGCGAGGCGGAGCCGCAATGGTTGCAGAATATTTTCATGTAGTGCTATGGGCCGACAGGCCCTAGAGAGATAAGGATGTCCCATGGATTTGATTGACCGCGTCAGCGGGCATTTCCTGGAAAGCATCGCCGTCAAGCAAGAGGCGATGGAGCTGTTGGCGCCGGCGATAGCCGCGGCGGCGGAACAGATGGTGGCTTGCCTGATGAACGAAGGCAAGATTCTGGCTTGCGGCAATGGCGGTTCGGCGGCGGACGCGCAAAACTTCGCCGCGGAAATGGTGGGGCGCTTCGAGAAGGAGCGGCCGGGATTGGCGGCGATTTCGCTAGCCACAGACAGTTCCGCCTTGACCGCTATCGGCAACGATTACGATTTCGACATGGTGTTTTCCAAGCAAGTGCGCGCGCTGGGGCATACCAACGATTTGCTGCTGGCGATTTCGGCGTCCGGCAATTCCGCCAATGTGATCGAAGCCATCTACGCGGCGCACGAGCGCGGCATGAGCGTGATCGCCTTGACCGGCATGGACGGCGGCAAAGTGGCCGAGATCCTGTCGCCGGAAGACATTCAGTTGATCGTGCCGGCGTTGCGCCGTTGCCGGATTCAGGAAGTGCACACCCTGGTGGTCCACGCCTTGTGCGACACCATTGATTACATGCTGTTGGGAGGTGAATGATGAAGCGTCGCGTATTCGCGGTATTGCTGGCTGCTGGTTTCAGCAGCGCCTTGAGCGGTTGTTTCGGCGTAGTGGCGGCGGGCGCCGCCGGCGGCGCGCTGGTGGCCACCGACCGTCGCACTAGCGGCGCTTATGTGGACGATCAGGGCATCGAACTGAAAGCCGCCGACCAGATCGGCAAACTGTTGCCGTCCGCCCACGTCAACACCACCAGCTTCAACCGCGCGGTGTTGCTGACCGGCGAAGTGCCCAGCGAGCAGGCGCGCCAGCAAGCGGAACTGACCGCGCGCGGCATCCCCAATGTGCGCCGCGTGTTCAACTACACGGTAGTGGCGCCGTCGTCCGGCTTTTCCGAGCGCAGCAGCGATACCTGGGTGACCAGCAAGGCGCGCACGCGCCTGCTGGACGGCAAAGGCTACAACCCCAACAACGTCAAGGTAGTGACCGAGCGCGGCGTGGTCTACATGCTGGGCATGGTGACCCAGGCCGAAGGCGCGGCGGCGGCGAAGGTGGTCAGCGAGACTTCCGGCGTGCAAAAAGTGGTGACCCTGTTCGAATACATCAACGACATCGCGCAGTGACGCGGATGTCCCGCGATGACCAGCCCGGCTTACGCCGGGCTTTTTCATTGTCAGTCGGAGCGGGGACGAGGAATCGCCTATTTTTTTAGGAAAAATCCTATGTCCGCTTGCCGGCGGTTCTGCTGGAATTTGCCTTGCTGCCGAATCCTTGGGTTTCGGCGTATTTCTGACGCCTGGCATCGGCCAGGCGTACCGGCAACGCAGTTGGAAAGATGGGCGAGGACGCGGCTTTATGAACCAGGCGGGCAAGATATCGGCGGAGACGCGGGAGCGCATCATCGCGGCGGCGACGGAACTATACGAGAAGTCCGGTCGCATGCGACATCCCGCCGTAGACCAGGTCCGTCAACTGGCGGGCGTGGACATGGACGCCGCCAGCGTGGTGCTCAAAGACTGGCGACGAGTGCAGCCGGCGACGGCGGCGGCCTTGGACGGGGAGGTGCCGGAAGGCGTCAGCCAGGCGGGGCTGGCCGCGCTGGAAGCGATCTGGACGCAAGCCAAGGCGCTGGCCAACGACAGCTTGAGCGCCGCCCAGGCGGCCTGGGAGCGCGAGCGATCCGAGTTGGATCAACTGCGCGCCGAGCTTGCCGGCGCTTTCGAACGTCAGGCGGCGGAGCTGGACGCCACGCGCCGCCAACTGTCCTCCTCTCTAGCCTTAGCCGCGCAGCAGGCGCAGGACCTGGCGGTGGCGCAGCCGCAGGCGGAAGCATTCCGCGAGCGTATGGACAAGGCCGAGGCCCGAGTCGGCGAACTGGAGCGGGAGCTATCCGAGGCGAAAAGCCAGTTGCTGCGAGCCCAGAGCGAATTGCGCCTGAGCGCCGCGGACGGCCAAGCGGCGGAAAACGCGCTAGCCAAGTTGCGTGGCGAATTGCTGCAAGCGGGCGCCAGCGCCGCGATGAAGGCGGAAGTGGCTCGGATCAAAACGCCTCCCAAACCGATGGCCGCGCCGGAGCCCGGCGACGAGGAACCTTCCTTGACGGCCGCCTACACGCCGCAACCGGCCGCCGAGGATATTCTGAAGTTTCGTTGATGCGTAGCGCGGCCGCCGTCAGTGCTGGGGAATCAGCACGTCGGCGCATAGCACGTGCATGATCTCGTCGATTTCTATCGCCATCGAGATAGTTACGCAGGAGCGGGTGTCGGTCATGGACAGATAAGGCTCGCTCATATACAGCACGCCGGGTTGGTCCACCGCATGTTGAAAGTAGCTGCGCCGCGACCAGACGGCGCCGGTGGTGTCCACCAGCGGCGCGAACTTGGGATTGGCGGCGGCCCGCGGCTGGCGGCTGTTCAGGTTGCGGCCGATCTGGCGTCCGGCGCTGTCCAGCAGGAAGCAGCGCACCACGTCCGGCAGTGCCAGCATCGGCTTGGCGGCCAAGTCGAACGGCGTGCCTTGCATGAGCGAGATGGCGCTTTGAACAAAAGATTGTCGCGCCAGCTCGATCTGGCGCCGGGTCAGTTTGCGTTTCAGCAGTTCGCGCGCCATCAGCTCATCCCAGCGTTCATCGATGCGAGGGGTGATGATGTGGTCCTGATCCGGCTGATCGCTGGGGTGAGCGACGAAATAGCCTTGCACCAAATCGCAGCCCGACTCCAGCGCGATCAGCACGTCCTGATCGGTTTCTATCCCTTCCTCCACCACCAAAGCACCAATTTCGTGCATCAACCGCACCAGCTTGGCCAGCAGGTTGCGGGTGCGCGGCTGATGGACGGCGGCGCGCAGCAGGTGCCGGTCGAATTTGACCAAGTCCGGTTCTAGCTGGCAGACGCGGTCCAGGTTGGAGTGGCCGACGCCAAAGTCGTCGATGGCGATCAGAAACCCGCTGCCTTTCAGTACATTCACCCCTTCAATCAGCGCCTCGTCCACTTCCAGAACATGTTCCAGCACTTCCAGCACCACTTGGCTGGGGTCTAGCCCGGCGGCCTTGATGCTGTTGGCCAAGGCCATCGCGCGCTCTGGCCGCGATAAGGACGCGGCGTCGATATTGAGAAACAGCCAGCAAGGGTGGTCGCTCTGCATCTGGCTGAAATGGACGGCATGGGCTTCGCTCGCAGCCAGATCCAACTGGTGGCGGCGTTCGGGAGAGACGACGGAGTAAAAGGCCTCCGCCGGCGTCAGCGGGGAGGCGTCCTGTCTGGCGCGCAGCAAGGCTTCCATTCCTATCGTGCGCCGATGAGCCAGGCTGTAGATAGGCTGGAAGTGACTGCCGAGTTTCAAGCCGGCATGCTCGAATTCTTTCATGGAATAGCTGCCCTCCGTGGCGTGGACTCTATGGCCAGTATTGTTTTTTTGCCTGAAGCAATTGGCATTCCAGTTTAGTGCATCGCTATTAAAAATAAAAAACGGGCCAAGAGGCCCGTTTGGATAAAGATGTTAAAAACCTTATTACTGTTGGATGCCCGCCACCAACCACTTGCCGTTGGTGCTGTCGTCCTTGATGTAGTGCCAGTATTCGGTGAACGGCTCGGCCGGCGCGTTTACGGCTTCGCTGACCATGCCGGAGAAGCGCACGCTGGCGATATAGCGGTTGCCTTCGGTGCTGGCTTCGGACAGCTGGCAGTCCAGCTGCGGGAAGTCGGCCACGTCGGTATTGCCGGCGATGTCCTCGCGCAAGGCGTTGAACAGGTCCGGCGTCATGTACTTGCGCACTTCTTCCAGGCTTTCCGTGCTGTTCAAGCTTTGCAGGTGCAGGAAGGTGGCCTTGGCCTGACGCAGGAAGTGCGGGGTCTCGGTGCCGTCCGGCAGGCGCGCGGGCGCCTCGCTGATCACGCCGCCGCCAAAGCCGGCTTGCGCGCCGCCCAGGCCGGAGCCGATTTTCGGGATGGAGTCGAAACGGGCCGGTTCTTGATAGCCGCCCATATTCTGCGGCATGCCCGCTGCTTGCGGTGCAGCCATGGCCGGACGCGCCGCTCCGGCTTTGCGGCGGAAGAACATATAGCCGCCTACCAGCACCAGGCCCAGCAGGGCCAGCGTGCCCCAGGGCATGCCGCCGCTCTTCTGCGGCTGCTGGCCTTGGGCTTGCGCCGCGAGGGCCGGATCTGCGTTGCCGTTAGCCGTGGCGGGAGCTTGCTGTTGTCCGCCTTTGTCGCTCATGGCGGAGCCCAGCATATAACCGGCTGCCGCGCCGGCCGCGCCTGCGGCTACGGCGGTGCCGATGCCGGGGCCGGACTTGGGTTGAGCTTGAGCAGGCGCAGGCGCTTGCGCGGGCGGAGCCACCGGGCGTGCCGGCGCTTGTTGTTGGTAAGAACGGGTGGGGGCCGAGCGCTGCATGCCGGCGCTCTTGCCTTTACCTAGGCGGGCCGCTTCCGCGAACGGGGCGGCCAACATGGAAACCATGGTGAAGGCGAGCATGATCGTCTTCGCGCGGGTGGTCATATTTGCTTTTTTCCTGAGTGGTTGGTATCGCCCCGGTATGACTGGAGCGCAAAAAATTAGTTCGGGGTCAATGGCTGAATTTCAATGACTTGCGCATGGTTTTTTTCCACGCGGAAGCGCACGTTCCACTGGTGCAGCGCCACGCCGTAAATCCGTTCCGGGTCATCCTGATAGGCCGGGCGCGGATCCTGGGCCAGCACCTGTTCCACCAGCGCGGCGAAATCGTCCGGCAGGCTGGCTTCGGTGACCAGTTGCGCGTGAGCTGCGGCGTCCCAGCCCACGCTCAATTGCGGCGGCGGGCCATCGACGAAGCCGCCGCGGGCGTCGGCCCTGGCTTCGACGAAGGGTATATAGGGCTTGATGTCCAGCACCGGGGTGCCGTCCAGCAGGTCGGCGCCCTCCAGCGTCAGCACTACCTTGGGCTGGGTGTCCACGCGCAGCAGCCGCACCAGTGACAGGCCCAGCGGATTGGGGCGATGGGTGGCGCGGCTGGCGAATACGCCGACTTTGGCGTTGCCGCCCAGCCGTGGCGGCCGCACCAGCGGCTGCCAGCCGCGGTCGGCGGTTTGATGAAACACGAAGCTGATCCAGACGTGGGAAAACGCGTCCAGACCGCGCACCATGTCGGGGTGGTCGTAGGGCGGCAGCAGCTCCAGCGTGATGCGGGCGGCGTTGACCAGCGAGGGCTGGCGCGGGATGCCGAATTTTTCGCGGTAGGGCGAATGGATCACGCCTACCGTTTCAAAGGTGTGGCTCATGGCCGGATTGTAGCATTGCTGCCCCACAGCTTTATTCCTGCTATGCCCAAGGAAACAGCCGCGCAAGTAAGGCAACAGCAGCCGCCAACATGCCTATGCCCAATATCAGAGTGATCGAAACGTGGAGCCAGAAACGAAAGGACCGGTCTTGTCTCAAGATGCTTGTCCGTGATCTGTAATCATGGAATACACCGGTATGGATGGCTGTGCGGGTATGGCTCAGGGAGGCACAAGCAAGAAAAAGCAGCAAGGTGATGAGGGCGCAGCCGCGTAGCAGCGGGTAAGCGCTCTGGAGTAGGCTGGCGAGGATTAGGATTAGGATTAGGATCAGGATGGGCGCAATGGCGCGGGTTACCGAGGGTGGCCTGGGCATGATAGCGCTGGGTGGACAGTGAATCCGTCCATCATGCGGCTTGTGGGTGCAAAATGAAAGATGCGCCTGACGGCGCATCTACATTATTGGCAGCTTGGTACAGATCAGCCGACGAAGTGCTTGTTGTAGCGGCTGCTCAGCCGGCCCATGGGCAGCAGCATGAAGAAGTCCGCGCAGTTGAAGTCCGGGTCCCAGGCCGGCTCGCCGCAGATATAGGCGCCGGCGCGCAGATAGCCCTTGATCAGCGCCGGCAGCGGTGCGGAGGGAGCGTCGTCGCAGACTCGGTCCAGAGGCAGCGGCAGGTGGGGGAACACCCGCCATTCCGCCGGCGACAGGTGCTTGGCTTCCAGTTGACGGTACAGACTGACCGCCTGGTGGCCGCCGTCGCTCAGCGACACGCTGGCGCAGCCGGCCAGGTATTGACCGCCGTGCAGTTGAACGTAGTCGGCCAGGCCGGACCAGAGCAGGGCGATCACCGCGCCGGAGCGGAAATCGCGGTGCACACAGGAGCGGCCCACTTCGATCAGGCCGGCGCGCAGGTGGGCCAGCCGGGTCAGGTCGAACTCGTGCTCGGAATACAGGCTGGGCGCGCGGCGCGCCATGGCCGGGGACAGCATGCGGTAAGTGCCCACCACCAGGCCGCTGGCGGCGTCTTCCACGATCAGGTGGTCGCACAACTCGTCGTACTCGTCGCAATCGATGCCTAGATCGTGCGAGGCGAGCTCCGCGCCCATTTCTCCGGCAAACACATCGAAGCGCAGCTTCTGCGCGCGGCGGATATCCTGCGCTTCACTGGCCACGCGCACGCTCAGGCGCGGTTTGGCGCTCACGGCAAGCTGTTCATTTAGCAGCATGTTTTGCTCCCTTTTGTGGTGAGCCCCATGCTAGGCAGCTTGTTTGACGCGGCGATGTCTTTAATATGACTATCGGGTGACCGGCGCTTGACGCCGCGGTTACCAGCTGGATTTATTGAAATCAACGACTTACGCTGGTTCAGGATTTGGCGTAGAATAGGCCGTTTTTCCGTTCGATTTGCTCTTTCCGACAAAGCCATGATTTATCCGACAAACTTCGACGTGATAGTGGTGGGCGGCGGCCATGCCGGCACCGAGGCCGCTTTGGCGGCCGCGCGCATGGGCTGCAACACCCTTCTTTTGACGCACAACATCGAGACGCTGGGTCAGATGTCGTGCAATCCGTCGATCGGCGGCATCGGCAAGGGCCATCTGGTCAAGGAAGTGGATGCCCTGGGCGGCGCGATGGCGCTGGCCACCGACATCGGCGGCATCCAGTTCCGCACCCTCAACGCCTCCAAGGGCCCGGCTGTGCGCGCAACCCGCGCGCAGGCCGACCGCATCCTGTACAAGGCGGCGATCCGCGAGATGCTGGAGAACCAGCCCAATCTGACGCTGTTCCAGCAGCCGGTGGACGATCTGCTGATAGAGGGCGACCGCGTCGCCGGGGCCATCACCGCCATCGGCATCACCTTCCGCGCCAAAACCGTGGTGTTGACCGCCGGTACCTTCCTGTCCGGCAAGATCCATGTGGGCATGGAAAACTACACCGGCGGCCGCGCCGGCGATCAGGCAGCGTCCACGCTGGGCGCGCGCTTGCGCGAACTGGCCCTGCCGGTGGGACGGCTGAAAACCGGCACGCCGCCGCGCATCGACGGCCGCAGCGTCGACTTCTCCGTAATGGAAGAGCAGCCGGGCGACACGCCGGAGCCGGTGTTCTCCTACCGTGGCAGCCGCGCGCAGCACCCCAAGCAGCTGCCGTGCTGGATCACCCACACCAATGAACGCACCCACGAGATCATCCGCTCCGGTTTCGACCGCAGCCCGATGTTCACCGGGGTGATAGAAGGCGTGGGCCCGCGTTACTGCCCGTCTATTGAAGACAAGATCAACCGCTTCGCCGACAAGGACAGTCACCAGGTCTTCCTGGAGCCGGAAGGCCTGACCACGCACGAGTTCTACCCCAACGGGATTTCCACCAGCCTGCCCTTCGACATCCAGCTGGCGGCGGTGCGTTCGATCCGCGGCATGGAAAACGCCCACATTCTGCGGCCCGGCTATGCGATCGAATACGATTATTTCGATCCGCGCGGTCTGAAGGCCTCTCTGGAAACCAAGGCGATCCAGGGTCTGTTCTTCGCCGGTCAGATCAACGGCACCACCGGCTATGAAGAGGCCGCTGCTCAGGGCCTGCTGGCCGGCATGAACGCCGCCTTGTTCGCCCGGGAGCAGGCTAGCTGGTGCCCGCGCCGCGACGAGGCCTATCTGGGCGTGCTGGTGGACGACCTGATCACCAAGGGCGTGGCCGAGCCCTATCGCATGTTCACCAGCCGAGCCGAATTCCGCCTGCAGTTGCGCGAAGACAACGCCGACCTGCGCCTGACCGAGATCGCCCGCCAACACGGCCTGATCGGAGACGTCCAATGGGACAGCTTCTGCCGCAAGCGCGACGCGGTGGAGGCGGAGAAGGCGCGGCTGAAAGCCACCTGGCTGCACCCGGCGCGGCTGAGCGACGCCGCCGCGCTGCAAGCGCTGCTGGGCAAGGCGATTGAGCGCGAGTACAGCCTGTACGATTTGCTGAAACGCCCCAACGTCGCCTATGCCGATTTGATGACCTTGCCGGAGGCCGGCGGCGCGGTGGCTGACGAGGCGGTTGCCGAGCAGGTGGAAATTCAGGTCAAATACCAAGGCTATATCAACCGCCAGAACGAAGAACTGGCGCGCCGCGACAACCTTGAGGACGTGCGCCTGCCGGCCGATATCGACTATGGTCTGGTCAAGGGCCTGTCCAAGGAAGTGCAGCAGAAACTGAACCAGCAACGCCCGGAGACCCTGGGGCAGGCTTCACGCATCCAGGGCATCACCCCGGCGGCGGTTGCTCTTTTGATGGTCCACTTGAAACGCGGCTTTGCCGACGCAACGAAAACCGCATGACACATACCACAGAACTACAACAAGGCCTGTCGCAGCTGAAACTGGAACTGAGCGACGCGCAAATCGATTTGCTGGACCGCTACCTGGCGCTGCTGGCCAAGTGGAACCAGACTTACAACCTGACCGCTGTGCGCGAGGAAAAGCGCATGGTCAGCTACCATCTGCTGGATAGCCTGAGCCTGGTGCCGCATCTGGACGGCGGCAGCCGTTTGCTGGATGTGGGCTCCGGCGGCGGCATGCCCGGCATTCCGGCGGCGATCGCCCGCCCGGACTTGCAGGTGGTGCTGTTGGATTCCAATCATAAGAAAACCACCTTCCTGCGCCAGGTGGTGGTGGAGCTGGGCCTGCCCAATGTGCAGGTGATGACCGAGCGGGTAGAGGCTTACCAGCCGGAGCAGAAGTTCGACCGCATCACCAGCCGGGCGTTTTCCGAACTGGCCGAGTTCGTCAAGCTGACCCGCCACCTGTTGGCGGAGCAGGGTCAATATGTCGCAATGAAGGGTGTCTATCCTTACGAGGAAATCGCCTTGTTGCCGCAGGGTACGGTGGTTTCCGAAGTATTGCCGGTGACAGTGCCGGGCCTGGATGCCGAACGGCACCTGGTGAGAATGCGCCTGGAAGGGGTGGGTGCGCAATGAATTCAAGGGTGATCGCGGTCGCCAACCAGAAGGGCGGGGTCGGCAAGACCACGACTGTGGTGAATCTGGCGGCGGGCCTGGCCGACTTGGGCCGGCGCGTGCTGATTGTCGATCTCGACCCGCAGGGCAATGCCACCATGGGTAGCGGCATCGCCAAGCAATCCCTGAAGTTGTCCGGCTACGACGTGCTGCTGGGCGAGGCCTCGGTTGAAGATGCGCGCCAGCCGGCGAAGGAGGGCGGCTACGACGTGCTGCCCGCCAACCGCGATCTGGGCGGCGCGGAACTGGAGTTGGTCAACGAACTGGCGCGCGAAGCGCGGCTGAAAAACGCGCTGCAGGCGGTGGAGGAGCAGTACGACTATGTGCTGATAGACTGCCCGCCGTCGCTGAACCTGCTGACTTTGAACGGACTGGTGGCGGCGCACAGCGTGCTGATTCCGATGGTGTGCGAATACTATGCGCTGGAAGGCTTGTCCGACCTGGTGGCGACCTTGCGCAAGGTGAGGGTGGCGGTGAATCCCAAGATTGAGATCATGGGTTTGCTGCGCACCATGTTCGACGCGCGCAATAACTTGTCGCAGCAGGTGTCCGAGCAGTTGGCCCGCCATTTCGGCGCCAAGGTGTTCGACACCGTGATTCCGCGCAATGTGCGGCTGGCGGAAGCGCCCAGCCACGGCTTGCCCGGCCTGGTCTACGATCGCGCCTCGCGCGGCGCTCAGGCTTATCTCGCGCTGGCGCAAGAGCTGGCGGACCGGCTCGAGCCCGCAACCACAACTCCCTCCGTCTAAGCAATATGGCCAAATTAAAAGGATTGGGGCGCGGCTTGGACGCGCTCCTGTCCACTGCCGAGACAGTGGACGACAGACTCACCTCCCTGCCCATAGACAGCATCCGTCCCGGCAAATACCAGCCGCGCAGCTTCATGGACGAAGCCGCGCTGGATGAACTGGCCGCTTCGATTCGCGCCCAGGGCGTGATTCAGCCGCTGGTGGTGCGTGAAGTGGGTTTCGGCGATTACGAATTGATCGCCGGCGAACGGCGCTGGCGCGCTTCGCGCAAAGCCGGTTTGACCGAAGTGCCGGCGGTGATCAAGAGCGTGCCCGACGAAGCGGCGCTGGCGATGGCGCTGATCGAGAATATCCAGCGTCAGGAATTGGACCCGATAGAAGAGGCCCAGGGCATCAAGCGCCTGATCGACGAGTTCGGCCTGACCCACGAGGCTGCGGCCGACGCGGTGGGCCGATCGCGCAGCGCGGTCAGCAATCTGCTGCGCCTGTTGGCCTTGCCGGAACCGGTGCAGACCATGTTGCATCAGGGGCGGCTGGAGATGGGCCATGCTCGCGCTTTGCTGGCCTTGCCGGTGGTGGAGCAACTGGGCTTGGCGCAGGAGGTGGGCGACAAAGGCCTGTCCGTGCGCGAGGTGGAGCGCAGGGTACAGCAGAAAGCTGTGGAAAAAACCACAGTCGCACCGCAGCAAAAACGTACAGACCCGGATGTGAGCAGGCTGGCTGAACAGGTGTCGGAACGCATAGGCGCCCGGGTTAGCATTCGTCACGCAAACCGCGGCAATGGCAGGCTGGTCATAGAATATGCGACGTTGGACGAGCTGGAAGGCTTGCTGGAAAAGCTGCAGAAAAGCTCAGGAAAATGAGTGTGTTGCACTGCGGTATCCCAATGACACGCAAGTTGACGCAAATCAAGCGGGAAGCCTATAATTCGGCGGTTTTTTTGCTGGGTCAACATGGTTAATCCGGAAGTTAAGCGTATACTGCGCCTGCAGTGCACTCTGGTGGGTGTCGCACTGTTGATTGGAGTGGTTGCAGGGGGAGGAAACCTGGCCATTCCGGTTTCTGTCTTGCTTGGCGGATTGTCGGCCTTGGTGCCGGCCCTGGTGTACGCCAGGATCGCCTACGCCAAGCGCCATGTCGCCCCCGCGGAACTGATGAAAGCGCATTTCAGGGCCGAGGCCGTCAAATACGTCCTCACCATCCTGATATTTGGCGCGACTTTGGTATTTTTCAAGGATTTATCGATAGTCGGTCTTTTTGGCGGATTTTTTGCCGCCGTATCCGGCTACTGGTTCGGGCTTTTAATCAAAAATTGAGAAAATGAGCGATGGCAAGCAACGCAACTGACTACATCAAGCACCACCTCACCTTCTGGAATTCGGATCCTTCCGCCGGCTTCTGGAGCCTGCACCTTGATACCTTTTCCATTTCCTTGGTTCTCGCTTTCATCTTCGCCGGCGTGTTCGCCGTCGTGGCGCGCCAGGCCAAGCTGGAGAATCCGGGCCGGCTGCAGTTGTTTGTGGAAAGCATCGTCGAGATGGTGGACAAGCAGGTGCGCGACGTATTCCATGGCCAGAGCAAGGTGATCGCTCCGTTGGCGCTGACCATTTTCTGCTGGATCTTCCTGATGAACTTCATGGACCTGCTGCCGGTGGATCTGCTGCCGTCGCTGGCCCAGTGGGTGGGTTACACCTTCTTCGGCGCCGAGCCGCATCATGTCTATTTCCGCGTTGTGCCGTCCGCTGATGTGAACGCCACTTTCGCGATGTCCTTGTCCGTGATGTTCTGCATCATCGGTTTCTCCATCAGCGCCAAGGGCGTTGGTGGCTACACCAAGGAGCTGTTCACCGCGCCGTTCCATGCCGAAGGCACCGTGGGCAAGATCTTGCTGGCCCCGGCCAACTTCCTGCTGCAGATGGTTGAACTGCTGGCCAAGCCGATTTCGTTGTCTCTGCGTTTGTTCGGCAATATGTATGCCGGCGAAATGATCTTCATCCTGATCGCGCTGCTGCCGTGGGGCTTGCAGTGGATCCTGGGCGCGCCGTGGGCGATCTTCCACATCCTGATCATCACCCTGCAGGCCTTTGTGTTCATGATGCTGACCATCGTGTACCTGAGCCTGGCGGTGGAAGCGCACTAATACCGGTTTCTTTGTTTTACCTTTGTTTCTTTAGCTTTTTTACCAACCATCCTTGATTAAGTCTTAGGAGATACACAATGGAAGCACTCGTTTCTCAGATCCAGTCCATGACCGTACTGGCCGCTGCCCTGATCATTGGCCTGGGCGCCATCGGTACTGCTCTGGGTTTTGCCATCCTGGGTGGCAAATTCCTCGAGTCCTCCGCCCGTCAACCGGAAATGATTCCGGTTCTGCAAACCAAACTGTTCATTCTGGCCGGTCTGCTGGACGCCATCTCCATGATCGGTGTTGGTATCGCCATGCTGTACACCTTCAATAACCCGTTCCTGTCCGCCGCCCTGGCCGCTCTGAAAGCCGGCGCTTAATTTTTAAGCGGAATTGGTTGTTGCAGTAATACTACTGGAGGAAAACAAGCGTGGAATTTAACGTAACACTACTGGGTCAGGCGATCACGTTCGCCATCCTGGTATGGTTCACCATGAAGTTTGTTTGGCCTCCGCTTACCAACATGATGGATGAGCGCGCCAAGCGCATCGCAGACGGCCTGGCCGCCGGCGAGCGTGGCAAGCAAGATCTGGAAGCCGCTGAAAAGCGCGTTGCGGACGAACTCCGCAAGGCTAAACAGCAAGCGACCGAAATCGTGATGGCCGCTGAAAAGCGCGCCAGCCAGATCGTGGACGAGGCCAAGGATGCCGCACGCGTTGAAGGCGCGCGCATTGTGGCCGACGCCAAGTCTGAGATCGATCAGGAAGTCCTGCGCGCCAAGGAAGCCCTGCGCGCGCAAGTGGCCGACCTGGCGGTTGCGGGTGCAGAGAAGATCCTGCGCAAAGAGATCGACTCGGCCAAGCACGCTGATCTGCTTGCCTCCATCAAAGCGGAGTTTTAATTAACTCATGGCAGAACTCATTACCGTAGCTAGGCCCTATGCCGAAGCGGTATACAGCCTCGCCACCGAGCAGCACGCCACCCAGCAATGGTCGGAATCGCTGTCGTGGCTGGCTGCCATGGTGAAGAACCCGGATTTGGAAGCCGTCATCACCAATCCGAAACATACCGCACAAGAGCTTGAGGCGCTGATGCTGGACGTTCTGGGCACGCGCGGCAATGAAGACGTAAAACGTTTTCTGGCCGCGCTGATCGAGAACAGCCGTTTGACGCTGCTGCCGCAAATCGCCGAACAGTTTGAAGTGTTCAAGGCGCAAGCGGAAGGCGTTGTGGATGCCGTGGTGGAAACGGCGTTTGCATTGAACGATGCGCAGAAGGCCGAACTGACCGACACGCTTTCCAAGAAGTACGGCAAATCCGTACGGATTGATGTGCGTGACAACCCTGACCTGATCGGCGGGGTTCGTGTGTTGGTAGGCGACGATGTCATCGACGCTTCCGTGCGCGGCAAACTGCAAGCCATGGCAGTAAGCCTCAAGAATTAGGAGAGATCATGCAGTTGAACCCCTCTGAAATCAGCGATCTGATCAAGGCGAAGATTCAGAACCTGGCCGAAGGCGCAGAAACCCGTACCAAAGGTACCGTGATTTCCGTGACCGACGGTATCGTTCGTATCCATGGCCTGGCAGACGTGATGCAGGGTGAAATGCTCGAATTCCCGGGCAACACCTTCGGCCTCGCGATGAACTTGGAGCGCGACTCTGTCGGCGCCGTGGTTCTGGGCGAGTACGAGCACATCTCGGAAGGCGACGAAGTTACTTGTACCGGTCGCATTCTGGAAGTTCCGGTGGGTCCGGAACTGATTGGCCGCGTGGTCAACGCCCTGGGTCAGCCTATCGACGGCAAGGGCCCGATTAACGCCAAGCTGTCCAGCCCGATCGAAAAGATCGCGCCGGGCGTGATTGCGCGTCAATCGGTATCCCAGCCAATGCAAACCGGCCTGAAAGCCATCGACTCGATGGTTCCGGTTGGCCGCGGTCAGCGCGAGCTGATCATCGGCGACCGCCAGACCGGCAAGACCGCGGTGGCGCTGGATGCGATCATCAACCAAAAAGGCACCGGCGTAGTGTGCATCTACGTGGCGATTGGCCAAAAAGCCTCCTCTATCGCCAACGTGGTGCGCAAGCTGGAAGAGCACGGCGCGCTGGGCCACACCATCGTGGTGGCCGCGACCGCTTCCGAAGCCGCCGCGCTGCAGTTCATCGCCCCGTACTCCGGCTGCGCGATGGGCGAATACTTCCGCGACATCGGCGAAGACGCGCTGATCGTGTACGACGACCTGTCCAAGCAGGCTGTCGCCTACCGTCAGATTTCGCTGCTGCTGCGTCGTCCGCCGGGCCGCGAAGCCTACCCCGGCGACGTGTTCTATCTGCACTCCCGTCTGCTGGAACGCGCTTCCCGCATCAATGAAGACGAAGTGGCCAAGCTGACCAACGGCGAAGTGAAAGGCAAGACCGGTTCCCTGACCGCGCTGCCCATCATCGAAACCCAGGCCGGCGACGTTTCCGCCTTCGTGCCGACCAACGTGATTTCGATCACCGACGGTCAGATCTTCCTGGAAACCGACCTCTTCAACGCAGGTATCCGTCCGGCCATCAACGCCGGTATCTCGGTATCCCGCGTTGGCGGCGCCGCGCAGACCAAGGTGATCAAGAAGCTGGGCGGCGGTATCCGTCTGGCCCTGGCCCAGTACCGTGAACTGGCTGCGTTCTCGCAGTTCGCTTCCGATCTGGACGAGGCTACCCGCAAGCAACTGCAACATGGCGAAGTGGTAACCGAGCTGATGAAGCAGAAGCAGTTCATGCCGCTGGCCACCGCCGAAATGGCGTTGACCCTGTGGGCGGTGAACAAGGGCAGCTACGAAGACGTTCCGGTGAAGAAGGCCCTGGCTTTCGAAGCGGCGTTCCTCGCCTATGTGCGCGCGAACCATCACGATGTGTTGGCCGCGGTGAACGCTTCCGGCGACTTGTCCGGCGACAACGAGAAAATCCTGGCCAAGGCGATGGAATCGTTCAAGGCTGGCTTCAGCTACAACTGAGTCTTTTCGGTTAACGCAAACAGTTACTAGGAAAGGTTCAGGATATGGCAGTCGGCAAAGAGATTCTCACCAAGATCCGAAGCGTGCAAAACACGCAGAAGATCACTCGCGCAATGCAAATGGTGGCGACCTCCAAGATGCGCAAAACGCAAGAGCGTATGCGCGCTGCCCGTCCTTACGCCGAGAAGGTGCGCACAGTCATGGCGCACCTTGCTCAGGCGAACACGGATCTTGAGCACCCGCTGTTGCAAAGCCGCGACGTAGTCAAACGCGCCGGCATCATCCTGATGACCTCCGACAAGGGCCTGTGCGGCGGCTTGAACGTGAATACGCTCAAGCGCTTCTTCGCCCAAGTCAAGGATCTGCAGGACAAGGGCATCGAAGTCGATGTCTGCTGCTTGGGCCAGAAAGGCCTGGCGGCATGCCAGCGCGCGCGCCTCAACGTCGTGGCCAGCGCAACCCAGCTCGGCGATGTGCCGAAGATGGAAAAACTGATTGGCCCGCTTACGGTGCTGTTCAAGCAGTACGCCGAAGGCGAACTGGACGCGCTCTACATCGTTTACTCCCGTTTCATCAATACGATGAAGCAGGAGCCGGCGACTGAACAGCTGCTGCCGCTGACTTCGGAACACATGGTGGTGGAGCACTCGCACTCGTGGGATTACCTGTACGAGCCGAATGCGCTTTCCGTGATGGAGTTCCTGGTCAAACGCTACATCGAGTCCGTGGTGTTCGAGGCGATGGCCGAGAACATGGCCTCCGAGCAAGCTGCCCGCATGGTGGCGATGAAATCCGCCACGGATAACGCCGGTAACACGATCAAGCAACTGCGCCTGGTGTACAACAAGGCTCGTCAGGCTGCGATCACTACCGAGTTGTCTGAAATCGTGGCAGGCGCCGCAGCGGTGTAAGCCGTCGCAGACTGAAAAAGTTTAATGTTTAGGAACCGATAATGAGCCAAGGTAAAATCGTACAAATCATTGGCGCGGTGATCGACGTGGAATTCCCGCGCGACGCCATGCCAAAGGTTTATGATGCCCTGAAGCTGGTTGATGCCGACCTGACGCTCGAAGTCCAGCAGCAGCTGGGCGACGGCGTGGCGCGCACCATCGCCATGGGTAGCTCTGACGGCCTGAAGCGTGGCATGAGCGTAGTCAACACCGGCGCACCGATTTCGGTGCCGGTGGGCAGCGCCACCCTGGGCCGCATCATGGATGTCTTGGGCAACCCGGTGGACGAAGCCGGCGCGGTAGCGACCGATGTTCGCCGCGCCATCCACCAGCCCGCTCCGAAGTTTGACGAGCTCTCCCCCGCCACCGACCTGCTGGAAACCGGCATCAAGGTGATTGACCTGCTGTGCCCGTTCGCCAAGGGCGGCAAAGTGGGCCTGTTCGGCGGCGCCGGCGTGGGCAAGACCGTCAACATGATGGAACTGATCAACAACATCGCCAAGGCACACTCCGGTTTGTCCGTGTTTGCCGGCGTTGGTGAGCGCACTCGTGAAGGTAACGACTTCTATCACGAGATGAAGGACTCCAACGTACTGGACAAAGTGGCGATGGTGTACGGCCAGATGAACGAGCCGCCGGGCAACCGTCTGCGCGTGGCCCTGACCGGTCTGACCATGGCCGAGCACTTCCGCGACGAGAAGGACGAAAGCGGCAAAGGCCGCGACGTGCTGTTCTTCGTGGACAACATCTACCGCTACACCCTGGCCGGTACCGAAGTATCCGCGCTGCTGGGCCGTATGCCTTCCGCGGTGGGCTATCAGCCGACGCTGGCGGAAGAAATGGGCCGTCTGCAAGAGCGTATTACTTCTACCCGCGATGGCTCGATTACGTCCATCCAGGCCGTATACGTACCTGCGGATGACTTGACCGACCCGTCTCCGGCGACCACCTTCGCCCACTTGGACGCCACCGTGGTTCTGTCGCGCGACATCGCTTCGCTGGGTATCTACCCGGCGGTGGATCCGCTCGACTCCACTTCGCGCCAGCTGGATCCGCTGGTGGTGGGCGACGAGCACTACACGGTAGCCCGTGGCGTGCAGTCCACGCTGCAGCGTTACAAGGAACTGCGCGACATCATCGCGATTCTGGGTATGGACGAATTGTCCGAGGAAGACAAACTGGTCGTGGCTCGCGCCCGTAAGATCCAGCGCTTCCTGTCCCAGCCGTTCCACGTGGCTGAAGTATTTACCGGCTCGCCGGGCAAATACGTGCCGCTGCGCGAAACCATCAAGGGTTTCAAGGCCATTCTCGCTGGCGAGTACGACCATCTGCCGGAACAAGCGTTCTACATGGTTGGCTCCATTGAAGAAGCTGCCGAGAAAGCCAAGACCCTTAACTAAGGAGAGGGCTGATGTCCAAGATGCGTGTGGAAGTGGTCAGCACCGAGCAAATGATCTTCTCCGGCGAAGCTGAATTCGTGGTTGCGCCGGCTACCGAAGGCGAGATCGGTGTGTATCCCCAACACGTGCCGCTCCTGACCCGTATCAAGCCCGGCGTGCTGCGTCTGAAAGTGCCGGGCAGCAGCGAAGAAGTTCTGGTGGCAGTGTCTGGCGGCATGATGGAAGTGCAGCCCAGCCTGATCACCGTGCTGGCGGATACGGCGATTCGCGGCGAGGATCTCGACGAGGCCCGCGCCAATGAGGCAAAACGCGCTGCGGAGGATTCCCTCAAGCGCGCCACCGACGACCTCTCCACCGCGAAGGCGCACGCTGCTCTGGCAGTGGCCATCGCGGAGTTGAAGGCGCTGGATTTCCTCAAGAAGCGCGCCCACTGATAAGAGATGTAATCGTGTATAGTAGGCTGCCACGCAAGTGGCAGCCTTTTTCCGTTTTCGACTCGTGAAAAACCATGGATAGTCTCAGCATCGTCATTCTCGCTGCCGGCAAAGGCAAGCGCATGTACTCCTCCAAACCCAAGGTATTGCACCCCATCGGCGGGGAGCCGATGCTGGCGCGGGTGATCCGCACCGCGCGCGCGCTGAAGCCGGCGCGCCTGATCGTGGTGTATGGCCACGGCGGCGAACAGGTGCGGGCGGCGATACCGGACGCGGACCTGATCTGGGCGGAGCAGGCCGAGCAGCTGGGCACCGGCCACGCGCTGAAGATGGCTTTGCCGCACCTTCCGAAGGATGGCAAGACCATGGTGCTGTACGGCGATGTGCCGCTGACCAAGGCGGACACGCTGCGCCGCTTGTCCGATGCCGCCGGCGCGGGCATGGCGGTGCTGACCGATGTGCTGGACGACGCCAGCGGCTACGGCCGCATGGTGCGCGGTGCGGACGGCAAGCTCCAGGCCATCGTCGAGCACAAGGACTGTACGCCGGCGCAACTGGCGATCCGTGAAATCAACACCGGCATGATGGCCCTGCCCAATGCGCGGCTGGCCGGTTGGCTCGCCGCGCTCAACAACGGCAACGCACAGGGCGAATACTATCTGACCGACGTGCTGGCCCTGGCGGTGGCGGACGGCGTGAGCGTGGACAGCGCCAGCGTCGACGCCAGCTGGGAGGCCGCCGGCGTCAACAACAAGGTGCAGCTGGCCGAGCTGGAGCGCATCCTGCAGCGAAACCAGGCGCAGGCCTTGTTGGAAGCCGGCGTCACACTGGCGGACCCGGCGCGCATCGACATCCGCGGCGAACTCAGCCATGGCATGGACGTCAGCATAGACGTTGGCTGCGTGTTCGAGGGCAAGGTGGAACTGGGCGAGCAGGTGGAAATTGGCGCGCATTGCGTGTTGAAGAATGTCAAAGTGGCCGCCGGCACCAAGATCGCGCCGTTCTCGCATCTGGAAGACGCGGTGGTGGGCGAAGCGTGTCGGATCGGGCCTTACGCCCGTTTACGCCCCGGCGCGCAACTGGCCGGCCATGTGCACATCGGCAACTTCGTCGAAGTGAAGAAGAGCGTGATCGGCGAAGGCTCCAAGGTCAACCACCTGAGCTATGTCGGCGACGCCGAGATCGGCAGCAAGGTGAATGTGGGCGCCGGCTCGGTGACCTGCAATTACGATGGCGTCAACAAGTTCAAGACCGTGATCGGCGACAACGTCTTCGTCGGCTCCGGCACCCTGATGGTGGCGCCGGTGACGCTGGAATCCTACAGCACCATAGGCGCCGGCTCGGTGATCAGCCGAACCGCGCCGGCCGGCGAGCTGACAGTGGCGCGCGCGCGTCAGGTGACGGTGCCAGGCTGGAAGCGGCCTCAGAAAAAGACCGACTGACTCTATTTCCCGGCTAAGCGGCGCCCATTCTCCTGATTTGGAGGATGGGCGCCGTTTTTCATGGCGGCATTCTTGCGACGGCCCCTTGCCGCTGCGCGACGGTTCCGCGCGAGGGGCTTGTCAACGCCGAAGGTGCGCTGCTATGATCGCGAAACTTTCGAAACGAAACTTGTGATGACCAAACGAAATACTCAGCAACGCCGTCACGCCATTGCCGCCCTGGTGCAGGAACGCGGCGAAGTTAGCGTGGACGAGCTGACCAAGCGTTTCTCCACCTCCGAAGTGACCATACGCAAAGACCTGGCTCTGCTGGAAACCGGCGGGCTGCTGCTGCGCCGCTACGGCGGAGCGGTGTCCTTGCCGTCGGAGATGGTGGTCGAGGAAGACGCGGAACAGGTTTCAAAACGAAAGATCGCCATCGCCCGCGCCGCCGCCGAGCGGCTGCGCGACCACAACCGCGTGATCATAGACAGCGGCACCACCACCAGCGCGATGATCCCGCTGCTGGGCAATAAGCGCGGCCTGGTGGTGATGACCAATTCCCTGAACGTGGCCGGCGCGCTGCGCGAGCTGGAGAACGAGCCGACGCTGCTGATGACCGGCGGCACCTGGGATCCGCATTCCGAATCCTTCCAGGGCCAGGTGGCGGAGCAGGTGCTGCGTTCCTATGATTTTGATCAGTTGTTCATCGGCGCCGACGGCATAGACCTTGAGCGCGGCACCACCACCTTCAACGAGCTGGTGGGGCTGTCGCGCGTGATGGCCGAAGTGGCGCGCGAAGTCATTGTGATGGTGGAGTCGGAAAAGATAGGCCGGCGCATCCCCAATCTGGAATTGCCGTGGGAGCGCATTCATACCCTGGTGACCGACGACGCCTTGTCGGCGGAGGCCAGAACCCAAATTCAGGCGAAGGGCATTGCGCTGATCTGCGCGTCCTCGCCCACTGATAGTCCAAGGAGAAAGTAATGTGCGGCATTGTCGGCGCCATCGCGGCGCGTAATGTGGTTCCGGTGTTGGTGGACGGCCTGAAGCGGCTGGAATATCGCGGCTACGACTCCGCCGGCGTGGCGGTGCTGGCCGGCGACGCCATCCGTCGCGTGCGCCGCGTCGGCCGCGTCGCGGAGATGGAAAACGCCGCGGCGGAAGAAAGCCTGCAAGGCCAGGTCGGCATCGGCCACACCCGCTGGGCCACCCATGGCGGCGTCACCGAGCCCAACGCTCACCCGCACGTGTCCTTCGGCAAGATCGCCGTGGTGCACAACGGCATCATCGAAAACCACGAAGAGCAGCGCGAGCGCCTGAAAGGCCTGGGCTACGCCTTCGAATCGCAGACCGACACCGAAGTCATCGCCCACCTGGTGCATCACTACTACCAGGCCGGCGACAGCCTGTTCGACGCCGTCAAGCGGGCCAGCCGCGAGCTGACCGGCGCTTACGCCATCGGCGTGATCGCGGTGGACCGCCCGGACGAACTGGTGTGCGCGCGCATGGGCTGCCCGCTGCTGGTGGGCTTGGGCGACGGCGAGAACTTCATCGCCTCCGACGTTTCCGCCATCGTGTCCGCCACCCGCCGAGTGATCTTCCTGGAAGAGGGCGACATCGGCCGGCTGACCCGCGACGGCGTAGAGCTGCTGGACAAGGACGACCAGCCGGCGCAGCGCCCGGTGCATGTGTCCGACGTGTCGCTGGCCTCGCTAGAACTGGGCCCCTACAGCCACTTCATGCAGAAGGAAATCCACGAACAGCCCAAGGCGCTGTCCGACACCATAGACGCGGTGCAGGACTACGGCTTCAATCCCGAGCTGTTCGGCGAGCGCGCCGGCGAAGTGCTGCCGCAACTGGAAGGCGTCAAGATCCTGGCCTGCGGCACCAGCTACTACGCCGGCCTGACCGCCAAATATTGGATAGAGACCATAGCCGGCGTGCAGTGCGACGTGGAAATCGCCAGCGAATACCGCTACCGCAGTGCCTGGGCCAACCCCAACTACTTGGTGACCACCATTTCCCAGTCCGGCGAGACGCTGGACACCATGGAAGCGTTGAAATACGCCAAGGAACTGGGCCACCGCTACGCGTTGTCTATCTGCAATGTGCGCGAATCCGCGATTCCGCGCGCCAGCGAACTGGTGTTCTTCACCCGCGCCGGCGCGGAGATTGGCGTGGCCTCCACCAAGGCCTTCACCACCCAGCTGGTGGGCCTGTTCGCGCTGGCCGTGACCCTGGGCAAGATGCGCGGCAAGGTCAGCGCCGCCGACGAGGCGCGCTACCTGGATGAGCTGCGCCACCTGCCGGGCAGCGTGCAGCACGCCCTGAACCTGGAGCCGCAGATCAAGGCCTGGGCCGACAAGTTCGCGGCCAAGGACAATGCGTTGTTCCTGGGCCGCGGCCTGCATTTCCCCATCGCGCTGGAAGGGGCGCTCAAGCTGAAGGAAATCTCCTACATCCATGCCGAAGCCTACCCGGCCGGCGAGCTCAAGCACGGCCCGCTGGCTCTGGTGGACGAGGATATGCCGGTGGTGGTGATCGCCCCCAATGACGCGCTGCTGGAAAAGGTGAAATCCAATATGCAGGAAGTGCGCGCGCGCGGCGGCGAGCTGTTCGTGTTCGCCGATCTGGACAGCCATTTCAGCGAATCCGACGGCGTGCACGTGATCCGCACCCCGCGCCATGTCGGCGTGCTCAGCCCTGTGGTGCATGCGATCCCGGTGCAGATGCTGGCCTACCACGTGGCGCTGGCGCGCGGCACCGACGTCGACAAGCCGCGCAACCTGGCCAAGAGCGTGACGGTGGAGTGAGGTTTGCGCTTGGTGTTGACTAGTGTTTACAGACAATAAATATCTCGCACAAGCAATAAAGATGTAGCTCAGACAATAAAGATGTAACAAAGCCCGGCAAGCTACCTTGCCGGGCTTTTATCTTTTTGCATATTCCGCACCTATCACAGCGCCTAGCTGGAACAATCTAACTCATCGGCTGACCAACTGTGTTACTACCCTTTCAGTTGGTACCAGTTTTAAATATCTTGCTGCAATATTTTGTCAACCTCTGAAAAAAGGCTAGTTGTGTACATAATGGCAATGTTATTTAAATATTTGGTCATTTCCAGTATATCATTCATTGAAATTTTATGACCGCCACCTCTGTGTGTGAATGAATTTCTGATGTAGAGAAGGTGGTCGCATAATTTATCATCAGGCCTCATTGTTTTGATGCCAAATATTTCTTCAAAATTTTCCGCTATTTTTCTTGGGTCAGTTATTGTTCTTTCTGTCAACCACTCTTTAATGTCTTCAGGGGTTGCGGTCTTCATGCCTTTTCGAGGCGGTTTTTTATTTTCTATTCTTTCTGCACAAAAACGAGAAATTCGCTCCTGTAGCGATCTTACTGATAGTGCGTTCAAGAAAAGATTGTGTAGATGTCCCTCGTAAATTGCCACTGCACCGATCCAGCAAACACCGAGGCCAAATTCGATATCAATTTCGCCATTATTCTTGATGCAGCTCTCAGCCATCAATTCGATTGATGAAAGTCGTTCGCTCATTTTTTGAAGATCTTCTTTAGATTGCTCTAAAAAATCTCCCCAAGATATGAGGTGGTCAACGTGAGTAGTCAGTGCGTCAAATTTTTCTGACATAATGCTAATCTCAGCGAGGGCATCATCCAATTCTTCGTCTTTTTCCATCTGTATTGTCCATTTAGGATTAATATGATTCTAATTTAAGTCCAGCCATTCAGCGTGTATTTTATCTACGCAAATGCAAATTTTGACATAGAATATGCTAGCGTTGATCTGTTATCACACGAAAATCAGCAGAAGCTGCCCGCGCCATAGCCTGGGCTCCAAATAAAAGGCTTCGCAACTGTATTGCGCCGGTGCTCGTGCTTTGTGTGCCATTAACTATGTATTTGGATTGCAAAACATGAGGTTGAACGATTATTACCTCATAAGTGCAATTGGTAGTGATAGCATCTAATGCTGCGAGTAAGTCATTCGGTGTGGCAGGTCCTGATTGTAGTCCAATGGCCCAAGGTTGGTCCCATACTCTTCCATTTCCGTTAGTGGTGACACATTTTTTGATTGCATCAAGAATCTCTGAAGAAAAAATCCGCCGTAAATTCTTCATAGCTTGAGCTGTAACAAGCTCATAAGCCCCTGGAGAAACTTGCCTGTTAGCGGAGCAACTGTTTGCGCCCTTGACGTGGATTAATGTGATTTTGGGAACTGTGCCAGGTAGTTTGTGCACATGAATGAAGTCAGCAACCTCTCCTGATCTGTCATCGCAATATAACCAGCATTGGCCTGGCGAAGGTAGTGGGATTGCAAGTTGGGTTAGCCCTTCTTTAAATACCCATTTGAATAGACTTACATCCGCAATGGTAAACATATGATTTAGTGGTGGCGGATTTCCAGGAGGCTTTTCCATGGCTACATTGTAGGAAAAGCCTTGTGGTGAAAAATCATGAAATGAGAATGAAAAATTTCTATCTTGCACGGTGGAGAGGCTTAGAGTGGCATTTGTAATTGTATGGCCGCTATCATAGAAGATGCGGATTAATTCAGCATCACTTTTTATAGCATTTTCCCATGCTTGAAAATTTTGTGTTATCGGCCCTGTAATATCAAATGCGACGTGTTTTGATACTATCTTGGGTGAAATCGTTAATGTAGTCGTGGTATTTGATGGGGTGTGAGTAATATTAATACTTGCATCTTTGTTATGTGGTACGGGCTGAGTTCCTAATGCAATTTGATATTCCTCACGTAGCAATGCAAGCTTCCTTGCGCGGCGTACTCCTTTAAGAGTATCTGGTTCTGCCCATTCGACATGGTAAGCAGGACCTACTGAGGAAAAATCATGAACATTGCGAGCAAGTCCTTGGTGAACTACAGAGCTTGCAATCGATACATTTGCTTGAGCTATTGCTAATTGTTGAATCAAGTTGGACGCACTCGTAGAAAATGCGTGCCAATTTTTTTTTGGTCCAAACCAGACACCGCTTCGTTTTAGACTAACGCCTGCCGTTGAAGAGCGGACAGCACCCGGAACAAATGTTGAGTCACCAAATGGATCGATAGCATCGGTAAGGTTTTCTCCACTCAGAATTTTACTGTTAGGCTTAACTGTGACATTTCTATGGGTGCCGCCAAGCCAAAGGGTTCGCAATGGATTTCCAAAGATGTATGCATGGACTAGAATAGATTCATCAACAGGACTCCATCCAGTAATTGCACCTGTAGCAAGTGCATCATGGATGCCGGATTTTAGATCAGCGTCGCTAATATAAATTGCAGCGAAGCGTCCTGAAATGAAACAAGCAAGTAGGTGGTTTAACCTATCTAGTACTTGGTTTTGTCCACCCCAAGCAGCTTCACGATCTTCTGTTAGGTGAAAAGCAAATGTATTTCCCACGCCAACAGTAGCCGGTGGATGTAGGTTTACGTCAGCAATCCATTGTCCGTTTATAGGTTGTATGGCGGATTTAATATTTGCAACAAGATTATTTGGATCTTGATTCTGAGTATTTGCGTAGGCAACAATAAAACTAGCGAATGGTGAAACTAATGAAGTTGTAATCGGCATAAATTCATTTTCTTTCAGTAAGCTCTCTTCGTGTGTGACTGATTGGTGGTTCTCAGTCCTGATTCTTCCGTTCATCCATCCAGGCTAACCAACCAGCGCGATGTGCTCGGGCATCGTACAAAGCGTGATGCCATGGTTGCTCTGGTGCGTGGTAACGCTCAACAGCTTGATGGAACACGGTGGTATCAATCATTGGCCGGAGATCGAGCCATCCAGCCAGATTTTTTGGCCATTCCCCTCCTAACGCATCTGCAAGCAGCTCCCTGTCGTGCTGTGAGTCGCTGGCAATTCTCACGCTGCGTGGTAGCGTTACAAACCATTGACGTATGCGTTCAGCTACTTCCGACCGTTTTACGGTTGCTCCGGAGATCTGGCCTAGCTCAGCCCAAACGGTCTGCCGTACGAAGGGGTTACACTTGTCGCGGTCGAAGTCTTGGATCTCAAGATAGAGCTCATGTCGTCCGTCTTCACTGACCATCCCGATGCTGATTAGCTCGCGTTCAGTAAAGTCCGTAAATTCTGTATCAAGAAAAAGTAGCATTGGCTTCTCCCTGGCTAATGGTGGCTGTCATGTGCAGCTTTGCCAGCTAAGCAATCACTCCATTGTAACGCGACAAATGCCAGAGTTATGATGAGTGGGTGATGCGAGTAGGGAAAATATGGCTAAGCGGCGTTATGGCTTCGATGAAGCCAAGATACAGCGTTACCTTGCAGAGGGTAGGGGTGCCGGGCAGCTTGCGGCTCACAAACCGTGGTTGACCATTCAGGATGTCCCTTCAAGTGGCAGGGTCAGCCGCATATCAGGATGGAAAACTGCCCGCATCCATCACCTGCTGTCAGATGGCGAGACCGGCTTGTTCCTGATGTTTGATTGGGAGGACTCGGTTGTCGACATAAGAGAGCAGTTTCCCCTCGATCGGGAGATCACCCGCCAGATTGCTACCGACATTGGTGTTTCGCATCCACGCGATACCCAGACCCAGATTGATCTTGTTATGACCACGGACTTTGTCGTGGATGTGTCTGATGCGTCAGGCAAACGGGTCATTGCTCGAACGTCCAAGCCCCTTGCCGAGCTCGATGACAAAAGAGTGATAGAGAAATTCGAGATCGAGCGCCGGTACTGGGAGTTGCAGAAAGTAGACTGGGGCGTGGTGACTGATGTCGAGCTACCCGCAGAACGGGTCCAAAACTTGCAATGGTTGCACCCAATGCGTTCGCTTGATGGTACGCAGGTGCCTTACGAGGGGTATTGGCAGGATCGAGTAAGGGTAGTCCGTGAAAACTGGCATTCTGCTGGCTCTATGGCAATCAAGGGCTTCTGCCGCTGGCTGGAGCAGACTCATGGCTTTCAGTCTGGCGAAGGGCTGACGGTGATACGTTTCCTGCTAGCCAACAAGCAGTTGGTCATGGATCTCGATCGAGAGTTTGACTCTCTCGCTGCGGTATCCACGCTCAGGATGGCAGCCCCTGTTCACTCTGGTCAGTCCAGGAGTGCGTGATGATTCTGGCCAATGATCTGCTGTCTTATTCGGCCGCTGGCGAACCCTTGATTTTGCGTGTCCTGTGGATCCACCCGGCAAAGTCCATCGCCTTCGTCATAGACGTTCACTCCCCTACTGCGTTGCCCGTTATGCGGGAATACAAGGCCTTGCTTGCGGACCTCTCCGAGCGGCGGGCACTGCTGATGGATGCGGATCCGTTTCTCCCCGTGGGACAGGAGAGGAGTGAAAAGCAAAAAGCAGTACGCGACAAAGCGTGGGGGCTCATATCACCGCTAGTGAACAAGACGCCAGCGATCTTTGACAGATCGAAGCGAGGCCCCTTGGTAGCCGCGGTGGTTGCAGAAGGGCTTGCAACTCATCGCACGCTTTACGGCTATCTACGCCGCTACTGGCAACGTGGGCAAACGCCTAATGCACTTCTCCCAGACTACATAAAGTCAGGGGGCAAGGGAAAGTCTCGTATTGGGACAGGCAAAAAGCTTGGCCGTCCTCGAAAGTATGGGACCTCTTCAGGTAGAGGCTTGGCCGAGGGAGACCTATCAATCTTTCGGATTGCCTTGCAGCGCAACTATCTCAAGAACAAGCGCTTCACTATTCATTCAACGTACCAGGATATGTTGAAGGAGTTCTATTTTACCAAGGTGATCGACCCCGACACCGGCCAGGTGTCCCACGTCGATACCTCGCCGGATGGGTTGCCTACTCTGCGCCAATTTAGTTACTGGCTGGAAAAAGAAGGCCGGCAAGGGATTGAGAGAAAGCGCCGTACACCACGTGTCTATGATAAAGACATGCGCGGCTTGCTTGGAACCTCTACCGCCGAAGTCAGTGGGCCTGGATCTCGTTTCCAAATCGATGCCACCATCGCCGATGTCTACCTGCTGTCACGATGCAACCGTAGCAGGATCATCGGTCGGCCCGTGCTGTACGTGGTGATCGACGTTTTCAGCCGGATGATCGTGGGCATCTACGTGGGGCTGGAGGGGCCGTCCTGGGTCGGGGCGATGATGGCACTGGCCAATACCGCCGGCGACAAGGTGGCGTTCTGCCAGCAGTTCAACATAGAGATCGGCGAAGCCGATTGGCCATGTCACTTCCTTCCCGGAATCTTGTTGGGAGACCGTGGCGAAATCGAGTCCCGTTACATTGAAAGTCTGATCAACAACTTTGCCGTCATCGTTGAGAATACCGCGCCTTACCGCGCAGACTGGAAGGGCATTGTAGAGCAGCGCTTCCACCTCCTTCCGGCAAAGTTCAAGGCGTACACCCCTGGCTATATTGAAACCGATTACGCTCAGCGCGGCGGCCGAGATTACCGGCTGGATGCCACGCTCGACATTGACCAGTTCACCCAAGTGATCATCGAGTGTGTTCTGTACTACAACAACTCGCACTTGCTGGAGAGGTATGACCGGACTCGGCAGATGATTCAGGATGATGTGCCTGCCATCCCTATCGACCTGTGGGAATGGGGTATTGCCAACTGCAACGGGGCCCTCAGGCGTTGGCCGGAAGATAGGGTTCGCTTCTGCCTGCTGCCGGTAGGCACAGCGACGGTGACTACTTACGGATTGAAGTTCCTCGGCAGTTACTACAGCTGTGCCAAAGCCATCGAGGCACACTGGTTTGACATTGCTCGCCAGCGAGGCCGCTGGAGCGTAGAAATTTCCTATGATCCCCGGTTTAAAGACGAGATCTACCTGCACGATCCCGATGCAACGGCGGGGTATCAGGTGTGTTACCTGACAGATCGGAGCCGTGCCGACAAGGGCATGTCTGTCTGGGAATGTGCCCAGCGACAGGAGCTGGAAGCTCAGCAGGCAAATAGTGGCAAGCAAAAGCAATATCAGGCAACAGCCGACTTGGCATCCCGCATCGAGTCGATAGTGGCCGATGCCGAAGCGCAGAAGCCTGGCTCGTCAGAATCCAACAAGCAACGTACCAGCAAGATCCGCCAGAACCGTGCTGAAGAGAAGCAGGCCATGCGGGAACGTGAGCGTTTCATGCACGCAGCCCCCGGTATGCCGGAACCCGCCAAGGTCATTCCTCTACGGCCTGATGCACCTGAAGACCTGGCCGTGCCGGACATTACCGAGATACTGGGCAGTCTGAAAAATGACGGGGGGCAAGATGACTGAAGCCAACGACGATTATCTCTGGCTTCCCGAGTACCGGGACAACCCGTTCATTGCCCAACTGCCTCCTATCCTGACGACGGCAGCCAGCATCCGCGCACTCTCGGTGCCTGCGATATATGACGAAGTCGAACGCCAGTACCCCGACCATATCCGGGCACATTGCCTGCTGCGGTTAAAGCGTTTCTTCGAGCCGCTGGAGCATCACCTGGCTCTCGAGCAACATTTTGCCATGCTGCTGCGCCAAGGCTATGTCGGTAGGAACCCCAACAGCGGCGACTACTTGCGGCACTTGCAGAACAACTACGAGCGGATCGAGAAGAAGGACTTGAGCCCCGGTAGCCAGCAGGTTAGTAATACCGCCGCAAGCTTTGCCTTGGTAGGATGCTCCGGAGTCGGCAAGACCAAGTCCATGGAGCGGGTC
The DNA here is from genome assembly GCF_009936155.1 of Chromobacterium haemolyticum. NCBI lineage: Bacteria > Pseudomonadati > Pseudomonadota > Betaproteobacteria > Neisseriales > Chromobacteriaceae > Chromobacterium > Chromobacterium haemolyticum. The sequence goes on along the minus strand of NZ_AP019312.1, from coordinate 4,730,245 downwards.
CTGTCGCTGTACCCACAAGTGATCTACCACAACGAGCCGTTCAGCCTGCACCAGATCGTTTGGCTGAAACTGGATTGCCCTTCGCGGGGATCACATAAGGACCTGTGCATTAGCTTTTTTGCAGAGGTCGACCGCTTGCTTGGGACGAACTACCTAGCCAAGTACGGTCGGGATGGAATCTCTGCCGGTGTAATGCTGGTGCACATGGCGCAGGTAGCCAGCCTCCATGCCATAGGGGTGCTGGTGATCGACGAAATTCAGAATATTCAGGAGGCCAGTGGAATCAACGCCCATGACCTGATGACCTTTCTGGTTCGCATGGTCAATATCGTAGCCATCCCGGTCATCTTTATCGGCACCTTGAGCGCGTTGCCGTTGTTACAGAAGGACTTTCGCCAGGCTCGGCGGGCAAGTGGCCTAGGATCCATGGTGTGGGAGCGTATGCCGCAAAACGCTAGCTGGGACTATTTCATCCAGAAGATGTGGCAATTGCAATGGACCCGTGAGTTCACTCCGCTGGATGGCGAGATACTGACCGCGTTATATGAGGAAAGCCAGGGTATCGTCGACGTTGTCATCAACCTGTTCATGCTGACGCAAAAGTACGTGATCCAAATGCGTGCGGTCAGGAACAGGCCCGAGCGCATCGATGCCGCGATGATCCGCCATGTCGCCAAGCAACACTTTCAGATCATCGCCCCAATGATGGCGGCACTGAAGTCCGGCAACCTGAAAGCGTTGAGCGAGTTTGACGACCTGCTTCCCCTGCACGAGCACGTCCAGAGGCTCTTCGATACCTGGACGTTGCAGATATCTCCCTCCGTGCGGCCCCCAGCAAACTGTGTTCCGGTCCCTGTGTTGAATGGACCACGCGATACCATGGTGAGAGTGCTCTCCGACTTGGGTATGGAGGCTAGCGTTGCCCGAATGTTCACCGACGATGCGCTGGCGGCCAATCCTGCTGGTGACCCCCGAGCCTTGGTCGGTGTAATCCTTACCCAGTGGCATCAGGGGGCGGTCCCGGTGCCAACCAAGCCAAAGCCCAAGCCCAAGCGCCCGAAGGCCCAACCCGCAGGATCGCTGCATGAAAAAGACTTACGCCGCATTACCGAGGAGGGTAAGCAAGCCGGCCTTAGTGCTTACGAGGCCCTCTACAAGGTAGGGGTGATCAAGGCCCCTTCGGCCGACTTCGCGGCATAGGGCAAGTCCCATGCTGACTTACTTTCCGCAAATCTACCCCGACGAGCTGCTCTACAGCGTGCTGGCACGCTATCACCGCCATACCGGGTCAACCAGCCCAAAGCAGACGCTGGACGACCTGTTCGGCGATCGCCGCGTGATCGCCAGGCATGACCTACCTGGTCATCTGGAACTGCTGGTACAGCGTATACCCGCCTCACGGGACTTAAGTCGGGTCCGTGTGCTCATGGAGCTGACCTTGTATCCCTACTTCCTTGCTTTTGCCGATGAGGTGCGCCGAGGTTACGCGAGGCTGGCGATGGAGGCGAGGGGGACATCGGGGCTGTATTTGAAGCTGGGGCTGGCGGCCTCCCGGGTGCCGGTGGCGAACGTACTGCGCTTCTGTCCAGAGTGCCTGCTTCAGATGGGGGGAGACTACGGGGAGCTGTACTGGCGGCGATCCCATCAGTTGCCAGGGTTACTGGTTTGTGTGGACCATGCTGTGCCGCTGAGAGAGAGCTCGGTGTCGCTCAGCCGCGAGAACCGCCATGCGTTCATCGCCGCAATCCCAGAAAACTGCCGGAACAGTGAGCCCTGCTGGGGCGGGGAAACCACATCAGACCGGGATCACTTGCATGATCTTGCGCGGCGTAGCGTTCGCCTTCTCAGCGAGGTGCCCCCCGCTAGAACACCGGTAGAGTGGAGTCGCATTTATCAGGAAAAGCTTGCCGACCGGGGGTTCCTGCGAGGCAACCATAAGATTGACCAATCCAAGCTGGCCCTGCGATGCCACGAGTGCTTCAGTGATGAGCTATTCCGCCGCATAACGGGGATCCGTAGTGGCAGCGCTCTCGATACTTGGCTTATGGCATTTGGTAGGAAGCTCCGCAGTAGCCTCCACCCCCTGTGCCACTTGTTGATGCAGCAACTCCTCGAGTTTCTGCCGGCCATCGAACGCCCCTTTGGCAAAGGGCCTTGGCCGTGTCTGAATCCACTCGAGAGCCATTGTGGGCAACTACTGATCAGCGAGGCCAGCATTCATCGCAATCGTGGACGCACAATCGGGGTCTTTCGCTGTGACTGCGGCTACCGATACTGCCGGCACTTGAGCGAAGAAGGGTTGCCCAGCGAGAGCCACAGGCCGTTGGACTATGGGCGAGCCTTTGATGCCGCGTTGCATGCAGCCACAGCCAGTGGCGTCAGCTTAAGGAGCATTGCCCGCCAGTTGCATGTTGACCCGAATACCATTCGTCGGCAAAGCCGGCGGCTTGGCTTGCAGACAGTTTGGCAACTTTTAGGGGCCGTGCGTTCTCCCTCTAAGAAACCCTCGCTGCAACGGAGACCCAAGCGTTGCGTAGAAGCGGGTGCCAGCAAAAAAGATTGGCCTAGCCTGGATGCTGAATGGGTCAATCGCATCAGAACCGGGACTGAAACGATTATGGCGATGGATCCGCCGCAACGGGTCACATTGACCCGGCTGGAGGGACTAGAGGGTAAGCGTGGCTGCTTGGGGAAAAAGCTGCATCGTTTACCTTATACCGCAGAACTGATCCGTCAGGTCGTAGAGTCGGTGGAAGCTTTCCAGTGGCGGCGAGTGAAGTGGGCCATCGCTCGATTGCAGGAGCAAGGCATCGCACCCATGCCTTGGCGAGTGCAGAAGCTAGCCGGGCTCAGGAGGTTGCCTCCAGTACTACCAGATTCTGAAGATGAAGAATTGCTTGGTTTGCTCGCGGGGCGCACATGCAAAGACTGATCGTCGAAACATTCGAACGAGAGCCCGAACCCCTCGAGGTGTACTGGCTGGCCGGGTTACTTCGGCATCCAGAAGAGGGCTGGCAAGTCCGCGTCGTGATGAGGGGTACGGAGTCAGAGAGTTTCCGCATGCATGTCTTGCCGATTGGGTTCCTACCTATCCTGACTCTGGGGTCCCGTTTTGATAAGGGGCAGTTGCTTCAATACCAGTCTGCCGGCGTGATGGGTTTTGCGACGGTTCCCGACGTGGCGAACGCCGAAGAGATTGGGTCCGATGCCCTGCCTGCTGGGCTTTATCCGTTCGGGGAGAGTAAAGGCGGGGTGCAACGCTTGCTGCGCTATCAAACTGACATTGGTACGCTGCTGGTTCCGACGATCGAGTTGATTCGGTTCCTGTTCGTGCACAACAAGACCTTGGCACACGCGCTGATGCAACCAGGTAGCCTGATGACCCTGCATCGGCAGCAGAACTTCCAGCAGGGGGCTCCGCTGCTGCTCCATTTCAGCAGTGACATGCCGGTCCGTCTCTTAAGTCATGCCTTTGTCCAGGAGTTTGCCTGGCTGGCGTATGACCAGTCGGCACGCAAGAGCTGGGAGAGCGTGTACGGGTTTACTATTGGCAAGCCATATGTCAGCTTCATGCCGCCACACATTCCTGATTCCTCCTGGACATTCCGTGGAGTTCAGCAGGGAGATACTTGGCTGGTACTAGAGCTGATGCATGTCTCTGGGCGGCAGCTGCCGTGCAAGTCACTGTCTTTTTCTCATCCAGCGATGGTGCATAGGCCTGCAATGCTCAAGAGCCCAAAGCCAGCGGGATCCGATAACACAGTGGGAGGGAGAAGAAGTAGGCAGTACAAGGCAATTGAAGGCTCTAGCGGTTCTCGGACTAACCAGAGTCAGCCAGTATTGCCGATTCAACCGAAGGGCGCTGGTTTTGCTAACCAAGTTTGTATCGAGAAAATTTGGTCCTCAGCTAGGCCGCGCGTTGCGAAGAAGGGCAGAAACACGACAGATACTATGCCATCCTCTGCAGGGGCAACCGTTGTGCCATCGAGCTTGGGATTGCAGGCAAATAATGCAAATGTCCTCCCGGTCGATCTACAATTGCTAGAGTCTGTTGCGTGGAGCCAGCTTGGTACATTAGAAGTGACAGCGAAAGCAGTGCAACTTATGGCCGCGATGTTACCTGATGTGCAGATAGCCATGAGCCTCTGCAAGCTTCCAGCTGGAAAGGCATTTTCAATTGTGGAGGAGCGACCACGGATTTGTTTGATTGCTGTATTTACTATGCCCGACAAGCCTCAAGTTGTCCTGCTTGATATTGATAGAGCTGGTAATCATGCACTTTCGACATTAGCCCTTCATGCTCTTCAACTAGAAGTCAATATTGAACTTTTAATCAAATCTATATTAGATGAGTTGGTGTGGAATGCTGGCCATTGGAATCCCTCCATGGAGTTGAAGTTTGAGAATCAATGTGGATTTAAACGGTTGCCTAGGTTTTTTGTGAAACGAAGCGTCGCCGTAGCAGATAACTATTTGAGATTGCGTGCAAGAATACTTTGTATTCGGCTTGGTTTCCTTGCGCAATAATCTTGTGAGTGAAAATTCTATAGTAATATCGATCAACTTTGGCTATTGCGTAGAATTTCTAGATTAATACATGCAGGGACTTGATTGAGTGATAAATTATCCATATTTTCATAGCGTTTATGTTGATGATTATAAACTTTACGTTGGCACAGAAGAGAGTCCTGGCTTAGGGCATATATTTGAACCTGGTGTTAATGTAATAGTTGGGATAAATGGTTTGGGAAAGACCACATTATTGAATATTTTGTTAAGAGTCCTGACTGGGCCTGTTGATTATCCATCAGGTGAGCAGCTAGGAAGCACAAAGAGAAGTGTTGTGCCTGTCAATAGGTCATGGTTTCGTGTCAGAGTGCCGGATAATGCCGTTAATGCAACGGTCACATCAGAATTTTGGCTGGGTAATAGTTTTTTTAATGTAAAACGATCATTGGCGAACTTAGACCTTCTTGAGCTATATATCGACCAGCAAGAAGTGGTGTCGCGTGATGCTGCTTCACGAGAAGATCAGTATCGTGCTCGTATTATAGAGGCTGCGAATTTATCTAGGTTCGATGATTTTATTTTTCTGCTTAGATATATAGTTTTCTTTCTAGAAGATCGTCGAAGTCTTGTGTGGGACCCCTCAGCACAAGGGGAGGCGCTTGGCATCCTATTTGGGGATGGCGAGAATAGAGAGCGCTTCGTAACATTATTCAATGAGTTGGCTAGCAAGGACAGCGAATATCGAAATGCTATTTCGGTAGTAAATAGATATGAAAAGAATAAAAAGCAAAAAGCAGCCACTTTGGCAGGTGGTCAGTTGGAAATGTTATTGAAGCAATTGGAAGAACAAAAAAATAGCTTGCGCGATTTGGCGGAGCAATATGACTCTTTAAACAAAGAGCGTGGAGAGTTGCGTCAAGCAATAGAAAATGCTCAGCGATCAGTTTTTGACAGGCGCTCTGTATTGGCTCAAAAGTTAGATAGCTTCTATGAGTCGTTCTTTCCTAGTTTACATGATTCAGCTCGTTACCTTCTCTCTCACTTCGACTCAGGAGCTGGTTGTTTGGTTTGTGGAGCGGATGGGGAGGCTGCGATTAGTAAGGTGAGAGGGAAACTTGAAGTCAATGTATGTCCTGTTTGTACCAGTCCGCTTGAACATGGTGATGAAGAACATACACATGATCCTTATGCCTCTGAAGATATTGAGCATGAGAGAAATGAAATAGCTGTAGCTGAAAATGATATAAGGTCTATGCGACAAGAGTTGCAGAAATCTGAGAAAGAGTTTTCGAAGGTTTCGGCTCAAAGAGTGGCTCTAGCTGAGTCGATTGCAGATAAGGAAAATCAAATAAAAGATTTAGGGGAAAGCGTTCCTGAGGTTAGAGATGCATTGCAGAATACAACCGATGAAATAGCCGCATTGAAAAGAGTGATTCGGAATATAGAAATCGATAGAGATAAACTGTCTATCGAGTTCAGAGCTTTAGCTGAAAGTATTGATGGTGAGGTTAAATCTGTTTCAAAATTGATTGAAGATGCATTTTCGAAATATATAAGCGGATTTTTAGCTGAAGATTGTAAAGTGATTTACACAACAACAGATAGATCAATTGGCCAGTTGAAAAGTGATAAATTTCCGTTTCCTCACTTTACCCCTGCATTGACTTCTGGGGTCTTTAGAGAAGGGGAAATGGCTCGACTTGAAGCCCAGTCTGTCTCTGAGTCGCAGCGTGAATTTATTGATTTGGCTTTTAGAATGGCTCTGTTAGAGGTCGCCGCGCCTAGTCAACCAAGTATGATTGTTCTTGAGACACCTGAGGCAAGCTTGGATTCAGTATTTGTGCCACGAGCAGCCGATCTACTACGGCGATTTGCTACACGTTTGGGCGAGCGAAAAAATACAAGGCTTATAGCATCCTCTAACGTAAACCGAGAGCTGATGATCCCCGCACTATTTGGCGTTTACCCGGATCAAAAATTTAAGGCATTGGTTACAGATCTAGAAAGTCATGATGATCCGGCCCCCATTCCTGAGGGTGTGCGTTATAAACATGTCTTGGATCTAATAAAAATTGCCGCACCAACCAGAGCGCTTGAAGAGTTTCGAACCCCGTACGAAGCTGAGAGAGATCGTGCGATATATCCAGAACGATTTCAAGGAAGTTTCTCATGAGAACAAACGCTGATATGGTGGCACAGTTAAACAGGTGGAAGACTTGGGTTATCCAATGTGTTGGAGCTGCTGATAGGTTTGGGGTTGCTCCTCTCCCTAATGCTCAATTGCATGTGCTGCTTTATTTGGCAAATACACTTGCTAGTTACTACTCAGTTGACCCAATAAGAGGGCGTGTTTTAAAGCGAGGTAATTTTCCATTTTACCCGGACATACAGCGTGAAATAGATCGCCTTGCATTTTGTGGAGTTCTTTCTATTGATAAAGTAGATTATGGAAGCCGTGGTAATATTTCTGCCAGATATTCGATGGGGATGTTTGGTGAAGATTATTTAGAAAAATTAAAAAATAGCAGTAATGAAATGCTACTTGTCTCAAGGTTATTTGAGGAATTGATAGGGGCCTGTGTTGATCGGTTCTTAAGCGTTCAAGTAGCGATTGGGCCTATAGATGCAAACTATGGGGCTAATGAGGTTCTAGAAGGTGAGGTTGTGGACTTTTCAGAATGGAAAAATGAGAATAAAAATAGAATAGTTGCTGATTATATTCTTTCTAGAATCGCAGAGATTCGGCCGGATGCGAGGCGTGATGGAGTTCAGCTTTATTGTGGATATTTAGATGAGGCATTAGCTATCTATGAGTGATCAAGAAAGTATTGAGATTGGTGGAGCCAATATTTCTGCCATTGGTAGTGTAATAGAAAAAGCTCCCTCGACCTTGAGTGTTGCCAATTCAGGTTCATTGGCAGCATTCTTGGATGGATGGATTGCCAAACTAAAGGCACATGTACAATGGTTATCTTCGCAAAATAAACAATTATCAGCCCCTGTTACTATTGTTTATGTTGAGAATAGTGGAAAAGAAGGGCGAAGGCTTGGCTGGACTCGGCGCTCTATGATCGGTACCAACCCTAGCGATGAGCTGTCAGGGGCATTGATTGTTACCAGTACTAGTACTGGTGGATATGTAATGGCAGGGAAACTGTCCAGCACGGAGGAAATTGAGAATGAAATTTATAGCGGTGAACTACAAGAAAAACCAACTATTGTACTGACACAAAGTGCAATTTTTTATTGGGTGGATGGCATAGGTAATGATGGAGAGCCAATTGAGGTATCTTTAGATGGGTTAACGATTGTAATCGACGAAGATTACATAGAAACGCAGTTGAACCGGTTCTATGAGTATCATGCGATAACTAATAAGAACTGGTGGAAGGACGCACCAAAATTTATTACTAAAAGCTCACCAGAAAACCTGGTCCAGTCAGCTTTACTTCCTTTCCTGACTGCAATGATGGCCGAGAGGGCTAGAGTAAAAGAGGAGGAAAATGTTGGCAATGGGCGTGCAGATATTACAATTCGACCTAGAAAGAAAAATGAAGGTCATCAAAGTAGTGTTTTAGAATTGAAAACGCTCCGTAGCTATCTTACGCCACAAAAAGATGGAGGCAAGGCTAAATCAATATCAGATAAAGATAATATAGATTGGGCGTCCTCTGGAATTCAGCAAGCAGCGGCATACCGAGATGATGAATCTTTAGATCTTGCATTTCTCTGCTTATATGATTTTAGAAAAAAGAATGATGATAACGTGGATAATGCAATAAGTGCAGGTTGTATTGCGTACAAAGTTAAACCATTGCGGTTTTGGATAACAGCATCACATGAAGCATATAGAAAGGCTAATTATCCACTACCGCAAAATGATTAGTGAGAAAGCTCCAGGACCCATTCACGTAATTGGTGCCGGCCCCCTTGTTGTGCGCTGGCTCGCATTTTTCTGACTTCAGTCCTTGTTATTCTTGAAAAGCCAATTCCGTGTGCGATTTCACTTAGGACATCCGCTACATTTATTAGCACGTCAGCATATTTTGAGTCGCCGACAACAATAATTACCTTCCCTGTTTGATTAAGTAATCTGTAGCATTGGATTAATATGTCTTCCAAGTCCTTGAAGTATGCTGTTATCATGTCTGGGATTTTTCGATCCCATAATTGGTTTCTTGCTGTGTCGAGTTCACCGTATATCATCTGCAGCGAAGGAGAGGCTGTGCGAGGCCAATCGTAACCTCGATTAACTTGCACATGCGATCTCATCGTATTGTTGCGCAGTCCTTTATTGTCGATGCTGCACTTAAGATAATCAAGCATCCAAAGTTCAATGTTATATATGTCAGTATAGTCAAATGAGTTTGGGTACGGTGGGGAGAATATAATTAAATCGGCTTTTTTATTAATTGATGATAGTGCGACTCTTGAGTCGTTGTGAATAACATTTATTAATGAGTTTGATCTATTTTCGAAGCGTAGGCTATCCTCGAAGATAATATTTAATTGATCTCTAAATTGAGAGTCTAGATCAGACTTGTTGCACTGGTTTATTTGCCAAGAGCGCCTATATCGGCGGCCTTTCCCATTTATGTAGACATTGCTGCATGGTACAAGGATAGCCCCTAGAGCTACTTTGAATAAGCGTTGAATTGTGATGTCATTAAATGTGTCAATAACATCTAGATATTGAGTTATTCTTTTCGCTATCTCTTTCGGAAAAATCCATCGAGCCTTAGATTCATCTTCTACAAATGTCTGTGGAAGGTGAGATAGTCTTAATATATTAACTGGAGTGTCAAGAAGCCTTACCTGAAAGTCTGCAATAGCTGTTCGCAGCTGTTCAGATGTAACAGAGGTTACTTTTGCCGAAATCAGGTCAGCCAAGAATGGATTAACTTCGATGGTAGTAGCCTGAATTCCAAGTAGCTGCGCTGTGAGTGCAGTTGTTCCTGACCCTCCGAAAGGATCAATAATATGTTCTGGGGTATAGCCGAGTCCTTCTATGGCCCCAATAACAAATGCAGGTGAAAATGCTTCTTTGAAGCTAAACCATCTTTGGAAGGCTGTAATTTTACCTTGCTGATTAGTGGTGATTGTCTCACTGCTTTTCGAGAGGTCAATCCCCTCTTTTTCTCTAGCCGTTTCGCTTGTCACTTCGGGGGCTACTGCAAGGTGTTGTTGCAGTGCATGCAGGTAATTTTCCGGGTGATTTCTCATGGCGTCATTTAATGATATGATTGATCATATTATAACCTAATTTGTCTTTTTTGATGTGACAAGACCTAAAAAAAACCCACTGTTGATGCGCGAGATGTGCATTCGCTTCTCCGTGGTCATTGATTTGCTTGAGCGCCGGGATGTTAGGCTAAGCGAAGCTCTTGGGTATTCAAATCAAGCGACCTTGGGCAAGGTGCGTAGATGTCAAGCTTTTGTTGATACAGAACGATTGGCTCTGTTGGGACTGATGACTGTTGATGGAGTGGCAACCCCCAATTTGCATTGGATCTTGACTGGCTACGGGAAGCCTTTCTTGCCAAAGTCTCCAACTGTTGAGATGGACGTAGTTGATGCTCTTTCATTATTAGCTCTCCGGAGTGCTAAGGTTCCCACTAAAAACTAAACTGTAGGGCTTCACTATCAAACTTTATTGTCGCCTAAACAGATATTTCTTCTTGGCAATAGCTGTTACAAGATGCAAGTATATTTGCAGATATTTTTTGTAATTAATTAAATGTCAGCTACTTGCAGTTGGGTTGTGATAGATATTTATTGTTCTGGTACAACTAGTGATCGGAAAGAATAAAGTCTGTTACGACGAAATGATGGTTCGTCACGAGCAGCGTTAAACAAAGAGGCCCGGTAGGGCCTCTTTTCGTTTGAGATGGCTTGGTTTTGAGATGCGCAAGAACCTGATATGGCTCGTGGGGGCAGATCAGGATGTGAGTCCAGGTTTTTGGACTGCTCTGGAGGTGTAGGCGGCGCACACCGCAAACCTCACGCACGCCGGTGAAAATGCATTTTTTCAAGGAACGAAAACGCACGCTGCACGAAGTGGTTGAACTGTTCGGCATCGCGCCTCAGTCCGGCCTGCTGGCCTCCAATGAGACATAGGTGTGCGGCCAGGCCCATCATCTCGGCTTCACCAGGGAAGAGCGCCAATCGGCGAGAGGTTTCAATCGCAAACGCCAGACGCTTTGCATCGACGCGCTGCTGGAACTCTGCCACCAGTGGGTCGTGCAAGGACCATGCACGGATCGCCACTTCGCATCCGGCTCTTTTCTTTGCCGCGATGCTCAGGTAGCGCTTCAGGGTCTCGCCCACGCCACGACTGTTGGCCGCGTAGCAGAGCATGCGATCCGCATGCTCGTCTTCCCATGTGGTCAACAGCGTTCGGACGAAGTCTTCCCGGTTGCGGAAGTGGTGATAGAACGATCCCCGTGTCACGTTCAGCCGACGCGCGAGGCTCTCTGCAGAAATGCCTTCATAACCAACTTTGTCGAGGGTGTCGAAGCCCGCTTCGACCCAGTCGTGTCTATTCAGTGTGCGCATCGGCGTGCTCCATACAGGCTGTGTATGTCATGGGAAAAATTTGTACGATGAATTTTTTAGCATGTTATGTCATTCGCGTAATGCGTGGCGCTAATTCTCATGGAGATCATCGTGAAAGATATTGTTCTCGTGGCATTCGACCAGTTCACCGACATTGACCTCTTTTTGATGTGGGACATTCTGGGTCGCAACACTGGAGACTGGCGCGTCCGGATCGTCGGCGCGCATCAGGGCTTGTCCTCCGCGCACGGATTGACCGTGTGTCCACACGGGCCGCTATCGGATGCCAATCAAGCCGACGCGGTCTTGTTCGTGAGCGGCCGTCAAGGCGTACCGGCTGCACTCGCCAGCCCTGATTTCCTGCCGTCTTTCAAGCTGGATCCGGCACGACAGCATATCGGGTCGATCTGCGGCGGGGCCTATATTCTCGAGCGGCTCGGACTGGTTCCGGATGGCCGGGTCACGACGCATCCTGATGCAAAAGACGGCTTGCTCGAGCTCGGGCTGCAGGTGCTTGAACAGCCGCTTTTGTGTCGGGGCAAGGTTGCCACAGCCGGTGGGTGCCTTGCGGCGCTATATCTGGCTGGATGGCTGGTGGAGTCGATGTTCGATGCGGACAAGCGCCGCGAGACGTTGCGGCCACTACTGCCCGCCGGGCAGCGGGAGATCTACGAGGATCTGATCGGGTTCAGTATCCGACAGGGCATGGAACTAGCGGAGGAGGGCTTAGTTGATGAGCAATGACCATAAAGCTTATGCGATACCGGTGCCCTCCGACAGCATCCTGGCGCCGCTGTATAGGAGCGCGGACCTGTTGGATGCTTATGCGGTTCAGTTGCCGGCGGGAGCCAGCGACGATCTTGAAATATTGGCGCGCGCTGGATTTGAGCGGCAGGCATGGTGGATTCGCGCGCTGACGCGGGTACGGGACATGATTATGGCGCCAGTCGGCGTCAAATCGTCTCGTGCAGTCGGTCTTGCTGCGGCGGCGCGGGGGCCGGTGATCGGTTTCTTTCCATTACTGTCGAAGAGCGCCGGGGAACTGGTGATGGGCGAGGACGATCGGCATCTCGATTTCCGGCTCTCGATCCAGCAGCGCGCTGGCGCGGCAGGCGGCAGGGAACTCGTCGTGGTGTCTGTTGTGCATTGCCATAACTTACTGGGGCGGACGTACCTCGCGGCAATCACGCCATTTCACCGTGTAATCGCTAGGACTAGTCTGGAGCAGGCCGCACGACGTGCTGTCTGAACGCAATGTGGACGGCCCCGGCTTCGATAGGCCGGGTGAAGGAGGGCGGTGTCTGAAATCTGCGGTGAGCCAGCCATCGTCCATCCACTTGCCATGGCGCTGGTTTGGCGGACGAAAGTCCCCTTCGATTCCCATCCTTGCGAATCATCAAACCAAGCCAACTCAAATGAAAAGAGGCCCTTTCAGGCCTCTTTTCATTGCAAGCGGGTTTGCTGCCACTTTGGATTTATGCAACCCCGAGCCATTAAAATACAAAAAGCCCCGTGAGGGGCTTTTTCATTGCAGCGCTAATGCTTAGAGCGGCTGAATCGCGGTTGCTGCCGGGCCTTTTTGGCCCATTGCACGGGTGTAGCTTACTTTTTGACCTTCACTCAGAGACTTGAAGCCATCCGCGCGAATTTCGGAGAAGTGAGCGAACAGATCGTCGCCGCCATTGTCCGGGGTGATAAAGCCAAAGCCTTTTGCGTCATTGAAAAATTTAACGGTACCAGTTTCCATAATGCACTCCATGTGTCAGTTAAGGACAATAAAATTATCGTATGGCATGATAATCAAGGAATAGATAAGGAAACAAAGAAGACCAACTTGATGGGCAACGAGGTATCGATAGATATGACGCTTGAAAATCCTGCGCCGTTATTTTTAAAGGAAAATTGCACCGCTGTCAATAGTGGTTTTTAAAATTTCCCGCAAGATTGCCGGAAAAACGCCCATAAGAGCCGCTCATAACACCTCATGGAGAACCCGAGCCAAGGCGCGCCGACGCAGGCGGCGGCAGTGGTACGGCAAGGAGGCGCAAGGCGGGATCAGGGGTCTTGTTAAATGCTCATGCACCACTCGTGCATTCCGCTTCCCCGCTCGTTTTCGCCTTGTCTCGCCCTTGCACGCGAGACTCTGAGCAGGGTCGAAGACCCGGGCTGCGGCTATAATCCACCTCCGTGGCGAAACAGATCTGAATGTGGGATAAGCGATGCAAGTATCGGCCTTGGAGCGGCAACTGAATTTTCTGAGAGAGATAGACCGCTTGAAGTCGGTGTTGCGGCAATCGCCGTTGCTGGACCAGAGCCGCAGGGAGAACTCGGCCGAGCATTCCTGGCATCTGGCGATGTACGCCTTGCTGCTGGGCGACTACGCCAGCGGCCCGGTCAACACCGAGCGGGTGATCAAGATGCTGCTGCTGCACGATGTGGTGGAGGTGGACGCCGGCGATTTTCCCATCCACGGCCAGGCCGCGCCTGGGGCGCAGGCGGAAGCGGAGGCGAGGGCGGCGGAGCGTTTGTTTGGCTTGCTGCCGCCGGAGCAGGGCGCTGAGCTGCTGGCTTTGTGGCGGGAATTTGAGCGCGCGGAAAGCGCGGACGCCTGTTTCGCCAAGGCGCTGGACCGTTTCCAGCCTTTGCTGATCAATGTTTTCACCGGCGGCGGGACTTGGACGCAAAACGATGTTTCGCTGGAGCAGGTGCTGTCCCGTTACGGCCCGGTGATCCAGAAAGGCGCGCCGCAGCTTTGGTTGGTGTGCGAGCAGTGGGTGCGCCGGCATTTTGCGAAGCAGCCTGAACAGCCGATTTAACGCTCTTCCTAGCCCAAGCGATGGTTTGAATCCCCCGCGCGCAATGCGCCAGGCGCGGCTATTCCGGTCTGGCCGGATGCCGCCGGCTTGACGCTCTCCCGCTGCTCCCCAACAATAGCCCCCGCGCCGCAGCAATCGCGGCGCTCGGGATTGGTCTCCTGATAATGAATCATTGCCGCGGATGTGCTGTCTCCACAGCGCATCCGTTGCCATTGCTTTGCCTATTCGGGCGGGCCGTGGCAAGTGGCGCCCTGATGGGCGCGCCGGCTTTCGCAGTGATTCACCGGTAGACCAACTCTTGTCATGTGCCCGCCTTGCCGCTTTGCGGCCGGGCCCTTCTGCTCAGGAGGTTGCAAATGGTAAAGCTTGTCCGTCCGGTGCTAGGCATCGAACTTTCTCCGTCCGCTACTGAAACCCAAGACGTCCATCAGGACGCATCCCAACTCCCGCCGCTAGGGCCGCGCTCCCGTTACCGCTTTGCCGGCCCCCACGCCAAAGACCTCAGCCTGCCCTTCATCCGCCGCATCAAAGGCCGCACCTATCCGCATTACTGGCAGCCGGCCGAGGCCAAGGATGAATTTGAAGCTTGCGCCTTGGGCCGCCAGTACGCTGCCCATCTGGCGCAGATGCTGAAGCTCAACCGCCAGCACTCGGCGCGCGGGCTGCTGTTCCGCATCGCCAGCGATATGGATTTCAGCCAACGCGGCCTCCGCCGCAGCATGTGCAAGAGCTTCTTCAACTATCTGGAGTTGTTGTTGAACCTGGGGGTGGAGCAGGTGGACCTGCCGAGGCATGTGGAGGCGGTGAACCGCCTCCATCTCAGCCTGGATGAGTTGGAAGCCTTGCCGCGCAAGTTGCGGCGCAAGAAGAAGAGGAGTTAAGAACCTGTTTACGATTTTGCGAGCTAGAGCGAGACAAGGCGAAAACGAGCGAAAAAGCGGAATGTACAAGGGGTACATGAGCATTTTGAGCTTGCTTTCAACGCTGTATCGCCGACGCGTAGCAGATCGTAAATAGGTTCTAAGCCGGGGAGGGGCAGCCGGCCCATGTGGGCTGGCTGTTGTAACCGGTTTATGGCCTGCTGTGTTTTGTGAGCCGCGGCAGGGTGAGCGCCACTTCGAAGTGCTCATATTCCACTTCTATATTTCGCTTTCTCCGGTGTTTTGCCTTGTCTCGCCCTTGCTCGCGAGACTTTGAACAGGCTCTCAGGTTCCAGCCCTCCGGGTATTTTGAGAGTGCTCTTATAGAGTTTGACCGGCGGCTTTTCGATAATGACAGGCCAGATACAGCTGTTGACTGTATTTACAGCTTTTATTTTCCGAATTGTCATTGAAAGCGAAATTATGAATAAAGTCGTGCTGCCTGCTTTGCTGGCTGCGGTATTCAGCGTCGGCGCCCATGCCGCCGACGCCATTCCCGGTTCCACCCGCGCTTCCGCCGAATGGGATGTGACCGCGGATAAGGATAGCTCCCACGCTATCGAAATCACGGCTAAAAAGCCGAATGTGCATTTTGTGTACAGCCCGATTTCCAAAACCATTGAATCCAAAAACCTGGATTTTGATATCCGCATGCTGAATTCGGATGAATACACCATCAGCGGTTACAAGGTGAAAGCCTCTTCGGTGCAGCATCAACTGAGCCATACCGCTTCTATCGGTGAAATGGATTTCAATCTCAGCGTGACGGACCATGCCGGCAAACAGGTAAAGCTGACGGCGGAGCCGCAGGATTTGAACGGTTTGTCCGGATTTGGCGAGTTTGCGAAAGTCGCCGCCCTGGCCGGTGAGAATAAAGGCACTTCGCAGTTGAAGGCGGAGTTTGCCGGCGGCAAGGATGCCAATGGCGCCATCGTGACCGAGGCTTCGAAACTCAGCGATGGTCAGTATGTCGGCAAATTCGATCTGATTCTGGATGCCTCTTGGCAGAAAACGCTAAAAGTAGAAGACGGAAATGGTGAAGTTACCGCGCGCTGATTTTTAATCGCCGCGCCAAGAAAAGGGAGCCTAGCTCCCTTTTTATTTTGAGGAATTTTATTGATGTCATGGTGGTTGAGATTTCACGTTTTGCTTGGTTTGTTGCTGCCGGCGTGGGCCGGGGCGATTCAGGTTTCCGATATGACCTCGGCGATTCCGTCCAATAAAGCGGAAGTCAGCATCCATGTCAGAAACACCGAGCAGCGGGCGTCTTTGTTGTCGGTGAGCGTGACGCAGGTGGATTCGCCGTATGAGGGCGCGCGCGAGGTGAAGGCTGACGGGGCCAGCCTGCAATTCACCCCGGCGCGGGTATTGCTGGCGGCGGGGCAGGATCAGGCGGTGCGCTTCATTTACAACGGCCTCAAGGATGAGCGGGAGCGCTATTACAAGGTGACTTGGAAAAGCGCCTTGCTGGGTTTGGCGGACGAGGGCGCGGATTCCGAAAAAAGCGGCGATGTCGAGTTTTTGACGGGCATCAGGACCAATTTGTTGGTGCTGCCAAAGCGGCCGCGTTTCGCTTACGCCTATCGGCGCGGCCATTTGGAAAACCAGGGCAATGTGTCGTTTCAAGCGATTGCCTATGGGCCGTGCAAGGACAAACGGCTGGGCGAGGTATGCAAGGAGCGTTACTGGATTGGGCCGGGCTATGCGGTGAATTTCAAGACGATAGACAGCAGCCAGGACCAGGACAAGGTGATGTTGCAACGGGATGGGAAGTTCTTTGACGCGGAAAAAGACGCGGCGCATGGCAAGGCATGACGGCGACGATGGGGGCCAGGCGTTTGGGTGGCGCGGAATGAGGCGCGCGCGGCGCAGCGGTCTGAAAAACGGGATGGTTTTTTTAAGTGCGCTGCTGTTGGCGGAGACGGCGCTGGCCGCTGTGGCGGATGCCGAGCGGCGGCCGCTGGCGCAGCAAGTGCAGTTAAACAAGCTTGCCTTGTCGGCGGAGATCAAGGACATGTTGCGGCAAGGCGTGTCCATGCCGCTGGTGGCGCGCTCGGCGCTGCATGCCTCGGACGAGGGCGTGGTTTCGGCGACGCTGACGGTGAGATTGCAGGCCGATGGGTCGATGCGGCTGGAGAAGATCAATCCGCTGCTGGCCAATAACAAAAGCGTGTTGAGCCCGTCCGCGGTGCGGGCGTTGAAGGAGGCGGCGGGGCGGGCGTTTGGGCCGGACGGGGCGTTGAGCCTGGACGCCACTGAGCGTCTGCAATTGGACATGATGGCGATGCGGGTGGATTTGTTTCTCGATCCGGACGGTTTCGCCGCCGATAGTGCCCATCTGCGGGAATCGACGTTGCAAGCGCCGTCGTCGGGAGGGCTGTCCAGCGTGCTGAAGTACGCGTTCAACGGCTATAGCTCGCGTAATCAGGGCCGTGGGCATTCCTCAGGCTATCTCACCTTCGACAACACCACTTCCTTGGGCGTAGACCATGTCAATGTGATGGGCTCCGCTTATCTGGACGATGCCGCGGCGGATCAGTCCGTAACGCTGGATCGCATCATGTATGAGCGCGATATCGACGGCAAACGGCTGGCGCTGGGCATGGTGGACGGCTGGAATCTGCAGAGCCTGGGCAATGTGTCCACGCTGAACGGCAGCCGGATGTACGGTTTTTCCTACGGCAACGTCAGCCAGACTCTGAAGCTGGACGCCAGCCAGTCCTTGAATCCCATTGATGTCTATTTGCCGGCCACCGGCGAGGTGCGGGTCAAGCGCGAGGGCCGCTTGTTGAGCACGCAGCGGCTGGGCATGGGCAATCACCGGCTGGACACTTCGGCCTTGCAGGCCGGCGTTTACGATGTGGAGGTCGAGGTGCTGGTGGCCGGTCAGGTGCAGAGCCGCCG
The DNA here is from genome assembly GCF_009936155.1 of Chromobacterium haemolyticum. Lineage (NCBI taxonomy): Bacteria > Pseudomonadati > Pseudomonadota > Betaproteobacteria > Neisseriales > Chromobacteriaceae > Chromobacterium > Chromobacterium haemolyticum. Next base: position 4,712,541 of record NZ_AP019312.1, on the reverse strand, counting down.
CGTGTACCGCATCAATAAGCCGGTGGGCGGCTCCAGCTTGCGCGACGGTTTGAACTGGCAGCTGTGGGGCGGCGCCGGCGAGGCGATGTCCCGCTACGGCGATCAGGGCGCAGCGGACGAGGGCGGTGCGTACCGGCCCTTGTTCGGCTTGTCGGTGGGCGCGCTCTGGCATGAGGTGGACTGGAATCTGACGCTGTACCAAAACGACAAGACCACGGTGGAGGAGGGGTTCGCTTCCTGGCAGTTGTCCGACGCCGTCCGCGCCAGCCTGCAAAACCTGTTGGCTAGCGACGGCACCCGGCGGCGGGTGGGCACGCTCAATCTGGCTTTGCCTCATGGCGTTGGCAGCGTGTGGCTGACCGGAGAGCGCGGCGCGAAGGGCCGGCGCTTGAATTTCTACGCCCGCGATTACGATTCGCTGGGGGCTAATTTCAATTTGCGCGGCTGGAATGTCGACGCCGGCTCGCTCAATCTCAGCTATGACCGGGACCGGGGCAGCGGCTACCAATACATGCGCGCCGATTATTCGCGGCAGGTGTACAACGGCAAATGGGGCGGCGCCCAGTTGCAGCTGGGCGCTAGCCGCAATCTCAACGGCAAGGCTGCCGATCAGCAGTATTACGCGATGCTGACCTTCAACCTCGCCATCGACGGCAATGTCAGCGTGGGCATGTCGCACCGGGACGGCGGCGACACCCTGGACCTGTCGGCCAGCAAATCGTTTGAAAACAGCGTGATCGACGATGCGGGCGTTAATGCCAGCATCAGCCGCGAGGGCGCGGGCGGCCAGTCTTCCAGCTACGGCGCTTATGTCGGTTTCAACGGCCGCTACGGCCAGGGCAATGTGTCGGCGGATGTGGATCAGGACAGCCGCAGCGCCAGCGTCAATCTACAGGGCGGCCTGGCCTGGGGCGGCGGCGTGCTTGCCGCCGGCGGCGGGCAGGAGGAGGCCGGCGTCGTCGTCGATGTGCCCGAGACCCCGGACGGCGCGCTGGAGGCGGTGTTGAACGAGCAGGCCTACAGCTTGCGCCAGGGCCGCAACCTGATCGCGGTGCCGGCGTACAACACGTATCACTTTTACGTGCGCGACGCGGAAAGCGGCAAGGCCAGCTACGAGGTGTCCGATACCGACCGCGAGTACACGCTTTACCCGGGCAATGTGGTGCGAGTGACGCCCAAGGTGAAACCGATGGTGACGGTGTTTGGCCAATTGACCCGCGCCGACGGCGCGCCGCTGCGCCACGTGATGGTGCGCAACCACATTGGCCAGGCCCAGACCGACGAGCAGGGCAACTTCGCCATCGACGTGGACCAACGCTATCCGGAGGTCAGCGTCGAGCCGGAAGCCGAGGAGCGTTTGCGGGTCAATCTGGATTTGAAGGACGCCGGCGCCACGGCCTGGCTGGGCAAGATCGTCTATGGCCGGGACGCGGGCCGGGTCTATGCGCCGCTGCGCGAAGACGAAGGCTGAACCGGCATGCGCAATCACCTCATCACCCTATCCCAGCAGGACAGACGGACTGAAATGAAATACTGGATCTCAACTCTGATATTGATGGCCGGCATTGGCGCGGGGCTGGCGCAGACGGCGCAGGCTGGCGCTTTGCAAGCCGTGCCCTTGCCCGCGCCCGGCATGCGGCCGGAGCAGATTCCGGCGCGGCCGGTCCCTGCGCCGGCCCGGCAGGAGTGGCGCAGCCAGCAGGATCTGATCCTGATTGAAGACCGGCTGGCCGGCACCCAGTACCTGAGCACCTTGGGCAGCAGCGGCGGGGTCCTGCCCGGCAGCCAGGCCCAGGCTATTTTCGGCGCGCGCGCGCCGCGCGGCGGCGCTAAGAAAGTGGCCGTCTGGTACACCCACAAGCCGGACGCTCAGGTCCGGGACATCAGCCAATTGCAGCCGCTGCAAGCGTTTCGCGGCATGGCGGACGCGCGCGGCGCGGCCGTTGGCCTGAGCGGCGACGGTTTCAAGCCGACGCAAGGCCGCCAAGTCAACCCGGTGCTGAGCGAATTGGCTTTCGACACCATCGCCAAGGCGGCGCCCGGCGCGTCGCGCGAGTTGTCTTTTGTGGAAACGCTGGCGGGCGGCGGCGAGCGTCGCTTCGTCACTCAGGTGAGCAAGCGCGCCCATCTGATTCTCAACCCCGCTCCGGCCAATAGCTGTCGCGACGCCACGGTGGAGGGCGCGGCCGGCAAGCTGTGCGTGTTGCGCTCCATTTCCGGCCAAAGCAATGCCAACAGCGGCGGCGATTTGATGTTCACCGTGCGCGCCAAGATGTTGGCGACGCCCAAGGCCCGTTTCCGGGTGGGCGGCGAATGGCGTCATATCAACGATAGCGTGCCCATCGCCGCTTTCGCCCACGCCAAGGCGGTGGAGGTGTTCTTTGTGCCGCCAGCGGCGGAGCAGTTGCAGTCCTTTATCGCCGCCCATCCCAAGATCCGCCTGGATAGCTTGATTGAGGCGGGCTTTTACTCGCGTTCGCGCTTGTTCAACGGCGATCGCTTTAATCTGCAATTGCCCGCGATGGGCGGCGGCAGGCCGCAAGTTCAGCGGCGTTATTCGCGGCTGGGCCTGTTGTTGATCGACGATCAGCCCAGCGGCCGCCAGTACGTGACCACCGTCAGCGGCAGCCAGGACCAAGTCATTTACGGCGAGCGCCATCCGCAAGACGGTAGCCGCGCCGCCGCCTGGTATCTGGAAAGCGGCAGTAGGCCGCCCTTGTTCGCGCTGCAACAGATGGGGCATGCCAGCCCCGCCGGCGGTTTCGCCGGCTTTGCCGATGCTCAGGGCCAGGTGCGGGCCGGCCTCGGCGCCGCCGCTCCCTATCTCAACCCGGTGTTCAGCGAAGCCGCGTTCGCCGCTTTGCTGCGTCAGCCTATGGGCGGGCAGCAGCGCTTGACGGTGGAGGGCTTGCGCAGCGGCGGGGACGCAGTGAGCTATCAATTGAACGCCAGCCAGCAGGCCAGGCTGACGCTTGCCGCGCCGGAGGGGCAGGCGTGCCGGCCGGACACGGTGGACGGCGTGGCCGGCCAGCGCTGCGTGTTGCGCCGGATGACGGCGGGAATCCGGGCGAGCGGCGACATCCGCCTGTTGGTTCGCGCCAAGCGCCCGTTGCCGGCAAGCCGTTTTCGCGTGGGTCGGGAGTGGCATCGCTTGGGCGAGAGCGTGGCCGTCTCCGAGATCAGCGGAGCCCGCGAGTTGGAGTTGTTTCTGCCGGCCGTGGACGGCTTGCCGCGCGGGCCGTCGGCGCTTGCGGCCGGGCAGTCTTTGTCCACGCTGGTGGACGCTTATTTCTATTCCAATGGCCGCCAGCATCAGGGCGACCGCTTTGCGCTGAACTTGACGGCAAGCTCTCTGCCGGCGCCGCAATCCAAGATTGCCGCGCTCAAGCTGCTGACGATAGAGGATCAGCCTAGCCAGCAGCACTACATCACCACCTTGCAAGCCGAGCAAGGGCAAAGCCTGTACGGCGCGCGGCGGCCGCGGGCGGGCCAGCGCGCCGTCACCTGGTATGTGGAAGCCGAGGCCGGCGCCGCGCATGGCGGCGAGCTGCAAGCCCGGCAGGCGCTGCCGATGGCTTTCGTCGCCGGTTTAGCAGACCGCCAGGGGCGGGTCAGCGTCGGCCGCGCACAGCGGCAAGCGGGGCAGATCCATCCTGTGTTCAATGACCGCGCCTTTGCCGAGTGGCTGCGACAGCCCCTGGGCGGCCGGCAGCTGTTGACGCTGGAGGCGGAGCGCCGCGGTCAGCCGGCGACGGTTCAGGCGATGGCGGAGAAAAGCGCGATGCTGCGGCTGGGCCCGCCGCTAGCCGCTTGTCGCCGGGAAACGGTGGACGGCGTTGATGGGCGGGTGTGCGCGCTGCGCTCGGTGGAGGGCGAGTCCCAGGCCAAGAGCGGCGGCGGCGTCCGCTTCAGCGTCCGCAGCTCGCAGGCGCTGCCCCAGGCGCGTTTCCGGGTGGGCGCGCAGCCTTGGCATAGGCTGGGAGATAGCGTGGAGCTGGCGCAGTTTGCCGGCGCCAAGACGGTGGAGCTGTTTTGGCCGCCGTCCATCCGCGGCCGCCAGGCGCAGGGGATGGAGGCTGTGTTTTATTCCGGGGAGCGCGATGATGTCCTGGCGTTGCCGCTGGACGCGCCCAAGCCGCTTGAGGCGGGCGGGCAGGTGAGCTTCGTCTTCGGCACTCGCCACGAAGGGGTGATGAAGGAGCTACCGGCCTCCATCAATTTGGTGCTGAACGAGCAGGTGGTGGCGGGCGGGCCGGATGAAATCGTGTTTGGCCAGGTGAGCGATTCGGTATTGGGGAAACAAGCGCATGTGAAGTTTTCGCCGGCCATCCTTGGCGAGCAAGACATCTCCTTGCTGGAGACGCTGAAACTGCCGGTGGGCACCCAGGCGCTGACCTTCGAGTTCAAGCATGCCTGCTTCGGCAATTCGAGCTGCACCATCGATCATGGCCCCGGCACCAAGGACGTTGGCGTGACCTTCAACGGTCACGCGGCACCGCAATGGTTCCGCTGGTTTGAGTATGACGCGGCGAGGATCAAGCATGTCAGCGTCAGTCCGGATATGGTGAGCACGGCTTTGGAGACCGAGGTGGAATTCGCGGTCGATATCATTGATGGCCCCGCGGTGTCTGGGCATGACCACACCTTGGAGTGCGATCTGAATCTTGCCAGCGGTCTGTTTGGCGACCCTGCATCCGTGGAGCTGAGGGATAACAGGGGCCAATACATCGGCATGCTGCCCTTGAAGTGGCGTCAAACGCTGGAAATCCAGCCCAGCCAATATCAGTTTCCGGTGAGGTTCAAACTCTGGACCAAGACTGGGGGTTATACCGGTCTTAAAACCGTTTCCTGCGAATACAACTATTCCGGCTGGTCTTATGCCTCGGTCAATGCAGTGGAGAAGGATTTGAAGCTGGTATCCATCGATGGCCCGGACGAAGGCCGGGTAGGGGAGGCGCTGGAATACAAAATTTTCACCGAAGGCGTATCGCTGGGCGAGCGGAACCTGACCGTTACCGTGGCTGGCCAAGGCGCGGCCTGGGGTTTGGAGCAGCCGACGCTGCAAGTCTCGGGAGCGCAGATTCCGCCGCGCTGCGACAAGGATTGCGTATTTACTTTCCGGCCGGCCAAGGGCGACCAGGTGGCGTTGGCGCTGGGCGTCAAGGCCAAGTCGGTGAGCGGCGGCCGCGATGGCTACCGCATCGCGGCCAGCCTGGAGGGGGATAAGACCCTGAACAAGGATTTCGCGATTGTGCCGGCCTGGCGGCTGGAGTCGCTGGCGTCCGACGGCGATGTGACGGTTGGCGCGCCGCTGCGCTACCGGCTGCGTTTGAACGCGCCGGCGCCCCAGGCGCTGACTTTGTGGCTGCGGACCCGGCCGCAGGATGGCCAAGCGCAGGACGATGGTTACGAGGGCGGCCGGGTGACGGTGACAGACGGGGAGCGCGTGCTGTCGTCGGGCTTGAATACCGGCGATTGGGGCGCGGTCACTCTGCCGCAGGGCAGCGAAACCATCATGGTGGAGGTGCCGACGCGTAGCTTTGACGATGGCGACCGCGCCACGCGCGCGCTCGAACTGGGCGCGGCCTTGAGTGAAGACAAGCCGGGCGCTTCGCCTCCGGCCGGGGCCAAGTACGCCACTGGCCGGATCTATCAGCCCAAGCCCAGCGTTTCGGTGCTGCCGGCCAGCGAGGGTTCGAATCGGGGCAGCGGCTGGGTGGGCGCGCCGGACGGGCGTATCCGGCTGGATTACCTGATCCGCGCGCAAATGGCCAATTTGCCGCCGTCGGGCACGTTGGAACGCGGCGCGGCGCGGCGGTATTTGAGCCAGCGCAGCCTGGGCGCGGTCAAGGCGCGTTTGTCGTTGGACAGCAGGCACGGCTCCGGCCAGCGGGAAGGAATGTGCCGCTTCGCGCTGCAGGCCGATGAGCGGCAAGGGGTGCTGTTTCCGGCCTGGGTCACGTTCGACGCCGCCGGCGGCGGCCGGCGCGAGCCGGACAATTGTTCCGGCACGGTAAGCCATGATCTGGGCGCCGCCGCCTGGCTGGACGACGGCAGCGATTCCGCCTTGGGGCTGGAGAAACGGAAGCTGCCGTTCAGTGTGTGGTTTCAGTTGGACGATCCGGCGTCGCTGCAGACAATCCTGGGCGCCCCATGGTATGGCCGCGCGTTGGGCGCGGGCACGGTGCGGGTGGAGATGGGCCTGGAGCTGGCCAAATAAGCAGAGGAGGAGCGCAGGGCCGTCACGGCCCCGCGCTCCGACGGAAGGAAACGAAGATGGCTATGAGTAGAGGCAAGACCTTGTTGGCGCTGCTGTGCGCGTTGCCGGCGCTGCCGGCCTGGTCTTTGCAGATGGCTCCCTTGCTTGAGCTGGATGCCGATAAGAGCGAAATGCGGGTTGAGCTGAAAAACGATTCTCGTCAGCCGCACGACTATCGCGTCAGCTTGCGGCCTCTCGCCGGCCTGGAGTCTAGCTCCGGCGCGGCGGAGGATGTCGGCGCGGCCACAGTGGCCGTGGCTCCGGCGAGGCTGACGCTGCGGGCCGGGGCCAGCGGCGCGATCAAGCTGCGCTATCGCGGCGCGGCGATGGAGACGCGGGAACGCTACTACCGCTTGCTTGTGGAGGAGGAGGCGACGGCCGCCGCCGCGCGGAACGTGCGCGGAGCCGGGGCATGGACGGATTACCCGGTCTCGTTGGGAAGCGTGTTGATTGTCCGGCCGCGCGCGGCCTATCTGGATTTCCATCTGGAGGGCGGCGTGCTGCGCAATACCGGCAACGCGGCCTTCTGGCTGTTGCAGGATGAAGCCTGCGGCGGCAAAACCGGCAGCACCAAGATACAGACGCCGGGGAGCGCGGCGCGGCTGGCGCCGCTGACGGGACGCTCGCTGGTGCGGGTGGGCCTGGGCGACGAGATTCGGGTGGTGTTGGATCAGTGCGGCGGCAAGAGCGGCTAGAACCTGTTTACGATCTCGCGAGCACGGGCTGGACAAGGCTAAAGCAGCTGAGCAAGCGAAATGTACAGGTGGTACATGAGCATTTCGAAGCCGGTTTCAAGGCCGTATCGCCGCCGCGCAGCAGACTATGAACAGGTTCTAAGCGCCGTCCTCTGGCGCTTCATCCCGCCGCCACTGCGCCAAGGCCATCTCAAACTCCTGAAGCCAGGTCAGCAAGGCTTCCTCGCTAGGACGTTCGCCTTCCGCTTGCAGCGTTTGCTCCATCCGGGCGGCCAGCCGCGTCAAAGGCTCCGCGCCCACCGTCAACGCGCCGCCCTTGAGCCGGTGCACGTGGTGGAGCATGATTTCGGGCAGTTGATCGGCGACGGCTTGCCGGAACTGGAGCAAATCCCGCTGCGCGCTCTGACTGTACAGCCGGGCAAGGTCCAGCGCTGAACCGGGCAAGGCCAGCGGTGTCGGCGAGAAGTCTTCCGTCCTTAACCACAGACGTAAAATGTCCTCAAGATCCCGCAGGCTGAGCGGCTTGGACAGCATGCCGTCCATGCCGCTGGCGATGCAGCGGTTCTTATGCGCCAGATCGCTGATCGCGGAGACGGCGATGATGGGGGTGAAGGGCAGGTCTCGTTCGGACTCCAATTGCCGGATCCGCCTGGCGGTTTCGTAGCCGTCGATGCCGGGCAGATTACAGTCCATCAGGATCATCGCGAAGGTTTCGCCTTGTCGCAGCCGTTGCAAGGCGGTCTGGCCGTCTTCCGCGATGATGGCGACGCAGCCCAGTTGCGCGAGCTGCCGACGGATGGCCTGCTGATTCATCTCCATGTCCTCCACCACTAGCAGCCGATGAGGCGGCAAGGCGTCGGGCGCGGAACGGGGTGGGGGGGGCGGCGGGTCGGCGGCGGCTGGCTCCGCAATATCGACATGCAGGACAAAGCTGACAGCGGTGCCCTTGCCCTCGGCGCTTTCCAGCAGAATACTGCCGCCCATCAGTTCGATCAGCTGTTTGCAGATGCTCAGGCCCAGGCCGCTGCCGCCGTAGCGACGGCTGGTGGAGCGCTCCGCCTGGCTATAGGCGCGGAAGAGTTTTTCCTGCTGCGCCTTGGCGATGCCGACGCCGGTATCGCGCACGGTGACCAGGAGCTTGCCGGATTTCGCGCTTTGCGGATTGAACTGCATCAAGAGCGCCACCTCGCCGCGATCGGTGAATTTGATGGCGTTGGAGAGCAGATTGGTCATGATCTGACGCATGCGCATCGGATCCAGAATCAACAGGCGGTTGTCCAGCCCGTCCGCCGCCAGGGTTAGTGCCAGCCCTTTGCGGCTGGCGCTCAGGCGCTGGCTGTCGCTGATCCCTCTGGCCAGCTCCAGCAGATCGGTGGGCAGTTTTTCCAGCGCCAAGTGCCGCGCCTCCAGCTTGGCGGTGTCCAGCACATCGTCCAGCAGTTCCAGCAGGTTGAGGGCGGAGGAACTGGCCAATGCGGCGAGTTCCTGTTGCTGCTTGCTTTGCCGGGTTTGCTGCAAGAGTTCGATAGCGGCGAGGATGGCGTTCATCGGCGTCCTGATTTCGTGGCTCATCATGGCGATGAATTTCGATTTCGCTTCTTCGCTGGCCACGGCCCGGCGCTTGGCCCAGCGGGCCTGCGTGAACAGGAAAACCATCACCGACAGCACGCAGAGCACCAGCAGGATTTCCGTCAGGTAGTAGCGGCTGATCTGGTGCATGGACGGTTTGCCGAAGTCGATGTCGGCGACCCAGTCGTCAAAGATCTCGTCGGTTTCGGATGGACTCAGTTGCAACAGGGATTTGTCGATGATGGAGCGCAGCTCCGGGTATTGCTGCGCCACTTTGATGTTCAGGCCTGTGAACATTTCCGGCATGGTGCCGGAGATTTGCAGCGTTTTGGGGAAGCGTCCTTGCAGCACTGGGCGAAAGACGATTTCCGCGCCGATGGCGGCGAACACCTTGCCGTCGGCGACGGCTTTCAAAGCCGCCACGGGGTCGTTGATCAGCACTAACTTCAAATACGGATAGTGCGCGCGCAGATACTGTTCGTAGCCGCCCCCTCCCTTGACCGCGACGGTCTTGCGCTCTAATTGGGATGGATTGAACAAGCCCTCGGCGCCGGCCTTGGTGATGATGATGGTGGCGGTGGAGGCATAGGGTTGGCTATTCAGCAACGGGATGCCGTATTCCTTGGGAATCAGTTGCGCCGCGCCCATGGTGGCCAGATAGATCTGGCCGCTTTTCAATTTGCCTATCATGTCCTGAGTATTTTTCGCCGCGACTAACTGAAACCGCAGGCCGCTTTTTTTGGCAATGGCTTTCAAATAGGCGCAACTCAGTCCCTTGTGGCTGCCGTTTTCAATATATTCCAATGGCCAGTAAGGGTCGATGGAATAGTATATGGTGGGGTGCTGTTTGATCCAGGCGGTTTCTTCCGCGGTATAGGGCGGAGATTCCGCCCGGCTGGTCACGCTGGACGCGCACAAGCAGAAAATAAGCAGCGCCGACCAGGCTATGGCATACATCGTAGTATTAATGACATGGCGCAGAGGCATGGCGATAAAGAGTAGATTAAATCTGATGGTTGTGTTTTTTGCCATGCGATCGCCATGTTGAATGTGTTTGCTTGAGTATTATAGTCGGTCAGGCCGTTTTACGATGCATGCTCTCGAAAACATTGGATTGCAATACGACTAGCGTGGCGTGGGAATAGGCGCTAAGAGTGGATAATCGCGCGAAATAAGGCGAAACTACGGGGCAAGCAAAATGTAATCGCGGCGCATGGATATTAAGATACGGTTTCCAATACGGTGTTGTCGACGCGCGGCAGAATGTAAACAGGTTTTAGTGAGCGCCATAGGTTTGAGAATGGTCTTGTTGACGCGAATTTATCAAGGAATTTAGCCTTTTGCAAAAAAAGATGTGGAAACGTAGCGGCACATGCATGGTATGAATTTGTCTTTTTTATTTTTGAAAAATACCCATTTCGCTTGATTGCTTTTTTGTATGACATTTGTTTATAAAATGCAGGGTTTTGCCATGCTTTACCCTTTATCACGGGCGGTTCTTGAAATGTTGTAGTGTGTTTTTGACGGAATAGAGACGGATGTGGCTGCGGCGCGAAGATTGCGCATGCTGCGTTTGAGTGTATTTTTAAAAGGGCGGATGTTTTAATTGATGCTGAAATGATTTTCATTGCCATGGAGGGGGGATGAAGAAAAGAAAAATCAAAGTGATGTTGTTGGACGATCATGAGGTGGTCAGGCAGGGGTTGGGCTTTAGGTTGTCGCAGGAGAGCGATATCGACTTGGCGGGCTGTTTTGGCGACAGCCGCTCTTTTCTGGCGGCGTTGAACCATGATAGGCCGGATGTGCTGGTGCTGGATTATGCGTTGCAGCCTCAGGACATGGATGGTTTGAACCTCATCCGCGCCATCCGTGCGCGTTTTCCGGAGGTGGCGATCTTGATCATGTCCTCTTATTACAATACCGCCACAGTGTCCTTGGCTTTGAGGGCCGGCGCGCGCGGCTTCGTCGGCAAGCAGCAGGACTTGAACGAACTGGTGAGGGCGATCCGGGTGACGGTGACCGGGCGCGTCTATTTGACGGCGGAAATGGCCTTGGAACTGGCGCAGGCTCAGCAGGCGGACAGTGTGCCCGCCGACAGTTCCACGCATGCGCCGGATGCGATGAACCGGGTGGTCCGCTTGTCCGCCTTGTCCCCTAGGGAACTGGAGGTGCTGCGTTGTTTTCTCGATGGGATGACCGTAAGCGAAATCGCCGATAAATTTTCGAAGAGCATCAAAACGATCAGCGGACAAAAGCAGTCCGCGATCAAGAAGCTGGGCTTGAAATCGGACCACGAGCTGTATTTCATCAAAGACGAAATCAAATAGAAGGGCGGGCCGCCCTTCATCGCGGCCAGATCGCGTTCAATCCCGCCCGGCCGCGCCGTAGCGCGCGTCCAGTTCGTCGTAGAGCGGCTTGTTGACCAGGCGCTGACGTTCGGCGAACGGGGTCACCAGTTGCGGGTCTTCCTGCAGGATGCCGTCGCGGGAGAGCGCGCCCAGCGCCCGCTGCATGCCCAGCACCGCGCCTTGCAGCGCGGCGTTGGCGTAAAGTACCAGACCGTAGCCCAGTTCCTTCAGATCGGCGGCGCTCAGCGCCGGGGTTTTGCCGCCGATGACGATATTCATCAACAGGGGGCGGTCGAACAGCGCCGGCAGGCGGCGGATGTCGTCCAGTTCGCGCACCGCTTCGATGAACAGCACATCGGCGCCGGCCTCGGCGTAGCGGCCGGCACGTTCGATGGCGGCGTCTATGCCGTCCACCGCGCAGGCGTCGGTGCGGGCGATGATCAGCAGGTTTTCATCCTGGCGCGCCTCCGCGGCCGCCTGCAGCTTGCCGCACATCTCGGCGGCGCTGATCAGGTTTTGGCCGGCGAAATGGCCGCATTTCTTGGGGAGTACCTGATCTTCCAGCTGGATGGCGTCGGCGCCGGCGCGTTCCAGCACGCGCACGGTTCGGCGCACATTGAGCGCGTTGCCGAAGCCGGTGTCGGCATCGACGATGATGGGGATGGACACCGCGTCGCGGATGGCGGACACCTGGTCCGCCACTTCTTTCAGGCCGACGAAGCCGAGGTCCGGCAGGCCCAGCTGCATATTGGTCAGGCCGGCGCCGGTCAGGTAAAGCGCGCCGAAGCCGAGGTCTTCAACGATGCGAGCGCTCAGCGCGTTGTAGGCGCCGGGCACCAGCAGGCCGGAGCGGCTTGCTATCAGGCTGCGCAGGACGTGTTTGCTGTTTTGCGTCATGTTTGCGGTTCCAGAGTGGCTAGGGGATGGGTTTGATGGTACTGGCCGCGCCGATCAGCGGCGCGCCGTGGCGTTCCTGCGTGAACGGTGCGCGCTTGCGCGCGTTTTCGCCTTGTCTCGCTCTTGCTTGAGGCTCTAGTCCCGAGGCGACGGCGACGCCGGTGGCGAAGCTGCCCAGCGTTTGGCGCAGGGCCTGCGGGTGCTGGCTCATCAGACGGAGATGGCGTAGCCGAAATCGATTTCGCTGGCGGCCTGGCCGCCGCGCATGCCCCAGTTTTCGGCCGGCTCTTCGCGCAGCAGGATCAGCACCGAGGCGGGGGGGATGTCCAGCAGCGCGGCCAGGTCGGCGGCCAGCTTGGCGTAGAGTTTTTTCTTGGTCTCCGGTTTGCGGCCGGCGAAGACGGTGATCTCGATGTGCAGGTAGTCCGGGTCGCCGCCCGGCGGCAGCAGATCTTCCGGTGCGAAGCGCTGGTAGCGCGCCTGCAGCTCTTCGTCGCTGACGCCGAACACGGCGCGCAGCGCGTCGTAGACGCAGTGGACGATGGCTTGGCGTTGGGCCGGCGTGCGAGTGGCGGCGTCTTCGATTCTGACTATTGGCATAGCGGGCTCATTTCGATGGCGGCGGCGGCGGCGAAGGAGGCGGATTGCATTTCGGCGAGCCGGCTCAGTGTGCGGTGGGTGTCCGCCGACAGCGTGGCGTCGCGCAGCATGGTTTCGATAGGGCGTTCTGAAATCAGCAATAGACGTTGGCGGCGGTCGTAGAGCACGTCCACCAGCCAGATGAAGCGGCGCAGGCCGTCCGCCTTGTTCAACTGCGCCTGGGCGATGTCGGAGACGACCACGGTGTGCCAGCGTTCCGACATTTCCAGGTAATCCAGATGCGAGCGCGGGCCCAGGCAGAGGGTTTCGAAGTCGAACCAGACGCAGTCCGGGCTTTGCGCCCGAGCGGGCAGCGGCCGGCCGGACAGCGAGACGGCGGCGGCGGGACCCACGGCCCGGCCCTGCTCTTGCAGCAGCCGGCGCAGGCGCTGTTCGGCTTCCGCGCCGCAAGGGTGCAGATAGTGTTCGCCGGCGGCGGCTTCGCGGTAGCGGTAGTCTCGCTCGCCGTCCAGGTGCAACACCTGCATGTGGCGCTGGATCAGCGCGATGACGCGCAGCGCGTAGCGGTGCAGTTGCGGGTCCGGCAGCAGTTGCTCCGGCGCGTAGTTGGAAGTCAGGATCACCAGCACCCGTTCTTCCAGCAGCACGGTCAGGAAGCGCTCCATCAGGATGGCGTCGGCGATGTCGTGCAGATGGAATTCGTCCAGGCAGAACAAGCGGCTTTGCGCGGCCACGCGCCGCGCCAGCGCGGGCAGGTAGTTGGCTTGCTCGCCGCCGGACTGGGCCAGGCCGCGGTGCAGGTCGCGCAGGAACTGGTGGTAATGGATGCGTTGCGCCGGCGCAGTGGACAAGGCGAACAGTCCATCCATCAGCATGGTTTTGCCGCGGCCGGGTTCGCCCCACAGATAGGCGCCGGTTTGCGGCGGCGGCCGGCGCAGCGGCCAGGCGGGGGCGGTCTGCGTTTGGAGGCGCAGCGCGTCCAGCGCGTCGGCGGCGCGGCGCTGGCCGGGGTCCAGCGCGACGCCTTGATTGATGAAGCGCCGGGCCAGCGCGGAGGGCTCAGCCATGCGCCGGCTCCGCGGTTTCGGCGAAGCGCAGCAGTTCTTCCAGCAGCGCGCGCTCCGCGGCTTCGTCGCGGCGCAGCAGATGATCCAGCGCCGCCTGCTGGTCCGCCGGGGTCTTGTCCTGCGACAGCTTGAAGCGGCCTTCCTCGCGCAGCACATGAACGCGCAGGCCGAGGATGTGTGGCGCGTTGGCGATGACTCGGGGATCTGCGGCGTCGTACTGGAACGGCGCTTGGGGTGGCTGCAGCCGCTCGCAAGTGTCGCGCAGCGCGCGGCGGGCCGATTCCAGGTCGTCGAGGATTTCGATCTCGGCGTCCATGTGCACCGCAATGTAATTCCAGGTGGGCAGCAAGCGGCTGCGGTAGGCCTCCGGCGGGATATAGCTTTGCGGCCCCATGAACACCAAGCGCGCAGGAAAGCGGCCGCGGCCCTGGAATTGGGGATTGCGGCGGTCTACGTGGCCGAACAGGCTGCGGTCTGCGACGCGGAACAGCGGGATGTGGCTGGCGTGCGGCCGGCCCTGGTGTTCGCTGCTGATCAGCGCCAGCGGGTAGCGGGCGATCATCCGGTCGATCAGCTCGGGGCGGGTACAGCAGTGTTCCTGATAATGGAAAGCGCATGAACTCACGGGGTAGCTTCCTTTTGCGAGCGAGGTTCGGCCGGCGTAAGCCGGGCGCGCCGGCGCCGGTCGTGGGCGATGACCGCTTCGGTCATCCACTTTAGCAGCGCGCGGCCGCGCAGCGGACGCGGATTGAACGGCAATAGGGCCGGGCCGGCGCCTATCAGTTGGCGCGCAAGGGTTCGGCCCAGCATGAAGGACAGCGCCAGGCCGCGGCCGTTGCAGCCGGTCCAGGCCAGAACGCCGTCGCCGACGCGTTGCACGCTGGGCAGGCCGGACGGAGTGAGGCCGACTTGTCCGGCCCATAGCCGCGGGGCGGCGTCGAGCTCCAGGCCGAAGACGGCGCGGACGCGCTGGCGCAAGGCGGCGGCGTACTGTTCCGTTTCGGCGTCTGGCCTCAGCGCGAACAGGCCGGTCAGCAATTGGCCTTCCGGCATTTTGCGGAAAAACCACATGTCGCGGCGATTGTCTGAAAAGGGGATGTCGGCGGGCAGCACCCGCGCCTGTTGTTCCGCGCTCAGTTCGAACTGCCCGAGCGCCAGCGTCAGCGGCACGCTGTGGCGGGCGACGGCGGCGACGCCGTCGCGGCTGTAGGCGTTGCCGGCCATGAGCACGCGGCCGGCGCGCAGGCTGCCGCGCAGGGTGCGGATCACGTGCATGCCGTCCCTGCTTTCCAGTTCCACCAGCTTGGCCGGACAGCGTTCCAGCAGGATCACGCCGCGTTGGCGGCAGCGTTCGGCCAGGCCGCGCGCCAGCGCCAGCGGGTCGATCTGGCCGCCGTCCTCGAACAGCAGGCCGCCGTGATAGCCGGAGGCGGCGCTCAGGGCTTGCGCCTGTTCGGCGTCCAGCGCGCGGGCGCGCACGCCCAGCCGTCGCCAGGCCAGGGCGGAGGCCTGCGCGGAGCCGGGGGCGGAGAACAATTGCATCCAGCCTTTGCGGACCGGGCTGGCTTCCGGCAGCGCCAGCAGTTCGGCTGCGGCTTCGCTTAGGCCGGCCAGATAGCCCTCGGCCTGCGGGCCCAGCCAGGCGCGCAGCTCCGGCGGGCCGCAGCGCGCCGGCACCGGCACCACGAAACCGGAGTTGCGCCCGGTGGCGCCGCCGCCGACGGCGTCGGCCTCTAGCACCACCACCGAGCAGCCGGCTTCGGCGGCGGCCAGCGCCGCCGACAGTCCGGTGAGGCCGGCGCCTATCACCGCCAGTTCGCAACTGACCGGCAGCGCGTCGGCCTTGGCCGCCAGCAGCCGCGGCGCGCGCGCCTGCCAGCCGGTGGCGGCGCCCAGCAGAGCGTCAAGCGCGGACGCCGTCATGTCGCGATCCTTGTTCCAGCCGTTCCGTCAGCGATTGCACGATGGCTTGCGAGCGCAGCGCCAGCAGGCTGAAGGAGCCGGCGTCGCCCATGCCGTGAGAGGATTCGCACAGGCCGTTCAGGTACAGCGGCGCGCCGCGGTCGGCCTCGCCGCGCAGCCGCACGCGGTAGTCCAGCGCGATGTCCACGGTGTCGCGCTCGGCGCACAGCTGCGGCGACAGCGTTTCCAGCACGCGCGGCCAGGGCTCGCGCTTGGGGCCGCGGCCCAGGTCGAGGAAGCCGGTGGCCAGCACCACCAGGTCCACGGTTTCGCTGATCGCGTCGCCGCCCAGGAAGTGGCGCAGCCGCAGGGTGACGCCGTCGGCGCCGGGTTCGCAGGCCTCGGCTTTCATGCAGGTGAGCAGGGCCAGGCTGTCCTTGTCCTGCAGCCGGTTGGCGTATTGTTTGACGTAGAGCTGGTTGAGCACGTCGATGTCGGCGGCCGAGTAATTGGTGAATACCAGCTCCTGACGCAGCCTGGCCTTGTGTTCCGGGCTGGCGGAGAAGAAGGCGTCGACGAAGGCGGGGAAATAGACCTCGTCGGAGAAGGGGCTGGTGTCTTTCTGGCGGTAGCCGAAGTTGCGGGTGATGCCGACCACGCGCGTCAGCGCCGGCTCGGAACTGGCGTGCAGCAGGATTTCCACCGCGCTCTGGCTGCCGCCGATCACCGCCACCCGGCCGCCGCCTTTGGCTTTCAATTGTTCCAGCGCCGGCAGGTAGTGGTTGAGGTGGACCACGCGCGGGTCCGGCGCGCGCTGGAACGGTTCCGGAATGTTGGGGGTGCGGCCCGGCGCCAACACCACGCTGAGCGCCAGGTACTCGCGGCCGTCGGCGCACAGCACGCGGTAATGGTTGAGCGCGCCGTCGCTGTCGTTGACCGGCAGGATGTCGACGACTTCGCGCTGGTATTCCACCTGGTGCTGGAAGCAGCCTGCGACCCAACTGACGTATTGCGCGTACTCCAGCCGCAGCGGGTAGTGCAGCGGCAGGTTCAGGTGCTGATAGAGCCGGTTGTGCTCGTGCAGGAAGTTGGTGAAGGTGTAGCGGCTGCGCGGGTTGCGCGGGGTGACCAGGTCGCGCAGCGGGTGGTTTTGAATGTCCGAGCCTTCCAGCAGCATGCCGGGCTGCCAGACGGCGGAGGGACGCCGTTCCAGGAAGCGCACGGACAGCTGCGGCGCCAGTTCTTCCAGCGCGATGGCCAGCGCGATGTTGGCGGGGCCGAAGCCGATGCCGATGATGTCGTGTACGGTGTGCGTCATGCTGTCGCTCCAGGTTTAGAAGGCCATTGCGGCCGGTGCGTGCGCGGCGGCCGGGGCGGCGGGCCACAGGCTGGTCAGCGCGGTTTCAAAACGACGGACGATTTCTTCCGCGTCGTCGGCGCTGATGATCAGCGGCGGCAGCAGCCGCATCACCGCGCCGTGACGGCCGCCGCTCTCCAGGATCAGGCCGTGTTCCAGGCAGGCGCGCTTGAGCGCCTTGGCCAGCAAGCCGTTGGCCGGCGGGTGGCCCAGCGTGTCCGGCGCGCCGTTGGGGTCTATCAGCTCCACGCCCAGCATCAGGCCGCGGCCGCGCACTTCGCCGATGCAGGAGAAGCGCGTTTGCAGCGCTTGCAGCTTCTGGCGCAGTAGTTGGCCCACCTCCCGCACTTGCTCCAGCACGCCGGGCCGGCGCAGGTATTCCAGCGTGGCCGCGCCGCTGACCAGGGCGATCTGGTTGCCGCGGAAGGTGCCGGCGTGGGCGCCGGGCGCCCAGCTGTCGTATTTCTGGTGGTAGGCCACCAGGGCCAGCGGGTAGCCGCCGCCCACCGCCTTGGAGAGGACGACGGCGTCCGGCACGATGCCGGCCCATTCATGGGCGAACATGTCGCCGCTGCGGCCAAAGCCGGTTTGCACCTCGTCCATTACCAGCGGCACGTCGTGGCGCGCGGTGATTTCGCGCAAGCCGCGCAGCCAGCCGGCGCTGGCCGGGATGCAGCCGCCTTCGCCCTGAATGGGCTCCACCAGCAGCATGGCCGGTTTGCCGACGCCGCTTTCCGGGTCGGACAGCAGGTTTTCCAAATAGGCCAGCGACAGCCGCTCGGTCTCGGCGGCGTCTGCGCCGAAGGGGCTGCGGTAAGCGTAGGGAAACGGCAGGAACTGGATTTCCGCCGGGTAGCCGCTGACCGCCTGTTTCGGCACCAGGTTGCCCATCATGCCCAGCGCGCCCATGGTCATGCCGTGGTAGGCGCCCTGGAAGGCCAGCACCGGGCGTCGGCCGGTGGCGGTCTTGAACAGCTTGAGCGCGGCTTCCACCGCGTCGGAGCCGGATGGGCCGCAGAACTGCACCTTGGCGTGTTCGGCGAAGCCGGCGGGCAGCGCCTGATATAGCTGTTCGACAAAGGCGAGCTTGGCCGGGGTGGCGATGTCCAGCGCCTGCTGCAGCTGGCCGGATTGCAGAAAAGCAGCCACCCGCTGTTGGACGAAGGGATGGTTGTGGCCCAGCGGCAGCGCGCCGGCGCAGGCCAGGCAGTCCAGGTATTCGCGGCCTTCGCTGTCGTAGACTCGGGCCAGCTCGCCGCGGCTGATCACGCGGTCTATGCCGCGCGCGTAGGTGCGTGCGTTCGATTCGCGCTCGGCCAGCTGGAGGCGGCGGGGTTCAAATGCATCCATCGCTTGCTCCCTGTCAGTTCAGCAAGGCCGCGGCGCGCGGCTCGGCGTGGTTTGGCGCGTCGGCGCGCAGGCCCAGTTCCTTGATCCAGCGCCGGTATTCGATGCCCAGCCGGTCGCTGCGAACGTGCATTTCCTGCTGGATGTCCAGCGGCAGCCGCGCCGGTCGCTGCGATTCCACGATCAGCCGGTCCTGCTCGAACACCATGTCCTGGCGGTAGAGGATTTTTTCCTCGCTCAAGTCGGCGCCGAAGTTGATGGCGACGATCAGCCAGATCACGCACTCGGCCTCGTCCACCGGGGTGGCGTTGAGGAAAGTGCAGAAGCGTTCGGTGTCGCCGGTCTTCTTGACGAAGTAGGCGGTGGTGGGGTTGAACACCGAGTAGGTGTAGCGCGCGGTGACCGGAATGCCGCGGTGGTCGCCGTAGGGCTGGAACACCGAGATTTCCGAGGTGCGCAGCCCGTGTTCGTCCTTGAACACCTTGTAGTCCGGCAGCGGTTCCGGCGCGTCCGGGTCTCCGTTGAGATTGGCGTGGACGAAGGGGAAGTGCGAGGCGTCGAGAAAGTTTTCCACCGAGCGCAAAGCGTTGCCCATATAGCGGTAGGGGCCGGCGAATACTTTACGGAAACTGCCATCCTCCCATTCCGGGAACACCGGCAGCGGCCGCTGCGGCGCGTCCAGGCTGGCCCAGATCAGACCGTAGCGTTCGGCCGCGTGGTGGCGGAAGATCAAGCGCGCCGACGAGGGCGTGGCTTGGTCCGGATGGGCGGGCACCCGCGTGCACTGGCCGCCGGCGTCGAAGCGCCAGCCGTGGTACGGGCATTCGATCTCGCCCTTTTTGACGCAGCCCAGCGACAGCTTGGCGCCGCGATGGCCGCAATAATCTTTCCAGGCGTGGATCTGGCCGGCGCCGTCGCGCCATAGCACCAGTTCTTCGCCCAGCAGACGCACCGCCTTGGGGCGTTCGGCGCTGACTTCGTCGGCGCGCGCCACCACGTGCCATTGGTTCTTCAAGGCCTGGTAATCCAGACCGGCGCGGTCCCATTTGCCTGCGTACAGCATGCTTGCCTCCTTTCCGGTCCGGTTCAAACGCGGTCGCGGCAAGCGCCGTCGAACTGCCAGCCCGGACGCGCCCAGCCGTCCGGCGTGTAGTCGGCCATGCAGTCGTCCACCAGCGCGCGGCATTG
Organism: Chromobacterium haemolyticum; assembly: GCF_009936155.1. Classification (NCBI taxonomy): domain Bacteria; kingdom Pseudomonadati; phylum Pseudomonadota; class Betaproteobacteria; order Neisseriales; family Chromobacteriaceae; genus Chromobacterium; species Chromobacterium haemolyticum. The sequence goes on along the minus strand of NZ_AP019312.1, from coordinate 4,693,312 downwards.
CTCCAGCACGCCGCTGCTCTCGCAGTGGCGCAGCATGTCCAGCCGCACTTGCTCGTTGTTGCCGGCGTAATTGTGCTCGTACAACTCGTGGCGTCCGCCGAATTCGCTGCCCAGCGCGTCCCACAGCAGCTTGATCAGCTTGAGCCGGTCCACCGCCTCTTGATCGGTGCCCTGGAAGTAGCAGCCGATCAGGTCCTTGAGCTCCGGATTGGCCAGGTCCAGCCAGCTGGATACCTGCATGATGGGCGAGCCGCCGAGTATGGTGTTGAACACCGGTTTGAGCTGGGACATCATCTGAGTGCCGAAATAGCGCACCGTGGCGGCGGCTTCCAGCCGCGGCACCACCGAGCCGTCGCGGCGCGGTTCCGGGTTGTGGCACAGCGATTCGGTCAGCGACCACATCAGGTTGCGCAGCGCCACGATGTCCGCCAACCGGGCGCGCACGCCGCGGAAGCCGTCACTGCCGTTGGACTCCAGCACCTTGGCCAGCAGGCCGCAGATGAAGTCCATCTTGACCGCCAGCCGGGTGCCGGATTGCAGCGGGTAGCGGTTGAGGAAGCCGGAGGCGGAATAGAAGCTGCGCGCGCGCTCGATGTCGCGGTAGATCAGCACGTTTTCCCAGGGCACGAACACGCCGTCGAAGATCAGCACCGAGTCGTTTTCGTCGAAGCGGCTGGACAGCGGGTTGTCGAATGGGCTGAGCGCCGAGGCCTCGTAGGAGCGGCGGCAGATGATTTTGAGGTTGGGCGCGTTCATCGGCAGGATGAAGCAGAGCGCGAAGTCCTCCTCGCCGCCGGGCTGGTATTGGGCGGCGCTGTTCTGGGCGACGAAGGTGGCGTTGGAGATGGCGGCGCTGGTGGCCACCATCTTGGCGCCGCGCACGATGATGCCGGCGTCGGTTTCCTTCTCCACGTGCAGGTAAAGATCACGCATCTCCGAGGCGGCGCGGGCGCGGCCCGCCGGCGGGTTCACCAGCACATGGTTGAGGAACAGCACCTTGCGCGCGCTCTGGCGATACCAGTTCAGCGCGTTGTCGTGGAAGGGCGCGTACAGATGGGGGTCGGATTTCAGCGTGGCGGTGAAACCGGCCTTGTAGTCCGGGGTGCGGCCCATGAAGCCATAAGTCAGCCGCGACCAGTGGGCAATGGCGTCGCGCGCCTTGAGCAAGTCATCACAGGAGCGGCTGGGCATGAAATAGCGGTGGGTGCGATAGCCTTCCGGGTCGATGTCGGTCATCAACTCCTGGCTGTCCGGGTGGTGCAGCGCCTCGTACAGCCGCGACATCGAGTAGGCGCTGTTGCGGAAAGCCGGGTGCCGGCTGACGTCCGCCACCTTCTGGCCGTAGATGTAAACTTCGCGGCCGTCGTTGAGGCTGGCCAGATACTCTTCCGGCGTCATCATTTCGTTCAATGCAGCATGATTCACTTGGCACTCCTCATCATTGTAAGAGCAGCAAACACACTCCCGGACTGCGGGCGACAGCGGGCCCTCCCGTCAGGGATGAGAGAATCGGCGCCATGAGCGCGGCCGCGCGTGGTCGCGACCGGGGGATGGCTACAGCGGTATTGCGTAGTGGGGGCCGCTCAGCATCTGCTTACGATCGCTGCGCATTGGCGATACGGCGTTGGAAACCCCTTCGAAATGCTCGTGTACCATCTGTACATTCCGCTTTCTCAGCGGTTTTCACCTGATCTCGCCTTGGCTTGCGAGAGCGTAAACACATTCTCAGTGGCTGAAGTAACGGCCTAGCAGGACGATGCCGGAAAACAGGACGACGGTATTGATCACCCGGATGAATTGTTCACGTGTCAGCCGCAGGGTGATGTGGCGGCCGGCAAACACCCCGCACAGCATGGCCGGCGCCAGAATCAGCGCCAGCAGCAGCAGGGAGGCATCCATATAGACGCCGGCCAGCGCGAACAGCACGACCCGGGTCAGGGTGCTCAGGCCGATCAGCGTGGTTTGGGTGATGCGCAAGTGTTCTTTTTGTTCGATGCGGCCGGATAGGTAAATGGCGTAGATGAAGCCGCCGCTGCCGAACAGCGCGCTGAACACGCCGCCCACCAGGCCGAAGGGGACCGCCGCGCGGGGCTGGAATTGCCGCTTGGGACTGAGGCCGCTGAGCGAATAAAGAGAATAAGCCACCACAAACACGCCCAAAGCCAGCAGCAGCGCGTCCGGCCGTGTTTTCAGCAAGATGGCGGCGCCGATCAGGCTGCCGGCCACCATCAGCGGAATCAGGCGTTTCAGTTCGCCCAGGTCCGCCTTGCGGCCGTCGCGCAGGATATTGCTGAAGGCGGCGAACATGTCCATCAGCGCCAGCAACGGCACGATCTTGGATACCGGGATGAAAATGGCCAGCACCGGGCTGGCGACCAGGGCGGTGCCGAAACCGGCCACGCCGAAAATCACGTAAGCAATGGTGACCGCCGCAAAGATGGCGCTCAGGTCCTGCCATGGCAAATCCAGCAACATAGGGTTTCTCCTGGCCCGTCGGTCACGCGTACTCATGGGAGTTGACCCAACGGCTCCTGCTATTTCTCCGACGGCTATTTTGTATTGGACCAGCCGTTCTCAAGTGTTTGCATCCTACTGATTTGTCATGATGTATGTCAAATGGGAAAGTTTGCCCTTGCAGTATTTGAATTGCATTTAATGATTAATGTATTTGTAGAAAAAGTTTTACGCGCGACAACGGCGCTGGTCGGCGAGTCGGGCTCGTCGCGACGGGGCGAGTCGGCTATCATCCGCGGCGGATTAAAAGGCGAGGAAGCAAGATGAGCGATGAACTGCAAATCACCGATCTGGTGGAGGGCGCAGGCAAGGAGGTGGTCAAGGGCGCCTTGATCACCACGCAGTACACCGGCTGGCTGGAGGACGGCACCGAGTTCGATTCGTCCTACGCGAAGGGAAGGCCGTTCCAGTGTGTGATCGGCACCGGCCGCGTGATCAAAGGCTGGGACCAGGGGTTGATGGGCATGAAGGTGGGCGGCAAGCGCCGGCTGTACGTGCCGGCGCGCCTGGCTTACGGCGAGCGCCAGATCGGCGCCCGCATCAAGCCCAATTCCAATCTCTTGTTCGAGATCGAGCTGTTGGAAGTGCTGACCCGCGATGATTGAGGCGGCATGGCGAACAACACTCCGGCGCTGGGGCCAGGTGTTGTTCGCCATGGTTCTTAGTCCAGCAGTTTCCAGGCCATGCTTTCACCGGCGCGCAGCGGCACCAGCGCGTCGCCGTCGTAGGGCAACGCGTCCGGCACCGTCCATGCTTGCTTGGCCAGGGTCACGCGCTCCGCGTTGACCGGCAGACGGTAGAAGGCCGGGCCGTTGAGGCTGGCGAAGGCTTCCAGCTTGTCCAGCGCGCCGGCCGCCTCGAAGGCCTCGGCGTACAGCTCGATGGCGGCGTTGGCGGTGTACATGCCGGCGCAGCCGCAGCTGCTCTCCTTGGCGTGGCGCGCGTGCGGCGCGCTGTCGGTGCCGAGGAAGAACTTGGCGGAGCCGCTGGTGGCGGCCTTGAGCAGCGCCTGGCGGTGCAGCTCGCGCTTGAGCACCGGCAGGCAATAATGATGCGGGCGGATGCCGCCGACGAACAGCGCATTGCGGTTCATCAGCAGGTGGTGGGCGGTGATGGTGGCGGCGACGTTGTCCGGCGCGGCGGCCACGTATTCGGCGGCGTCGCGGGTGGTGATGTGTTCGAACACCACGCGCAGCGAGGGCAGTTTGGCCAGCAAGGGTTGGAACACCTGCGCGATGAAGGCCGCCTCGCGGTCGAACACGTCGATGGCCGGGTCGGTGACTTCGCCGTGAACCAGCAGCGGCAGGCCGGTTTCGGCCATGGTTTCCAGCGCCGGCATGGCTTTGTTGACGTCGGACACGCCGAAGTCCGAATTCGTGGTGGCGCCGGCCGGGTAGAGCTTGACCGCGTGGACGAAGCCGCTGGCCTTGGCCTTGCGGATTTCCGCCGGCGAGGTGTTGTCGGTCAGGTACAGCGTCATCAGCGGCTCGAAGCGGCTGCCGGCCGGGCGCGCGGCCAGGATGCGCTCGCGGTAGGCGGCCGCGGCGTCCACGGTGGTCACCGGCGGCTTGAGATTGGGCATGATGATGGCGCGGCCCATCTGGCGACAGGTGTCGGGTAATACGGCGGCCAGCGCCGCGCCGTCGCGCAGGTGAAGATGCCAGTCATCGGGGCGGATCAGGGTCAGGGTTTGCGTCATGGTCTTGCCTGCGGGTAGCGATGAAAAAGGCGGCGGCCAAAAAGAACCTGTTTACAAGTTGCTGCGTGTCGTGAAACGTGGCACGGTGAGTGCGTCTTCAAAATGCTCATGTACCGTGTGTACATTCCGCTTCTTCAGCCGCTATCGCGCTGTCTCGCCTTTGCTTGCGAGCTTGTAAACAGGCTCTGAGCCATCGGGGTTATTTCCGTTTCAGCACCATGCGGAATTTGCCTTCCGCCGTGGTGTCCGAGGTCAACAGCGCGTTGCCGGTCTGACGGCAGAAGGCTTCGAAGTCCTTGGGCGCGCCGGGGTCCGTGGCGATCACCTCCAGCACCGCGCCGCTGTCCATTTCCGCCAGCGCCTTCTTGGCGCGCAGGATGGGCAGCGGGCAGTTGAGGCCGGAGAGGTCTATGGTTTTGTCGAAATTCATGGTCCGGCTTCCTCAGCCTTATCAGTTACAATGGAGAGAAGCCCGGCCGCTTGGAATCCGTTCGAGGCCGCATCGCCAACGCGCGGCGGACATTGAGCGGAATACAGGCCTGGTCGGAACTGTCCGTGGCTGCTCCCTAAACCCTAAGTTTACGCGAGTCGCCAAGCCATCCTCAAATCGGTCTTCATCATGTGCGTGATCGCTTTTGCCTACAAGACCCCCGGACTGGGCCAGCTGGTGTTGCTGGCCAACCGGGACGAATACTATGCGCGTCCGACCGAACCGCTGGATTGGTGGCCGCAATATCAGAATACGCTGGGCGGCCGCGACGCCGAGTCCGGCGGCAGCTGGCTGATGGTGGACGGCCGAGGGCGCATTGCCGCGGTGACCAATATCCGCGATGGCCATCCGGTCAAAGCGGAACGCTCGCGCGGGGAGCTGGTGGAGCGTTTCGTCGCCGGCGACGAGGATCCGTTCGCCTTCGCCGATTGGCTGCGCGCCGAGCAAGGCCGCTACGCGCCGTTTAACCTGCTGTTCGGCTATACCTCGGACCTGTTTCATTTCCACAGCCGCGGCGGCCAGATCGCCCGGGTGACGCCGGGCATCCACACCTTGTCCAACGCCACGCTGGACACGCCGTGGTTCAAGAGCGAGCGGCTGGCTGAATATCTGCGCGAGTTTCAGCGCGTGCCCACCGAGGATCAGGCTTTCGTCGCCCTGTCCGACGGCACGCCGGCACCGCCGGGACAGTTGCCGAACACCCGCATCGGCTCCGCGCTGGAGCGGGTATTGTCGCCCATCTTCATCAAAGGCCGCGACTACGGCACCCGCGCGTCCATGCTGCTGACGGTGTCGGCGCGCGGCGATATGCAGTTTTCGGAGTTGAGTTGGGGCTTGGCCGGCAGGGAAACCGGCCGTCGCCGTTTCACTTTGCGTCCGGGCCAGCCAAGCGCGGCCCCGGCGCGCTGAACGAGGAGTAGTGATTTGAAGACCTTTGCCGCCATCATCGTGCTGGCCCTTTGCGCCGCGCAGCCGGCGTTGGCCGACAACAAAATCAAGAAGAACATCGATTTCGCGCCGGAGGTGCCGTGGCAGGAGGGCGATTACCAGTTGCCGCCGTATCCGGCGCAACCGGACTGGATCGCCGTGAGCACAGATAATCTGCAGACCAACCAGTATTTCGTCGACGCCAAGACGCTGAGCGCGGGCGAGGACGGCGTGGTGCGGATGATCGTGCGGGTGAAGAGCCCGGCCGGCGCGGAGAATCTGAGCTTCGAGGGCCTGCTGTGCAATGAGGGCAGCTACCGCGCCTACGCTTTTGGCAACAGCATCGATAAAAACTGGATCCGCTCCAACAAGGCGGTGTGGCGCAAGATCGAACATGACGACAAGCTGCGCCGTTCGCTGCGCGACCTGGCCTGCCCGGATAAGCGCGCGCCGCGCGACGCCGAGGAGGCGCTCAAGCGTTTGCGTCAGGGCTGAGTTTTTTAGATCGGGTTGAACGGATTCAATAGTTTGACGCCGGTGCCGGCAAAATCGCCGCTATTGCGGGTCACGATCGTCAGGTCGTGGATCAGCGCGATGGCGGCGATTTGCTTGTCGACGGCGTTCTGGGGATGAGGGGACATCAACTTGCCCCATACCTGGGCGCAATCGGCATCGAAGTTCAGAATGCGTTGGGAAAATTCCTGGGTGATGGTGTCCAGCCATTGTTCCAGCAGGCCGGCCTGCTTGAGGTCGCCGCGATGCTTGAGATTCTCTATGCCGCGGCGAATTTCCCCCACGCTGATGGCGGACAGATAGAGGCTGTCCGCGTCCGCCGATCGCCAGAAGGCGAGCACGCCTGCATTGGCTTTGCCGCCTTTGCGAGCCTCGCTGACGATATTGGTGTCCACCAGATACACGGCCTATTCCCGGCTGCGTTCGAAGTCGGCGTCTTCGCCCACGTCGGGCATATTGGCCAGGACTTCGGCAAAGCTGCGGCGTTTGGGTTGGGCGAGCAAGGCGCTGCGCAGAATGCGGCGATGCTCGGCTTCGGCGCTGACGCCGTGGGCCGCCGCGCGACGCTTGAGCTCCGCGGCGACTTCATCGTCGATATTGCGCACGATCAGATTGGCCATGGCCTGCCTCCCTGTGTTTGATAGCAATGATTGCATTATGCCCGGCTAGAGGCGGATTGCAAGGAGGACGCGGCTTAAAGTGCTCATGTACCACTTATACATTCTGCTTTTTCGCTCGTTGTTGCCTTGTCTCGCTCTTGCTCACGAGATTTTTAGAGCAAGGCCCGCGCCGGAGTCCGGCGCGGGCCTTGTCGCGTCAGGCGCGCAGCGCGCGCCGTTTTTCCCGCCAGGCGGCGTGGCGTTGAGCCAGCGCGTCGAAGTACAGATAGAGCACCGGGGTGATGTAGAGCGTGACCACCTGTGAGAACACCAGGCCTCCCACTACCGCCAGGCCCAGGGGCTGCCGCAACTCGGCGCCGGCGCCCAGGCCCAGCGCAATGGGCAAAGCGCCCATCAAGGCCGCCAAGGTGGTCATCATTATGGGCCGGAAACGCAGCAGACAGGCGGCGTGGATGGCCTGCTCCGGCGACATGCCCTGCTTGCGCTGCGCTTCCAGCGCGAAGTCGATCATCATGATGGCGTTCTTTTTGACGATGCCGATCAGCATCAGGATGCCGATGCTGGCGATCACCGTCAGTTCCTGGCCGAACAGCATCAGCGTGCCCAGCGCGCCGATGGCGGCGGAGGGCAGGCCGGACAGAATGGTCAGCGGGTGGATATAGCTTTCGTACAGCACCCCCAACAGCACGTAGATCACCGCCACCGCGATGCCAAGCAGCAGGATTTGGCTGCCCTGGGTTTCCTCGAAGGCGGCGGCGTCGCCGCTGTAGCTGGTGGCGATGGACGCGGGCAGGGCGATGCGCTCTTTGAGCTGGCGCAAGTGTTGGTCCGCCTGGCTCAGCGGGATGCCGGGCGCCAGGTTGAAGGACAGCGTCACCGCCTGCAACTGGCCCTGATGGTTGACCGAGATCGGGCCGACGGTGCGCTCCACCGAGGCGATGCTGGACAGCTGCACCAGTTGGCCGTCGGCGGCGCGCACCCGCAGCCGCGAGAGGTCGAACTCGTTGACCTTGAACGGGTCGTCCGCCTGCAGGATCACTTGATAGTTGTCGCTGGGGGTGTAGATGGTGGAAATCTGCCGCTCGCCGAAGGCGCTGTACAGCGCGCTGCGTATGCTCTGGATGTCCACGCCCAGCAGGTTGGCCTTGTCGCGGTCTATGTTCAGCTTGGCTTGCAGGCCCTTGAGCTGGGAGTCGCTGGTGACGTCACGGAAGATGGGATCGACTTGCATCCGCTGCAAGAGCTTGTCGGACCAGGTGTTCAGGCTCTCCGCCTGTATGCCTTGCAAGGTGTACTGGTAGCGGCTCTTGCTCTGACGGCCGCCCAGGCGCAGGTTCTGCGTCGGGTTCAGGTAGACGCTGAGCCCAGGCACCGCGCGCAGGTCGCGGCGCAGGCTTTCCATCGTCGGATCCAGCTTGGCGCGTTCGCCGCGCGGCTTGAGCTGGATGAACATGCGGCCGGTGTTGCCGCCGGACAGCGATGAGGTGGCGAAGGCGACGTTGGGGTTGGCCTGGGTGATGGCGGCGGCGCGTTGCTGCAGTTTGAGCATGGCGTCGTAGGAGATGTCCTGCGCCGCCTCGGTGCTGGCCATGATCTGGCCGGTGTCTTCGGTGGGGAAGAAGCCCTTGGGAATGCCGTTGAACATCAGCGCGGTCAGTACGAAGGTGGACAGCGCGCCGGCCAGGGTCAGCCGGCGATGCTTGAGCGCCAGATCCAGCGTGCGGCGATAGCCGGCCAGCACCGCGTCGAAACCGCCCTCCAGCGCGGCGGCCAGCCGGCCGCGCCGGGCCTGGTGTCCAACCGAATCGGCGCGGAGAAAGCGCGAGGACAGCAGGGGGATCAGGGTCAGCGACACCGCCGCAGACACCAGCACCGCCAGCGACACCACCACGGCGAATTCGTGGAACAGCAGGCCAATCACGCCCTGCATGAAGAAGATGGGGATGAAGATGGCCACCAGCGACAGCGAAATCGACACGATGGTGAAGGCGATTTCACGCGAGCCCCTCAGCGCCGCCTCCATCGGCGACAAGCCCTCTTCGATGTAACGGACGATGTTTTCCAACATCACGATGGCGTCGTCCACCACCAGGCCCACCGCCAGCGTGATGCCCAGCAGCGAGATATTGTCCAGGCTGTAGCCCAGCCAATACATCAGCCCTATGGTGCCGATCAGCGAGATCGGCAGCGATAGCGCCGGAATCACCGTGGCCGCCATGCGCTGCAGGAACATGAAGATCACCATGATCACCAGCGCGATGGTGAGCAGCAGGGTCAGCTTGACGTCGTGAATGGCTTCGCGGATGGACTGCGAGCGGTCGTTGAGCAGGTTCAGCCGCACCGAGCCGGGCAGCTGCGCCTGCAACTGCGGCAGCTCCTTGCGGATGGCGTCCACCACCGCCACGGTGTTGGCGTCGCTCTGGCGCATCACCGCCAGCACGATGGAGCGCTCGCCGTTGACCCAGCTGCCGGTCTTGAGGTTTTCCACGCTGTCTTCCACCGAGGCCACGTCGGACAGCCTCACTGGCAGGCCGTTGCGGCTGGCGATCACCAGATTGGCGAACTGGGCGGCGTTTTGCAGCTGGCGGTTGGCTTCCACCGTCATCAACTGCGATTTGCCCTCCAGCGTGCCCACCGGGGTGTTGACGTTGGCGGCGCGGATGCTGGCGGCCACGTCGTCCAGCGTCAGATTGCGCGAGGCCAGCTTGCCCGGATCGGCCTTGATCCGCACCGCGAAACGCTTCTGGCCGAAGATGTTGACCTGGGCCACGCCCTTGAGGGTGGCGATATTGGGCGAGATCCAGTTCTCGGCGTAGTCGTTGAGATTGGACAGCGACATCGCCGGCGAATTGAGCGCCAGCAGCAGCACAGGCGAATCCGCCGGGTTGACCTTGCGGTAGGACGGCATCGAGGTCATTTCCGTCGGCAGCGAGCGCTGCGCGCGCAGCAGCGCCGCCTGTACGTCCACCGCCGCCAGGTCGATATTGCGGTCGTTGTCGAACTCCAGCGTGATGGAGGTGCTTCCCAGGGTACTGGACGAGCTGATCACCGCGATGCCGGGAATGGTGGAAAACTGCTTCTCCAGCGGCGCGGCCACCGAGGAGGCCATGCTGTCCGGGCTGGCGCCGGGCAGGCTGGCGGAGACGTTGATGGTGGGGGTGTCGAAGCTGGGCAGCGCGGCGATCGGCAGTTTTTGATAGGCGATCAGGCCGGCCACCACCAGCGACAGGCACAGCAGCACCGTCATCACCGGACGGCGGATGCAGAGTTCGGAGATTTGCATCACTGGCCCCCGCTGGCCGGGCCGGCCTTGGCCGGACGCACCTTGTCGCCGGGGCGCAGATTGAGGCCCCCGTTGGACACCACGGCCTCGCCGACGCTTAGCCCTTTGACGACGGCCCTTTCCTTATGGATGGCCAGCAGTTCCACCGACACGCGCTTGACGCTGCCGTCGGCCTGCACCGCGTAGCTGAATTTGCCGTCCGGCCCGGTCAGCAGCGCCGCCACCGGGATGGTGGTGGCCTGCTGGTAACGGCCGGCGCCCAGCGAGACGGTGACGAACTGGCCCGGCCACAGCTTGCCGTCCTGATTGGAAAATTCGGCCTTCAGCGTCAGCGTGCCGTTGGCGCTGTCCACCGCGCTGTCGATGAAGACCAGTTTGCCGTCCACCTTGTCGCCGCTGTCCGGCAGCGTGGCGCGCACCAGCAGCTTGCCGGCGGTCTGGGCGGCGCGCACCGCGCCCAGCTCGCGTTCAGGCAGGGTGAAGGTGGCGTTGATCGGATGAATGCGGGTAATGGTCAGCATCGCCGCGGTCATGCCTGGCTGCACCAGGGTGCCCGGATAGACGCCGATCACGCCGATGCGCCCGCCGATGGAGGCGCGCAGCGTCTTGTAGTCCAGCGCCACCCGCGCCGCGTCCACCTGGGCGCGATCGGCGGCGACGGTGGCGCTGAGCGCGTCCATCTTGGATTGATTGGCGTCCACCACGCTTTGCGAAACGAAGTTCTTGACCAGCAGGTCGCGGCTGCGCGCCAGGTCGCGTTCGGCGTTTTTCAGCTGCGCCTGATCGCTGAGCATCTGCGCCTGGGCCTTTTTCAACTGGGCGGTTTCCGCCGCCGCGTCCAGCGTGAACAGCAATTGGCCCGGCACCACGTTTTGGCCTTCCTTGACATGGACTTTGGCCACCACGCCGGACACCTGCGGCTTGACCTCCACCTTTTCAATGGCGGTGACATTGCCGGTGGCGTTCAGCTCTATCGGCAGGTCCTCCGCCGCCACTTTGGCGATGCCAACGGCAACCGGCGGTCGCGCCGCGGTTTTTGCTGCTGCCGCGGTCGTTCTGGAGCCATACCAGCCGGCCAGACCGGTTGCAGCCAGAGCAAGCGCGGCAGCGCTTGCAACGACTCGTTTCTTCATCTTTTATTCTCGCTCTTGGGGCGGGCGCCTAACCCGCCGTGTGGATGCCAGGCGTCGTCCCATCGATACCTGTCGGCGCATGTCGGCGTCGCCGCTTGCCGCGGACATGAGTCCGGCGACGGGCCGCGTTTCCAGGGCGTTCCTCCGTCGCCGATCGCGCGGCCCGGGAGACCGGGCCGGACTCCGTCCGCTCATTGGAATGATAGGGCTGAATAAGCCTTGCGGATCAGTAAGATGCGTTGGCGGCGCGGTCTGGACGCCAGGGGATGCGGCCGGGGAGCCGGCGCGGCGCGCGGCATGCGACGGGTCGAGCTTACTCAAGCCCCTCCGTTTTCGCCAAGCGCAAAAGCGTTAATGATTTTGGAAAAAGCCGCCAAACAGAAAATTAGATTACGTTGATATGTCTTTGGATTAATTGTATAGGCTTATTCTGCCTAGCCATGAGCAATGTGTATGAGAGCCAATAATTTTTAGAATGCCATGACGAGTAAAGTGAAAAAACATCGCGAAATCAGAAGGCTGTGGCAGCTAATGCGGGCAAGGATAGTCAATTTGCGACTAAAACGTTAAATCGCTCGCCGTGGCGTCGTGCTTAGCACTTGAAGTATTCAAAATCCTCAGCGCATAATGGCCGCCAACCACTCTGGATACAATCGAGTGAAGATTCTGATCGTCCCGCGATATCGACGGGATCGACAATACTTAGGAGAGTAGGCGAGATGGCTGATAAGAAATCGCTACAGACAATCGCGGCCGCCGTGGCGTTGGCCTTGACTTCCGGCGCGGCCCTGGCCGCCATCGTGCCGCCGGGCACCAAACTGGCCGCCAAGCAGGAACTGGTGCGCTCCAACGGCTCCGAACCGGAATCGCTGGACCCGATGGTGGTGGAGGGCGTGCCCGCCAACATCATTACTCATGACCTGTTCGAAGGCCTGACCGCCACCGACAACGAAGGCAAGCTCCAGCCCGGCGTGGCCGAATCCTGGAAACAGACCGCGCCCACTACCTGGGTGTTCAAGCTGCGCAAGAACGCCAAATGGTCCGACGGCAGCGGCGTCACCGCCGACGATTTCGTCTACGGCATCCGCCGGCTGGTGGATCCCAAGCTGGCCGCTCCCTACGCCGGCACCTTCGGCATCTTCTTCCAAAACGGCGAGGCCATCGTGGCCGGCAAGAAGCCGGTGACCGCCATCGGCGTCAAGGCCCTGGACAAATACACCGTGCAAGTGGATACCGCCTTCCCGGTGTCCTACCTGCCGGAACTGATGTCCAACGCCCAACTGGGCCCCGCGCCCAAGGCGGTGATCGACAAGTTCGGCAAAGACTGGGTCAAGCCGGGCAAGATGGTCAGCAACGGCCCCTTCGTGCTGAAAGACTGGCAAGTCAACAGCAAGGTGGTGATCGAGAAAAACCCGCAGTACTGGAACGCCAAGAACGTGCAACTGACCCGCGTCAGCTTCCTGCCGATCGAAGACCAGAACGCGGATCAGAAGCTGTATCAGTCCGGCCAGACCGACATGACCTATGAGATCCCGCCGGGCAGCTTCGACAAGCTCAAGAGCTCCATGCCCAAGGACCTGAAAACTTCCACTATCCTGGGCCTGCGCTATTACAGCCTGAACAACAAGGATCCGCTGCTGAAGGACGTGCGCGTGCGCAAGGCGCTGTCCATGGTGGTGGACCGCGATCTGATGGCCAAGAAAATCACCGGCGACGGCCAACTGCCGTCCTACAGCGTGATGGTCAAGGGCGTGCACGGCGGCCTGCCCACGAGCTACGACTGGGCGCAATGGCCGATGGCCAAGCGCGTGGACGAGGCCAAGAAGCTGCTGGCCCAGGCCGGCGTCAAGCCGGGCACCACGCTCAAGCTGTCTTACAACACCAGCGACTACCACAAGAAGATGGCCATCTTCGTGGCCTCCGAGTGGAAGAGCAAGCTGGGCTTCAACACCTCCATGGAAAACATGGAGTTCAAAGTCTTCCTGAAGAAACGCCACGACGGCGACTACCAGGTGGCGCGCAACGGCTGGCTGGCCGACTATAACGACGCCACCACCTTCCTGGCGCTGGTTCAGTGCGGCAATACCCAGAACGACAACTTCAACTGCAACAAGAAAGCGGAAGAGTTGATCAAGCAGGGCAATGAAAGCACCGATCAGGCCAAGCGCACCCAATTGCTGACACAGGCCACCAAGCTGGTGATGGACGACTACCCGATGATCCCGGTGTTGCAGTACACGCTGCCGCGCCTGGTGAAACCGTATGTGGGCGGCTACTCGCTGAAGAACCCGGTGGATCGCTACCGCAGCAAGGAACTCTACATCATCCAGCATTGATCGCCGGCCCCGCGCCGACGCCTGAACGCCTCCAGTCCCGCGCGGGACCGGAGGCGCGCGGGCGGACGCGCGTCTGGCTCTGATCTGAAAACGGGGGCAACCCCGATGTGTTGAGCGGGCGGCCGTGGCAAACGGCGCCCGCCCGTGACTGTCGGTGTCAATCGCCGTTGGTCCGTCCGCAGCCCGCGCATCGCGCCGGCTCGCGTCGGGCGCGGCGAGTCGGAGTAATTTGCAATGTGGTCCTACACTTTACGACGCGTACTGTTGACGATCCCCACCGTGTTGGCCGTCATCACCGTCTGTTATCTGCTGCTGCACATGACCCCTGGCGGCCCCTTTGACGGGGAGCGCAAAGTTTCCGAGGCGGTATTGGCCAATTTGCAGGCCAAATACCATCTCGACCTGCCCTTGTGGCAGCAATATCTGTACTACCTGAAGAGCCTGCTGCAAGGCGATCTGGGCGCCTCCTTCCGTTATTCGGACTGGAGCGTCAACGACCTGGTGGCCAAGGCGTTGCCGGTGTCGGCGGCCATTGGCGGCAGCGCCATCCTGATCTCGCTGGTGATAGGCGTGGCGCTAGGCATCGTCGCCGCCTTGCGTCAGAACAGCGTGGTGGATTATCTGGTGATGCTGATCAGCAATATGGGCAGCGCCTTCCCGTCCTTCATCATCGGGCCGGTGCTAGTGCTGATCTTCGCCGTTACGCTGCAATGGCTGCCGTCCGGCGGCTGGAACGATTTCGATCCGCGCTACATGATTCTGCCGGTGGCGCTGCTGACCTTCATCAACGTGGCCACCATAGGCCGGGTGATGCGCGGAAGCCTGATTGAGGTGCTGGGCAGCAACTTCATCCGCACCGCGCGCGCCAAGGGCCTGCCGATGCGCACCATCATCGTCCGCCACGCCTTGAAGCCGGCCTTGATGCCGGTGGTGACGCTGCTGGGGCCGCTGACCATCTCCTCCATCACCTCCGCCGTGGTCACCGAGTCCATCTTTTCGCTGCCCGGCCTGGGCAAGCTCATCGTCAACGGCGCGGCCAACCGCGACTACACGCTGGTGCTGGGCCTGGTGGTGCTGGTGACTGTGATTGCCGTGCTGCTCAATCTGCTGGTCGACCTGGCTTATGCCTTCCTCGACCCCAAGATTCGCTACTGACGCGCGTGACCGCGAAGGATTTCCCATGTTGAGAAGCAAACAGAAGCAAGCGGCGATCGCGCTGGAGACCCGTCTGGACGATGCCGCCGTAGAAGGCCGCAGCCCGTGGCGCGATGCGCGCATCCGCTTTTTCCGCAATCGCGCGGCCGTGGTCAGTCTGATCATCCTGTCGCTGATCGTGCTGGCCTGCATCTTTGGACCGATGTTCCTGCCCCATACCTATGACGACACCGACTGGGACGCCATCAGCCTGGCGCCCACCTGGCAGGGCATGCACTGGTTCGGCACCGACGATCTGGGCCGCGACCTGCTGGTGCGCACCCTGATAGGCGGCCGCATCTCGCTGATGGTGGGCGCGTTGGCCACCGTCGCCGCGGTGATCATAGGCGTGTTGTGGGGCGCCAGCGCCGGCTTCCTCGGCGGCAAGATAGACAACCTGATGATGCGCATCGTGGACATGATGTACGCGGTGCCCTATCTGCTGATCGCCATCCTGATGGTGACCCTGCTGGGCCGCGAGTTTTATCTTGTGGTGCTGACCATCACCATCCTGGGCTGGATGGACATGGCGCGCGTGGTGCGTGGCCAGACGCTGTCGATCAAGTCCAAAGAGTACGTGGAGGCCGCGCGCGCCATCGGCGTGTCCACCTCCACCATCATCGCCCGCCACATCGTGCCCAATTTGCTGGGCATTGTGGTGATCTACACTACGGTAACGGTGCCGGGGGTGATTCTGACCGAATCGGTGCTGTCCTTCCTGGGCCTGGGCGTGCAAGAGCCGATGACCAGCTGGGGCGTCTTGATCGGTGACGGCACCAAGACCATGGAAACCCAGCCCTGGCAGCTGTTGTTCCCCGCCGGCATGTTGTCGCTGACGCTGTACTGCGCCAACTATATCGGAGACGGCCTGCGCGACGCGCTGGACCCGAAAGATCGATGAGCCCGAGGTAGAACCACTATGAGCATTTTGAAAGTCAGCAATCTCGGGGTCCAGTTCCAGACCAACGACGGCATGGTCAATGCCGTCAACGGCGTCAGCTTCGAACTGGACAAAGGCCAGACCCTGGGCATCGTCGGCGAGTCCGGCTCCGGCAAGAGCCAGACTGTGTTGTCCATCATGGGGCTGTTGGCCCGCAACGGTTCCACTAGCGGCGAAGTGCTGTTTCACGGTAAAGACCTGCTGACCATGGGCGCGCCGGAACTGAACGCCATCCGCGGCGACCGCGTGTCCATGATCTTCCAGGACCCGATGACCTCGCTCAACCCCTACCTGACGGTGGAGCGGCAGATGACCGAGGTGTTGGAACTGCACAAGGGCATGAGCCGGCGCGCGGCCAAGAAGCGCGCGATCGAGCTGTTGGAAGCGGTGCGCATTCCGGAGGCGGCGCGCCGCGTGGATATGTATCCGCATGAATTTTCCGGTGGCATGCGCCAGCGGGTGATGATAGCGATGGCGCTGCTGTGCGAGCCGGAAGTGTTGATCGCCGACGAACCCACTACCGCGCTGGACGTGACGGTGCAGGCGCAAATCCTGACTCTGCTGAAGGATCTGCAGCGCGACTTCGGCACCTCCATCATCATGATCACCCACGATTTGGGCGTGGTGGCGGGCCTGTGCGAAAAAGTGATGGTGATGTACGGCGGCCGGGTGATGGAATACGGCGATGCCGACAGTATCTTCTACCACCCCAGCCATCCTTACACCATCGGCCTGCTGGGCGCGCTGCCGCGGCTGGACCACGACGGCAGCGAGCTGGTCAGCATTCCCGGCAACCCGCCCAATATGGCGCACATGCCCAAGGGCTGCCCGTTCTCCGAACGTTGCCAGCACAGCACCGAGCGTTGCGCCGACGAACTGCCGCTGCTGCAGGCCAGCAGCCACAATCCGCAGGTGATCCGCGCCTGTCACAAGCCGGCCGTCGAGCTGGCGCAAGCAGCCCAGGAGGTGGCCCATGTCTGAACAAGCCAAACAGGCCATTCTCTCGGTGCGCGACGTCAAAGTGCACTTCCAGGTCAAGGGCAACGACAGCTGGCCGTGGAGCCCCAAGAAAACCCTGAAGGCGGTGGACGGCGTCAGCTTCGACCTCTACGCCGGGGAAACCCTGGGCGTGGTGGGCGAATCCGGCTGCGGCAAATCCACGCTCAGCCGCGCCATCCTGAACCTGATTCCCGCCACCGACGGCGAAATCGTCTGGATGGGCAAGGATTTGCGCAAGGGCAGCGACAAGGATTGGCTGGCGGTGCGCAAGGACATCCAGATGATCTTTCAGGATCCGCTGGCTTCGCTCAATCCGCGGATGACCGTGGCCCACATCATCGGCGAGCCGCTGCGCGTGCACAAGCCGGAGTTGGGGCCGGAGGAAGTGATGCGCCGGGTCAAGGCGATGATGGCCAAGGTGGGCCTGCGCGAGCAGATGATCAACCGCTATCCGCACGAGTTCTCCGGCGGCCAGTGTCAGCGCATCGGCATTGCCCGCGCGCTGATCCTGGAGCCCAAGCTCATCATCTGCGACGAGCCGGTATCGGCGCTGGACGTGTCCATCCAGGCGCAGATCATCAATCTGCTCAAGGAGTTGCAGCGCGAAATGGGTTTGGCGCTGATTTTCATCGCCCATGATCTGGCCGTGGTCAAACACATCTCCGACCGCATCCTGGTGATGTATCTGGGCCGCGAAATGGAGCTGGCGGAAAAGTCCGCGCTGTACGACGCGCCGTCGCACCCGTACACCCGCGCCTTGCTGTCGGCGATTCCCATCCCGGACCCGAAGCTGGAAAAGACCAAGGTGATTCAGATCCTGCAAGGCGATTTGCCCAGCCCGATCAACCCGCCGTCCGGCTGCGTGTTCCGCACCCGTTGCCCGCAGGCGGAGGCGCGCTGCGCTCAGCAGGCCACGCCGCTGCGCCGCGTCAGCGAGCAGAGCCAGTCCTCTTGCCTGTTGGCCTGAGCCGGACTTTCCCCTGCGACAAACCGCCCCTAGGGGCGGTTTTTTCGTCTCAGAACCTGTTTACGATCTGCTGCGCGTCGTGAGACGTGGCACGGCGAGCACCGCTTCGAAATGCTCATGTACCACTCGACCATTCCGCTGTCTCAGCTGTCTTAGCCTTGTCTCGCTCTTGCTCGCGAGATAGTAAACACGTTCTCAAGGCCCCGAGCTTCGCTATAGTGGCGAGGTGGCATCAAGTAAAAATCCAAACATGAAAACCACGTGCAAAATCGCCACCGGCCTGCTGGCCGCGTTGGCCTTGGGGTACTCGGCGCTGCTGTGGGCCGATTCCGACGCCTTGTGGAACATCGTCAACCGGCAGTGCGTGCCCAATCAGCAAGCCGCCGGTCAGCCGGCGCCCTGCGCCGAAGTGGACCTGAGCGGCGGTTACGCGGTGCTGAAAGACCGCAACGGCTGGCTGCAATACCTGCTGATTCCCACCGTCCGCCTCAGCGGCATCGAAAGCCCGAAGTTGCTGAACGAGAGAGCGCCGGACTACTGGGAGGCGGCCTGGCGCGCGCGCAGCTTTCTGGAACAGCGCTATGGCCGGGCTATCCCGCGCGAACTGCTGTCGTTGACGATCAACTCCCAATACGGGCGCACCCAGAACCAGTTGCACATCCACATCTCCTGCACCGACGCCACCGTGCGCCAGCAGCTGGACGATCTGAAGGACAGCCTGAACGAAGAGTGGCGGGAACTGCCGGTGGAGTTGCAAGGCCACGCCTACTGGGCGCGCACGTTGGCCGCCAAGGCTGACGGCGGCCCGGAAGTGGATCCGTTCAAGGCGCTGGCGGCCGGCCTGCCGGAAGCCGGCCTGGACATGGGGCGCTACGGCCTGGCGCTGGTGGCGACGCGCTTGGCCGACGGCCGCGACGGCTTCATTCTGCTGAGCAGCCGCGCCAGCCTGATCGGCGCCAACCGCGCCTCGGTCGAGGAGTTGCAGGACCACGCCTGCTCGGCGCTGCGCGCCGGCGAGCGGGGCGAGCCTGCTAATGGTTCGTATGCGTTGCGTCTCCGCGACAACCATTCGTATCCCGCTTCTCCACCAGGCTAGCTCGGTTCCGGAAAAACCTTTGCGCTGGCAAGGGCTTGCCGGTTAAGCGCCTTGGAGACCGTGAATCGGGAATGGCGGGTAGTTATGCCAATCGCTTTTCAAGCGGGGACAAAGCGGATAGCATCCGTCTGCTTTGTTTGTAAATTGAATTTGTAAACTAAATGAGACTGACAACATGAAAACATTCGCTCTGACAGTTCTGGCTGCTGCTTGCTTCTCCGCACCGGCGCACGCTTTCGATCTAGGCTCCATGATCAGCGCTGGTTCCGACCTGGTGAAATCCGCCACGCTCAGCGACGCCGACGTCAAAGCCATGGCGGCCGAATCCAGCGTGGTAATGGATAAGAAAAACAAAGTGGCTCCGGCCTCCAACGCCTACTCCAAGCGCCTGGCCAAGATGGTCAAAGGCCTGGACAGCGAAGACGGCACCAAGCTGAACTTCAAGGTTTATCTGACCAAGGAAGTCAACGCATTCGCCATGGCCGACGGCACCGTGCGCGTGTACAGCGGCCTGATGGACAAGATGAACGACGATGAAGTGCGCTTCGTCATCGGCCATGAAATCGGCCACGTGAAACTGGGCCACACCAAGAAAGCCATGCAACTGGCCTACGCTACCTCCGCTGCGCGCAAAGGCGCGGCCGGCAGCGGCAACGCCGTGGCCGCCAACCTGTCCGAATCCGAGCTCGGCGGCTTCGCCGAAGCCGTGGTGAACGCGCAGTTCTCCCAGTCTCAGGAAAGTGACGCCGACGCTTACTCGGTGGGCTTCCTCAAGCGTCACAACTACAATGTTCAAGGCGGCCCGGCCGCGCTGCGCAAGCTGGCTGACCTGTATGGCAACGACAGCAGCCTGTTGTCCAGCCACCCGGCGCCGGGCGACCGCGCGGTGAAGTTGGAAAAGCAGATCCAGAGCATGTAAGAGGCATTCGCCCGAAAGCAAACAGCACCGCCAAGGCGGTGCTTTTTTGTTGCCGGGACCGAGGCTAGTGGCGTTTGGCCTTGGGCGGCTTGGCCAGCTGCTTCAGCGCCTGCGCCACCGCCACCAGGCCGAAGCTGGCGGTGACCGTCATCGCCGCGCCGAAGCCGGCGCAGGACAGGCCCTGCGGGCCGCGCGCCGCTGTCGCGTCGCAAGCTTGTTGTTCCGGTGTGTCCGGATAAACCAGCTGTTCGGTGGAGAACACGCAGGGAACGTGCAGCTTCTTGCCGGGTTCGCGGCTGAACTGATGGTGACGGCGCAGGTTGTAGCGCAGCTTGGACAGCAGCGGGTCGTAAGTGACCTCGCCCAGGTCCGCGACCCGGATCAGCGTGGGATCGGTCTGGCCGCCCGCGCCGCCGGACACGATGAAAGGCTGGCGACGGCGCACGCACCAGGCGGCCATCGCGGTCTTGATGCGCAGGCTGTCGATGCAGTCGATGATGAAGTCGTAACCCTGGCCCAGCAGTTGCTCCAGATTATCCTCGGTGACGAAGTCCTCGATCTCTATTACCTGGCAGGCGGGGTTGATCGCGCGCGCGCGATCGGCCAGCGCGGTGACCTTGGCCATGCCGTAGTTGGGGTCCAGCGCGGGCAACTGGCGGTTGGTGTTGGACTCGGCGATATTGTCCAGATCTATCAGAGTCAGCTTGCCGATGGCGCTGCGCGCCAGCGCTTCCACCGCCCAGGAGCCGACGCCGCCGACGCCGACCACGCAAACGTGGGCGGCCTGGAAGCGGGCCAGCGCCTCCTGCCCGTAAAGACGGGCGATGCCGCCGAAGCGGCGTTCCAGATCTGCGTTGTGGGTGTCCATGCTTGCAATCGTCAACAATCAAATCGGCGAAGGATACTGCAAGCCCCGGCAACTGGCCAGTGCGTCGGCCATGGACGCGGGGCTTGCCAACGGTCAAAAAAACCACAGTTAAGTGGCTGATTGCTGGGAACCTTTCGTCGGCGGGGCTATCCTTCATTTCAGGTCGGCCATGAAGCGCTTCCTGCTCTTCCTCTGGCCGGCCGGCCTTTGTCACAGCAAGGGAGATTCCCATGAAGCAGCAAAGATTCGATATTGATCTGGACAAGCATTACAACGCCACCGTTGTGGTCGCCTGCGAGGAATGCGGCCATGAAATCCGTCATCATCTCAAGTCCCTGCACCCCGACAGCGTGTTGCGCTGCCATTGCGGCGCTCATGTGAGCATGAGTCCGCTGACCGTTCAACAGGCCGAGCGCCGCGTAAGCGAGATCAAGCAATCGTATCGAATCCATTAAGCCACTGCTGACAATCTGAGAGTGTTTCCACCGGTCGTTCCGGGCCGGATTCGCCGGGCATAACCCGGCCTCCCGCAGCAGCGACACGGCGACCGCAAGGTCGCCGTTTGTATTGCCCGGCCTGGCGGAGCGGGTGGTTCAGCCCGCGGACAGCTGCGCGTCGTAGTCGCGGAAGCCGTCTTCCACCGCCGGCAGAATGTCGACGAACTCGAAATAAGGCTCGGTGACGAGTTTGCTGTCGCGCAGCGCGTCGATCAGGTAATAGAAGTCCTTGATCGATTCCGTTTCAAAGAGCGCGATGTCGCTGCAGCGGGTGGTGAAGGCTTCGGCGTCGAACCAGCGCATGCGCACCGCCGGATAGCGCGCGTAGATCGGACGCAGGGTTTCCGCTTCGAATTGCCGGCGTTCGGGCCGGCTCAAGCGCAGCCAGTTGGGATGGACGCGCAGCAGCGCGAAGAAGGCGTAGCTTTGGCTCATGGTTCCGCTTTCAGGGTGGGTTGGAGTCGCTTTCAATGTATCCGCCCTTGTCAGCCGGCAAAACTCGTGTTCTGCTAAGCCTTTGTCGCCGTCTTCTCGCCGCAGGCCCCGTTGCCGCGGGGCAGGCCTCCCGCCCTTACGGACCGCCGCATGCCCATGATTCCGCAAGCCCGAAAACAACCCGGCCAAGCCCGCTCCCGCCACGTGGTGGCGGCGATTCTGGAGGCGGCTGCTCGCATTCTGGAGCGCGACGGCTATGCCGGGCTGACCACTAATAAGGCGGCGGAACTGGCCGGTGTGAGCATCGGCTCTTTGTATCAGTACTTTCCCAATAAACAGGCGCTGGTGGCGGCGCTGCATAGCCGCCACGGCGAAGAGACCCTGGCCACGGCGCGGGAGGCTTTGCGCCTGAGCGACGGCCTGCCGTGGCAGGCGCAACTGGAGTGTTTGGTGTCCGCTTGCTTGCGTCTGCATCTGGCCGCGCCCGGGCTGCACCGGGTGCTGGAGCGGGAATGGCCGCAGTTCGACGCGCCGCCGGAGGACAATCCCTTGGACGCGGCGCTGCAGGACTGCGTGGCCGAATGGCTGGCCGGCGGCGGCCTGCCCGCCGAGCGCGCGCCGCGCCTGCTGCGGATGGCGGACAGCCTGATTCACGGTTTGGCGCTGGAGGACGCGCCGGACGAGGCGGAATTGACGCGCTGCGTCGCGGCGGCCTTGGCCGCCTACCTGACCTTGCCGCGGCAAGGGCCCGAGATTTCCACTTAGCGAAGGAGCTAATCATGCAATGGATTGATGTGCGCAGCGATACCGTGACCCAACCGACGCCGGCGATGCGCGAGGCGATGTTCAACGCCGAGGTGGGCGACGACGTCTACGGCGACGATCCCACGGTGCAAGCGCTGGAACAACTGGCCGCGGAGAAGCTGGGCAAGGAGGCTGCGCTGTTCGTGCCCACCGGCAACTTCGGCAACCAACTGGCCATCTTCACCCACTGTCAGCGCGGCGACGAGGTGATTCTGGAAGAGGGTTGTCACATCGTCTGGCACGAAACCGGCGGCGCGGCGGTGATAGGCGGCGTGCAGCTGCGCACCATCGCCGGCGTGGATGGCGTGATGTCGCCCGAGGCGATTGAACAGCGCATCCGCGTTGGCGAGGATATCCACTGGCCGCGGACCGGCTTGATCTGTCTGGAAAACGCGCACTGCAACGGCCGCGTGATTCCCTTGGAGGCGATGGCCGCCAGCGCTGAGGTGGCGCGTCGCCACCAGGTGCCGGTGCATCTGGACGGCGCGCGTATTTTCAACGCCGCGGCCCATTTGGGCTGCGATGCGCGAGACATCGCCCAATACGCCGACACGGTAATGTTCTGCCTGTCCAAGGGCTTGGCCGCGCCGGTGGGCTCCATCCTGGCCGGCCGCGCGGATTTCATCGCCCGCGCGCGCCGCAACCGCAAGCTGTTGGGCGGCGGCATGCGCCAGGCCGGGGTCATCGCCGCGCCCGGCATCGTGGCGCTGAACGAGATGGTGGACCGGCTCAAGGACGACCACGCCAACGCCCGCTACCTGGCCGAGCGGCTGGCCGTGCTGCCCTGCGTCGAGGTGAAGCTGGAAGACGTGCACATCAATATGGTCTGGTTCCGCTTTACCGCCGACATCGACGTGGCCGAGTTGATGGCCGCGTTGCGCCAGGCCGGCGTTAAGGCCAATCCGCCCGAAGGCGGGCTGATGCGCATCGTCACCCACTGGCAGGTGCGGCGCGAGGACCTGGACCGGCTGGTGGAGGCGTTGCAACGGGTGTTGTCCGACTGAACGGAAGCCCGGCGGCTATAAATTAAGCAGTTGCGGCGTGGAAAAAGGAGGCGGGATGAAACAATGGCTCAGCGCCTGCTGCGCCGCGCTGGCTTGCGGCGGCACTTTGGCGGGCTCTCTGGACGAGGTGAGGCTGTTCAGCAGCGGCGATCCTCCCTATGTGGAAGTGGGGCCGGATGGCCGGATCAGCGGCGGACTGGCGGTGGCGCCTGTTTTGGCCATTCTGGACCATCTCGGCCTGCCGCCGTCGCGCATCGAGACGGTGCCGTGGGCGCGCGCCTACGAGGAAGCCAAGACCCGGCCGGGCGCGGCGATCTTTCCGATCGCCAAAACCCGGGAGCGGCTCAAGCACCTGAACTTCGCCGTCAAGCTGTTGGATTCCGACGTGTATTTCTATCAGTTGGCGTCGCGCCGCGATATCCAGGCGCCGACGCTGACGGCGGCCAAGCGTTACTCGGTGTGCGTGGTGCTGGGGGATTACCGGCAAGAGTATCTGAAGACGGAAGGCTTTCCGAGATTGGATCCGACTTCCGATTCCAGCATCAACGTCAAGAAGCTGGTGTCCGGCCGTTGCGACCTGCTGCCCGCCACCGAGATCGGCATGCGCAGCAAGCTCAAGTCTCTGGGGCTGGACGCGGCGCTGGTGCGGCGCGGCATGAAGCTGGCGCAACTGGACAGCGCGCTCTACGCCGCCTTCAATCGCGGCACCGCGCCGGAGGTTATCGCCCGATTCAAGGCCGCCGCGCGGAGCGTGGATTAGGCCTTGGCGGCCGGCAGCGGCAAGGCCGTCAAGGCCAGCACGGCCTCTACGGCATGGCGCTGGGCTTGCGGCGCCAGCGTTTGTTCCCGGCCGTTGCCGCGCAGGATGGATAGGCCTTCGATCAAGGCGACGATGAGCACCGCGCGCTCCCTGACGACGCTGTCGGGCGCGTCCGCCGGAGCCTCGCGGCGCAGCAGCATGCAAACCCGGTCGGTATAGCCGGCGTAGAAAGTCTTGAGCGCCGCGTCGGCGGCCTCGTTGCGGCTGGACAGCGCCCACAGCTCCCAGAGCAAGGCGCAGCCGCCCTGCTGAAGCTGTGTCGCCAGCACAAAGTCCAGCGCGCCGACCAGGCTGGCGGGCGCGTCCAGCATCAGCTCATCCCAGTCTTCCAGATAGCGAACCATGACGCCTTCCATCACCGCGTCGATGTTCTTGAAGTAGTACTGGACATGGCTGATGCCCACCTCGGCTTCCGCCGCGATGGCGCGCATGCGGAAGCCCTGTCCGCCGTCGCGGGTCAATACCCGCATCGCCGCGCGCAAAATCGCCTCGCGTCTTTCTTCTCCTTTGGCCGACATCTTTTCTCCTCCGTGATCGCCTGGAATTGCTGGCCGCTATTTTAATTGTTCAAACGACCAAGTTCATGTTTAAATATTGGTCAATTGACCAAAACTGAGGTGAGGCATGACTTCTCCAAGCGTTGTTCTTGTTGGTGGCAGTGGCGTGGTGGGGGCGCAAGTGGCGTCTTTGCTGGCGCGGCGCAGGCCGGATCTCAATCTCGTCATCGCCGGCCGTCGTCTAGACGCGGCCCAGACGGTGGCGGCGCGGCATGGCGCCGAGGCGATGGCGATGGATGTGGACGCGCCCGTCTTGCCGGCGCATCTGAAAGGCGCGCTCATCGTCGGTTTGGTCAACGATGCGCATGACCGGCTGCTGCGCCTGGCGCTGACTCAAGGCCACGCCTACCTGGACATCACGCTCTGGACGGAGAGACTGAAGCAGGCGTTGCTGACCGTGGCCGCCCATGGACGGCCCAGCGCGCCGGTGGTCCTGTCTTCGGCCTGGATGGCCGGCGTGGCCAGCCTGGCGGCGCGCGACGCGGCGAGAGCCATCGCCGAGGTCGAGCGCGTCGGCATCGACATCCTGTTCGCGATGGCCGATCAGGCGGGGCCCAACTCCACTGCCTACATGGATCGGCTGTCCGAGCCTTTCCACACTATGGAGCGAGGGGAGTGGGTTCAGCGCAGCGGTTTTCTAGATGGCCACGCCGCCGACTTCGGCGCCGGCGGCCGCCACCGGGTTTACCGTTTCGATACTCCGGATCAAGCGAATTTGCCCGCCATCATCGGGGCCGCGCAGGTGGACGCGCGCATAGGTTTCGACGACGGCAAAGCCACCGCCTTGCTGCATTTGCTGGTGCGCAGCGGCGTATGGCGGCTGCTGTCGCGACCGATGTTCAACAGCGCGCGGCGGGCGCTGCTCTACAATCCGGGGCCGGGCGCGGCTCACCGCATCCGCATTGCCGTTGCGGGCAAGGACGCCGCCGGCCGGCCGTGCGAAAAAACCGTGCAGTTGGCGGATCCCTTGGGGCAGTCGCACTTGACCGCCTTGGGCGCCGTCTTGCAGATCGAGCATTTATTGGGGGCGGACGCGCCGCCCGCCGGCGTCTATCTGGGAGAGGCGCTGCTGGACCCGGAACAGGCCTGTCGCCAGCTACGGGGGGAGGGGGTGGAGATCACCGCGGTCTGAACTTCGGGAGCAGCGGGTGTGGCGCATTTGGCGTTGGCGGCGCGGGGTGCTAACCTCGCGGCCATTGATCCGCAACCGTGATGACGCCGATGTCCGACTATAACGCTCCCGATCCCCACGCCTGGCTGGAAAACCTGGACGATCCCGCCGCCGCCGAATGGGTGGCCGCGCAGAACGCGCGCGCCCAGGCGCTGCTGGACGCCGACCCGCGTTTCGCCGGCCTGCGCGACGAAATCCTCGCCCATCTGCGCGACACCCGCCAGATCCCGTTCTGCGCCGAGCACGACGGCTGGCTGTACAACTTCCACCAGGACGAAGCGCATCCGCGCGGCATTTACCGCCGCACCACGCTGGCGGCCTACCGCGCCGCCGAGCAGGACTGGCAGATCGTGCTGGACATCGACGCGCTGGCCGAGGCCGCCGACGAGGACTGGTATCTGGACGGCGTGTCCCATTGCACGCTGGCGCCCTTGCAAGCCATGGTGCACCTGACCGCCGGCGGCGGCGACGCCGGCATCGCGCGCGAATACGATCTGGCCGCCGGAACCTGGCGGCCGGACGGTTTCAGCTTTCCGGAAGGCAAGAGCCATGTGGCCTGGCGCGATCCGGACAGCGCCTGGGTCTGCCCCGGTTGGCCGGGCGCGCCGCTGACCCGTTCCGGCTACCCGCGCGAAGTGTGGCTGGTGGAGCGCGGCGAGGAAGGCCGGCATGCCTGGAGCCAGGTGTTCGCCGCCGGCGAGGACGCGATGATGGTGGCCGCCTGGCGCTTCCTCGACGCCGACGGCGCGCCGCTGGACCTGATTGAGTGCTCGGACAGCTTCTACAGCAAAACCTACCATCTGATCGACGACGAACTGGAAACCCAGGCGCTGCCGCTGCCGGCCAAGGCCGAGCTGGAGGCTTATCTGCACGGTGATTTGATCGTCAAGCTGGCCGAAGACTGGGACGCCGCCGGAACCGTCTATCCGGCTGGCGCCTTGCTGGCGGTGGCGCTGGAGCCGTTGCGGCAGGGGCGGATCGCCGCGCAATTGCTGGTGGCGCCGCAGCCGCGCTTGGCGGTGGAGTCGGTGGAGACCACGCGCGCCAGCGTGGTGGTCAATCTGTTGGACCAAGTTAAAAGCCGGCTGCTGGCTTTCGACAAGGCGGACGGCGTCTGGCGCGAGCGCGCCCTGCCCACGCCCAGCGGCGGAGTGATCGAGTTTGCCGATCAGCCCTGGGACAGCGATATTCTGTGCTACAGCTTCAGCGACTTCCTCACCCCCACCGGTCTGTACCGGCTGGACGTGGCCAGCGGCGCGCAGGAATGCCTGCGTCGTCAGCCGGAGGCTTTCGATCCGGCTGATTTCATCGCCGAGCAATGGCAGGCGCGCGCGCCGGACGGCGAAAGCATTCCCTATTTCGTGGTGCGTCGGCGCGACGCGCCGCTGGACGGCTCCACGCCCACCTTGCTGTACGGCTACGGCGGTTTCGAAGTGCCGATGATGCCTTACTACGTGGAGAACTTTGGCCCGCACTGGCTGCAGCGCGGCGGCGCCTTCGCGCTGGCCTGCATCCGCGGCGGCGGCGAGTTTGGCCCCGGCTGGCATCAAGCGGCGCAGGGGGTGAACCGCCAGGTGAGCTTCGATGACTTTATCGCGGTGGCGGAAGACATGGTGGCGCGCGGTCTGACCGCGCCGGCCAGGCTGGGCATCGAGGGCGGCAGCAACGGCGGCCTGCTGGTGGGCGCCTGCATGACGCAGCGGCCGGAGTTGTTCGGCGCGGTGGTATGCGAAGTGCCGCTGCTGGACATGCTGCGCTATACCGAGCTGCTGGCCGGCGCCAGCTGGATAGACGAATACGGCGACCCGGACGATCCGGCGCAACGGCCGGCGCTGGCGGCGTACTCGCCCTACCACCGGTTGCGCGGCGATCTGGCCTATCCGTTGGCGCTGTTCACCACCAGCGCCAAGGACGACCGCGTGCATCCGGCGCACGCGCGCAAGATGGTGGCGCGGATGCGGGAGTTGGGCCACGACGCGCTGCTATTGGAAACCGAGGCCGGCGGCCACAGCGGCAACGCCGGCCAGGAACAGACCGCGCAGGAACTTGCGCGGGTGCTGGTGTATTTGTATCAGCGGCTGATGGATTGAGCGGTGGAGGGGGCTGCGGCAAGCGCCGGCAGCTCCTCCAGGAAAGCCGCGCGCGAGCGCACGCCGGCGGTGCCCGGCTCTTTCTTGTCGTCCTGTATCAGGCGCACGAAGACCAGCGAGCGCTCGCCCTTATTGGCCCAGCCCACATACCAGCCGTAAGGGTGTTCTTCGTCGAACTCGCCGTCCGCCTTGCGCGGATAAGCCATGCCGGTTTTGCCGTGAGCCTGCCAGCCGTCCGCCGCGGCGCTGGTTTCCACGATCTTCATTGTCAGTTCCTGCGCGCGCTTGGACACCGGCAGTTCAAGGTTGACCAGTTTGCGCACAAAGGCCAGCTGTTCCAGCGGCGACACTTTCAGCGAAGAAGCGATCCAGGCGCGCTCCAGGCCGTTGTGCTTGCCCGGGTCGCCGCTGAAGTCGGCGTTGCCGTAGCCGAAGGCGTCGGCGTAACGGCTTAGCCGCTCTTCGCCCAAGGCCTGGGCGATCTGCTGCGAATACCACACCACGGAGTATTTCAGCCAGCGCACCGGATCGGTGGGCTGTTTCCAGTTATCGCCGCCCCAGTCCACATAGCCGTCCCGATAAGGCAGCGCCGGCTGGTGTTCGCTCTGAAGGAGGCCGGAGTCGAAGCCCATCACGCTGAGCGGAATCTTGAAGGTGGAGGCCGGAGTGTAGCGCTGTTCGCAGTTGCCCTGCTGCAGCAGGATATCGCCGCTTTTGGCGTCGGCCAGCAGGGTGCACAGCGTGGCGGCGTGAGCCGGCAGGCTGAACAAGCCGGCGCAGATCAGGCCGGCGGCGGCGAGGCGTGGTGCATTCATGATGTTTCCCTATGGTGGATTCGGCGCGGCGCGTCCATTGGATCGCCGCGGTCTGGAGTCAGATGGGGGGGCGGATTCCAAAGTTCCACGCGTCGCGCTGTTCAAATTGCCGCCTGTTGTTTCAACCAATCGCTGGGCGGCAGCCCAAGTCGTTGGGCAAACACCCGGCTGAGCGCTGCGGGGCTGGCGTAGCCCACTTGGGCGGCGATGCGCTTGATCGCGTGTCCCTGGCGCAACTGGTGGCGGACGACGGCCAGCCGCCAGTCGGTCAGATAATCCAGCGGGGGGAGGCCGACTTGTTCGCGGAAGCGGGCGGCGAAGCGCGCGCGCGACATGCCGGCCTGTTCCGCCAGCAGTTCCACGGTCCAGCCGCGCTCCGGGCGCGCATGGATGGCGTTGACGGCGCGCGCCAGTTTGGGGTCGGTCATGGCGGCGAAAATGCCGCTGTGGATTTGGCCGCTGTCTATCACCGCGCGTATCGCTTGAATCAGAAAGTATTCCATTAGCCGGTCCAGCGCCGCTTGACGGGCGAAGCGCTCGGAGAAGGCTTCGTCGAACAGCAGTTGCAGCGTGGGCAGCAGGTTGGGGGCGTCGTCCAGGTAAAGCACCAGGCATTCCGGCAGCGCCATCGCCAGCGGGCCGCCGGTCTTGAAGCCCAGGTCCAGCGTGGCGCAGACCAGGTCGGCGCCGCGTTCGCCCACCGGCAGCAGGGTGTGGGCGCTGGGGCGCGGAAACAGCAGCGCGCAAGGGCGGTCGGTATCCAGCACCAGCGCGTCGCGCAGCGTGCAACTCAGGCGGCCGCCCTTGAGCAAGTGCAGGTGGCCGGCCGTTGCGCCGGGGTCGAAATCGACCAGATGGCATAGATTGCCATGGTGGAACACGCGCGCGGAAAACGCGCTTTGCTGCAACAAGGGCGTCAACAGGTCCATTTCGATACGATCTGCAAAGTTTTCGAGACGATAGACGTCTGATTGTATTGCAAGATGGCTTCTGTGCAGTCCCCATCGTCGTTCAACTTGAGATTCAGGAGTCAGTCATGTCCCGCATCCCCACCGTAAACCGCAATCAAGTCAGCCCGGAACTGGGCGCCACTCTGGACGCCGTCAAGGCCAAACTGGGCATGGTGCCCAATCTGTTCGCCACCTTCGCCCAAGCGCCGGCGGTGTTAAACGCCTATCTGGGCTTCTCCGAGGCCTTGACCAAGGGCAAACTCAGCGCGCGTCAGCGCGAAGTGATCGCCTTGGCCGCCGCCCAGGCCAACGCCTGCCAGTATTGCTTGTCCGCCCATACCTTGATGAGCAAGGGCGCCGGCCTGAGCGAGGCGGACATCCAGGCGGCGCGTGCCGGCCAGGCCGCCGACGCGCAGACCGACGCGATTGCCCGCCTGACCGTGCAAATCGTCAGCCAGCGCGGGGTGGTATCGGATCAGGACCTGGCCGCGGCGCGTGCCGCCGGCGTCGACGACGGCCTGCTGGTGGAGGTGATCGCCGCGGTGGCGCTGAACACGCTGACCAATTACGCCAATCTGATCGCCGGTACCGAGATCGATTTCCCGGTGGTGGCCTTGTAGGCGGCGCTTGACGCTGATTGAGCGAGGTCGAGGCTTGGCCGGTGTACTGGCGTATACCGGCGGCCTCGGCCTTTTTCCTTTTGGGCTTGCCGCGGTGTGGCTTAGAGCCAGTTCAAAATCTCGCGAGCAAGAGCGAGACAAGGCGAAAACCGCTGAGAAAGCGGAATGTACGAGTGGTACATGAGCATTTCGAGGTTGCACTCACCGTGTAACGCTCCACGCAGCGCAGCAGATTATGAACAGGCTCTCAGCAATGCAGCCGGGCGTGGCGTTGGCGCAGCGCTTGCGGCGCAAAGGCCGGCGCTGTTGGTTCCGGCGCGCGGCAGCACCGCTCGGCGCAGTCGCTGATGCGTTCCAGTTGCCGCTGGAGCGCCGCGGCGTCGCAATGCGCCAGCGGCTGGCGGTTCCACAGCACCCAGTCCTGGCTGTGCGCGGATTGGCCGATCACCGGCTTGAGCGGGTCGTCGCTGAACAGGTTCTGCCGCAGCGGCGACGGGTCCGCTTGCGCCTGCTGCGGAGACAGGCAGCAGAACATCAGCAGCTGACGCGCGGGCTGCTCGCTCAGATGCACCGCGTGTTCGCCCACTTGCAGGGTGAAGAGGCTGTCGTCCATCTGATCCGGAGGCGGAAGCGACAGGGATTGGCAAAGTTCGACGACGGCGTGTTGGAAAGGCGTGGACATGTTTTTTTCTTCTTGGACGGGTGGATGGAAGCCGGCCGCGGGCGGCGGCCGGGGCATGGCGCTTATTCCGAGCGCTGTGGACGCTGGGTGAGCAGTTGCTTCATGACCGTGGCGTACTGAGCACGCCACGGTTCCGCCGTGACGGGTTTATCCGCCGGGGAGGAAGGATGCTCGGCTGACGAGTCCGCAGGGGCGGCAGGCGTGTTCAGCCAACTTTGCAGGATGGCTTTGCGGATATTGGATTGAGTCTCCGAGCGCTGCGTGCCGAGCATCGAGTTTTCCAAAGGATCCAAGTTGCTATCGTAGCGGTAGTCGTCCGTGTGCAGGGTCAGGCAGGTCAGCAGGGCGGGGGCGTAGAATTCTGGTTGAGGATTCTCACGCGCTTCGCGGTAGGCCTGGGCCAGCACCGTCATGGCGGCCTCGGCGCAGTCTTTTGCCGGGCCGTCGAGCTGCTTCAGCATCTCGCGGTGCAGTGCGCAAGGATCGTCACTCTGCTTGACGTGAGTCTCCAAGGCCGTGCCGCTGGGCAGCGGCAGTTGGTTCTTGACGATGTCCTTGATCAGCGCGGCCATTTGCACATTGGTCAAGGATGGGATATCGGCTTTGCCGTTCATCATCGCTTGTTTGAGGCTGTTCTGTTCCGTGAGGGAGTCGGATTTGCGGAAGGCGCCGCTCATGTCCTCATGCCGCGCCAGGCGTTGAGTGAATTCCGCGCACAGTTGCTGAAACTGGCCGGCGAAGATGGGGCTGGCGATAGGGGAGGTGACGGCCGTGGCCGCGTCGGCCGGCTTGGCCTGACCCGTCAGCTT
The DNA here is from genome assembly GCF_009936155.1 of Chromobacterium haemolyticum. NCBI lineage: Bacteria > Pseudomonadati > Pseudomonadota > Betaproteobacteria > Neisseriales > Chromobacteriaceae > Chromobacterium > Chromobacterium haemolyticum. Next base: position 4,661,560 of record NZ_AP019312.1, on the reverse strand, counting down.
GCGCACCCAGTCCGGGATCGCGCCGAAGAAGCGGGAGACCCGGCCGGTCAGCGGCTGGAAGAAGCGGCGTACGTCGGACAGGCATTCGCTCAAGACCGCGTGAGCCTTGCCGCGGCTTTCAGCGCTGTCGTCGATGCGCACCGGCTTGCCGTTAAGGCTGCCGGTCTGGGCGGCGGGGGTTTCGGGGGCCGGAGCGTGCGAGGGGCTGGCGTGGGGCCGGACGGAGGGAAAGCCGAGAGGCAATAGCATGATGGCGCTCCAGTGGCGTTGAAAATGGCCGCCATTACACCGCGCCGCGCCGGCGGCGGCTTTCAGGAAGCGCTCAGAACCTGTTTACGAGCAACTGAGCCCTTATGCGATGAGAGCCGTCTTCGAAATGCTCACGTGCCGCGCGCGCACCCTGCTTGTTCAGCCGCAACGCCTTGTCCTGCTCTAGCTCGCGAGATCGTAAACACGTTCTCAGCCGTCGTCTTGGTCGGCTGCCTCCGTCGGCGGTTCGCCTATCAGATAGCGCGGTCCTTCGCCCAGGCTGGCCGCGCGGTCGCCGGGGTTGTACAGCGCGCACTGGCTCAGCGACAGGCAGCCGCAGCCTATGCAGTTGCCCAGCCGGTCGCGCAGCCGGGTCAGTTCGTCTATGCGCTGCTGCAGGCGCGGCAGCCAGTTAGCGGACAGCGCCTCCCAGTCGCGCGGCGTCGGCGTGCGCTGGCTGGGCAGGGCGGCCAGCGAGCCGCGGATATCGTCCAGGCTGATGCCGACGATCTGGGCCGCGCGGATAAAGGCGACGCGGCGCAGCGCGTCGCGCGGGTATTGGCGTTGGCCGCCGGCGGAACGGGCGCTGTGCAGCAGGCCTTGGCTTTCGTAGTAGCGCAGGGCGCTGGCGGCCACGCCGGAACGGCGCGCCAGCTCGCCTATGCTGAGCCAGGGGAAGGGTTTAGCAGTGGGAGCGGCGGGCATGCGCGGACTCGCTTGACTTAAAGTTGACTTTAACTTTTATCGTAAGGTCATGATTTTTTCAAGGAGGACGCCATGAACGCGCCAAGCCGCCACACCGAACTGCATGCCTTGCTGGACGCCAACCATGAGTTTTCGCTGATGCACAGCGACACCACCAACCACTGCCCGATGGCGCTGACCGCCTTGGCGGAAATGGGGGCAGAGCCGCACCAGCTGCGCGCATTTTTCGATTTTTGGGAAAGCGAGCGCGCCCAGCCCGCGGAAGCAGCGGACTACGATATCGGCTGGGGACGTTGGGACGAGGCAGTGGGGCGGTTGGACGCTTTCCCGGCGCTGCTCAGGGTGATGGAGGAGAGAGTGGCGGCGCGCGGCGTGGAAGAAACCGCGCGCGAGGTGCTGGGCAGCCTGCCGTTTTCACCCGGCGGCGGCGCTTTCCACCCCTTGATCCGGCTGGCCTTCGCCCTGCGCGCCGGCCATGCCGGCGAGGCGGCGGCGGCCCTGGCCTATTATCTGAGCAGCTATCTGCGCCTGCCCGCCGGTTTGGACGCGAACGCGCCGACGGCCTCGGCGGAGGATGGGTTGGAGCGCTTGTCGCAGGCGCTGGCCGGCTGGAACAGTCCGGAGTACTGGATACAGGAGCGGTTCGAAGAAGTGCTGGCCGATTCGCGTTTCGCCGCAGCGCTGCCCGGCGCGCCGCAAACGCCGGACTGGCTGGACGCCTTGGCGCGGGCGGCGCTGCGGGTGTACTGGCAGACCGACAACTTCACCGCCCTGCACATGGTGACGGCGACGCTGGCGCTGCGCGACGTGCTGGAGCATCTGCCCGGCCTGCCGGCGGAGGAGTGGCGTCCCGCCTTGTGGCAGACCTTCTGCGTCGCCTATGTGTCCATCGGCGCGCCGGCGCTGGAGGCGGAGGAATTGCCGGACGAGCAGCCGGCCTGGCCCTTATTGCTGCAGCGCGCGCTGAATGTGCGCAACGAGCATGTGATCAAGCTGGTGTACGCCTGCCGGCGGGAGTTCCAGCGCAGCGGCGACGTCTTCTATCACGCGGCGGCGGCGCGGGCCTTGTGGGACGCGGTGTGAATCACCAGTCTTCCATCTCCTTGGGCACGCCGCCGGACATGATCGCGTCCTGCATCCATTGCTGCATCATGCCGGCAACGCCGATATTGCCCACCAGCGAGGTCATCAGGGCGGTGTGCAGCGGGGAGGCGGCGTCAATCTGTTCCAGCGTGCGCTGGATCATGTCGTTTTTCTGCTTCAAGGTGGTGAAGGCCTGTTCGCCGGTGGCCGGGTCCTTGAACTCGCCCAGCAGCTTGCCGACGGCGTCGGCATAGCGCTGTTTGTCCTCTTGAGAGTCGGACGCCGGCGGCGGAAGCTCGCGTAGCGCCGCGAGGAAGGCCACCGCGACGGGGTCGGACTCGAAGTCCGGCCATTTGTGCGGTGGCGGCTCCACCGGCTTGGCGTCGTCGGCCTCCGGCGTTTCCGTTGGCGGCGGGGCGCCGTCGGCGTCTTGCGCCGCGGCCAGCAGCCGTTGCTGCAGCGGGATGAGGTCGTCGCCGGCCGCGGCGGCGCGGCCCAAGGCGGAGGGGGTCAGCGAGGGGATCATTCCGGGCTCCTGTCTGAGGCGGCCAAGGCCGCCAGATCTTGTTCCAGTTGCGCGATCAAGCCGCGCAGCGCCTGTTCCGACAAACGGCGGCAGTCTTGGGGCAAAGGCTCCAGGCATTGCAGCAGCTGGCGGCTGGCCGGTTCCACGTATTGCTCCGGCGAGAACTCCGCCGCCTGGTCCGCGCAGCGCATCATGAAGCGCGCGTCGGCGTGGTAGTCGATCTGGATGGCGCCGGGCCAGTTTTCCGCCAGCAGCGTCATCAGCTGCGGCTGCAGCGCGCGGGCGCGCTTGGGCAGTTGCAGGTAAAGAGTGGCGTCCGGCTGATCCAGGCCGCGCAGCCATTCGTCCAGCAGCAGCAGCAGCGTGTCCGGGTGGTCCACCGCCGCGGCCAGCATGGCGCGCGCCTCTTGCTCCAGCCGCTCGCGCCAGTTCCAAGCCATGGCCTGGCTGGCGGCCAGATGGGCGGCCGCGTGTTCCAGCGCGGCGAGCATGCCTTGCTGGTAGCCTTCCTGGCTGGCTTGCCGGCGCAAGGATTCGGCCTGGCGCTCGGCTTCGCGCAGCACGCGCTGCGCCTGTTGCCGCGCGTCGCGCTCCAGTTGGTCGGCGCGGGCGGCGCGGCGCAGCTGGCCGCGGCGCACCAGCACGCCTTCAGCGGCGATCGGCGGGCGGGGTGTGGGGATGTCTCTGGGCATGTTGTAGGGCCAAGGTCAGAATCAGGGCGTCGGCGGCCGGTTGCGGCGGCGCGGCGTCGGCCTCCGGCGGGAACTGCAGCGGCAAGCGTTGCGCCAAGGGGCGCGGCAGCCGCTCGCGCCAAGCTTGCAGGCGGCCGTAGCCGGTGAGCAGCAGCGCGCCGTGGCTTAGCGCCGGCCGTTGCGCGGCGGCGGCGTCCGGCGGCAGCGCAACGGCGGCGAATTCCTGCGCCCAGTCCGGCAGCCGCAGCAGGCCGGCCTGCCAGCCCAAGCCGGCGCGCAAGGCGTGGCAGCCCAGCAAATAGGCGGTTTGAGGCAGACGCCGCCAGTGGCGCAGCCATTGCCGCGCCAGCGGGTCCAACTGGGCGTCGGCGCAGTCGCTGTCCAGCCGATAGGCGGAAATCACCAGTTCATTGGCCGCCGCGCGCGCGGCGGCGGAGGCGGTCAGCGACGACGGCAGGACCAGCCTTCGCGGGTGCAGGTAGGCCAGCGGGTCGTACAGCAGCGCTTGCAGCGCCGGGGAACGGGCGGCGGGCGGCTTATTCATGTCCGGTCTGCGGCTCGGCGGCGGGCGGCGCTGCCGCGGGTTTGGGCGCGCGGCGTTGCCACAGCCAGGCCGCCGCGGCGCCCAAGAGCGCGATCAGCGCCACGCCGGCCATCAGCCAGCTCAGGCCGGAACCGCGCTCTTCCGCCGGCGCGGTGGGCGCCTGCTGTTGCGCTTCGCTGCGCCGCGACAGCACCACCGAGATATTGTCGTAATCGATGTCGGCGAAGCTGTTCTTCAGGAAGCGCTTGATGTCGTTGACCATTTGCTCCGGATCCACATCGCGGTCGTACACCGCCAGCGCGGACAAATGGATGGGCTTGGCGGCGCGGCCGCCTTCGCCGGAATCCAGGTCGTAGCTGACGTGCACGCGCGCGGACAGCACGCCGTCCATGGTTTGCAACGACTGCTCCAGCCGTTGCTCGATGGCGGAGTACAGCCGCGCCTTTTCCGCGCGCGGCGAGGACACCAGGGAATCCGCCGGGAACATCTGCGCCACTTCCACCCGCGGCCGCGAAGGCAGGTTGTAGGCCTTCAGCCAGTCCACGGCGGCGGCAAAGTCCGGCTGCGCCACGGCGATGCTGAAGCCGGCCTTGCCGCGGTCGGTTTTGTCGGCCTCGATATTGTGGCGCTGCAAGACGGCGATCACTTCATTGGCCTGCTGCTGATCCAGGCCCTTGAGCAAGTCCTTCTGCTGGCAGCCTGTCAGCAGCAATGCCAGCAATACGGCTTTGAAACCATGGCGGATCATGAGCGCAGCAGGCTTTCTACCGCGCCCACGGTTTTGCGGGTGAGGGTGCTGATCATGGACACCTCCAGGTTGTAATTGGAGGTGCGCTGCTGCAGCTCCATCAGCACGGCCGGATTGCTCAATAGGCCCGGCTGTTCCAGCCGTTGAAGAATGGCGTCCTTCTCCATGCCTACGCCCACGGCGTTTTGCGAGAAGGCCTGGATGAGGCGGTCGTCCAGCGACACTAGATTGTGTTCGGAGCGAGTGATGTCGCTGACCTGAGCGGTCAGCGAATCCAGAGAGAGGGTGGAGATGGGGGTCATGGGCGGACTCCTGAAGCGCCGGCGCGTGGCCGGCGTCGGGGTTTAGCGGAAGTTCTGAATAATGGCCGCGTCGATGTCTTTGAACACTTTGACGGTGTTGGACTGCGCGTTGCGGTACAGGTTGTACTCGGACAGCTTGCTCTGGTAATCGGCCAGCAACTGGGGGTTGGACGGGTTGCCGTTCAACTTTTTCAGCGCGTCGGTCAGTTCGGTTTGGAGCTTGCTGGTGCCGGTGTCGAACTCCTTGGACATGTCGCTGAGGGTCCAATCCGGATTAGAGATAATTGGCATGGTGATTTTCCTTTGATTTACAGGGGTTTGGGGAAATACCAGTGGCCAGTCGCCATCTTGACGTAACCCTGGTTGCCGTACTTGAAGGACTTGCCCTTGAGCCAGTCGTCCTTCAATTCAATGGCGAATTGCACGTAGCGGCCGCCCCATTGGCGGTAGTAGTCGTCGACGAAGCGGCGTGCGCGCAATAGTTCGCCGTCGTCCAGCGAGCCCTGGATCACGAAGGTGACGCCGTTGGGCTGCTCGCTGCGCGTGAAGGGCAGCGCCTGGCGCGACAGGCCGGTTTCGGCCTGGCTCGCGGCTGCGGCGTCGTCCACCGGCACGATGTCCACCGCGTCGGCGTAGGGCATTTGTTCTGCCAGCCGCTGCGACAGCGCCTGGCTGGCCGGCCCGCCCAGCGCGGCGCGCTGTTGGCTGACCCACAGCTGCGGCCGGCGCGGGTTGTCCAGCTGCAAGCGGTAGTAGGGCAGGTGCGGGTAGTGATCCGCCAGCCAGCGGCCGACGCGTTCGTTTTCCTGCTGAGGGCTGAGCACCCGCGCCGGGCGGTTGTAGTCGCCGCGCGCCAGCACTTGCCGCGCCCAGGCGCTGTCGCGCTCATTGGCGGCGGAGACGTAAAACACGCCGTCGCGTCCGGGCAGCACCTGGAAGCGCTGGCTGTCGCGTCCCAGCAAGGCGTTCAATTCCGAGGCCTGGCGCTGGGGGGTGTTCCACAGCCAGTAGCCGCCGCTGGCCAGCAACAGCGCGGCGATCACCGCCAGCGCCACCGCGGCGGCGGCGTGGCGACGCGCCGGTTTTTGTTCCGGCGGGGGCGCGTCTTGGCCGTGACCCAGCACTTCCGGCGACCAGGACAGATGTTCCGGCCGCAACGCCAGTTCCAGCGCGCCGATGCGCAGCGGACGGTTGAATTCGGCCGGACGTTCGTCAATGCCGGCGTCGCGCAGTTCGCGCAAAGTCACTTGGTCAGGCTCGGCGCGATCGATCAGCACTTCGAAATTGACGCCCCCCTGTTCCAGCGGAATGAACAGAGCGTCGGCGGGCAATTCCGGCAACTGGCCTGCTTCGGTCAGGGCGGCGGCCGGGCCGACCAGAAACAAGGTCTTGCCCGGTTGCAACAGGAATTCGCAGCCGCGCAGCGGGCTGTTGAGCAGGCGGACCACGATGGGCGCCGGCGCGGAGAGAGTGATGTCTTCAGCTGCCATGGTGTCTGTCGGTGAGTGCGCAAGGTTCTGCGATGTTGGCATTCACTTTACGGACAAGCCGGAACGGATTCCTGATGGAAAACCGATGAAATCTCGGGAGGGGAATCAGATTCGGGGAGGAGGGAAAAAGCATGGCGGCGTGCCGCGGAAGCGGCGGCCGCCATGTAAAGGGGGATCGGGGATGGCGCGGGTTCAGCGCTCTTGGGCGCTATCGGCCCGCGCCGCTATTCTTTCTTTCAATTCATTGATGAGTTTCGTTCCTTCCGGCGTGGCGGTAGAGGGTTTTGAACTCGGCTCCTTGCGCAGTTTTTGGCTCTGCTCGTCGCGCAATTGCTGGATATCGGCCACGCTGGCCGCCGCGACCTTGTTCCAGGCGCGCGCCGGGCCGGCCGCCGGGGCCGCCGCGTTGACGGACGGCGGCGGTGGGGGAGGTGGCGGCGGTGGCGGTGGCGGCGGTGGAATCTGACCGGGCTGCGTTGGCTGCGGCGCGGCGCTCAGCACCGGAGCGGGGGGCGCGGTGGGCGCGGTTTGCACGACGGCGGCCGGCATTGGAGTCTCCTTGGCCGGCGCGCGCTTGCCGGCGCTGCCCTCCAGGCTTTTCTGAAAAGCCAGGAAGGTCTCGGGCGACATCTTCAACATGCGCTGTAGCGCCATCGGATCGCGCTTGGGCATCGGCGCGGCGTCGGCGCGTGCTGGCCCGCCGTTCACCTGTGCCATGGCCTGCCGCAGTTTGCCCATGGGCCGCGCCGATATTTCCGCGCGAGCCTGGGGCGTGGCTTGTTGAAAAGCTTGCCGCAGTTGGCTGACGGAGCGGCTGGGCTGAGCCGTGCGCGGCGCGGGCTGAGGCGAGGCCGCCTGGCTGACGCCGCGCAGCTGGGCGGTCCAGGCCGGCTGCGGACAGGTTCTTGGGGCGGCGACCGGGGCCGCGGCGGGCTGCGGGCGCGGCGGGGGAAGCGAGCGAATCATGAGAGCTCCTTGCTTGGGGGTGGGGCGGCTTGACGCAGTTTCTGGTAGCGCCGCCACACTTGCTCGGCGTAACGCATGCGCAAGGCGCGGCGGTTGGGCGCGGTGCCGGCGTTGTAGGCGCCCACCGCCTCCCAGGAATAACCGTAGCGTTTCATCATCTCGGCCAGGATGGAGGCGCCGACGACCACGGACAGGCAGGCGTCGCCCATCAACTGCGGTTCGGTGACGCCCAACTGGCGCAGTCGCGGCAGATGGACACTGTTGATCTGCATCAGGCCCAGGTCCCGGCTGCCGTCGCGGTTGCGTCCCACCGCGTCCGGCTTGAGCCCCGACTCTTGTTGGGCGATGGCGTAGAGCAAGTCCGGCGCGATATTGAACATGCGGCCGGCACGATCCCAGCAGTCCGCCCGCGCCGCGCCGGCGCATAACAATAGAGCGGACAGCAGACAGACGCGGATCACGCCGCCTCCGGCTGGCAAGGCTGGGCGTGTTCCGCCAGTTCGCTCAGACGCGGATCATGGCGCCAGGCCTTGATCCACAGATAGCCTTCGGCCTGCAACTGGCGCCAATGCTGGACTGCGGCCTCCGGGCCCTGCGCGGCCAGAATCAGCGGCAGCAGGCTGGAGCGCACCTGGCGGCTGTCCACCTTGGCGAGGAAGGCGCGCAGCGCCGGCAGCGCGGCGTCGCCGCGCCGGCAGTAGTCCACATAGCTGTGATTGAGGGCGAGCAGGCCGGCCTCCTCGCCGGAGTCGCGCACCGCCTGGACCAGTTCGTCGGCTTGCGCGTGCTGGCCTTGCAGTCCCAGCAGCAGCGCCAGCACGCTTTGCAGCACCGGGTGGTTCTGCCCGTATTGGCAGAGCTGGCGTTTGCCCAGCGATACCGCGTCTTCGATGCGGCGCTCGTAATAGGTCAGCCACAGCTTGAGAATGCTGGCGGAGATGCGCGAAGGGTCGCGTTCCAGGCAGGCGTCCAGCGCCTGCTGCGCCTGGGCCAGCTTGCCGGACAGGAATAAATGCCAGGCGTGGTAGTAATGGATGTCGACGGCGTCCGGCGCCAGCAGTCGCGCCTGTTCGAACAGGGCCTCTGCCACCGCCTGCTGAGAGCGCATGCTGCTGAGCAGGGCCAGCAAGCCCAGCGCCTGGGGGTTGGCCGCGTCCAGCTCCACCGCCTTGTTCACCGCCTGCTGCGCCTGGATCAGCGCCTGGGCTTGGTCGAACAGGCCCAACTGGGCCAGGGTCAGATAACACTCGGCCAAGCTGCAGTAAGGCAGTGCGTGGCTGGGGCCGGCGTTGACGCACTGGCGCAGCAGCATTAGCGCGCGGCGCAGGCTGGACGGGGTGTGTTGTTGCAGTTCGTGGCGGCCGTTCAAATAGGTGATGGCCATGTCAAGCGAGCCCAGCTCGTTGTTTTGGCCCTGATTCCAGCGCAGGCCGGGAATGCGTTGCGGCAGCAGGCTGGCCAGCCGGGTCTGCAGCGCGGTGATGGGCTGTTCCGGGCTCAGCTCTATGCTTTCATGGTGGATCAGTTGATGGCCGGCGGCGCGCACCAATTCCACCCGCAGCTTCCAGACGCCGCCTTGCTGCAGAGTCTGGCCGGCCAGGTAATAGTCCGGGCGCAGCTGGTCGATCATTGCCACGATGTCGGTGACGTCGCGGCAGTTCTCGGTGATGGTGGCCGGCAGCACGATCAGGCCGAACGGCGAGTAGCGCGACAGACATTGCACCAGAGCGTTGTGCAGACTGACCGCGTCCAGCTGTGGGTGAGTGCGGAAAGGCAGCACCGCCACCGAGCATTGAGCCGCCAGCGGCGTCGGTTTGGACACCATGGCCACTGGACGGCTGAAGCGATAGCCCTTGCCGTACACCGTGTCGATGTAGCGGCAGTCCTTGGTTTCCAGCAGGATGCGCCGCAGCGCGTAGATGCAGCGGGTCAGCGATTCTTCGTTGACTTCGCCATCCGGCCAGACGCGGTCCAAAAGCGCGTCCTTGCTGACCAGCTCTCCCGCTGCTTCCAGCAGGGTGGTCAGCACCGCCAATTCCTTGGGCGGAATGCTGATTTGCTGCTCGCGATGCAGCAGCATGCCGTCGAAGTGCAAGACGAAATCGCCAAATACAAATTGCCTGTTCATGAAGCCATCTTTATGTAACGCCATCTTCTAGTTCCTCTTGCGCGCACGGCGCAATAGCGCATGGCGGACCATGCGGATCGAGTCGACCAATGCCGCGACTTGTGTGCTATTCCCCGTAGCATCGCTGCATGTCGGCGTGTTTTTTGTTCGGTGGATCTGTTGGGTGATTTGCGCTGGTTCTTGGGGCCGGCTGCGGATTCGCATCGCGCGGCGTGTATCCGCCGCTTCCCGCCCGCTATCGCCTGGAATTGCCAGTGTCGTCAACTGACGCTCAAAGCCTTTATCCGGTCATAAAAACAGAGAGAGTGGATGGTACTTTTGCCGACGAGGGCCAGCTTGCAAAAAATGTTCAGCGAATGACATGGTGTTGTTTGTCCTGTTCTTATGCCATTGGATTGATAAGTAGGGTTTTGATTTCCTTCGCATAAATTTAGGGTATGTAGGAATACTACGTGAGGGAGTACTTGCTACAAATGGGAAAACTCTCAAAAACGAGGGGGCGGCGGGAGCCGGGTCGCGGCCGATTTATGCAAGTTTGGACACGGGCGTTGGGGTAGTTTGACGCTGTCGCCGAGCATGCGCCGGCGGCCTCTCATCACCGTCGTTCTGGCCTCGCCGCCAAATCAGGAGCGTTTGAAATGTCTTTTAATGTTTCGTCGAAGCCGACCGCCAATCCCCCCAGTTTGGCGGGACTGTCCGAGCCGCAGCCAAGCGCGGCGTCCGCGCCGGCGCAAAGCCTGTTCGCGGCCGCGTTGCGTGGCGGCGGCATGACAGCGCAGGCGCCGGCTGTCGAACAGAAGCCGGCGCCCAACAACGCCGACGCCTGGCAGGCCGTGAGAGCCGATCTGGCTCGAGATTGCGCCAAATATCGCGATTTGGCGGCCCAGGGCGTGAAAGACGGGACAGTCAGCCCTGAGACGCGCGGGCAATTGCAAGGGCTGCTGCTGCGTCTGACGGAGATGGGGCGCGAGTTGCAGTCGGAAAGGCCGTCGCCGCTGGCGCTGGCCGCGAACTTAAAGGCCGGAAACGGCGAAAACTAGGCAGACGCGCGGGCCAGGCCCGGCGTTTGAGCCGCGATGCGGCGCGAGGAGGCATCCATGTTGGACACAGTTGCAAGCGGGGCGGGTACGGTGCGGTTGCAGGGCTTCCGCCGTTTATCGGAATCTTCGGCCTCGCGGCCTGCACAAGGCCTGGCCGCGGCGTTCAACGGCGCTCGCGGCGCGGCGGAACGCAGCGTGGAAGACGCGCCGCCGGCGCGGGGCAGCCAGGTGGTGCTCAGCGACGACAAGCTGCGTTTGCGGCGCGAGGACCTGGGCCAGACCTTGCTGGCGATGAAACGCGAAGCCTACCGCCAGGCGGAGCCGGAGCGCTCGCGCTGGCCGCGCTGGGTGCAGGCGCTGAACATCCTTCCGCGCAGCCACGCAGTGACGCCCAAGACGGTAGCCATCGTGGAAAACTTGCGGCGGACGCTGGCGGCCGGCGATGCGCGGACGCCGCTGGACATCAAGGAATGCGCGCGGCTGTCGCTGGACATGGAGGCGTTGGCGCGCGCGGCGACGCCGGGCAGTCCGCTGGCGGAGCTGAGCCAGCGGCTGGCTCTGCTGGGCCAGGCGGCCTGGGCGCAATTGGCGCGGACGGAGGCGGAAGCGCAGCTGCTGCCGCAATTCCAGCGCTTTGATCAGCCGGGCGCCAGCCAGGAGCGCAGCGTCGGCGGTTCGGTCGGCGTCGGCCTGGGGCTGGGAGAAGCCGGAGCCGGGGCCAAGGCCACTCTCAGCGTGGGCCTGGCCTGGAGCCGCGGAATGGACAACGACGACGAAGGCTTCGTGTTCCAGAACCAAGGCAAGGCGGTGTCCGCGCGCGCCGGGGTTCAGGGCGGCGTCGGCGTCGCCTCCTTGTCCGGCGCGGTGGAAGGCCGCCGCCAGCGCACCGTGGCGACCGAATATGCCAGCGCCACCGCCTTCGTCAAACTGAAGGCGGACCAGTTGGCTCACGGCTCGCGCCGCGACACCTTGGGCCTCAGCGCCCGCACCGCGGTGGGCGCGCTGATCCGCCTGTTTCGCCCCAGCCACGGCAATGAATTGCGTCAGTACCAGCAACTGCAACAGCAGGCTGCGGATCAACAACAACGGCTGGGCGTGTTGCTGGGCTGGCTGGGGCAGCGCGACAGCGCGGCGTCCCTGCCCGGCGCGCAGGCACCCTATCTGCCGCCCAGCAAGGTGGACAGCGTCAAGGGCAGCGCTTCCGCCCGCGCCGAAGCCGTCGGCGTCGGGGCCGGCGTTGGCGCGGCGGTGGAGCGCATCGACATTCAGGCCGACGCGCTGACGCCGATCTGGCAAGGCCTGCGCCAGGAGCAGGGCGCGGCGCGCAACGCGACGATCGCCCAGCAACGGCTGGCCGGCATCGAACAAAAAGCCGCCGCGCTGATGGGCGCGGACGCGCGCAATCATCCGCTAAGCGGACTTAGCGGCGCGCAGAACATGGCGGCGCTGCGCGAACTGGCGCCGGAGAAGCTGCGCGACGCGGCGGACGGTTTGCGCGCCGAATTCGAACATTTCTGCGCCGTTGCCCAGCAACTGGACGCCGGCATCGGCAAGCGCCAGGGCGGCGCGGCGGTGGAGCGCTCGATTCAGGCCGCCTGGCGCGCGGGAAGCCGCGAGGAAACGCTGGCCAATATGGCGTTGGCCCATGCCGCGTTGACGCTGACCGCGGCGGGCAAGGGCGACGAGACCCTGCTGCAAAGCCTGGACCAGTTGGCGCCGCGTTTGTACGCGCCGCCCATCCGCCACGACGCGGCGGCGCTGGCCAAGCGCACCAGCTTTCACGACGTGCTGCGCCTGCAGATCCGCGACCGCAGCGTCGCCTTGGACCTGGGCGGCGCGCTAGGCCCGCTGTGCCTGAAAGCGGAAGCCTCGCTGACCGAACGAACCCGGGTGCACCACAACCCGGTGAGAGCGGGGGATTACAAGGACGTGAGACTGAGCTTGTCCGGCAATTTGGGCGGCTCTTGGCCGCTGGACGCCTTGCGCGACGCGCTGAGCGCGCAGCTTGCGCCTCACGGCCTGGCCGCCGAAGTGCCGGCGGCGCTGGCCGGCTTGCAAAGTTCCGTGGGGCTGCAAGGCGGCGGCGCGCTGACCCTGCTGCTGCGCTTCTATCGGCCGCAATACCAGACCCAGGCGGATTTCCCGGCCGAAGCCGCCGGCTTCCGGTTGCAACTGAGCCGGGTCAGCGCCAGCGGCAACCTCGGCGTGTCCGCCTCCGGCGGCGTGCCGCTGCAGCCGGGGGTATCGCTGGAACTGGGCCTTAACGCAGGCTCCTCCGCCACCGCGGTGCTGGGCGAGCGTTGGGGCGACAACAGCCTGAGCGCGCCGCTGATGCACTATTTGCACCTGAAGGCGGTGGATGAGAGCGAGCGCTGGCCGGCCATGAGAGAGGCGCAGCGGCCGGCGCTGGAAGCTCTATGCCGCAAGCTGGCCGAACCGGACTCCGCGGTGCGGCAAGAGGCCGGCTACTACCTGAAGCGCCAGGGCGTGGACGGCGCGGATTTCTTCGCCGCGATGGAGCGCTTCGCAGCCAGCGGCTCCAGGCGCGCCGGGGACGCCGCGCTGGACGCTCTGGACGCGATGATGGAGCGCCAGCTCCCCTTATGGCAGGCGGACAAGCAGAGTTTCGCCGGTTGGGAAGAACTGCCGCTGGCGCGCTAGCGGGCATGGACAACGAACAAGAGGACACATTCTGATGAGAATCACGGCAAGCGGCGCGGCCACGCCGCCGCCGCGCCCGGAAGCGCCGCCGGCGGCGTACAGCCGGCTGGCGCAAGCGGTCAAGGGCGTCGATAGCGTTTGCGAACCCGCGCCGCGCCCCTTGGAGCGTTTCCGCGACGCCGCCCGCTTCGTCGCCGCCCTGATGCCCAGAGAAGGCGAAACCGGACTGGTGGACGAAGAACTGCGTGAAGCGCGCGACCCGCGACATCGCTACCGGGAGTACGCGCAGCCGGCGCACCGGCAATGGGTGGCCAGCGGCGACAATGCCAGGGAAAACTTCTTCGCCTGGATGGATGCCCGCCCTCAACTGGAAATCAATCTGGCGAGGCCGGGCCAGCCGCCGCGCATGGCGCGCCTGGGCGACGCGCCGCAAGTCAGCTATCTGAGCGACGCCGCCGCGCTCAAGCCCTATTTGGCCGAAGTGGCCGACGGCGTATGGCGGCGGCCGGACGGCGCGCTCATCGACACCGCCGGCTCCAACGGCAAGTTGGGCATGCCCGGTTACGCCATCTTGGTGCTGGATCGAGTCGACAGGCTGTTCGTCCACGACGCGGTGCTGGGGCGCTTGCACCACACCAGCACCAGCGCCGGCAAGCCGGTGCGGGCGGCGGCGATGATAGAGCTGCGCGACGGCAAGGCCCGGTCGCTGGTGTTGTCGTCCGGCCACTATATGAGCGATCTGGACGATCTGGAACGGCTGCTGGCCTTCCTGGACGGCAAAATGGATCTGTCCAAGCTGGCGGTGCTGGCTCCGCACGAAGACAGGGCGGAACTGGCCGAGGTGCTGGCGCCCTATCGCCAGGCCCGACACTAAAGCCGGGACGGTTTCAGACGCAAGCGGCGCGCCAATTTGGCGCGCCGTTTTTTTATGTCAGCTCGGCGCCCGCGGCTTAGGTGAGCGCTTTTTGGAAGTGCTTGATCTTGGCTTGGATTTAAATACTTCCGACTGTTTTATTTTCTTAATTTTCAGGAGTCGCGGACATGATGCTGAATTCAGTCGGAGTTCGTCTGCTTCAAACCTCGTCCTCCAATGCCGGCGTGGAATCGGTGCAGGCCAGCAAGCGTTTTGCTCAGGTTTACGATAAGAGCGATTTCAAGGCAGTGTTGTCGGAAATCCATATGGTTTGGCTTGGCTCCAAGCCTGGCGACAGCCAGCAGAAATGTCTGGGCGGAGGGTCGGGGAAAAACACGAACAGCAGGGTGAATTTGTGGGTGGATTCGAAACAATTCGGCGCTTACGCGGTGAATAAGGAAGTCCGCGAACAAGTGAATACGCTATTCCCGGATGCCAAGCAATATCAGCAGGAAAAACAACTACGCGGCTTGTTCAGTCAATTGAAGGCCGGCTTGCAGTCTGAGGACAAACCACTGGGCCGTGCGGCACAGAAAAAGGAAATGCCATGAGCGAAAAAATGGATGATCAAACCCAATCCTTGGGCAGGTCGTTGAATTCTGTGACCTACAGTTCATTATCATTCTCTCAAAATATTCATCATGAACTTAGTTCGTTGGTTCGCGATGCACTGACCGAGCTGGGCGTTTCAGACCAATTGTTGCATGGCTTTGACTCTCACTCAACCATAGCCATTGATCTAAATGAAGGGCTATCTATTAATGTTTCGTTGGTCGACGATCGCCTCTTCATTTGGTCATTTGTCCCTATTGGTGAGGAGCTGTTGATAGACAATGCCAGGCACATCATGCCTGTTCTCACAACTGTAATGGAATATGTTGAAACGGGCCACTTAACATTGGGTAAGTGCAATGATGGTTTCGAATTAAAAGCATTGATTAACCCGAGTGCATTGGTTGAAAATAAATTCAGTGAAGTTATTTATGGTTTTTATGGCGCGCTAAAGGTTGTGTCTAGCCACCGATGAGGAAGGATGTTTAATGCTGGAAATTAAAGTCAATCACATCGCCCAGGTCGGCAGATGCCAAGCAGAACAGCAGGGTGAGCCTCAGTTACTGCCGGTTAAAACAATAAAAAACTCCCCAGGCATGATGCGTTTCAAAGAAGCCGCACAATTCATTATGGAAATGATGCCAAGAAAAAGCTGTGGGGAAGCAGGTGCTAACCCAAAATACTGGCTGGAAATTAAAGATCCGAAGCATCGCGATAGGGTTTCGTTGAATGGTCTTGATGCCCAGTCCGGTGCATTAAGCGCATGGCAGGAAGACGCTAATAGCAAGGTTGGACTATTTCAGTGGATTGATCAGCATCCCGATGTTGAAATCAATACGCTCAAGAATAAACCTAAGCATCCTCTGTCGCAGGATGTTGGCTATATCAATTATCTATCCTCAGGTCAAGCCGCTAATTATCGGGTAACGCTTTCACAGGGTGATTGGAAAATAGGGGATAAATTATTAGATACGACACATCTGCCAGGCAAGGCGGGGATGGAGGGCCACGCTGCTATTGTTGTCCATCGAGATGGAAATATCTTTGTTCATCCATATGAAAAAGGAAAATGGCAGCATACTTCGACGACAGAAGGTAAGCCGGTTTTATCAGCGGGTATGATACTCATTGCACAGGGAAAAGCGAAATCATTCCATCTGGATTCCGGACACTATATGCCTCAGCGGCCTCAACTAGAACATCTTTTAGCTCGATTGGCGGCGCAAGGCGTCAATATTGACGAGCTCGATATCCACGCCAAGTCTATCGCGCAGGGTGATATAAAGGCGCTGGTGAGGAAGTATTCTGGTTGACGGTGTTGTTTGCCAGGTGGGAGTCTGATAATACAAACGCATTCTATTAGGATATAGATAATGATCCAAGTTCAAACATTGCATCGTTCTACCTCTATTACACCGACTGAGCAAAGTCATCAGCGCAACCAGTCCCTAAATGTGCTGGCAGTGCACAATACTCAAAACTCGCCGATGCACAGAACGCTGGACATCTACGGTATAGATGATAATCGGAAAGTGTTAAGCCAGCTAAATCAGGATAAATACCATGTGTTGATTAAAAAAGACCACTCAGGTAATTCTGATTTAACCCATGGTGCCTATGTATCCAAACAGGGTGAGGATGACTATGGCAACTTTAACTGGTTAAATCCAAAGGGGCTGATGAAATATCAAACCCCAGATGTCGCTGTTATCAGCTTTACGAATAAAGATCAGTTAACACAGCTTAGCGAGACCTATTCGAAGACTCCCTTGCCGGATTTTCTCACCAAGGTACTTAATGCAGAGGCCTGCCTAGATACTGATCTTTATCGCCGGAATGAGAGTCTGGCGCAGTTTGTTTCGCCAATTGACAGCACGCAACATGGATATCTCATTAGTCCCAATACACCGTACTGCGATGCAAAAGTGTTGGATGCCTATGTCAACGCTCCCGAAAAACTCAAAAATAGCAAACATGGCATCATCTTGTGCACCTACGCGATTCATCCGGGTATACAGTCCTCATTTCTGGAGTCGAGAAATCATCAATCAGGCCCTGAGAGGCTTGAGGCAAGCCAGAAGACGCCACAAAAGATGATTGATGAAAAAACACAGATTGACTCCTTGACCAGCATTCTAAGTTTAAAACAAGAGCATCTTCCGCAGCTCGAAAAATTGCGACAAGAGACAGTGCAACATCTTCGAAATGTATATGCTGTAAATGAACATGACAATACCAGAATGTTTTTTCATTTTCCCGTTGCAGAGAAAACCGCCACGCTTCACTTGCACACCTGGGTAAACAAAGGCGATCACCCTTTGAATGAACCAAGGTCTTTCGATCTCGACGCGATTATTGCGCATCTTAAGTCTGGGAAAGAGATTAGCGATCTTGTTCTTGACCGAAACGGGGGGAATTATTTTTTGCCGACCTCAGATTCCATTAAGGATATTAGCGGTATTCCATTTAAAGGCGTGCACGACAATGTTCTAAATCTGCCTTTGTAATATTTATACTTGGCCTTTTGTTCGTTGGAGTGCGATCAGTAAGCCTGAGTGACTAAGTGCAGCCAACGCACCTGCAACGTGCAACATGACAACTACAGGAAATAACTCATGATTTCAATTCAAGCGTTGCGGCCTTCTGCTGCGACTTTGCCCGCTGACTCGAGTCGCTTATGCCATGAGACCCTAGATGTACAGGCAGTACGTAACTCTCAGGCCAGCCTGACACAACACGAAAACTCTGCGATCCGCAGAACATTGGATGCTTACGGCATTGATGACAACCGGAAAATCCTGAGCCAGCTAAATCAAGACAGGTATCATGTGTTGATTAAGCAAGACAACTCCGGTGCCGCCGATTTAACCCATGGTGTCTATATATCCAAACAATCTGAAGACGACTATGGTAGTTTCAGATGGCTAAACCCAAGAGGTTTGCAAAAGTATCAAACTAAGGACCTGGCTCAGGTAAGGCTGACAACAACAAATCTGGCACAACTCCAGGAAACGTACAAAAACGAAAATACTACCCAGTTCCTGGTTGAGCTGCTACGCGGTAACAGCCGGGAACCTGGCGATAAGGTATACAATGAGGTGTATAAAAAAAATCCAGATATCTTCCATTACTCTGCCCCGTTGGGGATGGGTAATGGGTTTCTGATTTATCCAAATATTCCCTACATGTCGCAAACCTACACCGCTGGACAAGTCACGGATTTGGCCACTAGGCCAGAAGGCATCCAGCTGACGGCCTGGGCCGTTCATCCTGCTTTACCACATGACTTGATTCAGGAAATGAAGGGTGACCCTTCAATAGAAAAAGTAGCGGTTAAGCAGAGTGAGGAATTAAATCAATATAACGCCGAGTTAAAATCTGGCGTGAAGTCATTGACTTCTATATTGGATTTGGAACAAAGCGATGTTGGAATGCTGGAAAAACTAAAGCGGGATAGCCTTCAGTGTTTAGTTGATACCTATGGGGTGTCTGCTGAAAAAGATAAGGTTAAGTTGTTTTTCCATTTTCCGGTGGCGCCTTCAACCGCTACCTTGCATCTGCATATTTGGGTGAACAAAGGGGATCACCCCTTAAATGAGTCGCGCGCATTTGGTATTGATGAGGTCATTCAGCATTTAAAGAGTGGTGGAATGATCAATGAGTTGATATTGTCCCGAAACGATGGGCAATTTATATTGCCAAGCAAAGATATGTTACATAAGATTAAAGGCATGCCTGAAAGTAAAGCACCAATGCCTGCCGACTATAGCGAGCTTAGGCTCCCTATCGATGTGGCGCATCGAAAGGACATGGCCTAAGCGCCTGTTCATGATCCACTGCGTATAGTGAGACGCCACACGGCGTTTTGGCTGGGTTCGCCTCAAGGCGAACCCAGCCAAGGCGCGCGTATCCGGCGGACCGGAAACGTTCAGCCTGTTTCCGCGCCGCCGCCGTCCGCGGCCAGCCAGCCCGCGCCGTTGCGGTCCAGCTCGCGCACCGCCTGTTCGCCTATGCACAGCCCCAGTTTGCGGTAACTCTCGAACTGGGATTCGTCGAACCACTGATTGAGCGTGGACTGGTGCGGGAAGGCCGGGTGCTCGGCACGGTATTGCAGCACGTCCACCGGCTCCATGCCCTGCAGGCAGGGCTTCAGATAAAGCAGATGGCCGCTGGCGCCGGAGGCGTAGCGGATGTAGCCGACGGCGAAAGCGGCCCGGCTGAGGCCGGTGGCCGGGTCCCGGCGGATGGCGTCCACGTCGATGTGGATTTCCGCGCCCAGGTCGATCCGGCATTTGCGGATAGCGTTGCCCAGATCCTCGAAAGTCATCTGCTCGTCCTGGCCGGCGTCGCTGATCACGATCAGCCGGCATTCCCGCCGCAGCAATTCATACAAGCCCAGGTTTTCGAAGTGGCCGCCGTCGCTGAGGTAGACGAAGTCCAAACGTGCATTGGTCTGCCCCAGCAACTCCTTGAGCAGATAGACCCAGCCCTGCGGCGGGGACATCGCCTGCAGCGCGGCGCCGGGCTTGCCCGGATTGGGGCACCAGCGCCCCAGCCGCACATTGAACACCGTCAGCAGAAAAGTCACCGCCGGCGAGCTGTGATAGCCCTGGTTGGGGCTGACCGCGGCGCCGGACACCGCCATCAGCGAGCCCAGCATCGGCCCCTGCTCGGCGCCGGTGGCGTCGTCGTGCATATAGTCGCGGGTGGGCACGAAGGCGTCGATGGCCTCCGGCGCGCCGTCGGGAAACTTGTAACCGCAGTAGCGCGGGGTGAAGGTGAAGGAGGCGGCTTTGCGCTGCTGCCAGGCCAGGTCGTCGCCGGCCACCAGGTTGAGGGTGGTGTTGATCAGCGGGTAAGGCCGCTGCGGCGGACCGGAGGGCGCGCCGGCCAGTTCGGCCAGCGGCAGGTCGTCGCCGGCGTTGAAGCCGGTGAAGCGGTTGACCGTGTCCGCCCGTTGCGGCGCGCTGGCGCCCAGATAGCCGCGCGTCAGCCGGTTGCGGTAGAAGTTGTGCAGCGAGAACAGATTGATGTCGAAGCGGGAGGAGGCGAACACGGCCAGTCCGACGAAGGCCAGGATCAGCGCCGCGTACAGCCCGCCGCCCATGCCTAGCCGCTCCGAGGCTGCGAAATGCAGGGTGGTCCAGTCGCCGAGGCCGCAGCTTTGAAAGCCGCACAGCTGCTGGCGCAGTTGCCAGCCGTCGGCGCGGATTTCCAGCGCGGCCAGCAGCCAGCTGAGGCCGGCGCTGAGCAGGATCAGCAGGCCGGCGACGAAGACGTAGGGCCCGATGCGGGCGACCAGGTCGCGCCAGCCGGCGGGCTGTCCGCCGCCGGTCTTGGCGGACTGCCCCTGCCAGACCGCCGCCAGCGTGGTCAGCAGCCAGGCCGGCAGCGTCAGCGCGCGAAGCCAGTCCGCGGCCACCGCCAGCAGCGGCAGCGACAGCGCCACCACGAGGAACAGCAGCACCAGCGCCAGGTCCAGCGCCAGCAGCAGGCCGCCCAGCCGGGACCACCATTCGCGCTGCAGGTCCGAGAAGCTGCGCTTGACCAGGCCGATGTGCAGCGCGGCGCTGAGGGCGAACACCGGCGGCAGCACGGCGAAGGCGCCGGCCACCACGTACCAGGCCTGGGCCAGCGGCGCGCGGATGCCCAGGCCGTAGTCCAGCGCCTGCAGCAAGAGCCACAGCTTGCCGCCGCCGGCCAGGCCGGCCAGCAGCGCCCACAGCACGCTGCGCAGATAGCCGTTGCCGCGCAGCTGGCTGAAGCCGCGCGCCAGCAAGGCCCAGTAGCCGGCGTAAGCCAGGCTGGAGACCAGGGCCACCCGCCACAGCGGCAGTTGGTGCCAGAAGTCGGCGCGGTTTTCCAGTTGCTGGAGGGTGAACACCGCCATCGCGTAACAGAAGAGCAGCAAGAGCGCGATGCTGCAGGCCGGGGCAGTGGGCGAGGCGGCGGTTTTGCCGTCGCGGGTGGTGGCGCGCGCCAGCAGCGCGGACAGCGCGGCGGAGGCGGCGGCCACGGCCAGCGCGGCGGTGCCCGCATAGGGCCAGTCGGCTAGATTGCGCGCCAGGCCCACCAGGAAATGAGGGCCCAGCAGCAGCGCCAGCAGCAGGCTTTGCAGCACGATCTGGTTGAGGATGAAGTTGCGCCAGTAGGTGATGACGGCGGACAGGGTGTCCAGGCTGAATAGCCCGGTCTTGGGGGTCAGGTAGTTGCTGTAGTCGCGCAGGAACTGGATGGCCGGCTGGCGGCCCTGATGGTCGCGCAGCGTCTGTTCCATGCCGGCGTTGCCGGCGCGGCGCTTGAGCGCGGAAAGCCAGCCGCCCAGATAGCCGCCGCCGGAGACGGTGGACAGGTAGTCGAATTCGCGCAGCCAGCGGCTGCTGGCCAACGCTTGCAGCACGCCCAGGTTGAAGGTGGCGCTGCGGATGCCGCCGCCGGAGAAGGTGAGGCCGGCTTGCGGCGCGTCGTCGCCGCCCGGCCGCTCCACGCCTTCCTTCGCGCGCGCGGCGGCCAGGCCGGCGCGTTCGTCGGCGTGGACTTGGGAGAAGGGCTGGGTGGGGGTGTTCATCGGCTTCTTTCCACAGGCTTAATGTTTGAGGTATGGAAGTTGCATCCTCCGCGCGAGCGAGGGTTTGGGTGTTGTTTTCCACGCGGATGTGGATATTTCGAGGCAAGCAAGAGGAAATCACGTATCCGATGCGCCCTAGGTCCCTTCAAGCCTGCCGTTGGGTGGCAGACCCGAGGTCTTAAGCGGCTGCTTTGTCTGAGCGATTTGACGTTAGCAAATCGCGAGTTCAGCCGCGCCTCGGGTCTGACGGGCCCCGACGGGAAGCCGCAGGCCAGGCTTGCAGGGCGGCCTTTGGGGTGAAGGGGAATTTGGCCGAGCAAATTCCCCTTCCTGCCCGCCGGGCAGCCCCGGCAATGAAACCCATCATCCGCGTAGCGGATACAAGACCCATACGCCAAGCGGCCCCTCAACGCCTGGCATCCTCCAGAATCGCCTCCGCCGCCTTCTCCGCGATCATGTACACCGCGGAGACGATGAAGAAGCCGGGGATGCGCGGAAACACCGAGGCGTCCACCACGCGCAGGCCGCTGACGCCATGAACCCGGAAGCGGCTGTCCAGCACGCCGCCGGCTTCGCGCGCGCCGATCGCGCAGCTGCAGGAGGCATGGTGGCCCCAGGCGTTGTCGCGGACGAACTGACGCAGTTCGTCGTCGCTTTGCAGCGCCTCGCCGGGCAGTTCTTCTTCCGCGATCAGGTTCTGCTTTTTCAGGTCCGCTGTCAGGGTGCGCACGAACTTGATGCCTTCCACCACCGAGTCCAGGTCCTGATCGCCGCCGGCGCTGCCTTCCTCGAAGTAATGGAAGTTGATGTCCGGCGGGTCGCGCGGGTCGGCGGAACGCAGCGTCACCGTGCCGGCGCGGTTATTGGTGTGCGCCTTGAGAATGGCCCAGGTCAGGTAGTTCAGGTGTTCCGGAAACAGCCGCGAGTAGCCGGGGAAATAACCCTTGAACAGGCCCAGCAGCGCGAAGCAGAACAGGTCGGGCAGCGGGCGCTCTTGCGCCGAGCGGCGGATCACCGCCAGCACCGCGCCGTTGGTGGTGTAAACGCCCTTGCGTCCTTCCGCCCACTGCTTGTACTGCGGGTCGCCGGGCGCGAACTCCGCGCCTTTCAGCACTTCCCAATGCTTGAAGTTCATCCGGTTGACCACGCCCACTTCGTAGCGGTCCTGCAGGTTCTGGCCGACGCCGGGCAGGTCCACCCGCGGCGCGATGCCGTGCTCCTGCAAATGGGCTGCCGGGCCGATACCGGACAGCATCAGTAGTTGCGGGCTGTTGAAGGCGCCGCCGGCCAGGATCACTTCGCGGCTGCAGCGCGCCTCGCGGCGTTCGCCGGGGGCGTTGCTGACCCGGCCGCTGGCGCGGTAGAGGCCGGCGCCTTTCAGGTATTCCACGCCCACCGCGCGCAGGTTCTCGTCGAACAGCACCCGGGTGGCCAGCGCGTCCAGTTCCACGCGCAGCCGGTCCGGGTGGCGCGCCGCCGCGTCCAGCACCCGTTCGCGGCTGCCGTTGCGCTGATGGTTGCGGGTGGCCAGCGGCGGGTAGCAGACGCCGACGGCGTTGTCGCGCACCAGCCGCCAGTCGTTGGGGTCGGCCTGGCCTTGCAGCAGCCAGCGCCAGCTGCGGTGCGGCACGTCCACTTCGTCGAAGGCCTTGTCCACCGACACCAACAAGGTGTCCACCAGGCCGGCGTCGCCCAGCGCGGATTCCGGAATCGCCTTCTCGGTTTGCAGCCAGCCGCGCCAGCCGTGGCGGGTGGGGTTGACGCCGAGCAGGCCCAGCCAGCGGTACAGCGGGCGGTGGTGGCAGTTTTCCAGCCGTTCGAAATAGCCGCGCATGTGGTCCGCGCGCCAGCTGTCGTCGCCGGTGAGCTGGGCGATGCCGTCCCAGTCCGCGTTGTGCGGGTAGACGGTGATCATGGCGTTGTGGGCGGTGCAGCCGCCCAGCGCGCCGGCGCGCGGGTAGAGCACGCCGTCCACTTTTTGGCCGTTCCATTCCGCGCGGTATTTGGGGTCGCGCTTTTGCTGGGCGTCGTTGGCGTAGTGGCGGACGAAGTAGTCCAGCTTCATCGCCTCGTTTTCCGAGGCCAGCGCGTGGAACACCGGCACGTCGTAATCGTCGGGCAGCCGTTCGGCCTGGGGCTGCCAGGCGTCGCCGCCCTTGAGCGCGCGCGGGTCGCCGCCGGCCTCCAGCAGCAAGACCCGATGTCCGGCTTCGGCCAGCCGGGCCGCCAGGGTGCCGCCGCCGGCGCCGGAACCCACCACGATGTATTCGTATTCGTCCATGGCGCGCGCTTTAGAAGGTTTTCAGGAATTCGATCAGCGCGTATTTGTCGCTGTCGCTGAGGCCGGGCTCCTGGGTCTGGTAGCCGGTGCCGAAGTAATGGCCGCGGTTGACCACGAAGTCCGGGCAGGTGCTCAGTTCCAGCATCGGCTGCGCCAGGTTGGCGAACACCTTGCGCGCTTCTTCGTCGCTGGCGCCCGGCGGCAAGGCCTTGAGGTCGTGCTTGATCTTCAGCAGCAGTTCCAGCAGTTTCTTGTCGTGCTTGAGCCGTTCGCCCAGCGAGGGGTTGTCCAGTGTCACCTGCAGATTGGAGATCAGGTTGACCGGGGTGCCGGCCGGGATCGGCCCCAGCTCCACGCCGTCCTTGCCGAACAGCCAGGGCAGATAGCGTTGCAGCGGGCCTTGCAGTTCTTGCAGCGCGTCCGGCAGGTAGCCGGTGGGCACGCGCAGATAGCTGCGGGCGGTGGTGCGGTCGATCAGGCCGGGCACTTTGTCGCCCAGCACCTTGTCCTTCTCGCGTTTTTCAGGCCACAGCAGTTTCTGGATGGAGTCGTTGAAGGACTCCATGCGCGCGGCCACCGACGGGCTGG
The DNA here is from genome assembly GCF_009936155.1 of Chromobacterium haemolyticum. NCBI lineage: Bacteria > Pseudomonadati > Pseudomonadota > Betaproteobacteria > Neisseriales > Chromobacteriaceae > Chromobacterium > Chromobacterium haemolyticum. The sequence goes on along the minus strand of NZ_AP019312.1, from coordinate 4,637,524 downwards.
GGTTGAATTTGCCCAGGCTGTTGTTGAGCAGGAAGGGCGCGGTGGACCAGACGCTGATGAGCGAGGCCGGGCGGGTGAAGCCGCGGCCGCCGGCCGGCATCTTGTACTGCGAGGGCGCGCCGGTGAAGGGGTTGTGCACGGTGATCTCGCCGACCGAGGGCAGGTCCTTATAGGTTTTGGACGAGAAGTTGTCCCAGATATTGCCCTTGAGCGCGTTGGTGGCCAGCGGGCTGCATGCGTTGGTCTGCAGCAGGGTCACCGGCACCCGCAGCTCGGTGGACAGGTAGTTGTCTTTCAGGAAGTCGTCGGCCTGGACGATCTGGCGCATTTGTGATTTGAAGTCCTCGGTCTTGGTCCAGTCCCAGTATTTGTTGAAGCAGGCCAGGTAGCCCGGGCCGGCGCAGCCGGCGGTGGGGTCCAGCGGCGGCACCTTGGGCGGCAGCTTGCTGGAGTGGCAGCGCGCGCAGTTTTCCGCGAACACGGTTTTGCCGCGGCTGAGTTGGGCGGCGTCGCGGCTCAGGTATTGCTCGCCGCCGGGGGCGTCCTTCAGCTTATGCGGGTCCGTGCTTTTCAGGAAGAACAGCGCCATGTTCACTGTCTGCTGTTCGGTGGACTGCCAGTACACCGAGTTCTTGCGCGCGTCGGCGATCTGGATCGGGGTGATGGTCTTGCCGCCCACCAAGGGGTTGAAGTGGAGCAGCCATTCTTCGCTGAACAGGCCGATATTCAGATAGACGCGGTTCAACGCGCCCAGCGCGCCCACCGAGTCCGAGCCGTCCTTCAACACTCGCGGCGTCCACACGGTTTTGGGCGGCTGGAAGAACTGAGTCAACGGGCCGTCTTTGACGAAGTCGTTGAACTGTTTGTTGTTGAGTCCGCCGCCGGCCAGGGTTTCCTTGCCCCAGCGTTTGGCGATGTCCAGCCGCGGCCCCAAGCCGTACACCGCGTTCATGGTGCGCGGGTTGTTGATGGAGTCGGTGGAGATCAGCGAGGTGTCCAGCGCGCCGGGGCGCGAGGTGTGGAACAGCTGGAAGGGGAAGCTGCTGGGGTCCGCCTGCCAGGAGAAGATGCGGTCCACCCAGAAATACTGGGCGCCGACGTTGGAGCTGAGGTTTTCCCACTTCGGATGTTCCGGGTCCGCCGGCGGTTTCACCGGATTGGGGCCGACGTGGCAGAACGCACAGGACATGCCCACGCGGTAGGGGCGGATCAGGTCCTTGTCGTTGTAATACGCCGGGTCTTCGTAATAGCGCTTGGCGTCCCACTTCTTGGCCGCGGCTTCGTCGAAGGCGGGGTTGGGGAACAGGCGCAGGCCCACCACGCCGGTGGCGTAGCCGTAGAAGGAGCCGGCGGGCAGGTTCTTGCCGCGCGCCCCTATGGCCACGCCCGGGTATTTTTGTTCGTTCTCGAACGGGTCTTTAGGGCAATCGGCGCGGCGCTGGTCCAGCCACAGGCCGAAGCGTTTATCGTCCGGGCCGCCTGCCTTGTCGAAACAGGGTTCGTTGACCAGGCCCAGGTAGTTCCAGCGGTTGTCGCGGCTGAACTTGAGGCTGGGATGGGAGGACAGGGTCTTGAGCAAGTCCAGATTGCCGACGCTGACGGTGGACAGTTTGTCCCACAGCCTGTCGTTGCCCCCGGTCCACACCAGCCAGGTGTTGCGCCCCTTCACTTCGGCGGGGTTCAAGGCCACCGCGCCGTCCATGTCCTTGAAGTAGTCCTCGTCGGCGGCAGGGAAGGATTCCACCGTGCGCTGAGCCAGTTTGGCCTCGTCCTGCACGGTGCCGGGTTTGGGCTGATCGTCCCGGCAGCCGGCCAGGCTCAACAGCAATAGCAACGCCGCTCCCCGGCGCAAGGTGAGGTTCATCCTAGCCATCGCATTTTCTCCAGTGGGCATCGCGGCGTTTTTGGTTTTAGGAATTCATTTGGCATGTCAGGGCCTATCTCTGCCTATAGCACGGCGGCGGCAGCGCCGACGGCTGCGTAGCTTTGCTCAGCGTTCTTACTGATGGCGAAAAGCGACGGTCGTGGTCGATAGTTGAAAGTTGCCCGCGGCGGGGAAAAGGATAATCACGACGCTGATTAAAGCCGCGGGGGAGGCGTGAGCGTGCTCGTGGCGGCTTTTGTCGCGCGGGCGCCGCAGCGGCGGGCCTGTTCTTTATGTCTGGCGGGCGCTGGAGCGAAAACTCGGGTTCCCATCAGATTTGCATCAGGATTCGCCCGCGGCGCTGGGGGACACTTTCCCGGTCCAAGCACGAGCCCGGCAGGGCGTTTGACCGATGACCGATAACGATGTGTTGCTCCCGCTGGAGACTTTGGAGGCCGCCGCCAAGCGCTGCGCGCCGGCCCAGGACGTCTGGCTGCTGCCGCCGCGCCGGGAAGAGGCGCGGCTGGAACTGAGCTGGGAAGAGGGCGTGGAAACGCTGACCTTGGCGGCGGATTGGCAGGGCTTGCTGTTGCTGGACCGCGTGGAAGTGAGCGTGGTTGCCGGCGCGTTGCCGTTTCAGCCTGTCCGGCTGGAGGCGTTCAGCAAGCTGCTGGCCTTCGTCGACGAAGCCAAGGCCGACGAGGCGCGAGACGCGGACGCGCCTGCAAGCGAGGCGCGCTGCGCGCAATTGCCGCTGGTCGATCTGATGGCCTGGCAGGACCGCAAGCGCTGCGAGTACTGGTTCTTGCTGCAGGTGTTGACGCCGTCCCCGGCCTTCGCCGCCTTGCTGGCGCTGCTGCGCCGCAGCGAGAGCTATTGGCTGGTGCGCTTCCTGCTGGCCCAGTCCGTCTGCGGCGACAAGTTGCAGGCGCTGGGCGAGCGCTACGGCGTGTCTTACTCCCACTTCCGCCGCTTGTGCCGCCATGCGCTGGGCAACGCGGCCAAGACCGAGCTGCGAGACTGGCGCATGGCCCGTTCGCTGCTGGACGTGGCGGAGGGACGGGAAAACCTGACCCAGGTGGCGCTCAAGCACGGCTACGCCTCGTCGTCGCATTTTTCCAATGAAATCAAGGGACTGATCGGCGTTTCGCCTCGCGGTCTGTCCAACATCATTCAACTGGCCACCAAATGAATCGAAGCTTTTTATCCGCCGCGCTGCTGGCCGCGGCGCTGCTCGCGTCCGTGCCGGCCGCCGCCGCGCCGGAACCGGCGCGCGCCGCCGACTCCGCCGGTTACGTTGCCAAGAAGGAGGGCCTGCGTTCTTTCTTCGACGCGATTTCCTCGCGGCTGAAAAAGCCGGTGATCGTCAGCAAGCAGGCGGCGCGCAAGCAGATCAGCGGCGATTTCGACCTGGCCAACCCGCAGGCGCTGCTGGATAAGATGACCCAGCAGTTGGGCCTGATCTGGTATCACGATGGCCAGGCCATCTATGTCTACGACGCCAGTGAAACCCGCAATGCGGTGGTGTCGCTGCGCAATGTGTCGCTCTCCGCCTTCAACGACTTCCTGCGCAAGTCGGGCCTCTACGACAAACGCTATCCGCTACGCGGCGACAACCGTAGCGGAACCTTCTACGTATCCGGGCCGCCGGTCTTCGTGGACCTTGTGGTCAACGCCGCCGGCTTCATGGATAAGCAGAGCGACGGCATCGAACTAGGCCGGCAAAAGATTGGCGTGGTGCGGCTCAACAACACCTTCGTCAGCGACCGCAGCTATGAATTGCGCGACCAGAAAATCGTCATCCCCGGCATGGCCACGGTGATCGAAAAGCTGCTGCAGGGCGAAGACAAGCCCTTGCAGACCGCCGGCGTCAATCCGGCTCGGCCGCCGGCGCGGGGCAGCGACATCCCGGCGATGCCGGACTTTCCCGCCGGCGGAGAGACCAAGGCGCCGGCCTATCAGGCCGGCCTCAGCCTGCCGGACGCGCTGAAGCAGGACGCGGCGGCCGGCGACATCAAGGTGATCGCCTATCCGGACACCAACAGCCTGCTGATCAAGGGTACGGCCGAACAGGTGCGCTTCATCGAGAACCTGGCGCTGGCGCTGGACGTGGCCAAGCGCCACGTGGAGCTGTCGCTGTGGATCATAGACCTGGACAAGGGCGATCTGGATCAGTTGGGGGTCAACTGGAGCGGCAGCGCCACCGTGGGCAACAAACTGGGCGTGACGCTGAACCAGACCTCCTCCCTCAGCACCCTGGACGGCACCCGTTTCATCGCCTCCGTGATGGCGCTGTCGCAGAAGAACAAGGCCAATGTGGTGTCGCGCCCGGTGGTGCTGACCCAGGAAAACGTGCCGGCTATCTTCGACAACAGCCGCACCTTCTACGCCAAGCTGGTGGGCGAGCGCAATGCCAGCCTGCAACACGTGACCTACGGCACCCTGGTCAGCGTGTTGCCGCGCTTCTCCGCCGACGGCCAGATCGAAATGTCGCTGAACATCGAGGACGGCCGCGAGGCCAAGACGCCGGATTACGACAAGGACCCGCAGGACGCCCTGCCCGAGGTGGGACGCACCCGCATCAGCACCGTGGCGCGCGTGCCGCAGGGCAAGAGCCTGCTGATAGGCGGCTACACCCGCGACGCCAATATCGAACAGAACAACAAAGTGCCGTTCTTGGGCAGCCTGCCCTTGGTGGGCGGCCTGTTCCGCTACCGCAGCCAGAACCAGAGCAATACCGTGCGCGTGTTCCTGATTCAGCCGCGCGAGATCGACGACCCGCTGACGCCGGACGCCAGCGATCTGTCGGCGGAGGTGGCCAAGCAGGGCGGCATCGACAGCGACCCGTTGCAGCAATGGGTGCGCAATTATCTGGACCGCGAGCAGCGCGCCGACGGCGCGGCCAAGGGCGCTACGCGTGGACATTAGCGGCCGTCCGCCGCCGGTCTTCGGCGTCCGTTCGCCCAAGCACCAGGCCAAGCTGGACGCTCAGCGCGACGCCCAGCGTCAGGGCGAGGCCCGACAGGCGGACGCGCAGCAGGTGGAGGACGCCAGCCCGGCGGCCGAGGTGCAGCGCTTCGTCCAATCCACCGATGAAATGTCGGCGGCGCTGACCCAGTTCCGCAACCGCCGCGATTACGACAAGAAACTGGGCCATCTGGCCGACAGCTTCGAACGGGTGCTGGACGAGGAAGCCCAGCCCAAGGCGCAGCAGATCGTGAACGTGGCCAAGTCCCACGGGATCAGCGCCGAGGAGTTGCTGCGCCAGGCGCGTTCCTTGTTTCCGGACGACAGCGATCTGGTGCTGGTGCTGCGCGAACTGCTGCGCCGCCGTCAGTTGGACGAGGTGGTGCGCAAGCGCCTTCAGGCCCTGCTCAAGCAGGTGGAGGACCAGGCCGAGGCCAAGCCTTTGAAGGCCGGCATCAATTGCGCGCTGAAGGCGAGGCTGTTCGGCAAGGCGCTGTCGCTGAGCCCCGGCCTGCTGCGCGCCAGTTACCGCCAGTTTCTGGAGAGCGAGGCGGCGGAAGCGGAGATTTACGCCGATTGGGTGGGCAGCTACGGCTACCAGCGCAGAGCGGTGGTGTTGGACTTCATCGAAGGCGCGCTGCTGGCCGACATTGATTCACTGGACGCCAGTTGTTCGCGGCTGGAGTTCGGCAACCTGCTGGGCCGGCTGAGCCAGCTCAAGCTGCTGCGCTCCGCCGACGCGCTCTTCGTCGGCCGCATGTTGAGCAATCCGCAGGTGTGCGCCTTCAACCCCAGCGAGGCGGACTGGTTGTTGTTTCTGCTGTCGCTGCTGCAACAGCCGCAGCAACTGGACGGCTTGCTGGCGGAGACGGTGGGCGACACCGCCTTGCTCAGCCGCCACAGCGAGCATTCCACCTTGCTGCAGGCGCTGTACCAGGCCTGCAAGGCGCTGCCGCCGCAGTTGTTCGTCGACGAACGCTGGCTGGACGCCTTGCAGGAGGAATTCCGCCGTTTGGCCGCCATCGCTTACCGCCACGAGTTGGCCGAGCGCCGGCGCGAGGCCGAGGGCGGAGGCGCGGAGTAAACGAGAGCCGCCAGGCAAGGCGGGGGGACGCGTCCCGTCTTGCCTGGCTGTTTTTTCCGGCGGGCCGCGGCCCGTCGCCAATATCGAATCGCTTGGATGACTAACGGTGTTTAACTCCCTGCTCAACGGCGCGCGCTCGCGGCCGGAATTGCTGATCCTGCTGTTGATGGTGATGATCATCGCGATGCTGATCATCCCCTTGCCCACCTATTTGGTGGACTTCCTGATCGGCCTCAACATCGTGATCGCCGTGCTGGTGTTCATGGGCTCGTTCTACATCGACCGCATCCTCAGTTTTTCCACCTTTCCCTCGGTGCTGCTGATCACCACGCTGTTCCGGCTGGCGCTGTCCATCAGCACCAGCCGCCTGATCCTGATCGAGGCCGACGCGGGCGAGATCATCAACACCTTTGGCCAGTTCGTCATCGGCGACAGCCTGGCGGTGGGCTTCGTGGTGTTTTCCATCGTCACCGTGGTGCAGTTCATCGTGATCACCAAGGGTTCGGAACGGGTGGCCGAGGTGGCGGCGCGCTTCTCTCTGGACGGCATGCCCGGCAAACAGATGAGCATCGACGCCGACCTCAAGGCCGGCATCGTGGACGCCGACGGCGCGCGCGAACGCCGCAGCGTGCTGGAACGCGAAAGCCAGCTTTACGGCTCCTTCGACGGCGCGATGAAGTTCATCAAGGGCGACGCGATCGCCGGCATCATCATCATCTTCGTCAACTTCATCGGCGGCATCGCCGTGGGCATGACCCAGCACGGCATGGACCTGTCCACCGCGCTGTCCACCTACACCATGCTCACCATTGGCGACGGCCTGGTGGCGCAGATTCCCGCGCTGCTGATCGCCATCAGCGCCGGCTTCATCGTCACCCGCGTCAACGGCGACAGCGACAATATGGGCCGCAACATCATGAGCCAGTTGCTGGGCAACCCGTTCGTGCTGGTGGTGACTGCGGTGCTGGCGTTGGCGGTGGGCATGCTGCCCGGCTTCCCGCTGATTGTGTTCCTGATCCTGGCCGCGGCCTTGGGCGGCCTGTTCTATTACAAGCGCCGCATGGCACGCAAAGGCGCGCCGGGCGCGGCCCAGACCCCCGCTAACGTGGCCGCCGGCGCAACGCCGGCGGGCGGCAAGGACAGCACCCTGGGTCTGATCGGCAACCTGGACAAGGTGGCGGCGGAGACCGTGCCGCTGATCCTGCTGGTGCCCAAGGCGCGCCGCGCCGCGCTGGAACAGGCTCAGCTGGCCGAGCGGCTGCGCAGCCAGTTTTTCATCGACTACGGCGTACGGCTGCCGGATATGTTGCTGCGCGACGGCGAAGGCCTGCCGGACAACCGGGCGGCGGTGCTGATCAATGAAATCCGCGCCGACGAGTTCGAACTGCATTTCGATCTGGTGCGCGTGGTCAATTACTCGGACGAGGCCGCCGCGCTTGGGGTGCAGCCGGTGTTCAGCGCCCAGGGCGCCAGCCAGTGCGCCTGGGTGCGCCCGGCCGACGGCGACAAGCTGGCCAAGCTGGGCTACCAGCTGCGCCCGGCGCTGGACGAGCTCTACCACTGCCTGGCCGCGCTGCTGGCGCGTCACGTCAACGAATACTTCGGCGTCCAGGAAACCAAGCACATGCTGGACCAGCTGGAAGCCAAATATCCGGACCTGCTCAAGGAAGTGCTGCGCCACGCCACGGTGCAGCGCATCGCCGAAGTGCTGCAGCGGCTGCTGGCCGAACGCATCTCGGTGCGCAATATGAAGCTGATCATGGAGGCGCTGGCGCTGTGGGCGCCGCGCGAGAAGGACGTGATCAATCTGGTGGAGCACGTGCGCGGCGCGCTGGCGCGCTACATCTGCCACAAGTTCGCCAGCGGCGGCGAACTGCGCGCGGTGATGATGTCCGCCGAGGTGGAGGACATGGTGCGCAAGGGCATACGCCAGACCTCGGCCGGCGCCTTCCTCAACCTGGAGCCGGCGGCTTCGGACGAACTGATGGACTTGTTCGCGCTCGGCCTGGACGGCATGGGCATCGCGCACAAGGATCTGGTGCTGCTGGCCTCGGTGGACGTGCGGCGCTTTATCAAGAAACTGGTCGAAACCCGCTTCCGCGACTTGGAAGTGGTGTCCTTCGGCGAAATCGCCGACAGCGTGTCGGTGAACGTGATCAAAACCATTTAAAAAAGGATTCCGCCTATGTTCGCCATGGATATCGCCCAATTGGTCCGCTCCGCCTTGGAAGAAAGCGGCTGCGATCCCGCCCTGCTGGGCGAACTGGACAGCCATTCCACCATCGCGCTGGACTTGCACGATCTGCCCAGCATTCACGTCAGCGCTCAGGATGGCGAGGTGTGGTTGTGGTCGCGGTTGGGCGAGCACAACGAGGCGGTGCTGGCCCAGCGCGCCGCCCAGCTCTTGCAGGACCTGATGCAGGGCTGCCATTTCGCCCGCGGCGGCCAACTGCAACTGGCCGCCAATGAGGGCTATCTGGAACTGAAGGCGATGGCGCACCCGGATTATCTGGCCGACGGCAAGCGCTTCTCCGAGGCGCTGAACGGCTTCTTCGACGCGCTGGAGCGCTTCAGCGAGTCGCTGCTGCGATGAAAGCGCCGCGCCTGCTGCGCCGGCTGGCGTATCCGCAACGCCTGTCCGGCCCCATTCTGGAAGCCGCGCTGCCCGAGGTGGCGATAGGCGAACTGTGCGACATCCGCCGCAGCTGGCAGGACCGCGACGTGGTGGCCCGCGCCCAGGTGGTGGGCTTTCAAGGCCCGCGCGCGGTGCTCAGCCTGATCGGCAACGCGCGCGGCCTGTCGCGCGAGGCAGTGTTGCAGCCCACCGGCCGCGCCTTGGCCGCCTGGATTGGCGAGTCCGCGCTGGGCGCGGTGCTGGACCCCACCGGCCGCATCGTCGAGCGCTTCGCGCCGGAGGCCGGAGTGGGCGGCGAGGAGCGCGGCATCGACGCCGACCCGCCGCCGTACTCTCGGCGCGTGGGCATACGCGAGCCGCTGGCCACCGGCGTGCGCGCCATCGACGGCCTGCTGACCTGCGGCGTGGGCCAGCGCGTCGGCATCTTCGCCTCCGCCGGCTGCGGCAAGACCATGTTGATGCACATGCTGATCGAGCAGAGCGACGCCGACGTCTTCGTCATCGGCCTGATCGGCGAGCGCGGCCGCGAAGTGACCGAGTTCGCCGAATCGCTGCGCGCCTCGCCCAAGCGCGAGCGCTGCGCGCTGGTGTTCGCCACCTCGGACTTCTCCTCGGTGGACCGCTGCAACGCGGCGCTGCTGGCCACCACGGTGGCCGAATACTTCCGCGATCAGGGCAAGAAAGTGGTGCTCTTCGTCGACTCCATGACCCGCTACGCCCGCGCGCTGCGCGACGTGGCGCTGGCCGCCGGAGAACCGCCGGCGCGTCGCGGCTACCCTGCCTCGGTGTTCGACAGCCTGCCGCGGCTGCTGGAGCGCCCCGGCGCCACCCGCGGCGGCAGCATTACCGCCTTCTACACCGTGCTGCTGGAAAGCGACGACGAGCCGGACCCGATGGCGGACGAGATCCGCTCCATTCTGGACGGCCACATCTATTTGAGCCGCAAGCTGGCCGGCCAGGGCCATTACCCGGCCATCGATGTGCTCAAGAGCGCCAGCCGCGTGGCCGGCCAGGTGTGCGACGGCGGCCATCTACAGGCGGCCTCGGCGCTGCGCGCCTTGATGGCGCGGCTGGAGGAGCTGCAAGTCTTTATCGACCTGGGCGAATACCGCCCGGGCGAGAACGCGGACAACGACCGCGCGATGAACGCGCGCGACGCGCTGCGCCGCTGGCTGCGCCAGCCGGTGGACGAGGGCGCGGGGTTCGCCGACACCCTGCGCAGCTTGCATGAGCTTGTTGCCTAAGCTGGGCGCGCTGCTGCGCCGTTGTCAGGCGGCGCAATCGCGTTGCGAGGCCGAGCTGGCTCAGTTGGCGCGCCAGGACGGCGCGCTGGCGGCGGAGCAAGAGGCCTTGGCCTCGCAGGGCCAGGGCCTGCGCCAATTGCTGCTGGCGCAACGGCCGGCCGGGGCGATGAGCCGCGGCCAGCTGTTCGCGCTGCAGCGCAAGCAGGCGGTGCTGCGACGCCAGTTGCAAAACCTGGACCTGCAAAGCGGACAGCTGGAAGAACAGCGCCAAGGCCTGGCCGGCCGGCGCGAGGAACAACAGGTCTTGCGCCGGCAATGGCTGCGCAAGGAAGACAAGTATCAACGCTGGGCCAAGTTGCAGCGCCGTCAGGAACGCATGCGGCGTTTGCGGCTGGACGAGGCCGAGCAGGAAGAGAGGACGATATGGAAGCGATGACGCCCATTCCCGCGCCGAGCGCGGATACCCGGCCGGCAACCGCGGCCGACGCGGACGGCGCCGCCGAGGCCTTTGCCCGCGAAGCCCAAAGACAGCGGAGAGACGCCGCCGATCCGGACCGCGACGGCGAGGACGTGGCCGGCGAACGCGAGCAAGACCGCTTCCGTCTGCCGGCAGGAGCGCTGTGGCAGCCGCCGCTGCCGCCGCACTGGAACGCGGCGCGGTTGAACGCCGGCGGCCGCCATGCGGCGGAAGCCGCTTTGTCGGCGCCGGGCAAGCGGGGGCAGACGCCTTTGGGCGACGGAGAACGTTCGGCAGCCGCCGCACGCGGCAAGACCGTCGTCGGACCGCAGGGTCTGCATGCCGCCGCAGCCGCGCTGGCGGCTAAGCACGCGGCCAGCCTGGCGCCGGCGGCCGAGGCCAGGCTCAAGCCGGTATCGTCGATGTCTGCCGCGCAGCACAAAGCCGAGCACACGCCGGGCAAGGGCGAGACTGCGCTTCCAGGGGCCGCCGCGAGCGCCGAAGCGTCTATCGCGATGCCGCTTGCCACATCGACACCGCATGGAAGGGCGAAAGTGGACACCGCCGCGCCGGCTTCCGCGTCGACGCCGGCCGTCGCGCGCGAAGGCGGCGAGGCGCGCAAGAACGAGACCGCGCCGGCCGCCGCAGCGGCGGTTGCGCCGCAGCAGGCCCAAGCGTCCGCGCCGGCGACGCCGCCGCGCGACACCGCGCCGCCGGCGCGGCCGCGCCAGGACCCGGCCCAGGCTCAGGCCCAAACGACTTTGTCCGCGACCAGCGCGCCGGAACCGGCCCAGCCGGGCCTGACCTACCGCTTCCAGCGCTGGGGCGGCGAGCACACGGTGAACGTGCAAAGCCAGCCCGGCGGCGTGCTCAGCCTGCAGCCGTCGGACAGCCTGGTGCAACAGCGTTTGGGCGAGCAATGGCAGTCCGGCAACCCGCAGCAATGGCAGATGGCCCGCGACGACGGCCGCGAGCAGGGCCGGCAGCAGCCGCAGCGGGATGAGGAGGAGGACGCCTGATGCTGGCGCTCAGACAAATCGACGCGCGAGAGCGCGCTTTGCAGCGCGCCGCCGCGGCTTGGCGGCGCCAGGGTTGGGACGCGACGCTGGAAACGCCGCCGCGCGACGGCCTGTGGTTGTCGGTGGCCGACGCGGAACAGCGCTGGCGGGGCTGGCTGCAACCGCGCGCCTGGTTGGAGAGCGCCGCGCCGGAACTGGCGCGGTTGGCGCTGTCCGCCGGCGTGGAGGCGCAGGCGGCGCAATGGCTGGCGGCGGCGGAACGGCCGTTGACGCCGCCGATGCCGGAGCTGGCCTATCAGCGCTTGAGCCTGGGCGAAGCGGGGCCGGGCGACGCTTTGCCGCGTCAAGCGCTGCTGCGGGTGATGTGCGCGGAGGGGCCGCTGTGGCTGGAGCGCGCGCCGGAATTCGAGGCGGGAGACGCGCTGGACCCGGCGCCGTTGCTGAGTTGGCCGCTGCGCTTCGTCATCGGCGACAGCCGCCTCAGCCTGGGTCTGCTGCGAGGAGTGGCGCGCGGAGACGTGCTGCTGATCCGCGAGCCGACGGCGGCGGTGCGCTGCCACGACCGCGCGCTGGGCACTTATCAATCGTACGAGGAAGGAATCGTCATGGAGTGGGATGAATCGCAACAGGCGACGGAGCAGGAAGCGCCGGCGCAAGACATGGGGCAGCTGCCGGTGGAACTGGAGTTCGTGCTGCATCGCGGACGGGTGACGCTGACGGAGTTGCAGGACTTGTGTCGTGGCCGGCTGTTGAACCTGCCGGCCGATGTTGAGCGGCGGGTGGAAGTGCGCGCCAACGGCGCGCTGCTGGGACGCGGGGAGCTGGTGCAGCTGGCCGGTCATCTGGGGGTGGAAGTGACGGAGTGGCTGGGCGGAGCCGCCGATGTCGAATGATATTTCGCTGATCGCGCTGCTGGCTTTCGCCACGCTGCTGCCTTTTCTGATCGCTTCCGGCACTTGCTTCATCAAGTTCTCCATCGTGTTTGTGATGGTGCGCAACGCATTGGGTTTGCAGCAGGTGCCGTCCAATATGACGCTCAACGGCATCGCGCTGATGCTGTCGATGTTCGTGATGCTGCCGATCGCGCAGCAGGCCTACAGCCATTACCAGGAAGAGCAGGTCAGCTTCAACAGCGTGGAGTCGGTGAGCAACTTCGTCGAGAACGGCCTGGACGGCTATCGCGGCTATTTGCAGAAGTATTCCGATCCGGAACTGGTGAGCTTCTTTGAAAAAGCCCAGGCACAGCGCACCGAACGCGAAACCGGCAATGCGGCCGAGGACGAACAGCCGTCCATTTTCGCCTTGCTGCCGGCCTACGCGCTCAGCGAGATCAAGAGCGCGTTCAAGATCGGCTTTTATCTCTACCTGCCCTTCGTGGTGGTGGATTTGGTGATCTCCAGCATCTTGCTGGCGCTGGGGATGATGATGATGAGCCCGGTGACGATTTCGGTGCCGATCAAGTTGGTGCTGTTCGTGGCGCTGGATGGCTGGACTTTGTTGTCGAAGGGCTTGGTGTTGCAGTACCTGGACCTGGCGACGTAATGGGCGGCAAAACCGCCAATGCTGCGTTGCGCCTCCTTGCCGTGCTAGATGCACTGTCTGCGTCGGCGCGCCTTGCCTTGGCCGCTGCGCTCGGTTTTGCTTCCCGAGTCTTGGAGAGCTGAATGGCTTTAATGGCGCGGGCGGAGTGCCGCGCTGTCCATGCCGCCCGCCTCAATTTTGGAGTTTTGCTATGAATGATCTGGTGTTCGCCGGCAACAAGGCGCTGTACCTGGTGCTGCTGATGTCGGCCTGGCCCATCATCGTCGCCACCGCCATCGGCCTGCTGGTGGGCCTGTTCCAGACCGTGACCCAGTTGCAGGAACAGACGCTGCCCTTCGGCATCAAGTTGTTCGGCGTCAGCCTGTGTCTGTTCCTGCTGTCCGGCTGGTACGGCGAAACCCTGCTCGGCTTTGGCCGGGAGGTGATGCGCATGGCGCTGGCCAGGGGCTGAGGCGGATGCAGTTCGGCCTGTTCTTCGAAATCCACGGCTGGGTGGCCTCGGCCGCGCTCGGTTTCGCCCGCGTGGCGCCGGTGTTTTTCATCCTGCCTTTCCTGAACAGCAATGTGCTCAGCGGCGTGGTGCGCACCTCGGCCACCATGCTGGTGGCGCTGGGGCTGTGGCCGCATTCGGTGGAGGCGCTGCCGGCCTTTCAGGCGCTGCCCTTCCTCGCGATGATCGCGCGCGAGGCCGCGGTGGGCCTGCTGCTGGGCTGCCTGCTGGCCTGGCCGTTCTGGGTGTTCCACGCACTGGGCAGCATCATAGACAACCAGCGCGGCGCCACCTTGAGCAGCAGCATAGACCCGGCCAACGGGGTGGACACTTCGGAATTGGCCAATATGTTCAATCTGTTCGCCGCCGCGGTTTATCTGCAAGGCGGCGGCATGAGCCTGATGCTGGACTTGTTCCGTCAGAGCTATCAGCTGTGCGACCCGCTGGGCGTTTGCACGCCGGCGCTGCAGCCGACGCTGAGCCTGCTCAATCAGGTGATCAGCAAGGCGGTGGTGCTGGCCAGCCCGGTGGTGGCGGCCTTGCTGCTGTCCGAGGTGGTGCTGGGCCTGCTGTCGCGCTTCGCGCCGCAGATGAACGCCTTCGCGGTGTCGCTGACGGTGAAGAGCGCGGCGGCGCTGCTGATCATGCTGATGTATTTCGGCCCGATTTTGCCGGACACGGTGATGCGGCTGGCCTTCCCGCCGCAGGCATTGCCCGGCTGGCTGAGCGCGCCGGTGCGTTGAGATGTCGAACAAGACTGAACAACCGACGCGCAAACGCCTGCAGGACGCGGCCAAGAAAGGCCAGTCCTTCAAGAGCCGCGACTTGGTGGTGGCCTGCCTGACCCTGTGCGGCGTCGCCTATCTGGTGTCCTTTGGATCTTTGGTGGAATTGATGGGTGCCTTCCGCCAGGTGATCGCCGGCGGCTTCCAGCAGGACATGCAGGGCTACGCCCAGGCGGTGGTCTGGCTGGGCATCAAGCTGCTGCTGCCCATCTTCCTGCTGTGCATCGTCGCCTCCGCGCTGCCCTCGCTGCTGCAAAGCGGCTTCGTGCTGGCCAGCGAGGCCTTGAAGCTCAATCTGGAAGCCTTGAACCCGGTCAACGGCTTCAAGAAGCTGTTCAGCCTGCGCACGGTGAAGGAGGCGGTGAAGGCCTTGCTCTACCTGGCCAGCTTCGTGGTGGCGGTGCTGGTGCTGTGGCACAAGCACAAGGCGCTGCTGTTCGCCCAGCTCAACGGCGACCCGATGGGCATGGCGGCGATCTGGCGCGAACTGCTGCTGGCGCTGGTGCTGACCTGCCTGGGCTGCATCGTCGCGGTGCTGGTGCTGGATGCGATCGCCGAGTACTTCCTGTTCATGAAAGACATGAAGATGGACAAGCAGGAGGTCAAGCGCGAGATGAAGGAGCAGGAGGGCAATCCGGAGATCAAGTCTCGCCGCCGCGAGGCGCATATGGAAATCCTGTCCGAGCAGGTGAAGTCCGACATCGAAAACTCGCGCTTGATCGTGGCCAACCCCACCCATATCGCCGTCGGCATCTATTTCAAGCCGGAGCTGCTGCCCATTCCCTTCATCTCGGTGATGGAGACCAATCAGCGCGCGCTGGCGGTGCGGGCCTACGCGGAGAAGGTGGGCGTGCCGGTGGTGCGCGACATTCCGCTGGCGCGGCGCATTTTCGCCAGCCATCGCCGCTATTCCCTGGTGAGCCTGGACGAGGTGGAGGAAGTGCTGCGCTTGCTGATGTGGCTGGAGCAGGTGGAAAACGCCGGAGCGGAGGCGTCTGAGCCAGCACCGGAGCCGCCGCCGCAGGCGGAGCAGGGGAAGGGCGCGAGCGCCGCCGGCTCTGTTGTGGATAAATCCGCCGGCACGCCCGCTTCTGTGGATAAGCGGGATGGTCAGGAGGGCTGAGCGCATTCACGTCCTCAAAACACGCGGGACCGTGAGCAGGCCCTCGCCTGGCTAAGCCAGCCTCTTCCCTGGCCGCTGCGGTCCCAAAGCCGGCAGGACCGTATTGAACAAGCCCGGATATCCGATGCGCCCCCGTCATGAGCGATTCCTGAATGTTTCCCCCCGTCGGTCGCTGTTAAATGACAGCGACGACGGTCATTTCACACCCAAGACAACCGTCGTCTCTAGCCAGCTCTGCCGGGTTGGTGACAGCGACTAGGAGATGTTTGATGAACCCTGAAGACAGTGTCAGCGACGACCGCCTGGCAGAGATGGTCTGGGAAGCGGTAAGCGCAGGCGCCACCCTGAAAGACGTGCACGGCATTCCGCCGGACATGATGGAAGGTCTGTACGCCCACGCTTACGATTTTTACAACAAGGGAAGGCTCGACGAAGCGGAAACCTTCTTCCGCTTCCTATGCATCTACGACTTCTACAACCCCGACTACATTATGGGGCTGGCCGCAGTGTGCCAGCTCAAGAAACAGTTCCAGAAGGCCGCCGATCTGTACGCGGTGGCTTTCGCCCTGAGCAAGAACGACTACCGGCCGGTGTTCTTCACCGGACAGTGCCAGTTGTTCATGCGCAAGGCGGCCAAGGCCAGGCAGTGTTTCGAGCTGGTGTGCGAACAAAGCGACGACGAGTCGCTGCGCGCCAAGGCCCAAGTGTATCTGGACAGTTTGCAGGAGACGGAGGCCGAGCAATCCCGTCAGCAGGAAAAGGAGCAAGCATGAGCGGTAACACTATCGGTCAAAGCTTCAATCTTGGCAGTGCCGAGCTGGCGAAAGCGCTTTCGGGCAACACCCAGGCGAGCGAGAAATTCGTCGACGCCGCGCAGAAGTCTGCGCAAGCGCTGTTCACGATGCGCGTCAGCGACGACGCAGGCGCCGCCAAGCCGCGCAGCGACTTGAACACGCCGCCGCTGACCCAGCCCACGGCCAAGGCCAAGGAAGAGCTGGACGGCGCGGGCAAGCTGACGCTGCTGCTGGGACAGTTGATGTCCTTGCTGGGCAACGTTTCGCTATCGCAGCTGGAAAGCCGTATCGCCACCTGGCGCGCGATGATGGACGCGCAAGCGGCGATGGGCCAGAAGCTGTCGGACGAATTGCAGCAGGCGATAGGCGAGGCGGAACAAGCCACCGAAGCCTACCAGACGGCGCTGGGCGATTTGAAAACGGCCAAAGAAACGTTGGAAGCGGCCAAGCAGAAACTGGCCCAGGCCCAGGCCAAGCTGGATGGCTTGACGCCGGAAGACGCCGGCTATCAGCAGGCTCTGGCGGCGCGTGATCAAGCCGCCAACGAGGCGCAGGCCGCCAAGCTCAAGGCCGACAAGGCGGAACAGGCCGCTACCGACGCGCACAATCTGGCCAAGGACAAGACCGCCAAGGCCGACTCGCTGTTGACCCAGGCTCAGGGGCTCAATACCAAGGGCGGCGCGGTGCAGCAAGGCGCGGAAGACCACCTGACCGGCGTGGCCAAACTGACCATGCTGATGGCGATGTTCGTCGAGATGGTGGGCAAGAACAGCGAAGAAAGCCTGAAAAACGATCTGGCATTGTTCCAGGCCATGCAGGAAGGCCGCCAGAAGGAAATGGACAAGAAGTCCGCCGAGTACCAGGAAGAAGTGCGCAAGGCGGAAGAACTCAATCGCACCATGGGGTGCATTGGCAAGATTCTAGGCGCGGTGCTGACGGTGGTCAGCGTCGTGGCCGCAGTATTTACCGGCGGCGCCAGCCTGGCGCTGGCCGCGGTGGGCCTCGCGCTGATGGTGGCGGACGAGGTGGTCAAGGCCACTACCGGCGAATCCTTCATGGAAAAGGCCATGAAGCCGATCATGGACGCCGTCATGGCGATGTTGAAACCGCTAATGGACCTGGTGGGCAAGATCGTCAGTGAAACGCTAAAGGCATTCGGCGTGGATAAAAGCCTTGCGGATACCATCGGCTCCATCGCCGGCATGATTTACGCCGCGGTTGCCATGGTCTTCGCGGTGGTGGCGATTTCCATGGTGGGCAAGGGCGTCGCTAGCAAGCTGGGCGGCGCTCTGAGCAAGATGATGGGCGATTCGATGCGAAAGATGGTGCCCACCCTGCTCAAGGAAATGGCCAAGAACGGCAGCAAGGTGTTGACCCAGGGCTTCCAGCGCCTGGCCAACAGCCTGGGCCTGCCCAAGGACGCCGCGGCCAAGCAACTGATGGCCAACACCCTCAACCGCGTGGTGGTGGGCGGGGAAGTGGCGCAAGCCGCCACCCAGGCCGGCGGCAATGTGGCGCAGGGCGTGTTCATGAAGAACGCCAGCGACATGCTGGCCGACTTCACCCTGGCGCGCGCCGCGATGGAGCAGATCGAACAATGGCTGAAGCAGGCGGTGGAAGTCTTCGCCAGCACCCAGAAAGTCACCCAAGACCTGACCACGATGATGTCTTCCGCGTTGCAGCAGAACGCGGAAGCCGGCCGTTTCGTGCTGCGTCAGAGTCACGCTTGAGTTAGGAAAAAATCTTATGCCGAATACTATCAATACCGTTTCCACCCATGCCCTGTATTCCACAGCGACCGAAGCCGGCGCGGCTGAAAAATCCTCCGTCGCCAAGTCCTTGGTGGACATCAAGGACATCCTGCCCATCCTGAACAGCGCCGGCCGCGACGGCAAGGCGCTGGCCGAAGTGATGAGCGGCCCGCAACTGCGCCCGCCGTCCGCCGAGGTGAGCAAGCAAGTGACCGACGCGCTGAAGAGCTATTTGAGCGAAAAAGCCCAGGACCCGGCTTTTGTTCAGGACCTGGGTGCGGTGTATCAGAAGGTGGAGTCCGGCGTCAGCAAGCTGGTGGACGACAAGGTCAAGGAGCAGGCTGAACAGGGCAAGCCCTTCGACATCAGCGGCATGGCGCCCAACGGCGCGGCCTTGATGGTGGCCGCCATTGTGCTGATGTCGGCGCTGCGCACCGCCGACAACACCTTGAGCAGCAAGCTGTCGCTGGTGGGTTTCGATGCCACCAAGGCCACTGCCGCCTCCATGGTGCGCGAGGGCGTGGCCAATCTGTCCAGCAGTGTTGTCCAGAGCGTGGGCCAGATGGCCATTACCGGCGTTGGCGCCAAGAAGAGTCTGAGCGGCATCAACGCCGAGCGAGGCGCGTTGAAGAACAACGCGCCCAAGCTGGCCAAGGCCGGCGACGAGAGCCGCAACATCCAGACCACGCTGAACCGTCAGAACTCGGTCAAGTTGGGCGCGGAACCCGACAGCCTGAAGCATGTGGGCCTGAAGCAGCAGCAGCCTGGCGCGGCCAAGCTGGGCGCGGGCGAGCCGGGTATGCAGTCCAACGCCGCCGGCAGCGTGGCGGACGGCATGGCCGGCGACAAGATCGGTTTGAAGTCCAGCAACCAGAACCTGAGCAAGCCGCATGAATCCGCCTTGAGCAGCGCCAGCGAGGACTTGCCGGTGAAGAGCCAGATCGAGCAGCAAACGATGGACGACACCAAGCTCAAGGCTCAGGCCAAGCAAACCACCGGCAAGGCGATCATGGAAAGCTCGTCCGCGGCCAGCAATATCGCCGGCGGTTCCGGCCGCTACGCCGCCACGCTGGAGCAGTCCGAGCAGCAGATCAGCCAGGCTTCCAGCCGCGTGGCCAATACGGCCTCCGAGGAAACCCGCGAGAGCAGCCGCAAATCCGACAGCGTCATCCAGGAACTGCTGCGCACCTTGGACAGCATCAGCCAATCCAAGAACGCGGCCATGGGGGCGGTGGCCGGCAACATTCGCGCCTGATTTGCTAGCCCGGAACCGGACGGGACCATCTAAGGCTCCGTCCGCCGGCCCGGCCATCCTGGTCGGGCCGGCCTTCCATACCATTCATCCCGCCAGCGCCTGGGTGCCTGCCTCGGCGCTGGCCATGCAGGGGAATCCCCATGAACGGCATTCAAACCATATCCTCCTTGCCGCTGACGCGGCCGCAAACGACGGAAACCCCGGCCGCCGCGCCGCGCTCCGATGTCGCCGGCGTCGCCGTTGAAACCCGCGCCGCCGCAGCGCAAGGACCGGAGCTGTCCGCGCTCAATACCGCTCAGAACAAGGCCGACGCGTTGCGCCAGGCCAACGAAACCGTCCGGCGCGTCATCGAAGGACTGGCCGCGTATGAAAGCAATCTGGCGGCCCAGCGCCGGCAAGCGGCGATTGCCGGCGGCGAGCTGCCGCCGGCCGAGCGCGTGGCATTCCAGCGCGGCGCGCTGACGCGGGCCTTGGACGAGGCCCGCGACATGCAGACCTTGGCAACCCAACAGTTCGTTGGCGCGCTGAAGAGCGTGGGAGATAGCGGCTATGTGATGTCCATCGAGCAAAAGTCGAAGCTGCAAGCGGATATCGCCGACGTGTTCGCCGACGCACCGCCCGCGGCGCAGGAGTTTGCCGCGCGGATGTCGGCCCCGGCGCCGGGCGCGGCCAAGGACATGATCTCCGACCGCGAACTGTGGGAAATGATCAGCGAGTCCATCGGCAACATCAAGGACGGCTACTTGGGCGTATATGAGAACGTGGTGGGCAAATACATCGAGTTCTACCAAGAGTTCAGCGACATCCTGTCCCAGATGGCCGGTTGGATCTCATCCAACGACAAGGGCGACAAAGTCACTTTGAATGTGGGTGATCTGTATGCCGCGCTGAAGACATTGAAGGAGAAATACGAGAACACGGAGTTGTTTGTCAGCACTGCCGATACGCCAGAAAAGGCCAAGGAAGAAGCGGAAAAATGGGCCGCGGAATTGGGCTTGCCCAAGGAATGTGCGAAGGAACAACCCAAGGGTTCAGGCAGGTACGTGGTGGTCATCGACACCGGTCCGGTGCAGAAAATGATGACCGCGCTGGAAGGGTTGGCGGGCGGCGTGCCGGAGAAAGGCAAGAAGGTGGAAATGGACAACGCCAAGTTCCAGTCCTGGCAGTCCGGCTTCAAGGCGCAGGAAGAAAACCTGAAGAACACCCTGCAAACGCTGACCCAGAAATACAGCAATGCCAACTCGCTGTTCGACAACCTGGTCAAGGTGCTCAGCAGCACCATCAGCAGCTGCACGGAAACCGCCAAGTCCTTCCTGCAAGGTTAAGCAGGCGGCCTGACGCCTGGGGCCGAGCGCGCCGACGCTGCTCGGACCTCAGGTTGTCGTCAACCGCCATCAACATTTTAGAACCTGTTCGCGCACTGCTGCGCTGCGGCGATACGGCGTTAAAAACCAGCTCAAAATGCTCATGTACCCTTCGTACATTCCGCTTTTTCGCTCGTTTTCGCCTTGTCTCGCTCTTGCTCGCAAGATCGTGAACAGGCTTTTAGGAGAGCAACATGCCGGGACTTTCCGGATTATCACGCGCCCATTCCTGCCCGGACCTGTCCGCGCTGTTGAATGGACCGGCGCGGCCGGCCAGCGCCTTGGCGCGGCGGTTGAGCGAGGCGCGCAGCAGCGCCGCCGCACCGCCGCGTCGCCACTCGCTGGCCGATCTGGCCAGCTACAAGGCGGACTACAGCCGCGATAGCGTGGCGGCCTTGTTCGCCGCCTCGTCGCAGTCTCAGCGTCTGGGCGAGCTGTATCAGGAGTCGCCCAACCGCTACGCCAAGCTGGAAATCGCCGAATTCGCCAAGGTCTACAGCCAGTTGAGCCGGCAGGAGGGCCTGAGCGAACAGGCGCGCCAAGCGCTGGACGGGCTGGCGCAGCAGTATACCGACAAGATCTTGAAGGACGGCCTGGGCGAAAAATCCGCTTTTGGCCCATGGACGCCTAAAACCGACAAGCAATATCAGCAGCGCAGCAAGCTGGAGCACAAGCTGGCCGCCATGCTGGAGAAGCAATGCCCGGGCGGCCTGTTGCAGCTGGGCAATGACTTCATGCGTCGCGAGGTGGTGCCTTTCATCCTGTCTCGCGTCGAGTCCCACTTGGGACGTCAGCTGGACGAGAGCACCTGTCAGCGCCTAACCGAACTGGTGGACAGCGCGGCGATGAAGGCTTTTGAAGAACTGCGGCAGCGGCGCGGGGAGTTGATAGAGCAGCGCGGCGTCAGCGTGGGCACGCTGGCGCGCGACCTCGACACCGTCGCCATCCTGCCGCAGCTGCTGCGCAGCCTGCTGGAGGGGTTGGGGCAGGAAGCGCCGCCGCGAGCGACGCCGGATCTTCCCGACGAGCCCAAGGGGCCGGAGGCTCCCAAACCCGATCCTTCCGCCGCGCCGGCGGGCGGGCCCAATATCACCATCAATGTCGGTGGCATCACCATCGATAACAGCGTGAATATCACGGATAGCGGCAATACCTCCGATAGTGGCAACAGCAGCCGCAGCCAGCGGCCCGCCCGAGGACGGCGAGATCCGAGCAGGCTGGTGCAACGTTTGAATCTGAAGATGCATCAGCAGCAAGGCGCTCAGCGCGGGTCGGAGAGCGGCGATGGGCAGACCCGCCGCGCGGCCGCCTCTGGCGATGGCGCAGGGCGTTCGTTCCGCTCCATGGAGACGCAAACGGAGGCAACCGGCGGTCGCGATGGAACGTCGCGTACGACCGAAGTGCAAACGCCGGTGACGGATCTGGACACCTCGCGCATCACCGTCAGCTCGACGGATGCCGAGCGCGTGGTGATCCCCGCGGATGCGTCCACGCAGGCTGACGACACCACCGCAGCTTCCCCGCTGTCTTTCAAGCTTTGGCGCAGCAGTTTCCCCGAGGTGGTGTTGAAGTCCGTCATTTACCAGTCCGATGCCAACAAGGCGGCCGGCGCGTTGGCGCAGGACATCCGCACCGCCATGCTGCTGGACAGCCGCAGCGAACTGGATCGCGGCCCCCTGGTGCAGGCGCGAGATGCCTTTTTGCCCAAGCCCGGCTCAAGCGAGGACGAAAAACTTTATGGTGCGGCGATGTCGGAAACAGCATGGCAGCATTTGCGGCAGGGACTGGAACAGCACCCGCAGCAGGCGCAGCTGCGCGGCCAGATCCTGAAAACAGCGCGCTTGACCAGCATCGGCAAGTTCGAGGGCGACAAGGACTGCGTGATCCGGCGCTTGCTGAACTGGGCGTCCGTCCAGGCGCCGGCCACGGGCCAAACGCTGGCGGGCGGCAACAGCCCGCGCGTGGAAGGTGCTTTGCTAAGAGAGCTAAGAGAGCAGCCCAATGTCCTGCAAGCCTTCAGCCAGCCGGTGGCCAACGCCGCCGCGCAATACAGCCAGCCGTTGACGGCGCCGACGCGGACGGATACGCCGCCGGTTCTGGCCGATGGCGGCGCGGAAGCGGCGCGCGCAGAACCCAAGGCGATGGATCTGCGCAGGCAAGCCTTCCTGCAAGGGATGCTGAACGGTGCCACCGCCGCGCCAGCGGCCCAAGAAGTGGAGCGGCTTCAGTTCGCAAGACCTGATCTGGAAGCGGCGGAGCCGACCACGGAGTATTTCTCGCCGGTGATTATGAACGAATCGACGGTCAAAGTGGCCGAGCTGAGGAAGAACAAGGGCTTGGAGCAATTGTCCGTCAACACATCCTTGATGGATGGACTGAGCGGGGCCTCGAAGCCCGCGGATAGCGTGCCGGCCGAGCTGACCTCGATGCGTTTCCAGCCAGTGACCATGAGCAAGCTAGGTGTCAAAGTGGCCGAGCTGCGTCAGAACAAGGCCTTGGATCAGCTGTCCGCCAGCCAGGCCTTGATGGATGGATTGCGCGCAGCCTTGAAGCCTGTGGACGACACTCCGATTGAGACGAAAAAGAGCTGGGGAAGCCTACTGGTTGATACCTTGTCGGAAGGCGCTTTGAAGCAACAGGCCGCTCTGCCGGAGACTTTGAGGCAAGCGTTGAGCACGCATCCGCAGCGCCTGGTATTGGCGGAGTTCGCCCAGCGGTTACGAGACCAGACAAATCTGTGTCCGTCTGTTGCTGGGGGGCCTTATCCCTTGGTGGGGGCTTTGTTGGAGGGGCTGGGCGTTAGTGCCAAAGCGCCGTCCCGTGTTATCACTACCGTGGATGGCAAGTATTTTGATGCCAGCGGTGTGAAGGGAGCGGCGCAGTGAGCCCCAAACTTGAGCAACAAGTGGTGGCGGTAATGGCCTGTTGCCTGTCGGTGGAGGAGTCCAAGCTGCAGCCTCAGGCCTTGCTGGTGGACGAGTTGTACGCGGACTCGATGGAGCTGCTGGACATGGTGTTGCTGTTGAACGACGCGTTCGGCATCGAGATCGGCGTCGACGACATCGTCGACATCAAGACCGTGGCCCATGTCTGCCAGGTGGTGGAGCGGCAGCTGGCGCGCCGCGTCGCTCAGTCGCCACTAGGCTCTGCTTGCGGCAACGCGGCCTCCAGCGCCTGAAGCAGATCCCGCAGCCGGGCGGAGTCCGGCTGCGGCAGGCGCAGCGCGGTTTGCATTTCCGCCGCCAGGGCGGGCAAGCGCGGCAGGCCGGCGCTGAGGGCCACGCCGTGCAAGCGGTGAGCGTAATGTTCCGCTTGCGGCCAGTCCCGCGCCTGCAAGGCTTGGCGCAGCGCGGCGGCGTCGGCGTCGCAGCTGTGGCTTAGCAACTGCGTCAGCTCGCCGTCGGGCGGGGCCGGCGCGGCGGGCGCCGGACCGGGACGGTGATCCAGCCACAGCGTCATGATCTGTTCCAGCTGGGCCAGCCGCAGCGGCTTGGTCAGGCAGCTGTCTATGCCGCTGTCCAGGCACCGCTGCTGGTGTTCTATGCCGGTAGTGGCCGAGATGGCGATGATGGGCAGATAGGGCTGCCACTGCAGCGCCGGGTGGCGGCGCAGCCGCAGCGCCAGTTGATAGCCGCTGATGCCGGGCAGGTTGCAGTCCAGCAGCGCCATCGCAAAGCGCTGTCCCTGATCCAGCAAGGCCAGCGCGGCGGCGCCGTTGTCCGCCGTCACCGCGCGGTAGCCCAGTTGCAGCAGCTGCTGGGCGATGATGAAGCGATTGGCCGGCTGGTCCTCCACCACCAGGATGGGGTCGCAGGCTTCCTTGAGCGCCGCCGGCGCGCTGACGGCGTCCGGTTCTGCCTCCGCGGCGGCTTCGGCCGGCGCATGGCGCACCGGCAGCCACAGCGTGACCGTGGTGCCGCGCTCCGGCTGGCTGTCCAACGCGATGCGGCCGGACATCAACTCAACCAGTTGCCGGCAAATCAGCAAGCCCAGCCCGGTGCCTCCGTAGCGCTGCTGGGTATTGTCCGCCTGCGCGTATTCTTGAAACAAGCGGGCCTGCTGTTCCGGCGCGATGCCGATGCCGGTGTCGCTGACCTGGATGCACAGCAGCGCCCGTTCCTTTTCTATTTCCTGCAGTTCCAGCCGCAGGCTCACCTTGCCCTGACGCGTGAACTTGACCGCGTTGCTGAGCAGATTGCTCAGAATCTGGCGCAGGCGCACCGGGTCCACCACTAGCAGGCGGCTGCACAAACCCAACATTTCCTGCTGTAGTTCCAGCCCTTTCTTTTCCGCGCAGGCGCGATAGATCGCCGCCACGCCGCTGGCCAGCGCCGCCGCGTCGGTGGCCAGCGGCTCCAGGCGCAGCCGCCGGGCGTTGAGCTTGGACACGTCCAGCACATTGTCCAATAGCTCCAGCAAATTCACCGCCGAGGCGTTGGCCAGCGCCGCCAGCTCGCGTTCGCGCGGCGGCAGCTCGGACTGGCGCAGCAGTTCCACCGAGGCCAGCACCGCGTTCATCGGCGTGCGGATTTCATGGCTCATCACCGCCAGAAACGTCGATTTCTCCGCCTCGCTGCGCTGGGCGGCGCGGCGCGCGGCGTGGGCGCGCTGAGCGAACGCCAGCAGCAAGAGCAATACCAGGCTGACGCCGGCCAGCTCCAGCGCGTAGTAGCGTGCGATGGAGCGCCAGGAGGGCGCGCCGTAATCGGTGGTTTGCAGCCAGTCTTCCAGCATTTGCTGGGTATCGTCCGCGGTCAGCTGCGCCAGCGAATCATTGATGATGGACAGCAGTTGCGGCTGCTCCTTGTTCACCGCCATCGACACCAGTCTGGGCATTTCGCTGACGCTGCCGGCAATGCGCAGCGAGCCGTAATAGCGGCGGCGGATCACGGACTGCATCACCGCGTCCAGCCCCACCGCGGCGTAGGCCTTGCCGTCCGCCACCGCGTCCAGCGCCGCCAGCGGCGTGGGCGTGGCCACGATGTCCACGGCGGGAAAATTCTCGCGCAGGAAGTATTCGTAAGGGTCGCCGCTTTCCACCGCGATGGTCTTGTCGGACAGCTTGGAGGTGCTGAACACGATGGGCTTGTCCGGCTGGGTGACCAGCACGGTGCTGCCGGAAAAGTAGGGGTCGCTGAAGCGGATGCGCCGGCCCACCTCCGGCGGAATCAGGCCGGAGGACAGCGCGGTGAGCAGATCGATGCGGCCGCTGAGCATCATGTCCACCGCTTGCTGGCGGTTGGCCACCGGCACCAGCTCAAAGCGCAGGCCGCTGATCTCGGATATGCGGCTCAGATACGCCTGGGTCAGGCCGCGGTGCTCGCCGTCCTCCATGTATTCGATAGGCCAGCCGTGCGGGTCTATCGCATAACGCACCACCGGGTGCTTGGCCAGCCAGGCGCGTTCCGTCGGATTGAGGCCGGCGCGGCAGAAGCCAGCCGGGAAGCAGAACGCCAGCAGCAGACAGGAGAACAGCAAGAGGCGCGCATGCATGGTTTTAGTGGCTGGCCAGCCGGCTTTGCAGTTTGAACAGCTCGTTGTCGCTGCGCAGGCCCAGCTTTTTCAGCGCCGATTGCTTCTGGTTGCTGATGGTTTTGATGCTGCGGGAGAACTTGACGGCGATGTCGCTGACCGTCATGCCGTCCAGGCAGCAGCGCAGCACCTCGCGTTCGCGAGGGGACAACTCAGGGTGATCCAGCAGGCTGCGCAGCATGGCTTTCTGCGGCGGCGGCAGGCTGGCGCAGCTCTCGTCCAGCGCGGCGCTCATATCCGGGCTCAGATAGCCGTGGCCGTCGGCCAGCAGGCGAATGGCCGCCACTAGCTCGTCCAGGCTCTGTTCCTTGCCGATGAAACCGTGCGCGCCGCAGCGCAGCGCCAGCGCCACCGTGGCCGGGGTGTAGTAGGCCGACATCACCAGAATGCGCACTCGGGCGAAGCGCCGGCGCAGGCCGCGGATCAGGCTGAAGCCGTCGATGTCGCCGGGGCTGAGCGCGTAGTCGGTAACCACGACGTCGACGCCGTCGTGCTGCTTCAGATGCTGGATCAGCGGCGCGCTGCTGGTGAATTGTCCAGCCACGTTCAGGTCGGTTTCATCGGCTAGGCGGCCGGCCAGGCTGTTCAGCACCATCAGGTGATCATCCAGCAAGGTGATCTGTATCGGCTGGCTCCGCAATGATTTGGCATCAGGCATATGAGTATCCCAACAGATGGCGGCGCGGCTGCGCCTTGCGCCATGGTTATGTCTCTGAACCTGTGTACTCTGTTGCGCGGGCGGCGGCTCCGGTTTCGCTCCGGCATCAGGCTTGGTATAGGCCATTACGCAAAGGTTTGGCGGCTTGGAACGCTTGCGCCGCCGGTCTGGCCGGTTGAGGGAACGGAGAATGGAATGGCGGGACGGGCCAGGCGCTGCGGCGCGGCCGGCGTTGCCTGCGGCGGGGCCGGAGGCGAAAGCGTGCGCATTCGTGATCTCGTTCCCCGGATTGTTAAAGACAGCCAGCAGGCCATTATTCCGCGCCGGCTGCGCCTTGTGAAGCGATTTCGATGCCTGTCGGCGACGATTAGCGCGCCGGCATGGAGTCGGCGGCGAGGACCGCCGCCGGAGTAGGGGGACGCGCTGATTAGAACGCGTTGACGATCTCGCGAGCTAAGGCGAGACAAGGCGAAAACCGCTGAGAAAGCGGAATGCACAAGTGGTACATGAGCATTTCAAAGCGGCACTCACCGTGTCACGCCTCACGAAGCGCAGCAGATTATGAACAGACGCTTAGAAACCCGAGAGCACGATCTTGCCCTTGGCCCGGTTGCTCTCCAGCAAGGCGTGGGCGCGCTTCAGGTTGGCGGCGTCGATGCGGCCGAAGCGCTCGGCCACTGTGCTGCGGATCAGGCCGGCGTCCACCAGCTCGGCCAGCCGGTTCAAGAGCAGATGTTGTTGAATCTGGTCGTCGGTGGCGAACAGCGAGCGGGTGTACATGAACTCCCAATGCAGCGACACGCTCTTGCGCTTCAGCTCGCGCACGTCCAGGGTCGCCGGATCGTCGATCAGCGCCAGCTTGCCCTGCGGCGCGATGGCGGCGGCGATCTCCTTGAAGTGGGCGTCGGTCTGGTTCAGGCTGGCCACGTAATCGACGCTGGGGTAGCCGATGCGCTTGAGCTCCTCGCTCAGCGGGAAGCGGTGGTCGATCACATGATGAGCGCCTAGTTCCTTGACCCAAGCCTGGGTTTCCGGCCGCGAGGCGGTGCCGATCACGGTCAGCCCGGTCAGCCGGCGCGCCAGCTGCACCAGGATGGAGCCGACGCCGCCGGCCGCGCCCACCACCAGCAAGCTCCGGCCGCTGGGCGAGCGGTTGTCCAGCACTTGCAGCCGGTCGAACAACAACTCCCAGGCGGTGATGGCGGTCAGCGGCAAGGCGGCGGCCTGCTCGAAATCCAGGCTGTGCGGCATGCGGCCGACGATGCGCTCATCCACCGCGTGCAGCTCGCTATTGGCGCCGGGGCGGTGCAGCGCGCCGGCGTACCATACCTTGTCGCCGGGTTGGAACAGGCTGACCTTGCCGCCCACCGCGCGCACCACGCCGGCGGCATCCCAGCCCAGCACCTTGGCTTGGCCAGCCTCCGGCGCCGCGCCGGCGCGGACCTTGGCGTCCACCGGATTGACCGAGACGGCTTTAACCTCCACCAGTAGATCATGCTCGCCGATGACGGGTTCAGGGAGCTGCACGTCCCGCAGAGATTCCGGATGCTCGATCGGCAGGTTCTGGTAATAGGCGACGGCTTTCATATTGGCGTTCTCCATTAGGGTTGATGGATCTGATGTTATTCCTGTTTTTCCTGGCGAAAAGCCGGCTAAAATTCGATTCAGTTTCAAAGGGTTTTTGATAATCATGGTCCGTTTCGAAGATTTGCAGGTATTCGTCCGCGCCGCGGACAACGGCAGCTTGTCCGCCGCCGCGCGCCAGCTGGACCTGAGCCCGGCGGTAGCCAGCGCGGCGCTGAAGCGGTTGGAAAAAACCGTGGGCGCGCAATTGCTGGCGCG
Organism: Chromobacterium haemolyticum; assembly: GCF_009936155.1. NCBI lineage: Bacteria > Pseudomonadati > Pseudomonadota > Betaproteobacteria > Neisseriales > Chromobacteriaceae > Chromobacterium > Chromobacterium haemolyticum. The sequence goes on along the minus strand of NZ_AP019312.1, from coordinate 4,609,118 downwards.
TTCCACCCGCAGCCTGCGGCTGACCCTGGCCGGAGAGCGCTATCTGGCCCATGCGCGCGCGGCGCTGGAAGCGGTGGAAGCCGGCGGCCAGGCGCTGGCCTTGCAGCGGCAGGCGCTGAGCGGGGAGCTGTCGCTGTCCATGCCGTCGGACCTGGGGCGCAGCCGGCTGCGCGGCTGGTTGGACGCCTTCCTTGAGCGGCACGCCGGCCTGCGCCTGCAATTGCGGATCAGCGACAGGGTGGCGGATCTGTACCGGCAACCGGTGGACGTGGCCCTGCGCTACGGCGTGCCGGAAGACTCCAGCCTGGTGGCCCTGCCGCTGGCGCCGGACAACCGCCGGGTGTTGTGCGCGTCGCCGGACTATTTGGCGCGCCACGGCCGGCCGCAGTCGCCGCAGGAACTGCGCCGCCATCAATGCCTGCGGTTGGTGCTGGGCGCTGCGCTGCACGAGCGTTGGAGTTTCAGCCAGGGCCAACAGCGGGAGCTGGTGACGGTGGACGGCCGCAGACAGAGCGACGACGGCGAAGTGGTGCGGCGCTGGGCGCTGGAGGGTTTGGGGATTGCCTATAAATCGCGGCTGGACGCGCTGGACGACTTGCGCGCCGGCCGTCTGCTGCCTTTGCTGGAAGACTGGCAGACCGAAGCCGCGCCGCTGTGTCTGGTGGTCCCGCATCGTCTGATGTTGTCGCCGGCGGTGGCGGCGCTGCGCGAGCATTTGCAGGCTTGCTTACAGGATTACCTGGCTGCGCCTTGAGCGTTGGTTTTCGGTGGGGGTGGGTGGGTATCGCCTGCGGCTCCACCCACCCTACAACTACCCCGACAAACCATCCGCCGTAGGGTGGGTGGAGCGTAGCGATACCCACCAGCTTAGGTCAGCGGTTTCTCAGGCGGATGCGACGGAAACGCGCTTCCAGGCTGAGCCGTTGTCCCAGCGCCAGATAGAGCTGATGTTGGCTATCAACATGGCGATAGACCCGGACCCGATCAGCGCCCAGCAGCATCATGATTTCCAGATAGTTGAAGAAACCCATCCACTGGCCGCGACCATCGCGGTCGTCAAAATCGATGTCGCGGGCTACGCGGCTGAGCAGGCCCTTGCCGACATATTCACGGTTGTCCTTCATCCATTGCAGCAAATGGGCCGCGCATTCGCGGCCGTAGGCGCTGTCGGCGGGGTAATCCTTACGGGGCGTGGGCATTTGCCAGTAATGCCGATAGGTGCGGCCGGGGCAGAGGCGGACGAAGGGGAGCAAGGCTTCCTGCTGTTCCAGCGAGTGCAGTTTGTAGCGGCGACGACGGGGGAAGTTTTGAGCGTGATGCATGGTGTTTCTCCTGCTGTGACACAAGATAAACCACCTGCCGGGGAGGCTGAGGTATTAGGCAGGCGCGTGGCAGGATTGGCGTAACCGAGTTGACAGATCCGGTTGAGTGCAGGGCACTCTCCCACCACGAGCCTGCCAAGTCGCACGCCCATGGTAAAACCAGACTCGCACCGGGAAGTGTGAGCCCTCTGTCAACTTACGGGACGCCAATCCCGTGTGCCGCTAGTTTTGGCGGCAACGGGGGGATTGTTGCCGAGGGGGCGGTTGGGGTCAAGGTGGGGTGGTCAGTTTTGAATCCGCTGCGCGGATGATGATTTAGGTGCCGCTTTCCGCGCTGACCGAGCGAGGCAAGCGCAGCGTCGCGAGGGAATAAGGCAGGGAAAGGATAGTTGTTTGGCCAAATATCCTCTCCACTTTTAACGAACGCATCAACGACGAAGAAGTGGCAATGATGCGCGACTACCGCAGTGCTCAACGCCTACGCGAGAATTGCCATCGATAAGCTCGATTTGGCGCAATGCTAAACGGAATCGCCGGGTTTGATTAAGGCCGTTGTCGGGCAACATGTAAAACCCGAAGCACCCGGAGTTGATCAGTTACTAAATCGTAAACGCAGACATAGTTGCGATGAAGAACCCACTCTCTAGTGCCGGCAACACGTCCTGCCCGGCCCAACTCAGGATGCAGAAGCAGCCGGGAGGCCTGCTGCTCAAAAAGCTCATCAAGAGCAAGAGCCGCTGCTGGGTTATCTGCTGCAATGTATTCAAAAATGGCTTCGCGATCCGCCACCGCATCAGGCGTCCAAGCCAGCTTCATCGTTCAGCCATTCTCCGGCGCAACTCCGCCCTCTTGGCAGCAAAATGCGCCTCTACCTGATCGCCAGGAAGCAGTTCACCCGCATTCGCTTGGTCCAGCCCCTGTTGGACCTGGCTACGGAACCACTGATCATACTCAGCGGCCTCCTCATTCTTTCGCACCACTTCGCGCATAAAGTCACGGAGTAGCTGGGCGCCCGTGCGATCCTGCAATTTGGCCACCTTGGCAAACTCCTGCTTCAGAGACTCATCGACACGGAAAGTAAAAGTCGACTCGCTCATGGCGTTCTCCTATGTGTTACAAAGCACTTAACAAGTAATAAAATCATACGCATCAGAGTGCTACATAGCAAACTGGACGATCAACGCCACTGGCATTGTCACTCTCATTCGTGAGAAAAAAAGACAAGCTTTGTCCAATCGCTCTGCAAGCCAGCACTGGCGCACCTTTGGGTGACAGTATCTGCCCGCCGCGCTGAACGGTTGAATGGAGGCACCCTCCCGTCTGCATGTCAATGGAATGCCGAAACCAGTTTAACGGCTGACCCGTTGTCCCGCGAGCAAGCTCAGCCGCCGGCCGTGCGCGCCTGCCAAGCCGGATCGCTGGCGAACCGCTCCACCAGAAAATCCAGCATCGCCCGCAAAGTCGCCGGCATCTGCCGGCGCGAAGCGTAAATACCGTAAATGCCCAACTCCTGCGGCTGATACTCCGGCAACAAAGCCACCAACTGACCGCTGGCGATTAGCGGCGCGGCGGAATACAAGGGCTGCAAGGCGATACCCGCGCCGGCCGCTGTGGCGGACAACAACACCATGGACTCATTGGCGCTCAGATTGCCGCTGACCGGCACCGCCAACTGCTCTCCGTGACGCTGAAAACGCCACAGACTCTTGCCAAAGTACGAGTAAGTCAGACAGTTGTGCAGAGACAAATCCTCCAGCCGTTTGGGCGCGCCGTGGGCGGCCAGGTAGGCGGGAGAGGCGCAGATCACCGACGCGCAACTGGCCAGCGGCCGGGCGATCAGACTGGGGTCCAGCGCGTTGGTGATGCGGATGGCCAGATCAATTCTTTCTTCCACCAGATTGACCGCGCGGTTGCTGATCTGCAAATCAATGGCGGTTTGCGGAAAGCGGCGCAGAAACTCGGTCACCGCCGCCGCCAGTGCGTCCTGCGCCAGCGACTGCGCGCAACTGATGCGCAGCAGCCCTTGCGGCTGGCCTGGGTCCGCGCTGTTGGCCGCCGGCATCTGACCGGCGATTTCCAACATCTGCCGGCAACGCGCCAGCGTCTCCTCGCCGGCCGGGGTCAGGCTCAGCCGCCGCGTGGTGCGGTGCAGGAGCCGAGTGCCGGCCCATTCCTCCATCTCCGCCAGATAGCGGGTGATCATCGCCCGCGACATGTCCAGAGTCTCCGCCGCGGCCACCAGGCTGCCGCGTTCGGTAATGGTCACAAACACTTGCGCGGCGGTGATCCTATCCATGATTCGCTCGATTTATGCAACTAACCATTGCTTATTATCCGGTTTTTGATTCGAAAATAGCAATCTATGATTCACATCAGGCTTGCTACCAAGCCGACCGATCTCAAATTCACCAAATGGAAACCATCATGATCCAACACCGCATTTCCGGCAGCTTTGTAGCAGGCGCCCTGTTGATGTCCGCCGCCTTCGCCCAAGCCGACGCTTTGAAAGTCGATGTCTACAACCCCGGCGCCAAGAGCCTGTTCCCGGTGTCCTCGGAACTGGTCACCGGCAAGAGCGAGGCTGTGCTGATCGACGCTCAGTTCCAGCGCAACGACGCCGAGGCCCTGGTAGCCAAGGTCAAGGCCAGCGGCAAGAAGCTGACCACGGTGTTTATCTCCCATCCGGACCCGGACTTCTACTTCGGCCTGGACGTGATCAAGGCCGCCTTCCCGGACGTCAAGGTGCTGGCCACCGCGTCCACCATCGAGTCGATCAAGGCCACCAAGGACGGCAAGATGGCTTACTGGGGCCCGATCCTGAAGGACAACGCGCCCAAGACCGTGATCGTGCCGGAGCCCATCCAGGGCGACACCCTGAAAGTGGACGGCCAGAAACTGCAGGTAATGGGTCTGAAAGGCCCGACTCCGGACCGCACCTATATCTGGGCGCCGTCGATCAAGACCGCAATGGGCGGCGTGCTGACCTACGGCAATATGCATGTCTGGACCGCTGACACCCAAACTCCGAAAGACCGCGCGGACTGGCAGAAGTCGCTGAAGAACCTGCAGGCGTTGAAGCCCAAGGTCGTGGTGCCGGGCCATTTCCTGAACAATGCGCCGCACACCCTGGCTTCGGTGAAGTTCACCAGCGACTACCTGAAAACGCTGGAAGCGGAACTGCCCAAGGCCAAGAACTCGGCCGAACTGGTGACGGCGATGAAGCAGCGCTATCCGAAGCTGGAAGGCGTGGCGGATCTGGAGCTGAGCGCCAAGGTGCTTAAGGGCGAGATGAAGTGGCCGCAATAAGGCTCTGAGGGCCGCCAGCGAAAGTCCTGATGCTGCACGGCGCCGACTTGCTGTACTTCATGTACGGTCGGCGTCGGCGCGCCGTGTCTCAGGACGGGTTTGCCGCCCTTTATGCTTTCTACGCTTGATGATTTGAATGTATGGCCGCCCGCGCCGCGGGCGGCGCAAGAAAGGAAACCGCCATGTCCGGCATTATTTTGCACACTATTTTTGATCCGCTCTGCGGCTGGTGCTACGGCGCCGCGCCCTTGCTGGAAGCCGCGCGCGGCGTGCCGGGCTTGACGGTGGCGCTGCACGGCGGCGGCATGATGGTGGGCGCCAATCGTCGCCAGGTCAGCCCGGAGTGGCGCCAATTCGTATTGCCGCACGACCGCCGCATCGCGGAAGTCTCCGGCCAGCCTTTCGGCGAAGCTTATTTCGACGGCCTGCTCAAGGATCACGGCGCGGTGATGGATTCCGCGCCGCCCACCACCGCGGTTCTGGCGGCGGAGGAAACGGCCGGCAGCGGCTTGGAACTATTGCATCGCATCCAGCGCGCCCACTTCGTGGAAGGCCGCCGCATCGCGGAATTTCCGGTGCTGGCCGAGCTGGCCGCCGACATCGGCCTGGACGCGGACGCTTTCGCCGCGGCTTACCATCGTTTGGAGGGCGCGGCCACCGACGCCCACTTCCAAGAAAGCCGCCGGTTGTTGGCCCAAGCGGGCGGCCAGGGTTTTCCCACGTTGGCGTTGGAGGAAAACGGCAGCTTGACGGTGCTGGACCTGGGCGCTTACCTGGGCCGGCCGGACGCCTGGCGCGCCCGCCTGAGCCAGGCCGCGTCCAGCGCGGCCCCGGCTGCGACGCAGGCGTTGGCCTGCGGCCCGGACAGCTGTGTGTTGCCGCAATGAAGGAAGGGCATGAGCAAACCGATTTTTGGATGGAACAACATGAACGCTAATCACACCCCGGGCCAGGGCCACCTGAGCAATGTGGACATCGTCCGCGCCACTTACGAAGGCGATTCCGAGGCCAACGGCCGCAATCTCTTGGCCGCGTTGGCGCCGGACGCGGAGTGGACAGAAGCCGCCGGCTTCCCCTACGCCGGCACCTATGTGGGCGCGGAGTCCATCGTCAAGAACGTGCACGAGCGGCTGGGCCGCGAGTGGGAAGGCTACCGCGCGGCGGTGGACAGCTTTTACGACGCAGGCGAACACGTGATCGCCCAAGGCTTCTACCATGGCGTCTACCGCGCCACCGGCAAGGGCTTTGTCGCCTCTTTCGCCCACATTTACACGCTGCGCGACGGCAAGATCGTCAAGTTCGTGCAGATTGTGGACAGCGCCAAGGTGCTGGAAGCGATGCGGGCCTGAGAACCTGTTTACGATCTGTTGCGCGTCGGCAGGATGGATAGAAAAGGGCGTTGAAAACCGCTTCGAAATGCTCATGTACCACTTGTACATTCCGCTTTCTCAGCCGTTTTCGCCTTGTCTCGCCTTAGCTCGCGAGATCATGAACCGGTTCTGAGAACCAGGTCTGCCAATGAAAAACCGCCAGCCGGCAACGGTTGGCGGTTTTTTTGCGTAGAGCAGGCGCTCAGGGGCTGATGGCGAAGAACACGAAGGACGCGAAGATCACCAGGTGGACGATGCCCTGCAAAATGGTGGTGCGGCCCACGGCCAGCGACATCGAACTGACCAGCAGGGTCAGCACCAGGAAGATGGTTTCCTTGTTTTCCAGGCCCAGGATCAGCGGTTCGCCCATCACCACGAAGATCAGCGCCACGGTGGGGATGGTCAGGCCGATGGAGGCCAGTGCCGAACCCAGCGCCAGGTTGAGGCTGGTCTGCACCCGGTCCGCGCGCGCGGCGTTGGCGGCGGCCAGGCCTTCCGGCAGCAGCACCAGCGCGGCGATGATGATGCCCACCACGGCGGCAGGCGCGCCGGCCGCTTCCACGAAGCCTTCGATAGACGGCGACAGCAGCTTGGCCAGGCTGACCACGCCCACCAGGCAAACCAGCAGCAGGGCCAGGCTGATCATCGTGACTTTGACGGACGGCGGCGGCGCGTGTTCGTCCTCGCTATGGCTGCCTTCCAGCAAGAAGTAGTCGCGGTGGCGTATGGTTTGCACAAAGACGAAGGCGCCGTACAGCACCAGGGACACCACGCCGGTGAACGCCAGTTGCGAGGAGGACAGCAGCGGGCCGGGCTCGCTGGTGCCGTAGTTGGGCAAGACCAGCGCCAGCACCGAAATGGCGGCCAGCACCGTCAGCGCCACCTTGGCGCCGCTGAGCTGGAAGTTCTGTTCGCGATGGCGCAGGCCGCCCAGCAGCAGGCAGATGCCGACGATGCCGTTGCAGGTGATCATGATGGCGGAAAAGATGGTGTCGCGCGCCAGCGCCAGCTTGCTTTCTCCGCCGGCCAGCATGAAGGAGACAATCAGGGCGACTTCGATCACTGTGACCGCCAGCGCCAGGATCAACGTGCCGTAAGGCTCGCCCACCTTGTGCGCCACCACTTCAGCGTGGTGGACGGCGGCGAAGACGGTGCCGGCCAACAGCACCGCCAGCAGGGCGATGAACAGCGAGGAGGCGGCAAAGGTGGGCGCGGCCACGATTGCGGCCCAGGCGACAAGCGGGGCGGCGACGGTCCAGTGGGGAATGGTTTTCAGAGACATTGTTTTCCTTGTTATTGACGGGTTGGAGTCAAGCCGCGGCGCGGGCGCCAACAGACGGGTGCTATCACTATACGAATCGGCCCGCGTTCCCGCGACCCCAAAGCAAAACGGGGCGCGAGGGCGGCCGGGAGCCGGCCGGGGCGCGAGAGCAAGGAGGCGCGGCGCTTGCGCGGGAAGGGAATAGACAATGGCAATTGGAACCGGTTCGCCAATGCCTAAAAAAAATGGCCGGAAGTCCGGCCATTGGTTGAGAACGGTGGCGATCAGGCTGCGGTTGCCAGGTCCTCTTGACGTTTCAGGCGCTGGAAGGCCCCCCACAAGGCCAGCGCGGCCGCCGTGCCCAGCAGCAGGTTGACCAGCGGCATCGCCAGCCAGACGCCGTCCAGCTTCAGCCACAGCGGCAACAACCACAAGGCGGGCAGCAGCAGTATGGTTTTGCCTATGGTCAGCAGCAAGGCCGCCCGCGTCAGCGCCATCGCTTGCAGGGCGATGATGCCGATGATCACCAGACCGTCGAAAGGCATGGCCAGCAAGTGCAGGCGCAACGCGTGGCTGCCGGCGGCGATCAACGCCAGGTCTTCGCTGTTGTACATCCGCACGATCAGCGTGGGGAAGAGCTGCACCGCCGCCAACGCCGTCAGACCCAGCAGCATGGTGACGCGCAATCCGTAGCGCAGCGCTTCGCGGGTGCGTTCCGGGCGGCCGGCGCCGGTGGAGTGGCTGAGCAAGGGCTGAAGGCCCACCGCCAGCCCGTGCACCACTAGGGTGAACAGCGCTTCGCTGTAGCCGGCGGTGGCGTAGGCCGCCACGCTGAGATCCGTGCCCCAGCGCAGCAGCTGGAAGTTGTGGGCGAACATCAGCAAGGCCAGGTTGAACTCCATCAACAGGCTGGACAGGCCCAGGGCCAGGACGGGGCCGCAACAGCGCCAATCCAGCCGCCAGTTCGCCAGCCGCAGGCGCAGCCGCGCGTGGCGGGTGAAAAAATAGCCTAGGCCGGCCAGCATCACGACGGATTCGGACAGCAAGGTGGCCTGGGCCGAGCCGGCCAGGCCCAGTTTGAGCACGCCGACGAACAGGTAGTTAAAGACCACGTTGAGCAGCGAGCCTATCACCATCAACAGCGTGGCCAGCCGCGGGCGGCCGTCGTTGCGAAGCAGATAGGTGGCCACCATTTGGCCCATGGTGAACAGCGCGCCGCCCAGCATCCATTGCAGATAGTTGCGCGCTTCCGCCATCACGATAGGCTGCTTGTCGGCTTGCAGCCATTGCAGCAGGGTGTCCAGATACGTGAGGCCCAGCAGCGGGATGGCCAGGCTGATGAGGGCCAGCAGCGCCAGCGCCGCCACTAGGGTGGCGCGCGCGCGTTCGTAGTCGCCGCCGCCTTGCAAGATGGCGATGCGGGTGGCCGCGCCCATGCTCAGCATGGCGCCCAGGCCCACTTGCATCATCACCAGCGGATAGGCCAGCGCGATGGCCGCCAAGCCGTGGCTGCCGACGAAGTGGCCGACGAAGATGCCGTCGATGACCACGTAAAGGCCGGTGGCCAGCATGCCGGCGAGGGAGGGAATGGTGTATTGCCAGAACAGTTTGGACACCGGCAACGTGTCCAGGTCGCGGTGGTTTGTTGTTGTGTGTGACATGGTAGTGCCTAAGGAGAGTTTCAAAAGATCGAGGGACGACAGGGCGGCGCGCCTTGCCTGGGCGGGCCGGGTGTTGTCCATTCAATTAATCAATCAAGGTTGATTAATTAATTCTTTGAGGTAGCATCTGGGGAAAAGTTCAGAGGCGGATATGGCCAGGAAAACCAAGGAAGAATCGCAAAAGACCCGGGATGCCATCCTGGACGGAGCGGAGCGGGTGTTTCTGCTGCAAGGCGTCGCCAATGCCACCATGGCGCAGATCGCCGACGCGGCCGGCGTGTCGCGCGGCGCGGTCTACGGTCATTACGACAACAAGATGGAAGTGTGCCGGGCCATGGTGGACCGCGTGTTTGAACTGGACGCGCTGCGTTTCCCGGCGGAGCAGGCGTCGGCGGGCGAAACCCTGGTGGCGGTGGGCATGTATTATCTGCGCCAGTTCCACGAGCCCGGCCCGGCGCAGCGGGTGACGGAGTTTCTATATCACAAGTGCGAGCGCAATGAGGAAAACCGGGGCATCCTGCGCCGCCGCGAGCTGATGGACCGCGCCACCATGCATTATGTGCGCCGCCAGTTGAGACGCGCCATCGCCCTGGAAGAGCTGCCGCGGGACATCGAGGTGGGCATCGCCGCCGAGTTCCTGGTGCGCTTGTTCGAGGGCATGTACGGGATGATGGACGGCGGCAAGGCGCCGTTCGCGGCTTGTGAGCGTATTCTGCGCGGGGCCTGGCTGAGCCTGGCGACGGTGCCGGCCTGGCGGGCCGGAGGCTCGCATTCATCCGCATCAATATGAACATTGGGCATTAGGTATGGGTTGCCGCTGCGCGGCCATCTAGACTGGCTCCTCACCCCGGCCGGACCGGGGAACACAGGAGGAGACCATGCAACAAGATCACAAGCGGGAAAGGCGCGCGCAGCGCTGGTTGGAAACGCGCTCCATCGATTATGTCCCGGCGGAGGAGCGGCGCGGCAAAGCCTGGCAGCAGGCGCCGTTCTGGTTTGCCGGCAATTTCGTGCTGACCACCATGATGGTCGGCTTCGCCGGGCCACTGCTGGGCCTGGGCGTCGGTTGGTCGATTCTTGCCATTGCGCTGGGCGTTGGTTTGGGCACCATGTTGATGGCCTGCCACGCCAATCAGGGGCCACGCCTGGGTTTGCCGCAGATGATTCAGTCGCGTGCCCAGTTTGGCCGCCGCGGCGCCATACTGCCGTTCATGGCGGCGTTCTTTGTTTATATCGGTTTTAATGTGTTCGACGTGATCCTGGCAACCGATGCCATCGCCGTGGTGTTTGAAGCGCCGCGGCCGGCGAGCTATGCGGTCTTGATCGCCGCGGCGGGCATTGTGTCCATCGTAGGTCACGATCTGCTGCATGTGGTGCAGCGCTGGCTGACCTGCCTGCTGATTCTGATATTCAGTGCGCTGAGCATTGCCTTGTGCGTCAGGCTGGCCGCCGGCGGCGGCGTGGCGATGGGCGTTTTCGCCTGGCCGGCCTGGCTGGCGCAGATGTCGGCGGCGGCGGGCTATCAGCTCAGCTACTCGGTGTACGTGTCGGATTATTCGCGTTATTTGCCGGAGGAGACGCCGGCCGCGCGGCTGATCGCTTGGACTTGGCTGGGCGCAGCCGGCTCGGCTTTGTGGCTGATGTCGTTGGGCGCGGTGCTGGCGGGGGAACTGGGGCAGCCGGACGCCATCCAGGGCCTGCGACAATTGGGCGAGGCGCTGGCTCCGGGTGTTGGCGCTTTAGCCGTGCTGATTGCCGCGCCAGCCTTGGTGGGCATCATGGCGGTGAACTTCTACGGCGCCATGCTGACCGGGCTTAGCGCATTGGACGCGATGCGGCCTGTGCCGCGTGGGCTGATTTTCCGCGTGAGCGGAATAACGGTTTCCGCCGTGGTGGTGTGGTTGTCGGCGCTGGGCTTGTCGGCGGATTACCTGGCCAGCTTCAATGTCTTTGTGTCGTTGATGCTTTATCTGCTGGTACCCTGGAGCGCGGTCAATCTGGTGGATTTCTATTGGGTGCGACGCGGGCGCTATGCGATCCGCGACATCTGTCTAGCCGACGGCGTTTATGGGCAATGGTCGCGCCCTGGTCTGTTGTCCTATCTTGGCGGTCTGCTGGCCATGTTGCCCTTTGTGGTGCTGGGGGCCTATGCCGGGCCGGCGGCGAGGGCTTTGGGCGGTGTGGATTTGTCATGGGTGGTGGGGCTGCTGGTGTCCGGCTGCGCTTATTGGGTGTTGAGCCGCCAAGAGGCGGCCCAAGCGGCATGGGAGCGGTGAGATGAACAAGATCAAAGTAGCCTGTTGCCAGGTGGCACCGGTATTTGGCGATGTCGATGGCAATCTGGCGCGCGCCGAGCGGGCGCTGGAGTCGGCGGCGGCGCTAGGCGCGCAAGTGGCGGTCTTGCCGGAACTGGCCAATACCGGCTATGTATTCGCCAGCCGCGAGGAGGCGCAGGGCTTGGCCGAGGCGGTTGATGGCCGCAGCGTGTCAGCCTGGGCGGCGCTAGCGCGGCGGTTGGGCATGGTGGTGGCGGCGGGTTTTTGCGAAGCCGGCGCCGATGGCGGTTTGTACAACAGCGCGGTCTTGTTGGGGCCGGATGGCGAACAGGCTTGCTACCGCAAGGCTCATCTGTGGGATGCCGAAAAGCTGATCTTCGATTTGGGCGACCAGCCGCCGCCGGTGCTGGATACCCGCTTTGGCCGGCTGGCCCTGATGATCTGCTATGACCTGGAAATACCGGAGTGGGTGCGCTTGCCGGCCCTGGCCGGCGCCGAACTGCTGTGCGCGCCGGTCAATTGGCCTGTGTTGCCGCACCCGCCGGGAGAGCGCCAGGCCGAGCGTTTCAAGGCTCAGGCCAATGCGGCGTTCAACCGCTTGCCGATCGCGGTGTGCGACCGCCATGGCCGCGAGCGTGGCGTGGACTGGAGCGGCGCTTCGCTGATCGTCGACGCTAACGGCTATCCGCAGGCGCTGGCCGAGACGGGGTTGAAGTCGGACCAGTTATTGCTGGCGGAGCTGGACCTGGCGGCCAGCCGGGACAAGTTCATCAGTCAGCGCAATCATGTGCTTGATGACCGGCGGCCCGGATTGTACCGGGCACCGCAAGATGAGGACCGCCGGGCGGTGTCCGCAGGCGCAATTGGCGCGGGCTGAGGCCGAACATCTGCCGGCACAGCCGGGTTAGCGCGCTTTGATCGGAAAAGCCGCAGCTTGCGGCGATGTCGGCCAGCGGCCGGCCGCTGTGCTGGATGGCGTGACAGGCGGCTTCCATTCGTGTGAGGCGGATGAACTCGCCTACGCTGGCCTGAAACACCCGCTTCATGCGCCGGTCCATCTGGCCGACGCTGAGACCGGACAGATCGCACAATTCCTCCAGGTGCAAGGGTCGGTCGTAATGGGTCTGGATATGGTCGACGCAGGCGGCGAAGCGTTCGTCCAGCAGCTTCTCGCGGGTGAGCTCGGTCAGGTCCTTGGAAATGCAGACCAGTCCGATCAAGCGTCCGTCAGGATCGTGCAGCGATTGTTTGTTGGTCAGACACCAGCCGGGCGCACGATCATGGTAGACGGTGAGGTCCAGCCGGTTGCGCACCGGCCGGCGCTCCAAGAAGACCTGCAGATCCTGGCTGCGGTAGCGGTTGGCCATGGCGTTGGGAAACAACTCGTGCGCGGTCAATCCTTCCGCCTGCCATTTGTTGCGCAGCGCGCAACGTCCCACGCAACCCTCGCTCAAGGCCAGGTAGCGGCTGTCCAGATCTTTGACCGCGAACACCACATCGGGCAACTGATCGAACAAGACGGCCATCGCCTGCATGGCGTTCAGGTCGCTGACGATGTAGGGGCGTTGCGGCGGCATGGGCATGGCGGGAGGCCTTATAAGCGGTTTACGGTGTGTTGCGCTCCAAAGAAACAGCCGGCCGCCGACGGCGGACCGGGCTATCTAATCTTCATGTCATTCATTAATCATTTTTTGAAAACAAAGTGCATTAATTCAACCCGTTTTGCAAGTCCGCCGCGGACGGGCCGCGGCGGCTTGGGTTGACGTTGCTAGCGCGAGGCTTTTAACCGCTTGCTAATCGTAGCTGGCGCTGACGCTGACATTGGCGAACGGTTGCCGCGCTTGCAGCGTCAGGTAGTACCAGCGTCCGGTCTGCGGGGCGGCGATGGCCACGCTTTCCTCGTTGCCTGACCCGGCGGATGCGTAGTCGTAATTGCCGGGGGTGGGGTAGCGGTCCAGCGCTATGTAGAGATCGACGTCCCCGCTGCCGCCGCTGGTCCACAGTTTGAGGTTGCGCGCGCCGGCCGGCAGCATGATGGTGGCGTAGGCCGCGCCGGAAGCGGAGGCTGAGAGGCTGCTGATTGAGCAGTTCTTGCCCAGGTAGCTGGGAGAGGCTTCCTTGCACGGCGGCAGACCGGTGTCCGACGGCATCGGCGGTTGGCCTGCGGTGGTGGCGCTTTGCGCCCAACTGGCGAATTCCGCGTCGTAACGGGCGCCTATCTGCTGGATCTGGTTGCGATAGCCGTTGTAATCGCCGCTGCGGAAGCGGGTGAGGAAGCCGTCCACATCGCCGCGGTGGCGCTCCATCATGAAGCGGGTGGCCATATAGCCCCAGCGGTAGGCGCGGGTGACGTAGTCCGTCATGTCGTAGGTGTTGCCGAAGATCTGACTCAGCGTGTAAGTGCCGCTGCGGGCGGCGTCAATGGCCGGCTGGTTGCCGTTGCCCAGCGACAGGTATTCGGCCAGCCCTTCTATCCACCATACCGTGGGCAGGCGGGTGCTGGCGCTGAAATCGCCATACATGTCGAAGCGGCCGTCCAGGTAGTGGATGTATTCGTGTTCCAGGTTCCAGACCTTGAAGGTTGGGCGCAGCCAGGAGGCTTCGTGAGCGATGAAGCGCGCCTGGTTGCCGGCCGCGGCCGGGTCGCCTTCCAGATACATGCCGCCGTTGTCGGTGCTGATGCCGTAGATGATGGAGGCGTACTTGGCGTAGTTGTTGTAATCATCGAACACCACTACTTCCAGCGAGGTATTGTTATCGTTGGCTACCGGCTGTTTGCGGGTCTGCAGCATCTGGTGGAAGTAAGATTCCTCTTTTTGCAGCAGCGCGCAGGAAGACTGCAGCTGTTCGGCGCTCATTTCCTGGGCGCGGATGCGGATGCTGGCGCTGCAGGTGTAGCGATTGACCAGGATGGCGTCGGCGAGCCGGGTTTCGAAGTCGCAGGTGCCGTAATCGGCGCAGCTGGCGGCGTCGTAATACTTGACCGCCTCGGCGGCGGCCAGCCAAAGCTCGTTGTCGTTGCCGGTCATGCTGCTGCCGGAAAGAATGGCCTGGACCTGGGGTTTGATAGAGGGCTTCAGCGCCGGGTATTGCATGAAGCGCAGCCCTTCGCGGGTGGCGTCGCCCAGCTGGAAGGCGCTTTCGGTGCCGAGCAGGGCGCTCTTGTTGGCCAGGGCGAAGCGGGTCAGCGCCGCCGAGTAGCTGCCGTCGTTCTGCAACAGCGGCGCGGCGTTGGCGCGGCCGTGGGCGTAGAAGAACACGGTCAGCGCGCCGGTGAAGCCCTGGTTGGCGGTGGTTTCGCGCAGGGCCTGGGCGGCGTTGGGCTGGCTGGCGCTATTGGTGTAGCGCTGCACGATGGCGCGCATGCTGGGCAGGTAATAGGCCTCGTCCGCCATATTGGTGATCAGCTTCATCACCTCGCCGGCGGTCGTGGAGGCCTGGGCGTTGGCGGAGAACAGCGCGCTGCCGTCGGCCAGTTGCTTGATGCCGGGGCGCAGCACGGAAAGCAGATTGGGGTCCAGCGCCGGCAGGGCGCCGCCGCTGGCCAGGTAATAGCCGGCGCGTAAGTAGAGGGTGAGGTTGACCAGAGTCATCGAGCCTGCGTTGTACGCCGCGGCTTCTTGGGCGAAGCGTCCGGCGACGGCGTTGAGGTTGGCCGCGCTGTAGAGCGTGGCGGCCAGTTTGCTGTCCAGCGAGAACAGGCCGTAGGTGCAGGTGTAGTCGGGCAGGCCGGCCAGGTAGTTGGCCAGCGCCGAGCCGCTGTAGCCTGCCATGGCTTTCACGTCTGGGCATTGCACAACTGCGGCGCGGCGGATCAGCTTGCTTTTGGGTTTGCCGATCACGGTGCGGTCGTCCGGCAAGCGGTAGCGGGATTGCGCGTCGTTTGGCGGACGCTGTTGCCATTGCCGTGGCGGCGGTGCTTGTTTCGGTCGGGCCTGAGCCTGATGAGGGGCTTTTTGCAGCTTGGGTGCGGCCAACGCCGGCTGTGCCAGCAAGGCGGCGGCCAGGCTTAGGCTCAGCGCGGCGAGAGGAATGATCTGCATGGCTTGTCTCCGTGTGTCAGGGCGTGTCCCTGATGGCGAGATCATGCCAATGGCGCAGCGGGCTTTCTTGGCGCGCTTGAGCGTCCGCGCGCACAGATTTGCCAAATCCGCGGTTGGCACGGGCGCGTCGGCGGAGGGGGGCCGCGCGTCGGCGATTGACGCGGCGATCGAGTAGCTATATCATGCGCATCTCTCTGGAGGGGTTCCCGAGCGGTCAAAGGGATCAGACTGTAAATCTGACGGCTCTGCCTTCGAAGGTTCGAATCCTTCTCCCTCCACCAGATTCAACAAAAAAGCCAGGCTCTGCCTGGCTTTTTTGCGTTCCGAGGTCTCATAGACCAAGGTGGCGCGCGTGGAAACGCAGCTGTTCCTCAATCAGGCTGGCGACGAAGTAATAGCTGTGGTCGTACTCGGCGTGGCGGTGCAGCTCCAGCGGGTAGCCGCAGTCCCGCGCCGCCCGTTCCAGCGTCTCCGGTTGCAATTGCACGTCCAGAAAGCTGTCGGCTAGGCCAATGTCCACGCGCAGTGGTAGCTGCTGCTGTGCGTGTTTGAGCAATAGGCTGGCATCCCAGTCCTCCCAGGCGGCGCGGTCTTCGCCCAAGTAGGCGGCGAAGGCCTTCTGGCCCCAAGGCGCGTTGACCGGATGGCAGATCGGGCTGAACGCCGATGCCGAGACATAGTCCTGCGGCCGCTTCAGCGCGCAGATCAGCGCGCCGTGACCGCCCATCGAGTGGCCGGCCACGGCGCGTTGCTCGGTGACGGGGAAGTTGGCTTCGATCAGCGCCGGCAGTTCCCGGCTGACGTAGTCGTACATCCGGTAATGACGGTTCCACGGCGCCTGGGTGGCGTTCAGATAGAAGCCGGCGCCCTGGCCCAGGTCGAAAGCCTCGTCGTCCGCCGCTTCCGCGCCGCGCGGGCTGGTGTCCGGCGCGACGATGGCCAGTCCCAGTTCCGCGGCGACGCGTTGAGCGCCGGCTTTTTGCATGAAGTTCTCATCGGTGCAGGTCAGGCCGGACAGCCAGTACAGTACCGGCACGCGCCGGTTGGCCCCGGCTTGCGGCGGCAGGTAGACGGCGAAGCGCATCCGACAGCCCAGCGTCTCCGAATCGTGCAGATACTGCCGGTGCCAGCCGCCAAACGATTTGTTGGCGCTGATGTTTTCCAGGTTCACGAGCGTCTCCGGCTCAGTAGTGGATCACGGAACGAATGCTCTTGCCCTCGTGCATCAGGTCGAAGGCTTCGTTGACGCGCTCCAGCGGCATGGTGTGGGTGATGAAGTCGTCAAGGCGGAATTCGCCCTTCAGATAACGTTCCACATAGTCCGGCAACTCGCTGCGGCCGCGCACGCCGCCAAAAGCGGAGCCGCGCCATACTCGGCCGGTGACCAGCTGGAACGGGCGAGTGGAGATTTCCTGCCCGGCCCCGGCCACGCCGATGATCACCGATTCGCCCCAGCCCTTGTGGCAGCATTCCAGCGCCGCGCGCATCACCTTGACGTTGCCTATGCACTCGAAGGAAAAATCGACGCCGCCGTCGGTCATCTCCACGATCACGTCTTGGATGGGCTTGTCGAAATCATTGGGGTTGACGCAATCGCTGGCGCCCAGCTTCTTCGCCAGTTCGAACTTGCTCTCATTGATGTCGATGCCGATGATGCGGCCGGCGCCGGCCATGCGCGCGCCGATGATGGCGGACAGGCCGATGCCGCCCAGGCCGAAGATGGCCACGCTGTCGCCGGCCTTGACCTTGGCGGTGTTGATCACCGCGCCCATGCCGGTGGTGACACCGCAGCCCAGCAGGCACACTTCTTCCAGCGGCGCGGCCGGGTTGACCTTGGCCAGCGAGATTTCCGGCAACACCGTGTATTCGGCGAAGGTGGAGGTGCCCATATAGTGGTAGATGGGCTTGCCGTCCTTGGAGAAGCGGGTGCTGCCGTCCGGCATCAGGCCCTTGCCCTGGGTGGCGCGGATCTTCTGGCACAGATTGGTCTTGCCGGACAGACAGAATTTGCACTCGCGGCATTCCGGGGTGTACAGCGGGATCACGTGGTCGCCCACCGCCACGCTGCTGACGCCAGGGCCGACGGATTCTACGATGCCGCCGCCTTCATGGCCCAGGATGCAGGGAAACACGCCTTCCGGGTCTTCGCCGGACAGGGTGAAGGCGTCAGTGTGGCACACGCCGGTGGCCACCATTTTCACCCGCACCTCGCCGGCGCGGGGCGGCTGCACTTCCACTTCTTCAATGCTCAGCGGCTGACCGGCGGCCCAGGCCACGGCGGCCTTGCACTTGATGATGTCCTGGCTCATGAGCCCTCCTTGGTGTTGGATCGACGCCGTCGGCGGTTTTTGGCCGTCGGCGGCAAAGTTTCAATTGTATTTCTCGTGTTTGAATAGATAATCGTGGCAATTGGTAAATGATTTTTTCCGAGGTGGAATAATGTTGGGTTGGGAAGGCATTTGCGAATTCGTCAGCGTGGCGGAACAGGGCAGTTTCACCAAGGCGGCGCAGGCGTTGGGGATTTCCGTCGCTCAGGTCAGCCGTCAGGTCACGCAGCTGGAGCAGCGGCTGGGCGCCAAATTGCTGTATCGAACCACCCGCCATCAGGCGCTGACCGAGATCGGAGCGTTGTATCTGCGCCACTGTCGGCAGCTGTTGGATTCGCTGGCGGAGGCGGAGCAGGCGATTTCGCGTCATCAGGCGCAGCCGCAGGGCAAGCTCAAACTCACCGCGCCGCTGGCTTATGGCGAAAGCCATATCGCGCCGCTGCTGACTCGGTTTCTACAGCGCCACCCGCAGCTGGAGGCCAGCCTGAACCTGTCCAACCAAGTGCTGGATCTGGTGCAGGACGGCTACGATCTGGCGATCCGCATCGGCCATCTGAGCGATTCCACGCTGATGGCGCGACGGCTGGCCTCGCGCCGCCATCATGTCTGCGCCGCGCCGGCCTATCTGGAGCGCTGCGGCACGCCCCTGGAGCCGGCGGACCTGGAGCGCCACAACTGCCTGTCTTTGGGAGGCGAGCACTGGCATCTGCTGGAAGGCGGCCGCAGGCGGCAGGTGAGGATCAAGGGCAGCTTGCGTTGCAACAGCGGCCACGCCTTGGCGCACGCGGCGCGCTTGGGCTTGGGGCTGGCGCAATTGCCGGATTACTACGTCGCCCGCTTTTTGTGCAGCGGAGAGCTGATTGAGGTGCTGGCCGATTACCGCGAGCCGGAAGAGGGTATCTGGGCCTTGACGCCGCACAACCGCCAACTGTCGCCCAAGGTCCGGCTGCTGATGGACTTCCTGGCGGACTCCCTGACCGACGATCCGCTGGCCTTGCCGGAATAGCAGGCTGTTTTCGCGGTTGCCAAGCCAGGGCGCAGTGGCAATAATCGCGCATTCGATTTTAGGCGGGAGCGCGGAAATGTTGGCGATTGGCGAATGCAGGGTGGAGCGGTTGGTGGTGCACCGGGTGGGCAACGCCGCGCGCGGCGAGGGCGCGCGCTTGTCCGAACGGACCAGCTCCGTGGACGAGGAAGTGTCCTCCTTGTTGTTGGGCGGCTATTTGAAGAACATCGTGTCGGACAAGCGCCAGCATCAGTTTTTCCACGAGTCCGATCTTAATCTGAACGAGATTTACCACTATACCCGCCAGTTTTTCCGCGGAGAGCTGGACTTCCTGGCGGTGTCCCAGCGCATCGCCAAGCATCTGTACGCGCGTTCGCAGCATCCCAACATCAATGCCGGCGACCTGCTGGTGATCTTGTTTTCCGGCCTCAACGACGGCGACCGCGAGCTGCGCGCGCTAGGGGTGTTCAAATCCGAGATCCGCGATGATTTCCTCACCGTGGTGGAGTCCGGCGACGTATTCGACATCAGCCATGCGTCCGGCATCAACCCGCGCTTGATCGACAAGGGCGCGTTGATTTTGGAGCATGGCCCCACGGTGTACGCGGTGGACCGGCTTAGCCGCGAGGCCAAGTTCTGGCTGGACGATTTCCTGAAAGCCATGCGGGTGCCGGACAAGGCGTCCAGCAGCAAGATGATGGCCAGCGTGGTGGAGCAGTTGTCGGAGGAGATAGAAGACCCGCTGCAACAGGCGCGCTTCAAGGATGAGTTCCTCAACCTGGTGAGCAGCGAGGAAGACGTGTCGGCCAGGCAACTGGCCAGCGCCGCCGAAAAGTTCGTCCCGCGCGAACAGGTGGATCAGGCCATGGGCTCCGCCGCGGAGTCCTATGGTTTCGCGCTGGACGAGGAGGCTAAATTGCCGGCCAAGGGGATGGCGCGGCAGTTGGAAAAAACCTTGTCCAAGTACGGCGTCGGCCACGGCATCAGCGTGCTGCTGCCCAGCGGCATTACCTTGAAGAACATCCAGTCGCAAAATGATGGCGAAGGCGAACTGACCCTGACCCTGCGTCTCAACAAACGGGGCTGATCGCCACCCGCGTTTGTGTCTTGCCGCGCCGGTTGGGTGACCGGCGCGAGATCTTTTGTCGTGTTTCCGCATGAAGCAGGGAGGCGTTATCGCCTTGTCTCGTCCTAGCTTGCGAGATCGTAAACAGGTTCTTGGAATCGCTGACAAAGCCCTGACTCTCCTTGTCGTTCGATCTGTGCCGCCCACGACGGCGCGCCTTGGCCCCAGCGGTTTTCGGGGTTTTGTTTATCTTACTCTCCCTTCTCGTCACTATTCTCTGCACCGCCATGTCTGATGGTTTAGGCCGTATGATCTTCTTATTATCTATTGATCACCGCCAATAATGTTGTCGTTGTTATTTATATTTTCAAATATTTTTTAATTTGTATATTAACAATGTATTTAAAAAACAATTATGCATAACGAATTTGGTTTTAAGATAAATCCTATATTTGATTGTGCATTATTTTTTTATCATCGAGTTTTAAAGCCTAAATAAAGCAGCATTATTTCGTTTTGTTCTTCACGAGAATAGCCGACGTGGGCCCGACGGCTATGTATGCGCGGTCGTGATGCGTGCGGTGAGGCGTGGCTGGAACAAATTGTTTTATAAGGGCGGACCTTGCATGGCCATGTTAAATCCATTATGGCGTGAGGATTTGACGGTGGGGGGGAACCTTGAATGATTCTTTGAGATTCATTGACTTGGTGGGACGCTGCCGGCAATGTGCCTGCCACATTGTCATGAGTTAATTAGATAAGGTAGAGCCATAATTAAGCTTGTTAATAGTATGCGTTTTGGGATTTTAAAAATAATGGCGCATCAAGGCGAGCGTGGCGGATATTAAGCTGTCAGTATTCCAAACGGTAGGAAATCCATGGAAAATCTTAATGTTATGGTGGTGTCCGGATCGTCGCGGGAAAATGACCGTTTTCAGCGCATGTTGTTTCGGGCCGGCATCCACAATATTCGTCGTTGCGGCCATATTCGCGAGGCGGAACAACAATTGCTGCGCGAGCCGGTGGATTTGCTGGTATGCGATATCCAAATGCCGGACGGCGGCGGCGCCGAACTGATCGCCAAAGTGCATGCCGGCGTGCGCCGCGGCGAGTTGGCGGACACGCCGATGCTGCTGTGGCAGAGCGCGGCGGGAAAACTTCTGCAGGAGTCGCATGTCCGGCTGGCGCGCGAAGCCGGTTTCAACTATGTCTGGGTGACGCATCCCGCCATGGATGACGGCGAATGCTCGCAGTTTCTGCGCCAGGTCGAGTTGGCGCGGGAGGCGATGGCCGAGGCCGCCCGGGTCAACGGCGTGCCGGGGCGTTTGGGAACTCGGCCGTTCAGCGAGCAGGAGGTCATTGAAGCCCTGTGCTCCAAAGGCAATATCTCGATCGATCTACAGCCGCAGGTGCGGCTGCGCGATGGGGCTGTGGTCGGCGCGGAGGCGCTGGCGCGTTGCATGCATCCGACGCGGGGGAATATCCGCCCATCGGTGTTTCTGCCTGTGGTAAGCAAGTTGGGCCTGGATTTGCTGCTGTTCTTCCATGTGCTAAGCGGCGTGATCGCCACCCAGCAAGCATTGAACGAGGAGGGCGTGCGCTTGCCGATTTCCATCAACGCGTCGGCGGCCACCCTGGCGTCGCCCAACCTTGTGCGCGAGATCACCATGCGTTGGGACAAGACCAAGCTGGCCCGGTCGTTGCTGGTGATCGAGCTGACGGAAAACATTGAGCCGGAAATCGGGCTCGATTTGATGGTGGCGTTGAATCAGTTGCGCGCCAACGGCTTCGATATTGCCTGCGACGACTACGGTATCGGTATTTCATCGTTGAAGATGTTGTCCGCCATGCCTTTCTCCTCGCTGAAACTTGATCAATTGTTCGTCGCTTCGATGCTGGAGAGCTCGCGACATTACGAAATCGTCCGCTCTTCCATTCTGTTGGGCAAAGAGTTGAATTTGCAGGTGATCGCCGAAGGGGTGGAGAGCGCTCGCCACGTCAAAGCTTTGCGGGAAATGGGCTGCGAGACCGGCCAGGGCTTTGGTCTGTACCGTCCGATGGCGCCGTCTCGCTATATCGAACTGGCGCGGCGGGCGCCGGTGGAGTGCGATGAGAGAAGCCTGGACAGTTAGGCGCGGCGGCGGGGAGGCCGGGCGGGAAAGGGGGCGGATGCATTCTCGCTGGAAGCGACGGTAAGCGGATTGGTCAATTTTAAATGAGAACGGCATGAGAAAAAGAATATCGCTGATGATTCTGGATGACCATGACGTGGTCAGGGTGGGGTTGGAAGCCAGCCTCAAGCAATACCAGGAGTTCGAGATCGTCGGAAGTTTCGCGCAGAGCACCCAGTTGCTGGCGGTTTTCCGCAAGCAGTTGCCGGATGTCCTGCTGATGGATTTTTCCTTGGGCAGCAATGAAGTAGACGGGCTGAACCTGATTCAGTCCATCAATGTCCGTTATCCGGAGTGCAAGGTCCTAGTGCTGTCGTCGGTGGACTTGGTGGGAACGGTCAACCTGATGCTGCGCGCGGGCGCCCGCGGCTTTTTCAGCAAGTCGCAGCCGGTGGACGCATTGGCGGGAGCGATTCACAGCGTTTATGCAGGACGGGTGTATCTGACCGTCAAAATGATGAGCGAGATGAATCTTTTGCTGTCGGGCGACATCAAGCTGGAGGAGGGCAAGGTGTTGGATCCGTATTCGCGTCTGTCGCCGCGGGAGCGAGAGGTGGTGCGCTGTTGCCTGGACGGCATGAGCACCAGCCAGATTGCGGAGAAGTTCTCACGCAGCATCAAGACGGTCAGCACCCAGAAAAAGGCGGCTTTCCAAAAATTGGGGATCAATACGGACAGGGAACTGTTTTTATTGAACTCCAAATTGGAGTAGCGGTGCGACTTCGATATTTGAGCTGCCTGATCGTCCTGTGCGCCCTCCTGTCCGCTTGCGCGGATCAGGGCAGCAAGATCCAGTTGAGCCAGGAAGAGGCGGAGTGGGTAAGCCTGCATCCGGTGGTGGATGTGTACGTACTCAGGTCAAAACCGGCGCTCAATCGCAAGAACAGCAATATCCAGTACAAGGGGGTTGAAGCTTTCTTTTTGCAGTACGTAGGCAAGAAGAGCGGCTTGCGTTTCAATATCGTGCAAGTGAATTCGGCGCAGAGTCTGATCGAGGCCAGCAGGGGCGGACGGGCGATGATGCTGGCCAGCATCAATCAGGACGCGATAGGCGAATTGAACCTTAACAAGGATTACTACTTCACCCAACCGTACTCCTCGCAGCCCTTGATGGCGATCACGCGTCGCGACCACCCGGTGGTATACGACTACAACAATCTGCATGGGCGGAGGCTTGCGTTCATCTTCAATGACAACTCCCGTTCCTGGCTGTTGGGGGACCAGGCCAATCTGGACCTGCTTGTGGTGGAAACGCCGACTCAGGCCTTGACGGCGATCCAGGACCGGCGCGCGGATGTCGGCCTTGTGCCGGAAAGCTATGCCCGCTTTCTGCTGAATTATCGTTTTCCCGATTTGACTAGCTCCGGCGCGCTTCCAGGGTATTACGCGATCTACAGGATGGGGGTCAGCAAAAGCCAGCCCCTGCTCTATGCGATTCTGCGGCGCAGCCTGGAACAGATGTCGGCCGACGACGTCGACGCCGCCCGTCTGGCTTGGGAAGAGCAGGTGGCGGCCCGGCCGTCGGTATACAACGTGTTCAGAAACTATGCTGGAGAGGGCACCGTGCTGGTGCTGCTGTTCTTTGTCTTGCTGCTGGCGATGCGCTCCACCACGCAGCTGCTTCGCAAGGCGCGAATGGGCGAAGCGGCCAAGAGCGAGTTCTTGGCGGTGGTCAGCCATGAAATCAGAACGCCAATGAACGCTATCATCGCCGCCGGCGAAATGTTGCAGGCCATGCCCATGGGCGAAAAGCAGCGCGAGCTGGTGTTGCAGTCCAATCTGGCGGCCAACAGCCTGCTGCAGCTGCTCAACAATATTCTCAACGCTTCAAGGCTGGACGCCGGTCAGGAAAGCCTGGAGCCGTCCTTCGTCAATGTCGGCTCTATTCTGGAAGAACTGGTGAAACTGTATACGCTGGCGGCGCGAATGAAAGGGCTGGAGCTGCGCTATGTCTGCGAGCTGCCGGAGCGCGCGCTCCGGCTGGATCCTTCACACCTGCAGCGGGTGTTGCACAACCTGATCTCCAACGCGATCAAGTTTACCGACAAAGGTTCGGTCACGCTGCGGGCGAGCTTGCAGTGTGGCCGCTCGGGTGGAAAACGCGGCGTGCTGGTGTGCCAGGTGATCGATACCGGCATTGGCGTGCCGCTGGCGGCGCAGAAAACCATTTTCGACGCCTTCGTGCAAGCGGACTCGGTCGTCACTCGCAAATTTGGCGGTTCAGGGTTGGGGTTGACCATATGCAAACGCCTGGTGGGCTTGATGAAGGGGCGCATCACGCTGGACAGCGACGGCGCGACCGGCACCACGCTTACCATCAAGTTGCCGGTGCGTCTGGGGCCGGCGCTGGTCAAAGAGGAGACGGCGATGGAATCATCCGGCCCGCCTCAGGCTGTGGGGCAAGGGCAGCGGGTGCTGGTGGTGGAGGACCATCCCGCCAATCAACGGATGATTTGCGAGCAACTGAGTCAACTGGGCTGTCGCCCCATCGTGGCCGGCACAGGCACGGACAGCCTGTTCCTTCTGCAGCAAAGCCAGGATATCCGGCTGATCCTGATGGACTGCAGCCTGCCGGACATCAGCGGTTACGAGGCGGCGCGGCGGATACGCGCGTGGGAGGAGGCAAAGGGGCGCGTTCTCCTGCCCATCGTGGCGATCTCCGCGGCCAGCGACGATCAGCACCGGGAAAAGTGCATGGACAGCGGCATGAACGGGGTGCTGGTCAAGCCTTTGCGGCTCAGGGATCTGCAGCACATGCTGTTCATGTGGCTGCCGGAAACGGTTCCTGTTGCCGACTCCGCCGGATCGCAGCTTCAGGGCAGCGGGCTATGGGAGATGTTTATCGAACACAATGAGCGCGATTATCGCCAGGCGGTGAGGGCCGTTCAGCACGCTCATTGGTCCACGGCCAGCCAGCATCTGCACCGGATCTACGGCGCGGCCTTGACCATGGAGCAGCGGGAGCTGGCGGAGTTGGCGCGCGAACTGGAAGGGACGCTGTTGCGGGGCGATGCGGAGGGTTTGAACGAACTCATGGACGCGCTGCGCGCGATGCTGGATCGGTTGGCAAGCCAGACCCCGCCGGCCGGGTAATGAAGCCGGGCGGCGGCTGAGTGGGCTATCGTTTCAGCCCTATAAAGATAGAGCACTGGTTCCTAGAATGTGTTTACGATCTAGCGAGCTAAGAACGTGTTTACGCTCTCGCGAGCAAGAGCGAGACAAGGCGAAAACCGCTGAGGAAGCGGAAGGTACCAGTGGTACATGAGCATTTCGAAGCGGGTTTCAACGCCGTATCGCCGCAGCGCAGCAGATCGTAAACAGGTTCTTAGGCTTGCAGCGCCAGCGTGCCGCTGCGGCCGGGAATCTCTCCCATCACTACGCGGCCGGCAGGCAGCGCGGCCGTGTCCAGGCTGCTGAATAGCTCGATGCAGCTGCATAATTGGTAGCCTTGGGCTTTCCAGCCCACCAGCAGATGCTCGAAGGTATAGCCCAGGCGCAGGCCTTCCAGTTCGGCGTGCAGCGTGTAGACATGACCGGTGGCCGGGGCTTCTTCCGTCAGCGCCAGAATATGGTGATGAACATTGTCGGCGGTAAGTCCGTCCAGGCCTATCAACTCGTCCAGTGTAGGCAGCGTGGTGGGCAATTGCGGCACGCCCAGCGGCTGGCCGGCGGCGTCCACTGGCTGGAACGGGTGGGTACCGCGGCCGTCGGACGCGTATAGCATGCCCAGCTCGCGTTCATAGGCCAGCGCCGCATCGTTGATCTGCCAGCCGGCGGCGCCGTGGGTGCGCGCCGGTTCGCCGAAGATCTGTTCAAAGCGTTCGGCCGCCTTGCGCATTTCCGCGCGGGTCCAGGCGGCGTCCTTGTTTGCGACGTAGTCCTGCCACTTGATGTGATCCCAAGTGTGGATGCCGACTTCGAAGCCTTGCGAGCGCACTTCGCGCATCAGCTCGGCTTCGCGCTTGCCGATGTCGGGACCGGGCAGCACCGTGCCGTACAGCAGGGTGCGGATGCCGTAGTGTTCCACCACCGAGGTGCGCGACACCTTGGACAGGAAGCCGGGGCGGAATACCCGTTTGATCGCGCGGCCGGTGTGATCCGGGCCCAGGCTGAACAAGAAGGTGGCCTTGGCGTGGTGCTGCTGCAGCATGTGCATCAGCCGCGGCACGCCGTCGCGGGTGCCGCGCCAGGTGTCGACGTCGATTTTAAGAGCGAGTTTTCTCATGGGGGATCTCTAAGAGCCTGTTTACGATCTCGCGAGCTAAGGCGAGAGAAGGCGTTGCGGCTGGGAAAGCGGAATATCCGCGTGGTACATGAGCATTTCGAAGCCGGTTTCAACGCCCTTCTCTATCCATCCAGCCGACGCGCAGCAGATCGCTAACAGATTCTTACTCGGACAGGTCGCGGCTGGCGGCCACTTGGTCGCGGTAGTAGTCGTAAATGCCGCGCAGCGCGTCGGCCATGGTCACGCTCGGCTTCCAGTCCAGGTCCGTCATGGTGTTGGCGATCTTGGGCACGCGGTTTTGCACGTCCTGATAGCCCTTGCCATAGTAAGCGCCGGACGTGGTTTCCTCGATCTTCACCTTGTCGGCGTTCAGTTGGTATTCCGGGTAGACGCGGGCCAGGTCCAGCATCATCGCGGACAGTTCGCGGATGGAATAGTTGTTGGCTGGGTTGCCGATGTTGTAGATCTGGCCGGAGGCCTTGCCGTCTTTATTCTCGATGATCTTCATCAGAGCGCTGATGCCGTCGTCCACATAGGTGAAGGCGCGTTTTTGATGGCCGCCGTCCACCAGCTTGATGGTCTCGCCGCGCACGATATGGCCCAGGAACTGGGTGATCACGCGGCTGGAGCCTTCTTTCGGGGTATTGATGTTGTCCAGTCCGCCGCCGATCCAGTTGAATGGACGGAACAGCGTGTAGTTCAGGCCTTCTTGCATGCCGTAGGCGTGGATCACGCGGTCCATCAGCTGCTTGGAGCAGGAGTAGATCCAGCGCGGCTTGTTGATCGGGCCGCAGATCAACTCGGAGTTCTCCGGATCGAACTCTTCGTCATGGCACATGCCGTAGACTTCCGAGGTGGACGGGAACACCAGGTGTTTCTTGTACTGCACGCACTGGCGAACGATGGGCAGGTTGGCTTCGAAGTCCAGCTCGAACACGCGCAGCGGGTTGTTCACATAGGTGGACGGAGTGGCGATGGCCACCAGCGGCAGCACCACGTCGCATTTCTTCACGTGGTACTCGATCCACTCCTTGTTGATGGTGATATCGCCTTCGAAGAAGTGGAAGCGCGGGTGGTCTTTCCACTCGGCCACGCGGTCATCGTGCATGTCCATGCCGTAGATGTGCCAGTCGGTGGTTTCGATGATGCGCTTGGTCAGGTGGTGGCCGATAAAGCCGTTGACGCCGAGGATCAGTACTTTTTTCATTGAGATTTCCTTCATCGTCCCCTGGAGGGGGACTGTGATTTGCATGTGTATTCCGTGAGTGCGCCGCTTCAGGCCAGCGTCAGCGTCTGTGTTGTCGCCGGATCCAGCGCCGCGCCGTCCAGCGTGGCGGATAGTACCTTCAAGCGGCCGCCGTCCACGGCGTCCAGCCACAGCGCACCGTTTTCTGAGTGTAGCCGGGCCGTTTGCAATTGCTGACTGTGGCCGCCTGCGCGCAGGGTTTTCCAGATTACCAGCCGGCCGCCGTCGATGTCGGCGAAGGCGCCCGGGAACGGGTGGGTCAGCGCGCGCACGAAGTTGTGCAGATCGGCGGCGCCGGCTTGCGGGTCAATGCGGCCATCCTCCGGTTTGCGGCCGCCGAAATAGCCGCCTTGGCTCAAATCCTGTTGGCGGAATTCGGCCTTGCCGGCAAGCAGCGCCGGCAGGCTGCGGGCCAGCACCATTTCCGCGGCCACGGTGACCTTGGCGAACACTTCGTCGGCATTATCGTCCGGCAAGATGGGCACCGCCATCTGATCGACGAGGGGGCCGTTGTCCGGCTTGACGTTCATCACGTGCAGGGTGGCGCCGGTTTCGGTTTCGCCATGGATGATGGCCCAGTTGATCGGCACCCGGCCGCGGTATTTGGGCAGCAGCGAGCCATGCATATTGAAGGCGCCGCGCGCCGGGCATTCCAACAGCGGGGCTTTGAGCATGTGACGGTAATAGAAAGAGAACAGGAAGTCCGGCCGCACCGCTTGCACTTGGGCCAGCACTTCCGGCGTGTTCGGGTCGTACGGGGTGATCACTGGTATGCCGTAGTCGCGGGCCACCTGCTCCACGCTGGCGAACCAGATGTTTTCATTGGGGTTGTCGCGATGGGTGACCACCAGCGCCACATCCACGCCGCCGCCGATCAGCGCTCTCAGGCAGCGCACGCCGACATTGTGATAAGCGAAGACCACGGCTTTCATGGTTTGTCCTTTTGCTCCAGCACCGCGCCGATCACATAGCGCGGCCTATCCCGCACTTCTTGGTAGATGCGGCCGATGTATTCGCCGAGCAGGCCGATGCCGAACAGCGCGATGCCGATCAGCAGGAAGGCGATGGCGAACAGGGTGAACAATCCGCCCACTTCCGGGCCGACGATGAAGCGCCGCAGCACCAGGTAGACCACCAGCACGCCGGAGCCGGCGGAGACCAGCATGCCCAGCAGCGAGAACAGCTGCAGGGGCACGATGGAGAACCCGGTCATCAGGTCGAAGTTCAGGCGGATCAGGCTGTACAGCGAGTACTTGGATTCGCCGGCGAAGCGCTCTTCATGGCCGACGGTGACTTCGGTCGGGTTCTGCGCGAACTGATAGGCCAGCGCCGGGATGAAGGTGTGCAGCTCGTTGCACTGATTGATGGTGTCGATGATGCGGCGGCTGTAGGCGCGCATCATGCAACCCTGATCGGTCATCTTGATGCGGGTCAGCTTCTCGCGCAGGCGGTTCATCGCGCGGCTGGCCAGGTGGCGCCACAGGCTGTCGTTGCGCTGGCGGCGGATGGAGCCGACGTAGTCGTGGCCCTTGTCCATTTCCGCCAGCAGCAGCTTGATGTCCTCCGGCGGGTTTTGCAGGTCGGCGTCCAGCGTCACCACCCGATCGCCGCGGCTGTATTCGAAGCCGGCCAGAATGGCGCGGTGCTGGCCGAAGTTGCCGTTGAACAGCACCACCCGGGTCACGTCTGGGCGCAGGTCGAACTGCGCGGCGAGCATGGCAGGGCTTTTATCGCGGCTGCCGTCGTTGACGAAGACGATTTCATAACGCACGCCCAGCGCGTCCAGCGCGGGGTAGAGGCGGTCGAACAGCGCCGGCAGCACGTCCTGCTCGTTGTATACCGGGATGACGACGGAAAGATCGATTACGCTTTTCATAGATGTTTTATACGCTCAGCACGGGCTTCAGCACGCCGCTCACGGCGGCGCACACGCGTTCCACGTCCTCGTCGGCCATGGCCGGGAACAGCGGCAGGGTGACGGTGCGGCGGCCGATGTCTTCCGCCACCGGGAAATCGCCCGGCTGGAAGCCCATCTCGCGGAACAAGGTGAACAAATGCATGGCGGGGTAGTGCACGCCCACACCTATGCCCAGGTCTTTCATCCGGGCGATGAATTCGCCGCGGTCCATGCTCATTCGGTCCAGCGGCAACAGCGGCTGGAACATATGCCAATTGCTCTGGGCCATGTCCTCTAGCGGCAGTTCGCAGCCCAGCTGGCGGTCGAAATGGCGGAAATACAGCGCCGCCAGCTCGCGGCGGCGGGCGTTGAGCCCCTCCAGCCGCGGCAACTGGCCCAGGCCGATGGCGGCGGCGATATCGGTCATATTGGCCTTGCCGCCCAGCACGTCCACGTCCATGCCGCCGTCGGCGTGGCGGGTCACG
Source organism: Chromobacterium haemolyticum (assembly GCF_009936155.1). NCBI lineage: Bacteria > Pseudomonadati > Pseudomonadota > Betaproteobacteria > Neisseriales > Chromobacteriaceae > Chromobacterium > Chromobacterium haemolyticum. Next base: position 4,579,456 of record NZ_AP019312.1, on the reverse strand, counting down.
CCCTGTAGCCGAAGCTTCTCGAACAGACGGGCTTCGTCCTCGTCGTTCAGCACCAGGCAGCCGCCTTCGCCGCTGGTCATGTTCTTGTTGGCGTGGAAGCTGAAGGACACCAAATCGCCAAAGCTGCCGATGCGGCGGCCGCGCCAGTTGGCGCCCATGGACTGGGCGGCGTCCTCGATCACGCGCAGCCGATGGCGCTTGGCGATGTCGTAGAGGCGGTCGCGGTCCACCGGCAGGCCGGCCAGGTCCACCGGGATGATGGCGCGGGTGCGCGGGGTGATCGCCCGCTCCGCCAGGTCCAGGTCGATGTTGCGGCTGGCGCGGTCGGCGTCGACGAATACCGGTTTGGCGCCCACTTTCAGAATCACGTTGGCGGTGGCCACCCAGCTCAGCGGGCAGGTAATCACCTCGTCGCCGGGGCCGACGCCGGCCACTTGCAAGGCCATTTCCAGCGCGGCGGTGGCGGATGCCACCACTCGTACCGGACGGCCGCCGACATGGGCGGACAGCTCGGCTTCCAGTTGACGGGATTTGGGACCGGTGGTGATCCAGCCGGAACGCAGCACCTCGCCGACGGCGGCGATGGTGGCTTCGTCGATGTCCGGGCGGGTGAAGGGCAGGAAATCCATTTTAGCCTTTCTGCTTAGCTGCGGGCGACCAGCACCACGCCGATGATGATGACGCCGATGCCGATCAGTTTTTGAGCGCTCAGCGCTTCGCCGAACAGCCAATAGGCCAACAGCGCGTTGACCACGTAGCCGATGGACAGCATAGGGTAAGCGATGCTGACCTCCACTCGCGACAGCGCCATGATCCATACCACCACGCTGACGACATAGCAGGACAGGCCCCCGACGATGGGCAGATTGGTGGCCAGCGACCAGCCTATCGGCAGTACGTTGGAGGCGGAAAAGTCAAAGTGGCCGATCTGGCGCACGCCGGCTTTCAAGCATAGCTGGGCGGCGGCGTTGAGCAGCACGCCGAGCAGAATCAGGCCGAATTCGATCAACTTCATAGTAGAGCGGGTCCAAAGGTTGGCGGTTTCACGGCTTGGCCACCACCAGGCGGCGCGGATCTTGGTAGACCACCCGCATCGGCAGGCCCTGGGCTTGCAGTTCCTGATAAGTGGCGGGGTCGGTCATCGCCAGCGCGCGCGGGGCGGCGTTCCAGGCGGCGACGAATTGTTCCAGTCGCGGCATCCAGCGCTGCGGCTCCTGGCTCTCGCCGAATTCAAACTCATCGACAAACTGCACCAGGGTGACCGGGCGGCCCAGATAGAAGGGGAAAGTCTGGTCGTAATAACGGACCGAGAACACCGGCGTGTCCGCATTGAGATAAGGCTGGATCTGGCGGACGATTTCCTTGCTGCCCTTCAGCCGGCCATAGCTGTCGTGGCCGGCGGCGGCGACGCTGACGGCCAGCAAGCTGCCGAAAGCCAGCCAGCACAGCGCGGCCAGCTTGTGTTCGCGGCCCAGCAAGCGCCAGGCGACAACGGCGCAGGCCAAGAACAGCAGCGCGGCGGCAGCGACGAAATGGGCGAAGCCGTGCAGTACGTCGAGCGGGATGTCCTCGGACGCGAAACGATCAACAAAGGGATAGAGAGCAAGCGCGGCCAGCCACAGCAGCAGCGCCGGCAGCAGGTGCTTCTTCAGCGCGGCGGAGGGCAAGCGCTGCAACGTCGGCGCCAATAGCAACGCCAGCGCCGGGAACATCGGCAGGATGTAGGATGGCAGCTTGGAGCTGGACTTGCTGAAGAAGGCGAAGATAAAGACCGACCAGATCAGCAGTAGGCGGCCGACGCGCAGCCGCGCGCCAGGTTCGCGCCAGCCGTCGCGGCACAGCGTCGGCAGCAGGCTGGTCCAAGGCAGCAAGCCAAGCAGCAGATAGGGCACGAAATACCACGGCGCGCCGGTGCGTTTGTGCTCGGTGGTGAGGAAGCGTTCCAGGTGTTCGCGGATGAAGAAGAAATGGGCGAAGTCCGGGTTGCGCTGGGACACCAGAATGAACCACGGCGCGGTCAACAGCAGGAACAAGGCCAGGCCGCTCAGCCAATGCATGCGTTTCCAGAATGCCCATTGCCAGTTGAGCAGGCTGTACAGCACTAGGGTGGCGCCGGGAATCAGCAGGCCGATCAAGCCTTTGCTCAGCGTGGCGGCGGCCATCGCCGCCCAGGTGACCCACATCCAGTTACGGGTCGCGCGGGCGTCGGCGCCGTCGTGTTGTGCCAGCAGGAAGCCGCATAGCGCCACGGTCAGGAAGAAGCTCACCCCCATGTCCAGCGACAGGAAGTGGCTGTTGGCCACGATCCAGGCGCAGCTGCCGGCGGCCAGCGCAGCGTGGCGGCCGGCGTCTACGCCCCAGAGCCGGCGCGCGGTGAAGCCGCACATCGCCACGGACAGAAAGCCAGTCAGGCCCGGCCAGAAGCGGGCGGCGAACTCGTTGACGCCGAAGGCGGCGAAGCTTAGCGCGCCCATCCAGTATTGCAGCGCCGGTTTTTCGAAATACAGCAGGCCGTTCAGTCGCGGAGTGATCCAGTCGCCGCTGTGCAGCATGAACAGCGACAGCGTCGCGTAGCGGCCTTCGTCCGCGTGAATCAGCCCGCGGTAGCCGAGGGTGCCGAACCAGACGACGGCGAACAGCAGCCATAGCGCCGGCTCCTGCCAGGGACGGGCGGCGCAGCCGGAGAGCCCGGCCGAAAAATGGGGTTGATTCATGCGGAACGGATGGTCATGGGATTGTTATGGGCAGCTGCGCAAGGATACCCGATTTCGCCGTTCTTGTGATTGGCTAAACTCATGTGCGGGCTGGGGAAAACGCGGTATCCGGCTTGGCTTCGGCTCTCAGGCCAGCCAGTCGCGCGGGGTCAGGAAACGCTCGGTCAGCTCGGCTTCCGGGCTGCCCGGTTCCGGTTGGTAATCGTATTCCCAGCGCGCCAGCGGCGGCATCGACATCAGGATGGATTCGGTGCGTCCCCCGGACTGCAGGCCAAACAGGGTGCCGCGGTCCCAGACCAGGTTGAATTCGACGTAGCGGCCGCGGCGATAAAGCTGGAACTGGCGTTCGCGGTGGCCCCAGCTATCGCCTTTGCGGCGTTCGACGATGGGCAAGTAGGCGTTGGTGAAGCCGTCGCCCACCGCCTGCATGAAGCGGAAACAGGAATCGAAGCCCCAGGCGTTCAAGTCGTCGAAGAACAAGCCACCGACGCCGCGCGCCTCCTGGCGGTGCTTCAGGAAGAAATACTCGTCGCACCAGCGCTTGTAGTCCGGGTACACCTGTTCGCCGAAGGGCCGGCACAAATCGCGGGCCACGCGGTGCCAGTGCACCACGTCGGCTTCCACGGCATAGAACGGGGTCAGGTCGAAACCGCCGCCGAACCACCACACCGGCGTCTCGCCGTCCTTCTCCGCGATGAAGAAGCGGACATTGGCGTGGCTGGTGGGGATGTGCGGGTTTTCCGGATGGATCACCAGCGACACGCCCATGGCCTGAAAGCCGCGGCCGGCCAGTTCGGGACGGTGGGCGGTGGCGGAGGCGGGCAGCGCGTCGCCGTGTACATGCGAGAAATTGACGCCGGCCTGTTCGAACAGCGCGCCCTTGGCCAAGACCCGGCTGCGCCCGCCGCCGCCGCCCGGGCGCTGCCAAGCGTCCTCGACGAATTGAGCGCCGCCGTCGGCCTGCTCCAGCGCCGCGCAAATGCGGTCTTGCAGGTCCAAGAGAAAGGCTTTGACATCATTGACGCGCGGCTGGCTCATCGCAGTATCCTGAAGGCTTGAAATGGGCTGCATTGTAGCAGACGGGGCGGCGCGCGCAGGCGCTAGCCGCCCAAGCCTTGAACAAGGGAGATGCGCATCATGATTGATCTGTATACCTGGGGCACGCCCAATGGGCGCAAGATTTCCATCATGCTGGAAGAGCTGGAGTTGCCGTACGCCGTGCACGCGGTGGACATCGGCAAGGGCGAGCAGTTTGCCGAATCTTTTCTGGCCATCAGCCCCAACAACAAGATTCCGGCCATTGTGGACAGCGACGGGCCGGACGGGCGGCCGCTGGCGATGTTCGAGTCCGGCGCCATTCTGCAATATCTGGCGGAAAAGCACGGCCGTTTGTTGCCGGCTGCGGGCGCGGCGCGCTACGAGGCGCTGCAATGGCTGATGTTCCAGATGGGCGGCTTCGGGCCGATGCTGGGGCAGGCTCACCATTTTCTGCGCTACGCGCCGGAAAGCCTGCCTTACGCGCAGAAACGCTACCACGACGAGGCTTTGCGCCTGTACGGGGTGCTGGACCGACAGTTGGAAGGGCGAGATTACGTGGCCGGCGAGTACGGCGTCGCCGATATCGCGCTTTATCCATGGGCGGCGCGTCACGAATGGCATCAGGTGGATTTGGCGGCGTTTCCCCGAGTCTGGAACTGGTTCCAGCGGCTGGGCGCTCGCCCGGCGGTGCGGCGCGGCATGGCGGTGCCGGCGGTCTGAAACGCAAAACCAGCCGCGAACGCAGGGGCCGCGGCTGGCGATGGGAGCGAAATCAAAACATAGAGCCGAATGTATTTGCCACTAGCAAACCGGCATCCTCAGCTGTGCGTGTTTAATTTCGTTCTGCTCTGGAGTTGGGCCGATTTTAGAAACTGAAGCTGACGCCTGCTTTGAGTACATTGGAGCCAGTGTTCTTGGCCACGGTGTAACCGTCTTTTTTGAGATCCTTGCCTGTGATGTATTCATACTCACCGCGCAAAGCCAGGTTTTTGCTTAAGTGGTACTGGGCGCCGAGGCCGACACCCGCACGGGTTTCATTGCGCTTTTCCGTTTGGTTGAGTCCCTTCCAGGTGCTTTGAACCCGGTTGAGACTGACTTTGCCATAGACCTCAAAACTTTCCGTAACCGGAAGGATGCCCAAAACGGCGATGCGAGCGGCTTCGGAGCGCAGCGAACTGTCGGATGATTGGCTGTTGGCGCTAAGGATTGCCTTGGATTTGCCGAAGTTGGCATAGGCCAATTCAGTGGCCAAGTATTGGTTGAAGCGGTAGCCAGCGCCCAGTTCCCAGATGGCGCCAGCGGCTTTGGCGTCTTTAATGGCGACATCTCTGGTGGCGGAGTTGAATTTGGAAAAATTGTAGCCGGTGTTGCCGAAAACGTAGAAGCCAGGATCGGCTGCATGCGCGGACAGAGCTGCCAGGCTCAACACGGAAGCGGTGATTAGTTTTTTCATTTTTGCGACTGTTTGCTTTGTTGATAACTGCAATATTGTGCGAATAAGAAGCAAGTCAGTCTGTTGAGCTTGTAAGCGCTCTTTGTGTGAAGGGTGAGGGGCTTGTGTAACGATTTGTAACAAAACAGCGCGGGCATTTGAAAGAAAAGATGCCCGCCGAAGCCGGCGGGCACGCAAAGTCACACAAAGGGAAGAGAACGGAACCGTTGCAAGACCGGCTGGGGGCCGATCCGGCTCGTGCAAACAGTTTGATTCAGTTGGTCCTGGCCTTCCATTGTTGCTCTGTTCTGGCTTGATGACGGTTGGTGACGAGGCGGCTTGGAAGTTTGCGCAGCTGTTAAATTCGGTTTTTAGTTGTGATTGCTTGCAACTTTAATTGATGGCGAGGAGGCCGGTGGGGCTGGCGCGGGCAAGAAAAAAGGCAAGCGGGAAGCTTGCCTTGATTGTGAGTGCGCGGCGTTCAGGCGGCGGCGAACAGGGCCCAACCGTTTTGCTCGGCGGCGGTGGCCGGCGCTTGAGCGCGCTGGTTGAAAAACTTCAGGCTGCGCTTGAGCACTTCGCCGCGTTCATTGTCCACCATGACCATATGGTAGCTGTTGGACAAAGGCATGAAATCGACCTTGCCGCCCAGGTGGCGCTGCAGGTGATGGGCGGAACGCGGGCTGGTGATGTCGTCCTCGTCGGCATGCACGATCAGCGTCGGGCAAGTGATCTGCTCCAGCCGCGACATCAGCTGGCGGCGCAGCCCATCCACCTGGCGGATGCAGGCCAGCGGGATGTAGGCGTAGTGGAATCGTTCGCCGCGTTCGAAGCGCTGCTGGATCGCTTTGCGGATGCGGGCGTTTTTGATGCCGAAAGGTTCAACCTCCGGCACGCGCATCTTCTTGGCCAGGCCGGGAATGCGGTAGACGATGTGGCGGGCCCAAGTCAGCTTGGGCAGGCTCCAGCCGTCGAGGAACAGCGGCGGCGCGTACAGCGCGAGCCCGTCCTTGTGGTTTTCCAGCCGCGCCACTTCCAGCGCCACCAGGCCGCCCAGGCAAACGCCGGCCAGATGCACTACCTTGTGGCGCGTCTTCAGCTCCAGGTATTCCTTGCGTATGGTTTCCACCCAGTCCTGCCAGCGGACGGACAGCAGATCTTCCGGCTCGCCGCCATGTCCCGGCAGCAGCGGGGTGTGCGTGACGATGTCAGCCTCCTCCAGAGTGCGTCCAAGCGCGCCAAGGTCGTATGCGCTGCCGCCCAGACCGTGTACCAGCAGGGCGGCCGGTCGTGAAGAAACCATGGGAAATACCCGAATCCAAGTTGAGATGCTGGCATTATCCCGGCGCTTCGGTCCTGGGTCTGTTGGCTTCCTGTCCCCGCTTTGTGACGGAGCGTGACCCAATTCAGATTGCTTAACAAACTGTGGCTTTACTTTTTGCCGGCTCTGGCATCTGCGTTCCGGCACCTTTATGGAGCCAGTTCATGATCTTGCGAGCTGAGGCAAGACAAGGCGAAAACGGCTGAGAAAGCGGAGTGTACGGAGGGTACACGTCCATTTATAAGCGGTACTCGCCGTGTCACGCCTCACGGCGCACAGCAGATCTTAAACAGTGCTTATTGCTGCGGCTGCATGATGCGTAGAGTAAAGCGCGCGCCGCCTAGTTCACTGGCGGCCACGCTGGCCTGGCCGCCGTGGTGTTCGGTGATCAGTTTGACGAAGGACAGGCCCAAACCGTAGCCGCCGGTGGCGCGGTCGCGGCTGCGGTCCAGGCGCAGGAAGGGTTCGAACACTTTGTCGCGCTCAGCCTCGGGGATGCCGCAGCCGTCGTCGTCGACATGGATCAGCAACTGGCCGGCGGCGTTGTGACATACCGTCAGCCGCACTTGGGCGTTGGCGTATTTGAAGGCGTTGAGCAAGAGGTTGCGGCTGGCCACGTACATCAGTTTGCGGTCGAAGGCGCCGTTGCCCAGCGCGCAGTCCAGCTCCAGCTTGATGCCGGGCGGTTTCAGCGGCGTGACCAGATCGACCAGATCGTCGAACCAGTCGTAAAGATCAACGGTTTCCCAGTGCAAGGGCACTTCGTTGCGATTGAGCTTGGCGAACTCCATGCTGGTGTTGAACAGTTCTTCCAATTCCTGCATATCGCGCTCCATGCCTTCGCGGTAGCGCCGCCACTCCTGCTCGTCCTCTTCTTCCTCCAGCATGGTCAGGCCGAAGCGCAGCCGCGCGATCGGGGTGCGTATCTCGTGGGCGATGGCGTGAGACAAGGCCTGGCGGGTTTCCATCTGCCGCTCCAGGCGGGCGGCCATGCTGTTGAAAGCCAGGGACAAAGGCGCCAACAGCCTGCTTTTAGAAGGCTGGGCGCGGGCGCTGAAGTCGCCGTCGGCGAACACCTCCGCCTTGCGGCGCACTTCCAGCAAGTCTTTCCACAAGGGGCGCAGGCTGAAGTAGATCAGGGTGCCCAGCGTGGAGCCGGTCAGCAAAATCCACAGCAGCAGGATTTCCATGTCTTCGCTGATCCAACTGCTGTTGCTGGCCGGCGCCTCCAGGGGACCCAGCAGCAACAGGCGCGGATCACGGGGTAGCGGCACGTAAAGCAATTGATTGTCGAAGTCCAGATAGGGGCGGCCGCTCAGCAGCGCGGCGTGGCCCTCCTGCTCGAAATCGTCGGGAGGGTGGGCGATTAGTTTGACCGGATAGCTGAAGGCGCGGGCGATATCGGCCAGCTTGCCGTCCCAGTCCTTGTGCGGCGTTTGGGCCAACTGCTGGCGGATCAGCGTCACGGTGCCGTTCATGAACTGCAGCTTGCCGTCGCGGTCGCTGTTTTCGTACAGCTTGGTGACCAGGAAGCCGAAGCCGATGATGATGATCAGCTCCACCAGCATGGTGGCGAAGAAATAACGGGCAAACAGGGTGCCCAGCGACGGTTTGAGCCAGCCGCGCAGACGACGGGTGCTCATTGCTTATTCCCAGTCGCTGCGTGAGAACAGATAACCTTTGCCGCGCACGGTCTTGATCCGGGCCGGCGCGTCCGGATTGTCGCCCAGTTTGCGGCGCAGCCGCGAAATGCGCGCGTCTATCGAGCGGTCCAGTCCGTCGAAGCCTATGCCGCGCAATTCGCTCATGATGTCGTCGCGCGACAACACCTGGCCGGCGTGGGAGGACAGCAGCCACAGCAGGTCGAATTCGGCGGTGGTCAGATCAATCAGCTCTCCGTTCAGCGTGGCCTCGCGCGTGGCCTGGCTGATGCAAAACTGGCCGAAAGTGAAGCTGTCTTCGTCGGCGGCCTCGCCGTCCGCCTGCGCGCCCGGCCCGCCGCGGCGCAGCAAAGCGCGCACCCGCGCCAGCAGGCGGCGGGGTTCTACCGGCTTGGCCAGGTAGTCGTCTGCGCCTAGTTCCAGCCCCAGGATTTCGTCCACGTCCTCGTCGCGAGCCGTCATGATCAAAACCCTGCCGTTATAGCGCGGGCGGATTTCGCGGCAGACGTCGAAGCCTTCCTTGCCTGGCAGCATGATATCCAGGATCACCAAGTCCGGCTTTTCTTCCAGAATGATGGCCGGCGCGGTGTCGCCGCGGCCGTGCTGGGAGATGCGATAGCCGTGCTTGCTCAGATAGGCGCCTATCAATTCGGCTAGTCTCACGTCGTCTTCGACAATGAGAATATGGGGGGTATCGCTGTTCATGTCCGTCGACGGGATTCGGTGGTTCAAATCAAAATATTAGCACGCGGGGTTTGCCGGCGACTTTAGCATTATCGTGACTGCTATTCGTCATAAACCATTGATAGTTTTTGCAAATGACAAGGCTTGCTTGATTTTCCGGAACTATCAATCCAGAATCGGTCAGGCAAAAAAAGCCGGCCGTGGCCGTTGTCGTCGCCAGGGACCGGGGAATTAAAACGGGATAAAGAGAATAGGAACTTGCCATATGCAACAGATAAGAGAATGGGCCGTGTGGCTGGCCGTCGCCCTGGCCGGCGCAGCGGCCTTTGCCGTTGTGGCCCTCAATCGCGGCGAACCGGTCAACGCTGTGTGGCTGATTGTGGCGGCGGTGTCGGCCTACTCCATCGCCTATCGCTTTTACGGTCGCTTCATCGCCCACAAAGTGTTGGAACTGGACGCCCGTCGGCTGACCCCGGCGGAAAAATACAATGACGGCCTGGATTACGTGCCCACCAATAAATGGGTGTTGTTCGGCCACCACTTCGCCGCCATCGCCGGCGCCGGGCCGCTGGTGGGGCCGGTGCTGGCCGCGCAGATGGGCTATTTGCCGGGCACGTTGTGGATCTTGGTGGGGGTGATGCTGGCCGGCGCGGTGCAGGACTTCCTGATTCTGTTCTTGTCGGTGCGCCGCGACGGCAAATCGCTGGGCGAGATCATCCGCACCGAACTGGGCGCCATTCCCGGCGTTATCGCCTCCATCGGCATTCTGATGATCATGGTGATCCTGCTGGCGGTGCTGGCCCTGGTGGTGGTCAAGGCGCTGACCGGCAGTCCCTGGGGCACCTTCACCATTGCGGCCACGATACCGATTGCCCTGTTCATGGGCATCTACACCCGCTACATCCGGCCGGGCAAAATCGGCGAGATTTCCGTCATCGGCTTTATCCTGCTGATGCTGGCTATTGTTTACGGCGGAGACATCGCCAAGAACGAAACCCTGGCTCCGTTGTTTACCCTGAGCGGCACCGCGCTGGCCTGGACGCTGATCGGCTATGGTTTCGTCGCCTCGGTGCTGCCGGTGTGGCTGCTGCTGGCGCCCCGAGATTATCTGTCCACCTTCCTGAAAATCGGCACCATTGTCGGCCTGGCCATCGGCATCATGATTGTGGCGCCCAATATGCACATGCCTGCGGTGACCAAGTTCATCGACGGCAGCGGCCCGGTATTCTCCGGCAATCTGTTCCCCTTCCTGTTCATCACCATCGCCTGCGGCGCAGTGTCCGGCTTTCATGCGCTGGTGGCCTCCGGCACCACGCCCAAGATGCTTGAGAACGAAACCCACGCTCGCATGATCGGCTACGGCTCCATGCTGATGGAAAGCTTCGTTGCCATCATGGCCTTGATCGCCGCCTGCGTGCTGGATCCGGGTGTCTACTTCGCGATGAACAGCCCGGCGGCGGTGATAGGCAAGACCGCGGAGGAAGCCGCTCAGGTGATTTCCAGCTGGGGCTTCGTCATCACGCCGGATATGCTGACCCAGATGGCCAAGGATGTGGGCGAGAGCACCATCCTGTCCCGCGCCGGCGGCGCGCCGACCTTGGCGGTGGGCATGGCGCACATTCTGTCCAATGTGATCGGCGGACCGGGGATGATGGCCTTCTGGTATCACTTCGCCATCCTGTTTGAAGCGCTGTTCATCCTGACCACTATAGACGCCGGCACCCGCGTGCTGCGCTTCATGATCCAAGACCTGCTGGGCCTTGTGGTCAAGCCGATGGCCAACACCGAGTCCTGGGCCGCCAACTTGATCGCCACCGGTCTGGCGGTGACCGGTTGGGGCTACTTCTTGTATCAGGGGGTGGTGGATCCGCTGGGCGGCATCAATACCTTGTGGCCGCTGTTCGGCATTGCTAACCAGATGCTGGCCGGCATTGCGCTGATTCTGGCCACCGCGGTGCTGATCAAGATGCAGAAAACCCGCTATATCTGGGTTACCGCGGTGCCCACGCTGTGGCTGCTGGTCGTGACGCTGACCGCTGGTTGGCAGAAGCTGTTCCACGCCAGTCCCAAGATCAGCTTCCTGGCGCACGCCGACAAATTCTCCGCCGCCGCGGCCAAGGGCGAGCTTTTGGCGCCGGCCAAGAATATGGCGCAAATGCATCAGATCATCTTCAATGACTATGTGGACGCCACTTTGACGGCACTGTTCATGGCGGTGGTGATCGCCATGCTGGTGTTCGCGCTGAACGTGATGCGCAAGTCGCTGGCGGTGAAGTGGTCCACCGCCAAAGAGGTGCCGGCGGTGTTCCGTGAGGAGGGTGCGTAATGAACAAGCTATGGCAGCAATGGGCGAAAACCGCCCGGTTGATGGTGGGCGTCAAGGATTACGACGCTTACGTCGCCAGCCGCCGCCGTTTCAATCCCAATGCGGAAGTGATGAGCCGTGAGGCCTTCTTTCGCCGCTGCCAGGACGAGCGCTATGGCGGCAAGAGCATGAAGAAGTGTCCATGCTGAGTCGGGTCTGATCCGACGGCAAAAAACCGCCCGGCGCAAACCGGGCGGTTTTGTTTTGGCTTGCGCGGCGTTTAGTGCAACAGATGGCTGACGCCGAAGTTGATCAGGCCGCCGCCGACGATCAGCCAACCAAACAGAATGGAAGCCAGCAGCATCGGTTTGGCGCCGGCCTGGCGGATGGCGGAGAAGTGGGTGGTGATGCCCAGCGCGCCCATTGCGGCGGCCAGCAGCAGGTTGTCCAGCGAGACGATGGCGCTGACCCACGCGGCCGGCAGCAGGTTGAAGGAGTTGAAGGCGGCCACGGCCAGGAAGGCGACGGCGAACCAGGGGATGGCGATGCCGCTCTTCTGTTGGCGGCTGCCGTGCGGCTTGGCGGCCAGCCAGCTGGACAAGGCGATCAGGAACGGCGCCAGCATCATTACGCGTATCATCTTGGTGATCACCGCAGTGGTCATGGCCGCCTCGCTGACCGATTTGCCGGCGGCAACGGCTTGCGCCACCTCATGGATGGTGGAGCCGGCGAACACGCCGTAGTTGAACTCGGAAATGCCCAGGTGGCTAGTCCATTGATACAGCATCGGCCACAGGAACATCGCCACGGTGCCGAACACCACTACGGTGGCGACGGCTACGGCCACTTTTTCCGCATGAGCTTTGATTACGGGTTCCGTGGCCAGAATCGCGGCCGCGCCGCAGATGGAACTGCCCGCGCCGATCAGGATTACGCTCTGCTCGTCCATGCCCAAGTATTTGCGGCCGATGCGGAAAGCCAGCAGAAAGGTAGTGCACAGCACCAGGGTATCGATCAATACGCCGGCGAAGCCGACGGCGGCGATGTCCTGGAAGGTGAGTTTGAAGCCGAACAAGATGATGCCCAGGCGCAGCAGCTTTTGCTTGGAGAACTGGATGCCGTGGTGGCTGGCGCCGGCAAAGTAGCGGTAGACGGTGTTGCCTATCAGCATGCCGCCCAGGATGGCGATGGTGAGCGCGGAGAAGCCTAGGTGCTTCATCGCCGGCAAATCCGCTGCGTAGAGCGAAGCGACGGCGACGGCGATGGCCAACGCCAGGCCCGGCATGATTTGGCGAAGGTTTGTCATAAGCAAATGCCTGTTTGGTCTATGGCGAATGGTGCTAACGATACGCCCCTCGTTTTCAGTAGAGAAACGGATAAAATGGATATATATCAGTAGTAAAATCGATATTAAGGAGGCGGTATGGGCTTGAAGCTGACTCTGCGCGAACTGGAGGTTTTCGTCGCGGTGGCCGAATACGGCACCGTCACCCAGGCGGCCAACCATGTCGCCCTGACCCAGTCCGCGGCCAGCCAGGCGCTGGACAAGCTGGAAACCGGGCTCGACGTGCGCCTGTTCGACCGCATCGGCAAGCGCTTGAGCCTGAACGAGCATGGCCGGCTGCTGTGGCCCAAGGCGCGGGCGATGCTGGATGCGGCCCAGGACATGCAAAGCCTGTTCAACGCCGGAGCGATGTCTTTGAAGATAGGCGCCAGCAGCACGGTGGCGAACTATTTATTGCCACAGCAACTGGCGGCTTTCCGCGCCGCCTGGCCGCTGGCGCGGCTGGAACTGGACGTGGCCAATACCCGCGACATCGTCGACGCGGTAGCGGCGCTGCGGGTGGACTTCGGTTTCATCGAAGGGCCTTGCCACCACCCGGACTTGATTGCTCAGCCCTGGTGTCAGGACGAACTGGTGGTGTTCGCCGCCGCCGATCATCCCTTGGCGCGAGGGGTGGCGGCGCGCCAGGACCTGGCTAAGGCCGAATGGATTCTGCGTGAAGCCGGCTCTGGCACGCGCGAGGAAGTGGACCGTCTGCTGTTGCCGCACCTAGCCATGCTTAACGTGAGCATGGAGTTGGGTCATTCCGAGGCGATCAAGCACGCGGTGGCGGCCGGCCTTGGCGTCAGCTGCCTGTCGCGGCGGGTGGTGGCCGATCTGTTGCAGACCGGCGCGGTAGTGGAAGTGAGCGCCGGCCTGCCAACGCTGACGCGCACCTTGTATCAGGTGCAGCACCGCGACAAGACACTGACCCGCGGCATGGCCGCGTTCCAGAACATGACGATGGCGGCGCTGCTGGCCTGAGCCGTGGTTAGTGTTTGCCGGTGCCTGTGCCGGCTCCCAGCCCGGTCAAAGCGCGAATATATTGCGCCGGGAAACGGCTGCGTTCCAATTGCCCCTGGGACGAGCGGTCGCAGACTGACAATAGCCAGGCGCAGGCGAAGGCCGCGCTCATGGAAAACAGCGCCGGGTTGGCGTAGGGGAAGATAGCTCGTGGATGGCTCAGGATGTCCACCCACACCATGGGCCCCAGCACTAGCAAGGCGATGGCGGAGACCAGACCGGCCAGGCTGCCGGCCACCGCGCCTCGGGTGGTGAGCCGGGGCCAGAACATTGCCAGAAACAGCACCGGAAAATTCACCGAGGCGGCAATCGCCAGTACCAGGCCGGACAGGAAGGCGATGTTCTGCTTTTCGAACAATAGTCCCAGCAGGATGGCCAGTAGTCCTATCACCAGCGTCGCCAGCCGCGACACCCGCATTTCCTCCGCATTGCTCACCTTGCCCTGGCGCAGCGCCACCGCGTACAGGTCATGAGACACCGCCGACGCGGCCGACAAGGCCAGGCCGGCCACCACGGCGAGAATGGTGGCGAAGGCCACCGCCGACACCAGACCGAGGAACAGATTGCCGCCCACCGCCTGGGCCAGGTGCACCGCCACCATATTGGCGCCGCCGACAATGCCGCCGCCTTCGTCGCGAAAGCCGGCGTCGCCGCCGACGATGAGGATGGCGCCAAAGCCCACCAGGATCAGCAGCAGGTAGAAATAGCCGATGAAACCGGTGGCGTAGAACACGGACTGGCGCGCGGCGCGGGCGTCGGCCACGGTGAAGAAGCGCATCAGCACGTGGGGCAGGCCGGCTGTGCCGAACATCATGCCCAAGCCCAGGGAGACTGCGTCCACCGGATTGGACACCAGGCCGCCAGGCGCCAGGATGGCCTGGCCGCGAAGCTCGGCGGCGGCGGCGAACATCGCCTCGCTGCTGTAGCCGAAGCGCCGCCAGACCATGAAGGCCATGAAACTGGTGGCCGACAGCAGCAGCACCGCCTTGACGATCTGCACCCAGGTGGTGGCCAGCATGCCGCCGAACATCACGTACAACACCATCAGCACGCCGACGATGACGACGGCGCTCAAATAGCTGGCGCCGAACAGCAACTCTATCAACTTGCCGGCGCCCACCATCTGCGCCACCAGATAGAGTAGCGCCACCGTCAGCGTGCCGCAGGCGGCGGTGATGCGCACCGGTGTCTGGCTCAGCCGGTAGGACACCACGTCGGCGAAAGTGAAGCGGCCCAGGTTGCGCAGTCGTTCGGCGATCAGGAACATGATGATGGGCCAGCCGGCCAACACTCCCAGCGCATAGATCAGGCCGTCGTAGCCCTTGCTGAACATCATTGCGGAGATGCCGAGGAAGGACGCGGCGGAGATCATGTCGCCGGCGATGGCCAGGCCGTTCTGCAGCGGGCTGACGCCGCCGCCAGCGGTGTAGAAGTCGGAGGCGGAGCGGGTGCGGCGCGCGGCCCAGCCGGTGATGAACAGGGTCAGCGTCACGAACAGCAGGAACATCAGGATGGCGTTCCAGTTCAAGGGGCGCTGCGCGCCGGCCTGGGCCCAGGCCGGGAAGGCCAAGGTCAGCGCCGATATGGCGAGGAGGGCTCTCATGGCTGGCACTCCCGCAGGACTTCGTCGTTCAGCGGGTCCAGCCGCTTGTTGGCCTGGCGCACGTAGATCCCGGTCAGCGCGAACGCGGCCAGGATGATGGCGACGCCCACCGGCATGCCCAAAGTGGTGACGCCGGCGCCTATGGGCCGGGCCAGCCACTGCGGCGCGAAGGCCAGCACCAGGATGAAGCCGTAATAGAGCAGCAGCATGACGGCGGTCAGGCTCCAGCCCAGCCGCGTCTTGCGGCTGGCCAGTTGTTGAAAGGCGGGGTGGTTCAGAATCGCTTGCTGTTGTTGTGGTGTCATGACGCGGCTCCGTTCGTGAGTCTGGCGGGCGACGCCCCGGCCATGGCCGGGGCCGGGGATCAGCCGAAGCTGCGGGTCTGCGCCACGCGGAAGCGGTTGGCGACGAAAGCGCTGTCCGACAGGCTGGCGTTGGCCGCCGGGTTGCCGCCGCTGCCGTGGAAGTCGCTGAAGGCCGCGGACTGGTTGACCATCACCGCGCCGGTGAAGTTGAGCGCCAGCGACACGCAGGCGTTTTCCGCCGCCTGCCGGGCCTGTTCCCGCACCTGCTGGTCCGTGCTGTAGACCGAGAAGCTCAGCGCGCCGTGGCGGCGCATGCCGTCTTCCGCCCGGCGCAGCGCGGCGGCGCTGTCCGGCGCCTGGATCAGGAAGCTGATCGGCCCGAAGTGTTCCTGCTCGTAAATGGCGCGGTCTTCCATCGACAGCTGGCGCAGCAACGGAGTGCGCACTTCGGCTTCCGGGTAGTGCGGGTGGCTCAGCCTCCGGCTGTCCAGCGCCGGCTGGCCCAGCGCGCGCGCCGCCTCCAGCCTTTGCAGCACGCCGGGGTTCTGGATCGCGCCCAGCAGCTCCACCGCCTTGGCCGGCTCAGCGCACAGCGCCTCCAGCGCCGCGCACAGGCCCGCCACCGTCTGCTGGTAGGACAGTTGGCCTTCGGGAGTGTGGATGCCATCGGCCGGGATGAAGATGTTTTGCGGCGCGGTGCACATCTGGCCGCTGTACAGCGCCAGCGATAGCGCGAGATTGCGGCACAGACCGGGGAAGTCGGCGGTGGAGTCCAGCACCACGCAGTTGACGCCGGCTTTTTCGGTGTAGACCTGGGCGTGACGGCATTGGCTCTCCAGCCACTCGCCGTGAGCGCTGCTGCCGGTGAAGTCGATCAGCTTCACCTCCGGCCGTTGCGCCAACAGGCTGGCCAGCGGCTCGCCGTGTTGATTCGCCGCCAGCAGCACGGTATTGGGGTCGAAGCCGGCTTCGGCCAGCACCTCGCGGGCAATGCGCACCGTCAGGGCCAGCGGCAGCACCGCGCCGGGATGCGGCTTGACGATCACGCTGTTGCCGGTGGCCAGGCTGGCGAACAGCCCGGGGTAGCCGTTCCAGGTGGGAAAGGTGCTGCAGCCTATCACCAGGCCGACGCCGCGCGGGATTACCTTCCAGTTTTTCTCCAGCACCAGCGGCTCGTGCTTGCCTTGTGGTTTGCTCCAACGGCAGCGATCGGGAATGGCCGCCATTTCGCGCCATGCGTAGGCCACCGCTTCCAGCGCGCGGTCCTGCGCATGCGGGCCGCCGGCCTGGAAGGCCATCATGAAGGCCTGACCGGTGGTGTGCATCACCGCGTGGGCGATTTCAAAGCTGCGGCGGTTCAGCCGCTGGAGTATCTCCAGGCAGACGCCCACCCAGGCCTGCGGGCCGGCTTGCCGCCACGTTTGCAGCGCGGCGGTGGAGGCGCTCAGCAAGGCGTCGGCGTCGTGGCGCGGATAGCGGATGCGCAAGGCGCCGCGATAGGGGGAGCGCTCGCTGCCCACCCAGCCCTGGCTGGGCGGCAGACCATCCAGTGAGAAGTCTTGTTGCAATAAAGCCTCAAACGCCGCCTGACCGTCGGCGGCTGCGGTTTCGCCGTAGCTTCTGGGACTGGGCATTTCCGGGTACGGCGACCAGTACTGGCGTTCACGCAAGGCCTGTAGGGCCTGGTCTAAGGTGGCTTGATGCTGCTGGAACAATGGGTGAGACATGGAGCTTCTCCTCGGGCGGAGGGATGAGAGGCCGGCCTGAGCCATGCCAGCGACAGGACCGGGTGCGGCAACAACAGTTTTAGCGCGCTGTCATTGATGTGGGTCAGCTTATAATTGATTTTCCGGTCGGTCAATGATAGCGTTTGCCGCATGTGAAGGCTTGGCCGGTTGCGCCATGGCCGCGATCAAAAAGGGGGCATGCATGCAGACAACGGAAACGAGCGTTGAATTGAGCCTGGAGGCCGGCGTGGCGACCTTGACTCTGAACCGGCCGCAGCGCCTGAACAGTTTCAATCCGGCGATGCATCAGGCTTTGGCGGCGGCGCTGGACCGCCTGCGCGACGACGTAGAGGTCCGGGTGTTGGTGTTGACCGGTGCCGGGAGGGCATTTTGCGCCGGCCAGGATTTGAGCGACCGGGCGGTGCTGCCTGGGCAGCAGGCGGTGGACCTGGGGCAGTCCATCGAGGACTACTACGCGCCGCTGGTGCGGCGGCTGCGCGACATGCCCAAGCCGGTGATCGCCGCGGTCAACGGCGTGGCCGCCGGCGCCGGCGCTAACATCGCCTTGGCTTGTGACTTGGTGATCGCCGCGCGCTCGGCGCGTTTTACCCAAGCGTTCAGCAAGGTTGGCCTGATGCCGGATTCAGGCGGCAGTTACTGGCTGCCGCGCCTGCTGGGCCAAGCTCGGGCGATGGGATTGGCGCTATTGGCCGAGCCATTGCCGGCGGAACAAGCAGAGGAATGGGGGCTGATCTGGCGTTGCGTAGACGACGAGGACTTCCCCGCAGCGGTGAGGCAACTCGCCGAACAGCTGGCCGGCGGGCCGACGCTGGCCTATGCGCGGATCAAGGGGGCGCTGCAGGCGGCAGAGGACAACAGTCTGGAGCAACAGCTGCGGCTGGAGCGCGATACGCAGCGCCAGTTGGGCTTCAGCGCCGACTACCGCGAAGGGGTGGCGGCCTTCTTGGCCAAGCGGCCGCCCTGTTTCCAGGGGAAATGAGATGGCACCGACAGCAGAGAGCCGTGTGGCTGTGATCGGCGCCGGGGCGATGGGGCGCGGCATCGCCGCGGTGGCGGCGGCGGCCGGGCATGAAGTGTATCTCTACGATCAGGATGCCGGCGCCGCGGCGGCGGCGGCGGACGCGATCGCCGCCGACTGGGCCAGCCTGGTTCAGCGAGGCAAATGGAGCCAGTCGCAGCTGGACGCCGCGCGCGGCCGGCTGCGGCCGGTGGCCAGCTTGGAGGAACTGGCCGACACGAGCTTGGCGATAGAGGCCATTGTCGAACGTCTGGACGCCAAGAAGGCGCTGATGCGGCAGCTGGACGCTCTGCTGCCGGCCGCCGCCATCCTGGCCAGTAATACCTCCTCCCTATCCATCACCGAGCTGGCGGCGGGACTGCGCCATCCCGAGCGAGTGCTGGGCCTGCACTTCTTCAACCCGGCCACGCGGATGAAGCTGGTGGAAGTGGTGAGCGGGCTGGCGACCGCGCCGGCGCTGGCGGACCGTCTGTGCACGCTGATGCGCGCCTGGGGCAAGACCCCGGTGCCGGCCGCGTCCACGCCCGGCTTCATCGTCAACCGGGTGGCGCGGCCGTTTTATGCCGAGGCCTTGCGTTTGCTGCAAGAAGGCGCGTGCGCGCCGGCCACGCTGGACGCCTTGCTGCGCGAAGCCGGCGGTTTCGCGATGGGACCGTTGGAGCTGATGGATCTGATTGGCCACGACGTGAATTTCGCGGTGACGCAATCGGTGTTCCAGGCGATGCAGCAAGACCCGCGTTTCCGGCCGTCGCCGCTGCAGCAGGAACTGGTGGCGGCCGGCCGCTTGGGCCGCAAGAGCGGCCGCGGTTTTTACGATTACGGCCAGGCTTTGCCGGCGGCGGATGCCGCGCCGTCGCGGCCCGCGCCCGCCGTACTGCGGGTGCACGGCGGGCTGGGCGCGGCCGAACCGCTGCTGGCGCGCTTGCAGGCCGGCGGCGTGCGGCTGGAGCGCGAGCCGGGGCCGGCTCAAGGCTGGCTAAGCTGGGACGGTTTGCGGCTGGCCTTGTCCGATGGCCGCAGCGCCACCCGCCGCGCCGCCGACAGCGGCCACGCCGGCTGGGCGGTGTTCGATCTGGCGCTGGATTACGCCAGCGCGCAGCGGCTGGCGCTGGCGGTGGCGGACCAGGCCGCGCCGGAGCTGGCGGAGCGGGCGGCGGGGGTGCTGCAGGCGGCCGGCCTGCAGGTGTCGCGGCTGGACGACGCCGCCGGCATGGCAGTGTTGCGCACCGTGGCGATGCTGGCCAACGAGGCTGCCGACGCGGTGGGGCAGGGCGTGGCGGCGGCGGACAGCGTGGACCAGGCCATGTGCTTGGGTGCCGCTTATCCCCGTGGACCGCTGGCTTGGGCTGATCGGCTAGGCAACGAGTATGTGGCGCAGGTTCTGGACGCCCTGCACGCTCAATACGGCGACGAACGTTATCGGGTTTCGCCGCTATTGCGGCGGCTGGCGCTGTCTGGAGGACGATTCCATGACTGAGACCGAGTCCGCCGGGCGGCTTGCCGAGCACAGCGCGCTGGAAATGCTGAGCAAGGACCGAGCGTCGGCCAGCCTGGGCATGGAGTTGTTGGAAGTCGCGCCGGGCCGCGCCCGGATGCGCATGCGGGTGCGTGACGATATGCTCAACGGCTTCCAACTGTGCCACGGCGGCCTACTGTGCGCGTTGGCGGACACCGCTTTCGCCGTCGCCTGCAATAGCTGGGGCCCGCGCGCGGTCGGCGTGGCCATCAGCATGGAATACCTGCTGCCGGCGCATAGCGGTGATTGCCTGCTGGCGGAGGCCGAGTGCCAGCACCAGGGCGGCCGGCAAGGTCTTTACGATGTGAGGGTGAGCAATCAGCGCGGCGAAACCCTGGTCCTGCTGCGCGGCCGCTCGCACCGGTCCGGCCCGAAGGCGGAGTGAAGGGCCGTATACCTTCGCTCCGTCCCCTGCCACCCGCTAAGAGTCCATCAAGGAGAGCAAGCCAGCCCTACTGTTTCCAGCAGCAGCAAATGGCCGCAGAGCCAGCCCCCAATCCACATAGGAGAAGCACCATGTCCGCCACCCGCCCTTCGTCCAGCGAACTGGACGCGATGGAAACCGCCAGCCGCGATGAATTGTCCGACTTGCAACTGCGGCGTTTACGCTGGTCCTTGCAACATGCTTACGACAATGTTGCCCCGTTTCGCGCCAAGTGCGTCCGAGCGGGCGTTCACCCCGAGCAATTGCGGCAGCTGGAGGACCTCAGCCGCTTTCCGTTCACCAGCAAGGCGGATCTGCGCGACAACTATCCGTTCGGCCTGTTCGCGGTGCCGCGGGATCAGGTATCGCGCATTCACGCCAGCAGCGGCACCACCGGCCAGCCGACGGTGGTGGGCTATACCCGCAAGGACATCGACAGTTGGGCCACGGTGGTGGCGCGCTCCATCCGCGCCGCCGGCGGCCGGCGCGGCAGCATGGTGCACATCGCTTACGGCTACGGCCTGTTCACCGGCGGCCTGGGCGCGCACTACGGCGCCGAGCGGCTGGGCTGCACCGTAGTGCCGATGTCCGGCGGTCAGACCGAGCGCCAGGTGCAACTGATCCAGGACTTCCGCCCGGACATCATCATGGTCACGCCGTCCTATATGTTGAACATCCTCGATGAAATGGAGCGCCGGGGCATGGAGTCCGCCGCCTGCTCGCTGCGGGTCGGCATCTTCGGCGCCGAGCCGTGGACCGGGCTGATGCGGCAGGAGATCGAGCGCCGCGCCGGCATCGACGCGGTGGACATTTACGGCCTGTCCGAGGTGATGGGGCCGGGCGTGGCCAGCGAATGCGTGGAAAGCAAGGACGGCCCGGTGATCTGGGAGGATTTCTTCTACCCGGAAATCATCGATCCGTTCAGCGGCGAGGTGCTGCCGGATGGCGAGGAAGGCGAGCTGGTGTTGACCTCGCTGACCAAGGAAGCGATGCCGGTGATCCGCTACCGCACCCGCGACCTGACTCGGCTGCTGCCGCCCAGCAGCCGCTCGATGCGGCGCATCGGCAAGATCGTCGGCCGCTCCGACGATATGCTGATCATCCGCGGCGTCAATGTGTTCCCCACCCAGATCGAGGAAGTGATTCTGCGACAGCCGGGGTTGGCGCCGCATTTCTACCTGGAAGTCGACAAGGACGGCCACCTGGACTGCCTGTCGGTCTTCGTCGAACGCGAGCTCAGCGGGCCGGCGCGCGACGACGCCAGGCAACTGGCGGAGCGGCAGCTGCAGCACAGCATCAAGAGCCATGTGGGTGTGACCGCCACCGTGCGGGTGGTGGAGCCGATGACGATAGAACGTTCTGTGGGCAAGGCGCGGCGAGTGGTGGACAAGCGGCCGCGCGGCTAGGCGGCGGCTGGTGGGTATCACTAACGCTTGTATTTTAATTGAACGAACGGTAAATTAATTAATAAGCCGTTTCCGCGCCCCAGACGCTTGGTCCGGCGGCGCTCACCAAGGAGGATACGCGATGTACACCCAAGCCCTGGATCAGCCGGACATCGCCGCGGCGGCGACCGAACCGTCGCAGCGCCTGCAGGCTTTCGACGCCAAGCTGCGGGCCGACGACAAGATAGAGGCGCGCGACTGGATGCCGGACGCCTACCGCAAGACCTTGTTGCGGCAGATCTCCCAGCATGCGCATTCCGAAGTGGTGGGCATGTTGCCGGAAGGCAACTGGATCGGCCGCGCGCCCACGCTCAAGCGCAAGGCCATCCTGCTGGCCAAGGTGCAGGACGAGGGCGGGCACGGCCTTTATCTGTACGCGGCGGCGGAAACCCTGGGCCGCCCGCGCGACGAGATGGTGGCGGCCTTGCTGTCCGGCCGCGCCAAGTATTCCAGCATCTTCAACTACCCAACCTTGTCCTGGGCCGATATCGGCACCATAGGCTGGCTGGTGGACGGCGCGGCGATCATGAACCAGATTCCACTGTGCCGCTGCTCTTACGGCCCATACGCCCGCGCCATGGTGCGCATCTGCAAGGAGGAAAGCTTCCATCAGCGCCAAGGGTACGACCTGCTGTTGACGATGATGAGCGGCAACGTGGAGCAGCGGGCTATGGTGCAGGAGTCGGTGAACCGTTGGTGGTGGCCGGTGCTGATGATGTTCGGCCCGCCGGATCGGGACTCGGTGCACAGCGCCAGCAGTATGCAATGGGGCATCAAGCGCATCTCCAACGACGATCTGCGGCAGAAATTCGTCGACGCCATCGTGCCGCAGGCCGAGGTGCTGGGCATCGCGCTGCCGGACCCGGCGCTGGCCTGGAACGCGGAACGCGGGCATTACGACTTCGGCGAGCCGGACTGGGAGGAGTTCAAGCGGGTGCTGGCCGGCGACGGCCCCTGCAACCGCGAACGCATGGCCGCGCGCGTCCGCGCGCATGAAGAGGGGGCCTGGGTGCGCGCCGCCGCCCAAGCCTATGCAGACAAACAGGCGGCGCGCGCCGCCGCCTAATCAGGAGCCTCCATGTCCGAGTCCACCAACGCCTGGCCGCGTTTCGAGGTCTTCGTCCTCGGCCGCAACGCTTTGCAATACAAGCACTCCAGCAGCCTGCATGCAGCCGATGCGCGCCATGCGCTGCTGCTGGCCCGCGATATCTATTTCCGTCGCCAAGAGGGCGTCAGTCTGTGGGTGGCGCCCAGCGACAGCCTCGACGAAAACGGCGAGCCGCCCTCCGCGGGGGAGTCGGCCACGGAGTCGCAACAATACGAAGTATTTCTGCAGCTCAAGCCGGGCCTGGACCACCTGCACGTCGCCAGCCTGCTGGCCGCGTCGGCATCGCAGGCCTTGCAGCGGGCGGAGCGTGCCTTTGGCGAGTTCCCGCCCGGCGCGGTCTGGGCGCTGCCCAGCGCGGCGCTGAGCTGTAGCGAGCCGGACGAACGGGAAATGCTGTTCGAACCCATGGCCGGAAAGACTTATCGCCTGCCCACCTTCTTCCAGTTGCCGGAAGCCGTGAACCATATGTGAGGAGTGCGCGATGTCTGTGCAGAGAGTTGTGCAAACGCAGCCGCCGGTGACGGCGGACCTGATCGAATACGCGCTGCGGCTGGGCGACAACACCTTGTTGTTGGGCCAGCGCCTGGGCGAATGGTGCGGTCACGCGCCGGAGTTGGAAGACGATATCGCGCTGAGCAATATCGCGCTGGACCTGATAGGCCAGACGCGTTTGCTGCTGAGCCTAGCCGGCGAATGGGAAGGACGGGGCCGGGACGAGGACGCGCTGGCCTATCTGCGCGACGCGCCGGAGTTCCGCAATCTGACCTTGCTGGAGTTGCCCAACGGCGACTTCGGCCAGACCGTGCTGCGCATCGCCCTGTTCAGCGCCTACCAGGTGGCCTTGTGGCGGGCGCTGCGCGACGGCGCGGAGCCGCGGCTGGCGGCGATCGCCGGCAAGGCGCTGGTGGAAAGCCGCTACCACCTGCGCTACGCGGCGGAATGGGTGGTGCGGCTGGGCGACGGCACCGATGAATCGCGGCGGCGCATGCAGCGGGCGCTGGCGCATTGGTGGCCGTATCTGGCCGAGATGTTCGACAACGACGCGCTGGAGCGGCGCCTGGGCGGCATTGCGCCGCAGGCGGCTCTTCTGCGGAAGGAATGGGAGGCGCTAGTGCTGCCGGTGTTGGCGGAAGCCACGCTGCGGCTCCCGGCGGACACCGGCTATCGCTCCGGCGGCAAGCGCGGCGAACACAGCGAGTCCTTGGGCCATGTGCTGGCGGAGATGCAGTTCCTGCAGCGCGCCTATCCCGGAGGGTGCTGGTGATGCGCGCCGCGCGGCTGAGCGTGGCGCAAGCCTGGCGGGTACTGGATCAGGTGCCGGATCCCGAGGTACCTGTGGTGTCGCTGTGCGATCTGGGCATCGTGCGCAAGGTGGCGCGGGTGGGAGAGGACCTGGAGGTCACGCTGACTCCCACATATTCCGGCTGTCCGGCCACCGAGGCCATCGCCGCCTCGGTGCGGCAGGCGCTGAGTCGGGCGGGCGAGGCGCGGGTGGTGCTGCGCACCCAGTTGAGCCCGGCCTGGAGCAGCGACTGGATCAGCGCCGACGGCCGCGACAAGCTGCGCCGCTACGGCATTGCGCCTCCGGCGTGCGCGAGCGCGGCCGAGGACAACTGGCAGCCGTTGCGCTTCCAATCGACGGCGCCAGCCTGCCCGCAATGCGGCTCCGGTCGCAGCCGGCGGCTGAGCCAATTCGGCTCCACCGCTTGTAAGGCGCTCTATCGCTGCGAGGCGTGCCTGGAGCCATTTGAGTATTTCAAGCCGATCTGAGTCCGCGGAGAGGACCGGAGTAAGGAGACTGGAATGAGACTAGCTTTTCATCGCCTGCGCATCGTCGAACGCCGCCAGGAAACCGACGATGCCATTTCCTTGATGCTGGAGCCGCCGGCGGAGCTTAGGGAGAGCTTCCGCTTCACCCAGGGCCAGCATCTTGTGTTCCGCGAACAGATTGACGGCGTGGAGCAGCGGCGCACTTATTCGCTGTGCTGCGGTGTGGATGAGGACATCTTGCGGGTGGCGGTGAAGCGAGTGGACGGCGGCGTGTTCTCCAGCCACGTCCATCAGCATTGGCAGCCTGGGCGCGAAGTGGAGGCGATGCCGCCGGAGGGGCGTTTCTTCACGCCACTGGCGGTGGAGCAGCGCAAGCACTATCTGGGCATCGTCGCCGGCAGCGGCATCACCCCCTTGCTGTCCACCTTGAAAACCACCTTGCGGCGAGAGCCGCACAGCCGTTTCACCTTGCTGTACGGCAATCGGAAGCGCGGCGGGATCTTGTTCGCAGACGAACTGGCGGCACTGAAGTCGCGCTATCCGGCGCGCCTGGCGGTGTATCACTTCCTCAGCCGCGAAGCGCAGCAACCGGAGTTGTTCCACGGCCGTCTCGATGGCGAACGGCTGCAAAGGGCGCTGGCCGCGTTGCTGCCGGACAGCGCGGTGGACGAAGCCTTCGTTTGCGGACCCAACGATATGATAGATCAGTCCCGCGCCTGCCTTGAGCGCGCGGGACTGGCCGCCGGGCGCATTCATTACGAACGCTTCGGCGTGCCGGAGCGCGGCGAGGCCAAATCGGCAGCAGCGATCGAGGACAGTCCGGCGGCCAGCGTCACCATCATCATCGATGGTCAGCAGCGGCTGCTGGAACTGGGCGCGGGCGAGCGCATCTTGGAAGCGGCCACGGCGGCCGGAGTCGACCTACCTTACTCTTGCCAAGGTGGGGTATGCTGCACCTGCCGGGCCAAGGTGCTGTCCGGCCGGGTTGCCATGGACAAGAATTTCGCCCTGGAACCGGCCGAGGTGGAACAAGGCTTCGTGCTCGCCTGTCAGGCGCGTCCACGGACCCAGCAAGTGGTGCTCAGTTTTGATGAGCGTTGACGGTTGCTTGTCTAGAACCGCTGGCAAAACCCAGTTTCATCGGGGTTTGCCTGGCGGCTCGTAGTCATCGGGGAGGTTCGCTGGTGCCGCGTCTGGTCTTTTCATTCAACCGATATGCGGATATGGCCAGAACTAAATCTCCCAATTACGAGGCGCAGCAACAAAACATACTGGAAAACGCGGCCCGTCTGTTTGCCGAGCAGAGTTTTCCCAGTGCTTCGATAGCCCAACTGGCTGAGTTGTGCGGCATGTCCAAGCCGCTGCTGTACCACTACTATCGTGATAAATCGCATCTGCTGTTCGACATCGCCGACACCTATGTGGACCGGCTGGTCGGCATCGTCGACGAGGCGGCGCGGCAAGGCCTGCCGGCGGAGGCGCATCTGCGGCTGCTGATCGAGCGCTTCATGGAGGAGTACGCGTCCTCGCGCCACTACCACATGGTGTTGGTGCAGGACGTCAAATTCCTGGGCGAAGCGGACCGGCGGCAGGTGAAGGCCAAGCAGGCCAGCGTGGTGGCGGCCTTCGCCGAACTGATCGCCCGCTTGCGGCCGGAGCTGTCGACGGAGCAGGTCAAGCCGGTGACGATGACCTTGTTCGGCATGATGAATTGGACCTTTACCTGGTTCCGCGCCGACGGCGCGATTGATAGGGCGGGCATGGCACGGATAGTCAGCCAGTTGTTTCTTCACGGCGTGTATGGATGTGGAGAAGGAACTGACCATGAGCGAGCATTTGAGGGAGCGCCGCGCTGAGCGGATCTGCCACCTGGAGATTCACCGGCCGGCGCAGCACAATGCGCTGAGCCCCGAGTTGATGCGGGAGCTGGAGGCCGCGCTGGACGCGGCGGACAGCGACCCCGACATCAGCGTCATTCTGCTGTCCGGCACCGAGCAGGCTTTCGCCGCTGGCGCCGACATCGGCCGCATGGCCGAGTGGGATTATCAGCAAGTCTTTCTCGACGACTACGTGAGCCGGCATTGGGAGCGCGCGCGCAGCGTGCGCAAGCCGCTGATCGCGGCGGTGCGCGGCCTGGCGATAGGCGGCGGCTGCGAGCTGGCGATGATGTGCGATGTGATCATCGCCGGCGAGTCCGCCCGCTTCGGCCAGCCGGAAGTCAAACTGGGCACGCTGCCTGGAATGGGCGGCACTCAGCGCCTGCCGCGCGCCATCGGCAAGGCCAAGGCGATGGAGTGGTGCTTGAGCGGTCAGCTTTACAGCGCCGACGAAGCCGAGAGGGCCGGCCTGGTGTCGCGGGTGGTTGCGGACGCCGAGGTGTTGGCGACGGCGCGGGCGCTGGCTGCACGGATGGCCGGCTACTCGATGCCGGCGCTGATGCTGATCAAGGAGTCGCTGAACCGAGCCTTCGAATCCAGCTTGGCCGAAGGTCTGCTGTTCGAGCGACGCGCCTTTCATGCCAGCTTCTCTCTGGCCGACAGGAAGGAGGGCATGCAAGCCTTTCTCGACAAGCGGTCGCCGCAATTCCAACACCGTTGATCCAGGAGGTTTTCCATGCCCCATGCCTATATTTGCGATGGCATCCGCACCCCGTTTGGCCGTTACGGCGGCGCGCTTTCCGGCGTGAGGGCCGACGATTTGGCGGCGTTGCCACTCGCCGCGCTGATGCGGCGTCAGCCGCAGCTGGACTGGTCCTGCCTGGACGAGGTGATTCTGGGCTGCGCCAACCAGGCCGGCGAGGACAACCGCAACGTGGCGCGGATGGCGGCGCTGCTGGCGGGCCTGCCGCAATCCACGCCGGGAATCACCGTCAACCGCCTGTGCGCGTCTGGTCTGGACGCGGTGGGCCTCGCCGCGCGCGCGATCGCCGCCGGTGAAGCCGACCTGATTTTGGCCGGCGGCGTGGAGAGTATGTCGCGCGCGCCCTTCGTCATGGGCAAGGCCGACAGCTCGTTTGCGCGCAATGCGCGGATAGAAGACAGCACCATAGGCAGGCGCTTCGTCAATCCGGCCTTCCAGCGTCAGTTCGGCATCGATTCGATGCCGGAAACCGCGGAAAACGTCGCGCGGCAATTCCATGTCTCCCGCGCCGATCAGGACGCCTTCGCGCTGCGCAGCCAGCAGCGTTACGCCGCGGCGCGCGAGCGCGGCTTTTTCGACGCGGAAATCCTGGCGTTGGAGTTGCCGCAGCGCAAGGGCGAGTCGCTGCGGGTAGTTCAGGACGAACACCCACGGCCGGCTACCACGTTGGCGGAGCTGGCTCGGCTCAAGAGCGTGGTGGCGGATGGATCGGTTACCGCCGGCAACGCCTCCGGCGTCAACGACGGCGCGGCGGCTTTGCTACTGGCCAGCGGCGCCGGGCTCAAGCGTCACGGCCTGCGACCACGGGCGCGGATTCTTGGTATGTGTTCGGTAGGGCTGGAGCCGCGCATCATGGGCTTGGGGCCGGCGCCGGCGGCGGAAAAGCTGTTGCGGCGGCTGGGCCTGAGCGTGGCGGATCTGGACGTGGTTGAGTTGAACGAGGCTTTTGCTTCGCAATCGCTGGCGGTGTTGCGTCAGTTGGGCTTGGCGGACGACGACGCCCGGGTGAACCCCAATGGTGGCGCGATTGCGCTGGGCCATCCGCTGGGCGCTTCTGGCGCCCGGCTGGTCTTGACCGCCTTGCGCCAGCTGGAAGCCAGCGGCGACCGGTTGGCTCTGTGCTTGATGTGCGTCGGTGTGGGTCAGGGGGTGGCCTTGGTGCTGGAGCGGGTGAAGGAGCTTGCGTGATGGATGAACTGGTTGTGCTGGATTATCCGGCCGCCGGCGTGGCGCGGCTGCGCTTGAACCGCCCGCAGGCGCTCAATGCCTTGAACATGGCGTTGCGACGGGAGCTGGCGCGGCATTTCCAGACGCTGAGCGCCTCGGCCGATGTAAGAGTGATTTTGCTGTGCGGCGACTGCCGCGCCTTCGCTGCCGGCGCGGATCTGGCCGAGCTAGTGGACTGCGACAGCATCGAGTTGATGCAGCGCCAGGTGCACACGCTGTGGCAGGCGATTGCGGACTGTCCCAAGCCGGTGATCGCCGTGGTGGCGGGCTACGCCTTGGGCGGCGGCTGCGAGCTGGCGATGCATGCCGACATCATCGTCGCCGCCGAGTCCGCGCAGTTTGGCCAGCCGGAAGTCAAAGTGGGCGTGATGCCGGGGGCCGGCGGCACCCAGCGCCTGCTGCGGGCGGTGGGCAAATTCCGCGCGATGAAACTGCTGCTGAGCGGCGAGCGCATCGGCGCGGCGGAGGCGCTGGCGATGGGGCTGGTCAGCGAGGTGGCTGCGGATGAGGCGCTGGAAACGCGCGCGCTAGAACTGGCGACGCAGATCGCCATGCTGCCGCCGCTGGCGGTGGCGCAGATCAAGGAAGTGGTGCTGGCCGGCGCCGA
Organism: Chromobacterium haemolyticum; assembly: GCF_009936155.1. Taxonomy (NCBI): domain Bacteria; kingdom Pseudomonadati; phylum Pseudomonadota; class Betaproteobacteria; order Neisseriales; family Chromobacteriaceae; genus Chromobacterium; species Chromobacterium haemolyticum. Next base: position 4,550,543 of record NZ_AP019312.1, on the reverse strand, counting down.
CGCGCCGTTGGCGACGGCGCTGATGCTGGAGCGCAAGGCCTACCAGCTCTTGTTCGCGTCGCGGGATCAGAAGGAGGGCATGCGGGCTTTCCTGGACAAGCGCGCGGCGGTGTTTCGGGGAGAATAGAAAAACCGGGCGGCGATGTCGTCGCCGCCCGGCCCGCTCAGGCTATTTTCAATGCGCGCCGCTGTCGCTGCCGGAGGCGGTGAACGGCGGCTTGGCGAACCACACCAGGCCGATCAGCAGTACGAACAGCACGCCGGACAGCCAGAAAATCTCGTTGGCCGCCATGATGTAACCCTGCTTGGTGATCTGCAGCGAGGTCAGCGCCGCCTGCTGCCCGGAGGACAGGCCGGCCATGTCCAGCAGCCGGAACCAGGCGTTGGAGGCCTGATCGTAGAGGCTGACATGCTCGGTCAGGCGCGCGTGGTGCATCGCCTCGCGACGGTCCCACATCGTGGTGGTGATCGAGGTGCCGATGCTGCCGGCCAGAATCCGCAGGAAGTTGGACAGGCTGGACGCGCTGGCGATCTGGCTCGGGTGCAGGCCGGATAGCGTGATCGTGGTCAGCGGCATGAAGAAGCAGGCCACGCCAATGCCTTGCACTACCTGTGGCCACACCACGTAGGCGAAGTCCATCTGGGGGTTGAAGGTGCTGCGCCAGAAGAAGCAGACGGCGTACACGCTGAAGCTCACCGTCACTACCCAGCGCATGTCCAGCCGCTGCGCGTACTTGCCGATGATGGGAGACAGCACCACCGGGATCAGCCCGATGGGCGCCGCGGCCAGGCCGGCCCAGGTGGCGGTGTAGCCCATCTGGGTCTGCAGCATCAAGGGCAGCAGCACCACGGTGCCGAAGTAGAGCATGAAGCCCAGGCTGATGGCGATGGTGCCGACGGTGAAGTTGCGCTGTTTGAACAGGCTCAGGTCGACGATGGGATGCTTCTCTCCAAGCTCCCAGATCACCAGATAAACCAGCGCCAGTACCGCGATCACCGCAAGGGTGATCACCTCGGTGGAGTTGAACCAATCCAGCTCCTTGCCGCGGTCCAGTACCATTTGCAGCGCGCCTACGCCTATCACCAGCAAGGCGAGGCCGATGCGGTCGATCGGCAGATCGACGGTTTCGGTTTCGCGCGGCTTGAGGATGCGCCAGGAAATGAAGGCCGCCGCCAGTCCCACCGGCACGTTGATGAAGAAGATCCAGCCCCAGTGCCAGTTGTCGCTGATCACCCCGCCCAGAATCGGGCCGAACACCGGCGCGACGATCACCGTCATCGCCCATAGCGCCAGCGCCATGCCTTTCTTCTCCGGCGGATAGCAGGACAACAGCAGGCTCTGCGACAGCGGAATCATCGGGCCGGCCACCGCGCCTTGCAGCACGCGGAAGAAAATCAGCATTTCCAGGCTGCTGGACATGCCGCACAGCCAGGAGGTGAGCACGAACAGCAGGGTGGAGGCGGTGAACAACTTCACCTCGCCCAGGCGTTTGGCCAGCCAGCCGGTCAGCGGCACCGCGATGGCGTTGGCCACCCCGAATGAGGTGATCACCCAGGTGCCCTGGCTGGTGGCCGCGCCCAGGTTGCCCGAGATGGTGGGCAGCGCCACGTTGGCGATGGTGGTGTCCAGCACTTGCATGAACACCGACATCGACAGCGCCAGCGTGATCCAGACCAGCTTGGAGCCGGTCAATGGTGGATGATTCATGGTCCGGCCCCCTTATTCGGCCTTGCCTTCACCCGCGTTGGCCGCCAGCAGCGTCCGCACAAGTTCATCGGCCTGTTTCAGGTCCGGCAACTGGCCGGAGACGTCCTGGTGGGCGACGAAGGGCTGGGCTTCGGCCACGGCCTTGCCGTCGGTGCTGGAGGTGTCCACCACCACATCCATCGACAAGCCGACGCGCAGCGGGTGCGATTGCAGGTCTTTCGGGTCCAGCTGGATGCGCACCGGCACGCGTTGCACCACCTTGATCCAGTTGCCGGTGGCGTTCTGTGCCGGCAGCAGCGAGAAAGCGCTGCCGGTGCCGGCGGACAGGCCCACCACCTTGCCGTGGTACACGATCTTGCCGCCGTAGAGGTCGGATTTCAGTTCCACCGGCTGGCCGATACGGATCTTGGCCAGTTGGCCTTCCTTAAAGTTGGCGTCCACCCACAGGTTTTGCAGCGGGATCACCGACATCAGCGGAGTGCCGGCGGCCAGGCGCTGGCCAACCTGCACATTGCGGCGGGCGACGGCGCCGTCCAGCGGCGCCTTGATCTCGGTGCGCTGCAGCGCGAGCCAGGCTTCCTTCAGCCGGCTGGCGGCGGCCTTGACCGCGGGCTGCTGCGCCAGCGCGTCCTTGCCCAGCAGCGCGGCGCTGGCTTTTTGCTGTTCGCGCGCGGCGTCCAGCGCGGCCTTGGCGCCGGCGACGGCGTCGTTGGCGTGGCTCAACTCTTCCGCCGACAGCGCGTCGGTGCCGGCCAGCTGTTTGCGACGCTTCAGATCGGCGTCGGCGCGGGCTAGTTCGGTTTCGCGCAGCGTGACTTGAGCGGCCAGTTGCTGGGTGTTGCTCATCAACTGCCGAGTCTGGCGCACGACTTGAGCGAATTCATTGCGGGCGCGGTCGAAGTTGAGCTGTGCGTCGTTCTTGTCCAGGCTGACCAGCAATTGGCCGGCCTTGACGTGCTGGGTGTCGTCCACCAGGACTTTGGCGACGGTGCCGCCCACTTCCGGGGTGACTTGCACCAGATGGCCGCTGACATAAGCGTCGTCGGTGCTTTCCTGGTGGCTGAGCACCAGCGCCCAGTACGCCCCATAGCCGATGGCGATGGCGGCGAACAGGGTGGTGGCGATGATCAGATTGCGTTTGCGGCCTTGCGCAGTTTTGGTTTTCTTGTCCATGGATGCGTTCTCAGTGGGTGGCGGGCGCAGCGTTGAAGCCGCCGCCCAATGCGGTGTTCAGGGAAGCCCAGGCCAGTTTGCGGCCGGCTTCGGCGTCGATGCGCGCAGATTGTTGCGCCAGCGCGCTGTCTTGGGCGTCCAGCAGGTTCAGCTTGTTGATGATGCCGGCCTTGAAGCGGGCGGCGGCGGAGTCGGCGGCGCGACGGCTGCTGTCTTGCGCTTGGCGGGCCTGTTCCAGTTGCTTGCCGCTTTGCTGCCAGCCGCTGACGGAGTCGGCGGCGTCGCGGAGCGCGTCCAGCACGGTCTGGTTGTAGCTGTGCACGGCGATGTCGTAGCCAGCCCGCTGTTTGCCCAAATTGGCCTGGATCGCGCCAGAGTGGAAGAGGGGCAGGCTGATCGCCGGCATGAAGCCCCAGAAGGTGGAGTCGCCGTTCATCAACTTGTTGAATTCCAGCGAGGTCTGGCCGGCGAAGGCGGTTAGCTTGATATTGGGATAGAACTCGGCGCGCGCGGCTTTGACCGCGCCGGCGGTGGCTTCCACCCGCGCGCGTTGGGCGGCGATGTCTGGGCGCTTGCCCAGCAGGTCGGCGTTCAGTCTGTCGGCGTCCATGGCCGGCACCGTCAGCGTCTTGCCGGGCTGCAAGTCACGCAAGGCTTCCGGGCCTTGGCCGGTCAGCGCCGCCAGCGCGTGACGGGCGCGGTCGCTGTCCTGAGTCAGCGCGCTTTGCTGCTGGCGCAGGCGATGCAGCGAGACTTCGTTGCCGCGCTGGTTGTCGCCCGGCAGCAGGCCGGCGTTGATGCGGGCCTGGGTTAGCGTCTGGCGGCTTTCCGCCAGTTGGATGCGCTTGGTCAGCACCGCGCTTTGCGCCTGCAGCCGTTGCAACTGGGTGTATTGGGCGATGACGGCTTGAGTCAGCGTCAGCCGGGTTTGCGCGCCTTCGAAGGCGATGGCTTGCTGCTGGCCGACGGCTTCGTCGATCTGGCCGCGGTGCTTGCCCCAGAAGTCGAACTCCCAGCTACCCATCAGCATCGCGGTGTAGGCGTTGACGTAGTCGCGCGAGATCGGCGCCGGGAACTCGTAATGCAGCTGCGTCATATTGGCGCTGAAATCGAGTTTGGGGCCGCTATTGCCTTCGACGATGCCGACTGCGGCGCGAGCTTGGCGCAGCCGGGCCTCGGCCAGTTTCAGCGAGGGCGCGTCCTGCAGGGCCTTGGCCACCAGCTGGCTCAGCGCGGCGTCGTTCAGTTGCGTCCACCAATCATTGGCGATCTGTTCGCCCTGGCCATCGGTCAGCCGTAATTGTTCGGCTTTGAGCTCAGATGCGGGGACGTTGTCAGGGCCGAAGCTCGCGCAGCCGCCCAACAGGGCGCTGAGCAGCAGGGCGCTGACGCCGTGCTGCCATTGAGTCTTTTTCACCTTGTGGGACTCCCGTGTTCACTTGCTGTATTAGCAATTGGTAAAGTGATTGATGATGTGATAGTCACGCAGGTTATTATAAGGACGAAAAAAAGCCGGTTGCCCAGCTTCAACCGCCCAGGCTGCAGAGCAGCTTGCGCAATAAGCGTTCGAACTCCTGTTTTTCCGCGGCGTCGAAATCCGACCACAACTCGCGGTGGCATTCGCGGGAAATGGGCAGCAGGGATTCCACGAGTTGAACGCCGCCCGGCGTCAACTCAAGCAGGATCTTGCGCCGGTCTTCCGCGCTGGGCGAACGAGCCGCCCAACCGTTTTTGACCAGTTCGTCGGCAATGCGCGTGGCGTTGGTGCGCGATGAATCCAGCGTGTCGCTGATTTCAGACGGATAGAGCGCTTGTTGTGGACAGGCGTATAGCGCCAGCAGCGCCATCCACACCGTCTCGTTGAGGCCGTGATGCTTCAGCTTGTCGCACAGGTGGGCGGACAGCCGCGGCAGGATGTGGTACAGCAAGCGCGCCAGAATGACTTCCTGGCGCGGCACGCCGGGAAAACGCGCTTCGATCCGGTTGACGGCCTGCTCTAGCGTTTGAAATGACTTGGTTGGATTCATAGTCGTTATTTTAATAACGTGAGTTACTATTCCGCAAGTGATAATTTTGAGGGGGATGGGACGAGTGCAGGTTGGCGGGACGCTGAATGCAAAAACGCCCAAGAGCGATTGCCTTGGGCGCTGGAGGGCGGAGCCCGCTAGGCTTAGGAAGCTGTTCACGATCTGCTGCGCGTCAAGGTGGACACACCTTCGAAATGCTCATGTACCGTATGTACATCCCGCTTTCGCAGCGGTTTTCGCCTTGTCTCGCTCTAGCTCGCGAGATCGTGCACAGGACTCTTAGTCCAGAAGCTGCAGCACCCGTTCCGGCGGCCGTCCCACCACGGCGCGTTCGCCGCAGACGGCGATAGGGCGTTCGATCAGCTTGGGATTGTCTATCATGGCGGTAATCAGATGTCTGGGTTCCAGCGTGATGTCGTCCAGATAGAGTTCGGTGTATTCCTCCTCCTTCTGGCGAATCAGGTCGCGCGGCTCCATGTTAAGCAGCGTCAGCAGGCGCTCCAGTTCTTCGTAGCTGGGCGGGTGCTTCAAGTACTCTACGACTTCGACTTCCGCGCCGGCGTTTTCCAGCAGGCTCAGCGCCTCCCTGGACTTGGAACAGCGCGGGTTGTGGTACAGGCGAATCATGCTGGTCTCTCCTTGTTATGCGTGCGCGGAGTGGCTTGATCGTGGCACGAAATCGCAATGGGCGCCAGAGCTCGCGATGCGATTTGTGTCAATGAGGTTTAATTTGAAGCAGACCAGTTTGGCAAGTTCCGGTCTAACCATTACCATGCATTGACTCTCATTGTTATTTATCCGCCATGCATCCCTCCACACGCAGCCACTTCGGGCTGGCAATCCTGCTGGCGGCCCTGTCCACGCTGGGGCCGTTTTCGATCGACACTTTCCTGCCGGCGATGAGCGCGATCGGGCAAAGCCTGGCGGTCTCTCCGTTGCAGATGCAGCAGGCGTTGACGGTATATCTGCTGTCTTACGCAGTGATGATGCTGTGGCACGGCTCGATCTCGGACGCGGTGGGACGCCGCCCGGTGGTGTTGGTCACCACCTTGTTGTTCAGCCTGGCGTCGATAGGCTGCGCCTTGGCCGACAGTCTGGGGCAGCTGCTGCTGTTCCGGGCGCTGCAAGGCTTCTGCGGCGGTGCTGGTCTGGTGGTGGGGCGCGCCATCATCCGCGACAAGCTGGACGGCGCCGATGCCCAGCGGCTGATGTCGCAGGTTACCATGTTGTTTTCGCTGTCGCCTGCCATCGCGCCGGTGGTGGGCGGCTGGCTGTTCGGCGCCTTTGGCTGGCACTCCATCTTCGTGTTCATGGCGTTGATTGGCCTGGCGCTGTTTCTGATGAGCTGGTTCGCCTTGCCGGAAACCCATCACGAATCCGCGCGCCAGCCCTTGAAGATCAAGTATCTGCTGGCCAATTACTGGCAGGTGGGACGCAAGCGAGAATTCCAATTGCTGACCGCGGCGGTGTCTTTCAATTTCGCCGGTTTCTTCTTGTACATCCCGTCGGCGCCGGTCTTTCTGATGCAGCATCTGCACCTGGGGCCAGGGCAGTTCCTGTGGATGTTCGGCCCGGCGGTGTCCGGCATCATGTTCGGCGCCTACCTGTCCGGCAAGATGGCGGGGCGGGTATCGCAGAAGGATATTGTGTCTCGCGGCTATGTGGTGATGTTCATCGCCGCCGGCTGGAACTTGCTGTACAACCTGCTTGCGCCGGAAGCCGCGATGCCGTGGGCGGTGTTGCCGCTGGCCCTGTACACCACCGGCATGTCGATCGCCGCGCCGTCCATCACCCTGAACCTGATGGACCAGTTTCCGTCCTTGCGCGGCACCGCCTCGTCCTTGCAGGGCTTCTTCCAGACCATGATGTCTAGCGTGGTGGCCGGTTTGATCGCGCCGCTGGTCTGGGGTAGCCCGCTGAGCCTGGCGGCCTGCATGATGGTCATGCTGGTGCTGGGGTTTGTGTTCAGGATGGGCTATAGACGCAGGGTGGCGCGTTAGCGCTCCTTCAACGCCCAGTTCAACTCATGCAAGCGGCCGGATTGTTGCGCGCTGTGGAAGCGTTCGCGCAGCAGGGCCAGCGCGATGCCGAGCATCAGGCCGCCGACTAGCCCAGCGGCCATGATCAAAGAGCGAATTGGCTTGCTTCTTAGCTCGGGTACCACGGCGCTGTCCAATATCTGGATTTGAGACGAGTCCTTGGCTTCATCGATTCGGGCCAGTTCGTATTGCTTGGCCAAAAGTTCAAAAATTGTTTCCTGATACTTGACCTCGCGCAGTCGTCTCAGGTATTCCAGCCCCGATTGCGGCATTTTGCCGGTGGGCACCATCACGTCGCCAGCGATTTCGGCGCCGCTTTCCAGCTTCGCCAACTGGGTTTTCAAACCCGCCAGTTCTTGTTTGGTCCGCTGATAGAGCGGGTTCTGCTCGGTGGCGTAGCTGCGCAGCGCCTCCAATTGCACTTCCTTGGCGGCGACGCTGGCTTTGAGTTGGGTGACGGTGTTCATAATCGCCTGCACCTGGCCGTCCGGTTGAATCATGCCGGTGCGCTCCTGGGTCTGGCGCAGCGCGGTTTCCGCCGCGGCTAGCTGGGTCTTGGTCTGTTTTAGCTGGGTGTCGAAAAACAGCCGGCGTTTGGCCGCGTCGGTGACGGCCAGGGACTGGTTCAAGCGGATCAACTGGGCGATATAGCCATTGGCCAAGGCTGCGGCGAACTGGGGATCCTTGTCTTCCACGCTGATGCTGATCAAGCCGTCTTTGCTGCTGCTACTGATGGTGCTGACGCTTTGCAGCGCTTTTCTGGCATCATCCATCGTTTCCGCGGCATAACGTTGTTTCAGCTTGAACTGTTGAATCAGGTTGTCCGCCACAGTGCGGCTTTGCAGCAGGCCGATATAGAGATCACCTGGGTTCTTCAGCCCGGCGATGCCGCTTACCCCAGCCATGCCGGCTAGCCCGCTCAGTTGGCCCAGCAGCATATTCGTGCTTGAGCTTTGCTGCTGCGGCGGCAGTATCTTGGCGGTGGAGCTATACAGAGGCGGCAGCAGCAGGCTCAATGCCAAGGCGGCGCCGCCCAGCGCGATAACACTGCCGATGACCCAGCGTTTGTGCTTCAGCAAAGTCTTCAATACGTCGAAGAGATCGATGTCATCGCTGGGGATGGTCTGAGGTTCTGTCTTGTCGGGTGTGGACATGTCTGAATCCCAAGTTAAGTGTGGGGGCCTTGCCTTACTTCAAGACTTTCAAACCGGCGGCGCCTAGCCCGAACTGATAGAGAATGGAGGTCCATTCTTTCAGCGACTGGGTCCAGCTGTTGACGGCCAGCTCATCGGGTACGACGATGGTGTCGCCCGGATTGATGCGCTTGCCGCCCAGACTGTTAAACCAGCCCGCGTTGTTGTTGCTGGCCACTGTGCCGTCGGCGCGGATCACGTAGGTCGCGGACTTGTCGCCGGTCTGGCTGATGCCGCCGGCCAGATCCAGATAATCCTTCACCGAGCGTTGTGGCCGGTAGATGAAGGCATTGCTTTGGTAAACCGAGCCCAGGACATTGACGGTGCCGGGCCGGCGCGGGATAGTGACGGCGTCTCCATTTTGCAGCGGCAGGTCTGGCAGGTCCTTGACTTGGGCGCTGCTGCCGCTCAGTTCCAGCACGACGCGTCCTTCCGCTTTGATGGCGCGCATTTTTTCCGCCAGCTTGCGCTGGCGCTCGACTTCCGCGGTAATGGCCGCGACATTGTCTTTATCGGTCTGTTTGGACAGGCGAGCGGCGGAGGCTTGTTCCAGTTCCTTTTCAAAGCGGTTGGCCACCTCATCCAGCTTGGCCTGCTGTTCTTTCTTGATGTTCTCGCGTTGCAGATTGGTGGCGAAGACATAGCCGTTTTCGGTGGCACCGCCCAGGCGCATGATCAGGTCGCGCAGGGTCTCGCCTTTTTGAAGCAAAAAGGTGCCGGTTTGCTTTACTTCTCCGCTGACGCGGACGTATTCGGTGTCTTGTTGGATGTTCACCGGCAGGGCGTTGGGCGCGAACACGCGGAAAATATCGCTGGCGCCCAGCTTGAGCCGCTTCAATGCGGCGTTGTCAGGGCCGGTCTGTCCATTGGGCGTCTGCCACTGAGCTTCGAAGCGGTTGTCTACGCTTTTTTCCAATTGCCAAGCTTTGCCTTCCGCCGCCGATTCCAGGCCGCCGGCCCAATGCAGCAGGTCGGCGACGCTGTCGCCGTCGGCAAATTCATAGATGGCCGGATGCTTGACGTTGCCTTGCAAGGCAACCCGTTTGCCGGTGGGCCGGATTTGAATCACGTCGCCGTCGCGCAGGGTCAGATCACTGGACTTGTCCCCGTCCACCAGGATTTTGTAAAGATCCAGCTGGCCTACGGCCTTGCCGTCGCGCATCAATTGGATATGGCGCATCGAACCGTTGTCGCTGGGGCCGCCGGCGGCGAACAGCGCGTTCAGCAAGGTGCTCATCCCGCCCAGGGTATAGCTGCCGGGCGCGCGCGCATGGCCGACGACGTAGACCTGCACCGCGCGGGTCTGCAGCAGACTGGCGCTCAGGTCGAAGTTGTGGAACACGCGCGAGACGCTTTTTTTCAGCGTGTCTTGCAAATCCCTGAACTTCACGCCGGCAACCGCGATGGCGCCGACTCTGGGCAGGTAGACCGTGCCGTTGCGCTCCACGGTCAGGGTTAGGTCGATGTCGACCATGCCCCAGCCCTTGACCTGGATCTGGTCGCCGGCGCCGATCACATAGTCCGGGTTGACCTGGGCGGTGCCGCTGGGGGCAAAGGTCGATGGCGGGTTGTCGAACAAGTCCGCGCCGAAGACGGGCAGGATGTTGCCGGTGGCCACTTTCACGTACTCAATGAAGGGCGGCAACTTCTCTTCTTCCGACTCGCTCTGCAAGGGATTGCGCTTGTTCGGTTTCGCTCCAGGCGGCGGCAATCTGCGCTGCTGTTGCCATTGCGCTTGCGGCGTCTGCTGCGGCCATGCTTGTTGAGCAAGCGGAGCCTGATTGCTGATGCTGGGTTGTCCGTACATCATGGCTTCCGGCCCATAGCTTGGCATCATGGTGTTGGAGAAGTCGCCGGCAGGGTTTGGCGTGGCAGCGATGGCTGGGCTGGCGGCGCACAGAGCGATGAGCAGCGGGACCACCTGGCGGCGAAGGCGTAGATAGTCGGTCATGGTCGCGAGAGGATGATTCATGGGCGGTCGTTTCAATCCAGTGATTTCGAAACTTGGATGCCGGCCTGCTTGGGGCCCAGCATCAGCGAGGTGCGATAACGGGACTCGTCCCGCTGGGCTTGCCAGAGCCAGGAGCCCGAGGCATAACCCAGCAGGCTGCCGGCTGCGACGTCTGACAACCAGTGATCTTTGCCGGCGACGCGGCCGAGCGCGCCGATGGCGGCCAAGCCGTACAGCCAGGGCTGGTCGTACTCCTTGGCGAAAGGCGTCAGCGCGCCGAACAGCACCGCGGCGTGATTGGAGGTGAAGCTGCTTTGGAAGCGGGAACTGCCCGCCGGCTGCTGCTGCCAGGGATTGTTGCTGGCGTTTGGCCGTGCGCGGTTGCCCAATCCCTTCACGGCGATGCTGCCGGCGGCGGAGAGCGCCGAGGATTCCAGTGCGATCAAACCGGTGTTGCTGAGCCTGTCGTCGCCCAGGGCGAAGGCTCCGCCCGCCAGGCCCAGCGCGGCGATGGGCAGGGCATTGCCAACCTGCTTCCAGCCCTTGAGCAGGCGGTTGTCCTGATGTTGGCCCACTGCCTGGTTCACCGGCTTGTCCAAGGCTATCGCCGCCAGAGTCATGCCGGCGGCAATCGCCACGGCGCCCGGTTTGTCCTCCATGGACGCGAATTGTCTGGACGAGTCGTCCAGCCGCAGTCGCACCGACTGCCAGGGATGGAAGGACGGAGTGGGCGGATTGACTTGAGGCAAGCCCTGTTCATCCGGCCGTTCGGCGAAATTGCCCAGACCGTCGTAGGCGTTCACATCGCTGCGCGGGTCGTTGAGCTGGTCGTAGAGGTCTCCGGGCGACAGCACCATCTGACCAACATCTCGCGTCCATGGGGATAGGGCGAAGTTGCCCACCGCCTGGGTGTCCAGCGTCAGCATGCTGTTTAGCGGGATGGAAATGAACAGCCCCTTGTCCTTATAGGGCGAGCTGGGGGCGCCGGGCGAGGTGATGTCGTTGCCGTTGGTGCTGGTGTACCAGGCGCCGATTTCGATGCCGGAACGAAAGCGGCGCTTCAACTCCAGGCGCGCGCCGCTGTCCTTGGCGAGAAAACGGCCCGCCCGCACCGTGGCGGTGACGTTCAGCGGCAATTTGTAGTGGAGCGAGGCCAGCGCGGTGACAGTCTGGTAGTCGCGCTTCCCCTGCCAGCCCTTGTAGTCGCGCTGTTGCAGGGCGTCCACGGCGAGGTCTATCGCCCAGTGGCGGGTGTCGGGGTAGTAGAGCACTTGGCCGCCGGCGCCGCGGAACATTTCCTCGTAAATGCCGGCGGACGCGCGAGCGTAGGTATTTGGCCCCAGAGTTAGATACTGGTTCAGCAGCAGGCGATCCAGCTTGGGAGAGTTGGTTTTCTTGTATTCGGCCACGTCGGAACGGACATGGGGCAGCAGGCTGTTGGACGGTTGTTTTACCCCGGAGACCGTGTTGTAAAGGTTGGCGCTGAGCGCGCTGCTCATAAACAAGCCGGTTCCAAGGCGCCGCGTATAGGTGGCGGCGGCGGCGATCTCATAGCGGAAGGCGCCGCTGGGGTCGTTGAAATAGACCCCGGTCTTGGGCACCAGCCGGAAGCGGTTGGCTTCGTTGTCTTCGGCGTTGAGTTGGACGATGTCGCCGTCCTTGCCCGCCAAAACCTCCAGGTTGACGCTGTCTTTGATGTTTGCGCTGAGCTGTTGCGCGTAAACCTCCTCCAGTTCGGAATCCTTACCCGGCTTGATGTTGACGCTGTCCAGAAAGCGTTGGCGGTCTACCTTGCCCAGCAGGTAGTCGTTCAAGGTGGCCAGATTGAATAAACTATAGGTCGCGATCGGCTGCTCCAGCTTGGTGTAGACCACGCGGATGCTGCGCGTTTCAATTGGAGCAAAGTACAGCGCGGTGCGTACCGCGCGGCCCACCGCGCGGCCTACATTGGAAATCCGGCTATTGTTCAGCTCCAGTACGAATTCGTCGCCGCGCATGCTGATGCGGATGTTTTTGAAATCCTGCTTGCTCAAGGCGCTGACCAGGCCATGGCCATAGGCGCTGTCGGCATGCCATTGGCGCAAGGTGGGACGGAGCGGCACGTCGGGAGCACCGCTGAAATAAGCGGGCTCGCTGATCTTGGGCACGAACTCGCGTTCGTTCAAAGGAATTTCTATCGAGGCGTTCAGGCTGGCGTGAGTTTTTTGCTTGGCCAATTGCAGGCCCAGCCAGCCCCAGCGGTATTCAATGCCGGCAGCGGCTCCCTTTTTCCTTTGCGCGGCGAAAGTGTCTTTGGCGCGGAAATCCGATGGGTAGTGATTGGCGTCGTATTCGGCGACCAGCGGGGAAAACGCTCGGGGGTCCAGCGCAGCCCGCCGAAAGGGCCTTCGATTCGACCGGAACCGACGCCCGCCGAGACTTCCAGATTGGGTCTGAGGTGCTTGCTGGCCACCAGATAATTGCCGCGCCACAAGGTGGTGCCGAAAATATCCGTGCGGCCGAAGGCGAGCGCGGGCCAAATGTCGGACTCGTCCAGCAGTCGCCATTTGGTGTCGATCGCCTTGTCCTTAAAGCTGCCGTAGCCGCCCCCGTACTGCGGGTCGTCAAAACCGGCAATGCCGGAGATGGAGACATAGCGGCCTGAAATCTGCAGAAAGGGCAGCGCCGTCGCCGAGACCCATAAGGTGTTGTAGGGTTTGTCGGAACTGAACCCAAAGCTTAAAGAGCCGTCGCGGCCAACATCCGCCGACGGCATATTGATGTAGCCGGATTGGCCATTGAGCGACGGTTGCGCGTAAACCGGCAACAGCAGGCCGCAGCTTCCCCCTAAAACTATCCCTTTGATCAGAATGCCACGCATGGATTGCTTTATTTAGAGTTATTGATTGTGTTACGAGCAACAATTGCTAATGCTAATAAAAATCTTAAAAGCTACGCAGCGCTCCGTATCGAGAGCGGATAGAAACACAGGCAACCTGTTGCTCGCGCAGACAGACTGCCTGTTTGGGGCGAACGCCAGCGTCCGATCAAGCCGCGGTGCATAGGCACGGCGGCTTAATGGTGGGTGGTGGCGGAGTGGGAGGTAGAGGAGTCGCTGTTGCTGGAAACCGCAACCGCGGCGGCAACCGCAGCGCCAATGGCTGCAATGGTGCCCACGCTCAGGCCGGCAATGCCGGCGGTAGTGCCGGCAGCGCCAGCGGCCGCCGCGGAGGTGGTGCCAGCGGCGCTGCTGCCCGCCGCCGAGGTCGCTGCGGCTTCCTCTGCTGCAAACACGGGAGCAGAGAGCAAGCCAGCCAAGGCAAGAATAAAGACTTTCTTCAACATGATAGTGTGCCCTTGTATTTGTGCTTCAAAGTTAATCTAAGTGCAACATTTAAAACAGGAAAACTATCAACTTCATAAAATCAATACCACTTGCCATCAGCATAGTGCAAGACGGTAAGTCTGCAAAGTGACAACTGAGGATTTGTCAACCCGATGGGAATGAGTGTGCCATTAATGCTGCAGCCAGAATTCGCTGCGCGAGCGATGCGTCTCCAGCACAGTTTGAAAGATTTTCGGGTTCTTCGTGTAGGTCATCTCGCCCGCTGTCGGGAAATGCAGGTCCTGCAGCCGTGAAACCCAGAAGCGCAGCGCGGCGGCGCGCAGCATCAGCGGCCAGGCCTTTTTCTCTTCCGAGGTAAGCTTGCGTTCCGACTGATAGCCGAAGAGCAAGGCGGCGGCGCGTTCGTCGTCTATGTTGTGCTCATCGTTGCGTGTCCAGTCGTTGACCGCGATGGCCAGGTCGTAGAGTAGTACGTCGTTGCAGGCGTAGTAGAAGTCGATGAAGCCGGCTATGCGGTCGCCGTCCAATAGCACATTGTCGCGGAACAAGTCGGCATGGATCACGCCCGAGGGCAGGTGATCGAAACGGTGGCTGTCTTGGAACTGCACCTCCTCGCGAAGCAATGCGGCGGCGTCTTCGTCCATGCGGGAGTAGACCTGGCGCGCGGTTTCGCTCCACCAGCGCGGGCCGCGGGGATTGGCCATTTTGCCGGGGAAGGTGGCGCCGGCGATATGCATTTGCGCCAGCATCTCGCCGACGGCGCGACATTGCGCCGGGGTGGGCTGCGCGACGTCGGCGCCGTCCAGGCAACTGACCAGGCAGGCCGGTTTGCCGGCCAGCATCGAGGCGAACTGGTCTGTATTGTCGGCTACCGGCGCCGGGCAGGCTACGCCGTGGCGCGCCAAGTGGCTCATCAGCTTCAGGTAATAGGGCAGTTCCTGCAGTTTCAGCGCTTCGAACAGCGTCAGCACGTAGCGACCATGCGTGGTGGTGACGAAGTAGTTGGTATTGGTGATGCCGGAGACGATGCCCTGCAAGTCCAGCAACTGGCCCAAGGTGTAACGCTTGAGCCATTCCTGCATCTGGTCATGGCTGACCGTGGTGTAAACAGACATGGTTGCCCTCTCAGAACCGGATCAGCACCCAGCGCGGGATGATGATGCGGTTGGCGGGATCGATCTGTTTCATGGAGCCGGAGCCGTTATCGTCCATCAGGTAGTAGGGCACGCCGTGCGACGGTGTCACCTTGACCATGTACAAATGGCCGTTGAGCCGGTATTCCTCGATCTTGTCTTCGCCCTTCTGAATGATGCGCACCTCAGGTTCTGCGGTGGCGGCGTTTTGTTCGCTGATCGCCGGCGGCGGCGGCACTGGGGTCTTGGCGGGAGGGGGCGTATCGGCCCAGGCGGCTGTCAATGGCAGCAGGGCGAGGGCGGCGAGCAGGCGGCGCATGGCGTGGTCCTTGATTGTCATCGGTTTTAAAGATGCAGCAGTTGTTCGCGCTCTTCTGGCAGCGCTTCAAAACCGCGGGTTTCGTAATGTTTGAAGATAGTTTCGACGATTTGCCGCGGATCGTCGATCAGTTGGATCAGATTCATGTCGTCGGGGTTGATCATGCCTTCGCTGATTAAGCGGTCCTTGACCCAGTCCAGCAGGCCTTCCCAGAACTCCCTGCAGCACAGAATAATGGGGATCTTGCGGCTCTTGCCGGTCTGGATCAGCGTCAGCGCCTCGAACATTTCGTCCAGTGTGCCGAAGCCGCCCGGCATCACCACGTAGGCGATGGCGTGTTTGACGAACATGACCTTGCGGCTGAAGAAGTGGTTGAACTTGATGCTCAGGTCTTGGTATTCATTGGGTTTCTGTTCATGTGGCAGCACGATATTCAGCGCCACCGACGGGCTTCTGCCGTAGAATGCCCCCTTATTGGCGGCTTCCATGATGCCGGGGCCGCCTCCGGAAACGACGGAGAAGCCGGAGTCCGACAGCAGGCGCGCGACTTCTTCGGTCAATTTGTAATATTTGTGGTCGCGCGGCGTGCGCGCGCTGCCAAAAATGCTCACCGCCGGCATGATGCCTTGCAAGGCTTCCGCCGAATCGACAAACTCCGACATGATCTTCATCACATGCCAGGCTTCGCGGGAACGGAAACGCTGCATCATCGCGTGACGATCGCTGGTTTGCGGTAATTTATCGGACAAGCTCATATTCTGCCTCTTTTTATGAAAACACTGTTATTGATCGACGGCTCTTCTTATTTGTACCGCGCCTTTCACGCGATGCCCGATTTGCGCTCTCCGGATGGCCGCCCGGTGGGGGCTGTCTACGGCATGGTGAACATGCTCAGGCGGCTGGAGAAGGAAGTGCAGTTCGATTATAGCGCCTGCGTTTTCGACGCCAAAGGCAAGACGTTTCGCGACGACCTTTACCCCGAATACAAGGCCAATCGCCCGTCGATGCCGGAGGAACTCGCCTCCCAGATTACGGCGGTCCATGAGGTGGTGCAAGCCTCGGGCTGGCCGATGCTGGTGGTGCCGGGGGTGGAAGCCGACGACGTGATCGGCACGCTGGCGAGAACCGGCGCGGCAGCCGGCATGAGGGTAATCATTTCCACTGGCGACAAGGACATGGCGCAATTGGTGGATGGCCTGGTTTCCATCGTCAACACCATGACCAATGAAACCTTCGACCGGGACGGGGTCAAGGACAAGTTCGGCGTGCCGCCGGAATTGATCGTCGACTATCTGACCCTGATCGGCGACAAGGTGGACAATGTGCCGGGCGTCGACAAGTGCGGCCCCAAGACCGCGGTCAAGTGGCTGGAACAGTACGGCAATCTGGACGCCATCATCGCCCAGGCGGCGGAAGTGGGCGGCAAGGTGGGAGAGAACCTGCGCGCGGCGCTGGACTGGCTGCCCAAGGGCCGCGAGCTGATCACCATCAAGTGCGATGTCGATCTGAACGCGGACATGCCTTACGGCCTGGACAGCCTGCAACATGGCGTCAAGGATAAGCCGCGGCTGGCCGAGTTGTACCAAGGCCTGGGCTTCCGTACCTTCTACCGCGAAGTGACCGAGGGCGAGGACATGCCGGCGGTGGCGCAAACCGCGGCAGGCGCGCAGGGCGACGATCTGTTTGCCATTGAGGCGGCGCAGGACAGCCCAGCCTTGCCGGAGACGGTGGCGGAGCGGCGCTATGAAACCATTCTGGACGCGGCGCAGCTGGACGCCTGGCTGGCCAAGCTGGCGGCAGCGGAGGTGGTGTCGCTGGATACCGAGACCACCAGCCTGGACCAGATGCAGGCGCGTATTATCGGCCTCAGTTTCTCGGTGCGTTCCGGCGAGGCCGCCTATTTGCCGTTGGGTCATCACTATGCCGGAGCGCCTGAGCAATTGGATCTGGAGCAAAGCCTATCCAAGCTCAAACCTTGGCTGGAGAACGCCGACAGGAAAAAATGCGGCCAGAACCTGAAGTACGATCGTCATGTGTTCGCCAATCACGGCATTCGCCTGGCGGGCGTGATCGACGATTCCCTGCTGGCCTCCTATGTGGTGGAAAGCCATGAGCGCCACAATATGGACGATCTGGCGCGCCGTCACCTGGGCGAATCCACGGTCAGTTACGAGGAGATTTGCGGCAAAGGCGCCAAGCAGATCGGTTTCGGCGAGGTGGACGTGGACACTGCGTCCAACTACGCGGCCGAGGACGCCGACATCACGCTGCGCTTGAATCAATACTTCTCCGGCTTGCTGACAGGACGCTTGCGCGAGGTCTACCGCGACATCGAGCTGCCGGTGGCCGAGGTGTTGTTTACGATGGAACGACATGGGGTGTTGATAGATCGCGACCGGCTAGCGGCGCAAAGCCACCAATTGGGCACGGAAATGCTGCGGCTGGAGAGCCAGGCTTATGAATTGGCCGGCCAGCCGTTTAATCTGAACTCGCCCAAACAGTTGCAAGAAATCCTGTTCGGCAAGTTGGCCATTCCCACCAAGGGCGTGAAGAAGACTCCGTCCGGCGGTTATTCCACTGATGAGTCGGTGTTGGAGGCCTTGGCGCTGGATCACCCGTTGCCCAAGTGCATCCTGGAATACCGCGGCCTGGCCAAGCTCAAGTCCACTTACACCGACAAATTGCCGCTGCTGATCAATGCTGCCACCGGCCGAGTGCATACCAATTATGCGCAAGCGGTGGCGATCACCGGGCGCTTGGCCAGCTCGGACCCCAATCTGCAGAACATTCCAGTGCGAACACCGGAAGGGCGTCGAGTGCGGGAGGCCTTCATCGCGCCGCCGGGGCACGTGATCGTCAGCGCCGATTATTCACAGATTGAGCTGCGCATCATGGCTCATTTGTCCGACGACGCCGGCATGCTGCAGGCCTTCGCCAGCGGCGAGGACATCCACCGCGCCACCGCCGCCGAGGTGTTCGGCGTGGAATTGTCCCAAGTCAGCCCTGATCAGCGGCGCGCCGCCAAGGCGATTAACTTCGGCCTGATCTACGGCATGAGCGCCTTCGGCCTGGCTGCGCAGCTGGACATAGAGCGCAGCGCCGCCCAGCAATACATTGACCGTTACTTCATGCGCTATCCGGGCGTGGCGGAGTATATGCAGACCACGCGCGAAACCGCGCGCGAGCAAGGCTATGTGGAAACCGTGTTCGGTCGCCGCCTGTACCTGCCTGAGATCAAGTTGTCGAACCCGGCGCGACGCGCCGGCGCGGAACGCGCGGCGATCAACGCGCCGATGCAGGGTACGGCGGCGGATCTGATCAAACTGGCGATGATAGCGGTGCAGAACTGGCTTCAGGACGACGCCATGGGCAGCAAACTGATCATGCAGGTGCACGACGAACTGGTGCTGGAAGTGCCGGAAGCCGAGTTGGAGCGGGTTAAGCGGCGTTTGCCTGAGATCATGGCCGGCGTGGCCAAGCTCAAGGTGCCGCTGTTGGCGGAGGTGGGCGCGGGGGAAAGTTGGGAAAGCGCGCACTGAGCGGGATTTGCATCGTAATCTGAAAGCCAGCCGGGTAGGCTGGCTTTTTTCATGCCCATGTCGTTTTGTTGGCCCTGGCCTAAATGCCTGGTTGGTCTGGCGTTTTCGGGAACAAGATCGGTTCCGTTAGCCTCGCTTTGCTCAATATATTGTCCAGACTCCCAATGAGACGGGGTCTGACATGCGAACTCAGATCGGTTTCACCCTGATTGAGGCCATGACGGTTCTGGCGATCATCTTGCTGTGCTTGGCGATCGCCGCGCCGGGACTGAGCCGTTTGTTGTTGGCCCAGCAATTGCGCAGCCACGCCCAAGCTATGGCCAATCTCTTGCACTTTGCCCGCAGCGAGGCGCTGCGTAGCAACCGTCCGGTATACGTGTGCGCGGCCAACCTGAAGCGGAACCTGCAATTGCAAGGCTGTGCCAAGCAGAGGCAGGTGTGGGACCGTGGCGCTCTGGTTTACGCGGATAAGGAGGGCGGCGTCCAAGCGGGTTACGACAGTCAGGAGCGCTTGCATCTGCTGGTGTTCGCCGTGGGCAAGGTGCGAATGCGCGCGGAGCGGGACCAGTTGCAATTCATGCCGGACGGACGGCTGGCGCGCGGGAAGGGGGCTCGCCTGGTGCTGGAAAGTCCGCGCGCGGGTCTGTGTTTGATTCTGACGGTCAGCGGCTATGGCCGTGCGGAAGTCGGCAAGGCGGATCATGCTTGCCCGGCCTGAGTCCGCCTTGCGCGGCGGCGCTTTGCTGGAAACCATGCTGGCCTTGTTCGTTGTCATGGTTTCAATGTTGGCGCTGTCCTCTGTGCAGCTACGTGCTCTGCTGCATGGCCGCGACGCCATGTTGCGAGCGGAGGTGATCGCGGCAGCGCTGGAGCTGGGCGAAGCGGCGCTGTTGTGGCCGGAGACGGAAGCGGCGCAGGCGGCTGCGCAACAGCAGGCGGATTGGTCGCGCTTGCGGCAGCGGCTGGAAGGTTTGGGGGGAAACGCCATTGAGGCGCGGCAGTGCCGCGGCGCGTTGAATGCGATGACGGAGCTGTGCGAGCAGCAGGGCGATGTCGTCTATGTGCGGTTGACTTGGGACGAGAGAGCGGGCGGAGATGGCCCTGGTCGTTTTGCTCGTCGTTACGTGCTGGCATTGGAAGCGCCTTAGCCGTGGCCGCCGGTGTGCGTGACCAGGGTTTTTCCCTGGTGGAGATGATGGTGGCGATGAGCCTGGGCCTGCTGGTGTTGGCGCTGGCCTTGCAAGGCGCGTTGACGATGCAGGGTAGCCTGCGAGCGCTCGAGAGCCGTTTGCGGCGACACCAGGACGGGCAGTTTGCGCTGGCGCAACTGGCGGAGAGCTGGCGCAGGCATGGACGCTTCGCGTGCGCGCAAGCTGCGGAATCGCCGGGGCGCGGGTTCGAGGCGCCGGAAGGCATGCGCTTTCGCTACGGCGTTAGCGCTGCGGCGGTATCGGTGACGGAGGAGGCGACGCAGACCATGTTGCGTTGGCACAGCGAGGCGGATTGGGAAGAAGCGGCGTTGGCCAGTTGCTCTAGTCTGAGGCTGTTGACGCAGGGTGAACCGGGCTTGCAATGGCGGCGGGAGTCCGGCGCGCATGTGCTGGCCTGGCAGGGGGACGCTGCGGCGGGGCCGTTGCGCGGCGCGGATAGCGCCTCCTTGGAGGTATTGGCCATCGCTTCGCAGCGTTACGTCCTGCGTAGAGAGGGCGAAGGCGATGCCTTATGGTTGGAGGAAAGCCGGCCCGGCCTGGCGGCGGAGCCGCCGCAATTGCTGGCAACGGGCGTGGCGGCGTTGCGGCAGCGCTTTGGCGTTCGCCGCGCTTGCCGGCCGCTGGAGCTGACCTGGCGGGAACAAGCGGAGCAACTGAGCGTTGAGGATTGGATGCGTTTGTCGCGGGTGGAGCTGTCGCTTGAGATTCAGTCGGACGGCCGCCGGCAGGGATGGACCACCGTGGTGGCGTTGACGCCGGCCCTGCCGTGCGCATTGGAGCCGAGCGGATGAGAGGTTCCCGGCCGCACGGCGCCGTGTTGTGGCTGATCCTGCCGCTGCTCAGCCTGTTGACGGCGCTGGCCATGGGAACCGCCCGTTCAGTGGCGGTGGAACAGCGCGCCACGCGCAATCTGGCGGAACAGCGGGCGCTGCGGCTGGCGGCGCTGCAGGCCTTGCGGGCGGCGGAGCGGCGAGTTTTGGACTTGAATCTCCGCTTTGAGGATGGCTTGGCGGGCGAAAGCGGCATTCCCTGGCACGGCGACGCCCGTGGCTTGGGTTGGTTCATGCCGGACTGTCTGTCCACCGTTGACGGCGTCGGTTACGGTTTGTGTTCGACCGAGCCAGATTTATGGCGGCGCAGCGTGCAGATCAACGGCGCGCGGTGGCCGCTATTGCATCCTTGCGGACCCAGTCGTCCGCTTGAGCCGACGCCGGGCCGTCCGCCGACATCGTGTTTGCCGGCGCGGGTGCGAGTTGGACAGCGTTGGAGCCCGCCGCGCTATGTGTTGGAGCTGCTCAACCCGGCGTTTCGGTTCGTTGGCGTCGATGGTCGTCTGTTCCGGATCAGCGTGAGGGTTTGGGGCGAAAGCGAGCGTAGCGCGCTGACTGTGCAAAGTTGGTTCTGGGCCGGAGCGGGCGAGCAGGCTGGCCGCGGCGGGCGCTTGAACTGGCGGCAATTGGAGGAGGAATGAGAACGCAAGTCGGGATGACCTTGCTGGAGTTGCTGGCGGCGATGGCGGTGACGGCCATCCTGGCCGCGATGGCCTGGCCGGCTTATCAGCAGCAGATATTGCGCGGGCAGTTGGCTGAGGCGCGCGCGGCCTTGTTGGAGAATCTCCATTTCGTCCAGCGTTGGCATTTGGAAAACCGTTCACAGTCCGGGTCGTGGCCGCCGTTGCCGCGGCCGGGCACGAGCGAGTTTGAAATCAGGCTGGGCAGCGCCAGTCTTGCGACGGACAGCGCCGGACAAGCCAGTTTCCGTTTGTTGGCCAAGCCCAGGGCGGGGCACCGGTTGGCCGGCCGTTTGCAGTTGAGCCTGGATCAGGATGGCAA
The DNA here is from genome assembly GCF_009936155.1 of Chromobacterium haemolyticum. NCBI lineage: Bacteria > Pseudomonadati > Pseudomonadota > Betaproteobacteria > Neisseriales > Chromobacteriaceae > Chromobacterium > Chromobacterium haemolyticum. The sequence goes on along the minus strand of NZ_AP019312.1, from coordinate 4,529,093 downwards.
TCTATCGCAATGCGGGCCGGATGAGTCCGGCCCGCAGTCATGCGGGGCCTGGGGTGATTAAGCGTCGTCGGCCGTCGCTTACAGCTGGATCTTGCGGCAGCTTTGAGCCAGTACGCGGCCGCCGCGGGTGGTCAGGCGCGCTTGTTCGTCCAGCAGCGACCAGATCAGTTGTTGGCTTATATAACGCTCACCTTGAGCAACCTTGGTTGGAGTTAGCCGATAGCGGTGGTTATTCCAGCTCAGGCGGATAGCGGCGTCGCTGTTCTGGATTGGATACTCCACCACTACCATTTTGCTGCCGTTGCAGCGGTATTTGACGGTTTGCATGGCCGTGTCGGCGGAGGCCGACGCGGCGGCGGCGCAGGATGCGCTCAGCAGCGTTGCGCCTAGCAACGCTGATTTCCATGCCTTCATGCTCCCTCCTTTTCCCTCCATGGGGCGACTTTCAGCAACAACACCATGCCGGGCAGCGCCAGCGCGGTGCACAACAGGAAAAAATGGGTCCAGCCTATGGCGTCGATGATATAGCCGGTAGAGGCGTTGGCCAGGGTGCGGGGCACCGCGGCCAGGCTGGTGAACAAGGCGAACTGGGTGGCGGTGTAGGCCGGGTGGGTGCTCTTGGCGATGAAGGCGACGAAGGCGGCGGTGCCGAGACCGACGCCCAGCGCTTCGAAGCCGATGACCACGGCCAGCATGCTCAGTTCATGCGCGCCGATGGAGGCGAAACGTCCATAGCTGGCCAGCCAGGCGAAGCCCAGAATGGACAGTACCTGAACCACGCCGAAGGCCCACAGCGCCCGGTTGATGCCCAGTTTGATCATCCACAGGCCGCCGAGCAGGCCGCCTACCACCGCCGGCCACAGCGCGGCGTGCTTGGCCACCAGCCCGATCTGGGACTTGGCGTAACCCATGTCCAAGTAGAACGGCGTGGCCAGCGAGGTGGCCATGCTGTCGCCTAGCTTGTACAGGAAGATGAAGCCCAGAATCCAGGCGGCGCCTTGCCAGCCCTGGCGGGTGATGAACTCATGGAAGGGCTCCACCACGGCTTCTCGCAGCGTTTTGGGCGCTTGGCCCGCCAGTTTGGGCTCGCTGACTTTTAGCGTCATCAGTACGCCCGGAATCATGAACAAGGCCGTGATCAAGAAGACCCGGTCCCAGGGGATGTAATCCGCCAGGATCAAGGACAGCGAGCCGGGCACCAGGCCGGCCAGCCGGTAGGCGTTGATGTGCACGGTGTTGCCGAGCCCCAGTTCGTTGTCGCTGAGAATTTCGCGGCGATAGGCGTCCAGCACGATGTCCTGGCTGGCGGAGAAGAAGGCCACGCCCACCGCCAGCGCGGCGATGCTCCAGATGTGCTGGGCCGGATTGAACAGGCCGAAGCCTGCCATGGTGACGATGAGCGCCAGTTGGGTCAGCAGCATCCAGCCGCGGCGGCGGCCCAGCAGCGGCGGCACGTAGCGGTCCATCAACGGGGACCACAGGAATTTCCAGGTATAGGGCAAGCCGATCAGCGCGAACAAGCCGATGGCCTTGAGGTCGACGCCTTCGCTGCGCAGCCAGGCGGGCAGCAGGTTGATCAGGGTGTACAGCGGAAGACCGGATGCGAAGCCGGTGAAGACGCAGATCAGCATCGTGCGCGAGAAGACGTCGCGCCGCCAGTCGATGGTTGTGTTGCTCATGGGCAGGCCAGTTTCTACGGATCGCGCGGCGGGACCGGCCCGCCGCTTGTTGTTATTGGCGCGCCACCCGGTAGAACGCCAGGCTGCCGCGCAAGTTGGGCATGAAAGTCACTCGTTTGACCCCATTCATCACCACGCGTTCCACCACGCGCAGCCGATTCTTGGCGCACAGCGCTTCAAAGTCGCCGAGCATGCACCAGTGAATGTTGGGCGTATCGTACCACTGGTAGGGGATGGTGTCGGAAACCGGCATGTGACCCTGCAAGATTTGCCAGCGGTTTTCCCAGAAGCCAAAGTTGGGAAAAGTGACGATGGCTTCGCGGCCTACTCGCAGCATTTCGTTGAGAATCTGCTCGGTTTCGCGCATCGCCTGTATGGTTTGCGACAGCACTACGTGGTCGAAGGCGTCGCTGTCGAATTCGGCCAATCCGGTTTCCAGGTTGCCTTGCAGCGCGTTGACGCCGGAGGCAACGCATTTGACGACATTGCTCACATCCAGGTCCACGCCGTAACCCACCACTTGTTTGTTGCGGCCCAGCCAGGACAGCAGCGCGCCGTCGCCGCAGCCTAGATCCAGAACCCTGCTGCCGGGCGTGATCCAGTCGGCGATCAGGCGCAGGTCGGCGCGCAGCGGCGCCGTGGTTTGCGGGGCGTTCATGCTTGCACCTCCCGCGCCACGCGGTCGAGGTAGGCGCGCATCAATTGGACATAGGGTTCGTCGGTCATCAAAAAGGCGTCGTGGCCGTGTACGGACTCGATTTCGGCATAAGACACCGGCCGGTTGGCGGCCACCAGCGCCTTGACGGTTTCGCGCGATCGCTCCGGCGAAAAGCGCCAGTCGCTAGTGAAGCTGGCTACCAGGAATTGGGCGCTGGCCTTTTTCAGCGCAGCGACCAGATCTCCGCCAAAGCTCTTGGCCGGGTCGAAGTAATCCAGCGCCTTGGTCATCAGCAGGTAGGTATTGGCGTCGAAGGCGTCGGAGAATTTGTCGCCCTGATAACGCAGATAGGATTCGATCTCGAACTCCACGTCGTAGCCGAAGCGATAGTCTCCGGAACGCAACATGCGGCCGAATTTCGCGCCCATGCCGTCGTCGGATAGATAGGTGATGTGACCGAGCATGCGCGCCAGCCGCAGGCCGCGCCGCGGCAGCGCATTATGGGCGTAGAAGTCGCCGCCGTGGAATTCGGGGTCGGTGATGATGGCTTGGCGCGCCACGTCGTTGAAGGCGATGTTCTGAGCCGACAGCTTGGGGGCGGATGCGATTACCAGCGCGTGGGCAATGCGCTCCGGGTAGTCGATGCTCCATTGCAAGGCCTGCATGCCGCCCAGGCTGCCGCCTATCACCGCCGCCCAGCGTTCTATGCCCAATCGGTCCGCCAAGCGCGACTGGCTGTAGACCCAGTCGGACACGGTGACGACGGGAAAGGCGGAGCCCCAGGGCTGGCCGGTGGCGGGATTGACGCTGGAGGGGCCGGTGCTGCCATGACACCCTCCCAGATTGTTGACGCCGACCACGAAGAAGCGGCGGGTGTCGATGGGCTTGCCGGGACCAACCATATTGTCCCACCAGCCGGCGGCCTTGTCGTCCGCCTGGTAGCGTCCGGCTACATGATGGTGGCCGGACAGGGCGTGGCAGATCAGGATGGCGTTGCTCTTGGCGGCATTGAGTTCGCCATAGGTCTCGAAGCGCAGCTGGTAGCCTTGCAGTATGGCGCCGCTATTGAGCGGCAAGGGGGTATCGAACACGGCGGTTTGAGCCGTAACGATGCCGACGGAGTCGTGGGAGTCGGACATGATGACTTGAGTGCCTCTTTTGCTATTTTCGGCATGCGCGGCGTTGGCCATGCTCATGCTGTCGCTCCACCGGCGGCCGGTCTGTGCCGGCCATTCTCGTCGCGGAGCCTCCTGTAGGCTACAGTCAGGACTTTAGCATGTCTTGAGCCGCCGGCGACAGCGTCTTGCCAGCCGCGGCGGCGCGCCGGATAATCGGGCGACTTTCCTTCTCTGGCCCGCCATGCTCGGTCGTCTCTTCAAGTTCTTCGTGCTGTGCGGCGTGCTGCTGATGTTGGCCCGCTGGCTGCTCAACCGTCGTCAGCGGCAGAGCCTGCACGAGCTGTTCAGCACGCTGGCCCTGGCGCTGCTAGTCAGCGCGGGGCTGTTTTCGGTGCTGTATCTATTGGGCTGGCACCGTCTTTAAGACCTGTTTACGATCTGCCACGCGTCGTGAAACCTGGCTCGGTAAGCGCACTTTCAAAATGCTCATGTAGCGTGTGTGCACTCCGCTTTTTCAGCCGTTCTCGCCTTGTTTCGTTCTTGCTAACGAGACTATGAACTGCTTTACAGAGAGCCATTGCGCCCATCCTTGATCCCGCTCAGCGCCTCCTGCCCGCTCGCTGGCTAGACTGCCCGGCTTTGGGCGTTGTTTGGCAATGGACCTGACCCGGCATCTGCATACCTTTGGTTATTATCTGAAGCGCCGTTTTGGCGAGCCGGTGCATAAATTATCGCTGGCGGGCGACTTCACCTGTCCCAACCGCGATGGCACCTTGGGGCGTGGCGGCTGTACCTTTTGCAATGTGCGCAGTTTCGGCCGCGATCCGGCGGCCTTGTCGATCAGCGAGCAATTGGCGCGGGAGAAAATCAAGACTGACCGCGCGCGCCGTTATCTGGCTTATTTCCAGGCTTATACCAGCACCTACGCCGAAACCGAGCAACTGCGCCGCTTGTACGACGAGGCGCTGGCCGGCGCCGATGTGGTGGGTTTGTGCGTGGGTACCCGGCCGGACTGCGTGCCGGACGCCGCGCTGGCCTTGCTGGCGGAATACCAGCAGCAAGGCGGCGAGGTATGGCTGGAACTAGGACTACAGACCGCGCACGACCGGACCCAGGCCCTGATCCGGCGCGGCCACGGCTTGGCTGAGTATCGCGATGCGGTGCGGCGAGCGCATGGCCACGGGCTCAAGGTGTGCACTCATTTGATCGCCGGCCTGCCCGGAGAGGACGCTGCCGCTGTCCATGCCTCGCTGAACGCGGTGTTGGACATCGGCGTGGAAGGGTTGAAGTTGCATCCGCTGATGGTGGTGCGCGGTTCGCGGATGGCGGCGCAATACCGGCGGGGCGAAGTGGCGCCGTGGAGCTTGGACGATTACGCGGAAGCGGCGGCCAGCCTGATCCGCCATACCCCGCCGCAAGTGGTGTACCACCGAGTGTCGGCCACCGCGCAGGCGCCAACCCTGATCGCGCCGGACTGGTGCGGCCCGCGCTGGACCGCCTTGCAGGCGATAGGCCGGCTTCTGGCGCGTGACGGCGGCCAGGGCAGCGCTTTGGGGCGCGCCTGGCGGGCGGATGAGGAACCACTTGCGTAAATTATCTGCGTGAACGATTGTCAGATTCAGGAGCCGCTCCCGACTCATGGGGGTAGAGACCGGAGACACCGCCATGCTGATCAAGAAACCCGCCGATATTTCCTCGTCGGACATCACGCCGGAAGGCGTATATCTGAACCGCCGCCATTTCATGCTGGGCAGCGCGGGCCTGCTGCTGTCCGCTGAGACTTTGGCGGCGCTGGCCGCCAAGAAAAGCCCACTGTCGACCCTGGCCGGCAACGACAAAGCCAATAGCCTGAAAGAGATTACCGGCTACAACAATTTCTATGAATTCGGCACCGACAAGGCCGATCCGGCGGCAAACGCCGGCAGTCTGAAAACCCGACCCTGGAATGTGTTGGTGGACGGGGAGGTGGCCAAGCCGCGCAGCTTCGGCATCGAGCAGCTGTTGAAATTTCCGCTGGAGGAGCGGATTTACCGGCTACGTTGCGTTGAAGGCTGGAGCATGGTGATTCCTTGGGTGGGCTTTCCACTGGCCAGCCTGCTTAAACAGATGAATCCGACCTCGCGCGCCAAATACGTGGCCTTCGAAACTCTGCAGCGGCCGGCGGAAATGCCCGGCCAGCGCGGCCGGGTGCTGGACTGGCCCTATCGCGAGGGTCTGCGTATCGACGAAGCGATGCATCCGCTGACCATTCTGGCCGTCGGCCTCTATAACGATGTCTTGCCCAATCAGAACGGCGCCCCCATCCGCTTGGTGGTGCCGTGGAAATACGGCTTCAAGAGCATCAAATCCATCGTGCGCATCCATTTGCAGGAAACCGTGCCGGCCACCAGCTGGAATCTGGCGAATGCGCGCGAGTATGGTTTCTATTCCAATGTGAATCCGGAAGTGGATCACCCGCGCTGGAGCCAGGCCAGCGAGCGCCGCATCGGCGAATTCTTCAAGCGCAAGACTTTGATGTTCAACGGCTACGGAGAGCAGGTGGCGGGTTTGTACCGCGGTCTGGATCTGCGCAAGAACTATTGATGGAGCGGGGATGACGACTTTGCGCCTTAAATCCGCTGCCGCCCGTCCTGCCGACCGCGTGTTGGCCGGGTTCAAATGCCTGTTGTTTGTGGCCTGTCTGTTGCCGCTGGCGCGCGCCGCCTGGGTCGTGTTGTCCGGAGAAGCGGTGAACCCGGTAGAGTTCATCACTCGTTCCACCGGCACCTGGACCCTGGTTTGGTTGTTGGCGACGCTGGCGATGACGCCGTTGCGGCGCTTTGGCGTTGGCGGCTGGCCGCTTAAGTGCCGGCGCATGCTGGGCCTGTTCGCTTTTTTCTATCTGAGCCTGCATTTCCTGACCTATCTATGGCTGGATCAGTTTTTTGATTGGGCAGGCATCGTCAGGGATATCTACAAACGCCCCTTCATCACCGTCGGCTTTGCCGCGCTGTTGTTGATGACGCCGCTGGCGTTGACCTCGACCCAAGGTTGGATGCGCAGGCTCAAGCGCAATTGGGGCCGGCTGCATCGGCTGGTGTACCCGACGGCGCTGCTGGCGGTGGTGCATTACTGGTGGCTGGTGAAGAAGGACTTGAGCCAGCCCTTGATCTACGCCGCGGTGCTGGCCCTGCTGCTTGGGCTGAGGCTGTGGTGGCGTTGGCGTCGGCCGAGCGGCGTTTGATCTCGGGCAAGCTCGCTGCCGACATCGGCGACGTGGCGCGGATTGGGGTTTGCCTCGCGGCGCGCAAACTTCTACAGTGGCGTTTTGTTTTTTCAGGCTGTGAAGATCATGTCCAAGGGAAAGGCCCCGGTCACTCAGGCGATCCGGGTATTGCGCGAGCATCATGTCAGCTTTAGCGAGCATGTGTACAAGTACGAGGAAAAGGGCGGCACCACGGTGTCGGCGCGAGAGTTGGGCGTGGACGAGCACTGCGTGATCAAGACCTTGATCATGGAGGACGAGAACAAACGACCGTTGATCGTGTTGATGCACGGGGACCGCGAAGTGGGCACTGGCATGCTGGCCAAGCAGATCGGCGTCAAGAAGGTGCATCCCTGCGATCCCAAGACTGCGGACAAGCATAGCGGCTACCAAGTGGGCGGCACCAGCCCGTTCGGCACCCGCCATGAGATGCCGGTGTATATGGAAGCCAGCATCTTGGAGTTGGAGCGCATCTATATCAACGGCGGCAAGCGCGGTTTCCTGATCGGTGTCGATCCCAAGGACGCCGAGCAGGTGCTGAAACCGACTCTGGTCAGCGCCGCGGCTTGAGTTCGGGGAAGTTGCGCTGGTAGATGGCGTGAAGGCTGCCGTCGGCCTGCATTGCTTGCAAGGCTTGATCGATTGCCGGCCGCAGCTTGGCGATGTTTGGGTAGCTGCGTGAATACATCAGGGACAGCGAGGTGGCGTTGTCCAGCGGAGTGGGAATATAGGCAAAGTCCTGTTCATGGCCGGCGGCCTGGGTGCGGATCAGGAATAGGCCGCGCTCCAGCGTCAGCGGCGCCAGGTCCAAGTGGCCTGCGCGCAGCAGCTTGATCGCGCTTTCCTCGTCGCTGGTGTTCAGCGTGTTGAGCCGGTATTGCCGGAACAGCGGTTGATACCAATAGCCCAGCTGCACGCCGATGCGGTAGGCGCGCAAGTCGGCCAGGCTGCGGAAGTCGGCGGGGGGATGGGCGAGCCGGGGCTTGTAATAGAAGAAGTAGCTGCTGCTGTGGATTAGCGGCGGGGAAAAGTCGAAACTGAGCGCGCGTTCCGGCGTCGGCCGATAGGGAAAGGCCGCCGCGGCGCGGCCGGCCTTGATTTCGGCTTCCGCGCGAGGCCAGCTCATATAGTGAAAACGTGCTATATAGCCGGCGCGCCGGCAAGCTTGGCGCACCATGTCGGCGAAGACGCCGTCGGCGGTGAAGCTGCGCGACACATAGGGAGGCCACTCGCCCGTAGCGAAGTCTATCGCCGGTGTTTCGGCGCGGGCGGGCGCGGCCAGGCAATAGAGAACAAGCAGCAGCGGACGCCACATGGCGCGACTCCAGGATCAGGGTGGGAGCATGCTTTGTTATCGCACAGCGCCCACCCCGCCGCCAGCCGGGCGGCTACCACCACCAGAACATGAAGCCCCAGGCGGCGTCCACCAAGGCCAGCGCCGCCAACAATGGCATCAAGGCGAGCGCCTGGCGCGGGCCGGAGCTCCAGCGCGCGAGAATGGCCCGCCCCAGCCATAGCGACCACAGATTGGCTCCGGCCAGCAAGGTCAGCCGCGCGTCGTTGGCCCAGAACATCGGCACCCCTTCCGCCTTCAGCAGCGTCACCGTCAGCGCGGACAGGCCAAGGAACACGCCGCAACCGGCCAGCGGGATCAGGCTTTGGGCCAGGTGGTGCAGCCGTTGAGTCCGCCAAGGGCCGGCGATGCGCACGCCGGCGGCCAGGCAGAGCAACAGGCCGCTGCCCAGCGCCAGCGCGGTAGCCAGCACGTAGCTGATTAACGCCGCGCCATCCAGCCAGGAGAACACGTCGTTGTGCTGCGGATAATGAGTCAGCAGCCACCACGGCGCCTCGGTATCCAGCGGCCACAGGATGTCATGGTCCACCAGCCATTCCGCCGCCGCCTGTTTCATGGCCACGAACCAAGGGCTCATGGTCCAGTGGAAGGCGCCCATTGCCACGCCCAGCAAGCCATAGACAATCAAGGCGGTTTGCCAGCCATCGGCCTCTTTGGCTGCGACCTTGACCACTTCTTCAGTGGGCGAGCGCAGGCTCAGTTCGATGGCGTCGCGATGGCCGCTGCAGCGGCCGCACATATGGCAGCCGCTGCCGCCTTGCATATGGCGCAGCGGTTGCAGCGGCGCGCAATCCACCGCCTGTATCGGGATGGTTTTGCCTTGCTGTGAGGCTTTCCAGGCGGCCTCGTCCACTCGGTAATACATTGGCGCCAGCTTGGACAGCAGGCCGAACACGCCGTTGACCGGGCACAGGTGGCGGCACCAGGCGCGTTTGCCGCGGGTATAGATGAAACCGATGATCACCGCGGCCACGGTGGAGCCGCCTAGCACCAGCAATGCGGCCTTAGGGTATTGGTAGACACTGACCAGTTGGCCGTAGATGGTGGTCAGAGCGAAGGCGACGAAGGGCCAGCCGCCCCAGCGCATCCAGCGCGGGATAGGGCGGCCCAGGCCTTTTTTGGCCGCCCACTCGGACAAAGCGCCTTCCGGGCAGAGAACGCCGCACCACAGCCGGCCGAACAACACCATGGACAACAGCACGAACGGCCACCAAATGCCCCAGAACACGAATTGGGCGAAGATGGTCAGATTGTTCCAGATCCGGGCGCTGTCTTCCGGCAAGTCCAGGCAGGCCGGCACGATCAGCAGCGCAGCGTAGACCACTACCACGCCCCATTGCAGCGCGCGCAGCAGGCCGGCGTGATCCCGCAGCCACAAGCCGACGGCGGCCATGAAACCCTGGGCCGTCGGCTGGCGACAGGAACCGCCGGCGCGCGCGGCGACGTCGGCGGAATGGGGAAGCGGCGGGCGGGCGGATTTCATACGGCCAGTGTCTGCTTGCGGTTGCGCCACTGGAACAGCGCCCAGATCGTCGCCCAGAACAGCGCGTAGGCGATCAGGCTCATCAGGGCGGGGTGGGCGCGGTAGCCGGTGAGAGAGGCGACGACGCCGCCAGCCGGGCTCATGTCGTCAAGCAGCGCGGAGCTGTCCCACAGCGGGTCGACCAGCGCCGGTAGAATGTCCATCGAGATCAGCTTCTCCACGCCGCTGAGGAACAGCGAGGCGCCGAGCAGGAGCAGCATGATTTCGGTGATGCGGAAGAACAAGCGCCAGGATAGATATTTGCCGCCCAGCTGCAATAGATAGAAGGTCAGAAAGGCCAGGCCCAGGCCTATTATGGCGGCAAAGCTCATGCTGGCCAGCGTGGAGCCGTCAGCCTCGGCCAACATGCCGTAGAGGAAGACCACGGTTTCGCTGCCTTCGCGGGCGATGGCGATGGCGGCCAGCAGGGTGACGCCCCACCAGTTGGCATTGCTGGCGTTTTCGCGCAGGCCGGCCTCCAGTTCTTTCTTCAGCGTGCGGCCATGCTCGCGCATCCACAGCACCATGTGCACGATCAGCGCCGCGGCGGTGAACACCATCACTGTCTGGAAGATGTCCTGAGCGCCGGCCATCAGGCTGCTGGCGGCGAACAGGGCCACGGCCAGGCCGACGGCGGCGAGCAGGCCCAGCGCCACGCCGGCCCACAAATAGCGTTTTCCGGCGGCGCCGGCCGGGTTCTGGTTCATCCAGGCATTGAGGATGCCCACGACCAGCAAGGCTTCGACGCTTTCGCGCCAGACGATGAATAGGACTTGTCCCATGAGGTCTACTCCTGAATACGGCTTACACAGCGGATGGGCCGCGTTTACTTGGCGACGATGACGCCTTGGCCGGTCTTCATGTGAAATTCGTCAAAAAACTTGTATTCGCCGGGGGACAGCGGCTGGAAAACCAGGAAGGACTCCGCGCCGGGGCCGAGCACCTTTTCCTTGCGCAGCGGCGTGCTTTCGAATTCGGCCGGGGTCTTGCCGGCATTGATCACTTCAACCTTGAACTTCTTGCCGGCGGGGACCACCAGGCGGGCGGGTGTGAACACGCCGTCCTTCATCACCAGTTTGAACACCGGCATGTCGTCGGCTATGGCCGACATGGACAACAGGCAGGCCGCGGCGGCGGCCAGGGTCAAGGGCGCGAACTTCATCGGAATGGGTCTCCGGATTGAAAACAGCGCAGGCGAAGGCATGCGCTGTCTTATTTTAACGCATGAGAATGGCTTGCGTTTACATTCTCATTCGCATTAATCCTGTTTTTGCAAGAACAACGGGATTAATAGCCGCCTTTTTTGCCGATGCCGGCATAAGTGAATTCGTAGTTTAGTTCAAAGGGCTTGAACCACGGGCCCACGCCGGTTTCCTTATCGATGTGGCGGCCAAAGTGAGCGTGCTGGTTGGCCGACGGCGGCAGGATGGTGTATTTCAGCTTGTATTTGCCCGGGCCTTGCAGCTTGATGTTGTCGCCATAGTGCGGACCGTCGTTGGCCACCATCGGCATCAGATCGCCCTTGAGCACTTCCTTGCCGCCCACCTTGCTCAGTTCGTACTTAACCACCAGGTAAGGCATCCATGCGCCTTCTTCGAAACCGTTCGGGTTGTTCTTGGTGGCGTGGATGTCGGCTTCCAGGTGGATGTCGGATTCTTCCGCCTTGCGCATCATGCCTTCCGGTTCCATCTTTGTCGGCTGCAGGTAGACCGCGCCGATCTCCATGCCGTTCTTCAGGGCCGGCTTGCCGATCGGGTATTCCTTGGCCATGGAGGCGGCGGAAGCGGTGAGTGCTGCGGTGGCGATAGCCAGTTGGACAAAGCGACGCATATTGTTTCCTTTTGGTTTCAATTGAATAGGGCACTGCTTGGCGGCGAAGGACGCCGGCCGGGCGGATAAGCGCTTTATTATTGGTTTGCTTGGCCTGCCTAAAAATACTAATGCTAATCATTATCGTTTTCAAACGAAAATGTGGTGTCGAATGTAGCAGATGCGACGTCGGGCGGCGCTGGCCATAGGAATGGCATGCACCGCGTGGCGTTCAGATTTGCGTCGACAGCCGGCTGAGCTGTCCCAGGCTTTCGTCCAAAATCAGCAACTGCAGCATCTGCTCGGCCAGATGCTCGGCCCCGTTTCGGTAGGCGGCGGCGAAGGCGTCCACTGCCGCTGCGTCGAGCTGGCCGCGGCTGAGCCGCGCCAGACGTTCGCCCAGGCCGTCCATGCGCGGGGCCAGGCTGGTCTTTAGCCAGCCGGACAAGGGCGGGTTGAAGCCGCGCTTTTTGCGCTGGAAGAAGTCCGCCGGCAGCGCCGGGTGGATGGCGCGGCGGAAGATCAGCTTGGCCGGCTGGGTGAAGCGTTGTTTGCCGTCCACCGCCAACAAGGCTTGATAGAAGCGGTGGTCCACCAGCGGGGCCCGGCCTTCCAGGCCATGGGCCATGGTGCACAGGTCCGACTTTTGCAGGATGTAGTCCGGCAGGTAGTTGGCGAAGTCTATCGCCAGCAAATGATGCAGGCCGGCTGGCGCATTGGCCGGCGGCGGGCCGATGTCGTCGGGCGCGCGCCAGTGGCAGAGCCGCGTCAGCGGCCGGTTGCCTTGCAGGAACAGGCGTTGGCCGGGGGTGAAGCCGGAAAAGCGCAGCGAGTAGGCGTCCTGCCAGCTCATCGCCAGCTCGGTGGCCAGCTTGCCGGCACCCTTGCCGTCCAGCGAGGGCTGGATCGCCAGCGGCAGCTTGAGCAAGCTGCGCCAGCGGGTGCGCAGATGCTTGTTGACGCGCTTGTACCCAGCCAGCAATTCATCGCCGCCGTCGCCCAACAGCACCACTTTGACGTGGCGGCTGACTTCGCGCGCCAGATACCAGGTGGGGAAGCTGGACGGATCGGCGAAGGGTTGGTCGAGGTCGGCGACGATGCGTTCGAAGTCGGCCGCCAGATTGTCCGGCATCTGCACCGCCAGGTTGGCCAGGCCCATTCTGCGCGCGGAGTCGGCGGCGTCGGCGGCCTCGTCCAGCTTGGAGCCGGGGAAGGCGGCGGTGAAACTGCTGAATTGCGTCAACTGTTGCATGGCCAGCCGGCTGGCGATCACGGTGGAGTCGATGCCACCGGACAAGAGCACGCCGAGCGGGCGGTCGGCGACGGTGCGCATCGCCACCGCGCGGTCCAGCTCTTGCAGCCAGTCGCCACTGTCCTTGGCTGGCTGCCAGTAGCGCAACTTGCGCAGCGAGCGGGTGTCTAGGTCAAACTCAAGCCGGTGGCCGTTTTCCAGGCGCTGTATGTGGCTGAACAAGGTGGCGGGCGCCGGGATGTAGCGGTGCGCTAGATAGGCGTCGATGGCGTCGGCGGAGAAGTCTCGCCGTTGCGGCGGCAAGAAGGGTAGCACCGAGCGCACCAGCGAGCCGAAGGCGAAGTTTCCGTCCAGCAGCGAATAGACCAGCGGTTTCTCGCCCATCCGGTCGCGCGCCAGATGCACTTTGCGTTGTTTCAAATCCAGGATGGCGAAGGCGAACATGCCGCGCAGCCGCTGCAGCAGGGTTTCAATGCCCCAGGCCTGGTAGCCGCGCAGGATGAACTCGGTGTCGGAGTGCGTGGCGAAGCGCGCGCCGCCGGCTTCCAATTCGGCCTTGTCGGCGGCCCAGTCATAGACTTCGCCGTTGTAGCAGATCCAGACCTGGCCATCGTCGCTGGCCATCGGCTGGTTGGCGATGGGCCGCGGGTCGATGATGGACAAGCGCGCGTGCAGCAGCGCGTTGTGGATGTCGCCGTCCGTCGCCGCTTGCCAGTCGGCGTTCAGCAATAATTGATTGGCCGCGTCGGGTCCGCGCCGGCCCAGCTCCGTCAACATGGCCTGGGCGGTGGCCGCGGCGGTGGGGCGTTGAGAGAAGAAACCGGCGATTCCACACATGATTTTCCGTCCGAATGGGCAACGCGCCCGGCAAGCCGCGTAACGCAGAGCGTTCAGACGGCGCCGCAGGCGCGTTGGAAAAATTGAATGGCGGAAGTATCCGGGCAGGGCGGCGCCAGTGTCAAACCTTGTCGCCGCGTAGATCCGGCAGCAGTGCGGCCACTAGGCCCAGCAGCGGCAGGAAGGCGCATAGCTGATAGACGAATTCGATGCCGCGGCTGTCGGCCAGTTGGCCCAGCACAGCGGCGCCGATGCCGCCGATGCCGAAGGCGAAGCCGTAGAACATGCCTGACACCATGCCCACCCGGCCCGGCAACAGTTCCTGCGCGTAAATGATGATGGCGGGGAAGGCAGAGGCCAGCACGAAGCCGATGCCCAGCGACAGCACGCTGGTCCAGAACAGATTGACGTAGGGCAGCAGCAAGGTCAGCGGCGCGATGCCGAGGATGGAGAACCAGATCACCCGCTTGCGACCGATGGCGTCTCCGATCGGCCCGCCGAAGATGGTGCCCAGCGCGACCGCCAACAGGAACAAGAACAGATGGAACTGCGCGGCTTGCACGCCCAGGCCGAAGTGCTTGATGAGATAGAAGGTAAAGTAGCTGGTGATGCTGGCGGTGTAGAAGTATTTGGAGAACAGCAGCACCAGCAGGGCGAACAGCGTCAGCTTCACTCGCGCTGGCGACAACTGAGGCGGCGTCGCGATGGCGGCGGTTTTGGCCTTGCGCTGCTGATGGCTGTACCACTGGCCGATCTTGAACAGCACCGCCATCGCCAGCAAGGCGGCCAGGCCGAACCAGGCGATGCTGCCCTGGCCCAAGGGGATGACGATCAGCGCCGCCAGCAGCGGCCCGCTGGCGCTGCCTGCGTTGCCTCCCACCTGAAAAATGGATTGGGCCAGGCCGGGGCGGCCGCCGGAGGCCATGCGGGCCACCCGCGACGATTCCGGATGAAATACCGAGGAGCCTGTGCCCACCAGCGCCGCGGCCAGCAGGAGGAGGGGGAAGCTGCCGGCGCTGGACAGCAGCAGCAGGCCGCACAGGGTGGCTCCCATGCCCAGCACCAGCGAGTATGGCATCGGTTTCTTGTCGGTGTAGAGCCCCACCAGCGGCTGCAGCAGCGAGGCGGTGCATTGGTAGGTCAAGGTCATCAGGCCGATTTCGGCGAAGCTGAGCTGGTAATTGCCTTTAAGCAGCGGATAGATCGCCAGCAGCAGCGACTGCAGCATGTCGTTGAGAAAATGGGAGAAACTGATGGCGCCCAGCACGCGGAAACGAGTGCTGTCTTGATCAGGCGCGGCGGCGGTGGCGGTGGTCATGGGCTTGAGAATCATTCAGCTAGTGGGTGAATGTCATACTAACGAGCAAAATAGCGTCCGTCCTGCCAAAATAAGGCAGTTATCTTCGCAAAAGAGGCATTGTGGCGGACTTCGACCATTTGCATGACTATGACGGCGGCGCGGCCCCGGTGGTGGGCAAGGCGCGCGATTACGCGGCCGGCGGTGTTTCGCCGCGCCACGCCCACCCCACGGCACAGCTGCTGTACGCAGTGGAAGGCGTGATGATGGTCACCACCGATCAGGGCCGCTGGATTGTGCCGCCGACGCGCGGCATCTGGCTGCCCATCGCTACTTGGCATCAGGTGAATATGTTGAGCCGGGTTCGGATGCGAACGGTATATGTGCGCGGGGACGCCTTGGCCGGCCTGCCGGCGGAGTGTTGCGTGCTGGCGGTGTCGCCCTTGTTGCGCGAGCTGATTCAGGCCGCAACCGGCATTGCGGTGCCTTACCCGCCGGATAGCCGGGCGGAACGGGTGATGCGTTTGATTCTGGACGAGATCCGCAGCCTGCCGAGTTTGGCTTTGTCCTTGCCGCAGCCGGCGTCGGCGGCGCTGGACCAATTGTGTAGGCAGTTGCTCAGCCACCCCGGCGACGCGCGCGGCGTAGCCGAGTGGGCGGCGCAGGCGGCGATGGATCCGCGCACATTGCAGCGCCGCTTCCAGCGCGAGACCGGGCTGAGCTTCGGGCAGTGGCGGCGACAAGCGCGGCTGATCGCGGCTTTGGAGCGTCTGGCGCGTGGCGCCAGCGTGTTGGAGGTGGCGCTGGATCTGGGGTATGCCAGCCCCAGCGCTTTCTCGACGATGTTCAAGCGCGAATTGGGTGCGTCGCCGAGCGCTTTCTTCGATGCGCTGCAGCTTTAGAACGGGGCGGCCAGCCTCAGCGCAATCTCAGCCAGCCGGCGCCCCTGCGCCAGCGCCAGTTGTTTCTCGTCGTCGCTGATGGCTTGTTCATTGCGCACGCCTGCGACATGGCTGACGCCATAAGGCGTTCCGCCGGTGCTGGTCCGGGTCAGCGCGGTTTCCGTGTAGGGCAGGCCCACCATCAGCATGCCGTGGTGCAGCAAGGGCACCATCATGGTCAACAGGGTGGATTCCTGCCCACCGTGCAGCGAGGCGCTGCTGGTGAACACGCAGGCGGGTTTGCCGGCCAGCGCGCCCTGCATCCATTCCGGGCTGGTGCCGTCCAGAAAATATTTCACCGCCGCCGCCATATTGCCGAAGCGGGTGGGGCTGCCCAGCGCCAGGCCGATGCATTCTACGAGATCCGCGGCCTCGACATAGGGCGCGCCGGCCTCGGGGACGGCGGCCTCGGTGGCTTCGCAGACCGCGGACACCTTGGGCACGGTGCGCAGCCGGGCCTGGCAGCCAGGCACGCTTTCAATGCCGCGGGCGATCAGCCGGGCCAGTTCGCGGGTGGCGCCGTGCTGGCTGTAGTAGAGCACCAAGAGGTCTTGCATGGGTTTGGGGCCTTCCTTGTGAGATCAAAAACGATAGGTCGCGCGCCGCCGCGCAAGCGGATGCATGATAAAGCAACTCTGTGCGGCTTGCCTGATCCGCGCTTTGCCATTATTTTGCCGAGATGCAAATGAGTCGAATCGAACCTTATCTGGGCTTTGCGCGCTTTCTTGCCCGGCGCATGGGCAGCCATCGCGTCGCGCAAGTGTCCGGTAGCCTGACCTTCACCACGCTGTTGGCGCTGGTACCCTTGTTCACCATCGCCTTGACGGTGATTTCCGCGTTTCCGGTATTCTCGGATCTGAGCACCCGTTTCAAGATCATGCTGTTGTCCACGCTGGTTCCGGAGTTCGCCGGCAAGGTGATTACCGTCTACATGCGCCAGTTCGCCGACAACGCAGAGAAGTTGACCGCCGCCGGCATTGTGATGCTGGGCGTTACCGCGTTGATGCTGATGTCCACCATAGACCGTACTTTCAACGCCATCTGGGGCGTGCGCCGCGGGCGGCCGTTATTGCAGCAGAGCATGGTGTATTGGACGGTGCTGACGCTGGGGCCGCTGGTGCTGGGTGGCAGCCTGCTGGCTTGGCGCAGTCTGTTCAAGGTCAGCAAGTTCGATCACGCGCTGCCGGTATTGGCCAATATGGTGGAAGCCGGCGGGTCCATCTTGCTGACTGCCCTGGTGCTGTCGCTGTTGTACCGCATCGTGCCCAACCGTTTTGTGCCGATCAAGCACGCCAGCGTGGGCGCCTTGCTGACCGCGATCTTGCTGGAGGCCACGCGCGCCTTGTTCGGCTTCTACATCGGTCAGGTCGCTAATTACCAATTGGTGTACGGGGCCTTCGCCAGTATCCCGATTTTCCTGTTGTGGGTGTATTGCCTGTGGATGGTGGTGCTCAGCGGCGCGGTGTTCACGGCATCGTTGTCTTATTGGGAGGGCGACGCATGGCGGCGTCGCTTCGAGCCTAGGCGGCGTTTTCTCGACGCGGTGGAGGTGTTGCTGCTGCTGGACGAGGCGCAGAACCGCGGCGAACTGCTGAGCCCGGTGCAGTTGCGCAGCCAGGTGAAGGTGGGCTACGACGAGCTGGGCTGGGTGCTGGACATGTTGAGCTCCCGCGGTTTTGTTCAGAAAAGCCAGCGCGACGGTTGGGTTCTGGGCAAGAAGTTGTCGGCCATCTGCATGGTGGAGCTGTTCGAACTGTTCGTGTATCGCAGCGACAACTACCGCGACGACGATGTCGGAGCCGGAGTGGAAACCCTATTGGGGCCGATGACGGCCGAGCTTCAGTCCGTGACGCTGGAGGATTTCGCCCGCCGCGTTGGCCGGAAATAATCGCGGTTGGCGTAGAAGGCCGGATCTTCATTGTCCGGCCACCAGCCGGGAATGCCTAGCAGCGGCAGCGGCCACAGCGAGCGTGGGGCCGGCATGAAACCGTCGTCGTCCAGTCGCCGCGCCAACTCCGTGTCCAGATGGTCCCGCCGGCGAGCTTCGTCCCAGCGGAAGAAGGCTTCCGGCACCGCCAGCGGCAGCGCCTTGCCGCACCAGCCGATATGCGGCCGCAGGCCGACTTCGAACAGCGCGTGGCCGATGGCGTGAACGCCGATGCGACGGTCCCAATCTTGGCGATGTTCCAGAAACAGACGCTGCCATTCCATATCGTCCAGCATCCGGCTGAAAGCCGGATCGGCGACGGCGACGATGACGCCGCATTCGTCCAACAGCGTGGCCGCGTCGCGCAGCGGGCCGCGCTTGGTCTCTCCGCGGGCGATGGCGCGCAGGTGGCGGCGGTTCAGCGCTTGCTTGCTCCGCGGCCAAGCCAGCCAGGCCAAGGCGTTGAACCAATCGTGCCAGTTGCCGCTGCGGGTGGGGATCTCTCCGGTGTGGCCGATGTGCATCTCGTAATAGGCTTCCGGCTCCAGATCGCAGGCAAAGCGCAGTGCCGGGGGCAGCGCGTTCGGGCGTTGTTGCCGGTAGCGCCGCAGCAGCAGGTCGTAGTCCTCTTGCTCCGGCCAGGAGGCGGGAGCGATCAGCTCGGCGGCGTCGCGTACGGGCCGATATAGAGGGTGGGAGAGATAGTCGGTTTGCCAGGCGCTCACGGTGGACATCTTGGAAAAAGATTCAGGCCGGCATTTTAGCGCAATAGCAGCAATTCCTCGCCGCTGATGCAGTTGCGGCCATTGTGTTTGGCCTGGTACAGCTGTTTGTCCGCCCGGCCCAGCACTTCGTCGATTTCAGTCTCGTCGGCGCGCAGCACGGCGACGCCTATGCTGACCGTGTATTGCAGAGTGCCGGCCTCGCCGTCCGGCAAACGGGCTTCCGCGACGACGCGGCGCAGGCGCTCCGCCGCCAGCAGCGCGTCTTCCATCCGCGTGTCCGGCAGCACCGCGGCGAACTCCTCGCCGCCCAGGCGGCCGCAAATGTCGGTGCTTCGCAGCACGTTGCGGCAGCTTTGCGCGAAGTGGACGATGACTTCGTCGCCCTTGGCGTGGCCATGACGGTCGTTGATGTTCTTGAAGTGATCCAAATCCATCATCAGCACGGTCAAGGACAATTGATAACGCCGGTTGCGTTCGATTTCTCGGCTGGACAGCGCGATGAACTGGCGGCGGTTGCACAGGCCTGTCAGTTCATCCAGGGTGGCGAGCTGATAGAGTTTCTTTTCGTGGGCGTCGCGTTGCAGCGCGATGGCGATCAGGTGGGTGCTGCGTTGAGCCAACTGCAACTCTTCCGGCTCGGGTTGGCGCGGATCCGGGTGATAGATGGCGAAAGCGCCGAGCAGTCGGCGGTCGCTGGAGAATATGGGCGTGGACCAGCAGGCGCTCAGGCCGAAGGGGGCCACCAGGTCGCGGTAGCCGGCCCAAAGTGGGCTGTTGGCGATATCGTCGACGATCACCAGGCTTTTGCGGTGGACGGCGGTGCCGCAGGAGCCGGCCTCCGGGCCCACCGGCACTTGTTCCAGCAGCTTGCGATATCCAGGCGGCAGGCTTTGGCCGGCCGCCAGCCGCAAGGTTTCTCCGGCGGCGTCCAACAGCATGATGGAACAGACGCCGCGGTTCAGCTGCGACTCCATCATTCGACAGATCTGGTTAAGCGTGTCTTGCAACGGCGCATTGCCGGCAATCATCTCCATCACGGCGTTTTCTTCCGCCAGCAGACGTTCGCTCTGGCGACTGTGGGTGATTTCGCGCTCTACCGCCAGAATGCTGCGCAGCTCGCCGCCCAGCCCGAATTCGGGGAACAGCCTCACCTCGAAAATAAAGCGCCGGGTGCCCATGCTCAGCTCCAGCTCGAAGCGGCGGGCCTCGCCGCCGGCGATTAGAACCTCGCACTCCTCGGCAAAACGCGCGCGCGCGGCTTCCGGCCAGGTTTTGTCGTGGACGCTGCGGCCGAGGTGCTCCTCGCGCGTCAGCGTTGAGTAGCGGCTGACGCTGCGGTTGATGAATTGGCAGCGCAGGTCCAGATCGTAGCGGGCAATGACGTCTTCCGAGTTTTCCACCAGAGTGCGGAACTCCTGTTCGCGCCGTAGCATCGCGGACTCGGCCAGTTTGCGCGCTGTGACGATCTGGCACAGCGCGTGGATATGGCTGATGCGGCCCACTTCGTCTTTATGAAACTGGGTGCGTTGCTCCAGCCATTCCCAATGACCGTGAGCGTGGCGCACGCGGAACTCCATGCCGCAGGCGCTTTCTTGTCTTTGCTCCGGGTGACTGAGCAAGGCGGTGAACAGCGAGCGGTCTTCCGGATGAAGCAGCTCCAGCCAGCGTGAAAAAGCCATGCGCTCGGCGTCCGCCGGCAGACCCAACAGGGCGTGCAGCGTTTGAGGCGCGCCGCGCACCGCTTGGCCGGCCAGATCGAACTCCAGCAAACCCAGCCGCGCGTCCTGCAGCGCCTGGCGCCAGCCGCCCAAGTCGCCTCCGGGGCCGTGAGCGGCGGGAGGCTGCAGGTGCAGCAAAAGATGACCGGGAAGCGAGCAGGGCAAGGGAAAGGCCAGCAAATCGGCACGGGCCGCCAGCAGGCCGTCGCGATGACTAGGGTGGGTAGGGTCCAGCAGCAGCGCGAGGTCGTGCCGGCTGAAGCCGTAACCGGCCAGACCGCTGTCTTGGCGCGCGGGCGCAGGCGCATGGCCGGAGACGGCGAGAAGGCTACCGTCGGCGTCGGCCAACGCCAGCGGCTGCCTGCTGTCCCGAACCTGCCGGCTTAGCGTGGCCAGCTGTCGTCGGCGTCGCCATGGCGTCAGGCCTAGCAGCGCCAGCAAGGGGATGAACAGCGGCCAGCCGGCGAGCCAATCCGGCGTCGCGGCTTGCGCGTAGTCGGCCCCGAACAGGCACAGCGAGCCCGCGGCGGCGAACAGTCGACAGTGCGCACTGGCCGGGCGGCGTAAGGCTGGGTTCAAGCGGTTCTCCGGAGGCGCGACGGCGCGCAAAGCTGCAATGATGGCACCTGGCGCAAAGCAGGGCGCTTTTCGTAATATTGATAGCATTCGCCAGCGTCGTTTTTATGCAACAAATGCAGTATGCTGCAAACATTGTTGTGGAGCTGGCCAAATGGATTACTTCCCGATCTTCCTTAAATTACAAGGCGCGCCCTGTTTGCTGGTGGGCGGCGGCGAGGTGGCGCTGCGCAAAGCGCGCCTTTTGCTGTCCGTTGGAGCGGAACTGACAGTAGTGGCGCCGGCGTTGACACCGGAATTGGCCGAGATGGCGAAGCAGGGCCAACTGACGCATTTGCGCGCCTGTTTCGAGCCGGCCCAACTGAGCGGCAGGCGCCTGGTGGTGGCTGCCACCAACGAGCGCGAGGTCAACCGCCAAGTTTCCGTGTCCTGTCAGACCTTGAATATTCCCGTCAATGTGGTGGACGACCCTGATCTGTCCAGCTATATCACCCCGTCCATTGTGGATCGTTCGCCCTTGGTGATCGCCGTGTCCACCGGCGGCGGAGTGCCGGTGTTGGCGCGGTTGATCCGCGGCCGGCTGGAAAGCCTGATTCCCAGCGGGTTTGGGCGAT
This sequence comes from Chromobacterium haemolyticum, assembly GCF_009936155.1. Lineage (NCBI taxonomy): Bacteria > Pseudomonadati > Pseudomonadota > Betaproteobacteria > Neisseriales > Chromobacteriaceae > Chromobacterium > Chromobacterium haemolyticum. The sequence continues at coordinate 4,507,822 of NZ_AP019312.1, read as the reverse complement.
TGGCGCGTTTTGCCGCCGGTTTCCGTGACCGGGTCAAAGCCGGCATTCCCGACGTTGAACGTCGTCGGACGTTCTGGGAGTCGGTGCTGGAGGGGCCGCTGGCCGAAGCGGTGATCAACGGAGACGAGGCTGCCGCCGTGCAGGCGATGGAGCGACGGCTGGAGGACGCCGGCAAGCAGACTGCGCAGGGCGCGGTCTATCTGGTGGGGGCGGGACCGGGCAATCCGGATTTGCTCACCTTCCGGGCGCTGCGGCTGATGCAGCAGGCCGACGTGGTCTTGCACGACAATCTGGTGGCGCCGGAGCTGCTGGAGCTGGTGCGACGCGACGCCGAGCGCATTTATGTGGGAAAGGCCAGAGCCAACCATGCGCTGCCGCAAGGCGACATCAATCTCTTGATGGTAGAACTGGCGCAACAAGGCAAGCGGGTGTTGCGGCTCAAGGGCGGAGATCCGTTTACTTTCGGCCGTGGCGGCGAAGAAATCGAGACGCTGGCGGCGCATGGCATCGCCTTCGAAGTCGTGCCCGGCATCACTTCCGCCAGCGGTGCGGCGGCGTACGCCGGCATACCGCTGACCCATCGGGATTACGCGCAGTCGGTGACCTTCGTGACCGGACACAAGCAGGACGGAAGCATTCACCTTGACTGGCCCGCGTTGACGCGGCCGGCTCAGACCGTAGTAGTCTACATGGGCGTGTCCACTGCTCAGGAACTGTGCCTCGCTTTCATCGAGCACGGCAAGCCGGCGACGACGCCGGCCGCCGCGGTGGAATGGGCGACCACCGAACGGCAGCGAACGGTGGCGGGCACGCTGCGGGATCTGCCGGAACTGATGTCCAAGCATCATATTGCTTCGCCCGCCTTGATCATTGTCGGCGAGGTGGTGGGATTGGCGGACAAACTGGGTTGGTACCGGACCCGAGTCTGTTGACGTTTGTTTTACCGTTGCGCTGGCTGGGAAAAGCGCGCTATACAAGGCGGAAGGACGCGGGTAAATAAGATGTCGACAGACCCTCGGAGAATACTGCTGATACAATGGCAGACTGACGTGTTGATCAACCTTTTTGCTTCAGCGTCCCGGCCCCGCGCCGACGACGCTGCCAACATGAAGAATCAGGCATGGTAGGTGTATTGATAATCGCGCATGGCGACTTGGGGCGCAGTCTGGCGGATTGCGCCAGGCATATCCTGGGTCGTGAGCCGGAAAATCTGGCATTGATGGCGGTCGACAAGACCGATGACCCGGAAAGCAAGCAAGCCGAAGCCCAGTTGCTGGTGGACAGGCTGGACGTGGGTGACGGGGTGGTGATCCTGACCGATATGTATGGCGGCACGCCGTCCAATATCGCCAGCCGGTTGATCCGGCCGGGGCGAGTGGAGGCGGTGGCGGGGGCGAGTCTCCCCATGGTAGTCCGAGCCTTGTGCTATAGCAGCCAGCCATTGGAAATCGTCGTGAGCAAGGCGATCACCGGCGGCCTGGAGGGCGTGCTTTATATTATTCCGGGGGAAGGCAATGCTGCGAATTGAAGTGGAAATCATCAACAAGCTCGGCCTGCATGCCCGCGCCTCCAGCAAGTTCACTCAGCTGGCCAGCCGCTACAAAAGCGATATTTTCATTGCGCGCAACAATCGCCGGGTCAACGGCAAAAGCATCATGGGCGTGATGATGCTGGCGGCGGCCAAGGGGGCGACCGTGGAGTTGGAGGTGAGCGGGGAGGATGAGCAAGTGGCGTTGGACGCCCTGGTGGCCCTGATCAATAACCGATTCGACGAAGCCGAATAAGCCGGAGCCTAAGGACGGGACGATGAGCATCATCCTGCACGGGGTGGCCATAGGCGGCGGCATTGCCATTGGCCGCGCCCATTTGATTTCGCGCAGCATGGACGATGTCGCGCACTATCTGCTGGAGGACGAGGAAGTCCCGGCGGAATTGGCGCGCTTCGATGAAGCCATCCGCGATACTCGCAAAGAGCTGGAAATGTTGTGGGGCAGTATTCCGGAGAACGCGCCGGCGGAGCTGGGCGCCTTCCTGTCTTTGCACATCATGCTGTTGGGCGACGTCACCATCTCGCGCGAGCCGCGCGAAATCATCGAAAAACAGCGTTGCAACGCCGAGTGGGCGCTGAAGCTGCAATGCGAGTCCTTGGTCGAGCAGTTCGACGCGATCGAGGAAGATTATCTGCGCGAACGCAAGAACGATGTGCTTCAAGTGGTGGAGCGCATCTTCAAGAACCTGGACGGCGACGTGCCGCAACTGCCTGCGCCGGAAGACTTGGTCGACGACCACATTCTGGTGGCGCATGATCTGTCGCCGGCCGATATGGTCTATTTCAAGGACTCCAACTTCGCCGCCTTCGTCACCGACGTCGGCGGCGCCACTTCGCATACCGCGATTCTGGGACGGAGCCTGGACCTGCCGTCGGTGATCGCCTTGCATCACTCGCGCGAACTGATCCGTGAAGACGAGTTGATCATCGTCGACGGCCTGCAAGGCGTGGTGATCATCAATCCTGACGATTTGGTGCTGGCTGAGTACCGCCGCCGGCTGCGCGCCTGGCGCGACGCCCGGCGCAAGCTGTCGTCTATCCGCAAGTCCAATGCCAAGACCCAGGACGGCACCGCGATCGAACTGCTGGCCAATATCGAGTTGCCGCAGGACGTGGAAGACGTGCGCAAGTCCGGCGCGGTGGGCGTGGGCCTGTTCCGCAGCGAATTCCTGTTTCTGGGCCGCGATACTTTGCCGGACGAGGACGAGCAGTACGAAGCCTACCGGCATGTGGCGGAAACCATGAAGGGTTTGCCGGTGACCATCCGCACGATGGATCTGGGCGCGGACAAAAACCCCAAGTGGCTGAACCACGCGGTGGCGGACAATCCGGCGTTGGGCCTGACGGGCATTCGACTATGCCTGGCCGAGCCGTTGATGTTCCGCGCGCAGCTGCGGGCCCTGTTGCGCGCCTCGGTGCACGGCAAGATCAAGGTCTTGTTCCCGATGGTGAATTCGCTGCCGGAGCTGAAGCAGGCGCTGGCGCAGTTTGAATACGCCAAGCAGGAGCTGCGCGAGGAGAAGATCGCCTATTCGGAAGAGATCGAAGTGGGCGCGATGATTGAAATCCCGTCGGCGGCGCTGGTGGTGGGCAGCTTTCTCAAGCATATCGACTTCCTGTCGGTGGGCACCAACGATTTGATCCAGTACACGCTGGCGATCGACCGCAACGACGATTCGGTCAGCCATCTGTATGATCCCATCCATCCGGCGGTGTTGAAGCTGATCCTGCACACCATCAAGGCCGGCATCAAGGGCGGGGTGCCGGTGTCGGTTTGCGGTGAGATGGCCGGCGACGCCAGACTGACGCGTTTGCTGCTGGGCATGGGCCTGCGCAAGTTCTCCATGCATCCGGCCAACCTGCTGGCGGTCAAGCAACAGGTGCTCAATACTCACCTGGATCAGATCGCGCCGATTGCGGCGCGCATGCTTAGAACCGAAGACCCTGATAAAATCGCCGATCTTTTGCAACAACTGAATGCCGAGCCGGGTGTCTGATCCGGCTTTTTCCTTTCTTATGCTGAACGATCCCATCGACCTGAACGCCGTGCGTCGGGTGCTGGTCATCAAGCTGCGCCACCATGGCGACGTGCTGCTGACTTCGCCACTGTTTTCCGCGCTGCAGCAGCAGGCGCCGCATCTGGAGATCGACGCGCTGGTCTACCATGACACCCGTGAGATGCTGAGCCTTCACCCGGCAATTGCGCAACTGCACACCATAGACCGCAACTGGAAAAAACGTGGGCCGCTGGGTCAGGCTCGGGCTGAACTGGCTCTGCTGAGCCAGTTGCGCGCCCGCGGCTACGATCTGGTGATCACGCTGACCGAGCATAATCGCGGGGCATGGCTGGCGCGCTTGCTCGCGCCGCGCTGGTCGGTGGGGCCGCAGGGCCCTTACGGGCGCTTCTTTAAGAAGAGCTTTACTCACCGCTATCTGCAGGTTCCGGGCAACCGCCGCCACACCATTGAAATCCATTTGGACGCTTTGAGGCGGATTGGCGTTTATCCGAATGAAAGCCAGCGTGAGCTGGTGTTGGTGCCGGGGCACAACGCAGAGGCCACGCTGGCGGCCAAGCTGGCCGAGCGCGGTTTGCGGCCGGGCGCCTACATTCTGGTGCACCCGACCTCCCGCTGGTCGTTCAAGAGCTGGCCGGCGGAGAAAATGAGCGCGCTGATCGACGCCTTGAGCGCGCGCGGCGAACAACTGGTGCTGTCGGCCGCGCCGGGCGAGGAAGAAATGGCGATGATCGCCGACATCGAAGCGCGGCTGGAACGGCCGGTGGCCAGCCTGGCCGGCCAGCTGAGCCTGAAGGAGCTGGCGGCGGCGATAGATCAGGCGCGCTTGTACATCGGCGTGGATTCGGTGCCCATGCATATCGCCTCGGCGATGAAGACGCCTTGCGTCGCCTTGTTCGGTCCGTCGGGGGATGTTGAATGGGGGCCGTGGCAGGTGCCGCACCGGGTGGTGTCGGAGCCGGTGCCCTGTCGCCCCTGCGGCAACGCCGGCTGCGGCGGAGGCTGGCAGAGCGAATGTCTGCAGCGCATCAAAGTGGACGCAGTGCTGGCGGCGGTGGACGCGGTCTTGAAGGAGAGCGCATGAAGCGGCTGGCGATTATCCGGCAGAAATACAACCCGGCGGGCGGCGCGGAGCGCATCGTCAGCGCCATCGTCAAGCAATTGCAGGCCGGCGGCGAGTTCAGCCCGCTGTTGATCAGCCGCAATTGGGAAACCCTGCCGGGCGTGGAAACGGTAGGGATCAAACCATTCTATTTGGGTAGTGTTTGGCGCGACTGGAGTTTTGCCCGCGCCGCCCGTGCCGCGTGGAAGAAGGCCGGCGCCGACCTAGTGCAATCGCACGAGCGCATTCCCGGTTGCCATGTGTTCCGCGCCGGCGACGGCGTGCACGCCGCCTGGCTGGACGCGCGGTTGGAAGGCGCGTCCTGGTGGCGGCGGCTGAGCACCTTTTGCAACCCTTACCACCATTTCATGCTACGCACCGAGCGCGCGATGTTCCGGCATCCGGCGTTGCGGGCGGTGATTTGCAATTCGGAGTTGGTGCGCGACGACGTGGTGGGCCGTTTCGGCGTGGACCCTAGGCGTTGCGCGGTGATCCGCAACGGCGTGGATAGCGACTTTTTCAATCCGGCGGCGGCGCGCGAGCAGCGGGAAGCGCTGCGCGAGCGATACGGCATTCCGCAAACGGCGCCGGTGCTGGTCTACGTGGGCTCGGGCTTCGAGCGCAAGGGCGTGGCGCAGGCGCTGCGTGCCATCGCGCCGCACGCGGCCGTGCATCTGGTGGTGGTGGGCGGCGACAAGAAGCTGGCGCGCTATCAGAGCCTGGCGGCGCGCTTGGGGGTGTCCGAGCGCGCGCACTTCACCGGTCCGCAGCGCGATGTCCGCAGCTATTACGGCCTGGCGGACGGCTTCATCCTGCCTACGCTGTACGAGCCGTTTGGTTCGGTGGTGATAGAGGCGATGGCCTGTGGCCTGCCTGTGCTGACCAGCACCCGTTGCGGCGGTGCGGAGTTGCTGGAGCCGGGCGTCACCGGCTGGCTGGCCGCGGCGGGGGATGCCGCCGCCTGGCAAGACAATGTGGCGGCCTGGCTGGCCGCGCGCGCGGATTGGCCGCGCAGCGGCGAGCTTGCGCGCGCGCGGGTGGCGGGCTTGAGCGAGAGCAATATGGTGGCGCAGATGCTGGCCTTGTACCGGGAGCTGTCGGCCGTCGGCGGCGGGCGCGGAGCTGGCGAATGAGGGACTGGCGATGAGGCCGGGACGCTTTCCCGGACGCTTGCTGATTTTCGCGGCGCTGTTGTTGCGGCTGCCCTGGCAGTGGCTGCGCCGCAAGCCGGACCCCGAGAGCGCGCGCCGGATACTGATTCTGCATCAGTTTCTGCTGGGCGACGCCTTGATGGCGACCAGCCTGCTAGCCAAGGCGCGTGAGCGTTTTCCCAAGGCGGAGATCGTGCTGGCTTGTCCGCCGGGACAAGCGCCGCTGTATGAAACGCGCCCCTATGGTATTCGGCCGTTGCCCTGGCAGCCGCGCGATTTTGCTTCAATCCGGCGTTTGTTCGCCGAGGAGCGTTTCGATATCGCCTACCTGATGGGCGAAAACCGGCTGAGCTTTCTGGCGCGCGCGATCGGCGCCCGCTGGATTGTCGGCTTCGCCGGGGAAACGCCGCGCTACAAGAACTGGCTGCTGGACGAGGCGGTGCCGTACGCCGGGCAGCCGGAAGCCTGGACCGATACCGCGGCGCGCTTGATCGACGGGCCCGAGCCCCAACCGTTTCGTTTGCAGGATTGGCAGGTAGCGGCTGAAGGGGTACCGCCCTTGCCGCCGCGTTTCGTCGTTTTGCACGTCGGCGCGAGTTCGGCGACCCGCTTCTGGCCCGTGGGAAGTTGGAACCGGGTTGCTGCCACTGTCCGGGATTGCCGGTGCACGGTTGTGTGGTCGTGTGGGCCGGGGGAGCAGCATTTGCTGTCGGCCATTGATGTGGAGCCTGACGATATCGTCATGGCCGGCACGCTGAGCCTGGTGCAATTGCGCGCCGTCTTGAGCCGCGCCCGTGCCTGCGTGTGTCCGGACACCGGCATCGCACATCTGGCCAAAGTGGCGGGCGCACCCTTGCTGATGCTGTTCGGACCGGGCAGCGAGACCTTGTTCGGCGCGAGCCGTTTTTTCGCCGGCTTCACCTGCGTCGGCGTCGGCCCCGCATGGTTTCCTTGCCGCAACCAGCGCAGCGTGCATTATCGCGATGTCGATTGGGCTTTGCGTTGTTTCAGAAAATTTGGCGATCAGGCCGGCGAATGCCGTCAGGCGCAGTGCATGGCCGCTGTGCCAGCCGGGCAGGTGGCCGAGACCTTGGAAAAACTTCTGCATGAATGATCATCTGAGTATCGAACCCCGCTGGCATGGCCGCTTGGCGGTTGGCCTGTCCCTGGCGTTTTTGACCTTGGCCAATGTGTCCCACACGATTGCGCTGCGCTATGTGATCTTGCTGGTGATGTTGATCCTGGTGGCGAAAGACTATGCCGGGCTCAAGCGCCAATGGCGCGAGCAGCGCGGGCCTGTTGTCGCCGTAGGCGCGTTCTTGTTATATGCATTGCTGCACACCCTATTGCTTTCAATGTGGTCGGAAGCCTCCGTCAGCGAATTCCGCAGCCAGCTATTGATCGGCGGCTTGTGGTTTGCGGCTGGCCTGGCTTTGTTCCGCGCGCCTCGGCGCTGGACGATTTCGGACTTGGTCATCGTCGCCGGCTGCGTATTGGCCTTGGCGGAGTTCGGCCATGGCGCTTACGTCTATCTGACCGTCGGACAGTGGCCGTACCACGCAGTACTCACCACTGCCACCAAGCTGGAGTTCACCTTCTTCATGAACTTTGTGCTGGCCTTCATTGTGGCTGCGTTTTGCTTCGGGCAACGCGGGGCCCAGCCGCTGACGCGCTTTCCCCGCTGGATTTTGGGCTTGGCTGCGGCTTTGATTCTGTTTGTCAGCCTCAAGGCGGGGGCGCGCAATGGCATGATCGGTCTTGTCTACCTGATGTTGTCCATGCTGCTGGTTTATTCCGTGTTTGAAGGGCTGAAGATAGGCTGGGGCAAGACTTTGCTTATTGCCGGCGTGGTCCTGGCCGCGGCGGGCAGTATCGCCGCGTATACGATCAAGCAGGATAGCCGGAATCAGGTATTTGTAGAGTCGGCGGCTGCCGGATGGCACTATGCCGGCACCAAGGCCTGGCTGCGGATGGAGCCCTATCCGAAGATGGCCAATGGTCAGTCCGTGGACCCGTCCGCCTACGAACGAGTGGCCTGGATTCACAGCGGTCTTGACCTCATTGCAGCCAAGCCCATGGGTTATGGCTATAGCCGCAATGCTTTCACCAATGCCTTGACGGCGACGGGCCATCCCAATCAAGTAGGCCACAGTCATAGCGGCTTCATCGATCTGGGCGTGGGCTTGGGCGTGGTCGGCATCGCCCTATGGCTGGCGTTTTGCGGCGTGTTGATCTGGACCGGCTACCAAGCCTTCCGTCTGCGCCGCGATACGCTGGGGCTGGTGCTGATGCTGGTGAGCTGCGGTTTCCTCGGGCGCATGTTGTTGGAAAGCGTGAACAAGGATCATATGCTGCATATCTTTCTGTTCACCGCCGCCGCCTTGTTGGCGGAGCTGAGACAGCGGGAGAAAGGCGCGGCGCATGAGTGATTGGGTGTTGTTCACCGAGTCCTCCCCCAATGTCGGCGGGCAGGAGTTGCAGCTGATGCAGCAGATGCGCCTGTTGGGGGAGCGCGGTTTTCGTCCGGTGCTGGCCTGCCGGCCGCAGACGCGGGTGATGGAGGAGGCTTGCCGGCGCGGCTTGGAAGTATTGCCGCTGCGTTTTCGCAACAGTCTCCACCTGCCGTCTATTTTGGCCTTGAGCGCCTGGATGCGGCGTCATCGCCCGCGGCTGGCCATCTGCCACAGCGGTCACGACAGCAATAATCTGGCCATTGCCGCGCGACTGACGGGGCGGGGCCGGCCCTTCCTGCTGCGTTCGCGCACTTATCAGCCCGGCCAGGCGTCGGCCTGGAGCTATAACCAGCTGATGGACGCGACCATGTTGCCCAGCGCTTATCTGAAGCGCTGTTTGCTGGAGAATCCGGCGATCCGAGCCGACAAGCTGCACGTAGTCTATCCCGGCATTGATTTCGACGCTCTGGACCAGGCCGCCGCGCTGCCCTTGCCGCCAGAGCTGGAACAGTGGCTGTCCCGTTCCGCAGGCCCCTTGCTGGTGCAGGCGGCGATGTTGCGTGGTGAAAAAGGACATAGGACGGTGTTGGCGGCCTTGGGCTTGCTGAAGAACAAATGGCCGGACGCGCGTTATGTGATTGCGGGGGAAGGGCCGGAGCAGCAGGCGATCGCCGAACTGGCGCGGCAATTGGGCTTGCAGCACAGAGTCTTGCTCGCCGGCGTGGTAAGCCCGGTGGCGGCTCTACTGGCGCGTGCCGATCTGGTGTTGATGCCGTCCAGCTATGAGCCGCTGGGCATGTCGCAGATCGAGGCGTTGGGCCTCAGCGTGCCGGTGATCGCCAGCGATACCGGCGGCATTCCCGAGACCATGCGCCACGGCGAAACCGGCGTGTTGGCGCCGCCGGGCGACGCTGCCGCCTGGGCCGAGGCGATCGACCAGGCGCTGAGCCAGCCGGCAATGATGAAGGCCTGGGCTCAGGCCGGGCGCGTCGATGTACGCTCGCGCTTCGCGCCGGAACAGAATTTGCGGCGCATCCTTGAACTTGGCGGTTTGAACGCGCCGGGGTTGTGAGGCTCTGATTCATGACCGCCCGCGGACGCGGGCGTTGGACGATAGGAACGAATGAAGAATTCTTTGCATAGCAACTGGGCGATCTACCGCCGCTTGCTGGGATATTTGGGCCGTTATTGGAAGGTCTTTCTGATCTCGCTGGTGTCGATGACGGTGGCGGCCTTGACCGAGCCGGCCTTCGCCCGCCTGATGAAGCCCTTGATCGACAACGGTTTCGTCAACCGCGACCCGCATGCGATCGCCTGGGTGCCCTTGGCCATCATCGGCGTGTTCGCGGTGCGCGGCGTTACCAGCTTCATCAATGAATACACCTCCAGCTGGCTGACCGGGCATCTGGTGCAGACGCTGCGCGAACAGATGTTCGCCAAGATGCTGCGCCTGCCGGTGCAGTACTATGCCGACAACCAGTCCGGCCGTCTGGTGTCGCGGATTTCCTACGACGTCAACCAGGTCACCGAAGCCGGCTTCAGCGTGATCACGGTCACGGTCAAGGACGGCGTCACCGCGATCAGCCTGCTGGCCTGGCTGCTGTACATAGACTGGCAGTTGACGCTGATCTGTCTGCTGGTGCTGCCGGTGGTGTCGTTCTGCATGCGGGTGGTGGGCAAGCGCCTGCGCAATCTGTCGCGCGAGAACCAGCAGAATATGGCCTTGTTGACCCAGGTTTTGGGCGAGGGCATCAGTTGCCAGCGCGTGATCAAGGTCTACGGCGGCGAAGCGCGCGAGAGCGAGCGCTTTCACCAGGCGGCGGCGGCCATCCGCCGCAACGCGGTCAAGCAGAGCGCGGCGACCTCCGCCAACACCGGCGTCACTCAGCTGATGATCGCCTGCGCCTTGGCCGCCATCCTGTATTTCGCCACGCTGCGCGCGCAGGGCGGCGCGTTCACCGCCGGCGACTTCATGTCCTTCTTGACCGCGATGATGCTGCTGTTCGCGCCGGTGAAACGCATCACCGGCATTGCCCAGGCGATGCAGCGCGGCCTGGCGGCGGCGGAGTCGGTCTTCGATTTCCTCGACTTGCCGGAAGAGCCCGATCACGGCCGCACCGCCTTGCCGCGCACACGCGGCAAGTTGCAGCTGTCGGGGGTGAATTTCCGCTACCCGGCGGCGGAGCGGCAGGTGTTGCGAGACATCAACCTGCAGGTCAATCCCGGCGAAACCGTCGCCTTGGTCGGTTCGTCCGGCAGCGGCAAAACCACCCTGGTCAGCCTGATTCCGCGATTTTACGATCCGGACGACGGCGAAATCCGTTTGGACGACGTGCGCTTGCAGGACATGCCCTTGAACGATCTGCGCCGGCATATCGCCATGGTCAGCCAGGACGTGCTGTTGTTCAATGACAGCGTGGCGGCCAATATCGCCTACGGCGAAGCCTCGCACAGCCGCGAAGCAGTGGTGGAAGCCGCGCGCGCGGCCAATGCGCTGGAGTTCATCGAGGCGATGCCGGAGGGCTTTGACACCCTGATAGGCGAAAACGGCGTACGCCTGTCCGGCGGCCAGCGTCAGCGGCTGGCGATTGCTCGCGCCCTGCTGAAGAACGCGCCGCTGTTGATTCTGGACGAGGCGACTTCGGCACTGGACACGCAGTCAGAAAGACTAGTGCAAAGCGCGCTGGAAAACCTGATGAAGAATCGCACCACTATCGTGATCGCCCATAGACTGTCGACGATTGAAAGCGCCGATCGTATCGTGGTGATGCATCACGGCGAGATCGCCGAGGAAGGCTCGCACGCGCAGCTGCTAGCGCGCGAAGGACTCTACGCCAAGCTGCACAGCCTGCAGTTCAAGGACGAGGACGGCGAGGCGGGCTGAGCGGTTATGGCGGTGAACGCAAATCGGCCAAGGCGGATGCCTTGGCCGATTTGTTGTGTGGACTGTGATTCAGAGCTTGGCTTCAAACAACGGGTCTTGCGGCGCTAAGCGGCGGCCGTTCTCCTGAATGGTGTGCCAAACCGGCTGGCCTTGCACTTGCGACTGAACATCGCGCGCCAGCAGGCAATAGGCTTCGCGATTGCATTCGCTGGAATAGGCCCGCAACAAAGTGACTTTGGCCGGAAGGTTGTCCGGATTGTCGCGCAGCGAATCTTTCAGTACCCGCACCGCGTCGCGGGTACGGCCGTAGGCGAGGAAAACTTCCGCCTCGCCAACAGGATCAATGCCGCGCTGGCACGGCTTGGTATAACGTACTTTCTTCCAAAAGAATTGCAGGGCGTAATATCCCGCCATCAGTCCAAAACTGGCGGCAAACGCGCTCAACGCTACCATGTGGCTTCTCCCCTTCCGCTTTGCAACGACTTGGCCTCGCCGGCGGTTCCCCGATATTATGCGCTCGGGCTTCAAGCTTTGCGCGGGGCTGACCTGCCGGCCTTCTCCATCTCCGGTAGATTCATTATTCTGATGAAGCGGCGCAAGCGGCAATCCGTAGAAATCCTTATCGGATCTGTACCGATACCGTTTGAGCGTTAACTATTTCTGTCCAGTATTTTCTCGAGTATTGCAGAAGGCAGGCCGGCCTGAATAGTGGCGCGTCCCAGTTGTTGCAATAGCACAAATCGGATGGTGCCCGCTTCCACCTTCTTGTCGTGGCTCATTAACTCCAGCCAGCGCGTCAGCGGCATCCGCGGGCTTTTGACTGGTAGGCCGGCGGCGGCCACCAGGCCGCGCACGCGTTCGACGTCCGAGGAGGATAGCCAGCCCAGTTCGGCGGAGGCGGCGGCAGCCAGCACCATGCCGGCGCCGATGGCTTCGCCATGCAGCCAGGCGCCGTAGCCCAGGCCGGCTTCGATGGCGTGGCCGAAGGTGTGGCCCAGATTGAGCAGGGCGCGCACGCCTTGCTCCTTTTCATCCTGGCCGACGATGTCAGCTTTCATCTCGCAGCTGCGCTTGACCGCATGCTGCAACGCGTCGGGGTCGCGCGCGCGCAGGCGCGGCATGTTTTCCTCCAGCCAGCCTAGGAAGGCCGCGTCGCCCAGCAGACCGTACTTGATCACTTCGGCGAGGCCGGCGGACAACTCGCGCTCCGGCAGCGTGTCCAGCAGCGACATGTCGGCGATCACCGCTTTGGGCTGGTAGAACGCGCCTATCATGTTCTTGCCCTGCGGATGATTGATCGCGGTCTTGCCGCCGACAGAGGAGTCGACTTGCGCCAGCAGAGTGGTGGGAATCTGGATGAAGGGCGCGCCGCGTTGATAGCAGGCGGCGGCGAAGCCGGTCATGTCGCCGACGACGCCGCCGCCCAGCGCGATCAAGGTGGTCTTGCGTTCGGCGTTGCGCGACAGCAAGGCGTCGAAAATCAGGTTCAGCGTATTCCAGTCCTTGTGCTGCTCGCCATCCGGAAGCACAACGCTGAAGGACTCGATCCGATGTTGGGCCAGCGCCTGTTGCAGCCGGGCCAGATAGAGCGGCGCCACGGTCTCGTTGCAGACGATGGCGACCTTGGGCAAGGGCAGGTGGGGAAGCAGCAACTCGACCTGTTCCAGCAAGTCCCGGCCAATGTGAATCGGGTAACGGGTGTCGGGCAGGATCAGGTCGAGGGTAATCACAATCAGCTTCCTTGTGCGGGTCTGTGTTTGGGGGGGAGGCCGGCGAGTTGCTCCATCAGGCGGGCAACCAGCAGGCTGACATTCTGCTGCGTGGTGTCGACGACGATGTCGGCCACCTCGCGGTATAAGGGGTCGCGCTCCTGGAACAGGCTTTCCAGCTTGGCCCTGGGGTCGGCGATTTGCAGCAATGGACGGTTTTTGTCGTGCAGGGTGCGGGCCAGCAGATCGTCTATGGTGGCGCGCAGATAGATCACGGTGCCGTGAGCGGCCAGGCAGGCGCGGTTTTGCGGGCGGATGATGGCGCCGCCGCCCGTGGCCAGAACGATGTTGTCCAAGCGGGCGAGGTCGGCGATGACCGAGGTTTCCCGGTCGCGGAAGCGCAACTCCCCCTCGATGTCGAAGATGGTCGCGACGCGCACGCCAGTCCTGGCCTCGATCTCGTGGTCAGAGTCGTAAAAGGTTTTGTCGGTGCGCCGCGCCAAAGCTCGGCCCACCGTGGTCTTGCCCGCGCCCATCAAGCCGACCAGAAAAAAATTGCCTGCCGGTTTCTCCATGGCAGGCATTGTAGCCGAGCTTGGCCGCGCTGTCTTTCGGCGTTGCAGCAGCGCCAAGGGCGCTGCGCGGCCGGGGTTTTACTGATTATTGCCGCTCAGGTCCTCCACCACGCGCGGTGTGATGAAAACCAGCAATTCCGTGCGGTTGTCGTACTTCTGCGAACTGCGGAACAGCGCGCCCAGGAAGGGAATGTCGCCTAGCAGCGGCACTTTGTTGACGATGTCGCTGATCTGCTGTTGGTAGATGCCGCCGATCACCACGGTGCCGCCGTTCTCCACCAGCACTTGAGTGGTGACCTTCTTGGTGTCCAGCGCCGGAGTGCCGCCCACGGTCAGCGTTGGGCTGACGCTGTCCTTGTTTACCTTGATGTCCAGCATCACGTGGTTGTCCGGCGTGATCTGCGGCTTGACGTTCAGGCTGAGCACCGCTTTTTTGAACGAGGTGGAGGTGGCGCCGCTGGACGAGGCTTCCTGATAGGGAATCTCGGTACCCTGTTCTATGGTGGCTTCCTGCCTATCCGCGGTCATGATGCGCGGACTGGAAATCACCCGTCCCTTGTTCTCGGTCTGCAGTGCTTGCAACTCCAGGCCGATGATGGCGGATTTGCCCACGGTGTAAAGCGCGGTTAGCGAGCCGGCGGGGTTGGTAATGGGCAGATTGATGCCGGGCTTGATGACGTAGGGGCTGGCGGTGGCGTTGTTTAGACGGCCATTGGCGTTGGTGATGGCGTTGTCCAGTCCGCCGCCGGAAATGATGCCGTTGCTGGTAAAACGGTCATAGGACAGCTTGACGCCCAGATTGCGGCTCCAGTTGTCGGTGGCTTCGACGATTCGCGCCTCGATCAGCACCTGCTTCACCGGCACATCGGTCTTGCCTATGATGTCGCGGATCTTGTCTATGGTGCTGCCGGTGTCGTTGATGATCAGGGTATTGGTTTTGGGGTCGATCAGCGCGCTGCCGCGCTCGGTCAGAATGCTTTCCTTCTTGCCGGTGGTGTTCGTGCCGTCCAGCACCTTCTTGAAGTCTTCCGCCGAGCGGTAGCGCAGCACAAAGGTTTCCGAGCGCACCGGCTCCAGCGTGGCCAGCTGCTGCCTGGCTTCCTGCACCTGCTTGTCGCGCGCCAGCAATTCTTCGCGCGGCGCAATCTGAATGATGTTGCCGGCGCGGCGTTGGTCCAGGCCCTTAGTCTGCAGGATCAGGTCCAGCGCCTGGTCCCAGGGCACGTCTTTCAGCCGCAGCGTGATATTGCCGTTGACCGAGTCGCTGGTGACGATGTTGAGGCCGGTGAATTCGGCAATCACCTGCAAGACGGTGCGCACTTCGATGTTCTGGAAGTTCAGCGACAGCTTGTCGCCCTTGTACTGCGGTTTCTGATTGCTGTCGGCGCTGGCGGCGGATTCCGGCGCCGGCCGGCGGATTTCGACGACCAACTGGCCGTCGGTCTGGTAGGAGGAGAAATCCCAGTCGCCCTGCGGCTGAATCTGGATGCGGCTGTTGCCGCCCTGATTGCGGGCGTCGATCTTGGACACCGGGGTGCCGAAGTCGGAAACATCCAGGCGTCGCTGGTTCTGCCTGTCTAGTTGGGTGCCCAGCACGTCCACCAGCAATTGTTTGCCTTCGCGGCGGATATCGACCGGGGTATTGGCGGACGGCAGCTTGATCTCCACCCGGCCTTCGCCGTTCTTGCCGCGGCGGAAGTCCAGCGCCAGCGGCTGAGCGCTGGCGATCTGAGCCTGGCTTGGGCGCGCGGCGGTTTGCGGGCTTGCGGCGGGGCGCTCTACCGGCGTGGCGGCTTGAGCGGCATTGCCCAGATTCGGGTTCAGCGTGACCCGCAGCGTGTTACCGGCCACGCTGCTGCTGTACAGCGCGTTGCGGCTCAGGCTCAGCACCAGCCGGGAGCGGCCGTTGGCTTCCACCGCCACCGCCGATTTAACCAGCGGGCCGCCGAAGTCTTGCTGCGGCTTGGCCATCTTGACGCTGGCGCCCGCGAAGTCGAAGGCGATGCGCGGAGGGTTGGCGATGGCGAAGCTGTTGGGCTGGACGGCGGGGCCGTCAAAGCTGACTTGCAGCACCTGTTGGTCGCCGTCGCCGTTGGCGAGCTGGATCGCGGTGATCGCCGGGCCGGCGTCGGCGAAACTGAACAGCAGGGACAGGCCCAGCCCGGACAACAGTTTGATGGAGTGCTTGCTCATTTGTTTTGCCCTTGTTCGTCCAGGTACATGCTGGTGTTGCGCTGCACCCATTCTCCGTTCAAATCTTCCACGGTCTCGGTCAACTGGATGTCCGTGTCGCCGACTTTCTTGATCTGGCCGAAATTGGGCCCGACGAAATTACCGGCCTGAACGCGGTAAATCGCGCCTTCCGGCGTGCGCACCAAGCCGTAGTTGGCGCCGCCGCGGCGGATGACGCCGACAATCTTCAACTTGTCCAGATCGTAGTTTTCCAGCGCTTCGCGCGGCCGCTTCATGTCCGGCGCGTTTGCCAGGTTCTGGTTCTTGGCCGCGGCGAGTTTCTGCGAGTTGAAGGGGTCTAGCAGGTCAAAGGCCTGATAGGCGAACGGCCGGTAGGGCTGAGCCTGAGGCAAAGGCTCGATCTGGCCGCGCAGGCCCTGGGTGCTGGTTTGCATCCACTGGCGCAGATCATCGGTATCGCTGCTGCCGCAGGCGGCGAGCAGCAAGGGCAGTAAGCAAGCGAGAGTTCTTGTCATGGGTTTTGCGGCTCACTTGTTGGCGGGGGCCGGCTGTATGGCCCGCTCCTCGGGCTCCAGCGCCCGGAAGGTCTTGGCGGTGGCGTCCATGGTCAGGCGCGCGCCCTTGGCGTCCGGCGTCAGGCTGATGTCGACGATGGTGACGATGCGGGACAGCTGTGCCACATCGCTGACGAAGGCGGCCAAGTCGTTATAGCTGCCAGTCAGGCGAATGGTGATCGGCACTTCCGCCATTTCGGCCGTCTTGATTTCCGGATTAGGCCGGAACAGCTCGAACTGTAGTCCGCGGCCGATGCCGGCTTGGTTGATCTCGGTCAGCAGCGTGTCCATGTTGGATTTGGTCGGCAGCTGTTTGAGCAGGGCGCCGAAAGAGGCGTCGATTTCCTTCAATTGCTGTTGCAGCGCGTCCAAGTTGACCGCCTGGCGTTTCTTGTCGACGTAAGTCTGCTTGAGCTGTTCTTCCTGCTGCTTGGCGCCGTTGAGGCGGTCCAGTTCATCGCTGAGCACGAAGAAATATCCGAGGCCCACGAAGCAGGCGACCAGCAGCGCCAGCGCGATGGCCTGACCCTGCAGCGGCCAGTTGGCGATGTCCTTGGGGTCCAGCGTGCGCAATTCGTCCAGCGTCATGGTTTGGCTCCGTGGGCGGCGGCGGGCTGGCCGGTTTTGGGCGGGGCGGCTTCGCGCAGGCTGCAGTTCAGGGTGAATTCGTTGGCGCGCTGGCCGTTGATGTTTGAGGCCTTCACTTCGACCAGCACCGGCGCGTCAAAAACATTGGATTGGGCCAGGCTGCGCATATAGTTGGAAACCCGCGCGCCGGACAGCGCGTAGCCGGACAGCGTGAATTGGTTGCCGGCTTGCTTGAAGCTTTTTAGATAGACGCCGTCCGGGGTCTGGCGCACCAGCTGGTCGAAAACGTGGACGCCCTCGTTGCGGCCCTGTTCCAGCCGTTCCACCAGTTGCTTGCGCGACAGCAGATCGTCGCGTTGCTTTTTCAAGGTGCCGATATTCTTGATTTGGCTGTCCAGCTTGGAGATTTCGCCTTGCAGGAAATCGTTGCGCTGTTGTTGATGAGACAGGCGGCCGCCGATGATCAGATAGCTGAGCACCACCAAGGCCAGCGAGGCCACCAGCGTGAGTCCCAACATCACCTGGAAGCGCAGCCGATGCGCCGCTTTTTTCTGTTCGCGGTGCGGTAGGAGGTTGATGCGTATCATCAGTCGAACCTCCGCATGGCCAGGCCACAGGCCACCAGCAGTGCCGGCGCGTCCATCAGCAGCTCCTTCAGGCGGATATGGCTGGATTGCACCATGGTGCTGAACGGGTTGGCGATCATGGTGCTGATCTGGGTGCGGCCGGCCACCGCGTCGTCCAGCCCCGGCAGCATGCTGCAGCCGCCGGCCAACAGGATGTAGTCGACGCGCAGGTATTGCGACACGCTGACCGTGGTGTAGAAGAACTGCAGCGCGCGCTGTATCTCCTGCGCTAGCGAGTCGACGAAAGGATGCATCAGTTCGGACTCATAGCCGTCCGGCAGGCTCATCCCGCGTTTGCCGCTTTCCGCTTCTTCGTAGCTGATGCCGTAGCGGCGCTGGATGTCGCGCGTCAATTGCTGGCCGCCGAACACCTGCTCGCGGTAATAAACTTGCTGGTTGTTGCGAATGACGTTGCAGTGGATGCGGGTGGCGCCGATGTCGAACAGGGCGAAGGTTTGGTTCATGCCCTGTTCCGGCAACTGCTGCTCGACTTGTTCAAAGGCCGTCATCATGGCGAAGGACTCGACGTCCACCACCTGAGCGCGCAGGCCTGCCATCTCCACCACCGCTACGCGTTCTTCCACTTTTTCCTTGCGGGCGGCGCAAAGCAGTACTTCCAGATCGTCGATGCTGGACGGAGCCGGCCCCAGTACCTGATGGTCCAGATTCACCTCTTCCAGCGGGAAGGGAATGCTCTGGTTGGCTTCGGATTCGATCAATTCCGCCAAGTTGTCGGTCTGGCTGACCGGCACCAGCAGCTTCTTATAGATAGCCATCGCGGTGGGAATGGCGATGGCGACGTGGCGGGTGGGGCTGCCCAGCCGCTTCCAGGCGCGGCGCAGGGTTTCCGCTATGCCTTCGATGTCCACCAGGTTGCCGTCGCTGATCGCGTCTTTGGGCAAGGTTTCAATCACATAGCGCTCAACCTGGCAATTTTTACCCGAGCGGGATAGCTCCACCATTTTGACGGCGGTGCTGCTGATATCCAGTCCCAACATTGGAACATTTTTAGCCTTCCCCAATCCTAGTTGTTCTAGCCAGGGAGGGGCGGATTTGAGTTTGTCGATAAGCATCAGGTGCCTCGATTGGTCCTATGCGACAGTTTTTTGGCCTGTCGCTGCCATTGTTTGTCTTGCCTGCTTTCACAAGACGTTATAATCCGGTTTCCAGTGAAAGCCCATTGTAAATATGCTAAGACGAATCCTCGCAATACTTGCAGGTCTGTTTCTAGGTGGAGCCGTATTGGTTGCTGGCGCAGGCGCCATTGCAATCATCATAACCTACCCGCGCTTGCCGAGTCTTGATGTACTGACGGACTATCGTCCGAAAATTCCCCTTCGCGTATATTCCGCCGACAATCAACTGATAGGCGAATTCGGCGAAGAGCGTCGTTCTTTCTCCCGCATCCACGAAGTGCCGCAGCTCATGAAGCAGGCGGTGATGGCGGCAGAGGACGAGCGTTTCTACCAGCACAGCGGCGTTGATTACGTTGGCGTGGTGCGCGCGGCAGTTGGCAATCTGGTGTCCGGACACGCCCGTTCCGGCGCCAGCACCATCACCATGCAGGTGGCAAAGAACTTCTTTCTGTCCAGCGAGAAAACCTTTACCCGCAAGTTCAACGAAGCGCTGCTGGCCTTCAAGATCGAACACACGCTGACCAAGGATCAGATCCTGGAGCTGTACTTCAACCAGATCTATCTGGGGCAGCGCGCCTACGGCTTCTCCGCCGCGGCGCAGGCCTATTACGGCAAGCCGCTGGCGGACTTGTCCGTGGCGGAAATGGCGATGCTGGCCGGCCTGCCCAAGGCGCCGTCCGCCTACAACCCCATCGTCAACCCGGACCGCGCCCGTCTGCGCCAGCAATACGTGCTGCGCCGGATGCGCGAGCTCAACTTCATCACTCAGGAGCAATACGACGCCGCCTTGGCGGAGCCGATGAAGCTGGCCAGCCAGAGCGCGGACAGCAGCAGCCAGCCGGCACAGTATGTGGCGGAAATGGTGCGCCAGGCGATGTATGAGCGCTATCGCGAATCGGCGTACACCGAAGGCTTCAAGGTTTACACCACGCTGGACAGCCGCCACCAGAAATGGGCGTACGACGCCTTGCGCGCCGGCCTGGTGGATTACGACCGCAAAATGGGCTACCGCGGCCCAGAGAGCACAGTGGAACTGTCCGGCGCCGAAGGCGAACAGCAGACCGAGGCGCTGGACGACGCCATCAGCGAACTGCGCGACAGCGGCGACATGCTGCCGGCCATCGTCTTGTCCGCCAGCCCGGCGGAAGTGCGCGCCTATATGCGCGGCGGCAAGGTGGCGGTGATCAAGGGCAACGGCCTGGACTTCGCCCGCCGCGCCCTGGGCGGCAAGGTCAGCGCCGCGCAGCAGATCCGCCGCGGTTCGGTCATCCGCATCCGCGCGCATGAAAAAGGCTATTGGGAAATCGTGCAGATGCCGGAAGTGGAGGGCGCCTTCGTGTCCATGGACACCCGCACCGGCGCGATCCGCTCGCTGGTGGGCGGTTTCGACTTCAACCGTCGCAGCTTCAACCATGTGACCCAGGCCTGGCGCCAGCCCGGCTCCACCTTCAAGCCCTTTATCTACTCCGCCGGCATCGAACGCGGCCTGACGCCGTCCACGATGATCAACGACGCGCCGCTGTCGGTGGTGGGCGCGGACGGTCAGCGCTGGGAACCCAAGAACGACAACGGCAAATTCGCCGGCATGATCACCATGCGCAGCGGCCTGACCCAGTCCAAAAACCTGGTGTCCGTGCGGGTGCTGATGGCCACCGGCACCGATTACGCCCAGCAATACATCCAGCGTTTCGGCTTCGCCGCCAAGCAGCATCCGGCCTACCTGACCATGGCGCTGGGCGCCGGCGCGGTGACGCCGCTGCAAATGGTGGAGGGCTACTCGGTGTTCGCCAATGGCGGCTACCGCAGCAAGGGCTATTTCATCGACCGTATCGAAGACCAGTCCGGCCGCGTGTTGGCCAAGACTGTGCCCACCGTCGCAGGCCAGAACGCGCCGCAGGCCATAGACCCGCGCAACGCCTTCATCATGAGCTCCATGCTCAAGGACGTGGTGCGCTACGGCACCGGCTACCGAGCGATGAGCCTGGGCCGCACCGATCTGGCCGGCAAAACCGGCACCACCTCGGATTGGAAGGACGCCTGGTTCGTAGGCTACAACCCCAACCTGGTGGCCGCCGCCTGGGTGGGCTTTGATCAACCGCGCTCGTTGGGCCGCTACGGTTACGGCGGCACCGCGGCGCTGCCGGTGTGGATCAATTACATGGCCAACGCGCTCAAGGGCCAGCCGGAGGTGGACATGCCGGTGCCGGAAGGCATCGTGGTCAAGGCCGGCGCCGGCCAGCGCGGCGGCGACGAGTACTACTACGAAGAGTTCCAAAAGACCAATCCGGAACTGAAAGTGGACAACCATGGAGCAGTGCCGGGCGCGGGCGGAGACGCCAGCGGCGGCGCCAGCGAGACGCCGGACAAGCCAGCCGCTCAGGATGCGGTGGAGAACGTCAAAGACCAGTTGTTCTAAAAACGTGTTCCATTCAATGCTGCACAGCCCCGCCTCCCGGCGGGGCTTTTGCATGGGCGGCTAGCTTAGATCACGCCTTGCGCCAGCATCGCCGCCGCCACCTTGCCAAAGGCCGCCACATTGGCGCCGCGGGCGTAGTCGACGGCGCCGTCCGGCTGGGCGCCGTGCCGCACGCAGGCCTCGTGAATCTCCTCCATGATACGGCGCAGCCGGGCGTCCACCTCTTGTGCGCTCCAGGGCAAGTGGGTGGCGTTCTGGCTCATTTCCAGGCCGGACACCGCCACGCCGCCGGCGTTGGAGGCCTTGCCTGGCGCGTACAGCGCGCCGGCCCGCTGAAAGCGCTGCGCCGCTTGAGCGGAGCAGGGCATATTGGCCCCTTCCGCCACGCAGAAGCAGCCATTGGCCAACAACGCTTCCGCGTCGTCGGCGTCCAGTTCGTTTTGCGTGGCGCAGGGCAGCGCGATATCGCAGCGCAAACGCCACGGCCGTTGCCCAACGAGAAAGTCCAGGCCGTGGTTGGCGGCGAAAGCGGCCAGCCGGCCGCGGCGTTGGTGCTTGTGTTCGACTAATGCCGCCAGCAAGTCCGGACTGAGGCCCTCCGGTAGGCTGAGCGTGCCTTCCGAATCCGACAGGCTGATTACCTGGACGCCCAGCGCCAGCAGCTTTTCCGCCGCGTACAGCGCGACGTTGCCTGAACCGGACAAGGCAGCACGCTGGCCGGCCAGCGTCTGTCCGCGCGTGGCCAGCATGCGCTCGACGAAATACGCCAGGCCGTAGCCGGTGGCCTCCGGCCGCATCAGACTACCGCCGTAGCTGGGCCCTTTGCCGGTGAACACGCCGGAAAACTGATTGCTCAAGCGCTTGTGCTGGCCGAACAGATAGCCGATCTCGCGCGCGCCGACGCCGATGTCGCCGGCCGGCACATCGGTTTCGGCGCCGATGTGGCGGAACAGCTCGCTGGCGAAGGCCTGGCAGAAGCGCATCACCTCGCCCTCGCTCTTGCCCTTGGGGTCGAAGTCCGCGCCGCCTTTGGCGCCGCCCAGCGGCAGGCCGGTCAAGGCGTTCTTGAAGGTTTGTTCGAAAGCCAGGAATTTCAGCGTGCCCAGCGTCACCGAGGGATGGAAGCGCAGGCCGCCCTTGTACGGGCCCAGCGCGCTGTTCATCTGCACCCGGTAGCCGCGATTGACCTGGACGTGGCCGTGATCGTCCACCCAGGACACGCGGAACAGGATGACGCGCTCCGGCTCCAGCAGCCGCTCCAGCAAGCCGTGGTCGAAGAAGTGAGGATGGCTACCCAGGAAATCGTCCAGGCCGTGCAGCACTTCCGCCGCGGCTTGGTGAAATTCGATTTGTTCCGGGTCGCGCAGGCGAACCCGGTCCAATAAAGTTTGCAGAGCATGGTGCATGGACAAGACCTTTGGTGTGGCGGGCCGAGCGGATGAGCCGGCCCTGTGTTGTCATGGGTCGTGTAAAGAGCGGTCCGCAACGCCGAAGCTTGATATGAGTTGTGAGCGAGGTGTCCGGCGAAGCGGTGGTATGTCTGCCTGGCCGCGGGTGGCGGGCGAGCTTGCCGCAGGGCGGCGGGGGCGAGCGGGTCCGATCGGACGCGGGGCCGTGAGCCGCGTCGCTCGGGGTGGCCGGACGACGCGGGAATCCCCAGTGTAACCGATATCCCCGTTGCTCTCCCCCCCCGGCCTGGTCGTCATGACGGGCCGCTTTCCATCGGTATATTTTCCTCGGGGTGCAAACTTGGCGCTTGGGGGCGGTCTATCTCTTTTTGCAAACTATCCGGAGGAGTCGGCCCCATGCTGCAGAATTACTTTCCCATCCTGTTATTCATCGTTGTCGGACTGCTGGTGGGAGTGGTGCCGCTGCTAATGGGCAAGTTGTTGGGGCCCAACCGGCCGGATCCGGAAAAACTATCGCCGTATGAATGCGGCTTCGAGGCCTTCGAAGACGCGCGCATGCGCTTTGATGTCCGCTACTACCTGGTGGCCATCTTGTTCATTCTGTTCGATCTGGAAGTCGCCTTCATGATCCCCTGGGCGGTGACGCTGAAGGAGCTGGGCGGTTTTGGCTTGGGCGCGATGGCGGTGTTCCTGGGCGTGCTGGTCGTCGGCTTCATCTATGAATGGAAGAAGGGCGCCCTGCAGTGGGACTGAGGATAGGCTGAGCCAGCGCTCTCGCACCCGCGCCCGCATTGCCGGCGCGGGTTTGTTTTTTTGGGAAGCGCCTCGGGATAAGACGCGCCTGCCGGCGCGATGTAGTTCAGGCGGGCGTTAAAAACGCTTTCAGAATGCTCATGTACCACCTGTACGTTCCGCTTCTTCAACCGTTTTCGTCTTGTTTCACCTTAGCTCGCGAGATCGTAAACACGTTCTTAGGGCCAAGGCCCAGTCCTGCGCGAGGATCGCCGTTTCACCGGCGGCGAACGCGCGTCGCAAGCTCGGTGTTGCTCAACAAGGATGTCGATGGCGCGCATTGCGAGTACTCGTGGGATGGCGCGCGAAGTATGGCGGCGGCGGCGTCCAGTCCGGCGCGGGGAAGGGGGGACAGGGCGGATCATGGCGGCCTCCTTGTGGCTGGCGATGGCGGCTGGCGCCGTGTAGGCAGCCGGACTGCCGGAAATCGTTGATTCGAATCAATGCTCCCGGAATGCCCGAATCCGTACAGTTCGGCCCGAGTACCGCGCCGGCGGTGCAAGCATTCGAGGAGGACATGATGAGCGCGAGCTTCACCAAATCGACCGCCCGCAATATTTTTTACGGCGGCTCGGTTTTCTTTTTCCTGTTGTTCCTGGGGCTGACCCTGGACACCACCCTGGCCCTGCCCAGCCATAACGCCAAGGCCCAGCTCACCGAGCAGGCGGTGCGCGGCAAGAAAATCTGGGAGACGCGCAGCTGCGGCGGCTGCCACACCTTGCTGGGCGAAGGCGCTTACTTTGGGCCGGAGCTGGGCAACGTCTACGTGCGCCGCGGCCCGGAATTCATCAAGGGCTGGATGCAGGCGATGCCGACCAACGCGCCGGGCCGCCGCCAGATGCCGCAGTTCCATCTGAACCCGGCCGAGCTGGACGACCTGGTGGCCTTCCTGAAGTACGCGTCGCAGATCAACACCAATAACTGGCCGCCCAATATCGAGGGCTGATCCCGTCCCATCCCTTTATCTTTGGAGAACACAATGAGCAACGCTACCGTGGCCACGCCGCCGCGCGGCGCGACCGCAGCCGTCGCGCAGGTGCGCTACCGCTCGCAGGCCGTGGCCAAACCCTATTTCATCGCCGCCATCGGCCTGTTCATCGGCCAGATCGTGTTTGGTCTGATCATCGGCCTGCAATACGTGATCGGCGACTTCCTGTTTCCCGCCGTGCCCTTCGGCACCGCGCGCATGGTGCACACCAACCTCTTGATCGTCTGGCTGCTGTTCGGCTTCATGGGCGCGGGCTACTACCTGATCCCGGAAGAGAGCGAGCGCGAGCTGCACAGCCCGCGGCTGGCCATCGTCACCTTCTGGGTGTTCCTGGTGGCCGGCGCGCTGACCATACTCGGCTACCTGGGCCTGCCTTACCATGAGCTGGCCCGGCTCACCGGCAACGACCTGCTGCCCACCATGGGCCGCGGCTATCTGGAACAGCCGCTGATCACCAAGGTGGGCATCGTGCTGGTGGCGCTGTCCTTCCTCTACAACCTGTCCATGACCCTGCTGGCCGGCCGCAAGACCAGCATCAGCATCGTGATGATGCTGGGCCTGTGGGGCTTGGCCGTGTTTTTCCTGTTCTCCTTCGTCAACCCGGACAACCTGGTGCTGGACAAGTACTACTGGTGGTGGGTGGTGCACCTGTGGGTGGAAGGCGTGTGGGAACTGATCATGGGCGCGATGCTGGCCTTCGTCCTGGTCAAGGTGACCGGGGTGGACCGCGAGGTGATCGAAAAATGGCTGTACCTGATCATCGCCATGACCCTGATCACCGGCATCATCGGCACCGGCCACCATTATTTCTGGATAGGCGTGCCGGCCTACTGGCAGCTGTGGGGCTCCATCTTCTCCGCGCTGGAACCGGTGCCCTTCTTCATGATGACCCTGTTCGCCTTCAATATGGTCAAACGCCGCCGCCGCGAGCACCCCAACCAGGCCGCCACGCTGTGGGCGCTGGGCACCGGGGTGATGTCCTTCCTCGGCGCCGGGGTGTGGGGCTTCATCGGCACGCTGTCGGTGGTCAACTACTACACCCACGGCACCCAGGTGACCGCCTCCCACGGCCATATGGCCTTCTACGGCGCTTACGTGATGGTGGTGCTGACCATGATCTCCTACACCATGCCGCTGCTGCGCGGCCGCGAGGCCAATTGCGCGCAGGCGCAGAAGGTGGAAAAAAACGCGTTCTGGGTGATGACCCTGTCCATCGTGGCCATCACCCTGTGTCTGACCGCCGCCGGCGCGGTGCAGGTGTGGTTGCAGCGGATGTCCGCTACGCCGCTGTCCTTCATGGAAACGCAGGAACGGATCATGCCCATCTACTGGGGGCGCTGGGTGTTTGGCATCAGCTTCTTCTGCGGGCTGGTGTTGTACGTGATCAGCTTCTTCGTCACCGGCAAGCGCGAGGATTGATGGCGGCGCGGAAGATCTTGGCATGGAGCTGAGCGCGCCGCCCGAGCGCCGCGTGCCGGGCGATCTGGCGATGTGGTGCTTCATCCTGGCCGAGCTGGCGGTGTTCGGCGTGTTCTTTCTGGCCTACGCCTGGGCCCGACGGCAACAGCCAGCCTTGTTCGCCGCCGGGCAGGGCGAACTGGAGCTGGGCCTGCCCACGCTCAACACCCTGCTGCTGCTGGCCGGCAGCGCCGCCATGCTGGCCGCGCTCAGCGCCTTTTCCGCCGGGCGGCAACGCGCCGGGCGGCGCTGGCTGGCGCTGACCTTGCTGGCCGGCGGCGGCTTTCTCGGTTTGAAAGGCTATGAATTGGTGGGCAAGGCCTTGCAAGGGATTACCTTGTCCAGCAACGACTTCTGGATGTTCTACCTGTCGCTGACGGTGTTTCACTTCCTGCACGTGGTGTTGGGCATGGTGATTGTGGCGGCGGTGTGGCGACTGGCCCGCAACGGCCGTTACACGCCGGAGTCCATGGATGAGGTGGAAACCGCCGCCGCCTATTGGCATATGGTGGATCTGGTGTGGTTGCTGTTGTTCGCCCTGGTCTACGTGGCGAGATAGCGCGGCCGCGCAAAGCCTTATTTCGCATCAAGGCGGCCGCCGCGCCGCATCGGCATCCTAGCCACATGACTTATCCCACCCCTCTTGCGCAAACCGGCCTGTGGCTGCTCTTGTCCGGGCTGACCCTGCTGGCGGCCTGGCTGGCCGAAGGCGGCCGGTTGCCGCATCTGGCGCTGATCGCGCTGGGCCTGGCCTGGTTCAAGGGCGTGTTGCTGGCGGAGCGCTATATGGGCTTGCGCGACGCGCCTCGCTGGCTGCGGGCGCTGGTGCAGGGCTGGCTGGCGCTGGTGTCGGCCGCGCTGCTGCTCAGCTTTATCTGAAGGAACGCCGATGAACGTGCCTGAACTCCTGACTATTCCTGTTCCCTTCTATCAGCAGCAAGGCGCCGAGTGCCAGCTGTTCGAAGCCGCCTGGCGCCAGCAACTGCCGGTGCTGATCAAGGGGCCCACCGGCTGCGGCAAGACCCGCTTCGTCGCTCATATGGCGGCGCGGCTCGGCCTGCCGCTGATTACCGTCTCCTGCCACGACGACCTGAGCGCCGCCGACCTGGTGGGCCGCCACCTGATAGCCGACGGCGCCACCGTCTGGTGCGACGGCCCGCTGACCCGCGCGGTGCGGATAGGCGGCATCTGTTATCTGGACGAAGTGGTGGAAGCGCGCAAAGACACCACCGTGGTGTTGCACCCGCTGACCGACGACCGCCGCATCCTGCCGGTGGAACGCACCGGCGAAGTGCTGCAAGCGCCGCCGGGCTTCATGCTGGTGGTGTCCTACAACCCCGGCTACCAGCACGTGCTGAAAACGCTGAAACCCAGCACCCGCCAACGCTTCGTCGCCATGGCTTTCGATTTTCCGCCGCCGGAAGTGGAAATCGGCGTGCTAGTGCGGGAAAGCGGGATAGGCGAAGCGCTGGCGCGCCAACTGGTGACGCTGGCCGGCCAACTGCGGCGCTTGTCCGGCTACGACCTGGAAGAAGCCGCCAGCACCCGGTTGCTGGTGTACGCCGCCAAGCTGATCCAGGCCGGCCTGCCGCCCTGGCAAGCCTGCCGCACCGCGCTGGCGGAGCCGCTGAGCGACGACGCCGACACCGTGGCGGCGCTGCTGGCGGTGATCCAGACCCAATTCCCGGACTGAGCGGCATGGAAGACATAGTCGGCGGCTGGTGGGACAAATTGGCGCGGCGCGCGGCGCGGCGCGGCTTTCCGGAATGCGCGGCGGAGCTGGCGCAGGTGACGGCGCAAGCGCCGCTGTTCTTCCGCGCCATGGGCGGCGACCCGGCGTTGGCGCTGCGCTCCACCGTGGGCACCGAGCACGGCGCGCGCCGCGGCTGGCTGCAGCGGCTGGCCGGCACCGGCGCGCGGGTGGAACTGGCCTGGCGCGACAGCCAGGCGCTCTACCTGCCGGAGCGCATCGACTGCTTTCCCAGAGCCCCCCTCAACCGCGACTGCTATTTCTGGCTGCTGGCCCAGGCCGCTTACGCCGCCGGTAGCGATGGCGACTGGCTGAGCCGCAACCGCCTGGCCGCGGCGCGCGCCTTGGCGGACATGCCTGGCCTGGCCGCCGTTTACCACCAGTTGGCGGCGGCCGCCTTGGAACTGCGGCCGAACCCCGCCAGCCTGCCGCCGGCGGAGGCCGCGGTGGAGCGCGCTATCCAGGCGGCGCTGAGCCGGCCGGAACACGCCGTGACGCTGCCGCCGTTGAGCCGGCCGCCGCAGCCGGTGCCGCTGTGGCTGCATCCGCAGCCGCCATTGACGGAGGTGGACGGGCAGGGCAGCCGCCACGCCGACGGCGAACGCGGAGGCGGCAAGGACGCCCAGCGTCAGCGCCGCCGTTATCGCGCCCGGCGCATGGAACAGGACCAGCGCAAGAACGGCATGCTGATGGTGTTCCGCGCGGAAAGCCTGTTCACCTGGGACGAATACGTCAAAGTCAACCGCCACAATGACGACGACGATGACGGCAACGGCGAAATCGCCGCCGAAGACATGAACCGGCTGACCCTGGGCCAGGACGCCCACACTCGCGGCAGCCGGCTGCGTTTCGATCTGGACCTGCCGGCCGCCGCCTACGACGACACCCCGCTGGGGCCGGGCATCAAGCTGCCGGAATGGCACTGGAAGCGGCAATGCCTGGTGGAGGACCACTGCCTATTGCGGCCGATGCTGCCGCGCGACGCCGCGCCGTCCCCGCTGCCGGAGCGTTTGCAGCCGCTGGCGCGCCGGCTGCGGCGGCAATTCCAGTCGTTGGCGCCGGAGCGCCGCCGGCGCAGCGGCGAAACCGCCGGGCCGGACATCGACCTGGACCGGCTGATCCGCTTCCTCGCGGAACGACGCGGCGGCGCGGCGCTCAGCGAGCCGGCGCTGTATCAGGACTGGCCGCCGGGCGAGCGCAGCCTTGCCTGCCTGACCCTGGCTGACCTGTCCTTGTCCACCGAAAGCTGGCTGGGCGAAACCGGCCGGGTAATCGACGTGATCCGCGACAGCCTGTTGCTGTTCGCCGAGGCTCTGAGCGCCAGCGGCGACGACTTCGGCCTGTACGGCTTCTCCTCGCTGCGGCGGCAGGAAGTGCGGCTGCAAATCCTCAAAGACTTTGCCGAGCGTTACGACGACGCCGCACGCGGCCGCATCCTCGCCATCCGGCCCGGCTACTACACCCGCATGGGCGCGGCCATCCGCCAGTGCGCCCGCATTCTGAGCGAGCGGCCGGCGCGGCGGCGTTTGTTGTTGCTGATCTCGGACGGCAAGCCCAACGATCTGGACCATTACGAAGGCCGCTACGGCATAGAAGACACGCGCCAGGCGGTGCTGGAAGCCCGCCGCGCCGGCCTGACGCCGTTCTGCGTCACCATAGACCGCGAAGCGGGCGACTACCTGCCGCATCTGTTCGGCCGCAACGGTTATGCGCTGGTGCGGCAGGCGGAGAGGTTGCCGCAGGCGTTGACCCGGCTGTATGCCAGCCTTACCGCATGAACGCAGCAAACAAAATCCCTGATGCTGCGTTGCGCCGACTTGCCGTACTCAATGTACTGTCTGCGTCGGCGCGCCTTGCCTCAGGGATTTTGTTAGCCGCTTTAGCGGGCTGAATGGCAATTGTTTGATGTTGCGCCAAGTCCGTCTGCGCTATGCATGGCATGGTTCCGTTTCTTTTTCAGGTTCCCGAGGGGCGGGTTAAGAGACGCAGGCAAATACGAATTCGACGTGCCCCAGCTCCCTTCAAGCCTGCCGACGGGTGGCAGGCCCTAGGTTTTAAGCGGCTGCTTGTTCGAGCACCGCGACGTTAGCGCGGTGCGAGTTCAGCCGCGCCTCGGGCCTGACGGGACCCGGCGGGAAGCCGTAGGCCAGGCTTGCAGGGCGGCCTTTAGGGTAAAGGGAGATTTGGCCGCGCAAATCTCCCTTTCCGTTTGCCGGGCGGAACCGGCCCTAAATCATCATCCGCGAAGCGGATTCGAAAATGATGAACATCGCGAACACAGAAGGATTCCATGGCCAAAAAATTCCCGCTGCACCCCGCCCACCCCGAACGCATCTGCTGGGGTTGCGACCTCTATTGCCCCGCCAACTCCCTGCAATGCGGCAACGGCTCCAGCCGCACGCAACATCCGGCGGAAGTGCTGGGCGATGACTGGTATCTGCACGGCGACTGGGGCCTGGAAGACTCGCCTGTCGTGCTCAAAGACGGCTGACAAGACAATTCCCCGTTTCTCCCGCCACGCGGCCGGCTCTAATCACATCGAACTAGGCCGCTGCTGCCAATGGCGCATGGCCGTGGGCGGAGCGCGATTTTATAGTGTAAGCCCCCACCCTTATCGAGCCACACCGTCATGAGCCATCTGGACATTCCCTCCTTCCTGCGCCACCAGCCGCTGTTTCAGCAACTCTCCCCGGAACAGATACAAGCGCTGGTGCCGTACACCCAAGAACTGCGCGGCCTTAAAGGCCAGGTGATCTTCCAGAAGGGCGATCCCTGCGACGGCATGTTCCTGGTGGTGTACGGCCGGGTAAAGCTGGCGCTGTCCTCGGCGCAGGGCAGTGAAAAAGTGATGGAAATCGTCCACCCCGGCCAGAGCTTCGCCGAGGCAGTGATGTTCCTGGGCCGGCCCTGCCCGGTAATGGCCCAGTTTCTGGAAGACGGCATGCTGCTCAAAGTGGAAGCAGCCGGCATCCTGCAAGCGATAGACCACGACACGGCCTTTGCCCGGCGCTTGCTGGCCGGCCTGTCGTTGCGCCTGCATGGCCTAGTGCGGGACGTGGAGCGCTACTCCATAGAAAGCTCCTTGCAGCGGGTGATTGGCTATCTGCTGCAACACATCCCGGAGGAGGGCGACAGCCCCACGCCGCAGGTATCGCTGCCGGTGAACAAAAGCCTGATCGCCTCCCGGCTCAACCTGACCCCGGAAACCTTCTCGCGCATGCTGCACCAGTTGATCGAAGCGGAGCTGATCCAGGTGGACGGACGCGACATCACACTGGTGGATGTGGAGAGGCTGAAGGCCTTCGGCAGCTGCGCCTAAAACGCCCTACGCCCCCAATCGTAGGGTGGGAGAAGCGCAGCGATACCCACGCGGAAACGATTCAATGCGATAGGCCCGCCGAGCAGCCGCCTATGGCGTCTCCCACATGGCGCGTTGCCTTCGGACGGCCAAAGGCTCTGGCATCGGCGCGCCCACCAGCGCCTGGCGGGCGGTGACCATATTCTTGAACCCCGCCAGGCGATAACACTGCCGCACACAGGTATCGCGGTTGGTCCACTTCCCGGACGCCCACATCTCCAATAAAGCGGCGCGGGCAGGCTCGTGCTCGCCACGCCATTTGCGCCAAAGGTGGAAAGCCGTCAACGCCTGATTGATTTCCTGATGGATGTCTTCGGTGTTGGCCGGATGGATTGGATTGTTCTCCGCCAGAGAAATCACCCCCAGGCGCATCTCATAAGCAATGATCAAACGGGCGGCGCGCTTGAGAGCCTGGTTTTGCTGGATCAGCAGCTTCATCATGGCAATGCTCTCCCTAATAGCCATCACAGCACGCCGTTAAGGTGTTCCAGCCCTTGTTTCAAGCGCTGCTGTATCGGTTCCAGCAAGGCCAGCGCGTCTTCGCTGGTGAACAACAGCGGTTCGTCGCGGCGTTCCAACAGGGTGATCAAGGCCAATAAGCCCGTGTGGGCGGCGCGCATGTCCATCACGCCGCGCAGCAGGGCGGTGTCCAGTTCGACATAGCAATGGTTCAGTTGCTGGCCCAGTTCGCCCAGCAGCACCATATCGCCGGCAACGGCGGGCAAGCGCTGGGAACAGCGGTGCAACTGCTCCATTAACGGGGCAGCGGCGGGTGTGGCGGCTTGGCCTGCGCAATGGGGGCAGGCGGGCGGCGGCATAGCGGGGGGAAAGGTAGAGAAGGTCATCACGGTCTCCATGTCATCTGTGGAAACCTGCCCAGGCGAGGCTAGGGCAGGCACATGACAAGGTGGCAAGACCGGCTAGCTTCTTCCAAAGAACCGGCAACCCTAACGGGTTCCCTGCCACGGCCCGCCCCGAATGGGTACGGCGTGGCAACAGACGTAACGGTGCCAAAGCGGACCGTTGTGTCTGCGGGAGAAGCTAGTTTGGGCTTGCCAGCCCTGCGCTGTGTGATTGAGCACGGCGCGGAACCAAGCCTAAACAGGCTGGGAGGGGGCGTCAAGGGTGGGGGGAGTGAGCGTATGGTTTAATTTTAAAATGAGTAATTTTTGATGGCGTGGCGAGCCACTTTTGAAGTGCCTTTATTTTGTCATGGTGATGTGCCTGAGTTGTCGGTATCTTTAAAGTGATTTGCCCCAAGGCGTCGTACTGACAAGAAAAAATTATCTGGGGGTTCCGGTAGCTCTATTGTGATTGGATTTTCCCTCCAAAGATCGTCATCGGCGTAAGTTACGTAGCTAAAATCAAAATCATGATTAACGCC
Organism: Chromobacterium haemolyticum; assembly: GCF_009936155.1. Classification (NCBI taxonomy): domain Bacteria; kingdom Pseudomonadati; phylum Pseudomonadota; class Betaproteobacteria; order Neisseriales; family Chromobacteriaceae; genus Chromobacterium; species Chromobacterium haemolyticum. The sequence goes on along the minus strand of NZ_AP019312.1, from coordinate 4,475,732 downwards.
AATCATGTAGCTAGGATGAGGGTTATCTAACTCATAGTGAATTGAGTAAACATCAAACCGTGGGCTGGATATCTGGCTTGCATCGTGTGCTTCCCAAAAGCCTGGAATTAAACTACGTGAAATTTCCTCTGCAAAATGGACCGCATTAGGGATGTCTTTCCAGGTTTCAATGATGGTTTTCTGAGCTATTGCAATGTACGGGGAGTGAGAAATACCCTTGGGGTGCTGTACGTATACTAGTCTCTGGCCAAATTGGTATTCGCACTGAGAAACGCTGGGAGAAACGTCCCAGTGGCCGAGCATAGGTTCGGAAGAGAGATCAATAGTCACGATAAATAATGCCTGATATTGAAAATAACTTGTTGTTGGGGCAAAGAGCGTCCACGGAGGACTATCGGGTTGATTGGCTTAGGATCATGACTGTCGTTGACGCATTTTTGTGACTCTAATACCCGCTTGGGGATGCCGAATTCAATAGTAGCTTGTGGCCGATAGCTGTCATGCTAGCGTAAAAGCATACCCAGCCGCATGGCCAACAAGCCCTCGCTCAATGAGCCACATCACCATTACACCCCAATAGCAAGCTCACCCCGCCCCCTCCACCCGATTCCGCCCATTCGCCTTAGCCCGATACAAAGCCTCGTCCGCGCGCTGGACGATGGTTTCGTGGCTGGCGTCGTCGTCATGCGCGGTGGCCGCGCCTATGCTGACGGTGACCATGCCGGCCACGGTGTTGGAAGCGGCGGATACCGCCGCGCGCACCCGCTCGGCCAGCACCAGCGCGCCTTCGGCGTCGGTGTCCGGCAATAGCAGCAGAAACTCCTCGCCGCCGTAGCGGGCGGCAAAGTCCGTGGCGCGCGCCGCGCCTTGCAGGGCGGCGGCGATCTGTTGCAGCACTTGGTCGCCCACCGCGTGGCCGTGGTTGTCGTTGACTCGCTTGAAGTGGTCGGTGTCCAGCAGCAGCACGGAGTAGGGCGCGCGGCTGCGGTGGAAGCGTTGGTATTCCGCCGTCAGCCGTTCCGCGGCGGCCATGCGGTTGCCCAGGCCGGTCAGCGCGTCGCTGCGCGCCAGTTGTTCCAGTTGCGTCGCTCTTTCCTCCAGTTGGCGCTTGGCTTCGCTCAGCGCTTCGGTGCGCTCTTCCACTTTTTGTTCCAGGCTGGCGTTGATGGCGGCCAGTTCGCCGCGGCGCGTCAGCAGGGTGGCGGTCATCTGTTGCATGGCTTGGGCCAGTTGTTGCAGTTCACGGGCGCCGCTGCGCAGGCTCCAGTCTGCCTGTTCGTCGCCGGCGCTGACGCGCTGGGCGGTGTGGGCCAGGGTTTCCAGCGGGCGGCTGAAGGCGGCGGCCAGCCGGTAGACCACGATCATCAGCAGCAGGGTGGTGATCAAGCCGGGCAGGCTTAGCGCGGAGCGCAGCCGGCTGAGCGTGGCCGGCGCTTGCGGCGGAGGCTGGCGGACGATGACGCGCCAGCCGGGGCCGGGGGCGTCGTCTATCTTGGCATCGGCGTAGAGGTAGGTTTCGCCGTCGGCCCAGTCGCCCTGTTGATAGCCCGGCCCGCTCAGCGGCGCGGGCATGCCGGCTTGGTCCGGCGCGCCGGGCGGAAACAGCGGGGCGTTGTTCTGGTTGACGATGAAGACTTGCGGCGTGTCCCCGGCGCTGTTGAGCGGCAGGCGTTCGGCGATCAGCTTCGCCACCCAGCTCCAGGCGCTTTGGGCGGCCAGCGCGCCGCGCAGCTTGCCGGCTTCGTCGTGTAGCGGGGCGGCGAATTCGATGCGGGGGGACGGCGCAGCGCCGCTGGCGGAGACGATGCGGCCATCCGGCGCTATCACGCCCAGCCAGGCGTAGTCCGGGTTGTGCAGCCTGATCCGCTCCAGGCCGCTGTGCAGCGCCGGGCTGTCCAGCGGGGCGCTGAGGAAAACCGGGGTTTGCGTGTGCAGCGCCAGTTCCCGCCGCCGTTGGCTGAGGCCGGCGGCCAGGGATTTGGCGATGCCGCGCGCGGTGGCTTGCAGCGCTTCGCCCTTGTCTTGCAGCAGGCCCTGGTTCAGTTGCGGCTCCAGCGCGGCGTCCAGCAAGGAGGCCAGCAGGAACAGGCCGCCAAACAGCAGGCTGAGCCGCAGCCGGAAACTGTGCGGCCAGAGGTGGGAGAGAAGCTTCATCTTGGTGCGGCCAATGGGGTGGTACAGCTTTATGTTTGTATCCACGGGCGCGGGATTGCAAGGCGGGGGGCGGGGTGGGCGATTTGAATTTGATCTGATAGTTGGGCATGGACAAAGCGGGAGACTGTCAGATGGGGTCTGAACTTCTACACAATAATCGCTTCCGCTATTTTTGATGATGGGCGTAATTTCGATCTGGCTGTGCGGAGGTTTCTAATGCCGCTTCGAACTGAGCTGCCCGCAGCCCTCGTCCTGATCCGCATGCCAAGCGGGACGCAAAAAAGCCGCGCCGTTTGCCGGACGCGGCTTTTTGATTTGTGGTGCACATTGTTTTGTAAGCAGAAGTGGCGCCCCCGACAGGTGTAGAATTGGTGTTTCAAATTATTGATATTTAATGTATTTTTTGGTGTTGATTTTTTGAAATGCCCCCGTCGATGCCCCCAGCGCTGAATCATTGCCATTGTTGAATGGCAAATTTCGACCCATTGCCGTCATTCGTTTACGGCTATAGCTATGGCCGCTTTGAAACACCCGATGGTCAGTGAATGTCGAGATGGCTAGGTTTCCTGACCGCTCACGGGCTAGGTATGCAGCATCGCTTGAACTTCCTGCCGCTTCCGCACGGGCAAAGCTCATTGCGACCGACTTTGCCAAAATTGGCGACGGATCGCGCTAGGCGTTTCTTTTTCAAATCGGTCGCGGCCTTTCTCAGTTGTTCCAGGTTTTCGCGAGAAATTCCCTGCAACGAGACGGTCGACATCGAGACTCGAGCGGGGCCATTGGGCCCGTACGCTAACTCAAGCAGAACACGGTCCGATTCGCCAGTGGCAATCATGGCGGCTTGCGCATGTTCAGTGGCCTTCTCGTGGCTCTGCTCGACTATCCCTTCGATGTTTACAAATATCGTCAACCGGACGTTACCGACCGTCGATAAGGGCAAACAGCGACCGCGTTTGGGGATCTCCGCTAGCTCCTCATCAATCCATTTGCTCAAGTCCGACCGCAAATCCCCAGCAAGATCGAGCAGGTAGCTCGCGATTCGGGAGCGGTGGAACTGGCTTTGCTTCGCTAGGAAATCGATAAGCTCTCGGAGTCGAGGGGAAACTTTTTGCGTCGGCAAGGCTGGTTCATCGGCTCCTTTGAGCTTAGCTGAGAAGTACGCGTCGATCGCAGAACGATAGCCGTTGAAGCACAATCGCGCCCCTGTATTCGAAAGATCGTCGGCGTGCATCGCGTAGTTGTTGTGCTCAAGGTAGAGCCCGAGGTGGTCCAGTTCGTCGTCAAGTTGAAGTCTGTCAGACGACGCGGCACGCATGCGCTGCTCGACAAAGTGGAGGAAATCGAGTGGGCCGGCGAAGATGTCGCCGTACACACGCAGGTCTGACAGCGAAAGGGACCAGACTGGCACCTCGCCAACATCAACTCCAATTTTGTGCAGATGCTGGGCTTGAGCTGCGAGTTCGGTAAACGGGTCAAGCGTGACTGCGCAAATGGTCTTGCAACGAAAATCGCCCTTGCGTAGCTTGACGACTGGCTGATGTTTGGCATCGAAGATTTCGACCTCGTCAGCACTTTCCAAATATTTCAGAAACCGCTGTCCTTGCTTGCTTGGCGCAGCGACAAGTGCTTCCAATGACTTGACGTACGCAGGTAGGTCATTGGCAGGTGAGGTGTAAGTAAAAGCACCGGCCTTCACCTCAATAATAAACAGGTGGTCGTCGTAAATGATGACGCAATCGGCTTCAGCTAGATTTTTTGCGCTGCCAGATTCCGAGACGATCGGATAGTAGATCTCACGAAGTACGGTCGCCCCTGGCAGCAGTCGGCTGAAATAATCCACCGGTAGGTTTTCCGAGACTTCCTTCCGGTTCCGGATCCACTCTTGTTTTTCAGCCTCTGACTGCTGAAATATTCGTTTTTCTAGCTGGCGATAGAAGTTGTCAAAAAGCGAATGAAGTTCGAAGCAGTAGTACGTATTGTTGAGTTTCAGAAACGGTCGTCGGAATATCGGCTGGATCCGGAGCGGCCAGCCGCTGAACTCGCCATCGGCAAGAAAATCTGTTTCTTGGCCCGGCGCCCACGAGAAATCGTCGAGAAAGGCTACTGGCAAATCCGTAACCTTTCGAAGGTCGAAGAGATCCATATTCCCGAGCGCGCCAGCGCTTCGAGTCAAGGTGTCGCCATGACCAAGACGTTCAGCTACCGCAAGAATAAATTCACCTACAGATTGAGACTCCAAGTCGGCCTCGTTCTGCTCAATCATCCGCTGGACTTCCGGCATGACTTCGGTGTGAAAGTTCATCATCGAAGTCATTGCCTCATGAAGGCCAAAAATCAACGACCGCCAAATCTTCTTGAGTTCCGCCACAAGACAGTCCGACGGGATCCCATATGCTGCTTCGATCAGTTTTGACTGGCTTCTCAGCAAATCTGCGATGGCGTCGACTTGATGTACCTGATAGTAGTCGCCCCGAACATTACACCAATGCATCTGGGCGCGAACAAAGAACTCCTCCATTGCATCGTCGTACACTGTCCCGGTCGCTTTTCGATGAGCCGTCGCGCAGCTTGGATACTCGAAATTCAATTTTTTGAAAAGCGCGGCGATGTCGATTCGAAGATCGTTCCAATCCTCGTCGGATAGCTCACTCTTTTGCACTCCGCCCCGCGGAGCCGCCGCGATCACGCTTTGCACATAGTCGATCATCCGCAATGCAATAGCGTCATCTTGAGTTACGTCCGACTCGACCTGAATGTGCCGGCTAGACATGACCTGCTCCTGCCATGCCCGAGTCAATAGTTTATCTGGCGGCAGAACACCTACCACAGAGACGATCCGCCTGACAACGTCGTCTATCTCCTGAACGACAGAGGCGTACCGGGCCGACAATTTTGCAAGGACCTGTGCATGTTGCTCTTCAGTCCAGTTAGATGTCAGCATGACTTGCTTCCCAAACCGGGCGACTTGGAACGGGCCGTAGGAGAATGCTTCGTCCGGAAATGCTCGCTTGGTTTTGCGAGGGCGCTTGTTATGCTTTCCCATTTTTTAAACGTCGCTCCGTGCTTGTTGGAATGTTGGATACATAACCGCGTACGCTAGATCTAAAAGACTGTAGTCTCCAGGGGGAACCGTGGCTCCGCAAAGCGGAAGGCATTTAAGTATGCCGAGGCTGTGGTGATGGCAACTGTAGACGAGCTTGATAATACTAAAATACGCTAGGGCGAATAACTCGCTTTCCGCCACGACCACCGTTTCCGAAGTGAAAACGGCCTTTCGAGTTGAGCGAACGAACGGCTGAAAATGGCCATTAGCGGTTGATTGTAAGCCGCGTCTTTCTCGCCGCTCAGCCAGACACACACACACCTAAAATTCCCCCGAAACCGTGGATCAGACCCTAAGTCTTTGTCCTGTAACGGATTTTCATCCACGGTTTGTCCACGGCTTCTCCCCCCAATTCCGTGGATGCTGCACAAACCTCAATAAAATCAATGCCATGAAGGGAAGGGCGTATCCACCATTTCCACGACTTCCGCTGGCAAACCCGTGGATTAATTTTTAGGCAGCGCTCCGAAACCGTGGATGGCCCCTGCCTTCCTTTTTCATGGCTTTTTATCTCTATCTCTTTGTTTTTTAAATAAGAAGAAATACTTAGAGGTCGTAAAAGGGTAAAACCCCAATGTGGAAGAAATGGAGCAAACCGTGGAAGTTTGAGGGGAAACCGTGGATTTCGGAGGGCAAACCGTGGATGGGTTGTTCTCAACAATCAATGGCTTAGGTCGTGAAGCAGGGGCAATCCACGGAATTTTTTTACATCCTCCCCTACCCAATGGCGCGGAAACCGGCGATTTCCGGCCGTTCTCGCTGGTCTTGCGTTGCTAATGTCATAATTGGTGTGTAAAAGGCTTTACCATTTTGCAATTTGAGCGGGGGAATGCGTGACAGCCCACACAAGGCGGGCTGTCGAGGGGGAGGCGGATAGGGTTAGGGCTGGATGTCCGGCGCGGCGTAGAGGCCCAGCTTTTCCAGCTGCGGCAGGCTGATCGCAGTCAGGTGGCCTTGGCGGCGGCCGTGGATGGTCTTCTCGACGCCGTCGGCCAGCACCACCGGGCTTTGCAGCAGCTGATGCTTGAAGATACGCCCCGTCTTCACCGGCAACGCGTCGAACTTGGCGCGCAGATGCGGCGCGGTGGAGAGGTGGTCCATCACGTGATTCGGCCGCAGGAACAGCGCCATCTCGCTGCGGCCGTCAGGGAGTTTGACCCGGTCCCAGCAGTGCGGGTAGTCAAAGCGCCGCGCCTCCAGCTCGGACAGCAGGATTTCCATGATCCATACCCAGGGCAGCCGGCTGCCGTCGGTGTCGACGATATGGCTGTTCATCTCCGCCAGCAGGTCTTCGATGAAGCCGCCTTGCTGCGGGTCGAGGTCGGCAAACTCGCACAGCAAGGCCCAGCTGCACAGCAGGGCGGCGTAGTTCTCCATCATCCGCCGCGCGGTGGCGTCGCCGGTGGGGGCGCGGCTGTGGCGTTCGCACAGTCCCAGGTAATGGCGGTGCAGGTCGCGCAGCCGGGCCGGCTCGACGTCGGCCAGAAACTGTAGCCACGGCCACAACGGGAAGGCCGGCAGATCATGCGGAATCAACGCCCCTTGTCGCGCTACCGACAGGCTGCTGCGGCACAGCTTGGACTGCAGGCTTTGCACGTCGACTTCCTCGCCGGCCAACAGCACCGGCGCGCACATCAGATACGGCGTCAGGCTGGCCCCGACGCGGGTGAACTCGAAACGATAGGTCGACTGCAGCAGCGCGTCGATGTCGGACAGCACCGCTTTCGGCAGCTTGGAGAATTCATCCCAGCCCACCGGCTGCGAGGTGAAGGAGACTGACGCCCGCCGGCGGTGGTCGGTTTTGAGCATCTGCCCGGACAGCACCTGAAACGCCAGGGTGGTTTGCAGACTTTCCAGCAGCTTGGATTTGCCCGAACCCTTCTCGGCCTGCATCTGGAAGTGCGGATAGAAGCCGAGCAGGGTTTTGAGGTGTGCGCCCAAGGCCCACACCAGGGGGATGGCGGCCGCATTGTCGCGGAAGGTGTCCTGATAGGCTTGAATCACGGTGCGCGCCTGCTGCGTGGTGCCGCGCGGGAAGGTCAGGTTGTAGTACAGGCATTGCTTCTGCGGCTCGACGAAATAGCAGTCCTGCCCCTCCTGCGCCGTCAGCGCGCCGGCCTTCCACGCCAGGCCGACGAAGTTGACCACGTCGCGCGCCCCCAGGTCGGCGGCCCGCTCCATCAGGTTGACCAGGCGCTGGAACTGCGCCGGCTTCCAGATTGCGCCGAAGCGGCTTTTCCACCACTCGAGGTTGTACAGCTTGTCGTCGGTGGCCACCTCGCGCTGCAGCGTCACCCCATGTCGCGCCAGCTGGGCGCTGACGCCGAACACGGTTTCCGGCTGATGGTCGGCCGCGCCGCTGATGGTGGCCAGATGGCTTTGAATGCGCAGCCGCGACAGGCTGGCGACGCGGAAGGAACACAGGTCGCCCAGCGTCTCCGAGCGGTTGCCGTCGTCGTCGGTCTTGAACTCGTCGACGTATTGGGTGAAGTCCTCCTTTACCCGGAAACGCCAGTACACCGCCCAGTCATGGCCCGGCAGTTGCACCCGCCGCGTGCCCTCCAGCCGTTCGCCGCCACCGGGCATGCCGGGCAACAGCCACGCCTCCAGCTTGCGCAGCCGGCCGCGCAGCACGTCCGCGCCGTGCTGGCGCAACACGTCGTTGAGGTCTTCCCCTTCGTCCCAGTCCTGCATGTCCACCAGCAAATGGCCGATGTCCGCCGCCGTCAGCTTCTCCGACAAGCGCCAGGCCGCCGCCAGCCCCGGCCGCACGCCGCTGGCCGGGTTCACCGGGTCGCTATGGTCCAGCGCCACCCGCACCGCCTTACCACGCAACACCGTCCAATCGAGGCTGTCGACATTGCCGACGCCGCGCAACGCCAGCGCCGCCACGTCCGGCGGGGTGCAGCTTTCCACCGACAGCGCATTGATCGGGCTTTCCACCAGATAGACCAGCCGCGCCCGCTGCAGCCGTTGCGGGTCGCTGCACCAGCCATGGCCCTCGCGCGCGCCTTGGCATTGGGTCTTCACGCCGCCGTTCAAGGCCGGATCGACATAGCGCAGATCCACCGCCGCCAGCCGGCCGCCGCTGCGCACCAGGAAGGCGACGGCCGCGCCGCCATGACCCACTTCGCCGGCGGCGATCTTGGCGCTGTGCCAATCGTTCCAGCCCAGCGTCTTGCAGCGCAGCGCGCGCCGGATCACCGCTTCATCGATGCCCCGGCCGGTCAGGTAGGCGATGGCCGCATCGGCTTGGGCCAGGCACCGTTCGCCAATGTAGTCGAGGGTGGATTTGCGCGCCGGCGCGGCCTGGTCCTTCATCGCGGGTTTCGGTTGCGGCAGGCCGTACCAGTCGCCCAGCAGGCGCGCGGCCGCCAACGGCGTGTCCAGCTCCGGTTGGCAGTAGCGCAGCAAGTCGATGCAACTGCCGCCGGCGTCGCCGCTCCAGTCCTTCCAGCCGCGGCCGTCGGCGAAGATCGACAGCGACGCTTGGCGGTCCGGATGGTGTGGGCTGTGATAGTTGCCCTTGCCCTGACGCTTCAGGCCCAGCCGGGTCGCCAGGTCGTGCAAGTCGATCTGTTCCTTGAGTTGGTAGAACCATTGGCCAAGCGCGGTCGGCGCGCCGCCAGACAAGCCGGGGGCGTCTCGCCCGGTACGCGGGAGAGGGTTTCTAGCATTCATGGGGGTGTCCTTAGAGCAGTTGGCCGATGTCGGCGCTGGCGTCGATGACTTGTTGCTGCAGCGGCGCCAGCAGCCCGGCCAGGCGTTGCGCCGGCAGTGGCTGGTTCTCGGCGTGGTCCAGCAACTCGACCAGCCCTTGCAGGCCGTCGCCGGTACGCGTCAGGCGCGAGACGCCGGCGCTGACGGTGTGTTCGATGCGGCGGCACAGGCTGGCCAGTTGGCTCAGCGGCTCGCGCAGCTCGGCATGTTCGGGGGTGTCGGCCAGCTGCTGCAGCTGGGCCAGTTGGTGATGGACGGCGGACAGGATCAGGGCGTTCATGCCAGCACCTCCACGGCGAAACCGGCGGCGGTGCGATGAAACACGGCGCGACGGCCTTGAGCCACCAGCAGCGCAGACAAAGCGCGGGCTTCGGCCTCGGAAGGCAGTACAGAAACAGGCGTGGTAACGGCAGGGAACAGGCGGAACAGGGCGCGGGAAATCTTGGGCATGGTTGCCTCCTTACTGAGCGTAATGCCCGACCCTCGTCGCCAAACGAGGGTGGCGGGCGCATGGCGGGGTTGGCGAACCGGCAGTAAGGAACCGGCATACCCTAGGGTATCCCCACCACGGCCCGCCATAGAAGAAGGCATACCAATGGTGTGCAACGGACGTAAAAATAGCCGCAAATGGCGGCTGTCCGCCTTACTGATCGGGTCGCCAAACCCGGTCGCTGTTTTGAATGCGACGTAAAGATGGTGCAGCAATCGAGCGGGCTTGTCAATTCGCTGGCGGGGGTGGGAGATCAGATTCGCGCAGTTCATCGGGGGTGATATTTCTAAAGCGTGGAGCGGTGTCATCGAGAATGGGACAGAGTTTTAGCGGGCATAAAAATGAAGCCGCCACTCAATATTAAATAAGTGAATTAAATCCATTTCAGTCGACGCTATTCAAGGTCAATTTCAGGGGGACTACATGGCCCGCCCTACAGCGGGCCATTTTCATTACTCTAAGACGCGGTGCCGGATGCGGCCGGGCGTCACGATCAGCGCTTGCCGAGGCGAGGGCGACAGGCCCGGCAAGGTGCGCAGCCGCTCCGGCGGAATCCGCGCGCCGCCGTGGATGGGCTGGGCCAGGGTGATCGGCTCGCCCTCCAGCGTCTTGTACTGGTGGCAGCAGTCATCGTTGCTGCAGTTGTAGTAAATCTCCTTGGTCGCGGCGCTGAGCATGCGGCTGGTCCGCACCCGCGACACCGCGCCGCATAAGGGGCAAGGGAAGGCCATGATGCAATCTCCTTCAGTCGACGATTTCAACGGCGTCAATCAGCACGCAGGCGGCGAGGTTTTCGACGACGTAGGCATCGTGGCTGGCGTGATAGAACTCCACCCGGTTCAGCGACGGCTCTTCATGGTAGTGGTAGCGGCTGGCGTGTGGATTGAAGTACAGCGACAGGTTGTCCAGCCGGGTAATCAAGATGCTGTCGCCGGGGAAGAAGGCGGCCGTCGCCGCCTGCAGCCCGCCCAGGCGCTGCTGGTGAAACACCAGGTCGTCGCCCTCGGCTTGTGGGTTGGCGTCGCAGACCGCATCCGGCAGCAAGTCCGCGCCCACCAGCACCACCAGGCCGGGATCATCGCGCCACGCCGGCGCTAGCCGTTGCTTGAACGCGTAGCGCACTAGGCGATGCAGCGAGCGGAAGCGTTCGCTCTCGCCGATGCGGGCGCCCTCGATCCAGTGTTGCGGGGCTTGCTCGCGGATCTGCTGCAGCCAGCCGATATTGACGTCTTCCAACAGCGGATGGCTGTCCCGGTTCGAGTTCGGCGCGCGCTGCAGACCGTGGAAGCCGATCATGATGCGGTCCAGTAGGATGCGGCGTTCCAGCACCTGCCGCGCGCGGGCTTCAAAGCCGGCCGGCGTCTGGGTCTCGCTCCACCAGGCGTCCAGCGTGTCGTAACTGAAGGCGGCGTCGAAGTTGGTTTGCTGGCAGTGGTATTGCACTGGCCGCCAGGTCTTGCCGGCCGGCTGGCGTTCATGGCGCTGGGTGTCGACAGTGGCGGCCAAGGTGCCGGCGAGTTCGAAGTGCTTGGCCTGCCCGCGGATATCGGAGACGCCGAGCAGGTTGATCGCGGACAGCAGCCGGCTGCGGGCCTTCAGCGCGTTGAGGCGGGCTTGCGCCGCCTGGGGCGTCGGGGTGGCGAACAGGCTGTCCTGGGCGCGGTACTGCTCCAGCTCGTGGTAATAGCGGTCGATGAACTGGTTCAGCGCGTGGCGGGTGGGGTTCTGCATGTTTCGTCTCGGTTAGCGGTTGATCAGGGCTTGGTACTGCGCGTCGCGCTGGGCTTGGTATCGCTGTCGGGCAATCACGTTGTGTTGCTGTAGCGGCGGGGTGGCCAACGGCGGCAGCGGCTGGTTCAAGCGGGCGAGCAGGTCGTCCGGGGTCGCCGGCGAAGCGTTGCATAGCGTCTGCTGCAGCGCGCCGGGCTTGAGCACGGCATGGACTTGCTCTTCCTCGCGATGCCAGTCGGCGCTGCCGAACACGCGCTCGATGCAGGCCGGCGGCGCTTGGGTCAGCAACAGCGTCAGTACCGGCAGTTGCTCGCCCCATTGGGGCAGGTGGTCGTCGAGCACCGCGTCCCAGTACTGGCGCTGCAGCGCGTCGCGCGCCTCGGCCAGCGCCTTGCGCTGCTCGAACAGCGCTTCATGCAGGATTTCGGCTTGAATCTTCTCTTCCTCGGCGATTTTCAGCGTTTCCTCGGCCAATTCCAGGTTGGCCATCTCCTTGTGCTTCAACTCGCGCACGGCCTTGGTGGGAATGCCCAAGGTCGAGCGCATCGCCTGACGGCAATCCTTGCGCGCCTGCTCGGCCTCCATGCGCAGCGCGGCGGCGGTGTGCTCGCGGCGGGTGGTCTGGCTGGTCAACTGCTGCCAGGCGTCGAGCGCGTGTTCGAAGGCGGTCTGGCGTTCTGCCAGCTCGGCCACGGCGGCGGCGAGGCGGGTTTGGGTGGTGGGGTTCTGGATATGCATGGTCTGAGTCCGGGAAGTTGCGGGGTTAGGCGCGGCGGGCCGCGATGCGTGCCGCCATCCAGCTCTCGATTTCAGAGGACAGCCAGGCCACGCTCTTGCCGCCCAGCGGCACCGGTGCCGGGAAACGGCCCTGCTTGATGGCGTCGTACACCGACGAGCGGGACAGGCCGCAAGTGGCGATGACTTCCGGCAGGCGCAGAAAGCGCAGCGGTTGAGAAGAGGGCGAAGCGGCAACAGCGGTCATGAAGCGTCCTTGTTGGTGGAGGTGGATATCAGTGGATGGCATCGGATACGCCGATCAGCGAACGCAGTATTGCGGAAATTACAAAGGGGGTTTTGGGGTAGGGTTGTGCCGCGCTCCCACACAACAAAAAAATTTGAAATGCCCAAAAAACGCGGAATTTGCTATTGACGATGGGCGGGAAAAAAGGAACGCGGGCGCAAAATGGCCGGCCATGGAACGGCATCGGATGGCGGTGGACGGGCTAGGACGAACTCAGCGGCAAGGAAACGGGGAACAGCAGGAAAACGTGAAGCGGGGACGGTCAGCGGACAGGGCGACTGCATGCATAGCGTGCATGAAAACGCATGAATCCGGGCAGGGGGGCAAGGGCGCGCCAGGCCATACGGCAAGGGCCTGGCACGGGTTCATGCAGCTGCATGATTAGCGGCCCATGAAGTGCGGGGGCGAGGCGGGGCTTCGATAGCGCGCGCTGGGGGCTAGTGGTAAAACATAGGATAGTAAGTTAAAAAAATAGACAAAAGTTACGTATGGTTTGAACGTTTCTTCAGATTTGGTTCATATTTTAGGTATTTATTTGTCTGGAAAGGGTGAGTGAGTTTTTTTCTATCTCTTATGTGGTTTTATTAAAGTATCCATGAGAAAGGAAAGGGATGTACTCTTTTACATTTTCCGCATCGGTAGGTGTCAGTTAGTAATAGGCGAGCCGCATTGTGTGGTGATACGCTAAATGGAGTCTTGCAGGAGTGGTAGTGAAATTTCTGTGATAAATTCTTGTCAAGAATTTTGGCTAACGTTAATGCATTCTTTTTTGATTTGATTAATCTATATCCGTTTATCGTTCTAAATGAGAAAGCCTTTTGAGATCCAGTGTCCATGGGTGAGATTCGGTCGAATAATTTGGCAATGATTTGTGTTAGATATAATAGCAAGGTTGGTAGCTGTGTGTATAAGGTTTCATATAGGTCGTTATCGTTTGGTGATTTAAAGATAAAATTAAAATTCTCTGGTGAAGTTTTGATTTCTATTCGATCCACCGTCACTAAGTGGACTGCATGTTGAAATAATCCATATAAGCCATTTGTATTTTTTGAATTATATATGGTGGTAACTATTTCATTAGCGGTAATGAGATCGCCTAAATCAGTTTTTTCTATTGCAGAATGAATGATATTGGCTCTTCGATTTCCAATTATTTTTTGTGTTAATTTTTCGGGAGAGCCAGAAGTGTAAGCACTGTAAAAATCATCTTCATCGGCAACCATCCAAGAGATATATAATAAGTTATCAATCAGTGGTTTTCGAAGTAAGTTAAAGGCAGGGATGAATTTTCGTTTCTCGAAACATTTTAGTGATTCATAAATATGATGCGCGCAGTCTGAAACTAAGGCCATGGTTATAGTGTTTAATATCACTTGACGAGCAATGTCTTGTCGCTCCAGTGACCGTAGGGCAGTAATGGTGTCATGGCTCTGTGATACATCAATAAATTTTTCTCTCTCGGTCTCGTCATTAAATTGGAATTTAACAAGGTGTGCCTCTGCCTCTTCATACTCTTTCAAAATTCTCACGATTTCATCATGAAGAAAAAAGCAGTACTCATGTGTTAACCGGTGTTTTCTCGGTATCCAGTTTAATCGGTTGCGAGGAATGAGGTGGCATGTGCTTGACATTTTTTTCTCTTGTATTATGAGGCTTATATTTTCAGATTGAGCGAATGTAAAGTATCCGCCCACCATTGCATCATCTTCTTGCGTTCTTCCATATACTCCGCCCGATTATAAGCGGCCCGTACCTTATTCGTTTCGATATGGGATAGCTGCCGCTCAATCGCATCAGGATTGAAGCCTTCTTCGTTCAGGATGGTCGAGGCTGTGGAGCGGAAGCCATGGACATCGGCTTTACCTCGAAAGCCCATGCTGTGAAGGGCGCGGCGTAGGGTTTCCGGAGACATTGGTCGGCGAGGGTTGTTGCGGTTAGGAAAAATATGCTCGCGGCCGCCACTGATGGCATGAAGCTGGCGCAGCACGTCCAGGGCTTGCGTGGATAGCGGTACGAGATGCGGCGGTGCGGTTTTCTTGGATTTCTCAGGTAACTTGCGATGCTCGGGAGGGATGGTCCACAGAGCCTTGTCGAAGTCGATCTCTTCCCATTGGGCCATAGCCATTTCTCCGACGCGGGTGAAGGTCAGAAGCATTAGCTTCATCATCAGCTTGGTTTGCACGTTGCCATCGTACTTCTCCAGCGCTTCCAGAAAGTCGGGGATGTCCTCGCGCATCAGCGCCTTGCGTGGAGTGGATTGCTGGCTCTTGAGGGCGTCGGTTAGCGGTGTGGCTGGGTCGCTGTCGCAGCGGCCGGTCAGGATGGCTAGGCGGAAGACTGCTGAGCAACGTTGCCGCAGGCGCTTGGTGGTGTCGATGTTGCCGGCGCTTTCCACCTTGCGCAGCACTTCCAGCAGCTCCAGCGGACGAATCTCGTGGATTGGCCTGTCGCCGATGTAGGGGAAGATGTGGGTCTGCATTGCTGACAAGACCCGCTCGCTGTGAGCGGCGGACCATTCGTGGCTTTCCCTTGCATGCCACTCTAGCGCGATGGCTTCAAACTTGTTGGCCGTCGCGACCTGCTTCAGCATTTTTTCCAGCTTGCGCTGTTCACCTGGGTCTTCGCCATTGGCTAGCCGCCTGCGGGCGTCGTCTCGCTTCTGACGGGCCTCCTTCAGCGTGGTCTCGGGATAAACGCCCAGAGCCAGGCGTTTTTCCTTGGCATTGAAGCGGTACTTCAACCGCCAGTATTTGGAGCCATTGGGCATGACTTCCAGGTACATGCCTTTTTCGTCGGACAGGCGAAGCGGCTTGCCGTCTTCTCTCGGTTTGGCCGTCTTGCAGGCGGTATCGGTTAGGGGCATGGGCGGGGCCTCGGGTGCAATTGGGGGCATCGAAATGTGCCACCTTTAGTGATTCCCCTAAGTATGCCCCCATGTGCCCCTGGCTTTCAATGGATCTGTTTGGACGGTTATGGACGTAAAAAAACCCGCAAATCCTTATTTGGCGCGGGTTTTTGGACTTTCTCGGACTGCTTTGGAAGTGTAAGTGGCGCCCCCGACAGGAATCGAACCTGTAACTGCCCCTTAGGAGGGGGCCGTTATATCCATTTAACTACGGAGACGCTTAGAGAAACTGCTGGGTCAGGCGCTGCGGTCCACCGACAGGCGGGCCAATTCCACCAAGGCCTGGCGGGTGTCCGATTCCGGAATCGGCGCCAGCGCGGCGACGGCTTGTTCGGCCACTTTGACCGCTTCGGCCCGAGCGTAGTCCAGAGCGCCGCAGGATTGTACCGCAGCCAGCACGTCCTGGAAACGATCGCGGCTGGCGTGTTCCAGCGCCTCGCGCACGGTGGCGGAGGCTTCCGGATTGCCGTTGCGCATGGTGTAGATCAGCGGCAGCGTCGGCTTGCCTTCGGCCAGGTCGTCGCCCAGGCTCTTGCCTATGGTGTCGGCGTCGCCGCTGTAGTCCAGCACGTCGTCGATGATCTGGAAGGCGGTGCCCAAGCACATGCCGTATTCGGCCATCGCCTGCACCTGCTCGGCGCTGGCGCCGGCGCTGAGCGCGCCCACGCGGGCGGAGGCTTCAAACAGCTTGGCGGTCTTGTACTTGATCACGCGCAGGTATTCGTCTTCGGTGACGTCGGTGTTGCCGATGTTGAGCAGCTGCAGCACTTCGCCCTCGGCGATGATGTTGGTGGCTTCCGCCATCACCGCCAGGATGTCCATATTGCGGGTGGTCACCATCATCTGGAAGGCGCGGGTGTAGAGGAAGTCGCCCACCAGCACGCTGGCGGCGTTGCCGAACAGCGCGTTGGCGGTTTCGCGGCCGCGGCGCAGGTCGGATTCGTCCACCACGTCGTCGTGCAGCAAGGTGGCGGTGTGGATGAATTCGATCATCGCCGCCAGCTCGTGCAATTGTTCGCCGCCGTGGCCCAGCGCGCGGCCGGACAATAGCGTCAGCACCGGGCGCAGGCGTTTGCCGCCGGCGGAAATGATGTATTCCGCTACCTGGCGGATCAGGACGACATCAGAGTGCAGCCGGGCGCGGATGACGCGGTCTACGGCCTGCATGTCGTCGGCTATCAGTGTACGGAAAAGCGGGGTGGACACGATTTCAACCAGTTATTTGAGATGGGTACGCCAAAGCCAAGAATGTTACCAGAAAAGCCCCTCCAGCCGCCACGGCGCGTACTCCTTAGGACTAAGTCGATGAAATCATTGACAACTTGACGGTCTGTCCGTATAGTTTCGCGTTCTCCCGCGATAGGCGGCGAGATTTTTATATTCAGGAGCTCATGCGAATGTATGCGGTCATAAAAACCGGCGGCAAGCAGTACAAAGTTGTCGTTGGTGAAAAACTCAAAGTAGAACAGATACCTGCAGACGTCGACAGCCAGATCGTACTTGAAGAAGTGCTGATGATTGCTGACGGTGAACAGGTTGTTGTAGGCGCCCCGATGATTGCCGGCGCCACTGTTAAGGCCACCGTTGTTTCCCACGGTCGTGGCGACAAGATCCGCATCTTCAAGATGCGTCGTCGCAAGCACTACCAGAAACATCAGGGTCATCGTCAAAACTTCACCGAAATCCGCATCGACGCGATTTCGAAGTAAGGATAAACAGTCATGGCACACAAAAAAGCAGGCGGTAGCTCCCGCAACGGTCGTGACTCCGAAGCCAAACGCTTGGGCGTTAAGGTTTACGGCAGCGAACTGATTCCGGCAGGTTCCATCATCGTGCGTCAGCGCGGCACCCGCTTCCATGCTGGTGAGAACGTTGGTCAGGGCAAGGATCACACCTTGTTCGCCAAGGTTGACGGCTACGTTGAATTCACCATCAAAGGTGCAATGAAGCGCAAGATCGTTAATGTGGTTCCGTACACCGGCGTAGACGGCGAATAATTTTTCGCTTTCTAGTGACCGAGAAAGCCCTATCCTGCGATAGGGCTTTTTTTATACCGAGGGGCAAGGCGTGAGGGTTGAAGCGTGTCAATCCTGACCCCTGACTCCTCGCCAGACAGAGGTTGAAAACATGAAGTTTATTGATGAAGCCCGCATTGAAGTGTTCGCGGGCCGCGGCGGCAACGGCGTGGCCAGTTTCCGCCGAGAGAAGTTCGTTCCCTTCGGCGGCCCGGACGGCGGCGACGGCGGCAAGGGCGGCAGCGTGTACGCGGTGGCGGATGAAAACGTCAACACTTTGGTGGAGTTCCGTTTCGTCAAAAAATACTTGGCGGAACACGGCGAACGCGGTCGCGGCGCCGATTGCTACGGCAAGGGCGGCGACGATATCGAACTGAAGATGCCGGTGGGCACGGTGATTACCGACCACGACACGGGCGAGTTGGTGGCGGACTTGACCCACCACGGCCAGCGCATCATGATTGCGCGCGGCGGCAAGGGCGGCCTGGGCAACATTCATTTCAAATCCTCCACCAACCGCGCGCCGCGCCAATGCACGCCGGGCGAGCAGGGCGAGCAGCGCACTTTGAAGCTGGAGCTGAAGGTGCTGGCGGACGTGGGCCTGCTGGGCATGCCCAACGCGGGCAAGTCCACCTTTATCCGCGCGGTGTCGGCGGCGCGTCCCAAGGTGGCGGATTATCCGTTCACCACGCTGCACCCCAACTTGGGCGTGGTGCGGATGGACGATACGCGCAGCTTTGTGATCGCGGATATTCCGGGGCTGATTGAAGGCGCGGCGGAAGGCGCCGGTTTGGGTCACCGCTTCCTCAAGCATTTGCAGCGCACGGGCCTGCTGTTGCACGTGGTGGACGTGGCTCCGTTTGATCCGGACGTTGATCCGGTGCGCGAGGCGCGCGCCATCGTCGAGGAATTGAAGAAGTACGACGAGGAGCTGCACGGTAAGCCGCGCTGGCTGGTGTTGAACAAGGTGGATATGCTGCCTCCGGACGAGCGCGAGCTGACGGTGTCCGCCTTCCTTAAAGCCTATGGCTGGCCGGAAGAGCAACCGGACGACCGTTTCGGCTTCGATATCAAGGCGCCGCGCGTGTTCAGCATCTCCGCGTTGAACCACGAAGGCACCCGCGAGCTGACTTTCGCCATCATGTCCTACCTGGACGTGGTGCGCGCCGAGCAGCGCAAGCTGGCGGACGAGGCGCAACAGCAAGCCGCCGCCGCGCGCCAAACCGTGATTACGCCGGATGCGGCCATGCATCAGGATACGACCGAAGAATAAGAGTCCGTCCAAGCCCGCCGCGCGTCGGCATTCACGGTAAGCAACAAGGCCAGTCTAGCGACTGGCCTTTTTGCATGCGGTTTCTGCCTGCGCCCATCTTCCCCTTCCTTTTCTCGTACGTGGATACCAAGCGTTACTTGAGTTGGCGCCTGGATGTTGTATTTTTTCCTCAATAAAGCGCAGGTTTGTGCCGCTCCCTGGAATCTAAAGTCATTAATCGCGTTGCTTGGCATGACAAAGAGCTGGCTGGGCGCGTCATGGTATCCGGGCGTGAGAGACGGTATAGACAAATTGCTCTATTTATATAACATGAACCGCTCAGCCCCTTGCGGAGCTGGAGCAAATCTAGAGGGCAAAAGCCCCAAGCGCTTTATCTTGTGAAATACCTATGCCCGGCCGTCGGCCCGGGGTTTTCACCGTTGGCTGTAGATGAAGTCTATGAGGAGAAGCAAATGAAGAAAGCATTGGCTGTGATGGCCCTGGGTCTGATGACCGCGTCTATCGGAGCATGGGCCAAGGATTGGAAGGAAGTCCGCTTCGGAGTGGACGCCAGTTACGCGCCGTTTGAATCCAAAGCGGCCAATGGTCAGCTAGTGGGTTTCGACATCGATCTGGGCAATGAAATCTGTAAGCGCCTGAAAGCCAAGTGCGTGTGGGTGGAAAATGATTTCGACGGCATGATCCCGGCCTTGAAAGCCAAAAAATTCGACGGCGTGCTGTCCTCGATGTCGATGACGGAAGCGCGGATGAAGGAAATCAGCTTTTCCTCCAAATTGTTCAACACTCCTACCCGCATGGTGGCCAAGAGCGGTTCCGGCCTGCTGCCCACCCCGGCCTCGCTGAAGGGCAAGCGCGTGGGCGTGGAGCAGGGCACCATCCAGGAAGCCTACGCCAAGAAACACTGGGCGCCGGCCGGCGTGGAAGTGGTGCCTTACCAGAACCAGACCCAAGTGCTGTCCGACCTGACGGCGGGCCGCCTGGACGCCTCGCTGCAAGACGCGGTGCAGGCGGATGAAGGCTTCCTGAAGAAGCCGGAAGGCAAGGGCTTCGCTTTTGCCGGCAAAGAACTGGTGGACCCGAAAACCCTGGGCGAAGGCGCCGCCATCGGCTTGCGCAAAGAAGATAAGGAGCTGAAGGCCGACATCGACAAAGCCATCGCCGGCATGCTCAAAGACGGCACTTACCAGAAGATTGAAAAGAAATATTTCAACTTCGACGTTTACGGCAAGTAAACCGTAAGAGCCTGTTCAGAGTCGTATCGCCGCAGTGCGGCAGACTTTGAACCGGCTCTTGTAAGCCGCCGACAAAACCGTTGCATTGGAACCCGCAGCGCCTCCGTGGCCGGAGTTGGCCATCCGTTTTGTCGGCGGCTCGTCTTTTGCGCAAGTCAGGAACGGCCCGACGCCCACCGTCGCCGTTCCTGAAAGGGGATGAGCATGTTTTTGCATGGATTTGGTTCCATTATCTGGGACGGCACGCTGGTGACGCTGGAGCTGGCGGTGCTGTCCTTGCTGCTGGCTTTTCTCATCGGCCTCATCGGGGCCGGGGCCAAGCTGTCCAGCAATCCCTTGCTGAGCGGCGTGTCCACGTTGTACACCACCTTGATCCGCGGGGTGCCGGACTTGGTGCTGATGCTGCTGATTTTTTACAGCCTGCAGATCGGCATCAACCATCTCACCGAATGGCAAGGCATGGAACGGATTGATCTCAATCCCTTCGTTTCCGGCGTGGTGACTCTGGGCTTCATCTATGGCGCCTACTTTACCGAAACGCTGCGCGGCGCCTTCATCTCAGTGCCCAAGGGCCAACTGGAGGCCGGCACCGCTTACGGCATGAGCCACTGGCAGGTGTTTTCCCGCATCCAGTTCCCGCAGATGATGCGCTTCGCCTTGCCCGGCATTTCCAATAACTGGCAGGTGATGCTGAAAGCCACCGCTCTGGTGTCCATCATTGGCCTGACCGATGTGGTCAAAGTGTCGATAGACGCAGGCAAGAGCACTTACAAAGTGTTCTTCTTCACCTTGGTGGCCGGGGCGATCTACCTGCTGCTCACCACGGTGTCCAACTTCGTGCTGATGTGGCTGGAGCGCCGTTATTCCATGGGCGTGCGGGAGGCCGAGCTATGATTGACATCATTCAACAATACTGGCGTCCCTTCCTGTGGTCGGACGGCTACCATCTCTCCGGCCTCGCCGTCACCATGTGGCTGCTGGTGCTGTCCATCGCCTTCGGCTTTGTCGTGTCCATCCCGCTGGCGGTGGCGCGGGTATCCAAGGTCAAGTGGCTGGCGCGCAGCGTCTGGTTCTACACCTATGTGTTCCGCGGCACGCCGCTCTATGTGCAGCTGCTGTTCTTCTACACCGGCATGTACAGCCTGGACGCGGTGCGGGAGGTGGGGTTCCTCAACCACTTCTTCCGCGAGGGTTACAACTGCACCATCCTGGCGTTCGCGCTCAACACCTGCGCTTACACCACCGAGATCTTCGCCGGAGCGATCAAGGCCACCCCTTACGGCGAGATTGAGGCAGGGCGGGCTTACGGCATGAGCAAGTTCACCCTCTACCGCCGGGTGATCATTCCATCCGCGCTGCGCCGCGCGCTGCCGGCGTACAGCAATGAAGTGATCCTGATGCTGCACGCCACTACCGTGGCCTTTACCGCCACCGTGCCGGACGTGCTGAAAGTGGCGCGGGACGTCAACGCCGCCACCTACGACTCCTTCAACGCCTTCGGTCTGGCCGCCCTGATCTATCTGGGCGTCACCTTCGTCCTGGTGGGCCTGTTCCGCAAGGCCGAGACCAGATGGCTGGCCTATTTGCAGCCGGCGAAAACCTGAGAAACGGATTAAGAAGATGGACAAGCTGAATATCCAGAACATTCACAAGAGCTACGGCAGTCACGAGGTGCTCAAAGGCGTTTCGCTGACGGCCAAGGCCGGCGACGTGATCAGCATCATCGGTTCGTCAGGCTCAGGCAAAAGCACCTTTCTGCGTTGCATCAACTTCCTGGAAAAGCCGAATCAGGGCAGCATCAGCCTCAATGGCGAGCCCATCCGCCTGGCCACCACCAAGAACGGCGAGCTGACGCCGGCGGACCAGAAGCAGCTGCAAGGCATGCGCACCAAGCTGGCCATGGTGTTTCAGCACTTTAATCTGTGGGCGCACATGACGGTGCTGGAGAACGTGATCGAAGCGCCGGTGCACGTGTTGGGGATTTCCAAGGAGGAGGCCACCCAGCGTGCGGTCAAATACCTGCGCAAGGTGGGCCTGGACGAGCACGCGCAGGGAAAGTACCCGGCGCATTTGTCTGGCGGCCAGCAACAGCGGGTGGCAATTGCGCGCGCGTTGGCGATGGAGCCGGAAGTCATGCTGTTTGACGAGCCCACCTCGGCGCTGGACCCGGAACTGGTGGGCGAGGTGCTGAAAGTGATGCAGGCGCTGGCCGAGGAGGGCCGTACCATGATCGTGGTTACCCACGAGATGGGCTTCGCCCGCAATGTGTCCAACCACGTGATGTTCCTGCATCAGGGGCGGGTGGAGGAGGAGGGCTGCCCGGACGAGGTGTTCGGCAATACCAAGAGCGAGCGGCTGAAGGCTTTCTTGTCCGGCAGCCTGAAGTGATCTTAGAACGTGTTTACGATCTTGCGAGCTAAGGCGAGACAAGGCGGAAACGGCTGAGAAAGCGGAATGTACAGATGGTACATGAGCATTTCGAAGATGTTTTCAACGCCGTATTGCCGACGCGCAGCAGATCGTAAACCGGTTCTTAGTTTTACCCTGCTCAAGGGGGATACAGCCCGCCGGCGCAATATGACCGGCGGGTTCGTTGTTTTCAGGCTTGTGGATAAATCAGGAAAATGGAAAAGGCTGTGGATAAGCCGGGCGCGGCTATTGGGGATGGTCGGCGCGGAACAGCGTCCATTCTTCCACCGTGCGGCCGTCCGGCAGCTGGCACAGCGCGTACTCATTGCCCTGAGCGTCTTTTTGCGGCAACAGCTTGCCGCCTTTTTCCACGCAATACACCGAGGCTGGATTAGCCATGCCCACCGCTGGGCGCTCCGGGGCCTTGGTCTGGCTGCAGGCGCTCAGGCCCAGCAGCGCGGCGGCGCAAATCAAGATTCTCATGCGGTTTCCTTTCAAGGTCAGGCCGACAACAGCTTGCCGGATTTAAAGGCCTCGCGGCTGGCCACCTTGGCCAGTGACAGGCCGGTGGTGGTGTAGGTGCGGGCGCTGGTGGCGTACAACATGCCCGGGCGGTTGGCGCGGATCTCGCTGCAGCGATCGCTGATCGGGTCGATGACTTCGGCCAGCAGTTCGCCGCTGGCCACCTCGCTGCCCGGTTGGGCGTGATACACCACCACGCCAGCATGTGGTGCGTACAGGTTTTCCGAACCGGCCAGCGGCGTGGCGGGGAAGGGCAGTTCCGGCAGCGGCGGCGCGGCTTCGGCGATGACGCCGCGGTGGCGCAGGAAGTTGAGGATGCCTTCCGCGTCCTGGCGCGCGTAATCGTGATGGACGTCGCTTTCTCCGCGCAGTTCCACCGTTACCGCCAGGCAGGCCATGTCGATCTGCGCGTCCAGGCCTTCAGCCGTCGCCAGATCGCGCAGTTGCCACCACAGCTGGCTGCAGGCTTCGTCGAAGGGATGGTCGCCGGAGTCGGTGGCCAGCAGGGTGGCGCAAGCGCCCAGATAGCGCGACAGCGGCTCGCATTGTTCCCATAGCGGGGTGCCGGTGTACAGGTGCAGGCCGGCGCGGCAGTCGCAGTGCAGATCCAGCACCACGTCAGCGTCGAAGGCCAGCTTCATCAGCGTGTGGCGCAGCGACTGCAGCTCGCTGTCGGCGCGCAGCGCGCCCAATTGCTGGCGCGCTTCCGCGCGGATCAGCGCGGTATTGGCCTTGCCGTCGCGGCCCAGCTGTCCTTTCACCGCCTCGAAAATCGTTTCGGACAGCACCGGGTAATAGCGGTTGAAGTTCTGGCCGGTTTGCAGATCGAAACGCCCCAGCAGCTTTTCGCTCTGGTTCTGGTTCAGGCCGATGGGGTTGGCCACCGGCACCAGGATCACCTCGCCGCGCAGCAGGCTGGCGGCGTCCAGTCGCTGCAAGCCTTGCTTCAAGTGCCAGGCGGTCAGCATGCCGGGCAATTCGTCGGCGTGCAGGCTGGCCTGGATATAGATTTTCTGGCCGCTTTGCGGCACGCCGAAATGGAAGCTGGTCAGATCGCGCTGGCTGCCCAGGCTGGGCGACAGCAAGGGCTGGCGGTGGGTGTACATGGGTTCTCCTCTTACGGTGTGCGGCTCGGTCGTGGAATCTTATTCCAAACCTGCCGAGGCAAGATAGGGCCGCCGCGCGGACATGCGTTGACGAACGACCATGCCCCCCGGACAATCATGGCTTTTGCCATTCCACGCCCGCGTGCGTGGTGGAGTGCCCTTGGATTCTCTCTCCGACTTCTTCCAGCCCGGCATCGAGCCCGCCTCCTTGCAGGCGGTGTCGCGCCTGACCGGCGCCTGGCCTTATCTCGCCGTCTTCGTCACCCTGTTTCGCGGTGGCGACGAAGAAGTGCTGATGCGGCTGCTGGTGTTGCGGGAACTGGGCGGCCGAGCCGAAGCGCCGCTATGGACGCCGCAGGAAATCGCCCAGCGTTTCGCCTATTTGAACGACACCAAGCTGGCCACCATTCTGGGCCGGCTGCGCGAAGGCGGCCTTCTGGTTTACGACAGCGACGGCGGCGTCTACCAGCTGTCCGAAGGCGCGCGCGTCGCGCTGGCGGCGCTGGCCACCATGGTGGATTTTGCCGGCGACGATGTGGAGCTGGGCTATCTGACCAGCCAAGTGGCCGCCGGCCAGGCGGTGGGCCAGGTGTCCGACGAGGCGCTCAAACACCTGCTGGCGCGCTTGAACGAACTGTACGCGGAATTCGAGGAAGCGCTGGAGTCGCAATCCGAATTCCGTATCCGCGCCGCCCAGCACCGCTTGGAAGCGGTGTGGCGCTGGGTGGCCAAATCCACCGAAGTGGTTAAGAGCCTGACCCAGGACGACACGCTGAGCCTGCTGGTGCTCAATCAGGCCCAGGCCATCGCGCTGGCGCAAAGCCGCATGCTGGCGCTGGCCGGCACGTTTGAGCGCCGGCTGGCGCAATTGGCCTCGCAGCGCGTGCACCTGGGCGGTTCCGGCCTCACCTCCACCGACATCGCGGACTGGCTGCGCCGCATGGCGGCCGGCCAGCTGGCGCACAAGCTGGACGCCTGTCTGTCCATCGCCCCCGAGCCCGCCTTCCTGTCCACGCCGGAGCTGGCCGACGTGGCTGAATTCGAACTGCTGGCGCGGGAGCGCGCCAAGGCCGGCTCCATGACGCTGCCGGGTGGGGAAGCCGCGCCGCTGGCCGACGCGCCGGAAATGGAGCGCTTGCTGGAGGCCGAGGCCATGTACGACGCCTTGCTGGAGCTGGGCATGTCCGGCGCGGCCGACGCCCACATCAGCCAGGCTGTGCTGGCCGACAGTTACAACGAAACCGCCTACCGGCTGTCGCTGCTGTCTTTGATCGGCGACCCGGAAACCAGTAACGACCAAAGCATCGTCGCCGCGCTGGCCAAGCTGCCGTTCAGCCTGCAAGGCGGCGAGCGCGTGATCGAGCCGGACCACCCGGAAGTGGCGTCGCTGTCCGACGCGCGCTTGGTGGCCGCGGCGCAAAAAGGTTCTTAATGGAAACAGAAATCAAAACCCTGACCGCCCGTCTGCTGGCGCACCGGGTGGTGCCGCGCGGCGACGCGCTGGCGAAGAAGGCGCTGCTGGACGACAGCTTCCGCCTAGAGTTGGACAAGAGCCTGGCCGCCGTCGGCCTGCGCTTGGTGGAGAACCCCTACGCCGAGCATGTGGCCGTGGCGCTGCTGCCGGAAATGACCGAGCCGGTGTTTGGCTCCGGCGACGCCTGGCTCAACAACAACCTGGGCCTGCCGCGCGACGGCGTGGCGTTGCTGGTCATCCTGTGGTCCTTGATCATTCTGCCCAAGCGCGAGCGCCAGATCGCCCGCGTGGAGGCCGGCAAGGAAAATCAGAGCGATATGTTCGGCGCGCAAAAGCCGCTGGAAACCGGCGAGGCCGTGTCCACCGGCGTGTCCGAGGACGCGCTTTACGCCGACTTCGGCAAGGCGCTGGGCGGCCGCACCCGTTTCAACGCCAACCTGGGCCGCCTGGTCAACCTGGGCTTCATCGTGCGCCGCAACCGCTGGCTGGACGAAGGGCCGATGCTGGACCTGATGATCGACTACGCCCAGCTGGCGCCGCGCATCATCGAAGGCGCGCTGGCCGATGTGCTGCTGCGCCGCGAAGGCCGCGACGCGCTGGCCGACAAGCGCGCGGAAGCGACCGAGGACGAGGCAGATGCCGCCGCGGACGCCGACGACTCCGCCGGCCCGCTGTTTGACCTGCCGCCGGACGAGGACGCGGCCCACGAGGAGACGCGCTGATGTTCCAGATGAAATCGGTGGAAATGGTGCACTGGGACTTCTGGCAGCGGCTGACCGTGCCGTTGGACGCGCAGATCGTCACCATCATCGGCCCCAACGGCTCCGGCAAGACCACCTTGCTGGACGCGATGCGCACCCTGTTGGCGATCAAATGCTCGGGCAAGCGAGATTACAAGCGCTACGTTCGCAACAACAAAGAGCCCTTCGCCTATCTGCGCGGCGTGGTGGACAACCCGCGTCGCCCCAGCGGCGGCCTGTATCCGACGCCCTTCTTCCCCATCGTCGCGGACGCTGTCACCTTGCTGTGCCGGGTCAAGAAGCAAGGCGGGGACTGGGTGCGCCACTACGCCATTCTGGACGGCGACGTGCCGCTGGAGCAGGCCGAAGGCCAGGCCCAATGGCTGGGCGTGCAGGAATACCGCCGCCGGTTGGAAATGGCTGGCCTGACCCCGGCGGTAGCCGAAGTGCTGGCGTTGGAACAGGGCGATACCGACAAACTCACCGAATACAGCCCGCGCCAACTGCTGGACCTGGTGTTCCAGGTTTTTGGCGATAAGGACGTGCTGGACAACTACCAGCGCGCCCGCGACGAGCAACGCGCCACCGAGCTGGAACTGGAATCGCTGAGCCGTCAGGAAGAAGCGCTGCAGACGCGGGTGGAAACCATGAAGACCCGCGCCAACCGCTATCTGGAATGGCGGCAGCTGAATACCGGCATCGCCCGGCTGCGCGACGAGGCGCTGCCGGTGCTGGCCTATCTGGACGCCAAGTCCGCGCTCGGCAATGTCTGGAAAAACTACCGGGGCAATTTCCACTCGCTGAACCAGGCCCGGGGCGAGCATGCCGACACCTTGCAGCTGGTGGCCAAGCTCAAGGCCGCGGAAGTGGCCGCCGACGCCTCGCGCAAGGCGGCGGAAACCGCCCGCGTCGGCGCGCAGGAAGCCTTCATGGCGGCCAAGGGCGAGCACGCCGGCGTGGCCGGTCAGCTCAAGGAACGGGACCGGCTGCAAGCGCTGGCCAGCAAGGAATACGGCGCCGACGCCGCCCAGTTGGCCGATAAGCTGGCCGCGCTGCGCGGCGAAGCCGAGCAATTGAAGGACGGCCTGCGCGAACTGAAAAAGCAGCGCCAGGACAGCTCCCAGCATCTGGAGGCGCTGGAAATCGGCCGCGGCCGCGCGCCGGAAGACGTGCGCCAGTTCAAGGCCGCGCTGGACGAGGCCGGCATTGGCCATCTGATGTTGTCCGACATCGTGGAAGTGCTGGACCCGAACTGGCAGGCGGCGGTGGAAGCGCTGTTGCGCGGCTATCGCCATGTGGTGCTGCTGGAACGCGAAAGCGACCGCCGCGAAGCCTGGCGCATCGGCGAGAAACTTCGCTATCGCCACTTCGTGGTGCCGGAGCGCTGCAGCCCGCCGCGCGCCAACGCCGGCAGCCTGATGGAAGTGGTGCGCTTCTCCGCCGACGCGCCCGAGTGGCTGTACCGGCAGTTGAACAGCGTCAGCCGCGTAGACAGCGCGGAGCAGGGCGCCGACGTCAGCGGAGACTGGATCACCCGCGACGGCTACTTCCGCGAACGTCGCGGCGCGCGCCACATCGGCGTGCCGGCGCATGAGTTCGCCTTCGGCGAAGCCGCGCGCCAATCGCGGCTGCTGGCGGTGCGCGAAGCCTTGAAGGCGTTGAACACGCGCATCCTGGCCGACGAAGAGCGCTTGGTGGCGGCCACCCGCGAGGCCGCCGGCTTGGCTGAATACCTGGGCGGCATGGACGCCATCCGCCAACTGGACAGCCGCGCCGAAGAGTTTGCCGCGTTGGAAACGCGCAAGCAGGGGCTGGAAAGCGAAATCGCCCGCTTGGGCGCGGCGCTGGGCCTTGTCAGCGCGGAGAAGGAAGCCGCCGATCAGCGCTACAGCGACGCTCGGTTGGCGCACGACCGCGTTTGCCAGCGCGAACAGGACAGCCTGGCCGCCTTCCGCCAAAAACAACAGGAAGTGGAGCAGGCGCGTCGCCAAGTGCGCCGCCTGCTGTCCGAACTGCGCGAATGGGCGGAGCGTCTGCCTGATGCGGCGCTAGCGCCGGATAACGTCGCAGCGCTCGAAAGCGAGTTCGATACCGCCGCGGATGCCAAGCATCAGCTCAACTACCTGGAAGAGCGGCTGCAAAACGGCGACTGGGAGCAGGACGAAGCCGTGCTGGCCTTGAAGGACAAGCTGGTGGAGGATCTGACCGCTCTGGACCGCGAACGTCAGCGCCGCCAGAGTGAAGTGGACCGCTCGCGTGAACTCACCGACGAAGCGCGCGCCGCCTATATGGGCAAGTTGCGCGCCACCGTCCGCGTCTACGGCCAAAACGTCAAGCGTCTGGGCGAGCTGGCCGGCATCCAGGTGGAAGTGGAACTGCCGCAGCTGTCCAACGACGACGCCGCGCTGGCCCAGGCAGGGCTGGTGCTCAGGTTCAACTTCGACCAGAAGGGCCTGATGGGCATGAACGATGGCGAGGCCTCCGGCGGCCAGCAGGTGATGAAGTCGCTAATCCTGTTGATCGGCCTGATGATGGACGAGTCCAACCCGTCCGGCTTCGTCTTCATCGACGAACCGTTCGCCCATCTGGACATCTTCAACATCGACCGCGTCGCCGGCTTCCTCAAAGCCACCGAGGCGCAGTACCTGATCACTACGCCGAATACCCACAACATCAATATCTTCGCGCCGTCGGAGCTGACGCTGGCCACCCGCAAGAAGCGGCCGGGCGAGCAATGGGCGCCGCCCATTCTGCAAACCCGCCGTCGAGTGGACGGCGGCGAGCCGGTTTGAGCCAGACCATGCAGCCGCCCCTAGGGGCGGCTTTTTTCTATTGGGCGGGCACCGCCGCTCATGGCTGGTTGTAGCTGTACTCGATGCCGTTGATCGTGGACTTGAAGCCATATCGCGGGAAGGCCGGATTCGGGTTCTTGGCGAGGTAAGCGTCCGCCAGCGCCTCGGCCGCCTGGCGGTAGAACTTAGTCTGGTTCTTGTTGTACCAAGGGTCGTCGTGGGGGTTGGGATTGAATTTGTAGCTCTGGTCCCGGCCGCCGGCGATGTAAATGCGGATGCCGCGCGCGCCGGGGCCGGAGCCGCCGCTCTTTTGCTCCACGTAGTTAAAGGTGATGCCGCTGTTTTTGTAATTGGGCAGGCTGCCGCTGATGTTGGCCGCCAGCGCGCCGCCGGCGGTCAGAGACAGCGCGCTGACGGCCAGCAAGGCCGCGACGCGGCGGAACAGGAAGTTGAGTGGGGGATTCATGGCATTCCTTCAGGTAATGGTTGAGAACCGTCGGCAAGCGGTCGGCTTTGCCGGCGAGGCGTTAGCGTCGTGAAATGGCGCGTAAATGTCGCCTATTTATACAAATGGCAATTAAACTACCTAATTTAATGACATTTAGATTGTGAAGATAGGCGAGCGCGGAGCGATCAGCAAGCGTCGCATGCCAGTCCTTAATACCGGGGCGGGCAAGCGGCGATGGCGCGCTTGAGCGGGACAGGGGCGCTTGAATGGCGGTTCGCCGTCTCTGGCCTATGCTGAGGAGGAGGCATGGGCGTAGTGAGAAGGCGGGTTTGAAATGGAAGAACGCGACTTGGTGGGCAGCGCCATTCCCATGGCGCAGCTCAAGCTGGAACTGCGGACGAATGGCGTATTGGTCATTTCCGTGTACGAGATCGACGACGAAGAGCCGTTTTTCGTCTACGAGTCCGACAACGACTTTGACCCTGAGGCGATTTTGAGCGCCGCGGAGCGGCGTCTGGACCCGGTGCGGCTGGATGTGTTCAAGCATGTGTTCTTCCAGGCCCGGGACGATGTCGAGGACGGCCGGGACGAGGGCGACGGGTAGAGGACTTCCGCGCGGCTTCGTCCATTGCAGGCCAACACCCCGCCCAGCCGGGGTGTTGTTTTTACGCCGGTCGCCATGGCTTTGACCCTGATGAACCGGCAAGTACAATCTTGGCCGTGCCGTTCAATTGGCGGAGCCGGACTTGGCGACCTGAATGTATGCATTCCTCTGTCGAGGGTGGTTTTCTCGCACCTATTTAAAGCAATGTAGTTGTGTTTCCTATGGCAGGCCGTGGCAGGAAGACCTTGATGGTCTGCCGGTTCTCAGTGCGCCGGTTCGCTAACCCTGTCACGTGCCTGTTTTCCCCCATGTGTGGCAGATGTTCCCGCGGCTTAGCCGGGAACGGTGGCCGCCATGGCCTTGACCCTGATGGACAAGCAAGTAACAATCCTTGCCGTGCTGCCGCCATAGCGGCACCGGGAGTGGAAACCCGTATTGCTGTAAGAAGGCAGACGCGTTGTATGCGCGCGTCTGGTGGCCATTCCACGCCTGCAAGGCGGGGGGTGGCAGGGAGGCCCTAGCGCCTGCCGATTGCCTTCTTGTCGGTTTTCCACCCCTGTCACCTGCCCGCCACCTGAGTGGAAACGGGTGTCGGGCCGATCTTTTCGAAGAAGGAGGCCCCATGCTCATCCGCTATTTGTCTCATTTCTCATTACCGTCCCCCTTGCCGTCTCCGCACTCTGAGGAGGCCCGGCCATGACTGCGCTGCCACTTGCCGCCTCCTCCCAGAGCCCGCGCCGGGAGCTGGCCCGCACCTTGAGCCGTCTGCATCAGATGCGGATGGAGCACGAGAGCCTGGCCTTGATCGACACTCAACTAGCCTGGCTGGACCACGCGATCGGTGAAATCGACGACATCCTGGACCACGTCATCCAGTGCAAGCAGGCTTTGGCCTTGCTGCTGCAACTGCTGAGCTTGAGCGGACAGGCGCAATTGCCGGGCCGTACGCTGTGGGCCTTGCTGGAGCCGGTGCAGCAACGCTTGGCCGAGGCTTGCCAGGCGTTGGACGATCAGTTCGACGGAATACGCGCCTGAGCCAGCGCCAAAACGCCCGAAGCCCGCCTGGGGGCGGGCTTCGGGTACTGATGGATGGCCCGGTTAGGGAACCGGGCGCATGCGCTTAGAACCATGTTTACGATCTGCTGCGCGTCGGCGATACGGCGTTGAAATCCGCTTCGAAATGCTCATGTACCACTCGTACATTCCGCTTTCTCAGCCGTTTTCGCCTTGTCTCGCCTTAGCTCGCGAAATCGTAAACCTGTTCTTAGCGCAGGTTCAGCGCTTTGATCGCGTTGTTGATTTCATCCGCCAGCCGTACTTCCTGACCCAGCTGCTCGTGCCATTGCTGGTTCTGGAAGAAGGCGTAGCGCGCCTTGGAGTTGTTGCCGGCTTGCCAGCCGTCTTTCAGTTGACCGTCGAAGAAGAACTGTTCCAGCAGCGCGTGGCCGGCGGCGTGGGCCTGGTTTTGCGCGTGCTGCTCGTGCAGGCGCGGCGCGCCCACCAGATGCAGTTCGATGTCGCGGCCCTGCTCTTCGTAGCGGCCCTGGATCGGGTGCTCGAACACCAGCGGCTGCAGCGTGGCGTGGGTGATGGTGGCGCGGCCGGTGATATGGCGCGACGGGGTGTATACGGTCAGGTCCAGCCGCAGGTTCAGGCCGCCCGCTTGGCCGGGTTTGTTGACGTTGTAGCTGACGATGAACAGGCCGGATTTTTGATCGCGATCGATAGTCATGTTTGGACTCCTTGAGATCAATAACATCAGATGAGAAGTTGGAGCGTCTGGTGGGACGTCCAGGCCCAATGGCGATGTGCGAGCCGCGGCGGTAACCGCTGCTGCCCTGTAGTTATATAACCTTTGATTTTATTTTCAGCCGTACTTAATGGCAGTTGGAAATAAAGAGGGGATGGGGCTTGCGCGCGGGCTTAGGGTGGGGAGGGGTAGAAAATCGCGCCGCCGGGGCTGGCGGCGCGAGGGAAAATCAGGCTTGTTGCTCAAAGCGCACAGGCTGTTTGCCCAGGCGCTTGGCCCGCACCACCACGGTGCCGGCGATCTTGTCGTGCCAACCCTGTTTGCGGGCGTCCAGGCCTACCCAGATCAGGCCCAGCAAGAAGGGGAAGCAGGATACGAAGTAGCCTAGATAGCGCAGCGCCGCTTGCCCCGGCGTCATCGGCGCGCCGGTTTTGGCGTCCACGATGCGAGCGCCCAGCAGCATCTTGCCCGGCGTGCTGCTCTTGAACCACCAGAAGGCCAGCACCGCCGCCGCGGGCAGCACCCAGTTGATCATCAGGCCGGCCAACGGGCTCAACTCAAAGCGGCCTTGCATCATGAAGGCCTGCATCATCCAGCCGTCGCCGCTTTCCGCCACGCGGCTGGTTTCGCCGCCTGCGCTGGCCAGCAGCCAGATCGCCGGAGCCAACACGAGGCACAGCAGCAGGGTGTCGACCAGACTGGCTAGCACCCGCAGCCAGAAGCCGACGTATTCCAGTTCTTCCGTGCCCTCTTGCATCTTCAGTCCTCCAGATTGGGTTTGTGCTTGGCCGCCACGCGCAGGTAGTGTTCGGCGGAGTATTGGAAGTAGGCCAGTTCTTTGTCGGTCAGCGGCCGCGCCTGCTTGACCGGGTTGCCCAGGTAAAGATAGCCGGACTCCAGCCGCTTGCCCGGCGGCACCAGGCTACCGGCGCCGATCAGCACCCGCGGTTCGATCACCGCGCGGTCCAGCACGATGCTGCCGATGCCGACCAGCACTTCGTCGCCTATGGTGCAGCCGTGCAGGGTGACGTGGTGGCCGATGGTGACGTTGCGGCCTATCACCAGCGGCGCGCCGGCCGGGTCCGCGGCGCTTCTGTGGCTGACGTGCAGCATGGCGAAATCCTGGATGTTGGAGTTCTCGCCAATGCTGATGGCGTTGACGTCGCCGCGGATCACGGCGTAGGGCCAGACCGAGGCGCCTTCCGCCAACGAGACTTCGCCGATGACCACCGCAGCCGGGTCGATGTAGCAGCTGTCGTGGATTTGCGGCTGATGCCCGTCATAAGGGCGGATATTGCTTTTCATCGGTCTGTCCTCATCTGAAATCGGGTAAAGTTCCCATCATACCCCCACAGGATGCCAATATGAGCCAGAACCCCTTGCTGGACTTTTCCGGACTGACCCGTTTCGCGGAGATCAAACCGGAGCACATTTCCCCCGCCATCGACGAATTGCTGTCCGCCGCGCGCGCCGCGGTGGCGCGGCTGACCGCGGAGCAGGGCGCGCCCAGCTGGGAAAGCTTCGTCGATCCGCTGACCGACGCCACCGAGCATCTGGGCCGCGCCTGGGGCGTGGTGGGCCATTTGAACGCGGTGGTGAACACGCCGGAGCTGCGCGAGGCTTACAACGCCAATATTCCGCGCATTTCTGAGTTTTGGACCGAGATGGGCCAGAACCTGGATTTGTACGCTCGCTTCAAGGCGCTGGCGGCCAGTCCCGAGCATGACGGCTACAGCGCGGCGCGCAAGAAAATCGTTTCCAACGATCTGCGTGATTTCCGCCTGTCCGGCGCGGAACTGCCGCAGGCGGAGAAAGAGCGTTTCGCCGCCATTCAGACGCGGCTGGCCGAGCTGTCCGCCAAGTTCGAGCAGAATGTGCTGGACGCCACCGACGCCTTCAGCCTGTACATCGAGGACAAGGCCGAGCTGTCCGGCGTGCCCGAGGATTCGCTGGAACTGTTCGCCGCCGCCGCGGCCGGCGACGACAAGAGCGGCTACAAGATCACGCTGCAATTCCCGTTCTACTTCCCGGTGTTGCAGTACGCGGACAACCGCGCGCTGCGCGAAAAGCTGTACCAGGCCAATGTGCAGCGCGCCTCGGAGTTCGGCCCGGCCGAACGCGACAACAGCCCCATCATCCGCGAAAAGCTGAAACTGGCGCGCGAGGAGGCACAGCTGCTGGGCTTCGCCAACTTCGCCGAACTATCGCTGTTCACCAAGATGGCGGAAAGCCCGGAACAGGTGATTGCCTTCCTGCGCGACCTGGCCGCGCGCGCCAAACCGTTCGCGGTCAAGGACCGCCAGGAACTGGAAGCCTTCGCCGCCGCCGAACTGGGTCTGGCTAAGCTGGAAGCCTGGGATCTGGCCTACGCCGCGGAAAAGCTGCGCGTGGCGCGCTACGCCTTCTCCGAGCAGGAGGTCAAACAGTACTTCCCGGAAAGCAAGGTGCTGCCCGGCCTGTTCGGCGTGGTGTCCACACTGTTTGGCGTGGAAGTGCGCCCAAGCAGCGCGCCGGTCTGGCATCCGGACGTGCGCTTCTTCGACATCCATAAGGACGGCCAGTTGGTCGGCAGCTTCTATTTCGACCTGTACGCCCGCGACGGCAAGCGTTCCGGCGCCTGGATGGACGACGCGCGCGGCCGCCGCAGCAAGAGCGGCCAGGTGCAGACGCCTATCGCCTATCTGACCTGCAACTTCACCCGTCCGGTGGGCGACAAGCCGGCGCTGTTCACCCACGATGAAGTGATCACCTTGTTCCACGAGTTCGGCCACGGTCTGCATCACATGCTGACCCGCGTCGATGAATTGGGCGTGGCGGGCATCAACGGCGTGGAGTGGGACGCGGTGGAGTTGCCCAGCCAGTTCCTGGAAAACTTCGCCTGGGAATGGGACGTAGTGCAGGGCATGACTAGCCATGTGGACAGCGGGGCGACTTTACCGCGCGAGCTGTTCGACAAGATGCTGGCGGCCAAGAACTTCCAGAGCGGCATGGCTACGGTGCGCCAGCTGGAGTTCGCGCTGTTCGACCTGCAGCTGTACAGCGTATTCGACGCCGACAAGGGCGACTGGCTGGCCTTGCTGGATGAAGTGCGCCGCGAGGTGGCGGTGAACTTCCCGCCGGCTTACAACCGCTTTCCCAACAGCTTCAGCCATATCTTCGCCGGCGGCTATTCGGCCGGCTATTACAGCTACAAATGGGCGGAAGTGCTGTCCGCGGACGCCTATGCGGCTTTCGAGGAGGCCGGCGGCGCTAACCCGGACACTGGCAAGCGCTTCTGGGACGAGATTCTGGCGGTGGGCGGCAGCCGCCCGGCGCTGGAGTCCTTCCGCGCTTTCCGCGGCCGCGACCCGCAGATCGACGCCTTGCTGCGCCATTCCGGCATGGTGGAGACGGTTTGAAACGGCCGTTTTATGCCGGGGGAAAAATATTCCGGTCTTTGTCGGAACTCTTGTGAAGTGTCGCGGCTCTAATTTTTTGCTCAGTGGGTTATCTCCAGAGCAGCAAGCGAGCCAGACGCATATCAGGGTAGATTGATATAGTGTCTATTGCGCGCCTCCGTGTAGACGGAGGCGCCTTTTTTTTGCCGCGGATCGCGCGGCTAAAAGATTCAGCTATCTCGCTCTGGTTTGGCGGACGGCGTCAGCGGCTGCAAGATGTGGCGGCGCTGGAAGGTGGGAGTTCGCATCGAGAAGGGCGGCGTCAACGGCGCCAGACGAGGACGGTTGGGATTGCGCGTCGGGCATAATGCCTGTTGCGCGTCGTGCTGCTTGTGCTTGATAGTCAAGAACTTGCTCCGGTTACAACGACGCTTTCGATCATAGGCGGGCATTCCGGGCCTTGGCAAATTCCCGTCGTCCGGCTGTTGTTTATTTGTTTAAACACTTTTGTTTAATCAACCATTAAATAATCGACGTCAGAGACTGTCGCCGCCCAAAGCTTGGCAGTGCCGCGCGCTGCGGTTATGGTGTCGGCCTTTGCATGAAAAACATTTGGAGAGCCCACCGATGCGTTTTGCCACCTGGAACGTCAATTCCCTCAAGGTCCGCCTGCCGCAGGTGATCCAATGGTTGTCCGACAGCCCGGTGGATGTGCTCTGCCTGCAAGAACTGAAAATGGATCAGGATGTGTTTCCGCTGGCCGAGATCGAAGCGGCCGGCTACCGCGCCGCCTGGTTCGGCCAGAAAACCTACAACGGCGTGGCCATTCTGGTCCGCGCGCCGCTGGAGCTGGAGGACGTGGTGTGCGGCATCCCGGATTACGGAGACGAGCAGCGCCGGGTGATTGCCGCCACGGTGAACGGCATCCGGGTGATCTGCGGCTATTTCGTCAACGGCGAGGCGGTGGATTCGCCCAAGTATCCGTACAA
Source organism: Chromobacterium haemolyticum (assembly GCF_009936155.1). Lineage (NCBI taxonomy): Bacteria > Pseudomonadati > Pseudomonadota > Betaproteobacteria > Neisseriales > Chromobacteriaceae > Chromobacterium > Chromobacterium haemolyticum. The sequence continues at coordinate 4,439,877 of NZ_AP019312.1, read as the reverse complement.
GCTGGAATGGCTGGCCAATCTGGAGCGCTATGTCGCCGCCGAGTTGCAGCGCCACCCGCAGCTGCTGCTGTTGGGCGACTACAATATCGCTCCGGAAGACCGCGATGTGTATGACCCGGAAAGCTGGCACGAGCAAGTGCTGTGCAGCACGCCGGAGCGCGACTCCTTCCGCCGTCTGATCGCGTTGGGCCTGAGCGACAGCTTCCGACTGTTCAATCAGGAGGAGAAGCAATACAGCTGGTGGGATTACCGCGCGATGATGTTCCGCCGCAACAAGGGCGTGCGCATCGACCATATCCTGGTAAGCGACGCGTTGAAGCCGCGGGCGCTGGACTGCGTGATCGACAAGGCGCCGCGCAAGTGGGAGCGGCCGTCGGACCATACTCCGGTGGTGCTGACGCTGGCGGATTGAGTGTCTCCGCCATTCTAAAGGCCGGCTGCCGCCGGCCTATCCGCCAGCTTTCTTGGCTTGCCTCAAAAATATCGCCGGCCGGTTTTGCTAGTCTGGAGCTTTCTTGCTTTCAGATGGCTGCGCGATGACCCAAAACCACCCCAAGCTGCCGGTAGACCCGTATTACGAGGGCGTGCCGGAATATATGACCCAGGTATACGACTGGGCTTACGTCAACCCGCGCAAGGCCGGCTGGCTGGATCGCAACCTGGTTGTGCGCGTGTTGCTGTTCTTCAACGATCAAAGACTGATGCGCGCCTATCTTGAGCAGATCCGGCCCGGCGACAAGGTGTGGCAGGTAGCCCATGTCTACGGCGACCTGGTGCAGCGGGCCGCGGACCGGGCGGGCCAGGACGGGCGCTTCGTGCTCACCGACATCACCCCGGTGCAGATAGAACACGCCGAGCGCAAGCTGCGCGATCGTCCTCAAGCCGCGGTGGTGCGCGCCAACGCCGGCAATTACCGGCTGGAATCCGACGACTTCAACTTGATCTGCAGCTTCTTCCTGCTGCACGAGGTGCCGGATCATCTGAAGCGCGCCATCGTCGACAATATGCTGTCGCAAGTGCCGCCCGGCGGCCGCGCGGTCTTCGTCGACTACCATAGGCCCAAGCCGTGGCAGCCGATAGGCTGGCTGCTTAAATGGGTGAACCGCGCGCTGGAGCCGTTCGCCGAGGCGCTGTGGAATCATGAGATCCGCGACTATGCGCAAGAGGCCGACGGTTTCGACTGGAGCAAGCGCACCTTGTTCGGCGGGGTGTATCAGGTGACGACGGCTAAGAGGAAGCCTTGAGGGCGCGCCGTACTTGACGTTACACGGGCTTACAAGCGACTAACAGACCCGGGAAGGGGGCAGGGCTAGGATACGTCTCAAGGAAGCGCCGAATCCGGCGCGATTGATCGGTGAACGGGAGCCCAGGCTCCCAAGCCTGAAACTGGAGATGCATCATGAACAAACTGACTCTGCTTGCCCTGACCGCCGCTTTCGGCCTGAGCTCCGCCGCTGGTTTCGCCGCCGAAACCGCCAAGCCGGCCGCTTCCGCTCCGGTAGCCAAAATGGCTCCGGCCGCCAAGAAAGTTGAAAAGCACCCGGCCAAGATCCACCACGCCAAGAAAGGCGAAAAGGTAGCCGCTTCCGCTCCGGCGCAAAAAGCCCAGGCCGCCAAGGCTGAAGCCTCTTCTCCGGCCAAGAAGCACGCCGCTAAGAAGCCGCATGCGAAGAAGGCCGCTTCCGCCGCCGCTCAGAAAGCCCAGGCCGCCAAGGCTGAAGCTTCCGCTCCGGCCAAGAAGCACGCCGCTAAAAAGCCGCACGCCAAGCACGCCAAGAAAGTAGCTTCCGCTCCGGCTCAAAAAGCCCAGGCCGCCAAGGCCGAAGCTTCCGCCCCGGCCAAGAAGGTCGAGAAGAAAGCCGCTCACAAGAAGCACGCCGGCAAGGCCAAGAAGGCCGCTGCTTCGGCTGCCAAATAAACCGGACTTCGCGTCTGGCTCGCTAAAAAAACAGGCCCCTCAGGGAGGCTAAGACTCAAAGGAGGCTTCGGCCTCCTTTTTCTTTGTGAACGGGACCGCCGGCGGGACAGGCGCGCCCGGCGGCCTTATGCTGTTACACTCGAGCGGTTCGATGCCGGTCGCATGCTCCGGCCTTGAAACCGCTTTCGTTCATTTCGCGCTTAAGGAGCTTCCATGTTAGCCGCCCCGCAAGTTTCAGCCTTCCTGCCGCCGCGCCGCATTCTGATGGGACCGGGTCCGTCCGATGTTTATCCGGAAGTGCTGGCCGCTCAGGCCCGCCCCACCGTCGGCCATCTGGACCCGCTGTTCGTCGGCATGATGGACGAGGTGAAAAGTCTGCTGCAATACGCGTTCCAAACTGCAAATCCGATGACAGTGGCGCTGTCTGCGCCGGGCTCCGCCGGCATGGAGGCCTGCTTCGTCAACCTGGTTGAGCCGGGCGAGAAAGTCATCGTTTGTCGCAACGGCGTGTTCGGCGAGCGCATGCGCCAGAATGTAGTGCGGCTGGGCGCGGTGCCGGTATTGGTGGACAGCCCCTGGGGCCAGCCGGTGGACCCGGACGCGGTGGAGAGCGCGCTGAAAGCCAATCCGGATGCTCGTTTCCTGGCTTTTGTCCACGCCGAAACCTCCACCGGCGCGCTGTCCGACGCCAAGACGCTGTGCGCGCTGGCCAAGAGCCACGGCTGCCTGAGCATCGTCGACGCGGTGACTTCGCTGGGCGGGGTGGAGCTGCGGGTGGACGAATGGGGCGTGGACGCGGTGTATTCCGGCAGCCAGAAGTGTTTGTCCTGCGTGCCTGGGCTGTCGCCGCTGTCGTTCTCGCCGGCGGCGGTGGACAAGCTGCAGGCGCGGCAAAGCCCGGTGCCTAGCTGGTTCCTGGACCAGACCCTGGTGATGGCCTACTGGGGCGGCGGCAAGCGCAGCTACCATCACACCGCGCCGGTGAACGCCTTGTACGCGTTGCATGAGTCGTTGCGTCAGTTGGCCGGCGAGGGGCTGGAGGCAGCCTGGCAGCGCCATCGCGATATGCATCTGATTCTGCGCGACGGCTTGGAAAAGTTGGGGCTGAAGTTTGTGGTGGACGCCGCGGCGCGGCTGCCGCAGTTGAACGCGGTCTATATTCCCGAAGGCATAGACGACGCCGCCGCGCGCAATCGTTTGTTGCAGGAGTACAACCTGGAGATAGGCGGCGGCCTGGGTGATTTGGCCGGCAAGGCCTGGCGCATCGGCCTGATGGGTTACGGCGCGCGCCGCGAGAACGTGGCCTTGTGTCTGAAAGCGCTGGAGAGCGTGCTGAAGTAAGCGCCGGCCCGCCATTGGAATAGAAAAACGCCATCCGTGAAGGATGGCGTTTTTATTGCGGCGGCGGTCTGGCGCCGGCTTATTTTTCGACGAAGGCGCGTTCGATCGCGTAGTCGGCCGGTTCGCCCATGCGCGGCGATTCCTTGAAGCCCATGCCGTTCAGGATCTCGCACAGGTCGTGCAGCATGGACGGGCTGCCGCAGATCAGCGCGCGGTCGTGTTCCGGGTTCATTTGCGGCAGGCCGATGTCGGCGCACAGTTTGCCGCTGGTGATCAGATCGGTCAGTCGGCCCTGATTGCGGAACGGTTCGCGAGTCACGGTCGGATAGTAGATCAGTTTTTCGCGCACCATCTCGCCGAAGAATTCGTTTTCCGGCAGTTCTTTGGTGATGTAGTCGTGGTAGCCCAGCTCGCTGACCCAGCGCACGCCGTGGGTCAAAATCACTTTGTCGTAACGCTCGTACACGTCCGGATCTTTGATGATGGACATGAAGGGGGCGAGGCCGGTACCGGTGGACAGCAGGTAGAGGTTCTTGCCGGGCAGCAGGTTGTCCTGCACCAGGGTGCCGGTGGGCTTCTTGCTGATCATCACGGTGTCGCCCACCTTCAGGTGCTGCAGGCGGGAGGTCAGCGGACCGTCCTGAACCTTGATGCTGTAGAACTCCATGTGCTCTTCGTAGTTGGAGCTAACGATGGAGTAGGCGCGCATCAGCGGTTTGCCGTTGACTTCCAGACCTATCATCACGAACTGGCCGTTGATGAAGCGCAGACCGGCGTCGCGGGTGCAGGTGAAGCTGAACAGGGTGTCGTTCCAGTGATGGACGGACAGGACCTTTTCGGAGGTCAGGTTGGGAGAGGACATAAGGTTTGCTGCTCGCTAATTTATGAAGTAGAAGCTCGAAAAGTATTGGGGCCGATTTTAACCGGTTTGTCGCTTCGCCGCTCGCTCTTGCTGGGAAAATCCGGAGCAATCGGCGTTAAATTCAATTGGAACAGCATGTTAACCGACATTGCGGACGTAGCTGAACGATTGTTTTCTGATGTGTTTATCGCTGAGCGTTATTTGCCGATTCGCCATAACGAAAGAGGGCGTCACCATGGCGGGACGCCCTCTCAGACAACATACGGAGAGATACTGTGCGCTTTACCCTTGCTGGCTTCACTACCACTACTACTGCCGCAAGGCCGTTACCAAAGAGCGGGCTGTCGAAGACAGCTCAATGACGTTGCCGTGTTGAGGCGGAGCCATCATCATGACGGGCTGCCGCGCATGTGTCCTTGATGGACATCACAGAAAGACCAACCGCTTCTTTCTTATTTGGCAAATCGACAAACGGTAATTTCAAGTTTGCTAACTCTGAATTTGGCGGACCGGCCGGGCCGGGACTGCTGATGCTCCGTCTTGGAGGCTGGCTTGGCGTTGCGGACTGTGCCGATTTGGCTGGCCGTGGTTATTGGCCGATGCTCAACGCGTGTATCACTGGATGGCCGCCGGCATTCTGCCGTGAAAGCATTCGGAACCCTCCCTGTCGTGTTGACCATTCCACTATAAGACTCTGCCGCGCCCAATGCAAGAGGGGTTCAGCCGGCCTTTGGGTCTGGCAGCGGGGCGGCCAGCGCCAGCCGCGCGGGGCGCAAATGTTGTTCGAACTGGCGGCTGGCGGCCTGCCAGGAATAACGTTCCGCGACGGCGCGAACATGGCCGCGGTCCAGCACCAGCGCCTTGAGGCAGGCGGCGCGCAGATCCGCGTCCAGCACGCCGGCGCCGCTGTCGCCCACTACGTCCAGAGGGCCTGCCACTGGATAGGCGGCCACCGGCGTGCCGCAGGCCATCGCCTCCAGCAGCACCAGGCCGAAGGTGTCGGTCAGGCTGGGGAACACGAAGACGTCGGCTGCGCGGTAGAAACGCGCCAGCTCATGCTGGGGAAAGATGCCGGCAAAGTGGACGTCCTGATATTGCTGTTTCAGCCGCGCCAGTTGTGGGCCGTCGCCCACCACCCATTTGCTGCCCGGCAAGTCCAGCTTGAGGAAGGCTTCGATGTTCTTTTCCACCGCCACCCGGCCGATGTAGACGAAGCGCGGCGGCGCGGTGCCGTCCAGCCGATCGCGCGGGCCGGGGCTGAACAGCGCGGTGTCCACGCCGCGGCTCCACAGCTTGACGTTGCGGAAGCCGCGGGCGGTCAAATCGTCGGCGATGGATTGGGTGGGCACCATCACGCAATGGGCGGCGTTGTGGAAGCGGCGCATCCAGGCGTAACTGACCGCCAGCGGCAGCCGGCAGCGGGCGTGCACGTATTCCGGAAAGCGAGTGTGGTAGGCGGTGGAGAAGGCCAGGCCGTGGCGCAGGCAATAGCGGCGAGCGGCCAGGCCCAGCGGTCCCTCGGTGGCGATGTGGACGGCGTCCGGGGCGAAGGCGGCGATGCGCGCGGCCACTTTGCTGTAGGGGAACAGCGACAGCCGGATGTCGGGGTAAGTGGGGCAGGGCAGAGTGCGAAAGGCCTGCGGGGTGATCATTTCCACCTGGTGTCCGAAGCCGGCCAGTTCACGGGCGGTTTCGGTCAGCGAGCGGACCACGCCGTTGACCTGGGGCAGCCAGGCGTCGGTGACGATCAGGATGCGCATGTCGGTTCCTTGTGGTCGGCTTGCGCCGCTTGGGGTTGCGGCGTGGCGGCCGGCTGCCCCAGCTGGGTCCAGTACAGCACTTCCAGCCGTCCGTCGGGGTGTTCCACCAGCGCGGACAGGCTTTCCACCCAGTCGCCGCTGTTGCCGTAGAGGATGCCGTCGATATCGCGTACCTCGGCCTTGTGGATATGGCCGCAGATCACGCCGTCGAAGCCGCGCCGGCGCGCTTCTCCGGCGAGAATGGTTTCGAAGTTGCTGATGAAGTTGACTGCGTTTTTGACCTTGTGTTTCAGGTATTGCGACAGCGACCAGTACGGCAGGCCCAGTTTCAGCCGCGCCCAGTTGAAGCCGCGGTTCAGTTCCAGGATCAGGGTGTATAGGGTGTCGCCGACGTAGGCCAGCCATTTGGCGTATTGAATCACGCCGTCGAACTCGTCGCCGTGCAGGATCAGCAGCCGCTTGCCGTCGGCGGTGCGGTGCTCGGCCTCCTGGCGGATGGCGATGCCGCCGAAGTCCAGTCCGGCGTATTGGCGCGCCGCCTCGTCGTGGTTGCCGGGCACGTAGATCACCTTGGTGCCCTTGCGAGCCTTGCGCAGCACTTTCTGTACCACATCGTTGTGGCTTTGTTTCCAGTACCAGGATTTTTTCAGTTGCCAGCCGTCGACGATGTCGCCGACCAGGTACAGGTATTCGGATTCGTGGAAACGCAGGAAATCCAGCAGGTGGTCGGCGCGGCAGCCGGAGGTGCCGAGGTGGACGTCGGAAATCCAGATCGCGCGCAGTTGTCGGGCGCTGTCGGGGGCGGGGTCTGGCTGCATGGCGGCTCCGTCGGCCTGTGGACTGCTGGCGATGCTGCCAGCGGCAGGTGACAGCCGCGTGAGATTTCAGTGACGAGGCGATGAAATTTCTTGAGCGCAGCCTTTAAGATTGTCTTAAGCGCAGGCTGCTGCAATCAAGGTTTTGCGGCGGGCGCTTGTTACGGCGGCGAGAGCGCGCTAGGCTGCCGGGACCTTGAACGCCCGGCGGCGGGGAGACGGATATGCGGGTTTTGGTGGTGGAGGACGACGCTCAGATCGGCGACGGGTTGAAGATGGGCCTGGAGCAGCTGGGTTTCGTCGCGGATTGGTTTCGCGACGGCAAGCAGGGCCTGGCGGCGCTTGGCGCCGCGCCTTACGACGCGGTGGTGCTGGACCTGGGGCTACCGGGCATGGACGGCATGGATATCTTGTCCGCCTGGCGGCGCGGCGGCCAGGATGTGCCGGTGCTGGTGTTGACCGCGCGCGACGCGCTGGCAGACCGCGTGGGCGGCCTGGACGCCGGCGCCGACGATTACTTGGTCAAGCCGTTCGCGCTGACGGAGGTGGCGGCGCGGCTGCGCGCGCTCCATCGTCGCCGCCACGGCCAGAGCCATCCGGAATGGCGGCATGGCCGTCTCTGTCTGGACCCGGTGGCGCGCGCGGCCACGCTGGACGGCGCGCCGCTTGAGTTGACCGCGCGCGAGCTGGCGCTGCTTGAGTTGCTGCTCAGCCATAAGGGACGGGTGCTGCCGCGCGAGCTGATCGAGGACAAGCTCTACGGTTGGGGCCAGGAGCTGGAAAGCAACGCGGTGGAGGTGCATGTGCATCATTTGCGCAAGAAGCTGGGCAGCGCCTTCATCCGCACGCTGCGCGGCGTCGGCTATACCTTGGGAGATCCGGCATGAGAGGACCGCGCAGCTTGCAGGCGCGGCTATTGCTGCTGCTGTTGTTGATTGTGCCGGTGATCTGGCTGGTGGCTTCCGCCACCGCGGCCTGGTTGGCGCATGAGGAGGTGGACGAGCTGTTCGACACCCAGATGGGCCAGTTCGCCCGGCAGCTGCTGCTGGTGGATGTCGGCGACGAGGAGGTGATCGATCTGCCCAAGCTCAAGCATCTGCTCAAGCACGCGGACAAGGGGCAGTTGGACAACGACGATTTCGGCCTGGCGGTATGGGACCGCCACGGCCGGTTGCTGCTCAGCGACGGCCGCGGCCGTCGTTTCGATTTCGAGCCGGAACGGCGCGGCTTCTACGATTACCGCGGTAAGGACAGCGATCACGACTGGCGGCTGATTTACCTGGCGGCTCCGGACGGTTCGCGGCTGGTGGCGGTGGGGCAGAAGCAGGGCTTGCGACACGACATGGTGCTGAAGGTGGTGTCCGCCCAACTGCTGCCGTGGCTGCTGGGTCTGCCTGTGATGCTGTTGCTGATCCTGCTGGCGGTGCGCCGCGAACTGGGGCCGCTCAAGCGCCTGGCCGCCGGCCTCGCCCAGCGCGCGCCGGACGACAGCGAGCCGGTGTCGCGCGAGGTGCCGAGGGAAGTGATGCCGTTGGTGGACGCGCTCAACGCCTTGTTCGCTCGCATTGCCTCCACGCTGGAACATGAGCGCCGCTTCACCGCCGACGCCGCGCACGAGCTGCGCACGCCGCTGGCGGCGCTGAAAGTGCAGGCCGAGGTGTTGGAGCTGTTGCCGGACGAGGGACGGCGCAAGCATGCGCTGCGGCAGCTGATGTTGGGCATAGACCGCGCCACGAGGCTGGTGGAGCAGTTGCTGGCGCTGTCGCGGCTGGATCCGCTTAGCCGGCCGGGACAGGGGCAGCCCATCGCCTGGGCGACGCTGGCGGAGCGCTTGCTGGCGGAGATGGCGGCGGAGGCTGCGCTCAAGGGGGTGAAGCTGGAGACGGAATGGCGTTGCGTGCCGGAGCGGGCCTTGCCCTTGAGCGGCGACGAAACCCTGGTGGGGCTGATGCTGCGCAATCTGCTGGAGAACGCCATCCGCTACGGCGCCGAGGGCGGCGAGGCGCGGCTGGTGCTAGCCGAGGACGCGGTTAGCGTGCTGGACCGTGGTCCGGGCGTGGCGGCGGAATGGCTGGCACGGATACGCGAGCGCTTCTTCCGCCCGCCGGGCCAGGACGTGGCCGGCAGCGGGCTGGGGCTGTCGATCGTCGAGCGGGTGGCGGAGCTGCACGGCCTGAGGCTGAGCTTGGCCAACCGCGACGGCGGCGGGCTGGAAGCCGGCTTGAGGCGGCGCTGAGACTGCGGCAATTCGCCGCATGGGAACGCCGGGGGAATCCGGTTATGCTGGCTGCGCTGGCCCTGACGCAGCCAGCGTTCTACATTTGGTTGCGGCCCGCCGGTTTCGGCGGGCTTTCTTTTTGCCTAGTCGGGTCGGGACGGCGCGCCAAAGCGCATTAGCCAGAACAGCGCGTTGCAGACGCCGCCTGCCATGGCGCCAAGGTAGAGGTTCATCAGGTCGTTGTACAGCAGCGGTTCGGCCAGTCTGGCGTAGACGAAGGTGACCGCGCTACCGCTGAAGGCGCCGGGCAGGAAGGCGACCAAGGCCAACAGCCAGCGCGGCCATCCCTGCTGCCAGCCAGCGATGGGACGGGCCAGCAACATGCGGAGCAGGCAGAGCAGCAGACCGAATCCCAGCGCCGGGATCGCACCCATCAAATAAGCCATCATCGGCACCACGCCGCTGGCCAGCAAGGCCACCAGCGGGCCGAGCAGGATGAACAGGGTCAGGCCGCAAGCGAGGATTTTCAGATAGGGCGTTTTCATCCGGCGGGGAGGGAGCGGTGGCAAAAGGCCTCCAGCCTAGCAGACTGGAGGCACGGCGGCGAGAGGCCGCGGAATCAGAACTGTAATTGCACGCGGCCCCACACCGTACGGCCGGGCTCGTTGACCTGCAGGGTGCGGTCGTAACCGGCCACCATCGCGCCGCCCTTGCTGACGCTTTCGGCGTAGGCCTTGTTGAACAGGTTGTCCACGCCGAACAGCAGTTTTGCGTGTTTGTTCAGCCGCAGGCCGCCGTCCAGCGACACCACGCCGAAGCCCGGCGTCGCGCCGATGTCGGTGCCGACGATATTGCCCTGGCCCGGAGCCACGCGGTCCTGGCGCTGCACGCCGCGCACGGTCAGGCCGGCCGCGTATTTGCCGTTGTCCCATTTCAGCGCCGCTTTGGCGTCCAGCGGCGGAGTCTGGCCCAGCGGGCGGTTCTCATCGAGGTTGGCGGCCCAGACCCAGGCCAGGCTGCCGGACAGCGTCCATTCCGGCGCGAAGCGCCAGCTGAGGTCGCCTTCGAAACCGTAGCGGCGGGCATCGATATTGCGGGCCTTGCCGCCGATTGCGCCGGCCTCGCCTTCCACCAGAATGAAGTTCTGCACGCGGCTGGCGTAGGCGGACAGCGAGCCTTGCAGTTTGTCGTCGCGGTAGAGTAGGCCGGCGTCCAGTTGGCGGTTGGTCTCGCTGTTCAGGCTGGGGCTTTTATTGCGTTCCCAGAAGTCCGGCGCGCGTTCGGCTTGGCCCAGGCCGACGTAGCGGGTCCAACTGCCCGCCGTGTGTTCGTAGCGCAGGAAGCCGGCGTTGAGCTGGTACTGGGTTTCCTGGCGCGCTTGGGCCGGCTTGCCCATGGCCGCGGCCTTGGGCTCGAACACCGCCTGGGTCTGGTCGCGGCGCAGACCGGCAATCAGCTTGCCGCCGGCGCCCAGCGGGTGGCTGGCTTCGGCGTAGACGCCGTGATTGTCGAAGCTTTGGTTGGGCGCGCGCGGCTGGTCCACGTATTGGCCGGCATTGACGCCTTTGCCCATGCGGCTGCGGTGGCGGTCGCTGAGCCAGTCGAACCCGGCGCTCACTTCCCAGTCGCCAAACGCCATGTCGGCGGCCAGGCGGCCGGTGTCGGCGCTGCGGTCCGGGTTCATCGCGGAACGGCTGGCCGGGGCGGTCTGCGGACGCAGGGAGTAGTTGTCCATCACGTGGTCGACATAGCTATGACCCAGTTGCAGCCGCAGCGCGTCCAGCCAACCGCTGAGGTTGCGGCGCTCGGCTTTGAAGCTCCAGGCGTCGCGGTCGAACTTGCTGCCGTCCATGCCTCGGTCCGCGTAGGCGGCCTGGCCGCGGCTGCGGTCCAGAGCCAGTTCCAGCGTGGTGTCCCGGTCCGGAGTCAGTCCGGCGATCAGGGTCTGGCTGTCGCGGTCGAAGCTGGAGTGGACCTTGGCGCCGTTGCCGTCCTTGTAGTCGCCGCCGTGATTGCGGCTGGCGATGGCGCGCACATAGCCCTGGCTGGAGCCGAAGGCGGCGTCGGCGTAGACGTCGTTGCGGTCGGCGTTGCCGCCGGTCAGGCTGCCGTTGAAGCGCACGCCGGCCTCGTCGAAGCGCTTGGTCTTGCGCTCGAAGTTGACGCCGCCGCTGATCAGGCCGGGCCCGAGTTTGACGCTTTGCGGACCCTTGACCACGTTCACTTCGTCATAGGCGTCCGGGTAAAGATAGGCGGTGGGCGGGTCCATGCGGCCGCCGCAGCCGCCGAACACGAAATTGCCGTCGGCGAGAATGGCCAGGCGCGAGCCGCCCAGGCCGCGCAGCAGCGGATCGCCGGAGGCGCCGCCCTTGCGGATGACGTTGAAACCGGGCAAGCCCTTGAGCAAGCCGGCGCCGTCGGCGGACGGCAGCGGCTGGCGCGGCGCGCGCGGGTCCACCGACATTTTCAGCGGCTGTTCCTCCTTGGCGGCGGTGACCAGCACTTCCTCGCCGCGGAATTCCGGCAGCTCCTGGGCAAAGGCGTGGCCGACGGCGAGCGCCAGCGGGATAGGCAGCAAATAGTGTTTTTTAGACATTTTTTAGAAACTAACGTTAACAAATTTGAGGGTGACAATTCTAAATTGCATGATGTCCCGCCCCAATGCGGCAAAGTGTCGCAGCGCCCCTGCTTGCCGCATGGTGATAAAGTGTCGGCCATGATTGCCGGATTCCCTGTTTCCTCTCCGCGGCTGGGCCTGACCGCGGACATCGCGCGCTCGGCGCGGCTGATAGGCTGGCTGCGCTGGCTGATGTTGCTGCTGGGCTCGACGGTGGCCTTGGCCTGCTGGTGGCAGCATGTTTATCTGCCCTGGCCTTTGCTCTCCCAAGCGCTGCTGACGCTGGCCGCGGTCAACGTCTGTCTGCCGTGGTGGCTGCGCCATGGCGGCGACCCCCTGCTGGCTCTGCGCCTGGGACTGGCCGCAGACGTATTGGTGTTGACCGAACTGTTAGCTTTCACCGGCGGCGCGGCCAATCCGCTCGCTTCGCTGTTTCTGCCACCGGTGTTGTTCGCCGCCTTGCTGTCGCCAGGGCTGTTCGCCTGGGCCCTGGCGCTGGCCAGCGTCGCGGCCTACGGCCTGTTGTTCGAGTGGCATCTGTCATGGCCGGTGGACCACGGCAACGCGCTGCATATCTTTTCCATGCATTTGACCGGGATGTGGTTGAGCTTCGCGCTGTCGGCGCTGTTGATCGCCGGCTTCGTATCCTGGCTGGCGCGGCAGCTGGCGCTGCGAGAAGCGGCACTGGCGACGGCGCGGGAGACCCAGTTGCGCGACGAGCAACTGTTGGCGGTGGGCATGCAGGCGGCCGGAGCCGCCCACTCGCTGTCCACGCCGTTGAACACCATGACCCTGCTGGTGGACGAGTTGCTGGCCACCCGGCAGCGGGACGCCGAGTTGATGGAGGACTTGCGGCTGATGAAGGCGCAACTGGCCAATTGTGGCAGCGCGTTGGCGCGCTTGAAGCTGGGGTCGGAGTCCGCGCCGGGCGAGAGCGGGCTGTTCGCCGCGTTGGCCGAGCGGCTGGCCGGCTGGCGTTCATTGCGGCCGGACGTGCGGCTGGATTGGCAGGCGCCGCAGGGACCGGACCCGCTGGTGGCGCTGGACCCGGCGTTCTGGCCGGCGTTTTTCAATCTGATCAACAACGCGGCCGAGGCCGGCGGCGGAGAACTGACGGTGGCGGCGTGGCTGGAGCAGGGGGCCTTGCTGCTAGACATCGTCAACCACCAAGGCTGTTTGACCGACCAGCAGCTGGAGCGCGCCGGTCTGACCCCGTTGCCGTCCGACAAGCCGGTGGGCATGGGGCTGGGCGTGATGCTGAGCCACGCCACGCTGGCGCGGCTGGGCGGTTCGCTGCGCTTGCTGAACCGGCCGGAGGGCGGCGTGCATGCGCAGGTGCGCCTGCCCTTGCTGGTGGATGATAAGGACGGAGCCTGATGCTGGATTTTCTTTTGGTGGACGACGACGAAGCCTTTGTCGCCATTTTGGCGCGCTCGCTTAGCCGGCGCGGTTTTAAGGTGGCGGCGGCTCAGACCTCCGAGCAAGCTTTGGAACTGGCCGGCGAAGCGCCGGCGCGCATCGTGCTGGACTTGAATCTGGACGGCGACAGCGGGCTGCGCTTGCTGCCGGCGCTGCATGCCGCCTGTCCGCACAGCGCCATTCTGATCCTGACCGGCTACGCCAGCATCGCCACCGCGGTGGAGGCCACCAAGCTGGGCGCGGTGCAATACCTGGCCAAGCCGGCGACGGTGGATGAAATCCTGGCGGCTTTCGAGCAACAGCGGGCCAATCCGGAACTGCCTCTTACACCGCAACCGATGTCGCTGCGACGGGTGACCTGGGAGCATCTACAACGGGTGCTTAGCGAGAACGACGGCAATATCTCCGCCACCGCGCGCGCCTTGAACATGCACCGTCGCACTTTGCAACGGATGCTGGCGAAGAAACCGGTGAAGAGTTGAATGCGGGCCTGTTGCATTGCTACAGCGTCTTCCGACCGCCGGCAATTGGCTGGATGCGGACTGTAGCGGTCTTTGTTCTTCAATTACCGGGCAATGACGGGGGTATAAATCCGGCTTGGCCACGCCATCAGAAAAATTGATTGGAGCGTCCACTCTAGCCGCCGTATGGTGAATGTCCATAACCATGCCAATGGAGGGGACAACCATGCTTCGCGGACAGATGATGGACCGGCCTTTGCTGATTTCCGACTTGCTGCGCCACGCCGAAACCTATCACGGCGACACGCCCATCGTGTCGCGCACCGTGGAGGGGCCCATCCATCGCTACACCTATCGCGAAGCGGCGCGGCGCGCGCGCCAGCTGGCCAACGCGCTGGCGGCGCTGGGCGTGCGCCAGGGCGATTGCGTGGGTACCCTGGCCTGGAACGGCTACCGCCATTACGAAACCTATTTCGCCGTGTCCGGCTACGGCGCGGTATGCCACACGGTAAACCCGCGGCTGTTCGCGGAGCAGATCGCCTGGATCGTCAACCACGCGGAAGACAAGGTGCTGATGTTCGACCTGAGCTTCCTGCCGCTGGTGGAGCAGATCGCGTCGCAGCTGGGCACGGTGGAAACCTTCGTGTTGATGACGGACAAGGCGCATATGCCGGCGCAGACGCCGCTGGCCAACCTGCTGTGCTACGAAGACCTGGTCAACAGCCACAGCGACCAGTACCAGTGGCCGTTGCTGGACGAAAACGCAGCGTCCAGCCTGTGCTACACCTCCGGCACCACCGGCAACCCCAAGGGCGTGCTGTTCTCGCATCGTTCCACTGTGCTGCACGCCTACGGCAGCGCCTTGCCGGACAGCTTCGACATCTCGGCGCGCGCCTGCGTGATGCCGGTGGTGCCGATGTTCCATGTCAACGCCTGGGGCCTGCCTTACAGTTGCACCATGAACGGCAGCAAGCTGGTGCTGCCGGGGCCCAAGTTGGACGGGGTCAATCTGTACGAACTGATCGAAAGCGAGCAGGTGACCGTGACAGCCGGGGTGCCGACGGTGTGGATGATGCTGTTGCAGCATTGCCAGAAGAACCATCTGAAACTGCATTCCCTGAAGCGGGTGATCGCCGGCGGCTCGGCGGTGCCGGAAAGCATGATCGAACAACTGGCCGAGCACGGCGTGGAAATGCGTCAACTATGGGGCATGACCGAGCTGTCGCCATGCGGCACCACCGGCACGCCCAAGCTCAAGCATGAAGGCCTGGACCAGGCCGGACTCAACGCCTTGCTCAGCAAGCAAGGGCGGCCGATTTACGGCATCGAGCTTCGCATCGTCGACGACGCCGGCAAGCCTCTGCCGCACGACGGCGTGGCCTTCGGGAATTTGCAAGTGCGCGGCCTGTGGGTATTGTCGCAATACTTCCGCCGCGAACTGGACGCCAGCCACAGCGCCGACGGCTGGTTCAACACCGGCGACGTGGTGACCATAGACGCCGATGGTTTCATGCGCATCACCGACCGCACCAAGGACGTGATCAAGTCCGGTGGCGAGTGGATCAGCTCCATCGAACTGGAGAATATCCTGGTGGGCCACCCGGCGGTGGCGGAGGCTGCGGCCATCGGCATTCCGCATCCCAAGTGGGACGAGCGGCCGCTGATGGTGGTGGTGCTCAAGCCCGGCGCCGGGGCCACGGTGGAAGAATTGCTGGGCTTCTACGAAGGCAAGATCGCCAAGTGGTGGACGCCGGACGATGTGGTCTTTGTTGAGGAGTTGCCGCACACCGCCACCGGCAAATTGCAGAAAGTGCGGCTGCGCGAGCAGTTCCGCGATTATCGCTGGCGTTCCTGACGCCGGCGGAGGAATAGGCTGGACTGAATAGAGTAATTACGCTACAGTGGCGGCTGCACTGAAAACCGTATGGTTTTGAGGTGTTAGCCCCTCGAAATGTCGGCCGGTCCGCCGGACGACGTTTCTTCCTCGTGTTGGCCCCTGCCGTTGTCAAACCGCAGGGGGTTTTTTTGCCCGTCGCACCGGCTGGCCATGTCCCTATCCTCCTGCGTTTGATCAAACAAAATCATAATCTGTCACAACTGTACCCATATTTGATATTTATAACGGGTGACTTCCGTTAAACTGGCCGGATATAAATCAACAATAACAATTGGCTGCCAACGGTATGGGGAGTGTCGCCGGCAACGCGCGGCATTGGAGCCATGGTTGTCAATCACGCGAGAAAAAAAGGACTGTTCATGAAATCTCTTCGTAGCCGGCTGATCGCCTTGAACGCGCTATTGATGGCATTGTTCGGGCTGGTGCTCGTCGTCATCGTCTTCGTGCAGATGCGCACGGAAATACTGCAGGGTCTGGACCAGGAGTTCGAGGCCAGCCTTAAGGGGCAAAGCTCGGTGGTGACCACCTGGCTGGGAGAGAAGAAGCAGCAAATCGTCGCGCAAAGCACAATGGCGTCCGAGTCCGACGCCATTCGTTTTCTGAAAACCGGCGCCAAGGCCGGCGGCTTCAACGTGAACTACGCCGGCTACGCCGACGGCCGGTCGCTGTTTTCCGATGACTGGACCGCGCCGGCGGACTACAAGGTAGCCGACCGCGATTGGTACAAGCGCGCGAAGGATAGCGGCCAGGCCGTGGTGACCGACCCGTACCTGGACGAAGCCACCAAGAAACTGACGGTGACCATTTCCGCGCCCTTCAACCACAACGGCGCTTTCGCCGGCGTGGTGGGCGGCGACGTGATGGTGGACGCGCTGGTGAAATCGGTACTGGGCCTGAAGGTGCGCGGCAACGGCTACGCCTTCATCATGGACAAGAAGGGCACGGTGATCGCCCATCCGCAAACCGACCTGGCCTTGAAGCCCATCACCAGCGTGGCGCCGGAACTGACGCCAGAGCGCTTGGCCGACATCGTTAGCCACGACCAGGCGTCGGAAGTGCAGATCGGGGGCCAGGCCATGTTGCTGTCCGCGCAGGAAATCCCCGGCACCAACTGGGTGATGGCCTTGGCGGCGGACCGCGCCACCGTGCTGGCGCCGTTGACCACCTTGCTGTACACCATCGCCGGCCTTACCGCGCTGGTGTTTGTGCTGATGATTCCGTTGGCGAGCCTGGTGATCGGCCGCATGTTGGCCGGTTTGGTGCGCCTGAAAAACGCGATGGAGGACATTTCCCACGGCGAAGGCGATCTGACCTTGCGGTTGAAGGACGACGGCCAGGATGAGATAGCCGCCACCGCGCGCGCCTTCAACACCTTTGTCGCTCAATTGGCCCAGCTGTTCCGCG
Source organism: Chromobacterium haemolyticum (assembly GCF_009936155.1). Classification (NCBI taxonomy): domain Bacteria; kingdom Pseudomonadati; phylum Pseudomonadota; class Betaproteobacteria; order Neisseriales; family Chromobacteriaceae; genus Chromobacterium; species Chromobacterium haemolyticum. The sequence goes on along the minus strand of NZ_AP019312.1, from coordinate 4,423,165 downwards.
GCCTGAAGCAGGACGCCGCAGGGGTGGTCAACGGGGTGCAGGACGCCAGTCAGTTGGTGGCCGGCGTGGCGGACAGCTCGCGCCACATTTCGGACGTGTCCTCGTCCAACGCGGCCACGCTGGAGCAGATCACGGTGTCGATCTCCCACATCGCGGACAGCGCGCGCCAGGCGGACGAACTGACCAGCCTGACCGGCGCCAGCCTGGAAGCCAGCGCCAGCAATATGCAGCGCCTGTCCAGCGGTATGGAGGGCACGGTGCAGTCGGTGCGCGGCCTGGAGTCCATGCTGTCCTCGCTGGACAAGCGCTCGCAGGAAATCTCCGGCATCACCAATGTGATTCGCGACATCGCGGACCAGACTAATCTGTTGGCCTTGAACGCGGCGATCGAGGCGGCGCGCGCCGGCGAACAGGGCCGCGGCTTCGCCGTGGTGGCCGACGAAGTGCGCAAGCTGGCCGAGCGCACCGCCCAGGCCACGCTGGAGATATCCAATATGGTCAGCGCGATCCGCGACGAAACGGGCCGCGCGGTCAACGACGTCAACCAGACCGTGGCCGCGGTGGACGAGGGCGTGGAACTGACCCGAGAAGCCGTGGCCAAGATAGAGGAAATCCGCGCCTCCATGCTGGACGTGGTGGCCAAGATGAACGAGATTTCCGATTCCACCAGCGAACAGCACAAGGCGACCACCTTGATCGCGCAAAGCTCGGAGGCGATCAACGGCCATGTGCTGGAAAACGACGACTCCTTGCAGAACGTCAGCAGCACACTGACCGGCTTGTCGCTCAATGCCAGCAAGATGAATGCGGAGTTCAACAAGTTCCGCCTCTAAACAATGTTCATAGTCGGCGGCTGACGCGAGAAACGGCCGGGGAGGTTTGCTCCCCGGCCGTTTTCATGTGTCGCCTATCAGCCGGCTTGCGCATCCAAGCGGCCGCCCAGCCCCAGATCGACCTGCAGGCCGCGGGCGGCTCCGACCAGGAACTCCAACCCGGCTTGCAGTTCGGCGCCGCTGCTGTCGTCCGGCAGCCGCAGCAGCGCCAGCAGCAGCTCGCCGTCAGCGTCCGCCGCCAGCGTGACCCGATTGGCGAAGTTGTGCTGCAACAGGCGCTGCAGCGTGCCGGCATCGGTGGGCAGCGCGCCCAGCGGGCACACCATTTCCAAGCCGGCGGCGCTTTCCTCGAAGTGCACCGCGAAGTCGTCGCCGAAGAACAGCACCGGCTCCTCGTCGTCCAGCGTCAGTCCCAAGGTGTCGTACAAACTGAGCATCAGCGTATTCATCGCGCACCTCCTCAGGATTTGAGCAGGGTGGATAAGCCCTGCGCCTGCTGCCAGGCCGCGACGTCGCCGACACGCCGGGCGTAGGACAGATTGAGCAGCGAGCCGAAGGGTAGCTGCTTCATCACCTTGTTGCCGGGCGCGCCGGTGTTGTAGGCCTGCACTTCCAGATTGCCGCCCTGGGTCAGCACCTTGCCGAACAGCTCGCGCATCTCCGGGTCCAGCGCCACTCCCGGCCGGCTGGGCGCGCGTCCCTGATGCTGGGCAATCGCCTCGCGCTTGATCTCCGCATCCAGCATGCCGGTGCGATCCTTGCCGCTCTTGCAGTTCCAGCACGGCACCGCGCCGATCTCGAAGGCCAGCATCGCTACCCGTTGCGCAGCCTTGTAAGGCTCGCCGCCGTCGCTGCGGTGGGATTGCTTTGCCCAGATTTCCTGAAGCTGCATGGCCATGATTTCGACCTGCTTCTTATTGGCCGGGTTTTGCGCCAGGTAGTCGCCCACCCAGCCGCCTGGGGCTTTACCCGGCTTCAGATCCAGACCCAACAATTGATGCAAGGCTTCGAGGTTGAGCTTGTCGGATTCTTTGTGGCCCATGCCCAGCTTGAGCGCCAGTTCGTTGACGCCGAAATTGAAGGCGGCCACCTCCAGGTTCACCCTGACGGGTTGCAGCTCGCCATCGGCGTTTTTGATTTGCAGCGTTAGCGGTTGCGGCGCCGATGTCAAAGCGCGCCAGGCGCCGATCTGGTCGCGCAGCATGCCGCTTTCGCCGCCCAGACCCGGCGTCACCAGCGCGGTGGAGGTCAGCCGCAGGGTGACGGTGTCGCCGGCCAGCGCTTGTTGCAGCTTGTCGGGCTGTGAGAACAGCGCGGCGGTGGCGACTTCGGTCGCGCGCTGGCGGGCGCCGTCCTGGCGCAGCGTGGCGTCTTCCACGCCGTAAGGTGACAGAATGCCGTGGCGGATGCCTTTGAACAGGGTCTGGCCGGCATCGTCCTTCAGTTCGGACTGCCACAGATTGGCCGCGTGGCGGGTTTCGGTGGTGGACGCGGAGCAGACGCCGTGGTCGTGGTAGCGGTTGGGGAAGATGTCGCCGGAGGCGCTCAGCTTCATCTGGCCGGCCGGGGTCAGGGTGCAGCTGTAGCCGCGCTCATTGTGTTGCACCTGGGTTGCCACCGTCTGCCACGGGCGCTGGTTCAACAAGCGGGTGCTGGCCTCTTGTAAGGCGAACTTGGCGGCGTGGCGGGCCTGCTTGGCTGAATGGCCGAGCCGCATCAAGGCGCTGGCAACCAACTCTTTTACCTGAAGTTGCTGTTGCAAGCAGGCATCCATTTCCTGTCGTTGCGCGGTGAGCCCCATCGAGATGGGAACCGCGGGCAATTGTTGCTTCATAGCCCGCAGGGCACTGGTTTCGGGGCTGTTACGACATCCTAAGTCGCTTAGGAGCTGGATGGCGGTATTCAACCTGTGGGTTTGCAGCGTGTACAAGCCATGCAGTGAGCGCGAGGACGCCTGCGAGGCTTGTGCATGCTGGCTCAGGTGGCTGAGCCAGCCGCCGGCGGGTTCCACGCGTTGGATGCCGGCGGCGTTGAGTTTGCGCGGCGCCGGCGCACTGCCGGCAACGGGAGCGGACTGGGCTTGGGGGGCGGCTTGGGCGTTATTGCCGTGCATCCAGTGAGAGGGGCGTAGTGCTTGGAGGAAATTCAGGCGGAGCATGATAAAGGACATTTCATCAAGAAGAGATGCTGGTTACTATGCGGGAGACGATATTCCGCTGATTTCAAAAAGCGCTTATCGGGACGACGCCGGCCAGGCGCGTTCCGGGCGCCGACAATTTATGACTGAATCGACTTCCGACGCCCTGCGCGCAGGCGCCTTGCTGGCCGCCGGCGACCTGCACGGCGCGCTGCTGGCCGCGCAAAGCGGCTTGCAGGCCCAGGCAGACAACGCAGAATTGTGGAACCTGCTGGGCGTGTGCGCCGTGCGGCTGGAGCAACTGGCGATGGCCGAGCAGTGTTGGCGCCAGGCGCTGCAATGCGATCCGCGGACTCCGGACGCGCATTACAATCTGGGCCGCTGTCTGATGGCGCAGGGCCAGCTGGCGCAGGCGGAGGCGCATTACCGCGCGGAACTGGCGCAACGCCCGGAGCACGCCGCCTGCCAAGGCAATCTGGGGGTGTTGTTGGAGGAGGCGGGGCGGCTGGATGAGGCCGAGGCCCAATATCGGCAGGCCTTGCGCTTGCGGCCGCAGTCCGCCGCTCATTGTTTCAACCTAGGCCGTTTATTGTATCGGCAGCAACCGGAAGAGGCCGAGGACTGGCTGCGCCGGGCATTGGCCTGCGCGCCGGACGATGTCGACGCGCTCAATCTGCTGGGACAGCTGCTGGCGGAGCGCGGCGAGCGGGGCGAGGCGGAAACGCTGTTGCGCCGGGCGTTGGCGCTGGAGGCGAGCCATGCCGGCGCGCTGACCAATCTGGGTTTGCTGTTACAGGCTCAGCGGCGTTGGGCCGAGGCGGAAGCCTGCTTGAGCGCGGCGGCGGAGCGAACACCGGAACAGGCGCAGGTGCTGGGCAATCTGGCCTTATGCTTATGGCGCCAAGGGCGCAGCGCTGAGGCGGAGCCGCTGGCGCGCCGGGCCTTGACGCTGGAACCGGCTGGCGCGGAAGCGCATCAGCAATTGGCGCTGGCTCTGGCGCAGCAAGGCGCTTGGGATGAGGCCGAGGCGACGTTGCGCGCCGGGTTGGACGCTCAGCCGCTGCACGCCGGGCTGCGTCGCAATCTGGGCTATCTGCTGCTGACCCTGCGGCGCTGGGGAGAAGGCTGGCCCTTGCACGAGGCCCGGCTGGAAACCGTGCCGTCTCCGGCTTTGATGTCGCCGCGCTGGCGCGGCGAGGCATTGACCGGACGTCGTCTGCTGCTGTGGTTCGAGCAGGGCTACGGCGACGCCTTGCAGATGGCGCGTTACTTGCCGCCGCTGTTGCAGCGTTCGCCAGGGAGCGTGGTCGCCGCCTGCCGGCCGGCCTTGCTGCCCTTGTTGGCGGCTCAGGGCTGGCCAGTGGAGTGCTTGTCGATCTCCGACCTGGGCGGGCCGTGGCCCGAGCACGATTGTCATGTATTTTCGATGAGCTTGCCCGGTTTGTTGCAACCGGAGCCGATGCCGGAGCCGGCGTATCTGCGCGCCGACTCAGCCGGCCGCGCCGCCTGGCGCGCGCGCTTGCCGGCCGGCGGATGCAAAGTGGGGCTGGTGTGGCGCGGCAGACCGGAGCATGAATTCGACCATTGCCGCTCTTTGCCGGATCTGGAAACGCTGAATCCGTTGCTGACAGCGCCAGGGATCACCTGGCTGGCCTTGCAGCCGGAGTTGAACGAGACGGAGCGCGACTGGCTGCGCGCGCGCGGCGTGGAGGCACTGGGAGATGAACTGACGGACTTCGCCGCCAGCGCCGCCTTGCTGGCGGAATTGGACGGGCTGGTGACGGTGGACACCGCCTTCGGCCACCTGGCCGGCGCCTTGGGACTGCCCTGCGCCTTGTTGCTGTCGGCCGATCACACCGACTGGCGCTGGGGGCTGGACAGCGAAACCACGCCCTGGTACCCGGAGCATCGCTTGTTCCGCCAAAGCGAGCCGGGCGATTGGACCGAGCCGTTGGCGCGGGTCCTGTCGGCGGGTTTCGGCGCTAGCGCCTGAGCCGGCGGCTTACAGCCATTTGCCCGGATTCATCAAGCGCTCCGGGTCCAGCGCGGCTTTGAGCGTGCGCATCAACTCCAGCGCCAGCGGGTTCTTGTAGCGTTCCAGCCATTGCGGTTTGAGCTGGCCTATGCCGTGTTCGGCCGCCAGCGTGCCGCCCAGCCGGTAGACGTGGTCGTAGACTATGGCGTTGACCGCGGGCTCGTCGTCGAACAGATCGACGTTGCCGGGCCGGGTGTAGCTGATGTTGTAATGCAAATTGCCGTCGCCGGCGTGACCAAAGGCGACGATGCGCACGCCGGGGTAAGCCTGGCGCAGGGCGGCGCCGCAGTCGCGCACCAGTTGCGGCAAGGCCGAGGTGGGCACTGCGATGTCGTGCTTGATGCTGGGGCCGTCTTGTTTCTGGATTTCCGAAATCTCCTCGCGCAGCAGCCACAGCTTGCGTCGCTCGGCCTCGCTTTGCGCCACCACCCCGTCGCGCGGGGTCTGCCCGGCCAGCCAGTCCAGCAGAGCCTCGTTCAGCGCGGAGTCGTCGCCGCCATCGGACAACTCGATCAACAGCAGCCACGGCGCGGTGAACGGCAACTGGCCGGGCCGGTGGCGTGCTATCGCTTGTTGGCAATCGGCCTCGATCACCTCGAAGGCGGTGAGGCGGTCGTCGAAGCGTTGGCGCAGGCCGTTGAGCCAGCGAATGGCGGTTTCGATGTCGTCGACGCCGATCAGCGCCGTGGCGCGGGCGCTGGGCAGCGGGAACAGCTTGAGCGTGGCGGCGGTGATCAGGCCCAGTTGTCCCTCTGCGCCGATGAACCATTGCTTCAGATCCAGGCCGGTGGTGTCTTTGCGCAGGCCGGCCAGCGCGTCCAGCACCCGGCCGTCCGGCAGTACCACTTCCAGGCCCAGCGTCAGTTCGCGCATGGTGCCGTAGCGCAGCACCGCCACGCCGCCGGCGTTGGTGGACAGGTTGCCGCCGATCTGGCAACTGCCTTCCGAGGCCAGCGACAGAGGAAACAGCCGGCCGGCCTGCTCCGCCGCCAGTTGCACTTCGCGTAGGGTGGCGCCGGCCTCCACGGTGATGGCGTTGTTGTCCGCGTCCAGCCTGCGCACGGCGCGCAGGCGCCGCATCGCCACCACCAATTGGCGGCCGCTGGCGTCAGGCGTGGCTGCGCCGCAGGTGGAGGTGTTGCCGCCTTGCGGCACGATGGCCACCTGATGGCGGCGGCAGAGCTTGACCAGCTCGGCGGCCTCGGCTGTGCTGCCGGGCAGCGCCACCGCCAGCGGGAAGCCCTGGTAGCGGCGGCGCCAGTCCAGGGTGTAGGGCGCGGTGTCGGCGGTGTCGGTCAGCAGATGGGCCGGGCCGATCAGAGCCGCGACGGCCTGGAGAAAATCGTGCATGTCAGAAAGGGCCTCCGGCTGCGCGCAGCAGGTCGGGTAGGCCGTCGTGGTCGCCCAAGGGCCGCTCCGGCGCGTCGCTCCAGTGCAAAGGGCCGATGGCGGCGTTGCGCGCCGGGTGCAGCGGGTAGTGCACCTGGTTGTCGGCGCGGTTGACGTCGCCGACGCAGAGCAGGCGCACGGGCTGCGCGGTGTTGTTGATGAAGGTGTGAGCCAGGCCGGTGCCAGCCTTGAAGCCGACTGAATCGCCCGGCCGCAGCCGGTGCAGCGCGCCGTCCAGCCAGACGTCGGGCTCGCCTTCCAGTACATGGACGAATTCATCCTCGGTTTTTTCGGCGTGCGGCCAACTGGTGCGCTGGCCCGGCGCCAAGAGTTCGTGATGGATGCCCAGCCGGGCGAAACCGTAATGCTTGCCCAGCGCAGCGCCGCGCGCCAGCGGCTCCCGGCTGTCGGGGTAGCTTTGCGAGTCGGCTTCGATCAACTCGCTCCAGTGTCGGATGCAATCAGGACGGGGGGACATGACGGGGCTCCGTGGGCGCTCAGTCGGGAATATCCGGGGCCATCAGCACGTCTGGGTGCTGCCAGCCCGGCTGTTGGGCGATGCGTTCCAGCCAGGCCTGGACCCGCGGCCAGCCGGCGATGTCGAGGCCGGCGTCGGCCAGCCACCATAGATAGGCGCTGGCGGACAGGTCGGCGATGCTCGGCCGCTGGCCGGCGAGATAGGGTTGTTCGGCCAGCGCGGTGTCCAGAGTGTCCAGGTCGGCGCGCGCGCGCTGTTCCAGCCAGGCCTCCACTTCCGGCTGCGGCAGGCGGTTCAGCCGCGACCAGCGCAGATTGGGCACCGACAGGCCAATGCGGTTGGCTTCCCAGCTTAGCCATTCGCGCACGGTTTCCCGGCTGCCGTGCTCGCCGCTGAGCTGACCGAAATTATTGGCCAGCCATTGCAGGATGGCGTTGGACTGACAGAGCGCGGTGCCGTCGGCCACCAGCACCGGCACTTCGCCGAAGCGGCTGGCGGCGCGGAAGTCCTCCGGGCGCTGCTCGCGCGGCACGGCCAGGTCCACGTGGACGTAATCATGGGAAACGTCGGCCAGCATCAGCGCCAGGCGGACTTTGTAGCTGTGGCCGGACAGGCGATTGCCGTAAAGGGTGAGTGTGGTCATGAGCGTCAGGGTTGATTCGAAGTTTAGCTAGTCGATGATACCGCCGTTGCGCCGCGGCGCGAACCCAGCCAGGCCAGCGCAAAGGCCAGCGGCACCGAGAACAAGGCCGGGTTGGCGTAAGGGAACAGCGGCTTGGCGTGGCCCAGCGCGCCCACCCATACCGCCGGGCCGGCCACGATCAGCGTCACCGCGGCGGCCAGCCCGCCCAGGCTGCCCCACAGCGCGCCGCGCGCGCTGAGGCCGGGCCAGTGCAGGGCGAGCAGCTGCACCGGGAAATTGGCGGAGGCGGCGATGGCGAAGGCCAGGCCCATCAGGAAAGCGATGTTTTGCTGCTGGAACAGCGTGGACAGCAGCAGCGCCAGCAGACCCAGACCGACGGTGGCCCATCGCGATACCCGCAGTTCGGCGTTGGCATCGGCTCGGCCGCGCCGCCACCAGGCGGCGTAGAGATCGTGACTGATGGCGCTGGCGCCGGCCATGGCCAGGCCGGCCACCACCGCCAGGATGGTGGCGAAAGCCACCGCCGCCACCAGGCCCTGCCAGGCCGGCCCGCCCAGCAGGGTGGCCAGATGGATGGCGGCCATATTGCCGCCGCCCAGCAGCTTGCCGGCGGCGTCATGGAAACCGGGCTCCGGCGTCACCAAGGCCAGGGCGCCGTAGCCAATGACGATGTTGACGGCGAAGAACAGTGCGATCAGGCCGGTGGCGAAGCAGGCGGACTGACGCGCGGCGCGGCGGTCCGGCACGGTGAAGAAGCGCATCAGCACATGGGGCAGGCCGAGCAGACCCAGGCACAGGCCCAGGCCTAGCGACAACACTTCCAGCGGCTCGCTCAGCGCCGGGCTAGGCAGGAAGGCCTGCGGCCCGCGCAGCGCCTCGACTGCGGCGAACAGCCGCGCCGGATCGCCGCCAAAGCGCGCCAGCACGCCGCCAGCCAGCAGCAGCGCGCAGACGAACATCAGCGCCGCCTTGACCATCTGCACCCAGGTGGTGGCCAGCATGCCGCCCAGCGCCACGTAGAGAACCATCAGCGCGCCGACCAGGCTTACGGCGGCCAGATAGGGCAGGCCGAACAACAGCTCGATCAGCTTGCCGGCCCCCACCATCTGCACGATCAGGTAGAACAGCGTCACCGTCAGCGAGTTGACGCTGGCGGCCAGCCGCACCCCGTCGTGGTCGAAGCGCCGGCCCAGCACTGCGGCGGCGGTGTAGCAGCCGCTGCCGCGCAGCTTCTCCGCCAGCAACAGCAGTAATAGCGGCCAGCCGGCCAGGGTGCCGACGGCGTAGGCCAGCGAATCGTAGCCCTGGGACAAATACATGCCGGCGGCACCGAGGAAGGCCGCCGCGGACAGATAATCGCCGGCCAGTGCCAGCCCGTTCTGCCAGCCGCGGATGCGGCCGCCGGCGGTGTAGAAATCGCCGGTCGAGGCGGTGCGCCGCGCGGCGGCGGCGGTGATGGCCAGGGTCAGCAGCACGAACAATAGGAAAAAGGCGGAGGCGTGGCTCATGAAGGCTCCGAGTCGTCGGCGCGGCCGGCGGCCAGCGCGTAGCCGGCGGCCAGCAGGAAGAACAGCAGGAACATGGCCAGCGCGAGCAGGACGGACGCCGGCCAGCCGGCGAGCTTGGCTTCCAGCCAGGCCGGGCGCAGCGCCAGCAGCAGGTAGTAGCCCAGGCAGCCGGCGGCGGCGGTCCAGGCCAGCCGGCGGGAGAGTGAGGTGGTCCGCGTCATGGCAGCGAATTCGGGAGAAAAGCGCTAGTGTAGCGCATCCGGTCGCGCAGATGCCTTCCGGCCCGGGGACGACGACGCCTTGCTGGCCGGCATGATGGCGCAGATGGAGAAAACCACCGCGCAGGCCGGCGCTGCCATCGACGAAGCCTTGAGCTATGTAGAAGCTTCCAACCGCCGCATCGCGGCGATGGAAGCGCGCGCCAGCGGCAAGCGGGTGGCGTGATGGGCGTGGGCGACAAGATGTGGGACGCGCTGACCACCGTGATCAAGATGAACGACAAGGTGGAGCGCATGGCCGGCGCGCTGAAAAGCCAGCAGGCTAAGATTGAAAGCCTGACCGAGCGCGTGATCCGCTTGGAGACTCTGCTGGAAATCGCGCTGGCGCAGCAGGGGGCCAAGCCGGCGCGGCTCAAGCGCATAGGCCGGCAGCCTGAAGCCGATGCCGGCGGTGAGTGAGTTTCAGCCCAGCAGCAGCGCGACGTAGAGCCGGAAACGGTCCTCGTGGCGCTCCAGATCCAGGCCGGTGATTTCGGCGATGCGGTCCAGCCGGTAGTCCAGCGTGTTGCGGTGGATGTGCAGCGCCCGCGCGGTGGCGCCGGGATGCGATTGATGGGCGAACCAGGCTTCGGCGGTGCGGCGCAGCCCGCTCTTGCCGGCTTGCTCCAGCCGTTGTAGCGGCTGCCGCAATTGTTGGGCCTGCCAGCCGTGGTCGAGGCCGGACAGCAACACGGGCAGCGCCAGTTCGTAATAGCTGTGCGCCCGCTTTTTGGGCTGCCGTTGCCGGCCGATGCGCGCGGCGGCGCGCGCGCTGAGGCAGGATTGGGCCGCGCCGTCCCGGCCGGGTAGCGCAATGCCCATGCCCAGGCGGAAGCCGGGAGTGTCCATCTCCTCCAGCCAGCCTGCCAGCGCGCTCAGCCGGCGTTGCAGCAGCGCTTCGCGCTCGGCTTCGCCGTTTTCCTCGCAGGCCTCCACCAGCACCAGTTCGTAAGGGCCGGTGGCCGCGCTAAGCAGTCGCGGCCAGCGTGCGGCCAACGCTGATTGCAACTGCTGCAGCGTTGCCTGGGCCTGATCGGCGGCCAAGTTATCCTCGTCCAGTTGCAGGCTCAGCACCACATGAGGTTGTTCCAGCCTTAGCCCCAGCCGCTGCGCCCAAGCGTCCAGCGCCGGGCCGGGTTCGCCTCGTATCCATTCCAGCACAAAAGCTTCGCGCTGGCGCGCATCGTGTTGCAGCGCCCGCTGCAACTGGGCCTGCTCCAGAATCATCTCGGCGGTGAGCCGCACCAATTCGCCAAACTGGCGCACCTGCTCCGGCTGGCCGGTAAGGCCGACCACGCCCGCGATACGACCGTCCACATGCAAGGGCAGGTTGATGCCGGGGCGGGAGCCGTGCAGTTTGCCGGCGGTGACGTCGTCGATTTCCACCGTGCGCCGCTGCGCCAGCGCCAGCAGCGCGCCATCGTGCAATTGCCCCAGCCTGTCGGAGTCGCCGCTGCCCAGGATTGCGCCTTGGGCATCCATTACATTCACGTTGAAAGGGATGATGCGCATGGTGCGGCTGACGATGTCTTGCGCCAGTTCCGTGGTCAGAATGGACATGGACACTCCCGTTGATGTGCTTTTGCCCAATATATCCGTGGATTGATCCGATATAAATAGTGCGTTTGCATGAAGCATTTTCCGAGCGCGCTGACCAGAATGGGCGGCACAATACAAAAACAATATTCATCAGAACCAAGGAGACGCGCCGGAGGGACGGCCCCCGCGCGCAGAGGAGATGGATTTGAACCCTAGCGACACCCTGAGCGCGCCGCGGCAAGACATTCTGGCCGGCGCTTACAAGAAAGCCGTGTGGCGGCTGATTCCCTTTATTTTTGTCTGTTACCTGTTCAACTACCTGGACCGCGTCAACGTCGGCTTCGCCAAGCTGGAGATGCTGGACGCGTTGGGTTTGAGCGAAACCGTCTACGGCTTGGGCGCCGGCATTTTCTTCATCGGCTATGTGTTGTGCGGCGTGCCCAGCAACCTGATGCTGCACAAGGTGGGCGCGCGGCGCTGGATCGCGCTGCTGATGCTGGTGTGGGGCACGCTGTCCGCCTGCCTGATGTTTGTTTCCACGCCGCAATCTTTCTATGTGTTGCGTTTTTTCACCGGCGTGGCCGAGGCCGGTTTCTTCCCCGGCATCGTGCTGTACTTCACCCGTTGGTTTCCGGCCGACAAACGCGGCCAGGTGATGGCGCTGTTCATGTCCGCGATCCCGGTGTCCGGCGTGCTGGGCGGGCCGTTGTCCGGCTGGATGCTGCAGCATTTCGCCGCCGGACAAGGCGGCCTGGCCGGCTGGCAATGGCTGTTTCTGTTACAGGGCCTGCCCACGGTGCTGTTGGGCCTGGGCGTGTATTTCTATCTGAACGACGGCATCGCCCAGGCGCGCTGGCTGAGCGCGGAAGAAAAGGCGGCGATGCAACAGGCTCTGATCGACGATGAGGCGCGGCGCGCGGCGCAGCGTCCAATGGAACAGTCTTTCGCCAGCGTGTTGCGCAACGCCAACGTCTGGATGCTGGGCGCGATTTACTTCGCCATCCAGATGGGGGTGTACGCCATCAACTTCTGGCTGCCGTCCATCATCAAGAGCCTGGGTTTCCAGAGCGCAGGCGTCATCGGCTGGCTCAGCGCCTTGCCCTACTTGGCCGCTTGTTTCTTCATGGTCTGGGTCGGCCGTTCCGGCGACCTGCGCGGGGAGCGCCGCTGGCACGTGGTGCTGCCGCTGCTGATGGGCGTGCTTGGCCTGCTGTTGGCGGCCAATAGCGGCGGCGCGGTCTGGCTGTCCATGCTGGGCCTGACCCTGGCCACCATGGGCGCGTTGGCCGGCCTGTCCATGTTCTGGCCGCTGCCCACAGCCTTTCTTGGCAGCGCCGCCGCCGCCGGCGGGCTGGCCTTGATCAATTCGCTGGGACAGGTGGCCGGTTTCGTCAGCCCCTTCCTGGTGGGCTGGATCAAGGACCTGACCCATAGCACGGACCCGGCGCTGTATATTCTGTCCGGGGTGATGCTGGCCGGCGCGCTGCTGGTGCTGAGGATTCCGCCGCGGCTGGTCAATCGCTAATATCTTGCTCTTGTCATCTTTTGTGATTGAAAACCGCATGAAAATCGTGATTGCCCCGGACTCCTACAAGGAAAGCCTGAGCGCGCTGCAGGTGGCTCAGGCGATAGAGGACGGCTTCCGCCAGGTATTCCCCGCCGCTCTCTACCACAAGCTGCCGATGGCGGACGGAGGCGAGGGCACGGTGCAGGCCATGTTGGACGCGCTGGGCGGCCAGCGGCGCGAGGCCACGGCGCGAAGCCCGCTGGGCGAGACGCTGTCCGCGAGCTACGGTTTGACCGCGGACGGCGTGGCGGTGATTGAAATGGCCGCCGCCAGCGGTCTGGCGCTGTTGCCGCCGGCGCGACGCAACCCCTTGCTGACTGGCAGCCACGGCACCGGCGACATGATTCGCGACGCGTTGGACGCGGGGGCGCGCCGCTTCGTGTTGGGCATAGGCGGCAGCGCCACCAACGACGGCGGCGCCGGTATGTTGCAGGCCTTGGGCGCCAGGCTGCTGGACGCGGAAGGACGAGACCTGCCGGCCGGCGGCGCTGCTTTGGCGAGACTGGCGCGGCTGGATCTGTCCGGACTGGACCCGCGCTTGGCCGCCTGCCGCATCGATGTGGCTTGCGACGTCGACAACCCCCTGATCGGCCCGCGCGGCGCGTCGGCGGTTTTCGGGCCGCAGAAGGGCGCGACGCCGGAGATGGTGGCGGAACTGGACGCGGCGCTGGCGCATTTCGCGGTGTTGATGGAGGCCGCGTCGGGAGTGGCCGCGGCAGGGGAGGCCGGCGCTGGCGCGGCCGGCGGCATGGGCGCCGCGCTGCTGGCTTGCCTGGGCGGCCATCTGCGTTCCGGCAGCGCCATCGTCGCGGAGGCCGTCGGTCTGGACGCGGCGCTGACCGACGCCGATCTGGCGCTGACCGGCGAAGGCCGCATCGATAGCCAGAGCGTGCAAGGTAAGACGCCGATTGGCGTCGCCCGCGTCGCTCAGCGATATGGCGTGCCGGTGCTGGCGATAGGGGGGTGTTTGGGCGCGGGCAGCGAACTGACCCACGCGCACGGGCTGGACGCCGTGTTCGCCGCGGTCAGCCGCCCGTGCAGTCAGGAACAGGCTTTGGCCGAGGCCGCGGACAATGTGAGCCGCGCCGCGCGCAACGCGGCGGCGGCATTGGCCCTGGGCATGAGGCTAAGCTCTCAGAAACGCTCGAAGTCCGGCACATAACGCCACTGCCCGGCGGCCAACGGGCCGATGGCCAGCCGGCCGATGCGGATGCAGCGCAGCGCCAGAGGGCTGACGCCCAGGCCGGCGCAGATATCGTCCAGCCAGCGCGCGTCGCGCGCCGCGAGCACCAGGCGCAGCTGACGGTCGCTTTGGCGCGAAACCTTGAGGTCGCGCAGCGGCTTGCCGCCGGGGCGCAAGCCTTTTTGACGCTGCTGCAGGTCGCCGGCGGCGGGCGCGGCGTCGACATTGATCAGGAACTCCAGCTGGCAATCGGCCAGCCGCTGCGCCAGCTTGCGGTCCTGGGTCAGCGCCACCAGGCCGTGGGCGTGGTCGGCGATGGCGCCGAAACCTTGCAGATGCTGGCGATGTCGCGGCAGCCAGCTCAGCCCGCTGATATCGCCCGGCAACTGGCTGTCCGGCCCCAGCAGCGCCAGCGGCTCGGCGCCGGCGGGCTTGTGCAGCAGCAGGGTGACCGCCGCTTCGCGCTGCGCGTCGGGCCGGCCCATGAGTTCGACGCGCTGTTGCGGTTCCACCCGGCTGCCCAGCGCGGTGACGGTCTGGCCGTCCACTTTCACCAGTCCTTGTTCGATACAGGCGTCGGCTTCGCGCCGCGTGCACAGGCCCAGCTCCACCATGCGTTTTGAAAGTCGGATTGCGGCGTCGCTCATTGTGTCTGGCCTTGAGTGCGGGTGGTCGGGCGGCGATTATCCCCTTTGTCGGCGCAGCCGACAAATTCGACGAATCGAGTATCCTTCTCGTTTGGTACTGCCGCGGGACCGCCGCGCGGATTCATTTTGGAGAAGCCGTGAATATACTGATCATTGGAGCGAGCCGGGGGCTTGGCAAGGCTTTTGTGGAGGGGCTGGGGACAAAAGGGGACCGGGTGATCGGCGTTTCCAGGCGCAGGCCGGAGGGCTTGAAGCCGCCAACCGGCGTTGGCGTGGACTGGATCGAAGCCGACTTGTCCAAGCCGGCCCTGGCCGTGCAACAGGTCATTAGCGCGCTTCCGGAACAGTTGGACGTGGTGATGTGCAATGTGGGCATTTGGGAGCGGGAGGCGTTTGAGCCGTCTTATGCGTTTTCCCGTTGTTCGGATCTGGAGCTGATGGAAGTGGTCCAGGTCAATATCGCTTCGACCATTCTCTTGCTCAAGCATGTGTTGCCGCGCATGTCGGGCGCGGCCAAACCGCAGTTGTTCCTGACCGGGTCGACATCGGGCCTTCCGCGCAGCGGCCGCCCCGAAGTGGCTTTCGCCGCTAGCAAGTTCGCCTTGAGCGGCATGGCCGACGCGCTGCGAGAGGAGTACCGCGAACAGCGGCTGGCCGTGACGTGCCTGCAATTGGGCTACCTTAACACGGAGGACGATTTGTCCGTGTCCCGCGAGCAAGCCGCCGAACGGGGAGCCGGTCATCTGATCCCGCTGCATGACGTAGTGAGCTTGACGCGGGCTTTGCTGAATTTGTCCGATGCTTCCTTCGCGCGGGAAATCGTCCTGCCCGCGATCTTGGACGAGCGCTTCTGAACGTGGGCGCGCGGTGTGGACAAGCGCATCTAATCTCGTTTTCCGGGTCGTTTAAATGCTCAAATCGCATTAAAGTGTCGCCATCATGAGCCTGCTTCCCCAAGCGCTGGATGCGCTGAACTGCCCGCTGACCGGCATCAACCTGATCGAGGCTTCGGCCGGTACCGGCAAGACGTGGACCATCGCGGCCCTGTTCGCCCGGCTATTGCTGGAAGAGCGCGACGGCCAGCCGCCGCCCACTGTCGATCAAGTGTTGGTGGTCACCTATACCAAGGCAGCCACCGCCGAGCTGCGCGAGCGCCTGCGCCGACGGCTGAGCGAGCTGGCCCAGACGCTGGCGGGAGAAGGCGAGCTTGGCGGAGATCCCTTCCTGTCGGCGCTGGCGGCGCGCTTTCCGCCCGGCTCGGCGCGGGAGCAGGCGTTGCAGCGGCTTAACGCCGCGATCACCGGCTTCGACGCCGCCGCCATCTACACCATCCACGGCTTCTGCCAGCGGGTGCTGACCGACGCCGCTTTTGAAAGCAGCCAGACCTTCGACGCCGAACTGGTCAGCGACGACGAGGATCGCCTGATCGAAATCGTCGACGATTTTTGGCGTCGACGGGTGGTGGACGACCCCTTGCTTGCCCAAGTGCTGGTGGACAACGGGGAGACCCCGGACGGTTGGTTGGCCGACATCCGGCCCTATCTGTCCAAACCTTATCTGCGCATGCGCGCGCCCCACACCGCCGGCCTGGAGCGCGCCTTGCTCGCGGTGGAGCAAGGCTGGCGGGCGCTGGCGGCGCGGCCGGAATACGCGGCGGAGGCGGCCGATTTGCTGCGCTCCGCCGCCGGTTTCAACGCGCGCAGCTACAGCCCCGCCATCATCGAGCGCGCCATCGGCGCTTTGGACGGCCTGCTGGCGACGCCGGAAACCACGCCGGTGCTGGACAAGGAAAGCCGTCGCCAGCTCGACAAGCTGCTGTCGGCCTCGCTGGCCAAGGGGGTGAAGAAAGGCCACGCTGCGCCGGAACATCCCTTGTTCGGGCTGGCGGAGGCCTGGCTAGGGGCCTGGGACGCCTATCTGGACGAAGTGGCGCTGTCCGTGGCCCAGCTCAAGTTGGAACTGATCGCCTGGACCAACGAGCAACTGAGCGCGCGCCGGGCGAGCGAGCGCAGCCGCAGCTTCGACGATTTGCTGACCGACCTGGGGGCGGCGCTGGCCGATCCGATCAGCGGCCCGCTGCTGGCGGCTCACGTGGCCCGCAGCTTTCAGGTGGCGCTGATCGACGAGTTTCAGGACACGGACCCCATCCAGTACTCGATCTTCCGACATTGCTTTGTAGCGCAGCAGCGGCCGGTTTTTCTGGTGGGCGACCCGAAACAGGCCATCTACAGCTTTCGCGGCGCAGACATCTTCGCCTATCTGGCGGCGCGCGGAGACGCGCAACATCATTACACGCTGGACACCAACCGCCGGTCCGAGGCGCCGCTGGTGAGCACCGTCAACGCCTTGTTCGCGCGCGAGCTGCCGTTTCTGATCGAAGGCATCGCCTATCAGCCGGTGGCGGCGCAACCGGCTTCCGGCGGCCGGCTGGAGATCGACGACGACAGGCCGCCGTTCTGCTTCCAATGGCTGCAGCCGGAGAAGGCGGACAAGGCCGCCAGCGGCGAGAACGCCGCCGAACTGGCGGCCAACGCCAGCGCCGACGAGATCGCGCGCTTGCTGGCGCTGGCCGCCGACAGCCGCGCCGCCATCGTCGCCGGCGACGCCCGACGGCCTTTGGCCGGCGGCGATATCGCGGTGCTGGTGTCCACCCACCGTCAGGGCGACCGGGTGCGCCAGGCCTTGGCGGAGCGCGGCGTGGCCAGCGTGGCGCTGACCCAGGAAAGCGTGTTCGCCAGCCGCGAGGCCGGCGAGATGCTGGCCTTGCTGCGCGCTTGGGCGGAGCCGGCCAGCGAGGCGCGTCTGCGCGCGGCGCTGGTGACGGAACTGGCCGGGGTCGACGCCGGCGAATTGCTGGCCAGGGTGGAGGACGAGACGCGCTGGGAAGCGCAACTGCAGGCCAACGCCGCAGACCACCTGCTTTGGCGCGAGCGCGGATTCATGGCGGCCTGGCGGCATTTCTTCGCTCGTGAACGGGTGGCGGAACGCTTGTTGCCGCTGCCGGACGGTGAGCGACGTTTGACCAATTTGTCACACCTGGCTGAATTGTTGCAACAAGAGAGCGACCAGCGTCAGGGCATGGCGCCGCTGCTGGGCTGGCTGGAGACGCGAGTGGCGCAGCCGCCGGGCGGAGAGGAGGCGGTGTTGAGGTTGGAGAGCGACGCGGCCCTGGTCAAGATCGTCACCATCCACACCGCGAAGGGGCTTCAGTATCCAGTGGCCTTCTGCCCCTTTCTGTGGGGCGGGGCGCTGGAACGGCGCGACGCCGCGTTCTGGCGCTACCACGCTGAAGATCAATCCTGGCTGGCGCCGGACGCCGCGGCCGACGCCGGGGTGAAGCTGGCGGCGCGCAGCGAGTTGTTGGCGGAGAAGCTGCGCCTGCTCTATGTGGCGCTGACTCGGGCGCAGTATCGCCAATACCTGTGCTGGGGCTGGGTGCGGGGCATGGAGACGGCGGCTTTGAGCTGGCTGCTGCATGGCCGCGACGCGCGCGCGCTGCCGGAACTGGAGACGCTGGAGTTGGACGCCGAGGTGCTGAGACGAGAGCTGGGCGCTTTCGCGGCCGCGGCCAACGCCCAGGCGGCGGGCGCGTGCGCGGTGCTGGAGGAGAGCGGCGTGGGGCCGGCCTTGGCCGCGCGGCGCGAAGCAGGACGGAATTATCTGGCCCAGACATTCACGCGCCGGCTGGCCGCGCCGTGGCGGGTAGCCAGTTTCACCTCGCTGACCCATGCGCAGGCGGCCGGCAAATGGCAGGAAAGCCCGGACCACGACGCGGGTCAGCCGGCGGCGGCGGAACTGCAAGCGCCCCCGGTTTTGGATCGTTTCGGTTTTCCGCGCGGCGCCAAGGCCGGTACCTGCCTGCACGAGATTTTTGAAACCATCAGCTTCGGTGTCGATGCGGCCGGGCTGCGGCAGGCGGTGGAGCTGGCTCTGGCCAAGCACGGCTTCGCGCCGGAGTGGGGCGATGCCGCTTGTGAAATGGTGACGGCCACGCTGAACGCGGAACTGGACCCGGGCGTGAAGCTGGTTGAAGTACCGGACGGCAAGCGGCTGGTGGAAATGGAATTCATGTTGCCGGCGCCCAGGTTGGAGGTGGCGAAGCTGGCCGCCATCCTGTCCGCGCCGGAACACGGCTTGGCCGCGCCTTTGCGCGCGGCCGCGGCGCAGTTGGATTTTTCCACCGTGCGCGGTTTTCTCAAGGGCTTCATGGACTTGGTGTTCGAGTCCGACGGACGCATTTATCTGGTGGATTATAAATCCAACCACCTGGGAGGGCGGCACGAAGACTATCGCGCCGAGCGGCTGGCGGAATCCATCGCCCAAGAACATTATTACCTGCAATACCTGATTTACTGCGTGGCTCTGCGGCGCTATTTCAGCGTTCGCGGCGTGGACTTCGCCGCCCGCTTCGGCGGTGTGCGTTATCTTTATCTGCGCGGCGTCGGCGTCGAGGCCTGCGGGATCTGGAGCGATCAACCCGCGCCGGCCCTGCTGGAGGCGCTGGACCAATGGTTCGCCGGGCATGCGTAGGAATGCGGAGTGCGCAAGCCGCGGTCATAAGGCTAAGCTGAACTATCTGGAGTGGAACGCGGCCGGAAGGGGAAAGTGGCACCGGGCGCGGGCCGACAATAAGAACCTGTTCAAAGTCTGATGAGCGTCGTGAGACGTCACACGGTGAGTACAGCTTCGGAATGCTCATGTACCACCTGTGCATTCCGCTTTCTCAGCTGTTTTCGCCTTGTCTCGTTCTTGCTCGCGAGACCTTGGAACAGGTTAAAACCAAGGACGCATCATGTTCGAATCCGCCGAAATCGGCCACAGCATAGATAAAAAGACTTTCCGCGAAGCCATGCCAAAGTTGCGTGAGGCCTTGCTGGACCTGCAATATGATTTGAAGGAAAAAGCCGACTTTCCGGTGCTGATTCTGATTCACGGCTTCGACGGCGCCGGTCGCGGCGAAACCATGAATCTGATCAACGAATGGCTGGACCCGCGCCTGATCGACACCGTGGCTTTCGCCGAGGCCAACGACGACGCCCGCGCCCGTCCCTGGATGTGGCGCTACTGGATGCAATTGCCGGCCAAGGGCCGCATCGGCATGTTCTTCGGCTCCTATTACTCCGACGCCTTGTTCGACCGGGTGTTCGCCCGCAGCGACCGCGACGCGCTGGACAAGCAGATCTTCGACATCCTGCGTTTTGAACGCATGCTGACCATGGACGGCGCGTTAGTGCTGAAATTCTGGTTCCATCTGACTCGGGAGCAGCAGCACAAGCGGCTCAAGCAGATGGAAAAAGATCCAGCCAGCAGTTGGCGCGTGACCAAGACCGATTGGGAGCATTACGAGCGCTACGACAAGATACGCAAGTCCGCCGAGCACATTTTGCGGCTGACCAATACCGCCGCCGCGCCCTGGGTGGTGGTGGACGGCGAGGACGCCAATTACCGCAGCCTGACGGTGGGCAACACCCTGCTCAACGCCATTCGCAACCGGCTTGCTCAGGCGCAGGGTTCTAAGGCCGAGCTGATAGACGCGCCGCCGTTGCTGGCGCCGATAGACAACAAGCTGTTGCTGGACACCCTGCAACTGGACCAATCCATGGACAAGGCCAAGTACAAGGCCGAACTGGAGCAATTGCAGGGCCGGCTGCACCGGCTGACCCGACATCCGCGCTTCGCCCAGCATTCGTTGGTACTGGCTTTCGAAGGCAACGACGCCGCCGGCAAGGGCGGGAGCATCCGCCGCATCACCCAGGCGCTGGACGCGCGCCGCTACCGAGTGGTGCCCATCGCCGCGCCCACCCAGGAAGAAAAGGCCAAGCCCTGGTTGTGGCGCTTCTGGCGTCATGTGCCGGGCAAGGGCGGCATCACCATCTTCGACCGCACCTGGTACGGCCGGGTGCTGGTGGAGCGGGTGGAAGGCTTCGCCAAAGAGGCGGACTGGATGCGCGCCTATTACGAAATCAACGACTTTGAGCATCAACTGAGCGAAAACGGCGCCGTCATCGTTAAATTCTGGCTGGCCATCAGCAAGGAAGAGCAGATGGCGCGTTTCAAAGGACGCGAGGAAACCGGTTTCAAACGCTTCAAGATCACGGAGGAAGACTGGCGCAATCGCGACAAGTGGGACGCCTACAAGCTGGCCGTCAGCGATATGGTGGACCGCACCAGCACCAGCAAAGTGCCCTGGACGCTGGTGGAGGCCAACAATAAATACTATGCACGCATCAAAATTCTCAAAACCATTTGCGATGCGCTGGAAGCCCGGCTTGCTTGAGCGTGGCGTCAGCCTGATTGCCTTGCTGCTGGCGGCGCAGGCCGCGCCCGCGGCGGTGCCTAGCCTGCGCGCCGGTGTGGCCAATGACAGTTTTGGCCCGCTGTACAGCGTGCAGGACGGCGCGCTGGCCACTCAGTACCGTGCCGCGCTGGAGCTGATCGGCCGGCACAGCGGCGTCCGCTTCGAACTGGAGTACTACCCGTCGTCGCGGCTGCAGCAATTGTTCGAGGTGGGCAAGGTGGATGTGGAGGTGGGGGTCAATCCGGCCTGGCGCGCCTTGTCCCCGGTGGCCGGCTTCTACACTCGGCCCATCGACGTACAGACGCTGCGGCTGTGCTTCGCCGCCGGCAAGCGGCGCAAGGGGGCGACGCCGGCCAGCCTCAACGGCCTGAGTCTGGGTGTGCTGCAGGGGCGGACCTACCCTGTGCTGGAGCCTGGTTTCGCCAGCGGTCAGCTCAAGCGGGTGGAGGCCGCCAGCGAGAGCGATCTGCTCAGCGGCCTGCGTCAGGGCAGCATGCAGGCCATCGTCCTGAGCCAGCGTCAGCTGGACGCGCTGCTGAACCGCGCGCCGGAGGCGCAGCCCTGCGCGGCGGGCGACGCCGTGGGCAGCGTGCCGGTGATGTTGCGTCTGCATCCGCAATACCGGCAGCTGTTGCCGCAATTGGACAAGGCGATTCAGCAGTTGCAAGATAACGGCAAATTGCGCTGAAGCGCCTCCAGTCTTCCCATTAAGGCTCCGCGCCGCGCGGAGCGCAAAGCATCCGGATTCTCGCCCATGTCTGTCCAGCAAGCCCTGTTGCCCGCCGAACTGGCGCGCTTGTTCGTCCGCCTCGATCCCGGAGTGGATGAGGCCGCGTTGGCGCTGATTCATGAACTGGCCAGCGCCAATCAGGCCGGCCACGTCTGCCTGCCGCTGGCGCAGCGTCCGGAGCGCAAAGCCTTGCAGGCCAGCGCGCTGGTTGGCCGCCCCGGCGATTACGCTCCCTTGATCCTGGACGCGGCCGGCCGCTTGTATTTTGCCCGTCACTGGTTCGATGAAGCACGGCTTGCCGAGCGCCTGGCCGCCCTGGCCGAGCCGGGGCCGGCGCTGGACGGCGCGCGCTTGCGTCCGCTGCTGGAGGCCTTGTTCGGTTCGGCATCCGCGACGGGGCCGGACCGGCAGAAGCTGGCAGCGGCTCTGGCGGCGCGCCAGCGCTTGATGGTCATTTCCGGCGGCCCGGGCACCGGTAAGACCACCACCGTGCTCAAACTGTTGGCCTTGCTTGCCGGCCTGTCGCCGCGGCCGCTGGTCATGGCGATGGCTGCGCCCACCGGCAAGGCCGCCGCGCGGCTGTCTGAGTCAGTGCGCGGCGCGCGCGAGCGGCTGGACCTGGCCGAGGAAACACTGCGGCAATTGCCGCAGCAGGCGCAGACCCTGCACCGTCTGCTGGGCTTGCGTCCGGGCGCGGCGGCGCCGCGCCACCACGCGGGCAACCCTTTACCGCTGGACGTGCTGGTGGTGGACGAGGCGTCGATGATAGATCTGTCCTTGATGGCGCGCATGGTGGAGGCCCTGCCGTCCCAAGCGCGGCTGATTCTGCTGGGCGATCGCGATCAGTTGGCCTCGGTGGACGCCGGCGCGGTGCTGGGCGATCTGTGCGCCAACATCCATTACCGGCCGGACACGCTGGAGTGGCTGCGGGTGAACTGCGGCGAAACTTTGCCGCCCACGCCGGGCGCGGGAGGCAAACTCACCGATTGCGTGGCGCTGCTCACTCACAGCCATCGTTTCGGCGCCGACTCCGGCATTGGCGAACTGGCGAGAAGGGTGAACGCCGGCGATGGCGCCGGCAGTTGGGCGGTGTTGCAAGATCCGGCTTGGCGCGATGTAGAGGCGGTGCCGACGCTGGACGCGGCGGAAGTGCTGGCGCGCTGGCGGCCGTATTGGCGGGCGGTGCGCGCCGGTGAGCCCCTGGCCGAGCGCCAGCGAGCCTTCGCCGGTTTCATGTTGCTGGCGGCGGAGCGGCGGCAGGTAGAGGCCTTCAATCTGCGCATTGAGCGACAACTGGAAGCCGATGGGGACAAGCCGGCCGGCCGAGACTGGTATCCGGGGCGTCCGGTGATGATCAGCGAGAACGATTACGGCCTGGGCCTGTTTAACGGCGACATCGGCTTCACGGTGCAAGGCGAGGCCGGTTTGAGGGTGGCTTTTCCCGGAGACGACGGCGGCTGGCGCGAGTTCGCTCCCGGCCGCCTGCCGCAGCACGATACCGTGTACGCGATGACGGTGCACAAGAGCCAGGGGTCCGAGTTCGGCGAAGTCTGTTTGCAGCTGCCGGAGGCGGCGGGGCCGCTGCTAAACCGGGCGCTGGTGTATACCGCGATCACCCGGGCGCGGGAGCGTTTCGTCGTGTCCGGCGCGCAGCCGGTGTGGGAACAGGCGGCAGAGGCGGCGCCGCAACGTTACTCCGGGCTGGCCGACAAACTGAAATGACGTTGTTGTTAAATTGAATGAGCGACGCGGTTTTCGTATTGGCCACCGAGACAATTCCGCAACATCCTACCGCAAAATAATCTGTTTATTTGCCGGCTGTTACGCCAGATATAGTCAAAGCCGAAGAAGCATCCTAAGATGCAGCCTTCCCGAAACACATCGCAGCGGAGTCGGCAATGCAAGTGGATGCGGTTCTGGCCTATCTCGACAAGATCACCCGTTTTGATCGTCAGCAGTTCACGCCCTTGTATATCGGCAAGGAGCGCTTGGGTTGGGTCAACGCGGCGTGGAAGGAACGTTTGCTGAACAGCGAATCCCAGCTGTTCGAGGAGCAATACCAGAAACTGCATTGCCGTCTCGACGGTAGTTACCGCAGCATCAGCCATGCGCTGGCCCAAGCGGCGCGGCGCTGGCAACAGGCAGGCTGGCTCAATGGCTGGCGCAATGAAAACTTCACCGCCTTCCGTCACGATGGATCCCCGTATTTTGAGCTGGAGCGGGCCGCCTTCCGCCCGCTGGGCCTGACCAGCCGCGCCGTGCACCTGAACGGGCTGACCCGGCTGCCGTCCGGCGAAGTGCGGATGTGGGTGGGGCGCCGCAGCCCGCACAAGGCGGTGGACCCCAATCGCATGGACAATCTGGTTGGCGGCGGGGTGGCCGCCGGAGAGACCATTGAACTGGCTCTGGAGCGCGAGGGCTGGGAGGAAGCCGGCGTGCGCCGCGAGCAGGTGCTCGGCTTGCCGCAATCCAGCTTGCTGCTGGCCGAGCGTCCTGTGCAGCGAGGCCTGCATCGCGAATGGATTTACGCCTTCGACCTGTGGTTGGAGTCCGGCGAAATCCCCTGTAATCAGGACGGCGAGGTGGCCGAGCACATCCTGACGCCGTTTGCCGAAGTCGAGCGCTTGCTGCTGGAAGAGCGTTTCATGATAGATGCGGCGCTGGTGGCTACCGACTGCCTGGCGCGCCACGGCTATTGGGGAGAGCACACCCCGACGATAGACGCCGCCTTGGCGCGCATCCGCCGTCCGCAGCTGCACGACGTGCACGCACTGGCTCACTAGCCGGTTTCGAAAGCGCCGGGCCGCCTCAGCGGCGGTTCCGCCTGGCCGGGCGCGGCATTGGAATAACTCCCCTTGGTTTATGTTACAACTGCGTGAATTAATTCAGGAATCTTTGCCTGATACTGCTAGTAATGGGTAGAATCATTCACAAGAGCGGCAAAAGCCGTCAATAAATGCCATGGGCTAAAGGCCCGCGCCGTTTTCCCACGCCAAACACCGAGCCACCACACGCCGTCATCTACGAAACGGCGCTTGGCTTGTATTGATTTATGCCATTGGATTCATTTTGGCAGGATTAACGAAACGGCGGCATGGCGAATTTCTCACTTTTTGTCGGCGGCGATGGAAGCCGCCGCGGCCTTGGGGGACTCAAGGGGGATGTATCGTTTGAAACTGATCTCGGAGCAGTTCGGCGTCGACGACAGCGGGCCGCTGCATCCCAGCCAGGAGCAGGCGCGGCGGGCCGCGCTGGTGATGTGGAACGTCTACCGCGGCCAACTGCGCATCGAGATTCACAGAGTGGTGGACCTGCGCAGCCGCAAGACGGAAAAGCTTGAGGAGTTTTGCTGACTGTCGCGTTTTAGCCAATGTAGTTGACGACAAATAAACTACGTTCGTGTTCATTGGCTGAATATGACAAATGGGGGCGTGGTCGACGCTAATTTTCCATTGCGTGATTTCCAGCCCTTGGCTATTGTCCTACTTCCTATTAAACCCAAAGCAGGCGCGGCCCAAGCGGCGGCCTCTGCACTGGAGCGATCTTTGTTCAACTGGTTCGAAAAGCGGATCAATCCGTATCCCGACACGTCTCCCGCCCAACCCCCCAAGGGCTTTTTCCCATTTTTGTGGTTCTGCACCCGCGGCTTGCGCGGCCTGATTGCGGCCGTCATTCTGTTGACCGCCGGCATCGGCGCCTTTGAGGCTTTGCTGTTCTCCATGCTCGGTTCCGTCGTGGACTGGCTAAGCTTGGTCAAGCCCGCGCTGTTGTGGGACACGCAGCGCCATAATCTGCTGCTGCTGGCGGGCATTCTGCTGGCGAGCCCGTTGCTGATCGCCCTGCAGGCCTTGATCAAGTATCAGGGCATTTCCGCCAATTTTCCGATGCTGCTGCGCTGGAATTTCCATCGCCACCTGCTGCGGCAGAGCATGAACTTTTATCAAGACGAGTTCGCTGGCAGGGTATCCGCCAAGGTGATGCAAACCGCGATCGCGGTGCGCGAAACAGTGATGATCGTCGCCGACATTCTGGTGTTCGTGGTGATTTACTTTGTCACCATGATCGCCGTGGTCGGCAGTTTCGACAGCCGTTTGCTGTGGCCCTTCCTGGCCTGGCTGGCCTTGTACGTGGCCACGCTGTATTTCTTTGTGCCGCGCCTGGGTCTGGCCGCCACCGCGCAGGCAGACGCGCGCAGCCTGATGACCGGCCGCATCACCGACGCCTATACCAATATCGCCACGGTGAAGCTGTTCTCGCACGCCCAGCGGGAGGCCGGCTTCGCCCGCGGCGCGATGCAGGAATTCCTGGCCACGGCCTATCGTCAGATGCGTTTGATCAGCGGCTTCGAAATCATCAACCACAGCCTGAGCATGTTGCTGATCGCCAGTACCGCCGGCGCGACCTTGTGGCTGTGGAGCATGGGCGAAGTCGGCGTCGGCGCGGTGGCGGCGGCCACCGCGATGGCCTTGAGGTTAAACGGCATTTCGCACTGGATCATGTGGGAGATGGCTTCGCTGTTCGAGCAAGTGGGCACGGTGCAGGACGGCATCGCCACCTTGTCGCGGCCGGTGTCGATCAATGACCGGGCCGACGCCAAGCCCTTGGAAGTGAAGCAGGGAGAAATCCGCTTCGACCAAGTGGACTTCAGTTACGGCGGCAGCAAGACCGTGATCGAGCAATTGTCGCTAACGATACGCCCGGGCGAGAAGATCGGCCTGGTCGGCCGTTCGGGCGCGGGCAAGTCCACCATCGTCAACTTGCTGTTGCGTTTCTATGATTTGGACGGCGGCCGCATTTTGATTGATGGCCAGGACATCGCTCATGTGACGCAAGACAGCCTGCGCGCCCAGGTGGGGATGGTGACGCAGGATACTTCCTTGTTGCACCGCTCTGTGCGCGACAACCTGCTCTACGGCAGGCCGGACGCCGGCGACGCCGAGATGGAGGCGGCCGCGCGCCGAGCCGAGGCGCATGACTTCATCCTGACCTTGACCGATCCGAAAGGTCGCAGCGCTTACGATGCCCATGTAGGAGAGCGGGGGGTCAAGCTGTCCGGCGGGCAGCGCCAGCGCATCGCCATCGCCAGGGTGATGTTGAAGGATGCGCCCATCCTGTTGCTGGATGAGGCCACCAGCGCGCTGGATTCGGAAGTGGAAGCGGCGATCCAGCGCAGCTTGTACCGGCTGATGGAAGGCAAAACCGTGGTGGCTATCGCTCACCGCTTGTCCACCATCGCGGCGATGGACCGGCTGATCGTGCTGGACAAGGGACGCATCGTGGAAGAGGGCGATCACCGCAGCCTGTTGGCCAAGGGCGGGTTGTATTCGAGGCTGTGGGCGCACCAGAGCGGAGGCTTTCTCGGCGAAGAGGACGACGATGCCGCCGAGCCGGTGGCCACGTTGGCCTGAGGCTAGACGAATGGAGCGAAGCGGGACGCGTGAGCGGCCCGCTTTTTCATTGCGGCGACGCTAGAGCAGCATGACCGCGCAGGACGTGTTTCGACGAAAACATGGTTTTGACGTTAAGCGTGGGAAATAATGAGGAAAAGCGGGAAAAACAGAAAACTTCGAGGAGTTGTGGCGCACCCGACAGGGATCGAACCTGTGACCTTCAGCTTCGGAAACTGACACTCTATCCAACTGAGCTACGGGTGCGCTGTGCTTGCTTTGAGGCAGGCCCGCATCATAGCGCAACTTCCTTACCCGAGTCCAGTGTATGGTTTTGCCTTGCCTTCAGGCTTACCGTATAATTATCCTATTTTAAATGTCATTAATTCCAGGCGAGGCTCGTAATGAGTAATGAGAACGGAATGGCTCCCGGCCAGGTCATCAAAGTGCTGGTTGGCGTCGTTGTCTTTCTTGTGGTGGCAATTTGGCTTCTGGCCAAGCTGGCCACCAGCGGTTACAACGTGGATGCCGAAGTAATGACCAAGGAGGCCGTCGCGTCTCGCCTGAAACCGGTCGGTGAAGCCAAGGCCAGCGACGCGCCTCCGGGAATGCGCACTGGCGAACAGGTATATAAAGGCATCTGTATCTCCTGTCACGGCACCGGCCTTGCCGGCGCCCCCAAGTTTGGCGACACCGCTGCTTGGGGCTCGCGCATCGCCAAAGGCTGGGACATGCTGACCCAGCACGCGCTGCAGGGCTTCAACGCGATGCCGGCCAAGGGCGGCGCAACCGACTTGAGCGATGATGAAGTGAAGCGCGCGGTAGCCTATATGGGCAACTCCGCGGGTGGAAAGTTCACTGAGCCGCCGGTGGGCGGCGCAGGCGGCGCGGCCGCGGCGGCCGATCCGGCCGTGGTGGGCAAGAAGATCTACGACAGCGTGTGCATGGCCTGCCACGCGGCAGGCATCGCCGGCGCGCCTAAGTTAGGCGACAAGGCGGCCTGGGCCGTGCGTCTGAAGCCGGGCCTGGACGAAGTGGTCAAGATCGGCATCAAGGGCTTGAACGCGATGCCGGCCAAAGGCGGTTACACCGGCAGCGACGCCGAGTTCCGCTCCGCTGTCGAGTACATGGTGAATAATTCCAAATAATCGGCTGATCAGCGCAGCAAAAAACGCCTTGCAATACCGCAAGGCGTTTTTTATCGCCTAAAAGCGAGGATTTCTATGTTTTTTGGGAAATTTCTACCGGATGAAATGGCAATGTGCTATGTCAACAAAACCCCGCTGTAAGAAGGGACAGGTGCCCTTCGGAGGCGCATAGTGCATGATGGCTTCATCTGTTTAGGTCGTGAAGCGTCAGGCGCTTCGCGGCTTGGTGTGGGGATTCAGTGGGCTTCCACTTTCGCTTCACCCAGAGATGTTCCTCATTCTTCATATGGCGCCGCTGGCGCCATTTTCTTTTTGGTGGCCGGTATAGACCGTCGGCGCGGAAGCAAGTTCTCGCCTGCGTCGCCGGCGCCTTCATGAATCCGCCGGTTTCTCCTTGTTGGCCAGCATGGCGCTGAGGCTGGCCAACCGCGATTTGCCCTCGGTTTTGCTGACGATGGGTTCGGCGCCGGGTTTGCCGAAGTGGCGCAGATCATCGCCGTTGATCTCGGAGATAAAGCGCGACGGCTCGACAAACTGCCATTCACCGGCGCGTTTGCGCTTGACGCAATAGGTGAGCGTCAGCATGCGCTGCGCGCGGGTGATGCCGACGTACATCAGCCGGCGCTCTTCCTCCACCATGCCGTTGTCCACCGATTCGCTGTGGGGCAGGATGCCTTCCTCGGTGCCTACCAGGAACACGTAAGGGTATTCCAGGCCCTTGGACGCGTGCAGCGTGGACATTTTCACCGCGTCTACCTCGCCTTCCTCGCGGCCTTCCAGCATGGTGATCAGAGCGATGGTCTGGGTCAGCTCCACCAGATTCTTGCCGCTGTCCTCGCCTTTGCGGCTAAGCCAGCTCACCATTTCCAGGATGTTTTTCCACTTGGTTTCGGCGATGCGCGGGCTGTCCTCGCTATCGTAAAGCCAGGCCTCGTAGCCTATCGCCTGCATCATTTCCATCGCCAGTGGGCCGCCATCCTCGCGGGTGGCGCGGTATTGCAGATTGGCGATGAAGTCGCAGAACTGTTCCAACGGCTCGAGTTGGGCTTTTTGTACTTGCAGGCGGAAACCCTCTTCATGGGCGCAGGCGAACAGGCTCTTGCCGCGTTCGCCGGCCCAGGCGCCCAGACGTTCCAGCGTGGTGGCGCCTACGCCGCGCTTGGGCGTGGTCAGCGCGCGGATGAAGGCCGGGTCGTCGTTGGGATTGGCGATCAAGCGCATATAAGCCAGCATGTCTTTGATTTCCGGCTTGTCGAAAAAACTCTGGCCGCCGGCCATCTGGTAAGGAATGCGTTGGTTGCGCAAGGCTTGTTCGAAGATGCGCGCCTGGTAGTTGCCGCGATAGAGGATGGCGTAGTCCTTGAACTCGGTGCGGTATTCGAATTTATGCGCCAGCAGCCTTTGCACCACGGTCTCAGCTTCGTGCTCTTCGTCCTTGCACTGAACCACGTGGATGGGTTCGCCCAGGCCCAGTTCGCTCCACAGTTGTTTCTCGAACAGCTTGGGGTTGTTGGAGATCACCGAGTTGGCCGCGCGCAGGATCCGGGCGGTGGAGCGGTAGTTCTGCTCCAGCTTGATGACCTTGAGCTTGGGGAAGTCGCTTTGCAGCAGCCTCAGGTTTTCCATATTGGCGCCGCGCCAAGCGTAGATGGACTGGTCGTCGTCGCCCACCGCGGTGAACATGCCGCGCAGGCCGGTCAGCAGCTTGACCAGCTGGTATTGGCAGGTGTTGGTGTCCTGGTATTCGTCTATCAGCAGGTAGCGCAGCTTGTTCTGCCACTTCTGCAGCACTTCTTCATTACTCTGGAACAGTTGCACCGGCAGGCGGATCAGGTCGTCGAAGTCCATCGCCTGGTAGGCGCTTAAAGTGTCTTGATAGGCCACATACGTGGTGGCGCAGATGCTTTCCCATTCGCCCTGAGCCTCCAGCAGCATCTGGTCCGGTGTTTTCAGATCGTTCTTCCATAGCGAGATCTGGCTCTGCACCTTGCGCACCTCATCCTTTGAGGTGGTTTTCAGAATGTCGGAGATGATCTTGCCGGCGTCAAAGGCGTCGAGAATGGAGAATTGCGGTTTATAGCCCAGGTGCGGCGCTTCCTGGCGCAGCATTTGCATGCCCAGAGAGTGGAAAGTGGATACGGTGATGCCGCGGATTTCCGCCGGCGTCATCAGCTTGCCCACCCGTTCCAGCATCTCGCGCGCGGCCTTGTTGGTGAAGGTGATGGCGGCGATATTGCGCGCATTGATGCCGCCTTCGCGGATCAGGTGCGAAATCTTGAAGGTGATGACTCGGGTTTTGCCGGAACCTGCGCCGGCAAGCACCAGCAAGGGGCCGTCAAGATACTGGATCGCCGCGCGTTGCGGCGGATTGAGCAAGGGAGCGGACATGGCGGTATGGGGGAAGGGGCCCGGCAGGGCGCAGTAAATCGGTAACTCAGCCAGTGCATTGTAGCATGCGGTATCATGGCGCTATCCGCGGATGACATCTCAGATCGATCCGCCACTTATGGGGTGCATATGGCCATCTACGCTATTGGCGACATTCAAGGGTGTTTCCAGCCGTTTCAGCAGTTGCTGCGGCAAATCGATTTCAATCCCGGCAAGGATACTTTGTGGTTGACGGGAGATTTGGTCAATCGCGGGCCGCAGTCGCTGGAAGTACTGCGCTGGGTGTTCCAGCATCAGGATCATGTCGAGATCGTGTTGGGCAATCATGACCTGCACTTGCTGGCGGTGTCCGAGGGCTTCGGCAAACTGCACCGCAGCGATACGGTGCTGGACATCCTCAACGCCGCCGATGGCAAGGTCCTGCTGGACTGGTTGCGCTGCCAGCCAATGATGATAGCCGGCCAGGGCTACGCGATGGTGCACGCTGGGTTGCTGCCGGAGTGGAGCATAGATCGCGCGCTGGATCTGGCGGAGGAAGTGGAAGCCGGGCTGTCAGGCCCCAGGCATCGTGAATTCCTGTCGCGCTTGTACGGCAACCGGCCAACGCGCTGGAGCGAGGAGCTGCGCGGCTCGGACCGTTTGCGCGTGATCGTCAACGCGATGACCCGGATGCGTTTCTTGAACCGCGACGGAGAGATCGATCTTAATTATAAGGGCGAGCTGGAGAACGCGCCGGCCGGCCTGACGCCCTGGTTCGAGGCGCCGGGACGCTGGCAAGGCGAGATGCCCATTATCTGCGGCCATTGGTCTGCGCTGGGCGTGCATATCACCGACGATGTGGTGGCTATCGACTCCGGTTGTTTGTGGGGCGGCAGCCTGACCGCGATGCGTTTGGGCGACCAAGCTTTATTTTCCTTGCCGTGTTCCGCATATCGCGAAATAACCGCGTAAAGAATATTGGCGGCGGCGCTGTAAATAAAATATTGGCAAGCCATAGTCAGCCGGGCCCTATGGCTGTCATAATCTCGGCTCTTGCCAGAGCCGTTTTTTATTTGTATGAGTTACCTTTCGATTGAGTTCGCACTGGCATTCCTCGCCTTTTTCGCCCTGTATTGGCTGTGCCGCAAGCGCACGGATTGGCAGAATGGTTTGCTGTTATTGGGCAGTTACGCCTTTTATGCCAAGCTAGATTGGCGTTTTGCGCTGATTCTGGCCGTTTATACCCTGTTATTGACCCTGATATCGTCGTGGATGCTTGATTCCGTCCGACCCAAGCGCTGGTTGCGCATGGGGCTGCTGATGGCGGTGGGCAATCTGGCGGTATTCAAATACTTCGACTTCTTCCGTGAAAGCGCGCAAGCGGCTTTGCATGCGCTGGGTATTGCGGCGATATTGCCGGCGGTGGATTTCCTGATGCCGGTGGGCATCTCCTTTTACACTTTTCAATCGGTCAGTTATCTGGTGTCCTTGTACCGCGGCGAGTTGCGTTTCGCCCGGGCCAGGGAACTGGGGCTGTTCCTGGCTTTCTTCCCCACTTTGTTGGCCGGGCCTATCTGCCGGGCCACCGGGCTGCTGGAGCAGTTGCGCAGCGGCGAACGCCGCCACATCTTGCAACTGGACCGCGCGTTGGGACTGATCGTGCTGGCCCTGGCCAAAAAACTGTGGCTGGCCGGCTGGCTGGCCAGCGCCTGGGTGGACCCGGTGTTCAGCGCGCCGGAAACCTACCACGCGCTGGAGGTCTGGGCGGCGTTCTACGCCTACGCCTTCCAGATCTATCTGGATTTCTCCGGCTATACCGATCTGGTCACCGCCTTGGCGCTGCTGCTGGGCATCCAGTTGCCGCGCAATTTCGACGCGCCGTATCTGGCTCACAATCTACGCGATTTCTGGCGGCGCTGGCATATGTCGCTGTCCAGCTGGATTCGCGATTACATTTATATTCCCTTGGGCGGCAACCGGCTGGGCTTTGCCCGCGCCCAGCTCAATTTACTGCTTGCCATGGTGTTGTCCGGCCTGTGGCACGGCGCCAGCCTGAAATACCTGGCGTGGGGCGGCATGCACGGTTTGGGCGTGGTGGGTTTGAATCTGGGAGACAAGCTGCTTGGCAAGGAGGCTGTGTCGCGGCGGCTGACCTGGCTGGCGCGTCTGCTGACCTTCCATTACGTTTGTCTGGCCTGGGTGTTTTTCCGCGCCGCGTCGCTGGAAGACGCCTGGAGTTTCTTGGAAGCCATGACCGGCACCGATCAGGAACTGACGCTGAACGCGCCGGGCTTCCTGGCGCTGAGCGCCGCGGCGTTTGCCGCGCTGCCCTATCTGGGGGCGGCTTGCGAACGCGGCATCGCCCAATTGGGTCGCCTGCCGTGGTGGGGCAAGCCCAGCTTGCTGGCCGGCTGCGCCTTGCTGATCATCGTGGTGTCGCCGCCGGGCATTCCTGGCTTTATTTATTACCAGTTTTAGCCGTGCCGGCGCGATGGCATCTCCGCTCTCGCGCTTTTCGTTTCTTACCGCATTGAGGCAAGCGTCAAATGATCGCCCGTTCCGCCATCCGTCAGGCCCTGGCCATCCTCGGCAGCAGCATGTTGCTGTTGTGCTGGATTGAGCAGACCTCAATCAACGCCTATTGGCGGCAGACCTTTCACCGCCCCAGTCAGCTGGAGGCTTTGTCCGAGTTGAGCGTCTGGCGTCTAGGAGCGGAGCTGGGGCGGGAGTTCCGGGATCAGAGCCGAGGGCTGTTGACCAGGCTGGATCGGTGGGACGACGAGATGATCGCCTATTTCAACGCCTGCTGCCTGCGACCGGCTTTGTCGCCGGAAGCTGCGCCGGTGGAGCCCGCCGCGGCGCGGACAACGGCGGTAGTGCCCAGCGGCCCGCTGCAGCCATTGCCGTCGCCGTCGGCTCCGCCGCCGCAAGCGGCGGCCAAAGATCCCCGCATCTTGCTGCGGCCGGGGAGCAAGGTGTTGCTGGCTGGCGATTCCATGATGCAGGGGGTGGCGCCGCATTTGCTGCGGCCCTTGTTCAAGCTGCACCAGATCAAGGCGCTGGACCTCAGCAAGCAGAGCACCGGGCTGACCTATCCGGACTTTTTCAATTGGCCGGACACGATAGAACGACAGTTGGCGGCGAATCCGGACACCGGCCTCGTGGTGATTTTCTTGGGCGCCAACGATACTTGGGACATGGTGGGCGGCAGCCGCTACATCCGCTTTGCCTCCGAGGAGTGGGAGCAGCGCTACCGCGAGCGCATCCGCGCCATCCTGGCTTCGGCTCGCAAGCACCGGACGCAACTGTTGTGGTTGGGCGCGCCGAACATGGGCAAGGACAAGCTCAATCGCGGGGTGCATTACATCAATGGCATTTTCCGGGAGGAAGTTGAAGGCGCAGGCCAGCGTTATTTGTCCACCCGCGAAGCCCTGGGGAGCGAGGACGAGGCGTTCACCAAGTTCATGACGCTGCCCGATCAGGGCGAAGTGGCGGTACGCACCGCCGATGGCATTCATTTCACTCGCCAGGGCCAGGTATTGCTGGCGCGGCGCGTGTTGGCAGAATTGAGGTTTGAATGAAGTTGAGAATCAGCGCGGCATGGGTCGGCTGGCTGGTGGCGGCATCGGCGTTGGCCGCGCCGGTGCAGGATTTCGGCGAGATCAACCTGCCGAGGCTGGCGTCGCGGTTGAAGGCGATCTCCACAGCAGTGCAACCGGTGCGAGTCACCCAACTGGGGGATTCGCACACCGCGGCGGATTATCTGACCGGCACGTTGCGCGAGCGTTTCCAGGCCAAATTCGGCGACGCCGGCATCGGCTGGACGCCGCCGATGGCCGTGCCCGGCCAGCGCCACGCCCTGGTGATCGAGCGCAGCGAGGGTTGGGCCTTGACCAATAGCCGCAAGGACGGCGATCCGGACTTCCCGCTGGGCGGCTATATTGCCCAAGCCCAGAGGCCGGGCGCTGCCATCAGCCTGTTGCCGCGTAATCCGCTGGACGGCTTGTGGCGGGTGCGTTTCCGCGTACGAGCGGCCCAGGATGGGGCCGGCGCGCTGGACGTGGACGATGGTCACGGCAGCCGCAAGTTGAATCCGCCAGAACCGGGCAGAGGCTGGCAGACGGTGGAACAGAAGCTGTATTTCCCCTTCGTGGTGCGTGCCGGCGCGCTGCCGGCGGTGGAGCTGGGCGGGATAGAGCTGGAGCGGCTGGCGCCGGGCGTGGTGCTGGACAGCATCGGCAGCAACGGCGCTCAGCTTTCGATCTGGCAGCGCTGGGGCAAGAGCTGGAGCGCGCAGCTGGCGGAGCGCGGCAGCGATCTGGTGATCTTGGCCTACGGCGTCAACGAAGCCTTTGACGATCGTCTGGACCTGATCGAGTATCAGCTCAATCTGCAGGCGGCTATCAACACCATACGCCGGGATCTGCCGCAGGCGGCTATCCTGATGCTGGGCGCGCAGGATGCCGCGCGCAAGCGGGGCGCGGCCAGCAAGGAGTGCGTGCCGGGTCGTCCCTTGCAACTGGCCGCGGTCAAGCGCATTCAACAGAAAGTCGCGCGCGACAGCCATGTGCTGTATTGGGATTGGGAGCAGGCGATGGGCGGCCCTTGCAGCATGAAGCGTTGGCAAGCGCAGCAGCTGGCGCGGCCGGACATGGTGCACTTCTCGCAGCAAGGCTATGCCAAGTTGGCCGATGATTTATTCGATAACCTGATGGCGCGGCTCAGCCTGTGAGCGTAGTCGGCGCTGGATGAGAAAAGCCCCCGGAACGGGGGCTTTTGCATTGGCGAGGTTTCGCAGCTGGTGCTCAGTGTTGCCGAGCCGGTTCCTGCGGCGCTTCCGCGGCCGGAGGCGGGCTCAGGCGCAGCGCGCGCGCCACTTCCTGCTGTGCCCGCTCGGCTAGCGCAAAGCGGGTTTCCAGTCCGTTTTCCCAGGCTTTCAGCGGCTGGCCGTAGCTGACTTCCACCTCCATCGCCGGCATCGCCAGCACTTTGCGCACGCTTTGCAGAAAAGTCAGATCGCCGATAAAGGCGGGCTCCAGCGTTTGTTGTCCGTCCGCGCCGTAATAGCGCAAGCCCACTGGCTGCACGGTGCCGCGCGACAGCAAGGCGGCTTCGAACAACGAGGCCTTGAACGGCAAGAGATTCAGGCCGTCGGAGGTGGTGGATTCGGGAAACACCGCCATGCATGCGCCGTTCTCCATCGCATGCGCCAACGCCTTGTAGACGCGGCTGGCGTCCTTGCGCTTGCTGCGGTCGATGAACAGAGTGCCGCCCAGGTGCGCCAGCCAGCCCAGCACCGGCCAGGAGCGAATCTCTCGTTTGGCGACGAAGCGGGACACCGTGCAGCTATTGAGCACGAAGATGTCCAGCCAGGAAATGTGGTTGGCCACCAGCAAGGTGTTGGGCGGGTAAAAGCCGGGATTGACGCCGTTGATCCGCACGCTGATGCCCAGAATTTTCAGCGCGTGGGCGGCCCAGCGCCGGGTAACGACGGCGCGTTCGGCGTGGGCCAGCCGAGAATAACGGGTGGCCAGGATGAAGACTCCTATGGCCAAGTGGCCGAACAGGCGCGCGACGCGTCCTATCCGGGTGAGCGAAGAGGTTGTGGCGGTTGACTTCAAGATGCTTTGAGGCTCGGTGCGCAAGGTTGAGGCCGTAACTCTAGCATGGCTGGCATAGCGGACAATAGTAGGAACTGCGTTGGCCCTGGCGCAAATGCCGGATCGGCGTGCCGCATTGCCGGCAGGGCTGGTCCTGCCGGCCGTACACCATATAAGTTTGCTGGAAATAGCCGGGCTTGCCGTCGCTGTGCACGAAGTCGCGCAGCGTGCTGCCGCCGGCCTGGATGGCTCGGTTCAGCACGCTGCGGATTTCCTCGGCCAGCCGGCGGTATTCGCCGTCGCGCACCGTGTTGGCTGCGCGTGCTGGATGGATGCCGGCGTGGAACAGCGCCTCGTTGGCGTAGATGTTGCCGACCCCGACCACCACGTGGTTGTCCATCAGCATCAGCTTGACTGCGCTGCCGCGGCGTTGCGCGGCCCGGATCAGCGTGTCGCCGTCAAAGTCGTCGGACAGCGGCTCGGGCCCCAGCGCTTGCAACAAGGGATGGTGCTCGATGGCGCCGACATGCCACAGCACCGCGCCGAAGCGTCGCGGGTCGCGGTAGCGCAGCACATTGGGGCCCAACAGCAGGTCGACGTGGTCGTGTTTCTCCGGTGGAGTGTCCGCAGGCAGGAAACGCAGGCTGCCGGACATGCCCAGATGGATGATCAGGGTGCCGGCGTCGGTGCCCAGCAGCAGGTATTTGGCGCGGCGGTCGACGGAACGTATCGTCAGGCCGCGCAGGGTGGCATGCAGCTCCGGCGGCACCGGCCAACGCAGGCCGGCGTGGCGGACCACGGCGCCGTCCAGTTTGGCGTTCAAGAGGTGGGGCAGAATCCCGCGGCGGGTGGTTTCGACTTCTGGCAGTTCAGGCATGGGTAGAATGGCGCGAAGATAAAAACAGGTCATGCTATTCTACGCATTCAACAGGTTTATAAGCAGGTCTCTGACTCCATGCGAATGCAACGGCTGAAAAAAACACTCCCTTTGCTGATGGTCGCGCTGCTGTCGGCATGCGCCAATTTCAAGCACCCGGGCGCGGCGAAGGCGGTCGATGCCGGCAAACCGGCCGGCGACGAGGCCGCGATAACGCAGAAAGAAGATGAAACTCTATTGCCCAAGGCGGAGCTGACGCCGGAAATCCTTTATGGCGTGGTGGCCGGCGAAATCGCCGCCCAGCGCGGCTCGGTGGGCGCTTCCGCCGTGACCTATCTGGAACTGGCGCGACAAACGCGCGATCCGCGGCTGGCGCAACGGGCCGCCGAGTTTTCTATGTTCGCAGGGCTGCTGAAGGAAACCTCGGAAGCCTTGACCTTGTGGATGGAACTGGCGCCGGATTCGGTGCCGGCGAGAGAACAGCTGTTCATCACCCTGCTGCGCGCCGGCAAGTTGGCGGAAAGCAAGCCGCTGATCGAGGCGCTGCTGCAGAAAGAGCCGGAGCGCGCGCCGGCCATCTTCGTTCAGTTGGCGCGGTTGACCTCGCGCCAGAGCGACAAGCAGGCCGCTTATGAATTGGTCAAGCAGTTCGCCGCCCGTTATCCGGACCTGGCCGAGGCGCGCTTCGCGCTGTTGGCTGTGGCCGCCGAAGCCGGCGACCAGGCCACGATGAACCGCGAGTTCGACC
The DNA here is from genome assembly GCF_009936155.1 of Chromobacterium haemolyticum. Taxonomy (NCBI): domain Bacteria; kingdom Pseudomonadati; phylum Pseudomonadota; class Betaproteobacteria; order Neisseriales; family Chromobacteriaceae; genus Chromobacterium; species Chromobacterium haemolyticum. The sequence continues at coordinate 4,385,794 of NZ_AP019312.1, read as the reverse complement.
GGCTGGCGCAGATCGCGCCGGCCTGGGACTTGCCGGTGGCCTGGCAAGTGGATCGGCTGCGCCGCGAGCAGTTGGATCAGGCCATTGATTTTCTGCAACGCGAACTGGCGCGACGGCCTAATGCCGGCCTGGAGCTGAAGCTGGCCAAGCCGCGGCTGCTGGTGGGCGCCAAGCGCTTCGCCGAGGCGCGACAGGCTTTCGATCAGCTCTTGCCCGGCAATCCCAATAATCCCGATTTGCTCTACGCGTCCGGCCTGATGGCTTACCAGATGCGCGATCTGCCTGCCGCGGAGCGGCATCTGCGCCAGGCGCTGGCGGCAGGGCATCCGGAGGCCAATTTCATTCGCTACACCCTGGGGCAGATCGCGGAGGAGCGCCAGGACGTCGGCGCGGCCAAGGGTTGGTATGAGATGGTGGGCGCCGGGCCGCAATTTCTGCCGGCGCAAGGCCGGCTGGCGGTGATGGAGGCCGGCGACGGCAAGCTGGATCTGGCCCTGGCGCGTCTGGCGCCCTTGGGCGGCAACGACCAGGAGAAAATCACCCTGGCCCTGCTGCAGTCCCAGCTGGCGCGCGAAGCCAAACAGCCGGGCAAGGCCCACGATTTGCTGAGCAAGGCGCTGCTGCGCATGCCCAAGGCGCCGGAGCTGCTGTACGAGCGGGCGCTGGTGTCGGACACCCTGGGCAATGTCGGCAACGCCGAGCGCGATCTCAAGCAAGTGCTGAAGGAAAAGCCGGGCGACGCCCAGGCGCTGAACGCGCTGGGCTATACCCTGACCAATCGCACCAGCCGTCATCAGGAAGCGCTGGGCTATATCGAGAAGGCGCTGAAGAGCGAGCCGGACAATCCCACCATCCTGGACAGCCTGGGCTGGGCGCAGTACAAGCTGGGCCGCCTGGACGCGGCCTTGAAGACGCTGCAGAAGGCCTATGCGCTGTTGCCGGACCCAGAGCTGGCCGCCCATCTGGGCGAAGTGCTGTGGAAGCTGGGTAAGAAAGAGGAGGCGCTGGGGGTGTGGAACAAGGCGCTGGAAGCTAGCCCGGAACATGATGTGCTGCGCGATACCATGCGCCGTCTGGGGGCGCATTGATGAGGTGGGGCGGTCTGATTCTGGCTTTGTCGCTTGTTGTGACCGGCTGCGCGACGCGCGAGGCGGTGTTCATGCCCTCCGCGACGCAGTCCGCGGATCAGCCGTTCGCGGTCAGCGGGCGTCTGTCGGTCAATCTGGACGGCAAGGGGCATGTCGCCAACTTCGATTGGCGGCATCAGCCCGAGCGCGACCAATTGGCGATCAACTCGCCGTTGGGCAATACAGTGGCCGAAGTGGTCCGCGACGCCGGCGGCGTCACCCTGCTGGCGGACGGCAAGGCCTGGCAGGCGCCGGATGTGGAAAGCCTGACCGAGAAAACCCTGGGCTGGCCGCTACCGCTGTCCGGCTTGGCCTGGTGGATCCGCGGCATGCCGGTGCCGGGCGAAGCTAGCGAGATCCGTCCCGACGGCGAGCTGTTGCAGCAGGGGTGGCGTATCCGCTTCGTGCGCGAGGCCGAGTCCGGCGAGCGCTATCCCAAGCGCGTGGATCTGGCCCGAGACGGTTTGACGGTCAGAGTGGTGACCCGCGACTGGCGCTGACCGCATCGCCACATACGTGTTATTTCAATGATTGCCATGGTGTTCTGTTGATGAGTTCCCCCGTATTCCAAGACTTTCCGGCCCCGGCCAAGCTCAACCTTTTATTGCACGTCGTCGGCAAGCGCCCGGACGGCTACCATTTGCTGGAGACGGTGTTCCGCTTCGTCGACTTCAGCGACACAGTGTCGCTGGCCCTGCGCGACGACGGCCGTGTTGTGCTGGAGACGCCGATTGCCGGCGTGGATCCGGAGCAGGACCTGACGGTGCGCGCGGCGCGTCTATTGCAGGCCCATGCCCAGTGCGGGTTGGGCGTGGCCATTCGTCTGGATAAAAAGATACCTATGGGCGGTGGTTTGGGCGGCGGAAGCTCCGACGCCGCCACCGTTTTGCTGGCCCTTAACCGCATGTGGGAACTGAATCTGCCGCGGGCGGTGTTGCAGGAACTGGGCTTGAAGCTGGGCGCGGACGTTCCGGTGTTTATTTTTGGTCGCAGCGCGCTGGCTACCGGCGTTGGCGAAAAACTGAATGAAATCAAATTGAAGCCGGCATGGTATGTGGTAATTCACCCTCAGGTGCAAGTGCCCACCAGCAAAATATTTCAAAATTTCTCGCAAGAGGTGTTGACAGAGGTAGGGGGCGTCGGCATAATGCGAATCCTCGAAACAACGCAGCAACGACGAAACGATCTGCAAGACGTTGTTTCGAATATGTACCCAGCGGTGAATGAAGTGCTGACCGAATTAAGAAAATATGGTTCGCCGCTGATGACTGGTTCCGGTTCCTGTGTGTTTCTGGAGTGCCAGTCTAAAGACGAAGCCGATAAAGTTTATCAGGCGGTGTCGATAAAATATAAGGGTTTTTTAGCAAAAGGACTCGATGTCCATCCCTTGATTGACAACGCTGAATAAAGGTTACTGGGGAGTCGCCAAGTGGTAAGGCACCGGATTTTGATTCCGGCATTCGTAGGTTCGATCCCTACCTCCCCAGCCAAGACTTTCTCTCAATAAGAGAGAGCATGAAAAAAGCGTGTAAGAATCCCTTACACGCTTTTTCTTTATCTAGCTAAGGCACACGAATCATGGCGGCATACGACAGTTTGATGGTATTCACCGGGACCGCGAACCCGGAACTGGCCCAAAACGTAGTCAAACATCTGGATATCTCGTTGGGACGCGCCGACGTCGGCAAGTTCAGCGACGGCGAAGTGGCGGTGGAGCTGCTGGAAAACGTCCGCGGACGCGACGTGTTCATTCTGCAGTCGACCTGTGCGCCGACCAATGACAATCTGATGGAAATCCTGACTATGGCCGACGCGCTGAAACGCGCTTCGGCCGGTCGTATTACCGCGGCAATTCCGTACTTCGGTTATGCGCGCCAGGACCGTCGTCCGCGTTCCGCCCGCGTGCCGATTTCCGCCAAGCTGGTGGCCAATATGCTGACCAGCGCCGGCATCGACCGCGTGCTCACCGTCGACCTGCACGCCGACCAGATTCAGGGTTTCTTCGACATCCCGGTGGACAACGTCTACGCGACGCCGGTGCTGTTGAAGGACATCCGCTCGCAGCGCATCGAAGACCTGATCGTGGTCAGCCCGGACGTCGGCGGCGTGGTCCGCGCCCGCGCGATGGCCAAGGCCTTGAACACCGACTTGGCCATCATCGACAAGCGCCGCCCCAAGGCCAATGTGGCCGAAGTGATGAACATCATCGGCGACGTGTCCGGCCGCACCTGCCTGATCGTCGACGACATGATCGACACCGCCAACACCCTGTGCAAGGCGGCCAGCGCTCTGAAAGAGCGCGGCGCCCAGCGCGTGCTGGCCTATGCGACTCACCCGATCTTCTCCGGTCAGGCGATCGATCGCATCAAGAATTCCGACATCGATATGGTGGTGGTGACCGACACCATCCCGTTGACCGCCGAGGCCAAAGCCTGCCCGAATATCAGGGTGGCCTCCATCGCCGGCCTGCTGGCCGAGACGCTGCGCCGGATCAACAACGAAGAATCGGTGTCCTACCTCTTCAATGAGGAACTGGTTGCGGCGGGCGCCTGCCTGCCGTGAACATCGGGCTCGCTGGTCGCGGCGGGCCGGGTGCTTTTAATCTGAAACTGGAGTTTTGCCATGTCTTTTGAATATACCGCCAGCAAGCGTGAAGAGTCGGGTACGAGTGCGAGCCGCCGCCTGCGTCACGCCGGCCAGGTTCCGGCCGTTGTTTACGGCGCTTCCAAAGAAGCCGTGTCCATCGTTCTGGACCACAACACCATGTACTACGCGCTGAAGAACGAAGCGTTCCACACTTCCGTTCTGGATCTGGTGATCGACGGCCAGAAAGAACAAGTTAAAGTGGCTGCGTTCCAAATGCACCCGTACAAACAGCAAGTAATGCACATCGACTTCGCTCGCGTGTAATCTAGCTGCCGTGCCGTCTGACGGTAACGGTTGAAAAGCTCGTTGCTAGCCGTCGGCCCGCAACGAGCTTTTTCATTTGGAATAAGAGAATATGTCCGGCATTCGCCTGATAGTGGGTTTGGGCAACCCCGGCCCCGAATACGATAGAACGCGCCATAACGCCGGTTTCTGGCTGTTGGATGAGTTGTGCTGGCGCTATAAGGGAAGTTGGCGCACCGACGGCAAATTTCACGGCGATATCGCCCGCGTGGATATCGAGGGACAGGACGTCTGGCTGCTCAAACCGATGACTTATATGAATCTGTCCGGGCAGGCGGTGTTGGCGCTGGCCCATTTTTATAAGATTCTGCCGGATCAGATTCTCGTCGTGCACGACGAACTGGATCTGCCTCCGGGCGCGGCCCGTTTCAAGCAGGGCGGCGGCCATGGGGGCCACAATGGCTTGAAGGACATCGCCGCTCGCTTGGGCTCGCCGGCTTTCTGGCGCTTGCGTTTGGGCATCGGTCATCCGGGAGACCGCAACGAAGTCGCCAATTTTGTGCTGAAGAAGCCGCGCGCCGAGGAACAGCAGGGGCTGGACGAGGCGATCGAGCAGGCGTTGCGGCAATTGCCGGCGGCCATCGGCGGCAAGATGGCGGCGGCGATGAAGGAATTGCACACCGCGGCCAAATGAGCGGCTGGGCAAACCGCCGGCTTGCGGCTATGCTGCGGCAGAACAAGATTTTTCAAGAATTCGAAGGAATGCGGACATGAGTCTGAAATGCGGTATCGTCGGCCTGCCCAATGTGGGCAAGTCCACCCTGTTCAATGCGCTGACCAAGGCTGGCATCGAGGCCGCCAACTATCCGTTCTGCACCATCGAGCCCAATGTCGGCATCGTGGAAGTACCGGACCAGCGTCTGGCCGAACTGGCCAAGATCATCAATCCGCAACGCATTCAGCCGGCCATCGTCGAATTCGTCGACATTGCCGGCTTGGTGGCGGGCGCTTCCAAGGGCGAAGGCCTGGGCAATCAGTTCCTGGCCAATATCCGCGAGACCGACGCTATCGTCAACGTGGTGCGCTGCTTCGAGGATGAGAATATCGTTCACGTTGCCGGCAAGGTGGATCCTATCGCCGATATCGAAACCATAGGCACAGAGCTGGCGTTGGCCGATCTGTCCGCGGTGGAAAAGGCGATGAACCGTGAGGGCAAGAAGGCGAAATCCGGCGACAAGGATGCGCGCGCCTTGATCGCGGTGCTGGAAAAGCTGGTGCCGCATCTGGATCAAGGCCTGCCGGCGCGCTCGCTGGACCTGAGCCCGGAAGAAATGGTCTTGGTCAAGCCGCTGTGTCTGCTGACGATCAAGCCGGCGATGTATGTGGCCAACGTGGCTGAAGACGGCTTCAGCAACAACCCCTTGCTGGAGCGGGTGCAGCAGCTGGCGGATAAAGAAGGCGCGCCGGTTGTGGCGCTATGTGCGGCGATCGAGTCCGAAATCGCTGAGCTGGACGACGCCGACAAGGCCGAGTTCCTGGAAACCTTGGGCTTGGAAGAGCCGGGTCTGGATCGTCTGATCCGCGCAGGTTACAAGCTGCTGGGTCTGCAGACCTACTTCACCGCCGGCGTTAAGGAAGTGCGCGCTTGGACCATTCACATCGGCGACACCGCGCCGCAGGCGGCCGGCGTGATTCACACCGATTTCGAGCGCGGCTTCATTCGCGCGCAGACCATCGCCTATACTGACTTCATCGCACTGGGCGGCGAGGCCAAGGCCAAGGAGGCTGGCAAGATGCGGGCCGAGGGCAAGGACTACGTGGTCCAAGACGGCGATGTGATGAACTTCTTATTTAATGTGTGATCTTATCGGATCGAAATAAAGGCATGCAGCTCAGGCTCATGCCTTTTTTTTGGAAGTAAACTGGTGCGCGGCAATGTAATGCCAGCGGGATGTTGATAAAAGGGAATACGTTTTGGAACGCCAAGCTGAAATTGTGGATGAGATTAGTTTGATTGATGTCGTTCGTTTTTGTAAGGATCAATGGCGTTTGATGGTGTTTCTGCCCATTATTGCGATTATGCTCTCAGCGGTGGTGGTGTTGATTGTGCCGGAAAGGTATGCGGCAACATCTCTGCTTCTGGTGCCTGCGCCGCTAGGTCCTCAGGGTGGGGCCAGCGTGTTGAAGGACAATGCGATGCTGGGTGAGGCCGCGAGTCATTTTGAACTGGCCAAGCATTACGATGTGGTGGGTGTGGACAAGACCAAGCTCAGCCTGTTGGACAATCTCAAGGTCACCGCCGGCAAAGATGGTTTGCTTGAGGTCTCGGTCACCGACGTGGACCCGGCATTCGCCGCCCGGCTCGCCAACTACCTGGTGGAGCAGACCCGGCAGCGGATTCTGGGCTTGCACGTGACGGAGCAGAGCAAGAAATACCTAGTGTTGAAGGAGCGGATCAAGGTAGTGCAAGGCCAGGTGTCGGAGGCGAAGCGGCAGCAGAAACAGTTGGGTAGCATGGCGGAGGCTTTCTTGAACAGTGAGTCTGCGCGAGTGATCGAGAGCTTCACACGTCTGGAAGCACAGATGAACGCCCAGCAAATGGAGGGGAATAGTCCGATACAGTCGTCCTTATTGCAATTGCGCGCGGAATTGGAGCGCAGCAATCCGCAGATAAAGTCAATCTCCCCGCGGCAGTTGGCCACGATGCGTGATTTGTTCTTCTACCAGGCCACGCTGGAGGAACTGCAGAAACAGGCTTTGGTGGCCAAAGCCTTGATGTCGCAGGATGTGCAGGTGGTGTTGCCTGCGAGTCCGCCTTTGGAAAAGGCCGGACCTAAGCGCGCGGCGATGGTGTTGCTGGCTGGTTTGGGAGGGTTTGCCTTGGCGGTGTTGATTGGCTTGGGGCGCAAAGCTTGGGGTTCCGTGTGTCAGCGCTTGCAAGCCGCCGAGTGAGAGGGGGGGTGACGAAATGGCCGCGGTTCGCGGCCATTGTTTTATCTAGAACTTGGCAGCGGCCATGGCCGGTGATATTCTCCATTTTTGTTATTTTGTTTTTCAAAATCACCAAAGGTTATATTGATATGCGCAAGCTGATGACGGTTCTTGTAATGGCGGGCCTGGCTGGCCAGGCGTTTGCGGCGGACTTGCTGGATACGGTCAAGCAGCGCGGCAGTTTGAAAATCGCTTTGGAAGGCACGTATCCGCCGTTCAACTTCAAGGACGCCAAGCAGCAATTGACTGGTTTTGATGTCGAGATTGCCACTGAAATCGCCAAGCGTCTGAAAGTGAAGCCGGAATTCACCACCGCGGAGTGGAGCGGCCTGCTGGCGGGCTTGCAGGCCGGCAAGTTCGACATCGTGGTCAATCAGGTGGGCGTGACCGACAAACGCAAGGACGTGTTCGACTTTTCCCAGCCTTATACTTATTCCAGTGCGCAGCTGATCGTGCGCAAGAACGAGAGTCGCGTTTTCAAGAGCCTGGCGGACCTGAAAGGCAAGAAGCTGGGCGTGGGCCAGGGCAGCAATTACGCCGATATGGCCAAGGCCGTGGCCGGCATCGAGGTGAAAACCTATCCCGGCGCGCCCGAATACCTACAGGATCTGGCCAGCGGCCGCGTGGACGCGGCGCTGAACGACAGCTTGCTGATTCCCTTCGCCATCAAGCAGGCCAAGTTGCCCTTGAAGGCCGGCGCGCCGGTGGGCGAGGTGGCGACGATGGCTATCCCGTTCGCCAAGAACAATCCGCAGTTCAAGGCGGCGATAGACAAGGCGCTGGGCGATATGAAGGCCGACGGCAGCTTCAAGAAGATCTCGGTCAAATGGTTCGGCATCGACGTGTCGAAAGCGCCGGTGGCGGCCAAGAAATAAGCGGCAGTTGATTTCAGAGTGGATAGGGCAAGACGCCCCTGCTTGCGCGGGGGCGTCGGTTTTTTTTTGGAAAAACGTGAATGACTGACTGGATCGTCCTGTTCGAATCGGCGCTGCCGGTGCTATTGCAAGGCGCGGGCTATACCTTGATGTTCGCGATGGTTTCCATGATCCTGGGGCTGGCGCTGGGCTTCGTCGTGGCCTTGCTCCGAGTGGCGCAAGTGCCGGTCCTGGCGCAACTGGCCGCCTTCTATGTCAGCGCGATGCGCGGCACCCCGCTCTTGGTGCAGATTTTCGTCATCTATTACGGCTTGCCCGGCGCTGGCATCGAGTTTGGGCCGGTGACGGCGGGCATTCTGGCCTTGACGCTGAATGTGGCCGCCTATTTGTCGGAAAGCCTGCGCGGCGGCATCGCCGGCGTGCACCGCGGCCAGTGGGACGCCGGCCTATCCTTGGGCCTGAGCTGGTGGCAGACCATGCGCCACATCATCGCTCCGCAGGCTTTGCGTTTGTCGGTGCCCAGCCTGTCCAATTCGCTGATCAGCTTGATCAAGGATACTTCGCTGGTATCGGTGATCACCGTGACCGAATTGATGCTGGCGACCAAGGAAGTGATCGCCCAGACCTTTCAGCCCTTGCCGCTCTATCTGGCCGCGGCGGCGATCTACTGGGTGCTGAGCGCCAGCTTCGAGCGGGTGCAGGGTTATGTGGAGCGGCGGCTGGAATTAGCCCACAAGCGTTGACCGCCGTCTTCAAGCAAAAAGCCCCGCGTTGCGGGGCTTTGTCGCATCCGGCTCAGGCCGGGGCGTAGAGGTTTTCTATCATTGCACGGCAGCGTTCGGCGATCACCTTGCGGCGCAGCTTCAGCGTGGGCGCCAATTCGCCGGCGTCGACGCACCAGGGCTTGTCGATCAGGGTGAATTTCTTGATGTGTTCCCAGTTGCCGAAGTAGCGGTTGAAGCGCTTGATCTCGCGGTCAATCAACTCGACGATCTTGGGGTGGCTGCTCATCTCGCTGTCGGTGGTGTAGGCGATGCCGTGTTCGGCGCACCATTCCTTCAGTTTCTCGAAGAGCGGGACAATCAGCGCCGCCGCGTACTTCTGACCGTCGCCCACCACCATGATCTGGTCGATGAAGGCGGATTCCTTCAGCTTGTTCTCCAGCGCTTGCGGCGCAATGTATTTGCCGTTGCTGGTCTTGAACATTTCCTTCTTGCGGTCAGTGATGCGCAGATAGCCGTGCTCCAGCACGCCGATGTCGCCGGTGTGCAGCCAGCCGTTGTTCAGCGCTTCGGCGGTAAGTCCCGGCTCCTTGTAATAGCCGAGCATCACATTGTCGCCGCGCACCAGGATTTCGCCGTCGTCGGCCAGGCGCACTTCCACGCCGGGCAAGGGCAGGCCCACGCTGCCGATCCGGGTGTCCCGGGCGTTGAACGGGTTGGCGGAGATCACCGGCGCGGATTCGGTCATGCCGTAGCCCTCCGCCACCGACACGCCGCAGGCCCAGAACAGGCGCGCCAGCCGCGGCTGCAGCGCGGCGGAGCCGACATTGATCCATTTGAGCTCGCCGCCCATCGCGGCGCGCCATTTGCGGTAAACCAGCTTGTCGGCCAGCGCGTGCTTGGCGGCTTCCAGCGGCGAGTGGCGGGCGTTGGGGTCGAAGCGCTCGGCGCGCTCCACGGCCCACAGATAAAGACGGCGTTTGAAGCCGCTGAATTCGCGCGCCTTGCCCACCAGCTTGTCGTGCACTTTCTCCAGCACGCGCGGCACCGCGCTGAAAGTGTGCGGACGGATGTCGGCGAGCGCGGAGGACAGGCATTCCACGCTGGAGAAGTAAACGCCGGCGCTGCTGTACATATAGTAGAAGACCCCGGCGCGCTCGAAGATGTGCGACAGCGGCAAAAAGCTTAGCGCGCGGCATTCTCCGTGCGGCAGGCGGGTGAATTCCGCGGTGGCGACCACGGTGCTGAGCACGTTGCGGTGCGACAGCATCACGCCTTTGGAGCGCCCGGTGGTGCCGGAGGTGTAAATGATGGTGTAGACGTCGTCCGGCTGGATCGCGTCGCGGCGGCGTTCCAGCTCGGCCTGCCGCTCCGGTTTGGCCAGGGCCAGGATTTCGGTCCAGGACGGGCAGCCTTCGATCTGGCTCAGGCCGTAGATCGGGCAGCTGAACTTGCCCAGCGCTTCATGCAATTTGCGTTGCAATGCGGCATTACCGACGAAAGCGAGCTTGACCTCGGCATGAGTCAGGATATAGCGTGCATCATCAAGGGTCATTGTGGGGTAGAGCGGCACGCTGACGGCGCCGATTTGCTGCAGCGCCAGATCGGCCAGCACCCATTCTATGGAGTTGTCGGCGGCGAGGGCGACTTTGTCGCCGTTGGCGATGCCCAACTCCAGCAGACCCAGGCTGAAGCGGTTGACGCTGTCCGCGACTTCCTCGGTGGACAACCTGCGCCATTCCTTGCCGGTTTTGGCGGCGAGGCAGTCGGTGCGCGGGTGGCGTTCGAGTTGGCGGGGCAGGATGTCAAATACGCGTTCTAGCTTCATTCGTACAATTGTTTGAATGCGAAACGCTGCAAAATAGTCCTAAAGAGCGTGGATGTAAAGCCAAAGCTGCTAAAAATTTAGTCAAGATCAAGGGAGTAGTCACCGTTTTAACAGCGGTTTCCTTGAAGTTTTCGAAAAATGATGAAAGAGTCATGGCTGCGGCGCGCTAGAAGCTTGATTGCAGTCGGTTTGTCCGACAAGGCGGACAAGTGAATGATTTTTTGAGGAAAAGTCGTGAAATTTGCAACCAGATCCATTCATGCCGGCTATGACAACGCAGAGCATGGCAAGGCGGTGATGCCGCCGGTGTACCAGACTTCGGTGTTCGAATACGGCCATGTCGGCGAATCCATGCCCTTTGTGTACGCCCGTACCGGCAATCCCACGCGGGCAGCGCTGGAGGCCTGCCTGGCCAGCCTGGAGAACGCCCGCCACGGCCTGGCCTTCGCCAGCGGCATGGCGGCTATCGACGCGGTGCTGCGTGCCTGCCTGAAGCCGGGCGACGAGGTGATCGCGGTGGCGGACCTTTATGGCGGTGCTTACCGGCTGCTGAGCAAGGTGATGGAGCCGGCGGGCGTCAAGATCACTTTCGCGGATTTGAGCGATAGTCGGAACCTGACGGCGCTGATCAGCGCGCGGACCAGGCTGCTGTGGCTGGAGTCGCCCACTAATCCGTTGTTGGGCATGGTGGACATCGCGGAGTTGTCCAAGATCGCGCACGCTCATGGCTCGCGAGTGGCGGTGGACAGCACTTTCGCCACGCCTTATTTACAGAATCCGCTCGATTTGGGCGCCGACATCGTTGTACATTCCGCCACCAAGTATCTGGCCGGTCACTCCGACGTCTTGCTGGGCCTGGCGGTGGTCAACGACGATGCCTTGCACCGCGAGATCAAATTCATCCAGAACGCCGCCGGCGCGGTGCCGGGGCCGCAGGATTGCTTCCTGACCCTGCGCGGCATCAAGACCCTGCATTTGCGCATGGACCGCCATTGCGACAACGCGGAGCGGGTGGCGAATTACCTGCAATCGCACCCCAAGGTGGAGCGGGTGTTCTTCCCGGGGCTGCCTGAGCATCCGGGGCATGATTTGGCCCGCCGACAGATGCGTCGCTTCGGCGGCATCGTCAGCATCTGGCTTAAGGACGATAGCCGCGAGGCGGCCAGCAGATTGGCGGAGCGGCTGCGCTTGTTCGCGTTGGCGGAGTCGCTGGGTGGAGTCGAGTCGTTGATCAATCACAGCTATACGATGTCGCACGGCGGCATGCCGCCCGAGCAGAAGGCCCAGTTGGGGATCCGCGAAGGTGGAGTGAGACTGTCGATAGGCATAGAAGACATCGAGGACATCCTGGCTGATCTGGAGCAGGCTTTGGCGGACTGATTGAAGAGCGCGTCTGATAGCGCAGTCTTTCAACCGACGCCCGCGCGGGCGTAATCTGAGGATAAATATGGCTTCCGCTTTGTGTCGTCGCTGGCAGTTGCACACCCCTTTGATTCAGGCGCCGATGGCGGGCGGCGCCACTACCCCTACCTTGGTGGCCTCGGTCAGCCAGGCCGGCGGCCTGGGTTTCCTGGCGGCGGCGCTGCTGCCGCCGGAACGCCTGCTCAGCGAAGCCGCCGCGGTGCGTCGCCTCACGGACAAGCCTTTCGGCATCAATTTATTTGTGCAGGAGGATCCCGCTCCCAGCAGAGAGGCCTTGGAACAGGCGCTGGAATGGCTGGCGCCGCTGCACCGTGAACTGGGACTGCCGGCGCCGCAAATCCCGGAGCGCTTCTGTGAGCCGTTCGCACGTCAGTTCGAAGCGTTGCTGGAGGCTAAGCCGGCGGTGGCCAGCTTCACCTTCGGCATCCTCAACCGCAATCAGCTCAAATTGTTGAAGCAGGCCAAGATTGACGTGATCGGCACCGCCACCAATATGGCGGAAGGGTTGGCCTGGGCCGAACTGGGCGCTGACGCGATCTGCGCGCAGGGCCGGGAAGCGGGTGGCCATCGCGGCACCTTCATCGGCCGGCCGCAGGACAGCCTGCGGCCGACGCTGTCGCTGGTTTACGAATTGGCGCAGAACCAACCGCTGCCGGTGATCGCCGCCGGCGGCATCATGCATGGGCGCGACATCGCCGCCGCGATGCGTCACGGCGCCCAGGCGTGCCAGTTGGGCACTGCGTTCTTGCGTTGTCCGGAGTCTGGCATTTCCGCCTTGTGGAAAAGCGAGCTGGCCAAGGCCGCGCCCGGCGGCACCCGTTTGACCCGCGCGTTTTCCGGGCGCCACGCGCGCGGCCTGAGCAACCGTTATATGGAATTGATGGCCGACAAGGAAGACCTGGTGCCGGCTTATCCTGTGATGAACGCCTTGACCGGGCCCTTGCGAGCTGCTGCGGCCAAGGCAGAACTGTCTGATTTTCTATCCTTGTGGGCTGGCGAAAACGTGGCCGCCGGCCGGGAGCTGCCCGCGGGGCAACTAGTCGCCACGCTGCATGAGGAATGGCTGGCCGCCTATCGTTGAGCGCCTCTGTGACGCCGGCTTGAAGCCGTAGCCGATCTGGAGGACAATACTCGAGTGATTTACTTGGGTATTGGCGAGCAATGGATACAGCGATCGAAGAGAAATACACGGTTCAACCCATTTTATGGTTGCGGCGCTGGGCGGACAATCTGCTCAGCTTCCGCTTGCGGCGGCCGGACGCCTATCGTTTTGAGCCGGGGCAGTTCGCGAGGCTGGGCCTGCCGTTGGGCGAACACGGCGGTCAGGTGTGGCGGGCGTATTCGATGTGTTCGGCGGTGACCGACGAGTATCTGGAGTTCTATTCCATCGTGGTGCCGGACGGCCAGTTCAGTTCGCGTCTGGCGCGGCTGCAGGTGGGCGCGGAAGTGATGTTGGACAAGAAGGCGATGGGCTTCTTCCTGGCAGACCGGCTGCCGGCGGGCAAGGATTTGTGGTTGTTGGCCACCGGCACCGGTTTGGCGCCGTATTTGTCGATTCTGCAAGACCCCGCTCAGTGGCGGCGTTTCGAGCACATCGTGCTGGCGCACTGCGTGCGACGCGCCGAGGAGCTCAGCTACCAGGATTTCATTGCTTCTTTATGCGAGCATCCGTTGTGGGAAGAGCACGGCCATAAACTGCAATACCTGCCCATCGTGACGCGCGACGCGCCGGAAGGCGTGTTGGACGAACGTATACCGGCCTTGCTGGCCAATGGACGTTTGGAGCGGGCGGCTGGGCTGTCGATGTCGCCGGAAGACTCGCGTTTCATGATCTGCGGCAACCCGGCGATGGTGGAGGACACCCATAGGCAATTGATGAAGATGGGCTACCGGATGAGCCGGCAAAGCGCGCCGGGCCATCTGGTATTGGAGAACGGCTGGTAGCCGTCGCAAGCCGGCCGGCCTACAAGGCCTTGCTCATGAACAGGCTAAGCGGGTCGGGCCGGTAGTCGCCGAACGGCGGACAGGGATCGAATCCGGCGCGCCGGTACAGGCCGATGGCTTCAGGCTGCGACACGCCGGTTTCCAGTTTAAGCGCGGACAGGCCGGCGGCGCGGGCTTCTTCCTCCAGGCGCGCCAGCAGCGCCTGAGCCACGCCCTTGCCGCGTTGGGACGTCGCCACAAACATGCGCCTGATTTCGCCGTAATCCTCATGCGGCACCAGCGCGGCGCAGCCGACCGCCGCATGCTTGTCGTCGCGGGCGACGATGAAGTAAACCTGCTGGCGCTCCAGCTCCACCGGGTCCATCAAGTGATTGCTTTCCGCCGGGTAGAGGGCGGCCTGGTATTCGTCCAGTTGTCGAATCAGTTCCAATACATCGTGTTGCCGCGGCGATTCCTGTTGCAGATGCATGGCGCTGTTACTTGTTGGCGTTGGCGAGCAGGGCGCCGAACAGCAGAAAAGTCATGCCGCCAGCCTTGTTCACCCACTTGCCGCCGCGTTCGCTGGCCAGCCAGCGCCGCGCGCGTTGCGCGGTCAGCGCATACACGGTGTGGATCAGGATGATGAGGCTGCTGAAGGTGCCGACCAGCAGCAGGAACTGCGGCGCGTAAGCGCCCTGGGTGTCGATAAACTGAGGGAAGATGGACAGAAAGAAGAAAATGGATTTGGGATTGGTCAGTTGCACCGCCATGCCTTCTCCAAAGCGTCGGGCAAAACCGCGCGGCTGGGTTTTAATCTCATCGAAACGGAAAGCCGGCGCGAGCAGAAGTTTGACGCCAAGATAAAACAGATAGGCGGCGCCTATCCATTTCATCACGGTGAAGGCCAGCGCTGAGGCCGCCAGCAACAGGCCGAGGCTGGTGGCCGACACGCCGGCGACGATGAAGGAGCCGCAGGCGGTGCCGAGAATGCCGCCCATGGTGCCGCGCAGGCCGAAGCGCAGAGAATTGGTCAGGGTCATCAAAATGCCGGGGCCGGGGCTGACCACGGCGGCCGCCGCCATCAGTAGATAAAGCGGATAGTGTTGCATGAGGATTGTTCTGGTTGGGGCAGGCCCTTAGTCTACGCAGGGTTCGCCATCGATGACAATGTTGTTGTGCGCGGCGCACGGGCCGCGCTGTTTTGGGGAGCGAGCTATGACGATACGTGTCGTGCGATTGGGCAGTCCGCGTCACCCGCAGGAGGGCCCGCGCATCGGTACGGTGCGGAGGCCTCCGCGCGGTGTGTCCAAGGAGGCGTTTGCCAGCGGTGATTGGTACGACGTCTGGTTTCCCAATCTGGCGCCTAGCGCGGAGCTGGTGAAACAGGCACAGGCCGCGCAGGGTTCCGCTGAATGGCAGGCTTTCGAGCGGGCGTATCGCGCGGAGATGAAGGCGCCGGCGCAAAGCCGCGAGCTGGATTTGCTAGCGGCGCTGTCGCACGGCAGCGACTTTTCCATCGGCTGTTACTGTCAGGACGAGGCGCGCTGCCATCGTTCGGTGCTGCGGGCTTTGCTGCGGGAACGCGGCGCGGCGCTGGATTGAGGCTTTGCGCTGGATTGAGGCTTTGATTCAGTCGGGCCGGCTTGTATCATGGCAATTTGTATCTATTCGGAATGTCCGCCATGCCTGATTTGTCTACGCTATTGTTGTTCAGCCTCGCCTGCGTCGCGCTCGCGGCGACGCCGGGTCCCGATATGCTGTTGATCGCCAGCCGCAGCGCCAGCCAGGGTTGCAAGGCTGGTTTCGCCACCTTGGCGGGTATTCAGATGGGGACTTACTGCCATGCTCTGGCGGCGGCCTTCGGCTTGGCGCAGTTGTTCGCGCATGCGCCAATGGCCTACGATTCGGTGCGAATCGCCGGCGCCGCCTACCTGTTCTACCTCGCTTGGACCACGCTGCGTAGCGGCAGTGTGTTGAGCATCCCCGGCGCGGCGGGCGCGCAATCGATGCCGCGCATCGTGGCCCAAGGTCTGATCACCAACTTGCTCAACCCAAAGATGGCGCTTTTCGTGTTGGCTTTGTTCCCCCAATTTGTGCACCCGTCAGCTGGGCCGGTTTCCCTGCAGATCATGGTGTTGGCTACTGTGCTGAACGGGATCGGCCTGCTGATCAACGGCGCGATCATCTTGGCGGCCAGCCGTTTCGGGCGCGCGCTTGGCGACAGGCTGGGAAGCAGCCGGCTGCCGCAATGGCTGCTGGCCTCGGTGTTTGGCGGCTTGGCTTTGCGCTTGGCGCTGGCGAGCAAGGACTGAGAGCGCCTGTTCAACGCCTCATGCGTCGCGCCTGGCCCAGGGCAGAATCAACTGGGCGATGACGCCGCCGTTGGCGGCGTTTTGCACGTGCAGTTTGCCGCCTTGGGCCCGAGCCAGGGTTTCGCATAGCGGTAAACCCAGGCCCATGCCGCGGGAGCGAGTGGTGAAGAAGGGGAGGAAGATCTTGGGCAGGATGGCGTCGGGAATCCCCGGGCCGTTGTCTATGACCTTGAAACGATAGTTGTGTCCGTCGCTTTCGCCGCTGATCACGATGCGACCGCCTTGTTCTTGTAGCGCTTCGCAGGCGTTCTGCACCAGATTGTGCAGGATCTGTTCCAGCGCGGTGCGTTCCGCGCGGGGCCATTCGTCCGGGCTTAAGTTATGCCATTCCAGGGTGATGTTTTGGTTGGCCAGTTCGGCTTGGCGTAGGAACAGCAGGGAATTCACCAGGGCGTCTGGGTCCAGCGGCGTGGTTTCAGTGGCTTTGGGATGGGCCAGCAGGCGACTGAGCCGACTGATCAAGGCGGCGGCGCGACGCGCTTGCGCGCCGGTGGCCAGCAGCGTGTCGCGCACGGTTTCGCGCTGCGAGGGTTCGTCCAGCGTCCGCTCCAGCTGGCGGGTGTTGGCGATGATGGCGGTGAGCGGTGGGGTCAACTCCTGCGCTAGCCCGGCCATCATTTCATTCAGAGTGTTGAGCCGGGCTTGAGCGGCCAGCCGGTCCTGTTGCTGCTGACGTTGTTGAGAGGCACGTTGGCGATGCCTGGCGTACAAGGCGACGGCAATGGCTGCGAGCAGTGCGTTCCACAGCAGGATTTCCATCCAGGGCAAACTGTTCCAACTCAAGGCAGTGCGGCTGGATAGACGGAAGGGCTGGCTGGTGCTGGGCAGTTTGCGGTCCAGGCTCAGGTCCCAGTCATTAGCCGGCGCGCCGGCCTTGCGTTGCAGCAATTCGATGCGATGGCCGCGCAATTGCAGCGAGATGTTTTCCAGCGGTTCGGGCAGTTCGGCTTGGACCAGCATGTGCAGCGGATCGATCAGCAGCGCCCAGCCGCCGGGGCTTTGCAGCCAGTAGCGCTGTTGCGCGTCGAAGCCGAGGACGGTCTGGCCTTGTTGCTGGGCCTGCCACAACAAGGCCAGCGGCGGGCGGAGACCGCCGGGGTCGCCATGCCATTGCTGTTGCCGCCAGTAACCAATGGCGCTGAGCTGGGGCATGGCCGTTTGCAGGCGCTTGAGCATGTCGGTCGGCAAACGGCTTTGTTCCGAGGCTGCCAGGGTGGCCAGCACCGCGTCGTGTTGCGAGGCTTTCTGGCTCAGCAGGCGCAGGGCAATAAAGGATTCCTGGCGGAAGCGCTGCTCCAATTCGCCAAACTGGCGCCAGCCCAGCCATAGGCAGCCCGCCAGGCTGAGCAACAGCCAGGCGGTGAGGGCGTAGCGGCGATCCAATGACATCATGGCGGCGATTATCGCACGCCGCCGAGGGCGCGCCAGCCTGGTGTGTTAAGGATTATTGTGTAGAAAGTGTGCGGCGGGCGGAGCGCCGCCCGCCGTTCCTCATTTCACGCAGTCGACGCAGTAGACCTTGCGGCCGTCAAGCTCCGCCGCCACCAGCCCGTGCACATCGGTTTCAAAGCCGGGCAGCTCGCGGTTGAAGTCCTGGGCGAAACGCAGATAGTCGACGATGGTCTTGTTGAAACGCTCGCCGGGGATCAGCAGCGGGATGCCCGGTGGGTACGGCGTCAACAGCACCGCGGTGACGCGGCCTTCCAGCTGTTCCACCGGCACGCGCTCGATTTCGCGGTGGGCCATTTTGGCGAAGGCGTCGGCCGGGCGCATCGCCGGCTCCATTTCCGACAGATAGATCTCGGTGGTGATGCGGGCCACGTCGTGCTTGCTGTAGAGCTGGTGGATGCGCTGGCACAGATCGCGCAGGCCGACGCGCTCGTATTGCGGATATTTGGCGATGAACTCCGGCATCACCCGCCACATGGGCTGGTTCTTGTCGAAGTCGTCCTTGAACTGTTGCAACAGGGAGATCAGCGTGTTCCAGCGGCCCTTGGTGATGCCGATGGTGAACATGATGAAGAAGCTGTACAGCCCGGTCTTTTCCACCACCACGCCGTGCTCGGTCAGGTACTTGGTGACGATGGCGGCGGGAATGCCCATCTCTTCGAAGCTGCCGTCCACATCCAGGCCCGGGGTCAGCACCGTGGCCTTGATCGGGTCCAGCATATTGAAGCCGTCCTCGATGCCGGCGAAACCGTGCCAGCGCTCGTCCGGACGCAACTGCCACTCGGCCGGGTCGCAGATGCCGTCGTCGGACAGGTCGTCCGGGCCCCAGACGCTGAACCACCAGTCGCGGCCGTATTCCTCGTCCACCTTGCGCATGGCGCGGCGGAAGTCCAGCGCCTCCACCAGCGATTCTTCCACCAGCGCCTGTCCGCCCGGCTGTTCCATCATCGCCGCGGCCACGTCGCAGCTGGCGATGATGGAATATTGCGGGCTGGTGGAGGTGTGCATCAGATAGGCCTCGTTGAACCAGGCGGTATCCAGCTGACGCTGCTCCGGGTCCTGCACCAGGATCTGCGAGGCCTGGCTGATGCCGGCCAGCAGCTTGTGGGTGGACTGGGTGGAGAAGATCAGGCTGTCCTTGCAGCGCGGCCGCCCTTCGCCGATGGCGTGGAAGTCGCCGTAGAAATCGTGGAAGCCGGCGTGGGGCAGCCAGGCTTCGTCAAAGTGCAGGGTGTCGACCTCGCCGTCCAGCAGATGCTTGATTTCCTCCACGTTGTAGAGAATGCCGTCGTAGGTGGACTGGGTCAGCGTCAGGATGCGCGGCTTGGCCTGCGGGTTCTTGGCCAGCGCTTCGCGGGCAAAGGGATTGGCCTGGATTTTCTTCTTGATGTTGTCGAGCTGGAATTCGGACTTCGGAATCGGGCCGATGATGCCGTAATGGTTGCGCGTCGGCATCAGGAACACCGGGATCGCGCCGGTCATCATGATGGCGTGCAGATTGGATTTGTGGCAGTTGCGGTCCACCAGCACGATGTCGCCGGCCGCCACGCAGCTGTGCCAGACGATCTTGTTGGAGGTGGAGGTGCCGTTGGTGACGAAGAACAGATGGTCGGCGTTGAAGATGCGCGCGGCGTTGCGCTCGGAGGCGGCGATGGGGCCGGTGTGGTCCAGCAACTGGCCCAGTTCGTCCACCGCGTTGCAGACGTCGGCGCGCAGCATGTTCTCGCCGAAGAACTGGTGGAACATCTGGCCCACCGGGCTCTTCAGGAAGGCGACGCCGCCGGAGTGGCCGGGGCAGTGCCAGGAGTAAGAGCCGTCGTGGGCGTAGTCCACCAGCGCGCGGAAGAACGGCGGCGCCAGGCTGTCCAGATAGCTTTTGGCCTCGCGGATGATGTGGCGGGCGACGAACTCCGGCGTGTCCTCGTGCATGTGGATGAAGCCGTGCAACTCGCGCAGGATGTCGTTGGGAATGTGGCGCGCGGTGCGGGTTTCGCCGTACAGATAGACCGGGATGTCCGGATTGCGGCGACGGATTTCCGCGACGAAGCCGTAGAGTTTGCCCAGCGCTTCCTGCGCCGCGTCCTCGGTGTGGAATTCCTCGTCGTCTATCGACAGGATGAAGCCGGCGGCGCGGCTTTGCTGCTGGGCGAAGGAAGTCAGATCGCCGTAGCTGGTGTAGCCGATCACGCTCATGCCTTCCGCCTCCATGGCGGCGGCGAGTTCGCGGATGCCGGAGCCGCTGGTGTTTTCCGAGCGGAAGTCCTCGTCGATGATCACGATGGGGAAATGAAAACGCATACCTGAGTCCTTAGTTGCTTTAACTCGGACACGCGCGGGGCGGGACGCGGGTTGGCCGCCGGTTCGCCGTAGGCGGGGCCGGAGCCGCGGGCACCTGTAACCCTTTGCGGTGTCACTCGGTGCGCGTTGGGGCGCAGTTCTGTACGCACGGGCAGACGCGGGGTCCGCCGCCGCCATGGAGGCTGGCCTTGAGGCGCGAATAAAAACAGGGCGCTTTGCGCCGCGGTCCGTAGCTGGCACGCATCTCATTCAGTTTGCGCGCGCTTCACGTCTGCCGGCCTGGAGAACATCCCAAGAAAGCGCGCATTTTAGACCTTTTGCTTGTCATGTTGTTGCGCAGCAAAAACTTTTCCCAGAAAAAAGCGGCTGGCGGCGGCCTCACGCGGTGCGGCGGGGATGTATTGAAGACCTCGCCCTAGGTCAAGGATTTGTTTTTAATCGCCTTTGTCCTGGGGCGTGCCATCTTGAGCGCTTGCCGGCGCGGCCGGCGGCTGCTGTTGTTTTTTGCCACGTCTGGCCCAGTACAAGCCCAGAGCCTTGGCGACGATGGCGCCGCCGCTGAGCAGCAGCAGAAACAGCAAGGGCGCGGCCACCAGCCAGGGGAAGAAGGCGATCAGGCCGGCGAAGATCAGCAGGGCCATGCCTATGGTCAGGAAGGCGGACGCCTCGCTGGCGTCGACATTGCGGGTGCCGCGCACCACCACGCCCAGCGCGTCGCCAATCCGCGCCGCTTGCCGCGCGGCGGCGCTGGCACCGCTGATGGCGGCGGTGTGCGGTGGCAACAGCAGGCCGTGATAGTCCTTGGGGCGCGGCTTGGTCAGCGTCGGGCGGCGGCGCTGGCCGGCCAGAATCACTTCGGTGGCGTGGTCCAGATCCTGCAGGAATTGCTCGGCCAGCTTTTCCGCCAAGGCCTGGTCCTCCACCGCCACGTCCAGTTCGCGGTTGGCGAGCCAGCTGGACAGATTGAGATTGGTGGAGCCGATGCGCGCCCAGCGGCCGTCCGCCACCGCGGTCTTGGCGTGGATCATCGGGCCGTCCCATTCGAAGACGCGCACGCCGGCTTCCAGCAGCGGGCGATACTGGGTGCGCGACACGGTGGCGATCCAGCCGATGTCGCTGGAGCGCGGCACCAGCAAGCGGACGTCGACGCCGTCGCGCGCGGCCTGTTTCAGCGCGGTCAGATACATGCTGGTGCCCATGAAGTAGGCGTCGGTCAGCCACAGCGTGCGTCGGGCGAAGCAGGCGATCAGCAAATCCAGGCGCATCATTTGCGCGGTGGCGGGCGTGGTGGCGATCAGACGCGCCGCCACGGCGCCGCGGTTCTCCGCCGGCGGCGGGGTCAGCCATTCCTCGGGCAGCGGGCCGCCGCAGCTGGCCCAGCTGTCGGCGAAGGCGGCCAGCGCGTCGGCCGCCAGCGGTCCGCTGAATTTGACGCCGGTATCGCGCCAGGGCTCTTGGCCGCGTTCCGGCCGCCCTTCCCAACTGGAGCTGATGCACAGGCCGGACACGAAGACGGTCTGGCGATCAATCACGATCAGCTTGCGATGGTTGCGGCCCAGCATGCTGAGGCCGGCGGTCAGCGACGGCGGGTTGTAGGCGCGCAATTCCGCTCCCGCGGCCTGCAAGGGCTTGAAAAAACTGCCCAGATGGGTTTTCCAACTGCCCAGCCAGTCGTAAAGCACGCAGACCTTCACCCCGGCGCGCGCGCGCTCGGTCAGCAGGTCCCGCACCCGCAGGCCGAACGCGTCGTTGGCGAAGATATACATCTCTATGAATATCGACTCCCGGCTATCGGCGATGGCTTGTTCCCATGCCGGGAAATTCTCCGCGCTGTCGTAGAGCAATTCCAGGTGATTGCCGCCCACCAGCGGGGCGCCGGCGGAGCGGGAAAACGCCTGCTCGGCCAGGTGACGGATCAGCTCCTGATTGGCGGGAGAAGGAGACAGGATGGGCATTATGCTTGGCTATTGTTTGACAATATACTTATTTTGATTGAAATGGCCATTTTGGATGTCCTTGACAAGGCGGCTTGACAGTCGTTTTATTGAACGTTCACGTCACAAAATCACAATTAATCCGTCGTAAAAATACGATTTTTCGATATCGAAAAATTAAAAAATATGCTGTAACTTGATGATTTTTATCGTCTAATGCGGTGCACAAAAACCGGTTGCAGGGTCAAGCTCCTTGCCCTTAGAATCGAAACATTCGTTTCACATTATAAGCAGGACAAAGCTATGGACAGACAACGCTGGCTACAGGGCACCCTGTACCATCCGGACTTCGAACAGGATAGCTGCGGTTTTGGCTTGATCGCCCAGCTTGACGATAAACCCAGTCACTGGCTGGTGGATACCGCCATTTCCTCGCTGGCCAAACTGACTCATCGCGGCGCAGTGGCCGCCGACGGCAAATCCGGCGACGGCTGCGGCCTGCTGTTTCGCAAGCCGGACGGTTTTTTGCGCGAAGTCGCCGCTGAGGCAGGCTTGGCGCTGAAGCCAGTGTACGCTGCCGGTCTGGTGTTCCACCACCCCGATTCGGAGCAGGGCGAGCGCAGCTTGCGCCGTCTGCGCGAGTTCCTGGAATCCCAAGGATTGGAGGTGGCCGGCTTCCGGCAGGTTCCCACCGACGACAGCGCCTGTGGGGAGGCGGCCTTGGCATCGCTTCCCGCCATGGTCCAGGTCTTTGTTAACTGTCCGTTCGGCATGGACGAATTAATGTTCCAGCGCCGTTTGTACATGGGTCGTCGCCAGGCTGAGAAAGCCAATAAGGCGGACGACCCGTTTTTTTATCTGCCGACCTTGTCGCCGCACACCCTGTCCTACAAAGGCTTGGTGACGCCAGAGAACCTGTCCAAGTTCTTTCCGGATTTGAACGATCCCCGCTTCGAGTCCAGCCTGGCCGTGTTCCACCAGCGCTTCTCCACGAATACCTGGCCGCAATGGAAGCTGGCGCAGCCTTTCCGTTTTCTCGCTCACAACGGCGAAATCAACACTGTGCAGGGCAATCGTCATTGGGCGCGAGCGCGCGAGCGCATCATGGCGTCTCCACATCTGGACATGGACACGGTGCGTCCCATCGTGCAGACCGACGGCTCCGACTCGATGTCGCTGGACAATATGCTGGAAGGCCTGCTGATGGGGGGCATTCCGCTGTTCCGCGCGCTGCGCCTGCTGGTGCCGCCGGCTTGGCAGAATGTCGATTCGACCGATAAGGATTTGCGCGCCTTTTACGAATTCAACTCCATGCATATGGAACCGTGGGACGGCCCGGCCGGCATCGTGCTCACCGACGGTCGCTACGCCGCCTGTATGTTGGATCGCAACGGCCTGCGGCCGGCGCGTTGGGTGCTGACACGCGACAATATCCTGACCATCGCCTCCGAAGTGGGGGTGTGGGACTACCAGCCTGAAAACGTAGTGCGCAAGGGCAGGGTCAAGCCGGGTCAGCTGTTCGCCGCGGACCTGGCCACCGGCGAGCTGTTGCTGCCGGAGGAAATCGACGCTCAGCTCAAGAGCGCCAAGCCGTACCGGCAATGGATCAAGGACAGCGCCAAATACCTGGAGTTGTCGATCGAGGACGACGCCGGAGTCGAGCCTTTGTCCAAGGACGAGCTGGCGCGCCTGCAGAAGTTGTTCAACATCAGCTTCGAGGAGCGGGATCAGATCCTGCGCGTGCTGGCCGAGGACGGCCAGGAGGCGGTGGGTTCGATGGGGGACGATACACCGATGGCGGTGCTGAGCCGGAAGGTGCGCTCGCCGTTTGATTATCTGCGCCAACAGTTCGCCCAGGTGACCAACCCGCCGATCGACCCCATTCGCGAAGCGGTGGTGATGTCGCTGAATACGGTGTTCGGACCCGAGCGCAATATGTTCGAGGAGAGCGCCGAGCACGCCAAGCGGCTGGAAGTGCGTTCGCCGGTGCTGTCGCACGAGAAATTCACCCGCGTCACCACGCGGCCGGAGCCCTATCTGAAGGCGACGACCTTTGATCTGTGCTACGACCCGGCCGAGACCGATCTGCGCCAGGCGATAGAGAGCCTGAGCCGGCATGTGGTCGAAGCTGTGGAGGAGGGCACCGTCATCGTCGTGCTGTCCGACCGCCACGTGACGGCGCAACGGCTGCCTATTCCTGCCTTGTTCGCCACTGGCGCGGTGCATCACGCGCTGATCGACAGCGGCCTGCGTTGCAAAACCAATATCGTGCTGGAAACCGGCACGGTGCGCGATGCGCACCAGATGGCTTGCATCATCGGCTACGGCGCCACCGCGGTCTACCCTTACCTGGCTTACCAGAGCATCATCGAGCTGGTGCAGAGCGGCGAGGTCAAACTCAAGCTCAACGAAGCCTTGCAGCACTATCGCAAGGGCATCAACAAAGGTTTGCTCAAAGTACTGTCCAAGATGGGTATCTCCACCATCGCTTCCTATCGTGGCGCACAGCTGTTCGAGGCAGTGGGCATCCATGAAGAGGTGGTGGAGCTGTGCCTGAAGGGCACGGTGTCGCGAGTGTCCGGCGCGGGTTTTGCCGATTTCGAGGACGATCAGCGCAAGCTGGCGCGTTTCGCCTTCAACCCGATGCGGCCGATCTCACAGGGCGGCTTGCTCAAGTACGTGCACGGCGAGGAATACCACGCTTACAACCCCGACGTGGTGACCTTGCTGCAAAAGGCGGTGCAGAACGACGACTACCAGGCCTATCAGCAGTACGCCGAGGCGGTGAACCAGCGCCCGGTGGCGATGCTGCGAGATCTGATGCAGGTGCAGCCGTTGGGCGAGCCCATCTCTATCGATGAAGTGGAGCCGGTGGAAGCCATCCTCAAGCGCTTCGACTCCGCGGGCATGTCCCTGGGGGCCTTGTCGCCGGAGGCGCACGAGGCGCTGGCGATCGCGATGAACCGTCTGGGCGGCCGCTCCAACTCCGGCGAGGGCGGCGAGGACGCCGCGCGCTACGGCACTGAGAAGATGTCCAAGATCAAGCAGGTGGCGTCGGGGCGCTTCGGCGTCACGCCGCATTACCTGGTCAATGCCGAAGTGCTGCAGATCAAGGTGGCCCAGGGCGCCAAGCCGGGCGAGGGCGGCCAACTGCCGGGCGACAAGGTGTCCGGCCTGATTGCGCGGCTGCGCCACGCTAAGGAAGGCATCAGCCTGATCTCGCCGCCGCCGCATCATGACATCTATTCGATCGAAGACCTGGCGCAGCTGATTTTCGACCTCAAGCAGGTCAACCCGTCCGCGCTGGTGTCGGTCAAGCTGGTGGCCGAGCCCGGCGTCGGAACCATCGCCGCCGGCGTGGCCAAGGCCTACGCCGATCTGATCACCATCTCGGGCTACGACGGCGGCACTGGCGCTTCGCCGCTGACCTCGGTCAAATACGCCGGCTCCCCTTGGGAGCTGGGCCTGTCCGAAGCGCAGCAAGTGCTGCGCGCCAACGGCCTGCGCGGCCGGGTGCGGGTGCAGACCGACGGCGGCTTGAAGACCGGGCTGGATGTGGTCAAGGCGGCGATGATGGGAGCGGAAAGCTTCGGCTTCGGCACCGGGCCTATGGTGGCGCTGGGCTGCAAATACTTGCGCATCTGCCATTTGAACAACTGCGCCACCGGCGTGGCCACCCAGGAAATCAAGCTGCGCTCCAAGTACTTCACCGGCTTGCCGGAAATGGTGATGAACTATTTCCTGTTCATCGCGCGCGAAACCCGCGAGTGGATGGCCAAGCTGGGCGTGCGCAATATGGAGCAGCTGATCGGCCGAATGGACCTGCTGAGCCTGGCGGCCGGCGACACCGACAAGCAGCAGAAGCTCGACCTGTCGCCCTTGTTGTCGCAAGGCCGGGTTCCGGACAGCGAGCCGCGTTTCTGCGTCAGCGCCAGCAATCCCTCCTTCGACAAGGGCGAATTGGCGGAAGCCATTCTGCAGGACGCCTTGTCCGCCATCCACAATAAACAGATGCTGGAGCTGAGCTACCCAATCGAGAACACCCACCGCTCCATCGGTGCGCGCCTGTCCGGCGAAATCGCCCGCGTTCACGGCGCCGCGGGCTTGCCGTTCGGCTGTCTCAAGATCAAGTTCAGCGGCAGCGCCGGTCAAAGCTTCGGCGTGTGGAACGCGTCCGGCCTGCACCTAGAGTTGGAAGGCGATGCCAACGACTATGTCGGCAAAGGCATGGCCGGCGGCCGGGTGACCATCTACCCGCCCAAGAACGCCGGATACCGGGCGGGCGAGTCCATCATCATCGGCAACACCTGTTTGTACGGCGCCACCGGCGGACAACTGTTCGCCGCCGGCGTGGCGGGCGAGCGTTTCGGGGTGCGCAACTCCGGCGCGCTGGCCGTCATCGAAGGCGCGGGCGACCATTGCTGCGAATACATGACCGGCGGCAGCGTCATCGTGCTGGGTGAAACCGGCTACAACTTCGGCGCCGGCATGACCGGTGGCTTCGCCTTCGTCTACGACCCGAATGAGAAATTCGCTTATCGCTACAACAACGAGCTGATCGACATCCATCTGATCAACGGCGAGGCCATGGGCATGTACCGCGCTTATCTATTGGAAAAGATCGCCAAGCACGTTGAATTGACCGGCTCCGAGACGGCCAAGGCGATGTTGGAGAACTTCGACGATTACGTCGACTACTTCTGGCTGGTCAAACCCAAGGCGGCCACGCTAGACAGCCTGCTCAAGGACTAAGACGCGCAGAGCGGGGCGGCCCACACGCCGTCCCGCCCACACCTCATTCAAAATCCGGCCGCCGGTGAGCGGCGGGTACAGCAAGATAGGAAACAACCATGAGCGATGTTTTCCAATTCATGAAGCTCTCGCGCAACCCCGGCGACAAGGTCGACGCCTCGGTGCGCAAGATCGAATTCAAAGAAATCTACCAACCGTTGCACAGCGTGGATGCGGCCGACCAGGCCGGCCGCTGCCTGTCCTGTGGCAATCCGTACTGCGAATGGGAGTGCCCGGTGCACAACTACATCCCCAACTGGCTGAAGCTGGTGGAGGAGGGGCGCTTGTTCGAGGCGGCGGAAATGTCGCACAAAACCAATAGCCTGCCGGAGATTTGCGGCAGGGTCTGCCCGCAGGATCGTTTGTGTGAAGGCGCTTGCACCTTGAACCAGGGAGGCTTTGGCGCGGTTTCCATCGGCAGCATCGAAAAATACATCACCGACGAGGCCTTCAAGGCCGGCTGGCGGCCGGACATGTCCAAGGTGGTGTGGACGGACAAGAAAGTGGCGGTGATCGGCGCCGGTCCGGCCGGCCTCGCCTGTGCCGACGTGCTGGTGCGCAATGGCGTCAAGGCTGTGGTGTTTGACCGCTATGAGGAGATCGGCGGCCTGCTGACCTTCGGCATTCCCGAGTTCAAGCTGGAAAAATCGGTGATCAAGCGCCGCCGCGAGATCATGGAGGGCATGGGGGTGGAGTTCGTGCTCAACACCGAGATCGGCAAGGACGTCCAGATAGAAGAACTGCTGGAACAATACGACGCCATCTTCATGGGCATGGGCGCATACAAGTATATGAAGGGCGGTTTTCCTGGAGAGGATTTGCCCGGAGTGTTGGAGGCTTTGCCTTATTTGATCAATAACGTTCGTCAGGGGCTGGGTACGCTGCCCGAGGGCGAGACCTCCATTTCAATACGAGGCAAACGCGTGCTGGTGCTGGGCGGTGGCGACACGGCGATGGACTGCAACCGGACGGCGATACGCCAGGGCGCCAAAAGCGTGATCTGTGCCTACCGACGCGATGAGGCGAATATGCCAGGTTCCAAGCGAGAGGTCGCCAATGCGCGCGAAGAAGGCGTCGAATTCCAGTGGAACCGGCAGCCCCTTTCTATAGAGCCGATGATAAATGGAACCCTGGCCGTGAAACTGGCCGAAACCCACCTAGGAGAACCCGATGCCAAAGGTCGCCGGAATGCAGAGATTGTGCCGGGCAGCGAAGAAATCGTAGAATGCGACCATGCCATCATAGCCTTCGGTTTCCAGGCTGAAGCGGCTTCATGGGCGGAGAAGCACGACATCGCGGTTGCAGCAAACGGTCGCACCCTAGCGGCCGCGTACGGTGTCCACAAATATCAGACCAGCAACCCCAAGGTTTTCGCCGGTGGCGATATGGTCCGCGGCGCGGATTTGGTGGTGCGGGCAGTGTTTGAGGGGCGGGAGGCTGCGGAGGGGATATTGGGGTATTTGGAAGCATGGTAGTGGAATTAGAAAGTTTAGGTATTCTCTTGGATGTCTAGAAGGAGGCCGACATTTCCAGTAATAATTACTGCAACTTTAAACGTGCTGGATTTTTGAAGAGTGCGGTTTGGCCGACCATGTTTTAAGATTTTTTATGTAGCAAACTTAGTTAGTTTTGTAATTGCCATTACTATATTTCTCAAGGATTTTTAGTTATTGTGAAAAATAAATTATGCAATCGCATTGCGGACAAGTCCGCCGTCATCGGCATCGTGGGCCTGGGCTATGTCGGCCTGCCGCTGATGCTGCGCTTCGCCGAAGTCGGCTACAAAGTGCTGGGCTTCGACATCGACCAGGGCAAGGTCGATGCGCTGATGGCTGGCAAGAGCTACATCGAACACATTAGCGCGGACAGCATCGCCACCGCGCTGAGCCGCGGTTTCGAAGCCACCACCGATTTCTCTCGCGCTGTCGAAGCCGACACGCTGATTTTGTGCGTGCCGACGCCGTTGAACAAATACCGCGAGCCGGATCTGTCCTTCGTGCTGAACACCATAGACAGCCTGGTGCCCTATCTGCGCGAAGGCCACCTGGTGTCGCTGGAGTCCACCACCTATCCGGGCACCACCGACGAAGAACTGTTACCGCGCATGGAATCGCGCGGGTTGAAGGTGGGCGACAACGCCTTCCTGGTGTTCTCGCCGGAGCGCGAAGATCCGGGCAATCCGGACTTCACCACCCGCACCATTCCCAAGGTGTGCGGCGGTGTGACCCCGGCCTGCCAGGAAATCGGCGTGGCGCTGTACAGCGCGGTGATCGACAAGGTGGTGCCGGTGTCCTCCACCCGCGCCGCGGAAATGACCAAGCTGCTGGAAAACATCCACCGCGCGGTGAACATCGGCCTGGTCAACGAGATGAAGATCGTCGCCGACAAGATGGGCATCGACATCCACGAAGTGATCCGCGCGGCGGCCACCAAGCCGTTCGGCTTCGTGCCCTACTATCCGGGTCCGGGGCTGGGCGGCCACTGCATTCCGATCGACCCGTTCTACCTGACCTGGAAAGCGCGCGAATACGGCGTCAACACCCGTTTCATCGAGCTGGCCGGCGAAGTGAACAGCAATATGCCCGACTACGTGGTGTCCAAAGTGGCGGCCGCGCTGAACCTGCGCAAGAAGTCCATCAACGGCAGCCGCGTGCTGGTGCTGGGTATCGCCTATAAGAAGAACGTCGACGACATGCGCGAAAGCCCGTCGGTGTTCCTGATGGAGAAGCTGCGCGATCTGGGCGCGGAAGTGGCCTACAGCGACCCGCACGTGCCGGTGTTCCCCAAGATGCGCGAGCATCATTTCGAGCTGTCCAGCGTGGCCTTGAGCGCGGAGAGCCTGGCCGGCTACGACTGCGTGCTGCTGGCCACCGACCACGACAAGTTCGACTACGCGCAGATCAAGGCGCACGCGCAACTGGTGGTGGACAGCCGCGGCAAGTATCTGGAGCCGGCGGACAACATCGTCAAGGCCTAAGCCGCAACGCCGCGCGTCTTGTCCCTGCGCTTGCCGGGCGTGGTGAGACAAGTGCCCAAGCGGGTGCATCGTTAAGCGATGCGCCCGCGTGTTTTGAAGGAATTTGAGGCAGAACCATGCAAACATTGCACCTTCCCCCGATTACCGACCGCAAGATCCGCTTCGCGCTGGTGGGCTGCGGCCGCATCGCCCAGAACCACTTCGGCGCGCTGGAGCAGCACGCCGACCGCGCCGAGCTGGTCGACGTTTGCGACATCGACCCGGCCGCCCTGACGGCGGCGGTGGCGCGCACCGGTGCGCGCGGCCACGCCAGCCTGGCCGAGATGCTGGGCAAGACCGACGCGGACATCGTTATCCTGACCACGCCCTCCGGCTTGCATCCGAGCCAGAGCATCGCCTGCTCGGAAGCCGGTTTCCACGTGATGACGGAAAAGCCGATGGCGACCCGATGGGAAGACGGCCTGGAAATGGTCAAGGCCGCCGACCGCGCCAACAAGCATCTGTTCGTGGTCAAGCAAAACCGCCGCAACGCCACCTTGCAGCTCTTGAAGCGTGCGATGCGGGAGAAGCGCTTTGGCCGTATCTACATGGTCAACGTCAATGTGTTCTGGACCCGTCCGCAGGAGTACTACGACGCGGCCGGCTGGCGCGGCACCTGGGAGTTCGACGGCGGCGCCTTCATGAACCAGGCCAGTCATTACGTGGATCTGCTGGACTGGCTGATCGGCCCGGTGGAAAGCGTGCAGGCTTACACCGCGACGCTGGCGCGCAATATCGAGGTGGAGGACACCGGGACCGTCAGCGTCAAATGGCGCAGCGGCGCGCTGGGCAGCATGAACGTGACCATGCTGACCTACCCGAAGAACCTGGAAGGCAGCATCACCATCCTGGGCGAGAAGGGCTCGGTGCGCGTGGGCGGCATGGCGGTCAATGAAATCCAGCATTGGGAATTCGCCGAGCCGCATGCGATGGACGAAGACATCAAGCAGGCCAGCTACGCCACCACCAGCGTTTACGGTTTCGGCCACCCCTTGTACTACGACAATGTGATCAAGACCATGCGCGGCGAAGCCGAGCCGGAGACGGACGGCCGCGAAGGGTTGAAGTCGCTTGAGCTGCTTATCGCGATGTACCTGTCCGCGCGCGACGGCCGCCGTGTCAGCCTGCCGCTGGATTATTGATGGCATGGGTTTCGTAGGTTGGGTTAGTCCGGTTTTGGAGACGTAACCAAAAAGCGTGTGACGATGATGTAGGGTTACGCCTGTGGCAGCCCGACCTACAAGTTGAACTCGTTGTGGGCTCCCGTGGCTAAGTTTAAGGTTTTAAATCATGACTTACACCATCCACTCCAGCGCCATCGTCGACGACGGCGCGCAGATCGGTGAGAACACCCGCGTCTGGCACTGGGTCCATATTTGCGGCGGCGCTCAGATCGGCGCCGGCTGTTCCTTCGGCCAGAACGTGTTCGTGGGCAACGACGTGCTGATCGGCGACACCGTCAAGGTGCAGAACAATGTGTCCATCTACGATGCGGTGACGCTGGAGGACGATGTGTTTTGCGGCCCGTCCATGGTGTTCACCAATGTCAACAATCCGCGCAGCCATGTCGCGCGCAAGAATGAGTACCGCCGCACCCTGGTGAAACGAGGGGCGTCCATCGGGGCCAACGCCACCGTGGTGTGCGGCCACACCATAGGCGAGTACGCCTTCGTCGGCGCCGGGGCGGTGGTGACCCGCGATGTGCCGGCCTACGCGCTGATGGTGGGCACGCCGGCCAAACGCATCGGCTGGATGTGTTCCTGCGGCGAGAGGCTGGCCAACGACATCGGCACCCACAGCTGCCCGGCCTGCGGCAAGCATTACGAGGTGGGCGGCAATCACTGCTCGCCGCTCAAGAACGACTGACAAGCCTTCCTGATGCGGCTTTGCTTCAGGGCGCTGCTCAGTTGTTCTACGTGTCGCTATTGATGCGATATCTTTCAAAAATTGATTTGGGGTTGATCCCGTTATGTCCATCCAGTTCATTGATCTGAAAGCGCAGTACCAGCACCTGAAAGCCGACATCGACGTCCGCATCCACGCGGTGCTGGACCACGGCCAGTACATCATGGGGCCGGAGGTGAAGGAGGTGGAGCAGGGGCTGGCGGAATACACCGGCGCCAAGCACGCCATCGGCGTCTGCGACGGGACCAAGGCGCTGCTGATCGCGATGATGGCTTTGGACATTGGTCCCGGCGACGAAGTGATCACCACCCCGTTCACCTTCATCGCCACCGGCGAGATGATCGCCTTGCTGGGGGCCAAGCCGGTGTTCGTCGACATCGATCCCGTCAGCTACAACCTGGACCCGGCGCTGTTGGAAGCGGCGATTACGCCCCGCACCCGGGCCATCATGCCGGTGAGCCTGTACGGTCAGTGCGCTGATTTCGACGCTATCAACGCCATCGCCGCCAAACACGGCGTCGCGGTGATCGAGGACGGCGCGCAGAGCTTCGGCGCCAGCCAGAACGGCAAGAAGTCCGGCAATCTGTCCACCATAGGCTGCACCAGCTTCTTCCCCAGCAAGCCCTTGGGCTGCTACGGCGACGGCGGTGCCTGCTTCACCAACGACGACGCGCTGGCCAAGAAAATGCGCGAGATTCGCGTGCACGGCCAGGACCGCCGCTATCACCACCCCATCATCGGCCTGAACGGCCGGCTGGACACCATACAGGCGGCGGTGCTGCTGGCCAAGCTGCCCAGCTTCGCGGACGAAGTGGCGGCGCGCGAGCGCATCGGCGCGCGTTACAGCGCGCTGCTGCGCGAGGTGGCGCGGGTGCCGGTGATCGCCGAGGGCAACAGTCATGTCTACGCGCAGTACACCATCGAGGTGGACGATCGCGAGGCGGTGCAGGCCAAGCTGAAGGAGTTGGGCGTGCCCACCGCCGTGCATTACCCGATTCCGCTGCATCTGCAGCCGGCTTTCGCTCACCTGAACCTGCCGGAAGGCAGCTTCCCGCTGTCGGAGGCCGCCGGCCGCCGGGTGATGAGTCTGCCGATGCATCCCTTCCTGGACGAGGCGACGCAAAATCACATTGTTGAGGCTTTAATAAATGTTTTGAGTTAGAGTAAATAAAGCGGTCGTGCATAACTAGGTTGAAATTTTTTTGATACGGGAAGATACCTTTATGGCCTATAGTTCCGAGGTGCGTAAACTCACATTTAGTTACGCGTGACTACTTGTTTAGAAAAGAACTTTTTCAAACGGAATAAAGCAATTAAGGCTATTAGCCTGAAAGCCATTGGTGCGGGGTTAAGGCCAGGTATGCTATTTTTAGCGAGTACAATTTTGACTTGCATCTATCCTCCATATAAATTTGGAGAGTCATCTATACTCATGGTTGTTGTTGGATTTTTCAATCGCAGGGTGTTTTTTCTATGATTTGGCATTGGCTGATGCTGAGAGGAAAGAAACAAGCTCTTTGATTGGAGTCGGACTATTTTCTTGTATTGTCCTTTCCTTTGTGGCTCAGATTGTCCCGCTGAGGTATTGTTCAAAATTACCTCAACAACTTTCACTTTCTTTAAAATAACTCCAAGCCTAATTTTATCAATTTCTACTTAATTCAATTTATTTAATAATGAAGATTATCTATCTAACCTGGGGAGAAACCCCAAGATTAAATGGTGTTTATGGTAGCCAAGTCTTAGGGCAAATTAATCGCATAAGCAAGCTGGATAAATCAATTGATATAAGTTTGTATTGTGGTTTGCCTTTGATAAATAGTGGTTTGGTACGAAGGACTTTATCTTATTTTTCAGATATTAGAAAAATAGGAGTATCGCTACCCCAAAAATCTCTTAATATTATTCCAATTCTTGGAGTGCAGACTGAGTTTTATCCGTCAGGGAGGTTTGGTTTCAATGGATTTCATTTGCTTTCTAATTTTTTATTAAGAAATAGGCTCAAAAAAGATAAGCCCGATATTGTACATTGTCGCTCATATCATGCTGCTTATGCGGCATTAATCGCTAGGGCGAAATTGGGCCTAAATTACAAGGTTATTTTTGATGCCAGAGGCTTATGGCCGGAAGAAGCTGTGCTGAAAAATAAAGTTGTAAATGGAAGTCCGCAATACAGGTTTTTAAAAGAAGTTGAGATGTTTGTACTCAATAGTGCTGATATTACAATCTCCGTCTCGGATCCCATGAGTCTCCATTTTGAAAAAATTGGTGCAAAGCGTGTTGAAACAATTTACCTCAGTTCAGATGTTAATTCATTACGGCCGAAGTTAATCGAGCGTGGGAGTAGTGATGAAAAGGTTTTATGCTATGTGGGTGCATTGTCGGATGACACATGGCATAAGCCATATATTTTGATGAATACTTATCGGGCGTTTAGAAAAGCATATGCGAAGACAAAGCTGCTTATTGTCACGCAATCAAATAAGAATAAAATTATGGCCCAGGCATTAGAATTCCCTGAGTCTGAAATATACATTACGAGTACAAATAACTCAGAGGAGCTTGCCACTTTATTAAGTACCGCTGACTTTGGAGTTCTTCCTTATTTGCATCCAAAGGAAGATCACGAAATACAGATTGCAAGCACCATTATGGCTGTAAAGACGGCTGAATACCTTTCAGCTGGCTTGCCTGTGCTTGTAAACAAGTATTGTGGCGGAGCTGCAACAATTGCTAATAAATTTAACGTTGGGCTAACCTTCGACCCTATTAATTGCGAAGATAGCATTAATAATTATATGCTAGATCACTTTTTGCGATCTGAATTTAGCGATCATGCGATCGATGTTGCCAAAAAATGTTTTGACTACACGAAAAATGCTGAAAATTATATAGCGCTATATCAGGAGCTAATGGCAAAATGAGAAAAATTACTGTTTCCATAGTTCTTTATAAGCATAGTAAAGAATTTTTAGAGCCACTTCTGAATGTATTGTTGGCGTGTGATGATATTTCCACGATATATTTAATCAATAATGGATATTGCGAATGGGTGCATGACCTGTCTGGTGGGAAAGTACACTGTATAAGTGGACAGGGGAATATAGGCTATGGCAGGGGACATAACTTGGCTATTGCAAAGCTTACAGAATCAAATTCTACATACCATATTATTTGTAATCCAGACATATTTATAATGGAGGATACTATTAAGAAGATCCTACAATATGCTGAGCAAAACAGTTTTGGACTTTTAATGCCAAAAATTCTCTACCCTTCAGGAGAGGTGCAGCAGTTATGCAAGTTGTTGCCAACGCCTATAGATTTGATCCTGCGTCGATTTATCCCAAGTCTTGCAAAATATAGCAATTACGTTATTGATGCTAGCCATCTTAAGATCCCCGTATGCATCCCTAATCTTTCTGGCTGTTTTATGTTTACCAGAACGTCATGCCTAGTAGATTGCAAAGGATTTGACGAAAGATTCTTTATGTATCTTGAGGATGTGGATCTTTCAAGAAGATTATTTAATAGACATGGCTCTATTTTTAATCCTAACTTTACAGTTGTGCATAATTTCGAGAAGTCGTCATTTAAAAATTTAAAAATGTTTATTTTTCATACGGTTTCTGCAGTAAAATATTTTAATAAATGGGGGTGGGTGTTTGATAAAGAAAGAAAAGTTACAAATGAAATTATCCTAAATGATATTAAAAAGCATAGCCATGTTTGAAATAATAACGGTCTATTCAATTTCCATTTGCGCACTATTTTTGCATTTTTTAAAGATTTCAAGATGTGGTGCCATTAATTTTCTTAGGCTTTTCTTTGTGCTGCTTTGGGTTGTTTCATTTTCAAAGCCTATCGGACTTGATCCTGACTCTTATGCGTATCTCGAACAATTTGAAATAATAGATGCAGCAAGTCTCGATCAGCTGCCTTATAATAAGTTTGTTGATTCTGCGTTCATCTTTGTGGCGGCCTTTTGTAAGAATTTTGATTTAGGCATCCATTATTTGTTTGCATTTTTTTGTGGACTTGCTCTTTTCTTAAAATTTAAGCTTTTTAAAAATAATAAATATTTTTTCTTGGCGCTATCCACATATATACTTGGTTGTTTTTTGTTTCAAGAGCTTACGCAGATTAGGAATGCCGTTGCCACAGGGTTGTGCAGTCTGGGAGCACACTATTTTATTAATAAAGAAGTAAAAAAATCATATGCGCTCTTTGCATTGGCAGTTGTGTTTCATGCCTCTGCTATCTTGTTTATTTTAGTGTTGATTGTGTCTAGATTTGTTGGGCGTTCTCTTTATTGTGTTGCTGTGCTTGCTCCGCTTCTTGGGTATCTCTTTAGCGCATATGTTGTTGATTTTTTGCTATTCATTGAAAAAGTGAATTCATATAATTTAATCCAAAATGCAATGTCTCCGGAGCTTTATCTCCTAACGCATTTGCCATTCCTTGTGCTCGCAGTTTTGAACTATAAGAAAAATAGTGGGGATGGTGGTTATTCTGCAATTTCTTTGCTAGGAATTGCAATAAGTTTTATCGGTATGGCTTCAACGCCAATGGCGGCTAGGGTTTTTGAGTTGTTTACAACTCTGCTTATTTATTCTATTTGTAATAGTGAAAGAAATAGGATGGTGAAATTTTTAGTTTTCTCCGGATTCGCCGCCCAAGCAGTTTATATCACTTTTGTAAAATCAATTTTTAATATGACAATTTCGTAGGACCTCTCGCCGTAACTATTAGCCCCCGTCTTGGTCGATAGCTGGACATCACGCCGAGCGCGGCACTAGGGAGGGTGCTACTACCTCGAAATTAAGGCTTGGTCATAGAGCCGGCCTGATTGCGGAAATGTGCGACGAGCGCAGAAACTGACCGAAGAGCTCTATGTTTTGCGCGCGGATGATCTGCTGATACTCGATCACGGTTACTTCGCCTACTGGCTGTTTGCGCTGCTGAATGCTTGCCAGCGCCACTTCTGCATCAGCTTGAAGCAAGACTCCACACCCAAAGGCAAGCCTTCCACGATTTCGGGGTTGCCAGTGCCACGCTCAAACTCGCGCCGGGACGTACCCGCAAGCCGTCGTGTGTAGCGTGCTTGAACTTCACCACGCTGGGGATACTCGCGGACGTAGTTCGTCCAAGGAGGGAGCGTAATCCTTGCGGAAGCCGAAGATCGTGTGTTGATTCACCAGCACGCCATCGCATAGCCAGTGGTAGGCGTCGTGCGCCTCCGTCAGACGGGCCTTCGCGCGTGCTGCCCATGCTGTCCCGCGGCGTACAGGCACAGCATCAGCAGGATCTCTGGCGCGATTGCTGCATGTCTCACGCACGGATGTCGCGATAGAAATCTTCAGGATCCTGCCTTTCCACAGAGGCCGACACCAAGTGAGCGCGGTGCCTTGCAGGGAGCGGGGACTTCAAGTCGTTGGCCCGTAGTTCCATCTGCTGGAGATTCGGCAGTAATACCCGCGCTCGTGTTTTGTTCATCGACTCCGCTTATCGATGATTACAATACATGTGCATATAATGCGCATTGTTGGTGTCCCACGAGGGGCGCTGAATCTCAAATGCTTGAGGTGGGTGGCGTGCTTATAAAAATGGCATGAACGGGCCGTTAATCTATCCGGTTTGGGGGAGATGGTTACAAACCCGGATCTCGCGCAGCGCGAGCTCGCTGAGCAACTGGGGCGGCCTGAGTGCATTTCATTGTCCATATGTCTGAACGGCCCGAGATGAGCTTTCAAAATCAGGTCTTGCCATTTGCCTCGCAAAGACCTCAAAAATGCCTGGTTTGTCGGGAAATAAACTACTTGCAGCTCAATGGGGATATGCCAGTGGAGCCGCGGGTAATGGAATGGCGTGAGCGGCCTGAATTATTAGCTCAAAGCCTTGATCGAAAAGGGTTGAGTGAAGTTGAAAAACTTCGTCCATTCCAGGCGCAAGTTTGGCTACGCCCACGTGCTCACGCCGCGTGGGCATTTACACCCCACCCAAACTTTGGTAAGTTCGGGCTCCATTCGCCCCTAAATATACCCGTTAATTCTTCCCTTTTCTCCGCGCCTGATGAAACTAGCCCGCCACGAGCTGCTGCAACTTAATCCGAAGAAGCTCATGGGCTTGTCGAAGGGGACTTTGCGCAAGCCGGTGTTGACGCTCCTTGAAGGTCTGATCGAGTCGCGCAATCTCCTAGATCGCAATCCGCTCCGCAGTTCGCGACCGTCGTCGAGCATGGGGGGGGGGGTATGGCAGGGAGGCGTGCCAGAGAGAGGGGGGCGGAGTAATAAAGAGGTACAAAACGTTATCGCCGCCCGTCACTGCAATGTGCCTGTGATTGAAGGCGACGCCCAAATTTTGGGCGCGACCTATCTAGGCAAGAAGAGCCGCAATGCCTTGGACTTGGGCTGCACCAGCTTTTTCCCCAGCAAACCGCTCGGCCGCTATGGCGACGGCGGTGCGATCTTCACGCACGATGATGCCCTGGCCCTGGCCTGTCGCGAAATTCGGGGGCGTGGCCAAAGTCAGCGCTATTTTCACGCACGCGCGGGCGTGGGCAGGAGCATGGATGCCCTGCAATGCTCTGTTGCCCTGGCCGAGATGGAGTGCTTCAAGTGGGGGCGCGCGCAGCGCCCGCGGGTAGGGGGGCTCTACAATGCCTTTTTCGACCTGATCGGCGCGCGGCGTATACAGTTGCGTTCCGGCCGAACCAGTACCTCCGCGCAATGCGCGATCCAGGCCGAAGGCCGCGTGCAGTTGGACTGGGCGGGCATTGCCGCGGCGGTCCATTATCCGATGCCCCTCAAGCAGCAGTCCGCTTGCCGCGCGCTATGGGCGGTGGGCAGGCGCGCGCGCGTCACGGCTAGCGCTTTGGCCCAGCAAGGGGTCCGTTTGTCGGTAGGGGGCGACCTCACGGATGCTATTCAGGCGAAGATATTCTGTGTATTGACTGAGATCTCGTAGACTGATGCGCCATTTTCGCTCAGCTGGTATCTATGCCGCCTCGAATGCCTGCATCGCATTCTCTGGTTTACTGCTCACCCTTGCAATCGGCAAACTCTTCGGTGTCGCGCGATTCGGGGAGCTGGCAAGCTTCATTGCCTTGCAGAACATTTGGGCGGCGCTCGGTTTCATGCGGATCGAGACTCGCTTGGCCACCAGTAGCAATAGCGTAGAAGCCGACAAGATTTTGATGGCCGGCTTCCTGGCGGGGGCGGTGCTGTCCTCGTTGGCCGCGGTTGTCTGTTTTCTCATTTTTCGCTCGGGCCACCATTACTGGCTGATTTTCCTGTCCGGTTTTGCCTTGTGCGTTTTCGATGCTCTGTCCTTGCGTAGTGCCTTCTCGGGGGAGCAAAGAAAGGTCATTGTGATGCGCGCCTTGCGCATCCTCGCTCCCTTGTTCATTGCCCTGGTCGCGGCCCTGTTGACGAACCAAGTCGACGTCGTAGTCCTGTGGCAGGCTGGCGGCACCGTTGCCATCGCCTTGCTCGTCTGGCGTCGTTGGATCGGCCTGCGTCGTTGGGCGCGCTTGACGCGCGCGCTTCTACGGCGCCATTGGGCCGGCCTGGTTCCCTCTCTCTTGCTGTGTTTCTTGAACGGAGTTTGGTTGAACGGCCTGGCGCCCTTCCTAAATGCGTTCGCCTCGCCGACCGCGGCGGGGCAATTCTCGATGCTGCAACGGGTGCTGGGCGGTAGTCTCGGTCTGATCAGCACAGCGACGGCGATGGTGTTCGTGCGCCAGGATTACGTGCGCGCCGGCCTCGCTGGCGTGAAGAGGATCTTCCTTGTCAATCTTGCGTGCTCGTTGCTGTTTTGCCTTGTGCTGGCCGTGCCTTTTCTCAGTGGCATGTCGGAGTCCTGGCTTGGTGCGGGTTGGCGCTACCGCGGAGATTTCTATTTTTCGATGAGCATGTTCCTGACTTTCTCCTTTTCTGTCGGGGCGATCAGCATGCTGGCAGTGCGTCTGCGCGATGAATGGTTTCTAACCATATGGCAAGCCGCCGCCCTCTTGATTTGGGGGGGCGTGTTTGGCTTATTCGCACAGGCGCATGCGCTCAACCTAGCCTTGAATGCCGGTGCTGTTATGTATATAATTTTGGGTTTACGATGGCGCTACTTGTTGAAGAAAAACAGTTGAATAACATTGTTGACGAAGAAACTTGTTGAAAAAATGATTGACCTCTACAAAATTCGCGACATGTTGAATGTTGTGCACGACTTCATTTGCAAGCACGTCTGGTTCTTGCGGTGCGTCTATGAAACAAAGGGGTCGTCGGCGCCGATCACGATGAGCAATCTGTTCCTCCAGAGAGTGATCGGCTTTAATCGTTTCATCCCCTGGCCCGTGCACCGAAGTTCACGCATCTTCGGGATCCGCTGGATCAAGCTGGGTGTGAACACGGCGCCAGGCGGTTCGCATGGCTGCTACATTTTCGCCAAGGAAGACGCGCCCATCGAGATCGGCGATTACACGATTGTTGCGCCGAATGTAGGTATCGCAGGTTTCAATCACGACGTCTTTGATATTTCTCGTTTCGAATCTGGCGGCGGCGTGCACATCGGTCGTTATTGCTGGCTTGGCATGAATTCGATCATCGTCCCCGGCGTGACGCTGGGTGACCACACGATCGTGGCTGCCGGCGCGGTCGTCACGAAGTCCTTTCCAGAAGGCTACTGCATCTTGGGCGGCAATCCGGCGCGGAAGCTACGCGAGCTGCCGAAAGAACAAGTGGTCGAGCACAAACATCCGTTCGAATACATTGGTTACCGCCGCGTGAGCAAGGGAGGCGCCTAAATGTGTGGCATTTTCGGCATTTTTGGCGCCAGCGCGCTCGATTTGAGTCGTGCGCAACGCATGAGCCAGGTCTTGCGCCATCGAGGGCCCGATGACGAGGGCTTTCTCGTGCTCAATCGGCAGGAGGCCCTCGCCCTCAAGGGGGAGGACACACCGGCCGAGGTGGCGGAGGCATTGCAGCTGGCGAGCAGCATCACCGACCTTGCCGGTGCTGGCGAGTACACTGGTTTTCTCGGTCACAGGCGTCTGTCGATCCTCGACTTATCGGCGCGCGGGCACCAGCCCATGCAATATCGTGAGCGCTACTGGATCGTCTTCAACGGCGAAATCTACAATTACATCGAACTGCGCGAAGAACTGGTGGAATGCGGCTACCGTTTCGAATCACATTCGGACACGGAGGTCATTCTGGCCGCCTACGACAAGTGGGGCGTTGATTGTCAAAATAAGTTCAATGGGATGTGGGGGTTCGTTCTTTACGACCGTGCCACGAACAGCGTGTTCATTTCGCGCGACCGTTTCGGCGTCAAACCCCTGTATTTTTTCCAAGCCGAGGGTGTCTTCGCATTCGCGTCGGAGCCGAAAGCCATCTTGGAAACGGGCTGCATCGGGCCGAGTCCGAATCTGGCCTATATCGACGAGTATCTCCGGACTGGACCGGACGAAAGCACGGACCGCACCGCTTTCCAAAATATCCGCCGACTCAATCCCTCGCATTATGTCCATTGCAGTCTGGACGATTTGATCCACGGTCGTTTCGTGCAGCGACAATACTGGAAGCTCAATCCGAATCCCAGTCGCGAAACCTTTAACACAGAACGGGCCCAAGAGTATGCGGCCACGTACCGGCAAATCCTGGAGGATGCGGTCCGCTTGCGCTTGCGGGCAGACGTCACGGTGGGCTCGGCCTTGTCGGGTGGTTTGGATAGTAGTTCGATCGTCTATCTCGTCAATAAAATCCACCGCGAACAGGGCATCGTCGACAAGCAAGAGACGTTCTCTTGCGTGTATTCGAAACCCGAAGAAAAGCATTGCGACGAAAGCGAATACATCGACGACCTGGCCAAGGCCTTGGCGGTGAAGTCGCACAAGATTGAGCCGTGCTGGGAAAGCGTCCCGTCCGAACACGATCTCGTGACCTGGGCCATGGACACGCCATTTGCAAACAGCAGCATGTCCGGCTGGCATACCTACAAGTTGGTGCAGGCGCATCAGATCAAGGTAACGCTAGAGGGGCAGGGCGCCGACGAACAGATGTCCGGTTATCTGGGTTATATCTACATCTACCTGTCGACTTTGAGTCTGGGAGATTTGATCAAAGAGGCGCGGGCCTTTCAAAAGGTGCCCGGCACCACCAAGCACGTTCTTGCAGGCGTCGTGTTCAATGTGTTGAACAAGCTCGGCTTGTATGCGCTGTCGAATGGCTTATACAAGAAAATCACTAAGTCCCAGCATAACCTCGCCCGGTGCCTGAATGAGCGGCTGGCGGCCGATTCCATGACGGGTTTGGTGAATTTGCTCCATTACGGCGACCGAGTGTCGATGGCGCATTCGATCGAATCTCGCATGCCCTTTTTGGATTACCGTCTGGCCGAGTTCCTAGCCTCGGTGCCGGCCTGCTACAAGATGCACAATGGCTGGACTAAGTATTTGGCGCGGTTGGCCTTCGACGGGTTGTTGCCCGACCACATATGCTGGCGCAGGGACAAGATGGGCTGGCCGGTGCCGGAAAAGCTCTGGATGACCGGTCCGTTGAAATCCTGGTTCTGGAGCACGGTGAATGAGTCGAATCTTGTCGAGTATTTCCTCCAGCAGCGCGGC
Source organism: Chromobacterium haemolyticum (assembly GCF_009936155.1). Lineage (NCBI taxonomy): Bacteria > Pseudomonadati > Pseudomonadota > Betaproteobacteria > Neisseriales > Chromobacteriaceae > Chromobacterium > Chromobacterium haemolyticum. Next base: position 4,343,634 of record NZ_AP019312.1, on the reverse strand, counting down.
ATTGCCTTGGAGTCGGACCAACTTCCCACGAGTTTCTATTATCTGAATCTGGCAGCCTGGCAAAAGAAATTTTCGGTGGAATTTGAACGATGAGGCCCACGATTAATCAAATCCTCGATCAAATCCATCTGTTGGGAATCGTCGAAGAGGATGTGCTGTTCATTTCCGCCGATTTGCTGAAGGTAGGCTATTTCAATCGTTCGGTCGAGCAGACTTATCAAGATTGGGTTGATATATTCCACTCTCTGATCGGTTCGAAAGGTACTTTCGTTATTCCGGCCTATACGCCGACTTTTTCGCGTTTCCGGAAAGACCGCGGGATTGTTTTCGACATCGACGCGGAACCGAGCGCGGGAGCCCTGTCCAAGGCCTTGCACCAGTTCGCGCGACCCGCGCGCAGCCTGCATCCGACCAATTCCTGTTTTGCCATGGGACCGATGGCGGATTATATCTTGCGCGGTCATGATCACACGGCCAGCAGTTATTTGCCCTATCATCGCGTGCGCGAATTAAAAGGGAAGAATTTGATGCTGGGAACCCTAGACAAGAATAACGGTCCGATGGCGTTTCATCTCGTCCAGGAAAAACTCGGGCATACGGCGACGCACCCGTCGAATTATTTGCGCCAGACTTACTTTAAAGATCCCGCCACGTCCGAACTCCGCTTGTATACCAGGAAGGATGTTGGTGGTTGTACAAGGGGCTTGTATAATCTGACCGGTCGACACCTCATCGAAAACGCGATGACGGTGGGCTTCGTTGGAAAGGGCCTTTCTGCCTGCCTCGATATCGGCAAGTCGGCCGAGATCATCGAGGACGTGTTACTCAATAATCCCCGGCTGATTCGTTGCGGCCATCAGGATTGCGTGTCCTGTTATGGACGTTTCGTCTACAACGGCTTGGGAGCCTTGCCGTTTTGGCCCAAGAAAATCCTTTCCAAGGCTTTTGCTCATCAACGTCATTTCAAACGGACTCCAAAATGACCAATAAGGATAAGTACGACAAAGTTTTCATAGATTGTTTTTCGGTGACGGCCGATGTGCTCAACGAGAGCTTCACCTACCAATGCGTGCCGGCTTGGGATTCGGTCGGCCACATGGGTATGGTGGCCGCGCTTGAAGACACTTTCGGCATCATGATGGAAACCGAAGACATTATCGAATTCGGTTCCTACACCATCGGCATCGAAAAACTCAAGAAGTACGGTGTCGAGGTATGACATCGGGCTTGGTCAGTTGGGCTAGTTCCGACCGACCAGCGCTGGTTACTGAGTCGGGGCAGGTCGTGAGCTATGGCCAGCTTCGTCAGGATGTCCAGGCGCTGGCGCGGGCTTTGCCGGCGCGCGCCTTGGTCTTCCTCGTGGGGCAAAACGATGCAGCCACGATCACGGCCTATCTGGCCTGCCTCGAGGCAGGTGCCGTGCCCCTGCTCCTGAGTCGGGACTTGTCGGCCGCTGCGTTCTCGCAGCTGTTCACCGTGTACGGGCCGGCCTGCTTGTTCCTGCCACAAGAGTATCCGGCGCCGCTGGAGGCGTTCGAACTGGCGCGGACCGAGGGCGAGTACGGCCTCTACTTCAGCAAAGGTGCCACCGGGCCGCAGTTGCACCCGGATTTGGCGCTGCTGCTGGCCACGTCCGGCTCGACCGGCTCCCCTAAACTGGTGCGCCTGTCGCGCCAGAATTTGGCGGCGAACGCCCAGTCCATTGTCGACTACCTGGGCATCAATGTCGATGAGCGGGCTATTACGTCCCTGCCTTTCAATTATTCCTACGGGCTGTCGGTCATCAACAGCCATTTGAAAGCCGGCGCCTCAATCGTTCTGAGCCAGTGTACTTTCTTCGACGCAGCCTTTTGGCAGCAAGTTAAAACCCAGCAAGTGCGTAGCCTCGCGGGCGTGCCCTACAGCTACGACATGTTGCTCAAGCTGCGCTTCGAACGGATGAACTTGCCCTCGCTGCGCACTCTGACGCAAGCAGGGGGGCGCTTGGACAGTACGAAAGCGGCGCAAGTGCACGCGATCTGCCAGGCGCGCGACATGCGCTTCTTCACCATGTATGGGCAGACCGAGGCGACAGCGCGTATCGCCTATCTGCCGCCGCAAGACCTGGAACGCAAATTGGGCAGCATCGGCCGCGCGATCCCGGGCGGCCGTCTGTGGCTGGAAGACGAGTCGGGGGCGGTCATCGACGCGCCAGGGCAGATCGGCGAGTTGGTCTACAGCGGTCCCAATGTCGCGCTCGGTTATGCCGAGCAGCCGGAAGACTTGATGCGCGGAGACGATTGGCGCGGGCAGTTGCGAACCGGTGATCTGGCGCGGCAAGACGAGGAAGGCTATTTCTTCCTCTCCGGCCGCAAGCACCGTTTCCTGAAAATTTTCGGCGTGCGGGTATCGCTGGACGCGGTCGAAGCCTGGTGCGCGCAGCACGCGTTGGTCGGCGCAGCGCACGGACGTGACGACCTCTTGTGCGTGAGCGTCGAGGCGGATGAACGCTGCGATCTGCAGCAGTACGCGCAGGCTTTGGCTGCGGATTTGCGAATCCACCCATCGGCACTGAAGCTGCGCGTGATCGAGGCATTGCCCAGACTGAGTTCGGGGAAGGTGGATTATCCATGTCTGAACGCGATGCAGTGAACGAGATGATGGCTCAGCCGGCGTACGGCCTGGACCGGGCCACGAAGACGCCCTTGCTGCTGGCGGGCCTGCAGGCCTTGACTGCGCGCCACGCGCAGCATTGCGCGGGCTATGACGCGATCTTTCGCAAGCTGTGGCAGGCGGCACCGTCGCCAACGCTGGAGGCCTTGCCCTTCCTGCCGGTCCGCCTGTTCAAACACGAGCGACTGCTCAGTGTCGCCGATACCGAGATCGTGAAGACGATGACCTCGTCCGGGACGAGCGGGCAAAGCGTGTCGCAGATATTCCTCGACAAGCAGACCTCAGCCATGCAAGTCAAGGTGCTGTCGCGCATCATGGGCGATTTCATTGGCCCGAAGCGCTTGCCGATGCTGGTGGTTGATTGCCGTGCCACCATCGCCGACCGCCTGCGCTTTTCCGCGCGCACCGCGGGCATCCTTGGCTTCTCTATGTTCGGGCGCGAGGTCGAGTTCGCTCTGGACGACGACATGAGCCTGAGCGTGTCCCGCGTCGAGGCCTTCGTCGAAAAGCATGCGGGACAGCCGCTGCTGATCTTTGGCTTCACCTTCATCGTGTGGCGGCATTTGCTTCGTGCGCTCGAAACGCGCAGCGGCCGGCTGGCTTTGGAGCAGGGGATTCTGATCCACGGCGGCGGTTGGAAGCAATTGCAGTCCGAGGCCGTCGACGCGTCCGAATTCAAGCGGCGGCTGCAGGCCGTGACCGGCATCGGGCGCGTGCACAATTACTATGGCATGGTGGAGCAGACCGGATCGATCTTCATGGAGTGCGAGCATGGTCATCTGCACGCCTCGGTCTGGTCAGACGTGATCGTGCGCGATCCGCGCGATTTCTCACCTTTGCCGCCGGGCCGTCCTGGCCTGATCCAATTGCTCTCCCTGATCCCGTACAGCTACCCCGGGCATTCGCTGCTGAGCGAAGACGAAGGCGTCTTGCTTGGGATCGACGATTGCGCCTGCGGTCGCAAAGGGACGTATTTCAAAGTGTTGGGGCGTATTCAAAATGCTGAAGTCCGAGGCTGCAGTGATACCTATTCCCGATAGCATTGCGGCGCGCATGACGGTGCTGGCCGGCGCTGCCGACCGGGTTGCCAACACGCCCGTTGCGGTCTTCGACGACTCGCGAGTGGCCTTTCTGGCGCAACTGTCGCGGCGCCTGTTGGCGGACCCGCGCACCAAGGCCATGCCCGATGTTGCCGCCTTCGCCTATTGGTGCCGCCAAGCGAATCTGGCGCGGATGGGCGCCGCCAGCCGGCGTGACGAGCGCTTACGCATGGGACTGGGTTTGTCTTTCCATATCTGCCCGGCCAATGTTCCCGTCAATTTCGCATTTTCGATGGCCTTCGGCCTTTTGGCCGGCAATACCTGCGTCTTGCGTCTGCCTAGCAAGGCCTCGCCCACTGCCGAGTTGCTGACAGCGGCTATCCAGGCCGAGCTGGACGAGCCGGCCCACGCAGCCTTGAGTGATGGCTTGCTCTTATTGCGTTTTGAACGCGACGAGGAGGTCAATCGCTTCTGGATGTCGGTGGCCGATGGCCGCATTGTTTGGGGCGGCGATGAGACGGTGGCGCACATGCGTGCTTTCCGCCCCAAGGCCAGGTCGCGCGAAGTGGCTTTCCCTGACCGCTATTCCCTATGTGCCCTGGTGCCGCAGGCCGTGCTGGCGCTGGACGAGGCCGACCTGCAGCAATTCTGCCGTGACCTGTTCAACGACATCTACCTGATGGACCAGGCTGCCTGTTCCTCGCCGCAGCTGTTCGCCTGGATCGGTGATGCCGCCAGCGTGCGCGCCGCTCAGGCGCGGCTGTGGCCGGCGTTGGTCCGGCTCGTGGAGCAAAAATACACCTTGCAAGCCGTGCATGTGATGGACAAATTCGTCCAGGCCTGCCGGCAGGCTATGGGCAATGCTCAGGTCGAGCGCATCGACCGCCATGACAACCTCTTGTACCGCGTGTCTCTGGCCGCGCTGGGCCCGGACCAGGATACCTGCCGCGGCTACTTCGGCACGGTCCATGAAGTGACGCTGCCCGATCTGGACGCACTCGCGCCGATCGTGAACGAACGTTTCCAGACCTTGAGCCAGCACGGGCTCGACCCCGCGCACATCCGCGCCTGGATGTTGCGCCATGGCTTGCGTGGGATCGACCGCGTGGTGCCGGTTGGGCGCGCTCTGGACATGGATATCGTGTGGGACGGTTATGACATAGTGGCCAGCCTGTCCCGACTCATCAGCTTGTGAACCCTAGGAGGCCTATTTTGAGTGATGCCAAGAATCCGGAAGCCTTCAGCCTGAATTGCCTGGAGTTGCAGGCTTACCAGCCGAACCGCTATCCCTTCCTCATGATCGACCACGTCGACGAGGTCTTGCCCGGCAAATATGCGCGCGGCTACAAGAACCTGACCATGAATGAATGGTATTTTCCCGTGCATTTTCCGGATGGACCGAACATGCCGGGCGCCCTGCAGCTCGAAGCCCTGGCGCAGATGTTGACCGTGGCGATCACAACCCTGCCTGGGCTGAAGGGCAAGGTGACACACGCTCTCCAGCACACGGTGCGCTTCAAGAAGGAAGTCCTGCCCGGCAAGAAATTCGAGATCGATGCCCAGGTCATTTCCTGGAACCGTGGCATTTGCAAGGGGCGCGGCATGGCCATTGTTGATGGCGAAGTAGCTTGCGAAGCCGACATGCTGATCACGATTCCAGAAATCCTTGAGCAATACCTGCCGCGCCCGACGAGACCCGAATGAAGGAAGAAGTCGATATTGTGATCGTGGGGTCGGGCGCCAGCGGCGCCGCCGCCGCTTGGCGCCTGAGCCAGAACGGTGTCCGCCGTATCGTTTGCCTCGAGCAGGGCGTGGAGACCGATCCCGCGCGCTACCCGAGCACGAGCCCCGATTGGGAGTTGTCGCGCGCGGGCGCTTATAGTTCGAATCCGGGCCAAAGGCGCAATGAGGCGGATTATCCTATCGACGACAGCCAGTCTCCGATCGCGATCGCTAATTACAACGGCGTCGGCGGCAGCACGATCCTGTATTCGGCCCACTTCCCGCGCATGCATCCTTCCGATTTTCGCACGCGCACGCTCGACGATGTGGCCGATGATTGGCCTCTGGATTATGCCGATTTGCAAGCCTACTTCGAGTTGAATGAATCGATGATGGGAGTGGCCGGCATGGTGGGCGATCCGGCCAATCCAGAGTACCCGAGCCTGTTGCCACCGGTGCCCCTGGGGGCCATGGGGCAGGCCGTGGCGGCCGGTTTCAATCGCTTGGGCTGGCATTGGTGGCCCTCCTATGCAGCGATCAATACGCGCCGCCACGGGCAGCGTGGCTCCTGCATCAACTTAGGTCCATGCAATACGGGCTGCGTGCAAGGCGCAAAAGGCAGCGTCGACGTGACCTATTGGCCGCTGGCGAAGCGCCAGGGCGTGGAGTTGCGCACCCAGGCGCGCGTGCTGGAGGTGCTGCTGGATCGCCACGGGCGTGCGCGCGGCGTGATCTATGCGGATGCTAGTGGCGCCCTCCACGAGCTAGCCGCCCGGGTCGTCGTGCTTGCCTGCAGCGGCATCGGCACGCCGCGCCTGATGCTCCATTCTCGCAGTGCGGCCCATCCGGATGGCCTTGGCAACGATTCGGGTTTGCTCGGCAAGAACCTCATGTTGCACCCGCTTGCCTATGTCGAAGGTGTGTTTGAGCGCGATTTGCAATCGAGCCTAGGGCCGCATGGGGCCTGCATGCTGAGCCAACAGTTTTACGAGACCGGTGCCGACCGTGATTTCGTGCGCGGCTACACCTTGCAAGTCTTGCGCGGGGCGCCGCCCGCAGAGACGGCCGTATCGGGCCATTTCATGCGCCAAATCCCGCTGGGGCCGGATCACCACCGCCACTTTGCCCGCATCTACAATCGAACAGCCGGGATCGCCGTGATTTCCGAGGATTTGCCAGAGTTGCATAACCGGATAGAACTGGACGCGACACATTGCGATGCGTTTGGCATGCCGGGGGTGAAAGTCTATTACGCACTTAGCGATAACACCAAGAAGATGCTGCGCCATGGGATCGACGCGTCGAAACAGGTGTTGGAAGCGGCCGGTGCCAAAGTGAGTTCTTCGTTTGCGCCCGTCAAGCACACAGGCTGGCATTTGATGGGTACGGCGCGCATGGGGGACGATCCGCGCTATTCGGTTGTCAACCGGCATTGCCAAGTGCATGGCATCAAGAACCTGTTCGTGGTCGACAGCAGCGTCTTCGTGACTTCGGGCGCCGTGAACCCCGTGGCCACTGCGCAAGCTGTTACGCTGTGGGCCTGCGATTACCTGAGCAAGCATTGGAGCGAGCTGTTAACGTGAGCGATTTCGACTTGATCATCGACACGATGTTGCCGGGCGATGTGGAGCTAGGCATGCCGCCGGCCTCGCGCAGCGGCGTCGGCCTATACTTTGCGAAGCACCGTCTGACGGAGCTGGCCAGCGATTTCGCGGCCCTACTCGGCGAGGTCTGTACCGAGAAATTCGGCGCAGCCTTTGCAGACTTGGACGCGGTGCAGAGACTGCAAGCGATCAATGCCTGCAAGCTGGCCAATGTGCGCGTGTTTTCCGCCCTGCTTACGCAGGTATTCAGAGCGTATTACACCGAGCCAGCGGTGTTGGTCCTGGTGGGCGCCGGCAGCGTACCGCCTTTCCCAAATGGTAATTCCATAGGGGATGACGATTGGGAGATCCTGATCCCCGTTTACGAACGCGGTCAGATGTACCGTGAAACCCACTAGGCACACGCCAGGAGACTGCAAGGATGTTGAAGAACAAGATCGCGGTGGTAACAGGCGCAAACCGGGGTATCGGCCTGACCATTGCGCAGACTTTGGCGGCCCACGGCGCCCAGGTTCTGGCTTGCATGCGCACGGTCGACGAGGCAGTGCTGCAATCGATCGCGTCGGCCGGCCAGCCTGGCCTGGTGAAAGGGGTGGCCTTGGACCTAGAGCAGGAGGCCTCAATCAAGGCAGCCATCAAGGAGATCGCGACCCTGAGCGGCAACAAGATCGATGTTTTGGTGAACAATGCCGGCACGGCTTCTGGCGGTCTGTTCCAGATGATGCCGGTAGCGGAATTGCGCCGCGTCTTTGACGTCAATTTCTTTGGGCAGATCCAGTTGACTCAGGGCCTGTCGCGCCTGATGACGCGCCACCGTTCGGGCAGCATCATCAATATCGCCTCGACGGCGGCCGAGATCGCCGATCCCGGCACCCTGGCCTACGGCGCCAGCAAGGCCGCGTTCGCGCGCGCATCGTGCAGCATGGCCACGGAGCTGGGGGCGGCGGGCGTGCGCGTCAACACCATTGCACCGGGCGTGACGCGCACCGACATGTTCGATCAAATGGCACCGGACGCGCGCGAGCGCTTGATCGCGAGCTCCGCACTCAAGCGCGCCGCCGAACCCCAGGATATTGCAAATGTAGCGTTGTTTCTCGCAAGCGAGCTTTCGGCTTTTGTCACAGGGCAGGTCTTGCGCGTCGACGGCGGCATGGTTTGAGAAGGAGAGAGCGATGAATACGGAAGAACTGCAGAGCATGGCCAAAACCATGCGCCACAAGATCCTCGAGATCAGCCACGCCTGCAATCTGAGCGCCCATTTGGGCGGCGGCTTGTCGATGGTGGAAATCATGGCGGTGTTGTACGGCCGCGTCTTGCGCTATGAAAAGGGCAATCCGCGTTGGGCCGGGCGCGACCGCTTCATCCTCAGCAAGGGCCACGGCGTGCTGGGCTTCTTTTCGGCGCTGCTGGCGGCCGGCTTGATTAGCGAAGAGACGTACAAGACCTTTCAAACCAATGAAAGCGATTTGATCGCCCACCCCGTGATGAACCTCGATCTGGGCATCGAATCCTCGAACGGCAGCTTGGGCCAGGGCCTGTCGATGGGTGTGGGTATCGCGCTGGCGGGCAAGAAAAAGCAGGCGGACTTCCGCGTCTTCGTGTACATGGGCGATGGCGAGTGCAACGAAGGCTCGGTGTGGGAAGCCGTGATGTCTGCGGCCCAGCTCAAGCTCGACAATTTGACCGCCGTGGTCGACTACAACAAGCTGCAAAGCGATGGGGACGCCCGGCAAATCATGGACCTTGCCGACCTGGCGGGCAAATTCCGCGCCTTCGGCTGGGACGTGCGCGACATCGACGGCCACGACCTGGATCAGGTCGTCGGCGCTTTCGAAGCACCGCGCGAAGCCGGCAAGCCACGTGTGCTGGTGGCGCACACGGTCAAAGGGAAGGGGGTCTCTTTTATGGAAAACAACAATGAATGGCATCACAACCGCTTGACCAAGGTTCACTACGAGCAGGCGTTGGGCGAGTTGGGCGTGTGCCTTGAAACTACGGGGCATGAGCATGTTTGAGATCAATCCGAGCAATGCGCGTCAATGGTCACGGATCGGGTCGCGCGGGGTGTTTGGCCAAGCCATCCTGGCGGTGGCGGAACATCATCCGAACATGATCGCCGTTTCCGCCGACCTGGGCAATTCATCGGGCCTGGATCGTTTCAAGAAGGCTTATCCGGAACAATTCCTGAACATCGGGATCGCCGAACAAAACATGATTGGGGTGGCGGCTGGCATGGCAAAGGAAGGCTATAACGTATTCGCCACCTCCTTCGCGCCCTTCATCGCCATGCGTGCGTCGGAACAGGTGCGCATGAATCTCGGCTATATGGGCATGAATGTGAAGGCGGTCGCGATCGGTAGCGGCGTCTCGATGGCTTTCCTCGGCAATTCGCACTACGGCATCGAGGATATGGCCGTGATGCGCGCCATTCCGAATCTCACAGTCGTCTGCCCGGCGGACTGCGCCGAAATCTTCAAGACGGTGCAGGCCGCCGCCAGGTTCGACGGTCCGATGTACATCCGCCTGACTGGGGCCGTGGGCAACCCGCCCGTGTACACCGCAGATTACAGCTTTGAAATCGGAAAGGCTGTCACCTTGCGCGAACCCGGTGACGTGACTTTCATCGCTACCGGCAGTATGGTGCACGAGTCGCTAGAGGCGGCCAAATTGCTTGAGCAAACAGGGGTCTCGGCCGGGGTGATCAATATGCACACCATCAAGCCCCTCGATGTCGCGGCGCTGGGAACTGCCTTGGAGCGCGCTAAACTGCTGGTGACGGTCGAAGAGCACAGTGTCATCGGCGGCCTCGGCAGCGCAGTGGCCGAATACAAGGCGGCCAAGCGCCAGGCGCCGCCCCAATTGATCCTGGGCTTGCCCGACGCGTTCGACGTCACGGGCGATTACCGCTTCCTGTTGGAAAGGCATGGTTTGGTGGCGGCTAAGATCGCAGAGAAAGTGCAAACGGCCTTGAATTCTTGAAAGGCGGTGCGCGATGCTCTTACTCGAATTGCCGGACGGGTGGATGGCTCAGCGCACGTGGATCGCGGCGACGCTCTTGCGCCGCCTGGATCCTGCGCTCCAACTGGTGCCGTACGCCGGCGCGGACTGGCGTCTCTCCGTGCCGGGACGACCGGGCACGATCTGTCTGCCCGACGATTTCTTCGCGCGCGCTACTGCGCAGGGGGGGCTCGGCGCCGTGGTGCCGCACGATCCTTGCGCCTTCCATCATGATGAAGTGGATGAGGGCCGCGTGCGGATTCCGATTCTGTTTGGCCAAGCGGGGCGGCCGGCCGCGCCGGCCGAAGCCGGCCAAGACTACCGCTTCGATCTGGATTTGTTCGGCTCCGCCTTTTGGATGCTGACGCGGCTTGAGGAAGACCAGGCCGCGGAGCGCGATGGGCACGACCGGTTCAGCGCCCATGCCTCGCACGCCTGGCGCAACGGCTATTTGATGACGCCCTGGGTTGACGAAGCGGTACTGGTGTTGAAGGCGCTCATGCGCAGAGTCTGGCCAGGCCTGACTTTCGCCAAGAGCGGCTTCCGCCAAATACCGACCCACGATGTCGACGATCCGTTCGCGCACCGCTTCATGGGCACCGCCAAGGCTCTGCGCCTTTTGGCTGCGAATGCCGTCAAGGCTCGCTCACCGGGCATGGGGATCCGGCTTGCGGGTAACTACCTTGGAGCGCAGTTCGGTCTTGACTGCGCAGACCCCTGTGACACCTTCGACTGGTTGATGACGCAGTCCGAGCAGGGCGGCCTGACGAGCCGCTTCTATTTCATTCCCACCCAGGGCAGCCGGCCGGTCGATGCCGAATATGCCCTGATGGCGCCGCCAATCCGACGGCTCATGCAAGCCATCCATGGGCGCGGTCATGAAATCGGCATCCACCCCAGTTACGAGAGCTACCGCGACCCTGTCCTGATTGCGATGGAAATGGCCGCCTTGCGGGCAGCGCTGACCGCGGCCGGCATTGACCAGTCTGATATTGGTGGCCGGATGCATTATCTGCGCTGGCACCACGCCAGCACGCCGCAAGCGCAAGCAGCCGCGGGATTCGCTTACGATTCCAGCCTGGGTTATGCCGACCATCCGGGCTTTCGCTGCGGAACCTGCCACGAATTCGACTATTTCGATCTCACGAACGGACGCGCGACGGCGCTGCGGATGCGCCCGCTGATTGCGATGGAGTGCACGGTAATGGCGAAACGCTATTTGGGGCTGGGTGTGTCCGATGCGGCCCATGCCATGTTCACGATGCTGAAGGAACGTTGCAGGCGCGTGGAGGGCAGCTTTGTCCTGCTTTGGCACAATTCTTATTTGTTCCAGCCCGAGGAGCGCGCGCTGTACGCTGCCGTACTGGCGCACTGAACAGGTAACGGCGGGGGGCGTATTTGCTGGGCTACTTCCTACTCAATCACGTCTCCGCTTCTTTGTCCCGCGTAACGCCAGGTAGTCCATTGCAGGGCTGCGACGGTCCGCTTCGGATGGTCCACGTTCGCCGCGCAGCGCAGCGGAAGCGCTTGGTTTGCTTGGGACTGCTGACCTCCTCCCGACTAACCGAGCGGTCTAAGCTGGAGATTTCCGGCTTAAAGATGAGCAAGCCGGAACTCGCTCGGGGTCTGGTCGCCCAGCGAACTGTGAGGCCTGAATTCGTTGTAATCCTGTCGCCAACGCTCGATTTTGTCACGTGCGTCATCCAGCGACAGAAACCAATGCACATTCAGGCACTCATCCCGCAGACTGCCGTTAAACGACTTGATAAAAGCATTATCCGTCGGTTTTCCTGGCCGCGAGAAGTCCAGCGTGACACCTTGTTGGTATGCCCATTGATCCAGCGCCATCGATATAAACTCGCTGCCATAGTACCTGCGGAATAGTGGTCAACCATCGTCAAGATCCACATCCTTTCCGAGCGACTTGAACCGATGGAGGAGCTTGAGATGGCTGACCCAATCCATGATGTGCGCCCGCAAACCTGGGTGGCAATTGATATCGCCAAACAATTTCATGCAGTATTGATTGAAACCTCGCAAGGCCGACGCCAGCGCTTCAAGATGGCTTCGACAGCCTGTGAGCATGATCGACTCATTGCGTTGCTATCCTCATTGCCGCAGCCGTGCCGCATTGCCTTCGAACCGACTGGTAATTTCCACCGGACATTAGCATGGCGCTTGCTAGCTGCCGGCTTTGACGTGGTAACCGTTTCGACGGTGGCTGCCGCCCGCTATCGGGAAGCGCGTTTCAACTCTTGGGATAAGAATGACCCTAAAGATGCTCAAGTCATTCTGGAAATGCTCAAACAGGGCCTGACGCAGTTTTACCATGAGCCCTTGCTGACGGGATGCCATGACTTGCAGGAGCTGTCCAAGACCTATCACCAGGTCGCCTTGGCCCGCAAGCGGCTGGCCGATACGCTGCTGAATCACTACCTGCCTCTCTACTTTCCCGAAATGGCGCGTTATTGGGAAGCGACGCGCGCCGAATGGTTCATTGCCTTTCTGCAACGATTTCCCACGCCAGGGGCCATTCTGACGTTGAATGAAAGCGAATTTGTGCAAGCCGCAGGGCCATTGCTGGGCCGCAAGGTGAACAAGACGGGAAAGCTGTTGGAGATGTATGCGCTGGCGCAACATAGCTCAGCCTTGCCAGTCCTGGAGGATTCGCTGGCCGTGCAGACGTTCCGGCAGCAGTTAGCGCATATGGCCCATGTAGCGGCACTGCGTCGGACTTTGGAACAGCAGGCGCAGGTCCTTCTCCAGGACCGCTGGGAATTTCGTTGCCTGTCGTCTCTGCCTGGCGTCGCAACCATCTTGGCCCTGATCATTCTGGCTGAGGTTGGGGATATCCGTCGCTTTGGCCACCACCGACAGTTCCTCAAATATTGTGGCCTGGACTTAGCGAAGTCCCAGTCGGGGCAGTCGAAAGGAAAGGAGCGGCTTTCCAAGCGGGGCAATGCGCGCCTGCGTTACGCTTTCTGGATGGCGGCTTTAGTGGCGGTACGTATGACCGAGAACTCGTTCCGAGACAAGTATGAACGCTATCTTGCATCGGCACCCCATGACGCGGATCGGAAACGGATGGCGCTGACCGCCATTGCCGCCAAAATGGCGAGGGTGGCTTATGGACTACTGAAGACCCGCACCATGTATCAAGGCTATTTCGAACACGCTTTACCCGGTGGATCGACCTCTCTCGCGCTGGCCATTGAGGCAACTATGACCTCGTAGATAATGCTTGGGCCTTCCACCGGGACTTCTATGCTGTTTTAGGTTAGGTCAGGGCCAGCCGCTGGCTGGATCCTATGTTTATTATGGTCAGCGGGATTCCCGTCAAAGGGTGGAAGCACGGGGGGCGCTGTGTGCGTCGAAAAGTGTTTTTACAGACGATTGCTCGTCTGAGGATCAGTGTTGCCTGGCGATGGACAAACCACTTGCAGTTAGTACGTTGTCGACCTGAATCCGTTGTGGTGTCCCGCGCAAGACTTGAACATGCCGCATCGTAGCAACCACGTCCGCGGCTTTCAGCGCGAAATCCACCGTGATCGCCAGGCTCTCCCGGCTAAAATTATCCACTACAGTTAAGGCCCGGATTTTCTGGCCGTTGAACAGCTGATCGGCGACGAAATCCATGCTCCAGCAGGCATTCAAACTGGAGACCGCCGGCCGGGCTTGCCGGTGTGCGGCCGCCACTCGCCGCTTGGGCCGCTTGCGCCGCAGGTTCAGACCTTCCTCGCAGTAGATCCGGTAGGTCTTCTTGTGATTGATCTGCCAGCCCTCACGCCGTAGCAGGACGTGGATGCGGCGCGCGCCATAACGAATACGCGTGGCGGCGATCTCGCGGATCCGCTGTCGCTCCGCGCGATCGTCTCGAAGATGAGGGCGATAAAAATAGCTAGCTTGCCGCAGTTGAATGACTGCGGTGGCGAGACGGATGCTGACGCGGTACGCGTCAATCAGGAAGTTGGCCAACTCGCGTTTGCGGGCCGGCCTCACAGCTTTTTTTGGATGACTTCCTGCAGCATCTGCTTGTCCAGGCTCAGGTCAGCGACCATGCGCTTGAGGCGGGCGTTCTCTTCTTCCAGTTGTTTCAGGCGGCGCAGCTCGCTGACACCCAGGCAGCCGTATTTCTTCTTCCAGTTGTAGAAGGTGGCTTCAGAGATACCCATCTTGCGGCAGACCTCGGCGACGGTGGTGCCGGATTCCGCCTGGCGCAATGCGAAGGCGATCTGTTCTTCGGTGAACTTCGATTTTTTCATGACAAACCTCCTGCCCGGATGGGCTTAAATTTGCCAGAAATCTCTACTTTTCGCCGCTACGTTTTTGCGGAAGGGGGTCATTAAGCCGGAAATCTCCAGCTTAGACCGCTCGATTAGTCGGGAGGGGGGGCACGAGAATGGTCATGATGAGTTCGGGTTTTATGTGTAATGCATCAAAAAGTGATAATGTCCAGATGTTGTTACATGAAAGCTGTGGCTTGAAAATGGCATGGCACTTACAATGGCAAGTTCAGATTTGTCGTCATCGGGCGGTACTAATTTATTTGCATCGTCAAATTGTTGAAGAGACGTCTAATGTTACAAATTCTATTGTTGGCTATATTTTTGTCGTTACTTGTCGGCATGTGCCTGATCCATTTCTCTCACTTGCACGAGCGTTTTTCAGCAGACCATGATTTGGGGGGGGTGCAGAAGTTCCACGCCCGCCCTGTGCCTCGTATCGGAGGTGTCCCGATGGCTGCCGGTTTGGTTGCCGGTTGTGGTTTGTTGGCTTGGTCGCAGAGGGATGCACTGCCGCTATTGTTTCTTGTTGTGGCGCTGCCGGCTTTTGCGGCGGGAATGCTTGAGGATGTGACGAAACAGGTGGGGCCGTTGCCGCGGTTGTTGGCTACTTTTGTCGCGGCAATTCTGGGCTATTTCATGCTGGGGGCTGGGTTGCAGCGCCTAGACATTCCTGTCGTGGACGGCTTGCTGTCGCAGTTCTGGGCGCTGTCGCTGTTGCTGACCGTTGTGGCCGTTGGTGGAGTGGCACATGCGGTCAATATTATCGATGGCTACAATGGTTTGTCCGGGGTGGTGTCCATCTTTATCTTCCTGGCGATGGCGTATGCCGCTTTCAAGGTTCAAGATACTGCTTTGATGGGCGTTTGTTTCGCCATGGTGGGGGCTATTGCCGGTTTCCTGTTCTGGAACTTCCCGCGCGGTCTTATTTTTGCGGGGGATGGTGGCGCTTATCTAGTGGGCTTCATGATTGCGGAAGTGTCTGTGCTATTGGTCGCACGCCATGAGCAGATTTCCCCTTGGTTTCCGCTTCTATGTGTAATCTATCCTGTATTTGAGACAGTGTTCTCGATTTACCGCCGTAAATTCTTGCAAGGTCGTCGCATTGGTTACCCGGATGCCCTGCACTTGCATCAGTTAGTGTATATGCGTCTTGTTCGCTGGATGGTTGGTAGTAAAGATGTTGATCATAAAACTATGCGGAATAGTTTGACCTCCCCCTATTTGTGGGCTCTATCTTCCGTATCAGTAGTTCCAGCTATGCTTTTCTGGAATAACACTCCGGTATTGATCGGATTCGTGCTTGCCTTCATGGTTACCTATGTTAAGTTGTATCGGATGATCATCCGCTTCCGTACGCCACGTTGGATGTTGTTGCGCAAGTCCGCTCGATAATGACTCGGCGGGGGTAGTGATCTGCCCCTGACCTCCTCCCGACTAACCGAGCGGTCTAAGCTGGAGATTTCCGGCTTAAAGATGAGCAAGCCGGAACTCGCTCGGGGTCTGGTCGCCCAGCGAACTGTGAGGCCTGAATTCGTTGTAATCCTGTCGCCAACGCTCGATTTTGTCACGTGCGTCATCCAGCGACAGAAACCAATGCACATTCAGGCACTCATCCCGCAGACTGCCGTTAAACGACTTGATAAAAGCATTATCCGTCGGTTTTCCTGGCCGCGAGAAGTCCAGCGTGACACCTTGTTGGTATGCCCATTGATCCAGCGCCATCGATATAAACTCGCTGCCATAGTACCTGCGGAATAGTGGTCAACCATCGTCAAGATCCACATCCTTTCCGAGCGACTTGAACCGATGGAGGAGCTTGAGATGGCTGACCCAATCCATGATGTGCGCCCGCAAACCTGGGGTTGATCTGCCCCCTCCAGCCATACCAGCGATAAGGAGAGAAGTCCTAGGTTTGCATGGTAGTGGTACTGCTTGATAGTTCGGTAGTCCGCTGCTGGCGATAGCGTGCCGCAAACACTGCTGGTGGTATGCGGCCAATCGAACCGTGGGGGCGCACCTGGTTGTAGTCGTCTCGCCAAGCCGCAATGATCTGCCGCGCTTCTGCCAACGAATCGAAGACATGCTCATTCAGGCACTCATCGCGGAATCTGGCGTTGAAACTTTCAACGTAACCATTCTGCATCGGCCGACCCGGCTGAATCAGAATGTGCCGGATACCATGCGTTCGCGCCCACCCCATAAACACACGACTGGTGAACTCTGGCCCATTATCCGTCCTGACTGCCAACGGATAGCCGCGAAATTGCGCCACCTGATCCAACATGCGCGTGACGTATTGGCCAGACATCGAGAAATCTACCGCAACCTGTACCGCCTCGTGGCTGAAGTCATCGGCTACCGTCAGGCATTTCAAGCGTCGGCCACAGGCTAACTGGTCGCTGACAAAATCCATGCTCCACACCTCGTTCAACTGCGTGGCCGCCTGCAGTGGCGTACGCACGCCAGTGAGCTTGCGCCGGCGGTTGCGTCGCCTGACGGCCAGGCCCTGCTCGCGGTACAAGCGGTAAACCCGTTTGTGATTGATGCCAGGGAATTCGTGACGCAGCAGATCATGCACCCGCCGGTAGCCAAAACGGCGGCGTGTCTGCGCGATCTCGACGATGCGAGCCGTCAGCTGACACGTCAGCGCATCTGCCTGTGGCGGATGCCGCCATGCATCTCGGGAGAGCCCCCCAAGCCGGCAGGCGCGGCGCTCTGAGAGCGCTAATCCACTGCTCAACATCACGCTAATGGCCTGCCGCTTGGCCTGCGGGGCTAACGCTTTACCCCGAAGGCGACCTTGAGGGCTTCGATGTCGAGATGGGCCTCGGCCAGCAACTTCTTGAGACGGGCGTTCTCGGCCTCCAGATCTCGGGCGCGCTGAAGCTCGGCGACATTCATGCCGCCGTATTTACTGCGCCACTTATAGAAGGTGGCCTCGGAGAAACCGCCCTGCCGGCAGACCTCTTTGATGGCCATGCCCAGTTCGGTCTGCTTGAGAAAGCCAATGATCTGTTCTTCGGTGAATCTGCTCTTCTTCATGTCCGTCATTCTCCTTCAGTGACGGACTTCTCTCTACTTTTGATTGGTAAGGCCTAAGGGAGGCAGATCATCAGCAGCTCATGCGACCGACACCGACTGGAACAGTCCATCGCTTGGGTTGCTTTTTCTCACAGCGGAAGTTTCTCTCATTCCACGCTATCTAGAGACTTTGAACAGGCTCTAGAGGGCTTTCATCGAAAATTGCTGCGGCAGGCTCTTGAAAACCCTTCCTCTCGTCCCTATTATTAGCACTCGCAGCAGGCGAGTGCTAACGCCCGCCTCAACTCAAACAGGTTTCAACTCTCAACAGCCACTGTAACAGGAGAGATCCATGGCAATTCGTCCTTTGCACGACCGTGTTGTTATCAAGCGCCTCGAGGCTGAAGAAAAAACTGCTTCCGGCATCGTTCTGCCGGGCGCAGCCGCTGAGAAGCCGGACATGGGCGAGGTTTTGGCCGTCGGCAACGGCAAGATTCTGGAAAACGGCGAACGCCGCGCTCTGGAATTGAAGAAAGGCGACAAGGTCATCTTCGGCAAGTACTCCGGTCAGACCGTCAAGGTTGACGGTGATGAAGTCCTCGTGATGCGCGAGGAAGATGTAATGGGTATCGTTGAGTAATCCGACCCGCATCTGAACTTCCCTTACTCAGAATTCTGGAGATTTAAGAATGGCTGCTAAAGACGTAAAGTTTGGTGATTCCGCTCGCGCCAAGATGGTAACCGGCGTCAACATCCTGGCTGATGCCGTTAAAGTGACTCTGGGCCCGAAAGGCCGCAACGTGGTGTTGGACCGCTCCTTCGGCGCTCCGACCATCACCAAGGACGGCGTATCCGTCGCCAAGGAAATCGAGCTGAAAGATAAGTTCGAGAACATGGGCGCGCAGATGGTGAAAGAAGTCGCTTCCAAGACTTCCGACGTTGCCGGCGACGGCACCACCACCGCCACCGTGCTGGCTCAAGCCATCGTGCTGGAAGGTATGAAATACGTTGCCGCCGGCATGAACCCGATGGATCTGAAGCGCGGCATCGACAAAGCCGTTGCCTCGCTGGTGGGTGAAATCGCCAAGATCGCCAAGCCGTGCGCTACCACTAAGGAAATCGCTCAGGTAGGCTCCATCTCCGCCAACTCCGATTCCGACATCGGCGACATCATCGCCAATGCCATGGAAAAAGTGGGCAAGGAAGGCGTGATTACCGTTGAAGACGGCAAGAGCCTGAACAACGAGCTGGACGTGGTTGAAGGCATGCAGTTCGACCGCGGCTACCTGTCCCCGTACTTCATCAACAATCAGGACAAGCAGATTGCCGCTCTGGACAATCCCTTCATCCTGTTGTTCGACAAGAAGATCTCCAATATT
Organism: Chromobacterium haemolyticum; assembly: GCF_009936155.1. NCBI lineage: Bacteria > Pseudomonadati > Pseudomonadota > Betaproteobacteria > Neisseriales > Chromobacteriaceae > Chromobacterium > Chromobacterium haemolyticum. Next base: position 4,324,933 of record NZ_AP019312.1, on the reverse strand, counting down.
CGCGACCTGCTGCCGGTTCTGGAGCAAGTGGCCAAGTCCGGCCGTCCGCTGCTGATCATCGCCGAAGACGTTGAAGGCGAAGCGCTGGCGACTCTGGTGGTCAACACTATTCGCGGCATTCTGAAAGTGGTTGCCGTTAAAGCCCCGGGCTTTGGTGATCGTCGCAAAGCCATGCTGCAGGATATCGCCATCTTGACCGGCGGCACCGTGATTGCCGAAGAAGTTGGCCTGACTCTGGAAAAAGCTTCGCTGGAAATGCTGGGCCAAGCCAAGCGCGTTGAAGTGGGCAAGGAAAACACCACTATCATCGACGGCGCTGGCCAAGCTGCCGAGATCCAGTCCCGTGTGGGCGAGATCCGCAAGCAGATGGAAGAAGCCACTTCCGACTATGACCGCGAGAAACTGCAAGAGCGCGTGGCCAAGCTGGCCGGCGGCGTTGCGGTGATCAAGGTTGGCGCCGCGACCGAAGTGGAAATGAAAGAGAAGAAGGCTCGCGTTGAAGACGCGCTGCACGCTACCCGCGCCGCTGTGGAAGAAGGCGTTGTGGCCGGCGGCGGCGTTGCTCTGCTGCGCGCCCGCTCCACTTTGGACAGCCTGAAAACCGATAACACCGATCAGGACGCCGGTATCAAGATCGTACTGAAGGCCATCGAAGCGCCGCTGCGCCAGATCGTCAAGAACGCTGGCGAAGAGCCGTCGGTTGTGGTGAACAAGGTGCTGGAAGGCAAGGGCAACTTCGGTTACAACGCGGCTAGCGGCGAGTACGGCGATATGCTGGAAATGGGCGTGCTGGATCCGGCCAAGGTAACCCGCTCCGCTCTGCAGCACGCTGCTTCGGTTGCTGGCCTGATGCTGACCACCGACTGCATGATCGCTGAACTGCCGGAAGACAAGCCGGCGGCCGGCATGCCGGATATGGGCGGCATGGGCGGCATGGGCGGCATGATGTAAGTCGACGCCTCCTAGGCTTTGAAAAAACCCCGCTACAGCGGGGTTTTTCTTTTGCGGGCTTAAAATGTGTAGGCTTCTGGCAAAATAAGGTCGGGGCATATATTAAGTTAAGGAGTGCGTGATGGAATTGAAGGTGTTGTTGGGCAGTCTGGACGAGATTTTGGAGCCGTGGCGCTACAAGGACTACGCGCCCAACGGCCTGCAGGTGGAGGGCGGGCCGGCGGTGCGCAAGTTGGTGACCGGGGTAACGGCCTCCCAGGCGCTGATTGAGGCGGCGGCGTCGCGCGGAGCGGACGCCGTGCTGGTGCACCACGGCTATTTCTGGAAGGGAGAGGACGCCCGGATTTGCGGTATGAAGCGTCAACGGGTCAAGACATTGCTGGAGCATGATTTGAGTTTGCTGGCTTACCACCTGCCTTTGGATGCTCATCCGGAGTTGGGCAATAACGCGATGCTGGGCAAAGTGCTCGATTTGGACGCTTTGGGGCAGGGGGGCGAGCAGGGCTTGCTGTGGCATGGGTCATGGCGAGGTGGAGGCCGCGCGGTGGATTTTCGCGAGCATGTTTCAGCTCGCCTAGGGCGCGAGGCCTTGCTGTTGGGCAGGGCGGACAAACCGATTTCGCGCGTGGCCTGGTGTACTGGCGGTGCGCAGAGCTTCTTCGCCGAAGCCATCGATCTGGGGGTGGATGCTTTCATCACCGGCGAAGCGTCCGAGCAAAATCATCATATGGCAATGGAGTGTGATGTGGCTTTCATCGCGGCGGGGCATCACGCCACGGAGCGTTTTGGCATCAAGGCTTTGGGTGAGCGCGTGGCTCAGCTTCATGGCATAAGTGTTGAATTTGTAGACATTTCCAACCCGGTTTAAGAGGCTAAGCGGGGCTTCGGCCAATTTATTTGCATAGAAGCTTCAAGTCCCTACTCGGAATCGGGTAAAATCAGGCAGTTTTGGGCTCGGTTTCCACGTTTGAGGATGACTGTAATGAGTGAACAACAAGTCGATGCGGGGCGCCGTCGCTTTCTGACGGTTGCAACCAGCGCTGTTGGTGGTGTGGCGGCGGCCGGAGTGGCTACGCCGTTTCTGATGAGTTTCTTCCCGTCCGAGAGGGCAAAGGCCGCCGGCGCTCCCGTCGAGGTGGATATCGGCAAGATCGAGCCGGGCCAGAAGATCAACGTCGAATGGCGCGGCAAGCCGGTATGGGTGCTGAACCGCACGCCGGAGCAATTGAAAAACCTGCCGAAGCTGGACGAGAAGCTGGTTGATCCCAAATCCGAGATGGATCAGCAGCCTACTTATTGCCAGAACGAGCACCGCTCGATCAAACCCGAGTTGCTGGTTGCCGTCGGCATCTGTACGCATTTGGGCTGTTCGCCGACCCACCGTCCGGATATCGCGCCCGCCGATCTGGGCCCGGACTGGTTGGGTGGCTTCTACTGCCCCTGTCATGGTTCCAAGTTCGACTTGGCCGCGCGCGTTTACAAAGGCGTGCCGGCACCGAAGAATCTGGAAATTCCGCCGCACAAATATCTGTCCGACACCCGCCTGCTGATTGGCGAAGACAAATAAGCTGAGGGGGCTACATGACTAAAGGACAAAAGTTGCTCAACTGGGTGGACGAGCGTTTTCCGCTATCGTCGATGCTCAAGGAGCACGTTACCGAGTATTACGCGCCGAAGAACTTCAACTTCTGGTACTTCTTCGGTTCGCTGGCCATGCTGGTACTGGTGATTCAAATTGTCACCGGCATCTTCCTGACCATGAACTACAAGCCGGACGGCACCTTGAATGGGGCCGGCATCCCGGTCGCCTTTGCTTCGGTCGAATACATCATGCGCGATGTGGCCGGAGGCTGGATCATCCGTTACATGCACTCCACCGGCGCTTCGATGTTCTTCGTGGTGGTGTATCTGCACATGTTCCGCGGCCTGATCTACGGTTCCTACAAGCAGCCGCGCGAACTGGTGTGGGTGTTCGGCACCTTGATCTTCCTGTGCCTGATGGCCGAGGCCTTCATGGGCTATCTGCTGCCTTGGGGCCAGATGTCGTTCTGGGGCGCGCAGGTGATCGTCAACCTCTTCGGCTCCATTCCGGTGATCGGCCCTGACTTGTCGGTGTGGATCCGCGGCGATTACGTGGTGTCTGACGCTACACTGAACCGCTTCTTCGCGCTGCACGTGATCGCGGTGCCGCTGGTGCTACTGGCCCTGGTGGTCGCTCACCTGATCGCTTTGCATGAAGTGGGCTCCAATAATCCGGACGGCGTTGAGATCAAGAAACTGAAGGATGACAAGGGTATTCCGCTTGACGGTATCCCGTTCCACCCGTACTACACCGTTAAGGATGTGCTGGGCGTGGTGGTGTTCCTGATCGTGTTCTCGGCCATTGTGTTCTTCATGCCGGAAATGGGCGGTTACTTCCTGGAGCACCCCAACTTTGACCAGGCCGACCCGCTGAAGACTCCGCCGCATATCGCGCCGGTATGGTACTTCACCCCGTTCTACGCCATCTTGCGTGCCATCCCGTCCTTCCTGGGCACTCAGGTATGGGGCGTATTGGCGATGGGCGCGGCGGTGGTGCTGATCGCCTTCCTGCCGTGGCTGGACCGCTCGCCGGTGAAGTCCATCCGTTACCGCGGTCCCAAGTTCAAGTTCATGCTGGTTCTGTTCATCATATCCTTCATCGGCCTTGGCATTCTGGGCGCTTTGCCGTCCACCAATGCCCGTACCGTAATTGCGCAGGTGCTCTCGTTCGTCTACTTCGCCTTCTTCCTGGGCATGCCGTTCTACACCAAGAACGATGTGGGCAGCATTCCGGTGCCGACGCGGGTGACTGATACCAACGCCCAGCGCCAAATTCGGTTTGCGGTGCTGGTGGTGGTGACCATCGTGGCCGCCGCCGTATTCGCCATGAACGTGTAAAAAGGGGAGAGGACTCATGAAAAGCAAAATCCGCCACCTAATCGCGGCCATGGCGCTGGCGTTGCCGTTCAGCGCTACGGCGCTGGCTGCAAGCGAAGGGGCCAAGCTGCCCAAGGCGCCTATCAATATCCAAGATACGGAAAGCTTGCAACGCGGGGCGCAGATCTTCACCAACTACTGCTTGTCTTGCCATTCGGCCAGCGCGATGCGTTACAACCGCCTGACCGATATCGGCCTGACTGAAGAGCAGATCAAGGCGAACTTGCTGCCGGAGGGCGCCAAGATTGGGGATCAGATGAACATCGCGATGAATAAGAAGGATGCTCAAGCCTGGTTTGGCGCCACGCCGCCGGACTTGTCGTTGATCGCGCGTTCTCGCGGCGCCGACTATCTGTACGGCTATCTGCGCGGCTTCTACCGTGATCCGAGCCGGCCTACCGGATGGAATAACGCGGTGTTCGACAAGGTGGGCATGCCTCACATCTTCTGGGAATGGCAAGGCGAGCAGGTGCTGAAAACCGAGAAGAATGCGGAAGGCCATGAGGAGCACAAGCTGGAGCTGATCAAGGCCGGTACTTTGACCAAGCTTGAGAACGGCAAGGCCAACACCGTGGAATTCGACAAGCGGATGGCGGACTTGACCAACTTCCTGGTCTACATCGGCGAACCGGCACAAGTGAAGCGTCAGCAGATTGGCTATGTCGTATTGATGTTCCTCTCGCTGTTGCTGTTGCCGCTGGCGTATTTCTTGAAGAAAGAGTACTGGCGCGACGTGCATTAAGCTAACTTGTCGGCTTTGATCAAGGCGGAGAAATCCGCCTTTTTTATTTTAAATCATGGTCTTATGATGCAGTGCTGGAAATGGGGTGGGGGAAAGTGCTAGAATGCCCAGCTGAATCAACCCATTGTTAGTTAAGGATTTCCTCCTGCCATGATGACTCTTTACTCCGGAATTACCTGCCCGTTCAGCCAGCGTTGCCGTATCGTGCTTTTTGAAAAGGGAATGGATTTCGAAATCATTGATGTGGACATCCATAACAAGCCGGAAGATCTGGCGGTGATGAACCCCTACAATGAGGTGCCGGTATTGGTCGAGCGCGATTTGATCCTGCACGAATCCAATATCATCAACGAGTACATTGACGAGCGTTTCCCACACCCGCAACTGATGCCGGCGGACCCGGTGATGCGCGCGCGCGCCCGCCTGTTCCTTTACCGTTTTGAAAACGAGCTGTTTATCCACGTCAAGGCGCTGGAAGCCGGCGCCACCGGCAAGGAAGCGAACAAGGCCCGCGAGGCCATCCGTGACGGTTTGACTACGATCGCGCCGATTTTCGCCAAGCAGAAGTTCATGTTGGGCGATGATTTCTCGATGATCGACGTGGCAATTGCGCCGCTGATGTGGCGTTTGGAGCATTACAACATTGATCTGGGCAAAAACTCCGCTCCCATCCTGAAGTACGCTGAGCGTATTTTCCAGCGTCAGTCCTTCATCGATTCGCTGACGCCGTCCGAAAAGGCCATGCGCAAATAAGGATTGCCAATGAGCTCCAGTACCAAGCCCTACATGATCCGAGCGCTGCACGAGTGGTGTGGCGACAACGGTTTCACACCCTATGTGGTGGTATGGGTCAACGAGCGCGCCGATGTGCCGCACGAGTACGTGAAAAACAACGAAATCGTGCTGAATATCGGTCTTTCGGCCACCAAGAATCTGCGTATCGACAATGACTGGTTGTCGTTCTCCGCTCGCTTCGGCGGCGTTTCCCGCGACATCTGGGTGCCGATTGGCAATGTGATGTCGATTTTTGCGCGGGAAACCGGCGAAGGCATGGGTTTCGAAGTTGAGCTGGGAGAGGCTGAAGCCGCCGCGCCGGCACTGAAACCGGTGGCGGCCGACGACGAAGCCAAGCCGGCGGAAGCTTCCGAGCCGGAGGCTCCGGTCAAGCCGACGGGGCGTCCCAGCCTGCGCATCGTCAAATAACGGTTTTAATTCCGTAAGCGAAAGCCGGTCCGTAAGGGCCGGCTTTTTCATTGGTGGCTTCGAATGTGTTTACGCTCTGCTACGCGTCAGCGATGCGGTGTTGAAAACATCTTCGAAAGCTTGCGAAATCGTAAACACGCTTTGCAAAAAAAAGGGCGCCAGTGGCGCCCCAAGTCCCTTACCACAACAAGAAAATTTGGGTTTATTCGACACGCTCCCCGTGCAGAATCACATCCAGCCCTTCGCGTTCTTCGTCTTCCGCGACGCGCAGCCCGATCGCCACATCGATCAGCTTCAGCAGGATGAAGGTGACGACGGCGCAATAGGCCGCAGTGACGCCCACGCCTAGCGCTTGAGCGGCGAGGCTGCCTTCCGCGCCGCCGATTTCTTTGACCGCGAAGACACCGGTGAGCAATGCTCCCAGGATGCCGCCGATGCCATGTACGCCGAAGGCGTCCAAAGAGTCGTCATAGCCCAGCATGTGCTTGAGTCCGGTGGCGCCCCAGAAGCACACCACGCCGGCCGCCAGGCCGATAATCAGCGCGCCTTTGACGTCGACGAAACCGGCCGCGGGCGTGATGGCGACTAAACCGGCGACCGCGCCCGAGGCAATACCCAGCACTGAAGGCTTTTTCTTGGTGAGCCATTCGGCAAACATCCAGGCCAGTGCGGCAGCGGCGGTGGCAAGCTGGGTAGTGACCATGGCCATGCCGGCGCGGCCGTCCGCAGCGGCGGCGGAACCGGCGTTGAAGCCGAACCAGCCCACCCACAGCATCGATGCCCCCACCAGGGTCAGTACCAAGTTATGGGGAGGCATCGCTTCCTTGCCGAAACCAACGCGCTTGCCCAGCACCAAGGCGGTTACCAAGCCGGCGATACCGGCGTTGATATGCACTACGGTTCCGCCGGCGAAGTCCAGCACGCCCTTGTCGGCCATCCAGCCGCCTGGCGCCCAGACCCAATGCGCCACCGGTACGTAGACCAGCAAGGACCACAGGGCCATAAAGACCAACATCGCGGAAAACTTCATTCGCTCGGCGAAGGCCCCGGTGATCAGCGCGGGGGTGATGATGGCGAAAGTCATCTGAAAGGTCATGAACACCGATTCAGGTATGGTGCCGGCCAGCGGATGTACCGCCAATTTGCCGGCGTCTTTCAGGTAAACCATGCCGTCCAGCATCACGCGGCTCAAGTCGCCGAGATAAGGCGTGCCGACGGTGAAGGCCAGGCTGTAGCCGATGACCGCCCACAGCACCGTGATCAGCGCGGTGATGGCGAAACTTTGCATGAGCGTCGCCAACACGTTTTTCTTGCGCACCATGCCGCCATAGAACAGGGCCAGGCCGGGAATCGTCATGAACAGAACCAAGGCGGTGGAGATCAGCATCCAGGCGGTGTCGCCGGCGCTGATGCTCTTGGCGTCGGCAATCGCGGGCCCTGCCGGCGCGGCGGCGAACGCCAGCGGAGCCATTAGGCCCAAGCCGGCGAGCTGAATGGTTGCGAGCAGTTTTTTCATTGTCGTTTCCCCTAAGTCTCTATTGCGGTTCAGACCGCGTCGGCGCCGGTTTCGCCGGTACGGATGCGCACCACTTGTTCCAGATCGTAAACGAAGATCTTCCCGTCGCCGATCTTGCCGGTGCGGGCGGATTTTTCGATGGCTTCCACGACTTGGTCGAGCAAAGCGTCGTCTATGGCGATCTCCAGTTTGACCTTGGGCAGGAAGTCCACCACGTATTCGGCGCCGCGGTAGAGTTCGGTATGCCCTTTCTGGCGACCAAAGCCTTTGACTTCGGTGACGGTGACTCCTTGCACGCCGATGGAGGACAAGGCTTCGCGGACTTCGTCCAGCTTGAAGGGCTTGATAATGGCAGAAACGAGTTTCATGACTGCTCCTTGGGTCTGATGATCCGGTGTCTTGAGTTGAGCGCTGCTGTCGCGTCAGTACGCATGAATCGTGCCAGGCCGGATTGGCGCAAAAGAAAACGCTAAGATCATGTTGCAATGCAAAAAAGGTCTGTACTGGCCTTTTTGGCACTTTCCCGGTGCATGCGGCGATGAGGGGCCGCACTGATTTGGTGCCGCGAAGGGCGCGGAGTTGGGATGGGGGTTGCCAATGGGTACGCGCTGGCGGGTAGCGGACTTGGCTTTTTGCTACACTCTGCTCTGTTATCACTTATTCACTCAAGGAGCCGCGTCATGTTGAGCCAAAAGCTGTTCGAGGAAATCGGCAACAAGATCAGCGAAACTATTGCCGCCAGTCCGGCCAAGGACATCGAGAAAAACGTCAAAGCGATGATGGCCTCTACATTCAGCAAAATGGATCTGGTGACGCGCGAGGAGTTCGACGTGCAGCAGGAAGTGTTGGTGCGAACTCGGGAGAAGCTGGCTCAACTGGAGCAGAAGCTAGCGCGCTTAGAGGCGCAGGTGTTCCCGGAGGAGGCGCGAGCCACGGTAGAGGCTCAATCAGAACTCGGCCATTCCTGAGCGACATGGCGCTGGCTGTGGTCGCAAGTCGGGCGCTGGCCGGAGTGGACGCGCCTGAGGTTGCGGTGGAAGTGCATTTGGCCAACGGCTTGCCCGCTTTCACCATTGTCGGCTTGCCTGATCTGGAGGTGAGGGAAAGCCGGGAGCGAGTCCGCGCGGCAATCTTGACTTCTGGTTTTGAGTTCCCGGCCCGGCGCATCACCGTCAACCTGGCCCCGGCCGATCTTCCCAAAGACTCCGGCCGTTTTGACCTGCCCATCGCCATTGGCATTCTTGTTGCCAGCGGACAGGTACGCTGTCCCAAATTGGCGGAATATGAAATCGCGGGAGAGTTGGCGTTGACCGGGGCCCTGCGGCCGGTGCGCGGGGCCTTGGCGATGGCGTGCAAAACGAGGGAGGCGGGGCGCGCCTTCATCTTGCCGGTAGCCAGCGCCAAGGAGGCCGCTGTGCTTGAGGGCATGCCTTTGTATGGCGTGAGCACCCTGGTTGAGGCCTGCGCCTTTCTCAACGGTCTCTCCGAGCTGGAGCCGTACCGACAAGAGGGCGGTTCGTCCCGCTCGCTTCCGGATTACCTTGATCTATTGGATATCAAAGGCCAGTCCATGGCGCGCCATGCGCTGGAAGTAGCCGCGGCAGGGCGGCATAGCCTCTTGTTGATCGGCCCGCCCGGCACCGGCAAATCCATGTTGGCCGCCCGCCTGCCCGGTATCTTGCCCGGCATGCCGGATGAAGAGGCGCTGGAAAGCGCCGCCGTGCGTTCTTTGGGGACCGATGGCTTTGCCCTGGACGATTGGGGCGTACGGCCGTTCCGTTCTCCGCACCATACCGCGTCCGCGGTTGCGCTGGTGGGCGGTGGCAGCGATCCCCGGCCTGGAGAAATTAGCCTGGCGCATCATGGGGTCTTGTTTTTGGACGAATTGCCGGAGTTCGATCGTAAAGTGCTGGAGGTCTTGCGCGAGCCGCTGGAGGCCGGAGTAATCCACATTTCGCGCGCCGCGCGCCAAGCCAGTTTTCCCGCGCGATTTCAGCTGATTGCGGCAATGAATCCCTGCCCGTGTGGCTATCTTGGGCATTTCAGCGGAAAATGCCGGTGCACGCCCGAGCAAGTGGGGCGCTATCGAGGTAAAATATCCGGTCCCTTATTGGACCGCATCGATTTGCATGTTGAAGTGCAGTCCTTGCCTGCCGACGAGTTGGTGGATGGGGCCGCCGGCGAGCCCAGCGCTTTGGTGCGTGAACGGGTGGAGTCGGCGTATCGTCGACAATTGGCGAGGCAGGGAAAGGCGAATGCCGGCTTGAGCGGGGCCGAACTTGAAGCGCTTGGCGATTTTCACGCCGAAGGGCTGGCATTATTGCGGCAAGTTTTGGACAAGATCGGCTTGTCGGCGCGGAGTTATCATCGGATACTTCGGGTTTCCAGAACCATTGCCGATTTGCAGGGTCAGGCTATGGTCATGCGGGAGCATGTGTTGCAGGCGATTCAATTACGACGAGCTGCAATGCCTAATGGCTAACAATAAATAAAGAATTGATCAATCCAGATAGTTTGTTGAACTATTTGATTAGTTAAAAGCGTAAGTGCTGCATGGCAAATCGAGATTTAAAAAATTCCTCCCGTAGTTCCCGTGGCCGCTCATCCAGCTCTAAGAGCGGAGGCGGCGGCATGGTGGCGGGCATCGTCATCGGCCTGATCGTCGGCGTTGCCGTCGCGGTTGGCCTCGCCATGTATCTGAATAAGTCCTCTACGCCGTTCAGCAACTTGGAAAAGTTGGATCGCAAAGCGGCCGGCGCTTCCGCGCCGCCGACGGAGCTGCTGGCTCCGGGCACGCGCATTGCGGATGCAGCTTCGGAAACCACTACTGCGCCGGCCCCGGTGGCCAAGCCGGCTCAGGAGGCGCCGTCCGCTCCACCGCCGATGCCGGCGGAAGCTCCCGCCAAGCCGGCCGCAACCGCGCCGGCGACCAAGGACGCAGGCAAGGAAGAGCAGCGCTTTGATTTCTACAAGATCTTGCCTGGGCAGGTGGATGCGGTGCCCGGCAAGAACGGCAAGGCGGCGGAACCTTCTGCTCAGCAGGCAGCCAAAAAGGTCTACTTGCAGCTGGGTTCCTTCCAGAATCAGGACGAGGCGGACAACCTCAAGGCTAAGCTGGCTTTGTTGGGCGTGGAGGCCAAAATCCAGTCGGTGACTGTGCCGGAAAAGGGACTGGTGCATCGGGTCAGGGTGGGGCCGTATAGCCGCCAGGACGAGGTGGACCGAGTGAAGGCTCAGTTGAAGCAGGATGGCATTGGCGCGACAGTCGTCAAGGCGGAATAAACTCTTCCTCTATTAGGGAATCGATAATGAAAAAGTGGTTATTGCTTTCGTTGATGCTGTTCAGCGGCCTGGCAAACGCGGCGATTGAGCTGGGCAAGGATTACACCATGCTGGCGACGCCGCAGCCGGTGGCGGATCCGAAAAAGGTGGAGGTGATCGAGTTCTTCTCCTATCACTGCATTCACTGCCTGGAGCTTGAGCCGGCGATGAGCGCTTGGGAAAAGAGCAAGCCCGCCGACGTGGCGTTCTCCAAGGAGCAGATCGTGTGGCAAAAGTCGATGGAAGGCTTCGTGCGCATGTTCTCCGCCTTCAAGACCTCCGGTTCCTACGACAAACTGCACCGCCCGGCTTTCGAGGCTGTAGTGAAGTCGCGCATCAATCTGTCTGACGAGAGTGTGTTCGCTAACTGGCTCAAGCAGCAGAAGGGCGTTGACGCCGCCAAGGTGATGCAGGCGTACAAATCCTTCGGCGTGAACGCGCAGGTGGCCAAGGCGGCCAAGATGACTCGCGATTATGCGATCCAGGGCACCCCGACGGTGATCGTCAACGGCAAGTACGTGGTGACGCCGGTGGCGCCGGAGCGCATGGTGCAGGTGATCAACGAGCTGGTGGCCAAAGCCCGAGCCGAGAAAAAATAAGAATCGAGCAAGACGCTTGGTGAAGAAGGCAGCCCTGGGGCTGCCTTTTGTGCGTATTAATCCTTGATGGGGGATGGGTGGACATGGATGTGATGCTGTTGGCCAAGGCTTTATTGCTGGGCATTGTCGAAGGGGTGACGGAGTTTTTCCCGATTTCCAGCACCGGGCATTTGATTGTGGTGGGGGACCTGATCGGTTTTCAAAACAATGCCGACGTGTTTGAGGTGGTGATTCAGCTGGGGGCGATCCTGGCGGTGGTTTGGGAATACCGCCAGCGTTTTCTGGGCGTGGCGCAGGGCGCTTTGCAGCGGGATGCGCAGTCGTTGCGCTTCATCAGCAACTTGCTGGTGGCCTTCCTGCCGGCGGCGGTCATCGGTTTCTTCGCGATCAAGGCGATCAAACACTATTTGTTCAACCCGCTGACCGTGGCGCTGGCCTTGGTGGTGGGCGGCATCATCATTCTGCTGGTTGAGCGCAGGCAGCGCGTGCCGCGGGTGAACAGCGTGGATGCGATGAGCTGGCAAGACGCCTTGAAAGTGGGGATCGCTCAGGTGTTTGCCATGGTACCCGGCACATCGCGCTCCGGTTCCACCATTATCGGCGGCATGTTGTTTGGCCTGGACCGCAAAGTAGCCACTGAGTTTTCCTTTTTCCTGGCGGTGCCTACCATGTTCGCGGCCACGTTCTACGACGTGTACAAGCATTGGCACCAGTTCACCGCCGCGGATGTGCCGGTGATAGGCGTTGGTTTCATCGCGGCGTTTATCAGCGCTTTCTTCGCGGTGCGTGGTTTGATTCGCTATGTGTCCAGCCACAACTTCAATGCGTTCGCTTGGTATCGCATCGTATTCGGCTTGGTGATATTGGCTACATGGCAGTTGGGCTGGGTGGATTGGAGTGTTTGAATTGGCTCAAGATAGAAATATCTTGACAGCCAAGAATGGCTTGTATAATATGCAACCTCTCTGACGCGGGGTGGAGCAGTCTGGTAGCTCGTCGGGCTCATAACCCGAAGGTCGTAGGTTCAAATCCTGCCCCCGCAACCAAATTCAAAAACCCAGCTTTCTTTTGAAAGCTGGGTTTTTTGTTCTCCTTCCAGTGGTCTGTCCGATCAATGGCCGCTGAATTAAAAAAACCGCCGGGTAACGGCGGCTTTTTATTGCTCAAGCAGGCGTGATTAAATGCGCTTGGCCAGTTCCGATGCCTTGCCGATATAGCTGGCCGGGGTTAATTCCAGCAGGCGGGCTTTTTCCGTTTCCGGTAGTTCCAGGTTTTTGATGAAGGCATGCAAGGTTTCACGGGTGATGCCGCCCTTGCCGCGCGTCAATTCCTTCAGCTGTTCGTACGGATTGGGCACGCCGTGGCGCCGCATTACGGTTTGTACTGGCTCCGCCAACAGTTCCCAACTATTGTCCAGATCGGCGGCAATCGCCTGTGGATTGATTTCCAGCTTGTTCAAGCCCTTCAGGCAGGCTTTGAGGCCAAGAATGGTGTAGCCGAAGCCCACGCCCATATTGCGCAGAACCGTGGAGTCGGTCAGGTCGCGCTGCCAGCGCGATACCGGCAGTTTTTCCGCCAAGTGGCCCAGGATGGCGTTGGCCATGCCCAGATTGCCCTCGGCGTTTTCGAAGTCGATAGGGTTGACCTTGTGCGGCATGGTGGAGCTGCCGACTTCGTCCTTCTTCACCTTCTGCTTGAAATAGCCCAGCGAGATATAGCCCCAGATATCGCGGTTCAGGTCTACCAGGATAGTGTTGACCCGCGCCAGAACCTGATACAGCTCGGCCATATAGTCGTGCGGTTCGATCTGGATGGTGTAAGGGTTGAAGGTCAGACCCAGGCCGGTGACGAAGCGGCCGCAGAAGCTTTCCCAGTCGATGTCGGGGTAAGCGACCAGATGGGCGTTGTAGTTGCCCACCGCGCCGTTGATCTTGCCGAGGATTTCCTGGTGTACCAGTTGTTCGCGTTGGCGTTTCAGGCGGTAGACCGTATTGGCCAGTTCCTTGCCCATGGTGGACGGTGTCGCCGGCTGGCCGTGGGTACGGCACATCATCGCGGTGTCGGCCAGCTCATGCGACAGTTTTTGCAGCTTGTGGATGACTTCGTCGATGGTGGGCAGCACTACGGTGTTGCGCGCGGTTTTCAGCATCAGCGCGTGCGACAGGTTGTTGATGTCTTCGGAGGTGCAGGCGAAGTGGATGAATTCGCTGGCCGCCATGACTTCCGGGTTGCCGGACAGACGTTCCTTCAGCCAGTACTCGATGGCTTTCACGTCGTGATTGGTCCGCGCCTCGATGGCTTTGACTTCTTCGCCGTGCTGCACGTTGAAGTTGGCGATCACGTCGTCGATTTCACGGATGGTGGCTTCCGAGAAGGAAGGCACTTCCTCGATGCCTGGCTCAGCGGCCAGCATTTTCAGCCATTCCAGCTCCACTTTAATGCGGAACTTCATCAGGCCGTACTCGGAAAACAGATTGCGCAAGGCCTCGACTTGGCCGGCGTAGCGGCCATCCAGGGGGCTTAGGGCGGTCAGCGTGGTCAGGTTCATGCTGGGTAGTTCCAAACGTGGGTTGCCGGTGTTCTGGCGGGTTGCGGTACAAAATCCCTTAATGTTCAACGCAGGCGTCGCGCGAGCGCCGCGGCCAACTCCTCCGCGGCTTGCGGCCGGAAGCGGAAAAACAGCTCCGGTTCGATCATTTCCAACTCCATGACCGCCAGGCGGCCATGGTTGTCGCGAATCACGTCGACGCGCGCGTACAGCACGTCGAAAGGCACTGCTTGCACGGCGGCTTCTGCAAAGGCGATCTCTTGCGCGTCGGCCTGATGCGGGTGCACCTGGCCGCCGTGGTCGTCCTGCACGCGGAAGTCGCCGGACTTCGGCGTTTTGCGGATGGCGTGGCTGAAATGACCATCGATGACGATCAGGGACAGCTCCCCCTGAGTCAACACGCTGTGTTGCATGGGTTGCAGCAACATGGCTTCTTGTTGGATCAGCTCGGCATACACGCATTCCAGCGTTTCAGCGTTCGCCGGGGCGACGCGATAGGTGTGCCGGGCGGCGCCGGAGACGACCGGCTTCAAGATGGCGTCGTTCCAGCCTCGTTCCGCCAGTAGTTGGCGCAGTGTTTGCGGCGCGCCTTTCTCAATGTAGTGCGTGTCCACCGTATGAACAGCGTTTTGTTGCAGTTCGGCCAGGTAGTGTTTGTCCAGATTCCAGCGAATGAGCCCAATCTCGTTGAATAGCCGCGTTTGGCCGGCCGCGCGCGCCAGCCAGTTGGAAAACGCGGGCAGGCGCTCGAAGTAATCCCAAGTGGTGCGGAACAGCGCGCAGCGCGCGTCGGCCCAGTCCATGTCCGGGTCATCCCAGGCCAGACGACGAACAAGCAAACCCTGGCGCTGTAGCGCTGTCAGGACCAAACCGTCCTCATGATGAACCTGGCGGCGATACCAGTCGCGGTCGTCCGGCGGCAGCAGGCGCGAATCGGTCAGAACGGCAACATCGAGCGACATCGAAATCCTTTTACATCAAGAAAAACGGGTGCCAGGCACCCGTTTCAGCTTACATGCCGGGCATCATGCCCTTCATGCCGCGAAGCATTTTCATCATGCCTCCCTTGGAGGAGAACTGCTTCATCATTTTCTGCGTCTGCTCGAACTGGTTCAGCAGCTTGTTGACTTCCTGTACCGTCACGCCTGCGCCGGCGGCGATGCGTCGCTTGCGGCTGGCTTTGAGCAACTCTGGTTTGTGGCGTTCTTGCGGTGTCATCGAGTTGATGATGCCTTCAATGCGGCGCATGGCTTTCTCCGCCTCCGCGCCCTGCACGCCTTTGGCCATCTGGCCCAGCTGTCCCGGCATTTTCTCCAGCAGATTGCTCATGCCGCCCATTTTCTTCATCTGCTGCATCTGGGCCTTGAAGTCCTCAAGGTCGAAACCCTTGCCGGATTTCAGCTTCTTGGCCATGGCGGCGGCTTCGTCCTGATCGATGCCTTTTTGCACTTCCTCGATCAGCGACAGCACATCGCCCATGCCCAGAATGCGGCTGGCGATCCGGTCCGGGTGGAAGGGTTCCAGGCCGGACACCTTTTCGCCGACGCCGATGAATTTGATTGGCTTGCCGGTGATGTGGCGGACCGACAGCGCCGCGCCGCCGCGCGAGTCGCCGTCCATCTTGGTGAGGATGACGCCGGTCAGCGGCAGCGCTTCATTGAAAGCCTGGGCGGTGTTGACCGCGTCTTGGCCTTGCATCGCATCGACGACGAACAGGGTTTCCACCGGATTCAGCGCCGCGTGCAGCGCCTTGATCTCGGCCATCATCGCCTCGTCGATGGCCAAGCGGCCGGCGGTGTCGACCATCAGGACATCGAAGAAATGGCGCTTGGCGTGATCCACCGCGGCGCGGGCGATGTCGATGGGATTCTGGTCGCCGGAAGAGGGGAACCATTCGACTTCGACCTGCTGGGCCAGCAGTTTCAACTGTTCGATCGCGGCGGGACGGTAGACGTCGGCGGAGACGACCAGCACTTTTTTCTTCTGGGTCTCTTTCAGCAGCTTGGCGAGTTTGCCCACCGTGGTGGTTTTACCGGCGCCCTGCAGGCCGGCCATCAGTACGATGGCAGGGGGCACGGCCGCCAGATTGAGGGCGTCGTTCTTCTCGCCCATCAATTTGGTCAATTCTTCATTGACCACGCCCACCAGGGCCTGGCCGGGAGTCAGGCTGCCGGCCACGTCCTGGCCAAGGGCGCGTTCCTTGACCTGGGCGATAAAGGTTTTGACCACGGGCAGGGCGACGTCGGCCTCCAGCAGGGCCATGCGCACTTCGCGCATCGCGTCCTGGATATTGGCCTCGGTCAAGCGCGCATTGCCGCGCAGATTTTTCATCACGCCGGACAGGCGGCTGGTCAGGTTGTCTAGCATGGTGCGTCCTTACTTCTGCCAACGGCTTGCCGGTTGGTGTAGACTCTCAAACCATTGATTTTACCACGAGCCGCCGGGCTGCACCCGGTTTTGATAAAACACCCGCCATGACCAGCTTCCTGCTCATACTTTCTATTGCGTTGATCCTCTCTTACGGGGTCTTCACCTGGCATTACTTCGCCAACTGGCGAGGCTTGGCTTGCTGGCCGCGCAAGCCGCGGCTGGAACACAGCCTATTGGGCGTGCTGCTGCTGCTGCAGGCGATAGCCGTGCTGTTACCGCTGACACAGGGGGCATTGCTGTCTCTTGGCGTTGGCCGCGCGCTGTCGGTAATGGTGTGGATCATGCTGCTGATTTATTGGACCTGCAGTTTTTTCTATCGTGTGGAAGGCTTGCAGCTGTTCATGATGCCGCTGGCGATGGCCGCGCTGGGTTTCGCCTTGCTGTTTCCCGGCCAACACGTGGTTCAGGATCTGAGCAATCCGGCTTTTGTGCTGCATATCCTAGTGTCCTTGTTCGCCTACAGCCTGTTCGCCATCGGCGCTCTGATCGCTATTTTGATGCTGTTTTTGGAAAAGGCTCTGCACGATAAACGGGCGTCTCCGCTGGTTAGGCAATTGCCGCCTTTGCTTTCCCTGGAAAAAATGATGTTCCAAGTGATTGGCGTCGGCTTTTTGTTGTTGACGGTTTCTTTGTTGACCGGGGTGGTGTTTTCCGAGGAAGTGCTGGGGCATGCCGCGGCGCTGACGCACAAGACGGTTTTCGCCGTGTTGTCATGGTTGCTGTTCGGCGGCTTGTTGATCGGCCG
This sequence comes from Chromobacterium haemolyticum, assembly GCF_009936155.1. NCBI lineage: Bacteria > Pseudomonadati > Pseudomonadota > Betaproteobacteria > Neisseriales > Chromobacteriaceae > Chromobacterium > Chromobacterium haemolyticum. Next base: position 4,307,920 of record NZ_AP019312.1, on the reverse strand, counting down.
CAAGTTGCAAGGCTGGCGAGGCCGGGTGGCGATTCGTTGGACTTTGGCCGGTTTCCTGTCCTTGGCGCTGGCTTACATTGGGAGCAAGGTCGTCATAGAATTGATCCTGCAACGCGGTTGAGGTTGCTCAGTCCTGTCTCACAAGGAGATCAATGATGAAAAAATTGTTAGCCCTGTTTGCCGCCCTGATGCTGATTTGCGGCACCGCTTTTGCCGCCGTCAACATCAATACCGCTAACCAGCAGGAGTTGGAGGCGCTGAATGGTATTGGCCCGGTCAAGGCCAAGGCGATTGTGGAATACCGCGCCAAAAACGGGCCATTCAAGAGTGTTGACGACCTGAAGAATGTCAGTGGAATCGGCGACAAGACCTTGGAGAAACTGCGCAGTGAGATCGCGGTCAGCGGAGCGTCCAGCGCTGCTCCGAAAGCGGCGGTCAAGCCCGCTGCCGCCGCCAAACCGGCTGCGGCTGCGGCCAAGCCGGTGGCCGGAGCCAAGAAAGAAGCCTCCAAGCCGGCGGCCAAGAAAAAGCCCTGACCCCCCGCCCGGCAACGGTTTGCAGGAAACAGCGCCCGCATCTACGGGCGTTTTTCATTGCTTGCCGAACAGGGCCAACGCCAGCTGTCGTTGCTTGGCGTGATCGACGATGGGAAGCGGATAGTCTCGGCCCAGTTTGAGGCCTTCTGGCAGCGTCTTGGCTTGCCAGGGGGCGTGAATCGCCTGATCGTTTAGCGCCGCCAGCTCCGGTACGTAGCGGCGGATGAAGCGTCCATCCGGGTCGAATTTCTGCGATTGAGTGACCGGGTTGAAGATGCGGAAATAGGGCTGTGCGTCGCAGCCGGTGGAGGCGGCCCATTGCCAGCCGCCGTTGTTCGACGCCAGATCGAAATCCAACAGTTTCTCCGCGAAATAGCGTTCTCCCAGGCGCCAATCAATCAGCAGATCCTTGACCAGAAAGCTGGCGGCGATCATGCGCAGCCGGTTGTGCATATAGCCGGTTTGGTTCAGTTGTCGCATAGCCGCATCAATCAGCGGATAACCGCTTAGTCCTTTCTGCCAGCTTTCCAACCAGTCCAGACGGTTGGGAAAGGGCAGATCGCGGTATTGCGGCTTGAAACTGTGAGTGGCCGCATCCGGGAAGTGCCACAGCAGTTGCTGATAAAACTCCCGCCAGATCAACTCCTTCAGCCAGCACATAGCGCCTTCGCCGCCGTCGAAGCAGGCGAATTGCACCAATTGGCGAATCGAGATGGTGCCGAAGCGCAAGTGGGTGGAGAGGTAGGACACGCCTTTTACGCCGGGATAGTCTCTTTGTTGATGGTAGCGTTGAATGCGTTGCTGGCAAAAATCGGCAAACAGTTCTTTTGCGCCGGACGCGCCCGGCGCCAGCAAGCAAGGCTCGGCCTGGCCAAATCCTAGTTCTGTCAGGCTGGGCATGGCCGGCGTACCCGCTGGTGGGCGCAGTCGGCCAGTCAGCGGCGGCACGGTCAGCGCTTGGCTGTGCTGTGGGCTCAGCCTTTTGAGCCAGGCATTGCAATATGGGGTAAACACTGTGAATGGTTTGCCGCTGGCCGTGAGCAGTTCGTCCCGAGCGAAAATGACCTGGTCCTTGTAGGTGTGAAAGGTTTTGCCCATCGTCGCCAAGGTTTGGGCAACTATCGTGTCTCGCTGGCGCGCATAGGGCTCGTAATCCTCGTTCGCGTAAACGGCGTTGGCGTCTAACTGTGCCGCTAGCCTGGGGATGACGTCTTGCGCGGGTCCCGTTTCGCACCACAGTTCGCCGCCCGCTGCGCGTAGGGTGTTTTGTATTTCCCGCAGGGATTGCCAGATGAAGCCGAGGCGTCGATCAGCGGGGGGGAGCGTGCCTAGAATATTGCCGTCGAAGATAAAGACGCATTGAACCGGGAGGCCCGAGGCCAGCGCTTGCTGCAAGGCGTGGTTGTCTTCCAGGCGCAAATCGCGTCTGAGCCAGTAAAGAGCGGTCTTGCTTACAGGTGGATTCGTTGTGGTTTGGTTGTCTGACAATGTGTTGTCCTTTTTTGTGTCTGGTGGTTTGTTGCTTTTTTGCACCAAGTTACCGCTTGTGTTGTGTAATTGCATCTTAATGATTGGGGTATTTAGGGGCTTTGCTCATGTAAAACAATGGTTTGTGATGATGGTGTTGTTTTTTTGAGTGATTTTTTGTCGAAAGTACATGCTGTTTTTGTTTTTTCGCAACGTCGGTCTTATATTGAGGCTAGCGATCACCGAAGCATATCGGTGGCACATAAATGTCCGGGTTCTCTGGCTTTAGAGCAGCGAAATCAACAGGACAACATCAACTGACTTGAAAGGAACTGCAATGAACAAGACGCATATCGCTCTTGCAATCGCCGCCCTGATGCCGGCCGCCGCCGCGATGGCCGACGTCACCGTATACGGTGAAATCCGTGGTGGTTACGAGTACAACAAATCTTACAGCTCCACGATCAACCTGGATGCTAACGGCAAGCTGCAAGGCGGCTCCGAGATCAATGACTGGACTTCGCGCATCGGCTTCAAGGGCAACGAAGATCTGGGCAATGGTCTGAAGGCGATCTGGCAAGTGGAAAGCCGCGTGCACATCGATGGCACTAAAGGCACTGCTAACGAGCCGAGTTCTGATGGCTTTGCCACTCGTGACAGTTTCATCGGTCTGGCCGGCGACAGCTGGGGTAAGATTCGCTTGGGCAAACTGTCCAATTACGCTAACGATATGATGGAGCAGGTTGACCCTGGTTACTATAGCAACCAGAGTGTTGGCGGCCTGGGGATGTTTACCCGTCTGGATGATCGTGTGACTAACGCGGTCCGTTATGATAGCCCGAACTGGAATGGTTTCAGCTTTGCCTTGCTGTACGGCACCGATGAAACCCGCAAGGTTGTTAGCGGCTCTACCACCAATAATCAGACTTGGAACCTGGGCCTGAGCTATGAGAATTCAGGTTTCTTCGGTAAGTACAACTACCAAAACTGGAATGATGCCAGCAAGCTTGCGAGCGCCAAAGACTGGCACCGCCTTGAGGCTGGCTATATGGCCAACAACCTCTACGCCGCTGTGGGCTATCAGCAAATTCAGGGTTATGGTTTTGGCACTTTCTATAACGGGTCGCTGAGTTCCAGTTATAACACTGCGACATTGAATACTGGCGCGACCCAAGCTCAGATTGATGGGGCTAAGCTGAAAACCAAAGAACTCGCCCTGACTCTCGGCTACACCTTCGGCGCCTTTACCCCGTACTTCTCCTATGTCAAAGGCTATGACGCCAGCTTGAACGGCAATACCATCGACAAGTCCGGCTATGATCAGTTTGTCTTGGCTCTGGACTATGCTTTGTCCAAGCGTACCGAGGTTTACACTTCCTACGGTCACGTGAAGTGGAAAGACGGCGCTTTTGATAAGGAAAACTCCTTCGGCGTGGGCTTGGTGCACCGCTTCTAAGCACATTTGAGTTTGAGCTTGAAAGGACTGCTTCGGCAGTCCTTTTTGTTTTTGGCTTGGCTGCCGATGGAATCCGGTCGCGCCGGGATTTAAGTCAAAGCAGCATCCGCATTTTGCATATAATGTTGTAACGGTAGTGCGGCTGTCTTCAAGGTGGCGAGCTCTGATACGGGGCGCCGCGCAGTGTCGTCCAATCTGTTCACAGGTGAGTTGCAAGCGTATGGAAGCTTCGGCTGGGATTTCCGGCTTGGGTCGGGCCTTGGTGCAAAACAATATGCTGTTGCAGCAGGATGCGGACGCCATTCTGCGCCAGTCTCAGGCGTCGCATATCAGCTTCGTCGAGCAGCTGATTCAGAGCAAGAAGATGACGGCGCAAGATGTTGCGATGTTCGCGTCCAAGACCTTTGGTTACCCCTTGTTGGACATGTCGGCCATTGATCTTGATCAGTTGCCCAAGGGCGTGGTTGATGACGAGTTGATCGCCAGCCGGCGCTTGCTGCCCCTGCTCAAGCGCGGCAACAAGCTGTATGTAGGCACCTCCGATCCCACCCAGACCTCGGCCTATCACGCCATCACCTTCAAGACCGGTATGACGGTGGAAATCGTGGTGGTGGAGGATGATAAGCTGGGCAAGATGCTTGGCAAGTACAGCGAGGACGCCACCGCCGCAATCAAGGCTCTGGAGAACGAGGATTTTGGCGATCTTGAATTCGCCGATCCGGATGCGCCGACGGATACCGGTCCACAGCCAGATGTCGACGATGCGCCGGTGGTCAAGTTCATTCATAAGGTGTTGTTGGACGCTATCAATGGAGGCGCGTCCGATATTCATTTCGAGCCCTATGAGAAGTTTTACCGCATTCGCTACCGGGTAGACGGGGTGTTGAAGGAGATTTCACAGCCGCCTCTGGTATTGAAGGAAAAGATCGCCTCTCGGATCAAGGTGATTTCCAAGTTGGATATTTCGGAGAAGCGGGTGCCGCAGGACGGTCGGATGAAGCTGGTCATTTCCAAGGCGCGGGCGATCGACTTCCGGGTCAGCACCTTGCCCACCTTGTACGGCGAGAAGATCGTGATGCGTATTCTGGACTCGTCGGCGGCGAATCTGGATATCGAGCAGCTGGGCTTCGAGCCGGAGCAGAAACGGTTGTTGCTGGAGGCTATCGGACGCCCCTACGGGATGGTGTTGGTTACCGGCCCCACCGGCAGTGGTAAAACGGTGTCGCTGTATACCTGTCTTAATTTGTTGAACAAGCCGGACATCAATATCGCCACGGCGGAAGACCCTGTGGAAATCAACTTGCCGGGCATCAATCAGGTCAACGTCAACGAGCGAGCCGGCTTGACCTTCGCTTCGGCCTTGAAGGCCTTCCTGCGTCAGGATCCGGACGTGATCATGGTGGGTGAGATCCGGGATTTCGAAACGGCGGACATCGCGATCAAGGCGGCTCAGACTGGCCATATGGTGTTTTCCACTCTACACACCAATAACGCGCCGGCGACTTTGACCCGGATGCTGAATATGGGGGTGGCGCCGTTCAATATTGCCAGCTCGGTGCTGCTGATCATGGCGCAGCGTTTGGCGCGTCGTCTGTGCGCGCATTGCAAGAAACCTGCGGAGATTCCGGAGGAGGCATTGCTGCGGGCGGGATTCAAGCAAGAGGAGTTGGACGGAAGCTGGAAGCCCTATGCGCCGGTAGGGTGCGAGGAGTGCCGCAACACTGGCTACCGCGGCCGTACCGGCATTTACGAAGTGATGCCGATTACCGACGCGATGACGCGTTTGATCATGCAGAATGGCACCGCCATCGATATCGCCGACTTGGCGCGCAAGGAGGGCATGGTGGACTTGCGCCACGCCGGTTTGCTGAAGGTGAAGGCGGGCTTGACCTCGTTGACCGAGATCGAAGCGGTGACTAACGAATAAAAGCGGTTTCGCGCCTCCGGCAGCAGCCGGAAAGCTGACTTAACGGCTTGGAATAAGAAAGAGGCCATGGAATGGCAGTCACGGTAGCGAAAAAAGCGACGCCGGGCTTTGTCTGGGAGTGGGAAGGCAAGGACAAGGCGGGCAAGGCGATACGCGGGGAATTGAGAGCGGAGTCCGAGGCGGTGGCCAAGACTCAGCTGCGGCGTCAAGGCATCAATGTCGTCAAGATCAAGCGTCGGCGCGCCGGGTTTGGCAAGCGCATCACCGAGCGGGACATCACCCTGTTCACCCGGCAGTTGGCGACCATGATGCGCGCCGGCGTGCCCCTGTTGCAGGCCTTCGACATCGCGGCCAAGGGCCACAGTAATCCCGCCGTGACCAAGATGCTGCTGGAGGTGCGAGCCGATGTTGAAACCGGATTGTCGCTGGCGGAGGCATTCCGCAAACGTCCCTTGTACTTTGACAAGCTGTTCTGCAACATCATCGCCGCGGGCGAAACCGGCGGCGTGCTGGACTCCTTGCTGGACAAATTGGCCACTTACAAGGAAAAAGTGATGGCGATCAAGGGTAAGATCAAGTCGGCCCTGATCTATCCGTCCGCCATTGTCGGCACTGCCTTCATCATTACCGCCGTAATCATGATTTACGTGATTCCGGCATTCAAGGATTTGTTCTCTAGTTTCGGCGCCAATTTGCCGGCGCCGACGCTGTTTGTGATCTGGCTGTCGGATGGCTTTGTCCATTACTGGTGGCTGATCTTCGGGGTGATTTTCGGTAGCCTGTTCGGCTTTCTCTACGCCTTCAAGCGAACGCCCAAGTTGCAAGAGCGGATGGATCGCATCCTGCTGCGCCTGCCGGTGATCGGCGATATCATCCGCAAGGCCACCATCGCGCGCTGGGCGCGCACCTTATCCACCTTGTTCGCCGCCGGGGTGCCGCTGGTGGAAGCGCTGGATTCGGTGGGCGGCGCCTCCGGCAACCAGGTGTACGCGGATGCCACCAAGCGGATTCAGAACGATGTCAGCACCGGTTCCAGCCTCAACTATTCGATGCAGCGGACCGACTTGTTCCCTAATATGGTGCTGCAGATGACCTCGATTGGGGAGGAGTCCGGTTCGTTGGACCAGATGTTGGACAAGGTGGCGGATTTTTACGAAGAAGAAGTCGACAATGCGGTTGCCGCGCTGTCCAGTTTGCTGGAGCCGGCCATCATGGTGATTCTGGGGGTCTTGATCGGCGGTTTGATCATTGCGATGTATATGCCGATTTTCAAAATGGGGCAGGTGGTTGGATGATTGAGGAGTGGCGCTGGATCGCCGGCTCGTATCCGCTGGCTTTCGCCGGCGCGGCGCTGGCGCTGGGTTTGTTGGTTGGCAGTTTTCTGAATGTGATCATTCATCGCTTGCCCAAGATGCTGGAGGCCGAGTGGCGGCGCAATTGCGTTGATTGTCTGCAGTTGGAAGAGGACGAGACGTCCGAGCCCTATAACTTAATGCGGCCTGCCTCGCACTGCCCGCAATGCCGGGCCGCGGTGCGTCCGTGGCAGAATATCCCGGTATTGAGCTTTGTGTTGCTGCGCGGACGCTGCGGCAGTTGCCGAGCCAAGATCCCTTGGTGCTATCCGGTCGTGGAGCTGTCGACTGGGCTGTTGTTCGCTTTCCTGGCCTGGCGTTTCGGCTGGTCGGAACAGCTGCCGGCCTATATGGGTTTGACCGCGGTGCTGCTGGCCCTGACTTTTATCGACGCGGATACGCAGCTGCTGCCGGACAACCTGACTTTGCCCTTGCTGTGGGGGGGCTTGTTATTCAATTTGCTGACCGGCACCGTGCCGCTGGCCGACGCGGTGATAGGCGCGATGGCGGGCTATCTGTGCCTGTGGTTGCTGTTTCACGGCTTCAAGCTGGCCACCGGCAAGGAGGGCATGGGCTATGGCGACTTCAAGCTGCTGGCCGCTTTGGGCGCGTGGTTGGGGTGGACTTTGCTGCCCTTGGTGCTTTTGCTGTCTTCGCTGGTGGGGGCCGTGGTGGGCGTGATCTTGATTTTGCTGTCCAAGCACGGACGCGGTCAGCCGCTGCCGTTTGGCCCTTATCTTGCGGCCGCCGGCTGGATTGCTTTGATCTGGGGGCAGGACATTGTGAATTGGTATTTGCATGCCTATTAAAGTCGTGGGTTTGACCGGCGGCATTGGTTCCGGCAAAAGCGCGGCGGCTGATCGTTTCGCTGAATTGGGCGTGCCGGTGATTGATACCGACGCCATCGCGCATGAGTTGACCGGCCCGTGCGGCGCGGCGATGCCGGCCTTGGAGGCGGAGTTCGGCGCGGAGGCGGTGCGAGCGGATGGTGGTTTGGATCGGGGCTGGATGCGCGAGCGGGTGTTCGCCGACTCAAGCAGCCGGCAGCGGCTTGAGAGCGTGTTGCATCCGCTGATCCGACGGCAGAGCGAAGCCGGGGTGGCCGCTGCGCGCGGGCCGTATTGCGTGTTGGTGGTGCCCTTATTGTTCGAAACCGGGCATTATCTGCCGATGCTGTCGCGTACCTTGCTGGTGGACTGCGACGAGTCGGTGCAACTAGAGCGGGTGATGCGGCGCAACGGCATGGACGAAAAAGCCGTGCGCGCGATCATGGCGGCGCAATGTTCGCGAGCGCAGCGACGTGAACGCGCCGACGATATAATTTGTAATAATGACAGCTTGGCTGCATTGAGGCTTCAAGTCGACGCCAAACACGATTATTATCTTGCCAGCCTAGCCGATAGATCATAACCGGGCTCTCGCGAGCCAAGCAGAAGGGCCGATGCGCCGTGATCAGTTTTGAGTTTCCCGTCACCGAGCGAACCCGCATCCTGCTCCGCCTGGAGCATCTCTACGCACGTCTTGGGTATTTCATCGGCAAGGACCATCCGTATGATCATCATGCGGCCCTGCTGGTGTTGTTCGAGCTGATGGAAACCGCCTCGCGCGCGGATTTGAAGGCGGATCTGCTGCAGGAGCTGGAGCGGCAGAAACAGATGCTGGAAGCGCTGCGCGAGAATCCGCAGGTGGCGGAGGAGACCCTGGAGGGCGTGCTGGAGGACATTGAGCACGCGTCCAGCCGTTTGCTGGCGCTGACCGGCAAGTTTGGTCAACACTTGCGTGAAAACGAGTGGCTGATGGCGATCAAGCAGCGCGCGGGCATTCCCGGCGGCACCTGCCAGTTCGATTTGCCGTCCTATCACCAGTGGCAGCAGAAGTCGGCTGAAGTGCGGCGCCAAGATATCAAGCGCTGGGCGTCGCCGTTGATGCCCACCGCCGAGGCGGCGGGCATTCTGTTGACCCTGTTGCGCGATAGCGGCAAGACCCATCATTACGTGGCGCGCCGAGGCGTGTTCCAGCAGATGTCCGGCGGCAAGGTGGTGCAGCTGATCCGTGTGGCCTACGACGGCGGCCTGGAATTGCTGCCCGAGCTGTCCGCCAATAAATATGCGCTCAATATCCGCTTTGTCAGCGCGGTGACCGGGGAGTCCCGGCCGCGGCAGACCGAGCAGGATGTCGAGTTTCACCTGACCAATTGCAAATTCTGACCGGCGTGCGCTGGTCTTTGCCCCGTTTTGAGAAGCCATGTCTGATTCTGTTCGCGTTGTCGCCTGTCCCACTTGTCACGCTCCGGTGCGCTGGGAGCCGCAAAGCCAGTTCCGTCCATTTTGCAGCAAGCGCTGCCGTTTGATTGATTTGGGCGAGTGGGCGTCGGAAAGCTACCGGGTGCCGGCGCAGGAGGAGTCGCCGAGCGAGGCGAGCCGCGGCGAGTGAGCGCCCGGCCTCAATGAAAAACAGGTCCCGTACGGGACCTGTTTTGTTTGGGGGGAGGGAGCCGCTCAGGCTCGGGCGGCCAGCGCCGCGCCTTGCGAAAAATAACCCTTCATGCCGGTGAAGATGGCATTGGCCATTTGCTGCTGGAAGTCGCTGCTGAGGAGGCGCTGTTCTTCCTCCGGGTTGGAGATGAAGGCGGTCTCCACCAGGATGGACGGGATGTCTGGCGCTTTCAGCACCGCGAAGCCGGCTTGCTCCACCGCGCTCTTGTGCAGTTTGTTGAGGCCGCCCAGATGCCCCAGCACGGTCTTGCCCAGTTTCAGGCTATCGTTGATGGTGGCGGTCTGGGTCAGGTCCAGCAGGGTGTGCGCCAAGTATTTGTCTTTGCTGCCAATCTTGACGCCGCCGATCAGGTCGGCGTCGTTCTGGCTTTGCGCCAGTGCCTTGGCGAAGGCGCTGGTAGCGCCTTTTTCCGACAGCGCGAACACCGAGGATCCGCGCGCGGCGCGGTTGGGCGCGGCGTCGGCGTGGATGGACACAAAGAGGTCGGCGTTCAGCTTGCGGGCCTTGGCCACACGCACGCCCAGCGGGATGAACACGTCCTCCTCGCGGGTCATATAGGCCTTCATATTGCTTTCCGCGTCGACCAGCCGTTTCAACTGTTTGCCGATGCGCAGCACCACGTCTTTCTCGCGAGTGCCGTTCAGGCCGACGGCACCGGGGTCTTCGCCGCCGTGGCCCGGGTCCAGCATCACGATGATGGGGCGGTTGCTGTCTTTTTTCTTGGGCTTGATCTGCGGCGCAGGCTGTTCCAGCTTGCCCTTGTTGTAGTCCTGCAGCAGGGCGAGCAGGGGATCGTCTTGCTGGCCGCCGGCCGGGTAAAGATCCACCACCAGCCGGTGTTTGTATTCGGCCACCGGTGCCAGGGTGAAGGCTTGCGGCTTGACGTCGGCTTTCAACTCCAGCACCAGGCGTACGGTTTCCGGGTCGAACTGGCCGGCGCGGGCGGTCTTGATATAGGGGTCGGCGGCGGAAATCTGGCCACCGATGTCTTTCAGCACGCTGTTGAGCTGCACGCCTTGCAGGTCGATCACCAAGCGGTTGGGGTTGGGGATGGTGAACTGCTTGTATTGGATGGCCTCGCTGGCTTCCAGCGTGATGCGGGTATAGGTCGACGCAGGCCATATGCGCAAGGCGACAACCTGGCTGCCGGAGGCGAAGCCGACGCGGCTCACCGACAGCATGAAGGTGGCGGCCGCGGCACCGATCAAGCGGCGGCGGATGGGGTCGAAAGTCGAATCAGGCATGACTGTCCGGTTTCTGAGTGGGCAAGTAAACGATAATTGCGACCATTTCCGGCCACGGCTAGTTCCAACACGATGTCGGCGCGCGGCAGCAGGTCCGCGGCCTTGTCCGGCCATTCGACCAGACACAGGCTGTCCGGACCGAAGTATTCGCGGAAGCCTGCATCCTCCCATTCCTCGGGGTCGGCGAAACGGTACAGGTCGAAATGGTGCACGCTATAGTGAGGAAAAGAATAGCTCTCCACCAGAGTATAGGTGGGGCTTTTGACCTTGCCGGCATGGCCGAGCGTGGTCAGCAGGCCGCGCGTGAACGTGGTCTTGCCTGCGCCCAGATCGCCTAATAGATAGACGACGAGGCCGGCTTGCGCCGCTTCGGCGAAGGCTTTGCCCAGCGCCAGAGTAGCGGTTTCATCTTCCAGGTAGCCGCAGCGAACGCTGGTATCATCCATGGCCATGACCGAAAACTCTTTACAAAAAACGGATTATCCCGAATTGGCGCGCCAAATCAAAGCCTGGGCGCGCGAATTGGGTTTCGCCGACGCCAGAATCGGTCGCGCCGGCCTGCCGCCGGAGGCGGAACAGAAGTTGAACGCCTGGCTGGCCGCCGGTTATCACGGCGAGATGGACTATATGGCTCGCCACGGCTCCTTGCGGGTCAAGCCGGCGGATCTGGTGCCCGGCACCCTGTCCGTTATTTCTCTGCGCATGCATTACTGGCCGCAGGCCCGCGCTTCGGCCGAAGTGCTGGCAGACGGCGGCAAAGCCTATTTATCGCGTTACGCGCTGGGACGCGATTATCACAAGGTCTTGCGCAACCGGCTGCAGGCGCTGGCGGAGCGGATCAAGCGGGAAATCGGCGATTTCGGCTACCGGGTGTTCACCGATAGCGCTCCTGTGGCGGAGGTGGCGCTGGCGGCCCAGGCCGGCTTGGGCTGGCGAGGCAAACATACTCTGCTGCTGACCAAGAACGAGGGCTCCTTGTTTTTCCTGGGGGAGGTCTTCACCGATCTGCCCTTGCCGGAGGACGAGGCGGAGGACGGTCATTGCGGCCGCTGCACCCGCTGCATCGATGTCTGTCCCACGGCGGCCATCGTCGCGCCCTATACCGTGGACGCGCGGCGCTGCATTTCCTACCTGACGATAGAATTGAAGCGGGCGATTCCGGAGGAGATGCGGCCCTTGATCGGCAACCGTGTTTACGGTTGCGACGATTGTCAGTTGTTCTGTCCGTGGAACCGTTTCGCGGTCGATAGCCGTGAGACGGATTTTGCGGTGCGTCATGGTCTGGACGACGTGAGCTTGCTAGAGTTGTTCGCTTGGAGCGAGGCCGAGTTCAAGGAAAAGATGGCTGGCAGCCCGATTTACCGCATCGGCTACCTTAAGTGGCTGTCTAACTTGGCGGTGGGCCTGGGTAACGCGCCCACCACGCCGGAAGTGGTGGCGGGGCTGCGGGCGCGTTTGGATTTTCCCGACGAAATGGTGGCCGAGCCTGTGCGCTGGGCGCTGGGCCGGCACGGCGTCATCGTCTGAAGCTCAGGGTTTGCTGGGCGCCTTGACCAAGGATTCGCCTTCCAGCACCACCTTGCCGCGGACCGAGCATTGAGTCGCCAATTTGACGAAGTGTTTGTCCGGGTTCAGCTCTATCACGGTGGCGCGGGCGGTTACGGTGTCGCCGATGCGCACCGGCGCTTTGAAACGGGTGGATTGCGATAGATAGATGGTGCCGTGGCCGGGCAATTGGGTGCCCACTACGGTGGAGATCAGGCTGGCGGTCAGCATGCCGTGCGCGATGCGTGTCTCGAACGGCGTTTGTTCCGCGTATTCCTGATTGATGTGCACCGGGTTGTTGTCGCCGGATACGGCGGCGAACATCAGCACGTCGGCTTCGGTGATGGTCTTGCTGAATTCGGCGAAATCGCCGAGCTGAAGATCTTCAAACCAAACAGTCATGACCGCTCCTGACTTGATATGACGATAAAATGCTGCGGTGCATTGTGACAGCTTTTGGCCGAAATGCAAATTACCGAGAAATCACGTACTATCGGCGATAAGTTGCGTTTTTGCCACGCTGTATGCAATACAAATCAACCAAACGCTCGTTTGAATTTGTCCTTGGGGCATAATCAGGCTTGCTTCGGCAATTGCTGCTTCCGCGTTCGATCAATCCAGAGCGGCATTTCTGAAACGGCCGCGCTTGGCGGCGCGGCGGCGGTTATAAGCCGCTCCAGGTTTCTTTTGAGAGATGTCCAGAGGTTTGTTGGAGGAATATGAAAGTTCTAGTCGCTGTGAAACGCGTTGTGGATTACAACGTGAAGGTTCGGGTCAAGGCCGACGGCACTGACGTGGATATCGCCAACGTCAAGATGTCGATGAACCCGTTTGACGAAATCGCGGTGGAAGAGGCGGTGCGCCTCAAGGAAGCCGGCAAGGTCAGTGAAATCGTGGCGGTGTCGCTGGGCGTCAAGCAATGCGAGGAAACGCTGCGCACCGCGCTGGCGATGGGAGCCGACCGCGCCATCCTGGTGGAGACCGACGTGGAGCTGCAGCCGCTGGCAGTGGCCAAGCTGTTGAAGGCGGTGGCGGACAAGGAGCAGCCGCAGCTCTTGATCGTGGGCAAGCAGGCGATTGACGACGACGCCAACCAAACCGGCCAGATGGTGTCCGCGCTGTTGGGCTGGGGCCAGGGCGCTTTCGCCTCCAAGGTGGAACTGTCGGCGGAGACCGTGGACGTGACCCGCGAGATCGACGGCGGTTTGGAAACCGTCAAGCTGCGCCTTCCTGCGGTGGTCACTTCCGACCTGCGCTTGAACGAGCCGCGTTTCATCAAGCTGCCCAACATCATGGCGGCCAAGAAAAAGCCGCTGGACAAGATCACGCCGGCGGAGCTGGGCGTGGACGCCGCTCCCCGTCTGAAGACGTTGAAGGTGGCGGAGCCTTCCAAGCGCAGCGCCGGCATCAAGGTGGCCAACGCCGCCGAGCTGGTCGCCAAACTGAAAACCGAAGCAAAGGTGCTGTAAGCCATGGCCATTCTCGTTATCGCTGAACACGACAACCAGAGCCTGAAAGCAGGCACCCTGAATACCATTACCGCCGCCGCCAAGCTGGGCGAAGTGCACCTGCTGGTGGCCGGCCACAACGCCGCCGCAGCAGCAGAAGCCGCCAAGAGCGTGGCGGGCGTGGCCAAAGTGCTGCTGGCGGATGCCGCGCACTACGCGCACGGTCTGGCCGAGAACCTGGGCGTGCTGGTGTCCGGCCTGGCCACGAGCTACAGCCACGTGCTGGCGCCGGCGTCTTCCTTCGGCAAAAACCTGCTGCCGCGAGTAGCCGCGCTGCTGGACGTGGCGCAGATCTCCGAGATCGTCGCCATTGAGTCCGCCGATACCTTCGTGCGGCCCATCTACGCCGGCAACGTGCTGGCCACCGTGCAGTCCGCAGACCCGATCAAGGTCATCACCGTGCGCACCACCGCCTTCGACGCGGCGGGCCAGGGCGGCTCCGCCGCGGTGGAAGCCGTGGCCGCTGCCGCCGACGCGCAGCTGTCCAGTTTTGTGGGTCAGGAGCTGACCAAGTCCGATCGTCCGGAACTGGGTTCGGCCAAGGTCATCGTTTCCGGCGGCCGCGCCTTGGGTTCGGAGGAGCAGTTCAAGGCGGTGATCGATCCGCTGGCGGACAAGCTCTCCGCTGCCGTTGGCGCTTCCCGCGCCGCGGTGGACGCCGGCTACGCGCCAAACGACTACCAAGTGGGTCAGACGGGCAAGGTAGTGGCGCCGCAGCTGTACTTCGCAGTCGGCATTTCCGGCGCCATCCAACACTTGGCCGGTATGAAGGATTCCAAGGTGATCGTCGCCATCAACAAGGACGAGGAAGCGCCTATCTTCCAAGTGGCGGATTACGGCATCGTCGGCGATCTGTTCACTGTTGTTCCGGAGTTGATGGCCGAGTTGTCCAAATAATCCCGCGTCCGCGCCGCGAGCCTCTCGCCGGCGTGGATGGGGTTCGGCGCGCCGCATGGCCGCCGGAACAAGAACATTCAGCCGGCAACGCCCGCGCGCAGTCATCGGCCCGATGCGGGCCGGACCCGTGCGGCGCTTGCCGGCTTTTTCATGTCTGCGAATAGAAACCGATTGCCGGCTGCGGAGGCCATCCCAGCCATCCAAACACGAGGAGAAGGCGATGATTTATCAAGCACCGATCAAGGACATCCAATTCGCGCTTAACGAGTTGGCCGAGCTTCCGGCCATTTGCGGCCTGCCGGGCTATGGCGAGTGCTCGGTGGAGCTGGTGGACGCCATTTTGGAAGAGGGCGCCAAGTTTGCCGAGGGCGTATTGGCTCCCATCAACAAGCAAGGCGATCAGGGCGCGAAATGGCGCGACGGCGAAGTCAGCGCCGCACCGGGCTTCAAAGACGCCTGGCAGCAATACGTCGAGTCCGGCTGGGTGGGCCTGCGCGCGCCGGAGGCCTACGGCGGTCAGGGCATGCCGGCCCTGGTGGCCACCGCGGCCGAGGAGATGTGGTGTTCCGCCAATCTGGCCTTCTCGCTGGCGCCGCTGCTGACCTTGGGGGCGATCGAAGCCATTCACCATCACGCGTCGGACGAACTCAAGAGCGTCTATCTGCCGCCGATGTCCAGCGGCGCCTGGACCGGCACTATGAATTTGACCGAGCCGCAAGCCGGCTCAGATCTGGCTCAGGTGCGCAGCAAGGCGATGCCGCAGGCTGACGGCAGCTATCGCGTCAGCGGCCAGAAAATCTTCATCACCTGGGGCGAGCACGATATGGCGGACAACATTGTCCATCTGGTGTTGGCCCGCTTGCCGGACGCGCCGGCCGGGGTGAAGGGCATCTCCTTGTTCATCGTGCCCAAATTCCTGGTCAATGCCGACGGTAGCCTGGGCGCGCGCAACGACGTGCGTTGCGTATCGCTGGAGCACAAGCTGGGCATCCACGGCAGCCCCACCGCCGTGATGAGCTTCGGAGATCAGGGCGGCGCGATCGGTTATCTGGTTGGCGAGGCCAACAAGGGCCTGAACTATATGTTCACCATGATGAACCACGCACGCCTGGGCGTGGGCATCGAAGGTCTGGCGGTATCGGAACGCGCCTACCAGAAGGCGGTGGAGTACGCGCGTGATCGGGTGCAGAGCCGTGCCGTGGGCTCGCCCGATCCGACCGGCGTGGCCATTATTCAGCACCCGGATGTGCGCCGCATGCTGCTGACCATGCGCGCCCAAGTGGAAGCGCAGCGCGCGCTGGCCCTGTATACCGCGGCGGCGCTGGATCGCGCCGCGCGTCATCCGGTGGCGAGCGAAAAAGCACGCAATCAGGCGCTGGCCAATTTCCTGATCCCTATCGTCAAGGGATGGAACACCGAGCAGGCTAATGAAATCACCAGTCTGGCGCTGCAGGTGCACGGCGGCATGGGATATATCGAGGAAACCGGGGTTGCGCAGTACTACCGCGATGCGCGCATCACCGCCATCTACGAAGGCACTACCGGCATTCAGGCGCTGGACTTGATTGGTCGCAAGACCGCCGGCGAGAGTGGCGTCACTGCCCGCGCCTTGCTGGAAGAGGCGGCCGGTTGCGCGGTCAAGCTGCGCGCGGCGGGTTTGACCAGCCTGGCGGACAATCTGGATGAGGCGGTCAAGCAGGCGCGCCGCAGCGTCGATTTCATCCTGGCCACCTTCGCGGGGCAGCCGCAACGGGCGGCTGCCGGATCGGTGCCCTTCCTCAAGCTGATGGGTATTACCTTGGGTGGTTGGCAGATGGCGCGCGCGGCGCTTATTGCCAAGGCCAAGCAGGGAGAGGCCGACGTGGATCAAGACTTTCTCAACGCCAAGCTGGCCACCGCGCGTTTCTACGGCGAGCACCTGCTGCCCCAGGCGGGCGGTTTGGCGGCCGCCATCGTGGAGGGCGCTGACAGCGTGCTGGAGATGGACGAAGCCTGGTTCTGAGGCGGAGGGAGATACGAAGGAGACGCCGCGGGGATTCCGCGGCGTTTTTTGTTGCCTGACCGACGCAAGAGCGATTCTTGCATGAGCTTGTAATCCGTCTTTGAGATAATGGAAAAGAGCTTGTTGCGTGATGCCGCGTTGCAATATCAAAAACCGTTTGTCATTAAAATTATTTTGCCGCATAGTGTTTGCTCCGCCCCTAGCTACGGGCTGTGTGCGAAATCAGGCGAAAAAATAGTCCTTAATAGAAGAATTAATCGCATGGCGCGCTGATATTCGCTTGAATATTGCTAGGCTATGCAATTCGGTCTTTTTTTGGATTGACCGTATCCTGATGGCGTGCAAATAATCCGCTGCATGACTCACAGCCATGCTTGAGCCCAACCCCGGCCGATTCCACCACGGCGCGGGCGTCCGCTTGAACTTGGCCGCAAGGTCCGCGCTTAGATTTCAAGAATGAATACAGAAGCCAGGATGCAATGAAGCAAGTGGTCCATTGGAGTGAAAAGGGGAAGCGATTGTTGCCGTCGGCCGCGACGCTGGGGCGTCTGGTCGCCGCTTTGCCTTGGCTGGCGCTGGCAGGCGCCGCCGCGTGGCTGGGTACGGTCGCCGCGCCCTTGCTGGGCCCCGCCGCCAAGCAGTGGCGAGGCTTAAGCGAGCCGGCGCCGCAGTCCGCTGCCGCCAATGTGGCGATGGCGCACTGGTTTGGCGAGCCGGTGGCGCAACAAGCCGCGGCTTTGCCGCCGGTCAAGCTAATCGGCGTGTACGCTCCGCAGGCTTCCGGCGCGCCCGGCTTCGCGGTGATAGACGACAATGGCCGTTCGGTGGCCTTGTTGCTGGGCAAAACGACGCCGGATGGCTGGGAGCTAGCCCAGATCACCGCCTCCGGCGTGTTGATGCGTTCCGGCGGCAGCGAGCAGTTTGTGCCCTTGGTTGAGCGCGTGCCCGGCGCGGGGGGCGTGGTTGGCGGCAATATCCCGCCAACGATGCCGCCGCCGATTTCTCCTCCTTCCCAGGCCCCCGTTTCTCCCCCCGCCGTGGTCCCTGTGAATCCTGAAACCCCGCCGCAACCTGGGCTGGATTCCGCCAGCATGGTTCGCCAATAAGAAGACTGAATATGCGTATCCACAAACTCGTCGCCATCCTGGCCCTGGTCTACGGTTGCAACGCCGCATTGGCCGCCACCCCGCAGAACGATGGAGTGATGCTCAACTTCGTCAACGCCGATATCGAAACCGTGGTCAAGGCGATAGGCGAGATCACCGGCAAAAACTTCATCATCGACCCGCGAGTGAAGGGCACGGTCAACATCGTGTCCAGCAAGCCGGTGCCGCGCGCCTTGTCCTATCAGATCCTGTTGTCTTCCTTGCGTTTGCAGGGCTTCTCAGCGGTGGAGGGCGGCGGCGTGGTCAAGATCGTGCCGGAGGCCGACGCCAAGTTGCACGCCAAGGCCAGCAAGAGCATTCCGCGCGGCGACGGCGATCGCTTGATCACCAAGGTGTTCACGCTCAAATACGGCAATGCGAATCAGCTGGTGCCGGTGATCCGTCCCATCGTGTCGCCCAACAACACGATTGCAGCCTACCCGCAGTCCAACGCGCTGATCGTCACCGACTACGCGGACAATATCCAGCGCATCGAGTCCATTATCGACTCGATCGAGAGCGCGGCTTCGGGCGATACCGTGGTGGTGCCGGTGCTGTTTGGCTCCGCGGTGGAATTGGCCGGCAGCCTGAACAAGCTGCTGCAGGACAGCGGCGCCGGCGCCGACGGCGGCAAGACCACCATCATCCCGGACGCGCGCGCCAATGTGCTGATGGTACGCGCCGACACCCCGGGCAAGATCGGCAAGATCAAAAGCCTGCTAAAGCTCCTGGATCAGCCCAGTCAGGCCGGTGCCAATGTGCGCGTGGTCTACCTGAAAAATGCAGAGGCCGGCAAAGTGGCGCAGACCCTGCGCGCGCTGATGACTGGCGACGCAGGCCCCTTGCAGGGCCGCACCGCGGTGAGTACCAATGGCGGCTCCAGCTCCAGCCTGTTGAATCAGAGCGGTTCGGGCAGCGGTTCCGCGTCTTCGTCCAGCGGTTCTGCTAGCGCCGCGCAGGCGGCCAGTCCGGTGGGAGGCGACAGCGCGTCCAGCAGCAGTAGCGGCGGCGGGGCCGGAGGCGGCGGTTCCATGATCCAGGCCGACCCCACTAACAACGCGCTGATTCTGAATGTGCCGGATTCCATGTACCAGAACCTGCGCAATGTCATCGACCTCTTGGACAAGCGCCGAGCGCAAGTGATGGTGGAAGCGCTGGTGGTGGAAGTGGCCGCGCAGCGGGTGATGGAGCTGGGCGTGCAATGGCAGGCGTTGGGCGCGCTCAACGGCAACGGCGCCGGGGTTTTCGGTGGAACCAACTTCCCCGGCACCACCAATCCGGGAATCATCGGCTTGTCTGCCCCCTCAGTGTCCGGCTCGGGCGCGCCCAGCAGTCCGATCAACACGCTGGCCACCACCGGCGGCCTCAACATCGGCTGGGTCAAGGGCACCGTCAACATCCCCGGCATCGGCACCGTGTTGAACATGGGCGCGTTGGCCCGGGCGATGGAGACGGAGATGGGAGGCAACATCGTGTCCAGCCCGTCCCTGATGGCGATGGACAATGAGAAGGCCAAGATCCAGATTGGCCAGGAAGTGCCTATCCTGACCGGCCAATACAGCAATACCGGAAGCAATAGCAATGGCTCGGTCAACCCCTTCCAGACCTATGACCGCAAGACCATTGGTTTCAATCTGGAAATCACGCCTCAGATTTCCGAAGGCGGCTCCATCCGCATGAAGATTTTGCAGGAAGCGTCCACCATCGTGCCGGGCACCGATAAGAACCCGCAGGGTCCTACCACCAACAAGCGGATGATAGAAACCATCGCCAATGTCGACGACGGCGGCATCATCGCCATTGGCGGCCTGTTGCAAGAAACGGTCAGCGACAATGAAAGCAAGGTGCCCCTGCTGGGCGACATCCCATGGCTGGGCGCCTTGTTCCGCTACAGCAACAAGCAGCGCAACAAGACCAACCTGATGATTTTCATCAAGCCCACCATCATCCGCGACGATCTGGGGGCGCGTTCCATCGCCACCGATCGCTACAACTACATCATCGGTGAAGGCCATAAGGCGGAGAAGGAAAAACTGCAGATGAACCTGGATTCGGCGCTGAAGTCCCTGCCGGAGAGTGGCATCCGCTCGACGCTGGAACAGAGCCTGAAAGCGCAGCCGAAATGAACAAGCCCAAGCTGTCGCCGGCGCTGGGTTTCCCGTTCGCGCGCGCCAACGGCGTCATCCTGTTGGACGGCGAGAGCGGCCGGCATCTGCTGCTGCGCGAAGACAGCCGGCACGAGGCTTGGGCCGAAGTGCTGCGCCTGCACGGCCAGGGGCTGGCCAGCGTGGAGACGCTGGAGGCGGCCTTGTTCGACAAGCTCCTGTCCGAGCATTACGCCAACCGCGACGGCGCGGCGGCCGAGGTGGTGGACGACATCGGTCAGGATTTGGACCTGACCCAGATGGTGGAGTCCTTGCCGACGGTGGAGGATCTACTGGAAAGCGAGGGCGACGCGCCCATCATCCGCATGATCAACGCCTTGCTGACCCAGGCGCTGCGCGACGGCGCCTCGGACATTCATATCGAGGCTTTCGAAGACCGCTCGGTGGTGCGTTTCCGCCTGGACGGCTCGCTGCGCGACGTGGTCAGCCCGCACCGCGCGCTGCATGCGGCCATGGTGTCGCGGATCAAGATCATGGCCAACCTCGATATAGCCGAAAAACGCATTCCGCAGGATGGCCGCATCTCGTTGCGCCTGGGCGGCCGCCCTGTGGACGTGCGGGTGTCCACGCTGCCCACCAGTCACGGCGAGCGCGTGGTGCTGCGTCTGCTGGACAAGGAAAACGCCCGCCTGGATCTGGCCACGCTGGGCATGGCGGCGGACACCTTGCAGGCGGTGGACAAGGTGATCCGCCAGCCTCACGGCATCCTGCTGGTCACCGGCCCCACCGGTTCGGGCAAGACAACCACGCTGTACGCGGCTTTGTCGAGGCTGGATGCGCGCCATACCAACATCATGACGGTGGAGGACCCGGTGGAGTACCACCTTGACGGCGTCGGCCAGACCCAGGTCAACCCGCGCATCGACATGAGTTTCGCCAAGGCGCTGCGCGCGATTCTGCGCCAGGATCCGGACGTGGTGATGATAGGGGAGATTCGCGATCTGGAAACCGCGCAGATCGCGGTGCAGGCCTCGCTGACCGGTCATCTGGTGTTGGCCACGCTGCATACCAACGACGCGGCCTCGGCGGTGACGCGGCTGGTGGACATGGGCGTCGAGCCCTTCCTTTTGGCGTCCAGCCTGCTGGGCGTGATGGCGCAACGGCTGGTGCGTCGGCTGTGTCCGCACTGCAAGGCGCCGCATCCGGTGCCGCTGGAAGGTTCGGAGGACACGCCGCATTACCGGCCTGCGGGGTGTCCAAGCTGCGGCCATTCCGGCTACAAGGGGCGCTACGGCGTCTATGAACTGCTCTTGGTCGACGATCAGTTGCAACGCTTGATCCATGATCGCGCTTCCGAGCAGAAAATGCGCGACTACGCCGCCCGCCACGGCATGCGCTCGCTGCGCGACGATGGCCTGCGTTGGGTCAAGGACGGCGAAACCTCGCTGGAAGAAATCATGCGGGTGACGAGGAACTGATGGCCGCCTTCCGCTTTACCGCTTTCGACCCCGCCGGCAAGGAGCAAAAGGGCTTGCTGGAGGCGGACTCCGCGCGCGCCGCGCGCAGCCAGCTGCGAGAGCGCGGCCTGCTGCCCTTGGAGGTGGAAAGCGTCAGCGCCAAGAACGGAGACGCCGGCAGCTCGGCGTTGCGCCGCGGCTTGCCGCGCGCCGAACTGGTGATGATCACCGAACAGCTGTCCACCCTGCTCAACGCCGGCCTGCCGCTGGAAAAAGCGCTGACCGCGGTGACCGAGCAGTGCGAACACCCGCGCAGCCGCACCGTGCTGGCGGCCTTGCGCAGCGACATTCTCGAAGGCAAGAGCTTCGCCCAGGCGCTGTCCGCCGCGCCGGGCGTGTTCTTCCCCTTGTATCGTTCACTGGTGCAGGCCGGGGAGCAATCCGGTCATCTCGACACCGTGATGGCGCGTTTGGCCGAATATCTGGACAAGCGCCAGAACACCCAGCAAAAGGTGATGCTGGCGATGGCCTATCCGGCCGTGGTCACCGTGGTGGCCATTCTGGTGGTGGCCGGTTTGATGAGCTATGTGGTGCCGCAAGTGGTCAGCGTGTTCGCGCAGACCAAGCAGACCTTGCCCTTCCTGACCCGGGCGCTGGTGGCCGCCAGCGATTTTCTGCGCCAGTGGGGCGTCGCGCTGCTGGCCGGCATCGTCGCCGCGCTATTCCTGACCGTGCGCGCCTTGCGCGCGCCGGCGCTGAAGCGGCGCTTTCACGCCCGGCTGCTGAAGCTGCCGGTGTTCGGCCGTCTGCTGCGCGCGCTGAACACCGCGCGCATGGCCAGCACCCTGTCCATTCTGGTGGGCAGCGGCGTGCCGCTGCTGACCGCGCTAGAAACCGCGCGCGGCCTGATGACCTTGCTGCCGATGCAGGACGCGGTCAGCGAGGCGATGGCCAAGGTGAGGGAAGGCGTGGCGCTGTCGCGCGCGCTGCACGCCACCCGTCAATTCCCGCCGGTGCTGATCCATCTGATAGGCAGCGGCGAATCCAGCGGCACGCTGGCCCATATGCTGGACCGCGCCGCTCAGCAGCAGGAGCAGGAGGTGGAGCGCAAACTCGCCACCTTCACCACCCTGATGGAGCCGCTGCTGATCCTGTTCATGGGCGGCATGGTCTTGTTGATCGTGCTGGCCATCATGATGCCCATCATCGATATGAACCAGATGGTGCATTGATTTTTGCGGAAAGAAGCACGGCAATGTCTCACAAGGCAGTTTTACAGCAATGGGTGTTGGAAGCGCTGGCCGCGCACGGCGGCAAGGCGGACCGGCTGACGGTGGCCAAGCACATCTGGCAGGCGCGCGGGCGCGAGCTGGAAGGCACCGAGTTGTTCTACACCTGGCAATACGATATGAGCTGGGCGGCGAGCGAGTTGAGAAAGCTGGGCCAGCTCAAGCCGGCCAATGCCGGACCCGCCGGCGTCTGGGAATTGTCCGGCGAAGGCCCCTCCCTGTTTTGACCCTTTGAAACCTCGGTAGTAGGAGTAGATATGCGACACCTTTCCAAAGCGGCCCAGCGAGGCTTCACCCTGATCGAAATCATGGTGGTGATCGTGATTCTCGGCGTACTGGCGGCGCTGGTGGTGCCCAAGGTGATGAGCCGTCCGGACGAGGCGCGCGCCGTCGCCGCCAAGCAGGACTTGGGCGCACTGAGCCAGGCCCTGAAATTGTATCGTCTGGACAACGGCCGCTACCCTAGCAGCGAGCAAGGCCTGCAGGCGCTGGTGCAAAAACCGACTTCGGCACCGGAGCCGAAGAACTGGAAGCCGGGCGGCTATCTGGAGCGTTTGCCCAAGGACCCGTGGGGCAATCCCTACCAGTACGCCAACCCCGGCACTCACGGCGAGATCGACATCTGGAGCTTCGGCGCCGACGGCGAGCCGGGCGGCGAGGGCGTGGACGCCGACATCGGCAACTGGGACGCGGTCAAGTAAGGCCGGAGCCGTTGATGAGCCCCTCCCTTCCTGCGCGCGGCTTCACCCTGATTGAGGTGATGGTGGTGATGCTGATCATCGGCGTGCTGGCCACCACGGTGACGCTCAGCATGCGGCCGGATACCCATCGTCAGGCTTCGGATGAGGCCTACCGATTGGCGCGGGTGCTGGAGCAGGCGGCGGACGCCGCCGAAATGGGGGATCCGCTGGCCCTGATGTGGGACGCCAAGGGTTATGGTTTCCGCCGTCGCGGCGACAACGGCGACTGGGGCGGCGCCAACGACGACTGGGGCGGCGCCAACGACGAATTGCTGGCCGACCGGCTGTGGCCGGAGGGTGTGCACGGCGGCGCGCTGTTGCTGGACGGCCAACCCTGGCCGGCGGGGCGGCCGCTGCTCTTGTGGCAGGACGGGCGCGCCAACGCGCTGGCTTTGCAGATCAAGACCGAGACGCGCAGCTTGGCCGTGACCCTGTCGCCGTTGGGACGCAGCCGGGTGGACGAAGGCTCATGAAGCGCGAGCGCGGCTTTACCTTGTTTGAAGTGCTGGTGGCGCTGGCCATCATCGCTGTGGCCTTGGGCGCGTTGTTGCGAGCCACCGGTCTGGCCGCCGACAACGGCGAAGGCATGAAGCGCCGGATGCAGGCGGCCTGGGAGGCGCAGAACATGATCGCTCTGATGCAGGCGCGCCGCGAATGGCCGGACGTGGGCGAGCAGGCTGGAGAATTGGACGACGACGGCGCGCGCTGGCGCTGGCAGCGCGTGATCAGCCAGACGCCCAACCCGAATTTCCGCAAGGTGGTGGTACGGGTGTTGGCTCAGGGCGATGGCCGTTATGTGCTGGCCGAGATGACCGGCTACCTGCGCATGAATGTTGGAGGCGGGTCGTGAGGGACGGCCGGCAGGGCGGCATGACCTTGATCGAGATTTTGGTGGCGATGAGCTTGCTCGCCATCTTGTCGGTGCTCGGCTACAAGGCGTTCGGCTCCTTGCTGATCTCGCGCGAACGGCTGATGCAGACCAGCGAGCAATGGGTGGACGCCGCGCGCGCCTTCCGGCGGCTGGAGGGCGATTTGACCGGCCAGATGCCGGCGCCGACGCAAGGGCAGGGGCCGAGCCTGGGCGGCAGCCAGTTGCTGCTGCAAAGCGACGGCGACGGACAGACGCTGACCCTGCAGAGTTTTTCCGCCCGCTATCCCGGCGGCCAGGAGCGCATCAGCTACCATGCCGGCGCGCAAGGCCTCAGTTGGGCGGCGGGCGACGCTCAGGGCGCGGCGCCGACCGCCTACGTGCTTTTAGGCAAGGACGCCGCGGTGCGATGGCGCGTGATGTTGGACGACGGCAACTGGCTGGAGAACTGGCCGCCGCGAGAAGCCAGCTTGGCGCGCAGCCCGCGCGCGCTGGAAATGCGCATCCGCATGCCGGGCAATGAATGGGCGAAACGGATATGGGCGCTGCCATGAGGGCGTCGGGGTGCCGGAAGCAGCGCGGCATGGCGGTGATCATGGCCTTGCTGATCGTGGCCTTGGCCACCACCGCCGCCTCGCTGGTGCTGTGGCAGCAAGGCCTGTGGTGGCACCAGCTGGACAATGATCGCAATCGCGCCCAACTGCGACTGGTGGCGGACGCCGGCCTGGGCTGGGCGATGGAAATCCTGCGTTTCAACAACGGCGCGGCCGGCAACGGCGTGGTGGCCTTGTCCCAGCTGTGGGCGCAACCTTTGCCGCAGACCGAGGCGCAGGGCGTGACCGTGGCCGGGCAGCTGAGCGATCTGCAGGGACGCTTCAATCTGAATTCGCTGGTGCAGAACGGCCAGACCAATGCGCGGCAGCTGGTGTTCTACAAGCGGCTGCTGACCACGCTGGGCCTGCCCACGCGCTTGTCCGAACCCTTGGTCAGACAGTTGCGCGGCGGCAAGGATTCGGAGGACGCCAGCCAGCCGGCGGGCGAGAACCGTCCGCCGGAGCCGGGCGCGACGGCGCCGGGCCATCCGCTGCTTCGCGTGGAGATGTTGCGCTGGCTGCCGGGCTACACCCCGGAGGTGCTGGACAAGTTGCTGCCGCACGTAGCGGCCTTGCCGGCGGATGTCAGCCAGATCAACATCAACACCGCCACGCCGGCGGTGATGAAAACCTTGTTGCCCGGCGTCGGCGACGGCAATTTGCTGGTCTTGCTCAACCAGCGCAAGGTCAATTACTACAAGGACGCCAACGACTTCAAGGCGCGGTTGCCGGCGCCGGGCATCATCGCCGACACCGACATCGCCGCGGCGTCCAATTACTTCATGCTGGACAGCTCTGCCCGGCTAGAACGGGCGCGGCTGGAAATGCGGGCGCTGATCTACAGCAATATGAATGTGGTGAAGACGCTGTGGCGGCAAGACGGCGCGGGACGTCCGCCGCCGGCCAGGGGAAACGGAAATCAGAATGACAACGCTTAGACTGTATCTGCGGGCCGGTTGGCCCGATAGCGAACCGGGGCTGCCCTGGGCCTTGCTGGGCGCGCGCGGCGAGCCGAGCGCTCAGGGCGACAGCGCGCCGGCCGGCTGGCCGCGCGCCGATCGTTGCGAACTGATCCTGCCCGCCGGCCGCACTCTGTTCACCCAGGCGCGGCTGCCGGCCGCGGTCAAGCAGCCGACGGCGGCGATGATGGGTTTCGCTCTGGAGGAGGGGCTGATCAATGATCCCTCCGCCAATCTTTACGCTCTTGGCGGGGAGTTGCCGGATGGCAGCCGGGCCGTGGCGGTGACCGAGGCGTTTCCGGTGCGCCGCGCCGTGGCCATGCTCAAGAGCGCGGGGCGGCTCTGCGACCGCATCCTGCCGGAGGAAAGCCTGTTGCCGTCGCCTGCGCGCGACGGTTGGAGCGTGGCGCGCGGTAGCGAGGGCTGGCTGCTGCGGCTGAGCGCCACGCGCGCGGCCTGGCTGCCCTATTGCGGCGAAACCACCGAACAACTGTTGTTTGCACGGCTGGCGACACAGCTGCCGCCGGCCAGCCTGATTGTGTGCGGGGCTGAAGCGGCCGGTCTGATCGGCTCGCGGCTGCCGGCGTGGCAAGGCGAGCCCAAGCAATTGGCCGCTCATGATTGGCGGCATGGCCAGGCACAACAGGCTTTCGATTTCGCCAACGGCGAATTGGCGGCCAATCGCCGCTGGCGCGACTGGGGACCGGCGCTGAGACGGACCGGGCTGGTGCTGGGCGGCTTGCTGGCGGCGCAGCTGGCGCTGACCCTCGGCCAGGCCGCTTGGTATGCCTGGCAGAAACAAAGCCTGTCGGCCGACATTCGCGCCGCCGCCAAACCTTGGATCGGCGGTCAGGCGATGCCGGGCAGCAGCGCGCTGGCAATGACGCGGGCGGTGGACAAGCTGCGGCTGAGCCACGGCCTGCCGGCTCGCGACGACGCCTTGGAACTGATGGGCGCGCTGGCCGCGCTCAGCGGCCGCGATTTGCAGACCCGCACGCTCAGCTACGAAGGCGGGCGGCTCAAGCTGCAAGTGGCGGACGTGCCGGGGGAAACCTTGCAACGCTGGCGTAGTCAACTGGCGGCTAAGCAAATCCGCTTGGACGTGACCGCCACCCAGCAAGGGACCAAAGAACTCAGCTTGTCCCGGGAGCCTTGAAATGAAGCAATACCGTGAACAATTCGTCGCTTACTGGCGGCAGCGCAGCCGCCGGGAACAAGGGCTGCTGCTGGCGATGGCCGTCGTGCTCGGCGTCGGCGTGCTCTACGCCGGCGTCTGGGAGCCGGCGGGCAAATCGGTGGAGCGCAACCGCGCCGCGGCGGCGCGCCTTCAAGCCGAACTAAGCCATGTGCAGTCTTTGGCTCGGGAGGCAGAGCAACTGAAGCGCCAGCCCGCGCAAGCGGCGCTGCCCGCCAAGGAGCTGTTGCCGGTGATTCGTCAGGTGGCGCAGAGCCAAGGCTTGTCCGAGGCTGGCTGGCACTTGAGCCCCGAGGGCGAGTCCGGCGTGGCGATGGAGGGGACGATGGCGTTCGACGCCTGGGTCAAATTGGCCGGCGTGCTGGCGGCTCAGCACCAGGTGCGCGTGCTCAGTGTGAGGGCGGAGGCGCAGCCGATGCCGGGCCAAGTGCATATCAAGGCGCTGCTGGCGCATGCCGGAGGCGGCGCATGAAACGAAAGATTCTGATTGGCGCGCTATTGGGCGCGTTGTTCCTGGCCGGCCTGATCACCGCTTTGCCGGCGAGCTTGCTGTCGCTGCCGCTGTTGCGAGCCACCGGCGATCGCTGGCAGTTCAGCGGCGCGCAAGGCACGGTGTGGCAGGGCAAGACGCAATTGGTCTATGTCGGCGACAAGGGCGAGGTGTTGCCGATGAGCCGGATAGGCTGGCGCTTCCAACCCAAGGCCTTGCTGTCGGGGCGGGCGATCTGGCTGCTGGAGAGCGACGGCCAGGACGGCAAGCTGGAGTGGGGCTGGGGCGGGATGGAGGTCAACGGCGTCAACCTGACTCTGCCGGTGGCGGCGCTGGCGAATTTGTCCAAGACCTGGCAGGCGGCGCGCTTGGGCGGCGATCTGCAGCTCAAGATCGGCCAGTTCAGCCGCAAGGACGGCCAGTTGGCCGGCAATCTGCAGCTCAGCTGGCTGGGCGCGGCCTCGCCCTTGAGCCCGTTGTCGCCGTTCGGCTCCTACCAGATGGACGTCAACGGCGCCGGCGCGGGCGTGGCGCTGAACGTGTCGACGCTGGACGGACCGTTGAATCTGAGCGGGCAGGGGCAGTGGCTGCCGGGCGCGGCCTTCGCGCTGAGCGGCAGCGCCGACAGCCCGCCGGAAAAATACGACGCCTTGAAGCCGTTGATGCTGATGCTGGGCAAACCGAGCGGGCCGACCAGCGTGCAGTGGCAGATCCGCCCCGGGGCCTGATTGCCGCTCATTTGTCATGTTATCGATTTTTCTTGTGAGTTTTTCGGTTCGGGGTTACTATAGAAAGGTTTAACCAAACGGGACTGATGCGCCAGGCATCGAGTCCCGTTCTTCACATAAAGCAATTCGAAAACTTAGGGTAGGGACAGATCCCATCTGTCGCGGCCAGGGTCTTGCGCGAGCAAGGCGGCCAGGCGGGCGGACGGGGTCAAACAAACCGGCGCAGCCGGTTTTTCCTTACCCGCCGCAAACGCAATAGGAGCAGCTTGTGTCAACCGTACCCGCAATCCTTGTCTTGGCCGACGGCACCGTGTTCAAGGGCAGTGCTATCGGGGCCGCCGGACATACGGTGGGCGAGGTGGTGTTCAATACCGCCATCACCGGCTATCAGGAGATTTTGACCGACCCCTCCTATACCAAACAGATCGTCACCCTGACTTATCCCCATATCGGCAACGTCGGCGCGAATTCGGAAGACACCGAATCTCGCGCCGTTTTTGCATCCGGCCTGATCATTCGCGATCTGCCGCTGCTGCATAGCAACTTCCGCGCCGAAAACTCCTTGTCCGGCTATCTGAAGCAGCACAATGTCGTCGCCATCGCCGACATCGACACCCGCCGGCTGACCCGCATCCTGCGCGAGAAGGGCGCCCAGGCCGGCTGCATCATGGCCGGGGACATCGACGAGGCGCGCGCGCTGGAGCTGGCGCGCGGCTTCGGCTCCATGGCCGGCCAGGATCTGGCCCAGGTGGTCAGCTGCGACAAGCCTTACGCCTGGACCGAGCGCGAGTGGAAGCTGGGCGCCGGCTATCAGGTGCAGTCGTCTACCCGCTTCCACGTGGTCGCCTACGACTTCGGCGTCAAGCACAATATTCTGCGCATGCTGGCCGAACGCGGCTGTCAGTTGACGGTGGTGCCGGCCAAGACCCCGGCCGCCGACGTGCTGGCGCTGAATCCGCACGGCGTCTTCCTGTCCAACGGCCCTGGCGATCCGGAACCGTGCGATTACGCCATCGCCACCATCCGGGACATCCTGAACGCCAAGCTCCCGGTATTCGGCATTTGCCTCGGCCATCAACTGTTGGGCCTGGCTAGCGGCGGCAAGACGTCCAAGATGAAGTTCGGCCACCACGGCGCCAACCATCCGGTGCAGGACCTGGACAGCGGCCGGGTGATGATCACCAGCCAGAACCATGGTTTCCAGGTGGATGAAACCAGCCTGCCGGCCAACGTGCGCGTGACTCACCGTTCCTTGTTCGACGGCACGGTGCAGGGCATCGCATTGACCGACCGTCCGGCCTTCTCCTTCCAGGGCCACCCGGAAGCCAGTCCGGGGCCGGAAGACGTCGCTTATCTGTTCGACCGTTTCATCGCCTCGATGGCGGAACGCGTTTAAGCGGGGAGCGGGGACATGCTGGGGATTACCGATCTCACCACCTATCTGCTGGGCGCCGTTCTCATTGTGCTGTTGCCGGGGCCCAACTCCATGTATGTGCTGTCGGTGGCGGCGCAGCGCGGCACGCGCGCCGGCTTTGCCGGCGCCGGCGGCATCATCATCGGCGACTTCATCCTGATGACGCTGGCGGCTACTGGCGCGGCTGGTCTGCTGAAGGCCAACCCGATGCTGTTCGCCGTGGTCAAGTATCTGGGCGGCGGCTATCTGGCCTGGCTGGGCTTCAATATGCTGCGCGGCGCGCTGACGGCCTGGCGCCGCTCCGCCCGCGGCGAAGCGGCCGAGGCCAAGTCGGTGCTGGTGGGAGAGGAAAATCCTTTCGTCAAAGCCTTGCTGATCAGCTTGATGAATCCAAAGGCCATCCTGTTTTTCGTGTCCTTCTTTGTTCAATTCGTTGATCCCGCTTACCCGCATCCTGCGCTGACCTTCGTCGCGCTGGGCTTGATCGTGGAAGTGTGCAGCACGCTGTACCTGACCGCGCTGATCGTCGCCGGCCACCGGCTGGCCCAGGCTTTCCGCCGCCGCCGCAGGTTGAGCGCGGCGCTGGGCGGCTCGGTGGGCGCGCTGTTCGTCGGCTTCGGCGCCAAGCTGGCCGCGGCCAGCCTGTAAGACAGAGATTTAACATTCGCCGCCATGCCGCCGGGCGTCCCAGGCGTCCGGGCTTGGCGGCAAACAAAATGCAATCATAAAGAGTAGAACCATGCCAAAGCGTAGCGACCTCAAAAGCATTCTGATCATCGGAGCCGGCCCCATCGTCATCGGCCAGGCCTGCGAATTCGACTACTCCGGCGCGCAAGCGTGCAAGGCCCTGCGCGAAGAGGGCTACAAAGTCATCCTGGTGAACTCCAACCCGGCCACCATCATGACCGATCCGGACATGGCCGATGTCACCTACATCGAGCCCATCACTTGGAAAGTGGTGGAAAAGATCATCGCCAAGGAGCGCCCGGACGCCATCCTGCCGACCATGGGCGGCCAGACCGCGTTGAACTGCGCGCTGGACCTGGCCAAGAACGGGGTGCTGGAAAAATACAAGGTGGAGCTGATCGGCGCCACCGAGGACGCCATCGACAAGGCCGAAGACCGCGGCCGTTTCAAGGAAGCGATGGCCAAGATCGGCCTGTCCTGCCCGCTGTCCTTTGTTTGCCACACCATGGAAGCGGCGCTGGACGCGCAGTCCAAGGTGGGTTTTCCGACACTGATCCGCCCGTCCTTCACCATGGGCGGTTCCGGTGGCGGCATCGCCTATAACCGCGAAGAATTCCTGGCCATCTGCGAGCGTGGTTTCGAAGCCTCTCCCACCCATGAGCTGCTGATCGAACAATCGGTGCTGGGCTGGAAAGAGTACGAAATGGAGGTGGTGCGCGACAAGAACGACAACTGCATCATCATTTGCTCGATCGAGAACTTCGACCCGATGGGCGTGCACACTGGCGACTCCATCACCGTGGCGCCGGCGCAAACGCTGACCGACAAGGAATACCAGATCATGCGCAACGCCAGCCTGGCGGTGCTGCGCGAGATCGGCGTGGACACCGGCGGCTCCAATGTGCAGTTCGCCACCAATCCGGCCACCGGCGAAATGATCGTCATCGAAATGAACCCGCGCGTCAGCCGTTCCTCGGCCTTGGCGTCCAAGGCCACCGGCTTCCCCATCGCCAAGATCGCCGCCAAGCTGGCGGTGGGCTTCACGCTGGACGAATTGAAGAACGACATCACCGGCGGCGCCACCCCGGCCTCCTTCGAACCGTCCATCGACTACGTGGTCACCAAGATTCCGCGTTTCGCCTTTGAAAAATTCCCGCAGGCCGACGACCGCCTGACCACCCAGATGAAGTCGGTGGGCGAGGTGATGGCGATGGGCCGCACCTTGCAGGAATCGATGCAGAAAGCGCTGCGCGGCCTGGAAACCGGCCTGGCCGGCTTCGACCCGGTCACGAGCGACGAAGCGGCTATCCGCCATGAACTGGGCACGCCGGGACCGGAGCGCATCCTGTACGTGGCCGACGCCTTCCGCATCGGCATGAGCCGCGACGATATCCACGCGGTCAGCAAGATCGACCCCTGGTTCCTGGCGCAGATCGAAGACCTGATTGGCGAAGAACAAGCGCTGGCCGGCCGCAAGATCGAAGAACTGGACTACGCAGAACTGCGCCGCTTGAAGCGCAAGGGCTTCTCCGACCGTCGTCTGGGCGAGCTCTTGGGCTCGGACCAGGCCGCGGTGCGCGCCAAGCGCTGGAGCCTGAACCTGCACCCGGTGTACAAGCGCGTGGATACCTGCGCCGCCGAATTCGCCACCAACACCGCCTATATGTACTCCAGCTACGAGGAGGAGTGCGAGTCCAACCCGTCCGACCGCAAGAAGGTGATGGTGTTGGGCGGCGGGCCGAACCGCATCGGTCAGGGCATCGAGTTCGACTACTGCTGCGTGCACGCTGCGCTGGCGCTGCGCGAATCCGGTTTCGAGACCATCATGGTCAACTGCAACCCGGAAACCGTATCCACCGACTACGACACCTCCGACCGCCTGTACTTCGAACCGTTGACGCTGGAAGACGTGCTGGAAATCTGCCGTATCGAAAAACCGTTCGGCGTCATCGTCCAGTACGGCGGCCAGACCCCGCTGAAACTGGCGCGCGCGCTGGAAGCCAACGGCGTGCCCATCATCGGCACCACCCCGGATATGATCGACGCCGCCGAGGACCGCGAGCGCTTCCAGAAGCTGCTGCACGAGCTGGGCCTGAAGCAGCCGCCCAACCGCACCGCGCGCGCGCCGGCCGAAGCGATGAAGCTGGCCGAGGAAATCGGCTATCCGCTGGTGGTGCGTCCGTCCTACGTGCTGGGCGGCCGCGCGATGGAAATCGTCCACGAACCGGCCGACCTAGAGCGCTATATGCGCGAGGCGGTGAAGGTGTCCAATGACAGCCCGGTGCTGCTGGACCGCTTCCTCAACGATGCCATCGAAGTCGACGTCGACTGCGTGTCCGACGGCGAGAACGTGGTGATCGGCGGCATCATGCAGCACGTGGAGCAGGCCGGGGTTCACTCCGGCGATTCCGCCTGCTCGCTGCCGCCGTACAGCCTGTTCCCGGCGGTGCAGGATGAGATCCGCCGCCAGACCGTGGCCATGGCCCGCGCTTTGAACGTGGTTGGCCTGATGAACGTGCAGTTCGCCATTCAGGGCGACACCATCTACGTGCTGGAGGTGAATCCGCGCGCCAGCCGCACCGTGCCCTTCGTCTCCAAAGTGACTTCCGCTCCGCTGGCCAAGATCGCGGCGCGCGCGATGGCCGGCATCGGCCTCAACGAGCAGGGCTTCACCAAGGAGGTGATTCCGCCGTTCTACGCGGTGAAGGAAGCGGTATTCCCCTTCATCAAGTTCCCCGGCGTGGACACCATCCTGGGGCCGGAAATGAAGTCCACCGGCGAGGTGATGGGCGTGGGCAAAACCTTTGCCGAAGCCTATGTGAAGGGCCAGCTGGGCGCAGGCGACCGTCTGCCCAAGACCGGCAAGGTGTTCTTGTCCGTGCGCGACAGCGACAAGAACGGCGCGGTGGAAGTGGCGCGCGAACTGCAGCGCTTGGGTTTCGGCGTCTGCGCGACGCGCGGCACCGCCAAGCACTTGTCCGCGGCGGGCATTGTGGTGCAGGTGGTCAACAAGGTTAATGAAGGCCGCCCGCACATCGTCGACATGATCAAAAACTCGGAAATCGATCTGCTGATCAACACCGTCGACGAAAAGCGTCAGGCGATTCAAGACAGTCACTCCATCCGCCGTTCGGCCTTGCAGGCGCGGATTCCGCAGTACACCACCCTGGCCGGCGCCAAGGCGGTGTGCGTGGGCATGGCCCACGCCGAGGAGTTCGACGTCTACAGCGTGCAGGAACTGCACAGCCAGATTCAGGGCTGAGTCCTGACGCGGGGGCTTGGAAGCGGGAGGGGTTTGCCGTTACAATCCCTCCCATAACCCGCTACTTCAAGCCGCCGTCCAGTACGGCGGCTTGTGCTTTTGATGAAGGCGGATGCCGCCTCTGGAGAGAATTCTGAAATGATCAAAGTCCCGTTGACCGTGCGCGGTGCCGAGCTGCTGAAAGAAGAGCTGCAACGCCTCAAGAGCGTGGAACGTCCGGCAGTGATCGAGGCGATTGCCGAGGCTCGCTCGCATGGCGACCTGTCCGAGAACGCCGAATACGACGCCGCCAAGGAGCGTCAGGGTTTTGTCGAAGGCCGCATCGCCGAACTGGAAGGCAAGATTTCCAACGCGCTGATCGTGAACCCGGCTGAACTGGACGCCGACGGCCGCGTGGTGTTCGGCGCCACCGTCGAACTGATGGACCTGGAGACCGAGGAAAACGTCACCTACCAGATCGTTGGCGACGACGAGGCCGATATCAAGGTATGCAAGGTGTCGGTGAACTCCCCGATCGCGCGCGCGCTGATCGGCAAGGAAGCTGGCGACGTGGCCGAGGTGGTGGCCCCGGGCGGCATCCGCGAATACGAAGTGCTCGACGTCAAATACATCTGAGTCCCGCCGGCGAGCGGGCCTGACGGTCCGCGCGCGGCGCGGCGTGGGAGAGGGGCTGAGACATGGATGGATTGCGTTCAATCGCCAAGACGTTCTGGATTGGCGGCTTGTGGGTGATCGGCATCATCGTGGCGCCGGTGCTGTTCGCCATGCTGGACCGGGTTACCGCCGGCATGGTAGCCGGCAAGCTGTTCGCCAGCATCGCCTGGGTGGGGCTGGTGTGCGGGGCGATTCTGCTGGTGGACCATATCCGCCGCAACGGCGCGGCCGGGGTCAAGGAAAGCGGCTTCTGGCTGGTGATGGGCATGCTGGCCTGCACGCTGATCAATCATTTCGCCGTCACTCCCATCATCGCCAATCTCAAGGCGCAAATGAATCATGCGGCCGAAGGCCTGTTCGGCGGCGGCTTCGCCACCTGGCATGCGATTTCCAGCCTGATCTATCTGGTGCAGAGCTTGATGGGTTTGGTTTACGTCTGGCGCAACGACTAAGAACCTGTTCTTGATCTGCTGTGCTTCGGCGAGATGGATGGAAGAGGACGTTGAAAACATCTTCAGAAATGCAGATGTACCGTATGTACATTCCGTTTTCTCGGTTGAAACGCCTGGTCTCGCTCTCGCTGGCGAGACTTTGAGCAGGCTCTAGGACGCCGTTCCCTGTATGGAGCGGAAAACAAAAGCGGTGGCATGCCACCGCTTTTCTACCAAGCGCGATCGCCGCGAACGACGTTCAGCCTTTCAGCGCCTGCTTGTTCTTGGGCAGGATGATGCGTTGTTTATCGCTTGGACGCCATAGCACCAGCAACTTGCCGATGTGTTGGACCGGGGCGGCGCCCAGGTCTTCGCAGATCTGCTCGAACATGGCGACGCGCGCTTCGCGGTCGTCGCCCTGCACGCGGACCTTGATCAGTTCGTGTGCGTCCAGATTGATGGCGATTTCGCGGATCACCGCTTCGGTCAGGCCGTTGTTGCCTATCATCACCACCGGGTTGAGGTCGTGCGCCAGTCCCTGCAGATACTTGCGCTGGAACGGCTTGAGTTCAATTTTCATGAGAAATACGGATTTACAAAGCAAAAGCCGATTCTACTCGAGTTGGGCGCTTTCCCAAAGTCCGGACCTAAAATAAATGAAAAACAACAGGATAGCGCGGCTGACCTGTTGCCCACCTTTTTAAGAGCGCAGCGCAATGGCTAGAAGCAAGAGCAGCAACCACTGGTTGCAGGAACACGTCAACGATCCCTATGTCAACCAAGCGCAGAAAGACGGCTACCGCGCGCGGGCCGCTTACAAGCTGCTGGAAATCAACGACAAGGACAAGCTGATCCGTCCCGGCACGGTATTGGCCGATCTGGGGTCCACCCCCGGCAGTTGGTCGCAGGTGGCTGCGCGCATTGTCGGCGACAGCGGCAAGGTGTTCGCGCTCGACATTCTGGACATGGTCCCGGTGCCCGGCGTGGACTTCATCCAGGGCGACTTCCGCGAGGAAGAAGTGCTGGCGCAATTCGTGCAATTGCTCGGCGGTCGCGAATTGGACCTTGTAATTTCCGATATGGCGCCCAATATGTCAGGCATGAGCGCCATTGACCAGGCCAGAAGTTTTCTGTTGTGCGAGCTGGCGTTGGAATTTGCGCGAGATCATTTGAAACCTGGCGGCCATTTTCTCGTCAAAGTGTTCCAGGGCAGCGATTTCCAAGCCTATCTCAAGTCCATGCGCGAGCTGTTCGACGAGGTAGTCACCCGCAAGCCGAAAGCGTCGCGCGACCGTTCCAGCGAAATTTACCTGCTGGGCAAAGGCCGACGCTGACATAAAGTGGCTCGCGGCGTACAATCAAAGCAAATATCTAGACAAGCAACCAAAAAGTCAGGGCACAGAGGAGTCCGCTACTCGTGAACAATATCGGCAAAAACATCGCGATATGGGTCATCATCGGTTTGGTACTGATGACGGTATTCAATCAGTTCAACAAGCGTCAGGATACCCAGAATCAGCTTGAATATTCGCAGTTCATCAGCGATGTCGAGTCCGGCAAGGTCCAGTCCCTGACCATAGAAGGCCACCCGCTGCGCGGGCAATGGCTGAAAGGCAAGCTGACCGACGGCTCCGCGTTCAGCACCTACGCCCCTTACGACCCGCAACTGGTCGACGATCTGATCAAGAACAACGTTCGTTTCTCCGCCAAGCCGGAAGAGGAACCGTCAATGCTGATGAATATTTTCATCAGCTGGTTCCCGATGCTGCTGCTGATCGGCGTATGGGTGTTCTTCATGCGTCAGATGCAGGGCGGTGGCAAGGGCGGCGCGTTCTCCTTCGGCAAGAGCAAGGCCAGAATGCTGGACCAGGACGCCAATACCGTTACTTTCGCTGACGTCGCCGGTTGCGACGAAGCCAAGGAAGAAGTGAAGGAGATCGTCGATTATCTGCGCGACCCTTCCCGCTACCAGAGCCTGGGCGGTCGCATTCCGCGCGGCATCTTGCTGGCCGGCTCGCCTGGTACCGGTAAGACCTTGCTGGCCAAGGCCATCGCCGGAGAAGCCAAGGTGCCGTTCTTCAGCATTTCCGGCTCCGACTTCGTTGAAATGTTCGTCGGCGTGGGCGCGGCCCGCGTGCGCGACATGTTCGAGCAGGCCAAGAAGAACTCGCCGTGCATCATCTTCATCGACGAAATCGACGCGGTTGGTCGTCAACGCGGCGCCGGTTTGGGCGGCGGCAACGACGAGCGAGAACAGACGCTGAACCAACTTCTGGTGGAAATGGACGGTTTCGACACCAATTCCACCGTGATCGTGATCGCCGCGACCAACCGTCCGGACGTGCTGGACCCTGCGCTGCAGCGTCCGGGCCGTTTCGACCGTCAGGTGGTGGTTCCGCTGCCCGATATCCGCGGCCGCGAACAGATTCTGGGCGTGCATATGCGCAAAGTGCCGATCGCCGCCGATGTCAACGCCGAGGTGATCGCGCGCGGCACGCCGGGTTTCTCCGGCGCCGACCTCGCCAACCTGATCAACGAAGCCGCCTTGTTCGCCGCGCGTCGCAACAAGCGCCTGGTGGACATGGAAGACCTCGAGTCCGCCAAGGACAAGATCATGATGGGCGCAGAGCGCCGCAGCATGGTGATGACCGACGAAGAGAAGCGCAACACCGCTTACCACGAGTCCGGCCACGCAGTCGTCGCCAAGCTCTTGCCCAAGGCGGACCCGGTGCACAAGGTCACCATCATCCCGCGCGGCCGCGCGCTGGGCGTGACCATGCAGTTGCCGGAGCAGGACCGCTTCGCCTATGACCGAGGTTATCTGCTGGACCGCATCGCCATCTTGTTCGGCGGCCGCATCGCGGAAGAGCTGTTCATGAATCAGATGACCACCGGCGCTTCCAACGACTTCGAGCGCGCCACGCAAATGGCGCGCGACATGGTGACCCGCTACGGCATGAGCGACAAGCTGGGCCCGATGGTGTACGGCGAGAACGAGGGCGAAGTCTTCCTCGGCCGCTCCATCACTACCCACAAAAACCTGTCTGAAGCCACCATGCAGCAGGTAGACGCTGAAATCCGCCGCATTATCGACGAGCAATACGCGCTGGCGCGCCGCTTGCTGGAAGAGAACCGCGACAAAGTCGAGGCGATGACCGCCGCGCTGCTGGAATGGGAAACCATCGATGCGGATCAGATCAACGACCTGATGGACGGCAAGCCGCCGCGTCCGCCCAAGCCTGGCTCTGGTTTCGCGGCCAAGCCGCAGGAAGACAAACCGACGCCGCCGGCCGCCGAGCCGACCGCCGATCCGGCCCAGGAAGTCTGAGTCTCTCAGTCATCAAGCCGGGCAAGCCTTGACAGGCTTGCCCGGCTTTTTTGCGACAACACCCCTCCATCCATGAGCGTAGTTCAGATCATGAAACCCTCTTTGCAATGCGGGCGCTTCACGCTCGATCTGTCCCGTCCCCTGGTGATGGGCATTCTGAACGTCACCCCGGACTCCTTTTCCGACGGCGGGCGTTTCAACGCCTTGGACCAGGCGCTGCGCCACGCCGAGCAAATGCTGGCGGACGGCGCGGCCATTCTCGATATCGGCGGCGAGTCGACACGACCGAACGCGCCTCATGTCAGCCCTGAACAGGAAATGGAGCGGGTGCTGCCGGTGTTGGAGCGTTTGCGAGAGCTAGGCGCGCCGCTGTCGCTGGACACGCGGCGCACTGTGGTCATGCGCGAGGCGCTGGCCATGGGCGCGGTGGATCTGGTCAACGATGTGTCTGCGTTGGAAGACGCGGGCGCGTTGGAGTTGGTGGCGGCTTCGGATGCCGCAATTTGTCTGATGCACAAGCAAGGCAACCCGGACACGATGCAGGATCGGCCGGAATACGCTGACGTGGTGGCTGAAGTGGCCGGCTATCTGGCGCGCCGCGTCCAGCTTTGTCTGGATGCCGGTATCGCCCGTGGCAGGCTGCTGGTTGACCCTGGCTTTGGTTTCGGCAAGACGCTGGAACACAATCTGGCCTTGCTGCGCGGGCTGCCGGAGATTGAACGCGCCGCCGGCGCGCCGTTACTGGTGGGTTTGAGCCGCAAATCCATGCTGGGCGCGATCACTGGCGAAGCCGTGCCCGCGGAGCGGTTGGGCGCCAGCGTGGCCGCGGCGCTGGAGTCGGCGCGGCGCGGCGCACGCATCATTCGCGTGCACGACGTCAAGGCCACGCGCCAGGCCTTGCAAGTGCTGGCCGCCTTGGAAAGTTTGAACTGAAAGGGGTGTCTGGCGCACAATAGCCGGCGTAGCGATTACAGCGGTTGGCCAGAAGCCGGCCGGATTCGAGAGAGAAACATGAGCCGTAAATACTTTGGCACCGATGGCGTGCGCGGCGAGGTCGGTCAATTCCCGATCACGCCTGAATTCGTGATGAAACTGGGCTATGCCGCCGGCCGCGTTTTGGTCGACCACGACAAGGCGCATCGTCCTACGGTCTTGATCGGCAAAGATACCCGGATTTCCGGCTATATGCTGGAAGCGGCGCTGCAAGCCGGCTTTTCCGCCGCCGGCGTCAATGTGCTGCTGACCGGCCCGTTGCCGACGCCGGGCATCGCCTACCTGACCCGCGCGCTGCGCCTCGAGGCCGGGGTGATGATCTCCGCTTCGCATAATCCCTTCCAGGATAACGGCATCAAGTTCTTCGCCGAAGGCGGCAAGAAGCTGGACGATGCCGTTGAGTTGGAAATCGAGGCGATGCTGGAGCAGCCGATGGCGACCAATCCGTCCGAACAATTGGGCCGGGTGCGTCGCATCGAGGGCGCGGTGGAGCGCTACATCGAGTTCTGCAAGAGCAGCTTTCCCAACGATCGCGATCTCAAGGGCTTGAAGCTGGTGGTGGATTGCGCCCACGGCGCCACTTACCACGTAGCGCCCAAGGTGTTCCATGAACTGGGCGCGGAGGTGGTCACCATCGGCGGCGAGCCGGACGGCTACAACATCAACGAGAAGGTGGGCGCCACCTATCCCAAGACTTTGCAGGTAGCGGTGCTGGAGCACCACGCCGACTACGGCATCGCGCTGGATGGCGATGGCGACCGGCTGATCATGGTGGACCGCGAAGGCACCGTGTACGACGGCGATCAGCTGATCTATGTGATCGCCAAGGCGCGCGCGGCCAGGGGCGAGCTCAAGGGCGGCGTGGTCGGCACGGTGATGACCAATCTGGCGATGGAGCTGGCGCTGAACAAACAGGGCGTGGCCTTCGGCCGCGCCAAGGTGGGCGACCGCTATGTGCTGGAAATGCTGCATGGCAAGGGTTGGCAGGTGGGCGGGGAAGCTTCCGGCCATATCTTGTGCCTGGACTGTCACTCAACCGGCGACGGCATCATTTCCAGCCTGCAAGTGCTGGCTAGCCTGACGGATCTGGGCATGAGCCTGGCCGACGCCTGCAGCGACTGGCAGCCGTATCCGCAGACGCTGATCAATGTTCGCCATAACGGCTGCGATTGGAAGAGCGCTTCCGCGGCGTCGCTGGCCGCTGCCGAGCAGGCTTTGCAAGGCCGCGGCCGCGTGGTGTTGCGTCCGTCCGGCACTGAGCCGGTAGTGAGGGTGATGGTGGAAGCCGACGACAAGGCTCTGGCCGATCAGTGGGCGCAGTCCATTGCGGCGGCGATCCAGAGCGTCGCCTGATTGCCACAGCCGGCAAGTGCCGGCATCAGCATGAAAACGCCATACATTGTTTGTTTGGCGTTTTTTTATTGCCTGGATTTGGAAAGATGCGGAGCTTACTGTTTTCAGGAAAAACATACAGATAGCGACTTTGCGTGCAACTGTATCTAATGACATCTTTTTGTCATTGCGCTCTGGTTAGAATCAGCGCTCCTTACGCTTGTGATGAACCCAGACCATGAAAACAGCAACAGCATTCAGGACCTTGAGCCCTATCGCCATGGCAGTGGCGTTGGCGACTCCGGCCTTGGCCCAGGCCGCTTGCGGCGCCGCCGGCGCCACTTTAATCCATGATGTGCAGGGCCGCGTCGTCGGAAGCCCGATGCAGGGCAAGACCGTCACTGTGGAAGGCGTCGTCAGCGGTGCTTTCACCGGGGCCGGGCAATTGCGAGGCTTCTACCTGCAAGAAGAGGTGCGGGATCAGGATGCCGACCCGACCACCTCGGAAGGCATCTTCGT
Source organism: Chromobacterium haemolyticum (assembly GCF_009936155.1). Lineage (NCBI taxonomy): Bacteria > Pseudomonadati > Pseudomonadota > Betaproteobacteria > Neisseriales > Chromobacteriaceae > Chromobacterium > Chromobacterium haemolyticum. The sequence continues at coordinate 4,267,301 of NZ_AP019312.1, read as the reverse complement.
GTTTCTCGGCAATCTGGCGGCGCCGACGCTTAAACCCGGCGATGTGGTGCGCGTCACTGGCAAGGTGTCCGAGTACAGCCGCAAGGGCGACGCCGCCAGCGAAACCCAGATCACCCCGTCCACGATCGCCGCGGTGGAGCAGTGCGCTTACAGCGAGCCCTTGAGCTACGCCACGCTGCGGCTGCCCTTGCAATCCAGCGCTCAGCTGGAGGCGCTGGCCGGCATGGCCGTGCGCCTGGAAGGACCGGTCTACGTCGCCGCCAATTACGACTATGGCCGCTACGGCGAGTTGACGTTGTCCAGCCGGCCGCGCTTGTGGACCGCCACCCAGCGCTTCCTGCCCGGCAGCGCCGAGGCCAAGGCGCTGAGCGAGGCCAATCAGCTGGACAAGCTGACCCTGGACGACGGCCTGCAGATCCAGAACGCCGACGCCTGGCTGCCGGCGCCCGGCGGCCTGTCCGCCAGCCGCACCCTGCGCAGCGGCGACCGCCTGGACGGCGTGACCGGCGTGGTCAGCTACGCCTTTGGCAAATATCGGCTGCAACCGCTGGCTGCGCCGAGCGTGGTGGCCAGTAATCCGCGCCCAGGCGCGCCCAAGCGCCAGCCGGAGAGCGTGCGCTTCGCCAGTTTCAATGTGCTCAACTTCTTTAATGGCGACGGCCAAGGCAAGGGTTTCCCGACGCCGCGCGGCGCCAAGACTCAGCAGGATTTCGAGCGCCAACGCGCCAAGATCGTGGCCGCGATTCGTCAATTGGACGCTGATGTGGTAGGCCTGATGGAAATCGAGAATGATGGCTTCGACCGCTACTCGGCGATTCAGGACTTGGTGAATGCGCTAAATCAGGGCCAACCCCAGCCCAAGCAATATCAATTCGCCAACCCCGGCCTGCCGCAAGTGGGCAGCGACGCGATCACCACCGGCCTGATCTACCGTCCGACCGTGGTGACGGCGGAGGGCAAGGCCGAGGTGAGGGTGGTAGGCAATCCGCAGAAGAATCGGCCGGCCTTGTTGCAGACTTTTGTGCTGGACGCCAAGAGCAAGACCCGGGTCACCGTGGCGGTCAACCATCTGAAGTCCAAGGGCAGCAGCTGCGCGGACATGGTAGTGGACGGGCAGGCCGACGTGGATAAGGGCGACGGTCAGGGCAATTGCAATCTGACCCGGGTGCAGGCGGTGCGCGATCTGATGGCGTGGTACGCCACCCGTCCGCAGCCCGGCCCTAACGATGGCATGCTATTGCTGGGCGATATGAATTCCTACGCCAAAGAAGATCCAATCCGCGCCTTTGAAAGCGCGGGCTTCAATAATCTGCTGGCGCGTTGGAGCCGCGATGCCTATTCCTATGTATTCAACGGTGAATCCGGCAACCTGGACCATGCCTTGGCCGATAAGCCGCTGAGCTCCATGGTGCTGGCCGCCGGGGAGTGGCACATCAACGCCGATGAGCCGACGGCGCTGGAGTACAGCAGCGAGTTCAAGAGCGCGGAGCAGCAGCAGAAATACTACGCGGCGGACGCTTACCGTTCTTCGGATCATGATCCCTTGTACGTCGACGTGGCGCGTCGCGGCAACGCGGTGGCGGCAGCGGACGAAGGCGGCCTGGCGTTGCTGCTGGGCTTGGGCGCATTAGGAGCGACGGCGCTGTGGCGCCGCAAGCGCTGAAGACCCTGGCCGGCCGGCTGCAGCTGGGTTTATGCCTCGTCGTCCTGCTGCCGCTGGCCTCGCCTTGGGGCGCGGGGGCGCTGGCGTGGCGTTTCGAGCCTTGGAACGCCGAGGAGTGGTGGCGGGCGCTGAGCGGCGGCTGGGTGCATGCCGACGCGCGCCACGCCTGCTTAAACAGCGCGGCGCTGGCTGTGCTGGCCTGCTTGGGGCAGGGACGGGCGTCGCTGCTGCTGGGGTTGGCGCTGGCGGCGCCGCCGCTAATCGCCGTCATGCAGTGGCTGTGGCCGACGCCGCAGGCTTTTGTCGGCGCATCCGGCCTGGTTTATTGCTGGTGGGCGGCGCTGGCAGTGACGCAGCCGCGCTGGCGCGGCTTGTGGCTGGCCGCCCTGCTGGCCCGGCTGGTGTGGCAAAGCCTGTTTCCAGGCAACTGGAGCGGCGGCGAGCCGGTCTTGACGTCGGCGCATTGGAGCGGCGCGGTCTTGGGTATGTTGGCCGCCTGCGGCTGGCTGCGCCGGGCTCAGTTATTGACGACGCGCGGCACTCTCGGCGCCACTGCGCACATCAGTTCGTAGCCCAAAGTGCCCGCGCCGGCGGCGACTTGTTCTATCGGCACTTGAGGGCCCCACAGTTCAACCCGGCTGCCAATGCCGGCTTGAGGCAGTGCGCTCAGGTCCACCGCCAGCATGTCCATGGATACCCGGCCGACGATGCCGCTGGGCAGGCCATCCACCGCGACCGGCGTGCCGTTGTCGGCGATGCGCGGATAGCCGTCGGCGTAGCCGCAAGCGACGATGCCGACGCGCATGTCGCGTTCGGCCACCAGGCGTCGGCCGTAGCCGACGGCGTCGCCGGCTGGCACCTTTTGCACCGCGATGACCCGGCTGCTCAGCGTCATCGCTGCCTGTAGGCCCAAGCCGGCGGCGTCGATGTCGGCGAAGGGAGAACAGCCGTAGAGCACGATGCCGGGCCGCACGATGGCGCCGTGGGTATGCGGGTGGCGGAACAGCGCGGCGGAGTTGGCGGCGCTGACCGGCAGCGCGCTGGGCGCGATCAAGGGCTGGAAGCGCCCCCATTGTTCGGCGACGCCGTAGTCGTCGTCGGCGGTGGCGAAGTGGGTCATCAGCGCATCGACGCGCGCGCCGGGTTGAGCGCGCAATTGCGCGAGCGCGGCGGGGGCCTCCGCCGGGGTGAAGCCCAGCCGGTTCATGCCGCTATTGATCTTCAGCCAAACGGAAACCGGCTGTTTGGCGGAACCTTTGGCCAGCCAGCTTATCTGTTGTTGGGAATGTACCGCGCCGCCTAGCCGGTAATGCGCCATCGCCGCGGCTTCCTCGGCGTCGAAAGCGCCTTCCAGCAGTACGATGTCCTGTTGGATGCCGGCTTCGCGCAAGCGGACGGCGTCCTCGATATTGAGCAGGGCGAAGCCGTCGGCGACATCGGCCAAGGCTTGGACCGCATCCAGCAGTCCATGGCCGTAGGCATTGGCCTTGAGCACGGCGTACGCCTTGGCTTGAGGGGCCTGGGCGCGGGAAAGCAGGTAGTTGTGGCGGATGGCGGCGCGGTGGATTTCCACCTGGATAGGGCGAGTCATGTCAAGAAAGTCTGCGTTGGAGGTGTGCTATTATAAGCCCCTGGTGATGTACCCCGATAACGCAGCCGCGCCAGGATCGTCCTGAACGGAGACATGGCGGCAAGCGGAACAAAATGGACACTCTGCAAATACTTCTCGATTTTTTCACTGGCTACGGCTATGTCGCCGTATTCACCGTGTTGCTGGTATGCGGTTTCGGCGTGCCGATTCCCGAAGACATCACCTTGGTGGCCGGCGGCATTATTTCCGGCCTAGGCTACACCAATGTGCATTGGATGTTTCTCGTCGGCATGGCCGGGGTGCTGGCAGGCGACGGCATCATGTTCACCGCCGGGCGAGTGTTTGGCAACCGGGTGCTGAAGTTCCGGCCCATCGCGCGGATACTGACTCAAGAGCGTTTTGAAGCGGTGCAGGAGAAGTTCGAAAAGTACGGCAATTGGGTATTGTTCGTCGCCCGTTTTCTACCGGGACTGCGCTCTCCCATCTTCATTACCGCCGGCATGACTCGCCGCATCTCCTACTGGCGTTTCTTGCTGATGGACGGCTTCGCCGCGCTGATCTCGGTGCCGGTATGGGTGTATCTGGGCTATTACGGCGCCGCCAACCGCGAGTGGTTGATGACCATGGTGCATCGCGGGCAGGCCGGCATTCTGGCGGTGGTGGCCGCCTTGCTGCTGGGCGTGGCCTTCGTCTGGATGCGCCGCCGTCGTCAGCATCAGTGCGTGAAGAAATAAGCCCGCGCCATCCAATGAAAAAAGCTTCCCTGGGGAAGCTTTTTTTACGTCCTTGCACAGCAGGGGTTCAACCCACTTGCAAGAGCTCCACCTCGAACACCAGAGTGGCGTTGGGAGGAATCACGCCGCCGGCGCCGCGCGCGCCGTAGCCCAGCTCGGCCGGGATGGTCAGCTTGCGTTTGCCGCCCACTTTCATGCCGGCCACGCCTTGGTCCCAGCCCTTGATCACATAGCCGGCGCCCAGCGGGAAGCTGAACGGCTGGAAACGATCCTTGCTGGAATCGAACTTGGTGCCGTCGGTCAGCCAGCCAGTGTAGTGCACGGTGACTTCCTGGCCGCTGACGGCTTCGGCGCCGTCGCCGATCGCCAGTTCTTCGATAATCAGTTCGCTCATGAGATGTCCTTTCGCGCAAGCGCGGGATGAGGCCCGGCCCGGCGGCGCGAAGCGCGGCGCGCGCCAAGGGCCGTGGCAATCGCGGGATTATAGCAGCCGGACGGCCAGCTTGTGTTTTGCGACGCGTGGCGTATAACGGTAAGGATGCGGGGGCTGCCTCGCATCGTATCCTTGAGGGGGACTTGTCATGGACGCGACTCACGATATCCCGCGCGATCGCCCGGTTGCGCGCAGGGTGGAAACCTCCCGGCCGTTGCAATGGCTGAAAAAAGGCTTCCGCGATTTTCAAAAAGCCCCGGCCGACTGCCTGTTTTACGGCGCGGTATTCGTATTGATGGGGTATTTGCTGACCTTGTACTCCGAACACTCTCCTGAGCTGATCATCACCTTCGCCACCATTTTCCTGTTGGCCGGCCCCTTTCTGGCGATAGGTCTGTACGACATCGCCAAGCAGATGGAGGCTTTCGACGGTCATGGACGGGTCAAGCTGGCGCACAGCATGGCGGCCTGGCGCGTCAACTTGCCGGCTTTCACCTTGTACGCGGCCTTGCTGGCGGTGCTGGTGTTCGGCTGGTTCCGGGTGTCCTTGCTGATGTTCGCGCTGTTCTACGACACCGCCGCCTTGCCATCCTTGAACGACATTGTGGTCAATGCCTTCAATCCGGACAATCTCGCCTTCCTGGTGGCTTACTTCGCGGTGGGCTTCCTGTTTGCTCAGGTGGTATTTTCGGTCAGCGTGGTCTCTATCCCCTTGATGCTGGATAAGGAAGTGGACACCGTCACCGCCATGATCGCCAGCGTGCAGGCGGTGCTGAAGAATCTGCTGACGATGGGCATATGGGCGGCTATCATTGTGACGCTGAGCGCGGTGGGCTTTGCGACTTATTTCCTGGGCCTGATCATCATCATGCCGGTTCTGGCGCTGGCCAGCTGGCATGCTTACCGCGATTTGATCACTTTCGAGAGATGACTGAATAGCCGATGACCCACTCCGTCGTGTTTCTTGACCGGGACAGCTTGCCTGTCCCGGTTCCGCTTTTGCCGTTCCCGTCCGAATATCACGAGTTCCCCTCCACCAGCGTCGAAGACGCGGCGATAAATTGCTCGGGGGCGGACATCGTCATCACCAACAAGGTGCCGTTGCGTCGGGAAACCCTGGAGCAATTGCCCGGGCTTAAGCTGGTGGCGGTGGCCGCCACGGGCTACAACCATATCGACCTGGACGCCTGTCGCGAGCTGGGCATCGCGGTCTGCAATATCCGTCATTATGGCGACGACACCGTGGCCGAACACGCGCTGACCCTGATGCTGGCCCTGGCCAAGAACCTGCCGGCTTATCAGCGCGACGTCGCCGCAGGGGTGTGGCAGCAATCGAGACAGTTCTGCCATTTCGGCGCGCCGATCCGCGATTTGCGCGGCGCGACCCTGGGGATTGTCGGCGCGGGCGGTATTGGCCTGCGCTTGGCGGAGATGGCCGGCGCGCTTGGCATGGAAGTGTTGTTCGTCGAGCGCAAAGGCGCGAAGGTGTTGCGCTCCGGTCATGTGGCTTTTGCCGAGGCCTTGGCGCAGGCCGATGTGATTTCGCTGCATTGCCCGCTGACCGAGGAAACCCGGGACTTGATCGCCCAGCCGGAGCTGATGCTGATGAAGCCCGGCGCCTTGTTGATCAACACCGCGCGCGGGGGCCTGGTTAACGAGGAGGACCTGGTGGCCGCGCTGAAATACGGGCAACTGGGCGGAGCCGGTTTCGACGTGCTGAGCGAAGAGCCGCCGGTACATGGCAACCCTCTGTTGAAAACCCGCTTGCCCAATTTGATTGTCACCCCTCATGTGGGCTGGGCCAGCCGGCAGGCGATGGAGCGTCTGGCCGCGCAGCTGGTGGACAATATCGCGGCCTTTGTAGCTGGGATAGAGCGCAACCGTTTGTTGTGAGACGCGTTCGTTTCAGGCTTCAAGCCGGCGAAGGCCGGCTTTTTTAATGATTCATTTTAAATATTATATTTATATAAATGATTCAATATTTTATTTGTTGTTAACTGTTGAAAAACTATTTGCATTTTGTTTATTGTGGGAATAGCATGAAGCTGCTCTTCTGGCTTTGCCAGTACGAGCTGCCCCGCTTGATCGCCGTGGAGGGTTTCCCCCCACGGCTCTTTTTTTGCCTGTCGCCGGGCAATGCAAAACGCCCGGCTGAGCCGGGCGTTGGTCATGAGCAAGCGCTTCTCGGGCGTGCGGCGTCAGTCTGGGATGTCATTAGGGTTGATGCGGGGCTGTTCCTCCGCTCCCATGCCCAACTTGCCGCGAATACAGCCTATGTAGCGGTTCACGTCCGGTCCGCCGCCATGGCGCTGAGCATGCCAGATCATTTCGCCGAGACAATCCATCATCGCGTGCTGAGCCAGATGTTCGCTGCCGTGGCGCAGCGCCAGCTGGGCGTACAAGGAGCGGATGCCGAAGGGCTGGTCGATGGAGCGTTGTTCCTCAATAGCCACATGCAGGCCCAGGTGCAGGAAGGGATTGCTCTGGCCCATTTCCGGAGTCCACTCCTGTTCCATATACTGTTCCGGCCGATCCAGAATGGCGTGATACTCCGGGTGGTCTATAAGAATGGGGAGCACCATTTTTTCCAGATCGGACAAGTCCGTCCCGGATTTGGATTTCTGCCAGGTGTCGAAGAAGAAGCGCCGGGCGTCCTGCCGGCTGGGATTGAACAACATCGGATAGTGCCTGAGTGGATTCTCGGGAGCGCTCATTATACGAGACGGAGGTGGCCATGACCACGCTTTACGACTTCACCGCCGCGCGCATAGACGGCAGCGAACAGCCGCTGTCGGCGTACACCGGTCAAGTGACGTTGGTGGTGAATACCGCCAGCGAGTGCGGCTACACCCGGCAGTACGCCGGCTTGCAGGATTTGCAGCAAGGCTTGGGCGGCCGCGGGCTGGTTGTGCTGGGATTCCCCTGCAATCAGTTCGGCGGCCAGGAGCCGGGCGACGAGGCCGAGATCGAGCGTTTTTGCCGGACGCGCTTCGAGGTGGATTTCCCCATGTTCGCGAAGGTGGAGGTTAACGGGCCGCGGGCTCATCCGCTGTGGCGCTGGCTGACTCAAGCAGACTCCACCCATCCACACCCGGTGAAGTGGAACTTCACCAAATTCCTGATCGATGCGAAGGGAAGGGTGGTCAAGCGTTACGAGCCGGCGGTGGAGCCGCACGAGTTGCTGGAGGATATCGAGGCTTTATTGCCGCGAGCCGGCTGAGAGCCTGTTCAAAGACTACCGCGCTGCGTGATGCGTGGCCCGGCGGGTACGTGCTCAGAACGTGTTCATGATCTCTCTCTGGCCGGAGAGCTTTTGAACAGGCGCTGACGCCCGCCGCTTGCGACGGGCGTGAGAGGGGATCAGAGGCGGCGGAAAATGACGTCCCACACGCCGTGGCCCAGTTTGATGCCGCGGGCCTCGAACTTGGTCAGCGGGCGGTAGTCCGGGCGTGGCGCGTAGCCATCGGCGGTATTGACCAGCTGCGGCTGGCTGCTGAACACGTCCATGATTTGCAAGGCGTAGTCTTCCCAATCGGTGGCGGCGTGCAGGTAGCCGCCCGGCTTGAGCTTGGTGATCAGCTTCTCCACCAGCGGCGCCTGGATCAAGCGCCGTTTGTTGTGGCGTTTCTTGTGCCAGGGGTCGGGGAAGAAAATATGCACTCCATCCAGGCTGCCGTCGGCCAGCATGTGATCCAGCACTTCCACCGCGTCGTGTCGGATGATGCGCAGATTGCTCAATTCTTTTTCCGCGATCAGCTTGCACAGATTGCCGACGCCGGGAGAGTGCACTTCCACGCCCAGGTAGTCTTGATCCGGATTGGCGGCGGCGATTTCGGCGGTGGCGCCGCCCATGCCAAAGCCGATCTCCAGAATTTTGGGCGCGGCGCGGCCGAAGGCCTGCTCCAGATCGATGCGCTCGGGGCGGTATTCTATGCCCCAGCGCGGCATGCCTTCGTCCATCGCGCGTTGCTGGCCGGGGGACAGATGGCCTTGGCGCAGGACGAAGCTGCGGATGGCGCGTTGAAATGCCGGATTTTCCATAGAGAAGCCTGCTGAAAACTCAAAAAAACCGCGATGTTACCGAATCTTGGCCGCCGAGGCGAGTGCGACGGCGATGCGTTCCGGCGCTTGGGCCAGCGCCGCCAGGTAGACGGCAGTGTCGGGCCAGCGGAGTACCGGCAGCAATTCCCGGCGCAAACGCCTGTTGTCCAACTGCCTGGACTCCATCATATACGACCATAGACCAGCGGAGACTCGGGCGCGGACTTCCTCGCGCGGCAGCAAGGGCGGCAAGACCAGGTCCAGCGTGGCGGCGAGCCGGCGGTACCATTCGCTGATTGGAAGCGGCTGATCGTCGCTGGCGTTGTATACGCGAGGGCCGCCGCGGCATTGCCGCAATGCCGCCACGCAGGCGGCGGCAAGGTCGTCGGCGTGGATGTGATTGCTCCAGCTGTCCTCTTCCGGGCGGATCAGCGGCGTTTGCGAGGCGAAACGGCTCAACGGAAGGCGATTGTCGGCGTAGATGCCCGGTGCGCGCAACACGGTCAGTTGACTGCCGTGGGCTGCGGCAAAGCTTCGCAATTGGGTTTCGGCGTCCAAGCGTCGGAAGGCGCGATCGTTGTGCGGGCGAGGACGGGCGCCTTCATCCAGCAAAGCGCCATCGGCATTGCCGTACACGCCGCTGGTGCTGATATAGACTAGGCGCTGTGGTATCCTGCAACCTTTTGCCAACGCAGACAACAACTTGCGCATGCGCAAGTCCTTGCGGCCGGTTTCCTGGGGGGGAGCGGTCAGCAGCAGATCGTCGGCCAGGCCGGCCAATCGGCGCAAAGTGACGGGGTTGTCCAGATCGCCCCGGATGGGCGTGACGCCCTGCCGGCGCAGCGCTTCGGCGCTCGCGCTTGAGCGGCATAGCGCCAGCACTCGCCAGCGGCGGGTCAGTTCCGGCAAAGCGCGGCGCGCGACATCGCCGGCGCCGATGATCATCAGGGTTCGCATGATGCGCATTTTAGCCAGATATTGAGTAGAGGAAACAGATGACAGCGCAGGTGAAAGTGCTCCCCAGCGGGCATACATTTGGCGTCGAGCCGCATGAAACCGTATTGGAAGCGGCTTTGCGTCAGGGAGTGGGCCTGCCCTACGGCTGCCGTGACGGGGCATGCGGCGCCTGCAAAGGCAAGGTAGTGGATGGCGAAGTGAGCCAGGATGGTTTCCAGGAAAAAGCCCTGACCGAGGCCGAACGCGCCCAAGGGCTGGCTCTGTTCTGTTGCGCCCGCCCTCAGGGCGACATCACCATCGAGGCTCGCGAAGTGGCTGGAGCGGGCGATATCCAGATCAAGACCTTGCCGTGCCGTGTAGAGAAAATCGAGAAAATCCACGACGTGGCGGTGCTCAAGCTCAAGTTGCCGGTATCGGAGCGCCTGCAGTTCAAGGCTGGTCAATACATCGACATCCTGATGAAGGATGGAAAGAAGCGCAGCTTCTCCATCGCCAACGCGCCGCATGACGACGCTTTTCTAGAGTTGCACATCCGTCATCAACCTGGCGGTTCGTTCTCCGACTACGTGTTCAGTCAGATGAAGGAACGCGAAATCATGCGCTTCAAGGGCCCGCTGGGCTCCTTCTTCCTGCGCGAGGATTCCGACAAGCCCATCCTCTTCGTGGCCAGCGGCACCGGCTTCGCCCCGGTCAAGGGCATTATCGAGCATGCGATCCACAGCGGAATCCAGCGCGAGATGGTGTTCTATTGGGGCGCGCGGACCAAGGCCGACCTCTATATGGCGGAACTGGCCGGGGCCTGGCAGGCGCAGAACCCCAACATCACCTTCATACCGGTATTGTCCGACGCGCTGCCGACAGACGAGTGGGCGGGCCGTACCGGCTTCGTTCATCAGGCGGTGCTGGAGGATTTCGAAAATTTGTCCGGCTATCAGGTTTACGCTTGCGGCGCGCCGCTGATGGTGGAGGCCGCGCACGGCAGCTTCACGCGCGAACGCGGCTTGCCGGAGGATGAATTCTTTTCCGACGCGTTTTTCCTGTCCAAGGATATGGGCGGCAGCAAGTGAGCGCATCGGCTCGACGTGGATGACGAGCGCCAATTTTTGAGATGGAACGGATCCGGACTGTATCGCTTTTCGAGCAACTGTAATGATATAAGTTGCTGATTTTTAGGAAATGAGCCCCTGGCTAGAGCCAGGGGCTTTTTATTTGTCTTGCATCAAATTTGTGAGGCATGCCATTTGATTTGGGTCAATGGGCGGGCGCCCCAACTGGCTAAGATGAGGGTCAAGAAACCTATATGGGGCGTGGCCCCGGAAAAGGAGTGGCGATGGAACTTCTGACTCTGCTTCTCTCCGACGATGTCGGCATTTTAAGCTTGGTGACCATTGTGGTGACTACCCTGGTGGTGCTAGGCGCTCTGGTGGCGATTTTCAAGAACGTGAAAAAGCCGGAGTGAGCGTCTGAGCAAACAGCATGTGTTTATCCTCTTGATGTGTGTGTTGGTGGATGCGGTGGTGGGCCGCATCCACTTTTTTTTTTGCGTTTTACGCCTTGTTCTTGATCCCGCGTTCTTTTATCGCTTATCACGTCGATAGGCGCTTGTCTTGATTTCTGCTTGCCGGAATATCCCCTTTCTGAATTGTCTCCCGCAATATTTCACGCAGTAATAATTAATAATTATTTAAAAGAAAAGTAAGCAAATATTTTGTGCGCTGCACATTTTATTATTTTGTCATTCTTATGGGTGAGTTCTATAAAGCTTTTGTTCTATTGCCATAGTGGGTGAGATAGGGCAGGGGAAGCTATTTGATGCAGGTCAAACGGATGTTCGACTGTTCTGGCGATCACTAAATCCGAGGTATACCATTGTCTCAGATGATAAGAATTTAATTATATAACAACAGATTTGCAGGTTAATGTACTCTCACGGAGAACGAAAATGTCTACGGAAACTGAAACCCAAGGCGGCGGCGCTCCCAAGCTCAAGCTTGGCGCGCTGACCGCTCTGGTGGTGGGCTCCATGATCGGTGGCGGCATCTTCTCGCTGCCTCAGAACATGGCGGCGGGTGCCGGAGCCGGCGCTATCTTGATCGGTTGGGTGATTACCTTCTTCGGGATGTTGACTCTGGCATTTGCCTTCCAGATGCTGGCCAACCGCAAGCCGGAAGTTGAAGGCGGCGTTTATGGCTACGCCAAGGCGGGTTTCGGCAACTACATGGGCTTCAACTCGGCTTGGGGTTACTGGATTTCAGCCTGGATCGGCAACGTATCCTATTTTGTGGTGATGTTCTCGGCGCTGGCCTTCTGGTTTCCTGTGTTCGGCGAGGGCAATACCACCACCGCCATCGTCTGCGCATCCATCCTGTTGTGGGCCTTGCACTTCCTAGTGCTGCGCGGCGTGCACGGCGCTGCCTTCATCAACACCATCACCACCGTAGCCAAACTGGTCCCGCTGGCGTTGTTCATTCTGCTGGTTATCTTCGCCTTCAAAGTGGATACCTTTAACCTGGATTTCTGGGGCTCGACCAAACTCGGCTCGGTTGTCGACCAAGTGAAGAGCACCATGTTGGTGACGGTATGGGTGTTCATCGGCATCGAAGGCGCATCGATGTTCTCCAGCCGTGCGGAAAACATGAAAGAAGTGGGCAAGGCCACTGTGATTGGTTTCCTGCTGACCATCGCCTTGCTGGTTGCGGTGTCTGTGCTGTCGCTGGGCGTCATGACCCAGGCTGAACTGGCCGCGCTGAAAAACCCGTCCACCGCCTATGTGCTGGAAAAAGCCATCGGTCCATGGGGCGCCAACTTGATGAACGCCGGTCTGGTGATCTCCGTGGGCGGCGCGTTGTTGGCTTGGACGCTGCTGGCTTCCGAAGCGCCCTACCTGGCAGGCAAGGACGGCGTGATGCCCAAGGTATTCGGCACCACCAACGCCAATGGTTCTCCGGCCGCCTCGCTGTGGCTGACCAACGGTCTGATCCAACTGTTCCTGATCATCACGCTGTTCAGTTCCGCGGGCTACCTGGCGCTGCTGTCGCTGGCCACCTCGATGATTCTGATTCCCTACCTGCTGTGCGCCGGCTATGCCTTGCTGGTGGCCAAGCGCGGCGAGGGCTACGCCCAGGGCGAGTCCAGCGGCAAAGAGTTCGGCATCGCCACCATCGCTTCGGTCTACGGCATCTGGCTGATCTACGCCGCCGGCCTGAAGTACCTGTTCCTGTCGATGGTGCTGTACGCTCCGGGTCTGCTGTTCTACCTGTGGGCTCGCAAGGAACGCGGCGAGAAAGCGTTCACCGGTCCGGAAGCGATACTGGCTGCGCTGATCGTGGTGGCGGGTTTGTTCGCCGGCTACGAGTTGCTCACCGGAGCGCTGACGCTCTAAGTCGGATTTAGAAGTAAGAAGATTACCGGAGGCGCGCGAGATCCTCGGGCCTCCACCAGCTCCCCCAATATCATTAAGGAGTTTGTCATGACCAAGTTTGGTGTTCATTCCGAGTGTGGCAAGTTGCGAACTGTGATGGTGTGCCGTCCCGGCCTGGCGCATAAGCGCCTGACCCCGGACAACTGCCACGGCCTGCTGTTCGACGACGTCATCTGGGTAGAGCGCGCACAGAAAGACCACGCCTACATGGTTGAGCAAATGCGCTCCCGCGGCATCGAAGTGGTGGAAGTGCACGATGCGCTGGCCAAAGTATTGGACGACAAGGCCTCCCGCGCCTGGATTCTGGATCGCAAGGTCAAGGCCGACAACGTAGGTATCGGCATGTTGCGCGACCTGCGCAGCTGGCTGGACGAAATGCCTTCGTCGCAACTGGCCGAGCATCTGGTGGGCGGCATCGCCAAGTTCGAACTGCCGTTTGATCCGAAAGGCCTGTTCGGCGGCTATCTGGACCAGTCTGAATTCGTACTGCCGCCGGTGCCTAACAGCCTGTTCCAGCGTGACCCGTCTTGCTGGATCTATGAAGGCGTCACGTTGAACCCGATGTACTGGCCGGCGCGCCGTCAGGAAACCCTGATCCTGCAATCCATCTACAAATTCCACCCGATGTTCGCCGGCAAGGTGAAAGTATGGTGGGGCGATTGCGACCAGGAACACGGCCCGGCCACGCTGGAAGGCGGCGACGTGATGCCGATCGGCAACGGCGTGGTCCTGATCGGCATGGGAGAACGCACCAGCCCGCAGGCGGTGGTGCAAGTGGCCAAGCGCGTGCTGGGCAAGGAAGGCGGCGCCACTCGCGTGATCGCTTGCCAGATGCCTAAGTCCCGCGCGGCGATGCACCTGGACACCGTGTTCAGCTTCCTCGACATCGACCTGCTGTCGCTGTTCCCGGACGTGGTGGACGACATTACATGCACCAGCATGTACGCCGGCGACCGCGAAGGCGAAATCCGCTTCGAACGCCATGAGGGCGTGCACCTGGTGGAAGTGGTGCGCCAGGCGCTGGGTCTCAAGGAAATCCGCGTGATCCAGACCGGCGGCGACGCTTACCAGCGCGAACGCGAACAGTGGGACGACGGCAACAACGTGGTGGCGCTGGATCGCCGCGTGGTCGTGGCTTACGACCGCAACACCTACACCAACCGCCTGATGCGCGAGCACGGCGTGGAAGTGATCGAGATTCCGGCTTCCGAGCTGGGCCGCGGCCGCGGCGGCGGTCACTGCATGACTTGCCCGATCACTCGAGACGAAGTGAAAGTGTAATTCGGCTGTAGTGTCCCGGCCGCGGGCGCGGCCGGGAGGACAACTCAAAATTCATGTGCAAAAAGACAGGTTGACCGCCGGTTTCCCCGGAAACGACGGCCGGCTTGCCCAGACTCTAATCAGGAGCAATATCATGGCTTTCAATCTGCGCAACCGTAACTTCCTCCGCATGCTGGACTTCACCCCGCGCGAAATCCGCTACATGCTCGACCTGGCCCGCGACCTGAAGCGCGCCAAGTACACCGGCACCGAACAGCAGCACCTGAAGGGCAAGAACATCGCCCTGATCTTTGAAAAAACCTCGACCCGCACCCGCTGCGCGTTTGAAGTGGCCTGCTACGACCAGGGCGCCAACGTGACTTACCTTGGGCCGTCCGGTTCGCAAATCGGCATCAAGGAATCGATGAAGGACACCGCCCGCGTGTTGGGCCGGATGTACGACGCGATCGAATACCGCGGCTTCGACCAGCACATGGTGGAGACCGAATTGGCCAAGTTCGCCGGCGTGCCGGTGTACAACGGCCTGACCGATGAATGGCACCCGACCCAGATGCTGGCCGATGTGCTGACCATGTGGGAAAACAGCGATAAGCCTATCTCCCAGATCAGCTACACCTACCTGGGCGACGCCCGCAACAATATGGGCAACTCCCTGCTGGTGATCGGCGCCAAATTAGGCATGGACGTGCGCATCGGCGCGCCCAAGCACCTGTGGCCGACCGACGAGTTGGTGGCGCAGTGTCGTGAAATCGCCGCCAAGACCGGCGCGCGCATCACGCTGACCGAAGACGCCAAAGCCGCGGTCAAAGGCACCGACTTCATCCACACCGACGTATGGGTGTCCATGGGCGAGCCGGCCGAAGTCTGGGCCGAACGCATCAAGCTGCTGAAGCCTTACCAAGTGAACGCCGCGCTGATGGCCGCCGCCGAAAACCCGCAAGTGAAGTTCATGCACTGCCTGCCGGCCTACCACAACAGCGAAACCAAGGTGGGCAAGGAAATCGCCGCGCAGTATCCGGACCTGGCCAACGGCATTGAAGTGACCGAGGACGTGTTCGAGTCCGAAGCCTGCATCGCCTTCGAACAGGCCGAGAACCGCATGCACACCATCAAGGCCATCCTGGTGGCCACGCTGGGCGATTGATCCGGTCTTAGGCATCCCTAGCTGCACTTTTGCCGGCCAAGGCTTCCCTGACCGGGAACCTTGGCCGGTTTCACATCAAGAACGCGGCTCGCCGTCGCAGACGGCGGGCGCGGCAATAGCGAGGAACAGAATATGCGAGTCGTCGTAGCTCTGGGCGGCAATGCCCTGCAACGTCGCGGCGAGGCCATGACCGCCGACAATCAGCGCGCCAACGTCAAAGTGGCCGCCGAACAACTGGCCGGCGTGACCCGGCTGGGCCACAACCTGGTGATGTGCCACGGCAACGGGCCGCAAGTGGGCCTGCTGGGCCTGCAGAACGATGCTTATGCCCGCCATGTGGACGAAAAAGTGACGCCCTATCCGCTGGATGTGCTGGGCGCGCAGACCGAAGGCATGATCGGCTACATGGTTGAGCAGGAACTCGGCAATGTGTTGCCGTTCGAAGTGCCCATCGCCACCATCCTGACCCAGACCGAAGTGGACGCCAAGGACCCGGCGTTCAAGAACCCGACCAAGTTTGTCGGCCCGGTCTACAGCAAGGAAGAAGCCAACAAGCTGGCGGCGGAAAAAGGCTGGACGGTGAAGGCCGACGGCGAATACTTCCGCCGCGTGGTGCCCAGCCCGAAACCGAAGCGCATCTTCGAAATGCGCCCGATCAAATGGCTGATCGAAAAAGGCGTGGTGGTGATCGCGGCCGGCGGCGGCGGCATTCCCACCATGTACGAGGGCGACAAGCTGGTGGGCGTGGAAGCGGTGATCGACAAGGATCTGGCCTCTGCCTTGCTGGCGCGTGAAATCGACGCTGACTACTTCGTGATCGCCACCGACGTGAAGAGCGTGTTTGTCGGTTGGGGCACGCCGGAAGCCAAGGCGATCAAGCAGGCGCATCCGGACGAAATGGACAAGCTGGGCTTCGCTGCCGGATCGATGGGCCCGAAAGTGGAGGCCGCTTGCGAATTCGCCCGCCTGACCGGCAAGAAAGCGGTGATCGGCGCCTTGGAAGACATCGAGAAAATCGTCAAGGGCGAGGCCGGCACCGTGATTTCCACCGAGAAGGCCGGCATCAGCTGGTATTGATGTCGCCGGTGCTTAGCCAAGCGTCAAGGGCTGCCGTCAGGCAGCCCTTTTTGTCGTCTAGACCTAGCCCAGCAGCTTGGCGCGGTGCTGGCGGAGCAGATCCTGTCCGGCCTGATAGCCGATCTGATACAGCTGGGACAGATTGGAGTGCGACCAGTCCAACTCTTCCGCGCGGCGCTGCGGGTCAATCAGCTTGTCGAACTGGATCTTCAGCACCTCGGTGCGCGGCCGGCCTTGATCGTCCTTGTTGTGCAAGGCCTCGAACAGCTTCAGGTCGTCGCGCGCGATTTCGGTCAGCGGGGTGATGATGGATTGCACCCAGGCGTCGTAAAGGCCGCGCGGCGGGTGCAGCAGCCTGTCGCTGCCCAGCACGTCGAACACCAGGGTGTAGTCGATATGCGGGTGATCGCGGAACAACTGCTTGAAGTTCAGCGTGTCTATGGCCGCGCCTTCGATGTAGTCGCCGTCGGCCAGCGGATACGGCGGGTAGATGAAGGGAAAGGACAGCGCGGCCAGAAAGTGCTCGTGGCCGATTTCGCTCTTGTCCCAGCAGCGCATCTCGCCGCGGGTGATGTTGTAGGCGTTCAGGTAGAACTGAGGCGCAATGGCCTTGAGGCGATCGAAATCCACGATCTCCTCGATGAAGGGCACGTGCGCGCACAGGCCTTGGCTGTTGGGGCCCAGATCGCTGGGGCAGAGCGTGGCCAGCAGCAGCGATGTCCAATCGGCCAGCAGGCGTTGCCAGGGGCCTTGGTCGGCTTGTTGCTGAATGGATTGCAGCAGCGGATTTTGGCTTTGCCAACTGCGCCACATGTCGGCGGCCGGGCCGGGTTTGTTGAACACCTTGTAGTTGATCGGCAGCAGCCGGTAAATCGGATCGGATACGCCTAGATCGGCCAGCCGGCGCAAATTGTCCAGCGGCGTGCCCTTGCGCGGCGCCGCGTACAAGAGGCCGACGATGGCGCCGGCGCCGGAGGTGGAGATGATGTCGAATTCGACGCCGGCCTCCATCAGCGCGACCAGTGCGCCGGCCATCAAGGTTGCGTTGGGCGCACCGCCGCCCAAGACCAGCGCAATGCTGGGCCTGTTTGCTTTTGCCATCGAAATCCCCGTCGAAAGAGTGGCCGGTTGCGGGAACCGGCTTGGTTGATATTTAGTTCAATGTCATTGTTGCTGTTGAATTATGGATGGCAAGGCGTATTTTGCAACGCAATATGGTGTCAGTAATGACATTCTGATTTGTTGCGAGAAAGCCGCAGTAAGAACTATTTGTCATTGGGTAATGAAAGATACCTTGCGGTACAAGGTAGTGGTTTGTATAGTGCAACCACAAGCAGATTTATGCCTTGGTCCGCCCAGCTATCTTGCAATGCAAGGTAGCTGGGCGAGAAGGACCGGGCGGTTTCAAGGAAGGCAAGATGAAAACCCAGTTGAAGAAGGGGACCCTGGACATGTGCGTATTGGCGGTATTGGCCCAGTCAGACAGTTACGCCTACGAATTGGTCAGCACCTTGTCGCGCACGATGGAAATCAGCGAAGGGACGATTTATCCGCTGATGCGCCGGCTGCAGAACGAATCCTGGGTCAGCACCTATCTGGTGGAATCCGCGTCCGGACCGTCGCGCAAGTATTACGCGCTGACCGAGGCGGGAAAGCGGGAACTGGAGCTGATGCGACGTGAGTGGCAGGAGTTCGTCAGCGAAGTGGACAGCGTGCTGAGTCGCCTGCCGGCGGCCGGCCAGCCAGGAGAACGACAAGCATGAATCGCAAAGTGTTTTTGGAGCAGTTGGAACAGGCTCTGGCCGGCATGCCGGCGGAGGAGATCCGTGAAATCGTCGCCGACTACCAAGAGTATTTCAGCGACGCGCAAGAAGCCGGCCGCGCCGAGGACGAGGTGGTTGCCGCGTTGGGCAGCCCGCAGAAGCTGGCCAAGGAGCTGAAAGCGCAGGCGCATTACCGCCAATGGGAGAACCATCGTTCCTTCGGCAATTTGATGAGGGTGGTGGCCTCGGTCGCCGGCCTGGGCGTGCTGAATTTCTTCCTGGCGCTGCCGTTCATGCTCTACCTGCTATGCCTGTCCATAGGCTACATGGTGTCCGGCAGCCTGTTGATAGCCGGTGTGGCGCTGGTGGCGGCCTGGGGCGGCAACAGCCTGTTCGGCTGGCCGGAGCTGGAGCCCAGCCTGTCGCCCGTGAACGGCAAGGTTGAGTTCAAAGTCGAGGCCGACGGAAAGCCGGTCCACGGCGTGACCCTGAGGCAGGGGAGGCTGCTGCTGACGCTGGAGGAGGATGAAACCGCCAGCCTGCAACTGCGGAGCGGCGATCCGGTGCGGGTCAGCTACGACGGCGGCGAATTGAAAGTGGACGCCAGCAATGCGGCCGCGCGGCAATCGATCAAACGCGAGAGCGAGCGCTCCGTCAGCCTAGAGCGCGGGCAAATGCGCGCGCTGACGCTGACATCTGACGGCGGAGAGAGCATGGTGCTGGCGCAGGATGGGGACGGCCGCTCGCTGCGCTGGCGGATGATCTCGGCGGAAGCTTCCGCCGCCGCCGGCGAGGCCGGGCAAGCGGGCGATCTGGTGTTGAGCGACGGCGAGAGTTCACTGGTGATCAAGGAGAACCGGCTGTCGCTGAAGGACGGCAAGGACCATTTCGAGATCAATGGCATTCCGGGCTTGTCGTTACAGAGTTCGGCGGCGGTCAGCGGATTCGTGTTGTTGCTGGTTGGGGGATTGGGGCTGGTGTTTTGCGTATGGCTGACGCGGCTGACCTGGCGCGGATTGGTGCACTACGTCCGTTATCAGATCGACTTGGTGGCGGGCAGGAGCTTGGGCGGCAACGCGGTGTGAAGAGTGAGATTTTGACCGGATTTGGGAGAGAAACATGAAACACGACGCATGCATTCAACAATTGCAACTGACCATGGAGCGCTTGCCCGAATCCGAGCTGCGCAAGATTCTGAGCGACTATCGCGAATACATTCGCGACGCGGTGGCAGACCAGCGCAATGAGAGCCGCCTGATCGCCGCGCTGGCGGACTCCCGGAGGCGCACCGTTTCGGCCTTTGCGCGCCAAGGGGTGTCGAGCGCTCTGTGGGCGCGGCTAGCCCGCCATGCTGTGGGCGGGATGGCGGCGGCTTGCGGCGTTATCGCGATGTACTGGCTGTTTATGCAGTGACGAAAACAAGCGCCGCCGGCCGCGGCGGCGGTTTCAACTTGAGAAAGGGGAACGTGATGATGCGTGAGGCAATGCGGTTGCTGATGTTGACGGGCATGGCGTGCGGCGCGGCGGTTCACGCGGCGGAGGCGCCGATTGAAAAGCTGGTGATCAAGGGAGACGCCGCCGTGCTCAAGCTGAGTGCGGACGACAAACGACCGTATCAGCTTGATCTGAACAAAAGCAATTGGGACGCGAATCAGTGCAGTGCCCAAGTGCGGCGCGAAGGCGGCGTGGTTACGATCACGATCAAGCTCAACAACAAACTGCTGGGCGCCGGCTGCGGGCTGGAGATCGCGGGCAATCTGAAACCGGGCAAGCAGGTGGAGTTGGGGCTGGCCGCGGTCAAGGGTTCGATCCGTGGCGCTTATTCTGCGATCCGGGTGGACAGCAAAGCGGTGGATCTGACGCTGGAAGGCAAGGCTGCCAGCCTCTCCATGTCCGCCGACGCGATCAGGGCGCAGGCCAAGGGCGCTTACGACAAGCTGGCGTTCAAGGGGCAGGCGTTGACGCTGGCTTTCGAGGGCAGTAGCCGCGACATGGCCTTTGACGGCCAGGCGGTGAAGGCGAAGGTGAGGCTGACCGACGCCAAGCCCAGCGGTTCCTTGTCGTTGGATGCCACCACCGGCAAGTTGGCGCTGACGCTGCCGAAGTCCGCAACGCTGCAGTACGAAGTGCGCGGCGCGGCGGCCTCGGTGGATAGCAAGTTGCCCAGCACCGCCGGCGCGCCGCTGAAGCTGAGTGCGCGCGGCCAGGCCTTGAAGGTGGCGGTGGAGGCGGATTAAGAACCTGTTTACGATCTCGCGAGCAAGGGCGAGGCAAGGCGAAAACGGCTCAAAAGCGGAGTGTACACACGGTACATGAGCATTTTGAAGGTGCGCTCACCGAGCCACGTTTCACGACGGGTAGTCGATCGTAAACAGGTCTAGGTCGCGGCCAAGCAAAAACGGAGCCCAAGGGCTCCGTTCGCATGGCGGGCGAATCCGGCTCAGTAAGCACAGACGGTGAACAACTCCAGGCCGCCGTCGCGCACCAGCTTGCCGCCGCCCAGCTCGGGTAACTCAATGATGGCGGCGGCTTCCAACACGTCGGCGCCCATGCGCTTGAGCAGCTTGTAGCCGGCCATCATGGTGCCGCCGGTGGCCACCAGGTCGTCGATCAGGATTACGCGGTCGCCCGGCTTGCAGGCGTCGGTGTGCATTTCCACAGCGGCGTTGCCGTATTCCAGCTCGTATTCCTCTTCCACCGTGGTGAAAGGCAGCTTGCCGCGCTTGCGGATAGGCACAAAGCCTACGTTCAACTCGTAAGCCAGCACCGAGCCGATGATGAAGCCGCGCGCGTCCAGGCCGGCCACCAGGTCCACCTTCTCCATCATGTAGCGGTGCACATAGATGTCGATCAGCATGCGGAAGGTTTTGGGGTTCTGCAGCAGCGGGGTGATGTCGCGGAACATCACGCCTTGTTGCGGCCAGTTGGGCACAGTGCGGATCCAGCCTTTCAGATAGCTGGAGTAGTCGAGATTGCTAAGGTTTTCCATGGCCTTATTGTACTTCTAAATGAAGAGAATCGCCGCGCGGCCCACAAGAAAAAGCCCGCCGCGCAGCGCGGCAGGCTAGGAGTCCGCATCAATTATTGACGTTTCAGTGGAAGAAAGCCAGCTTGAAGATCCACAGCGCGGCGATGATCAGCACCGGCAGTTTCAGGTCGGAGAAACGACCGGCCAGGATCTTGATCACCGCATAGCTGATGAAGCCGAAGGCGATGCCGTCGGCGATGGAGAAAGTGAACGGCATCGCCAGCGCGGTCATCACCGCCGGCGCGGATTCGGTCAGATCGCTCCAGTCGATCTCGGCCAGGCCGCGCGCCATCAGCACCGCCACGTAGCACAGCGCCGGCGCGGTGGCGTAGGCGGGCACGGTGGCGGCCAAAGGCGACAGCCACAGCGAGGCCAGGAACAGCAGCGCCACCACCATGGCGGTCAGGCCGGTGCGGCCGCCCACGGCGGTGCCGGCGGCGGATTCCACATAGGCGGTGGTGGACGAAGTGCCCATCACCGCGCCGGCGGTGATCGCCACCGAATCAGCCAGCAGCGCGCGCTTCAGGCGCGGCAATTTGCCGTCCTTGAGCAGGCCGGCGCGATGGGACACGCCCACCAAAGTGCCGGTGGTGTCGAACAGATCCACGAAGAAGAACACGAAGATCACGCCGATCAGGCCGGCTTGCAGCGCGCCGGCGATATCCATCTTCATGAAGGTGGGCGCCATGCTGGGCACCGGCGCCACCACGCCCTTGAACGGAGACAAGCCCATGGCGATGGACAGCACCGTCACCACCAGGATGCCGATGATGATGGAGCCCGGCACCTTGCGGTATTCCAGCGCCACGATCAGGAAGAAGCCCAGGACGGCCAGCAGGGTGGTGGGTTTGTGGATGTCGCCCAGGGTCAGATAGGTTTCCGGGTGCGGCGCGATCACGCCGGCGTTCTTCAGAGCGATGATGGCCAGGAACATGCCTACGCCGGCGGAAATGGCGAATTTCAGCGATTGCGGGATGGCGTTGACGATGGCCTCGCGCACGCGGAACAGGCTCACCGCCAGGAACACGATGCCGGAGATGAACACCGCGCCCAGCGCGGTTTCCCAAGAGAGCCCCATGCCCTTGACCACGCTGAAGGTGAAGTAGGCGTTCAGACCCATGCCCGGCGCCAGCGCGATTGGGTAATTGGCCACCAGGCCCATGATCGAGGTGCCGAGGGCGGCGGCCAGACAGGTGGCCACGAAGACGGCGTTCAAGTCCATGCCGGTGCTCGACAGGATCAGCGGGTTGACCAGGATGATGTAAGCCATGGTCAAGAAGGTGGTAAAGCCGGCGATGACTTCGGTCTTCACCGTGGTGCCGTGTTCTTTCAGCTTGAAGAAGCTGTCAAGGAATTGCATGGCGAAACGCGCTCCAAAGGAGATAGGTAGGAAAAAAACAAGCCATTTTATTCAGCCTGAAGAGATTTACCTAAATCTTGACGTGAAAATAACTTGGCGATTAACAGCAACAGCCCGCTTATGGTATTCTGGAGAATTACTCATTTGGCAGGAAAGCGCCTTTTCATGAGCCAGCCAACCGGTAATATCTTTATCGTGGTCGCTCCTTCCGGCGCGGGGAAAACCTCGCTGGTCACGGCCTTGCTCCAGGCGGAGCCATCCGTGGAGCTGTCCATTTCTTATAGCACGCGCGCGCCGCGCAAGGGCGAGGTGGACGGCAAGCATTACCATTTCGTCGATCAGGCCACGTTCAAGTCCATGATAGAGCGCGGCGATTTCCTCGAGTACGCGGAAGTCTACGGCAACTATTACGGCACCAGCGCGCCGTGGATACGCAGCCGCCTGGACGTGGGGCAGGACATCCTGCTGGAAATCGATTGGCAGGGCGCCGAGCAGGTGCGCAAGGTCTTTCCCGAGGCGATCGGCATTTTCATCGCGCCGCCGTCCATCGAAGAACTGGAGCGCCGGCTGCGCGGCCGCGCCACCGACAGCGAGGATGTGATCCGCCGCCGGCTGGCCTCCGCTCGCGCCGAGATCGACAAGATATCTGAGTACGACTACATCGTGGTCAACGATGATTTCGAACGCGCTCGCCTCGATCTGATCAGCGTGGTGCGCGCCAACCGGCTGCGCAGCGCCATCCAGTGCCGCAAGCTGGCCCCGATGCTGGCGCGGATGGGGCAGGGCGGCTGATCCGACCGTTTGTTGGTGAGTCGACTAAAATTTAGATATAGTGATCCCTCTGGGCGTTGTTGCCGCCGCAAGAACGGCGATCGACAATGCCCTTGGCAACTTTGAGAAAGAAAGCATATGGCCCGTATTACTGTTGACGATTGCCTGGACCGCATCCAGAACCGTTTCGACCTGACCCTGGCCGCGGCCTACCGCGCGCGTCAAGTGGCTTCCGGCGCCAGCCCCTTCGTTGAAGCCGGTCGCCATAAGCCCACCGTTGTCGCGCTGCGTGAAATCGCCGCCGGCCATGTTGGCAAGGAAGTTCTGAGCCGCGGCAAAGCCTGATTGCAAGTGGGTGGTGGGTTATGGCAACCGGCATCGAGGATGAAATCGACTATAACGCCCTGATCGACAGCGAAGCGCAAGCGTTTTTCGAGTCTGTCGCGCGTTATCTCAAGCCGGAGGACGTCCAGCTGTTGCGGCAGGCTTTCGAGGTCAGCCGCGCGGCGCACGAAGGGCAAACCCGCAAGAGCGGCGAACCTTACATCACCCACCCGCTGGCGGTGGCCGGCATGCTGGCCGAGTGGCGGCTGGACGTACAGGGGCTCGCCGCCGCATTGCTCCACGATGTGCTGGAAGACACCGGCGTCACCAAGCCGACGCTGATCGAAAAGTTCGGCAAGATCATCGCCGATCTGGTGGACGGCCTTTCCAAGTTGGAGAGGTTGGAATACCAGACCAAGGAAACCGCGCAAGCGGAAAGCTTCCGCAAAATGGTGCTGGCGATGGCGCGCGATATCCGCGTCATCATCGTCAAGCTGGCGGACCGCCTGCACAATATGCGCACGCTGGACTCGATGCGCGAAGACAAGCGGCGACGCATCGCGCTGGAAACCCTGGAGATCTACGCGCCGATCGCCAATCGCATCGGCCTCAACAAGGTTTACCGCGAACTCCAGGATCTGGCGTTCAAGCACCTGCATCCGCATCGCTACGGCGTGCTGTCCAAGGCGGTGCGCGCTGCGCGCGGTAACCGCCGCGAAGTGGTGACCAAGATTTTGCAGTCCGTCAGTCAGAAGCTGGTGCAAAGCAATATCGAAGCCACGATCAAGGGGCGGGAGAAAAACCTCTACAGCATCTACAAGAAAATGCAGGAAAAACACCTGTCGTTTTCCGAGGTGCTGGACATTTACGGCTTCCGCGTCGTCGTCAACGACATTCCCGGCTGTTACCTGGCGCTGGGCGCCTTGCATAGTCTGTACAAGCCGATTCCCGGCAAATTCAAGGATTACATCGCCATTCCCAAGGGCAATGGCTATCAGAGCCTGCACACCACCTTGTTCGGTCCCTATGGCACGCCGGTGGAGATGCAGATCCGCACCCGCGAGATGAATAGCGTGGCCGAGGCCGGCGTGGCCTCGCACTGGATGTACAAGAGCGGCGATGGTGTTAACACCGCCCAGCAGCGCACCCATCAGTGGCTGCAGAAAATCATGGACATGCAGGAGGAGAGCGACGATCCGGTCGAATTCCTCGAGCATATCAAGATCGACCTGTTCCCGGACGAGGTCTACGTATTCACGCCCAAGGGCAAGATCATGGTGATGCCTCAGGGCGCGACGCCGGTGGACTTCGCCTACGCGGTGCACACCGACATCGGCCATCGCTGCATCGCCGCGCGCGTCAATCACGCGTTGGTGCCTTTACGCACCGTGCTACGCAACGGCGATACCGTGGAAATCATCACCTCCACCCAGGCCAAGCCCAATCCGTCCTGGCTGACCTTCGTGCAGAGCGGGCGGGCGCGCTCCGGCATTCGCAACTATCTGAAGAGCCTGCAGCAGGAAGAGGCGGTGGGCTTGGGCGAGAAGCTGCTCAAGCAAGCGATAGGCGCGCTGGCGGTGACGCCGTTGGCGCTGAGCGATGAGCTATGGGTAGAGTATCTGGCCGCTTTCGGCGAGAAGCTCGCTTCTCATCAAGACGTGCTGGCCGATATCGGCGCCGGCAAGCTGATGCCCATCGTGGTGGCGCGGCGCTTGCTGGAGCTGGCTGGCGAACGGCTGGGCGAGGAAGTGAAGGTGGGCCCCGTGACCATACGCGGCAACGAGGGCGGCATGGTGCAGCTGTCGCCGTGCTGCAACCCGCTGCCGGGCGACGAGATTCTAGGCGTGATCACCAAGGGCCAAGGCCTGGTCATCCACCGCAAGGGGTGTCCGAACGCGCGGCGGGCGGATCACGACAAGCTTCTCGACGTCAATTGGGAAGCGCAACGCGACCGTATGTTCGGCGTCACCGTTGGCGTGTTGTCCCGCAACGAGCGCGGCGCGCTGGCGGATATCGCCACCGCGATCTCGCAGGCTTCGGCCAATATCGAAAGCGCCGACACCCAGGACAGCAGCCGCGATGGCGACGGTCTGTTCAATATCCACTTCCGCTTGCAGGTGGAGGGCGTCGAGCACCTGGAGCGGGTGCTGAGCGCTATTCGCGTGCTGCCGGTGGTGCAGCGCGTGCAACGGAGATGAGATGCTGAAACTCAAGATCAACGGCGAGGGCCGCGAACTGGCCGACGTAGCCAACGTGGCCGAGCTGGTGGCGGCGCTGGACCTTACCGGCAAGCGCGTAGCGCTGGAAAAGAATGGCGAGATCGTGCCGCGCAGCCAGTATCCGGCCACCGGGCTGGCCGACGGCGACGAACTCGAAATCGTGGTGGCCGTCGGCGGAGGCTGAGCGGCAAAGCTGATAGAGGTGCAGGAGTGGCGGATCAACTGATCATCGCAGGCAAGGCTTACAATTCGCGTTTGCTGGTGGGGACCGGCAAGTATCGGGATTTTGAGGAGACGGCGCAGGCGCTTGACGCGTCGGGAACGGAAATCGTCACCGTCGCCATTCGCCGAGTCAACCTGGGGCAGAACGCCGGCGAACCCAATTTGCTGGACTTTTTGCCCAAAAACCGGTATAACCTTCTCCCCAACACGGCGGGATGTTATTCCGCCGTCGATGCCATTCGCACTTTGCGCCTGGCCAGAGAGCTTCTGGACGACCATCGTTTTGTCAAGCTGGAAGTGCTGGGCGATCCGAATACCTTGTTCCCCAACGTCAAGGAAACCCTTAAAGCGGCTGAAGTATTGGTGGCCGAGGGGTTCGACGTCATGGTGTATACCTCGGATGATCCCATTATCGCCCGCGAGTTGGAGCAAATAGGCTGCTGCGCCATCATGCCGCTGGCCAGCTTGATTGGCTCCGGGATGGGGATTCTGAATCCGTGGAATTTGAAGTTGATTATTGAGCAGTCCAAGGTTCCCGTGCTGGTTGACGCCGGCGTCGGCACCGCGTCCGACGCGGCAATCGCGATGGAACTGGGCTGCGATGGCGTGCTGATGAACACCGCGATTGCCGCCGCGCAACAACCGGTGTTGATGGCGCACGCCATGAAACAGGCTGTAGAAGCAGGCCGCTCGGCATATCTTGCCGGCCGGATGCCGAAACGTTTTTATAGTGCAGTACCTAGTTCTCCTAGTGAGGGGGTGATTTCTTCCGTCAAGCCGTGATGCGTAAAGCGCCACAGATTGCTTGGTCGGAACGCTTCAGACTTTTCCAAACCGCGTAACGTTGTTAAAATGCTGTTTTTTATAGCCCCAGTCACGTCTGGGCGCTAGGAACTAAGGATACTAGATTCAATGCCGAACATTCGTGTTAAAGAGAACGAGCCGTTTGAAGTTGCAATGCGTCGCTTCAAGCGCGCGGTGGAAAAAACCGGTCTGCTGACCGAACTGCGCGCCCGCGAGTTCTACGAAAAACCGACTGCCGAGCGCAAGCGCAAGCACGCCGCTGCTGTTAAGCGCCACTACAAGCGCATCCGCAGCCAAATGCTGCCGCCGAAACTCTACTAAGAGTTCGTCTGGTCAGTAAGCAGGACCGCAGGCCTAGCCTGCGGTTTTGCCATTTGTAGTTCCCCGTTAGCAGACTCTGACGGCATGGGTTTTGAGCTTTTCAAAACCAATGTCATCAGGGTTTGACTCTCTCTCAAGTGCGCACTCGCCGCCCGCGACGGGTGGCGGTCATCTTCCGGAAAGCAAGCAATGAGCCTCAAGCAGCGAATCAGCGACGACATGAAATCTGCAATGAAAGCGCGGGAAAGCGACAAACTGGCGGCCATCCGCCTGTTGCTGGCGGCCATCAAGCAGAAGGAAGTGGACGAGCGGGTGGAGCTGGACGACGCCGGCGTTGTGGCCGTCATCGACAAGATGCTCAAGCAGCGCCGTGATTCGATCAGCCAGTACGAGGCGGCTCAGCGCCAGGACCTGGCCGACAAGGAAAAATTCGAGATGGACGTGCTGATGGCCTATATGCCGCAGCAACTGTCCGCCGAGGAGATTGATGTTCTGGTGGCCAAGGCCGTCGCTGACAGCGGCGCCGCTGGCATGCAGGACATGGGCAAGGTGATGGGGCTGCTGCGGCCGCAATTGGCCGGCCGTGCCGACATGGCGCAGGTGTCCGCCAGCATCAAGGCCAAGCTGGCCGGTTGAGCCCGCTTCGGGCCGCTTTGTCGGCCCGAGCCAACGGTGACCTTGCTTGATCCCTCAGGATTTTGTTGATCAGTTGTTGTCCCGCGTCGATATCGTCGACGTGGTGGATCGTTACGTCCCTTTGAAAAAGGGTGGCCAGAACTATCTGGCCTGCTGCCCGTTTCATAAGGAAAAGTCGCCGTCGTTCACGGTGAGTCCGTCCAAGCAGTTTTATCACTGCTTTGGCTGCGGCGCTCACGGTTCGGCTATCGGCTTCGTGATGGAATACCAAGGGCTGGGCTTCGTCGACGCCGTGAAGCTGCTGGCGGAAGGCATCGGCATGCAGGTGCCGGACAGCCGCGCTCACGCCAATCC
Organism: Chromobacterium haemolyticum; assembly: GCF_009936155.1. Lineage (NCBI taxonomy): Bacteria > Pseudomonadati > Pseudomonadota > Betaproteobacteria > Neisseriales > Chromobacteriaceae > Chromobacterium > Chromobacterium haemolyticum. The sequence continues at coordinate 4,239,157 of NZ_AP019312.1, read as the reverse complement.
AGAGGCCAGCCGCGCCGCGCGCGAACGCAAACTGTCGCTGGAGCAGATAATGCAAATGGCGGCAGGCTACTACAAACAGCAGCTGAAGTCCGCGCCCAACGCCATTTCCTATCTGAAAGGCCGGGGTTTGAGCGGCGAAGTGGCCGGTCGCTTCGGCCTTGGCTTCGCCCCGGACGGCTGGCAGAACCTGGAGACGGTTTTTCCGGATTACCAGGACGACAAGCTGGTTGATACCGGCTTGGTCATCGTCAACGAAGAGAAGGGCCAGCGTTACGACCGATTCCGCGATCGGGTGATGTTCCCGATCCGCAACCAGCGCGGCGCCATCATCGGCTTTGGCGGCCGGGTGATGGGCAAGGGCGAGCCCAAGTACCTGAACTCGCCGGAAACGCCCTTGTTCGAGAAGGGCCGGGAACTGTACGGCCTCTACGAGGCGCGCCAGGCGATACGGGATAAAAACCGCGTGCTGGTGGTCGAAGGCTATATGGATGTGGTGGCGCTGGCTCAGTTTGGAGTCGGCTATGCGGTGGCCACGCTGGGTACCGCCACCACCGGCGAACACGTGCGCAAGTTGATGCGCCACGCCGACCAAGTTTACTTCTGTTTCGATGGTGATAAGGCTGGCCAAAAGGCCGCCTGGCGAGCGCTGGAAAACAGCCTGCCGCAATTGCAGGATGGCAAGGCGTTGAATTTTCTGTTCCTGCCGCAGGAACATGACCCGGACAGCTATATCCGCGAGTTCGGCGCCGAGGCCTTTGAAAAAGTATTGGAAGAGCAGAGCTTGCCTCTGTCCGTTTACTTCACCCGCGAATTGTGTCGCGAGGTGAACCTGACCACGCCGGAAGGCAAGGCCGATCTGATCCGTCAGGCCGCGCCCCTTCTGGCGCAGATTGCCGCTCCGGCCCTGGGCTTCATCATCAAGAAAAGACTGGCGGAACTCGCCGGTGTGGATGTCGACGAATTCGACATGTTGACGACGGGCCAACGGAAGTCGGAGCGCAAAGGCAAGCGGGAGCACCGTTTGCCGGAGGTATCGCATCGCCCGCCACAGTCCTCCATGGTGACGCGCCTGATCAAATGGCTGCTATTGAACCCTGGTTGGGCCGGCGATGTGCGTTTGCCGGACAGTATGGCACTGTCCGACGAGCTTGCCTGTTTTGCCATGTTGGCCGAATGCGTGCAAGGGCACGACCAGCCGCCGAATACGGCGCAATTGATGGAAAGCCTGCGCGGCACTCCATACGAAGGGCTGGTGGATAGTGTTCTGCAGCAGGCCATGCAGGACCCGGACGAGTTCGCCGATCCCAGCGAGGAGGATAGACAGCAGTTTCAGGACGGCGCTGCCAAGCTCCTGAAAATGCTGCATCAAACTCAGGTGGAACGGCTAAAACAAAAGGACCGGAACGAAGGCCTGACTCCGGAAGAAGTCAGATTGCTAGGGGAATTGCTGCGGGATTTGCTGGCGCCAAACGCTTGACGATGTCGCCGCCCCGGCAGATTGCCGAGCAGTCGGGCGCGCGCGCCGGATTGCCGAAAGCGATGCCGCGGTTTTAAAAGCGCCCCGCAGGGCTACACAAACAGCGTTGTTTGCTTGTGTTATTATCAACTGTTTTTTTCGGCTTATTTCAAGCAGGAAGCGAAATGGCGGCCTCTCCCGAAAATCAAAAAGACGTGCAGGAAAACGAAACCGAAGTGATGAGCCTGGAAGAGCAGCGTAAACGCCTGCGCCAGCTGATCGCCTTGGGTAAAGAGCGTGGGTATCTGACCTACGCGGAAATCAACGACCACCTGCCGGAAGACGTGTCCGACGCAGAGCAGATCGAAAACATCATCACGATGATTTCCGGTCTGGGCATCCAGGTTTACGACGAAGCGCCGGATGCGGACACCCTGCTGATGTCCGACGCCACTCCGCCGGTGGCCGATGAAGACGCCGTGGAAGAAGCCGAAGCGGCGCTGTCCTCGGTGGATTCCGAATTTGGCCGCACCACGGATCCGGTGCGCATGTATATGCGCGAAATGGGTTCGGTGGAGTTGCTGACCCGCGAAGGCGAGATCGAAATCGCCAAGCGGATCGAAGACGGCCTGAAGTACATGATCCAGGCGATTTCGGCTTGTCCGGGCACCATCGCCGAAGTGTTGGAGCTGGTGGAACGCGTCGGCCGCGACGAAGTGCGCGTGGACGAGGTGGTTGATGGCTTCATCGATCTGAACGCGCCGTCCGAGGAGGAGGCCGCGTTCGCTGCGCAGGCGGACGAGGACGAGTTGCTCGACGCCGAGGCCGAAGAGGAAGAGGAAGAAGAGGAGGAGGAAGGCGATGCCGCCGACGCCGCCGGTATCAACCTCGAAGAGCTGAAGCAGCATGCACTGGAGCACTTCGCCGGCGTGCGCATGTTGTTTGACAAGATGGTCAAGGTGCTCTCCGCCAAGGGTGCGCAGAGTAAGGAATACCTGGAGCTGCAAGACGCGATCACCACGGAGTTCATGCTGGTGCGCTTCTCCACCCGCCAAGTGGAAAGCCTGTGCGACTCGCTGCGCAGCCGCGTCAACGAAATCCGCACTTACGAGCGCGACATCCAGGATATCTGTGTCAGCCGCGTGCGCATGGAGCGTGCTCACTTCATCAAGGTGTTCCCGGGCAACGAGACCAATCTTGATTGGGTGGAAAACGAGATCCATTCGGGCAAGGGCTGGGCGGAGGCGTTGACCCGCTTCAAACACGCGATCATCGAGAAGCAGACCAAGCTATCCGAGTTGCAAGATCGCGCGATGCTGCCGATCAAGGCGCTTAAGGAAATCAATCGCCAGATGTCGGCGGGCGAATCCAAGGCGCGCCGCGCCAAGAAAGAGATGATCGAGGCCAACCTGCGTCTGGTGATCTCCATCGCCAAGAAGTACACCAACCGCGGCCTGCAGTTCCTCGATCTGATCCAGGAAGGCAATATCGGTTTGATGAAGGCGGTGGACAAGTTCGAATACCGCCGCGGCTACAAGTTCTCGACCTACGCCACCTGGTGGATTCGCCAGGCGATCACCCGCTCCATCGCGGACCAGGCGCGCACCATTCGTATTCCGGTGCACATGATCGAGACCATCAACAAGATGAATCGCATCAGCCGTCAGATTCTGCAGGAAACCGGCCATGAGCCGGACCCGGCCGAGCTGGCGGAAAAGATGGAGATGCCGGAAGAGAAGATTCGCAAGATCATGAAGATTTCCAAGGAGCCCATCTCCATGGAAACCCCGATCGGCGACGACGACGATTCCCATCTTGGCGATTTCATCGAAGACCAGAACAACCTGGCGCCGTCCGACGCTGCGATGTATTCCAGCCTGAAGGACGCCACCAAGGAAGTGCTGGACACGCTGACCCCGCGTGAGGCCAAGGTGTTGCGCATGCGTTTTGGCATCGACATGAACACCGACCACACGCTGGAAGAGGTGGGCAAGCAGTTCGACGTGACTCGCGAGCGCATCCGCCAGATCGAAGCCAAGGCTCTGCGCAAGCTGCGTCACCCGACCCGTTCGGAACGCCTGCGCAGCTTCCTGGACAACGAGCCGGGCGGTCAGTGATTCGATGTGACGCCGGTTTAGGCTAACAGCCTGCGCCGGACGAAAACCCCAAGCCGTCGGTATTAGACGCTTGGGGTTTTGCTTTTGGGCTGTTATAATGCGCAGCTCTGGGCCTCTAGCTCATGCTTGGTTAGAGCAGCGGACTCATAATCCGTTGGTGCGGGGTTCGACTCCCCGGGGGCCCACCAAGACTTCCTCGCTAAACGCGGCGGTTCTTGGCGATTCAAATCAGAAGCCGACGCTTAGGTCGGCTTTTTGTTTTGGTCGGCCGCTCTGTTATTGCCACCTCGCCCGTCTCTTTGTTGAATGCTTCCCTGATTGCGGATTTCCATGCCGGATAGGCGTAGCTTTTAGCTATTTCCCCCCTGTTCCGATGGGGAAAATCAATATGCGACGTCGTTTTCAGTTACTATCTAGCGTTTCGCGCGCTATTGCGCGCTCTCATGTGGAAAAAACCGAATGCCACAGAAGGAAAAAAAGGCGGCAAGCAGTAACGCCACATTGGCCGACAAGGTATTCCAGGAGTTGCGACGGGACATTCTGTTGGGCGTATACCGCCCGTCGCAGAAATTGCTGTTGCATGACCTCAAGGCGCGTTACGACGCCGGAGGCTCTCCGATCCGGGAAGCGCTGTTGCGCCTGAGCTGGTGCAAATACGTGGTGATGGAGCCGCAGCGCGGTTTTTGGGTGGCGCCGATTTCCCGCCATGAGCTTTACGACATTCTGCTGGTGCGCCGAGTGCTGGCGGAGGAGGCGGTGCGCCGCTCGCTGGAGCAGGGAGACGAGGCGTGGGAACTGGAGGTGTTGGCCAGCTACCACCGTTTGAGCCGAATAGATCTGAACGACGCGGATGTGGATCTTCAGGACTGGGCGGACCGCCACATGGCGTTCCACCTGGCCATCATCAGCGGCAGCCACTCGCCGGTGATTGTGGAGGTGATGGAGTCCTTGTACAACCGCTTAGAGCGCTATCGGCACATCTGGTTTGATCCGGCTTTGCCGTCCTCCAAGCGTTACAGCGACGAGGGCGAGCACCAGGCCATCATGCAGGCCGTGTTGGCCAGGGATGCGGACCGGACCTTGCAATTGCTGGATCAGCACTATTCCCACGTGATGCAGGTGGTGGAAGGATTGAGCACGGAAGCCTTCCAGCCCCGCTAGCTCGCTGGCCGATTCGAGGCCGGCGGCCCCGCCCGTTCACCGTCAGGCTTGGGGCGGGGCGAGCCCGGCGCTTCAGCGTCCGGGCCGTTTCATGCGGTTTCTCGCGTTTATTCCCAAATCAACAGACAGTACTGTTTCTTGCCGCGCCGCAACAAGGTATAGCGTTGATGGCGGCGATCGGCCTGTTCCAGCCGAGCTTCCAGCGCCTCCGTTCTGGCACCGTTAACGCTGACCGCGCCGCTTTGCAGCAGCGTGCGGGCCTCGCTTTTGGACGCGGCCAGGCCGCTGGCCGCCAAGGCGTCGATCAGCGGGGTGGATTGCGGCGGCAGGGTCAGCCGCGGCATGCCGTCCTGGGCCAGTTGAGCAAAGTCCGCGGCGCTGAGGCCTTCCACGTCGTTGTCGAACAGACTAAGCGTGATCCGCTGAGCGGCGGCGAGCGCGGCCGGACCGTGCACCAGCTCGGTGACTTGCTCGGCCAGGATGCGCTGAGCCCGCGGTTTGCCGCCGGAGGCGCGGTCTTCGGCCTCGATGGCCTGGATCTCTTCATTGGACAAAAAGGTGAAGTAGCGCAGAAAGCGGTAGACGTCGGCATCGGCCGCGCCCAGCCAGAACTGGTAGAAGGCGTAGGGCGAGCACTTGTTCGGGTCCAGCCAGACCGCGTTGCCTTCGCTCTTGCCGAACTTGGTGCCATCGCTATTGGTGATCAAGGGCATGGCCAGGCCGAAGGCCTGCTGCTGGTTCACCCGTCTGACCAGGTCGACGCCGGCGGTGATGTTGCCCCATTGGTCGGAGCCGCCGATCTGCAGCTTGCAGCCGAAACGGCGGTTCAGCTCAACGTAGTCGTGGCTCTGGAGCAGGCTGTAGGCGAACTCGGTGAAGGAGATGCCGACATCGTCGCGGTGGATCCGCTGCTGTACGGATTCCTTCTTGATCATGGCGTTGACTGAGAAATGCTTGCCGACATCGCGGAGGAAATCCAGCGCGCTCATGCTGGCGAACCATTCGTGGTTGTTGGCCAACAGGGCGGCATTGTCGCCTTCGAAGCTGAGGAAGGGCTCCACCTGACGGCGGATCTTGTCCACCCAGCCGGCCACCACCTCCGAGGTGTTGAGCTTGCGCTCGCTGGCCTTGAAGCTGGGGTCGCCTATCATGCCGGTGGCACCGCCCACCAGGGCGATGGGGCGGTGCCCGGCCATCTGGAAGCGCTTGAGCAGCAGCAGCGGCACCAGATGGCCCAGGTGCAGGCTATCGGCGGTGGGGTCGAAACCGCAGTACAGGGTGACCGTTTCCCGGGACAGCAGCGCGTCGAGCGCGTCCGCGTCGGTGACCTGCGAGATCAGGCCGCGTTGCTGCAGATCCCGGATCAGGGTCGATTGCTTCATTTCGTTTACCTCCATGATTGCGGCGCGCGGCCGTGTTGGCCGCGCGTCCGGACGACGGCGCGGAGGCGCCGTCAGAACACGGGCAGCAGTCCTTGCATCACCAAGATCTGGAACAGGATGATGGCGAGGCCTGAACCGCCTATCGCCCAGTGCAGGGTGCCGCCGCCGCTGACTTGGTAGTCGGGCTGGTAGTTGTCCTGGCTACGCAGCTTGATCAGGGCCAGCGCCGGGAACAGGATGGCGAGCACCACCAGGAAAATGGCGGCGGCGCCCAGCGCGGCGACGAAGCCGCCGGGGAAGAACAGCGCGAAGCCCAGCGGCGGCAGATAAGTGATCAGCGCGGTTTGCAGCCGCTGCCGCAGGCTGTCTCCGCGTTTCAGAGTGCTGGCCATGGCGTCGAACAAGCCGAGCGATACGCAAAGATAGGAGGTGAACAGCGCGATGGACGAGAAGGCGGACAGCAGGGATGGCACTTGCGGCGTGGGCACCAGCGCGTGGAATTCGTCCAGAAACATGCCCACCGATCCATTATGGGCCGAGATCGCTTGGAAGCTGTGGCTGCCATAGCGCGGCAGCGTGCCCAGGGTGTTGAACACCCACAGCAGGTAGACGCCCATGGGGATCAGGCTGCCGGCGATGAAGACGTTGCGCAGCGTGCGAGGCTGGTCGCGGCCCAGGTATTTGACCATGCTGGGCACGCTGCCGTGAAACCCGAAGGCGGTCAGAAACATGGGGATGGCGGCCAGCATGTATTTGGCGGAATCCGTGCTTTCCGACAGATTGCCGGTGTCGACGTAGGGCTGGATGACCGCGCTTAGCGCCAGAAAGATCAGGATGTTCAGGCTGAACAGCAGCCGGTTGACCTTGTCCACCGCCGTGGTGCTGGCGAAGACGATGCCGCCGATCAGGACGGTGAAGACCAGCGAGACCTGGGCGGGAGACAGGCTTAGGCCCAGGTACTGGTGCAGGCTGGATTGATAGGTGGAGCCGCCGCCGGAGATATAGGCGGAGGAGAGCGCGTAGAGCAAGAGCAGCAGGCTGGCGTTGATCAGATAGCTGCCCTTGGCCTTGAACAGCGAGCGGGCGATGGCGTCGAAGCCGTAGCCTTCGGGAAAGGACAGGCAGACCTCCAGCAGCATCAGGCCGGTGTAGGTCATCAACGCCCAGATCAGAAACAGGGTCAGGCAGGCGTAGCCGAAACCCATGCCGGCGGACACCAGCGGCAGCGCCAGCATGCCGGCGCCCAGCATGGTGCCGGAAATCAGCAAGGTGGCCCCTATGGCCTTGAAATTGACTTGCATGTGGAATCCTCAACCATCCTTGATGAAGAGAAGGATGCGTTCGTAAAAACCGGACAAACTCATAGTCGGTATTGGGTCTGGTGATGAAAAAAACGCTCCCGGCCAAGCCGGGAGCGGAGGTGGATCAGGCCGCGATCAGGGTGTCGGCGCCGGTTTTGTCTTCCATGTCCACGATCTGGGCCAGCTTGGCGGCGAAGACCTCGCGCAACTGTTCCCAGTAGGCGTCGAAATCCTCTGCTTTGCGCAGGAAGTGGGTCATCACGGCGGCGCGCAGGATGTAGACGCTTTCCACCTTGTCCCATTCGGCCCGGCTGAAGCCGCGGCTAGCCACGTAGTGCCAAGGGGTGTCGCCGTACTCTTCCACGGACAAGGAGGTGGAGGAGGTCAGGAAATCGTTGGTGTAGGTGCGGCCTGAAGCGTAGGAGCAGATCTCGTACATCTTCTTGTTCAGCCGGTTGTGGTCTTCCAGGCTGTCGTTGCCGATTTCCTTGAAGGTGAAGTTCACCATGTGGAAGTCAGGGTGCATGATGGGGCGCACTTCGAAACGGCGGCGGCCAACGGTCAGCGGCTTGGCGGAGGCCAGGCGCTGGGCGAACCAGTCCGCGGTCACGATGCCGCGGCCAATCACTTTGCCGTAGCCGCCGATGTTCAGCGGCACCAGGCGGTGGGCCGCCCATACCGCGGCGGCGGTGGCGCCGGCCTTGGAGCCTTCCATGATGGAGGAGCCCAGCACCACCTTGGTGTCGGCGCCTTCGGCTTCGTCCACTTCTTCGAACACATAGGCCGCGTGGTAGGAGATCAGGTCGACGATGCGCTTGTCCTTCATACAGACGGCGCCGGCCGCGTACTGGATGTAGCCCACCTTGTGCGGATCCACGGTGATGGAGTCCGCTTCCGCCATCGCTTTGAAGCCTGCGTAAACTTCGCGCTTGGGCCAGGTGACGCCGGCCGGGATGATGTCTTCGGCGCGGTAGCGGGCCAGCAGCGCGTCGTAGTCCATGAAGCGGTTGTCCTCATCGAGGAACATCGCGCGCGCATAGCCGCCGTAGGCCGCGTCCACGTGCACGTAGAAGGAGGCGCCGTATTTCCGTTCGCATTCGGCGCGCAGCTTGATCACCTCGTCGACATGGTCGATCGAGCCTTCTTCCGTGGTGCCTACCACGGACACCATGGCCAGGATAGGATGGCCTTCCTCGATCAGGCGGAAGGTGATCTCGCGCATCTTGGCGACGTCGGTGCGGTAGTTTTCGTCCACAGGCAGCGGCACGATGTGTTCCTGGCCGATGCCCAGCACGTCCATCGCCTTCATCCACGAGTAGTGCTTGGATTGCGGCACCAGGATCTTGCCCAGCGAACCTTGCTTGATGCCGACGCCGCGGCAGGACAAGGCGCGCACTTCTTCAAACAGGCCGCGCTTTTTCAATTCGTCGGTCAGGTCCAGCACCGCGCTGGGCGATAGGTTCAACAGCTCCTTCTCGCTCTTGCCGGCGACCAGATCGCGGGCTTTTTCATGCTGGGCGATAGCCAGCGGAATGGTCTTCAGATTACGCGCCACCCACATGCCTTCGTAGTTGGCCACGGTGCCGCCGGATGTGATGTGGCCCCAGCTGCGTTTGGGGTCGTAGCCGAACATCCGGCACAGGTCGAGGCCGGCTTCCACTTCCAGTTCGGTGGTGGTGGGCGAGGCTTCGTGCGCGCAGTTGTTGGGGTTGTACATCATGGTCATCACGTAGGCCAGGTTGGACACCATCAGCGTGTCCGCATTCATGTGGCCCAGATAGCGCGGGGAGAACCAGGGCACAGAGGTGTTTTTCAGCTTGGAGGACAGCTGACGCAGGATGCCTTCGGTTCGGTACAGGGTCTGGCGGAAATCGCCGGCGTGCTGCTCCACCGGGGTGACCAGCGCCGGGTCTTCCGGATGGAAGTCCGCGCGCCAGTGCAGGTGTTCGGACACGGCGTATTCCATCATTTCCTTGAAGAACACGCGGTTTTCGGATTTGGGGCCGATGAACAGGGCATCGACGTTAAGCGGGGAGGCGTTCGGAGTGTTCATAACAGATTAACCTTGTAATTTAGGGGGCGTAAGCGGCTCATTTGCCTTCGGCGGGGCGCGCTTTGCTGGCGGGAGAAGTGCGCGGCGCAACGCCGGCGGAGCGGGCGTGCCTGGCTTTTTGGCCGTAGGCGTACACAAGGAAGGGAATCACCAGCATGATGGCGAGCCCGATGAGCTGGAATTGCAGGTATTCATGGGAGGAGCCATGGAAGCTGCCCGGCGGGATGAAACCCAGGTAGCCGGCCAGCAGCGAGATGACGATGCCCAGGCCGGAGCAGACCCACATGCCCGCGTTGCCTCCGGGCACTCGGAAGCTGCGTTCCACGTCCGGACGCTTGTAACGCAGGTAGATGGCGGCGGAGAACATGAACAGATAGGCCACCAGATAGACGAGCCCGGTCAGGCCCATCAGCATGAAGTAGAAGTTATCCACGTTCGGCATCACGGTGATCAGCACGCCGACGACGGTAATGGCCGCCGCCTGGATCAGCACCAGAGTGACCGGCACGCCGTGGCGGTTGGTCGTCTGCAGGAATTTGGGCAGTGCGCCGGAGTCCGCGGTGGCTTGCAAGCCGCGCACCGGGCCCAGCACCCAGGAGTTCACCTGGCCCACCAGACCCAGGCCGATGCACAGGCCCATGACAGGAGCCAGCCAGCCCATGCCCCATTGATTGAAGTAGAGCTCGAAGGCCTGCATCAAGCCGGCGGTCATCGAGATTTTTTCCTTGGGGATGGCTATGAAGATCGCCGCGGAGCCGATCACGGATAGCAATACCATGATCACCGACACCAGGATGATGGCAATGGGATAATTGCGCCGGGCGTCTTTGATGGCGGAGACGTTGGACGCGGACACCTCCATGCCCATCACCACGAAAATGAAGCCGATGAAGAGGCCGAGCGTGCCGCTGTCGCTAAAGCTGGGGACCAGGTTGTTCCAGCTCCAGGACACGTCGGTCATGATGGGATGGCCGCCGGCCAGATAGGCGATGCCGCAACCGATCAGCACCACGCCGGGCATGAAGACGCCCAGGCTCACGCAGATGGTGGACACCCAGCCCAGGGTTTTCACGCCGCGCATGTTCACCAAGGTGCAGGCCCACCAGATGCCCACGATCATCGCCAGCATGTAGAACTTGTTGCTGGCGAGGGCAGGGTCGAACACATAGGCGAAAGTGGCGGCGATGATCATGATGATGGAGGTCATGCCGAACACCATCTGTATCCACTGCATCCACACTGCGACAAAGCCCATGCGCTCGCCAAAGGCTTCGCGAACCCAGATGAACAGGCCGCCATCCTGTGGCCAGGCGGTGGCCAGTTCAGCGGACACCAGGGCGGTGGGCACCAGAAACAGCAGCGCGGCCGCCAAGGTCAGGAAAATCGTCATCATCCCCGGTTGAGCCGTCATTGGCAGCGTGCGGACGCTGACGACCACGGCGGCGGTGATCATGACAAAGGCAAAGACGCTGATCTTGGGAGGCGTCTTATCTATTGTCGTCATTTTCATCTCCATCGAACAAAACAATAAAAACGTAAAAATATAAAATTTCGAAAATATTATTTATTTCGTGTTGTTCGACGCTTGATGAAAATCAATATTAGGAAAATTCAATAAAAGATAATTTGAATGGAATAATGCTTTGGACGCAGGAAAGCCTTGCCTGAAAAGGGTTCTATGGGACTGTGACTGCAAGGGGCCATGACAGACGCGCTTGCGTAGGGGAAGGGCGAGAGGTTTCTTGGTGCGGATTCGTAGCTGCATAGACGATGCACAGCAGGCTTTGAACCGGCTCTAATGCGGAGAGGCTAGGTGGCAATACGCTCGCCGCGTCAGCTTGGACGAAGCGTCGCCCAAGCCGCGGGCGGAGAGAACAAAGAGGGTGGATCGTCGGAGGAGGGCGAGGTTTGCGGCTGTTGGGAACAAAAGAAGGCGGCGGCGCTGGCGCGCGCGCGCCGCCGGGAGCTTAACAGCTTACAGGGCCTGGGACGGGTTCATGCCTTTGGGCAGCAGCATCCACAGATTGCCTTGCTGCTTCATTCTGCCGGCGTACATGCCGGCTTCGGTGCCGTAACCCCAGAAGAAATCGGCGCGCACCGCGCCCTTGATCGCGCTGCCGGTATCCTGTGCGTGCACCAGCCGCGTCAACGGCTGGGTGGAGTGAGGCCAAGTGGTGACCAGGTAGACCGGCGCGCCCAGCGGGATGTAGCGCGGGTCTACCGCGATGCTGTAGCCCCCGGTCAGCGGTACGCCCAGCGCGCCCATTGGCCCGCCGTTGTCGCCCGGCAAGCTTTTGAAGAACACATAGCTGGGGTTCACCGCGAACAGCTCCTGCCGGCGTTGCGGGTTGCGGGCCAGCCAGTCCTTGATGCCCTGCATCGATGCGTCGCCCAGGGTCAACTCCCCCTTGTCCACCAGCCATTTGCCGATCGATTGGTAACCGTAACCGTTTTGTTCGGCGTAGCCGACGTGGATGAAGCTGCCGTCGTCCAACTGGATGCGACCCGAGCCTTGCACTTGCAGGAAGAACAACTCCACCGGATCTTCGACCCAGGCCAGGATGGGCGCGTTGGCCACGCCCTTGCCCTGATTGATTTCGGCGCGGGTGTAATAAGGCAGCAGGCGTTTGCCGTCCAGTCTGCCTTTCAGCCGCGTGCCGCGGCTGTCTGCGGGAAAGTCGGCGGGGCGGATCTCAATGTCGCCGGCCGCGCTCAGCGCCAGCCGGTTGGGACCGCTGCGGCGCGCAGTCAGGCTGGATTTGCCGCGGAGGGAGGCCGGAACGTCCACGCTGTAGAAGTCCGCTGGAATGCCATACACCGGCCAGGGAGTGCGTTCGCTGCGTGTCCGGCTGCCGCTGAGCAGCGGCTCGTAATAACCGGTGATCAAACCGCTGTCGCGGCCGCCGTCGTTGACCTTCCAGGCGGCAAAGCGATTTTCAAAGAATTGGCGCACAGCCTGAGCGTTGTCGGCGGCAATGCCGTTGGCTTGCCTGCACACTTCGGACCAGCCCGGCTTTCTGGCAATGGCTTTACAGCTTTGCTTCAGCGCGACGAGGGTATCGCCCAGTTCTTGCTGGCTCCAGGCCGGCAGCGAGGTGGGCGCGTCGCTTTCACGCGCCGCGCCGCCAGGCTTGCCCGGCGGGCTGGAAGTAGAGCAGGCGGCCAGGCCGACGACGAGCAGTAACAACAGCCATTTTCTAAACATGCGGTAGATTCTCTGAAACAGGGCTAAGGCAGCGACGCGCTGCAAATTCGGTCTGATTTTACGCTGGGACGCACATGACGGGGCAATGATGCCCGCGGCGAATGTTGCGGCGGCGCTAACGGTCGGAAGCGTCATGCCGCGTTGTCATGGACCGGCAACAAAATTGAAAAGTTTCCTCGCTAGTATGCGGTAAAACATTCGCGCTGAAGCTTGGGCTTGAGCCATATCACTGGAGAATCTGATGAAACGTTTTTGCATCCGCGCCTTGCTGTTGACCACCTTGCTGTCCGCCGGCCTGCCGGCTTACGCCGAACAGACCCCGCCGACGGATGAGGAGCTGGCCGCCAGCGTGCAGCAGGCCTTGAACGGCGATGCCGAATTGCAGGCGCTTGGTTTGAAGGTGAGCAGCAAGAAGAGTGAGGTGACGATTGAAGGCGGCATGACCGACGACCAGCAAATGTTCAAAGCAGGGCAGATTGCCGAAAAAGTTCCGGGCGTGAAGTTCGTTATCAACAATATGGTGCTGAAAAACTAGGCGGGAACAGCCTGGGACGGCGGTATCAAAGGGCGTTTCGACGCCCTTTTGTCATTTTCGCCGGCCAGTATTTTCGCCAGGAATTTAAGATTAATCCGATTGTGGCGCATTCCCTTATTGAGAAAAATGTGAGGTGTTGCCGGCTGGCTGCCTTTCTGGAGGCATGGGCCGGCAAGGTTTTTCCAATCCGCAGTATGGATCGCACGCCGGCCCACTGCGAAGCACCGGACATGACTCATGGAATATGCATCCGCCCTTGGCAAGAGGCTCTCCCACCGCATGATGCTGCAACCGGCGGAGCAGGTGGACAAATTGATTTCACGGCTGGAGGGCGCGGACGAAGCCAAGCTGGTGTATTGGGACGAGCGCAGCCAGCGGCTGCGCGCGCTGAGCCCGCGCTCGCGCCGCGGCCGGCAATTGCTGGCGCGCGGCTTGCAATCGCCCCAAGTGGTGGGCGTGTTCAACGGCTACGCCAGTTATCAGGATATTTATCAGGCCTTCCAGCAGACGCTGGACGACCTGAAGCTCAGTTGATCCAGGCCTAGACTCGTTCCAGCTCCAACAATTCCGCCATGGTTTGGCGGCGGCGGATCAGGCGGCTAGAGGAGCCGTCGATCAAGGTTTCGGCCAGCAGCGGCCGGCTATTGTAGTTAGACGACATGGTGGCGCCGTAGGCGCCGGCATCGTGAAACACCAGCAGATCCCCTACCTGAGCGTCCGGCAGTGGGCGGCTTTCCACCACGCCGCCTTCCTGTTGGGTGAAGACGTCCCCCGATTCGCACAAGGGCCCGGCCACCACGCAAGGCGCGCGCTCGCCGGATTTTTCCGTTCCGTCCACGCTCAGGACGGAAATATCGTGATGGCTGCCGTACATGGCGGGGCGCATCAAATCGTTGAATCCCGCGTCCACCAATACGAAACGTCGACAGCCCATGGTCTTGACCGCTCTCACTTCGGTGATCAGAGCGCCGGATTCAGCTACCAGAAAACGGCCCGGCTCGATTTCCAGCCGCACCGGATGCCCCAGATGCGCGGCGATCCGCCGCCGCGCCTCGTCCCATAGATCGAAGTAATGCGCGGTATCGATGCGTGCGTCGCCGTCGCGGTAAGGAATGGACAGGCCGCCGCCGGCGGAGATCGCTTCGATGTCGTGCCCCAGTTCAGTCGCCAGCTTGACCATGGCGCCGCAGACCTGCTGCAGGTGGCCGTAATCAACGCCCGAACCGATGTGCATGTGCAGGCCTACCAGATGAAGGCCGAATTGACGGATCATGTCCAGCGCGTCGGATACTTGCTCATGCCAGATGCCGTGCTTGCTATTCTCGCCGCCTGTATTGGTTTTCTGGCTATGGCCGTGGCCAAAACCGGGGTTGACGCGCAGCCAGACCCTATGGCCGGGCGAGACCGCGCCCAGCTGACGCAGCATGTCGATGGAACCGGCGTTGACCGCGATGCCCGCGGCCGCCACGCGTTCCAGCGTGGCGCGGTCCAGCACGTCGGCGGTGAAGACGATGTCGGAGGGCTCGGCGGAGTCGGCCTTGTAGCCGGCGGCGAGCGCGCGCTCGATTTCGCCCTGCGACACTGCGTCCACTTTGACGCCCTGTTCTCGCATCAAGCTGAGGATATGGATATTGGAGTTGGCTTTTTGCGCATAGCGGATCACGTCGAAGCGCTTCAGTTCGGCGATGCGCCGGCGAATGGTGTCGGCGTGGTAAACCCAGAGCGGGCTGCCGTACTGGCGGGCGAGTTCGGTCAGTTGGCGGGCGTCAAAGCATTTCATGGCGTGGCGTTGGCTAGGGGTGGCAGACAGAAGCATCATGGCGCGTGCCCCGGCAAAAATAAAATATCAAATTATCGCCACCTCTTTCATTTATGATATGGATTGCCAAGTTGCTTAAGAGGAGGCGGAATGGACATCAGCCTGCGCCATATCGAAGTGTTTCGCGCGGTGATGACCACCGGCAGTGTTACCGAGGCGGCCGTTTTGCTGCGCACTTCGCAGCCCACGGTCAGCCGCGAACTGGCGCGCTGTGAACAATTGCTGGGCATGGCCTTGTTCGAGCGCAGCCGCGGCCGCTTGCGGCCTAGCGCGCAGGGGTTGCTGTTGTTCGAGGAAGTGCAGCGCAGTTATCAGGGCCTGGAGCGCATCGTCAGCAGCGCGGCGGCGATTCGCCAGTTCGAACAAGGGCAATTGTCGATTGTCTGTTTGCCGGTTTTCGCTCAATCGCTATTGCCGGCGGTGTGTCGGCGTTTTTTGTCGCAAGCGCCGGGCATTAGCCTGAACATCGCGCCGCAGGAATCGCCGTTGTTGGAGGAGTGGCTGGCGGCGCAACGCCATGACCTGGGTTTGAGCGAGAGCGCGCACGCGCCGGCGGGAACCAGGGTGGAGCCCCTGCTGCAGGCGGACGAGTTGTGCGTGTTGCCGGAAGGGCATCGCTTATTGAGCAAGACGGTGCTGGCGCCAGAAGACTTCGAGGGCGAAGCCTTCATCAGCCTGGCGGCGGCTGATAGCTATCGGCAACAGCTGGATCAGGTGTTCTCCGAGAGGGGGGTCAAGCGGCGCATGGTGGTGGAGACGCATAGCGCCGCCTCGGTATGCGCCATGGCGCGGCAGGGCATTGGCGTGGCCGTGGTTAATCCGTTGACCGCGCTGGATTACGCCGGCGCGGGCCTCGCCGTGAGGCGCTTTAGCGTGTCCATTCCGTTCGCGGTCAATCTGGTGCGGCCGCTGCACCGGCCCGTCTCTCCGTTGCTGGAGCGTTTCGTCGATAGTCTGAAGGTCGAACTGGCCGTGATTAGCCAACGGCTGGCCGCGCCGGCAGGGGTTTAGAAGCTGTTTACGATCCGCTGTGCGTCGTAGAGCGTTACACGGTGAGTACGGCTTCGAAATGCTCATGTACCGTGTGTACACTCCGTTTTCTCAGCCGTTTTCGCCTTGTCTCACCTTAGCTCGCGAGATCGTGAACAGGTTCTTAGTCGCGTAGCGCCACTACCACCCGCTTGTTGCGCGCGCCTTTGCTTTCAATCTTTTTCACCACGACGGGGCCAATCTCGCCGGTGCTGCGCACATGAGTGCCGCCGCAGGGCTGTAGATCGATGCCGTCGATATTGATCAAGCGGATTTCAGGCAGGTGGAGCGGCGGCGTCACCGACATGGTCTTTATCAACTCCGGTTGCCGCTGCAGCGCCTCGCCACTGCTCATTTCGATGCGCACCGCGCGGTCTTCCGCCACTAGCCGGTTCAACTCGTTTTCGATGTGCTCGCGGTCCAACTCCATGCCCTCGGGCAAGTCGAAATCCAGGCGGCCGGATTCCGCGCTCAGATTGCCGCCGGTGACACCCGCCTTGATCACCACGGACAATAAGTGCAGACAGGTGTGAATGCGCATGTGGCGATGGCGGCGCGCCCAGTCGAGTTCCTGGGTGACCGCCGTGCCGGCGGCGAGCCGCGGCGTATCGGGGGGCACCAAGTGGACGATGGCGCGTGTTTCGCGGTCTCGTCGGGTATCGCTTATCGCACAGCCGCCGCCGTCCCAGCTTAGCGTGGCGGTATCGCCCGGCTGGCCGCCGCCAAGCGGGTAGCAAAGCGTGTCCTCCAGCACCAGACCGGCGTCGTCGTGCCGCGCCACGCGGGTTTCCAGCCGGGTTTGATAGGGGTCGATGTAAAAGCGTTCTGCCATGCGGCGGTTCCTTTTCAGACTATGCTGGGAAGACCGGCGACGCTTGCGGCCGCCGGAGGCGATGATGTTGAGAATGCTGCCGCCGGCTGTGTATTTCAAGAGACAGCGCTAGCGAAAAATCATGGCAACAGCTTGTCGCAGCAGCGTTTAGCGCAGATAATCGCCGCCTTTTTCCGCTTTCCTTTCCATTGCCCCATGACCATTCGCCATAATCTGGAACATTACAATCCGCCGCCGGACACAGGCCTAGACGTGATCTACGCCGACGAGGCGATCCTGGTGTTGAACAAGCCTGCCGGCTTGCTGTCGGTGCCGGGCCGCGGCGAGGACAAGGCGGACTGCTTGATCAGCCGCGTTCAGCGGCTTTATCCGGATGCGCTGACCGTGCATAGGCTCGATATGGCGACATCCGGCCTGGTGGTGATGGGGCGCGGCGCCAGCATGCAGCGCGAGTTATCCATCGCCTTCATGGATCGCAAGGTGGACAAGCGCTATGTGGCGGTGGTGGACGGCATCGTCGAACAGAACAGCGGCACCGTGGACCTGCCGCTGATCATTGACTGGCCGAACCGCCCGCGTCAGAAGGTGGATTTCGAGAACGGCAAGCAGGCCGTCACTCATTACCGGGTGGTGTTGCGCGATGGCTTGCGCCAGACCAGCCGAGTGGAGCTGGAACCCTTGACCGGCCGTGCCCATCAGCTGCGCATGCATATGCTGCATCTGGGCCATCCCATTCTGGGCGACGACATCTACGCGCCGGAGGCGGTGTTGGCGAAAGCCGAGCGCTTGCTGTTGCACGCGGAGCGGCTGACTTTGCGTCACCCGATCACGCGCGAGGAAATGGAGTTTGTCGCCAAGGCGTCCTTTTGAGAGCTCGTTGAAAGCTTTTTCGGGGAAAGCGGCCGCCGCGCCTTGACCCTGCCGGCACGTCTGGCCGAGACTGGGCGGCGGGTCATGGCGTGAGCTCCGGAGCCGGTTGGGAGCGCAAGGCGTGTTTACGCTTCATGTCGTGAGTGCTACGCCCCGCGGCGGTGAGCGGGGCTGAAAGATGTCTTCCATACAGGAGGCTTCATCATGAAATCTTGGTTTGCTCCCCCTCTCCGCCATCGGCCGTCCGAGCTTGAAGCCAGGGAAACGGCCTTGCCCTATGTCCGTTATATCCCCGGCCGCGCTGCGCCTCATTATTGGCAAGTGCCGGAGGCGCGGGAACTACGACATGGCCACGACATCGGCAGCGAAGCCGCGGATGAACTAGCCCTGTGGCTGGCCGCGAATCCGGATTGCGTGGGCTTGGGCTTGCTTGGCCGCATCGTCGACGACATCGATTTCGAGAACGAGGCGCAACGCGGCCAGTGCGAGGGCTTTTTCAATCAACTGGAGCAGTTGCTGCTTCTGGGACTGAGCGAACTGGAAGCGTCCATCGGCGACGAACCAAGCCGGCACTGATCGTTTTCAAGTCGCGAGACTGCCGACGCCTTCATTTTCCGTAACGCTTACCCGACCCGGTTTTCATGGCGAAATCCGGGCCGGCTTCGTCTCGGGCGGCTGGTTTCGCCATTTTCCCCTCCGTCATGTCTTTGGTTTTTTCTGCTGTGTAATCTTGGCTTGCACTGCCAGCCTGTGCATACTTCTTCCTTGATCTGAAGCAAGAACTCCCTAAACAAGCGTGTTGCCGCCAGAACGTTTGTTTAGTGATTTCTACCTTGTAAGGATCTGTCATGTTAAGTCGCAATTCCGCATTGCCCAGCATCGTCGTCGTTGGCGGCGGCGCCGGCGGCCTGGAACTCGCCACCCGGCTGGGGCGCACCCTGGGCGCGCAGCACAAGGCCCGCGTCGTGCTGGTCGACGGCTCGCCCACCCACATCTGGAAGCCGCTGTTGCACGAGGTGGCCACCGGCGCGCTCAACACCGGTGAGGACGAGGTCAATTACTTCGCCCATGGCTATCGCAACGGTTACGAGTTCGAGTTCGGCTATATGCAGTCGTTGGACACCGAACGGCGCAGTATCCAGCTTGCCGAAGTGCGCGATGCGGGCGGAGCGCAACTGAGCCCGCCGCGCGAAGTGTCCTATGACTGGTTGGTGCTGGCGGTGGGCGCAGAGGCGAACGATTTCGGCACGCCCGGCGTCGGCGAGCACGCGATGTTCCTGAACACCCCTGACGACGCGGAGAAGCTGCGCCACCGGGTGTTGGAACTGGCCTTCCGCTGCAGCAGCGGCTTGCAACCGCTGGCCAAGCTTGGAATCGCCATCGTCGGCGGCGGCGCCACCGGAGTCGAACTGGCGGCGGAATTGAACCACACCTTGTGCGAACTGCATCATTACGGCGCGCGCCTGCAGCCGGAGCGTGTGGAAATCAGCGTGATCGAAGGCGCGGACCGCATCCTGGCCGCCGCGCCGCCGTCTTTGTCCGCTTATGCTCAGGAGCAATTGGCCGCGCGCAACATCAAGGTGCTGACCGGCAGCCGGGTGGCGGCCGTGCACGCCGATGGCGTGGAACTGCAGGGCGGCGACAAGGTGGCGGCCGACATCACTGTCTGGGCCGCCGGGGTCAAGGCGCCGGGGTGGCTGGCCGGTTTGGGGGGCCTGCAGACCAACCGCATCAACCAATTGCAGGTGGACAAGTGGCTGCGCTGCCAGGGCGCCGCCTGCGTCTATGCGCTGGGCGATTGCGCCGAAGCGCCGGACGGCGACAGCGGCCGCAATCTGCCGGCCACCGCCCAGGTGGCGCACCAGCAGGCGCGCTGGCTGGCGGACGAACTGAGCCGGCGCGTTGCCGGCCGCCAGGGCAAGCCCTTCGTCTTCAAGCCACAGGGCATGCTGGTGTCGCTGGGCAAGCACAGCGCGGTGGGCAGCTTGGCGGCGGTGGTCGGCCCCAAGCGCGACTACTATGTGGAGGGCCGCGGCGCCAAGCTGATCTACAGCTCTCTGTACCGTATGCACCAAGCGGCTGTACACGGCTGGGTGCTGGCCGGCCTGCTCTATGTCGGAGACAAGTTGCGCCGCGCCGCGAGGCCGTCTTTGAAGCTACACTGATCCGGTTCAGACCGACGACAAGCCCACCCTCAAGGTGGGCTTTTTGTAGGCGCGGCTTGACCGGAGGGCGCTTTGTGGACATCTTGTTTGCCATTGGCATAACGGGGGTGGAAATGGCGCAAGCTTCAAGTTTGGAGATCGACGTCTGGCTGGATCAGCGGCCGCTGGGCGGGTTTCAGCGTCGGCTGCTGCTGCTTTGCGGCTTGCTGATGATTCTGGATGGGTTCGATGTTCAGGCCATGGCCTATGTCGCGCCGGCGCTGCTGGCGGATTGGGGCTTGGCCAAACCGTCCTTGGGGCCGGTGTTCAGCGCCGGCTTGCTTGGTTTGCTGCTGGGCGCTTTACTGTTCAGTCCGCTGGCGGACCGCTTCGGCCGCCGTGCCTTGCTGCTGTTGTGCACTTTGTGGTTCGGCCTGGGCATGCTGGCCACCGCCTTCGCCGCCACACTGGAGCACCTGCTGTGGCTGCGCTTCCTGACCGGCCTGGGGCTGGGCGGCATCATGCCGAACGCGATGGCGCTGGCCGGCGAGTACAGTCCGCTCCGGCGCAGGGTCAGTATGATGATGCTGATTTCCTGCGGCTTCACCGTCGGCGCGCTGTTGGGCGGCTTGCTGGCGGCTTGGCTGGTTCCTGCCCACGGTTGGCGCGCGGTGTTTGCGGTTGGCGGGGCCGCGCCGCTGCTGTTGGCGCTGTGGATGTGGCGGCAGTTGCCGGAGTCGTTGCAGTTTCTGTTGTCGCGGCAACGGCGCGAACAGGCGCTGTTCTGGTTGCGGCGTCTGGACCCGGCGATGAGAGGGACGACGGTGTCTTGCCTGACGCTGCGGGAGCCCGTCGCCGCCGCGTCGTTGCCGCATTTGTTCCGGGCCGGCCGCGCACGGCTGACGCTGACCCTGTGGACGCTCAGCTTTTTGAATCTGCTTCTGCTCTATTTCCTGTCCAACTGGATGCCGGCCCTGGCGCGGGACGCCGGGTTGGACACGCAAAGCGCCATTCTCGCCGGCGCCGCGCTGCAACTGGGCGGCGTGGCCGGCACTTTGCTGTTGGGGATCTGGATAGACCGGCTGGGTTTTTTGCGGGTGATGCTGCCAAGCTTCGCGCTGGCGGCGGCGGCCGTTGCCATGCTGGGGCAGTTGGGCGCGCAGCAGGCCGGCTTGTTTGGCCTGTTGTTCGCCGCCGGTTTTTGCGTGGTGGGCGGCCAGCCGGCGATCAACGCCCTGGCGGCCAACGCCTATCCCACCTCCTTGCGCGCCACCGGCGTGGGCTGGAGCCTGGGCGTCGGCAGGGTGGGGTCGGTGTTGGGGCCATGGCTGGGCGGCGAGTTGCTGCGTCAGGACTGGAGCCTGGCCAGCCTGTTCATGCTGGCCGCGACGCCGGCCTTATTGGCGGCCTGGCTGGTGTGGATGTGTCCGCAGGCGGAGCGGCCGGTCGCCGGTTGAGTCAAATCGCCAGCAGCGCGGCGACGACGCGACGGTCTTCCGCCAGCAGGATGTTGAAGGTGCGGCAGGCGGCCTGGGTGTCCATGGTTTCCACGCCAATGCCGGCGTTGGCCAGCGCGGCGGACAGGCGTGGGTGGCAAAAGCGCAGGCTTTTGCCGGTGCCGAACAGCACCACTTCCGGCTGCAGCGCCAGCAGCGCGCTGAAATGGCTTTCTTGCAAATCCTCGAAAGCGGTTACCGGCCAAGGCGCCACGCTGTCCGCGGTTACGATCAGATTGCCTTCGTGACGCTGGGCGTTGATCAGAACATGGCCTTCGCCATAGCCGGTGAACAAGTTGCGGCCCTGTCCAAGCGATTGCTGCATTTTCATGTGAGTGGATTCCCGATTGCGAGCGCTGCGGCGGACGGCCCTTTTCGGGGGCGAAGAACCTGCTGCAGTGCATCAGAGATTGGGATAGGATTATAACTCGACCCCGCCGCTGATTGCCGCCACAACGTTAACGTGGTCATCGCTTCAGCGGGGACATCCAAAGAGATCAGATGAAAGAACACAAACCGCGCCGCCAGGGCAAGACCGCCGTCTCCGGCGGGCGGCAAGCCACGGAAAACATTGTCGTCATGCAGCCAGTCCATAAATCGCAAAAACTCGCCAACGTCTGTTACGACATCCGCGGTCCGGTGCTTGAGCACGCCAAGAAGATGGAAGACGAAGGCCATCGTATCATCAAGCTGAACATCGGCAACCCCGCGCCGTTCGGTTTCTTCGCACCGGACGAAATCATCGAGGATGTGATCGTCAACCTGCCGTCAGCCTCCGGCTATTCCGACTCCAAGGGCCTGTTCGCCGCGCGCAAGGCGATCATGCATTACGCCCAGCAAAAACAGCTGCCCAATGTGGGCATGGACGACATCATCGTCGGCAACGGCGTGTCCGAACTGATTGTTATGGCGATGCAGGCGCTGCTGGACAACGGCGACGAAGTGCTGGTGCCGGCGCCGGACTACCCGCTCTGGACCGCAGGCGTCAGCCTGGCAGGCGGCAAGGCGGTGCATTATCTGTGTGACGAAGAGCAAGGCTGGTTCCCCAGCATCGACGACATCCGCGCCAAGATCACGCCCTCAACCCGCGCCATCGTGGTAATCAACCCCAACAATCCCACCGGCGCGGTTTACCCGCCGGCGCTGCTCAAGCAGATCGTAGAGGTGGCTCGCCAGCATCAGCTGATCATCTACGCCGATGAAATCTACGACAAGGTGCTCTACGACGAGGTCAAGCACACCTCCATCGCCTCCCTGGCGCCGGACCTGTTCGTGGTCACTTTCAACGGCCTGTCCAAGAACTACCGCGCTTGCGGTTACCGCGCGGGCTGGATGATTCTGTCCGGGGAAAAGAAACACGCGAAGGACTATATCGAAGGCCTGAACATGTTGGCCTCGATGCGTTTGTGCGCCAACGTGCCGGCGCAGTTCGCGATCCAGACGGCGCTGGGCGGCTACCAGAGCATAGACGACCTGGTGGCGCCTGGTGGCCGCCTCGCGCGCCAGCGCGATCTGGCGCACAAGCTGCTGACCGACATCCCCGGCGTCAGTTGCGTCAAGCCGCAGGGCGCGCTCTACCTGTTCCCCAAGCTGGACCCCAAAGTCTACCCGATAGGCGACGATCAGCAGTTCATCCTGGAGCTGTTGCAGGAGGAGAAGGTGTTGCTGGTTCAGGGCTCAGGGTTTAACTGGATTGCGCCCGATCACTTCCGCGTGGTATTCCTTCCCAACTCGGACGATTTGGTCGAGGCCATCGGCCGCATTGCGCGTTTCCTGGAAAACTATCGCAAGCGCCACGGCGGCGAAGCCTGAAACCGCGGTTGCTTGAGGCTTGAGGTTTGAGCGGAGGGACGGGGGCTGCGGCTCCCGTCTTGCCATCAGGCTTTCCTTGTCAGCGGATACGGTCCGCTGACAAGGAAAACTTGGGACACGCGCCCGCTGCGCCGGCAATGGCTTGGCGGCACGGCTCTTGATCAGGGCTGGCCGTCGCGGGCAGGGACAAAATACTAGAGACAGGGAGCAGATAATGAAACCGATCAATATCGGCCTATTGGGCGTGGGGACTGTGGGTGGCGGCACCGCCACCGTTCTCAAACGCAACGCCGAGGAAATCAGCCGCCGCGCCGGCCGTCAGATCCGCCTGCTGCAAGCGGCCAACCGCAACCAGGCCCGCGCGCAATCCTTGCTGGGTCCGGACGTGGACGTGGTGGCCGACGCGATGCAGGTGGTGAACAACCCCGATGTCGACATCGTGGTGGAATTGATCGGCGGCGACACCGTGGCCAAGGAGCTGGTGCTCAAGGCCATCGCCAACGGCAAGCACGTGGTCACCGCCAACAAGAAGCTGCTGGCGCTGCACGGCACCGAGATCTTCGCCCGCGCGCAGGAACAGGGCGTGATGGTGGCCTTCGAGGCCGCGGTGGCCGGCGGCATTCCCATCATCAAGGCGCTGCGCGAAGGCTTGTCCGCCAACCGCATCGAGTGGATTGCCGGCATCATCAACGGCACTTCCAACTTTATCCTGACCGAGATGCGCGAGAAGGGCGCGAGCTTCGCCGAAGTGCTGGCCGAGGCGCAGCAGCTGGGCTACGCGGAAGCCGACCCCACCTTCGACATCGAAGGCCATGACGCCGGCCACAAGCTCACCATCATGGCGGCGCTGGCCTTCGGCATTCCGATGCAGTTCGACCGCTGTTATCTGGAAGGCATCAGCAAGCTGGAAGGGCGCGACATCAAATACGCCGAGGAATTGGGCTACCGCGTCAAGCTGTTGGGCCTGACCCGCCGCACCCCCGCCGGCGTGGAGTTGCGCGTGCACCCGACGCTGATTCCGGCGCGCCAGTTGATCGCCAACGTCAACGGCGTGATGAACGCCGTGCTGGCTAAGGGCGACGCGGTGGGGCCCACCTTGTACTACGGCGCCGGCGCAGGCGCGCTGCCCACAGCCTCCGCGGTGGTGGCCGACATCGTCGACGTGACTCGCTTGCTGACGGCGGACCCGGAGCACCGCGTGCCGCATCTGGCCTTCCAGCCGGACCAGTTGCAGGACCTGCCCATCCTGCCGATTTCCGACGTGGTCAGCTCCTACTATCTGCGCATCGGCGCCGCTGACCGCGCCGGCGTGCTGGCCAACATCACCCGTTTGCTGGCGGAAAACGGCATCTCGATCGAGGCGGTCATCCAGAAAGGCTCGGTGTCCGACGGCACCGCCGAAGTGGTGATCCTGACCCATCGCGTGCAGGAACAGGCGATTGACCGCGCCATCTCCGGCATCGAGGCGCTGGAAAGCATCACCGGCAAAGTGGTGCGCCTGCGCATGGAAGAACTGAATGATTAAACGCTGGCTGACCGGCCTCGGCGCCGGTCTGATCCTGGCAAGCGCCGGGGCGACGCCCTTGTCCCCCGGCCAGCACAGCCTGTTGCAGGGCTTTTTGATGCGTGGCTGCGTCAAACGCACTCCGGCTTCGGACGGCGTTGGCCAGCACTCGTCGGAACAAGTGCAAAAATATTGCCAGTGCGCCAGCCAGCATCTGGCCGGCCGCTTTTCCTCGGAAGAGGTGATGGGCGTGCTGACCGGCCAGATCAAGAAAGACGACCCGCGCGGCAAACAGCGGATGAAGGACGCCTCCGCCGCCTGCGCCCAATATCTGGAAACTCCCTGATGCGTTATATCAGCACCCGCGGGGGCATGGCCCCGCAATCGTTCAGCGACATCCTGCTGATGGGCCTGGCGCCCGACGGCGGCCTGGTGTTGCCGGAGAGCTATCCGCGGATTGATCGCGAGCGGCTGGACGCCTGGCGCGGCCTGTCCTATGCCGAATTGGCCTTTGAAGTCATCCGTCTGTTCGCTACCGATATCCCGGAAGACGATCTCAAATCCATCGTCGAGCGTACCTATACCCGCGCGACCTTCGGCAGCGAGGCGATCACACCGCTCAAGCGGCTGCATGATGGCCTGGCCATCCTGGAACTGTCCAACGGCCCGACGCTGGCCTTCAAGGACATGGCGATGCAGTTGCTGGGCAATCTGTTCGAATACGTGCTGGCCAGGAAGGGCGAGCGTCTGAATATTCTGGGCGCCACCTCGGGCGACACCGGCAGCGCCGCCGAGTACGCGATGCGGGGCAAGGCTGGCATCCAAGTGTTCATGTTGAGCCCGGACGGACTGATGAGCCCGTTCCAGCGCGCGCAAATGTATAGCCTGCACGACGCCAATATCCACAATATCGCGATCCAGGGCATGTTCGACGACTGCCAGGACATCGTGAAGGCGGTGCAGAACGACCATGCCTTCAAAGCGCATCACAAGATAGGCACCGTCAACTCGATCAACTGGGCGCGAGTGGTGGCCCAGGTGGTGTATTACTTCAAGGGCTATTTCAACGCCACGGCAAGCAATGAGGAAAAGGTCAGCTTCTGCGTGCCGTCCGGCAACTTCGGCAATGTCTGCGCCGGTCACATTGCGCGTCAGATGGGCTTGCCGATAGAACGGCTGCTGGTGGCCACCAACGAGAACGACGTGCTGGACGAGTTCTTTCGCACCGGCGCCTACCGCCCTCGCGGCACGGCCAACACCTACGTTACCTCCAGTCCGTCGATGGATATTTCCAAGGCATCCAACTTCGAGCGCTTCGTGTTCGATCTGCTGGGACGGGACCCGGAAGCGCTGAAAGCGCTGTGGCGCCAGGTGGACGCCGGAACCGGTTTCACCTTGTCCGAGGAACAGACCGCCGCCGCAGCAGAGGTCTTCGGCTTCGTTTCCGGCAAGAGCAGCCATGCCGACCGCCTGGCCACTATCCGCCAGCTGGACCGAGAAGACGGCGTGGTGGTGGACACTCATACCGCCGACGGGGTCAAGGTGGCTCGCGAGTTGCGCAGCCCTGGCGAAACCGTGGTTTGTCTGGAAACCGCTTTGCCCGCCAAGTTCGCCGCCACCATCCGCGAAGCGCTGGACCGCGATCCGCCGCGGCCTGACGGTTTTGACGGCCTGGAGGATCTGCCGCAGAAAGTGTCGGTGTTTCCGGCGGACGCCGACGAGGTCAAAGCCTTCATCGAACGCAGTTTGAGCTGAAGCGCTTTGGACGCGAAAACGGCCCCATGGGGGCCGTTTTTTTTTGCGTCTGCCGCAGTGTTAGAGCTTATTCAAAGTCTCGCTTTAGCTCTAGAGACCGTGAACAAATTCTTAGAACCTGTTCATAGTCTGCTGCGCTTCAGCGATACGGCGTTAAAACGTCTTCGAAATGCTCATGTACCACGCGTACATTCCGCTTTCTCAGTCATTTTAGCCTTGTCTCGCTCTTGCTCGCGAGACTTTGAACAGGCTCTAAGCTCTATTCAAGCGAGTATTTTAATTTCTCCGCTGCATTGTCAATAGGAGGGCGCAGGCTGCAGTCCCGGCCCTGCTTGCGCTAGAATGCGGATATGCGACGTTTACTACTTTGGATGATGTGCTGCGTCTGGGCTGTGGCGGCATCGGCCGCGGGCATGCAGGACCTGGGACGCTTGGAGGCTTTAGCCGGAGACTTCCTCAAGCACGAATTGTCGATGCGTCCCGCCACTTGGACCTTGGGGCAGTTGGACCGTAAGCTGGCGGTGCCGGCCTGCGCGCAGCCCAAGGCGGATTGGGCGACGCCAGGCGTGACCACCGGCGCCACCTTCGTCGCGGTGTCGTGCCCGGAGCTGGGTTGGGCACTTCGGATTCCCGTGCGGATCAATGAAAAGAAAATGGGCGTGGCCCTGAGCCGGGCCGTGGCGGCCGGCGAGGTGCTGAGCGCCGCCGACGTGCGCTTAGTCGACGTGGCCAATCCCAGCCTGGCGCGGAATGTGTTGGACGACCTGCAGCAGGCCATAGGTAAGACCATGCGCTCCGGCGCGCCGGCCGGCGCCTGGTTGCGCAGCTTTATGGTGCGTGCGCCTTATCTAGTGAACAGCAACCAGCGAGTGAAGGTGGTGGCGTCGGGAGAAGGTTTCGCCGCGGCGGCCGACGGGCTGGCGATAGGCAATGCCGCCGAAGGCGAGCAAGTGTCGGTGCGTATGGCCTCCGGTCGTGTGATACGCGGGCAAGTGCAGGCGGACGGCAGCGTGATGGTGATATATTGAGACGGCTCGCCGGCAAGCCGAGGTGATGGCCGCGGCGGGCGGGGGCGGATATTTGGAGAAAGTCTTCAAGATATTGTTTTTCCGTCCGATAATAGAGGTAATCCAGGTTCCCTTTGGGAAGGCCATGCCATGAAAGTAGATAACTCGGGCAAGCTGTCAGCAAGCTACAGCACCCAGAACAAGGCCGCGCCGCGAGATGCGGCCGCCAATGCCAACCCTGCCGCCAGTGGATCCGACAGCGTGACGATCAACCCTTTGGCCAGCCGTCTGAGCGCGGTGGAAAGCAAGGTCAGCGGCGATTCCGGCTTCGACGCCGGAAAGGTGGCCGCGATCAAATCGGCGATTGCCGCGGGTACGTTCAACGTCAATCCGGAGAAGATCGCCGACGGTTTGATCGCCTCCACCAAGGAATTGTTGGCGCGTTAAGCGCGCAGTTGAGAGTCAGGCATGAACGTTGTTGAAGAATTCTGCCAGTTGTGCCGGGCCGAGAGCGATCTTGTTGCCCGGCTGATCGCATTGCTGGAGCAGGAACAAAAAGTATTGGTGCAGGGCTTTGACATTCAGCTGGACGCCCTGGCAGAGAGCAAGAGCGCCGTGCTGGACCAACTGGCCGTCAGCGCCGCTCAGCGCGGCGAACTCATGCGTCAGATCGGCGTGCAGGACAGCGAGACGGTTTACATCTGGCTGGCGGACAAGCCGGAAGCCAGTTTGGCCTGGACCGGGCTGGAAGAGGCGATCCAGCGGGCGCAGAGCATCAATCAGCTCAACGGCAGCTTTATCGACCAGCGCTTGTCGCTGGTGGAGGGCGCGCTGAACACCTTGCGCGATGCCGCAGCGTCCACCGTGGGCTACGACAAGGCTGGCCAGTTGCCGGAGTTGGCGACCGGGCGGCGCTTTCTCGGCTCCGCCTGAGGTTTGTTCAAAGTCCGCCGCGCGTAGGCGGGATGGCTGGAAAAGGGGGGTGAAAACGCCCCCGGCAAGCGTCAATACACAAGAGAGCGCCTTTCGGCGCTCTTGGCTTTTTCACCGCGCCCGGCCGGTTTTAGAGTCTATTCTCAAGGAGCAGTGGGAATGCCCTGGCCTTTATGGTATCTTCCTCTCCGGGCCTGAGAAAACCACTATCCGGAACCAATGACCCTGATTTCCTTGATTATCGCTCTGGCACTGGAGCAGTTGCGGCCGCTAGGCAATCGCAATCGCGTCTGGCTGCTGTTCACTCGCTACGCCAATCATTTGGAACGCAATCTGAATGCCGGCTCCAACCGCCATGGCGTGTTGGCGTGGTCCTTGGCGATCGTGCCGGCGGTCTTGCTCAGCTTGCTGATCTATTACGCGCTGCACGCCTTGAGCCCGATCCTGGCGATGTTGTGGAATGTCCTGATCTTGTATCTGACCATGGGTTTCCGCCATTTCTCCAGTGCGTTCTCCGAAATCTCCCAGGCCTTGGCCGAAGGGCGGGATCTGGACGCGCGCACCGCGCTGGCGAATTGGACTGGACAGGGCACCGCTGAATTGTCTGTCGAGGAAATTTCCCGGCTGGCGATTGAGCAGGGGGTGGTGGACAGCTACCGCCATGTGTTCGGCACCATGTTCTGGTTCGTGTTGTTGCCGGGTCCGGCCGGCGCGCTGTTGTACCGACTCTGTTCTATGCTGAATCAGAAGTGGGGCAACCGCGACGCGGACGAAGACCCGTTCGGTCGTTTCTCGGCTAGCGCCGCTGCCTGGCTGGACTGGATTCCGGTGCGTTTGACCGCCGCCAGCTTCGCCATCATGGGCGATTTCGAAGATGCGGTGTATTGCTGGCGCTCCCAGGCCAAAACATGGGGGAACTACGCCAATGGCATTCTTCTGGCTTCGGCCGCGGGTGCGATCGGCGTGAAATTGGGCGATCCGCTCAGACAGGATTACTCCATACGCTTCCGGCCCGAACTGGGCTTGGGCGACGAAGCCGACCCCAACTACCTGAAAAGCGCGGTTGGTCTGGTCTGGCGTTCCGCCTTGCTATGGTTGGCCGTAATCCTGCTGCTCAGCGTCGCAAGCCACATGGGCTGACGACCCAACGCCGCCGTTAGGGCGGCGTTGTCTTGTCCGTTTGTGTCATTTGAATACGGGGGCGTGTTGGCGCGTGCGCGCAACAGGCCCCGCGAGTTTTGCAGGAGTGTTGTCCATGCTGTTTTCCGAACTCGGGCTGTCGCCCGAGATTCTGCGCGCCATCGAAGAACAGGGCTATTCCCAGCCCACCCCGATTCAGGAAAAGGCGATCCCTCTGGTCTTGTCGAGCCGCGATTTGCTGGCCGCCGCCCAAACCGGCACCGGCAAAACCGCAGCCTTCATGCTGCCCATTCTGGAGCGCCTGAAGAAATACGCCAATACCAGCGTGTCCCCGGCGATGCATCCGCTGCGTGCCCTGGTGTTGTCTCCTACCCGCGAATTGGCGGATCAGATCGGCGTCAACGTCAAGAGCTACACCAAATACCTGCCTCTGCGCGCCACCACGGTGTTTGGCGGCGTCAATATGGACCCGCAAACTCAGGAACTGCGCCGCGGCGTGGAAATCCTGATCGCCACGCCGGGCCGCCTGCTAGACCACATCCAGCAAAAAACCGTTCAATTGAACAAGGTGGAAGTGCTGGTGCTGGACGAAGGCGACCGCATGCTGGATATGGGCTTTATTCAGGACATCCGCAAGATCATGGGGATGCTGCCCAAAGAGCGTCAGACCCTATTGTTCTCCGCCACTTTTGCGCCGGAGATCAAACGGCTGGCCGCTGACTTCATGAAGTCGCCGCAAACGGTGGAGGTCGCGCGTCAAAACGCCACCAACGATCAGGTCGAGCAGATTGTTTACTCGGTGGATGCCTTCAAAAAGCGCCATCTGTTGACGCATCTGATCAAATCTCGCGAGATGAGCCAGGTCATCGTGTTTTGCAAGACCAAGCTCAGCGCCGACCGTCTGGCGCGTGAACTGCAGCGCGACGGCCTGCAAGCCGAAGCCATTCACGGCGACAAGGCTCAGGGCGCGCGTCTGGAAACGCTGGCGGGGTTCAAGGAAGGCAAACTGCGCATATTGGTGGCCACCGATGTCGCCGCTCGCGGCCTGGATGTGACGGAGTTGCCCTATGTGGTCAACTTCGAGCTGCCGAACGCCCCGGAAGATTATGTGCACCGGATTGGCCGTACCGGCCGCGCCGGCGCCAAGGGCGTGGCGATTTCGTTAATGTCCCCGGAAGAAACCCGTCAGCACGAGTCTATCGAGAAGCTGACCAAGCAGACGTTGACGCCGCAGATCGTCGACGGTTTCCGCCCTTCCTGGCTGACGCGCCCCAGTGAGCGCGAACGGGAGCGTGAGCGCTTGCCGGCGCCGTCCAAGCCGGAAGCTTCGGTTCTGGCCGGTTCGACCGAGGGTGTGAAGAGACCTTTGAGCGGCCGTCGTAGCCGCAAGGCGAAGCGGGAGGTGCCGGCCTTGCTGCTGCCGCCGCGCTATAAGGTGGAAATCATTCGCTGATTTGGCGAACACACATGGAACGGCCCTGCATGGGGCCGTTTTTTTATGGGCGTCGCCGGCACTTCCCGTTGTCGGCGGGGTCGGACTTCAGGGTGAACGGCTAGGCAAAGAGAGGGAGAGCGATGCGGGTGAAATGGCGGTATATCGGCATGGGCGGGGTGATGCTGGGCATCGGCGCGGCGGCGGGAGCGACGACGATGCTTCCATCCGCTTCGCGGAACACTGAGGCCAAGCCCGTGGCGGCATCTGTGATGCTGGCGGAGGCGCAGCGGCTGGAACGCCTGCGCGCGCTGGTGAAACAGCATGCGATCCAATGCCATTGCTCGCTATGCCTGTGGCGGGATGTTGGCGGAGCGAACGGCGGAAGAGAACAGGAGTCGAACCTGCTACTTACCCCTCTATAGCCCAGTAACGGCGCGGGTTTTGCTGTTTTGCTCCCTTAATTGTGCGATAGCTGTGCGAATGTGTGACTATACTTTGTCACGTTGATGCTCGAAGCAACACCCCTGCACTTAGGAGAACTCATGCACCACATGGAGCCGGGAGACGAGAAGGAGATTGACTCCACCGAGGAATTTAACCGCTTCAGAGAGTATTTTATTTTCAAGTCAGTTGCACACCCTCGCATAAGCATACTCTTGCAAATTCAATTGTTTACGTATTTTTACTCTGGCGGACTCAATCCATTTAAAGTGATGAAAGAGATTGAAGCTTTAGAGTCAGCGCCAGGGGAAAGCAGAACAAAACCCGCCACAAAGTTTAATGGCCCATTTTTGAGAGGGCTTTTCCACAAACATCATATGGAAGATGGACTTCCTGCGTTAGCGCAAAATCTACTGAATGCGCTAAAGACCTACGGCCTCCCTGATTTTGAAAAGATAAGCATTGAAGCAGAAAAAGACGGAGGGGTTGTTTCTATTGACGACATTAACGCGCT
Organism: Chromobacterium haemolyticum; assembly: GCF_009936155.1. NCBI lineage: Bacteria > Pseudomonadati > Pseudomonadota > Betaproteobacteria > Neisseriales > Chromobacteriaceae > Chromobacterium > Chromobacterium haemolyticum. Next base: position 4,207,216 of record NZ_AP019312.1, on the reverse strand, counting down.
AGTCAATGAGGCGGTATTAACGAATTATCAACGACGATCTAATGATCAGCAGCTGACAGGTGAGTGGATTATTTTTGCCCAGCATAAAGGGCTGAATTACTATTTGTGCTTAGGCAAACACGGTCAAGATCAAAAAATTAGAAGTGAAATTGATGCACTGTGCGTTTTGGAATTTCCATTTCTTAATGAAATACTCCCTCAAATAGAGGGAGGTATTCATTAGTTATGCCTGTTTTTCACCAGGCAGCTGCCAGTCGTTAACTGGCTGATACCCCCCTTGCTTATCTGGGTCCGGTATCCACCTGCCGTATGTCCTGATTACCATCTCGGTGTCGACGTGCCCCAGCTGATTGGATACCCACATGATATTTTCGCCGGCAGACAACAGCATCGACGCATAGGTGTGGCGGGTCTGGTAGGCATTGCGCGCGCGGACACCCGCACGCTTGAGCACCGTTCCCCATTGCTGGTTGATTTGGTCCGGCAGCGTCCAGGGGGCTTTTGTGTACGGGTTGATAAACACGCGGCCGTGGCCGGCGAATCGTTCACGGTCTGTCAGCGTAAACCGCTTTTGCTCAAGCAACGCTGCGCGCGCCGGCGGTAGCATCAGCACGTCGCGCTTGCCGGCATTGGTCTTGGTTCCCTTCTCGCGCTTGCGGCTGATGGCACGACGGACCTTGATAACGCCGTTCACAAAGTCGATATCCTCCCAGCGCAGCGCCATCAATTCGCCAGTGCGCAGCCCGCTATAGATGGCGAACTGAAACTGGTTTCTAAGCTGCCCCTCGGCGGTGGCCACCACTGCGGCAATCTCCCGGCGGTTGAGCGGGTCCACCTCATAATCGGTGCTGGCTGTTTCCTTGTTGACCAGCTTTTTCAGGATGACGCCGGCGAATGGGTTGCGCTCAATAAGGCCATCCGACAGCGCTTGCTCGACAACATGGCGCAGCGGTATCAAGTCGTTGCTGATGGTCTTGATGGTGACATTGCGCTCGACCACCCAGTCGCGGATATCGGCACCTATCAAGTCGGTGATCCGCTTGGCTCCAAACTTGGGTTTCAGCTTGAACTCAACCGCCTTGCGGTATTCATTCCACGTGCCGAACTCCAGCGTCTTTTCCGTCTGCGCAATCAGCTTGTCCAGCAGCTGGCCAACGGTGACGGAAGACACCGCATGGCCAAACAGGGCTGCGCGTTTTGAGTTGGGAAAGTAGTCGGAGTAGCGGAAGGTTTGACGCTCGATAGCGTTCAGGATTTCGGCGCGTAGGCGCTCTGCATATCGAATATTTGCCGCGGTGGGGTCGAGTTTCAGCGTCTCACGGCACTCGACCCCCCGGAAGGAAAAAGCCACCTGCAGGCTTTTCCCCCTGATGTTTACGCCGCGTGGCGTGCTTTTGGTGCTCTGCTGCTCGCTGCCCATTCTTGAACCGCCTTGATGTTGACCCAGACCTTACCGTCGCCGGCAATCCTCCACTCCACATTCTCGCGCCAGACGCCGCCGCGCCGTTTGGCGCGGACCCCATCAGGCGTATCGCCCATGATTTCGCAGTAGCGCGCCTGCGGTAGCCATTCCAGGTGGATTTTTACATTATCGCCGATTTCTATCATGTCTTGCTTCCTTGCTCTGGCGGCCATAGGTGAGCGGCCTTGCCGGCTTATCAGAGAACGGCGCACCCTAGTTGATTGGGCTGGCCGCTCGCCTATGGCCGCGTTTGCGGCCGGGGTTTAGATGGGCTCCACCACCATGGCCAGGCTGGCGCGCTCTTCGTCCAGGATCTGGAAGCAGTCGCGGCCTTGGCTGTCGCGGCCGTTTTGCACCAGCTGGCGATCCAGGGTGTTGCGCACCAGGGCGATGACGTTGCCTTGCAGTTGCAACAGCTCAATCGGCCAGCGCAACACGATGAACGGGACAGCGCCCGGCCCGGCCTCTGCCGTGGCGTCCAGCTCGATGTCGCGCAGGCGCCGGGCAATGCGTTCGGCGCGGTCGATGTTGTGGAGCTGGCCGTTGACCGCGTCCAGCTCCGCGCGGAATTTGCCGGTTGCGGCTTGCACCAGGCGGGTGTAGAGATTGGTTTGCACGTTCATATCTGATTCATCCCCAAGAGTTGTCTGCATCGAGCCCACTTTGCGCGGGACTCCGCATACGCTTGCTGAAACCGCTGCAGTGTTTCGCCATATCCACGCCCATCTATAAGCTGCAGGCACACGACACGCGCCATGGCGTTGCTAAGGCCCTCAATGTCCCTGGCTTCCTCGATTAGCAGGTTCGCCATTACATTCCTGTCCGGCCCATACACTTCTAGCTGCATGTTCCCTTCCTCCTCACTGGACCCGAGCGGTGAACTTCCGCGCGCGGTCGATTGCGTTGTTCAGCTGTCTGGCGATGGGCTTGCTGCTGCCGCCCTCGGCGCGCCAGCGGGCGCCTGGCCGTGGCGCGTCCTGGCTTTGGAGCAGGGCGGCCATGCGAATTTCGTTGATGTGTTCCAGGCCGGCCGCCGGCGCCATGCGCTTGAAGCGCTTAGTCAGGCGCTGGCTAGTCAGGCGCAGCACGGTGTCGGCGCGTTTCTGTTCGGCCTGGCGCTGGGCTTGCTGCACCCAGCCGTCCGCAAACTTCATGAACTCGCTGATCTGCTGCTGGAACTGCTGCTGAGCGGCGCGGCCCCGCTGCTGGCGGGCGCGGTTTTCGGCCTCTGGCAGAAAGGCGTCGTCTTCCGGCCGTGTGCTCATGTAGATGTCCATCTCCGCCGCCTCGGCCGCGATGCGCTGGGCGTCGCCCGACTGGGCGGGAATCGGGGTAAATTTCGTTTCCGTAGAGTTATTGACACGAGTCCAAGGGGCGCTTTCGCGCCCTAACACCTCAACCCCGCGCTTGATTTCCCAGGTGTGCATCCGAGTCACCGCCAGCTGTCCGCCGTCCACCTCCACCACCCCAAACAGCCGCTTCTGTCCCGGCTCGCCGTAGCGGTTGGTGGCCGGTGCGCTGTCCTTGGCCAGACGCAGCGGCATGTTCTTACGGCTGGCCTCATGGCCGCCCATCACCTCCACGAAACGCCCCCAGTTACCGGCGTCTGCCGCAGCGGCGGCGCGCATCAGCACGTCCTCAGCGTCCGCATAGTCAATGCGGCGCAGCTCGCGCCACACGCCCACCGGCGGGCCGCCCACTTGCTGAAACTGACGAATGCCCCAGGTACTGGCCCAGGCGTCCACGCGCTGGGCGGTAACGGTGGCGTCGGTGGCGTAGTCCTCGGCCAGCGTTACGCCATCGTCGCCATCTGGCCGGCCGCCAACGGCTTCATAGTCCTGGCCGATGGAAAACCCGTCCTGGCGGGTGCCATCCACGTTCTTGGCGATGTATTTGGCGATGTAGCCGGCAGCGGTGCCCCGGCTCCAGTCAATGCGCTTGAAGTCCACACGGGCCTTGATGGCCTTCCACACCCAGCGCGAACGCTTGGCGTTCCAGAAGGCCTTCTCCCAGCCGATGGCCTCCGCCAGCTTGGCCAGCGGTTCCTTGGCGCCGGCGGCCTTTTGCTTACGCGCCATGGCCATGGCGTCGGCCCTCGTCAGCGCGTAGCGCAGGCCCAGCTCCTGGCGGTCCTCACGCACCGCATGGCGCGCCACGATGCGGCGAAACTCGCGCACATGCTCCGGCTTCATGAAGAACAAGCCGTGATAGTGCGGCGTGCCGTCGTGATGCGGCTCCGCCACCCGGAACCCAAAAATCTTGATGTCGGCGCGCGCCAAGCTGGCGCCAATGCGTGACCACACCCCGCCCAGGTAATCCCGCGTATCCGTCGGCGTGCTCACGCCGTCGTAATGCGGATTGCGCTGGCCGCTGGCCGCCACACGCGGGTGGAAGCGGCTAGGGGCGGTAAGGGTGATGAACTCGCCGGCCAGCTCCAGGCCAATGGCGATATGCTCAAAACCGGCAATGCGGCACATCAGCTCAGCACGACGGATGCGTGGATTGCTCATGCCGGCGTCGGCCACGTCCGCCAGACTGAACTCCTCGCCCAGCTCATTGATGGCGGTCAGCGCCTCCAGCAGCGCACGGTTGCGGCGCTTCTGCTCGCGCCGGCGTGTCACCGCGTCATGACTGGCGTACAGCGCGTGGCGCTTGTGCACCAGGCCCAGGGCGATAGACAAGGCTTCCGCCTTGCGGGCGTTCACACGGCGCAGGTTCCGGCGCCACCACAGCGAGCAGGCCAGCCGCAGCTTGATGCCGCCGTCGGTGTCCGCGTTGGGCAGCGCGATGCCGTGCTCGCTGCAGAAGCGCTCCAGGTCTTCCATGCTTGCGCCGTCGCGGTGCAGCGCCTCCGCCTGGCTGGCCTTGGCCTTGGCGTATTCCACCAGTTGGCTTTCGCAGGCGCCCAGCTCCAGCGCCTTGGCCGGGAAACGGCCCACCAGCTCACGCAGGTAGTTGTTCGCCTCCGCCTCGCGCCCATCGTCCAGCACGCCCTTGCGGCCGGTGAGTTTGCGGTTGCGCCGGCGCAGCCAGTTGAAGCGCACCGCGCGCTGCAGGTGACGCGGGAAGTGGCCGATCTTGGTCAGCGCCCAGCTGTCCGGCAGGTGGCTTAGCTCTGGCATCTTGGATGTCATGCCGCTGCGTCCTGGCTGTGCTGCGGCTCCGCCGGTGCTTCTCCCTCCACCGCGCCGGCCGCCAGCCGCGCCGCGGCGTGCTCGCTCTCCGCCAGCATGGTTTCCAACTCGTACCAAAGCTGCCCCATCCCCGTCATGCCCAGCCCCAGCCCTTTCAGCGGCAGGCGGTGCATCGCGGCCATGCGGATAATCTGCTCGCGCACGCCGGCCATCACTTTCAGCCCGTCCTGCATATCGGCGATGGCTTCCAGCTGCGCCAGCGTCAGCACCTTGGACTGCAAGGCGCGCACCGACTGCAGGTGACGGACCGCGCGGCGTTCGTCCACCTGGGCGGCCAGCCGCTGGCGGGTGGCCTGAAAGTTTTCGTAGGACATGGCTTTTCCTCTGATCAGACGGGCAGGGTGAACTGGAGCACCACCAGCAACGCCAGCACCAGGGCGGCGGCGATGGCCTGGCCGTTGCCGGCTGGCTGGCGCAGCGGCGCGGTGTAGCAGCCGGTGCCGTTTTGGAAGCGGACGTAACGCAGCTTTTTCATGGGGTTCTCCAGTTTTTGGGCGTAAAAAGCCCCCTCGCGCCGCGCGGGTGCGATTTTTGCAAGGGGGAACGGGGTTAAATCAGCTCGTCAGGCGAGGCCGGGCAGCTCCAGCTGCCTATCGTCAATCGGCGTTCTCAAGCCCAGGCGCGTGCGCTTATGCTCGATGGCGCAGGACTCGCTGTAGGTTTTGAACGGCTTGCCGCAGTGCTCGTAATCGCCGCACTGGTAGTAGGTTTCCCTCACCGTTTCCGTCAGCATCCGGCTAGTGCGCGCGTAGGAGACAAAGCCGCAGTATTTGCACGGGTACGCCATGCCTCAGCTCCGGCAAAACAACTGAAAGGTCAGCTCGTTCATCTGCACCGTCTTGGCGCAGATATCGTGCTGGATGCGCTCCAGGCGGCGGCGCTCGCGGCTGTCCACCTCGCCGTCACGGGTGGCCTCGCGCCACTCGCGCGCCAGCCGCGCCACGTCTTCCACCAGCTCCATGTACAGGGTCTGGATTTCCTCGTTGTCCACCCGCTCGGCGTCCGGCATGCGCACAAACACGCCGCCGCTGTCCATCGCCACCGCCTCGGCAAACAGCGTGGAGCCGTGGAAGGCCTGCATCTGCATCGCCTCATGCAGGCTCACTTCCTGGCCCCGGCGTTCGTAGACGCGGTTCTCCAGCGCATCCTTGGTGATCCCCAGCGCGGCGGCCATCGCCGGCCATCCGCCGGGCATGCCCTTGCACATCTGTTGGAAGCAATTTCTGAAGTTGTCCATCGGGTATCACCAAAAATCTAGAGGTCTTGTGGTTTCCAGGCCGCGGCGGCTTGGCTACAGTTCAAACATGGCCGGTGCGGCCGGCTTTCCAAGCGGCTAGGCCCAGCAGATAGATGTCGCGGGCCAGCTTGCTTTCGGAGTAACCGGTGTCGGCGATGGCCTGATCAAACTCGCTGCGTTCGGCTTGCAGCAGGCGCATCTGCACCGGCTTGACCTTGGAAGTGCCGCGCGGACCGTAAGCGCGGCGCGGGCGGGCTGTCTGTTCGGCGTTTTGCATGTGAGTTACTATGCTCAAGAAAGTGATTCGCAAGCACATGATGGATTAAAAAATTGATCTACGCAACAGGTATGGATTAAAAAATTGAGCCTTGGGGATAGATTGCGGGCGGAAAGAGCCCGTTTTGGATGGAATCAGCAAGAGGCTGCCAAGGTCGGTGGCATCGCCTATTCCACATATCAAGGGTATGAGAGGGGCGACAGATATCCTGACGCTCAGTCATTGGCAAGCTGGGCTATAGCGGGGTTTGATGTGCTTTACATCGTCACCGGACAGCGGAACGCCTCTGAGCTCTCCCCCGAACAGAACGCCGTTTTGGCTTCCTTTGCCCAACTAGACGAACGTGGCAAGCACTTCATTTCTGACATGATCCAAGCCTACAACAAGGCCCACAGCTAGTTGCAGGATGAAGCCTATTGGCTATTCAGTGGGGTGGTGATGACGTGTGGCGTGTCGATCTCAGAGCGGTTGAAGCAAGAGCGTATCCGACTGAACATGATCCAGATGGAAGCGCATAAGGCCGCTGATGTTAGCTATGCGACCTATCTTGGCTATGAAAAAGGGACCAGCTTCCCTAACGCTGAAGTGCTAGCAAGACTCTTTACTGTCGGCTTTGACGTCACCTACATCATCACCGGCAAGCGCTACGACTCGAAGTTGTCGCCTGAAGCTCACGCCCTCTTGAACCAGTTCCAGCAACTGGACCCGCGCGGCCAGCGGCTGGCCCTCGGGGTGATGCAGCAGATCCATCAAAACCTGTCCGAGTCGCACTGAATCGAGGTTGGCAATCTAGTTTTGTTTCGACATGTCTTATCGCGCAGCAAGTTAAGACCGGATGAAATCAAGCTGCTGGCTCGGCCTGAACGGGAATAATTGATGTCTGATTCTTTAGTCCAAACGCTATCAAAATTGGAGTCTGAACTGCACAAGCCGAGTGTGCGTCGGGATTACACGTACATTTGCAGGTTGCTTCATCCAGACTTTGAAGAGGTAGGGAGGTCTGGCTCTCTTTACAGTCGCGAAGAGACAGTGGAGGCATTGTCGACAGAGGAGTGCACCAACGAAATTATGGCTGATTCATATATTGCAGCCGAGTTGTGTAAAGGGGTCGCTCTTTTGAAATATCGATCAGCTCTTATGCAGGAGGATGGATCCCTCTCGCATCATACTTTGCGCTCATCCATCTGGGTCGCAGTGGGGGGCGACTGGAAACTACGCTATCACCAGGGCACGGCAGCTGCTGAAGTGTGGTAACCAACAAATCTACACCGGCTTGATCTTGGCCGTGACGCTCAGGTCGAAAGCGCGGCCTAGGTGGGCTGCCTGTTCGCCGTTTTGTATGTAGCGCAAACTCAAACCCAAAAACAACGCCCGGCCATGTGCCGGGCGTTGCTTGTGTGATTCACACTATGCCTGCATGATATGCTATAGGCTTGAAATGTTATATTTGATAATGACAAATATCGCTTAGGATGCACGCTATGAAAAAAGCCCTGAAATGGATTGGGATTGCCCTGGTGGCCTTGATCGCCATCGGCATTATCTTCGGAGAGAACAAGGGCAAGGTGCCGGCCACGGCCAGCAATGATGCCAGCGGCGCCCAACAGACGGCGCAGCAAGAGGCTCCCGCCACTGCGCCGGCCCAGGCGGCCATCAAGGTTAGCGCCAAGAAGCTATTCCAGGCCTATGACGATAACGAGGCCGCTGCGGATAATGAATACAAAGGCAAGCTGTTGGAGGTGGAAGGCCGCATTGCCTCCATCGACAAAGACGCTTTCGACAACACGATAGTCTGGCTGCGTGCCAAGGACGATTTCAACCGTGTCATGGCCAAGCTGAGTGACGAGGAAGCCCCCAAGGCCAAAGTGCTGAAGAAAGGGCAAACCGTGACCGTGTCCTGCCAGGGCAGCACCCGAATCATTGGCAGCCCCACGCTGGACCGCTGCGCGATCCTCTAAAACAATAGCCCCGCATTAGCAGGGCTTTTTGCTGGAGTCGACGCATGAATCTTGAATCGCCCCTACGTTCCCAGATACCTTGTGAGCCTCACTGAACTGCCCCGGCTTCTATGGGCAATCCTGTCCTATGGGTCGGAGCGCACTCCATTTCAGCTGCCACTTCGACGGCGACAGCCAAACAGCACAATAGAGACAATCAGCGCTACAACAATCAGTCCAATAGGGCCAATTCCCCAGCCCATGCCCAGACCCCAATACAAGCCGCTGCCAAACAGCAGCAAGAGCAAAATCGCAATAATGAGTAAGTCCATGCTTTCTCTCCTAAGTAAGAAGCGAAACTTCGACCGTCAACATTGATGCACACAGATTTTCCTCCATGCTAGTGCTAATAACCACGATTCATCACTAGCGCGGCTGAACGGTCAGTTTGTTGTTAACAGCGATAACCGACTTGACCTGTGCCGCCAGCTTCGTGGCGCGATCAGATTGATTTTGACTGTTTACGGTGCCGTTTAGATCGACAATGCCATGGTCAGTGCGGACATTGATGCCAAGTCCTTTGAGCCACATGTCCTTGACGAATACGGCCTTGACCTTGGTGGTGATGACGGAGTCATCAAGATACTGCCCAGGCATTTCGCTCGTTAAGTCTTCGGCGTATACACTGACTGGACCAAGCAAGGCACCCAACAAAAGCAAGGTGCCGGTGAATTTGATGTCCATGATTTCTCCATTTGGTTTGTTTCAACCGAACGGGCGTCGATTGAATCTAAGCGCCGGTTCTGCGTTGTAATTAAGGCGTTTTCAGTTTCTTCGCGAGATCCTCTTTCATATCGCCTACTGATGCCTGAACAGCCCCAAGGTTTTTCTGGATGCTGCCTTTCGCTTCTAGGTCCTTGTTACCCATGGCTTTGCCAATGACTTCCTTCACTTTGCCCTTCGCTTCTTCCGCACGTCCTTTGATTTGATCTTTGTTGATACCCATGATGCGCTCCTGAAAAATTCAGTCGACTCGGTGTCGACGCATGGCGACGGCCACACATTCGCATCGTAGCTCATCGGCTACATCTGGTCTGTTCGTTGCCATACACATGGGGAATATATCGAGATTTTCAGAATTGATATGGTAGGACAGGCGCTATCGCCGAATGGAGAGCGAAAAATTGAACGGCAGAACTCTATTGCTCATATGCGCGTTCAACTCCGGCTGCGCGACCAACTCGCCGCCGATGGTAACCTGCCCGACGCGCCAGCCAGTAGGACTATTCTGCTTGTACCATACATTGAAAGTGAAAAGAACGATGCCCATCAATTCACATTTTGAATTAATGGGCATTCATCGCGCCAATTAAAATTCTAGTCTTCTTGGTTGACAGAATTCCAGAACTAATTCGGCAGTTACGGTTTAGCCTTATGGGTCAACACTCCGTCCTGCTTATTCCCATATGTTCCACCATCTTTTTTTTTATCGGAGTCCTTGTTGTGGTCTTTTTGGGGGTCGTTGGTAGGTTTTGCCTTATTTTCGAATGCTTGGCCGGTACTGGTTTTGTTTTTGTCAGTTTCGCCAGTTTTTGCGGTTTCATGCTTCTCTTGGATATTGGTCATTTTCTTCACCTCTGATTAGGTTGCTCCACGTAAAATTACGTAGAATCAACATTCAGCATCATTACTATATGGCTTGCGTGCGCAGCGGTCTGTACGCTAGCAGCCATATGGAAACGAAACTGGACCTGACTAAGTCACGGCTTAAGCTTGGATACCTTGGTGCCTTGTAGAGAGACATTGAACATTAGGCCGCCATTGGTCAGCACAAAACCAATGACTGGGGCTTTGGCTGTTTCAGTATCAACCGACCCATCCGCGCCAATTTTCAACAGCACCACATTGGCATCAACCCCGGCGGTCCAGCCATTCCCTTTGCGGAAATGATCCAATGACTCCTGTGTCATGAACAAAAATATAATGGCCTTAGACTGCGCCCCCGCCTGGAAGCCGACAGAGCCCGTCATTGTCTTGTAATAACCTGCATGCTGGTTTCCAATACGTAATTGGCCCTCTCCATAAGCGGCTCCAACGACAAGGCCGGCAGTTAGCACTGAGGGAAAAACCAGCGCCCCTTTGGCGCGGCCCATCAGTTCGCGAGATCCTTTTGCCTGCTGATAAAGCTCGCTTAGTGTTTCATCTACATTGGCATCAATGGCCAGATTTCTCGTCATGTCACTTGCTTGATAATTTGGCGATGTCGTCGTGCAGCTGATCAGCGAACCACCGAGTAGCAATATCATACCGATACGTTTGAGCATGGTATTTTCTCCTGTAGATAGATTTTAGGTGTCAGATAGTGACTTTGATTTTGTCAATAACATTACGGACACCAGGCATTCCCGCGGCAGCATGTTGGGCCAGTGCACGTTCCGACCAACTGTGTACAGTACCCCCCAGAATGACATCGGAACCATCAATACTGACGGTGATGCTTGCAATATCACGGATTGCCCGACGCTTCAGGGCTGCCTCCACCTCTTCTTTGACCGCTCGGCTGATTTCTTTAGGGCGAATGCCAATGTCGCTGCTAATCCCGGTGACACCCGAAAGGTGGCACACTAGCTTGCAGGCATCCTTTCTCTGGTAGTCCCACTCAACTTGGCCGGAAAGGGTGACCCAGCCATGCTCTACCATGACTTTGATAGAGTTCTCCTTGAGATATCCCATCATCTGAAGCACACGGGCTGCAGTACGTGAAATATCTGCATCATTAGGATTTTCTTGGCCAGGGAGTTCCACCGTTATTCCCTCCGCAATGGCTGTTACACCGCCTACACGCAGCGTCGCGCGTTCCGCAGACCATTTCTGTGCATAGTTGGCAACATGTCCACAGAGTGTAACAACCCCATCATTTACCTGTACCCCAATATGAGTGGAGTTGATAGCTGGGTCCCACATTAGTTCGGCCATTACGTCAGCTTGTAACTGGCTATCTGTCTTGATCATGACTTGAGCTCCTTAGTTTATTGGATTTTCATCCTCAACGAGGCCTCAACGAGAGTCTGTCCGCTACCGTACTTTAGATGTAATTTTTTTACGTGGGAGGTCTAGCTAGGGCCGAGCGGTCAGTATCAACATTTGCCATCTTATTTTTGTAATGAACTTTACAATTAAATATTAAAATGAATTTGCAGAAATCTGAACCTAATTGTCAAAATCGTGTCTAAAAAAATCTACTAATTTTTGAATCTAAAATTAAGGAAATAATGATGATCGAATCAAACCATTTTGTACTTGTCTTTTACTACAGCAATAAACACTTATTTGCTGGCGATATCACAGCCAGAAATAGTCAGATTCATCGCTCCAAGCACGAGGCATGCGCTAGGTTCGAATCCATTGATAATGCTTTGGATGCACAGGTACCTCCGATGTACCGCTTTGCAGCAATTCACTCTCCATGTGGAACATACCACTTCAGCCGGGAAAACGGTTGGGAAGCTCAGCTGCGTTAACTTTATATAACAGCGAGATTGGCTTCGGCAATTGCTTTGATTACACAAAAAATGGCAGAAACTGCTATGGCTGAACCAAGAGGAAAAACAAGAGAGTTGCTAGTAAAGGTAGCAAACAAAATGGATCGGGCATCCCAATGCAATTAAGAAAATATAGATTATGTGCGCTACCGCACAGACATGGAAGAAACAAGCGGACATTATAGGCTTACCGACACCTGCAACCTTGCAAGTGCGGCACATACCAATTTAAGGTGATCTTCATGACTAGCCCCACTCAACAAACTACCGGTGATCACAGCAACCCCTCTGATGTTGTCAAGCCTTCACAGCCAGCAGATGCCTCGCCCAAACCGAGTGCCCCGAAAACTGAACCGAAGGAACCCATCACACATACCCCGCCTAAAGAAGCATCTGGCTCGAACTCTGGTTTTCGTAAAGCCCAATAATAGTCAACAGGCTTTGTAGGGCTGAGTTCAGACTTAATAAAAAAATAGTAATCGTGAAACAGCAGAAATCTTGCCGTTCCAGATCCTAAAATGGAACGGCAAGCACTCCGAATTAGCTTTTGGCCGGTGGTGGCAACAGGCGGTCCATTTCAGCTCTCACTACCGCATAACACTCGCAACTCAGTTTCTCCAGTCTTACTCTATCCAGGACGGTAATATGACCGCGCCGGTATTCGATTATTTTCAGTTTTTGCAGTTTGCCTGCGGCATGGGTGACCCCAGCACGCCTTACTCCCAACATATTAGCAATCAGTTCCTGAGTCATACACAATTGGTTGCCTGATAAACAATCTAAGGACAGCAGCAACCAGCGGCAGAGTTGTTGGTCGATGGAGTGATGCCGGTTGCATGCAGCTGTCTGTACCATTTGCGCCATTAACGCTTGGGTGTAGCGCAGCATCAACAGTAACATCTCGCCATGGCGACTGAACTCGTGCAAAAAATGTGTAGCGGGTAAAGCGTAAGCATGACCAGCGCTTTGAACAATGGCTTGACCGGTGGAGGGTGCCCCACCCATGAAAGCTGACACGCCTACCAGCCCTTCATTGCCAATCACGGCGATTTCTGCTGACGCGCCATTCTCCATTACATACAAAATCGACACGATTGAATCAGCAGGGAAGTAAACACGGGACATGGGGCGGCTAGCATCACTTAGCATCTCCCCCAAGGCTAGCGACACGTACTCCAAATGCTGCAGAAGACGTTGTTGTACTTCGGGAGGCAAAGCTGCAAGTAATCGATTTTGCAACGGAAGGCACGGCTTGGGCATAAATATCTCCATTAAATGAAAAAGCATCAAGGTCAGGTATATCCCCCACTTCTTCTAGAATGTATTGATACTAATGAATAAGGAGATTGCTATTATGGCAACAGGCATTATCAAATTTTTTGATCCGGTCAAAGGTGCCGGTATTATCCAGCCAGACTTTCGTGGAGATAATCTGTATCTGGAGGTGTCGCAAGTAATGATGGATATCCCGGAATATTTACCTCCAGGGCAACGTGTCAGCTACATAAAGGCTATCGGCGTGAATGGTTTGCAAGCCCAGTGTATCCGTCTACTCGCCCCTCTCTACAACGCACAAGACTGAAATAATTTATTTGGGAAAATATTATGCACAAAACAAATGCCGACGTACTAGCACTGGCGGCGCTACTCAAAGCCATCGTAGCCGACCCAAAGGCCTTGTTCGTCACCCCAGGCCCCTGTCATGATGCGGGAGCTGCCAGTGCTACTGCTGCGGCTGATTTCGTGCTGAACTTCTCCAGACGACTACAACAGGACATCAGTGACGAAGTCACCTTGTCTAATGTCGCAAACCTGTTGTTCCGTTAAGTCGTTTCAATGATTAGCCCTGAATGGTGCCACTGGCAGACACAAACAGATGCGAAGAAGTAAACAAAAGTAGAGCTATTGGCCGACTTTTTGTTAGAACATGTGGAACTTCTGAAAGTTCGGTTGCAGACAACGCTAATACTTGGAATGAGAGGCGCTCGATGACTGAAAGTGAGATTTTGGAACGAATCGAAGCGATGAATGGAAATCGCGATAGTGCGTTGCTAGCTAGCTTCTGGTTGTTGATGGGTGGGCGCTACGATATTCGACTGTTTACTGTAAATGATTTGAGGGACTTGGCAGGGGATAGTAGAGCAATATTTTATGCTATAAGCGAAGCCTACACCTCGGAGCAACTTACAATTTTAACCCCAGGTTTGGCTTCTGTGCTGATGGACATTCTGGTGAGTTATGAGCACGAACGAGTCCAGCATATCTAGGGCAGCCCTTATGTCAATTTTAATCTTTTTGTCATTTTTGGCGTGCCCAACTTCCTTGTCGCAGTTTATCTGGTCGAGCCTTAAATACTCGGAGGGATAGACGCCTCCACCGCTTCCAGCTTCATCTCCAGCTCCAGCTGGCTGGTAAAGCCGCCGTCGTTGAGGGTGTGAGTGATCTTGTTGATCACCCATTCCGTGGCGTCGATGGCCGGCTTGAAGCCCTGCACCCTGGCCGGCAGCTCGGCGAACAGCTCCGGCCGGCCGTAGGCCAGGTTGATGCTGAACTCGGCGGCGCCGCGCTGCAGCTTCTCCCATGCGGCTTTCGCCCCCTGCAGCGCGCTGGCTTCGCTGGCATAGATGTGGCGTAGTACCTTGACGTTGCCGGCGCTGGGCTCCACGCCTTTTTGCTGGATGGCGGTGAGCTTTTTGCGTTTGGTCTGGCGCCCCAGTTTGGTGACGGTGGCGCGGCGTTCGAAGCGGGTGTTTTTGTCGACAACGACTTCGCCGCGCTTGGCGCGGTTCAGATCCTGCCATTGCGCTTTGACGGCGGTGTAGGCGTTGCGGTCGGCGATGTTGAAGCGGTGGCTGTCGCCGCTGGCGCGGGTGAGGGTGCAGACCGGGAAGGGCTTGCCGCTGACAGTTTCGGCGTCGCCGGCCTTGCAGAACACCAGGCGGCCATTTTTCACCGTGGCCACGGCGTCGTGTTCGCGCGCCAGCCGGTGCAGCAGTTGAGCGTCGCTTTCGTTGCGCTGATCCAGCTGTTCGACGCGGCGCTTGGCCAGCCAGTCGGGTATTGCCGGCTGCAGTTGGTTGGCGGCGGCGATGGCGCGGACGATGGCGCCGAGCGTGGTCTTGCTCCAGCTTTTTTCGCGCTTGGCGGCGATGCCTTCGCGCAGGTCGGTGGAGCGGGCGCGCAGGGTCAGAATGTCAGGGGTGCTGCTGTGCTCCACTTCGTCAACGGTGTAGCTGCCCTTGTCGATCAGGCCGCTATGTTGCCAGCCCAGCGCCACGGCGATGACGGCGCCGCGGCCTGGCAGCTCCAGCATGCCGTCGCTGTCGTCCAGCACGATGTCGAGCTGGTCGGCTTCGAAGCCGCGGTTGTCGGTCAGCGTCAGCGCCACCAGCCGGCGGCGCAGCGCGCTGTCCAGCGGCTTGCCGTTGAGCGTGAGCCGCCAGGCCGGTGTCGGCGCGCCATTGAGGCCGGCAAAGCCGGCGAGGTTGTCCAGCGCTTGGCCGGCCAGGTCCAGGCCTTGCTGGGCGATGCCCTGGCCGGCGGCCGTCAGGCTGTCCAGGCTCAAAACGCCAGCTCCATCACCGCCCGGCTGAGGTTGCCGAGCAGGTCCAGCATGCTGCCGTCAACGCGCTGCAGTGTCAGGGTGAAGTCGATCTCGCGCGCCTTGCCGTCGCTGAAGAACTCGCGGCGGGTCAGGTCCAGCTTCTCGATGACATAGAAGCCGTAAATCATGCCGGTGCCTTCGATCAGCGGCCAGGCCTTGGCCTGATCGGCCATCAGCTTGAGCAGGGCCAGCGAGCTGTCGCCGCCGGTCAGCTCCGGCAGCAGCTTGCCGGACAGGGTGATGGGTTCCTCCTCCGGCCCGGTGTACTGGCGGCCGGGCGCGGCGCCGACGCGGGGATTGCCCGGCCAGCGCCAGCCGTACTGCTGTTTCATTTCCTGGTAGGGCAGGGTGCTGCGGGTGAACACGAACAGCCCGAGCGCCATCATCGGCAGGCCTAGCATTAGTCGATGTCTCCAAATTTGCTGCGCTGACGGGCCTGGGCGTCGCGCTGGGCTTTCTCCAGTTCCAGACGCACCAGCCGCGCCAATGCGCGTTCGTCCATGCCGGGCGCGGCGTGGATGGTGATGGGGGCGTTGATCATCACCGGAGCGGCGGTCGCCGCCGCCGGCCGCGCCAGCGGCGGGCGGGTGTCCAACTGGCCGGCCAGCGCCGGCCCGGCGCCCAGCATGACGCCGGCGCCGATGGCGGTCAGCTTGCCGGTGGCCTGGCGCAGTGCGGCCAGCGGGCCGTCCTGGCCCTTAACGATGCCTTGTTCCAGCCCGGCCATGGTGTAGCCGCCAATGCCGGCGAATACGCGGGACGGCGAGTGGATGTCCAGCTTGTTGCGCAGCCACTCCGGCAGCATGTCGCCGACGCCGAGGATGGCGTCCTTGACCCCGCCCAGGCTGTTTTTGATGCCGTTGACCAGGCCTTGAATGATCATGGTGCCGAAGCCGGTAAAGCGGTTCGGCAGCTCCACGCCGAACCAGCCCATTACTGCGGCGAAGGCGCGATAGAACAGCCCCAGCGGCGACCAGTTGAGGATCAGCGCGGCAATGCCGGCCACGCCGCCGCTGAACGCCGTTTTGATTTCCGCCCAGATATCGGCGAAGAAGGCCTTGATCGGCTCCCAATAGAGGTAGATCAGCGTGGCGGCGGCGGCAATGGCGGTGATGGCGAGGCCAATGGGGGTGAACATCATCATGCGGCCGACGAAGCCGACAACCTTCAGCACCGTCATCAGCGCCGGGCCTATCCGGCCCAAGACGCCTAGGCCGCTGCTCAACCCTGCAAACAGCGTGGACACGCTCATGCGGGCGAGCGCCAATGGTCCGATCAGGGTAGCCAGCACCAGGGCGAACGCGCCGAATGTGACCATGATGATGGCCAGCACCGCCGCGCCTTTCATCAGCGCATTGGCGAGCTTGGGATTTTCCCGCGCCCAGGCGCCGGTTTTTTCGGATAGGTTGGCGATCCACTCTGCAGCGGATTTCAGCTCCGGCGAGATGGATTCGCCAAACTTCACCATGGCATTGGTAAAGGTGCCGCTGGCCGCATCCCACAGATTCTTGAGGGTGCCGAGCTGCTGGTTGACGCGTTCCTGCAGGCTGGCTTGTTCCGCCAAGTTCTTCACCACATCGTCGTAGCCGCCCTGGCCCTTCTCGATGATCTTGGAAAGAACCTCATTGGTTTCCTTGTCGTCGCCAAAAATGTCTTTCAGCACCGCCAGGCGATTGACGGTGTCCAGCTTCTGCAGCTTGGCCAGCTGCTTCATCAGGTTGTCCAGACCGCCGAACTCGCCCTTTCCATTTGTGAAGTCCAGCCCCAGGCTTATCTTTTTCTTCTTGAGCAGGGACTTCTCCACTTTTTTGATCTTGTCGATGTTCAGCCCCGCCGCGATGACTTTGCGGATGGCGTTGCCGGCGGACTCTCCACGCATGCCGGCTTGGTCCATCATCACGACGAAGGGCGCGAAGGCTTTGGCGCCCTCCAGGCCCTTGACCTTGATCATGTCCATCGCCGCGCCCAAACCCTTGTAGGCTTCCAGCATGTTGCCGGAGTCGACGCCGGCGTAGAAGCCGCGCTGGATCATGTCCACCAGCCCCATCATGTCTTTTTCGCTGGTGCGGGTGGCGTCTTGCAGCTTGGCGGTGAATTCAGCGGCCTCTGTAGGCGCCATCTTCAGTTGCACGCCCAGGTAGGCAGTGGCTTCGCCCAAGCCGCCCAGCACGGACTGGGCGCTCATGCCCTGACGCTGCAGCATCGTCATCATGTCCTGAAAGTCCGCCGTGGTACCCGGCAAGCGGTCGCCCAACTTTTCGGCCAGCCGGTTGACTTGCTCGTATTCGGGGGGCACGACGCCACCGGCGCGCATCATGGCGCCCTTCAACTGGGTTGCCGAGTCTTCCGCCTCCGCGTAGGCCGCTACCGGCTTTAGCACCGCCGCGCCGGTGGCCACGCCGCCGGCCATGGAGGCCACGCCAACGCCGGCCACCTTGTCGCGCACCTCCTTTGCCCGGCCGTAGCGGCCGCGAATGTCGTTCAGCCGCTGCTGGTGGCGGCTTACTTTTTCCAGCGCGGCCTGCTGCTTCTCCAGCGAGGCGGTGACGCCGGCGACACTGGACTTGAGCTGATCCTCGTGCCGGGCCAGCTGTCCCACCTTGATGCCGGCATTGCTCAGTAGCTGGCGGCTTTTCACCAGCTCTTGCGCCAGCCGCTGGCGGTTGGCGGTGTTTTCCTTGAGCGTCACGCTTTCCTTTTGCATCGCGTCCTTGGCGCGGCGGATGGCGTTGGTTTGCAGGTTGTGCTTGTGCTGCAGCGCTTCCAGCTCAAACTTTTGTTTGGCGATGGCGGCGGTGTAGTTGCCGGCCAGATTAGGAAACTTGATCAGCGCGTGATTGAGGTTGTCATAGCTCTTTTGCGCGGCTTTGAGCTTGGCGGCGGTGGCGGTGCGTTCGGTCTGCGCCAGCCCCAGCGCGCGGCGGTGCTTGTCCAGCGCCTCGTTGGACTTGCGCATGGCTTCGGTGGAGGCCTTGGATTGTTCGCGCAGCCGGTTGAAGGATGCCATTTGCCCCTGGGTCCGCTCCAGCGCTTTTAGTTGCTCGCGGGAGTGCTTGACCGCCTGGGCCAGTTCCTTGCTGCCGGCCATGGCGTCGCGCAGCGGGCGGGTCAGCTTGTCCACGCCCGCCAGCAGCACTTCCAGCTTCATCCGGGTATCGCTCATGTGTCCTCGTTGCCGCTGCGCAGGCGGGCGTGTTCGCGCCAGTCGGCCAGCTCGGCCAGGTTCATGTGATCAAACGCCGACGGCGGCCAGTGAAAGATGACCGCGACGTCGGCGATGGCGTCTTCTACGCGGCCGGGGAGGCCGTGTCCGCTTCGCTCGGCAGCCGTTCCTTCTTCCCCAAAAAACTGGCCACCGCGATGCCGCATTCGGTCAGGTCAGCCGGGTCCATGCCTTGCACTTCCTGTTCGGTCAGCGGCGGCAGGGTGATGCGCGGCAACAGGGTGATCAGCGCGCCGACGTCCATTTGCAGCAGATCCACCAGCTTGGTGCCGCGCAGCTGGCCGGCGCTGGGCTTGCTGATGCGGATGGAGGCGATTTGGGTCTGTCCGCGCTGGATCGGTTGGTCCAGGGTGATGGGGTCTTTGTCTTGCATGGCATGTCCTTGATTTGAGCGGCCGGGGTGGGCCGGATGGTGGGTTTACAGGCCAACGTTGGCGCGGTGCGCGGCTTGGATATCCTTGCCGAAAACCTTGAACACGTCGTTGACGACATCGACTTCCAGCCACTCCTCGCCGTCGACAATCAGCTTGTAGTAGCTGAGGTCGGTTTTAACCTTGAATGAGCCGTTTTCCTTGGCCTTGGCGTCGCCCATGTCCATCTCGTTGTGGCGGCCGCGGACGACGACTTCCACCGCCTGGGCGCTGCCGTCATCCTCCTTTGCGTAGCTGCCCATGAAGCGGATTTGGGCGGCGTCGTGGCGTTCGGCGCCGAAAGTCATGACGATTTCGCGGATGGGTCCGTTATAGGTCTGCTCCAGCTCCAGATCGCCCAGGCCCTTGAGCAGCGCGACGGAGCCGATCATGCCGGCGCCGCGATACTTTTCGGTTTCCATTGTGATCTTGGGCAGCTTAACTTCCAGCGCCTGGCCGATGAAGCCGACGCCGTCGATGAAAACATTGAATTTGCGCAAGGCGCGCGGCAGTGCGATGCCTGACATGGGGTGTCCTTATGCTTTGACCTGGCTGGCGAAGTCCATCAGGTAGTGATCGGTGATGCGCTGGCGCAGGGTGATGTTCTCCGCCGGCGGCACCGGGGTGTAGTCATAGTCGATGGCCAGCTTGCCGGCCTTGAGACTGTCCTTGTCGTTGACCTTGTCGTCGAACCAGCAATCAAAGCCCAGCAGATAGCCCTGGTTGACCAGGCTGCGGCCCTTGGCTTTCAGGCTTTCGATGATGTCGCGCGCCAGGCCTGGGGTCAGCGGTTTGTCGACGGCCCAGAATTGCGCCTCGGCGAAGGTATCGGCCAGCACCTGGGCGGTGCGGGTGTAGCTTTCGAAGGCATACAGCGGGTCCGCGCTGCAGGTGCGCGAGCCCCAGAAGCGGTAGCCGTTCTGGTTGATCAGCGTAGTGACGTCGTTGCTGTTCAGGTAGTCGGCATCGGTGGCGGTGCCTTGCAGATCGAAGTAGACGTCGGCGCTGATGCCGGTGACGCCCTGCACCGGCACGTTGGACAAGGTCTTGTGCCAGCCGACGGTTTCGTCGATGAAGGCGCGCAGGCCCAGCGCGCGAGCGGTGGCGTAGGCGGCGGCCTCTTTGTTGGCGGCGCCGTCCCAGGCGATGAAGTCCGGCCAGATCACCATGGCCTCGCGCTGGCCAAAGTTCTTGCGGTAGGCCACCGCGTCTTCCATGGTTTTGCAGCCGTAGGCGGACAAGTAGGCAAAAGCGCGTATCTGCTGCGCCAGTGCGGCCAACGCCGCCGCCACCGGCTGGCTGTCCAGGCCGGGCGCGCCAAGAATGCGCGGCGACAGGGCAAAGCGGGCTTTGCTGTTCAGCAAGGCCTTGATGCCGGTCTTGCGGCCGTCGGCGCCGGTGGTGCCAATCACCTTGGTGGTGGTTTCCTCTGCGGTTTTGCCGGGTTTGACGCGCACGACGATGACCACCGGTTTGCATTGGTCGGCGATGGCGGCCAGGCTGGGCGCCAGCGTGCCCTTGACGCCAGCCTTGCCGATGACGCGGTCAACGTCGGTGATCAGCACCGGCACGTCTTCCGGGAACGCGACCGGGTCGGCGTCGTCGGAGGTGCAAACCATGCCGATGACGGCGGTGGCGATGGTGCGAATGGGACGGCTGCCTTCGTCGATTTCGACAACGCGGACGCCGTGATGGTAGTCAGTGGCCATGCGGGGCTTCTCCATGCGGGGTTTCCGGCATGGTGGCGCAGCCCGCGCTTAGATGCGACGTCGCTACGTTGTGTCAGCTGCCCGGACAACTTAGAGTGGCAGGCCGATGGTCTGAATTAGAATGTTTTAGGATGCCGCCTGACGCCGCCGGCTTGCTCCAGCATTACTTGGCGGCGGCGGGGGACCGCGAGATTCGCACGTTGTTGCGGCATCTGTCCGGCGTTGCTCATCTTGAGATTCCGCCCCATTTGGTGGGCGGCATGACGCTGGGTTTGCGGAGCTTGCTGGGCGATGCCGCGGCGCGTGAGCAAAATAAATCCCATGCTTTAGGCCAATTGACGGACAGGGAAATTCAGGTTCTTGAGGCGGTGGCTGCTGGTTGTAGCAATTGGCAAGCGGCGGAAGCTTTGGGCATTAGCGAGCGAACCGTGCGGAATCACATTGAAAACATTGGGAGAAAGCTCGGCGTGGGCCGTTCTGACGAGGGCAAAATCACCGTTAGAAAAATCATCCGCCATGTCTATTTTGCGGAGACTATGCGGGACATCGGCGTTTCCGCCGATTAACGGGTGGGAGCCGAGCCTTCACAATCGTCGTTGCAGTACATTAAGCAAGCGAGGTTAAAAATGACTCTAGGCACCGTGACGACTCCACAACAATTAAACCCTTTGATAGGGGACACCTGCCAGGACACACTGGAAAACTTGACCACCTGTCTGAACCGGCTGGGCGAAACGCTGGCGGCCAGCCACGCCGATCCGTCCATCTATTTTTTCACCGCCAGCTGCGCGGCGGCGCTGAAGTTTGAGGCCGGCAGGCTGAGCCAGCGTTAATTCCCATCATCTCAATGAAACAGCCCGGCGCTTGGCCGGGCTTTTTGTTTGGTGTTGACGTTATATCGAGCGCGAAAGGGAATCCAATTCGTCTGCATCCTTGGCCGCTTCAACTGCGGCCAGCTTGCCGCGCATAGCCGCCATTTCCGCATCCACTGCAGCCAGCCGCTTACCGGCCGGCGTCGCCGCAATCTCTGCTGGTGGCACGCCCACCAACAGTGCGTTTAGGGCTTCTCGCGTGGCGCGGTGTTGCTCGGCTTCAAGCTCGTCCATTGTGTCCGTCAGGATTTTGGCCTGCACCGCTTTGAGCGATTCCAGCGGCGGCGGCGGCGGATCAACGGCCAGCGGCTTACCGTCCTCGCCGGCCCGGATCACCTTGCCGGCGGATTGCGCAAACAGCAGGGCTGCATGCTCTTCAGTCGTGATTTCGACGGCGTCGGAGGGGATTGCTTCTCCGTGAATGGCAGGGTCGTAGAAACCAGCAGTAGATTTTGCGTAGTAGAGAAACATTGTTTTCTTCCTTGTCAGTTGCCGATGGCAAACCAACTATATGCAGAGCTCACGAAACTGTTCGTTCCGGCGGCTTTGCCATATGCCGAAAATGATGTCTTCGAAGCTGATGTAACCGCCCCCATCTGGTTGCAACCGGTTCCGTAGTCCGTTGCCATGACAACAAACACCGCATTTGGGAACGCGGTGGGGAATGTGATGGTGTCCCCGTTACCGCTAGCGATATATTGGCGCCCCCATTGAATAATCAGCCCGCCCGGCAGGCGCCGGTAGTCGTTGGGTGCGCCGGAAGATCCGAATGCACCCGTCAGCCCAAGCTGTGCCGTCCGCAAACCCATATGCCACCCGCCGACATCCACGATGAACACTGCAAATGTTCCCGGCTCCATGGAATAGGCATTTGCGCTGTTTGAGTTACCGGCAACAATGATGTCTGCGCCCTGGCGAGCAATCGTCTGAGCGTAATTGGATTCATTCACAAGGGTGATAGTCGCCCCCACTGGCAAACCCGATGCCAGCGGTAGCGCGACCGTACCCGTCGCGCTCGCGTTAATCACTATGAGTTTGCCCGCAAGCGTGGCGTCAACCACCGCAGGCAGCGAGTTCATATAGGCGACACCCGAAAACGTCAGGCCGGCAGCCTTCACCGCGGCCGTTGTTGCGAGTCGGTCGCTGTTGTCAAATTGCGGCGGCGTCGGCGCCGTGGGCTCGCCCCTCAATTGCGCACCGGCAAGCGGCGCCTTGGCGGCCAGCGCTGCCGCCATCGTCGCGGCAAAGTTGGGATCATTGCCCAACGCCGCCGCTAGTTCGTTCAGCGTGTCCAGCACTGCCGGCGCGGACCCCACCAATGACGCCAGCGCCCCGGCTACGAATTCCGCGTTAACAATGCGCTTGTCGCCAGCGCCGGGCGGTGGCGTTTTTACCGTGGGCTCGCCGGGCAGCGCGGCATTCATCGGCAAATCAGCCGATTGCAGCGCGCGGCCGGCAGTGGCGCGGCCCTTCTTGTCAACGGTCAGCACCGGATAAGTGCCGGCCTCCACGCCGGAGTCCGTCAGCGTCAGCGCAGCGCTGACGTTGCCGCCGCCATCGAATTGCACAGACCAACTACCGTCCCCGCTCATTCCGATTTTGCGTGCTGTGCTCAGCTTGTTGGCGTACTCGATGGCCAGCGCACCGGCCACGGCGTCGTCCAGCCGCTTCTTAAGCAGGGCCGTCCGGTTGGTCAACGCCTGAATCGGGATGTTGTCCGGGCAGTCCGGCCCGCCGGTTAGCACCGCGTCTTCGGCAAAATAGGGGACGCGGTCCCAGCTTTCCTTATCGTTCAGATATCCCATCGTGCTCCTCTCTCCTCACACCAGGCCGCGCGAGAACGCGCCATTGCGCTGGCCGTAGCCGTTGCGTGTTAGCGCCGCGTGGCTGAAGTCCAGCGCCACCAGCCGGCAGCGACCGGCGGCGATGTCGTCCAGCAGCGCGCGCGCGGTCCTGGCTTGTTGGTTGGTCAGCAGGCTGTAACAGATGACGCGGTATTCGGCCCAATGCGTGCCGCGCGGCCCGCGCCGGTTGTAGGCTTCGCGCCGACGGCTGCCGTCGCGCCGGTAGCCGCTGCGGCCTTGTTCGATGTCGACTTCACCCAGGCCGAGATCCCGGAACAGCTGGCGCACCGCGGCGACGGTGCCTTTGCGGCGATGCACGGCGACGGAGGAGCGAATCACGGCACGCTGGCGCGCCTCGCTGGCGGCGGCGTTGAAGTCGTCGATGCTGCGCTCCCAGGCCAGCAGCGGCAGCAGCGCCACCGGGCAGCGGGCGCTGTCGGCGATGCCGCGTATCGTCGTGGGGTCGATATCCGGCGTGCAGCTGTCGGCGATGGCAGCCTCCAGCGGGGTGCGATTGCCGGGCAGCAGGCGGCTAGTCATGAAGGGTAATCTCCTCGGCTTTGGGGAATTGGCGCAGCGAGCACAGCACATCGGCTGCCGGCGCGGTGAGCAGCACGCGGCGCACGCCGGCGACATGCAGCGCGGCGTCGATGGCTGAACGCGCGACGGCGGAGCCCAGCCGGCGGCGCGATTCCAACAGGCTGGCCAGCCTCAGTCTGGCGCCGTCCAGCCCGCCGCTGGCGGCCTTGCCGCCCGGCTCCCATTCGATGGCGGCCTCCACGGCAAAGGCCAGCGGCTCGGCTGGCCGCACCTCGACGGTGTCGCAAATCGGCCGCACGGCTTCGTCGTTGAGCGCCTCGGCGACGGTGGCCTGCAGCGCGGCGTCGGGCACGCCGTCGCCGCGACGGTCCATCACGAACACGCGCACGGTGCCGGGCTCCGGCGGCATAGGCAAGGGACTGTTCGGGCCTTCGACGCTGGCGTCCAGCACCTGGCCGCTGGCGCTGAGAGCGTGGAATTTGTAGGCGCCGGCCGGGCCGGCCACGCTGAGGCCTTCCAGCGCCATCTGGCAGCGCCGGCGCAGCGCGGGGTCTTCTTCCCACTCCGCCGGCGTGGGCGGCACGGTGTCCGGGTCGGCCGGCTGCAGCAGCAGCCGCTGCACGCCGTAGTCGGCGGCGCGGTTGTCCAGGTCGGCACCGGCGGCGTAGGCCAGCAGGCTGGCACGGGCGGCTTCATTGATGCGCTGGCGCTGCAGCAGCTCGTTGTAAGCGAACTCTTGCAGCAGCATGGTCAGCGGTTCGCTGTCCAATTGCAGAGCGGCGGCGAGCCCGGCGCGCAGATCCGGCGGCGCGGCCGCCAGCAGCCGGGCCTTGCGGCTTTGGAACAGGGTTTCGAAGTCCAGCGCCTCGATGACGTCCGGCGGCGGCAGTTGGGTCAGGTCTATCATCGCAGGCCAACCGAGAGATTGAGCGCTTGCCCGGCGGCCGGGCCGTCGCGGCGCCGCGCTTCGATGTCGATGGCCAGCGTGCCGGCCTGGCTGCCGGCGCCGATGCGCATGCCCACCCGATGCAGCTCGATGCGTGGCTCATGACGCGCCAGCGCCATCGCAGTGGCGGCCAGGCATTGCATGCGGGTTTTGCCGTTGAGCGGCGCATCGACCAGTTCCGGCAACTGGCTGCCAAACAGCCGGCGCTGGACGCGTTGATACAGCGGTGTGGTCAGCACTTTTTGCACGCACTGGCACAGCTGCGCGTCGTCGACGATGGCGCGGCCGGTGTTGGCGTTGAGTCCGAGGTAGTTCATTGCGGGGCTCCGGTGTTGCCGCCGTGGGTGTCGGGGTGGGTGTGGCCGTCCAGCACCACACCGTTGCTGCTGAGCTGGCCGCCGCTGTGGGTAAGGGTGCCGCTGATGGCGGTGCCGGTGCCGCCGCCAGTGCCGGCCAGGCCGGCTTGATAGCTGAGCAGGCCTTCGCTGGTGGTGGCGCCCTTGACGGTCAGATTGCCGCCGACGGTCAGGTTGCCGCTGGTTTCGGTTTCCGGGCAGCGGATGACGCAACGCACGGCGGCTTGAATGGTGGCGGTCTGGATGCCAGACACGCTGAGTTCGCCGCGGCCATGGTGGTAAGCGAAGCGGGCACCGTCTGGAAACACCCGAACCCATTCCCCCGTGTCCGCGCTGGGCGGCGGCGCGTCGTCGGCATTGAGGCCGAGCAGCACCAGGCCGGCGGTGGTTTCGCCGGACGGGCTCAGGATCAGACATTGTTCGCCCGGTGTCGGCGGATCCCAATCGCAGGTGCCGCCGGCGCGTGCGTGAAACCAGGCCAGCCAGCCGGTCAGCAGGCCGCCGGAGCGGACGCGGACGCGCGGCGGCCTGGCTTGCACGGCGGCGACGGTGCCGGTGCGCAGCAGGTTTTCAAAGCGGGTGATCAGGTCGATGGGGTCCATGCCGGGCAGTGTGCCCGGCATGGCGTGGCTTGTGGCGGGGTGGGTGTTGTGTGGGGAGTGAGCACAACTACGAGGTAGATACTCATTTCCACTGGGGCTTTTAATTGGCTCCTTTGTTTTGATTTGGAGGGCCGTCTTTCTTGACACCATTGCCGAGAATGTTTAGTAGGTCAGGTATGAATTTTTCGGCAAATCCAAAAATGAATGCCCATACAGCCATTTTGCACGTGTCGATATAGCCTGCAAGTTTGAAATAATATGAGTTGTCTGCGATATCTGATATTTTAGGTATTAGATTTTCGGTAATTATTCCTTTGAGCAATCCTGAGCCAAAAATAAAAAGCCCCATGGCACCAAATACTGCTCCACTGGCTAGCGCTAAATAAAGGCTCCATGATCCATCAATGAGAATGGATATGCCGACTCCGGATTTTTGATTGATTTCTTCTTTGGTTTCTACGCCCTGCAAACGTCTTAGTACACTGGTGAATGCCCCCAGTACACCAAATGTTACAGCGATTGCTAATGATTTTATTGGTAGTCCAGTATGGTCTGATATTAATGCTATGAAAAATGGAACCTCTATTAGGAATGCGGCGAGTAGTAGTTTTAAACGTAATCCATCAACGGCTCTTTCCTTTCTGATTGCTCTGTAGAACGAACGTTGCCCATTTATTGCATCGGTTAATAGTTTGTATTTCTTTTTATTGGTTTCATCGTCCGTTTTGTTTTGAAGGTTTTGATGTATAGGTGATTTTTTGAGATGCTTGATTGCATCATTATGTTCTACTCTACTGTTGGGTTTGATTGGGGCTTGGTTTTCGCTTCCTAATGTGCAGTAATCTAAAGAATTTTCCGCATAGTATGCAATCAAATACGGCAATGATTCATGATTGGCTTCATTAATAATTTTTACCTCTAGTTTGAATAGCTCTTCCCATGTAGGCATTGGGTTTAATTCTGTAGTCGAGGCGTCTTGTCTGTGGTCGTGGAATGCGTCATACATCACCTTGACACGGGTGACGTATGCTGTGGCAAGTTTGTGAACTTCAATGCGCTCTCGTTTGATGATGATGTTATTTAGCTTGGCTTCGCTCAAGACTGAAGAAAGCAGTGGAATAGGAGCCCGTAGTAATATGGGTTGGATTGCTTGGTCAAGCGTTTTTGCGAGTACGGTGGTCATTTTTCGGTTCCTTTGATTGTCTCCCTTAATGAATCTGTTGTGTGCTTTGTTTGGTGTATTTATTTGTCGCGCAACGTGTTTTATATTTTCTATTTGTGCGTGATGTGGAGTGGATTTTTATGTGGTTAAACTAGGTTTTTGGGGTTGTAATTAGAAAGAGGCCCGTTAAGATTGACTCTAACCAGTCTTCCTAGGCGTTGGGTGACGGAAGTGTCACGGCCGATGTTTTGGGATTTTGGAAATGTGCGAGAATGTAGAATGGCTTGAATGCCATCCCATTCCTGATGCGCGACAGCCAAGGGGTCCGCTGAAATATCCTTCGGGGGGCTTCCAAAAATAATTGGGCTGGGTAAGGCGCTAAGCTGGCTTTTCATCCACAGAAGGGAGCCGTCAGAAAGGCCACTCTCATTGTTTGAGATGGGGTAGCCGCCGCCTACATCCGCATGTGCACCAGGTAGTAGCACCTGAGTGACGCCGTCTCGATAGTTCCACAGTGTTGGAATGAAGTTTTTTCGCTTTTCATCCAGCGAAATGGCATGAAGGCCATAAGAGACCTTGGTGCTTAAATCAAGATCTGCAAATTGGAATGTGTCAAGCAGTTGATTCGTGTCGTTAAAGGCAGGGATGCCCATGGCTCCCACAGTATCCCAAACTGCAACTGCATATATATTGGTGCTAATGAACTGAATTTGGTTTGCTGTGAGGGCCTGGATTAAGTTTGTAAAACTCATCCCGGCAAACAGCGCATGTAAGGCACTCATGATTGGAGAGTTGTTGTTACGGTTCTGGTATCTATACCAGGCAGTACAGCCTAATTTATAGGCATCTTCTTTAGTGTGATCGCCAGCTAGTAAACCCTGGGAGCAGATCAGGCCTGCGAGTGCACGGGCCGCGTAGGCACCGCGGCTGAATCCTAGAATATATATATTGTCGCCATTATGGTAGTTTCTGGAAATAAAGGTATAGCCGCGGATGATTTGCGTCATCAGGCCATAGCCGGTCATTCCATCCAGCATGCGTGCCAAGAAATTGTCGTCGTCTCCGACGCCATGAATGTATTTTGCAATTTGGGTGACCGAGTTGCCTTGAGTTATTTTTTTTTCATATTCACCATCACTTTGCTCCAGAGGGCCGGAGTTATCTCCGGCTATCCAGTTGTATAGCTTGACCACATTGGTGGCGATTTCTGATTTCAGCTTTCCAGTATTGTCGTTGCCTGCGCCATTCCACGTTCCATCCGCGCAGTAAATGATATTCTTTCCCATTTTGATAGTCCTTATTCGAATGATGTGTTTAAATCTTAGTTTCGAGATTCCTCATTTCAATGCATTTTTTATCGGGACAAATACTTAAGTATTGTGTCGCTAATATCTTCAATATCCGGGGGAGAAAATCCCAGTAATTGGCGTGCAGGGTATTGCGCCATCACGCTGCGGGTTCGGCTGACTCGGTCGCGCAGACCGAGCTGATGCACGCGGGCGATGCGCTGGACCTGGCCGATGAACTCCACCGCGCCGCCGGCCGGGCTGGACTGGGTCTTGAGGTAGCGCGCCAGGCGTAGCTTGGCGAACATCTGACGGCGGATGGCGCCCTTTTTCTTGCGCAGCTGCGGCCGACGCGCTTCAAAGCCGCTGCCGTCCGGGTTTTGCTGCAGACGGATGCGCTGCTGCTGGCTGGCGCGCAGGCGGGTGACGATCTGGCGCGCCAGCGCGCGGCGCTGGGCGGGGCCGAGCTGGGCGAGCAGGCCGGACAGCTTGCTGTCCAACTGGGCGAGGGCGTCCGCCATCAGAACATGCCCGGCGGGTCTTCCGGCTCGCCCAGGTATTCGAAGGCGAAGCCGCCGGCGGCGTCTTTGACCGCCTTGACGCGCTCGCTCAGCTTGACGGTGATTTCGATGTCCTCGGCGCTATGGCTGATGATTTCGCTGCGGTAGCTGAGGCCATCGGCGCGCGCGTCCGGGTTTTGCAGCAGCGGTGGTTCGTTGATGGCGATCCAGTCCAGCAGCGGCAGCAAGATGGATTCGATGCCGCGGCCGTATTCGATGACGACCAGCTTCAGAGTGTAGTGCAGGGTGAAATGCAGTGCGCCGGGGCGGATGGCCAGCTGGCCGTCCTCGGTCCACATGGTCAGCCGGTCCGGGTTGTGACGCAGCTCGGGCAGCGCGGCCTCCAGCGCGGCGCGCAGGGTGTGCGGCTTGTTCATCTTTCCGCCCATTGCTGGCAGGGCACGCAGCGGGTGCAGCCGGGGACGATGCGCTGGCGTGCGGCGGGAATGGGTTCGCCGCAGTCCTCGCAGTGGCTGAGGCTGTCGCCGGCGGCGCGGGCGCCGGCGAAGTGGGCGTCGATGGCGGCGTCGCGCTGCAGCTGCTCCAGCGCCTGGGCGCGGTCGTAAAAGTCAGTCATGGTCTTGGCATTCGATGGTGGCGTTGACTTTGGCGGCGCAGACTTCAAGCGCCTGCCGCTGCAGTTGCAGCGCCTGGGCCAGCTGGCGGTTGGTGGCCGGCGCCGTCGGCGGCAGCTGGCAACGGGTCAACGGCGCGCAGCGCGGGCTGCTCAGCACCGTGGGCGCCGGCGGCGGCGTAGTCGAGCAGGCGGGCAATGTCAGCAGGGATAGCCACATCGCCCCAAGCGAGAGTTTCCGGGGTGGCATTGAAGGCTTGCTCCAGTTTGGCCGCGTTGGCGGCGTGTTTGCGGGCGAGGGTTTCCAGCCGCTCGGTCAGCTGACGCACGGCGGTGGCCTGGGCGCGGGCATCCTGCTCTTGCTGGCGTAGCTGCGCGGCCTGCTGGCGGTGGGCGGCTTCCAGCTGCGCGTAGGCGGCGATCCGTTCCCGCGCCGCCGCTTGCTGTTGCTGGATGACGCGGTACTGCAGCCACAGGCCGAGCCCGCCGAGCAGCGCGGCGAGCAGGGCCAGGGCGGCGGCGTAGCGCTTGACGAGGTCGGCAAGCATCAGCGCACTTCCTTGGGCAGTTCGAAGTGGGGAAACTCGCGGAATGGCGCGCCGGGGCGGCCGTACCAGTTGAGGCCCAGCTCCATGCCGATGCGGCCGGCAATCTGCCAGTGCGGGTGCGCGGCGCTCCATTCCGGCTTGCCGTTCACTTTTGGCACGATGTCGAAGGCGCGAGCCGCCGGCTTGCCGCCAAGCGTGGCGTTGTGGGCGGACTGACCGGCGCGGGCGTTGGTGACTTTGGCACCGGGGGCGGTGCGGCCCTGGGCATAGAGCTGGCCTTGCTCTTGACCGCTGCGCCAGGTGCAGGTGATCAGGATGTCGAGGCCGGCTGCCTGGCAACGCTCCAGGAACTGGCGGCACAGCGGCTGCAGCGCCGGGTGCAGGTCTTCAATGCGACGGCTGGGCATGGCGGTTTCCTCCCTCAGATCCACTTTTCTTTGCGCAACAGGATGGCCAGCCAGGACTGGCGGTTGTCGGTGGTGCGGAACAGCTCCACCACATTGCCGCGCACCGCCAGCAGCGCCAGCAGCAAGGCCAGGTGCAGCACCAGCTGCGGCAGGCGGCTATCCAGGCCGAACAGCTCGAACACGCCGACGCTGCCGGCGGCGACGGCGAGCAGGTAGGCGAACAGGCCGGCGCGCGGCCGGTGAGTGGCGCCGCCGCGGGCGAACAGCAGCAGGCGGGCGGCGATTAGCAGGCAAACCAGGGCGGTGGCGGTGGGCAGGGTCATTTCTCTTTCCCTTTGAGCAGGCGTAGCTTTTGGAAAAACTCCGGGTTGTCGGCGGCGCTGATCAGGCTCAGCAGCGCCTTGACGGCGAGGGCAGAGGCGATCAGCGCGCCGACGCCGTTGCTGACTTCCACAGGTTCCGGCAGCAGCCAGTCAACGAAGGTGGCGACGCCGCGGGCGGCAATCAGGCCGGCCACGAAGCTGAGCACGAAGAAAACCGCCTTTTTGCCGACGCCGATGTCGCTGGAGCTGATGACGAAGACGGCGCCGCCGGCGAAGGCGCCGAGCACGACGGCGGCGTCGACGCCGGGAATCAGGGTCAGCAGCGCGGCGGCGGCGAGCGCTCCGGCGGTGGTGGTGGTGCTGATGGGTTCTGCCATGTTTAGTCCCACAGGTTGATTAAGGTTTTGACGGGTTCCGCGTCGGCGGCGTCCAGCTCCGGCAGTTGCACCGCCAGGCCCATGGGCAGCGTTGGGCCGTGGTCCGCCAGCCCGGGGTTGGCGGCCAGGATGGCTTCCACCACGCCGGCGGTTTTGCCGTAGTGCCGCCAGGCGATG
Source organism: Chromobacterium haemolyticum (assembly GCF_009936155.1). NCBI lineage: Bacteria > Pseudomonadati > Pseudomonadota > Betaproteobacteria > Neisseriales > Chromobacteriaceae > Chromobacterium > Chromobacterium haemolyticum. The sequence goes on along the minus strand of NZ_AP019312.1, from coordinate 4,176,047 downwards.
GCGTCGACGCTGTCATGCTGCTGGGCGCGAACGGTGCGCATCAGATCAGGTCCACGGTGGCGCGGCCCTTGCTCTGGATGTCGCTGATGGCCCAGCGCGCGTCGCGGCGCAGGTCGTCGGCGGCCAGGTCCAGCTCTTCGGCGCGGCGCCGGCCCTCGGCGGTGCTGTCGAAGCCGCGAAAACGTTCGTTCAGCGCGGCGGCGGCGGTGGCGTAAATGGCGCGGCGCCAGTGACTCAAGTGGACGGGCTCGCCGTCGATGTCTTCGCCGGCCACATCGGCCAGCCGCTGGACGCCGGCGGCCTGCTGGCGCTGGCGCCACTCGCTCAGCTCGGCGTTGACGCTGGCGATGGCGACCACCAGTTCATGGCGCAGCCGTTCGTCGGTGACGGTGCCGTCCAGGCGCATCACGGCGCGGGCGTGGGCCGGGTCAATCTCCGGCCAGAACGCGCCGGCGCGGATGGGCTTGGCCAGCGGGCTGTTGGGCGCCGGGGCGGCGGTGGAGGGGATGATCATGGGCTGCTGTCCTTGGTGTGACGGTGGAGGGGGCTTCGGCTGTGGGCTGGCGCCCGGCGTCCACCCCCTGCCGTCAGTCGCGCGGGGTCGCTCGGTTACGCCTGTCCGCCTGTGGGCGGCTGGGCGTTGTTCTTGATGGCGCGTTCAATGCGCTCAATATCTTTTTTCACGCCGACGCTGTCATACAGCTGCTGAGCACGGCGCAAATGCTCCAGTGCGCCGGCCGGGTCACTTTCGGCGAGCGCAAGGCCGATTTCTTTGAGCAGCTTGGCGCGCGCGGCATCCGGGATGTCATGCCCCTTGGTCAGCTCGTTGGTGTAGACGAGGATGCCGACATCAAATGGCTTCTTGCCATCTCTGGCGACCTTGGCGGCGATGGCGAACTGATCGACAACAGCCGTGGCCGGCGTGCGCGTGAATTGGTCCGGCAGCGGCAGATCATGGCGGAGCACGTACTCAGCGATGTCCAGGGCAGTGCTGAAGCAGCCGGCGTCGATGCTCCACATCATGACGGTGGTGACCACATCGTCAGGCCGCCCACTATCCGATTGCAGCGCGCCTTCCACCCAAGGCAGGTAGTCCGGCAGCACCTGGCGTTTGACCTCTGCCTTGCGTTCCATGGAGTGCACCAGTTTGAGCTGGCGGCGATCTTCCGCCAGCTTGACCAGCATCAGCTCGTAGGCGGAGCAATTGACCGGGCCTTCGTCGCCGGTCAAGGCCGAAGCCTTGGCGGCGCTGGCCCGCTGGAAGTGGGCGCGGGCGTGGCTCATGCCGCTTTAACCGGCTCGATGTTTTCCACCAGGCAACCGGCCTCGTAGCGTTCCACCACGTAGGCTTCGTTGTTGCTCTCGTAGTTGGCGGCTTGGTTGTAATCAGGCTCTTCGCGCAGATGACGGCGGCGGCTGCCGTTCTGGTAGTAGATGGACAAGTTCGACAGCGGGGTGATCAACATCGCGCCAGCCGGGAAGAACGGGACGGTGACGGCCGGCAGTCCGCCGACGCGCTTCTGGCTGATGACCATGTCCGCCGCCATTTGCTCGGACGGCGGGTTGTCTTGGTTGACGATGGGGAAGTATTTGTCATGCAGCAGGTCGCGGCCCAGGATGACCACCAGCCCAGGATTGCCGGCCAGGGTCGGGTCGATCAGACCGGCGACGGCATCCATCACCAACGCGTCCAGGTTGGCGTAGTCGCCGCCCTTGTCGGACTTACCGATCACCACTTTGCCGGAACCTTTTTTGACTTCGGCCATTACGCGTTCCGATGCTTTCTCGCGGTAGTGCTGCAGCCAGCCCTTGTTAACGTCCTGCAGCAGCGGATTTTTAGCGCGGTCGGTTTGTTCGGCCACGCTGACGCCGTTAAAGCCGATCATCATGCGGTCCAGCGCTTGCTGCTTGATGATGACGTCGCGCAGCTTGGTCTGGAAATCCGGGAACTTGGCCCACGCGTCGAGCTGAACATAGGGCAGCGCGGTGTCGAACTCGGTGAACTCACAGCGATACTTGTGGCTGTTCATGTCCGTCAGATTGCGCGGGCGGCGCGGGTTGTTTGGCGTGACCTTGGTGCGGCCGGCAATGGTGCCGAATACGCCCAGGCCCAGCTTTTCGCCTTCCAGTTCATCGACGCCGACAATGTTGATGCGGGACAGGAATTCGCTGGATTCCTGAAGCCGAGTCTCCAGCTTTTGCTGGATCGACGGCTGGACGCTGAAGGATTTTTCGACGGCGCTGGCGCTGACGCCGTTCAGCTTGGCGATTTGCTCGATCAGCTGGGTGAACACATTGCGGGTATTGGTCTTCATTCGGTTTGGCTCCGTGATAGGTGAGGGCTGATCAGCAGTCGGTGACGTGTTCGACGTCGCCGCCGGTGGCGGGGGGACGCGCCGGGTTGGCTGGCTCTTTGCTCAGCCTGACGACCAGAGCCTCATGCTCAGCCTTGCCTGCGGCGACTTGCTCGCTGAGCGTCTTGAACTCGGCAGCGGTCGGCATGCCCCTGAATTGCTCCAGCAGCTCGCCCTGACTCTCTGCAATGGTTTGGACGGCGGCGGACAGCTCGGCGGTGTCGGCGCTTTGACGTTTGGTGAACTTGCCAATCAAGCCCTTGATCTTGTCGTTGAAACCGGCCAGCGCGCTGGTGCCGTCTTCTTCAAGCTCCAGGGTGAATTCGACGGCTTCGGTGAACAGATTGCCGGGGCTGAGCTTGCGGCCGGCCAGCGGGTTTTTGCGCTGGGTGGCACTGAACTTCAGCATTTCGCAACCCAGGCTGGCCGGGTCGTCGGTGACAGCCAGGCCCACCAGATAGGCTTCGCCGGTGCCGGCAAAATCCGTATCCACTTCGATGGACGCGAATATCTTCTGGCGCGCCTTGTTCATCGCCACCAGATCCTCGGTCGGGTCGAGAACGACGAACAGCCCCAACTTTTCGTCTTCAACCTTTTCCGCGCCCACCTCTAGAACGTCGCCATAGCGCTTGAACGGGCCATCGGGCAGCAAGCCCTTGAAGTGCTCCAAGTTGACGCGGGCGGCGTACTTTTTCGGGTTGTAGTTGGCGGCCATCTGCTCGATCCAGCTGCGTTCGATAATGCGGCCGTCGGTGGTCGCGCCCTCGGTGGCGACACGGAATTTCTTTGCCTTGCTTGCCATGGTTTGCTGTCCTCGGTCGGGTATGGGTCGTGGCGATGCGCCCATATTCCGGCGGTGAGGCCGTGCCGTCATCGACATGTCGTTGTGTCACGCCGCAGGACAACCGGCATGGCGGGATTTAGCCGGGAGCGCTCTGCACACTCGCGGCATGACAAGCACTTTTCCCATTCCCGACGATCTGGACCCGCGTCGCCTGGCCAAGCATCTGTACTTTCAGGGCTGGCGGGTGGCGCGCATTGCGGAGACGCTGAAACAGAAGCCGGCGACCATCCATAGCTGGAAGCGGCGCGACCAGTGGGACGACACCACGCCACTGGAGCGAGTGGATTGCGCGCTGGAAACGCGCATGATTCAGCTGATCAGCCTGCCGACGAAGGGAAACAGCGAATACAAGGAGCTGGACGCCCTCGGCCGGCAGATGGAGCGGCTGGAGCGAGTGCGACGCTTTCGCGACGGCGGCAACGCGGCGGACCTCAACCCAAAGGTTGCGAACCGCAACGCAGCGCCGAAGCGCCAGCCGGTCAAGAACGCGATCAGCGAGGAACAGGCAGCCCAGCTTAAGGCCGCTTTTCTGGAGCGGATGTTTGGCTACCAGAAACACTGGCACAGAGCCGGCCTGGCGGAGCGCGACCGCGTTATTTTGAAGTCGCGGCAGATTGGGGCTACTTATTATTTCGCCCATGAGGCGCTGATTGACGCCATCGAAACCGGCCGGAATCAGATTTTCCTGTCGGCCTCGAAAAGCCAGGCGCTGCTGTTCCGCAACTACATCGTGAAGTTCGCCGCCCAGGTGGCGGACGTGGAACTAAAAGGCGAGACGATTATCTTGCCCAACGGCGCGGAAATGGCATTCCTGGGGACCAACTCACGCACCGCGCAGGGCTATCACGGCAACCTGTATTTGGACGAGTTTTTCTGGATTCCGCGCTATCGCCAATTGAGGGACTTGGCGGGCGCTATCGCCTCGCAGTCCCGATACCGCAGCACTTACTTTTCCACGCCATCCACCATGACGCATGAGGCGTACAAGTGGTGGACCGGCGACGAGTTCAACCAGGGCAGGCCAAAGGCCGAGCAAGTACAAATCGACGTCAGCCACGGTGCGTTGCAAGGTGGCGCGCGCGGCGGTGATGGCTTGTGGCGCCAGATTGTGACGATTGAGGATGCCCAGGCCAGTGGCTGCAACCTGTTCAACATCGAATATTTGCGCCGCAAGAACACGCCGGACGTTTTCGCCCAGCTCTACCTGTGCCAATTCATCGACGACGGTGCATCGGTGTTCAGCTTCAACCTGATGCAGCGGGCCATGGTGGATAGCCTTGAAGAGTGGGGCGGTGATTGGAAGCCCTTCACCTTGAGACCGTTCGGCAATCGCCCGGTGTGGCTGGGCTATGACCCGGCCAAGAGCGGCGACAAATCGGCGCTGGTGGTGCTGGCGCCGCCGGCCGTCCCCGGCGGCAAGTTCCGCATTCTTGAGCGCCACCAGTTCCAGGGCGCGGACTATGAGGCGCAGGCCAAATTCATCAAGGACACCTGCGACCGCTTCCATGTGGCGTTCATTGGTATCGACACGACAGGGCTTGGGTCTGCGGTTTATCAACTGGTGCAGAAGTTCCGGCCGGATGCCGTTGCATTTGAATACAACGTCGAGCTGAAAACCAAGATGGTGCTGAAAGCGATGAACGTGCTTGGCAATGGCCGACTGGAGTACGACGCCGGCCATACCGATATCGCCGCCAGCTTCATGTCCATCAAGAAAGTCCTGACACCGTCCGGCCGCCAGGCGACATACCAGGCCGGACGCTCCGAAGAAACCAGTCACGCGGATCTCGCGTGGGCCACAATGCACGCCCTTTTCAACGAGCCGCTTGAAGGCGCGACCACCACCAATTCCAGCCTCATGGAGATTTTCTAATGCGTAACCGTTATCGCCTTCTTCCCCACACGCCACCGCCGCATCTTGGCACGCCGGCAGCCTCCGGCGACAGCGGCTCGCCGCTTGCGTTTACTTTTGGCGAGCCGGTGCCGATGTTGGATCGGCGCGAGATCATGGACTATCTGCAGTGCACGGGCAATGACCATTGGTATGAACCGCCCATCAGTTGGGATGGCCTGGCGCGTAGCCTGCGCGCCAATGTCCACCATGCCAGCGCGCTGACGGTAAAGCGCAATGTGCTGGTCAGCACCTTCAAGCCGCATCGGCTGCTGAGCCGGTCGGCGTTTTCGGCCTGGCTGATGGATTATCTGGTTTTCGGCAATGCTTACCTGCAGGCCATCACCAACAGGCTGGGCGGAGTGATGGAACTGAAGCCGGCGCGCGCCAAGTATGTGCGACGCGCCAAAGACCTGCGCGGATTCTGGTGGGTGCCGGGATACGATCAAGAGCAGCTGCTTGCCGGCCAGGTGATGCACTTGATGGATGCCGACATCAATCAGGAGGTGTATGGACTGCCGGAATATCTGGCCGCGCTGCAATCGGCATGGCTCAACGAATCGGCGACGCTGTTCCGCCGCAAGTACTACCTAAACGGCTCGCACGCCGGCTTCATCTTGCATCTATCCGACACCGCCCACAACGAGAAAGACATTGACGCCATGCGCCAGGCGCTGAAGGACAGCAAGGGGCCGGGCAACTTCAAAAACCTTTTCCTCTACACGCCGAATGGCAAGAAGGACGGAGTCCAAGTTATCCCGCTTGCCGAGGTGGCTGCGAAGGATGAGTTTTTCAACATCAAGAGCGTGACGCGCGACGACGTGCTGGCCTCACATCGGGTTCCGCCCCAACTACTTGGCATCATGCCTGGCAACGTCGGTGGCTTCGGCGATGCGCCTAAGGCGGCTGGCGTGTTCTACGAAAATGAAATCCGCCCATTGCAGCTGCGGCTGCAAGAGGCCAATGATTGGGCTCACAACGCGCTAGGACTTCGCGAGGATATTATTCAGTTCCGCGAGTATGCACTGGCCACAGTCTCAGGCTGACGCCAGCCCTCTCGATCCAGCAGCCCCGCGGAAGCGGGGCTTTTTGTTGTAAGTAGTACAGTCTGCCGGTTCCAGACCGCAAAGAACCCCCATCAGCACCCGGCGCGCGCTATCGAAGCCCCGCCTCGCCCCCGCACTAAATAGGTCGGGATTTATGCACCTGCATAGATGCCCTGCAAACGCTCCAGGCGCGGCGCTCCGGTAGGCTGGCGGGTTGGTTTGTTCATGCGTTTTCATGCGCGCTATGCATGCAATCGCAGCAAGCGCAAAGGCTTTCAGCAGAGGCCACGGCCCTGGCCGAATGTGATGCACAAAATGCCATATATAAGGAATGGTGGGGCGCTGGAAAATATGTGCGATAGTTGTGCGAATTCCGAAGCCGCGGCAAGCCGTTCAAGGCCGGCGGCGATTGGAGTGATGCACACCGGAAGCCCTTTACTTGCTTGGCTTTCCTTGGCTTGGCGTGGTTTTCAACGGCTTGAAGCTGGCGGAAGAGAACAGGAGTCGAACCTGCCCGGGACCGCTGGCGGCCCCATCTGATTTTGAAGACCAGCCGCCCCACCGGGGACGAGTCTCTTCCAGAGTGTGAACGGACTATTGGCCCGCTGGCGTCAAGCCGACGCCAGCGGGCATTATATCGCGGAATCGCGATAAGCCAATTTTATGCCTTATAAATAAAATGAATTTCTAGACAGAGCCTCATGCCATTAGAATGGATGGCCCGCTGCAATGCGCCGCAAGAGCGCGCGGGTCATTCCGTCTACTGAGAATAAAGGAAATCAGCATGAAGCACCTTCTGTCTTTGTTTACCCAGCTTTGCCATGTCGCGGGACGTCCGGGGCTGCGTCGCGGCAAATGAGCCTATCGCCGGCGAGGCCGGCGGAGCAATGCGAAAGCGGCCCTGAAGGGCCGCTTTCGCATTGAGCGCCGCGAGCGACGGCTACTGTCCCATGGTACTGGTCCGGATAGGGGCGGATGGTTTTTTGTCGGGCAGCTTGATATATTGGCCAGAAATATTTTAATGGCATTTTTGTTCTAATTAGATTTAATTGTTTTGCTTGTGAAATCAAAGTTCAAATGTCATGAGCCCGGCGCCGGAAGACGTCGGACGACGGGCACGGGATGAGCAGGGTTGGGAGCGTGGCATGGGGAAGAGCTGGAAGGCGGTCTTGGGCGGAATGGCGCTGGCGTGTTGCATGGCCGCGCTGTATGCCGAACCGGGGCCAGTGGTGTTGACGGTGTCGGGCAAGATCAGCCAGTTCACTAATAAAGAAAAGAATGTGTACGAGTTCCGCGAGCAGGATTTGCAGGACTTGAAGCAGCATTCGGTGGTGACCAGGACCAGCTGGACGCCGCAATCGGTGTTCAGCGGACCGCTGATGCGGGACATCCTGGCCAAGGTGGGCGCCAGCGGCCAGAAGGTGAAACTGCGCGCGCTGAACGACTACGTGTACTGGATAGACCGCCGCGAATTCTACGACTTCGACGTCGTGCTGGCCCGCTCGGTCAACAACAAGCCTTTGGACATCACCAACCGCGGGCCGCTTTGGCTGATGTATCCACTGGACCAAATGCCGGAGGATAAGAAAGGGCCGGTGATGGACGCCAAGCTGGTATGGCAGATCAATCGCCTGGTGGTGTTTTGATGCCGGCCGGTCAGGAGGGCTCGGGACGAGCGATGAACAAATCGATGCTGTCCGGCTGGAAGGGGATTCCGGCGCTGGCCTTGCTTGGCTTTTTGTTGCTCGCCATCGGCGTTTACATGGCGATCGAGCGTTATGTGCCGGCGCGCGGCTTTGAGGGGCGCAGCGAAGATTTGTACTGGTCGGTGGCGCAGATGCAGCTTGAGCTTGAGAAAGCCCGCGCGGACCTGTTGAGGTTGAAGGCGGGGGAAGTCCCCGAGTCGCAAGTGCAATTTCGCTTGGCGGTGGCCAACAGCCGTTTCCTCGATTTCGTCACTCCATCCAAGATGCAGGAGATGCTGAGCCGCGTGGACGGCTTCAAGGGCACCGCCAGCCTGTTGCAGGATTTCTTCGAGGACGAGAATATTCTGCATCCCAGCCTAAGGACCGCGCAGCAGAATATAGACCGCATCGACAGCATCAGGCCTTCGCTGGCGGAGTTCGCGGTTCAGGCGCGCGTGGCCGAGGTGTCGTCCCGCGACGCGCGCAATAAGGATTTGCGGCACAACCAGCAGTTGGTCGCTTCACTGTGGTTCGCGCTGGGCGGTATTTGCATGGTGATTTTCGTGCTCTTGTACCGCTATCAGGGCGCGCGTCGCGACGCCGCCGCCCGTCAGCAACTATTGGAACAAGAGCGTGAGGCGCATAAGGCCACGGTGAACGCGGAACTGGACCGCACCACCTTCCTCGCCACGCTGAGCCACGAGATCCGCTCGCCGTTGCAGACCATGCAGGTATGCGTGGAGCTGATCGAACCCGACATTGATCCGGCAGGAAAGGCGGCCAAGGCGGTGGGGCGCTTGAAAACCTGCATGGCGCATCTGATGACCCAGGTGCGGGACATCATGGACATCTCCGCGATCAAAAACATGCAGTTCCGCTTGCATATCAGCGATGTGGATGTGGCGGCGGCGCTGAACGAGGTGATCGACGTGCATCGCGCTCAGCTGGATGGCAAGGGGCTGGGCCTGCATGTGCGGCTGGGCGAGTTGCCGCCGAAGGTGAGGTTGGACGGAGACCGTTTGCGGCAGATAGTCGGGAATCTGCTGACCAACGCCATTCGTTACACGGATCACGGGACGGTTACTGTTGAGGCCGGTGTGGACGCCGCCGATGGCCGCAATATTTTGGATATCCGGGTGATAGATACCGGCATCGGCGTGCCTGAGGAGTTTCAATCTCGCATTTTCCAGCCGTTTTTCCAGGGGCATGCGCGTCGAGTGGGCAGCAGCGGGCTGGGCTTGGCGGTGGTCAAGGAGCTGGTGTCGCTGCTGGGCGGCGAGTTGGAGCTGAAGAGCGTGGTAGGCGTCGGCTCCGAATTCATCGTCCGTTTGCCGATTGTGGTGCCCGACCAACTGCCGGGGCCGGAGCGCTCGGTGTTGGTGGTGGACGACGACAAGAATATCCGAGAGCCATTTTCAGATTGTCTGCAGATGAACGGTTACGCGGTGTCCACCGCCAGCTCGGTGGCGGAAGCTTGTCAAAAGCTGCAGCAGGCGAGTTTCAACGTGGTGTTGTTGGACATGCAGCTGGGTAATGAGAGCGGTTATTCAGTGGCGGAAGCGCTGAAGCGCAGCGTGCGCCACCGTGGCGTGAAAATCATCGCGATGACGGCGTATCCGGAAGAGTACGCGGACCCGCGCGCCGCTTGGTTCGCCGCGCGTCTGGAGAAGCCGTTTGACATCAGCCGGCTGCGCGCGGTGCTGGGCCGGGCCTTGGAGTCGCCGCCAGGCCCCGGGCATGTCGGCTAGTCGAACAGTCGGGCTTCGCGCAGAAGGTGTTTGTCGCCCAAGCGACGGGTAAAACCGCAGCGGTCGAAGTATTCCAGGATCTGAATCGCCAGTTTGCGGCCGCAGCCCAACTGATCGCGGAAGTTGGCGGCGTCGGCGTAGCCGACGTCTTGGTTCAGGTTTCGAACGATGGCCGCCATGCCGCGTATGGTCGCGCTAGAGCAATAGCGGTCCCGCACCACGGCGTGGACATGACTTAGTCGTGCGGCTTTGCGCAGCAAGGCGCGCGCCTGTTCTTCTTCCAAGCCGGCAGCCGTTGCCAGATCCCGTACCCAGTGCGCTTGGTTCTCCTCGGCGAAAGCCGGTTCCAATCGCCGCCACTGCGCGGTCTCTTCTGCGTTGAAAGCCAGCACGTGCTCGGGCAGGTGCAGCCAGCCGTGGGTGTTGGCCAGCCTCCCTTCCGCCAGCAACTGATCAATCATCAAGTTGACCGCCGCCTCGCTTTCCTGCGGCAGCGCCAGCCGGCGCGCGCGGCCGCGGCTGGCGCCCAGTTGATCCGGTTGCTGAAGATGCAGCGCCGCCAGTCGTTGCAGCAGTTGTTCTAGCAAACTTACCCAGTGTTCCGGCGCATAAGCATGTTGGCCGGCGATGCGTAGCGGCGCGGCGCGCAGCAGTTCCGCCAGGCCGGTTTCGTTTAATTGCCGGTCCCAGGCCAGATCGGGCAGGGAAACCGCTTGCCGGCTGAGGCGGAGCCGCAGATTCTCGACATCCTCCATTCCCGCCGCGGCCAGGGCGCGAAGGTAGGCCAGCCGTTCGTCGTGTCGCTTGCCGCGGGTGGGCGGTTGCCGCTCCAACACCGTGGCGCAGGCCAGCGTGTGCTGCGCGCCGGCGTCTCGTAGGATTATCCGGTCGCCGTCGGCCAGGTGGAGCGGACGGTCCAGGCTCAGTTCCGCCAACCCCTCGTCGCCGGAATGGAGCTGCGAGCGTTCCAGTAGCGCCACCCGGCCGGTGCAGTGGCTGGCTGCGTGATGGATATGTACGGCCTGCCAATGGCGCAGCGCGGCGTGAAGGCCCGGAGCCAAGCGCAAGCGGACGCTGACGCGGGAGCTCGGTGCCGGGGCCGCTTGCGCCAGCAGCCAGTCGCCGCGCTGAATCTGTTGTTTTTCGATGTCGCCTGCCAGGTTGAGCGCGATGCGCTGCCCCGCCTGGCCTTGCCGCGCCGGCTGGTTTTGCACATGCAGGCCGCGTACGCGGACCGGAACGTCCTTGCCGCTCAGCCATAGCGTGTCGCCTATGCTGACGCGGCCGCCCCAAGCCGTGCCAGTTACCACAAGGCCGGCGCCGCCTATGGTGAAGGCGCGGTCTATCGCCAGACGGAAGCGCCGTTCCGTGCCAGCCGCGTCGCCGCGCTGTTGCAGCAGTTGCCGCCGTAAAGCATCGACGCCGACGCCGGTGCGCGCGGAAACCGGGAGCAGCGCTGTCGCTTGCAGGCCGTGCTCCGTCAGCGTCTGTCGCACCGCGCTCATGACGCGTTCCAGTGCTTCCGGGCCGACCAGATCGCTTTTGCTGACGGCCACGGTCAGGCTGTCCAGTTGCAGCAATTGCAGAATGGCGAGGTGTTCGCGGGTTTGCGGCATCACGCCGTCGTCGGCTGCGATGACCAGCAGGGCGTGGCGCACGCCGCCTACGCCGGCCAGCATATTGCCGAGGAAGCGTTCATGGCCGGGCACGTCGATGAAACCGATCGCGCCGCCGTCTGGCGTGGGCAAATAGGCATAGCCCAGATCTATGGTCATGCCGCGTTTTTTTTCTTCCGGCAGACGGTCGGCGTCGGTGCCGGTCAGGGCGTGCAGCAGGGTGGTTTTGCCGTGGTCTACGTGTCCAGCGGTGGCGATAATCATGGCGGGCGAAGCTGAAGGGGGAAAAGGCCAAGTATCGCCAGAAACGGCGGGCTTGGCCATGGGGCCTCGCTCAGCTTGCGGGCGCGGCGTCCGGAAGGTAGTGCCCGACGGGATCGATATGGATCAGCACGTCCAGCACCGGGTGGAGCTCCAGCACATGGTGGCGCGCGGCCTCTGAGATGGCGTGGGCTTGTTCCACGCTAATGGCGCCGTCTACTTCCAGATGCACATCCACTTGGATCAGATCGCCCATCTTGCGAGTGCGCAGGTCATGCACGCCGTGGATGCCGGGGGTGGCCAGCAGGGTCTGGCGGATGGCGGCGACGGCGTCGTCGTCGGCGGCGCGATCCATCAGGTCATGCATTGCGTCCCAGCCGAAGCGCCAGCCCATGCGGGCGACCAGCAGCCCCACCAGCAGCGCGGCCACCGGGTCCAGCAGCGGGTAGCCCATCAGGTTGCCGATAATGCCCAGCGCCACCACGAGGGAGGAGGCCGCGTCGGAGCGCGCGTGCCAGGCATTGGCCACCAGCATGCTGGAGCGCACGCGTTTAGCCACCGCCAGCATGTAGCGGAATAGCGCCTCTTTGACCACCAGGGCCAGCAGCGCCACCCACAAGGCGACGACATGGACGGTGGGGATGGAGGCGGGGTCGTGGAATTTAGCGGCGGCGCTGTACAGCATGCCCAGGCCGACGCCCAGCAACAGCAGGCCCAGAACCAGCGAGGCGGCGTTCTCGTAGCGGTGGTGGCCGTAGTGGTGATCGTTGTCCGGCGCTTTGTGGCTGTGTTTGCCGGCCAGCAAGACGACGAAGTCGGCGATCAGGTCGGACAGCGAGTGCAGGCCGTCGGCGATCAAGGCGGAGGAGTGCGCCAGGGCGCCCACCACGATCTGGGTGGTGGAGAGAATCAGGTTGACCGCGACGCTGACGAGCGTGCTGATGCGGCCGGCGCGGCGTTTTTCTACGCTGTCGCCGTCGATGGCGTGATGAGTGTGGGCCATGGCAGTGCAGTCCGGCAGTGGGTGGGATATCGCTATTATCGCATATTGGCTATTAATTTTAAAAAATTGATTGTTTTTATTAATGAGAATGAGAACAAGAATGAACCTCAGCCGTTGGCTGGACGGCTTGTGACACAATCGTGGTTTTCCGCGGGTGGGTAAGGAAATGGCTTTATTGTTGAAAAGCGCCTTGGGCGCGCTGGCGGTCTTGTTGATCAGCGTGTTGGCCAGGTCCAGAAATTACTATATCGCCGGCCTGGTGCCGCTGTTTCCCACCTTCGCGCTGATCGCGCATTATATTGTGGGCAGCGAGCGCGGCGTGGCCGAGCTGAAAACCACCTTGCTGTTCGGCATGGCTTCGCTGCTGCCTTATTTTATTTATTTGTTGGCTTTGTATTGGCTGATCGACCGTTGGCGCTTGGGCGCGGCCTTGCTGGGCGCGGCGGCATGCTGGACCATGGCCGCCGGCGTTTTGGTGTGGCTATGGACGCGCCAATGAGCCCAGGTTGTCGATAAAGCCGGTTTCATCCTCCAGGCAGCGCAGGTCCAGCCATAACCGGCCGTCGGCCAAGCGGCCGATTACCGGCCGCGGCAGCGCGCGCAGCGCTTCGGCCAGCCGTTCCAGCGTGCCGCCTCGGCCGTCGGCGGGCGAAACCGCCAGCGCCCAGCTGGGCAAGCGGTCCACCGGCAGCGAGCCGCTGCCGATCTGGGACAGGCAGGCGGCGTCCTCTACCAGATAGTCCGTTCCCAGCGCGGCGGCCAGCGGGGCGCGCAGGCGCTCGGCGCTGGCGCGCATCGTTGTTTGCGGGCGGGTCAGCAGGCGCAGCGTCGGCAGGGTTTCGGGCAGCCGGTCCGATTCCAGATAAAGCCGCAGCGTGGCTTCCAACGCCGCGAGCGTCATTTTGTCGCAGCGCAGCGCGCGTTTGAGCGGGTGTTGCTGAATCTTGTCTATCCATTCGCGCTTGCCGATGATCAGGCCGGCCTGCGGCCCGCCCAGCAGCTTGTCGCCGGAGAAGCTGACCAAGTCTACGCCGGCGGCGATCATCTGCTGCGGCATCGGCTCGTGAGGCAGGCCGTGGGCGGCCAGGTCGATCAGCGCGCCGGAGCCCAGGTCGGTGGCCACCGGCAGGCCGCGTTCGCGCGCCAGTTCGGCCAGTTCCGCCTCCGCCACGCTGCTGGCGAAGCCCTGAATCGCGTAATTGCTGGTGTGGACCTTGAGCAGGAGGCCGGTTTCCGCCGTGATCGCGTTGCGATAGTCCTTCAGGTGAGTGCGGTTGGTGGCGCCCACTTCCACCAGCCGGCAGCCGGCCTGGCGCATCACGTCCGGCATGCGGAAGGCGCCGCCGATCTCCACCATCTCGCCGCGGGACAGAATGACCTCGCGGCCGGCGGCCACGGTGGACAGCATGATGAGCACCGCCGCCGCGTTATTGTTGACCACGCAGGCGGCTTCAGCGCCGGTGAGTTCGCGCAATAGTTCGCTGACCGCCTGGTCGCGGTGGCCGCGGCCAGCGCCTTGCAGGTCGAATTCCAGCGTGGCGGCTTCGCGCATCGTCGCGGTCACCGCGTCCACCGCGGCCTCGGCCATCGGCGCGCGGCCCAAATTGGTGTGCAAGACGGTGCCGGACAGGTTGAACACCGGGCGCATCCGCATGCGCTGGCGCTCGGCGACGCGGTCGCCTACCGCGGCGGCCAGGCTGTCGTCGCTGGCGGCCCAGGGCGGCAGCGCGTGCTGTTCGCGTATGGTCCGCCGCGCCTGCTCCAGCGTCTGGCGCACGGCTTCGGCCAGCGCGGCGTTGCCGTGGCGGCCCAGCAGGCGGGACAGACGGTCGTGGCTCAGCAGGCGGTCTACGGAGGGCAGGCGGGTATACAGGTTTTTCAGATCCATGGGGGCTTCCGGCGCGACGTCAGATTCCTTCATTTTACCCGCTTACGCTCGAGAGCTGCCGGCTGCGTATAATGCCCGGATGCAGACACATCAAACGCCTCCCTTCGCCGGTCTCACGCCGGACGCCATTCTCGACGCAGTGGACAGCCTGGGCCTTTTCAGCTCCGGCAGCCTGCTGGCGCTGAACAGCTATGAGAACCGGGTTTATCAGATCGGCATCGACGACGCCGCGCCGCTGGTGGCCAAGTTTTACCGGCCGGAGCGCTGGAGCGACGAGCAGATACTGGAGGAGCACGCGTTTTCGCTGGAGCTGGCGGAACGCGAGATCCCGGTGGTGCCGCCGTTGGCTTTCAACGGCGCGACGCTGCACCATCACGGCGGTTTCCGCTTCGCCTTGTTTCCTCGCCGCGGAGGCCGGGTGCCTGAGCTGGGCGACGCGCGAACCTTGGAGTGGATCGGCCGTTTCCTTGGGCGCATTCACGCCTTGGGCCGAGTGGAGGGCTACGCGCGGCGGCCGGCGCTGGACCCGGACAGTTTTGGCCGCGAGCCGGCGGAATACCTGCTGCGGCACGCGGATTTGCCGCCGGAATTGCGCGAGGTGTTTCGCGGCGTGCTGGAGCAAGCCTTGGCCGGCGTCGAGCGCGCTTACCAGCGCGCCGGCGCGGTGAGCGCGCTGCGGCTGCACGGCGATTGCCATGTCGGGAATATGCTGTGGACCGACGACGGCCCGCATTTCGTCGACTTCGACGACAGCCGCATGGGGCCGGCGGTGCAGGATTTGTGGATGTTGCTGTCCGGCAGCCGCGAGGAGCAGTCGGCGCAACTGGCCGAGGTGCTGGCCGGCTACGAGGATTTCTGCGAGTTCGATCTGCGCGAGCTGCATCTGCTGGAGGCGCTGCGCACCTTGCGCTTGATCCATTACAGCGCCTGGCTGGCTCGGCGTTGGCATGATCCGGCCTTTCCGGTCGCCTTCCCCTGGTTCAACAGCCAGCGTTATTGGGAGGAGCAGATTCTGACCTTGCGCGAGCAGATCGCGCTGTTGGACGAGCCGCCGTTGTGGTCTGCCTGAGCGTGGGGTTCAGCCGGTGCTGGCCTCCTTATGCTGCTGCATTCTTTCCTTGACCCAGCTTTCAAAGTGGGGAGCGTCCATCGGCTTGGCGATGAAATAGCCCTGGCCCATCAGGCAACCGCGGTTGCCCATGAAGTCGAGATCGGTGGTGGTTTCTATGCCCTCGGCCACGGTAGTCAGTTGCATGCGTTGCGCCAGTTCGATCACGCTGTTGAGTACGGCTTCCAGGTGCGGCTTGGTGGACACCGAGGTGACCAGCGATTGATCGATTTTCAGTTCGGTGAACGGGAAGCGGGTCAGTTGCTGCAAGGTGGCGAAGCCGGTGCCGAAGTCGTCGATGGACAGGCCCAGGCCGCCCAGCCGCAGCCGGGCGGCGATGCCGATGGCCTCGGCCAGGTTGTCGGCGATCGCGGTCTCGGTCACTTCGAAGATGATGAAGCGCGGCGGCACATGGGTGCTAAGCAGCCGCTGCTCGATCTGCTGTGTCAGGTCGTCGCCCTTCAGCGACAGCGCCGACAGATTGACCGATAGCGGCAGCCGCAGCCCGCGACGCGCCCATTCCTGCCATTGCTTCAGGCCTTGGTCCAGCATGCTGAGCGTCAGTTCGGTGGCCCAGCCGCTGGCTTCCACCACCGGGATGAAGCGGGCGGGCGAGACGATGCCGAGCTCCGGGTGCTGCCAGCGCGCCAGCATTTCCGCGCCTTTGAGCAAGCCGCCGTTGAGGGTGACCTTGGGCTGGTAGTAGGGAATGATCTCGCCCTTGTCCAGGGCCTCGCGCACCTCCACCTCGCTGAACAGTTCGGCATGGTGTTCGTCGCTGCCCTTGGGCGTCCAGACCCGTTTGAGCAGGTCCAGCAGCTCGGGCTGGCGCAGCGGCTTCTTTAAGCCGCCCAGCACCGGCAGCCCAAGCTCCCGCCCCATCAGCTCCACGGTGGAGATCAACAGATAGTCTTTGCTGGAAGTGACCACCAGCGGCGCGGTCAGCCCCTCTTTGGCCATGTGTTGCATCACTTGCACGCCGTCCAGTTTGGGCATTTCCAAATCCAGCAGGATCAGGCTGGGCAGCTGCTCGCGCATCCGCTCCAGACCTTCCTCGCCGTTGGCGGCCTGGCGGATCTGCTGCGCGCCCAGGCCTTGGCAGATCTCGCAGCCGTGCTGGCGTTGCAAGGTGCTGTCGTCAATGATCAGGACGTCCTGGATATCCAGTTGCATGGTGTTTCCTCGTTCAGCGGCAAATCGCCTTGGCGATGGTGTCCAGCGACATCACTTCGTCGGCCGCGCCCAGGCGGATCGCTTCCTTGGGCATGCCGAACACGACACAGCTTTCCTCGTCTTGGGCGATGGTCTTGGCGCCGCAGTCGTGCATTTCCTTCAAGCCCTTGGCGCCGTCGTCTCCCATGCCGGTCATGATGATGCCCAGCGCGTTTTTGCCGGCGAACTTGGCGGCGGAGCGGAACAGCACGTCCACCGACGGCTTGTGGCGGCTGACCAGCGGTCCATCCACCACTTCCACCAGATAGAAGGCGCCGCTGCGTTTGATCATCATGTGCTTGCCGCCGGGGGCGATCAGCGCGCGGCCCGGCAGGATTCGGTCGCCGTTGCTGGCTTCCTTGACTTCGATCTGGGACAGGCTGTCCAGCCGCTCAGCGAAAGAGCGGGTGAATTTTTCCGGCATGTGCTGGACGATGGCGAGGCCGGGGCAGGTGCGCGGCAAAGCGGTGAGGACGGTTTCCAAGGCCTGGGTGCCGCCAGTGGAGGTGCCCACGGCAATGATGCGTTCCGTGGTGGCGAACATATTGCCGCCGGTGGGCGCGGACAGGATGGCGTCGGCGGACAGCTTGGGCCGGGTTTCCAGCGGGTTGGGTGTTGGCGCCGGGCCGCCAGAGGGCGCTCCGCCGCCGGCGGAGGGCATCACCCGCACTCGGTTCATTCGGGCGGCGGCGGCGCTGCGCACCGCATGCACCAGTTGGCTGGCGCTCTCTTCGAGAAAGCCCTTGACCCCGGCCATGGGTTTGGCGATCACCTCCACCGCGCCGGCGGCCATCGCTTGCATGCTGATGTCGGTGCCTTTTTGCGTCAGCGACGAGCAGATCACCACCGGCGTCGGCCGGCTGGCCATCAACTGTTTGAGGAAGGTAATGCCGTCCATGCGGGGCATCTCGATGTCCAGCACGATGACGTCCGGCCATTGCTGTTTCATTTTTTCCATCGCGGCGATGGGGTCGGTGGCCACATCCATCACCGTCATGCCGGTTGCCTGGCTGAAAACCTGGCTCAGCACTTGGCGAACCACTGCAGAGTCGTCCACGATCAGCACTTTGATAGTCATGCCCGAGTCCTTGCCTTATGGTGTGCGGAGATCTTGCTCATGTCCGCGTCTTGCGTTTGTTTTACCCACACATCGCCCGTGGCCAGATCGAACATCACCAACCGCGGGCTGTTGCCGCCCAAATCCTCCGCATGCACGGATAGCCCGAGTTGTTTCACCAACTGGTAGGCCATGTCGATATTGCGCGACGGCACGTCGTGCGGCTGATCGCGTTCAATGCCGGCCAGCACTGCGGCTCCGCCCACCAGCTTGGCGTGGAATTCCTGCAAGGGCAGTCCGGAGTTCAGCACCTCGTGCAGCATCAACAGCATGGCTTCGTCGCCGTAGCGGCCCGACAGTGTCGATGCCCTGCGGTCGGTGCGCCGAGCCAGCAGGTAGTGGCACATCCCTCCGATTTTGGCTTTGGGATGCCACAGCGTGATCGAGACGCAGGAACCTAGCAGCGTGCGGACCTTGTGGTGCTTGTCGCCGAAGTACCAATCGCCGGGATGCAGGAAAATATCGACGTCTTGTTTTGTCATTACCAGGGCCTTTGTGCCGAAGGTGGCCAAGCGACCGGTTCATTCGTTTTAATGTAGATCAGTTGCCGCGCCGTTTCAGGGTGGATTCGACGCGCTCCCCGTCTCCGCGCTTGTCTCCTGAATCAGAAAGTAAGCGATTTGCTGTTGCAGACGCGCCGCCTGTTTGTGCACTTCGGCGGCGGTGGCCGCCAGCGCTTCGCTGTTGGAGGTGTTGCGCTGGGACACCTCGCCCAGGTGCTCCATCGCGTCGCGGACTTGGGATATGCCGCGCGCCTCTTCCCGGCTGGCGGCGCTGATGCCGCCCACCAGTTCCGCGGTGGCCGCGCTGCGTTCCAGAATGCCGGACAGCGCGCGCGCGGCCTGACGCGCTTCATGGCGACTGTGCCGGGCCAGTTCGCTGATTTCCCGGGCGGCGTGATGGCTGCGTTCGGCCAGCTTGCGCACGTCGCCGGCCACCACGGCGAAACCATGGCCGTGCCGGCCGGCGGTGGCGGCCTCTATGGCGGCGTTGAGCGCCAGCAAATTGGTTTGGTAGGCGATGTCTTCGACGGTTGCGATACGCTCGGCAATCTGTTCCAGCGCGTTTTCCGCGGTCTGCACCGCTTGTTTGCCGTCAGCCACCTGGCGCGCGGCGTCGTGCGCGGCGGCGTTGGTCAGTTCGGCCTGAGCCAGGTTGCCTTGGCTGACTTCGTGCATTTGAGCGCAGGATTGGGCGGTGGCGCTAACGCTGAGCGCGGCGGCCCAGCTGTTTTGCGCCAGCGCCTCGGCGGTGGCTCGGATTTCGCGGGCGCTGTCGGCAAGTTGGTCGGCGCTGTGACGCACGTCTTGGATGATGTCGCTCAGGTGGCGGCTGCTGTATTCCAAGGTGGAGTGCACGCTGCGGCGCGTTCCCGCGGGCGGTTTTCCCCCGCGCCATAGCCGGCCGGCGGCCATTTCGCGCATGCGCTCGGCCAGCTCGTCGGGCTCCGCGCCCAGGATGCGCCACAGGTTGCGGTGAATGGCCCAAGCCAGCAGGAGGCCGGCCAGCGCGCTGCCTCCGGCCAGCGTCAGCAACAGCGTTTTCAATTCCCGGCCGCGGCTCTCCGCTTGCAGGGCGGCTTGTTGCTGCAAGGCGTGGGTTTCGGTCCGCAGCCTCCGCAAGGCGGCCAGGAAATTGGGCGTAGCGTGGCCCAGGACTTTGCGCGCTTCGTATTTTTGGTTGGCGGCGGCCTGGCGCATCGCCTGGTCCAACTGGATGAAGGCCTCTATGCGGCGATTTTGCAGTTGCCGCAGGGCCTGTTGCAGGCTGGCCCGGCCCGGCGCTTGTTGCCGGGCGATGCCGTCGGCCAGACGCTGTTCCAGCTCCAGGTAGCGGTTGCGCGCGCTCAAATAGCGTTCGCGCCAGGTGTCGATGTCGTGGCGGGAGGAGACGATGATCAGCGAGCGGTAGTCGATGCGCATTTCCTGGATCTGGACCTGCATGCGGTCGCTGAGCCGGGCGTGGCGGCCATAGACTTGGGTGATCTCCTCCAATTGAACATGGAATTGCTCCAGGCCGTACAGCCCCGCGCCAATCAAGGCCAGCAGCAGAAACAGCAGCGCGCCGAAGCCCAGTTTCAACTGCCGGGAGACGGACAGAAAACTTGGGCCGGGCGCGGAGGCGAAGTGGGCCGGCATGGCCGCTCAGGCCTTTTCCGTTTGGGTTTCCGCTGCGGTTTCCTGCTGGCCCAGGCTGGAGATCAGGGCCATTTCATCGACCGACAGCACTTTGTTGACATTGAGCAGCACGATGAAGTGGCCGTCCAGCTTGGCCATGCCGGCAATGAAGTCGACGCGGATCTTGCTGCCGAACTGGGGCGGAGGCTCGATGTCTGCGTCGGGAATGGCCAGCACTTCGTGCACCGCGTCCACCAGAATGCCGATCAACTGCAGCTGGTCCTCTCCTTCAACCTCGATGATGACGACGCAGGTGCGGCGATTGATTTCGGTTTCGCCTCGTGCGAAGCGCAACGACAGGTCTATTACCGGCACCACCGAGCCGCGCAAATTCATCACGCCGCGAATGAAGGGCGGCATCAGCGGCACATGGGTGGGTTTCAAATATTCCAGGATTTCACGTATTGCCAGGATGCCGATGGCGAAGACGTCGCCGCCCAGCTGGAAGGTCAGGTATTGGCGTGCGTCGGTCTGCCCTTCGGCGGAGACGGCGTTGTCGTGTTTGCGCTGCAGATGGAGCGGTTTCATGGCGCTAGTCCGGTTAGAAACGGATGAAGTCGGACTCTTCCGCCAGCGGCGGGTGCAGCGGTTTGTGCTGCAGCACGGACTCGCGCCGCGCGCGCGGCGCGGGGTGGAAGGATTCGGCGGCGCCCAGCTTGAAGTAGCCCATCAATTCGTGAAGATGTTCGGCCTGGTCGTTCATTTCCTCGGCGGTGGAGGCCAGTTCTTCGCTGGCGGACGCGTTCTGCTGCGTGGTCAGGCTCAGTTGCTGGATGGCGGAGTTGATCTGGCTGACGCCGCTGGCCTGTTCATTGGAGGCGGCTGCGATTTCCTGCACCAGATCGGCGGTGCGGCTGCTGGAGCGGACGATTTCCTCCAGGAACTGGCCGGCCTGCTCGGCCAGCTTGACGCTGCTGCCGGCCACGCCGCTGATTTCCTGAGCGGCGATCTGGCTGCGCTCGGCCAGCTTGCGCACTTCGGCGGCCACCACGGCGAAGCCCTTGCCGTGCTCGCCGGCGCGCGCGGCTTCGATGGCGGCGTTGAGCGCCAGCAGATTGGTTTGGTAGGCGATGTCGTCGACGATGCCGATCTTATCGGCGATCTGACGCATCGCCTCTACGGTGCGGCGTACCGCCTCGCCGCCCTCGGCCGCCTCGCGCGAGGCCTTGGTGGCGATGCTCTCGGTGACGCGGGCGTTGTCGTTGGTCTGGCTGATGGACGAGGACATCTCTTCCACGGAGGCCGATGTCTCCTCAATGCCGGCGGCCTGTTCGCTGGCGGCCTGGGACAGCGCCTGGGAGGTGGAGTTGATCTGCTGCGCGGCGCTGGACAGCGCCTCGGAGCCGCTCTTGACCTCGGCGATGATGTTGCGCATCCGCTCTATGGTGACGGCGATGGCGGCGCACAGGCTGTTTTGGTCGCCCGGCCGCAACCGGATTTCCGCGTCCAGATTGCCGTCGGCCACCTGACGCATCACTTCGGACACGTAGTGCGGTTCGCCGCCCAGAGTGCGCAGCAGGTTGCGGGTGATCAGGGTGGCGAGGCCGGCGCTGATCAAGGTGGCCAGCAAGGACAGCGCTATCATCACCCAGTGGGCTTGCTGATAGCTGGCGTCGGCCTGATTGGCCAGTTGGTCGTTGAGTTTGTCTTCCAGGTCCGCCAGCGCGGTCAGTTGCTGGTTGAAGGCGATCATTTGCGGAGCGATCTCGTTCTGCATCAATTTCTTGGCCTCGTCCTGGCGGCCCTGGTTGGCTAGATCCACCGCCTTGTCCACCAGGGCCAGCGTGGCGGGGCGCATATTCTGGATGCGGCTCATCTGCTCCAGTTCTTGTGGGGTGTTGTTGCTGGCTTGCCGGAACACTTCGGCCAGCTTCTTTTCCCGGTCCATATAGATGATTTTGGCCGCTTGATAGGCTTGCAGCGCGTTGTTGATGTCGGCAGGCCCCTCCGCCAGCATCACGTTGCGGTAGGCAATCCGGATGTCCTGATTGTCGCTGATCAATTGGCGCGCCAGCCGGCTTTCCATATTGTTGATCTGGGTGATGTCGCGCAGGGCGATATTGCTGATTTCCAGCCCGTACAACGCCGCGCTGACGCAGATCAGCATCAGCGCGATGATCAGGCCGAAACCCAGCCCGAGCTTCTGCGCGATGGACATGCCGTGTTTGTATTGGCTCATTGGGCGCTCCTATCCGTTTTCGCCGCGGTGTTTGTCGTGCCAGCGTCCCATTCCCGGGCGGGAAGCAGCGCGTACCGCTCCGCCTCTTTTTGGGTGGCATGGTGGATCAGGGCGGGCACGTCGAGAATCAAGGCGACTTCGCCTGTGCCCAAGATGGTGGAGCCGCTGATGGCCTTGAGATGGCGGAACAGATTGCCCAGCGGCTTGATCACCGTCTGGAATTCGCCTAGCAGGGCATCCACTACCAGACCAGCCTTGCGGTCGCCGTAGTGGACCACCACCACGTTGCGGCGTTTGGCCGGGACGGACGGCAGATCCAGGAAGCTGTCCAGGCGCAGCAGCGGCAGCAACTCGCCGCGCAGATTCAGGCAGTCGTGAACGCTGTCTTTGTCCAGAGCGGCGGGTAGTTCTATGCATTCGATCACCGCTTCCAGCGGCACCACGAAGGTGGCGGCGGCCACTTCCACCAGGAAGCCGTCAATGATGGCCAGCGTCAGCGGCAGCCGGATGCGGAAGGTGGTGCCGAGCCCGAGTTCTGATTCGATGTCTATGGTGCCGCGAAGCTGCTCTATGCTTTTTCTCACCACGTCCATGCCGACGCCTCGGCCGGAGATGTTGGTGACCTGGTCCGCGGTGGAGAAGCCCGCCTCGAAGATCAGCCGGAACACGTCCTGCTCCGGCAGCGCGGAGTCGGCGGGAACCAAGCCGCGTTCCACCGCCTTGGCCAGGATGCGCTCTTGGTTGAGGCCGCCGCCGTCGTCGGCCACTTCGATCACGATGCTGCCGGACTCATGGTAGGCGTTGAGCCAGACATGCCCTTCGGCCGGCTTGCCGCTGGCGAGCCGGCGCTCCGTGGTTTCGATGCCGTGGTCTATGGCGTTGCGCACGATGTGCATCAGCGGGTCGCCCAGTTTTTCCACCATGGATTTGTCCAGCTCGGTTTCCGCGCCGGAGATGTGCAGCTGGATGTCCTTGCCCAGTTCGCGGGAGACATCGCGCGCCACGCGCGGGAAGCGGCTGAAGATTTCGCCGATCTGGATCATGCGCATGGACAGCGTTCCGGCGCGGATCTGTTCGATCAGGTTGGCGATGGTTTGAGTGGCCTCCACCAGCGCGCTTTGCTGAGAACGGCGCGCCACCAGGTTGGCGGCGGCGCCGGCGATCACCAGTTCGCCTATCAGGTTGATCAGGCTGTCCAGCTTGCCAGCCTCCACCTTGATGAATTTGCTTTCAGCCTGCTTGCCGCTTTTGGCGTCGCCGGAGGTCTTGACGCCGGCGCGGGCTGCCGGGGCCTCCTGGGCCGCGTCGACGAGCAAAACAGGATCGAGGTCCGCGGTGGAATGTTCCTCCTGCGCCAATTCCACGACTTCCGCCTGCGGCGTTTCCACCTCCATCGCGAAGGACTCGTCGGGCGCGGCTTCCGGCTCGGCGGTCTCGGGTTCCAGGCCAAAGCGCAGCCATACCGCCAGCACCGCCTCGGCCTCCTCCGGCGCGGCGCTGGCCAGCGTCTGCGCTTGTTGTCGCGAAGTGGGCGGCCACGGCCAAATATGGACCTCGCTGTCTTCGCGGGCGAATTCGAAGACATCCAGCAGCGTCTGCTGTTCTTCCGGGCTGCGGTACAGCGCCTCCAGGCGCAGATAGTTGGTTTCCGGATTGAAGGCGTCGCCGGCCGGCAGTTGGGTGGTGATGGCTTCGATCCGATCGATCTCGCCGATGGTGGCGAGATAGCGGATGAAGGAAGACGGGTCCATGCCGTTGCGCAACATGTCCGGGCCGAAGCGCAGCGACAGCAGCCACTGCTCCGGCTTTTGCGCGTCGGGCGCGGCCGGAGGTTCGGATGGGGCCGCTGCTGGCGGCGCTTCCGGGGGCGGGGTTGTTTCCGCCGCATCCTGAGCCGCGGCGCCGCCGGCCGCGCGGTTGTAGGCGATCAGTTCGTCCAGCAGTTCGGTGTCGGCGAAGCGCTCCAGGCTGTCCTTGGCCGCCAGCGCGGTGAGCATCTCCTTGACGTGGTCGTGGCAGCGCAGCAGCAGGCCGGTCAGCATATCGTCCAGCCGCAGGGCGCCGTCGCGCAGCAGGTCCAGCACGTTTTCCACTTCATGGGTGAAGCCGACGACGATGTCCAGACCAAACAGCCCGGCGGAACCCTTGATGGTGTGCATGGAGCGGAACAGGGCGTTCAGCTGTTCCGTGGTGGTGGAGTCGGCCTCCGCGTCCAGCAGGATGCTTTCCATCTCCCCCAGCAGATCGTTGGACTCTTCGAAGAAGGTTTGCAGCGCCAGTTCAAGATCCATGCGCGGCCTCTTCCAATGAGAGCTCGCCTTGCAGGCCGACGAGTCGTATGAAGTCCTGAGAGGCCGGGCTGGGGGCGATGAAGCGCAACGCGACGCCCTTGCGCAGGCTTTCCCGGCGCAGCCACAGCAGCACCTGGGCGATGGCGCAGTCCAGTTCTCCTACACAGGACATATCCAGCTCGATGGCGGCGTGGCCGGTCAGGGCTGCGTGAAGCTGCTGATGCAGTTCCGCCGCCTGGTAAATGGTTTGTTCTCCGCTGAGCGTCAGTTGGAAAACGTCGGCGGACAGTGTGGCGGGCGCGCCGTCTCGGGCGTCTGATTTTTTGCGGGTGCGCGGCATGTCGGGCTCCCGTTCAGGGCAGGATCAATTTGGAAACGGCGGTTAACAGCACCGGCGGCTGAAATGGTTTGACCACCCAGGCTTTGGCGCCGGCGGCCTTGCCTTCCTGCTTCTTTTCCTCGGAGGATTCCGTGGTCAGCATGATCACCGGAGTGAATTTGTAATTAGGATGGACCTTGATATTGCGCAGCAAGGCGATGCCGTCCATCAGCGGCATGTTCACATCGGAGACGATCAGATGGACTTTGCGTCCGTCCAGCACATCCAGCGCCTCCTGGCCGTTGCCGGCCTCCAGCACCTCATAGCCCGCGCCGGCAAGCGTCATGCGCACCACCTGTCGCAGGCTGGCCGAATCATCGACGATGAGTATGGTTTTGGCCATCGGAAGCGTTCCCCGGATCAAAAAAAGGTGATGTTGTTTTGGTTATTGCCCGATTCAGTCTTGTCGCTGCTGTGCAGGACGCGCTGCTCATGGGTGGTATAGCTGTTTTTCAAGGCCTCTAGCCAGGCTGCCGTGTCCGGCGGCGTCGGCCGCTGTTCGGTATCGATCAGCGCCTGGCTGAAGACGCTTTCCAGCCGGCGCATGTCGTTTTGCACTCCGCTGAGGATTTGATCCACCCTATCCTGGAATTGCAGTTGCACCAGAATATCTTCCAGCGCCTGCTGCAAGGATTGAGACTGAGCGGCCTCTTCGTCCTGCATGGCTTCTTTATCCTGGGCGGCCGGGTCGGCGGGGTTTAGCGGCGCATGCGGCCGCAGCGGCTCGTGCGCCATCTGCGCCAGGCTGTCCATCGCCTTGTCGATCTGGTTTTGCAAGCGGGACAGTTGCTCCAGCGTATCGCTGCCCAGTTGTTCCATGCTTTGCTCGCCGTCCAGCTGGCGGCCGCTGATCAGACTACGCACCAGGTTTTGCAGGGTATTGGCCGATTGGCCCAGTGTGTGCAGATGGATGGCGAGGTCGGTTTGCTGCCGGGTGGCGTTTTGCAAGAGCTGCAGCATGTGCTTGAGCCGGCTTTCCGCTTGCGCCAGCGCCGCTTGGTCGGTGTGCTCGCCGGGTTTGGGCACCGCGCCGCCGACTTGGCGCAAGATGCCGTCAAAGCGCAGGGTCAACCGATTGGCGGCGTCGTCCATTTGTTCCTTGCCCAAGGAGATGTGGCCGGCCCACAGCGGGAGCAAGGCGCAAACATGGCTGGCGAAGCCTTGCCAGTAGGCGTCGGGGTTCGGCGTCTGCTCCGCGGCGTCGACCGGAGAGGGCCAGCTCAGCGCCAGCGCCAGCGCGGCGGAGCTGAGCGCCAGCCCGGCCCAGAGCAGGGCATGCCCCCAAAACAGCCAGCACAAGACGCCGCCATTGATGGCCAGACCCAGCAGCAGGCGGTTTCTTGGCGTCAGAGGCGGGAGCAGAGCCATGTCGATTAACCGGAATAGAAAAAAGTCATACCTTTTTTGTAGTTGTTGGTTTTTTCTTATGCAAACGGCCGGCGCGGCCAAGCCGCTTGCTTAGGCAATAAAAAAGCCTCCGTGAAGGAGGCTGGCAGGGTGGAAACAGAAGCGCTTCTCAGCCGGGGAACAGCAGCGGATTCACCCCGCTGCGGGCAAAGCCGCGCTGCTCCAGCTGCTGATCCAGCGCCAGCGAGGCCAGGTCATCGGCTACCGGCTCGGCGTTCAGGTCCTTGTCCAGCGCCAGGATCTTCAGGTAGCTGCCGCAGTCGCCGCAGCTTTCGCCTCGCACCGCGGCCTGCTGGCTGTCGCCTTGCTCCAGCGACCAGTAGCCGATGTCGCGCGTGGCTTCGCAATTGCTGCACTTGGCGCGCACCAGATGCCATTCGCTCTCGCACAGGCTGCAATGCAGATAGCGCAGGCCGGACTCGTTGCCGAGGCGCACCACGCTGGCCACCGGCGGCATCGCGCACACCGGGCACAGATGGCGGGCGTCGTCCGGTTCGGCCACCGCCGTCACCTGCAACTGCGCGGCCAGCTGGCTGAAGTAGACCGACAGCGCCGCCCACAGCAAGGGCGCGCGCGCCGAGCCAACCGCGGCGAAATCGCCGTCGAGCAGCGCGCGGGCGGCGCTTTCCAGCGCCGCGTCGTTCGCTTGTTCCAACTCGCGCGCTACTTCGCCGGCGGGGCCGGGCAGGGCGGCTAGCTCCGCGCACAGCGCGCGCAGCAGATCGCGCCAGACCGGATCGCGCGGCCAGGCGGCGGCGCCCAGCGGCGGCAGGCCGTGCTCGGCGCAATGATGGAAGTAGTCGCCGCGCGGCGGCAGCGTCACCGGCTGTTCGCGCACCAAGCGGTGCTGCGCGGCGGCGATGCGGGCGGCGAATGCCAGATAGGCCGCCATCGGGTGGCCGTCGGCCAGCGTTGTCAGGCGCTGGCTGCGGGCCAGATAACGTTCGGCGGGCTGGGGCAGCAACAACGGCGGGATCTCTCCCGCCGTGGTTTGCAGCCGGCCAGCCTCGTCCAGAGGGACGATGCGTATGCTCATGGCTTGTTCTTGTCTCCGGTCATTTCACGATACCAACGCGGATGATGCTTCTTGGCCCAGGCGTGGGTGACCACGCCTTCCACCATCGCCCGTATCGTGCCGCGCACCCAGATGGCGGCGTAGACGTGGACGATGATGCCGGCGATCAGGATCAGCGCGCTCCAGGCGTGCAGGAGCAGCGCCACGCGTATCACCGGGATGGGGAAGTACATCGCGAAGTACGGCCGCCACATGATGAAGCCGGTGCACACCAGCACCAGCATGCAGCCGGTCATTAGCCAGAACATGCCTTTTTGGCCGCCGTTGTACTTGCCGATGTCGCCGACCTCATGACCGGACAGCACCGACTTCACCGCCATCATCCACTTCACGTCTTCCTTGTCCAGGAAGTTGTGATGCCAGTAACGCAGGAACTGGCGCGCGAAGCCGACGAACATCAGCACCCCGACGAAGGGGTGGATGATGCGCGCCAGCTGCGGCGTGCCGAATACGCCGGTCAGCCAGAAGAAGGCCGGGTAGAAGAAGGCCAGGCCGGAAATCGCCAACAGCACGAAGCACACCGCCACGATCCAGTGGTTGAGGCGTTCCGCCGCGCTGTAGCGCTTGATCAGCTTTTCCTTGCTCATGCCTGTTCCTCCTCTTCCTCTTCCGCCTTATTGGGGCCGACGCCGATGTAGTGGAAGAAGCCGAACAACACTGAAGCCGCCAGGCCTATGGTGGACAGCGGCTTGAGGATGCCTTTCCACAGGCTGACCACCGGACTGATCTTGGGATCCTTGGCCAGGCCGGAATACAGCTCCGGCTTGTCGGCGTGGTGCAGCACGTACATCACGTGGGTGCCGCCCACGCCTTCCGGATCGTACAGCCCGGCGTTGGCGTAGCCGCGGGTCTTCAGCTCTTCCACCCGCTCGTGCGCGTAGGTCTGCATATCGGACTTGGTGCCGAAGCGGATGGCTCCGGTGGGACAGGTCTTCACGCAGGCCGGCTCCTGGCCCACCATCACCCGGTCGGAGCACAAGGTGCATTTATACGCCTTGTTGTCCTTCTGATTGATGCGCGGGACGTTGAACGGACAGCCGGAGATGCAATAGCCGCAGCCGATGCAGTGCTCGGACTGAAAGTCCACGATGCCGTTGGCGTACTGGATGATGGCACCCGGCGACGGACAGGCCTTCAGACAGCCCGGATCGGCGCAGTGCATGCAGCCGTCCTTGCGGATCAGCCACTCCAGCTTGCCGCTTTCTTCCACCTCGCTGTAGCGCATCACCGTCCAGCTGTGGGCGGTGAGATCGGCCGGGTTGTCGTAGACGCCGACGTTGCTGCCCACTTCGTCGCGGATGTCGTTCCACTCCGAGCAGGCCACCTGGCAGGCCTTGCAGCCGATGCAGGTGGACACGTCGATCAGCTTGGCCACCTCGGCCTTGTAATCGCGCACCACCGGCGGCTGGGTGGGGCTGGCGGAGCGGCGCTGGATATCTTGCGATTGCAGTGACATGGTCGCTCCTTATACTTTCTCGACGTTGACCAGGAAGGACTTGAATTCCGGGGTCTGGGTGTTGGCGTCGCCGACAAACGGCGTCAGCGTGTTGGCGCTGAAGCCTTTCTTGGCCACTCCTTCATAACCCCAGTGAATCGGAATCCCGACCTGGTGCACCGTCTTGCCGCCCGACTGCAGCGCGCGGATGCGCTTGGTCACCACCGCCTTGGCCTTGATATAGCCGCGCTTGGACGACACTTTCACCGTGTCGCCGTGGGCGATGCCTTTCTCCTTGGCCAGCGCCTCGCCGATTTCCACGAACTGCTCCGGCTGGGCGATCGCGTTCAGCCGCGCGTGCTTGGTCCAGCCGTGGAAGTGCTCGGTCAGCCGGTAAGTGGTGGCCGCGTACGGGAAGGCGTCGTGCTTGCCCATCTGTTCGCGGTCCGCGGCGAACACCCGCGCAGCCGGATTGGACACCACCTTGGGATGCAGCGGGTTGGTGCCCAGCGGCGTTTCGAACGGCTCGTAGTGCTCGGGGAACGGGCCTTCCGCCATCTTGTCGAGCGCGAACAGCCGCCCCAGGCCCTCGGCCTGCATGATGAAGGGGCCCATGGCGCTGCCGGGCGGCTCGTCGGCCTTGAAGTCAGGCACGTCCACGCCCACCCATTTTTCGCCGTTCCACTTGATCAGCGTCCGCTTCTTGTCCCACGGCGTGCCGTCCGGCTTACAGGAAGCGCGGTTGTACAGCACGCGGCGGTTGGCCGGCCACGCCCAGGCCCAGCCCAGAGTGTTGCCCAGCCCGGACGGGTCGCTGTTGTCGCGGCGCGCCATCTGGTTGCCGGCCTGGGTCCAGCTGCCGGCGAAAATCCAACAGCCGGACGCGGTGCTGCCGTCCGCCTGCATCAGGGCGAAGCCGGACAGCAGCTCGCCTTTCCTGGCCAGGAACTGTCCCGGGTTCTTTGGATCCGGGATGTCCGCCAGCGCCTTGCCGTTGAGCTCCTTGGCCAGTTCTTCCGGCTTGGGCTCGTGCGGGTTGCCGTAAGCCCAGGACAGGCTCATGATGGCCTCGGCGTTCTTGCCGCCATCCTTGGCGTACTGCGCCTTCAGGCGGGTGAAGATGCCGGCCAGGATTTCCGCGTCGGTGATGGCTTCGCCCGGCGCGTCCGCGCCTTTCCAGTGCCATTGCAGCCAGCGGCCGGAGTTGACCACCGCGCCGTCTTCCTCGGCGAAACAGGTGGTGGGCAGGCGGAACACCTCGGTCTGGATCTCCGCGGTCTTCACATCGTTCTGTTCGCCGTGGTTTTTCCAGAAGGTGGAGGTGTCGGTGGCCAGCGGGTCCATGATCACCAAGTACTTCAGCTTGGAGAGCGAAGACACCACCTTGTTCTTGTCCGGGAAAGCCAGTACCGGGTTGAAGCCCTGACAGAAATAGCCGTTGATCTTGCCCTGGTGCATCAGCTCGAAGTACTGCAGCACGTCGTAGCTCTTGTCCCACTTGGGCAGCCAGTCATAGCCCCACTGGTTGTCGGCGGTGGCCTTGTCGCCCCACATCGCCTTCATCAGCGAGATGAAGAACTTGGGATAGTTCTGCCAGTAGTTCATCTGCCCGTCGGCCAGCGGCTTGCTGGTGTACTTGGCCAGATAGGCCTCCAGCGTGGGCTCTTTCTCCGAGGGCATGTTCAGATAGCCCGGCAAGCTGGTGGACAGCAGGCCGATATCGGTCAGACCCTGGATGTTGGAGTGGCCGCGCAAGGCGTTGACCCCGCCGCCGGCCATGCCCATATTGCCCAGCAGCAGCTGGATCATCGCCATGGTGCGGATGTTCTGCGAACCGATGGAGTGCTGCGTCCAGCCCAGCGCGTACAGGAAGGAGGTGGTCTTGTCGTGGGCGCCGGTTTCCGCCAGGTATTCGCATACCTTGAGGAAGGCGTCCTTGGGTGTGCCGCACAGGGTTTCCACCATTTCCGGCGTATAGCGGGCCACGTGGTCGCGCATCAGATTGATTACGCAGCGCGGGTCGGACAGGCTGTCGTCGCGCTTGGCCATGCCCTTGTCGTCCAGCTGGTAAGTCCAGGTGGATTTGTCGTAGCTGTGCTTCTCCGCGTTGTAGCCGGAGAACAGGCCATCGTCGAACTTGAAGTCCGGGTTCACCAAGAGCGCGGCATTGGTGTAGGCCAGCGTGTATTCCTTATTGTACTTGCCGGTTTGCAGCAGGTAGCGGATCACGCCGGACAGGAACGCAATGTCCGTGCCGGTGCGGATGGGGGCGTAATAATCCGCCACCGAGGCCGTGCGGGTGAAGCGCGGATCAATGACGATCAGCTTCGCCTTGTTGCGGGTCTTGGCTTCAATCGCCCAGCGGAAACCCACCGGGTGCGCCTCGGCCGCATTGCCGCCCATGACGACAATGAGGTTGGCGTTCTTGATGTCGACCCAATGGTTTGTCATGGCACCGCGACCAAATGTTGGGGCAAGACTTGCCACCGTTGGTCCGTGTCATACACGCGCCTGGTTGTCGACCGCCAGCAGCCCCAGGCTGCGGGTGAATTTGTGGGTGAGCCAGCCGGCCTCGTTGCTGGACGCGGATGCGGCCAGGAAGCCCGTGGTCAGCCAACGGTTGACGGTGACGCCATCGGCGTTTTTCTCGACAAAGTTGGCGTCGCGGTCGCGCTTCATGTGGGCGGCGATGCGCTCGAAGGCTTCGTCCCAGCTGATGCGTTTGAATTCGTTGGAGCCCGCTTCGCGCACTTCGGGGTAGCGTAGGCGGTTGGGGCTGTGGATGAAGTCGATCAGGCCGGCGCCCTTGGGACAGAGCGCGCCGCGATTGACCGGGTGGTCCGGATCGCCTTCAATGTGGAAAATATCGGCTTTGGCGTTCTTGGCGCCGTCGCCCAGGCTGTACATCAAGATGCCACAGCCCACCGAACAGTATGGACAGGTATTCCGGGTTTCCGTCGCGCGCATCAATTTATAGCTGCGCGTGTCGGCCAGCGCGGTTTCGGGCATGAAGCCCAGGGTCGCGATGGTGGTGCCTGCCATGCCGCCGGCGCAGAGCTTGAAAAACTGCCGTCTGCTGACTTGCATGGGTTTGTCTCCTTGGTATGAACCTGGCGCCCTTGACCCACCAAGGGCGCATTGCTCACTCACAGCGGAAAATCTATTATCGCCCTAGGTATCAATTAGTACAAACTATTGCAGCTGATGGCAGGCCAAATTCTATGAAAAAAAATGAAGCGCTGGAGCATGCGGCGCTTGAGCTGGGCATTCTAGATTGCCGCGATGGCGGCGCTCAGGCCAGGCAAGACTGGGTGGCGGTGGAAACCCCGGTGGCGCTGGTGTACAACGGCCTGTCCCACGTGGTGATGATGGCCAGCCCGATGGCGCTGGAAGACTTCGCGCTCGGTTTTAGCCTGGCCGAAGGCATCATCGCCCATCCGGGCGAGATCTACGGCGTCGACATCCTTCCGGGCGAGCGCGGGGTGGAGGTCCATATCGAGCTGGCTTCGGCCCGGTTCATGGCCCTGAAAGAACGCCGCCGCCAACTGGCCGGGCGCACCGGCTGCGGCTTGTGCGGCGTGGAGCAGTTGGCCGAAATCCACCGGCCGCTGCCGCCGCTGCCGGTTACTCAAAGCTTTAGCCTGGACGCGCTAGCGCGCGCCTTGCCGGCCTTGCAGCAGGCGCAAAGCCTATCTCAAGCCACCGCCTGCGCCCACGCCGCCGGCTGGGTGACGCCTCAGGGCGAACTACTGCATCTTAGCGAGGACGTGGGCCGTCATGTGGCGCTGGACAAGCTGATCGGCGCGCGCGCGCGCCAGGGCTGGCGCGATGGCGCAGCCGTCGTCACCAGCCGCGCCAGTTATGAAATGGCGCAGAAGGCCGCCGCCGCCGGCATCGAAATCCTGATAGCGATGTCCGCGCCCACTTCGCTGGCGGTGGAGATGGCCGCGCGCTACAGCCTGACCTTGATCGGCTTCGCCGGCTGCGGCCGCGCCAATCTCTATAGTTGTCCCGAACGTTTGCGCATGTAATCCAACAGAAATAATCTGCCAGTAAACGGCATGGCTGCCGTGGATTGATGCCGGCAAGCACGGCAGCGCCGGCAGCTTGCGTCGCGATACTCCGGCAGGGGCCGGCAGCTGGTTTTGCAATGCAATATCGGCGGTGAATTCCGTCTTGCAATTCTTGGCAAGTTGGGGTCAGAATCGAAGCTCGACATTTCAACCCTTTCGAATATAAGAAACAAGCATGGCACTCATCGTACAAAAGTACGGCGGCACTTCGGTTGGAACCACCGAACGGATCAAGAACGTTGCCCGCCGTGTCGCCAAGTGGAAGTCGCAGGGACATGATGTCGTGGTGGTGGTGTCCGCCATGAGCGGCGAAACCAACCGCCTCATCGCCCTGGCAAAGGAGATTCAGGACTATCCGGACCCGCGCGAGCTGGATGTGGTGGTATCCACCGGCGAGCAAGTCACCATCGGCCTGCTGGCCATGGCGCTGAAGGAAATCGGCGTGCCGGCCAAGAGCTACTGCGGCTGGCAAGTGAAACTGGTCACCGACAACGCCCACACCAAGGCCCGCATTCAGGATATCGACGACGCCGCGATGCGCTCAGACCTCAATGAAGGCCGCGTCGTCATCGTCGCCGGCTTCCAGGGCGTGGACGAAGACGGCGACATCACCACGCTGGGCCGCGGCGGCTCGGACACCTCCGCCGTGGCGCTGGCCGCCGCGCTGAAGGCCGACGAATGCCAGATCTACACCGATGTGGACGGCGTATACACCACCGATCCGCGCGTGGTGCCGGAAGCGCGCCGCCTGAAGACCGTCACTTTCGAGGAAATGATCGAAATGGCGTCCTTGGGCTCCAAGGTGCTGCAAATCCGCTCGGTGGAGTTCGCCGGCAAGTACAAGGTTCGTTTGCGCGTGCTCTCCAGCTTCGAAGACGAAGGCGAAGGCACCCTGATTACGTATGAGGAAGATGAAAGCATGGAAAAGGCCGTTGTCGCAGGCATCGCATTTGACCGTAACGAAGCGCGCATCAACGTCAAGGGCGTGCCGGACAAGCCTGGCATCGCCTACCAGATTCTGGGGCCGATCGCCGATGCCAATATCGAAGTGGACATGATCATCCAGAACGTGGGCGAAAACGGCGCGACCGATTTCTCCTTCACCGTGCCGCGCGGCGAATTCCAGCGCGCGCTGACCATCCTGCGCGAAGTGCAGACCCATATCGGCGCCGCCAAGATCGACGCCGACGACAAGGTGGCCAAGATTTCCATTGTGGGCGTGGGCATGCGTTCGCACTGCGGCATCGCCTCCACCATGTTCCGCACTCTGGCGGAAGAGGGCATCAACATCCAGATGATCTCCACCTCGGAAATCAAGGTATCGGTGCTGTTGGACGAGAAGTATCTGGAGCTGGCGGTTCGCGTTTTGCATAAAGTTTTTGGACTGGACCAGCCGGCGTAAATAATTTCGGATTCACGCTTGACAGAGGGCGCAGCGCTAATTAATATGGCGCTCTCTGAACGGAGAAATGGCCGAGTGGTCGAAGGCACTTCCCTGCTAAGGAAGCATACGGGCTTAAACCTGTATCGAGGGTTCGAATCCCTCTTTCTCCGCCAGTCAGCGCACCCGTAGCTCAGTTGGATAGAGTATCTGGCTACGAACCAGAGGGTCGGGCGTTCGAATCGCTCCGGGTGCGCCACTTGATGTCCCTATAGTTTAGCGGTTAGAACACCGCCCTTTCACGGCGGTAGCCGGGGTTCGATTCCCCGTGGGGACGCCAGATTTAGAAAAACCCATCGCGCAAGCGGTGGGTTTTTTGCATTGCGCCGTTGCTTTGAGCGCAGGCGGCGGCAGGCCGCCCGCGCGGATCGGCGCAGGCCGTCTGGCTCAGAACTTGTGGTTCAACTCAACCCACCACTGGCGGCCATAGGGCAGATAACTGCCCACCGGGTAGTAAGGCCAGCCGCTGGTGTCGTCGCGCTTGATGGTGTCCAGCACATTGTTGACGATAAGCCCCACCGACGTCCGCTTGTTCCACTGGTACTGAGTGCTGAAATTGGCCAGCACCGTGGGCGTCAAATTGCCGGAGCCGTTGGCTTTGGGGATCTTGCCGTAGCGGGTCAGCAGCACGGTGGACGACCACGGGCCGATGTCCCAGGTCAGGCTGGTGTCCAGCTTGTCCGGCCAATCGGTGTTTTCCGGGTCGTTCAACATATTCTTTTCCGCATCGCCGGCAAACTGCTGGTAAGTGTGCTTCAACACCTTGGTGTAATTGGCTTTCAGCAGGAAGCCGCCCCAGTTGGCGGTTCTCCAGCGCAGCTTGCCGGCGATGTCGAAACCGCTGGTGCGCTCGCTGGCGGCGTTGATCGGGTTGACCACGATCTGCTTGACCGCGCCCGGGTTGATCAGCGCGCTGTCGGGATTGCGCTGCACTCGGCGCAGCGTGTCCTGGCACAGCTGGGACGACGCGTCCAGCATGCCGGCGCGGCATAGCGCCTCGTCGCGCAGCAGCTTGTCGCCGCTCAGGTCGGTGACCAGATCATTGATGGCGATGTCCCAGTAATCCACCGAAATATCCGCGCTGCTGCTGGGCGACCACACAAAGCCGAAGCCGTAGGACTTGCCGTTTTCCGGTTTCAGTTCGGAGTTGCCGTTCTTCACGTAATCCGCGCCCGGCGACATGCTCTTATAGTCGCAGCTAGCCAGCGGCTGGCCGGCCTGGGCGCAACGCCAGTAATCGGTGCTGGACGAGTAATAGCCGCGGCTCTGAGTCAGGAACAGGTAATTCATGTCCGGCGCGCGGAAGCTGGTGGCGTAACTACCGCGCAGCAGCAGCGTGTTCAGCGGCCGGAACTCCAGGCCGGCGCCGTAAGTGAACTTGCCGGCGCTGCTGTCCGGCAGCTGGTAGCGGTCGTAGCGGCCGGACAGGGTCAGGTTCAGCTGCTTGAATACCGGGATGTACAGCTCGCCGCCCGCCGCCTGGCGCGAGCGGGTGCCGCCGGCGTGCGCGGCCGGCGAGGTATTGTAGAAAGCGCCCTGATTGATCAGCGGGTCCGGATCGTTGCTGAAGCCCTGGCTGCCCCATTCCAGCGTGCCGGCCAGCTTCACCGCTCCGGCCGGCAGCTTGAACAACTCGCCGCTGCCGCTTAGGCTCAGCGCCTGCAGCCAGGACTTGTTCTGGCTCACCGAGCGCCCGGCGATGCTGTCGAACTCCGTCTGGCTCAGCCGGCGGTTGAACGGCCCGGCCGACGGCGCGTAAATCGGCACCCCCTTGGCGTCCACGCCCTGCTGCTGGCCCAGGAAGAAGCTGTCCGCATTGGCCAGCAGCCGCGGCGCGATGTTCTGGCTGGTGTAGATAGACGCGTTGTAAGCGGCTTCGTAACTCCAGCTGCTGTCCGGCACCGCGCCGCGCAGGCCGAAGGTCAGGTTGGCCGCCACATCGTCCCATTTGCGGTTGTAACGGCTGGCGCCGCCCATCTCCTCCGGCGACAGCAGCCGGGTCCAGGCCTCGTAGCGGCCGCTGTTCTGGTTCAGGAAATAGCCGCCGTTGCCGCCGGCGGAGGTCCAGCTGGGGCCGCGGGTGTTGTTCTCGCTGTGATTGAAGGCCAGCAGCGCGTCGCCAAAGAGCTCAAGATGATCGTTGAGCGCGTAGTTCAGGCTCAGATAACCGTTTTGGCTTTGGTTGGCGGTCTGCACCGTCCAGTACGAGGCCTTGGCCAGCGGGCTGGCGCAAACATTGGTCTTGCTGGTGCGGTAGGCGCGCACGCTGCCGGCGTACAAGCCGCCCAGCTCGCCGCAAGCCGCGCCGGGATCGATGAACTTGCCGGTCTTCACATCCTTCTGCGACCACACCGTGGTGGGCGCCGCGCCGTTGACGGTGTTGTCCGCCATGAAGCCGCGCTGGCGCGACCAGATCGGGTTGCGTTGGCTCAATTCCAGCGCGTAGACCAGGTTCAGCTTGTCCCAGCTCTTGCCGCCGCTCAGCTGCAGGCGCAGGTTTTCGCCGCCGTGATGCTCGCTGCCGCCGGCCTTGACGTTGACCGTGGTGCCGTCGGCCTTCTTTTTCAGGATCACATTGACCACGCCGGCGATGGCGTCCGAGCCGTAAATCGCCGACGCGCCGCCGTTAAGCACCTCGATGCGCTCAATCATCGCCGCCGGGATATTGGCCAGATTGACGAAGTTGACCGAACCCTCGTAAGCCACCGGGTAATCGGCGATGCGGCGGCCGTTGAGCAGGGTCAGCGTATGGTTGGGCCCCAGCCCGCGCAGGCTGATGGCGTTGGCGGCCGGGGTGAAGGTATTGCCGAAATCCGCGCCCTGGGTAAAGCCGGTGTTCTGCGCCAGATTGTTCAGCGCGTCGTAGACATTGGTGTAACCCTGTTTTTCGATATCGGCGCCGCTCAGCACCGTGACCCCGGTGGGACCTTCCTTGCCGGCGCGCGCAATGCGCGACCCGGTGATGGTGACGCTGTCCAGCGTGTTGCCGTCGGCGGCCAGCGCCGGCAAGGCTTGCCCTGCCAAGGCCAGCGCCAGCGCGGAGAGGGTGAAATGTGGATATGCCATCGTGGAACGCCGGCTGTGCCGGCCCTTTATTGATTTTGGAGAACAAAATCTAGCACGATTGCATATGTGTTAAAAATCTGGAAAATTAGATTGTTATTCAAATTAAGAATAATGTGATTGGAAGCATTGCGGGGGAGGGGTTGGGGAGCCTTTCTAGGCTGCCCATCCGGCAGAGAACCATGACTCTTCATAGTCATGCCCCCATGCAGATTTCTAAGCTGCCTATCCGGCAGAGAACAGAGGTCGAAATCTTGCCGGCCTTGTCTGTCTTTTCTAAGCTGCCTATCCGGCAGAGAACCCGTGTAGTTGCGTGGTCACAGTGTCGATAGTTTTCTAAGCTGCCTATCCGGCAGTGAACTCACCCTTCAGTTCTACGCCGGCCACTTCCTTTTTCTAAGCTGCCTATCCGGCAGTGAACCCCTGCCGCTGGTGGCGGCGGGGCGGGGGCGATTTCTAAGCTGCCTATCCGGCAGTGAACGATCAACAACACCGCCGCGCCGATCATCGTGTTTTCTAAGCTGCCTATCCGGCAGTGAACCGTGCTTGTTTCTGGCGCCATTCTCGGGCTTTTTTCTAAGCTGCCTATCCGGCAGTGAACGACCTGAGCATGGCCTTGGTCAAGCTCAAGGATTTCTAAGCTGCCTATCCGGCAGTGAACTAGAGTCTACACCGCCCACAGTCCTTATGGCGTGGGCATTTGCAGCGATTCTTCCGGCTTTGACCCAAATTTCCATGCCATCGCTAAGTCATTGTTTTTAAATGTCAGCCACAGGGGGCGGAAAAAAAGGGTTTGTCGCGCAGGCTGCCATGCCGTTCATGCCCATGGCAAAATATGCCATCGAGTTCCATCCCGAAGGTATCGTCATGTCCGATTTTTCCCCGTCCGATCTCAAGACCATTCTGCATTCCAAGCGCGCCAATCTTTATTACCTGCAGCACTGCCGGGTGCTGGTCAACGGCGGGCGGGTGGAGTACGTCACCGATGCCGGCAAGGCTTCGTTGTATTGGAATATCCCCATCGCCAACACCAGCTGCATCCTGCTGGGCACCGGCACTTCGGTGACGCAGGCGGCGATGCGGGAGCTGGCCAAGGCCGGGGTGATGGTGGGCTTTTGCGGCGGGGGCGGCACGCCCTTGTTCAGCGCCAATGAGCTGGAGCAGGAGGCGGCGTGGTTTGCGCCGCAAAGCGAGTACCGGCCCACGGAATATCTGCAGTACTGGGTGCGCTTCTGGTTTGACGACGCGCAGCGGCTGGCGGCCGCCAAGGATGTGCAGCTGGCGCGGCTGGGCTGTTTGCAGCGGCATTGGCTGGGCAGCCGCGCTTTGCGTGAAGCCGGTTTCGTGGTGGAAGAGGCCAGCCTGGAGGCGGCCTTGCAGGCCTCGCGCCAGGCGATTGCCCAGGCGCCGGACCACGCGCATTTGCTGACCGAGGAGGCGCGGCTGACCAAGCTGCTGTTCCGCCTAGCGGCGCAGGCCACCGGCTATGGCGATTTCAGCCGCGCCAAGCGCGGCGCCGGCACGGACCCGGCCAACGCGTTTCTGGACCACGGCAATTACCTGGCTTACGGCCTGGGCGCCACCGCGGCCTGGGTGCTGGGCTTGCCGCACGGCCTGGCGGTGCTGCACGGCAAGACCCGGCGCGGAGGGCTGGTGTTTGACGCGGCGGACCTGGTCAAGGACGCGCTGATCCTGCCGCAGGCCTTTGTCTCCGCGATGCGCGGCGACGATGAGCAGACCTTCCGCCAGGCCTGCATCGAGGCGCTGACCCGCGGCGAGGCGCTGGATTTCATCATCGACACCTTGAAGGACATTGCCGAGCGGCGGGGGCGGGCGGCATGAATATCCTGCTGATCTCGCAATGCGACAAGAAGGCGCTGACGCGCAGCCGGCAGATTCTGGACCAGTTCGCCGAACGCCGCGGCGACCGCGTCTGGCAAACGCCGATCACCCAAGCCGGGCTGGACACGCTGCGGCGTTTGCTGCGCCAGAGCGCGCGCAAGAATACCGCGGTGGCCTGCCACTGGATACGCGGCCAGGACCATAGCGAGCTGTTGTGGATAGTGGGCGACGCCAGCCGCTTCAATGCCGACGGCGCCACGCCCACGCATAGCACCCGCCGCAATGTGCTGCGCAGCGCGGATGAGAACGATTGGCACAGCGGCGAGGACATCCAGCTGCTGGCTGGCCTGGCGGCCTTGCTGCACGATCTGGGCAAGGCCAGCCAGGCGTTTCAGCAACGGCTGCGCGGCGAGCGGACCGAGCGCAATCTCTACCGCCACGAGTGGGTGTCCTTGCGTTTGTTTCAGGCCTTTGTCGGCGACGACGACGACGCCGGCTGGCTGGCGCGCTTGCGGCAGCCGACGGAGCAGGACCATGCCATCTGGTTGGAGCGCTTGCAGGCGGACGGCATGGGGGCGGAGTGCGAGCCGCCGTTTTCCCGTTTGCCGCCGCTGGCCGCCGCGGTGGGCTGGCTGGTGCTGACGCATCACCGGCTGCCGCTGATACCGGACTTCGCGGAGGGCAAACAGTGCCGCTTGGGCGGCAAGCTGCAGGGTTTTCAAAGCCGGATGTTGTTGAACATTCCCGCTCATATCGACGCGCGCTGGAATGAATGGCGGGATGCTGAGGCCGAGCCGGCGCAGCTGGCGCCGTACTGGCGCTTTCCGCAGGGCCTGCCGGTGAGCACGCCGGCCTGGAGCCGCCGCGCCGCGCGGCTGGCGGACAAGCTGGCCGCGCGTTTGGCCGCGCGCGGCGAGACGCGCTGGCTGGACAATCTTTACGCGATGCACGTGGCGCGGCTGAGCCTGATGCTGGCGGACCATCATTTCTCCAGCCTGGATTACGCGCAGCTGCGGCACAAGCGCGGCCAGGCCGGCTATCCGCTGTGGGCCAATACCCATGGCGGGTCCGGCGATTTCAATCAGCCGCTGGACGAGCATTTACTGGGCGTGGCGGAGCATAGCGCCCTGGTATGCCGCGCCTTGCCCGGTTTTGAGCGGGAGTTGCCGCGGCTGTTGCGGCGCAAGCGCTTGCTGCAGCGCAGCGCCGACACACGCTTCCGTTGGCAGGACCGGGCTGCGGATCTGGCCGCGGGGATGCGCGCGCGGGCGGCGGAGCAGGGCGCTTTCATCGTCAATATGGCGTCCACCGGCTGCGGCAAGACACTGGGCAATGCGCGGATCATGTATGCCTTGGCGGACCCGGCGCTGGGCCTGCGTTGCGCGTTTGCGCTGGGCTTGCGCGCGCTGACGCTGCAAACCGGTCAGGCCTTCTGCCAGCAGCTGCGCCTGAACGACGACGATCTGGCCATCTGCGTGGGCGGCAGCGCCAACACCCAGTTGTTCAAACACCATCAACAGCAGGCGGAGGCCAGCGGCTCTGCCTCGCGCCAAGCCTTGTGGGACGAGGGCGGCGAGGTGCGCTACGAGGCCGGCGGCGAGCACCCGCTGTTGTCGCGCGCGCTGCGCGATCCGCAAACGGCCAAGCTGCTGCAGGCGCCGCTGCTGGTGTGCACCATAGACCACCTGACGCCAGCGACGGAAAGCCTGCGCGGCGGGCGGCAGATTGCGCCCATGCTGCGGCTGATGAGCGGGGACCTGGTGCTGGACGAGCCGGACGACTTCGATCTGGCGGACTTGCCGGCGCTGACCCGGCTGGCGCATTGGGCCGGCCTGCTGGGCAGCCGGCTGTTGCTGTCGTCCGCCACCTTGCCGCCGGCGCTGATTGAAGGTTTGTTCGAAGCGTATCTGGCCGGCCGTCGTCAGTTTCAGGCCAATCGCGGCCAGCCGGGGCGGCCGCTGGCGGCGTGCTGCGCCTGGGTGGATGAACAGGACCAGGCCCAGGAGGATTGCGCCGATGTCGACGCTTTCCGCCGGCGGCAGCGGCAGTTCGCCGGCCGGCGCGCCGATTGGCTGGCCACGCAGCCGGCGCGGCGCAACGCCGAACTGCTGCCGTTGAGCTTTGGCCAGGGGCAGGCGCCGGCGTTGCGCCGCGAGTTCGCCGCCCAGTTGCAGCCGGCCATAGAGCGCTTGCACCGGCTCAATCAGCAGCGGGATCCAATCAGCGGCCAGGCGGTCAGCTTCGGCCTGGTGCGCATGGCCAATATCCAGCCCTTGTTCGAGGTGGCGCTGGCCTTGTACGCGCTGCCGTGGCCGGCGCACTGGCAGCTGCATTTATGCGTTTACCACTCGCAATACCCCTTGCTGCTGCGTTCCGCCATCGAGCGCCAGCTGGACCAGGCGCTGAACCGCGAGCAAGCGGAAGCGGTGTTCACGCTGCCGGCCATCCGTCGCGAGCTGGACGCGGAGCCGGAGCGCGAGCATGTGTTCATCGTGCTGGGTTCGCCGGTGACCGAGGTGGGGCGGGATCATGATTACGATTGGGCGATTGTCGAGCCTTCGTCCATGCGTTCGCTGATCCAGCTGGCCGGCCGGCTGCGCCGCCACCGCCCGGATCCCTGGGAGGCGGTGAACGTGCTGATTTGCGAGCGCAATCTAAGCAGCGTGGAACAGCCGGATCAGCCGGCTTTCCGCTGGCCGGGTTTCGAGGACGAGGCCTTCCCCTTGGACAGCCATCTGTTGAGCGAGCTGCTGGAGGAGGACGAGTACCGGCATCTGGACGCGCGGCCGCGCATCGTGCAACCGGAGCCGCTGCAGCCGAAGCGGCGCTTGTCGCACCTGGAGCACGCGCGGCTGGCGCAGCTGATGTCGCCGGCTGGCCAGGTCAGAGCCGCCAGCAGCCGGCCGGGGCGGGAGGGCCAGGCCATCGCGCCGCTGGGTGCGTATAGCTGTTGGCAGCAGCCGCAGGCGCTGCTCAGCGGGGTGCTGGCGCAGCAGCAGCCCTTTCGCGCCGGCGGCGAGCCGGAAGTGGACTTGCTGTTGCTGCCCACCGAGGACGGGGACGATTACGCGCTGCACCGAGTGGAAAGCCGGCCGTGGCCGGAGCCGCCGCATTTCACGCCGGTGGAGGCCAGCCTGAACCAGCGGGTGCCGGAGGCGGCGTTGACGCAGCCGAATATCCGGCCCTGGGGCGTCAGCGAATATCCGGCGGCCTTGGCCGAGCTGGCGGCGGAGCTGGGCATGGAACTGGAGACTTGCGCGCGGCGCTTTGGCGGGTTGAGCTTGCCGCAGTCTGACAATGGCTGGCGCTTCCATCCGGCACTGGGGTTTTGCAAGGCTTGAGGCCAGACGTGGCAAACGTTCGAGATAGCGGTGTGGGTATTGCCGGCAATCTTGGCCGAGTGGGGCGCTTCTTGGAGCCTGTGATGATCTTTATATGAGTAAGGTGAAGCGTTGTGTAGATACGTAGGAAACCGCGTATTCGACGTACCCTGAGCCCCTTCAAGCCTGCCGTCGGGTGGCCGGCCCGAGGTTTTAAGCGGCTGCTTTGTTTGAGCGATTTGACGTTAGCAAATCGCGAGTTCAGCCGCGCCTCGGGCCTGACGGGACCCGGCGGGAAGCCGCAGGCCAGGTTTGCAGGGTGGCCTTTAGGAGTGGAGAGGATATTTGGCCAAGCAAATATCCTTTCCCTGCCCGCCGGGCAGCCCCGGCAATGAAAATCATCATCCGCTTAGCGGATTCAATGCTTTCCCTTGAGCAATACCCGTGGTCGGAAAAGATCGTAAACCAGTCCTCAGCGCAAACCGCTGTGCAGCCCGTCCACCAGCACATGCGCCACGCCTTGAGAGCAACGCTCCACCCGGCCGCTGACGCCGTAGACGCGGCGCAGGCTTTGGCTGTCTATCACCTCGTCCGGCGCGCCGTTGGCTTGCAAAGCGCCGTCCTTCAGCATCAGCACCCGGTCGCAGTGGCGCAGCGCCACGTTGAGGTCGTGCAGCACGATGACGGTGACCATGCCGCGGCGGCGGGTTTCGCGGCGCAGCAGGTCCATCACGTGGAACTGGTAGTTGAGGTCCAGCGCCGACAGCGGCTCGTCCAGCAGCAGCACCGCCGGTTCGCGGATCAGCGCCTGGGCGATGCCCACCAGCTGGCGTTGGCCGCCGGACAACTGGTCCAGATAGCGCAGCGCCAGTTGCTCGATGCCCAGCGATTGCAGCAGCGCGAACACTTGCTGGTCGTCATGGCGGCGCGACAGGCCCGCGGCGGTGGCCTGGCCGGCCACCATCAGCGATTCGAACACCGACAGATGCACGCTGGGCGGCAGGGTTTGCGGCAGATAGGCCACTTCGCCGCGCTGGCGGCTGAGCGCGCGCTGGTCCAGGCGGACGTCGCCACTGCTGTGCTGCAGGCCGGCCAGGGCGCGCAGCAAGGTGGACTTGCCGCTGCCGTTGGGGCCCAGCAAGGCTGTGATGTCGCCCGCCCGCAGACAGGGCACGTCCAGCGCGCGTATCACCTGGCGCTTGCCGTAGCTGACCGAGAGTTGATGGATGGACAGGGCGGAGCTCATTGGCGGCCTCCGTTGCGCAGCACGATGGCGATGAAGAAGGGGATGCCCACCAGCGAGGTGACGATGCCCACCGGCACGATGACGCCGGGCACCAGGTTCTTGGTCACCACCGAGGCCATGGACAGGATGGCGGCGCCGGTCAGCGCGCTCACCGGCAGGTAGAAGCGGTGATCCTCGCCCACTAGCCGGCGCGCGATGTGCGGCGCGATCAGGCCGATGAAGC
This sequence comes from Chromobacterium haemolyticum, assembly GCF_009936155.1. NCBI lineage: Bacteria > Pseudomonadati > Pseudomonadota > Betaproteobacteria > Neisseriales > Chromobacteriaceae > Chromobacterium > Chromobacterium haemolyticum. Next base: position 4,132,123 of record NZ_AP019312.1, on the reverse strand, counting down.
CTATGGTGCCGACGAAGGCCACCGCCAGCGCGGTGAGCAGGCTGGCGCGCAGCAGCGAGCTGAGCCGCAGCCGGCGCACATTGATGCCGAAGCTTGCGGCGCGGTCCTCACCCAGCCGCAGCGCGGTCAGCCGCCAGGACTGGCTCAGCGACCAGGGCAGGATCAGCGCGAAGGCGCCGAACAGCAGCGCGATCTTGGGCCAGTCCGCGCGCGACAGGCTGCCCATCAGCCAGAACACCAGGTCTTGCAGCGAGTCCGCGGTGGAGACGAATTGCAGCAGGGACACCAGGGCGTTGAAGCTGAAGAACAGCGCAATGCCGAACAACACCACGCCGCTGGTGGGCATATTGCTCCAGCGTGCCACCACGTCCAGCAGCAGAGCGGAGCCGAGCGCGAACACGAAGGCGTTGACCGGCAGCATCCATGGGCCGGGCACGCCGGGGATGCTGACGTCCAGCAGAATGGCCAGCGCCGCGCCAAAGGCGGCCGCCGGCTGCAGGCCCAGGGTGAACGGGTCCGCCAGCGGGTTGTGCAGCACGGTCTGCATTTCGGCGCCGGCCAGGCCCAGCGCCAGGCCGGCTGCGATGGCGATCAGCGCGTAGGGCAGGCGGATTTGCCAGACGATGACTTCGGTGGCCGGATCGGCGGCGGCCGGGTGCCACAGCGTCTGCCAGAATTCGGCCAGCGGCATGCCGCTGGCGCCGGTGGTGACGTCCAGCGTCAGCGAGACGGCGAGCAGGCTCAGCAGCACGGCCACCAGCAGCAGCCGGCGCAGCAGGGTGCGGCGGTAGTCCGCCGCCACCGCGGCGGCGGAAAGCGTCATGGTCTCGCTGCTCATTTAACGCCCTTGACCCAGTAAGTGCCTTGCGGCTCTATGGCTAGGAAGTCGCGATGCAGCTGTTTCCAGCTGGCGTCCGGGTCCAGCTTGGCGAAGCGCGCCGGCTGCAGCTCCTTGGCGAAGGCTTCCAGCAGCACGATGTGGTAAGGCGTGTTGTAGAAGTGGTGCCAGGCGCCGAAGGTGCGGCCTTCGCGCACCGCGCGCAGCGCGCCCACCGGGCTGCGCGCGGCGGTGCGCTTGAGCGAGGCCTGAGCCTGTGCCGCGCTGATGTTGGCGCCGAACTGGATGCCGGTTTTCTCGGCGGCGTCCGCGGTGCCGGTACCGATGTACAGGTCCGGATTGCTGGCCAGCACATGCTCCATATTCACTTCGCCCACTGCGCCGGGGATCAGCTTGTCGGCGATATTGACACCGCCGGCGGCGTCCACCAGCTCGCCCAGGCTGCCGCGTCCGGCGCTGGTGACATTGCTGAAGGCGCCGGCGCGGAGGTCTAGGAAGGCCTTGGGCTTTTGCTGCGCCGGGATGGCGGCCACCACCTTGCGGATGGCGTCCATCTTGCCCTGGTAGAAGCGGATGAAGCGTTCAGCCTCGGCTTCGCGTTGCAGCGCCTTGCCCATGATGCGCAGGCTGGGCACGGTGTGCTCCAGCGGCGCGTTGCGGAAGTCGACGAACACCACCGGCACCTTGGCCGCTTGCAATTGCTGCACGATGGGATTGTTCAGGCCCGGGCCGTGGCCGGAGATGCTGAACACGGCGATGTCGGGACGCAGGGTCAGCACTTTTTCGGCGCTGACCGAGTTCTCGCTGGTCTTGCCGATCAAGGGAATCTGGTCGATGGCCGGGAAGCGCTGCTTGTACTGGGCGTAGGTTTGCGGGTCCAGCTGGCGGAAATCGCCCTGCCAGCCGGCGATGCGGGCGATGGGCTGCTTGCCTTCCAGCAAGGCCAGCGCGTAGAACAGCCGGCCTTCGCCCAAAAGGATGCGGTTGACCTTGGCCGGCACTTCCACTTTACGGCCGGCGATATCGGTGACGGTGGCGGCTTGGGCCGCCAGCGTGGCCGCAGCCAGCGCGCCGGCCAGCAGCAGACGGGAGAACAGTGTTTTCATTGTGATTCCTTGAGCGATACGGCTCCGCTGTCAAAGCCCGCCGTGGGGGCGGGTGGACGGGCTTTGGCAGCGGAGCGGGTCATCATACAGAAACGGGAGCGGCAGGGCAGGCCCGGCGCGCTCGGAAAACGCCGCTGGGTTGTGGCTCTTACTCGGTCTTGGCCCAGTCCAGCTTCAAGTCCGGCGTCTTGGCCATCAGGCCCAGATGCTCGTCCATGATGAATTCGATCTTGGCCAGCTTGTCGGCGGCGTCGGCGGCACAGATCATGTCCAGGGTGTCGTCCTGGCGCTGGATCCGGCATTCGCCGATGGGGAAGTGCACATGGGCCTGGTGGCTGTCGAACTCCACCGGCACTTTCAGCGCGTAGTGCTTGCACAGCTTGTACAGCACCTTGTCGGCATTGGGCGTGGTCAATTGGGCGCGGCTGCTCAACATCATCAATTCTCCAATCGTAAAAACGGGAACAGGCAGTTGGCGAATCCGGCGGATTCGGCAACTGCCGTGCGGTGTTTCCGGCCCGTCGGGAGACGGGCCGTCAGGGTGCGGCTTAGAAGCTGTTCACAATCTGCTGCGCGTCGGCGATACCGCGTTGCCAACGGCTTCGGAATGCTCATGTACCAACTTGTACATTCCGCTTCCTCAACCGTTTGCGCCTTGTCTCGCTCTAGCTCGCGAGATCGTGAACCCCTTCTTAGAACTTGCCGGTCAAGGTCAGCCAATAGCGGCGGCCCTCGTCGACCATCCAGTTGCCGTCCAGGCCATCGTAGCGGCCGCGATTGTCGATCGCGACGGTGCGGTCGGCCAGGTTGTACACGGCGAAGTTGACGTCAAAGCTCTTGTTCAGCTTGTAGCTGCCGCCAAAGTCCCAAGTGCTGGAACCGCCGCGGGTACGGGCCACGTTGGCGCCATTGCGGAAGCCGGTGTAGTACTGCTTGCCTTCGAAGTTCAGGCGGGTGTACAGGTCCAGCTTTTCCATCGGCGCCCAGGCCAGCTTCACATTGCCGGCGTGTTCCGGGGTCTTGTCCAGCGGCATGCCGTTCAACGACTGGCCAAGGAAACTGGTTTCCTTGCCGCCTTCGCGTTTGGACTTGGTGTAGGTGTAGTTGCCGGACAGCGTCCACTTCGGCATGAAGGCCCAGCTACCGGACAGTTCCAGGCCGCGGATGTTGACCGAGTCCACATTGTCGTAAATGTAGATACGAACCGGGTCTGTGCCAGGCGCATACTGGTTGGAGAACTTGTCGGTGCCGTAGCTGACCACTTTGTTCTTGAAGTCGTTGTTGAACAGGGTGGCGTTGGCACTCAGGCCTTGCTCATTGTCGAAGTGCAGGCCGATTTCGTAGGAAGTGCTTTCCTCCGGCTTCAACTTGGAGTTGCCGCACAGGATGCCGGCCTCGTTGCCCGCACCGGTACGCATGCAGTAGCCGTCGGTGCTCTGGCGGATGGTTGGTGCCTTGAAGCCCTTGCCGACGCCGCCTTTCAACGTCCATTGCGGGCTCAGGTGCTCAACCAGATAAACACGTGGAGTAAAGTGGGTGCCGAACACGCTGTGGTGGTCGACACGGCCGCCGGCGGTGATGGTCAGGCTGTCTGTGGCTTCGAAGCTGTCCTCGGCAAACAACGCCCAAGTGTTGACGGTGATTTTGTCTGGGTTGGCGGGGCCGATGAAGCCCACAATGGCTTCTTGAGCACGCATGCCGGAACCGACTTGCTGGCCTACTTGAGTGCCGACTTTTACGGTGTGGCGATCCAGCAGGAAGGTCAGTTGGCCGTCCAGCGTGGTGTTGGTCAGTTTCAGGCCTGTGCCATCGTCCACGTTATTAAGCGAGTGGCTGGGTTTGTCGATTTCCTGATACAGGGAGACATTGGAGCGCACATTGCCGTACTTGCCGTTGTGGCTCAGGCTCCAGTGGTCGCGGACATCAAAATAGTCATTCTTCTTGTTCGGCTTGCCGCGCGAAATTACTGAGTCGCTTTTACCTGGCGTCGTGGTTTTGCGCAGCTCATTATGGCCAGCCTCGAAGGTGATCTCGTGGTCCTGATTCGGGGTGAAGCTGAGCTTGGCGTTGATGTCGGCCACGTGGCTGGCGACTTTGCCGCCATCGCCGCTCTTGGTGTAGTAGATATTGTCTTCGGCCTGGTTGTTCATTGCGCCGTAGACTTGCAACGACAGCAGGTCCTTCATCAACGGGCCGCCCAGCCAGAAGCTGCTCTGGCCGGTATTGCCTTCGTTCGAATGCTCGGTGATGGTGCCGCCCAGAGTCATCGAGCCGTGCCATTCCTTGGGCGCTTTGCGGGTGATGATGTTGACCACGCCGCCCATCGCATCGGAGCCGTACAGCGAGGACATCGGTCCGCGCACCACTTCGATGCGCTCAATCGCTTCCATCGGCGGGATCTGGTACTGCTGGAAACCGCCAGTGCCGCGGCTGCGGGTTTCGCGGGTGTTTTGACGGCGCCCATCCACCAGGATCAGCGAGTATTCGCCAGGCATGCCGCGGATGGCGATGTCCTTGTCACCGGGGCCGGAGCCATTGATGCTGACGCCCTCCAGATCGGTCAGCGCGTCGGTCAGATTGGTGAACGGTTTTTTCGCCAGTTCTTCACGGGTAATCACCGAGATGCTGGCCGGAGCCTGTTTGATCTTTTGCTCGTAACCGGAGGCGGTCACCACCACCGAGGGCAGGGTGGCTTCGGCTTCCGCAGCATGGGCGGCGGGCAGGTAGAGCGCGGAGACGGCAGCGGAGAGCAGGGCGAGGCGCACACCGTGGCGGGTGGCGGAGTCATTGGTTTTCATTGTCGTGGATACCAGGAAATCATCACATGAACGAGGCCCATTTGATCCGCGTCTCGGCATGGCCGGCGCTCCTGCATGCCGTTGGCGTTTAGTTTGCGCAAGGAATGTCAAATGGGACCATAAGTATCCCACTGAATTAATGCGAACGCAAATGCGAATCGTTATTGATTGGTCAGCAATCCAGACTTTGCGACCACGATCTGGCGCTAACATGACATGGCTCAAACTTTGAGCGAAGCGTATGAAATAGAGAAACAGCTTGGGAACCAAGGCGCTAGCCGTCAGTCCCAAGCCTGTTCCGCACTAAGCGCCCTATCTGAATCGATGCCTATTCGTCTGCCCTTGCTACTGTTGCTAACGTGTCTGCTGCTGTTGCCGCAGGCGGGTTGGAGCATGGGCGGACGCGTGGCGGCCAGCGCGCCCTGCGTCTGGATGGCCGACGATGGCGCGGCCTGCCACACCCAGCCGGCCAGCGCGGCGCAGGCCGCGGCCTGTTGTCAGTTGCCGGCCGCGCCATGGCCGGCGGCGCCCAGCTTGCCCTTGCAGGCGATCCGCCCGGTGCTGCAGGCCAAGGCTGAAATAGTGTGGTCCGGTTTCATCCCCGCGCCGCCGGAGCGCCCGCCCCAATCTGTTGAATGAGCCGTTTTTTTGCGTCAGCCGCGTGTTTGCGGGCTATGGCGCTTTTTCATTCAAACAGCATTGGAATTCATGTCATGAATAAACATTTGTACTGGGCCGCCGCCGCGCTGGCCGTTTCCCTGCTTTCTCCGCTTGCCGCCGCCGCCGACGGCGTGATGCACAAGGACCCGTATTGCGGTTGCTGCACCGCTTGGGCCGAGCATATGCAGAAAAACGGGGTGGCGATGCAAAGCCGCAACGAGGCCGACATGTCCGCGCTCAAGGCCCGCTTGAAGGTGCCGGCGGATCTGCGTTCCTGCCACACCGCCGAGATCGGCGGCTATGTGTTCGAGGGCCATGTGCCGGCGGATTTGGTGAAGAAGGTGCTGAAGGACAAACCCAAGATCGTGGGCCTGGCGGTGCCGGGCATGCCCATGGGTAGCCCGGGTATGGAAGGGCCGAGCAAGCAGCCGTATCAGGTGTTGAGTTTTGACGAGCAGGGAAGGCGCAGCGTCTACGCCACGCGCTAAAGCCGGCGAGGCGCAAGCCGCGTTGCAGCGGCTTGCTTGAGGGTATGACGGGCGTTCCGGCATGTTGGAATGCCCGTTTTGCGTCAGCGCATTGAGAACGCCTCGTTGTGGAAAGCCGGCGCCTGGGCGCCGCGTTGTTTCAGGCCGCGCCGCAGTGTCTCGCCCAGCCCCTGCGGACCACAGAACCAGACTTCGTCCACTTCCGGCAGCATGTCGGCGTTCAATAGCGCTCCGGCCTCGCTCTCGATCAGATGCAGCCGCACGCCGCGTTGATGACAGGCTTGCCGCACTTCCTCCAGCCGCGCCGCATCGCCGCGGCTGCGCACACAGTAGTAGAAATCCACGTCCAGCGGCTTCTCCGCCAGTTCCCGGCTTTGCAGCCAGGCCAGGAAAGGCGTGACGCCGATGCCGCCGGCCACCCAGGCCTGGCGCGCGCCGCCGCGCGGCTGGAAGCAGCCGTAAGGGCCTTCCACGGTGACGGTCTGGCCGATTTCGAGTTCGGCCGGCAGGCGGCGGGTGTAATCGCCCAGCGCCTTGATGATGAAACGCAGCCGGCCGTCGCCGTGGTCGGCGCTGGCGATGGTGAAGGGGTGGGCGCCTTCGGCGGCGGCGAAGTTGACCAGAGCGAATTGTCCGGCGCGGTGGCCGGGCCAGCCGTCCATCTGGCAGATCACTTCCAGTTGCCCGGCCGGCAGGGCTTCTATGCGGTCCACCCGGCCGGCGTATTGCCCTTGTTTGCCGATACGGCCGGCCAGCGAGTAGAGCGCGCAGCCGGAACCGATCAGCATCAGCGCGGCCAGCAGCCAGCCCACCGGCTGCGCCCACATCTCGGCCGGCATCAGGATCAGGCCGTGGAAGGCGCCCATCAGGTAGAGCGGGGCGAACAGCTTGTGCAGTTTGCGCCAGAAGCGATAGGGCACGGCGCGCAGCAGCGCCAGGGTCACCATGGCCAGCACCGCCCAGGCCGCCCATTCGCCCACATCCTTGGCCAGTGAGACCAGCGGGTCTTTGCCGCCGCCGCCGCTCTTGATGCGAGGAGCGACCCAGGCCAGCGCCAGCATCAGCTTGGGCGACAGCTTGATCAGCCAATGAGCCGCCAGCAGCAGGCCGGCGGCGATGCCCAGGCGCTTGTGCAGCGCGTACAGGCGGTCCAGGCCGCCCAGCAGCGGCTCCAGCCAACGCGGGCGCGCGGCCAGCAGCATGGCGGCGCTCATCACGGTCATCAATTGCACGCCGCTGAGCATCACCAGTTCGCGCCGCCATTGCCAGTAGCTGGCCGGCAAGCCGTTTTGCCACAGGCTGGCGGCGGCGTACAAGGCGCCGCTGACGAGCAGCAGCAGGCTGAGCAGGGGAAGATTGCGCTTCATCGCCATATCCTTTCTTTTAATAGGGGGATTAAGACGATTGGAACATTGCAAGCTTAAGCCAAGCTTAAACGCGGCGCTCGGGCCGGCTTAGCGTGAAGATTCTCCGGGTGGTTGACGCGTTGGCGCGCCGCCCAGCGCCTTATACAGCGCGATCAGGTCGGCTGATAGCGTTTGCCGCGCCGCCAGCCTTTGCTCGCGCAGCGCGGCGAGCTGTAGTTGCGCTTCCAGCGCGTGGCTTTGCGCGGCTTCGCCGACGGCGACGCGCTGGCGGGCGTAGCCGAGCTGGCGTTGCAGCGTGGTTTCGCCGTCGCTCAGTCTCGCCTCCTGGACGCGGCCGGCCTGGCTGCGCAAGAACGCGGTTTCCACATCGGCCAGCGCTTGCAGCACCGCCTTGCGGTATTGCGCCAGCGCGGCGTCGTAGCCGGCCTCGCGAGCCCGGACCTGGGCTTGCAGCCGGCCGCCGGCAAACAGCGGCAAGTTCAGTTGCGGGCCCAGGCTCCAGTAGCGGCTGGCCTGGGAGGCGAAGTCGCCGGGGCGGACGCTGTCCCAGCCGCCGCTGGCCAGCAGGCTGAAGCGCGGGTATTGCTCGGCGGTGGCTACGCCGATGTCGGCGCTGGCGGCGGCAAGCTGTCGTTCCGCGGCGCGCAGGTCCGGCCGGCGCAGCAGCAGCTCCGACGGCAGACCGGCGGCGGGCGTCGGCGGCAGGCGCGGTTCCGGCGCGACGCCGTCCAGCTGCGCGCGCAGAGCGGCCGTCGGCAGCGCGGTCAGCGGGCCCAGCGCGGCGAGCGCGGCCTGGCGGGCGGCGAGCAGCGGTTGCAGCTGGGCGTCGGCGCGCAGCCGTTCGGCCTCGGCCTGGTCCACTTCGCCGGCGCCGGCCAGGCCGGCCTGGAATTGCAGCCGAGTCAGCCGCGCCAGCTCCGCGCGCCAGCCGGCCTGGGCGGCGGCGTTGTCGGCGCGCAGGCTCCAGTAGCGGTAGTCCAGCGTCAGCCGCGCGGTTTCCGCCGTCACGCGCAGCGCGGCGTCGGCGGCTTGCTCGCGGCTGGCTTCCAGCCGGGCGCGGCCGGCTTCCACGCTACGGGCGGTGTGGCCGAACAGGTCGATTTCCCAACTGGCGTCAAAGCCGGCGCGGTAATCGGTGAACAGGGTCTGCGGGTTGGCGAAGGGGATATTGGCCAGCGCCTCGCCGCGCCGGCTCAGCTGATCGCGGCTGACGCGGCCGGCGGCGTTGAGCTGCGGCCATTGCGCGCCGCTGTTCATCTCCAGCGCGGCGCGCGCCTGGCGGATATTGGCGTCGGCGCTGGCCAGGTCCGGGCTGTGGCGCAGCGCGGCGCCGACCAGCCGGTTCAGCGCCGGGTCCTGGAAGGCCTGCCACCAGCCGGCGGCTTCCGGTTCGGTTTCCGCTGTAGCGGCGGGCAGCAGTTGCGCCGGCGTCGGCGGCTGGTAGTTGGGGCCGACGGCGCAGCCGGCGAGCAGGACGAGGGACAGAGAAACGGCAAGGCGGGATGAATTCATTGTCCGCTCCTTTGACGGAAAATCAGGTAGGCGAGGCCAAGGGCGATGGCGGCGATCAACAACAGCGGCCACAAGTGCGGCCAGGCTTCCGCCGCGCCGTAGCCTTTGAGGAACAGGCCCTTGACCACGACGATGAAATGGCTGAGCGGGTCCGCGGCGCTGAGCGCGCGCAGTGGCCAGGGCATGTTTTCCACCGGCGCCATATAGCCGGACAGAATCACCGCGGGGGCCATGAAGCCGAACACGCCGAGAAAGGCCTGCTGCTGGTTGGCGCACAGCGCCGAGATCAGCAGGCCGCAGCCGGACAGGGCCAGGCCGTAGCACAGCATGGCGAGGTAGAGCAGGGCGATGCCGCCGCCGAAGGGCACTTGGTAGAGCCACACCGCGGCGGCGGAAATGACGCTGCCTTGCAGCGCGGCCACCAGCATGCCGGGCACCGCCTTGCCGGCCATGATGTAGCCGGGGGTCAGCGGGGTGACCAGCAATTGGTCGAAAGTGCCTTCCTCGCGTTCGCGCGCCAGGGACAGCGCGGTGACCATCAGGCAGCCGATGGTAGTGATGATGGCCACCAGGCTGGGCAGCACGAACCAGCGGTATTCCAGATTGGGGTTGTACAGATGACGGAGCTGCAGCTGGGCCGGCGGCGGCGCGGGGCTGAGTTCGCGCGCGTATTGGGCGACGATTTGCTGGGCATAGCCGAAGGCGATCTGCGCGCTGTTGGAGCGGCGGCCATCGATGACGGCCTGCAGCCGCGGTGCTGCACCCTGGGCCAGCCGCCGCGAGAAATCCGGCGGAATACGGATGGCCAGCAGCGCTTGCTGGCGGTCGATGACCTCGCGCAGCCGGGCTTCGCTATGGATGTTGAGCAAGTGCGGAAAGGCCTGGGCCGCGGCCAGGCGTTGGGATAGTTCGATGGAAGCCGCGCCGCCGTCCTGATTGTAGATGGCCAGCGTGCTGTTCTTGACCTCCAGCGTGGCGGCAAAGGGAAACAGCAGCAGTTGCAGCAGCACCGGCATGATCAGCAGCCGGCGGCTTTGCGGGCTGGACAGCAGGGCCCGCAGTTCTTTGTGGATCAGGGTCAGCAGCGCGCGCCACATGGTGTCTTCTCCTAGCTCGCATCCAGCCGGCGGCGGAATTTGAGCGCGGTCAGCCCCAGCCAGAAGCAGGCGGACAGCAGTAGCCAGCCGGTGTTGAGCAGCAGTACCGGCCAGATGTCGCCGGCCTGGAACAGGGTTTGCAGCGCGCTGACGAAGTAGCGCGCCGGCACCAGATAGGTGGCGGCTTGCACCGGCGGCGGCATGCTGTTGATTTCGAAAACGAAGCCGGACAGCATGGTGGCCGGCAGGAAGGCGGCGGTGAGCGCGCCCTGGGCTGCGACGAACTGATTGCGGGTGATGGTGGAGAGCAGCAGGCCCAGGCCGAGCGCGCTGCCGAGGAACAGGCTGCTGACGACGAACAGCAGCCACCAGGAGCCGCGCAGCGGCACGTTCATCAGCAAGGTGGCCGCCAGCACGCAGACCAGCATCGCGGCCATGCCCAGCAGGTAGTAGGGCAGAATTTTGGACAAGAGCAGTTCGGCGCGGGTCACCGGGGTGGATAGCAGCGCTTCCATGGTGCCGCGCTCCCATTCGCGCGCCACCACCAGTGAGGTCAGCAGCGCGCCGATGATGGTCATGATCACCGAGATCGAGCCGGGCACCAGGTAGTTGCGGCTGACGGTGTCGGGGTTGAACCAGTAGCGCGGCTCCAGTTGCAACTGGGCCGGCGGCGGCTGGCCGCGGTCCTGAGCGTGCTGGGTCAGCCAGACTTGCCAGGCCCCTTGCAGATAGCTGGCCAGGAAGTTGGCGGTATTGGGCTCGGCGCCATCGGTCAGCAGCTGCGCCGCGGCCGCGCCGCGTCCCTGCGCGGTCTTGGCGGAGAAATCGGCGGGAATCACCACCATGCCGCGCACTTCGCCGGCGGCCAGCCGCGCGCGCATGTCGGCGCGGTCATGGCCGGGGCGGACCTCCAGATAGGGCGAGCCGGCCAGCGCGGCGGCGAAGCGATGGGCCTCGGCGCCGCTGTCCTCCAGCACCACGCCGATGAGCACCTTGTTGGCGTCCAGATTGATGCCGTAGCCGAAGATGAACAGCAGCAGCACAGGCAGCACGAAGGCGATCAGAATGCTGCTGGGGTCGCGCACGATCTGCATGGCTTCCTTGCGGCACAGCGCCAGCAGGCGGGCGGGCTTGACGGCGGCGCTCATATTCCTGCTCCGGCGCGGTCGTTGGCCGCCACCAGGCGGATGAAGGCTTCCTCCATCGTGATCTCCTCTTCCGGGCCGGCGGCCTGGCGCTTGAGTTGGTCCGGCGTGCCGCTGGCGATCAGCCGGCCGCGGTAGACCAGGCCGATGCGGTCGCAGTATTCGGCTTCGTCCATGAAGTGGGTGGTGACCATCACGGTGACGCCCTTGTCCACCAGGCCGTTGATGTGGGTCCAGAATTCGCGGCGGGTGATGGGGTCGACGCCGGAGGTGGGTTCGTCGAGAAACAGCAGCGGCGGGCGGTGCATCAGCGCGCAGGCCAGCGCCAGCCGCTGTTTGAAGCCCAGGGGCAGAGCGCCGGCGAGCATGTCCAGATAGGGCGCGAGCGCGAACACGCGGACCATCTCCGCGACGGTGTCGCGCCGCGCCTGGCCGCTCAAGCCGTAGATGCCGGAGAAGAAGTCCAGATTGTGGGCGACGCTGAGGTTGCCGTAGAGCGCGAATTTCTGCGCCATATAACCCAGCTGCCGGCGCGCGCGGCTGGCGCTGCGCTTCAGGTCTATGCCCATCACGCTGGCCTCGCCGGCGCTGGGGCGCAGCAGGCCGCACAGCATTTTGAAGGTGGTGGATTTGCCGGCGCCGTTGGGGCCTAGCAGGCCGTAGATTTCACCGCGCCGCACCTGGAAGTCGATATTGTCGGCGGCGACGAAGTCGCCGAAGCGGCGGGTGAGCTGTTTGGCGCGGATCACCGCGTCAGGGTCCACGCCCGCCGGCAGTTGCGCCGGCGGCATCCGTTCCGCCAGCGCCGAATCGCCGCCGGGGCCGCCGCCCAGCAGTTCGATGAAGGCGTCCTCCAGCCGCGGCGGAACAACGGTGAAATGGGCGTCCGGCCCGGCTTGCAGCGCCGCCAGCTCAGGCGACTGGCCGGCCTGGCGCAGCACCAGTCGCAGCGCTTGGCCCTGGATCACGCCGTCCAGCACTTGCGGCTGGCGCAAGGCGCGCCGCAGCGTCTGGCGGCGGTTGCCGGCGATGCCGCGCAACTGCACGCTGCGGCCTTCCATGCGGCGGATCAGCTCGCCGGGCGCGCCGGCGTAAGCCAGCTGTCCGGCGTTCATCAGCAGCACTTGGTCGCAGCGTTCGGCCTCGTCCAGGTAGGAGGTGCTCCACAGCACGGTCATGCCATCCGCGGCCAGCTCGCCCACCATCTTCCACAACTCGCGCCGGGAAATCGGATCGACGCCGACGCTGGGTTCGTCCAGTAGCAGCACTCGTGGTTCGCCCAGCAGCGCGCAGGCTAGGCCCAGCTTCTGCTTCATGCCGCCGGACAGCTTGCCGGCCGGCCGCGGGGTGAAGCGGGCCAGGTCGGTGAAGGCCAGCAGGCGCTCGAAGCTGTGTCGGCGGCGCTCGCCGACGACGCCGCGCAGATCGGCGTACAACTCCAGGTTTTCCTGCACCGTCAGGTCTTCGTAGAGGCCGAATTGCTGCGGCATATAGCCGATCAGCGCGCGCAGCGCGTCGCCGTCGGCGATGGGGTCCAGCCCTTCGACGCGGACGGCGCCGTCGCTGGCTTGCAGCAGGCCGGCCAGCAGTCGCAGCAGGGTGGTCTTGCCGGCGCCGTCCGGCCCGGCCAGGCCGGTGATCGCGCCGCGGCGTATCGTCGCGTCTATGCCGGTCAGCGCCTCGTGCGCGCCGAAGCGCTGGCAGAGGCCGCGGAGGATGATGGCGTCCGGCGCGTCCATCTCAGCCGCCGTCCGCCAGCGTTACCGTCACCGGCATGCCCTGGCGCAGCGCGGCGTCCGGGTTTTGCACCACCACGCGCAGCCGGTAGACCAGCGCGGTGCGCAGATCCTGGGTTTCCACGTTCTTGGGGGTGAATTCGGCGCTGGGGGAGACGAAGCCGACCACGCCGTCGTAAGGCTGGGCGCGGCCGTCGCTGCGGACCTTGACCTTGGTTCCGGGCGCCATCTTGCCCAGATCGGGCTCGGCGACGTAGGCGCGCACCCATACCGGCCGGGTCAGCGACAAGGTGAACACCGCGCCGCCGGCGGGCAGCATGCCGCCGGGTTCGACCGCGCGGGTGAGGATGACGCCGTCGGCCGGGGCCAGCAAGCGGGTGTCGGCCAGTTGCAGCTTGGCCTGGGCCAGTTGCGCCGCCGCGCGTTCGGCATTGGCTTCGGCCTCGGCGATTTCCTCCTTGCGGTAGCCGCGCTTGAGCGCCTGCCACTGCTGGCGCGCCGCCTCGGCCTGCGCGGCGGCCTGGTCGCGCTGCGCGCGGGCGTCGTCCAGCGCGCGTTGGGCGGAGGCGCCGGTGTCGGCCAGCTGGCGCTGGCGCTGGTAAGTCTGCTCGGCGTTGAGCTGCGCGGCGCGGCGCGCGTCCAGATTGGCCTGCGCCTGCTCGATATCCTCGCGGCGCGGGCCGGCGCGGTACAGCGCCTGCCGCGCCTGGGCGGCGGCCAGGCCGGCGTCGGCGTCGCGCAAGGCGTTGCGGTAAGGGGCGGGGTCCAGTTCGCCCAGCACGTCTCCGGCGCGCACGGCGGCGCCCTCGTCCACGTTCAGGCTGTGCAAGCGGCCCGCCACCCGGAAGGACAGGCTGACTTCGCGGATGTCGACGTTGCCGGACAGGCTCAGACGTTCTTGGGCTAATTGCCGCTGCCGCCAGGCGTAGCCGCCGCCGGCGAGCAGGGCGACGACGAGGCCGATGAGCAGAAGGGGACGCTTCATGGCTGTGGCTCCAATGGGCGCAGACCGCGCAGCGCCCATTGCAGGCGTTGCTCGATGTGGCGCGGATCGATGGCGTAGGTGTTGAAAGCCTGCTGGATCAGGTCGGGCAGCAATGGTTTGCCGGCGATGATGTGCTGAGCCAGTGCCGGCAGGCCCAGCGCGGACATCAGGAACAGGGCCTGGTGCAAGGGATCGCCTCGCTCCAGCTCGCCGGCCTGCTGCGCGTCGACAATGCTTTGCAGCAGCAGCTTGGGATGGCGCGGCGCCAGCGTGGACAGGAAGGCCTGTGCGGCGGCTTCGCCTGCGGCGGCGTCCAGCAGCATGTGGGCGATCAGGCCGCCGTGCTCGGTGATGAAGTCCAGCAACTGCCGCAGTATGGCCTGCAAGCGCGGCAAGGCGGACGGCTGTTGCTGCTGCTGCCATTGCAGTTGCTGGAACAGCGGCGCGTACCAGTGTTCCAGCAGCTCGCTCAGGTAGCGTTCTCGGCTGCCGAAGTGGTAGACAAAGCTGCCCGGGTTGACCCCGGCACGCTGGCACAGGCCGCGTACGGTGAGTGCGCGCAGGCCGGCTTCTTTGGCCATGATTAGTCCGCAGTCCAGCAGCTGCTGTCGAGTGGCGTTGGTCGATTTCATATTTGTATTTTTATACGAACGTATAAGCCTATGCAAGCCGAATTTGTACGGGTGTATAAAATTTGCGAAATCCGGAGGAAACCGCCAAGTGCTTGTTTTTCAAAGCGGTGATTGTCGTGGCTGCCGCCGCGGGCAAATTCACCGCGCGGCGGCATGTGCCGGCGGAAAATAATCGGCCATAATTGGAGCGTCGGCGCTCCGCCGCAAGCAAGAATCCCGCAGCCGCGCCGGGCGTATCCAGCTCAGGCCGCGGCAAAAACAGCGATCCGTCGCACTATTACAAAGGGGACACATCATGTTGGCCATCATCGGCGGCAGCGGCCTGGCCCAGCTGCCCGTATTGGAAGTCACCCATCGTCAAGTCGTGCGTACCCCGTATGGCGACCCCTCCTGCGCGCTGACCTTCGGCCTATTGAACGGGCAGAACGTGGTGTTTATCGCGCGCCATGGCTACGGCCATTCGCTGGCGCCGCATGAAATCAATTACCGCGCCAATATCTGGGCGCTGCACGATCAAGGCGTGAAAGGCGTGATCGCCATCGGCACCGTGGGCGGCATTCGTCCCGACATGCCGCCGGGCCGCCTGGTGGTGCCGGACAACATCATCGACTACAGCTGGGGCCGCAAGCATACCTTCTTTGAAGGTCTGGACCGGCCGGTGGTGCACGCCGAATTCTCCTCTCCCTATGACGACGCGCTGCGTCAGCGGCTGATCCGCGCGATGGCGGACAGCGGCCACAGCGGGGTGGTGGGCGGCGTTTACGCCTGCACCCAGGGGCCGCGTTTGGAAAGCGCCGCGGAAATATTGAAGTTGGAGCGGGATGGCGCCGATATAGTCGGCATGACCGGCATGCCGGAAGCGGCATTGGCGCGGGAGATGAACCTGCCTTATGCGCACCTGTGCCTGGTCAGCAATTGGGCCGCTGGCAAGGGCGGCGCGGCGACGGTGGAGTTCGACGCGACCACCGGCGCGATGGGGGTGGAGGTGGTGATGTCGGTGCTGGCTGAGCTATTGTCAAGCAAACAGTAGGATGGTTGGATTGGTGTGCTTGTGTCGTTTTAAGGCATGGTACTGGAAGGTGGGCTTGCGGGTTATCGGCAAGCGTTGTTTTGGCGGGCTGGGACCGGAAGCCTGGCGCTGATGGCGGACGATTGCTCCGTCTTTTTCAAAGAAATCAAGGCATATTGGCGATGTTTGACAACAAGTCCATCTTAATTACCGGCGGAACGGGCTCCTTCGGCCGTAAATTCATTACCACGCTATTGGAACGGTTCAAACCGGCGCGGGTGGTGGTGTTTTCTCGCGATGAGTTGAAACAGTTTGAGATGCAACAGGAGTTTTCCGATCCCTGCATGCGTTTTTTCCTAGGCGATGTACGAGATGGCGACCGCTTGAAGCAGGCAATGCGCGGCATTGATCTAGTGGTGCATGCCGCCGCTCTCAAGCAAGTGCCTGCCGCCGAGTACAACCCTACCGAGTGCATTCGCACCAATGTGAATGGCGCGGAAAATGTGATCAATGCCGCTATCGAATGCGGGGTGGAGAAGGTGATTGCGCTGTCTACCGATAAAGCGGCTAGTCCAATCAATCTGTATGGGGCAACCAAGCTGTTGTCGGATAAGTTGTTTGTGGCCGCGAATAATATTGTAGGCGGCCACAAGACCCGTTTCGCGGTAGTGCGCTATGGCAACGTCGTCGGCTCGCGGGGCTCTGTGGTGCCGTTCTTTCGAAAATTGATTGCGAGCGGGGCTGATAGCCTGCCCATTACCGATGTGCGGATGACCCGCTTCTGGATCACCCTGCAACAAGGGGTGGACTTTGTGCTCAGCAACTTTGAGCGGATGCAGGGCGGGGAGCTTTTTGTGCCCAAGATTCCTTCCGTGAGCATTGTGGACTTGGCGACAGCAATGGCCCCCCAGTTATTGCAACACCAGATTGGCATCAGGCCAGGGGAAAAGTTGCATGAACTGATGATTTCCGCTGATGACAGCCTACATACCTACGAGTTTGACGATCATTATGTGATCGCTCCTTCGATTCGCTTTACAGTTCACCATGGTTATGATTCCAATCAGTTGAGCGAGGTCGGAACATTAGTGTCGGAGGGGTTTCAATATTCTTCCGAGAGCAATCCCTGGTTTCTGAGTATTCCCGAGCTAGAAATTTTGGATCAGGCAACGCCATGAGCATGATTCCATATGGTCGACAACAACTCGATGAGGACGACATTGAGGCGGTTGTGGAGGTGTTGCGTTCGGATTGGCTGACGCAGGGGCCTGTCGTGCCTGCTTTTGAGCAGGCTCTGGCACTGCGTTGTCAGGCTACGCATGCCGTGGCGGTTAGTAGTGCGACAGCTGCTTTGCATATTGCTTGTGTTGCGGCAGGTTTGGGACCGGGAGACTGGCTGTGGACGAGTCCTAACACCTTTGTCGCTTCGGCTAATTGCGGGCGCTATTGTGGGGCGGAGGTTGATTTTGTCGATATCAATATTGCCAGTGGGAATATGGATATGGGCAAGCTGGAAAGCAAACTGCAACAGAGCGAGCAGTTAGGGCGCTTGCCCAAGGTAGTCGTGCCAGTGGCGTTTGCCGGTCGCAGCTGTGATATGGCTGCCCTTAAGTCCCTATCACGGCGTTATGGTTTTGTTGTGATCGAAGATGCTTCCCATGCGATTGGTGCCGAGTTTGCTGGTCAGCCTGTTGGTTGTGGGAGTCACGCTGATATGACGGTTTTCAGCTTCCACCCGGTCAAAGTGATTACGACGGGGGAAGGTGGTGCGATATTGTGCAATGATTTCGCTTTATACCAGCGCCTGGGCGAATTGCGTAGTCATGGAATTACCCGTGATGAGTGCCGCATGGAGGGCAATTCAGACGGCGCTTGGTACTATCAAATGACTGGACTGGGGTTCAACTACCGAATGACGGATATACAGGCGGCGATTGGACTATCTCAGTTGAGTAAATTGGACGGTTTTTTGATAGAGCGCCGCATGTTGGCCCGCCGCTATGCGGAGTTGTTGGCGCAGCAGCCCTTGAGTTTACCTTGTCTAGAGCCTATCGATGAATCTGCCTGGCATCTGTTTGTAGTGAGACTGAGCTTAGAGCAGGTCGCTAGCAGTCGAGCCCAGGTGTTTGAGCGTATGCGGGCTGATGGCATCGGGGTCAATGTTCATTACATACCGGTACATATGCAGCCCTACTACCGTCGTCTTGGTTTCCAGTTCGGAGATTTTCCTATGGCGGAAAGACATTATCGCGAGGCATTGACCCTGCCCTTGTTTCCTGGTTTAACGGAGCGCCAGCAGAACGATGTTGTTGCCAGTTTGAAGAAGGCAATTCAATGAGCCGCAGCGTAGCTGTCATCCCGGCTCGTGGAGGAAGCAAGCGGATTCCAGGTAAGAATATCAAGCCATTTCACGGCTTGCCTTTGATTGCGTATTCGATACGCACAGCACAGGCGTGTGGTCTGTTTTCCCGCATTATTGTAAGCACTGATGATGATCAAATTGCTCAAGTGGCGAGGCAGTATGGTGCAGATGTGCCATTTGTGCGTCCGCGGGAACTCTCGGATGACTATACGACGACTGTGGCTGTGATCCGTCATGCAGTGGCATTTTTGCAAGAACAGGGAGAGGTTTTTGATTATGCCTGCTGCTTGTACGCGACGGCTCCTTTGATGCAAGCCTCTTGCTTGCGCAGAGGCTTGAATTTGCTTGAAATGGATGCTGGAAAGCACTATGCCGTGTCGGTGACCTCATTCGGTTTTCCTGTGCAGAGAGCGTTAAAAATTTCATCCGAGGGCAACTTGGTACCGATGTATCCACAATATCGGGATACTCGATCGCAAGATCTTGAAGAGTCTTTTCAAGATGCTGGGCAATTTTATTGGGGACGGCGTCAGGCTTGGCTTGAGTGCGAGCCATTTTTTTCGGAGCGTTCGTTGGCAGTCCGTCTCCCACGTCATCTTGTTCAAGATATTGATACTGAAGAGGATTGGCGGCGGGCGGAGTGGATGTATGCGGTATTGCAAGCGGCAGGGGAGGCTACGTGAAGGTGCTGTTCCGGGCCGATGCTTCAGTTGAGATAGGCAGCGGTCATGTTATGCGTTGTCTGACTCTGGCTGACTTGTTGAGACGGAATGGGGCGGAGGTCTGCTTTGTGTGCAAGGATCTGCCCGGAGCTGCCAGAGAGTTGCTGACTGATTCCGGCATGTCTAGTTTTTGGTTGCCGGGACAACTACCAGAGGGAGAGGCCGCTGATCTACACGCATTGCGCTCAGTATTGCCGCAGAGCACCGTTTTTGATTGGGTGGTGGTAGATCATTATGGTTTGGGGAGGGAGTGGGAGGCTGATGCGAAGTGTTTGGCTAAACGCGTTTTGGCGATAGACGATCTTACAAATCGTAACCATGACGTAGATCTACTGTTGAACCAGAACCTGTTTGCGGACGCAGCCGCCTACCAATCATTGGTGCCTGATGAGACGGTCTTATTGCTTGGTCCGCGTTTTGCCATGTTGCGTGATGAGTTTTCTACTACTTGCGTTAGAGACCATCCATCAAGAGCAAGCAGGGTTCTGCTGAATTTTGGCGGTTCTGATCCAACAGGAGAAACGGTCAAGAGCATGTTGGCGTTGCAGCGTTTGGCGTTTACGGAGGTGACCGTGATTGCGGGGGCCGCAAATCCGAAATTCGAGGATATTGCATACATGGCGTCACCGCAGTGGCGCGTTTATCGTCATACAAACGATATGGCCAAGTGGATGTGCTGGGCGGATGTGGCGATTGGCGCTACTGGAAGTAGCGCTTGGGAGCGCTGCGCACTGGGTTTGCCGACGGTAGGGGTTGCCGTGGCGGAGAATCAACTGCTAATAGGCGAGGCGCTAGCAAAGGCTGGGGCTATAGAGTATTTGGGGCCCTCTATGTCGGTAACGGTTGATGACTTGGCTCAAGCTCTGGATGCTTGTTGCAATAATGTCATCTTGCGACGAACCATGTCCATGCTTGGACAAGAACTCGTGGATGGCCGCGGCGCAGGCCGCGTAGCCTTGGCAATGGAAGAAATGGTATGAGCAAAGTCGATATCTTGTGCACAGACCCAGAACACCCGGTTTGGCCATGGTTGAGGCAATGGAAAGTTGAGCATCCACAATGTTCCGTAAGCCTGCTGACTGATTGCAATCAGGCCGGCGGGGGGGACTTCCTCTTTTTAGTATCTTGCCAGCAATTGATTTCCAAGCCATGTCGCGAGCGCTACCGTTACACCTTGGTGCTGCATGCCAGTGATTTACCCAAAGGAAGGGGTATGTCTCCTCATATTTGGCAGGTTCTTGAAGGTCGACAGCGTATTCTGGTTAGCTTATTGAACGCCGAGGATGGCATAGATACTGGTGCCATTTGGCAACAATATGCGTTTGATCTAGAGGGGCATGAGCTTAGCACGGAAATCAATGCCAAATTATTTGACTGCGAGTTGCGCTTGATGGATTGGGCTGTACACCATTGTGATGGTGCGGAACCTCAAGAGCAGCGAGGCGAGCCCAGTCTGTATCCGAGACGGGGACCTGAGGATAGCCGCCTTGACCCTGGGCAGTCTCTGCAGGAGCAGTTTAATTTATTGCGAGTGGTTGATAATCAACGCTATCCGGCTTTTTTTGAATGGGCTGGGCACCGCTATAAGCTGACAATTGAAAAGGACGATGTCTAATGGGAAAAGGCGTTCATATCGGTGGTAGGCCGATTTCCAGAGAGGCCCCGCCTTTCATTATTGCAGAGATGTCCGGTAATCATAACCAGTCGCTGGATCGGGCTATGGCCATTGTTGCCGCCGCCGCCAGCAGTGGTGCGCATGCATTGAAATTACAAACGTATACACCGGACACCATGACGCTCGATCTAGATGAGGGTGAGTTTCATATTTCAGATCCGGACAGTTTATGGAGCGGCTCCTCGCTTTATAAACTATATCAGCAAGCCTATACCCCATGGGAGTGGCACCAGCCTATTTTTGATTATGCCAAGTCACTGGGTATGCTGGTATTTTCGACGCCTTTTGACGAAACGGCGGTAGATTTTCTGGAAACACTCGAGGTTCCCGCTTATAAGATTGCGAGTTTTGAAAATACGGATTTGCCCTTGATTCGTAAAGTGGCGGCAACCGGTAAACCCATGATTATTTCAACCGGAATGGCTTCGGTAGCCGAACTCGATGAAACTGTGAGGGAAGCAAGAGCGGCAGGTTGCCAGCAATTAGTCTTACTCAAGTGTACCAGTTCATACCCTGCCCCCCCTGTGCACAGTGATCTGCGTACCATCCCGCATTTACGCGATCTGTTCGGTTGCGAGGTGGGTTTGTCCGACCACACCATGGGGGTTGGCGCTGGGATTGCCGCGGTCGCTCTCGGCGCCTCCGTGATTGAAAAGCACTTCACTTTGCGACGGGCAGATGGCGGGGTGGATTCAGCTTTTTCCCTAGAACCCGAGGAGTTAGCTCAGTTGGTAATTGAAAGTGAGCGAGCTTGGCTGGCGTTGGGAAATATCAGTTACGGTAGTAGCCCGATTGAAAGCAAATCACAAGTTTTTCGCCGATCCCTTTATGTTGCTCAGGATATTGCGGAGGGGGAGCTCTTCAGCTCGGAGAACATCAGAGTCATTCGGCCAGGGTTTGGCTTAGCTCCGAAATTTTTTGACATTGTCATTGGTATGCCAGCCACGAAAGCCCTGAAACGGGGCATGCCGCTCACATGGGAAGCGTTGAAATGAGTAATCAAGCCGCGGCTACAGCCGCGAGTCACGAAGACGACAGTCTGATCAACTGGAAAACCCACGCGTGGCAGGATGCGGGCATGGTTAGTTGGTATTCCGGCAGGATGGTGGAAAATACCAGTACCAACTATCTGAAAAATGTTTTGGAGGTGGGCACTGTCAAGCGCCATATCCGAGGCAAAGAGGTGCTCGATATTGGAATCGGCACTGGCCGGGCTAGTCTTCCCTTGATCGAACAAGGGTTTGCAGTAACAGGCATAGACAGTTCCCAAGCCATGCTGAACGAGACGCGAAGGCTGGCTGGCAATTTACCCATCACGTTGAAGTTGGGCGATATTACCAAGCTGCCGTTTGACGCGGAGAGTTTTGATAGCGCGATTGCATTGAATGTGATGGTGCATTTTCCCAACTGGCGGGAGGCTTTGCTGGAGTGGAAGCGAGTGGTCAGGCCTGGCGGCCGCATCGTGTTCGACATTCACTCCCGAGATCACTTTGAAGCGGCGTATGGCGCGGATATCGATAAGTGGCCGGCGGTGATACGCGAAGCGGAAGATCCCACCAACTTTGGCCGTTACATGTCCCGGATCCGGGTTGATGAGCTGGTGGCGTTTGCCGACCAGGAAGGTTTTGCCATTGTGGATGCCGTGCCGCACGGGGCATTTCTCGGAGGCGGGAATATCAATGCCTTTTTGTACGAGCCGCTAGAGAAGAGCAAGCGTTGGACGCGTGTGCTGTCATGGTTTGCCCGTGATCCGCAGTTGCTAGAGTTGGGCTTGTTTCTTGAGGAGCTTTTGGTGGCGCGCCTGACGCCAAAAGTCGCAGGGCGCATGTTTGTGGTTTTGGAGAACAGAACAGATGCGGAAGGAAACAGGGCTTGGGCTGAGGAGCAGAGGAAAAAAAACGCGGCGCTAGAGCAGCTGTCGTTTCGAGCTCTAATGCCATGGATGTTGTTGTCGAGCGAGGATCTTTCCCAAGAGTTGGACCGCCTGTTGCAACCTTTGCGGGCACGACATTTCTTCTACTGCCTGTTGAAAGTTTTAGTACAACGTTGCCCTAGCTATGATTTTGCTGGCTTACTCTCCGAAGAGCGAGTGCAGCAGTTCTCCGTATGGTTGGCGGCTGAAGCTCTGGATCGCCGGGTTATGAGTCTGGCCAAGGGGTGGTCGGTTGGCTGCCCTGATAAGCTCAGGCATGGAGTTGACCTCACCTTGGGGGCAGATTACCACTTGGTAGATACCTTGTTGGCAAAACACTATGGCATTTTCGGCGGGAACCAAGGATGAAACCAAAGGCAATTATAAGTCTGCTGTGGGATAACCAATTGGGAGCTCTGCGCCAATTTCTGGCGATGTTCGACCCCATGGTGATTGTGACCACTTCATCGGGCATGACCCCCGCACTACTTAATTTGGCCGCAGATTGCGGCTGCGCTGTAGTGGGTTTGGAGAGCCTGCTCCCGGATGGATATAACGCGGTTGGCGAAGCAAGTCCATCTCTGGCTGCGCTGAGTGCGCATTTGGCGGCCTTGAACTGGAGTGAAGAGTTTGCTGACGAGGACAATACCGAACAATTGGCCGGGTTGATCAAGGAGCGTTTGGGCCTCGAACTACCGATGTCGGTACAGTTGTTAGATGGCTTGGCCGCAGCGGCGGACGAGTTTGATGTCTCGCTCTTTGTCACCAGCGAAGATGTGACTCGTTTGGGCAAGGTCGCAACCGCCTGGGCAAAGGCACATAGCATTCCCAGCTTGCATCTTTCCCATGGCATCGCACTGGTTGACCCCTACACAGTCCACGCTGAGCTGATCGCGGATAAGATGGCTGTTTATGGGGAGCGTGGCAAAGAAGGCTTTTTGGATTTGGGGATAGAGCCGGAGCGTCTGGTGTTGACAGGCAACCCCGCTTGGGACTGCTATGCGCAATTGCGGGTCCAAAAGGCAGCTTATCGACAAGCCTTAGTCGAAAAGTATGAGATGGACCCGAGCTTGCCGATTGTGGTTTTCGGCACGACATGGGCAGCTAATCTTAGCGCACATTGCAATGAGCATGCTTATGCGGACACGATGCTAGCGTTCTTGAGCGCTTGCGAAGCTTTGTCGCAGCATGGCTGCAAAATCAATGCCGTTATCAAGGACCGGCCGGCTAATCAAGCGGTAGGCGAGCGTTGCTGCTCCGAACTGCTGGCGGCCTTGGGGTCAGATGGTCGTCAGTATTATTACGCGATGGAGGATACTTCCGCCTTTGCCGTTGCTGCGGATGTGTTGGTAGCAGTGGATTCCAACTATTTAGTGGAGGGGATGATGGCGGATACGCCTGTCATCAACTTGATGAATAGTGCAGGCATGTTGATGGGGCCATGCTTTGAGGCCGAGACTGGGATCAAGGAAGTGGAGGCCCATGAGCTGGCTGCATGCATTTTGCAACTGTTGGAAGACAAGGACGAACGAAACGCTCAGTTGCATCAGGCCCGCCAGCGGCTGGTCTATTATCATCATGGCGGGGTAGATGGTTTGGCGGCGGCGCGGGTAGCGCAACTGATGGCAAGTATGGCACAGGGGCTGCAAGTACGTCCGCAAAGATTGGTATGGCAGCAATATCTGGATAATGAGAATACAGATTTGACGGCGGGCTACCATACAACGGGACGCAAGGATTTAATCAGCCTGTTCAGCAATCAGCCTAGTCTGGCTTTGGATATTGGCTGCGCGGGTGGCGGCAATGGCGCTTTGATTAAACAGCGCTTTCCATCTTGTCAGGTGTGGGGAATTGAAATGAACCATGCCGCGGCTGAGATGGCCAGCCGGCAATTGGATAAAGTTCTGCTGGGAAAATTTGAGGACTTTGATCTGGTGGCAGAAGGGATGGCTGTGGGCAGCCTAGATGCTGTGGTGTTAGCCGATGTGCTGGAGCATATGTATAACCCATGGGATGTGATGGTGAAAATCCATCGCTATTTATCTCCGCAAGGACAAGTGTTGCTCAGTGTGCCGAATGTGCGCAATCTAGCTCTGATGGATGACTTGGCTAAAGGTAACTGGACGTATGCTAAGGAGGGCTTGCTAGATATTACGCATATTCGCTTCTTTACCTTGCGGGAGCTGCTTAAGTTTTGCCAGGAAACCGGCTATAAGGTCGTTAATAAAATGAATGCACTTGATGGCAGGCTACAAGATATTTTCAATAGGGCTCAAGGCTCACTGCCGTGCAATATTGAGACAGAGCGCATGGTAATTAAAAATGTTACCCATGATGAAATGTTGGAAATGTGCTCGTTACAATTTTATCTCTTGCTTGAAAAGGCATAGAGTTGTTTGACTGTTGAGTGAGAAGCGACCTCCAAGGGGTCGCTTCTTGTTTATTTGTTGCTTTTCTACCTATGCCTAAATAGTCTAATTGAATGTGTGAGTAGCGATAGTTGCCGCTGAAATAGTAGTTTGACTATAGTGGGCGTGGTGTCGTCACTGCAGGTGGGCCTTATCTCATGGAAAAAAGAAATCCCCGTATCGGCGTCTTGTCTAGAGACCACTTTGATCATGCTTGTTTCAAGCTCCGATTAGGTGACCCTCTGTCTTTGCTCGCCGGTGTGGTTGACACTTATTTTTACAAAAACCTGGAGGCTCATCGTTTGGTGGGCGACTATGGTTTTGAGTCCGACACACATTTTATTGAGTCCATGGATGCATTTATTGTGCAGCGATGGTTTGTCGATAAATGTTATGTGGATTTAATGAAGGCTATTATTGATTCTAAGAAGCCAATTATTTTTGATATTGATGATTGGTTGCTAGGGTTGCCAAGTAGTAACCCAATGTATGATGACTTCTTTAAATCTACTGAGTATATTAAATGGATTTTGCCTTATTGTTCTGTGGTGACGGTGAGTACGTCAGAGCTAGCTAAAAAATTTATTGCGTATAATGAAAATGTTGTGGTGATTCCTAACTCTCTGAGCCGGTTTCGTTTTGTCGAACCAAGAGAGCGGGATGATCAGGTGGTTGTTGGGTTTGCGGGTACCAGCACTCATGGTCGTGATTTGGATTTGATTTCTGGAGCTCTGTTACGGGTTTATCATGAGTATGCCGATGCGGTGAAGTTTGTGTTTTGGGGAAATGTTCCCAAAAATATGATTGGCCTGAAAGGAGTGAAACAAGGTCCCAAAGGGGTAATGTATCATGACTACTTTTCCTATCTTGCTGATTTGAAAATAGATATTGGATTGGCTCCATTAGAGGAAGATGGATTCAATTTGTGCAAATCTGATATCAAGTGGATTGACTATGCGGTGGTTGGCGCGGCCAGCATTGTATCGGATCTGCCTCCTTATGCTGAAGCTAAAGAAAAGGGGTTGGCGCTAGCTGTTGAAAACAATGAAGACGCTTGGTTCAACGCCATTGTCTCCTTGATTGAGGACCATGCGGCAAGAAAGTCGATAGCTTCCAGAGCGCGAAACTACATTTCGCAGCAGCGTACGCTGGAAGGGGCGATTAGCCAGCATATTTCAGTATGGAATAGTGTTTTACCCAAGGCGCTTCAAATTAGCGTTCCCAGCACAATAGGCAAACCGATTATGCATTCCTCATGCCCTGAGGATGCCATCGAGGAGCAGCGCTACAAGATTTGGAAGAACAATCATCAGTTGCGTGAAGTCCATGCGGAACAGTTTGCGGAGAGAATGGTGAAGGCTTGGTCGGTGCGGCCGACATTCAACTTGGTGACAGTTGTGCCCGCTGCACAAAAGCGACGTTTAGTCGAGTCGTTGGCGGCGATGGAGAAGCAACTATACCCAAATTGGCGTTTGCTGGTATTCGCGGATTGGGAAATGCCGGATCCAGTATTTAAGAACAGCCCGCAGTTGGGCTGGGTTAGCTTGCCTACTCTGGAGGATCCGGAGCGGCTAGCCCAGGCATTCAACGATGTCGTTGCCGATTCCTATGCCGACTGGGCCATGCTCTTGCCTGCGGGATTCCGCTTGGAGCCGCGAGCACTGCTTAGGTTGGCCGAGGGAGCCCACGCTCACCCGGAGTGGATGGCGATTTATTGCGACAGTGATGTTGTATCCCCGATGGGGGAGTATTTTCTGCCTTCGTTCAGGCCAGACTTCTCCCCGGAATATTTGCGTTCCATGGACTATATAGGGGCCGCGGTAACGATTTCAACCAGAGCTTTGGTGGCTTTGAATGGTTTGCAACCTTACCCGGGCGCTTATGTTTATGAATGCCTGCTACGCTTATTCGAGTTGAAAGGGAAAGAGGCGATAGGACATGTGGATGACGTCTTGTTGTCCCTGCCATATGATAAGAGTGACATCGCCCCTCTGCCGACGGCAGCGAGAAAAGTGGCTTTGGAAAACCATGCGGCAAGATTAGGGTTGCAAGCGGAGGTGGGTGACGGTTATGTACAGGGAACCCATCATTTTGATATCAAGGTGCAGGGTAGTCCGCTGGTTTCTATTATCATTCCAACCCGGGATAAACTGGAGTTTTTGGAACCTTGCATTGAAAGTCTATTTGAGAAAACCCGGTATCAGTCGTTTGAAGTCATTATTGTCGATAATCGCTCGGAGCAGCCTGAAACTCGTGAGTTTTACGCGGATATGGCCGAAAGATTTCCTGAGCGGATCAAAGTTGTCGAGTATGACGCGCCATTTAATTTTTCGGCACAATGCAATTTAGGCGTTAGTATAGCGGCCGGTGAGTTTGTCTTGTTGCTGAACAACGATACCGAAGTCATCTTAGAGTCTTGGCTGGAGCGTTTGGTGGGGGTGGGGCAGCAAAGTGGAGTGGGGGTTGTTGGCGCGCGTCTGCTGTATCCCGAAGTGGGGCAAATACAGCATGCCGGCATCATCCTCGGGTTGCCGGGGGGAATGAGGTCTGTTGCTGATCATGTGTTTGAGCCGATGGACATCTCGGAGTCAGGGTATCAGAACCGGATTTTGACTGGACAGAACTATTCGGCGGTGACCGGGGCTTGCCTTTTGGTGAATAAAGAGATTTACCTGCAGGTAAACGGTTTGGATGAAGACAAGTTTAAGGTCTGCTTTAATGATGTGGACTTCTGCCTGAAAGTCCAAGCTGCGGGCTACCGGAATGTGTATAACCCCTTTGTGGTGTTGTACCACCATCACGCGAAAAGTATTGGCCGCACCACATCGGATCCTCGCATCGCCTTGCAGGCGGCAGTACGAGAGCGTGATGAAATGGATGCGATGTTGCGGCAATGGCTGCCGCTTATACGGCGCGACCCATTCTTTAACCGCCATTTGTCTTTGCGCGGCAGGAGGATGGAAGTGGAATGGCAGCGTTGCGTTGCCTGGGATCCAGAGTTGCCTGGACGCAAGCGTGTGTTAGGAATGCCGGTTCCTGGTGGAAGTGGTGAGTATCGATTAAGCCAGCCCCTCTCCATCCTACAAGAGCAGGGACGGCTTGATGGAGAGATTCACCAGCCGACTCAGGGGGTATTATCTGTCGTTGAGATGGCTCGTCATGCTCCAGATACCTTGTTATTGCATACAGGGATCAATGATGGAATCTATGATGCGCTGACAGCTTATCGTGAGTTCATTCCGCAGATGCGGGTGGTTTTCGGGATTGACGACTTAGTCGGTGGGACACCGGTGAAGAGTAATCTGTATGACCATTGGAAACGCTTGTATCCGGATGCGAAGCAGAGGCTTCGTAGGGTTCTGAAGTTGAGCGACGCCTTGGTGGTGTCGACCGAGCCCTTGGCCGAGTTCACTCAAGGAATGGTGGATGAGATTGTTGTAGTGCCGAATCGCTTGCGGAAAAGTGTGTGGGGGCAGTTGAGATCTCAAAGGCGGTTTGGTGCGAAGCCTCGGGTTGGCTGGGTTGGCGCGTCTCAACACAGGGGGGATTTGGAGCTGTTGCTTGAGGTTATCAAGCGAACCGCTGGAGAGGTGGATTGGGTTTTCATGGGTATGTGCCTGCCTCAATTCCGCCCATATGTGGCCGAGGTGCATCACTCGGTGCCGTTTGATCAATACCCTGAGACGATTGCCAAGTTGAACCTAGATTTGGCGGTGGCGCCGCTGGAACTCAATGCCTTTAACGAGGCCAAGAGCAATCTGCGTTTGCTGGAGTATGGCGCTTTGGGATGGCCGGTTGTGTGCACGGATATTTATCCCTATCAGACCAATGCGGCTCCAGTGTGCCGGGTGCCTAATGTGGCGGAGGCCTGGATTGAGGCAATCAGAAGCAGGGTGTATGACCTGGACGCCAGTGAGCGCGAAGGGAGGCTGCTAAGGGAGTGGGTGGAGCAGCATTACTGGCTGGAGGAGCACAATGAAGACTGGTTCCGTGTACTACATGGGTGAGCGTTGAGCTGTATGTTTTGAGGAAATGCCCTGCGATGGACTGCCGGGCATTTTTATTTTTCCATTGGAAATGTATATCAGAGGTGAAGGTCAAGGGTAGATTAGTTGAGACTGATGTTTGGTAAAAATACCATTTCGGTCAAGTTTATTAACCTTTAGACGATCTAGTAAGCATGCTGCGCAAATCACGGCGTTCCGCTTGACGCAGTTTTGATCTCTTAAGGGGAATAACATGGCTATTACCGTAAACACCAATATTGCGTCGCTGAACGCGCAGCGCAACCTAGGCAGTTCCAATAACTCGTTGCAAGTATCCCTGCAGCGCCTGTCTTCCGGCCTGCGGGTCAACAGCGCCAAGGATGATGCCGCCGGTCTGGCCATCTCCCAGACCCTGACTTCCGCCATCCGCGGTAACAACCAGGCGATCAAGAACGCCAACGATGGTATCTCGGTTGGTCAGACGGCTGAAGGTGCCTTGGGCCAGCTGGCCAATAATATGCAGCGTATCCGCGAAATTGCGGTGCAAGCGTCCAACGGCTCGGTGAGCAACACCAACCGTTCGCAGCTGCAAAGCGAAGTGGACCAGCTGACCCAGGAAATCTCGCGTATCGTGCAAACTACCCAGTTCAACGGCACTAGCCTGTTGTCCGGTGGTTCGGTGCTGACTTTCCAGGTGGGTTCTTCCGGCGCGGCAACAAACCAGGTCTCGATCTCCTCCACTGACTTGACCTCAGCCGGCACGCTGAACACCTATAGTTCCAGCTTGAGCAATACCGGCACTATTAATGTAACGACTCAGGGCGCGGCTTCCGCTGCTTTGTCGGCACTAGATACGGATATTGCGCAGATATCGAATATCCGCTCGACTTTTGGCGCGGTACAGAACCGTTTTGACGCGGTAGTCAACAATTTGCAGAACTACACTGAAAATCTGACTGCGGCTAACAGCCGTATCATCGACGTGGATTTTGCGGCGGAAACCGCGAACTTGACCAAGAACCAGATTCTGCAACAGGCTGGCACTTCGATTCTGAAAAACGCCAACTCGTTGCCGCAATCGGCTCTGACCCTGCTGCAGTAAGCTTTGGATTAACGGGCTCTGGCTGATTTGGGCTAGGGCTCGTTCACCGAGGAGCAGAGTCCTGGGCGGGGGGTGATGCAGAGGTGTCGGTAAAATTCACGTTCTGGCTGTAAAGTTTATTGCAGCGTTGACGATATGGTGAGTAAGCAAGTCGCTTTGCCCAACTGTATCTCAGGAGAACTAACATGGCTATTACCGTCAACACCAACATTGCTTCGCTGAATGCGCAGCGCAACCTCGGCAACTCGAACAACGCGTTGCAGGTCTCTTTGCAGCGCCTGTCTTCCGGTCTGCGCGTGAACAGCGCCAAGGATGACGCCGCAGGTCTGGCGATTTCGCAGACTTTGACTGCTGCTATCCGTGGTAACAACCAGTCGATCAAGAACGCCAACGACGGCATCTCTGTCGGCCAGACTGCTGAAGGCGCGTTGGGCCAGATTGCCAACAACCTACAGCGTATCCGTGAAATCGCGGTGCAGGCCGCTAACGGCTCTGTGAGCAACACCAACCGTTCGCAGCTGCAAAGCGAAGTGGATCAGCTGACCCAGGAAATCTCGCGTATCGTGCAAACCACTCAGTTCAACGGCACTAGCCTGTTGTCCGGTGGCTCGGTACTGACCTTCCAGGTGGGCTCGTCCGGCGCGACCAACAACCAAGTTTCCATTTCGTCGACTGACCTGACTTCCGCCGGCGTTTTGAATAGCTACAACTCGAGCTTGACCAACACCGGCACTGTGAGTGTGACCACTCAAGGTGCAGCATCCGGCGCGCTGTCGTCGCTGGATGCCGATATTGCTTCGATCTCGAACATCCGGTCGACCTTTGGTGCGGTACAGAACCGTTTCGATGCGGTAGTGGCCAACTTGCAGAACTACGTGGAAAACCTGACAGCGGCCAACAGCCGCATCGTGGATGTGGACTTCGCGGCGGAAACTGCTAACCTGACCAAGAACCAGATTTTGCAACAGGCCGGCACTTCGATTCTGAAGAACGCCAACTCGCTGCCGCAGTCGGCACTGACCCTGCTGCAATAAGTCTAGAATGATGGTATGAGCCAGCGGCGGCTCCGGTTGGTTGGGCAACCGGAGCTGCGCGCGTCAGGAGAGTTGCCATGCAAATACCTTCTTTACAATCACTGCCGATTGCCAACGCGGGGGCTTCTACGCCGCGGCAGCAAACGGTGGAACTGGCGCAGAGTGGGCAAGGGGCCGATAAGGCTGCTTCCGCCTTGCCGGATAATGCTCAGGCTGTCGCCGCCGCTGGGCAGGCGCAGCAGCAGCAAGCGCAGAACACCGCGGCCAAGGAAAAACCATCGGTTACCGAGCAGCTGCAGTCATCGTTGAAGCAGCTGAATAGCGTCGCCTCGCTGTACAATAACCAGCTGGAGTTCTCAGTGGACAAGGACACTGATTTGCAGGTGGTGAAAGTCGTGGACAAGGAAACTCAGAAGGTGATCCGGCAGATCCCTTCCGAGGATGCCATCCGGATTGCCAAGGCGATCGGCGACTTCAAGGGCATGCTGCTGAAGGACAAAGCTTGAGTCCCAGGAGCGGCTCAACAAAATACACATAAAGGGTGATGAACATGGCAGGGATAACAACATCGGTCGGCTCGCTCGACGTCCAAACCATCGTAAGCCAACTGATGGCGATCGATTCCCGGCCATTGGTCGCCAGTCAGAAGAAACTAGACGGCTACAATACCCAGCTCAGCGACCTTGGCAAAATTGGCTCTGCTTTGTCCGCACTGCAAAGCGCGATCACCAGCTTGTCGACGGGATCGTTCTTGCAAGCGTTCAAGGTGTCATCCAGTGACACTTCGGTAGCCGGGGTCAGCACCACCTCCGGCGGTGTAAACGGAACTTATGTCGTCAACGTAGCCAAACTGGCAACCTCCCGGCAACTGGTTTTCGACCAGTTTAACGGTGTAGATATCAAGGACGCGCAAGCGGAAATCACTGGCGCGCCTGATGAATTAAAGTTCACCATCAACGGTAAGGAACAGACGGTCAAGTTGCGGGATAAGCCCGGCGACAAAGTTACCCTGCAGTCCATTTCCGACAAGATCAACGCCGAGGGCATGGGGGTTAATGCCTCCGTTGTGAAAAACGGTGATAACTATAAGCTGGTGGTGGCGTCGACCGCGTCCGGCACCGACAATAAATTCACCATCAGCGCTGGGGGCACCGATTCGGGTTCAACTAGTGGTTCGACGCTGGCGGGTTTGACGCAAAGTCCGACCGCCGCTAATGAGTCCAAGGACGCTGGCAATGCTGACTTGACCGTGAACGGCGTTCAGGTGTCTTCCGGTAGTAATAAAGTCAGCAATGCGATTCCAGGGGTTGAGCTGGATCTGTACAAAGGCGGGGCAGGCGTTTCCACTACGGTGACTCTGAATCAGGACACTGCGGGGATCGGTAAGAATCTACAAAGTTTTGTCGACGCGTATAATCAAGTGCTGAGTTCGATCAAAGACGCGCGTGGCGGCAGCATGAAGGGCAATGCTTCGGTTTTGTCGATTCAGCAAAAACTACAGGATGTGTTGACCAAGTCTATCCCGGGAGTCGATCCGGTTAACTCCTATGCATACCTGTCCCAGGTCGGGATTGCCATTCAAAAGGACGGTACTCTCAAGCTGGATCAGACCAAGTTCAACGATGCTCTGAAAAAAGATCCGACCGCGGTCAAAAATCTATTCGGAAATACCAGCACTACCGGGATTGCGCAGTTGTTGAATAAAGAAATCAATAGCCTGCTAGGCCCCACCGGAGTCGTGGAAAGCAGCAAGACTTCTATCAATACGCGCATCAGCACCGAGAAAGCCTCGCAGGATGCGTTGACTGCCCGGCTCGCTGCGCGGCAAAAACAATATATCCAGCAATACACCGCACTGAACTCGACATTATCTAAAATGACCGCTGCCACCAATAATCTTAGCGGTTTGATGTCTCAAGTATGAATTTGGTCTCTCGTCATGACTTTACGCTGAGGTCGGATCGGGCTGAAGCGCCCGTCGGCCTAGCTCTGTTGGTGGTAACATTATGCTGAACTCCAGAATGTTGAAGCAATTCAACAAGGCTTATGAAAATGACGCCTTGAAGGCCGCGGTATACGGCGCCAGTCCGATTGGGATCGTGGTCATGCTGTACGAAGGCGCGATCAAGGCGATCATGACCGCCAGTATTGCGATCGAGGCACAGCGTTTCGATGAAAAGGCGCGCATGATTTCGAAGGCGATGGACATCATCGAAGGCCTACGCATCGCTTTGGATGTCGAGGCCGGTAGCGAGGCCGCAGTCAATTTGAACGAGCTATACCTCTATATGAAGACGCGTTTGGGGCGGGCCAGCCTTAAGAACGATCTGGAAATCCTGGCTGAGGTACGTGGGTTGTTGGAAACCATTCTTCCCGCTTGGCAGCAGGTTGACCGTAGCCAGCCCGCGGCCAGCGCGGCGGCGGGCGCATGACGACGAAGACGCGCGCGACGGCCTTGGTCCAACTGGTGGCGGAATTGGAGGCCTTGACGCTCCAGGTGTCCGCCGCGGTGTCCGCCAAGGACTATGAGCGTTTCAGCGCCTTGCAGGCGCAGCAGGAAAAGCTGATGTCCCGGCTGCTGACTTCGCTGACCCAGGAGGCGCTGTCAGGCCTGGAGGGGACTCAGCGCGACAGGCTGCGCGAACTGGTGCGGCGGCGCGAGGCCATCCAGGCCGATCTGGCGCAATGGTCGGAGGCGCTTCGCTCGGAACTGGTGCTGATCAATCAGAATTCCCGAGTGCTCAAACACTATCGTTGACCTCAAGCCGCCGCGATTGCCCAGCCAGGACGACGGGGGAGATTTGATGGCGGGTTGGCCTTGGGTTGTTGGAGGTTTCGCCATAAAATTAAGTCATGGCGGAAACTTTTCCATGGGGAACCAAGATGTCCGGCACCTTCTTCCCATACCTGATGGTTGTGCTCTGGCTGATGCTGGCCATGGCGGTAGCGTATGTTTACTGGCGAGTGCTGCGCTTGGAAACCAAACGCGACAGCTTGACCACCATGTATCTCGACCAGCAGCAACAGCAGATCAGCGCTATGCAGCGGGATATGTCGCGCCTATTGTCCCGCATGGAGCAGCAGGCTCACGGGGATGTCGGACTCAGCCCTTACAATCAAGCTATCGAGATGATACGCCAGGGCCTGACGGCTTCCGAAGTGGCCTCCCGCTGCGGCATTTCCCGCAGCGAGGCCGAGTTGATCGTTTCCCTGTATCGAAATAGTCCCACCTCATGATTCCGTCGATCAATACCGGCGTCTTGCCGGCGCAGCAGATCAACCCCTCGCAGCTGTTGGGCGAGGGCGCCAAGCTGTTGCTGGAAACCGCGACCCTGCCCAGCCGGTTGCCGACGCTGCTGCTGGGCGAGCAGGTGACCGCGCGCGTGGCGGACCGGCTGGACAATAACCAACTGGCGGTATTGATCAAGAATTCGCTGTTCACGCTGAACCTGCCTCAAGGCGCGACGGTGAGCGGCGACACCTTGCAGCTGAAAGTGGCGTCCTTGCAGCCGGCGCTGACCTTTTTGCTGCAGGACGGCAGCAAGGAGAGCACGGAGCAAAACAAGGCCAGCTCGGTGCAGGTGGCCCTGAGCCCTGCCTCCAAGTATCTGACCCATTTGTTGTCCACCCAGACCAGCGACGCCGGCAAGCCGGTGCTGGTCAACGCGGCGCAGCAGCCGCCGCCCAAGGTGGCGGAGGATTTGCAGCAGGGTGTGGCCAAGAGCGGCTTGTTCTATGAGTCTCATCTGAAGGACTTCGCCGACGGCCGCACCAGCCTGGCCGAGATCAAACAGGAACCGCAGGCCAAAATGAGCCAGACGTTGGCCAGCTCCGAGCACGCGGCTGCCAGTGCGCGGCCGCAGGCTCCGACTCAGGAATTGGGCAATCTGGTGCAAAGGCAGCTCAATGGCCTGGAAAACCAGCAACTGCAGTTTCAGGGCATGGCCTGGCCCGGCCAGCCGATGCAGATGGTGATAGAGCAGGAAAAGACCGAGGCCGACCGCGAGGGCAACGGCCAGCAGGAGATGCAAGCCTGGTCCACCAGCCTGTCCCTGAATCTGCCAGCGCTGGGCGGCATGGCTGCGCGCATCCGTCTGGTGGGCCAGACCGTGCAGGTGTCTTTTGCCGCCGAAGACGAACAGGCGGGACAGCTGATCACCCAAAACGCCAGCCGGCTGGAGGCGGGTTTGGCCTCGGCTGGTCTGGCTTTGGCCAGCTTGGTGGTGAAGGACGATGGCGCGGCCGCCGAGTGAGGACAAGCGCCGCTCGGCGGTGGCTTTGTCTTACCAGGAGGGGCATCGTTCTCCCAAAGTCGTCGCCAAGGGCTATGGCGAGCTGGCCGAGCGCATCATCGACCGCGCGCGGGAAGCCGGCGTGTTTGTCCATGACTCCCCGGAGCTGGTGTCCTTGCTGATGCAGGTGGACCTGGACAAGAATATCCCGCCGGAACTCTACCGCGCGGTGGCCGAGGTGCTGGCCTTCGTCTATTTTCTGGAGCATCACGCCTCCGGCAAGGATTATGAGTTCGAGGCCTGGTTGGGCGGGCGCAAGCCGGCGCCCTTGCCCGAGCCCTGATTTCCCTTCGCCGCGCGCTGGCGTTGCGGCGCGCTTCCCCTTATCCTCGATGAATGTCGTCGTTTTCATCTTGGAGTCGCAAATGAAAGTCGGTTATATCGGTCTGGGCATCATGGGCCGTCCCTGCGTATTGAATCTGCTGAAGGCGGGCCATCAGGTGGCGGTGTGGGCGCGCAGCCGCGAACGGGCGGAGGATGTGTTGCAGGCCGGCGCCAGTTGGGCGGCCAGCCCGGCCGAGCTGGCAGGCCAGGTTGAGCTGTTGATCACCAATGTGTCGGATACCGCGGATGTTGAGCAGGTGTTGCTGGGCGAGGAAGGCGCGGTTCACGGAGCCAGCGCGGGCCTGGTATGCGCCGATATGAGCACCATCGCCCCCAATGGCGCGCGCCGCATTGCGGAAAAGTTGGCGTCTTTCGGCGTGGACTTCCTGGACTGCCCGGTTTCCGGAGGCGAGGTGGGCGCTGTCAACGGCACGCTAACCATCATGGTGGGCGGCAAGGCGGAAGCCTTGGAGCGGGCGCGGGCGGCCTTGCAGGCCATGGGGCAAACCATCACCCATATCGGCGCCAGCGGCGCCGGTCAGGTGGCCAAGGCCTGCAATCAGATCGCGGTCGGCGTCGGGGTTGCCGCGGTGGCGGAAATCATGAAGCTGGCCCAGGCCTGCAATGTTGATCCCGCGCCGGTACGAGCGGCCTTGCTGGGCGGTTTTGCGCAGAGCAAAGTGCTAGATATCCATGGCCAGCGGATGATAGATGACAATTACGCGCCAGGCTTCAAGGCTAAGTTGCACGCCAAGGACATGCGCATCGTGCTGGAGACGGCGCGCGAGCAGGGCATCCGTTTGCCGGAAGCCGAACGGGTATCGGGCCTGATCGATCAGCTAGTGGCCGAGGGCGAGGGCGAGTTGGATTCGTCGGCGATCGCCAGGCTGATCTGGCGGCTGAACTGAGCCGGAGGATAAGGACCTGTTCCCGATCTCGTGAGCACGAGCGACAAAGGCGAAAACAAGCAAAAAAGCGGAATGGTCGAGGGGGACATGAGCGTTTTGAGCTTGTTTTCGTCGTATCGACGCAGCGCAGCAGACCGGGAATCGGTGCTTAAGAAAACGGCGAGGCTCAGCCTCGCCGTTTTCGAACAGCGGTGAGACCTGAGGACGCCTCAGGCGACTTTGTCCTTCAACTGCTTGCTGGGCAGAAACACCACTTTACGCTTGGCGGCGATCTCGATGGTTTCGCCGGTCTTGGGGTTGCGGCCGGTTCGCGCGGCGCTTTCCTTGACTTTGTACTTACCCACCACGGTGGTGATTTCATCGCCCTTGGCCAACGCGTTTTGCAGCACTTCATCAAAAGCGCCCAATACGCGGAGCACGTCGGCCTTGCTCAGGCCGGATGTTTCCGCCAATGCCGCGATCAGTTCTGCTTTGGTCATGTCTTGGTCTTTCCCTAAGGTCTAGGAACGCTTGCTGCAGCGGCTTTGGCCGCCGGCGCCGTGCTTACTCGATATTCTGGATCTGCTCGCGCATCTGTTCGATCAGGACTTTCAGCTCCACCGAGGCTTGGGTGGTTTCGGTGGATACCGATTTGGACCCGAGAGTGTTGGCTTCGCGGTTCAGTTCCTGCATCAGGAAGTCCAGGCGTTTACCGGATTGACCGCCGGCCTTCAGGATGCGGCGCACTTCGCTCAGATGGGTGCTGAGGCGGGCCAGTTCTTCGTCGACGTCTATCTTCTGCGCGAACAGCGCGAATTCCTGCTTCAGCCGGTCTTCGTCGATATTGCCCAGCGCTTCTTGCAGGCGGCTGGACAGTTTGGACATATGAGCGTCCAGAATGGCCGGCAGCTTGGGTTTGATGGCGACAACGATGGCTTCCATGCCGGCGATGCGCTCCTCCAGCACCACCTTCAGCTTTTCACCTTCACGGCTGCGCGAAGCGTTGAAGTCCTTCAAGGCCACGGTGAGGCTTTCCGTGCACAGTTGTTGCAGCACTTCCGGCGCCAGTTCGTTGGTTTTCATCACGCCAGGCCAGCGCATCAGTTCGCCTACGGACAGGCCGCGGTTCTCCCCCGCTTGCTCGCGCACCTGCTGGGAGACTTCGATCAGGCGCTGCAGAACGCTCTGATTCAGTTCCAGCGTCGGCACGGCGCTGTCCACCTGATTGATGCCGACGCGGCATTCCAGCTTGCCGCGGCTGACTTTGGCGGAAATCAGCTCGCGCAGTTGAGGTTCTATCACGCGCAGCTCTTCCGGCAAACGCATTTGCAGATCAAGGTAGCGGTGGTTGACCGAGCGAATTTCTAGGCTAAGCAAGCCGCCGGGAAATTCCCTGCTGGTTGCGGCAAAGCCTGTCATACTTAAAATCATCAGACACCCCCTTAGATGAGCGGATTGTTTACATTCTCAAGGCTGGGCCCGAATTGCTTTGCTAAGCTCAATCCAAGGCCTGTGGACACTATAACAACTGACATCCCATGACTCAATCGAACCAGCAGACAGCCCTGCCGGCCGGCTCCCGGCTGGGGGAGTACACGATTGTCCGCCAACTCTCTGTGGGCGGCTTCAGCGTTGTCTATCTGGCCTTGGACGATCAGGACAATAAGTTCGCGATCAAGGAGTACTTGCCGCGCAATCTGGCGCTGCGGGACGAGGATGGGCACGTGACGGTGCCACACGAGCTGGATCGGGAGGCTTTCAATCTGGGCTTGAAGTGTTTCTTTGAAGAAGGGCGGATTCTCTCCGGCATTTCCCACCCCACCGTGGTGCGCGTGATCAATTTCTTTCGCGCGAATCAGACGGTTTACATGGTGATGGAATATGCCGACGGTCGTTCGCTGGTGCGCGAGTTGGAGCTCGCTGGCGGCCGGCTGGACGAGCGGCGTTTGCGCAAATGGTTCGCCGCGCTGTTGTCCGGGCTGCGCGAAGTTCATCTGCAGCGCCTGCTGCATCTGGACATTAAGCCGGCCAATATCTATGTACGCCGCAACGGCGCGCCGTTATTGCTGGACTTTGGCGCGGCCAGGCAGACTTTGTCGCGCCGCGACAAACATTTCGCCTCGATGTACACCCCCGGTTTCGCTGCGCCCGAGCAGTATGAGAAAGATGCGCCGCTTGGGCCCTGGACTGACATCTACGCCTTGGGTGCCTGTCTTTATGCCTGCATGGGCGGCGGTACGCCGCAGATTTCCAAGGAACGCAAGGAAAGCGACAGGCTGACGCCGGCGAGCAAGGCGTTTCGTCATTTGTATTCCCGCGAGTTGCTGGAGTTGACCGACCAGTGCCTGGCGCTGTCTCCGGAAGAGAGGCCGGCCACGGTGCCGGGGATGCAAAAGCGTCTGATGGCGGAGGAGTACAGTCCGCCTGAAGAGTTGGCGGGCAGTAAGTGGGTGGGATGGATAAAAAACCTGACTGGCGGACGCTCATGATGAGGGGATCGGCATGAAACTATCCATTTATCAGGAAAGCCGAATCGGCGGGCGGGCGTATAACCAGGACAGGTTGGTGATTGCGCATTCTCGCGATGCCGTGATGCTGGCGGTGGCGGACGGCATGGGCGGGCATTTGCGTGGAGAGGTGGCGGCGCAGATCACGGTTGATCTGCTCAGCGAGTTGTTCTATCAGCAAGCCACCCCGCTTTTGACGCATCCCAACCGTTTTCTGGTCAACGCGGTGAGCACCGCGCATCAGGTTATCCTCGACTACGCCGCAGATCATAGGCTGCCTGAGGTGCCAAGTACCACGGTGGTGGCCGCCATCATCCAGCAGGGTCAGTTGTATTGGTGTCATGTAGGCGATTCCCGGCTCTATCTGCTGGATGATAAGGGGCTGCGGCTGCGTTCACGCGACCATTCTCAGGTGCAACGCCTGATCGATCAGGGCCAGTTGAGCGAGGATGCCGCCAAGGTGCATCCGGAGCGTCACAAGATCTACAACTGTCTGGGGGCGGCCAGCGATCCGGACATCGATGTCGGCGAGAAACAGAGCGTGGGCGCGGGGTGCTCCATCCTGCTGTGTTCAGATGGCCTGTGGTCGCAAGTCATGGACCCCGAACTGGAAAAGGTGTTTGTCCGACGAAACGTCAGCCAGGTGTTGCCGGCGTTGATGAATGTGGCGGAACGCCGCGCCGGCGCGGGAGGAGATAATTTGTCCGCGGCGGCGGTGACCTTGCTGGACGAGACGCAGGACTACGGCGAGCGCGAAGACGTGCTGGACACCGAGAAGGCGACACCGCGTCAGCTGGGACGGATGATTCTGGATTCCAACCTGGAAACCATGCATCAGGAGATTCTGGCCAGCCGGGTAGCGGGCAAGCACGACTGAGCGCCTGCGCCGGCAGCGACGACTGTTATAATCGTCGGCATTTCCCGTTCTGGACGATGACATGATGCGACCTTCCCAACGCCCCGCCGATGCTCTGCGCACGGTGCGGATCAGCCGCCATTACCTCAAGCACGCCGAAGGCTCGGTGTTGATTGAGTTTGGCGATACCAAGGTGATTTGCACCGCCAGCGTGGACGACGGCGTGCCGGGCTTCCTGAAGGGCAAGGGCCGCGGCTGGGTAACGGCCGAGTACGGCATGTTGCCGCGTTCCACGGGCTCCCGCATGCGGCGAGAGTCTTCCGCCGGCAAGCAGTCCGGCCGTACTCAGGAGATCCAGCGCCTGATCGGTCGTTCGCTGCGCGCGGTGGTGGATCTGGAGAAGTTGGGCGAGCGCCAGATCCAGATTGATTGCGATGTGATCCAGGCCGACGGCGGCACCCGCACCGCCAGCATTACCGGCGCTTATGTGGCTTTGGCCGACGCGATCGGCCTGCTGCTGCGCGAGGGCAAGCTGAGCGAGAATCCGCTGCGCGACCAGGTGGCCGCGATTTCGGTCGGCTTGTATCAGGGCGTGCCGGTCTTGGATCTGGATTACGCGGAAGACTCCAACTGCGACACCGATATGAATGTGGTGATGACCGGCGACGGCCGTTTTGTTGAAGTGCAGGGCACGGCTGAAGGCGAGCCGTTTGGCGATCAAGAGCTGCAGGCGATGCTGGGCCTGGCGCGCGCCGGAATCGGCGAATTGGTGGCTTTGCAGCGCCAAGCGCTGGCGGAGTGAGTCAAGCCCAGTTCAATAAAAAGCCCCGGAAACGGGGCTTTTTTCATGGCTTGGCGCTCTTGCGAATGAACTGCTGCAGCGCATCGTAGAACATCGGCGCGCTGACGCTCATATTGTCTTCTTGTTTGCGTCGCGCGGCGACGGGGGCGGAGCTTTGCACCGAGACGATCACGGGCTGTCCCGGCCCCATCACGAACACAGGCGAGCCGCTATTGCCCTCCAGGGTGTCGCAGCGGTGCGTCAGCCGGCCGTCCGGGCGCAGTTTGGTGGCTTTGCAGGCATTATGCACCAGCAGGTGCTTTTGATCGTCGATGGGGTAGCCGCCTTGGGTCAGCGTCCAACTTTGCTGGTTCAGCAGTTCGCGCAACTGTTTGGCGTTGCCGCTGAAGACCGTCAGAACGCCCTGGGTATCGCCCAGTGGAGTGGCCAGGCGCACGAAGGCGAAGTCGCGCGGCGCGATGCGCGGGGGGATGTAGAGCCCGTCCGCCCGGCGGTCCAGGCCTTTGAGAAAGCTCTTGTCCACCTGAACTTCGAGGATTTTGCTGCGGGCGGTGTATTCGTCGCCCCACAGGCCGACGGTGAAGCTGACGGCAGGGTCGAACCGGCCTTTCTCGTCAACAAAGCAATGCCCTGCGGTCAGCACCACGTCGCGGGCCACTAGCGCACCGGTGCAAATGGTGCGCGAACGAGTTTGCAATTGCCCTACCGCAAGCCAGGGTTGATGGTCGGGGCGGGTGCGGACGCGGTCGTCCTGGCCGAAGAACAGGACTTTGTGTTCCGCGGAGATCTTGGGGGCGGCGGAAGCCAGCGGAGCCAGCAGCAGACTGAGGACAAGCAGGAGGAGTTTCATCGAGTGTGGCCTTGCAAATGAAAACGGGGCGCCGAAGCGCCCCGAATTATGTGCGATTGCCGGAGGTGCCGGCAATGCTCGCCGCCTGATTACTTGGCAGCGGAAGCAGCTTTTTTGGAAGCTTTCTTCTCGGCTTTCTTGGCCGGAGCGGAAGCTTCTTTCTTAGCGGCTTGGGCTTTCTGAGCAGCGGAAGCCTCTTTCTTGGCTACGTGCTTTTTGTGCTTTTTAGCGGCTTTTTTGGCCGGGGCGGAAGCGTCGGCTTTAGCGGCCTGGGCTTTCTGAGCAGCGGAAGCTTCTTTCTTAGCAGCGTGCTTTTTGTGCTTTTTAGCGGCTTTTTTGGCCGGAGCGGAAGCGTCGGCTTTAGCGGCTTGAGCTTTCTGAGCAGCGGAAGCTTCTTTCTTAGCTACGTGCTTTTTGGCTTTTTTGGCTTTTTTCGGAGCGGAAGCGTCGGCCTTGGCGGCTTGGGCTTTCTGAGCGGCGGAAGCTTCTTTCTTAGCTACGTGCTTCTTGGCTTTTTTAGCTTTCGGAGCGGAAGCGTCGGCCTTGGCGGCTTGGGCTTTCTGAGCGGCGGAAGCTTCTTTCTTAGCGTGCTTCTTGGCTTTTTTAGCTTTCGGAGCGGACGCGTCGGCTTTAGCGGCTTGAGCTTTCTGAGCGGCGGAAGCTTCTTTCTTGGCTACGTGCTTCTTGGCTTTTTTAGCTTTCGGAGCGGAAGCTTCAGCTTTGGCGGCTTGAGCTTTCTGAGCGGCGGAAGCTTCTTTCTTAGCTACGTGCTTCTTGGCTTTTTTAGCCTTCGGAGCGGAAGCTTCGGCTTTGGCGGCCTGAGCTTTTTGAGCAGCGGAAGCTTCTTTCTTCGCTACTTTTTTCTCGGCTTTTTTAGCCTTGTGGATAGCAACCGGGGCGGAAGCAGCAGCTTTTTCAGCGGCGAAGCCGTTAACGGACACCAGGCTGAAAGCAGCGGTCAGAGCAAGCAGAGCCAGCTTTTTCATTTATGAAACTCCTAAGTTTCTTGGATTGGTATGAAAGTGGACACATAGTCCTTTTCAGGCCGAAATGCTAACCATGACAAGGGGCTGAGTCTATGCTCTCTGTGTATCCCAATGTTACGAAATGTACATACGGGGCGGCGGCGGGGTTCAGATCGGCCAGCGGAACAGGAAGCGCGCGCCGCCCAGCGGCGAGCTTTCCACTTTGACTTCTCCTCGGTGAGCGCGGGCGATGCCGGCGACGATGGCCAGGCCCAGACCATGACCGCCGGTTTTGCGGCCGCGGCTTTCGTCCAGCCGCACGAAGGCGTCGAATACCCGGCTGCGATCCTGTTCGGGGATGCCGGGGCCGTCGTCGTCCACCATGATGATGCAGTGGCGCTGCTCGACGATGATGCTGGTTTGCACCAGGCGGTTGGCGTGGCGGCGGGCGTTGGACAGGAAGTTGTCCAGCACCCGGGTCAGCAGGTGTTCGTCGGCGGTGATGGCCAAGCTGGCTCCGGCGGGCTCCAGCCATTGAATGTCCTGAGTCAACGCGGCTTGGCCGGCGATGCGGTCCTTGGCCCAGGGAATGGCGTCGAAGCTGCTGAGCTTCAGAGGCGCTTCCGGCCGGTCCAGCCGCGCGTGCAGCAGCAATTCTTCTACGAGTTTGTCGATGGCGGACAAGTCGCGTTCGATCGCCTGCCGCTCCGGGCTGCTCTCGTCGCCTTCCAGCAGTGCCATCCGGTAGCGCAGCCGCGCCAGCGGCGTGCGCAGCTCATGGGCCACGGCGTTGGTCAGCGTTTTCTTGCTGTTGATCAGCGCGGCGATATTGTCGGCCATGTGGTTGAAGGCGACGCCCAACTGGCTGACGCCGGAGCGCGGCGGCAGGTCGACGCGGGCGGAAAGGTTGCCGCTGGCCAGCTTGCCGGCGGTCTGTTCCAGCGCTACCAGGTCGCGCCAGTGCGGACGCATCCATAGGAAAACCGGGATCGCCAGCGACAGGCCGATGAAGCCCAGCAGCGCGTAGTCGAACCATTTGAGCTGATGCAGGAAAAAGAGGTAGCGCAGCGGGCCGGCCACCAACAGGTAGTTGCTGTCCTCCAGTTTTTGCAGGAATACGTATTTGTCTTCCAGCATCACGATTTCGCCGCGGTCCAGCGCCTGCTTGGATTCGTCGTCCAGCAGATAGCTGCTCATTTTTTCCACTTTGACGCGGAAGGTGAAGCCGTGATCGGAGTTGGCCAGCGTTTCGCTCCAGCGGTCTTCCGGCACGCCGCGCAAGTCGGCTTCGATCAGCGACAGCGTGGTGCGCAGCAGATCGGACAGATAGCGCTCGCCCACATCGTCCACCGCCTGTTTGTAGACCGCGCCGACCAAGACCACCGCCACCAGGAAACAGGTCATCAGCAGCAGGTAGAACTGGATGAACAATCGGCGCATGCGCGCTTACTCCCAGCCGGACAAGGAGAACAGATAGCCGCGGTTGCGCACGGTCTTGATGCGGAACGGCTCGCTGGGGTTGTCGCCCAGTTTTTTGCGCAGCCGCGAGATGGCCACATCTATGCTGCGGTCCAGTCCGTCGTAGCTGACGCCGCGCATTTCCTTGAGCAGGATATCGCGGTTCAGGGTTTCGCCGGCGTGGCTGGCCAGCAGCCACAACAGATCGAAGTCCGAGGTGGACAGCGGAATCTTCTCGTTGGCCAGCGTCACGTCGCGGCTGATCGGATCTATGGCCAACTGACCGAACACCACTTTCCGGGTGCCCGACTTGGGCGCGGAGGCGTCGGCGTTGGCTGGAGCGGGCCGCAGATTGCGCAATTGGGCGCGCAGCCGCGCTACCAGCACGGAGGGTGGCGTGGTTTTCAGAATGTAGTCGTTGGCGCCCAGTTCCAGGCCCAGAATCTGGTTCATATCGCTGTCCAGCGAGGTCAGCATGATGATGGGGCCGTCAAACTTGGGGCGCAGCTCGCGGCAGATGGAGAGACCGTCCTTGCCGGGCAGCATGATGTCCAGCAGCACCAGATCCGGCGCTTCGCGGGCTATGGTGTCCAGCGCGGCGTCGCCGCGCGGTTCCACCACCACGTCCATTTCATGACGGGACAGGAAGTCGCTGATCAGCTCGGCCAGGTCGGCGTCGTCTTCTACAAACACGATGCGGTGAGTCATGCCTTGCATCCATCTATTCAGTGGTCAATCCGCGAAGTATCGCCCGAGCCGCCGCGCGCTTCAACTGCAAGCACGGTCAGGACGGTGTTGTTCCCGCCTGGCGCGCAGGCGATTTCCGTTTCGAAGCGGAAAATCCACCGGTCCACAGTTGGCGGCGGCTTGATTACAGTTTCTCGACATCGCCAACCGTTTTGCAAAGGAAACCCCATGAACGATCAAGTCCATCCCATCGCCGTCGACCAGGCCGCTATCCGCCGTCTGGCGGACCAGGTCTTGGGGCAGGTTCCCGCCTTGCTGGACGCGGCCGGCAAATATTTGACCGAGGTTCAGCAGCAGAAGCTGGATTCGCATGTGCAGGCGATGGCGCGCCGTTCCTTGACCGGAGAGGGCCTGCCGGATTTCGACAAGAGCCTGTTCGACGAGATCTCGGACACTACGCGGCGTTTGTCCGCCGCGGTGGTGGCCCTGTTCGGCAACCTGCCGGAAGAAGAAGCGCTGCTGCTGTCCATTCATTTCGAGATGGCCAAGAACAAGGCCTGAAGTCCGCCGTGCAAAGCTAGAGAGATAGAGGAGAAGACCATGACGCAGATAACCGTAGTGATTGGCGACCGCCTGGGCAAGGGACAGAAAGTGGGCGCGGGGGCGGAAGCCGCCGGCGCGCGCGCGGTGGTGGTTCCGGGCATGGCCGCGGACATGAAAT
This sequence comes from Chromobacterium haemolyticum, assembly GCF_009936155.1. Taxonomy (NCBI): domain Bacteria; kingdom Pseudomonadati; phylum Pseudomonadota; class Betaproteobacteria; order Neisseriales; family Chromobacteriaceae; genus Chromobacterium; species Chromobacterium haemolyticum. The sequence continues at coordinate 4,087,200 of NZ_AP019312.1, read as the reverse complement.
TGGGCGACGTGATGCAGGCGGAGGGCGCGCAGCTGGGGATTTCCTTCTGCGGCAGCGGCGGCGCCGGCGCGATCACCGCGCAGACCAAGTACGGCTACAAGGCCAAATACGGCATGCGTTCGGTGGAGGAGGGCGTGACTGCGATCGAGGAGGGCTACACCGTGCTCGGGTTCGGTTTCATGGACAAGGAAGAGCTGGGGCAGCGGCTGGTGGCCGCCTATTTGAAGAAATACGGCGGCTGAGCGATGCAAAGGCGTTTCGAATCCAGCGTGACGGTCAGTGGCCGCGGCGACAGCAAGGCGCAGGCTTGCGCCGATGCCTTGTCCGGCGTGCAGCGCGCGGTGACGGCGGCCGGCCATCAGGTGCTGCTGCGCATTGAGCCCCTGCGGGTGACGGTGGTCGCGGCGGAGGAAGTCCGCCGTCGCGAGCGCTTTTTGTTCTTCTTTCTGCCGCGGGACCGGCTCAGCTATGCCGTCACCTTGGAGGTAGAGGTCAGCGTGACCGTACTGGATATCGAGGCCGTGCCGTTCACTGTGCGCCAAGCTTAGGCGCTGGCTGTCGTTTCATACCAGAGGAGGAAGCCATGCTTCTGATCATTCTTCTCAAGTCGCTGTTGATCGGCGGACTGGTCGGGGTTGCGGTGGGCGCCGGCGCGGCCCGCATGTTCCACGCGCCGACTTCCCAGGGCATGGGCGCCTTCCGCACCCTGGGCGAGCTCAATTCCTGCGAGGGCGACCCGGCCTCGCATTTTTCCTTCGGCCTGGGCTTCTTCTTCAACGCCTGGGCCTCGTCGGTGGCGGCCGGGGCTTTCACCCAGGACATCGATCACCGGGTGATCCCGCATTGGGGGGCGGCGGCGCTGTTGGCGCGCAACCGCAACCTGGCGGAGACCCTGCACAACCCGCGCAAGATGGCCTTGGTGTGCGGGGTGATAGGCATGCTGCTGGTGGCCTTCCTGAACACCACCGCTTCGGCGGTGCCGGCTTCGCTGCAAATCACCGCGGTCAAGGTCTTGGTGCCCGCGGCCAATCTGCTGGTCAATACCGTGATGCCGGTGATTTTCTGGCTGGCGGCGATTGAGGCCGGCCGTCGCTCCGGTTTGTGGGGCACGGTGTTTGGCGGTCTGGCCCAGTTGATCATGGGCAATGCCGTGCCGGGCCTGGTGTTGGGCATTCTGATCGGCAAGGGAGTGGACGAGGGCGGCTGGAACAAGATCACCAAGTTGATGATGGCGGCTATCGTGGCCTTGTTCGCGCTCAGCGCCTTCTTCCGCGGCTTTGATCTGAAGTTGCTCAGCAGCTTCCACTTGAACGCACCGTCCTGGTTGGAACTGCTGCACGCCGCCGTGCGTGGCGCTTGAGGCTGAAGGAGAGCATGATGACTGAACAAGCACAAACCGGGGGTTTCTGGCTGGCGGATTGGTCTTTCCCGCTCTTGGTGGGGCTGCTGTCCGCCGGCGTGTTCGCCGGCACTCATATGTATTACGTCTACGGCATCGGTGCTTTCAACGAGGTGGCTTTCGTCTCGATGCTGAGAGCGGGCATGGATACCGGCGTTTACGGCGCGGTGGCGGCCTTCGGCGCCAGCTTCCTCTTTGCCCGGGTGATAGAAGGCTCGCTGGTGGGCATTCTGGATATAGGCGGGGCCATTATGACCGGCGTCGGCCTGGGTATTCCGGCGATGTTCCTCGGCGCGGGGATTTTGTTTCCAGTGGAAAACTTCGGCGCGGCGCTGGCCACCGGGATGGTGATTGGCTTGCTGATCGGCGCGGTTATTATTTTCGCGCGCAAATTCACCATCAATCAGGGCAATTCCACTTACGGTGCCGACGTGATGATGGGCGCGGGCAACTCCTCCGGCCGTTTCCTCGGCCCGCTGATCATCCTGTCGGCGATGGCGGCGTCGATCCCCATCGGCGTCGGCTCGCTGCTGGGCGCGCTGGTCTTCTATCTGTGGGGCAAGCCCATCACCGGCGGCGCCATCCTGGGCGCGATGCTGCTGGGCACGCTGTTCCCGGTGGCGATTGCCTGAGGAGGCGCTGATGGATGACTTGCTGATCAAGGATGCCTTGCTGGCCGATGGCTCGGTGCTGGACGTCGCCGTCTGTCACGGCAAGATCGCCGGGCTAGGGCGCCAGGAAGGACCGGCCCGGCGCACGGTGCGGCTGGATGGCCGTTGGCGGCTCAGCGCCGGCTGGATAGACGGCCATGTGCATTGCAACCCGGCTTCGCCGATTTATCACGATGAGCCGGACCAGGTGGGCGTGGCCGGCGGCGTCACCACGGTAGTGGACGCGGGGAGCGTCGGAGCCGACGATGTCGCCGCTTTCCGCGAGTTGGCCGGCGGCTGCCGCACCGATGTGCGCGCGCTGTTGAATATTTCGCGCATCGGTCTCGCCACTCAGCATGAGTTGGCCAATCTGGACGATGTCGATGTGGCGTTGGCGGGCGCGGCGATCCGCGCTCATCGCGATTTCATCGTCGGCATCAAGGCTCGGCTGAGCGGCAGCGTGGTCGGCGCCAACGGGATCGCGCCGCTGGCGCGGGCCAAGGAGATCCAGCGCCGCTTTGGGCCGCTGCCGCTGATGGTGCACATCGGCAATACTCCGCCGTCGCTGGACGAGATCGCAGAATGGCTGGAGCCGGGCGATATCGTCACCCACTGCTTCAACGGCAAGCCCAACCGCATCCTGGACGCCGCCGGCGCGCTGCGCGCCTCGGTGCGGGCCGCGATCGAGCGCGGCGTGTTGTTGGATGTCGGCCACGGTAGCGCCAGCTTCAGTTTCCGCGTAGCGCGCGAGGCCATGGCGCTGGGCGTGTACCCGGACACTATCAGCTCGGACATCTATTGCCGCAACCGCGTCAGCGGGCCGGTGTTCGGCCTGGCGGTGGTGATGTCCAAATTCCTGAGCCTGGGCATGCCGCTGGATCGGGTGCTGGACTGCGTGACCCGGCGGCCGGCAGAGGCGCTGCGGCTCAGCGGCAAAGGGCGGCTGGAAGTCGGCGCTGACGCCGATCTCACCATTTTCGACATCGAAACCGCGCCGCGGCCGCTGAGCGACAGCGACGGCGACACGCTGACTTGCGTGCGTAACCTGGCGCCGCTGGCGGCGGTGGCGGGCGGCGTCTTGTTGCCCACCGAACAAGGAAAGGCTTGTCATGTCTTCGATCTATGAGCGGTACCAGCTGCGGCCGGTGATCAACGCCTCCGGCCGCATGACCATGCTCGGCGTGTCCACGCCTGCGCCGGAGGTGACGGCCGCGGTGGCGCAGGGCCTGGGCCAGTATTTCGAGATGAAGGATTTGATCGACAAAACCGGCGACTACATTGCCCGCTTGCTGGAGGTGGAGGCCGCCACCGTGGTGTCCTGCGCTTCCGCCGGCATTGCTCAGTCGGTGGCGGCGGTCATTGTCCGCGATGATCCGCGCCTGCTGGTGAACCTGCACGCGCAGGCAGTCAACGGGCCGCGTGAAATCGTGCTGCCCAAAGGGCACAACGTCAATTTCGGCGCGCCGGTCGGCACCATGGTGGCGTTGGGCGGAGGTCGGGTGGTGGAGGCCGGCTGGGGCAATGAGTGTTCGGCCGCGCAGCTTGAGGCCGCGGTGGGGCCCGACACGGCCGCCATTCTGTACATCAAGTCGCATCACGCTTTGCAGAAAAGCGTGCTCAGCGTGGCTGAGGCCGCCGAGGTGGCGCGCCGCCGCCATGTGCCGCTGATCGTCGACGCGGCGGCGGAGGAGGACTTGCGCGCCTACTACCTGCAAGGGGCGGACCTGGTGATTTACAGCGGGGCCAAGGCGATAGAGGGGCCGACCAGCGGCCTGGTGCTGGGCCGCCGCCAGTATGTGGAATGGGTCAAGCTGCAAAGCCAGGGCATAGGCCGGGCGATGAAGGTGGGCAAGGAGGGCATCCTGGGCCTGAGCTGCGCGATCGAACGCTATCTCAAACAGGACAAGGAAAGCGGGGCGGCGATGGCGGAACGGCTGCGGCCCTTCATCGCCGGCTTGAACCAACTGGCCGGCGTGAGCGCGCGGCTGGTCTGGGACGCCGCCGGCCGCGACATCGCTCGCGCCGAGATCGCTTTTGACGCCGCCGCGTCCGGCCTCAGCGCGGCCGCCGCGGCCGCCGCGCTGAAACAGGGCGACATCGCCATTTATTTCCGGGAATACCGGGCTAACGAGGGCAAGCTGGAAGTGGACGCGCGCAGCGTGGACGCCGCCCAGCTGGAACAGATCGGCGCGCGCATCCGCCGCTTGCTGACGGGAGAACAAGCATGAAACTGGAACCCAATTTTTATCAAGACCGCGTTTGCTTGAATGTGTTGGCGGGAAGCAAGCACAATGCCAGAGATATCCACCAGGCGGCGGAAGGACACGTATTGGTGGGGGTCTTGTCGAAGAACTACGCCGACGTGGACAGCGCGGTGGCGGACATGCGCGAATACGCGGCCTTGATCGACAACGCCTTGTCGGTGGGGCTGGGTGCCGGCGATCCGCGCCAGTCGGACATGGTCAGCGCCATTGCCGGCCAAGTGCAGCCGCAGCACGTCAATCAGGTGTTCACCGGCGTCGGCGCCAGCCGCGCGCTGCTGGGCCAGGCGCGTACCGTGGTCAACGGCCTGGTTTCGCCCAGCGGCATTCCTGGCTTGGTGAAGGTGTCCACCGGTCCGCTCAGCGCGGAATCGCCCGTTTGCGCGGCGCCGGTGGACACCGCCATCGCCATGCTCAAGGATATGGGCGGCAGTTCGATCAAGTACTTCCCCATGGGAGGACTGGACTGCCGCGATGAGTACCTGGCGGTGGCGGAAGCCTGCGCGCGCCATGATTTCTGGCTGGAGCCCACCGGCGGCATCTCGCTGGAGAACTTCAGCGAGATCGTCCGCCTGGCGCTGGAGGCCGGCGTGCCCAAGGTGATTCCGCATGTGTACAGCTCCATCATCGACGCGAACGGCGAAACTCGGCCGGGCGACGTTGAGCGGCTGCTGTCAATGGTGAAAGCCTTGTTGTAGACGCGTCCGGGGAGGCCGGGCGCGGATGGGTTCAAGAAAGAGGCTCATGGTCAAATTCCCCTATCAACGGCTGGCACAGGCCTTTGCCGCCCTGCAGGCGGAAGCGCTGCCGCAGGAAGAACTGGCGCGTCGGTTGGCGGTGTCCACTCGCACCGTGCGCAACGACATCGACGCGCTCAACGCCATTCTGGCCGAGCACGGCGCGCGCTTTGTGCTCAAGCGCGGCGAGGGCTACCGGCTGCAGGCCGACGACCCGGAACGCTTCCAGCGGGTGCGGCCGCAGGCCGGCAGCGACCGCGCCATTCCGCGCCAGGCCGGCGAGCGGGTGCATTATCTGCTGGCGCAGTTTCTCGGCTCCGCCTACGCCTTGAAGCTGCAAGATCTGGCCGACGCCTGGTGCGTCAGCCGCGCCACCTTGCAGACGGACATGGCCGAGGCGCGCGAGCGTCTGGCCGCTTACGGTCTGAGCATAGAGGCCAAGCCGCACTACGGCATGAAGCTGTTGGGCGCGGAATCCTCCATCCGCGTCTGCCTTAGCGATCTATTGGCGCAACTGGCGGCGGAGCGGCCGGACCACCCGCTGTTGAGCGCTGACCCGGTGCTGGCCGACGCGCTGGCGACGGTGCGGGCTGGCCTGCCGGGCTGTTTGAGCCGCGCCGGCGTCCGTCTCAGCGACGATGGCGCTCAGTTTCTGACCTTTTATTGCGCGGTGGCGGCCAAGCGCATCGTCGACGGTTTTCCGCTGCAGGACTTCTGCGGCGAGGAGACGCTGCCGGCGGTGGATCAGGCCGCCACGCATATCGTCGGCCTGCTGAGGCGCATGAGCGGAGTGGAAATCGCCGCCGCCGAGCGGGCCTTTCTCTGCGTCAACATCGCCGCGCGCAGCCTGACCGGCATGTTGCCCAGCGCGATCAACGCCGACGACGCCGACGCCTTGGTCTGCTACATCCTCGACTACATCAACCGCCATTACCGTTACGATCTGCGCGCCGACCGGCAATTGCGAGAGGACTTGATCACCCATGTTAAAACCATGATCACCCGGGTGCGTTACCAGATTAACCTGCCCAATCCGGTGTTGGCCGACATCAAGCAGCATTACGCGCTGGCCTACGACTTCACGCTGGCGGCGGTGTCTAGCTGGGCCAAGCACTCGCCGTACCGGATCTCGGAAAATGAGATCGGCTATCTGGTGCTGCACATCGGCGTGGGGCTGGAGCGCCATTACCAGATCGGCTATCTGCGCCGGCCGCAGGCCCTGCTGGTGTGCGACGGCGGCAACGCCACGCTGCGCACGCTGGAGGCGTTGCTGCGGCGTCGTTTTCCGCAGTTGGATGTATGCGCCTCCTTGTCCTGTCAGGAATACGAGGCGCTGGAGCATGTGAGCGCGGATTTCGTGGTGTCCACGGTGCGCTTGGAAGACAAGCGCAAGCCCGTGGCGCTGCTGTCGCCGTTTCCATCGGATTACCAGTTGGAGCAATTGGCGCGGCTGGTGGCGGTGGACCGTACCCGGCCTTATATGTTGGAACGCTATTTTTCCGCCAAGCATTTCTGGGTGGCGGAAGCGGGGCTGAGTCAGCAGGCCTTGTTCGAGCGTGTTTGCGGGCAGTTGCGCGAGGAGGGCTATGTCGACGCCGATTTCCTGCCTTCGGTGCGCGAGCGTGAGGACATTCTCAGCACCATGCTGGGGGACGGTATCGCCTTGCCGCACTCGCTGGGTCTGCTGGCGCGCAAAACCACGGTGTGCACCATCATCGCGCCGCACGGCGTCGCCTGGGGCGAGGGCAGCGTGGCGCGGGTGATTTTTCTGCTGGCGATCAGCAAGACCGAGTACGAGGAGGCGATGGCGATCTACGAACTGTTCGTTTCCTTCATGCGCCAGCGCGCCGGCGTTCGGCTGGTGGAAAGCCGCAGCTTCGAAGAGTTTCTGCGCAATGCCTTGCTATGCCTGCCTGAGTCCTGAAGCACGCGGGAAGGGCTTTTCCCGCGGCTGTCAATCCATACGGTTTGGTTTATGTTTTTGTTGCGATTTGTGTTGAATCGCGTTGTTTTTGTGCACCGCAAAGGGGGGAGTTCCGGCTTTTTTGTAACAGTTTGAAACTGTATATATGTTCGAGTATTTACTTCATGCTTTCGTTCTAGATCACGCCATGTCTGAGCTTGGGCGTTATTTTTGTCATTGATCTGTAACAAGTGATCTGGTTTTGCCCTGCGGGCGGCCATTAACCTGGATCAAATTTGCCCTTGAAAGTTGGGGGCGAACTGTTTTTAATAGCGCCGCCTGGCTTCACAACCGGGATGCTCCCGCCGCTTTCTGCGCCGTCCAGGGCCGCTTGCCCGCTGGAAGACGCGTCTCCGCCCGAGGGTTCGCCGGCTGTCAGCGTTGTGATGTCCCAGCAGGAGAAAGCCGGCTGTCGCCGCTCTCCTGTCGCGTCATCCACTTGGAGCGATTCACGTCGCCCCTGTCGATTGATCATACCGACCTTTCGATTTTGATCAGCTCGCGCTGCGAGTTCCGCATTGTTTTTTATTATGACGATAGCATTTGCATGGCCGTCGGCCGCGCAAGGGCTCGCTGTTGCCGTCCGGTCATGAGCCGGGCCTGGATTACCGCCGCCGGGGCCGATGGCGCGCAGCCGTAGCGCCCGGGCGAGATAACAAGAATGTTCAACCCGTAAAGTCGTAAATGATGAGAAACCAAAGACCCTCACGCCTGTGGCGGGGACTTGCTGTTGCTTCGGCGTTGCTGCTCGCCGGGTGTCAAGGCGGAATCCTTGACCCCAAGGGCCCGGTGGCGGCGGAGCAGAAGTCCCTGATCATCACGGCAACCGCGCTGATGCTGTTGGTGGTCATCCCGGTGATCGTGATGACCCTGTTCTTCGCCTGGAAGTACCGAGCCAGCAACAAGGACGCCGTCTACGAGCCCAAATGGTCGCACTCGACCAAGATCGAGCTGGTGGTCTGGCTGATTCCCTGCATCATCATCGCCTTCCTTGCCGTGCTCACCTGGGAAACCACCCACAAGCTGGACCCGTACCGCCCGCTGGATTCGGATCAGAAGCCGATCGAGGTGCAGGTGGTGGCGTTGAACTGGAAATGGTTGTTCATCTACCCGGAACAGCAGATCGCCACGATCAACGAGCTGGCCTTCCCCAGCAATGTGCCGGTGAATTTCAAGATCACTTCCGACGCGGCGATGAACTCCTTCTTCATCCCGCAATTGGGCGGCCAGATTTACGCGATGGCCGGCATGCAGACCCAGTTGCATCTGCTGGCGCATGAGCCGGGCGTGTACAAGGGCTTCTCCGCCAATTACAGCGGCGCCGGCTTCTCCGGCATGAAGTTCAACGCCGTCGCCACCAAGACGCCGGCTGAGTTCGATGCCTGGGTGGCCAAGGTCAAGGCTTCCGGCAAGACGCTGGACGTGAACGGCTATCGCGGCCTGGTGCTGCCTAGCGAAAAGAACCCGGTAGCCTATTACGGCGCCGTCACCCCCTATCTGTTCCAGGGCGTGTTGCACAAATACATGACCGGCCGCACCTCGCTGGCCGCCACCGAGGCCGACGTCAAGCTGGCCGCGCTGGCCAAGAGCCTGTGTGAACCGCTGACGGTGAAGGAGTAATCAAGACATGCTGTTAGGCAAACTGACGCTGGACGCCATCCCTTTCCACGAACCCATCGTGATGGGCGCGCTGGGCGGCGCCGGCCTGATCGGGCTGATGCTGGTGGCCCTGATCTCCAAAATGGGCAAATGGGGCTATCTGTGGCATGAGTGGCTGACTTCGGTCGACCACAAGAAGATCGGCGTGATGTACATCATCGTCGCCATGATCATGTTGCTGCGCGGCTTCGCCGACGCGCTGATGATGCGCGCGCAACTGGCCATCGCCACCGGCGGCAGCCATGGCGTGCTGCCGCCCGATCACTACGATCAGATCTTCACCGCCCACGGCGTGATCATGATCATTTTCATGGCGATGCCGTTCATGACGGGCCTGATGAACATCGTGGTGCCGCTGCAGATCGGCGCGCGCGACGTGGCCTTCCCCTTCCTGAACTCGCTGAGCTTCTGGTTGCTGGTGGCGGCGGTGATTCTGGTCAACCTGTCGTTGGGCGTGGGCAACTTCGCCCGCACCGGCTGGGTGGCCTATCCGCCCTTGGCTGGCATTGCATTCAGTCCAGACGTGGGGGTGGATTACTACACCTGGGCCTTGCAGATATCAGGGATAGGAACGACGCTGACGGCGATCAACTTCCTGGTCACCGTGATCAAGATGCGCGCTCCGGGCATGAAGCTGATGGACATGCCCATCTTCACCTGGACCTGCACCTGGGCCAATGTGCTGATCGCCAGTTCCTTCCCGATCCTGACCGGCGCGCTGGCCATGCTGAGCCTGGACCGTTACCTGGATTTCCATTTCTTCACCGCGGAAGCCGGCGGCAACGCCATGATGTATCTGAACCTGTTCTGGGCCTGGGGTCACCCCGAGGTGTACATTCTGGTGCTGCCCGCCTTCGGCATTTTCTCCGAGGTGGTGTCCACCTTTACCGGCAAGCGCCTGTTCGGCCATAAGTCCATGATCTACGCCAGCGGCGCGATTTCCATCCTGGGCTTCATGGTGTGGCTGCATCACTTCTTCACCATGGGTTCCGGCGCCAGCGTCAACGCCTTCTTCGGCATCGCCACCATGATCATTTCGATCCCGACCGGGGTGAAGCTGTTCAACTGGTTATTCACCATCTACCGCGGCCGCCTGCGCTTTGAAACTCCCATCCTGTGGACGCTGGGTTTCATGGTCACCTTCTCCATCGGCGGCATGACCGGCGTGTTGATGGCGGTGCCGGGCGCGGACTTCGTGTTGCACAACAGCCTATTCCTGATCGCCCACTTCCACAACACCATTATCGGCGGCGCGGTGTTCGGCTACCTGGCCGGCGTGACCTTCTGGTTCCCGAAAGTGTTTGGTTTCAAGTTGAACCCGAAACTGGGCAAGGCCTCGTTCTGGTTCTGGCAGATCGGCTTCATGTTCGCCTTCATGCCGCTGTATGTGTTGGGCTTCCTCGGCATGACCCGCCGCCTGAACTACACCACCAATCCTGAATGGGAGCCGTGGTTGTACCTGGCGCTGTTCGGCGCGCTGTTGATCGCCTGCGGCATCGCCTGCCAACTGCTGCAGATCGCGGTTAGCATCCGCGACCGCAAGAAGCTGGCCGACGTCAGCGGCGACCCGTGGAACGGCCATACCCTGGAGTGGTCCACCTCGTCGCCGGCGCCGTTCTACAACTTTGCCAAGCTGCCGGTGGTGCATGACATCGACGCCTTCACCGACATGAAGGAAAAAGGCGTGGCCTATGCGGTGCCGAAGTCCTACGAGCCCATCCACATGCCGAAGAACACCGCGGTGGGCGTCTACATCGGCGGCTTTACCACGGTGCTGGGCTTCGCCTTGATCTGGCATATCTGGTGGTTGGCCATCGTTGGCCTGGTGGGCATCGTTGGCTGCATGCTGGCGCGCGCCTACGACAACGACCTGGACTACTACGTGCAGCCGGAGGAAGTGGAAGCCATCGAGCGCGAGCGCTTCGAGAAGCTGGGCATCGACGTGGACAACTACACTGAGCGTGATCCGGCCCAGCCGCAAAAGGCTGTGCGTCCGACCACCACCGCGTAAGGGGCTGAATCCGACATGACGACTTATGTAAAAGACGCGCACGAAGCGCATGAGGACCACGAGCACCACGACAGCGGTTCGCAAACCGTGCTGGGCTTCTGGTTCTACCTGATGACCGACTGCATCCTGTTCGCCAGCGCGTTCGCGGCTTACGCCGTGCTGTTCCGCAATGTGGCGGAAGGCGTGTCCGGCAAGGATATCTTCGATCTGCAATACGTGCTGGTGGAAACCGCGGCGCTGCTGCTGTCCTCCATCACCTACGGCTTTGCGATGATCGCCGGTCAGAAGGGCAATAAATCCGCGGTGCTGGGCTGGCTGGGCATGACCTTCCTGTTTGGCGCCGCCTTCATCGGCCTGGAAATCAACGAGTTTCATCACCTGATCTCCGAGGGCCACGGCCCGCAGGTCAGCGCCTTCCTGTCGGCCTTCTTCGGCCTGGTGGGGCTGCACGGCCTGCACGTGACCGCCGGCCTGATCTGGATGGCGGTGATGATGATGGAAGTGGCCAAGACCGGCCTGACCGGCCGCGCGATGACGCGCCTGAACTGCCTGTCGCTGTTCTGGCACTTCCTCGACATCGTGTGGATTTGCGTGTTCACCGTCGTCTACCTGAAAGGAGCCATGGGATGAGCCAGGCACATGAACACGCCGCGCACGGCAGCGTGAAAAGCTATCTGATCGGCTTCCTGCTGTCGGTGGTGCTCACCGCCATTCCGTTCTGGATGGTGATGGGCGGCGCCTTCACGCCGCAGGCGACGGCCATCGGCATCTTCGCGCTGGCGGTGGTGCAGATCGTGGTGCATCTGAAGTATTTCCTGCACCTGGACTTCAGCAAGGAGGGCAAGCTCAACACCATGTCCTTCCTGTTCACCGGCATGGTGATCGTGCTGCTGGTCGGGCTGTCGATCTGGATCATCTACACCGCCGACGCGCTGATGATGCGTTGAGACGGCGTTGAGAGAGACCGCCTTGAAATTCAAGCGCTATCTGCAGGTGACCAAGCCGGGCATCATCTTCGGTAACCTGATCTCGGCCGTCGGCGGCTTTCTGCTGGCGGCCCAGGGCCGGGTTGACTGGAGCTTGCTGCTGGCCACGCTGGCCGGCCTCTCGCTGGTGGTGGCGTCCGGCTGTGCGATCAACAACTGCATAGACCAGGACATCGACGCCAAGATGGCCCGTACCCGCAAGCGGGTGTTGGTCACCGGCGCGATGAGCACCCGGGCGGCGCTGGCTCACGGCCTGCTGCTCGGCCTGGCCGGCTTCTACGCGCTGTGGCGCTGGACCAATCCGCTGGCCTTCGGCTGCGTGCTGTTCGGCTTCGTCATCTATGTGGGGGTGTACAGCCTCTATATGAAGCGCCATTCGGTGTACGGCACCCTGGTGGGCAGCTTGTCCGGCGCGGTGCCGCCGGTCGCCGGCTACTGCGCGGTGACCGGCCGTTTCGACGCCGGCGCGGCTATTCTGCTGCTGATGTTCTGTCTGTGGCAGATGCCGCATTCCTACGCCATCGCCATCTTCCGCCTGCAGGATTACCAGGCGGCGGGGATTCCGGTGTTGCCGGTGGTCAAGGGCATTTCCAGCGCCAAGCGCCAGATCGTGCTTTACATCCTGGCCTTCGGCGCCGCCACCGCGATGCTGGCTTTCGGCGGATACGCCGGCTACGGCTATCTGGCGGTGGCCGGAGCCACCAGCCTGTGGTGGCTGAAGATGGCCTTGTCCGGCTACAAGAGCAGCACCGACGACCGCGTCTGGGCGCGTCAGGTGTTCTTCTTTTCCATCATCACCATCACCGCGCTATCCGTGATGATGGCGGTGGATTTCCGGCAGCCGGAACGTCAACAGCTGGCCGGCCTGAGCGCCACCGCGCAGTCCTGAATGTCAGCAAGCCAAGACAAAGCGCGGGCCGTGGCCCGCGCTTTTTTCATGGCTGAGCGGCTAGAGCGCGATCACACGTCGTCGGCCGCGACGCTGACCAGCACTTGGTCGGCGGCGACAATGTCGCCCACCCGGCAGTGCAGCGCGCTGACGACGCCGGCGCGCGGCGCATAGATCCGGTTTTCCATCTTCATCGCTTCGACCACGGCCAGTACCTGGTTGGCTTCCACGCGCTGTTCGACGGCCACCGGCAGCGCCACTACCGTGCCCGGCATCGGCGAGGTTACCCGTTGGCCGGCGTCGGCGTCCGCCTCGGCTGCCTCCGGCTGCTCCGCCTGCAAGCGCAGCCGATGGCCGCCCACCGTCAGCTCCATGTCGTCGCCGCAGGGCAGGGCGCTCCAGCGCAGCCCGTCCACCTCGCCGCGCCACAGCTCGCCGTCGCGGCTCAGTTCCACGCACAGGCTCCGTTCTCCCACCGCCACGCGGGCATGGGCGCCGGCGCGTTCCAGCAGCCGGGCCTGCCAGCGCGAAGCGCCGGCGCGATAGCTCAGGCGGCCCAAGGGCGCGTCCGGGTCCAGCGCGGCGCGGTCGTGGGGGCCGATGCCGCCCTGCCAGGGCGAGGATGATTCGGCGCAGTTCAGCGCCAGTTCGACGGCTGCGGCGCAGGCGACGGCTTCGGCCACCGGCGCGCTTTCCGGCGCGGCGGCGAGCTGGTCGACCAGATGGGTGTCCAGCAGGCCGGCCCGCACCCGCGGTTCGCGCAGCAGCCGGTCGATGAAGCCCAGATTGCTGGTCAGGCCCGGCAGCGCGGTGTCGCGCGCGGCGGCCTGTAGCGTGTCCAGCGCCGCGCCGCGGTTGCCGCCGTGGGCGATCAGCTTGGCCAGCATTGGATCGTAGAAGGCCGGTACTTCGCCGCCGCCGCCGTCGAAGGCCGCGTCCACTCGGCAGCCTTGCGGCCAGCGCGCCAGCAGCGCCTTGCCCGGCATGGGCGCGAATTCCCGCAGCGGGTCTTCGGCGTAGACTCGGCATTCGATGGCGTGGCCATCTGCGCGGACCTCCTCCTGGCGCAGCGGCAAGGCTTCGCCGGCGGCCACGCGCAGCTGCCATTCCACCAGGTCCAGGCCGGTGACGGCCTCGGTGACCGGGTGCTCCACCTGCAAGCGGGTGTTCACCTCCAGGAAATAGAACTGGCCGTCCGGCGCCAGAATGAATTCAAAAGTGCCGGCGTTCCGGTAGCCGATGGCTGCCGCGCCGCGCACCGCGGTGTCCAGCAGCGCGGCGCGGGTGGCGGCCGGCATCGCGCAGGCCGGCGCCTCTTCGATGATTTTTTGGTGGCGACGCTGCAAGGAGCACTCGCGTTCGAACAGATGCACCACATTGCCGCGACTATCGCCGAACACCTGTACTTCCAGGTGGCGCGGTTGGGCGATGTAGCGCTCCACCAGCAAGCGGCCGTCGCCGAAGCTGGAGCGACCGACGCGCACGGCGGCGTCCACCGCCTCGCGCAGCGCGGCTTCTTCCCACACCACCTGCATGCCCTTGCCGCCGCCGCCGGCCACCGGCTTGAGGATGACCGGATAGCCTATCTCGGCGCTGCTCTCCAGGATCAGACCGTAGGATTCGGTGGCCTCCGCCGAGCCCGGCGTTACCGGCACGCCCGCCGCCGCCATCAACTGACGCGCGCGCGCTTTGTCTCCCATCTGGGCGATGGTGTCGGCGTCCGGGCCGATGAAGACCAGGCCGGCGGCGGTCACCGCTCGGGCGAAGTCGGCGTTTTCCGAGAGGAAGCCGTAGCCGGGATGAATGGCCTCGCAGCCGCTGGCCAGCGCCGCGGCGATGATGGCCTCTCCATTCAGATAGCTGGCGCTGGCCGGGGCCTCGCCTATCCAGCGCCGCTCCGCGGCCCCTTCCAGGTGAGCCGCGCCGGCGTCGGCCGTGGAGTAGACGGCGACATGCTCGATACCGAGCCGCCGGCAGCTGCGGGCGATGCGGCGCGCGATCTCGCCGCGGTTGGCGATCAAAATTCGTTTGAACATGGTGTTTACATCCTGAAAACGCCGAAGCGGGTGTCTTGGACGGGAGCGGCGGCGGCCAGCGCCAGGCTGAGCGCCAGCCATTCGCGGGTCTGGGCCGGGTCGACGATGGCGTCCACCCACATGCGGGCCGCCACGTACAGCGCCTGGCCCTGGCGCTCGTAGGCGTCGCGGATCGGCCGCTTGAAGCTTTCCTCTTCTTCCGGCGTCCAGGCCTTGCCCTGTTTTTCCAGCTGCTCGGCGCGGATCAGCGCCAGCACCGTCGCCGCCTGTTCGCCGCCCACCACCGTGGTCTTGGCGTTGGGCCACATCGCCATCAACTGCGGGCCGATGGCGCGGCCGCACATGGCCAGATTGCCGGCGCCGTAGCTGCCGCCGATCAGGATGCTGAATTTGGGCACGCGGGCGCAGGAGGCGGCGTTGACCATCTTGGCTCCGTGCTTGGCGATGCCGCCGGCCTCGTATTCCGCGCCCACCATGAAGCCGTTGATATTGTGCAGGAACAGCAGCGGAATGCCGCGCTGCGCGCACAGTTCGATGAAGTTGGCCGCTTTTTGCGCGCTCTCCGAGAACAGCACGCCGTCGTTGATCAGCACGCCCACCGGATAGCCGCCGATGTGGCCGGTGCCGCACAGAATGGTGGCGCCGAAACGGGCGCGGTATTCGGCGAAGGCGGAGTCGTCCAGCAGCCGGGCCAGGATTTCCCGCGCCGGAATCGCTTCGCGCGGGTTGGCGCTGACGATGCCGGCCAGCTCAGCCGGATCATAACGCGGCGGCCGCGGCGTTTGCGGCGGCGCGTACTGCCTGCCGCGGCCGCGGCGGGCCACGATGTCGCGCATCAGCCGCAGCGCGTGCTCGTCGCTCAGCGCATAGTGGTCTGCCACGCCGCTGTCGCGGGCGTGCACGTCGGCTCCGCCCAGGGTTTCCGCGTCCACGATCACTCCGGTGGCGGCGCGCACCAGTTGCGGGCCGCCCAGAAAGATGGAGCCGTTGCCGCGCACGATGATGGTTTCGTCGCTCATCGCCGGGATGTAGGCGCCGCCGGCGGTGCAGGAGCCGAGCACCGCGGAGATCTGCGGCAGGCCCAGCGCCGACATCTCGGCGATATTGCGGAAGATGCGGCCGAAGTGTTGCTCATCCGGGAAAATGTCTTCCTGCAAGGGGAGGTAGACTCCGCCGGAATCCACCAGATAGAGGCAGGGCAGGCCTTGTTCGCGGGCGATCTGCTGGGTGCGCAGATGCTTGCGCAGCGTCAGCGGGTAATAGGTGCCGCCCTTGACCGAGGCGTCGTTGGCGAACACCGCCACCGCGTGGCCGGCGACGATGCCGATGCCGGTGACGATGCCGGCGCAAGGCACCGCGTGGTCGTAAACCTCGTGGGCGGCCAGTTGGCCGATCTCCAGAAAGGGCGTGCCGGGGTCCAGCAGCAGCGACAAGCGCTCGCGCGGGGACAGCTTGCCCTTGGCCGCCTGTTTGGCGCGCGCCTCGGGGCCGCCGCCTTGCAGGGCGGCGTCGCGGGCGGAGGCGATGCACTCGCGCAGTTGGCGGTAGGCTTCGGCATTGCGTTCAAACGCCTCGCCGGAGGCGGGAACGCGGGATTCAATACGGGACATGAATAAGCTTCCTCGATTCAGGACGCGCGCGGGCGCACCTTGAACAGCACTTGGAACAGGGTCAACAGGCCGAGGGCGGCCACCGCCAGCGTCCAGGCGCCATCGTGATGCAGCAGCACCGAGACGGTGGCGGCGATGCCGGCCAGCCCCTGCTGCAGGAAGCCGCACAGCGCCATCGCGTGCGCGCCGTGCTCCTTGGCGTCGCTGACGGCGGTGGCCATGCTGTTGGGAAACAGCACGGCCTGGCCGAAAATGGTCAGGCAGTAGAGGCCGATGAACAGCCACAGGCCGGGCAGGCGCTCCAGCAGGCCCAGATGCCAGCCCAGCAGCATGGCCAGCGTGGCCGCGGCCAGCAGCGCCGCGCCGGCGCGCATCAGGCGCAGCCCGCCCACGCGGGCCACCAGGCGGTTCACCACCATGGCGCCGCTGAAATAGGACAGGCCGATCAACAGGCCGACGTTGCCGAAGCCGGCTACCGCGAGGCCGAAGTGCTCCTGAAACACAAAGGGACTGACCTCTTGCAAGGTCACCGTGGTGGCGAAGCCCAGACCGCCGGCGCAGGCCGGCCACAGGAAGCCGGGGCGGCGCAGGATGCTCCAGTACGGGCTGGGGCCGGAGGCCGCGGCGGCCGGGCGGCCGGCTTGCAGCGGCAGGCCCATGCTCAGCAGCGCCGCCGCGACGCCGGTGACCGCCATCAAGGCGAAACCGGCTTCCCAATGACTGTATTTGCCGATCAGACCGCCGATGAACTGGCCGCCGCCCAGCGCGGTGATGAAGGCGATGGACAGCACGGATAATTTGCGAGCCAGATCGTCGCCGCGCCAGTGATCGCGCACGATGATGCGGGCGATGATGGCCGCGCCGCCGCCGGCGATGCCCTGCGCCACGCGCAGCGCCAGCAGCTCCGCGGCGTTGGACACGAAGGCGAGCAGCAGGCTGCAGACGATGAATAGCGCCAGCGAAATCAGCAGCGGTCCGCGCCGGCCCCAGCGGTCGGCCGCCGAGCCCCAGAACAGCACCGGCAAGGCCGCGCCCACCACATAGCCGGAAATGGACATCTCCACCAGGCTCTGGCTCATCGCCAATTCCCGCATCACCGCCGGCAGCGAAGGCAGATACACGGTGGTGGCCATCTGCGCCATGAACACGATCAGGCAGGCCAGCGCCATCAGCCGGCCGGCCGGCTGCGCCAGCGCCGCTTGCGGCGCGGTCAGGGTTTTCTCACTCATGGGCGGCTCGCAACTGATTGAGGCAGGCGGCGAAGCGTTCGATCTCCTGCGTCGTCATATTGGCGCGGATCATGATGCGCAGGCCGGCGCGGCCCTTGGCGATCACCGGGAAGAAGATGGGCGAGGTGTAGAAACCGTCTTCCAGCAAGCTCTTGGCGTAGAAGATGGTGTTTTCTTCCGAGCCGATGGAGACAAAGCGGATGGGCAGCGGTTCGCCGCTGTTGTCCGAGGCCACGTGTTGGTCGAACAGACGGATATTGTCCTGCAACCGTTGTTGCAGCCGCGGCAGCTCCTCGGAGCGGTGAATGGCCGCGGACTGGATGATGGCGCCCAGGCCGGCGGTGTTGATGCGTTGCGACCAAGTCACAGGTCCGCCGAAGCGGGTGGCCAGCTTGCGGCGCTCCGCGTCGTGGCGCGGGCCCAGGAAGATGGCGCCGCCGGACGCGCCGAAGCCCTTGTTCAGCGAGGTGACGATCAAGGTGCGTTCATTGATGCCGCCCATGGTTTCCAGTACCAGGCCGCGGCCATGGCGGCCCAGCGTGGACAGACCGTGAGCTTCGTCGAAAAACAGGAACAAACCGTATTTGTCCTGCAGCGCCAGCAATTCCGGCACCGGGGCCATGCCGCCGGTGCTGTAGACCCCGTCGGCGACGTAGGCCACGCGCGCATGCGTTTTGCACAGGTCTTCCAGCGCGTTCAGATCGTTGTGGCGGATGGTGTGGATCTCGGCCTCGTCGGCGCAGATCGGCTTCATCATGTTCAGGCAGAAGTGGGCGTTCTTGTCGAACACCATCAAGGGCGGCACATCCTCGGTCAGCGCGCCGGAGGCGAGCAGGGGCAGGGCGGCCGCGGCGGCGGCGGCGCAGGACGGCACTGTCAGCGTTTCCGCGTCCACCAGTTCCGCCAGCGCGTCCTCGGCCTGCTGCAGGATGTCGAACTGCACGCGGATGCGCGAAATCGAGGTATTCAACGAGCCGGTGTTCAGCACCGCGTCCGCCGCCGCTTGCAGGATGTCCGGGTGCGAGTCCAGGCCCAGATAGGAATAGGACGACATATTGACGAAGCGCCGGCCGTTGGCCACCGCCTCGTGACGGCCGTCGCCCAGGTTGCGGGTGACGATATTGGCCATGCCGGCCTGGGTGGTGATGTCCCAGAAGCTGTTGCTCAACTGAATGGCTTTTTTGATATTGGCGTGTTGATGCATGTTTCCCCCCTCGTATGGTTTGGCGGCGGCCGTCATGGCCGCCTCGTCCGGCTTATACCCGCTCCAGAATCAGAGCCGCGCCCTGTCCCACGCCCACGCACATGGTGCACAGCGCGTAGCGCTTGCCGCTGGCCTGCAACTGCGCGGCGGCGGTCAACACCAACCGGCTGCCGCTCATCCCCAGCGGGTGGCCCAGCGCGATGGCGCCGCCCTTGGGGTTCACCCGTTCGCTGTCGTCCGGCAGGTCCAGCGCGCGGGTGACCGCCAGCGCCTGAGCGGCGAAGGCTTCGTTCAGTTCAATGATGTCGATGTCCTCGATGCCCAGGCCGGCCTGGCGCAGCGCCTTGCGGCTGGCCTCGATCGGGCCCGCGCCCATAATGCGCGGCGCGATGCCGGAGCTGGCCGATGTCAGCACTCGCGCGCGCGGACGCAGGCCGTGGCGTTGTGCCGCCGCGGCCGAGGCGACGATCATCGCCGCCGCGCCGTCGTTGACGCCGGAGGCGTTGCCGGCGGTGATGCTGGATTCCGGGCCGAACAGCGCCTTGAGCTTGGCCAGATCCTCCAGCGAAGTCTGGCGCGGGTGCTCGTCGCGGCTGACGATGAGCGGGTCCTGCTTGCGGCGAGGAATCGTCACCGGCACGATTTCCTCGGCGAAGGCGCCGGTTTCCAGCGCGGCGAAGTAACGCTGCTGGCTGCGCAGAGCGAAGGCGTCCTGATCCTGGCGGCTAACGCCGAATTCGCGAGCCACGTTCTCCGCGGTGGCCGGCATGGTGTCCACGCCGTATTGCTTCTCCATGACAGGATTGACGAAGCGCCAGCCTATGGTGGTGTCGTAGATCTGCATGTCGCGGCCGAAGGCTTTTTCCGACTTCGGCATCACGAAGGGCGCGCGCGACATGGATTCCACGCCGCCGGCGATCAGCAGCTCTGCCTCGCCGGACTTGATTGCGCGCGCCGCCAGCGCCACCGCGTCCAGGCCGGACGCGCACAGGCGGTTCACGGTCAGGCCCGGGACGCTCTCCGGATAGCCGGCCAGCAGCAGGCTCATGCGGGCCACGTTGCGGTTGTCCTCGCCGGCCTGGTTGGCGCAGCCCAGGATCACTTCGTCTATCGCCGCCGGGTCCAGGCCCGGATTGCGCTCCAGCAGCGCGCGCAGCGGCGCCGCGGCCAGATCGTCGGCGCGCACGCCGGACAAGGCGCCGCCGAAGCGGCCGATGGGGGTGCGCACGGCGTCGCAGATGAAGGCGTCGGTCATCGCGGTCTCCTCTCAGCTCAAGCTGGTTTGCGGTTGCAACAGCGCGGACAGCAAATCGCGCGCCGCGTCGATTTCGTCGGCGCAAACGTGGTGGGGCATGTCCGGATAAACGCGGAAATCCACCTTGGCGCCGGCGCGGCGGAAGGCCTCGGCGCTGCGTTGGATCCGCTCCAGCGGCATCCAGCTGTCGCTGTCGCTGGTGCCGAAGAAGGCCGGGAAGTCCAGCGCCGCGGACGGCGCGCTCCAGGCGGCCTCGTCGGGGCCGAACAGGCCGCCGGAGAAGGCGATCAGCCCGCCTATCGGGCCGGGGCGGCGATAGATGTACTCGGCGGCCAGGCAAGCGCCCTGGGAGAAGCCCATCAATACGATCTGGCGGTTAGCGAAGCCGTAGCCGCGCAATTCTTCGATGGTGGCCTCGACGCAATCCAGCGCCTGGTCCAGCGAGGGCTGATTGCTGTCCAGCGGCGCCATGAAGCTGTGCGGATACCAGGTGCGGTCCTTGGCGCTGGGCAGGATGTAGGCGACGTCGGCCAGGCCGATGGCCTCGCCGTTCTTGTAGGCGTCCTGGGCGCTCTGGCGGCGGCCGTGCAGCAGCACCACGGCCAGTTTGGCCTGGTTCAGCGGCGCGCCGTAGATTTCCAGGCCCTGTTCTTTATGCGGATTGGGATCGATCGTGCTCATGTAGTGTGTCTTTACTTAATGGCTTGGTTCTTAGTGAATGCCCAGAATCTGCTTGGCTTCGGCGGGAGAGGCGATATCGCGGCCGACTTCGCCGGCCAGGCGCGCCAGGCGCTCCACCAGTTGGGCGTTGTCGCGGGCCAGTTCGCCGTAGCGGTAATAGACGTTGTCTTCCAGGCCGGTGCGAACATGGCCGCCCAGCAGCAGGGTGTGCAGATTGATCGCCAGCTGGTGTTTGCCTATGCCCAGCGCGGACCACACGCTGTCCTGCGGAATGCTTTCGACGAAATGCAGCAGGTTCTTGCAAGTGGCGGCGGCGCCGCCCTGTATGCCCATGGCGAAGCTGAAGCACAGCGGGCCGCTCAGGTAGCCGTCTTCTTGCAGTTTCAGCGCCTCGCCGATGATGCCCTGGTGGTAGACCTCGATCTCCGGCTTGGCGCGGTATTCGCGGATATCCAAGGCCAGCGCGCGCGCCAGCTCCGGCGGATTGATGAAGGGCTTGCTGCCGTGGTTGACCGAGCCGCAGTTGAAGGAGGCGATGTCGGGGCGGAAGGGCAGGTGATTCCAGGCTTCCTTCTTCTCCAGTTGCGGCGGCAGGTTGAGGCCTGAGGTGCTCAGATTGATCAGGATGTCGCAGCGCTCGCGGATGCGGCGGACGATCTCGCCGTAGACGTTCGCGTCGTAGCTGGGCGTGCCGTCCGGGTTGCGGGCGTGGATGTGGACTACCGCCGCGCCGGCGTTCCAGCATTCGTAGGCGGCCTGGGCGATCTCCTCCGGCGAGAACGGTACGCCCGGATGTTTCTGCCGGCTGGTGATGCCGCCGTTGACGGCGGCGGTGATGATGAGTTTTTGCATGGTGGGAAAGCTCATGTGAATAAAGGGTAAAAAGCGACGGCGCTCAGATCTGGTCGCCTGCTGGAGCGGTTTGAGGCTGCGCGGCGGAGGTTGGGCGCTTGGACACCAGATAAATGCCGATGCCGATCAGCACGCCGCCGATCAATTCATGCAGCGACAGCGAATAGCCGAAGGCGGCGAAGGAAATCAGGGTGGCGAACAGCGGGGATAGAAACAGGAAGCCGCTGGTGCGCACCGCGCCGCCCAGATCCAGCGCCATGAACCACAGCGCCATGGCCCCGGTGGTGGCCGGCAGCGCCAGCCACAGGAAAGCGATCAGCACCCGCTCGCTGTGCGGCGGCGTCGGGACTTCGCCGCCGGCCCAGGCCAACAGCGCCAGGCAGGCCGAACCCACCAGCATCTGCCAGAAGGTCAGCGCCCAGACGTTGATTACGATGCGGCTGCCCTTGACCACCAGCGTGGACGCCGCCCAGCAGGCGGCGCCGCACAGCACCAGCGCGTCGCCTGCGCCGAAGCCGTCCAGCTTGTTCAAGCCTATGCAGACGGCGACGCCGAAGAAGGCCAGGACCAGGCCGACGGCGGCCAGGGGGTGAATTTTTTCCTTTAGCGCCAGCCGCGACATCAAGGCCACGATCAGTGGGGTGCAGGCCATCAGAATGGCTGCTTTGGCCGGGGTAGTGCTGCGCAGCCCGATATTGAGAAAGCCCATCGAGCCGGCGGTTTGCAGCAGCCCGATCAAGGCCAGCACGCCCCAGGGGTGCGGGCGGACGAAAGCGCGCGGATAGCGGAAGCGCTGCCACAGCAAAATGGGCACGATGCCGGCGGCGGCGGCAGTGAAGCGCGCCACCGCGGCCCACAAGGGCGGCATTTCCGACAGCACGATCTTGGAGGTGGGAAAGGTGGAGCCGAACAAAAAGGTGGCGGCCAGAATCAGCAGCCAATAGCGTTTGGCGTCGTAGTTGGGATGGGACATGGTCACCTGGCCAGACAGCGGTTTCAATAGCCATTTATCATATTGAAACGGTTTGGTTCAGGCTTCTTGCAAGCGGACAATTACTGCTTCAAAACGGACAATCATGCTGCGCTGCGGCAAAACCGTGCCGGCGCGTGGGGCGGAGGAGAGGCTGTTCAAAGCCTCGCTCATGTGGGCGCGGCTTTGAACAGCTTATGAGATCAGGAGAAGTACTGGCTGGGGGCCGCGTTCATAATGCGGCGGAACATGGAGGAAAACGCGCCGGGGGTTTCATAGCCCAGGTCGGAGGCGATCAGGGTGACCGGCTCGCCAGCGCCCAGCCGCGGCAGGGCCGCCATTGCGCATACTTGTTGGCGCCAGTATAGATAGGACACGCCCAACTCCTGCTGGAACAAGCGCGCCAGCGTGCGGCTGGACGCGCCCACCAGTTCCGCCCATTCGCTCAGGCCGCGGCGGTCGCCTGGATTGGCCAGAATCGCCGAGCATACCCGTTGCAAGCGCGGATCGCCCAGCGGGGGCAGCGGCAAGGCCGTTTCGCTGGACCATTCGATTTCGTCGATCAGCAAGTCCAGCAAGCGGCCTTCCTTCTGGTCCGCGTGCGGAATGCCGCGAGTGCGCATCAGGCGGATGATGAGTTCCCGCATCAGCGGCGAAATGGCGATGGCCTTGGAGCAAAGCGGCAACTGCGCCAGGTAGTGGGGAGACTGGATGTACAGCGTGCGCAGCGACACCGTGCCGCGGGCGCGCATGCTGTGTTCCACCGCCGGGGGCATCCAGACGCCGCGCTGCGGCGGCACCAGCCACAGGCCGTCGGAGGTAGACAGCTCCATCACGCCGGAGACGGCGAAAATCAGTTGGCCTTCGCGGTGTTGGTGGCGGCCGATTTGATGACCGCTAGGAAAGTCCTTGGACATGCTCCACGCGGCGAAGTCCGGTAGGACGGCGTTGGATTCTATGGCCATGCGCTTGCTTTCTTATTTGAGGGTAGCCCGGTTCCGCGCAGCTTGCGGCCCTGTTGTGCGGGCGTCTTCAGCCGTCGGTTCAGGCTCATGATACTGCAGTGCACAAAATATTCATACAGTATAAATTGTGTCTATTTCAATGCGAATGCCTTGGATCAGCGGAGCCGCCCGCCGCAGGGACAAAAGAAAACACCGCGGCCGGAGGGCCGCGGTGCGTTAGGAGGAGGGTTAAGAAGAGCGATGCTTTGTCAGAAGCTCAGCCCAAAACCGCGCGCGTAGCGCAGCGCGCCCGGCTGGCCGTTTTCGTCCAGCGCGTGGATGGCCACCGGCAGCTTGCCGCCGGGCGGGTTCGCGCCCAGCATCACGTCCACCAGCGCCGGCATGGAGGGCCCGCGCAGGCCGTTCTCATAACCGTAGTAGGAGTAGGTGGCCAGCGTGGCGTCTGCCAGATCGTCGTAATTGATCACGTCGTAAGGCGCGCGCAGGGTCACGTGGATCAGCTTCTTGCCTTGCCGCTTGGCGTATTCCATCGCATTGCGCATTTGCTGCGCCTCGCTGAGCGGCGGCGCGGACAGGCTGCGGGCGAAGCGGGTCCGGAGCGCGGGCAGGTCTTCCGCCACATTGAAGACCAGGGAACCGTTGCCGGCGGCCGGCGCCGGCTCGGTCTGCAGGCTGCGCTTCATCCGCGGCGCGATGGCCGGCGCGTTGGGGTCACCGTTGCGCTCCACTGGGCTGACGCCGGTGGCCAAGGTGCCGATGACGACCACGTCGGCCTGATCGATCGCCTGTTTCTGCGCTTCCCACGGCGTGGCGCTCAGCTTGGCGCCGCTGACTTGGCGATAGCCTTTCTCATCAAAGCGGCGACGCATCGCCTCGGCCTGTTCGCCCCAGGGCGTCAGGATGAAGATGCGCTGGCTGGGCGAGCGCAACGGCAGCGCCGCGCCCTGATTGCGCAGCAGGGTGATGGAGTGCCGGGTGATCTTATCTTCCACCGCGCGGTGTTCCGCGCCGCCTATGGTGCTCAACTCCGGCAGCGGCTTGGCTTCGCCGGCAGGGGTGACCTCGTTGCGCAACTTCATTGCCACGATGCGCCGCACCGAGCGGTCTAGTTCGGCGCGGTCTATCCGTCCGTCCGCCACCGCGGCGGCCACCTGGTCGATTAATTGACGCAGCCGGCCGGCTTGCGCGGCGGTGCGGAACTCGGTGGGCATCAGCGCGATGTCGACATCGGCCTGGAACACCTTGATTACCGCGTCGGCCTGCTCGAAGAAATCGCTGATGCCCTTCATGTCCAGCGCGTCAGTGACGGTGACGCCCTGGTAGCCCATCTCGCCGCGCAGCAGATCGTGCTGGATTTTGCGCGACATGGTCGCCGGCGCGATCATGCGTTCGCCGTTGCGGGCGGTGATTTGGCTGTTGTCCAGCGCCGGGTACTGGATGTGGGCGGTCATGATCATCTCCGGGGGCTGGCCGGAGGCGATGGCTTGGCGGTAGGGCGCCAGGTCGATGGCGTAGGCGTCGGCGCGGGATTTGTTGACTACCGGCAGGCCGTAGTGGGAGTCGGTGGCGGTGTCGCCGTGGCCGGGGAAGTGCTTGAAGGAACCGATCACGCCTTGCTCGCGCATGCCTTGCGTCGTGGCCTGGCCCAGCAGGCTGATGGTGGCCGGGTCGTCGCCGTAGGCGCGGACATTGATCACCGGGTTGAGCGGATTGCTGTTGACGTCCACGTCCGGGGCAAAGTTGACGTTGAAGCCGACGGCGCGGATCTCGGCGGCCAGCACGCGGCCGGAGTCGCGGGCCAGGCCGCTATCCCGAGTCGCTTCATAGGCGGCGCCCAGCGCCATATTGCCGGGAAAGCTGGTGGCCAGCGGACGCGGCAGGCGGAAGACATTGCCGCCCTCCTGGTCAGAACCAATCAACAGGCCGACCGGGCTGTTTTGCGGCCGCGCCTTGCGGATCTGCTCGGACAGGCGGCGGGTTTGCTGCAGATCGGTCAGATTGTTGGCGAACAGAATCACGCCGCCGATGGCGTTGTCGCGCAAGGCGCGGCTGGCGGCTTCCGGCAGTTCGGTCATGCCGGCGGTGCAGGCGGGCTGATCGTCCGGGCACCAGTAGCGGAAGGCCATCATGATTTTCTGGCCGATTTTCTCGCGGGGGCTCATTTGTTCGACGATGCGCGCGGCTTGCTGTTCGACGCTGGGCTGTTCCAGGCAGCCGCTCAGCAGCGCCGGCAATAGCATCAGCGCGGGTAAGCGCAGGGAGTGTGGTTTAAACATGGGTCAACCTTGTGCTGAAGTGGAAACATCCGGAATAGCGGGCAGGCCCGCCCTACAGCCTGCAACGCTGGTCCGGCGGACAGGTGCGAGGGCTGGATTCTCTTTTCTTGAATATATTCATTTGTGAATGATTCTTGTTAGTAATGGATTGGCACGCCAGACACCCCTGCCAGGCGCGTCCGGCGCGAAGAAGCCGCTGCCGAGGTTAAAGCTTATGAAATTCAATTTTTGAAAAAGTTGCCTGCGGGGGAGAATCGTTGGGCCATAATCGCCATATCCCTTTGATTGCTCGGTGTTTTTGCCTAAATGCTTGACCCTTGTTCGGGTGCGGGAGGATAATTCATGCCTTTTTTCAAACGCTTAGCGCGATGGCGGGCCGGTCTGCCGCCAGCGCTGAGCGGCGATCTGGTTTCGGGTGGATATGGATACGATGCAGGACAGCGGAGTGCAGCATTCTAGGGTTGGGAACAGCGACGGCTTGCCGCCGCGCCGTTTATCGGTGGCGCCGATGCTGGATTGGACCGACCGTCACTACCGCTATTTCGCGCGTCAGATCACTCGGCATGCCTGGCTGTACACCGAGATGGTGACCACCGGAGCGTTGTTGCATGGCGACGTTGAACGCCACCTGCGTTTCGACGAGGCGGAACATCCGCTGGCTTTGCAACTGGGCGGCAGCGAGCCGGCGGAGCTGGCGCGTTGCGCCAAGCTGGCGGCTGAGTGGGGCTACGACGAGGTCAATCTGAACGTGGGCTGCCCGTCGGAACGGGTGCAGAAAGGCGCTTTCGGCGCTTGCCTGATGGCCGAGCCGCAGCTGGTGGCCGACTGTGTCAAGGCGATGCGCGACGCGGTGTCCATCGATGTGACGGTCAAGCACCGCATCGGCATCGACCGCATCGAGCATTACGATTACCTGAGCGATTTCGTCGGCCAGGTGGCGGACGCCGGTTGCCGCACCTTCATCGTCCATGCGCGCAACGCCATCCTCAAAGGCCTGAGCCCCAAGGAAAACCGCGAAATCCCGCCCTTGAAATACGATTACGTCTATCGGCTGAAGCAGGAGCGTCCGGATCTGGAAATCTTGATCAACGGCGGCGTCAAAAGCCAGGCCGACATTGACGAGCATCTGCGCCACGTCGACGGCGTGATGGTGGGGCGCGAGGCCTACCACAACCCCTGGCTGATGGCGGATTGGGACCAGCGCTACTACGGCGGCGGCGCCGCGCCGGAGCGCGAGCAGGTGGTGGCCGCGATGATGCCCTATGTGGCGGCGCGCCTGGCCGAGGGTCACAAGACACGCAATATCGCCCGCCACATCCTGGGCCTGTTTCAGGGCATTCCCGGTGCGCGCAACTGGCGGCGCATGCTGTCCGACGCCAAATTGCTGGACGGCGCCGACGAGCGCCTGCTGCAACAGGCGCTGGAGGCGACGCTGGGCGCAGCCCGCCGCGCCGAATAAACCGCCTGGCCGTTGCGGCCAGGAACGGATTCGCGGCGACGGGGTCTGCTGTAGCAAGGCGAGAGCGTTGTTCTTGCCGAGGCCGGGCCCGACGCCGCCGTATTTAAGAGCTTGTTCAAAGTCTCGCTGGCTAGCGCGAGACAAGACCGAAACCGTTGAAGAAGCGTTAATGCGCCTACCGCGCATGGGTATCAGAACGCGACGCTTGTCGATGCTAAGCGGACTTTGAACAGGTTCTACGTCGCGGGGCTTCCCAAGAGGAAAACCCGCCATGGCGGCTTGCCGCCTTTTCTGTTCGCCATGCTGGTCATGGCTGTCTGGAGGTGAATCTGAATTGAAACCGCTGAAGCTTGTCCTATTGTCCTCCATCCTGTCGTCCGCCGTCTGGGCCGGACCCAAGGACGTCTTGCACATCTATAACTGGAGCGGCTCGCTGTCGGACGCCATCCTCCGTCAGTTCGAGAAAAGCTGTGATTGCCGCGTGGTGCAGAATTACTACGGCGACAATGAGGAAATGCTGGCCAAGCTGGCGGCCGGGGCCAAGGGTTACGACATGGTGTTTCCATCCAGCTTCGTGATCGAGGCGATGAGCAAACAGAAGCTGCTGCGGCCGCTGGATCACGCCAAGCTGCCGAATCTGAAGAACGTCGACCCCGCCTATTTGTCCCAAAGTTACGATCCGGGCAACCGCTACACCGTGCCCACGGTGCTGTCGCTGACTTCGGTCGGCTACAACGCGGAGCGCCTGCAGAAACTGGGCATCGATCCGCACAGCTGGTCGGTGATCTTCGATCCCAAGGTGCTGCAGAAGATCAAGGGCAAGGTCACCGTGCTGGACAGCTCGCGCGAGGTGTTCGCCGCCGCGCTGTTCTACCTGGGCAAGAACCCCAACACCGCCAGCCAGGCCGACTATCGCGCGGCGCAGGCGGTGATCAAGCAGGCCAAGCCCTACTGGGCCACCTTCTCCAACGCCAGCTATCTGAAAGAGTTGGCGGTGGGCAATATCTGGGTGTCGCTGGGCTATTCCACCGAGTTCTTCCAGGCCGCAGAAGATGCGCGGCAGGCCAAGCGCCGCTTCCACATCGTCAATGTGGCGCAGAAGGAAGGCAATGAGCTGGGCGTGGACACCATGGCTGTGTTGGCCAGCGCCAAACGCCCGGACCTGGCGCATCAGTTCATCAACTTCATGCTGGACGGCAAAAACGCCGCCCAACTGACCAATCTCAACGGCGCCACCAATCCGGTCAAGACCGCCGCGCCCTTCTTTCGAGCGGATTTGAAAGCTCATCCGGTGATAGATCCGACGCCGGACACCGTGAAGAAATGGACGGTGCTGCGTGAGCTGACGCCGGTGGAACGGCGCTCGCTGGCGCGGATGTGGACGGAAGTGAAGGTCAGCCGTTAAGCTTGTTTTGAGCAAAGTCTACCGCGTGTCGTGAGGGGTGGCACGGTGAGTACCGCTTCGAAATGCTCATGTGCCACGTGCACGTTCCGCTTTCTCAGCGGTTTTCGCCTTGTCTCGCGCTAGCTCGCGAGACTTTGAATAAGTTCTTATACTTATGTCCGCAGCCCCGGCGTCGTCGGGGCTGCGTCGCATTCGATGGAGTTCTCATGTTCGATAAATTAGTGATGGCCAGCAATAACGTCGGCAAGCTGAAGGAATTCTCCTCGCTGCTGGCGCCGCTGGGCATACAAGTGATTCCGCAGGTGGAGCTGCAGGTGCCGGAATGTCCGGAGCCGCACCACACTTTCCTGGAAAACGCGCTGGAAAAAGCGCGCCACGCCAGCCGCATGACCGGCTTGCCGGCGTTGGCCGACGACTCCGGCATCTGCGTCGAGGCATTGTCCGGCGCGCCGGGCGTGTATTCGGCCCGCTACGCCGGCGAGCCCAAGTCCGACGCCGCCAACAACGCCAAGCTGGTGGCGGCGCTGCAAGGCGAAGCCAACCGCCGCGCCTGGTATTACTGCGTGCTGGTCTTGGTGCGCCACGCCGACGATCCGCAGCCGCTGGTGGCCGACGGCATGTGGTTCGGCGAGGTGAGAGACGAGGCGGCCGGCGCGGGCGGCTTCGGTTACGATCCGCATTTCTGGCTGCCGCAACACGGCTGTAGCGTGGCCGAATTGGACGCGGCGGAGAAGAACCGCGTCAGCCACCGCGGCCAGGCGATGCAGGCGCTGCTGGCCAAGCTGCGCGCGCTGGCATGAAGCCCTTTCTTCCTTTCTGCGCCCGGCTGAAGCGACAAGGATCCGCAACGTGCAGGTGACCAAGATCTCGCTGTCCGCGCTTGGGGGCTTGGGCGGGCAGCCCGCTTTGACGGAGCTGCCGCCGCTGTCGCTGTACATCCATTTCCCGTGGTGCGTGCGCAAATGCCCGTATTGCGACTTCAACTCGCACGAGCCCAAGAGCGGCTTCGACGAGATGGCCTATGTCGACGCCTTGCTGCGCGATCTGGAGTTCAGCCTGCCCGAAGTCTGGGGCCGTCCGCTGAGCAGCATCTTCATGGGCGGCGGCACGCCCAGCCTGTTCTCGCCGCAGGCGATGGACGCGTTGCTGGCCGGCGTGCGCGCGCGCATGCGGCTGCAGCCGGACGCGGAAATCACCATGGAGGCCAACCCCGGCACCTTCGAGGCCGAGCGCTTCCGCGGCTACCGCGAGGCCGGCATCAACCGCCTGTCCATCGGCATCCAGAGCTTCAAGCCGGCGCATCTGCAGGCGCTGGGCCGCATTCACGACGGCGAAGAGGCGCGCCGCGCCATCGACATCGCGCTCAGCCACTTCGACAACGTCAATCTGGACCTGATGTACGCGCTGCCTGGGCAGACCCTGGACGAGGCGCTGGCCGATCTGGACACCGCCTTGTCCTACGGGGTCACCCATCTGTCCGCCTATCATCTGACGATAGAACCCAACACCCTGTTCGCCGTGGAGACGCCGCGCAATCTGCCGGACGACGAAGTGTCCGCCGACATGCAGGAGGCGATCGAAGCCCGGCTCGCCGCCGCCGGTTTCGAGCACTACGAGACCTCGGCCTTCGCGCGGCCGGGCCGCCGCGCGCGGCACAATCTCAACTACTGGCAGTTCGGCGACTATATCGGCATCGGCGCCGGCGCCCACGGCAAGATCAGCAGCCACGCGGGCATTGTCCGCCAGATGCGTCACAAGCAGCCGGCCGCCTATCTGAAAGCGGTGGCCGAGGGCAAGCCCTTGCAAAGCAGCCGCAAGGTGACGCGCGACGAACTGCCGTTCGAATTCATGATGAATCTGCTGAGGCTGACCGAAGGCTTCGAATTGCGTCTGTTCCAAGAGCGCACCGGTCTGCCGCTGTCCGGCATACAATCCGCGTTGACGCAAGCCGAGGCGCAAGGCCTGATTGAGCGCGACGCCGTGATGTTGCGGCCCACGCTCAAGGGCCAACGCTTCCTCAATGACTTATTAACCCTGTTCCTGAAAGAAGGAGATGAATAATGGCTAAGGAAATCATTCACACCGACAAGGCCCCGGCCGCCATCGGCGCTTACTCGCAAGCCGTGAAAGCCGGCAACACCGTTTACTTGTCCGGCCAGATCCCGCTGGACCCGGCCACCATGAACGTGGTGGAAGGCGGTTTCGCCGCTGAAACCCACCAGGTGTTCAAGAACATGAAGGCGGTATGCGAAGCCGCCGGCGGCAGCCTGGACCAGATCGTCAAACTCAACGCTTACCTGACCGATCTGTCCAATTTCGCCATCTTCAACGAAATCATGGGTCAGTATTTCAGCCAGCCCTTCCCTGCGCGTGCCGCCGTGGGCGTGGCCAGCCTGCCCAAGGGCGTGTTGGTGGAGGCGGAAGCGGTTCTGGTGCTCTAAGAACCTGTTCACGATCTGCTGCGCGTTGGCGATACGGCGTTGAAAACATCCTCAAAATGCTCATGTACCACGTGACCATTCCGCTTTTTCGCTCGTTTTGCCTTGTCTCGCTCTTGCTCGCGAGATCGTAAACAGGCTCTGAGCAGCCCAACTGCTCGAAATGTCAGACCACAAGGCGGCCCAGGCCGCCTTTTTTCATGTTAACTATCTGGATCGTTCATTCCTGCCGCGGAGGTCGCATGAGCATCTGGATCGCACTGTTGTTATTGCTGCCGGGCCTGGTCTGGGCTCAGGTTTACAAATGTCGGGACGCGGAAGGCGGATTGACCTACCGCGACCGGGCCTGCGCCGACGGCGGCGCGGCGGAAGCGTTCCGGCCGCCCCCGTTGAGCGTGGTGGAACAGGATGAGCGCCAGCGCCGGGGCGTGGCCGAGTCCCAGGCCCAAAGCCGGCGCTGGGCCGCCGAGGAGGCGCGCGAGGCCCGGCGGCGACAGGCGCAACGCAGCCGCGCCGAGAATACGCAGGCGCGGGAACTGGACAAAGCGCGTCGCCGCTGTCATGGTCTGGAGCTTCAACAGCGGCGCTTGCGGCAGTCCTTGGCGGCTGCGCCGGCCAGGAAGTCCCTGGCCGAGCGTCTGGCCGGCGTCGAGGAAAAACTGGCCGCGGCGGCGTGTCATCCATTCCGGGAGGGGGCATGAGCGGGTATTCGTTCGAATTGGTCAATGTGTTCGCCGAGGAGCGCTTTGGCGGCAATCCACTGGCGGTGTTCTCCGACGCCAGCGGGCTGGACGAGCGCGAGATGCAGCTCTTGGCCAGACAGATGAATCTGTCGGAAACCGTATTTTTGTTCCCGGACGGGGAGGCGGCTGCGCGGCTGCGCATCTTCACCCCCAGCCAGGAACTGCCGTTCGCCGGCCATCCCACGCTGGGCGCGGCGGCGGCGCTGCACTGGCGCGGGGAGCTGGACTCCCGCTTTCAGTTGCGCACCAACGCCGGCCTGATTCCCATCCTCCACAGCGACGGCGTTTACACCTTGCGGGCGAACCCGCCCAGCGCGCGCGCCGCCGGCCTCAGCCGCGCTCAGGCCGCGGCGATGCTGGGGCTGGACGAGGAGGACATCGCGCTGGAGCCGGTATGGGTGGACACCGGCAGCGAACAGCTGCTGATTCGCGCCGCCAGCGCCGGCGCGGTGTTGCGCGCCCGTCCGGTGCATGCCTTGCTGCTGCGCGACGCCACCTTGAGGCCGGGACGCAGCGTCGCCTATCTGTGGCACGAGGACGGCGGCGTCGCCACCGTGCGGCTGTTTTTCGAACAGCAGGGCGCAGTGCTGGAAGATCCAGGCACCGGATCGGCATGCGCCAATCTGGGCGGCTGGTGCGCGCTCAACGGCCTTGGGCCCTTGCAGTGGCGAGTGGAGCAGGGGGCGGCGCTGGCGCGGCCCAATGTGCTGCATCTGCAAGTGGGCGCCGAGGGCGAGATCCTAGTGGGCGGGCGAGTGCAGAGGGTAGGGCGCGGAGAGATATTTTTGTGAGTTTCATCGCTCTTCGTCTCCATTCTTGACGGCGGCATTGGCTGTTGGCATCCTAGAGCCGCTGCTCCAAACCAACGTTTCTTTTCGGCGTGCCGGCTGTTCCGGGGCGGCGTTCTGATAATTAAAAGGCCGCTGCGGCCGCCCGTTCGCGGAGCGGCCTCTCGGCCCGACTCGCGAGGAAATCAAGATGAGCAAATTCGCCAAAGCCGCCTGCCTGGCGTCCGTGCTGGGCCTGTTCAGCCACATGGCGCTGGCCGACAGCGCCGCCGGCGTCTGGAAGACGATAGACGACGAAACCAAGCAGGCCAAGGCCCTGGTGCAGATCACGGAAAGCGCCAGCGGGGAACTGAACGGCAAGATCATCAAGCTGTTCGCCAACCCGGAAGCGGTGTGCGACAAATGCGAAGGCGATCGCAAAGGCAAGCCGGTAAACGGCATGCAAATCCTCTGGGGGCTGAAGAAAGACGGCGCAGAGTGGGGCAGCGGCAAAATTCTGGACCCCAAGTCCGGCAAGATCTACACCTCCGGCGCCAAGCTGATCGAAGATGGCAAGAAGCTGCGCGTGCGCGGCTACATTGGCCCCTTCTTCCGTTCTCAGGTGTGGGAGCGCCAGTAAGCGCAAGCGCCGCGGCGAGAATGAGCAAGGCGGGAGCGCGAACAGCTTCCGCCTTTTTCTTTATTGGGTACAATCGCTGCTGATGAGCTCCCTAATCGACCCCGCCAATCAGCCGCCGGCCGTGGCGCCGGCACTGGCCAAGAAGCTGGAAAAGCTGGGCATACACCGCCGTTTCGACCTGGTCCTGCATCTGCCGCTGCGCTATGAGGACGAGACCCATCTGTACGCCATCGCCGACGCGCCGTATGGCCAGGCGGTGCTGGTGGAGGGCGAGGTGATCGCCCATGAAATCCAGTTCCGGCCGCGCCGTCAGCTGGTGGCGCGCATTGAGGACGCCAGCGGCAGCCTGGTGCTGCGCTTCATTCATTTCTATCCCAATCAGGTCAAGCAATTCACCACTGGCAACCGGGTGCGCGCCTTGGGCGAGATCCGCCGCGGCTTCGCCGGCGACGAGATGGTGCACCCCAAAATCCGCGAAGTGGGCAATGGCGCGCCGCTGGCGGACAGCCTGACTCCGATCTATCCCACGGTCAACGGCCTCACCCAGCCGGCGCTGCGCAAGCTGATCCATGCCGAGCTGGACAGCCAGCCTTTGGGCGAGACGCTGCCGGAGGAACTGGCCGCGCCGTTGCGGCTGACGCTGTTCGCCGAGGCGATCCGCCTGCTGCACTTGCCAACGCCGGATTACAGCGCCAGCCAATTGGCCGACCCTAGACTGCCGGCCTGGCAGCGGCTCAAGTTCGACGAATTGCTGGCGCAGCAGCTGTCGATGCGTTTGGCCTATCGCGCTCGACGGCTGGGCCGCGCGCCGCCGCTGCGCGGCGACGGCATGTTGAGCCGAGCGTTGGTCGAGCGCCTGCCGTTCTCGCTGACTGGCGCGCAGCAACGGGCCTTGGCTGAAGTCCGCGCCGACCTGACTCAGCCGCATCCGATGCACCGTCTGCTGCAAGGCGACGTGGGCAGCGGGAAGACCATCGTCGCGGCCCTGGCCGCCTTGACCGCGATTGAATCCGGCTACCAAGTGGCGCTGATGGCGCCGACCGAGATTCTGGCGGAGCAGCACTTCCTCAAACTGTCCGCCTGGCTGGAGCCCTTGGGCGTTCCCGTGCGCTGGCTGGCCGGCAGCTTGCGCAAGAAGCAAAAGCAAGAAGCGATGGCGGCGATCGCCAGCGGCGAAACGCGGCTGGCGGTGGGCACCCATGCCTTGTTCCAGGACGAGGTGGCCTTCCATCGCCTGGGCCTGGTCATTGTCGACGAGCAACACCGTTTCGGCGTCGGCCAGCGGCTGGCGTTGAAGGAGAAGGGTGGCGAGCCGCACCAGCTGATGATGTCGGCGACGCCGATTCCGCGCACGCTGGCGATGAGTTTCTATGCCGATCTCGACGTGTCGGTGATAGACGAACTGCCGCCGGGGCGCACGCCCATCGTCACCAAGCTAATCAATAGCGCGCGCCGCGAGGAGATCATCGCCCACGTGGCCAAGACCTGCGCCGACGGGCAGCAGGCCTACTGGGTGTGCCCGCTGATCGAAGAATCGGAAACCCTGCAATTGCAGACCGCGGTGGACACCCATCAGCAACTCACCGCCGACCTGCCGCAGCTTGGCGTCGGGCTGGTGCATGGCCGGATGAAGGCGGACGAAAAAGCGGCGGTGATGGCGGCTTTTGCCCGAAACGAACTGCAAGTGTTGGTGGCCACCACGGTGATCGAGGTGGGCGTGGACGTGCCTAACGCCAGCTTGATGGTGATAGAGCACGCAGAGCGCATGGGCCTGGCTCAGTTGCACCAGCTGCGCGGCCGGGTGGGGCGCGGCAGCGCGCGCAGCGTCTGCGTGCTGATGTTCGACAATCCGTTATCCGACTTGGCCAAGGCGCGCTTGAAAGTGATTTACGAGAATGTTGATGGTTTCGAGATCGCGCGGCAGGACTTGCTGATTCGCGGGCCCGGCGAACTACTGGGCGCACGCCAGAGCGGCCTGCCCATGCTGCGCTTCGCCAATCTGGAGGAGGACCTGGAACTGTTGGAGGCGGCGCGGGAACTGGCGCCCTTGCTGCTGGAGCGCCACCCGCAGGCGGTGGATGCTCATCTGGACCGTTGGCTGGCGGGGCGCGAGCAGTTTCTCAAGGCTTAAGTGCGTCATGGCGAGTGCAAAAAAAAAAGCGCCTCGGCTGGGGGGCTGAGGCGCAAAGGGATTGCTGCAAACAACAAAGGAGAAACCATGATGAAGCGAGCAAATATTAGCAATTTATAAAATATTGGCACAAGCAGTGCCGGCTTAAAGCTTGACCCAGGTCAATCGAAAATTTTCCGACAAGGAAATGCCAAAAGAAAAAGCCACCGCAATGCGGTGGCTTTGACTTTCTCGACAGCCTTAGAGCCTGTTCAAAGTCTCGCGAGCAAGGGCGAGACAAGGCGAAAACAAGCGAAAAAGCGGAATGTACAAGTGGTACATGAGCATTTTGAGCTTGTTTTCAACGCCGTATCGCTGAAGCGCAGGTTCTTAGAAGAGGCAGGGAAGACCTTATATTACAACCAGAGCGAGGCCACGTAGTACAGTCCGCCCGCCAGCAACATCGATACCGGCAGCGTGAACAGCCAGGCCAATGCGATCGAGCGGATAGTGGACATCTGCAAGCCGGCCTTGTCCGCCACCATGGTGCCGGCCACGGCGCTGGACAGCACCTGAGTGGTGGATACCGGGAAGCCGAACTGGCTGGCGAGGCCGATGGAGATGGCGGCGGTCATTTGCGCGGATACGCCCTGAGCGTAAGTCATGTCTTTCTTGCCAATGCCTTCGCCCACGGTTTTCACCACGCGGCGCCAGCCGACCATGGTGCCGATGCCAAGGGACAGCGCCACGGCGACGATCACCCAGGTGGGCGCGTATTCAGTGGTGGTGGTCAAATCCTTGCGCAGGTTCTGCAGCATCTGCTTGTCGTCGGCGGACAGCTTGGGCAGGGCGGAGGCCTTCTTGGCGGCGTCGTCCAGGCACAGCAGTTCGGTGCGCACATTCCAGCGCTGTTCGGAGCTCAGCGCATGGTAGTCGCCGCCGTCGCCCATGGTGTTCAGCAGGCGCTTGACGGTGTCGCCGGTTTCCAGCGGGTGGCATTCGTACTGGCTGGAGCCCTTGGACGGCACGATGATCTTGCTCAGTTCGACTTGATGACGCTCGTAGAACTTCTGCAAGTGAATGGCGGCGTCGCGAGTGCGGTCCAGCTGGTAGGGCGTGCTGTCCAGATCCAGCACGAACTTGGCCGGCACGATGCCGATCAGCACCAGCATGATCAGGCCGACGCCTTTCTGGCCGTCGTTGGAGCCGTGGGCGAAGCTGACGCCCATGGAAGACACGATCAGCATGAAGCGGGTCCAGAACGGCGGATGTTTACGGCCTTCGACCTGCTGGCGTTGGTAAGGGGTCTTGTGCACATTGCTGTGAGGCCGGTAGCGCCGCAGCAGGATGACGATCAGCGCGGCGAGCAAGGCGCCCACCAGTGGCGAGGCCAGCAGCGAGGCGCCGACGTCGATGGCCTTGCTCCAGTTGATGCCATGGGACAGCGAAGTGCCGTGGATGAGGCTGTTGGCCACGCCCACGCCCAGAATGGCGCCGATCAGCGTGTGGCTGCTGGAGGCGGGCAGGCCGAAGTACCACGTGCCCAGGTTCCAGGCGATGGCGGCGGTCAGCAGCGCGAACACCATGGCCATGCCGCGGGTAGTGTTGATCGAGATCAGCAGGTCCACGGGCAGCAAGTGCACGATGGCGTAGGCTACGGCGAGGCCGCCGGTGATGACGCCGAGGAAATTGAAAATACCGGAGTAGAACACCGCGAGGCGCGGTTTCATCGACTGGGTATAGATAACGGTAGCCACCGCGTTGGCAGTGTCATGGAAGCCGTTGATGAACTCAAAGGCGAGCACGAAGCCCAGGGAAAGCACCAGGGTGATGGCGACGTGGGTCTCAAGCCCGGAAAACAGGTCCAACATGGTGAAATGTGCACACAGTATCGTAAAGGCGGGATTGTTGTGTCCAAGGCCAATGCCGTCAAGTACTTATAAAAAAAAAATAAATGGTGTCGTATTTGCCGGCAAACCATGTGGAATCGCCTTGACAGACCGGTCCGGGAGACCGGCTGATTTAGGCGGTTTTTTGCCGCCGTCATGCGCTTTTCCGCGCCTGCGAACGCCAAAAGCCGTCATGCCGGAAACGGTCATGACGGCGGTCTGCGAGCTGGGGCGGAATCAGCCGAACTTGCCGGTGATGTAGTCTTCGGTGGCCTTCTTCTGCGGGGTGGTGAAGATGGAGTCGGTGTCGCCGAACTCGATCAGTTCGCCCAAATACATATAGGCAGTGTAGTCCGACACCCGAGCCGCCTGCTGCATATTGTGGGTGACGATGGCGATGGTGTAGTCCTCTTTGAGCTCATGAATCAGCTCTTCGATGTGAGCGGTGGAAATCGGATCCAGCGCCGAGGTGGGCTCGTCCAGCAGCAGCACCTCCGGCTTGGACGCCACCGCGCGCGCGATGCACAGCCGCTGCTGCTGGCCGCCGGACAGCGAATTGCCGGACTGCTTGAGCTTGTCCTTGACCTCGTCCCACAGCGCGGCCTTGCGCAGCGCCCATTCCACCCGGTCCTCCATCTCGCCCTTGGACAGTTTTTCGTAGAGCTTCACGCCGAAGGTGATGTTGTCGTAGATGGACATCGGGAACGGGGTGGGCTTCTGGAACACCATGCCCACTTTGGCACGCAGCAGGTTGACGTCCACGTCGCGGCCCAGGACATTGTGGCCGTCCAGCAGGATGTCGCCCTCGGCGCGCAGGCCGGGGTAGAGCTCGTACATGCGGTTGAAGGTGCGCAGCAGCGTGGATTTGCCGCAGCCGGACGGGCCGATGAAGGCGGTGACCTTGCGCGAAGCGATCTCCAGCTGGATGTTCTTCAGCGCGTGGAAATTACCGTAAAAGAAGTTCAGATTCTTGACCTGAAGCTTGGAGTGGATTTCAGCCATGGTCTGCAAGCCTTAATGCGATTGGTTTTTCTGGCTGCCCATCCAGCGGGCAACGATGTTCAGCGTCAGCACGCTGAAGGTGATCAACAGGGAGCCGGCCCAGGCCAGCTTGTGCCAGTCCTCGTACGGGCTCATCGCGAACTGGAAGATCACAATGGGCAGGTTGGCCATCGGCTGGTTCATATTGCTGTTGAAGAACTGGTTGTTCAGCGCGGTGAACAGCAGCGGCGCGGTTTCGCCGGAAATGCGCGCCACCGCCAGCAGAATGCCGGTCAACACGCCGGCCTTGGCCGAGCGCAAGGTGACGTGCAAGGTGACCTTCCACTGCGGCGCGCCCAGCGCCGACGCCGCTTCGCGCAGGCTGCCCGGCACCAGGCGCAGCATGTTCTCGGTGGTGCGCACCACCACCGGAATCACCAGGATGGCCAGCGCGAAGGAGCCGGCCCAGCCGGAGAAGTGGCCGACCGACACCACGTAGACCTCGTAGATGAACAGGCCGATGACGATGGACGGCGCGGACAGCAGGATGTCGTTGATGAAGCGGGTGGCCGGCGCCAGCCAGCCGCGCTGGCCGAACTCGGCCAGATAGATGCCGGCCAGGATGCCGATCGGTGTGCCGAACAGGGTGCCGAAGGCCGTCATCATCAGGCTGCCGTAAATGGCGTTGGCCAAGCCGCCGGTGCTGCCCGGCGGTGGCGTGCTGGCGGTGAACACCTCCCAATTGAGTCCGGACAAGCCGTGCTGCAGCAAGGTGCTCAGAATCCAGAACAACCAGAACAGGCCGAAGGCCATGGTGAACATCGACGCGCCCATATTGATGCGGTTCACCAGCCGGCGGCGGCGGTAAACGCTGCTGTCGGCCTTGGAGGAAATGGCGGATTGGGGCGGGCGCAGGGCGGAATTCATAAGGGTTTGGCTCATGCGGTTAGCGTCTCTCGTGTTCAGGACGGGCGACCTTCCTGTTTCTTCAGGCGCAGCAACAACAGTTTGGAGCACGCCAGCACCACGAAGGTGATGAAGAACAGGATCAGGCCCAGTTGAATCAGGGAGGAGAGATAAAGCTCGCCATTGGCTTCGGCGAATTCATTCGCCAGAGAGGAGGCGATGGAATTGCCCGGCTCGAACAGGCCGGCGGCGAAGCGGGTGGAGTTGCCGATGACGAAGGTTACCGCCATGGTCTCGCCCAGCGCGCGGCCCAAGCCGAGCATGATGCCGCCGACCACGCCGGTCTTGGTGTAAGGCAGCACCACATAGCGCACCACTTCCCAGGTGGTGGAGCCCAGACCGTAGGCGGACTCCTTCAGCATCACCGGCACCACTTCGAACACATCGCGCATCACCGAGGCGATGAAGGGGATGATCATGATGGCCAGGATCAGCCCGGCGGTGAAAATGCCAATGCCCATCGGCGCGCCCTGGAACAGCACGCCCAGCAGCGGGATATTGCCCAGGGTGTCGGTCAGCAGCGGCTGCACGTGGTCGGCGAAAATGGGAGCGAACACGAACAGGCCCCACATGCCGTAGATGATGGACGGAATGCCTGCCAGCAGTTCCACCGCGATGCCCAGCGGTCGCTTCAGCCAGGTGGGGCACAATTCGGTCAGGAACAGGGCAATGCCGAAGCTGACCGGCACCCCGATCAGCAGGGCGATGAAAGAGGTGGCCAGGGTGCCGAAAATGGGCACCAGCGCGCCAAATTGCTCATTGACCGGATCCCAGTCGCTGGTGACCAGAAACTTGAAGCCGAAGGCTTGAATGCTGGGCAGCGCGCCGATCAACAGCGAAATCAGGATGCCCACCAGCAAGGCCAGCACCAGGAAGGCGAAGAAACGGGTAACCCAGCGGAACAGATTGTCCAGCAGCAGCTGGGTTTTGATTTGCTGCGAGTGACTCAACTTTTGCATATGCATGCTCATTTATCAGACAAAAAGCCGGGGAAGCCTTCCCCGGCCTGCGTGCATGGTATGCGGCTCAGTTCCACACCGATTTGCCGCTGTTGTCGGCAATTTGCTTCCAGCTGGCGCGAATCACGCCCTTGATCGCATCCGGCATCGGGATGTAGTCCAGATCCAGCGCGGTCTTGTCGCCGTTCTTGTAAGCCCAGTCGAAGAATTTCAACACTTCGCCGCCTTGAGCCGGCTTGTCCTGCTTCTTGTGCATCAAGATGAAGGTGGCGCCGGCGATGGGCCAGCTGTCCTTGCCCGGCTGGTTGGTCAGCAGCAGGTAGAAGCCCGGCGCTTTTTTCCAGTCGGCGTTGGCGGCGGCGGCCTTGAAGCTGGACTCATCCGGCTTCACGAAGCTGCCGGCCTGGTTCTGCATCAGGCCGAAGGCCAACTTGTTCTGCTTGGCGTAGGCGTATTCCACGTAGCCGATCGCGCCCTTGATGCGGGTCACGTAGTTGGCCACGCCTTCATTGCCTTTGCCGCCCACCGGGTTGCCTTTCCAGCTGACCGCGGTGTTGGAGCCGACTTCCTTGGCCCAGTCCGGAGAGACCTTGGACAGGTAGTTGGTGAAGATGAAGGTGGTGCCGGAACCGTCGGAGCGACGCACCACGGAGATGCGCAGGTCCGGCAGTTTGACGCCGGGATTCAGCTTGGCGATGACCGGGTCGTTCCACTTGGCGACTTTGCCCAAGTAGATGTCCGCCAGCAGCGGGCCGGTGAACTTCACCTGTCCCGGAGCGATGCCGGGCACGTTCAGCACCGGCACCACGCCGCCGATCACGGTGGGGAATTGGGTCAGGCCGGATTTTTCCAGCTCTTCCGGCTTCAGCGGCATGTCGGACGCGCCGAAGTCCACGGTCTTGGACTGGATCTGCTTGATGCCGCCGCCGGAGCCGATGGACTGGTAGTTCAGGTTGTTGTTGGTGCCGGCTTTGTAGGCGGCGGCCCATTTGGCGTACAGCGGGTACGGGAAGGTAGCGCCCGCGCCGGTGATGTCGGCGGCCGCGGCCGCGCCGGACAGGCAGACGGAACCGAGAACAAACGATGCGGCCAGACGAACAGACTGTTTCATGCCTACTCCTGAGAATGGATGAGGTGCGTGGTAATGGGCGCATGCTAAGACGGAAATTTTTCAGGAATATTACAAGTCGTGGAAACGGCTTCGTTTGCGGACAATCAATGTCAGCTGGATGTCGGTTTGAGCCAACAAGGCGGCTGCGGATATAATCGGCTGATATTCAAGAATCGCGGGAGGCGGAAATGGCCGGCAAGCTGGTAATTGGCAACTGGAAGATGAATACCCGCGCCGACAGCGCTCAGACGCTGTTGCAGGCGCTGCTGGCGGATGAGACGAGCAACCGCGATTGGGTGGGCGTGGCCGCGCCGGCAGTCTACCTGGCCGGTCTGGCGGAACGGCTGCGCGGTCAGCCGCTCCGGCTGTGCGCGCAGGATGTCAGCGCCTTCGATCAAGACGGCGCCTTCACCGGCGAAACCAGCGCCGCGATGCTGGCCGATATCGGCTGCGGCTACACTTTGGTGGGTCACTCGGAGCGCCGCCAGTATTTCGGCGAGAGCAACGCCGCTTTGTTGCGGAAGATGCGGAACGCCATCGCGGCCGGCCTGGTGCCGGTGCTGTGCGTGGGCGAGACCCTGGAAGAGCGGGAGGCCGGCCGTCAGCTAGAGGTGATTAGAGATCAGCTTGCGCTTCTGTCCGAGATAGACCATGGTGAATACGTTGTGGCTTATGAACCGGTCTGGGCGATCGGCACCGGCAAGGTGGCGACGCTGGCGCAAATCGCCGAAATCCACGGCGCGATCAAAAAATGGTGCTTGCAAAACGTCAAGGCCTCCGATAATATTCGCGTCCTCTACGGCGGCAGTGTCAAGGCAGAGAATGCCGAAGCGATTCTGGCGACTGAAAATGTCGACGGAGCCCTTGTTGGAGGGGCATCTCTGGACGCCGGTTCATTCAGGGCAATTTGCCAAGCCGCAGGAAAATTGATATAGTATGGAACTTATTAAGACGCTTATTTGGATCGTAAATCTCCTGTCTGCAGGGACTATTATCGTGCTGGTTTTGATGCAGCACGGTAAAGGCGCGGACATGGGGGCGGCTTTCGGTAGCGGCTCTTCCGGTAGCTTGTTCGGCGCGTCTGGTTCTGCGAATTTCTTGAGTAGGACAACCGCTGTCGCAGCGGCCGTGTTCTTCTCGACTTCCCTTGCTCTGGTTTTTCTGTCTGGGGGCGGAAAAAGCGATTTGGGCGTAATGGGAACCAAGGTTGAACAGGTTGCACCGCAAATCCCGGCCGGTGTGCCTAGCGATAAAGCTTCGGGTACGGCATCGAAAATACCGGAGTAACAATTAAAGCTTGCTGTGCCGACATGGTGAAATTGGTAGACACGCTATCTTGAGGGGGTAGTGGCGAAAGCTGTGTGAGTTCGAGTCTCACTGTCGGCACCACCATTCAAAAACAGGCCACCGGGACTCCGGTGGCCTGTTTTATTTGGAGCCAAAGGGGGGTAACCCCCTTTATTTCGTGGGGGTGTACGGGAAATGCTGCAAAATTACTTTCCCATTCTGCTGTTTGTCATGGTCGGACTGTTGGTCGGCGTAGGCCCTATTTTATTGGGCAAACTGCTGGCTCCCAATCGTCCCGATCCTGAGAAACTGTCTCCGTATGAGTGCGGCTTCGAGGCTTTCGAAGACGCTCGCATGAAGTTTGACGTCCGCTATTATCTGATAGCCATCCTCTTCATCCTGTTCGACCTAGAGGTCGCTTTCCTGCTGCCGTGGGCCGTGGTGTTGAAGGAGTTGGGGACTTATGGTCTGGGCGTCATGGTGGAGTTCCTGGGCGTGTTGACCCTGGGCTTCGTCTACATGTGGAAAAAAGGAGCTCTGGAATGGGAGTAGAAGGTATTCTGGAGAAAGGGTTTGTCACCACAACGGCTGACAAGCTCATCAATTACACCCGAACCGGTTCGCTGTGGCCGATGACCTTTGGTCTGGCCTGTTGCGCGGTGGAGATGATGCACGCCGGCGCGGCGCGTTACGATCTGGACCGTTTCGGCATCGTGTTCCGTCCCAGCCCGCGCCAGTCCGATCTGATGATCGTGGCCGGCACGCTGTGCAACAAGATGGCTCCGGCCCTGCGCAAGGTTTACGACCAGATGGCCGAGCCTCGCTGGGTGATCTCGATGGGGTCCTGTGCCAACGGCGGCGGCTATTACCATTATTCCTATTCAGTCGTGCGAGGCTGCGACCGCATTGTGCCGGTCGACGTCTACGTGCCCGGCTGTCCGCCAACTGCAGAGGCCTTGCTGTACGGCATCATTCAGCTGCAGAACAAGATCAAACGCACCAACACCATCGCCCGCTAAGGTAGAAACTTATGGCCTCCAAGAAAATGGAAGCGTTAGGGTCGGCTGTGCAGCAGGCGCTGGGCGACAAGCTCGTG
The DNA here is from genome assembly GCF_009936155.1 of Chromobacterium haemolyticum. Lineage (NCBI taxonomy): Bacteria > Pseudomonadati > Pseudomonadota > Betaproteobacteria > Neisseriales > Chromobacteriaceae > Chromobacterium > Chromobacterium haemolyticum. The sequence goes on along the minus strand of NZ_AP019312.1, from coordinate 4,043,716 downwards.
CAAAGCACGCTGGCTCTGGAAGAGCTGACCATTGTATGCAAGGCGGCGGATCTGATCGCCGTGGCGACCACGCTGCGCGACCACGCCGACCTGTCTTTTGAGCAATGCATCGATTTGTGCGGTGTGGACTACAGCGCGTACCGCGACGAGGTATGGGACGGTCCGCGCTTCGCCGTGGTCTACCATCTGCTGTCGGTCAAGCACAATCAGCGCATCCGCCTGCGCGTGTTCGCCGAAGACGACGCCTTCCCGGTGGTCGCTTCGGTCGTGGGCGTCTGGAGCGGCGCCAACTGGTTCGAGCGCGAGGCGTTCGACCTGTTCGGCATCGTTTTCGACGGTCATCCTGACCTGCGCCGCATCCTGACCGACTACGGCTTCGTCGGCCATCCGTTCCGCAAGGACTTCCCGCTGTCCGGTCACGTGGAAATGCGTTACGACCCGACACAACAGCGCGTGATTTATCAGCCGGTGACCATTGAGCCGCGTGAAATTACGCCGCGCATCATTCGCGAGGAGAACTACGGTGGCTGAAATCCGTAACTACACCCTCAACTTCGGCCCGCAACACCCTGCCGCTCACGGTGTGTTGCGTCTGGTGCTGGAACTGGACGGCGAAGTCGTCCAGCGCGCGGACCCGCATATCGGCCTGCTGCATCGCGGCACCGAGAAGCTGGCCGAGAGCAAGACCTTCATTCAGTCGCTGCCTTACATGGACCGTCTGGACTACGTGTCCATGATGTGCAATGAGCACGCGTACTGTTTGTCCATCGAGAAGCTGCTGGGCATCGAAGTGCCTGAGCGGGCGCAATACATCCGCGTGATGTTCGCCGAGATCACCCGCCTGCTGAACCACTTGCTGTGGATTGGCGCGCATGGTCTCGACATCGGCGCGATGACCGTATTTCTGTACGCCTTCCGCGAACGCGAAGACTTGATGGACTGCTACGAAGCGGTGTCCGGCGCGCGTCTGCACGCGGCCTACTTCCGTCCCGGCGGCGTGTATCGCGATCTGCCGGACAGCATGCCGCAGTACACCGTCTCCAAGATCAAGAACGCCCGCGAACTGGCCCGCCTGAACGAAGGCCGCCAGGGTTCGCTGCTGGACTTCATCGACGATTTCACCAAGCGTTTCCCGACTTATGTCGACGAATACGAGACCTTGCTGACCGACAACCGCATCTGGAAGCAGCGCACCGTCGGGATCGGCGTGGTGTCGCCCGAGCGCGCGCTGAACCTGGGCCTGACCGGTCCGATGCTGCGCGGCTCCGGCATCGCCTGGGATTTGCGCAAGAAGCAGCCCTACGATGTGTATTCCAAGCTGGACTTCGATATTCCCGTGGGCGTCAACGGCGATTGCTACGACCGCTACTTGGTGCGCGTCGAAGAGATGCGCCAGTCCAACCGCATCATCCGCCAGTGCGTGGAATGGCTGCGTAAGAACCCAGGCCCGGTGATCACCGACAACCATAAAGTGGCGCCGCCTTCGCGCGAAGGCATGAAGGCCAATATGGAAGACCTGATCCACCACTTCAAACTGTTTACCGAAGGCATGCACGTGCCGGAGGGCGAGGCCTACGTGGGCACCGAGCACCCGAAAGGCGAGTTCGGCGTCTATCTGGTGTCCGACGGCGCAAACAAGCCGTACCGCATGAAGATTCGCGCGCCCGGCTACGCCCACCTTGCGGCGCTGGACGAGATGGCCAAGGGCCATATGATCGCCGACGTGGTGGCCATCATCGGTACGCAGGATATCGTGTTTGGGGAGATTGACCGCTGATGCTGTCCGCTGAATCGCTAGCCAAAATCGATCGCGAAGTCGCCAAATATCCCGCAGACCAGAAACGGTCCGCGGTGATGGGCGCCTTGCGCATCGCGCTGACTGAACGTCGCGAAGCGGGCTCCGCTCCGGAGGAGCGTTGCCTGAATACCGAGGTGATCGAATTCGTCGCCAACTACCTGCAGATTCCGCCGGTAGCCGCTTACGAAGTCGCCACTTTCTACAATATGTACGACATGAAGCCGGTTGGGCAGTACAAGATCACCGTCTGCACCAACTTGCCCTGTGCCTTGTCCGGCGGCGTCAACGCGGCTGAGTACATCTCCAAGAAGCTGGGCATCGCCATCGGCGAAACCAGCGCGGACGGCAAGTACACCTTGCTGGAAGGGGAGTGCATGGGGGCCTGTGGCGACGCGCCGGTCTTGCTGGTCAACAACCACAAGATGTGCAGCTTCATGACGCCCGAAGCAATCGATAAGAAACTGGCGGAGCTGAAATAATGGCAATCTTCGTCAATGGCGTGATTTTCGATGGCGTCGACACTTCCGATCCCAATTGCTGGCAACTGAGCGCCTACGAGGCGCGCGGCGGCTACCAGGCGCTGCGCCGCATTCTGGACAGCAAGATGGCCCAGGAAGACGTGATCGCCGAAGTGAAAAACTCCGGCCTGCGCGGCCGCGGCGGCGCGGGTTTCCCCACCGGCCTGAAGTGGAGCTTCATGCCGCGTTCGTTCCCGGGCGACAAATACGTCGTTTGCAATACCGACGAGGGCGAGCCGGGCACCTTCAAGGACCGCGACATCCTGCGCTTCAATCCGCATTCGCTGATTGAAGGCATGATCATCGCCGGTTACGCGATGGGCACCAAGGCCGGCTACAACTACATCCACGGTGAAATCTTCGCCGAATACGAGCGCTTCGAAGAGGCGTTGGATGAGGCGCGCAAAGCGGGTCTGCTGGGACAGAACATTCTGGGCTCCGGCTTCAACTTCGACCTGTTTGCCCATCATGGCTACGGCGCTTATATCTGCGGCGAGGAAACCGCGCTGCTGGAGTCGCTGGAAGGCAAGAAGGGACAACCGCGTTTCAAGCCGCCGTTCCCGGCCAGCTTCGGCCTGTACGGCAAGCCGACCACCATCAACAACACCGAATCGTTCGCCTCGGTGCCCTTCATCATCCGCGACGGCGCGCAGCCGTTCCTGGAAAAGGGCAAGCCGAACAACGGCGGCACCAAGCTGTTCTCGGTCTCCGGCCATGTGAACCGTCCGGGCAACTACGAGATCCCGCTGGGCACTCCGTTCTCCGAGCTGCTGGAAATGGCCGGCGGCATGCGCGACGGCAAGAAGCTTAAGGCGGTGATCCCGGGTGGTTCGTCCGCGCCCATTCTGCCCGCCGACGTCATGATGCAATGCACGATGGACTACGACAGCATAGCCAAAGCCGGCTCGATGCTGGGTTCCGGCGCTGTCATCGTGATGAATGAAGACGTGTGCATGATCAAGGCGCTGGAGCGTCTGGCCTACTTCTACCACGAAGAATCCTGCGGCCAGTGCACGCCGTGCCGAGAAGGCACCGGTTGGCTGTACCGTGTGATCCACCGCATCGCCAACGGCCAGGGCCGTCCGGGCGATCTGGAGCTTCTGGATTCCGTGGGCAATAACATGGCGGGCCGCACTATCTGTGCGCTGGCCGACGCCGCCGTGTTCCCGGTTCGCAGTTTCACCAAGCATTTCCGTCACGAGTTCGAGTACGCGATCGAACACGGAAAGACCTTGGTGGACCACAAATGGTGTTGAGCGATGCTTGAAATCGAAATCGACGGAAAAAAACTGACGGTCCCGCAAGGCAGCACCGTCATGGAAGCGGCCCACTCGGTGGGCACGTACATTCCGCACTTCTGCTACCACAAGAAGCTGTCCATCGCGGCCAACTGCCGCATGTGCCTGGTGGAAGTGGAGAAGGCGCCCAAGCCGTTGCCGGCTTGCGCCACCCCGGTGACCGACGGCATGAAGGTCCATACCCACTCCGACATGGCCAAGAAGGCCCAGGCGGGCGTGATGGAGTTCTTGCTGATCAACCACCCGCTGGATTGCCCGATCTGCGACCAAGGCGGCGAATGTCAGCTGCAGGATCTGGCCGTGGGCTACGGCAACTCCTCCTCGCGCTATCAGGAAGAAAAGCGCGTGGTGGTGGGCAAGGACATGGGCCCGCTGGTCTCGGCGGAAGAAATGTCGCGCTGCATTCACTGCACACGCTGCGTGCGCTTTACCGAGGAAGTCGGCGGCTTCCAGGAAATCGGCATGGCTCATCGCGGCGAGTTCTCCGAGATTCTGCCCTTCCTCGGCAAGACCGTGGATTCGGAAATCTCCGGCAATGTCATCGATCTGTGCCCGGTGGGCGCGCTGACCTCCAAGCCGTTCCGCTACAGCACCCGCGCCTGGGAGCTGTCGCGCCGCAAATCGGTCAGCCCGCACGACGGCCTGGGCTCCAACCTGATCGTTCAGGTCAAGAGCAATGAAGTGATGCGCGTGCTGCCGCTGGAAAACGAAGCCATCAACGAGTGCTGGATCGCCGACCGCGACCGCTTCTCCTACGAGGGCTTGAACTCGGCCGAGCGTCTGAAGCAGCCGATGATCAAGTTTGACGGCAAGTGGCACGAAACCGATTGGGAGACCGCGCTCAATTACGTGGTCAAGGGCCTGAACGGCGTGTCCGCCGATCACGGCAAGGACGCCATCGGTTTCCTGACCAGCCCGCACTCCACCACCGAAGAGCTGTATCTGGCGCAGAAGCTGGCGCGCGCCTTCGGCGTGGAAAGCATTGATTACCGCCTGCGCCGCAGCGACTTCGCCGCCGATGCGGCCAAGCAGGGCGCGGAATGGCTGGGCTCCAGCATTTCCGATCTGGCCGCGGCCAAGTCGGTACTGGTGGTGGGCTCCACGCTGCGCAAGGAACAGCCTCTGCTGACTTCGCGCCTCCGCACAGCGGCCAAAAAAGGCAGCGAGCTTAATATTATCCACGTTGCCGACGACGACCTGCTGATCAAGATCAACGCCAAGCTGATCGTGTCGCCGCTGGCGCTGGTCAACGGCTTCGCCCAGGTGCTGAAGGCTGTGGCGGAAATCAAGGGCGGAGAAACCTCCGTTGATCTGTCCGCGGTGGAGGTCTCCGCCGAGGCGCGCCGCATCGCCGAAAGCCTAAGCGGCGCGGAAACCGCCGCCGTGGTGCTGGGCAATGTGGCTCAGCATCATCCGGCGTTCGGCCAACTGCTGGCCGTGGCGCAGGAGATCGCGCGCCTGAGCCGCGCCAGCTTCGGCGTGCTGTCCGAGGCCGCCAACAGCGTGGGCGCGGAACTGGCGGGCGCGCTGCCGCAAGGCGCGGGCGCCAACGCCGCCGCGATGATCGCGCAGCCGAAGAAGGCTTACGTGCTGCTGAACACCGAAGTCGAGTTCGACAGCTACAACCCGCAGGCCGCCGTCGCCGCGATGAAGCAGGCCGCCACCGTGATCGCGCTGACCGCGTTCAAGGGCCAGGGTCTGCTGGATTACGCCGATGTGCTGCTGCCGATCGCGCCGTTCTCCGAGACCGCCGGCTCCTTCGTGAATATGGAAGGCAAGCTGCAGCCGTTCAACGGCGTGGTGCGTCCGTTGGGCGAAGCGCGCCCGGCCTGGAAAGTGCTGCGGGTACTGGGCAATATGCTGAATCTGTCCGGCTTTGAGTTCAACAGCGCGGAGGAAGTACGCGCCGAGCTGTTGGCCAAGGGCGACATCGCCGCGCGTCTGAACAACGCGCTGAGCCAGCTGAACGTCGCCGCTACCGCTGCTGCCGGTCTGAGCCGTATCGGCGAAGTGCCGCTGTATCAGGCCGACGCCATCTGCCGCCGCGCCAAGTCGCTGCAACAGACCCGCGATGCGGCCGAGCCGGTGGCTTCCGCTCACAGCGGCCTGCTGCAGAAGCTGGGCATTGCCGTCGACAGCACCGCATTGCTGAGCCAGGGTTCCGGCCAGGCGCGCGTGCGCATCGTCGCCGACGACAGCCTGCCGCAGGGTACGGTCCGCATCGCCACCGCTCACGCGGCCACGCTGGCGCTGGGCGGCATGTTCGACGCTATCGAGATCACCCAGGGGTAAAGCATGGAGTTCTTGCAAGGTATTCTTGGCACTGACGCGGGGCTCGTGGTTTGGACCCTGTTGAAGATCATCGCCATCGTATTGCCGATGCTGCTGTGCGTCGCCTACCTGACCTATGCCGAGCGCAAGGTCATCGGCTTCATGCAGATCCGCATCGGCCCCAACCGGGTAGGCCCGCTGGGGCTGCTGCAGCCCATCGCCGACGCGGTCAAGCTGCTGATGAAGGAAATCATCCTGCCCACCAACTCCAGCAAGGGCCTGTTCCTGCTGGCGCCGGTGCTGTCCATCGCTCCGGCGTTGGCGGCCTGGGCGGTGATTCCCTTCACCGACAAGCTGGTGCTGGCCAACGTCAACGCCTCGCTGCTCTACATCCTGGCGCTGACCTCGATGGGGGTTTACGGCGTGATCATCGCCGGCTGGGCGGGCAACTCCAAGTACTCCTTCCTCGGCGCCATGCGTTCCGCCGCTCAGATCGTGTCTTACGAACTGGCGATGGGCTTCGCGCTGATCGGCGTGCTGATGGTGTCCAGCAGCCTGAACCTGGTGGAGATCGTCCAGCAGCAAGGGCAGGGCATGGCGGGCGGTTCCGTGCTGTCGTGGAACTGGCTGCCGCTGTTCCCGCTGTTCGTGGTCTACCTGATTTCCGGTGTGGCCGAAACCAACCGCGCGCCGTTTGACGTGGCCGAGGGCGAATCCGAGATCGTGGCCGGTTTCCACGTTGAGTACTCGGGCATGGCCTTCGCCATCTTCTTCCTGGCCGAATACGCCAACATGATTCTGGTTGCCGCGCTGACCTCGCTGCTGTTCCTCGGCGGCTGGCTGTCGCCGTTCCCGGCGTCCTGGGGCATTCTGGGCGCGGGCGGTTTCTTCTGGCTGGCGCTCAAGGTAGCCATGGTGCTGTTCTGCTTCCTGTGGTTCCGCGCCACCTTCCCGCGTTATCGCTATGACCAAATCATGCGTCTGGGCTGGAAGGTGTTCATCCCGGTGACCCTGGTGTGGATCCTGGTGGTGGGCGTCTGGATGATGACCCCGCTGTCCTTGTGGCACTGAGACGGGGATAGGTGAAAAGATGAATTCGATCCGCAACTTTTTCAAGACCTTCCTGCTGGTGGAGCTGGTCAAGGGCCTGATGGTCACTGGCCGCTACTTCTTCGCCCGCAAGATCACGGTTCAGTTCCCTGAAGAGAAGACGCCGATTTCGCCGCGCTTCCGCGGCCTGCACGCTCAGCGCCGCTACGCCAACGGCGAAGAACGCTGCATCGCCTGCAAGCTGTGCGAGGCGGTGTGCCCGGCGATGGCGATCAGCATCGAGTCCGAACAGCGCGATGACGGCACCCGCCGCACCACGCGCTACGACATCGATCTGACCAAGTGCATCTTCTGCGGCTTCTGCGAGGAAGCCTGTCCGGTGGACGCCATCGTGGAAACCCACATCTTCGAATACCACGGCGAAAAACGTGGCGATCTGTACTACACCAAGCCGATGCTGCTGGCGATCGGCGACAAGTACGAAGCCGAGATCGCCGCCAACAAGGCGGCCGACGCCAAGTATCGCTAAGGGGGGGTCATGAACTTCACAATGTTTGTCTTCTATGTTCTGTCCGTCATCCTGGTGTTCGCGGGTATCCGCGTGGTGACGGCCAAGAACCCGATTCACGCCGCACTGTTCCTGGTGCTGGCCTTCTTCAACAGCGCCGGTCTGTGGCTGCTGATGGAGGCCGAGTTCCTGGCCATCACCCTCGTGGTGGTGTATGTGGGCGCGGTGATGGTGTTGTTCCTGTTTGTGGTGATGATGCTGGACATCAACATCGAGAAACTGCGCGAGGGCTTCTGGAAGAATCTTCCGGTCGCCGCCGCCGTCGGCATCATCATGGTGTTTGAAATGGCGATGATTCTGGCCAGCCCCAGCGCCAAGCTGGATGCCTACCAGGCCGCCGCGCCGCTGGCGGCCGACTTCAGCAACGTCAAAGTGCTGGGTCGTCAGCTGTACACCACTTATCTGCTGCCTTTCGAAGTGGCGGCGGTGGTGCTGCTGCTGGCCATGGTGGCCGCCATCGGCCTGACCATGCGCAGCCGCAAGGACACCAAGGCGATCGATCCGGCGCTGCAGGTCAAGGTCAAGCGCAACGACCGCGTGCGACTGGTGAAAATGCAGGCCGAACAGCCTGCTGAAGAATCCACGGTGGAGGAGGCCTCCGAGGCCGAATCCGGTAAGCAACAGGCCTGACGGCCAATCAACATAAGGGAGGAAATGTGCTGACACTGACTCACTTCCTGGTGCTGGCCGCAATCCTGTTTGCCATCGGCGTGCTAGGCGTTTTCCTGAACCGGAAAAATCTGATCGTGCTGCTGATGGCCATCGAGCTGATGCTGCTCGCGGTGAACTTCAATTTCATCGCGTTCTCGCATTACCTGTCGGATACGGCGGGCCAGATCTTCGTATTCTTCATCCTGACGGTGGCTGCGGCCGAAGCCGCGATTGGTCTCGCCATTCTGGTGGTGCTGTTCCGCAATCTGCGCACCATCAACGTTGAAGACTTGGGCAGCCTCAAAGGCTAAGGCAAACCGGAACCTACACAAAGCACACAAGCATGGATATGAAGAGCTTATACCTGCTGATTGCACTCGCCCCGCTGGCGGGTTCCATCATTGCAGGCCTATTTGGATGGGCCATCGGCCGGCGCGCTTCGCACGTCGTGACGATAGCCGGCGTGGCGCTGTCCGCCGCGCTGTCGCTCAAGGTGCTTCACGCCTTCCTGACCGGGCAGGCTGAAGTGTTCAACGGTCCGGTTTACACCTGGCTGACAGTGGGAGGCTACGAGTTCTCGGTGGGCTTCCTGGTGGATTCGCTGACCGCGATGATGCTGGTGGTGGTGACCAGCGTGTCGCTGATGGTGCACATTTACACCATAGGCTACATGCAGGAAGACCCGGGCTATCAGCGCTTCTTCAGCTATATCTCGCTGTTTACCTTCTCGATGCTGATGCTGGTGATGAGCAACAACTTCATCCAGCTGTTCTTCGGTTGGGAAGCGGTGGGCCTGGTGTCCTACCTGCTGATCGGCTTCTGGTTCAAGCGTCCGACTGCGATCTACGCCAACCTGAAGGCCTTCCTGGTCAACCGCGTCGGCGACTTCGGCTTCCTGCTGGGCATCGGCCTGGTGTTGGCTTATTTCGGCGGCTCGCTGAATTACAGCGATGTGTTCGCCGCCGCTCCGGCGCTGGCTAACAAGACCATCAGCCTGATTCCGGGTACCGAGTGGTCGCTGCTGAGCGTGACCTGCATCCTGCTGTTCATCGGCGCGATGGGCAAATCGGCGCAGTTCCCGCTGCACGTGTGGCTGCCGGATTCGATGGAAGGCCCGACCCCAATCTCGGCGCTGATCCACGCGGCCACCATGGTGACCGCCGGCATCTTCATGGTGTCGCGGATGAGCCCCCTGTTCGAACTGTCCGACACCGCGTTGAACGTGATCATGGTCGCTGGTTCCATCACCGCGCTGTTCATGGGCTTCCTCGGCATCGTCCAGAACGACATCAAGCGCGTGGTGGCTTACTCCACGCTGTCGCAGCTGGGTTACATGACCGTGGCGCTGGGTGCCTCGGCCTACTCGGTGGCGATGTTCCATGTGATGACCCACGCCTTCTTCAAGGCGCTGCTGTTCCTGGCGGCGGGTTCGGTGATCATCGGCATGCATCACGATCAGGACATGCGCAATATGGGCGGCCTGCGCAAGTACATGCCCATCACCTGGCTGACTTCGCTCTTGGGTTCGCTGGCCTTGATCGGCACGCCGTTCTTCTCCGGCTTCTACTCCAAGGACTCCATCATCGAGGCGGTGCACGCGTCCAATCTGTCCGCGGCCGGTTTCGCCTACTTCGCGGTGATCGCCGGTGTGTTCGTGACCGCCTTCTACTCCTTCCGCATGTACTTCCTGGTCTTCCATGGCAAGGAGCGCTGGATGGAGAGGAAGGACGATCATCACGACCATGGCCATGACGATCACGATCATCACCATGGCCTGGGCCCGAACGATAAGCCGCACGAGTCGCCGTGGGTGGTGACCCTGCCGCTGGTGCTGCTGGCGATTCCGTCGGTGCTGGTGGGGTACTTCGCGATCGAGCCGCTGCTGTACGGCGACTTCTTCAAGGGCGTGATCACAGTCAACCATGAACTGCACCCGGCGATGGAAGAGATCGCCCGCGAGTTCCATGGCGCCGCCGCCATGGGCGTGCATTCGCTGAGCACGCTGCCGCTGTGGCTTGCGCTGGCCGGCGTGGCCACCGCCTGGTTCTTCTATATGAAGGCGCCGCAGATTCCGGCCGCCATCAAGCAGAAGTTCAGCCTGGTGAACAAGGTTCTGGAAAACAAGTACTACCTGGACGAGATCTATTTCGCCGTGTTCGCCAAGGGCTCTCGCGCTCTGGGCACCTTCTTCTGGAAGGTGGGCGACATGTTGCTGATCGATGGTCTGGTAGTGAACGGCACCGCCAAGCTGGTGGCGACGTTCTCCGGCTTCATCCGCCGCGCGCAAACCGGCTTCATCTACAGCTACGCCACCGCGATGATCATCGGGGTGCTGGCGCTGATGACGATGTGGTTCTGGCCGCTGATCTGGCGTTGAGCCCGGACTCCGGGATTGGAATAACAACTTGGGTTTGACTATGTTCACAAATCTATTGACTCTGGTGATCTGGGCCCCGATAGCGGCCGGGTTGCTGGTGCTGGCAACCGGGGGCGATCAGCGGGCCACGCTGGCGCGCTGGCTGGCCGCGGCGGGGGCCCTGGCGGGCTTCCTGCTGTCGCTGCCGCTGTTCACTGAATTCAACAATCTCAGCGGCGGCATGCAGTTCGTCGAGATGAAGCCGTGGATCGAATCCCTCGGCATCAACTACCACTTGGGCGTGGACGGCATCTCGATGCTGTTCGTGGTGCTCAACAGCTTCACCACCTTGCTGGTGGTGGTGGCCGGCTGGCAGGTGATCCAGAAGCGCGTGTCGCAGTACATGGCCGCCTTCCTGATCATGTCCGGCTTGATCAACGGCGCTTTCGCCGCGTTGGACGCCATCCTGTTCTATGTCTTCTTTGAAGGCATGCTGATTCCGATGTATCTGATCATCGGCGTCTGGGGCGGCCCGCGTCGCGTGTACGCGTCGATCAAGTTCTTCCTTTACACCCTGCTGGGCTCGCTGCTGATGCTGGTGGCCTTGATCTACCTTTACTTCCAGGCCGGCAAGTCCTTCGACATCCAGGCTTTCCACGACATCGCCAAGATCCCGCTGACGGGGCAGATCCTGCTCTTCGTCGCCTTCTTCCTGTCCTTCGCGGTGAAGGTGCCGATGTGGCCGGTGCACACCTGGTTGCCGGACGCCCACGTGGAAGCGCCAACCGGCGGCTCCATGGTGCTGGCCGCGATCACGCTGAAGATCGGCGCCTACGGCTTCCTGCGGTTCGTGCTGCCCATCCTCCCCGACGCCGCGCGCGAGCTGTCCGGCGTGATGGTGGCGCTGTCGCTGGTGGCGGTGGTTTACATCGGTCTGGTGGCGCTGGTGCAGTCCGACATGAAGAAGCTGGTGGCTTATTCGTCTATTTCGCACATGGGCTTCGTCACTCTGGGTCTGTTCCTGTTCACCGGTTCCGAACTGAACCAGTGGGCGGTTGAAGGCGCGCTGGTGCAGATGGTGTCCCACGGCTTCGTGTCCGCCGCGATGTTCTTCTGCATCGGCGTGATGTACGACCGCGTGCACAGCCGCAATATCGCCGACTACGGCGGCGTGGCCAACAAGATGCCGATCTTCGCGGCCTTCATGATGCTGTTCGCCATGGCCAACTCCGGTCTGCCGGCCACCTCCGGCTTCGTCGGCGAGTTCATGGTGATCATGGGCGCGGTGCAGGTGAACTTCTGGTACGCGGCCTTGGCCGCCACCACGCTGATCTTCGGCGCGGCCTATACCTTGTGGATGTACAAGCGCGTGATCTTCGGCGATGTGGGCAACAGCCATGTGGCGGAGCTGTCCGACGTCAACAAGCGCGAATTCCTGGTGCTGGCCATCCTGGCCATCGCGGTGCTGGGCATGGGCCTGTATCCGCAAGCCTTCGTCGAGAAAATGCACCTGTCGGTCAATGACCTGATCCTGCATGTCTCGCAGAGCAAGCTGTAAGCGCGGAAGGAATGGAAACAATGAATTGGGCTGATCTCAACCTGATACCGGCAATCCCCGAGATGTTCCTCGCCGGCGCGATCCTGTTCGTGCTGATGGCGGACCTGTTCGTTTCGGACGAAAAGCGCGGCATCACCCTGGGCCTGACCCTGCTGACCCTCTTGGGCGCGGCGGTGGCGCAGGTGATGACTTTCTCTTCGCAGCCGGTCGTGACTTTCTCCGGCATGTTCGTCGCGGATCCGATGGGCGGCGTGGTCAAGCTGGCCATGTACGCTGTGACCGCCATCGTGCTGATCTACAGCCGGCAGTACACCGCTGATCGCCAGCTGTTCAAGGGCGAGTATTTCTCGCTGGCGCTGTTCGCTTTGCTGGGCATGAACCTGATGGTGTCGGCTTCGCATTTCCTGACCCTGTATATGGGCCTGGAACTGCTCTCGCTGGCGCTGTACTCGCTGATCGCTCTGCAGCGCGAGTCCGTTAAGGCCACCGAAGCGGCGATGAAGTACTTCGTGCTGGGCGCGCTGGCCTCCGGCCTGCTGCTCTACGGCATTTCCATGGTCTACGGCGCCACTGGTTCGCTGGAACTGGCGACGGTAGCCAAGTCCATCGCCGCGCATAAGGCCAACGACGTGCTGCTGGTCTTCGGTCTGGTGTTCATCGTGGCCGGCCTGTCCTTCAAGCTGGGCGCTGTGCCGTTCCACATGTGGGTGCCGGACGTTTACCACGGCGCGCCGACTTCGGTGACGCTGATGGTGGGCGCGGCCCCCAAGCTGGCGGCCTTCGTCTTCACGCTGCGCATCCTGGCTCAGGGCCTGGACGCGCTGGTGGCGGACTGGCAACTGATGCTGGTGATCGTGTCCGCGCTGTCGATGGCGATCGGCAACGTAACCGCTATCGTGCAGACCAACATCAAACGGATGCTGGCTTACTCGACGATCTCGCACATGGGCTTTCTGCTCTTGGGTGTCCTGGCGGGCACCAAGGTGGGCTACTCGGCGGCGCTGTTCTACGCGCTGAGCTATGTGCTGATGTCGCTGGTCAGCTTCGGCATGCTGCTGGCCCTCTCGCGCGCCGGTTTCGAGTGCGAGAAGGTTGAGGATCTGAAGGGCCTGAACAGCCGCAACAGCTGGTATGCGCTGCTGATGCTGCTGACCATGTTCTCCATGGCCGGCATTCCGCCGCTGGTGGGCTTCTACGCCAAGTTCGCGGTGATCAAGGCTATCGTGGATATCGGCATGATCAAGCTGGCCATCTTCGCGGTGCTGATGTCGGTGATCGGCGCGTTCTACTACCTGCGCGTGGTCAAGACCATGTATTTCGACGATGCCGAAGACCGCAGCGATATCGTGGTGCGCGGCGATATGAAGCTGGTGCTGTCGCTGAACGCGCTGGCCTTGCTCGTCATCGGCCTGCTGCCGGAGCGCGCGCTGGAGTTGTGCCTGCAAGTCGTGCGTCAATCGCTTACCGTGATTTAAGGCCGCCATACCATGCAATCCAGCGTCATCGCTTTGCTGATCATCGCCTTGGCGGCGGCCAACCTGCCGTTCTTGACCCAGAAAGTGGGCGGCGTGTGGAAAGTGGCCAATAAGCATTTTGGTTGGCGCTTTCTGGAACTGATGGCGCTGTATCTGCTGGTGGGCGGCTTCGCCTACCTGCTGGAAAGCCGGTTGATGCCGGTGCAGCCGCAGAATTGGCAGTTCTATGTGACGACCTTGTCCTTGTTCCTGGTGTTCGCGTTTCCGGGTTACGTCTACCGCTATTTCTGGCGGCGACGGGCCTAGCGCGAGCCGGGTGGACGCAATACGCAGCGCGGACGGGGTTTCCCCGTCCGCGCTGTTTTTTTGGGGAGAGCGGCGGCGCGTGTCAAGCCGCAAAATGCAGAGAAGGGGGAATGGAATGTTGAAAGTGATCGCTCAGGACTTCATTCAGCCGGACCGGGTGGCCGAGGTGATGCCGCTGTATCGCGAACTGCTGGCGAAGACGCGGCAAGAGCCGGACTGCATCCGCTATGAGCTGTTCATTGACCAGAAAGACCCCGGCCATTTCGTCTTCATCGAAACCTGGCCGGACCGTGCGGCCTTGGACCGTCATTGCGCCACCGAGCATTTCCAGCGGCTGGTGCCGCAGATAGACAGCCGTCAGCGGCAGGCTGGCACTTTCTTGCTGATGGACGCGTTCGCCGAGGTCTGACGGAGAAGGGCGCCGCTGTGCGGCACCCTGATAGAGTGAGGCTTGTGGACTTAGTAGAAACGCGCCTCGCCTTGCGGCCGGCTCTTGAAGCGCTTGTGCAGCCAGAAGTACTGGTCCGGGATTTCGCGGACGCGTTGTTCCAGGAAGGCGTTCATGCGGCGAGTGTCGGCCTCCACGTCTTCGCTGGGGTAATCGTCCCAGGGCGGGTAGAACTCCAGCTCGAAGCGGTTGCCCACCCGTCGGGCGATGGCCGGGACGACTTTGGCGCGCGCCAGCTTGCTGATGCGGGACAGGCCGGTGATGGTGGCGGCCTTGACGCCGAAAAAGTCGACGAATACCGAGTCGCGCACGCCAAAGTCTTGATCAGGCAAGTAGAGGAAGGGGGCGTGGTCCTTGCGCATTGCCTTGATGATGGGACGCAGGCCTTCCTGACGAGACACGATGTAGGCGTTGTCGTAGCGCTGGCGGCCTTTATAGATTTGGCGGTCCAGCGCTTCGTTCTTCTGGTGGGAGTAGACGCTAACCAATGGGATGTGCTGGTTCAGCGAGTACACGCACATTTCGAAACCGACGAAGTGAGGGTAAAACAGGATCACGTCTTCGCCGCGCTCGCGCAGCTCGGTGACGTAGTGCAGGTTTTTGATCTTGACCAGCTTGTCGATGCGAGCGGCCGAACTCCACCAGACCACGCCGTACTCCAGCACCATGCGTATCATGTGCTGGAAATTGCGGCGGATCAGCCGGCGGCGTTCCGCCAACGGCATGTCGGGGAAGCATAGCCTCAGATTGATCATGCCGACGCGACGGCGGCCATGTGCCAGGCAGTAGGCGATATTGCCCAGGCCGCGGGCCAGCAGGCCGATCGCCCACATCGGCAGCAGGCGGATCAACCACAGCAGGGAAAAAGCGAATTTCATAGGTTTCCTTGTCGAGAAGCTCGAACAACCCGCCGCGCGTCCTGGGCGAGAGTGTTCCGAGCCTCTCTGTTATTGCGTGTCCGGCCGGCTGACGCCAGGCGGGCATTTATAGCGGTTATAGCTCCACAGGTATTGGCTGGGGAAGCGGCGAATCAGCGCCTCCACCTGGGCGTTGAGCTGAGCGGCGTCCTGCTCCTTATCGCCGCTGAACGCTTGCGCGGGCGGTTCGATGTGAACGCGGAAGCCTTGGCCGCAAGGCAGGCGCTCGCCGACGAAGAACAGCGTCTCCACGCCGCTGATCTGAGCCAGCCGCGGCACCAGAGTCATGGTGTAGGCCGGACGCTCGAAGAACGGCGCCCACACGCCTTCGCCGTTGCCGGGCACTTGATCCGGCAGGATGATGGTGGCTTCGCCGGATTTCAGCGCTTTCATAAGCACGCGCACTCCGGCGCCGGTGGCCGGCGCGGTCTTGCCCTTGCCGCGGGCGCGGCCGGCCTGCATCACCGGTTCCAGCCAGGAGAGCTTGGGAGGGCGGTACATCGCGGTCAGCGGAAACGGCAGCCGCGAGCTGATATAGCGGCCGGCGATGTCGTAGCTGCCCAGGTGCGGGGTGACGAAGACGATGCCGTGGCCTTTGGCCAATGCCGCCTCGACGTGCTCCCAGCCGGTGCACGACTTGACCATGGCGGCGATGTCGTCCGGCTCGCGGCACCAGGCGATGGCCAGTTCCAGCGCGCCCTTGCCGGTTTCCGCGGCGCTTTGTTTGACTAAACGCGGTAAAAGCTGATAATTTCCACAGATTTTACTAGAACTTAGGTTCTCCCGGAGCCGTGCTCTGTAGCGGGGGGACGCATGATAAGTCAGTCGTCCAAGAACGGCACCTAGGCCTTGTAGCCAGGATAAAGGCAGGTGCGCCAGGAAAGACAGCAATAAATGGACTAGCTTAGACATATGAAGCTCAGTCTTGGTCTTAAAGCGACCTATTTTATCATCACAAGGTTTTGCATTTTTCGGGAACGAATAATAAATGAGCGAATATCTGTTTACATCTGAGTCGGTGTCGGAAGGGCACCCGGACAAAGTCGCCGATCAGATCTCCGACGCCATCCTTGACGCCATTCTGCGCGAGGACAAGCACGCGCGCGTCGCCGCCGAGACCCTGGTGAACACCGGCCTGGTCGTGCTGGCCGGCGAAATCACCACCAGCGCCAATATCGACTACATCAAGATCGCCCGCGAGACCATCAAGCGCATCGGTTACGACGATTCCGCGTTGGGTTTCGACTTCCGCGGCTGCGCGGTGATGGCTTGCTACGACAAGCAGTCGCAGGACATCGCCCAAGGCGTCAATGAAGGCGAAGGCCTGGATTTGAATCAGGGCGCCGGCGACCAGGGCCTGATGTTCGGCTACGCTTGCGACGAAACGCCGACGCTGATGCCGTTCCCGATCTACTACGCGCACCGCTTGGTGCAGCGTCAGGCCGAGTTGCGCAAGGACGGCCGCCTGCCGTGGCTGCGTCCGGACGCCAAGAGCCAGATCACTTGCGTATACGACGGCGCCACCGGCCTGCCCAAGCGCATCGACACCGTGGTGCTGTCCACCCAGCACACCCCGGAAATTGATCACAAGACGCTGACCGAGGCGGTGATTGAGGACATCATCAAGCCGGTGCTGCCGCCGGAGATGATTACCCCGGAAACCAAATTCCTGATCAACCCGACCGGCCGTTTCGTCATTGGCGGCCCGATGGGCGATTGCGGTCTGACCGGCCGCAAGATCATCGTCGACACCTATGGCGGCGCGGCGCCGCACGGCGGCGGCGCTTTCTCCGGCAAGGATCCGTCCAAAGTGGACCGTTCCGCCGCCTATGCCGGCCGCTACGTGGCGAAGAACATCGTTGCCGCGGGCCTGGCGCGCCAGTGCCAGATCCAGGTTTCCTACGCCATTGGCGTGGCCGAGCCGACCTCCATCGCGGTGGACACCTTCGGCACCAACTCGATTCCGAACGAAAAGATCGTGGAGCTGGTGAAAAAGCACTTCGACCTGCGTCCCAAAGGAATTATCCAGATGCTGGATCTGCTGCGCCCGATCTACAGCAAGACCGCCGCTTACGGCCACTTTGGCCGCGAAGAGCCGGAATTCAGCTGGGAGCGCACCGACAAGGTGGAGGCGCTGCGCGCCGACGCCGGCCTGTAAGCCCCGCTGGGCTTTATGCCAAGAAACGCCTGTCCGCGGACAGGCGTTTTTTTTGCCTCTTGCTAGAGGGCCGCGCTCAGGAGGCAGGCATTCTTGCCGGCGGCCTTGACCGCGTACAGAGCCTGGTCCGCTGCCTGGTAGAGCTGGGGCGGGGCGCCGGCGTGTTCAGGGAAGAGAGCGATGCCGCAGGAAAAAGTGGCGCAGAAGCTGTCGTCGCCGGCGCCGTGCGGCAGCCGCTCGAAGGCGGTGCGCCAGGCTTCGGCGCGGCGCAAGGCCTGTTCGCCGCCAGCGCCGGGCATCAATACCAGGAACTCCTCGCCGCCCAGCCGGCAGATCATGTCTGCTCCGTTGCCGTCGGCGTCCAGCAAAGCCGCGAGCCGGCGCAAGACCTGGTCGCCGTGGAAGTGGCCGAAACTGTCGTTGATGCGCTTGAAATCATCTAGGTCGATCAAGGCGATGGCCAGCGGAATGCCGTCGCGGCGGGCGCGGCTCAGCTCGCGCGGAAAGATCTCATCCAGATAGCGGCGGTTGTACAGGCCGGTCAGCGGATCGCGCAAAGCCTGTTCGCGCAGCGCCGCCTGCAAGGATTCGATTTCGGCGATGCGCAAGGCCAGGGTTTGATTGGCGCTGCGCAGCGCTTCCTCCGCCTGACGCCGCTCGGTGATGTCGCGCAGCACCAGCATGCGGCTGGAGTGCGGCTTGCTTTGTTGGGTGATCGGATAGACCCGCAGGTCCAGGATGCGCAAGCCGTCCTGCAGCGACAATTCCAGTGGCTGCTCCTGGCTGGACAGGAGCTGGGCATGTGGCCAGTCGGCCGGCAAGGGCCGGCCCAATAGCTGTCGACCCGGCAGACCCAGCAGCCGCGCCGCGGCTGGGTTGAGGTCCAGGATGCGGAACTTGTCGTCTATCACCAGCACTCCGTCTCCCATGGCTTCGAAAGAGCGCGCGCGCGCCACCGGCACCAGATAGAGCAGACGCAGGTAGAGCAGATCCAGCGCGAACACCAGGCCGGTCACGGTGAAGGAGTGGGGCGTCGGGTCCAGCCCTTGCAGCGGCATCGCGCCGCTCAGGTAGAGAATATTGCCCAGCCAGGGCGCGCAGGCGCTGATCATCAGCACGATGGACTGACCGCGAAAATGGGCCGGATAGTAGTGCAGCGCGCGGATCAGCATCAGCGAGCCGATCAGCATCATCAGGTAGGAGTAGCCGGCGACGCCGACCCAGAATGCCGGGCCGTGCCCATAGACCAGGAGGTTGTAGCCGGAGGGGCTGGGCCGGTAACTGGTCCACACCAGATGGTGGCTTTCGTTGCTGAGCGCCAGGACGAAGCAGAGCAAGGGCAGGGCGAACAGCGCTGCCAACCAGCGCCGGCTCAGCTGAATGCGGTTGTAGTCCAGCGCCAGCAGCAGGAACAGCACCGGCGTGCTCAGCGTGCCGAGGTATTCCAGTTTGGACCAGGCGATTTTGGCGGACAGGCTGGCGGCGGCCAGCTCGCACATGGCGCCGGCGGCCCAGAATGCCACCGAACTCATCAGCAGCGCCAGCCACCGCACGCCAGGAAACTGGCGGCGATACCAGGCAATGGCGGCGATAGCGGTTGAAATCAGCGCGGCGATCCCGGACAGGGCGGCCAGCGGGGTGAAGTCGAAAGTCATGGGGCGACGATGAATCGGCAAGCCGGTAGTGTATCTTCTTGGCATGCAGACTCCTACCTTTTCCGAGCGGCATAGGTATAATCGAAACGTCGCCGTCCGCGTGTCCACGCCGCCGGCGGCCGGTCGGCCCGAGGGGCGCTGCGAGGATGATCCATCCCCAGGCTCGGGCCGCTCCCGTTTCAACGGCGCTCACCTGATCAAAACCGTGCCGGGCACGGGAGCGGGTGAGCCGCATCCTGGCCGGCTGCGTGAACTAAGGAATGCTCGCGATGGCTGATTTCACCGATTTTCATGTTGCCGATATTAATTTGTCCGCCTGGGGCCGCAAGGAACTGGCGATTGCCGAAACCGAGATGCCGGGCCTGATGGCCTTGCGCGATGAGCACCGGCATAGCCAGCCGCTGCGCGGCGCGCGTATTGCCGGCAGTCTGCACATGACGATCCAGACCGGGGTTTTGATTGAAACCCTGGTGGCGCTGGGCGCGGAAGTGCGCTGGGCCTCTTGCAATATCTTCTCCACCCAGGACCACGCCGCCGCCGCCATCGCCGCGGCCGGCATCCCGGTGTTCGCCTTCAAGGGCGAGAGCTTGGACGAGTATTGGGAGTTCAGCCACAAGATCTTCGAATGGCCGGAGCATGAGCCGGCCAATATGATTCTGGACGACGGCGGCGACGCCACCTTGCTGCTGATGCTGGGCAGCAAGGCGGAAACCGATCGCGGGGCGATCAGTCATCCGTCCAACGAGGAAGAGACCGCGTTGTTCGCCGCCATTGCCCGCTATCTGCAGAAAGATCCGCAGTGGTACTCCAAGCGGCTCAAGCACATCAAGGGCGTGACCGAGGAAACCACCACCGGCGTGCATCGCCTGTACCAGCTGGAGAAGGAAGGCCGCTTGCCGTTCCCGGCCTTCAACGTCAATGATTCGGTCACCAAGTCCAAGTTTGACAACCTCTATGGCTGCCGTGAATCGCTGGTGGACGGCATCAAACGGGCCACCGATGTGATGGTGGCCGGCAAGGTGGCGGTGGTGCTGGGTTACGGCGACGTGGGCAAGGGGTGCGCGCAGAGCCTGCGCGGCCTGGGCGCCACGGTGTGGGTGACCGAGGTGGACCCGATTTGCGCGCTGCAAGCGGCTATGGAGGGCTACCGCGTGGTGCGCATGGACGAGGTGGCCGATCAGGCCGACATCTTTGTCACCGCCACCGGCAATGTCGGCGTGATCACTCACGAACACATGAAGAAGATGCGCAATAACGCCATCGTCTGCAATATCGGCCATTTCGACAGTGAGATCGAGGTTGCCAGCCTGCGCCAGTACCAGTGGGACAATATCAAGCCGCAGGTGGACCACATCATCTTCCCAGACGGCAAGCGAGTGATCCTGTTGGCCGAAGGCCGCCTGGTCAACTTGGGCTGCGCCACCGGCCACCCTAGCTTCGTGATGTCCAATTCCTTCACCAACCAAGTGCTGGCCCAGGTGGAAATTTTCGCCAACGGCCAGCAATACGGCAAGCAGGTGTATGTGCTGCCCAAACATCTGGACGAGAAGGTGGCGCGCCTGCATCTGGCCCGCATCGGCGCCCGGCTGACCGAGCTGTCCGACGAGCAGGCCGCCTACATCAGCGTGCCCAAACAAGGCCCTTATAAGCCGGATCACTATCGTTATTGATTTTTATAACGATAGAAAAACGGACAGGGCTATTAGAATGGTGCTGTCCGTTTTTTCTTGTCCGCCGCCGCGGACCGCGGTCATCCTATATAAAAACAAAGGAGTCTCCCGTTGGGAGATACAGAGAGATCATGACAGCACAGAGCCGAACCTTCAGTTTCGAATTCTTTCCGCCCAAGACCCCGGAAGGGATTGCCAAGCTGCGCACCACGCGCCAGCAATTGGCTCAATTCAAGCCGCAGTTTTTCTCCGTCACCTTTGGCGCCGGCGGCACCACCCGCGACGGGACGCTGGCGACAGTGCTGGAAATCCGCAGTGAAGGCCACGCCGCCGCGCCGCACTTGTCCTGCATCGGTTCCACCCGCGAGAATATCGGGGCCATCCTCAACGAATACCGCAACAACGGCATCCGACACATCGTCGCATTGCGCGGCGACATCCCGTCCGGCATGGTGGCGGCCGGCGAGTTTCGTTACGCCAACGAGCTGGTGGAGTTCATCCGCGCCGAGCACGGCGATCATTTCCACATCGAAGTAGCGGCCTATCCGGAATTCCATCCGCAGGCGCGCTCGGCCGAGGACGATCTCAACAACTTCGTGCGCAAGGTCCATGCCGGCGCCAACTCGGCGATGACTCAGTATTTCTTCAACGCCGACGCCTATTTCCGTTTCGTCGACGAAGTTCAGGCCAGGGGTGTGAATATTCCCATCGTTCCGGGCATCATGCCGATCTCCAACTTCGGGCAACTGTGTCGTTTTTCCGACATGTGCGGCGCGGAAGTGCCGCGTTGGCTGCGCCAGCGCATGCAGGCCTATTACGACGACAGCGCGTCCATCCGCGCGCTGGGTTTGGACGTGGTGACCGAGTTGTGCGATCGCTTATTGCAGCACGGCGCGCCGGGTCTGCACTTCTACACGCTGAATCAGGCCGGCTTGGTGTCCACCATTTGGCAGCGGCTAGGTTTGTGAACGGGAACGCGCTCCCATGCAAAACGGCCCGGTGCACCGGGCCGTTTTGTTTCGAATCCACATGCGGCGCAAGGCCGCTCCGCCTTAAAGACCACGCAACTGGCCGAGCGGCAGTGAGGTCGTCCGCTTGATCTCCTTGAGCACGAAACTGGACTTCACATCGGCGACACCGGGGTGTTGCAACAGCTCGTCCATCACGAAGCGCGAAAAGTGCTCCATGTCCTCGAAATACACTTGCAGCAGATAGTCCATCTCGCCGGTCATCGCAAAGCAATTGATGACCTCCTGCCAGCTTTGCACCGCCTCGATGAAGCTTTGCAAATGCGCGTTGCCGCGTTTTTCCAGCGTAACCCGCACCCAGGCTTGCAGGCCCAAGCCAATGCGGGCGGGGTCCAGCAGCGCCACGTATTGGCGAATCACGCCGGACTCCTCCAGCTGTTTCAGGCGACGCAGGCAAGGGGATGGAGACAGGGCCACCCGTTCTGCTAATTCCACATTGGTTAAGCGGCCGTCATGCTGAAGTTCGGCCAGAATACGCAAGTCTGTCTTATCTAATGTAAGACTTGGCATGTTTTCTCCTAAAAGAGGCAAAATATTAGTGTTTTATACTTAGTTATTAATGGTTTCTTGGTATTTAGCAAGAAAATTGCCCCGTAGTTTCCATAGAATAAAAAGCCTAAAAACGCATTCTACACACGGCGCTAAAAAAGCACCGGGGTTTGTCGAGTGAATAAGACGGCGGAGATAAGATTCACATTTTGAGGAGAAGCTTGCCGCGCGTCACGGCAAGCTTAATCAACGCGCGGCTAGCGCGCCCCTCCTGATAAGTCTTTTTTCTTCCGACTTTTCCACGTGAAGCCAAATGCGTTGCGCAGGGCTTTTTACAACATGTCATGACAAGACTATCACAAGACATGTCATCAAAAGCTACTGTTATTTGTTTATAAACAAGCTTGTTGCGCGGAACGCAAGATCAAGTCGCCAGTTCAGAGCGGCGTCATGCTCCGCTTGCCGCCTACCGGCCACACACTCATCTACAACAGGAGAAACAGATGAAAATGGAAACTATGCTGCAGAATCCTCTGGCTACCGACGGTTTTGAATTTGTCGAATACACGTCCCCCACAACGGAAGGCATCGCCAAGCTGAAGGCCCTGTTCCTGTCGTTGGGGTTCAGCGAAGTCGCGCGCCACCGCAGCAAGAACGTCAGCCTGTTCCGCCAGGGCGATATCAATTTCATCTTGAACGGCGAACCGTCGCAGCCGGCCAACGCCTTTGGCCATGAACACGGCCCGTCGGCTTGTGCGATGGCGTGGCGCGTCAAGGACGCGGCCAAGGCCTATGAATACGCATTGGCCCACGGCGCCAAAAAGTACGAGCGCCCAATCGGTTTCATGGAGCTGAATATTCCTGCAGTGGAGGGGATTGGCGGCTCGGCGCTGTATTTCGTCGATCGCTACGGCCCGGAACACAGCATCTACGACGTGGACTTCGTGCCGCTGGAGGGAGTGGACCAGCATCCGGAAGGCGTGGGCCTGTATGAGATCGATCACCTGACCCACAACGTGTTCCGCGGCAATATGGCCAAGTGGGCGGGCTTCTACACCGATATCGCCAACTTCCGCGAAATCCGTTACTTCGATATCGAAGGCAAGCTCACCGGCCTGGTGTCCCAGGCGATGACCAGCCCCTGCGGCAAGATTCGCATCCCGATCAACGAGTCCTCCGACGACAAGAGCCAGATCGAGGAATTCCTGCGCGAATACCACGGCGAAGGCATCCAGCACATCGCGTTGACCACCCGCGACATTTACAAGACCGTGGAAACGCTGAAAGCCGCCGGCACTCGTTTTCTCGACACTCCCGACACCTATTATGAGAAAGTGGACGAGCGCGTGCCGGGACACGGCGAGGACCTGGAGCGTCTGCGCAAGAACCACATCCTGGTGGACGGCGCGCCGGTGGACGGTGCCGGCATCCTGCTGCAAATCTTTACCGAGACCGTGATCGGCCCGATCTTCTTCGAGATCATTCAACGCAAGGGCAACGAGGGATTTGGCGAGGGCAACTTCCGCGCGCTGTTCGAGTCGATTGAAGAAGATCAGATCCGCCGCGGCGTCATTTAAATAGCGGTTTACGATCCCGCGGGCCAAGGCGAAGCCAGCCGTTGCGGCTGAAGAAGCGGAGCGCGCCACGGCGCATGAGCATTCCGCAGCCGGTTCCACCACGGCGTCGCTGAGGCGCGGCAGACTACGAACCGGCTTTAAGCCCGCAGTTCTATCGATGCCATCCCGCCGCCTGGGCGGCGGGATTGAAGGACACACCATGCGTAAATGGATTCAATATCCCCACCGCGAAGGCACCGTCTCGCGCCAGGCGCACGCCGACTTTCCGGACACAGCCATCTATGAGCGCGAAGTGGGCCGCAGTGGTTTTTTCGGCCCCGCCACTCATCTGCATCACAAGCACCCGCCCACCGGCTGGAGCGCCTGGGAGGGCCCGCTGCGCCCGCGCGCTTTTGACCTGAACGAGCTGCCCAAGAACGTGGCCGCGCCCTGGGCCGCTCCGCTGGTGTTGCACAACGCCCAATGCAAGCTGCGCATCTGGAGCGTGGATCAGGCGATGACTCAGCTGTTCCGCAATGGCGACGGCGACGACATGCTGTTCATCCACGCCGGCAGTGGCGAGCTATTTTGCGATTACGGCCATTTGAGTTATCGCGACGGCGACTACATCCTGATGCCGCGCTCCACCAGTTGGCGTATCGAGCCGGCCGCGCCCACCACCATGCTATTGATTGAGGCGAGCAACGGCGCCTACCAGTTGCCGGACAAGGGGCTGGTGGGGCCGCACGCCATTTTCGACGAGGCGATGCTGGACGTGCCGGCGATCAACGACGCCTTCCGCGCCCAGCAGACCGAGGACGAGTGGCAAGTGGTGATCAAGCGCCGCGGCGCCCTGTCCACCGTGACCTATCCGTTCAATCCGCTGGACGCGATAGGTTGGCACGGCAACCATTCCGTCGCTCGCATCAACTGGCGCGACATCCGGCCGCTGATGAGCCACCGCTACCATTTGCCGCCGTCTGCGCACACGACTTTCGTCGCTGACGGTTTCGTGATCTGCACCTTTGTGCCGCGGCCGATAGAGTCCGATCCCGGCGCTTTGAAGGTCCCGTTCTATCACAACAACGACGATTACGACGAAGTGATCTTCTACCACGCCGGCGATTTCTTCAGCCGCGACAACATCAAGCCGGGCATGCTGACTTTCCACCCGGCCGGCTTCACCCACGGGCCCCATCCCAAAGCCTTCGCCAAGGCGATGACAGACCCCAAGACCTTTACCGACGAAGTGGCGGTGATGATAGACACGCGCGACGCGTTGGAGCAGGGGCCGCAGATGCCGGAGGTGGAGTGGGCCCAATATGTGGATAGTTGGAAACCCAAGCCCTAGTCGCCTGGCGTTATCGCTGCTGCGCAAGCCGATCTCGACGCTGCGATGCTCGCGGTGCCATTTGTACCGCTGCGCTTCTCCCGCCGGCCTCCACCTGCTCGCGACGCGATAGCGCTCAGGCGGTGTTGTGGATGTCACACCGTATTACTGGAATTTCAGCTGCCCAGCTGCAGAAAGAATAGAAGATGAAACTCGCCACTTATCAGAATCAAACTCGCGACGGCCAGTTGTTGGTTGTCAGCCGCGACCTGTCCCGCGCGGTGGCGGTGCCGCAGATCGCCGCCAGCCTGCAGCAGGCTCTGGACGGTTGGGACGCGCTGGCGCCGCGTTTGCAGGAGGTTTACGCCGCGCTTAACGAAGGCGAGGTGCCGGGCGCTTTCCCGTTTGAGGCGCAGCGTTGTCATAGCCCGATGCCGCGCGCCTATCAATGGGCGGACGGTAGCGCCTATCTGAACCATGTCGAGCTGGTGCGCAAGGCGCGCGGCGCGGAAGTGCCGGCCAGCTTCTACCACGACCCGCTGATGTACCAGGGCGGCTCCGACGCCTTCCTGCCGCCGCTGGCGCCCATTCCGCTGCGCGACGAAGCCTGGGGCTTGGACTTTGAGGGCGAGGTGGCGGTGATCACCGGCGATGTGCCGCTTGGTGCCGACGCCGCCGCCTGCGCCGGTCATATCCGCTTGCTGATGCTGGTCAACGACGTCAGCCTGCGTAATCTGATTCCCAACGAACTGGCCAAGGGTTTCGGCTTTTTCCAGAGCAAGCCCGCCACCGCCTTCTCGCCGGTTGCGGTGACCCCGGATGAGCTGGGCGCGGCCTGGCGCGACGGCAAGGCGCATTTGCCGCTGCTGGTTGAATACAATGGCGCGCCTTACGGCCATCCCAACGCCGGCGTGGAAATGCAGTTCAGCTTCCCGCAGTTGGTGGCTCACGTAGCCAAGACCCGAGAACTGGCGGCCGGCTCCATCATCGGCTCCGGCACCGTGTCCAATCACGACCGCAGCGTAGGCTCCTGCTGCCTGGCGGAACAGCGGATGATAGAGACCATCGAGACTGGCGCGCCGACCACTCCGTTCATGAAAGTGGGCGACCGCGTTCGCATCGAGATGAAGGACGCCGCCGGCGCCAGCATCTTCGGCGCCATTGAGCAGATTGTGGTGAAGCATGACTGAACGCGTGCTGTACGGTTATTTCCGTTCCAGCGCCTCCTATCGGGTGCGTATCGCGCTGAATCTCAAGGGGCTGGATTACCGTTATCAAGCGGTCAATTTGCTCAAGGGCGAGCAGCGCAGCCCCGAGTATCTGGCGATCAACCCACAGGGCTTGGTGCCGTTGCTGGATGACGGCGGGGTCAAGATCGCGCAGTCCCTGGCCATCTGCGAATATCTGGACGAAGCCTATCCGGATACGCCGCGGCTGTTGCCGGCCGGCGCGGCGGCGAGGGCGCGGGTCCGCGCGCTGGCGCTGGCCATCGCCGCCGATATCCACCCATTACAAAACGTCCGGGTTGGCAAGTATCTGCAGACCGAGTACGGCAAGGACGAGGAAGGCAAGGCGGAATGGATACGGCACTGGATTCAGACCGGCTTCGACGCGCTGGAGCCGTTGCTGGCCGCAACGCCTGGCCGCTACGCGGCGGGCGAGCAGCCGACGCTGGCCGATGTTTGCCTGCTGCCGCAGGTATTCAGCGCCCGGCGTTTCGGCTTGGATCTGGCGGCTTATCCAAACATCGTTCGCATAGCCGACGCGCTGGAGCGGTTGTCGGCTTTCGCCGACGCGCATCCGTCTCGTCAGCCGGACGCGATCTAAGTCTTTGATCCGGCGGGCCGGTCTTCTCGGAGGACCGGCCCGTCTGTTTTTCCTGTCTGACGGCAGCTCGTTTTTTTGTAATTATTCCTTGACGCGAGTAGCGTCCTCTGATTAAATGCGTGGCTCTGACGGCGCGACAGCGCAGCAGTGATGGCCAGTTAGCTCAGTTGGTAGAGCAGCGGATTGAAAATCCGCGTGTCCGTGGTTCGATTCCGCGACTGGCCACCATCACCGCCTTAGCTTCAGCACCCGTCGGCCAGTTAGCTCAGTTGGTAGAGCAGCGGATTGAAAATCCGCGTGTCCGTGGTTCGATTCCGCGACTGGCCACCAGATACCTGAAAAAGCCGAACTCCCTGAGTTCGGCTTTTCGCATTGCGGCGCCGGGAGTTCGCCCCGGACCTGGTTCTGGCCGGGAGCATGGCATAATGCGGCCATGAAACCGCTGCCTCCACTTTATACCCTGGTCGCTTTTGAAGCCGTGGCCCGGCTCTCCAGCTTTACTCAGGCCGCCGCGGAGCTGAATCTGTCGCAAGGCGCGGTGAGCCGCCAGTTATTACTGCTGGAGGACTATCTGGGCTGCAAGTTGCTGCAGCGCGGCACCCGCAAGGTGGTGTTGACCCAGGCCGGCGCACAGTATCTGGAAGAAGTCCGTTCCGCCTTGGAGCAGCTGGTTGGGGCCACCGCCAGCCTGATGCATTGGCAGCAAGACAAACAGGTCACCGTAGCCTGTTCCACCGCAATCGCCTCCTTATGGCTGATGCCCCATCTATCCGCCTTTCGCCAAGCGCAGCCGGATCTCTCTATCCGCATCCTGGCCAACGATAATATCCAGGAGCTGCAGGTGGGTGAATTCGATCTCGGTATTTACTACTTCCGCCAGCCTCCCAAGGCCGCTAATGCGATGGCCTTGTTCGATGAGCAAATGTACGCAGTCTGTAGTCCGACATATTTGTCGGCCGGGCCGCTGTCGGCAACGGCTTTGTTGGATGAGACGCTGATCACCATGGAGGGCGGCTTGCGGGACTGGTTCAACTGGCCGCAATGGTTTGCCGCCCAAGACATCGCCTGGCGGCCGGCGGCCAGGCAGTTGAGCGTGACCAATCACCACTTGGCGGTGCAGGCCGCGCTGGCCGGGCAAGGGGTGGCGCTGGCCTGGGGCTATTTGATCGATAGCTACCTGGCCAGCGGCGCGTTGGTGATGGCGGCGGACGCCAAGGTGATGATGAGCGGCGCCTTTTATCTGCTGCAGCCGGAGCGGCGGCAGCTCAAGCCGGCAACTCGGCTGTTCGCCGATTGGCTGACCTCGCTGGTGGCGGCGCAGTAATGGCGGCAGATGGCTGCGGGGGTGCCGAGATGCGTGGGTTGCGCAGATGGATTAATGAGCTGGCAACATAAATCTATCTAAAACTATCGTTTGTCCCGGGCTGGACTCATCGCCGACACTGGCCAGGCCAGGGCAATAGGCCCTGGCCTGTCTGCAAGCCGCGCCGGCCTTAGACCGGCAGCCCTCGGGGCGACAGCGGCGGCAGGCTCCATCGAGGAGACAAATCATGCATAGCCATCATCGCATCAAGCCCCTGGTGTTCTGGCCCACTTTCTTATTGCTGCTGGCGGCCTTGCTGCTCAGCTATCTCGACCTGCCCGCCTTTCTCAGCCTGGCCAGCGGCGCCAACAAATGGATACTCGGCCATTTTTCCTGGCTGTTCAGTCTGGCCAGCTTCAGCTTGCTGCTGACCTGTGTCTGGGTCTATTGCTCGCCGATAGGCAAGCTGCGCATTGGAGGGGAGGGCGCCCAGCCGCTGCTGGGTCGCAAGCGCTGGTTCGCCGTCACTTTGATGACCACCATGGCGGTGGGCGTATTGTTCTGGACCTCGGCCGAGCCGATTTACCACCTGTACTACCCGCCAGCGGCGTATGGCCTGCGCGCCGGCAGCGCCGAGGCCGCCAGCTTCGCCATGTCGGCCATGTTTCTGCACTGGACGTTCACCCCTTACGCGATTTACACCGTGCCGGCCCTGCTGTTCGGCCTGGTGTTTTACAACCTCAAGCTGCCGTTCTCGGTGGGCAGCATGTTGCAGCCCTTGCTGGGGCGTTGGGTGAGCGGCCGCAGCGGGCATTTGATAGACGCGCTGGCCTTGTACGCCTTGGTGGCCGGCATGGCTTCCAGCCTGGGCACCGGCGCGCTGGCATTGGTGGGGGGTATCAACCAGTACTTGCCGCTGCCCGCCAGTCCGTTCAGCCTCGGGCTGGTCATCGCCGCGATTGTGGTGACCTTTGTTTGCTCGGCGCTCAGCGGCCTGCAGCGCGGGCTGACCTGGCTGTCCAGCATCAATACCTGGATCTTGCTGGCGCTGGCCGGCTTTTTGCTGATCTTTGGGCCCACCACCTTCATCCTGGCGTTTGGCCTGGAGTCGTTCGGCAACTATTTGAACCAGTTCTTCCGGCTAAGCTTGTCCACCGGAGCCGCCAGCCAGGACGGTTGGGCGGGATCCTGGACCATCTTCTACTGGGCGGTATGGTTTGCCTGGGCGCCGATCAGCGCCATGTTCCTCGGCAAAATCTCGCGTGGTTATACCGTGCGCGAAGTGATTGTGATGAATTTGCTGCTGCCGGCCGGCTTTACCGCGCTGTGGATCATGATTTTCAGCGGCACCGCCCTATCCATTGATTTGGGCCAGGCGGGCCTGCTCAAAAACGTGCTGGAGCAGCAGGGCGTGGAGAATGTGCTGTACACCATCATCCGTCAGCTGCCGATGAGTGAAATCATGATGGCCATGGTGGTGTTCATCGCTTTTCTCAACTATGTCACCGCGGCGGACAGCAATACCGACGCCATCAGCAATTTGTGCACCTCCGGCTTTTACGCCGACAGCGCCGAGAAAGCCGGCAAGAGCATGAAGTTGGTGTGGGGTGGCGTGATCGGCCTGGTGTCCTGGGTGATGACCAGCTACGCCGGCGGCGTCGACGGCGTCAAAATGATGTCCAATCTCGGCGGCCTGCCGGCCTTGCTCATCGTCATGGGGTGCATGCTGTCGCTCATTGTGCTGGTGAATTCCGGCAGGCTGGAGCGCCTGTCCGCCAGCGAGGCGGCCGCCGCCGCCAAGGAGTCGCAAGCATGAAAACCATTACACAGTTGCCGCACGCCATTCGGGAAGTGGAACACTTCACCATCACCTTGGCCGATGGTTGCCAATTGGCGGCACGGATGTGGCTGCCGCGGGATGCCGAAACCAGACCGGTGCCGGCGATTCTGGAATACCTGCCTTATCGCAAGCGCGATGGCACCGCGGTGCGCGATCAGCTGACCCATCCTTATCTCGCCGGTCACGGCTATGCTTGTCTGCGGGTGGATATGCGTGGTTGTGGCGAATCCGACGGTGACTTCGTCGATGAATACCTGCAACAGGAACAGGACGATGCCTTGGAAGTGATTGCCTGGATCGCCGCGCAGCCATGGTGCAGCGGCAAGGTGGGCATGATGGGCATTTCCTGGGGCGGTTTCAACAGCCTGCAAGTGGCCGCCCGTCAGCCGGAGGCCTTGAAAGCCGTCATCACCATATGCTCCACCGATCATCGCTACGCCGACGATATCCATTACAAGGGCGGCGCGCTATTGCTGGAGAACCTGGGCTGGGCCGGCACCATGCTCAGCTACTGCGCCGCCGCGCCCGATCCGCTGCTGGTGGGCGAGGCCTGGCGCGAACGCTGGCTGCAAAGGCTGGAGCGGATGCCGCTGCTGCTCAAGACCTGGTTGAGCCACCAGACCGACGATGACTATTGGCGGCATGGCTCCATCTGCACCGATTACCGCGCCATCAAGGCCGCGGTCTACGCGGTGGGCGGCTGGGGCGACGCCTACCATAACGCCGTCGGCCGGATGATGCAGCACCTGAGCTGCCCGAAAAAAGCGCTGATCGGTCCGTGGGCCCATAAGTATCCGCACTTCGCGGTGCCGGATCCGGCGATCGGTTTTTTGCAGGAAGCGCTGCGCTGGTGGGACTACTGGTTGAAGGATGTCGACACCGGCATCATGGCCGAAGACCCGGTGACCTTGTATCTGCAAGACGCGGCGCCGCCGCGGGCCAGCTATGCCGAGCGTCCGGGTGTTTGGCTGCGCGATCCGGCCTGGCCTAGCCCGCATGTTCGCCTGCAGCAATGGGGGCTGGGCGCCGCCGGGGAATTGCGGCCGGGGGCTTCCGATGTCGGTGAGCTTGGCATCCGCTCGCCGCTGACCACCGGCGCCGCCTGCGGCGAATACTGCGTGATCTGGTTGGGGCCGGAGTTTCCACTGGATCAGCGCCGCGACGACGCCGGCTCGCTGGTGTTCGACAGCCAGGCGCTGGAGCGGGAGCTGCCGCTGCTGGGCGCGCCGGTGCTGCGGCTGCGCCTGAGGTGCGATAGCCCCAGCGGTCAACTGGCGGTGCGGCTCAACGATGTGGCGCCGAACGGGGCGGCGACCCGCGTCAGTTACGGGGTGCTGAACCTGGCCTTGCGGGACAGCTATCAACAGCTGCAGGCGGTGCAGCCGGGCGAGTGGATGGAGATTCGGCTGCAACTGGACGATTGCGGCTACCGTCTGCCGGCGGGTCATCGGCTGCGGCTGAGCGTTTCCAGCGCCTACTTCCCGCTGATCTGGCCGGCGGCCGACCATGCCCGGCTGAGCTTGGACTTGGCCGGCGCCGAGCTCAGCCTGCCGGTGCATGATCTGAGCACCGTGGTGGCGAAGCCCTTTGCCACGCCAGAAGCCGCGCCGCCGCTGGCCTTGAGCTATTTACGCCCACCCGCCAGCAGCCGCGAAATCATCGAGGACGCGATGAGCGGTGAGGTCCGCACCGTGATCCGCGACGATTTCGGCCACTATCGTTTTGGCGACCACGGTTTGGAAGTGGCGCAAACCTGCGAGGAAATCTACCGCATCCAGCCTGATCAGCCCTTGTCGGCCAGCGGCGCGGTGAAGTGGAGTTATCGCGCGGGGCGTGGCGATTGGCAAGTCAGGGTGGAGAGCGAGTTGGCGCTGACGGCGGATGCCGGCCATTTCCACATCCTGGCGCGGCAAAGCGCCTGGGAGGGGGAGCAATTGCTGCAGCAGCGGGAATGGGACGAATATGTGCCGCGCCACGCCCAATAGGGTGGGGCTCCTCAAGGAGGGGGCGTCATGATGTGGTTTGACTGGATAGGGCTAATCGGCGTGTTTTTCTATCTATTGGCCTACAGCCTGCTGCAATGGAGGCTGGTGGACTTGAGCGACTACAGCTACAGCGGCTTCAACCTGATTGGCGCGGTGTTGTTGTTGATCTCGCTGTGCTATGCCTTCAATCTGGCGTCCTTGCTGGCGCAGGTGCTGTGGATAGCCATCAGCCTGGTGGGCATGCGTAAAACGCGTAAGGAGCGTTTGCTGGCCTTGCCGGGAAGGGAGGGCGTTTAGGCCTATTGGCCGGATCGAAACGGCGCTCTTCAGGACAGCATGGCAAGCCGCCATGCCGTCCGTCCTCAGGGCTTCGGGTTAGTTGGTGGTTCGATTCCGCGACTGGCCAGCGGCTTGTTGCATGAGGTGTTGGCTTGCCATTTAATATATAATTATATATAATATATATTGTTATGTTGAGGAGACGAGCATGAGCCAGCATTACCCCGATCTAAGCGCGGAACTGGGCGCGGAATTGAGCAAGCTGCGCAAGGAAATCCCGGAAACCATGAAAGGCTTTGGCCAGATGAGCCGTGCCGCGCACGCGGACGGCGCCTTGTCGAACCGGACCAAGGAGTTGATTGCGCTGGCCATCGGCATCGCCAACCGCTGTCATGGCTGTCTGGCCTTTCACGCCAAGGCCTTGGTGGAGCTGGGTTGCAGCCGCGCCGAATTCATGGAGATGTTGCAGGTGGCTATTTATATGGGCGGCGGTCCGTCCTTGATGACCGCGGCGGAGGCGCTGCAGGCCTATGAGCAGTTTGGCGGCGAGGCCGCGCCCAACTGATACCGGTTTGGATCAGAAAGCGCCCGCTCGCATTGATGGGCAGCGCCGCCGAGCGGGCGTATACTATGCGCTTCTGTTGTCGCGGGAGTTTGATGGTGTATCACTTCATCGCATCCGATCTGGATGGCACCTTGCTGGACCCCAACCACGCGGTGGACCCGTTCACCGCCGCCACGTTGCAGACCTTGCAGGCGCGCGGCGTGCGATTCGCCATCGCCACCGGCCGCCATTATCTGGATGTGCAGGGCATTCGTCAGGCGCTGGGCATCCGGGCTCACCTGATTACTTCCAACGGCGCTCGGGTCCATGATCCCGACGACAAGCTGGTGCATCGCCAGGATATCGATCCCGCCTTGGTGCGCAGGCTGGCGCAGCCGGAATTCGCTGCCGGCACGGTACTGAACTTCTATCTGGACGACGCTTGGCTGATTGATCAGCCTTGCCAGTATCTGCTCAATTTCCACGCCGATTCCGGTTTGCGCTATCAATTGGCGGATCTGGCCGGGCACAGCGGCTCGGGCGTGGGCAAAGTGCTCTACATCGGCGAGCACGCGCATTTGCTGGAGGTGGAGCGCAAGCTGCACCAGGCCTTTGGCGATGAGCTGTACATTACTTTCTCGGCCGACGACTGCCTGGAAGTGATGGCGCCCGGCGTATCCAAAGGCCACGCGCTGGAGCTGGTGTTGGCGGATTTGGGCCTGGATAAGGCGCATTGCCTGGCTTTCGGCGACGGCCAAAACGATATCGAACTGCTGCGCACTGCCGGCCACCCGCGGATGATGGGCAACGCCCAGGCTCGTCTGGCAGAGCAACTGCCGGATGTGCCGCGCATAGGCAGCAACCGCGAGGCAGGGGTGGCCCGCCATTTGCGCGAGTTGTTCGCCTTGTAGTCGTAAACGGAGTTCCAATAAAAAACGCCAGCGCAAGCGCTGGCGTTTTGCATGTCGGGGCGCGCCCGTTCAGTCTTGCAGCGCTTGCGCCAGGCCGGCGGCCCGGTCGCCGACGATCAGGTGCCAGACGCCGGGAGCCACTTCCTGCATCGCCGCCACGCCGGCCGCGCGAGCGGCGTCCTGATTGAACAGCGCGCCCTGTTTCAGCTCCACGCGCAAGCGGGTATGGGCGATGGCTTCCACCTTGGCCAGATTGGCCGCGCCGCCCAGCGCCTGGAGCAGCGCCGCGGCCTGGTTCTGATCGGCGGCGGGCGTCGGTGTTGCGGCATGAAGCACTGGAGCCGGCGCGCTGGCGGGCGCGTCGACTTCGGCGTCCGCGCCGGCGCCGCGCAGATAGATTTCCATATCGGTTTTCAGGTTTTCCGACTGCGGGCCGAAGATGGCCTGGATGCCGGTGCCCACTACCACCACGCCGGATGCGCCCATGCTCTTGAGCTTGGCCTGATTCACCTTGGCGGGTTCCCGCACCGCGATGCGCAGGCGGGTGATGCAGGCGTCCAGGCTGCTGATGTTGCTGCGGCCGCCAAAGGCCAGCACCAATTCGCGCGCGCGCGCGTCTTCGCTGACTGTTTCGCCTGCATCGGCGCTCTCGTCCTCGCGGCCCGGGGTTTTCAGGTTGAACTTGGCGATGACGAAGCGGAACACCCCGTAGTAGATGGCCGCGTAGATCGGACCGAGGATGAACACGTACCAGGCGTGCTTGGCCTTGTCTCCGATCAGGTTGAACATCAGGAAATCGATGCCGCCCTGGGAGAAGGTGAAGCCCATGTGCATGTCCAGGGTGTTGGCGATGAATTGCGCCGACGCCGCCAGGCAGGCATGGAGGAAATACAGCACCGGCGCCACGAACAGGAAGGAGAATTCGATGGGCTCGGTGATGCCGGTGAGGAAGGACGTTAGAGCGGCGGAAATCATGATGCCGCCCACTTTGACGCGGTTCTCCGGTTTGGCCGAATGCCAGATGGCGATGGCCGCGGCCGGCAGGCCGAACATCTTGAACAGGAAGGCCCCGGACAGGATGCCCGCGGTGGGGTCGCCGGCGAAGAAGCGGTTGATGTCGCCGTGTATCATTTTGCCGCTTACCGCGTCGGGGAAGGCGCCGATTTCAAAGAAGAAGGGCACGTTCCAGATGTGGTGCAGGCCAAAGGGCAACAGCAGACGCTCGACAAAGCCGTAGACGGTGGCGGCGGTGCGCGGATCGCTGACCGCGGCCCACTGCGAGAAGCTCTTGATGGCGTTGCCTATCGGCGGCCAGATGAAGGACAGAGCCACGCCCAGCGCGATGGCGCTGATGGCGGTGACGATGGGCACAAAGCGCTTGCCGGCGAAGAAGCCCAGATATTCGGGCAATTTGATCCGGTAATAGCGGTTGAACATATACGCCGCCAGTCCGCCGGCGAGAATGCCGCCGAACACGCCGGTCTGTATCGACGGCAAGCCCATGATGGTATCGGGTTTGACGCCCATCAGGCCGGCCATCACCCCTAGTGTGACGGTGGTGACCAGATGGCCGATCACCGCGGCGATCGCGGCCACGCCATCGTTCTCGGTAAAGCCCAGCGCCACGCCGACGGCGAAGATCAGCGGCAGATTGCCGAAGATCACGTCGCCGGCGTTTTTCATCAGCGACAGGATGGCCAGCGCCACGGTGCTCTGGGTGTGGAAATCGGTGGCGCCTATGCCCAGCAGCAGGCCGGCTACCGGCAGCACGGCCACCGGCAGCATCAGCGCTTTGCCGATCTTTTGCAGAAATGCGAATGATTGACTAAACATGGTGGTTCATTCCTTGCTCAACAGCGTAGGAAATAGCGGGCGGCGTTCGCCGCCCCACATCGCTCCGGATGACCGGAGAGTTTCGTTTATCGAGCTTGCGCGTTCAGATGCTCGCGGACTTCGCTCGCCGTGGACAGGGCCAGCGCCTGCTGCGCCAGGGTCCGGCACTCCGCCGCGCTCCAGCGCGACAGCGTGGCCTTGACCGCGGCCAGCGCCGGGGTGCTGACCGACAGCTCGGTGACGCCCATGCCCACCAGCAGCGGCGCGGCGCGTTCGTCCGAGGCGAGGCCGCCGCAGATGCCCACCCATTTGCCGTGGGCGCGGGCGCCGTCGCAGGTCATCGCGATCATCGCCAGCACCGCCGGGTGCAGCGCGTCGGCTTGCTTGGCCAGCTGCGGGTGGCCGCGGTCCATCGCCAGCACGTACTGAGTCAGGTCGTTGGTGCCTATGGAGAAGAAGTCCACTTCAGGCGCGAAGCGCGCGGCCATGACGGCGGCGGAAGGCACTTCCACCATGATGCCCACTTTGACGTCTTGTCTGCCGCTTGCGGCCTGCTCTTCGGCCAGCACGGCCTTGGCGGCGCGCAGTTCGTCCAGCGAGGCCACCATCGGGAACATGATGTGCAAGCGGGTCAGCGGCGCGGCCTGCAAGATGGCGCGCAATTGGGTGCGTAGCAGGTCCGGACGTTCCAGGCTGACGCGGATGCCGCGCAAGCCCAGGAAGGGGTTGTCTTCCTTGGGCAGGGGCAGGTAAGACAAGGGCTTGTCGCCGCCCACGTCCAGCGTGCGCACCACCAATGGGCGTTCCGTGCCCAGCGCACGGGCCACCGCACAGTATTCCTCCGCCTGTTCCTGCTCGCTGGGCGGGGTGTCGCGGTTGTCGAACAGGAACTCCGAACGCAGCAGGCCGACGCCCTCGGCACCCATAGCCACCGCTTCGCGCGCGTCGGCGGCGTTGCGGATATTGGCCACCACTTCGATGCGGACGCCGTCGCTGGTGCGGGCTTCCCGCTGCGACATCGCCGCCTCGGCCGCGCGGCGTTCCGCGATTTGCGCGATCTCCGCCTCTGCGGTGGCCAGTTGCTCGGCGTTCGGCGCGATGCGCAGCGTGCCGCGGCCGCCGTCGATGATGACTTGTTCGCTGTCGGGCAGGGCCAGCGCGGCTTGGGAGATGCCACAGATCGCCGGGATGCCCAGCGAACGGGCCAGGATGGCCACGTGGCTGGTGGCGCCGCCGGTGCGGGTACAGAAACCCCGCACTTTTTTGGGATCCAGCGCGGCGGTGTCGGATGGAGTCAGGTCTTCCGCGATTAGAATGGAGCCGGCCGGCACGTCCAGGCTGGCCTGTTTGATGCCTGCCAGCAAGGCCAGCACCCGGCGGCCCACGTCGCGGATGTCGTTGGCGCGCTCTCGCAGCAGTGCGTTGTCTTGCGCTTCCAGGCGCGCGGAGTAGGAACTGAAGGCGGCGCGCCAGGACCAGGCGGCGGATTTGCCGTCCGCCAGGCCGGCGTAGGTTTGCGCCAGCAGGTCCGGGTCTTGCAGCAGTTCCTGGTGCATGGACAGGATGGCTTGTTTGGCTTTGTCGGTCAGTTGACTCTTGACCGCGTCTATCTGCTGGGCGGCTTCTTCAGTGGCGCGGGCGAAGTGCTGCTGCTCCAGGCTGGCGCCCTGGCCGAATTCCGGCACGTCGAATTCCTGCAGCCGGTGATGGTAAACGCGGCCGATGGCCAGGCCGGGAGAGGCGCCGACGCCGACCAGCAACTCCGCGCTTTCCAGTTGTTGGGCCGCGGCGGCGATGGGCGCGGGCGCTGCCGGCGCTTCGTCTTCGGCCTCGCCGCAGCGGTCCAGCAGCAGTTGGGTCAGTTCGGCCAGCGCCTGTTCAGCGTCCTCGCCGGCGGCTTCGATGCGCACTTTGTCGCCCTTGCGGGTGGACAGGCCCATCACGCCGACCACGGACTTGGCGTTGGCGGACTGTTCGTCCAGCAGCAAGTGGATGTCTGACTGGAAGCTTTTCGCCTTGCTGGCGAACACGGCGGCCGGGCGAGCGTGCAGGCCGGCTGGATTGGTGATTTCGATTTCCGGCGACAGCAGTTTGGCTCCGCCGGTCGGCGCCGCGGCGGCGGCCGCGCCGGTCAGTTCCAGCTCCAGCACCGCGGTCTTGCCGGCTTCGACCAGGCCGCTGGCACGGTGCATGGCGCTGACGGTTTCGTCGCCGTTGGTGATGATGATCTGGGTCAGCAGGCTTTGCGCGTTGCGCGCCACCAAATCCAGATTGAAGTCGATCAGCGCCTGACCTGCGTTGACGCTCTGTCCTTGTTCCACCAGCGGCTGGAAACCCTGGCCTTTGAGCATGACGGTGTCGATGCCGATGTGCACCATGACTTCCACGCCTTCGGGCGAGGTGATGGTGAGCGCGTGGTGCGCGGAATGGAGATTGCTGACGACGCCGGAGACCGGCGCGAGCAGACTGCAGGAGGTGGGGTCCAGCGAGATGCCGTCTCCCACCATCTTGCCGGCGAACACCGGATCCGGGACGGTGTCCAGGGCGACCAGCCACCCGGAGAGGGGGGCGAGGATCTTCAGTCTTGGCAAGGGTGTGCTCATATGTAACTCCTCAGATCGGGAATTTATCAGTTGTTTTATTACGAGCGTCGGCCTGCTTCTTCATGAGCGGTTCCGCGTGGCGTGCCGGATAGGGTACACCGTACGGATAGGCCTGTCTTGATTCGATGGCACTGTGACATTCATGGCGCCGCAACAGTACAGACGCTTACTGTCCAACTGGCGATATGATGCCAATATTGTAGTTAAACTACATCGAAATAACGGTGCAGCTTGATGGCAATCAAGAAATTGCGCAAGTAGGAATTCACGTATTTGCACTAGTACGCGCGTCGGCGGCGGGGAAGGGAGCGGGACGGCTGCGGCGGGGATTGATTTTGCGTGGAAAAGAAGCCGCCTTGGCCGCGGGCGCGGCAACGGGGCGGCTGTTGCATTTTTGTTATGCCTGAAATGAAAAACGGCGGCCCGTCGGGGGCCGCCGCCTTGCCGCGCACCGGAGGCGCCGACGTTTCAAGCCTGGCGCTTGTTGTCGCCGAGGAAGAACAAGGCCAGTGAGCCGGCGATCAGGAAGGCCGGGTATTCCCAGCCGCCGCCTTCGTTGGCGAACATCCAGCCGTGGGCGCCGTGCACCAGCACGATGGTGCCGAGCAGCAGAGGGGTCAGCGCCAATGCCACCCAGCGGGCGAAGAAACCGGACAGCAGCAGAAGGCCACCGCCGACTTCGGCCAGGATGGCCAGGTAGCCGACAAAGCCGGGCAGGCCCAGGCTGGCGAAGTAGCCGGCGGTGCCGGCCGGGGTGAACACCAGCAGTTTGAGCAGGCCGTGGGACAAGTACATCAGACCCAGCGACAGACGCAGGATCAGGGTGCCGAGGGCGGGGTTCTGGAAGCGGTTCATGGTGGGTTCCAATCAAGTTTGCGATGGGGTGCATTTGACCATGTAGAGAAAAATCAATAAATCCGCTATTAATAAAAATATTGTTTACCAATAGGAAATTATCATGGACCGCTTTTCGGAAATCCGCGCCTTCGTTTGCGTGGCGGAGTTGGGCAGTTTTGCCGCCGCCGCGGAGCGGCTGGAGCTGTCGCGAGCGATGGTGACCAAGCTGGTGTCCAGTCTGGAAGGGCGTTTGGGTGTGAGGCTGATGCACCGCACCACGCGGCGTTTGTCGCTGACCGAGGCGGGCGAGACTTATCTGGGACAGGCCGGCGGACTGCTGGCCGAGCTTGACGATCTGGACGCCCGTTTATCGCAGGGCGCCAGCAGTCCGGTGGGGCGTTTGCGGGTGTCCGCGCCGGTTTCCTTCGGCATGCGCTACCTAGGGCGCGCAGTGGCGGGTTTTCATCTGCAGTATCCGCAGATCGAAGTGGAGCTGAACCTGAACGACAGGCGGGTGGACTTGGTAGAGGAGGGCTTCGATCTGGGTCTGCGGGTGTCGAACCTGTCCGACTCTTCCCTGGTGGCGCGCCGGCTGGCGCGAATACGGGATCTGGTCGTCGCTGCGCCCAGTTATCTGCAACGTTGCGGCACGCCGGCGAAGCCGGCGGATCTGGCCGAGCATCAGTGCCTGTTGTACGCGCTGACCGCGCAGCCCAATCTATGGGATTTCACCGCGCCGGACGGCAGCAGCGGCCGGGTCAGGGTCAAGGGCATGCTGCGAGCCAACAACGGCGACATCCTGACGGACGCCGCCGTCCACGGCATGGGGGTGATTCTGCAGCCGCGCTTTCTGGTGGAGCAGGGTCTGGCGGACGGCACGCTGGTGCCGCTGCTCAGCGATTACGACTGGCATTGCCTGGACCTGTCGGCGGTGTACCCGGCGCGGCGGCATGTGCCGGGCAAGGTCCGGGCTTTTGTCGATTATCTGCAGCAGTTCTTTCAATAGCGAACGGCCGACGACATTCAGCATGCGCTGGACGCCGTCGGCCGTTGCCAAGCTAAGAGACGGCTTATTCGTGCATCGCCAGGAAGCCCTTGAGCCGGCTTTCAATAATGCGCGGGTTTTCGCCGTTGGCGATAGAGACCAGGCCTTCCACCACCAGCTCTTTCAAGGCGACTTCCGAGGCGATCAGGTGCTTGAGTTTGTTGGCGATTGGCAGGAACAGCAGGTTGGCGGAACCGACGCCGTAAACGGTGGCGACGAAGGCGACGGCGATGCCGGCGCCAAGCTTGGACGGGTCCGACAGGTTTTCCATCACGTGGATCAGGCCCAGCACCGCGCCCAGAATGCCCATGGTCGGCGCGTAGCCGCCGGCGGATTCCCAGATCCGCGCCGCCTGTTTGCGCGCGTGCTCGAACATGGAGATCTCCACATCCATCACCGATCGCAGGGTGTCAGGCTCCGCGCCGTCCACCAGCATTTGCAGCGCCTTCTTGATGAAGGGATCCTTCTGCAGATTGATGTAGCCTTCCAGCGCCAGCAGGCCGCCCTTGCGCGCGGTCTGGCTCCAGTTGATGATCTCGCGGATCATCTTGTCGTGGTCCAGCACAGGCGGCTGGAAAATCCATTTCAGCATACGCACGCCGGCGGCGAATTGCTTGGGCGTGCTTTGCAGCATCACCGCGCTGACCGTGCCGCCGATGACGATCATGAAGGCGGTCAGCTGCATCAGGGAGCCGATGTTGCCGCCTTCCAGCGCCTGTCCCGCGATAATGGCGGTCAGGCCCATCAGAATGGCTACAATGCTTATTTTATCCACGCGAAGTTCCGGTTTTTAATGTTATGCCGCGTCAGGGCGCGGAGGTTCAGAGCCAGTCCTTGATGCGCGCGCGCAGCCGGGCGATGGCCTGGCTGTGCAGTTGGCTGACCCGCGATTCGGAGACGCCCAGCACCGCGCCGATTTCCTTCAGGTTCAATTCCTGCTCGTAATACAGGGACATCACCAACTGGTCGCGTTCCGGCAGCAGCTTGATGCCGTCTATCAGCGCTTGGCGGAAGCCGCCGTCGGCCAGCGCGGCGAACGGGTCTGGAGAGTCCTCGTCGGCGACGTTGGCCACCGCGTCGGGCAGCGCGTCGCCGTCGTCGTTGGAAAAGTCCTCGAAATGCAGCAAGGTCATGCCGCGGCAATCGCCGAGCATGTCTTGGTATTGCTCCAGTTCCAGCCCCATTTGAGCGGCGATTTCTGACTCCAGAGGCGAGCGGCCCAACTGATGTTCCAGCTGGCGGACGGCGTCCTCGATCTGGCGCGAGTGACGGCGCGCTTGGCGCGGCATCCAGTCTTCGCGGCGCAGTTCGTCCAGCATCGCGCCGCGCACTCGTTGGCTGGCGAAGGTTTCGAACATGACGCCCTGGGCCGGATCGAACTGGCGCGCGGCCTCGATCAGGCCGATGACGCCGACCTGGATCAGATCGTCGATGTCGACCGAGGCCGGCAGGCGGGCGATCATCATGCCGGCCAGCTTCTTGACCAGCGGCGCGTAGGCCTCCACGTCGATTTCGACGGGAGGCGAGGCGGCGGCGTAGCCGGTTCGGCGTAAGGACGGCAAGGTCATAGCGGTTTGACTCCATCCGCCTCGGCCCAATCGCGCGAGGCGGCAATCAACAAATCCATGAATCCGGTGCCGCTGCGCGGCGTTTCCTGGGTGTCCCACTGCGGCAGCACTGCGGCCAGCTGAGAGAAGGCCATCGCGGCCTCGCTGTCAGGAAACGCCTCCATCAGCGGCCGGCGCAGCGTCTGGCTGCGGCGCACCGCGTTGTCCATCGGCACAAAGCCCACCCAGCGCAGCGATACCGACAAGAATTCGCCGGTGGCGGCGGACAGCCGGGTGAACAGTTCGCGCGCTTCCTCCAGATGGCGCGCGCGGTTGATCAGCACATTGAAGCGCTGGCGGCCGTAGCTGCCGGACAACCTCTTGATATTAGCGTAGGCCGTTGTCAGCGACTCCGCCGCCGGCGTGAGCACTAATACCAAATTGTCCGCCACGCTGGCGGGCACCGGGTCGTGAGCGGGGCTGGGGGCGTCAACCAATAACACCGAGGCGTCGCGCTCCAGCGCGGCGAACTCGCTGCCCAAGCGCAGCCACAACTGGGCGGAGAACAGCGCGCGCTCTTCCGGGCGCGCGTAGAGATTGATCAACTGAATGCCTTGGCGCGAGCTCACCATCATCTCATCCAGCCCGCCCAGGGTCAGCACCTGGCTTTCCAGCGTGGCGGTGGTGGGCACGCCCAGCCGGCGCGCCTGCACTTGGCCCAGCGTGCAGTCCACCAGCAGCGGCCGCTGGCCGGCGTAGGCCAGGCCCAGCGCCAGTTCGGTGGCCAGAGTGCTGGCGCCGGCGCTGGCGGAACCGATGAAGGCGAAGCTAGGCGCGCGCGCGGACCGGGCGCTGAGCAGGCGGAGGCTGGCGGCTTGATCCTGCATCGCGCTTATAGCCATCCGGCCTGGGCCGCGTTCATGATGGGCAGTTCGTCGGCCTGAAGGGTGAAGGGGGAATGCTGCTGCTGCGAGCGCATCGCGCGGTCCACTAGGAAGCCGGCGTGGGCGGCGTGCAGGTCTTCCGGCACGCGCTGTCCGTTGGTGATGTAGAACAGACGCAGCCGGTTGCGGATGATTACGTCCAAGCTGGGGCCCATCGCCACGGATTCGTCTATTTTGGACAAGACGCAGCCGGTGAGGCCGTCGCCG
Organism: Chromobacterium haemolyticum; assembly: GCF_009936155.1. Taxonomy (NCBI): domain Bacteria; kingdom Pseudomonadati; phylum Pseudomonadota; class Betaproteobacteria; order Neisseriales; family Chromobacteriaceae; genus Chromobacterium; species Chromobacterium haemolyticum. The sequence goes on along the minus strand of NZ_AP019312.1, from coordinate 4,000,911 downwards.
CGATAGCGGCGCACCACGTCTTCCAGCGTCTGGCCGTCGGCGTTGGAGGCCAGCAGCAGCAGCCGCTCTATCGGCCGGCCGGCGGTGCGGAACATTTCAATCTGCGCCAGTACTCGGGCGTCGCGCTGGCCCATGCCCACGGTGTCGATGAAGACGATGTGGCGGTTGGAAAGATCCGCCAGCGTTAGCTGCAGATCGCCCTCGTTCTGGATGGAGAACACCGGGATGCCGAGAATCTTGCCGTAAATGCGCAATTGGTCCTGAGCGCCGATCCGGTAGCTGTCGGTGGTGATCAAAGCCACATGCTGGGCGCCGAAGCGCATGGTGGCGCGCGCCGCCAGCTTGGCCACGGTGGTGGTTTTACCCACGCCGGTGGGGCCGACCAGCGCGTAGATGCCGCCGCGGTCCATGATCTCCTTGTCGGAGTCCGCGCACTTCAGGTTGTGCATCAGCGCCGAGCGCGCCCATTTGACCGCGACCTCGGCCTCATATTGAGCCGGCATCTTTTCGATCAGTTGGCGGATCAGGTGGGCGGAAAAACCCATGGCCAGCAGGTGCTTGAACAATTCGAGGCGATTGGGCGCCTTGCCTTCCATATCGGACCAGGCGAAGCTGGCCAGCTGGCTTTGCAGCAGGCTGCGCAGCAGCTTGATCTCGTCGCCGATCTGCTTGAGCTCCTGAGCCATCACCTCCGGCTCCTCGCCGTTGTTCGCGACGGGAGGCGCGGCGGGGCGGGGCGGCGGGGCGCTTGGAGCCGGCGCTTGCGCGCGCGGCGCGGCGGCGGCTTGCGGCGCGGTTTGCGCGTATTGCTGCGGCGGATAGGATGGCTGGGCCGGCCGGGGCGCGGCTTGGGGTTCCGGCGCAAAGGCCGGTTCAATGCGCTGGCGCGGTTGCTGCGCCTCGATGCGCGGCGGCGGCGGGCTGTCCAGCGGCTCAACCGGCATCGCGTAAGTGCGGGCGATGGCGCGGTTGACTGCCGCTCCGGCCGGGGTGGGCAGCGGCGAGGGCGCGCGGTTGACCACCGGCGGCGCGTTGCGCGGCGGGTGCTTGCTGGAGGAGGTGGCCAGGTTGGTGGCGAGGTTGGCGACGTCGGCGTCCGCCACCGCCATGATTTCCACCCCTCCGCCCATGGTGGGGCGGTTGGACAAAATCAGGGCGTCCGCGCCCAGTTCTTCTCGAACTTGTCTGAGCGCGTCACGCGTGGTTTTGCCGAAAAACTTTTTCACCACCATGTTCGATTAGCCCTTGCTTCCCCCAATTACAGCAATTATACGAATTGATTTATTGTCCGGTATCTCATTATGAGAAATAACACGCAGCTGCGGCAGCGCGCGGCGCAAGAAGCGCGCGAGCAAGGGCCGCAGGCCCGGCGCGGTCAAGAGTACCGGATTGTACCCTTGAATTTCCACTTGTTCGGTTTCCTGGGCGGCGCTGGCCAGCAGATTTTCCGCCAGGCCGGGTTCCAGGCCGCCTCCGGTCTTGGACTGGACCGCCTGCATCAGCACATTTTCCAATGTCGGTTCCAGGGTCATCAAGGGTAATTCTTGCTCGCCGGGAAATAATTGCTGGACGATGACGCGGGACAAGGCGGTGCGGACGATGTTGGTCAGCTCGTCGATGTCCTGGGTGGTGGTCACGTGATCGGCCAGCGTTTCCAGTATGGTGCGGAAATCGCGGATGTGGATGCCTTCGGTCAACAACTGCTGCAGCACTTTTTGCAGCGTGCCCACCGGCACCACCTTGGGCACCAGGTCTTCGATCAGCTTCGGCGACTCCTTGGCCTGGTGATCAATCAAGGCCTGCACTTCCTCACGGCCCAGCAGCTCCGCCGCGTGGGTCTGCAGCAAGTTGGAGATGTGGGTGGCCACCACGGTGCTGGCGTCCACCACTGTGTAGCCCAGGCTCTGCGCCTCTTCGCGCTTGCCGGCGTCTATCCAGATCGCCGGCAGGCCGAAGGCCGGATCGGTGGTGGGAGTGCCGGTGAGCTCGCCGTTGACCCGGCCTGGATTGATGGCCAGGTATTGACCGATGAAGGCTTCGCCGGTGCCCAGCTCCACGCCCTTGAGCAGGATGCGGTAGGCGTTGGGCTTGATTTCCAGGTTGTCGCGGATATGGACCGGCGGCACCAGAAAGCCCAGCTCCTGCGCAATTTTTTTGCGGATGCCGCGGATGCGGCGTAGCAGCTCCCCGTCTTGGCTGCGGTCCACCAGCGGAATCAGCCGGTAACCCACCTCCATGCCCAGTTGGTCCACGTGCTGCACATCGTTCCAGCTTACTTCCGTCGTGGTGTGTTCCGGCGGCGGCGCGGCCTGTTGCTGCTGTTCGGCCTGCAGTGCCTCGGCTTTCTGGCGTTTCTCCATCACCCAGCCCAGCAGGCCCAGGCTGCCGGCGATCAGCAGGAAGGAGAAGTGCGGCATATTGGGAATCAGGCCGACCATGCCTATCACCGCGGCGGTGATGTACAGCACTTGAGGTTTGGTGAACATCTGGCCGAGGAATTGCTCGGACATGTCCTTGTCGGTGCCCACGCGCGACACCACGATGCCGGCGGCGGTGGAGATGATGAGTGCGGGGATTTGCGCCACCAGACCGTCGCCGATGGTCAGCAGAGTGTAGGTCTTGGCGGCGACGCCGGCGTCCAGATCATGCTGGACCATGCCGACGATCAGACCGCCTAAGATATTGATGACGATGATCAGGATGCCGGCCATGGCGTCGCCGCGCACGAACTTGGAGGCACCGTCCATCGCGCCGAAGAAGTTGGCTTCCTCCGCGATGGTGGAGCGGCGCGTGCGCGCTTCGTCCTCGCCGATCAGGCCGGCGTTGAGGTCGGCGTCGATCGCCATCTGTTTGCCGGGCATCGCGTCCAGCGTGAAGCGGGCGCTCACTTCGGCGATGCGGCCGGCGCCCTTGGTGATCACCACGAAGTTGATGATGGTGATGATGACGAACACCACGATGCCGATGGCGACGTTGTCGCCGATCAGGAAGTGGGCGAAGGATTCGATCACCTTGCCGGCTGCGTCCGGCCCGGAGTGCCCCTCCAGCAGAATCACCCGGCTGGAGGCTACGTTCAGCGACAGCCGCAGCAGGGTGGTGACCAGCAGCACGGTGGGGAAGGCGGAAAAGTCCAGCGGTTTGCGCACGTTGATCCCCACCAGCAACACAATCACCGAGACGGCGATGTTGAAAGTGAAGAAAATGTCCAGCAGCACCGGAGGCAGCGGCAGCACCATCATCGCCAGAATCAGGATGATGAGCACGGGGCCGGCCAACTGGGTGACTTTGAAGCGCTTCAGTATGTCTAGTATGGAGTCCATGCTGGATTTATGGCTCAAGCCGGTCGAATCGGTTCGTCGACCTTATCATTATGGTGGCGTCGCATCTTGCTGGCGTTTGCTTTGCGGGTCAAGTTCGGCGGGCACGTCCAACTGGTCCGGGAACACCGGGGCCAGGCCGCCGTTGTCCTGGTAGCTCTTGAGCTGGAACACATAGGCCAGCACTTGGGCGGCGGCGGCGTAGAGCTTGGCGGGGATGTCGTCGCCTAGCTCGGCGTGGAAGTACAGCGCGCGGGCGAAGCTGGGCGAGCGCATGACGATGACGCGGTGCTCTTTGCCGGTGTCTATGATTTTTTCCGCCAGCTTAAGCGAACCCTTGGCCACCACTTGCGGCGCGCGCATGCCGTCGTCGTACTTGATCGCCACCGCGTAGTGGGTAGGGTTGGTGACGATGACGTTGGCGCTGGGGATCTCCTGCATCATGCGTTTGCGGGCGGCTTCGCGCTGCATTTGGCGGATGCGGCCTTTGACCTCGGGCGAGCCTTCGGCTTCCTTGTATTCCTGCTTGACCTCTTCCTTGGTCATGCGCAGTTTCTTGTGATAGCTCCACAGCTGAAACGGCACGTCGATAGCCACCAGCAGAATCATCGCCGAAGTCACCACGAAGAAGGTGGTGATGATCATATCTGTCATCTTGGCGATGCCGGTAGGCAGGGGCATGGAAATCAAGCCTATGATCTCAGTGCGTTCGCGCCAGATGAACCAGGTGGCGATGCCTCCGATCAGCACGCTTTTGAGAATAGCCTTGACGGCCTCGGTGGCGGCGTTGACGGAGAACATGCGCTTGATGCCGGGCAGCGGGTTGAGTTTGCTGAATTTGGGCTCGATCGCTTTGAAAGTGAGGTTCCAGCCGCCCACCAGCATGGGCACGAACAGCGCCACCAGCGCCAGGCCGGTCAGCAGCGGAGCCAGGCTCCACAGCGCGCTGAATATGGTTTCCTTGAAGCGGAGCAGCGCCGGCTCCACATTGCGCACCGTGGTTTGGTCAAAGGTGAGCAGGGCGCGCATGGTCTGCGCCAGATTGGCGGCGATATGGCCGCCCTGGGCCATCAGCAGCGCCACGCCGGCCATGGTGATGGCGAAGGTGGTCAGTTCCCGCGAGCGGGGGATGTTGCCGTCTTCGCGGGCGAGGCCCAGCCGTTTCGCGGTGGCGGGTTCGGTGCGTTCGAGGTCGGAATCTTCAGCCATGTCCGGTGTTTCATGCTTCTGTCTTGATTTTAAAGAGAATGGTAGCCGAAGCGGCGAGGCCGGGCCAGCTTTTCCGAGGCGGCTTCAAGTCGGGTACAATGGCGGCGTCAACGATGGAATGAACACAATGCGACAGTATCTCGACCTGATGCGCCATGTGCTGGAACATGGCCACGACAAGTCCGACCGCACCGGCACCGGCACCCGTTCGGTATTCGGCCACCAGATGCGCTTCGACCTGCAACAGGGTTTTCCGCTGATCACCACCAAGAAATGCCATCTGCGTTCCATCATCCACGAACTGCTGTGGTTCCTGTCCGGCGACACCAATATCCACTATCTGAAGGAAAACGGCGTGTCGATCTGGGATGAGTGGGCAGACGAAAACGGCGATTTGGGGCCGGTCTACGGCTACCAGTGGCGCAGTTGGCCTGCGCCGGACGGCCGCCACATCGACCAGATCGCCAATGTGGTGGCGATGATCAAGAACAATCCGGATTCGCGCCGCTTGATCGTGTCGGCCTGGAACCCGGCGCTGGTGGATGAGATGGCGCTGCCGCCCTGCCACAGCCTGTTCCAGTTCTACGTGGCCGACGGCAAGCTGTCCTGCCAGCTCTATCAGCGCTCCGCCGATATCTTCCTGGGGGTGCCCTTCAATATCGCCAGTTACGCCTTGCTGACCATGATGATGGCACAAGTGTGCGGGCTGCAAGCGGGCGAGTTTGTGCATACCCTGGGCGATGCGCACCTGTACAGCAACCATCTGGAGCAGGCCGAGCTGCAACTGTCGCGCGAGCCGCGCGCCTTGCCGACGCTCAAACTCAATCCGCAGGTCAAGGATATCTTCGGCTTCAAGTTCGAGGATTTCGAACTGGAAGGCTACGATCCGCATCCGCACATCAAAGCGGCGGTGGCGGTATGACGGCGGTGGAAAGGCCGCGCTTGACCCTGGTGGCGGCGATGGCGGCCAAGCGGGTGATAGGCATAGACAACCGCTTGCCTTGGCATTTGCCGGAGGATCTCAAGCATTTCAAGGCGGTGACGCTGGGCAAGCCGGTGATCATGGGCCGCAAGACCTGGGATTCGATCGGCCGGCCCTTGCCGGGCCGCCGCAACATCGTGGTGACGCGCCAAGCGGATTGGAGCGCCGACGGCGCGGAGGCCGCGCATTCGCTGGAGCAGGCGCTGGCTTTGGCCGGCGCGGTGGAAGAGGTGTGTTTGATCGGCGGCGCCGAGCTGTACCGCCAGGCGATCTCCAGCGCGGACTGCCTGCGGCTGACCGAGATCGCAGGAGAGTATCCGGGCGACGCCCATTTCCCCGAGGTGTCCGCCGAACTCTGGCGCGAGGACAGCCGCGAGGCGCACGTCAGCGCCGATGGCCTGGCTTACGCCTTCGTCGATTACCTGCGGCGTTGAGGCCGGCAGGGTCTCCAATTCAAAAAGCCCGCGGCAACGCGGGCTTTTTGTGTCGCCGCGATTTTTTACATTTGCGCGATCATCGCGTCGCCAAAAGCGGAGCAGCTGACTTCGACGGCCCCGTCCATCAGGCGGGCGAAGTCGTAAGTCACCTGCTTGTCGGCGATGGCGGCTTCCATCGCCTTGATCACCAGATCGGCGGCCTCCTTCCAACCGAGGTGGCGCAGCATCATTTCTGCGGACAGGATCAGCGAGCCGGGATTGACTTTGTCCTGGCCCGCGTATTTGGGCGCTGTGCCGTGGGTGGCTTCAAACACCGCGTATTGATCCGAAATGTTGGCGCCGGGCGCGATGCCGATGCCGCCCACCTGCGCGGCTAGCGCGTCGGAGATGTAGTCGCCGTTCAGGTTCAGCGTGGCCACCACGTCGTATTCCGCCGGGCGCAGCAGGATTTGCTGCAGGAAGGCGTCGGCGATGGCGTCCTTGACCATGATGTCGCGGCCAGTCTTCGGGTTTTTGAACGCGCACCACGGGCCGCCATCGACAGGCGTCGCGCCGAATTCGTCCTTCGCCAGAGCGTAGGCCCAGTCGCGGAAGCCGCCCTCGGTATACTTCATGATGTTGCCCTTGTGCACGATGGTCACGCTCTTGCGGTCGTTGTCTATCGCGTAGCGGATGGCTGCGCGCACCAGGCGTTCGGTGCCGTCTTTGGACACCGGCTTGATGCCGATGCCCGATGATTCTGGAAAGCGAATCTTCTTCACGCCCATTTCGTCCTGAAGGAAGGCGATTACTTTCTTGGCGGCGTCGCTGCCCGCTTGCCATTCGATGCCGGCATAGATGTCTTCGGTATTCTCTCGGAAGATCACCATATCGGTCAGTTCCGGCTGTTTCAGCGGCGAGGGCACGCCCTTGAAGTAACGCACCGGACGCACGCACTGGTACAGGTCCAGCTCCTGGCGCAGCGCCACGTTGAGCGAACGGATGCCGCCGCCCACCGGGGTGGTCATCGGTCCTTTGATGGACACTGAATACGTTTTCAATGCGTCGAAGGTTTCTTTCGGCAGCCATTCATCCGGGCCATAGAGCCGGGTGGATTTTTCGCCGGCGTACACTTCCATCCAATGAATCTTTTTCTTGCCGCCATAGGCTTTGGTCACCGCGGCGTCTATCACCTTGATCATTACCGGGGTGATGTCCACGCCTATGCCGTCGCCTTCGATGAAAGGAATGATCGGATGGTCGGGCGCCGGCCGGCCGGGGATGATCTTCTCGCCGTTAGCCGGAACCTTGATATGGGTGACGCTCATACTTTCTCTCCTGAGGGTGGGGTGCGCAACGGCACGCCGCTGGGCAGGCTCGTATTTTGATTATCTATGAAAAATCATGAAAAGCTTGCCGCCTGCGTCGCTGACACGGCGCAAAAAAAAACGCCAAGACATAGGTCTTGGCGTTTTGTCGGACGGGAAGTTCCCGGGGGGACTGGGAAGGGCTTAGCCGAGCACGGCGGCCAGCGCGGCATTGAAGCTGGCGCTTGGGCGCATCACGGCGCCGCACTTGGCCGCGTCGGGATGGTAATAGCCGCCGATGTCGGCCGCCTTGCCCTGCACGGCTTTCAACTCGTCCAGGATTTTCTGCTCGTTGCTAGCCAGGTTTTGGGCGAGCGGGGCGAAGCGGGCCTGCAGCTCTTTGTCCTCGGACTGTTCCGCCAGTGCCTGGGCCCAGTACAGGGTCAGGTAGAACTGGCTGCCGCGATTGTCCAGCTCGCCGGTGCGGCGCGACGGGGACTTGTTCTCGTCCAGCAGTTTGCCGGTGGCGAGGTCCAGCGTCTTGGCCAAGATCTTGGCTTTGCCGTTGCCTGTCTTGATGCCCAGTTCTTCCAAGGACACCGCCAGCGCCAGGAACTCGCCCAGGCTGTCCCAACGCAGATGGTTTTCTTCCAGCAGCTGTTGCACGTGCTTGGGCGCGGAACCGCCTGCGCCGGTCTCGTACATGCCGCCGCCGGCCATCAGGGGCACGATGGACAGCATTTTGGCCGAGGTGCCCAGTTCCATGATGGGGAACAGGTCGGTCAGGTAGTCGCGCAGGATGTTGCCGGTCACCGAGATGGTGTCCAGGCCGCGCGCCACGCGCTCCAGGGTGTAACGCATTGCGCGAACCTGGGACATGATGTGGATTTCCAGGCCGCTGGTGTCGTGATCCTTCAGGTAGGCGTGGACCTTCTTGATCAGTTCGTTCTCGTGCGGGCGGTACGGGTCCAGCCAGAACACCGCCGGCATACCGGAGTTGCGGGCGCGGGTGACGGCCAGCTTGACCCAATCGCGGATCGGCGCGTCCTTCACCTGGCACATGCGCCAGATATCGCCTTGCTCGACGTTCTGCGACAGCAGCACTTCGCCGGTGGCGAGGTCGACGATGTTGGCGACGCCATCTTCCTGGATTTCAAAAGTTTTGTCGTGGGAGCCGTACTCTTCGGCCTTCTGCGCCATCAGGCCGACGTTGGGCACGGTGCCCATGGTTTTGGGATCAAAATTGCCGTGCCATTTGCAGAAGTTAATCATCTCCTGATAAATGCGGGCGAAGGTGGACTCCGGCATGACGGCCTTGGCGTCGTAAGGTTTGCCGTCGGCCCCCCACATCTTGCCGCCAGCACGTATCATCGCCGGCATCGAGGCATCCACGATCACGTCGTTGGGCGAGTGGAAGTTGGTGATGCCCTTGGCCGAATCCACCATGGCCAGGCGCGGGCGGTGCTCCTGGCAGGCGTGCAGGTCGCGGATGATTTCTTCACGCTTGGAAGCCGGCAGGGTTTCGATTTTCTCGTACAGAGTGGCCATGCCGTTGTTGACGTTGACGCCCAGCTCTTCGAACAGCTTGCCGTGTTTTTCGAAGGCTTCCTTGTAGTAGATCTTGACGCAGTGGCCGAACACGATGGGGTGGGACACCTTCATCATGGTGGCTTTGACGTGCAGGGAGAACAGGATGCCGGATTCGCGGCAGTCTTCCATTTCACGCTCGTAGAAGTCGCACAGCGCCTTCTTGCTCATGAACATGGAGTCGATGATCTCTCCGGCCTGCAGCGCGACTTTGGGTTTGAGCACGATGGTCTGGCCGCTCTTGGTGGTCAGTTCCATCTTCACGTCGCGCGCCTTGTCCAGCGTCATCGACTTCTCGCCGTGGTAGAAGTCGCCGTGGTGCATATGGGAGACGTGGGTTTGCGACCACTGCTTCCATTCGCCCATCGAGTGCGGATGCTTCTTGGCGTAGTTTTTCACCGCCAGCGGCGCGCGACGATCGGAATTGCCTTCGCGCAGCACGGGGTTCACCGCGGAACCTAGGCATTTGGCGTAGCGGTCCTTAATGGCTTTGTCGGCGTCGGAGGCCGGGTTTTCCGGATAGTCCGGCAGCGGGTAGCCCTTGGCCTGCAATTCTTTGACGCAGGCGATCAATTGGGCCACGGAGGCGCTGATATTGGGCAGCTTGATGATGTTGGTGTCGGGGTGCTGGGTCAGTTTGCCCAGCTCGGCCAGCGTGTTCGGCACTTTCTGTTCGTCGGCCAGATAGTCGGGGAATTCGGCCAGGACGCGCGCGGCCAGCGAAATATCGGCAGTGGCGACTTCAATGCCGGCGGAGCCGGCGAAGGCTTGCACGACAGGCAGGAAGGCGCTGGTTGCCAGCGCCGGCGCTTCGTCGGTCAGGGTGTAGATGATTTTGGGCTGTTCCGAAGGCATTACTCTATCTCCTTTTATCTTGTGACGACAGAACGGTTGCGCAGGGCGCTGCCGGCGCATGGAAAGACCTTGGAAAGGCGGATGGCGGTTCAGGCGACGCGGCCTGAACACGGTCCGGAGACTCTCGGGTAATTTTCAAAAGCGAATTATACCTCTCCGCGCGCGCTTGGCTCGCTGCGCATTTGAACTTTTATGCTTGATAACTGCGCGGCGGCGGTTCGAATGCGAATTATAGGCCGCGCCCGGAGCGTCTTCGCCGGCAAACTTGCGGCGCGCGGCGGCAGGCTCTTGTATCATTCGCCTCATTCTTTTCTCGCCGCTCTTCATGCCATGTCCCGACTCATCCTGCTCAACAAGCCCTACGGCGTCATCTGCCAGTTTTCAGAGCATCCCAAGCATCCGACGCTCAAGTCCTGCGTGCCGTTGCCGGGCGTGTACCCGGCGGGCAGGCTGGACACCGACAGCGAAGGCCTGCTGCTTTTGACGGGCGACGGCGAATTGCAACACCGCATCGCCAATCCGCGCTGGAAGCTGCCCAAGACCTATTGGGTGCAGGTGGAGGGACAGATCCGCGACGAACAACTGGAGCAACTGCGCCGCGGCGTCGACCTGGGCGATTTCACCACCCAGCCGGCGCAGGCGCGGCGCATCGACGCGCCCGCGCTGTGGGAACGCACGCCGCCGGTGCGTTTTCGCAAGACGGTACCGGACGGCTGGCTGGAGATCGTCATCAGCGAGGGCAAGAATCGCCAGGTGCGGCGCATGACCGCTAAAGTGGGGCTGCCGACGTTGCGCCTGGTGCGGGCGGCGATAGGACCGTGGACGCTGGACGGCCTGCAGCCGGGGGAGATGCGCGAGCTGGAGGTGGATCTTGCGGATTTGCCGAGGGTGTCGCATGCTCAGCGCATCGCCAAGCCCGGCGCGCAGCCGCGCGGCGTCGGCGGGGACCGGCGCGGAGGTCCGCGCAAGCCCTGAGCGAGGGCGCGGCCGTTGGCGATTCCAGAGGGCGAGCGCATGCAGATTCCCGAGTACTACAACCCGGTGGCGCGCGATATCGCACAGGCGCTGGTGGACGGTTTCGACAAGCATTACCGCCTGTTCCGCGAGTGTAATCGCGGCGCCAAGGATTTGTTCGAGTCCGGGGACTGGCAAGGGGTGCAAAAGGCGGTTCGCGACCGTATCCAGTTCTACGACGAACGGGTGGCGGAAACGGTGGCGAGGCTGCATGGCGAATTCCACGCCGATCTGCTGGACGACGAGATCTGGCAGCAGGCCAAGCTTTACTTCATCGGCCTGTTGGCCAATCACAAGCAACCGGAGTGCGCGGAAACCTTCTTCAATTCCGTGTTCACCCGCATCTTGCACCGCGATTACTTCAACAACGATTTCATCTTCATCCGGCCGGCGATCTCCACCGAGTACATCGAGTCAGACCCGCCGTCCTACCGCAGCTATTACCCCGCGCGCGAGGGCCTGCGGCGAGCATTGCGGCGCATCGTCGAGGACTTTGGCTGGCGGCGGCCGTTCACCTGGCTGCGGCGGGACATCGCTCTGCTGTTGCGCCAGGCGGAGTCCTTTCTGGAGGGGGGCTGGCCGCAGCCGGAGGCCAATTGTCAGATACAGGTGTTGTCGTCGCCGTTCTACCGCAATAAGACCGCTTATGTATTCGGCAAGGTCATCAACGGCGGCGCGCATTACCCATTCGCAGTCCCGGTATTGCACGACGCACTGGGCGGGCTGTACCTGGATACCTTGCTGCTGGAGCCCTGGCGCATCGGCGTGCTGTTCTCCTTCAGCCGCGCTTACTTCCTGGTGGATATGGAGGTGCCGTCCGCTTATGTGCAGTTCCTGAGAGGGATGCTGCCGGGCAAGACCAAGGCCGAGCTCTACACCATGCTGGGGCTGCAGAAACAGGGCAAGAACACCTTCTACCGCGATTTCATCCAGCACCTGAAACATTCCAACGACAGCTTCGTCATCGCGCCCGGCATCCGCGGCCTGGTGATGCTGGTATTCACTCTGCCGTCCTATCCCTATGTGTTCAAGCTGATCAAGGACGTGTTCGGCGGACCCAAGGAGGTGGACCGGGCCACGGTGAAGGCAAAGTACCAGCTGGTGAAGCGCCATGACCGAGTGGGACGGCTGGCGGATACGCTGGAGTTTTCCAATGTGGCGTTTCCCAAGGCGCGCTTCACCGAAGAATTGCTGCGGGAGTTGCGCGAGCAAGCGCCGTCGATGATGGAGGAGGGCGCTGAGCAGGTGGTGATCAAGCACTTGTACATCGAGCGGCGGCTGAAGCCGTTGAATCTCTACCTGATGAGTTGCGAACCGGCGGAGAAGGCGCGGGCGGTGCGCGATTACGGCTTGGCGATCAAGGAGCTGGCGGCGGCGAATATTTTCCCCGGCGACATGTTGTTCAAGAATTTTGGCGTGACGCGTTACGGGCGGGTAATTTTCTACGACTACGACGAGATCGAATACCTGAGCGACTGCTATTTCCGGCGGATTCCGGAGGCGCCTAACCCGGAAATGGAAATGTCCGGCGAGGTTTGGTACCCGGTGGCGCGCAATGATGTGTTTCCCGAGGAGTTCGGCGTTTTTCTATTGGGCGACCCCGAGGTCAGGCAGGTTTTTCTGCGCCATCACCGGGATTTGCTGAGTCCCGAGTTTTGGCAGCTGCGCCAGCGCCGCATCCGCGCCGGCCACATCGAAGATTTTTACCCTTATCCGGAGGAGATGCGTTTCCTCAATGCTTATCCGCGGTTTTACCGGCGGGAGCGGGCGGCCTGGCCAAGGGAGGATTAGGACAAGAAAAACGGGGAAGCGAAAGCTTCCCCGTTTTGGGTGTTGAGCGCGAGCAACTTGGTTGTGCCGACGTTAAGGGCGATGGCTGTCCTCGAAGTAGGCGATGGGCCCGGCGCTGGTTAAGCCGATGTGGAAGGTTGAGCTTTCCGGGAAGGTTTCGCCTATGCTTTCCGCGGCGCGCACGATCTCGTACAGTACTTCCACTTCCTTGAATTTTCGGGTGATGTTGTCATTGCCCTGCAACCAGGTCCGGATTTCCTCGGCATGCGGATGGTTGTTTTCCAAGTCCAGCTGGCAGGCCGGCGTGCTGATCAGGCTGATCGCAGGCGGCATGCTGATGTCCAGCTGTTGCAATTGTTGGCTCGCCAGTTCGGCGAAGCTGGACAATTCGAGGTTGGCCCGCTCGCGGATGGAGGAAAGGGCAATGCTTCCATCGTCCGTGACCTGACTGAACAGTGTGACCAGGCCCGGGGCGGTGGCAGTGTTTTCAAGCGACATTGTTGTTGCTCCTGTCTCGGATGTTACCTTCTAGTAATATAGGAAACGTCCCCGGGTCTGGCCTGGTCATTTGGCCAGTTTCTTTAATTCATAGAGCAGGGCCTGGGCTTCCCGTGGCGAGAGATCGTCTAGATCGACCTCCAGAAGGCGTTCGACTGCCGGATTCGCTTCAGGTTCCACAGTTGTCGTTGCGGGTAAACTGATAAATAGGTCTGGTTGCACGCGGCTGGCGGAGTGGTTCTCCAATTCAGTCAGATAGCGACGTGCCTCGCGGATCACTTTGCCGGGCACGCCGGCCAGCTGAGCCACCGCCAAGCCATAGCTCTGGCTGGCCGGGCCTTCCTCCACATGGTGCAAAAACACGATGCGGTCCTTGTGCTCCACGGCGGACAGGTGGACGTTGGCGACGCTGGGGTACTCGCTTTCCAGGCTGGTCAGCTCGAAATAATGGGTGGCGAACAGCGTATAGGCGCGGCTTTTCTCTATCAGCGCCTTGGCGATGGCCCAGGCCAGCGCCAGGCCGTCGAAAGTGGAGGTGCCGCGGCCCACTTCATCCATCAGCACCAACGAGTGTTCGGAGGCGTTGTTGAGGATGTTGGCGGTTTCGGTCATCTCCACCATGAAGGTGGAGCGGCCGCCGGCCAGGTCGTCGGAAGCGCCGATGCGGGTGAAGATACGGTCTATCGGTCCAATCACCGCGCGTTGGGCCGGTACGAAGCTGCCGACGTGCGCCATCAGCGTAATCAGCGCGTTCTGGCGCATATAGGTGGATTTACCGCCCATGTTCGGGCCAGTGATCAGCAGCAGTTTGCGGGTGTCGGACAGCCGGGTGTCGTTGGCGATGAAGCGTTCCACTTCCGCCTCCACCACAGGGTGGCGGCCTTCGATGATTTCCAGCCGCGGCTCGGCCACGAACTCCGGCTCCACGTAGTTGTTGACGCTGGCGCGCTCGGCGAAGGCGGACAGCACGTCTAGTCCGGCCACCGCTTGCGCTATCAGCTTCAGGTCGGGTATGTGCGGCGCCAGCTGGTCCAGCAGGTCTTCGTACAGTTGCTTTTCCAGCGCCAGCGCGCGGTCTTGCGCGGACAGCGCCTTGTCTTCGAACTCCTTCAGTTCAGGCGTGATGTAGCGCTCGGCGTTCTTCAGCGTCTGGCGGCGGCGGTAGTCGTCCGGCACCTTGTCGCCTTGAGCCTTGGTAACTTCGATGTAGAAGCCGTGCACGCGGTTGAACTCCACTTTCAGGGTGGGGATGCCGGTGCGTTCTTTTTCGCGGGCTTCCAGCGCCAGCAGAAAGGCGCCGCAGTCGGTCTGGATCGCGCGCAATTCGTCCAGCGTGGCGTTGAGGCCGTGATTGATCACGCCGCCGTCGCGAAGGAAGGTGGAGGGCTCGGGCAGGATGGCCTGGCTGAGCATGGTTTCCACTGGGGAATCGTCCGGCAGCAGGCGCGCCAGTTCGCCCAGCAGTTCTGCGTCGAGATTGGCGGCCAGCCGTTTGACGCCGGTCAACGCCTTCAGCGAATCGCGCAGCGCGGCCAGGTCGCGCGGGCGGGCGCTGCGCAGGGCGATGCGGGCGGTGATGCGTTCGATGTCAGCCACTTCGCGCAGCTGGGCATGGGCGTCGTCGTAGGCCGGCAGCAAGGCGCGCACCGCTTCCAGCCGGCGCGACAGCTTGCCGTGACTGCGGATGGGGTGATGCAGCCAATGGCGCAGCAGACGGCTGCCCATGCTGGTGGCGCAGCCGTCCAGCAGCGAGGCCAGCGTCGGAGACGGCTCGCCGCGTATGGTTTCGGTCAGTTCCAGGTTACGGCGGGTGGCGCCGTCCATGCGGATCAACTCGCCGGCGTCCTCCACCGCCAGATTGGCGATATGAGCCGGGTTGACGCTCTGAGTAGTCTTGACGTACTCCAGCAGCGCGCCGGCGGCGCCCACCGCCACTGGCAGGGTGTCGGCGCCGAAGCCGGCCAAGTCGCGGGTGCCGAAGTGCCGGGTCAGCGTCATCTGCGCCGACTCGATGTCGAACTGCCACGGCGGCAGCTTTTTCTTGGGCGTGGCCACGGTTTCGAACACATTGAGGCCGGTATCGTCCGGGATCACCAGTTCGGCCGGCTTCAAGCGTTCCAATTCGCTGTGCAGGTCATCGACCCGGGTCTGCAGCACCTTGAATTCGCCGCTGGCGAGCGATAGCCAGGCCAGGCCCAGCACGCCCTTGACCATATTGACCGCCATCACCAGATTGTCGCGCTTGTCGTCCAGCAACGCGGCGTCGGTCAGGGTGCCGGGGGTGACGATGCGCACCACCTTGCGTTCCACCGGGCCCTTGGACAAGGCCGGATCGCCAATCTGCTCGGCGATGGCGACGGACTCGCCCATCTTGACCAGCCGTGCCAGATAGCCTTCGGCGGCATGGTAGGGCACGCCGGCCATCTTGATCGGGTTGCCGCCGCTGGCGCCGCGGGTGGTCAGGGTGATGTCGAGCAAGCGCGCCGCCTTCTCCGCGTCCTCATAGAACAGTTCGTAGAAGTCCCCCATGCGATAGAAAACCAGCTTGTCTGCGTGTTCGCGTTTGATGGCCAGGTATTGCTGCATCATCGGGGTGTGTTGTGGCGTGCTCATCGGCTATGGGCTCTTATGTTTTCAATGGACAACAGGATGCCGTGGCGACTGCCCGCGCATCAAGGCCGCGCGGGCGCCAGGGCATCCCTGATTTATGTTTCGCCGCCGCGCGCGGCGAGGCTTTTGGAGAGTCGGCGCTATTTTAGCGCAGCCCGACTGCGGCGTCAGCCGTGCAGGCACTGACTGCAAAGATGCGATATGCATGGTTTGAAGTTCTGTCAAGCGTACGGCTCAATGATGGTTGTGATTGACTTGGTTTCGTTGCGAATTTATGATTTATATCAAAGTTTCAGAAATTCCTGAAAATTGAGAACGTCATGAATTTATCGCCACTCGTCCAGTCGTTCGTGCTGCATTTCGGTGAAATGGGCAGCCGCTGGGGCATCAATCGCACCGTCGGGCAGATCTACGCGCTGCTCTATGTCTCGGAGAAGCCGCTGAACGCGGATGAAATCGCAGAGAGTCTGAGCTTTTCACGCTCCAACGTCAGCATGGGTCTCAAGGAGCTGGAGTCCTGGCGGCTGGTCAGGCTGCAGCATTTCCCCGGCGATCGCCGCGAATATTTCTCCACGCCCGACGATGTCTGGGCCATTTTCAAAACCCTGGCCGAGGAGCGCAAAAAGCGCGAGGTGGAGCCTACGCTGACCATGTTGCGCGGCGCCATCATGGAGACGCCGGCCAGCGACGCTGAACGCCACGCCCAAGCGCGGATGAAGGAGATGCACCAGTTGATCGAACTGGTGACCACCTGGTTCTCCGATATCCAGCACATGGACGTGGAGACCTTGCAGCGCCTGATGAAACTGGGTTCGCAGGTGCAGAAGATCCTGCAGTTCACCCACTCGCTTTCGAAACTGACCAGTCGCGACGGCGACAGGGAGTAGCTATGGACTTTGACCCGCTGGTATTGGCGCGCATTCAGTTCGGCGCCAATATTTCCTTTCACATCTTGTTTCCCACCATCAATATCGCGATGGGCTGGGTGCTGCTGTTCTTCAAGCTGCGTTACCTGAAAACCAGTCAGCAAGGCTGGATGGACGCCTATGGCTTCTGGGTGAAGATCTTCGCCTTGTCCTTCGCCCTGGGCGTGGTCAGCGGCGTGACCATGAGCTTCCAGTTCGGCACCAACTGGCCTGGCTATATGCAGACCGTGGGCAATATCGCCGGCCCGCTGCTGGCGTATGAAATCCTGACCGCTTTCTTCCTGGAGGCCACCTTCCTGGGCGTGATGCTGTTCGGCCGTTCACGGGTGCCCGAGCGAGTGCATACCTGGGCCACCTTCCTGGTCGCCTTCGGCAATACGGTGTCGGCGTTCTGGATTCTGGCCTTGAATTCCTGGATGCAGACCCCGACCGGTTTCAAGATGGTGGACGGCAAGGCGGTGGTGACCAGTTGGCTGGAGGTGATTTTTAATCCCTCTTTGCCCTACCGGCTGACCCATATGCTGATCGCCTCCGGCTTGACCACAGCCTTTCTGGTTGCGGGTCTGTCCGCTTATCGCCGGCTGAAGGGCGACCGCAGCGACGGCGCGAAGATGGCGCTGAAAACCGGCGTGGTGACCGCGGCCTTGCTGATTCCGCTGCAGATTTTCGTGGGCGACATGCACGGCCTCAACACCTTCAAGCATCAACCCGCCAAGCTGGCGGCGATTGAAGGTATCTGGCATACCGAGAAAGGCGCGCCGCTGTTGCTGTTCGCTCTGCCCAATGCGGAAACCCGTCAGAACGATATGGCGGTGGGCATTCCCAAGCTGGCCAGCCTGATCATCACTCATGATCCTAACGGCGAGATCCGCGGTCTTAATGAGTTCGCTCAGCATCCGCCTGTGGGCAAGGTGTTCTGGAGCTTCCGCGTGATGGCCGGCGTGGGGGCGCTGATGCTGCTGGTGTCTTGGCTGGCCTGTTGGCAACTGCGTCGCCGCGGCCAGTTGGCGCCGCTGATGCTGCGGGCGCTGGTGGGCATGACCTTCGCCGGTTGGGTCGCGACCCTGGCAGGCTGGTACGTGACCGAGATCGGCCGTCAGCCGTGGCTGGTGGAGGGCGTGCTGACCACCGCGCAGGCGGCGGGTCCGGCGACCGGCGGTATGGTGGCGTCTACGCTGGCGATGTATCTGGGTTTGTACCTGGTGTTGCTGACCGCCTATGTGTCGGTCTTGTTCTACATGGCGGGCAAGGCGGCCGGCCAGTCCGGCGGCGAGGCCGCGCATCTTGAGGAGAAACTGGCATGAGTGGCGCTGTGTATTGGTTGCCGGTGGTGTTCGCCGGCCTGATGGCCCTGGCCATGCTGATTTACGTTGTGCTGGATGGCTACGATCTGGGCGTGGGCTTGTTGTTGCCCTTCGCCGAGGACGACGAGAAGGACATGATGATCGCGTCGATCGGCCCGTTCTGGGACGCCAACGAAACCTGGCTGGTGCTGGGCGTGGGCCTGTTGCTGGTGGGCTTTCCGCTGGCGCACGGCATCATTCTGGGCGAGCTCTATCTGCCGGTGGCGCTGATGCTGGCTGGCTTGATAGTGCGCGGCGTGGCCTTCGACTTTCGCGTCAAGGCGCGCGAGCCGCATAAGCCGTGGTGGAATGTCGCTTTCGCCTGTGGCTCGCTGTTGGCGGCGCTGACTCAGGGCGTGATGCTGGGCCGCTACCTGACCGGCTTCGCCGAGGGTTGGCTGGCCTGGGGCTTTGCCTTGCTGGCCGGCATCGGCTTGGCTGCAGCTTACACCTTGCTGGGAGCCGGTTGGCTGATCATGAAGACCAGCGGCGCTTTGCAAGCCAAGGCGGTGGCTTGGGCGCGGCGCAGCCTGGCCGGCGCCGGTCTGTCTGTGCTGCTGGTGTCGGCGGCCACGCCGCTGGCCAGCAGCCATATCGCCGCAAAGTGGTTCGCCCTGCCGGAGTTCTTGCTGCTGCTGCCCTTGCCCTTGGGCTGCATTGTGTTATTCGCCACGCTGTGGGTGATCCTGCCGCGCTTGGCGGCGCGTCAGGCAGCCGGCAATGATAATTGGTGCTGGGCGCCGTTCGCCTGCACCGTCGGCATCGTGCTGC
Source organism: Chromobacterium haemolyticum (assembly GCF_009936155.1). Taxonomy (NCBI): domain Bacteria; kingdom Pseudomonadati; phylum Pseudomonadota; class Betaproteobacteria; order Neisseriales; family Chromobacteriaceae; genus Chromobacterium; species Chromobacterium haemolyticum. The sequence goes on along the minus strand of NZ_AP019312.1, from coordinate 3,982,285 downwards.
TGTCGTTCTGGGGCCTGACTTATAGCGTGTTCCCGGAGGTGGTGATTGGCCGGCTGAATATCTGGCAGGCGGCCAGCGACACCGCGGCCTTGTGGGTGATCTTCTGGGGCGCGGTGGTGGTGCTGCCGGTGATTCTGCTGTACACCGCCTTTGTCTACCGGGTGTTCCACGGCAAGGCCAATGCGTTGACTTACCAATAAGCCAGTATCCGGCGCCGTGTTTGACCAAGCCGTCTTTGCTCTGCGAAGGCGGCTTTTGCCATACTGGGAGCGCGTCATCCGTCTGCAATCCTCGCCGGCGACAATGATGCCTTTTGTTCGAGGTCTGCAAGGAAGCGCCCATGTCTTACTCCACGCCTGGCCGGCAATGGCCTTATCCCCGCTTCATCGCTCATCGCGGCGGCGGCGTTCTGGCGCCGGAGAACACCCTGGCGGGATTTCGCGAAGGCCTGCGTTACGGCTACCGCGGCGCCGAATGCGATGTGAAGCTGTCGGCCGACAATGTCTGTTTTCTGCTGCATGACGACACGGTGGAGCGCACCAGCAATGGCCGCGGCGCGGCGGCGGCGCTGAGCATGGCGGAATTGGCGCGGCTGGACGCCGGCGGCTGGAAGGGCGCGGCTTTTGCCGGCGAGCCCATGCCGACGCTGGACACAGTCGCCGCCTGCTGCCTTGCGCACGGCATTGCCTTGAACATCGAGATCAAGCCCTGCCCGGGACGGGAGGCGGAAACCGGCGCTGCGGTGGCGGCAGAAGCCGCCCGGCTGTGGGCCGGCGCCGCGTTGCAGCCCTTGCTGTCGTCTTTTTCCGCCGAGGCGCTGAGCGCTGCGGGGGAAGCCGCGCCGGCTCTATCGCGCGCCTGGCTGGTGGAGCGAGTGCCGGCGGACTGGCTGTCGCGCTTGCGCGACCTGGACTGCGTGGCCTTGCATTGCGACTATCAGAGCTTGGACGCGGCCTTGGCGGCCAGCGTCAAGCAAGCGGGCTTTCAATTGCTGTGCTACACGGTGAATCAGCCGGCCGATGCCGAACGTTTGCTGGCTTGGGGCGTAGACAGCGTCTGCACCGACCGTTTGGATCTGCTGCGGCCTATTTCAGATTGAAGGCCTTGAAGCTGCCGTCCGCCTTCATCGCCAGGATGGCGCGGTTCAGCCGCTGCATGACGTCGTCGCTTAATTGCGGGTGGCAGGCGAAATAGATGTCGGTTTCGTTCACCACCAGGGCGACGCGCGGCGTCGCCATTTTCATTTTGTCGGCCAGGCTCTGTATGCCCACGTCCAGCGTGGCCAGCAGGTCGATGCGGCCCAGTTGCAGCTTGCGCAGATTGGTCTCCGCGTCCGCGCTTTCGTCCAGCGTCCAGCCCTGTTGTTTCAGCCGGCTGGCCACGGCGGTGCCGCGCACGGCGCCGATATGGAATTGCCTGGCCTGCTCCACGCCGCCGAAGTCGCGGGTTTCGTCATGGCGCGCCAGCAGCACCAGCCGCAGGCGGATGACAGGTTCGCTCCAGCGGAACAGTGTTTCGCGTTCCGGAAAGCGGGCGGCGGTCAAGCAGGCGTCCGGGGTCTGCTGGACCAGCAGCACGGCGCGGGCGGTGGGGTAGGGCGTAAACTTGAACGGCAGGCCGGCGCGCTGGGACAGCGCGCGCATCAAGTCGATGGCGGCGCCGGAGACGTGTTGCTGATCGGCGGAGACTTCGATGATGGGAGGCTGAGGGCTGACCAGAATGGTCAGCCCGGCCGCCGCGGCGGGTGCCGAAGCCAACGCCGCGATCAGCTTTATCAGCGGGCGCGGCATTGTAGTCTAGACACTGAAACGGCCGGCGAGCTGCCCCAGCCGTTGCGACACCGATTGCAGTTCGCCGGCGGTCTGCGCGCTGGCTTCGACGGCGCTGGCGTTGGTTTCCGACATCCGCGCCACGCTTTCCACGTTTTGCGCCAGCGACTGGCTGGCGCTGCTCTGTTCCTTCAGACCTTGAGTGATTTGATGGATGCTGTCTAGCACCTGATCCACGCATTGGCGGATGGAGGCGATGCTGGCGCCGGCGTTGCGGGTGTTCTCCTGGCCTTTCATGATGGCGCTCATGCCGGTTTGCATATTGGTGATGGCCTGCTGCGAGGTGCGCTGAATGTCGGAAACGATGGTGCTGATCTCGGTGGTGGATTGCGCGGTGCGTTCCGCCAGCTTGCGCACTTCGTCGGCCACTACGGCGAAGCCGCGGCCTTGTTCGCCGGCGCGCGCGGCTTCGATGGCGGCGTTAAGCGCCAGCAGATTGGTTTGGTCTGCGACATCGCGGATCACATCGACGATGCTGGCGATGGATTCCGATTGCTGGCCCAGCGCGCCTATGGTTTCCGAGGCAGAAGACACGTCGCGCACGATGCTGTCCATGCTGGCGCTGGCGTCGTGGATGATGGCGTTGCCCTCGCTGGACTGGCTGACCGCGGCGCGCGACAGTTGATTGGCTTGTTCAGATTGCTCGGCGCTGACCATCAGGCTGGTGCTCAGCTCTTCGATCGCCGCCGCCATGCTGGCCGCCGCCTGGGTTTGCCGGGTGCTGCTATGGGAGACGTTCTGGGCGCTTTGAGCCATCTGGTCCGCAGCCGCGTTGACTTCGCGCGAGGTGTCCAGCAACTGCGTCACGGTGTCGCGCAATTGGTCGCGCATCTGGCCAATGGAGGCCAGCAAGCTATTGCTGTCCTGCTCGCGCAGTTGGATCCGGGTGCCCAGCTGGCCTGCGGCTAATTGTTCGACCACGCTTTGCACGTAGAAAGGCTCGCCGCCCAGTTGCAGGGTGATGGACAGATAGAGCTGGTGGAATAGGAAGCTGGCCAACAGCATCGCGGCCAGGCCGATGCCGATGTAGAAATTGCGCTGAGCCTGCATCCGTTCGATGCGGGCCTGCAATAGCGCCTCCAGGTTTTTCAGCGTCACATCGCTGAAGCGGGCGCCGATTTCGGCGTTTTTCGCAGCCATCCCGCCCAGGGCCACGGCGGCGCCGGTTTGCCCGGCGATGGCCTTGTCGATGGACGCGGCCTGGCTTTGATGGAAGGCGGCCAGCGCCTGGGATTCGGCGTTCAGTTCGTTTTTCAAGGCCGGGTTGTAGGCCAGCGCCTTGGCCAGATCGCTGTTCAAGCCGTCCAGCGCGCCGTTGATCAGCGGGCGCAACTCCACTAGGCGGTCGCGTTCGGCGGGTGTCAGCGTTTGGCCGGCTTCCGATTTGGCGGCCCAGGCCAGCGCTTCGCCGACGTAGTTGCTGAGCGCGGGTAGCTTGGCGGTCGCGGCGTCCATCAGATAGTAACTGTCGATGTCCGGGTCCAACGTCAGATTGGAGTTGTCGCTGGCGGCGCCGAGCAAGGTGTTGAGTTTGTCCGCGGTGCTGTCGAAGCTGGCGATCACTTGCGGCGGCGGGGCGCCGCCGATCCGCGACAGCGTGCCTCGCGCGGCGCTGGCGGTTTTCCAGGCCTCCTCGGTTTGCAGGATGGCGCCGTACTGTTCATGAGCGCTTTGCAGTTGATTCCAGCCTTGTTCCAATTGCGCCTGGGCCGCGGGCAGCGCCGCCTTGGCGGCGGCCTCGCCCTGAGCCGCGCGCACGGCCAGGTCCTGCGCTTGCTCCAGCGCGCCCAGCAAATGCTGCAGCGGCTGGATATAGGACACCCCGACTCTTTCTTTTTGCGAAAAATCGATATTGTCCTGATTGGTTCGATACAGACCGTACACCATATACAGTAAGGCGACGGCAAAGACCGTGCCGATCAGCGCAAAGCGGCTGGGGTAGCTCAAGCGCTGCATCAGCCTTACCACGGGTGTTGTCATGATTTCGCTCCTGACTGTGGCGGCGACGCACGCAATGTGGACGTCTGCTTCGCCAGTTCCAGAATAGGCAATTTTCACGGGCTGCGATTGCCGCATGAAATGCGATGACTTGTCGGATGAGGCGCTTATCAGTTCGTTTAGCTAAGGGCCCTGAGCTTTGGCTTGTCTGGCCAGGGCGAATAACCGGCAATAATGCCTGGGGCATCGAAAATGCCTTTGGATTGTTTTGGCATTGGGTCAGCGTCCGGCTATTCGGAACGATTCAATGACAAAGGCGTGCGTTGAAACGGGGGGAATGGACGTTTGCGAGGCTTTGGCCAAGATTGCCCGGCATTGCCAGCAATCACTCTATTTTGCTAAATTCGCCGGGTTTTGCATCGAACAGTCTGACGAAGCAGTGTCCTGAACCAGGCGACCCGACGGTCGCGGGGAACGGTTTCGTCAAGGCTGCAATTTTCAAGCCCGGCGCCAAGACCGCGGCGAGGACAACCTTCCTGTCTGCAATCCTTCCGGCGCGCGTCGCCTATTTTCCAGATTGCCACGCTCAGAGCTTTATAGAGGATCCATGGACTTGCTTCATTCGTTTATCAATGCCGCCAATGATGTGATTTGGGGCAAAGTGCTGATTGGCCTGTTATTGGCCGTCGGCTTGTATTTCTCGTTGCGCTCCGGCCTGTTGCAGTTGCGGCTTTTTGCGCGCGGCTGGCGCGAGATGATGGGCGGCCGCGGCGGCCACCGCAGCAAGGACGACATCTCGCCGTTTCAGGCCTTCGCCACCGGCCTCGCCAGCCGGGTGGGCACCGGCAACATCGCCGGCGTGGCCATCGCCATTGCCGCCGGCGGACCCGGCGCGGTGTTCTGGATGTGGCTGACCGCCATGCTGGGCATGGCCAGCGCTTTCGCCGAATCGACCTTGGCGCAGCTGTTCAAGACCAATCACCATGACGACACCTTCCGCGGCGGTCCGGCCTACTACATCCAGAAAGGCCTGGGGCAACGCTGGCTGGGCGTGATCTTCGCCTTGTGCCTGATTCTGGCTTTCGGCTTGGTGTTCAACGCGGTGCAGGCCAACTCCATCGTGGCGGCCACCGAGGGCGCCTGGGGCTGGAACCGCTATATGGTGGGCATCGCCCTGGTGGTGATGAGCGCGCCCATCATCTTTGGCGGCGTGCGCTCGGTGGCGCGGGTGGCCGAATGGCTGGTGCCGGTGATGGCGGCCGTCTATTTGCTGATGACCTTCTATGTGTTGGCGGTGCATGCCGCCGAGTTGCCCGGTCTGATTGTGTTGATCGTCAAGAGCGCTTTTGGTCTGGAGCAGGCCGCGGGCGGTTTTGCCGGATACGCCGTGAGCCAGGCGATGATGCTGGGTATCAAGCGCGGTCTGTTTTCCAATGAGGCGGGCATGGGTTCCGCTCCCAACGCCGCCGCGACGGCGACCTCGCGCCATCCGGCAAGCCAGGGCGCGATCCAGATGTTCGGCGTCTTCATCGACACCATGGTGATCTGTACCGCCACGGCGGCCATCATTCTGTTGTCCGGCGTGCATGATCAGGGTTTGAGCGGGGTGGCGCTGACGCAGAAGGCCATCGAGGCCCAGTTCGGCCCGATCGGGGCGTCCTTCCTCGCGGTGGCGATGTTCCTGTTCGCCTTTTCCACCATCATCGGCAATTACGCTTACGCCGAGGGCAATGTCGAATTCATTCGCAGCAACAAGTGGATCTTGTTGGTGTTCCGGCTGATCGTGCTGGCGATGGTGATGTTCGGCGCGGTGGCCAGCTTGCCGCTGGTATGGGACATGGCCGACTTCGCCATGGGCTTGATGGCCTTGATTAATCTGGTGGCCATTGTGTTGTTGTCGCGTTACTTCTTCATCGTGTTGAAGGACTATGAGCGTCAGCTGAAGCAAGGCGAGTCCACCCCTGTGTTCAAGGTGGCGGATTACCCGGAACTGGCGGCCAAGGTGGAAAAAGACATCTGGTAAGCTTTTGCCAGGCTCCAACGATAAATAGCCCGCGTTTAGACGCGGGCTGTTTTGTCATGGGACTGGCTTAAATGGTTTTGGAGTAGCGAGCCTGGGTGCGGCGCTCGCGCAGGTGCTTATCGAAGATCATCGCGATATTGCGGATCAGGAGACGGCCCTTGGGTTCCACCATGATGAAGTCGCCGTCGAAGGAAAGCAGCCCCAGTTGCTGATATTCGCGGATCTGCGGCAACTCTTCCGCAAAGTACTCGGCGAAGTTGATGCCGTGAATTTCCTCCAGCGCTTCCACGGACAGCGAGAAACGGCACATCAGACCCTGGATGATGCTGCGACGAAGGATGTCGTCATTGTCCAGCGTCAGCCCGCGCAGCACCGGCAGATGGCCGCTGTCCAGCGCCGCGTAGTAGCTGTCCAGATCTTTGGCGCTCTGACTGTAGCAGGGGCCGACCTTGCCGATGGAGGACACGCCAAGGCCAATCATGTCGCAGTCCGCATGCGTGGAATAACCCTGGAAATTGCGCTGCAGCCGGCCCTGGCGCAAGGCGGAGGCCAGTTCGTCGTCCGGCTTGGCGAAGTGATCCATGCCGATGAACACATAGCCGGCGTCGGCCAGGCGTTGCACCGAGTCCTGCAGGATGTCCAGCTTGGTTTCCGGCGACGGCAGATCGGCCTCGTTGATGCGGCGTTGCGGCATGAACACGGTGGGCAAATGGGCGTAGTTGTACAGCGCCAGCCGGTCCGGTCCTATGGCGATCACTTTGTCCAGCGTGCGACGCACCGATTCACGGGTCTGCAAGGGCAGGCCGTAAATCAGGTCGACGCTGACGGACTTGAAGCCGGCGTCGCGCGTCGCCTGGATCACCTCTAGAGTTTCCGCTTCGGACTGCACGCGGTTCACCGCCTGCTGCACCGCGGGCTCGAAGTCCTGAATGCCGACGCTGATGCGGTTGAAACCTAATTCGGCCAGCTTGAAAATTGTAGCTGCACTGACTTTGCGCGGGTCTATTTCTATGGAATACTCCCCCTCCTTCAAGAACTCGAAATGAGTCTTGAGCAAGGTCATCAATCGTTCCAGTTGCGCGTCGGACAGGAAAGTCGGGGTACCGCCGCCGAAATGCAGCTGTATCACCTGCTCTCGGCGCCCCAGACAGGAGGCGACCATCTGGACTTCCTTTTCCAGGTAGTCCAGATACAAGTCGGCTTTGCCGCTATCCTTGGTGATGATCTTGTTGCAACCGCAGTAGTAGCAGATAGTGTTGCAAAAAGGTATATGAGCGTACAATGATAAAGGTTTCCGGTTGGCGCCGATGCTGCGCTGCCGTAGCCAGTGGATGTAGTCTCTTTCGGCAAAACCCGGCGTAAAGCGATCTGCTGTCGGGTATGACGTATATCTAGGACCTGTCCCGTCGAGGCGTTCAATCAGAGCGCGGTCGAATTCAAAATGGGCAGGAGAAAATGGGTGGGTGGTCTTCATGTCGTATTTGGATGGCAAAACCTCTGGTGGACTGGTAAATTTGCGGAAATCCTGCGAATTTCGCTTTGATAAGGGTCAAGCTTCGTCGCAAGCTTGTACTAAACATGCCATGTCCGATCAGAACCATATCTCTTTGCATAACCTGAAGGTCTCCTGCTCCAACTGCAGCCTGAAGGAACTCTGTCTGCCAGTGGGGCTCAACCGCGAGGAACTGACCCAGCTTGACGCAGTGATCCGTCAAAGCCGCCGTTTGAAGCGCGGCGAGTACCTGTTCCGCAGCGGCGAGGGCTTCCGCTCGCTGTTCGCGGTGCGCACCGGCTTCTTCAAGACCAGCGTGGCCAGTCAGGACGGCCGCGAGCAGGTGACCGGCTTTCACATGTCCGGCGAACTAATGGGCTTGGACGGTATTTCCGCCAATGTTCACGGTTGCGACGCCATCGCGCTGGAGGATAGCGAGGTGTGCGAGTTGCCGTTCAGCCGCATGGAGAGCCTGGGCCGCGAAATTCCCACCTTGCAGCACCACTTCTACCGACTGATGAGCCGCGAGATCGTTCGCGATCAAAATGTAATGTTGCTATTGGGCAACATGAAGGCGGAAGAACGCCTGGCCGCCTTCCTGCTCAATTTGTCCCAGCGTCTGTCCACCCGCGGCTTCGCCGCCAATGATTTCATCCTGCGCATGAGCCGCGAGGAAATCGGCAGCTTCCTGGGGTTGAAACTGGAAACCGTCAGCCGCACGCTGTCCAAGTTCCAGCAGCAAGGCTGGATCACGGTCGATCACAAGCACATCCAGTTGGTGATGGTGGATGAGTTGAAGGCGCTGATTTCCGGCTGTGCTCACGCCAACGGTCATTGATCCCGCCGCTTCTACGGAGCCGCGAAAGACGTAAGAGCGTGTTTATGATCTCGCGAGACAAGAGGAGGTCAGACGAAAACGGCTGAGAAAGCGGATCGTAAACAGGTTCTTAGAGCCAGTTGAAAATCTAGCGAGCAAGAGCGAGACAAGGCGAAAACCGCTGAGAAAGCGGAATGTACATAGTGGTACATGAGCATTTCGAAGCGGTACTCACCGTGGGGCGTATCACGAAGCGCAGCAGATTATGAACAGCCTCTTAGGCAAGCCATGAGGCTTGCCTTTTTCATTGCGGCGGCGCGCAGTCCGCGATTTGCCGCAACAAGCGCGACAACGGCGCTTCTTGAGGCCATCCCGGCGGAACGGCGAAGCCTCGCGCCACTTCATGCCAGTCGCCGTCCGGGCCGGGTTGCAGTTCGGCAAGCAATTGCGGTGCCTCTGCCTGTTCCAGCCGCGCGCGCAGTTCCGCCGCATCGGCGGTGTGTTCCCGCGAGAGGCGCGCAGGCGCCAGCCAACTGAGCCTGGGCAGCCAGGCCCAGCGGGAGTCCGCGTTCAACGCAGGCCAGTCGCCGCGCAGCGGCCAGTATTGCCCGTATAGCGGCAGGGCGCCGGGCGGCGGTTCCGGCGAGGTGTCTTGAGCGTGGAACAGCCAACCGCTGAGCCGGGCGCCGACCGCGCAGCCGGCAAAGCCTTCCGGCAGCGTCGCTTGCGCCGCGGGGTGACGGGATAGACGCAGCTGGGTCTGCAGCTTATGGGCTTTCAGCGCCCAGGCGTCGCGCAGGCTGGGGCCGGTCAGCGTATCGGCGCTGCGGCCCAGCTGCAGGTAGAACTTGCTGGCGGCTTCCAGGTGCAGCGGTTGGCCGTCCAGGCGCAAAAGGAAGTCGAATTCTCCGACGGTGCGGCCGTCTGGACCGCGCACAGGCAGATTGCTGGCGACTAGTTCGATGTGCGGCGCCAAGCGGAACCAGAACGATAGCAAGCGCTCGGCGTAATGACCCAGGCGGCGGGTGGGCTGGCGCGCCAGCCAGTGCCGCAGCTCGGCGGGATGAGCGTCCAGCGCTTGCAGCAGCGCCGGGCCGTCGGGGCCCAGCAGCCGGTGCGGCGGAATGTCCGCGCCGCTTTTCCAGGGAGAGGGCGCGGTGAGAAGAAAAGCCAGATCGCGCACCGCCGGATGCGCGTAGGGCAGGGTGAACGGCGGCTTATTCGCCATTCGGTCCGGGCGCGTCGCGACGGACTTCGCCGTCGGCAGCACGCTGCACCTGTTTGAGGAAGCCGCGCAGGATGTCGATCTCCTCGCGCAGCAGGCCGGCGCGGTTGAATAGGGTGCGCATCCGGCGCATCATCCGCTCGCTGTTGCGGCGGCGGAAGTAGCCGATCTTGTCCATGGTCTGTTCCAGATGGCCGCAGAAGCCCTCCACCTCGCCCAGCGCCGCCGCGTCGCTGTCGGCGCGCAGATAATCGACGTCCACGCCGGTGTGACTGAACAGCTCGTAGGTCATAACCTGCACCGCCATTGCCAGATTCAGCGAGAAGTAGTCCGGATTGCCGGGGATGGTGACCAGACGGTTGCACTGCTCGACTTCTTCGATCGACAGGCCGAAGGTTTCGTTGCCGAACACCAGGGCCACTTGTTCGCCGTCGCGGGCGCGGGCCACTAGTTCAGGCGTGGTTTGCCGCGGGGTGGACAGCGGGGTGGTCAGCTCGCGGCGGCGGCTGGTCAGCGCGCAGGCGATGGTGACGTCTTGCAGCGCCTCGGCCAGGCTGGGCACCACGGTGGCGTGTTCGAGAAGATCCACCGCCCCGGAGGCCAGGGTATTGGCTTCATCGCTGGGAAACACTTTGGGTTCAACCAGATAGAGCCGGCTCAGGCCCATGGTCTTCATTGCCCGGGCGGCGGAGCCGATATTGCCGGGGTGGTTGGGGCGAGCCAACACCACGCGAATGTTTTTCAGAAAATCAGGTACTTGGGGTTTATTCATCAGCAGTTTCACATTAAAATAGCCGGCTTATCGAAAAAGCCCGCGCGCCGTTTTGCGCGCAAGGCCAGCGCTTGCCGGATGGGCAGGCATGCCGCCTTGCCCGATTGCGCCGGGTTTTTCTTGTTCCTTAACCCAGATTGTTACTAGCAGACGTCGCGTCATGTGGCGGACGTTTGTCATGGTTGAAAGTGTAGAGGCCGTCAATGCATCCGATGCTCAATGTCGCGGTGAAAGCCGCTCGCCGCGCCGGCAGTGTCATCCAGCGCGCGTCGCTGAATCTCGACGCGGTGCGCGTAGAGCGCAAGAAACACAATGACTTCGTGACCGAAGTGGACCGCGCCGCGGAAGAGTCCATCATCGCTTCCATTCTGGAGGCTTATCCCAAGCACGCGATTCTAGCAGAAGAGTCCGGCGCGAAAGGCATCGGTTCGTCGGAATACGAGTGGATCATCGATCCCATCGACGGCACTACCAACTTCCTGCATGGCCACCCGCAGTACGCGATTTCCATCGCCCTGGCGCACAAGGGCCAGGTGCAGCAAGCCGTGGTCTTCGACCCCAACCGCAACGATCTGTTCACCGCCTCGCGCGGCGTCGGCGCATTCCTCAATGATCGCCGCATCCGCGTATCCAAGCGCTTCATGATGAATGAGTGCGTGATCGCCACCGGCTTCCCGGTGTCCGACCAAAGCTATATCGACCAATACCTGGGCATGCTCAAGGACGTGCTGGCCAAGAGCGCCGGCGTGCGTCGCGAAGGCGCGGCCTCGCTGGACCTGTGCAATGTGGCCTGCGGCCGCGTGGAAGGCTTCTGGGAGCTGAATCTCAAGCCCTGGGACATCGCCGCGGGCAGCCTGATCGTGCAGGAAGCGGGCGGCATCGTTACCGATTTGTCCGGGGAGCAGGGCTGGCTGGAGTCCGGCGATATCGTCGCCGCCAATCCGAAAGTGCTGGCGCAACTGCTGCATATGCTGGCGCCGCATATCGGCAAGTAAGCGCTGTCGGCTTGGCCTCTTGGGGCTTGAGCGGGCTCAGCGCGTCACGGCGTCCTTGGGGGCGCCGTTTTTGTTTGGAGCGTGAGATGAAACAGTTTTTGGGTTCGGTCGCCTTGGTGGTGGCCGATTACGACGAGGCCATCGCCTGGTATGTGGACAAGCTGGGTTTTGTGCTGCTGGAGGATGAGCGTCAGGGCGAGGACAAGCGCTGGGTGCGCGTGGCGCCGCCCGGGGCGAGCGAGTGTGCGCTGTTGCTGGCCAAGGCGAGCAATGCACGGCAGCAAGCCGTCGTGGGCGCGCAAACCGGCGGTCGCGTCGGTTTCTTCCTGCATACCGACGACTTCTGGCGCGATTACCGCCGCATGGCGGCGGCGGGGGTGAGCTTCAGCGAGCAGCCGCGGGAGGAGGAATACGGCACCGTGGTGGTGTTCGAGGATTTGTATGGCAACCGCTGGGATTTGCTGCAGTTGAAGTCGGGGGCGTAGCCGCTGGCAGGGCACCGTTAAAAACAAAGAGCCGCGCAATGCGCGGCTCTTTGTTTTTAACGTCGCCAAAAACCGCCGGCTCATCGTCGGCAGCGGCTTGCGCCTGCGGCGGGTAGGCGTCCGCTTCGTTCCAGTCCAGATCAAGATCCAGTTCGGCCAATATGGCCTGGCGTCCGGCCTGGCGCTGTCCGGAGCGGCTCCGCCCGTGGGCGCCGCCTTTTTTCATGATGGGCGCGCAAGCGTGCGGATTGCGCGGTTTGATTGTGTGCATGGAAGTACTCCTGTGCTTGGAGCCCGCTGCCAAGAGCGGGCGGAAAACGGCGGCGCGGACGCCGCCGCATTAAGTCTGAGCGGTTCGCAAAAGCTCGTAGAGCACCTGAGGCAAGGCGCGCCGACGCAGGCAGTACTTGAGTACGACAAGTCGGCGCAACGCAGCATCAGGGGTTTTGTTGCCCGCTCTTAGCGTACCATCAGGCTGGCCACCTTGGTGGTGATAATATCCACCGCCGGATCATTGGCGCCGTGCGGCAGGATCACGTCGGCGAAGCGCTTGGTCGGCTCGATGAACTGGTTGTGCATCGGCCGTACCGTGGTCAGGTATTGCTCGATCACGCTGTCGGTGGTGCGGCCGCGCTCGGTGATGTCGCGCTTGAGGCGGCGGATGAAGCGCACGTCGGAATCGGTGTCGACGAAGATTTTCAAGGACATCATGTCGCGCAGCGCGGCGTCGTACAGCGGGAACAGGCCCTCGATGACGATGACCGGCGCCGGCTGGATGGTAATGGTTTCCTCGGCGCGGGTGTGGTTGGCGAAGTCGTAGACCGGCATTTCGATGGCGCGGCCGTTTCGCAGATCGTCGATGTGCTCGATCAGCAGCGGCCAATCGAAGGCTTGCGGGTGGTCGTAGTTGGTGGCCAGCCGCTGTTCGAAGGTCAGATGGCTCTGATCGCGGTAGTAATAGTCTTGAATGATCACAGCCGCCATCTCGGAGCCAATGGTTTCCAGCACTTGATTGGTCACCGTGGTTTTACCGCTGCCGCTGCCGCCTGCAACGCCGATGATGAACGGGGTGGTCATGAAACTATCCTTCTACGCGTAAAAATGATAAAAAAACGCGCCATTCTAATGAGTTATGGCGCGTCCTTCCACTCTAATTGCGACATCGGACGCTATTGGCCGCGCTGACCTTCCGCCTGGGCGGCATCATACCACTCCCGCATGGCCGGCAAAGCCAGGAGGCGGTTGACGTAAGCCTGAGACTGCTCAGGCAATTTGACGTTGTAAGTGTGAAAGCGGGTGGCGATGGGCGCGAAGAAGGCGTCGGCGATGCTGAAGCCGCCGAAGATGAATTCGCCGTTGGCCTGATGGCGCGGCAGATGCTCTTCCCATAGCGAGATGATGCGGGCGATATCGAACTCCACCGCCGGCGTGCTTTGGTAATTGATATGGCGCAGCGTCAGATTCATCGCCAGGTGTTCGCGCAGGGCGGAGAAGCCGGAGTGGATCTCGGCGACGATGGAGCGGGCGACCGCGCGCAGTCCGGCGTCGTCCGGCCACAGCTTGGCGGCGGGGAAGCACTCGGCCAGGTATTCGCAGATCGCCAGCGAATCCCAGACCCGCAGCTTGCGATCTATCAGCACCGGCACTTTGCCGGCCGGGTTGGCGGCGAGGATGCGGGCCTTGGTGTCGGACAGGTAAAGATCGATTTGCTGCTCTTCAAACGGCTCGTCCAGCATTTTCAGCACCAGCCAGGGGCGCAGGGACCAAGAGGAATAGTTTTTATTGCCGATGATGAGGGTAAACATCAGGGAGCTCCGTTTCGAAAGAGGAGGCTGCCGGCGGGCTGTCGCAGCCTTTGTCCGATGATACCGCCATCGGCACGGCTTTTCCTATGCGGCGGCCGTGGGTTTTTTGACGCTAGACGGCAAAAAGGCCGCGTCAGGAGACGCGGCCTTGCCGAAACAGGGGGGCGAGCGCTTATTCCACCTCGTCGATCCAAGCTTGTTGAATCGCTTCCAGCACGCGTTCGCCGCCGCGGCTATGGTCGTCGTCAAAACCCGGCAGCGCGACGACCCAGTTGTGCAAGTCGACGAAGCGCACGGTTTTGGGGTCGATTTCCGGGTGGGCTTCCGCCAGTTCGATGGCGATGTCCAGCACGTCGGTCCATTTCATCTTTTTATCTCCAGAGCGTGGAACCGTTCATAAAATCCAGCGCAGCGACTGTAGCAAGGCGCGCCGCCGCAGACAGTACATGAGGTACGGCAAGGCGGCGCAACGCGGCTACAGGGATTTTAGGGCGTGTTCCTAGTGGTGTTCGCGGGCGTGGTTGATCGTGTACCGAGGGATGTCTATCACCAAGTCCTCATCGGCCACAATCGCCTGGCAGGACAGGCGGGACTGGGCTTCCAGTCCCCAGGCCTTGTCCAGCAGGTCTTCTTCCAGCTCGTCGGCTTCGTTCAGGGAGTCGCCGCCTTCGCGGACGATGCAATGGCAGGTTGTGCAGGCACAGGACATCTCGCAGGCGTGCTCGATCTCGATGTCGTGGTCCAGCAATATCTGGCAGATGTTCTGGCCGGGTTCGGCGTTGTCGATGACCACGCCTTCCGGGCAGAGGTCGGCGTGGGGCAGTACGATGATTCGCGGCATGGCGGATCCTTACAAATCGGAAATGTTGTGGCCTTTGAGCGCGCGCCGGATATTGCGGTCCATGCGGCGCGAGGCGAATTCTTCGGTAGCGCGGTTGAGACGGCCGGAGGCCTCGTTGACCTCGCGGGCGGCCTGTGCCGCGGCGATGGCCGCGTCCACGGCGGCCAGCGCCTCGTCCACCGCGGCGCGCTCGTCGGCGTCCAGCAGGTCGCCGTCGCTGGCTAGCGCGACGCGACAGGCTTCGCTGAGGCTGGTGGCGTCGACGACGGCTTCGCGCAGCTTGCGCGCCTCGATGTCTTCATGCACATGGGTCATGGACTCGGTCAGCATGCGGCTGATTTCCTCGTCGCTGAGGCCGTAGGAGGGCTTGACCTCGATGCGCGCTTCCACGCCGCTGGTCTGTTCGCGGGCGGAGACTTCCAGCAGGCCGTCGGCGTCCACCTGAAAGGTGATGCGGATGCGCGCCGCGCCGGCCACCATCGGCGGGATGCCGCTCAAGGTGAACTTGGCCAGCGAGCGGCAATCGGCCACCAGTTCGCGCTCGCCCTGCAGCACGTGAATGGACATCGCGGTCTGGCCGTCCTTGAAGGTGGTGAAGTCCTGCGCGCGCGCCACCGGGATAGTGCTGTTGCGCGGGATGATCTTCTCGGTCAGGCCGCCCATGGTTTCGATGCCCAGCGACAGCGGGATCACGTCCAGCAGCAGCCACTCGTCCTCGCCCTTGTTGCCGGCCAGCACGTTGGCCTGAATCGCCGCGCCCAAGGCGACGACCTTGTCCGGGTCCAGATTAGTCAGCGGTTCTTGGCGGAAGAAGTCGCCAACGGCTTTTTGCACCTGCGGCATGCGGGTTGCGCCGCCCACCATCACCACGCCCTTGACCTCGTCCGTCGCGACGCCCGCGTCGCGCAGCGCCTTGCGCACCGGCAGCAGGGTCTTGTCCACCAGGTTCTTGGTGATGCCGCGGAAGGTGTCCTGATCCAAGGTCAGGTTCAGGGTCTGTCCGTCGGACAGCAGAGCGGTGATTTGGGTCTCCGCGTGCTCGGTCAGCGCTTCCTTGGCTTCGCGGGCGCGGGTTAACAGCAGCCGGGTGTCCTGAGCGCCCAGCCCGGACAGGCCGGCCTGCTCAAGCATCCAGCAGTAGACGCGGTGGTCGAAGTCGTCGCCGCCCAATGCGGAGTCGCCGCTGGTGGCCAGCACTTCGAACACGCCGCGGCTCAGTTTCAGGATGGAAACATCGAAAGTGCCTCCCCCTAGGTCATATACGACGTATATGCCTTCGCTGCCGTTGTCCAGCCCGTAGGCGATGGCGGCGGCGGTGGGTTCGTTCAGCAGGCGCAGCACGTTCAAGCCGGCCAGGCGCGCGGCGTCCTTGGTGGCCTGGCGCTGGGCATCGTCGAAATAGGCCGGCACCGTGATCACCGCGCCGGTGAGTTCGCCGCCCAAGCTGGCTTCGGCCCGTTGCTTCAGGGTGCGCAGGATGTCGGCGGAAATTTCAACCGGACTCTTGATGCCGCCGCGGGTCACCAGCTGCAGCATGCCGGGCGCGTCGACGAAGCGGTAGGGCAGGTTGCGGACGTCCGGCAGGTCGGCCAGGCCGCGGCCCATGAAGCGTTTCACCGAGACGATGGTGTTGTGCGGATCCTTGTTCTGTTCTTTCTGGGCTTCGTAGCCGACGCTGACGGCGCCTTCGTCGGCGTAGCGCACCACCGAGGGCAGCAGACTGCGGCCGTGCTCGTCCTTGAGTACGGCGGCGGATCCACTGCGCACCGAGGCCACCAGCGAGTTGGTGGTGCCCAGATCGATGCCGATCGCCAATCGGTGTTGGTGAGGGGCGGCGGAGAGGCCGGGTTCGGCGATTTGCAGTAAGGCCATATTCAGTTCAAATCAGTTCGAGGTAAGCCGCCTGCTGCGGCGGAGGCGGATATGGAGGACAGGCCGGTGCGCGATCCCCACGACGGGGAAGGGCCGGCGGCCGGGAGCTCAGTCGAGCAAAGCCTCGATGGCATCGCCGATTTCCTGGTCCAGTTTTTCCAAAAACCGCAATTTTCGCACTAGAAGCGCGGCGGCGTCCAAGTCGGTACGCTGATCCAGCGCTTGCTCCAATTCGGTCTGATGCGCGCGGCTCTCGTCCCGCAGCTGGCGCGACAGTGTTTCCAGGCGTTCGAGTTCGCGCCCGGCGCGGGCGTCTTCTATGTTCTCGCGCCACTCCATCTGCGCCATCAGGAAGGCGGCCGGCATCTGGGTGTTGGTGTCTTCCTGAGTGTCGACTCCGGAGAGCGTCAGCAGGTAGCGGGCGCGGTTCAACGGCGACTTCAGCGTTTGGTAGGCTTCGTTGACTCGGGTGGCCTGCATCAGCGCGCTGCGCTTTTCAGCGTCGGAACTGCTGGCGTAGCGGTCGGGATGAACCTGGGCCGCGGCGGTGCGCCAGGCGTGCTCTAGTGCCGAGCCGTCTATGGCGAAGCGGCGCGGCAGATTGAACAGGGAGAAGAAGTCTTGGCTGAAATCGGTGCTCATAGGGACGGGGCCGGAAAACCTAGCTTACAGTTGGACGACGGGCGGGCCGCGCCGAAGCGCGCCCGCCTGCCGGGGTCAGACGTTGAAGCTTTCGCCGCAGCCGCACTCGTTTTTGACGTTGGGGTTGTTGAACTGAAACCCCTCGTTCAAGCCTTCCTTGGCGTAATCCAGTTCGGTGCCGTCGATGTAAGCCAAGCTCTTGGCATCGGTGAACACGGTGACGCCATGGCTTTCAAAGGTCACGTCGTCGTCGCTGGCAACGTCGACGAACTCCAGCTTGTAGGCCATGCCGGAGCAGCCGGAGGTCTTAACGCCCAGACGAATGCCCAAGCCCTTGCCGCGCTTGGCGATGAAGGCGCTGACGTGGGCGGCGGCGCGTTCGGAAAGGGTGATAGCCATGATGATGTCCCCGCTGATTATTTGCCGTGCTTTTGCTTGTAGTCGTTGACCGCGGCCTTGATCGCGTCTTCGGCCAGGATGGAGCAGTGAATCTTCACCGGCGGCAAGGCCAGTTCTTCGGCGATGGCGGTGTTCTTGATCTCCAGCGCTTCGTCCAGCGATTTGCCCTTGACCCACTCAGTCACCAGTGAGGAGGAGGCGATGGCGGAGCCGCAGCCGTAAGTCTTGAACTTGGCGTCCTGAATCACGCCGTCCTCGCTCACCTTGATTTGCAGCTTCATCACATCGCCACAGGCCGGCGCGCCCACCATGCCGGTGCCCACGCTGTCGTCGCCTTTTTCGAAAGAGCCCACGTTGCGCGGGTTTTCGTAGTGATCCATTACCTTGTCGCTGTATGCCATGATTGTCTCCTTCAGCGCCGTTCCGGTCTTGCCGGCTCGGCGCTGGATATTGCTGTCGCCCTTAGTGGGCGGCCCATTGAACCGAATTCAGATCCACGCCGTCCTTGAACATTTCCCACAAGGGGGACAGTTCGCGCAGCTTGCCGATCTTTTGGTTTAGCAGATTCACCGCGAAGTCGATTTCTTCCTCGGTGGTGAAGCGGCCCAGCGTGAAGCGGATCGAGCTGTGGGCCATTTCGTCGTTGCGGCCCAGTGCGCGCAGCACGTAGGACGGTTCCAGCGAGGCCGAGGTACAAGCCGAGCCGCTGGACACGGCCAGCTCCTTGATCGCCATGATCAGGCTTTCGCCTTCGACGAAGTTGAAGCTGACATTGAGGTTGTGCGGCACGCGTTGGTCGATGTCGCCGTTGATGTAGACCTCTTCCATGTTCTTGATGCCGTTCCACAGCCGGTCGCGCAGCATGCGGATGCGTTCGCGCTCGCTGTCCATCTCTTCGCGGGCGATGCGGAAGGCTTCGCCCATGCCGACGATCTGGTGGGTGGCCAGGGTGCCGGAGCGGAAGCCGCGCTCATGGCCGCCGCCGTGCATCTGCGCTTCCAGGCGCACGCGCGGCTTGCGGCGCACGTACAGCGCGCCGATGCCCTTGGGGCCGTACACCTTGTGAGCGGACAGGCTGAGCAGGTCCACTTTCTGCTTTTCCATGTCGATGACCACTTTGCCCGGGGCCTGAGTGGCGTCGACGTGGAAGATCACGCCGTTGGCGCGGCAGATCTCGCCCAGCTGCTCGATGTCCTGAATCACGCCGATTTCGTTGTTGACGAACATCACCGAGGCGACGATGGTGTCCGGACGAATGGCGGCCTTGAATTCTTCGATGTCCAGCAGGCCATCGTCCTTTACGCCCAGATAGGTCACTTCGAAGCCCTGGCGCTCCAGCTCGCGCATGGTGTCCAGCACCGCCTTGTGTTCGGTCTTGACCGTGATCAGGTGCTTGCCCTTGCTCTTGTAGAAGTGGGCGGCGCCCTTGATCGCCAGGTTGTCGGACTCGGTGGCGCCGGAGGTCCAGACGATTTCCTTGGAGTCGGCGTTGATCAGCTTGGCCACTTCAGCGCGCGCGTTCTCCACCGCTTCCTCCGCGTCCCAGCCGAAGCTGTGGCTGCGCGAAGCCGGGTTGCCGAACTTTTCGTAAAGATAGGGAATCATCTTGTCGGCAACGCGCGGGTCTACCGGCGTGGTGGCCGAGTAGTCGAGGTAGATCGGAAGCTTGAGCTGGCTCATTTATATTCTCCACAGAAGATGGGTCCGCGCCTCACAGGGCGCCGGAGGCGGCAGAAGCGTGAACCACGCTGCATTCGCGCTTATCCTGCAATACAGTGTTTTCCTTGGTCTTTTGCTGCTCAACCAGACTGGCGAGGCTGACCTTGGACAGGTAGTCGAAAATGGTGACGTTCAGATTGGTCCACAAATCGTGGGTCATGCAGCGCTGATTGCCGCGACAGTTCTCTCGGCCGCCGCACTGGGTGGCGTCCACAGGTTCGTCCACGGCGGTGATGATGTCCGCCACGGAAATATCAATCGGGGCCTTGGCCAAGGTGTAGCCGCCGCCGGGGCCTCGCACGCTGTCTACAAGTTCGGCGCGCCGCAGCTTGCCGAAGAGTTGTTCCAGGTAGGAGAGCGAGATGCCTTGGCGCTCGCTGATGCCGGCTAGCGTGACCGGGCCGCCGCTCTCGCGCAATGCCAAGTCCAGCATCGCGGTGACGGCAAAACGGCCTTTAGTGGTTAAACGCATGTCTCTGGTCTCCAAGAGTGGGGTTTTGGAGGAGGATGAATTCCTGATGCAGACGATTATACCTAATATCCGACTGTTTTAGTCAACTATTATCGGCGGGGGCCAAGAGAAGGCGGCTGCGCAAAGCCGATCATTTTACTCGGTTTTTAAGCGTAGGGGTAGTTTTGCCGACGGCTCCGGCCCCGCGGCAAGAGCGTCCGTGCGCGCGGCGTCGGGGGCGGAGAGGGCCGCGGGCCGCGCCAGGGCGGCGTTTGCGGTTTTATTACTTTCAGATGAAGGGCTTGGTGTAGAATCCGGCGACGGAAAGGATCGTCCGAGGACGGGCCGAGACAGGGCGGGCTATTTCCGCTTGAGCGGGGCAGCAAGGACTGTCGTCGCCGCAACAAAAATCTACACTTACCCGGGTTACGGGGGGCTAAAAGGACAATTCATGCACAAGGTCGTCATTAGCGGAACCGGTTTGTTCACGCCGCCGCACACGGTCAGCAATCAGGAACTGGTCGCGGCTTTCAATGCCTTTGTACACGCTCACAATCAGCAACACGCGGACCGGATCGCCGCTGGAGAGATGGAGCCGCTGGCCGAGTCCAGCTCCGAGTTCATCGAAAAGGCCTCCGGCATCAAGCAGCGCTTCCTCATGGACAAGAGCGGGGTGTTGGACCCGGCGAGAATGGCGCCGCGCTTGCTGGAGCGCGGCAACGACGAGCTGTCGGTCCAGGCGGAAATGGCGGTGGCCGCCGCGCGGCAGGCGCTGGAACGCGCAGGCCGAAGCGCGGCGGACATCGATATGGTCATCGTCGCTTGCTCCAATATGCAACGCCCGTATCCGGCGGTATCGATCGAGGTGCAGCAGGCGCTGGGTATTCAGGGCTACGCTTTCGACATGAACGTGGCTTGCTCATCCGCCACCTTCGGTATTCAAACCGCAGTCAACGCCATTGCCAGCGGCCAGGCGCGCGCGGTGTTGATGGTGAACCCGGAAATCTGTTCCGCACACCTGAATTTCCGCGACCGAGACAGCCACTTCATTTTTGGCGACGCCTGCACCGCGGTGGTGTTGGAGCGAGCCGAGGCGGCAAGCTCGGCGCAGCGCTACGAGGTGTTGGGCAGCAAGCTAGCCACGGTGTTCTCCAATAATATCCGCAACAACTTCGGCTTCCTCAATCGTTGCGACGAGGCGGGAATTGGCCAGCCGGACAAGCTTTTCGTACAGCAGGGCCGCAAGGTGTTCAAGGAAGTCTGCCCTATGGTGGGCGATCATATCGCCGCGCATTTGGAGTGCCTGGGCATCCCGCCTGCCGAGGTGGCGCGCTTCTGGCTGCATCAGGCCAACCTGGCGATGAACCAGCTGATTTCCCGGCGTGTGTTGGGCCGCGACGCCGGCGACCATGAGGCGCCGGTGATTCTGGACCGTTACGCCAACACCAGTTCCGCCGGCTCGGTCATCGCATTTCATCTGCATTCGGACGATCTGCACAGTGGTGATGTCGGTGTCATCTCTTCTTTCGGCGCGGGCTATTCGGTGGGCAGCGTTGTGCTGAGGAAAATCTGATAAATCGCCAGATATAGTTCTAGCGAGAAGAAAGATTGGCAGAAAAAAGCAGAGGACGCTTGTCAAAAGCGTCCTCTCTGCATAATGTATCCCCCCATGGCGGGCATGGAACCCACCGATAAAGCAAGACCTACGAGTCTGTACAAGGGAAAGGAAATAATTATGCAAACTGTCAAGAAAGCGCTGCTGGCCGCGGGCCTGATCGCGGGGGCCGCGATGTCGGCTCAGGCCGCCGGTACTCTGGTGTATTGCTCGGAAGGCAGCCCGGCCGGTTTCGACCCGGGTCAGTACACCACCGGCACCGATTTCGACGCGTCCGCCGAAACCGTGTTTAACCGCCTGGTGCAATTCCAGCGCGGCGGTACCAAGGTTGTGCCGGCGCTGGCCGAAAAGTGGGACGTGGCGGCAGATGGCCTGAGCTACACCTTCCACCTGCGCAAGGGCGTGAAGTTCCAGACCACCGACTACTTCAAGCCGACCCGCGAATTCAACGCCGACGATGTGGTATTCACTTTCAGCCGCATGGTCGACAAGAACCATCCGTTCCGCAAAGCCTATCCGACCGAATTCCCGTATTTCACGGATATGGGGCTGGACACCAATATCGTCAAGGTCGAGAAAGTCGACGCCAACACCGTCAAGTTCACGCTGAAGAGCCTGGATGCCGCTTTCCTGCAGAACCTGGCGATGAGCTTCGCCTCGGTGCAATCCGCCGAGTACGCCGACAAACTGCTCAAGGCCGGCAAGCCGCAGCTGATCAATCAGCAGCCGGTAGGCACGGGCCCGTTCATCTTCAAGCGCTATCAAAAAGACGCGCAGATCCGCTTCGCCGCCAACAAAGAATACTGGAACAAGGCTGACGGCCCGAAAGTGGACAACTTGGTGTTCGCCATCACTACCGACGCTTCGGTTCGTTATCAGAAGCTGAAGGCCGGCGAGTGCCAGATCACCGTCAACCCGCGCCCAACCGACCTGGCCGCGATGAAGGCCGACCCCAAGCTGTCGGTGACCGCGCAGCCAGGCTTCAACCTGGGCTACCTGGCCTACAACGTCAAGCACAAGCCGCTGGAGAAGTTGGAGGTGCGTCAGGCGCTGGACATGGCGATCAACAAGAAGGCCATCATCGACGCGGTGTACCAGGGCGCCGGCCAGCCGGCCACCAACCCGATGCCGCCGACCCAGTGGTCGTACAACAAGAGCCTGAAAGACGCGCCTTACGATGTGGCCAAGGCCAAGGCGCTGTTGGCCAAGGCCGGCTATCCCAACGGCTTCGAATTGAGCCTGTGGGCGATGCCGGTGCAACGTCCGTACAACCCCAACGCCAAGCTGATGGCGGAAATGGTGCAGTCCGACTGGGCCAAGATCGGCGTCAAGGCCAAGATCACTTCCTACGAGTGGGGCGAGTACATCAAGCGTGCGAAGGCCGGCGAGCATGATTCCATGCTGATTGGCTGGACCGGCGACAACGGCGATCCGGACAACTGGCTGGGTGTGCTGTTCGGTTGCGACGCGATGAACGGTAACAACTTCTCCAAGTGGTGCTACAAGCCGTTTGAAGACCTGATCCAGAAAGGCAAGCGCACCGCCAACGTGGCAGAGCGCACCAAGCTGTACATGAAGGCTCAGGAGATCGTCAAACAGCAAGTGCCGATGACAACGATTGCCCACTCCACCGTGAATCAGCCGATGCTGAAATCGGTACAGGGCTTCAAGGTCAGCCCCTTCGGCCTGAACTCCTTCTACGGCGTTAGTGTCAAGTAAGCCGGAATACAATAAAAAACAGCGACATCGGGGGCTGGTTCCCCCGATGTTTTGCCTGATAAAGAACGGCTGGCGAAATCCGTGATGCGAACTGGCATGTGTTGCCGGGCGGCAGCTGCCGCCGGCGCGCCAGGACGCGGCGCGGGGTTTTGTCGGCTACTCTAAGCCTTGGGTTTCCAGTCGCACAAAGAGGTGGCGGGCCCGATGGCGGCGGAACGTCTACTGGGTGGTGTTAGAGGGTAGTCAGTCACAGCGTGGAGAGGCTGTGCGTCAGGCTTGACCTGGGTCAAGCTCGTTTGCGGGGAGGAGTGCTATCTTGCACTTGCCGTAGCGGTGGCGCAGCTGATGTGGGTGGGTGGTTCAGTTGTATGCCATCGCTCCGGCGCTCTTCATTGTTGTTTTCCTTGCTTCTTCTCCGTTCTATTCCGGTAACGTCTCCCCAAACGCAATAGAGCCGTCGCGCGCTGTTTGCCATGCAAAGCGTCGTCGCTCTGGGTCTCAAGTTGAGTATTGCGCCCAGTCGCCCAGCGGGGCCGGCGCAAGGGAGAAGTCCTCATGTTTTCCTTTATTCTGCGAAGGTTGGGCTTATTGGTGCCAACCTTCTTCGGCATCACGCTGCTGACCTTCGGCTTGATCCGCATGATTCCGGGTGATCCGGTGGAGGTGATGGTGGGCGAGCGCGCGCTCGATCCGCAAATGCACGCCGAAGCCTTGCATCGCCTGGGTCTGGACAAGCCGCTGTACGCTCAGTACTTCGACTATGTGGTCAATTTGCTGCACGGCGATCTGGGCGAGTCCCTAGTCACCAAGACCGGAGTCTGGACCGAGTTCAAAACCCTGTTCCCCGCCACGCTGGAATTGGCGATTTCCGCCTTGATCTTCGCTACCGTGCTGGGTCTGCTGGCCGGCGTCATCGCCGCCATCAAGCGCGGCTCGCTGTTCGACCATGGCGTGATGGGCATCTCGTTGACCGGCTTCTCCATGCCCATCTTCTGGTGGGGCCTGATCCTGATCATGTTCTTCTCGGTCAAGCTGGGTTGGACCCCGGTGTCCGGCCGCGTCGACCTGACCTTCGACATCGCGCCGCATACCGGTTTTATGCTGATCGATTCCTGGATGGCGGAGGCCGCGGATCCGGACGTGAACGCCGGCGCCTTCAAGAACGCTTTGATGCACCTGATTCTGCCGGCCATCGTGCTGGGCACGATTCCGTTGGCGGTCATCGCGCGGATGACGCGCTCGTCGATGCTGGAAGTGCTGCGCGAGGACTATGTGCGCACCGCGCGCGCCAAGGGCTTGTCGCCGGCGCGTGTGATCTTCATCCACACCCTGCGCAATGCGCTGATTCCAGTGCTGACCGTGATCGGCCTGCAAGTGGGCACGCTGATGGGCGGGGCGGTGTTGACTGAAACCATCTTTTCCTGGCCGGGCATAGGCAAATGGCTGATCGACGCGATCAGTCGCCGAGACTATCCGGTGGTGCAGAACGGCATCCTGATGGTGGCGACGCTGGTGATCCTCACCAACTTCATCGTCGACATCCTGTACGGCATCGCCAATCCGCGCATCCGTCACGCCAAGTAACAGCCAGTTAGGTGGATTTATGACTCAGACTACGCAAGTCAACGCCGGCCCGGACCTGGCGCTGGCCTATCCCTCGCCGTTCAAGGAGTTCTGGCAGGGCTTTTCCCACAACAAGGGCGCGGTGGCCGGCCTGATCTTCATGTTGATCGTCACCTCCTGTGCGCTGCTGGCGCCGCTGGTGGCGCCCTATAGCCCAATCGAGCAATATCGCGACCATTTGCTGACGCCTCCTGCATGGGTGGACGGCGGCTCGACGCAATTCCTGTTCGGCACCGATGAACTGGGGCGAGACATCCTGTCGAGGTTGATCCACGGCGCGCGCTTGTCCTTGTTCATCGGCCTGTGCTCGGTGCTGATGGCCTTGCTGCCGGGCGTGGTGCTCGGCCTCTTGGCCGCCTTCTTTCCCAAGGTCCTCGGCGGCGCGATCATGCGGCTGATGGACATCATGATGGCCTTGCCCTCGCTGCTGCTGGCGGTGGCCATCATGGCCATTCTCGGCCCCGGCCTGATGAACGCGATGATAGCCATCGCCACCGTGGCCTTGCCGGCCTATGTGCGGCTGACTCGCGCGTCGGCGATGACCGAACTGAACCGCGACTACGTTACGGCCTCGCGCGTGGCCGGCGCGGGCCTGCCGCGGCTGATGTTCGTCACCGTGTTGCCCAACTGCATGGCGCCTTTGATCGTGCACGCGACGATGAGCTTTTCCTCGGCCATCCTGGAAATCGCCGCGCTGGGTTTTCTCGGCCTGGGCGTGCAGCCGCCGACTCCAGAGTGGGGCACCATGCTGGCATCGGCCCGCGATTACATTGAAAGCGCCTGGTGGGTGGTCACCTTGCCCGGCCTGACCATTTTGCTGTCGGTGCTCGCCATCAATTTGATGGGCGACGGCCTGCGCGACGCGCTGGACCCGAAACTGAAGCGCGCGGCTTGAGGGGATGGAAATGAGTTTGCTGCAAATCAAGAACCTCTCGGTGGAGTTCGGTTCGGAGAAAAATCCCTTCCGCGCGGTGGAAGGGCTGGACCTGACCGTGGATCAGGGCGAGATCGTCGGCATCGTCGGCGAATCCGGTTCCGGCAAGTCGGTGACCATGATGGCGATGATGGGGTTGCTGGAAGGTCAGGGCCGCATCGTGGCCGACGAACTGAGCTTCGACGGCAAGAACCTGCTGACCATCTCCGCGCGCGAACGCCGCAAGATCGTCGGCAAGGATATCGCCATGATCTTCCAGGACCCGATGACCTCGCTGAACCCCAGCTACACCGTCGGCTACCAGATCATGGAAGTGCTGAAGCTGCATCAAGGCCTGCGCGGCGGGGCCCTGAAGCGGCGCGCGCTGGAACTGATGGAACTGGTGGAGATTCCGGCGCCGGCCTCGCGGCTCAACGCCTATCCGCATCAGTTGTCCGGCGGCATGAGCCAGCGGGTGGTGATTGCGATGGCCATCGCCTGTAGCCCCAAGCTCTTGATCGCCGACGAGCCGACCACGGCTTTGGACGTGACCATCCAGGCGCAGATCATGGAGCTGCTGGTCAGCTTGCAAAAGAGCCAGAACATGGCCTTGATCATGATTACCCACGATCTGGCGGTGGTGGCCGAAGTGGCGCACCGGCTGGCGGTGATGTACGCCGGCCAGGTGGCTGAAATGGGCGCGGTGCCGGGCGTGTTCAATCATCCCGCCCATCCGTACACCGAAGCGCTGCTGTCGTCGATTCCGGAGCACAGCAAAGGCGCGCATCGCCTGAACACCTTGCCCGGCATTGTGCCGGGGCAGTATGACCGCCCCGGCGGCTGCCTGTTGTCGCCGCGTTGCCCCTATGTCAAGGACAACTGCCGGACCCAGCGTCCAGGCCTGACCCCGGTGGAGGGCGGCGCCGTGCGCTGCCACTACCCGTTGCTGGACAAGGAGGCGAAATGAGCACCGTATTGCAAGCGCGGGATCTGACCCGCTACTACGACGTGTCCCAAGGCTTTCTCAAGCCCTCGGCGCAAGTCAAGGCGCTCAACGGCGTCTCCTTCGAACTGCGGGCCGGCAAGACCTTGGCGGTGGTGGGCGAGTCCGGCTGCGGCAAGAGCACCCTGGCGCGGCAGCTGACGCTGATCGAAGCGCCGACCTCGGGTTCTCTGCTGCTGGACGGTCAGGATGCGGCCCAGGCCGGCAAGGCCGAATTGAAAGCCATGCGCACCAAGGTACAGATGGTGTTCCAAAACCCGTACGCGTCCTTGAATCCGCGCCAGAAAATCGGTAGTCAGCTGGCCGAGCCCTTGCTGATCAACACCTCGCTGAGCGCCAAGGAGCGCGAAGAAAAGGTGCGCGGCATGATGCAGCGGGTTGGTTTGCGGCCGGAGCACTTTTTCCGCTATCCGCATATGTTCTCCGGCGGTCAGCGTCAGCGCATCGCCATTGCCCGCGCAATGATGCTGAACCCCAAGATCGTTGTGGCGGACGAACCTACCTCGGCGTTGGATGTGTCTATCCAGGCCCAGGTGCTCAATCTGTTCATGGATCTGCAGGACGAGTTCAAAACCGCCTATGTGTTCATCTCCCACAACCTGTCGGTGGTTGAGCATGTGGCCGACGACTTGATGGTGATGTATTTGGGGCGCGCGGTGGAGGTGGGGGAAAAGAACCGTGTCTATGAGCGGCCGCTGCATCCTTATACCCAAGCCTTGTTGTCGGCTACGCCGTCCATCCACCCGGAACAGCGTCGTATCAAGATCAAGATCGAGGGCGAGCTGCCCAGCCCCTTGAAGCCGCCGTCGGGCTGCGCCTTCCACAAGCGCTGCCCCCACGCGAATCAGCGTTGCGCCGAGGAGGTGCCGGAATTACGCGAACTGGATCAGCGCATGATCGCTTGTCATCGTGCCGAGGAGATCAACGCCTGAATGGGTAGGATTTGACCGTAAGCGGGCCGCCATGCGCGGCCCGCTTTTTTTTGGCGGCGCTTTGCCGATAATGAGTGAAATGGACAGATTCTGCCCCGGATAGTCCAGGTGGGAGCGGAACATTTTGCGCAATGCACAAAAATTGCTTTACCCACCCCCAACGACCACGATACATTCGCCATGGCACATCATACAGTCAAAGGAAAACGAGAATTGAAGCGAGCCGTGTACGCGGGCAGCTTCGACCCGGTGACCAATGGTCACCTCTGGATGATTCGTGAAGCGGTGGAGCTGTTTGACGAATTGATCGTAGCGGTCGGAGTGAACCCGGAAAAACACTGTACCTTCAGTGTCGAGGAACGAGTGGCTTTGTTGCGCGCCGTCACTGGCGGCTTCAGCAAGCTGCGGGTGGATGTGTTCGAGAATCAGTTTCTGGTTAATTACGCGCAAAGCATAGGCGCAAACTACATCATCCGCGGCATCCGCACCGCCAGCGATTATGAATACGAGCGCACCATGCGCTATATCAATTCCGATCTGCACCCGGACATCACCACTATTTTCCTGCTGCCGCCGCGTGAGTACGCCGAAGTGTCGTCCACGATGGTCAAGGGCCTGGTGGGGCCGAGGGGCTGGGAAAGCGTGATTCGCCAATACTTGCCGGAACCGGTTTACAGCAAGCTGATCGAGATGTATTCGTCCGAATAGCCGCGGCTGTAATAGAATTGGATATCCGTTCACGCGCCGCCTGCAGTCAGCGGCGCGTTTGTTTTGTGTTTTGCCCATCGCCAATATCGAGGACTCATGCTGGACGTCAGCCCATTCGCCAATCGCCTGGCCAAGAATTTCAAGCACTACGCCAAATGGGCGCGTCGCCAGGGGCTGGACGCCTGGCGAGTCTACGACAAGGACGTGCCGCAGTTCCCGTTCGCGGTGGACATGTACGGCGAGCGCATCCACCTGCAGGAGTACGACACGGGGTGGGAGATGGAGGACGACGCCTACCGCGAATGGATCAACGCGGTGGTGGACAGCCTGTGCGCGGTGACGGGCCTTGCGCATGAGGCGGTGACGCTAAAGAACCGTCGTCGCCAGAAAGGCGTGAGCCAGTATGAGAAAGCGGGGCAACAGGGCTGCGACTTTATCGTCAACGAGTTCGGTCAGCGCTTTATTGTTAATCTCGAAGCCTACTTGGATACCGGCCTGTTCCTGGACCATCGCAACACCCGCAAGCGGGTGAGGGAAGACGCCGCCGGCAAGCGTTTCCTCAATCTGTTCGCCTACACCGGAAGCTTCACTGTCTACGCAGCCTGCGGCGGCGCGATCCGCTCCGAAACCGTGGACATGTCCAATACCTATCAGGATTGGTCGCGCCGTAACTTCGAACTCAATGGCCTGGACCTTGCCCGGCACGAACTGGTGCGGGCGGATGTGTTTCAGTACCTGGAAGACGCCGTGGATGCCGGCAAGCAGTTTGATCTGATCGTTATGGACCCGCCTACCTTCTCCAACTCCAAGAAGATGCGCGACATTCTGGACGTGCAGCGCGACCATGTCTGGCTGATTGACTACGCAATGGCGCTGCTGGCTCCGGGCGGCGCCTTGTACTTCTCCAATAATCTCCGCAGCTTCAAGCTGGACGAGAGACTGTCCGACGATTACCTCATCAGCGACATCAGCGCGCAATCGGTGCCGGAAGACTTCCGCAACCGCGCCATTCATCAATGCTGGCGGATTCGTCGCGACTAGCGGTTGATATTCACTCTATAAGGCCTCTATTAATTAGAGGCCGAACTTTACCCCCGGGTTGCCTATCGTATTGCAGGGCGCGACAACATTCCGACAGCTGCTAGTCTGAATCAAGCGCGCCTTCGCTCATCAAACAATAGGGAGACTCGATGATTCAACTGGATTTCTACGGCACCTTGGTGGCCGCGTCGCTGGTTTTGCTGCTCGGGCGCAAACTAGTGGCGCATGTCGGCGCGCTGCGCACCTACAATATCCCCGAGCCGGTAGTTGGCGGCTTGCTGATTGCCGCCCTGCTGTTGCTGTTCCGTCAACTGACCGGCAACGAGGTTCGTTTCGACGCTTCGCTGCAAACCCCGCTCATGCTGGCCTTCTTCGCTTCCATCGGCCTCAACGCCAATTTGAAAAGCCTTAGGCAGGGCGGCAAGACAGTTGGCGTTTTCCTGGCGGTGGTGGTTGGCCTGCTGCTGGTGCAGAACACACTGGGCATCGCTCTGGCCAGCCTGCTGGGCCTGGATCCATTGATGGGTCTGCTGGCCGGCTCCATTACCTTGTCCGGCGGCCATGGCACCGGCGCGGCCTGGGGAGGCACCTTTGCTTCCAAGTACGGTTTGGCCTCCGCGTCGGAACTGGCGCTGGCTTGCGCCACTTTCGGGTTGGTGCTGGGCGGCCTAATCGGCGGCCCGGTGGCGCGTTTTCTGGTCAAAAAAGTCAAAGCCCCGGGGGCCGAGCACAATGCCGACGATCCGCCGCTGGCTTTCGAACAGCCGGACGCCCAACGTCTGATCACTCCGCATTCCTTCATCGAGACGCTGGCGCTGATCGCCGTCTGTCTGTTGGGCGGCACCTTTCTTGGCGGCCTGCTTAAAGGCACGCCGCTAGAATTGCCCACCTTCGTCTGCGTGCTGTTTGTCGGTGTGTTGATCAGCAATGGGCTGGCGGCTTTGGGCTGGTATCAAATCTTCGAGCGCGAAGTGTCGGTGCTGGGCAACGTCAGCCTGTCGCTGTTCCTGGCGCTAGCCTTGATGTCCCTGCGTTTGTGGGATTTGGCGGCCTTGGCGCTGCCCATCTTCGTGCTACTGCTGGCGCAAACCGCGGCGATGGCGATGTATGCGATTTTCGTCACCTTCCGGGTGATGGGGCGCAATTACGACGCGGCGGTGCTGGCCGCCGGCCACTGCGGATTCGGTCTGGGCGCCACGCCCACCGCCATCGCCAATATGCAGGCGGTGACCGAACGCTTCGGCCCCTCGCACCTGGCCTTCCTGGTCGTGCCCATGGTTGGCGCCTTCTTCATTGACATCGTCAACGCCATCGTGATCAAACTCTACCTCGCGCTGCCCTTCATAGGCTAAGCATCGCGGCGACAGCGGCTATCGTTTGGATTGATAAATTCAACTGGGCGATAGTCTTGCAATGCCGCGGGCGCGTACCTATCTTTGCTGCAACAGCCCGCCGTTGGCGGGCGCTTCAGACAGCGAAAGACACCCTCATGGCTTACATCAACCTCAGCGCCGACAACTTCAACGCCCATATGAAAGAGGAAGGCTTGGTCATTCTCGACTTTTGGGCGCCGTGGTGCGGTCCGTGCAAAATGTTCGGTCCCACTTTCGAAGCCGCATCGGAAAAGCACGCCGATATCGTGTTCGGCAAGATCAATACTGAAGACGAGCGAGATCTGGCCGCCCACTTCAATATCCGCTCCATACCCACGCTGATCGCCATCAAGGATGGCATCATGGTATTCAACCAGGCTGGGGCGATGATGGCCGCTCAGTTTGAGCAGTTGATTCAAGGTCTGCGGGAACTGGATATGGACAAGGTGCGGGCCGACATCGCCAGCCAGCAGGAATGACAGCAGACGCCCGCATGCGGTGCTCGGGACAATAGATAAGGCAATGCTTCAAGCATTGCCTTATCATTTTGTCTGCCATCAATACATGGCGCAGCGAGGAGACGCGAATGAAACGATGGGGCGCAATGCTGATTTTTTGCAGTCAGGCGGTGCTGGCGGCTTGCCCGGCTTTGTTGAACTACACAGTGCCGGGCCTGATGGGCGGCCAGATTAATCTATGCCAATACGCGGATCGGCCGCTGCTGGTGGTCAATACCGCCAGCCACTGCGGCTTCACGCCGCAGTTCAAGCAACTACAATCGTTGTATCAGACCTATGGGCAGCGCGGTCTGATGGTGGTCGGCTTTCCCAGCAACGACTTCTTTCAGGAACTGGACAGCGATAAGGAGATCGGCGCGTTCTGCGAAGCCAATTATGGCGTGACCTTTCCTATGGCTGTAAAAGGGCATGTGCGCGGCGCCGATGCGCAGCCGTTCTTCAAAGCCTTGATCAAGGCCACCGACGACGCTCCGGTATGGAACTTCCACAAGTATTTGATCCTGCCCGGCGCAAGCAAGGTTGTCAGCATAGGCACGCGGACCAAGCCGGATGATCCTGAAGTGGTCAATGCTTTCTTGCCTTACCTAAAGCCGGCGGAGAGCGTGAAAAACTAGAGGAAGCACGTATATCCAACAACGGGCCGGCGTTTCGCCGGCCCGTTTTTCATGGATAGTCGGGACATGGGGCGGGGGTTGGCAAATACCCTTTATGGATATTCGTTGCCGCATCAAGGGTTTGCCCTGCGCGGCCCGCAGTTGTTGAGGTTTTTGTCGCAAAAGGTGTTGACGGAGTAAGGCCAGTAACGTATATTTCACCTCCTCAGCAGACAACGCAGCGACGGAAACGAAACGCAGCGATCTGCACTGATCTTTAACAGAACGAATAACCGATAGGTGTAAGTGCTCGGTCGATGACCAAACACTTGCACTGCAAGACGAGAAATGTCTCGATGTTTCTTTGATCTTGCGTGCCAGAAAATTTGCTTGGAATTGAACTGAAGAGTTTGATCCTGGCTCAGATTGAACGCTGGCGGCATGCTTTACACATGCAAGTCGAACGGTAACAGGGTGCTTGCACCGCTGACGAGTGGCGAACGGGTGAGTAATGCATCGGAATGTACCGTGTAATGGGGGATAGCTCGGCGAAAGCCGGATTAATACCGCATACGCCCTGAGGGGGAAAGTGGGGGACCGTAAGGCCTCACGTTATACGAGCAGCCGATGTCTGATTAGCTAGTTGGTGGGGTAAAGGCTCACCAAGGCTTCGATCAGTAGCGGGTCTGAGAGGATGATCCGCCACACTGGGACTGAGACACGGCCCAGACTCCTACGGGAGGCAGCAGTGGGGAATTTTGGACAATGGGCGCAAGCCTGATCCAGCCATGCCGCGTGTCTGAAGAAGGCCTTCGGGTTGTAAAGGACTTTTGTCCGGGAGCAAATCCCAGTGGTTAATACCTACTGGGGCTGAGAGTACCGGAAGAATAAGCACCGGCTAACTACGTGCCAGCAGCCGCGGTAATACGTAGGGTGCAAGCGTTAATCGGAATTACTGGGCGTAAAGCGTGCGCAGGCGGTTGTGCAAGTCTGATGTGAAAGCCCCGGGCTTAACCTGGGAACGGCATTGGAGACTGCACGACTAGAGTGCGTCAGAGGGGGGTAGAATTCCGCGTGTAGCAGTGAAATGCGTAGAGATGCGGAGGAATACCGATGGCGAAGGCAGCCCCCTGGGATGACACTGACGCTCATGCACGAAAGCGTGGGGAGCAAACAGGATTAGATACCCTGGTAGTCCACGCCCTAAACGATGTCAACTAGCTGTTGGGGGTTTGAATCCTTGGTAGCGAAGCTAACGCGAGAAGTTGACCGCCTGGGGAGTACGGCCGCAAGGTTAAAACTCAAAGGAATTGACGGGGACCCGCACAAGCGGTGGATGATGTGGATTAATTCGATGCAACGCGAAAAACCTTACCTGGTCTTGACATGTAACGAACGCCGCAGAGATGTGGTGGTGCCCGAAAGGGAGCGTTAACACAGGTGCTGCATGGCTGTCGTCAGCTCGTGTCGTGAGATGTTGGGTTAAGTCCCGCAACGAGCGCAACCCTTGCCATTAGTTGCCATCATTAAGTTGGGCACTCTAATGGGACTGCCGGTGACAAACCGGAGGAAGGTGGGGATGACGTCAAGTCCTCATGGCCCTTATGACCAGGGCTTCACACGTCATACAATGGTCGGTACAGAGGGTCGCGAAGCCGCGAGGTGGAGCCAATCTCATAAAACCGATCGTAGTCCGGATCGCACTCTGCAACTCGAGTGCGTGAAGTCGGAATCGCTAGTAATCGCAGATCAGCATGCTGCGGTGAATACGTTCCCGGGTCTTGTACACACCGCCCGTCACACCATGGGAGTGAGTTTCACCAGAAGTGGGTAGGCTAACCGTAAGGAGGCCGCTTACCACGGTGGGATTCATGACTGGGGTGAAGTCGTAACAAGGTAGCCGTAGGGGAACCTGCGGCTGGATCACCTCCTTTCTAGAGAAGGTTGTTGATCGAGTACTTACAGCCTATCGGTTATTTGTAGTTAAGGGCGTGTCAGCCAGCGATGGCTGACCGAGAAATGGGTTTGTAGCTCAGCTGGTTAGAGCACCGTCTTGATAAGGCGGGGGTCGTTGGTTCGAGTCCAACCAGACCCACCAAGAATTTGCGTAGCGATACGTAATTTTTGGCTTAGGCAAGGCGCGAAATAGCGAAATGTACAATTGTACATGAGCTGTTGAGCAACGCTGCATAAGGCAAAAAGAGGGGGATTAGCTCAGTTGGGAGAGCACCTGCTTTGCAAGCAGGGGGTCGTCGGTTCGATCCCGTCATCCTCCACCACAACTCAAACACAAGCGAGTTTGCAAAACAGCTTGGTTGTGTTTGCGTTGTATTTTTAACGCCCGATCTTTAACAAACTGAAGAAGCCGAATATATAAAGACGGCGAGAAGGACGATGGAGTTAACTCTTCATTGGCTGGATCGTCATCTTGGGTATTTGATTGTATCTAGGCTACGTCGCCATATCAAAAGGGGCGGTGTAGTCGTCGCACAAACACAACTTGTTGTTTTAGTGATCCAGGTTACTGAAATGATAGGGTCAAGCGACTAAGTGCATCTGGTGGATGCCTTGGCGATCATAGGCGAAGAAGGACGTGTAAGCCTGCGAAAAGCGCGGGGGAGCTGGCAATAGAGCTTTGATCCCGCGATGTCCGAATGGGGAAACCCCTCCGCAAGGAGATCCCGTGCTGAATACATAGGCACGAGGAGGCGAACGCAGCGAACTGAAACATCTAAGTAGCTGCAGGAAAAGAAATCAACCGAGATTCCGTTAGTAGTGGCGAGCGAACGCGGAAGAGCCTGTACGTGTTATGGATTGTGTTAGTGGAAGGTTCATGGAAAGGACCGCCATAGTGGGTGATAGCCCCGTACACGAAAACACATTCCAAGGACTAGGCGTACGATAAGTAGGGCGGGACACGAGAAATCCTGTCTGAAGATGGGGGGACCATCCTCCAAGGCTAAATACTCATGATCGACCGATAGTGAACCAGTACCGTGAGGGAAAGGCGAAAAGAACCCCGGGAGGGGAGTGAAATAGAACCTGAAACCGGATGCATACAAACAGTGGGAGCGGACTTGTTCCGTGACTGCGTACCTTTTGTATAATGGGTCAGCGACTTACGTTCAGTAGCGAGCTTAACCGAATAGGGGAGGCGTAGGGAAACCGAGTCCGAATAGGGCGTTTTAGTTGCTGGGCGTAGACCCGAAACCGAGTGATCTATCCATGGCCAGGATGAAGGTGCGGTAACACGCACTGGAGGTCCGAACCCACTAGTGTTGCAAAACTAGGGGATGAGCTGTGGATAGGGGTGAAAGGCTAAACAAACTCGGAGATAGCTGGTTCTCCCCGAAAACTATTTAGGTAGTGCCTCATGTATCACTTCCGGGGGTAAAGCACTGTTATGGCTAGGGGGTCATTGCGATTTACCAAACCATGGCAAACTCTGAATACCGGAAAGTGCGAGCATGGGAGACAGACGGTGGGTGCTAACGTCCATCGTCAAGAGGGAAACAACCCAGACCGCCAGCTAAGGTCCCAAATGATCAGTTAAGTGGTAAACGAAGTGGGAAGGCCTAGACAGCCAGGATGTTGGCTTAGAAGCAGCCATCATTTAAAGAAAGCGTAATAGCTCACTGGTCGAGTCGTCCTGCGCGGAAGATGTAACGGGGCTCAAACTGATAACCGAAGCTGCGGATTTGCACGTAAGTGCAGATGGTAGGGGAGCGTTCTGTAGGTCTGAGAAGGTGTCTCGTAAGGGATGCTGGAGATATCAGAAGTGCGAATGCTGACATGAGTAGCGATAAAGCGGGTGAAAAGCCCGCTCGCCGAAAGCCCAAGGTTTCCTACGCAACGTTCATCGGCGTAGGGTGAGTCGGCCCCTAAGGCGAGGCTGAAAAGCGTAGTCGATGGGAAACGGGTTAAAATTCCCGTACTTTTATGCAGTGCGATGTGGGGACGGAGAAGGTTAGGTCATCAGACTGTTGGAATAGTCTGTTTAAGCCGGTAGGCTGGGGAGGTAGGCAAATCCGCCTTCCCTTAAGGCCGAGACGTGATGACGAGGGTCTACGGACCTGAAGTGACTGATACCACGCTTCCAGGAAAAGCCACTAAGCTTCAGCTGCATAAGAACCGTACCGCAAACCGACACAGGTGGGCAGGATGAGAATTCTAAGGCGCTTGAGAGAACTCAGGAGAAGGAACTCGGCAAATTGATACCGTAACTTCGGGAGAAGGTATGCCTCTTAGAGTGAATCCCCCGCGGGAGGAGCTTTGAGAGGTCGCAGAGAATCGGTGGCTGCGACTGTTTAACAAAAACACAGCACTGTGCCAACACGAAAGTGGACGTATACGGTGTGACGCCTGCCCGGTGCTGGAAGGTTAAGTGATGGGGTGCAAGCTCTTGATCGAAGCCCCAGTAAACGGCGGCCGTAACTATAACGGTCCTAAGGTAGCGAAATTCCTTGTCGGGTAAGTTCCGACCCGCACGAATGGCGTAACGATGGCCACACTGTCTCCTCCTGAGACTCAGCGAAGTTGAAGTGTTTGTGAAGATGCAATCTCCCCGCTGCTAGACGGAAAGACCCCGTGAACCTTTACTGTAGCTTTGCATTGGACTTTGAACAGACTTGTGTAGGATAGGTGGGAGGCTATGAAGTGGGAACGCTAGTTCTCATGGAGCCGTCCTTGAAATACCACCCTGGTGTGTTTGAGGTTCTAACCTTGGTCCGTGATCCGGATTGGGGACAGTGCATGGTAGGCAGTTTGACTGGGGCGGTCTCCTCCCAAAGTGTAACGGAGGAGTTCGAAGGTTACCTAGGTACGGTCGGAAATCGTGCTGATAGTGCAATGGCAAAAGGTAGCTTAACTGCGAGACCGACAAGTCGAGCAGGTGCGAAAGCAGGACATAGTGATCCGGTGGTTCTGAATGGAAGGGCCATCGCTCAACGGATAAAAGGTACTCCGGGGATAACAGGCTGATACCGCCCAAGAGTTCACATCGACGGCGGTGTTTGGCACCTCGATGTCGGCTCATCACATCCTGGGGCTGTAGCCGGTCCCAAGGGTATGGCTGTTCGCCATTTAAAGTGGTACGTGAGCTGGGTTCAAAACGTCGTGAGACAGTTTGGTCCCTATCTGCAGTGGGCGTTGGAAGTTTGACGGGGGCTGCTCCTAGTACGAGAGGACCGGAGTGGACGCACCTCTGGTGTACCGGTTGTGACGCCAGTCGCATTGCCGGGTAGCTAAGTGCGGAAGAGATAACCGCTGAAAGCATCTAAGCGGGAAACTCGCCTGAAGATGAGACTTCCCTGAGGGCTTGACCCTCCTGAAGAGTCGTTCGAGACCAGGACGTTGATAGGTCGGGTGTGGAAGCGCTGTGAGGCGTTAAGCTAACCGATACTAATTGCTCGTGAGGCTTGATCCTATCATTTGAGTGTCTTGGGTAACCGAGAGACGATGAGATAGTGGTTGTGCGACACAATTGAATACCGAATATATGTGGGTTGATGAAACATCAACTCAGGCTTCTTCTAGTTTGTACCAGTTTATGTCTGGTGGCCATAGCGAGGTGGTCCCACGCCTTCCCATCCCGAACAGGACCGTGAAACGCCTTAGCGCCGATGATAGTGTGGCATTCGCCATGTGAAAGTAGGACACCGCCAGACGCCCGATTGCGAAGCCCAGCTCAGACGAGCTGGGCTTTTGCGTTGGAGCGGCTGAGACGGCGCTACAACAAGCCTCCCATTGGGAGGCTTTTTTGCGTCTGGGGCGGTCCGCCTTGCGGCTCAGTGTTGGTTGGGAGGGAAGCGGATGGTGAAGCTAGCGCCTTGTCCCGGTGCGCTGTCCAGCCGGATCTCGCCTTTCAAGATGGTGTGCACGATGTTGTGCACCATGGCGAGCCCCAGGCCCACGCCGCTTCGCCCCATTTGCGTGGTGAAGAAGGGGTCGAACACCTTGTCCTGCAGTTCCGGCGCAATGCCCTTGCCGTTGTCTGAATAGCGCAGCAGCAGCGTTTCTTGCTGCGCTTGCAACTGGATGTCTATGCGGCCGCGATCGTGTCCGTCGAAGCCGTGGGCCAGGCTGTTGGCGATGAGGTGGGACAGCAGTTGTTCCAAAGCGCCCGGATAATTCTCGATTTGCAGCTCAGGGGGCGCCTCCAGCGTCAGCCGGATGTCCGGATAGTGTTCCGGCGGCAGCAGCGCCTGGGTTAGCTGGGCGATGGTTTGAGCGGGCTTGAACGCGCGTTTGGGCTGGTTGAGCTGGTCGGAGGCGATCAGCTTGAAGCGGCCGATCAGATCGCCGGCCAACTCGCTGTTTCTTTGCAGCAGTTCGCTGGTTTCGACCGCCTTGCGCAGGAAGTCTTGCAGATTGCCGCGCGAGAGCTGCTTGGCTTCGTCGGCGCGAATGATGGATTTGAGGTCCGCGTGCAATACCGAGGCGCTGAGCAGAATATTTCCTATCGGCGTGTTCAATTCATGCGCCATGCCAGCGACCATGCGGGCGAGCGCCGTCTGTTTTTCCGCAATGCTGATTTGCTGCATGGCCTGCTTGAGTTCGGCGGTTCGCTTGGCTACGCGGTCTTCCAAGTGACTATTGAGCTGTTGCAGCTCGTATTCTGCTTGCTTGCGCTGGCTGATGTCGGAGTAAGTGCCTATCATGCGCGACGGCCGCCCTTGCTCGTCGCGGCCCACCACCATGCCGCGGCTTAGCAGCCAGATCCAGCCGTCTTGCGCGCGAAAACGGTGCTCCGAGATGAATGAGCCTTCTGCTTGGCGCTGATAGGCGATGATATCGGCCTGCACCGTCGGCAGATCGTCGGGATGGATGCCTGTGTGCCAGAGCTTGAACGCGCCGGTGTCTTTATCGTCCAGTCCCAGCAGTTGCCGGCAGCGGGGGGAGAGAAAGACGGCGTCGCCGACGATGTCCCAATCCCAGACGCCGTCGCCGGCGCCTTCCAGCGCGAAGTGCCAGCGTTCCTCGCTTTCGCGCAAAGCCTGTAGCGCTTTTTGCTCCCCTGCTCGCAAAGATTCGAACTCCCGCCTGACACGCTCGGCCTCGTCCGCGCGCAGGATGGCGTCTTCCTGTTTCCTGGCCTGATTGTGATATACCTGATGCAGATCGCGCTCCACCATGGCGCGGAATTGGCCGAGCAATTGTCTGTGGGTCTGGCTATAGGGGTTTTCGGCCCGGTCGAGCACGCAAATGGTGCCAAACACGTCCTGGTTGGGCCAGATCAGCGGCATGCCTAGGTAGGAGATCATGCCCAGCTTGATATCGGGATTGTGATCCCAGTCAGGGTCTTTCAAGGCGTTGGGCACCAGCAGCTCTTTGCGGCTGCTCATCACGGTTTCGCAATACAGGCCGGTATTGAGCTCGGCCAACTCGTCTTCTTCGTACGGGTTGCCTTGGTTGTGGCTGGAGAGGAAGACTTTGATGTGGGGCGCCTGCTTCTGCATGATCAGCGCGGCGGGGATGTCCACGATCTTGGCCAGGAGATCCAGCACCTGCTGCCACTTTTCCGACAGCTCGTGGCTGATGCTCAGGTTTTGGGTATTGATCTTGATGGCCGACATCTGAAGCTCCATGTTTTGCTAAGCGCATTCATCTTTCTAGCATATGGGCCGATGCGGGCGGTAATGGCGGAGGCGTTTGGAGCCTATTCAGAACGCGGGGACTTCGAAACGCTGATGCGCTGTCGCGCATCCCGTTTTCTCCGCCACCGCACAGGGTTTAAGAGTGTTTACAGCATCAGGTTGAGCATGCGGTCGATGCGCACGCGGCTCAGGCGAGTCAATAGTTTTTTGATTTGTTCGGGATAGGTGCGAACGTCTTCCAGTTCGCGGTAATGCAGCAACTGCCGGCTGTGACGCAAGATGTTTTCCTGCTCTTGCTGGTTCTGGTGTTTGAGTTCGGCGTTGGGGTCGCTGATCAGCAACGCATTCTCCATGTCCAGGCGGAAGGCGCGCGGATTGAGATTGTTGCCGGTCAGCAGCATGTAGCGCTGGTCGCTGAACATGCCTTTGAGGTGATAGGTGTTGTCGCCGTCTTTCCACTGATGTACCCGCAGCTGGCCGATGCCGATGTAGTGGCGTTGGCGTTTGGCGAAGCGGCGCAGGTTCATTTCGTAGAGATAGGGCAGCGCGCCGATGACGCGGAAGGGCTCGCTGGGCGGAATGTAGAAGTCATTGGCGGTTTTGTCGCCGACGACAATGTCGATTTGCACGCCGCGGCGCAGCGCCTTGCTGATGGCGAGCACCACCGGCCTCGGAAAGTTGAAATAGGGTGTGCAGATGAACAGCGAACTGCGGGTGTTTGCAATCAGATCCAGAATTACCCGGTTGAGCATGTTGCCCTTGCCGATGCCGACAATCGGGCTGACTGCCAGTCCGTCTTCCGAGTATGCCTGGTTTTCAAGCCGGTATTGGCTATGGCTGAGCTTGTCGCGGAAGGCGCGGATTTCCTTGCGTATGCTGCGGGTGGCCGGCGCCGGTTTGTCCAGCCGGAATACCGCGGGGTCGTTGAAGAACTGCTCGTGCATATAGCTGGACATTACATCCGCCAGCGCCTGATTGCGAATCAGGTGGTAGCGGTCGAAGCGGTACTTATCCAATTTGTGCAAGTAGACATTGTTGATGCTGGCGCCGCTGTACAGCACCTGATCGTCAATGATCAGCCCTTTAAGATGCAGCACGCCAAACAGCTCGCGGGTTTGCACCGGGATGCCGTAGATGGGCACGTCAACGTTGTGCCGCAGCGCCTGAGCCCGATACCAGGCGGCGTTGCAGCTGTCCTGGCTTTCTCCGATGCGCCCGCGCTGGGCGCGGTGCCAGTCCACCATGACGCGGATGTCCAGCTGCGGTTGCCGTTGTTTGGCGGCGAACAGCGCGTCCAGCACTTCCTGGCCGGCTTCGTCATGCTCCAGATAGAGCGCGGCGATATAGATGCGGTGCCGGGCCTGCGCGATCGCTTCCAGCAGGCAAAGGCGGAAGTCGGCGGTCTGGTGCAGGGTGGTGATGGCGTCGGCTTGCATGCGCAGCTTGGGAAGCTGAGCCAGCAACGATCTTTTTAGCAGAAATGCCATGTAAGCGTTGGGTTTGACGTTTAATCGTGGAATCGTAGCATCGTTTTCGCCTCTTGGGGGAGTCCGCGCCTGCGCAATCCTTGCGCCAGCGCAGTTCCGGACGAAGTCAGGCCTTTGCGAGGCCGGCGATAGAGTCCATGGCAAGGCGGGGCGAAATGTGCAAAAATTCGTTCAACTAGATGAATTGCAGGTTTTCCAATGCTGGACCGGGACGGATACCGCCCCAATGTCGGAATCATCCTCATCAACGGCAAAAATGAGGTGTTCTGGGGCAAGCGAGTGCGGGAGCATTCCTGGCAGTTTCCGCAAGGCGGGATCAAGCCAGGCGAGAGTCCGGAAGCCGCGATGTATCGCGAGCTGCTGGAAGAGGTGGGTTTGCTGCCGCAACATGTGAAAATACTGGGACGCACCCGCGACTGGATGCGTTATGAGGTGCCGACCAACTGGGTGCGCCGGGAGTGGCGCGGCAGTTACAAGGGGCAAAAGCAGATTTGGTTTCTGCTGAAACTGGTGGGGCGCGAGTGCGACGTTTGCCTGCGCGCCAGCAGCCACCCCGAGTTTGACGGCTGGCGCTGGAACGAATACTGGGCGCCGGTGGACGCGGTGATCGAGTTCAAGCGCGAGGTGTACGAGCGCGCGTTGGCCGAGCTGTCGCGCTTCCTGCGCGGAGTGGAAAGCCGGGAGGCCTATCTGGCTCGCCTTGGCCGCGCTCAGGAGCCGCATTGACGCGGCGCCGTCCGCGCGCCTCGAAGCGACACGGCGGGCATGGCCCGCTGTCTTTTTTTGCGCCGTGGCCGTTGACCGCGGCGTTTGGCGTAATTTGCTGAGCAACAAGATTCAAACATGACGCAACAATACGATGAGTCGTCGGTACGGGTGCTGAAAGGCTTGGAGCCGGTCAAGGAACGGCCGGGGATGTATACCCGCACCACCGATCCCACCCATATCTGCCAGGAAGTGATAGACAACGCCGCGGACGAGGCCTTGGGCGGCTACGCGCGCAAGATCGCGGTGACGGTGCATCAGGACGGCTCCCTGTCGGTGGAGGACGATGGCCGCGGCATTCCGGTGGGCCTGCATCCGCAAGAAGGCGTGCCGGTGGTGGAACTGGTGTTCACCCGCTTGCACGCTGGCGGCAAGTTCAACAAGAAAGACGGCGGCGCTTACGCTTTTTCCGGGGGCCTGCACGGGGTTGGCGTGTCGGTAACCAATGCGCTGTCCACCCGGCTGGAGGTGGAGGTCAAGCGCGAAGGCGGCGTGCACCGTCTGGTGTTTTCCGGCGGCGATGTCATTGAGCCGTTGACTCGGGTGGGGGATTGCGGCCCGCGCACCAGCGGCACTCGGGTCAGGGTCTGGCCCGACGGCAAGTATTTTGAAAGCCCTCGTTACTCCTTGCCGGAGCTGGAGCGCCTGCTGCGCGCCAAGGCGGTGCTACTGCCCGGCGTGGCGGTCACCCTGGTGGTGGAGCGCCCCAGCGGCGACGAGGTCAAGGTCTGGCAATACCCGGAGGGCTTGAAGAGCTATCTGGCCGAGCTGTGCAACGGCGACGAGCCGGTGGCGCCCTTGTTCGCCGGAGAGGCCTATATCGGCGACGATCATGAGCAGTTCGCCAAGGGCGAGGGCGTGCAGTGGGCGATGGCCTGGTTCGAGGACGGCGCCAGCGGCGAGAGCTACGTCAACTTGATTCCGACGCCGGTGGGCGGCACCCATGAAGCCGGCTTGCGCGCCGGCGTGTTCGATGCGGTAAAGAGTTTCATCGATCACCACAACCTATTGCCGCGCGGCGTCAAGCTGATGGCGGAGGATGTGTGGAGCCGAGTGCGCTTCGTATTGTCCGCCCGGGTGCTGGACCCGCAGTTTCAGGGGCAGACCAAGGACAAGCTGACCAGCCGCGACGCGCTGAAGCTGATTTCCGGCCTGGCGCGCGATCCGGTGGAGCTGTGGCTGAACCAGAACGTGGAGTCCGGCAAGAAGATTGCCGAACTGGCCATCCGCCAGGCGCAGTCGCGTCTGAAGTCGGTGAAGAAGGTTGAAAAGAAAAAAGGCTCCGGCGTGGCGGTGCTGCCCGGCAAATTGACCGATTGCGAGAGCGAGGATATCGATCGCAACGAGCTGTTCCTGGTGGAGGGCGATTCTGCCGGCGGCTCGGCCAAGCTGGCGCGAGACAAGGAATACCAGGCCATCTTGCCCCTGCGCGGAAAGGTGCTCAATAGCTGGGAAACCGATAAGGACCAGCTGTTCTCCAATGCCGAGATTCACGACATTTCGGTGGCCATCGGCGTGGATCCGCACGGGCCCAGCGACCACCCGGACTTGTCCGGCCAGCGCTACGGCAAGATCGCCATCCTGTCCGACGCGGACGTGGACGGTTCTCATATCCAGGTGCTCTTGCTGACGTTGTTCTTCCGCCATTTCCCGCGTTTGATCGAGAACGGCAATATCTATGTGGCTCAGCCGCCGCTGTTCCGCGTGGACGTGCCCGGCCAGGGCAAGCATCGTCCGCCGCGCAAGCTGTACGCCTTGGACGAAGGCGAGATGACCGCCATCCTTGACCGGCTGCGCAGCGAAGGCGTGCGAGAGAACGCCTGGAGCATTTCCCGCTTCAAGGGCCTGGGCGAGATGAACCCGGAGCAGTTGAAGGACACCACGATGAATCCAGATACCCGCCGTTTATCCCAAGTGCGGGTGCGCACCGGCGAGCTGGAGCAGACGCTGTCCACTTTCGTCATGCTGATGGGCAAAGGGGAAGCGTCAAGCCGCCGCAGCTGGATGGAAGCCAACGGCAACGCGGTAGAGGCCGATATCTGAGCGGCCGCGCTGGTTGTTCTCAAAGGACGGAAAGCCCCTGCAAGCCTTGCTTGCGGGGGCTTTTCCATTGCGGGCTATAGTGAGGCTAGGCGTGGTGTCTCAATCAAGGGG
The DNA here is from genome assembly GCF_009936155.1 of Chromobacterium haemolyticum. Lineage (NCBI taxonomy): Bacteria > Pseudomonadati > Pseudomonadota > Betaproteobacteria > Neisseriales > Chromobacteriaceae > Chromobacterium > Chromobacterium haemolyticum. The sequence goes on along the minus strand of NZ_AP019312.1, from coordinate 3,938,941 downwards.
AATGGCATGGCCAAACGATGGAGGGGCCTGTTGGCGGGGTGGCTGGCGCTGCCTGTGCTGGCGGCCGGCTACCACTCCTCCAGTCAGGATATTGGGCCCTGGGGCGACGGCGCTAGCCAGGACGGCGTGGCGCCGCGTTTCATCCGGTTTGTGGCGAAGCAGGCGGGGCTGACGCTGACTCAGGATGTCCGGCCGTTGCCGCGCGCGATAGAGGAGCTGAGAAATGGGCGAAACGCGCTGGCGCTGGTGACCGCTTCGCCGGAGCGAGCACGCTTCGCCGTGGAGCTGTGCAGGCCGGTGTCGATCCGCATTTCCGTGCTCTACCATCGTCGCGGCCAAGTATCGCCCATAGGTCCGCAGTGGTTCCGCCTGCGCAGCCTGGGCGTTCTGCGCGGCACCCACACCCTGGACGGCTTTGTCGCCGAAAGCGGGGCGACGCCGGTGGAGGTATCGGACATGCCGCAGGGGTTTCGCATGCTGCAAGCCGGCAGGCTGGATGCAATGATGTGCGTGCGTCCAGGCTGCGGCCACGCGCTGAGGCAGATGGGCGAGAGCCTGCCCAATCTGGCCGAATACGTGCACGGCGACGAGCCAATGGCGCTCTACGTATCCAAACGCAGCGAGCTGGCGCGCGACGTCGTCATGCTGGGCAAATTGAAGACGGCTTGTCTGTCCGCCGCGGGCAAGCGCGAGATGGCCGGCTTGATGACGATTTACGATTGAGGCGGGGGCTTACCAGACGCGCAGCGTTTGACCGGTCTGCACGCCTTCCACGCTGCGGACATAGGCTAGGGCCGCGCGTGCCGCTGGTACCGCTTCGAAGCCGGGGAAAAAGTCCCGGTACTGCTCCCAGGATTCCTGTAACACGTTGGGGCTGACCACATTGATGCGGCGTCCGCCGTCCAGCTCCGCCGCCGCGCCGCGCACAAAGCCCTCCAATGCGGAGTTCACGGCGCTGGCGTTGCTGCCGAAGCGGATGGGTTGTTCGCTGACGATGCCGCTGGTCAGGGTGATGGAGCCGCCGGCGTTCAGATAGTGCTGGCCGATTAGTGCCAACTCCACTTGGCCCATCAGCTTGTCGTTGAGGCCGATGCGAAATTGTTCGGCGTTCATCTCCGCCAAGGGGCCGAAGTGCAGCTTGCCGGCGGCGCTGATGATGGCGTCTACCCCGCCGATGCGTTCGAACAGCGCGCGGATGCTGTCGCCGTTGGTCAGGTCCACCAGCACATCACCGCGGCGGCTGCCCGCTTTGATGACTTGATGGTGGGACAGCGCTTGGCTGACGGCCTGGCCCAGAGTGCCGTGGGCGCCGACGATGAGAATCTTTTTCATGGGAAATCTCCCGGACAAGTGTTAAGACCCGGTCATTCTGCTCCCGCGCGGAGCATTGATTAATCCGCTAAGATGAACAGGATTAAAAACCGTAGGTTATGAATGGCATGGATCGCCTTTTGAGCATGGAGCTGTTCGTGGCGGTGGTGGAGCGAGGCAGTTTCACCGCGGCGGCCGAGGCGCATGGCTTGTCCCAACCCATGGTGGGCAAGCATATCGCCAGCCTGGAACAGCGGCTGGGCGGCCGCTTGCTGGCGCGCACCACCCGCCGCCAGCAATTGACCGAGCTGGGCCTGCATTACTTTCAACGTTGCCAGTCCATTCTGGCGGAAATTCGCGCGGCGGAAAGCGGCGCCGAGCTGATGAGCGGCGCGCCGCGCGGCGTGCTGCGCGTCAATGCCTCGGTGACCTTTGGTTCGCTGCGGCTGGCGGGCTTATTGGCCGAGTTCATGCAAGCGTATCCGGATATCACGGTGGACCTGACCTTGTCGGACGAACTGGTCGACTTGGTGGCCGACGGTTACGACGCCGCCTTCCGCATCGGCCGGCTGCCCGATTCGGGCTTGGTGGCCCGGCCTCTGCAGCCCTACCGGATGATGGTGGCGGCGGCGCCGGCCTATTTGGCGCGCAAAGGCGTGCCGTGCGCGCCGGAAGATCTGGCCGCGCATGATTGCCTGGGCTTCTCGCTGTGGCGCAAGGACGATGGTTGGGAACTGCTGGGCGCCGGCGAGTGGGCGCGCGCCAGCCGCTTCCAGTCCAATCACGGCCAGGCGCTGCGCATGGTGGCGCTGGCCGGCGGCGGCATCGTGCTGCAGGCCGAGGCGCTGCTGGGCGACGACGTGGCCGCCGGCCGGCTGGTGGAACTGCTGCCGGGCTGTTTGCCGCCGCCCAAGCCGATGCATTTGATTTATCTGCCGGATCGCCAGCCCCTGCCCAAGCTTCGGGTGTTCATAGATTTCATTCTGGAGCGCCTGGGCGCGCTGTGAGTTTTATTGACAGGGGCTGTCAGCGATTTTCGTTTGAGCTGCGGCGCGCATCGGCGTAGCGTGAACGCATGGATGATTTGGAGAGAGGAAAGGGCATGGAACCGGATTTGCGGGCGCCCAGCCGGCGCGATTTGTTCGCCGGCTTTTTCTCTATCGGGCTGACCGGTTTCGGCGGCGTATTGCCGCAGGCGCATCGGATGATGGTGTTGCGCCGCCGCTGGCTGAGCGAGGCCGACTTCGCCGTGGTGCTGGGCCTGGGCCAAGTGTTGCCGGGGCCCAATATCGTCAATGTCGCGGTGGCGGTGGGCAGCCGCTTTCACGGCGCGAGCGGGGCCTTGGCCGCCATCGCCGGTTTGTTGCTGGCGCCCATGGTCATCGTGCTGCTGCTGGCCTCCTTCTACGGCCATTACCGGCAGCTGGCGCTGGTGCAGAATGTGTTGCATGGCCTGGCTTCCGCCGCCGCCGGCCTGATCGCGGCGATGGGGCTGCGCTTGCTGGAGCGCATTGAGCGCAAGCTGTGGTGCGTGCTGGTGGCTGCGTTGACCTTCTGTGCTCTGGGCGTCCTGCAATTGCCCTTGCTGTGGTCGCTGGCGCTGCTGGCGCCCGTCGCCGTCGGGCTGGCCTGGCGCGACCGGCCTAAGGAGGGCGCATGATTCTGCTGACGCTGCTGTGGCGCTTCTCGCTGTTGTCGCTGGTGGCGGTGGGCGGCGCCAATGTGCTGATTCCCGAGTTGCAGCGGCTGGTGTTGGAACAGGGCTGGATGAGCGGGCGCGAGTTCGCCGCGCTGTTCGCCATCGCCCAGGCCGCGCCCGGCCCCAATGTGCTGGTGGTCAGCCTGATAGGCTGGCAGGTGGCCGGGGTGCCGGGCGCGCTGGTCAGCATGCTGGGGATTTGCGGCCCGTCTTCGGTGCTGAGCTTTTACGTGGCGCGCTGGTGGCAGCGTTACCAGCGGGCGCCGCTGACCCGGGCGATCCAGCGCGGGCTGGCGCCGCTGACCATAGGCCTGGTGGCCGCCAGCGCCTGTTTGTTAAGCCAGGCGGCCAATGCCGGCGTAGGCGCCTGGGTATTGTGCGGCGCGGTGGCGTTAGCGGCGTGGCGCACTGCGCTCAATCCCTTGTGGCTATTGTTGGCCGGCGCTTTGCTGGGCGGTGTGGGGTTGCTATAGGATTGCGTTCAAAGTCTCGCTTTAACTCATGAGATCGAGAACAGGCTCCACGCGGCGGCCATCATGAACAGAGGTTTCTCGGGAGGACGCGCAAGATGCGAATCTTGATGCTGCTGCTGTGCGTTCTGGCGCTGCCGGCGCTGGGGCAAACTTTGTCGATCCGCTACGCGCTGGTGTCCGGAGAGCAAGACCCGCATCTGCCTTATATGCAGGCGTTGTTGCAACTGGCCTGCAGCGAGGCCGGGCTCAGTTGCGAATTGAGCAGCGCGCTGGACATGAACCAGGGGCGGGCGCTGGAGCAGATGGCGCACGGCGACGCCGGCGTGGACCTGTTCTGGGGCATGAGCAGCCGCGAGCGCGAACAGAAGGCCCTGCCGGTGCGCATTCCCTTGTACAAGGGCTTGATCGGCTGGCGCGTGCCGCTGGTGTCGCAAAAACGCGGCCGCTTGTTCGAGAAGGTATTCACGCTGGCGGATCTGAAGGCGCTGAGCGCCGGCCAGGGGCAGGATTGGCCGGATACGCAGATTCTGCGCGGCGCCGGCTTGCCGGTGGTGGCCAGCCCCTTGTATTTGCCGCTGTTCGCCATGCTGCGGCAGGGGCGCTTCGACTATTTCCCGCGCAGCGTGATCGAGGTGGGTCAGGAACTGGAGTCCGAGGCCGCCAAAGGCCTGACGCTGGACCCTTACATCGTGCTGCATTATCCGGCGGCTTTTTATTTCTTCGTGTCGCCGCGCCGGCCGGAGCTGGCCCGGGCGCTGACCCAGGGTCTGGAGGCAGCGATCAAGGATGGCAGCTTCGACAAGCTGTTCCTGCGCTTCAACGGCCCGCGCTTGCGCGCCTTGAACCTGGCGCGGCGGCGTATCATCGAACTGCCCAATCCCTTGCTGCCCAAGGATACGCCGCTGCAGCGCAAGGAGTTGTGGTTCTACCCGCGCTGAGGGTCAGGCGGCAGCAGCTCGGTGAACACGAAACCGTCCCGCTCCACCGTTTCGCCCACCGCGTGTGGCACCGGATGCAGGAACATCGGGTCGTCCCAGGGGAAGGAATGGAACTCGCCGTATTCGCCGCAGGGGTCGGCGTCCGGCGGCAAGGCGTCCAGCAAGTCCTGGCCAAACTCGCTGCCGGCCAGGCCGCGCGGCAGCTTGCGCGGGTCCAGGCAGGTCAGTCTGGCCTTGAGCCCGCTGCGCAGCATGGTCTGCGCCAACTCGGCGGTGGGCAGGCCCCACAGCGGGAACAGCGGCTCTATGCCGCTGCCGGCCAGGTTCCGCTCGCGGTAGGCGCGCACATCCTCCAGGAATAGATCGCCAAAGGCCATCCGGCTGGCGTAGTCCTCGCTGCTGCAAGGGTAGGGGATGCTTACCTGGCGCAGCGGCAAGCCCAGCGCCGCGGCCTGCGCCTGGAGCAGCTCCTCCCGCACCGCGTGCATGGCCACGCGCTGGAAAGCCTGGTTGACGGTGGTGAACAGTCCGACGACTTCAACGTCTGGATCCCGGCGCAGCACATGCAGCGCCCAGGCGCTGTCCTTGCCGCTGCTCCAGGACAAGAGAACGGTTTTCTTCATGGCGCACAGCTTCGCCGCGCGGAGGCGCGCCGCCAAGCGGGGGGGACTGAGCCGGGGGACTCGGGTATAATGACGCTCTATTTTTTCGCCTCTCAGGACTGATTGCCGCATGACCCAGCTCAAGAACGATACCTTCCTGCGCGCGCTGCTTGGCCAGCCCGTCGAATACACCCCGATCTGGATGATGCGCCAGGCCGGCCGCTATTTGCCGGAGTACCGCGCCACTCGCAGCCGAGCCGGCAGCTTCATGGGTTTGTGCACCAGTCCCGACTATGCCACCGAGGTGACGCTGCAGCCGCTGGAGCGTTTCCCGCTGGACGCCGCCATCCTGTTTTCCGACATCCTGACCGTGCCGGACGCCATGGGCCTGGGCCTGTACTTCGCCGAAGGCGAGGGCCCCAAGTTCGAGCGCCCGCTGCGCGACGAAGCCGCCATCCGCGCGCTGACGGTGCCGGCGCTGGACAAGCTGGGCTACGTCTTCGACGCGGTGTCCAGCATCCGCAAGGCGCTGGATGGCCGCGTGCCGCTGATCGGCTTCTCCGGCAGCCCGTTCACCTTGGCCTGCTACATGATAGAGGGCGGAGGCTCCGACGATTTCCGTCACGTTAAAGCCATGCTTTACAGCCGCCCTGAGTTGCTGCATCACATCCTGGATGTGAACGCCCGCACCGTGATCGACTACCTGAACGCCCAGATCGACGCCGGCGCGCAGGCGGTGCAGATCTTCGACACCTGGGGCGGCGCGCTGACCCAGGCGGCCTACCGCGAGTTCTCGCTGGCCTATATGCGCCAGATCGTCGCCGGCCTGAAGCGCGAGGCCGACGGCCGCCGCGTGCCGGTGATCGTGTTCACCAAGGGCGGCGGCCAGTGGCTGGAGGAGATCGCCGCCATCGGCGCCGACTGCGTGGGGTTGGACTGGACCACGGACCTGGGCGCCGCGCGCGCGCGGGTGGGCGGCAAGGTGGCCTTGCAGGGCAACTTCGATCCCAACGCGCTGTTTGCCGAGCCGGCCGCCATCGAGCGCGAAGTGGCCCGCATCCTGGCCAGCTACGGCGCGGGCAGTGGCCATGTCTTCAATCTGGGCCACGGCATCTCGCAGCACGTCAAGCCGGAGCACGCCGGAGCCTTGGTGGAAGCGGTGCATCGCTTGTCTCGTCCTTATCACGCCCAGGGCTGAAAAGCCGGATTAAACACCGTTGGCATGTTTTTGCCGCTCCGGCGGAATTGTCCGCGGCGGACGCACCAAGTTGGCGCGGCTCGGCGGGCATTAAAGCCGGCTTTATCAGTGTGTAAATCCAGTATCAAGTTGTTGTTAGCCGGGCCAGCGGAAAAGGATTTGTTTTTTCAACAGAAAATTTAACTTTTCCCCTGACGCCGTTCGCGCGCCGTCGGGGTATCCTTACCCGTCCGGCCGATGGCTCTCCTGCGGCCGGATTGTATTTTTGCATTGTGATGAATAAGGATATTGACAAGGCGAACCATAGTCGTTCTCTGAGTTATGCACATTTGCTAGTCAGAGTTCAGGTCCTTGTCAAGCCGATTGCTCATGTTTTTTTGATCAATTTAAGCCTTTGAAAACAAAGAGGAAAATAATTGATTAATTTTTGCGCAATCTAACGGAAATGTTGATCTGGGGCCGTTTCGACCGCTAGGCGACAGCTTGTTCACAAAGTTATCCACAGCATCTGTGCACAGTGGCCGCAAAGCCTTGTCGCAACAGCATTTGTCTTCGGGGGCGCGCCGGATGGGGCAACAAAGCATTGTGCAAGTGGCCGTGGATGTGCCGCTGCCAAGTACGTTCAGTTACCTGACCCAGTTGTCTGTCATGGCCGGGCAAAGAGTAGCGGTTTCCTTTGGGCCCCGCCGGCTGTGTGGCGTGGTTGTCACGGACATACCTCAACAGGGTATCGATCCCGCCAAGCTCAAGCCGGTGGAGTCGGTTCTGTCCGGGCTGCCCCCGCTGCCGGAAGACTTTATGTCCCTGGTGCGCTTCGCCGCGGATTATTACCACCATCCCTTGGGACAGGCGCTGTTCACCGCTCTGCCCACCGGGCTGCGGGAGCCCCGCGACATCGTTTTGCCGGATGAGCGTCCATACGCGCTGACGCCGCAAGGCGAGGCGGAGGCGCCGCCGGCTCGCCAGCGCGCGCGGCTGGCGCTGTGGCAGGCCTTGCAGGACGGCGCATTGACGCTGGCCGCGGCCAAGACGGTGACGCCGCAGGCCGGCAAGGTGTTGGCGGATTGGCTGGCGGGCAACAAGGTCCGCCGCGTGGAGCCGGAGCCCCTTCCTTTGCGAGTGGCGGACAGCCCTGAACTGAACGACGAGCAGCAAGCCGCGCTGGACGCTTTGCGCAGCCAAGCCGGATATCAGCCCTGGCTGCTGCACGGCATTACCGGCAGCGGCAAGACCGAAGTTTATCTGCGGCTGATCGCCGATCATCTGGCCGCCGGCCGTCAAGTGTTGGTGCTGGTGCCGGAAATCAATCTGACCCCGCAGCTGATCACGCGCTTCACCCAGCGCTTTCCGGACAGCCGCATCGCGGTGCAGCACAGCCATCTGGCAGACGGCGAGCGCCTGAGGGGCTGGCTGGACGGCTGGCAGGGGCGCGCCGACGTGATGATAGGCACCCGGCTGTCGGTGTTCACGCCGCTGCCGCGCCTGGGCCTGATCGTGGTGGACGAAGAGCACGACGGCTCCTTCAAGCAGCAAGACGGCTTGCGCTACCATGCGCGAGATCTGGCGATCTGGCGCGCGCGCCAGGCCGGCGTGCCCATTGTGCTGGGCTCGGCCACGCCCAGCCTGGAGACCGTGGCCAATGTCGAGGCTGGCCGCTATCGCCGTTTGTCGCTGAGCCGGCGCGCGCACGGTGCGGCGCGGTTGCCGGATGTGAGGCTGGTCGACGTGAGGCGGCAAAAACTGGCCGAAGGCCTGTCCGATCCCGTGATCCAGGCGCTGCGCCAGCGCTTGGCGCGCGGCGAGATGAGCTTGGTGTTCATCAACCGTCGCGGCTTCGCGCCGGTGGTGGCCTGCACCGATTGCGGCTGGACCAGCGGCTGCCCGCGCTGTTCCGCCAAGCTGGTGGTGCACCTGTTGGAGCGCAAGCTGCGCTGCCACCATTGCGGTTGGGAAGAGCAGGTGCCGCGTGCCTGCCCGGATTGCGGAAATCCCGACATCAAACCGCTGGGGGAGGGCACACAGCGGCTGGAGTCCGCGCTGACGCGTTTGTTTCCCGAGGCGCGCATCCTGCGCATAGACCGCGACACCACCAGCCGCAAGGAGGCGTGGGACGAGATCTATCGCAAGGTCCATGCCGGCGAGGTGGACATGCTGGTGGGGACCCAGATGCTGGCCAAGGGCCACGACTTTGGCACTTTGTCGCTGGTGGTGGCGCTGGGCGCGGACGGCGGCCTGTATTCCGCGGACTTCCGTGCTTCCGAACGGCTGTTCGCGCAACTGATGCAAGTGGCGGGCCGGGCTGGCCGCGCCGAGGCCGCCGGCGAGGTGCTGATCCAGACCCAGTGGCCGGATCATGAGCTATACCAGGCGCTGACGCGTCACGATTTCGACGGCTACGCCAAGGCCCTATTGGACGAGCGACGCATCGCCGGCTTTCCGCCCTGCGCCTACCAGGCGCTGCTGCGCGCCGACAGCCCCAGCCTGGAATTGGCCACCGCCTTTCTGGCCGAGGTGCGGCGGCTGGCCGAGCCGCTGGCCGAGCAGGTGTTGATCGCCGGCCCGGCGCCGGCGCTGATGGCGCGATTGGCCAATCGCGAACGCGCACAGCTGGTGCTGGAGTCTCCGCAACGGCAGGCGCTGCACGGATTTTTGAATCAATTGCTGCCGCAGGTGGAAGCGGCGGCCAAACGCCATGGACGCGGCCTGCGCTGGTCGCTGGACGTGGATCCACAAGACATGTGATCGCCCAATGAAAGCAATGAAGAAACAAATCCTGATGGTGGCTTATCTGCTGTTGCCGGCGTTGCCAGCTCGCGCGCTGGACTTGCACGGCCTCAAGCCGGAGGAAGTGGCCGTCTGGGCCGCGCCGGTGGAAAGCGGCAAGGAGCTGGCCGGCCATCGCGCGGACAGCGGGGTCAATCCGGCCTCCACCATGAAGCTGATCACTAGTTGGAGCGCGCTGAACCTGCTCAAGCCCGGCTACCGCTGGCACACCGGACTGTGGTCCGCCGCGCCGGTGCGCGACGGCGCGCTGCAAGGCGATCTTTACTGGCTGGGCGCCGGCGATCCGCGTTTCAACAACGATAGTCTGCTTAATCTGCTGTACGGTCTGCGGCTGCGCGGCGTGCAACGGATAGACGGCAAGCTGGTGTTGGACAAGAGCGCGTTCAAGGGCGTGTCCAGCGCCCACGACTTCGACGAAGACGCCGGCCGCGCCTTCACAGTGGAGCCGGATAGCCATCTGACCAATCTGAAAGTGGCCTGGCTCAACTTTTACGTCGACGCCGGCGGCGCGCGCGTGGCGCTGGACCCGCCGTTGGCAGGCGTTAGCGTCAACGCCAAACTTCAGGCCGGCGGTCAGGGTGGCCCGAATGACTGTTCCGATGTGCGCCGCTACGTCAGCATCGCCAACGACATGCGTTCCGTCACGGTCAGCGGCACTTTGCCGCCCAGCTGCGACGGCGTCAAAACCTTCGTCAACGTGCTGGACCACGACGCTTTCGCCAGCCAGGACTTCGTTGCCCTATGGCAGGCGCTGGGCGGAGCCGGACCCAAGGGCGCGGGGTTGGGGCGGGTGCCGGCCGGCGCGCGCGAACTGGCCGGCCACGACTCGCAGCCGTTGACCGTGGCGATCAGCGACATCAACAAATACAGCAACAACACCATGGCGCGCACCCTGTTCCTGACCTTGGGCAAGGAGGGCGGCGGCGGTGAGGATACCCGCGCCAACGCCGAGCACGCAGTGCGGCGCATGCTTGCGGCCAACGGCATTTCCGATGAAACGCTGGTGTTGGAAAACGGTTCCGGTCTGTCGCGCCGCGAGCGGGTGAGCGCGCGGCTGATGGGGCGGGTGCTGCTCAACGCCGCGCGCGGGCCCTACGCCAGCGAATTCCTGGCCAGCCTGCCCATCGCCGGCGAGGACGGCACCTTGCGCAAGCGCTTCGCCGAGCAAGGCCCGCGGCTGCGGATGAAGACCGGCACCTTGAAGGACGTGAAGGCTCTGGCCGGCTACTGGCTGGGCGCGGACGGCCGCCGGCTGGCGCTGGCGGTGATCGTCAACAGCCCGCGCGCGCCGGAGATGGGCAAGGCGATGGACCAGATCGTCGCCGATCTGATCGACCGCTTCGAGGCCTCCAAGTAAGAACATGGCGGATTGACGGTTTCGGCGCGCGCGGCGGCGGTATAATATCGGGCTTTGCGCGCTCCTCGCCGGAGCGCCCGATTTCGCGAAAGCCATCGATGAAACCCGTAACCATGTATACCACCGCGGTGTGCCCCTACTGCATCCGCGCCAAGCAAATCCTCGCAGCCAAAGGCGTGTCCGACATCAAGGAAATCCGTATCGACCTGGACCCGGTCGAGCGTGACAAGATGATGGATCTGACCGGCCGCCGCACCGTGCCGCAGATCTTCATCGGCGATACCCATGTCGGCGGCTGCGATGACCTAGTGGCGCTGAACCAGGCGGGCAAGCTGGAGCTGCTGCTGGGCGATTGAGCCGTTTTGCCCGCGATCAAACCCCTCGTTTGCGGGCGGTTGGCCCTGAACCGCTTTCGTGCGATGATGCAGGCCTGTTTTAACCATTCCCAAACCGGCCGCTTGCGAGCGGCCTCCGTGTGAGACAAAGAGATGAGCGAACAACAAGAGCTGCAGCCGGCGTTTTCCATCGAGAAAATCTATGTGAAGGACATGTCCCTGGAAGTGCCTAACGCGCCGCAGGTGTTCCTGGAGCAAGAACAGCCGGAAATTGACATGCAGCTGGCCAGCGAAGGCAAGCAGCTGGACGACGGTTTCTACGAAGTGACCCTGACCGTGACCGTAACCGCCAAACTGCCGGAAAAAACCATGTTCCTGTGCGAAGTGGGCCAGTCCGGCATCTTCCAGATCCGCAACGTGCCGGCCGAAGACATCGACCCGATTCTGGGTGTGGCTTGCCCCAACATCCTGTTCCCGTACGCGCGCGAAGCCGTGTCCAGCGTGGTGAACCGCGCGGGCTTCCCGCCGGTGCTGTTGTCCCCGATCAACTTCGAAGCCTTGTACATGCAGCAACGCGCGCAACAGGCCGAAGCCGGCAACGCCTGAGGCGACGCAATCAATGAAACGCCTCGTATATCCGCTGGCGCTGAGCCTGGGCCTGTTGGCTCACAGCGCCGCCGCACTTGAGTTTCGCTCAGTGAAGGAAACCGGCGTGGCGCTGTACGAGGCGCCGGCGCTCACCTCGAAGAAACTGTTCGTGGTGAGCCGCTACTACCCGGTGGAAGTGCTGAGCAGTCAGAAAGAATGGTCGCGCGTGCGCGACGCTACCGGCGGCATCGCCTGGATCCCGGCCGCCGCGTTGTCCAAACAGCGCTGGCTGTTGACCACCGCCGACAAGGCGGAAGTGCGCGCCGCGCCGGCCAACGATGCCCCGCTGGCCTACACCGTGCCCAAGGACGGCGTGGTGGAGCTGCAAGAGCCGCCCAAGGGCGGTTGGGTCAAAGTCCGCCACCGCGACGGCAGCATCGGCTATGCTCGTATTACCGACCTCTGGGGCTTGTAAAGGCTACGCATGAAACTGGCCATCCTGGGCGCTGGCGCGTGGGGCACCGCCCTGGCCATCGCCTTTGCCCGTCACCATCAAGTCACGCTCTGGGCGCGCGACCCCAATCAGGTGGCAGAATTGGCCGCCAAGCGCGTCAACCAGCGCTATCTTCCCGATTGCCCGTTTCCGGATGCGCTCAAACTGTCCGCGGAACTGCCGCGCGCTATCCAGGACGCCGAACTCATTCTCATCGTCACGCCGATGGCCGGTTTGCGGCCCACGCTGCGGGCGTTGACCGCGCTGTCTTCGCACCTGCCGCCGCTGCTGTGGGCCTGCAAGGGCTTTGAGGCGGGCTCCAGCTTGCTGCCGCACCAAGTGGTGGCAGAGGAATTGCCGGCCAATCACCGCTGCGGCGTGCTGTCCGGCCCCAGCTTCGCCCGCGAAGTGGCGCAGGGCCTGCCGGCGGCGGCGGCCATCGCCTCCGACGACGAAGCCTTCGCCCGGCAAGTGGCGCGCGATCTGCACAGCCCGCTGCTGCGGCTCTACGCCAACGCCGACCTGGTGGGGGTGGAGGTGGGCGGCGCGGTCAAGAACGTGATGGCCATCGCCACCGGCGTGGCCGACGGCCTGGAGTACGGTATGAACGCCCGCGCCGCGCTGATCACTCGCGGCCTGGCCGAAATCACCCGCCTGGCCACCGCGCTGGGTGCCAGCCAGCACACTATGATGGGCCTGGCCGGCATGGGGGACTTGATCCTCACCTGCACCGGCGCGCTGTCGCGCAATCGCCAGGTGGGCTTGAAGCTGGCCGAAGGCAAGCCGCTGCAGCAGGCGCTGCAAGAGCTGGGCCATGTGGCCGAAGGCGTGGCCACCGCCCGCGAAGTGCTGACCATGGCGGAGAGGCTGGAAGTGGACATGCCCATCACCGCCGCGGTCTGCGGCCTGCTCTACCAGGGGCACGATCCGCAGCGGGTGGTGCTGGGCCTGCTCAGCCGTTCGCCCAAATCCGAGGATGGCGATCTATTGCAGTAAGCCCCCGCTTGGATCGGATGCGACAACAGCCGCCTTGGCGGCTGTTTTTTGTCCTTGCAGCGAGCGCGCCCCTTAGTCTCTGCCTTTGGCGGAAACGAGGGCGAGGGGCTGGCTGCTTTTGTTGGATATCTTGCTTGAATCTGAGAATGCAGAATACTTTTCCCTTTGTAGAAGAAACGCGTTTTGGCAATTGGTTCCTGAATACGGCCACCTGGAAAGTGCACGTCTTGCGGCGTGCCTTGAACGATCTGGAGCGGATGATGCCGCCGCGGCGCGCGTTCGCCCGGGTGTTGGACGTGGGCTGCGGGTTTGGGCATTCCTTCGACGAGCTGGCCCGCAGATTCGCGCCGGACGAGATCGTGGCGCTGGACGCGGATCCGGCGATCGAACAGCGTGCGCGCCCGGCCGCCGACCGCTGCGCGCGCAAAGTGACGCTGGCCTTCGGCAATGCGTCGCGCATGGAGTACGCCGACGAGAGTTTCGACATGGTGTATTGCCACCAAAGCTTCCACCATCTGGTGGAGCAGGAGGCGGCGATGCGGGAGTTCTTCCGGGTGCTGAAGCCGGGCGGGGTGCTGCTGTTCGCCGAGTCGACCAGGCGCTACATCCACTCCCTGCCTATCCGTCTATTGTTCCGCCACCCGATGGAGATTCAGAAAACCGCCGACGAATACCTGGGCCTGCTGCGCGGGGCCGGTTTCGACCTGCCGGACGCGCGCGTGTCCATGCCCTATCTGTGGTGGAGCCGGCCGGACTTGGGCGCGCTGGAGTGGTTTGGCTTCAAGGTGCCGCAGAAGCGCGAGGAAACCCTGGTCAACGCGGTGGCGATCAAACCGGCCGTTTAATCCCGTGGCGAGGTTTTTGTTGCGCTTGCGACAAAATGGGACGGATTCGTAACCATCGTTTAATGCCGTATGCTTGTTTACTTGTTGGCTGAGTGTGAACAATTTAGAATACGCTCCTTTTTTTGATTGACAGGCTTGCGGATGGCGGAAGTGACAATGAGCGGCGAACCCACGCTGGCGATTCGGCGTTGGGCGGCTTGGATGCCGGGCCGCGAGTCGGCCGCCGACTGGGCGCAACGGCCGTTGCAGAAGGCCGAGGCGCCCGTCGCGTATCCGGACTGCCGTTTTGTCGACGCGTCGCAGCGGCGTCGCTTGAGCCCGCTGGCGCGCATCTGTCTGCATTTGGCCCAAGCGTGCGCGGCGGACGTTCCGGCGGCGAAGCTGGTGTTCGCCTCCCGTCATGGCGAGGTCAACCGCACGCACTTGATGCTGGAAGACATCGCCGCCGACTCGCCGGTGTCCCCGACGGTGTTCGGGCTGTCGGTCCATAACGCGATTGCCGGCATGCTGTCCTTGCTGCGCCGCGACGCGTCGGCGGCGAGCGCGGTGGCCGCCGGCGAACAGACTTTGGGCTACGGCCTGCTGGAGGCGGCGCTGGAAGCGGCGGCGGATCCCTCGCAACCGGTGCTGCTGCTGTTCGCGGACCTGCCCCTGCTTCCCTTCTATCAAGGCGCCGACGACGGTCTGGATCAGCCTCAGGGACTGGCGTTGCTGTTGCAAGCCGGCGCGCCGCGCTGGAGCTTGCGGCAGGACGCGCATGCGCGCGCGCCGGAGGGCTGGCCGCAGCCGGCCTGGCTGGCGCACGGGCTGGCCGGCGAGCGGCCGCGGCTGGAGCTGAACGGCTGGAGGCTGTGCCGTGAGGGGACTTAATTACTGCTGGCGCTTGTTGATGACGGCCTTGGCGTTCTCCTTGTTCAGCGAGGGCGCCTTGTTGCTGACCTTGGTGGTGTTTCCGGCTTTGCGGCTGGTGCCCAAGCGCAACGGCCGCCGCCAGCGGCTGGCGCGCGCCATCATCCAGCGCGCTTTCGCCCTGTTCATCGCCTTCATGCGCCGCAGCGGCATCATGACGCTGCGCATGAACGGCGAACAGCAACTGGAACAGGCGCGGGGCACGCTGGTGCTGGCCAATCACCCGACCCTGATCGACGTGGTGGCCATCATCGCCCGCATGCCCAACGCCAACTGCGTAGTAAAGGCCGCGCTGTGGGACAGCTCCTTCCTGGGGGGCGTGGTGCGCGCCGCCGGCTATATCCGCAACGACGATTCCGGCAGCTTGATCGCGGACTGCGCCGCCTCGCTGCGACGAGGCGACAACCTGCTGATCTTTCCGGAGGGCACGCGCACCGTGCCTGGGCGCGAGCTCAAGTTTCAACGCGGCGCCGCCCATATCGCGCTGGCGGCTCAGGTCCCCATCTTGCCGGTGATGCTGAGCTGCAGCCCGTCCACGCTGACCAAGGACAAGCGCTGGCACCAGATTCCGCCGCGGCGTTTCGATTTCGGCCTGGACGCCGGCCGGCCGCTGGCCTTGGCGGAGCTGTTGCCGGCTGATACGCAGCCGTCGCTGGCCTCCCGCCGTTTGAGCGAGGCCTTGCAACATTATTTCAGCCAAACATTGGCAAGGAAGGAAAGCTGGACATGAATGCGCTGGAACATGAAATCAAGTTGTTGATCATTTCGGCCTTGGAACTGGAAGACGTGAGCGTCGAGGATATCGACGCCGCAGCGCCGTTGTTTGGCGAAGGATTGGGCTTGGATTCCATCGACGCGCTGGAATTGGGCGTGGCATTGAAAAAGACATACAAGGTGAAGCTGGAAGCCAACGATCCCGCCACCAAGGCGCATTTCGCCTCGGTGGCCAGCCTGGCTCGCTTTATCGCAACGCAACAGGAAGCATGAGAATGACCCGTGAGCAAATTTTGAATGAACTGAGGATCATTCTACAGGACACTTTCGAGATCGAACCGCAACGCGTGACGGCGGAGGCCAATCTGTTCGTCGACCTGGAGCTGGACTCCATCGACGCGGTGGACCTGGCGATCAAGCTGCAGCAGTTGACCGGCAAGCGCATCAAGCCGGACGGATTCAAAACGGTGCGCACCGTGGATGACGTGATCACCGCGGTTGAGCAATTGCTGGCCGCCTGAGATGTCGGCGACGCGCCTGTTGGCGGCGCTGGGCGCTTGTTGCTATCCGCTCGCCGTCTTTCTGGGCCTGCAATATTTCCCGCCCCGCGCGGTCGGCGCCGCCTTGCTGCTGCTGCTCTTGCTGCGCTACCGACGGCAAAGCCGCGCGCTGTGGCGCGATCTGGCCGCGGCCCAGCGCGGTGCCTTGCTGGGCATGATCGTCCTGTCCGCGCTGGTGGCGCTGACCGGCAGCGCCTTGCTGCTGCGCTTGACGCCGGCCTTCATCAGCCTGTCCATGCTGTGGGTGTTCGCCCATTCGCTGCGCCATCCGCCCACGATGATTGAACGCTTCGCCCGTCAGATCACGCCGGACTTGCCGCCGGAAGGCGTGGTCTACACCCGGCGCGTGACCCGCGTCTGGTGCGGATTTTTCGTCTTCAACGCGGCGGCGGCGCTGTATACCGCCTTGCCGGCGGGACAGGCGTTCTGGCTTTGGTACAACGGCCTGGCGTCCTATCTGTTGATGGGCGCCTTGTTCGGCGGCGAATGGCTGTACCGGCGCTGGCGTTTTCCCGAGGCGCGGACATGAGCTTGCTGGCCCTGGAGCATTTGTTGAGCGGCGAGCGCGATCCGGAGCGGGTGGCGGCCTTGCGCGACGGCCGGCCCTTGTTGTGGCGAGACTTCACCGGCGCGGTGGCCGGCGCGGCCGCCACGCTTGAACCCGGCCGGCGCTATGCCTTGATCGCGGCGGACGCCTGGCTGTTCGCCGTCGGCCTGTTTGCGGTTTGGCGCGCCGGCGCGGAGGCGATGGTGCCCAACAACGCCTTGCCCGCCACCTTGAGCGCGCTGGCGCCGGCTTTCGACGAGGTATTGGACGACGCCGCGCTGCGGGCGCGGATGAGCGCGCCGGCCGCGTCAGCGGCGACGCAGGCCTTGGACGGGGAGGGCTGCCGGCTGACCTTGTTCACCTCCGGCTCCACCGGCGAGCCCAAGTCCATCGTCAAATGCCTGCGGCAGCTCTCGGCCGAAGTCGCGGTGCTGGAGCGCAGTTTCGGCGCGCAGGCCGGCGACGCCTGCGTGCTGGCGACGGTGCCGCATCATCATATTTACGGGCTGCTGTTTCGTCTGCTGTGGCCCTTGAGCGCCGGCAGGGTGTTCGAAGCGACGCCGCATTTCCTGCCGGAGGACTTGCTGGAGGCCGCCGCCGGCGTGGGCCGGGCGGTCTTGATCGGCAGTCCGGCGCAGCTGTCGCGGCTGCCCGAGCTGATCGACCTGCCGGCCTTGCTGTCGCGGACGCGCTTGTGCGTGTCCTCGGGCGGCCCGCTGCCGGCTGACGCCGCAGCGGCTTTCGCCGCCGCCGGCGGCGAGCCGCCGCTGGAGATCTTCGGCAGCACCGAGACCGGCGGCGTGGCCTGGCGCCGTCAGCTCGACGGCGACCGCGCCTGGACGCCGCTGCCCTCGGTGCGCTGTTCCGTCGGCGAGGAGGGCGCTTTGCGGGTCGCGTCTCCCTTCCTGCCGGACGACGCGCCCTGGCTGGCCTCGGACGCCGTCGAGTTTCTGCCGGACGGCCGCTTCCTGTTGCAAGGGCGGCGGGACCGGGTGGTGAAACTGGCGGAAAAGCGGCTGTCGCTGGGCGAGCAGGAGCAAAGACTGGCCGATCATCCGTGGCTGGCCGCCGCCGCTCTGCTGGTGCTGCCGGGGCGGCGCGACACGCTGTGCGCCGTCGTCGCGCTGTCGGCGCAGGGGAAGGAGCAACTCCATTCCCTGGGCAAGCTGGCCGTGCAGCAGGCGCTGCGACGCTATCTGGCGGCCTGGTACGAGCCGGTGCTGCTGCCGCGCCGCTGGCGCTTTGTCGACCTCCTGCCGCAGACCGAGCGCGGCAAGCCGGACCGGACGGCGATGCTGGAGCTGTTTTGAATTGGAAGGTATTGGCGCAATGACTCCCTCGCAGGCTTTCATGCCTCCTTATTCCGTGTTGGAACAGACGGAGGACGCCTGCCGCGTGGCCATCCCGCTGGCGGCGGACGCGGCCTGCTTTGACGGACATTTTCCGGGCTTCCCGGTGCTGCCCGGCGTGGTGCAGCTGCATTGGGCGGTGAGCATCGCCGCCCGGACGCTGGGCGCCGCCGGCGTTTTCGCCGGCATGGATCAGATCAAGTTCACCGGCATCGTCCAGCCGGGCGACGCCCTGGAGCTGGCCTTGCAGCTCGACGCGGCCGCCGGCCGCGTCAGCTTCGTCTACGAAGTGGAGGGCCGCAAGATGTCTTCCGGCCGGCTGCGGATGCAAGCGCAATGAGTTTTCGCCCCTGTCTGATCATTCCCTGTTACAACCATGGTTCCACCATGGGCGGAGTCTTGGAGCGGCTGCGGCCTTACGGCGTGCCCGCCTGGGTGGTGGACGACGGCAGCGACGAAGCCACCCGGCTGACGCTGGAGGCGCTGGCGCGCGCGGAGCCCTGGGTGCGGCTGCTGCGTTTGCCGCGCAACGGCGGCAAGGGCGCGGCGGTGACGCACGCGATGCGGCTGGCCTACCAAGAGGGTTACAGCCACGCCTTGCAGGTGGACGCTGACGGCCAGCACGCGCTGAGCGACGTGCCGCGCTTTTTGGAGCGGGCCGCGCAGCGGCCCGACGCGGTGATCGCCGGCCGCCCCCTGTACGACGCCAGCGTGCCCAAGGCCCGCTTGTACGGCCGCTACCTGACCCATTTCTGGGTGTGGGTTGAAACCTTGTCCTTCGACATCGCCGACTCCATGTGCGGTTTCCGCTGCTACCCGCTGGCGGCGACGGAAGCCTTGCTGCGGCGAACCCGCATTCCGCGGCGGATGGATTTCGACATCGAAATCATCGTACGTCTGCATTGGGCCGGCGCGCCGGTGCTCAACCTGCCGACCAGGGTGACGTATCCGCCCGGCGGACTCTCCCATTTCGACGCCCTGCGCGACAATGCGCGCATCAGCCTGATGCACACCCGGCTGGCCTTGGGCATGCTGCCGCGTGCGCCGCGGCTGCTGCGCCGGCGTTGGCGCGAGGCGCGCGCGTGAGCTGGGCCGCCACCGCGGAGCGCGGTTCGCTGTTGGGCATGAAAATCCTGCTGTGGTTCTACCGCCTGCTGGGCGCGCGCTCGGTACGGCTGCTGCTCTATCCCATCGTCGCCTACTTCTTCCTCACCGGCCGCGCCGCCCGCGCCGCCTCCCGCGACTTTCTGCGGCGCGCGCGCACCGCCGACGGCGATTCGTCGCCGGTCCGCGCGCTGGACGTCTACCGCCACCTCTACAGCTTCGCCGAGGCCGCCGCCGACAAAATGGCGGCTTGGGCCGGCGGCCTGCCGCCGGAAGCGGTGGCCGCGCCGGGCAGCGACGATATGCGGGCGCTGCTGGCGAGCGGGCGCGGGGCGCTGCTGGTGGGCTCCCATCTGGGCAACCTGGAAATGTGCCGGGCGCTGGGGCACGCGGCCGGCGCGCGCCGGGTCAACGCCGTGGTCTACACCCGGAACGCCGCGCGGTTTTCCCGGTTGCTGGCCGCGGCCAGTGGCGACTACGCCGTCAACCTGATCCAGGTGCAGGACATGGGCGTGGACACCGCCATCCTGCTCAAGGACAAGATAGACAACGGCGAGTGGGTGGTGATCGTCGGCGACCGCACCCCGGCCAGCGACAACGGCCGGGTGCAGCGCGCCGAATTCCTGGGCGGCTCCGCCGCCTTCGCCGAGGGGCCGTGGATTCTGGCCAGCCTGCTCGAATGTCCGGTCTACCTGCTGTTCTGCCTCAAGGAGAAGCGGCGCTACCGCATTGCCTTGGAGCCATTCGAGGAAAGACTGCGCCTGCCGCGCCGCGAGCGCGGCGAGGCTTTGCGGCGGACGATTCAGCGTTACGCCGATCGCCTGGCCTGGCATGCGCGGCGCTCGCCGCTGCAATGGTTCAATTTTTACGATTTCTGGCGCGCTTAGCCGGAATCAAAGCTGCCGCGTGGCGCGGCGAGAAAGAGTCCGTAGTGATGAAGAGCAAGGAGGCGCTCAGCGTGGGCGCCGGACGTTTGACGATTGAAGACGTGTGCGCGGTGGCGCAGGGACAAGTGCGGACGGAGCTGGCCGGCGGCGCGTTTCCGGAGCGCATCGAATGCGGCGCCGCCTTCCTGGCTGGCCTGCTGGCCGAGGGCGGCGAAGTCTACGGCGTCAACACCGGTTACGGCGACAACTGCACGGTGACGATTCCCGCCGCGTTGGTGGCCGAGCTGCCGCTGCACCTGACGCGTTACCACGGCTGCGGCCTGGGCGACTACCTGGACGAGGCGTCCACGCGCGCGGTGCTGCTGGCCCGGCTCAACTCCCTGTCCCAGGGCGTGTCCGGCGTGCGCTGGCTATTGCTGCAGCGGCTGGCCGCCTTGCTGCGTCACGACGCGCTGCCGCTGATTCCGGCCGAGGGCTCGGTGGGCGCCAGCGGCGACCTGACGCCGCTGTCCTATGTGGCCGGGGTGTTGTGCGGCGAGCGCGAAGTGCGCTACCGGGGCCAAGTGCGGCCGGCGGCGGAAGTGCTGGCCGAACTGGACCTGCCGCCGCTGACGCTGGCGCCGAAGGAAGGACTGGCCTTGATGAACGGCACGGCGGTGATGACCGGCCTGGCCTGCCTGGCCTTCGCCCGCGCCGAATACCTGACCCGGCTGAGCGCGCGGCTGACCGCGCTGTCCTGCCTGGCCTTGAAGGGCAATCGCGGCCATTTCGCGCCGGAGCTGTTCGCGGTCAAGCCGCATGAAGGGCAGAACCAGGTGGCCGCCTGGATCTACGCCGACCTGGACGACGGCGGCGAAGCGCGCGAGCAGATCCGCCTGCAAGACCGCTACTCCATCCGCTGCGCGCCGCATGTCATCGGCGTGCTGCGCGACGCCTTGCCCTGGCTGCGCCGCGACATCGAGAACGAGCTGAACAGCGCCAACGACAATCCCATCATCGATCCGGACCTGGAGCGGGTGCTGCACGGCGGCCATTTCTACGGCGGCCATATCGCCTTCGCCATGGACGGCATGAAGAACGCGGTGGCCAATCTGGCCGACCTGATGGACCGGCAACTGGCGCTGCTGGTGGACACCCGCTACAACCACGGCCTGCCGCAGAACCTGTCCGGCTCGCGCGGCGAACGCGCCGCGATCAACCACGGCTTCAAGGCGGTGCAGATCACCGCCTCCGCCTGCACGGCGGAAGCGCTGAAGCTGACCATGCCGGCCTCGGTGTTCTCCCGCTCCACCGAATGCCACAACCAGGACAAGGTCAGCATGGGCACCATCGCCGCACGCGACGCGCTGCGCGTGTTGCAGCTGACCGAACAAGTGGCGGCTTGCCTGACCCTGGCGGCGGCGCAGGGCGTGCGCTTGCGGCAACAGTCCGGCGAACTTGACCTGGCCCGGCTGCCGCCGGCGCTGAGCGACTTCGTCGCCGAACTGGAGATGCTGTCCCCCTTCCTGGACGAAGACCGCCGCCAGGACGGCGAGCTGCGCCTGGCGATAGAGCGGATTCAGCAACGCGCCTGGAGCCTGTATTGATGACGGCGGACCTTAAAGCGGCCGCGAGCTTGCCGGCGGCGGAGATCGAAATCGAGATTCCCTTCCACGACGTGGACGTGCTGCACGTGGCCTGGCACGGCCATTACGTGAAGTACTTCGAGCTGGCGCGCACCGCGCTGCTGCGCAGCTTCGACTACGACTACCCGCAGATGCGCGATTCCGGCTACGCCTGGCCGGTGACCGAGTGCTACCTGAAATACGTGCGCCCGGCGCGTTACGGCCAGCGGGTGATCGCGCGCGCGCAGCTGACGGAATACGAAAACCGCCTCAAGGTGGTTTACCAGCTGCGCGACGCGCTCAGCGGCGAAAAACTGACCCAGGGCCACACCGTGCAAGTGGCCTTGGACCTGGCCGACGACATGGCGCTGCAATTCGTCACGCCGGCGGTGTTGTGGAACAAGCTGGGCATCCCATGCGAGGAATGACGATGTTGAAACCGTGGACGCGCCGCGCATGCGGCTTGTTGCTGCTATGCCTGGCCGGGGCCGCGCCGTTGGCGCAGGCCGAGGATTTGCTGAGCCAGATTTCCAGAAAGCTGGCGGCGAACTCGATCTTGCACGCGGATTTCGCGCAGAGCCGGCGCATGGCCGCCTTGAAAAAACCGTTGCAGCTGTCCGGGCGCATGGTGTTGTCGCGTGACAGCGGCGTGATCTGGTCCATCGTCAAACCATATCAGTTGGGCTATGTGATGACGCCCAAGGGCGTTAGCGAACTCCTGCCCGACGGCAGCCGCCGCGAGCGGGCCCGCCGCGACATACCCGGCATCGGCTCGGTGGAAGGCTTGTTCCGCGGCTTGCTGGCCGGGGACAGGAACTTGCTGCAGCAGCACTTCGCGGTGGAGGCCAAGGGCAGCGCCGCCGCCTGGACCTTGTCGCTGACGCCCAAGCCGGGGCCCTTGCAAAAAGGCCTGGGCGCGGTCGAGCTCTCCGGCTCCGCGCAACTGGAGCGCGTATTGCTGACCGAACCCGGCGGCGACAGCACGCAGATCCGCTTCAGCCGCATCGACGCGCAAAGCCCGTTGAGCGCCGAGGAAAGCCGCTTGCTGGGAGGGCGTTGATGCGCAAGCGTTTCTACGGCTGGCTGGCGCTGATGCTGCTGTGCCTGGCCTCGCTGCTGCCCTATCTGGGGCGGCCGCTGCCGGTGCAGACCAATATGCTGGCGATGCTGCCGGACGACGCGCGCCAGCCCGAGGTGGAGCGCGCGCTGGCGCAGCTGGCGGCCAAGGCGGGCGAACGCCTGGTGCTGATGGTGGGCCATAGCGATCCGGCCCAGGCCAGCCTGCTGGCGGAGCGGATGGCCGCCCGGCTGCGCGTCCAGCCTGCCTTGCGCTCGGTGCAAGGGAGAATCGGCGAGGTGGACCCGGCGCGTCTGCTGCGGCCTTACGCCCCTTACCGGCACGGCCTGCTGACCGAGGCCGACAGCGCAGGGCTGCGGCAAAACCCGCAAGCTTATCTGGAAACCCTGCTGCTGCGTCGCTTGAGCCTGCCGGGCCAGGGCTCTTTCGGCCTGCCGCTGGCGGAAGACCCCTTCGGCCTGTTCGGCAATGTGCTGGCCGCGCTGCCCATGGCCAAATCGCCGCTGCAGATCAAGGACGGCTGGCTGGCGGCGGAGCGCGACGGCGTGTCCTGGCGGCTGTTGACCGCGCCCTTGAACGGCGACGCCTACGATCCGGCGCTGCAGCAAGCCCTGAGCCGCGAAGTGGCCGAGCTGCGCGCGCTGGCGGAGGCCGACGGCGGCAAGCTGGCCGCCACCGGCGCGGTGCTGTTCGCCAGCGAGGCGCGCGGCGGCGCCGAAGCGGAAATGAATATGATAGGCAGCGTGTCGATGGCGGCCGTCATCGGCCTGATGCTGCTGGTGTTCCGCCGGCTGCGACACCTGGCCCTGTCCGGCGCGGTGATCGCCGCCGGCACGCTGACGGCGGTGGCCGCCACCCTGGCGGTGTACGGCCAACTGCACCTGCTGACCCTGGTGATGGGCGCCAGCCTGATAGGCGTGGCGATAGACTACTCGACCCATCTGTTCGCCAGCCAGTTGCAGGACGGGCCGGATTGGGACGTGGAGCGGGCGCTGGCCGCCATTCATCCGGCCATCCGCATGGGGCTGCTGACCACGCTGCTGGGTTACGGCGCGCTGGCCTTGCTGCCCTTCCCGGGGCTGCGCCAGATCGCCTTCTTCTCCACTGCCGGCCTGGTCGGCGCCTACCTGACCGTGTTGTGGTGCGTGCCCTGCTTTGTGCGCCAGGCCGCGCCGGCGTCGGCGCGGGGCATTCTGCCGCCGATAGGCCGCGTCTTCGACCGCTACTGCCAATTCATGCGCGGCCGCCGCCTGGCCGCGCTGCTGCTGGCGCTGAGCGCTTTGTCCTTGCCGGGGCTGGCCCGCTTGCAGGCGGACGACGACGTGCATCAGCTGATTCGGCCGTCGGCGGACCTGTTGGCGCAAGAGCACTTGATTCGAGAGCTGGCGGGGCAGGGCAACAGCCGCCAGTTCTTCCTGCTGGAAGCGCCCAGCGAAGCCGCTTTGCTGCGTCTGGGGCGGCAGCTGGACGGCCGCCTCGACCAACTGGTGAGCGCCGGTCAGCTGCAAGGCTACCAATCCTTGTCCAGCCTGCTGCCGCCGCCGGAGCGGCAACAGGCCGACCACGCGCTGCTGCGGGACGCGATGCGGCGCGCGGGTCGGCAAGTGCTGCTGGACGCCGGCGTGCGCGACGAGATCGCCGACGGCTATCTGGCCGGCCTGGCGCGACCGGCGCCGCCGTTGACGACGGAAACGCTGCTGGCCCAGCCGCTGGCCGCGCCGCTGCGCCATCTGTGGCTGGGGCCGCGCGACGGCGTCTGGCGCATGGCGGTGATGCCGGGCGATTTCCAGAAACTGGACGCCTTGCGGCAGGCGGCGCAAGGGCTGAGCGGCGTGACCCTGGTGGACAAGGCCGCCAGCGTGTCCGATCTGTTCCGCCAGTTCCGCGAAGCCTCCACGCTGATGTTCGCGCTGTCGCTGTTGGCCATCGTGGCGCTGATGCAACGCCGCTACGGCTGGCGGCGCGCGCTGTTGCTGGCCGCGCCGGTCAGCCTGGCGGTGCTGTTCACCCTGGGCGCGCTGGGCTGGCTGGGCGTGAGCGCCAATCTTTTCGTCGTGCTCGGCTTCCTGATGGTGCTGGGCGTGGGCGTGGACTACGCGATCTTCGTGGAGGAAGGCCGCCGCCACCACCAGCAGGCTGCCTTGCTGGCGGTGGGGCTGTCGGCCCTGACCACGCTGTTGTCCTTCGGCTTGCTGGCCGCCAGCGCCACGCCCGCGGTCAGCAGCTTCGGTTTGACCCAATTGATAGGCGTGGGCCTGGCGGTGCTGCTGGCGCCCATGGTGACCTTGTTCAAGACCGGGGACGCGGGACGGGCCGAGCCATGTTGAAACTGCTGCCCCTGCTGCTCTTGCTCTCCGCCTGCGCCGGCGGCGGCCATTGCGTCCGCCTGCCGCAAACCCCGGCCTATTGCCTGCGGCCACCGGCCGAGACCTATGGCGCCAGCCAACTGGTGACGGCGAGCGGCCGCGGTTTTCGCGAACTGTCCTTGCTGCAGCTGGAGGCCGATGGGCAGCGGCTGTCGCTGGCGGCCTTGTCGCCGCTGGGCCAGCCCTTGCTGAGCGCCGGCTGGGACGGCCGCCGCTGGAGCGTGAGCTCGCCGTTCGGCCGCCGGGTCAGCGAGCAGGGGCCGGCGATGCTGGCCCTGGCGCAATGGCTGCATCTGCCTGAGGCCGCCGTGCTGGACGGCTTCGGCCGCGCGCCCGCCTGGTGGCTGCACGCGGCGGACGGCCAGCGTCGGCTGATGAACGGCGACCAAACCTTGCTGATCGACGCGCCGACGCCCAAGGGACGGCGCGTCCGGCTGCCGCAGCTGGGCATGACGCTGGAGATCGAATCCTTGGCGGCGATGGCGCCGGAGGCGGAGGCTCAATGACGGTTTATCTGAACGAATTGGCGATGATCAACGCGCTGGGCCGCGAGCTGCCGGAGATTCACCGGCGCTTGCTGGCCGGCGACTGCGGCGGCATGTGCGAGGAGGCCGGCGCGATGGTGGGCCGGGTGGCGGGCGCGCTGCCGGAGATCCCGGCGGAGCTGGCCCGCTACGACAGCCGCAACAACAGGCTGCTGCTGGCCGCGCTGGAACCCTTGCGCGTCCGCGTGGAGGCGCTGGCCGCGCGTTACGGGCGTCATCGGATTGGCGTCGTGCTGGGCACCAGCACCTCCGGCATTCTGGAGACGGAGCTGGCGGTCGCCGCCGCGACGGCCGGGCAGGCGTTGCCGGAGGGTTACGACTACGTGCAGCAGGAAATGGGCAGCCCGGCCTTGTTCCTGGCCGAGCTGCTGGGGTTGGACGGCGTCGCCTACGTCGTCTCCACCGCCTGCTCCTCCAGCGCCAAGGCGGTGGCCGCCGCCGCCCGGCTGCTGTCGCAGGGGCTGTGCGACGCGGTGATTTGCGGCGGGGCGGACAGCCTGTGCCAGCTGACCCAGCGAGGCTTCGCCGCCCTGGAGTCCGTCAGCCCGGACTTGTGCCAGCCTATGAGCGTTCGGCGCCGCGGCATCAATATCGGCGAGGGCGCCGCCTTGTTCATCGCCAGCCGCGAGCCGGGCCCGGTGGCCTTGCTGGGCTACGGCGAAAGCAGCGACGCCTGGCATATGTCGTCGCCGCATCCGGAAGGCCGCGGCGCGGAAGCGGCGATGCGGCAGGCCTTGAGCATGGCCGGCGCCGAGGCGGCCCAGGTGGGCTATGTGAATTTGCACGGCACGGCCACCGTCAAGAATGATGAAATGGAGAGTCTGGCGATGACGAGGGTGTTTCCCGACGGCGTGCCGGCCAGCTCCACCAAGCCCTTGGTCGGCCATCTGCTGGGGGCCGCCGGCGCCACCGAGCTGGGCTTCTGCTGGCTGGTGCTGAGCGACCGTCGGCGTCGCCTGCCACCGCATGTCTGGGACGGCGCGGCGGACCCGGCCTTGCCGGCGCTGAATCTGACGCCCGCCGGCGCGACGCTGCCCGCGGGGCGGCCGCTGGTGATGAGCAACTCTTACGCCTTTGGCGGCAATAATGTGTCGCTGTTGCTGGCGGCAACAGCGGCGGACGAGAACGAACACGCATGATGTTACCGGCTATCACCGAAGTTTTGCCGCACCGCGGCGGCATGTTGCTGCTGGAGGCGCTGCTGCGTTACGACAGCGAAGGCCTGACGGCCAGCGCCACGCCGGACGCGGCGGCATGGTACGCCGACGCCGACGGCAATATGCCGGCCTACATCGGCATCGAACTGATGGCGCAGGCGGTGGCCGCCTGGGTGGGCCTGACCGCGCGCCAGGCGGGGCTGCCGGTCAAGCAGGGCGTGCTGCTGGGCACACGCCGCTACCAGCCGGCCTGCGCGGCGTTCGCCGCCGGGCGGCCGCTGCGGGTCAGCGCCAGTCCGGTCTACCGCGACGAGTCCGGCATGGGGTCCTTCCTGTGCCGGATCGATTGCGGCGAAGACCGGCTGGCCGAGGCCACCGTCAATGTGTTCGAACCGGAAGATTTCGCCTTATTTCTGCAGGAAAGCAGCGCACAATGAAAAAAAGAATCCTGATCACCGGATCCAGTCGGGGCATAGGCCGGGCAGTGGCCTTGCAACTGGCGAGAGACGGCTTCGACGTGGCCATCCACTGTCGCAGCCGTCTCGAAGAAGCGGAGGCCGTGGCAGCGGCCGCCCGCGCGGAGGGCGCGGCGGCCACGCTGATGCAGTTCGACGTCAACGACCGCGAGGCCGCGCGCGCGGCCATCGAGGCGGACATCGCCGCCAACGGCGCGTTCTGGGGCGTGGTGCTGAACGCCGGCGTGACCCGCGACAACGCCTTCCCGGCGCTGGAGGGCGAAGACTGGGACCTGGTGGTCAACACCTCGCTGGCCGGTTTCTACAATGTGACCCATCCCTTGATCATGCCCATGGTCCGCGCCCGCAACGGCGGCCGCGTCGTCACCCTGTCCTCCGTCTCCGGCGTGATGGGCAACCGCGGGCAAGTGAATTACAGCGCGGCCAAGGCGGGCCTGATCGGCGCCACCAAGGCGCTGGCGGTGGAGTTGGCCAGCCGCAAGATCACGGTGAACTGCGTGGCGCCGGGCCTGATCGACACCGACATTCTGGAAGGCGTTCCGGTGGAGGAGGCCTTGAAAATGGTGCCGATGAACCGAGTGGGGCGGCCGGAGGAAGTGGCGGCCCTGGTGGCCTTCCTGATGTCCGAAGGCGCCGCCTACATCACCCGTCAGGTGATAGGCGTGAACGGGGGCATCGTCTGATGCGCCGCGTCGTGATCACCGGCATGGCGGGCATCACCAGCCTGGGCCATGACTGGCCCGCCATCGCGGCCAAGATCCAGGCCGGGCGCAACGGCGTGCGCGCGATGCCGGAGTGGGAGAACTTCCCGGACCTGAACACCCGCCTGGGCGCGCCGGTGGACGACTTCGGGTTGCCGGCACATTACCCGCGCAAGATGTCGCGCGCGATGGGGCGGGTGGCGCAAATGGCGGTGTGCGCCACCGAACGCGCCTTGCTGGACGCCGGCCTGTTGCAAGACCCCTGCATCAAGGACGGCCGCATGGGGGTGGCCTACGGCTCCTCGTCCGGCAGCGTGGCGCCGATACAGGCCTTCGGCCAGATGCTGGCCACCGGCTCCATGGCCGGCGTCACCTCCACCAGCTACATCCAGATGATGAGCCACACCGCCGCGGTCAATATCGGCTTGTATTTCGGCCTGACCGGACGAGTGATTCCCACCGCCAGCGCCTGCACCTCCGGCAGCCAGGCCCTGGGCTACGCCTACGAAACCATACGCTTCGGCCGCTGCGATCTGATGATAGCCGGCGGCGCGGAGGAAATGTCGGCCGGCGGCGCGGCGGTGTTCGACACCTTGTACGCCACCAGCCAGCGCAACGACGAGCCGGCGCATACGCCGCGGCCCTTCGACCGCGACCGCGACGGCCTGGTGGTGGGCGAGGGCGCCTGCACCCTGGTGCTGGAAGAGCGCGAGCACGCGCTGGCGCGCGGCGCCGTCATCTATGCCGAAATCTGCGGTTTCGGCACCAATTCAGACGGCAGCCACATCACCCAGCCGGAAGCGCCGACCATGGCGCGCGCGATGCAGCTGGCGCTGGACGACGCCGGCCTGTCCGCCGGCGCGATAGGCTACGTCAACGCCCACGGCACCGCCACCGATCGCGGCGACATCGCGGAAACCCAGGCCACCGCCGCCGTGCTGGGACGGGCGCCGATCAGCTCGCTGAAAAGCTATTTCGGCCACACCCTGGGCGCCTGCGGCGCGCTGGAAGTGTGGCTGATGGTGGAAATGCTGCGCGCAGGCTGGCTGGCGCCCACGCTGAACCTGGACCAGGTGGATCCCGCCTGCGGCGAACTGGATTACCTGACCGGCGAGATCCGCCGGGCCGATGTCGAATACGCGATGAGCAACAACTTCGCCTTCGGCGGCATCAACACATCCCTGATTTTGAAACAGGCCGGCTAAAGCGGCCAGGAGAGAAAACATGCGTCAATTACGCGCTTATATTGCAGCCTTGTTTTTGGCGATGATCGCCGTTTCCGCGCAGGCCGCGCCGGCCAGCGTGCCGGTGCGCGACGTGACCGACCAACTGGTGGCGCGCATGGACGGCAAGCCGATGAGCGCGGACATGCTGCGTCGCGCCATCATCGCCGGCGCCGGCAGCAAAGGCTGGGTGGTGGTGGACGACGGCGAAGGCAAGCTGCTGGCCAGCCTGGACGTGCGCGGCAAGCATCAGGCCAAGGTGGCCATCAGCTACGGCGCGGACCGCTACAGCGTCAAATACCTGTCCGCCAACAACCTGAACGTGGAAACCAAGAGCGAGAACAAAAACTACAGCGGCGCCGCCGAAAAAGCGCCGGTGGGCACCACACTGATCCATCCCAACTACAACCGCTGGGTCGCCATCATGGTGCAAGAGATCCAGTCTTCGGCCAACCAGATCGCGCCTTGAGCATGAAGCGTCGCGTCGTCGTCAGCGGCTATGGCCTGGCCAGCCCCATCGGCAACGATGAGGCGACGGCGCTGGTGGCCTTGCGCGACGGGCGCAGCGGCATTGCCGCGCGACCGGATTTCGCCGAGCAAGGCATGAGCAGCCGCGTGGCCGGCGCGCCGCGCCGCGACGACATCGCCTTGCCGCCGCGCAAGCTGCAACGCTTCATGGCGGACGCCGCCCTGTACGGCTGGCACGCGGCCCAGCAGGCGATTGCGCAGGCGCGGCTGCCGGCCTCCGTCCTGCGGCATCCGCGCACCGGCCTGGTCGTCGGTTCCGGGGTGGGCTCGGCGGCCAGGCTGAGCGAGGCGATGGCCATCCTGGCCAGCCGCGGCATCCAGCGGCTGACGCCTTACTACGTGCCGCAGATCATGGGCAACACCGTGTCGGCCAATCTGGCCACCCACCTGGGCATCCAGGGGCTCAGCCTGGGCGTGACCTCCGCCTGCGCCACCTCCGCGCACGCCATCGGCTACGCTTTCGAACAGATTCAGTTCGGCAAACAGGACGTGATGCTGGCCGGCGGCGCGGAAGAAGTCAGCTGGCAATCCGCGGTGCTGTTTGACGTGATGGGCGTGCTGGCCGCCGGCGACGCGGCGGCGCCGGAAGCCTCCTCCCGTCCTTATCACGCGGACCGCGACGGCTTCGTCATCGCCGGCGGCGCGGGCGTGCTGGTGTTGGAGGCGCTGGAGCACGCGCTGACGCGCAAAGCCCCCATCATCGCCGAGCTGGCCGGCTACGCCGCCGGCAGCGACGGACACAGCATGGTGGCGCCCAGCGGCGCGGGGGCCGAGCGCTGCATGCGGCTGGCCTTGGCGGACGCCGGCCTGGAGCGGGTGGATTACATCAACACCCACGCCACCGGCACTCAGCAAGGGGACCGCGTCGAAGTCGAGGCCGTGCAGGCCGTGTTCGGCGCCGACGCCGTGCCCGCCTTCTCCTCCACCAAGGGTTTGACCGGCCACGCGATCGCGGCGGCCGGCGCGATGGAAGCCATCTTCAGCCTGCAGATGATGAGCCACGGCTTCGTCGCCGGCTCGCCGCAGTACGGCGCGCTGGACGATTGCCTGGCCGGCCTGCCGCTGGTGCGGCGCGTCCGGCCGGCCCGGCTGGACAGCGTGCTGTGCAACAGCTTCGGCTTTGGCGGCGCCAACGCCTGTCTGGTGTTCTCCCGCGCGGCGCTTTGACGCCGCCGCTTCTGGCTTACTTGAGCACCTGCGCCTTCAGCGCCACGCCCGCCATCAAGAAGCCGCTGCCGCACATATATTCCTTGGCGTTGCTGACCTCTTCAGACTTGTAATAACTGCGGATATTGACCACGGCGGAGCCGCCTTCCTTGCGCGCGCGCTCCTGGAACTCCTGCAGCGCGGAAATGAAGGCGCGCTGGCAGGCGGCGGCGTTGTCCTTGCCGAAGCTATTGGTTTTCTTATTGCTTACCCATTCGCCCAGCACCTTGCCTTTGCCGCCGCGGGCAAAGCGGAAGGTGATGCTTGGGTCCAGCTTCTCCTTGGCCAGATCGGTGTTCAAGGCGTCTTCGATGGACAGCATCAGTTTTTCATCCGCGGCGTGAGCGGCGGCGGGCAGCGCCAGCGCGCTGGCCAGCAGCAGGGGAGCGAACAGTTTGTGCAGAGTCATGGGTTTGGCGATTCGGCTGTTAAGAGGCTGATGGATGACGCCGGCCGCGCGGAAGCCGCGCCGCCGCGTCGAATCGAGGAGCAGGAGTTTACCCGTGCGCGCAACCCATTCCAAAGACATTATTAACATTGAAACGGCGCCGCGCGCCGCGCCTCCGGTTGACCTTCGCCGGAAAGGCCGTCCAGCGCGCGGACGCTTTCAACGCCGCGCCTGCAGCGCGTCCAGGCCCTGTTGCAGCCATTGCTGTGCCGGCTCCAGCGTCAGATGCAGCACATTGCAGGGGCAGGGCTGTTCCTTGGCCTGCGCCAACAGCGCCAGCACCGCGCGCAGGCTGTCGTGGCCCTTGCGCAGATCCAGCAGGGCGCTGCGCAAGCCTTGCTCGCGGGCGTAGAGCTGGCCTTCCAGCCGTTTCAAGGTGGCCGGCGCCACGCTGTTGAACGGGCGCAATTCGGAGAGCAAGGTATTCAGCGGAAGAGAGGGAGACAGCAGGGCGCGATAGCGCCGGGTTTGGTGCGTCATCGGAAGGCTCCTATGGCTGGGCCTGCCTTCGCTGCTACGCGGATTTGGCAGGCGGATGACGAGGGTAGCAGACCGGCCATAGCTCCGGCAGGCGCACGAATGCGCCTCCCCGCCAGCGCCTGCCTTTGATAAGGCGGGGACTATGGCGAGGCTATGGCGTTATGAGCTGCTACACCCAAATGCCGCGGAATGAGGCGGCACGCGGCGATTGTTACTGATTGGGGGTAGGGGGTCAAGCCGGTTGCTTTGGCGAGGCGGAAGGGCCGCAGCCGGGCGCGGCCGGCGCTTCCGGAGAGAAGTAGCGCCGCCAGAAAGCCTCGCGGCAGGCGTTGTTGAAGCTGATGTGGCCGGGCTGGATGGCGTCGCCGGACGGCTGATGGATCACTTCATAGCGAATCCAGCATTCGGCGCAGGCGGCCTCGGCCGGATAGTCGTCCTGTTCCGTCGTCCGCTGGATTACCGCGCCGTCGTCGAAAACATAGGTGGACTGCTCCGCAACGACGGTATAGCCCTGATCCGTCCAGCTGTCCCGGCTTGAGCCGTCCAGGCGCGCGCGGCGCGGGGAAGGGGCGTCCAGGATGGCGTTGACGTAGTTGACCAGATGATTCATGCGCGCACTGCTTGGATAGGGGCGGAAGGCTGTAATGGTAGGCGCAAACGGGGCGGGGGTGAAGCGGAAGGACAAAACAAAAAAGCCCTGATTGCTCAGGGCTTCAATGTCTGGTTCTGGCGGAGAGGGAGGGATTCGAACCCTCGGTACGCTCGCACGTACGCCTGATTTCGAGTCAGGTACATTCGACCACTCTGCCACCTCTCCGACTCAGAGTGGGGCATTCTATTGGGCAAGGGATTGCCTGTCAATAGCCTTGTCGCGGCTAGCCATAAAAAACGCCGCCCAGAGGGCGGCGCATGGCGTGGAGCTGGTTTTGCTTAGTGCTTTTTCAGCTCGCCTTCCCACTTGGCCACCACCGCGGTGGCGATGGAATTGCCCACCACATTGGTGGCGGAGCGGCCCATGTCCAGGAAGTGGTCGATGCCCAGCAACAGCAGCAGGCCGGCTTCCGGAATGTTGAATTGAGCCAGGGTGGCGGCGATCACCACCAGCGAGGCGCGCGGCACGCCGGCCATGCCCTTGGAGGTGAGCATCAGAATCAGCAGCATGGAGATTTCCTGCGCCAGCGTCAGATCGATGCCGTAAGCCTGGGCAATGAAGATGACGGCGAAGGTGCAGTACATCATCGAGCCGTCCAGGTTGAAGGAGTAGCCCATCGGCAGCACGAAGCTGGCGATCTTGTTGGAGCAGCCGAAGCGCTCCAGCTGTTCCAGGGTCTTGGGGTAGGCGGCTTCGGAACTGGCGGTGGTGAAGGAGAGCAGCAGCGGCTCGCGCATCATGCCCATCAGCTTCAGCACGCGCGGGCCGATGAACATCGCGCCGGCCAGGATCAGCAGGCCCCACAGGATGCCGATGGACAGGTAGAACTCCGCCATGAACTTGCCGTAGGTGGCGAGGATGCTCAGGCCTTCCTTGGCCACGGTGGCGGCGATGGCGCCGAACACGGCCAACGGCGCGAACAGCATCACGTAGCTGGTCACTTTCAGCATCACGTGAGCCACCACGTCAATGGTGTCGATCAGCAGCTTGGCGCGGTCGCCCAAAGCCGCCATCGCGCAGCCGAAGAACACCGAGAACACCACGATCTGCAGAATCTCGTTGGTGGCCATCGCTTCAAACACGCTCTTGGGGATGGCGTGGGTGACGAAGTCCTTCACCGACAGCGCGCCGGCCTGGATGCCGCTGGTGGCGTGGGTATCCGGCAGAGGCAGGTTGAGCGCCACGCCCGGCTTGAGCAGGTTGACCATGATCAGGCCCAGTGTCAGGGACATCAAAGACGCGCTGATGAACCAGAGCATGGTCTTGCCGCCGATGCGGCCCACGGTCTTGGCGTCGCCCATTTTGGCGATGCCCACGATCAGGGTGGACACCACCAAGGGCGCGATGATCATCTTGATCAGGCGCAGGAAGATGTCGGTCAGGATGGAGATATTGCTTGCGAAGGCTTTGATGTCGGCTTCGCTAGCGGCATTCTCGCGATAGAGATAGCCGGTAATGATGCCCAGCACTAGGCCGATCAGGATCAGCCCTGTGAGTTTTTTCGACTGCATTGAGAAGTTCCTACCTGTATTTGAGAGCGTTTTGATAACAACACGGCAAGTTCGCAATGAAACAATGCCGGCGCCGGTCCGGTGGAGGGAGCAGCCGCTTCGTGTGTGTCAAGGTTGCCGATGTAGTGGCCTGCCTACGTTATTGTTGTTTGATTTTATTGGCGTTGCTGCCAGTTGTAGGACAGTTGTTGACCTATTTAGGGGTGGGATTATAGTGAATTAGCGAACGCTTGTCTTTGTTGTATTTCGAGTCTTGAATTTCGTGGCTGAGTATGTGTTGCGGAAACGAATGATAATGAGCTTGCCATCGGGATGGGGCCGCCCCCGGCGCCTTGCGGCGGCGGCCTGATGCGTCAGTGGTGGATGTCCAGCGTGACATCGCCGCGCTCTTCGGCCACGGTTTCCAGAATTTCCAGAATGGTGGTGTAAAGGTCTACGCCCAGCGCCTTGCGCGCCTCCTCCGTTTCGCGCCATACGATCTCGAACGGACCCGCCACGTCTTTGGCCAGGCTGTCGTACAGCGCGTCCAGATTACGGCCGAAATGCGCCGGCAAAAGCAGTTGCCGGCTTAGTTCGTCAAACAACTGGTCCAGACTTTTGATGTGGTGCAGTTCGCAAACTTTTACTGGCATGGTGGCACCTCGATGAAGCGGTTGTAGTGGTCCACGGTGACGAAACGCTGGCCGGAACCGGAGAACACGATGCGGTAAGCACCGCGCTTGCCCCCTTTATAGTTCAAGTCGGCTTCCTGCCATTGCCCTTTGGGCAGGCGTTTTTCGTAATTGCCGAAGCGGTCGCCGCCTATCGATTTGCCATTGAGGCCGGGCACGCTCCACAGGCTGCGGCCGGGTTGCCAGCCGGCGTTTTTCGCTTGGCGTTTATTGATGAATTGCGGAGGCAGCTGGCCGTTCTTGCCCAGTTGACTTAGCACCGCGCTCAGTTCGTTCTGGTTCAGCCGGTTGCCGGCTTGCTGATTGACTTGGGCCGCTACTAGCGAGCATTGGGGCAAGGCCCAGGCAGCGGGGGTGGCTATCAGACAGGCCAGCGCCAGCAGGCGCGATAGACGTGGAATCATTGAGCTTGCTCCAGGGGCAGGGATTCAACCGGATAGTCGGCGCCGATCAGCAGCGGTAGGATGCGACGCATGCCGGCGTTGTCGGCGTCGGTGGTGATGAAGCGGTAGGCCGGAGCGGCGGCGGGCGCGGTGTCCGGCAGCAGCGAGGCCACGCGCCGGGCAATGGCTTCGGCCGGATCGTACAAAGCGATGCCGTCGCCGGTGAGTTCGCGGATCAGCGGCTCCAAAAACGGGTAATGGGTGCAGCCCAGCGCGATGTGGTCGATGTTTTCGCCAAGTAGCGGCCGCACTACGTCCGCCACCAGTTCGCGCGTGCGCGGGCTGTCCAGTTCGCCGGCCTCCACCTGTTCCACCCAGCCCGCGCCCACGCGGCGCAGCACTTCAACGTGGCCTGCGTGGGTGTCCAGCAGTTTGCGCACCCGCTCGCTTTGCAGCGTGGCCTGAGTGGCCAGCACTGCGATGCGGCCGGTGCGGCTCATGGCCGCCGCCGGCTTGATCGCCGGTTCTATGCCCACCAGCGGGATGGAGAGTTCGCGGCGCATGGCGGTGATGCCGGCGGTGGTGGCGGTGTTGCAGGCCACCACCAGCAGGGTGGCGCCTTGTTCTTGCAGGTAGCGGCCCATCCTGACACTGCGCTCGGCGATGTCGCTGTGGCTGCGTTGGC
Organism: Chromobacterium haemolyticum; assembly: GCF_009936155.1. Lineage (NCBI taxonomy): Bacteria > Pseudomonadati > Pseudomonadota > Betaproteobacteria > Neisseriales > Chromobacteriaceae > Chromobacterium > Chromobacterium haemolyticum. Next base: position 3,903,538 of record NZ_AP019312.1, on the reverse strand, counting down.
CGTAGGGGCAGTAGGCCTGGTCGGCCAGATAGGTGATGCCCCAGCCGGGCAGCGCAGCGCGCACGGCCTTCCATACCGAAAGGCCGCCGAGGCCGGAGTCGAACATCGCGATCATGATGCGTGTGTCAGTTGTTTTGGATGACGATCTTGGGGAATTTGCCGGAGAAGTCCTGAGCTTTCTCGCCCACCTTCACCGCTACTTTGCGGGCGATGGCCTTGTACAGTTCCGCCACTTTGCCGTCCGGATCGGCCGCCACCGTGGGGGTGCCGCCGTCCGCCGCCAGGCGGATGCCCATGTCCAGCGGCAAGGAGCCCAGCACGTCCACGCCGAAGTCCGCCGCCATCCGCGCCGCGCCGCCTTCGCCGAAGATGTGTTCGGCGTGACCGCAGTTGGAGCAGACGTGGATGGCCATGTTCTCCACCATGCCCAGGATGGGAATGCCCACTTTCTGGAACATGGTGACGCCCTTGCGCGCGTCCAGCAGCGCGATGTCCTGCGGGGTGGTGACGATGACGGCGCCGGTGACAGGCACTTTTTGCGACAGCGTCAGCTGGATGTCGCCGGTGCCCGGCGGCATGTCGATGACCAGATAGTCCAGATTGTCCCAGCGGGTGTCGTTGAGCAACTGTTGCAGTGCCTGGCTGACCATGGGGCCGCGCCAGACCATGGCCTGATCCGCGTCCACCAAGTAGCCGATGGACATGGTTTGCACGCCATGGTTTTCCAGCGGCTTCAGGCTCTTGCCGTCCGGGGTTTCCGGACGCTGGCCCTGCAAGCCCATCATCAGCGGCTGGGACGGGCCGTAGATGTCGGCGTCCAGGATGCCGACGCGCGCGCCTTCCGCGGACAGCGCCAGCGCCAGGTTGGCCGCGGTGGTGGATTTGCCCACGCCGCCCTTGCCGGAGGCGACGGCGATCACGTTCTTGACGCCGGAGAGCAGCGGCACGCCGCGCTGGGCGGAGTGGCTGGTGATCTGGCTGCCCACGCGCACGCTTAGTTTGCGTTGCTCGGCCAGCGGCGCCAGCGCGGCTTCAAAGCGCTGGCGCACGGATTCGTGCTGGCTGTTGGCCGGGTAGGCCAGCACCACGTCCAGCGACAGCTCGGCGTCGCTGATCTTGATGTTTTTCACCGCCTTGGCGGCGACGAAGGGTTTGCCGGTATTGTCGTCGATCAGGCTGGACACGGCTTCCAGCACTTGAGCATCGCTGAGTGACATGCTGTTTTCGGTTCCCGGTGAGGACTGGAAAAGGCGGGTGAGCTTGGAAAGCATGGGGAGGACATCCGTTGAATCTGTGGCTGTCCGGCAGTGTACCCCAACTTGCCCGCGCTGGCATCGGCGCGGGCAAGTTGGGCTTGCTGCCAGCCTGGTTTATTTGACCACGTTGCCGGCGACGTTGAGCACGTCCCAGGTGCGGGCGAACGGCGGCGCGTAGCAGAAGTCCATCATGCCCAGTTCGCGCGCGCTGACGCCTTTGGCGATGGCTACGGCCAGCGCGTCCAGCCGGTGCACCACATCGCCGTTGTGGCCTATCATCTGCGCGCCCAGCAGCCGCTGGCTGCCGGTTTCATAGCAGAGTTTGACGTGGACTTCCGCCTGGCCGGGCACGTAGTTGGTGTGGTTTTTGTCTTTGACCAGCACGCTTTGGCAATCAAAGCCGGCGGCGCGCGCCTGTGTTTCGGACAGGCCGGTGCGCGCGGCGTCCAGGGATAGGACGCGCACCGCGGCGGAACCCAGGGTGCCGGGATAGGCCTGGTGGCCGCCGGCCAGGTTCTCGCCCACCAGGCGGCCCAGCTTGTTGGCCCCGGTGGCCAGCGCCACGTAGACCGGTTGGCCGGTCAACTGATGCGGAGCGGCCGCGCAGTCTCCGGCGGAGTAGATGTCCGGCAGGCTGGTTTCGCCGTAGGCGTTGACCACGATGGCGCCGTTGCCCAGTCGCGTGAGGCCGGCGTCGGCGGCGAAGGCGGTATTGGGGCGGATGCCTATGCTCAGCACCACCAGATCGGCCGGGTATTCGCCCCGTTCGGTGACCACGCTTTGCACCGCGCCGTCGCCGCTCAGCGCGGTGACGGCCTCGGACAGGTGCAGCGCCACGCCGTGTTCGCGCAATTCCTGCTCCATCAGGCTGGTGATTTCGGCGTCGAAGGCGTCCGGCATTACCCGCTCGGCCAGTTGGATCAGCCGCACTCGCTTGCCCAGGCGAACCATGGCTTCTGCCAGCTCCAGGCCGATGAAGCCGGCGCCGATGATGACAACCTCGCGCACCTCGTCGCGGGCCGCGGCGGCGCGCAGCGCCAGGCCGTCCTCCATTACCCGCAGCGTGTGTACGCCGTGCAAGTCCAGGCCCGGCAGCGGCGGCCGGATCTCGCTGGCGCCGGTGGCGATCATCAGTTTGTCGTAAGCGACGTCGAAGGCTTCTCCGTCCGCCAGCCTGCGCACGCGCACCCGCTTGGCGGCGGGGTCTATGCTCAGCGCCTGGTGGCCGGTGTGCACGCGGATATTGCGCTTGGCGAAGTCTTCCACGCTGAATTCGGCCATATAGCCGGGATCGTCGAACTCGCCGCCGACGAAATAGGGGAGGCCGCAAGCGCCGAAAGAGATGATGTCGGACATCTCGTAGACGTCGATTTCAGCTTGCGGCGCGCTGCGGCGCGCCTTGGCCGCCGCGCTCATGCCGGCGGCTTCGCCGCCGATGATGACGATTTTCATATAGTGTTTCCGTACGGGTTTTGCAGCGCCGCACTGTATCGTTTCGCCGTGCGGCGGCCTCTGTCCGCGCTCTCAGGCGGCCTGCGGGGTTTTCTTGCCCGCTTTAATGGTAAAACCGCCGTGGATGCTTAGTTTACAGGCTGTAAATCGGCATTCCCAGGCGGTTTTCAAGGCTGCTTCGCGCGCAGAGCGTTAAGCCATCTCTTCGTCCAAATTGATTTCGCGATCGCTATTGAACACCTGCATATCGGTCTGGCCCAGCAAGCGGCTGGTTACCGTGCCGGCGGTGATGGAGCCGCTGACGTTGAGCGCGGTGCGGCCCATGTCGATCAACGGCTCGATCGAGATCAGCAGGCCGGCCAGCGCTACCGGGAAGTCCAGCGCGGACAGTACGATCAGGGCGGCGAAGGTGGCGCCGCCGCCAACGCCCGCCACGCCGAAGGAACTGATGGTGATGATGGCGATCAGCGGCACGATGAAGTGTAGGTCCATCGGATTGACGCCCACGGTGGGGGCGATCATCACCGCCAGCATGGCCGGGTAGATGCCGGCGCAGCCGTTCTGGCCGATAGTGGCGCCAAAGGAGGCCGCGAAGTTGGCGATGCCGTCCGGAATGCCCAACAGCTTGTTCTGCGTGGCCACGTTCATTGGAATAGAACCGGCGCTGGTGCGCGAGGTGAAGGCGAAGGTCAGCACCGGAATCACCTTTTTAGTCCAGCGCAGCGGGTTGACGCCGGCCAGGCCCACCAGAAGCAGATGCACGGCAAACATCAGCAGCATCGCGCCGTAAGAGGCCAGCACGAAATTGATCAGGTTGACGATGTCGGTCCAGCTGGAGCCGGACACCACCTTGGTCATCAACGCGAACACGCCATAGGGCGTCAAGCGCAGCACCAGGGTCACCATGCGCATCACGATGGCCTGGGTCACGGCGATGAAGTGGCTGAAGCTGGCGAACAGCTCGGGCTTTTTGCGGGCGATGCCGGTGGCGGATAGGCCGATCAGCACGGAGAAGATCACCACTGCGATGGTGGAGGTCTTGCGCGCGCCGGTCATGTCCAGGAAGGGGTTGGCCGGCAGGAAGTCCAGCACCAGCTTGCTGAAGGACAGGTCTTCGACCGTACTCAGGTTCTTCACCAGCGATTCGCCGCGCGCCACTTCGGCGGCGCCAGCGGTCAGGCCCTCGGCGCTGAGGCCGAACAGATTGGCCATCAGAATGCCGGCGCCGGCGGCGAGCATCGTGGTGAACAAGAGCACGCCCAGGGTGGCGGCGCTGATTTTGCCCAGAGACGAGCCGCCTTCCAGCTTGAGCAGCGCGGCGATGATGGACACCATGATCAGCGGGATCACGATCATCTGCAGCAGCTTCACATAGCCGGAGCCGATGATTTCACATAGTTCCAGGCAGGCGGCTAGCGCCGGCGAGCCGGGTTGGGCGAGCCATTGCAGAGCGGCGCCGAAGGCGACGCCCAGCGCCAGGCCGGTGAAGACCCGTTTGGTGAAAGAAACGTGGGTGCGTTGCTGCTGCCACAGCAGCGCCAGCAAGGCCAGCGTGACGGCTAGCGTGGCGATGACGGTCAAGGTCATGGGAAACCCCTTAATCTATTGGTTTTGTCGTCAGGTTTCACTGGCCGCCCGGGCCGGTTGGGTGTAGGAGGTTTGGGGTGGGGCGGCGAGCTGGGCTCAGGGTAGCGACGGCAGGGCGCCGGTTTGTTGAGCGAGGTCAGACGAGCGTGGAATCCTGATAAAAAGCTTCATCCAGGCCGGGCGATGCGCGAGTGAACACGCGCGGCCAAGCCGGTAGATACGGTGATAAAGGTAGTATTTTACCGAGGTTCCATTCTTTTTACTTATATTAATAAGTATAAGCTTATTGATTGTTTTTCTATCAGCCGCGCGGCGATCTTGGGTCGGGGCGATAAAGCGGAGGGCCGCAATGGCGCGGCGTATTGCCCCTCTTGCTTGGGTAAGATTGATTGTCTTGACCGCAAATAGCTGTTTTTATTGTGTTTGTGGCAAAAATTGCTTTGCGCGGAGGGAGTTCTGCAGGTACAATTGCGCCCTTTTTTCGCTTTATTGGCCCTTGTCCGTCCGGCCGCATGGGCAAGCGCGCCGCCGCTTGCCGGTCTCAGAAAGGCTGCACCTCCGTAATGTCCGCTCTACACGCAAAGCTTAGCCGTTCCAATCTATTGTTCCCGCTGGCTCTGGTTCTGTTCGAATTCGCCGTCTACATCTGCAACGACATGGTGCAGCCGGCGATGTTGGCCGTGACCCGGGAATTCCTGGTCGATGCCTCTTGGGTGCCGGCGTCGATGACTGCCTTTTTGCTGGGCGGCGCGCTGCTGTCCTGGCTGACCGGCCCCTTGTCCGATCGCATCGGCCGCCGGCCGGTGCTGCTGTTCGGCGTCGCCTACTTCACCGTGACCTGCCTGGCCACCTATCTGATCAGTTCCATCGAAGCCTTCATCGCGCTGCGCCTGCTGCAGGGCATCGGTCTGTGCTTCATTAACGCCGTCGGCTACGCCGCGGTGCAGGAAGCCTTTGAAGAAAAGGCCGCGGTCAAGGTCACCGCGCTGATGGCCAATGTGGCGCTGATCGCTCCCTTGGCCGGCCCGCTGGCCGGCGCCGCCTTGATGGAGCTGGCGCCGTGGCGCACCAGCTTCCTGCTGATTGCCGCGCTGTCTTTCCTGGCCTTGTTGGGCCTGCTGTGGAAAATGCCGGAAACCACCCAGCCCAGCCATGAAAAGCTGCCGCTGGCGCAGATGGGGCGGGATTACCTGAAAGTATTCAGCAACGGCCGTTTCGTATTGTCCGCGCTGTGCATTCCCTTGCTGGCGCTGCCGCTGATGGGCTGGATTGCCATGTCGCCGGTGCTGTTGATCCATGATCTGCACATGAGCGCGCTGGAATACGGCCTGATGCAGTTGCCGGTGTTCGGCGGCCTGATCGCCGGCAATCTGGCGCTGGTGCTGGTGGCCGGCCGCTGGCCGCTGGGCCGTTCCGCGTTGATCGGCATGTGGCCCATTGTGATCGGCCTCAGCCTGATGCTGTCCGGCGTGCTCTGGTCCGCGCACCCGCAGTACTTCATGGTGGCGGGCATGATGTTGATGGCCTTCGGCGAAGGCTTGGCCTTTGGCGTGCTGTATCGTTTCGCCTTGATGTCTTGCGACGCCGCCGGCAAGGGCACGGTGTCCGCCAGCATGAGCATGCTGTCCATGGCCGGCTACGCGTTGGGCGTGGAGCTATTCCGCCTCGCTTATCAGCAGGCGGGCATGTTGGGCTTCGCCTGCCTGTCGCTGGCCTTCTCGCTGGGCTATGTGCGGGTAGCGCGCAGTACTGTGCGCTGGGCGATGCTGGAGCGAGCGCAGCAAGCCGAAGCCAAACAGCCGGAACTGGCCAGCCAGGTTTCTTGAGCCGGCGTCTGATTCCGCAAACTAAAGCCCGGCCCGCATGCGCGGCCGGGCTTTGTTTTATCAGCGGCAGCATCCCGGATATCCATCGTGACCGCCGGGGGCGACTGCCTCTATAATCGATCGTTTGAGATCGCACCTTTGGAACAATCCTAATGACCAAACGCAAGATTCTGGTGACCAGCGCATTGCCTTACGCCAACGCGGGGCTGCATCTGGGTCACATGCTGGAACAGATTCAGACCGACATCTGGGTGCGCTTCCAGAAGATGCGCGGCCACGAATGCTATTACGTCTGCGCCGACGATACCCACGGCGCGCCCATCATGCTGGCCGCGGAAAAGCAGGGCATTACCCCTGAGCAGCTGGTGGACAGCGTGCGCGAACTGCACCTGGCGGATTCCCAGGGCTTCCTGATCGGCCACGACAACTACTACAGCACCAACAGCCCGGAAAACAAGGCGCTGGCGGAGCAGGTTTATCTGGCTTTGAAGGCCGACGACAAAATTGCCTGCCGCACCATCGAACAACTGTTCGATCCGGAAAAGCAAATGTTCCTGCCGGACCGCTTCGTCAAGGGCGAATGCCCTAAGTGCAGCGCCAAGGATCAGTACGGCGACAACTGTGAAGTCTGTGGCGCCACCTACAACCCCACCGAGCTGAAGAACCCGTATTCGGCCGTGTCCGGCGCCAAGCCGGTGCTGAAAACTTCCGAGCACTACTTCTTCCGCCTGGGCGAATGCGCCGACTTCCTCAAGCAGTGGACCGGCGGCGGCAGCGTGCGCGCAGACGGCGCGACTCAGCCGCATCTGCAGCCGGAGTCGTTGAACAAGATGAACGAGTGGATTTCCGGCGGCTTGCAGGACTGGGACATCAGCCGCGACGCGCCGTATTTCGGCTTCGAAATCCCCGGCGCGCCGGGTAAGTACTTCTATGTATGGCTGGACGCGCCTATCGGTTACATGGCCAGCTTCAAGAACCTGTGCGATCGCAGCGGCCTGAACTTCGACGAATGGTTCGGCAAGGATAGCCGGACCGAGATGTACCATTTCATCGGTAAGGACATCCTGTACTTCCACGCCTTGTTCTGGCCTGCGATGCTGAACTACTCCGGCCTGCGCGCGCCCACCGGCGTGTTCGCCCACGGCTTCCTGACCGTGGATGGGCAGAAGATGTCCAAGTCTCGCGGCACCTTCATCCAGGCCAAGAGCTACCTGGATTGTGGTCTGAACCCGGAGTGGATGCGCTATTACATCGCCGCCAAGCTCAATGGCCGCATCGAAGACATCGACCTCAACCTGAACGACTTCGTCGCGCGGGTGAATTCCGATCTGGTGGGCAAGTTCGTCAACATCGCCAGCCGCTCCGCCGGCTTCATCGCCAAACGCTTTGACGGCATGCTGGCCAGCCAGGTTAGCGACGGCGATATCCTCGCCAAGCTGCAGGCCGCCGCCGACGAACTGGCAGCCGCCTTCGAAGCGCGCGAATACGCCAAGGCGCTGCGCGACGTGATGGCGCTGGCCGACGTGGTCAACGCCTACGTGGACGCCAACAAGCCGTGGGAACTGGCTAAGCAGGAAGGGCAGGACGCGCGCTTGCAGGAAGTCTGCACCGTGTTGATCAACGCCTTCCGTCTGCTCACCATTTACCTGAAGCCGGTGCTGCCCAAGCTGGCCGAAGGCGTGGAAGCCTTCCTCGACGTGGCGCCGCTTGCCTGGAGCGACGCCGCAAACCTGCTGCTGGGCAAGAAGATCAATGCCTACCAGCACCTGATGCAGCGCATAGACCCTGCACTGATCGACAAACTGATAGAAGCGAACAAACAGAATATGCAAGCTACCGCAGACGCCCCGGCCGCCGCTCAATACGAGCCGCTGGCCGAAACCATCAAGATCGACGACTTCGCCAAGCTGGATCTGCGCATCGGCAAGGTGCTGAAATGCAACTTCGTCGAAGGCTCGGACAAACTGCTGCAGTTCACCGTGGATCTGGGCTTCGAGAAGCGCAATATCTTCTCCGGCATCCGCAAGGCTTATCAGGAGCCTGAGAAACTGGTGGGCCGCAATGTGGTGGTGGTGGCCAACTTGGCTGAACGCAAGATGCGCTTCGGTGTATCGCAAGGCATGATCGTCTGCGCTTCCGGCCAGGACGATAGCGAAGGCCTGTTCCTGCTGGACGCCGATCAAGGCGCCAAACCGGGCATGCGCATCGGCTAAGCCGGTAGTTCCTAATCCTGACTGTTCTTTTTGCTAGTTGGGTCCCGCGGCCCCTGCTGTCATATTGGCATGCAGGGGCCGCGTCATTTCGCGGCCCTGAAATCTTCACCAGGCTGTCATCTGAGGCTGTTACATTCACTGTAAGCCAAATGCGAAACATTCTCGTCCGGCTGGCGGAACTTTTGAAAATATGGTATGTCTCTAGATGAAATGAATTTTGAACAACCCAAAAAAAAGAAAAAGGAATGAACCATCATGAAAATTTCTCAACTGAAACCCGGCTACAAAATCCTTGAGCACAAGGACAGCGGCTCTACCATGCATTACGAAGTGGTCAGCATTCGACAGGTTGGCAAGATGTTTGAAGTGACTTTCAAGTCCGCCTTGGGCTTGGCCAGCGCCTTGTATCCCGCCAATGCCTTCATTCAGGCGGCCGCCTGATGCCACTCCCCTGCGTTTGTCCATTCCATTGCGCAGATTACAGATGAAGCCCCGCGAAACGCGGGGCTTTGTTTTTGGCCGGTCGGTTTCTTCCCGTGTGAAAAACTCAAGCCAGGCAGTTGACGTTTCGATGCAAATTGTTCATGCTTTTTGCATTTGATGGCGGAGGTTCCGTGCCGCAACGTGCAAAACTGATATTGGAAATCATTGTTAATTTCCTACTGCCCTGGTTGTGTTACCGCTATGGCGAGCCACGCTGGGGCGAGGCCGGCGCTCTAATGTTCTCCGCCTTGCCGCCGGTATTGTGGAGCGTGGTCGAACTGCTGCGCTTCCGGCGAGTGGACGCCTTGAGCCTGTTGGTGTTGCTGGGGATAGGCCTGTCCTTGCTGGCCATGCTGCTGGGCGGCGACGCGCGGCTGCTGTTGCTACGCGAGTCCTTGATCACCGGCTTGATAGGCTGCGGTTTCTTGTTGTCTTTGGCGCTGCGTCGGCCGCTGGTGTTTTATCTGGCGCGTGCGACCTTGGCGCGAGAGTCCGAGCAGGGACGGGAGCGATTTGAGCAGCTGTGGCGCTTTGACGGTTTTAGACGCGCTATTCAGCGGATGACCCTGTGGTGGGGTTTGGGCCTGAGCCTGGAGGCCGGCGGGCGCGCTTATCTGGCCTGGACCTGGCCGGTAGAGCGTTTTCTGCTGGTTGCGCCGTTCATCAGCTATGGCGTGATGGGCGGGTTGTGTCTGATGACCTTGCTGTATCGTCGGCGGATGCGGCGCGAAGCCGCCATGGCGATGGCTGCGTCCTGACGTGTTGGGTAGGGAGAATAAAAAAAGGGCCGCATAAGCGGCCCTGAAGTTCCGTGATGAACACTTAGGAGGAAAGACACGGCTGCTTGGTTTGCGGCTTCGCTGGCAGTCGAAACCGCAGCGGCAATGTCTTCCAAAATGCACAAAGATCGCGCCCGCATCGGCAGTGCCTGTTGGCAGACAGGCGGCTGACTTCTCGGGCCGCAATCGCTCGGGGAGAACGACTGCGCTGACCTTGAGTTCACTTTAGACGGTCTTTGTTGATCAGGTGTGTGGCAGCAAAGATCAACTGTTAACAAGTATGAATCATCTGGGGGCGAACTTTCTGCGCGTCTGTAATCTTTTTGTCAAAAGGCTTGACCAAGGAAACGTGGCGGGGTATAGTTCACTCCTCTGCACGAAACACAGCAGACAAATCAGACGCGGGGTGGAGCAGTCTGGTAGCTCGTCGGGCTCATAACCCGAAGGTCGTAGGTTCAAATCCTGCCCCCGCAACCAGTTAAAGAAGCCTGAAGCTAAAACAGCTTCGGGCTTTTTTGCTTTTTCATTCTCGCCCGGGAGGGCCGGAGTTGGCTGCGCGCCAGGCTTTTAGTTGAGAGAAGAGCTGCTTTATAGTGGTTTTATCTATTTGCATTCGGGAGCCCAGGCATGCGCATTGCCGTATTTGACGCTAAGAATTACGACCGCCACGCGCTGGAGGCCGCCAATCAAAATCACCGCCATCAACTGCATTTTTTCGAGCCGCGTTTGAACCAGGGCACCGTGGGGCTGGTTCAGGGGGTGGATGCGGTGTGTCCTTTCGTCAACGACAGGCTGGACGCTGCGGTGGTGGCGAAGCTGGCGGCGGCGGGTGTGAAGCTGGTGACTTTGCGCTGCGCCGGCTACAACGGCGTGGATCTGGCGGCTTGCCGCCAGCAAGGCATCGCGGTGACCCGGGTGCCGGCCTATTCGCCGCACGCGGTGGCCGAGCACGCCTTCGCTTTATTGCTGGCGGTGGTGCGTCGCATTCACAAGTCCTATACCCGGGTGCGGGAGATGGATTTTTCGCTGGATGGGTTGGTGGGTTTCGATCTTCACGGCAAGACCATGGGCGTCTTTGGCGCCGGCCGAATCGGTCAGGCCACGATGTCCATCGCCCGCGGCTTTGGCATGCGGGTGCTGGCCTATGATCTGTATCCCAATGCCGAACTGGCGGCCAGTCTGGGTTGCGAGTTCGTATCTTTGGAGGAAATCTGGCGGCAGGCGGATGTGATCAGCCTGCATTTGCCGTTGACGGCGGAAAGCCGGCACTTGATCAATCGCGAGACGCTGGGACGGATGAAGCCGGGCGCGGTGTTGATCAATACCAGTCGCGGCGGCCTGGTCGACACCGCCGCCTTGCTGGAGGCGCTGAAGGCCGGGCGCTTGTCCGGCGTGGGCCTGGATGTGTACGAGATGGAAGAAGGCGTGTTTTTCGAGAACCTGTCGGAAAGCGGACTGCAGGACGATCAACTGGCGCGTTTGCTGACTTTCCCCAATGTGCTGGTAACTTCCCACCAGGGCTTTCTGACGCGGGAGGCGCTGATGAATATCGCCGACACCACCTTAGGCAACGCCGGCGCTTTCGAGCGGGGAGAGGCGCTGGTTAACGCCATCTCCGTTTAGTCAGGGAAGATCTCGGCGGAATACCCAGGTGAGTTCGCTGGAGGCCGTCGCATCGAAGGCGTAACCGGCGCTGTCAAAGTGCTTGAGTTGTTCCGGCTGGCTGACCTGATGCAGCGCGGCCCAGCGCACCATCATGCCGCGGGCGCGCTTGGCGTAGAAGCTGATGATTTTGTACTGGCCGTTCTTGCGGTCCTGGAACACCGGGGTGATCAGGCTGCCGTTGAGCTTGGCGGGTTTCACCGCCTTGAAGTATTCCTCCGAGGCCAGATTCACCAACACCGGGTCTTTTCTTTGCTCCAGCACCGCGTTCAAGGCGTGGGTGACGGTGTCGCCCCAGAACTCGTACAGGTTTTTGCCGCGCTGGTTGCTCAGGCGGGTGCCCATCTCCAGCCGGTAGGGCTGCATCAGGTCCAGCGGCCGCAGCGCGCCGTAGAGCCCGGACAGAATGCGCAAATGGTTTTGCAGATAGCTCATCTGGCTTGGCTCCAGGTTGGCGGCGTTCAGGCCTTCGTAGACGTCGCCCTTGAACGCCAGCACGGCTTGTTTGGCGTTGGCCGGGCTGAACGGCGCTTGCCAGTCGTGGTAGCGGCCCACGTTCAATTGCGCCAGCGCATCGCTGATGCTCATCAGCTTGCCGATTTCCAGCGGGCTCTTGGCGCGCAGCTCCTCGATCAGCTCGGCGCTGTGGTGCAGGAAGTCTGGCTGGGTGTATTGATCGGTGGCGGCGGGGGTGTCGAAGTCCAGCGTTTTGGCTGGTGAGATGACCATCAGCATGAGACGAATCCTTATTGAGCAACCGCCATTGTACTGGACTGCGCCGGGCTTGGCCCGCCGTCGTGACCGGCGGCGCGCTTGGCTCTAAAATGCAGGCCAGGATTTGAATCTATGATGGTCAGGCAAGGAGAAGACATGCGGGTATTGGTGCAGCGGGTGAGGCAGGCGTCGGTGACGGTGGAGGGGCGCGTGACCGGCGAGATCGGTTCAGGACTGCTGCTGCTGGTGGGCATAGAAGAAGAGGACGGGGCGGAGGATATTACCTGGCTGACGCGCAAGCTCAGCCAACTGCGGATTTTCAACGACGAGGCCGGGGTGATGAACCGCTCGGTACTGGATTGCGGCGGCGAGGTATTGGCGGTCAGCCAGTTCACCTTGTTTGCCAGCACCAAGAAGGGGAACCGGCCATCGTATTCGCGCGCGGCGCGGCCGGAGCGGTCTAGGCCCTTGTTTGATCAGTTTGTCGCCGCGATGGCGGAGACTCTGGGCAAGCCGGTGCCCACAGGCGTATTTGGCGCGGACATGCAGGTGGCGTTGGTCAATGATGGTCCGGTGACGATCTGGCTGGACAGCAAGACGATGGAGTGAGAGATGGAAGGCAGCCGCTGGCGGTCATGGCGCATTCTGTTGACGCCGTATTATCTGAACCTGTATGCCCGGCAGGCACATGTGCTGCGAGTGGCCGCGGCGTTTCTGGTTGGGCTCGGCTTGAACCTGTTGTTCGAGATACCCCACGGCAGCTGGATGCTGGTGACCATCCTGATCGTGCTGGGCAGCGTGCCGCATTGGGGCGGGGTGAGGCGCAAGGCTTTGCAGCGCATGGGCGGTTCTTTGCTGGGCGCGGCGGCGGGCCTGGTGGCGATGGCTCTGTACCGCCACTCTCCACTGTCTTGCTATGCGTGGATGACGGCGCTGGTCATGCTCAGCGCCTGGTTCGCGCTGGGCAAGGGCGAGTATTTGGCGCTGCTGGTGGGGCTGACCATGGTGATTGTCGCCGGTTTAGGCAACGAGCCAGTGGAGGCCGCGCTGTGGCGCAGCTTCAATGTGCTGGCCGGCTCTGTGCTGGGCTTGGTGGCCGCTGGGCTGTTTCCATTGCGGGCGATAGACAGCTGGCGTTTCTTGCTGGCGGACAATTTGCGCGAAGCGGCCACCCTGTACAGCAAAATCGCACGGCGGCGCGAGGTGGACGCCGGGCTAGCGCTGGAGCGTTTTAATAGCCGTTTGATCCGCATGCGCGCGCTGGTCGCGGCGGCGGTGCAGGAGTCCGGCCTGTCCGGCGGCCGTTTTGACGCCATCCAGCGGCGGCAACGCGCCCTGTGCAGCCTGCTGGACCGGATGAGCGAGGTCGCCCAGGATACGCCGGCCTTGACCGACGGCGCGGAGTCGCGCCGCGCCATTGTTCGCACGCTGATGCGCGCTGCTCACGGGATGCGTTTCAGCCAGCCGGGAATGCTGGCGGAGACGCTGGAGGAGGCCGTGAGTCCGCTGGCGCTGGACAAGCCTTCGTATTGCCATTGGCTGACCGCGGAGTTCAATCTGGTCGCCGAGCATTTGCGCGAAGACTTGGCGCTGCTGCTGCCCAGCTTGATGCAGGTGCCGCCGCCCAGTCGCGGGGTGCTGCTGATGGTATGGCGCTGGCTGAGCAGCGCCAGTCAAGGACGCGACCGATAGCGGCGGACATGATAAAAGCCAGGGTTTCCCTGGCTTTTATCATGTGTCCACGCGCTTATAAGCCCTGAATGCGCACTTTCTGACCTGGTTGCAGCCGGGTCAACTGGCGGGAATCGTTCCAGCGCTGGATATCGTTGTGGTTGACGCCAAAGCGGCGGGCGATGCTGAACAGGGTGTCGCCGCGCTGCACCACGTATTCGGCCGGCACGCTGCCAGTGGCGCGCTGGTTGATCTGCAGGCTGCTGACTTTGAGCAAGCCGTCTTGCTGCGCCTGGCTGGCTCGGTTGTCCGCCAGCAGCGTTACGCTCTTGTCCATGGTCTTGTTGACGTTCAACACCTGGCCCACCAGAACGGTGTTGGAGTCCAGCTGGTTGGCCGCTTTCAAATCGTCCAGGCCGAGGTTGAAGCGACGGGCGATGCTGTACAGGGTGTCGCCTGCGGCCACGGTGTAATTGCCGTCGGCGTCCGCCACGGCAGCAGCCGTTGCCGGGGGCGCCGTCGCTACGAGGACGGCTTTTGCCTGCGTCGGCGTCGTTTCCGGCGCGGCGGCCAGGGCGGGAGTGGGCTGGGCGCTCGCTTGCGGCGCCTGGGCCTGCGCAACCGGTGTGCTTGGCTGGACGGCTTGGGCCGAGGCGACCATCACCGCCGGCGCCGCGCGCGGCGGCGTTTCCGCCTGCGCCAACAGGGTGGCGCTGTCGCCGCTTTCCGGCAAGGCGGTATCGGTGGCGTCCAGCGGACGGATGTCGCGCTGATCCTTGCTCATCGCCACCAGCACCGGTTGACCGGCCTTGAGCGAGGTGCTGCTCAGATTGTTCGCGCTCATCAACTGGCCGGCGCTCATGCCGTGCTCGCTGGCGATCAGGCTGACGTTGGCGTCCGCGGGCGGAGTGTAGACTTCCCAGGTGAGCAGTGGCTTGTCCCACTTGGCCAGGTTGGCCTGGAACTTGTCGGCCTTGGCAGCCGGGATCAGCATCTGACGGCCGTTTTTGTGCGCGTATACCGGCAGGTTGAAGGCTGGATTCAGTTCTTTGAATTCGCTGATGGACATGCCGGCCAGCTTGGCGGCGATGTCGATGTTCATGTGCTTGCCGGTGGAAACCGCAACGAAGTAAGGCTTGTTGGGGAATTTGTCCAGGCGCACGCCGAACTTGGCCGGATCGTTGAGGATGTTGCGCACCGCCAGCAACTTGGGCGCGTAGTTGCGCGTTTCGTTGGGCATGCGGATATTTTCGTAAGTCACTTCCTGGCCGCTGGCCTGCAGCCGGGCGATGGCGCGGGAGACGTTGCCCTCGCCCCAGTTGTAGGCGGCCAGCGCGATGTTCCAGTCGCCGAACTGTCCATACAGGTTTTCCAGATAGTCCAGCGCTGCGCGGGTGGCTTCCACCACGTCGCGGCGGCCGTCGTACCACCAAGTCTGTTCCAGTCCGTAGTGGCGACCGGTGGCCGGCATGAACTGCCACAGGCCGGAGGCGCCGACATGGGATTTCGCGGTGGGAACGAAGGCGCTTTCCACCAGCGGCAACAGCGCCAGCTCGGTGGGCATGCCGCGGCGCTCCACTTCGTTCATGATGTGAAACAGATATTTTCTACTGCGGTCCAGCGTGCGGCGGAAGTATTCCGGCTTGCTGGCATAAAAGCGTTCCTGGCGGCGCACGATCTCCGCGTTCACTTCCGGCAGTTGGAAGCCTTCGCGCGCGCGTTCCCAAACGTTGTCGCCGTTGCGAAGCAGGCTGGAGTTCAGCAGCATCATGTCCAGGCCGGCGGCCAGGCCCTCGTCCACGCCGACGGATTGGCGAAACGCCCCATCCGCGTGCGCGGCGGAGGCAAATAAAAAAACAAATGACAGCGAAAGTGCCAACGGGGTGAAGCGATTCATTTGGCGGGCCCGGAATTCTGATTTCGGCTGATGCTAAACAGCCAACATAGGGGTGTCAACCAAAAAACCAAATAACTTCATGTGCTTTGCTGACATATAGGCCATACAGACTGTCCTGTGCCAGTTATTTTTAACAGTGGCGATCAGGATATAGTTTCTTGTCATGGTTTCAGCGTTTGCTCACGGACCTCAGCGCGCCGGCGATACGGCCTTGAAAACGCCTTTGAAGGGCCGAGGAACGGAGATGGGTCTTCCGTTTTTCCCGTCTTTTTCGCCTTGTTTCGCTGTAACTTGCGAGCTCATGAACAAATTCCTCAGAAGCGATTTTTCCACTCGCGCAACGCGGCAAAGACTTCGACAACCTCATCAAGAGCTTGGCCGCTCCAGTGCGCGGCGGACTGGCGCACCGCAGGCTCATGCGCGCGCAGGAAAGGGTTGCTGGCTCGCTCCAGACTGATGGTGGAGGGCAGGGTGGGCAGATTCTGTTCGCGCAGCTTCAGGTCCCGGCTCATGCGGATGGCTAGCACAGGGTTGCCAGGCTCCACCGTCAGCGCGAAGCGTAGATTGGCCAAGGTGTACTCATGAGCCGGGTAGACCTTGGTGGCGTTCGGCAGCGCGGCCAGCTTGGCCAGCGAATCATGCATTTGCCGCGGCGTGCCTTCGAACAGTCGGCCACAGCCGGCGCCGAACAGGGTATCGCCGCAAAACAGCGCGTCGTCGATCACATAGGCCAGGTGGTTCAGCGTGTGGCCCGGAACTTCCAGCACCAAGGCCGCGCCGAAGGAGAGCTCGACGCGGGCTCCGTCCATCACCGGGCGAGAGACCAAGGCGATGTCGGCGGGGCCGTAGACGGGGGCGTCCGGCCAGCGCGCGGACAGCTCGGCCACGCCGCCGATATGGTCGGCGTGGTGGTGGGTGAGCAGAACGGCTTCCAGCTGAAGCCCTTCCCGCTCAAGGAAGGAGAAGACCGGCGCGGCCTCGCCCGGGTCCACCACGACAGCGCGGCCGCTGTGATGCAAAACCCAGATATAATTGTCAGTGAAGGCCCCTACCGGGCTGACGGTGAATTTGGCTGGCATAAGGCTTCTCTCAATGAAGAATTCGTTTAGCGACTGGTTGAGCTCCAGCGAATTGGGATGTTATCTGCTGGAGCGGGAGCAGGCTTATTTCGATCGCGCCGTCGCCGACGTGTTCGGCTTCCATGCGGTGCAGTTGGGATTGCCGGAAGTCGACTTCCTGCGCGCCAACCGCATTCCCTGGCAGTGCCGCGTCGCCGATTCCGGACCGGCTCAGATCCTGTGCGATCCGGAGCAACTGCCGTTCGAGAGCCGCAGCCTGGACCTGTTGGTGATGCCGCATGTGCTGGATTTTACCACCGTGCCGCATCAGGTACTGCGGGAAGCCGAGCGCGTGCTGATGCCGGAGGGCCGGCTGATCCTCACCGGCTTCAATCCGGTGTCGCTATGGGGCGTGCGCCGGCTGGTCCAGGGGCGCGAAAACGCGCCGTGGAGCGGCAACTTTCTGTCTTTGGTGCGCATCAAGGACTGGCTGACCCTGCTGGAACTGGAGCCCGCGAGCGGGGGCTTCATGGGCTACGCGCCGCCGTTTTCCCGCTGCGACTGGGTGCAACGCTTCCGCTTCATGGAGCGGGCCGGGGACCGCTGGTGGCCATTGGCCGCCGGCGTGTACGGCATTGAGGCGATCAAACGTCAGCGCGGCATGCGCTTGATCCTGCCCAATTGGAAGCAGGCCAAGGCCAAAACCGGTCTGGCGGTGGCCGCCGGCAACGAGCGTCATCACAGCCACAGAGAACCATGAGACAACACAGCAAGCGGGACGCAAGCCCCGGCAATGACGAGACAGCATGACGACTGAAGACAAGGTAGAGATGTATACCGACGGCGCCTGCAAGGGCAATCCGGGGCCGGGCGGATGGGGCGCTTTGCTGCGCTTCAAAGGCAAGGAAAAGGAATTGTGCGGCGGCGAGGCCAATACCACCAACAACCGCATGGAGTTGCTGGCCGTGATCAAGGGCCTGGCCACTTTGAACCGGCCCTGCCGGGTGGTGGTGTACACCGACTCCCAATATGTGCAAAAAGGCATTTCCGAGTGGATTCACGGCTGGAAGGCCCGGGGCTGGAAGACCGCGGCCAAGGAGCCGGTGAAGAACGCCGATCTGTGGCAGCAATTGGACGCCGAACGTAACCGCCACCTGCACGTGGAGTGGCGCTGGGTCAAAGGCCACGCCGGCCATGAGTTCAACGAACGGGCCGATCAACTGGCCAACCGAGGCGTGGAGCTGGCCTGATCCGGCCGAGCCTGCCTTTCTTCAGAGTTCAGAGCGGTGCCGCCGGCGGCGGCCGCCGCCAGGATAGCGCATGAGACAAATCATTCTCGATACCGAAACCACCGGTCTCGAACACGCCCAAGGCCATCGCATCATCGAATTCGCCGGTCTGGAAATGATCAACCGCAAGCTCACCGGCAAGCATCTGCATCTTTACATCCATCCGGAACGCGATATCGATCCGGATGCCCAGCGCGTGCACGGCATCTCGCTGGAATTTCTGGAAGGCAAACCCAAGTTCCGCGAGGTGGCCGAGGAAGTGGCCGACTTCCTGCGCGACGCGGAGCTGATCATCCACAATGCGCCGTTTGACGTCGGCTTCCTCAACGCCGAGTTCGAAAGAGTGGGTCTGCCGTCCATCAAGAACCTGTGCGCCAACGTGGTGGATACGCTGCGCGAAGCGCGCGATCTGTTCCCCGGCAAGCGCAACAGCCTGGACGCCTTGTGCGACCGCTTCGAGATCGACCGCTCCAACCGCACCTTGCACGGCGCGCTGGTGGACTGCGAATTGCTGTCCGAAGTCTATCTATGGATGACCCGCGGCCAGGAAAGCCTGGTGATGGACATTGACGTCGACTTGCCCAATGGCCAGCACGGCGCGATGGATTTCGAGCGCAAGCCGTTGATCGTCAAGCGCGCCAACGAGCGGGAGCTGGCCGATCATCAAGCTTATTTGAACGATCTGGACAAATCGGTGAAGGGCACCTGCCTGTGGCGCAGCCTGGAGACGCCGGCCGGAGAGGGCGCGTGAGCCGCTACCTGGCGCTGGTGCCGGCCGCTGGCCATGGCAGCCGCTTTGGCGCGCCCAGTCCCAAGCAATACCTGCAACTGAACGGCAAGCCGCTGATGTGGCATACCCTGCAGGCGTTGGCCTCTGTGACCGCCGTTGAGGCGGTGGCGGTGGTGATTTCTCCCTGCGACGAGTGGTTTGACGATTTCGACTGGGACATTCCCAAGCTGCAAGTGTTGCGCGTGGGCGGCGTCAGCCGCGCCGAGAGCGTGCGCAACGGCCTGGCGGCGCTGGACTGCGATGCCGACGACTGGATATTGGTGCACGATGCCGCGCGTTGCTGTCTGACCGCGGACGCGGTGGAACGGCTGCTAGCCGAGGTGGGCGAGGACCCGGTGGGCGGCCTGCTGGCGCTGCCGGTGCCCGACACCGTGAAGCGCGCCGACGCGGATCAACGCGTGGCGGTCACCGTTTCGCGCGCCGGCCTGTGGCTGGCGCAAACCCCGCAGATGTTCCGCCACGGCAAATTGCGGGAGGCGCTGCAAGGCGGCGATCTGGCGGACGTGACCGACGAGGCCTCCGCGATAGAGCGCTGCGGCGGCAAGCCGCGCCTGGTGGAAGGCGACGCCCAGAATTTCAAAGTGACTTATCCGCGCGATTTGGCCTTGGCGCGCGCGGTGCTGGCGGCAAGAAAGGATTGATATGTTTCGAGTGGGACAGGGCTACGATGTGCACCAACTGGTGGCCGGCCGGCCGTTGATCCTGGGCGGCGTGAACATTCCGCACGACAAGGGCTTGTTGGGCCACTCCGACGCCGACGCCTTGTTGCACGCGATTACCGACGCGCTGCTGGGCGCGGCGGCGCTGGGCGATATCGGCCGTCACTTTCCGGACACCGATCCCGAATTCAAGGGCGCGGACAGCCGCGCGCTGCTGCGCGAAGCGGCCAAGCGCGTGCGCGCCGCCGGCTGGAAACCGGTGAATGTGGACAGCACGCTGATTGCGCAGCAGCCCAAGCTGGCGCCGCACATCGACGCAATGCGCGCCGCCATCGCCGAAGATCTCGGCCTGGACCTCGACGCGGTCAACGTCAAGGGTAAAACCAATGAGAAGCTGGGCTATCTGGGGCGTTGCGAGGCGATAGAGGCGCAAGCCGTCTGCCTGCTGACGTCCGTGTAAAACCGCGCCGCGATTCGCGGTTTGCGGCTCTCAATTGATGACAGGTGTCTGGCGGATCGCCCCGTGCCATAATCCGCCCGGCGCAACACCATCCAAACACAGGAGGCATTACCATGTTGACTCAGGACCAACTGAAGCTTGCCGTGGCCAAGAAGGCCATTGAATTCGTGCCGGACGACAGCATCGTCGGCGTGGGCACCGGCAGCACCGTCAATCTGTTCATCGAAGAACTGGCCGCGATCAAGGGCCGCATCCGCGGCGCGGTGTCCAGCTCCGACGCCTCCACCGCCCGCCTCAAGGCCCATCACATCCCGGTGTTCGACCTGAACGAAGTGGATGCGTTGCCGGTGTACATCGACGGCGCCGACGAAATCAACCACCACCTGCACATGATCAAGGGAGGCGGCGCCGCGTTGACCCGCGAGAAGATCGTCGCCAGCGTGGCCGAGCAATTCATCTGCATTGCCGACGAAACCAAATACGTCGCCATGTTGGGCGGCTTCCCGCTGCCCATCGAAGTCATCCCGATGGCGCGCAGCTATGTGGCGCGCGAACTGGTCAAGCTGGGCGGCCACCCGGAGCTGCGCCAGGGCGTGACCACGGACAACGGCAATGTGATCCTGGACGTGCACGGCTTGAAGATTCAGAAGCCGGTGGAACTGGAAGAAATCATCAACCACCTGGCCGGCGTGGTTACCTGCGGCCTGTTCGCTCGCCGTCGCGCCGATGTGCTGGTGTTGGGCCGTCAGAGCGGCGTCGAAGAAATCCGTTAACGGCCAGCTCAAAGTCCTGACGGCGCGCACCTGCCTCTGAACAGGCTTGCGCCGCCCGTAAGCGGGCAGATGAATTGTCACATCGTCGTCATCTGTCCGCATTAACATAGCGTTTTTTGACAGGTTTTGGTTTGGGGCAGACATGGCAGAGCATATTTCCAAACAGTTCGATATGGAGCTGGAAACCATCCGCACCCGCGTCCTGCAGATGGGCGGACTGGTGGAGCAGCAGATTTTGTCCGCGGTGGAAGCCCTGTTGGCAGGCGACATTGACAAGCTGGACAAGGTGATTGCCGAAGACGCGCTGGTCAACGCGATGGAAGTCACCATCGACGACGACTGCCTGCACATCATCGCCCGCCGTCAGCCGGCCGCCAGCGACCTGCGCATCGTGTTCACCGTGATCAAGGTGATCACGGATCTGGAGCGCATAGGCGACGAAGCCAAGAAGATCGCTCGCATGGGCAAGACCATCTATCAGTCGGAGCGCTACCAGATGCCGCGCTTCCGCGAAATCGAGAAAATGGCGGACTCGGCGCTGAGCATGTTGCGCCGCGCGTTGGACGCCTTCGCCCGCCTGGATACCAGCGCCGCCTTGGAATTGGCCGAGGCCGACCAGGAGCTGGACGAGGACTTCGCCGCCGAACTGCGTCAGCTGATCACCTTTATGATGGAAGACCCGCGCACCATCAGCATGTCCATCGACACCTTGTTCATCTCCAAGGCGATAGAGCGCATCGGCGATCACGCCACCAATATTTCCGAATACGTGGTCTACCTGGTCAAGGGCAAGGATATCCGTCACACCACGCTGGAAACCAAGAAGCGAGAAACCCTGGGCTGAGCCTGACCGCGCCGGTCACGGCGACTTGACATGACGGTTTGCCTAAAATGGCGGTAACATTCGGTGTTGCCGCCATTGTTGCGTCCGGCGTCCGTGCCAGTCCCCCGGCGATCCAACCTGATGATGAATCCCCCCGTTTCCGCCGGCGCAGCCGCGCGGGCGCGGGCCTTGATAAAGAGAGAAGGGGTGTCTTTGACACTGACCACGCCCCCAAACAACGTGCTCGCCACCATCGATATGGGCTCCAACAGCTTCCGCCTGCAAGTGTCGCGGGTGGTGGACGACCAGCTGTACGCGCTGGACGTGATGAAGGAAACCGTGCGACTGGGCGCGGGCCTGACCGCCGACAAACAGCTGGACCAGGAAACCCAGGACAAGGCGCTGGCCTGTCTCGCCCGCTTTGGCGAGCGTCTGCGCGGCTTCACCCCGGCCCAAGTGCGCGCGGTGGGCACCAACACCCTGCGCGTAGCCAAGAACGCGGCGGATTTCATCGCCAAGGCCGAGCCGCTGCTGGGTTTTCCCATTGAAGTGATCGCCGGTCGCGAAGAAGCGCGGCTGATCTATCTGGGCGCCGCCCACTCTCTGCCGGACACCAAGGAGCGGCGCATGGTGGTGGACATCGGCGGCGGATCCACCGAGTTCATCATCGGCAGCCATTACAAGGCTTTGGTCACGGAAAGCCTGCCTTTGGGCTGCGTTAGTTACACATTGCGTTATTTCGGCAACGGCAAGCTGACTCAGGCCAATTTCCAGGATGCGATTCTGGCCGCGCGCAATGAGATCCAGCGCATCGCCCATCAATACCAGCGCGAGGAATGGCAGCTGGCGGTGGGCACCTCCGGCACCGCGCGTTCCTTGCGCGACGTGCTGGAAATCAACGACTGGAGCACTGCGGACATCACCCTGTCCGGGATGGAAAAGCTCAAGGCGCTGCTGATCCGGCAGGGCAGCATAGACGCCATCGACGTCAACGGCCTCAAGGCCGACCGCGCGCCGGTGCTGGCAGGCGGCCTCGCCATCATGATCGCGGTGTTTCAGGAACTGGCCATCGACAAGATGACGGTGGCCGAAGGCGCTCTGCGCGACGGCGTGCTATACGATTTATTAGGCCGCCAGCGTGAAAAGGACATGCGCGACACCACCGTCACCCAATTCAAACGCCGCTACCATGTGGACACCGGCCAGGCCGAACGCGTCACCACCCTGGCCGAGCGTCTGTATCGGATGGTGGCCGGCGAGGACGTGGACCAGGCCATGCTCAAGCGCCTGCTGTGGGCGGCCAAGTTGCACGAAATCGGACTGACCATCTCGCACACCGCTTATCACAAGCATTCTTCCTACATCTTGCAGCACGCCGACATGCCCGGTTTCTCCAAGCGCGAGCAGGCCACGCTGGCCGCCATCGTGCTGGGCCACCGCGGCGACATGGGCAAGATGCGGCAATACATGGAAGATTCCAGCCTGTGGCAGGCGGTAGTATCGCTGCGGCTGGCTGTGTTGTTCCACCGCAGCCGCAACAATATTGCGCTGCCGGAAATGCTGGACCTGCGTCAGCACGCTACCGGCTTCGCGCTGACCCTGAACAAAGTCTGGCTGAAAGGCAGTCCGCTGACCGCCAGCGGCTTCAAACAGGAGATCGGCCAGTGGAAGAACGTCGGCTTCGTGCTAGACATCGTGCAAGTGTGATCCGCCCATGCGCCACGCCACTCTGAAAAAACGCATTCCCACGCTGGGCGAAGCGCCCGGCACCTTGTTGTCGGTGGGCGAGGCGAAGTTGCCGGAAGCCTCGATCTCTCTGTTCGAATACAGCCCGGAGCAATTGCAGGAAACCGTGTTCCAGACCGTGGCGGAAGGCCTGGCCCACCAGCCCGGCGGCGGCGTGCTGTGGCTCAATGTCTATGGCCTGCACCAACCCGAGGTGATGCGCGCCATCGGTCAGCGCTTCGGCCTGCACTCCTTGGTGTTGGAAGACATCATGAACGCGCGTCAGCGGCCCAAGGTGGAGGACTACGGCGATTACTTGTTCGTCGCCAGCCGGGTGTTCGACTATCACCAGCACGGTGAAAACGGGGCGGGGAGGCTGCTGTCCGACCAGATCTATCTGGTCATCGGCCGCCGCTTCGTGCTCACCTTCCAGGAGCGCCCCACCGGTGTGTTCGAAGAAGTGCGGGAACGGCTGCGCCGCGGACGCGGCCTGCTGCGTCACAAGGACGCCGACTACCTGGGCTATTCCTTGCTGGACGCGATGATAGACGACTACTTCGGCGTACTCACCGAGTTCAACGAAAGGGTGGAGCGCATGGACAGCACCCTGCTGCGCGGCCGCGATCAGGGCGTGTTGATGCAGATCCAACGGCTGAAGCGGGATTGCCTGAAGCTGCGCCGCGCGCTGATGCCGATGCGGGAAATGCTGATCTCGCTGAACCGCGGCGAACACGGCTTCTTCAAGCCGGAAACGCTGGTCTATCTGCGCGACGCCTACGATCACACCATGCACGTAATCGAGTCCCTGGAAATGTCGCGGGAAATGGTGGGCGATATGCTGGACCTCTACCTGTCCACTCAATCCCATCGCCTCAACCTGCAAATGCGGGTGCTCACCGTGTTGACCATGATCTTCATGCCGCTGACGCTGATCGCCGGCATCTACGGCATGAATTTCGAATACATGCCGGAGCTGAAATGGCACTACGGCTACCACCTGGTGCTGGTGGCGATGCTGGGCATCGCCAGCGGGTTGGGGTGGCTGTTCTGGAAGCGGCGCTGGCTGTAAGAAACCTGTTCAAAGTCTGCTGCGCTTCGAAGATACGGCGTAAAAAAATCAGCTCAAAATGCTCATGTACCCCTGGTACATTTCGCGCCCACAGCCGTTTTCACTTTGTCTCACTCTGGCCCCTCGTTCTTGAACGGGCCGTAAACGCCGGCCGCCTCGCGGCAAAACCATAATGGACCATTGCCCCTCGGGGCCAGGGTCCATTGTTGCATTCGGCGCGGGAGACCGTGTCCACGATGTCATGTGCTGGCGCTTGATTTTGGATAGCGTGTGTTCTTTAGGTGGGCATGGGTCATGGCAATGTTGTTTTTGGCTATTTAACTTAACAGCATACTTTTAATAAAAAATAGCCATGAATTTAATTTAAAAACTAATTTTGGAAAAGCTGGGAATGTTAGGAAAAATCCTATGTTTATAAATGCTTGAAAACAATAGTATCTTCCTCGTTGTTTCCACAATATTTCGCAGACGTTTACGTTGCAAAAATGCTGGTGCAATTGTCTGCGGGTTTTTCAATCCGAGGGAGATTTTGCATGAAATTATTCAACAGCAAGCTAGGGAAGTTTGTTCTGGCCGCGTTGGCCGCCTTTGTCGTTAGCCCGGCGTTCGCCGAAAGCCTGTCCGGCCAAATTGATTTCACCGGCAAAGTGATTGCGGACTCTTGCCGCCTCAGCTCGCCCAATGGCGACGCCACCAGCATCAAAGTGGATATGGGCACGGTGTCGGTGGAGGATATCGGCACAGTGGCCAGTCCCAAGTTCACCGGCTCGGGCAGCCGACAGGTGGATTTCAACATCATCTGCAAAACCGCCAGCAAGGTGTCGATGCACTTGGCCGGCGCGGCACCTGAGGTGTTGAGCGGCAACAACATCCTGCGTGTCAACAACGGCACCTCGTCGGCGGGCTTCGCCAGGGGCGTCGGCATCGCGGTGTTCGACAGCGCCGCCGTGGCCAGTCCCAAGGCCTTCGACCTGACCAATGGGGCTTTGCTGAAAGAGGAAGCGGCCGGAGCCATTGATGAAGTTCGCCACGTCAGCTTTGCCGCCGCCTATGTCACCACCGGCGACACACAAGTGCCGGGCATCGCCAATGCCAGCCTGCCGTTTACCCTGACTTACGAGTAAGTCGTCCAGGCGGCGCCGTCAGGCGCCAAGAACCTGTTCCATGTTGAACGTGTGCGCCTTGCGGGGTTCCACGCGCTTGGCTTGGAAGGGTTCAAGCGGAGGGCGCTTCGTCGCTCTCCGCCATTCTCATTGCATCCTTGGCGGCGTCAGCCGCCTTGGAACCATTAGTTTGGACATTCCGTGGCCTTCTTTCCATGAAAACCATCCTGTTCCTGATCCTGGCCCTGGCCGTCAGTTCGGCCCGGGCCGGCATCGCCCTTAACGGCACCCGCGTCATCTTTGATGGCAATGACAAGGAAGCTTCCGTCATTGTCAGCAATCTGGACGAGGAAATCCTGGTCCAGTCCTGGCTGGAGCCTGCGGCAGGCCAGCCGGACGAGCTACCGTTCGCGGTGACGCCGCCTTTGGTGCGGCTGCCGGCCAAGCAGCAGCAACTGTTGCGTCTGCTTTACGCCGGCGATGGCGTGGCGGAGGACCGGGAAACCGTGTTCTGGCTGAACGTGCAGGAAATCCCCCAGGCGGCGCGCGGCGACAACGTGTTGCAACTGGCGGTGCGCCAGCGCATCAAGGTCTTTTTCCGGCCTCGGGGCCTGGGCAGCGACTCGGCCTTGCAAGCGCCGGAAGGTTTGCGCTGGAGCCTGCTCCAGGCCGACGGCAAGCCGGCGGTGCGTGTGGACAACCCCAGCCGTTACCACGTGACGGTGGTGGATTTGAAGCGGCAAGCCGGCAAAAGCGGGCAGGAACTGGCCAGCGCTTACATGGTGGCGCCCGGCAGCAGTGGGCAATGGCCGCTGAAACCGTCCGCCGCTGAGGCCGTACAACTGCAATACGGCATCATCAACGACTTTGGCGGCCATGTGGAATACGAAGTTTCGCTTGACGCGGGCAAGGAGGCTCGTCCTCGCCCGCGTGAACCCCGCGTTCAGTGACGCTGCTTATGCCGATTTGAGCATGGGCAGCCGTCTGTTTGCATAAAGTCCAGCCATGCGTATACGTTCAGACCCATTGCCAAGGAGCCACACCCCACCTCGTTGCCGTTCTGCGCTGAAACCTAGTTGCCTGGCCTTGTTGCTGGCATTGGCGGAGTTGTCCAGAGCGGAGGCGACGCAGGCGCGGGGGGGAACCGCCGCCCCGTCCACGCTGTTGGCTTTCAATACCAACTTCATCAATGGCGCCGGCCGGCCAGCGGATCTGAGCGCGGTGCTCGGCGCCGGCAACGCCTTGCCGCCCGGCAGTTATCGGGTGGATGTGCTGGTCAATGATAGTCTGGTTGGGCGCCGCGACGTAGTGTTCGTGCAAGACGGCGCCAGCGGCAAGGTGGTTCCCTGCGTGGACGCCGCCTTGTTGCAAGCCGCCGGCGTTTTGCTGCCGCGTTTGACGCCGCCGCTGGCGGAGGACGATCCCGCCTGCCAGGACCTGTCCGCGCTGATGGAGCAGGCGACGGTGGATTACGACTCCACCCGGCTGCAATTGAAGCTCAGCATTCCGCAAGCTTTTCTGAACCGCGGCGTGCGCGGCTATATCGATCCGGAGCTATGGGACGCCGGGGTGGCCGCCGCCTATCTCAATTACCAGTTCAGCGGCAGCGAAAGCCGCAGTAGCGAACCGGGCGGGATAGACAGCCGCAGCGCTTTTCTTGGTCTGCAAAACGGCGTCAATCTGGGCGCATGGCGGTTGCGCAACGACGCCTCGCTCAACTGGGTCGACGGTCAATCGATGAGCGCGCGCAGCAACCGCACCGTGTTGCAGCGGGACCTGATCGCCTGGAAAAGCCAGTTGGCCGTGGGCGAGCAATACTCCGACTCCACGCTGTTCGACAGCGTGCGTTTTCGCGGTTTCCAGTTGGCCAGCGACGACGCGATGCTGCCGGACGGCGAACGCGGCTACGCGCCGGTGGTGCGTGGTCAGGCGCAGAGCAACGCGGTGGTGGAGGTGCGCCAGAACGGCTACACACTGTATCGCGCTAACGTGCCGCCGGGGCCGTTCGAGCTGACGGACATCTTCCCGTCCGGTTCCAACGGCGATCTGGAAATCACCGTGACCGAGGCCGACGGCAGCAAGCGAGTCACACATCAGGC
Source organism: Chromobacterium haemolyticum (assembly GCF_009936155.1). NCBI lineage: Bacteria > Pseudomonadati > Pseudomonadota > Betaproteobacteria > Neisseriales > Chromobacteriaceae > Chromobacterium > Chromobacterium haemolyticum. The sequence continues at coordinate 3,876,150 of NZ_AP019312.1, read as the reverse complement.
TTTCTCCAGCCTGCCACTGATGCTGCGCAAGGGGCGCTGGCAGTACAGCGCCGCCGTGGGCGAGTACCAGGGCAGCCAGGCTGTTCGTCCCGGTTTCGCCGCCGGCACCCTGACGTATGGCGTGGGCGACGATAGCACTGTGGCGGCGGGCTTCCAGTTCACTCCGGACTTTCAGGCGATCAATCTGGGCGTGGGCACCAACACGCCGGTGGGCGCGCTGTCGTTGGACATGACCCAGTCCATCAGCCGCGCCCAGGGCGAGCGGCAACGGGGGCAGAGCGTGCGGCTGCTTTATGCCAAAACCTTTACCCGCACTTATACCAACCTGACGTTGGCGGCCTATCGCTACTCCACCTCCGGCTACCGTAGTTTCAATGATCACGCCAACGATCTCGCGGGCAATAGCCAGGGGCAGTTCGGCCGCAGCCGTTCACGCATTGATTTGACCACCCAGCAGGATTTGGGACGAGAACGGCGCTTTGGCAGCCTGTATCTGAACTTGAGCCAACAAAGCTTCTGGGGCCAAAGCGGAACGACCAGCAGCGTGGGGCTGGGTTATGGCAATAACTGGAAACGCCTGGGCTACAACTTCACGCTGAGTCAGAGCCGCGACAGCCGTCCCGGCGGCGTCAGCAGCACCCAGGCGATGCTCACTTTCACGTTGCCGCTGGGCGACAAGCCGCGCTCGCCGCGGCTGTATAGCAATCTGAGTCATACCACGGGCGGTGGCGCCTCGCTGCAAAGCGGGGTCAGCGGTTATTTGAGCGAAGCCACTTCTTATTCCGTGCAGGCGGGGTACGCCAGCCGGGACGGCCACAGCACGGTTGGGGTGAGTGTCAACCACCGCGCGGACTTTGTTCAACTGAGCGCGGCATACAACGCGGCGCGCAATTATCAATCGGGCAGCATCGGCGTATCCGGCGCCGTTGTCGTCCACGGCGGAGGGGTCAACTTGAGCCGCTCGGTGGGAGATACCTTTGCTCTCCTGCAAGTGGACGGCGTGTCCGGACAGGCGCTGCGCACCGGCCACGGCGGAGCGCTGGGGCGCAATGGTTATGCGGTGCAGCCGTATGCGCAGCCTTATCGTGTCAACACCTTGAGCCTGGACACTCGCCAACTGGGCGCGGATGTGGAACTGGAGGATACGGTCAAGCTGGTGGTGCCGCGGCGCGGCGCCGTGGTCAAGGGCGTGTTCAAGGCTAGGCGCGGCTTGCGCGCGCAGTTCACCCTATTGCGGCCGGATGGTGGCGCCGTGCAGTTTGGCGCCAGCGTCAGCGGCGACGATGGCAAGCCGTTGGGCATCGTCGATCCCAATGGCAAGGTACTGGCGTTGCTGAAGCAGGAAACAGGCCGGCTGACTGTGACATGGCGCGGCGGCGAGTGCGTGGCCGATTACCGGCTGCCGCCGGCCAAGGCGGGGCGGTATTACCAACGACGGACGATAAGCTGCAATTGAAGAGACTGGGAAGCGAAATGAGCAGAAAGGACGAGATGGTCAGGAGGGGATATTGCGACACGGAACCGGCCCCTATCTTTTTAAGGCAATGGCGCAAGCGCTCAATCGGTTTTGTCTTCAAAACCAGTATATGCGAAGGGAGGATGATATGGCGGTGTTACCGGAGCGGCACCATGGCCTAGGTGGGCCACCCCCTGTCTGGCATGCCGTCGCAATACAAGGCGCTAGCCTGTCAGGTCTGAACTTGGGTCAATGCGTTTTGCTGCTGTTACTGCTTGTCAGTCTGCCCGTTCAGGCTCGGATTACCAGTTGCGACAGTCGCGCTGCCCTCTTACACACGGTGGATATCCCTGGCACGCCTCCCAGCAGCGCCTCGCTCGCTGGGGATGTGCTGCATCGGCGCTTTTATAGATTCTCCATTGGCTACATGGTGGAAGGCACAATTAACAATGACAGGATGCGTTTGGGGGCGCACTGGACGATTGCTACGGAGTCCCAGTTTGGAACCGTGGGTTCTGGCATACCTGGGGTGGGTGTACGTTGGCGTCATATGGATAATGATTCGCTTGGTCGAATCATCAGGGAGGGCGAGAGCCGATGGAGTGTGCCGGATGATTACCCCAAGGCTGCGGGAAACTATCAGAAAGAGATGAGTTTGGTTCAAGAGTTTGTTCTGACCGATCCCAAACTTTATCAAGGGGGAGGGACTATTCTAACTTCCGCGGGCTTTACGATTCATGCTCATGGCACCGGCACGGGTAACAGTCAGAATGTGTCCAGAGGCTGCAATGCTAGTGGGGGAGCCCCAAGTGGTAACCGAGAAGATGCTAAAACGGTTTACACTTTTTCGCCTACTGATGCTTGGGGTGGCAGTGGTGGACCGCCCTCACTACCCGCCCCCAGCTGCAAGGTATCGCTGGCTTCGCAAAAGCTGAGCATCGCTTTGAATTCGATCAACGCTTTCAGGCTGAACCGCAAGGACGAGGTGTCCCAAGACAGCGTACCGTTCAGTATCCGGCTGGAAGAGTGTGCGATCAATGCCAGGCCATCAATCAATTTCACCGATGCCGGCACCCCTTCCAACACCAGCCATACCTTGCTGGCCAATCACGCTAGCGGTAGCGCCAAGGGGCTGGGGGTGCGGCTGCGCCGCAATGGCCAAACCGATCTGTACTTTGGCCTGCCCGATAGCAGCGACAGCCGCCGCCGCATTCCGCTGGGCACGGCCAGCAGCGATACGCCGGTGCTGACTCTGGAGCTGAACGCCCACTACGTGCGCACTACGGACGAAGCTATCAAACCGGGGAGTTTTTCGGCAACAACCACCTTTGTGTTGTCTTATCCGTGAGCGTCAGTGTTAGAGCCGTTGGCTAAACATCCCGAATGTCGCGTACGCGGATTTGTAGCGCGATTTTTATGTCCTGTACCTCAGGTGTTTTTCAAGACTTTGTGAATGCATCATAAAAATCCCCCCCCAAGACACTGGATTTAACCGAGATGATGACTATCCGGCAGTCGCTGGCACGGTGTTGCTGCGGGCGGCGTACCGGTTGATGGGCTGGCGAGGCAAACGCTCTGAGTGAGCAAGTCGCGCAGCAATATCTTTGTTGTTTTTCGGAAGAGCGGAAGGAATTTGCCATGCGCTATTGGAGTGTGCTTGCCGCCTTGTTGGCGCAGCTAAATGGGGGTACGGCCGACGCCGGGTCGTGCGAGCCAGTGGGAAATATGTCGAAGTTCAGCTTTGCATTTGACCGGACATTCAGTTCCCCGGACGAAAACGCGGAGGATGCTTTATATCCCAACGCCTATGAATGGAATCTGGGGCAGTCATATATTGGACGCTGCGCCTGTCCCGGCTCATCGATAGCCAGAGGTACTTATTTTTCGACCCGAACCTCGTTACCCAATGGCGTCGGCAGGGTAGTCAATGGCGTGAATATTCAGTTTTATGAAATTAATCGCAATCTACAGCTGGGGACGGAGGTTTATCTGGCGGGGGAAGTCAAAAAATTCCGCCCGACGCCATGGACCAAGCTATACAACGAGGGTATTGGAAAATTAACGTGCCAGAATGGTTTTACGGTAGGCGATATCATGTTTGAGAGCGGATCGCGGGGCCGTTTGCACTTGCTGATTCGCCGTCCATTTGTTGGAACTATCCGTGTGCCGGAATTCAAGGTGCTGGAGGTTTTGGGATCAATGAATGATGCAACCACGGTGCCGGCCAAGCCCTTGGTGGGCCTGTTTATGAGCATGAATGTGACGGTACCGCAAAACTGCAGGCTGGCAGCCGGCCAACTGACCACGATCGATTTTGGCGCGCTGATTCCTGCGTCGCTGGCCAACCCAGGTGCGGTAGGTCAAAAACCGGTTCAGCGCACTTTCCATATCAAGTGCACCAATATTTCCGCTGGGGTCAAGATCAATCTGGCTTTGGAGGGACGGCCGCACGGCACGGATGCGCGCTATCTGGAAACCACGCATCCAAACGTGGCGGTGGCGATGGAGAGCAGCGGCAAGTTAGTGCCACCCAGCGCGCCAGGCGCGTTGCCGGCCGGCAATCAGCTGATTCCGATCGCGCTGGACTACGACAACTTGCGTGCCTTGTTCGACTTGACCGCCTGGCCGGTGAAAATGTCGGAACGCCCGGCCCCGGGCGGCTTCCAGGGCAGCGCCACCTTGAAGTTTGACTTTGAATAGCGGCGGAGCTTAGGGCCGGCTCAGCTCCACCGACCAGTCTGGTCCAGAACCGATGCCGCGCTTGGCGGCGTAGCTGTCCATGTTCAGCGCCAGCGACACGTCCAGCAGGCTGTTCAGATAGACCAGCGGCTGGCCGTTGGCCACCTCGCCGAAGGTGCGGCGGTAGGGCGCCACCACTTCGTCCACCGGCTTGCCCTGTTTGAAAATGCGCACTTTTACCGTGTCGCCGGGGCGGAAGCCCTGGGCTTCGAACAGCGCTTTGGGGATATTGGTCCACACATTGCCATATTGCGGGTCCAGTACCGGGATCATGCCCTTGATCCGCTCGCCGGCGATTTCGGCGCGCTGATACGGCAGTTTGACCACGGCGGCGGCCGGCAGCGGCGGACCCACTTCCTCGAAGCGGATCTTGCCGGCGGCCAGCCGCGCGCCGGTGTAGGCGTAAACATCGCGGCCGTGGAAGGTGTAGGAGTCCGCCGAGCCTTGCAGGCGGTTGGTCTTCTCGTCGATGCGGCGCAGCTCGGCCACGCCGTCGCGCTCGGCGATCAAGGTCAGCAGGCCGTTGTTGGGGTTGACGAAATAGCGGCCGTCCCGGGTTTTCAGTACCACGGACTGGCGTTCGGTGCCGACGCCCGGATCCACCACCGACACGAACACCGTGCCCTTGGGCCAGTAGTTGGCGGTCTGGTACAGCCGGTAGGCGCCGCTCCAGATGTCGTAATCGGGGATTTCATGGGTGAGGTCGGACAAGGTCAGTTTGGGGTCCACCGAGTAGGCGACGCCGCGCATCGCCGATACCGCGCCATCCTTGAGGCCAAAGTCCGTCATCAGCACCAGAGGCGCGTCCGCGCGCGCCAAGCCGGCCAGCAGCAGGCCGGCGGCGAGCCAGAGGCGGGCGTGTTGGAATAGCTTCATACTTCTTCTCCTAAAGAACCTGTTTACGATCTGCTGCGCGTCAGCGATACGGCGTTGAAACCGGCTTCGAAATGCTTATGTACCGTGTGTACATTCCGCTTTCTCAGTCGTTTTCGCCTTGTCTCGCCTTAGCTCGCGAGATTGTAAATACGTTCTAAGTGTTTTCTTGTGTTCAAAAAGGTGGTTTGCGGTCTTGCGACGCCTGCCAGCGCTGGACTTGCTTACACCTCGTCCGAACGCAGCCTCCGTACGCCGGCGGCCAGCATATGCGCCCAGGCGCTGCTGAGCGACCCGTTCAGATTGATGCCGCGGCAGGCATCGTCCACCACCGTGGTTTCCAAGCCGGCGGCGCGCGCGTCCAGCGCGCTCCAGGCTACGCAGTAGTCCGTGGCGAGCCCGGCCAGCCACACGCGCTTGACGCCGCGTTCGGCCAGATAGCCGGCCAGGCCGGTGGGAGTTTGGCGGTCCGCTTCCACGAAGGCGGAATAACTGTCCAGTGCTGGGTTGCAGCCCTTGCGAATGATCAACTGCGCGAGATGGGTGTCCAGCTCCGGGTGGAATTCGGCGCCGCGGCTGCCGGCCACGCAATGGTCCGGCCACAGCGTCTGCTCGCCATAAGGCAGCTGGATACTGTCGAAAGGCTGTTTGCCGGGATGTTGGCTGGCGAAGGAAACATGTTTGGCCGGGTGCCAGTCCTGGGTCAGGATCACCCGGTTGAAGAACTGCATCATGTGGTTGATCAGCGGCACGATCTGATCGCCGTCGGCCACGGCCAGCTCGCCGCCGGGACAAAAACTGTTTTGCACGTCCACCACGATCAAGGCGCAATCGTCGCCGTAGCGTTTCAGGGGCATAGCGTTTTCCTGCAAGGGTTCTCAGCCTTTCTTGTTACCACGCGGCCGCCGGCGCGGTAAAGCCCGGCGCCGTGACAATCGCGAAAAAATGGTTTGCCATTGATACCCTATGGGGGTATATAATTCAGCCCAGGAGGTCATCATGACAGCAAGCACCGTGGATTTGCCGATTGAGGGCATGAGTTGCGCGGCCTGCGCCGCCAGGATTGAAAAACAGTTGAACCGGCTGGACGGGGTGGAGGCGGCGGTCAATTTCGCCAGCGAATCGGCCAAGGTCTCGTTCGACCCGGTCAAAACCCCGCCGCAGACGCTGGTGGACACCATCGCCAAGACCGGTTTCGCCGTACCGCGCCGGCAGGCAGAGCTGGACATCCAGGGCATGACTTGCGCCGCCTGCGCCGGCCGCATCGAGAAGGTGCTGAACCGGCTGCCGGGCGTGTCCGCTCAGGTCAACTTCGCCAGCGAAAGCGCCCGCGTCGATTATGTGGCCGGCCTGGCCGACGAGGCGGCGCTGATCGCCGCGGTGAGCCGCGCCGGTTATCAGGCCGCGGCCAAGGCCGGGCCGGGCGACGACTCGCTGGCCGCCGAGCATGCGAGCCGCTACCGGCGCGAGCGGTTGTGGTTCGCGTTCTCAGCCTTGCTGACCTTGCCCTTCCTTATTGAAATGGCGGCGATGTTCAGCGGCGGCCACCATGGCTGGCTGCCGCGTTACTGGCAGTTGGCCTTGGCCACGCCAGTGCAATTTGTCGTCGGTTGGCGTTTCTACAAGGGCGCTTGGGCGGCGCTGCGCGGCGGCGGCGCCAATATGGACGTGCTGGTGGCCCTGGGCACCAGCATGGCCTGGTTGTTGTCGGCGGCTGTGACCTTGCTGGGCCTGGAAGACCAGCATGTTTATTTCGAAGCCAGCGCCTCGGTGATCACCCTGGTGCTGTTGGGCAAGCTGCTGGAGGCGCGCGCCAAGGGCAAAACTTCGGCCGCGATCGAAGAACTGATCCGGCTGGCGCCCAAGACCGCCCGCGTGGAGCGTGAGGACGGCCGGGTGGAGGAGGTGGCGGTGACCGCGCTGCGCCAGGGAGATCTGATTGTGGTGCGCCACGGCGAAACCTTGCCGGTGGACGGCGAGGTGGTGGACGGCGAGGCGGCGCTGGATGAAAGCATGTTGACCGGCGAAAGCCTGCCGGTGGCCAAGCGCGTCGGCGACAGCGTCTACGCCGCCACCCGCAATCAGGACGGCATGCTGAAGGTGCGCGCCACCGGCGTGGGCGGGGATACCCAGTTGGCCGAGATTGTGCGCCTGGTGAGCGCGGCCCAGGGCTCCAAGGCGCCGATTCAGCAATTGGCGGACGTGATTTCCGGCGTGTTCGTGCCGGTGGTGGTGGGCATCAGCCTGTTGACCTTCATCATTACCGGCCTGTGGCTGCAGGATTGGCCGGCGGCGCTGATCCACGCGGTGGCGGTGCTGGTGATCGCCTGCCCGTGCGCGCTGGGCCTGGCCACGCCGACGGCGGTGATGGTGGGCGTGGGCAACGGCGCGCGGCGCGGCATCTTGTTCCGCAACGCCACCGCGCTGGAGCTGGCCAGCCAGGTAGGGGTGCTGTTGGTGGACAAGACCGGCACCCTGACCGAAGGCAAGCCACAAGTCAAACAAGTGTTGCCGCTGGCGGCGGACGCGGACTTGGTGCTGCAACTGGCCGCCAGCGTGGAGGCTGGATCGGAACACCCGCTGGCGCGCGCCATTCTGCAACAGGCGCAAGGACAGGGCTTGGGCTTGCTGCCGGTCAGCGGCTTCGCCGCTCAGGTGGGGCAGGGGGTACAGGCGGACGTGGCCGGCCATGGCTTGGTGCGAGCGGGGGGGCCCGGCTGGCTGGGCGAGCAGGCCTTGAATGCCGCCTTGCCCTTGCAACAGGCGGGAAACACCGTGGTGGCGGTGGCGCGCGGCGAGGAGCTGTTGGGCCTGCTGGCCATCGCCGACCGCATCCGTCCCAGCTCGGCCCACGCGGTGGCGCAGTTGCAGCGGATGGGCATACGGGTGGCGATGCTGACCGGCGACAACCCGGCCACCGCCGCCGGCATCGCCGCGGAGGCGGGCATCCGTGATTACCGCGCCGAGGTGAAGCCGCAGGACAAGGCGGCGGAAGTGCGGCGTTGGCAGGCGCAGGGCTTCAAGGTGGCGATGATGGGCGACGGCGTCAACGATGCGCCGGCGCTGGCCGCCGCCGACGTCAGCCTGGCGATGGGCGCCGGCTCGGACGTGGCGATAGAAGCCGCCGACATCACCCTGATGCACGGCGACTTGATGCACGCGGTGGACGCGATCCGGCTGTCGCGCGCCAGCCTGCGCAAAATCCGGCAGAATCTGCTGTTCGCCTTCATTTATAACGTGATGGGGATTCCGCTGGCGGCGCTGGGCATGTTGAACCCGGTGATCGCCGGCGCGGCGATGGCGATGAGTTCGGTATCGGTGGTGAGTAACTCGCTGCTGTTGCGGCGCTGGAAATAAGAACCTGTTTACGATCTGCTGCGCGTTGGCGATACGGCGTTAAAAACCGCTTCGAAATGCTCATGTACCACTTGTACATTCCGCTTTCTCAGCCGTTTTCGCCTTGTCTCGCCTGAGCTCGCGAGATCGTAAACACGTTCTAAGAGCCTGTTCAATGTCCGCTGCGCTTCCGAGACATTGAACAAGCTCTAAAACCACAGCAGCACGGGGTGGGGAAATTTTGAATTTTTTCAGGAGAAAGCAATGTCCGAATTGATCATGAAAGTGGATGGCATGACCTGCCAGGGGTGCGTGAAAAGCGTCAGCGGCGTGCTTAGCGGCATGGCCGGCGTCAGCGAGGCCGAAGTCAGCCTGGAGGCTAAGCAGGCTAAGGTGGTGTACGACGCGGAGATCGTGTCGCCGGAGGAACTGGCGGCGGCGGTGGAGGACGCGGGCTTCGACGTGACGCGCTGAGTGTTCAACGGCGGCGAAGCGGAACAGGGCATGGCTTGCGGGCCATGCCCTGTTTCATTGTGCTCCTTGGCTGGGCGTTGACCGAGTTCCTGTGATTTTCAGAGGCGTGGACGTCGGCAAGCTGACGGCAATGTATTGTTTTCCAATGATCTTGGCGGGTTGACGGCTTAGAGAGAGGGTGCCAGCATCAAGCTATACTTGGCTGGCAGAGGTCAACGATGAGCGTCGAGAGAACCATAGAGAAAATGAGGTAGTCGGTGGGCAACCTCAGCTTCGATGAACTCGTGGCCGTGTGCGACGCCATGTTTGGCAAGGGCCGAATCAAGGGTAGCCATCATATCTACAAGATTCCCGGGATTCCGGGAGGCGTTAATATTCAAGACAATGGCCACGGCAAAGCGAAAGCGTACCAGGTGAAGCAGGTGCTGAAGGCTATTTGAGAAGGTTAAAGGAGCAGAAGATGGACTATAGACACTACTCGTACCGAGTGCTCTGGTCGCCGGAAGACGAGGAGTATGTTGGGCTCTGCGACGAGTTTCCCTTGCTGTCGCATCTGGACAGGTCTCAGGAAAAGGCCTTGCACGGTATCGTCTTATTGGTAAAGGACGTATACGAGCAGATGAAGGAAGAGCGCCAGCCTCTACCGGAGCGTTTGAGCGCTTGAATCGACGCAGCTTCTCCCTCGCCCGCTGGCTGGTTGGTTTTATCCGTTGTCCCTTGGCGCATCGTTTTTACGATTCCTCCTCCCCCAACACGCCGAACTCCACCGGCGTCTTCACGTAAAACACCTTGACCCCGGCGGCGGCGAGCGCGGCCAGCAGCCGCTCGGCCTCGTCGGCGCTGATCACCAGCGTGACTTCCTCGGGCTGATCCGCCAGATCGAAGAAATGGACGGAGTGCAGCCGGCGGTGGCGGCCGTAGCCTTCACTGGCGGTGAACAACGTGGCGCCGCGGATGTCCATCCGCCGCGCCTGTTGTACGATCCACTCCGCCAGCGGCAGGCCGTCGTGGCAGTGGTCTTGCTGGGTGAAGAAGGAGAGTTGATAGCCTTGCATGGTCTTGGCCTCCGGCGGCTACAGTTCGATCAGCATGCCTTCGCGCAGCGGGCAGACGCGCAGGCCGTTGGCGTATTCGGAGCGCAGCTGTTCCAGCAGGTGTTCGCGGCAGCCGGGGTCGATGTGGCTGATCCAAAGATGGGTGTTGGCCGGCAGCAGCGGCAGGAAGGGTAGCAATAGCAAGGGCGTCATATGGCCCTGGCGCGCGGCCTCGGCCTGGCGCTCGTCGGTGTAGGTCAATTCGCAGATCACGTCGGTCAGCGAGGGCACATTGGACACCCATTGCCAGAAAGCCGGGCAAGGGCCGCTGTCGCCGCTGAAAGCGAGAGCGCGCCAGCTGCCTTCTATCAACCAGCCCAGCGCCGGCACGCTGTGATTGGCCGGCAGCGCGGTGGCCAGGCCTTCGCCTATCGGCAGCGCGTAGCCGGGCTCCACCGCTTGCAGCCGCAGCCAGGGCTGTTCGACGCTGGGTTGGCGGGTGTAGTCCGGCCAGAGTTCGCCGTTGAACAGATGGGCGCGCAGCGCGTCCAGGGTTTCTTGCTGGCTGTAGACAGTGAGGCCGGGGCCGCGGCGGCTGGCGTGAACGTCGGCCAGCAGCGGCAGGCAGCCGCAGTGGTCGGCGTGGCTGTGGGTGAGCAGCACCTGGCGGATGGACAGCATCTCGTCCGCGCGCAAGCTGGTCACGCCGGTGCCGCAATCTATCAGGGTGTCTTCGTCAATCAGAAAACTGGTGGTGTGGCCGGGGTGGCCAATGCAGGCGGCGGCGCCGAGAACCTTGATGTGCATGGGTTTCTCCTGGTTGCGGCCGTTGACCGGCCGGGCTTGGCCGGTCCGCCGCTGCAAACATGGAAACGATCTGCTGCCCGCCCCGCCCGATGCGAGTTATTGTCGCGCCGCCGCCCAAGAGACCGCCGGCTTGAATCTTTCTAGTGTAGACAAGCCGGCGGCCGCTTGCGCGGTCTGGGCTTAGCGCACGATGCCCACCGGATAGAGGAAGCGGTTGCTGTCGGCGAACGGCGTCTGCTCATAGAACCAGTTGAGCCGGGCGTTGCGGTCCTTGGCGAACTTGGGGTCCTTGAGCCTGGCCTGGAAGGCCTGACGCAAGGCCGGGCTTTCCGCCAGCATGCGCCGCGCCATCGGTTCCATCACATAGGCTTCCGGCGCTTCCGCCGAGGTGAGGTTGGCGTTGAAGAAGCCCCAGTGCAGGAAGGAGTCCGGGCTGGCCGGTTCCAGCAGCAGCATCGCCAGCGTGCCCAAGGGTTGTTGCGGGTCCACCACCACGGAGCCGGCCGGATAGGTGACTTTGCGCTGCAAGGGGTTGGGCTTGCCGTCTATCAGCAGGCGGCCTTCGTAGCCGGGAATCTTGTCGGCGGATTCGCGGTCCGGCTCAAACGGCGTGCCCAGCTTGATATCGTCCAGCCGGTAGACGGTAACGTCCAGCGTTTCCGGCCGGCTCAGTTCGCGCAGCTGGATGCCGTGAGCGCGTAGCCGGGCGATCACCTCGTGCCACTGTGTCGGCACCACATAGGCCTTGGGCCGCGCGGCGGTGAGGTCCGGCACGGTCAGCGGGGTGATGGGCAGGCGGTAGTCGCGCGGCTGATTGCTCCAGCGCACGATCTTGTCGCCGGTGATCGGAGATTGCACCTTGTCGAACTTGACGCCCTTGAAGTCCACCAGCTTGGGTTTGCCCTCGGCTTCCTTCCAGGTCAGCGTCACCGGGTCCGGCCGCGCGGCGCGGTCCTTGGCGATGGCGGCGCGCAGGCTGTCGTAATGGCGGGACACGCTGTCGAAGATGGCGCGATAGAGCACGTAGTTGCCCAGCACTTGCTGCTTGTAGGGCTTGAGCGCGTGCAGTTCCACCAGGATGGCGGGGATGCCGCGGGCGTCGGCGTACTGATTGGAGAAGCGCGCCAGATCGCTGTAATACGGGTAATAGCCCTTGTCGGGGTTCTCGTTGTCGTTCATCGAGATGCAGACATTGGGCTCATGGCCGTAGCGGCGCAGTTCGCGATAGACCTCGGGCGTCATCACCTGGTCCATCCAGCGGCTGGACTCGGGCGACCAGCCTTGGCCGTTGTTGCAGTAGGTGACGTCGTATTGGTAGTTGACGCCGTCCGTGCTGTGGGTGTCGATGAAGAAGTCCGGCTGGTAATCGTTGAGCGCGCGCGCCACGTTGCGGATTTCCGGGCTGTCCAGCTTGGTGAAATCCCGGTTCAGGTTGAGGTTGCGGCCGTTGACCCGCCAGCCGGTCTGTTCCGGCCCGTTCTGGTTGATGCGGCCGTATTTGCCGTAGCGCATGTCGCCGTCCACGTTGACGGTGGGGATGAACAGCAGGTTGACCTTTGACAGCAGTGCGTCGTTGCGGATGAGTAGATCACGGATCAGCATCAGCCCGGCGTCCTTGCCGTTGGCTTCGCCTGGGTGGATGCCGGCTTGCACGTAGATCAGCGGCTTGCCGCTGGCGCGCAGGCCTTGCGGCGATTTGTCGGCGGCGGCGGACACCACCGCCATCATCATCTCGTGGCCTTGATCTGTTTTTTCCGCCATCGGGCCCAGCTTGAGCAGCGCCGGTTTGGCCGCGGCCAGCTTGTTCAGGTAGGCGATGGTTTCCGGATAGGCGGGCGTGTGCTTGAAGCCGCTGGCCTCCAGCGGCGTGGCCCACGGGTCGTCCGCCTTGGCGGCGAAGCGCTGGCTGTCCCCCTGCCAGGGGATGTCCGGGGGCAGCACGCGTTGGCGCGCGGCGGATAGGTATTGGCTGTCGTCGACGTAGTCCGGCGCGGCCGGCATGGCGTGTGCGTGCGGACCGAGGTGCAGGGCGGCGAAGGCGGAAACGATGGCGAGGCGCAGCGGCAAGTGCATGATGATTATCCTGATTGTCCAAGACCGAAACAGGCTACGCCCGCCGGCCCGGCGGACGCACGGGCTGTTGCACGGCGGCTTGACCGGGATCAAGCGGTGCCAACGGGGGGAGTGGTTCGAGAATCGATATTTTTTGTGGCATATTGTCGCAGGGGTCCAGCGCGGCCGCGCCGGATCGGGATCATTTCAGACAAGGGGTTCTCGTGAAAACTTGGGTATCGAGCCTGGCCTTGGCCGCCGCGTTGTCCAGCGCGGCCTACGCCGCGGACATTCCGCTGCGTGACTTTTTCCGTAATCCGGAGCAGAGCAATTTCACCTTGTCGCCGGATGGCAAGAGCGTGGCTTTCCTGGCGCCTTGGGAGGCGCGGCGCAATATTGTGGTGCGCATGCCGGGGCAGCCGGACCGGCGCGTCACCGAAGTGAAGGACCGCGACCTGTCGGGTTATTTCTGGAAGGGCAATCAGCGGCTGGTTTACAGCAAGGATAATGGCGGGGATGAGAATTTCCACCTATACGCGGTGGACCTGGTCAGCGGCAAGAGCCGCGATCTGACGCCGTTTCCCGGCGTGCGCGCGGAGATCGTCGACGAACTGACTGAGCGGGATGACGAATTGCTGGTGGGCCTGAACAAGCGCAAGCCGGAAGTGTTCGACGTTTACCGGGTGAACCTGAAAACCGGCAAGTTGACGCTGGAGGCGAAGAACCCCGGCAATGTCACCAGTTGGAGCACTGATCACAATGGCCGCATCCGCATCGCCACCACCACGGACGGCGTCAACAGCACCCTGCTGTATCGCGACCAGCCGGGCGGCGCCTTCCGCAAGCTGATGACCACTTCCTTCCGTGACAGCTTCAATCCCTTGTTCTTCACTTTCGACAACCAGCGTTTCTACGCCGCCAGCAATCTGGGCCGCGATAAGAGTGCCATCGTCGAATTCGATCCCAAGACCGGCAAGGAAGTGAAGCAGATCTATCACCGCGACGACGTGGACGTCGACGGCCTGGGCTTTTCCCGCAAGCGCAAAGTGATCACCTGCGCCCGCTTCGAAACCGACAAGCCGGGCCGGCAATGCCTAGATGAGAAGAGCGAGGCCCTGCTTGCTAGGCTGGAGGCGCGGCTGCCCGGCTACCAGGTGGATATCCAGTCCGCCAACCGCGCGGAGAACCGTTTCATCGTGGCGGCCTGGAACGACCGTACCCAGGGCAAGCGCTATCTGTACGACGAGGCCGGAGACAAACTGGAGCTGCTGGCCGAGATCACGCCCTGGCTGAAGGAAAGCGAGATGGCTACGATGCGGCCGGTGCAGTACCGCAGCCGCGACGGTTTGACTATCAACGGCTACCTGACCCTGCCCAAGGGCAAGGAGGACGCCAAGGGGCTGCCGGTAATCATTAATCCGCACGGCGGGCCATGGGCGCGCGACAGCTGGCGCTTCAACCCCGAGGTGCAGTTCTTCGCCAATCGCGGCTGGGCGGTGCTACAGATGAACTTCCGCGGCTCCACCGGCTATGGCCGTGATTTCTGGCAGGCCTCGTTCAAACAATGGGGCGGCACCATGCAGGACGACGTCAGCGACGGCGTGGACTGGCTGGTCAAGCAGGGCGTGGCGGATCCGAAGCGCGTCTGCATCTACGGCGGCAGCTACGGCGGTTACGCCACGCTGGCGGGCATCACTAAGACGCCGGATTTGTATCGCTGCGCGGTGGATTACGTGGGGGTGTCCAATCTATTCACCTTCATGAACACCATACCGCCGTACTGGAAGCCGATGCTGGACATGATGCACGAGATGGTGGGCGATCCGGTCAAGGACAAGGCGATGATGCGCGAACGCTCGCCGGTGTTCCAGGTGGACCGCATCAAGACTCCGCTGCTGGTGTTGCAGGGGGCCAAGGACCCGCGCGTCAACATCGACGAATCCAATCAGATCGTCAAGGCGCTGCAGAAGCGCGGCGTGGAAGTGGAATACATGGTCAAGGACAATGAGGGCCATGGTTTCCGCAACGAGGAAAACCGCTTTGACGCCTATGGCGCGATGGAGCGTTTCTTCCGTCAGCATTTGAATTAAGACCCGCTAAGAACGTGTTTACGATCTCGCGAGCCAAGGCGAGACAAGGCGAAAACGAGCGAAAAAGCGGAATGTACCGTGGTACATGAGCATTTTGAGCTCGGTTTCAACGCCGTATCGCCGACGCGCAGCAGATCGTAAACAGGTTCTCAGGCCCTGGCCGGCAGACTCCAGCGCCTGTCGCTCCAGCGGCCCAGCAGTTGCAGGCCGCCGCAGACCACAAAGTAAGCCAGCGCGATGAAGGCGAAGATCTCCAAAGGGTAGACCTGCTCGCGGTTGTTGACCTGAGTGGCGACGAAGGTGAATTCGGCCACGCCCACCACATAGGCGAGCGAGCTGTCCTTGATCAGGGTGATCCACTGATTGACGAAGGAGGGCAGCATCATGCGCAGCGCTTGCGGCAGCACGATCAGCCGCAGCGTCTGCCAGCGGTCCAGTCCCAGCGACAGCCCTGCCGCCCATTGCCCGGGGCCGATGGCGGCGATGCCGGCCTGCACCGACTGGCTCAGATAGGCCGCGTTGATCAGCGCCAGCGCCAACACCACGGTGAGTACGCCGGGGATGTCCACCCCAAACAGGATGGGTAGCAGGAAATAGCACCAGAAGATCAGCATCAGCACCGGGATGGCGCGCAGCAGCGCCACCAGCGTGGCCAGCGTGCGGCGCGGGCCGGGCCCGCACATGACCAGGGCGATGCCGCCGGCCAGGCCCAGCAGGCTGGCCAGCACGCCCGCGGCGGCGCTGATGGCCAGGGTCAGCAGCAGGCCGCCGGGCTCGCCGTTGGTCAGGTTACCCCACAGCAGATAATCGAGATTGTCCTGAATCACCGGCGGCATCATTGCGGCGCCCTCCATGCCGGCTCGCCGCGCTGGCTCAGCGCCTGAGTCAACAGCACCAGCAGCAGATAGGCGGCGGTGGCCACGGCGAAGGCCTGGAAGGCGAGCAGGGTTTCGGTTTCCACCTGGCGCGAGGTATAGGACAACTCCGCCACGCCTATGGCCATCGCCAAGGAAGTGTTCTTCACCACCGCGGTGTATTGGCCGACCAAGGGACTGCGCGCCAGCGCCCAGGCTTGCGGCAGGACCACCCAGCGGAATTCCTGCCAGCCGTTCATGCCCAGCGCGCGCGCCGCCTGGCGCTGGCCGGCGGCGACGCCGCGCAGCCCGGCTTGTAGTTCGCCGCAGATGAAGCTGGCGCTATAAAGGGTTAGCCCCACCAGCGCGGCCAGGAATTCGAAGGACGGCCATGGCAGCGTCAAGCCGCCCGGCAAGGGCAGGCTGCGCGGCGTATTCAGCCACAGCATGGCGGTTTCCGGCAGCAGGCCGGCCACGCCGAAATACCACAGCAGCAGCTGCACCATCAGCGGCGTGTTGCGATGCAGACTGACCCAGAGGCCGGCGGCGTGGCTCAAGGCGCGCCAGCGCGATTCCAGCGCCGCGGTCAGCAGCATGCCTAGCGCGGTGGCGGCGACGCAGACCAGCAGAGCCAGCCAGCCGGTGAGCAGCGCGCCCTTGAGCAGCCAGCCCAGGTAGTGGGGTTCCAGCCAGTGGTGGCCAAGCCAGGAGGGGGGATTCATTGCTTGCTGTCCTGTATTTCGATAAGGCCGCCATTCGGCGCCGGCGGCGCTTCAAATGGCGAAACCGCCGGGCGCGCCCGGCGGCTTGGGATACGGATGGGAAAACGCGCCGTCTTAGAGTCTGTTTACGATCTCGCGAGCTAAGGCGAGACAAGGCGAAAACGAGCGAAAAAGCGGAATGTACGAGTGGTACGTGAGCATGATGAAGCCGTTTTCAACGCCGTATCGCCGACACGCAGCAGATCGTAAACCGGTTCTTAGAGCCGCTAAGAAAACCTCGCGGAGAACCTGAGCCAAGGCGCGCCGACACAGGCAGTACCCGTAGTACGACAAGGAGGCGCAACGCAGGATCAGGGGTTTTGTTAGCGGGTCTTAGCTGGCTTCGCCGATCTTGAAGTCCCTGGGCAGCGGCGCCTTGGTGGCCGGCCCGAACCACTGGTTGTAGATCTTGGCGGCCTGGCCGGATTTTTCCAATTCCAGCAGGCTGTCGTTCACCGCTTTCAGCAGACGCGCTTCGCCCTTGGGCAGGCCGATGGCCTGGTATTCGCGGGTCAGGGTGAACGGCGCCAGTTCGAACTTGGCCTTGTCCGGCGCGTTGGCCAGCAAGGCGGCCAGCTTGGAGCCGTCCTGGCTGATGGCCTGGACGTTGCCGTTGCGCAGCGCGGTGAAGGCCAGCGGGGTGTCGTCATAGGCCACCACGGTGGTCTTCGGGTATTTGTCGCGCAGGTTCACCTCCTGAGTGGTGCCCTTGTCCACGCCCACGCGCAGTCCGGCCAGTTGCTCCGGCTTTTGCAGCGAACCCTTGCGGGCGATGAACTGCTGACCGGAGGCGAAGTAGGGCAGGCTGAACGCCACTTGCTTCTTGCGCTCGTCGGTGACGGTGAAGTTGGCGGCGACCAGATCCGCCTTGCCGGACACCAAGAGCGGCACGCGGTTGGCCGGATTGGTGGGGATCAGGCTGAGTTTGACGCCCAGCTTCTTGGCGATGTGCTGGGCCACGTCCACGTCCAGGCCGGAAATCTGGCGAGTCTTGGCGTCGAGAAAGCCGAATGGCGGATTGCTGTCGAAGGCGGCGACGCGCAACACGCCGGCTTTCTTGATGTCATCCAGACGGTCGGCCCAAGCGGCGGTGGCGGCGGTACTCAAGGCGATGGCCAATGCGATGGCGTGTTTCATGATGATGCCCCTTGTCTGAAGACGCGCCGGGGGTTTCGTTCGCGCCGGCTGGCGGCGCGCTTTCAGAAGATGCCGGCGCATCGTGATTCCGAGAAATTTCCTGCCATGGATAAGCCCATGACATGCGATGGGCTGATGCTAAGGCATTCGGCAAATTCTTGGAAATTATTAAAAATTAGTCTTATATATTAATTTGTTTTGATTGTGTGATTTTCCTCATCGGAACAATGCCTTGTCCAAATCGAGGCCGTGGCGACGGCGGGCCGATATTTTTGTTCGAGGTAGGGTTGCCAAACAATTTCCTTTGCCGCGCTTTTCTGCAATCGGCATAATCGCGGTTTCCGTGCGTTGCCCATTGGCGGACGCGTCGACGGATTTGCAACTTTTCTTGACGACTGTGATGACTGGCGCGAAAGCGCGTCGGGACGAAGCAGACGAGCCGAAGCCGAAATGCCCAGCATCTATCAACTCAAATCCCGTTTTCAGGACCTGCTGCGCCCCTTGCTGCGCGGCCTGGTTTCCCTTGGCGTCACCGCCAACCACGTCACGCTCGGCGCCATGCTGGCTTCCATAGCCTACGGCGGCTGGCTGGCCACCCTGCCGGAGCGGGCCTTGCCGTGGCTGCTGTTACCCGTATTCCTGTTCCTGCGCATGGCCTTGAACGCCATCGATGGCATGCTGGCGCGCGAGCACGGTCAGAAGTCCCGGCTGGGCGGCATTCTCAACGAAGTGGGCGACGTGGTGTCCGACGCCGCGCTCTACCTGCCGTTCGCCTTCTTGTTGGCGGAGCCGGCCTGGGTGGCGCTGGCGGTGGTGCTGGCCTTGCTGACCGAGTTCGTCGGCGTGCTGGGCCCCAGCCTGGGCGGCACGCGGCGCTACGACGGCCCGATGGGCAAGAGCGACCGCGCCTTTGTGTACGGCGCCTACGCGCTGCTGCTGGGCCTGTGGCCGCAGGCGGCGGCCTGGGGCGGCTGGGTGTTTGGATTGAGCGCCGCCTTGATGGCGCTGACCTGCGTCAACCGGGCGCGGGCCATTTTGAAAGAGGGCGAGCATGTTTAAACCGCTGTTGCCGCAAGCATTGATCTGGGCGCTGGGCGCCGTATTCGCGTTGTTGGTGATCGCCAGCGTCGCCGTCCGCGTGCTGGAAAGCCGATCGCCGCAAAAGAACTGGCTGGAGTTGAAGCTGCGCATCCGCACCTGGTGGTGGATCGTCGCCTGCTTCTCGCTGACCTTGCTGGGCAATGTGCCGCTGGCGCTGGTGGTGTTCGCGCTGATCAGCTTCCTGGCGCTGAAGGAATACCTGACGCTGTGCGCCACCCGCACCGCCGATCACGTGGTGCTGTTCTGGGCTTATCTGAGCATCCCGCTGCAGTATTACTGGCTGGGCATTCACTGGTACGGCATGTTCATCATCTTCATCCCGGTTTACATCTTTCTGTTCCTGCCGATGCGCATGGTGCTGATCGGCGAGACCCAGGGCTTCCTCAAGGCGGCCGCCTCGCTGCAATGGGGGCTGATGATTTGCGTGTTCTGCCTGAGCCATATGGCCGCCGTGTTGACCCTGCCGCAGCTGACCCATATCGGCGAACCGGCCCAGGGCGCGATGTTGCTGTTCTACCTGGTGGCGCTGACTCAGCTCAACGACGTGGCGCAATACTTGTGGGGCAAGGCCTTCGGCCGGCGCAAGGTGGCGCCCAAGGTATCGCCCAACAAGACGCTGGAGGGCTTCCTGGGCGGGGCGCTGACCACCTGCCTGCTGGGCTGGCTGCTGGGGCCGCTGCTGACGCCGTTCTCGCCGCTGCACGCGGCCTTGGCCGGTTTGTTGATCGGGGTGATGGGCTTCATCGGCGACATCGTGATTTCCGCGGTGAAGCGCGACATCGGAGTCAAGGACTCCGGCCGCCTGCTGCCCGGCCACGGCGGGGTGCTGGACCGGCTGGATTCGCTGACCTATACCGCGCCGCTGTTCTTCCACTATGTCCACTACTTGTACTTCTGAGCCGATGATGAGCCGATTGCTGCGCATTCTGTTTGTGTTGCTGCTGGCCCGGCCGGTGGTGCGATTGTGGTTGGGGGTGACGGTGCGTCATCAGGAGCGGCTGCCGCTGAACGGCCCGGCCATCGTGGTGGCCAACCACAATAGCCACCTGGACATCCTGGCGCTGTACAGCCTGTTTCCGCTGGGGCGCATCCCCGAGGTGCAGCCGGCGGCGGCGGCGGACTACTTCCTGAAAAACCGTCTGTTCGCCTGGTTCGCCACCCAGGTGGTGGGCATTATCCCGGTGGTGCGCGGTGGCGTGGCCAAGGGCCTGGACCCGTTGGAGGGTTGCCGCGAGGCGCTGCGCCAGGGACGGATTCTGATCCTGTTTCCGGAAGGCTCTCGCGGCGAACCCGAGGTGCTGTCCGAGATCAAGTCCGGCATCTGGTATCTGAGCCGCGATTTCCCCGACGTGCCGGTGGTGCCGGTCTATCTGCACGGCCTGGGCCGGGCGATGGGGCGCGGCCAATGGCTGCCGGTGCCCTTCTTCGTCGACATCGCCATTGGCCGGCCGCTGCAGTGGCTGGAAGAGAAAACTGCTTTCCGCGACCGTATCCGCGAATCGCTGTTGTACTTGAAGCAAAAAACCCTGCCCGCCGCGCCGGCGGAGCAGGAGGCTTGAAAGGAGCCAGAGCATGCGCCAAGCCGAAGAATCGCAGTTTGTCAGTTTTGACGGTCAAACCCTGTTTTATCGGCATTGGCCGGCGCTGACTCCCGGCGCGCGGCCGCGCGCCATCGTGCTGCTGCACCGCGGCCACGAACATTCCGGCCGCCTGCAGCACCTGGTGGACGAGTTGCAGCTGACGGATACGCCGATGTTCGCCTGGGACGCGCGCGGTCACGGCCGCAACGAGGGGCCGCGCGGCTACAGCCCCAGCCTGGGCGCCACGGTGCGCGACCTGGACTGCTTCATCCGCCATCTGTGCCAGCGCCACGGCCTGGCGACGGAGGAGATCGTGGTGATCGCTCAGAGCGTGGGCGCGGTGCTGGCGGCCGCCTGGGCGCACGACTACGCGCCGCGCGTGCGCGCGCTGGTGCTGGCCTCGCCGGCCTTCAAGGTCAAACTCTACGTGCCCTTAGCCCGGGCCGGCCTTCGGCTGATGCAGCGGCTGAGGGGCAATTTCTTCGTCAACTCCTATGTCAAGGCGCGCTTCCTGACTCATGATCCGGAGCGCATCGCGTCCTACAACAGCGACCCGCTGATCACCCGGCCGATTTCCTCCAACATCCTGCTGGACTTGTACGACACCGCCGAACGCATCGTCGCCGACGCCGGCGCCATCACGCTGCCGACCCAGTTGTTGATGTCGGGCGCTGACTTCGTCGTGCACCAGGGGCCGCAGCGCGAGTTCTTCCAGAAACTGGGCAGCCCCCTGAAGGAAATGCACCTGCTGCCGGGCTTCTACCACGACACCTTGGGCGAGCGCGACCGCGCGTCGGCGCTGGACAAGATTCGCGCCTTCATCCAACGAGTGGAGGCCGGCGCGCCGGCGGTGGACCTGAGCCGCGCCGACGCCGCCGGCTATACCGCGCTGGAATACCAGCAACTGCAGCAGCCGCGCTCCTGGCTGTCGCCGTTGCGCTGGCAGTTTGCGCTGACCCGGCTGACCCTGGCCACGCTGGGCCTCCTGTCCGCCGGCATACGCCTGGGCTGGCGCACCGGTTTCGATTCCGGTAGCACCCTGGATTACGTTTACCGCAACCAGGCGTCCGGCTTCAGCCCGCTGGGCCGCTTGGGCGACCGCGCCTACCTGGACAGCGTGGGCTGGAAGGGGATACGCCAGCGCAAGCTGAACCTGGAGGAGCTGATCGCCGCGGCGATGAGCCGCCTGCGCGTCGATGGCCGGCCGCTGCGCCTGTTGGACATCGCCGCCGGTCATGGCCGTTACATTCTGGACGCCGTGGCCGGCCAGCCGGTGGAACATGTACAGCTGCGCGATTACAGCGACATCAACGTCGGCGCCGGCCGACGCTTGATCGCTGAACGCGGCCTGGAAGCGGTGGCGCGTTTCGACCAGGGCAACGCCTTTGACCGCGCCAGCCTGGCCGCGCTGCAGCCGGTGCCGACGCTGGCGGTGGTGTCCGGCCTCTATGAGCTGTTTCCCGAAAACGAACCCATCCGCCAATCGCTGGCCGGCCTGGCCGATGCGGTGCCGCCCGGCGGCTATCTGGTCTACACCAACCAGCCCTGGCACCCGCAGCTGGAACTGATCGCGCGCACGCTGAGCAGCCATCGCGGCGGCGCGGACTGGATCATGCGCCGGCGCACTCAGCAGGAAATGGACCAACTGGTGGCCGACGCCGGCTTCGAGAAGCTGGAGCAGCGCATCGACGAATGGGGCATCTTCAGCGTCAGCCTGGCGCGACGCCGCGCCGACGCCGCAACGGAGCGGCCACAGCCGCTGGCCGAGGCCGAGGCGTGAGCGCGCCGGCCGCCGCCGGCCGTCCTTGGCGGCTGGCCTGTCTATGGCTGTTGCTGTTGGGGCCCAGCTTCTTCCTGCTCTACGGCGCGGCCAATCAATACGCGGCCGGCCTGCCGCCGGAGCGGGTGGGCAATGTGGCGATGGCCTGGGAGCGGGCCATCCCGCTGTGGCCGTGGACCATCGTGCCGTATTGGAGCATAGACCTGCTCTACGGCCTGTCGCTCTTTCTGTGCGTCAGCCGCGCCGAACTCAACGCCCACGCCAAGCGCCTGCTGGCGGTCACCCTGCTGTCCTGCCTGTGCTTTCTGCTGTTCCCGCTGCGCTTCGGCTTTGAGCGCCCGCCGCTGGACGGCGTTTTCGGGCAACTGTTCGACCTGCTGATGGGTTTCGACAAACCGTTCAACCAGGCGCCTTCGCTGCATATCGGCCTGTTGATGGTGCTATGGCTGCGCTACTGGCAGCACACGCCCCGGCGCTGGCTCTGGCTGCTGCATGGCTGGTTCGCCTTGATCGGCGTGTCGGTGCTGACCACCTGGCAGCATCATTTTTGGGATGTGCCCAGCGGTTTCGCGCTGGCGGTGCTGGTCTGCTATCTGTGGCCGATGCCGGCGCCGACGGCCCCGTCCTGGCGTTCGCCCGAGCCGGGCCGCAGCCGCGTTTTGGGCGCGCGTTACGCGGTAGGGGCCGTGTTGCTGCTGGTTTTGGCGGCGGCGCTGGGCGGCTGGGGCTGGCTGCTGGCCTGGCCGGCGCTGGCCTTGAGCGTGCTGGCGTGGGCTTATTGGCGGCTGGGTCCGGTCGCGCTGCAAAAACACGCCGGCCGACGCCGCTTCGCCGCGCGTGTGCTGCTGTGGCCTTACAGCCTGGCCGCGCGGCTGGCGCATGCTTATTTTCTGCGCCGCTTGCCGGGCGCGGAGGAGGTGATAGAGGACGTTTGGCTGGGGCCGGTCAGCGCGGCGCGCGACGCCCGCTTCGTCGCGGTGCTGGACTTGGCCGCGGAATACGACCGCCAGGCGGCCGGAGCCGTGGTATACCATAGCCAGCCCTTGCTGGATCTGCTGCTGCCGACGCCGGCTCAATTGCGGCTGGCGGTACAGGCCCTGGATCGATTGCGGGCCGGCCAGCGCGGGCCGTTGCTGGTGCATTGCGCTTTGGGCCTGACACGCAGCGCGGCAGTGTTGCTGGCTTGGATGGTGCTCAGCGGACGCGCGGGCTCGGTGGAGCAGGCGCGCGCGCTGCTGAGGCAACGCCGCCAGCGCGTGGAGCTGAGCGATGCGCAATGTGAGGAACTGGCGCGCCTGTGCGCGCGATTGGAGCCCTTGTGACGTCTGATCTTGCGCAAGCGCGGCTGAGCGCCGCGGTTCTGGCTTCCTGCCGCTGGCTGTGCTGGCCTAGTTGGGGCTTGCTGGCCTTGTCGGCGCTGACGCCGGCGCCGGCCTTATGGCTGCCGTTGTGCGCTGCTGTCGCTTTATGGCAAGCCTGGCTGGGCTGGCGTCTGCAATTGGACGCGGCCTTGTTGCAGGCCGTGGATTCGGCTGGCACTCTTGAGGAGCTGGACCTGGCCTTGTCACGGCTGTTTGGGCGCGACTTGGCCGGCCGCTCGCTGGAGGCAAGGCAGCGCGGCATGGCCCGCTTGCTGCGCGGATTTTTACTGGCGACCGGCCTGTGCTGGCTGCTGTGCCTGGCAGGGCTGTTGGCGGGGCGGATGTGAACAATAAGAAGATTCAAAAGCGTGGGAAGAGGAGAACCGTGATGAGCAAGAGAGCATGGTATGGCGGGGCGGTCTGCGCTTTGCTGGCCTCCGGGGGCTTGGCCTGGTTGGGTTTGATGCTGGCGGGCTTTGGCGCGTCCGGCAGCAATGGCGGCACGCCGGAGTGGCCGTTCTTGGTGGCCAAGGCGCTGGGGTTCGCGGGTTTCGCGATGTTTGTGTGTGGATTGGTCGCCTGCAAGGAAGCCAATTAAGCATGGGATGAAAATGGACGGGGCGGCAGGCTAAGGCCTGCCGCCCCGTTCGTCGTCTCAGAACCTGTTCAAGGTCTGCCGCGCTTCGTGGTGCGTTGCACGGTGAGTACAAGTTTTCAAAATGCTCGTGTAGAACGAGTACATTCCGCATTTTCCCTTGTTTTCGCCTTGTCTCGTCTTTGCTCGCGAGACTTTGAACAGGCTCTCAGCCCAGGCGCCGGCGCAGCGCGCGGCTCAGCTGTTCCACGCCCCAGGACAGCGCCACCATCGCCAGGATGACGGCGGCGGCGGCCTGCTGCTGGAACAGCGACAGCGCCAGATACAGCTGCTGGCCCAGGCCGCCGGCGCCGACGATGCCGAGCACGGTGGCGATGCGGATATTGTTTTCCCAGCGGTACAAGGTGTACGCCAGCCATTGGCTGGCGACCATGGGCAAGGGCCCGTAGCAGAAGGCGACCGCGCGGCCGGCTCCGGCGTGGAGCAGCGCCTGTTCCGCCTGCGGCGGCGCGTTTTCCAGGGTTTCCGCAAACAAGCGGCCCAACACGCCGGCGGTATGCATCGCCAGCGCCAGCACGCCGGCGGCCGGCCCCAGGCCCAGCGCCAACACCGCCAGCGCCGCCCACAGCAGGTCCGGTATGCCGCGCAGCATGTTCAACAACAGACGCGTCGCGCTCTTGGCTGCGACGCCCAGCCGGCCGGCCGCCGGCAAGGCCAGCGGCATGGCTAGAAGGGCCGCCAGCACCGTGCCCAGCGCCGACATCGCCAAGGTCTCCACCACGCCCTGACCCAGTTGCCTCAAAGCGGCGGGGGAGAAGTCCGGCGGCAGGAATTCCATGGCGAAGCGCGGCAGGCCGCGCCAGTCGAAACCGTTGGCTCGCCAGTCCGGCCATAGCCAGCAAAGACTGAAGGCGGCCAGCGCGCCGCCGGCCAGCAACAGGCGGCCGCCGCCGTCGCGTTCCAAAGCGCGCCGCGACCAGCGGCTGACGCCTTCGCTCAAACCCACTAGGAGCAGGAACACCAAGAGCAGCGTGCCTACCTCGCCGCCGTTGAGCATTTTCAGGCTGCTGTCCAGCAACTGGCCGATGCCGCCGGCGCCGACGAAACCCATCACGGCCGACGCGCGAATCGCGCATTCCCAGCGGTAGACGCTATAGCTGATCAATTCCGGCAGCGCTTGCGGCCACAGCGCCCAGCACAAGCGTTGCCAGCGGCTGGCGCCGGCGGCCGCCAGAGCCTGCGCCGGCGCGCGCGGCTGGGATTCCAGAATTTCCGCGTAGACCTTGCCCAGCATGCCGCCGTAAGCCAGGCCCAGCGCCAATACCGCCGGCAGGCTGCCCAGGCCGGCGGCGCGGACGAAGAGCAGCGCCCAGACGATGTCCGGCACGCCGCGCAGCCACACCATCAGCCCGCGCAGCAGGCTTTGCGCGGCCAAGACCGCGCGGCGCGGCGGGGAGGCGGTGAGTTGATGATCGTCCAGCGCGCGGCTGGTGGCGAAGGCCAACGGCGCGCCCAGCAGCATGGCCAGGACCAGGCCGGCGCTGGCTACCGCCAGCGTGACGACGGTTTCCCTCACGACTTCTTTCAGGAAGTCGCCGTCGTGGGCCGGTGGCAGAAAGCCGGTGGCGAAGCGCGCCAGGCTGAGCCAGGTGTCGCCGTTGAGCAAGGTGGCCAGCGTGAACTGAGTCAGCGGCAGCGTGGGTAGAAGCAGCGCCAGAGTCAGCAGCAGCCAGCCTAGCCGCGCGCGCGCGGCCGGGTCGCGCGGTTTCAGCATTGCAGGCCTCTGAGCGCGGTGGCGGGCGCGGCCGCTTCCATCGCCGCGTCAGGCGAGTCGCCGGAGTAGAGTTCGGTCAGCAGCGCGGAGTCGACCTGTTCGCGCGGCAAGTCGAAGGCGATCGCGCCGTCGCGCAGGCCGATGATGCGCGGGAAGTGCTCCAAGGCCAGTTGCACCGAGTGCAGGCTGACCAGAAGCGCGGCGCGGCGCGCGCGGGCGTCCTCGCACAGCAGGCGAATGGTGTCGTCGGCCAGCCTGGGGTCCAACGCCGACACGGGTTCGTCGGCCAGCAAAAGTTCCGGGCGCTGGTACAGCGCGCGGGCGATGCCGACGCGCTGGCGCTGGCCGCCGGACAGCTGGTCGCAGCGCTGCCACAGTTTGTCGGACAGGCCCAGCCGTTCCAGTTCGGCGGCGACGCCGGCGGCGTCGTCCGGCCACAGCAGCCGGAGCAGGGCCGCCAGTTCGCCGCTATGGCCCAGCCTGCCGGCCGCCACCGCATGGATCACCCGCTGGCGCGGAGGCAGCGGCGGCGTCTGATAGATACTGCCGATGCGCGCGCGCAAGGCGCGCAGGGCGCGGCGCGGCAGGCGCCAGGGGTTGGCGCCCAGCAGCCGGACCTCGCCGGCGTCCGGGCGCAGGCCGGTGTTGGCCAGCAGCAGCAGCGAACTCTTGCCGGCGCCGGACGGCCCGATCAAGGCCGCTTGCTCGCCGGCGGCCAGGCGCAGCGTTATACCGCGCAGGATGACGGCGCCGTCCAGCTTCAGGCCTGCGTCGTGGAACTCCAGGCTCACTTCAGCAGCCCGGCGGCCGTGGCGGCGGCTTCTATGCCCTGATAATTGTCCGGCTTGGTGGGAATGAAGCGGCTGGCGCGCTGTAAATCCAGCACGGCTTTCTGTTCAGGATTCTTGGCGTCCAGCTTGAGGAAGGCCTGGCGGATTTTGTCCTGCAAACCCTTGTCCATGCTGCCGCGCACCGTCCAGTTGTAGTCGTAGTAGGGTGGGGTGGTGGCGATTACGCGCACTTTGGCGCTATCCACCTTCTTGCTTTCCACCAGCTTTTGCCACACGGAGCTGTTCAATACGCCGGCCTCCACCTTGCCGGCGGCCACCCAGGCCACGGTGGCGTCGTGGGCGCCGGAATAGGCGACGTTCTTGAAGAAGCTTTCCGGCTTGATGCCGTCCTTCTGCATGAAATAGCGCGGCATCAGATGGCCGGAGGTGGAGGAGGCCGAGCCGAAGGCGAAGCTGTCGCCCTTCAGCTCCTTCAGGCTCTTGGCTGGGCCGCTGGTGATGAAGGTTGAGGTGAACTTGCTGTCCTCCTCGCGCTGCACCAGCGGAACCACCTTGCCGCGTTGGCTGGCCTGCACATAGGTGAAGCCGCCCAGCCAGGCCAGGTCCAGCTTGTCCGAGGTCAGCGCGGTGACCACGCCGGCGTAGTCCGACACCGGCACGAACTGCACCTTCATGCCCAGCTCTTTTTCCAGGTATTGGCCCAGCGGCGCGAACTTGCGCTGCAACTCGGTGGGAGATTCGTCTGGAATGGCGGAGACTTTGAGCACGGTCTGGGCGGCGTTGGCCAGGGTGGCGGCGGCCAGCAGCGCGCCGGCCAGCGTCAGTTTGATGGCGGTCATGGCAGTGTTTTCCTCTATTGCGGACGAAAAGCCGCAAAGGCTAGGGATTCAAAAAGGCCAGTCAGAAGACTGGCCTTGAAGCGGCGGACTAAAAACCGCCGCGTATAGCAAGCATTCTAGCCTAGCCCGGCTCAGGCCGCCTTGCGCTTGCCGAACAGGTAGAACAGCGCCAGGCCGATCACGATCATAGGCAGGCTCAGCCATTGGCCCATGCTGATCACGTCGGACTGGCCGAAGATGCCGGCGTCCGGGGTGCGGAAGAATTCGCTGCCGAAGCGCGCCAGGCCGTAGCCGATCAGGAACAGCGCCGACACCTGGCCCCGGACGCGTGTCTTGGCGCTAAAGCACCACAGCAAGGCAAACAGCGCCAGGCCTTCCAGCGCGAACTCGTAGAGCTGCGACGGGTGGCGCGGCAGGCCGCCGTACTGGAGCAGGGTCACCATCAGGTCGGAGGACTGTTGCGCCTGGATCAGATCGTCCATCTTGGCCTGCGGGAACAGCATCGCCCACGGCAGCTTGGGATCGGCCACCCGGCCCCATAGTTCGCCGTTGATGAAGTTGCCGATGCGGCCGGCGGCCAGGCCCAGCGGCACCAGCGGCGCGATGAAGTCGGTGACTTCCCAGAAGCTGCGGCCGTGTTTGCGCGCGAACAGCGCCACGCCGATCAGCACGCCGATGAAGCCGCCGTGGAAGGACATGCCGCCCTTCCACACCATCAGAATCTCCAGCGGGTGGCTAAGATAATAGCCGGGCTGGTAGAACAGCACTTCGCCCAGGCGGCCGCCCAGCACCACGCCGACGGCGCCGTACATCAGCAGATCGTCCAGCAGTTGGGAGGTCAAGAAGGCGTGGCCGCGCTTGATGCGGTAGTTGCCCAGAATCAGGAAGCTGGCGAAGCCCAGCAAATACATCAGGCCGTACCAGTGAATGGCCAGCGGGCCCAATTGGATGGCCACGGGGTCGAACTGCGGATGAATGATCATTTGTCAGCCGTGTGCGTTTGCGGTAAAAGAATGTGGACGGATTATATGGGAAAGCGTTCCCACGCGTCGCGCGGCCCACCCGCCGCCCGGCGCATTTTTGCCTTGAGCTCCCCGGCACCCGGAGCCAGGCGGCCTGGTTTTAAGCCAAACCGGGCCTGGAGCGCCTTTCCGCCCATGTAGAGATTAAGGAATCAGCAATGCCCCAATACCGCTCCCGCACTTCCACCGCCGGCCGCAATATGGCGGGTGCCCGCGCCCTATGGCGCGCCACCGGCATGAAGGACGACGACTTCGGCAAACCCATCATCGCCATCGCCAACAGCTTCACCCAGTTCGTGCCCGGTCACGTGCATCTGCACAATATGGGCCAACTGGTAGCGCGGGAAATCGAACGCGCCGGCGGCGTGGCCAAGGAGTTCAACACCATCGCCATCGACGACGGCATCGCCATGGGCCACGGCGGCATGCTCTACAGCTTGCCCAGCCGCGACCTGATCGCCGACAGCGTGGAATACATGGTCAATGCCCACTGCGCCGACGCGCTGGTGTGCATCTCCAACTGCGACAAGATCACCCCCGGCATGCTGATGGCGGCCATGCGCCTGAACATCCCGGTGGTGTTCGTCTCCGGCGGCCCGATGGAAGCGGGCAAGGTGCAGTGGGGCAACGACATCCGCAAGCTGGATCTGGTGGACGCGATGGTGGAGGCCGCCAACAGTGCGGTGTCCAACGAGGATGTAGAGCGCGTGGAGCGCTCCGCCTGTCCCACCTGCGGCTCCTGCTCCGGCATGTTCACCGCCAACTCCATGAACTGCCTGACCGAGGCGCTGGGTCTCTCCCTGCCCGGCAACGGCAGCCTGGTGGCCACGCACGCGGACCGCAAGGAATTGTTCCTGCGCGCCGGCCGGCTGATCGTGGACATCACCAAGCGCCATTACGAGCAGGACGACGCCAGCCTGCTGCCGCGCGCCATCGCCACCAAGGCCGCGTTCGAGAACGCGATGAGCCTGGATGTGGCCATGGGTGGTTCCACCAATACCGTGCTGCACCTGCTGGCGGCGGCGCAGGAAGCCGGCGTGGACTTCAAAATGGCGGACATCGACCGCATCTCGCGCTCGGTGCCGTGTCTGGCCAAGGTGGCGCCGGCCACCCAGAAATACCATATGGAAGACGTGCACCGCGCCGGCGGCGTGGTGGCCATCCTGGCTGAGCTGGACCGCGCCGGCCTGATCCGCCGCGAGGTGCCCACCGTGCACAGCGCCACGCTGGGCGAAGCGCTGGAAGCCTGGGATATCCGCCGCCACGGCGAAGACAGCGAGGCGCGGCGTTTCTACCGCGCGGCGCCGGGCGGCGTGCCCACCACCATCGCCTTCTCGCAATCCATGCGCTACCCGACCGTGGACGACGACCGCGCCGAAGGCTGCATTCGCGACCGTGAGCACGCTTACTCCCAGGATGGCGGCCTGGCGGTGCTGGCCGGCAATATCGCCGAACGCGGTTGCATTGTTAAAACCGCCGGCGTGGACGACTCCATTCTCAAATTCAACGGGCGCGCCCGCATCTTTGAAAGCCAGGACGCGGCAGTGGAGGCCATCCTGGCCGACCGCATCGTGGCCGGCGACGTGGTGGTGATTCGCTACGAAGGCCCCAAGGGCGGTCCTGGCATGCAGGAAATGCTATATCCCACCAGCTATCTGAAATCCAAGGGCTTGGGCAAGGACTGCGCTTTGCTGACCGATGGCCGCTTCTCCGGAGGCACCTCCGGCCTGTCCATCGGCCATGTGTCGCCGGAGGCCGCGGAGGGCGGCGCCATCGGTCTGGTGGAAGAGGGCGACCGCATCGAGATCGATATCCCGGGCCGTTCCATCCGCTTGGCGGTCAGCGATGAAACGCTGGCGGCGCGGCGCGCGGCGATGGAAGCCAAGGGCCGCGACGCCTGGAAGCCGCAGGGCCGCGACCGCGTGGTCAGTCCGGCGCTGCGCGCCTACGCCGCGATGACCACCAGCGCAGATACCGGCGCGGTGCGCGATGTGACGCAAGTAGAAAAGTAAACGGCGGCAAAAGTGAACGGCGGAGCAGTAAACGCAGGGCTGTTCTGCCCAGCATGAAAAACGGCGGCCAAGGCCGCCGTTTTTTTATCCGGAGATCAAGGGGCTGTTGTTGAGCGCATGGTTTCCTCCATGCTTTCAGCTGCCTGGATCAGCATGTCGAGCAGCCGGACCAGCCCCGGTTTGAGCGGTGCGCCCTGACGGGTGATGGTGTGAAAACATGAGTGATAGGCCAACTGCTCCGGCAGCAAGGCGCGCAGGCGGCCAGCGTTTACCCAGTGCCGGGCGTAGTGGGTGGGCAGATAGCCAAGATAGGTGCCGGACAGCACTAGCGTGGCGATGGCCTCCATTGAATAGGCGCTGACCACTTGGTGCAGACGCCAGTTCTGCGGTCGCTGGTGCTCCGTCATATAACCGCGTCCGGCGTATTCCGCGGCGCAAATTTGCTGCTGGCTGGGGGCGGTGATGGCAAACAGTGGATGGTGGCTGGAGCAATACAGATTCTGCTCCTCGGAAAACAGCGGCTGATAACGCAGGCCGGACAACTGGTGATGAAAGGCGCCCAAGCCGAGTTGCAGCCGGTCTTCCAGCACAGCCTGTTCCAGTTCGTCCGGTCTCATGGTGTGCAGATGCAGCTGCGTTTGCGGCCATTGCCGGCGGAATCGGCCGATGACGGCTGGCAAGGGCGCGCGCGGTAGGCTGAGCAGGCCGTCCACCGCGCCGAGATGAAGCGCTTCGCGACAGGGCCCGCCCAGCGCATTGGCTTGTTCTCGAAACTGCTCGATCTCGCGCAATAGGCCCTGAGTAGCCTGATAGAGCGCCTGGCCGGCTGGCGTCAATTGGAAGCCGCCGTTGCCGCGCCGGCACAGCGAATAGCCCAAGCGCAGTTCCAGATCTCGCACCGCCACGCTCAAGCGTGGCAGACCGGTGTTCAGTTTGGCTTGGGCGGCGGTAAAGCCGCCGGCCTCGACAATGCTGCAAAAAATTCGCAACAGGCGTAGATCCAGATCCGAGATATTGCCTAGCATCGGGCCTCCCGCAGCGTGGGATCGAACAGAAGGCGGGCCAGAGGCCCGCCGCCCCGAGTTTACGAAGCCCCTTCCGCGCCGGCAAGCAAGCCGGTCGTGCGGCTTGACTCGGCTAGCAGGCACAGCAGTTCGAACATCAGGGTGGCGCCAACCAGCGCGGTGACGCCGCCGACATCGAACGGAGGCGACACTTCCACCACGTCGGCGCCGACCAGGTTCAGACCGCGCAGCAGTTGCAGCGACTGCTGGCTGCTGAGGCCGCCTATCTCCGGCGTGCCAGTGCCGGGGGCGAAGGCCGGATCCAGCGCGTCAACGTCGAAGCTGATGTAAGTCGGTCCGTCGCCGACGATGCGGCGGGCCTCGGCCAGAGTTGCCTGAATGCCTAACTCGGCGAAGGTCTCCATATGGATGACGCGGATGCCGCAGGCCTTGGCGAAGTCCTCATCCTCCGCTGAATAGATAGAACCGCGGATGCCGATCTGAACAGTACGCCTGGGGTCCAGCAAGCCTTCCTCCACCGCGCGGCGAAACGGCGTGCCGTGAGTGTAGCGCTGCTGGCCGAAATAGCTGTCGTTGGTGTCGGAGTGCGCGTCGAAATGCACCATGCCGAGTGGCCGGTCCTGCGCGAGCGCTCGGAAGATGGGCAGGGTGATCAAGTGGTCGCCGCCCACCGCAAGCGGTAGCGCCCCGGCCTGGCGGATCTGACGGAAAAAAACCTCAATCCGCTGAAGCGAGTCCATCAGATCAATGGGGTTGACCGGCGCGTCGCCTAAATCGCCTACGCGGGCCAATTCGTAAGGGGCAAGGCGGCTGACCGGATGCACCCGGCGCATCAGACTGGATTGGTTACGTACCTCGCGCGGACCATGGCGGGCGCCGGCGCGATGGGTGGTGCCGCCATCCCACGGCACGCCGACCAGGGCGACGTCGAGCTGAGCGGGGTCGCTGCAGATGGGCAGGCGCATGAAGCTTGGAATGCCGGCGAAGCGGGGAACCTCTGCGGCGTCGATGGGCTGGGGATAGGCAATGGACATGGGAAACCTCCTGGGTTGGGATTATTCTCCGACGCTTAGCGAGGGCGCGGCCGGGGTCATCAGGCTGACGCCGACAAAGCTCAGGAAGTTGGCTGCCAGGCCGTAATAGATCGGAGTATTGGCAGCCAAACCATCGAAGATCATCAACGCGACAACGGTTAGACAGCCAAGCAGCATGCCGGCCATGGCACCTTGAACGGAGGCGCGGCGCCATAGCAGGGCGCCGAGAATAGGCACCAGCAGGCCGCTCACCAGCAAGTTGTAGGCGATGCTGAGGCCGGCGATCACATCGTTGACCAGGCAGGACAGCAACAGCATGACCAGGCCCAGTGCCAAGGTGATCCAGCGGCTGTCGGCCAGGTGTCTGTCACCGCCGCGCCGCAGGAAGCGGCTGTACACGTCTTCTTTCAACACCGTGGCAGCAGCCAGCAGACAGGCGCTGGCTGTGGACATGATCGCGGCCAGCGCGGCGGCGGCGACCAGGCCGCGTAGTCCGGAAGGAAGCACGCTGCGAGTGAGCTCGGCAAAGGCGTTTTCCGCCACTTCCAGTTCCGGCAACAGTAACCGGGCGGCGGCGCCGATCAGCGCGCAGGCGGCGCCGTAGAAGATGCAATAAACGCCGGCGGCCAGACCGGCGTAACGCACCACTCGTTCGCTGCGGGCAGTGAACAGCCGTTGCCAGATATCCTGGCCGATCAGCGCGCCGAAGAAATACAGCAGAAAATAAGCGCCAATGGTGTCCAGGCCAATCGCGCCGAGTTCGAAAAAGTCCGCAGGCAAACTCGCCCGCATCGTCTCCAGGCCGCCGGCTCCGTTCACGCTGGTCGGCAGCAGCACGCCAAAGATGCCAACAGTCATGATCACGAACTGAACGATATCGGTCAGGGTCAGCGACCACATGCCGCCGATCACCGAATAGAAAATCACCAATCCGCCGCCGGACAGAATCGCGGGAATACGGGGTATTCCAAACATCACCTCTGTCACCGAACCGATGGCGATGGTAGCCGTTACAGCCACCATCAGGTCATAGCCTATCATCACCACGCCGCCCATCAGCCGGGACGAAGCCTGATAGCGCTGCTCCAGAATCTGGGTGACGGTGAATACCCGCATGCGGGCGATCTGCGGCGCAAACGCCAGGCTGAGCGTCATAATGCCCAGGCCCAACATGAATACCAGCCACAGGCCGGAAATACCGTATTGATAGCCTAGGCGCACCGAGCCTAGGGTGGAAGCCCCGCCCAGCACCACTGCGGACAAGGTGCCGAGATACAGTGTCGGCCCCAGGCGTCGCCCGGCCAGCAGCAAAGTCGTCACGGGTCCGTGCCTGGCGCATGCCCCACCAACCCAGCCCCGCCATCGCCAGCGCGTAAGCCAGTATCGTCGCGTAATCGAGATACATCGTGCTCCTCCTTAAGAAGGGGAAGGGGGCCGATGAGAGTACGGCCGCCGACAAACATCATGGCAAGCCTTGTTCGCGCATTACATTGCGAGGAAGACAAGCGGACTTGCCTATTGAGGCAAGTGACAATGCTTGAAGAACAGGCAGCCGTTGATATTTGTCATATTTTCTTAACCGGTTTCCGGATAGGATTCGGGCCGTGCGGTTTTTTGCCGCGCGGCCCATTGTTTTTTGTGGCGCAGCAACCATCTGGTTCTCATTCGCTCGTCGTCGTTTTTCACCGGCGCAACCTCGCCTCTCCCTCGCCTCCCGGCTTCCGGCGGCGTCTTAGTCTTGTTCATTTGTTTTCGAATCCAACAGTTCCCCTCTGTGTGTTTTCCTAAATTTTCACAAACGAAATCCGTTCTAATGTCATTAGTCATATGCTTCGTCTGTATAAATCTAAATGGCATTATTTTTGACTAAAGTGGGGAGGGATCAAGACGGAGCCGATACGGGAGAGGAGGGAGGGCGCGACGAGGCCGCAAGGTGTAGACCGGCAAGTTTCCTTGCTACACGGATTTTAATAATTTGATTATTTAACAGAAGCTTAGCAAATGCTTAGCATGGGGATGGCAGGGGGAAAGGCAAAAAAAATGCGCGGTACCGTTAGGTCCGCGCCAAGTCTACAAAGGAGAAATAGAGGAGAAACTATCAAGAAGCAATTGCTGCATCTCAACGAGAACGAATTATCCAGATTGCGGTATCGAGTGTCAACATGTTGTTTTTCGCAAATGTGTGAAATTATAATTTTCTGTCGCGCATCTGGTACATCTCGGCCGGGGCCGCCGCTGTCGCGGCGCACCATGGCCGCCGCAGCTGTGCCAAAATAGCGGTTTTCCGATTGCAGCAGGATTCCCTTTCATGGACGCCGTACGCCATACCCTTCCCGATCCGCGCCAGTACCACCCGCAAGTGGCGCTGACCAATATGCTGATTCACAATGCACAGTCGGCGCTGAACGCCAAGACCGAGTCTGATCGGGAAATGTGGTTCTCCGCGGTGCGCGACGCCATGGCCGAAATGCTGGCGCGCGGCGAGCTGCTGTCCATTTCCGTGGCGCTGGCCATGGTGCCGTCGCAGCAATGCTATCAATTGGTGTGGGACGCGCTGCGCGACGCGGTGGAAAACGCCGGCGGCGGCCGCGCCATCATCTTCGCCATGCCTATAGTATTGGTGGCCGGCTGCAAGAACCAGACCACGCTGCCCGGCGAGATCGCCGACGCGGCCGGCCTGAACCAGTTGCTGCGCGATCACGGCGTGTTCGCCGGCGACGCCGACGTTGCCTTGGGCGGTGCGCTCTTGCACCCGGACAGCGTGGTGGGCTTGGATTCCGCCCAACTTTATAAGCTGAGCCGCGATCCGGACCATGCCCGCGCGCAGCTGCCGCAACAGCCGGCGCCGATCACGGTGAAGGAAGAGGGCGTGTTCCTGCGCTACCTGTTGGGCGTGGCGATTCAGCCGGAAGGCGCGGAACCGCCGTTGCGCCTGGGCGGCGCGGTGGGCGGCTGGGGCATGCCGTTGATGAAGTTCCTGGGCGAGCAATTGAAGGCCGACGGCGTGACGCTGTTCCCCATCGCTCGTCCGCCGATGCCGGCGATGCAGGCGATGGTGGCCGGCAACTACGCCCGTTTCGAGGTGGCGATGCAGGTATTCGCCAGCAGTCAGATCCGCCGCTTGCGTGAACTGAACAAGGAGCCGGTGGCCATCCTGTCCGCTCACGACAACGGCGAGCTGCACATCTCTCTGTCCGCGGAAGGCGACGAGCGTAATTGGGAAGCCTTTGTCTGGCCGCTGGCGGCGTTGGACAATGTGCAACTGATCGAAGAAAGCTTCCGCGAACTGATGGCGGAATGCCATGTGCGCGAAGTGCATGTGTTGCCGGAACTGCACCCGGATAGCAAGGACGGCGTGCCCTTGTTCTTTACCGCCGACGATTTGTAAACCATCGTTATCG
Source organism: Chromobacterium haemolyticum (assembly GCF_009936155.1). Lineage (NCBI taxonomy): Bacteria > Pseudomonadati > Pseudomonadota > Betaproteobacteria > Neisseriales > Chromobacteriaceae > Chromobacterium > Chromobacterium haemolyticum. Next base: position 3,840,222 of record NZ_AP019312.1, on the reverse strand, counting down.
GCCGCGCCGAAGACCCCGCCGCGGCGGGGTTTTATTTTGTTCAGCCTGCCATAGCCCGTGACCCTCACTCCCCGCCATCCAGACTGCAGCCAGCCAGGCTTGCCTCGCATTTGCCACCTTGGCGATGCGCTTATTCATACATTTTTCAAGATTGTCGATTGCTGAGTGACCGCGCTTTACCATGATCTAGCTTTGCCATAGGCAGGGCGATTCGGGTGGGCGCGCTCAGAAAATACATTTAGACCAGTGATTTTTATCATGGATAAAACATGTCTCAGTTAATATTTAAATTAAATATCATGGCGGGAGTACTGCTGTCCGCTGCTGCATTCGCCCAAGATCATGGGAACAATTCGCAAGCCGACCAGAAGATCTTGTCAGATGTTGCATTAAAAATGAACAAGCATGTGGTTCAGCGACAACTACTGCAAGCAGGCAGAAGCGCTCAATCAGGCGTTTATGCCGCTGAAACAAAGGTCGGCGCGCCGGGTATGGAATCGGTCACTCCCTACTTCTCCAAGATCAAGCTGCCGCCGCAGGCTTATATCGAAGTGTCCGATCCGGGTCAAAAAGAAGTGTATTTGTATGGACAGAAAGATTTTGGCGAGCTAAGAGATGGCGAGCTATTCGCCTCCGTATCCATTAGCGGCGAATATGCCCGCATCCGTATCATCTACCCCGCTGGGACGGCGCCTGGTCCCGACGATGCGGTGGTTCTAGAGCACTGGGAGAGCCCGCCGGAAAATTCAAATCGCAACATATCGAGCTATGCCATTATTGGGGGCAAGGATGAGCGCGAGCTGACCCCGTGTGTCACGGCAAAGAAGCCAGAATGGAATCATGCCAGCTTGGCCACCGTCCATATGGCGGCGGGTGGTTCGACGGGAACTAGTTGGTCCTTGGGGAATGACAATTTCATGGTGACCAACCACCATGTTGTGAATAATCAGGAGAACTTGAGTAGGGGGGGAGAGGCTCGTTTTCAATACATCACCTCCGGTTGTAAAACCAGCGAACCCGCCCATGTGCTTAAAATCAAGCCGGACAAGCTGCTGGTAACAGGTGGGAGTGGTAGAAATGACTATACTTTATTTACCCTTGATGCTTTCGATTATCAGCATGCTAAGGTAAAAACCCTGTTTGGTGGTTTGGAACTGGATGTCAGGAATCCGACACAGAATAGCCCGCTTTATATTCCTCAGCATGGCCGTCTTGAATTGCCGGAGGGGCGACGATATTATCAAACGATTGCTTATACCAAAGCCAAAGCTAACTGCAAAGTGACAGAAGTTGGTTCGACTATCGGACATAATTGTGACACCATGCCCGGTTCATCCGGCTCCCCCGTGGTGTCACAGAATAACGGCAAGGCGGTTGGCTTACATTATGCTGCGGGTAATGAGGTCAATAGAGCGGTTACCGCAGAAACCTTGTGGCAGGCCATTCAACCCTATGTCACCCCGCAGCAAAACCAGGCAGTGGTAGGCATGGGTAAGTTGAACTTGGCCCAAGTCAGTGTCAGCAAGGAACAGCTTCCAGTCTTGGGGCAGCGTTTCAGCGACATGCTGTCTTTTGAAGCCTTGTCCGGTCGCTGGCTGGGGCATGAAAAGACCTACACCAAGATTGCCGCCGCATCGCAAGACATTCAGAGTGGAAAAACCTATGAGATTGTTTACCGGGTCAGCCAGAGCGTGAATGGGCAGCACTACAATCTGCAACAAGCCATTGCGGGTAGTAAAACGCTGAGCGTCACTTATGTTGCCGGCGACAACCTGGATGTGTCGTCGCAAGGACCACACAAGTCTTGGCTAGGTTTTAAGGCCAAGGCGACCAATGGCGTGCTGGCCAACAACTATCTGATCAAAGTCAATAATACCATTCCGGGAAATGGTAATGACAATGGTGAACCCACGGTACCGCCTCAGGCGGAGATTTCTGGTCCGGCCGAAATTATGAAAGAAGAGGGGGGCGCCATCTTAAGCGCAGAGGCTTCCACTGGGGACAAGCTGAAGTACCAATGGAGCAACGATAGTCAATTATTGCTGCTACCCAATCAGGATAAAGTCATCGTGCATGCGGGCACGAGTGTTGCCTTGGGATGGCACCAGGTAAAACTGACCGTCACCGACAGCAAGGGCCGTAGCGCCACGGCTGTCCATGCCTTGCAGGTGAAGGGTGATGATGGCTATACGCCGCCCCAGGCCCGTATCAGCGGCGACGCGACGGTAAAGGCGGGGGAAACCCTGGCCTTGTCCGCGGAAAACTCCATTGGCAGCGAACTGAAATACCTGTGGAGCAATAGCCACGGTTTGAAGTTTCTGCCTGGCAACCACGCCCAGAAAGTCCAGGTCATTGTGCCGGCGGGGGCTCAGGCGGGGCAGGTGTATAGCTTCAAACTGGCAGTCACCGACTCTCTGAATAAAAAGCATGAAACCAGCCATGCTGTCACCGTTAAGAAAGACATCAACGGCAATGCCCCGGTGGCAAGGATCAGCGGTGGCCAACCCAGCTATACCGCCGGGAAGAGCATTCGGCTGGATGGCGGCGGCTCGACCGGGCACAACGGCGCGCTCAGCTATCAGTGGACAGCGTCCCCTGCGCTGAATATGGGCAATACCAGCGCCAGCGCTGTCGCGTTCACCGCGCCGGATGTGAAGAAAGAGACGGCTTACCAAGTCACCTTGACGGTAAAGGATAAGGAGAACGGCAAGGAGCACCGCGTTAGCCACACGATGAGCATTAAGCCCAAAGAAGACGGCGGCAAGCCGCCGACAGGGGACAACTGGGATGCGGCCATGGTTTACAAGACTCCTTGCACCAAAGTGACTTACAAGGGCAAGGAATGGATGAACGGCTGGGAGATTCGGGGCATTGCACCGGGTTCGGATGGTCTGTGGGGCGCATGGCGTGAGCGTGGCGCGTCCAATATGCATGGCGCGTGCAAGGGCAAATAAGGCCGTGACGCTTAGCTTCGCATACGTTTAAGTCCCTTTGGGACTTGCCCGGCAGGCGTTAGCCTGCCGGGCTTTTGTCGTTGAAGCGCTGGACTGTCCATTCGGGCTTGTCAGCCTGCTATGACGCTTTGCCATCAAAGATTCAGCCTTCCGTTTCCTGCTGACGGCGCGCCCACGGCGCGCTGGCCAGCCGCGCCGCCAGATAGTCGATCAAGGCCTGCACTCGCGCCGGCCGGTTGCGGCCCGGCGGCGTCAGGATGTAAAGCGCAATCGGGTCCACCTGCCAATCCATCATCACGGTTTCCAGTTCGCCGGCCTGCACATCCTGCCAGGCCAGGAATTCCGGCTGAAGCGCCAGGCCCAGGCCGGCGCGCAGCGCCGGCGTCAATGCCTCGGCGTTGTTGACCCGCAGCGGCGAGGGCATTTCCAGCGCGAACTCGCCTTCATCCGCGTGGCGGAAGCGCCAGAACTGGCCGCCGGGCGCGTTGCTGTACAACAGCGCGCGGTGCTCGGCCAACTCGCGGGGATGGCGGGGCCGGCCATAGCGCGCGAAATACGCCGGGGAGCCCACCAGAAGGATGCGCACTGCGCACAGTCGGCGCGCCAGCAGGCTGGAGTCGGCCAGCGAGGCGATGCGCAGGGCCAGGTCCAGCCGCTTGGCCACCAGATCCACTTGCTCGTCGCTGAAGTGGAAATCCAGCTCCACGTCCGGGTGGCGGGCCATGAACTCCGGCAGCAGCGGCGCCAGGTGGGACAGGCCGAAGGACATCGGTGCGGTCACCCGCACCGCTCCGCGCAGGCTGGTGGATTGCTCGGCGATGTCCGCTTCCACCGCCTCGCCCTCCGCTAGGATGCGGCTGGCCCGTTCCAGCGAGGCGTGGCCGGCCTCGGTCAGCGCGATGCGGCGCGAGGTGCGGTGGAACAGCATGGTCTTCATTCGGGCTTCCAGGCGCGTGATGGCTTTGGACACCGTGGCCTGGGACAGCGTCAGTTCCGCGGCGGCGCGGGCGAAGGAGCCGCATTCCGCCACCTTGGCGAAAATCGCCCAGGCTTCCAGATCGGGGAGTCGTTTCATATTAGGGTGGACGGCGGGTTAGATTGATTCCAATTTTAATGCTTGAATAACATTGTTACGCATTCAAGATTTCAAAAATGGAAAGAATGCTATTCGATTCGCCTAGTTAACAGCCTTGGGACCGTTACGTATAGTGGCTGCATCAGACGCGTCGCCGTGCAGGCGGCGCCTCGCCACAATACGGGAGGACCGCATGATAGAACATCGCTCTTTTGCCAGCCTGGGCGGAGCCCACCATGGCTGGTTGGACGCCAAACACCATTTTTCCTTCGCCGAATACCATGACCCGGCGCGCATGCACTGGGGCGCGCTGCGGGTGTGGAACGACGACACCATCGCGCCGGGCACCGGCTTTCCTCCACATCCGCATGCGGATATGGAAATCATCACTTATGTTCGTGAAGGCGCGATCAGCCACCGTGACAATCTGGGCAATCAGGGCCGCACCGAGGCCGGCGACGTGCAAGTGATGAGCGCCGGCAGCGGCATCGTCCATTCCGAATACAATCTGGAAGCCGTCGACACCCGCATTTTTCAGATCTGGATCCTGCCGGAGCGGCGCGGCGGCGAGCCGTCCTGGGGCAGCAAGCCTTTTCCCAAGGCGGACCGCTCCGGCGTCTTCGTCGCGCTGGCCAGCGGCATGGACGGCGACGAGCAGGCCTTGCCCATCCGCGCCCACGCCCGGGTGCTGGGGGCGACGCTCAAGGCCGGCGAAAGCATCGACTACCGGCTGGGCGCAGAGCGCCGCGGCTATCTGGTGCTGGCCCGCGGCCGGGCGGAGGTCAACGGCGTGGCGCTACAGGCCCGTGACGGCGCGGCGATTAAGGACGAGGCGCTATTGCGCATCGTCGCCGGCGAGGACGCCGAGCTGATCCTGGTGGATAGCCGCGAGTGAGAGGGCGCGCATTCCGGGCCGGCTGCGCTATCATGACAAGCGACTGCCGCGCCCGAGGCACCCGCCTTGAGGACAGATGATGAAAGCCACCGCCAGCGGTCGTTTCGACGTCAAGCTCGCCCCGGATCCCTTGAGCGAGACCGCCGCCGCCAGCGGTCTTGGCCGCCTGTGGCTGACAAGCGCTTTCACGGCGATCTGGACGCCGTCAGCCAGGGCGAGATGCTGAGCTTCCGCAGCGCGGAGCCGGGTTCGGCCGGCTATGTCGCCATGGAGCGGGTGCAAGGCAACCTGCACGGCCGCAAGGGCGGCTTCGTGCTGCAACACAGCGCCACTATGACGCGCGGAGCCGCCGAGCAAGCCATCATGGTGACGCCGGATTCCGGCACCGGAGAACTGAGCGGAATCAGCGGCCGCCTGCGCATCACCATCACCGCCGGCGAGCACTTCTACGATTTTGATTACACCCTGCCCGGACAAGCGGTTCAAAGCCGGCTGCGCACTGGCTCGCAAGATTTTGAACTGGTTGCGCGCATCTGGAGAGGCCCGTTTTTCCCTTCGCGGCAATTGCTTCACGTTAAGGTTTTCGCCTCGGCATTTCGTGTAGAATGCCCGCATCGTTAACCCTTTGATGGATGAGTCAAAGATGTTCGCTGCTGACCAGACGATTGCCAAATTCGACCCCGAACTCGCCGCCGCCATTGCGGCCGAGTGCCAACGCCAGGAAGATCACATTGAGTTGATCGCCTCGGAAAACTACACCAGCCCCGCGGTGATGGAAGCCCAGGGCTCCCAACTGACCAATAAGTACGCCGAAGGCTACCCGGGCAAGCGCTTCTACGGCGGTTGCGAGCATGTGGACGTGGTCGAGCAACTCGCCATCGACCGCGTTAAGCAGCTGTTCGGCGCGGAATACGCCAACGTGCAGCCGCACTCCGGCAGCCAAGCCAACCAGGCGGTGTACTTCTCCATTCTGAAGCCGGGCGACACCGTGATGGGCATGAACCTGGGCCACGGCGGCCACCTGACCCACGGCTCCCCGGCCAACCTGTCCGGCAAGATGTTCAACATCGTTGCTTACGGCCTGAACGACAAGGAAGAAATCGACTACGACGACATGGAACGCGTAGCGATGGAAACCAAGCCCAAGCTGATCATCGGCGGCGCTTCCGCTTACGCCTTGCGCTTCGACTTCGAGCGCATGGGCCAGATCGCCAAGAAATGCGGCGCTTACTTCATGGTGGACATGGCGCACTACGCAGGGCTGATCGCCGCCGGCGTCTACCCGAACCCGGTGCCGTTCGCCGACTTCGTGACCTCGACCACCCACAAGACCCTGCGCGGCCCGCGCGGCGGCATCATCCTGGCCAAGGCCGAGTTTGAGAAGAGCATCAACAGCAATGTGTTCCCGACCCTGCAAGGCGGCCCGCTGGAGCACGTGATCGCCGCCAAGGCGGTGGCCTTCAAGGAAGCTCTGCTGCCCGAGTTCAAGGTGTATCAGGAGCAAGTGCTGAAGAACGCCTCCATCATGGCCAAGACCCTGGGCGAGCGCGGTGTGCGCATCGTATCCGGCCGTACCGAGAGCCATGTGTTCCTGGTGGATCTGCGCGCCAAGGGCCTGACCGGCAAGGCCGCCGACGCGCTGCTGGGCCGCGCTCACATCACCGTGAACAAGAACGCGATTCCGAACGATCCGGAAACCCCGTTCGTGACCTCCGGCATCCGCATCGGCTCCCCGGCCATCACCACCCGCGGCTTCAAGGAAGCCGAAGCCATCCAGGTGGCCAACTTGGTGGCGGACGTGCTGGACAACCCGAACGACGACGCGCTGATCGCCCGCGTAGCGGAGCAAGCCACCGCGCTGTGTCACCGTTTCCCGGTGTACTCCAAATAAGCCGCGCTTGCCTCGGCCGTAGAACGTGTTTACGATCTCGCGAGCTAAGGCGAGACAAGGCGAAAATGACTGAGGAAGCGGAATGTACAAGTGGTACATGAGCATTTCGAAGCCGTTTTCAACGCGGTATCGCCGACGCGCAGCAGATCGTAAACAGGTTCTTAAAAAGACGCCCCTAGGGGCGTCTTTTTCATGGGTGGACGATAGCGGCATTAACTTGACCGCGCATTGCTGATAACATCCATACATTGGAACCCTTAGGATTAAGTCATGAAATGCGCGTTCTGCGGCAATGCCGATACTCAGGTAATCGACTCCCGCGTCAGTGAGGACGGCAGCAGCATCCGGCGGCGGCGGCGCTGCCCGGTGTGCGAGAAGCGTTTCACGACCTTTGAAACCGCCGACGTGCGCATGCCGCAGGTGGTGAAAACCGCCGGCCATCGTTCGGAATTCGATATCGAGAAAGTTCGCACCAGCTTCCTGCGCGCGCTGCACAAGCGCCCGGTGCCCACCGCGCTGGTGGACGAAGCGATAGACCGCATCTGTCACAAGTTGCTGCAACTGGGCGAGCGGGAAGTGTCCAGCCGCGAGATCGGCGAAATGGTGATGAACGAACTGGCCCGCCTGGACAAGGTGGCCTATGTGCGTTTCGCCTCGGTCTACCGCAGTTTTCAGGACGTGTCCGAGTTTTCCGACGCGATCAAGGAAATCCAGAAGTCTTCGCATTGACCTCCCGGCGGGAGGCTGGAGTAGACTGCTCCATTCTTCCGTCATTGCGGGTGCCTGCATGTCTGAACCCCTGCCTGCCCATGTTTCGCTGAGCGCGCCTGAGCTGTCCGACGCGCCGGCGCTGTTCGCCTTGATCAACGCCAACCGCGACGCGTTGCGGCCATGGATGCCGTGGGAGCCGCTGACCCGTTCCGAGGCCGACTCCCGCGCCTTCCTGGAATCCGCCGCCGTCGGCCGTCAGATCGGCAAGGCCTATACTTGGCTGGTGCTGCGCGGAGGCGAACTGGCCGGCGTCTGCGATCTGCACGCCATCGACGCCTTGAACGGCCACGCCTTTGTCGGCTATTGGCTGGACAGCCGCCAGGTGGGGCAGGGCGTGATGCAGGCGGCGCTGCGCCTGCTGCTGGCCGAGGCCTTCGGCCCGCTGGGCCTGCACCGGGTGGCGATAGACGCGGCGGCGGACAACCGCCGCAGCTGCGCGGTGGCGGAACGGCTGGGCTTTCGTTACGAAGGCGTGCTGCGCGAGTATTTGTTGTTGCAGGGCCGCTATTGCGACGCCAGGCAGTACAGCCTGCTGGCTCATGAATGGACGTGTTGAACCATGAATTATTCCGCCGATGACCATCGTTACATGCAGCGCGCGTTGCGGCTGGCCGCCGCGGCCACCCGCCGCGCCGCGCCCAATCCGGGTGTGGGCTGCGTGCTGGTGCGCGACGGCGCGGTGATCGGCGAGGGCGCCACCCTGCAGGTGGGCGGCGATCACGCGGAAATCCAGGCGATCAAGGACTGCCTGGCGCGCGGCCTGTCCCCGCGCGGCGCCACCGCCTATGTCACGCTGGAACCCTGCAGCCACCACGGCCGCACCCCGCCGTGCGCGCGGCGCCTGATCGACGAAGGCGTGGCCCGGGTGGCGGCGGCGATGGTGGACCCCTACCACGAAGTGGCCGGCCGCGGCCTGGCCATGCTGCGCGCCGCCGGCGTCGACTCCGACGCCGGGCTGATGGAGGCGGAGGCGCGGCAAGTGCATCGCGGCTTCCTGTCGCGCGTCGAGCGCGGCCGCCCCTGGGTCATGCTCAAGGCCGCCGCCACGCTGGACGGCAAGACCGCCTTGCTCAACGGCCGAAGCCAGTGGATCACCGGCCCGGAGGCGCGACGCGACGTGCATCGCCTGCGCGCCGAACACTGCGCGGTGCTCACCGGCAGCGGCACCGTGCTGGCCGACGATCCGCAACTGACGGTGCGCGAAGTCCCCTGCGAGCGCCAACCGCTGCGCGTGGTGCTGGACAGCGCGCTGCGCACCGCGCCGGAACAGCGCATCTACCAGGGCGGCGCCACCTTGTTGGCCACCTGCGATCACCCAGAGGCGCGGCTGCGGCCCTACCGCGCCGGCGCGGACATCCTGACCCTGCCGCGGCAGGCCGATGGCCATGCCGATCTGCCGGCCTTGCTGGCGGCCTTGGCGCAACGCGGTGTCAATATGCTGATGGTGGAAGCCGGCGCCGGCCTCAACGGCGCGATGCTGCGCGCCGGGCTGGTGGACGAGATCGTGCTCTACCTGGCGCCGTCGCTGGCCGGCGACGCCGCGCGGGGCCTGTTCGCCTGGCCGCCCTTGGAGGACCTGGCGGACAAGCAGCGGCTAAGCATCCGCGACGCGCGCATGGTGGGCGCGGATTTGCGCCTGAGCCTGACGCCGGCCCCCCTCTCGCCGCGTTGAGAACGGCGACCCCCTGATACTGCATTGCGCCGACTGGCCGTATTCAAGCACGGCCCGCGTCGGCGCGCCTTGTCTCCGCCGTGAAGCTGGTTTTCTTGGCCGCTCTTGGGAAAACGCCAGCGCCGCTGTGAATCCCGTCTGGAGTCTGCAACATTTCTGTCCGAAAATAAGAACAGTCCGCCCGTAGTGCCGAAGAGCGCGAGCGGCGAGGGGAAGGGTAAGACCGGAACGACATTCGGGAGGGCTGGGGAAGGGCATGAGCGATTTGAAGGCGGCGCTGGAGGCTTATATGCGATTGCTGGCGCGTCAGGGCGCGCCGGCCCAGGTCGTGGACGAGCGGCGTCGCATTCTGGAACTGCTGCTGCCCTGGCTGGACGGAGTCGAGCGCAGCGCGGAAGGCTTCCGCGGCCCTTGTGAACGTTTGCTGCAGACCTGTGCGCCGGACGAGCAGGTGCTGGCGCTGACCTGTACTCGCGAGTTCTATTATTTCTGGCTGGGCGATACCAAGAAAGTGGTGGAGATCACCGCGCGCAGCGGTTTCTCGGTGCGCAATGTTCGGGTATGGCTGGAAGCGGATTGGGAAAGCTTGCTGACGCGGATGGAGCGCGACGGTTTTTCCCGCTTTCCGCCGTCGCTGGGCCTGTACCTGGGCAAGCTGTTCGAGGACGGCATGTCCGAGCCGGACATCCATCTGCGCGAGCGCCTGCTCAAATCCCTGCTTTATCTATTGGACGGCCAGCCCATCCAGGGCGACAGCTTCCGCATGATGGTGGACGCGGTGCTGCTGCATCTGCGCGAGGCGGAACTGAAAAACACCTTCCTGATGCTGGTGCGCGAATACTTCTATTACTGGCATCAATTCCCGCAAGCCCAGGCGCGCAACGCCGGCCAGCCGGCGGCTTGAGGCGGGAAGGCGAACCTTCCCGCTTGCTGCGAACTATCTTAGGGCCTATTTACGAGCTCGCGAGCTAAGGCGAGACAAGGCGAAAACCGCTGAGAAAGCGGAATGTACATATGGTACATGAGCATTTCGAAGCGGATTTCAACGCCCTTTTCTATCCATCCTGTCGACGCGCAGCAGATCGTAAACAGGTTCTTAGCTATTGCGCGACGGCGCCTTGCCTTCCAGTTCCGACTTCTGCGTTTGCGCCTGCTGTAAGGCGTGCACGCTGTCCACATGGGCGTACACGTCGCAGCGCAGCGCGCCTAGCGCCATCAACTGCTCGGCATAGCTGAAAAAGCCCACCCAATAACCGCGGGCGTGGCCGGGGTCCTTGAAATCCACATCGCGGGCGATCTTGCCGAGCAGTCCCTGATTCAGCCTATGCGGCTGGTCCTTGAAGAACTGGGCCAGGTGGGCGGCGCATTCGCGGCCATAGGCGCAGGCGTCGACATAGTCGTCGGCGGGCGGCATCTGCCAGTGATGGGGCTGGCCGCGATGCGGCAGATAACGGACGAAGGGCAGTTGGGTCGCCTGGTTTTCGTGGGGCTTGAGCCGGTAGAAACGGCGAGGGGGTAGGGTTTGGGACATATTGTTGCTCCTGCATTCTGCTACGTGAGATCAACCCACTTCCCGGTTCCAATCGGGATTGGCGGGCACGAGACTGCAAGGTTGGAACACCGACCACGTACGAAATCGGCACGGCAAACGCCGTCCTTGCTGTCCGCGCCCGCCTTATGGGCGTGCAGACTGCATGAACAATGGCCGCAAGAGCGGCCAGTTCGCCGTACGTGTAGATGGGGTTCCAAACCCAGTGCCGGTATTCGGCCGGCACCGCGCTATTGTGGCGGCAGAGGTGGGAGGGGTCAAGGCGGCGGGGTGGGGGAGGATTTGGGACACAAGACTGTCGTTTGGAACCCGACCTCCAAGGTTAGTCGGCACGGCTAGGCCGTACGGCAGCTTGTGCCCCTAGGCCAAGCTAAAGGATGGCTGCGTGGAGGGCAAGCTAGCGCCATCGGTTGAAGCCAGGGAGTTATCGGCTATATAGAGACGTTTACCAAGCGGCCTGTTCATGATCTGTACTAGGTTTGAATCCGCTGCGCGGATGATGATTTTCATTGCCGGGGCTGCACTGACCGAGCGAGGCAAGCGCAGCGTCGCGAGGGAATAAGGCAGAGAAAGGATATTTGCTTGGCCAAATATCCTCTCCACTCCTAAAGGCCACCCTGCAAGCCTGGCCTACGGCTTCCCGCTGGGGCCCGTCAGGCCCGAGGCGCGGCTGAACTCTCTACGTGCGAATCTTCGATTCGCTCAGTGATAATTTGCTAACGTCAAATCGCTCAAACAGGGCAGCCGCTTAAGACCTCGGGCCTGCCACCCAACGGCAGGCTTGAAGGGACCCGGGGCGAGTCGGATACTTGGTTTCCTGCGTATCTAACCCCCAGCGTATTTGCAAAAAAGAACGTAAATAGATCCTTACTGCGCTTTCAGGATATTAAGCGGCACCCAGCCGAATGCCTCGCCATCCAGCCGGCGACACCACAACCAGCCGTTCAGGGTTTTCGAACCGAGCAGCCGTTCGCCCGCTTGGATAGCCAGCTCCTGGGTGGAGAAGCTTTCAAGGGCAAACGCTTTGCCGTCGATGTATTCGATCAGTTGGCCGGGCACCCAGCCCCCGGCGGCTTGCTCCGGCGTTTCGCAGAAGTACCAGTTCTCCCAGCCTTCCAGGCCCTCGTACCTTTCGCCTACCCGAAGCGGGGCGCCCTTGGCCAAGCGTATGGGGTCCGTGTGCTCCGGTGTGTGGCCCCGCAGGGCGATATAGCTCTCAACAGTCATGGCGTCTCCCTTGGTTTCCGTCCCTGTCGACGATCTTGGCCATGGCTTCCGCCGATCAGGCCGGTTGCGCGGCTTCCAGCCTGGCCCAGCCCGGCAAGCCCACGCGCCAGGCCGGCGGCGCTTCGGCGCTGGCCCAGTATTCCTCGATCTGGCTGATCAGCCCGTGCTCCAGCGTGAATAGCGAGTTGGCGAAGAAGCGCGACTCGCCGTGGTCCACCTGCGCCACTACATGCCAGCGGCCGTCTGCCAGCAGATTGTCTTGCAGCAGACGGATGCTCCAGCCCTCCGGATAGACGCGGTTGACGTGGACGATGGCGTCCGCGCCGCGGAAGCACTCGCCGCTGCAATGCCACAGCATTACGGCGTCGTCGCGCAGCAGGCGGCGCGCGCGCTCCCAGTCGCGGTCCTGGTAGGCGAGAAAGAGTTGGGCGGCGATGGATGGCATGAATTTACCTCATGCTTGTCATGGAGAGTTGATAATGTACAAAATCAAAATGCTTGTCAATACGCGGCTTTGGCGGGTTTTGGGGCGAAAGTTGTCAGATCAAATAGTCTGATGGCATCATGCTTTTACGACTAGATGAGGAGACAAGATGGCACACACATCCGCCTACCAGGCATTGACCCACACTTTCGCTCGCCTGCACCGTTTTGGTCACCTTGGCGCCATCGCCGGCTGGGACCAGGCGGTGATGATGCCGAGCAAGGGCAACGACGCCCGCGCCGCCGCGCTGGCGGAGCTAGGGGTGCTAACCCACGGCATCATCACCGCGCCGCAGTTGAAGGAGCAGCTGGACGCGGCGGAGCAGGAAAACCTGGACGAGCTGCAACGGGCCAATCTGCGCGAGATGCGCCGCGAATGGGCGCAGGCCAATCTGCTGCCGGCGGCGCTGGTGGAGGCCAAGACCCTGGCCGGCGCACGCTGCGAGCACGCCTGGCGTAGCCAGCGCCCGGCCAACGACTGGAAGGGTTTTCTGGAAAACCTGCGCGAGGTGGTCAAGCTGTCGCGCGAGGAGGGTCGTCTGCTGGCCGAGGCCAGCGGCGGCAGCCGCTATGACGCGCTGATGGACAAGTACGAGCCGGGGATGAAGAGCGCGGAGATCGAGCGCATTTTCGCCGAGGTGAAATCCTGGCTGCCGGGCCTGATCGACCGCGCGCGCGCCAAGCAGGCGTCGGAAACGGTGATCGAGCCGTTGGGGCCGTTCGCGGTGGAGCGGCAGCGCGCGCTGGGCGTGGAGGCGATGAAACTGCTGCGCTTCGATTTTGATGGCGGCCGGCTGGATGTCAGCAGCCATCCCTTCTGCGGCGGGGTGCCGGAGGATGTGCGCATCACCACCCGCTACCGCGACGATGATTTCGTCCAGAGCCTGATGGGCATCGTCCACGAAACCGGCCACGCCCGTTACGAGCAGAACCTGCCCAAGGACTGGCTGGAGCAGCCGCTGGGCCGCGCGCGCTCCATGGGCATCCATGAAAGTCAGAGCCTGTCCTTCGAGATGCAGCTGGGCCGCAGCCCGGCCTTCCTGCAGTTGATCGCGCCGCTGATCCGCAGCCATTTCGGCGAGCAACCTGCGTTTGCGCTGGAGAATCTGCAGTGTCTGTACAGCCGGGTGCAGCCGGGCTTCATCCGCGTGGACGCGGACGAGCTGTGCTATCCGGCGCATGTGATCCTGCGCTTCGAGATCGAGCGCGCGCTGATGGACGGCGAGATCGAGGCCGAGGACATCCCGGCGCTGTGGGACGAAAAGATGATGGCCTATCTGGGCGTGGACACCCGCGGCAATTACACCAACGGCTGCATGCAGGACATCCATTGGACCGACGGCGGTTTCGGCTATTTCCCCAGCTACACGCTGGGTGCGATGTACGCGGCGCAGTATTTCGCCAGCCTGCGCCGCGCTGAACCGGAGCTGGACGCGAAGGTGGCGGCCGGCAATCTGGAGCCTATTTTTGATTGGTTGAACGCCAATATCTGGAGCCAAGGCAGCCGTTGGAGCACGGACGAACTGGTGCGGCGCGCCACCGGAGAGACACTGAACCCGGCGCACTTCAAGGCGCATCTGGAGCGGCGTTATCTAGGCGTGTGATTGGGTAGGTCAATCATGAAAAGCGCGGCTTGGCCGCGCTTTTTTAGACCCGCCAACAAAACCCCTGATCCCGCGTTGCGCCTCCTTGTCGTACTACGGGTGCTGTAGCTTCGCAGAAACTTCGTTTTCTGCGTCGGCGCGCCTTGGCTCAGGTTCTCTGCGAGGTTTTCTTGGAACGTGTTTACGATCTCGCGAGCTAAGGCGAGACAAGGCGAAAACGGCTGAGAAAGCGGAATGTACTCGTGGTACATGAGCATTTCGAAGCGGGGTTCAACGCCGTATCGTCGACGCGCAGCAGATCGTAAACAGGTTCTTAGCGGCTCTTATTGGGGCTGACTGAAAAACGCGTGGATCGCCGCCGCCAGCGCTTCCGGCTGCTCCCATTGCAGCATGTGGCCGGCGTCGGCGATCACGGTTTCCTGCAATTTGGCGAAACAGGCGCGCCGCTGCGGCATGCTGGCGGCCACGCTCTTGGCCAGCGGGTGGTCGTCGGTGTCGCCGCCCAGCGCCCACAGCACCGGCGCGCTGATGCGCTGCCAGCAGGCCATCGCTTCTTCCAGCCGGTATAGCACCGGGTTGACCATTTTGTGGCGCGGGTCGGCGCGGTAGTAGAGGCCGTCGTCCCGCTGGCGGGTCAGCTCGCGCGCCAGCCATTGGGCGCGCTCCGGCATCAGCCTGGGGTTGCGCTCCAATAGCTTGGCGGCCACGGCGTCCAGTGACTGCAAATCGCCGAACTCCGGCGCGTCGCGGGTTTCGCGCAGCCAGCGCGCGTAACGGCCCGGCGCTTCCGCCGGCTTGGTGGCGGCCAGGCCGAAGCCTTCGGCCAGCACCAGTTTTTCTACGCGCTCGGGGCGGATGCCGGCGTAGATGCCGGCGATCATCGAACCCATGCTGTGGCCCAGCAGCTT
This sequence comes from Chromobacterium haemolyticum, assembly GCF_009936155.1. Classification (NCBI taxonomy): domain Bacteria; kingdom Pseudomonadati; phylum Pseudomonadota; class Betaproteobacteria; order Neisseriales; family Chromobacteriaceae; genus Chromobacterium; species Chromobacterium haemolyticum. Next base: position 3,825,193 of record NZ_AP019312.1, on the reverse strand, counting down.
GACCGGCTGTTGCGGCGACAGCGCGTCCAGCAGCGCGTCGAGGTCGGCCAGGTAGTCGGGGAAGTAGTAGCTGCCGTCGTTCCAGTCGCTGTCGCCGAAGCCGCGCCAGTCCGGCGCCGCCACTTGCCAGCCGTCCGGCAGCGCGTCCACCAGGAATTGGAAGGTGGCGGAGCTGTCCATCCAGCCGTGCAGCAGCACCAGGAGCGGCGCGTCGCGCGGGCCCCAGCGGCGCAGATGATAGCGGTGGCGGTTGAGGATCAGGGTTTCGGACTGGCTGAGACGTTGAATCGGCATGGCGGCGCGGGCGGTGGGACGAAAGCCCCAGTCTACCCAGAAACACGGCGAACCGGGAGGTTCGCCGTGTTTGGATGGTGTGACAGCGTGAGCGCTCAATCAAACGCCGGCGCCGCGGCCTGCGGGATGGCTATTAGAGCCGCTAACAAAACCGCACAGCGCACCTGAGCCAAGGCGCGCCGACGCAGGCAGTACCCGTAGTACGACAAGGAGGCGCAACGCGGGATCAGGGGTTTTGTTAGCGGGTCTTATTGATGGATGTCGGCGCGGTGCGTCTCCTTCAAGCCCAGCAGGCAGACCACGAAGCTGACGCTGTAGACGATGACCGGATACCACAAGCCGTAGAGGATGTCGCCGGTGTAGACCACCAGCGAGAACGCCACGGTGGGGAACAGGCCGCCTATCCAGCCGTTGCCGATGTGGTAGGGCAGCGACATCGAGGTGTAGCGGATGCGGGTGGGGAACAGTTCCACCATGGTGGCGGCCAGCGGGCCGTAGACCATGGCGGCGATCAGGCTGAGCAGCACCAGCACCGCCACCACCATCGGGTAGTTGATCTTGTCCGGGTCGGCCTTGTCCGGGTAGCCGGCCTGCTTCAGCGCGGCCAGCAGTTGGGCCTTGTCGAAGCCGGTCAGCGTCTGTTCGCCCACCTTGATCTGGGTTTCGCCGCCGGCGGGCGCCGCCTGGCGCTGGTAAGGCACGCCGTTCTTGGCCAGCAGGGCCTTGGCCTGGTCGCAGCTGCTGCTGAGCTTGGCCTTGCCCACCGGATCGAACTGGAAGCGGCAATTGGCCGGGTCCGCCACCACCACCACTGGCGCTTGGCGCGCGGCGTGGGCAATGTCCGGGCTGGCGTAGGCGGTCAGCCATTTGAAGGCGGGAAAGGTCAGCAGAGCCGCTAGCAGCAGGCCGGTCAACATCACCGGCTTGCGGCCGATCCGGTCGGACAGGTAGCCGAAGTACAGAAATAGCGGGGCGGCGATCAGCAGGGAAGCCACCAGCAACTGGGTGGCGATCTGTGAGTCGACCTTGAGGATTTGGGTGAGGAAGAACAGCGAATAGAACTGCGCGCAGTAGAAAGTGACCGCCTGGCCGCCGTTGATGCCGAACAGGGCGGTGAGCACGATGCGCAGATTCTTCCAGTTGGTGAAGGACTCGGTCAGCGGCGCCTTGGAGTGTTTGCCCTCGGCCTTCATTTTCAGGAAGGCCGGCGACTCGTGCATCGACAGCCGTATCCAGGTGGAGATGGCCAGCAGCGCCAGCGACAGCAGGAAGGGCAAGCGCCAGCCCCAGTCGTCGAAAGCCGGGCCGGTGAGTTTGCGGCAGGCCAGGATCACCAGCAGGGACAGCAGCAGGCCGGCAGTGGCGGTGACCTGGATCCAGCTGGTGTAAGCGCCGCGTTTGTGGTCCGGCGCATGCTCGGCCACGTAGATGGCCGCGCCGCCGTATTCGCCGCCTATCGCCAGGCCCTGCAACATGCGCAGCACCACCAGCAGGATGGGCGCGGCGATGCCTATGCTGGCGTAGCCGGGCAGCAGGCCCACCAGGAAGGTGGAGACGCCCATGATCAGGATGGTGGCGAGAAAGGTGTATTTGCGGCCTATCATGTCGCCCAGCCGGCCGAACAGCAGCGCGCCGAACGGCCGCACCAGGAAGCCGGCGGCGAAGGTCATCAGCGCGAAGATGAAGGCGGTGGTTTCATTGACGCCGGCGAAGAACTGTTTACTGATCACCGCGGCCAGCGCGCCGTACAGGAAAAAGTCGTACCACTCGAAAACGGTGCCCAGCGACGAGGCGAAGATCACTTTGCGCTCGGAGCTGCTGATCGTGTGTCCCGCCGTGGCGGCGGGCGTCAGGGTGCTGCTCATGGTGCTGTCTCCTCTTGGTGTGGCTTTGCGACAAGTTGTGGGTCGGGAAGTGGGCTTCCTCTGTTTGGGGGGGGGGCGATGTTGCGCAGCGCCGCTCAGTCCGGCGCGGGGCGGTCTTGCAAAATCATGCGGGAGGCTTTCTCCGCGATCATCAGCGTAGGCGAATTGGTGTTGCCCGAGGTGATGGAGGGCATGATGGAGGCGTCCGCCACTCTTAATCCGGATAGTCCGTGAACGCGCAGTCTGGCATCGACCACCGCGTCGGTATCCTGTCCCATTTTGCAGGTGCCTACCGGATGGAAAATGGTGGTGCCGATGCGGCCGGCGGCGGCGGCTAGTTCCTCGTCGCTCTGGGCGGCGAGGCCGGGCAGGTATTCCTCCGGCCGGTAGCGCGTGAGCGCCGGCGCGGCGACGATGCGTCGGGTCAGCCGCAGCGCGGCCACCGCGACGGCGCGATCCTGCGGGTGACTGAGATAGTTGGGCTGGATCAGCGGCGCGGCATCCAGCCCCGCGCCGCCGATGGCGATCCGGCCGCGGCTGAGCGGGCGCAGATCGCATACCGAGGCGGTGAAGGCGGGGAAGGGATGCAGCGGTTCGCCGAAGCGTTCCAGCGACAGCGGTTGTACGTGATATTCCAGGTTGGCGCGCGGTTGCTCCACATCGGACTTGGCGAAGGCGCCCAGCTGGCTGGGGGCCATCGCCAGCGGTCCGCTGCGCCGCCACAGGTATTCCCAGCCCATGGCCAGCTTGCCGGCCCAGCTATTGGCCAGTTGGTTCAGCGTGCGCGCGCCGCTGACTTTGAACACCATGCGCAGCTGCAGGTGGTCTTGCAGATTGGCGCCGACGCCGGCCAGCGCGTGGCGCACGGCGACGCCGTGCTCTTGCAGCAGCGCGGCCGGACCAATGCCGCTGCGCTGCAACAAAAGCGGGGAGCCGACGGCGCCGGCGGCCAGGATGATTTCGCCGCGGCAGCGCGCCAGCCAGCGCTGCCGGTGTTGCAGGAATACCATACCGGCGGCGCGGCCGTCCTCCAGCAGCAGGGTTTCCGCCTCGGCGTGGGTCAGCACGGTGAGGTTGGGGCGCTGGCGCGCCGGGCGCAGAAAGGCCTTGGCGGTGTTCCAGCGCAGGCCGCCGCGCTGGTTGACTTCGAAATAGCCGCAGCCGGCGTTGTCGCCGCGGTTGAAGTCGTCCACCGGGGCGATGCCGCTTTGCTCCGCCGCGTCGCGGAAGGCGTCCAGAATTTCCCAGGACAGCCGCTGCCGTTCCACCCGCCATTCGCCGCCGTGGCCGTGCTGGGCGCGGGCGCTGTCGAAGTGGTCCTCCATGCGCAAAAAGTCCGGCAGCACTTCGTCCCAGCTCCAGCCGGGGCAGCCCTGCGCTGCCCAGCCGTCGTAGTCCGCGGCCTGGCCGCGCATATAGATCATGCCGTTGATCGAGGAGCAGCCGCCCAGCACTTTGCCACGCGGGTAGTTGAGGCTGCGCCCGCCCAGGCCGGGCTCGGGCGCGGTGCGCAGGCACCAGTCCGTGCGCGGATTGCCGATGCAATAGAGGTAGCCCACCGGGATGTGTATCCACGGATAATTATCCTCGCCGCCGGCCTCCAGCAGCAGCACCCGGTGCCGCGGATTGAGCGACAGGCGGTTGGCCAGCAGGCAGCCGGCGCTGCCCGCGCCGACGATGATGTAGTCGAATGTGTCCGCCAATGCCTGCATGCCGCGCTTTCCTATGACGTCTGTATCGCCACCATATAAGATCAAGCCGGGTCGGGCTGGGAATAGCCAGAGCGGAACAATGGCTGTTAGTTTTCTAACAGCGGTGCAATTGAAGCTTGTCATCATTGTGTGCAAGCGCACCATAAACGCGGGGGAGGGGGCGATGTTCGACTGGAACGACATCCGTTATTTTCTGGCCTTGCAGCGCAGCGGCAAGCTGTTGGCGGCGGCCAGGCAGCTGCGCACCACGCATGCGACGGTGGCCCGGCATATCGAACAGTTGGAGCGGCAGTTGGGCCAGCCGCTGTTTGTGCAGCAACCGGACGGCTATCTATTGACCGCGGCCGGCCGGCAGCTGCTGCCGCTGGCGGAGCAACTGGAAAACACCGCGTCCCGGATGCAGGACGAGGCGAGGGTGGGGCATGTGGAGGTGGCCGGCCTGGTGCGCTTGGGCGCGCCGGAAGGCTTGGGTTCCTTATTCTTGTCGCGGCACTTGCCGCGGCTGATGGCGCTCTATCCGGCGCTGGAGATCGACCTGGTGTCGGTGCCGCGCTTCGTCAGCATCACCAACCGCGAGGTGGACATCGCCATCGCGCTGGAGCGGCCGCAGGCCAATATGGTGGTGACGCGCAAGCTGACCGATTACTGCTTGGGCCTGTACGCGACGCCGGCCTACCTGGATGCGCATGAGCCCATCCGCGAGCGCGAGGACCTGGCCGGGCATCCCATCGTCGGCTACGTCGATGACTTGCTGTTCTCGCGTGAACTGATGTTTCACCGCGGCCTGTGCCGCAACCCGCTGATTAATCTGCGCTGCACCAGCGTGGTGGGCCAGCAGCAGGCGGCGCTGGCCGACGGCGGCATTGCGGTGCTACCGTATTATCTGACCTACGACGACGCGCGGCTGCGTCAACTGCTGCCGGAGCTGCGCATCATCCGCTCTTACTGGATCAGCGGCCGCAGCGACATCCGCCGAACGCTGCGCTACCGCGTGGTGTGGGATTTCGTGGTGGATGTGTGCCAAAGCATGCAATGGCTGCTGTTGCAACAGCCAACTCAGCAAAACGAATCAATCGATGCGGGATAAGCTCACTTCATGAGAACGCTCTATCGCAACGGCGGCCCGGATTCGCCGTATTTGTGGCGGATGCTGCGAGTGCTGGACTACTTGTGGCGTCATCTGGATGGGCCGGTGCCGCTGGAAAGGTTGGCGGAGGAGGCCTGCTTGTCGCCCTTTCACTTTCACCGCGTGTATCGCGGCCTGATGGCCGAAACGGTGGGAGAGACCCGGCAGCGGTTGTTGCTGCATCGTGCGGCCGGACAGTTGAACGGCGGCTCGCTGCCTTTGTCGAGGGTGGCGGCGCGCGCCGGCTACGGCGGCACTGCGGCCTTTGTCCGGGCCTTCGCCAGGGCTTACGGTGAGAGTCCGGGCCGCTATCGCCAGCGCAGAGCGTTCATTTCTAGGCAAGACTGGGAGACCGTTATGCATGAAGTGACATTGCTCAAGCAAGATAAGGGGCTGAAGGTGCTGATGCGCCGCCATGTCGGCAGTTATATGGAAATCGGCCAAGCTTTCGGCGCTTTGCAGGCCATCAGCCCGGGTTGCGCAGTCGGCGACGCGCCAGGTCGCATATTCGGGATGTATCTGGATGACACGGAACAGACGGAGGAGGCCAAGCTGCGCTCCATCGCCTGCGTGACTGTGCCGGATTCCTGGGAGGAGCGGCCGCTGCCGGATGGGTTTGAATGGGGGGAGATTCCCGCCGGAGAGTACGCTTGCGTGACGCATCTTGGGCCGTACGCGGAGCTGTCGACGGTCTGGTCCTGGCTGTACCGGCACTGGTTGCCCGACAGCGGGCGCGCGCTTGGCGGCGTGCCGTGCGTGGAAGAGTATTTGAATTCGCCGTACGACAATCCGCCCACGGCCTTGCGCACTCGGCTGATGTTGTCGCTGGCCTGAGAACCTGTTTACGATCTGCTGCGCGTCGTGAAGCGTTGCACGGTGAGTACGAGCTCAAAATGCTCATGTACCACTTGTACATTCCGCTTTTTCGCTCGTTTTCGCCTTGTCTCGCCTTAGCTCGCGAGATCGGAAACACGTTCTGACCGCGTTTGTGGCTCAGCCATGAAAAAGCCCGCGCCGTTTGGCGCGGGTTTTGCCGTAAAGGGTGCCAGACGACGTCGGGTCTTAACGGGATACGTGGTAGTTCGGCGCTTCCTTGGTGATCTGCACGTCGTGGACGTGAGATTCCTGAATGCCGGCGGAGGTGATTTCCACGAACTCCGCTTTGGCGTGCATGTCGGCGATGGTGGCGCAGCCAAGGTAGCCCATCGAGGAGCGCAGGCCGCCCACCAACTGGTGGATCACCTGGCCGATGGAGCCCTTGTACGGCACGCGGCCTTCGATGCCTTCCGGCACCAGCTTTTCCACATTGCCTTCATTATCCTGGAAGTAGCGGTCGGACGAGCCCTGGCTCATCGCGCCCAAGCTGCCCATGCCGCGGTAGGACTTGTAGGAACGACCCTGGAACAGCTCGACTTCGCCCGGGGCTTCCTCTGTGCCGGCGAACATGCCGCCCAGCATCACGCAGTTGCCGCCTGCGGCCAGCGCCTTGGAGATGTCGCCGGAGAAGCGAATGCCGCCGTCGGCGATCATCGGCACGCCAGTGCCCTTCAGCGCCTCGGATACATTGTGGATGGCGGTCAGCTGCGGTACGCCCACGCCGGCTACGATACGGGTGGTGCAGATGGAGCCGGGGCCGATGCCGACCTTGACGCCGTCGGCGCCGGCGTCAACCAGCGCCATCGCGGCGGCGGCGGTGGCGATGTTGCCGCCGATCACGTCCACTTGCGGGAAGTTCTTCTTCACCCAACGCACGCGCTCAATCACGCCCTGGCTGTGGCCGTGTGCGGTATCGACCACGATCACGTCCACACCGGCCTTCACCAGCGCGATCACGCGCTCTTCGGTGTCGCCGCCGGTGCCGACGGCCGCGCCCACGCGCAGGCGACCTTGGCTGTCTTTATTGGCGTTGGGGTGCTCGCTGGTCTTGATGATGTCCTTGACCGTGATCAGGCCCTTCAACTCCCAGGCGTCGTTGATCACCAGCACGCGTTCCAGGCGGTGGGTGTGCATCAACTCGCGGGCCTCGTCGATGCTGGCGCCTTCCTTGACGGTGATCAGACGCTCGCGCGGGGTCATGATGGAGCCGACGGTCTGGTCCAGGCGGGTCTCGAAGCGCAAGTCGCGGTTGGTGACGATGCCGACCACCTTGCCGTTTTCGATCACTGGCAGGCCGGAAATCTTGTGGTGGCGGGTCAGCAGCACCAGGTCGCGCACCAGCATGTCCGGGGCGATGGTGATGGGATCCTTGACCACGCCGCTTTCATGGCGTTTCACCTTGGACACTTCGCTGGCTTGTTTCGCGGGGTCCATGTTTTTGTGCACGATGCCGATACCGCCTTCTTGAGCCATGGCGATGGCAAGACGGGCTTCGGTCACCGTGTCCATGGCGGCGGACACCAAGGGCAGGTTCAGGGTGATGTTGCGGGTAAGCTTGGTGGAGAGGACTACGTCGCGCGGCAGAACTTCAGAGTGGGCCGGGACGAGGAGAACGTCGTCGAAAGTATAGGCTTTCTCGATGATACGCATCTTGGCGTTTCCTTTGCGGCAAAGCGGCATTATACCGAGGCATTGCCGCTATTGCAAAAAAACGGGCTTTCCGCCCGCAACCCTGTTACCTTTTTGCCGGCCGGCCGCGCAGGCCTTACAATTTGAGTATCTGCAGCGCAATTCGGGTCAGGGAGTCGATGATGAAGTCAACCTTAGTATGGACCTTTTTGCTGGCTTTGCTGGGCTCCTCCGCCGCCAGCGCGGAAGTCTACGTATGGAAGGACGAAGCCGGAAAAACCGTGTATTCGGATCAGCCGCCGCCCAGCGCCAACGCCCGCCGCATGAATACGCGCGCGCCGTCGCCGGCCTCGGCCCCGGCCCCGGCCAAGGAAAGCAAGAAGGCCATGGGCAAGGATGCGAGCGGGGAAAATGCCAAGATCGCCGCGGAGAACGCCAAGGTCGCGGAGGCCAACGCCAAGATCCGCGAGCAGAACTGCCAGAACGCCCGCAATCAGCTGGCCTCGGTGCAGACCAATAGCCGCATCCGCATGCCGGGTTCCAATGCCTTGGCCACCGACGCGCAGCGCAATGAGCTGATCGCCCAGGCGCAGGCCAATGTGCAGACCTGGTGTGGAAAATAAGTGGCGAAACCGGTTTTTGACTACAAGGCGGTACTGGCCTCCCTGCCCAATCTGCCCGGCGTGTATCGAATGCTCGACGCGTCGGGCGGCGTGCTTTATGTCGGCAAAGCCATCGATTTGAAACGGCGGGTCAGCTCTTACTTTCAGAAGAACGACCAATCACCGCGCATCCAGCTGATGGTGCGCCAGATCGCCGATATTGAAACCACGGTTACGCGCTCAGAGGCGGAAGCGCTGATCCTGGAGAACAATCTGATCAAGGCATTGACGCCGCGCTACAATATTCTGTTCCGCGACGACAAGTCCTATCCCTATCTGATGCTGACCGGCCACGCATTTCCGCAGATGGCCTATTACCGCGGCGACCCCAAGCGTCCGAACCAGTATTTCGGCCCGTATCCCAACGGCTACGCGGTGCGCGAAAGCATCCAGATCCTGCAAAAAGTGTTCCGGCTTCGCACCTGCGAAGACGCGGTGTTCGCCAACCGTTCCCGCCCCTGTTTGCTGTATCAGATCAAGCGCTGTTCCGGCCCTTGCGTCGATCATGTCTCCAAGGAAGACTACGCGCGCGACGTGGCCAGCGCGGTGGCTTTCCTGCAAGGCCGCCAGAGCGAGCTGATCGACGGTTTGACCCAGCGCATGATGGCCGCGGCCGAGGCGATGGAGTTCGAGCAGGCGGCGGAGCTGCGAGACCAGATTCAGGCGCTGGCGCGGGTGCAGGAGAAGCAGTTCGTTTCCAGTAACTCCAGCCAGCAAGATTGCGACGTGGTGGCCGCGGCACAGCGGGAAGGCATGCTTTGCGTCAATCTGGTGATGATTCGCGGCGGCCGTCATTTGGGCGACAAGAGCTTTTTCCCGGTCAGCGGGGAGGAGGGCGAACTGGCGGACAGCCTGGAGGCCTTCCTGGCCCAGCATTATCTGGGCGCGCCCTTGCCGCCGGCCATCATCATCAACGGCGAAATTTCCGATACCTTGCGTCAGCACCTGGAGCGGCAAGCCGAGCGCAAGCTGGCCATCGCCAGCAACCCCATAGGGGAGCGGCGGGTATGGCTGGAAATGGCGGAAAAGAACGCCGAGCTGGCCATCATGCAGCGGGCCAACAGCAAAGCCACCCAGAACCAGCGGCTGACCCAGCTCAACGAGGTATTGGAGTTGGAGGGCGCAGGCCGCTTTGAATGCTTCGATATCAGCCACACCATGGGCGAAGCCACGGTGGCTTCCTGTGTGATCTACGACAAGGGCGCGATGCAGCCAAGCGAATACCGGCGCTACAATATTGAAACCGCCAAGCCCGGCGACGATTACGCCGCGATGCGCGAAGTTCTGTCACGTCGCTACGGCAAGCTGGCGGCGGGAGAGGGCAAGTTGCCGGATGCCGTGTTCATCGACGGCGGCAAAGGGCAGGTGGGCGTGGCCTTGGAGGTGTTCGCCGAAATCGGCCTGAACCTGCCCATCGTCGGCATCGCCAAGGGAGAAGAGCGCAAGCCGGGGCTGGAAACGTTGATCCTGCCGTATCTGGACAAGAGCCTGCAGTTGAGGCAGGACCATCCTGCGCTGCATTTGATCCAGACGGTGCGCGACGAGGCCCACCGCTTCGCTATCACCGGCCACCGCGCGCGGCGCGCCAAGGCGCGCACCGCGTCCACATTGGAGGAGATTCCGGGGGTGGGGGCCAAGCGGCGGCAACAGCTGCTGATGCGTTTTGGAGGCCTGCGCGGCGTGGCCGCCGCTAGCATGGACGATCTGGCTCAGGTGGACGGCATCAGTCGCACGCTGGCGGAGAAGATTTACAACGCGCTGCATTGATTGCCGGCGCGCCATCGTTTATACACTGTAACCATCGCTGTGCGTCCCGTTGTGGCTTGGGGCGAACGCGCAGTTTTTGACCGAGCCGCAAACAATAAGATTACTGACACCGATGCCCTTCAATTTGCCGATATTCCTGACCTGGCTCAGGGTTGCCCTGATCCCTATCTGCGTAGCGGTTTTCTTTTTGCCGGATTCCGTTCTGCTGCTGCAAAGCCGTAATCAGGTAGGCGCCGCCATCTTCGCATTGGCGGCGATCACCGATTGGCTGGACGGCTACCTGGCGCGCAAGCTGGGGCAGACCTCGGCCTTCGGCGCCTTCCTAGACCCGGTGGCGGACAAGCTGATCGTCGCCGCGGCCTTGATCCTGCTGGTGCAGATGGGGCGCACCGAGGGCTGGATGGCGATGATCATCATCGGCCGAGAGATCGCGATTTCCGCGCTGCGCGAATGGATGGCGGAAATGGGCACCCGCAAGAGTGTGGCGGTGGCCTATATCGGTAAGCTCAAAACCACGGCGCAAATGGTGGCGATTCTATTGCTGCTCTATGCCGGGCCGCTGCTTCCCGGCGTCTCCACATTAATTTTGGGCAACGCCTTCATGGTTTTGGCGGTGATTTTGACTTTGTGGTCAATGGTTTATTATCTTCGGATGGCCGCCAAGGAGTTTTCCGGGAAAAAAATTGATGTTTGAAGTGTTGACAGTGCCTGATAAATCCTTATAATTCGCATCTCTCAGCGCTGCTCCAGCAGCAGCGAAGAGAAAGCAGAAGTATTGCGGCAGTTTTGAATGCGGGAATAGCTCAGTTGGTAGAGCGCAACCTTGCCAAGGTTGAGGTCGCGAGTTCGAGCCTCGTTTCCCGCTCCAAATCCTCTGCAATAGCGTTATGCGACGCGGGAATAGCTCAGTTGGTAGAGCGCAACCTTGCCAAGGTTGAGGTCGCGAGTTCGAGCCTCGTTTCCCGCTCCAAAACTTCTGCAATAGCATTGTGCGACGCGGGAATAGCTCAGTTGGTAGAGCGCAACCTTGCCAAGGTTGAGGTCGCGAGTTCGAGCCTCGTTTCCCGCTCCAGCGTATAGATATTTGTTGTTGTCGTACCCTGCGGGAATAGCTCAGTTGGTAGAGCGCAACCTTGCCAAGGTTGAGGTCGCGAGTTCGAGCCTCGTTTCCCGCTCCAAATTCATAACGGTCAGCGTAAGCTGACAGTTCGCCGGTAACGGCGGGGTAGCAAAGTGGTTATGCAGCGGATTGCAAATCCGTCTACGCCGGTTCGATTCCGACCCCCGCCTCCAGTTAAAGCCCCGCAAGTCAAAGACTTGCGGGGCTTTTGCTTTGTTTGGCCCGCACTCGTAATCGCCAAGCTCAGAGTGGTTTTTTCTCTTTATATCCCGGATTGGAATCAAGTCCGCAGTTCTCCGTAGCGGCGTGCCACGGCTTTGATCGCCATCCCTGTTTGCCAGCGGGCCGGCTCTGGGATAGAATCGCCGTCTCTTTGCCCGCCCCGGTGGTGAAATTGGTAGACACAAGGGACTTAAAATCCCTCGACTTCGGTCGTGCCGGTTCGATTCCGGCCCGGGGCACCACTATGGCAAACCGTCCACGAGACGAAAACGACCCGCACAGCCAGGCGCTGGGCGGGTTTTTTTCGGTCTCTCTTAAAGCCGCACCTCGAATTCATAGAGATCGCTGCGGCACAAAACTTCGCTGAATTCCAATACCTGTTCCGCCGAGTTCAAACTAGTCTGCTGGATGCGCAGCAGCGGCGTACCGGTCTGGACATGCAATAGGGCGGCGCTGTCTGGGTCTGCCGGGCAGGAGGCCAGGCGGAAGTGCTTATGGCCGATTTCCACGCCATGCTGTTCCCACCACTGGTAGAGCGAGTGTTCGAGACGCTCCGGCTCCGGCAAATAGGTCAGCGGGATGTAGGTGGTCTCCAGCGCAGCCGGCGTGCCGTCCATCATCCGCAGGCGGCGTAGCTTGGCGATGTCCGCGCCGGCGGGCAGCCGCAGCAGACCGGCGATGGCGGCCGGCGCGCGTTCACGCTGCCGCAGCAGCCATTGATTGGCCACGCTGCCGCCGCTGCGCAGCACTTGCTCGGTGAAGCCACCTTTGTCATTGAGCGAGTAGAGGAAAGCCTGCGCGACGCGTGTTCCTTGGCCTTGCTGGCGCGTGATCAGCCGCTTGCGCTCCAGCTCCGCCATCGCTTTGCTGATCGTGACGCGCGACAGCCCCAGTTTTTCCGCCATCAGCCGCTCTGTCGGCAGGAAAGTCCCTTCGGCCAACTGATGTCGCCGGATGGCTTGTTCCAGCGCGTCGGCGATCATCAGATAACGCGGCATAGTGCCAGGCTGCCGTAGGCTGGCGACCAAGCATTCCAGAATATCGCTCATATCGTATGAAAGCTCCTGTGCGTGCGCGTTCCAGTCTAAATCAATGCCGGAAGGCATGGGGAGAGCGGCTCAAGCTTTCTGGCATGCTTCCCTGATCAATAGTATGGTTATGTGCTATTGGATTTGCATTGGACTTATCATACGATGCCAATCAAAGTCCTTAGAACGTGTTTACGATCTCGCGAGCAAGGGCAAGACAAGGCGAAAACGGCTGAAAAAGCGGAGTGTACAGACGGTACATGAGTATTTTGAAGCCGTTTTCAGCGCCGTATCGCTCGCTTGCAGCAGACCATAAGCAGGGCCTTAAACGGACTTCGGCGTTGGCATCCAGGCGGAGAGAAGTGGTTTGACAATGATTAGCAAGGGCTACCAGTCCATTCTTGGGGCTCTTTACGGGCAGGCGGTGGGAGATGCGATGGGCATGCCTTCCGAGCTGTGGCCGCAACGGCAGGTGCAGACGTTCTTTGGTTGGATCGACAACTTCCTGCCCGGCCCTGCCGAGAACTTCGCCGCTTCCGAGTTTGTCGCCGGGGAATTCACCGACGACACCCAGCAGGCCATTGCCTTGATGGACGCCTTGATTGCCGCCGACGGCGCGGTTGAGCCGGAGCGCATCGCCGCCAACATCATCGCTTGGGCCGAGTGCGTCGACGCCTTCAACAAGAACATTTTAGGACCCAGTTCGAAGGCCGCGTTGAGGGCGATTTTGTCCGGCCGGTCCATCGACTCGCTGGGTGCCAACGGCATTACCAACGGGGCGGCGATGCGAGTGGCTCCCTTGGGCTGCTTATTGCCCAGCGGGAACCGCGAGGCTTTTATTCATGCGGTGCGGCTAAGCTGCAGCCCCACCCATCAGTCCGATATCGCGGTGGCCGGCGCCGCGGCTATTGCTTGGGCTGTGTCCCGAGCGGTGGAGGGGGCGGATTGGCCCTGCATCAAGGCAGAACTGCCTGGGGTCGCCGAGCAGGCGCAGCTGGAGCGCGTCACCACTTTCAGTCCTCTGCTGAGCCGGCGTTTGGATTGGGGATTCGAACTGGCGGCGCGTTTGCGGGGGCGGGGCGATGCGGCCGTGGTTGCCGAGCTGTACCGCACGCTGGGGGCCGGCATGGACACGATAGAGTCGGTGCCGACCGCCTTGGCCTTAGTGGATTGCGCGCAAGGCGACCCACGCCGTTGCGCGGTGCTGGCGGCCAATCTGGGCGGCGACACCGACACCATCGGCGCGATGGCCACCGCGGTATGCGGCGCCTTGCGAGGCGCGGACGCGTTGCCCGCCGAATGGCGGGAGCGCATCCGGAAAGTGAATGGCGTTGATTTCGAATCTTACGCGCGGGCTTTGAGCGCATTGCGGTTTAGGGGGTGAGCAGATGAGCGATGTACAAGCAGTAGAGGGCTGGCGACTGGAGAACTCAGGTATAGATTTGGTGCCGGAGCACGAGTGCAAGGGCCGGCCCGTTGAGTTGTTCTGGGTGTGGCTGGCGGCCAATATCGGCATTCTGGGCGTGGTTTACGGCGGCATCGTCACCAGCTTCGGGCTGTCCTTCTTTCAGTCTTTACTGGCCGCGGCGCTGGGGGTGGCCAGTTTCGCCCTGGTGGGGGTGACCAGCATCGCGGGCCGGCGCGGCCGCACTTCCACGCTGACCTTGTCGCGGGCCATCTTTGGACTGCACGGCAACGCCGCGCCTACCGCCTTCAGCTGGTTCAATCTGATGGGGTGGGAGGCGGTCAACGTGGTGACCGGCGCTTTGACGCTGGCGGCGCTGTGCCAGGCGCTGGGCATAGCGGAGAGCCGTCTGCTGACCGCGGTGTGTTTGTTCTTGTTCATCGGTTTGACCATCGTGGTCAGCCTGCTGGGACAGGCAACCGTGGTGTGGATGCAAAGCTGGTTGAGCCGGATTTTCGGCAGCATGACTCTGGTGGTGATCCTGTACGTGGCGTCGACTGCGAACTGGGGCGCCATCATGGCGCGGCCGGACGGCGACTGGCTGACCGGCTTCTGGCCGGCGGTATCGGTGATCGCCGCAGGCACCGGCATTAGTTGGGCGATCGCCGGCGCGGACTACAGTCGTTACCAGCGGTCCGGCTCATCCAACGGCGGCATTTTCGGGGCGGTGATGGCGGGGGCATCGCTGCCCTTGATGCTGCTGATTTTTACCGGCGTGCTGCTGTCTGCGCAGATTCCAGACCTGGCCAGCGCGGCCAATCCCATCGCCAAGATAGGCGCGGTGCTGCCGGCCTGGATGGCGGTGCCCTATCTGCTGACCGCGACCGCGGGCATCGTGACCATGGCGGTGCTCAGTCTGTATTCTGCCAGCCTCAATTTGTTGACCATAGGCGTCAAGGTCAGGCAGGCACAGGCGGTTTCCATCAATGCGCTTATCGTGTTGGCGATCGCCGCTTACGTTTTGTTCGTATCCAGCGATTTCCTGGGGCCCTTCATTTCCTTCTTGCTGTTTTGCGGCGTGTTCCTGGCGGCCTGGGAGGCGGTGTTCGTACTGGATTACCTGCTGCTGCGTCATCGTCAAGGCTATGACGATGTGGCCTTGTCCGGCGATGGGCGGCAGGCCTTCCGCGGCGGGCCGTTGCTGTGCTGGCTGCTGGGCGCCGCCTGCGGTCTGCTGGTGAGCAAGACCGGCTTTGTCGACGGTCCGTTGGCGGTGGGGGTCTTCGCGGATTCCAGCCTTGGATTGTTTGTGTCTTTTGGAACCAGCTTGCTGGCTTATGGATTGTATCTGTTGCTGAAGGAGCGACGCGCATGACCATTCCGTGTCCAAGTTATCATCCGATCAAGGCGATTCTGGCTTTGGGCGGCGCCGTTGGGGATGTGGTGCTGACTCTCCCGGAACTGCCGCGAAGCGGCGGCGATGTAGAGGCCTTGCAGCAGGAGCGCCAAATCGGCGGCTGCGCCTTCAATGTGGCGAGGGCGCTGTGTCAGTTGAACGCTCCTGTGATCAACGGCATGCCGGTGGGAAACGGGCCCTGGGGCGCGGCGGTAGACCGGGCGATGCGGGAGTTGGGACTGCCGGTGCTGTTGCGCAACGCGAATCGCGACAATGGCTGGTGCGTGGCCATGGTGGAGCCCAGCGGGGAGCGCAGCTTCATCTCCATCACCGGCTGCGAAGGGGAGTGGAGTCGCGAGCAACTGGACGCGTTGCCATTGCCCGCCGACGCCTTGGTGTACGCCAACGGCTATGAACTGGCGGGAGAAGGCGGGCGGGCTCTGCGCGCCTGGCTGTTGGCCTTGCCGTCGGAACAGTTGCGGGTGATCGACCCCGGTCCGCGCGTCGCCTTGCTGGAGCCGGCGTTTCTGTCCAGCTTGAGCGGCACGGAAACCTTATTGACGTTGAACCGGGACGAGATCGCCATATTGTGCGGCCAGGGCGATCCGGTGGCGGCTGCGCAGCGTTTCGCCAAGGACTACAAACTGACGCTGATCTGTCGCTTGGGTCAGGATGGCGCCTGGGTCTGTCCGGGCACCGACGAGCCATGGCATCTGCCTGGCTACCAAGTGTCGGTGGTGGATACCATAGGCGCGGGCGACGCGCATTGCGCCGGTTTGTTGGCCGGTTTATCCAGCGGCTGGCCGCTGCATTATGCGGTGGATCTGGGCAATCGGCTGGCCGCCTGTGTGGTGGCGAGCGCCGGACCGGACGCGGCGACGGATTGGGACAGCTTGAACCGCCGCTTTCCCGCCGCTTGCCTGTGAGCCGCGTAGAGCGTGTTTGAGGCCCGGAGGCCGGTTTGGCGCGGGGAAAGTGGCAAAAGAAAGACGGATAGGGGTGGAAACGCCGCAATTGGCGTCAAGTGCTGGACATAAAGGGGCATTACTTAGTACTCTCCCACCCTCGTGAGCGCCAGCCCGGCTATGGAGTGCCCGGAGGATTCCGCTTGGCGCTTTCATTCATTGCCGTCAAGTCGGCTTCGGCTTCGCCGTCGGCAAGCAGGGCGGGCCGATGGGTACGGGGGCCGCATACCCGTCCTGGTAGGCCGCGCCGCTTGGGTATGGCTCCTGGACACCCGCCATGATCGGCGATTTTTCACGGCGCGCAGACGTCTTGTCTGCACGTGTTGGTCAAGCCTGATTACGATGTCGTCATTTTTTCGCCGGCTGTCAAGCTGGTCGGGCGGCTGGTTGCAGCGCTTCGCTTGATTAGGCAGCATGCGCTGCTTTTGCATCAATGGATCTAGATAGAAGTTCATGAAGCCAAATACTGAAACGGCACTCGGTGCTGCACTTAAGTCCGCTGTACAAAGTCTGTCCAAGAAAAAGCAGACCGAGATGATCGCGGATCATGTCTACAGCAAGTTCGACGTTTTCCGCCAGTTTCGTCCGCTGGCCTTGGGCATCCATGAGAGCCTGATCGCGGCTTTGCCGCAGTTCGACTCGACGCTGATCTCCCGCGTAGTGGCCAATCACTGTCGCAAGCCGCGCTACGTCAAGTCACTGGCGCGCGGCGGCAAGCGTTTCGATCTGGCCAACAAGCCGGTGGGCGAGGTGAGCGCGGAAGAGAAAAAGGCGGCGGAACAAATGTCCGCGCCCAAGCCGGCCCCGGCTGCTGCGGCTCCGGCCGAACCCGCTGGCGACGCCGCGGAATAAGCGTGCCGCGGCCTCGTGGCAAGAACGTAAACAGCCTGACAGATCCGTTTGTCAGGCTGTTTTGCATTGGCGAGGCGGAACATTGGCACCGGCGAGGCGGTCGCAGCAGAACGCGCCGCGCGGCGGCGCCGAATCAGGACAGGAGTAGAATACCCGGCATGAAACGTCTTTTCTTGTGGGCCGCCATGGCCCTGAGCTTGTCCGCTTGCAGCGCGTTGCAACAACTGGGCGCGCCCATCAGTTCGCATCCTTCCTCTCCGGCCAAGGGCCGGCAGCAGACGGCTCCGGCGCCCAGCGCCAAGTCGGACGCTTTGTTGCGTGAGGCCAACCGTTTGGCAGACAAGGTCAAGAGCGGCGAACTGACCAGGCTGGCGGCTGCTGATCAGTTGGGCGCATTCCGGCTCAAGGCGGTGGGGGCCAACCCCGTCGACGACAACACCTTCGCCATGTACCGCTATCTGACGGTGGAGCGCGAGGCGGGGCGCATTGATCAGGATACGTTCCGAGCCAAGATGGATGAGCGTTTACGGGAGTGGATGAGGCGCTGGCCCAAGATGAATCCCAAGCCGGCGGATCCCGCGTTCACTAACTTCCTGCTCAAACTCTACGGCTTGCCGGCCTTGGGAGCTTGAACATGGGCAAGAAAGCCAAGCCGGACGCGGCCGGCTGTCCCTGCGGACTGGGCGGCGATTACGCGGTCTGTTGCGGCCGTTATCTGAGCGAGGGCGGCGAACCTGCGCCCACGGCGGAAGCCTTGATGCGTTCGCGCTATACCGCTTACGCGCGCGGCGACGAGGCGTATCTGCTGGCGAGTTGGCATCCAAGCACCCGGCCGCAGGCGCTGGACCTGGCCGCGGATGCCGGCGTGGTCAAATGGCTGGGCCTGGAGGTACTGGCGACAGAGGCCGGCGCCGAGGCCGACACCGAAGGGTGGGTGGAGTTTGCCGCGCGCTACAAAGTGAGCGGCAAGGCCGAGCGCATGCGCGAGCGCAGCCGCTTTGCGCGCGAGGACGGCCGCTGGTTCTACGTGTCCGGCGAGTTGAGCTGAACTCGGTTCAGGCGGCGGATGTCGGCAGCAGGCTTTCGATCACGCGTTCCAGCGCCGCTGGCTTGACGTAGGGGGCGAAACGCCCGCGGATGCGCCCCTCGCCATCGATCAAAAACTTGGTGAAATTCCATTTGATGCGCCGGCTGCCCAGTAGACCAGGCTTGGCGGCGGCGAGATAGCGCCATAGCGGATGCGCATTCGCTCCGTTGACATCAATCTTGGCGGACAAGGCGAAACTGACGCCAAAGTTCTTTTGACAGAACTGACCGATGGCGGAAGCATTCCCCGGTTCTTGGCCGCCGAATTGATTGCAGGGAAAGCCGATGATTTCCAGGCCTTGATCGCGGTAGCGCTGGTACAGTTGTTCCAGGCCGCCCAATTGCGCGGTGAAGCCGCATTCGCTGGCGGTGTTGACCAACAGCAGCACTTTGCCGCGATAGCCCGCCAGCGGCAGTGCCTGCCCGTTTAAAGTCTCAATGGAAAAATCATATATGTCCGGCATATTTTCGCCCTTCGCCAAAGCGAAGATCATGGCAAGAAACCGGAAGAAGGGCAATTGGGCAGGGAGATAAAAAAAGGGGCGCAACGGCAAGGGGGAACCGCTACGCCCCAAGAAGAAATCAATTGCTGTACAAGGGCCGACCAACCGGGAAAGTCAGCTAACCCTCTGTTTATCCTAGAACATTAAGGTGAAATTGCGAGGACGGATTTGGCGTTGTTTAAATGACAAAGGGATGGCTTGGCCATCCCTTTTTTGCAGGCGGGAAGCGGTTCAGGGGCGCGGAAGCGTCACGCCCACCTGGCCCATGTATTTGCCGGCGCGGTCACTGTAGGACACGTCGCAGATTTCATCGGATTCGAAGAACAGCACCTGGGCCACGCCCTCGTTAGCGTAGATTTTGGCCGGTAGCGGCGTGGTGTTGGAGAACTCCAGGGTTACGTAACCTTCCCATTCCGGCTCGAACGGGGTGACGTTGACGATGATGCCGCAACGGGCGTAAGTGGACTTGCCCAGGCATACGGTCAACACCGAGCGCGGAATGCGGAAATATTCGACGGTGCGAGCCAGCGCGAAGCTGTTGGGCGGGATGATGCAATAGCCCTTGCCGGAGACTTCCACGAAGGAGTTGGGGTCGAAGTTTTTAGGGTCGACGATGGTGCTGTTGATATTGGTGAATACCTTGAATTCGTCGGCGCAGCGGATATCGTAGCCGTAACTGGAGGTACCGTAGGAGATCACCTTCTGGCCATCCACCATCTTGATCTGGTTGGCCTCGAAGGGTTCGATCATGTTGTACTCGTCCGCCATCCGGCGAATCCATTTGTCCGATTTGATGCTCATTGTCTTTGGCCCGTAGCTTGTCGATTGATTGTCCGCGATTTTAACCGCAAGCGCGGCATGCGGCTATGGCTAATCCGCGCGTAGCGGCGAGAGCGGGGCGCCATTGACACAGGTCAAGCGAGGCTGGAATTGCGGCGATTTGCCGCAGATCGACGCGAATGGGCTGGATATACTAATGCAAACCATTCTCGTTCTTGATCGGATCATCATGTTGACTCTGGATGCATTCCCCGCAGGCCGCCACGGCGTGGTCGAGCGGCTGGAGCTGGCCGAAGAGGCCTTCCGCCGCGTCGCCGCCTTTGGCCTGGCGCCAGGCAGCCGTTTTTACGTGCGCAGGGTGGCGCCGCTGGGCGGGCCGCTGCTGCTGGATGTGGGCGCCACCCGCTTTTTATTGCGCCGCAGCCTGGCGCGCTCCATCCTGGCGAGGATGGAGGCATGAAGCGCTTTGCCTTGATCGGCTTGCCTAACACCGGCAAGTCCACCTTGTTCAACCGTCTCACCGGCATGTCGCAGCGCGTCGGCAACTGGCCGGGCCTGACCATAGAATTGAGCAGCGCCCGCCTGCTGTTGGGCGGCCACATGGTGGAACTGGTGGATCTGCCCGGCGTCAACGATCTGACCGGTTATTCCGACGATGAGGCGGTGGTGCGCGACGTATTGCAGGCCAGCGCTTTCGACGGCGCCATCCTGGTGCTCAACGCCAGCCAGCTGGACCGGCAGTTGCCGCTGGCCTTGCAGGTGCTGGCCAGCGGTCTCAACTGCCAGGTTGTGCTGAATATGGCGGATGAGGCCAAGGCGCTGGGCGTGAGCCTGGATGTGGAGTGTTTGTCGGAACGTCTGGGTGCGCCGGTATCGCTGGTGTCGGCCAGGCATATGCAAGGCTGGCCGCCGCTGATGGCGAGTTTGAACCGACTGGCCAATGACGAGGCTCCGGCCGTGAGAGCGGGGCTGGACGCGGTACCGGGTACCCAGGCGGCGATGGCGGAGGCCAAACGCTTGCTGGACGGTTGCTGGGCCTTGCCGGCTATGCTGCCGGCGCGGCTGACCGAAAAGATCGACCACTGGCTGATGCATCCGTGGCTGGGCTTGCCGCTGTTCTTCGCATTGATGGCGCTGTTGTTCAATCTGACTTATCAGATCGGCACGCCTTTGCAGGAGCTGGCCGGGGCCGGGCTGGACTGGGTCAAGGAGCAGGCGCTGGCGCCCTTGCTCGCGCCGTTGCCTGAGATTGTGCAGAGCCTGGCGCTGGACGGGATCTGGCAGGGGGTGTCGACGGTACTGACCTTCGCGCCCATTTTGCTGGTGTTCTTCGTACTGATGGCGATGGTGGAGGATTCCGGCTATCTGGCGCGCGCCGCCTATCTGACCGATGCCTTTATGGCTCGATTGGGGCTGGATGGCCGCGGCTTCGTGATGCAGTTGATGGGTTTTGGCTGCAATGTGCCGGCCATCATGGGCACCAGGGTGATGCGCGAACGCAAACAGCGGCTGCTGACCATGCTGGTGATTCCGTTCTCGCTGTGCTCGGCGCGGCTGCAGGTGGTGGTGTTCTTCGCCGGGCTGCTGTTCACTGCGGCGCAGGCGCCGTGGGTGCTGATGGGGCTTTATCTGATGAGCTTCGCCGTCGCGGTGTTCACCGCTTGGGTGTTCAAGCGTCGCTACGCCGGGGGCGAAGCCTTCTTGTTGGAAGTGCCGCCGTATCGGCTGCCCGGCTTGAGCCATTTGCTGGGCCGGGCGGTGGGCGAGGTGCGGGCCTTCCTGCAGCTGGCTTCCAGCTTCATCCTGTTGGGGGTGGTGTTGGTCTGGTTGTTGACTCATGTGCCGGCCGGCGATGGCAAGACGCTGGCCGACGTCTTGGGCGGCCTGTTGGCTCCAGTGTTGGACCCGATCGGCATTCGCCATGAACTGGCGGCGGCCTTGCTGTTCGGTTTCATCGCCAAGGAGATTCTGTTGGGCAGCCTGGCTGTGATCTACGGGGTGTCCGAGGCAGGTCTGGGCGCTGTCTTGCTGCAACATCTGGACTGGCGTTCGGCGATGAGTTTCCTGATCTTCACCTTGATCTACGTGCCTTGCCTGTCCACGGTGGCGGCGATGTACCGCGAGTCGCGCAGCAAGTCCTATACCGCGATGGCGGTGGCGTGGTCGGTGAGCCTGGCTTGGCTGTTGTCGTTCGTGTTTTATCAAGCCAGCGTGCATCTGTGGCCTTGAGAGCTTAGAATGAATGGTTCGCGAATTCCGTTCGCGCCGGCGGATAGCCGGCGTCATTGAACTACAACAACAAGAGGTCGTTATGCAAGGTGATCCCAAAACCATCGAGTTGCTGAACGAACTGCTGGCGGAAGAGCTATCCGCCGCGGACCAGTATTTCATCCACGCCGAGATGTACAAGGACTTCGGTCTGCACAAGCTGTTCGAGCGCATCGACCATGAACGCGAGGACGAGCTTTCGCACGCGCGGGTGCTGATCGCGCGCACCCTGTTCTTGCAAGGCAAGCCCAATGTGGCCAAGCGCGTGCCCATCGTGGTGGGCGAGAACGTGCGGGCGATGCTGGCCAGCGATCTGGAAGTGGAATACCGCGTCGGCAACCTGTTGAAAAAAGTGGTGGCCCACTGCGAGAGCGTGAAGGACTACGTGACGCGTCAGGAACTGATGGTGTTGCTGGAAGAAACCGAGAACGATCACGCTCACTGGCTGGAGCAGCAGCTGCGCCTGATCGATATGGTGGGCGAGCAGAACTATATTCAGTCGCAAATGTAAGCGCAGGGTATTTTGACCTTGAGACGGCCGCCTTTCGGGCGGCCGTTTTTTTGCGGCGACCGCGCGGGTTTTGACATGGCGCAGCATGGCTGGGACCGCCTCCGTCTATCATCGCCGGCAGATGAATTCGCCGGAGGGCGCGATGTCGCTGAATCTATCCGTTTCCTGGTTGGGCATGAAGATGTCCAGCCCCTTGTTCAACGCTTCCGGCGTCTATTGCCGCACGCGGGAGGAACTGGAGCAGGTGCGCCGTTCCGCCGCCGGCGCGGTGGTGACCAAGAGTTGCACGCTGGAACCGCGCGCCGGCAATCCGGAGCCGCGTTACCGACGCACCGCGCTGGGCAGCATCAACTCCATGGGCCTGCCCAACGAGGGCTACCGTTATTACCTGGACTACGCCCAGGCTTACGACGACGCCAAACCGTTGTTCCTGTCCGTGTCCGGCATGACGCTGGACGACACCCTGACCATCCTGACCGAACTGGCGGCGCTCAAGCTGCCCTGCCTGCCGGAGGTGAACCTGTCCTGCCCCAATCTTCCGGGCAAGCCGCAGTTGGGTTATGACTTCGCCGCCAGCGCCGAGGCCCTGGAGGCGATCAGCCGGCGCTATGCGCGGCCGTTCGGCGTCAAGCTGCCGCCGTATTTCGACCCGGCCCACTTCGCCGCCATGGCCGCGGTGTTGAACGCCTTCCCGCTGCTGCGCTTCGTCACCTGCATCAACTCGGTGGGCAACGGCCTGGTGATAGATCTGGACAGCGAGTCGGCGGTGATCAAGCCCAAGGGCGGGCTGGGCGGCCTGGGAGGCGATTACGTGCTGCCGACGGCGCTGGCCAATGTGCGCGAGTTCGCCGTGCTGCTGGCCGACAAGCATGTGATCGGCTGCGGCGGCGTGAAGAGCGGGGCCGAGGCCTTCATGCACATCCTGGCCGGCGCCACCGCGGTGCAAGTGGGCACCTGCCTGCACGAGGAGGGCGTCAGCGCTTTCGATCGTATCGAGGCGGAGCTGGTCGCCATCATGCAGGCCAAGGGCTACCAGCGGCTGGATGAGTTCCGCGGACGGCTGAAGACGCTGTGAGCGCATGAAAAAAGCCCGGAGAACCCGGGCTTTGTTTTAACGGGTGATCGGCTTGTAGCGGATACGCTTGGGCTTGGCGGCTTCCTCGCCCAGGCGTTTCTTCTTGTCGGCTTCGTATTCCTGATAGTTGCCGTCGAAGAAGGTCCATTGCGACTCGCCTTCCGCCGCCAGAATATGGGTGGCGATACGGTCCAGGAACCAGCGGTCGTGGGAGATCACGAAGACGGTGCCGGCGTATTCCAGCAAGGCGTCTTCCAGCGCGCGCAAGGTTTCCACGTCAAGGTCGTTCGACGGTTCGTCCAGCAGCAGCACGTTGCCGCCCTTGAGCAGGGTTTTGGCCAGGTGCAGGCGGCCGCGTTCGCCGCCGGAAAGCATGCCCACTTTCTTCTGCTGATCGGCGCCCTTGAAGTTGAAGCGACCGAGATAGGCGCGGCTGGACATCTCGAATTTGCCGACGGTGAGAATGTCGGCGCCGGCGGCTACGTCCTCGAACACGGTCTTGTCGCCGTCCAGGCCCTCGCGGGTCTGCTCGACGAAGGCCATTTGCACGGTCTGGCCGATGCTGACTTCGCCGCTGTCCGGCTGTTCTTTGCCGGCGATCATCTTGAACAAGGTCGATTTACCGGCGCCGTTGGGGCCGATGATGCCGACGATGGCGCCCGGCGGAGCTTTAAAGCTCAGGTTGTCGATCAGCAGGCGGTCGCCGAAGCCCTTGGACACGCCTTTGAACTCGATGACTTCATTGCCCAGGCGCTCGGCCACGGGGATGAAGATTTCCTGGGTCTCGTTGCGTTTTTGGGTTTCGTAGCTGGACAGCTCTTCGAAACGGGCCAAACGCGCCTTGGACTTGGCCTGGCGGCCTTTCGGGTTCTGACGCACCCATTCCAGCTCCTGCTTCATCGCCTTCATGCGGGCGCCTTCGCTCTTGGCTTCCTGCGCCAGGCGGGCCTCCTTCTGTTCGAGCCAGCTGGAGTAATTGCCTTTCCACGGAATGCCTTCGCCGCGGTCCAGTTCCAGAATCCACTCGGCGGCATTGTCCAGGAAGTAGCGGTCGTGGGTGACGGCCACCACGGTGCCGGGGAAGCGCACCAGGAATTGCTCCAGCCATTCCACCGATTCCGCGTCCAGGTGGTTGGTGGGTTCGTCCAGCAGCAGCATGTCGGGCTTGGACAGCAGCAGCTTGCACAGCGCCACGCGGCGCTTCTCGCCGCCGGACAGCGGGCCGATCTTGGCGTCCCACGGCGGCAGGCGTAGCGCGTCGGCGGCGATTTCCAGCTGGTGTTCGACGTTGTCGTTGGCGCCGGCGGCGATGATGGCCTCCAGCTTGGCCTGTTCTTCGGCCAGCGCATCGAAGTCGGCGTCCGCTTCAGCGTAGGCGGCGTATACTTCTTCCAGGCGCTTTTGCGCGCCCATTACGTCGCCCATGCCGCTTTCCACTTCCTCGCGCACGGTTTTTTCGGGGTCCAGCTGCGGTTCCTGCGGCAGGTAGCCGATTTTGACGCCGGCCAGGTGTTGCACCTCGCCCTCGTATTCTTTGTCCGCGCCGGCCATGATGCGCAGCACGGTGGATTTACCCGCGCCGTTCAGGCCCAGCAGGCCGATCTTGGCGCCGGGGAAGAAGGACAGAGAGATGTCCTTGATGATCTGGCGCTTGGGCGGAACGATCTTGCTCACGCGGAGCATGGACATTACATATTGTGCCATCGGTATTCACGCTGGATTGAAGGGGATAAACCGGGATTCTACCAAATCCCCCGGTTTAGGCCAGCCGCGCGGCCGCGGAGCCGGCCGCTAGAACAGTAGCGCCAGCGCCGCCGTGGCCAGCATGGCGAAAGCGCAGGCTACCTTGGCCACCGCGCCGACGATGAAGCCGATGAAGGTGCCGATGCCGACTTTGCCTGCTTGAAAGGCATCCTTGCGAGCAATGAACTCGCCGATGACGGCGCCGACCAGCGGGCCGAGCAGCACGCCCGCCAGGCCGAAGAACATGCCCACGATGCCGCCGATGAAGGCGCCCCACAACGCCTGACTGCTGGCGCCGCTGGCTTTTGCGCCAAGCAGGCCGGCGAAGAAATCTATCACCAGACCCAGCGCGGTGAGCAGGGCCATGATGATCAGGCTGATCGCGCCCAGGTGGTTGAAGTTGTCCAGCCAGGCGGCCAGGAGCAAGCCGCCGAACATCAGCGGCAGGCCTGGAATGATGGGCAGCATGGTGCCGGCCAGACCGGCGACGATGAGCAGGGCGGCGAGACTGTAGCCGGCGATTTCCATGGTGGTCCTTGCGGGGGAGGCACCCGCGGCGTGGCCGCGGGCCGGGTGTCAGCGGGTGTACTCTTCCAGTAGCTGCAATTGCGCGCAATGCGGCTTGCCGCGGGAGGTGCGGCGCTTGTAGCCGCCGTCCGGCAGCATGTCCCAGGCGTTGACGTTGTCGTCCAGATAGAGGCGCAGCGCCTCCTTGATCACCCGGCGCTTGAGCTTGGCGTCGACAATGGGCACGCAGGTTTCGATGCGGCGGAAGAAGTTGCGGCCCATCCAGTCGGCGCTGGCGATCAGCAGGTCTTCTTTGCGGTCGTTGTGGAAGTAGAACACGCGCGGGTGTTCCAGGAAGCGGCCGACGATGGAGCGCACGCTGATATTCTCGGACAGCCCCGGCACGCCCGGCCGCAGCGCGCACACGCCGCGCACGATCAGCTGGATCTTGACCCCGGCCTGGCTGGCGCGGTACAGCGCGTGGATCACCTGGCTTTCCAGCAAGGCGTTCATCTTGGCGATAATCTGCGCCGGCTTGCCGGCCTGGGCGTGGGCGATTTCGCGGTCTATCGCCTCCATCACCATGCTGTGCAGCGTGAACGGGCTCTGGAACAGCAGCTTGAGCTGGCTGGCGCGGCCCAGGCCGGTCAGCTGTACGAAGATATCGTTGACGTCGCTGGCGATCTGTTCATTGCAGGTCAGCAGGCCGAAGTCGGTGTAGAGGCGAGCGGTGCGAGGGTGATAGTTGCCGGTGCCCAAGTGGACGTAGCGGCGAAGGCCGTGTTCTTCGCGGCGCACCACCATCAGCATCTTGGCGTGCACCTTGTAGCCGATCACGCCATAGACCACGTGGGCGCCGGCGTCCTCCAGCCGGCTGGCCCAGCTGATGTTGGCTTCTTCGTCGAAGCGCGCCATCAGCTCCACCACCACGGTCACCTGCTTGCCTGCGCGGGCGGCGGCGATCAGCGATTCCATCAGCACCGAGTCGGTGCCGGTGCGGTACACCGTCATCTTGATGGCCACCACATGCGGATCGGAAGCCGCCAGCGTCAGCATGTCAATCACCGGCTGGAAGCTCTGGAACGGGTGGTGTAGCAGAATATCGCCCTTGCGGATGGCATCGAACAGTGGCGTCTTCTTGCGCAGTATCTCCGGCAGCGTGGGGATGAAGGGAGTGAATTTCAGGTCCGGCCTATCCACCAGGTCCGGCACCTGCATCAGCCGCACCAGATTGACCGGGCCGTTGACGCGGTAGACGTCGCGCGGCTTCAGGTTGAACTGGGTCAGCAGAAATTCTTCCATATGCAACGGGCAGGTATCGGCGATCTCCAGCCGCACCGCGTCGCCGAACTGGCGCTGGCGCAACTCGCCCTGCAAGGCTGTGCGCAGGTTCTTCACGTCTTCGTCTTCCACTGTCAGCTCGCTATCGCGGGTGACGCGGAACTGGTAGCAGCCCTTGACCGCCATGCCGCTGAACAGCTCATGCACATGGGAGTGGAGGATGGAGGACAGGAAGACGAAGGTGTGGCGATGGCCGTCGCTGACGTCCGCCGGCAATTTGATCACCCGCGGCAGGATGCGCGGCGCCTGGACGATGGCGATGCCGGAGGCGCGGCCGAAGGCGTCGCGCCCTTCCAGCTCCACCGCGAAGTTCAAGGATTTGTTCAGCACCTTGGGGAAGGGGTGGGACGGGTCGAGGCCGATGGGGGTGAGGATGGGCATCAACTCGCGGAAGAAAAAGTCCTTCACCCATTGCTGTTGCGCGGGGCTCCATTCGTTGCGGCGCAGGAAGATGATGTTTTCCTCGCGAAGCGCCGGAAACAGCACTTCGCTCATCACGGCGTACTGGTCGCGCACCAGTTGGTGCGCGGCGGTGGCCACCTTGGCCAGCGCCTGCTCAGGCGTGGTGCCGTCCGCCAGGATGCGCTCCGGCGTGGCCACGGCGGTTTCCTGCAGCCAGGCCACTCGCACTTCGAAGAACTCATCCATGTTGGAGGACACGATGCACAGGAATTTCAGCCGTTCCAGCAGCGGCAGGTTGGCGTCTTCCGCCTGGGCCAGCACGCGGCGGTTGAATTCTAGAAGGCCAAGTTCGCGGTTGATCAGCAGGTCTTGCGTGTGTGACATACGAGGTTCAAGCCAACAGTGGAGAGTTCAGGGAAAAATAAAGCCCTCGCTTGGAGGGCTGGGCATGGCGATTAGTTCTGCGGCGGAGTGTAGCCGGCGGGAGCGTCGGCGCCGTCGCCGAAGAAGTAGGCTTCCAACTGCGCGGCCAGATACTGGCGGGCGCGGGCGTCGGCCAGGCTCAGGCGGTTTTCGTTGATCAGCATGGTCTGATAGCGCAGCCAGCCTTGCCAGGCTTCTTTCGAGACGTTGTCAAACACTCGCTTGCCCAGTTCGCCCGGCAGCGGCGGGAAGTCGAGGGCTTCGGCTTCGCGGCCCAGCTTGACGCAATTGACGGTTCTGCTCATGGCGCAATCCTTAAAATATCGGAAAAAGGTTAATTCAATATTGTGTCACAGAGATGAAATGCTTCCAACCACGGCGCGGCTTTGGAACCGTTTCTTGGACTCACAAGACCTTGACGAAAACCTTGGAGCGGCGCTGATAGTTGTAGAACTGCTGCCGCGCCAGCGGCAGCGCGCTCTTGTCCGCTTCGGCGAAGCCCCGCTCCACGAACCAGTGCGCGGTTTGGGTGGTGAGCACGAACAGCGACTGCAAGCCTTGGGTGCGGGCCTGGTATTCCACGTGTTTGAGCAGCATCTCGCCAAAGCCGCCGTCGCGTTTGTCCTGAGCCACCGCCAGGCAGGCCAGTTCGGCGGTGCCGGCGTCGGGGAAGGGGTGCATGGCCACGCAACCATAGATCTTGCCGTCGTGCTCCAGCACCGAATATTCGCCGATCTCCACCTCCAGATGCTCGCGGCTGCGCTTGACCAGCACGCCTTGCTCTTCCAGCGGCTGGATCAGGCCGATGATGTCGCCGATGTCTTCGATGCTGGCGTTGCGCACTCGCACCAGCGGGTCGCGGGCGATCATGGTGCCATTGCCGCCGCGGGTGAAGTGTTCCACCAGCAGCGCGCCGTCGGCGTGACGGCTAATCAAGTGGGCACGGGGAATGCCTTCTCGGGTGGCGCGGATGGCGTAGGGCAGGTAGGCGCTGACGTCATCCTGCAGCCGGCCGGAGGCCAGCAGGTCTTCGGCCTGCTGTGCGGTCAGCGTGCTGATTAGTTCCTCGTCCAGCATCACGCCGCGCTGCTCGATCACGAAAATCAGTTTTTCCGCTTTCAGGGTAATGGCGACGTGGGTGGCCAGTTCTTCCATGGTTAGATTGAAGGCCTCGCCGGTCAGCGAATAGCCGATGGGGGACAGCAGCACCAGCTCGCCATGGTCGAGGCGGGCGCGGATGGCGGCGCCATCGGCGCGGCGCACCTGGCCGGTGTATTGCATGTCCACGCCATCGAGCACGCCCAGAGGCTGGGCGGTGACGAAGTTGCCGCCGGCCACGCGCAGATGGGCGCCGTGCATTGGAGAATTGGGCATGCCCATGGACAGTAGTGCTTCGATGTCGCAGCGGGTGGCGCCGGCCGCTTGTTTGACCACGTCCATGGTGGCGGCGTCAGTGACGCGGCGGTCGCGGTGGAACAGGCGGGCGATGCCGTGGCGTTTCAACAGGCCCTCGATCTGCGGACGGATGCCGTGCACCAGCACGATGCGCACGCCCAGGCTGACCAAGAGGTTGATGTCCTGCGCCAGGCTGGCGAATTCTCCGTCTTGCAAGGTTTCGCCGCTGACGGCCAGCACGAAGGTCTTGCCGCGGTAGGCGTTGATATAGGGGGCGGCTTCGCGAAAGGAAAGCACGAATTCGCGGGTAAGCATGGGGTCAGCGGCTCCGGCCGGAAAACTAGGGTTGAGCCGGATAGCGTAGCAGGAATGACGGTGTTTTGCAGGAGGACAATATAGCGCGCGCATGAAAAACGCCCCTGGCGAAACCAGGGGCGCGTTGTGGCTGCGGAGGCGGGGTCAACTGCCTTTTTTCTGCAGGATCTGCTGTACCTTGAGGATGTTCAGCGCCTGCGACAGCTGGTTGTCGTTTTTGGGGTTGGGGTCGCGCGGGCCGAACTGGCTCTTTTCTTCCGGCTTGGCCTTGTCCTTGCCGTCGTCCGGCTTGGCGGGGGCGGGGGCGGGTTGCGGCGCTGGCGCGGGCTTGGCGTTGCTCTTGGGCGCCGGCTTGTCCTCGCCGTTGGGGTTGGCCAAGTGGTTTTCCAGGTCCGCTTCGCGCACGCGGATGGCTTGCTCCGCCGCGGTCAGCGTGCCGTCTTCCACCACCACGTCGGGCACGATGCCCTTGGCTTGGATCGAGCGGCCGTTCGGCGTGAAGTAGCGGGCGGTTGTCAGCTTGATGCCGCCTGCGTTGCCCAGCGGCATGATGGATTGCACCGAGCCCTTGCCGAAGGTTTGTGTGCCCACCAACACCGCGCGCTTGTGGTCTTGCAGCGCGCCGGCGACGATTTCCGACGCCGAGGCGGAGCCGCCGTTGACCAGAACGACCAGAGGCACATTGCGGGCTTCCACTGGCAGCCGGGCCAGCGGGTCGCTGCCGTTGGGGCGGGCGTAGTTCTGCAGATTGGCGGTTAGCCGCATCTTGGCGTCCGGCGTACGGCCCTCGGTGTAGACCACCAACTGGTTCTTGGCCAAGAAGGCGGCCGACACGCCAACCGCTCCGTTGAGCAGGCCGCCCGGATCGTCGCGCAGATCCAGAACCAGGCCTTTCAGCGCCTGTTTGTTTTCCTTGTAAAGCGCCTGCACGCCGGCGGCCAGGTCCTCGGAGGTGT
Organism: Chromobacterium haemolyticum; assembly: GCF_009936155.1. Lineage (NCBI taxonomy): Bacteria > Pseudomonadati > Pseudomonadota > Betaproteobacteria > Neisseriales > Chromobacteriaceae > Chromobacterium > Chromobacterium haemolyticum. The sequence continues at coordinate 3,794,969 of NZ_AP019312.1, read as the reverse complement.
GCTCCTGGAACTGGGTGATGCGCACATAGCCGAAGTCCGGTTCCAGCAGCTTGTATTTGACGCTCTTGGTCTTGATCACCGCGCGCGCCAGCGTGAACACCAGGGGCTTGGTTTCAGTTTTGCGGGCGATGGTCAGCGTGACCTTGGTGCCCGGCTTGCCGCGCATTTTCTTCACCGCGTCGGTCAGAGACAGGCCGCGCACCGGGGTGTCGTCGATCTTGATGATCAGGTCGCCGCTCTTGATGCCGGCCTTCTGCGCCGGGGTGTCCTCGATAGGCGACACCACCTTGACCAAGCCGTCCTCGGCGCCGATTTCGATGCCGAGGCCGCCGAATTCACCCTGAGTGCCTTCCTTGAGTTCCTTGAAGGCTTCCGGGTCCATATAGTCGGAGTGCGGGTCCAGGCCGGTCAGCATGCCCTTGATGGCCGCGGTGATCAGCTTCTTGTCTTCCACCGGGTCGACGTAGTCTTGCTTGATGCGGCCAAACACTTCGGCGAAGGTGCGCAGCTCGCTCAGCGGCAGCGGGGATTCGCCCTTGTCGGCAAAGGCTTGCATGCTGAGCGTCAGCACGCCGCCGGCCATGGCGCCGGCCACTAGCCAGGCAATCTTCTTCATTCTTTGGCTGCTCATGTTTGTTATCTGTCTCCGTTGCCTGGCTCAGCGCGCCCAGGCTTGCGGGTTTAGGGGGCGTCCCATGTGTCGGATTTCAAAGTACAGGCCGGATTCGCCGCTGTCCAGTGTTCCAGTGTTGCCGATCGTGTCGCCGGCCTTGACGCTGCCGCCCACGGATTTGCCTATCACCGATAGTCCGGTATAGACCGTCATGTAATTGCCGCCATGGTCGACCAGAATCGCATTGCCGAAGCCGCGCAATTGATCGGCGAACACCACGGTGCCGTCGGCCACGCTGCGCACCGGGGTGCCGTTGGCGGTCTGGATGAACACGCCTTTCCAGCTGACGCCTTGCTGGCGCGGTTTGCCAAAGCGGCCGACCAATTGCCCGGCCACCGGCATTTTCATTCTGCCCTGCAGGCTGACGAAGGCGCGGCCGGCGGCGCTGTCGTCGGCCACGTCGGTGATCGCTTCCTCTTTCACAGTGACGGTCTGCTTGGCTTCCTCCGGCACAGGCTTGCCTTGTTTCTTGGCGTTTTCAGCCAGCTTGCGGCGGCGCTCGTTCTCTTTGCGCGCCGCTTCGCGGGCGGCGGCCAGCTTGGCTTTGCGCTCTTCAGCCGCTTTGCGCGCGATTTCCGCGCGGCGGCGTTGGATTTCCCGATTGATCTGGGCGATCAGGCCAGTCAGGCGTTTTTCGTTTTCCTGCAGCTGGCTCAGTTTGCTCTGCCCGGTCTTGATTTCACCGGTGACCTTGTTGAGTTCTTGCTGCTGGCTAGCCTTGTCCTGCTGCAATGAACTCTTTTCCTGGCTCTTGCGGTTAGACAGCGAGTTAAGGCGGGCCAGTTCCTGTTCCAGTTGGAAGGACAGCGCTTCCAGTTCGTGCTGGCGGGTGATCAACTGGGCGACCAGCTGCTGTTGGGCGCGGGCAATGTGTTGATAGTAGGCGAGGTCGCGAGCGCTCTGATTGGGGTCGTTCGCGTTCATCATCAGCTTCATCGCGTCGTGCTGGCCGCTCTTGTACTGGCGTGCCAGCATTTGGCCTACCCGTTGGCGCACCGCGGCCAGGCTGTTGCGGCTGGCGTTGATCTGGGCGCGCAGCGCCTCTAGCTGCTGCTCTGAGCTGCTTTGTTTTTTCTCCAGCTTCACCAGTGCCTGGGTAGTCTGGCTAATGGCTTGTTCCGACTCCTTGATCGCCGATTGCGCCTCTTTTTGCACCGCCTGTTTTTGGGCGATGTCTTTTTTCAGCGTATCGATTTCCTTGCGCACCGATTTGAGGTCTTGCTGGTGCGGGGCGGTGGACAGCGCGGCGGAAGCCGGAGGCGCGGCGTGGCTGGCTCCGGCGATCAAGGCCGCCATCAGGACATAAGGTTTCATTGCCGGGAATATGCTTTCTACTTGGGCCGCGGACCAACAAGCGCGCCGTCCGCGGGCGGCGCGCTTGGGTCGATGACGCCGGCGGAGCCGGCGGCGGCGGGTCTTATTGAAATTCGATCAACGATTGACCGCTCATCTCCGCCGGTTGTTCCAGGCCCATCATCGCCAGCAGCGACGGCGCGATGTCGCGCAGCGAACCGCCGGAGCGGATCCGGGCCGGACGGCCGACATAGAGGAAGGGCACCGGGCTCAAGGTGTGCTGGGTATGCGGCTGGTGGTGCTCGGCATCGTACATTTGTTCGCAGTTTCCGTGGTCGGCGGTGATCAATACCTCGCCGCCGGCGGCGCGCATCGCTTCCACACAGCGGCCGATGCAGCCGTCCAGCGCTTCCACCGCCTTGACCGCGGCGTCGAAGATGCCACTATGGCCCACCATGTCGCCGTTGGCGTAATTGCAGATGATGGCTTGGTATTGGCCGGAGGCGATGGCGGCGACGATTTTGTCGGTGACTTCGCCGGCGCTCATTTCCGGTTGCAGGTCGTAAGTGGCCACCTTGGGCGACTGCACCAGGATGCGGTCCTCGCCGGGATAGACCTGCTCCTCGCCGCCGTTGAAGAAATAGGTGACGTGCGGGTATTTCTCGGTTTCGGCGATGCGCAGCTGCTTCAGGCCCTGGCTGGCCAGGTATTCGCCGAAGCCGTTGCTGATTTTCTGCGGCGGGTAGGCGATGGACAGGCGGCTGTAGGCTTCGCCGTAGGAGGTCAGGGTGACGAAGTCGGCGAACTTGGGCTGGCGCGCCTTGAAGCCGTCGAAGGCCGGGTCGGTCAGCGCGCTGACCAGTTGGCGCGCGCGGTCGGCGCGGAAGTTCATGAACACCACGACGTCGCCGTCCCGCATCTTGGCGGCTTCGCCGATGGCGGTGGCCTTGACGAATTCGTCGTTTTCGTCGCGGGCGTAGGCGGCTTCCAGCGCTTCCAGGCCGCTGCGGGCGTGGTACAGGCCTTCGCCCTCCACCAGCAGCCGGTAAGCTGGCTCCACGCGTTCCCAGCGCTTGTCGCGGTCCATCGCCCAGTAGCGGCCGCTCACGGACGCCAGGCGCGCGGCGGGGCATTCGGCCAGCACCGCGTCGAGCCGCTCCAGATAGGTCTTGGCGCTGCGCGGCGGCGTGTCGCGGCCGTCCAGGAAGGCGTGCACGAGGATGCGCGCGACGCCGGCGGCCTGGGCCGCGCGGATCAGCGAATGAATGTGGTTTTCATGGCTGTGAACGCCGCCATCGGACAGCAGGCCCATGATGTGCAGCGCCGAGTCCTTGGCCTTGGCGATACCGGAAACCAGCGCGGGATTGGCGGCGAAGCGGCCGTCTTCGATGTCGCAGTCGATGCGGCTGATGTCCTGTTGCACCACGCGGCCGGCGCCGATGTTGAGGTGGCCCACCTCGGAATTGCCGAACTGGCCCGATGGCAGGCCGACGAAGTTTTCCGAGGCGTTGATGGTGCCGTAGGGGAAGGTTTGGCGCAGACGATGCCAATTAGGCATCGAGGCATGAAGAATAGCGTTGTCATCGCCTTCGGTGCGATGGCCAAAACCGTCGAGAATCAACAACAACACCGGTTTGATGGATTTCATGGCATTCACATTCTGAATATTAGAAAATCTTGATGGTATTGGATTTTGTGTAGTATTGTACCGCAGTCAGACTAAATAAAATGACTCTACAGGGAGAGAAGCCTTGCTGTTCAACGATGACCAGATCGAGCAGACCTCGAGGGCGATGAAGGCCATGTCGCACCCGCTGCGTTTGAAGATCATATCGGTGCTGGAAGACCAGGAAGTGAGCGTGCAGGATATAGTCGAGCAGGTGGGCACGTCGCAGAGCAATATTTCTCAGCATTTGGCCATTATGCGCGACAAGGGCGTGTTGCGCACGCGCAAGGACGCGAACCGCGTTTATTACCGCGTTGGCGACATCCGCACGCTGGAGGTCTTGAAGATGATGCGCGAGGTGTTCTGTGGCTTCGGCGAATAAGTCGCCGCCCGGCTGAGGCCCGCGCCGGCGTCTGGCCGGCCCTATGATCGTACCCGGATATGAAAACGCCGCGGCTCGCCATGAGCCGCGGCGTTTTTGCGCTGGGCCGGCGGCCCGGCGGTCAATTACTTGGCGGCGGAAGCCGCCTTGTGTTCAGCTTTCTTTCCCGAATGCTTGTGGCCGGATTTCTTGTGGTGCGCGGGGGCCGAAGCGTGCTTCTTGTGGTGCTTTTTGGCGGCCTGCTTGTGTTCGGCCTTGTGCTCCATTTTCTTTTCGGCGGCGGGCGCGGACGCCGGGGTGGCGGCCAGGGCGCTGGTGGCGAAAGCAGCGGCGATCAGAGCGGAAATCAGTTTCATGATATGTCCTTTCTTGTGTGAAGCCGGTGGTGCATGTCGGCTGCAATTCCAAATGGGTGGAATATGCCTTTTCTGGGATTAAACCCTTTTCGAAAAGTTCACAAAGATTCACATAATGTCGTCGCGCCGAAAAATGATGGCATTGGGTTTTACGGCAGCCAGTAGCTGAGCGCCACGCCGGCGAGGATGGCCGCGCCAACACGGTTGTTGTCGAGGAAAGCCTTGAAGCAGGCGGCGCGGTCGCGTTCCCGGATGTCCAGGTACTGCCTGGCCATCAAGACGGCGGAGATCAGCAGGGACAGGTAAAAAGGCCAGCTCAGCGCCAGGTGCCGGCCGATGCCGGCCATCAGCGCGAGGAAGACGGCGTGGAACAGCATGATGGCCGGCACGTCGTAGTCGCCGAAGGTGATCGCCGAGGTCTTGATGCCGATCTTGAGGTCGTCCGGCTTGTCGCTGATGGCATAGGCGGTGTCGTAGGCCAGCGTCCAGCAAGCGTTGGCCAGCAGCAGCAGCCAGGCCAGCATTGGAACGGCGCCGGTCTGGGCGGCGAAGGCCATCGGAATGCCGAAGGAGAAGGCCAGGCCCAGATAGGCTTGCGGCACCGGGAAGAAGCGCTTGGTGAAAGGGTAGCTTGCGGCGATGAACAGCGCCGGCACGCTCAAGAGCAGGGTCAGGCTGTTCAGCGGCAGGATCAGCAGCAGCGACAGCAGCGCTAGGCCGGCGGCCAGCAGCAAGGCTTCCTTCTTGCCAACCGCGCCGCGGGCGAACGGCCGTTGTCGGGTGCGTTCCACGTGGCCGTCGAAGTCGCGGTCCGCGTAATCGTTGATCACGCAGCCGGCCGAACGCATCAAAAAGGTGCCGATGATGAAGATCAGCACGATCAGCGGGTCGGGCCGGCCTTGGCCGGCGATCAGCAGCGCCCACAGCGTCGGCCACAGCAGCAGGAAGGTGCCGATGGGCTTGTCCATGCGCATCAGTTGCATGTAAACGGTCAAGCGTTCATTAAGGCGGGCGGCGTTCATAGCAAGAAATTCTCCAGCTCCGGCAAAAAGAGTTCGCACACCAGCAGCGGCGCTTGCCGCAGCAGGAAGCGGCAGCGCCGCGCCGGGTAGCTGGGGTGCGGGCTGAGTTGGGCCGCCGGCGCGAACAGCGGATGATCGGCGGCAATGAGGCGATAGCGCAGCGGGTCGCGCAGCAATTCCGGCAGGCCGCCGAACAATGTCAGACCCAGGGAGCGGCTGCCTCGGTCTAGAATGGGCTGCCAGGCCGCGCAGTCCAGGCGGGTGACGCTGCGGGCAAACACCACCGGGATGTCGTCTAGGGTCAGAGCCACCTCGCGCGCTTGCAGCGGCGCTCCGGCGGCCAGGCCGAGCTGCGGCGCCTCGTCTTCCAGGCAGACGTCGGGACCTTGCCGCAACACGCGCACGGCGAAGCGGCGACCAGTGCTTTGCAGCCGTTCGGTCAGCGAGCCGGCTTCGGTGAGGCAGGATTGCGCCGCGGCGGACAGCGCGGGCGGCTGAGGCAGCCAGAGAGGGGGATGGGACATGGCGCGCATTATGCCAAAGCCGGCGGGGGCTTGTCCCGCCCTTCTGCGGCGCGATGCGAGTCCATCTGTCTATCCCCAAGCGCGAGCCGGGGCATTATCATGACGTCATCAAGGCGGAAGGAGGAAAGATCACATGATGGAGACGGCGCTGTGGCTGTTGGGCTATCAATTGGCGGGAGAAGTCTTGGTGCGCGGTTTGGGCGTGCCTGTGCCGGGGCCGGTCATGGGGATGTTGCTATTGTTCGCCACCTTGTGCGCGCGTCGCGGAGTGCCGACGACGCTGCAGACCCATGTGCCGCGCTTTCTTGCGCATATGTCCTTGCTGTTCATCCCGGCCGGCGGAGCGGTGCTGGCCTACCAGACGCTATTGGCCGATTACGGCGCGCGTCTGGCGGCGGTGCTGGCCTTGTCGACGCTCACCACCTTGCTGGTGCCGGGGCTGGCTTTGCATTGGATGCTGGGGCGGCGGGGCGGAGGAGGAGATGATTAGCGCCGACGTGTTGTCCGCGCTGCGGGAGTCGCCGTTGACGGGGGTTTTCGTCACTTTGCTGGCTTACCGCCTGGCCTTGGCGTTTAATCGCCGCTGTCGCGGCCATCCGCTGTCCAACCCGGTGTTGATCGGGGTATTGCTGGTGTTGGGCTGGCTGGTACTGACGCGCACCGATTACCGCCAGTACATGCAGGGCGCGCAGTGGATACAAATGTTGTTGGGTCCGGCGACGGTGGCTTTGGCGGTGCCCTTGTACGGCAACCTGAGCCGGCTCAAGCGCGCGGCGGGGCCGCTGGCCTTGAGCATTGCCTTGGGCGGGGTCACCGGCGTCGTCAGCGCGGTGGGCTTGGGTTGGCTATTTGGTTTGCCGCATGAGGTGCTGCTATCCCTGAGCACGCGGGCGGTGACCACGCCGATTGCGATGAGCGTGTCGCAAAGCATAGGCGGGGTGCCGGAATTGGCGGCGATGTGCGTGATCCTGTCCGGCATTTTTGGCGCGGTGGCGGCGCGGCCGCTGTTCAACGGTCTGCGTCTGCGCAACGACATGGCGCTGGGCGTGGCCACGGGGATTTCCGCGCATGGGATTGGAACGGCGCGGGTGTTTCAGTTGTCGGAGACAGCGGGCGCCTTCGCGGGCCTGGCAATGGGCTTGAACGGGGTGTTCACCGCTTTGTTGGTGCCTGTGTTGCTGGCGCTGTTTCCCTTGTAGCGGGCCGGCGGCTTTTATTTCGTAGTCGCGCCAAGCCGCGCATCCCGCCTGGGGCGGGCGCTCGACTTGGCCCGCTTGCGTCTGGATTGAAAATATTTTAACGAGGGGTGTGTATGGATTTGATTTTGTGGCGCCACGCGGAGGCGGAGGACGGCTCCGATGATCTGGCAAGGGCGCTGACGCGGCGCGGGCAGCAGCAGGCAAGCCAGATGGCAGCTTGGCTGCGGGTGCGCCTGCCGCGCGATTATCTGCTGCTGGCCTCGGAGGCCAAGCGTTCGCAGCAGACAGCGGCCTTGCTGGCGAAAAGCTTTCAGACGGTGCCGGCGTTGAATCCGACGGCGTCGCCGGAAGAGGTGCTGGAGGCGATAGGCTGGCCGGAGGCGAACCGCACCGTGGTATTGGTTGGCCATCAGCCTTATATCGGCTGGCTGGCATCCACCCTGCTGTCGGAGCAGCAGCAACTGTGGAGCGTGAAGAAGGGATCGGTCTGGTGGTTGAGTCACCGCGACCGCCACGGCATCGAGCAGACGCGTTTGAAGGCGATGATGACGCCCGGCATGTTGCAGCCTTGAGTCGGCACGCGAAAAGGCCCCTCGACCGAGGGGCCTTTTTCTTGTCAGTCTCAAACGTTTCAGACGGTGGCGTCGGCCTCCTGAGCCAGACGTCTGCGCAGCGTCTTGCTGACCTTGACCATGCTGGAGAGGGCCGCCTCCACCTCGGGCCAGCCGCGGGTTTTCAGGCCGCAGTCGGGGTTGACCCACAGTTTTTCCGGTTCGATCACTTGCAGCGCCTTTTCCAGTAGCTGCTGGATTTCAGCCTCAGGCGGCACCCGCGGGCTGTGAATATCGTAGACGCCGGGGCCGATGGCGTTGGGGTAGCGGAAGTGGCCGAAGTCCTGCAGCAGCTCCATGTCCGAGCGCGAGGTTTCGATGGTGATCACGTCCGCGTCCAGCGCGGCGATGGCCGGCAGAATGTCACCGAACTCGGAATAGCACATATGGGTGTGAATCTGGGTGGAGTCCGCCACGCCGTGGCAAGACAGCCGGAAGGCATGGCCGGCCCAGTCCAGGTAGGCGGCGCGATCGGCGCGCTTCAGCGGCAGTCCTTCGCGGATGGCAGGCTCGTCGATCTGGATCACGCGGATGCCGGCGGTCTCCAAGTCGCGTACCTCGTCGTTCAGCGCCAGGGCGATCTGACGGCAGACTTCGTCGCGCGGCAGGTCGTCACGGACAAAGCTCCATTGCAGGATCGTGACCGGTCCGGTGAGCATGCCCTTGACCGGACGGGAGGTCAGGCTTTGTGCGTATTCCGCCCATTCCACGGTCATCGGCTGCGGCCGCGCCACGTCGCCGAACAAAATGGGCGGCTTCACGCAGCGGCTGCCGTAGCTTTGCACCCAGCCGCCGGCGGTGAACACGAAACCGGACAACTGTTCGCCGAAGTATTCCACCATGTCGTTGCGCTCGACCTCGCCGTGCACCAGCACGTCGATGTCCAGCGCCTCCTGGCGGCGTATCGCCAGTTCAATTTCCTGCTGCATTGCCTGACGGTAGGCATCGGCGGGCAGTTCGCCGCGTTTGAAGGCGGCGCGAGCGCCGCGGATGGATGCGGTTTGCGGGAAGGAGCCTATGGTGGTGGTGGGCAGCAGCGGCAGTTTGAGCCAGGCTTGCTGCGCGGCGGCGCGAACGGGATAGGCGCTGTGGCGGCGGTCGGCGTTGGCCGGCAGCGTGGCCAGGCGCTGCTGGACTTCGGGGCGGTGTATCAGCGGGCTGGCGGCGCGTTGCTGGCGGGCGTAGTCGCTGCCGGCCAGTTCGTTGGCGATGGCTTCGCGGTCTTGCTCCACGCCGCGTTTCAGCACTTTCAGTTCATTAAGCTTTTGCACCGCGAAGGCCAGCCATGTTTTGACGTCGACGTCGAGCTGGGTTTCCGCGGCCAGGTCGAAGGGCGTATGCAGCAGCGAGCAACTGGGAGCGATCCACAGGCGCTCGCCCAAATCGGCCGCAAGGGGTTGCAGACTGGCCAGCACGCGGGACAGATCGGCGCGCCAGATGTTGCGACCGTCGATGATGCCGGCGGACAGTACCTTGTCTTGCGGCCAGCCCTCGGCGAAAGCCGCCAGTTGCAGCGGCGCGCGCACCAAGTCCAGGTGCAGGCCGGCCACCGGCAAGCGTTGCAGCAGTTCGGCATGCTCGGCGACGCTGCCGAAGTAGGTGGCCAGCAGCAGCCGCAGCGGAGAGTCTTGCAATTGGCGATAAGCGGGTTCGAAGGCGGCCAGCCATTCCGACGGCAGATCCAGGGTCAGGATGGGTTCGTCGATCTGCACCCATTCCACTTTCGCCGCCGCCAGCGCGGCCAGCAAGTCGCGGTAGGCTTGCAGCAGGGCGGGCAGCAGGGACAGCTTGTCCAGGCCGGCGTGCTTGGCCTTGCCCAGCCACAGCAGCGACAGCGGCCCCAGCAGCACCGGCTTGGCGCGCAGGCCCAGCGCCTGGGCTTCTCGAACTTGCGCCAGCAAGCGCTCAGGCTGGGCTTGGAATGCGGTGTCGGCATGCCATTCCGGCACCAGGTAGTGGTAGTTGGTGTCGAACCATTTAGTCATTTCCAGCGCCGGCTGGCCGGCATTGCCGCGCGCCAGCTGGAAATACTGCTCTGTGCTCAGCTTGGAGGCGTCGAAGCCGAAGCGCGGCGGCACCGCTCCCACCAGCAGTTGCGCGTCCAGCACGTGGTCGTACAAGGAGAAGTCGCCTACCGGGGACAATTCAACGCCGGCACCTTTTTGCAACAGCCAATGGCGCTGGCGCAGTTCACGCGCGCCGCCCAGCAGCGCGGCTTCGTCGATTTCGTTTTTCCAGTAGTTTTCCAGCAGGGTCTTCAGTTCGCGCTTGGCGCCGATGCGGGGAAAGCCGAGCAGGTGCAGGGTGGTCATGGTGGACTCCTTCGTTCGTGATGTCCCTAGCATTACGCAAGCTGTTGTATGATACAAACTCATTATTTTGCCATTTAACATGAAATGAATTCATAATGAGCTTTCTGGGGATTAGACATCTGCGCACCCTGTTGGCGCTGGCCGAAACCGGCAGCGTGTCCTTGGCCGCCAGTCGCTTGTTCCTGACCCAGTCCGCGCTTTCGCACCAGCTCAAACAGTTGGAGCAGGGCTACGGCATGAGCTTGTTCGAGCGCAAGACCCAGCCGCTGCGCTTCACCGCCGCCGGGGAAAGGCTGTTGGCGCTGGCGCATGATCTGAACGCCAGGGTGGCCGCGGCGGAGCGCGATCTGGCGCGTCTGCGGCAGGGGGAGGTCGGCGAACTGAGGGTGGCGGTGGAGTGCCATACCTGCTTTGACTGGCTGATGCCGGCGATGGACGCGTTTCGTCAGCATTGGCCGGGCGTTGAGCTGGATATCGTGTCCGGCTTTCACACCGATCCGGTTAGCCTGTTGCTGAGCCACCGGGCGGATCTCGCCATCGTATCCGAGGCGGAGCCGCAGGCCGGCATCGATTACCAGCCGCTGTTCGCTTATGAAATGGTGGGCATCGTGGCGCGGGATCATCCGCTGGCGAACAAGCGCTGCTGGCTGGCGGAGGACTTTGCCGGAGAAACGCTGATCCATTACCCGGTGCCGGACGAAATGCTGGACCTGGTGCGCAAGGTATTGCGCCCGGCGGGCGTCAATCCGGCGCGGCGCAGCAGCGAACTGACCATCGCCATCATCCAGCTGGTGGCCAGCCGCCGCGGGGTGGCGGCCTTGCCTTACTGGGCGGTCAAGCCCTATCTGGAGCGCGGCTACGTGGTGGCGCGGCCGATAGGCGAGCGCGGCTTGAGCAGCGAGTTGTACGCCGCGGTGCGCGGCGACGACGGCGGCCTGGCCTATATGCAGGATTTTCTGGCCACGGTGAGGGAGCAGAGTTTCGCCACCTTGCCAGGGCTGACGCCGCTGGGCGCGGCTTGACTTGGGGCCTGTTTACGATCTGCTGCGCGTTGGTGGAGGGATTGCGCGATGAGCGGCGTCTTCGAAATGCTCATGTGCCACTTGACCATTCCGTTCTACTCAGCCGCTTTCGCATTAGCTCGCGAGATCGTAAACACATTCTTAGGGCAGGTCCAGTTGCCGGCGCAGCGACGGCAATTGGCTCCAGACGCAGCGCATGCGTTCCGGATGCGCCTGGCCGTAAGCTTTGGCGAACACTAGATAATTGTTTTCGGTTTTTAGCGGCGGCAGCAGTTTTTTCATGCGCAGCTGCGGGTGTTGCGCCAGATAAGCGTCGCCGCCGGGCTCGTGCATGGCGAAGGCGGCGATGCGGCCCGCCTGCAATTTGGCGAAATTCTCCTCCAGATCCGCGCCGGCCTCGGTGGGAATTCGGCGGGCCTTCAACACGCGGGTGACGGACCAGCCTCGATTAACGCCGACGCTGTCGTCCTCGGGCAGGTCCAGCCGATAGCCGTCCCAACGCAGCGTTGAATCTTGAGGAACGTAGAGCACGTAGGAGAGGGCCGTCAGCCTGAGCCGGCTGTCCGCTGACCCGTCGCGCATTGGGTAGAGCATCTGTTTGGCGCGGTCGGTCTGGAAGGACAGCATGGCGGCGGCGTCGGCCTGGTTCAGGGCCAGGCCGCGCAACAGCCGTCGCGCCGGCAGTTGTCGGAACTGCGCGTTCAGGCCGCAATGTTCCGCCGCTTGCCGCGTGAGGTCGATCACGGGGCCGGATAGTTGTGTGGAGGTATGCTGGATGAAGGGGGCGGGTTCGGCGCTACCGACGACGATGCGCAAGAGGGGGGCCGCATGGACCCACCCGCCGGCCAGCAGGGTGAGCAGCGCTAGCGTGGACTTGGGCATGGGTAGGTCCTTGCGGAATGATCATGGATTCATTTTATGAGCCCGAGATCGGCCTTGTCATGGATTTCATCCGCATGAGCTTCCAAACCCAACTCTTGGATCTTGCGAGTCAGCGTGTTGCGACCCCAGCCCAGCAGGTGAGCGGCTTCCACTTTGCGGCCGCCGGTGTGGGCCAGGCCGCTGCGGATGCAACTGATCTCGAAGCGGCGAGTCAGTTCGTCGATGATGCCGACCTCGCCGGCGCGCAGACGGCGGCTGACTTCCTCCGCCAGCAATTGCGGCCAGTCCAGTTGCCCGGTTTCGGCGCCGCCGGGATGGCGGGCGCCGGCGGAGGGATCGCGCAGCTCCTGGGGCAGGTCGGCCGCTTCCACGGTTTGGCCGGGCGCCATCACGCTAATCCACTGACACAGATTCTCCAGCTCGCGCACATTGCCGGAGAACAGGCTGTGTTTGACTACCTCCATGGCGGCATCGCTGAGTCGCTTGGGCTCCACGCCCAACTGGGTGGCGCTTTTGGTCAGGAAGTGGCGGGCCAGCAGCGGGATATCTTCGCGCCGTTCGCGCAGCGGGGGCAGCCGCAGGCGGATCACGTTCAGGCGGTGGTAGAGGTCTTCGCGGAACTGGCCGTCGCGCACACGCTGTTCCAGGTTTTGGTGGGTGGCGGCGATGACACGGACGTTGGCCTTGATCGGGGTGTGGCCGCCGACGCGGTAGAAGTGGCCGTCGGACAGCACGCGCAGCAAACGGGTCTGCAGCTCGGTGGGCATGTCGCCGATCTCGTCCAGGAACAGCGTGCCGCCCTCGGCCTCCTCGAAGCGGCCGCGGCGGGTGGCTTGCGCGCCGGTGAACGCGCCTTTCTCATGGCCGAACAGTTCCGACTCCAGCAAGTCCTTGGGGATGGCGGCGGTATTGAGCGCGATGAAGGGTTTGCCGGCGCGCACAGAGTGGCGGTGCAGGGCTTCGGCCACGCGCTCCTTGCCGGTGCCGGATTCGCCGGTGATCAGCACGGTGACGTTGGACTGCGATAGCCGGCCGATGGCGCGGAATACGTCCTGCATCGCCGGAGCCTGGCCCAGCAGCACCGGCATCGCCTCCTGATGATCGCTGACCGCGATGTCCGGGCGGCTTTCCGCCAGCGCGCGTTCGATCAGCAGCACCGCCTGATCGACGTCGAAGGGCTTGGGTAGGTATTCAAAGGCGCCGCCCTGGAAGGCCGCCACCGCGGAATCCAGGTCGGAGTGCGCGGTCATGATGATGACCGGCAGCGCCGGGTGCTCGGCTTTGACCTTGGACAGGAATTTCAGCCCGTCGGTGCCCGGCATGCGGATATCCGAAATAATGACTTGCGGAGCGCGGTCGTACAGCGCGTTCAGCGCGTCGTCGGCGCTGGCGAAACTGTCGAAGCCGATGCCGGCGCGTCCCAGCGCTTTTTCCAGCACCCAGCGTATTGCCTTGTCGTCGTCAATAATCCATACCGCTTGGTTCATCGCGAAATCCTTGTGCTCGGCGCCGCCGGCGAAGCGGGCGGCGGCAATGTGTTTGTGGGCGGGCCGGCTCAGTCCGTGGCGAAAGGCAGCGTCACGGTGAAGCAGGTCTGTCCCGGCCGGGAGTCGAATTCGATGTTGCCGCCGTGCTGGTGGACGAAGGCCTGGGCCAGGGTCAGGCCCAGGCCGGTGCCTTCGGCGCGGCCGGTGACCAGCGGGTAGAAGACATGGTCCTTGATCTCGTCGGGGATGCCGGGGCCGTCGTCGATGATCTGCAATTTCAATGCCAGGGTGTGGCGTTTGCGCGCCAGCGTCACCTGGCGCGCCACCCGGGTGCGCAGAACCAGTTCGCCGCGGCCCCTCATCGCCTGGATCGCGTTCTTGACGATGTTGAGCGCCACCTGGATCAGTTGTTCCTTGTCTGCCACCAACTGCGGCAGGCTGGTGTCGTAGTCGCGGCGAATTTGCAGGCCTTGCGGGTATTCCGCCAGCGCGATGCTGCGCACGCGCTCCAGCACTTCGTGGATATTGATCTCGCCGCGAACATGGCTGCGGTGCGGCGCCAGCAGCCGGTCGACCAACGATTGCAGCCGCAGCGCCTCCTCCTTGATCACCGCGGTGTATTCTTTCAGCTCCGGGCGATCCAGCAGTTCGTGCTCCAGCAACTGCGCCGCGCCGCGAATGCCTCCCAGCGGGTTTTTGATCTCATGGGCCAGGTTGCGGATCAGTTCACGGTTGGCCTGGTGTTGCAGCAGCAGGCGCTCTTCGTTGGCGATTTTCAACTGCTGATCCAGCGGCCGCAGCTCGATCAACGCCAGCCCGCCGTCCGCGTCCACCGGTGCGACCGACAACGCGATGTGCAGCGGCTGCTCGCTGTGCTGCGGGACCAGTTCCAAGTCGTGTTCGATGAAGCTGGCGTTGTGGCGCAGCGCGGTGGACAGCGCCTGACGCAGCGCCGGGCAGGGCTGGAACAGATCGAACAGGCTGTGGCGCAGCAATTCGCGGCTACCGAGCGCCAGCAGGTTTTCGCAAGCGGGATTGACGAAATACAGCGCGCCGTCGGGATCGACGATCAGCACGGGGGTGTCCAGCAGTTCTAGTCCGGCGAAGCTGGTCGGCGGCATGGTGCGGTGTGTCCTGTAGGCTGGGGCGAAGGGCTTGCGCAGGCTGAGCAAAATTCGGGCCATGCCCGCGCGCCCGGGAATGGCCCATTCATCGTCAGTATGCACCAATGTGGTGCGTCAAACTAGTTCTGCCCCAACTCGCGGCGCAAGGCTTCCACGTTTTTCTGGCGGTCGGTGACTTCGTCCTGCAGCTTCTGCACCCGGTTCAGGTATTTCTGGTAGTTGCGGGTTTCGTCGCCGTTGCGGGTGGCTTTGCCGTCGGCCAACGCTTTTTCCGCTTCGGTCAGCGCTTTCTGCTCATTGGCCAGCTCCTGCTCCAGGATCTTGCGGCGGCCGTTGTCGCGCTGCTTCTGGGTGCCGGGGTCGACGCTGGGGTAGCTGCCGGCGGGCTTGGCGTCGCCGTTCCCGCCGCTGCTGTTGCCGGGGGCATTGTTTTTCTTGTGTTGGCTAGGATAGGAAGAGAGCGGATTGAGCCGGATTGCCTGCGCGCCGCGAATCGGCACATTGGTGAAAGTGACGTTGCCGTCTTTGTCCACGTACTTGTAAACAGTGGCTTGAGCAGAGGCGCTCAGCAACAGCATCAGACAAAGCGATAGAGTTTTCATGGGCGGCGTGTCGAGTTCCGGGTTTAAGCACTGCAATGATATGCAAATCCGCCGGACAAGTCATATATGAAAACGGCAGCCCAGGGGCTGCCGTTTTTCGTCGCGCCGTTCAGCGAGTAATATCTGTGTCATTTAAAATCAATTGGTTACGGTGAATTTTGAGAAAACGGGGGCAAAACGGGGGCAGATTCGCGTGTTGCACTGTTTTGGTGCGAGAGCTCTGAGCTAGTGCAGTTCAAGTCTGTCTTGCCAAAGTCTCTCTTGAAAAAATCGTTCAAGTCATTGAAATTATTGGACTATTTTTTTAGAAAATTTAATATCAAGCAATCTTTCGGCATGTTTGTGACTTTGCCACCACCATCCCTGAGCGACCAACTACATAGCAAGCCAGGAACGTATTGAATTTCATCTGAGATCCTGTTTACGATCTGCTGTGCTGCAGCGATACAGCGTTAAAAACAAGCTCAAAGTGCTCTGTACATTCCGCTTTTTCGCTTGTTTTCGCCTTGTCTCGCGCTTGCTCGCGAGATCGTGAACAGGCTCTGAGAGATCGTGGCCCGAAGTCATTGCCGAAGCCTGCATATTGTAAAGGCAGGTGCGCGTGGCAGACTGAATAAACGTAACGTTCGTATTCAGAAGTTGTCCAGGGCCGTTCTCTGGAAAGAAGGGGGCGACGTCTCACTCCTTTCCCCTACGAGAGCGAATCTTGCGCATGAAAATATCTGGTGGCATTCCTGACTCCATACACAGGTGTTCGATTGGTCGCTCCAGCCGTCGAACAGTCGAGCGCAAAATGTCGGCTTGTTCGGGACTGAGTGGCTGTCCATCCTCAAACTCCATAACGCGGGTTAGGCGGTCGAAAGAAAGCATGAGATCTTCCAGAACTGGCCCGAACATGAGACGACCGCGTACTCCGTCTCGCATGTCGGACATCCCTGCTCGAATATCGGTAAGCATCCCAAGAATCTCGGCGTAGCTCTTCTCCAACGGGTTGTCGCTTTTCCGAAGTGACTGGAGCTCCACCGCTACGGAGATTGGGGTATCAACATCCTCAGGATAGTTCTCGACATGTCGAATTTGTTTTGTGATCTCTTCCTTGGCCTTCGCAACGCTGTCTAGATCCCTATGATCTACATGAACGGTACGACTTGCCGCAACATCAAACGGTATTGTTTCGGCGGCATGAATTATTTGGACTATCGGCTTCTTGATTGCATGGCGCAGCGCCAACTCGTAGAAAACATTTGGATTGCGCCCTGTTAGATCTGCGATGACAAGAGGGTCTTCGACGATGTGCTGGATGACTTGAGACGTAATGAGACCTGGCTCTGAGATGTGATCGGCACGGATTGGCTCGTATCCGCACTCTCTTACTGATGGACCGATAATGTGCTTGAGTACTTGATCTGATCTGACTCGATCGGCCGAGCCGTCGGGGCCTATCGGTGCGATTACAAAGCAGACTTTGGTTTTCTCTTCTTTTGACATAGCTACTCCTAGTTGCTAAGACGTCAAATAGCATTTAAACGGACATCAATGCCCGTATCCGCTAATCTAGCAGATAGCATGGCCATTTTACTGCTTGCCTAATTTCTTACGTTTTGTGTGACAGTTAATGAGGAGCTAAGCTGGCAGCACTTCGCCACAGGGGGCAGTGACAGCTCTAGGTCTGAAGCACGAATTCGCCAGATAAGAAGGCTGAAGTTGGGCGGTTTGATTGCGATAAAATCAGCAAGCCGCAGCATTATTGCTGCACCCAGCTATCATCCCCAGCTATTGCAATACCCGCTTAGAACTCCCCTTCATAATGTCAGCCCACTGATAGCATGTTGGCTAAACCTACCGTCAGCAGTGTAGAAAGTATCGACTAGGTTTTACTGTATTTTTTATCCGCACAATCATGATTAAGTCAATTTAACTCAATATCATTTTTTAAGTACTTTCGTATGGTTTAGAATATTCTCTTAAAAGCATTGCGTATTTTATCGCATCCCCACTCACATCCTGGCCAGATACAATACGCCTTGCTTCATCTAAAAAATTACCCTCCAAGATGGTTGTTAAATATGAGAATTTGCTCAGTTCCATAGCGTCCATCTTGTCAAGATCTTCTTGTTTGAAAAAATTCTCCAACATTTTTCTCATGCCAGTAGTTTTATACCATGGGCTAAGTGAGTTTTTTTTAATGCCTTCTGATATCTCAAAAGATAATCTAAGGTATAGTGCCCTGTATGCAAAAAAGAGGAACCACAATTTTTCCCCGACATGGAGGCGAGTTAATTCAGCTGTCCCATCAGTATTTGTCAGTGATATTAATTTTCCAAAAATTTCTCCTGTTTTAAAGGTTTGTGCATCTTTAATTTTTGTGCAATTAAATTTATCGAACTCTTCTTCAAGTAAAATGTCAACAGTAGTAAATGCAGATGGTGTAGCATTTTTCAATGCCACAATTCCACTCCATAGCTTCTCCACACTCTCTACCTTCTTCTGCTGTGAAATAGCAATGCTGCCTTCTAGAGTTTTGTGCGCCATTGATATGGCAGAAAATTCCTTAGCCACTTCATGCTTAAGAGACTCAATACTTCCATTGTTCTTCATGCTCAGCTCGGATTTCAGATTTTCCAGTTGCGCACTGTATTCATATCCAACACTGGCCTTGAGTCTTTCTATAAACCAATTTTTTACTAGAAAAGCTAGAAGAGATACAACAGCAATTGAAGAGAAAGATGAAATGATTGCGTTATAAAAAATATCAATCATAAGCGCCCTTGGTGTTAGTTTAAATTATTGATCCATCTGATTTTACCGAACGTGTTCAATACTTTCTTCGGTTGAATTTGGTAACGCCTGCTCTTGGTCGTTAGCAGTTGATTGTAAACCGCGTCTTTCTCGCCGCTCAGCCAGACACACACACCTAAAATCCCCCCGAAACCGTGGATTGAGTCCTAAGTTGTTGTCCTGTAACGGCTTTTCATCCACGGTTTGTCCACGGTCTCACCCACCGATTCCGTGGATGCCGCATAAACTTCAATAAAATCAATGCGATGAAGGGAAGGGCGAATCCACCATTTCCACGACTTCCGCTGCCAAACCCGTGGATTAATTTTTAAGCAGCGCTCCGAAACCGTGGATGGCCCCTTCCTTCCTTTTTCATTGCTTTTTATCTCTATCTCTTTGTTTTTTAAATAAGAAGAAGTACTTAGAGGCCATAAAAGAGTAAAACCCCGATGTGGAAGAATTGGGGCAAACCGTGGAAGTTTGAGGGGAAACCGTGGATTTCGGAGGGTAAACCGTGGATGGGTTGTTCTCAACAATCAATGACTTAGGTCGTGAGACGGGGTCAATCCACGGAATTTTTTTACATCCTCCCCTACCCAATGGCGCGGAAACCGGCGATTTCCGGCCGTTTTCGTCGAAAGTGTTGTGTCAATGTCATATTTGGTGTGTAAAAGGCTCCGCCATTTTGCAGTTTGAGCGGGGGAATGCGTGACAGCCCACACAAGGCGGGCTGTCGAGGAGAGCCGGGGGGGAGGTTAGGGCTGGATGTCCGGCGCGGCGTAGAGGCCGAGCTTTTCCAGTTGCGGCAGGCTGATCGCGGTCAGATGGCCCTGGCGGCGGCCGTGGATGGTCTTCTCGACGCCGTCGGCCAGCACCACCGGGCTTTGCAGCAGCTGATGCTTGAAGATGCGGCCCGTCTTCACCGGCAGCGCGTCGAACTTGGCGCGCAGATGCGGCGCAGTGGAGAGATGGTCCATCACGTGATTCGGCCGCAGGAACAGCGCCATCTCGCTGCGGTCGTCAGGGAGTTTGACCCGGTCCCAGCAGTGCGGGTAGTCGAAGCGCCGCGCTTCCAGCTCGGACAGCAGGATTTCCATGATCCACACCCAGGGCAGCCGGCTGCCGTCGGTGTCGACGATGTGGCTGTTCATCTCGGCCAGCAGGTCTTCGATGAAGCCGCCTTGCTGCGGGTCGAGGTCGGCGAACTCGCACAGCAAGGCCCAGCTGCACAGCAGGGCGGCGTAGTTCTCCATCATCCGCCGCGCGGTGGCGTCGCCGGTGGGGGCGCGGCTGTGGCGTTCGCACAGCCCCAGGTAATGGCGGTGCAGGTCGCGCAGCCGGGCCGGCTCGACCTCGGCCAGAAACTGCAGCCAGGCCCACAGCGGGAAGGCCGGCAGATCATGCGGAATCAGCGCGCCTTGTCGCGCCACCGACAGGCTGCTGCGGCACAGCTTGGACTGCAGGCTCTGCACGTCCACTTCCTCGCCGGCCAGCAGCACCGGCGCGCACATCAGATACGGCGTCAGGCTGGCCCCGACGCGGGTGAACTCGAAACGATAGGTCGACTGCAGCAGCGCGTCGATATCCGACAGCACCGCTTTGGGTAGCTTGGAGAATTCATCCCAGCCCACCGGCTGCGAGGTGAACGACACCGAGGCGCGGCGGCGGTGGTCGGTTTTGAGCATCTGCCCGGACAGCACCTGAAACGCCAGGGTGGTCTGCAGACTCTCCAGCAGCTTGGACTTGCCCGAGCCCTTCTCGGCCTGCATCTGGAAGTGCGGATAGAAGCCGAGCAAGGTTTTGAGGTGCGCGCCCAGGGCCCACACCAGGGGGATGGCGGCCGCATTGTCGCGGAAGGTGTCCTGATAGGCTTGAATCACCGTCCGCGCCTGTTGTTGCGTGCCGCGCGGAAACGTCAGGTTGTAGTACAGGCATTGCTTCTGCGGCTCGACGAAATAGCAGTCTTGCCCCTCCTGCGCCGTCAGCGCGCCGGCCTTCCACGCCAGGCCAACAAAGTTGACCACGTCGCGCGCGCCCAGGTCGGCGGCCCGCTCCATCAGGTTGACCAGGCGTTGGAACTGCGCCGGCTTCCAGATCGCGCCGAAACGGCTTTTCCACCATTCGAGGTTGTACAGCTTGTCGTCGGTGGCCACCTCGCGCTGCAGCGTCACTCCATGGCGCGCCAGCTGGGCGCTGACGCCGAACACCGTTTCCGGCTGATGGTCGGCCGCGCCGCTGATGGTGGCCAGGTGGCTTTGGATGCGCAGCCGCGACAGGCTGGCGACGCGGAAGGAACACAGGTCGCCCAGTGTCTCCGAACGGTTGCCGTCGTCGTCGGTCTTGAACTCGTCGACGTACTGGGTGAAGTCCTCCTTCACCCGGAAACGCCAGTACACCGCCCAGTCATGGCCGGGCAGTTGCACCTGTCGCGTGCCCTCCAGCCGTTCGCCGCCGCCGGGCATGCCGGGCAACAGCCACGCCTCCAGCTTGCGCAGCCGGCCGCGCAGCACGTCGGAACCATGCTGGCGCAACACGTCGTTGAGGTCTTCGCCTTCGTCCCAGTCCTGCATGTCCACCAGCAGATGACCGATGTCGGCCGCCGTCAGCTTCTCCGACAAGCGCCAGGCCGCCGCCAGCCCCGGCCGCACGCCGCTGGTCGGGTTGACCGGGTCGGCATGGTCCAGCGCCACCCGCACCGCCTTGCCGCGCAATACGGTCCAATCGAGGCTGTCCACGTTGCCGACGCCGCGCAGCGCCAGCGCCGCCACGTCCGGCGGGGTGCAACTCTCCACCGACAGCGCATTGATTGGGCTTTCCACCAGATAGACCAGGCGGGCGCGCTGCAGCCGTTGCGGGTCGCTGCACCAGCCGTGGCCCTCGCGCGCGCCTTGGCATTGGGTCTTCACGCCGCCGTTCAAGGCGGGATCGACATAGCGCAGATCCACCGCCGCCAGCCGGCCGCCGCTGCGCACCAGGAAGGCGACGGCCGCGCCGCCGTGGCCCACTTCGCCGGCGGCGATCTTGGCGCTGTGCCAATCGTTCCAGCCCAGCGTCTTGCAGCGCAGGGCGCGACGAATCACTGCCTCGTCTATGCCCCGGCCGGTGAGATAGGCGATGGCCGCATCGGCTTGGGCCAGGCAGCGCTCGCCGATGTAGTCGAGGGTGGACTTGCGCACCGGCACGGCCTTGTCCTTCATTGCGGGTTTCGGTTGCGGCAGGCCGTACCAGTCGCCCAGCAAGCGCGCGGCCGCCAACGGCGTGTCGAGTTCCGGCTGGCAGTAGCGCAGCAAGTCGATGCAGCTGCCGCCGGCGTCGCCGCTCCAGTCCTTCCAGCCGCGGCCGTCGGCGAAGATCGACAGCGACGCTTGGCTGTCCGGGTGGTACGGGCTGTGATAGTTGCCCTTGCCCTGACGCTTCAGGCCCAGGCGGGCCGCCAGGTCGTGCAAGTCGATCTGCGCCTTGAGCTGGTCGAACCATTGGCCCAGGGCGGTCGGCGCGCCGCCAGACAAGCCGGGGGCGTCTCGCCCGGTACGCGGGAGAGGGTTTCTAGCATGCATGGTCTTGTCCTTAGAGCAGTTGGCCGATGTCGGCGCTGGCGTCGATGACTTGTTGCTGCAGCGGCGCCAGCAGCCCGGCCAGGCGTTGCGCCGGCAATGGCTGGTTCTCGGCGTGGTCCAGTAGCTCGACCAGGCCCTGCAGGCCGTCGCCGGTGCGCGTCAGGCGAGAGACGCCGGCGCTGACGGTGTGTTCGATGCGGCGGCACAGGCTGGCCAGCTGGCTCAGCGGCTCGCGTAGCGCGGCATGTTCGGGGGTGTCGGCCAGCTGCTGCAGCTGGGCCAGTTGGTGATGGACGGCGGACAGGATCAGGGCGTTCATGCCAACACCTCCACGGCGAAACCGGCGGCGGTGCGATGAATCAAGGCGCGTTGCCCCTGGGCGACCAGCAAGGCGGCGAGCGCACGGGCTTCGGCTTCGTTGGGCAAGACGGAAACAGGGATAACGGACGCGGGGAATAAGCGAGATAAGACGCGGGAAAGCTTAGGCATGGATGCCTCCATAGTGTGCGATTAAGCCCAACTCCTCGCCGCCAAGCGAGGAGACAGGCAGATGATAGGGTTGGCGGACCGGCACTATGGAACCGGCGCGTGCAAGCACGCCCCCACCACTGCCCGCCATAGAAATGGACGCACCAATGGTGTTTCTAACGGACGTAAAAATAGCCGCGATAATAAAAAGGCGGCTGTCCGCCATAGTGTTCGGGCCGCCAAGCCCGGTCGCTGTTTTGAATGCGATGTAAAGATGGTGCAGCAATCGAGCGGGCTTGTCAATTCGCTGGCGGGGGTGGGGTGTCGGGTTCGCGCAGTTCATCGGGAGTTATATTTCTAAAGCGTGGAGCAGAGTCATCGGGAATGGGGCCGGGTTTTAGCGGGCATAAAAATGAAGCCGCCACTCAATATTAAATAAGTGAATTAAATCCATTTCAGCCGACGCTATTCAAGTTCAATTTCAGGGGGACTACATGGCCCGCCGGCCGGCGAGCCATGGCGCTTAGTCCAGGACGCGATGCCGCACGCGGCCGGGCGTGACGATCAGCGCTTGCCGAGGCGAGGGCGACAGGCCCGGCAAGGGGCGCAGCCGCTCCGGCGGAATCCGCGCGCCGCCGTGGATGGGCTGGGCCAGGGTGATCGGCTCGCCTTCCAGCGTCTTGTACTGGTGGCAGCAGTCATCGTTGCTGCAGTTGTAGTAAATCTCCTTGGTCGCGGCGCTGAGCATGCGGCTGGTCCGCACCCGCGACACCGCGCCGCACAAGGGGCAAGGGAAGGCCATGATGCAGTCTCCTCAGTCAACGATTTCAACCGTGTCAATCAACACGCAAGCGGCGAGGTTTTCGACGACATAGGCGTCGTGGCTGGAGTGGTAGAACTCCACCCGGTTGAGCGACGGCTCTTCGTGGTAGTGGTAGCGGCTGGCGTGTGGATTGAAGTACAGCGACAGGTTGTCCAGCCGGGTAATCAAGATGCTGTCGCTGGGGAAGAAGGCGGCCGTCGCCGCTTGCAGCCCGCCCAGGCGCTGTTTGTGAAACACCAGGTCGTCCTGGGGATTCGCGTCGCAGACCGCATCCGGCAGCAAGTCCGCGCCCACCAGCACCACCAGGCCGGGGTCATCGCGCCACGCTGGCGCCAGGCGTTGCTTGAGCGCATAGCGCACCAGGCGATGCAGCGAGCGGAAGCGTTCGCTCTCGCCGATGCGGGCGCCCTCGATCCAGTGTTGCGGCGCTTGCTCGCGGATCTGCTGCAGCCAGCCGATATTGACGTCTTCCAACAGCGGATGGGTCTCTCGGTTCGAGTTCGGCGCGCGCTGCAGACCGTGGAAGCCGATCATGATGCGGTCCAGCAGAATGCGGCGTTCCAGCGCCTGCCGCGCGTGGGCTTCAAAGCCGGCCGGCGTCTGGCTCTCGCTCCACCAGGCGTCCAGCGTGTCGTAACTGAAAGCGGCGTCGAAGTTGGTTTGCTGGCAGTGGTACTGCGCCGGCCGCCAGGTCTTGCCGGCCGGCTGGCGTTCATGGCGCTGGGTGTCGACGGTGGCCGCCAAGGTGCCGGCGAGTTCGAAGTGCTTGGCCTGCCCGCGGATCTCGGAGACGCCGAGCAGGTTGATGGCGGACAGCAGCCGGCTGCGGGCCTTCAGCGCGTTGAGGCGGGCTTGCGCCGCCTGGGGCGTCGGGGTGGCGAACAGGCTGTCCTGGGCGCGGTACTGCTCCAGCTCGTGGTAATAGCGGTCGATGAACTGGTTTAGCGCGTGGCGGGTGGGGTTCTGCATATCTCGTCTCGGTTAGCGGTTGATCAGGGCTTGATACTGCGCGTCGCGCTGGGCTTGGTATCGCTGCCGGGCAATCACGTTGTGTTGCTGTAGCGGCGGGGTGGCCAGCGGCGGCAGCGGTTGGTTCAAGCGGGCGAGCAGGTCGTCCGGGGCCGCCGGCGAAGCGTTGCACAGCGTCTGCTGCAGCGCGCCGGGCTTGAGCACGGCATGGACTTGCTCTTCTTCGCGGTGCCAGTCGGCGCAGCCGAACACACGCTCGATGCAGGCCGGCGGCGCTTGGGTCAGCAACAGCGTCAGGACCGGCAGTTGCTCGCCCCATTGGGGCAGGTGGTCGTCGAGTACCGCGTCCCAGTACTGGCGCTGCAGCGCTTCGCGCGCCTCGGCCAGCGCCTTGCGCTGCTCGAACAGCGCTTCATGCTGGATCTCGGCTTGAATCTTCTCTTCCTCGGCGATCTTCAGTGTTTCTTCGGCCAATTCCAGGTTGGCCATCTCCTTGTGCTTCAACTCACGCACTGCCTTGGTGGGAATGCCCAAGGTCGAGCGCATCGCCTGACGGCAATCCTTGCGCGCCTGCTCGGCCTCCATGCGCAGCGCGGCGGCAGTGTGCTCGCGGCGCGTGGTCTGGCTGGTCAATTGCTGCCAGGCGTCGAGCGCGTGTTCAAAGGCGGTCTGGTGTTCGGCCAGCTCGGCCACGGCGGCGGCGAGGCGGGTTTGGGTGGTGGGGTTCTGGATATGCATGGTCTGAGTCCGGGAGGTTGTGGGGTTAGGCGCGGCGGGCTGCGATGCGTCCAGCCATCCAGCTCTCGATTTCAGAGGACAGCCAGGCCACGCTCTTGCCGCCCAGCGGCACCGGAGCCGGGAAGCGGCCCTGCTTGATGGCGTCGTACACCGACGAGCGGGACAGGCCGCAAGTGGCGATGACTTCCGGCAAGCGCAGAAAGCGCAGCGGTTGAGAAGAGGGCGAAGCGGCAACAGCGGTCATGAAGCGTCCTTGTCGGTGGAGGTGGATATCAGTGGATGGCATCGGATACGCCGATCAGCGAACGCAGTATTTCAGAAATGACAAACCGGGTTTGGGGGTTGGGTTGTGCCGCGCTCCCACACAACAAAAAAATTTGAAATGCCAAAAAAAGGCGGATTTTGCTATTGACGATGGGCGGGAAAACCGGAACGCGGGCGCAAAATGGCCCGCCACGGAACGGC
Organism: Chromobacterium haemolyticum; assembly: GCF_009936155.1. NCBI lineage: Bacteria > Pseudomonadati > Pseudomonadota > Betaproteobacteria > Neisseriales > Chromobacteriaceae > Chromobacterium > Chromobacterium haemolyticum. Next base: position 3,770,016 of record NZ_AP019312.1, on the reverse strand, counting down.
ATCGGATGGCGGTGGACGGACTAGGACGCACTCAGCGGCAAGGAAACGGGGGACAGCAGGAAAACGCGAAGCGGGGACGGTCAGCGAACACGGCGACTGCATGCATAGCGTGCATGAAAACGCATGAATCCGGGCAGGGGGACAAGGGCGTGCCAGGCCATACGGCAAGGGCCTGGCACGGGTTCATGCAGCTGCATGATTAGCGGCCTATGAAGTGCGGGGGCGAGGCGGGGCTTCGATAGCGCGCGCTGGGGGTTGAGGGCAAAAAGAAGCCGTTAGCTCCACGTAGCGCTGCCAGGCGCGGTAAACCTGCATGATGTTGAACGACAGCTCATTGCAGGGAAGCGTTTAGCATCGGGCGTTTATGTGGCAAGTAGGTGGTGTAACTTGAACGTTAGCATGGAATGGCAGGAATCGACCCAAAGCGGAAGTTATCCGCTGGTAGAAGCGGACACTCAGGACGTGTTCGACTTGAGCGCCACCTACATGGTGTCCGTTTGAAGGATTTTCTAGCCGTTACTTGATGTTGGTGGCCACGAAATTACGAATAGTAGAATAGGCTCCTGGATTTGATTGTGTAATACTTCGGTCTAGCTCCAGACTAAATGACTGCACAACTCCACCAGTAGTCATTGTGATTGAAGCACTGTCAATTCTAATAAGCAGCATCCAAATAGAATCGGGGGCTGTCGGATCGAGCGGATAATGTGAAAAACAAGTTGCATGTGAAACGTTGATGTTAAGACAGTTGAACCCTACCCCAACGCTATTTGCGAACGCGTTAGAAGCTTTTCCAGTTGTTAGATCCAAGGCGATAGATGCACTCTTCTTTGGGCTATCAAAGGTTGAGTGCAGGTCAGTTAGGTATTTATTGATGAATATTGCAGGAGGGTAGTCCGAAAGACATAAAAAATACCGGGCCGAAGACGTTTTTGCTTGGGGCTGATTTAGTTGTGCTTGAGGCTCTGGTACCAAGGAAATTAACCGGATAAGGTCAGCGACCGTCTCTGCGGAATTAGTTGAAGCACGAGAGTCTTGCCCGCTGGTGGTTTGCCGGTATGACTTAAAAAACTTGCCTTCAACGAAGTTCCGGTAACGCCAGCCATAGTTAGCAAGACGAGCTGTTCCTAGTTTTGAGCCGCCATAATCCAGAAAAATGTCACAGCTTCTATTATTTCCGCCTACGGGTAGCGGGACCGTTTTGGTTCCATAGCTATTCTCCAGTTGAATTCTTTGGATTGGATCAAGAATGTTTTTTGCGTGAAGTGCATTGAGCAGCGAGAAGGAAAAACTTCCAACTGCGTTTGCTTCCCTTCGCACGCGCTGAAAACCGTATCCAGCGACTGACTCCGGCAGCATCGAAAATGCGCTTTCAATTAGCATTAAATACTCCCTGAATAACTTGCTGTTAATAGGTGGTGCCATTCGTCCTTCCATGCAAATTTGAGCGAATGCCAAATAAACATCGAAATCACAAAAGTTCACTATGTTTTCTGCGCATAACGTATTTACGAAAAAGGAGACGGACAGCCAAGCATCTATCTTTATTGCATTTTCCTCAAGGTTAATGTCCGTTTTATGGACATGCACAGGAAGTACCGCTCCTGGCCGGACGTTGCCATCCTATTATTGATTACTTTTATAGCATATCTTCTTATGCCAACTTACGGAAAGTGGCTTGTATTACGGTCTGTTCATTCATCGTTTTATCTAGGAAGTCCGCCCATGATTGCAACATGGCCAGGCGCTGTTCCTTGTATTGAGCATGAGCATAGACGCCCGCAATGCCGGGGATGGCATGGCTGAGTGCGGCCTCCACCACCTCGGGAAGGTTGCCCATTTCCCTGAGCAGTGTGCTGGCTGTGTGCCGGTGGTCGTGTATCACGTAGTCTTCGATCTTTGCCGCATTGATGGCGGCCGCGTGGGCTCCATTCAGATTGTTGCCATTCATTGCCCGTCTGCGGTCTGTGGGCATTGGCATGACCCAGGGGCTGTTATCTCCTAGCCGCTGCAGCTCTTGCAGTATCGCGATGGCTTGCCGGGGCAGGAACACGCGATGTTCCTTTTTGCCCTTCATCCGTTCTTTGGGAATCAGCCATTCGCCGGCCGGAAGGTCGAACTCGCGCCAGTTGGCTCCGACCAGTTCATTTTTCCGTAAAGCCAGCATCAGCAGCAGATGGAGCGCCAGCTTGTAGCCTCGATAGCAATCGACTTGGTATAGCGCGGCAAGATAGCGACGAATTTCAGGAACCGTTAGCCAGCGCGTTCTCTTGCCGCGCTGGCCTATCCGCATGGCTTTGATCTGTTGGGCGGGATTGTGATTGCACCAATTGTGTTCAAGGGCATACCCAAAAACGCGCGTAGCCCAACCGTGAGTGCTGAGCGAGGCTTGCACGCCCCTCCGCTCTCGCAGGTCGTACAGCAGCTCTCGCAGTAAGGGGGCGTCGATATCGTCTAGGGCAAGGTTGCCTATTTTGGGTTCCAAGTGCAGCCGGACCGGTGCAAAGCCTTTGTCTGGGCTTTTCCAGTTGTGGTCTACCCATTCCTCTTTATAACGTTGTGCCGCCTGAGAGAAAGTCATCCGCGCGGCCTGTTGGGATGCCAGTGCCGCTTGGTATTGCACTGCCTCGATTTCGCTTCTGCTGTGGCCGGCCAGGATCATGCGCCGGGCTTCATCGTTCTCCAGCAGTTCGGCGGGGTGTTGGCCTAGCGCGAGCATCTGTTTGGCAAAGGCATGCAGCTTGCGGGCATCTGCCAGGCCAATGGCAGGATAGTTGCCATAGTTGAGTTTGTACTTGCTGCCATTGAGCCTGAATTGGTAGACCCAGGTCTTGGTACCTTTGACGCGGATGAGTAGGTTGAGTCCATTGCCGTCGGACAGCAGTTGCTCCTTGCTGTCAGGCTTGGCCCTGCTGCATTGCAGCTCGGTTAGCGCCATTTCTGCCCCCGTTTTTTCGCAAAATTTGACCGGATTGTAAAACGGGGGCAAAACGGGGGCAATTTTGCCCGGATTTGGCTGAATTTGGTCGGATTGTGCTGGACATGAAAAAACCCGCAAAGCCTTACGCCGTGCGGGTTTCGTGGACTTTTTCGGACGTCCTCAGACGTCTTTCCGAATCACAGCGAGTAATACATCGCGAATTCCACCGGGTGGGTGGTCATGCGGGTCAGGTTGACTTCCTGCATTTTCAGCTCGATGTAGGCGTCGATCCAGTCATTGGAGAACACGCCGCCGCGGGTCAGGAATTCGCGGTCTTTGTCCAGAGCGGCCAGGGCCTCGTCCAGGCTGGCGCACACGGTCGGGATCAGCTTATCTTCTTCCGGCGGCAGATCGTACAGGTTCTTGTCCGCGGCGTCGCCCGGGTGAATCTTGTTCTGGATGCCGTCCAGGCCGGCCATCAGCAGCGCGGAGAAGCACAGGTAGGGGTTGGCCAATGGGTCCGGGAAGCGCGCCTCGATACGGCGGCCCTTGGGGCTGGCCACGTGCGGGATGCGGATGGAGGCGGAGCGGTTCTTGGCGGAATAGGCCAGCTTCACCGGCGCTTCGTAGTGCGGCACCAGGCGTTTGTAAGAGTTGGTGCCCGGGTTGGTGATCGCGTTCAACGCCTTGGCGTGCTTGATGATGCCGCCGATGTAGTAAAGCGCGGTTTCGGACAGGCCGGCGTAGCCGTCGCCTGCGAACAGGTTCTTGCCGTCCTTCCAGATGGACTGGTGAACATGCATGCCGGAGCCGTTGTCGCCGACGATGGGCTTGGGCATGAAGGTGGCGGTTTTGCCGTAGCTGTGAGCCACGTTGTGCACCACGTATTTCAGAATCTGGGTCCAATCCGCGCGCTGGGTGAGCGTGCTGAACTTGGTGCCGATCTCGTTCTGGCCGGCAGTGGCCACTTCGTGGTGGTGAACTTCCACGGGGATGCCCAGTTCTTCCAGTAGTAACACCATGGCGGAGCGGATGTCTTGGGAGGAGTCCACCGGCGGCACCGGGAAGTAACCGCCTTTAATGCCGGGGCGGTGGCCCATATTGCCGCCCTCGAACTCCTCGGCGGAGGCCCAGGCGGCTTCTTCCGCCTTGATCTTGACGAAGCAGCCGGACATGTCGGTGCCCCAGGTCACGCTGTCGAAGATGAAGAATTCCGGTTCCGGGCCGAAGTAGGCGGTGTCGCCCAGTCCGGAGGCTTTCAGATAGGCTTCGGCGCGCTTGGCGATGGAGCGCGGGTCGCGGTCGTAGCCCTTGCCGTCGGCCGGGTCGATCACATCGCAGTGCATGAAGACAGTGGGTTCGTCGTAGAACGGGTCGATGCGGGCGGTGGCCGGGTCGGCCATCAGCAGCATGTCGGATGCCTGGATGCCTTTCCAGCCTGCGATCGAGGAGCCGTCGAAAGCGTGGCCGTGTTCGAACCATGCGTCCGGATCGTCCAGCAGGACATGGGCCGGAATCGACACGTGTTGTTCTTTGCCGCGGGTGTCGGTAAAGCGCAGGTCGATGAACTTGACATCATTTTCGGTAATCAGCTTGACTACGTCTGCAACCGCCATGGTTTTCTCCTGAAAGGCTACATGCATCATGTGCGAATGAGTGGATGGCTAGCGCTTAAGCATTAAGCGTGCCAGCTTTGAAATCGCTGAGATTCCATTGTGTCATAGCCCAAAACCGGGCGCTAGCGAAGTTGAATGAACCAGGGTGGTGCCTGGGTCTGGTTGATGCACCAAAATAGGGCGTTGACGGCGTTGCGGCCGTCTTCGTCGATATGGATAATCCGTATATAAGGTAACAAGAGCGGCTCACAAAACCCCGCTGAGAGTCGGTTCAATGTCTGCTGCGCTGAACAGGTTCTAAGATGTTAAGGCCGGTCGGCGCAGCATCGGGGGGAGCGGCTAAACAAAGCGGCCCGGCCGCGAGGAGAGCATGCATGGATCAGATGACGCAGCTATTGCAGCAGGCTCAGCGCCGAGGGGAAGAACAGGGCTTGCCCTATCGCGGTGCCTTGACGCCGCAGGAGGCGCATCAGTTGAAACAAGCCATGCCGGAAGCGGTGCTGCTGGATGTGCGCAGTGCGGCGGAATGGCAGTTCGTTGGCGTGGTGCCCTATGCCCAGCGGCTGGAATGGCGCAGCTTTCCCGGCATGCAGCCCAATCCGCGTTTCCTCGAGCAATTGCAGAGCATGTTGCCCAAGGGGGGCGTACTGATGCTGATGTGCCGATCCGGCGTGCGCTCCGACGAGGTGGCGCGCATGGCAGCCGCCGCCGGCTTCACCGAGGCCTACAACGTGTTGGAGGGTTTTGAAGGCGACAAGGACGCCGCAGGCCACCGCAACACCGTGGGGGGCTGGAAAGCGCGCGGGCTGCCCTGGCAACAAGGCTGAACCGGGAGCTGCGCGGCGATGTCGTGGTTGATGTTTGGCGTATTCCACGGCAAAGTGTCATAGCGCCGCCGCTACGTCGGCGCGGACGCGGCGAGAGCCGCCAACAAAGCCAAGCGCGACGCGGCGCGAGGGTTTTGTTAGCCACTCTCTAATCCGATACCAAAAACATACCCAATCTTGGAAAACTGACTCATGACCGACCGTTACGCCGTTATCGGCAATCCTGTTTCGCACAGCCAGTCACCGTTCATCCATAATGAATTCGCGGCGGCCACCGGCCAGGATATCGCTTACGACAAATTGTTCGCGGAACTGGGGCGTTTCAACGACGTGGTGGCCGAGTTCGTCGCCGCCGGCGGCAAGGGCCTCAACATTACGCTGCCGTTCAAGGGGGACGCTTACCGTTTCGCCAACGAACTGACCGAGCGCGCCCGCGCGGCGGAAGCGGTCAACACCTTGTGCTTCCGCGATGGCAAGATCTACGGCGACAATACCGACGGCGTGGGCCTTGTGCGCGACATCGTCGATAATCTGGACTACCCGATCGCCGGCGCCAAGGTGCTGATTCTAGGAGCCGGCGGCGCGGTGCGCGGCGTGCTGGAACCCATCCTGGCGCAAAAGCCGGCCTCCCTGACCATCGCCAACCGCACGCTGATCAAGGCCGAGGCGTTGGCGCACCACTTCGCGCCCTGGGGCAAGGTGGAGGCGATCGGCTACGAGCAATTGAAGGGCCGCAGCTTCGACATCGTGATCAACGCCACCTCGACCAGCCTCAGCAATGAACTGCCGCCGATTCCCTACGGCCTGTTCACCGCGCGCACTCTGGCTTACGACATGGTGTACAGCAAGGGCCTGACCCCCTTCCTGCAGCGCGCGCAGGCGGAAAACGCCGGCATGCTGGCCGACGGCCTGGGCATGCTGGTGGAGCAGGCGGCCGAATCCTTCTCCATTTGGCGCGGCGTGGAGCCGGCCACCCGCAAAGTGACTAATATGCTGCGCGAAGTGCTGGCCTGACGCTTCCCGGAGCCGGCCGGGCCGGCGCCGGAAGCGCGGCGCCGCCGGTTTCCTCCCGCGGTTTGAATCCCAATTCCCCCGCCTTGCGGGGGCTCGCTTCGCGAGTCAGATAATGCGTCTCTTCCTGAAAGTGCTGGCGGCCCTGATGGCCGCCTTTCTGCTGTATAACCTGTGGATCTTCGGCCATATCGTCTATTGGCGCAGCCACAATCCGTCGGCCAGTTCCTTCATGAACGAACAGCTGGCCAAGCTGCAGCAGGAGGATCCCGAAGCGGAGTTGCGCCACAAATGGGTGAGTTACGAGCAGATTTCTCCCAATCTCAAGCGCGCGCTGATCGCATCCGAGGACGCCAAGTTCGTCGATCACGAGGGATTCGACTGGGATGGCATTGAGGCCGCGTTCGAAAAAAACTTGAAGAAGGGCAAGATCGTCGCCGGCGGCTCCACCATCAGCCAGCAACTGGCCAAGAATTTGTTCCTGTCCAGCAGCAAGACGCCGTGGCGTAAGCTGGAGGAAGCCTTGATCACGGTGATGCTGGAGGCGGTGCTGGACAAGAGGCGCATCTTCGAAATTTACCTGAACGTGATCGAATGGGGCAACGGCGTGTTTGGCGCGGAGGCGGCGTCGCGCCATTACTACCGCAGCAGCGCCGCGCGGCTGTCCTCGGCGCAGGCGGCCAAGCTGGCGGCGATGGTGCCCAATCCGCGCTATTACGACACCCATCGCGCCGCGCCGGGCCTGGCGCGCAAGACCCGCATCATCCAGCGGCGCATGAGCTATGTGGAACTGCCATGAGCGTCCGGAGAGCGGATTGGAGCGGCGCAGGCGGCATGTTACAATCGCGACTTTCTTTTTAGAGCGCGCCATGCGCGAGGCATGGCGGCTACGCAATGGACTTACCCAGTTACCCCGTAATCCAATCCCGATTTACCGTTAGAGAATAAGCCCGCCTCAGACCGCCCGCGCCGCGTGCGCCATCTGGGCGGAAGGAGACGTGCATGACGGTTGCCTTCAAGCAACAATCCGCCGATCGTCTGCAAGAAAGCCTGGCCCTGGTACAGCGCCTGCTCGAGCGCCAGCGGCAGTTGGAAGATCTTGTATCCCGTCCGGAGGCCTCCGAGCCGCCGACGGACCCGCTGGCCCCGCATTACAATCTGGAAGCGCTGCGCCTGAAGCTGGAACAGCTGCACCCGGCCGACGTCGCCCATATCCTGGAAGCCTTGCCGCTGGAAGACCGCCTGCTGGTCTGGGACCAGGTGGACGGCGCGCGCGACGGCGCCATCCTGCTGGAAGTGTCCGACGCGGTCAGGGAGTCGCTGATCGAAGTGATGGAGCACGGCGAGCTCGTCAACGCCGCTGAGCAACTGGACGCGGACGAACTGGCCGAACTGGCGCCGGACATGCCGCGTCAGGTGGTGTACGAAGTAATGGGCGGCCTGGACGAAGAGGAGCGCGCCCAACTGCAGTCGGCCTTGTCCTACGACGAGGACAAGGTCGGCGCGCTGATGGACTTCGACCTGGTCAAGATTCGCGCCGACGTCAGCTGCGAAGTGGTGCTGCGCTATCTGCGCCGTTTCGACGAGTTGCCGGCGCACACCGATAAAATTTTCGTCATCGACGACCTGGGCCTGCTCAAGGGTGTGCTCTCTATCCGTAAACTGCTGGTGTCCGACCCCGATGCGCTGGTAGCCGAAGTAATGGCCACCGAACTGGTCAGCTTCAGCCCGGACGAAGACGCCGCCGACGCTGCGCTGGCCTTTGAGCGCTACGACTTGATTACCGCGCCGGTGGTGGACGAGGCCGGCAAGCTGATTGGCCGGCTGACCGTGGACGAGATGGTGGACGTGATCCGCGAAGAGTCCGACAGCGAAGTGCTGAACCTGGCCGGCTTGAAAGAGGAAGAAGACCTGTTCGCGCCGGTGATAGATTCGGTGAAGAACCGCTGGGCTTGGCTAGCGATCAATCTATGTACCGCCTTCGTCGCCTCGCGCGTGATCGGCGTGTTCGAACACTCCATTTCCCAATTGGTGGCCTTGGCCGCCTTGATGCCCATCGTTGCCGGCATCGGCGGCAACTCCGGCAACCAGACCATCACCATGATCGTGCGCGCGCTGGCCATGGGGCAGATGCAGCTGAGCCAGGCCTGGCGCTTGTGGCGCAAGGAGCTGCGGGTCAGCATGATCAACGGCGTGTTGTGGGGCGGGGTGATAGGCAGCGTGGCCTGGTTGTTGTACGGCAGCTTCTCGCTGGGTTTGGTAATGCTGGGCGCGATGCTGCTCAACCTGATGCTGGCCGCCACCATGGGGGTGTTGATCCCCTGCCTGATGCAGCGCTCCGGCCGCGATCCGGCGCTAGGCTCCAGCGTGCTGATCACCGCCTGCACTGATTCCGGCGGCTTTTTCATTTTCCTGGGGCTCGCCACCCTGTTCCTGTTGTGACGACCATGTTGACGATAGCCGAGGCGCTGCGCCTATACCCCTTGCCCCGTCTGGAGGCCCGCATGCTGTTGCAGCAGGCGGCGCCGGAACTGAGCCACGCCCGCATCGCCGCTTATCCGGAGCAGGAACTGAGCGCGGAACAGGAAGCGTGTTTCCGCGCGCTGGGGGCGCGCCGCGCCGCAGGCGAGCCGGTGGCTTATCTGATCGGCCGGCGCGAGTTCTACGGCCGCGATTTCTCCGTGGGGCCGCAGGTGCTGATCCCCAGGCCGGAAACCGAGCATTTGATCGAGGCTGCGTTGGAACGGACCGGCCGAGGCGCCGCCCGCGTGGTGGACCTGGGCACCGGCAGTGGGGCCATCGCCGCGACTTTGGCGCTGGAAGCGCCGGCTTGGCGGGTGAGCGCTGTCGATCTGTCGCCCGAGGCGCTGGCCGTCGCGCGCGGCAACGCCGAGCGTCTGGGCGCGCGCGTCGATTTTTATCAGGGCAGTTGGTATCAGGCGCTGCCGGCGGACGCGGTGTTTGATCTCATCGTGTCCAATCCGCCCTATATCCGGCGCGACGACGAGCATCTGGGGCAGGGGGACGTGCGTTTCGAGCCCCGGATGGCCTTGACCGACGAGGCCGACGGCCTGGCCTGTCTGCGCGCCATCGCCGCCGACGCGCCGAGTCGGCTGGCGCCCGGCGGCTGGCTGATTGTCGAGCATGGCTACGATCAGGGCGAGGCGGTGCGCCGGCTTTTCACCGAAGCGGGTTTGCTGCAAGCGGAAACCATTGTCGATCTGGCGGGTCTGGATCGAATCACCCTTGCAACGATGAAAGCTGACTGATGTGGTTTAAGTGGTCCTGTTTGCGCCGGCTGTGGCCGGCGTTGTTGTTGTCGCCGCTGGCTATTCTGCTGGCGCTGTCGCCCGCCTCCAACCGCGAACTTTTCCTGATCTTGCACGAAGCCGGCCGCATCGCGCCCGGCGCGTTCTGGCGCATGCTGAGCGTGTTGGGAGACTGGCCCACGGTGCTGGTCCTGCTGCTGGCCTTGAGCTGGCGGCGGCCGGACAAGCTGCCTGCCTTGCTGGTCGGCTGCGGGACGGGCGTGTTTCTGGCCATCGCGCTCAAGGCGGGGTTCGCCGAGCCGCGGCCGCCGCTGGTGTTGCCGCCGGGATCGGTGCGGCTGCTGGACGACTTGCCCGGCAACGGCTCCTTTCCTTCCGGCCACGCGATGGCTTCCGCCACGCTGGCGAGCTTTCTTTACTATTCCGGCATGCTGCGCCGCGGAGCGCTGCTCACGGTCGCGGTGGTGCTGGTGATGTTGTCGCGGTTGGCGATAGGCGTGCATTGGCCGTTGGACGTGGTCGTGGGCGCCTTGCTGGGTTGGGCGGCGATGTGGGGCGCCTGTCGCTGGGCCTGGCCCCATGGGGGGGCGGCGGGTTTGAGCGCGCGGCTGCAATCGTTGATGCTGCCTGCTCTGGTGCTGCAGTTGCTGTGGTTGTTGTACAAGCCCGGCAGCCATGAGGAGTACGGCTTGAGGCTGGCGGTGTGCGCGCTGGTGCTTGTTGCTGGCTGCCGGCGCTGGAGGCGCGCTCGTTAGAGATAGCGAGGCGGATTCCGCGCGCAGGATGACAAAGGCGGCCCAATGGGCCGCCTTTGTCGAAATCAGGCCGGCGAACCGGCAAAAGTATTACAATGCCGGCTTGACTGGCTGCCTGATCAATGATGGTGGCCGTGCTCGCCGTGGGCGTGGCCGTGGCTGATTTCATCGGCGCTGGCGGCGCGGATTTCCACTACCTTGGCGGCGAAGCGGATGCTTTGACCGGCCAGCGGGTGATTGGCGTCGACAACTGCCTTGCCGTCGGCGATGTCGGTGACGCGGAACAGCAGCACGTCGCCGGTTTCCGGATCGTCGGCTTCGAACATCATGCCGACTTCGACGTCAGCCGGGAACACGTCCAGGTCTTCCAGGCGGATCAGTTCTTCTTCCGGGTCGCCGAAAGCGTCGTCCGGCGTCATCTTGACGTCGATGGAATCGCCAACGGCCTTGCCTTCCAAAGCTTCTTCCACCAGCGGGAAGATGCCGTCGTAGCCGCCATGCAGATAGCTGATCGGCTCTTCGGTTTTGTCGAGGAGGTTGTTGTCAGCGTCGAACATCTCGTAGTGGAGGGTAACGACGGTGTTTTTGGAGATTTGCATGAGTGCGGATCCGTGAAGGAAGGTCAATAAAGCAGATGGCGGCGCAAGCCGGCCATCGAAAACGATTTTCAGATGCGCCGCCATTGCGCGCATCCCATATTGTAAACCATTGCCGGGCGTTTCAGCCCGTGAAACTGCCATGAACACAACAACTTTGCTGGGCGGGATGTCGCCCGAACAGTTCCTCGCCGAGTACTGGCACAAGAAGCCTTTGCTGATTCGCGGCGCCCTGACCGAGGTGGGGCCGCTGGCGGATTTTTCGGTGCTGTCGCAGTTGGCGACCCGCGAAGATGCTGAGTCGCGTTTGATTGAATGCCGCGACGGACGCTGGAGCCTAGAGCGCGGGCCGTTTCGTTCTGCGCGCTTCCGCCGCCTGCCGGAGACCGACTGGACCTTGTTGGTGCAGGGCGTCAACCAGCACTTGCCGCACATCGACGAGCTACTGTGGCGCTTCAATTTCATTCCCTACGCGCGGCTGGACGATTTGATGATCAGCTACGCGCCGCCGGGCGGTACCGTGGGTCCGCATTTCGACGCCTACGATGTGTTCCTGCTGCAAGTGGGCGGGCGCAAACGTTGGCAGATCTCGACTCAGCACGACGACGACTTCATCGAAGATGCGCCGATCCGGGTGCTGAAGGATTTCCGTTGCGAGCAGGAGTTCGTGTTGGAGCACGGCGACATGCTCTACCTGCCGCCAAAGTGCGCGCATCACGGTGTGGCGTTGGACCCTGGAATGACTTATTCGATCGGTTTTCGCGCCCCGCCGGCGCAGGAACTGGCGACACAATTCCTGGTGCATCTGCAGGACCGCATTTGCGCGGAAGGCGTATACGCCGACCCTGACCTCACGCTGCAGCAAGATCCGGCGCGAATAAGCGACGAGATGGTGGAGCAGGTTAGCCGGCTGCTGGAGCAGATCCGTTGGGACAAGGCCGCGGTGGGCGACTTTTTGGGTCACTATCTGACCGAACCCAAGGCGCATGTCTTTTACGAGGCGCCGGAAGAGGAGTTGGACGAAGGAGAGTTCGAGGGCGAGGCGGCCGAGCGTGGATTGGAGCTGGATCGCAAGAGTCAGATTCTGTTCTGTGGCGACAGTTTCTATTGCAATGGCGAGAGACTGGAGGCGGATGAGAGGGATTTCGCGGCCTGGCGCGCCTTCGCCAATGCCAGGCGCATAGCCGGCGCGGCACTTGGACCTGGCATGCAGGAATGTTTGTACGAGGGATACCTGGCAGGCTATTGGCATTTGGCGACGAATGTAGCAAAATAACCACAGAAATTGTTCGGATGCGCAAGTGGTATCGACAAATTCTGGCCTCAACGACAGGGGTAAACGCCCGTTTTTGTGGCTATGCTGCTTTGCGGAAGAGGATTATAGGCAAAGGTGTTTTTTTGGAATTTTGCCCCCTATACAGCCTTTTTTTTCGTGATACAATTTGCGCACTGATGGATTTTCAGTCGCCCGGCTTATTTCGAAGACCGTGCGATAACTGACGTCTTGTTCAACTTATCCTCAAAGGTAATGAAAAAATGAAACAGTCGCTCCTCGTTGCTGCCCTGCTGGCTGTAGCCCTGTCCGCTTGCGGTAAGAAAGCAGAAGCTCCGGCTGAAGCTTCCGCTCCTGCTGTTGAAGCATCCGCTCCGGCTGCCGCTCCGGCATCCGCTCCGGCTGCTGAAGCTTCCGCTCCGGCTGCTGCTTCCGCTCCGGCTGCAGAGGCTTCCGCTGCCAAGTAATTCTTGGCCTGCGACAAAAAAACCGGCTATGGCCGGTTTTTTTGTATCTGTAGCAAATGGAACAAGGGGTGTTGCAACATGAAAACAACACAATTGTCTGTTCGCTACAAAGTGTTACATTTCGTCTGATTATCTATGGTCGGATTAATTGATTGGCCGTTTGATAATTAAGGTACAAAGAAAAAGCCCGCGGCAGCGGGCTTTTTCTTTGTAAGAACGCGCTGACTTCGCGTCTTATTGCAGCTCGGTTTGCAGTTTCGACAGCGCGGCCTTGCTGAATGCGTCGGACAGAGGTTTGCCCTGTTTGTCCTGGATGGACACTGTGCTGGAGCCCGGCGTGGTTTCCTTGATTTGCACGCGGTATTCCTGCTCGGTGGGCTTGGCGGACTTGCCGTCATCGCTCTTCCAGAAGGCGAGGCTGGACCAGAAACCGCCGGATTCGTTCTTGTCGGTTTCGCTCTTGGCCGGTTTGACGAAGTAAACGCCTTGGGAGCGGTCTCGGTCGCTTACCACCAGGCCGACGCGATCCAGCGCCAAGCCGACGCGGCGCCAGGCGCGGTCGAACTCATCGCTGAGCACCAATTGGCCGTCGACGATGGGCGTTTGCGGCTTGGTCGGCGCGCTCAGCGTCTGTTTGACCTGTTCGCGAGCTTTGTCCTCGGCCATGCCCAAGTTCATCATGAAGCGGCCCAGCAACTCGGCTTCCAGGCCTGGGTCGGTAGCGCGCGGCTGCCAGATGGTGTTGGTCTTGGTCGTGTCGGCATAGACTTCTTCCATGCCGCGGTGGGAGAAGTAGACTTCGGTGCCGTTGGCGGTCTTTTCCAGACGAATGCGGAACTTGTCGCGTTCACCGGTGGAGTAGACGCTGCCGAGGCCGACGGTTTCAAGCAGTTTGCGCAGGCCGTCGTTGGGCAGCTTGGCGCGGTTTTCCGCCCAGTCCGTTTCCATAACGCCTACGGCCGGATCTTCGCTCTTGATGACGAAGCCGTTGTCCTGCCAGAAAGCTTTCAAAGCCGGCCATAGCTGTTCCGGACTCTTGCCGGATACAACCAGCCAGCGTTGGGTGCCGGCCCGCTCCATCTTCACGTTGTCCAGCCGGTTCAGGGCGACCGAGCTGCCTGCCGCCGGCTGTTGGGCCTGAGAGTCGGCTTTGGCGCCTTGGGCTGCGGCGCTGGCTGCGCCGGGGATGGTGTATTTATTCTGGACTTGCGGCGCGGTCAGATCGGGCGGCACTTCCAGAGTGTTGACGGCTTTAGGCTTGTCGGACTGGTAGTCCAGCTTCTTGGTTAGCGGCTGTTGCGAGCTGCAACCGGCGATAATGCCGGTTGCCAGCAGAATCGCGGCGGGCGCGGTTCGTTTCATGCGGTCTCCCATCGTTTCGGCAGGGGAAAGGTTAAAGGATGTCGGCTTGTTTCATCGCCGCTTCCACGGAGGCTTGCGCGCCGATGGAGAGCGGGGTCAGCGGTAGGCGGATGCCGGAGGGAATCCGGTTCATCCGCGTCAACGCCCACTTGGCCGGAATCGGGTTGGGTTCGATGAACAGTTGCTTGTGCAGGCCTTGCAGCTTGTCGTTGATCTCGCGAGCCAGCTTGGCGTTGCCGCCGGTGGCGGCTTTGCAAAGCTCGCTCATCAATTTGGGGGCGATGTTGGCGGTGACCGAGATCACGCCGTGGCCGCCACACAGCATGAAAGCCATGCCGGTGGCGTCGTCTCCGGAGTAGAGGGTAAATCCTTCCGGAACGCGCATAACCAAATCGCAGGCGCGGCCGATGTCGCCGGTGGCGTCTTTCAGGCCGACGATGTTGGGATGGGCGGCCAGGCGCAGCGCGGTGTCGTTGCTCATGTCGGCAACGGTGCGGCCGGGCACGTTATAAAGGATGACCGGAAGCTTGCTGGAGTCGGCGATGGCTTTGAAATGCTGGTAAAGACCTTCCTGAGTGGGCTTGTTGTAATAAGGTACAACCGACAGCACGTAATCGGCACCAACCTCCTGAGACAAGTGGCTCAGTTCGATCGCTTCGGCCGTGGAGTTGCCGCCGGCGCCGGCGACGACTTTGACGCGGCCGGCGGCGTATTCGACAACCGCCTTGACCACGGCGATGTGCTCGGTCACGTTCAATGTGGCGGATTCGCCAGTGGTGCCAACCGCGACAATGCCGTCGGTGCCATTCTCAATATGGAAATCGACGAGTCGTCGCAGTGCCTCGTAGTCGACCGAGCCGTCTGCGGACATCGGGGTGACCAGGGCGACCAAGCTGCCGGTAAGCATAGTTCAGCCTATCTCAGGGAATAGAAAACAAGGCTTACGATTGTAGCGGAATTCGAGAAGCTGGCAAAAGGTAGGCGGCGTTTCCTTGACGGACGGTTCGGGAAAACGCCTGCACTGTGCTAGAATCCCACGTTTTTCCGATACTTACGGCTATTTGGCTGAAGGATCCCTAAGCGTGATTACCACAAGCAATATTACCATGCAGTTTGGCGTCAAACCTTTGTTCGAAAAGGTTTCCGTCAAATTTGGCGAAGGCAACCGTTATGGCCTGATCGGCGCCAACGGTTCCGGCAAATCCACTTTTATGAAGATTCTGGGTGGCGACCTGGAGCAGACCAGCGGCGAGGTGGCCATTGAGAACGGCCTGCGCCTGGGTAAGCTGCGCCAGGATCAGTTCGCCTATGAAGATCAGCGCGTCATCGACGTGGTGATGATGGGGCACTCCGAAATGTGGGCGGCGATGAGCGAACGCGACGCCATCTATGCCAACCCGGAAGCCAGCGAAGACGATTACATGCACGCGGCCGAACTGGAAGCCAAGTTCGCCGAATACGACGGCTACACCGCCGAGGCGCGCGCCGGCGAACTGCTGATGGGCGTGGGCATTCCGGTGGAACAGCACGCCGGCCCGATGAGCGAAGTGGCGCCGGGCTGGAAATTGCGTGTTTTGCTGGCTCAGGCTCTGTTCTCCAATCCAGACATCCTGTTGCTGGACGAACCCACCAACAACCTGGACATCAACACCATCCGCTGGTTGGAAAACGTGCTCAACGAGCGCAACTCCACCATGATCATCATTTCGCACGACCGTCACTTCCTGAATTCGGTGTGCACCCATATGGCGGATTTGGACTACAACACCATTCGCATCTACCCGGGCAATTACGACGACTACATGATCGCGTCGGCCCAGGCGCGTGAACGCCAGTTGTCGTCCAACAGCAAGGCCAAGGAACGTATCCAGGAACTGCAGGAGTTCGTGGCCCGCTTCTCCGCCAACAAGTCCAAGGCGCGCCAGGCGACTAGCCGATTGAAGCAGGTGGACAAGCTGAAGTCCGAAATGGTGGAAGTGAAGCCGTCCAGTCGTCAAAACCCGTTCATTCGTTTTGAAATGGACGACAAGTTCAAACTGCACCGTCAGGCAGTGGAGGTGGATCACCTCAATAAGGCTTACGATACCAAAGTCCTGTTCAAGGATTTGAGCCTGATCCTCGAGGCAGGGGCCCGCTTGGCCATTATCGGCCCTAACGGCGCGGGCAAGACCTCGCTGGTCAAATTGCTGGCCGGCGCCTTTGACGCGCAGTTCGCCGAAGGCCTGAGCGCTGACCACGGCTCGATCAAATGGGCGGAGAAAGCTCAGGTGGGCTATTTCGCACAGGACCACGAGGCCGATTTCGACAGCGACATGACGCTGACCGAGTGGATGCGCGAATGGGGCCAGGAGGGCGACGACGAGCAGGTGATCCGCGGCACGCTGGGCCGTCTGTTGTTTGGCGGCGACGAGGTGGGCAAGCCGGTTCGCGTGCTGTCCGGCGGCGAGAAGGGCCGCATGCTGTACGGCAAGCTGATCCTGCAAAAGCCGAATGTGATGATTATGGATGAGCCGACCAACCATATGGACATGGAGTCGATCGAATCCCTGAACATGGCGCTGGAGAAGTACAAGGGCACCTTGATCTTCGTTTCCCACGACCGTCAGTTCGTCAGCTCGCTGGCGACGCATGTGTTGGAGCTGGACGGCAAGGGCGGGTACGACTACTACACCGGCAATTACGAAGACTACTTGGCCAGCAAAGGCCTGGAGTAAGTTGCTGCTTATGGTCGGTTACACTTGGTAACTGACCTGTAGAGCAGTTGCTTTACCGGCGGGAGTGAGTGCGCTATATTGCAGTGCGTCTTGTGCACTGCAATGGCTGCGGCGCACAAACTTCCGCTTTTCTTTTTGCTTTAAAAAATAACCAATAAAAACAGGTGTTTGGCCATAGGTGGTCGATGGTGGAGTTGTGAGTCCGGCCTCTGGGCGGATTGCCTGTCATCTACAAAGTCAGTAAGGAAAATCCATGCGCTTGAAAGGTAAAGTCTCCATCATCACCGGCGCCGCCAGCGGCATCGGCAAGGCGACAGCCGAGAAATTCGTTAAAGAAGGCGCGGTCGTCGCCGTTTGCGACCTCAATCTGGACGCGGTGAACGCGGTGGTACAGGAGTTGCAGCAGGCCGGCGGCGAAGCCATCGGCTACAAGGTGGATGTGACGAATAAGGGTCAGATCGCGGACATGGTTGCTGATCTGAAAAACCGCCGCGGCCGCATCGACGTTCTGGTCAACAACGCCGGCATCGTCATGGACGCTCAACTGATGAAGATGACCGAAGACCAGTTCGACAAGGTGATCGACATCAATCTGAAAGGCGTTTACAACTGTGCCCGCGCGGTGATCGACACCATGGTGGAGCAGGGCGGCGGCGTGATTCTGAACGCGTCCTCGGTGGTGGGCGTCTACGGCAACTTCGGCCAGACCAACTACGCTGCGTCCAAGTTCGGCGTCATTGGCTTCGTCAAAACCTGGGCCAAGGAATTGGGCAAAAAAGGCATTCGCGCCAACGCGGTGTGCCCGGGCTTCGTTGCCACCCCCATCCTGCAATCGATGCCGGAGAAGGTGATTCAGGCGATGGAGGACAAAGTGCCGATGCGGCGCATGGCCGATCCGACCGAGATCGCCAACGTCTACGCCTTCCTGGCGTCCGACGAAGCCAGCTACATCAACGGCGCGGCCATCGAAGTGACTGGCGGCCTGACGCTCTGAATTCTTCGCGCCCGCACGTGAAAACGCCCCGATATCGGGGCGTTTTGCTTTGTCGGGCCACGGAGGCTTCAATCCTCGCTGTCCGGGTCCCGGGCCAGCAGAGCGGCTTCGACTTCGCGTCGGTGCAAATGCGGCGCGAACAGCTCGATAAAGGTGTAGGCGAAGCCGCGCAGATAGGCGTCCTTGCGGATGCCGATCTTGGTCGTGGACGGTTCGAACAGATGGCTGGCGTCCAGCAATTGCAGATTGACGTCGCGCTCCGGTTCGTAAGCCATGCTGGCGATGATGCCTATGCCCAGTCCCAGGCCGACATAGGTCTTGATCACGTCGGTGTCGATCGCGGTCAGCACCACGTTGGGCGCCAGGCCCTGGTCGGCGAAAGCTTTGTTGATCTTGGAGCGGCCGGCGAAGGCGAAGTCGTAGGTGACGATGGGGTAGCGGGCGATGTCCGCCAGCGTCAACGGGCGATCCAACTTTGTCAGCTCATGTCCTTCCTGCACCACGATGGAACGGTTCCATTCGTAGCAGGGCAGCATCGCCAATTCTTTGTACAAAGCGATGCCTTCGGTGGCGATGGCGAGGTCGGCTTCGCCGGACACCACCATTTCGCAGATCTGGGTGGGGCTCCCCTGCTTGATCGACAGCCTCACTTTGGGGTAACGTCGAACGAATTCGGCGATGGCCGGCGGCAGCGCGTAGCGTGCTTGGGTGTGCGTGGTGGCGATGGTCAGCGCGCCTTCCGCCTCTTTGGAGAATTCGTCGCCCACCCGTTTCAGATTCTGCGCTTCGCGCAGAATGCGCTCCGAGATGCGCAGCACCTCTTTGCCCGGCTCGGACACTGAAACCACCCGCTTGCCGTTGCGGATGAAGACCTGGATGCCCAACTCATCCTCCAGCAGCCGGATCTGCTTGGAAATGCCCGGCTGCGAGGTGTGCAGTTTTTCCGCGGCTTCCGAGACGTTCAGCCCTTGCTTGGCCACCTCCACCAAGTAACGCAGTTGTTGCAGCTTCATGCGACGCCATCCTCTATAAAACCTGTAGTAATTAAATACTAACACAATATTCTTTTCAGTTTATAAGCGGCTTGGGTAGGATTGTCATGAAATTTCCTGCCTGGAGTCTCTGATGAGCCTGGAAGCAAAACTGGACGCCACCGTCGCCTGCCTCAGGACGATCGCCGCCGCGCATCCGGACGCCGTGCTGGCCAACAGCTACGGCGCGGAGGACATGGTGCTGACCGATCTGATCGCCCGTCTGGGTCTGGGCATAGCGGCCTTTAGCCTGGACACCGGCCGCCTGCCGGCGGAAACCTACGATCTGATGCAACGGGTGGAAGAGCGCTACCCCAGCCACCCAGTTGCCGTGTATTTCCCTCAGGCCGCCGCGGTGGAGCAGTACGTCGGTCTCCATGGCATCAACGGCTTTTACCGCAGCGTGGACGCGCGCAAGTCCTGTTGCCAGGTACGCAAGCTGGAGCCGCTGCGGCGCGCGCTGGCCGGGCGGTCCGCCTGGATCACGGGGTTGCGGCGCGAACAGTCGCCGACGCGTCAGGACCTGCAGGTCAGCGAATACGACGCCGACAACGGCCTGCAAAAATTCAGCCCGCTGCTGGACTGGAGCGAGCGTGATGTCTGGGACTACCTGCGCGCGCACGAAGTGCCCTACAACGCCCTGCATGACCGCCATTATCCTTCCATCGGCTGCGCGCCCTGTACCCGGGCCATTTCGGTGGGGGAGGATGTCCGAGCTGGACGCTGGTGGTGGGAAAACCCCGATTCCAAGGAGTGCGGCCTGCACGTCAAGGCCAGCCCGTTGAAACGTCCGGCATAGCGCCGTCTGAAAGAGCACCATGTATCAATATGATGAAGTCGATCACCGCATCGTCCGCGAGCGCGTGGTCCAGTTCCGCGATCAGACCCGGCGCTATCTGGCCGGCGAGCTGAGCGAGGACGAGTTTCGCCCGCTGCGCCTGATGAACGGCCTGTACGTGCAGCGCCACGCGCCGATGCTGCGCGTCGCCATTCCCTACGGCCATCTGCGCAGCGGCCAGCTGCGCAAGTTGGCCGACATCGCCCGCCGCTACGATAAGGGCTATGGCCATTTCACCACCCGCCAGAACATTCAGTTCAACTGGCCGGAGCTGGCTCGGGTGCCCGATATCCTGGAAGAGCTGTCCACGGTGGAGATGCATGCGATCCAGACTTCGGGCAACTGCGTGCGCAACACGACGACCGACGCCTTCGCCGGCGTGGCCGGCGACGAACTGCTGGACCCGCGGCCTTGGTGCGAGATCATTCGGCAGTGGAGCACCTTGCACCCCGAGTTCACCTTCCTGCCGCGCAAATTCAAGATCGCGGTGTCCGGCAGCGTGGAAGACCGCGCCGCCACCCGCGTGCACGACATCGGCCTGCACGTGGTGCGCAACGAGGCCGGCGAAGTGGGCTTCCGAGTGATGGTGGGCGGCGGTCTGGGGCGTACCCCCATCGTCGGCGACGTGGTCAAGGATTTTTTGCCCACGCCGCACCTGCTGACCTATCTGGACGCGGTGCTGCGGGTTTACAACCGCTTTGGCCGTCGCGACAACAAGTACAAGGCGCGCATCAAGATTCTGGTCAAGGCGATGACGGTGGAGGGTTTTGCCGCCAAGGTCGAGGACGAATGGCTGCATATCAAGGGCGGTCCTGCCACCCTGCGTGACGAGGATGTCGCGCATTACGCCAGCTTCTTCACTGACCCGCCGTATCAGACGCTGCCGGCCAATCCCCCCGAACTGCGAGCTCCGCTCGAAGAGGACAAAGGCTTCGCCCGTTGGGCGGAGCGCAATACCCGCGCCCACAAGCGGCCGGGCTATCGCTCGGTGGTGCTGTCGCTGAAGCGCGCCGGCGTGCCGCCCGGCGACATCAGCGCGGAGCAGATGGACGCTGCGGCGGATTTGGCCGACCGCTTCGGCTTCGGCGAACTGCGCGTCGCCCACGAACAGAACCTGGTGCTGCCGGACGTGCCGGAGAAGGATTTGCACGCGCTGTGGCTGCTGGCGCGCGAGCACGGCTTCGCCACCCCCAATATCGGCCTGCTCACCGACATCATCTGCTGTCCGGGCGGCGACTTCTGCTCGCTGGCCAACGCGCGCTCTATCCCGGTGGCGGAGGCGATTCAGCAAACCTTCGAGGACATGGACTATCTGTACGACCTCGGCGACATTGACTGCAATTTCTCCGGCTGCATGAACGCCTGCGGCCATCACCACATCGGCAACATCGGCATCCTCGGCGTCGACAAGAACGGGGAGGAGTGGTACCAGATCACGCTGGGCGGCAGCCAGGGCAGCGCCACCAGCATAGGAAAGGTGATAGGGCCCTCGTTCGCCCAGGCCGACGTGCCCAAGGCTTTCACCACCATCATGAGCGTCTACCTGGAACAACGCGGTCCGGGCGAGCGCTTCATCGAAACCGTGCGCCGCATCGGCATCGAACCCTTCAAGGAGCGGGTATATGCCAAACATCATTAAACAGGGACAAGTCCGGCCGGACGATTGGAATCTGCTGCGCCAGGATGAAAACGGCCAGTTGCCGGAAACCGCGGCGGGCGGCAATGTGATCGTGCCGCTATCCGATTGGCTGGAGCGGCGCGCGTTCTGGCGCAGCCATGCCGCGCGGGTGGGCGTCTGGCTAGGGCCGGACGAGGATCCCGCGCGACTACTGGCCGATTTGCCAGAGCTGGAGCTGATCGCCGTCGATTTTCCGGCCTTTACCGATGGCCGCGGCTACAGTCATGCCCGCTTGCTGCGTGAGCGTTACGGCTACCGTGGGGAACTGCGCGCGATTGGGGATGTCTGGCAAGACTTACTGCACTCCATGGCGCAAGTCGGTTTTGATGCATTCGCCATTAAGGACGGCAAGGCGCTGGAATCTTCGCTGGATGGTTTTAATACTTTTAGCGAAAACTATCAGGCTACTGTGCTGAATCCGCTGCCACTGTTTCGTAGGCGCGTCACATCGCTGTAATGTGTGGTTTATGCGAGACAGAGGCCACAAAAAAACGCTTTTTTTGACGTTTTTTTGCAACGGATTGCTCTCAATCTGTGGCGTCCTAAGTTGACATGGGGTTGCAGCGTTTCTATAGTGCGGGTTAACTGCATAAACACAGTTTGCAGATCACCCTGTTGTTTGCAGTAAAATTGTTCGTGTGGTCTTTGCGTCAGCCCGCATTGCTACCCATTTTATAGATTAAAGAGGGAATAACATGACTAAACAGCTGAAACTGAGCGCCCTGGTTGCTGCTCTGTTGGTTTCCGCTAGCGCTTTTGCTGCTAAACCTGGCTATGCCGTTGACCAGTCCACCGAATCCGTGACTCGCAACAACTATGGCGAGTGCTGGAGAACCAACTTCTTCGACAAGGCTAAAGACGGCCTGGTTGAATGTGGCGATCGCGAAGCTGCCAAGCCGGTAGCAGAAGCTCCGAAGCCGGTGCTGGTTTCCGAAAAAGAAAAAGTCACCCTGTCCGCTAAAGTGCTGTTCGACTTCGACAAGGCCAAGCTGCGCGCTGACGCCAAGAACGAACTGGACCCGCTGGTTGAAAAGCTAAAAGCCAATGCTGGCAAAGGCTACCTGAAGTCCGTTGAAGTTGCTGGCTACACCGACTTCATGGGTTCCGCCGCTTACAACAACCGTCTGTCGCAAGAGCGCGCCGACGCAGTTAAAGGCTACTTCGTAGCCGCCGGCGTTCCGGCCGACAAAGTGACCTCCGTAGGTCGCGGCGCCGCCGAAGCCAAGATGACTGCCGAGTGCAAGGCCAAATTCCCGAAATACCAGAAGAAAGGTTCCAAGCAGAACCTGGCTATCAAGGAATGCATCGAGTCTGATCGTCGCGTTGAGCTGACCATCGACGCGGTTAAAGAGTCCCTGGTTGAGAAGAAGTAATCTCGATTAGCTGCTCTGTTCAAAAAGCCCCGCAAGATTGCGGGGCTTTTTGCATAGTACCGCGGATAGCCGGCTCTGTTTGTCGTTGCCGGCCCAATTGCGTTTCATGTATGGACGCTATCCGTAGCTGGCAGATACAATCGAAGGTTTTCAGGACGCAATAAGACCAGCACATGCAGGTATTTTTTGGAGATCCGCGGCGTTATCAGCTGCCAGCCTGC
The DNA here is from genome assembly GCF_009936155.1 of Chromobacterium haemolyticum. NCBI lineage: Bacteria > Pseudomonadati > Pseudomonadota > Betaproteobacteria > Neisseriales > Chromobacteriaceae > Chromobacterium > Chromobacterium haemolyticum. The sequence continues at coordinate 3,747,071 of NZ_AP019312.1, read as the reverse complement.
GCCTTGACCATCGGCAATTTCGACGGCGTGCACCTTGGCCATCAGAAAATGCTGCAGCGTCTGCGGCTGGAAGCCGACGCCCGAGGCCTGCCGACGGCCCTGTTGACCTTTGAGCCCCATCCGCGGGAGTTCTTCGCGCGCGACAATCCGCCGGGCCGCTTGTCCACGCTGCGCGACAAACTGGCGTTCTTGCAGCGGCTGGGCCTGGTCGACTATGTGTTCGTCTATCGCTTCAATCGCGGCTTCGCCGGCATGTCGGCGTCGGATTTCATCGACAAGGTTCTGGTCCTGGGGCTGCAGACCAAGTATTTGCTGATCGGCGACGACTTCCAGTTCGGCGCCAAGCGGCAGGGCCATTTTGAGATGCTGAGCTCCTGTCCCCATTTCGTCACCGAGGCGATGCCGACGGTGTTGGCCATGGGCGAACGCGCCTCCAGCACCTTGGTGCGAGAGCGGCTGGCCGCAGGCGACCTGAGCGGCGCGGAAAGCCTGCTGGGGCGCGAGTATCAGATTTCCGGTCGTGTGGTGCATGGCAAGAAGCTGGGCCGCACCATAGGCTTTCCCACGGCCAACATCCATTTGCCGCATTTGCGTCCGGCCTTGCAGGGCGTATTCGTCGTGCAGGCGGAAACCGCCGACGGCGTGTTGGGCGGCGTGGCCAGTCTGGGTTTGAACCCGACGGTCAGCGACACACCGGACTACAAACTGGAAGTGCATCTGTTCGATTTCGCCGGCGATCTCTACGGGCAGCGGCTGACGGTGCGATTCCTGAAGAAACTGCGCGACGAGGCGCGGTATGATGATTTATCGGCGCTGACCGCTCAGATTGAAAAAGACGCGGGCAGCGCCAAGACCTATTTGACAAGTTTGCAGCGAGAGCAGGCATGAGCATCGATTATCGTAAAACCGTAAACCTGCTGGATACACCCTTCGCCATGCGCGGGGATCTGGCCAAACGCGAACCGGCCTGGGTCAAGCGCTGGCAGGAAGAGAAGCGCTACGACAAGCTGCGCAAGCTCTCCGCCGGCCGTCCCAAGTTCATCCTGCACGACGGTCCTCCGTACGCCAACAACGACATCCACCTGGGCCACGCGGTCAACAAGGTGTTGAAGGACATCATTGTCCGCTCCAAGACGCTGGCCGGTTTCGACGCCCCTTATGTGCCGGGCTGGGACTGCCACGGCCTGCCCATCGAACTGATGGTGGAGAAGCTGCACGGCAAGGACATTCCCGCCGCCAAGTTTCGCGAACTGTGTCGCGAATACGCGAAAGAGCAGGTGGCGCGCCAGAAGAAGGGCTTCATTCGCCTTGGCGTGCTGGGCGATTGGGACAATCCCTATCTGACCATGGATTTCAAGACCGAGGCCGATATCGTGCGGACCCTCGGCAAGATCTTCGAGAACGGCTATCTGAGCAAGGGCGAGAAGCCGGTGCACTGGTGCATCGAATGCGGCTCGTCGCTGGCCGAGGCCGAAGTGGAATACGAAGACAAAGTGTCGCCGGCGATCGATGTCGGCTTCAAGGTGCTTGACGCCGACAAGGCTTCGGCCGCCTTCGATGCCGACGCTTCCGGCGCGATGGCCGTAATCTGGACCACCACGCCGTGGACGCTGCCGGCCAACCAGGCCGTCGCCGCCGGCGCCAATCTGGATTATCAGTTGATCGACACCCCCAAGGGCAAGCTGATCCTGGGCAAGGATCTGGTCGAGTCGGCGATGAAGCGCTATGGCATCGAAGAGTTCCGCGTGCTGGGCGAAGCCAAGGGCGAGGCGCTGGAGCGGATTCAGTTGAGCCATCCGTTCTACGACCGCCAGGTGCCGGTGATTCTGGGCGACCACGTGACCACCGACGCGGGTACCGGCTTGGTGCACACCGCGCCGGCCCATGGTCTGGAAGACTTCCAGGCCGGCTTGCAGTACAAACTGCCGGTGGCCAACCCGGTGGCCGACGACGGGCGCTACAAGAGCACCACCGAACTGTTCGCCGGCATGCTGGTATGGGACGCCAACCCGCGCGTGATCGAAACCCTGGAAGAGCGCGGCACGCTGGTGCACAAGGCCAAGCTGGAGCATAGCTATCCGCATTGCTGGCGCCACAAGACGCCGATCATCTTCCGTGCCACGCCGCAGTGGTTCATCAGCATGGACCGCCAGGCTAATGGCGGCGAGACGCTGCGCGAGATCAGCCAGCGCGCCGTCGATGCCACCGAGTTCTTCCCGGCCTGGGGCCGCGCGCGTTTGGACGCGATGATCAAGAACAGCCCCGACTGGTGCGTGTCGCGCCAGCGAAACTGGGGCGTGCCGATGACTTTCTTCATCCACAAGGAGTCGGGCGAGCTGCATCCGCGTTCCGTCCAACTGCTGGAAGAAGTGGCGCTGCGCATTGAACAGCAGGGCATCGAAGCCTGGTTCAGCCTGGACGCCAAGGAGTTGCTGGGCGAAGAAGCCGAGCAATACCGCAAGCTCTCCGACACTCTGGATGTGTGGTTCGATTCCGGCTCCACCCACTTCGCGGTGCTGAAGCAGCGCCCGGAGCTGGCCTGGCCGGCGGACCTGTACCTGGAAGGCTCGGACCAGCATCGCGGCTGGTTCCAGTCCTCGCTGAAAACCGGTTGCGCCACCATAGGCCGCGCGCCGTACAAGCAGCTCTTGACCCACGGCTTCACCGTGGACGACAAGGGCTACAAGATGTCCAAGTCGCGCGGCAACGGCATTGCGCCGGAAGAGATCTGCGGCACCTTGGGCGCCGACATCCTGCGTCTGTGGGTGGCCAGCGCTGACTACTCCGGCGATATGTCGCTGTCGCAGGAAATCTTGAAGCGCACAACGGAAAGCTATCGCCGTCTGCGCAATACCATACGCTTCCTGCTGTCCAATCTGTCGGATTTCGACCCGCTTGAACACGCCGTTCCGCTGGCCAATATGGTGGAACTGGACCAGTACGCGTTGCTGCGCGCCCGTGAAGTGCAGGAGAAGGCGGCGGGTGAACTGTACTCGCGCTATGCCTTCCACCATGTGGTGCAGGAAGTGGTGGGCTATTGCTCCGAGGATCTGGGCGCCTTCTATCTGGATGTGATCAAGGACCGTTTGTACACCACCAAGGCGGACAGCCATGCGCGCCGCAGCGCCCAGACCGCGCTGTACCACATCACCCGCAGTTTGCTGCTACTGGTGGCGCCCATCCTGTGCTTCACCGCCGACGAGGCGTGGAACGTGCTGGTGGACAGCGAGGAAGAGTCGCCGCTGTATCACGTCTGGCATGAATTCCCGGCCCAGTCCGCCGAGCGCGAAGCGGCCTTGTCCGCCAAGTGGCTGGCCATTCGCGAACTGCGCGCTCAGGTCAACAAGCAGATCGAAGCGCTGCGCAGCGCCGATCAGCTGGGCTCCTCCTTGCAGGCGGAGATCGAGATCGAAGCCGACGGCGAGCTGTTGCAGTGGCTGAACGCCTTGGGCGATGAACTCAAGTTCGTGCTGATTGTCTCTAAAGCCAGCGTCAAGCAAGGCGAGCAAACCCGCGTCAGCGTGGCGTCGTCGACGCAGCAGAAGTGCGAGCGTTGCTGGCACTACCGCGCAGACGTCGGCAGCCATGCCGGCCACGGCGCGGTGTGCGGTCGTTGCGTGGACAATATCGACGGCAAGGGCGAGACGCGCCGCTTCGCCTGATCCGCGTCGACGACGCGGCGGCACGGCTGGGCCGGAAGGATGGGAGCGCTCAGCATTCCCGACTTCCGGCGCTTTGATATAGAGTGCGCGGAGTTCCGCTTCGCGTCGTGGAAAGGTCTGATGGAATCTGCAATGACTATGCCCAAGGCCAAACAATGGCCGAAGTGGTTTGCGCTGGCGGCGGTAATCGTGTTGCTGGATCAATTGTCCAAGATCTATTTCAACGGCAATTACCAGTACGGCGAAGTCCGGGAAGTCATTCCCGGCTTTTTCGGTTTTACCTTGCTGTACAATCCGGGCGCGGCGTTCAGCTTTCTGCACGACGCCGGCGGCTGGCAGAAGTATCTGTTCTCGGGCCTGGCTTTCGCCGTGTCCGGCTGGCTGGGCTGGAATATCTTCAAGAACCGCTTTAGCGGGCTGATGAATCTGGCCGCGGCTTTCATCATGGGCGGCGCGCTTGGCAATGTGATCGACCGCATCGTCCACGGCCATGTGATCGATTTCATCCAGGTGCATTACTACAGCAGCTGGTCGTACCCGGCCTTCAATCTGGCGGACTCCTTCATTTGCGTGGGAGCCGCCCTGATGGTGCTGGATAGTTTCAGAAAGCCGCGCGCCTGAGCGCAGCGGCTTGAGCAAGGATTTGTGATGACGAAGACCATCATGCTGGCCAACCCGCGCGGTTTCTGCGCAGGCGTGGACCGGGCCATCGCCATCGTCGAGCGGGCGATTGAACTGTACGGCGCGCCGATCTATGTGCGTCATGAAGTGGTGCACAACCGTTTTGTCGTCGAGAACCTGCGCGCCAAGGGCGCGGTGTTCATTGAGGAATTGAAGGATGTGCCCAGAGGCAGCACCCTGGTGTATTCCGCTCATGGCGTGCCGCAGTCGGTGCGCGAAGAGGCCGCGGCTTTGGGCCTGCAGGTGTTCGACGCCACCTGTCCCCTGGTGACCAAGGTGCATGTCGAAGTCAAGCGCATGAACAAGGCGGGCATGGAGATCGTTATGATCGGCCACGCCGGCCACCCCGAGGTGGAGGGCACCATGGGCCAGGTGGACGGCGGCATGTATCTGGTGGAAAACGTCGCCGACGTCGCCGGTTTGCAGGTGCGCAACCCGGCGGCCTTGTCCTACGTCAGCCAGACCACGCTGTCGGTGGATGAGACCCGCGACATCATCGCCGCGTTGAAGGCACGTTTCCCGGAGATCTCCAGCCCGAAAAAAGACGATATCTGCTACGCCACTCAAAATCGGCAGGACGCGGTGAAGGTGCTGGCCGACGAATGCGACATCGTGGTGGTGGTGGGGTCGCCCAATAGCTCCAACTCCAACCGCTTGCGCGAAGTGGCCGCGCTCAAGGGCGTGGACGCCTATATGGTGGACAACTCCGGTCAATTGGAGGAAGCCTGGTTCGCCGGCAAGCGGCGCGTGGGCGTCACCGCCGGAGCCAGCGCGCCGGAGGTGCTGGTGCAGGCGGTGATAGACCAGATCAAGGCTTTCGGCGCGGACAGCGTCAGCGAGCTGGACGGTGTGGAGGAGAACACGGTGTTTGCGTTGCCGCCGGCGCTGCGCGAAGACAAGCGCGCCTGAGCCCGCCCGGCGGCCTCGACGCCAAACCAGCCCCGTGGTCCCCCGCGGGGCTTTTTCATGTTCGCGCGGGGGAGCGATCCTGTGTTGAGGGCAGGGGTATTGAAAAGTCCGGGACAGCCCTTATCTGATGCGCATCGTTGACCAACTCTTGTGATAAGTCACCATGAGCGCATTGAAAGAAACCCTGGGTTTTCAGACCGAAGTCAAGCAGCTGCTGCAGCTGATGATCCACTCCTTGTATTCCAACAAGGAGATCTTCCTGCGTGAACTGATTTCCAACGCTTCCGACGCCGCCGACAAGCTGCGTTTCGAAGGTTTGGCCAAGCCCGAGCTGTTCGAAAACGAGCCTGAGCTGAAGATCACCATCGGCTACGACGCCGAGGCGCGCACGCTGACCATCGCCGACAACGGCATCGGCATGAGCCGCGACGAAGTCATAGCCAATATCGGCACCATCGCCAAGTCCGGCACCAAGGCCTTTTTCGAGCAGTTGTCCGGCGACGCCAAGAAAGACGCCAACCTGATTGGTCAGTTCGGTGTCGGCTTCTACTCCGCCTTTATCGTGGCCGATAAAGTCACGCTGACCACCCGCCGCGCCGGCGACGCCGCCGACTCCGCCACTCGCTGGGAATCCGAGGGCGCCGGCGAATACACGTTGGAGCAAGTGGAGAAGGCCGGCCGCGGCACGGAAATCGTGCTGCACCTGAAGGAGGGCGAGGACGAACTGCTGAACGACTGGAAGCTGAAAGGCATCGTTCGCAAGTACTCCGACCACATCTCGATCCCGATTGAGATGAAAAAGGGCAATAGCTACGGCGAAAACGGCGAAGTCATCGTCAGCGACGAGATGGAAGCCGTGAACTCCGCTTCCGCGCTGTGGACCCGCGGCAAGAGCGAGATCAGCGAAGAGCAGTACAAGGAGTTCTACAAGCATGTGGCTCACGACTTCACCGACCCGCTGGCCTGGAGCCACGCTCGCGTTGAGGGCCGCCAGGAATACACCGAACTGTTGTACATCCCGTCGCGCGCGCCCTTCGACTTGTTCGATCGCGAGCGCAAACAGGGCGTCAAACTCTATGTGCGCCGCGTCTTCATCATGGAAGACACCGAGAAGCTGATGCCGCACTACCTGCGTTTCGTGCGCGGGGTGATAGACAGCAACGACCTGCCGCTGAACGTGTCGCGCGAGATCCTGCAAGAAAGCAAGGACATCGACGCCATCCGCAACGGCTGCGTCAAGAAAGTGCTGGGCCTGCTGGAAGACCTTGCCGCCAATCAGCCGGAAAAATACGCCGAGTTCTGGCAAGAGTTCGGCCAAGTGCTGAAAGAGGGCGTCGGCGAGGATATGGCCAACAAGGAACGTATCGCCAAGCTGCTGCGTTTCGTCTCCACCGCGTCCGAAGGCACTGAGCCGACGGTGACGCTGAGCGACTACGTCGCCCGGATGAAGGAAGGCCAGGACAAGATCTACTACATCACCGCCGATACCCTGGCCGCGGCCAAGAACAGCCCGCACCTGGAAGTGTTCAAGAAGAAGGGCGTCGAGGTGCTGTTGCTGACCGATCGCGTAGACGAGTGGGTGGTGGGCTCGCTGTTCGAGTTCGACGGCAAGGCGCTGCAGTCCGTGGCCAAGGGCGCGCTGGATTTGGGCGCGCTGGAAGACGAAGCCGACAAGGAAGCGCAAAAGCAGGTGGAGGAAAGCGCCAAGCCGGTGGTGGAGAAAGTGCAGAAAGCCTTGGCCGACCGGGTCAAGGAAGTGCGCGCCACCGCCCGCCTGACCGAGAGCCCGGCCTGCCTGGTAGCCGGCGAGCATGATATGAGCGCCCACTTGGAGCGCATGTTGAAAGCGGCGGGGCAGAAGGTGGAGGCTAGCAAGCCCACGCTGGAGATCAACCCCGAGCACGTGCTGGTGAAAAAACTGGCCGACGAGGCCGACGAGGCCCGCGCCAGCGATCTGGCCCAGGTGCTGTACGATCAGGCCTTGCTGGCCGAAGGCGGCAAGCTGGAAGACCCGGCGGCCTTCGTCAAGCGCATCAACAAGCTGATGCTGGAGCTGTCGGCTTAAGCCTGAGACCGCTCCGATCGGAATGCCCCGCCGCGCGCGGGGCATTTTTTTTGCGCTGGCAATAATGCCGCGCCAAAAATCATGGCTGGGCGTATCATCGGCGGCTTCTCTCTCGCTATGACTTGGTCATGATGGAACTGTCGCTGATTCACGCCTTGCCGGAAGGCCCCTGGCTGACATTGGACCTCAAGGCGGTCCAGGCGCAATGGGAGACGCTGGCGGCGCAGCCGGCCGCCCTCGCCGCGGACAAGGCCGGCCAGTGGCTGGAGCAATGGCGGCGCTCGGCCCTGGCGCCGGCGGAACGCCTGCAGCTCTTGCAGGCGCTGCGGGCGCCGTTGGCCGCGCTGGTTGCCAGGCTGGAGCGCGCGGCGGCGCGGCAGGAATTGTCCTGCACCCCGGAGGCGCGCGCCGCATTGCAATCGGCCCGCCAATTGCTGCGGCAATGGCATGAGCAGTGCAAGCTGCTGGCTCAGGCATTCAGCGCGCAGGAAGCCGGCCGTTTTTCCAGTTCTCGTCCGCGGTTGGAGGCTCTGCAACTGGCGTTGGCGAGCGGCTACGATTTGCTGGCGCTGCACGCGCGCAGCTACGCGCCGTTGCACAAGGGCTTCTGGCGGGATTGCCACCGTTTGTACGCCTACGCGCTGGCCCAGGGCTGGGAGGGGCGGCAGGCGGCGGGGGGCGTGGCGGCGCCTGGGCTTAGCTACCGCCGGCTGATGTTGTTGGGTTTGACCGCCAGCAACCGGCTGGAGACGGCCAAGATCGCCTTGCTGCTGCAATGGCTGGAGCAGCATGCCGGCTTGCTGCGCGTGGAGCAGTTGGATCAGCCGCTGGGGGACGACGGCGCGCTCGCTTTCCGCGCCGACGCCGACCGGCCGGCGCGCTTCTGCGCCGAGCTGGATCTGGACGGCGACGGCGTGTGGTGGCGACTGGACGCCGGTCGTTTGTTGGAACGCTTGGATGAATTGAGCCGCCAGCGCCAGCGACAGGGATTGGACGGCGGCCACGAAGCCTGGTTGCTGGCGCGTTTGCGTCAGGAGTGGGGGGCGCCGCCTCGTCGGCGGCACGTCAGGCTGCGCCGGCTCAGCGTCGAAACCGTCGAGCTGGTCAGCTTGTTGCCGCGTTGCTGGCGGCTGGCCGCCGGCGAGCCGGCTGACGGAGAACTGGAGCCCTGCCGTTTGCAGATCAGCAACCTCAGCGCTTCCGGCCTGTTGCTGCAGGGAGAGTCCTTGCAACAACCCTTGCGCGCCGGCGAGGTGGTCATGTTGCGCCGCCGCGGTTTCGGCTGGCAATTGGGCCTAGTGCGCTGGGTCAGCTTCGGGGGGGAGGACATGCAGACCGAGTGCGGGGTCGAGTTCATCGGCAAACGACCGCAGGCGGTTGAAGTCGCCGCGGTCACCAGCCACGCGGCGGGAGGCTTCGAGCCGGCGTTGCGCATGCAGGCCGAGCGGCATTTCCGCCACTCCGGCATTTTGGTGTTGCCGGGCCGTTTATATCAGGCTTTACGGCCGTTTCATCTGCGGGGCGCCGATGGCGAATGTCGGGTGCGCGCGGTGCGCTTATTGCAGCAGACCGCGCATTATCAATTTGTGGAGATCAAGATAGACGAGCTGCTGCCCGCCGACGCGCAGGCTTGAACGGCGGGCAGGGCGGCGGGCAAGTTCCGCCACGCAGCCGGCCAGTGCTGGTATCCTTGCCGCCATGAGCAAGCCCCCCCTTCCCGAGGCCGGATCTTCGGCCGACGATTTTCAGCTGACCGCGCCGGAATTGCCGCCCAGCGTGCCGATTGCGCACGTGTTCGGCCAGCCTGTGCTGGAAGTGCCGCAGGATTTATTCATCCCGCCGGACGCGCTGCAAGTGATTCTGGACAGTTTCGAAGGCCCTCTGGACCTGCTGCTTTACCTGATCCGCAAGCAGAACCTGGATGTGCTGAACATTCCGATGGCGGAGATCACCGTTCAGTACATGGCCTATATCGATGCGATGCGCGATGGGCGTTTGGAATTGGCCGCCGAATATCTGCTGATGGCGGCGCTGCTGATCGAGATCAAGTCTCGGCTGCTGCTGCCCAGGCCGCAGTTGGACGAGGAGGGCGAGCCGGATGATCCGCGCGCCGAATTGGTGCGCCGCTTGCTGGAGTACGAGCAGATGAAGCTGGCGGGGCTGGAGCTGGACAAGTTGCCGCAGGCCGATCGAGACTTCGCCTGGCTGGCGGTCTTGATCGAACAGTCTGCCGAGCAGCGGCTGCCCGACGTCAGCCCGGCGGATCTGCGCCAAGCGTGGATGGCGATTCTGTCGCGCGCGCGCCACCACCGCCACCATAAGGTGGAGAAGGATGAATTGTCGGTGCGCGAGCAGATGAGCTGGATTCTGCGCTACCTGGACGGCCGCGAGTACGTGCCTTTCGAGGAGCTGTTCGACGCGGACAAGGGCGTCGCCCACCTGGTGGTTAACTTCATCGCGGTGCTGGAGCTGGTCAAGGAGGGCTTGGTCAAGGTCAGCCAGGAGGCGCCGTATCAGCCCATTTACGTGAGGATAGCGCTGGTTTGAAAGTGGGGGCGCGCCGATTTGCACTTGATGTTGGCGCGGCAGCGATTAGGATACAGGTATCCATTGCGAGAGCATGCCATGCACATTGAAGCGGCCGACCAGAAACATCTGCCAGCCTATCGTCCTTTTTTCCTGGCCTGTCATGAGGAAGGGCTGGATTATTACCGCCGCGCCGGATCGGACCCGGACGCCTGGCTTGGACAATTGCTGCAACACGCCGAAGGGCGAGCGCTGCCCGAAGGCTGGGTGCCGTGCCGCACCTGGTTTCTGATCAACGGCCGCACCGAGATCATCGGTGCGATCCGACAGCGGCTGGCGGACAGCGCGCTGATTGTGGAGCGCATCGGCCATATTGCTTTCGAAGTGCTGCCGGCTTGGCGAGGCCATGGTTACGGCCGGGTGCTGTTGCAATATGTGCAGACGCTGGGCGAGAAGCCCGCGCATGGGAATTGGGTGTTGGTTTGCCCGGCGGACCGGCCTGCCGCGGTGCGCACGGTGGAAGCCTGCGGCGGCCAGTTGCTGGAAACGATGGAGAACGGAGGGCGAGCGTTCCGGCGTTACAGCCTGACCGCGCTGGCGGCTTGGGACGACATGGCGGAAGGATTAATTTAGCTCCGGACGGAGAGTTCATGTAGAATGTCCGGTTTCCTGCGCAAACGTGTTTCGGCTTCACGGCTCAATGTCCACCATCACCGACCTAAAATACCTGAAGATCGTGCTGGAGACGGCGTTACTGACCGCGCAGGAACCTCTGTCGGTTGCCATGCTCAAAAAGCTGTTCACCGAAGAGGTGAAAGCCGCGTTGATCAACGACATCCTCGACGATATCCAGAGCGACTGGAGAGGCAAGGGCGTCGAACTGGTCAAATTGGCGTCGGGATGGCGCTTTCGCGCCCGAGCGGAGTTCACGCCATACTTGAACCGCTTGAACCCGGAAAAGCCGCCGCGTTACTCGCGCGCGGTAATGGAAACCTTGGCGATCATCGCCTACAAACAACCTGTGACCCGTGGCGATATCGAAGCGATACGCGGCGTATCGGTGTCCACCGGCGTGATGCAGACTCTGCTGGAACGCGGCTGGATCGAAGTCATCGGCCACAAGGACGTACCCGGCAGGCCGGGCTTATATGCCACTACCCGAAAATTCCTGGACGACTTGGGCTTTGTCTCGCTCAAGGATCTGCCGCCATTGGCAGAGCTGGGAAGCCTGGTAGTGCCCGAGGCGGCGCCTCGGGATCAAGGCCCGGCAGCGGCCACAGACGACATCCCCCTCGACGATGAGGCGGATAATTTCGAGCCCATCGCAGAATAACATCGACATTCTGCAGGTTGCTCGCACGGAAAGAGCAAAGCACATATGTCTAAAGGACAACGCAATCACGCCCGCCAGCCGGTGGCGCGTGTCAAAGGTCGCGAAACTTCCCAACCGCGCCAGCCGGCCAACGGCGGCGTTCAGCCGCGCGGCAAGACCCAAGGCGGCCTGATCAAGAGCCGCAGCGGCCAGGCGGATCCCAGTGGCCGTCAGGGCCAGCCCGGCGGCAAAGGCCGCAGCGGCGGCCAGGGCGGCCAGGGTGGCCGCACCCCGCGCGACGCCTACGGCAACCCGCTGATGCACGAGGGCACGCCGCTGTTCAAACTGAGCCGCCGCGAGCAGGAACAGCAAAGGATGCAGCAAGCGCAAGGCCGCAACAAACCCGTCTACCAGCGCGACAGCAACGGGGATATCAACGGCAATGTGGCGCTGGATCACGAACGCCGCTTCGGCAACAAAAACGCCGCCGCGCCGGCCGGCCAGCCGGCCGCGGGCAAGAACGGCGCGCCGCCGCGTCAGGGCAAGCCCGACGGCGGCAAGCAACTGGTGCAAAAAGCCAAGAAACTGCGTTTGCGCAGCCCCAACCAAGACATCAAGGACAAGGCCAAGCGTTTGCGCGAAGTCCGCGTGGATCTGGACGATATCGAACCGGTGCGACTGCAAAAAGCGCTGGCGGCGTCCGGCGTCGGCTCGCGTCGCGAAATGGAAGAATGGATCGAAGCCGGCCAGGTCACCGTCAACGGCAAGAAAGCCAGCCTGGGCGACCGCGTCGGTCCGCGCGACCGCGTGATGGTGAAGGGCGACCAGATCAAGTTGAAATGGCCGGACCGTCTGCCGCGCGTGATCATGTATCACAAGGAAGAAGGCGAAATCGTCAGCCGTGACGATCCGGAAGGCCGCGTCACGGTGTTCGACCGTTTGCCGCAGGCCAAGTCCAGCCGCTGGGTGGCGATAGGCCGTCTGGACGTCAATACTTCGGGTCTGTTGCTGATCACCACCAGCGGCGAACTGGCCAACCGCATGATGCACCCCAGCTTCGAAGTGGAGCGCGAGTACTCGGTGCGCGTGTTGGGCGAACTGACGCCGGAAATCATGAAGCAGATGGTGGCCGGCGTGGAACTGGAAGACGGTGAAGCGCGTTTTGACCGCGTCTTCCAGAAAGGCGGCCCGGAAGAGGCGGCCAACCAATGGTTCAACGTGGTGATCAAGGAAGGCCGCAATCGCGAAGTGCGTCGCATGTTCGAGCACTTCGGCTTGACGGTCAGCCGGCTGATCCGCGTGCGCTTCGGCAATATCGGTTTGCCTCCGCGCTTGAAGCGCGGTCAGTTTTACGAGCTGAACTCCGCTGAGGTGGCCGCGGTGATGAAGTGGTCTAATCTGACCGTCACCGGCGGCAAGAAGGCGGCGCCGGTCAAGAAGGCCTCGGCCAAGGCGCACCGCTGAGCGTGCGCGCCATGTTGTGGAGCCTGGCTGCCCGCGCCTGGTCGCGTTTGCGCGGCGCGGCGCCGGCGGTTGAGCCGGCTCCGCCGGCGATAGGCAAGCGTCAGCGCGCCGCCATCGCCATCGTCGACGGCGGCCGCATCTTGCTGATGCATCGCGTCAAACCCGGCAAGGACTACTATGTTTTGCCGGGCGGCGGCATCAAGCGGCGCGAGACGGCCGCCATTGCCTGCGTGCGCGAGACGCGCGAGGAAACCGGGCTCAACGTTCGTCTGGGCGGCAGGTTGTGCGTGTTGGACGCCAAGGATAGGGTCGAGCACGTGTTCCTGGCGGCCAGCCACGCCGGGGAGCTCAAACTGGGCGGGCCGGAGTTGGCCAAGATGGGGCCCGACAATCTTTACGAGCTTGAGTGGCTGGACCGCGAGCAACTGCGGCGGGTCAAGCTGAAGCCCAAGGGCTTGCTGCCGCATTGCCTGGCCTTGTTGGAACCCGCCGCCGGCCGTTGAGGCTGGCGTTTTTCATGGATGGATGGACGAAGATGAGCAAGGCGTTTACCAAGGAAAACGACGAGGCGGAAGAGGATCTTCCGGCTGAGCGGCGCTTGCCCGCCTCCACTAAGAACTACATCACGCCCGGCGGCTGGCAGCGCTTGAAGGATGAGCTTTATCACCTGGTCAACCGCGAGCGGCCGGAGATGGTGCAGGTTGTGAACTGGGCGGCCAGCAATGGCGACCGTTCGGAGAATGGCGACTATCTGTACGGCAAGCGCCGCCTGCGCGAGATAGACCGCCGCATCCGCTTTCTGACCAAGCGTCTGGAAATCGCCGAAGTGGTGGATCCGGAAACCCGGGAGGCGACCGACCAAGTATTTTTCTCCGCCACCGTGCTGATTGAACGCGGCGACGGCAGCGAGCAATTGTTGCGCATCGTCGGGGTCGACGAGATTGATTTGGCGCGCGGCCATATCAGTTGGATCTCGCCGATCGCGCGGACGCTGTTGAAGGCGCGCGAGGGCGACTCGGTGTTGTTCCGCGGGCCGGACGGCGATGAAGACATCGAGGTGCTGGAAGTGCGTTATGAACGCATAGACTGAGATTTTCGCAAACGCGAGGGAGAACGGCCCGGACATCAGTCCGGGCCGTTTTCTTATTTGGCGGAGCGGAATCAGTCCAATAGCTTGCGCAGCCAGCCGTGTTTGCCGTCGTGGTGACCCCCGCGGCGGCGCTCGTCGTCATGGCCGCGAGCATGCGCGGACGGGGCGTAGGCGGCGGGAGTTTGGGTTTGCAATAAGCGCTCAAGCTGGCCGGGGGCCAGCCAGACTCCGCGGCACTGCGGGCAGTAATCGATGGCGACGGACAGACGCTCGCCCATCAGCAGGGTGACTTGGCAACTGGGACAATTCATGGCGTGCTCCTTGGCGCGCCGGAGCGGCGCGGTGGGTCAGGAAAATGCGCAGGCTCGGCCTCGCCAGCGCATTGCAAACCATGAAGCGGCTACAGGGTCAAGTTTTGCCGCGCGGAGGCGCGTCGTCGGGCCGCGATTGCGCGGCCAGGGTGCGGTTGATCTGCATCCAGCCGGCGGTGGCCGGCTTGCCGGTTTGCTCAAACGCCGCTTGCAGCAATTTCAGCTGCTCGCGGTGAAGGGCTTCCTCCAGCTTGCGTCCTTCCGGGGTCAGCGTCAGTTGCTTGACCCGCTTGTCGTGCTGCGCGGCCACGCTTTGCACCAGCGCCATTTCCAGCAGTTGGCGCAGAGGCATGTTGATGGCCTGCTTGGTCACGCCCAGCGCGGCCAGCAAATCCTTGACCGATAAACCGGGGTAGCGGGCGACGAAGAAAAGGATGCGGTGGTGCACGCGGGCCAGGCCGCGTTTAGCCAGCATTTCATCCGGTTTATCGGTGAAAGCTTTGTAGGCATGGAAGAAGGCTTCCATGGCGGCGCGCATGTCATCGGACGGAGATAGGTCAGCCATGTTGACGGAACCTGCTGTGGTCGGTAGATTGAGTCAATATTATTGACATTAGTAAGAAAGCTGCGGACAAGCCTATGCAGAGTACCATGTTTTCAGAGCGCATCGAACGGCTCAGCGGCTCGCTGATCCGGGAAATACTGGCGGCGGCGCAACAGCCGCAGATGATCTCTTTCGCCGGCGGCCTGCCGGCCAGCCAGTGCCTGCCGCCGTTGGATTTTACCGGGATGCCGGCGGCCATGGCGCAGTACGGGGCTAGCGAAGGGGAGCCGGAGTTGCGCGAGCTGATCGCGGAGCAGGCGCGGCGCATGGGCATAAGCTGCAAGGCTGAGCAGGTGTTGGTGCTGTCTGGTTCGCAGCAGAGCATCGATTTGTGCGCCAAGCTATTCATCGATCCCGGCACGCCGGTTGTGACCGAAGGACCGACTTATCTAGCCGCCTTGCAGGCTTTCAAGCTCTTCGGCGCCCGTGTTCACGCGGTGGGGCAACGGGACGGCAGGCTGGAGCCGCAGGCCTTGGCCGCTGCGTTGGAACAGGCGCGGCCGCGCTGCTGTTACCTGATTCCCAGTTTTCAGAACCCGGCGGGCAGCTGTTACAGCGCCGAAGACCGGCAAGCGCTGGCGGCCGCCATCGACGCCGCTGGAGTGCCCTTGATCGAAGACGATCCTTACCGTGCCCTCAGTTACGACGGCGAGGCGCCGGCGCCGTTGGTCAGCCATTTGAAGAACGCGCCTTGGATTTACTCTGGTTCCTTTTCCAAAACTCTGGCGCCCGGCTTGCGCGTCGGTTTCCTGATTGCCTCGCCGGAGCTGTACCCCTACTTGATGCGGCTGAAGCAGGCGACCGATCTGCACACCAACCGTCCGGCGCAGTGGTTCATTGCCCGCCAGTTGCGGGATCCCGGCTATGAGCAACGCTTGCTGGGGTTGCGCGAGGTGTATCGTGCCGGACGCGACGCGATGCAGGCTTCGCTGCAGCGCCATTTCGGCGATCTGGCCGATTGGCAGCTGCCACGGGGCGGCTTGTTTTTCTGGCTCAAGCTGAAGCAGCTCATGGATACCCGCAAGCTGCTGCCGCTGGCTTTGCAGCAGAATGTCGCCTTCATGCCGGGCGAAGCATTTTTTCCGGAGCCGGAAGAGAACCTCGGCTATATGCGCCTGAATTTCAGTCATGCTTCTCCAGAGCGTATCGAGATAGGCATCGCTAGACTGGCGGCTTTGCTGCGCGCCCAGGCCGCCGCGGAGTAAGCAGCGGTTCAAAGTCCGCGCGCCGCCCGTCCTGGGCTGGCGCGCGTCAACGCGGGGATGGGCGCTTGCCGCCCTGTGACATGAGGAACAGCGCCGGCCTCGCTCATGGGGCGGCGCTTCATTTTATCGTCCGTTCTCCGGCGTACGCATTGCTTCCCTTCTTCTCTCCTATCTCTCCCCGCGGCGCGCCGAAGCATCCTTTCAAGCCAAGTTGTCGCTAAGCGCTTCCCCTTGCTCTGATCCTGAGCGGATGGCCGATGCGATCGGTCAGCCTATCCCATTATCAATAAAATTAAATATGCCGTTAGGGTTGATTTCGATGCAAACATTATGACAATGGCGGTTGTGGCGGATGTTTCGCTCCTAGGCATCATTCTTATATTTATTTTCTTTAATAAAGAATTTGCCAGTATTGGATCAATTAATTGAACAACTGCTGTCGGTTTATGCCGTAATTGTCATGTCGATTGAAGTTCAATTCATCGATCCGGATCTTATTATCGTCGATCCGATCCGCGGCGCTTAAATCTTTGATATCGCCGCCAAAATCTGTATTTCAAAAAATATAAGCCGTAAATCGGCTGAAGTGGTAACTGGCAGTTCGGGGGATGCTTTTCCCAGAGGTCTTTCAGTATAGTGCTGACGCTTCATTCTTCCTGTATGGGATTTTTGGAATTAATGCGATCATATAAATCTATACGAAAACAATTTGAGCGTCAATATTCATTGCGTTTTTCTGGTTTTGGGCGACACGGGAAAATAGGAATGCAAAGCGTAAAGCAATGCTGATTCGCAATGGTTTGATTGCTGAAATGATATCGAATCATCTCAAAAGAAAGTCCGATTACGGCGCATGAGACACACTGTAAATCCTATTCTCTTGATTCAAACGCTGCTTAGGCAAACCGCCGCGCACGCGTCACGCATCCTTACGTGAAAACGAAGGGATGACCCTCGCCAACCTGTCGAGGACATGGTTTCGACAGGGCGGAATATATCAAAACAGCATGACTGCTTCTTGAATGGGGCGGGCTACGGCCCGGCCCGTATTCAAAGTCCTCGCGATCATCGCGGCATTCGCCGTGGCTGAACGAGCGGCAGGGTGACGGCGAAAGTCGGCCCAGTGAGGGCGAAGCGACGATTCGACTTAGGCCGCACGGGCTTATTTCGATGGGCGCTCGCCGGTATTCCCGGAGCAGTTGTCGATACATGGAGGTCATGCAATGTATTCCTCATCCGATGTCTCATCGCGGCGGACATCCGCCGCAAACAAGCTCGGACCTCATCACGCTTTTCCGCATCGCGAAGCGCTGAGCATCGCCCGGCAGTTGCTGCTGCGGGCGGAGGCGAGTCCCGATAGCCTCGCCTACGCGTCGGCCGATCCGGTGAAAAACGTCGCGCTCAGCTATGCGGCGTTGTGTGAACGGGCGTCCGGCATCGCCGCGCGTCTGGCGCAGGCGACCGAGGCCGGCGATCGCGTGATGCTGGTCTATCAGGAACCTCTCGATTTCCTTCCGGCTTTCTTCGGCTGCTGCCTGGCCGGCGTGATTCCCGTGCCGGTGGCGCCGCGTCACAGCCGGGACACGATGCTTGCGATCGCAGAGGATTGCGGCGCGGTCATCGCGCTGACGGCTGAGGCGCGAGACGCCTTGCCTGGCCTGCGCTGGATGCGTACGGACGAAACCGAGGGCGCCGCGCCCTTTTTGCGCGCCGCCGGCGAAGGCAGTCCGGTTTTGCTTCAGTACACCTCGGGGTCCACGCGCACGCCGCAGGGTGTCGTGGTCACGCAGACCGGACTGTGGGCGACGATAGAGGATCTTGATCGCGGCGCGATGCACGACGCGGACAGCGTGATGATCAGTTGGCTGCCGTATTTTCACGATATGGGCCTGGTGTACGGCATTCTCACTCCCTTGCAATGCGGTTTTCCCGCCTATTTGATGGCGCCGGAGAAATTCGTCGCCCAGCCCATGTCCTGGCTGCGCGCCATTGAGGCGCGGCGGGGCACCCACACCGCCGCGCCGAATTTCGCCTATGCCTTGTGCGCGGACCGCGCGGCGGATCTCGCGCCGGGGACCGATCTGTCGTCGCTGCGTTACGCGTTGAACGGCGCGGAACCCGTGCGCTGTGACACAGTGCGCCGTTTCGAGGCGGCCTTCGCGCCGTTTGGACTGAAACCGTCCGTGGTGGCGCCGGGCTACGGCCTGGCCGAGGCTACGCTGAAAGTGACCGCCGGCCGATGCGGCGAGGGCACGCGCGGCGTGCGCTTCGGGCGAGACGCGCTGGCGCGAGGCCGGGTGTCGCCAGAGGCGGACGGGGTTGAGTTGGCGGCCTGCGGTTCGAGTCTGATCGATACGCGCGTCCGGATTGTCGATCCGGACACGCGCGAGCCGTGCGCGGCGGATGTCGTCGGCGAAATCTGGGTGTCTGGAAGCACGGTTGCCGACAGCTACTGGCGCCGCCCTGAGGAATCGCGCGAGATCTTCGGCGCGAGGCTGGCCGATGACGACGGCGTCTGGTTGAGAACCGGCGATCTTGGTTTTCTGTACGACGGCGATCTGTTCGTGACCAGCCGGCTGAAGGATTTGATCATTGTCGGCGGGCGGAATTTTTACAGCCACGATCTCGAAGACACCGTGTCGGCCTGCCACCCGTCCATTCGAATGGGGCGCGTATTCGCCGCCGCCGTCGACGGGGAGGAGGGCGAAGGGGTTTTGATCGGCGCGGAGGTGCGCGGCGGCTGCGAGGAGGCGGATGCCCGCGAGATTCTGCCGGTGATTCGCGCGGCGCTTGCGCGGGAACACGGCGTGGCGCCGGCGCGCGTCGCGTTGCTGCGGCGCGGCAGCATCCTGCGCACGTCCAGCGGCAAAACCCGGCGCAGCGCCACCCGCGACGCGCTGCTGCGCGGTGAACTGAGCATCATCGCCGATGACGCCGCCGACATGAGCGACGACGCGATTCTCGCCGAGATCTCGAGTTTTGTGCCCGGCGCGGCGGCGACGCCCGACGCCAGGCTGATTGATCTGGGGCTGGATTCGTTGTCGGCCGCGCGGCTTGCCGCCATGGCGCGTGCGCGCCACGGCGTGGAATTGTCGTTCGCGACGCTGTTCGCGCTCTCGGCCGAGCAACTGAGGCGCGAGATCGTTGCCGCCAGAGCCCGGCATGATGGAAGCGCTGCGCCTGTTTCGGTTCGCGGCTACGCGGCGGGAGAGCCGTTCGAGCTGTCCGAGATGCAGCAAGCTTATTGGATAGGCCAGCAGGGCGGCGTGCCGCTGGGCAGGGTGTCGCCGCATATCCGAGTGGACTTCGAGATCGACGCCGCGCGCGCGCCGGAATGGGGCCGGCGTCTCGCGAGCCTGGTTGCGCGCCATCCGTCTTTGCGGATGACGGTGGGCGCCGACGGGCGCGGGGTGTTCGACGCGCTCGCTTACGACCCCTTGTTGCCGCCGCAGGATTTGCGCGGACTCGATGCGGCGGAGGCCGCCGAACGTCTGGAGGCGACGCGCGCGAGCCTGGCCGAGCGTGACGGACCGCCCGTGGTCGCGGCGGTGACCCGCCTGACGGACAGCACGGCCATCCTGCACATGCGGCTTGGCTTGTTGGCCGGCGATCTGCGCAGCTTTCTGCAACTGATGGCCGAACTGGCGAGCGGAGCGGCCGGAGATGTTCCCGCGCAACTGATCACGCCGATGACGCCGGCGACGCCGACCGGCGAGCAGCGCGAGGCTTGGTTGCGTCGGGTGGAAGCCATCGCGCCCGCGCCTGAATTGCCGATGAAGATGGCGCTGGCCGACGTGGCCGAACCGCGCTTCGCCGGCTGCCGCCGTGAATTGCCCGCCGCCCTGTCCGCCGCGTTGGCGGCGCGCGCGCAGGGGCTTGGGGTCACGCTGACTTCGCTGTGCATCGCCGCCTTCGCCGATACCTTGCGGCTGTGGACGGCGGCGCATGCGTTCACGCTCAATGTGACTTGCAACACGCGGGCGGAGCAGGCCGGACAGGCGATAGGCGATTACACCAGCAACGCTTTGCTGTCGCTGAGCGAGCGCCATGAGTCGTTTGCCGCGTTCGCCCGGGAGGTGCAGCGGCAAGTGTGGGCGGATCTGGACGCCCCGTGGTGCTCCGGCGTGTCTATCCTGCGCGAGTTGAGCCGCCGCAACGGCGCGCCGGTATTGATGCCGGTTGTGTTGACCAGTTTGTTGTCCGGCGACCCGGCGGACGACCTGTCCATCCTGGACGACATTGGCCGCGTGGTCGATATGGCCAATCCGACGCCGCAGGTGTCGTTGCACGCTGTCCTCGGCCGCCGCGGCGATAGGTTGCTGGTGATGTGGGAATTCGTCGCCCAGTTGTTCCCCGAGGGCATGATAGACGCGATGTTCGACGCTTTCCTCGGCGCGCTGGAAACGATGGCGACTGAAGCCGCTGCCCTTGAGCGGCCGACGGTGGCCCGGCTCGCGCCGGAGCAGGCGGCGCGGCGAGAGGCCGTCAACGCCACCGAGGCGGAGCGCGCACCGCGCCGGCTGGAAACGCCCATCATCCGGCAGGCGCGGACCGCGCCGGAGGCCGTCGCGGTCAGGCAGGGCGCGGCGACGCTGAGCTACGGCGAGCTGCTGCGCCAGGCGGAGGACATCGCCGGCGCGCTGCGGCAAAGCGGCGTGGCGCGCGGCGACGTGGTGGCGGCCATCGTCGCGCCGGGGCCGCGGGCGGTGGCGGCGCTGTTGGGCATCGTGATGGCGGGCGCGGTCTACCTGCCGATAGAACCGTCTTGGCCGGCCGCGCGCATCGAGGAGCTGCTCGGCGAAGCCGGCGCCCGCCACGCGGTGGTGAGCGAGGGCGGCTGGACGCTGCCGGTGCAAGCGTTGCGTCTTGATTTGCCTCTGCCGCGCGGCGACGCGGGTCCGGCCCCGGACCTTGAGGCCGGGGACGCGGCCTACGTGATTTTCACTTCCGGTTCTACTGGGCGGCCGAAGGGGGTGTTGATTGCGCACGAGGCCGCGGCGAACACGATAGACGACATCAACGAGCGTTTCGCCGTCGGCCCGGCGGATCGCACGCTGTGCGTGTCCTCGCTGGCTTTCGACTTATCGGTCTACGACATCTTCGGTCTGCTCGCGGTCGGCGGCGAGGTGGTTTTCCCCAAGCGGGCTCGGGACCCCGACGCGATGGCCCAGGCGCTCTGCGACGGCCGGATCACGATCTGGAATTCCGTGCCGGCCGTGCTCGAATTATTGCTGGACGTGGCCGCGCCGCGCTCGCCGGATCTGCGGCTGGCGTTGTTGAGCGGCGACTGGATCGCGCCCGGTCTGGCCGGGCGGCTGCGCGACGCGTTTCCGGCGTTGCGGCCCATCAGCCTGGGCGGGGCGACGGAGGTGTCGATTTGGTCGGTGGTGCATCCGATCGCCCCCGAGGACGCGGCGCTGGCGTCCATTCCCTACGGCAGGCCGCTGTCCAATCAGCAATGTTTCGTGCGCGCGCCGGACGGTCGGGAGCGCCCGGACGGCGTGGTGGGCGAACTGCTGCTGGGCGGCCGCGGCCTCGCGCTCGCCTATCTGGGCAACGAGGCGGAAACCCAGCGCCGTTTCTTCATCGACGCCGAGGGGCGCAGGCTCTACCGCACCGGCGATCTTGCGCGCTGGCAGCCCGACGGCGAGCTTGAGCTGCTCGGACGGATGGACGGGCAGGTCAAGGTGCAGGGCTATCGGATCGAACTAGGCGAGATCGAAGCGGCGGCGATGCGCGCAGGTTGCCTGGCGCGGGCGGTGGCCTCGGTGGTCCGGCGCAACAATGCGACGGCCATCCAGCTGCATGTGGTCGCGCGGCCGGATTACGACGGAGATATCGTTGCGGCCGTGCGCGCCAAGCTGGTTCTGCATCTGCCCGCCTATATGCAGCCGCATCACGTGACGGTGTTGGACGCTTTGCCGCTGACGGCGAACGGCAAGGTGGACCGCGCGCGTCTCGCCGCGCTGGCGGCACCGGCTCCCGCGTCGGCGAAGCCCACGGCGGCTGCGCGGCGCGACGACTCGCTGGAGGCGACGATGCTGGCCGCGTTCGCCGAAGTGGTCGGCGTCGAGATAGACCCCCAGCAGGGCTTCTTCGACGCGGGCGCCACGTCGATGCACGTGGTGCGGCTGCGCGCGCTGTTGGCGTCGCGCGGCGTCGCCGTTCCCCCGCTGGTCGATTTCTTTTCGCTTGCCACGATACGGGCGCTCGCCGAGCGCGCCGATTCGGGCGACGCGGACCTTTCCCCAATGATTGACGTCGACGGCGCGCGCGCTTATCGACAGCGCGTACGCGCACGCAAGGAGGCTTTGTAATGACTCACTCAACACCCGTGGACGCCGTAGCGATCATCGGCGCCAGTTGCCGCTTGCCCGGCGTCAGCACCCTGGAACAGTTCTGGTCGATGATTGCCGACGGCCAAGTGGCGATCGAGCGCTTCGGCGCGGACGCGGCGCGCCGCGAAGGCGTGCCGGAGACGGTGCTGGGGCAGCCCGGCTTCGTCGGCGCCGGCGGTCCGCTGGACGGCGTCGACCAGTTCGACGCCGCCTATTTCGGCATTCCGCCGTCCCAGGCGGCGGCCATGGATCCGCAGCAGCGCATCTTCCTTGAATGCGTGCATGAGGCGCTGGAACGCGCAGGGCACGGCGCGGCGCGCGGCGCGCGCGTCGGTGTCTGGGCCGGCTCGGCCAGCGTGGATTATCTTGTCGACCATGTGCGCGACCGGCTGGACCGCGCGTCGCCCAACCGCTATCTGCAGCAATGGGTGGGCGTGGACAAGGACTATCTGGCCACTCAGGTTGCGTACCGGCTCGACTTCGGCGGCCCGGCCATCACGCTGCAGACCGCGTGTTCGACTTCGCTGGTCGCCGTGGTCCAGGCGATGCAGGGGCTGTTGAGCTTCCAGTGCGATTTCGCGGTGGCGGGCGGGGTGAGCGTCGCTTTGCCGCAGCGGCAGGGATATGTGTACGAGGAGGGCAGCATTTTGTCCGCGGACGGCGCTTGCCGTCCGTTCACCACAGACAGCAGCGGCACGGTCTTCGGCAACGGCGCCGGCGTGGTGGTGTTGCGCCGCCTGGAGGACGCGCTGGCCGACGGCGATCCCATCATGGCGGTGATTCGCGGCGGGGCGGTCAACAACGACGGCGCGGCCAAGGTGGGCTTCACCGCGCCCGGCGGGCGCGGACAGCAGGAGGTGATCCGTCAGGCGCTGGCGTTCAGCGAGGTGGACGGAGCGTCGATCGGCTATGTCGAGACGCACGGCACGGGCACGGCGATCGGCGATGAGGTCGAACTGGCGGCGCTGGGCGCGGCTTTGGGCGAGCGTTCCGGCGCACGCTGCGCGCTGGGCACCCTGAAGGCGAACGTCGGGCATTTGAACGCGGCGGCGGGCGCTTGCGGGCTGATCAAGGCCGCACTGGCGGTGGAGCATGGGCGGATTCCGGCCGCCGTCGGCGCGGAACGCGCGATAGACGCGTTGCGCGGCGACGCCGGCTTCTATCTGCCGACGAAAACGGCGCCTTGGAATGAGCCGCTGCGGCGCGCGGGCGTCAGTTCCTTCGGCATCGGCGGCACCAACGCCCACGTGATCATCGAAGCGGCGCCGCCGCGCGCGCCGCGCACGGCGGATGTCGCGCCGCTCTTGCTGTTGTCGGCGCGTGGCGAGGCCTTGCCGGCGCTGTGCGCGGATTACGCGGACTTTCTCGAAGGCCATCCCGAACTGAGGATAGAGGACGTTTGCCTGACGGCGGCCCTGGGGCGGCGTCATTGGGAGAAGCGCGCGGCGTTTCGCGCCGAATCCCGGCAGGCGCTGATACGCGCGCTGCGCGCCTTCGCCGCCGGCGAGGCGGATGCGGGCGTGATCGCGGGGGAAACGCCGGCGCGCGCGCCGGAAGTCAGCTTCGCCTTCGGCGGCGCGGGCGATCTGGACGCGGTGCTTGCCCGCGTGCAGCTGTGGCAAGCGAGTGGCGTCGTTCCGGCCAGCGTGTGCGCGACGGGCGACGGCGTGTTCGCCGCGGCTTTCGCGGCGGGCGCGCTGAGCCTTGACGATGCGCGGCAGCGCCGCGCGGACCGCGCCGTCGCGCCGTCCTTGCTGTGGGTGAGCGCGGCTTCGGGCCTGCCGCTCGACAGCGAGGAGGCGGTGCGCGAAGAACTGGCGCGCGCGGGGACGGCGCTTAGCGCCGCTGACGCCGCCGAAGCGCTGGAGGCCGCCGGAGCGGAACAGGTGCTGGACTTCGGCGACACGGCGTTGGGCACGGGCGCCGGCATGGAGTCGCTGGATCCGGCTTCTCCGGACGCGCTGGCGCGGCTGTGGACCGGGGGCGTGGCGCTGGATCTCGCGCAGCACTACCGCGACGGCAACCGGGTGGCGTTGCCGACTTATCCCTTCCAGCGCCAGCGTCACTGGATAGACCGCGCGCCGCGTTTCCTGGCGGCGGGCGCGACGCCCTTCCTCGGACGGCGCACCGACGCGCCCGCCTTGGACGCGACCTTCTTCGATGCGGAGTGGAGCGTGGCCGCCTTGCCCTTCCTGCAGGACCATGTGATCTACGACAAAGTGGTGGTGTCCGGCGCGGCGCTGGCGGTGATGATCGCAGACGGCGCGCGCGAGCTGACGGGATCGGACGCCTGCGTGTTGAGCGATTTGCGCTTCCCGGCGGCCTTGGTGATTCCGCCGGACGCGGCGCGCAAAGTCCAGCTGCAACTGGTGCGCGACGGCGACGGCTTCGAAGCCACGGTGCTGACGCTGGAGTCCGCCGACGTCCACGCCACGGCCAGGGTGGACGCCGGCGAGGCGCCAGGCGTGGCGCCGTCGGAGCCGGTGCGCGGAGAAGCGATCTCCACCGAGCTGATGGATAGCTGGCTGCGCGCGCGCAGCGTGGTGATGGGGCCGACCTTCCGGCGCTTGTCGGACATCGTCGTCGGGGACGGCGACGCGTCTTGCGATATGCGGGCCGACGCCGACGACGCGGGCTGGCTGCTGCATCCCGGGATTCTGGATTCGGTGTTGCAACTGGTGGCGGCGGCCGCGCGGCCCGAGGGCAGCAAGGCTTTTGTGCCGACGCGCATCGCGCGGTTGGCGCTGCAAGGGCGGACCGGCGCCGGGATGCGCTGTCGCGCGTCGGCCGAGCGGGGGCAGGCCAGTCTGTTCGACGCCGGCAAGGTGCTGCTCGAAATGACCGGCCTGGAGTCGCGCGAGGTCACTCGCAATGAATTGCTGCGCGTCGAGCCGCTGCGCGAGGGCTATGCGGTGGAATGGCGCGACGCGGCGGGCGGCGAGGCCGCCGAGTTGCCGGCGTCCATCGCCATCCTGAGCGATGCGGGACAGACGGCGGCCGGGCTGGCGGCGATGCTGCGCGACGAAGGCAAGGAGGCCGTCGTGGTGGCGGCGGTGAATGATATTCCCTTCGACAAGGCGGGCCTGATTGTCGATTGCCGCGGGCTGGAGGCGCGCGGCGACGCGCCAGCGCCGGCGGTTTACGCGGGTGCGCTGGAACTGTTCGCCACGGCCGCGCGACGCGAGCGGCCTTGCCGCATCGCCGTGGTGCTGGCGCCGGACGCGCCGGCCTCGGCGCCGCTGCAGGCGCTGTCGCGGGCGGTGGCGATGGAAACGCCGCATCTTCAGACGCTGGCGCTGCATGCGGGCGACGCGCGAGCGATCCGCCGCGGCCTCGACTGCTTTGACCGCGAGACCGAAGTCGCCGTGCGGGGCGACGCCGTCACCGCGCCGCGCTTCGATGAACGCGCGCTGCCGCTTCGGGCCGATCTCGCGCTCTCGGCCGACGCCACTTGGTTGATTACGGGCGGGTTGGGCGAACTCGGCTTGCGCGTTGCAAGCTGGCTGGCCGCGCTGGGCGCGCGCGCCTTGGTGCTGACCGGCCGCCGACCGGCCGATGCCGCGGCCGAATCGACGCTGTCCGCTCTGCGCCGCGACGGCGTCGAAGTGAAGGTGTGGCAGGCGGATGTGGCGGTGGAGGCGGATGTCGACGCGTTGCTGGCCGAGATCGACGCGACCATGCCGCCGTTGCGCGGCATCTGCCATCTGGCGGGCGTGGTGGAGGACTGCCTGGTCGGCGACGTCACGCCGGCGTCGCTGGCCGCCACTCTGGCCGGCAAGGCTCGCGGCGCCTGGCTGCTGCATGAGCGCACCCTGGCTTACCCGCTGGAACACTTCGTGCTGTTCTCCTCGGCGGCGGCCGCCTTCGGCGCGCCGGGGCAATCCACCTACGCGATGGCGAACGCCTATCTCGACGCGCTGGCGGCGCGCCGCCGCGAGCAGGGGCTGCCCGCGCTGTCCATCGCCTGGGGACCGTGGCAGGACGTCGGCATGCTGGCCCGTTCGAGCGCCAACGCCAAGCGGCGTCTCGCGCAGCTGGGCATCGGCCAGATCGAGGCCGAATGCGGCCGCGCCACCTTCGAGATCGCGCTGGGGGCGGATCTACCAGCCCATCTCGTGCTGCTGCCCATCGATTGGGGGCGCTTGATCGAACAATGGCCGCCGCATGTGCCGGCCAGCCGTTTCGCCGGCATTGCCACCGCGCAGCCGGGCGCGGGATCCACGTCCTCGGTCAGTGAACTGCAGGCGCTGCCCGCGGACGAACGGCGACATCGCTTGTTCCAGCTGCTGGCGGAGGACGCGGCCTTGGTGACGGGCACGCCGCTGGCCTCGCTGGACCCCGAGCGCTCCTTGTTCGACTACGACCTGGATTCCTTGCTGATCACCGATCTGCGCGTACTGCTGGAAAAGCGCTTCGGCCGCGCCATCCCGACCACGGTGATTTTCTCGAACCCGACCATAGCCGCGCTGGCGGACCATCTGACGCAGACGGTATTTGGCATGGCCGACGCGGAGGCGACAGCCGCCGCGCCCGCCGCCGAGATCGACGCGCCGACGGACGCCGCCCCGATGTCGCAGGAGGAGATCGTGGAAATGCTGTCCGCGAAATTGAACGAACTGAATAGAAAGGGCGCGCGATGAGCCAAATCGACACGACTATGCTGATGCGGAACGCGCTGCGCGAGATAGAGCGCTTGCAGCGCGAGCTGGACGGCGCAGAGCAGCGGCGGCACGCGCCCATCGCCGTGGTCGGCATGGCTTGCCGCTTCGCCGGCGTCGATTCGCCGGAGGCGCTGTGGCGGGGGTTGCTTGACGGCGCGGACGGCGTGAGCGAGGTGCCGGCCCAGCGTTGGGACGCCGAGCGCTACTTCGACGCAGACCCGGACGCGAAGGGCCGCATCTATTGCCGCACCGGCAGTTTTCTGGACGATATCGCTTCCTTCGACGCCGGCTTTTTCGGGATTTCGGCGCGTGAGGCGGCGATGCTGGATCCGCAGCAGCGCATGCTGCTTGAAGTGACTTGGGAAGCGGTGGAGCGCGCGGGGATGACGGCGGCGGAACTGAAAGGCTCGGCCACCGGGGTGTTCGCCGGCGTCATGCACCAGGACTACGCGCACCGCTTCCGCCGGGCCGATGACGTCGATCTTTACACCGCTTCGGGCAACGCGCCCAGCGTGCTGGCGGGCCGCGTGTCGCACGCGCTGGGCCTGCATGGACCCACGCTGACGATAGACACCGCGTGCTCGTCGTCGCTGGTCGCCGTGCACCTGGCGTGCAATGCGCTGCGCGCCGGCGAGTGCGACATCGCCATCGTCGGCGGCGTCAATGTGGTGTTGTCGCCGCTGTCCACCGCCGCCGAGTGTCGGGCGCATATGTTGTCGCCCAGCGGCCGTTGCCGTTCCTTCGACGACGGCGCGGACGGTTTCGTGCGCGGCGAGGGCTGCGGCGTGGTGGTGTTGCAGCGGCAGGCCGACGCCGAAGCCGCCGGGCGCACGATAGACGCGCTGATCGCCGGCTCGGCCGTCAATCACGATGGCCGCAGCGCGGGCCTGACGGTGCCGAACGAGCACGCGCAGCGCGAGCTGGTGCGGGCCGCTCTGCGCGCCGCGCGCATCGACGCGTCCCAGGTGAACTATGTTGAGGCGCACGGCACCGGCACCGCGCTGGGCGACCCGATAGAAGCGGCGGCGCTGGCCTCCGTGTTTGCCGGCCGCGATCGCTCGGACCGCGTGCTGTTGGGCTCGATCAAGAGCAATTTCGGCCACCTTGAAGGCGCGGCGGGAATCGCCGGACTGATCAAGGCGGCGTTGACGGTGCGTCATGGCGTGGTGCCCGCCACGCTGCATGTGCGCACGCCCAACCGCGGCATTGAATGGGACACCCTGCCGTTGCGCCTCGCGCTCGGCGCGGAACGCATAGACGGCGGAGACGCGCCCTGCGTCGCCGGGGTCAGCTCCTTCGGCTTCAGCGGCACCAATGCGCACGCGGTGCTGGTCGCGCCGCCGCGCGAGGCCGCCGGCGAAACGGCGGCCAGCGCGGGCGAAGGAGCGCAGTTGCTGGTCGTTTCCGCGAAATCCGACGCCTCGCTGCGCGGCAACGCGGCGCGGCTTGCGGACCATCTGGCCGGACTCGACGCCTCGGCGTGGGAGGCCGCCTGCCACGCGTCGCGCGTTGCGCGTTCGCATTTTCCGCATCGGCTCGCACTGACGGCGGCTACCGCGGAGGAGATGGCGCGCGAACTGGGCCGCTTTGCGCGCGGCGAGGCGGCGGCCGTCCACAGCGGCGTGTGCGGCGGAATGCCGTTCGGCCGCGACGCGGCGCCGCCCGAGACCGACGCGGGCGGCGACCCGGCCGAGCGCCTGGACGCGCTGGCGCGGCGTTATGTGGCCGGCCTGCCGGTCGACTGGCCGGCGCCGGTCGGCGCCGGACGCCGCGTCGCGCGGCTGCCGGCCTATGCCTTTGACCGTCAGTCTTACTGGGTTGACGAAGGGCCCGCGACCGCGGAGTCGCCGCTTTACCGCATCGCCTGGCAGCCGGTGGAGGCGCCGGCCGGCGCGCGCCGATCGGGCGAGCGGATTGTCGCCGGCGATCCGGCTTTGTGCGCGGAAGTGGCGCGCGCGCTGGAAGCCGCCGGCGAACGCTGCGTGATCGCGGCCGCCGAGATCGACGCGATCCGCCACGCGGGCTCCGCCGGCCTGGTGCTTGCTTTCGACCGCGCGTCCGGGGGCGAAGACGCGGTGGAGGCCGTCGCGCGTCGCGGCGCCTTGCTGAGCGCGCTGGCGCGCGAGCGGGCCGCGACGTCGTCGGCGTCCATTGCCGTGGTTACGCGCGGCGGGGCGGCGACCGGGCCGGCGGAGGACGTCGATCCCGTCCTCGCCGCCTTGAGCGCGGCCGTGCGCGTCGCGCGGCGCGAACAGGGGCGAGCCTGGCGAGGCACGATCGATATCGACGGCTCGCCGGCCTCCTTCGACACACTGGCGGCGCTGCTTGCCGACGAAGCCGCCGAAGAACAACTGGCGGTGCGCGGCGCCACCGTGCTGGCGCCGCGGCTGCGGCGGGCGGGCGTTGGCGCGGCGGCCGCGCTGCCGGCGCTGGACGCCGACGCCGCCTACGTGGTGACCGGCGGCACCGGCGCCTTGGGCCTCGCGACCGCGCGCTGGCTGGCCCGTCGCGGCGCGCGCCATTTGCTGCTGATCAGCCGCGGCGGCGAAACCGGCGATGCCGCGAAGGCCGCTTGCGCGCGTTTGCGCGACGACGGCGTCGAGGTCCGCGTGGCGGCGGCCGACGTTGCCGACGAGGCCGCCTTGCGCGGCGCGCTCGCCATGGCCGGCAGGCCGATACGCGGCGTCGCGCACTGCGCGGGCATTGTGCGGGACGCGACGCTGGACGCGCTGGACGCCGCGGCTTTCGCCGCGACCCTGAGCGCCAAGGCCGGCGGCGCGGCCTTGCTGGACCGTTTGACCGAGGGCGAACCGCTCGACTTCTTCCTGCTGTATTCATCCATCTCCGCGGCGGTGGGCCGTCACGGGCAGGCCGCCTACGCCGCCGCCAACGGCTATCTCGACGCGCTCGCGCAGCGGCGACGCTTGCGCGCGCGGCCGGCGCTGTCCATAGGCTGGGGATCTTGGGCGGCGGGCATGGGCGCGGCCGACGCGAAAACGGCGGAACGGATTCGCGCCGGAGGTCTGAACCCGCTGAGCGAAGGCGAGGCCTTCGCCGCGCTGGAGCAGGCGTTCTCGGGCGAGCCGCACCTGGTGGCCGCCTCGATTGATCTAAACCGGATCGCGGCGCAGCCCGATCTGCCGCGCCTGATTGAAGGCTTGGTCGGCCGCGCGCCGGCCGCGAGCGCGCGGACTCTGTCTTTCGACCAACTGCGCGGCCACCCCGCCGGCGAGCGCCGCGCGCTGGTCGCCGATTATCTAGAGGCGGAATTGCGCGCGGTGCTGTCCAGCCTGGCAGCCTTGCCGCGTCAGTCCTCGCTGCTGGACCTGGGCGTCGACTCGTTGACCGGCGCGGAATTGCGCAACGAATTGGAGCGCGCGCTGGGCGTGTCCGTCGCCATCACGCATTTGATCGACGGCTCCTCGCTGGATGAACTGATTGATCAAGTCATGGCGCAGCTGGAGCGGAAGCTGGTGACAGAACAACACTCGGCCGTCGGCGCCGACACGGAGGAAATCACGCTATGACCATGGCACGGCTCATGAGCGATCTTGCCGACGCGGGCGTCACGCTGTGCCGTCGCGGCGATCAGCTTCAGGTACAAGCGCCGCAGGGCGCGCTAGACGCCGCGCTGGTCGCGCGGCTGCGCGAGGCCAAGGAGGAACTGTTGCGCGTGCTCGACGACGAGGGCGCGCGCGCCGCGCCGCTGGCGCCGGCGCAGCCGGGCGAGGCCGGCGACGCGGCGGCCTTGTCGCCGGGGCAGGCTCGTTTGGTCGCGGCGACAAGGTTGGGCGATCCGGCGATGTACAACGAACAGGCGGCGATCGAACTCGCGGACGCGGTGGACGCGGAGGCTGTGGCCCGCGCCTTCGCCGCGCTCGCGCGTCGGCACGACATCCTGCGCACTGTTTTCAGCGAGGGCGAGCCGGTGCGACAGACGGTTTTGCCCGAGCCGATCGTCACGCTGCAAGCGTGGACGGTGGACGGCGACGACGCCTTGCGCGCGCGCGCCGCCGACTTGGCCCGGCTGCCGTTTGCCGCCGGCGCGCCGATGTGGCGCGTCGATTTGTTCTCGACGCCCGAGCGCGCCGCCGTGCTGGTGCTGACCATCCATCACGCCATCTTCGACCGCTGGTCGATGAGCGTGCTGATTCGCGATTTCAGCGCCTATCTCGCGTCGCCGGACGCGGCAGAGGCTTCGGCGTCCGGCCTCAGCTATCGAGACTATTCCGCCTGGCAGCGCCGCTGGATGGCGTCGCCGGACTACGCGGCGCAACTGGACGCCTGGGTGGACGACTTGGCGGAAGTGAACGAGGTGCCGGCGATACGCGGCGACCGCCCGCGTCCGCCGGCGATGAGCGGGCGCGGCGGCACCGAGCGCTTCGAGATTCCGGCCGATTGCATGGACGCGGCCGCCGCGTTCTCCCGCAGCCGCAACACCACGCTGTTTACCACTTTGTTCAGCGCCTTCGCGCTGCTTCAACATCGTTATACCGGCGAAGCGCGCGCGCTGACGCTGACGCCGGCGGCCAACCGGCCTTTCCAGGCCGCGGAGGAGATCGCCGGCTATTTCGTCAACCTGGTGGCGCTGGCCACCAAGGTGGGCGAGGGCGATAGCTTCGGCGCGCTGGTGGACCGGGCTCGCGACGCCAGCGCGCGGGCGTTCGCCCGTCAGGGCGTGCCGCTGGACGCCATTGTGGAGCGGCTGCGCGCGCGCGGCGGCCCCCGGCACGAACAGTTCGCGCAGACGGTGTTCGCTTTCCAGAACGTCCGTCTGCCGGCGGTGCGCACCGCGAGCGGCGCGGCCGTGCCCTTCGATCTGGACAGCCCGTTCGCGCGCTTCGATCTCTATCTGTCGATCGAAGGCGACGAGCGAGGCACTTTCGCGGTGTGGCAGTACAACACCGATCTGTACGAAGCGGCCACCATCCGCCAGTTGGGCGAGCACTACCTGGCGCTGCTGCGCGCGGCGCTCGCCTCGCCCGACGCGGACGCGCGCGCCTTGCCCATATTATCCGCCGAGGAAGAGGCGCGTCTGCGAGGATGGGGGCGGCATGAGCTGCCGTATCGCGCCGACGCCGCGATAGACCGGCTGTTTCGCGAGCGCGCGGCGGACCATCCCGGACGCGTCGCGCTGGAGCAGGGCGGCGTGCGCTGGACTTACGCGGAGCTTGATCAGTGGTCGGACCGCGCGGCCGGCGCGCTGCGCGCGGCCGGCGTCGAAGCGGGCGCGGTGGTGGGCGTCGCGGGCGAGCGCTCGCCGCGGCTGCTCGCCGCCTTCCTCGCCGTGCTGAAGGCGGGCGCCGCCTATTTGCCGCTTGATCCGACTTATCCGGCCGCGCGCTTGAGCGCGATGACGGCGGATGCCGCGCCGGCGCTGATGATCATCGCCGACGGCTTGGACGCCGGATGGCTCGGCGATTATGCCGGGCCGGTGTTGAGCCTGGCCGATTGCGAGGCCGGCGTCGCGCGGCCGCTCCAGTCTGAAGCGCGGCCCGCGGAGGCGGAGAGCCTGGCCTATGTGATGTACACCTCGGGGTCCACCGGTCAGCCCAAGGGCGTGGCGGTGCCGCACCGCGCGGTGGCGAGGCTAGCGACCGGCGGCGGCTATGCGCGGCTGGACGCGTCTACGGTGATGTTGCAGCAGTCTCCGCTGGGTTTCGACGCCTCAACGTTCGAAATCTGGGGATGTTGGTTGAACGGCGGGCGGTTGGTGGTCGCGGAGCCGGGCATGCCGTTTCTGGACGCGGCGTCGCGCGACGGCGTCACCACGATGTGGTTGACCGCCGACCTGTTCCGCATGGCGGTGGAAGAGGAGCCGGCCGCGCTTGGCGGCCTGCGCGAACTGCTGACCGGCGGCGACGCGCTGCCGGTGGCCAGCTGCCGGGCTTTTCTCGAGGCCTGCCCCGGCGTTGCGCTGATCAACGGCTACGGCCCGACGGAAAACACCACCTTTACTTGCAGCCATCGGGTGACGGCCGGCGACGCGCGGCGCGGCTCGATTCCGATTGGGCGGCCTATCGGCAACACCGAGGTGCGGGTGGTCGACGCGGGAGGCCGCCTGGTGCCCGTCGGCGTGCCCGGCGAGCTGTGGGCGGGCGGCGACGGACTCGCGTTAGGCTATCTGGGGCGCGCCGATTTGACGGCGGAGCGTTTCGTCGCCGCCCCGCCGCCGGACGGCGGACGCTGGTATCGCACTGGCGACCGCGTGCGCTGGCGGCGCGACGGGGTATTGGAGTTCCTGGGCCGGATCGACGAGCAGATCAAGCTGCGCGGCTATCGGATAGAACTGGGCGAGATCGAGGCGACGCTGGGCCACCACCCTGGGCTGAGCGGTTGCGCCGTCGCGCTGCGGCGCAGCGCCGCGGACGAGAAGCAATTGGTCGGCTATCTGGTGGCGCGGCCGGATTCGGGTGAGGCCGCGGATTCCGCCGCGGTGCAGGCGTGGCTGGAGGCGCGGCTGCCGGGTTATATGGTGCCGCGCGTCTGGGTCTGGCTGGACGCCTTGCCGCAGTCCGCCAACGGCAAAGTGGACCGTAAGCGTCTGCCGGATCCGGTGGTCGAGACGGGGGCGGCGGCGGCGGAGACCGAGGCCGAGGCGGCTCTGGTGGAAATCTGGCAAGGCCTGCTGGGGCTGGAACGCGTGGGGGTGAGGGATAACTTCTTCGCGCTGGGCGGCGACTCCATCCTGAGCATTCAGATGGCGTCGCGGGCGGCGGAGCGGGGCTTGCGCCTCAGCCCGCAGCAAGTATTCCGCTATCCGACGATTGCGGAACTGGCGGCGGAAGGCTGCGCGGCGGAAGAAGCCGGCGCGCAGGCGGAGCAGGGCGAGGTGGTCGGCGAAGTGAGGCCCGGCCCGATTCAGGCCTGGTATCTGGACTGGCCGGGCACGGACTGGGAACAGTTCAATCAGGGGGCCTATCTGGGCCTGGACGGGGCCGTCGACGCGGAGTCGCTGATTGGCGCGCTGCAGGCGGTGGCGCAGCGGCACGACGCGCTGCGGATAGGCTGGCGGCGGGATGGAGAGCGCTGGATTCAGGAAAGTGGCGCGGGCGAACCGGTGGAAGTGAAGGCCGTGGACTTGCGCGGTCTGGCCGATGCGGAGGCCGCGCTGGAGCGGGACGCCGCCGCGTTGCAAGCCAGCCTGCGTTTGGGCGGCGCGAGCCTGTGGGCGGCGCGGCTGTACCGGCTGGACGAGGGCTGGCGCTTGCTGTGGCTGGCGCATCACGCCTCGGTGGACGGGGTGTCGTGGCGGATTCTGCTGGAAGACCTGTGGCGGGCCTACGCGGCGCTGAGCCGGGGCGAGGCGGCGGCATGGCCGGCCAAGACGGTGTCGTATCAGGCGTGGTCGCAGCGGCTGTGGGAATGGGCGGAAACCTTGCCGGACTCAACGCTGAGTTACTGGCGGGAGATGGACGCGCCGGGCATGCCGCTGCCGGGTTTCAACGCGGCCGAGGATACGGTGGCGGCCGAGTCGCGGGTCTCGCTGCAGTGGGACGCGGAGACGACGGAACGCTGGCTGCGGCAAGCGGGCGAGGCTTACCGGATGCGTCCGGAAGAATTGCTGGTGACCGCGCTGGCGCGGGCCTTGCGCCAATGGACGGGCGCGGAGGAATGCGTGCTGGACCTGGAAGGGCACGGCCGTGACGGGCTGGCGGGCGTGGATGTGTCGCGCACCGTGGGCTGGTTCACCAGCCTGTATCCGCTGCGGCTGCCGCTGAGCGGGGAGCTGTCAGGAGACCTGAAACGGGTGAAGGAGCGGATGCGGAGCGTGCCGGACGGCGGCCTGGCTTACCACGCGCTGCGTTACGGCGGCCGCGGGTCGGAGCTGGGCGGCCACGCGCGCACGGTGTGCTTCAACTACCTGGGCCAATGGCGGCTGGAGGAGGGCGGCGAGCCGCGCTCCACGTGGTTGGGGGAGCCGCCGGGCGGGACGCGCGGGGCGGGGATGACGCGGCGCTATGGGCTGGACGTGGTGGCGCAGGTGCACGAAGGGCGCTTGCGGGTGGACTGGCTGTATAGCGCGGCGCGACAGCGGGAAGACGCGATCAAGGCGCTGGCCGAGGGCTTCCGCGCGGAACTGGACGCGGTGCTGGCGCATTGCCAGTCGCCGGAGTCTGGAGGGCTGACGCCGTCGGACCTGCCGCTTGCTCATCTGGACCAGAGCGAGATCGACGCGATCGAGCGCGAGCATCCGCGGCTGGAGGCCCTGTACGGTCTTACGCCGCTGCAGCAGGGCATTTTGTTCCATTCCATTGCCGACGACGGCGCGCCGCTCTACGTGGAACAACTGCACTGGAAAATGAGCGGGGCTTTCGATGCGGAGCGCTTCCGCCAAGCCTGGTTCGATGTTGCGGCTGCGCACGCCGCGCTGCGCACCACCTTCCGCTGGCGGGGGCTGAAGAGCGCGGTCCAAATCGTTCACCCTCGTCTGGACCCGGACTGGGAGACGCTGGATTGGGGAGACGTGTCCGCCGACGCCTGCGCCAGCCGCTTCGCGGCCTTGCGGGAGCTTGACCGCGAACGCGGCTTCGATCTCGAACGCGGGCCCTTGCTGCGCGGCACCCTGGTGCGCGAGCCCGGCGACGCTTGGCGCTTCTTGTGGAGTTACCACCACGCGGTGGTGGACGGATGGTCGGTGCCGCTGATTCTGAAGCAGGTGCTTGGCCGTTACGCCGAGCTCGGCGCGGGCGAGGCGGCTCCGCTGCCGGGCAGCCGTTTTCTGCCCTTCGTGAACTGGCTGGCCGCGCGGGACGCGCGCGAACAGGCGGAGTACTGGAAGCAAGTGCTGGAGGGCATAGAGGAGCCCACGCCCATTGGTTTCGCGTCTCCGGCGCGCGGACCTCAAGCGCAGGGCCAGGGCCGGCGCGCCTTCGTCTTCGACGCGGCGCTGCGCGAGGAGGTAGACCGCGCCGCGCGGCGGGCCGGCGTAACCCGCGCCAGCCTGCTGACCGGCGCTTGGGCGTTGACGCTGGGCTATGCCGGCGGCGGGCGCGACGTGGTGTTCGGCACCACCTTGTCCGGCCGGCCGGCGACCTTGCCGGGCGTCGAGCGGATGGTCGGCCTTTTCATCAACACGGTGCCGGTGCGCGTGGGCATGGACGACGACGCGAGCGTATCGCAATGGCTGCGGCAGTTGCATGAACAGCAGAGTGAGCGGGCCAGGCTGGGAGCCGCCTCGCTCACAGACATCCAGCGCTGGGCGGGCTACGAGGGCGGCGAGCTCCTGAGCAGCTTGTTCGTGGTGGAAAACTATCCGGTGGATCGGACGCTGGCCCGGGGCGATGCCGGTTTCGACGTCAGCGAGTTCGCAGCCGCCGAAACGCGCACCAACTATCCGCTGGTCGGCCAGTTGATTCCAGGCGAGGAGACCGTGCTCTACGTCGATTTCGACGCCTCGCGTTACGACGAGGAGAGCATAGGCCGCTTGGGCGCGAGCTTCATGCACCTGCTCTCCCAGCTCGCCGCACAGCCGGATGCCCGGCTTGGCGATCTGACCCTGGTGGACGACGACGAGGCGCGCCGGCTGATTCACGACTGGAACGCGACGCCGCCGGTAGGCGAAGGTTATCTGCTGCACGCGGGCATAGAGCGGCACGCCGAGCTGACGCCGCTGGCGCCGGCGATCATCGGCGTGGATGAAGCGATGAATTACCGGGAGCTGGCCGACGAGACGCTGCGCACGGCGAGGGCCGTGGCGGCGGCGGGCGCGAAGCGCGAACCGGTCGCCGTGCTGCTGCCTAGGAGCGCGCGCGCGGTCGCCGCGTACTCGGGCGTGATGCGCGCCGGCTGCGCTTATGTGCCGGCCGATCCGGCGATGCCGCCGGGACGATTGCGCGATCTGCTGGCCACGGTCGGCTACGTGCTGACGACGCGCGAGCATCTGCCGATGTTGGGCGGCGTCGCCGCGCGGGCGATCCTGATCGACGAAACGCCGCCGGCCGATGTCGCGCTGCCGGACGCGGCGCCCGACGATCTGGCCTATGTGATGTTCACCTCCGGGTCCACCGGCAAACCCAAGGGCGTGATGATCACCCATCGCGCGGCCTCGCTGACGATAGAGGTTTTCCTGCGCCGCTATGAGATAGGCGCGTCCGACCGCTTGATGTGCGTGTCGGCGGCGGGTTTCGACCTGTCGGTATTCGATTTCTTCGGCGCGTTCGCGGCGGGCGCCGCCGTCTTGCTCGCGCCGGAATCGTCGACGATCGCGCCAGCCGTGTGGCTGGAACTGATGACGCGCGAGGGGGCGACGGTATGGGAGTCCGTGCCGGCGGTGATGGAGCTGTTGCTGCTTGAGTGCCGGCAAAGCGGGCGCGCGCTGCCGCCTTCCTTGAAGCTGGCGATGTTGAGCGGCGACCGCGTGCCGGTGGGGCTGCCCGCGCAGATCCGAGCGGCCGCGACGTCCGATCCTGAGGTGTTGGCGCTGGGCGGCGCCACCGAGGCGGCCATCTGGTCGTGCTGGTACGACACGCGGGAACTGGCGTCCGACGCCGCCTTCGTGCCCTACGGCCGCCATCTGCCGGGGCAGCGGCTTTATGTGTTGTCCTCCTCGCTGCAAGCGGTGCCGGTGGGCGTGCCGGGCGACCTGTGGATCGCCGGCGCGGGCGTGGCGCTGGGTTATCTCGGCCAGCCGGATCTCACTGCTTACCGTTTTGTCGACAATCCCTTTGTGCCGGGCGAGCGGATGTACCGGACTGGCGATCGCGCGCGTGTTCTTGCCGACGGCAATCTCGAATTCCTGGGACGAGTGGACGACCAGGTCAAGATCGGCGGCTTCCGGATCGAGATCGGCGAAATCGAAGCCGCGCTAGCGGCGGCGCCGGGCGTGGAGCGCGGCGTGGCCTCGGTGGTCGAGCGAGACGGGCGGCGAATCATCGCCGGCTATGTGCTGTTGCTGCCGGGCGCGAGTTTGGATCTTGCCGCGGTTCGCGACGCGCTGGCGCGGCGCTTGCCGCCCTACATGCTGCCCGCGTCGATCATGGCGCTGGACAGCTTGCCGCTGAGCGCCAACGGCAAAGTGGACCGCAAGCGTCTGCCGGATCCGGTGGTCGAGACGGGGGCGGCGGCGGCGGAGACCGAGGCCGAGGCGGCGCTGGTGGAAATCTGGCAAGGCCTGCTGGGGCTGGAACGCGTGGGGGTGAGGGACAACTTCTTCGCGCTGGGCGGCGACTCCATCCTGAGCATTCAGATGGCGTCGCGGGCGGCGGAGCGGGGCTTGCGCCTCAGCCCGCAGCAAGTGTTCCGCTATCCGACGATTGCGGAACTGGCGGCGGAAGGCTGCGCGGCGGAAGAAGCCGGCGCGCAGGCGGAGCAGGGCGAGGTGGTCGGCGAAGTGAGGCCCGGCCCGATTCAGGCCTGGTATCTGGACTGGCCGGGCACGGACTGGGAACAGTTCAATCAGGGGGCCTATCTGGGCCTGGACGGGGCCGTCGACGCGGAGTCGCTGATCGGCGCGCTGCAGGCGGTGGCGCAGCGGCACGACGCGCTGCGGATAGGCTGGCGGCGGAATGGAGAGCGCTGGATTCAGGAAAGCGGCGCGGGCGAACCGGTGGAAGTGAAGGCCGTGGACTTGCGCGGCCTGGCCGATGCGGAGGCCGCGCTGGAGCGGGACGCCGCCGCGTTGCAAGCCAGCCTGCGTCTGGGCGGCGCGAGCTTGTGGGCGGCGCGGCTGTACCGGCTGGACGAGGGCTGGCGCTTGCTGTGGCTGGCGCATCACGCCTCGGTGGACGGGGTGTCGTGGCGGATTCTGCTGGAAGACCTGTGGCGTGCCTACGCGGCGCTGAGCCGGGGCGAGGCGGCGGCATGGCCGGCCAAGACGGTGTCGTATCAGGCGTGGTCGCAGCGGCTGTGGGAATGGGCGGAAACCTTGCCGGACTCAACGCTGAGTTACTGGCGGGAGATGGACGCGCCGGGCATGCCGCTGCCGGGTTTCAACGCGGCCGAGGATACGGTTGAGGCCGAGTCGCGGGTCTCGCTGCAGTGGGAGCCGGAGACGACGGAACGCTGGTTGCGGCAAGCGGGCGAGGCTTACCGGATGCGTCCGGAGGAATTACTGGTGACCGCGCTGGCGCGCGCCTTGCGCCAATGGACGGGCGCGGAGGAATGCGTGCTGGACCTGGAAGGGCACGGCCGCGACGGGCTGGCGGGCGTGGACGTGTCGCGCACCGTGGGCTGGTTCACCAGCCTGTATCCGCTGCGGCTGCCGCTGAGCGGGGAGCTGTCAGGGGATCTGAAACGGGTGAAGGAGCGGATGCGGAGCGTGCCGGACGGCGGCCTGGCTTACCACGCGCTGCGTTACGGCGGCCGTGGGTCGGAGCTGGGCGGCCACGCGCGCACGGTGTGCTTCAACTACCTGGGCCAATGGCGGCTGGAGGAGGGCGGCGAGCCGCGCTCCACGTGGTTGGGGGAGCCGCCGGGCGGGACGCGCGGGGCGGGGATGACGCGGCGCTACGGGCTGGACGTGGTGGCGCAAGTGCATGAAGGGCGCTTGCGGGTGGATTGGCTGTATAGCGCGGCGCGACAGCGGGAAGGCGCGATCACGGAACTGGCCGAGGGCTTCCGCGCCGAGTTGGACGCGGTGCTGGCGCATTGCCAGTCGCCGGAGTCTGGGGGCCTGACGCCGTCGGACCTGCCGCTCGCCCATCTGGACCAGAACGATATCGACGAAGTGTTACAGCTACTGAACGAACAGTTATGAACCAAACATTATCGAATACCGCACAGCAAGCCCGCTCGAAAGTCGAGACCATGCTGCCGTTGACGCCGACGCAACAGGGCCTGCTGTTTCATACGCTGAAGGCGCCGGAGTCCGGCGTCTATTACGAACAGGTGGCTTGCTCCTTCCACGCCGCGCTCAACGCCGCCGATTACCGGCGCGCG
Source organism: Chromobacterium haemolyticum (assembly GCF_009936155.1). NCBI lineage: Bacteria > Pseudomonadati > Pseudomonadota > Betaproteobacteria > Neisseriales > Chromobacteriaceae > Chromobacterium > Chromobacterium haemolyticum. The sequence continues at coordinate 3,707,364 of NZ_AP019312.1, read as the reverse complement.
TTGGAAGCGGTGGTCGCGCGGCACGGCGTGCTGCGCACCGGCTTTTTGTGGGACGGCCCGTCCAAGCCGGTGCAAGTGGTCTTCCGCGACGTCGAACTGCCGTGGGTGGAGGAGGACTGGCGAGCGTTTGACCAAGAGGAGCAGCAGCGCCGTCTCGCCGCCTATCGGGACGCGGACCGGCGTCCCGGCTTTCACCTGAGCCGCGCGCCGCTGATGCGTTGCGCCTTATTCCGCACCGGAGAGGAGCGCTACGAGTTCGTGTGGAGCTATCACCATCTGCTGCTGGATGGTTGGTCGGTGCAGATTGTGCTGGGGGAGGCGCTCGCCTTTTACGACGCTTACCGGCGCAGCGTCGTTCCGGCTATGCCGCCGCCCCAGCCGTACAGCGCCTTCCTGCGCTGGTTGGACGAACAGGACGGCGCCGAGGCCGAGGCTTTCTGGCGAGCGCGGCTGGGCGATGTGCGCTCGGCCACGCCCCTGCCGTTCGCCGACGACGCGCGTCCGGACCGCGCGCCCGGCCACGGTCTGATAGAACGCGAGCTCGACGCGCGAACGAGCGAGGGATTGCAGCGTTTGGCGCGAGAGTGCGAGCTCACGCAGAGCACGGTGATCCAGGCCGCCTGGGCCTTGTTGTTGGCGCGCGCGAGCGGCCGCGACGACGTGGTGTTCGGCACCACCGTGTCCGGCCGGCCGGCGGCGCTGCGCGGCGTCGAGCAGATGGTGGGGCTCTTTGTCAACGCGCTGCCGACGCGCGCGTCCGTCGACCTTGAACTGACGCTGGGCGACTGGCTGCGGCGGCTGCATCGCCAGCACGTCGACGCCGAAGCCTATGCGTATACCCCGCTGCACGCGATTCCGGGCTGGAGCGGAGTCGCTCCCGGCGCGCCCTTGTTCGAGAGCTTGGTGGTGTTTGAGAACTACCCGGCGCGGGCGGATGCGAAACGCTATCGCGAGCAACTGGGCGTGAGCGATGTCGAGGTGGTCGAACAGACCAATTACCCGCTGACCGTGGTGGCGATTCCCGGCGAGCGCTTGCGCCTGCGTCTGCATTTCGACCGCCAGCGGATCTCGGCGGCGTCGGCAGAGCGGGTCGTGGAGATGCTGGCGGGGGTGTTGGGCCAGTTTGAACGCGGCGGCCCGGCGCTGAGCGTCGCGCGGGTGTCGCTGTTGGGCGACGAAGCTGGCGGCGCGCTGGCCGCGCGCTGGAACGCGGCGGCCCGTCGCGCGGACGATGCGGAGCGCCAGTGCCTGCATCGCCGTTTTGAGGCGCAAGCGCGCTCGCGGCCGGACGCCGTTGCGCTGAAGTGCGACGGCGAGACGCTCACTTACGCGGAACTGGATCGCCGCGCCAACCGGCTGGCCTGGCGGCTGGACGCGGCCGGGGTGCGCGGCAACGCGCCTGTCGCGCTGGCGTTTGGGCGCGGCATGGACAGCGTCGTCGCGATTCTGGCCGTGCTGAAGGCGGGCGCCTTTTACGTGCCGCTGGATCTCGACCATCCGTCGGAACGCCTCGCATGGATGCTGGACGATATCGGCGCCGGCGCGCTGATCTGCGGCGAGGAGGCGCGAGATCGCTTCGGGGATTTCGGCGGGGTTCTGATCGGGATGGGGGATGCGGCGGCGTCCGGCGAGCGCGAAGACGCGCCGCCGCCGCGAGACACTTCGCCCGCGGACCTGTGCTATGTGATCTACACCTCGGGTTCGACCGGGCAGCCTAAAGGCGTGTGCGTGGAGCACCGCAACGCGGACCATTTGTTCGCGGCCACGCGCCGGAGCTACGGCATTGGACCGTCGGACGTATGGACCTTGTTCCATTCCTATGCCTTCGATTTCTCGGTATGGGAAATCTGGGGCGCCTTGCTGCATGGCGGACGGCTGGAAATCGTGCCTTACCGCTGCTCGCGCACGCCGGACGAATTTCTCGCGCTGCTGGAACGCGAGGGCGTCACGATGCTGAGCCAGACCCCCAGCGCTTTCAAGCAACTGCTGCGCGCGCTGGACGACGCGCGGCGGCCTTTGCCGGCCGGCTTGCGCTATGTGTTCTTTGGCGGCGAGGCGACGATTCCCAGCCAGTTCGCCGCCTGCCTGAACGATGCGGGCGGGGTGGCGCTGGTCAATCTCTACGGCATCACCGAGACCACGGTGCATGTCACCGAGCGCGTATTGGGCCCGGGCGACGCGCAGTCGTCGCGCAGCCCTGTGGGCCGGCCCTTGCCGGGCTACCGCGTCTACCTGCTCGACGCCGCCGGGCATCCGGTGCCGCCGGGCGTGCCGGGCGAAATTCACGTGGGCGGGGAGGGCGTGGCGCGCGGTTACCACAATCGTCCCGAGCTCGACCGTGAGCGTTTCATCGCGGACCCGTTCCTGCCCGGCGAGCGGCTTTATCGCAGCGGAGACCTAGGGCGCTTCGACGCGCGCGGCGAGCTGGACTATCTGGGCCGCATCGACGACCAGGTCAAGATCCGCGGTTTCCGCATCGAGCTGGGCGAAGTGGAGGCGACGCTGGCCCGGCATCCGGACGTCGCCGCGGCAGCGGTCATGGTCGACGACGCGACCATAGACGGCCACGCCCAATTGGCGGGTTTTGTGGTGGCGCGCGGTTCGGCGCGCGTGTCCGGTTCCGCGCTGCGGGACTGGCTTGCCCAGCGCCTGCCGCCGCATGCGGTGCCGGCGCGCCTAGTCGAGGTGGACGCGATTCCGCTGACGAGCAACGGCAAGCTGGATCGCCGCAGGCTGGCCGGCGCGCTGGCGGCGGACGCCGACGCGGCGCGTCCGCGCATAGCGCCGCGCAACGCGGTGGAGCAGGCGCTTGTCGGTGTGTTCGAGTCCGTGCTCAAACGCTCGCCTATCGGCGTTACCGACAACTTTTTCGAGCTGGGCGGCGACTCCATCCTGAGCATTCAGATCCTGTCCGCCGCGCACAAGGTCAACATCGATTTTTCGCTGGACGATTTGATGCGCTCGCTGACCATAGAGCGGCTCGCGCCGCGCGTCCGGCAGGCGGACTCGGCGCCGCGGACCGCGAGCGCGCCGCCGCTAGATGCCGTCCACGAGGACGCCTATCCGCTCAGCGAAATGCAGATGGCGATGCTCGCCAACGAGATGCGGCACGGCCAGGACTCGGCTTACCACAACGTCAACGGCCAGCGTCTGGCTCTGCCATTCGACGCTGCCGCGCTAGAGGCGGCGCTCCGCGGCGCCTTTGAACGCCATCCGGCGCTGCGCACCGCTTTCGACCTCGCGGCCGACGAGGAGCCGCTGCAGTACGTGCATCGTCAAGTGCCTTTGCCGCTGACGGTCAGCGATTGGCGAGGCCTGGACCCGGAGCGGCAGGACGCGCGGATTCGAGATTGGCGCGAAGCCGAGCGGCGCCGGCGCTTCGACGTCGAGCGTCCGCCGCTGATCCGCTTCGCCGTGCACCGCTTGAGCGAAGAGGCGATGCACATCGGCGTGACCAAGCACCACGCGATTCTGGACGGCTGGAGTTTCAACCTGCTGCTCTCCGAGCTGATCTCCGACTATTCGGCGCGGCTGGCCGGCCGGCCGCTGACGCTGGCTGCGCCCGCGAGCCGGTTCCGCGATTTCGTCGAGCGGGAGCGCGAGGCGGCGCGTTCGGAATCGCTGCGCGATTGGTGGCGCGCGCGTCTGCAATCCTTGCCGGTCACGCGGCTGGCGCGGGAGCCGGGCGGCGACGCGGAGCCGGTCGAAGTGCCCATTTCGGCAGCCCAGTCGGCTGGCCTGGAAGCGCTTGCCGCGAGCGCGGGCGCATCAGTGAAAAGCGTGCTGCTGACGGCCCATCTGCTCGCCTTGTCGCGCATCGCAGGCGCATCCTCGGTGACCAGCGGCGTGGTGTTCAACGGCCGCAGCGAGGGTGTTGACGGCGATCGGGTGCTGGGCCTGTTCCTGAACAGTCTGCCGCTGGGTTTCGACTTTCCGGCCGGCGCCTTCGACGCCGTCGCGCTGGTGCGCGCGGTGCAGTCGGCCGAGCTGGAAGTCTTCAGTCGCCGGCGCTACCCCTTGATCGAATTGCATCGACAGGCCGGCACGGTGTTCGACGCGCTGTTCAACTTCACGCATTTCCGCGCTCTGGAGGAAGCGGTGCGCGACATCGAGGTTTCCGACGGCTATGCGAGCGATATGACTAATGTGCCGCTGGTGGTGCAGAGCAGCTTCGACGGTCGGCAGCGCGCACTGCGGATCACGCTGGTGCCGTCGCGTGGGTATTTCTCTACGGCGACCGTCAACCGCTTCGCGGCTCTCTATGCGGGCGCCTTGCGAACGCTGCTGGGCGAGCCCGAGGCAGAGGGCGCAGGCGCCATCGGCGCGATAAGGGCGGACGGCGGAGAGCGCCGGAGCGGGGCCTCTACCGCCGCGACGCCGGCCGCGGCCGGGAGGGCCGCGGCGGCGCGGCCTAGCGGCGCGGCCCTGCGACGCGAACTGAGGGCGCTATGGGCGGCCGTGCTCAAGCGCGAACCGCCGTCCGACGACAGCGATTTTGTGGCGTTGGGCGGAGACTCGCTGCTGATGCTGCGGATCTGCTCCCGCGCCGGCCGGGCGTTTGGGCTGAACTCAGCGGTGGTGGCTCGCTTGCTGACGGCACAAACGGTAGCCGAGCAAGCCCGCGTCATAGAGACAGACGGCGCGGGCGAAGACGGCGCACGGGTCGGCTCGCTCGTCGCCTTGTCCGCGCAGGGCGATGCGCCGCCGCTGTTCTTCGCGCCCGGCGCGGGCGGGCATGTGCCGTATCTGCGCGCGCTCGCGGCCGAGTTGCCGAACGCCTTCTCGGTGTGGGGCATGGAGCTGTCCGGCGACGCGGACAGCGTGGAAGCGACGGCGACGGCGCTGATCGCGGACATCCGGCGGGTGCAGCCTTACGGCCCGTATCGTCTCGGCGGTCATTCCTTTGGCGGTTGGGTCGCTTTTGAGATTGCCCGGCAATTGGCCGGACAGGGCGAGGCGGTGGACTGGGTCGCGGTGGTGGACAGCTTGCCGCCGGGGCCGGCGGCGCAGTCGCGGAAACAGGATTGGCAGGGCGGCCGTTGGATAGCGGAGATCGGCAACAGCTTCGCGCGCCTGGCCGACGCCGAACTGGTGTTCGACGAAGGCGAATTCGACGCGCTGGACGATGCGAGGAGAGTCGAACGCTTGCGCGAGCGCTTGATCGAGGCGGGCGCGGTGCCGGAGGCGCTCGGCCTGGCCGAATTCGCGGCGCGCGTGCGCGCCTTCATTGCGCATTCGCTGACCGATTACGCGCCGGCGACGCCTTATGCGGGGCCCTTGCACATGATCGTGGCCGCCGACGGGGACGGTGAAGCGCTGATAAGCGGCTGGCGTCAGGCTGCGTCGGGCGCGGCGACGGCGGTTCGCCTGGCCGGCGACCATATCGGCATCATGCGCCGCCCGTTCGTCAACGGGTTAGCCGCCGCTTTGCGCGCCGCGGAAGCCGCCGCGCGCCGATCCGTTTCCGTGAAGCAAACCGAGGAAGAACAATGAATACACGAGTGAAGGCATTCGCCGCCGTTGAAGCGGGGCTGGCGGAACCGGAGGCGGCGCTCGCCAACGGCGATTTCGAAACCGTTGAACGGCTGATGAGCGGCATCCGCGAGAGCAACCGGATGAAAGGCGTCTGGCTGCCGCAGGTGCCGCGCGCGGACGGCGGCCTGGGCTTGAGCCTGCTTGAGCTGGTGGAAGTAGGCGAACTGCTGGGTGCCTCGCCGCTGGGCCATTACGCGGTCAACTACCAGGCGCCCGACGCCGGCAATATCGACGTGCTGCTGGAGTACGCCACTCCCGCGCAGCGCCGGCGCTGGCTGGAGCCGCTTCTGCGCGGCGAGCTGCGCAGCTGCTTCGCGGCGACGGAGCCCGAGTCCGCGGGATCCAACCCCTCCTCGCTGAAAACGACGGCGGTGTACAAGGACGGCGGCTGGCACTTGAGCGGCCGCAAATGGTTCGCGTCCGGCGCCGACGGCGCGGGCTTCGCCATCGTGCTGGCCGTCACCGACGAGGCCGCGCCGCTGCACGCGCGCACCAGCACCTTCATTGTGCCGACCGACGCGCCGGGCTTCCGCCATGTCCGCAATCTGCGCGTAATGGGCGACGAAGGCTGCGGCTGGGCCAGCCACGGCGAACTGGAGCTGGACGATTGTCGGGTGGGCGAGGACGCGATGCTGGGCAAGCCGGGCGAGGGCTTCGTCGTGTTGCAGGCCCGGCTCGCCACCGGGCGGCTGCATCATTGCGCGCGCTGGATTGGCGTGTGCGAGCGCGCCTTCGCCATAATGTGCCGGCGGGCGTGCCGCCGGGAGCTGGCTGCGGGCGAGCTATTGTCCTCGCGCCAGACCGTGCAGAACTGGATCGCCGAGAGCCGCGCGTCGATAGACGCCGCGCGGCTGCTGGTGACTCAGGCGGCCACGCGGCTGCAAAACCGTCATGAGCGCGCGCAGATCGACATCTCGATCGCGAAATTTTTCGTGGCCGGCGCAACGCAGACTGTGCTCGATCACGCGCTGCAGGTGCAAGGCGCGCTGGGCGTCAGCGGCGACACGATTCTCAACGTGTTGTGGCGGCATGAACGAGCGGGGCGGATTTACGACGGCCCGGACGAAGTCCACAAAGCGCTGGTGGCGCGCCATGCGCTGGCCGGCTTCCGCCGGGAGCTGACATGAGCGCGCGAATCGCGGAGCGGGCGATGGCGGCATTGGGCCGCTCCGGCATGGGCGCGCGCGCGACGCGGGTCGGCGGCGGCCGGGCCAGCGAAGTGTTTTTGGTGCAAGGGGGCGACAGCGAGCTCATTGCCTACTGGCTGCCGGAGGGCGGCGCGCGGGAAGCGCGGCGTCGTTTCGCGCTCCTTGAGCGGATGGCTGGCCAGTTCCGGCTCGCGCCCAGGCCGCTGGCGGTTGATGAGGACGGCGACGCCGCCTTGTTGCTGGTCGAAAAGCTGGAGGGCGTCGCGCCGGCGGCTTGCGGGCCGCTCGCGCCCGACACGGTGCGCCGGCTCGCGGAAAACTTCATCGGGACGCTGGCGAGCCTGCATGCGCTGGAGGTCGCGCCCGCCGATCGGCCCCCCGACTATCTGCGTCGCATTCTGAGCGAGTGGCGGCGGCGCTGGAACGCGGAGGAGGCGGGCGGGGCGATAGACGCCGACTTCAGCGCCGTGGCCGACTGGCTGACCGAGCATATGCCCGAGACCGCGCCCGCGGCCTGGCTGCACAACGACTACAAGCTGGACAACATCCTCGTCGATCCGGGCGACCCCGCGCGGGTGGTGGGCGTCGTCGACTGGGAGCTGGCCGCCGTCGGCCATCCGCTGGCCGACCTTGGCGCCGCACTCGCTTACTGGATAGAGAACCGGGACTCGTCGCTGCTGCGGCTGGACGCGCCTGGACCGAGCTGCGCGCCGGGCGCGCCGACGCGCGAGGCGCTGGTCGATTTGTACGCGGCGGCGGCCGGACGCGAGGTGACGGCTCCCGCCTATTGGTATGCCTACGGCCTGCTGCGCTTGGCGGTAATCACGCAGCAACTGGCGCTGCGGCGCCGGGACGAAGGCCAGCGGGTGCCGCGCGCCAAGCTGATCGTGCGCTGGCTGCTGGACCGCGCGGCGGAAGCTTGCGGCGGCGGCCGCCTATGAAGGCCGCCCGCGCGCCATCCCATTCATTTCCAATCAAGGACTCTCGACCCATGAATTCCGAAACCTCCCCAATGTTGTTCGACGTCGTCGTGATCGGCGGCAGTCACGCCGGACAATCCGCCGCGCTGCAGATCGCGCGCGCGCGCCGCCGCGTGCTGGTGATCGATGCCGGCGCGCGCCGCAACCGCTTCGCCTCTCAATCTCACGGCGTGATCGGCCAGGACGGACGTTCGCCGGACGCGATCGCCGCGGACGGCAAGGCACAGCTGCTTGCTTACCCTAACGCGCAATGGCGGGAGGACAGCGTGGTCCGGGCGGAGCGGAGCGACGCCGGCTATACGCTCATCTGCGCATCCGGGCAACACTACAGGGCGCGCCAGCTGGTGCTCGCCTTCGGCGTGGTGGACGAGCTGCCGGAGCTGGAGGGCCTGGAGGAACGCTGGGGGGACAGCGTGTTCCACTGCCCTTACTGCCACGGCTACGAACTGGATCGGGGCCGCATCGGCGTGCTCGGCAGCGGGCCCTTGTCCTATTTGTCGGCGATGTTGATGCCGGAGTGGGGGCAGACCGTTTTTCTGACCGACGCTAGCTTCGAGCCGGACGAGGAGCAGCGCGAGGCGCTGGCGCGGCGGGGCGTTGAGATCGTGCGCGACCGGATCGCGCGCATTGTCGACCGCGCCACCGTCGAACTTGCCGATGGGCGCCGGATCGCGTTCGACGGGCTGTTCACGATGAACCGCATGCGCCTGTCCAGCCCCGTCGCGGAACAACTGGGGTGCGCGATAGAGGAGGGGCCGCTGGGGCCGTATGTGCGGACCGACGACGCGATGGAGACTTCGACGCCGGGCGTGTTCGCTTGCGGCGACATCACGCATCGGGGAGGCACCGTGGCGCTGGCCATCGGCAACGGCGCGCTGGCGGGCATCGCTGCGCATCGCAAGTTGGTGTTCGGGTGAGGCGCGCGGGGCGTGACGGCGCGTTTCTCTTTCTTGCTACCGGAAATTGATCAATGAGTTGGCAAAACCTATGTTTTTCGTGGCTGTTGCGCAGAACGGCCAAATCTCTGACCCGCAAACCCGGCCTGACCGCTCAGGAAATGCGCGAGCGCAGCGCGAAATGGGCTCGCGGCGAAGCAAAGCCGCCGCGCGGATGGCGGGTGCGCAAGCTGGACGCGCAGGCGTTGCGAGGCGAGTGGATAGAGCCGGAGGCCGCCGAGCGGCGCGAGGCGACCGGGCGGGTCATTCTGTATCTGCACGGCGGCGGCTATTGCTTCTGCTCCCCGGTCACGCACCGGGGCGTGGCCGCCGCGCTGGCGCGGGAAGCGGACGCACGGGCGTTTTCGCTGGATTACCGGCTTGCGCCGGAACATCCGTTCCCCGCCGCCGTCGACGACGCGCTGGCGGCGTATCAGGCGCTGCTGGACGAGGGCGTGGTGGCGGACCGGATCGTGATCGCCGGGGATTCGTCGGGGGGCGGGCTGGCGCTCGCGCTGCTGCTGTCGCTGCGCGACGCGGGCGCGCCCTTGCCGGCCGGGGCGGTGCTGTTCTCGCCGTGGACGGATTTGGCGGCGACCGGAGCGTCGCTCGAAGCGAACGATGCGTCCGACGTGATGCTGACAGCCGTTGCGGTGAGGAATTTCTCGCGTTACTACCTTGGCGACGCCGCGGCCGATCATCCCATCGCCTCGCCGCTCTACGGCGAGTACGCGGGTCTGCCCGATCTGTTCATCCAGGCCAGCGACACCGAGGTGCTGCTGGACGACGCCGCGCGCGTGGCTCGCAAGGCGAGCGCGGCCGGCGTCGCGGTGGACTTCAAGGTGTGGCGGCGGCTGCCGCACGCATGGGCCACCTTGGCGCCCATGCTGCCGGAGGCGAGGGCGGCGATTAAAGAGGCCGGCGGCTTCGTTCGCAAGGTGGCGCCATGAACCGCGAATGGAAGCCGGCGCCGGGCGGCGCGTGGGTGGACGCCGCGCCGGCGGGCCGGCATGCGGCGCTGCGCCTGTTTTGCTTTCCGTATGCGGGCGGCGGCGCGGCGGTGTTCCGGGGCTGGGAGGAGCGGCTTCCGGCCGAGGTGGATGTCCGGCCGATGCATCCGCCGGGGCGGGGGCGGCGGTTTCACGATGCGCTGCGCTACCGGCTGGATCAGCTGGCCGACGAGGCGACGGACGCGATTGCGCCGTTTCTGGACCGGCCTTACGCCTTGTTCGGGCACAGCATGGGCGCGAGCCTAGCGTTTGAAGTGGCTCAACGGGTGCTGGCGCGAGGCCTGCCGTCGCCGTCGTGTTTGATCGTTTCCGGTCGCGCCGCGCCGCACTTGCCCGCGAGGGATCGGCCGATCCACGCTTTGCCGGACGAGCAGTTTCTGGACGAGGTGATGAGGATGAACGGCACGCCGGCGGAAGTGCTGGAGCACCCGGAGCTGGTTCAGATCATTCTGCCGGTGCTGCATGCCGATTTTGAGGCGATAGAGACCTACCATCCCGAGCCGCGTCCTCCGCTGAGCTGCCGCATCCTTGCCCTTGGCGGCAGCGAAGAGGTCCGGGGCGCGGAGGCGGCGGCTTCATGGCGCGGCTACACCACCGGCGGCTTCCGCAGCGAGATCCTTCCCGGCGATCACTTCTTTCTGAATGGGAAGCCGGACAGTTTGTTCGCGATACTGAACGAGGAGCTTGGCCGATTTTTGTGACCAGTGGCTGGGCGGAAAAAAACCGCTGAGGCACGGGGCGCAGCGGTTGGGGCGGTTTGGGCTCCGGCTCAGGGCGTTGGCGTTGCGCCTTCCAGCATGGAAACGCCTTCCAGCCCGGAGCGGAACACCGCCTGTTGCAGGGTGTCGATCGCCTTCTTGCGGAAGAACTGCTTGCGAGTCACCAACAGCACGCGGCGCTGCGGCGCCGGCGTCTTGAACGGCACCACCGACAGCAGCGACTCATCGGTCGGGCCTATCGAGGTCGACGGCATCACCGTGACGCCCATGCCGCTGGCCACCATGTGACGGATGGTGTTGAGCGAGCTGCCTTGCAGATTGGCCGCCAGCGTGCCGCCATGGCTTTGCCGGCTGGCGAGGTCGCTGCAGGCTTGCAGCACCTGGTCGCGGAAGCAATTGCCCTGGGTTAGCAGCAAGACGCTCTCGTCTGCCAACTGATTGGCGGCGATGGCGCCAAGCTTTTCCCAGGGATGGCCCTTGGGCGTGGCCACGACGAAGGGCTCGTCGTACAACGGGCTCGCCACGGTGCCGGCTTCGTCGAAGGGATCGGCGACGATGATGGCGTCCACCTCGCCCCGCTTGAGCATTTCCGAGAGCCGGGAGGTGTAGTTCTCCTCCAGGATCAAGGGCATGTCAGGCGCCAGGATGCGCAAGGCCGGGATCAGGCGCGGAAGCAGATAGGGGCTGATGGTGAAAATCACCCCCAGCTTCAGCGGGCCGACCAACTCGTTCTGATGCTCGCCGGCCAGGCGTTTGACGGTTTCGGCTTCTTCCAGCACGCGCTGCGATTGCTCGATGATGCGCTCGCCGATCTCAGTGACGCTGACTTCCTGGCCGCCGCGCTCAAACAGCGTGACGCCCAGTTCGTCCTCCAGCTTCTTGATGGCGATGGACAACGTCGGCTGGCTGACGAAGCAGCTTTGCGCGGCGCGGCCGAAGTGGCGCTCCCGCGCCACCGCGACGATATAGCGAAGTTCGGTCAGCGTCATGGCTCAGCGCTGGTGCTCCGGCAGCACGATATTGACTTCCAGCACTTCAAAATCGTCCTGACGCTCCACCTGTACTTTGATGTCGTCCAGATTGACCGCGACGTATTTGGAGATCACTTCCATCAGCTCGCGCTGCAGCGCCGGCAGATAGTCGGGCGCGCTGCGGCCGTTGCGTTCGTGGGCCAGGATGATTTGCAGCCGTTCTCTGGCAATGGCCGCGGTTTTCTGGCGCTTGCCAAAGATCATTTCGATCAGGGACATGACTTAACCTCCAAAGAGGCGTTTCAGAATGCCCACCTTGGGGGCATCGAGGAAACGCATCGGGCGCTCTTCGCCCAGGAAACGGGCCACCACGTCGGAATAGGCGTCGGCAACGTCCGAGCCTTTCAGATGGATGGCCGGGGTGCCGGAGTTGGAGGCTTGCAGAACGGTCTGCGACTCCGGAATCACGCCCAGCAGCGGCACGCGCAGAATCTCCTTTACATCGTCCACCGACAGCATTTCGCCCTTGTCGACGCGGCCGGCGGAGTAGCGGGTGATGAGCAGGTGTTCCTTGACCGGCTCGCGGCTTTCTTCCGCGCGCTTGGACTTGGAGGACAGAATGCCCAGGATGCGGTCGGAGTCGCGCACCGAGGAGACTTCCGGATTGGTGACGATCAGCGCTTCGTCGGCGAAGTACAGCGCCATCAGCGCGCCTTTTTCGATGCCGGCCGGAGAGTCGCAGACGATGTATTCGAAGCCGGCTTCGGCCAGGTCCTTCAATACCTTCTCCACGCCGTCCAGCGTCAGCGCGTCTTTGTCGCGGGTTTGCGAGGCGGGGATGATGTAAAGGTTGTCGCAGTTCTTGTCCTTGATCAGCGCCTGGTTCAGGCTGGCTTCGCCGTTGACGACATTGATCAGGTCATAGACCACGCGGCGTTCGCAACCCATGATCAGGTCCAGGTTGCGCAGGCCGACGTCGAAGTCGATGACGACGGTTTTGTGACCGCGCAACGCCAGGCCGGAGGAGAAGCTGGCACTGGTAGTGGTTTTACCGACGCCACCCTTGCCGGACGTCACAACGATGATTTTTGCCACAGTCGATCCCTTTGAATAATGGCTTGTTACTCGCCGAGCGCGGACATGACCAGGCGCTCGTTCTCGAGATAGATTTGAGTCGGCTTGCCCAGAATGCTGTCGGGCAAGGCTTGTTCGATAGTTCGATAGACCCCGGCGATGGACACCAGTTCGGCTTCCATGCTGCGGGCGAAAATGCGGGCGCCGGCGTTGCCGCGGGCGCCGGCGAGAGCGCGGCCGCGCAAGGGCGCGTAGATATGGATGTTGCCGTCGGCGATGACTTCAGCGCCGGCGCTGACCATGGCCAGCACGATCAGGTCGCAGCCCTTGGCGTAAATCTGCTGACCGGCGCGCACGGGACGGTCCACGATCATGGCGCCGGTCGCCTGGGCGGGTTCCGGCGCGGCGGGTTTGTCGGCAGGCTCCGGCGCGTTCTGCGCCGAGCGCGGCGGCGTGGCGCTGCTGGTGTAGGCTAGGCCGAACTGGCTGGCGACGCCGGCCAGCGCGGTGCTGGGGTGGCGCAGGGCCACCGCGCGGATGCCGCGGCGGCTCAGCATGGGCAGCAGGCGGCCGTAATCCAGTTCGGCCGGGGCGGGCAAGGCTTCCACGTCGAGGACGAAGGCTTCTACCGGCGCGTCGTGGCCGGTGCCGAAGCGCGCATCCAGCGCCTGGCTCAGCTCATCCAGGTCGTCGGTGCGCAGCAAGAGCGCCAGCAGATCCAGGCTGGCGGATTTTATGTCGAATGCGTTGGCCGCAGGGCTCATTGTACTTGGCTTTATGTAGATAGATTTATTCTATGGGGCGAGTGTACTGGGTTGCTGACGGGCTTTCAATGGCGTTGCTCGGCTTGGGGCCAAAAGGTGGAAATCGGCTAGCGTAATGGGCTTGGGCGCGGGCAAGTGTTGCAATTGCGGGAAACATCGCTAGAAGCGGGAGGGAAGGGCCTTGCTGTCATGTCCCTGGAATGTTTGTGTTGTAAAAATCCATGAAAAATAGTGGTTTAGCGACTTGTGCGTTGCAACATTTTCTTGACTCGAGAAAGGCGAGTCGCCACAATGGCAATTGTTGCGATGCAACATCAAGAGCGCAGGTTAAGTTCGCTGTCGTTGCTGAGCTGTCAATTTTGGATATTTTTTAGGAGTCGTCATGTTTACCACTACCCAAGAATTCTCCGCTCTCGGCCAGTCGCAGTTCGACAAGGCCGTGCGTTTCTCCTCCATCGTGCTGGCCGGCGCTGAGCGTTTGGCCGCGCTGCAACTGGATCTGTCGCGCAAGCTGCTGGCAGACAACGCCCAGGCAATCAAGGCGCTGAGCGAAGCCAAGGATCCCAAGGCTTTCGCCGAAGTGCAGAGCAGCCTGGCCCAGCCGTCCATCGACCAGGCTTTCTCCGTGGCGCGCAATGTGTACGACGCCGCGCTGGCCACTCAGAATGAACTGGCTGCTTTTGTCGAAGAGCAGATCGCCGAAGGCAACCAAACCCTGCTGAGCAATCTGGATCGTTTGTCCAAGAACGCGCCGGCGGGCTCCGATGCCGCGGTGACGGCTCTGAAAAGCCTGGTGAACACTTCCAACGCCGCTTTCGAAAGCGTGTCCAAGACCGCCAAGAAAGTCAGCGCGGAAATCGCCGAAGCCAGCGTTGAAGCCGCCACCAACTCCGCCAAGGCCGCCAGCGCCGCTGTCGCCCGCGGCAAGAAGGCGACCAGCGCCGCCTGATTCCGGTCCTTGTCGTTGAAAAAAGCCCGCATTCGTGCGGGCTTTTTTAGTTTTCGGAAGCCAGAGGCGACTGGGTCGCAAAATCGCTCCACAGCCGCTCCCAGGCGTGCCGGCAGCCGTTTGCCTGGAGAATCAGCGAGGCAAGGCTGGCGGCGTAGTGGTTTTGCTGCCGGGGAGGCTCAGCGAAGTCCTGACGCGCCGTCGCGCTGTCCGCGGTCAGGTTTTGTTCCGTCAGATAGCGCTGTGACAGGCGAACCAGCTGTTCCCATAGCTGCCACTGTTCTCGCAGCGAGGCTTCCCAGTCCGGCACGGTTTGAGTCACCGGGCTGGGCGGTGCATGTCGTCTCAGCATGAACAGCAGGGCCTCCCAGACTTGACGGGTATAGCGCGCGCTGCCCGCCGGGCCGCAACGCAGCCAGGCGGCCGGCAGCGGAGCCAGCGCGTCCAGCAAGGTCAGGGCGGCGGGAGGCGGAGCGGGTTCGGCCCCCAGCAAAAGCATGAAGCCGAAGTCCGCGCCCAGGGGCTGCCAGGCGCCATCCAGCTCTAGCAAGGAGATGCCTTGTTCGAGACAGAGCCGCAGCCGGGATGGCAAGGGAGCTTGATGCAGGGGGTCGATATTGATCCAGCAGCCGGAGGACAGGTAAAACCCTTGCCAGTCGGAAGGCAGCCAAGACGGCAGTCCGCTTGCGTCCGCGGTCGCGGACACTCCTCGGCTGGCCAGGCGTTGCTGGAGCCAGTGGAGTTGCGGTGCTGAGCCTTGGGCGATATAGGTCACTATGGTTCCGGTTGGGCTGCCCGACGCGATGACGGCGGGCGGCGGGGTATTGGGCGAGCGACTGCGGCATCGCCGTCCTGAGCGCGCCCCGGCGCTCCTCATTGAACGATACCTGCAATGCGGCGATGGGTAAAAGAATTATTTATGGTATTTAGTAACAATCACTTGCTTTACTAACCGGATGCGAAAAAGGCGTCCAAGCTTGAGCGATTGTAGCAAATAATAATGGCATATTGCGTTGCAATATCAGCGTAGGCGAATGTGCGCGGATGGGGAGGGCGGGCATGAAAAAACCGGCGACCCGCGCCGGTTGTCTTTCAGGGCAAGCGCCGCGCGCTTATTTTTCGAAGCGGGCGATGCCGTCGACCAGTTCGGCCTTGGCGTCGTCCAGCGTGCCCCAGCCTTGCACCTTGACCCACTTGCCTTTTTCCAGGTCTTTGTAGTGCTCGAAGAAGTGAACCATCTGGTTGCGCAGCAGTTCCGGCAGGTCTTCCAGCTTCTGGATGGACTTGTACATCGGGCACAGTTTTTCCACCGGCACGGCCACCAGCTTGGCGTCAACGCCGGATTCGTCTTCCATCTTGATCAGGCCCAGCGCGCGACAGCGCACCACCACGCCCGGCGGCAGCGGGAACGGCGTTACCACCAGCACGTCAACCGGGTCGCCGTCGCCGGCCAGGGTTTGCGGCACGAAACCGTAGTTGGCCGGATACATCATGGACGTGCCCATGAAGCGGTCAACCACCAGCGCGTTCCAGTCTTTGTCGAATTCGTACTTGATCGGGGCGGCGTTGGCCGAGATTTCGATGACGACGTTGAAGTCGCCCGGCATGTCTTTGCCCGGGCCGATGCTAGCGAGATCCATCAGGGAATCCTTGTTGAACGTGTTGAACACAATGTTTCGATAAACCGCGCAATTATAGCAGTAGCTGCCGTGCTGCGTATCAGGCGGGTATAATCGCCGGCGATTGTGTTAGCGCGAGAAAGAATGGATTGATGCTGGACAAATGGATCGTCGAGTTCGACAAGGGGTTGCGCACCCTGTTCGCTTCCGCGCAAAGCCTGAGGCCGCATCCGGACGCGGCGCTGGACGAGGCGGAGCTGGCGGCGGAGGAAAAGAAACACGCGCTGGGGCTGATGCGGGTGAACCACTGCGGCGAGGTGTGCGCCCAGGCTTTGTACCAGGGGCAGGCGCTGACGGCGCGCACGCCTCAGGCGCGCGAGGCCTTGCGCCAGGCGGCGCAAGAAGAGGTGGAGCATCTGGCCTGGACCGAGAGGCGCATCCGCGAATTGGGCGGCCGGCCCAGCGTGTTCAATCCGCTGTGGTATACCGGCTCGCTGGCGATAGGCGTGGCCGCCGGGGTGCTGGGCGACAAATGGAACCTGGGTTTTCTGGAGGAAACCGAGCAGCAAGTGGGCGCGCATCTGGACAGCCATCTGAGCCGTTTGCCGGCGGCGGACGTCAAGAGCCGCGCGATTGTCGAGCAGATGCGCGACGACGAGTTGAAGCATGCGGACATGGCCCATGACCTGGGCGCCGCGCAATTGCCGGCCCCGGTGAAGGGCGTGATGAAGTTGTCCGCCAAGGTGATGACGGGCGCCAGCTACCGGCTTTGACTGAGCGGTCTTTAAAAAAAGAACAGGCCTGGACTCCAGGCCTGTTCGCATTTCGGCTCGGGCCTCTTGGAACCTGATTACGATCTAGCAAGCAAGAGCGAGGCAAGGCGAAAACGGCTGAGAAAGCCGAATGTACAAGTGGTACATGAGCATTTCGAGGGCGGTTTTCAACGCCGTATCGCCGAAGCGCAGCAGATCGTAAACAAGTTCAAAACGAAACGGCTCCTAAACAGATTTAGTCGCGATGGCGTTTGCGCCCCGGCAAGCTGGTGACAATGCCCAAGCCGATGATGGCGACGCTGATCAGGCCTGTGAGCACTTCGCCGAGTTCGATGTGGAGCGCTGCGGCGAACATGATGGCCACCAGGGCGCCGATGGCCCAGAACGCTGATGTTTCCAGGTATTTGAATTGGCCGATGATGTTGCGCTCCACCAGCAGGATGGTCATCGAGCGGACGAACATTGCGCCGATGCCGAGCCCGGCGGCGATCAGCCAGAAATTATTGGTGATGGCGAAGGCGGCGATCACGCCATCCATGGAGAAGCTGGCGTCCAGCGTTTCCAGATAGACGAAGCCGATCAGGCCGTTCTTGGCGGCGGCGGTTTGGATGTCCATGCCGCCAAACAGCTGCTTGAACACATGCAAGGCCATGAACACCACGTAGCCCCAGAAGCAACTGCTGAGAAACTCCATCTTCTGGCCGGCGGGAATGGCGGCGGCAACCAGCGCGATCAGCAGGATGGCGATCAGCGACTGGGCGTTTTCAACCGAGCCCAATCGGGCCAGCAGCGGCTCAATGGCCGGCAGCCAGTGTTCGTCCTTTTCCTTTTTGACGAAGTACTCCACCACCACCATCAGCAGGAAGGTGGCGCCGAAGCCCATGATCATCAGGTGCGAGTCATGCATGATCCGCTGGTAGCGCAGCGGTTCGCGGGTGGCGATGGCGAAAGCCTCGAGCAAGGGCGTGTCGCCGGCGACGGCGACGATGAGCAGCGGGAATAGTATGCGCATGCCGAACACCGCGACGGCGACGCCCACCGTCATGAAGAGCTTGCGCCACAGCGAGCTCATCGCCTGCAGCACGCTGGCGTTGACGACCGCGTTGTCGAAGGACACGCTGGTTTCCAGAATCGCCAGCACCAGGGCGGTGACCAGAAAAGAGCCGGCCATGGCGGGGCCGCCCAGTTGGAAGCCGTACCAGCCGGCGGCGGCCAGCACGACGACGCTGAACAGCAGCGAACCGGTAAAGTAGGAGAGCGTGGTGCGCATGAATGGATTCGCCTTGTTGTGTCGGGCGGATTCAAGCCGCCCGCCGCTTCGCGCCGCAAGCGGCGCGGGCGGGTGATGACGTGGGATTATAATCGCGGCGCTTCGGCGAAGCGCGGGGCTTTAGATCAACGCGCGCGGGCCAGACAGCTTTGGTAGCGGCCGTCGACGCGCTTGGCGAACCATTCTGTGGTCAGCTTGCGGGTGATCTTGGGGCTTTTCAGGTCGATCTGCGGCAGCTGTTCGCGTGGCGCGGGCTTGCCGAAGCGCTGGTCAGCCAGCGCGTAGGTTTTGCGGTAGAGCTCGCTTTGGCCGAAGGCCGCGCTTTTCTCCAGCTTCAGGTCGCGCAGAATCTCGCCCTGGCCCATGCCCAGCTTGCCGCCCTGGCTGATCACCGCGCTCTGGGTTGTGCTGGGGTAGACCTTGCCGTCCTTGTAGCTGAGCAGGTCGCCGTCCAGCGTCAGGTCCTTGCCGCTGAGTTTCTCCATCACGGCTTGGAAGGCCGCGTTGCGGCTGCTGTAGCGGCCGGCGTTGAAGTCGGCGAAGCGGTATAGCATCTGGCTGTAAGGTGCCGGGTATTGCAGCAGGATGGCCGCGCCGAAGTAGACGCCGCCGCGGCGGGTGAACACTTCCTGGCGGATGCTACCACTGCGCGGGTAGGGGTAGGGCCAGACTTTGACGTGCCCTTCGGCGAATTCGACGCTGACTTGCATCGGCCCGCCGGTGCGGATCGGGTTCTTCATGCTCATCGGCAGGCCCAGCTTGCTGGCCTCGCGGGCCATGTCTTCGAACAGATCGTTCATTTCCCGTTCGGTGCGCAGGCTGTCGATGCGCGCCTTGTAGCTTTTGCCGTTGGGCGAAGTCTTCATCAACGCGGCCTTGACCACCGGCAGCGGGATCAGATAGCCGTGGGCCCGTTCGGCGATCTTGTCCCAGACGATGGCGGGCAGATTGGGCACGGTGGGGTCCGCCTGCCAGCTGGATTCCTGCTCGATCACCGCCGCCAGCGCGCAGAAATTCTCCGCGGTGTAGGGGATCTTAAGGTGAGTGAAGGCCGAGAGAATGTCATTGCTCCAGCCCTGGCGGTCGCGAATCTTGGCGGGCAGCAGGCGATTGAGCAGCAGGCGTCCGGCCTGCGGGTCGTTGTAGGCCGGCCTGAGCGGCGGCGCGCTTACCGGAGGAGGCGAGGGCGGCGCTTCGACCGCCGGCGCGGGGGCCTCCGGCTCGCTTGGAATCGGGGCGACGACGACGGGCGCGGCGACGGGGGCTGGCGGGCTGACGTTGGCGCAGGCGCTCAGCAGCGCGGGCAATAGGGCAAACAGCAAACGGGATGGTTTCACGGTGCGCGGGACGGTGCGGAATCAAACCGTGAAGGTTAGGCTATCTTGCTGTCATCGGCAATCGCGCTCAGAGGTTCTGGTAACGATTCACGATTTGCTTGTAGACGCCGCTTTTTTGAATCGCGCGCAGGCCCTGGTTGAATTCGTCCCTCAAAGGGGCGCTGCGGAAAGCCATCCGGTAAACGGTGGGCGGGAACAGCCGGTGGACATCCACCGGCGCGGTTTTTTCCTTGAACTGGGTGACGAGTTTGTGGTTCATCCAGGCGAAGATGTTGCGGTCGGCCACCACCACGTCCACCGAGCCGCGGAACAACAACCGGTTTTGATCCACCTGGTTGGCGGTTTCGGCGTAATTGGGATTGGTTTTGGCCATGTCCTTGAAGGCTTCGCCCAGGTATTGCCGGGCCAGTGAGAAGGCCAGCACTCGGTAAGCGCCCAGTTCCTTGGCCTGGTGCAATTGAATGCGGCGGCTGCTGAGGGTGATGGCCACGTCCTCGTAACTGATGTAGACGTCGGAATACTCTGCTTGCAATCCGGCTTGTTCGCCGACGGTGGCCACCGCGTCGATATCCTTGTTCTTCAACGCCATCGGCAGGCGGGGCTGGGAAAAGAAGACCGGCTCAATCCGGTAGCCGCGTTCTTGCAGTGCCGCGCGCACGATCTCCAGCTCCAGCCCGTTTTGGCCGCCCTCCATCACATAAGGCTCCAGAGATTCGCCAAACGCCACCTTGACGAGCTTGTGTGCGTGAGCGTCGGCGCCGAGGGCCAGCAGCAAGCTGCCTAGTAACAGTAATCTCCCCATTGGCTTGCCTTTTCGACTTCCTCGCTTCTGGCCCGCGCAGTGGAAACCATGCTGTCCGGGCGATAGAGTTGCGCATGATGCATGAAAAGCATTTTGCGCGTTCGTCGCTGGCGCTGACAAGCGGCCGTGCGGCTTAGTCCGTCAGATAAGGCATGGGGTCGACCGCAGAGGAGCGGACGCGCAGTTCAAAGTGGAGCTTGACCCGAGTGGTGCCGGAACTGCCCATGGTGGCGATGGCGTCGCCGGCTTTGACCGCCTGCCCTTCTTTCACCAGCAATGACTGATTGTGAGCATAGACGGTGAGGTGGGCATTGTCATGCTGGATGATCAACAGATTGCCGTAGCTGCGGATGCCCTTGCCGGCGTAGGTGACCTTGCCGTTGGCCGCCGCGCGGACGGGGGAGCCAGCTTCGCCGGCGATGTCTATGCCCTTGCTGCCCTGGCCGTTGAATTTGGCGATGATGGGACCTTTGGCCGGCCAGACCAGCTTGATGTTGGCCACCGGACGAGCCGCGGGCTTGCTGGGTTCCGAAGCGGAAGGCTTGGCCGCGGGCCGGCTGGGCTGTGGGCGCTTGGCGGGGGCTTGAGCGGCGCCGGCGGGCGGGGAGACGCGCAGCAACTGGCCGGCATTGATGCTGCCGGGGTCTTTCAGTCCGTTCCAGCGCACCAAGTTCGCCACGCTGACCCGGTGGTTCTGGGCAATGCGGAACAAGGTGTCTCCCGGCTTGACGCGGTAAAAGCCGGCGGACTCCACCGCTGCGGGTTGCGAGGTGCTGGCGCAGGCGGCAAGCAGCAGGGACAGGGAAACGGGGATAAGACGAACGGACAAGGACATGGCGCAGATTCTAGCATCGCAGCCGGCGACTGCGCGGTTTCTGTGCGCAAACGCCGGCGGCTGGACTAAAAATCATGTTAAGGACTGTGATGGGCACTGGGCGGAGGCAACGGGATGAAACTGGGATGGGTGATGATCAGCTTATGGAGCGTGGCGGCGTTGGCGGCGGAACCGTCGACGCTTTCCATCTACAGCGTGGAGTATCCACCGCTGGTGTTGAAGGGGGAGGGTGGAAAATTGAGCGGCATCGCCGCGGAGGCGGTGACCCAGGCGCTGCAATTGGCCGGCTTGAGCGTGCGCATGCCGGAGATTCCCTGGAAGCGCGCTCAAGTTCAGGTGCAGCAAGACGCGGACAGCTGCTTAATGCCTTTTACGCGCTCCCCGGAGAGAGAGAAGATGTACCGTTGGGTGGGTTTGGTGATGGAAAGCAATCAATCTTTGTTCATCAACAGCCATCATCCGGTGGTCTTGAATTCGCTGGACGACGCCAAGGGCAAGCGTGTCGTGGTGTTGCTGGGCTCGTCGATGGCGGATTATTTGAAAAAGAACAATATAGCCTATTCCGTCAGGCCCACGCCTGAGGAGGCCGAGCGTGAGTTGGCCGCGGGCGTGGCGGACGTCTGGGCGGTGCATGACGTGGTGGCCAACTACACCATCAAACAAGTGGGCACGCCGGCCGACCATATCCGGGAGGCCTTGCAGGTGCAAACCACCAGCATCTATATGGCCTGCAGCCTGAAAATGTCGGATGCCACCGCGTTGAAGTTGAGCAGGGCGTTTCAACAACTGCGCGAAAGCGGGAAGTTGGAGAAAATCGTCGCCAAGTACATGAAGTGACGATTGTCGGCACGTGGTATTTTATGGTGACAGTGTCTACTCGTATTAATTTTTCAAGGGTACAGTATCTTGGAAAAACAAGTTGAACTGTCTCTGATGGCTGCGAAATGGCTGGGCTAGAATGGTGCCAGTTTTTGAGTCGCCGCGGATCCGGCGGCGCAATGGTGATTCTTTTGTCATCCCTGGACAAGGACAGTCATGAGCCGAACCTACTTAGCCCATCTTGAAGCCACGCTGGCGCAGATTCGCGCCGACGGTTTTGAAAAGCCCGAGCGCGTGATCGCCACGCCGCAGCGCGCCGACATCGCCTTGAGCAACGGCAGCAATGTGCTGAATTTTTGCGCCAACAATTACCTTGGCCTGGCCGACGACCCGCGTTTGATCGAGGCGGCGAAAAAGGGCATGGACGACTTCGGCTACGGCTGCGCCTCGGTCCGCTTCATCTGCGGCACCCAGCAAGTGCATAAGGACCTGGAGCAGGCGATTTCGGGCTTTTTGGGCACCGACGATACCATCCTGTATTCCAGCTGCTTCGACGCCAACGGCGGCGTGTTCGAAACCTTGCTGGGCGAAGAAGACGCGGTGATTTCCGACGAGCTCAACCACGCCTCCATCATCGACGGCGTGCGCCTGTCCAAGGCCAAGCGCTTCCGCTACAAGAACAATGATATGGCAGATCTGGAAGCGCAGTTGATCGCCGCGGAACAGGCCGGTGCGCGCTTCAAGCTGATCGTCACCGATGGCGTATTCTCGATGGACGGCATCATTGCCGACCTGAAAACCTTGTGCGAAGTGGCTGAGCGTCATGGCGCGCTGGTGATGGTGGACGACTCCCACGCCGTCGGCTTCATCGGCGACAGCGGCGCTGGCACGCCGGAATTGTGCGGAGTCGCCGATCGCGTCGACATCTACACCGGCACCCTGGGCAAGGCCCTGGGCGGCGCGTCCGGCGGCTATGTGTCCGGCCGCAAAGCCATCATCGATCTGCTGCGTCAACGCTCGCGTCCGTACCTGTTCTCCAACACTCTGGCTCCGGCCATCGCCGCCGCCAGCCTGGAAGTGCTGAACATCCTTAAGGGCGGCGAGGGTGCCGAGCTGCGCGCCAAAGTGCGACGCAACGCCGAGCTGTTCCGCCAGGAAATGAGCGCGGCCGGCTTCACCCTCGTGCCGGGCCAGCACCCCATCGTTCCGGTAATGCTGGGCGATGCGCGGCTGGCGGGCGAGATGGCGGCCAAGCTGCTGGAGGAGGGCGTGTACGTCATCGGCTTCTCCTTCCCGGTGGTGCCCAAGGGCAAGGCGCGCATCCGCACCCAGATGTCGGCGCGCCACAGCGAAGAACAGGTTCGCCTGGCGGTGGCGGCTTTCATCAAAGTCGGCCGCGAACTCGGCGTGATCTGAAGCGTAACGCCGCGCGCCAGTGGCGGGCGGCGCGGCGGATAGGAATAGAAATGAAAGCATTATCCAAACTGAAGGCCGAGCGCGGCCTGTGGATGACCGATGTGGCCAAGCCGGAAATCGGCCATAACGATTTGTTGATCCGGATTCGCAAGACCGCGATCTGCGGCACCGACATCCATATCTGGAACTGGGATGACTGGGCGCAGAAAACCATCCCGGTGCCCATGCACGTTGGTCATGAGTATGTCGGCGTGGTTGAGGCGATAGGCTCGGAAGTGCAGGGCTTCAGCGTCGGTCAGCGCGTGTCGGGCGAAGGGCACATCACCTGTGGACACTGCCGCAACTGCCGCGCCGGCCGCCGTCACCTGTGCCGCAACACCTTCGGCGTGGGCGTCAACCGCGAGGGCGCGTTCGCCGAGTACCTGGTTATTCCTGCCTTCAACGCCTTCCCGATTCCGGATGACATCTCCGATGACCTGGCGTCTATTTTCGATCCCTTCGGCAATGCGGTGCACACCGCGCTCAGCTTCAACCTGGTGGGCGAGGATGTGCTGATCACCGGCGCGGGTCCGATAGGCATCATGGCGGTGGCTATCGCGCGCCATGTCGGCGCTCGTCATGTGGTGATCACCGACGTGAACGAATACCGTTTGGAGCTGGCGCGCAAGATGGGCGCCACCCGCGCGGTGAACGTGGCCAAGCAGGACCTCAAGCAGGTGATGGCCGAGCTGCATATGACCGAGGGCTTCGATGTCGGCCTGGAAATGTCCGGCAACCCGCAGGCTTTCCGTCAGATGCTGGAAACCATGAATCATGGCGGTAAAGTGGCGCTGCTGGGTATCCCGCCGGCCGATACCGCCATCGATTGGAACCATGTCATTTTCAAGGGTCTGGAAATCAAAGGCATCTACGGCCGGGAGATGTTCGAGACCTGGTACAAGATGGTGGCGCTGATCCAGTCAGGCTTGGACATCACCCCCATCATCACTCACCACTTCCCAGTGGCGGAATTCCAGCAAGGGTTTGAAGCTATGTTGTCCGGCCAGAGCGGCAAGGTGATTCTGGACTGGGGCTGATGGCTGGGACCGGTTTGATGAAAACCCCCTCTTCGCTGACGAAGAGGGGGTTTTTACATGCCCGGCCGTTGGTTTGAACTTGTTTTGATAATGTTTGAGCGACAGGGGGCGGGGCGGCGAGAATACGCTTCCAGAAAGAAGGGGGCGGAGGGGCGGTCGTGGCTGCTCGGGCCGCCCACGCGCAGAGCCTTTGCCCCGTTCCGATGGATTGAGTGAGTTCAGAGCTTGCCCCCTCGCATTGCGAAGGGGGCTTTTTTTATTTCGACTTAGAGCCTGCTAAAAGTCTTGTGAGCAAGGGCGAGACAAGGCGAAAACGAGCGAAAAAACGGAGTGTAGTTATGGTGCATAAGCATGTCGGAGTTGTGCTGACCGCATGGCGCCTCACGATGCGCAGCAGATCGTAAGCAGGTTCTTACTGTCCGGAGGGGGCCAGCAGCGGCGCATAACCCAGGCCGCGTAACTTCTCCATGGTTTCGTCGGCTTCGGCGCGGCTCTTGAACGGGCCTACCTGCACGCGGGTGACGGTATGGGCTGGAATGCCGTGCTGTTTCAACTCCTTCACCAGTTTTTCGGCGTTGCCGATACTGGAGAACAGTCCCAGCTGGACTTGATAGCCTATGGAACTGCCGGCCGGTTTTGCCTTGACCGCGGCTTCCTTGGTCGGCGCGACGGGCTTGTCCGTCGCGATGGCGGCGGGAGGTGGGGCTTTGACGGGTTCGGCCGGCGAGGCTTTGGCGGCTGCCGTCTGCGGCGGAGCCGCTGCCGGGCTGGGGGCGGGCGCCGCTTTCGCCGCCGCGCGCTCATGGGCCAGCGCTGGGGTCGCAGCGTGGACGGGCGGGCGGCTGTTGACCACGGCAGGGGTCTTGTCCAGATCCGGGCTGGCCGGGCTGGCGGCGCTGGGCGTTTGCGGCGCGCCGGCGGCTTCCGTCGCGGGCGCGCTGCTTTCCGCTGCCGGCGCGCTGGCTGGAGCGGGCGCCGGCGCTGCTTCCGCCGGGGCGGAGGCGGGCTTGATGATCTTGCCGGAGCTGGGGCTCTGACTGCTGGCGGTCATTTCCACCTTGGGTTTATTGAGGCTGTCGGTCAGCGGAATGGCGGCCAGCGCCACGGCGACCAGGCCGCCGGCGATCAGCAGCCGCTTTTTCAGCTTGCTGTTGAGGTCGGTCTCGCCGCCGGTCTTATCGGGGTCTTGTTGATTTTGTTCGCGCATGGTCCGTGAGACTGAGAAATGTGCAGCACATGGTTGAAAACACTGCTAAAATATCGGGTTCGTCAAAATTGGGTAACCCGAGTGGCTGCATAATACTCAAGTTTAGCCACTTGTCTTGATGTTTGGGAGAATTTATATGGCAATTGAACGCACCTTGTCCATCGTTAAGCCGGACGCCGTTGGTAAAAACGTCATCGGCAAAATCTACGATCGCTTCGAATCCGCCGGCCTGAAAATCGTGGCCGCCAAGATGAAGCAACTGTCCCGCGCCGAAGCCGAAGGCTTCTACGCCGTGCACAAAGACCGTCCGTTCTTCAAGGATCTGGTTGATTTCATGGTATCCGGCCCGGTGATGATCCAGGCGCTGCAAGGCGAAAACGCCGTGCTGAAAAACCGCGAGCTGATGGGCGCGACCGATCCGAAGAAGGCTGAAGCCGGCACCATCCGCGCCGATTTCGCCGACTCCATCGACGCCAACGCCGTTCATGGTTCCGACAGCGTGGAAAACGCCGCGATCGAAGTGGCTTATTTCTTTGCTGCATCCGAGATCAGCGCCCGCTAATCTCATAGTACTCCGTTGTTTGCGGAGCCTGTCCTCATGGACGGGCTCCGTCGAAAAGGCGGTCGTCCACACCGCCTTTGCTTTATCCCGAGGAATGCATGAAAACCAACCTGCTCGACTTCAATCTGGACCAGCTGACCCGGCATTTCGCCGAAATGGGCGAGAAGCCGTTTCGCGCCAAGCAAGTGATGCGCTGGATGCACCAGATGGCGGAAGCCGACTTCGACGCGATGACAGATCTGGCCAAAAGCTTGCGCGCCAAGCTGCATGAACGCGCCGAAGTGAAGGTTCCTTCGCTGATGACCGGGCAGGCGTCTAGTGATGGCACCCGCAAGTGGCTGCTCGATGTCGGTACCGGCAACGGCGTCGAAACCGTCTTCATCCCCGAGGATGAACGCGGCACCTTGTGCGTGTCATCCCAAGTGGGCTGCGCGCTGGAGTGCACTTTTTGCTCCACCGGCCGCCAGGGCTTCAATCGCAATCTGTCCACCGCCGAGATCATCGGCCAGCTATGGTGGGCCAATAAGGCGATGGGCGTGACGCCCAAGAACGAGCGAGTCGTGTCCAATGTGGTGATGATGGGCATGGGCGAGCCGCTGGCCAATTTTGACAATGTGGTCAGCGCGATGCAGATCATGCTGGATGATCATGGCTACGGCCTGTCCCGCAGGCGAGTGACCTTGTCCACTTCCGGCCTTGTGCCGCAGATGGACCGGTTGCGCGAAGAGTGCCCCGTGGCGCTGGCGGTGTCGCTGCACGCGCCCAACGACGCCATTCGCGACGTGATTGTGCCTATAAACAAGAAATACCCGTTGGCGCAGTTGATGGCGGCCTGTCAGCGCTATCTGGAAAAGGCGCCGCGCGACTTCATCACTTTCGAGTACGTGATGCTTGACGGTGTCAACGATAGACCGGAACATGCTCGCCAACTGCTGGAACTGGTGCGGGACGTGCCGTGCAAGTTCAATCTGATACCGTTCAATCCGTTCCCGAACTCGGGTTATGAGCGTTCCAGCAACAATGCGATTCGCGCGTTCCGCGAAATTCTACAGGAACGCGGTTACGTGGTGACGGTGCGGAAAACGCGCGGCGACGACATCGACGCCGCCTGTGGCCAACTGGCAGGCCAAGTGATGGACAAAACCCGCCGTCAAGCCAAATGGATGCAGCTCGTAGAGGACAATAAGCAATGACGATACGGCAAATGGGGTTGATGGCCTGTTTATGGATGGCTGTGAGTTCAACCGCATTTGCCGCCGATGCCGAGGTGTCGCGCGAGTTGGCGACGATACGCAGCCAACTGGCGATTGAATACGCCAAGATCGGCAATTACAAAGTGGCGCTCGAAACGGCGGATCAGGCCGTCGCCGCGGACCCGGCCTATGTCCCGGCCTATGTGTCCCGAGCCTATGTATTGACCCAGTTGCGCGAGGACGGGCCCGCCGAAGCCAATTACCGCAAGGCCCTGCAACTGGATCCAAGCAACCCCGAGGCCAACAATAATTACGGTTTGTTTTTGTGCGATCGAAACCGGCTGCAGGATTCTTTGTCCTATTTTCAGAAAGCGCTGGCCAACCCGCTGTATGATTCGCCTCAGACGGCTTATTTGAACCTGGGGCATTGCAGCGCCAAGGCCGGCAATCAAGAGCAGGCCAACGATTACTTGCTGGCGGCGCTGCGCGCCGCGCCCAATTTCGCGCCCGCGCTGCGGGAATTAGCACAGTTGCATCTTGGGCTGGGTAATGCCAAATTGGCTGCTTTCTATTTCGAACGGATAGGCAAGAGCGCGGCGCTGCAAGCCGACGACCTGTGGCTGGGCGTGCAGATTGGGCGCAAGAGCGGCAACAGGGTGTTGGAAAGCGAATGTTCCGCCGCGCTCAAGAACCGTTATCCGGATTCCAAAGAAACACAACTGCTGTTGAGTGGAAGCTGAGGATGGAGCAACAATTCGAACAACAGGGACAGCCGACGGGATCCAGCGTCGGCGCCCGGCTGAAAGCCGCTCGAGAAGCGGCCGGCATGGGTTTGGGGGAAGTCGCGGATAGGCTGAAACTGTCGATGCGGCAGTTGGAGGCGATAGAGCGCGACGATTTTACGATCTTGCCGGGCGCAACCTTCGTGCGCGGTTTTGTGCGCAATTACGCCCGTTTTTTGCAGATTGATCCCGAACCGTTGATGCACGCGCTGGACAGGCAGTTTCCTTCCGCCGTCAACGACGTCGCCAATCTGGTGCGCGACGGCGCGCATGAGGCTCCGGGGCATGTCGGCGAGCCAGCGGCGTTGGAGGAGGGCGGCTCTTCCGGCAAGTGGATTGTAGGCCTGCTGGTGGTGGCGGCCCTGGGCGGCGGCGTCGCATGGCTGGCCAGCAACCACGGCGGCGACAGCCGGCCGGCTGCAGACGCTTCTTCCGCCATCGCGACTGAGCTGTCTTCAGCGCCGATGGGCGAAGCCTCCGCTCCCGCCGCATTCTCCGCGGAGACGCCGGCTTCGGCGCCGGCAGCCATCGTCGCGCCTTCTCCGGCTTCCGCGCCCCAGCCGGTCAAGGCGGCCAATGTGGCCAGCGCGCCAGTCCAAACGGCGGTGCCGGCGGCCAAGCCGCAGGCCAGCGCCGCCGCGGCGGCGGCCGCCAGCGGCAAGCTGGTGTTGACGGTCAAGGAGGCTGAAGCCTGGGTATCCGTGGTGGACGCCACGGGCAAGAAGCTGGTATTCCAGACTTTGCAGCCTGGCAGTACCCAGGAAGCGGTCGGCACGCCGCCGTTCAAGCTGGTGATCGGCAACGCCTCGCAAGTGGCAGTGAATTTCAATGGCCAAGCGGTGGACTTCTCGGACAAGATCCGCGGCACCACGGCAAAGCTGGAACTCAAGTAATTCAAGGTAGCGAATGGATAGCGTGAACATCGCGCGACGCCCCACCCTGCAGGCTCGGGTGGGGCATGTCATTGTAGGGTCGGATGCTCCGGTGGTGGTGCAGTCCATGACCAATACCGATACCGCCGATGCGGCGGCCACGGTGCGGCAAGTGCTGGAACTGGCGGAAGCCGGATCCGAGCTGGTGCGCATTACCGTCAACTCCCCGGAGGCGGCGGCCAAGGTGGCGGAAATCCGCCAGCGCCTGGACGACGCCGGCTGTGTCGTCCCCTTGGTCGGCGATTTTCATTTCAATGGCGATCGCCTGCTTAGGGAATATCCCGACTGCGCGCAGGCCTTGGCCAAGTACCGGATCAATCCGGGCAATGTGGGCAAGGGCGCCAAGGGCGACGACAAGTTCGCCTTCATGATCCGCACCGCCATCGAGTACGGCAAGCCCGTGCGCATCGGCGTCAACTGGGGCAGCCTGGATCAGGCTTTGCTGGCCAGAATGATGGACGCCAACAACCGCGTCGCCCAGCCGCTGCTCCTGGAGCAACTGATGCGCGAAGCGTTGATCGTTTCCGCGCTGGAGTCCGCCGACAAAGCGATGGAACTGGGGTTGCCGGCCGAGCAAATCCTGCTGTCCTGCAAGGTCAGCAATGTGCAGGACCTGATTACCGTGTACCGCGATCTGGGTAGCCGCTGCAACTTCCCCTTGCACCTGGGGCTGACCGAGGCCGGCATGGGTTCCAAGGGCATCGTCGCGTCCAGCGCGGCGCTGGCGATCTTGCTGCAGCAAGGCATCGGCGACACTATTCGCATCTCGCTGACGCCGCAGCCGGGCGAGGCGCGCACCAAGGAAGTGGTGGTGGCGCAAGAGTTGCTGCAAACCATGGGGCTGCGCAGCTTCACCCCGTTGGTGACCGCTTGTCCGGGTTGCGGTCGCACCACCAGTACCTTCTTCCAGGAGCTGGCGGACCAGATCCAGAATTATCTGCGCACCCAGATGCCGGTATGGCGTTTGCAGTACCCGGGCGTAGAAGACATGAAGGTGGCGGTGATGGGTTGCGTTGTCAACGGCCCGGGAGAGAGCAAGTTGGCCGATATCGGCATCTCGCTGCCCGGCACCGGCGAAGTGCCGGTGGCGCCGGTTTACGTCGACGGTCAAAAGGATGTTACCCTCAAGGGCGACAACATCGCCGCCGAGTTCACCGCCTTGGTTGATCGCTACGTGCAAAGCCGTTATGGCGAAGGCGGCGCCAAGCGCCGCGAGGGCGGCGGCCGCACCATCCCGATTCGTCCGGTAGGCGTTTGAGCGCGTTTGGCGCAATGACCGGGCATTGATTCAAGCGATATACAAGAAAACAAGCAATGGCTCAAAAATATCAAGCGGTCAAAGGCATGAATGACGTGCTGCCGGCCGAGTCCTACCAGTGGGAATTTTTTGAAGGCAAACTCCGCGAGTTGCTGGCCGACTACGGTTACCAGAATATCCGCACCCCCATCGTCGAAACCACGCCGCTGTTTGTTCGCGCCATCGGCGAAGTCACCGACGTGGTGGAGAAGGAGATGTACACCTTCATCGACAGCCTGAACGGCGACAGCCTGACGCTGCGTCCCGAAGGCACTGCGGGCACCTTGCGCGCGGTGGTCGAGCATAACCTTCTGTACAATGCCACCCAGAAGCTGTGGTACATGGGGCCGATGTTCCGTCATGAACGCCCGCAGAAAGGCCGTTATCGCCAGTTCCACCAGATGGGCGTGGAGGCGTTGGGCTTTGGCGGTCCGGACATTGACGCCGAAATCATCGCGATGACTGCCGATTTGTGGCGTCGCCTGGGCCTGTCCCAGTATGTGCGCCTGGAAATCAATTCGCTGGGCAACCAGGAGGAACGCGCCGCGCATCGTCAGGCGCTGATCGCCTATCTGGAACAGCACGTGGATATTCTGGACGAAGACGGCAAGCGTCGCATGTACAGCAACCCCCTGCGCGTGCTTGACACCAAAAACCCGGCCTTGCAGCAGATGGCCAACGAGGCTCCCAAGCTGTCCGACTATCTGGGCGAGGCGTCCCGCGCGCATTACGAAGGCTGGAAGGCGATGATCCGCGAGCTGGGCGTCGACTTCGTGGAAAACCCGCGACTGGTGCGTGGGCTGGATTACTACAACCAGTCGGTGTTTGAGTGGGTGACCAGCGAGCTTGGCGCGCAAGGCACGATTTGCGCTGGCGGCCGCTATGACGGCCTGATCGAACAACTGGGCGGCAAGCCCGCCGCCGGCATTGGTTTCGGCATGGGCCTGGAGCGCGTGGTGCTGTTGCTGCAGGACAAGCAACTGCTGCCGGCGCAACGCAGCGTCGACATCTATCTGGTGAACCAAGGTGAAGGCGCGGCGCTGTATGCGATGAAGCTGGCGCAAAACCTGCGCGCAGCCGGCCTTTCGGTGGTGCAGCACTTGGGCGAAGGCAGTTTCAAGTCGCAAATGAAAAAAGCCGACGGCAGCGGCGCGCAGTTCGCCGTCATCGTCGGCGAAAATGAAATCAAGACGGGTCAGGCGGTGATCAAGGCGCTGCGCGCCGAGATGGACCAACACACTGTGGCGGCGGAAGCGGTGGCCGCCACGCTGATCTCACTGAAAGCTTAAGGGAGAGGGGCGCAATGGCGTTCGACTTGCAGGAACAAGAACAGATTGATTCGATCAAGGCCTTCTGGCAGCAGTGGGGCAAGCTGATCGCCGGCGTGCTGGCGGCGTCCGCCATTGCCTATCTGGGTTTCAAAGGCTACCGCTATCATCAGGAGCAGCAGGCGCAAAAAGCGGCGGCCGCGTACGAGAACATCGACGCGGCGGTAGCCGCCAAGGACATTGCCAAGTTGAAGTCGGCGGTAACCCTGTTGCAGAACGACTTCGGCTCCTCGGCCTATGCCACGCGGGGCTCGCTGATTCTGGCCAAGGCCGCTTTCGACAAGAGCGACCTTGCGTTGGCCAAGAGTCAGTTGGAGTGGGTGCTGGCCAATAGCAAGGACGAATCGGTAAGCGCCATCGCCCGTCTGCGCCTGGCTTCCTTGCTGCTGGACCTGAAAACTTACGATGCCGCGATCGCCGAACTGAACAAGGAACACCCCGCCGGTTTCGACGCGTTGTTCCTGGACTTGAAGGGCGATGTGCTGGTCGCCAAGGGCGACGCCGCAGCTGCGCGCGACGCCTACAAATCGGCGCTGGCCAAGTTGGTGGGCGATTCGCCCAACCGCCAGTTCATCCAGACCAAACTTGATGCGCTGGGAGGCTGATCGCATGCGCCGCCAATTGTTGCTGACCGCTGTGCTGTCCTCCTCGCTGCTGGCCGGTTGCGCCAGCTGGTTTGAAGGCAATACCCAGTTCAAGCCCACTCCGCTTGCCGCGATCAAACCCTTGCAGGGTTTGGACGTTAAATGGACGGCGACTCAGGCCGCGCCGGCTGCCGGCTTCCTGCCGGTATACGCCAACGGCCTGGTGGTGAGCGCCGACGCCGATGGCCGCGTGCGCAGCATCGACGCCCTTAGCGGCCGCGTTAGCGCGGACGTGGACCTGAAGCGCAAGCTGAGCGCAGGTGTCGCCGTGGCTGGCGATATGGTGCTGGTGGGCACTCAGGACGCCAAGTTGTTGGCGGTGGAGCGCGCCAGCGGCAAAGTGCTGTGGCAACAGCCGCTGACCAGCTTGATGCTGGAGGCTCCGCAGGTGGCCGGCGACATGGTGCTGGTGCGCACCAACGACGCGCGCCTGACCGGGTTCTCCCTGAGCGACGGTGGCAAGCAGCTGTGGTCCAGCGGCAATGTGCTGCCGCAGCTGACCGTGCGCAACAACGGCTCGATGCAGGCGGTGGGCAAGGAAGCGGTGATGGTGGGGCAAGCTGGCGGCCGCCTGGACATCATCAACCCGCAGACCGGCAACGCCTTGTGGCAGGGCGCGGTGGCCAATCCGCGCGGCGCCACCGAACTGGAACGGATGACCGACGTGACTTCGCGGCCGGTGTTCGACGCCGGCCAGGTGTGCGCGGTGGCCTATCAGGGACGAGTGGCCTGCTTTGAGGCGCGTTCCGGCAATTTGCTGTGGGCGCGTGAAATTTCCTCCAGCCGCGGCCTGGCCGTGGATGGACGCAATGTCTACGTGACCGCGGAAGACGGCTCTGTCTGGGCGTTTGACCGCGGCACCGGCCGCAATATTTGGAAAACCGACGACCTGAAATATCGGGACGTCACCGGCCCCGCGTTGTTGGGCCGCTTCGTGTTGGTTGGCGATGGCGAAGGTTACGCCCATCTGCTATCCAATGAGAGCGGCAGCATCGTAGGCCGAGTCAAGGTCGGGTCCGCCCTGGCCAATCAACCGGTGTCGCTGGGTTCGTCCGCCTTGATGCAAGGCAAGGACGGGCGTCTGGCGATGCTGACTTTGGGATAATAAAGCAGTATTCATGAAACCTACCGTAGCTCTGGTCGGCCGCCCCAATGTGGGCAAGTCGACCTTATTCAACCGGCTGACCCGCAGCCGCGACGCCCTGGTCGCCGACCAGCCCGGCCTGACGCGCGATCGCCACTATGGCCATGGCCGCGTGGGCGAGAAGCCGTATCTGGTGGTCGATACCGGCGGCTTCGAGCCGGTGGTGGACGAAGGCATCCTGTTTGAGATGGCCAAGCAGACGCTTCAGGCCGTGGACGAAGCCGATGCCGTGGTGTTCCTGGTGGATGGTCGAAACGGCCTGACGCCGCAAGATAAAATCATCGCCAACCGTTTGCGCCAGTTGCAGCGTCCGGTCTTCCTCGCCGTCAACAAGGCGGAAGGGATGCGCCACGCCATCGCCGGCGCGGAATTCCACGAGCTCGCGCTGGGCGAGCCGTTGGTGATCTCCGCCGCTCATGGCGACGGCGTGCGCGAATTGATGGAATTGGTGCTGGCGGACTTCCCCGAAGAAGTGGAGGAAGAGGCCTCGCGCCATCCCAAATTCGCGGTGATCGGCCGGCCCAATGTCGGCAAGTCCACCCTGGTCAACGCCATCTTGGGCGAAGAGCGCGTCATCGCCTTTGACCAGGCGGGCACCACTCGCGACAGCATATATATTGATTTTGAGCGAGATGGCCATACCTACACCATCATTGACACCGCCGGCGTGCGTCGTCGGGCCAAGGTCAGCGAGATGCTGGAGAAGTTCTCGGTGATCAAGACCATGAAGGCGATCGAAGACGCCAACGTGGCGGTGCTGGTGCTGGATGCCCAACTGGATATCTCCGAGCAGGATGCCACCATCGCCGGTTTTGCTTTGGAAGCGGGCCGGGCACTGGTGGTGGCGGTGAATAAATGGGACAACCTGGACGGGGAGCAAAAGGAAACAGTGCGCCGCGAGATCGCGCGCAAACTGAACTTCCTGGATTTTGCAAAGTTCCATTACATCTCCGCCATTGAAGGCCGCGGCGTGGCAGACTTGTTCAAGTCCATCGACGAGGCCTACAAGGCGGCCATGGCCAAACTGGCCACGCCCAAGCTGACTCGAGTGCTGCAAGTGGCGCTGGAACGTCAGCAGCCTCCGCGCTCAGGTCTGATTCGCCCGAAGATGCGCTATGCGCACCAGGGAGGGCAGAACCCGCCCATTATTGTTGTGCACGGCAATGCGCTGGATGCGGTGCCGAACAGTTATACCCGCTATCTGGAACATACTTTCCGGAAAGTGTTCAAGCTGCAGGGCACGCCGTTGCGCGTGCAGTACAAGTCTTCGGAAAATCCGTTCGACACCGACGACGGCAAGGAGAAGTCCCGAGCCAAGCCCAAGCCGATGTCCAAAATGCGCGGACGCGAAAAAGAAGTGCGTTACGGCAAGAACGGCAAGGGCAGCAGCAGTAAAAAATAGTACGCCGGGATGTTTTCTGCTAATAATAAGCAGACAACCGGGCTGTAAGGTTCAGTTAATACAACAATCAACGATTCGGAGAATAACGAATGAGCTCTAAAGGGCAAATGTTACAAGACCCGTTCCTGAACATCCTGCGTAAGGAACATGTGCCGGTGTCCATCTACCTGGTGAACGGCATTAAACTTCAGGGTCAGGTAGAATCCTTTGACCAATACGTGGTGCTGTTGAAAAACACGGTGACCCAGATGGTATACAAACACGCCATTTCCACCGTCGTCCCCGCCCGTCCGGTCAATCTTCCCCATGAACACCCGGTGCAAAAGCAGGAGCAGCAAGACGCCTAAAGCGTTGCTGTGCTTGTAACCGGGCCGATCGGCCGCGCCAATCAGGCGCGGCTTGTCGGCCTTTAATCTTTTGCGCCCCAACTATGGTTTCCGAATAGTGTTTGATCGTCCCGACTTAGGCGACCAGGCGGTTCTGGTCTGCCTGGATTTTGGAGATGCCGATTACCAGGAAAACATCGCCGAGTGCGCCGAGCTGGTCAAGAGCGCCGGCGTCGAGGTGATGGGCGTGGTGCAGGGCAAGCGACAGCGGCCGGACGCCGCGTTGTTCGCGGGCAAGGGCAAGGTTGAGGAAATCGGCCTGCTGGTGCGCGCCACTGATGCCAATGTAGTGATATTCAACCATGCCTTGGCGCCTGGTCAGGAGCGCAATCTGGAGCGGGCGCTGCAGTGTCGCGTCATCGACCGCAACAGTCTGATTCTGGATATTTTCGCGCAGCGCGCGCGCAGCCATGAGGGCAAGCTGCAAGTCGAATTGGCCCAGCTGTCCCATATGTCTACCCGCCTGGTGCGCGGCTGGACCCACTTGGAGCGGCAAAAGGGTGGCATTGGCCTGCGCGGCCCCGGCGAAACTCAGCTTGAAACCGACCGTCGGCTGCTGGGCATCCGTGTCAAGGCGCTGAAAGAGCGTCTGGCCCAAGTGCAAAGACAACGCAATACTCAGCGCAAAGGGCGCGGGCGAGCCGGCATTGCTTCGGTGTCCATCGTCGGCTACACCAACGCCGGCAAGTCCACCTTGTTCAATGCGCTGACCAAGGCGCGCATCTATGCCGCGGACCAGCTATTCGCTACGCTGGACACTACCAGCCGCAAGCTGTTTCTTAACCACGAGACATCCATCGTGATTTCCGATACGGTGGGCTTCATCCGCGATCTGCCCCACACTCTGGTGGCCGCGTTCCGCGCGACCCTGGAAGAAACCGTGCGTGCGGACCTTTTGCTGCATGTGGTGGATTGCTCCAGCGATATGCGCGATGTGCAGATCGAGGAAGTCAACAAAGTGTTGGCGGAGATCGGTGCGGACGGCATTCCGCAATTGCTGGTCTGGAACAAGTGCGATTTGCGCGAAATGGAGCCGGAGATTGAGCGCGACGCGACGGGCCGTCCGGTTTCTGTGCGGGTTTCGGCCCTGACCGGCGCCGGCCTGGAACTCTTGCGCGCGGCGGTTGCCGAATGCGTGCATCCTTCCCAAAACAACCATAAAGACTATTACGAGCATGTCGCAGAATGACCCTAACCGAGGCCGCCGAGGCAATGAAGGGCCGCCGGACCTCGATGAAGTATTCCGCAACCTAAATCAGAAGCTGTCGAGGCTGCTGGGCGCCAAGGGCAGCGGTGCCGGCGGAGGCCCTGCGTCCAGCGCCAAGCCGCCGTTCAAAGGCGGCGCTGTCGCCGTGGTCGGTGTATTGGCCGCGCTGTGGCTGGCCAGCGGTTTCTACGTGGTGGACGCCCGCGAGCAAGGCGTGGTGCTGCGTCTGGGCAGCTTCAACCGGGTAACAGAGCCGGGGCTGCAATGGCACGCGCCGTTCCCGATTGAAAAGGTGGAGATCGTTAACCTGACCGAAGTGCGCAGCGTGGAAGTCGGCTACCGCAATACCGCCCAAACGCGGGTTGCGGAAGAGTCGCTGATGCTGACCTCGGACCAGAACATCATCGATGTCCAACTGTCGGTGCAATACGACATCAAGGACGCGCGCGCCTTCCTGTTCAACAACGCTTCGCGCGAGCGCGACGCGAAGGATATCGTCAAGCAAGCGACCGAAACCGCGATCCGCGAAGTGGTGGGCCGCAACAAGGTCGATTTCGTGCTGAACGAAGGGCGAACTCAGATCGCGGTGGACACCCAGAAGTTGATTCAGGAAGTGCTGGATCGCTACTCTTTGGGCGTGCGCATCGCCAAAGTCAACATCAATGCTGTGCAGCCGCCCGAGCAAGTGTTGGCGGCCTTCGACGATGCGGTGAAGGCTGGTCAGGACAAGGACAAGCTGCGTAACGAAGGTCTGGCTTACGCCAACGAGGTGCTGCCCAAAGCCCAGGGTCTGGCCGCGCGCCTGCAGCAGGAGGCCGAAGCCTACGAGCAGAAAGTCGTCTCCCGCGCGGAAGGCGACGCATCCCGCTTCAAGCAAGTGTTGTCTGAATACAACAAGGCGCCCAAGGTCATGCGCGATCGCCTGTATCTGGACATGATGCAGCAGATCATGAGCAATACCACCAAGGTGGTGGTGGATCAGAAG
Source organism: Chromobacterium haemolyticum (assembly GCF_009936155.1). Taxonomy (NCBI): domain Bacteria; kingdom Pseudomonadati; phylum Pseudomonadota; class Betaproteobacteria; order Neisseriales; family Chromobacteriaceae; genus Chromobacterium; species Chromobacterium haemolyticum. The sequence goes on along the minus strand of NZ_AP019312.1, from coordinate 3,670,263 downwards.
GGCGGCAACAATCTGTTATACCTGCCCTTGGACAAGCTGATTCAGCAGAGCAGCCCGGGAGCCTCGGGCGCGGCGGCGTCCGTCGCCGGGGCTGCGTCGCAGCCGCCAGAGCCTACGCCGCCAGCCGCTCAGGCCGGCAATGGCAAAGGGGGGCGGGACGTGACCCGCGGACGTGATTTTTTTGGGGCGGAGCGATAAGCAATGGATAGACTGATTCCGACTGTAGTTGCCATAGCCGGTGTGCTATTTGTTGCCAGCCTGTCGCTGTTCACCGTGGATCAGCGCCAATACGCGCTGGTTTTCCAGTTTGGCGAAGTGGTGCGCATCATCAAGGAGCCGGGCATCCAGTTCAAGGTGCCGCTGTTGCAGAACGTGCGTTATTTCGATCGCCGCGTGCAGACCATCGACGCCGAGGCGCCGGAATTGTTCAACACCCGCGAGAAAAAGAACGTGTTGGTGGATAGTTTCGTCAAATGGCGGGTGGTGGACGTTGAGCAGTTCTATAAGAGCGTGGGCTCCGAGGCCGCCGCTGTGGCGCGTTTGAAACAGACCATCAATGACGGGCTGCGCGCGGAATTCGGCCAAAAGATGGTTGCCGACGTCATTTCCGGCAAGCGCGACCAGGTGATGGATACAGTTCGCAAGCGCGCGGACGCGGATGCGCGTAAAATAGGCGTACAAATTCTCGACGTGCGCTTAAAACGAGTCGATTTTCCGGATAAAATAAGCAGTTCGGTTTTCGATCGCATGCAGTCCGAGCGCCGCACCGTAGCCAGCCAGTTGCGCAGCGAGGGCGCTGCGGACGCAGAGCGTATCCGGGCTGAAGCGGATAAGCAGCGCGAAGTGGTTCTGGCCGAAGCGTATCGCCAGGCTCAGGACTTGAAGGGCAAGGGCGATGCCAAGGCGGCGGCGATCTACGCCGAGGCTTACGGCAGGAACCCGGACTTCTACGCCTTCTGGCGCAGCATGGACGCCTACAAGGAGTCGTTCAAGAACAAGAGCGACGTCTTGGTGCTGGAGCCGAGCAGCGAGTTCTTCAAGTATTTCAAGAACCCGCAGTCTGGAGCGGCCAAGGCCAAGTAAACGGTCAAGGCTGGCGAAAGACGCCACGCAAAACAATCGGAGTATGGAACACTGGCCGGGGCGACCTGGCCAGTTTGCTGATAACAAGGCGGGGGCTTCCCGCCTTTTATTCTGTTGAAAAGAATCATGCGTAATTGGCTGTTACCGGAATACATCGCGGATATTCTGCCCGCCACCGCGCGCCAGGTGGAGTCCGCCAAGGCGGCGATGCTGGAAGGCTTTCGCGTGGCGGGCTACGAGTTGGTGCTGCCGCCGCTGATCGAGTACATCGATTCACTGGTCAGCGAGGAAGACGCTTCGCTCGAGCTCAAAACCTTCAAGCTGGACGATCAGTTGTCCGGCCGACAAATGGGCTTGCGCGCCGACATCACGCCCCAAGTGTCCCGCATTGATGCGCATCTGCTTGGCGAGCGCACCGGAGTGACTCGGCTGTGCTACGCCGGCAGCGTGGTGCATACCCGGCCGGACGGCCTGGCCAGCTCCCGCGAGCCGCTGCAAGTGGGGGCGGAGTTGTACGGCTACGCCGGCATCGAGGCTGACCTGGAAATCATCGAATTGATGCTGGGCACCTTGGAGCGCGCCGGCGTGTCCGGCCTGCGGCTGGACATCGGGCATATGGCGATTTATCGCGGCATTGCCGCCGCCGCCGGTTTGTCGGGGGAGACCAGCCGGGCGCTGTTCGCCAAGCTGCAGAGCAAGGACTTGGCCAGCATTCGCGAGTTGGTCTGCGATGTCGCCGAACCGTACCGCAGCGCTTTTCTGGCCTTGCCGGAATTGTATGGTCCGATCGAAGAGCTGGACCGGGCGCGCTCCCGTCTACCGTCCTTGCCCGAGGTGGAGCTTGGCTTGATGCAGCTGTCCGCGGTAGCTAAGGCGCTGGAGGGCCGGGTGGCCCTGAGTTTCGATCTGACCGAATTGCGCGGCACTCAGTATCACAACGGTCTGCTGTTCGCAGCCTATGCTGAGGGCTGGGCCGAGGAGTTGGCGCGCGGCGGGCGCTACGATAATGTCGGCCGCCGTTTTGGCCGCGCCCGACCAGCGACTGGCTTCAGTCTGGATTTGCGCGACTTGATCCGCATCCTGCCCGAGCAAGGCTCGGTCAGGGGGATTCGCCTGGCCGGCAAGCACTGGCCCCAGGCGCGGGCCGAAGTGGCTCGCCTGCGCGAGGCGGGCGAAATGGTGGTGATTGATTATCTGGGCGAGTCCGCCCAGGCTTTGAATTGTGATCGCGAGCTGACCCCGGACGGCTCGGATTGGCATGTGGTTTCATTTAACTGATTTTTGAATCTGACTGAAGAAGAGGTTTTTTCCAATGTCCAAGAACGTTGTCGTGATCGGTACCCAGTGGGGTGATGAAGGCAAGGGCAAGATCGTTGACTGGCTGACCGACCACGCGCGTGCCGTGGTTCGCTTCCAAGGCGGCCACAACGCGGGCCACACTCTGGTGGTGGGCGGCAAGAAAACTGTGCTGCGCCTGATTCCGTCCGGCATTCTGCGTGATGATGTCGAGTGCTTTATCGGCAATGGCGTGGTGTTGTCCCCGGAAGCCTTGCTCAAGGAGATCGACGAGCTGGAAACCGCCGGCGTTAACGTCGCCGCTCGCCTGAAAATTTCCGAAGGCTGCCCGCTGATCCTGCCGTACCACGTCGCTTTGGATCAGGCTCGCGAAGCCGCCAAGGGCGCCGGCAAGATCGGCACCACCGGCCGCGGCATCGGCCCCTGCTATGAAGACAAGGTGGCGCGCCGTGCCTTGAAGGTGATCGACCTGTTCGACACCGCACGCTTTGCCGAAAAGTTGAAGGAAAACGTCGAATACTACAACTTCATGCTGACCAAGCTGTTCCAGGCTGAGCCGGTGAGCTTCGACGCCATCCTGGCCGACACCTTGAAACTGGCCGAGCGCATCAAGCCGATGGTGGCCGATGTATCCCGCACCCTGTACGACATGAACCAGGCGGATATCCCGCTGCTGTTCGAAGGCGCGCAAGGCACCCTGCTGGACATCGACCACGGCACCTATCCGTACGTGACCTCGTCCAACTGCGTGGCCGGCGCCGCAGCGCCGGGCGCCGGCGTGGCTCCGCAAATGCTCAACTATGTGCTGGGCATCGTGAAGGGCTACACCACCCGCGTGGGTTCTGGTCCGTTCCCGACGGAGCAAGAGAACGATATCGGCATGTTCCTGGCCAAACGCGGCAATGAATTCGGTTCGGTCACCGGCCGCCCGCGCCGCTGTGGCTGGTTCGACGCCGCCGCGCTCAAGCGTTCTATCCAGATCAACGGTGTGTCCGGCTTGTGCGTGACTAAGCTGGATGTGATGGATGGTCTGGAAGAGATCAAACTGTGCGTGGGTTACACCCTGGACGGTGAAAAGGTGGATATCCTGCCGTTTGGCTCCGACGCGGTCAGCAAGTGCGTGCCGGTATATGAAACCATGCCCGGCTGGAGCGAAAGCACCTTCGGCGCCAAGCGCTGGGAAGATCTGCCGGCCAACGCCCAGGCTTACCTGACCCGTATCGCGGAAGTGTGCGGCGCGCCTGTGGACATCATCTCCACTGGTCCTGACCGTGAAGAAACCATCGTGATGCGTCATCCCTTCGGTCTCTAAGTCCGATTTGGCTCATCGCCGGAAACCCGCCTGCCAGGCGGGTTTTTTCATGCTCGCGGCGGGCGTAGACTGTTTGGATTCTGGTTTCCGAAAGCAAAACACATGCAGCCATTGAATGTCGCCTTGGTGGGCTACGGTTATGCAGGCAAGACTTTTCACGCGCCCTTGATCTCCGCCACGCCCGAGCTGAAGCTGGCCGCCGTGGTCAGCAGCCGGCCGGACGAGGTGAGGGCGGATTGGCCGCAGGTGCCGGTGCTGGCCGGTTTAGAGCAGGCCTTGCTTGACCCCGCCATCGATATGCTTGTTATCGCCAGCCCCAACCGATTGCATTATCCGCAGGCGCGCTCGGGTTTGATGGCAGGTAAGCACGTGGTGGTGGACAAGCCGTTCACAGTAACGCAGGCGGAGGCGCGGGAGTTGTGCTTGATGGCTGAGCGGCCGGGCAGCCCGCTGTTATCGGTGTTTCACAATCGACGTTGGGATGCTGATTTTCTGGCGCTCAAGGCCTTGTTGGCTGGCGGTGAGCTGGGGGCGCTCAGCCATTTCGAGTCCCATTTCAACCGTTATCGGCCGCAGGTCCGCGCGCGTTGGCGCGAGCAGGACCAACCGGGAGCAGGGCTGTGGTACGACCTGGGACCGCACTTGCTCGATCAGGCCTTGCAGTTGCTGGGCTGGCCGCAGACGATTTATGCAAGCTTGTTCAAACAAAGGGCAGGGGCGCAGGCGACGGACTACTTTCACGTACAGCTGGGCTATGCGGAGTATCAGGCGGTGCTGCACGGCTCCTGCTTGGTCAGCGGCGGGGCTCCGCGCTTTAGTTTGCACGGTACGCTCGCCAGTTACGTCAAATTCGGCTTGGACAGTCAGGAAGACTATTTGAAGCATGGCGGCCGCCCTGGCGAAACGGGCTGGGGCGTGGACCTTGCTCCGGGCGTCTTGTTCCGTCAGCGGGACGACGGAGAAATGAGGGAGCCGCGGCCGTCGCCCTTGGGCGATTATTGCGATTTCTACCGTGGGGTGGCTCGCGCCGCGCAAGGCTTGGGGTCTAATCCGGTGACGGCGAGGGAAGCGTGGAGAGTGATGGCCTTGCTGGAACAGGGGGAGCAGAGCGCGCGGGAAGGGCGACGTCTGTTTTGTCTCCCGGTCGCTTGAGAGCGGCCCCGGCTTTCGCTTTACGTTTCGACATCATTTGCGCCGCCCTGTCTCCTTGTCCCAGCGGCAGCCGGTGCTACACTGGCGTTTCCTTTCCTGAAATTTTATCGTCATGCAGCTTAAGCTCGCCGCCGGCATGGTGACCCCGTTGATCGTGGCCACCGCCTTGTTCATGGAGAACATGGACGCCACCGTGATCTCCACCTCTTTGCCGGCTATCGCGCGCGACCTGTTGGTTGAGCCGATTGGTTTGAAGTTGGCGCTGACGTCTTATCTGGTCGGCTTGGCCGTGTTTATCCCCATTAGCGGCTGGATGGCGGACCGTTTTGGCTCGCGGCGTATTTTCCGCGCTGCTATTGCCGTTTTTGTATTGGGTTCGGTGTTGTGCGCGCTTGGCAATACATTGGGCGGCTTTGTGCTGGCGCGCTTTGTGCAAGGTATCGGCGGCGCAATGATGGTGCCGGTGGGGCGTTTAGTGATTTTGCGCACCACGGCGAAAGCGGATTTGGTGCGGGCGCTCAGTTATTTGACGGTTCCCGCTTTGCTGGGGCCGGTCATCGGGCCACCCTTGGGTGGTTTCATCAGCACCTATCTGCACTGGCGCTGGATATTCTTGATCAATATTCCTATTGGCGTGCTGGGCTGGGTGCTTGCCAAGCGTCACATCGAAGACTTGAAGGACGAACAAGTGCCGCCGCTGGACTGGCTGGGCTTTGCCTTGAGCGGAGTCGGTTTGTCCTTGTTGATGCTGGGTCTGGCTTCCGAAGGCAAGCATTTGATCTCGGCGCAATGGTCGGCGCTGCTAGCGGTGATTGGCGCCGGTTTGCTGTGGCTTTATCTGCTGCATTATCGTCGCGCGGTTCATGCCTTGCTGGACTTGTCCTTGTTGCGCTTGCCCACTTTTCATGCCGGCGTGGTAGGCGGCTTCGTGTTCCGAGTCGGCATCGGCGCCACGCCCTTCTTGTTACCACTGATGTTACAACTGGGCCTGGGTCTCAATCCTTTTGTCTCCGGTTTGCTGACCTGTTCTACCGCGGTGGGCGCCATTTTCATGAAGACGCTGGTGATGCGCATATTGCGGCGTTACGGTTTCCGCAGGGTATTGATGGTTAATAGCGTGTTGGCGGGCCTTTCCATCGCGGCGTATGCATTGTTCTACGAGGCGCCGAGCTATGTTTGGATGTTGCTGGTCTTCGTATTGGGAGGTTGTCTCCGCTCTTTGCAGTTCACCAGCCTGAACGCGATTTCTTTTGCCGAGGTTGAGGCGGGAAGCATGAGCCATGCCACCAGTCTTTCAGGGGTAGCGCAGCAGTTGGCTGCGGGTTGCGGGGTGACGGCAGGGGCTTTTGTTGTGCAGGGAGTGAGCGGGTTGCAGGGGCATGCAGCCTTGACCGTGATCGATTTCGCCTGGGCTTTCGCCATTATGGGCGCCTTGACCATGTTGTCCGGCCTGATGTTCGCTACGTTGGATCCGCGAGCCGGGGAAGAGTTGGCCTCGCGCTGAAGGGAAAATGCAAAACCCCCGTTGATCATAAATCAACGGGGGTTTATTGGTGCCCAAGAGAAGACTCGAACTTCCACACCCTTGCGGGCGCTAGGACCTGAACCTAGTGCGTCTACCAATTCCGCCACCTGGGCATAAAACTTAAATTGTTTCACTACTGGACTACGATATAAACATCATCGGAGTCAATTAAACTGTTGGTGCCCAAGAGAAGACTCGAACTTCCACACCCTTGCGGGCGCTAGGACCTGAACCTAGTGCGTCTACCAATTCCGCCACCTGGGCCAACCAGATTGTTACTATACAGAGCGAGCATCACGATTACAATAGAGTAAATCAGTGGTGCCCAAGAGAAGACTCGAACTTCCACACCCTTGCGGGCGCTAGGACCTGAACCTAGTGCGTCTACCAATTCCGCCACCTGGGCTTCGCTTTGCTGTATTATTTCGCTGCATCTCTGCAACGAGATGCGAATTATAGACATATTCTTGAGGGTGTCAATGGCTAGAACACAAAAAAAACAAAAGACCCTGTCCCTCCGCGAACAGGACCCCTTCCTGGAACGGGAAAAACTTAAATATTCCAATCCCTTGCCGAGCCGAGAGTTCGTTTTAAAGATTTTGGCCGAGCAGGGGGTGCCGCTATTTCCTGATGAATTGGCGCGCATGTTGTCGATTACGCGAGCTGAATCTATTTATTTCGAACGCCGCTTGCGGGCAATGGAGCGAGACGGCGAAGTCATCATCAATCGCAAAGGCGCAGTCTGCGTCGCTCAAAAGCTGGACTTGATCAAGTGCAAAGTGTCCGGTCACCGCGATGGCTACGGTTTTGCCATCCCGGATGAAAGCGAAGGCCAGGGCGGAGATATTTTCCTGCCAGAGCGGGAAATGAAAAAAGCGATGCATGGCGATCGGGTGATGGTCCGCCCGTCCGGCCTTGATCGCCGAGGCCGGCAGGAAGGCAAGATCGTCGAGGTGTTGGATCATGTGGTGACGCGGTTGGTCGGCCGCATCAACCGTGTCCGGGGCGTGTGGGTGGTGACGGCGGAAGACCGCCGCATCAACCACGACATTCTGATTGAGCCGGGTGGAGAGGCGGGCGCCAAGGACGGCCAGGTAGTCATGGTGGAAATCCTTCAATATCCGGATGCCTACCGTCAGCCTGTTGGCCAAGTAGTGGAAGTGTTGGGTAATTACGCCGATCCCGGAATGGAAATCGAGATCGCGCTGCGTAAGCACGATCTGCCTCATCAATTCCCTGAGGCAGCGTTGGCGCAAGCAAAGGCGACACCGAAAAAGGTGCGTAAGAAAGATTGGACCAAGGATCGAGTCGACCTGCGTGATCTGCCCTTGGTGACGATAGACGGTGAAACCGCGCGCGACTTCGATGATGCCGTGTATGCGGAGAAGCAGGGCAAGGGCTTCCGTTTGATCGTGGCGATTGCCGACGTCAGCTTTTACGTAGAGCCCGGCGACGCTTTGGATCAGGAAGCGCTTAACCGCGGCACTTCGGTCTATTTTCCGCGCCGCGTCATTCCGATGCTGCCGGAAGCCCTGTCCAACGGGATCTGCTCGCTGAATCCGGATGTGGAGCGGATGTGTATGGTCTGCGATATGCAGATCAACGCCAAGGGCGTGGTCAAGCGCTATCAGTTCTATCCGGCGGTGATGCTGTCCAAGGCGAGGTTGACCTACAACCAGGTTTGGGAGTGGATTCAGAAGGGAAGCGACAGTCCGGTGTTGCCGCAGATCCAGACCTTGTACTCGTTGTTCAAGGTGTTGCTTGCGGCGCGCAGTCAGCGCGGGGCGATCGAGTTCGACTCGGTGGAAACTCAGATGATCTTCAACGACGCGGGCAAGATCGAACGCATCGTGCCCGTTGTGCGCAACGACGCTCACCGCCTGATTGAAGAGTGCATGCTGGCGGCCAACGTTTGTGCCGCTGATTTCCTGGAGAAGAACGGGCACAAAGCCTTGTATCGGGTGCATGAGGGGCCGACTGAAGAGAAGCTGGAGAATCTGCGCAACTATCTGCGCCTGGTCGGCTTGAGCTTGGGCGGCGGTGAAAAACCCACCGCTAAAGACTATGCCAAATTGGCCGAGCAGATTCATGGACGGCCCGACGCGCCGGTGCTGCAGACCATGTTGCTGCGCTCCATGCAGCAAGCGGTTTATACCCCGGACAATAACGGCCACTTTGGTCTGGCTTACGGGGCCTACGCTCATTTCACTTCTCCGATTCGCCGCTACCCGGACCTGTTGGTGCATCGCTCGATCAAGGCTGTACTTAAAGGCGGTAAATACAAGCCTGGCAAGTGGGCGCAACTGGGCGTGCATTGTTCAATGACCGAACGCCGGGCGGACGATGCCAGCCGTGATGTGGAGTCCTGGCTGAAAACCTACTATATGCGAGACAAGGTGGGTGAGATCTTCAAGGGCAAGATCTGTGCGGTGACCAGCTTTGGCGTATTCGTGTTGTTGGATGATGTGTATGTCGAGGGTTTGGTGCATATCTCGGAGTTGGGCAAGGACTACTTCCACTTCAAGAAGGACGTCCAGGCGATCGTCGGGGAGAAAAGCGGCATGCAATACCGCTTGGGCGATACTCTGACTGTGAAGGTAATGAGCGCTAACCTGGAAAGTGCCCAAGTCGACTTCGCTCTGGTCAAAGAGGGTGACTTGCAGATCCCGAGACCGGTTCCCGCGCGTAGTGTTGGGGCGCGCCCAGCTGGTCCGCGTAGGGGCTCCGAGTCCAAGCCCGTGGAAGCGAAGCCCTCTGCATTGCCGGCTGCGCCCAAGGGGCGAAGCCGGGGGGCTGTCCAATCGCCGGTGCCTAAGCCAGTGGTGAATCAGCCCGTAGCGAGTAAGCCAGTAGCGAGTAAGCCAGTAGCGAGTAAGCCAGCAGCTAGCGCCGCGGGCAAGCCTGTTGAAAATAAGCCCGTGTCGAACCAGGCGGTTCCGAAAGTCGCTGCCGCGACGCCAGCGACGGCCAAACCCGTTGTTAAGCGGTCTGCGGCATCCAAGTCGGTGCCTGCGGCGTCTGCGCCGGCAGTCGAGGTTTCTGCGGACAAGTCTGGTGCTATGGTTCGCAAGCCTTCAGTTGAGGAGACTCCGCCTGCCCCGCGTCAACGCAAGCCGTCAACGCGTCGGAGCAGCAGTAAGCGTCGTAGCGAGGACTGATCTTTCGGAGGCGCTTCTATATAAATAGGTGTATCTAGGGAGCAACGGGCCGGCGTTTCGCCGGCCCGTTTTTTATGGATAGTCGGGTCATGGGGCGGGAGTTGGCAAATACCCTTTATGGATATTCATTGCCGCATCAAGGGTTTGCCCGGCCTGGCCCGCAGTTGTTGAGGTTTTTGTCGCAAAAGGTGTTGACGAGTTTAGGGGCGTGACGTATAGTTCGCCTCCTCAGCAGACAACGCAGCGACGGAAACGAAACGCAGCAATCTGCACCGATCTTTAACAGAACGAATAACCGATAGGTGTAAGTGCTCGGTCGATGACCAAACACTTGCACTGCAAGACGAGAAATGTCTCGATGTTTCTTTGATCTTGCGTGCCAGAAAATTTGCTTGGAATTGAACTGAAGAGTTTGATCCTGGCTCAGATTGAACGCTGGCGGCATGCTTTACACATGCAAGTCGAACGGTAACAGGGTGCTTGCACCGCTGACGAGTGGCGAACGGGTGAGTAATGCATCGGAATGTACCGTGTAATGGGGGATAGCTCGGCGAAAGCCGGATTAATACCGCATACGCCCTGAGGGGGAAAGTGGGGGACCGTAAGGCCTCACGTTATACGAGCAGCCGATGTCTGATTAGCTAGTTGGTGGGGTAAAGGCTCACCAAGGCTTCGATCAGTAGCGGGTCTGAGAGGATGATCCGCCACACTGGGACTGAGACACGGCCCAGACTCCTACGGGAGGCAGCAGTGGGGAATTTTGGACAATGGGCGCAAGCCTGATCCAGCCATGCCGCGTGTCTGAAGAAGGCCTTCGGGTTGTAAAGGACTTTTGTCCGGGAGCAAATCCCAGTGGTTAATACCTACTGGGGCTGAGAGTACCGGAAGAATAAGCACCGGCTAACTACGTGCCAGCAGCCGCGGTAATACGTAGGGTGCAAGCGTTAATCGGAATTACTGGGCGTAAAGCGTGCGCAGGCGGTTGTGCAAGTCTGATGTGAAAGCCCCGGGCTTAACCTGGGAACGGCATTGGAGACTGCACGACTAGAGTGCGTCAGAGGGGGGTAGAATTCCGCGTGTAGCAGTGAAATGCGTAGAGATGCGGAGGAATACCGATGGCGAAGGCAGCCCCCTGGGATGACACTGACGCTCATGCACGAAAGCGTGGGGAGCAAACAGGATTAGATACCCTGGTAGTCCACGCCCTAAACGATGTCAACTAGCTGTTGGGGGTTTGAATCCTTGGTAGCGAAGCTAACGCGAGAAGTTGACCGCCTGGGGAGTACGGCCGCAAGGTTAAAACTCAAAGGAATTGACGGGGACCCGCACAAGCGGTGGATGATGTGGATTAATTCGATGCAACGCGAAAAACCTTACCTGGTCTTGACATGTAACGAACGCCGCAGAGATGTGGTGGTGCCCGAAAGGGAGCGTTAACACAGGTGCTGCATGGCTGTCGTCAGCTCGTGTCGTGAGATGTTGGGTTAAGTCCCGCAACGAGCGCAACCCTTGCCATTAGTTGCCATCATTAAGTTGGGCACTCTAATGGGACTGCCGGTGACAAACCGGAGGAAGGTGGGGATGACGTCAAGTCCTCATGGCCCTTATGACCAGGGCTTCACACGTCATACAATGGTCGGTACAGAGGGTCGCGAAGCCGCGAGGTGGAGCCAATCTCATAAAACCGATCGTAGTCCGGATCGCACTCTGCAACTCGAGTGCGTGAAGTCGGAATCGCTAGTAATCGCAGATCAGCATGCTGCGGTGAATACGTTCCCGGGTCTTGTACACACCGCCCGTCACACCATGGGAGTGAGTTTCACCAGAAGTGGGTAGGCTAACCGTAAGGAGGCCGCTTACCACGGTGGGATTCATGACTGGGGTGAAGTCGTAACAAGGTAGCCGTAGGGGAACCTGCGGCTGGATCACCTCCTTTCTAGAGAAGGTTGTTGATCGAGTACTTACAGCCTATCGGTTATTTGTAGTTAAGGGCGTGTCAGCCAGCGATGGCTGACCGAGAAATGGGTTTGTAGCTCAGCTGGTTAGAGCACCGTCTTGATAAGGCGGGGGTCGTTGGTTCGAGTCCAACCAGACCCACCAAGAATTTGCGTAGCGATACGTAATTTTTGGCTTAGGCAAGGCGCGAAATAGCGAAATGTACAATTGTACATGAGCTGTTGAGCAACGCTGCATAAGGCAAAAAGAGGGGGATTAGCTCAGTTGGGAGAGCACCTGCTTTGCAAGCAGGGGGTCGTCGGTTCGATCCCGTCATCCTCCACCACAACTCAAACACAAGCGAGTTTGCAAAACAGCTTGGTTGTGTTTGCGTTGTATTTTTAACGCCCGATCTTTAACAAACTGAAGAAGCCGAATATATAAAGACGGCGAGAAGGACGATGGAGTTAACTCTTCATTGGCTGGATCGTCATCTTGGGTATTTGATTGTATCTAGGCTACGTCGCCATATCAAAAGGGGCGGTGTAGTCGTCGCACAAACACAACTTGTTGTTTTAGTGATCCAGGTTACTGAAATGATAGGGTCAAGCGACTAAGTGCATCTGGTGGATGCCTTGGCGATCATAGGCGAAGAAGGACGTGTAAGCCTGCGAAAAGCGCGGGGGAGCTGGCAATAGAGCTTTGATCCCGCGATGTCCGAATGGGGAAACCCCTCCGCAAGGAGATCCCGTGCTGAATACATAGGCACGAGGAGGCGAACGCAGCGAACTGAAACATCTAAGTAGCTGCAGGAAAAGAAATCAACCGAGATTCCGTTAGTAGTGGCGAGCGAACGCGGAAGAGCCTGTACGTGTTATGGATTGTGTTAGTGGAAGGTTCATGGAAAGGACCGCCATAGTGGGTGATAGCCCCGTACACGAAAACACATTCCAAGGACTAGGCGTACGATAAGTAGGGCGGGACACGAGAAATCCTGTCTGAAGATGGGGGGACCATCCTCCAAGGCTAAATACTCATGATCGACCGATAGTGAACCAGTACCGTGAGGGAAAGGCGAAAAGAACCCCGGGAGGGGAGTGAAATAGAACCTGAAACCGGATGCATACAAACAGTGGGAGCGGACTTGTTCCGTGACTGCGTACCTTTTGTATAATGGGTCAGCGACTTACGTTCAGTAGCGAGCTTAACCGAATAGGGGAGGCGTAGGGAAACCGAGTCCGAATAGGGCGTTTTAGTTGCTGGGCGTAGACCCGAAACCGAGTGATCTATCCATGGCCAGGATGAAGGTGCGGTAACACGCACTGGAGGTCCGAACCCACTAGTGTTGCAAAACTAGGGGATGAGCTGTGGATAGGGGTGAAAGGCTAAACAAACTCGGAGATAGCTGGTTCTCCCCGAAAACTATTTAGGTAGTGCCTCATGTATCACTTCCGGGGGTAAAGCACTGTTATGGCTAGGGGGTCATTGCGATTTACCAAACCATGGCAAACTCTGAATACCGGAAAGTGCGAGCATGGGAGACAGACGGTGGGTGCTAACGTCCATCGTCAAGAGGGAAACAACCCAGACCGCCAGCTAAGGTCCCAAATGATCAGTTAAGTGGTAAACGAAGTGGGAAGGCCTAGACAGCCAGGATGTTGGCTTAGAAGCAGCCATCATTTAAAGAAAGCGTAATAGCTCACTGGTCGAGTCGTCCTGCGCGGAAGATGTAACGGGGCTCAAACTGATAACCGAAGCTGCGGATTTGCACGTAAGTGCAGATGGTAGGGGAGCGTTCTGTAGGTCTGAGAAGGTGTCTCGTAAGGGATGCTGGAGATATCAGAAGTGCGAATGCTGACATGAGTAGCGATAAAGCGGGTGAAAAGCCCGCTCGCCGAAAGCCCAAGGTTTCCTACGCAACGTTCATCGGCGTAGGGTGAGTCGGCCCCTAAGGCGAGGCTGAAAAGCGTAGTCGATGGGAAACGGGTTAAAATTCCCGTACTTTTATGCAGTGCGATGTGGGGACGGAGAAGGTTAGGTCATCAGACTGTTGGAATAGTCTGTTTAAGCCGGTAGGCTGGGGAGGTAGGCAAATCCGCCTTCCCTTAAGGCCGAGACGTGATGACGAGGGTCTACGGACCTGAAGTGACTGATACCACGCTTCCAGGAAAAGCCACTAAGCTTCAGCTGCATAAGAACCGTACCGCAAACCGACACAGGTGGGCAGGATGAGAATTCTAAGGCGCTTGAGAGAACTCAGGAGAAGGAACTCGGCAAATTGATACCGTAACTTCGGGAGAAGGTATGCCTCTTAGAGTGAATCCCCCGCGGGAGGAGCTTTGAGAGGTCGCAGAGAATCGGTGGCTGCGACTGTTTAACAAAACACAGCACTGTGCCAACACGAAAGTGGACGTATACGGTGTGACGCCTGCCCGGTGCTGGAAGGTTAAGTGATGGGGTGCAAGCTCTTGATCGAAGCCCCAGTAAACGGCGGCCGTAACTATAACGGTCCTAAGGTAGCGAAATTCCTTGTCGGGTAAGTTCCGACCCGCACGAATGGCGTAACGATGGCCACACTGTCTCCTCCTGAGACTCAGCGAAGTTGAAGTGTTTGTGAAGATGCAATCTCCCCGCTGCTAGACGGAAAGACCCCGTGAACCTTTACTGTAGCTTTGCATTGGACTTTGAACAGACTTGTGTAGGATAGGTGGGAGGCTATGAAGTGGGAACGCTAGTTCTCATGGAGCCGTCCTTGAAATACCACCCTGGTGTGTTTGAGGTTCTAACCTTGGTCCGTGATCCGGATTGGGGACAGTGCATGGTAGGCAGTTTGACTGGGGCGGTCTCCTCCCAAAGTGTAACGGAGGAGTTCGAAGGTTACCTAGGTACGGTCGGAAATCGTGCTGATAGTGCAATGGCAAAAGGTAGCTTAACTGCGAGACCGACAAGTCGAGCAGGTGCGAAAGCAGGACATAGTGATCCGGTGGTTCTGAATGGAAGGGCCATCGCTCAACGGATAAAAGGTACTCCGGGGATAACAGGCTGATACCGCCCAAGAGTTCACATCGACGGCGGTGTTTGGCACCTCGATGTCGGCTCATCACATCCTGGGGCTGTAGCCGGTCCCAAGGGTATGGCTGTTCGCCATTTAAAGTGGTACGTGAGCTGGGTTCAAAACGTCGTGAGACAGTTTGGTCCCTATCTGCAGTGGGCGTTGGAAGTTTGACGGGGGCTGCTCCTAGTACGAGAGGACCGGAGTGGACGCACCTCTGGTGTACCGGTTGTGACGCCAGTCGCATTGCCGGGTAGCTAAGTGCGGAAGAGATAACCGCTGAAAGCATCTAAGCGGGAAACTCGCCTGAAGATGAGACTTCCCTGAGGGCTTGACCCTCCTGAAGAGTCGTTCGAGACCAGGACGTTGATAGGTCGGGTGTGGAAGCGCTGTGAGGCGTTAAGCTAACCGATACTAATTGCTCGTGAGGCTTGATCCTATCATTTGAGTGTCTTGGGTAACCGAGAGACGATGAGATAGTGGTTGTGCGACACAATTGAATACCGAATATATGTGGGTTGATGAAACATCAACTCAGGCTTCTTCTAGTTTGTACCAGTTTATGTCTGGTGGCCATAGCGAGGTGGTCCCACGCCTTCCCATCCCGAACAGGACCGTGAAACGCCTTAGCGCCGATGATAGTGTGGCATTCGCCATGTGAAAGTAGGACACCGCCAGACGCCCGATTGCGAAGCCCAGCTCAGACGAGCTGGGCTTTATGCATTTGTGCCGCCGTTCGGTCGGTGCGATTAAACTTCTTTTCCTGTTCTTCATCCCTTTGGCTTTCTCCTTGATTATTAAGCCATTGTTCTTTTTTGTTCTGGATTTTCACTTATTTTTACTGAAAATTCGTCTAATTACTCAGCAAAACCTATTGGTAATGAATAGAATTCCAGCATCAAGATCGGGAATCGAGGCGGGAATTTTGAGAAATTTCAGGCGGGACGGCGTGCATTTATTTGTATTGGCCTGGGCCCTCTGCGCGTTGTTGGTGACGGTGCTGTGGGGGATGGGAGAGCTGCAGCGTTTGAGGGACGAGTTTGAGTCAGTGGCGCAGCGGGCGCACGCAATGGTGGCGCGCAAGCTGGATCAGAATGAGTCGGTGCTGTCCTCTGTAGACGCGCTGATGGCGGCTAGCCGGCCGTTTGAGGCGTCCGAGTTGTCTACTTTTGTGCGTGAATTATTGCCTCACTATCCGCAGCTTCATTCCTTTATTTTTTTTCAAAGCGTGCCTTTGGCGGAGCGGTCGCTCTTTTTGCGTCAGATGAGCGGAAAATTCGGTGAAACTTTTTACATTCGCGATTTCGATGTGGCGGGAAGCCGTGCGTGGCGACCGGCCGTCGTGCGTTCGCAGTCATTAGTGATTTCAATGTTGGAGCCCGATCGGCCAGAGGCCGGCCCGATGTTTGGCTACGATATTTTGGGTGATGCCTATTTCCGACCGGCATTGAGCAGGGCTTTGGAGACAGGGCAGCGGGTGGCTAGCGGGGCTTTCGAGTTGCACGAGGGGGGAGGGCGGGCTTATTTCTTGTTCCAGCCCTTATTCGAAGATAGGGAGAAGACGCTGGGCAAGTTGGTGGGCGTGGCGGGCTTGGTTGTATTTTGCGATCGCCTGTTGCAGGCGCAGGCCTTGGAGAGTTTGCTGCCCGGATTGGATTTGGCCTTGTACCAGGAGGGCGCCGTTGCGCCTAGGGCACCGCTGTTCCAACGTCTGCATGCTTCATCCGAGCGTGATTGGTGGCCAGTGTTGCGTCGCCTGGAGGCTAGACTCCCGCTTTCAAGCGTGGCGCAGTCTTTTGTGCTGAGTGTGGCCAGAGATGTCAGGGTAACGGATTTGGCGCTGTTACCGTGGTTGTGGCAGCAGTCGTTGTTGTTGGCTTTTTTCGTGTTCGCTGGTTTGGTTCACTTGCAACGCATGGCTTTACGACATGAACGTCAGCAATCGGACGAGGCGATCTTTCTTCAAAGCGAGCGGGCATCCGTTACGCTGAGCGCGATTCACGATGGTGTGATTATTTTGCGCCAGGATCATGCAATCGAACTGGCTAACCCGATGGCTTTGGAACTAATGGGGATGGCGGTGGACGAGGTGGTTGGCCGGGTTTGTCACGAGGTGTTCCATTTACAGGCCGAATTAGCCGCGGAGTTGGCGGAGGACCCAATCCGCGAGTGTTTCCGGACCGCCCAACCGGTGGTGTTGGCGGAGCGGATGCAGCTGACGTCGGCGAGAGGACTGATTCGTTCGGTTGAAGGGGGTGTGTCGCCGCTGTTCTCTCGAGAGGGCGGTTTGATCGGCGTTGTGTGCGCTTTACGCGATCTGGGGCCCTTGCGGCAGCGAACGGTGGCGGCGTTGGAGGCCAGCGAGAGCAAGGTTAAAGAGCATTTGGAGAAACTATCTCATGTTGCCAGGTTGCATACGATGGGTGAAATGGCGTCCGGCATCGCGCACGAGCTGAACCAGCCATTGACGGCGATCGCTAACTATTGCCAGGCCAGTATCCAGTTGTTGGAGGGAGTGGAGGAGGCTCCGTCCCAGGTGAATGCCGCGCTGCGGTTGGCAGTGGCGCAAGCGGAACGGGCCGGGGAGATCATCAAGCGCCTGCGCGCCTTGGTTAGCAAGCGGGCGATTGAGACGCGGCTGATCGACTTGAATCAGGTGGTTGGCAATTGTATGTTCCTGGCCGAGTACGACCTGAAGGAGCGGGGCATCGAGGTCGTGCAGTTGTTGTCGGGCTATCCTGTCGCCGTGTTGGCCGATAGCATACAGTTGGAGCAGGTGGTGCTGAACCTGCTATCGAACGCAATGGACGCATTGCGCGATGAGCCAATGATGAAGCGCCATGTGATCGTGCATACCCGGCGTGAAGGCAAGAAGGCGATTCTTGAGGTGCGCGATACCGGGCGCGGCATCACGCCGAACTCGTTGGAAGTGTTGTTTCACCCATTCTTTTCGACCAAACCGAACGGTATGGGGCTTGGGTTGTCGATCTGCCAGACGATTGTGGAGCAGTATGGTGGCTTGATCTCGGCGGAGAACATTCCTGCCAGCGGCGCTTGCTTTCGGATTGAGTTGCCGCTGTCGCGACAGGGCGAGCCGGAGCGTTCTTCTGTGCCGTCGCCGGATGGCTGCGGGGCGGGCGTCTGAGTGGCCTAGTTTTTGGCGGCAGGGACCGCGGTTTGAGTGCGGTGCGAGCGTTCCTCGCGCGGGGTGATGCCGAAATGATTGCGGTAGGTGCTGGAGAAGTGGGGGCCGCTGGAGAAGCCGCAGGCAAGGCCGATCTGCACGATGGATTTGCTGGTTTGCTGCAGCAATTGGCGCGCTCGACTCAATCGCAGTTCCAGATAGTATTTGGACGGCACCGTGCTCAGGTATTGCTTGAACAGGCGCTCCAGCTGGCGGCGGGAGACGCCAACATAGTAAGCGATGTCGTCGGTGCTGAGCGGCTCTTCTATATTGGCCTCCATCAGGCTGACCGCCTCGGTCAGCTTTGGTTGGCTGCCGCCGATGCGAGTGGCCAGTGGAATGCGTTGGCGCTCATTGCCGGGACGGATGCGTTCCATGCTGAATAATTCTGACAGCTGAGCGACAAACTCGTGGCCGTGCTGATTGCCGACCAGGGTCAGCATGAAGTCGAAGGTGGCCGCCCCGCCTGCGCAACTGAGGCGTTTGCCGTCGATCTCAAACAGATTGGACGAGGTGATGACGTCCGGGAACTCTTCCGTGAAACGGCTGATCTCGCGCCAGTGCGTGGTGGCACGCAGGCCATTGAAGTGCCCGGTGCGGGCCAGCCAGTAGCTGCCGCAGCCTATGCCGCCCAGTTGGATTTTATCCGGGCCGCAGGCGGTAAGCCCTTTGCTCAAGGCGTCCAGGCTGAAGTCCGGATTGATGTCGTCCGCCAGGACCAGCAGGCAGTCCAGCTTGGGGGCGCCGTCCAGGGGCAGGTCCACAGCTAACCGCGTGCCGTTGGAGAGCGGCACAGCTTGTCCATCCAGGGAGAGCAGCAGGGTTTCGTAGAGCTTTTTCTCCGCCAGCCAATTGGCGTGCAGCAGGACCTCGGAGGCGATGGCGTAATCGGCCATTGAGGCATGGGGCAAGAGCAGAAAGCCGTAGCGCAGTGGCAGTGGCTTGGCGGGGTGGGACGGATGCTGACCCATTGGTTTTCGCGGCGAAGGATGGAGATTACAAAAACACACCATGCCGGGCATGAGGCCGGCATGGTGTGCGACATTTTTCTATTGTACGATTTATTTCAGGCTGCCGGAGAGGAATTGTACCAATCGTTCGCTCTGCGGGCGGACCAACACTTCCTTGGGGTGGCCTTGCTCTTCTATCTTGCCTTGGTGCAGGAAAATGACGTGGTTGGATACTTCGCGGGCGAAGCCCATTTCGTGGGTGACAACCACCATGGTGCGGCCTTCGCCGGCCAGGTCCTTCATGACCCGCAGCACTTCGCCAACCAGTTCCGGGTCCAGCGCAGAGGTGGGTTCGTCGAACAGCATGACTTCCGGTTCCATCGCCAGCGCGCGGGCGATGGCGACGCGCTGCTGCTGTCCGCCGGACATGTGGGCCGGGTATTTGTCTTCGACGCCGCGCAGGCCCACCTTCTCCAGATATTTGCGCGCGCGGGCGCAGGCTTCGTCACGGCTGAGCCCCAATACGTGGATAGGCGCTTCGACGATGTTTTCCAGCACGGTCATATGCGCCCATAAGTTGAAGTGCTGGAACACCATGGCTAACTTGGTGCGGATGCGGGCCAATTGCTGGGCGTCGGCGGCCTTGAGCGCGCCGGTTTTCCGGTCTGAGACCAGCTTCAGCTCTTCGCCGGCGGCGAGGATGCGGCCGCTGTTCGGTTGCTCCAGCATATTGATGCAACGCAGAAAGGTGCTCTTGCCTGAGCCGGAGGAGCCGATGATGCTGATGACGTCGCCGGCGTGAGCGGTCAGCGATACGCCTTTCAGCACCTCGTGAGAGCCGTAGCTCTTATGCAGGTCGCTGACTTGCAGCTTCAGATTCTTATCGGTGGGTGTGTGCATGATGATGTTCCTGTATCGCTATCCGCATTAGTGCTTGCGTGGCGCCAGATAGGCCAGCCAGCGTTTTTCCGCCTGCTTCATCAACCAGACCAGCAGGAAGGTGAGCGCAAGGTAAATGGCGCCTGCGGTGAGGAAGGGCTCGAAGGCCATGTAGCTGTCCGCGTAGATGCGGCGGGCTACGCCGGTGATGTCCGCCAGCGTGACCAAGCCGGCGATTGCGGTGCTTTGCAGCATCATGATGACTTCGTTGCTGTAGGCGGGTAGCGCGCGGCGCAGCGCCGAGGGCAGCACGATGCGGCGCATCATCAGCCATTTGCTCATGCCCATGGCTTGGGCGGCTTCGATCTCGCCCCAGTGGGTGTTTCTGATCTGGCCGGCGATGATTTCCGTGGTGTAGGCCGCGGTGTTCAGAGTGAAGGCGAGGATGGCGCAGAAATAGGCCTCCTGCAGGTAGTTCCAGGCCCAACTGTCGCGGACCCAGCCGAATTGGGCCAGGCCGTAGTAGATGATGAATAGCTGCACCAAGAGCGGCGTGCCGCGGAAAACGTAGCCATAGACGCGGACAGCGCCGGATGCCAGCCGGTTTTTGGAGACTTGCATCAGCGCCATCGGCACGGCCATCGCCATGCCCAAGGCTAGGGAGATGAACAGCAGTTCCAGCGTCATCAGCAGGCCGTCGCGGGTGCTCATGACGGCGTGGCCGTCGCCGCCGCCGAAAAAGGCGGGCAGTTTATCCAGAATCAGTTGGAAATCGATCACAGTCCGCTCTCCTTGACGCCCAGCGAATAGCGTTTTTCCAGTTTGCCCAGCAATAGGTTGGAAACGCCGGTGATCGCCAGGAACAGAAGGCCCACGATCAGATAGACGGTGAAGGGTTCCTGAGTGGTGGATTTGGCCGCATCGGCGCGGTACATCACGTCGTTGAGACCGATGACCGAAACCAGAGCGGTGGATTTGACCAGCACCAGCCAGTTATTGGAGAAACTGGGCAGGGCGAAGCGGACCATTTGCGGCACGGTAATGCGGAAGAAGACGCGCAGCGGCGTCATGCCGTAGGCCATGCCGGCCTCCATTTGACCTTTGGGCACCGCCATCATTGCGCCGCGGAAGGTTTCTGTCATATAGGCGCCGAAGATGAAGCCCAGAGTCAGCACGCCGGCGACGAAGGGATCAATGTTGGGGCTTTCCCAGCCCATGCGGCCGCAAAAATCATTGATCATCATCTGGACGCCGAAGAACAGCAGAAACATCCAGACAAGGTCGGGTACGCCCCGGACCACAGTGGAATAGAGCTCCGCCAGCCAGACCAGTAGTTTGGAATGGGCGGACTTGAACAACGCGCCAATCAGGCCCAGCACGATGGATACGAGCAGTGCTGAGCCGGCCAGCTGCAATGTGAGCACCGCTCCTTGCAATATGCTGGGAAGGTAACCTTGCAAAAACATGGTGTTACTGCCTCATTCATCAGCCTTGCGCGCAAGGCCGGTCCTTGCTCGGCCTACCAAAGTGGGGCCGAACAAAAAAGTCCCGGCTTGAGCGTGGAGCGGGCGGCAGCAAGCCGCCCAGCGCCTTAGGGCGCTCGGCCGGGACGGGTGCGATAGCTGAGGGGATTAGCCGCCGTAGACGTCGAAGCTGAAGTACTTGTCCTGGACTTTCTTGTAGCTGCCGTCCTTGCGCACCTGGTCTATCGCTTTGTTCAGGCGATCGGCCAGCGCTTTGTTGCCTTTCTTGACGGCGATGCCCGCGCCCAGGCCGAAGTATTTGACGTCGGCGTAGTTCGGGCCGACAAAGGCGTAGCCCTTGCCGTTGGCGGTTTTCAGAAACTCCTGGTCGCCGACGGCGCCGTCGACGAATACAGCGTCAACGCGGCCGGACTTCAGGTCCAGGAAAGATTCGGGCGACTTGGCGTACGGTACGATGGTGGCGCCGGATTTACCCCAGTAGTCCTTGGCGAACTTCTCTTGGGTGGACGCGCGCAGCACGCCGATTTTCTTGCCCTTGAAGCTGTTCTGATCGACGGCGGTGCCGGACTTGGCCACGATGCGGCTGGCGATGTTGTAGTACTTGCGGCTGAAGTCGACGGCTTTCTTGCGTTCCTCTGTGATCTGCATCGAGGACAGGATGGCGTCGAATTTGTTGGCGTTGAGGGCGGGAATCAGACCGTCCCAGTCTTGCGGAACGATTTGACAGCTGACTTTCATGGCGGCGCAAAGGGCATTGGCCATGTCGATGTCGAAACCTTGCGGCTTGCCATCGGCGCCTTGTTTGGAGAACGGCGGGTAGTTGAGGTCAACCCCAAAACGCAGTGTCTCTGCTTGGACGGAAAAACCGGACAGCAGAGCTGCCGCTGCGGAGGCGATCAGGACTTTTTTCATGGCGTGGATTTCTACTTCTCTATCGGGTGTTCGCGTCGTTTGGTTGGACGCAAACCCAAGCTTGTAAACCCGGCGCTTGGAACGAGGCTGCTCACGGTGTCTCGCCCAAGCCGGAACCATTGTAGTTATTTCTACTTTTGCCAGTAGTTGGCCGCAGCTTGCAACGGTTATCCGCCGTGCGCAAGATGGGGCCATTGTCTGGCAATCGGTGTGAGCAAGTGTTCGTATTTTAACCGATATTCTTGCTTGATGGGAAATTCCAAAAAAATCAATGGGTTATATTTCTTTTTTGGACTTGTGTACAATGTGAGCCTGGGAGAGAAATTTGTAAGCCGCCGTCGCATTGCTATAAGGCTAAAAGTGGCGTCCGCCACGATTTATTCTTGCGGCATCAGGCGGGGGCGAGCAAGCTTTTCCATGAAAATGTACGTCCACGTCGCATTAAGGAAATCCCGGCATGATGGGGGTATCTACAATGCCTCGACACACTCCGTGCACACAACAAGAGAAGCAACATGTCGCTTACCAATAAGACCGAACTCGCGAGCCTGATCGCCGATATTCAGGCCGTAGCAGAGACCAAGCTTTCTGAAAAGGAGAAACACCAGCTCGAGCCTTTCTTCCCGATCTACTTCGAAGAAGCCGAGCACGCCGACCTTAGACAGTTCTCATCGCTGGACTTGTTCGGCGCCGCGTCGGCGCATTACGCGTTTGGCGCCAAGCGTTTGAGCGGTCAGAACAAGGCTCGCATTTACAACCCCGATTTCGAGCGCGACGGTTGGCAAAGCACCCATACCGTGATTGAAGTGGTCAACGACGATATGCCGTTCCTGATCGACTCCATCACCATGCTGCTGTCGCGCCATAGCCTGAACCTGCACTTGCTGGTGCACCCGGTCCTGTCGGTGGGGAGAGACAAGAACGGTGTGATCCAAGAGGTCAAACGCACCGAGGACCGCAGCCTGCCGCTGGAATCCTTCATCCACGTGCAGATTGATCGCGTGACCGACACGGCCATCCTCAAGCAGCTGGAGTCCGAGCTGAATCGTGTGCTTTCGGATATCCGCCTGGTGGTAAGCGACGAACCGACAATGCGCGAAGTGTTGGCCGATATCAGCAAAGACCTATCCCTGGTCAAAGGCAAGCGCGCGGCGGAAGCCAAGGAAGCGGTGGACTTCCTGGCCTGGATGTCCAAGCGCAACTTCCTGTTCATGGGTTATTGCGATTACGATCTGGTGCGCCGCAACGGTAAAGACAGCCTGAAGATCGTGAAAACGTCCGGCCTGGGCATTTTGAAAGACCAGGGCGACAAAGAATATTCCGCCAGCTTTGAACAGCTGCCTCAGGAGCTGCGCGAGCTGGCTCACCTGCCGCAGTTGATCATTCTGAACAAGTCTCAGACCCGCTCCATCATCCACCGCCCGGCTTATATCGACTTTGTCGGCATCAAGCGTTTCAACGACAAGGGTGAAGTGATCGGCGAACGCCGTTTCCTGGGTCTGTACACTGCCAGCGCCTATCAGGACTCGCCCAAGGATGTGCCCATCCTGCGCCAGAAAGTGGCGACAGTGATCCGCAATTGCGACTACGTGGACGACAGCTATAAGTCCAAGACCTTGAACTTTGTGCTGGAGGCTTATCCGCGCGACGAGCTGTTCGAAATTCCAGCCGAAGTGCTGGGGCCGATCTCCGAGGGCATCGTCAGCCTGCAGGAGCGTCCGCGCGTGCGTCTGTTCGTGCGCAAGGATCGCTACCATCGCTATGTCAGTTGCCTGGTGTACGTGCCGCGCGACAGCTTCAACACCGAAGTGCGCCTGAAGATCGAAAAAGTGTTGATGAACGCTTTCAACGGCACCAGCGCCGAGTTCAGCGTACAGATCAGCGACGGCTCGCTGGCTCGCGTGCATTACATCATCCGTACCAACGCCGCCAAGTTGCCGGAATTCCACGAGGCCGACATCGAGGCTGAAATCGCCCGTTTGGTGCGCGGCTGGGTGGAGGAACTGCATCAACTGCTGGTGGAGACCCACGGCGAGGAACTGGGCAACGCCTTGTTCAACCGCTACAAGGGCGCGTTCCCGGTGGCTTATCGCGAAGAGTTCGCGGTGCGCAACGCGGTGCTGGACATCCAGCATATCGAATCGGTCAACGCCGATTCCCCGTTGGCGATGAAGCTGTACCGGCCGTTCCATCGCGGCGCTTCGGCATTCAATCTGAAGCTGTTCCGTGAAGGCGAGGCGCTGGGCCTGTCGGCCAGTCTGCCGATTTTGGAGAATATGGGCGTTAAGGTCCGCGACGAGCATCCGTACTGCGTGCAGCGCGCCGACGGCCGTCAGGTGTGGATAAGCGATTTCGGCCTGGATGTGGGGTCTGCGGAAGAGCAGATTGCAAGCGAAGAAGTGCAGCTGGACTTCCAGGAGCTGTTGACCCAGGTATTCGCCAAGCGTTGCGAGAACGACGGCTTCAACCGTTTGGCGCTGGTGGCCGGGTTGGACTGGCGTGAAATTTCGCTGGTGCGGGCCTTGGCCAAGTACCTGCGTCAGGGCGGTTTGACCTTCAGCCAGGCTTACATTGAGCAGTGCGTGGCTAATTATCCGGCTATCACCCGTCTGCTGGTCGAACTGTTCGCCGTGCGTCTGGATCCGACGCATGCCGACGACGCGCGCGCCGACGCCTTGCTGGCCAAGCTGCGCGAGCAACTGGACGGCGTGGCCAACCTGGATGAAGACCGCATCCTGAACGGTTTCCTGTCCGTGATCCTGGCCACCCGTCGGACCAACTTCTGGCAGAAGGGCGCTGACGGCGAGTTCAAGTCCTACATCTCGTTCAAGCTTGAGTCCAATCTGATTCCCTTCCTGCCGCAACCGCGCCCGATGTTCGAAATCTGGGTGTACAGCCCACGCGTGGAGGGCGTGCATTTGCGCGGCTCCAAAGTGGCGCGCGGCGGTTTGCGCTGGTCTGATCGCATGGAAGACTTCCGCACCGAGGTGCTGGGCCTGGTGAAGGCGCAGATGGTGAAGAACTCGGTGATCGTGCCAATGGGCTCCAAGGGCGGCTTCGTCGGCAAGCAGTTGCCGGCGCCTAGCGACCGCGAAGCCTTCCTGGCCGAAGGCGTCGCCTGCTACAAGATCTTTATTTCCGCGCTGCTGGACGTCACCGACAATCTGGTGAATGGCCAGATCGTGCCTCCGGCGGATGTGCGCCGTCTGGATCCGGACGATCCGTATCTGGTCGTGGCGGCCGACAAGGGCACGGCTACGTTCTCCGACATCGCCAACGGTATTTCCGCCGATTATGGCTTCTGGCTGGGCGACGCCTTCGCTTCCGGCGGTTCCGCTGGCTACGACCACAAGGGCATGGGCATTACCGCCCGCGGCGCCTGGGAATCGGTCAAGCGCCATTTCCGCCACCTGGGCATCAACACCCAGGAGCAGGACTTCAGCGTGATCGGCATCGGCGACATGGCCGGCGACGTGTTTGGCAACGGCATGCTGTTGTCCGAGCACATCTGCCTGAAAGCGGCGTTCAACCACCTGCACATCTTCCTGGACCCGACGCCCGATGCGGCCAAGAGCTACGCCGAGCGCGCGCGCTTGTTCAAATTGCCGCGTTCCAGCTGGACCGATTACAACCGTGAGCTGATCTCCAAGGGCGGCGGCATCTTCGAGCGCTCTGCCAAGTCCATCCCCTTGTCGCCTGAAGTGAAGGCCTGGCTGGAAACGGACAAGGACAGCATGGCGCCGAACGAGCTGATCCACGAGATCCTCAAGGCCAAGATTGATCTGCTGTACAACGGCGGCATCGGCACCTACGTCAAGGCGTCTAGTCAAAGCCACGCCGACGCGCGCGATCGCGCCAATGATCCGGTGCGCGTGGACGGCCGCGATTTGCAAGCCCGGGTGGTGGCCGAAGGCGGCAACCTGACGTGCACTCAGCTGGGACGCGTCGAGTTCGCGCTGAACGGCGGGCGCATTGCCACCGATGCCATCGATAACTCCGCCGGCGTGGATTGCTCCGACCACGAGGTCAACATCAAGATTCTGCTGGGCGGCGTAATGCAGGCCGGGGATATGACCTTGAAGCAGCGCAATCAGCTGCTGGCGGAAATGACCGACGAGGTGGCGCAGCTGGTGTTGCGCAACAATATCCAGCAGACCCAGATTCTGGCGA
Organism: Chromobacterium haemolyticum; assembly: GCF_009936155.1. NCBI lineage: Bacteria > Pseudomonadati > Pseudomonadota > Betaproteobacteria > Neisseriales > Chromobacteriaceae > Chromobacterium > Chromobacterium haemolyticum. The sequence goes on along the minus strand of NZ_AP019312.1, from coordinate 3,644,171 downwards.
TCAAGCGCCAGGAGGCTGCCGCGATGCTGACTACCCATGCGCGCATGATCGCGCACATGGAAAAAACCGGCGAGCTGAACCGCGAGATCGAGTACCTGCCGTCTGAAACCCAGATTAATGAGCGACGTTTGGCCCGTCAGGGTCTGACGGTGCCGGAAATCGCGGTGCTGTTGTCCTATAGCAAGATTTCACTGGATCAGGCGATTTTGGCCACCGATGTGCCGGACGACGCGGACTTCCTGTCGATTCTGACCCATTACTTCCCGAAACCGCTGCAGCAGCGTTTTGGCGCGCAGATGCAGCAGCATCAGCTGAAGCGCGAGATCATCGCCAACCAGTTGGCCAACCAGATCATCAACCGCATGGGCACCACTTTTGTGTTCCGCATGCAGGAAGAGTCTCCGTTCTCCGCCGGCGACATCGCCCGTGCCTGGTGGATTGCCAGCCGCGTGTTCGACGCCGAGCGCCTGTGGAGCGAGATCGAAGCTTTGGACAACAAGGTGCCGGCGGATCGTCAGGTGGAGATGATGGTGCTGGTGCGCACGCTGGTGGAGCGCGTGACGCGCTGGGTGCTGCGTAATAAGCGTCCGTTCGCCTCGGTGAACGCGGTGATCGAACAGTACGCCGCCAAGGTGCAGGCCCTGTTGGCGCAGCTGCCCCAGTTGATCGCTTCCGGCGGTTACCCGGCGGTGGCGGCGCTGGAAGAACGTCTAAGCCAGCCGGGCATGCCGCAGCCGCTGGCGCAAGTATTGGCGCGACTGGAGTTTGCCGTGCCGCTGATGGATATCATCGAAATCAGCGAAGGCAGCAAACTGCCGCTGGAGCTTTTGGCCAAGAACTACTACCAGTTGGGTCACGCGATGCAGTTGGATTGGCTGCGCGATGCGATCACCAGCCTGCCGCGCGACAATCGCTGGCAGTCGCTGGCGCGTTCCGCGCTGCGCGACGATCTGTACCGCGTGCATCGCAATCTGGTGGGGCAGGCGCTGCAGGACGCCGCTGGCGTGGAGACCTTTGCGCAACAGTGGATGGAGAAGCGCCACCAGCAGGTGGAGGTTTGCGCGCAGATGTTCGCGGAACTGCAGTCGTTCAGCGTGTTGGATTTGGCCATGTTGTCGGCTGGCATGCGCGAGCTGAGCAACCATCTGCTGTCGTAAGCGGCCTGCGGATCGCGTCAATTGAAAACCGGCTCCTTGGCGCCGGTTTTTTTACGCCAGGAAGATAGGGATTGGAAGCGGAGCGGCTTGGTTTAGAACAAGTCGATTTCGCCGAAACGCTGCGCGCTGTCGAGCTGGCCGCCTGCCACCAGCTCTTCGTAACTGCACACCAGATTGCGGCCATGGGTTTTGGCGTAATACAAGGCCCTATCCGCCTGCTCCACCAGCTGTCCCGGCAACAGCTGCGGCAGGATGCGGGTGAAGCCGAGGCTGACGGTCAGGCGTCCGACTTGGGGGAAGGCGTATTGCTCGACGCGCTGGCGGAAGCGTTCCAGCGCCACCGCCGCTTCGGCCGGAGGCAGTCCTTGGAAGATGATGGCGAACTCCTCGCCGCCGTAGCGGAACAGGCTGTCGTCTTCGCGAAACGACTGCTGCATCAGCTGCGCGAGCAAGAGCAGCACCTCATCACCCACCATGTGGCCGAACTGGTCGTTGACCCTTTTGAAATGATCCACGTCCAATAGTGCCAAGGTGCAGGTGTGACTTTCGCTTGGAGATTGCAACTGAGCCGCCATCAGGTTGAACAGGCGCAAATCGAATTTGCGGCGATTGTTCAGCGCGGTGAGCATATCCCGGTCCGCCTCGAACAGCAGGCGCAGGAAGTTCTCGTGAATCCTGGCCATGGCCTTCAGCATGGCCTTGTTGACTTTCTGTTCGGAGGTCACATGAATGACCAGCAGGGATACGATGCTGCCCATGCAGCGCAAGGGCAGGCATAGACCGTGGGGAATACGGAAAATGCCGTCGTCCCTGTCCAGCGCGTTGAGCAGGTCGTAGAGGAAGATGGGCGGGGGCAGCCAGCTGTCGCTGGAGGTTTCCGTAATCTGAGTCTTGCCGTCGACGGAGGCGGCGCTTAGTCTTCGGCGGGTGTAGGGTACGCCGTTGACCCAACGACAGGCGAATAGCTCCACCTTGTCCACGCGCATCACCTCGACCAGCGTGGAGGCCAGGCTGCTTTCCAGCAGGTCCTGTTCGCGTTGGGAGGTGAGTTCGACAAGATTGTCGAGAATCCGCTTGCTGTCGTCCTCGTGAGGGCTTTGCTTCATGCCGGCGCATCCTTCTTTGCGAGGGTTGGGGACGGCGTGGCGTACCCCGCAAGCTCCAGGGGCCCACGGGAGCCGCGTGTGCGGCCGCCGCGGCCGCGCGGGATCGCTCCCGTTAAGAGTGAGTATAGGCAATCGCGAGGCGGCCGGCCTCAGTTGCGTCCGGTGCTGCCGAAGCCGCCGTCGCCGCGCTCCGAGCTTTCGAAGTCGTCGACGATATTGAAACCCACCTGAACGATGGGCACGATGATCATCTGCGCAATGCGTTCCAGAGGCGTCAGCCGGAACGGTTCATGGCCGCGGTTCCACACCGACACGAACAATTGTCCTTGGTAGTCGGAATCGATCAGCCCCACTAGGTTGCCCAACACGATGCCGTGTTTGTGGCCAAGACCGGAGCGCGGCAGCAGCATGGCGGCCAGGTTGGGGTTGGCGATATGGATGGCCATGCCGGTGGGGATCAACTGGGTTTCGCCCGGAGCGATGGTGATGTCCTGCTCGATGGCTGCGCGCAGGTCAAGCCCGGCCGAGCCCGGGGTAGCGTAGTTGGGCAGGTTTTGTTTCAGACGCGGGTCCAAAATCTTGACGTCAATGACGGGTTTCTTCATGAGAGTCCTTTCGTGTCGGCTGCGCGAGGCGGCCGCGGTGTCGATTGCTTATTGGTTTTGCGGCAACAGCTTGGCCAGATGCTCGACAATGGCTTTGGCCACGTCCGGCTTGGGCATGCTGGGCAGGGGGTGAGGGCCGTTCCGGTCCAGCAGCGCCACCTGATTGTCGTCGGCGCCCATGGCTTGTTGCGCCAAGTTAGCTACCAGCAGCGGCAGTTTCTTGCGCTGGCGCTTGGCTTCGGCGAACTCCAGCAGGTTCTGGCTTTCCGCCGCGAAGCCAACGCAGAACGGGGCGGCGGGCAAGGAAGCGACGGTGGCGAGAATGTCCGGGTTTTCCTCCAGCTCCAGGGTGGGCGGCGTGGCGCCTTTCTTGATCTTGTGGGCCGACGGGTTCTTGACCCGGTAATCGGCCACCGCCGCCACGGAAATGAAAATATCGCTTTGTCCCACTTCGGCCATCACCGCATCGTGCATTTGCCGGGCGCTGGCCGCATCGACGCGACGCATGCCCAGCGGGGCCTCCATGCCGGTGGGACCGGAGATCAGGGTGACTTCGGCTCCGGCGTCGCGGCAGGCGCGCGCCAGCGCGTAGCCCATCTTGCCAGAGCTGATGTTGGTGATGCCGCGCACCGTGTCTATGGCCTCGTAGCTGGGGCCGGCGGTGAGCAAAACCTTCTTCCCGGCCAGCACCTTGGCGCAGAAAAATCCTTCCAGTAATTCCGCGACCTCTTCCGGCTCCAGCATGCGCCCTTCGCCGGTTTCACCACAAGCCTGGGCGCCGTTGGCCGGTCCGAAGACGGCGACGCCATCGGCGCGCAACTGCGCCATATTGCGCTGATTAGGCGGATTGTCCCACATTTGCCGGTTCATCGCCGGCGCCACGATCAGCGGACAAGCGCGGGCGGCGGCCAGCGTGGAGAGCAGGTCGTCGCAGGCGCCGTGGGCCAGCTTGAACAAGGTGTTCGCGGTGGCCGGCGCAATCAGGAAAACATCAGCGCGGCGGGATAGATCGATATGAGCCATCGCGTTGCTGGGGCGTTCGTCCCAGAGGTCGGTGTACACCGCGTGGCCGGACAGGGCCTGGAATGTGGCCGGGGTCACGAAGCGCGTGGCCGACTCCGTCATCACCACTTCCACGCTGTGGCCGGCTTTGACGAGAAGGCGGGTCAGCTCCGCCGCCTTGTAGGCGGCGACGCCGCCGGTAATGCCTAGCAGAATTTTCTTGCTTGTCATGGGCTTGTCGCAACAGGCGGTAAATGTCCAATTTTAGCGGATTTCCACGGACTGGGCGCGCTGGCCGGCATGAGGCTTCGATGATATGGTAGGCCATGCTTCATCGCGTTTGGTCTGACCCTGAAAACAGTGCTATAGCCAGAGGAGGAGCGTGCAGATGTCTATCGCCCATTGGCCGGAGGCCGAGCGTCCCCGAGAAAAGTTGTTGGCTCAAGGAGCGGCCGCGCTGTCGGACTCCGAATTGCTCGCCATCTTTCTACGCACCGGCATGCGAGGGCTGAGCGCGGTGGAGATGGCCAGACAGTTGATGTTGGACTTTGGCTCGCTGTCCGGTTTGCTCAACGCCAGTTTTGACGAGTTTCGGGCTCGGCGTGGTTTGGGCGCCGCCAAGTACGCGCAGTTGATGGCTTGCAAGGAGTTGGCTCAGCGGGCGTTGGCGGAGGATATGAGCCTGACGGACGCCTTGCGCAATCCGCGGCAGGTGCGCGACTTCCTGAGACTGGCGATTGCGGGCAAGGACGTGGAGGTGTTCGTCGCCGTATTCTTGACTGTGCAGAATCGTGTGATAGCGGTAGAAGAGTTGTTTCGAGGCACCCTGACCGAAACTCGGGTCTATCCGCGCGAACTGGTGCGGCGGGCCCTGGCCAACAACGCGGCGGGGGTGATCATTGCCCATAACCATCCATCCGGCGTTTGCGAACCATCCGCCGCCGATCATTCTCTAACCAATACATTAAAAGCTGCGCTGCAGTTGGTCGATATAAGGTTGCTGGATCACTTCGTCGTGACCGGCGCGCGGGCGGAGTCCTTTGCCGAGCGAGGCTGGTTGTAGGCGTTGAGCCGTTGCGGGGAGCGCTCGCGAGGCTTGGAACCGGCGCCGCTTTTGCTGTCTTGTTGGACCTTGTCTCTCACCGCATCATTAGGAGGTCGCCATGAACATCCTGCGTCTGCTGAATGAGTCCGACTATATTCAGGTTAACAATCAGTTCGTGAAACCGGATTTCCACACGGCTTCCGAAGAGTTTTCCGATGACGATGATGTGGTGTTGGAAGCCAACCTGGATGGTCAGGAGCTGGTGTTGACCGTGGCGGATCTAGAGGAGGCGACGCCGCTGGCCGATGGCGGCTTTTGGTTGGAAGGCGTTGGTTATTTACGTTTCCTGTCGCAGCAGAATCTGCATTGATTTCATCCGAAGCTTCACGTTAGCAGGCCCGGCGATGTCCGGGCCTGTTACATTGTGGCGGCCCTTGCGGCTCCGCTTGATTTGGCTCAAATAGCGACCAGGGTCAAAGCTGTTACAGTGCGGTGTTTATTTGATAGTCATATTTGGGTGGCCGCATGGAACAGATCAAAGTAGGCATGATAGGCGCGGGTGAAACCGGAACGCCGCTGTTGCGGCAGCTGTTGGACGCGCCGTTTGTCGGAATGGTGGGCGTGGCGGACTTGAACCTGGATTCGCCGGGCATTCTGCTGGCTCAGCAACGTGGCATTTCCGTCACGGATAATTTCATCGAGTTGGCCGAGCAGGGCAGCAGCATCGACATCATCATCGACGTGACCGGCTCGCGCAAAGTTCGTGAGGACTTGCGCCGTTACATGCAGTTTTCCGGCAATACCCATACGGTGATTGTCCATGAACGCGTCGCCCTGCTAATGCTGTCCCTGGGCGCGGGCAAGCTGGTGACGACCCGGCACGACGATTCGTTGGCGTATTGATGGAGAAATCCAGGATTTGACTGGCGGGCAGCTGGTTGAATTTTGAGGACGCTGGGGGGCTTTCGCCCCCCTTTTTTTATTCTCGATCACGCCTCCCCGCAACTCAATCGGGCTGCTCTTTCATGCTCAGGTGCTATATTTTGATGGCGGCGTTGGCACCGCGCATATTCTGAAGTCCCGGACAAAGCATCCGGGAGCGGTTGTAGTTTCCATTTGATGGGGGGTATTCATGCAGACGTCTTTCATGGCGGGGCACGCCTTGTTGCTTGGCCTCAGCCTGTTCTCCGGCCCTGCCTTGGCCGCCTTGGGGCAGCCTTTGCCGGCGGGGCGCGCGATTGTTGCTCCGCAAGCGCTGGCCTTGAAGGCTGCGCCGTCGGTGCTCTATTCCGTGGCGCAGAGCCGTGACGAGGCAGGCCGTCTCATCCGCGAGTTCGCCCGACAGGCGGACGGCGTGGTGTTCGCGGTGGCGTGGCAGGGCGCATCGCTGCCGGATATGAGGCAGCTGCTTGGCGACTACTTTTCCAGCTATGTTTCCTCTCAACAGTCCAATCAGGCGGGGCTTAATCGCTTGGAGGGGCGCAAGCCGGGGCTGATTGTGGTCTCAGCCGGTCGCGGTCGCGCTTTTTTCGGTCTGGCCTATGTGCCCGCGCTGGTGCCGGCGGGACTCGACATCGATCAACTCAAATAATTCGGGTGGGACGAGATGAAACAGGCTCTCTTTTGGCTGAGGCTGACGTGCGTGCTGCTATTGACGGCGTGCGGAGGAGGGGGAGGTGGAGCTGGCGGCATTGCGCCGCCGGACAACGGCGGGTCGACGGCTAATTCGGTGACGATGACGATAGACAGCGGCCCGGTGCCCAATGTCTATCAGATCAATATGCCCTATGTCTCGGTGACGATTTGCGCGCCGGGCGGTAGCCAATGTCAGACGATCAGCCGGGTGCTGGTGGATACCGGCTCCAGCGGTTTGCGCCTGTTGGCCAGTGCCGTGAGCGGACTGACGTTGGGCAGCCTGCCCGGCGTGACATCGAATAGCCGGCAACTGGTGGAATGCATGCAGTTCGCCAGCGGCTTCACCTGGGGCAGCGTCCGCTACGCCGATGTCAAAATGGCGGGCAAGACAGCGTCGTCCCTGCCCATCCAGATTATCAGCGATCCCGCCTACAGTTTTATTCCGGCCGCCTGCAGCGGGGTGGGGAACAATTTGGGGAGCCTGTCGACGTTGAAAGCCAACGGTATTCTGGGCGTTGGCCTGCGGCAGCAGGATTGCGGTAGCAACTGCGCCAGCATTAGCAATAACGGCTATTACTACGCCTGCCCCACTGCCTTGACTTGTCAACAGGCTCAGGCGGCCGCGGCTTTGCAGGTGTCCCATCCTGTGGCGGGTTTCGCCGGCGACAATAACGGGGTGATGCTGCAATTGCCGGCGGTGGCGATCAGCGGGGCTCCTAGCGTGGCCGGGACGCTGTATTTCGGCGTGGGTACGCAGAGCAACAACGCTTTGGGGTCGGCCAAGGCCTTCCCCACCACACTAGACGGCAATGGCGTGGATGCGATCACGACCAGCTATAAATCGCTCAGCTACAGCAGCTTTCTGGATAGTGGTTCCAATGGGCTGTTTTTCCCCGATGCCACGATCGCCACCTGCGTGGTGGGCAGCAGCACCTGGTTCTGCCCCGGCGGCATCTTGAGCCTCAACGCCAGCTTGAGCAGCGGCGGCAACAGCAGCGCGGTGGGCTTCAATCTTGGCAACGCCGTAACGCTGTTGTCGCAAGGTTATTCCGCTCTGCCGGCGGTGGGAGCGCCGTCCAGCGGCTTCCTTAGCGGCTACTTTGACTGGGGCTTACCCTTCTTTTACGGCCGCAACGTGTATATCGGCCTGGAAGGAAAGAGCAATCCGTTAGGCAGCGGGCCGATGTTCCTGTTTTAGAAGGATTTGCGGGATTCTTGCAACGCAATATAAAGCGTCCTATATCTGGATAGTCATCTCGATGACTTCTCCTTTGTTGAAATTAGCAATCTGTACGCCCGGCGAGCGCCGGGCTTTTTTTATCCGCGTCGGATGGCTAACGGCACCTTCGGCTAGAATAGCCGCTTCATGTTTTCTCGAGTATGCCCATGTCTCGTTTGCTCGCAGTCGATCTGGCGAAATCCTATCGTTTATTGAACCATGGTCCCACGGTCTTGGTGTCCTGCGCGGCCGGGGAGCGCAGCAATGTGATGGCGGCGGCCTGGGCCATGCCGCTGGATTTTGATCCGCCCAAGGTGGCGGTCGTCATCGACAAGGCAACCTACTCTCGGGAGCTGATCGAGGCTTCGGGCGAGTTTGTGCTCAACGTGCCTTGCCGCGCTCAGGCCGCGGAGGTGCTGCGCGCCGGCGGCGCCGACGGCAGGCGGGTGGACAAGTTTGCGCATAGCGGCCTGAGCCGGCTTCCTTCGCTGCGAGTGGGCGCGCCGCGCGTGGATGGCTGCATCGCCTATCTGGAGTGCAGAGTAATCAGCGAACCGGAAAATGAGTCCCGCTATGATCTGTTCATCGGAGAAGTGGTGGCGGCGGAGGCGGACGCGGAGGTGTTCGCCGATGGCCATTGGCGCTTCGATGACGATGCCAAGCGCAGCTTGCACTATATTGCCGGCGGCGCTTTTTTTGCTACCGGGGAGGCTTTCGAGGTGGAAAAATAGGGTTCCGACGATAAAAAAGCGGCCGTCATGGCCGCTTTCGCTTGATGCGAGTGCTGCGCTCAGCGCCATTCCACCAGCGCGTAATTCTTCTTGCCGCGCTTAAGCAGGGTGTAGCGGCCAAACAGGCGTTCCGCGTCGCTGAAGCGCTGCTCCAGGCTGTCGGCTTTGTCGCCGTTGACGCTGACCGCGCCGCTCTGGATGAAGGTGCGCGCCTCGCTCTTGGATTTGGCCAGGCCGCCGGCGGCCAGCGCGTCGATCAGGCTGTCGGCGTCGCGTTCAAGCTGGATGCTGGGCAGGCCGTCCTGAGCCAGTTGAGCGAAATCGTCGGCGGTGAGGCTGCTCAGGTCATTGTTGAACAGGCTTTGAGTGATGCGCTGCGCCGCTTCCAGCGCTGCGGCGCCGTGCACCATGGCCGTCATCTGTTCGCCCAGGATGCGCTGCGCTTCCGGCTTGCCGTCGCGCGCCTGGTCGGCGGCTTCGATCGCGGCGATTTCTTCCAGCGACAGGAAGGTGAAGTAGCGCAGGAATTTGTACACGTCGGCGTCGGCGGTGCCCAGCCAGAACTGATAGAAGGCGTACGGCGATGTCTTTTTGGCGTCCAGCCAGATGGCGCCGGATTCGGTCTTGCCGAACTTGGTGCCGTCGGATTTCGTCACCAGCGGCACAGTCAGGCCGAATACCTGCTGCTGTTGCAGGCGGCGGGTGAGGTCGATACCGGCGGTGATATTGCCCCACTGGTCGGAGCCGCCGATCTGCAGCTTGCAGCCGAAGCGGCGGTTCAACTCGGCGAAGTCATAGCCTTGCAGCAGGCTGTACGAGAACTCGGTGAAGGAGATGCCCTGGTCTTCGCGGTTGATGCGTTGCTGCACCGATTCTTTCTTGATCATTGCGTTGACCGAGAAATGTTTGCCGATGTCGCGCAGGAAATCCAGCGTGTTCATTTGGCCGAACCAGTCGTAGTTATTGGCCATCAAGGCGGCGTTGTCGCCTTCGAAACTGAGGAAGGGCTCGACTTGGCCGCGGATCTTCTCCACCCAGCCCTGGATCACGTCCGGCGTGTTCAGTTTGCGCTCGGCGGCCTTGAAGCTGGGGTCGCCTATCATGCCGGTTGCGCCGCCCACCAGCGCTACCGGGCGATGGCCAGCCTGCTGGAAGCGACGCAGCATGAGCACCGGCACCAGATGGCCCAAGTGCAAGCTGTCGGCGGTAGGGTCGAAGCCGCAATAAAGGGTTACCTGCTCCTTGCTCAGAAGTTCCTCCAGCGCAACGGCGTCCGTGGTTTGCGCAATCAGGCCGCGGGCCTGCAGATCCTGAATCAGGGGGGCATGGTTCATTTATCGGGTCTCCAACAAGGTGATGCGCGGCAATGGCGGGATGAGGGCGCCGCCGCAAAAAGTTAGGCCGCCCGTTGGCGGGCGGCGTAGCCGGACTCGCCAAGCGAGCCCAATCAAGGATATTAACCGAAAACCAGTGGTTTTTGCCCCCTTTTTGTCGGTAGAATTGGGTAAAACCCCATTTGGGTTAGGGTTTGTCAGTCCTGCACGGTAATATCATGTTGCAATGCACTAACTCAGGTAATGCTTGGGCGGGCGGATTTTGGATACACGGAGTGAAAGCGCGATGACGCAATTGGTAAAAGTGTGGGATGTTCCCACTCGCTTGTTTCACTGGGCGCTGGTGATTCTGTTCTGCGGCATGTGGTATAGCGGCGAGCAGGGCGGAGATTGGCTGCAATACCATATCTGGTGCGGTTCCGCCCTCGCCAGCCTGCTGCTGTTTCGTTTGATATGGGGCGTGATAGGGAGCCAGACCGCGCGTTTCGGCAATTTCATCAAGGGGCCGCGCAGCATTGTCCGCTATTTGCGCGGCGAGCTGACCGAGAACGAGCAGCCGGGCCACAACCCTTTGGGCGGCCTGATGGTGTTGGCGATGTTGTTGGCCTTGCTGGCCCAGGTGGGCACCGGACTGTTCGCCGCCGATGTCGACAGCTATTTGTACGACGGCCCGTTGGCCAAGCTGCTGAGCGGCGACGCGGCCGAAGCCGCTACCTCGTTCCACAAGGGTTTCTTCAATGTGATCCTGGGGCTGGTCGGCCTGCACTTACTGGCCATCATCGCTTACCGTTTGTTCAAGAAGAACAATCTGGTGAAGGCGATGATCACCGGCAACAAAGCCATCGCCGGCGATGTGCCGCGTCTGGAGTTCGCGCCGGCCATCATCGCGCTGGTGGCCTTGCTGGTGTCCAGCGGCGGCATTTATGTGCTGTTGACGCGTTTGTGAGCGCAAGTCGCGGAGCGCTGTCCGCGTCGCGTAGGCAAGCAAGAAAAAGGGCGGTCAACACCGCCCTTTTTTTGTGGTCGCGATTTATTTTTCCGGGCCGCGGAAGGCGTCGTGACAGGACTTGCAGCTTTGCGCCACTGCGCCGTAGTTTTTCTTGATGGCGGCGAGGTCGCCGCCTCGGGCGGCCTGTCTCAGGTCGGCCACGGCTTTGAGGAAGGCGTCCTTGTCGGCCTGGAACTTGGCGGGCTGGCTCCAGATTTCCGGCTTGGCTCGGCTTTTGCCGCTGATGCTGTTGGCGGGGAAGTGATTGAAGGGCTCGGCCGCGATCAGACTCAAGGCGTCCGCCTGACGGATGAAGGCGTCTTTCTGGTACGGATCACGCCCACGCACCACCGTGCCCATGGGTTCGAAGGCCAGCAATACTTTCTTGAAGGATTTGGTGCGTGTTTCGGCCGGCGTGTCGGCCAGTGCCAGCGGCGCCGCGATGGCGCCCAACAGCAATACGGTCAGCAGTTTTTTCATTCCGGGGTCTTCGAGGTGGTGTCTGACTGCGGATAGGCAAGCAAACAGCCCGCTGGCGAGCGGGCTGCGGGTGCCGACGCGAAGGACTTAGTCCTTGCGGAATGCGTCGTGACAGGCTTTACAGGTCTTCTGGGTGGCGCCGAACTGTACCTTGATTGCGCCCAGATCGCCGCCGGCGGCTACTTGCTTCAGTTTGGCGGTGGCGGCTTTGTGGTTGTCGATGGCTTTTTGCCATTCGGCGGGCTTGCTCCAGATTTCCGGTTTGGCGTCGGTCTTGCCGGTCCCGCTGCCCGCCGGGAAATGCTGCCACGGTTTTTGGGACAGAGCTTCCAGCTCGCCGGCCAGCTTGGCGAACTCATCCTTGTTATAGGGCGTTTCGCCCTTCACCATCTTGCCCATGCCGCCAACCACCGGTTTGTATTGCTTGAAGACGTCTTTGCGCTGAGCAATCGGATCGGCGGCAAAGGCCTGGCCGGCGAGAGTAGCGGCAAGGGCGAGCATCAACAGCTTTTTCATGTCATTTCCTTATATGAGCGATGGGTGGTAAGCCATAAGCCTATCATGGACATTCTGGAGCACAAAGCTACCATGAGTGGCGGGCATGATAAACCGATGAATGATTAATCCTTGTGAATTTGAGATGTTATACAGTAACATTGCGTCCTGATTAAACAAGCGGGTGTCCGGCATGGACCATCAAGCCTATCTGGCCGCGGCGGAGCGGCATTGTGAACGGCGCGGCAGCAAGCTGACCGCGTTGCGCCGTCAGGTGCTGGAGTTGGTGCTGCGTTACAGCGGGGTGGTCAAGGCCTATCAGGTCCTGGCGGATCTGCAGCAGGAGCGCGGCGCCGCCGCGCCGCCCACCGTGTATCGCGCGCTGGATTTCCTGGTGGAACACGGCCTGCTGCACAAGGTGGACGCCTTGAACGGCTTCATCGTATGCGATCACTTCGAATGCCAGCATGAAGGGCTGATCCTGGTCTGCGGCGACTGCGGCCAGGTACAGGAGATCGACGCCGCGCCGGCCTTGAGCGCGTTGCGCCAGGCCGCGCAGGCGGTGGCCTTCTCTCTGTGCCCGCAAAACCTGGTGTTGACGGGGCGTTGCCAGTCCTGCAGCGCCTGAATCCACGAATTCCCTGATCCATGAAAAAAACCATAGTCAACTTGTTCACCGGCTTTCTCGGGGTAGGCAAGACCACGGCGTTGCGCCATTTGATCGAGCATCGTCCCGCTAATGAGAAGTGGGCGATCATCGTCAACGAGTTCGGCGAAGTCGGCATAGACGGCGCGGCTCTGAGTCAGGACGAACTGGCGGTGGCGGAAATCGCCGGCGGCTGCTTGTGCTGCGTGGCTGGTCCGCAGATGACCGCCACGGTGGCGACCCTGTTGCGCCGCGAACGCCCGGACCGCCTGCTGATCGAGGCTAGCGGTCTTGCGCACGCGGCCGGCGTCATCGACGAATTGCGCGCCAAGCCCTTGGGCGAGGCGCTGGAGGTGGGCGCGGTGCTTACTCTGGTGGACCCCCGCCAGTTCATTCAGTCTGATTATCTCCGTCAGCCGCTGTACCGAGACCAGGTTTCCATTGCCGACGTGTTGGTGGCCAATAAGATCGACACGGCCGACGTGCCGACGATGGAGGCTTTCCGCCAACAGGCGGGGGCTTTGTTTCCGCCCAAGTCGCTGGTGGGCGAAGTGCGCAATGGCGAATTGGATCCGGCTTGGCTGAATGCCGCCGCCGCGCCCAAGCCGCGTTACCGGCCGGCTGTGCCGGACGACGCCGCTGCCCAATGGCGCTCGATGGGCTGGACTTTCGAGCCGGAGCAGGCTTTTGACGGAGAGAAACTGACCCGCTTTTTCGATGCGCTGCCGACCTTGGTGCCTGGCCTGGTGCGCGCCAAGGGGGTGTTCAAGGTGCTGGACAGCTGGGTGTGGCTGAACTGGGCAGCGGGGCAGTGGGGCGCGGCCCAGGTGTCTTGGCGGCGCGACAGCCGTTTTGAACTGATTGCCGAGGATTTCGACGCCGCCGCGATTGAGGGCAAGTTGCGGGAGTGCTTCGAATGACGTCTAAACATCAACATCAACATCCGCGTGCGCACCGGCATCTGACGCCGGCCAATTTCAAGCCGCCGTTCAGCCTGCTGGCGATGTCGGCCTGGCAACGGCTCGGTCTGGCCGGCGTCGCGCTGGCGGTCTTATGGGTTCTGGTGATCTGGGCGTTGAGGGAGGCGGCATGAGCGTCAGTCTGCGGAACCTGACCGTTTCTTATCAGCGTCACCCGGCCGTGCACCATGTCAGCGGCAGTTTCGTCGCAGGAGACGCCACCGCGATTTTCGGTCCCAACGGCGCCGGCAAGAGCACCTTGCTCAAGGCCATGATAGGCGCTTTGACGCCGGATTCCGGTTCGGTGCAGTTGGACAGTTTTCAGCGCCGCGACATCGCCTATCTGCCTCAGCAGTCTGAGATCGACCGTTCTTTGCCGGTCAGCGTGCTGGACTTGGTATGTACCGGCCTGTGGCACGATACCGGCGTGTTAGGCGGCGTTAGTCGTCGCGGCCGCGATCAGGCCTTGCTGGCCTTGGAGCAGGTGGGCCTGGCCGATTTCGCGCTGCGGCCCATCTCGGCGCTGTCCAGCGGCCAGTTCCAGCGCGTGTTGTTCGCCCGCATTCTGGTTCAGGATGCGCGCCTGATCCTGCTGGACGAGCCGTTCAACGCGGTGGACGCCAAGACCACCTACGACTTGCTGGAGCTGGTGCGCCATTGGCGGGAAGAAGGCCGCACCGTGGTGGCGGTGCTGCATGATTACGAGCAGGTGCGCGCTTATTTCCCGCACACCTTGTTGTTGGCGCGCGAAGTGGTGGCCTGGGGCGATACCGCCGAAGTGCTGTGCGACGCCAATTTGAAACGCGCGGTGGACACCGCCGCGCATTGGCAATCCCAGGCTGCGGTCTGCGAAGTGGATGGAGCGCAAGCCTGATGTCGCACTTATACGATTTACTGGTGTCGCCGTTTGCCGAATTCGCCTTTATGCGCCGAGCGCTTATCGGTTGTCTGGCCCTGGCCCTGGGCAGTGGCCCGATCGGCCTGTTTCTGGTGATGCGGCGCATGAGCCTGATGGGCGATGCGATGAGCCATGCCGTGCTGCCCGGCGCCGCGGTGGGCTTCATGATGGCGGGCCTCAGCCTGCCGGCTATGAGCCTGGGCGGATTCTTCGCCGGCGTGCTGGTGGCGCTGCTGGCCGGCTTGGCCACGCGTTTCACCAGCATCAAGGAAGACGCCAGCTTTGCCGCCTTCTACCTGCTGTCGTTGTCCATCGGCGTATTGCTGGTGTCGCGCGGCGGCAGCAATGTGGACTTGATGCATATCTTGTTTGGTTCTGTGCTGGCGGTGGACGATGCGGCCCTGTTCCTGGTGGCCGGCGTCGCATCCTTCACTTTGTTGGCGCTGGCCTTGATCTACCGCCCCCTGCTGCTGGAAAGCCTGGACCCGGTCTACCTGCGCGCCGTGGGCGCGCGCGGGGGCTTGTGGCACATGTTGTTCCTGATGCTGGTGGTGCTGAACCTGGTAGCCGGTTTCCAGGCGCTAGGCACCTTGATGGCGGTGGGCCTGATGATGTTGCCGGCGATCACCGCCCGCTTGTGGACCGAGCGCATCGAGGCCTTGCTCGGCTTGTCGGTGGCCATTGCCTTTCTGGCCGGCTTGGGCGGTCTATTGCTGTCCTATCATTTCGAACTGCCTTCCGGGCCGGCCATCATTCTGCTGGCGGGCCTGGTCTATCTGCTGTCGCTGCTGTTGGCGCCGGTGGGCGGGGCTTTGCCGCGCTACATCCGCGCCCGGCATCTGGAATCCTGAACCCTTGATAAGGAAGTCGCCGATGAAGAAATCAATCATGGCCCTGTTGTTGCTGGGCCTGCCCTTGTCCGCCTGGGCCAAGCTGCCGGTTGTGGCCAGCTTCAGCATCGTGGCCGATATGACGCGGGAAATCGGCGGCGATCGCGTCGAAGTGTCCTCGCTGGTGGGACCGGACCAGGACGCCCATGTGTTCCAGCCGTCGCCGGCCGACGTCAAGAAAGTAGCGGGCGCCAAGCTGCTGGTCACCAACGGCCTGGGGATGGAGGGCTGGATGGTGCGGCTGAGCAAGGCCGCTCATTTCAAAGGCGTGCAAGTGGAGGCGGGCAAGGGCATCAAGACCCGCGAAGCGGAGGACGAGGATCATCATGGACATGATCACGGCCATGCCGGGCATGACCATGGAGCCATCGATCCGCACGCTTGGCATGATCCCAAGCGGGTGCTGACTTACATCCGCAACATCGAGGCCGGCCTGAGCCAGGCGGATCCGGCCGGCAAGCAGGAATACGCCCGCCGCGCCGCCGAGTACGCTGCCAAAGTGAAGGAAATGGACGCCTGGGCGGCAAAGGCCTTTGCCGCCGTGCCGG
Organism: Chromobacterium haemolyticum; assembly: GCF_009936155.1. Taxonomy (NCBI): domain Bacteria; kingdom Pseudomonadati; phylum Pseudomonadota; class Betaproteobacteria; order Neisseriales; family Chromobacteriaceae; genus Chromobacterium; species Chromobacterium haemolyticum. The sequence goes on along the minus strand of NZ_AP019312.1, from coordinate 3,628,433 downwards.
CAGCCAAGCGAAAGATGCTGACCTCGCACGATGCCTTCGCTTACCTGGGCGAGCGTTACCAGCTGCAAGTGTTGGCCATTCAGGGGGTGAGCACCGAGTCCGAGGCATCGGCCAAGGCGGTGGCGCGTCTGGTGCGCCAGGTGCGGCAGGAGAAAGTGTCGGCGGTGTTCATGGAGAACATGACGGACAAGCGTCTGTTGGAGCAGTTGTCGCGAGAGGCCAAGGTGACGATAGGCGGCAAGCTGTACGCCGACGCGCTGTCAGGCCCGTCCGGTCCTGCGCCCAGCTACTTGGCGATGTTCCGCTACAATGTTGACACCATTCTGAAGTCGTTTAAATAAGCGCCCGCAGCAACTGCCAGGCGCCGATGCCCGCAACGACCAGTCCCGCCGTGAGGCGGACTGGTCGTTGTTGCATCCAGCGGCGCAGGCTGTCGGCAAAGGCGCCCATCAGTAAGAGATTGGGCAAGGTGCCGAGGCCGAAGGCCAACATGGCCAGCGCGCCGCCGGATGCGCTGCCGGTGGCCAGCGCCGACAGCGAAGCGCTGTAGACCAATCCACAGGGCAGCCAGCCCCAGACCATGCCGGCCAGCAATGCGGATTGCGGTGAGCGGACCGGCAGCAGGCGTCCCAGCAGCGGCTGCAAGCGGCGCCAGATCGGCACGCCCAAGCGCTCGATCAGATTGACCGCCCCGGACAGGCCGGCCAGGTAGAGGCCCATGGCCACCAGCATCAGGTTGGCTAACAGCGCCAAGGTCAGTTGAAGGCCGCGGATGTCCAGCAGGGCGAGGCCGGTGGCGGCCAAGCCGCCCAGCAGCGCGCCGATTAGCGCGTAGCTGCCGATGCGCCCCAGATTGTAGGCCAGCATAATGCGCCAGCGGCCGGTTTCGGGGGGCAGATTCAGCGTCAGCGCAGCGACTATGCCGCCGCACATGCCCATGCAGTGGCCGCCGCCCAGCAAGCCCGCCAGAAACAATATCCACCCGCTCGTTTCAATCATGCCGCAACCTGTCTCAGAAAGCTCTATGGTAACAGAGTGGCGGCCTGGGCTTGCGCGCGCGGTGGTCATATTTGCTTTTGGCATTTATTGCCTTTATCAAAATTTTACTTGGCATCTCCTTAAAGAAAGTTATAAAAAAAATGATGGTCTTGTTGGCCGACTACTGGTCAAAAGGTCAGTTTGCAATGAGAATGCTGCTTTGGCTTCGGACCTATGCGCAATGGGTCCCACGCTGAGGATCCAGGCGCTCGACCTGGTCAAAACATATGCATAAGCGATGTAATCCATGGGGATAGAGTGAGGAAAATATGGCCAAGTATCTGACACTTGAGCGGCTGGGCCAGTCAGCGATCGTGACTCTCAAAAACGCGCCGGCGAATCTGCTGACCACGGAGAGCCTGAATGAGCTGGCTACGACGATGCGGTCGCTGGATGCGGATCCGGCTGTGCGTTCGGTGGTGCTGACCGGGGCTGGCGACGCGTTTTTTTCCGCCGGCGCCGATTTGAAGCAATTCGCCTCCGGCGACGCGGTCGAGGCCGACAAGGTCTTCGACGCCTTCGCCGGAGCTTTGCGCAGTTTGCAGCAATACCGCGGCGTCACCGTGGCCGCGATCAACGGCTACGCTTTGGGCGGCGGCCTGGAACTGGCGCTGGGCTGTGATTACATGGTGGCCGAGCGTGGAGCCAAGCTCGGGTTGCCGGAGGCCAAGGTGGGCATCATTCCGGCGGCGGGCGGCACCAAGACGCTGGCGGACAAGGTGGGCGTCTCCTGGGCCAAGCGCATTATTTTGGGCGGCGAAGTGGTGACGGCCGAGAAGGCCTTGACCATCGGGCTGATCGAGGAGGTGGTGGATCAGGGCTTCGCCAAGATCGTGGCGATCAGCCTGGCCAACAAGGTGGCGAACCAAGCGCCGGGCGCGGTGGCCGCGGCGCGTCGTCTGATCGAGGAGAGCGGCAACCTGACGCTGGCCCAGCATCTGGAGCGCGAGCGCGCCGCGGTGCGTCAACTGATAGGCGGCGCGGAGCAGATCGAGGGCGTGAATGCCTTCATCGCCAAGCGCAGCCCCAGTTGGGTCGAGTCCGGCGATGATTGAACATCGCGTATCCCATGCAAAAACCGCCTGTCGCCGTTTCGGCCGCAGGCGGTTTATTTTTGACGCTCCGCTCGCGCGTCTCCTGTCTGGCGGGGGCCGTCAGCGCAGTTGACGCAGAAGGAAGGCGTATTCCATCGCCGCGATATCGGCCTCTTGCTGGTGGTTGGCGGCGGCGCCGTGCCCGCCCTCGGTACGTTCGAAATACTGCACCGGGGCGCCCATCGCCTGCATGGCCGCGAACATCTTGCGGGCATGGCCGGGGTGGACCCGGTCATCCAGCGTCGAGGTCATGAACAGGGTGGCCGGGTAGCGCGCGTCCGGCTTCAGGTTCTGATAGGGCGAATAACGGCGGATATAGGCCCAGTCTTCCGGCTGGTCTGGGTTGCCGTACTCATCCATCCAGCTGGCCCCGGCCAGCAAGCGGTTGAAGCGGCGCATGTCCAGCAGCGGCACCTGGCAGACCACGGCGTTGAATAGTTCCGGCCGCTGGGTGAGCATCACTCCCATCAGCAGGCCGCCGTTGCTGCCTCCTTTGATCCCCAGATGGCGGGCGTTGGCCACGCCGCGCTTGGCCAGGTCCTCGGCGATGGCGGCGAAGTCGTCGTAGGCGTTCTGGCGCAAGTGTTTGCGCGCCGCCTCGTGCCAAGCCGGGCCGTATTCGCCGCCTCCTCGGATATTGGCCAGCGCGTAGACGCCGCCGCGGTCCAGCCAGGCTTTGCCCAGCGCGCCGTTGTAGCGCGGGGTCAGCGACACTTCGAAGCCGCCGTAGCCGTACAGCAGCGTGGGGTTGGAGCCGTCAAGCTTGATGTCTTTGCGGCTGACCAGGAAGTAGGGCACCCGAGTGCCGTCGCGAGAGACGGCGAACCACTGTTGGATGCGGTAGGGGCTGGCGTCGAAAAAGCCGGGCTGTTGTTTCAGCGTCTGGCGTTGATCGCTGCCGGCCTCGGCCAGCGCCAGCGTCGGCGGCGTTAGAAAGTCGGTGAAGCTGTAGAAGTAGCGGTTGTCCCGATCAGGGTCGACCGCGCGCACGCTGATGCTGCCGAAGCTTGGGGTATCCACTGTGCGCGATTGCCATTGACCGGCCACGACCTTCCACTCCCGCAAGCGGCTGCCGACATTGTCCAGCGTGGTCAGCAGCAGGCTGTCGCGGGTGGACGTCTGTTCCGCCAGCGAGACGGTGGCGCTTGGCTCGAACAAAGGGGTGAAGTCGCGCGCTCCGGCCAGATAGGCTTCAACATCGATGGCCAGCAGGGAGCCGCCGCGCCAGGTTTTTGCGCCGATTTTCCAGTCCTGCTTGGGGGTTAGCAACAGCCAGTTGTCGAAAAAATCGACGCCGACGTGGTCTGGCTTGTCCAGCCGTCGCCATTCTCCTGCAACCAGCAGGCGGGTTTCCGTGGTGAAGAAGGTGGGCGCGCGCGTGATCACGTCGTAGCGGCGGCCTTGGGCGTCAATCCGGGCCGCGTGCACGGCGACGTCGGCTTGCCGGCCTTCGAACACGGTTTGCGCCTGGGCCAGCGGCTGGCCGCGGCGCCAGGTTTTGACCACGCGGGGGTAGCCGGAATCAGTCAGCGATCCAGGGCCGAAGTCGCTCATTACATAAAGGGAGTCATGGTCCTGCCAGCTGACTTCGCTCTTGGCTTCCGGCAACTGGAAGCCGTCCTTGACGAAGGCTTTGGCGACCGGATCGAATTCTCGCACCACCGCGGCGTCACCGCCGCCGCGGCTTAGGCGCAGCAGGCAGCGCTCTTGATTGGGACGCAGGCAGTCAGCACCTTGCCAAACCCAGTTTTCCCCTTCCTCCTTGGCCAGCCCATCCAGATCCAGCACCGTTTCCCATTGCGGCGCGGCCTTGCGGTATTCGTCCAAAGTGGTGCGCCGCCACACTCCGCGCGGGTGATCCTTGTCGCGCCAGAAGTTGTAGTACAGCCCGCCAATCTTCTCGACGGAGGGGATGCGGTCGTTGGAGTCCAGGATGGTCAGCAGTTCGCGGCGCACAGTCGGATAGTCGGCTTGCCGGCCGAGGTCCTGGCGCGTGTTCGTGTTTTGCTGGCTAACCCAGGCCAGTGCTTCTTTGCCTTGAATCTCCTCCAGCCATAGATACGGGTCTTGAGCGGCGCTTGCCGCGGTACTGAGCGCGAGCAGGGTGAGGGACAGGGTGGGGCCTAAGGTTTTCATCCGGACGGGTTCCCTTATTTCAGCCAATGGCTGTAGACAGTGAATTTGTTTTGATGTGTCCGAATACTGTAGCGCCCGTGAATTTGTTTGTCATCAACTGCCGCGCGGGCCGGCAAGCCAAACGGCGGCCATGATGAGACAGGACCGCCGTTGGCGAGGAGGGTATGGACGTGAACTTAGAGCCTGTTTACGATCTTGCGAGCTAAAGCGAAAACGGCAGAGAAAGCGGAGCGTACACACGGTACATGAGCATTTCGAAGCCATACTCACCGTGTAACGCTCTACAACGCGCGGCGGATCGTGAGCAGATTCTTAGCAGCCGTCCAGCCCGCACATCGGCGGCAGGTCGGCCAAGCCGGAGCGGGAAGCGGCGCCGAGTTGCGCCAAGTGCTGGCTGAACATGTCCGGCTTGCCCAAGTAAGAACCTAGATCTAGGGCTTCGAAGCGGCCGTCCACTTCCAGTGCCGCGGATGGGAAGCCGCGCAGGCCCAGACGATTCATCAGGCGGCGGCTATGGTCTATATGTTCGACGCTGTGTGCCAGGCCGCCGGCGTAGGCATCGGCGAAGCGGCCGGCGGGCGCGCCCAATTCCGCTGCCAGTCGGGCAAGCACGGCGACATCGGCAATCTCCAGACCGTGCAGATAATGAGCGGCTTGCACATGGGCCAGCATGGCTTGCGGCGCAATGCCCAGTTCCGGCGCGGCCAGAACGGAGGCGATGGGCGGCGTCGAGTCCAGGCGCGCTTCGCTGCGCAACAAGCCGTCGAAGTAGGCGTCGCCGAAGGGCTGGCCGCTGAGAGCGGCGATGCGGTGATCGTGAGGCATCACATAGCCGCGCCATTCCAGGTTCACGCGCCGGTTGTGCGGCGCGCTCAGCATGCCGCCGCCGTGCAGCGCCAGTTCGACTTCCGGCCGCGCCGCGGCCGCCAGCAGCAGCGGCGAGGCGCCGTAGCACCAGCCGCACAGCGGGTCGTAAAAGTAGTGGAGTCGAATCTTGGTGGCGCTTACCATTTCATTTCGCCTTTGTTGACTTTGGCGCCGATCTCCAACGACATGTCTTCGCCCGCTTGCGGGAAGGCTTGCTTCATCGCCTGGATCAACTGGGCGCTATCGGCCGACTTGGCCAGATTCAATTCGAAGCGCTGCAAGTATTGGCGGGTGAAGCGCACGGCGCTCAGATCGGTTTTATCGCCAGCTTGCATGTGGCCGGGCACCACGATCGCCGGTTGAAGGCCTTCCATTTCATCCAACTGCTTGATCCAGGCCTGGCGTTCGGCTCGGCTCTGGGTGTCCGCGGTCCAGACGTGCATGCTGGGAGCGGTGACGCCGACATTGCCGACAATCGCGCGGATGGATGGAATCCACACATAGCCGCGGTGGGCGAGTACGCCGCGCGTGCCTTTGATTTCCAGCGTCTTGCCTTCCAGTTCCAGACGTTCGCCTTTCAGCTCATCGGGCAGCAGCGCGGCGCTTGGCGCGTTCGCGCCCATTTTCGGGCCCCAATAGGCGATCTTGCCCTGAATATTGGCCTTGATCTTGGCCAGGGTCGGACCGTTGCTGAGGACTTGGGCCTGGGGGAAGATTTTCTTCAGTTCGGCGGCGCCGAAGTAGTAGTCAGGGTCTGCTTGGCTGATATAGATGGTTTTTAGTTGCTTGCCGCTGTCCAGCACCTTGGCGGCGATGCGGTGGGCGTCGGCGCGGGTGAAGCCGGTGTCGATCAGGATAGCGTCTTTTTCGCCGCTGACCAGCACCGAGCTGACATTGAAGCTATTGCCGTCGGCGTTGTAGATGGACAGCTTCAGCGGTTCGGCGGCGAAGGCGGCCGTTGCCGCCAGGGTCAAGGCGCCAGCGATGAGGATTTGACGGGGCATCGATTCATTCTCCATATGGCCCGACGTCTATCGCGGGCAGTGAGTGGTGGATTGCGACGCTCACTATAAAACGCACGCTTAATGGGAATAAACCATCTAAATCGCACTAAATTGTTGCTTATTTCGATCTAATTGGCGCTAAGACTGGGGGACGCCGTCTCCAGATAACCCCTTATGTGGAGGCGTGGCCGTATGAAATGCGGCTGGCGCATCGAAGGCGCGCGCCCCGCACCGGGGGTGTGTGGCGGCCGTTCTTAAGACAGTTGCAGCCAAGACGAATAGGATGGGCTATGTTTCAGCCATAAAATCGCGCAGCGAAGAATGTCGGATGGGCGCTGAGTGCGATGGTCTCATTCTTGCTTGATGTGCGATGTGTCGCGCCGTGCAATTTTTGTCAGAGTCGGCCGTCTTTTTGGGAGATTGTATCCATTCGAATCACGAAAGCGAGCGAATGTTGTAATGCGAATTCTTTGGTAGATGTCTTTTCGAAATCGAACATATTTTGCGCCGAGACATGATCAAAATCTGAAAAACGAGCGGCTGAGCTAGGGTTTGTCTTTATCCGGAGAAATTCAAAATTTCTTTGGCCGGTTTTGTCTTTTTTTTTAAAAAAATACATGAAAAACAATGTGTTAAATTGTTTTTAAATAGGCTTGATTTGGTGCCGTTTTAACCAATCTTTAAGATTGACAGTCGCTGGAATCCACCTACATAATCCGTTCGCCTGTCTGACAGAATCCAAATAATCAAGGCTCGTCCGGGCACTCAAGAACAGGCAGCAGCCAATAAGAGGGAAAGCCCCGCAAGCTGCCGGTCGTCAATACAAAGGAGATCTCCCAACGTGGACATTTTTCTGCAACAAATCCTGAACGGTCTCGTTCTGGGTAGCATTTATGCGTTGATCGCATTGGGCTATACCATGGTGTACGGGATCATGGGGCTTATCAACTTCGCTCACGGCGAAGTGGTGATGTTTGGCGCCATGGTCACCATATCCGTCATCAATGCCTTGTCCGGTTCCGGCTTGCCCGGTCCCGCTCTGGTGCTGATCGGCCTGCTGGTGGCGATTGCGGCCTGCATGCTGCTGGGCTTCACCGTAGAGCGCATCGCTTACCGCCCGCTGCGCGGCAAGCAAAGACTGGCGCCGCTGATTACCGCGATCGGCCTGTCCATCGTGCTGCAGCAGGTGGCTATCCTGATCTGGGGCCGCAACTACATTCCGTTTCCGCAAATCCTCGACCATGACGTGGTGTCCTTCTTCGGCGCCAGCATCACCAAGCTGCAGATCACCATCATCGTACTGTGCCTGGTGATCATGGCTGGTCTGCTGTTGATGGTGGAACGCACCAAGCTGGGTCGCGCGATGCGCGCCACCAGCCAGAACCCGGCGGTAGCCGGCCTGATGGGCGTCAACGTCAACACCATCATATCCGCCACCTTTGTCATAGGCTCCAGCCTGGGCGCGGTGGCAGGCGTGATGGTGGCCACCAACTATGAGCAGGCTCATTACTATATGGGCTTCATGATTGGTCTGAAGGCCTTCACCGCGGCAGTGCTGGGCGGCATCGGCAATCTGGGCGGCGCGGTGGCCGGCGGCTTGCTGCTGGGCATCATCGAAAGCCTGGGCGCCGGTTATATCGGCACGCTGACTGGAGGCTTCCTCGGTTCCAATTATCAGGACATCATCGCCTTCATGGTATTGATCATGGTGCTGATTTTCCGTCCGTCCGGCCTGCTGGGCGAAAAGATGGCCGACCGTGCCTGATCCTGGAGACGACATATCATGACCATGGCACTCAATATCAATAAGATGGACACCGGCAAGAAAGTTGGCCTGTTCGTGTTGTCCGCGGTGGCGATGGCGGTTCTGCCTTTCCTCGTGGGCGGCCTGCTGGGCAACTCCTGGGTCCGCATCGTCGACTTTGCCTTGCTCTACGTGATGCTGGCGCTGGGCCTGAACATCGTGGTGGGCTTCGCCGGTTTGCTGGATCTGGGTTTCATCGCCTTCTACGCTGTCGGCGCCTATACCTTCGCCTTGCTGGGCTCGCCGCATTTCGGCCTGCATCTGCCGTTCTACATCACCATCCCGCTGGGCGCGGTGCTGGCGGCTTTCTGCGGCATCTTGCTGGGCACGCCGGTATTGCGGCTCAAGGGCGACTATCTGGCCATCGTGACGCTGGGTTTCGGGGAGATCGTGCGCATCTTCATGAATAACCTGAACACGCCGGTCAACATCACCAACGGCCCGCAAGGCATCAATCTGATCGATCCGATCAAGGTGGGCGGCGTGTCGCTGGGCGATACCATGGAGTTGTTCGGACTCAGCTTCCACAGCGTCTATCTGTACTACTACCTGTTCCTGGCGTTGACCGTGGGTGTGGTGATCATGGCCTGGCGCTTGCAGCATTCGCGCATCGGCCGTGCCTGGGTGGCGCTGCGCGAGGACGATATCGCCGCCGCGGCGATGGGCATCAACATTCGCAATATCAAACTGCTGGCTTTCGCCTTGGGCGCTTTGTCCGGCGGCGTGGCCGGCGGCTTGTTCGCGTCCTTCCAGGGCTTTGTGTCGCCGGAATCGTTCAGCCTGCTTGAGTCCATCATGATTTTGGCGATGATCGTTCTGGGCGGCATGGGTCACATTCCGGGCGTGATTCTCGGCGCCGTGGTATTGACCATTGCGCCGGAAATCCTGCGCGACGTGATTGGCCCGCTGCAGATGAAAACCTTCGGCAAAATGCTGATCGACCCGGAAAACGCCCGCATGCTGTTGTTCGGCTTGGCGATGGTGGTGATGATGCTGGTGCGGCCGGAGGGCATGTGGCCGTCCAAGCGCCGTAAAGCCGAGTTCCGTGACGATAGAGAAGCCGCAGGGCAGAAAGGTTGAGCATGGCTGAAGTTTTGCTGAAGATAGAAGGCATCCATAAACGCTTTGGCGGCCTGCACGCGCTCAACAATGTGGCGCTGACCATCAACAAGGGCGAGATTTACGGCCTGATCGGCCCCAACGGCGCGGGCAAGACCACGCTGTTCAACGTGCTGACCGGCTTGTACGTGCCGGACGAGGGGGCGTTTGAGTTCGACGGCCACAATCTGTTCCAACAGAAGCCGCATGTGGTCGTGGCCGCCGGCATCGCGCGCACCTTTCAGAACATCCGCTTGTTCGCCGAAATGACGGCGCTGGAAAACGTCATGGTGGGGCGCCACATTCGCTCCAAGGCCGGAGCCTTGGGCGCGGTGTTGCGCGACAGGCGCACCATGGCCGAAGAAAAGGCGATTACCGACAAGGCATGGGAGCTGCTGGAGTACGTGGGCATCGCCGACGTTGCGCACGAGCGCGCCCGCAATCTGTCCTACGGCCACCAGCGCCGGCTGGAAATCGCGCGCGCGCTGGCCACCGAACCCAAGCTCTTGGCCTTGGACGAGCCGGCCGCCGGCATGAACCCGCGTGAAACCGAGGAGTTGAAGGACTTGATGTCCAAAATCCGAGCCGGAGGCGTGACCGTGCTGCTGATTGAGCACGACGTCAAATTGATGATGGGCCTGTGCGACCGCATCGCGGTGCTGGACTACGGCAAGAAGATTGCCGAAGGCGTTCCCGAAGAGGTGCGCAAGAACCCGAAAGTGATCGAGGCTTACCTGGGAGCGGCACACGCATGAGCATTTTGGAAGTCAAAGACCTGCAAGTGGCCTATGGCGGCATTCAGGCAGTCAAGGGAATCGATTTTCACATCAAACAGGGTGAGTTGGTGACCCTGATCGGCGCCAACGGCGCTGGCAAGACCACCACGCTGAAAACCCTGGTGGGCATGGTGAAGAAATCCGGCGGCAGCATTCACTACGACGGCAAGGACATCTCCACCATCGCACCGCACAACTTCGTGCGCCACGGCCTGGCCATGGTGCCGGAGGGCCGCGGGGTATTCGCCAAGCTGACCGTGGAAGAAAACCTGCTGATGGGCGCTTACTATCGCGACGACAAGGCCGCGATCCAGAGCGAGGCCGAGCGGGTGTACGAGTTGTTTCCCCGCTTGAAGGAGCGGCAGAAGCAATTGGCGGGCACCTTGTCCGGCGGCGAACAGCAGATGGTGGCCATGGGCCGCGCCATGCTGTCCAAGCCCAAGCTGCTGCTGCTGGACGAACCGTCCATGGGCCTGGCCCCCATCATCGTGGAGAAGATCTTCGAGATTATCCAGATGGTGGCCAAGGAGGGCGTGACCATGCTGTTGGTGGAGCAGAACGCCAAGCTGGCGCTGGAAGTGTCGCAGCGCGGCTACGTGATGGAAAGCGGCCGCATCACCATGAGCGGCCCGGCCAAGGACCTGCTCAACGACGAACGCGTGCGCAACGCCTACCTGGGCGAGTAAGTCCGCGCCGCACCGTCAAACCCCGGACCCGTCCGGGGTTTTTTGCTTTCAGGACGCGGCTTCGATGGCGGCTTGCAACATGGCCTGCACGCCCGGATGTTGCAGCCGGCGACGGTTGGCGATGGCGTAATAATGTTCCCAGACGCCGTCGACCTCGCCCAGCGCCTGCGGCGCGTTCGCGTTGCCGTCGCTTGGCGCCGTGGTGGGAAACAGACCGAAGCCCTGGCGGCCGAAGGCGTCCAGCAAGGCGCCGTCGTCGAACTCCGCAACGATGTCCGGCTTGATCCTGCGTTCTTCAAACCATTGGTCCAGCTGGCTGCGCAGCACATGGTGGCGGCTGGGCAGCAACATTGGTGCTTGGTTCAGGCTGGCGGGGAATCCCGCGGCGTGGCGTCGCCATAATTCCGCCGCGCCGGCGATCTTTACCGGGCAGCGCATCAGCAGCCAGGATTGAAAGGGCTGCGATCCGCCAGCCGCCATTGGCCGGTCCGCCAATACCACGTCCAGCCGGTGGCGGGTCAAGTCGGCCAGCAATTCGTCGAAATCGCCTTCGCCGCATTGCAGCCTGACCTTGGCGTCCAGCCGCAGCGCCGGTTCCAACAGCTTGAGCGCAATGGCCTTGGGCAACACGTCCGAGATGCCCGCCGCCAGGCGGATGGTCTTGTCCAGCTGCGCGTCTTCCAGCGTTTCCTGCAATTCCTCGCCCAGCATGAAGATCTGGTCGGCGTAGCGCAGCGTTACATGGCCGGCTTCGGTCAGAACCAGCTGGCGCCCCTGTTGTCGGAACAAGGTTCGCTCCAGGCTCTGCTCAAGACGCGAAATCTGGCCGCTGACGGTTTGGGTGCTGACGCCCAATTGTTCCGCCGCTCGGGTGACGCCGCCGGCGTGGGCAACCGCCCAGAAGTAATGCAGATGCTTGAAGTTGATCCGTTCGGACATGATGGTTCGAAAAAACTTGATGTATTTTCTGATTATATTTGATTTTTTCCGAGGGACGCAGCGTCTAGAATGCACTGTGTCGGGCGTTCCACGGAATGCCGTCGAATTCAACGCAAGGGCCAACACCATGAAACGAGTCATTCTATTAATCGCCACCAACATCGCCGTGATGGTGGTGCTGAGCATTGTGGCCAGCTTGTTGGGGCTGAACCGCTACATGACGGGCAACGGCCTGAACCTGGGCACGCTGCTGGGCTTCGCCGCGGTAATGGGCTTTGGCGGCGCCTTCATTTCGCTGATGCTCTCCAAGACCATGGCCAAATGGAGCACCGGCGCGCGCGTGATTGAAACACCCAGCAACGATACCGAGCGCTGGCTGGTGTATACCGTGCAGAAGCTGGCCAGCCGCGCCAATCTGCCGATGCCCGAGGTGGCGGTGTACGAGGGGGAACCCAACGCCTTCGCCACTGGCCCGAGCAAATCCAATTCTCTGGTGGCGGTGTCCACCGGCTTGCTGGCCTCGATGACGGAAGAAGAAGTGGAGGCGGTGCTGGCGCACGAAGTCGCACACATTCAGAACGGCGACATGGTGACGCTGACGCTGATCCAGGGCGTGGTCAACACTTTCGTGTTCTTCCTGGCGCGCGTGGTCGGCTATCTGGTGGACAGCTTTCTGCGCCGCAACGACGAACAGTCCAGCGGCCCTGGCATCGGCTATATGGTCACCGTGATCGTCTGTGAGATCGTGTTCGGCATCCTGGCTTCCGCCATCGTGATGTACTTCTCGCGTCAGCGCGAATTCCGCGCCGATGCGGGCGCGGCCACGCTGCTGGGCGGCGCGCGTCCGATGGTCAACGCGCTGCGCCGTCTGGGCGGCGTCGCCGCCGGCGATCTGCCGCAGAACATGGCGGCGTCCGGCATCTCCGGCGGACGCGGCGGCCTGATGGCGCTGTTCTCCAGCCACCCCAGCATTGAGGAGCGCATCGGCGCGCTGGAACACGGCCGTTAAATCTTGACCCGCCTCCGCGGCAGCGGGGGCGGCGTTTGTGAATTCAGGCCCCGGGGCGGTTCGCTCGGCCCGGGGCCTTTCTATTGCCGAAAGGAATGCTTATGGAATGGTTGAGCGCTGGTTTTGCCGGCTATCCCTTGTGGGTGTGGCTGATGTTCATGGCCATCGTGCTGGCGCTGCTGGCTTTTGATCTGGGCGTGCTGCACAAGGAGGAAAAAGAGATCGGGGTCAAGGAAAGCCTGATGCTGTCGGCTTTCTACATCGGCGTCGGTCTGGCCTTCGGCGGCTGGATCTGGTGGTATCAGGGCGCGGACGCCGGCATGCAGTATCTGACCGGTTATGTGGTGGAGAAGTCGCTGTCCATGGACAACGTCTTCGTGATGTCGCTGATCTTCTCCAGCCTGGCGGTGCCGCGGCTGTATCAGCACCGGGTGCTGTTCTGGGGGATTCTCGGCGTGATCGTGATGAGGGCCTTGATGATAGGCCTGGGCGCGGCGCTGGTGGCGCAGTTCCAGTGGGTGCTGGTCTTGTTCGGCCTGTTCCTGATCGCCACCGGGGTCAAGATGCTGTTTTCCGACGACGAGCACGCGCCCATCCAGGAAAACCGCATGTACCAGTGGCTGCGCGGCCATTTGCGGCTGACGCCGGACTTGCACGGCAAACAGTTCCTGGTGCGCGGTGAGAAGCATGGCTTGGCGCGTGGCTGGTGGGCGACGCCGCTGCTGTTGGCATTGATCATGGTGGAGAGCGCCGATCTGGTGTTCGCGGTGGACAGCATCCCGGCCATCTTCGCCATTACCCAGGACCCGTTCCTGGTGTACACCTCCAACATCTTCGCGATTCTGGGCCTGCGCGCGCTGTACTTCGCGTTGGCTGCGATGGTGCATAGGTTCCATTACCTGAAGTACGCTTTGTCGCTGGTGTTGGTGTTGATAGGCGTCAAGGTGGGCCTGGTGTTCTTCAACGACGCGGGTTGGGTAACGTTCAAGATCCCCACTGCTTGGTCCCTGGCTGCGACACTGGGCTTGCTGTTGGCGGGCGTGCTGTATTCGCTGCACAAGACGCGAGACCAGAACCCCAACGATTGAGGTAGGCGCATCGTCAGCGGCGGAGCATGGCCCCGAGGGCGAGAGAGAAGCCGGTCACGCGCGATGCGCGTGGCCGGTTTTTTGTAAACCTTGTGTAAACCTTTCTCATTTGCCCACGATTTCTCCCTCAGCCCGGCGGGTGGGCGCGGTATCCTAATAACAAAGCCGCAATGGAGAAAAGCTGTTATGACTGTCGATTTGCCAAGACTGCTGGTGGTGGATGACGACCCCGATTTGCGAGATCTTCTGTGTGACTACCTGGGTAGGCAGGGTTTCGCCGTCGACGCCGTCGGCGATGGTCAGGCCATGCATCAGGCGATTGCCGCGCAGAACTACAATATGTTGATCCTGGACCTGATGTTGCCGGGCGAGGATGGTCTGACCCTGTGCCGCAACTTGCGCGAACGTTCCTGCATGCCCATCCTGATGCTGACCGCGCGCGGCGACGAATTGGATCGCATTATCGGCCTGGAAATGGGCGCGGACGATTACCTGACCAAGCCGTTCAGTCCACGCGAGTTGCTGGCGCGGATCAAGAGCATTCTGCGCCGGGTATCGGATCAGCCTGCGAATACGGCCAGCGTGCGCCGGTTGCGCTTCGCCGGCTGGACGCTGGATCTGAACGCCCAGCATCTGCTGGATGAGGCCGGCGTGGTTACCCCGTTGTCCGGCGGCGAATTCAAGCTGTTGCAAGCCTTGGCGGAAAACGCCAACGCGGTGATGTCGCGCGATCAACTGATGGAGGCGATGAACGGCAAAGAAGCCGGACCCTTCGACCGCACCGTAGATGTGATGATAGGACGGGTGCGCCGCCGGCTGGGCGAGGACGCGCGCGAGCCCATGCTGCTCAAGACCATACGCAGCGGCGGCTACATGCTGGCCTGCGAGGTGGAAGCGCTGAGATGAAGTGGTTGCCGCGCACATTGTATGGCCAGATTTTGTTGACCTTGGTGGGGGGCTTGCTGCTGGCCAACGCCTTGGGCATCTATTTCATACTCAGCGACCGCGATCGCTTGAGCAATTCCTTGCGCGTGCAATACACCGCGCAACACATCGCCGACATTGTCAACCTGTTGGACGAGTGTCCGAGCAAATATCGGGAGCAGGTGATTTCCGCCTTGAACCAGCCCACGCTGCTGGTGCGCATGGACCGGTTCTGGGAGCGGCCGGAAAATCCGTTGAGCTTACATGGCCGTTCGTTTCAGCAATTGATCAAGCGCGACCTGATCAAGCCTTACCCGCTGCAGGTGCTGTCCAAGCAGCAAGACTCGTCGGCAGGCGGTCGCGCGGCCTTGATCGAGAAGGTTGGGGGCCTGGGGTTGAAGAATTTCACGCCCACGCGGGACGCTGGCGTCGCCGGCTCCATTGTGAGCGAGGAGTTGACCGCGCTGGGCCCGCTGGCCGAGTTCAAGACCCACCTTGCAACGGTACAGGCTCGACTGAGCGACGGCACGGTGCTGACCTTCAACGCTTCGCGGCCGATTTCGCTGGCCGATCAACCTATCCGTATCTTGGCTTGGCTCTTGTTGGTGGCCTTGACGGCGGCGATCCTGGGCGCCTGGGCAGTGCGGCAGTTGATTCGGCCGCTGGATCTGTTCGCGCGCGCGGCTCGTGGCCTGGCCAGCAACCTTAATCAGGCACCCTTGCCGGAAACCGGTTCCGAAGAGGTGGCTGAAGCCGCTAGAACCTTCAACCGGATGCAGACCGAGTTGCAGCGCTTGCTGAAGACCCGCAATCAGATGCTGGCCGGCGTATCGCACGACCTGCGCTTGCCCATCACGCGCATCCGCTTGCGTCTGGAGGGCTTGGCCGAATCGTCGGAAAAACAGGCGATCGAGCGCGACCTGCTGGAAATGGACCAACTGATCAATGATTCGCTGACCTATCTGCGAGGCGGCTGCGGCAGTGAGGGGGTGGTGAAGCTCAATCTCAACGCCTTGTTGGAAAGCGTGGTGGAGGATATGGAGGCTTTCGGCGCCGACATCCAGTTGCACAGCGAGCCGGTAGCCCCGGTGGCCGGCAAGGTCGGCGCCTTGCGCCGCTGCCTGGGCAATTTGCTGGAGAATGCTCGCCGCTATGGCGGCGGGGCGATCGAGGTCAGCCTGCGGCAGCGGGAGGACTGGGTGGAGGTGCGTATTCAGGATCAGGGGCCGGGCATCGCCGAAGCCGACCTGGAGCGGGTCATGGAGCCTTATGTGCGTCTGGAGGACTCCCGGGCGCGTCATACCGGGGGCAGCGGTCTGGGTCTGGCGATCGCGCGGGCGATTGCGCGAGACCACGGAGGCGACCTCAAGCTTAACAACCGACCGCAAGGCGGCTTGTGCGTGCAACTGACTTTGCCGGCCGGGCATTGACAGCATTTTGATCTTACAGCCCAGCCGCGCTAGCGCGGCTTTTTTCTTGTCCCGTTGCCGGGGGGCCATGAAGGGGATGAATAGCCGTCTGGTGTCTTTGTATCTACCGAATTCTCAAAATTTACGATGTGTTCACACTTTATTTACATTAAAGCCGTATTGTAAATGGACTTTTACAAAGTGATTGATTACAATCAGTGTCAGAATTCACTGATACAGATTCTTTTTCGCTTCTTTGAATTCGAGTCAAGTCTATCCAATCTTAAGCCCGCCGCGTGCGGGCATTTTTTTGCTCAAATGCTTGTGGTTAATGAATTTTAACAAGTTGTGAGTGAAACTTCGCCTGAGTGTTCCAGTCTGATTGCCTGAAGTCTGATGTTGTTTTTTTGACACTACTGTTGTTTAATGACCACAAGTTTGCATGGCTAGTTGCAAATGTGAAACACAGCAACTAGTATTCGCTCACTTCCTAAGTAAACAAGAAGGATAGCCACATCATGAAAAAAAGTCTGATCGCTCTGATGGTTGCCACTCTGCCGGCAGCCGCTTTCGCCGACGTAACCGTGTTCGGTACCATCAAAGGCGGCGTTGAATACGTCGACAGCAGCAAGGGCACTAAGCAAACCAATATCGACGACCTGGGTTCGCGTATCGGTTTCAAGGGCAATGAAGATCTGGGCAATGGCCTGAAAGCCATCTGGCAAGTTGAAACCGGCTTCGGCATTGACGGCCAGAGCCGCACCGGCGAAAGCAGCGGTTCCTTCGCCAGCCGCGAATCCTTCGTGGGTCTGTCCTCCAACTTCGGTACCTTCCGTCTGGGTCACCTGGCCAACTACGGCGAGTCCGACATGGCTCAAGTTAACCCGTGGGAAAGCAGCAGCAACGCGCTGCAACTGAACGCCTTCACCCGCGGCGACGGCTATGTTAAGAACGCCGTGCGTTTCGACACCCCGGAATTCGCCGGCTTCAAGGCCGCCTTCCTGTACGGCACTAAAGAAGACAAGCGTGGCTTTGATGCCTCTGGTAACCCGAACGTTGTTCAGAACACCGATCGTGAAACCTACAACCTGGGCCTGTCCTACGAGAACAGCGGCTTCTTCGGCAAGTACCAGTTCATCCACGAAAGCCCGACTGTTGCCGGTCTGAACCTGAGCAGCAAGGCTAACAACAAGCACCGCATCGAAGCTGGCTACAACGCCAACAACATCTTCGTGGCGCTGGGCTATCGCAATGACAAAGGCGACTTCTCCGTTACCCCGTTCAGCTTCTTGAGCGACAGCAGCGCTGTTAACAACAGCAAGTACGAGTCGCAAGAATACGCGCTGACCGCCGGCTACCAGATCGGCGCCTTCATGCCCAAGTTCACCTACGCTCAGTCCAAAGACTACAAAGTTGATGGCGTGAAGAAAGACGACAGCGGCTACAAACAGTACCTGCTGGGCGTTGATTACAGCCTGTCCAAGCGCACCGTTATCGGCGCTCAGTACGGCGAAATCAAGGCTGATAGCGCTTTCCTGAAGAGCAATAGCAACAACACCGACAAGATCAAGGCCTTCGGTCTGAACGTCGTACACAAGTTCTAAGCGTTACGGGCTAGACGTAAAGCTGCGAACAGTTTGGAATGCCGCCCCTGGCAACAGGGGCGGCATTTTTCATGTCCGGCGCGCGGCTAGGCGTGGGCGGCGACGAGGTCGGCGACGAAAGCCTGCAGCGTCGGATTGGGATGGCCGCGTTTGCGGGTGACCAGCTGGAATTCGGCCAGATAGCGCCAGCGCGCCGGGTCCAGCGCTCGCAGCAAGTCCCGCTCCGCCAGCGGCGCGGCATAGTGTTCCGGTAAAAAGCCCAGATGTTGGCCGGACAAGACCAGCGCGGCGATCGCCTCCATATTGTCGGCGCGGGCGCTGATGCGCCAATCCCCCACCGGCAGCCCGGTATCGGGCAGCGGATAGCTGCGCCAGGCCCAGTCGTGCGCGGCCAGATCGGCGGGGCCCAGCGCTCCGGCTTGCGGGAATAGCGGGTGGTCGCGGCCGCAGTAGGCCTGCTGCTGTTCGACGAACAGCGGTTGGTAATCCAGCTGCGGCGCGCGATGCCAGCAATAGCCGATGCCCAGATGAATGCCGCCCGATAGCAGCGCCTCCTCCAGGCCGCCCGGCGGCAGCATGGACAGAATCAACTCCACCGCTTGCGGCCGCGCGCGAAAGCGTCGGATCGCCGTCGACAACCGCGCATTGGTGCCCAGCGCGGTATGGCCGATCACGCCGATGCGCAGTTGTCCGACCAATTGCCGGTCCAACTGACGGGCTTCCTGACAGAACACTTCAATCGATTCCAGCAGCTGCCGGCTGGCGGTCAGCAGGCGTTCGCCCTTGGTCGTCAGCGCGAAGCCGCCGCGGCCGCGTTCGCACAGCCGATAGCCTAGCCGGGTTTCCAATGCCGCCAACTGATTGCTGATGGTGGACTGGCTGATGTTCAGCGTGCCCTGCGCGGCGGAAACGCCGCCGGCCTCGACTACGGCCTGAAACACGCGGATCAGCCTCAAATCCATGCTGCTCAAGGTATTGATCATGGGCCTCCGCGCCGCTTGGCGCTAAGGGTGGGAATGGACTGATTAATACATTCATTTCCATCCATGTAAACCGTGGCGCTTGGTGATATTAGCCGGGGAGACGGCCGCATAGACTGCGTGATCCTATCCATCAAGACGCAGGAGGTCTTATGTCCGCCCCTTTGCTCAACCAACCGCTGAGCGGTAATGCGATGCCGCGTTTCGGCGGCGTCGCCAGCATGATGCGCCTACCTCTGCCCGACAGCGCCGCCGGCCTGGACGCCGCCTTCATCGGCCTGCCGCTGGATATCGGCACCTCTAATCGCAGCGGCACCCGCTTTGGCCCGCGGGAAATCCGCAGCCAGTCGGCGCTGCTGCGCCCCTACAACCTGGGTAGCGGCGCGGCGCCGTTCGAACGGCTGCAAGTGGCTGATCTCGGCGATGTCGCCACCAATCCCTATAACTTGGCGGACAGCGTGGCGCGGATCGAGGCGGCCTATGATCTGGCATTGCGGCATCCGGTACGTTTGCTGGGCATGGGCGGCGACCACACGGTTACCTTGCCGGCCCTGCGCGCCCTGGCGCGCAAGCATGGTCCGCTGGGCTTGGTGCACGTGGATGCTCACGCCGACGTCAACGACGAGATGTTCGGCGAGAAGATCGCGCACGGCACCACCTTCCGCCGCGCCTGGGAGGAGGGGCTGCTGGCCGAGGGGCGGGTCGTCCAGATCGGCCTGCGCGGCAGCGGTTACGGGGCTGCGGACTTCGACTGGTCGCGTCAACGCGGGTTTAGGGTGGTGACGGCGGAGCAGTGCTGGCATCGCTCGCTGGGACCGCTGATGGCCGAGGTACGTGCGCAAATGGGCAAGACGCCGGTGTATCTGAGCTTCGATATAGATGGCATCGACCCAGCGTTCGCGCCCGGCACCGGCACGCCGGAAGTGGGCGGCCTGAGTTCGATGCAGGCGCTGGAGATCGTGCGCGGTTGCCGGGGCCTGGATCTGGTGGGCGGCGATCTGGTCGAGGTGTCGCCGCCGTATGACGCCAGCGGCAATACCGCCTTACTGGGCGCCAATCTGTTGTTCGAGATGCTGTGCGTCTTGCCCGCGCCGGCGCGCTAAGCCGCGCAGACTCCATGCACGCGAGCGCCGGAGAATGCGCCGCGGACCCGAGAACAAGAGGAGAACGAGATGAGTCTGGATCTATTGACGGTGGCCGCCTATATCGGCGCCATGTTGTGGCTGGGCTGGCTGGGCATGCGCCGTGCCAGCGACCGGGAGCAGTATTTGGTGGCTGGGCGCAATCTGGGGCCGCTAATGTATATGGGCACCATGGCGGCGACGGTGCTGGGCGGTGCTTCCACCGTGGGCACGGTCCGGCTGGGCTATGTTTACGGCATTTCGGGTTTTTGGCTGTGCGCCGCGCTGGGCAGCGGCATCGTGGTGCTCAATCTGTTTCTGGCCAAGCCACTGCTGCGCCTGCGCGTGTTCACCGTCACCCAGGTGTTGGAGCGCCGCTATCATCCGCTGGCGCGCAAAGCCAGCGCGCTGGTGATGCTGTCCTATGCCCTGATGATCTGCGTGACCTCGGTGCTGGCGATAGGCACGGTGATGCAGGTGCTATTCGAATTGCCGTTCTGGCTGGCCGTCATCATCGGCGGCGGAGTGGTAGTGGCTTACTCCACCATCGGCGGCATGTGGTCGCTGACGCTGACCGACATCGTGCAATTCGTTATCAAAACGGTTGGCCTGATGCTGGTGCTGCTGCCAATCTGTTTGTGGCGGGTGGGAGGCTGGGAACAGTTGGCCGTCCGGCTGCCGGCGTCCGCGTTCAGTTTCGCGGGCCTGGGCTGGGGGACGGTGCTGACGTATTTCCTGATCTATTTTTTCGGCATCATCATAGGCCAGGACGTGTGGCAGCGGGTGTTTACCGCGCGCGACGGCAAGGTGGCATGCTTTGCCAGCAGCGCCGCCGGCCTGTATTGCTTGTTGTATGGGCTTGTTTGCGCGTTGATCGGCATGGCGGCGCGGGTGTTGTTGCCAGAGTTGGAGAATCCGAACAATGCCTTCGCCACTGTAGTCAAAGGCGTGTTGCCGGACGGCGTGCGCGGCCTAGTGATCGCAGCGGCGTTGGCGGCGATGATGTCCACCGCCAGCGCCGCCTTGCTGGCCGCGTCGACTACTCTGACCGAGGATTTGCTGCCGGGGGAGAGGGCCGGTTTGTGGCGCAACCGGGCGGCCACCTTACTGGCCGGCGTCTTGGTGCTGGCGCTGTCGATGTGGGTGAATGACGTGATCCAGGCGCTGACTCTGGCCTACAACCTGCTGGTGGGCAGCATGCTAGTGCCCCAGCTGGCGGCGATTTGCTGGCCGCGGGCCACGACCACTGGCGCTGTAAGCGCGATGCTGGGCGGCTTGGGCACGGCGGTGTTCTTCATGCTGAGAGATGGTTTGGATGCCAATACACCGATTTATTTCAGCTTGCTGACCAGCGCCGGCCTGATGCTGGTTCTGAGTCTGGCGGACGGCCGCGCGCGGCCGTATCCGGCGCAGAAGTAGCCGCTGGCTTATCAGGCCAGCAGCTTGGCCACCGCGCTTATGGCCTTGGCGGTCAGTTTGATGGCGTCGCCCACGCGTTGCAGCTGCCGTCCTGCGTGGTCGGCGGCATCCGTCGCCGCCTGCAGCGCGGCTATAGCGTGTTGGAAGTTTTCTGTGTCGGCGTTCAAGTCCCGCGCTATCAGCGCCAGGGTCTGGTTGGCCAATTCATCCTGCTGCGCCAGCAGGGCTCGGCTGTCCGCGCCCAGGCTGGCGACCGCCAGATTGTTGATGCGGGATGCCAGGCCGCTGGCAAGCTCGGTCACTCGGTGGCTGTCCATATGCTGCCTCCTTTATTTGGCGGGCAGATCGCGATAAAAGTTGCGCAGCCGCCTGGCTTCGGCGGCGAAGTCGCGCAGCGCTTGTAGTTTGGATTGAGGCGCGTCCAGGCTTTGCAGCAACTGTCGATTGGTGTCGGGGAAAGCCTGAATCGCTTTGTCGCTGGCTTGCAGCGCGGCCTCGATCTGTTCGAATTCGCGCAGCCGGTCGGCGATGGCGAGGTCGAACTGATAGCGCTCCCAGCTGCCGTAGCGCGGCCGGCTGAAGTTGGCGTGACGCAGCAGGCTGTCCCTGAGCACGCTCAGGTAGCCGGGCAGCGCGCTCAAGGCGCGGTGGCTGCTGGCGGCCAGCAATTCCAGCCCGGGCTGGGCGATGGTCATGGTGTTGCGCAACGCGTTCTTACGTTGCGCCATCGTGAGTTGGCGGCCCAGCGCGTCGGCCGCGGTGGCCAGAATCTTGGCGGCGGTTTCGTCGCCGCCGCGCAGTTTCAGGTCCTGGACGCTGTCGGACAAGTCCTGGGCGGCGGCGTCGACCCGGGCTTCTGCCTCGCGGTCGCCGGCGAGGCTGCGCAGGGTCCGGGCGTATTTTTCCAGCGCGTCCAGCGTGGCTTGCAGCTGTCCCAGCGCGGGGCCGAGATCGTAGCTGGCGCCGTTGCCGGCTTGAGGCCTGAAGGTGTCCGCGCGCAAGGGGGCGTTGGGCGCGGTGAGCACCGCGTTGAGGCGGGTGTTTTGCTGGATGCGCGCCAAGGTGTCGGCGGAGCTTTGCGTGACGCTGCGGGCGGCGTCGTCGAAATCGGCGAACGGTTTGTCCGGAGCGTTGTTGGCGCAAGCGGCCAGCAACAGCGGCAACAAGGGCAGCAGGCGGAAGGCGGGACTGACGGACATGGCGCGGCTCCATCGGCAGGCGGGCGCTGGCGCGACCGCGCGGTTTGCGGGATGAAACTTGCGCGGACGCTATGGCGGGCGCATGTCGTGGTATAGACGATCCGTCGTCGTTACGAGCCTGTACCAAAGACATGGCAATGAAAAAGGGAGCCCTGGGGCTCCCTTGCGTCTGCCTGGCTTGGCCCGTTTACACGCCGGCCTCGTGAGCCTGCACGTCGGCGTGGTAGCTGGAGCGCACCATCGCGCCCACGGCGGCGTGGACGAAGCCCATTTCATAGGCTTTTTTCTCGAACATCTTGAACACGTCCGGATGCACGTAGCGCAGCACCGGCAAGTGGCCGTCGGAGGGCTGCAGGTACTGGCCTATGGTCAGCATGTCCACATTGTGGGCGCGCAGGTCGCGCATCACTTCCAGGATTTCCTCGTCGGTTTCGCCCAGGCCCACCATCAGGCCGGACTTGGTGCGAACCTCGGGGTTCTTGGCCTTGTAATCCTTCAGCAATTGCAGCGAGTGCGCGTAATCCGAGCCCGGGCGCGCCTGCTTGTACAGCCGCGGCACGGTTTCCAGATTGTGGTTCATCACATCCGGAGGCGTCTGGCTCAGGATGTCGACGGCCACGTCCAGGCGGCCGCGGAAGTCCGGCACCAGGGTCTCGATCTGGGTGTTGGGCGACATTTCGCGAACCGAGTTGATGCAGTCGGCGAAGTGCTGGGCGCCGCCGTCGCGCAAGTCGTCGCGGTCCACCGAGGTGACCACCACGTATTTCAGTTTCATCGCGGCGACGCTCTCCGCCAGGTGGCGCGGCTCGTCCGGGTCCAGTGGGTTGGGGCGGCCGTGGCCCACGTCGCAGAACGGGCAGCGACGGGTGCAGATGTCGCCCATGATCATGAAGGTGGCGGTGCCCTTGCTGAAACATTCGCCGATGTTCGGGCAGGTGGCCTCCTCACAGACGGTGTGCAGCTTTTGCTCGCGCAGGATCTGCTTGATCTCGTGGAAGCGCTGGCCGTTGGGCAGCTTGGCGCGGATCCATTCCGGTTTTTTCAGCTTTTCGTCCAGCGGGACGATCTTGATGGGGATGCGGGCGGTTTTGGCCGCGCCCTTGTGTTTGACCCCAGCCTGGTTTTCCGGCTTCATGTCAGTTCCTCGGTGCTGTTCAGGAGGCGCTCCAGATGCGGCAGCAGCGTATCGGCGGCGGCGGCAAGGCTCAGCTCCACTCCCAGTTGTTTCAGATCGGTCACCTTGAGGTTGGCGTAACCGCAAGGATTGATGGAATCGAACGGCGCCAGGTCCATGTCCACATTGAAGCTGAGGCCATGGTAGACCGCGTGGTTCTTGATGCGCAGGCCCAACGAGGCGATCTTGGCGCCGGCGACGTATACGCCGGGCGCGTCCACGTCGCCGTTGCCGTGGATGCCCAGTTCCGCCAGCGCGTCTATCACCGCCTGTTCGATGCGGCGCACCAGCTCGCGCACGCCTATGCCCATGCGCTTGAAGTCCACCAGCAGGTAAACCACCAACTGGCCGGGGCCGTGATAGGTGATTTGGCCGCCGCGGTCGGTTTTCACCACCGGGATGGCGGTGGCGTGCAGCAGGTGCTCCGGCTTGCCGGCCAGGCCCTGGGTGTAGACGGGCGGGTGTTCAACCACCCACAGTTCATCGGGGGTGTCGGCGTTGCGGGCGTCGGTGAACGCCTGCATGGCGCGCCAGGTGGGTTCGTAATCCACCCGGCCCAGATGTTTGACGATGCGCGGCACGGCAATCTCCTGGCGCTTAGAGCACCATTTTGACCATCGGATGGCCGGTCAGCGACAGATAGATGTTGTCCAGCTGTTGACGCGAAGTGGCGGTGACGGTGACGGTCAGCGCGTAAAAGCGGCCATTGGAGCTTTCGCGCAGCGTGACGTCGTGGTCGGCCAGGTCTGGCGCGTTGACGCGCACAACCTCGGTGATGGTGAGGACGAAATCCTCGTGGCGCTCGCCCATCACCTTGATGGGAAAGCGACAGGGGAATTCCATGAGTTCCTGTTTTTCAGACATATTCAATCAAATCCACTAAGAACGGGTTTACGATTTCGCGAGCAAGAGCGAGACAAGGCGAAAACCGCTGAGAAAGCGGAGTGTACACACGGTACATGAGCATTTCGAAGGCGTTTTCAACGCTGTATCGCCGAAGCGCAGCAGATCGTAAACAGGTTCTAAAGACGCCGCGCCCGAAACGGGCAAAGGCGCAGCAGCCAGTTGTACTGCAAACCGGGCCATCCGCGCCAATACATTTTACGGTCGTCTTTATTACTAAAACGTCACATCATAATACAGCAGCGGCGTCCGGGCGATGCCCGGCGCCGCGATCAACGGCGGACGCCGTTTATTTCCAGCCCAGCATCAGCTTGATGCTGTCCCACAGCCGGCTGAAGAAGCCGCCTTCTTCCACTGCCTTCAAGGCCACCACCGGGCGCTCGAACAGCGGCTTGCCGTCCAGCGACACCACCAGCTTGCCCACTACCTGGCCGGCTTTGACCGGGGCGATCAGCGGCTGCATCGTGGTCAGATCTGCCTTGAGCTTGGCGGCCTGGCCCTTGGCCACGGTGGCGAAGACATCGTTGGCGAAGCCGACGGAGACGGTTTTGGCCGCGCCCTTGTAGATGGGCAGCTCGGACACCGGCTTGGCTCCGCTATACAGTTTGGGCGTATCGTAAAACTGCAAGCCGTAGTTGAGCAGCTTGGAACTTTCCACCGCGCGCGCCTCCGGGCTGGCGGTGCCCACCACGACCGAAATCACGCGACGGCCGTCGCGATGGCTGGTGGTGATCATATTGTAGCCGGCGCTGTCGGTGTAGCCTGTCTTCATGCCGTCGACGTTGGGGTCGCGGTAGAGCAGCAGGTTGCGGTTGGGCTGCTTGATGTTGTTATAGGTGAAGGACTTGATCGAGTAGATCGGGTAGAACTCTGGGAAGTCGCGGATCAGCGCGCCAGCCAGGATGCCCAGATCGTGCACGGTAGTGTAGTGCTCTGGATTGGGCAAGCCGGTGGCGTTGCGGAACTGGGTGTTCTTCATGCCCAGTTTCTGCGCCTGCTGGGTCATCACTTGTGCGAAGACTTCTTCGCTGCCGGCGATGGCTTCGGCCAGCGTCACGCAAGCGTCGTTGCCGGACTGCACGATCATGCCCTTGATCAGGTCGTCGACTTTGGCAGGCACCTTGGGATCCAGGAACATGCGCGAGCCTTCGGTCTTCCAGCCCTTTTGCGACACCGTCAGCGTTTGCTCCAGGGTCAGCCGCTTTTCCTTCAAGGCCTTGAAGGTGAGGTAGGCGGTCATCAGCTTGGTCAGCGAGGCCGGCTCCACGCGGGAGTCCGGGTCGCGCTCGGCCAGCACTTGTCCGCTGTTGAAGTCGGTCAGGTAATAGGCCTTGCCGGCGATCTCGGGCGCGGGCGGCAGGAAGGCGGCGGAAGCGAAAGAGACGGACGGCAGCGCGATCGCCGCCGCAGTGAGAATGCTGGTGAATGTTTTCATTGTTCCTATGGGCAACGCTGGGGGTTGAGGTCCAAATAGTAGCCGTTGATTATACACGCGGATTGCCGTCTGGTTGCCGCGAAGTGGCGATTTTCTGCGGGCGGGGCGGCTGGAGCCGTTGCGATGCCGCAATGCAACAATCCAATATTATCAAGGCTTCCCGTTCAGTTGGAGTTCCTGCTACTCTGGCAGTTCAAGGAAAATAATGATCGGGACAAAGGCTTTGCCATGCAAGAGAAGCAAGACTATCTGGAACGCATCCTGACGTCGCGGGTTTACGACGTCGCCATCGAAACGCCGCTGGAGCTGGCGCCCAATCTGTCGCGCCGCTATCGCAACACGATTCTGCTCAAGCGCGAGGATCTGCAGCCGGTGTTCTCTTTCAAGCTGCGCGGCGCCTACAACAAGATGGCCAAGCTCAGCGCGGAGCAGCGCGCACGTGGCGTGATCACCGCCAGCGCCGGCAACCACGCGCAGGGCGTGGCCTTGTCCGCCAGCCGGCTGGGCTGCGAAGCCACCATCGTGATGCCGGTGACCACCCCGCAGATCAAAATCGACGCGGTCAAGCAATACGGCGGCCTGGTGGTATTGCATGGGGACTCTTTCAACGAGGCCTTTCTGCACGCATCCGAATTAGCCGCTCAAAACGGTATGACTTATATACCTCCATTCGACGATCCGGATGTGATCGCCGGCCAGGGCACCATAGGCATGGAGATTCTGCGTCAACATCCGGACGGCTTGAACGCGATCTTCGTCGCCATCGGCGGCGGCGGTTTGGCCGCCGGCATCGCCAGCTTCATCAAGCGGCTGAAGCCGGACATCAAGGTGATTGGCGTGCAGCCGGTGGATTCCGACGCAATGCGTCAATCGATTGCCAAGGGCGAGCGGGTGGAGTTGAAGGACGTGGGCCTGTTCGCCGACGGGGTGGCGGTGAAGCTGGTGGGCGAGGAGACCTTCCGCATCTGTCGCGAATTGCTGGACGAGATCATCCTGGTGGACACCGACGCCATCTGCGCGGCGATCAAGGATATTTTCGAAGACACCCGCTCCATCGTGGAGCCGGCGGGCGCTCTGGCGGTGGCCGGCGCCAAGGCCTATGTGGAGCGCGAGGGCTGCGAGAATCAGACCCTGGTGGCGATTTCCTGCGGCGCCAATATGAATTTCGACCGCCTGCGCCATGTGTCCGAGCGTTCCGAGCTGGGCGAGCGGCGCGAGGCCATTATCGCGGTGACCATTCCGGAAAAGCCGGGCAGCTTCAAGCGCTTCTGTACCGTGATCGGCGGCCGCAACATCACCGAGTTCAATTACCGCTTCGCCGATCCGGGCACCGCCCATGTCTTCGTCGGCGTGCAGATCAGCGGCAAGCAGGACCTGGAAGGCATACTCGCCAGCCTGAACGCTCACGAGCTGGAGAGCATTGACCTGACTGATAATGAGCTGGCCAAGCTGCATATTCGTCATCTGGTGGGCGGCCATGCGCCGCAGTTGAAGGACGAGCGGGTGCTGCGCTTCGAGTTTCCGGACCGTCCCGGCGCGCTAATGCGTTTCCTGGAGGCGATGAGCGTGGACTGGAACATCAGCTTGTTCCATTATCGCAATCACGGCGCGGATTACGGCCGCGTATTGGTGGGCGTTCAGGTGCCGGCCAGCGACGATGCCGAGTTCCAGCGCTTCCTCGATAATCTGGGCTATCCCTATGTCGAGGAAACCCAGAATCCGGCTTACAAGCTGTTTCTGGGCAAGACCATACGTTGAACCGGGCCGGCGGGCTGCTTATGGTCGGCAGCCTGACGTCGCGCTCCTTCATTGAAGCGAATCATGATCAAGGCAGTTCTATTCGATCTGGACGGCACTCTGGCCGACACTGCGCGCGATCTGGGCGCCGCGCTCAACCGCCTGCTGGCCGAGGAGGGCTTGCCGCCGCAGCCGTACGCGGCGGTGCGGCCCATCGCCAGCCACGGCGCGCGCGGGCTGGTCAGCCTGGGTTTCGGCATAGACCGCGAACATCCTCGTTTCGAGGAATATCGTTTGCGCTTCTTGGATCACTACGAGCACAGCTTCGCCGACGAGACCGTGTTGTTCGACGGCGTCAACGGCCTGATCCAGGGCTTGGTGGACAAGGGGCTGACGTGGGGCATCATCACCAATAAGCCGATGCGCTTCACTGACCGTTTAGTGCCGTCGTTGCCTTTTATCACGGCGCCGGCGGTGACGGTCAGCGGCGACACCGTGGGCGTGCCCAAGCCGGACCCGCGGCCGATGCGTTATGCGGCCGATCAGATCGGCATCGCGCCCGAGCATTGCCTGTACGTGGGCGACGCCGAGCGCGACATCGCCGCCGGCCGCAGCGTGGGCATGAAAACGGTGTTGGCCAATTGGGGTTACATTGCCGACAGCGACCGGCCGGCGGAGTGGGGAGCCGACCTCGCCATCGATTATCCGCTGCAATTGCTGGATCACGTTTAAGCGGCAATGGAAATGAAAAAAGCCACGGTGTTCCGTGGCTTTTTTGCTTTCGGCCTGATGGCTCTCAGGCGCGCAGGTTTTGCGCTATCGCATAAATGGGGGACAGGGCCGCCTCGCCCAGGCGCAGGCTGCGCTGTCCGCTCCAGCCGAAGTCGTCGTCCGGCAGATTGGCGTTGTCCTTGAACGGCATTTCCAGCGTGAAGGCGAGGCAGCCGAAGTTTTCGCACACCCAGTTGGTGGCGATGGTCATATTGGCCTTGCCCGGCGCGTTGCGCGGGTAGCCGTGCTCGGTCTGGTAGTCCGGGCTGGCCAGCAGCAAGTGGTGGCGGAACTGGTCGGCCAGGGTTTCCAGACGCTCGTTCCATGACGGCACGCCCTCGGTGCCGGCCAGGAACACATAGGGGATGTTCTCATCGCCGTGGATGTCCAAGAACAGGTCCACACCGGTTTCCTGCATCTTGTTGCGCACCGCCAGCACTTCCGGGCTGGTTTCCGCGCTGGGGTTGGCCCATTCACGGTTGAGGTTGGCGCCCGCGGCGTTGGTGCGCAGATTGCCCAACACCGAGCCGTCCGGATTCATGTTCGGCACCACGTAGAAGGTGGCGCGGTCGAGCAGCGCGCGGCTGGTGGGGTCTTGCGGGTCTAGCAGGCGATTGAGCAGGCCCTCGATAAACCATTCCGCCATGGTTTCGCCGGGGTGCTGGCGGGCGATGATCCAGATTTTCAGATCCGATTCCACCTCGTGGCCTATGGTCAGCAGATTGATGTCGCGCTGCTGCACGGTAAAGCCCAGGTCGCTGACCTGACACAGGCCGGAGCCTTGCGCCTGGCCGATCAGGTTCAGATGCTGATCGTAGGAATAGGGTTCGAAATAGGCGTAATAGATGCTGCCGGACAACGGCACATGATCTATCGTCATCACCCCGTTTTCGTAGTGGGTGGGTACGCGGAACCAGTTGATGCGGTCGTAGGAGGCCACCGCCTGGTAGTCGATCCAGCCGTCCGGATACGCGCTTTGGCCGGCGTTCAGAAAGTTGAAGGTGCAGTGCTGATAAGCGGCGCCTTGCACGCGGAAGTAAAACCACTGGGCAAATTCGGCCGCATTGTCGCGGCGGATGCGCAGTTGGATGTCTTCGTAGTTGTCGGCGGAGACGATCTCGATGCTGCCGGCGTCAAAGTTGCTGCTGATTTTCATGCGCTGAACCTATTGGTTTCCTGAAACGTGCTTAACGCGGAGATTGTAAACCTGTCGCCGCTCACATGCCATCCTCCGAAGCAAGGCAAAGAAAAACCCCGTCGGCTGGACGGGGTTGTGCTTTAGCCTTAAAACTGCGCTTAGGCGGTGGGTGCGCGCTTGCTGGCGGTCTTCACTGCATCGGCGGTGGCGCTGGTGGCGGCCTTGACGCTGCTGTCGGTGAATTCCACCACTTGCTGGGCGGCTTTGCTGAAGGTGTTGACCGCGGCGGCGGCGGCGGCCACCGAGCTCTTCACCGCGTTCAGCGCGGCGTCGGAGCCGGCCGGAGCATTCTTGGCCGCGGACTCGATCGCGCCGATCAGCGACTTGTTGAAGCTGCCCAGGTTTTCTTCGGCCAGCTTGGTCAGTTCGCTTTGAGCGGAGGAAACGATGTCGTACAGATTGCGGGAGTTGGCCAGAGCGGTGTCGATGTTCTGGGTGGCCAGCTTGTTCAGATGGCTGACCGCTTCTTGCGGGTCGGTCACGCCGCTCAACTGCTTGGCGATTTTGACGTTTTCTTCCAGCGACTGCTTGGAGATTTCCAGGTTCAGCTTGACCAGACGCTCGGCGCTATCCAGAGTGATTTGCGAAAAGCGGAAAATGGTTTCCAGACCGTTGAGGGACAGCTTGTTCAGTTGCTCATTGCTGATGGACATAATGTATTCCTCCGCTGTGGGGTAAGACCTTAAAGGAGATAGTCTGAATCAAAAATTTTGCACTGCACAATGACGAGTAAATGTATCATGCATTGCAGCAAAAATGGGAGCTTTGACTGAAGATTTACTCTAGCGTGTTGTATTTATGATAAATTGCCGGCACACGGCACACCGTAACAAAATAAACCGGGAGCGTTACATGAGTGTTGAAAAGCGGGTCATCAAAAAGTACCCGAACCGCCGGCTGTACGATACCGCCACCAGTTCCTACATCACCTTGGGGGATGTGAAGCAATTGGTGCTTGATAATGTGGATATTCAAGTCGTCGACGCCAAGAGCCAGGAGGACATCACCCGCAGTGTGCTGTTGCAGATCATCCTGGAGGAGGAGAACGGCGGCATGCCTATGTTCAGCTACGAGGTGCTGACCCAGTTCATCCGCTCTTACGGCCAGGCCATGCAAGGCATGATGGGGCCTTTCCTGGAGAACAATCTGCAACTGTTCGCCCAACTGCAGCAGAAAATGCAGGAACAAACCCGCGCGATTTACGGCGACAACACCATGTTGAACGCTAATCTGTGGGGGGAGTTCATGAAATTTCAGGGGCCGGCGGTGCAGAACATGATGGCCAACTACATGGAACAGAGCACCAGCATGTTCCTGGACATGCAGAACCGGATGCAGGAACAGACCAAGCAACTGTTCGGCGGCTTCGCCTTCCCGGCATACAAGCAGGGCGGCGAGGACGACAAAGACCCGTCCTAAAAACCTGTTTACGACCTGCCGCGCTTTGGCGATGCGGCGTTAAAAACGGCTTCGGAAAGCGGATGAGTTTTCCAAAGCTTCGCTAAGCGCAGCAAAGATTGAGCAGAGGCGGCCGGCTGGGATGGCCGCCTGTCCGTTTCCATCCGCCGCTCCCTTGGAGGGCTTGCCATGCTTACCCCCGCATGCTGGATGCCGAGCGCAGTTGACGGCGTCTATTTCTCTCGAGCGGCGTTCGCCGCGTTTCGTTTTCCCCTGTTTTCATTAGACGATTCAAACCGGTTGAGCCGGCAAGGCGCCGCGACATGTCCGCCGAGGACTTGAACGCTTGCTTGCGCGAGGCGCAGCGCAGTCATTTAGAGGGGGACTGGGCGGAGGCAGAACGGCGCTACCGCTCCTGCTTGCGCGATTGGCCGGCTTGCGCCGCCGCCAAATCCTTCCTGGCTTTCCTATTGCTACAGACTCAGCGTCCGGGGGAGGCTGAATCTTTGTTGAGCGAGGCGATTTGCTCGGAAACAGGCCATGCGGACTGGCATTTCAGCTTGGGCATGGCGCAGGCGCGACAGGGGCGCTTGGGCGACGCGAGGCGGGCTTTCGCCGCGGCTGCGGAGCTGGACGGCGGACAGCCTATGTATTGGACCAACCTGGCCGCCGCCTGCGAGCAGAGCGATGATTTAGCCGCCGCGGAACAGGCTTGCCGGCAGGCGCTGGCCGTGGACGGAGCTTGCGCCGACGCGCACTTTCTGCTGGCCGGATTGTATTTGCGCCAGGAACGCCATGCCGAGGCGCGGCGGCACAACGCGTTGGGCATCGTGGCGCGGCCCGCGGAGCATGGGCCGATTGCGCGCATCGAGGCCTACTGCGAGTTGGACCGGCGCGAAGAAGCCTTGGCGCTGCTGCGCGGCTGGCTGGCGCAGGCGCCGGATGATCCGGTGGCTTTGCACCTGCTTGCCGCCTGCGGCGGCGCGGAGCCGCCGCCGCAATGTAGTCCCGAGTTCATCCGGCGGACTTTCGACGCCAACGCCGAGGCGTTTGACGCGACCCTGGCCAGCTTGCGCTACCAGGGGCCGCAGTGGCTGGCGCAATGCCTGAAGCGGTTGGGGCCGCCAACGGCCGCTCTGGAGGTCCTGGACCTGGGCTGCGGCACCGGGCTGGCCGGCGTTGCGCTGCGGCCGTACGCGCGTCGTTTGCAGGGGGTGGATATCAGCGGAGAGATGCTAGGGCGCGCCGCAGCCAAGAGCGTGTACGACGCCTTGACTCAAGGCGACATCATTGAATTCCTGGCGGAGCTGCCTCCGGCTAGCGATCTGATCTGCTGCCTGGACACCCTCAGCTATTTTGGCGATCTGAGGCCAGCCTTAAACTGGATGGCGCGCGCGCTCAAGCCGGGCGGCCTGTTGCTGTTCAGCATCGAGCGCGCGCTGAGGGCCTTGCCCGAAGGCCACCAGCTGCAGCCCTGCGGACGCTATCTGCATGATCCGGACTGGGTGGAGGCGCAACTGGCGGCGTGCCGGCTGCGACAGGTGGAACGACAGGACATGATGTTGCGAGAGGAGGCGGGGTGTCCGGTGCCCGGCGCCTTTTACTGCGCCGAGCGTTTGGACTGAGCCCACATGTTTACGCCTTGTGAGCCAGAACGAGACAAGGTGTTGCGCTTGGCGAGACCGTTTTAGCGCCGTATCGCCGACGCGCCGCGGTTCCTAGTGCTTGCTTTGCATCAGCTTGTCGGTCCAGGCCATCACCAGCGCGGACAGCAGGAAGGTGCAGTGGATCACCACCTGCCACATCACGCCCTGCTCGGTGAGCGGGTTGCCGGGGCTGCCCAGATTGGATGCGCTGATAAAGGTTTTCAGCAGGTGAATGGAGGAAATGCTGATCAGCGCTAGCGACAGCTTGGTCTTCAGTACCCCGGCGTTCACATGGGAGAGCCATTCCGGCCGGTCCTCATGAGTGTTCAGGCTGTCGATCTTGGAGACGAAAGTCTCGTAGCCGCCCACCACTACCATAATCAGCAGGTTGGCGATCATCACCACGTCGATCAGGCCCAGCACGATCAGCATGATCTGGGTTTCCGTCATGCTGGAGGCGTCGGCGACCAAGTGGATCAGTTCGAGCAGAAACTTATAGACATACACCCCCTGGGCGACGATGAGGCCAAGGTAGAGTGGAGCCTGCAGCCAGCGGCTTGCGAAAATCAGGGACTCCATGCGTGAAACAAGAGTTTTCATATCGGTATTGTGTGAGGGGTTGACGGCTTATAGAACCTGTTCACGATCTGCTGCGCGTTGTGGAGCGTGACACGGTGAGTTCACCTTTGAAATACTCATGTGCCACTCGACCATTCCGTTTTTTCGCTTGCTTTCGCCTTGACTCGCCTTTGCTCGCGAGATTGTAAACCGGTTTTCAGGCCTATATGGAGGCGTCGGATTTTACTATCAAGTGAGGTCGGAAAGGGGAGCGTTGCTAGGCGGCGTCCGCATCCTGCCAGGCGCGGGGCCGGCGAAAACGAATCGACAAGCCCAGACTCCCAACCCCTCGCAACGCTGCGCATCGCCTGTCAAATCGTTGTATACTCTCGCGTTTTTCTTCAGCAAGGCCATCATCATGGCAGACAAGATTCCAAGTATCGGCTTCGTGTCGCTGGGTTGTCCCAAAGCCTCTAGTGACTCCGAGCAGATCCTGACCCGCCTTCGCGCCGAAGGCTACGATATTTCCGGCAGTTACGCCGGCGCCGACCTGGTGGTGGTCAACACCTGTGGTTTCATTGATTCCGCCGTGGCGGAGTCCCTGGATGCGATCGGCGAAGCCTTGAACGAGAACGGCAAGGTCATCGTCACCGGCTGTCTGGGGGCCAAGGGCGATGTGGTGCGGGATGCGCATCCGTCGGTCTTGGCCGTGACCGGCCCGCACGCCACCGACGAGGTGATGAGCGCGGTACATGCCCATCTGCCCAAGCCGCATGATCCCTTCGTCGATCTGGTGCCGGACATTGGCGTGCGGCTGACGCCCAAGCATTACGCGTATCTGAAGATTTCCGAAGGCTGCAATCATCGTTGCACCTTCTGCATCATTCCGTCCATGCGCGGGGATTTGGAAAGCCGGCCGATTCACGATGTGCTGCGCGAAGCGGAGAGCCTGGCCAAGGCCGGGGTCAAGGAAATCCTGGTGATCTCGCAGGACACGTCGGCTTACGGGGTGGATACCAAGTACAAGCTGGGCTTCCACAATGGCCGTCCGGTGAAGACCCGAATGACCGAGCTGTGCGAGGAGCTGGGCCGCCACGGCATCTGGGTGCGTCTGCACTACGTCTATCCGTATCCGCATGTGGACGAGGTGATTCCACTGATGCGCGACGGTAAGATCCTGCCCTATCTGGACATCCCGTTCCAGCACGCTAGCCAGAAGGTGCTGAAGCTGATGAAGCGTCCGGCCAACAGCGATAATGTGCTGGCGCGCATCAAGAAGTGGCGCGAGATCTGCCCGGAATTGGTGATTCGCTCCACCTTCATCGTAGGCTTCCCCGGCGAGACCGAGGAGGACTTCGAAGAGCTGCTGGCCTTCATCCGCGAGGCGGAGCTGGACCGCGTAGGCTGTTTCACCTATTCGCCGGTGGAAGGCGCCACCGCCAACGATTTGCCGAACCCGGTACCGGAAGAGGTGAAGGAAGCGCGCAAAGAGCGCTTCATGGCGGTGCAGGAAGAGATCAGCGCACGTCGCCTAGAGCGCCGCGTCGGTCAGACGATGCAGGTATTGGTGGACGAGATCGACGACGAAGGCACGGCGATTTGCCGCAGCTACGCGGATGCGCCGGAGATCGACGGTCTGGTGTTCGTCGAGGATGCCGCGGACATGCGAGTGGGCGAGTTCTATTCAGTGAAGATCGTCGATTGCAGCGAGCACGATTTGTGGGGCGAGCGCTTACAGTCCTAAGACGCTGATTGGGCCGACCTTCGCGGCGCGTCGCCTTTGGGCGACGCGCCGTTTTCATTTCAGCTCCGGCGGAGCAGGCGCTGGCGGGCCACCCAGGCCTGGCCCAGGCTCAGGCCGCCGTCGTTGGGCGGAAGTTGTTCCGCGGTCAGCGGGCGCAGGCCGGCCTGCTCCAGCCGCGGCAGCAGTTGTGCCATCAGTTGGCGATTGCCGCAGCAGCCGCCGGCCAGCGCCACGATGCGGGTGCCCGTGGTGCGTGCCGCCTTGATGGCCCAGTCCGCCAGCGCGGCTGCCAGCGTGGCGTGCCACAGGCTGGCGATGGCTCGGTCGTCGTCCAGTTGGCACAGATGGCGCGCAAGCGGCGTCAGGTCAAGCAGGTTGGCCTGGGTGAGCCAGCCGTCGGCTAGCGGCTCGGCTGGCTCGGCCTGAGCCTCCAGCCTTTGCGCGGCTTCGCTTTCGAAGGTTTCCACCCCGCATTGGCGGGTCAGGCCGGCGACGGCGCCGAACCAGCGGCCCAAGCTGGTGCTGTCCTGGCAGTCTCGGCGGATAGAGAGCTGTTTCTCCAATTGTTGGGCGCCGGGCTGGGCCGCCAGCCGCGGCGGCAGCGGTCCCAGTTCCAGGGTTTGCCATAAGGCCACGGCCAGTTTCCAGGGGGGTAGCCGGCTGCGTCCCACGCCGGGCAGCGGCAACGGCGAGATGTGGCCGATGCGTTCGCAGCTGTCGCCGTCCACCAGCATCATTTCACCGCCCCAGGCGCCGTTGTTGTGACCCAGGCCATAGCCGTCCAGCGCCAAGCCCAAAGCCGGTTCCGCCACGCCGTGTTCGGCCAGCACCGCGCCCAGGTGGGCATGGTGGTGCTGAACCCGGATCAGCGGCACTTCCCATTGCTTGGACAAGTGTTCGGCCAGCATGCTGGAGTAGGTGCCGGTTTCCAGGTCGCAAGCCACTGCCTGCGGAGCGACGCCGGTGAGGTCGAGCAAGTGGTCGGCCGCTTGTTGCAGCGCCTCGCAGGTCAGAGGGTGGTTGAGCGCGCCGATGTATTGCGACACGAAGGCGTCCTTGCCGCGCAGCACGGTGGCGGTGGCCTTCATATAGGCGCCCAGCGCCAGTACCGGCGGGCCGTCCAGCGTCAACGGCACCGGGTCCGGCACAAAGCCGCGAGCGCGGCGGAACAGCAGCGGCCGCCGCCGCTCCAGCGATACCACGCTATCGTCGCAACGAGTGACGATGGCGCGGTTATGCAGCAGGAAGACGTCGGCTACCTGGTTCAGCCGTTCGCGGGCCTCTTGGTTGCCGGTGACGATGGGCTCGCCGGACAAGTTGGCGCTGCTCATCACCCATAGCCGCGAGCAGGGCTGGCGCAGCCAACTGGTCCCGGGCGGGCGGCCCAGCGCTTCGTGGAACAGCAGCCATTGAAGCGGAGTGTAGGGCAGCATCACGCCCAGAGCCGACAGACCGGGTGCAATGTCCGGCAGCAGTTGGTCGGCTTCGGGTTTTTTGTTCAGCAACACGATGGGGCGTTCCGGGCGTTGCAACCAGGCGGCCTCTTCTTCGCTGACATGGCAGAGCGCGCGGATGGATTCCACGTTCAGTGCCATGATGGCCAGCGGTTTGCCGGGGCGGTGTTTGAGCTGGCGCAGCCGCGCCACCGCCGCCGGGCTGGCTGCGTCGCAGACCAGATGGAAGCCGCCCAAGCCTTTCATCGCTATGCTGCGACCCATATTGAGGATTTGCACCGCGCCCACGATGGGGTCGCCGTTCAGGCTCTGGCCAAAGCGGTCGGTCAGCTGCAGCTTGGGGCCGCACACCGGGCAGGCGGTGGGTTCGGCGTGAAAGCGGCGGCTGTTCGGGTCAAGGTATTCTTGGCGGCAGACGGGACACAGCGGAAAGGCCAGCATGCTGGTGTTGGCGCGGTCGTAGGGCAGCCGGTGGGTGACGGTGTAGCGCGGCCCGCAATCGGTGCAGTTGATGAAGGGAAAGCGGTAGCGGCGGTCGCCAGGGGTGAACAGTTCTTCCACGCAGCACGGACAAGTGGCTACGTCCGCCGGCAACCGGGCGTGGGTGACCGCGCCGCTGCTTTCTTCTATTTGAAAGCGTTGTTCGGTATCGCGCAGCGGAATATCGCGCTCCTGCAGCGCGTCGATGTGCGCCAGCGGCGGCAGGCGGGTTCGAAGCGCCTGGCGGAAGGCGCTCAGCGCCTGCGGCTCGCCTTGCAGTTCCAGCGTGACGCCTTCGCCGCTGTTTCGGACAAAGCCGGTGAGGCCGCACTCGCTGGCCGTGCGCCAGATGAAGGGACGGAAGCCGACGCCTTGAACCCGGCCCTGAACCGATAGGTGGATGCGTTGTTGGCTCATGGTGCTTGTGTCGCTGTGTGGGTGGTTGGGCTGACTATGCGCATTGCCGCCGTTCCAACAAGTGATTTTGCTGCACCGCGCAATACCTTTGTCATTTTCATGGCGAGTTTAAATTCGCCGATTCTGTTGTCAGCCTAGCAGCCACGCTCCGCATCGCGCCTTGTTCTAGATCATGTATATGAGTATTTGACGATTTACTGAATGCAAAAGGAATGTCTTGAGGAAGAAACCGGCGGGATTTGAGAGGGGGTAAGAAGCCTCGATGCCGCTGTAGAGCGGGGCTGTTGCAATCCGACTATATGACGGCGATTTGCATCGTTATAATGCCATTTGGAATTTTTCCGTGAATAGCCCGGGTTGGATTGTTAATGTATTGCTTAAAACAGTGTATAAAAGAAATCTCTACCCCGGATATCCTGGCGTGCTCGGCGGATACGTCGCTGGCGGAGGCGGCGCGGCGCATGTTGCTGGCGGGCTGTGGTTCCATCGTGGTGCAGGACGAGGCGGGACGGCCGTTGGGGATTTGGACCGAAGCCGACGCGTTGGCGCTGGACCGGTTGGATGGCGTGGTTGGCATGAGGCCGGTGGGCGGCGCGATGAGCACGCCCTTGGTGGTACTGCCGCACGATCTGCCGGTGAGCGAGGCGGTGGCCCTGTTCCGCCAGCGCGGCATCCGTCATGCGCTGGTGGAGCAGGCCGGCAAGATGTGCGGCGTGGTGTCGCTGACCGATATCGTGTTGAGCCAGGGCAGCGAATCCTTTCTAAGCGTGCGGCGGGTGGTGGCGGACCGCGCCGCGCCCTTATGTTTGCTGGGCGCTCAGGGCTCGCCTGAAGAGGCGCTGGCCTTGATGCGGCGTCACGGCGCCACGGCTTTGGCTGTCAGTTTCGATAATGGGGACTACGGCATCCTGACCCTGCGCGATCTGCTGCGGCTGTTGGCCGAGGGACGAGCGCCGGCGACGCTGGCCGAAGCCTGCTCCTGGCCGCTGCTGGGCGTGCGCGAGGGCAGCAGCCTGTTGCAGGCCAGGCAGTTGATCCTGCAGCATAAGATTCGGCACTTGGCGGTGTACGACGTCGATGGAACGCTGCTGCAGTTGCTGGGGTTCCGCGACATTATCCAGATGGTGGAGCAGGAGTTTTTGCAGGAACTGCATTCCGCCTTGCGCGAGCGCGACGACGCGCTGCTGCATTCTCGGCGCAGCCTGTTGTTGGCGGACAAGGTGTTCGAGTCAACGCTTGAGGGCATCTTGATCACCGACGGCAACGGGGTGATCCAGATGGTGAACCCGGCGTTCAGCCGCATCACTGGTTACAGCAGCCAGGAGGCCCTGGGCCGCACGCCCGCCTTGCTCAAATCCGGCCGGCAGCCGGCGGACTTTTATCAGAAGCTGTGGCAAAGCCTGAAAGAGAGCGGGGTCTGGCAGGGCGAGGTGGTCAACCGCCGCAAGGGCGGCCTGTTGTACACCGAGCATCTGAGCATTACCGCCATCCGCGACGCGGACGGAGAATGCCTGCATTACGTGGCGGTGTTTTCCGACATCACCCAGCGCAAGCAGTCTGAGGAGCGGCTGCACTTTCTGGCCAATCACGACGCCTTGACCGGCTTGCCCAACCGGACCCTGTTCCTGGAGCGGCTGCAAGAGGCGATAGAGCGGGCGCAGCCGACGCGGGCGCAGTTCGCGCTGCTGTTCGTCGACCTGGACCGCTTCAAGCTGGTCAACGACACGCTGGGACATCATGCCGGCGACGAATTGCTGGTGCGTATCGCCTCAGTGTTGCTGCAGTATGCGCCGCCGCACTCCACCGTGGCCAGGTTGTCCGGGGACGAGTTCATCCTGTTGCTTCCGGCGGTGGAGCGTGTGACCCAGGTGGCGGCGCTGGCGCAGCAGTTGCTGGACGGCGTGACCGAACAGTCCGGCCTGACAGGCCACGAGCTGTTCATCTCCGCCAGCATCGGCATCAGCATGTATCCGGAGGACGGGGTCAGCGCGGATGCTTTGTTGGTGAACGCGGATTCCGCGATGTACCAAGCCAAAGAGCGCGGCAAGAACAATTTTCAGTTCTACACCTCGGACATGAACGCGCGGGCCATGGAGCGGCTGAAACTGGAGTACAGCCTGCACCGCGCGCTGGCGCAGGAAGAGCTGGAAGTGTGGTATCAGCCCAAGGTGGAACTGGCTACGCAGCGGGTGGTGGGGGCGGAGGCTTTGCTGCGCTGGCGCCATCCCGAACTGGGGCTGATGGCGCCCGCCAAGTTTATCCCGATCGCCGAGGACGGCTCGTTGATGGTGCCGATAGGCGAGTGGGTGCTGGACACCGCTTGCCGAGACTGGGCTCAGTGGCATGCGATGGGACTGGAGCCCGGCCGCATCGCGGTCAATGTGTCCGGCCGCCAGCTCAAGTACGGCAGCTTCGCCGACACGGTGGCGCGCACGTTGCGCCGGCATGGTCTGAATAGCGGCGAGTTGGAGCTGGAGATTACCGAAAGCGTGGCGATGGACGAGGATAGCGGCATGGTGGAGGCTTTGCAGCGCTTGCGCGAGTTGGGCGTTTATCTGTCCATCGACGATTTCGGCACCGGCTATTCCTCGCTGTCCTATTTGAAGCGGCTGCCGGTCAAGGGCTTGAAGATTGATCGTTCCTTCATCATGGACCTGCACCATGACGGCGACGACGCCGCCATCACCAGCGCCATCATTTCGATAGGCCGCAGTCTGGGGTTGGAACTGGTGGCCGAGGGCGTGGAACTGGAGTCGCAGCGTGATTTCCTGCTGCGGCAGGGCTGCCGGCTGGGCCAGGGCTATCTATTCAGCAAGCCGTTGCCGCGAGCCGAGTTCGAAGCGCTGCTGGCGGCGCGGATGTGAAAAACGGCGCCCGCGATGGGCGCCGTTGTCTTGTGTCGGTTTTAAGCCAGGCTTGAGTTTAACCGCCGATTTTGTCGCGGCCGCCAAAGTAAGGCCGCAGCACCGCCGGGATGGTCACGCTGCCGTCGGCGTTCTGGTAGTTTTCCAGCACCGCCACCAGGGTGCGTCCCACCGCCAGGCCGGAGCCGTTCAGCGTGTGCACCAGCTGGTTCTTGCCGTTTTCGTCCTTGTAGCGCGCCATCATGCGGCGTGCCTGGAAGGCTTCGCAGTTGGAGCAACTGGAGATTTCGCGATAGGTGTTCTGCGCCGGCAGCCAGACTTCCAGATCGTAAGTCTTGGCGGCGCCGAAGCCCATGTCGCCGGTGCACAGCGTGATCACGCGGTAGGGCAGTTCCAGCGCCTTGAGGATGTTCTCGGCGTGGCTGACCATCTCTTCCAGCGCGGCGTAGGAGTCTTCCGGCTTCTCGATGCGCACCATCTCCACCTTGTCGAACTGGTGCTGGCGGATCATGCCGCGGGTGTCGCGGCCGTAGCTGCCGGCTTCGGAACGGAAGCAGGGCGAATGCGCGGTCAGTTTCAGCGGCAGTTCCTCAGCCTTGAGGATGCTGTTGCTGACGGTGTTGGTCAGCGTGATTTCCGAGGTGGAGATCAGGTACTGGTCCACATTGCCTTCTTCGCCGCCCTTGGTCACCTTGAACATGTCCTCGGCGAACTTGGGCAGCTGACCGGTGCCCAGCAGCGCGCTGTCGTTGACGATGTAGGGAGTGTAATGCTCGACGTAGCCGTGATCGCCGGTATGGGTGTTCAGCATGAACTGGGCGATGGCGCGGTGCAGCCGGGCGATGTCGCCTTTGAGCACGGTGAAGCGCGCGCCGGACAGCTTGGCGCCGGTGTCGAAGTCCAGGCCCAGCGGCGCGCCGACGTCGACATGGTCTTTGACCTCGAAGTCGAACTGGCGCGGCACGCCGACGCGGCGCACTTCCACATTGTCGTTTTCGTCCTTGCCCGCCGGCACCGATTCGTGCGGCAGGTTGGGGATGGACATTAGCCAGGCGTCCAACTGCTTTTGCACCGCGTCGAAGCCTTGCTCGGCGGCTTTCAATTCGTCGCCCAGCGTCGCCACTTCGGCCAGGATGGCTGACACGTCTTCGCCCTTGCCCTTGGCCACGCCGATCTGCTTGGATGAGGCGTTGCGCT
The DNA here is from genome assembly GCF_009936155.1 of Chromobacterium haemolyticum. Lineage (NCBI taxonomy): Bacteria > Pseudomonadati > Pseudomonadota > Betaproteobacteria > Neisseriales > Chromobacteriaceae > Chromobacterium > Chromobacterium haemolyticum. The sequence continues at coordinate 3,587,262 of NZ_AP019312.1, read as the reverse complement.
TGGCTTGCAGTTCCTGCATGCGGGTTTGCAGGGATTTGCGTTCGGACTCCAGCTGGTTGAAGGCTGCGGTGTCCAGGGTATAGCCGCGGCCGGCCAGACGGGCGGCGACGGCTTCGATGTCGTTGCGAAGCAGATTGATGTCGAGCATGGTTAGGTTGGTCCTGTTTCTTTCACTTATTCGGAGTCTTGCCGGGCGTCGTCGTCGAGCTGACGCAGGAAATCCAGCTTGTCCCGTATTTTGCTTTCCAGTCCGCGCGGAGTCGGCTGATACCAGCGCATGTCCTCGAGCCCTTCCGGCAGATAGGTCTCTCCGGCGGCGTAGGCATGGGGTTCGTCGTGGGCGTAGCGGTATTCGTGGCCGTAGCCCAACTCCTTCATCAGCCGGGTGGGCGCATTGCGCAAGTGTACCGGCACCGGCCGGGATTTGTCCTGTTTGATGAAGGCGCGGGCCTCATTATACGCCTTGTACCCGGCGTTGCTCTTGGCGGCTACGGCCAAATACAGCGCGGCTTGAGCCAGCGCAAGTTCGCCTTCCGGGCTGCCCAGCCGCTCATAGGTGGCGGCGGCGTCGTTGGCGATCTGCATCGCGCGCGGGTCGGCCAGGCCGATATCCTCCCAGGCCATGCGCACCAGCCGGCGCGCCAGGTAGCGCGCGTCGGCGCCGCCGTCCAGCATCCGCGTCAGCCAGTACAGCGCCGCGTCCGGATTGGAGCCGCGCACCGATTTGTGCAGTGCGGAGATCTGGTCGTAGAAATCGTCTCCGCCCTTGTCGAAGCGACGCGCGTTGACGGTCAGCACCTCGGACAGAAAGTCGCGGTCTATCTGGCCGGTCTTGCGGGCGTAGGCGGCGGTGCGGGTCTGCTCCAGCAGGTTGAGGAAGCGGCGGGCGTCGCCGTCGGCGTAGCCGGTCAGCGTATCGATGGCGGCATCGTCGAAGCTCAGCCCCTCCAGCGCGCCGTTGGCGGCGGCCCGTTCGAACAACTGGCGCAGTTCTTCTTCGTCCAGGCTGTTCAGCACATAGACCTGGGCGCGCGACAGCAGCGCGGAGTTGACTTCGAAGGAGGGGTTTTCCGTGGTGGCGCCGATGAAGGTGAGCAGGCCGGATTCGACAAAGGGCAGGAAGGCGTCCTGCTGGCTCTTGTTGAAGCGGTGCACTTCGTCGACGAACAGAATGGTGTGGCGGCCGGAGCGCTGCAGCGCGGCGTGCGCGCGCTCCACCGCCTCGCGGATGTCCTTGACGCCGGAGAACACTGCCGACAGCGGGATGAATTCGGCGTCGAAACTGGCGGCGAGAATGCGCGCCAGCGTGGTCTTGCCGACGCCGGGCGGGCCCCACAGAATCATCGAGTGCGGGGTGCGCGCCTCCACGGCCAGCCGCAGCGGTTTGCCAGGGCCGATCAAGTGCCGTTGGCCGATCACCTCGTCGAGGCGGCCGGGACGCAGCGCTTCGGCCAGCGGTTTTTTCGGTTCATGGGCAAACAGATCGTTCATGGCGGGGTTCTGCGGCGGGGGAAATCAAAGCGACAGTATATCAGCTGAGCCGCAGGGCGCGCCTGCCGCGCGGATTTGTTGCAGCGCAAAAAAATATGGCGTTGACGGATGATTGCTGGCAAATTGTTTCCATTGTCATGATATTGCAAACGGCTTGGGAGGCAGAAATGCAAGCAGTGGATACCGGCCGCATGATTTTGCGGCCTTTCAAGGAGGATGACCTGGACGCCTTTTACCGGCTTGGTACCGTGGCCGAGGCCATCCGCTATGTCGGCAACACGCCTTTTGGCTCGCCCGAGCAAGCTTTGCAGGCAATGCGCGACGGCCCGCTAGCGGATTATGAGCGGCATGGTTTTGGCCGAGTGGCCTGCGTGTGGAAGGATAGCGGCGAGGTAATAGGCTTCAGTGGCCTGAAATACATGGCGGCGGTGGACGCGGTGGAATTGGGCTATCGCTTTCTGCCGGAGTACTGGGGTTTGGGCCTGGCCACCGAGTCCGGCCGCGCCTGTCTGCGCCTGGCGCGGGATGTTTACGCGCTGGACCGGCTGGTGGGCTTGGTGCATCCGGACAATGCCGGCTCCGCGCGCGTGTTGAGCAAGCTGGGCTTCGCGGTGGAGGGGCAGGTGCGTTTGGACTTCATTCCGGACACGCCGGTGGATTTGTTCGCCAGAGGGTTGTCGGCGGATGAGGCTTTGTAATGTGTAAAGAGGGAAGCGCCCTGACCTAGCTGTCCGGCGTTCAACTCCGCCAGGCCTGACGGCTGTTTTTCTATTGTGTAACCCGCTATTTTGGCGGGTTTTTTTCATGGGGCGCCGCGTTGGCGACGGGCGGCGGCCTGAACGGGTTTGACGCGCGTCAAATGCGCTCGTGGTTGCGCATGACATGGATGAGTGGTGATGCATAGAATCTCAACGTGATAATTTTTTTGTCATCGCCATGAAACTGCAACTTGACGCGGAAGTGCTCGCCGATTTCGTGTCGGCCCTGTTGGGGCCGGACAGCGAAGTGGCTGTGCACGATCTATCCGATCCCAGCGCCTCGCTCAAAATCATCCGCAATGGGCATGTGTCCGGCCGCAGCGTCGGCGCCCCGGCCACCGACCTCGCCTTGTGCATGGCGCGGGAGTGCTCCGCCAAGGGGGGCGAGAACTATCGGCTGAACTACCGCAGCAAGACCCGAGGCGGAGTGTCGCTGCGTTCGTCCACCCTGGTGATCAAGGACGAGACCGGCCGCGTGCAGGCCATGCTCTGCGTCAACTCCGACGACAGCCGCTACAAGCGCGCGCTGGAGGCGGTACAGGCTCTGCTGCCGGTGGAACTGTCTCACGACTCGCATCAGGAAACCTTGTCGCTAGGCATTGATGATGTTGGCGTGGGGATTATGCAGGGCGTGCTGGAGCAATACGCGATTGATCCTACGCGCTTGTCCGGCGATGAAAAACTGGAGGTGATCAGGGAGCTGAATCAGCGGGGCTTGTTCTCTATCCGCGGATTCGTCGGCAAGGCTTCGCAGGCGTTGGAGATTTCCGAACCCACTCTTTACCGCTATCTGAAGCAGTGCCGCGACTGAGGGCTTCCGATACGCGTCCGAGAATCCTTTCACGCGCTGTTGGCGCAACGCGGCGGGGAAACCCAAGCATCCGGTTGGCGCCGGAGGGCTTGAGACAGTAGATGAACCACTAAAGGAACAACGAGTATGGACATCACCCAAGTGGGCGTCAAGCCCAGGGCAAGCGCTGCCGAGCGCGCGGGAATGAGCGAGGCGGAATGGCGGGAGGCGGAATGGCGGGAGGCGGTGCGTTTCGACGGCATCGACCGCGGTTGGGTCGTGATGAGCATAGGCATGGCGATAGGCGCCGGCATCGTGTTCCTGCCGGTGCAGGTGGGGCTAATGGGCTTGTGGGTGTTCCTGCTGTCTTCCGTCATCGGCTATCCGGCGATGTATCTGTTCCAGCGTCTGTTCATCAACACCTTGGCGGAGTCGCCGGAGTGCAAGGATTACCCCAGCGTGATCAGCGGCTATCTGGGCAAGAACTGGGGCATTCTGCTGGGGGCGCTCTACTTCATCATGCTGGTGATCTGGGTTTTTGTGTATTCAACCGCCATCACTAACGACAGCGCCTCCTTTCTGCATAGCTTCGGTGTGACCGAGACGCTGCTGTCCGCCAATCCCTTCTATGGCTTGGGGCTGATCTGTCTGCTGGTGGCGCTGGCTTCCCGTGGCGAGCAACTGCTATTCAAGATTTCCACCGGCATGGTGTTGACCAAGCTGGGCGTGGTGGCGGTGCTGGGCCTGGCCATGGTTTCGGAATGGCGAATGGTCAATGTGGGCGCTTTCCCCTCGCTGGGCAGCCTGATCAAGGACGCCATCGTCATGCTGCCGTTCACGCTGACCTCCATCCTGTTCATTCAAAGCCTGAGCCCGATGGTGATTTCCTACCGCGCGCGGGAAAAGTCGCGGAAAGTGGCGCAGTACAAGGCAATGCGGGCGATGAACATCGCCTTCGGCATCCTCTTCGTTACCGTCTTTTTCTACGCGGTGTCCTTTACCTTGGCGATGGGGCACGAGCAGGCGGTCAAGGCCTCGCATGAAAACATTTCCGCTTTGGCCATGGTGGCCAGCAGCATGCCGGGCGATATGGTGAAGCTGTTCAGCCTGATCCTGAATATTTTTGCGGTGATGACCGCGTATTTCGGCGTTTATCTGGGCTTCCGCGAGGCCTGCCAGGGCCTGGCGATGAATCTGCTGCGCCGGGTGATGCCGGAGGAGCGTATCCGGCCTGAGTGGGTGGCCAAGGGCATCATGGTGTTCACCGTCTTGCTGTCCTGGGGCGCCATCGTGCTGAACGCGCCGGTGCTGAGCTTCACTTCGATCTGCAGCCCGGTTTTTGGCTTGGTGGGCTGTTTGATCCCGGCCTATCTGGTTTACCAAGTGCCCTTCCTGCACAAATACAAGGGCGCCGCGCTCAAGATCATCATCGCCACCGGCCTTTTGCTCTGCGTGTCGCCGTTCCTGGCTTTCTCCTGATTTTCGCCGCCGGCCCGCCTTGTGGGCGGCGGCAAGACATTTACTTGATTTGAAAGCGTAATCATTATGTGTACACCAACTCTCAACACCGATCTGTGGCCGAAGTTCGTCAAGGCGGCGCGCGCGGAAGTGGCGCCGGCGCTGGGTTGCACCGAGCCGATTTCATTGGCCCTGGCCTGTGCCATCGCCGCCAAGACGCTGGGCCGCGCGCCAGAGCGCATCGAAGCGCGGGTTTCGCCCAATCTGATGAAGAACGGCATGGGCGTGACGGTGCCGGGCACTGGCGCGGTGGGCTTGCAGATCGCCGCCGCGGTGGGCGCGCTGGGCGGCGACCCGGACGGCAAGCTGGAGGTGCTAAAGGGTTTGAGCGGCGAAGTGGTGGATGCCGCCAAACGCATGCTCGCCGAGCAGCGCGTGACGCTGAGCATCGCGGACGTGCCGAATATCCTGTATTCGGAAGCCCGAGTGTTCGCCGGCGACGAGACGGCACGGGTCTGTATCGCGGACTCTCACACTAATGTGGTGCTGATCGAGCGCAATGGCGCGGCGTTGTTCCGCGCTGAACTCGAGAGTTCCGGCCAGGCCGGCGCCGCGTACGACTTTTCCGACGCGACGGCGCGGGATGTTTACGACTTCGCCACCCAGGCTCCGCTGGAGGCGATGGATTTCATCCACGAGGCGGCCACGCTGAACGAGGCGCTGTCGCGAGCGGGCATGGGGGGACAGTTTGGCCTGCACATTGGCGCAACCCTGCACAAGCAGGTGAGCGCCGGATTGTTGTCGGACAATCTGTTGACCCGCATCCTCACCCGCACCACCGCGGCGTCCGACGCCCGCATGGGCGGCGCCACCCTGCCGGCGATGAGCAACTCCGGCTCCGGAAATCAGGGCATTGCCGCTACCATGCCGGTGGTGGTGGTGGCCGAGCATGTCGGCGCCGATCGCGAGGGGCTGACGCGAGCGCTGATGCTGTCGCACTTGATGGCCATTTATATTCACGCCCGGCTGCCCAAGCTGTCCGCGCTGTGCGCGGTCACTACCGCGTCCATGGGCGCGGCGGCGGGGATGGCTCAGTTGCTGGGCGGCGGCTACGCGGTGGCGGGCATGGCCATTTCCAGCATGATAGGCGACTTGGCCGGCATGATTTGCGACGGCGCGTCCAATAGCTGCGCGATGAAGGTGTCCACTTCGGCGGGGTCAGCTTACAAGGCGGTACTGATGGCGCTGGACGGCGTGTGCGTGGCGGGCAGCGACGGCATTGTGGAATGTGAGCTGGACGCCTCCATCGCCAACCTGGGCAAGCTGGCCAGCCAGGGAATGGTGCAGACTGATGCGCAGATTCTGAAAATCATGATGGACAAGCAAACCGCCGCCAGTGCTTGATCCCATCACGCTAAATCCAACGCCCTCGACGAGTCTGCGCTTCGAGGGCGTTTTTCATGGCCTGCGTTTGTGATTCGGGAGCGTGCTTGCCGGCTAAGGCTCAAGCGGCTGGGGAAGCAGAGTGTTTATACGAAGCATGAGCAAGCTTGTTTTAACGATGTATCGCTGAAGCGCAGCAAGTTTTGAACAGGTTCCGAGGAACAGTTTGGAGCTTGGGCGGGACAAAGATAATGCAAGATAAACGGAAAACAGCGTGTTGAGCCGAGCCGCTTTGCTACGACGGTAGGGAGGGCTTAGCCCAAGCGTTTTGCAAGAGGTATGGGTACAATCAGGGTTGGTGCGAAAGGAGAGACTCGAACTCTCACGCCTTGCGGCGCTGGAACCTAAATCCAGTGCGTCTACCAATTCCGCCACTTTCGCTTTGATGCCGCTTGCAAATTAAAACAACCGTCCTCATTTGCAAGGGAGTGCAAGAATACCCGAAGCGTTTGCGCGACGCAAGCCGGGCCGCCGGGAAACTTATTGCCACAGCGGCTGTCACTGTCGGTACAATTTGATAAAAATCCCTTTGGAGAAAGGCTTACATTATGCACCCGAACCTTGAGACGGCCTATCAGACGACCGGTATGGCCGAGGTACGCCATAAGGTTCTTCGCAATACTTATGGTTTGCTGGGCCTGTCGATGATTCCTACGGTGATGGGAGCCATCGTCGGCACCAATATGAATTTCGGCTTCCTGGCCGGCAGCCCCATCATCGGCATGCTGGCGATCCTGGCCGTATTCTACGGCTTGGTGTTCGCCATCGAGAAAAACCGCTACAGCTCGGCTGGTGTGTTTCTGATGCTGGGTTTCACTTTCCTGATGGGCTTGCTGTTGGGGCCCTTGCTGCAACTGGCGTTCAAGTTTTCCAACGGCGGCCAGCTGATTATGACCGCGGGCGCGGCCACCGCGCTGGTGTTCTTCGTGATGGCGGGCATTGCCACCACCACCAAGCGCGATCTGAGCGGCCTGGGCAACTTCCTCACCGTGGGCGCCATCGTGCTGATGGTAGCGGTGGTGGCCAACATCTTCCTGCGCATGCCGGCTTTCCATCTGATGATTTCCGCGGCTTTCGCGCTGTTCAGCTCGCTGATGATTCTGTGGCAGGTCAAGGTGGTGGTGGACGGCGGCGAGGACAGCTACATTTCCGCGGCGTTGTCGATCTACATCAGCATTTACAACCTGTTCACCAGCTTGTTGCAACTGTTGCTGGCTTTTGCCGGAGAACGCGACTAAACCTCGCGTCGGCATCGTCTTCCAATCCAAAACGCCCCGTCCGGGGCGTTTTTTATTTGTTCCTTTTTCTTCTCTTTCTTAGTGCTTCTGTCTGACAAATCCTGACGTTCTTCTCTGGGTCTGGCTGTGTTTATGGGCGACTGGCCGCTGCGCCGTCGGCTACGGTAATTGTTGGATGTTTCATGCTAAGCGGTTGATTTTGACATCATTTTTCCTGGTTTGTTGCTTCCTTTCGTCATATTTGCGAATGGGAATTATTGCATTTTGTATTATGAAGTTTTTATATACGATAAAAATAAATAGGACTTTGGCATTTTCGATTTTGATGGTTCACTGCTTGGGCGGATGCCGCTTGGGCCGGCCGGAGCGCGGAGGTGGAGGCCGCCCTGACGGCCCGGCGCGAGCGCCGACGCAGGTTCGCCGCAAGGCGACCGGGTAAGGATGGCTTGGCCTTCCGAAACCGGACGCCGGCGCGGGACCGAGGATTTCGCCGCCGCTGGCAGGCGGGGGCGAATGGCTGAGAGCGATGGGGTGGCAGCCCCGGACTCACGGCGGTTTTTCTCAATAGACCGTAGTTTCGACACTTAGGAGATGCAATGCGTATCCATATCACGGTGGGCGCGGTTTCGTTGGCCCTGGCGTCCCTGGCCGGTCAGGCCGCAACGCCCTTGCAGCCGGGAGACCCGCTGGTGTCCCAGCAATGGTTCCTGCAAAACACGGGGCAGAACGCGTTTTCGCAACGCGGCGGCGTGGCCGGCATTGATCTGAACCTGGCGCTCAGCCATTCGCGCAGCATCCAGGGGCACGGCGTGACAGTGACCGTCATCGACGACGGCCTGGAGATCCGCCACCCGGACTTGGCGGGCAATGTGGTGCCCGGCTCCAAGAATCTGGCGAACAATAGCGACGACCCGACCCCCAGCGCGGCCACCGACAGCCACGGCACCGCCGTGGCCGGCATCGCCGCCGCGGTGGGCTTCAACAATCTGGGAGGCCGCGGCGTGGCGCCGGCGGCCAGTTTGAACGGCTTCAACTGGCTGAAGGCGCAGACCACCGCCGGTTGGATGCTGTCGCACGGCAAATCGCCGAGCGACGGCGCCGGCCAGTCGTCCACCAGCTCCCGCGTGTTCAACCAGAGCTACGGCAGCTCGGCGATCCGCTCGATTCCGGGCAATCCGGACACTGATATGTCGTTGCGAGTGCGAGACGAAGCGCACGAGGACGTCAGCCTGCGCAGCAACGGCGGCAAGGGCGCGGTGTTCGTCAAGTCGGCGGGCAACGCCTACGTCAGCTTCCAATCCGGCTCGGACAATGACGGCAAACCCACTTATGTCTTGGCCAAGGCCGGCAACGACGGTCTGCCGATTCAGGACTCCAACCTGACCACCGACAACAGCAACTACTGGAACGTGGTGGTGTCGGCGCTGAACGCCGACGGCGTGCGCTCGTCCTACTCCTCGGTGGGCGCCAACGTGCTGCTGACTTCCCCTGGCGGCGAGTACGGCATCGCCACCCCGGCGATGGTGACCACCGACTTGGTGGGGTGCGACCGCGGCTCCAACTCCACGTTGCGTCCGTCCACCAATCAGTTGCACGGCGGCACCGCGCTGGACCCTAATTGCGATTATCGCGGCACCATGAACGGCACTTCCGCCGCGGCGCCGGCGGCTTCAGGTTCATTCGCGTTGCTGATGTCGGCTTATCCCAGCCTGAGCGCGCGCGATGTGCGCGATCTGCTGATCAAATCGGCGCGTAAAGTGGATGCCAATCATGCCGGCGTGACCCTGGCCTTCAAGGACGCCAAGGGGGGAGCGCACAGCTACCAGGCTTTGCCGGGGTGGCAGAACAACGCCGCCGGTCTCGCCTTCCATCCGTTCTACGGCTTTGGCCTGATCGATGTAGACAAGGCGGTGGAGCTGGGCCGCACTCATAAGCCGCTGACGGCGCTGGAGAAGACGCGCTGGCAGACGGTGTCGGTGATGAAGGCGATTCCAGACGCCAGCGAAGCCGGTCTGGACAGCGTGTACACCCACGCCGAGGATTTGACGGTGGAAGCGGTGCAAGTGCTGGTGGACGCCAAGCACGGCCGCGCCAACGACCTGGCGGTGGAACTGATTTCGCCGGCGGGTACCCGCTCGGTATTGCTGTCGCCGCGCACCGGCCTGGTGAACGAGAGTTACGGCCTGAACCAGCAGCGTTTGTTGTCCAACCACTTTTACGGCGAATCGGCGCGCGGTCAATGGCGGCTGCGCGTGATCGACACCAACGGCGCCGAGTACTATTACGACTACCGGGACGCTAAGGGCCAGAGCACGCTGAGCCTGCCCAACGCCACCGGCACCCTGCGGTCTTGGTCCATCCGCTTCATCGGCCACAAAGGAGCATAACGATGAAACATTCCCTGATTCTGGCCGGCCTGCTGGCCTTGGCCGCCGGCGCTCAGGCCGCCGACGTTCCGTCCTTCAAGCAGAAGCCGGGCGGCCAGCCGCTGGTGATCAACGGCAAGACCTATTACAAACAAGCGGCTCCGGCCGGCAAGCTGCCGCAGGGCGTCAGCGCCCGCTCGGCGGCGAGCGAGGGAGGTGTGACGCTGAAGCGCGGCGACGTGCTGCGTTCCGAAGGGGAACTGGCTCCGTCCAGGGTCAGCGGCGTGGTGATGGTGAAGCTGGCTTCGCCGCGAGACGAGGCCGCGGTGGCGCGCGACCATAGCCTGAGCGTGCGTTACCGCACTCAAAGCGTGGTGGTGTTCGACGCGCCGGCCCAGGTCGAGTTGCTGTCCTTGCAACAGCGCCTGTCCGCGGACAAGCGGGTGAAGCAAGTGCAGTTGGAGGTATTCAGTAATAGCGAGTTGCCGCAATAAGGGCGTTCGCGGGCGAGAGCCTGTTCAAAGGACGACGCCGGCCCTGGGCCGGCGTTTTTCATGCCGTGGCGTTTTGCGTTTGAAGGTGGCGGGTGTTTTGGCCCAGATCCTCCAGCAAGCGGTCCAGCCGGGCGATGGCGTCCGCGATGGCCTGGGTTTCGCCGGACAGGCTGCGGGTGGATTCGCCCACCGCGGTGATGTCGTTGGCGAACTGGGCGAAGCCGCGGTTTTGATTGGCTTCCGCCTGCGACATCTGGCTGAGCAAGCTGGCCAGCTCGCCGGTTTCGCCTATGATGCCGGATAGCTTGCGCTGTGCGTCCAGCGAGTTGTCGCGGCCCGCTTGCATCTGCTGATTGCCGTCACGCATCGCGACGAGCGCCTGATTGGTACCGTCGACGATCAGCCGGATTTTCTGTTCTATGTCCAGAGTGGCGTTCTGGGTGCGCTCGGCTAGTTTGCGCACCTCGTCGGCCACCACCGCGAAGCCGCGGCCCAGCTCTCCGGCGCGCGCCGCCTCGATGGCGGCGTTGAGCGCCAGGAGGTTGGTTTGGTCGGCGATGTCGCGGATCAGTTGCACGATGCCGCTGACTTCTGCGCTGCGCTCGCCCAGCTGTTCCAGCCGGCCGGAGGCCAACGCGATCACTTCGCCGGCCTTGCTCAACTGCCTGACCGCCTGGTCCATCGCTTCGCCGCCCCCCAAGGCCGCTTGGCCGGCGGTGTGCGCCAGCTGAGTGGCCGTCACCGATTGCTCGGCGTTCTGGCTGGTGACCACCGCCATTTGTTGGGCGATCACCACCATGTCTTCCGAGCGTTCGCGCTGGCTGGCCATGGTTTCGGCCATATTGCCGGTGCTGCCGGCGATATCGCGGCTGGCGCTGGAAGCGGCCTGGATGGACTCGGTCAACTGAGCCATCAGCTGCCGCATCGCTTGTTGAGCTTGTTCCGCCTCGCGCCGCGCGCCTTCCAGTTTCTCAAAGCTTTTGACCTTGGCCTTGTCGAAGGCCAGCGCCAGGGCCAGCACCACTAGCGACAAGCCGGCCAGCGATTTGGCCTGCAGCTTGGGGATTTCGGCGTGTGGAATCGGGTTGGCGGGCAGCAGTCCCTTGGCGCTCAACCACAGGAACAGGCCGATGGCGGCCGCGGTCAGTCCCAGCCAGACCATGCCGGAGACGCGGGTGGCGACGAAGACGGCGGTGAAGGGAATAGCGGCGAACCAGACGATGCTGGTGGACTGGATGCCGCCGTTGACGTAGACCATCCAGCACACCATCGCGTACATGCAGCTGGTGATGAATTCCGCGCTGAAGCGCACCGCGCCGCTCAGTTTGAGCAGAAGCGGCCCCAGCAGCAGGCCCAGGCCGCCCAGCGCGATGCCGACGGCCATCGCACGGTGGCCCAGTTGCAGGTATTCGATGGCGAACAGCGGCGCCACCAGGCCGGCCAGCAGGCCGACCCCGACGACGGTGCGGCCGCGGATAGCCTGTTCCGGAGATTGGCGTACGCGGTCCGGGATGAACCATTCGGTGATGGTTTGAATCGACATGGAGTGCCCCTCTGATGCGTTGTAGACGCGGCTGCGGACGCAGTTTGTTGTTGTGCGGCTTTTATGGCGCTCCAATGTAAAACAATTGTTTGAATTAACGCAATGGCATGGCCTGGCAGGGTGGAATAGGGGAGGGGAACTGTTGCGCGGAATGGCGAAACCGCCTGCCGGGAGGCGGGCGGTTGGATAGGGGGCAGGGCTTAGAACCTGTTCAAAGTCTTTTGAGTAAGAACCTGTTCAAAGTCTTTTGAGTAAGAGCCCCAAGAAGGCCAGATGGATGAACTGCAAGCTGGTATTGAGTTTCCGCTCGCAGTTCTTCCACAGCCTTCTGCTCTTTTCCAACCAAGCGAAGCTGCGCTCAACAACCCAGCGTTTGGGCATCACCTTGAAGGTGTGCAGCTCGCTCCGTTTGGCAATCTGCACCGTCACGTCCGCCCCCAGAATCTCGCTCACGCCTTGAGCAAAGGGTTTGCCAACATAGCCACTATCCGCCAGCAGGCTCTGAGCCCCAATCAATCTGGATTTACATTGCCGTAGCGCCTGTAGCGCCCCTTTGCGGTCTGTAACCTCCGCAGTGGTGACCGCCACCGCATGTGGCAGGCCCTGCGTGTCCACCACAATATGGCGCTTGATACCCGAGACCTTCTTACCTGCGTCGTAGCCTTTTAATCCTGCGGTATCAGTGTTCTTCACGCTCTGCGCGTCCACGATCAAGAACCTGCTGCAAGCGCTCCGCCCCAGTTTCTCTCGGGCCGCGCCAACCTGATTTTTTAGCGCCTGCTCCAGCAGGCTGCCCCCTTCACGCGGCTCACTCCACATGGTGAAGTACGAATGGACGGTACGCCATTTGGGAAACGCTTCAGGAAGCATTCGCCATTGGCAGCCGCTTCGGAGCAGGTACAGCACGGCACAAAATACTTCATACAAGTCCACTCGACGGGGCTTGTTCTTTTACGCGCACTTTCCAGAAGTGGTCTGATCACTTCAAATTGTTCGCGACTGATATCACTTGGGTAGCTTTTTCTCACCTCTGGATTTTCTCACACTACGCTACTACTCAGAGACTTTGAACAGGTTCTTTAGATGGACTCGCCTTGCTCGGCCTGCAGCGCGGTCAAGGCGATGGTGTAGACAATGTCGTCCACCAGCGCGCCGCGCGACAGATCGTTGACCGGCTTGCGCAGGCCTTGCAGCATCGGGCCCACCGACACCACATTGGCTGAGCGCTGAACGGCCTTGTAAGTGGTGTTGCCCGTGTTGAGGTCCGGGAATACGAACACGGTGGCGCGGCCGGCCACTTCGCTGTCCGGCGCCTTCTGGCGGCCTACCGATTCCACGCTGGCGGCGTCGTACTGCATCGGGCCGTCTATCATCAGATCCGGGCGCTTTTCCTTGGCGATGCGGGTGGCTTCCCGGACTTTCTCCACGTCCGATCCGCTGCCGGAGGAGCCGGTGGAGTAGGAGATCATCGCCACACGCGGCGGAATGCCGAAAGCGGCGGCGGAGTCCGCCGACTGTATGGCGATGTCGGCCAACTGTTCGGCGTCAGGATCGGGGTTCACCGCGCAGTCGCCGTAGACCAGCACCTGCTCCGGCATCAGCATAAAGAACACGCTGGACACGATGCTGGCGCCCGGCGCGGTCTTGATCAGCTGCAAGGCGGGGCGGATGGTGTTGGCGGTGGTGTGCACCGCGCCGGACACCAGGCCGTCCACTTCGTCCAGCGCCAGCATCATGGTGCCCATCACCACATTGTCTTCCAATTGCTGTTCGGCCATCGGAGCGTTCAGGCCCTTGCTCTTGCGCAGCTCGACCATGGGGGGCACGTAACGGCCGCGGACCTCGTTGGGATCGATGATTTCCACCGACTCCGGCAGTGTCACGCCCTGGGCTTCCGCCACTTGCAGGATTTCGGCGCGCTGGCCGATCAGCACGCAGCGGGCGATGCCCTTCTCGTGGCAGATGGCGGCGGCCTGGATGGTGCGCGGCTCGTTGCCTTCCGGCAGCACGATGCGTTTATTGGCCTTGCGCGCCTTTTCCATCAGCTGGTAACGGAAGGCAGGCGGCGGCAGGCGCAGTTCCTGAGGCGTGCCGATGTATTGTTTCAGCGGCGCCACGTTCAGGTGCTCGGCGACGAATTCGATCACTCGCTCCATGCGCTCGCGGTCGTCGGACGGCACTTGCAGGCTCATATTGTTGAGCGCGCTGCTGGTGTCGAAGGTGTTGGATTCGCTGGCCATCACCGGCATGCCGCCGGTAAAGGCCTGCTGGCACAGCAGCATGATGCGCGGGTCCGGCATCGAATCGCAGGTCAGCAACAGCCCGGCCAGCGGCACCCCGTTCATCGCCGCCATCGCGGTGGCCAGCACGATGTCCTCGCGGTCGCCGGGAGTGATGATCAGCGCGCCGGGCTTGAGCAGGTGCACGATATTAGGAACGGTGCGAGCGGTCACCACCATGGTGCGCACGCGGCGGCTGGTCAGTTGGCCGGCGTGCAACAGCCGCGCCTTCAGATGATTGGCCACGTCCAGGGTGCGCGGCGCCAGCAGTTCCGGCTCGTGCGGGATGGCGCCCAGCATCGGCAGCCGCGCCTTTTTCATCAAGCTGCCGCTTTCCAGCACCTCGGTGGCGATGTCCTGAGCGTTCTGGTCCTTGGGCACCCGGTTGAGGATGTAGCCGGCGATCTGGCCGCCCTGGCCGCCGCCAAAGGCCTGAATGCTCATTTCCAGCTGCTCTGCGATCTCGTGGCTGGCCAGGTTGTCGGCCGCGCTGACCAGGATGGTCTGCGCTTGCAGATTGCGCGCGATCTTCGTGTTTAGAAAGGTGGAGAACACCTGTTTCTGGTCCGGCACCAGGCCCTCCACCAGCACCACGTCCACCTGATTAGCCGCCTGTTGATACAGGCTGACCACTTCTTCCATCAATTGATCCACCTGGCCTTTTGACAGCAGGCGTTCCACCCGCTCCATCGGAATCGGCTCCGGCGGATTGAGCCGGCAGATGGCGCGGGCGAAGTGGGTGGAGCGTTCCGGCTCCTTGGGGTCCGCGCCCTGGGCGATGGGTTTGACGAAGCCGACGCGCAGGCCGGCTTGCTCCAGGCTGTGGATGGCGCCCAGCGCCACCGAGGTCAGGCCGGCGTTGAAGCCGATGGGAGCGAGGAAAAAGGTTTGCATGTTTTCAGAGGCTTTCCTGTGACGCGCGGGGGGAATGGGCGCGAACGACGGTCCGGCACCGACCGAGCGGTGTCGCAGGCTGTAGGCGCGTGGCGCGATGAGTCGTAAAATTTGGCATTTAGGCAAAAATCAGCGGTTTTGTCGCCATGGATCCCAAGCTTGCGGCCGCGGCGGCGAGGGTGGGTTCTCGCTGTGGCGGGCACGGCTTTTCAATCGGTATAGCATCGCCGGAAGCTGGCGTCAGCGCTGCCGGGCCATCGGCGAAAAGCATGGCTGCGCCTGTATTTACGCTGCAGGCATTGTAACTGGCGGCATATCGGCTACAGTCCAGAAGGGGCCGTAGCTTAAAGCCGGATGGAGGCGATGACGGTGATTATAACATCATGAATTAAGCGACTCTAATATTGCATTGCAGCGTGAATGCTAAATCTTTGATTCCTATCAAAAATATTATTCTAAGTATGATTTGGGTACGGCAAGCTGATGTTTTTACGCCAAAAACCTACTTCCGGTAGAGAGGAAAGGCTTGCCCCAGTGGGGGGGCGGGGGCATAATCCGCCCCTCTGTTGCAAGGTTCGGCCTTGTTTTTGTTGATTGTTTTTGATAGTCCCGCAAACTCGTTTTAAGCGAGATTCGGCTGGTCTTATATCTTCTACCGGAGGTGTGGGAATAATGTCTGATCTGGCTTCCGCGCAGTTGCTTCAAGCATCTGCTGCCCAGCTACCCGTCTATACCTATTTTGATCCTGCCTATTACGCTCAGGAACAGCGGCTGCTGTTTGGAGACGCGCCCATCTACTATGGCCATGAGCTGATGACGCCCAACGCCGGCGATTATCAGACTCTGGAATGGATGGGGCACGGCAAGATGCTCAAGAATGTGGATGGCCGGATCAAGCTGATCTCCAATGTATGCCGTCACCGCCAGGCCATCATTTATAAGGGCCGCGGCAACGGCAATCATATCGTCTGCAATTTGCATGGCTGGACTTACGACGCCGAAGGCTCTTTGCTGGGTGCGCCACATTTCCCGGAGACGCCGTGCTTGAACCTGAGCCAGACCGAACTGACGCGTTGGAACGGCCTGCTGTTTGACGCGCGCCGCAATGTGGCGCGCGACCTGGAAAACCTGGGCGTGGCCAAGCACATGAGCTTTGACGGCTACGCCTACCATTCCAGCCATCTGACGGAGTACGCCTTCAACTGGAAGACCTTCATCGAAGTGTATTCCGAGGACTACCACGTCGATCCCTTCCACCCCGGCCTCGGCAATTTCGTCGATTGCGACGATCTGAAGTGGGAGTGGGGCGCGCAATACCATGTACAAACCGTGGGGGTGAAGAACAAGCTGGCCACCTCCGGCTCCCGCGTCTACGGCAAATGGCACGAGGAAGTGCGCCGTCGCTACGCTGACCAGCAGCCGGAGTTCGGCGCCATCTGGTTGACCTACTACCCCAACATCATGGTGGAGTGGTATCCGCACGTGCTGGTGGTCAGCGTGGTGATGCCGCGCGGGCCGGAGCAGTGCACGGTGTTGACCGAGTTCTACTACCCGGAGGACGTGGTGTGGTTCGAGCCGGAGTTTATCGAGGCGGAGCAGGCGGCCTATTTTGAAACCGCCAAGGAAGACGACGAGATCTGCTACCGGATGCACGAAGGCCGCCGTGCCTTGTGGATGCGCGGCGAGAGCGAGGTGGGGCCTTATCAATCGCCCACCGAAGAAGGCATGCTGCACTTCCACGAGTTCTACCGACGCAAGATGGGCGAGGCGCTGACTGGTTAAGCGACGGCTTGCGGTGTCATAATGCAAAGGCGCGGACTTGTCCGCGCCTTTTTTACGAGCCTGTTCAAAGTTTGCCGCGCGTTGGAAGGCGTCACGCGGGAGGACCGCTGCAGAATGCTCATGTACCGTCAGCACATGCCGCTGCTTCCGCCGTCTTCGTCTTGTCTTGCTCGCCGGATTGTGAGCAGGCTCTTATCTGGTTTGCCCGATTCCATGCTCAAAACGCTTTTCCGCTGTTTGCCCTTGTCGCTGGCCTTGCTGGCTCCGTTGGCCCAGGCCGCTGTCTACACCGATGCCGTGAGCCGCGTGCGTTTCAATGTGCCGCCGGGCTGGAAGGTTCGCCCCAGCGTGGTGGACGGCCAGCGCGTGCTGCGGGTGGTGCCGCCCAAAGCCGATCAGCGCGAGCGCGCCGCCATCGATGTGCAGGTGTTCTCGCGCAAGCCGGGGCGCGGCGACACCCTGGCCCGGCTGGCGCAAAAATACCGCCGGGAGGACGACAATCGCGAAGCCGCCAATTTCGCCCGCGTCAACAGCCGCAGCGGCCGGCTGGTGACCGAATACCGCGACGGCCGCTTCGTTTCCAATCGGCTGTGGATTGTCCGCCACAACCTGCATGTGTTTCAGTTGGGGGACAAAAAGCGCATGGCCGAGGCGCGCTGCGCCGCCAACGCTTCTGAATTCAAAACCTATCGTCGGCAGATGGAGGCCATCTGCCTGTCGCTTGAATTGTTGAAGCGATGACGCCGGCGTTGAGCGACGGCGCGCGGGCCATGGGACGGCGCTTGCGCCAAGGCCGGCTGGGTTCCGGCTGGATGGTGGTGGCGGCGTTGTGTTTCGCGCTGATGAGCATGTTCGTCAAGCTGGGCGCCGACGCCTTCGCTTCCACCGAGTTGCTGTTCTGGCGCACCGCCATCGGCGCGCTGGCTTTGGGCGCTGCGATGGCCTGGAAGCGCCAGTCGC
Organism: Chromobacterium haemolyticum; assembly: GCF_009936155.1. NCBI lineage: Bacteria > Pseudomonadati > Pseudomonadota > Betaproteobacteria > Neisseriales > Chromobacteriaceae > Chromobacterium > Chromobacterium haemolyticum. The sequence goes on along the minus strand of NZ_AP019312.1, from coordinate 3,569,766 downwards.
CGTGGACGCCGCATTGGCGCGGGCACGTCAAGCGCAGCTTCGTGGGCTACGCGTCCATGGTGGCGCTGTTCTATGCGCTGACCCGGCTGCCCTTGTCCACGGCGGTCACGTTGAACTACACCTCCTCGCTGTTCTTCGCCTTGCTGTGTGTGATCAAGTTGAAAGACCGGCTGACGCCGCGCACCGGCCTGGCCCTGTTGCTGGGCTTCGTCGGCATCGTTATCCTGCTGCGCCCCACTTTCAGCTCAGAGCAGTGGCTGGCAGGCTTGATTGGTCTGATGTCCGGCGTCAGCGCCGGCTTCGCGGTGTTTCAGGTGCGCGAGTTGGGGCGGATGGGGGAGCCGTCCTGGAAGGTGGTGTTCTGGTTTTTCGCCATTTCCAGCGTGTTCGGCGGCATCTGGCTGGCTTTGGGGCCGGGTTTCAGCGCGGTGACGGCGGACAATGTCTTGCCGCTGCTTGGGGTTGGCGTGTGCGGTATGTTGGGACAATTGGCGATGACCCGCGCTTACAAGGACGGACGTAAATACCTGGTGGCCAGCTTCGGCTATCTGACGGTGCTGTTTTCCGCGCTGCTGGGCGTGGTGTTGTGGGGCGATCCGCTGAGCGGCTGGTCGCTGGCGGCGATGGCCTTGATAGTGGGCTCCGGCCTGATGGCGGCTTTGCGTTGAAGCAGAGCTTGGGGGTTCAACAAGAATGAATAAGGATAATGTGGTTTGACTAGTGGAAAGTGGCGCCTGGGTTCGGGCTGGATGGTGGTGGCGGCGGTGTTTTTCGGCCTGATGGGGGTGTTCGTCAAGCTGGGCGCCGAATATTTCTCCTCCACCGAGCTGGTGTTCTGGCGCACTCTGGTGGGCGCGGTCACGCTGGGCGCGGCGGCTTTGTGGCGGCGCGAGCGCTTCTCCACGCCCTTGCTGCGCTATCACGTGCAGCGCGGCCTGATCGGCTACGCTTCCTTATTGCTGTATTTCTACGCCATCGCCCATTTGCCCTTGTCCACGGCGGTGACGCTCAACTACACCTCGCCGATGTTCCTGGCGCTGCTGTCGGTGGCGCTGTTGCGCGAGCGCCTGCCCAAGCAGGCGCTGGCCGGCCTGGCGCTGGGCTTTGTCGGCGTGGTGCTGTTGCTGCGGCCCACCTTGTCCAGCGAGGCCTGGGTGGCCGGTTTGCTTGGCGTCGGCTCCGGCCTGCTGGCCGGCTGGTCCTATCTGCATGTGCGGGAACTGGGCCGCCAGGGCGAGCCGGAATGGAAGGTCGTGTTCTATTTCGCGCTGATTTCCACGCTGGGCGGCCTGCTGTTGATGCTGTTTGAAACCTGGCATCCGGTGACGCTGGAGAACGCGTGGCTGCTGCTGGGCTTGGGCGCCACCGCCACCATCGCCCAATTGGCGATGACCCGCGCCTACAAGGTGGGGCGCAAGCTCTTGGCCGCCAATCTGTCTTACCTGACCGTGGTGTTTTCCACTTTGCTGGGCGTCGGCTTGTGGGGCGACCCGCTCAGCGCCGCCGGCCTGGTGGCGATGGGTTTGATCATCGTCAGCGGCATGTTGGCCAGCCGGCGTTAAGCTGCAACCATGGTCCGGCGTTTGACCGGACGCGGCGAGGGGACGGCAATGACGGTGCCTGCGGACAAGGCCGCCTTGTTGGCGGCGATGAGGGACGAATACCGGCGCTTGAGCGCGGTGCTGGCGCGGGTGCCGCCGGAGCGCGCCTTCGCTCAGGAGTTGGATGGGCACGCCAAGGGCAGCCGGATGAGCGCCGCGGACCTGACGGCCTATCTGCTGGGCTGGCAGGCGCTGGTGCTGAAGTGGCATCGGTTGGAGCGGGATGGCCTGCCTATAGACTTTCCCGACACCGGCTACCGCTGGAATCAGCTGGGCCTGCTGGCGCAGAGGTTCTACCGCGATTACGGGGATGTCGACGACTGGGCGAGGCTGCGCGCGATGCTGGACGATAGCCAGCGTCAGGTAGAGGCGCTGGTGGAGAGCTATTCCGACGAGGCGCTTTACGGCGGCCCCTGGTACGACAAATGGACGCGAGGGCGGATGATTCAGTTCAATACCGCCTCGCCCTGCCGCAATGCCCGCGGGCGGCTAGCCGCCTGGCTCAAGACGCCGCCGGCCGGCTGAAAAAGCTTGCCGCGCCAGTGCGGCCAAGCCTTAAAATGAAAGCGACACAGCAAAGGAGAAGGACATGATCTCGATACGCGAACAACACTACGGCCTGGACGTGGCGCTGTACAACGAATTCACGCTGGCGGACTTCAAGCTGCTGGAGGAGGCCCTGCTCAAGCGCCAGTCCGAGCGTGCAAAGCCCGATCTGCTGCTGGACCTGACCGAACTGAAGGACTTCACGCTGGACATGGCGCTGGAAGAGGTCAAATTCATGCGCGCCCATGAAAATCACGTCGGCCGCGTGGCGCTGGTGGTCAGCGATGTTTGGATCAAGCTGGCCGCCCACATCGCCGGCTTGTTGTCCAATACCCGCACTCAGTATTTTGATACCGCGGAAGAGGCCCAGGCCTGGTTGGAAAGCCCGGTGGCGGCGGGTACCTGACTTGTCCGGGGCGCTGATTTCGGGACGTCCGACGCGGCGTCCCGGTTGATTTTGTCGGCGATGGCGGTACAGTAGCGGTTTTTGTTCAACTCGAAAGAATAAAAACCGATGTTGAAAAGCATTTCCAGCCGCCTGGCGGCCGAACTTTCCGTCCGCGAGGCGCAAGTCGCCGCCACCATCGACCTGATAGACGGCGGCGCCACCGTTCCCTTCATCGCCCGCTACCGTAAGGAAGCCACCGGCGGCCTGGACGACACCCAGCTGCGCACGCTGGCCGAGCGCCTGGTCTATCTGCGCGAGCTGGACGAGCGCCGCGTCAGCATCCTCGGCAGCATCTCCGAGCAAGGCAAACTGAGCCCCGAACTGGAAGCCGCGCTCTACGCCGCGGACAACAAGACCGCGCTGGAAGACCTTTACCTCCCCTACAAACCCAAGCGCCGCACCAAGGCGCAGATCGCGCGCGAAGCCGGGCTGGAGCCCTTGGCCGACGGCCTGTTGACCGATCCTAGCCAGGACCCCAACGTCGTCGCGGCCGCCTATGTCAACGCCGAAGCCGGCGTGGCCGACGCCAAGGCGGCGCTGGACGGCGCGCGCGCCATCCTGATCGAGCGCTTCGCCGAAGACGCTGAGCTCTTGGGCCAACTGCGCGAAAAGCTGTGGAACGAGGGCGAGCTGGTTGGCCAGGTCGTGGCTGGCAAGGAGAACGAGGGCGCCAAGTTTTCCGATTATTTCGAACACCGCGAAGCCATCCGCGCCACGCCCTCGCACCGCGCGCTGGCGTTATTGCGCGGCCGCAACGAGGGCGTGCTGAGTCTGGCGCTGAAATACCAGCCGGACGAAACCCCGATCACCGAACGCTCCGCCTACGAGCAACTGATCGCCGCGCGCTTCGGCGTGCGCGACGCCGGCCGTCCGGCCGACAAATGGCTGCTGGACACCGTGCGCTTGTGCTGGCGCGCCAAGATTTTCCTGTCGCTGGAGCTGGAACTGGTGTCGCGGCTCAAGGACGCCGCCGACGCCGAGGCGATCAAGGTGTTCGCGGACAATCTGCATGATCTCTTGCTGGCGGCCCCGGCCGGCCAGCGCGCCACCTTGGGCCTGGACCCGGGCCTGCGCACCGGCTGCAAGGTGGCGGTGGTGGACGGCACCGGCAAGCTGCTGGACACCGCCACCATCTATCCGCACGAGCCGCGCCGCGATTGGGACCGTTCGCTGGCGGTGCTGGGCGCCTTGTGCGCGCGTCATCGCGTGGATCTGATCGCCATCGGCAACGGCACGGCCAGCCGGGAAACCGACAAGCTGGCGCAGGAGCTGATCCGCGCCTATCCGCAATTGGGCATGACCAAGATCGTGGTGTCCGAAGCCGGCGCTTCGGTATATTCGGCGTCGGAACTGGCGGCGCGAGAATTCCCGGACCTGGACGTGTCACTGCGCGGCGCGGTGTCCATTGCCCGCCGTTTGCAGGACCCGCTGGCCGAACTGGTGAAAATCGATCCCAAGTCCATCGGCGTCGGCCAGTACCAGCACGACGTCAACCAGAGTCAATTGGCGCGCGCCTTGGACGCTGTGGTGGAGGATTGCGTCAACGCCGTCGGCGTGGACGTCAACACCGCCTCTATACCGCTGCTGACCCGCATCTCCGGCCTCAACGCCACATTGGCGGCCAATATCGTGTCCTACCGCGATCAGAACGGCGCCTTCCGCAGCCGCAAGCAATTGCTGAAAGTGCCGCGGCTGGGCGACAAAACCTTCGAACAGGCGGCCGGCTTCCTGCGCATCCGTGATGGCGATAACCCGCTGGACGGCTCCGCCGTGCATCCGGAAGCCTATCCGGTGGTGGAGCAGATTGTGCTCAAAACCGGCCGCGAGATGAAATCGCTGCTGGGCGATTCCGGCTTCCTCAAAACCGTGAAGGCGGTGGACTACACCGACGAACGCTTCGGCCTGCCCACGGTGATGGACATCCTGCGCGAGCTGGACAAGCCGGGTCGCGACCCGCGTCCGGAGTTCAAGACCGCCACCTTCCAGGACGGCGTCGAGGACATCAAGGACCTGCAGCCGGGCATGGTGTTGGAGGGTGTGGTCACCAATGTCGCCAACTTCGGCGCCTTCGTCGATATCGGCGTGCATCAGGATGGACTGGTTCACATCTCGGCCTTGTCCAACAAGTTCGTCGACGACCCGCGCAAGGTGGTCAAGGCCGGCGATGTGGTCAAGGTCAAGGTGATGGAGGTGGACGCGGCGCGCAAGCGCATCGCGCTGACCATGCGCTTGGACGACACGCCGGGCGCCGGCAATAGCCGCGGCCCGCGCAACGACGGCCCGCGCGCGCAGGACCGGCGCGGCGGCGATCGCCAGCGCGGCCAGCAACCGGCCGGCGATACCGCGATGGCGGCGGCGTTCGCCAAGCTCAAGCGCTGAGGCGGTTTTAAGAGCCTATTCAAAGTCTCGCGAGCTAGAGCGAGACAAGGCGAAAACAGCTGAGAAAGCGGAATGGTCAAGCGGTACATGAGCATTTCGAAGCGGTACTCACCGTGCCAAGTTTCACGAAGCGCAGCAGACTTTGAACAAGTTCTAGAAGAACGGCGGGGGATTCCCCGCCGTTCTTCATTCCGGCACCGACGAGAGCGGCAGCTTCATCGTCTGCTTGATCGCGTTCAAGGCGATGGTGGATTTGACGCTGCGCACCAGCGACAGCCGCATCAGGCGGTTCATCACGAAGGTGGACAGCGAGGGCAGGTCCGGCACCACGATGCGTAGCAGGTAGTCCGCCTCGCCGGCGGCGGCGTAGCATTCCAGCACCTCCGGCAGTTCGTTGATGGCTTGGGCGAACTCCTGCAAGGCGCTTTCGCTGTGGCGCTCCAGGCTGACGTGGGCGAAAGCCATCACGGACAAGCCGACCTGTTCCGGCTTCAAGGCCACCTGATAGCCCTGTATCACGCCGTTTTCCTCCATGCGCTGGATGCGGCGGCCGATCTGGGACGCGGACAAGGCCACTTGCTGGGCCAGCTTTTGATGGGTGACGCGGGCGTCGTGTTGCAGCGCTTCCAGAATCTGGTAATCGAAGCGGTCTAATTCAATTTTGCGCATAGTGAGCGTTTCATGGCGGTTATATGCGGCAAGTGTGCAAAAAAAATCGCATGCAGGCAAATTTTGCGGTCTTCCCGCATGGCTCCGGGCCTAAACTAGAGTTATCCACCTAAATATCCGGACCCACCGCCATGAACGACCGAGCCGATTTCGTCGTGCCCGACATCACCACTCGCAAGAATGTCGGACTCAGCCACGACAGCGCGGATTTCACCCTGCCGCAACCGCTGGAGCGCTACACCGCCGCCGACCACGCCACCTGGGCCACGCTGTACCGCCGCCAGAGCGAGATGCTGCCGGGCCGCGCCTGCGACGAATTCCTGGAAGGTCTGGAGCGCCTGGGCGTGGACGCGGACCGGGTGCCGGATTTCGCCAAGCTGAACGAAAAACTGATGGCGGCCACCGGTTGGAAAATCGTGGCGGTGCCCGGACTGATTCCGGACGACGTGTTTTTCGAGCACCTCGCCAACCGACGCTTCCCGGTGACCTGGTGGCTGCGCGAGCCGCACCAGTTGGACTACCTGCAAGAACCCGATGTGTTTCATGACTTGTTCGGCCATGTGCCGCTATTGATCAACCCGGTGTTCGCCGACTATCTGGAGGCTTACGGCAAGGGCGGCATGAAGGCCAAGGCGCTGGGCGCTTTGCCGATGCTGGCGCGCTTGTACTGGTACACGGTGGAGTTCGGCCTGATCAACACGCCCAAGGGCATGCGGATCTACGGCGCCGGCATTGTGTCCAGCAAGGGAGAGTCGGTGTACTGCCTGGACAGCGCCAGCCCCAACCGTGTCGGCTTCGATCTGGAACGCATCATGCGCACCCGCTATCGCATCGACACTTTCCAGAAAACCTATTTCGTCATCGACAGCTTCAAGCAGTTGTTCGACGCCACCGCGCCGGACTTCGCGCCTATCTACGCGCGGCTGGCGGCGGAGCCGACGCTGGGCGCCGGCGACGTGGTGCCGGAAGACAAGGTGTTCAATATCGGCGACCGCAGCGGCTGGGGCGATTCCGAAGATGTGTGAGGCCCGGGCGCGATAGCGCCGGGATGCAGCAAGAAGACCCGCCGCGGCGGGTTTTCTTATTTGTTTTGATTAAAACTAAGATGCGAGTGTTTACTAGATTGATAAGCATTCTCATTTTTGTTAGAGTCCGTTTACGATCTCGCGAGCTAGAGCGAGACAAGGCGAAAACGGCTGAGAAAGCGGAATGTACACACGGTACATGAGCATTTCGAAGGCGCACTCACCGTGTAACGCTCCACGCAGCGCAGCAGATCGTAAACAGGCTCTTAATTGAGGCTCTGATTCCTATCGCTCAACCCAACAGGGGACACACCTTGAAAACGCACTTGATGCTTGCCGCCGTTCTGGCGGGGTTCGCCGGTCACGCCGTGGCGGAAGATGTAGTGGTTTACAGCGCTCGCGCCGAGCAGCTGCTCAAGCCCATCATCGAGGTTTACAAGAAGGAAACCGGCGTCAACATCAAGCTGGTGTCGGACAAGGAAGGCCCGCTGATGGAGCGCCTGCGCGCCGAGGGCAGCAACAGCCCGGCGGATCTGCTGTTGACCGTGGACGCCGGCAATCTGTGGCAGGCCTCCAAGATGGGTTTGTTCAAGCCGGTGAAGTCGCCGCTGCTGGACGCCAACATCCCGTCCTATCTGCGCGACCCCGGCCATGAGTGGTACGGCCTGTCCATCCGCGCGCGCACCATTTTCTACAACACCCAGAAAGTGAAGCCGGGCCAACTGTCCAGCTACGCCGACCTGGCCGACCCCAAGTGGAAGGGCAAGCTGTGTCTGCGCACGTCCAAGAAGGTCTACAATCAGTCGCTGGTGGCGATGATGCTGTCCGACCTGGGCCCGGTGAAGACGGAGAAAGTGGTCAAGGGCTGGGTGGATAATCTGGCCACTCGCGAATTCCCGGACGACACCAAGATGCTGGAAGCCATTGCCGCCGGCCAGTGCGAAGTGGGCATCGCCAACACCTATTACTACGGCCGCCTGATGGAAAAATCGCCGAATCTGCCGGTGGGCATCTTCTGGGCCGATCAGGCGGGCAAGGGCACCCATGTGAACATTTCCGGCGCCGGCGTGGTCAAGCACGCCAAGAACGAAAAGGGCGCGTTGAAGTTCCTGGAATGGTTGTCCAGCGCCAAGGCGCAGAATATGTTCGCCGATGTGAACATGGAATTCCCGGTCAACCCCAAGGTCAAGCCTGACGCGCGCGTGGCCGCCTGGGGCGATTTCAAGCACAGCTACATCAATGTCGCCAACGCCGGATCGCGCCAGGCGGAGGCGGTGAAGTTGATGGACCGCGTCGGATATAAATAAACTTTGACGGGCCGACCCGGCCCGTATTTTTTTACAGCCTGTCGGGCACCAAAGCCCCGGCGGGCTGTCTTTGCTTGTTTCCCCGCGTTTTTGACATGGTTTCTCCGCCGATGATTCGTTCTCTGTCGCCCTGGCGCGGCCTGGCCTTTGGCGTCAGCCTGCTCACCGTCGCGCCCTTGCTGGTGATTTTATGGTCGCTGTTGGCGCCGGACTGGGAAGTGTGGCGGCATCTGTACGATTACACCTTGCCGGAGCTGCTGCTCAACACCGCGTATCTGACGGGCGGAGTCGGCGCCGGCGTGCTGCTGCTGGGCGTGCCGCTGGCCTGGCTGACCGCGGTGCATGACTTTCCCGGTCGTCGTTTCTTCCACTGGGCGTTGATGCTGCCGTTGGCGATGCCGGCCTATGTGCTGGCGTTTTCGCAACTGGGCCTGTTCGATTTCACCGGGCCTGTGCAAACCTGGCTGCGCGAGCGTTTCGGCGATTCGTCCTGGGTGCCCAATATCCGTTCCGCGCCGGGCGTGATCCTGGTGATGTCGCTGGCTTTTTATCCCTATGTCTACCTGCTGGCGCGCAACGCCTTTGCCACCATGGGCCGGCGCGCGCTGGAAGTGGGGCAGTCGCTGGGCCTGTCGCGCTGGCAGGGCTTTCGCCGCGTGGCCTTGCCGATGGCGCGGCCGTGGATCGCCGGCGGCCTGATGCTGGCGCTGATGGAGACGCTGGCGGATTTCGGCACCGTGGCCATTTTCAATTTCGACGCTTTCACCTCGGCCATCTATAAAGCCTGGTTCAGCCTGTTCTCCTTGCCGGCGGCCAAACAGCTGGCCTCGCTGCTAGTGTTGATGGTGTTGCTGCTGCTATGGCTGGAGCAACGCTCGCGCGGGCGCCGCGCCTATACCCAGGCCGGCAAGGCGGCGCCGCAGCCGCGTTTGCGCCTGGAAGGCGCGGCCGGCTGGCTGGCCGCCGCCGCCTGCGCGCTGGTGCTGACGCTGGCCTTCGCGCTGCCTTTCGGTCAGTTGCTGGTTTGGGCCGGCGCTCATCTGGCCGAGGATCTGGACGCGGACTTTTTCGGCCATGTGGCCAACTCGCTGCTGCTGGCCTCGATGGCCGCCGTCCTGGTGGCCTTCATCGCCCTGCTGTTGAGTTACGCGACGCGGCGCGATCCGACGCGCTGGACCCGGCTGTGGAGCCGGCTGGCGACGCTGGGCTACGCGGTGCCGGGCACGGTGCTGGCGGTGGGGGTGTTCGTGCCGGTGGCCTGGTTCGACAATCTATTGCTGGACTGGCTGCGGCCGTGGCTGGCGGAGGACGCCAGCGCCGTGGTCAAGGGCACTTTGCTGGTGCTGATGCTGGCCTATGCGGCGCGTTTTTTGGCGGTGGGGCACTCCGCCGTGGATGCGGCCATGCATCGCATCAGCCGCAGCCAGGAAGAGGCGGCGCGCAATATGGGCTACAGCGGCCTGCGTTTGTTGGCGCGGCTGCATCTGCCGCTATTGCGCGGCGGCTTGTTCACCGCGGCGCTGATGGTGTTCGTCGATGTGATGAAGGAGATGCCGATCACCTTGATGACTCGGCCTTACGGTTGGGACACGCTGGCGGTGAGGATTTTCAATTTGACGACCGAGGGCGAATGGGAGCGCGCGGCCTTGCCGGCGGTGGCCATCGTGCTGGCCGGCTTGTTGCCGGTATGGGTGCTGTCGCGGCAGAAGGATGCGGTCTGAGATGAAGCGGATGGATATGCAAGCGTTGCTGGAGTTCGACCTGGTCAGCCAGAAGTACGGCGAGACTCGCGTGGTCGACAATATGAGTTTCGAATTGCAGGCGGGCGAGATCGCTTGCCTGTTGGGCAGCTCCGGCTGCGGCAAAACCACGGTGTTGCGCTGCATTGCCGGTTTCGAGAGCCTGCTGGGCGGGGAGATCCGGCTCAACGGGGAGGTGATCAGTTCTATCCGCGAGCAAGTGCCGGCGCATCAACGCCGCATTGGCATGGTGTTCCAGGACTACGCGCTGTTCCCGCACCTGACCGTGGCCGGCAATGTCGGCTTTGGCCTGGACGCCTTGCCCAAGAGCCAGCGCGCGGCGCGGGTGCTGGAGGTGTTGGAGGTGGTGGGGCTGGCGGAGTGGGCGCGGCGTTACCCGCACGAGCTGTCCGGCGGCCAACAGCAGCGGGTGGCGCTGGCGCGCGCCTTGGCGCCCAAACCCAGCCTGCTGTTGCTGGACGAGCCGTTTTCCAACTTGGACGTGGATTTGCGCGAACGCCTCTCGCGGGAGGTGCGCGAGATCCTGAAAAGCCAGGGCGCCACCGCCATCATGGTGACCCATGACCAGCACGAGGCCTTCGCCATCGCGGACCGCGTCGGGGTAATGCAGCAGGGCCGGCTATTGCAGTGGGACGCGCCGTACCGGCTTTATCACGAGCCGGCCACCCGTTATGTCGCCGACTTCATCGGCCAGGGCGTGTTCCTGGACGGCAAGGTGACCGGGCCGCGTTGTGTGGAACTGGAGATAGGCGAATTCTGCGGCATTGTGCCCTTGCAGTTCGAAACCGGGGACGAGGTGGATGTGCTGGTGCGGCCCGACGATGTGCAGCACGACGACGCCAGCCCGACGCGAGCCCTGGTCTGCGCCAAGGTGTTCCGCGGGGCGGAGTTCCATTACACGCTGGCGCTGCCGTCCGGCCAGCGGGTGCTGGCTCAGGTGCCCAGCCATCACGACCACGCGGTGGGGGAGGCGATAGGCATCCGGCTGGAACTGGATCATTTGATCGCTTTTCCGCGCCAGGGCTAAGAACCTGTTCAAAGTCTGCTGCGCTTCGTGAGGCCCCCCACGGTGAGTACGGTTTCGTCTCGCCCCTTGCCCGCGAGCTCTTGGCTCGCGAGATCGTAAACACGCTCTTAGCGTTCCAGTATCGCCTTGCGATGGCGGCGGAACACCCACTTCTCCCACAGCAGGCGGGTGGCCTCGTCGAAGGCGCCGGAAATATCGGCGCGGATCAGGTAATTGCCGTTTTCGCCCGGCGTCACCGTGCTGATGCGGGCGGCGAGGAAGAGCAGCAGCGCGGAGTCTGGATTGGGGCATAAGGCCACCAGCACCGGTTCGCTGCCGTGGTTGGCGTGGTCTGAGATCCAGGCGATGCTGTCCAGGCCCAGCCGGCAGGGCGTCAGAGGCGGGCGTTCCGGGTGACGCGACAACAGCGACACTTCCAGCGCCAGATCCAGCTTGGCCTCCAGCCTGACCAGCATCGGGTCCGCCTCGGGCAGGGTTTCGGTGGGCGCGGCCAGCACCCGCAGCGCCAGCCGGGTTTCGCGCTCTTGGCGCGCCGGGCAGATCCCGCCAGGCAGGGGCTGGACCGAGAACGGCAATTCAGCGTCGAAGCTGGCGCTGTCCAGTTCAGGAAATAAGCTCATTGGTCGGCTCCCGCTGTGGCCGTTCAGTGGTACAGGTTCAGGATGCGGTCCAGGCCGCCGTGATTGACGGCGATGTCGGCCTGGGCGCGCACCACCGGCTTGGCGTGCACGGCCACGCCGACGCCGGCTTCGGCCAGCATCTGCAAATCGTTGGCGCCGTCTCCCATCGCCAGCACCTGTTCCGGCTTCAGCCCCAGCGCTTCGCGTTGCTGGATCAGCAAGCGCTTCTTGGCTGCGGCGTCGACGATGGGGCCGCGCACACGGCCGGTCAAGGCGCCGTTTTCGATCTCCAGCTGATTGGCGTAGGCGAAGTCCAGGCCCAGCTCGGCTTTCAGTCTGTCGGTGAAAAAGGTGAAGCCGCCGGACACCAGCATGAACTTGACGCCGTGGCGCTTGCAGGCGGCCAGCAGCGCCTCGGCGCCCGGCATCAACTTGACTCTTTCACGATAGACCTGTTCCAGCGCGCTTTCCGGCAGCCCGCGCAGCAGCGCCACCCGCTCGGTCAGCGAGGCGGCGAAATCCAGTTCGCCGCGCATCGAGCGCTCGGTGATGGCCGCCACCTGCGGCTTGAGGCCGTTCATGTCCGCGATTTCGTCTATGCACTCGATGGTGATCAGGGTGGAGTCCATATCCGACACCAGCAGGCCGAAATCGGCGAAGCTGCGGCCGGCTTCGACGTAAGCCCCGTCGTACCCCCATTGCTCGCACAGCGCCAGCGCAGCGGCCCGTTGCGCCGGCGCCGCGCCGCGCAGGCGCGCCACGCTGGGGCTGGGATGGTCCATATGGGTGGCCTCGACAAGGTGGGCCAGTTCATGCAGATGATGCGGGTCCAGCGTGTCGGCTTGGATCACCAGGGTATAGGCGAGGCTCATGGCGTGGCGGGTCAATGCGTGTTGGAGCGGACATTATGCCACGCCGCGTTGGCGGCTGGCTCAGTCCCGTGCCGCGCAGCGTCCGGCCCAGCGCCGCAGCAGCGCGTCCACGGACAGCAGGCCGGGGCCGAAGGCGAGCACCACGGCGATCAGCATGCCCCAGTAGTAATGGAATTCGCGCGTGGCTTCGGTCAGTCCCGGGTAGCTGATCACGGCCAACGCGTTGAGAATGAACAGGCCGGCGGCGGCGAACCGCCCGCCCAGGCCCAGCGCCAGCAGCGCGGACAGGCCCAGTTCACCTGCGGCGGCCAAGGCCGCGGCGACGGCCGGCGGCAGCAGCGGCACGTGGTATTCCTCGGTGAACAGCAGGATGGTGGTATCCCAGTCGTCTATCTTGGTCAGGCCGGACTTGAAGAACACATTGGCGATCCACAGCCGGAACAGCAGCAAGAGCAGCGGCTGCAGCAGGTCGCCGCCGCGGATCAGCCAGCGGTACGGGGTGCTGAGGCGGGAGCAAGTCAAGGGGTTCATGGCGGGTGTCTCCTGTGTGTTGAGTATGGTTCAGCGGCGGCGCATGGCAAGCCGCGGGCGTGCGTATCCCCTCCATGCCCGCAAGCTTGGATGAGATTCGGTGCTTAGAACCTGTTTACGATCTGCTGCGCTGCGTGGAGCGTTACACGGTGAGTGCGCCTTCGAAATGCTCATGTACCACTCGTACATTCCGCTTTCTCAGCCGTTTTCGCCTTGTCTCGCTCTAGCTCGCGAGATCGTGAACAGGCTCTTAGGGTTTAAGCGTGTTTACAGTGTGACGTCTTGGATCAGGCGCTGCTGGAACAGCCGCAGCAGGCCGGTCTGCAGGTCGAAGTCCGCTTCGGCGGCCAGCGCCTGTTCCACCGCGGCCTCCAGCGTTGCGCCGTCGCGAAAGGCCTGTAGCAGCGCGGCCAGGCCGGCGCCGACGATTTCGACCTGAACCCGGCCTTGTAGGCGGTAGATCAGCATCGCCTCCGGCTGGCTGTGCAGGTCCACGTTCAGTTCCACCGGTTGGCGCTGGTGGGCCAGCCAGATCGACGCCGCCGGCCAAGGGCTGAGCAGGGCGGCGACATCGGGCAGCGGCCGCAGCTTGAGTTCGCCCCAGCGCTGTTGCGGGAAGGCGGCGAGCGCGGCGCTGTCGGCCGGCGCGGCGTCGGCGGCGTAGTAGGCGCGGTGAACCCGCCATTCCAGCCGAGCGACGTCGGCCAGATAGGGCAGTTCGCGCGCGTGTTCGAAACCGGCGACGAAGTCGCCGAAGGCGGCGCCGTACAGGTGCAGATTGCCGCTGAGCGACGGGTGGCCGCCGATGAAGACGCGGGCCAGGCCGGTGAAGAAGTCCCCGCCCACCAGTTGGCGGCAGACCGGGTAGATGAAGGCCAGGGTGTCGATCAAGCCCACCCGGTAGTTGTTGCGGTAAACCGCGAGCCCGGCCGGGTTCAGCGCCGGCGCGGTTTCCGCCGAGAGAGACGGATCGGCGATCCGCTCCAGCAGCTCCGCCTGCCAATCAGACCAGTTCATGCGCGGCCTCCAGGATGGCTTGAGCCTTGGCGGCCTCGCCGCGCAAGGTGGCCAGCGGCGGAATCTCCAGGTCCCATTCGATCAAGGTGGGGCGCGGCCCCAGCCGGGCAATGGCCTCGCGGTACAGTTGCCAGACGCCGTCGTGCACTGGCTGGCTGTGGGTGTCCACCAGCATGCCTTCGCGTTCGCTATAGCCGGCAAGGTGGATTTCGCCTATCGCCGCCGCCGGCAGCGCGTCCAGCACCGCGTCCGTGTCCACACCCAGATTGACGCGGTTGACGTAGAGATTATTGATGTCCAGCAGGATGCCGCAGCCGGTGCGGCGCACCAGTTCCGCCAGGAATTCGCCCTCGTGCATCTCGTTGCCGGGGAATTCCAGATAGCTGGACAGGTTTTCCAGCAGGATGGGGCGGCCCAGCGCGTCCTGGGTTTCCGCGACGTGGCCGGCGATCACCGCCAGCGATTCGCGGGTATAGGGAATGGGCAGCAGGTCGTTGACGAAGCGGCGTTCGGAATGGTTGAAGGACAGGTGTTCCGACACCGCCGCCGGCTGCACGGCGTCCACCAGCCGCTTGAGCGAGGCCAGATGGGCCGGGTCCGGACGCGCGGCCGAGCCCAGGCCCAGGCCGACGCCGTGCAGCGACAGCGGCCAACAGGCGGCCACTTCGCGCAGCATGCTCCAGGGCATGCCGCCGTCGAAGAAGTTCTCGCTGTGCACTTCCACCCAGCCCAGGTCCGGGCGCTTGTCCAGCGCTTCGCGATAGTGCGGGGCGCGCAGGCCGATGCCGCAGACCGCGGGAAGCTTTGTTTCCATAATCATTCCCCTCGGGTCGCCCGCCACGGTGGCAGCCCGGCGGCACGATCAGGATTGTTTGGGCGGCGGCGTGGTGCGGCCGCCCAGGCTCTCGCATGTGCCCTTGGGCACGTTGTGCCACTCATTGGGATCATTGTCGACCTTGGCTTCGCCGGCGCAATAATGGGCTCCGTCGGCGGACGCGCAGTCGTTCTTGCCGGCCGGGGTGACGCCGTAGCATTTTTCCGTGGGCTGCGGCGCGTCCTCGGCCTGGGCCGAGGCGGCGACGCCCAGCGCGATGACGGCGCCGACGGCGGAGGCAAGCAGTTTGCGAGTGGTGTTCATGTCAGTCTCCTGTGAGGTAGGTGCGGGCCCGCCTTGGAGCGCATTTCCAGGCCGGCGGTTGGCAAACCTCGCTGAGACTACATGAATTTAAAATTCGTTCTTTCAGATTTCGTTCAGACTCCGTCCGGCGCGCGACGAAGGCCGCGCGCCGGACGGATCCGGCTTACTTCTTGGGAGCGGTGCTGCCGCCCATTTTCTCGCAGCTGCCTTTGGCCACGTATTTCCAGTCGCCCGGGTCCTTGTCCATCTTGGCCTGACCGGCGCAGGAGTGCGCGCCGGTGGCGGACGCGCAGTCGTTCTTGCCGGCCTGGGCGATGCCGTAGCATTTCTCTTTATCGGCGGCGGCCGCCGGAGCGGAGGCCAGCGCGCCGAGGGCGACGACGGCGCCGAGGGCGGATGCGATCAGGGTTTTGCTGGTACTCATGGTGTTTCTCCTGTTTAACGGCCGGAGGCCGAATCATGATGGGGTGATTATAAACGAGCCAGTCTGCCGGGCTCTCGCATTGAGAAAGCTTGCCGGGTCCGGACATTCATTAAGTCGGGGTCGTTTCCGGCTTCTTACACTGTAGTCGCGATTTTTTTTATCGCGGCGCCAGATGTGGTCGGCAGTCCTTCCTGGCCATGAGTCGATGTTGGCGAGGCCTTATTACAGCGGAACGCGATATTTTTTGAGGGAGGAGCGAAGTGGAGCGGGGGAGGCGGATAAAGATTGGGCCCCGAAGGGCCCGGCAAGTTCAGCGGATATTGGTAACTTTATGTGTCTGAACCGACAGCCGCCAGCGCGGGTGCGTCATGCAGTAGGCGATGGCGGCGCGGGTGTTGGCCGCAAGGTTCGGACCGTCCATGGGCTGCAGATAGAAGGTGTCGAAGTCCAGCTGTTCTACGGTTTCCGGCATCTGCGTCGCCTGCGGGTAGACCAGCTTGAGTTCGTCGCCGCTGCGCAGCAGCAGTTCCGCACCGGCCTTGGGGCTGACGCAGATCCAGTCCAGCCCCGGCGGCGCGGCCACCGTGCCGTTAGTTTCCACCGCCACTTCGAAGCCCCGCTGGTGTAGTTCGGCGATGAGCTGGGCGTCCAGCTGCAGCAGCGGCTCGCCGCCGGTGCACACCACATAGGGCGTGCCGCCCGCGCCGGCCGGCCATTCCGAGGCGATGCGCTCGGCCAGCGCCGCCGCGCTCTTGAACTTGCCGCCGTCCGGACCGACGCCGACGAAGTCGGTGTCGCAGAATCGGCAGACCGCCTTGGCGCGGTCCTCTTCGCGGCCGGACCACAGATTGCAGCCGGCAAAGCGGCAGAACACCGCGGCGCGGCCGGCCTGGCGGCCCTCGCCCTGCAGCGTATAGAAGATTTCCTTGACCGTGTAAGTCGTCACAGTGCGTTCTCTACATGAATGAGGTGGGCTTGAGCGTGTGTACGATCTTGCGCGCTAAGGCGAGACAAGGCGAAAACGGCTGAGAAAGCGGAGTGTACATACGGTACATGAGCATTTCTGAAGACGTACTCACCGTGTAACGCTCCACGACGCGCAGCGGATCGTAAACAGGTTCTTACAGCAGCGGCCAGCGCATGGCATCGCGGAACATCAGCGACACGCCGCGCAGCTCTTGCTCCATCAGATCGATGCGCGCCAGTTCCGGCACCAGCGGGGACAGGTGGGCGTGCACCCATTCCGCCACCGAGGCGCTGTCGCCGCCGCGCACGCCGCTGAGCTGGTCCAGCGGATTGTGGTCCAGTTGGCGGTAGAGGGGCTTGAAGCGGTCCTTGACGTCGCCGAAGTCCAGCAGCCAGCCCATGGCCTGGTCCAGTTCGCCGCTGAGCATCAGCCGGATCAGGTAGCTGTGGCCGGTGTAGGCGCCCTTGTCGTCGAAGGGCCTGGCGCTTTCGAAGCGCTGCTCTTTCCAGATGCGGAAGCGCTGGCCGTCGAACTGGCTGCCGGCGCTATGAGTTTCGCGCACCTCCACCCATGCCAGACCCGGCAGCGTGTCGGCCAGCCGCTGGTGCAGCCACTGCGCCAACACTTCGCTGGTGGGGTTGTCCAGGCCGGCGATGTCGTTGAGGTAGCGGTGATTGAGTTCCAGGAACAACGGCTTCCAGGCGGCTTCCAGCCGCGGGTGGCCGCTTAGCCTGGCGTCGGCGGCCAGGCGCACGCCGAAGCCGTGGCCGTGCAGACGGCCGCATTTGTGGCCAGCCGGCACATGGGGCAGTTGATGGGCGGCTTCGAACTGAACCTGTATCCAATTCAGAGCGGTGTCGCCGTCCAGGGCCACGCCGCGTTGCGGCGAGCTTTGCAGGCTCAGCGTCGCCGGGCAGGGCAGGGCGGTGCGCAGGTGGGCGGCTAGCGCCAGATCGTCGCATTGGGTCAGCTGGCGGTTCAGGTCGGCGTAGTCCAGCGGCGCGACGGCGGCGTCCAAAGCCGCCTGAAGTTGTTCGTGACCGGGGTATTGGGCATCGGCGCGGGCGATGACGCGGAAGCTGTGGCCGTGCGGGCGCGCGGTGAGATCGGACGCGCCGTTCACCTGCCGGGCGGCTTCGAAGCGGGCGCCGGCGATCAAGTTGGAGGTGTGCATCTTAGTCCTCCCGGCGAGTTTGGCAGCGGACGATCAGCGGGTCGGGCACGCCGGCTTCGGCGAAACCCTTGGCGCGCAACTCGCAAGACGCGCAATGGCCGCAAGGCGGCACCTGTCCGTTATAACAGGTGTGGCTCCAGGATAATGCGTCCATCGCGCCAACTTGTTGCGCCAAAGCGACGGTTTCCGCCTTGGACAGATACATCAGTGGCGCGTGCAGCTCCACTCGGCTGTCCATGCCCAGCCGCAAGGCCACTTCCAGCGCCTTGAGGGTGTTTTCGCGGCAATCGGGATAGCCGGAATAATCGGTCTGCGCGACGCCGGCGACCAGGTGGCGCGCGCCGCGGGTATAGGCCAGCGCGGCGGCGAAGGTCAGGAAGATCAGATTGCGGCCGGGCACGAAGGTGTTGGGCAGCGCGTCGTCGTCGCGGGCGCCATCTTCCGGCGCAATGTCGGCGTCGGTCAGCGCGTTGCCGCCGATGGCGGCGAAGGTGTCGATGGGCAGCACGGTTTGGCGCACGCCGGCGAGCGCGGCGATCTTGCGCGCGCAGTCCAGCTCGACGCGATGGCGCTGGCCGTAGTCGAAGGTCACGGCCTCGACATTGCCATGGCCGAAGGTTTGCAAGGCCCAATACAGGCAGGTAGTGGAGTCCTGGCCGCCGGAAAGGACGACCAGAGCCTTTTCAGGTGTCTGATTCATTGTGTTCGCCATTCGATAAACAGTCGAAGGTTGAGTTGCGGAGCCGGGCGCGGCGAGGGCCTTCCGGCATGTCGCCTGCCTGGATCGGTCTCACCAAGCAGGGCAACCCAATACTTTAACCTAGAACAGGCTGTTTTATGAAGCGTGCCAAAAATCAGACAGCCGCCGATTCTGTGTCGGCAGGGGCGCTTTTCTTGATTGAAATCATGTCTTCGTCATGTAATTAATGACTTTCGCATTCGAAATATGTTTGCGGCCCATTTTAATAAACACGTGATGACAAAGGGGTTGGGAGTGCGGGAAGCCTTGCCGGGCCACAAGCGCGGCGGGACTGGCCGGTGGTCCCACCAGGAGAAGATCAATGAAAAAATTGTTGCCGATTCCGTTGTTCGTGATGGCTTTGGGGTGCGGCCTGGTTCAGGCGCATGATCTGCAAGTGAGCGTGGCCAAGCAGCAGGCCTCGGTGGCGGCGGACCAGGATGTCGAGGTGGTGTTGAATTACCGCAATACCGGCAAGGAAACCTTGCGCATCTACAAGTGGTATGTGCCGGGGCAGGAACTGCAGGAACAGATTTTCGAGGTGAGCCGCGACGGCAAGCCGGTGAGCTATCTGGGACCGCGTTACAAGCGCGCTGTCCCCACCATCAAGGATACCGTGGCGCTGGCGCCGGGCGCTTCGCTGAGTGTCAAGGTCAAGGTGTCCGACTACTACGATATGTCGAAAAGCGGCCGTTTCGACGTGCGCTTTCTGGCGGCCAGCTCCCGCGTGCTGAACCGTCCCGCGCCGCAGCTTAACGCCAAGATCGCCTCCGGCGCGGACGCCGCGGTGGCCGACGAGGTGTTGAGTTCCAACACCGCCAGCGTGTCGGTGGCCGGCCGCACCAGCAAGCTGCTGAAGCAGTCGCTGGACGCGCAGCGCGAATGGTCCATTCTCAGCCGCAAGACCGCCGCGTCCAGCGTCACTTACGCGGCCAATTGCTCGGTGACCCAGCAAAGCCAGACCAACGGCGGGGTCAGCGCGGCCATCAATATGGCCAACGATTCGGTCAGCTATTTGTCCGGTTCTCCGTCCGGCACTCCGCGCTACACCACATGGTTCGGCAATTACACGTTGGCCAACTGGAACACCGCCAAGTCCCACTATGTCAGCATCAAGGACGCGCTGGACACCAAACCGATCAGCATCGATTGCGGTTGCACCCAGGCCGGCACTTACGCCTACGTCTATCCTGCGCAACCGTACAAGATCTATCTGTGCGGCGCTTTCTGGACCGCGCCGACCAGCGGCACCGACTCCAAGGGCGGCACCCTGGTGCATGAGCTGTCTCACTTCACCGTGGTGGCGGGCACCAGCGATCACGTCTATGGTCAGACCGGCGCCAAGAACCTGGCGAAAACCAACCCGACCCAGGCCTTGAACAACGCGGACAGCCACGAATACTTCGCCGAAAACACCCCGGCTCAGCAGTAAGCTTTCCCTTGAGCAATGAGAAACGGCCGCCCGCGGGCGGCCGTCTTGTCTTTGTCGAGCGATGGGTTTAACGGCGTTTCAACGCCGTATCGCCGACGGGCAGCAGACTTTGAACAAGTTCTCAGGCCGGCACCAGCGCCAGCGTGCCCAGCACCACAATCACCAGGCCGACGATCACCGGCACCGAGGTGCGCTTGACGATCTCGAACGGCGACACCTGGCCCATGCCGGCACAGGCCACCACCACGCCGGACACCGGCGACACGGTGCGGCCCAGATTGGACGCCTGAAGCATGGGGATGGCGAGGAAGGCGGGGTTGATGCCGGCTTCGGCCGCCAGCTTGGGGATCAGCTCCACAAAGGCGTAGAAGGGGGCGTTGCCGGAACCGGTGGTCAGCGCCGCCAGCGTGGTGATCGCCACCAGCACCAGCATCAACACCATGGCGCCTGAGCCGAAGGACTGCGCCAGGCCGATCAACTGATTGATGAAGCCCAGCGCGGACAGGCCGTGGGCGAACACGCCAGCGGCCACGATCAGCAT
Organism: Chromobacterium haemolyticum; assembly: GCF_009936155.1. Lineage (NCBI taxonomy): Bacteria > Pseudomonadati > Pseudomonadota > Betaproteobacteria > Neisseriales > Chromobacteriaceae > Chromobacterium > Chromobacterium haemolyticum. Next base: position 3,549,549 of record NZ_AP019312.1, on the reverse strand, counting down.
CACCACGCTGCTGAAGGCGTCGCCCATGCCTTTGTAAGCTACTTCCAGTCCGGCGAACACCGGCGCGGCGCGGCGATGGCGCAGGAACTCCACCAGCGCGGCCAGCGCGATACACAGGATCAATACGGTGACGATGTGCAGTTCCGGAGCCAGTTTGCCGTTGAACACCAGCACGCCGGCAATCGGCGTGAACGGCAGCAGGCAGTACAGCGCCGGCGCGTCGGTGACGATTTCGTGCACGTCCTGGCGCGTCAGCGGCAGGTTTTCCTTGCGGTCCAGGTAGCGCTGCCAGAAGAAGTGGGCGCAGCCTATGCCGGCGATGGCCAGCAGGGAAATGGGCAGCGTGGTCTTGAAGGCGAAGTCGATCAGCGGCATGCCCGAGGCTTGGGCGGCAATCACCACGTCACCGGAGGTGGGCGACAAGATCAACGCCGCCGGCGATGCGCAGATGGCCGCGGCCGCGCCGCGGCTGATGCCCATGTTCACCATGAGCGGAAACAAGGTGGCCATCAGCAATACGCCCAGGCCGGTGGCGGAAGACACCGCCAGCGACAGCAGACAGGCGACGAAGTAAGCCGCCACCATCAGCACGTAAGGGGACTTGATGCGGCTGAGCGGCTTGGAGGCCAGTTTGACCACCATGTCGTTGGCGCCGATATGGGTCATATAGCCGGCGAAGCCGCACAGCGCCATCACCATCAGGCCCAGGTCCGCGGCGCGGCTGCTGAGCAGGGATTTGACGAACTCGGCGATGTCGGTGGCGGCGTGACCGGTGGCGGCCACGTTTTTGGGCAATACCGGCAAGCCTTGCAAGGCGGTGGCGACCAGCAGCGCCAGGCCGCCCAGCATCAGCACGCCGGTGGCGGAGTAGCCTTTGAAAATAGCCCGGCCCACCAGCAGCGTGACTATCGTGCCTATCAGTAATTCCATATCCAGCTCAATGTAAATAACAAAATTATAATTTACTAAAAAATATGAATGAGCATATTTTTAGATGAATCAAGATTGATATGGGGCAAGAACGCGGCGCGCGGCTGTGCTTGGCAAAGATGGAAGAGGGGAGCTTGGTGTTTGCAGAAGGTGTGGGGCGTGCAGGGGGGAGCAACCCCCTAAGAACCTGTTTACGATCTGCTGCGCTTCGTGAAGCGTTGCATGGTGAGTGCAAGCTCAAAATGCTCATGCACCGTGCGCACACTCCGCTTTTTCAGCCGCTTTCGCCTTGTCTCGCCTTAGCCCGAGAGATCGTAAGCACCTTTTAAGTCTCTTTCTGGACCGGGGGCTGACCGAAATTGATCAGCGCCACCGTCACCTGCTCTTTGGCCGAGACCAGGTCGTGGTAAGCGACATGAAGCATATTCATGCTTTCCAGCACCTGATGAGTTTCATTGAAGCCGCACTCCAGGCTTTGCCGCGCGACGGCCAGGAAGATGAACAGCTGTTGCATCGGCGATTGTTTGGGGTGTTGCTGCCGGTAGAGGGCGAACAGCTGGTAGAAGTCGCGCATGATCCGTTCCGCCGCGTAGCAGGGGTTGTGTTCCAGCCCCAGGCCGGTCAGCAGGTCCTTGCCCATTAGCGGCAGGTCCAGCGCGCAGCTGAGCGGGTCCATTACCGCGTGGTGGAATAAGTCCAGAAATTGCTTGTCGGCGGAAAAACGGCTGTCGGCGACGGGATTGGCCGAGGCGGGGGCGGGCTCGCGCTGGCGGCCTTGCTTTCCGCCATGCTCCTGTTGCGAGAGCGAGTGTCCGGCGGAACGGCCGGCCTGGGTCAGGGTAACAGGCAGGATGGGCATGACGGTCTCCTTGCGAGCATGCCGCCGGTCTGGCTGGCGGCGTTCGGCCGGAAACGCAGTCTGGGTCTGATTCGTTTCCCCGGCCATGCCTTATTTTCGGCAGGGCCGGCGGAAACTTTATTTTTAATTTAACAATATACGAAGTTTAAACAAACTATTGATTAAGACGCCGCTATCCATCAGCCGGCGTTGGAGTCGCTCTGTTGCTGGGGCTTCATGCTGGCGACGAAATCGTCGAAGCCTTTATTGACCAGATCGCGGGTTTTCTTGACCTCGTCGGCGATATTGCCGTTGAACACCTTGAGGCCGTTGAGGACGTCCACGGCCTCGGCATAGCCTTTTTCGAAACCGCCGCGCACGATGTCGACGAAATTCTTGGCCTGCTCTTCCTGGCTCAGCTCCGGATGCTGCTTGGCGTAGGTGCTGAAGAAGCTGAGCGCGCCGGACAAGATGCGCTGGGACGTGCCTTCCGGCGAATTGTCCTCGCTCAACTTCTGCTGCAGGATGTTGGGCGTTTGCTGAGCGCCCTGGGCGCTTTGCGTGTTGTCGGCCCCGCCGCTGCCGCCGGCGGCGTTCAGTTGATCGGAGAGGATCTGATTGATGCTGTCGATCGCGGTGCGGTAGAGCAGGGACAGCGATTTGCCGTCGGTGTTGGTGGAAACGTCCAGATTGGCCACCAGTTGCGCGTTCAATTGATTGCGCGCGGTAGCGGAGCTGCTGCCTGTTGGCGCTGTGGCGGCGCTTTGGCCGCTTTGTTTCAGCGGCAGGTCGGCCCCGCTCTGGCCGTTCAAGGGATTAATGGACATGTTGCGCTCCTAAGCGATAAAGGGCGTGTAGGCACGGAAGCCATGCAGGCTTGTTGTTTGTCGCGCCAATGGGCGCAACGATGCGGAGGGATGCCAGTCCCTCAGTATGGCCATATTTTCGGCGCGGTCGGCGGAAACTTGAGGCTTATTTCGGTGTGTGCGATCAGCGGATTCTGGTTTTGAAAGCCGGCGGCCGCCGGCTTCCGGAGCCGCCGCTTAACGATGCTGTTTTTGACGGCGCAGGAAATTGACCGCCAGGTCCGGGAAGTCGCTGAAGGCGCCGTCCACCTGGGCGCGGTTGTACACCGCGTCCAGCAACTGGTCCATATTCTTGGCGTAGGCCGGCAGCGCGTCCTTGCGCAGGGTGTAGGGGTGGATCGCCAGGCCGTTGGCGTGTGCGGCGCGGCTCATGCCGGTGAGCTTGATCTTGCCCGGCGTCGAGGCCTTGTCTATCAGCATCGGGTATTGCGGGCCGATGCCGTCGGCGTACTTGGCGATTTCCTTCATGCCTTCCGGACGGAACATCCAGTCATAGCTGTAGTTCACCCACTGGCCGGCGGCGTTCTGCTCGAAGGTTTCCTGCCAGTCGGTATAGGCGATCAGCTGCACCAGCTTGAGGTCCATGCCGGCCTTGGGCATCAACACGGTCTTGATGCGCTTGAGTTCATTGAAGTCGAAGCACTGTAGATAGACCTTGTCGTTCTTGCCGGTGTAGCCGTAGCGCTTCAGCACTTCCAGCGCCTTCACTGTGATGTCCTTGCCTTCCTGGCGGTGGAACCACGGCGCCTTGATCTCCGGGTACAGGCCGATGTCGCGGCCGGTGGAGTGGTTCAGGCCCTGGATGAATTCGATTTCCTCTTCAAAAGTGTGGATGCGGAAATCGGACTTGCCCATCGGGAAGCGGCCGGGGTAGGTCTGTCGCTTGACGCCCTTGTCGATGTCGAAGCCTTCGGTGAAGCGCAGCGATTTGATCTCGGCCAGGGTGAAGTCGATCGCGTAATAGCGGCCGTCCTTGCGCGCGCGCTCGGGAAAGCGTTCGGCCACGTCGGTGACGCGGTCCAGGTAATGATCGTGCAGCACGATCAGCCTGTCGTCCTTGGTCATTACCAGGTCTTGCTCCAGATAATCCGCCCCTTGGGCGTAGGCCAGCGCCTTGGACGGCAGCGTGTGTTCCGGCAGGTAGCCGCTGGCTCCGCGGTGGGCGATGACGATTTTGTCGGCGGCCTGGGCGGACGCGGCCAGGCCGATGGCCAGCGCGACGGCGGCGAGCAGGGGTTTGCAAGCGAATGACATGGATTCTCCTTTATATATAAGTTCGCAACGGACGTTGGCGCGACGCCATGATGGGATGCTCGGATGTCGGCGTGATGAAATCCGGTCAGTCCATCGGCATCGCCATGGTTTTGTTTTGATGAAAAGGAGTAGGACGATAGGGTATCGCCGCGCCGGCGACAAGCCCCTCCGGCGCGGTAGTTTTGAAGATGTTCACGCCCTTGCGGCGACCGCGAGGCAAGCGGTTTTTAACGCCGTATCGCTGAAGCGCAGCAGACCTTGAGCAGGTTCTTACAACTCCACCGCCTGCCGGGTCCTCAAGGCCTCGGTAATGGCCAGGCCGATGCGGGTGGCTTCGCGGGCGTCGGCCAGGCTCAGGGCCAGCGGCTGGTCCAGGCGCGCGGCATCGACGAAATGCTGCAACTCCAGCGCGAAGGCTTCAGCGAAACGCTGATAAAAGTCCGTTACGCACTCGTTGCGCACGCCGTGGCGGTCGCTGATCTCCACGCGGTTGGCGCGCGGGTTGGCGCCCACGCTCAGCCGGCCCTGGGTGGCGAAGATCTCGGTCAGCGTCTCGTGGCCGTGCGCCTGAGTGCGCGAGGCGTAGAAGCAAGCCAGCTTGCCGCCCTCGAACTCGCACATCGCCACGCCGTTGTCCACATCGCCGTATTGCGCCAACGCGCCGTGCACCGCGTTGACGCCGCTAGCCCACACCCGCAGCGGGCGCGGCGCGCCCAGCAGCCAGCGCGCCAGGTCGATGTCGTGGATGCTGCAATCCATGAAAATGCCGCCGCTGCTGGGCGCGAACTGCACGAAGAAGCCGCTGTCGTCGTTGAGGTCGCAAGTCTGCGAGCGAACCAGATAGGGCTGGCCCACCAGGCTTTGCGCCAGTTTGGCGGCGGCGTCCTGGTAACTGGGGTCGAAACGGCGGACGAACCCCACCATGGCCTTGAGTTCCGGGTGGCGGGCGGCGGCGCGCTCCACCCGCAGGCAATCGTCCAGGTTCAGCGCCAGCGGTTTTTCGCAGAACACATGTTTGCCGGCGTCCAGGCAGGCGATGATCTGCTCGGCGTGGAGGGCGGTGGGCGTGGCCAGCAGCACCGCGTCCAGTTCCGGTTCGGCCAGCAGGCCTTCCAGCGCGGCGTGGCCGGCGGCGTCGGGCAGCTCCCGCCGCGCCCAGTCCAGTTCCTCTCGCAGCGGCGAGCAGACGCCGATCACGCGCGCGCCGGCGATGCGGTCGCGCAGATTGAGCGCGTGGCGGCGGCCCAGCCGGCCCAGGCCGGCGACGCCGAGGTTCAATGTAGACATGACAAGCCCCCCCGGTTGAGTTAGACCTGATCCAGTTCGACAACCCGGCCCAGCCGCCAGGAGCGGGTGGCGGCGTCGGCCAGCTCCAGCGCGCGCACGCCGTCTTCCACCGTGGTGCGCGGCGCGGCGCCGTCGCGGATCACCTCCAGGAAGTGAGCCATCTCGGCGGCGTAGGCTTGGCGGTAGCGTTCCAGAAAGAAGGGCTCGGGCAGGTCTGCGGCCACGGCGCGCTCGCCGTAGGCGGTGACCTCGGTGGGGCGGTGGTTGCCGGCTTGCAGCATGCCGCGGCTGCCCAGCACTTCGAAGCGCTGGTCGTAGCCGTAGGCGGCGCGGCGGCTGGTGTTGATCTGGCACAGCCGGCCCTGGCGGGTGCGCAGCGTCACCGCCGTGCTGTCGGCGTCGCCGGCGGCGGCGATGGCCGGGTCGCTCAGCGCGCTGGCGCTGGCGTGCACGCTGACGACTTCGTCGTCCAGGATCCAGCGGCAGATGTCGAAGTCGTGGATCAGCATGTCCTTGAAGATGCCGCCGGAGCGGCGGATATAGTCCAGCGGCGGCGCGCCGGGGTCTCGGCTGGTGACGATGAGCATTTCCGGCGCGCCGATCTCGCCGGCGGCGAGCCGGGCCTTGAGCGTCGCGAACGTGGGGTCGTAGCGGCGCTGGAAGCCGATCAGGCAGGGCACGCCGGCCGTCGCCACCGCCCGCGCGCACTGGCGCGCGCGTTCCAGTTCCAGGTCCACCGGTTTTTCGCAGAAGATGGCCTTGCCGCGCGCGGCGGCGGCCAGGATCAGTTCGGCGTGGGTGTCGGTGCTGGAGGCGATGACCACGGCGCGCACTGCCGGATCGTCCAGCGCCTGTTCCGCGGAGCAGGCCTCGGCGCCATGGACGGCGGCCAGTTCCCGCGCCGCCGGCGCATGGCTGTCCACCACGTATTTGAGCCGCATGTCCGGCAGGCGGGCGAGGTTGGCGGCGTGGATCTTGCCGATGCGGCCGGCCCCAAACAGCGCTGTGTCAATCATCGTATCCTCCAGTCTCCTTGGTTTCTTCTATGTTCAGCTCCAGCCGGCAGGCCAGCGCGATGAACAGCGCCTGGCACAGACAGATGGTGCTGGTCAGCGAACGGAAGGCGAAGGCGGAGCCTTCCCGGACCGTCAATACCGCGTCGGCCCCGCGCGCCAGCGGGCTGAGTTGGCTGTCGGTGATCACCAACTGCTTGGCCTTGTGCTGCGCCGCCACCCGCGCGCAATAGCGGCTTTCCTTGCCGTAGGGCTGGAAGCTGATGGCGATCAGCACGTCTTTTTCTCCAATGCTGCGGATCTGCTGCGGAAACATGCCGCCCAGGCCGGATAGCAAATGCACTTTTTTGGCGGTGTGCTGCAAGGCGTAGGCGATGTAGGAGGCGATGGGAAACATGCGCCGCACCCCTGCCACGTAGATGTTGTCGGCGTTCAATAGCAGCTCCACCGCTGCTTCCAGCTGCGCCTCGTCCAGCGAGGCGTCCAGCTCTTGCAGCCCTTGTTGGCAGGCGGCGATGAAGTCGCGGGTCATGCCGCCGGCGGAGCGTTGCTCATCCCGGTTGGCGATCAGGCTCTGGATGCGCTGCCGGTAATTGGGTTGCGGCGCGCCCTGTGGCGTAAATGCGTCACGAAACAGCGCCTGCATGTCGGAAAAGCCGGCGAAGCCGAAGCGCTGGGCGAAGCGGACGATGGCGGAGGGCTGCACCTCGCAAGCCTGAGCGATGTCGGTAATGCGTTGCAGCATCAGCGTGCCCCGATGCTGCTCCACGTAAGCGGCAATTACTTTCAACTGCTTGCTCAGCGTGTCGTATTCGGCTGCGATGCGCTGCATCAATTCCTCCGCGGGGACGGTATTGGCCATGAGCGGGCTTTCCTAAGGTTTTGGCCAGTATACGTTTTGTCCTTGTGTTCGAAAATAATTTTCTATTGAAAAACAATTTTGGAAAATTATTTGCAGAGTAGAGCGAAAGCTCTTAAGGTGATTTCACGCCCGGCGCCGACTGCGGCCGCGGCCGACACCATAGCGGGCTCCACGATGGGCCGGCGGAGAATAAGGAGGAGAGAGATGCAGCAGCGATCCTGGACTTGCAAGTGGAAGCGGGCTCTGCCCGCGGCGGCGCTGGCGCTTTGCGCGCTGGCTCAAGCCGCGCAGGCGGCCGACGCCCGCCTGGTACTGATCAGCCACGCGCCGGATTCCGACGCCTGGTGGAACACCATCAAGAACGCCATCAAGCAGGCCGGCGAGGATTTCAACGTGCAGGTGGATTACCGCAACCCGCCCAACGGCGACCTGGCCGACATGGCGCGGCTGATCGAGCAGGCGGCGGTGCGGCGTTACGACGGCGTGATCGCCAGCATCGCCGATTACGATGTGCTGAAGCGGCCGCTGGGCCAGGTGGTGGCCAAGAAAATCCCGCTGATTACCATCAATTCCGGCACCGTAAAGCAAAGCGAAAGCCTGCGCGCGGCCCTGCATGTCGGCCAGCCGGAATACGACGCCGGCTTCGATTCCGGCAAGCAGGCCAAGGCCGCGGGCATCAAGACCTTTCTCTGTGTCAACCACTACGCCACCAACCCGGCCTCTTTCGAGCGCTGCAAGGGCTTCGCCGACGCCATCGGCGCCGATGTGCGCAAATCCACCCTGGACGCCGGCGACGACCCAACCGGCATCGAGAGCAAGGTCAGCGCCTATCTGCGCAACAACCCCGGCACCCAAGCGTTGCTGACGCTGGGGCCGACCTCGGCCAGCCCCGCGATCAAGGCGGTGAAGAAGATGGGCCTGGCCGGCAAGCTTTACTTCGCCACCTTCGACCTGTCCGAGGACATCTCCAAGGCGATCAAGGACGGCACCATCAAGTTCGCCATCGACCAGCAGCCCTATCTGCAGGGCTATATCCCGGTAGCGGCCTTGGCCATCATGAAACGCGACAAGACCACGGACCCGGCCAAGGTGGAAGCCGCGCTCAAGGCCAGCCCCAAGTTCCAGGCCAGGCTGAAGGAGTACGGGCTGGCGCCCCTCTACAAGGGCCGCCACATCAACTCCGGCCCCGGCTTCGTCACCAAGGACAATATCGCCAAGGTGGAGAAGTACGCCGGGCAGTACCGCTAGCCGCCGTTTTCCGATGGATCTGACGCCCGGCGCCGCGACGGTTCCGAGGCGGGGAGCATAGCAATGAGCATGAGCAAGGCCAGCCCGGGCAAGGCCGCGGGCATCCGTATGGCGCCGCCCGGCGACGATGAAAGAGTGCGGCGGCTGTCGCTGTTCGACCGGCTGATGGGCCGGCCGGAATTCGCCGCCGTCGCAGGCGCGGTGCTGGTGTTCGTGGTGTTCGGCGTGAGCGCAGGCGGTTCCGGCATGTTCGCGGTGGACGGCATCGTCAACTGGTCGCAGGTGGCGGCCTATCTCGGCATCATCGCCATCGGCGCCTGCCTGCTGATGATAGCCGGCGAGTTCGATCTGAGCCTGGGCTCGATGATAGGCTTCGCCGGCATGATGGTGGCGATTCCGCCGCTGTACTTCGGCTGGCCGTTCTGGCTGGCCATCCTGTTCGCCTTCGCCGGCTCGCTGGCGGTGGGCTGGCTCAACGGCTATCTGGTGCTCAAGACCCGGTTGCCGTCCTTCATCGTCACCCTGGCGTTTCTCTTCATCCTGCGCGGCCTGACGCTGGCGCTGTCCATCCTGTTCGCCAACCGCACCATCGTCAGCGGTGTGGGCGATCTGGCGGCGGCGGACCCGCTGGCGCAATGGCTGTTCGTCGGCCATGTCGGCGCCGGCCTGTTCCACTGGCTGGCCGGCATCGGCGCCATCGCCTCCCTGCCGGACGGCGGCGCGGCGGCGGCCGGCGTGCCCAAGGTGCTGCTGTGGTGGCTGGCGTTGGCGGGGATTGCGGCCTTTGTGCTGGCGCGCACCCGGATCGGCAACTGGATCTTCGCCGCCGGCGGCGACGCCAACGCGGCCAAGAACGTGGGGGTGCCGGTCAAGCAGGTGAAGATAGGCCTGTTCATGTTCACCGCCTTTTGCGCCTGCTTGTTCGCGGTGCTGCAAGTGTGCGACGTGGGCTCCGCCGCCGCCGACCGCGGCCTGCAAAAGGAGTTCGAGGCCATCATCGCCGCGGTGATAGGCGGCTGTCTGCTCACCGGCGGCTACGGCTCGGTGGTGGGCGCCTGCGTCGGCGCGCTGATCTTCGGCGTGGTGCAGATCGGCATTACCTACACCAATATCAACTCCGACTGGTTCCGCGTCTTCCTCGGCCTGATGCTGCTGATGGCGGTGTTGTTCAATCACTATGTCAGACGCCGCGTGACGGAGGCCAAATGAGAGCCGGCCCTCGATCCGCTGCGCGTCATCGATACGGCGTTGGAAACAGCTTCGAAATGCTCATGTACCAACCGTACATTCCGCTTTCTCAGCCGTTTTCGCCTTGTCTCGCTCTAGCTCGCGAGCTCGTGAGCCGGCTCTGGGTCACAACCGGCAAAATCCCTGCGGCCGCGTTGCGCCTCCTTGCCGTACTCAATGTACTGTCTGCGTCGGCGCGCCTTGCCGCAGCCGCTGCGCTGAATTTTTCCGATCGTGACGGACCGAGGTCGAGCCGGCAAAACGATGTGGCGGCCTTGCGCCTCCTTGCCGTACTCAATGTACTGTCCGCGTCGGCGCGCCTTGCCGCAGCCGCTGCGCTGAATCTTTCCGGTCGTGACGGACGGAGGTCGAGCCGGCAAAACGATGCGGCCGCGTTGCGCCTCCTTGCTGTACTCAATGTACTGTCCGCGTCGGCGCACCTTGCCGCGGCCGCAGCCCCGAACAACCCTGGCCAGCGGCCGCAAGGAGTCGAATATGAAATCGCGTGACGACTACATCCTGGAGCTGGATCAGGTCAGCAAGACCTTCGGCTCGGTGATCGCCTTGCAGAAGGTGGACCTGCAACTGCGCCGCGGCGAGGTGCATTGCCTGCTGGGCGACAACGGCGCCGGCAAGTCCACGCTGATCAAGACCCTGGCCGGCGTGCACCGGCCCAGCGGCGGCGAATACCGGGTGGACGGACAGCCGGTGCGCTTCGAATCGCCGCGCCAGGCGCTGGATTTGGGCATCGCCACCGTCTACCAGGATCTGGCCCTGGTGCCGCTGATGTCGGTGGCGCGCAATTTCTTCCTGGGGCGGGAGCCGATGAAGAAATGGCTGGGCCTGCTGCCGGTGCTGGACCTGGAACTGGCCGGCGAGGTGGCGAGCGACAAGCTGGCGGAAATGGGCATCCACATCCGCGACCCGCACCAGGCGATAGGCACGCTGTCCGGCGGCGAGAAGCAATGCCTGGCCATCGCCCGCGCCATCCACTTTGGCGCGCGGGTGCTGATCCTGGACGAGCCCACCGCCGCGCTGGGCGTCAAACAGAGCGTCAATGTGCTCAAGCTGATTTCCAAGGCGCGCGAGAAGGGCATCTCGGTGATCTTCATCACCCACAACGTCAACCACGCTTATCCGATAGGCGACCGCTTCACCTTGCTCAATCGCGGCCGCTCGTTGGGTACTTACGCCAAGGACTCGGTCAGCAAGGAGGAAGTGCTGGACATGATGGCCGGCGGCGCGGAAATGCAGAAACTGATGGCCGAGCTGGACGGCGTCCATATCTGAAAGGTAGATCTAGCATGCAAAACACCACCCGTTTCGCCAGCGGCCGCGACCGCGACTTGGTCTGCCTGGGCCGGCTGGCGGTGGACCTGTACGCGCAGCAACTGGGCGCGCCGCTGGAAGACGCGGCCAGCTTCGCCAAATACCTGGGCGGCTCCTCCGCCAACATCGCCTTCGGCGCGGCCCGGCTAGGCATGAAGTCGGCGATGCTGTCCCGCGTCGGCGACGAACAGATGGGCCGCTTCCTGCTCAACACCCTGCGCGCCGAAGGCTGCGATGTCAGCCAGGTGAAGGTGGACCCGGAGCGGCTGACCGGCCTGACCCTGCTGGGCATTAAGGACCGCGACACTTTTCCCTTGCTGTTCTACCGCGAAAACTGCGCCGACATGGCGCTCAGCGCCGATGACATTGACGAGGGCTTCATCGCCGGCAGCCGGGCCTTGCTGATCACCGGCACCCATTTGTCACGTCCCGGAGTGGAGGCGGCCAGCCGCCGCGCGCTGCAATACGCGCGCCGCCACGACGCGCGCACGGTGCTGGACATCGACTATCGGCCGGTTCTGTGGGGCCTGGCCGGCCGCGGCGACGGCGAAACCCGCTACATCGCCAGCGCCGAGGTCAGCGCCCATTTGCAGAGCCTGCTCTCCGAGTTCGACCTCATCGTCGGCACTGTGGAGGAGTTCCTGATCGCCGGCGGCGAGGCCGAGCTGATGCCGGCCTTGGCCCGAGTGCGCGCGCTGAGCCAGGCGGTGCTGGTGGTCAAGCTGGGGCCCTTGGGTTGCGCGGTGATTCCCGGCGAAGTGCCGGCGCGCATCGAGGACGCCTTCAGCGTGGCCGGCGCGGAAGTGGACGTGATGAATGTATTGGGCGCCGGCGACGCCTTTCTGGCCGGTTTCCTGTCCGTCTGGCTGCGCAGCGGCGACTACGCCGAATGCTGCCGCCGCGCCAATGCCTGCGGCGCGCTGGTGGTGTCGCGCCACGGCTGCGCGCCGGCGATGCCGACCCCGGCCGAGCTGGAGCGCTTTCTCGCCGCGCCGACGCGGCGGCCGGGCGAGGACGCGGCCCTGAGCCGGCTGCACCGGGTCAGCGCGGCGCGGCCGCGTTGGGACGAGTTGTGCGTGTTCGCCTTCGACCATCGCAGTCAGTTCTTTGAGCTGGCGCGCGCGGCGGGCGCGGACGAGGCGCGGCTGCCGCGTTTGAAACAGCTGCTGGTGCAAGCGGTGGCCGGCGTGGAGCAGCGCTTGGGCCTGCGCGGGCGGGTGGGGGTGCTGATAGACGAGCGCTACGGTGCCGACGCGCTGTACGCCGCCACCGGCCGCGGTTGGTGGGTGGGCCGGCCGGTGGAGCTGCCCGGCTCCAATCCGCTGGTGTTCGAGCAAGGACGCGCGATGGCCGGCGCGCTGGCCGCCTGGCCGCGCGAGCACGTGATCAAATGCCTGGTCCAGTACCACCCTGACGACGAGCTGGACAACCGGCTGGAACAGGAGGCGCAAATCCGCGCGCTCTACGACGCCGCCCAGGCCAGCGGCCATGAACTGCTGCTGGAAATCATCCCGTCCAAGGATCTGCCGCGCGCCGACGACACCGTCTACCGCGCGCTCAAGCGCTTGTACAACCTGGGCATCTATCCGGACTGGTGGAAGCTGGAGCCGCCCGCCGCCGCGCAGTGGCCGGCGCTGGACGCGCTGATCGCCGAGCGCGACCCCTATTGCCGCGGCGTGGTGCTGCTGGGCTTGAACGCGCCCTTGGATGCGCTGCGCCGGGGCTTTGCCGCCGCGCGCGCCAGCCGCAGTTGCCGCGGCTTCATGGTGGGTCGCAGCCTGTTTCAGCGGCCGGCCGAGCGCTGGCTTGCGGGCGAGATCGACGACGCCGGCCTGGTGGCCGAGGCCGGCGCCCGATTCACTGAACTGGTGGCGGTCTGGCGCGAGGAGCGCGGCACGGCCGGCCGCGCGTTCAGCGAGGAGGGCGCGCGATGAGCACGATTCGCTTAACCATGGCCCAGGCGCTGGTGCGCTACCTGGCCGCGCAGCGGGTGGAGCTGGACGGCGAGGAGCTGCCGCTGTTCGCCGGGGTGTGGGCCATCTTCGGCCACGGCAACGTCGCAGGTCTGGGCGAGGCGCTGCAGCAGGCCGGCGACAGCCTGCCCACCTGGCGCGCCCACAATGAGCAGGGCATGGCTCATGCCGCCATCGCCTACGCCAAAGCTCATTTCCGCCGCCGGATGATGGCGGTGACCAGCTCCATCGGCCCCGGCGCCACCAACCTGGTCACCGCCGCGGCGCTGGCCCACGTCAACCGGCTGCCGCTGCTGCTCTTGCCCGGCGACGTGTTCGTGTCGCGCGCGCCGGACCCGGTGCTGCAGCAATTGGAAGCGCCGCAGGACGGCACGCTGTCGGTCAACGACTGCCTACGGCCGGTGTCGCGCTATTTCGACCGCATCGTCCACCCGGCGCAGCTGCTCACGGCGCTGCCGCGCGCGCTGGCGGTGCTGACCGACCCGGCGCAGTGCGGGCCGGCCACGCTGGCGCTGCCGCAGGACGTGCAGACCATGGCTTGGGACTATCCGGCCGATTGGTTCCGGCCGCGGCTATGGCGCATCGCCGCGCCGCCGCCGGAAGCGGATGCGCTGGAGCGGGCTGCGCGGGCGCTGGCCGCCGCGCGGCGGCCGCTGATCGTGGCCGGCGGCGGCGTGCTCTACAGCGCCGGCGGCGCGGCGGCCTTGCGCGCCTTCGCCGAGCGCCACGGCGCGCCGGTGGCCGAAACCCAGGCTGGCAAGAGCGCCTTGCCCTGGGACCACCCGCTGCAACTGGGCGCGATCGGCGTCACCGGCTCGCCGGCCGCCAACCGGCTGGCGGAACAGGCCGATCTGGTGCTGGCCCTGGGCACCCGCTTGCAGGATTTCAGCACCGGCTCCGGGCAGTTGTTTCGTCAGGCGGGGCTGCTCAGCGTCAATGTCAACGCGCTGGACGGGATCAAGGCCGACGCCGTGGCTTTGACCGGCGACGCCGCACTGTGCCTGGACGCGCTCTCGGTGCGGCTGGACTGCTGGCGCGCCGACGCCGGCTGGAGCGCCGAGGCGCGCGCGCTGGCCGAGGACTGGCGCGCGGAGACGGCGCGCGTCACCGGCCAGCGCCAGCCTCGCGGCCTGCCTTACGACGGCGAGGTGATAGGCGCGGTACAGCGCCATCCCGGCTCCGAGCGCGACGACATCGTGGTCTGCGCCGCCGGCACCCTGCCGGCCGAATTGCACAAGCTGTGGCGCGCGGCGACGCCGGGCGGCTACCACCTGGAATACGGCTATTCCTGCATGGGCTATGAAATCGCCGGCGGCCTGGGCGTGAAGATGGCGCGGCCGGAGCGCGAAGTCATCGTGATGGTGGGCGACGGCAGCTATCTGATGATGAACAGCGAATTGGCCACCTCGGTCATGCTGGACCGGAAGCTGATCGTGGTGCTGCTGGACAACCGCGGCTACGGCTGCATCAACCGCTTGCAGCAAGCTTGCGGCGGCGCGCCTTTCAACAATTTGCTGGACGACTGCCGCCAGGGCCGCCACGGCGCGCCGCGAGTGGACTTCGCCGCTCACGCTCGTGCTTTGGGCGCCGAGGCCGAGCACGTGGCCGACATCGCCGGCCTGGAGGCGGCGCTGGTCCGCGCCCGCGCCGCCGAGCGCAGCTATCTGATCGTGATCGACACCGATCCGGCGCGCACCACCGAGGCCGGCGGCTGCTGGTGGGAGGTGGCGGTGCCGGAGGTGTCGGAACGGGCCGAGGTCCGCGCTGCGCGCCAGGCTTACGAAGACCGGCTGCGCCGGCGTCAATACGAATAGCGGGGAACAAGGCAATGCATGCATTCGACGTGAAAATCGGCATCAATCCGATCTCCTGGAGCAATGACGACCTGCCGTCGCTGGGCGGCGAGATCTCGCTGGAGCAGGCACTGGCCGAAGGCGCGGCCATAGGCTACCGCGGCTTCGAACTGGGCAATAAATTTCCGCGCCAGCCGGAAGCGCTGGCGGCGGCGCTGGCGCCGCACGGCCTGCAATGCGTGTCCGGTTGGCATTCCGGCCGGCTGGCCGAGCGCGGCGTGGATGAAGAAGTCGCCGCCGTGGAACCGCATCTGCGGCTGCTGGCCGCCAGCGGCTGCCGGGTGATGGTCTACGGCGAAGTGGCCCAGGCGATACAGGGCCAGCCGAGGCCGCTGAGCCAGCGCCCGCGCTTTGGCTCGGAACGGCAATGGCGCGATTACGGCGAGCGGTTGAACGCCTTCGGCCGCCATCTGCAAAGCCACGGCCTGACGCTGGCCTACCACCACCATATGGGCGCTTACGTCGAAACCCCGGACGATGTGGACGCGTTGATGGCGGTCACCGGCCCGGAAGTGGGCCTGCTGTTCGACAGCGGCCACATCGCTTTCGCCGGCGGCGAACCGTTGGCGGTGCTGCGCCGTCATATTGGCCGCGTGGTTCACGTTCATTGCAAGGACATCCGCCCGCAGGTGGCGCGGCTGGCGCGCAACCGCGGTTGGAGCTTCCTGGAAGCGGTGCTCAACGGCGTGTTCACCGTGCCCGGCGACGGCGTTATCGATTTCGAAGCCTTGCTGCGCATGCTGGCCGAGCACGGCTATCGCGGCTGGCTGGTGGTGGAGGCGGAACAGGACCCGGTGGTGGCGCCCAGCTACCGCTACGCCGAGCTGGGCTTTCGCATTCTGGCCGGCCTGGTGGCCGCCATCCGCGCCGGCGCGTCGGAAAGGAGCTGCGCATGAATCAGCCTGATTTGCGTGTTAGAGCGGCGGCCGGCCGCGTCGCCGCCGACGTGACGCCGGCCTCCGCCGGCTGGCGCCATGTCGGCTTCCGCGCTTTGCGCCTGGCCGACGGCGAAGCCGAGGACTGGTTGCAAGCGGAGCGGGAATGCTGCGTGGTGGTGCTGGCCGGCGTGGTCGACCTCGTCGCCGGCGACCAGCGCTGGCCAGGCGTGGGGGCGCGCGCCGACGTGTTCGACGGGCAAGCGCCATGGGCGGCCTACATCCCCGCCGGTTGCCCGCTGCGCGTCGTCGCCCGCGGGGCGGCCGAAGTAGCGTTGTGCTCGGCGCCGGGCCGCCCGCTCAGCCGTCCGCCGCGGCTGATCCCGCCCCAGGACATGGCGCAGAGCGTGCGCGGGCAGGGCGCCAACACTCGCTACGTCACCGACATCCTGCCGCAGCAGGCCGAGGCGGACAGCCTGCTGGTGGTGGAAGTGCGCACCCCGTCCGGCCATTCATCCAGCTATCCGCCGCACAAGCACGACCGCGACGCGCTGCCGGCGGAGAGCCAACTGGAGGAAACCTATTACCACCGGGTAAGCCCGGCGCAGGGCTTTGTGTTCCAGCGCGTCTACACCGACGAGCGCGACCTGGACCAGTCGCACGCGGTGGAGGACGGCGACGTGGTGCTGGTGCCGCGCGGCTACCACCCGGTGTGCGTGCCGCATGGCTACGAATCCTACTACCTCAACGTGATGGCCGGGCCGCGCCGCGAATGGCGCTTCCACAACGACCCGGCGCATGAGTGGATGCTGTCCGCCGCCACTTGATAGCGTGTTGACGATCTCACACTCGCTCGCGAGATTTTGAACTGCTTCTTGTTGGGTAGGTGTTTGCATGGCGGCGGGGTGCTCCCCGCCGTTTTTTTGGATGACCATGGCGAAAAGCATAAGCGGACAAGGCACCGCCATGGCATGGCGGCGGTCTTGGGTCGCATTGCTCATGACATTTAGGATTAATCCTATATTGCCGCTCTGTCTCTCAGCTTAAGGTGTTCAACTTCTTCGCGTGTTCAGCCGGGGAAGTCGCCATGCCGCCACAATATCGCCATCAGATTACCATTCCCGCTTGCTGGGCGAGTCCATGTGCGCCGGCTGCGTTCAGCTCATTCCCCTTTCCTCGACAATGTGCAGGCCCTCTTTGGCACCGTAGCCACTATCACATTTGGTCCAACCTTTCCCGGTTTCAAGCTCCACAAATTCGCCTGCGGGAAACTGTATGCGGGTATGGGATACAACATCACAGAGCCGGAGCAATTCCAACGCTATTAACAGTCGCTAAGCCAAATCCCAACTCAAGATCGTGTTTGAGCCACAAGGAGAATAAGCATGGAATTCTGGATTACCGGCGAAGGCGTGACCCAGGCCGCCAGCCTGGCCAGCTATACCGCCATCCACTTCCCGCGCCAACTAAGCCGCGTCCGCCTCAAGCGCATTCCGTTTTGGGGCAAGGGCATTACCCATAAGGACGGAGCCATTCGGGAAAAATCCCCCGGCCACTACTGGGTGGAAATCACCCACGACGACCCCAGCATCAAGGAAAGCTATGGCTGGTATCCGGGGGCAAACATCACCGGTATGGAAAGGACAAAGGATAAGCTCAGCGCCATGTGGGATGTTGAAGGATGCATCAATGGTGACTCCAAAGAACGGCGTCAAGCTGATGAGGGAGTTGAAAATCCTAGGGACTTCATGGCTGGTCGAGGTATAGGTCACAAACCCTACCCTTACGACCCCAACCATGGCAACCCGGACGCCCGCAGCATCCAGCCGCTCTACTTGGGATTGACCGACCAACGCTCGGAGGCGGCGGTGATAGACGAAATCCGTGCCTTCGCCGCCGCTTACAAGGATCAATCCGGCGGCCGCTGGAGCTATCGGCTGGACAGCTTTGGCGAAGCCAACTGCCACACCTTCATCTGGCGCATGTTGCACGACTGCCAGTTGATAGACCTGGAATTGCTCAACGCCGACATCGACCCCCACTTCGACAAGCTGCGCGGCCTGGTGCTGAAGGAAAGCGCCAAGGGCGCGGTCTTCGGCGGACCCGGCATCGGTGCGGCCGCCGCCCTCAGCACCGCACGCCGGCTGATCAAGCCTGACTATGTTGACCAACTGGTAGCACACACCACCATGACGCGCGACGAGCTGAAGCGCCGGAACTGGTTATGACGATCTGGCAAAAAGCCTCACTGATCGGCGTTCTGCTGCTCATGTTGCTGCTGCCTATGGCGCTGTTCATCTACCAAGTCCATCACACTCCGCTCGCCCAACAACTATTTAACTGGATATTCCCCATGAGCCTTAACTACACCACCGACCGCAATGGCGTGCGTCTGGCCATCAATACACCCTACTACGTCTATGAAGGACCACGCACCTTCTCCACCAACTATTTCGATGGTGAGATTCTGAGTTTTGAGGCAGCGGAACTAGAAGATGGCGTTGCCCAGATTGCCATCAATCAAAACCAGAAGATCGCCTATCGACAGAGCCGTATTTCAAAGCGAGAACCCTATACCGCCCCCATCGACTACGAGCGCTTCGGCATCAAGGTCAATGGCATCTACTTCTTCGGTCTGGATGCGGATGGCCAGATCAACCGGCTGCTGTCCATAGAACAAGCGCTATTAGAGCCGGCCTACGTCAAGGCCGACATCTTTGTTGCCGAGATCCGCTCAGCTGAAAAAGTCACTAGAACCCGCATAGGACGTGCCCAGATGAATTACTGGGAATCCAGTGGTTCACTCAAGGAGATCAAGGGCTTCCGGGTTTGGGCAACGGGCCGCAAACGCGCTTGGTTTTCCACCTTTACTGAGCAAGGAGAAGGAAACACTATTCACACCATTGACTATCAGGTCCAAACCGAACCCTTCACCGCCGACATCCCCATTAAAGTCCTCGGTATCAAGAATGATGGCCGCTATCTGCTCAGCGTCCTCCCCGACAACAGCGCCGGCTTCCCTCGCCCGGAACTGGATGCGCTAGAAGACAAGCGTCACATCGAACTCTGGGTAAAAGATGGCCAGGCCTATCGTGCAACGTTGACCACCTATGTTGTCACTGGCGAGAAATGGACCTTCTACAACGACAAAGGCGAATTAGAGCGACGTAACGGCTACGACATCGAGAACGGCCGCAAGGTGGAGTGGGCGCAAAAGCTTGACCGAACCATAGGCCAACGCGGCGGTGAATGGGTGCCTCCTAGGCCGCAAGATGAGCAAGAGAATTGAACATCGGGGAATCTTAAGCCGCTCTGCTGTTTGGTTCGAGGCGGAGAAGCGGTTTCGCGGCCCACATACCGCTTTCCAGCGAGCCGCCGGCTTGGAGCGCTGAGTCGGACATGGACCGGGCCTTGAACGCCGGCGGGGCTTGGGTTGGCGCGGGCGGCGGTGTAAACTGCCGCATTTACGACCGCGCCGGTCTCTTGCCTGGATTCCGCCATGCCCACGCCTCATGCCGCCCGCCGCGCCCGCCTGCTGTCCGCCCTGGGCGACGCCGTCGCGGTGCTGCCCACCGCGCCGGAAGCGGTGCGCAACGCCGATAATTTCTATCCCTATCGCCCGGACAGCCATTTCCTGTACCTGACCGGCTTCCCCGAACCGGAAGCGGTGCTGGTCCTGGACGGCCGCAGCGGCAAGTCCATCCTGTTCTGCCGCGACAAGAATCCGGACATGGAAATCTGGGAAGGCTTCCGCCACGGGCCGCAGGCTGCGGCCGAGGCTTTCGGCTTCGACGAGGCTTATCCCGTCGCCGAGCTGGACGCGCGGATGCTGGAGCTGCTGTCCGGCTGCGGCCGGCTGTGCTGGAGCCTGGGCCGCGACGCCAAGTTCGACGCGCGCGTCAACGGCTGGCTGGACAGCCTGCGCCAGCGCGCCTACCACGGCGCGCCCGCGCCCAGCTGCTATGGCGACGTGCACGCGCTGCTGGACGAGATGCGCTTGATCAAGGACGACAGCGAGATTGCGCTGCTGCGCCGCGCCGGCGAGATTTCCGCCGCCGGCCATGTGCAGGCGATGCGCGCCACCCGGCCCGGCCTGCATGAATACCAGATCGAGGCGGAAATCCTGCATGCCTTCGTCAGCCGCGGCGCGCGCCAGCCCTCCTACGAGAGCATCGTCGCCGGCGGCGCCAATGCCTGCACTCTGCATTACTGCGCCAACAACGGCCTGCTGCGCGATGGCGAGATGCTGTTGATCGACGCCGGCTGCGAGCTGGAAGGCTACGCCGGAGACATCACCCGCAGCTTCCCGATCAACGGCCGCTTCAGCGGCCCGCAGCGCGACGTTTACGAAGTGGTGCTGGCGGCGCAGGCGGCGGCCATCGCCGCGTTGGGGCCCAAGGTGCCCTGGAACGCGTCCGGCGACGCCGCGCTGGCGGTGCTGGCCCAGGGCATGCTGGACCTGGGGCTGCTGCGGGGCAGCGTGGACGGGGTGATCGAATCCGGCGCTTACCGTCAGTTCTATATGCACGGCATCGGGCATTTGATCGGCCTGGACGTGCACGATGTGGGCGCGCGCAAGCGCAACGGCCTGTGGCGCGCTTACCAGCCCGGCATGTGCGTGACGGTGGAGCCGGGCTTGTACATCCGCCCGGCGGACGGCGTGCCGGCGGCCTTGCACAATATCGGCGTGCGCATAGAGGACGATGTGCTGATTACCGAGCAGGGCTGCGAGGTCTATACCGGCGGTGTGCCCAAGCAAATTGATCAGATCGAAGCGCTGATGAACGAGAATTGAGTATCCGGAGCCTGTGTCCCGAGGAAACAGGAAGGAAGCAGACATGCAGCAACAGACGAATGAACATGCGGACGTGGTGATCATAGGCGGCGGCCCGGTGGGGGCGCTGGCCGCGCTGCGGCTGGCGCGCGCCGGCCGCGAGGTGACGCTGGTGGAGGCCCGAGGCCGCGACGAGGCGGTGCGCGACGCGCGCGCGCTGGCGCTGTCCTGGCACAGCCGCGAGCTGCTGCGCGAAGCCGGCGCCTGGCCGGAAGATTTGCCGGCGTCCTTGATCGACAGCGTGCACGTGTCGCAGCAAGGCGCTTGCGGCCGCACCCTGTTGCAAGGCGAGGATGTGGGCCTGCCGCACTTGGGCGCGGTGGTGGACTATCCGGCGCTGGTGGCGGCGCTGGGCGGCGCGCTGGAGCGCGCCGGCGTGCGAGTGCTGTGGCGCCACCGGGTGCGGACGGTCAAGAGCCTCAGTCATTACGCGGTGGTGACGGTGACGTCCGACGCCGGCGAGAGCGTGTTGACCTGCCGGCTGGCGGTGATGGCCGAAGGCGGCGCGCTGGCGGAAAGCCTGCCCGGCGTCAAGCGCCTGAGCCACGATTACCGCCAGTGCGCGGTGCTGGCCGAGGTGCGCACCGAATTGCCGCCCAAGGGCGTGGCCTATGAGCGCTTCGCCCACGACGGGCCGCTGGCCCTGCTGCCGCACGGCGACGCTTATATGTTGGTGTGGACCCGCAGCGCCGAGGACGCCGCCCGCCTGCAGGCGGCCGACGACGCCGAGGTGGCCGCCGCCTTGCAGCAGGCCTTCGGCGAACGTCAGGGCCGTATTCTGAGCGTGGGGCCGCGCGCGGCGTTCCCGCTGGCGCTGAAGCAGCTCAACCGCGTGGTCAGCGGCCGGGTGGCGATGATAGGCAACGCCGCGCAGACCATGCATCCGGTGGCGGCTCAGGGCCTGAACCTGGGTCTGCGCGACGCCGCCGGCCTCAGCGCGGCGCTGGCCGGCGCGGCCGACCCCGGTGCCGCCGCCGCGCTGGCGGCCTACGCGGCGGCGCGGCGGGTGGACAGCCACGCGGTGGTGGGCTTCACCCATGGTTTGATCAAATTGTTCGACGGCCACCATCCGGTGGTCAGCGCCATGCGCAGCGTCGGCCTCAGCGCGCTGGACGCGCTGCCGCCGCTGCGGCGCAAGTTCGCCAGCCATCTGGTGTTCGGCGTTTGACGGGGGAGCGAGCGTGAAGGCATTGCAGTACGACGTGATCGTGGTGGGCGGCGGCCTGGTGGGGGCCAGCCTGGCGCTGGCGCTGGACCGCGCCGGCAAGCGGGTGGCCTTGCTCGAGGGGCGGCCGCCGCGGCTGGAGGGGCTGGACCAGGGCTGGGACGCGCGCATCTACGCGGTGAGCCCGGCCAACCGCCGCTTCCTGGAGAGCCTGGACGCCTGGCCCGGCGCCGAGCGTCTGGGCGCGATCGAAGCGATGGACGTGCGCGGCGACGCTGGCGGCCGGATTCAGTTCGCCGCCAGCGACGCCGGCGAGCCGGCGCTGGCCTGGATCGCCGAGAACCGCTGGCTGCTGGCCGCGCTGTGGCGGCGACTGGCGGCGTCCGGCGTTGATTGTCTGCCGGGGCTTAAGCCGCAGGCGCTGAGCGCAGACGCGCTTGGCGCGGCGTTGACGCTGGACGACGGCCGCCGGCTGAGCGCCGCGCTGCTGGTCGGCGCGGACGGCGCCAACTCCTGGGTGCGCGAGCAGGCCGGCCTGGACGCCAGCGTCAAGCCTTACGGCCAGAGCGGGGTGGTGGCCAACTTCGACTGCGAACGCCCGCACGGCGGCGTGGCGCGGCAATGGTTTACCGGCGACAGCATCCTGGCCTGGCTGCCCATGGCCGGGAACCGAATTTCCATGGTGTGGTCAACCTCTGATCCCGCGCGCTTGCTGGAGCTGCCGCCGGAGCAATTGGCGGAGACAGTGGCCGCCGCCGGAGGACAGGCGTTGGGCGAATTGGCCGTCATCACTCCCGCTGCGGCGTTTCCGCTGCGCTTGATCCAGCCGGAGCGGGTGGCGGCGGAGCGCGTGGTGCTGGTGGGCGACGCCGCCCACACCGTGCACCCCTTGGCCGGCCAGGGCGTGAATCTGGGTTTCCAGGACGCGGCGCAATTGGCCGCCTTGCTGGCCGGCGAGCGCGACGCCGGAGACTGGATGTTGCTGCGTCGCTACGAGCGTCAGCGGCGCGAAGCGGTGAAAACCATGCAGCTGGGCTGCGACGGCCTGTTCCAATTGTTCCAGGCCAAGGCGCCGGGTCTGCCTTGGTTGCGCAATACCGGCTTGAACCTGACCAATTGCCTGAAGCCTTTGAAGCGGCAATTCGCTCGCCAGGCAATTGGTTACTGAACCTTCCCTTGAGGATAAAGATTGATGAAGAAGAACCTGAAGTCCCTGGCGCTGGGCGCCTCCCTGATGATGGCGCTGGCCGCTTGCTCGCAAGCCGCCGGCAGCGGCAACGCCGGCGATGTGAAAAAGGCGTTTGAAGGCCGCTTCCCGGGCAAGCCGGTCAAGGCGGTGACCGCCACGCCGGTGAAAGGCATTTACGAGGTGGTGGTGGACAATAAGCAGGTGGTGTACACCAACGCCGACGCCAGCTATCTCTTCGTCGGCGATCTGATCGACGCGGTGAAGAAGGAAAGCCTGACCGAGAAGAAAATGGCCGAGCTGAACAAAGTGGATTTCAAGTCGCTGCCGTTCGAGTACGCGCTGAAGGAAGTGCGCGGCAAGGGCGAGCGCAAGCTGGCGGTATTCTCCGATCCGGACTGCCCGTTCTGCAAGAAGCTGGAGCGCGAAGGCCTGAAGAATCTGGACAACGTCACCATCTACACCTTCCTCTATCCGCTGAGCCAGCTGCACCCGGACGCGATGCGCAAGTCCAAGCAGATCTGGTGCTCGCCGGACAAAGTGGCGGCCTGGTCCGGCTTCATGCGCGACGGCAAGCCGCTGACCGGCCCGGACAATTGCGACACTCCGCTGGAGAAGATTCAGCAACTGGGCGAGAAGCTGGGCATCACCGGCACGCCGGGCCTGATCTTCGCCAACGGCCAGCTGGTGCCGGGCGCGATCGATGGCGACGATATCGAGAAGCTGCTCAACGCCAAGTGAGCGCATGAAGACATGCGCCGCTAAGCGGGTTTCCACGGCCTGTTCCTGCGTTCTCGCGACGCCGGCTCAGGCCGTTGTCGCGCCTGGCGGGCGGCGATGACGGCGCGGCCGGGCTGGAGCGCGAGCTGGCGCGGCCTGTCCAACGGCGACCGCATCTTGCTGGGCCTGTCGTTTTCGCTGGCCGTGCATGGCCTGGCGATTTTTGCGCCGTGGCCGGTGGGCGGCGCGCGCGGAGAGCCGGCGGGACTGAGCGTGCGTCTGACGGCGGCGAGGCCGGCGGCCAGGCCGCCGCCGCGGCTGGAGCCGGCCGCCGCGCCGCCGGCATGGACCGCGCCGAGGGCGGAGCAGACCCTGCCGGAGGCGGTGTTTGAGGCGGAGCCAGAGCCGGCGCCTAGACCGAGTGCCTCGACGCCCGTCGCCGCGCTTCCCGCCGCGGCGTCGGCGCCCCTTGCGGAGGCCGCGCAGCCGGGGGACGAACTGCCGCAGCGTCTGGGTCTGGACCTGTATTATCCGGCCAGCCAACTGGAGCAACTGGCCGTGCCGCTGCGGCCGATCGAACTGCCTGAACTGGCCGATTTGACGGGGGGGGCGATCCGGATCGAATTGCGCGTCTATATCAATGAGCGGGGCGAAGTGGATGCGGTGCAATGGGTCAGCGCCCAGCCGGCCGGCAGCGAACAGCCCTTGCTCGAGCGTTTTCGTCAGGCCGAGTTTTCGCCGGCGCGCAAGGACGGCATCGCGGTGAAGAGCTATAAACGTATTTTGATCGAGTCCGAACCCGGCGATGGAACCGCTTCGCCGCCGTAGCCCGGACCGCGCCGACGGCGTGGGCCTGCGTGCTGACCGCAGCGCGGGTTCGTGGTAAATTCCGCTCTCCGGCACTGGCTGCCGGCGGCTAACATCTCCAATCAGGGGCGCACCAACGTCCCGGTCTTCAACAAAGGAATTCCCATGTCTGATCTGCAGACTCTGTTCACCCAGGCCCAGGCCGATGTCAAGACCCTGTCCGAGCGTCCGGACAACCAGACGCTGTTGCAACTGTACGCGCTGTTCAAACAGGCTACCGAAGGCGACGCCGCCGGCGAACGCCCGGGCATGATGGACTTCATCAACCGCGCCAAGTTCGACGCCTGGGAAAAGCTGAAGGGCAAGGGCAGCGACGAGGCCAAGCAGGAATACGTGGACGTGGTGAAGCGTCTGCTGGAAGAATAAGAACCTGTTTACGATCTGCTGCGCGTCGGCGATACGGCGTTGAAAACCGGCTCAAAATGCTCATGTACCACGTGTACATTCCGCTTTTTCGCTCGTTTTCGCCTTGTCTCGCCTTAGCTCGCGAGATCGTAAACAGGCTCTAAGCCGGCCGCGGCCGACCCCTGCCGCCGAAACGGCGCGCCTGCGGGCGGCGCCGTTTTCGGCGGCGAACCGGCACCAGACTAGCGTGCCGATTTTTTTAGAACCTGTTCAAAGTCTGTGGAGCGTTGCCGGTACGGCGAGCGTGTTTTCGAAACGCTCATGCGCCGTCGGCGCAATCCGCTATTTCCGCCGCAGCGCCTTGTCTCGCCCTTGCCCGCGAGGCTTTGAACAGGCTCTATAGTTGTCTGACTGTTGATGAGCAGTGCGGCGGTATGGTTTTTCAATCAAGTGAAGCGTTGGCCAAGATGAAGAGAGTCTTTTGCTTGCTGGTTTTCGTCCTGCTGGCGCAAGCGTGCCGGGCGGGTGACGACCCGGTTTTGCTGGTGGTGTCGGGCAAGATCAGCCATTTCACCGATTCGGCGCGCGGCGTGTACGAATTCCGCGAAAGCGCGCTGATGGCCTTGCCGCAAACCTCGCTGGTCACCGCCACCAGTTGGACGCCCAAGGCGACTTTCAGCGGGCCGCTGGTGCGGGACATCCTCAATAAAGTGGGCGCCTACGGCCATCAGGCCCAGTTTGTGGCGCTCAACGACTATACCTATTCCATTCCTATCGGCGAGCTGGTCAAGTACCGCGCCATCCTGGCGCGCCGCTTCAACCAGCAGCCGATGAACGTGGCCCGTTACGGCCCGTTGTGGCTGATGTATCCGCTGGAGCAGATGCCGGACTCGGCCAAGGGGCCGGCCTTGGACGCCAAGCTGATCTGGCAGATAGACGGTCTGGTGGTGAACTGATGAACCAGGACAATCAAGCGTCGTCCGGCGTGGAGCCGGGCTGGGCCGGCCGCCTGCGGCGGCTCATTTCCGGATGGGGCGGCTGGCCGGAAGGCCGGCGCATGCTGTGGGTGGGCCTGCTGGTGCTGATCACCGCTGCCGGCGGCATGTATTACAGCATCAGCCAGCTGGGCAAGGTCAATTCAGTGGCCAACAGCAGCGAGGATTTGTATTGGTCGGTGGCGCAATTCCAGCTGGAAATGGAGCGCGCCAAGTCCGCGCTGGTGGGTTTCCAGGCCGGCCGCATCACGCAAGACGAGCTGTTGCGGCGCTTGGAAGTGGCCAGCAGTCGTTTCCATGTGTTTTCCGAACCGGCGCCGGTGCGGGTGCAGATGTTGCTGCGCCAGGTGAAGGGTTTCGACACCCTGGTGGCGGATTACCAGCAATTGTTCAACGACCCTGCTTTCAGCCACCCCGCGCTGGCCTCGGTGCCGGCGCTGCTGGAACGCATCGACTTGCTGCGGCCGCAACTGATGGCCTTCGCGGTGGAGGCGAGGGTGGCGGAGGTGAAAAGCCGCACCGAGCGGCTGGAGGATCTGGACCGCCAGCGCAGCAATGTGCTGTATCTGCAGTCGGTGTTGTGGGGCGTGATCTGCGCGGTGATCCTGCTGCTGTCGCGCTACAGCTCGGTCAAGCGCCTGGCCAGCGCCAAGCAGGCCTTGCTGGAGAAGGAGCAGTCCGCGCACCAGGCCACGGTGGCGATGGAGCTGGACCGCACCACCTTTCTGGCCACGCTGAGCCACGAGATCCGTTCCCCCTTGCAGTCGATGCAGGTTTGCATCGAATTGCTGGAGCCGGTGGCGGACGGCCAGAAAACCGCGCGCACGGCCTTGCAGCGCTTGAAAACCAGCGTGTCGCATTTGTCCGCCCAGGTGCACGACATCATGGACATCAGCGCCATCCGCAATATGAAGCTGCGGATGAATCCGCAGCCCATGCCGCTGGCCGAGGTGCTGCAAGCCACCATGGACGTGATGCGGCCCTTGGCCGACGCCAAGGGGCTGGCGCTGAATTATCAGGCCGGCCCGCTGCCGGCGACGGTGCTGCTGGACGAGGTGAGGCTGCGTCAGGTTGTGGGCAATCTGGTGTCCAACGCCATCCGCTACACCGATAGCGGCTCGGTCACGGTCAGCGTGTCCTGCCTGCGCGCCACCGGCCATCACGAGCTGGTGCTGCAAGTGCGCGACACCGGGGTGGGCATTCCGCCGGAGTACCAGCAGCGTATTTTTCAGCCTTTCATCCAGGGCAAGCATAGACGGGCCGGCAGCTGCGGGCTGGGTCTGTCCATCGTCAAGGAGCTGGTCAATCTGTTTGGCGGCTGCATAGCGCTGGACAGCGCCGAGGGCAAGGGCGCCTGCTTCACCGTGCGCATACCGGTGCAGGCGGCGGAGACGCCGGGCTCGCAGTCGGTTCTGATCGTGGACGACGACGCCGACATTCGCGACACCCTGGCCGAGTTGCTGCAGCGCGACGGCTATCAGGTGGCCACCGCGGAGACGGCGGCCTTGGCGGAACGGGCGCTGGAGCAAGCCGATTTCGACGCCGTGCTGCTGGACATGCACCTGGGCGCGGACAGCGGCTACCAGGTGGCGGAGCGGGCCTGGAACGGCCAACGCGCCGAGCATACCGCCGTTGTCGGGATGAGCGCTTATCCGGAGGCCTTTGACGATCCGCGCGCGAGCCGCTTCGCCGGCATCCTGGCCAAGCCCTTCGACGCCGGCCAGCTGCGGCGAATGCTTGAGACTGTGGCCAAGCGGGCGTGATCCCGGTCGCGCAAAAAAGCCCTGGAGATGCTCCAGGGCTTTTTCAATGCCGTGCCGCGGCGATAGTGAACCGCTGCCTATTCAACATCTCGCGAGCCAAGGCGAGACAAGGCGAAAACCGCTGAGAAAGCGGAGTGTACGAGTGGTACATGAGCATTTTGAGCTTGTACTCACCGCGCAACGCTTCACGACGCGCAGCAAACTTTAAACAGGTTCTCAGACTTCCAGGTCGTGGGCGGCGGTGACCACATTGGTGATCTGCAGCGCCAGGATGGAGCCCGGCGTCGGCTTGCCGATGTAGTAGACGCCCTGGATGCGCAAGGCCTGCTGCAGCGCGGATTCGTATTCCTCGGCGTGGCCGGTCAGCACGATGATGGGCACGGTGGACGAGCGCTGGCGTATGGTCTCGATGACCTTCATGCAGTCCTCGTCGCCCAGCACCCAGTCCAGCACGAAAGCGTCGAACTCTTCGTGCGGCAGCGCGGCCAACAGTTCGGACGGGGATTCGTAGGGCAGGGCGAACAGGCCCTGGCGCACAAGCACCGCGGCCAGGATGTCGGCGTCCATATCGTCCAGCACCGCCACCAGCAAGCGCTTGTTGTTGGCGCGCTTGGGCGGCTGCACCGCCAGATAGGTGACTTCGTGGCCGTTGATGCAGCGGTCGTGGCTGCCTGGATACACGTGCCAGCTGTCGCCCTGACGACGCGCCAGCAGCAGCGGCGAGATGGAATCGTCCTGCACCACGTCGCCCAGCTGTATCCAGCAATGAGCTTCCTCGGTGTGGTCGGTCAGGTGGAGGATGGCCGGGATCAGGTCGGCGTCCGGCACCCGTACCGGCCGGCGGTTGTCTTGAGACACCAGCAGTTCGGAAGTGGGCAGGCCCAGATATTGCGCCAGCTTTTCCAATTGACCCAGCTGCCACTGGCTGCTGCCGTTGAGCTTGCGGTAGGTTTGCGACGCGCTCAGGCCCAGCACTTCTTCGATCAGGCTGACCTGTTGAGACTCCGCCAGGCCGCGCTGTTCCAGGTGCGTGCGGATATTGGCGTTGATGATTTCCGTGGTTGGCTTGTTCTGTGTCATTTGCATGTCTTTGGAGTAGGGCGACTATCGGGTCGTTCTGGTCCGCAGCTTGCCGTCGGCGTGGGCGGATGGCTGCTGTCTTTGTTCATTATCGGCGGCGGCGAGCGGAAGGCGGATGGCCTTCCGGGCAGGGGTGGGCATGTCGACGCTTTGGTTTATGTTTTAGCCGATATTAGTCAGTTTTTGCAAAATTTGCGAAAAATTTCGCTAAAAGTGCAAAAAAGGTTTTCATTTTAAAAGTAGTCATACAGATTGAAACCTGTTCCTTGGTACAGATTGGGGCTGGGTTATGCCTTTGCGTTATCGGATTGGGTTTGGAATTTTTTGACTAAGTAATTGATTGTTTTTTTGGTATTTGGGAATTTAGGACGACAGCGGGCGCAGGGGCTGGGGTGTTGTAATTTCGCATATCATGCGAAGGGCGCGCGGGCGCGGCGACGCGTGCCCACACGCCCCGCGACCTTGGGGCGGCGGATCAGCCCAGGGTACCGGTGAGGCTGACCTCTCGGGTTTCCGGCACTTCGTTGTAGGACAGCACGTGCAGGCCGGGCGCGAACAAGCGCGCGTAGCGCGCCAGCAGCGGGCGGATCTGCGGCATCACCAGCAGGATGGGAGCGTGGCCCATTTGCTTCATCTGGTCGCGCACCACCGGCATATTGGCCTGCAGCTGCTGCAGCACATTGGGGTCGATGGGGAAGCTGTCCAGCTGCGGCTTGCCGGTTTGCTGCGCCTGGCTCAGCGCGCCCAGCAGCAGGTTTTCCAGATCGGCGGACAGATTGAAGGCCTTCATCTCGCCGCGCGGCCCCAGGATGGATTGCACGATCTGGCGTTTCAGCGCGCAGCGCACCTCGGCCGCCAGCATGATGGGGTCCTTGCTGCTTTCGCTGGCGTCCAGCAGGGCGTTGGCGATGGGAGCGATGTCTTTCAGCGACACATTGTCGGTCAGCAGCTGGCGGTAGGCCTTGAGCTGCAAGGGCGCCGGCAACGCTTGGTTCAGCGCGGAAGCGAGCTTGGGCGCCAGCGCGGACAGCCGCTCGTTGATGGCGGCCACGTCGTCGTGGCGGAATAGCTCGGACAAGTGCTCGCGCATCACCTTGTTCAGATGGGTGGCCACCACGCTGGCGCAGTCCACGACTTGGTAGCCCAGGCCCAGCGCCTTGCTTTTGTCGTCCGGCAGGATCCAGGTCACCGGCATGGCGTAGGCCGGGTCCACGCCGGGCATGCCGTCCACTTCGCCGTACAGTTCCGGCGAGGGAATGGCCATCAGCCGGTCGGCGTAGACCTCGCCTTCGGCCACGGTGTTGCCGCTGAGCAGGATGGCGTACTGCGAGGGCTTGAGGCGCAGATCGTCGCGCAGATTCACCTGCGGCATCAGCACGCCCATGCTCTCGCTCAGGCTTTGACGCACGCCGCGCACGCGCTTGGCCAGCGGCGCGCCCTGGCTCTTGTCCAGCAGCGACACCAGTTTGTAGCCCAGGTTGACGCCCAGCGTGTCCACATAGGGCAGGGCGGCCCATTCCAGTTCGATGTCGGCGTCGCCGGCCAGCGCGCTTTTCGCCAGCGCCGGGTCCGGCAGGTTGGGCAGCACCTGCTGGCGCTGGTGCAGCCGCCAGGCGACGAAGCCCAGCAGCAGCGCGAAGCCGAGGAAGGTGGGCCAGGGCATGCCGGGGATGGCGGCCAGCACCAACATCATCCCGGCGGCGCTCATCAGCACGGTGGGGGAAGCCAGCATCTGCTTGCCCACTTGTTCCTGCATGTCGCCGTCGTCGCTGATGCGGGTGACGATGATGGCGGCGGCGGAGGACAGCAGCAGCGCCGGAATCTGCGCCACCAGGCCGTCGCCTATGGTCATCAGCGCGTACTGGCGGAAAGCGTCGCCGGCGGACAGGCCGTGCATCAGCGCGCCGATGGCCACGCCGCCGAAGAGATTGATGATCAGGATCAGGATGCCGGCGATGGCGTCGCCGCGCACGAACTTGGAGGCGCCGTCCATCGCGCCGTAGAAATCGGCCTCGGTGGCGATGTCGCGGCGGCGCTGCTGCGCCTGCTCCTGGTTGATCAGGCCGGCGTTGAGGTCGGCGTCGATGGCCATTTGTTTGCCGGGCAGCGCGTCCAGGGTGAAGCGGGCGGAGACTTCCGAGATCCGTTCCGCGCCCTTGGTCACCACCATGAAGTTGATGATCATCAGGATGACGAACACCACCATGCCGACAACGAAGTTGCCGCCTATCACCACCTGGCCGAAGGCCTCGATCACCCGGCCGGCGGCGTGGGTGCCTTCATGGCCGTGCAGCAGCACCACCCGGGTGGAGGCCACGTTCAGCGACAGCCTGAGCAGGGTGGTGGCCAGGATGATGGTGGGGAAGGCGGAGAAGTCCAGCGGCCGCTTGGCGGAGACGCTGACCAGGATGACGATGATGGCCAGCACGATGTTGAAGGTGAACAGCATGTCCAGCGCCATCGGCGGCAGCGGCAGCATCACCATGGCCAGTATGGCCAGCAAAAACAGCGGGGCGGCGATCTTGTGGCGGCCGATGTCGGCCAGCAGTCGGGTGAAAGCGTTCATGGTGCGGTTCTGGGATCGGCCATGTCGCGCGGGATCGGCAAATCGTCCGGCAGCCGCGGCTGGCTGCGGCGCGATCCGTTGCGGAAGGCCTTGAGTTGCATGACATAGGTCAGGACTTGCGCCACCGCTCGGTACAGGGGCGCGGGAATTTGCTGGTTGACCTGAGTGGTGTGGTAGACGGCGCGCGCCAGCGGCGGCAGCGGCACGATGTCCACTTGGTGCTCCTGAGCCACCTGACGGATGTAGAGCGCCATCTCGTCCAGGCCCTTGGCGATGATGAACGGCGCTTCCGCGCGTTCCTCATCGTATTTCAACGCCACCGCGTAGTGCTCCGGGTTGACGATGACCACGTCCGCGGTGGGCACGGCCTTGCGCACGCCGCGCTGGGCCATCTGCATCTGGATCTGGCGAATGCGCTGCTTGATCTCCGGCCGGCCCTCGGTGCTTTTGTACTCTTCCTTGATCTCCTGCTTGCTCATCTTCTGCTGCTTCATGAACAGCAGGATTTGCAGCGGCAGGTCGATCAGCGCGAACAACATGAACACCGCGGTCAGCGTCAGCAAGGCGTTGATCAGCAGCTCCGCGCTGCCGGCCAGCGCGGTGGCGAAGGGCGCGCCCTGCAAGGCGAAAAAATCCTCCAGCGCGCTCTGGCTCAGCCGGTACAGCACCCAGCCCAGCAGCAGCGCCTTGGCGATGGATTTGCCGATTTCGCTGGCGTGGCGCGCCGAGGCGATGCGGCCGAAATGGGCCAGCGGGTTGAAGCGCTCCAGCTTGGGCTGCAGATGGTTGAAGCTGAAGACCCAGCCGCCGGGGTAGAGCGAAACCACGATCACGCACAGCGGAATCACCGCCAGCGGCAGCACCATCTTGACCAGCAGCAGCAAGGTGCCGGCAAACAGCTTGGACCAGCTGTTGTCCAGCGCGCCGCTGCCGGAGAGCAGGGCAAAGGCCAGGGCGAACAGTTCCCGGAACTCGTCCAGCCACTGCGGCATCATCCAGAAAGCCAGTTTCAGCGCCAACAGCAGGCCCAGCGCGGCGGCCAGATCGCGCGAGCGCGGCACCTGGCCTTGCTTGCGCGCCTGCCGCAGCTTGTGCGGCGTGGCCTTTTCGGTTTTATCGCCGCCGCGCCCCTCAGCCATGACCGGCCCTCAGCATGCCGCCCAGCAGGCGCAGCATCTGTTCGTTCAGGTTCAGGTATTGCTGCGGGATGAAGCGCGCCACCAGGCCCAGCGTGCCCAGGCCGAACAGAGTAATCAGCGGGAAGCCCAGCGAAAACAGGTTCAGCGACGGCGCCACCCGGTTGATCATGCCGACGCCGGCCTGCACCACGAAGGTGGCGAACACCGCCGGCAGCGCCAGCAGCATGGCGGCGGACAGCACCCAGGCCACGCCGCCGGCCAGCATGGACAGCGAGGCGGCCGGCACGCCGCCGCCCACCGGCCAAGCCTGGAAGCTGGCGTAAACCACCTGGATCAGCAGCAAATGACCGTCCAGCGAGAAGAAGATCATGGCGCCCAGCAGGTAGAGCAGGCTGGACACCACGTCGGAGGAGTTGCCGTTGCCGGGGTCGTTCATCACCGCCATGGACAGCGCCATCTGCGAGGACACCAGAAAGCCGAGCACGGCCAGCACGGCCAGCACCAGCTGAAAGGCGAGGCCGAAGACGAGACCGATCACCGCCTGTTCGATGCTGGCGGCGACGCCGGCCAGCGAGAACAGGTCCAGCTTGGGCAGCGGCAGGGTGGCCGGCAGCGTGGCGGCGGACAGCGCCAGAGCCAGGCCGATGCGCACCCGCACCGGCACCATGCCCTCGCCGATGAAGGGCGCGACGCTGAAGGCGGCCATCAGCCGGCAAAACGGCCACCAGAAGGCCGGGATCAACTCCAGCAGTTGGGCGTAGAGGCCGGTCACGGCTATCCGACCAAACCGGCGGCGCGCTGGAACATGGCCACGCAGAAATCCATCAGGAAGCCGGTGATCCAGTGGCCGGCGATGGCGATGGTCAGCAGGGTCACCAGCAGCCGCGGCAGAAAGGACAGCGTCTGCTCGTTGATCTGGGTGGCGGCCTGGATCAGGCTGACGATGACGCCGACGATCAGGCTGGGCAGGATCAGCAGCACCACCAGGGTGACGACGACGCGCAGGCTGTCGTTGACGATGTCGACGGCGATGTCGGGGGTCAGCATGGCAAGTCCATTCTCAAAAGCGCGCTCAATAAGCCTGTATCGAGGTGACCAGGGTGTTCACCGTCAGCGACCAGCCGTCCACCAGCACGAACAGCAGCAGCTTGAGCGGCAGCGAAATCACCAGCGGCGACAGCATCATCATGCCCATCGCCATCAGCACGCTGGACACCACCAGGTCTATCACCAGGAAGGGGATGAACAGCATGCAGCCGATCTGGAACGCGGTTTTCAATTCCGACAGCACGAAGGCCGCGAGCTTGACCGCGAAGGCGTGGTCCTGCGGATTGCTGATCTTTTCCTCGCCGGACAGCCTGGCGATCTGCGCCAGCGCGGTTTTGCTGGTTTGCGCCAGCATGAAGCGGCTGATGGGCTTCTGCGCGATCTCCAGCGCCTGCTGCATGGTGATCTTGTCCTGATCGAAGGGCTGCAGCGCCTGGTTCCACACCTCCAGCCCCACCGGCCGCATCACCAGTAGGGTCAGGATCAAGGACACGCCGGTGACGATGCGGTTGGGCAGGCCCTGTTGCAGGCCCAGCGCCTGGCGCAGCAGCGAGAGCACGATGATGAAGCGGGTGAAGCTGGTCATCATCAGCACCAGCACGGGCAAGAGCCCGAGCAGGGTCATCAGGATCAGGATCTGGGTCTTGATGGTGAAGTCCACCGGCGTGCCGCCGGCGTTGGCCGACAGCAGTTTCAGCGGTTCTGCCTGACAGGCGGCGGCCAGCGCCCACAGCCCGGCGGCGAGCAGGCTGGGGTGGAGGGACCTCGAAAAACCTGCTGCGCGGTCCGATAGCGGCGTTGCTCCGTGCTCGCTCCCTCGCTGTACGGTTTGTACTATCTCGGTCGCTGCGCGCGGTGCGCCTTGCTCTCGAACCGCTCGCGACGGTTTTTCGAGGTCCCTCAATTTCTTCAAGGCTTCCATCAGGTCAGGCTGTCCAGTTCCAGATCGTTCAGCTCCACCACCCGCAGGCCGTAGTTCTCGCCGGCCACCACCACCTCGCCGCGGCCGATCACGGTGCCGTTGACCTTGATGTCCAGCGGTTCGCCGGCCAGCTTGTCCAGCTCCACCACCGAACCGTTCTCGATATTGACCAGATCGGCCAGCGAGATGTCGGCGCCGCCCACTTCCAGCGTCAGCCGGACCGGGATCTTGCGCAGGAACTGGGTCATGTCGCGCTGCGGCCGGCGCGCCGCGCCGTCGTCTGTCGGCTTGGCGTCCGCGTCGTTTTGGCCGTCCAGGCCGTCCAGCACGCCGCCCAGATCGAAATCGTCGTTCAAGTCCATGCTCATCCTTGCTTGTTCTGTGTTTGTAGAGTTATTCGCTGACGACAAAGCCGGTCAGGCACAGCTTGCCGTGCTGCTCGGCCACCTCGGCCTCGAACAGCCGCGAAGCGCCGACCAGCACTTCGCTTCTGGCCTGCAGCGTCACCGGCAGCACGCTGCCGGGGCGCAGGTCCATGATGTCGCCCAGCGCCATTCCGCGGTCCAGCAAGCGCGCTTGCAAGCGCACCCGCAGCCGGTCGCGGAAGGTCTCCGCCGGCGCGGCTTGGGCGTCGGCGCTGTCGCGGCGGCCGGACAGGTTTTTCAGCAGACGTTCGAAGCAGGCGGCGTCCAATTGCAGACGCAGCGCGCCGACGGCGTGTTCGCCGTCGCCGATGTCCAGGCGGATTTCCCAGACCCCGGTGCCGGGCGGCACGAAGGGCAGCAGCGCGCAGTCGGCGGGGCCGGGCGGCAGGCCGCCGGCCTGACGGTCCAGCCGCAATACGCATTGCAGCAGGCGGGGCAGCAAGCGCTCGGCCAGGCTGCGCGCCAAGCGGCGCTCGGTTTCGGTTTCCGCCGGCGCGCCGGCGTCGGCGTCCGGCTGCGTTGCCGGCGCGCCGAAGCGGTAATCCAGCAAACGCAGCAACAGCGGCCGTTCGATATGGCTGCCCAACTGGCAGCCGTCCAGCGCGTGCCACAGCCAGCGGCGCTCGTCGGCGGCCGGCTGCGCCTGCTCCAGCGCGCGGATGTGGAAACGCGCGTGGTAGCGGCGGTTCAGTTCTTGCTGCAGGAAATCCGCCAGCTCTTCTTGCAGCGCTTTGCCGAAGACGGGCAGCAGATGGAACGGCCGTCCCAGCGTGCGCAGGTCGAGAGCCGGCAACTGGGCGCCGTCATGCTGCGAAATGATTCTGGCTCTTGGCATCTCGATTCTCGGTGAAGGCGTGGGCGTGGCGCCGCCGGCGTCCGCGCGCCCGGCCGGCGCGCGCGGGCGACGGAAGGGGCGCGGCGCTTAAACCGCGGCGGCCTGGTGCTTATCAAGGCCGGCCGGCCGTCTGAGGCGCCGCATGCGAAATGTACTAGAGGGTACTAAATTCGCGGCTCGCGGACGGAGGCAAACGGCAGGCTAAACCTTATGGAGTGTGCATCTTACTGGCTGCCGCCGCTGGGTAAAGGGGGAAAATTCACGTCACACTTTGTGAAAATTCACGGCTGTTGGTTTAAGCATAAAGTTTAAAATCGCCGCTCGTATCCTGGCGTCAGGATGATGGCATGGTTACAAGTCCTCATCTCGGGGCTGCCGCTTCGATACGCTCGCCGCTCCCGGGCGGCGAGCCGCAGACGTGAAACCGGCCTTGATTGGCCACTCAATAATAACGGGCTCCGCCCGACAAGGATTTCCGATGGCGACCAACCTGGGTTTGATGATTCATGCCGACCGCAAGCAGATGCTCGGCGAAATGGCCGGGATGGCGCGCAGCGCGCCGATTGCGCCGCCGCAGCACAGCGAAGAACCCGCCACCACAGCCAGCTTCTCCGACGCCATGGGCGCGGCCATCCGCGACGTGGACGCGCAGAACCGCGCGGCTTCCGAAAAAATGGCCGACGTGGACAGCGGCAAAAGCGACGACCTGGTCGGCGCCATGCTGATGAGCCAGGAAGCCAGCCTGTCGTTCTCCATGCTGATGCAAGTGCGCAATAAGGTAGTGGGCGCCGTGGACGACTTGATCAAGATGCAGCTGTAAGCCGCGAGGACCATGCCCGTGTTGAATCGTTTTCGCAGCGGCGTCGCGGCCGTGCAAACCCGTCTGGGCGGCCGTTGGCCCGTTTCCGGAGACTCCTTGCGCCTGGCGCTGCCCATCGTCGCGCTGGCCATAGGCGTCACCGTCATGATCAGCCTGTGGCTGTGGCGCGACGACGCCAGCTACAAGCCAGTGTTCGGCGCACAGGAAAAAGTGGTGGCCGCCGACATGATGGCGGTGCTCGACGCCGAAAAAATCCCTTATCGCATCCATCCGCAAACCGGCCAGGTGTTGGTGCCGGACAGCCAGCTGGGCCGCGTGCGCATGCAGCTGGCGGCCAAGGGCGTGGTGGCGCAGCTACCGTCCGGCCTGGAGTTGTTGGACAAGAACGACCCGCTGGGCGTCAGCCAGTTTGTGCAGGACGTGCGTTTCCGCCGCGGACTGGAAGGCGAGCTGGTGCAAAGCATTCTGGCGCTGGAGCCGGTGTCCGCGGCGCGCGTGCATCTGTCGCTGCCGCGCGCCACGTCCTTCGTCGGCGCTGCCAACGACAAGGGCTCCGCCTCGGTGGTGGTGACCCTCAAGCCCGGCCAGCAACTGAACAATGAGCAAGTGGCCGCGGTGATCAAGCTGGTGGCCGGCAGCGTGTCCACGCTGTCGCCGTCTCAGGTCACTCTGGTGGACCAGGCAGGCAATCTACTGTCTTCCCGCGTGGATTTGAGCGACGACGGCATGCTGGGGGGCAATGAGAGCGACGCCGCGCGACGCTTCCGCGAGGAAGCGCTGCAAAACGTTCGCGACCTGCTGACCCCGGTGTTGGGCAAGGACAATTTCAAGGTGAGCGTCACCGCCGACGTGGACAACGACCGCGTAGAGGAAACCCGCGAGAAATACGGCGAAGCGCCCAAGGTCACCAACGAGGCCTCCCGCGAGGAAACCTCCACCGAGAAAATGGCCTTGGGCGTGCCCGGTTCGCTGAGCAACCGTCCGGTCAACACCGACGCCTCCGGCTCCGCCTCGGAAAAAGCCGGCAACAGCAAGAACGCCGTCACCCGCCAATACGCTTACGACCGCAGCGTCACCCAGATCAAGAAGGCGCGCGGCACGCTGCGCCGCCTGAGCGTGGCCGTGGTGTTGAACCAGGCCGCCGCGCCGGCCAGGGGCGGCTGGAAGCCGGCGGAGCTGGCCAATGTGGACAAGGTGCTGCGCAACGGCCTGGGCATCCACGCCGAGCGCGGCGACACCCTGGCGGTGTCCACGCTCAACTTCTCCGCGCTGTCCGAGCCGGAGCCGATCTGGATGCAGCAAGACACCTGGTTCGAAGCCGCGCGCTGGGCCGTTTACGCCTTCGGTGTGCTGCTGGCCTACCTGTTGCTGGCGCGTCCGCTGCTGAAGATGCTGCGCCAGCTGACCGACCGCCAACTGCGCGAATACCAGCAGCCGGAAGCGCTGGAATTGAAACCCGATCCATTGATGGACGGCGCCGATCTGCGCGCCGCGCGCCAGGCTCAGTTGTCCTCCGCGCCGCAACCGGCTGCCTTGGCCGCCGCGGCCGGCGCCGGCGGAAGCCCGGTGGTGCCGCTGCTGGAAAACTACGATCTGCCGCCGGCCGGCTCCAGCGTCGATGTGTTGGTGGACCATCTGAAGGGCTTGGCCGCCAAAGAGCCGGAACGCGTCGCCGAAGTCGTCAAACAATGGGTGCAGAAAAATGGACGAAACCAATAACGCCGTAGCGCCGGCCCTGCCGCCGGCCGCCGCCGCGCCCGCCGCAGATGCGATGAACACCATCGAGCAGGCCGCCGTGCTGCTGTTGTGCATGGGCGAAGAGCCCGCCGCCGCCGTGCTGCGCTGTCTGAGCCGCGAAGAACTGCTGCAAGTGACCCAGGCGATGTCCGGCATGAGCGGCATCAAGGTGGACGCGGTCAAGACCACGATTCAGAAATTCTTCGACGAATACCGCGAGCAGAGCGGGGTGCACGGCGCCAGCCGCGCCTTTCTCAAGCGCTCGCTGGACCTGGCGCTGGGCAGCGACATCGCCAACAGCGTGCTGGACACCATCTACGGCGACGCCATCCGCCCCAAGATGGCGCGGCTGCAATGGGTGTCGCCGCAATGGCTGGCGGACCGCATCGCCGGCGAACACGTGCGCATGCAGGCGGTGTTCCTCGCCTTCCTGCCGCCGGCGCTGGCCGGCCAGGTGGTGGACGCGCTGCCGGCGGATAGCCGCGACAGCGTGCTGGTCAACGTGGCCCGGCTCAAGGACGTGGACCGCGAGCTCTTGGAAGAGCTGGAAGAACTGGTCAACCGCTGTCTGGAAAGCCTGCACACCCAGAGCACCGCGGTGGAAGGCATGCAGCAGACCGCCGACATCCTCAACCGCCTGCCGGGCGACCGCCAGCGCATGATGGAACTGCTGCGCGCCCACGATCCGGACATCGTCGAGGAAATCGAAACCCGCATGTACGACTTCTTCATCCTGTCGCGCCAGACCGAAGCCGTGCTGATGCGCATCAGCGAAGACATTCCGCTGGAGCAATGGGCCATCGCGCTCAAGGGCGCGGAGCCGGCGGTGCGCGAAGCCATCGTCCAGACCATGCCGCGCCGTCAGGCGCAGAACTTCGACGCCATGATGCGCCGCTCCGGCCCGGTGCCGCTCAGCCGCGTGGAAGAAGTGCGGGCGGACATCATGGCCCAGGTCAAACAGCTGGCCCAGGCCGGTGAAATCGACCTGCAGCTGTTCCCCGAGGAAGTGGTCGAGTGAAGGCCTGGCGCCCCTTCCGCTTCCCGCCGCTGATCCACAGCGCGCTGGACCTGCCGCTGGACGCGCAGGATTCCGCCCAGATCCAGGCCTCCGCCGCCGATGGTTTCCGTCAGGGCATGGACGCCGGTTACAACGAAGGCCTGGCCAGCGGCGAAGCCGCCGGCCGTGAAGCCGGCTACGCCGCTGGCCTGGAACAGGGCCGCCAGGAAGGGTTGGCGGCGGCGCGCCGCGAAGCCCGGGCGGAGCTGGCCGATCTGGGCCGGCCGCTGGAAGCCGCGCTGGCCGAGCTGCGCCGCGTCAGCGAGGAGTACCAGGCGGCGATGCGCGACGAAGTGGTGGAACTGGTGGCCAAAGTGGCGCGCCAGGTGATCCGCTGCGAGTTGGCGCTCAAGCCGGTGCAGATCCTCGACCTGGTGGACGAAACCCTGGCCGCGCTGCCGCCGGGCCAATACCAGCAGGACGAGGTGGAAATCTTGCTCAACGCCGAGGAGTGCCAGCGCATCCGCGAACTGGCGCCGGAGCGCGCCGCGCGCTGGCGTTTGGTGGCCGACGCGCAACTGCCGCACGGAGAGTGCCGAATCCGCACGCCGGAATCCGAGGCCGACGCCGGCTGCCAGCAGCGGCTGGAAGCCTGCATCGCCACCGTGCGCGAACAACTGCAAAGCGACGCCGTCGAGCCGGCGGCGGAACAGGCGGAGGCTTAAGCCATGTTGCGTCAGGCGCTGGGACGACTGGAATTGCCGGAGGTGCCGGTGGCCACCGTCAGCGGCCGCCTGGTGGGCGCGTCCGGCCTGCTGCTGGAAAGCGTAGGCTGCCCGTTGGAAACCGGCCAGCGCTGCGTGATTGAAACCACCGGCGGCGGTTGGCTGCAAGCCCAGGTGGTGGGCTTCAAGCGCGAAGTTTCCTATCTGATGCCGTTCAAGAAGCCGGTGGGCCTGACCACCGGCGCGCGGGTGTTGCCGGCCGCAGACGGCGGCGGCCTGATGATAGGCCCGTCCTGGCTGGGCCGCATCGTCAACGGTCTGGGCGAGCCGCTGGACGGCCTGGGCCGCCTGGGCGGCGAACAGCCGCTGGCCGCCCATCCGCCGCAGGTCAATCCTTTGAAGAAACAACCGGTGTCCGCGCCGCTGGACGTGGGCGTGCGCGCGATCAACAGCCTGCTCACCATTGGGCGCGGCCAGCGCGTCGGCCTGTTCGCCGGCTCCGGCGTCGGCAAGAGCGTCTTGCTGGGTATGATCACCCGCCATACCGAGGCCGATGTGGTGGTGGTGGGACTGATCGGCGAGCGCGGCCGCGAAGTACGGGAGTTCGTCGAGCACTCGCTGGGCGAAGCCGGCCTGGCCAAGGCGGTGCTGGTGGTGGCGCCGGCCGACGAATCGCCGCTGATGCGGCTCAAGGCCACCGAACTGACCCACACCATCGCCGCCCACTTTCGCGACCAGGGCCGCAATGTGCTGCTGCTGGTGGATTCGCTGACCCGCTATGCGATGGCGCAGCGCGAAGTGGCGCTGGCGCTGGGC
Organism: Chromobacterium haemolyticum; assembly: GCF_009936155.1. Classification (NCBI taxonomy): domain Bacteria; kingdom Pseudomonadati; phylum Pseudomonadota; class Betaproteobacteria; order Neisseriales; family Chromobacteriaceae; genus Chromobacterium; species Chromobacterium haemolyticum. The sequence goes on along the minus strand of NZ_AP019312.1, from coordinate 3,509,010 downwards.
GAACCGCCGGCCACGCGAGGCTATCCGCCTTCGGTGTTCGGCCTCTTGCCCTCGCTGGCGGAGAGCGCCGGCAACGGCGAGGGCGGCGCCGGCAGCATGAGCGCCATCTACACCGTGCTGGCCGAAGGCGACGACCAGCAAGACCCGGTGGTGGACACCGCGCGCGCCATTCTGGACGGCCACATCGTGCTGTCGCGCGAACTGGCCGAGCGCGGCCATTATCCGGCGATAGACATCGGCCGCTCGGTCAGCCGCTGCATGAGCCAGCTCACCGAGGCGGAACACGCGGAGGCGGCGCGCGGCGCGCGCGGCGCCTGGTCCCGTTACCAGGAAGTCCGCAGCCTGATCCCCTTGGGCGGTTATGTGGCCGGCGCAGACGCCGACACCGACCGCGCGGTGCGGCTGATGCCCCGGCTGGAGGCTTTCCTGCGCCAGGGCGCGGCCGAGGCCGCGAGCTATGAAGACAGCCGGAACGGTTTGATGGAGATGATAGCGACATGAGCCAGCCCGAAGACGTGCGCCGCCTGGGCCTGATGGTCCAATTGCGGCAACAGGACGTGGACCGCCTGCAAAGCGAGGTGGAAGGCAAGCGCCAGCTGCAGGAGCGCTATCGCCGCAACATTTTGCGCATGGGCGAGCTGTGCGGGCAGAGCGGCGCCAGCGCCGACGCCGGCCACCCGGCTTTGGCGCGCAATTGCGCCGACTACAAGGGCGCGTTGCTGGGGCTGATGGCCTCGCAGCAGCAGGATCTGCAACTGGCCGAGGCGGACGCCGCGGTCAGTCAGCGCGCGCTGTTGCAAGCCAGCCTGCGCCGCGAAGTGATGGTCCAGGTGCGCGATCAGGCGGCGGAAAGCCTGCTGCGTCTGCGGCTGAAGAAAGAACAGAAACAAACCGATGAACTGGCCGGGCAAGCCTGGCTGCGCGGAACGTGATTATTCACGGCGGCTCAAGAAAAGCCGGACGGCGGTCGCACTGAACAGTCACTACCATCCATCTTCCGCCCGGACGCCGATCCGGCCCGCGCACAGCGAAAGGATTCCAAATGGCTATCGATTTCAGCAAGACTCCGCCTTCGGCGCTGGCCCAAAACGCCGCCAGCCTGTACCTGCAAGACGCCCAGAACCAACTGGACAACCAGAGCAAGGCGGCGCAGGCGCGCGGCGACGCGCTGAACAAGCTGCAAAAAGCCTTGCAGGACTATCGCAGCGCGCTGTCCGGCATCACCAGCAAGAAAAGCCTGGTGGCGATGAGCGCCAGCATCAGCCAGGAAGGCTTCGGCAGCGTCAGCGCCAAGGGCAACGCCCAGCCGGGCAACTACTCGCTGTTCATCGAACAAGTGGCCACCGCCCACCAGATGTCTTTTGGCAGCCTGTCCGGCGCCAAGGCCCAGGCCGGCGACAAGATCACCATCCGCCAGGGCAGCGACAGCTTTGAAGTGGACCTCAGCAGCGCTGACCGCGACGGCGACGGCAATCTGTCCCCGTCGGAACTGGCCTTGGCCATCAACCGCGCCAGCGGCAACAGCGGCAAGGTCAACGCCATGGTGTTGAACAACGGCGGCACTAGCCAGCTGGTGATGTCCTCCGGCAAGACAGGCGAAAGCGGCGTCGTCACGCTGGACCTGAGCCAGGTCAGCGACGCCGGCCTCAAGAGCGGCCTCGCCAGTCCCAAGGAACTGACCAAGGGGCAGGACGCCATCGTCTGGCTGGGCAATAAGGATACCGGCGTGCAGATGAAGCAGGCGTCCAATACCTTCGAAAGCATAGACGGGGTCAACCTGACCATCAGCAAGGCGATGAAGCCGGGCGACACCCCGTTGCAGCTCAATGTCGCGCGCAACGAGGCCGACACCGTGAGCAATGTGCAGGGCTTCGTGGACAGCTACAACAAGCTGGCCAGCGCTATCGCCGATCTGTCCGCGCCGGGCAAGGAAGGCAAGACCGGCGGCCCCTTCGCCAGCGACTCCGGCATCCGCAGCCTGAAAGACGGCATCAACGGCTTGCTGCGTCAGGAATACGACGGCATCACCCTGAACCAGCTGGGCATCAAGGCCAACCGCGACGGCACCCTGAGCCTGGACAGCAAGAAACTGAACGACACCCTGAAGGACAAGCCGGACGCGCTGGACCGTTTCGTCAACGGCGACAACAAGAACGGCGTGGTCAAGCAAAGCAGCGACTACCTGGACAAATGGCTGAACGGCAGCAGCGGTCTGCTCAAGCTGCGCAAGGACTCCGAAGCCCGCATCCAGAAAGACCTGGACAGCCGCCAAGTGCGGCTGAAAGCCCAGTACGACCAGAGCTACAAGCGTTACCTGACGCAGTTCACCCAGCTGCAGAAGATGCAGGAGGACATGCAGAAGACTCTGGGCATGCTGTCTTTCTGAGCATGCGCACGATCCGTCGCGAGATCGCGAATAGGCTCTGAATCCGTCGCCGGATTAGCTTGGCCGCATTGAATTCGGCGGGAGGGACGACCTCCCGCCTATTGATTAGAACAGGAGCACGACAACGTGGATTACGACGCCTACCGCAGCTATCACGCGGTCAATCTGGAAGCGCAGACCCACTCCGCCTCGCCGGTGCAGTTGGTGCTGGTGCTGTTCGACGGCCTGCTGGAAGAAATGGCGCGCGCGCGCGGCCATCTGGAAAACCAGCGCTACGAGCAAAAGGGCGAAAGCATCAGCAAGTGCATCAACATCCTCAACGGCCTGTCCAGCGCGCTGGACTTCGACTCCGGCGGCGAGGTGGTCACCAATCTGGCGCGGCTCTACGACTACTGCGCCTACCGGCTCTACCACGCCAGCGTGAACTTGGATGTGGCGGCGCTGGACGAGGCCGAACAGCTGCTGATCAAGCTCAAGGGCGGTTGGATAGGCGTGCGGGACCAGCATGAAGCCGCCTGAGCCGGCCGCGCTGGAAGCCGCCATCCGCCGCGCCTGCGCCGAGCGCGATTGGGAGCGCCTGGCCGCGCTGGACCAACTATTGGCGGAACTGCTGCGCACCCAGCCTCAGGCGCTGGACGCGGCCGCGCGCGCCGCCTTGCGCGCCGCTTACCGCGACGCGCTGGAGGTCTGCCGCGCGGACTCCGCGGAACTGCAAGAAAAAATCGCCGCGCTGAGCCATCAGCGCGAAGCGCAAATCGCCTACGCCGAAGTCAGCGACTGGAATCAAGCATGAACGTATCCTTGCCCCCCAATCTTCTTGCTGGCGGCGCGTCAACGCCCGCCGACGCCGCGCCGGCCGATCCCTTGCTGGACCCGAACGCGGCGGCGCCGGATTCCGGCGGTGATTTCGCCAGCGCCTTGCTGGCCAGCCTGATGGACGGGCAAAACGCCGCGCCGGCGGTCGACGCCGACGCCGAGGCCCCCGCGGGCGACGAAGCCAAGGCGGAGAAGCCGGCCGCGCAGCCCGGCGTCCTTGTCGCTCAGCCTCTGCCGCTGATGCCGGCTGCGCCGCAGCCGCCGGCCCTTGCGCCTCAGGCCGGAGCGCCGGCGCAAGCCGGCGTGGATGCGGCCGCGCGCGTCGCCACGGCGGCGACGTCGCGTCAAACCGCCGAGGCGGCGATGCCGTCGGACGCCTTGTCCGCCGCGATCAACACCCTGGCGCCGCTGCCGGCCAAGCCGGCCGGCGAGGCCCAGGCCGGCCGCGAACTCCCGACGTCGGCGCAACCCGCTTCGCCGCTATTGGCCGCCATTGCGCCGCAGCCGCAGGACAAGGCCGGCGCGCCGCTGCCGGAATGGGCGCCGATCAAGCTGCCGGCGGAGCAGCCGGCCAAGTGGGGCGACAAACTCAGCGCCGCGCTGGGCGAACGTCTGCAAGTGCAAAGCAGCCACGGCATGGACCGCGCGCTGATCCGTCTGGACCCGCCGTCGCTGGGCTCGCTGGAAATTTCCATCCGTCACGAAGCCGGCGCGCTGCAAGTGCAGTTGACCGCCTCGCACGGTGAAGTGGTGCGGCAGCTGCAAGCTATAGGCGACGCGCTGCGCCAGGACCTGTCCAACCGCCAATACACGCAGGTGGCGGTGGATGTGCGCGAAGGCGCGCCGGGGCAGGGCGGCCACGGCCAGCAGCGTCAGGAACGCCAGGGGCAACAGCAGCCGCAACGCGCGCCGGGCCGGGCGCTGGCGGAAGCGGGGCAGGGTGATGGACAAAGCTTCTGGCTGGGCCAGAGCTGAGCAGCGGAAGCACAAGCATGAACAGAAACATCGTAGTGATTTTGATCGTGGCCGTCGCGGCGGCTTTGGCCGCCGGCGGCGGCGCCTGGTGGTGGCTGAGCGCCCGCGCGCCGCAGGCCGCGGCGGCGCCCAAGCCGGCGGCGGCGCCGGATGCGCGCTTCGTCAGCATGGACAAGGTGATCGTAATGCTGCGCGGCGGCGAATCCGCCACCCGCTTCATGGCGGTGGACCTAGTGTTCCGCAGCAATGAAAAGCAGGAGGCGGAGGTCAAGGCCCAACTGCCCTTCCTGAAAAGCATCGCGGTGCGCGCGCTCTCGGAGCTGCCGGCGGACAAGGCGCTGGCGATGAGCATAGACGACTACCAGCGTTTGCTGGCCAAGGCCTATGCCGGCGGTTTTCTGCGCGAGCGACGCGACGCGCCGTTCAGCGAGGTGATGGTTAGCAAGTTGATCATCGAGTAAGCCCCTATGTACGCCTGTTACGACGAGGCCCCGGTCAGCGCCGGCGGCGAAGCCGAGGCGCTGCGCCAGTACGCCCACCTGGTCAAGCGGGTGGCGCGTCAGCTGTCGTCCCAGGCCGGCGGCGTGTTTGACCGCGAAGATATGGAGCAGGTGGGACTGATGGCCTTGCTGGAGAGCCTGCGCCGCTATGGCGAGCCGGACGACAAGTTCGCCGGTTTCGCCATTTTGCGCATCCGCGGCGCCATTCTCGACGAACTGCGCCGGCTGGACTGGCGGCCGCGCTCGGTGCGACAGGAAGCGCACCGCGTGCGCGACGGCCTGCGCCTGCTCAGCCGCAAGCTGGGGCGCGAACCCAGCGAGACGGAGGCGATGCAGCTGCTGGGACTCAGCGCCGAGGCCTATCAGGAAGCGCTGCTGGCGGACAACGCCGAAGCGCTGTCCAGCTTCGACGAACTGATGGCCCAGGGGCTGGAGCCGGCGGCGGAAGACAATCCTGAACAGCGGCTGGCGCTGAAAAGCGCGTTGACCGTGGCCTTGCAGGCGCTTAACCCGCGCGAGCAGCAAGTGATCCAACTGTATTACGAATTTGAACTGAGCCTCAAGGAGATCGCGGCGGTGCTGGCGCTGACCGAAGCCCGCGTCTGCCAGATCAACAAGAGCGCTCTCAAAAAAATGCAGGCTCGCCTACAAGCGGCCTGAGTCCGAGGAAAGAAAACATGCAGCAATTATTCGGCATTCTGATCGTGCTGGTTTGTGTCTTTGGCGGCTTCATGCTGCATGGCGGCATCATGTCGGTGATCTGGCAGCCGGTGGAGCTGCTGATCATTTGCGGCGCCGCCGTCGGCGCCATCGTGCTGGGCAACCCGCAGCACGTGCTCACGGAAATGGGGGGCCAGATCAAGCGCGTCGGCATGCGCAAGAAGTACGACGCGGAATTCCAGCGCCAGCTGCTGCTGCTGATGTACGAACTGCTGATTACCGCCAGCCAGGGCCTGAAGGCGCTGGACGAACACGTGGAGGCCCCGCGTCAAAGCCCCTTGTTCAACCGCTACCCGCTGGTGCTGGAAGAACCCAAGCTGCTGGCCTTCATCGTGGACAATTTCCGCTTGATGGCCATGGGCAAGATCAGCGCCCATGAATTGGAGGGCGTGCTGGATCAGGAACTGGACGCGATTCATGAAGAACTGAACCAGCCGTCCAAGTCGCTGCACAAGATCGCCGAGGCGATGCCGGGCTTCGGCATCCTGGCCGCGGTGCTGGGCATCGTGATGGCGATGAACAGCGTCAGCCAGGGCGCCACCGCGGGCGAGATCAGCGAGAAAGTGGCCGCCGCCATGGTGGGCACCTTCATCGGCATCTTCTTCTGCTACGGCGTGCTGGACCCGCTGTCCAACATGATGCACCAGCTGGTCAAACAGGAGCTGTCCAACTACGAATCGGTGAAAGTGGTGCTGACCACCCACGTATCCGGCAAGCCGCCGCTGCTGGCCATCGACGCCGGCCGCCGCCTGGTGCAACTGAACACCAAGCCCAGCTTCTCTCAGCTGGAAACCTGGATCAACGCGCTGGAAGGCGTGAACTAATCGGATGGCGGGCATGGCGAATAAACCCAATCGCGAGCATGAAGCCGCGGTGATCAAGAAGGTGTCGCGCCGCCAGGATTCCGAAGGGCACGGCGGCGCCTGGAAAGTGGCGTTCGCCGACTTCGTGCTGGCGCTGATGTGTTTGTTCCTGGTGTTGTGGGTGCTGGCCGCGCGCGATCAGGAAAACCTGCAGCAATTGCTGACCGCGGGCGGCGGCAGCCCGCTGAAGGCCGGCGGCTCGCGCAGCATTGAACACACCGGCACCCCGCCGGGCAGCCTGATCCCGCGCGATCCGATTCCGGGCCAGCCCACCACCACCACCAAGGCGGACTCCATGCTGCAGGAGAGCAACAAGGTGGCCAAAAAGACCTTCGACGGCCAAGGTCAGCGCAGCCTGGACAGCGTGGCGGACCTGGAAAAGCTGGCCGGCTTGCTGGCCAAAATGAGCCAGGACGCCGGCTTGGCAAGCAATCTGCAGACCGTGGTCACGCCTTACGGCTTGCGGGTGATGCTGCACGATACCGACAACCAGGGCATGTTCGAGCGCGGCAGCGCCATCGTAGAGCCGCGCTTCAAGCGGCTGCTGCATGAAATGGGCGATATGTTCAGCCATATCGACAATCAATTGCTGATTGTCGGACATACGGACGCCGCGCAATACCGCACCGCCGGCTTCGGTTCGTTTTCGAACTGGGGCTTGTCCAGCAACCGCGCGATGGCGGCGCGGCTGCACTTGCTGGAAGGCGGCATGAACGCCGCGGGCATCCTGCAAGTGGTGGGCATGGCGGACCGGGCGCCGCTGGACGCCGCGCATCCCTTGGCCGCTTACAACCGCCGCATCGAGCTCTTGGTGATGACCAGCAAGCAAGCGCAGGCGGTGGTGGCCATGTTCGGGCCGCCGGGGCAGAGCGGCAATCGCGAGACCAGTGTTGTAAGTTCGCCACTACAGAAATCCGATCTGGATAGCGCGCTGCAAGATGGCCTAACTACCCGATGAACTTTTATTTTTTTGGGTTCGAAACAAAAGCCTGATTCGTTTCAGGCTTTTTTTATGTGTGTTTTTTCACACTTTTGTTAACCGCTAATATTATAATCCGCACCTGATTAATAAAAATCCGAGCGAAAGACTCGGATGATGTTGACAAAAAAAGACGCCAAAAGGCGGCAAACATCTGCGGGAAAGTCGATTCAATCGCAAGACTATCGGGGACGACGTGGTCATGAATGAAAACCACAATATCAAAGCCTTGTTAAGAGGCACACATTTGTTCGGACATCTGGACAATGACAAGCTGGACAAAGCGCTGGGGCTGGCCGAAAGCCGCCGCTTGAGCAAGGGCGAGGTGCTGTACAACGAAGGCGACAGCGCCAACGAGGTCTACCTGCTGGCCAGCGGCTGCATGCAAGTCTTTGTTTCGGATGGGCTCAGCAAAAAATATATTCTGCAAATCTGCGCCTCCGGCGAGCTGATCGGCATGGTCGGCTTCATCGACAGCGGCGAGCGCAGTTCCAATTGCGCGGCGGACGAGGACAGCCACTTGCTGGTGTTTAGCCGCGACAGCCTGATGCAGCTTTTCGATACCGAAGACGGCCTGCCGCACAGCCCGGAGGCCCGCACCCGCATCATGTGCCATCTGGTGCAAGTGGTGCGCCGCATGTCCAACAAGGCCAAGAACCTGGCGCTGATGGACGTGTACGGCCGCGTGCGCATCCTGATCAATCAAATGCTGGAAGAGCAGGACGGCGATGAGATGGTGCTGAAAAAGCAGCTGACCCAGCAGGAAATCGCGGACCAGATCGGCTCCTCCCGCGAGATGGTGGCGCGCATCCTGAAGGAACTGGTGTTTGGCCGATATATCCGTCTGGAAAACCGGCGCATTGTCGTTCTGAAAATGTTACCGGTAAATTTTTAAGTTTTTTTCCAGACTGTCGCCTTGAAGGGGTGAGGGCGGGCCGCAAAGCCCGCTCCGAGCGGCCGCGCAACGCGGCATCAAGCGCCCCAGCCGCTCGCACAGCCAACCCAGACGGATTTCAAACTATGCAAATCAACTCGACCTCGTCGCAACGCCGCGAACTGGCGGTCGGCGGCCAGAGCGCCGCCGCGGAAACGCCGGCCCGCGCGCCCGCGTCCGTCGCCGCGCCCGCCGCGAGCCAGGACATGGCGCCGGCGGTGGCGGAGCTGCGCGCGCTGCCGGACATCGACATGAAACGGGTGGAAGAAGTGCGTGCCGCGCTAGCGCGCGGCGAAGTGCGCTTCGACGCCGCCCGGCTGGCCGACCTGGTGGAGCAATATCACCGGAGCCGCTGAATGAATCGCGAGCAAGCCTTCAAACAACTGCTGGCCACTGTGGGGCAGGACCTGCAAGGCTATGGCCGCTTGGAGCAACTGCTGGAACAGCAGTTCGCCGCCGCGCTGGCGCACCAGGCCGACGAACTGCGGCAATTGGGTTCGGACATCGTCGCCCAGTGCGACGCCTTGCAGCTCAGCCGCGACCAGCGGCTGCAACTGGCCGGCCAATTGCTGGGCGCGGGCCGCGCCGCCTCTATGGACGCGGTGCTCAAGCTCTTGCCCGCCGCCGCGGAGCAAGCCTGCCGTCAGCGTTGGAATGCGCTGGTGGAGCAAATCCGCCTGTGCCAGACCCTAAACCTGCGCAACGGCCAACTACTGCAACAGCAGCAGGACCTGATGAACCGCGTGCTGAATGGAGACAGCGATGTTTACTGTGCGCAATGACATCGGCGCCGGGCCGGACTTCGGCGCCGACACCGTCGCCTTGCCGCTGATGGGCCAGGGCGGCGGGGACGGCGAGCGTTTTGCCGACCAATGGAGCAGCCAGCTGCACGGCGAGGTGCGCGACTTCATCGAAAACGGTTCGGACAGCTGGGCCAGCCTGTCGCCGGAAGGCGCTTGGGCGCGTCAGCGCGTCCAGGATGCCACGCTGGGCGGCAGCATGCCCTACGGCGCGGATCAACAAGCCTTTCTCGACAGCATCGCGCCTTACGCGCAACAAGCCGCCGCCAAGCTGGGCGTGGCGCCTGAACTGGTGTCCGCGCACGCGGCGCTGGAATCCGGTTGGGGTCAGCGTCCGCTGACCCGCGCCGATGGCGGCAGCAATCACAACCTGTTCGGCATCAAGGCCGGCAAGGGCTGGCAGGGCGAAGTCACCAGCGCCTTGACCACCGAGCATGTGGACGGCCGCGATGTGAAGCGGATTGAAAGCTTCCGCGCGTATTCCGGCCTGCAGGACGCTTTCGCCGATTACGCGCAGTTGCTGGCCGGCAACCCGCGTTACCGCGGCGCGCTTGGCGTGGGCGGCAACGCCCAGGCTTTCGCCCAGGCGCTGGCCCAGGGCGGCTACGCCACGGATCCGGGCTATGCGGACAAGTTGCGGAAAGTGGCGGTGGGCATTCAGGCGCGCAAACAGCCCTGAACGCGGACTCACGCAACAGAAACCCCTGAACGCGCCGCTTGCTTCAGGGGTTTTTATATTTGCGGCGCGCGGCCGGTTGTGCGGCGAATAAGGGCCACTGACGATATTTAATACCAATTCAATGCCAGTTTGAATTTCGGTATTTACTCCAAACGAGTGTTTGAATTAGGGACAGTGGTGATGGATTAAATTCCCTATTAACAAAGCGGTCTAGACTAGAGTATTTATGTCTAAATAAAAAAATCAAAGTCAGTAATATTTAAAACCGCCGCCCATGCTCGAGGAGACACCAAGAGGAGATGGATTCCACTAGAACTATCAGTCTCCGGCGAGCAAGGGCGAGACAAGGCGAAAACGAGCGAAAAAGCGGAATGTACAAGTGGTACATGAGCATTTTGAGCTTGTACTCACCGTGCAGCGCATCACGAAGCGCAGCAGACTTTGAACAGGTTCTAAGGGCAGGACGGGCCTTTCAGCTCCACCACATTGCCTTCCGGATCCTGCAGGTATAGCGAGGGGCCCTCGCCTTCGGCGCCGTAACGCTGAGCGGTTTCCCCTGCGCTCAGGCCGTGCCGGGCCAAGTGGGCGCGTATCGCATCCTCATCGAAGGGGTCCACGCGGAAGCAGAAGTGATCCAGATTGCGGCCTTCCGCGGAAGGCGCGCGGCCGCCTGCCCGTCCCAGAGGCCCGTCCACCGGCACCAGGTCCAGCAGCGAACGGCCGGCGCGCAGTTGCAACAGCCCCAAGTCCTCGCGCCGGCGTTCCACGGTGCAACCCAATACCTCGCTGTAAAAACGCTCCATCTTGGCCAGGTTGCTGACCCGCAGCACGATATGATCAATTTCCCGAATGACGATCATGACAATTCCTTAGTTAAACCGCATTTTGTTTTGTGTTTGTCATGATTTGTCCGGCCGGCGAATTTGCAAGCCGATGCCGAAATTGTATTTCTCAATGTCGGCGATAGTTTTGAAACCTGTTCAAAGCCTTGAGAGTCCGGGCAGGATAGGACGCGCTTACCGTGTGAGGTTGGGTTTTGAACCGCTTTCAGGAAGGGTTGGCGCTTGCCGGCCGCAAGCCCGGTCCGAAGGGCAGCAACAAGAGCGCGCCGGCCAGGGTCAAGAGCCCGGTGGCGGCGCAGAACCAGGCGATGGGTCTCGGCTCGCTGCTCAGGCCCAGCAGCAGGGAAGCTGAAAAAATGCCCAGGTTCAGCAAGCTGGCGTGATAAGAATTGAGGGTGCCGCGATAGCGTTCGGACAGCGTACTGAGGCGCGCGTGGTGCAAGGGCCCGGCGCAGCCGTAGCCGAAGGCCCAAAGACTGCCGGCCAACGCCAACTGCCACAAAGCGGCGAGGGGCAGCAGGAAGGACAAGATGCCCAGCGCCGCCGCCAGCGCCGCCGCAGGCAAGGCCGCCTCGCCCAGCCGCCGTTGCAGCGGGGGGCCGCATAGATTCCCCAGCACAACCACCAGGCCGAAGCCGCCGGCGAGCAGACCGCCGCCGGTGGAGCTGAGGGTGAGTTTGCGCGCGGCCACCTCGGCCACTACGGCGCCGAAGCCGGCCACCCAGCCCAGCCACAGATAGCTGACGCACAACCGCCGCCGCGCGCCGGGCGTGCGCCAGGCGCCGGCCAAGGTGGCTAGAAAACCGCCGTCCGCCGTCAGGCGGCCGCCGTCGGCGCGGAACAGCCGCCGCACCGCGGCCCATGCCAGCAAGCCGGCCGCGGCCAGCGCGTAATAGCTGGCCTGCCAACCCGCTGTATCCGCCAGCCTTCCGGCCAGCGCCGGGGTCAGCACGAAGGCCAGCATCAAGCCGATGAAGACCTGGCCCAACTTTTGGCCAAGCTGGGGGCGAGGGGCCAGGTCCGCCACCAGCGCCAGCGCGTTGGGTTGGATCACCGCCGCGCACAGGCCGCTCAGCGCGGACAACGCGACGGCCGCGTTCAGGTTGGGCGCGAGGGGCAGCAGCGCGCAGCACAAGGCGAAGCCGAGCAGGCCCAGTTGCAACGGCGGTTTGCGGCCGAAGCGGTCGGACAGCGGGCCGGCCACCAGCGCGAACACGCCGTAGCACAGCCCGTAAGCGGCGGGCAGATAGGCTATGGCGCTGGAAGGCACGCCGAAATGGCGGCCCATCAAGGCCATCATCGGGCCGGCCGCTACTTCGGCCGAGCCGATGATGAACATGCAGCAGAACAAGGCGCCCAGTTGGGGGCGGCTTATGCTGCCCATGCGCGCCCGTAAGAATCAGAAGAAATGAATCTCAAGCCGGATATCCTCGATATATTGCCAATCTATGCCGTACCGGAGGTAGGCGTCCGGATCATAGACGCCGTCATCGTAAGCGTCGTTGGGATCAATGGACAAGCCGGCGCAAATGTAGCGGCGCAGATAGTCGTGGTCGCTGGGCACGATGGCGGCCTTGCCGCCGCTCGACACGTCGAGAATATAGTTGATGTCGCCCACCTGATAACGCTGAATCAGGGCCTCCGCCTGGCTAAAGCCGATGTCGGCCAGCAGGTCGGCGGCAAAGCGGTTGGCCCCCACCTCGAAGGACACCCGGTCCTTGCGTTTCTGCGCCGTCATCGGCGGCGGCTGATCCAGGCCGCTGCCCTGTCCTGCGGTTTCGTAATAGTGCAGCGCCGTCTGCACCCCGCGCAGATCGTAAATATAGTCGTAGCGCTTGATGTTCTTGCGCTTGGCCGCGCAGATGAAAATATAATGCCCCAGGCTGTGCAGGATCATGAAGGCGCGCGAGGCCGGCGACACCCCGCGCGAAAAGCGGATCTCGCGTCCCTTGATGATGGTTTTGATATTGAACGGATGAGCGTCGGTTTCGGAATACTCCAACTGATACCGCTGTTGCAACTTGGCTTGCAGTCGTTGCAACTCCTGGGTGGACATCATGGCCAGCACTTTTTCGATCTGATCGTCGATGTCTTCGATGACAGGATCTTCCAGTACGGCTTGGTTTAGATTCATGGCGAGGCTCCTTCGCATTGGGGTCGATCAAAGAGCGAGCCTGTGCCGCTCGGCGCGCAGGCGCGGCGGCTGAATATTTGTCCTGTCGTATTATGGCGAAGCCTGACTGATCAGGCGCCGGCCGAAAGGCTAGTTTCAACGCTGTTCCCCAGCCCTTCCGCCGTCGCTCGCTGATGATGCGCACAAGGCAATGCAGGGCTTCTTCTCCGGCGATAGCCCGCAAATCCCGGCTACTTTTAACCTGCGCCTGCCGGCATGAATATCTGAGCCCGTCGCGGGGCTCCGCTCGCATATCGGCTTTCTATTGGCGAGCGATCTTCTAGAATGGAGTGCGGTCTTTCGCTGTACACAATAAAGCGTGGTCGGGTCCACTCGCTTGCCGGGGTGGGGCCGGTCGCCTCATTTCTGGTGCTCGTGATGAATGTGATACCCCCGCCGTCTATCGATCTGCAGGGTTTCAGCCTGCGTCCAATGGAAATGCTGGATATTCCCGACTGGTACGATTATCTGCGCCTGCCGGAGGTGGCGCAGCATCTGCGCTGGGTGCTGCAGTCGGCGGCGGATCTGGCGCCCTTGGTACAGGCCTATCGTTCCGATGAACCGGGCGCGCCGTTGCGGCTGGCCATTGTGGACGATGATCTGGGATGCTTGGCCGGCTCCATCGGTTTTGACGCCGTCTGGCCGGCGGACCGCTGCGCGGAAATCGATTTCGACCTGGCGCCGGCCTATTGGGGGCGCGGGCTGGGCTTGGCGGCTTGCAAGGCGGTTACGGCTTGGGCGTTTACCGGCTGTCGCTTGTACCGGGTGCAGGCGGTGACGCGCGACGGCAACCGGCGCGCCGAGCAATTGTTGCGCGGCTGCGGTTTCCAATACGAGGGCTTGTTGCGCGCATATCGTCAGGTACGAGGCGAGCCGGGCGATTTCAAGATGTTCTCACGGCTGCTTACCGATCCGGATGCGCCGGATTGAGCGACTCGCCTGGTTTCCCTCCTGCCGCCGCCGAAAGGCGGCTTGTTTTTTTGTGAAGCCCCGACCTTTCTACCACCGAGGCGCGGTAGGTGTTTTTACGGTTTGACATTGGCATGGCGGGCTTTGTAAATAATAGAGTGGAAGAGGAGCGCTGACGGCAAGAACTAAGATTCGAGCGGAAGGGTTGCTGCATGTTCAATATGGCGTTGAAACGCAAATTGCAGGACACGGTGGCGGAACTGCATAAGCAGCAGGGCGTGTTGCAGGCGATAGACCGCTCGATGGCGGTGATCGAGTTCTCTCCGGACGGCGTGGTGCGTTCCGCCAACGCCAATTTTGAAGCGGTGATGGGCTACCACGCCAGCGAGGTGATAGGTCAGCATCACCGGTTGTTTTGTCCGGCGGAGTTTGTGAGCAGCCCAGAGTACGGTAACTTTTGGAGTAGGTTGCGGCAGGGGCATTTCGTCAGCGACCGCTTCAAGCGAGTGACCAAGAACGGGGATATCGTGTGGCTGGAGGCCAGCTACAACCCGGTGCGCGACGAGGCCGGCCAGGTGACGGCGGTGGTCAAGTTCGCGCTGGACGTGACCAAGTCAGTGCAGGCGGAACTGGAAGCGCGCAATACGATGAAGGCGGTCAGCCGTTCGATGGCGGTGATCGAGTTCTCCATCGACGGCATCGTGCTGCGCGCCAACAGCAATTTCCTGAACACGGTGGGCTATAGCGAGCAGGAAATCATCGGGCAGCATCACCGGGCTTTCTGCCCTCCGGAATACGCGCACAGTCCTGCCTATGCCGAGCTGTGGCAGCGATTGAACCAGGGCATCTTCATCGCCGGCAAGTTCGAACGCCGCGACAAGCAGGGCCGGCCCATCTGGCTGGAGGCCAGCTACAACCCCATCGTCAACGACGAGGGGCAAGTCTACAAAGTGATCAAGTTCGCGCTGGACATCACGGAGGAAGAAGAGGCCGCGCAGCGCGACCAGCACCTGGTGAAAGAGGCGCACCGCTTGTCCGCCGCGTCGGACGCGGCCTCGTCCGACGGCTTGGCGGTGATCAAGGACACCATAGGCGAGATGAGTCTGATCGCGGACAGCGCAGAGCGTTCGGTCAAGATCATCGAGGATCTTGACTCCAAGACTTTGCGCATCACCTCCATCGTCAACACCATTCACGAGATTGCCGACCAGACCAATCTGCTGGCCTTGAACGCGGCGATCGAGGCGGCGCGCGCCGGCGAGCAGGGCCGCGGCTTCGCGGTGGTGGCGGACGAGGTGCGCAAGCTGGCCGAGCGCACCAACGCCTCCACCAAGGAAGTGGCCGGCATGATAGACGACATCCGCAACGGCACCTCGTCCGCCAGTGAGAGCATCCATGAAATGCAGGTCAAGGCGCGGATGGGCGAGGAGCATGCCGGCGTGGCCAGTACCTCCATTGATCAGATTCGCAGCAGCACCGCCCAGTTGAGCGAGGTGGTGAGTCATTTTTCGGCGGTGCAGGGGCAGAAAACACTTTAAGAATCTGTTCAAGGGCTATCTTGCTTAGCCGTTGTCAAGGTTGGTAGAGCGGGCGGGAAGCTTTGAAGCACAGGCTGCGTTCAATGCCAATGGTCTGTTTTGGAATCGTTGTGGGCCGGACTTGATCAAGGTCTATTAGCCGATGCTGTTAATCCCCTATAACAGCGGAAAACAATGGCTAATAGGGACAAGATCATGTGGGTTTTCTGGATACAATTCGCGCTGCTGCTGACGGCGATACTGATGGGCATACGCCGAGGCGGCGTGGCCTTGGGCATGATAGGCGGGCTGGGCGTGGCGGTGCTCTGTTTCGTGTTCCGCGTGGCGCCGGCGGAGCCGCCCATCACCGTGATGCTGATCATTCTGGCGGTGGTCACCGCCTCGGCCACGTTGCAAGTGGCCGGCGGCCTGGATTTCCTGGTGCAGCAGGCGGAGCGGCTGATGCGCCGCCATCCGCAGCAAATCACCTTTCTGGCGCCGCTGTCCACCTTCCTGCTCACCATGTGCGTGGGCACCGGTCACGCGGTGTATTCGCTGCTGCCGGTGATCGCCGACGTTTCTCTCAAAACCCGCATCCGCCCGGAACGGCCGATGGCCATGGCCAGCGTGGCCTCGCAAATGGGCATCACCGCCAGCCCGGCGGCGGCGGCGGTGACCTCGCTGCTGGCGATGACCGCCCATAGCGGCCAGCCGCTGACCCTGTGGCAAATCCTGATGGTGACCGCGCCGGCCGGCCTGCTGGGCGTGTTGGCCGCCGCATGCTGGAGCCTGCGCCGCGGCGTGGAGCTGGACCGCGATCCGGAATTCCTGGCTCGGATGCAAGATCCGAACTTCCGCGCCTCGGTGGAACAATCCGTCACTACCCTGGACAAGACGCTGCCGGCGGCGGCGCGGCAATCGGTGGCGCTGTTCTTCGCCGGCATCTTCGTCATCGTGCTGCTGGCGTTGTTTCCGCAATGGCTGCCGGTGAGCCAGGGCAAGCCGGTGCCCATGACCACGGTGGTGCAGTTCGTGATGCTGGCCTTCGGCGCCTTCATCCTGTTCCGTTCCAACGCCAAGGCGGCGGTCATCGCCCGCTCCGAGGTCTTCACCGCCGGCATGATCGCCGTGGTGTCCATCTTCGGCATCGCCTGGATGAGCGATACCTTCGTCAAGGCCAACGAGCCGCTGTTGGTGGCCAATATCAAGGCCATGGTGGCCTACGCGCCGTGGACCTTCGCGCTGGCGATGTTCGCGGTGTCCGCCTTCGTCAAAAGCCAGGCCGCCACGCTCACCATCATGGTGCCCTTCGGTCTGGCGCTGGGCCTGAGCCCGCACCAGCTGCTGGCCATCATGCCCTCCTGCTACGCCTATTTCTTCTTCGCCTTTTATCCCAGCGACCTGGCGGCCATCAATATGGACCGCAGCGGCACCACCCGCATCGGCAAGTATCTGCTCAACCACAGCTTCATGATGCCGGGGCTGATAGGAGTGGGGGTGTCCACGCTGGCGGCGTACGGATTGACGCATTTGTACTTCTAAGTGAGGAAAGCTTGTGGAAACTTACCAAGCAGACATTGTGATCGTGGGAGCGGGGGGCGCGGGCTTGCGCGCCGCCATCGCCGCCGCCCAGGCGGACCCGGAGCTGCGCATCGCGCTGGTGTCCAAGGTCTATCCGATGCGCAGCCACACCGTGGCGGCCGAAGGCGGCTCCGCCGGGGTCAAGCAGGCGCACGACAGCTTCGACGCCCATTTCAACGACACCGTGTCCGGCGGCGACTGGCTGTGCGAGCAGGACGTGGTGGAATACTTTGTGGCTCAATGCCCTGAGGAAATGGTGCAGCTGGAACACTGGGGCTGCCCGTGGAGCCGCAAGGAGGACGGCAGCGTCAATGTGCGCGCCTTTGGCGGCATGAAGATAGAGCGCACCTGGTTCGCCGCCGACAAAACCGGCTTCCACATGCTGCACACCCTGTTCCAGACCTCCATCCGCTTCCCGTCCATCCGCCGCTTCGACGAATACTTCTGCGCGGATCTGATCGTGGAGGACGGCGAGGCGCGCGGCGTGCTGGCCATCGACATCGCCAGCGGCGACAGCCTGCTGATCGAAGCCGGCGCGGTGGTGATGGCCACCGGCGGCGCCGGCCGGGTGTTCCGCGAGAACACCAACGGCGGCATCGTCACCGGCGACGGCATGGCGCTGGCCTACCGCCACGGCGTGCCGCTGCGCGATATGGAATTCGTCCAATACCACCCCACCTGCATGCCCGGCACCGGCCTGTTGTTCACCGAGGCCTGCCGCGGCGAAGGCGGCCTGCTGGTCAACAAGGACGGCTACCGCTATCTGCAGGATTACGGCCTGGGGCCGGCGGAGGACAAGCCGCGCAACAAATTCATGGAACTGGGCCCGCGCGACCGCCTGAGCCAGGCCTTCTGGTACGAGCAGCAACAGGGCCGTACCGTGGAAGGCCCATGGGGCTCCGCGGTGTATCTGGACCTGCGCCACCTGGGCCACGCCAAGCTGCGCGAACGGCTGCCGCAAATCTGCGAGCTGGCGGATGAGTTCCTGGGCATAGACCCGGCCAAGGCGCCGATTCCGGTGCGCCCGGCGGTGCACTACACCATGGGCGGCATCCTGGTGGACGGCCGCTGCGCCGCGCCCATGCCCGGCCTGTTCGCCGCCGGCGAATGCTCCAGCGTGGGCATCCACGGCGCCAACCGCCTGGGCTCCAACTCGCTGGCGGAGCTGTCGGTGTTCGGCAAAGTGGCCGGCGAAGAAGCCGCTCGCTGCGCCCGATCGCGCCGTCCCGCGCGGCGCGAAGCGCTGCAAAAGCAGGCCGAGGCCGCCGAGGCGCGCCTTCACGCGCTGCGCGCGCGCGAAGGGGGCGAACGCATCGCCGAACTGCGCCGCGAAATGGCGGAAACCATGGAAGCCGGCTGCGGCATCTACCGTTTGGAAGCCTCGATGCAGGCCACCTGCGACAAGTTGGCGGAGCTGAAACAGCGCTTCCGCAATGTGCACGTGGAAGACAAATCCAGCGTCTGGAACAGCGACTGGCTGCTGGCCATCGAGCTGGGCTACCAACTGGACGTGGCCGAGGCGATGGCGCATTCCGCGCTGCAACGCCGCGAATCGCGCGGCGCTCACCAGCGGCTGGACGGCTGCGAACAGCGAGACGACCTCAACTTCCTCAAGCACAGCCTCGCCGTCTATCAAGGCGGGGACGCGCCACGCATAGACTACGGCGCGGTGAAGATCACTAAATCGCAGCCGGCGGTGCGCGCCTACGGCGCCGCCGGCCTGGCGGCGGAAGCCGCGGCCAAGGAGGGCAAGGCATGAGCGAACACACCATGACCAGACACACGATGACCGCTCAGACCAAGACCATAGCCGTGATGCGCTACCGGCCGGAGCAGGACAGCGAGCCGTGGCTGCAACACTTTGAAGTCCCTTATCGCGACGACATGTCCGTGCTGCAGGCGTTGCAATACATCCGCGACTACCTGGACGGCGGCCTGGCTTTCCGTTGGTCCTGTCGCCAGGCGATTTGCGGCAGCTGCGGCATGATGGTGAACGGCGTGCCCAAGCTGGCCTGCAAGACCTTTCTGCGCGACTACCCGGACGTGGTGCGTATCGAGGCGCTGAACCACTTCCCGATAGAGCGCGATCTGGTGGTGGTGCTGGACGACTTCATCGCCAAGCTGGAAAGCATTCAGCCCTATATCGTGCCCAAGGAAGACAAGCCGCTGTCCGACGGCGAAACCCTGCAAACCCCGGCGCAGATGGATTGGTACGCCCAGTTCAGCAGCTGCATCAACTGCCTGCTGTGCTACGCCGCCTGCCCGCAATACGGGTTGGACGAAAAGTTTCTGGGGCCCGGCGCCATCGCACTGCTGCACCGCTACAACATGGACACACGCGACGGCGCGGCCGAAGAGCGGATGGAACTGCTGGCCGCGCAGGAGGGGGTGTTCAACTGCACCGCGGTGGGCTATTGCTCCGAGGTCTGCCCCAAAATGGTGGACCCGGCCAATGCGGTGAACCTCAACAAGACGGCGGTGGCCAGGGATTACTTCCTGCGCTTCGCCCGGCCCAAAGGAGGTTGCAAATGAGCAAGCGCAAACCGTATGTCCGGCCGATGGGAGGCTGGTGGCGCAAGAACCCTTACTTCATCGAGTACATGGTGCACGAAGGCACGGCGCTCTTCGTCGCCGGCTACGCGCTGACCCTGCTGTGCGGGCTGTGGCGGCTGAGCCAGGGCGAGGCGGCCTGGAACGGCTTTGTCGCCGCGCTGCAAAGCGCGCCGGCCCTGTTGCTGCACGCGGCGGCGCTGGCCATGATCGCCTACCACAGCTACACCTGGTTCAAGATCATGCCGCGCACGCTGCCGCCGTTGACGCTGGCGGGACGGCGGGTGTCCGCGCTGGCCATCACCGCCGGCGGCCTGGCCGCCGCCGTGGTGTGCAGCGCCGCGCTCTTGATGTTGGTATGGGGGATGACGGCATGAAACCGGGACTGAAACGCTCTCACGCGCCCATCTTCTGGGGCTTGTTTGGCGCCGGCGGCATGCTGGCCGCCTTGTTCGGGCCGATGCTGGTGTTCATCACCGGCATCGCCGCGCCGTTGGGCTGGCTGCCTGCGCGCGCCGTCGATTACGCCACGCTGCAGGCGCTGGCGCAAAGCCTGATCGGCAAGGCGCTGCTGTTCGGCCTGATCGCTTTGCTGCTGTGGCACGCGGCGCACCGCATCTACCACAGCCTGCACGATATCGGCATCCGCGGCGGACCGTTGGCCAAGGCCTGCACCTATGGGGTGGCGGCGCTGGGCACGCTGGCGGCGGCGGGGCTGTTGTTGGCGATGGGGTTCTAATAAGCTGTTCACGATCTATTTGATACGCAGGAGACCGCGTATTCGAGGCGCCCAAACTCCCTTCAAGCCTGCCGTCGGGTGGCAGGCCCGAGGTTTTAAGCGGCTGCCTGTTCGAGCAGCGCGACGTTAGCGCGCTGCGAGTTCAGCCGCGCCTCGGGCCTGACGGGAACCGGCGGGAAGCCGTAGGCCAGGCTTGCAGGGCGGCCTTTAGGGTAAAGGGAGATTTGGCCGTGCAAATCTCCCTTTCCGTTTGACGGGCGGAACCGGCCCTAAATCATCATCCGCGAAGCGGATTCGAGGTTTCTGGAAATTGGCCCAAACGGAAGGGTCGTGAGCTGTTTCTAGGCGCTCATTTCCTAATGAAACTGTTGGATATGGGCGGCGGATCAGCGCCCCATGCTCACCACCCACAAAGGGGAAGCAGCAGAAATAATAGGGTGAAGCCGAACTGGGCTCCGGCCGTGTGTCGGCGCAGCTTCCAGAACACCAAGCAAGTCAGCGCCAGCCAGCCTACGATGCCAAACAGCGCCAGATTGACCATGAAGGCGCCCATGCTGCCCATATCGGCCAGACAGAATTCGGACAAGAGCAAAAGGGCGGGCAGGAGCGAGGCGGCGCGGAGGTAGGACATTCGAGTGGCTTCTTGGGGGTGGAGCGGGCATTTTGCATCAAGGCCGCGGCTTTGCCCACCGTTCAGCGCACGCCTGCGTGGACGCGACGCACGTGCCGGTGGCAAAGGCCAGGACAATCGCGGGCGGCCCGCTAGCCCGCCGCCTCGCGCTCGCGCAAAAAATCGATGAAGGCCCGTACCTTGGCCGGCACATGGCGGGTGCGCGGGTAGAGCGCGTGAACGCCTTGCTGCGGGAAGCCGTGATCGGGCAGCAGCCGGCGTAGCCGGCCGGCCTGCAGATCGGCGTTGACCAGCCAGTCCGGCAGCAGGGCCACGCCTAGGCCGGCCAGCGCGTAGGCGCGAAGGATGGACGCGCTGTCCGAACTCAGCCGCGCCGTGCCGGGCTGGCGCCAGGCTGTCTGGCCGCCGCCCGGCGTGTCCACCAGCCAGGGCGGGGCGTGTTTGAGCCGGCTGTGTCCCAGCCAGGGCAGCCGGCTCAGCGCGGCCAGATCGCCGGGCGGTTCTTGGACCAGCAGAGCCGGCGCAGCCACGGGGAAAATATCGAACTGGGCTAGCTGCGCCGCGTGCAGATCGGTTTCCGGCAGGCGGCCCAGGCGGATGGCGACGTCGAAGCGCTCGGCGATCAAATCGGCATGCAGCGAGGACGTGGACAGCTGCACCTGCAGCGTCGGATGGCGCAGGGCGAAGGCTTCGATCGCCGGCGCAATCTTGGCCAGGCCGTATTCCAGCGTGGCGGTCACGCGCAGCGCCCCGCTCAGCTCCCCATGCTCGGCGCGGGCGTCGTCTACGGCCAAGCGCGCCTGCTCCAGCATATCGGCGCAGCGCTGGTAAAAGCGCGCGCCGGCGTCGGTCAGCGCCAGGCTGCGGGTGTTGCGGATCAACAGCGCGACGCCGACTTCCTGCTCCAGGCGTTTGATATTGAAGCTGACCACGGCGCGGGTTTGGCCCAGCGCGGCGGCGGCGGCGGTGAAGGAGCCGGCGTCCACCACGGCTTTGAAGCTAGCAAAACGATCCAGACTGACCACGACAAAGCCCGCTATTGTCAAAAATAATTTGACAGTCTAGCCGGCGTAAGCCGGTATTTCCAGCGCCGCCCCCTGTCTATACTCGGCCGCTTTACCGTGGAGAGCGCCGATGTCGCCCCGTTCGAAACTGACTTTGGTGTACTTGTTCGGCTTTGCGCTGGACCTGATCAATATGTTCATCGCCAGCGTCGCCTATCCGGACATTGGCCGCGGCCTGGGCGCGTCGCTGGCGCAGCTGGCCTGGGTGGGCAACGCCTATATGCTGGGCCTGACCCTGGTGATTCCGCTCAGCGCGTGGCTGGCCGGCGCTTACGGCGAGCGGCGGGTGCTGCTGGGCTCGCTGGGCTTGTTCCTCGCCGGCGCGGCGCTGGCGGGCACGGCCGGGTCTATCGAGGCGCTGATTGGCTGGCGCGCCTTGCAGGGCCTGGGCGGAGGCCTGCTGATTCCGGTGGGCCAGGCCATGGTTTACCGGCACTATCCACCGGCGCAGCGCGCTCGGCTCACCGCCTGGATCATGAGCGTGGCGCTGATTGTGCCGGCGCTGTCGCCGGCGCTGGGCGGCGTGATCGTGGACGCGCTGTCCTGGCGTTGGGCCTTGCTGGCCAGCGTGCCGCTGGCCCTGCTGACGCTTTGGCTGGCGGCGCGCTGGTTGCCGGCGGACCAAGCGCCGGCCAAGCGCGACGCGTTAGACCTGTCCGGCCTGGCTTTGCTGGCCGTCGGCATGGCCTCGCTGTTGCTGGCTTTGACCTGGCTGGGAGAAAGCGGTCGCCTGCCGTGCGGCGTCGCCGCGCTGCTATTGGCCGTCGCCGCGCTGGCCGGCTACGCGCGCGCCGCCGCTGGCAAGGCCGAGCCGGTGTTGAAGCTGACGCTGCTGCGCGATCCCTTGCTGCGCACCGCCATGCTGGTTTATCTGTTTGTGCCCGGCGTGTTCATGGGCGTCAGCCTGGCGGCGATGCTCTACCTGCAAGAATCGCTCAAGCTGAGCGCCGCAGCCGCCGGCAGCCTGATGCTGCCCTGGGCGCTGGCCTCCGGGCTGGCCATCAGCCTGACTCGCGGCCGCTTCAACCATGACGGCCCCAAGCCTTTGCTGCTCTTGGGCATGTTGTTCCAGAGCGCCGGCATCGCCGCGTTGGCTTTGGGCGTCAGCCGGCCGTGGCCGCTGATCGCCGCTTACGCTTTGATGGGTTTCGGCGGCAGCCTGTGCAGCAGCGCGGCGCAGAGCGCGGCCTTTCTGGACATCGCGGAACCGGAACTGCGGCAGGCCAGCGCGCTGTGGAACATCAACCGCCAATTCAGCTTCGGCCTGGGCGTGGCTTTGATCAGCCTGCTGTTGAACGCGTTGACTCATTACAGCGGCGCGCCCGTGGCCACCGCCCATGTCTATCAAGCCTGTTTCTTCATCGCCGCCGCCCTGACTTTGGCGCCGGCGGTTTTCGTGCTGCGCATCCACACCCCAGCTGTGCTGGCCCTGCTGCGGCCCAGCCATTAAAGAGAGAAAGTCCGATGACCAAGACCAATCCCTATTTCGACGAAGTGATCTCCGCGCATATCGCCATCCGGCAATGGTTCGCCGGCCCGGCGGGCCCCGCCGAGCTGGAAGCCCTGATGGCGCGCTTCTCGCCGTGTTTCTCCATGGCGTCGCCCAGCGGCGCGCAACTGGATCTGGACGCGCTGCGCGCATTGTTCGCGCGCTCCGGCGGCGGCAAACCCGGCTTGGAGATTGAAGTGGATCAACTGACCCTGCTGGACGAACACGCAGGCGGCGCGACGGTGGCGTATCGCGAAGCGCAATACCTGGGCGGCCGGCTGAGCAGCCTGCGCCTGGCCACCGCGGTGTTTGAGCGCGACGCGGCCGGGGCGCCGCGCTGGCGGCATCTGCAGGAAACCTTCTGCGCCGCGTGAGGCTTGAGCGAAGCGCGGCGGGCCTCAGTTCGCGACGACGGACTGGACGAAACCGTCCACCAATGCGGACTCCTGCTGCTTGCGCCAGATAAAGTGGATGTCGCTGATAGCCAAATCCGGCAGCGCGAAGCCGCGGTAGCCGTCTTGCGGCCGGCACAGGCTCTCCGGCACACAGGAAAAGCCGGCGCCGGCGGCGACGCAGGCGAAGATGGCCGGATAGGATTCTATCTCCAGCACCGCGCGCGGCCGCACGCCGGAAGCTTGCAGCCATTGATCCACCAGCCGGCGGTAATGGCAGGCCGCGCCGAAGGTGTACAGCTCCAGCCCGGCCAAGGCCTGCGCCGACGCCGCGTCGATATCCAGCGGAGCGATCAGCATCAATTTTTCCCGGAACGCCAGCCGGCTGGTCAGCAGCGGATGCTCCACCGGCCCGTCGCTGAGGATCAGGTCCAGTTCCCCGTCCTGCAACTGGCGTTCCAACTGCAACGAATGGCCGGCGCGCAGATGCAGCTCCACCTCGGCGTGCTGGCGGCGGTAGCGGGCGATGCGGGCGGGCAGATGGGTGGCCAGAGCGCCGTCCAGCGCGCCCACTCTTAGCAGGCCGCGTGCGTGCGCGCCGGCGAACAGGCCTCGCACCTCGTCGGCCTGTTGCAGCAGACCACGGGCGTGGCGATAGAGCAGATGGCCTTCCGGCGTGGTCAGCAGGCGGCGGTTTTCGCGGCTGAACAGCTTGACGCCCAGTTCCGCCTCCAATTCCTGCAAGCGGGCGGTGAGATTGGACGGCACCCGGTGCAATTGCTCGGCGGCGGCGGCGATGCTGCCTTGCTCCACCACCGCGCAGAAGAAATTCAGTTGCGAGAGTTTCATGTTTCGCTTTTTGTGATTGATTTCAGCATTATAAGTCGCTTTTAATGGATTATGTGCGAGGCTAAGATGGCGCGATCTTAGAACCTGTTCAACGCCGTATCGCTGAAGCGCAGAAGACGCTGAACAGGCTCTTCATCTCAACCATCAGGAACAAGCGCATGAGAATTCTGCACACCATGTTGCGCGTGGCCGATCTGGACGCCGCGCTGGCCTTCTACACCCGGGCGCTGGGCATGCGCCTGCTGCGCCGCAACGACTTCCCGGACGGCCGCTTCACGCTGGCTTTTGTCGGTTATCGCGATGAAACCGAGGCCGCCGCCATCGAGCTGACCCATAACTGGGATCAGGGCGATTACCAGCTGGGCAACGGCTATGGCCATGTGGCGATAGAAGTGGACGACGCCGCCGCCGTCTGCGAGCAGGCGCGCGCGCTGGGCTACACCGTGGCGCGCGAAGCGGGGCCGATGAAACACGGCCGCACCGTGATCGCCTTTTTGCTGGACCCGGACGGTTACAAGGTGGAATTGATCCAGAAGGGTACTCAGTACGACTGAGCGCGGAGAAGGGCGGGCCCGAGCTTGCCGAGCCCGCCTCGTTTGAAACCCGTTGATTAGAGACGGAAGCGCGCGGTCACGCCCTGCAGGTTTTGCGCCAGCGCGTTGAGCTGGCTGGAGGTGGTGGCCAGTTCTTCCACCGTGGCGCTGTTTTCCTCCGCCATCTGCGACACCCGCTCCATGCTCTGCGCCAGGTTCAGGCTGGCGGTGCGCTGCTCGCTCAGCGCGCTGGTGATGTTGCCGATGGAATGCACGATGGAGTGGGTGCTGCCCTCTATCTCCTGCATGGAGTCGGTGGCCTGGCTAGCGCCGTCGGACACCGTGCCCACGCTGGACAGGCTCTGCTCCATGCTGCCCACCACCCGGTTGGCGCTGCCTTGGATGGAGCCGATCATCTGAGTGATTTCCTGGGCGGAACTGGCGGTGCGTTCCGCCAGCTTGCGCACCTCGTCCGCCACCACGGCGAAGCCGCGGCCCATCTCGCCGGCGCGCGCCGCCTCGATCGCGGCGTTCAAAGCCAGCAAGTTGGTTTGGTCCGCCACATCGCGTATCACCGTGACGATATTGCCTATCTTCTGCACTTCCTGAGTCAGGCCCTTCATCTGGTCTGAAGTGGCCGCCACCGAGGACGACACCGATTCGATATTGCCCACCGACGCCTTCACCGCATGGCCGCCGCGGCTGGCCAAATCGCCGGCCATCGCCGCCTGGCGCGAAGCCTCGTTGGAATTGTCCGCCACGTGGTTGATGCTGACCGTCAGCTCCTCGATGGTGGCGGCGGCTTCGGACGTGGCCTCGGACTGGCGCTGCGCGCCATGGGCTACTTGCTCGGACATGCTGGCCAGCTCGTGAGCGGAGTCGGACACCTCGTTGGCGTTTTTCTGGATGCTGGCCACCACCTCGCGCAAGCCCTGGCGCATCTCCTGGATATCCTTGGCCATGGCGATGGCCTCGTCGCGCGCCTCCGGAATTGGCTCATCGTGGCCGGACAAATCACCCTGCTTGATATTGCGCACCAACTGCGCGGATTTCTGTAGCGGCACCGTCACCAGGTTGGCAATGAACATCGCAATCGCCACCGCGGCGATCAGGGCGATCACCGCCACGGTAAGCAGTACCGTCACCGCCTCGCTCTGCGCGGTCTTGCTGGCCTCGATAGACTTTTGCATCAAGTCTTCCTGAAAGTCCGACATCTCTTTCAAGGATTTCAAAAACACGTTGTTGGCCGGTGCAAAGGTTTTCATCAGAAAGGTTTTGGCTTCCTCGTTCTTATTGGCGCGCGCCAAGGCGTACAAGGGCTCAAACTGAGCGCCCAGATTAGTGCTGGCGGCCTTGAGCTTGTCAAACAGCTCCTTCCCCTTGGGCGTGGACAGCAGTTTTTCCATCTGATCCAGATTGGACGCGTTGGCGGCGCGGAACTCCTCCACCTTCTTGATATGAGTCTCGGTTTCTTCCGGCGTTTGCACGATGATGGCGTTGCGGATGGAGCGGCCCACATCCAGCGTGGTGACGCTGATCTTGTTGGCCAGCATGATCTTGGGATAGCGATCCTCGGTCACATCGCGGATTTTGTCGCTTATGGTGTTCAACTTCATCATCGCCACCGCCACGATGATGGCGATCAGAATGATCAGCAGGCCGAAGCCGGCCAGCAGTTTTTGCTTGACGGTCAACTGGTGCAGCATGGAGCGCTCCCCCGGACAGATATTGTGCCTATAGTGCCGCGACGCGCCCTGCCAGAGCCGCGGCTTCTTGATGAAACATAGTTGCCGGAATGGGCTAGATCAAATCATCCGCACGCATCTTGCTGCCGGGGGGAACACGCCGTCAGGGGTTTAGGTTACTGGCGTCTTGCGGGTGATGTCGTCCAGGCTGATTACCGTCATGGCGTTGACCGTGGTGGTGGCCAGGGTGTCGATCACCCCGGTGCGTAGCGCTCCCAAGAGAGCCGTGGCCTTGGACTGCTCGCTGGCGATGGCGATCACATTGGGAATACGTTCCAGGTCGCTACGGTTGAGGCCCAGCACGCGGCCCTGTAGCGAGGTATTGGCAGGCTGGCCGTAAATGTCGAAGAAGTCGTAGCCCATCACATCTCCTATGGTGCCGCCGCGTTTGGCCTCCGCGATCTCGGTTGGGCTAAACCAGCCCATACGCACGATATTGCTGTCCTCCGACAAATCGCCGATGCCAATCAGCGCCAGGTCGGCGCGGCGGGCGCGGTCCAGTGTCTGGCGCACGGTATCGTTTTCCAGCAGGCTTTGCCGCAATGCGGGGTCCCGGATTAGCGCCGGCGCGTACAGGGTTTCGCTTTCCCCGCCGAAACGCGCCGCCAGCCGCCGGCAGATATGATCGGAGTTCATGGTCTCGCCGCCGCGATACGCGCCGCCTATGGCTGAGATGAACGCGCACTCGCGCCGCGCGGGGGTGGAAATGTAGTCGGACACCGCGCTGATATTGCGGCCCATGCCCACGGCTACCACCATGCCGTCGTCCAGCGCCTGGTCCAGATAGGTGGCCACTTGAGCCGCCAGCAACGCGCGTTGCTTGTCGCCGTCCTGATGATCGATGGCGATGATGGCGCGCTGGATGCCAAAGCGCTGACGCAGTTCCTGTTCCAGGCCGTTGGCGTAAGCCGGATGTTGGCGCACGCGGATTTCCACCACGCCTTCTTCCTGGGCCTTGCGCAGCATGCGGCTGACGGTGGCGCGCGAAATGCCGAAGCGCTTGGCCAGCGCCTCCTGGGTGTGGTTGTCCACGTAATAAAGGGTCGCCAGTTCTGTCAGCTCGTCTTGATTCATGCCTTCCTCTTTGTCAGGCCGCCGGCAGGGGCGGGGCCGCCAGTTTATGCCAAATCGGCGGAGCGTGGTCTGGCCTCAGCTCGGCTCTCCATCACCATCACGGCGCGGGGAGGCCTGCTCGTATTGACTGATTCTGTCCAGTTTAGGCTGCGATGCCCCGCCGTCAAACCGCGCCTCCAGCCAGGTGTCCACGATGCGCTTGGCCAGTTCCGGCCCCACCACGCGCGCGCCCAGCGTGATGATCTGCGCGTCGTTGCTGCGTTTGGCCCGCTCGGCGGAGTAGGTGTCATGGCATTGCGCGGCGCGGATGCCGGGCACCTTGTTGGCGGCGATGGCCATGCCGATGCCCGTGCCGCATAACAGAACCGCATGGCTGTAGCGGCCGGCGATGATTTGCTCGGCGATGGGAATGGCGATGTCGGCGTACAAGGCCGGCTGGCGGTCGTACACCCCGCAGTCGCTGACCTGGCGGCCTTGCGCCTGCAGATGGCGCAGCAGGATTTCCTTGAGGTCGAACGCGGCCTCGTCGCAAGCGATGGCGATATGCATCTGGCTCTCCTTGGCTGAGTGGCGTGGAGCGCGGGTGGCGCTGTTGGTGAATACAATGAACGTAATTTCAATTAATGGAAAGTTTTTCATTGTTGTTGCTGAAAAGCCACCATGCACTTATTGCACTTGCAGCATGCACTGTAGTGCTTGCCTATTGCGGAATTAACAAATTAATTAAGCATTTTATGGGAAATGATCTTGCGCTGCATGATTGTTGTATGGCTGGTTTGAATTGACGTTAGCAAAATCCGCTGCTTAGCATGTGTTCAATTAATGAACATTTGTTCTGGTCGGAGGCGCTAATGGAAACCGTGCTACTGCAGGCGATGGGCATTGCGAAATCCTTTAACGGCGTGGTGGCCCTGCGCAATGGCTGCCTGGAGCTGGGCGCGGGCAGCGTGCATGCCTTGTGCGGAGGCAACGGCGCCGGCAAATCCACCTTTCTGGGCATAGTGATGGGTTTGTTGCGCAGAGACGGCGGCAGTTTGCGGCTGAGGGGGCGGGAGGTGGATTTCGCCTCGCCGCTGGCGGCGCTGAACCGGCGCATCGCCATGATCTCGCAGGAACTGTTGCCGGTGCCGGGCATGAGCGTGGCGGAAAACCTGACTCTGGGCCGCGAGCCGCGTCTCTGGGGCGCTTTGGTGGACCGCCGCCGCCAACTGGCCGAGGCCGAGACGCTGTTGCAGCGGCTGGATTTCGACCTCGATCCGCGCTGGCCGATGTCGCGACTGAGCCTGGCGCAGACTCAGTTGGTGGAAATCGCCAAGGCCTTTAACCGCGACAGCGACATCCTGATCATGGACGAACCCACGTCCTCGCTGGGAGAGCGGGAGACCGAAGCGCTGTTCGCCGCGGTCCGCCGCCTGGCCGCCCACGGCGCCGGCATCATCTATGTGTCGCACCGCTTGTCTGAGATTTTCGAGATTGCCGACCGCTACACCGTGTTTCGCGACGGCGCTTTCGTCGAAAGCGGCCGGCTGGCCGATATCGACCGCCCGCATCTGGTGGGCCAGATCGTGGGCCGGGAGCTGCGCGGCGAGCGCAGCCGCCGCCCGTCCGTCAGCGCCGAGCCGTTGCTGCAGGTGGAAGGGCTGGGGCGGGACGGCGAGTTTCACGACATCAGCCTGGCGGTGCGGCCCGGCGAGATCGTCGGCATCTACGGCCTGCTGGGCTCCGGCCGCAGCGAGCTGCTCAACTGCCTGTACGGCTTGAGCCGGCGCCAGCGCGGCAGCGTGCGGCTGGCAGGCCGCGAGGTGCCGACCAGCCCGGCCGGAGCCATCCGCGCCGGCTTGGCCCTGGTGACGGAGGACCGCAAGGACAGCGGGCTGGTGCTGTCTGCCTCGGTGGCCGACAACATCGCCTATCCGGTGCTGCCGCGGCTGGCGCGCGGCGGCGTGGTGCGGCGAGCGGCGCAGCGGGCCTTGGTGACCGATTTGTGCCGGCGCTTGCGCGTCAAGGCCGCCTCGCCGGCGATGCCCGCCGGGCGGATGAGCGGCGGCAATCAACAGAAAGTGGTACTGGCCCGCTGCCTGGCCGCCCAGCCGCGTTGCCTGTTGTGCGACGAGCCCACCCGCGGCATCGACGAGGGCGCCAAGCGCGAGGTGTACGCCTTTCTGGACGACTTTGTCCGCGGAGGCGGAGCCGTGCTGCTGGTGTCGTCGGAAGCGCCGGAAATCCTGGAGTTGAGCGACCGCATCGCCGTGTTCCAGGCCGGCCGGCTGGTGGCGATGCTGGATGGGGCGGAGGCCAGCCAGCAGGGTTTGCTGCACCTGGCTTCCTGAGCGCCGCCGTCACCAAGAAATCACCAGAAAAGGAAAACCGATGGACGATTCCCTGAGCCCCAAAGCGTCGGCCTTCGCCGCGCGGCTGCCTGGACGCGCCGGCTGGCGCGCCGCCCTGTCGCGCTACGGCATCGTCGCCGCGCTCTTATTGCTTTGTCTGCTGCTGAGCCTGGCCAGCCCGTATTTCCTCAGTTGGGACAACTGGGCCAACATCCTGCGCCAGACCTCGATCAACGGCATCCTGGCGGTGGGCATGACCTTTGTCATTCTCAGCCGCGGCATCGACCTGTCGGTGGGCGCGGTGCTGGCCTTCGCCGGCATGGTGGCCGCCAGCCTGGCCATCCGGCCGGAAGCCGGCGTCGCTCCGGCGCTGCTGGCCGGCCTGGGCTGCGGCCTGGCGCTGGGCGCGGTCAACGGCCTGCTGGTGGCGCGGCTGGCGGTGCCGTCCTTCGTCGCCACCCTGGGCATGCTCAGCGCCGCGCGCGGGCTGACCTACATCTACAGCGACGGCATGCCGGTTTCCAGCCTGCCGGACGGCTTCCGTCTGATTGGTCAGGGCGAGTGGGCCGGGCTGCCGCTGCCGGTATTGATTTTCGCGCTGGTGGCCGCGCTGGCCTGGTTCACGCTGTCCCATACCGTGTTCGGCCGCTATGTCTACGCCGTGGGCGGCAATGAAAAAAGCGCGCGCACCAGCGGCATCCGCACCCGCTGGATCACCTTCTGCGTCTACCTGATTGCCGGCGGCCTGTCCGGGTTGGCCGGCCTCATTCTCACCGCTCGCACCACAGCGGCGCTGCCGCAGGCCGGCGTGGCTTATGAACTGGACGCCATCGCCGCGGTGGTGATCGGCGGCGCCAGCCTTTCCGGCGGCGTCGGCTCGGTGCTTGGCACCGTGATGGGGGCCTTGATCATCGGCGTGATCAACAACGGGCTCGATCTGATGGGGGTGTCGTCTTATTACCAGCAGTTGATCAAGGGCGTGATCATCGTGGCGGCGGTATTGCTGGACGGTTCGCGTCACAGGCAAGCCTGAGCCAAACGCCTTGCCGCGCCAGTCACGGCGCAATCTCAAAGGAGGAATGGAGCATGCAACGGTTCAAATTCGGCGCTGCGGCGCTGCTCTGCGCACTGGCGCTCCCTGCCTGGGCGGCCCAGCCGCTGCGCATCGGCGCGGCAGTCTACGGACTCAAGGGCGAATTCATGCAAATGTGGGTGGACGCGTTGAAGCGGCATCCGGCGGTGAAGGACGGCTCGGTGCAGATCACGGTGTTTGACGGCCGCTACGACGCGCTGACCCAGAACAACCAGTTCGACACCATGATCACCCAGAAGTACGACGCCATCCTGTTCGTGCCCATCGACATCGCCGCCGGGGCGGAAGCGGTGGCCAAAGCCGCGCGCGCCAAGATTCCGGTGATAGGGTCCAATACCCGCGTCAACGGCGACCAGCTCACCGCCTATATCGGCAATAACGACACCGTGGCGGGAGAGTTGCAGGCCGAGGCCGTGGCCAAGGCGCTGAAGGGCAAGGGCAATGTGGTGATCATGGAAGGCCCCATCGGCCAGTCCGCGCAGCTGGAGCGCAGCGCGGGCAACCAGAAGGCGCTGGCGCGTTATCCCGGCATCAAGGTGCTGGAGCGCAAGCCGGCCAACTGGTCGCGCGCGGAGGCGCTGACGCTGATGGAAAACTGGCTGACCGCGCGGCCGGGCCAGATCAACGGCCTGATCGGTCAGAACGACGACATCGCGCTGGGCGGATTGGAAGCGGTACGCGGCAAGGGCCTGGACCCCAGGAAAATGCCGGCCGCCGGCATCGACGGCATTCGTGACGGAATTGTGGCGGTGAAAAATGGCACCTTGATGGTCAGCTTCTTCCAGGACGCCAAGGCCCAGGCGCAGGGCGCGTTGGACCTGGCCCTGCGCGCGGTCAAGGGGCCGGCTTACCAACCGCGTTCCGACATCTGGCGCGAATACGCCAAGCCGATGCCCTGGGCCGGCGGCGCGGCCAAGCGTTACGACGTGCCCTGGACCACCATCACCCCGGCCAATGCCGACGCGCTGCTGGCCAAACTCAAGCCCGGCGCTTGAAGGAGACGGCCATGAGCGCAAGCGAAACCCTCATTCCCGCCGCCATGCAGGCGGTGGTGGCCTACGCCCCAGGCGATTACCGGCTGGAAACCGTGGCGGTGCCGGAGCCGGGGCCGGGTGAAATTCTGGTAAAGGTGGAAGGCTGCGGCATTTGCGCCGGAGACCTGAAAGCCTATGACGGCGCGCCCAGCTTCTGGGGCGACGAGAACCAGCCCGCCTACATCAAGGCGCCGATGATACCCGGCCACGAATTCATCGGCCGCATCGTCAAGCGGGGCGCCGGCGTGACCCAGTTCGCCATTGGGGAACGGGTGATCTCCGAACAGATTGTGCCGTGCTGGGCCTGCCGTTTTTGCCGCCGCGGCCAGTACTGGATGTGCGAGAAACACGATCTGTACGGTTTCCAGCACAACGTCAACGGCGGCATGGCCGAATACATGAAGTTCACCAAGGAAGCGATTACCTATCGAGTGCCGGACTCGCTGCCGCTGGAGCAGGCAGTGCTGATCGAACCCTATGCCTGCTCCTTCCACGCGGTGCAGCGCGCGCAGATCCAGTTGGGCGACGTGGTGGTGGTGTCCGGCGCCGGCACCCTGGGCCTGGGCATTATCGGCGCCGCGCGCAAGGCCGGGCCGGGCAAGCTGATTGCGCTTGATCTGTTCGACGAGCGTTTGGAGCTGGCGCGCCGCTTTGGCGCGGATCTGACGCTGAACCCGCGCCGCGACGACGTCAATGCCGAGGTCAAGCTGCTGACCGACGGCTATGGCTGCGACATCTACATCGAGGTTACCGGCCATCCAAAATCCGTCAGCCAGGGCCTGGCCATGCTGCGCAAGCTGGGCCGTTTTGTGGAAGTGGGCGTGTTCAAGGACCCGGTGTGCGAAGACTGGAGCATCATCAGCGACCGCAAGGAGCTGGACATCCTGGGGTCCCATCTGGGGCCTTACTGCTATCCGCACGTGATCGACGGCATCCTGGACCAAAGCTTGCCCACCCAGGGCGTGGTCACCCACGCGCTGCCGCTGGCGCGCTTTCGAGAGGGTTTCGATCTGGTGCGCAGCGGCGACCGCTCGCTCAAGGTCATGTTGTTGCCGGGAGAGGCCTGATGGAGAACGCAATGGAAGGACATGCAAACCGGGCTTGGGACGCCGGATTCAAGCTTGACGGCAAGGTGGCCCTTGTGACCGGGGCCGCCGCCGGCATCGGCCTGGCCATCGCCGAGCGGCTGGCGGAACTGGGCGCGGCAGTGGCGCTGGCGGACATCAGCAGCGGCGTGAAGGAGCGCCTGCCGCAACTGGCCGGCGGCCCGCGGCGCCATCTGGCGATAGTCGCCGACCTCGGCGTCAGCGGCAACGCCGAGCAAGTGGTGCGTCAGACACACGGCTGGGGCAAGCGGCTGGACATCCTGATCAACAACGCCGGCATTGCGCTGCTGGACCACGCCGACGACGTGAGCGAAGCGGCATGGGACGCCACCATGGCGCTGAATCTGAAGGCCCCGTTCTTGCTGGCCCAGGCCGCCGGCCGTGTGATGCGCGGGCAGGGCGGCGGCCGCATCGTCAATATCGCCTCCCAGGCCAGCGTGGTGGCGCTGGAACGCCACAGCGCTTACTGCGCCAGCAAGGCCGGCCTGGTGGCGCTGACCCGGGTGCTGGCGGCGGAGTGGGCGGCCCACGGCATTACCGTCAACGCCATTTCCCCCACCGTGGTGGCCACCGAGTTGGGCCGCCAGGCCTGGGCCGGCGCGGTGGGCGAGGACATGCGGCGGCGGATACCGCTGGGCCGCTTTGTCCGCCCGGACGAGGTGGCCGCGTTGGCGGCCTACCTGGCCAGCGAGCACGCCGCGATGATCACCGGCGAGAACCTGTTGATAGATGGCGGCTACACCGCCTTATAGGAGCTGCACCATGAACCGCATCTTCAATCATCCCGATCGCATGGTCGAAGACATGTTGATCGGCTTCCTGGCCGCGCACAATGGCAGTGTTGCCGCCACCGGCAACCCGCGCGTGCTCAAATCCATCTACGCCGGCGCGCCCGGCCGCGTCGGCATCGTCAGCGGCGGCGGCTCCGGTCACGAGCCGGCATTTCTCGGCTATCTGGGCCGCCACCTGCTGGACGCCGTGGCAGTCGGCGAAGTGTTCTCCTCGCCCAGCGCCAAGAGCTTTGCCGATGCATTCGCCGCCGCCGACGGCGGCGCGGGCGTGGTTTGCCTGTATGGCAACTACGCCGGCGACAATATGAATGTGAAAATGGCGATGCGCCTGGCCGAGCAGGCTGGCGTGCGAGTCGAGGCGGTGGTGGCCAACGACGACGTGCCCTCCGCGCCGGCTCAAGAGCGCGAGCGTCGCCGCGGCGTGGCCGGCGAAATCCTGATGTGGAAGGTGGCCGCGGCCCACGCCGCGCAGGGAGGCAGCCTGGAACAGGTGGCGGACGCCGCGCGCCAGGCCATTGCTCACACCCGCAGCATGGGCATCGGCTTGTCTGCCTGCACCATTCCGGCGGCGGGCAAGGCCAATTTCCACATCTCCGACGGTCAAATGGAAGTAGGTATTGGCCACCACGGCGAGCCCGGCGTCCAGGTGCTGCCCACCGCCAGCGCCAGACAAATGGCGGAACTGATGTTGGAAACCCTGCTGGCCGACCTGCCCTTGCAGCGGGGCGACCGGGCGGCCTTGCTCTTGTCCGGCATGGGCGCCACCCCGTTGATGGAGCAATACATCCTCTACGGCGAGCTGTCCGCTCAACTGCAGGTGCGCGGCATCCAGGTGGACCGGCCGCTGGTGGGCAATTACTTCACCGCGCTGGAGATGATGGGCGCCAGCGTCACCCTGATGAAGCTGACGCCGGAACTGGCCGCCGGTCTGGACCACCCTTGCCAATCCCCGGCTTTGACGGTAGGTGCGCTGCCATGTTGAGCCCGGATGCAAGCCTGCCGTGGGCCGCCACCGTCCAGGCGGTGCCGGCGATGATAGAGGCCATTCGCAGCCAGCGCGACCGCCTGAGTGAAATCGACGGCGCGATTGGCGACGGCGACCACGGCGTCAATATGAGCAAGGGCTTTGGCCTGTGCCGGCAAGCGCTGGACGCCTTGCCGGCTTTGCCGCCGCTGCCGCAGGCATTGCAGCTGCTGGCCCGCAGCCTGATGGACGACATCGGCGGCTCGATGGGGCCGCTGTACGGCAGCCTGTTCCTGGCCATGGCGGACACGCTGGATTCGCGGCCCCGGCTGGATGCCGCCGGCTTCGGCGCGGCGATGGCCGCCGGCACGGAGGCGGTGCTGGACATGGGCGGCGCGCGCGCCGGCGACAAAACCCTGGTCGACGTATTGCTGCCGGCGCGGGATGCTTATCAGCAAGCGCTGGCCAGCGGGGAGGGCTGGCCGCAGTGTCTGCGGGCGATGCAAGCGGCGGCGGCGCAGGGCTTGGAGTCCACCCGCATGATGCAGGCCCGGTTGGGACGCGCCGCCCGCCTGGGCCCGCGTTCTATTGGTGTGCTGGACGCCGGGGCCGCGTCATGCGAATTACTGCTGCGTACCCTGGCGGAGGCTGTGCTGCGCGCCGTCAAGCCGTCTGCCGGCTGAAGGCGCGCCGCTGGGACGGATCAATCGACGGGGAGGGCTGGCGCGGGCTGCGGCTCGGCCTGAGCCAACCGCTTGGCGATGAGTACCGCGTTTTCGGCGTTCACCCGGCCATAGCCGTAAAACCGGCTGTGGCCCTTGCCATCGTACTGGCCGCCTTCGCCATCGCCGGGGTGCGAAATCTTGTCGCAACTCTGCGCGATGATGTTGCGCACCTCCTGCCAACCCAAGGCCGGATGTGCCGCCAGGATCAAGGCCGCTACGCCGGCCGCGCCGGGGCAAGCGCTGGAAGTGCCGCCAAAATCATCGGTGTAATTGCCCCACTGGTCCCCGCTGTCGATGCTGCCGGAATTGTAGCCGGCCCCGCCGCTGCGATCCGAAGTCCATATGCCGCGGCTGCGTGGCGGCCGGCCATCTGGCTCCGGCTCCGGCCGAATGCTCTGGTCCGGGTGGGTAATATCGGCGCTGGGAAAAGCGCACCAGACCGCATGCCCGTAATCGCTGTAGATGCTGCGCCGGCTGTACTCATTGCAAGCCGCCACTGCCGTCACCTTTTCGTAGCTGGCGTAACCATCGTTATCCACGCTTTCATTGCCATTGCCGGCCGCAAAAAAGATTACGCAACCCTTGCCGCCTCGTCCTTGCTGGACGGCGTAATCCATCGCCAGCCGCGTACTGGCAGGCAAGGCCGCCACCTGATGGTGCAGCGGGTCGGCCGGGTCGAACCAAGCGCCGTCACTCGGTCCCCAACTGCAACAAATGACGTCGGCGCCTTGATTGGCCGCCCATAAAAAAGAGAAGGCCTCTGCCATCGAGCCCAAATCGCTGGCCAGGCGGATCGGCATCAGCCGCGCCTTGGGGGCCACGCCGCTGGCGCCGTAGCGCCCGCTGGCGCACGCCACGCCCGCCACCGCCGTGCCATGGTTGTCCCACGCTTGCTTGGGCCGGGGGTCCGTGCTGGCGGCGGGATCGCTGACATCCGCCGGTGCCACGATCTTGCCCGGCAAGGCAAATTCCGGGTGCTCGATATCCACGCCGTCGTCGATCACCGCGATCACAACTCCTTCCCCCTGACTCAGGCGATGCGCCGCCTCCACATTGGCGCTGGCGTCGATTTCCGCCTGATAACTGACCGTGGTTTTCTTCAGATGCCACTGATTCGGATGAATGGCGCGCCGCTTGCGCTGGCGCAGCAGCTCAGGGTGGCAATACTCCACCTCCTTGCGTCGCAGCAAATCCAGCGCGGTTTGAAACACCTGCGTGCCGCTGCCTTCCTTGGCCGCGGCAAAATAAGCGTTGGCGGCGTAAGCCGGCCGCTGCTTCACCGTGAGGCCGGCGGCGTGGAGGATGGCCAGGCAGCTTTGCTCATCCAGCGAATCAATAAACTTGATGAAAATGTTCTCGGTGTAAATCACCGGCTCGCCAGTGAGCCGGTCAACCAGCGCGCTGCCGGCGAAACGCACTTCGGGCAAACCGCGCAAACTGGTTTTCCGCGTATTGACGGATTGCTGGCCCGGCGGCACCCGGTACACCTCCAAACCCGCATCCGGAAACTGCAATACTAACTCGCCACTGGCGATGCCGGTTGGCATTGTGGCGCTGAGCTTAGTGGAAATTGGCTGATTGTCTCGAGTGCGCACCGCAATTAAATCCTTGCTCTTCTCCAGAAAAAACGAGGGCTCGTTCTTTTTGCCAAATTTGACTTCCATGGGGAATCCTCCATTAATGTTCAGCGAAAAACCAGGGCAAAACCAATTGCCGTCAATCCCATGCGTTTGACGCCGCATCGTGTGTCATTGCTGCGGAAAATGCATGGCAATCAAATGCGTAAATCATGACGGACCCGGTTTGGAGTCTGGGTTTTCGATATTAATTTCCCCAATCTGCACATTAAAAACAAAGCGAGGACAAAATGCATACATAGCAATGCTATTGTGAGTGAGAAGAATCAGCAGTGAATATGGGTGGCGGGTAAATAGTGTGGGCTTTGAGATTTAATTTTACAATGGCGGATCATATATTCTGTTAGGAGAATATTTTAATGTGAACAATTTTGTGATGGCATTTTTTTGCCAACCAAACCTGGCGAACAACGGAGACGCCAAGGCTGGCCGCCGCAGGAGGCGGGGCAATGAACATGGACTGGGTGATTAACTTAAATGCACGGCATATTGATGTAAAAAAACCCATTTGACATTTATTGGAGGTGAATTATAAACAATGCTGTATGAGTAATTTAGACGCCGCCACATGTCAGCGCTGCGGTGTCAAAAGCGAGTCCACGAATGTTTGCGCGGTCTTGGCGGAAGCCTCCTTGCCGCCCTGCGGCTAGCGGCAAAGCCATCCGGCCTTCCCATTCATCACAAGGAGTTTCACCATGCGCCAAAACGCCCAGAAAACCCCCCTTAACCGCTTGTCCATGGC
Source organism: Chromobacterium haemolyticum (assembly GCF_009936155.1). NCBI lineage: Bacteria > Pseudomonadati > Pseudomonadota > Betaproteobacteria > Neisseriales > Chromobacteriaceae > Chromobacterium > Chromobacterium haemolyticum. The sequence goes on along the minus strand of NZ_AP019312.1, from coordinate 3,470,848 downwards.
CATCGCGCTGCTGATTGCCGCCGGCCTGCCCAGTCTGGCCCACGCCGTAGAATGTCGGGCCATCCCCAGCGTCAAGACCAGCGGTGTGTCCGCCAATAACAACGCCGCGGGCGGCCACCTCAACCAGCATATCTATGGAGCCACGCCGCCGGCCGGCACCAGCCAGGTGGGCAAGACCCTGTTCACCAGCGTGGAGGAATACACCGGCTTCTGGAACAACTACGTGGACCCCAAGAAGTACACCGGCGTGGCCGTACAGTGTTCCGGCAACCACGCCCGCCAGAGCGTCACCGTCTATAGCGTGCTGAAGAAAGACAAGATAGGCGGCTATAGCTGCACCGCTGCGGACGCGGCGGGCAAATGCACCGCGCAGACCCGCTCGCAGTTCTCCAGCGTGCAGCTGGATTTTGATGTGGTGCGGGGCAGTTGGGTTTTGCTGACCGCCTATCCGGTCAACCCCTGATCCTGTGTTGAGACTCCTTGCCGTGTCACGGGCGCGCCTCTCTGCGAGCTTGTATTAGTGGGTCTAAGCATCGCGGTCTGGCCAGCTTAATGGCTTAATCGTGCCGGCCGGCCGCCGCCAAGGCGGGGAAAGCGGCGCTTGCCGCCGCGCTCCGTCCAATCGCCCGGGCAACCACGGCCGCGCCGGCGGCCAGCGCCAAGCCAAACAACAGCAAGGCCATGGGCGCGCCCAGGTGGTCCACTAGCAAGCCGGTGAAGATCACTGGCAGGCTGAAGCCGATATAAGCCAACAGAAAGAAACCGGCGCTGGCGCGCGGTTTTTCCGCGCCGGCCAGCGCGTTTACCGCGGACAAACCGCCCAGATAAGTGAAGCCGTAGCAGGAGCTGCTCGCGCCCAGCGCTCCGAACAACACCGCCGCCAGCGAACCCTGGGTCGCGCCCCAGGCCAGCAGCGCATAGCTGGGCGGCAGCACCAGCATGCCCAGGCGGGCGGCGCGGCTGGGCGGTATCGCGCGGGCCAGCGGCTGGAACAGCAGGCCGCAGCTGATCACGGTGAAAGTGGAGAAACCGGACCAGCGCGCCAGCCCGTGCGCGGCCAGCACCGACGGCAATAAGGCGATCACCAGCCCCACCGCCGCCTAGGCCGGCAGGATGGCCAAGCCGAAGGGCAAGCTTCCGGCGGGGAAATAGGGCGGGCGCAGCATGTTCGTCTGGGCGCGCACCGGCCGCCACAGCTTTAAGGCAATGCAGGCGGAAGCCGCCAAGCGAGGAATCCTGCTGTCGCCGGGCTGCGGTTTCATGCCCGGCGGCGAGGACAACGATTGGCTGCGGATCAATGTGGCTTATGCCGGCGATGCGCGGGCGCTGGGGTTTTTTGAGGGGGTGGGGAGCCCGCAGGCTGGATGATGATTTTGAAGGTGAGTTCCGTTTCTCGGCCGGAGTAGTCACATAAAAAGTACGCTGGCATTGATGGCTGCTTGTGAATAAGCCGTCTGATCTAACTGTCCTTAGGCCAGGAGCAACCCAGTGTCGCGCCGTCTGGCTCTAGGTTTTGTCACCGATTCATATTGTCTACAGCGCATGTCCTATGCTGAATTGTTGGTGCTTGGGAGCATGAGATGTCGAAGATATTGGCAATGTGGCTGTTGGTTTGCATGTCTGCCATCGCCTATGCCGAGCAGGTGAGGGTGGCCGCCGCCAGCAATACGGAACCGGCTTTGGGCGAGATCATCAGGCGCTTCTCCGCGGAAACGGGCGTCGGTGTCGATGTCACATATGGCCCGTCGGTGGCGCTGGCCTCGCAAATCGCCAACGGCGCGGAATTCGAGATTTATCTGTCGTCGAGCGAGGAATACACGCGGCGGCTGAGGGCGCTGGGCCGTTGTTTGAGCGAGCCGCGCATTTATGCTTTGGGATCGTTGGTGCTGTGGTCATTGGATGCGGATTTTCGCAGCGACCATTGGCTGGAGTGGCTGCGAGATGGTCATGGCACAATCGTGTTACCTGATCCGGAGGCTAGTATTTATGGCCAGACCGTCTTGTATAGCTTGAACCACTATCAATTGGCCGAACGGCTGCGGCCGCGCTTCGTCCGAGTGCCGGATGTGGCGCACGCAGCGGAGTGGGTTGCATCCGGCAAGGCCTCGGGCGGTTTTGTCTCAAAATCCCAAGTGCTGAAGTATTCCAATCTGGGCAAAGGGCACTGGGTGGAAATCCCGGCAGAGACCTACCCACCGATCAAACAGACCGCCACGTTGCTGACGCCTGCGGCCAACCATCCAGCGGCCAGAAAACTGTACGAGCAACTGTTCGATCCGGGGTCGCAGAAAATTTGGAGTAAGTACGGGTATGGTAAGCCATGATGCGCCGGGTGTCGCTTCGAGCGGCTAACAAAACCTGTCGATAAATCGTAGACAGACCATTGAGAAAGCCAGCTTGAGCAAGTCGTAATGCGCATCCTGAATTGCTCCGGGATTTATAGTCACATCAAATGACTGCTTGGACTGACCCGGCGCTTGTAGGCAATCCTGCCCTATGATTGGCCGGTAGTGCGCCTTCACACGAACCCAAAATGGCCGCCTGAGCAGACGCTCACAGCAGATAGGGTGGCAGACCGCATTGGCCGAGAAGCAGCCTTCTCTATATCTGGCGCGTAGATAGCGTGGCTAAGGGAAGTAAGGCCGGCGTATGCCCACCGGCGCGGCGCAGACTTTGCTGCGGGTAGCGGTGCAGCACCCGGAAGCGCTGCGGGAGCTGAAATAAGCCTAATGATCAAACGACCTCTTTTTATGGTATCCCTTGCCGTTCTGGCTGGCTGCTCTGATCCAATGGTGGATGCTATCGCAAGCCGTGACACCTTCGCTTACGCGGCTGTAAACGATGCAAGAGACAAGCCGGCCTTCACGATTCAAGTGGGAACATCTTGCCGAGTGGGCAAGATCTCATTTGGCAAGGTCGATGCTTATACGGAGGTGGTCTGCGGAGACAAAAAGGGATGGGTGTTGGAAGTGGATAACCTGAAGTCCTTGATGTTAGTTGGTGGCTAGTCGAACTACACCTCCCTATACTTCGCGGCGAGTTCATCTGCCAATGGAGCGAAGCTTAGATGGCCGGTCAGTGAGGGCGGTGGCGTAGCTTGACGGTTGTCGTAAGGCTATGAGTGCTGTGTTTGATTATGGGTTAATACTATTTTTATAAATGCTGTATCAACTTAGCTGTGATGATTGAGGTGTCATGCAAACTGGTTGATTGTCACTAAAACTATCCGCAGATGTGTCCTTGAGCTAGTGCTGATGCTTGTGTTTTTATGATTTGGCAGCGAGTGCGAAGTTCATTTTTTTTGTGTGGTTCATGGTTTTGTCTGGGTGATCTATGAAAAGAAATGTTTTTATAATTTTGTTGGGTGTTTTGTGGTTTTTCGCTTTTTTAGTTTTCCAGGGGCAATTGGTTTCGATACCTCATGCTTGGGCACTTAATATGCCTGACGGGCTTTATTGTGAAAGTTACTCAGCCGTACGAAATGGTTGGGTGTGCTCTAAATTTGAAAGCGTTATGATGCGATCGTGGGTAGGGCTCGTGGCTTTGATGGGGGGAGTGCTTTCTTTTAGGTTAATTGGACGGATGTCTGGCTTACATTTTTCTATGATTTACTGCTTTTTGCTATTCGCTGAGCTGGGGGCTTTTTTTGCGGGTTTGCGAGGTTATGCTTATTTTCTGAATGGCAATGCCAGTGCGATATATGGAAATATGATGCTCATTTTGTTGGTTCTCTCTGGAGGGGGCATGGTGGGAGCTTTGCTGGTGGGTGAGTATAAAAGCTATCTTCGTGGAAGAAAGGTCAAGGCAAGGCAGGCAAGGCAGGCTTTAGGTATTGATATCGAAACTGCAGAACGGCTGGTGGAAAAGAAATCACGAGAAAAGAGGTGAGCTTATTGTGTAGTTCCATTGGGTCGTTTTGATTTGGTTGTTGTCATAATTGTTTGCTATTTTGCATTTTGCCGTCTCGTCAGTGTTGTCTGTGTAAGGTAGTCAGGCTGTATGGTCTTGACCCCCATCCCCCTCTAAGCAACAATCCCTCCGTGCCGTTTCATCCCGGCACTGGGCCGTGAGAACCCATCGACTGCAGGCGAGGTGCTGTTCTTCAGCACGTTTTCCAAACTTGCGTTGCGTCTGCCTAGCCGGCAGCCGCTGGTTTTCACGCACTTCTAGCAAGAGGTTGCCCATGTCTGATTTCTCTAAACCCCGCCGTTCCCGCTACCGCTTCCCCTCCAGCGAAGCCAAAGACCTCCGTCTGCCCTTTGTCCGCCGCGTGCCGGACCGCACTTATCCGCATTACTGGCAGCCGGCGGAGCCTCAGGATTATTTCGAGGCCTGCGCCATTGGCCGTCAGTACGCGGCGCACATGGCGCAGTTGTTGAAGACCAACCGTCAGCATGCGGCGCGTGGGCTGTTGTTCCGCATTGCCAGCGATATGGATTTTGCCGACAAGAGCTACCGCATCGGCCTGTGCAAGGGCTTCTTCAATTATCTGGAGATGCTGCTGAATCTGGCGGTGGAGCGGGTGGATCTGGCCCAGCATGTGGAGGCGGTGCAGCAGCTATATCTGTGCCTGGAGCAGTTGGCGGAGACGCAACAGCAACAGCGGCGCAAGAAGCGCGGCCGGGGTCGCCAGCGCTGAGCGCGTTGGTCATGAAAAAACGGCCCTTCGGGGCCGTTTGGTTTTGTGCTGTGTGTCAGCGCGCGAGTTCGGAGTAGTGATGCTCATCATACTGACCATCCAGATAGTCGTTGACGCGGTCGTTGAAGGCGATCCAGTGCGGTGTTTTCTGGTGTTCGGCCAGGCGCTCCTTGCTGTCCCACAGTTCGATCAGCGCGTAGCGCAGCGGCTCGCCGGCTTGCTGCCAGAGCTGATAGTAGTTGCAGCCGGCCTCCTTATTGGATTCCCGTACCATGGTGTTGAGCAGGGTGAGGAAGTCTTGTTGGCTTTCGGCTTTGACGTTGAAGAAGACGTTCAGGGTAATCATGAGGGGGCCTCTGGTATTGGGGTGAATGAATGCGAAGGTTCCGCTGCCATTGGCGCGGTGTATCCATGGCGGCCATTCTACGAAGCCCTATTGTTCGTTAAAAGTGAAATATAATTAGCTTTGTATTCGTTTTTTGTGAATCAATATCGTGATGGCTCAAAGCCCGGCCGGGTGAGGGGCGGGCAGAGGTAAAAGAAAAACGGCCCCGAGGGGCCGTTTTCGTTTCACTATCGTAAGTGGCTTAGAGCCTGTTCAAAGTCTCGCGAGCAAGGGCGAGACAAGGCGAAAACGAGCGAAAAAGCGGAATGTACTCGTGGTACATGAGCATTTTGAGCTCGTTTTCAACGCCGTATCGCTGAAGCGCAGCAGACATTGAGCAGGTTCTTTAGAACGCGAAATGCTCGTCCTGCAACTCCATCAAGGGCTTGGCGCCGGCCTTGAGCTTGGCCAGTAGGCTGTGCACTTCCGGGAACAGCTTAGTCATATAGAAGCGGCCGGTCAGGATCTTGGCCTGGTAGAAGCCGTCTTCGCCGCCGCCCAGCTTGGAATGAGCCACTTCCGCCATTTGCGCCCACAGCCAAGCGTAGCTGAGGTGGCCGATCAGGCGCAGGTAGTCGGTGGCGGCCGCACCGGCTTCGTCGCGGTTCTGCATGCCGGCCATGCCGATGCCCATGGTCACTTCGCCCACGTCTTTCAGCAGCTTGGACAGCGGGGCCACGTAGTCGGCCAGTTTGTCGTTGCCTTCATTGGCCTGGCAGAACTTGTGGATTTGCTTGGTGAACTTGCGCAGCTTCTGGCCTTGATCCATCAGCACTTTGCGGCCCAAGAGGTCGATGGCCTGGATGCCGTTGGTGCCTTCGTAGATCTGGGAGATGCGGCAATCGCGCACCAGTTGTTCCATGCCCCATTCGCGGATGTAGCCGTGGCCGCCGAACACTTGCATGCCCAGGTTGGCGGCTTCGTAGCCGTTGTCGGTCATGAAGGCCTTGGCCACCGGGGTGAGCAGGGCCACGAGGTCGGCGGCGTCCTGGCGGGCGTCGGCGTCCGGGTGTTTGTCTTCAATGTCCAGTTGCAGCGCCAGCAGGGTGGTCAGCGCGCGGCCGGCTTCGGTGTAGGCTTTCTGGGTCAGCAGCATGCGGCGCACGTCCGGGTGGACGATGATGGGGTCCGCCGGCTTGTCCGGGCATTTGTCGCCGGTCAGCGAGCGCATTTGCAGGCGTTCGCGCGCATAGGCCAGCGCGCCCTGGAAGGAGGCTTCGCCTATGCCCAGGCCTTGCATGCCGCAGCCCAGGCGGGCGGCGTTCATCATGGTGAACATGCAGGACAGGCCTTTGTTGACTTCGCCAATCAAATAGCCCTTGGCGCCGTCCAGGTTGATCACCGCGGTGGCGTTGGCCTTGATGCCCATCTTGTGTTCCAGGCTGCCGCAGGCCACGGCGTTGCGGCTGCCGTCGTCATGGAATTTGGGCACGATGAACAGGGAGATGCCCTTCACGTCCTTGGGCGAGTCCGGCAGGCGGGCCAGCACCAGGTGGATGATGTTGTCGGACAGGTCGTGTTCGCCGGCGGAGATGAAGATCTTGGTGCCGGTAATGCTGTAGCTGCCGTCGCCGTTGGGTTCGGCGCGGGATTTGAGCAGGCCCAGGTCGGTGCCGCAGTGCGGTTCGGTCAGGCACATGGTGCCGGTCCAGCTGCCGTCCACCAGTTTGGGCAGGTAGGTCGCTTTTTGCGCTTCGGTTCCGTGGGCATGAATGGCAGAATACGCGCCGTGGGACAGGCCGGGGTACATGGACCAGGCCACGTTGCTGGAGCACTGCATTTCCATGATGGGGAAGCTCAGCGCCTTGGGCATGCCCTGGCCGCCGTAGGCCGGGTCGCAGTCCAGCGTGGGGAAGCCCAGTTCACAGTATTGCTGGTAGGCTTCCTTGAAGCCCGGCGGGGTGGTGACGGATTTGGTGGAGCTGTCGTAATGACAGCCTTCTTCGTCGCCCTGGCGGTTCAGGGGCGCCAGTTCGCTTTCACAGAACTGGGCGGCGGCCTCCAGATAGGAGCGGAAAATGTCCTGGGTGGCTTCTTCGTAGCCGGGCAGGGTGGGGATGATGTCCTGTACCTTGATCAGCTCGTGGAGCACGAAATCGAAATCCCGCAGCGGGGCTTGGTATGCAGGCATGGGTCTCTCCTGTTGGTTTTGCGCGGCCTGGACAATTCGGCCAGGTCTGTCGTGTTTGGATGCGCCCTGCGCTTGGGCGAACAATTCAAACGCTTGTTTAAATTATCGACGTGGCTTTGACAAGCTTTTCGCGTTTTCCCCGCTGCCGAGTGTGGTTTAACGGCAACGAGTGCGCACAAGGATCAAAACATTCCAGATGACTTGGTTTAGACGCAAGGTACGCAAATGGGTTGCCTATCGGCACCATTGGTTCCAGAAGCCCGGCTTGCGCCGGCTGGCGCCCTATCTGGACCGGCCGGCGTATTGGTCGCTGAACCGGCGCAAGGTGGCGATGGGAGTGGCGGTGGGTTTGTTCGCCGGACTGATGCCCGGCCCCACGCAAAAGGTGACGGCGGTGACGCTGGCGCTGCTGATGCGGGTGAACCTGCCGGTGGCGGTGTTGTTCACGCTGTACACTAACCCTTTGACCGTATTGCCGCTGTATTTTCTGGCTTATGCTTATGGCAAGCTTTTACTGGGCAATCCGGCTGCGGGTACAATGACGCCGCCGCCCAATTGGGACCGGATGAGCTTGCCGGATTGGTGGCACGCCTGCCTGAATTGGCTGGCGGAGCTGGGCTGGCCCTTGCTGGTGGGATTGCCGGCGCTGGGCCTGACCTTTGCCGTGATCGGCTACGCGTTGACGCGGCTGCTGTGGCGCTGGGCGGTGATCAGCGCCTGGAAAAGCAGGCATTGCAGAACACTTTAAGGGGTCATTGTGGATCTGGTTGAAAAGCAGTTGTCGTCGGAGCTGGTGTATCAGGGCGGTTTTCTCAAGGTTCATAAAGACGAGGTGGCGCTGCCGGACGGCGCGGCGTCCACGCGCGAATACATTCTGCACCCCGGCGCGGTGGCGGTGCTGGCGCTGACGCCGGACGGCAAGCTGGTGCTGGAGCGCCAGTACCGTTATCCGACCGGCCGCGAGTTCGTGGAGATTCCCGCCGGCAAGATAGACCCGGACGAGGACCCGGCGGCCACGGCAAGGCGGGAGCTGCTGGAGGAAACCGGCTACGCGGCGGAGCGCTGGACGTATCTGGGCACCGCTTATCCGTGCATTGGCTATTCCAACGAGCGCATCAGTTATTACCTGGCGGAGGGGCTGAGCCAGCAGGGCAGCCGGCTGGACGAGGGCGAATTCCTGGAAGTGCTGACGGTGCCTGTGGCGCAGGCGATGGAGATGACGCTGAGCGGGGAGATCTGCGATAGCAAGTCCATCGTGGGCCTGCACTGGTTGGCGGCGCATCAGGCCGGGAGGATGCCGGGTGTCGCCGTTTGATCCTTACCGGGATCGACGGCGCGGGCGCCGCATCAGCATGGGCTGCAAGGCCCGCATCCGTTCTTTGATCAGCGGCGAAACCCATTACGGCGAGTGCGTGGATCTGTCGGTGGACGGCATGGCGCTGCGCTCGTCCTTTGTGCCGCAGTTTGGCGAGCGTTTGTCCGTGATTGTGCTGGCGCCGGGCGTGGGCGGCATGCCGGGCAAGCCGCTGGAGGCGGTGGTGGAGGTGAAGCGCTGCAACGAGGTGCAGCGCGGCCGCATCTATGAAATCGGCGTGCGCATCGTGCAGCGCAAAGGCTGATCGCCGCCGTCCGCGCCGACGCGGCGCATTCTTTATTTTCCCTTCTCTTTTATTCGTCCGGCGGTTTGGTCTAAATCTTCTGATTGCCGCTCAGGAAACGTTTGATTATCAAAGCCTTTTTTTTGAGCTGATTTCCGTTTACTCCCGCTTACACGCCGCTCGTCTCCCGTTACAAAAAAAAGCTGGCGGAATTCACCATCCATTTCAAATACTTGTATTGAATCTGGCTCACGATCTCATATTTTGTGTGCAGGCGCGGTTTTGCCCTGCCAAGCTGTGCGTTATGCTATACCCAGAAAAAGAAAGCCGGAAACAATGTGAATACTCTAATTCAGCAAGGGGAGCAGCGGATGCCGCGTGCATGTCGTTTGCGCCTCTGCTACCTGCCAGGAGAGAGCCATGCACCCGGATATCTTCAGTCACTACGCTGCTCGTTACGACAAGACTCGTGAGGAGGAGTACACCATCCAGGAGTACCTGGAGCTCTGCAAGAAAGACCCCGGCGCTTACGCCACCGCCGCAGAGCGCATGCTGGCCGCCATTGGCGAGCCGGAGCTGGTGGACACTCGACATGATTCGCGTCTGTCCCGCATTTTTTCCAACAAAGTCATCAAGGTCTATCCCGCGTTCCGTGATTTCTACGGCACCGAGGAGGTGATCGAACAGGTGGTGTCCTACTTCCGCCACGCCGCGCAAGGCCTGGAAGAGAAGAAGCAGATCCTCTATTTGCTGGGCCCGGTGGGCGGCGGTAAATCGTCCATCGCCGAGAAGCTGAAAGAGCTGATGGAGCTGGTGCCGTTCTATTGCCTGAAAGGCAGCCCGGTCAACGAGTCTCCGCTGGCGCTGTTCAACTACGACGAGGACGGGGCGCTGCTGGAAGAGGAATACGGCATTCCGCGCCGTTATCTGAAGAGCATTCCCAGTCCGTGGGCGGTGAAGCGGCTGCATGAGTTCAACGGCGATATCGGCCAGTTCCGCGTGGTCAAACGCTATCCGTCGGTGCTCAAGCAGATCGCGGTGGCCAAGACCGAGCCGGGCGACGAGAACAACCAGGACATCTCGTCTCTGGTGGGCAAGGTGGATATCCGCAAGCTGGAGAAATACGCGCAGGACGATCCGGACGCTTACAGCTACTCCGGCGGCTTGTGCCTGGCCAACCAGGGTTTGTTGGAATTCGTGGAGATGTTCAAGGCGCCGATCAAGGTCTTGCACCCGCTGTTGACGGCCACCCAGGAAGGCAACTTCAAGGGCACCGAGGGCTTTGGCGCGATTCCGTTTGAAGGCGTGATCCTGGCTCACTCCAACGAGTCGGAGTGGAAGCAGTTCCGCAACAACAAGAACAACGAGGCCTTCCTCGACCGGATCTACATCGTCAAGGTGCCGTATTGCCTGCGCGTGTCGGACGAGATCAAGATCTACGACAAGCTGATCCGCAACTCTTCGCTGGGCCGCGCGCCGTGCGCGCCGGGCACGCTGAAGATGATGTCGCAGTTTGCGGTGCTGTCGCGGCTGAAAGAGCCGGAAAACTCCAGCCTGTTCAGCAAGATGCAGGTGTACGACGGGGACAACCTGAAAGACACGGATCCCAAGGCCAAATCCATCCAGGAATACCGCGATTACGCCGGGGTGGACGAGGGCATGAGCGGCTTGTCCACGCGCTTCGCCTACAAGATTCTGTCCAAGGTGTTCAACTTCGATCACAGCGAAGTGGCCGCCAACCCGGTCCATCTCTTGTACGTGATCGAGCAGCAGGTTGAGCGCGAGCAGTTCCCGGCGGAAACGGAGCAGAAGTATCTGACTTTCCTGAAGGAGTACCTGGCGCCCAAGTATGTGGAGTTCATCGGCAAGGAGATTCAAACCGCTTACCTGGAAAGCTACTCCGAGTACGGCCAGAACATCTTCGACCGCTACGTCAGCTTCGCGGACTTCTGGATTCAGGATCAGGAGTATCGCGATCAGGACACCGGCGAGATCTTCGACCGCACTTCCTTGAACGCGGAGCTGGAGAAAATCGAGAAGCCGGCCGGGATTTCCAACCCGAAAGACTTCCGCAACGAGATCGTCAACTTCGTGTTGCGGGCGCGGGCCAACAACGGCGGCAAGAACCCCACCTGGACCAGCTACGAGAAGCTGCGCACGGTCATAGAGAAGAAGATGTTCTCCAACACCGAGGAGCTGTTGCCGGTGATCTCCTTCAACGCCAAGGCCAGCGCCGAGGATGCGAAGAAGCACGAGGACTTCGTCAACCGCATGGTGGAAAAAGGCTACACCGCCAAGCAAGTGCGGCTGTTGTGCGAATGGTATCTGCGAGTGCGCAAGTCCTCGTAAGCCATCGCTGATCCGGCGCCGCTCAGGCGGCGCCGGCAATCGCCCCAGCGGCCGCTGTCGCCGCCGGGCGGTGAATAATATAACAACAGCAAGCCAGGCGATGGCCGCCAGCGCGCGGCCGCCGCCGGCACAGGCAAAGCGAGGTGCTTATGTCCCACATCATCGATCGGCGCCTCAACGGCAAGAACAAGTCCGCGGTTAACCGCGAACGGTTTCTGCGCCGTTTCAAGGCCCAAATCAAGGAAGCCGTCGCCAAGGCGGTCAAGGGGCGCAGCATTACCGACATCGAGAGCGGGGAGAAGGTCTCGATTCCGGTAAAGGATATTTCCGAACCCGTTTTCCACCACGGCAAGGGCGGCATGACGGAAAACGTGCATCCCGGCAATGAGGAGTTCGTCAAAGGCGACCGCTTGCCGCGGCCGCAAGGCGGCGGGGGAGGAGGCGGCAGCAAGGCCAGCCAGGACGGCGAGGGCGAGGACGACTTTGTGTTCCAGCTGTCGCGCGAAGAGTTCATGAACGTGTTCTTCGACGACTTGGCGCTGCCCAATCTGATCAAGACCCAGCTGATGGGCATCGAGGAGATGAAGACGGTGCGCGCCGGCTACACCAACGACGGCACGCCGGCCAACATCAACATCGTGCGTTCGCTGCGCGGCGCGCTGGCGCGGCGGGTGGCGATGGCCGCGCCGACGATGGCCACGCTGGGCGACGCGGAGGAGGAACTCGACACCCTGATGGAGGATGACGAGGACAACACCCTGGAAATCCGCGAAAAACGGCAGAGCATCCACCGGCTGCGCGAGCGCATCGCCAGCATTCCGTGGATAGACCCGTTCGACCTGCGCTACAACAACCGGGTCAAGCAGCCCAAGCCCACCAGTCAGGCGGTGATGTTCTGCATCATGGACGTGTCCGGCTCCATGGACGAGCAGAAGAAGGACATGGCCAAGCGCTTCTTCATCCTGTTGTACCTGTTCCTGCAGCGCAATTACGAGAAGATCGAGGTGGTGTTCATCCGCCACCACACCAGCGCGGTGGAGGTGAGCGAGGAGGATTTCTTTCACTCGCGCGAATCCGGCGGCACCGTGGTGTCCTCGGCGCTCAACCTGATGGCGGAGATCGTCAAGAAGCGCTACGCCGGCAGCGAATGGAATATCTACGCCGCCCAGGCGTCCGACGGCGACAACTGGGACAGCGATTCCGCCAACTGCGGCCGCATCATGGAGGAGGACCTGCTGCCTTACTGCCAGTACTTCGCCTACATCGAGATCACCGAAGGAGAGCCGCAAAACCTCTGGTACGAATACTTGAAGGTGCAGGAACGCAACCGCCAGTTCGCGATGCAGAAAATTCGTTCGGCTTCCGACATCTACCCGGTTTTCCGGGAACTGTTCAAGCGCCAGCCGGCCAATGGCCGCGCCGCCACCGCTTGAGAATGTGTTTATGATCTCGCGAGCTAAGGCGAGACAAGGCGAAAACGAGCGAAAAAGCGGAATGTACAGGTGGTACATGAGCATTTTGAGCTTGGTTTCAACGCCGTATCGCCGACGCGCAGCAGATCGTAAACAGGTTCTTAGCGGTCTTGCCAAGGGGACAGCAACATGACACCCATTTCTACCGGGTCCGAATGGACCTTCGACCTTGTCGACGAGTACGACCGGCAGATACGCGCCATCGCGGTGGATGAATTCAAGCTGGATGTCTATCCAAATCAGCTGGAAGTCATCACCGCCGAGCAGATGATGGACGCCTACGCCTCGGTGGGCATGCCGGTTAATTACCATCACTGGAGCTACGGCAAGCATTTCGTCGCCACCGAGAAAAGCTATAAGCGCGGCCAGATGGGCCTGGCCTACGAGATCGTGATCAACTCCAACCCCTGCATCGCCTATCTGATGGAAGAAAACTCCATGACGATGCAGGCGCTGGTGATCGCCCACGCCGCTTACGGCCACAACAGCTTCTTCAAAGGCAACTACCTGTTCCGCGCCTGGACCGACGCCTCGGCCATCATCGACTACCTGGTGTTCGCCAAGAGCTACATCACCAAGTGCGAGGAGCGCTACGGCATCGACGCGGTGGAGGAGTTGCTGGACAGCTGCCACGCGCTAATGAATTACGGCGTGGACCGCTACAAGCGGCCGCAGAAGCTGTCGCTGGCCAAGGAGCAGGCGCGCCAGGAAGAGCGCGAGCAATACCTGCAAATGCAGGTTAACGACCTGTGGCGCACCATTCCCAAGCGCGACAAGGACGGCAGCGACAAGTCGCCGCCGCGCTTTCCGCCGGAGCCGCAGGAAAACCTGCTCTACTTCATTGAAAAATCCGCGCCGCTGCTAGAGCCCTGGCAGCGCGAGGTGGTGCGCATCGTGCGCAAGGTGGCGCAGTATTTCTACCCGCAGCGTCAGACTCAGGTGATGAACGAGGGCTGGGCCACGTTCTGGCACTACACCATCCTCAATCGTCTGTACGACAAAGGCATGGTCACCGATGGTTTCATGATGGAGTTTTTGCAGAGCCACACCAATGTGGTGTATCAGCCGCCGGTGACGGCGCGTTGGTACAACGGCATCAATCCGTATGCGCTGGGCTTTTCCATGTACCAGGACATCAAGCGCATCTGTGAAGCCCCCACCGATGAAGACCGCGCCTGGTTTCCAGACCTGGCCGGCACGCCGTGGCGCGAGTCCCTGGAGTTCGCGATGAAGAACTTCAAGGACGAGAGCTTCATTTCGCAGTATCTGTCGCCCAAGCTGATTCGCGATTTCCGCCTGTTCTCCATCCGCGACGACGACCACGACGACAAGCTGGAAGTGTCCGCCATTCATGACGATATGGGCTACCGCGACATTCGCGGCAAGCTGGCCGAGCAGTACAACCTGGGTTCGCGCGAGCCCAATATCCAGGTGTGGTCGGTCAATGTGCGCGGCGACCGCAGCCTGGTGCTGCGTCACACCATGCACAACAGGCGCCCGCTGGACGACAACAGCGCCAACGAAGTGCTCAAGCACGTGTGCCGGCTGTGGGGCTTCGACGTGAGGCTGGAGAGCGTGGACGGGAATGGCGATGTCAAGCAGAGCTATGAGATGAAATCCAATCTGGAAGGCGCGCGCGTGTAACGGCGGCGGCCTGTGATATAGTCGCAAACCCGGGGCTGGCGTCGTCGCCCCGGGTTTTTCATGCCGCCGGCGGATGCAACTTTCCCTCCGGGCTGCTCTCGAATTCCTATTTCGATTGAAGCCGCCGCCCAAGAGCCGGCTCAAATTTGCGAGCCGGTTTTCGTTGCGCTATGCGCAGCCGGCGCGCAGCGGACGTTGAATCAGCGGTCACAAGGGAGACGATATGGACCATGAGCATTGCGATCATCCTGCGCCGGAGCGCGAACCCAAAGTGGGCGTGGAGCGGTTGCGGCCGTTCGACAAGGAGGCGTTTGAGCGCGCGGTGACCGATTTGCTGACCGCGTGCGGCTTTCAGCCGCAAGGCGATCCGCACCTGGGCAAGACCGCGGAGCGGGTCAGCGCGTTCTGGCGGGACCGCCTGCTGGACGGCTACGCCGCTGATCCCAGCGAGGTGTTGGGCTGCGGCTTTGAAGACAACTCCCGCGAGATGGTCATTATCAGCAATATCTCCATCCACAGCCTGTGTCCGCATCACTTGGTGCCGTTCGAGGGCATAGCCCACGTGGCCTACATTCCGGGCGGGCGGCTGCACGGTTTCGGCCGCATCGCGCGCTTGATCGACGTGATCTCGCACCGTTTGAATTACCAGGAATGGATTTGCCAGGAGGTGGCGGACGCATTGGTGCGGCACGGCATGGCCAAGGGCGCGGCCTGCGTGATCCAGGCCAAGCAGATGTGCTTGCAGCTGGGGGAAAACCGGCGCGGCGCGGAGGCGGTGATCACTCAGGGCTTTGCCGGAGAAGTGAGCGAGGCCGACCGTGCGCGTTTTCTCAGCGAGTGCAAGCAGACGCCGCATCGCTGAATTCAGCTGCTAGCGAATCGGTTTTAATGGGAGTGGGGCAGCGGCACGAAGGCGCGCAAGGCGTGCTCCCGGCTGCTCAACTCCGCCAGCCGCACGCCGTAAACCGCTTCCAGTTTTTCCCGCCGCATGATCTCCGCCGTGGGCCCGAAGCCTGCGGCGCGCCCTTCGTTCAACAGCAGCACATTGTCGGCGTGGCGCAGCGCCAGGTTCAGATCGTGCACTACCGCCAGCGCGCCGATATTCAGTTCGCGGCAGATGCGGGCCACTTGCGCCAGCAGCGCGTCCGCCATCGCGAAGTCCAGCGCGGCGGTGGGTTCGTCCAGCAGGAGATAGCGTTCCGCATCCGCAGAAGCCAACAGCTGGCACAGCGCCCGCGCCAAGTGGGCGCGTTGCTGTTCGCCGCCGGACAGCGTGCGCGCCTGGCGTTGCGCCAGGTCCTCGGTACAGCTCAGTTCCATCGCCCGGCGGCAGGCGTCGGCGGCATCGCCTAGCAGGTAGGCGCCGGACTGAATCAGCTCCAGCGTGCTCCAGCCCGCCGGCGTCAACGGGTTTTGCTCCACCACCGCGCGTTGGCGCGCCAGTTCCGCGGCGGATTGGCCGCGCAGCCGCCGCCCGGCCATCCACACCTCGCCGGCGCTGGGGGCGTGCAAGCCGGCCAGCATGCCCAGCAAGCTGCTTTTGCCGGCCCCGTTGGGGCCTAGCACTATATTGAGTTCGCCCGGCACCACGCGCAGGGAAACCGACTCCACCAACAGGCGGCCCTGGCGGGAGAGGCTGACGGCGCGCGCTTCAAGCATGGCTGTCCTTCTCCGCGCTTTGCCGCAGCAGCCACAGGAAGAACGGCGCGCCTATCAGGCTGGTGATCACGCCCACCGGCAGCTCGCTGGGCGCCAGCAGGCTGCGCGCCAGCCAGTCCGAGGCGATGGCCAGCAGCGCGCCCAGCATGGGCGCTATCCAGAGCAACCGGCGCGCGTTGCCGCCCACCAATTGGCGAGCCAGGTGAGGGCCCATCAGGCCGATGAAGCCTATCATGCCGCAGGCGGACACCACCAAGCCGGCGGCCAGGGCGGCGAGAACCACCACTTGCCATTCGCGGCGGCGGACTTCAAAGCCCAAGTGAAAGGCGGCGGTTTCGCCCAATTGCAGCGCGTTGAGAAAGCGCCATTGCCGGTGCAGCGCCAGCCAGACCAGCGGCGCGGTCGCGCACAGCAAGAGGGTTTGCGGCCAGTCCACGCTGGCGAAGCTGCCCATCAGCCAGAAAATCACCACGCGCAAGGAGCCGTCGGGCAGGGTGGTGATCAACAAGGTCAGCAGGCTGCCCAGCAAGGAACTGATGGCCAGGCCGCTGAGGATCAGCCGGCTGCCGCCTTGTTGAGTCTGGCCCAGCATGCGGATCAGCAATAAGGAAGACAGGCCGCCGACAAAGGCGGACGCGGACACCGCGTAGAGGCCGGCGCCCAGGCTCAGCGCCGCGGCGGCGGCCAGCGCCGCGCCGCTGTTGATGCCGATCAGGCCGGGCTCGGCCAGCGGATTGCGGAAACGCGCTTGCACCGCCGCGCCGGCGCTGGCTAGCAAAGCGCCCGCGCTGGCGCTGGCCAGCAGGCGCGGCAGGCGCAATTCCAGCAGCAGCTGCCATTCCAGTTCCGGCGGAGGATGGCCGGCCAGCAAAAGGGACGCGTCCATGCCGCTGCCGTGCAGCAGTGAAACCAAGGAGAGCAGGATCAGGCCGACGGAGAGGCCCAGGGTCAGCGGAAGGAGGCGCATGGGAAGGGGGCGGGGAGCGGGCTCCCCGACGGCGCTCAGCGCAGGCCCAGCACGTCCTGCATATCGAACAGGCCGTGCGGTTTGTCGGCCAGCCAGCGTGCGGCGCGCACCGCGCCGTTGGCGAAGGTGGCGCGGCTGGAAGCCTTGTGGCTGATTTCGACGCGCTCGCCGATGGCGGCGAACAAGGCGGTGTGGTCGCCGACCACGTCGCCGCCGCGCACGGTGGCGAAGCCTATGGTTTGCGGGTCGCGTTCGCCGGTCACGCCTTCGCGGCCGTAGACGGCGCACTCGTTCAAATCGCGGCCCAGCGCGTCGGCGATCACCTCGCCCATGCGCAGGGCGGTGCCGGACGGCGCGTCCACTTTATGGCGGTGGTGGGCTTCGATGATTTCGATGTCGTAGCCATCGTTCAGCACCCGCGCCGCCATGTCCAGCAGCTTGAAGGTGAGGTTGACGCCCACGCTGAAATTAGCGGCGAATACAATACCGATCTTGTCGCCGGCGGCGCGGATCGCCGCCTTGCCGGCCTCGTCGAAGCCGGTGGTGCCGATGATCATCCGCACGCCGCGCTCGGCGCAGGCCGCCAGGTGTTCCAGCGTGCCTTCCGGTCGGGTGAAGTCGATGACGGCGTCGGCCCCTTCCAGCGCCTGGAGGAAGTCGCCGCTGATCTTGACGCCGGTGTGCCGGCCGATGAACAGGCCGGCGTCCTGGCCGATGAACTCCGAACCGGGGCGGTCCACCGCGGCGTGCAGCGCCACGCCCGGCGCGGCCAGCGTCGCTTCTATCAGGGTCTTGCCCATGCGGCCGCCTGCGCCGACGATCACCAGTTTCAGCGGGTTGGCGCTCATGGCTTGGCTTCCTGGGCGGGAGCGGAGGCGGTCAGCGGCGGGCGTTCGGCCGGCTGCGCCTGGCCTTCCACGCGCTCCAGCACGTCGCCGTTGAAGTAGACGGTCAGCAGGCGGTTGCTGCTTTTGTCCAGCTTGCCCTGCTTGATGTCGCTATAGGTGTAGTCCCAGCGGTTGGCGTGAAACGCGTCGGCCAGTAGCGGAGAACCCAACAGGAAACGCACCTGCGAGCGGGTCATGCCCGGTTTAAGTTTGGCTACGGCATCCTCTGTGACATAATTGCCCTGCTGGATTTCCATCTTGTGCGGGCTGAGCCAGTTCAGGGGGTTCATCGAACTGCAGCCGGAGAGGGCAATGACGGCGGCAAAAATCAGGGCGCGCATGATACTCCGTGACCGAAAAGTTATGAGGCGGTAATTAGGCAAAGCCGTGAAAAGGCTTTATCATGATCTGAAATCGACCCACTTTATATCACGATGAGCAAAGCCAGTCACCTTAAAGATATCGGCCTCAAGGCCACCGGCCCGCGTTTGAAAATCCTCGATCTGTTTGAGGAAGAGCACGCTGGCCACATGTCGGCGGAAGATGTCTATCGCAAGCTGCTTGCGGAAAATATCGACATCGGCCTTGCCACCATCTACCGCGTGCTGACGCAGTTCGAGCAAGCGGGCATTTTGGTGCGCCACCATTTTGAAACCGGCAAAGCCGTGTACGAGCTGAACCAGGGCGGCCATCATGATCATATGGTGTGCGTCAGCTGCGGCAAGGTGGTCGAGTTCTTCGATCCGGAGATTGAAGCGCTGCAAGACCGCATCGCGGAGCAGCACGGCTTCCGCATCGTCGATCACGCGCTGTACATGTACGGCGAGTGCCCGGACTGCCTCAACGCCAAAAAGGCATGATTCCCTGGCTCGGTCCTGAGCCGGTTTTCCCTCCGGTGCGGCTGGCTCTGCGCGAACCCAACGGTTTGCTGGCCGCTGGAGGCGATTTATCCCCGCAGCGCATCCTGGCTGCTTACTCCCAAGGCATCTTTCCCTGGTTTTCCGAAGGCGAGCCTATCTTGTGGTGGTCTCCGGCGCCGCGCATGGTGCTGTGCCCGGACGAACTGAAAGTCAGCCGGTCCATGGATAAAGTGCTGCGCAACCAGCGTTATGAAATCCGCGTGGACACCGCGTTTCGCGAGGTGATGTCGGCCTGCGCCGAACCCAGAACCCAGCAGCAGGGCACCTGGATCGTGCCGGAGATGGTGGACGCGTATTGCCGTTTGCACCGCTTGGGCTACGCGCATTCCTTCGAGACCTGGATAGACGGCGAACTGGCCGGCGGCCTGTACGGCATTGGTCTGGGCTTGATGTTCTATGGCGAATCCATGTTTTCCCGTCGCAGCAACGCGTCCAAACTGGCCTTCATCCACATGGTGCGTCATTTGCGCGAGCAGGGGGTGACAATGATAGATTGCCAGATGCACACCCGTCATTTGCAGAGCTTGGGCGCCAAGCTGGTTTCGCGTCAGACATTTCTTGCTACTCTGAAAGAGAATGCCCGACGGGCGCAGCCCGCCGCGATGTGGAACTACCGGTATACCAATGAGCCATCGTGATCCCGGCCCGACAGTGGCCATCCATTTTTACGCCACCGCGCCCTATCCGTGCAGCTATCTGGCGGGGCGTCAGGCGCGCTCGCAAGTGGCGATCCCGGCGGAGGCGATCGATGGCGAGGTTTACAGCCAACTGGTGAAGCTGGGTTTTCGCCGCAGCGGCCTGTATACCTACCGTCCTTATTGCGACAGCTGCCAGGCGTGCGTGCCGGTGCGGATTCCGGTGGAGCGCTTCGCGCCCAGCCGTACTCAGCGCAAGGTGGCGCGCAGGCTGGAGGCGATGCAGGTGCGTTTGCTGCCGTTGGAGTTCAACGCCGAGCACTACGCCTTGTACCGCTGGTATCAGCAGTCGCGGCACGCCGGCGGCGGCATGTCGGACGACGATCCGCAGCAGTACTCGGAGTTCATTCTTAAAAGCGGGGTGGACAGCATGCTGGCGGAGTTTCGCCTGGACGGGGAATTGAAGATGGTCAGTCTGATCGATCGTCTGTCCGACGGACTGTCCGCAGTCTACACCTTTTACGATCCGGACGACGCCAAGTCCAGCCTGGGCGTGTTCAACGTGCTGTGGCAGGCGGAGTTGACACAGCGGCTGGGGCTGCCGCACTTGTATCTGGGCTATTGGATACGCGAATGCCAGAAGATGTCCTACAAGGCGATGTATCAGCCCTTGCAAGCTTTGATGGATGGGCGCTGGGTGGAGCTGCCCAGGCCGCGGGACGAGTGAGAACCTGTTCAAGGTCTGCTGCGCTTCGTGAAGCGTTGCACGGTGAGTACGAGTTCAAAATGCTCATGCACCACTAGACCATTCCGCTTTTCGCTCGTTTTTGTCTTGCCTCGCTCTTGCTCGCGAGACTTTGAACAAGCTCTGAGGGAAACCATGTGAAAAAGCCGGCGCTCGCGCCGGCTTTTTTATTGCGGACACCGTCCGCCTTAGAGCCCGTTCGACGCCGTATCGCAGGCGCGCATCGGGTTCTCGTGCCGTTGCTTAGAACGGCACCACACGGTCGTTGCCGCCGCCGGTCAGCACGCGCACGCGCTGGTTGGCGGTGAACGGAATGTCGGCTTCCTGCACGATAGAGATCATGCGGCCGGAGCCGTCCAGCTTGACGGTGATTTCCAGGGCGTTCTTGGTCATGCCGCGTTGAGCGGCCTGTGCGCCGAAGCCGCCGGCCAGCGCGCCGACGATGCCGCCGGCGATCTGGCCTTTGCCGCCGCCGATATTGCTGCCGGCCAAGCCGCCCAGCGCAGCGCCGCCCAGGGTTAGCAGCTCATTGTTGCTGCCTTCCATTTTCACGTTCTGAACCGACACCACGGTGCCCAGCTGCACGGTCTGCGCCTGGCGCATCTGGCCCTTGGAATAGACGGCCGCGGAGTCGGAGGTGGCGCAGCCGGTGAGCACGCCGGCGCTCAGCAGCGCGATGGCGGAAAGACGAATCAGTTTTTTGGCGTTCATAAGAGTGAGTCCCATGTTTATATAAGCGAGCCGGTTTGCCCCGGGATTGTCGCCGCGGGCCTGTCGCCGGGTTTCCGGTGTCGGAGCGCCCGTGCGCGGCCGCGCATGCTGTTGTTTAGGGTTTGGCGCGCGCTGCGATCGCATTCGCGCATTCGGCCACCAGCGCCGGGCCTCGGTAGATCAGGCCGCTGTAGACTTGAACCAAGCTGGCGCCGGCATCCAGTTTTTCCACGGCGTCCCGCCCGGACAGGATGCCGCCAACTCCTATGATAGGCAGAGCGCCGTCAAGTTCCTTGGCTAATTTGCGAATAACTGTTGTCGAACGGTCTTTGACCGGCGCGCCGGACAGGCCGCCGGCTTGATCCGCCAGCGGATGGCCGGCCACCGCCTCGCGCGACAGCGTGGTGTTGGTGGCGATGACGCCGTCGATGCGATGTTCGGTCAACAGGCGGGCGATGGCAATGACTTGATCGTCGTCCAGATCCGGGGCGATTTTCAGCGCCAGCGGCACGTGGCGGCCGTGTTTATCGGCCAGCGCTTGCTGGCGTTGCTTCAATTGCGCCAGCAGTCGGCCCAGTTCGTCGCCCTCCTGCAATTGGCGCAGGTTCTTTGTATTGGGCGAGGAGATGTTGACGGCGACGTAGCTGGCGTAAGCGTAGACTTTGTCGAGACAAGCCAGGTAGTCGTCAGCGGCGTTTTCTATCGGGGTGGCGGCGTTCTTGCCGATATTGATGCCGAGCACGCCTTGGAATTTGCAGCGGCGCACATTGTCCAGCAGGGTGTCCACGCCCAGGTTGTTGAAGCCCATGCGGTTGATGATGGCTTGGTGTTCCGGCAGACGGAACAGCCGCGGCTTGGGGTTGCCCGGCTGGGGCCTTGGGGTGACGGTGCCGATTTCGATGAAGCCGAAGCCCAGCGCGGCCAAAGCGTCGATATGCGCTCCATTCTTGTCCAGCCCGGCGGCGAGCCCCACCGCGTTGGGGAAGGTCAGGCCCATGGCTTGCACCGGTTTGCGAGCGGCGCTTTGGCAGGTCAGCGCGCTCAGGCGCAGCTTGTGCGCCTGGTCCAGCATGGCCAGCGTCTGTTCATGGGCGGTCTCTGCGTCAAAGCGGAACAGCAGCGGGCGCAGAAGCGAATAGAGCATCTTGATTCTCCAGGCAGCAAAATGCCCGGCATTATAACCGGGCATGCGTGAGGGGGATTAAAGAATCTGGCAGGCTTCGTCGAACTCGAAGCGCGGCGAGCGCGGGTAGAGCTTGTCGGCGGCGCCGTAGCCCAGGTTGACCAGGAAGTTGGACTTGAAGCGTCCATCCGGGAAGAAGGCCTGGTCCACCGCGGCGTTGTCGAAGCCGGACATCGGGCCGCAGTCCAGCCCCAAGGAGCGAGCGGCCAGCAGCAGGTAGCCGCCTTGCAGGCTGCTGTTGCGCGCGGCGGTGGCCTGGATCGCCGCGTCGTTGCCTTCAAACCAGCTTCTGGCGTCGGCGTGCGGGTAGAGTTTGGGCAGGTGTTCGTAGAAGCGCATGTCCTGGGCCACGATCACGCATACCGGCGCGGCCATGGTTTTTTCGACGTTGCCTTCGGCCAGGCAGGGCTTGAGCTTGGCCTTGGCGGCGTCGCTTTGCACAAAGATGAAGCGAGCCGGCGAGCAGTTGGCGCTGGTGGGCGCCATTTTCAGCAGGTCGAACAGCTGGTGCAGCGTTTCGGCGCTGACCGGACGGTCTTGCCAGTGGCTGTGGGTGCGGGCGTTGAGGAACAGCTGTTCCAGCGCGGAATGATGAATCGGGGTGCTCATATCGTGCTCCTCTTGAGAAACAGGGGTGTTAGCGGCCATTGGCCATGGATGCGTCTTGCGGCGACAACACTTCGGCGTCGCTCAGCCCGCTCGCCAATACGGTGATGGCGACGCGGCGGTTGCTGGCGCGGCCGTCGGCGGTGGCGTTGTCGCCCACCGGGAGGTTGGCTCCGCGGCCCACCGCCACCAATCGCTCCGGCTTGATGCCGTTTTCCTGGAACAGGCGCACCACGCTGCCGGCGCGCGAGGCGGACAGCTCCCAGTTGGATGGGAAATAAGAGTTGCGGATGGGCACGGTGTCCGTGAAGCCTTC
Source organism: Chromobacterium haemolyticum (assembly GCF_009936155.1). Taxonomy (NCBI): domain Bacteria; kingdom Pseudomonadati; phylum Pseudomonadota; class Betaproteobacteria; order Neisseriales; family Chromobacteriaceae; genus Chromobacterium; species Chromobacterium haemolyticum. The sequence goes on along the minus strand of NZ_AP019312.1, from coordinate 3,448,001 downwards.
CACCCGGATCGGGTTGTCCACCTTGGCCAGTTGCAGCGCCATATTGGCCATCAGTTGGCGAGACTGTTCATTGGGCTGCGCTTGTCCCGTGGGAAAGAGCGCGGTGTCGCGGATGTCGATGGTGACGCCCTTGCTGCTGTGCGTGATGGTGACCTGGCCGCTCTTCACCAGCGGGTCCATGACTTTGGCCAGATCCTGTGTCAGGTTGGCGAGCCGGGTTTTTTCATCGCCCTGGGCCGAGCCGGTATTGGCTTTTTTCTCGGCCTGATGTTCTCCCTTGACCGCCTTGGCTATTGGCTTGGTCTCGGGGATTTCTATCATGGTGTTGGCCCCGCCGCTGGGCGGGGTGGTGTTGACGCTGATGGTGGAGCCTGAACGGAAGGCGTCCACGATGGCGGAGGAGAGCACGCGGTATTTGCCCTCGTTGACCGAGGAGATCGCGTACATCACCACGAAGAAGGCGAACAGCAGGGTGATGAAGTCGGCGTAGGAAACCAGCCAACGTTCATGGTTCTCGTGTTCTTCTTCTTGCCGTTTTCTTCTGCGCGCCATGGTGTGCCTTGCCGATTGATCAGAACAGCTTGGTGTCGAACAGACTCTTCACGCCGCCGGCGAACTCCACGCCAATCTTGCGCGCCACGCGGCTGGACAGGTCGTCTTGCTGAGTATAGTCGACGGTTTTCTCCGCCTTGATCACGTCGCGCGCCACCGAGCGCACCGTGCCCAAGCCGTCGGCCAGGCCCAGCGGAATGCTTTTGTCGCCCAGCCACACCATGCCGGAGAACAGCTGCGGATCGTTGGCCAGGCGCTGGCCGCGTCCGGCCTTGACCGCCGCGATGAACTGCTGGTGGATGTCGTCCAGCAATTGTTGACGGATGGCTTCTTGCTTGGGGTTGACCGGGGAGAAGGGGTCGCCCATCGCCTTATTCTCGCCGGAGGTGCGGAGGCGGCGGTCAACACCCAGTTTTTCCATGGCGCCGGTGAAGCCGAAGCCGTCGGACAGCACGCCGATGGAGCCGACGATGCTGGCCTTGTCGACGAAGATCTTGTCGGCGGCGGAGGCGATGTAATAGCAGCCGGACGCGCAGACCTCGCTGACCACCACGTAGACCGGGACCGCCGGATGCAGCTTCTTCTGGCGGCGGATCTCGTCATAAGCCATGCCGGACAGCACCGGGCTGCCGCCGGGGCTGTTGGCGTCGATAATGATGCCCTTGGTGCTCTTGTCGCCGTAGGCGTCCGTCAGCGCCTGGCTTAGCTTGTTGGCGGTGTCGCTCTGGCTGTCGATCACGCCGTCCAGCGTGATGACGGCGGTGTGTCCGGCGCCGGAGAGACCGGCCGCGGCCTTGTCCTCGTTGCGCATGAACAGGCTGAACAGCACGAAGCCGATGATGATCAGCCAGATCATGCGGAAGAAAATCTTCCACTGGCGGGCGCGGCGTTGTTCCACCAGCGCGGCGCTGGCCAGTTTTTCCAGCAATTGGCGTTCCCAATGGTTGGAGGTGTCGCTCATGTGTGGTGCTCCCTGAATAATTCCAGGAGTCTAGCAAAGTTCACGACGGCATGACATTGATGCAGATATTGCCGTCCTGCTCGAAGACGGGCACGGCGATCAGCCGCTGGCCGCAGCAGGGGCCGGACACGCAATAGCCGGTGTGTGCTTCGTAGCAGGCGCCGTGCATGCTGCATACCAGATAACGGCCGCTGAGGTCGAAGACTTCGCCATCGCGCAAATCCAGCTCCACCGGGATGTGGCGGCAGGCATTGACGTAAGCGTAGACCTTGCCGCGGTAGCGCACGGCGAAGGCGGGCAGCGGCGGCGCGCCGTCCGTCTGTTCGATCTGGAAGCGCCAGGCGCGGCCGCCGTCCTGAAGCTCAGCCGAGGGGCAGATTACCCGAGTTTCGGCAGCAGCCATGTCTGCAGCTCGGGGTAGGAATGGAACAGCGCCAGCGGTCCACAGCTTTCCAGGTGTTCGCTGTCGTGGGCGCCGAAGCTGACCCCCACGCTATGGCAGCCGGCGTTGCCGGCCATCAGCAAGTCGTGGCTGGTGTCGCCTATCATCAGCGTGCGGCGAGGGTCCGCGCCCAGCATCTCGGTCAGCGACAGCAGCATGTCCGGGTGCGGCTTGGAATGGCATTCGTCCACGGTGCGGGTAGCGTGGAACAGCGGGCCGAGTCCGGTTTGCTCCAGCAGGCGGTTGAGGCCGGCGCGGCTGTTGCCGGTGGCCACCGCCAGAAAAACGCCGCTGTCCGCGACGGCGTTCAGGCACTCCACAGCGCCGTCGAACAAGGTCACTTGATGCTGGTTGGCGTGGTAATGATGGCGGAAGGCTTCGGTCAGGCGCGGCAGCTGCTCGACGCTGGCGGCCGGGCAGGCCTGCTGCAGCGCCTCGGCCAGGCGCAGGCCGATGACGTGGCTGGCCTGTTCGCGGCTGGGAACGGGAAGTGACAGGTCGGCGCAAGCCTGCTGGATGGACTGGCTGATGTGGGCGGTGGAGTCCATCAAAGTGCCGTCCCAGTCGAAAACGACCAGATCGAAGCGAATGTTCATCTCAAGACCTCAAGATTTTCAGGAAGCGCTCCAGTTCCGGCGGCAGCGGCGCTTCCAGTTTCAACGGCTCGCCGGTCAGCGGGTGGGGCAGGGACAGGCTGCGCGCGTGCAGGAACATGCGTTTCAGGCCGCGCTTGGCCAGTTCCTTGTTCAGCGCGAAGTCGCCGTATTTCTCGTCGCCGGCGATCGCGCAGCCGTTGGCCTGCATGTGCACGCGGATCTGGTGAGTGCGGCCGGTGCGCAGGTGCGCTTCCACCAGCGTGAATTCCGCAAAGCGTTCCTTGATCGCGAAATTAGTGTGCGCGTACTGGCCGTTTTCGGCGTCGCTGACCCGCACGCGGCGTTCGCCGTCCGGAGTGTGGAACTTGAACAGCGGCAGCTTGACCTGGCGGGCGTCCTCCGGCCACTGGCCTATGCCCAGCGCCAGGTAGCGTTTGTCCGGCACGTTGGCGCGCATCATGTCGTGCAGCTTGGTCAGCGCCGAACGCTTCTTGGCCAGCATCAGGAGGCCGGAGGTTTCGCGGTCCAGCCGATGCACCAGCTCCAGATAGCGCCAGTCCGGGTGGGCCTGGCGCAGTTGCTCGATCACGCCGAAGGACACGCCGCTGCCGCCGTGCACCGCCACGCCGGCCGGTTTGTCTATCACCAGCAGCGCGTTGTCTTCGTAGACTACCGGGAAGGTGGCGGCCGGCACGTTCTTTTCCGCGCGTTCGGCCACGCGGATGGGCGGAATGCGCAATTCGTCGCCGGCCTGCACGCGGTAGGCGGCGTCGATGCGGCCCTTGTTCACCCTCACCTCGCCGGAGCGCAGGATGCGGTAGATATGGCTTTTGGGCACGCCCTTGAGCAAGCGCACCAGGTAGTTGTCGATGCGTTGGCCGGCGTCGCCGTCGTCCACTTGGACGAAGGAGACGGAATCTTTGCGAATGTCTGTCATATTGCTTATACTTCTGGCGCTGTCCCAAGGTGTGTTGCACCAAGATGACGGCGAAATGTCAAGCCAAGGTCACGGCATGTTGCGTGGCGCTGCTGCAAGAGGTTAGAGACGGCCGGCAGGGATTTACAGACCCTGACCTGATGCCGCTCGCGACGTTTGCAGCCAAGGTTAACTCGCTCACCGAAAAGCAGCGATGGTAATGCATTTGTACGCATAACGCACTCACGAGTATTCCATTTCCTGATGCTAAGCCAGTCAGGAAATTTTGCAGCGAAGTTTGACCCGGCATGCTAGCCCCCCTGTACTGTATGTCCTGCCCTTTGAGGCAGGCCGGCGATCCCGGAGCGCCAATTGCGCACATGAGTCAGGTCTGCGTGTGATCGATTTTCAGGAAGTAGGCTTGTCAAAACTGTTTTTTTCGATCTTTACATCGACACTTCTTTCGGAAAGCGCCCATCAATAGTCACTGGGCCGTCAAATACTGGCTGCATCCCTTGCGTGAGTGCCGCGCAAGGAATGTAAATGAAACGCATGTTGTTCAACGCAACGCAGGCTGAAGAGCTGCGCGTTGCCATTGTCGACGGGCAGAAGCTCGTCGACCTCGATATCGAGACTGTAGGCAAAGAGCAGCGCAAGGGGAATATCTATAAGGGTGTGATTACCCGTATCGAGCCCTCCCTTGAGGCTTGTTTTGTCGATTACGGCACCGAACGCCACGGCTTCCTGCCGTTTAAAGAGGTGTCCCGTTCCTATTTCCAGGGCTATGATGGCGGCCGTCCGCGCATTCAGGACGTGCTGCGCGAAGGCATGGAAGTCATCGTGCAGGTGGAGAAGGACGAACGCGGCAACAAGGGTGCGGCGCTGACCACCTATATCAGCCTGGCCGGCCGTTACCTGGTGCTGATGCCCAACAACCCGCGCGGCGGCGGCGTATCGCGTCGCATTGAGGGCGAGGAGCGTCAAGAGCTGAAGGATCTGCTGTCGCAGCTGGAAGTGCCGCACGGCATGAGCCTGATCGCCCGCACCGCCGGCATTGGCCGCAATCTGGAAGAACTGCAGTGGGATCTGGGTTACCTGATGCAGCTGTGGCGCGCGATTGAAGGCGCGGCCGGCGCTCAGAACGCGCCGTTCCTGATTCTGCAGGAAGGCAGCCTGGTGATCCGCGCGATCCGCGACTATTTCCATCCGGACATCGGCGAAGTGCTGATCGACACCGAGGAAATCTACGATCAGGCCCGTCAGTTCATGAGCCATGTGATGCCCAACATGCTGTCGCGTGTGAAGCTGTACAAGGATCATGTGCCGCTGTTCTCCCGTTTCCAGATCGAGCACCAGATCGAAACCGCCTTTTCGCGCAGCGTGCAGCTGCCGTCTGGCGGCGCCATCGTGATCGATCACACCGAAGCGCTGGTGTCCATCGACGTCAACTCCGCGCGCGCCACCAAGGGCGCCGACATCGAAGACACCGCGGTCAAGACCAACCTGGAAGCGGCCGAGGAAATCGCCCGCCAACTGCGCTTGCGCGACCTGGGTGGCCTGGTGGTGATCGACTTCATCGATATGGAAAGCGCCAAGAACCAGCGCGACGTGGAAAACCGTTTGCGCGACGTGTTGAAGCACGACCGCGCTCGCGTGCAGATGGGCAAGCTGTCCCGTTTTGGCCTGCTGGAGCTCTCGCGTCAGCGCCTGCAGCCCAGCCTGGGCGAGACCAGCCACGAGACCTGCCCGCGCTGTCACGGCATCGGCTTCATCCGCGGCACCGAGTCCTCCGCTCTGCACATCCTGCGCATCATCCAGGAAGAGGCGATGAAGGAAAACACCGGCGCGGTTCACGCGCAGGTGCCGGTGGACGTGGCCACCTTCCTGCTCAACGAAAAGCGTTCCGAAATCCATTCGATCGAAGAGCGTCTGGACGTGGACGTGGTGCTGATCCCGAACATTCATCTGGAAACCCCGCATTACAAGATCGTGCGCGTGCGCCACGACGATCTGGCCGAAGCCGGCGAAGCGCCGAGCTACAAGCGGGTGGAAGTGCAGGAAGAAGACGTGATCACCAACTTCGGCCATGAAAAGCCGAAGCTGGAGCGCCAGGAAGCCGCGGTCAAAGGCATTACCCCGCAGCAGCCGGCGCCGTCGGTGGCGGCCAAGGCGGCTGAGCCGGAGCCTGGCCTGTTCGGCAAGTTGGGCGCTTGGGTCAAGAGCCTGTTCGCCGAGCCGGAAGCGGTCGCTCAGCCGGCCGAGAAGAAAAAGCCGGGGGCGCAGCCGCAGCAGCGCGGCAACCGTCAGCGTAACGCCGAGCGTCGCCCGGGTGGCCAGGCGCGCCGCGAGCACGAGCAGCGCCGTCAGGGCGCCGACGAGGCCAAGCCGCGTCGTCCGGAGCGCGCCGAACGCGGCGAGCGTCAGGACGGCGAGCGTCAGGAGCGTCCGGAACGCAAGGAACAGCCGCAACGCGAAGAGCGGCAGGAGCGCGGCGAGCAGCCGCGCAACAGTCGCCGCCGCGAGCGCGAAAACAGCCGCGAAGGTCGTGAAAGCCGCGAGCCCCGCGAACTGAAGGACGCGCAGCGTCAGCAGCCGGCGCGCGAAGAAGCGCCGCAAGAGCGTCCGGAGAAGTTGGAAAAGCAGGAGCGTCCGCAGCAGGAGCCGCGCCGTCGTCAGGCGCCGCAGGCGGATGAGCAGGCTTTGGAGCTGAACAAGCCGGCGGCCGACGAGGTTCGCGCCGAGGGCGACGCCGAGCAGCAGGAGCGCAATGAGCGTCGCCGCCGTCGCAGCCGTCGTGATCGTCGTCGCGACGATCCGTCCGCTGCGCCGCAGGAAGAGGGCGCTGCTCTGCCGGCAGCGGAAGCTGCGCCGGCTGCGGCAGTGGCCGCAGTCGTTGTCGGCGCGGTAGCGGCGGAAGTCGCCGTGGACGCGGTGGCGGAAACGGTTCCGGCCGCGGCGCCTGAAGCCCCTGTGCTTGAGCCGGTGGTTGAGCCCGTTGTTGTCGAAACGGCGCAGCCGGTGCGGGAAGCGTTCGAAGCGGAGGCTGCGGCCCCCGTGCTTGAGCCCGCTGCGGCGGCTGAACCGGAATTGCCGATAGTTGAAGCGGCCGCGGCGGCTGAGGCTGCTCCGGTTGTTGAGACGGCTCCGGTTGAAGTGGCTGTTGTGGTGGAGGCTGTCGAAGCGTTTGCCGCGGCGGAGCCGGCGCTTGCGCCGGAACCGGTTGCCCTGGCCGCACAAAGCGAGCCGGAGCAGGCTGAGCCGGAAGTCGAGGCGCCGGTGGTGATTGAAACCCGCGCCGTGGCCGCGTCTGAACCGGTAAGCCTGGGCGGCTTGGTGATGGTGTCCACCAAGTCGGTGGTCGAGGCGCCCGCTGTGCAAGAGCCGGTGGTGCCGGCTGGGCCGCGTCGTCGCGACGTGACTCGCCAGGCTCAGCAAGAGGCCGCTCCGGCGGAGCTGGTGCAGGTGGAAACCCGTAATCCTTGAGCGCGGTTTGAGATCCGGGGCGCAGGCATTTTGCGCCCCGGGTATTGACGCTGCCTTGGTGCTTGGTTAATATACTCCTCTCTCACAAGAGATGTTCCCTGATAGCTCAGTTGGTAGAGCGACGGACTGTTAATCCGCAGGTCGCAGGTTCGAGCCCTGCTCGGGGAGCCAAAATTCAAAGGCCACGCAATGCGTGGCCTTTTTCCATTTCCGCGCGTTCGTCGCGACCTTTTCCCTGTTTCTCGCAGCCCCGGCGCGCCTGTCCCGATTGATTGCGCTAAGCAATTTTAACAGTTTGCTTCCTATTTCATACGTCATATAACACAAGCTAATGGCAGGTTGTCTGTCTTGCCGGCGCGCTTGGGCGTGGCCATTTGGGGTTGCGCGAGGGGTTGGGCGGCGCGGCGTGAGGAGGCTGGGTGACGGAATTTCTGGTGGGTGGAGACGGTGTGCTGGATGACGCTGAACGGCTATTGTCCGATGTGCTGGAGGCGGTCCCGGTGGGGCTTGCTCTGATTGACGGCCAGATGCGTTATCGAATGCTTAATCAGCGTTTGGCGGAAGCCAACGGCTTGCCACGCTCCGCTCATCTGGGTCGAGGCGTGGCGGAAATGTTGCCACGGATCGGCGAATATTTGGAATCGCTGATGAGGCGGGTGATAGAGAGCGGAGAGCCGGTGCTCGATTTCTGCGTCAATTCCAAGGTGGGGCTTGGCGACGAGGGTGTGGTGAGAGAGTGGCAGATCAGCTATTTGCCGTATCGCGCATCGGCGGGCGAGGTGGTGGGGGTAGTGGCCGTGGTTCGGGATGTGGCGGCGGAGCGGCGCGCCGAACGTCTGCGCGGCGAGGGCGAGGCCCGTTTGCGCATGGTGGTGGACTCCGCCTTGGACGGGCTGGTGATGATAAATCAGAGCGGGCGGATCTTGATGGCCAATCATCGGGCGGAGGCGATGTTCGATTATCTGGGGGTTGGCATGGAGGGCCTCATGATTTCCAGTCTGGTGCCGGAGCGGTTTCGCGATGGCCATGGACGGTTGATCGAGAGCTACATGAGCCGTCCGGAGGCGCGAGAGATGGCGCGTCAGCAGGAGATTTTCGGGGTGCGGCGCGATGGAGGCGAGTTCCCGGCGGAAATCGGTCTGACCCCGGTGCGCGACGGTGGAGAGTTGCAGGTATTGGCCACCATTACCGACATTAGCGCGCGCAAGGCGGCGCAGGCCAGTCTGGAGCGGGCGTTGAAGGAAAAGACGGCGCTGCTCAACGAGGTGCATCATCGGGTTAAGAACAATCTGCAAGTCATTTCCAGTCTGCTTAATCTGCAAACGCGCTCGGCGCCGCCGGAGGCGGTGTCGGTGCTGACAGAGTGTCAGAATCATGTGCGCGCAATGGCGTTAATCCATCAGCTGTTGTATGAGCACGGCGATTTTTCTCGTATCCACGTGGGCGTCTATCTGGAGAGGTTGACCCAGTTGCTAAGCGGCAGCGTGTCGGACGCCGGGGTTCGCTTGCGTTGTCGCGGCATGGATGCTGTGGTGTACCTGGGCATGCAACGGGCGATTCCCTGTGGCTTGCTGGTGAACGAGCTGGTGACCAATGCTCTCAAGCATGCTTTTCCCGGTCGGCGCGGCACGGTGGAGGTGGCGTTGGAGCGGGAGGAGGGCGGGCGTTGCCGGATTCTGGTGTCGGACGACGGGGTGGGTATTCCCGAGTCAGTGAAGCTGGGGGAGGTGAGTTCGCTGGGTTTTCGCCTGATTCCCACTTTGGTGGGGCAGTTGAAAGGCGTGGCCAGGCTGTTGCGGCCCGAGGCGGGCGGTGCTTGTGTGGAAATCGTGTTCAGTGACGAGCCGGAGAACGCGGAATGAATATGGGCAACGGTTTGTTGATTGTTGAGGATGAGGGAGTGGTGGCGCTGGATTTGCAGACCAGCCTGGAGTCTTTGGGGTACCGGGTGCTGGGGGTTTGCGCCAATGCGGATGACGCGGTGCGACGGGCAGAGGCGGATCAGCCGGATCTGGTGTTGATGGATATTCACTTGGACGGCGATGTGCCGGGAACCGAGGCGGCGCGCGTGATACGCGAGCGCTTTCAGATTCCATCCATCTTTCTGACGGCTTACGCCGAGGACGATATGCTGCGCAACGCGGAAGTCAGCGCGCCGTACGGCTATTTGCTGAAGCCTTATCAGTTGCGCGAACTGAATGCCTCGGTGCGTATGGGATTGGCGCGGCGCAGGGCGGAGGTGGAGGAGCAGCGGCAGCGTCGTCGTTTGCGCATGGCGGTGGAGGCGGCCCGTTTGGGGGTGTGGGAATGGGGTGGTCGGCGCGGCGAGATGGTGTGGGTGGAGGAGTTTCTGGACGCGTTTCCATTCTCCGTCGCGAAGAACGGACGGCCTGCCCTGTTGGGCATGGCGGAGGCCGAGGCCGCCGAACTGGCTCGGGATCTGGGGTCGGGGCGGGCCTTGCAGAAAACGGTGAAAATCAACGCGGAGGGCGCGGTGAGGTGGGTTGAGTTGTGCGGGCGCAACTTTGCCGCGGAGGGAGAGTCGGCGCGTTGGGTGGGCGTGGCGCGGGACGTGACGGAGGCGTATCTGAGCGAAGTCAGGCTGAGGCAGGCCAGTGTGGTGTTCCAGGCCAGCGCGGAAGGCATTCTGGTGTTGGACCACGCGCGCCGCATTGTGTCTGCGAACGAGTCCTTTTACCGTTTGACGGATTTGAGCGCGGAGGAGGCCTTGGGGGAGGATCCGGACGTCTGCCTGCATGTGGAGCCGCACGGAGAGGCTTTTTACCGCCGTTTGGAAGGCGAGAGGTATTTTTGGCAGGGCGAGGTGATGTGCCGTCGCCGGAATGAGGTCTTTCCCTGTTGGCAGCATGCGTCGGTGGTGAGGGACGTTGAGGGAAGGGTGAGCCACTATGTGCTGGCGATCTCCGATATTTCGGCGATCCGCGCGGCGGAGGCGCATATTCACTTTCTGGCCTATCACGATCAGTTGACCGGCCTGGGCAATCGCCACTTTCTACAGGTGGAGCTGGAGAAGGAGATCATCAGAGCCAAGCGCCGTAATGAATGCATTGCGCTGCTGTTTATTGATCTGGATGGTTTCAAGGCGGTGAACGACGGCTGGGGGCACGAGGCGGGCGACGCGTTGCTGGTGGCGATGGCGGAGCGTCTGAGGCAGCATGTGCGCGGAGAGGATTTGGTGGTGAGGTTGGGTGGGGATGAGTTTCTGGTGGTGGCGCCCGGTCTGGATCGGGAGGGGGCTTGCGGCGTCATGGTGAGGCGATTGTTGACGGTATTGGCGCAGCCGGTGGCTTTGGATGGCGGAGAGTGCTCGGTGTCCGCCAGCATTGGCGTGGCTTTTTTTCCGGAAAACGGCGGGGATCTGGGTGGTTTGCTGCACGCGGCGGATCGGGCGATGTACGAGGCCAAGCGGGCGGGGAAAAACGAATTCAGGATGGCGGCTGAGTAATATTTGAGCCGAAAAGAATAAAAGCCGAAATCTTTCGATTTCGGCTTTTATATTTGGTGGAGATAAGCGGGATCGAACCGCTGACCTCTTGCATGCCATGCAAGCGCTCTCCCAGCTGAGCTATACCCCCGGTATTGCTGGCGTCCCCACGGGGATTCGAACCCCGGTTACCGCCGTGAAAGGGCGATGTCCTAGGCCTCTAGACGATGGGGACTGAATTGTGGTGGAGATAAGCGGGATCGAACCGCTGACCTCTTGCATGCCATGCAAGCGCTCTCCCAGCTGAGCTATACCCCCACGTATTGTCTTGCCCCTTCCCGGCTTATCCGCCCGGTCGGTCTCGACAGGAAGCGAACTATACCTAGGCTTTTCAGGCTGCGCAAGGCTTTTCTAAAAATATTTTCCCAGACGGCGGTGGGTGGTGAAAGAAGGCAAAGGGGGGAAGAGGCCGGGCTTTCATGCCATTGGTTTTGGAGGAAGCGGCCTGCTCGCTGACTACACCGTTCCGGGAGCGGCAAAGTCGTGATTTCCTAGGAAAAATCAGTTTTTTCCTATTCCAAGCCATTGGGGTGATGGAGATAGAATATTCAAAGAAAAACAATTTGCCTCCCGTATTGGCATAAAGAGTTAATGCCGGATGGCATTAAAGCCTGGGTCAGAACGACGGCTAATGATGGATGGCATAGACATGAGAATTGAGAGACAACGGTTGGCCGGAGTTGGTAACGGAAGTGGAAATCCGGCAAAGCTTTAGGAGGCGTGTATGCATAAAAAAGTATTGATCAACGAGGAGTTGCTGGATTCCTGCTCGGATCAGGCGCTGAAGGACGCGGCGGTTTTTCTGTTGAATACGCTTACCGACCGCATTCAGCTGCGTCAACAAAAAGGGATAGAAGAAATTGAGCGGCTGGCGATGGCTTACGGCTTGATTCTGCCCAAGCTCTACGCCAAGAACGGTGTAACGCCAAAGTACCAGAACCCGGCAATGCCGCATCAGACTTGGTCGGGCCGAGGCCGGCCGCCGGTTTGGTTGGTGGAGGCTGAAGCGAGGGGGGAGGACCGGGAGCGCTTCGTGATCAAGAGTCAGAAGAAGTTGCAGGTATAGTAAGGCAGAGAGCCCGCCGTTGTCGCGCCGCGCCCCTGCTGGCGCGCGCCGGCGGGCTCATCGCGGTTCATTGTTTCGCCAGCGAGGGAGAGACCAGGCGAAAACGGCTGAGAACGCGGTATGGTCAAGCGGTACATGAGCATTTCGAAGCCGGTTTCAACGTCCGTTATCTATCCATCCCGCCGCCGCGCAGCAGACCATGAATAGGCTCTAAGCGTAGCAGGCTTTGAACTGGCGTTAAGGCTCCAGATGCTCCAATCGCATGCGCGCCCGCGCATCGCGTTCCGCTTGCCGCCTCCTGCTTTGCAGTGTGGTGGCGACAAAGTCCAGATGTTGCTCCACCGCTTGCTGCGCGGCGTCCGGCTGCTTGTCGCGGATGGCTTCCCAGATGGCCAGATGCTGCGCGCGCAAGGCGTCCGCCACCTCCCCCACGGCGAACAGATCAGCGATATTGTCCTTGACGTGCCGGTGCAGCATGGCAAGCAGGCTGCCGCTCAAATGCGCGAACAGCACATTGTGCGAGGCTTCCGCCACGGCTTGGTGAAAGCGCACGTCGGCCTGGGCCTGTTGCGCCAGGTCTCCTCCGTCGTAGGCGTCCTGCAATTGGCTCACGCAATGCTCCAGCCTCAGCAAGTCCGCCGGCGTGGCCCGGCTGGCCGCGCCGCGCGCCGCCGCGCCTTCCAGCACTCGCCGGAATTCCAGCAAATCGCCGTGCAAATCCTGATGTTGGTTCAGCAGCTTTTCCCAGGGGTCGGAAAACGCGGTTTCCAGCCGGTCCGTCACCCAGGTGCCGCCGCCCTGACGGCTGCTGAGCAGGCCGCGCGACGCCAGTTGCTGTATCGCTTCGCGAAGCGAGGGACGGGACACGCCGAACTCCTCGGCCAGCTGTCGTTCCGGCGGCAGGCGGTCCCCCGGCTTGAGCACGCCGTCCAGGATGCGTTTTTCCAGTTGTTCGACGATGACGTCGGAGAGTTTGGGGATGTTCAGTTTGGGATAGGCCATGGCGCCGGGCTTGTTCGTTCAGCGAAAGTGGTCAGACCAGAGTGAGTGCAGCTTACCACAGCCGAATGGGGAATCCGCTATCGTCATATTGACGGAGTCAAGCAATCACTCTAGAGTTATTTTAATAAATATAATTGGTCTTACCAATTTACAAAGGAAATCGGATGAAGCCTGCCAACGTCTATCTGTTTGGCACCTGTCTGCTCGACCTGTTTTTGCCGCAGGCCGGCGTGGACGCCATCGTCCTGCTGGAAGGGCTGGGCTTGCGGGTGCACTTTCCCCAGCGTCAGAGCTGTTGCGGCCAGCCGGCTTATACCAGCGGCCACCCGGCGAAAGCGTTGGCGGTGGCGAGGGCGCAGCTGGACTGCTTTGCCGAGGACTGGCCCATCGTGGTGCCGTCCGGTTCCTGCGGCGGCATGATCAAGCACCATTGGCCCAAGCTGTTCGCCGGCCAGCCGGATGAGGCGCAGGCCTGCGCGGTGGCCGCGCGGGTGGTGGAGTTCAGCGACTTTCTGCTCAACCATCTGGACTGGCGGCCGCAAGATCTGGGGCCGAAGGTGAAGGTGGCGGTGCACACCTCCTGTTCCGCCCGCCGCGAGATGAATGTGCATCTGTCCTGTTGGGCCTTGCTGGAGCGTCTGGCCAATGTCGAGAGGGTGACGCACGACCATGAGTCCGAGTGCTGTGGTTTTGGCGGCACGTTTTCGATCAAGCACCCGGATATCGCCGGGGCGATGGTGGCGGACAAGGCCGCCGCCTTGCAGGACAGCGGCGCGGTGGAGTTCATCACCGCGGACGGCGGTTGCCTGCTCAATATCAACGGCAAACTGGCCAAGGAGGGCAGGGCGTTTCAAGGCCGGCACCTGGCCAGTTTTCTGCTGGAGCGCGTGGGAGGCAAGGCATGAGCGCCCGCGACGCCATCCTGGCCAAGCTGCGCGCCGCGCCGCGCCAAGAACTGCCGCGGCCGGAGCTGGACGCGCATTTCCGGCGCTTTGCGCCGCCGCAGCACAGCCTGGCCGCTTTGCGGGGCTGGGCGCAGGCGATGCGGGCGGTGAAGACCGAAGTGTTGTGGGTGCGCGCCGACGATTGGCACACCCGCTTGGCGGTATGGATCGCGCAGCGGCGTCCGGCGTCCTTGCTGCTGTCCGACACCGCGCACGGCCGCCGCGCCGAGGCGGCGCTGCAACACTTGCCGACGCCGCCGGCTTTACGTTTCTTCGACCGCGAGGTGGATGGCTGGAAGGCCGAATTATTCGAGATCGAGGCCGCGTTCACCACGGCGCGTTGCGGCATCGCCGCCACCGGCACCCTGGTGCTGTGGCCGGACGCGCAGGAGCCGCGGACCATGAGCCTGGTGCCGCCGCTGCACATCGTCTTGTTCGACACCGCCACGCTCTACCCTGACTTCTACAGCGCGATGCGCGTTGAAAACTGGCAGGACGGCATGCCCACCAACGCCTTGTTGATTTCCGGGCCGTCCAAGACCGCGGACATCCAACTGACGCTGGCCTACGGCGCGCATGGGCCGCGCGAACTGCTGGTGCTGGCGCAACTGCCGGAGCACATCGATCCGGCGCAGTTGGAGCAGGAGGAGGCCTGGCCATGAGCGAGCACAAGATCGAACTCTATCCATCGCGCCAATTCAAGCAGCAGGCGCGCGCGGCGCTGGCCGACGGCGAGCTGCGCCACAGCCTGCGCGGGGCGATGGATTTTCTGATGGCCAAGCGCTTGTCGGCCTTTGACGACCCGGCGGAGCTGGACGCCTTGCGCGCCTTGGGCGAGGCCATCCGTCAGCGCTGCCTGTCGCGCTTGCCGGACTTGCTGGAGCAACTGGAGGCGCGGCTGAGCGCCAACGGCGTGCAAGTGCACTGGGCTGAGACCGCGGACGAGGCCAACCGCATCATCCACGGCCTGGTAGAGGCGCGTTCCGGCCGCTTGATGGTCAAGGGCAAGTCCATGGTCAGCGAGGAGATTGAACTCAACCATTATCTGGAAGCGCGCGGCGTCGCCGCGGTGGAAAGCGATATGGGCGAGTACATCGTGCAGCTGGCCGGGGAAAAGCCCACCCACATCATCATGCCGGCGATACACAAGACCAAGGCCGACATCGCGCGGCTGTTCCACGACAAGTTGCCGGACACGCCGTACACCGAGGACGTGGACGAGTTGATCCAGATAGGCCGCGGCGCGCTGCGCCGGCATTATCTGGACGCCGACGTGGGCCTGTCCGGCGTCAATTTCGCGGTGGCGGAAACCGGCACCTTGTGCCTGGTGGAGAACGAGGGCAACGGCCGCATGTGCACCACGGTGCCGGACTTGCACATCGCCATCACCGGCATTGAGAAAGTAGTGGAGAAGCTGGCCGACGTGCCGCCCTTGTACAGCCTGCTGACCCGTTCCGCCATCGGCCAGCCCATCACCACCTATTTCAATATGATCAGCGGGCCGCGCCGCGCCGGCGAAAAAGACGGCCCGCGCGAGGTGCATCTGGTGCTGCTGGACAACGGCCGCAGCCAGGCCTACGCCGACGCGCAGTTGCGCAAGACTCTGCAATGCATACGCTGCGGCGCTTGCATGAACCATTGCCCGGTTTACGCCCGCATCGGCGGCCACGCTTACGGCACCACTTATCCGGGGCCGATAGGCGAGATCATTTCGCCGCACCTGCTGGGCCTGGAAAACACCCGAGACCTGCCCACGGCTTCCAGCCTGTGCGGCGCTTGCGGCGAAGTCTGCCCGGTGAAGATTCCCATTCCCGAGATGCTGATGCGGCTGCGCGAAGAAAGCCAGCGTCCGGCCGACGAGGCGGTCAGCCATCCCTTACGCGGCCAGGGCGCGGCGGCGAGCGCGGCGGAGCGGCTGGCCTGGAAGGGCTGGCGGCAGGTCCACGCCTCGCCGCGGCTATACCGCTGGTTTGGCTGGGGGGCCACCCGGCTGCGCAAGCTCGCGCTTGGCGGTCAACTGGGATGGACCCAAAACCACGCGCCGCTGACGCCGGCGCCCAAGACCCTGCACGAGCTGGTGCGCGAACGCGAAGCGCGTCGCGGCGGCGGGGAGCGGCCATGAGCATGAGTCCAGCGCATCAGGCTTTCCATCGGGATCTGCTTCAAATCATGCCGGCGGCGCGCATCCACACCGATCCGCTGTCCACGCTGGCTTACGGCACCGACGCCAGCTTCTACCGGCTGCGGCCGCAAATCGTCGCCCGCGTCGACTGCGAGTCGGAAGTGGCGGCCATCCTCGCGCTGGCGCGCCGCCACCGGGTGGCGCTGACTTTCCGCGCCGCCGGCACCAGCTTGTCCGGCCAGGCGGTCAGCGATTCGGTGCTGGTCTTGCTGGGCGACGGCTTCAACCACGGCCAGGTATTGGACGACGGCGCGCGCGTCCGGCTGGGGCCGGCGATGATAGGCAGCCACGCCAACGCCTTGCTGGCGCCTTACGGCCGCAAGATCGGCCCGGACCCGGCGTCGATCAACAGCGCCAAGATCGGCGGCATTGCCGCCAACAACTCCAGCGGCATGTGTTGCGGCACCCGCGACAACAGTTATCACACCTTGGCGGCGATGCGTTTGTTGTTGTTGGACGGCGCCGTGCTGGACACCGGCGACGCCGCCAGCGTGGCGGCTTTTCGCCAGTCCCACGCCGCGCTGCTGGCCGGCTTGTCCGGCCTGGCCGCCGAACTGCGCGCCGATGAGGCGCTGGCCGAGCGCGTGCGCCGCAAATACCGGCTGAAGAACACCACCGGCTACGGCATCAACGCCTTGCTGGATTTCGACGATCCGGTGGACATGCTCAGCCATGTGTTGATCGGCTCCGAGGGCACGCTGGGCTTTATCAGCGAAATCACCTTCCACAGCGTGGTCGAGCATCCGCACAAGGCGTCGGCGCTGCTGCTGTTCGACGCGCTGGAGCCCTGTTGTCGCGCGGTGTCGGCGCTGAGCGCGGCCGCGGACGCCCACGGCGTGGCGGCGGTGGAACTGATAGACAGCCGCAGCCTGCGCGCCTTGCACGGCAAGCCGGGGCTGCCGGATTTTCTGGCGCGGCCGTTTGGCCCGGACGAGGCCTGTCTGTTGATTGAGGCGCGGGCCGGTTCCGAGGCGGAACTGGAGCGCCATTGCGCGGAGATAGAGGGTTTGCTGGCTGGTTTCGGGCCGCGCTTGTCCAGCGGCTTCAGCCGCGAGGCCGCGGTATGCGACAGCTATTGGGCCTTGCGCAAGGGCTTGTTCCCGGCGGTGGGCGCGGTGCGTCCGCTGGGCAGCACCGTGGTGATCGAGGATGTGGCTTTTCCGATTCCGCTGCTGGCCGACGGCGTGGCCAGGCTGACCGCCTTGTTCGACCGCCACGGCTATCACGAGGCGCTGTTGTTCGGCCACGCGCTGGACGGCAATCTGCATTTCGTGTTCGCGCCCAGCTTCGACAATGAGCGCGAGGTGGCGCGCTACGACGCCTTCATGCAGGACGTGAGCGCGCTGGTGGCCGGCGAATACGACGGCTCGTTGAAAGCCGAGCACGGCACCGGCCGCAATGTCGCGCCCTTTGTGCGTCAGGAATGGGGCGACGCCGCCTGGAACATCATGCGCCGCATCAAGGCCTTGTTCGATCCGGACGGTCTGCTCAATCCCGGCGTGATCATCACCGACAACGACCGGCTGCACCTGGAAAACCTCAAACCCCTGCCGGCGGCCGATCCTGTCGTCGACCGCTGCATCGAGTGCGGCTTTTGCGAGGCGGCCTGCCCGTCGCATGGGCTGACGCTGAGCCCGCGCCAGCGCATCGTCGCCTGGCGTCGCATCCAGCAGTTGAACCGCGACGGCGACGCGGGGGAAGAGTTGGCCGCGCTGCGCGCCGATTTCCGCTACCGCGCCATCGATACCTGCGCCGCCACCGGCATGTGCGCCACGCGCTGCCCGGTGGGCATCAATACCGGCGAACTGATGAAACGGCTGCAAGGCCCGTCGCCGCGGCCCCGCGCCGCCCGCTTTGCAGCCCGCCACATCGGCGCCGCCGCCGCCGCCGTTCGCGCCGGCCTGGCGCTGGCGCATCTATTCGGTCCGGAGCGGCTGCATCGCATCAGCCTGCGGCTGCGCCGCCGCCATAAGGTGATTCCCCTGATTCCGGCGCATCTGCCGCGGCCGGCCGGCCGTCTGCCCGCCGCTATTGGCGGCGACGGCGAGCCGGTGGTGCTCTTTCTCAGCTGCGTCAACCGAGCGCTGGCCGTCGACGCCGCCGGCGGCAACGCGGCCGCGCCCACCTTGGCGCTGTTGCGCCGCGCCGGCTTCAACCCCCGCTATCCGCCCGGCCACGACGGCCTGTGCTGCGGCCAGCCTTTCGTCTCGTCCAATGCCGCCGAGGCGCTGGACATCAGCCAGAACGCCTTGAACCGGGCGCTGCTGACGGCCAGCGAAGACGGCCGGCATCCGGTGTATCTGGACAACGGGCCGTGCGCGGCGCGCATCCTGTCCGCCCAACGTCAAGGCCGGCTGGACGCCAGGCTTCGGCTGTTCGACGCGGCCCGATTTCTGGAGGCTTTCGTCGCGCCGCGGCTGGCGGTGACGCGCAAGCTGGAGCAGTTGGCGCTGCACATTCCTTGCAGCGCCGCCGAGATGGGCGCGGCGGAGGCGCTCACGCGGCTGGCCGGCCTCTGCGCCGAGCGGCTGACGGTGCCGGACATCGCCTGTTGCGGCTTTGCCGGAGATAAGGGCTTCACCGTGCCGGAACTGAACGCGCACAGCTTGCGGCGCTTGCCGCCGGCCTTGCCCCCCGGCTGCCGCCACGGCGTGTCGATGAGCCGCACCTGTCAGATCGGCCTGAGCGAACACGCCGGCTTCGAGTACCGCGGCATCGAGGCGCTGCTGGATTTTTGCACCACCCCTGGAGCGTATTTGCGATCTAGCGAGCTAAGGCGAGACGAGGCGAAAACGGCTGAGAAAGCGGAATGTACAGATGGTACATGAGCATTTCGAAGACGTTTTCAACGCGGTATCGCCGACGCGTAGCAGATCGTAAACAGGTTCTAAAAGCGGCCCGCTATGAAGGCCGCATCGTTGGCGCCGCCGTCCGGGAGGACGGCCGGCTCCGAGTTGAAACGCCCGTAAACATCCTTCCCTGAGCGCATTCCGTCCACACGGCCGCGGCTAGCCCGCCGCCGCGCGGCGTCCCGTGCGCGCAAGGAGAAGGAGAGACTACAGAGGAGACATCATGGTTTGGACCCAAAACTACTTTCCGTCCGGAGGCATGGCGCTGTCGGCGCTGATGGCGGCACTGCCGATTATTTTCTTTTTCCTGGCGCTGGCGGTGTTCCGGCTCAAGGGGCACGTCGCCGGCAGCCTGACCGTGTTGCTGGCGCTGCTGGTGGCCACGCTGTTCTACGGCATGCCGGCGGACATGGCGCTGGCGGCCGCGGGTTTCGGCTTCGCCTACGGTCTGTGGCCCATCGCCTGGATCATTA
The DNA here is from genome assembly GCF_009936155.1 of Chromobacterium haemolyticum. Classification (NCBI taxonomy): domain Bacteria; kingdom Pseudomonadati; phylum Pseudomonadota; class Betaproteobacteria; order Neisseriales; family Chromobacteriaceae; genus Chromobacterium; species Chromobacterium haemolyticum. Next base: position 3,429,030 of record NZ_AP019312.1, on the reverse strand, counting down.
TCGCCGCGGTGTTTCTGTACAAGATCACCGTCAAGACCGGGCAGTTCGACATCATCCGCGCTTCGGTGTTGTCGGTGACCGAGGATCAGCGTCTGCAGATGCTGCTGGTGGGCTTTTCCTTCGGCGCTTTTCTGGAGGGCGCCGCCGGCTTTGGCGCGCCGGTGGCCATTACCGCCGCGTTGCTGGTGGGACTGGGCTTTAATCCCTTGTACGCGGCCGGCCTGTGTCTGATCGCTAATACCGCGCCGGTGGCTTTCGGCGCGATGGGCATCCCCATTATCGTGGCCGGCCAGGTGACCGGGCTGGACCCTTTCGCCATCGGCGCCAAGGCCGGCCATCAGTTGCCCTTCTTGTCGGTGTTGGTGCCGTTCTGGCTGGTGATGATGATGGACGGCCTCAAGGGTGTGCGCCAAACCTGGCCGGCGGTGCTGGTGGCGGGGGGCTCTTTCGCCGTCACCCAGTATTTCACCTCCAATTACATTGGGCCGGAACTGCCGGACATCACTTCGGCGCTGGTGAGCCTGGTGTGCCTGACGCTGTTCCTGAAAGTCTGGCAGCCGCGCGAGATCTTCACCTTCGCCGGCCGCCGCGCGCCCAGCCCGCGCCAGGCTTCCGGCTTTAGTCTGGGACGTATCGCCCGCGCTTGGGGGCCGTTCCTGATCCTGACCGCGCTAGTGACCTTGTGGAGCCTGAAGCCGTTCAAGGCGCTGTTCGCCAAGGGGGGCGCGCTGGAGCATTGGGTGTTGAAGTTCCACGTGCCGCATCTGGACAATCTGGTGATCAAGACCGCGCCGATCGTGGCCGTGGACAAGCCTTACGAGGCGCTGTACAAGCTGGACCTGCTGTCGGCGGTGGGCACCGCTATCTTCGTCGCGGCATTGCTGTCCATTGCGCTGCTGCGTTTCCGGCCGGCGCAGGCTGTCGCCGCCTTCGGTGAAACCCTGGCCGAACTGAGGCGGCCCATCTTGTCCATCGGCATGGTGCTGGCCTTCGCTTTCGTCGCCAATTATTCCGGCATGTCCAGCACGCTGGCGCTGTGCCTGGCCAATACCGGAAAGGCCTTTCCTTTCTTCTCGCCTTTCCTTGGATGGCTGGGGGTGTTCCTGACCGGCTCCGACACCTCGTCCAATGCCTTGTTCTCGGCCTTGCAGGCGTCCACCGCGCATCAATTGGGCGTGTCCGACATCCTGCTGGTGGCGGCCAACACCACTGGCGGCGTCACCGGCAAGATGATTTCGCCGCAATCCATCGCCGTGGCCTGCGCGGCGGTGGGCTTGGTGGGCAAGGAGGCGGACCTGTTCCGCTTTACCCTCAAGCACAGCCTGATCTTTTGCAGCCTGGTGGGGGCGATGACTTACGCGATGGCCTACTTCTGACAGACAGTCTCAAGACCCGGCGGGCCGGTGGTGCCGACCCCGCCGGGTTGAGGCCTGGTTTGTCGTGAGAACCTGTTTACGATCCGCTGCGCTTCGTGAGACGCGACACGGTGAGTACCGCTTCGAAATGCTCATGTACCACATGATCATTCCGCTTTCTCAGTGGTTTTCGCCTTGTCTTGCTCGTGCTCGCGAGATCGTAAACAGGCTCTTTAGAGAATTTCCTGGTTTTCGCAGAAAAAGCTGATCGAGTCGAAATTGACTTGGGTGACATGGTTGGTGACCGGCACCATATTGATCAGGTGACGGGTGCCGATGTCGAAGATGTGGTATTCGCTGGCCAGGCTACCGTATTCGGACGGCGATTTGGTCTTTTTAACGATGGTGACCGCGTTGGCTTCTCCGTTCCACCCGTAGCTGGTTTTGAACTGCAGCAGACGGTTGATGTAATCGCCGGTGGGCGAATGCAGGAAGAAGTGGATGGTCTCGTTCTTCATGTCCAGGTCGATGAATCCGCTGGTGGTGGCGACTTCGCCGCTGTGGCGCGGGAAGCGCAGCTCGGAGATGCGAGCGGTGCAGATGGTGCGGCTGTCCATGATGTAGTTGCGGCTGGCATAGCCCAGGTAGAGCGCGACCAGAAACAGTCCGAGAGCGATCAGAAAACGATTTTGTTTTTGCAATTGAGATCGCTCCCGTATTTCTTGTCGCACAGATAGCTCGCCGTGCACTTGCCGCTTTTGATGTAGAAGGCGTCGCCGCCGCTTTCCGGCAGCTTGGGCGCGTCGCGGTAGACATTGCCCACCACGAACAGGCTGCGCGCGCCGTCGCGCATTTTATGAATATTCATTTGCGGAATCCACCAAGAGGCATGCCAGCCCAGCAGCAGGCCTAGGGCGATGATAGCCAGCGCGGCCATTGCCTGGCGGCGATCAATGCGGGCCGGCAAACGCCAGCGGGTTTTGCGACGGTGTGGCGCGGGCGCGGGGCTGCTCTCCAGCGGTCCGGCTTCCGTCGCCGGCGACGGGCCGTCGGCGTCCGCCTCCGCCTCCGGTTCCAGTAAGACGAAGGCGCCGACGAATTGGCAGCCGCGTCTTGGAATGGTCTTGATGATCTTGGGGTCTAGGCCGCTTTTCTCAAGCTGCGCGCGCAGATCGAACACCAGCTTGTGATAGCTGGAGTCTGTGACGATGGTTTTCCCCCATACGTTTTCAATTAGCTCGTTTTTTTCGAACAGCCCGGAGAGCAAGAGCTTGAGCAGCAACGCTTCGTTGTACTTCAAGATGATCTTGTCTTGATCCCAGGGCAGCAGGCTGCCTTCATCAGGGTCGAAGACGACTTTGTCTTCAATATGGAATCTCATTTTTATAATCTTTCTGTCCACGCGAAGGCCGGTATTGGAAAATTTGATATTACGGCCAATAGCGGGGTCGGCGATATTTTAAATTACCCCATAGGTAATTTGCTCTAAATCGATTATAGATAGCAATACCCAACTGCCAAGCTGGCCTTGCCAAGTGGTGCTGCGGGGGAGCCGAAAGGTAAGCGGAAATGACAAGAGCGCCGGGGGCGCTCTTGGTTTGACGTGAAATATTTTCCAACAAAATCCGCTTCTTTTCAAGAGGATGGCTGTCGCCGCAGCGCGGGTCGTGGGCGCGGGCGCGCGGCGAAATCTGCTGGAACTCAGGCCTGTTGGGCATTGCCGCCGGGATGGCGGCGCTGGGGAATGATGCGTATTCGACGTGGCCTGTCCGCAACGAAAACCATGAATTTGGCAAAAGGCCTGAGTAGGGGGCGATGACTACGGAATTGTAGCGTCCCGATTACAGCGCTCCGGCGCGGTAGCGGGGCGGAAAAGGTCCGTATTGGCCAATCCGGCGAGCGCGGCGTTTGAAAATCAGGGGCGGAAAACCGTCAATGAAGATAGGCGGGCGCTATCTAACTAGGATTGGATGGAATAGATGGGGCAGTGAAATGGCGGAGCCGGCTTTTTTAAGCCGGTCCCGCCTTTTTTTCAATGAGTGGATTTAAGCTGTTTGATTTCTTGTTGCGCCAGAAGCAGCTCTTGCTCTATCGCGTTAATTCTTTTATCTCTGCTGTTAAGTTCGTTTAACAGTTGCTCGCTCAGCAATTGGGCCTGGTCCAGGCATAGGATCAGAGCGGAGAGTTTCGCGCTGTTGGCGAGTTGCTCCATTAGCGGAGCGCCGGCGTTGGCGTGGTCTTTGTTTTTATATTGCATGCTGAATGATGTTGTGTCGTTATTCAATACATTTAGGCTGACGAAATCGGATTTCGCGCCCACGGAACAGAGTGCAGATCATAGCATGCAGTTTGGATGGATGGGGGCGCAAGGCTTGAGAATTAAGCTTTTTGCCAGGGGTGGTAAGGAATGATAATGATTGATGAGGCAGTTCCGGGCCTCTCTTTGGGGCTGTGTTGGACATTTCCGGTTCTTTCAGGATGGCTATAACGATAATCATTTCTAATGGCTGATAATAAATTGTACTGGTTAAGATAAAGACATTTAGTATCAATGAGGTTAAGCTGACCGCTCATGTTTTTGGGAGGCAAGTGGCCATGTTAATAGCGAGAAATGAAAAGGTATTGGAGGGCTTGGCCCGGGAGCGGCAGATGATTTGGCGGCAAGATCTGGAGAGCTTGACGGTGTATATAGAAAACCTGATCAGAAAAACCAGCGCCATGGGCGCGGTGGTGCCAGGTTTATATCGCGCCTTGAGAATATGTAGCGTCGCATTAAAAGGCGGCGGTGTGGGCGGTAAAGTGTATCTGACGCGCAAAGAGCGTTTGGATATTTATTGGGCGGTAAAATCAGAATCCTTTTCAGTTTGATTTTTGGTCAGTAGTGGCGTGTATTTTTGGATTGGGAAATCAATAGTGTCGCTGATCGGCTTTGTATGTTGTCGGGTATTTAGCATTGCTTTGTTCTGGTGCGGAATGAAAGCGCTGGGCATTGGCGTGTTGATGCTGCTCTTGCATATTGGCAAGGAGAAAGCGTTGAATGCGCCGTTGCGGCGCGAGTGAGCGCCTGCGCCTGGTTTGTGGCAGCAAAGTCAGGCGCGGGTTTCTTCTCGCCTTGCCGGAGCGGGTGTAAGTAAGTAGACATTTTCGGATTGAAATGAAATAGGGCCGCGTTGTGATAACGCGGCCCTTTTGGCGTGAGGAGAATCCGGCCAGTGCATGCCGGCGTCGCCTAGCGCAGCGGATCGTAAGCCGGTTCTCAGAGCCTGTTCAACGCCGTATCTCCAACGCACGGCAGACTTTGAAGATTCTCAGAGCCTGTTCAACGTCTCGCGAGCAAGAGCGAGACAAGGCGAAAACGGCCGAAAAAGCGGAGTGTACAGAGGGTACATGAGCATTTTGAGGGTGTTTTCAACGCCGTATCGCCGAAGCGCAGCAGACTTTGAACAGGTTCTCAGAATACGCGTTGGCCGGCGCTCCATACCTGGCGCACCAGCGGGATGCCGTCCCGTTCGCGCGCCTGAACCAGATCCGCGCGCTGGCCTAGGGCGACGGCGCCGCGGTCCGCCAGGCCCACCGCTCGCGCCGGGTTGCGTGTGACGGTGGCTATTGCGCGGTGCAGATTCCAGCCCGGCTGGCGGCCCAGCAGATAGGCGGCGTGCAGTAGGCTGGCTGGCACGTAGTCGGAGGACAGGATGTCCAGCAGGCCGTGGCCGGCCAGCTCCAACGCGGCGACGTTGCCGGAGTGGGAGCCGCCGCGGACGATGTTGGGTGCTCCCATCACCGTCATCAGTCCTTGGTCGCGCGCGGCGCGGGCGGCGGCCAAGGTGGTGGGAAACTCTGACATGGCCACGCCGTCGCGCACCGCCTCGTCGATATGACTGAGTTCGGTGTCGTCGTGGCTGGCCAGCGCGACGCCGCGGGCGCGGGCCAGCTCCACCACCGCCTGGCGGTGGCGGCCGGCGTATTGCCGCTGCTTGAGTTTGCGCTGTTCCACCGCGGCGAGGAAGGTGTCGTCGTTCCAGCTGACGTTTTTCTTGGCGTAGTACTTCTTGTATTGCGCCAAGTCGCGGTATTGGCGCTGGCCTGGGGTATGGTCCATCAAGGACACTAGGCGCACCGCCGGGTGGCCGATCAAGGGCGACAGAGCGTCCAGCAATTGGGGATAGGCCAGTTCGCAGCGCAAGTGGAACAGATGCTCGGCGCGGAACACGCGCTGGCGCATGCCGGCGTCTATCGCCTCGAAGGCGCTTTGCAGGGTGTCCAGCCGCACGCTGTCGCCTTCCAGATCGCCCACCGACAGGGCGTCCAGCACCGTGGTGATGCCGGCGGCCACGCATTGCGCGTCGTGGGCGACCACCGCCGGCAGCGTGGGCCACAGCACGCCGTTGCGCGGCATCAGGTGTTTCTCCAGATTGTCGGTATGCACTTCCACCAGGCCGGGCAGCAGGTCGTCGCCGTTCAGGTCCTCGCTATGCGGCGGCGGCGCGCTCAGCGGCCGCGAGTGGATGGCGACGATGACGCCGTTGTCGATCTCCAGCGCGCCGCGCTCAAGAGTGTCGTCGGCCAGGATCAGCCTGGCGTTGTTCAAGATCCGTTTCATGCTAGGGCTTCCGGTTTGTTTGCCAGCGGTACTTCAAACACGCGGTGGGCGACGGCGTCGCGGGTGGCCTCGTCGTGGAAAATGCCCACCAGCGCCGCGCCGCGCGCCAGCGCTTCGCGCATCAAGTCGACGACCACCGCGCGATTGGCCGCGTCCAGCGAGGCGGTGGGCTCGTCCAGCAGCAGGATGGGCCGCGGCGCGATCATGCCGCGCGCGATATTGACCCGCTGTTGTTCGCCGCCGGAGAAGGTGGCCGGCGGCAGCCGCCACAGCCGCTCCGGGATGTTCAGGCGCGCCAGCAAAGCGCCTGCCTCGCGCCGCGCCTCGTTGGCGTCCACGCCCCATTCGCACAACGGTTCGGCGACGATGTCCAGCGCCGGCACCCGCGGAATGGCGCGCAGGAACTGGCTGACGTAGCCCAGGGTGTGTCGGCGGGCGTCGGCGATCTCGTGCGGCAACGCGGCGGCCATGTCCAGCCAGTTTCCGCGATGGCGGATGCGGATGCTGCCGCGCTCAACCAGATAATTGGCGTACAGCGCCTTGAGCAGCGTGCTCTTGCCGGCGCCGGAAGGGCCGGCCAGCGCCACGCATTCGCCGGCGGCCGCTTGCAGCGAGACTTCGTCGAGCACCGGCAGCGTCAGGCCGCCTTGCTGGTGCAGGGTGAAAGTTTTGCTGATTTGCCTTGCGTCTATCAATACGTTCATGGCTTCAGGCCTGCAGGATGGAGGATACCAGCAGCTGGGTGTACGGATGCTGCGGGTCGTCCAGAATTTGATCGGTGAGGCCGGCTTCCACTACGCGGCCGCCTTGCATCACCAGCGTGCGCTGCGCCAGCAGCCGGGCCACGGCCAGGTCGTGGGTGACCATGATGACGGCGATGCCGCTGTCGCGCACCAGTCTTCGGGTCAGGTCCAGGAAACGGGCTTGCACCGAGACGTCCAGGCCGCCGGTGGGCTCGTCCATGAACACCAGCCGCGGATGGGTGGCCAGGCTGCGGGCGATCTGCAGCCGCTGCTGCATGCCGCCGGAGAAGGCGCTGGGCGGGTCGTCCAAGCGCGCGCGGCCGATTTCCACCCGCTCCAGCCAGTCGCCGGCGGTTTGGCGCAGTTGGCCGTAGTGGCGCTGGCCCAGGGCCATTAGCCGTTCGCCGATATTGGCGCCGGCGGAGACGTTCATGCGCAGGCCGTCGCGGGCGTGCTGGGACACGAAGCCCCATTCGCTGCGCGCCAGCCGGCGGCGCTCGGATTCTGCGACGGCGGTGAGTTCGTGTTCGCGGCCGTCGCGTTCGCGAAAGCGCGCGCTGCCGGCGTCGGCGGCCAGCTTGCCGGCCAGCGCGGCCAGCAGCGTGGATTTGCCGGAGCCGGATTCGCCGACCACGCAGAGCACTTCGCCGGCGTAGAGGTCGAAGTCCACGTCGAAGCAGCCGTTGCCGTTGCCGTAGTCCTTGCCGAGGCCGCGGACGCTGAGGAGGGGCGGGGTCATTGCGGATTGTCCTGTGTGTCGCGGCGTTGCCGGCAGTGATCGCTGTCGGAGCAGACGTATTGGCGCGCGCCGGCGTCGTCGGTGATGATTTCGTCCAGGTAGCTGTCGCGTGCGCCGCACAGCGCGCAGGCTTGTTCCCAGCTTTGCGTCTGGAAGGGGTGATCGTCGAAAGCCAGGCTTTCCACTTGGGTGTGAGGCGGGATCGCGTACAGCCGTTTTTCACGGCCGGCGCCAAACAGCATCAGGGCCGGGCTTTTGTCCAGCTTGGGGTTGTCGAACTTGGGGATCGGCGATGGCGAGGCCAGGTAGCGGCCGTTGACCATGACCGGGTAGTCGTAGCTGGCGGCGATGTGGCCGTAGCGGGCGATGTCCTCGTACAGCTTGACGTGCATCAGGCCGTAATCCTGATGGGCGTGCAGCTTTCGGGTTTCCTGTTCGCTGGCCTCCAGCGTGCGCAGCGGTTCCGGTTCCGGCACTTGGAACACCATGATCTGGCCGGCGCGCAGCGGGGTTTCCGGAATGCGGTGACGGGTCTGGATCAGGCTGGCCTCGGCGGTGCGGGTGGTGGTGGCCACGCCGGCGACGCGGGCGAAGAAGCGGCGGATGTTGACCGCGTTCGTGGTGTCGTCGGCGCCCTGGTCTATGACCTTGAGCACGTCGTCGCGGCCGATCACGCTGGCGGTCACCTGAATGCCGCCGGTGCCCCAGCCGTAGGGCAGCGGCATTTCGCGGCCGCCGAAGGGCACTTGGCAGCCGGGCACGGCCACGGCTTTGAGCAGGGCCCGGCGCAGCATGCGCTTGGTGTTTTCGTCGAGGAAGCCGAAGTTGTACGCCCATGGCGCGGCGGTGTTCATACTTGTTGCTCCTTGGCGGCGTGTTCGCTGCGAAGTTGGCGGATCAGCGAAAGCTCGGCCTGGAAGTCGACGTAATGAGGCAGCTTGAGGTGCTGGACGAAGCCGGACGCTTCGACGTTGTCGCTGTGGCACAGCGCGAATTCCGGCTGCTGAGCCGGCGCGTGCGCAGGTTCGCCCAGCTCCGCGGCGCGCAGGCTGCGGTCCACCAGCGCCATCGCCATTGCCTTGCGCTCGGCTTCGCCGAAGCTCAGACCGTAGCCGCGGGTGAATTGCGGCGGCGCGCTGCGGCTGCCGGCGAACTGGTTGATCATCTGGCATTCGGTCAGGGTGATTTCGCCGATGTCGATGTCGAAGCCCAGTTCCTCCGGGCAGACCAAGACGCTGACTTCGCCCATGCGGATTTCGCCGGCGAAGGGATGGGTTTCGGCGTAGCCGCGCTGGGTGGAGTAAGCCAGGCCCAGCAGCCAGCCCTCGTCGCCGCGCGCCAGGTTTTGCAGCCGTGCGGCGCGGCAGGCGGGGAACAGCAGCGGCTCTCGGGTCAGGTCGACGGGCTCCGGGTCGCCCGGCGGCGGCGTTTCCGGCTCGATCAAGCCTTCTTGCGCCAGGGCGTCCAGCACGCAGGGCAGCCGTTCCGGCAGCGGCAAGTCGGACAGAGCAGGAGCGGGCGGTTCGCTGGCCTGGGCCAGATCGAAGTCCAGCAGCCGCTGAGTGTAATCGGCGGTGGGGCCCAGCACCTGGCCGCCGGGCACGTCTTTGAAGGTGCCGGACACGCGGCGGCGCACCCGCATCGCCACGGTGTCCAGCGGCCGGCTGGCGGCGAAGCGCGGCAGGGTGGTGCGGAAGGCGCGCAGCAGGAACACGGCTTCCACGCAGTCGCCGGCCGCTTGTTTCAGCGCCAGCGCCGCCAGCTCCTCGTCGTACAGCGAGCCTTCCTGCATGACTCTGGCCAGCGCCAGCCGCAACTGGCCGCGGATCTGGGCCAGGCTCAGCTCCGGCGTCGCCGCGGCGCCGCGGCGCTTGGCGGCCAGCAGGTCCCAGGAGCGGGCGATGGCGGTTTCTCCGCCTTTGACGGCTACGTACATATCAGCCCTCCTTGACGCGGGTGCTGCGCGGCAGCCCGGCCACGCGCTCGCCGCTGATCAGCAAGATGTCCACGCCCAGCGGGAAGCGGGCGTGATTGTCCCGCCATTGCCGCCAGAAACCGTCCGGCGCGCCGTCTATGCCGAAACGGCGCGGCGCGGCGAAGCCCGGTCCGCCGGCTTCCACTTGCTCGGCGTTGAAGCCGGCGGTTTCCAGCAGCACGGTGGCGGACCGGTCAGGGTATTCGGGCTCGCCGGCCTTGAGCGCGGCCAGCGGCGGCAGCGGCGCGCCCAGCGGCAGCACCACAAAGTCGGCTTGTTCCGGCGCGGCGGCCAGGCGCAGGCCGGTATGGAAGCGCAGGCTGGCCAGGGTGTCCGCCGGCAGCGGCGGCAGCCAGACGCCGACGTCCTGATCCAGCAGGGTGTAGAGCAGGGCGGCGGTGGCCGGCATCAGGCCGGGCAGCTCCGGCGGCAAGGCCGGCAGCGTTTGCGGCAGCAAGGGTTCGGCCAGCGCGGCCAGCGCGGCGCGGAAGCAGCGCTGGCTGTCGTGGACCGGATCGGCGAAGGCGGCGCGCATCTCATTCCCCCCTGACCAGGGTGAAAAACTCCACCTTGCTGGCGGCGGCTTCGCGCGCGGCGTGGTCGCGGCGCGCGGCGCGTTCGGCGCGCAAGGGCGCGATCCATAACGCCAGCAGCTGGTCTTGGCGCGCCGGATCCTGCAGCAAGGCGTCGGCCTGGGCGATCAACTCGGCGTGTTCGCCGTTGCTGCCCAGCGCCCAGCCGTGGCCCAGGCGGCCTGCTATCCGGCAACTGGCGCGGCTGACGCTGGCTTCGCCCAGATTGAAGCGGGCGCCGCCGCCGCCGGCGCGGGCCTGTAGCATGACGAGTCCGGTTTCGGCGCGGCGCAGCCATTCCACTTGCGGCGCGGGCGGCAGTTGCGGGCTTAGCAGCCGGCGCAGCCGCGGCGGCGGAGTGTGGGCCAGCACGCTGAGCCAGTCTTGTCTGGTCGAGGTTTCCATATCGGGTATTCCCCTGTGCGGTTTCAACAAAAATTCATATAAACGTATAGACGTATCCATGATAATGGCCGGCGACAAAGCGCAAACAGCATGCGGCGATGAAGGTTTTGTGACGATTTGGTGGCGGGGCTAGACCTAGGCCGCCTTGGGGGAGAAAGGATTTGAACGATGATTGAACGCGGTTCCGGCGTCGCCGTTTGGCGGCAGATAGAAAACAGCCTGGCGGAGGAGATCGCCAGCGGGGCGATCCGCGCCGGCGAGCAATTGGCCACCGAGTTGCAATTGGCTCAGCGCTTTCGCGTCAACCGCCACACCATACGGCGAGCGGTGGCCACCTTGGTGGAGCGCGGCTTGCTGCGGGTGGAGCAGGGCCGCGGCACCTTCGTTCAGGACAACGCGATTGATTACGCGATCAGCAAGCGCACCCGCTTTTCCCAAAACATGGCCAGCCAGAACCTGAGTTCGGATATCGACGTCCTGGCCAGCGACACGGTGCCGGCCAACGCGGAGCTGGCCGAGCTGCTGCAAGTGGCGGCGGGCGAGCCGCTGTTGCGCATCAAAACCCTGAGCCGGGTGGAGCTGCGGGTGGTGGATTGGGCGACGCTGTTCTTCCCGGCGGCGCGCTTCCCCGGCTTGCCGGAGATCTATCGAAGAGAGCGCTCCGTGACGCGCGCGCTGGCGCATTTCGGCGTGGACGATTACACCCGGCGTTTCACCCGCGTCAGCGCGCGGCTGCCGGACAGCGAGACGGTGGACTACCTGGGCCTGCCCAAAAACCGGCCGGTATTGCATGTGAAGTCCTTGAACGTGGACGCGCAAGGGCGGCCGGTGCAGTACGGGATCACCTGTTTCAACGGTGATTTGGTGCAGTTGGTGATGGAGGATCTCTGATGCGTTACGCGCTGTATTACGCCCCGAGGCCGGACAGCGCCTTCTGGCGCGCCGGCAGCGGCTGGTTGGGACAGGATGCGCACAGCGGTCTGCAAGTGCTGCCGCCGCACGCGCCGGGCCTGGACGCTGAAACCTGGGCGGAGCTGACCGCGGCCCCGGCCCGTTACGGCTGGCATGCCACCCTGAAAGCGCCGTTTTCCTTGCGCGCCGGGGTGGACGAGGAGGCGCTGTTGGCGCGGACGGCCGTTTTGGCGCGCCGTTTCCAGCCCTTTGAGCTGAGTTTGGAAGTGGCCTGGCTGGCGGATTTTTTGGCGTTGCGACCGATGGCGCCGCCGCCGGATCTGGCCGAACTGGCCGCCGCCTGCGTTGTGGAGCTGGAAGCCCTGGCCGATCGCGAATCGCCGTGGAAGGTGCGCGCCGGCCTGGACGCGCGCCAAGAGCGGCTGCAGCGGCGCTGGGGCTACCCCTATGTGTTCGAGCAATACCGCTTTCACCTGACGCTGAGCGGCCGGCTGACGCCGGACAGCGCGGAGGGGCGGGCGCTGGAGCAGGCGGCGCGCCGGCACTTCGCCGCTTTCGCCCGCGCGTGGGTGGATGGCGTGGCGGTGTTCGTCGAAACGGCGGCGGGCGAGCCCTTCCGCTACCTGGCGCATTGCGGCTTCGACGGCCAGGCGGCGCGCTATGAAGCCTGAACCCGGCGCGTTGTGGTATGTGATCGGCCCATCCGGCGCCGGCAAGGACAGCCTGTTGGCCTACGCGCGGGCGCGGCTGCCGCCTTCCGGCCGGCTGGTGTTCGCTCACCGCTACATCACTCGGCCGGCGGACGCCGGCGGCGAGAACCACGTGGCCTTGAGCCTGAAGGAGTTCGAGCAGCGGGAGCGCAGCGGCTGTTTCGCCTTGAGCTGGCGGCGGCACGGTCTGGCTTACGGCCTGGGGATGGAGGTGGCGCTGTGGCTGGATCAGGGCCTGGACGTGGTGGTTAACGGTTCGCGTTCGGCCTTGCCGCTGGCGGCGCGGCGTTTTCCCGGCCTGCGGCCGGTATGGATCGTCGCCAGTCCGGAGGCACTGGCGGCTCGGCTGGCCGGACGCGGCCGCGAGTCCCCCGAACGCGTGGCCCAGCGGCTGGAAGAGGCCGCCGCGCTGACGCCGCCGCCGGGCGCGGCGGTGTTGCGCAACGATGGCGAATTGGCCGAGGCCGGTGAACGGCTGCTGCGTTTGCTGAGCAAGGATTTGGGCCGGCACTGTCCTTAATGTCTGGAAAACCGGGCCGGCGAGGCCGCGGTCGCTTGCTATAACCGGGGCAGTTCGCCGGCAGCGCGGCGGCGAGCCGCGCGCCGCTTCCGGCTGGCGGGACGCCGGAGAACGTGTTTACGATTTCGCGAGCTAAGGCGAGACAAGGCGAAAACCGCTGAGAAAGCGGAATGTACAGGTGGTACATGAGCATTTCGAAGTGGTTTTCAACGCTGTATCGCCGACGCGCAGCAGATCGTAAACAGGTTCTGAGCGGTGCGCATGCAATGGTCGTCCCGCCATTGGCAGGAGTAATGGACATGGCTTTGCAATCGAGAAACTGGCATGCCTGGCTGAACGCGATGCCGGGCCACCCCAAGAGTTTGCATGTGGCGGGGGATGTGGTGGTGGCCAATCCCGGCGTGGAAGCGGTGCTGACCATGCGCGAGCCGCAGGGCATCAACCCGGCCATCCTGATGCTGGACTTGCATCTGGTGCAGAAGCCCGGCATGTGGCCGCAGGTGCTGGCGGTGGCGCATGCCCGCTATGACCGGGTGCTGCCGCCCGGCGCGCCCAAGTATACGGCGGTGGAAGTGCTGCACAATAACGAGCGGGTGGCTTATATCGAGCCTATTCCCGAGATAGTGTAGACGGCGGCGGCGGCCTGGCAGGGCCGCCGCATGCTTAGACCCGCTAACAAAATCCCTGATCCTGTGTTGCGCCTCCTTGTCGTACTACTCGTACTGCCTGCGTCGGCGCGCCTTGGCTCAGGTTCTCTGCGAGGTTTTGTTAGCGGCTCTTAGAATGTGTTTACGATCTCGCGAGCTAAGGCGAGACAAGGCGAAAACGGCTGAGAAAGCGGAATGTGCGTGTGGTACATGAGCATTTCGAAGCGGGTTTCAACGCGGCATAGCCGACGCGCGGCAGACCGTAAACAGGTTCTTACAGCGTGACGCTTTCGCAGCCGCTGAGGCCGGATTTCTTGGCCCGGTACATGGCTTGGTCGGCCGCCTGCAACAGGCTGTCCGCGCTGCTCTCGCCGTTGCCCAGCGCGATGCCGACGGAAATGCCCAGCTGGCGCTGTTCGCCGCCGATGTCGAACGGCGTCTGCATCGTCTCTATGCACTTGGTCGCCACGATGCGCGCCACCTCCTCGGCGTCCTCGCCCAGATCGCCGATCAACAGCACGAACTCGTCGCCGCCGATGCGCGCCAGGGTGTCGGTCTGGCGCACGATGCCGCTCAGGCGTTGCGCCGCCTGCCACAACACCTTGTCGCCGGCCTTGTGGCCGTAGTTGTCGTTGATCAGCTTGAAGCCGTCCAGGTCCAGAAACAGCAGGCCCAGCCGGCTTTCATGGCGCTGGGCGCGCGCCAGCGCCATGTTCAGGCGGTCGGCCAGCAACGCGCGGTTGGGCAGGCCGGTCAGGGTGTCGTGATGGGCCATGCGGGCCAATTCCGCCTGGTGTTGGTTCAGTTTGCTCAACAGCCGGTTGAAGGCGGCCAGTAAATGGCCCACTTCATCGTTGCGCTTGACCGGCAGCGGCTCCAGCGGCAATTCCCCTCGGGTCATGCGGTCCGCGTGACTGGCGGCGCGGAACAGCGGGCGGAACAGCAGGTACAGGCCCGCGCCCGCGGCCAGGGCGAACACCAGGATGGCGAGCGCCGCGGTTTTCAGTAAAAAGGTTTGCACCCGGTCCACGGTGGCGAAGGCCTCGCTGCTGGGCAGCCGGGCTACCACGAACCAGCCGGTGCTGGGCACCGAGGCGATGGCGGACACCTCCTCGCCCCCTTGGGCGTTGACGGTGATGCCGACGCCGCGAAAGCCGGCCATCGCCCGGTCGTGCAAGGGGTTGATGCCCGTCGGCGGCGTGGGCTTGAGCACCATGTCCGGCTGGGAGGAGGCGATGAATAGCCGGTCTTGTGGAGAGACCAGCAAAAAGCCGCTGTTCGGCCCGCCGATGTGGGACGCCAGCAGCAAGTCCATGAAGCCCGGCGCGGCCAGCGCGGTGACGCCGGCCAGCGCGCCTTGCGGCTGTCCGTCGCGCCAGGGCAGCGCGGCGGCCATAGGCAGCACCGGTTTTTTGCTGACGCGGCCGACGACGGGCCGGCCGATGGCGATGCGGTCAAGATTGGACGGGCTGGACAGCGCGATGCGGATGTAGTCGCGGTCGGAAAAGTTTCGGCCGGCGCGGCCCGGCATCGGCGGGTAGTCTGCAACGGCGCGGCCGTCCGGCGTCACCACGTAGAGGCCTTGCGAGAACGGGCATTGGAAGTCGCAATGCAGGCGCAGCCAGGCTTGCAGCTCGGCCGGGCGTTGCAGCAAATCCAGGGGAAGGCCGGTGGCCAGCCGGCGCAGCAGCGCTTGGCGCTGCTGGATCTTGAAGTCCACATCGCGCGCGACATAGCTGGCCAGCGCCATCTGCTGGTTTTGCACCACCTTGCTCAAGTCTTCGCGCAGAAACTGGCTGACCGCGTAGTAGCGCGCCACGGTGCCGGCCACTACGATGCCCAGCGCCAGCAGCAGCAAGCGGGTAACGATACTATCAAGGACGCGGCGCAGGCTCATGGCGGCAAATAGGGTTGTCTTCAAGATAGTTTAGTCAAGGTTTTGTGCCTTGTATGCCCAAGGCCCGGCGGGCCGGCTCAGCGCGGCAGCAGCCCGGCGCAGCACAGCGCCACCGCGGCGTGGATGCGCTCGCCGGGGTCATGCTCCGGCAGCGGCGGCGTCAGGCCCAAGGCCATTTGGCGCAGCGGCTCGGCTATCGTCATCGCCAGCAGCAGTTCGGCGGTTTGCGCCGGTTGCGGGCAGTGGATCAGGCCCTGTTCCGCCTGGCGTTCCAACCAGCCGGCCAAGAGCGCGGCGCAGCGTTGCACGCCGTGTTCCGCGTATTGCGCCAGCGCCTGTTCCCGGCCGGGAAAGTCCCCTATCAGCAGGCGGAACAGCCCTATCGCCTCACGTGTCAGCACCTTGGCCGCCACCGTGTTCAGCAAGGCCTCCAGCGCCTGTGGCAGGTGGGCGGAGGCCGTCAGCGGCTCCTGCATCGGCGCGACGAAGGCGTCGGTCCAGCCGTGAATGACCGCGCCCAGCAACTGTTCGCTGTTGTCGGCGAAGCGATACACCGTTTTCTTGGCCACGCCCGCCCGCTGCGCCACCGCCGCCATGGTGGCGGCTTGATAACCCTGGCTCAGCAAGAGTTCGGTGGCGGCGTCCAGCACCTGTTGACGCAGCTCCCGTTCCGGCATGGCGGGGCGGCCGCGCGCGCGCGGCTCCTGATCTTGGCTTGACATCTGGATATGGCTTCCTCATTATGGAAACGTGATGCGTTTCCAAATTAATGGAAGCCGCGCATCGCGCCCTGTCATTCTTCACGCCAAGGAGTGTACTGTGAATTCTCTCTATGAAACATCTTACGACGAGCTGTTGCAGCCCGGCCCGCTGATGCTGGAAACCGGCGTGCGCCGGCTGGACGACGGCCGGCTGCTGGTGGCCGCGCGAACCGAACTGCCCGGCTGCGCCGGCCGCATGTTCGATTGGTGGTTTACTTTCTTTGAATCCACCCGGCACATTCGCTGGTGGCACCCGCACGACCATGTGGAGCTGCGCGGTTGGGACGGGCGCCGCCGACCCGGCCGCGGCTATGTGGGCGCCACCGTGCGCGCGGTGGAGGCGCTGGGCGAGATCCCGCCGGTGCCGGCGGTGTTGAAATTCCACCCGCCGGAAACTTTCTTCGGCGCCGGCCGGCTTAGCGCCGCGCTGGCGCGAGGCGACGCCTCGGCCGCGGTGTGCGCGCGAATCGCCTTTGGCGAGGAGCCGCGGCTCAGCCCCGACGGCGACCCGCTGGACGGCGAGATGGTGCACCTGACGCGGGACACCGCCCACGGCGCGGTGCTGCGCAGCCGCTTCTTGCTGGGCGCGGCCGACGGCGTCGGCGAACCGGTGCCGGAACGCCTGGGCCTGGAGTTGATGCGCCACTGCTACAACGAGTTCAGCTGCCTGGCGCGGCTATTGCCCTCGCTGTATTACGGCGAGCACGCCAACGGCGAGAAAGGGCCGCTGGCCTGGTAGGCCGCGCGCCGGCGGGCAAGACATCCAGCCGCGCAAGACAAGCTTCACCCGGCCGTCACCGCGCTGTCATCGGCGCGTCGTAAGGTGGCGGCTGATTAAAGGACGGCGCATGGGCTATGAGGTCTATACGTCTAAACCCATTGGAGCGATGTCGATGAAACAACTGATTGCCTTGGCCGCCGGCCTGGCCCTGTCCGGCCTGACGGCCCCGCTGGCGCAGGCCGCCACCACCCTGACCGTGTACACCGCGCTGGAGGCGGATCAGGTCAAGGAATACAAAGAGGCTTTCGAAAAGGCCAACCCGGACATCGAAATCCGCTTCGTGCGGGAATCCACCGGCATCATCACCGCCAAACTGCTGTCCGAGAAAAACAATCCGCAAGCCGACGCGGTATGGGGCCTGGCCGCCACCAGCCTGATGATTCTGGACCAGCAGGGCATGCTGCAGCCTTACGCGCCCAAGGGCGTGGACAAGCTGAGCCCGGAATTCGTCGACAAGGCCAAGCCGCCCAAGTGGACCGGCATGGACGTGTGGGCCGCCACCATCTGTTTCAACACCGTAGAAGCCGCCAAGAAAAATCTGCCCAAGCCCGAGAGCTGGGCCGACCTCGCCAAGCCGGCCTACAAGGGCCAGATCGTGATGCCGCACCCGGCGTCCTCCGGCACCGGCTATCTGGACGTGTCCGCCTGGTTGCAGATGATGGGCGAGAAAAAGGGTTGGGATTATATGGACAAGCTGCACGCCAATATGGCGCAGTACGTCCATTCCGGCTCCAAGCCGTGCAAGATGGCCGCCGCCGGCGAGTATCCGATAGGCATCTCCTTCGAATACCGCGGCGCCCAGCTGAAAGAGAAGGGCGCGCCCATCGACCTGATCTACCCGAAGGAAGGCCTGGGCTGGGACTTGGAAGCCACCGCCATCATCAAGGGCAGCAAGAAGCTGGCCGCCGCGCAGAAGCTGGCGGACTTCTCGGTCAGCCTGCCGGCGATGCGTTTGTATGAAAAGAACTACGCGGTGCTGGCCATGCCCGGCGTGGCCAAACCCAACCCCTTCATCCCCGCCGACTACGCCCAGCGTCTGAGCAAGAACAACTTCGCCTGGGCCGCCAAACAGCGCGAGGCCATCCTGCGCGAATGGTCGCGCCGCTATGAAAGCAAGGCCGAGTCCAAGAGCTGAGCCGGTTCCCGCCATTACGCCGCCCGCCGGGCGGCGTCGTTTCATTTCAAGACACCCTGGAGTTGCGCATGAAACCGGCCGATAGTTTGGACGGCTTGTCCGAACACCTGTCCGTCCGCGGCCTCAGCCGCCGTTTTGGCGGCTTCACCGCCTTGGACGAGGTGTCCTTGTCCATCCGCAAGGGTGAATTTGTCTGCCTGCTGGGCCCGTCCGGCTGCGGCAAGACCACCTTGTTGCGCCTGATCGCCGGGCTGGACCAGCCGGACGCCGGCAGCGTCCATTTGCTGGAGCGCGACATCACCCGCGAACCGCCGGCCCGCCGCGACTACGGCATCGTGTTCCAGAGCTACGCCTTGTTCCCCAATCTCAATGTCGCGGACAACATCGCTTACGGCCTCAAGCCGCGCGGCGGCGGCGCGCGCCACGCCCGCCGCGTGCGGGAGCTGCTCGACCTAGTGGGCTTGCCCGGCGCTGAGGACAAATACCCGGCCCAGCTGTCCGGCGGCCAACAGCAACGTGTGGCGCTGGCGCGCGCGCTGGCCACCTCGCCCGGCCTGCTGCTGCTGGACGAGCCGCTGTCCGCGCTGGACGCGCGGGTGCGCGACAAGCTGCGCGACGAACTCAAGGGCCTGCAAAAACGCTTGGGCGTCACCACGCTGATGGTGACCCACGACCAGGCCGAGGCGCTGGCCATCGCGGACCGGGTGGTAGTGATGAACGCAGGCGGCATCGAGCAGATCGGCACGCCGGCCGAGATCTACCGCCGTCCCGCCAGCCGCTTCGTCGCGGAATTCGTCGGCGCCGCCAACTGGCTGCCGGCGCGGCGGCTGGACGGCCATGAGGCCGCCGTCGGCAACTGCCTGCTGCGCTTGGACGCGCCCTTGCCGCAGAGCGAGGCGCTGACCCTGTTCCTGCGGCCGGAAGACATCATCGTCAAGGCGCGCTGGGACGGCGCGCCCAACACCTTGCTGGCGCGGGTGGCCGACATCAGCTTCGGCGGCGCGATGACCCGGCTGCGGCTGCAGCCGGAAGCCATGCCCGGCCTGGCGCTGCACGCGGAAATCTGTCCGTCCATGCTGCAGCGCCAGCCGCTGACGCCGGGCGAGGTGGTGCCGGTGGAGTTGCCGGCCGCGCTGCTGCGCGCCTATGCCGGGGAGGGCGCATGCTGAGCCGCGCGCTGAACGGCTGGCGCGCCGCGCCGGCCTGCGGCGAGCGCCGGGCCGCCGCCGCGCTGGTGTGGACGCTGACGGCGCTGCTGGCTTTGGCGCTGGGCCTGCCGCTGCTGTTCATCTTCGGCAAATCGGTATTGGACATGGACGGCGGCTTTGTCGGCCTGGCCAACTTCGCCCAGGTATTGGACAGCCCCGGCCTGATGCGCGCCGCGCGGCACAGCCTGTGGCTGGCGCTGACCGTCACCGCGCTGGTGTTGCCGCTGGCCTTTGTCTTTGCCTGGGGCTTGAGCCGCAGCCGCGTTTGGGGCCGCGGCGTGTTTCGGCAGATCGCCTTGTCGCCGCTGCTGGCGCCGTCGCTGATGCCGGCCATCTCGCTGGTGTATCTGTTCGGCAACCAGGGCCTGCTCAAGTCCTGGCTCGCCGGCGGCAGCGTCTACGGCTTCTGGGGCATGGTGCTGGGCGAGGCCTTCTACACCTTTCCGCACGCGCTGCTGATCCTGCTGACCGCGCTATCGGCGTCGGACGCGCGGCTGTACGAGGCCGGCCGCGCGCTGGGCGCCGGCGCGCTGCGCCGCTTCCTCACCATCACCCTGCCGGGCGCGCGTTACGGCCTGGTCTCGGCGGGCCTGGTGGTGTTCACCCTGGTGATCACCGACTTCGGCGTGCCCAAGGTGGTGGGCGGAGACTACAACGTGCTGGCGGTGGAGGCCTTCAAGCAGGTGGTGGGGCAGCAGAACTTCCCGCGCGGCGCGGTGGTGGGCCTGATGTTGCTGCTGCCGGCGGTGTTTTCCTTCTTCATCGAGCGGCGGATGGCGCGCCGTCAGCAAGCGGCGCTCAGCGCGCGCGCGGTGCCGTTTTCGCCGGGGCGCGCGCCATGGCGCGACCTGGCCGCCTGGCTGTTGCTGGCGGCGATCTCGCTGCCGCTGCTGGCCCTGCTCGGCGTCGGCGTCGTCGCTTCCTTCATCAAGTACTGGCCGTACGATTTAAGCCTGACGCTGGCCCACTATCAGTTCGACAGCGTGGACGGCGGCGGCTGGAGCGCTTACTTCAACAGCCTGAAACTGGCTTGCATCACCGCCGGCGCGGGCAGCCTGCTGGTGTTCGCCGGCGCCTACGCCTGCGAGAAGCTGCCGGCCGCGCCGTTGGGGCGCGCGCTGCTGCGCTTCTTCGCCATGCTGCCGATGGCGGTGCCCGGCCTGGTGCTGGGCCTGGGCTATGTGTTCTTCTTCAACCATCCGGACAATCCGCTGCATGGGCTCTACGGCGGCATGACCTTGATGGCCGCCTGCACCATCGCCCACTTCTACACCACCGGCCACCTGACCATGAGCACCGCGCTCAAGCAACTGGACGGCGAGTTCGAAGCGGTGGCCGCCTCGCTCAAAGTGCCGTTCTGGGTGACGTTGCGGCGGGTGACGCTGCCGGTGTGCCTGCCGGCGCTGCTGGACGTGATGCGCTATCTGTTCGTGTCCGCGATGACCACGCTGTCGGCGCTGATCTTCATCGCCAGTCCGGACAATAGCCTGGCCGCGGTGGCCATCGTCACCATGGACGACGCCGGCGACACCGCGGCGGCGGCGGCGATGGCCACGCTGATCGCGCTGAGCTCGGCCGGGGTGTCGTTGTTGTTGCTGGGGCTGGAGCGAGTCTTGACCCGGCGCGGCCAGGGCTGGCGCGGCCGCGCTTGACGATGGCTCGCTTTGGCGTGACGATGTCATGTATTGGCCCGCCGGAGTGAGGAAACGCGCATGGGATGTCCGCAAGTGTGCATGGGCGCGATGCTGCAATGCAGCTTCGGCGTCGCCCCCAGCAGTCTGGTGGTGTTGCCCGCCAACCGGGTGATGGCCGGCGGGGTGCCGGCCGCCAACATCATGGACCATGTGCCCATGCTCAACGTCATGCCCTTCGGCATGTGCCAAAGCCCGGCCAACCCAATGGTGGCGGCCGCCACCGCCGCCGCCATGGGCGTGCTGACGCCCATGCCCTGCATCCCTGTCACCGCCGCGCCGTGGACGCCGGGCGCGCCCACGGTGCTGATTGGCAATATGCCGGCGCTGGACAGCAACAGCATGCTGATGTGCAACTGGGGCGGGGTGATCAAGATCAACTCGCCTGGTCAGTTCACGGTGATGATTCCCTGAGAACCTGTTTACGATCTGCTGCGCTGCGGCGATACGGCGTTAAAAACAAGCTCAAAATGCTCATGTACCACGTGTACATTCCGCTTTTTCGCTTGTTTTCGCCTTGTCTCGCTCTTGCTCGCGAGACTTTGAACAGGTTCCGCCTGGAAGCCTGTTTGCGTTTGAGCGACCGGATTTTGGCGCCGACAGCTGGCGCTTGTTCATCAGCCTATAGGTCAGGCAGCCGACGGACGGTGGCTTGATGAAAATCAAACGTTTAATTTAAATGGCATTTTAATTTATGGGCTTCTTGCCGATTGGCATGAATCAACCTTCTCAAGCAAGGAGCCCTCATGAGCTTTTCCCATTGTCTCGCCGCCGCTGCACTCAGTCTGGCCGCCGCTTCCGCCTTCGCCGTCACCATCACCCCGCCGGGCCCCGGCGGCGCGGCCATGCCGTTTTCCGCGGTGGGGCCGGCCAAGGTGGGCAAGTTCGGCATCGATCTGGACTGCAAGGCGGTGTTCAGCGGCACCGTGGACGGCTACGGCAATGTGGCCATCACCAGCGCCTCGTTCAGCGGCGGCGCGCTGTGTAAGGTGATCAAGCCCTCCGCCTCGGTCGCTTCGCCGTGGACCGGTCACGTGGATACCGCCACTCAACTGACTTTGGATAATGTGTCGGTGAATGTGAAATCGCCGATCGCCGGCGGCCTGTGCGGCCCCACCAAGATTGTGGGCAGCGTGGCCGACAACGGCAGCGAAACCGTGATTGGCCTGGATGCGGCCCAGTTGTCCGGCGGCTGTTCCATTAGCGCGACGTTGAGCACTACGCCGTATATGCGGGTTACGCCCTAGAACCTGTTTACGATCTGCTACGCGTCGTGAAACGTGGCTCGGTGAGTGCACTTTCAAAATGCTCATGTACTGTGTGTGCACTCCGCTTTTTCAGCGGTTTTCGCCTTGTCTCGCCCTTGCACGCGAGACTTGAACAGACTCTTGGCGATCGGCGTTGAAAACGCCTTAATGGACCCCTGACGCGCCGCATGGCGGCTTCAGGGGTTTTGTTTATGCGGGCGGGAGCCGGCGGCCTTCTATTCAACGGGCCGGCGTCTGGAGAAAATGCTCGACGATGCGTTCGGTTTCGCCGGACTGCTTCATCGCCTGCAAGGCCGCGCTCAGCTTGCCGGCCAGAGAGGCCGGGTCCAGCCGTTGCGGGTAGTTGTCCGGGCTTAGCGGCTGGTCGGCGCGGTAATCCGGGTTGGGCAGCGCCCGGTAAAAGCGCGAATGCTTGGAAAAGCCCATATGCATTGCCTGCCAGGGCTCCAGCGACGGGTGCAGCGTCAGCCCGGCCGGCCGCAGCCGTTCCCAGTAGAAGCGCAGCGTGAGTTCGTCATAGATGTAGAAATCCGCCTTGCCGGCGCTGATCAGGCGGAAGGCGCGTTCGACGTCCAGCTCCGGCACTTGCAGCACCTTGGTGCGCGCTTGCCAGGGAGGGGGAAGCAGGTCCGGGTTGCCCAGGCTGCGCAGCTCCACGCTATTGTCCAGATCGGCGTAGCCGCGTACGGGCGCGTGTTTGGCGCGGGTAATGATCACATGGCGCTCGCGCAGGCCGTTGGCCACGAACAGGACGCTAGCTTCGCGCTCCGCGTTGTAGGTATAGCCGGGGTAGAAGTCCACCTCGCCCTGCGCCAGCGCTTGCAACACCCGCTTCTTTGGCAGACGCACCACTTTCAGCGTGCAGCCGATGCGCTGGCAGGCGCGGCTGTACAGGGCTTTATAGATGCCGTCGTCGCTCTCGTCCTCGATATAGGGACGCCGCTCATTGGTGCGGTAGCCCATCACCAGCTCGGGGTCTTGCGCCGGCGCGGGGAAGGCTTGGGCCGCAATGGCGGCGATGAGGAGGCAAAGCGCGAGACGCATGATGGTCCCTCCGGTCGTTCGTTTTCAGCTTATGTCATTCCCGCCGTCAGCGCGCAGCGGAGACAAATACATGATAGAAATAGATAGGTTTCCGCAAAATTCATCGCTTTTTCAAATGTATGTCCACTTGCACAATGCTGACCGCAGCCATGTGGCTGGAAACCGGTCTTGGAGACGCGGCGATGAGTACTAGACGACACTTCCTGGGCGCGAGCCTGTTGACGGCGGGGAGCCTGCTGGCCGCCCGCGGCTGGAGCGGCGCGCCGAGCGCGGCCGGCTACCGCATGCCGGACGAGGGCGAACGCCACGCGGCCACCTGGATGGCCTTCGGCCCCAGCCTGGCGGTGTGGGGCGATGACTTGCTGCCGGTGGTGCGGCGCGATCTGGCGCGGGTGGCTCAGGCCATCGCCGCCCACGAGCCGGTGCGCATGCTGGCGCGCGCCGAGGACATGGAACTGGCGGCCAAGCTGTGCGGCCCCAAGGTGGAGCTGCTGGAGCAACCGCTGGACGATTTGTGGATACGCGACAGCGGTCCGGTTTTCGTCAAGGGCGAAGGCGGAGCGCCGGCGGCGGTGGATTTCAACTTCAACGGCTGGGGCGGCAAGCAGGCGTACCGTCGGGACGCCAAAGTAGCCGCCGCGGTGGCTGCAAAGAGCGGGGCGCCGGCCGTGAGGACCTCGTTGGTGCTGGAGGGCGGCGGCATTGAAGTGGACGGCGAGGGAACCGCCATCATCACGGAAAGCTGCGTGCTCAACCCCAACCGCAACCCCGGCTGGAACAAGGCGCGGTGCGAGCGCGAACTGCGCCGGCTGCTGGGCGTGGACAAGGTAATCTGGTTGCCCGGCATCGCCGGCCGCGACATCACCGACGGTCATACCGATTTCTACGCCCGTTTCGTCCGTCCTGGCGTGGTGGTGGCCGGCTTGGACACGGATCCGCAGTCCTACGATTACGCGGTGACCCGTCGCCACCTGGCCTTGCTGCGTCAGGCGCGGGACGCGCGCGGCCGCAAGCTGGAGGTAGTGGTCTTGCCGGGTCCCGAGCGGGTGCGGCCCGAGTACGAGGGCCATGAGATGGCGGCCGGCTACATCAATTTCTATGTCTGCAACGGGGCGGTGATCGCGCCGGAGTTCGGCGACGCCAAGGCCGACCGCAACGCGCGGGCGGCGCTGCGCGAGTTGTTTCCGCAGCGCGAAGTGGTGCAGTTGAACATCGACGGCATCGCAGCCGGCGGCGGCGGCATTCATTGCGCCACCCAGCAGCAGCCGGCTTGAGAACCCGTTTACGCGCTGCCGCGCGTCGGCGATACGGCGTTGAAAACGAGCTCACAATGCTCATGCGCCGCCTGTACATTCCGCTTTCTCAGCCGGTGCGCCTTCTTCTTGCTTGTGGGACGTTGAGCAGGTTCTCAGCTCGCGGGATCGTAAACATGTTCTAATCGGGCGGCGTAGAAGGCAATATCGCCGCCACGCCGGCCCAGGCCGGAAACCAAGA
Organism: Chromobacterium haemolyticum; assembly: GCF_009936155.1. Lineage (NCBI taxonomy): Bacteria > Pseudomonadati > Pseudomonadota > Betaproteobacteria > Neisseriales > Chromobacteriaceae > Chromobacterium > Chromobacterium haemolyticum. The sequence goes on along the minus strand of NZ_AP019312.1, from coordinate 3,404,573 downwards.
GGACATATCCGGATGGATAGAGGCAGTAACAGCGGCGGGCCTAAGGCGGGCGAGTGGGAAGACCAGGCAACCGGCGAGCTTGGCCGTCTGCCGTCGCTGCGGCTGCTGACCGGTTTCGAAGCCGCCGCGCGCCTGGGCAGCGTCTCCCGCGCCGCCGAGGCGCTGCACCTGTCGCAGTCCGCGGTCAGTCACCAGATTCAACAGTTGGAAGCCTTTGTCGGCCAGCCCTTGTTCCAGCGCGTGGGCCGCGGCATCGAACTCACCTTTGCCGGCGAAATGCTGCAGCAGAGCGTGCGACGCGCGCTGGACACGCTGCGGCGCGGGCTGGACCGCATCGCGGTGTACACCGATCCGGGCCTGGTGGTGCTGGTGGGGCCGGCTTTTTTGCTGCACGGCTGGCTGCAGGGGCGCTTGGACCGCCTGCGCGCAGCCCACCCCGACATCGTGCCGCTGCTGTCCACGGATGAAGAACCGGGTCAGGCCGATGAGATCGACGTCGACATCGTCATCGGCCGGCAGCCGCTGGCGATGGCCGGCTGGGAAGACGCGGCCTGGCTGCGGGAGGACTGGCGTTTTGTCGCCGCGCCGGCCTTGGCGGAACGGCTGGCGGCGCTGCCGGCCGAGCGACATCCGCAACTGACGCGCTTGATCTGCCTGGAAAAAGCCAGCATGCCGGAGGCGGCCGCCGCCGCGATGCAGTCCATGCTGCCGCGCTTCGGCATCGCCGCCGCCTACGACGCGCCGCAGTTGGCGCTGGACGCGGCCTTGCGCGGCCACGGCATCGCCTGCCTGCCGTCGATGGCCTTGGAAGAAGCGCTGGCAGAAGGCCGGCTGCGCGAACTGGCCGGTTACCCGCGCCAGCCGGGCGCGCAATGGTGGTTGTCCCGGCCGCGGGACGCTCTGCGTAGCGAGGCGATGGCGGGTATGTTCGATTGGCTGCGAAAAGAGGGCGGCTGCGAGTAGGCGGCGCCTCAGAGCCTGCTCAAAATCTGCTGAGCGTTGGCGGTACGGCGTTGAAAATGTCCTCGAAATGCTCATGCCCCGTGTGTGCACTTTGCTTTTTGAGCCATTTTCTCCTTGTCTCGCCCTTGCTCTCGAGATCGTAAACAGGTTCTTAGTCCGTCAGCTGTTCCCGTTGCGGCAGGTCCGGCCCTCGCCGCGCGCAGGTCAGGGCTGCTGCGCGCGTTGCGAAGCGGACCAGATCCTCGGTTTCCGCCCGGCTCAGCGCCGCCAGCCCGTCCGGGCTCAGCCGGTCCAGCTCGGCCAGCCGGCACAGCAGCGCGGCCTGGAAGCTATCGCCGGCGCCCACGGTGTCCACAACCTGAACGGCGGCGGCTGGATGTTCCCATTCGCCGTGACGGCGGCTGAACACGCGAACGCCTTGTTCGCCGCGGGTGAGCAGCAGCAACTGGCATGGCGGGGCGAGCCAGCGGCGGGCGCAGGCTTCGACCTCCTGCCCCGGATACAGCAGGGTCAGATCCTCGACGCTCACCTTGATCAGATGGGCGTGGCGGCGATGGATGTCCAGGCATTGCCGCCAGCGCGCTCGTTCCGGCTCCACGTTCAGCCGCAGATTGGGGTCCAGCGAGATCAGACGCCGGCCGCTTTCGCGTGCCGCTAGCGCTTGCAACGCCTCGCCGCCGGGGCGGCTCACCAAGGCGTAGGAGCCGAAGTGCACGGCGGCGATTTCGTCTTCCAGCGTCGGCAGTTCTTCAGGACGTAGGCTGGCCTCCGGCGCGCGCTCGCCGTAAAAGCCGTACTGCGGCTGGCCGCCTTCGTCCACGCTCACCATCGCCAGCGTGGTGGGCAGATCGCGCGGCAGCAGATAGCGGCTGTCCACTCCCTCCTGTTCCAACAGCCGCCGCAGCTGTGCGCCCAGATAATCGTTTGACAAGGGCGTCAGCAGGGCCGAGCGCCGGCCCAGCCGCGCCAGGCCCCGAGCCACATTGAACGGCGAACCGCCGGGCACGGCGCGGTAGTTCAGTTGCGGCCATTCCGCCGCGCCGGGTTCCAGGAAAAAATCGTACAGGGCTTCGCCGCAGCACAGAATCATATGAGGGTCTCCGCAAGTGAGGGGGGGCGCGCCTGGTAGAGCGCGCGAAAGTGACGCAGACGAGCTTGCAAGGCCTGAAGCCGGGCGGGGTCCGGGGCGTGGAGCGTTCGCGGCGACGGTTTGACGCAGACGGCGCCGATGTCACCGCCGTCCGCCAGCCAGCCCAGTCGGGCCGCGCCCAGCGCGGCGCCGGCTTCGCCGCCCAGGTGGGTGAGAATCTCGGTGTCCAGCGCGTCGGCCAGCAATTGCGCCCAGAACGGGCTGCGCGCGCCGCCGCCCACCAGGGACAAGGCTCGCGGCGCGGCGCCGGCGGCGCGCAGCGCGTCCAGCCCGTCCGCCATGCCGAAGGCGACGCCCTCCAGCACCGCGTAGCCTAGCGCGGCGCGGCCGTGCGCCTGGCTCAAGCCCCAGAAGGCGCCGGGAGCGAAAGGATCGTTGTGCGGAGTGCGCTCGCCGGACAAATAGGGCAGGAATACCGGCGCGGCGCTTAGCTCCGCCGGGCTCAGCCGCTCTATTTCCGTCAACAGCGTCGCCTCGTCCACGCCGGCCAGCCGGCAGAACCAGCGCAGGCAGCTGGCGGCGGACAGCATCACGCTCATCAGGCTCCAGCGCCGGGGCAGCGCGTGGCAGAAGGCGTGCAGCGCCTGCGCCGGATTGGGGCGGAAACGGTCGTCGACGACGAAGATCACCCCGGAGGTGCCCAGCGACAGGAAACCGTCGCCCGGGGCGATCGCGCCGATGCCGACGGCGCTGGCCGCGCCGTCGCCAGCGCCGCCGGCGATCAGCGGCGGTCGGGCGATGCCCCAGGCGGCCGCGGCGGCCGGGCTCAGCCTCCCGGCCGGCGCCAGTCCCTCTACCAGCCGCGGCATTTGACGGCGCGACAGTCCGCCGGCATCCAGCAGTTCCTCGGACCAGTCGCGGCGGCCCACGTCCAGCCACAAGGTGCCGGAGGCGTCCGAGGTGTCGGTGATCTTGTCGCCGCACAGGCGCAGGCGCAGATAGTCCTTGGGCAACAGCACGGTGGCGACGGCGCGGAAGCTCTCCGGCTCATGCCGCGCCAGCCAGCGCAATTTGGGCGCGGTGAAGCCGGGCATGGCCAGGTTGCCGGCGACGGCGTGGAGCCTCGGCGCGGCGGCGGTCAGCTCGGCGCATTCGGCCACGCTGCGCAAATCGTTCCACAAGATGGCCGGCCGCAGCACCCGGTCCCGGCTGTCCAGCAGCACCGCGCCGTGCATCTGGCCGGACAGGCCGACGGCGCGGGTGGCGGCCAGCGCGGCCGGCGCCTGTTCGCGCAGCTTGGCGACCGCCGCGCAGGCGGCGCGCCACCAGTCTTCCGGGTCTTGTTCGGCCCAGCCCGGCCGCGGCCGCGAGACGTCCAGCGCCGCGCCAGCGCTGGCGAGCGGGCGGTTGTCGCCGTCCAGCAGCACGGCCTTGATTTCCGACGTGCCCAGATCAATGCCTAGATACATGGTTTTGTCCTTGGATGGAGTAGCGGACGGCTGGGGGGCGGCGCTCTCGCGCAGTCTATCCCCGTCCGCGGCCTTCCAGCCAGCTGTCCACCCGCGTCAGCGCGGCGCGCAAGGGCGCGACCAGCGCCGGGCTGCAGGCCAAGGGGCCCCAGAGCGCCGGGTCCGCGCAGTAGGCGGCCACCGGGTCGGCCGCCGCCAGCATGCGATGGCAGGCGGAGATGTCCATGCTGCCGTCCTGGTAGGCGTAACCCAGCCGGCCGGCGCGCCAGCGCTGCAAAAAGCGCAGGAACAGCGCCGGCAGCATGGCGCAGGCGTCCGGCCGGCGGCCGGCGGCGATGGATTCCCGCAGCGTGGGCGCGATGAAGCCGGGCAGCTTGGCGTAGCCGTCCGCCGCCACGCGCTGATTGCTGTCGCCCAGCGCCGGATTGCCGAAGCGCTCCAGCACGCTGTCGCGATAGCCGGCCAAGTCCAGCGGGCTGGGGCTGAGGCAGGGGATCACGTCCTGGCTGACGTAGTCGTAAGCCAGCCGCCGGATGTCCGGGTCCGCCGCGCCCTGGTGGATGAAGTCCAGGCCAAGCAGGCTGCCGGCCCAGGCGATGCCGCTGTGGCTGGCGTTGAGGATGCGAATCTTGGCTTCCTCATAGGGTTGGACGTCGGCCACCAGCTGCGCGCCGACGCGCTCGAGCGCCGGGCGGCCGGCGGCGAAGCGATCCTCTATCACCCATTGAGTGAAGGATTCCGCGGTGATCGCGCAGGGATCGCGCCAGCCGGTGGCGGCGGCCACCCGTTCCGCCAGTTCCGGCGGCGGCCGCGGGGTGATGCGGTCCACCATGGCGTTGGGGCAGCTGCTGTGGCGGCGCGTCCACGCCAGCAGCTCGGTTTCCTGGCGCAGGCTCAGAAACTGTTCCAGGCCCTGGCGGAAGCGTTCGCCGTTGTGGCGCAGATTGTCGCAATTGAGCAGGGTGAGCGCGCCGCCGCCGCGCGCCGCGCGCGCGCGCAAAATCGTGGCGACGGCGCCGTACAGGGTGTTGAGCCCGCCGTGCAAATCGTCCGCCAGCTCCGGATTGGCGGTGTCCAGCGCCTGCTCCTGGTTCAGGTAGTAGCCGGCTTCGGTGACGGTGAAGGAGATCACCCGGGTGGCCGGGTGCGCGCCTTCGTCTATCAGCGCGCTCAGCCGGCGGTCCCAGGGCAGCACCGCGTCGATGGCGCGGATGCGCCGGTAGCGGCGCTCGCCGGCCGGGCTGACGGTTTCCAGCGTGTACTGGCCTTGCTGCGCCGCCAATTGTTCCAGCAGCGGGTTCTGGTCGGCGCGGATATTGCCGACGGCCAACCGCCAGGGCTCGGCGTCGGCGCTGGCCAGTTGGTCCAGATAGACGGCCTGGTGGGCGCGGTGGAAGGCGCCGGCGCCGATGTGCAGCCAGCGCGGCGGGGAGGGAGTGTGTTTCATCGCAGGGCTCCGTGGCGGCTTCAGTGCGGCAGGCGCGGCAGGGCCTGGCCGTCTTGGTGGAACAGGTGACAGTGATGCGGCAGGCGCGGCAGGGCCTGGCCGTCTTGGTGGAACAGGTGACAGTGATGCGGCAGGGCGCTGAAGCCTATTTCGTCGCCGGCGGCGAAGTCCTGCGCGTCCGAGATCCGGCTGATCAGCGGCTCGTCGGCGTCCGGCGCCTCGGCGTACAGATAGGCGCAGTCGCCCAGGCTCTCCACCGCGGCCACGCGCGCGCGCAGCGCCGCTGGCCCGGAGGCCGGCTGCAGGTGTTCCGGGCGGACGCCGACGGTGACGGCGTCGCCGGGCGTCAGGTCTTGCGCCGCCACCGCCGTCAGCAGTTCGCCGCCGCCGTCCAGACGCACGGCCACGCCTTCCGGCAGGATGCTCAGCACGCGGCCCGGCAGAAAATTCATCCGCGGCGAGCCGATGAAGCCGGCGACGAAGCGGTTGGCCGGATGGTGGTAGAGCGCGCGCGGCGCGCCCACCTGTTCGACGCGGCCGGCCGACAGCACCACGATCTTGTCCGCCAGCGTCATCGCCTCCACCTGATCGTGGGTCACATAGATCATGGTGGTTTTCAGCTGCTGGTGCAGGCGGGCGAACTCCAGCCGCATTTTGACCCGCAGCGCCGCGTCCAGATTGGACAAGGGCTCGTCGAACAAGAACACCTTGGGTTGGCGGGTGATGGCGCGGCCTATGGCCACCCGTTGGCGCTGTCCGCCGGACAGAGCCTTGGGCTTGCGTTCCAGCAGGTGGTCAATGTGCAGGATGGAGGCGGCGCGGCGCACCGCTGCGTCGATCTCGGCGCGGCTCTTGCCGGCCAGCTTGAGGCCGAAGGCCATATTGTCGTACAAGCTCATATGCGGGTAGAGCGCGTAGGACTGGAACACCATGGCGATGCCGCGCTTGGCCGCGGGCACCTCGTTCATGCGTTCGCCGCCTATCTCCAACTCGCCGGCGCTGATCTCCTCCAGGCCGGCGATCATGCGCAACAGCGTGGACTTGCCGCAGCCGGACGGGCCGACGAAGACGACGAACTCGCCATCGTCGATGTGCAGTTGAATATTGGACATCACTTCCGGACCGTCGCCGTAGCGTTTGCCCACATTGCGCAATTGGACGCTTGCCATGCGTTTTCTCCTTACTCGTATTTCAGAACGGACGGGCTTGCAGCCGGCGCACCAGCTCCGGCAGCCGCCGCATATCGTCGAAGACCTGGCCGGCACCGGCTGCCAGCAGCCGCTCCGCGTGGCCGGCGGCGATGTGGCCGGCGCCCGCGAAGCCCAGCACGCGCAGGCCGGCGGCGCGGGCGGCGGTGACGCCGGTAACGCTGTCCTCCAGCGCCAGGCAGTGATCCGGCGCGGCGCGCAGCGAGCGGCAGGCCGCCAGGTAGACATCCGGCGCCGGCTTGGCCGCGCCCACCTCGTCGGCGCAATGCACGCGGCCCTGGAACAAGGGCCACAGCCCGGTGCGGCGCAGCGCCGCGCGCACCCGCGCCCCGGCGCTGTTGCTGGCCACCGCCTTGGGCAGGGGGATGGCGCGCAAGGCGGCGGCCACGCCGGGCACGGCCCGCAGCCGCGCCGCCACCTCGGCGTCCACCGCGCGGCGGATGCGCGCGATCTCGTCCGGCGCCAGCGGCAAGGGGTGCTGGCCGGCGATGTCGGCCAGCAGCGCTTCCAGCGTCATGCCCAGCCGCGGCTGGATCACGGCGGCCGCGTCCACCCCGGGCAGCCGCGCCGCCAGCTGCGTTTGCAGCGCGTGCTGGGCGGCGGCCTCGCTGTCCAGCAGCACACCGTCGCAATCGCAGACCAGATGGGCGACGGCGCCGCTCATTTGACCGCCCCGAAGGTGAGACCGCGCACCAGCTGCTTTTGCGTCAGCCAGCCCAGCGCCAGGATGGGCGCCACCGCCAGCAGCGAGGCGGCGGATAGCTTGGCCCAGAACAGGCCTTCCGGGCTGGAGTAGGAGGCGATGAACACCGTCAGCGGCGCGGCGTGGGCGCTGGACAGATTGATGCTCCAGAAAGCCTCGTTCCAGCTCAGAATCAGCAGCAGCAAGCTGGTGGACGCCAGGCCGGGCAGGGCCATCGGCAGCAGCATATGAATGATTTCCTGCCACAGGCCGGCGCCGTCCATGCGCGCCGCTTCCAGGATTTCGCGCGGCACTTCGCAGAAATAGGTGTAGGCCATCCACACCGCGATCGGCAGATTGGCCAGCGCGTAGACCAGCACCAGCCCGGTCACGGTATCCAGCAGGCCTCCCTGTTTCAGCAGCAGATAGACCGGCAGCAGCACACCCACCGAAGGCAGCATCTTGGTGGACAGCATCCATAGCAGCAGCGACTGCGCGCGCGCGCCGGGATGGAAGGCCAGGCTGTAGGCGGCCGGCACCGCCAGCAGCAGGCTGAGCGCGGTGGCGCCGAAGGACACGGCGATGGAGTGGCCGGCAAAAGCCAGGTAGTCGCTGCGGGCGAACACCTCGCGGAAGCTGTCCAGCGTGGGCTGGAACCACAGGCTGAGCTGATAGGCCTGGGCCTCGGTCTTGAAGGCGGTCAGCAGCATCCACAGGATGGGGAAGAACAGCAGCAGGGCGATCAGCCAGGCCGCGGCGGAGGTGGCGGCGTAGCGCCAGGACAGCGTCGGTTTCCGGTTCATGCTTGCCCTTCCTCCTTGAGGTTTTGCGCCAGCATGCGGATCAGGAACACCGCCACGATATTGGCCAGCACCACCGCCAGCACGCCGCCGGTGGACGCCAGGCCGACATCGAACTGTTGCAGGCCCACCGCGTAGATCAAAAAGGACAGCGTGGTGGTGGCGGTGCCGGGGCCGCCGCCGGTGGTGGCGTAGATTTCCGCGAACACCGACAGCAGGAAGATGGTTTCAATCATCACCACCACGCCGATGGGCCGCCTCAGGTGAGGCAGGATGATGTGGAAGAACATGGCCAGCGGGCCGGTGCCGTCGATCTGGGCCGCCTCTTTCTGTTCCGGGTCCAGCGACTGGATTGCGGTGAGCAAGATCAAGAAGGCGAAGGGCAGCCATTGCCAGCTGACGATCAGGATGAGCGAGAACATCGGGTATTGGCCCAGCCAGTCCACCGGCGGCAGGCCCAGCGCTTGCGCGGCGGCGGCGAACAGGCCGTAGACCGGGTGCAGCAGCATGTTCTTCCAGATCAGCGCGCCCACGGTGGGCATTACGAAGAAGGGCGCGATGGCCAGCAAGCGGGCCGGGCCGCGGCCGAAGCAGGGCTGGTCGAACAGCACCGCCATCAGCAGGCCGCCGACGACGGAGATCAGCAGCACCGCGCCGGTCAGCAGCAAGGTGTTGGCGATGGAGGGGAAAAAGGCCGGATCGCTCCACAGGAAGCGGTAATTGTCCAGGCCGGCGAAGCCGGATTCGTCCGGGCTCAGCAGGCTGTAGCGGTTGACCGAGAAATACAGGGTCATCGCCAGCGGCACCAGCGACCACAGCAACAGGCTGAGCACCGCCGGCGCCAGCAGCCAGCGCCGCGCGCCGCCGCGGCGCGTCCTGGAAGGCGGGGCCGCGCCGGCGGCGGCGCGTAAAGTATGAGCGGGAGAGGGCATGGGGTTTCCTCCGGATCGCCGTAGCGGCGGTCGTGGGTGGATGGGGGCGGCAAAGCGCTGGGAACAGGCTCTTGGGTTCTTATGCTTACGGCTTTTGATAGCCGCCCTGCCGCACCGCCCGGTCCGCCGCCGCCTGGCCGGCTTTCAGCGCGGCGTCCACGCTGCTTTGACCGGCTAGCGCGCCGGAAACGGCCTGGCCGACCACGGTGCCGAAAGACTGGAATTCCGGGATGCCGACATACTGGATGCCGGTGTAGGGCACTTTTTTCAGCGCCGGGTCATTGGGATTGGCCTGCTGGATCGCCGCCAGCACGAACTTGGCGAAGGGCGCGGCCTTCAGGTATTCCGGCTGCTGGTAAGTGGACAGGCGGGTGCCGGGCGGCACCGAAGTCCAGCCCTGATCCTTGGCCACCAGCCGGATGTAGTCCTTGGAGGTGGCCCATTGGGCAAACTGTTTGGCCGCCGCTTGCTGACGCGAGGATTGGGGTACCGCCAGCGCCCAGGACCACAGCCAGCTGGAGCCCTTGGGCGTCACCCCCGTCGGCGCCTGGGCGAAGCCCACTTTATCCGCCACCTGAGACTCCTTGGGATTGAACAACAGCCCTGCGGCCACGGTGGCGTCTATCCAGATACCGCATTTGCCGCTGGCGAACAGGGTCAGGTTCTCGTTGAAACCATTGGTGCTGGCCCCCGGCGGGCCGTAGTTGCGCATCAGGTCCACGTAGAAGTTCAGCGACTGCTTCCACTCCGGGCTGTCTATCGTCGGCCGCCATTGCTCGTCGAACCAACGGCCGCCGTTGGTGTGCACCAGGGTGGACAGATAGGCCATGTTCTCGCCCCAGCCGGCCTTGCCGCGCAGACAGATGCCGTATACCCCGCCTTTTTCCTTCAGCGTTTTGGCGAAACCGGCGATCTGCTGATAGGTGGGCCGCTCCGGCATGTTCAGCCCCAGTTTGGCGAACAAGTCCTTGCGGTAATAGGTCATCGAGCTTTCCACATAGAAGGGCAGCGCGTACAGCTGGCCCTTGTAGGACAGCGCGTCGCGCGCGGTCTTGACCACATCGGCCAGCTCATAGCCGGGCGCCAGTTGATCCATGGGCTGCAACCAGCCTTTCTTGGCCCAGATCGGCGCTTCGTAGGTGCCTATCGTCATCAGATCGAATTTGCCGCTCTTGGTGGCGATGTCGGTGGTGACGCGCTGGCGCAGCATGTTTTCCTCCAACACCACCCAGTTGAGCTTGATGCCGGGGTTTTGCGCCTCGAAGGCCGGGGACAGCTTTTTCAGCGTGATCATGTCCGGGTTGTTCAGCGTGGCGATGGTGAGGGTGGCGGCGTGGGCGGAGCCGGCCAGCAGCAGGGCGGCGGCCAGCGGGAAGCTGTGGGGTGTGGTCATGGCGTTTCTCCTTGCGTGAAGCGTTGCGGACAAAGCTTATGGCGGCCGGCTTGCCGTGCGCGATGCGGCGGCGGCTCGGACCCGCTCGGGGCGGTGTCTGCGGTTCTGGATCGGGTCTTGAGGCGTGAATCAGGGCGGCTTGCCGGCGCGGGAGCGGCGGCTCAGCTCATCCAGTTGCCGCCGTCCACGTTCAGCGTCTGGGCGGTGATGTAGTCGGCGTCGGCGGAGGCGAGAAACACCGCCGCGCCGCATAAATCCTCCGGCCTGCCCATGCGGCCCAGCGGCACCGCCGCGCCCACCCGTCGTTTTTTCTCGCCGGGGCCCAGGCCCTCGTAACGGGCGAACTGCGCGTCCACCTGATCCCACATCGGCGTGTCCACCACGCCGGGCGCGATGGCGTTGACGTTGATGCCGTGCGGCGCCAGCGCCAGCGCGGCGGACTGGGTGTAGCTGATCACCGCCGCCTTGCTGGCGCAGTAATGGGCCACCAGCGCCTCGCCGCGGCGGCCGGCCTGGGACGACAGATTGATGATCTTGCCGCCCTCGCCCTGGGCCGCCATTTGCCGCGCCGCCGCCTGCATCAGGAAGAACATGCCCTTGACGTTGACGGCGAACAGCCGCTCATAGCTGTCCCAACTGGCTTCCAGCAGCGGGGCTAGGTCGAACAGCGCCGCATTGTTGTAGAGGATGTCCACGCGGCCGAAGCGCTCGGTCGCGGCGCGGACGATGTGTTCGATATCGTCGCGCTTACCGATGTCGGCGGCCAGCAAGGCCGTGTTGTCCGCATCCGGCCCGCCGGCCAGCGCCTGCAGTTCCGGGCTCAGCCGCAGGTCCACCAGCAGGCAGCGCGCGCCCTCGGCCAGGTAGCGGCGCGCCACCGCCAGCCCGATGCCGCCGGCCGCGCCGGTGACGATGGCCACCTTGTGTTTCAACTTCATGATTTCTCCTCCAAAGACTATTTTTGAGCATTTGCTCTTGTTGTGGGCAAATATTCGATAAAATACAGGAGGCTGTCAAGCGCGGAGGATGAAAAAGAAGTGCTGCATAGCAGCATGATTTTTAAAGAGAATCTTTTCTCAGGAGGGGGTTGGATGGCTTGCGGCGTGGATCAAGACTGGCCGTTGCGGCGCTAGGGCGCATGGCGTATAAACACCTATGTGTTTAAACGCTTGAGGGGAGTGAGCCATCATGAACACTGTTCGCTGGAATATCGCCGTGTCGCCGGAGATGGATCAGTCCGTGCGCATGTTCATCGCCGCGCAAGGAGGTGGCCGCAAGGGCGATTTGTCGCGTTTCATCGAGGAGGCCGTGCGCGCCTACCTATTGGAGAGCGCCGCCAAGCAGGCCAAGAGCGCTGCCGCCGGCATGAGTGAAATGGAGCTGAGCGATCTGATCGATGAAGCGGTGCAATGGGCGCGTGAAGACTGATGCGGGTCATCCTGGACAGCAATGTGCTGCTGGGGGCGCTGATCTCGCCTGGCGGGCCGCCGGATGCCATCTACCGCGCCTGGCGCGCGGCGCGTTTTGAACTGCTGACCTCGACAGCGCAACTGGACGAGCTGCGGCGCGCCAGCCGTTATCCCAAGCTCAGAGCCATCCTGCCGGCACACCGCATCGGCGCGATGGTCAACAACTTGCAGCGTGCCATCGTGCTGGACGCTTTGCCGCCATTGCCGGCGGGCGTAGAGGCCGCGGATCCTGACGACGCCTTCCTGTTGGCGATGGCCTTGGCGGGAGAGGCGGACTACCTGGTGACGGGGGACCGTCGCGCCGGCTTGCTGCAGCGCGGCAGCATTGGCCGCGCGCGCATCGTCACCCCGGCTGTTTTCTGCGCCGAGGCGTTGTGATGCGGTGACAAGGGCTGGTCCATCGATTTGGAAACCAAGCGAGGAGGGTGTTTTGTCCAAACAGCAGGAAAAGCTGGACCAGGCGGCGCGGGCCGCCTGGCTGTATTACGTGGCGGGCAAGACCCAGAACGAGATCGCCGAGCAGTTGCAAGTGTCGCGCCAGGTGGCGCAGCGGCTGGTGGCGGCGGCGGTGGACCAGGGCCTGGTCAAGGTGACGGTGGCGCATCCGGTGGCGGCCTGCCTGGCATTGGCGGAAGCCTTGCGCCAGCGCTTTGGTCTGCAGCTGTGCGAGGTGGTGCCGGCCGACGGCGACGCCCCGGCCGAATTGCGCAAGAAGCTGGCGGTGGCCGGCGCGCGCGTGTTCGAGAGCTATTTGCAGCAGCCGCGCCCGCTGGTGGCGGCCCTGGGGTCCGGCCGCACGCTCAAGGCCGTGATCGACGAACTGGGCGACATTCACAGCCCGCAGCACCGGCTGGTGTCGCTGATCGGCACCATCGCCCACGACGGCTGTTCCAACCGCTACGACGTGGCTTTGCCGGCGGCGCAGAAAACCCAGAGCCGCTACTACCTGCTGCCGGCGCCCTTGTACGCCGACAGCGCCGACGACCGCGCGCAATGGTGCAACCACCGGCTGTACCGCGCGGTGGAGGCGCTGGGCGCGGAGGCCGACGTGGCCTTCATCGGCATCGGCGCCATTGCGCCGGGCTGCCCCCTACAGGAGGACGGCTTTTTGGACGAGACCGAGATTGCCGGGCTGATGGCGCGCCAGGCGGTGGCGGAGCTGCTGGGCCGGCCGATGGACAGCGCCGGCCGGCTGGTGGGCGAAACGGTGCAGGAGCGGGTAACCAGCCTGGCCTTGAGGCCGCGGCCGGCCAAACCGGTGATCGCCTTCGCCGGCGGCGAGGACAAGGCGGCCGCCATCCTGGCGGCGCTGCGCGGCGAATGGCTGTCCGGCCTGGTCACCGACGAGGCCTGCGCGCGGCGGATATTGGAGGGGTGAGGGGAGCCCGCCGCGAGTATCTCCCATGGCGCCAGCGCAGCCCAAGCATCAGGCAATGCGGGCCGATGGGCGTTCAGGACGTCACCGCCTCCAGCTTGCTTGCGGCCAGCTGCAAACGTTGTTGCAGGGGGTCCAGCAAAGCCCACAGCGCCTTGCCGCGCAGTTGCGCGTTTTCGGTATGGCGCAGCATCAGCAGCAGCGCGCTCAGCGCCTCGCAGCATTGGCGCAGTTCGTCGGCGATGTCGTCGTAGTGTTCGCAGCAGCGGGACAGATAGGCCAGTTCAAGGTCGATGGCGGCGAGGGCGGGGTTGTCGCTGCGCTGCGCGTGCAACTGCTGGACGGTCTTGATCAGGCGGGCGGGCGGTTTGGCCGGCGGCGGTTTGGCGAATCGGGCGAGGAGGTTGCGTATCGGCATGGAAGCTCCTGGAAGTCCGTTATGGGCTGGCGCGGGGCGTGGTCCGCTGGGCGGAAGGCGGACCGGCTGGATTCGCGATTTCGAGATGAGCGGCTTAGAATGCACGAATCGTGTCGGAACTCCGGTTCCGCCTTGACCCAAGGGCGGCCTGGCGGGTGGCCGCGGGGCTTATCCGCTGACTGGTTTGGCTGGCCTTGGCGGCGTTAGCCTGTTGAGTCATTGGCGTGACGCTATCTGACCACGATCGCGGTTAATTGCAAATGCGAGCGTGGTCCGCAATTTTAAAATATAAATATATTCAATAAAATCAACTCATTGCAGTGACCGTGAATGTGGTTTTTCCGTCTATCCGCTTCGTTCCTTGTTGAAGCTGAGAGCCTGTTCAGGGCGCAGGGGGGCTCAAGCGGGACAAGGCGTTGCGGCTGAGGCGGCGGAATGGCGGCGCGGCGCGGTACAAGGCGCCATGAAGCGCAGCAGACTTTGAACCGATTCTGAGGGGGTGGATATTGGAATCTCTTGGCAAACGATTGAGGTTTATCCGCGACACGGTGCTGAAAGAAGCGCGCGACGTCACTGCGCAGAAACTGGGCATATCGCTGGTGTCGCTGCAGAACTACGAAGGCGGCACGCGCAAACCGTCCGCCGTGCTGGTAGCCAAGTTTTCACGCCTGACCGGCGCGCGGCTGGATTGGCTGCTGTTTGGCGAAGGGGAGGCCTTGCCGGGGGCGACGGGGCCGCGCACCGGCGAGCCCTTGGCGCCGTATGCGCCGCAAGGCGCGCATGTGGAGGTGCTGTGTTACGGCGACGGCGCGGCTCTGCCGCTGGCGCTGGGCTGGCTGGAATCCCGGCTCAAGTTGCCGGCCGGCCAGCTGGCGGCGGTTGCGGTGGCGGGCGATGCGATGGACGGCGTGTTGAACGATGGCGACCTGGCCCTGATCAACCGGGCGGAAACCCAGCCGGGCAGCGGCTTGTACGCGCTGGAGCTGGACGGCGAGGTGGTGGTGCGCCGGGCGCAGAGGCTGCCGGGCGGCAAGCTGGGCTTGTCCAGCGCCAATGAGGCTTATCCGCCGTTTGAGGTGGACCTGGCCGCGCCGCCGGCGGATTTCTCGGTGTTGGGGCGGGTGGTGTGGCTGGGGCGGCAGGTGTAGCGCTGACCTGTTTATGGTCTTTGCTTACTGGCAGCCTTGCTCAAGGCATTGAATCCGCTGCGCGGTTAAGCAGCATTTCACACACTGAAAAAATCGTAACAAGGAGAATAAGGACATGTCGAATAACAATTTTACGAGCGTAGTCTCCGTTCTTCACGTGAATGATTTCGACGGAGCCGTTGAATGGTACGCCAAATGGCTTGGGCGCAAGCCGGATGTTACCCCTTATGAGGGAGTCGCCGAATGGCGGCTGGCAGAAAATGCTTGGATTCAAGTTTCGCTTGCGCCAGACCCAAGCCTGGCGGGTAAATCATGTGTAGTGTGCGGTGTCCGCAATATCGAAATACAGAGGGCAATTTGTCAAGACGCTGGTGTTGCCGCTAGCGAAACACAGGACCTGGGATTCATAAAGCTTGCCCAAGTCAGCGATCCAGCCGGAAACACGGTGATGTTTGTCCAGGAAATGTAGAGCCGTCTTGATTGGCGAAAGAGGTGAAACTGACAATGTTAGCCGCTCTTAGAACCTGTTTACGATCTTTTGTCTGTACTTTGAAACACGGTTTGCTACACAGGAAGTCGCGTATTCGACGCGCCCTGGGTCCCTTCAAGCCTGCCGTCGGGTGGCAGGTCCGAGGTCTTAAGCGGCTGCTTGTTCGAGCGATTTGACGCTAGCAAATCGCGAGTTCAGCCGCGCCTCGGGCCTGACGGGACCCGGCGGGAAGCCGCAGGCCAGGCTTGCAGGGTGGCCTTTAGGGGTGGAGGGGATATTTGGCCAAGCAAATATCTCCTCCCTGCTCGCCGGGCAGCCCCGGCAATGAAAATCATCATCCGCGCAGCGGATTCCATGTCTTGGAGCCATCACTCGGAAAGATTGTAAACAGGTTCTTAGGCTTCCTGCGCTCACCCCATCACCCTATGCCACCACCAGCGCCAGCGCGCCATAGGCTTGCCGTCCGCGTTCAGCGGCCGGCCGTCGTCGGCGAAGCGTTCCGGCGGCCCTAGCGGTTTGCCCTCGACAAAATTCTGCCGTTCCGCCAGCGCGCCGTTGGGGTGGTAGCGCTGTTGCAGGCCGTGTTTGAGGCCGTTGCGGTAGACCGCCAGCTCCGCCGCCTGGCCGTTGGGAAACAGGGTGCGGGTTTCGCCGTGCGGCAGGCCGTGGCGGTAATGGGCCTGGCGTTGCAGCGCGCCCTCCGGCGACCAATACTGCGCGGCGCCGTGCAGCTGGCCGCGCTGGTAATGCAGCTGGGCCGAGGGCTGGCCGCCGGGGTGAAGCAGGGTGGCCGGGCCGTGCAGCTGGCCGTCTTGGTAGTGGAAGCGCGCCAGCGGCGCGCCGGCCTGCTCGATGCGCGCCGGGCCTTGCAGCTTGCCGTCGCCCAGCTGGCCGACGAAGCGCTGCTGGTCTTGCTGGATGTCTATCGGTTCCGCCATCGCATCAGTTCTGCTGGATCAGCCCGCCCTTGAGGGTGAGCATGCCGCCGCCGTCCACCGTCTGGCTGGCGCTGGCCTTATTGGTCAACGACACCCCGGCGTCGTTGGTCAGTGTGGTGCCGGCTTTATTGGTCAGCTCGGTGCCCGCCTGGTTGGTGAGCCCGGTGCCGGCCTTGTTGGTCAGGCTGGTGCCGGCCTGGGCGGTGTAGGCGGCGTCGCTCTTGGCGGTGAAGGCGCCGCCGCTTTGCAGGGTGAGGGTGCCGCTGACCTTGATGGTGAGGTTGCCGTCCACGGTCAGCGTGTAGTTGCCGCTGACCTTGTGTTCGTGATTGCCGCCGGTGCTGTGGCTCTGGTCGCCTTCCACCTTGACCGTGCGCTTGCCCTTGACGTTGAGGGTTTCATTGCCGGTTTTCACTTCCACCGTGCGGTTGCCCTTGTCCACGCTGAGGCTGTCGTTGCCCTCGGTGACGCTGCGCTTGCGCTCGTTCTTCACCACCAGGGTTTCATCGTGGCCCACGTCGGCGGCCACGTCGTTGAGCACTTTCACTGTGTAGTTCTTCTGGGCCTGGAAGAACACTTCCTCCTTGTCTTTGCTGTCGTCGAAGCGCAATTCGTTGAAGCCGCCGCCGCCTTTTGTCGAGTTGGTCTTGAGGCCGGACTGCGCCTGCTTGGCCGGCAGTTCGTAGGGCAGCGCGTTGTCGCCGTTGTAGACGCAGCCGCTGACCAGCGGCTTGTCCGGGTCGCCGTCGATGAAGCTGACAATCACCTCCTGGCCGATGCGCGGGATGAACTGCATGCCAAAGCCCTTGCCGCTCCACGGCTGCATCACCCGCAGCCAGCAGGAGCTGGATTCGTCGTCCTTGCCGTCGCGGTCCCAGGGGAATTGCACTTTGACGCGGCCGTATTTATCGGTCCAGATCTCCTCGCCGGCCTTGCCCACCACCTTGGCCACCTGCGGGTGCATCACCGGCTTGGGGGTGAGCCGCGGCGGGCGGTAGGGGGTGGCCTTGGGGATGGCGGCGAAGCGGTTGCGGTAATGCTGCTGGCCGGCCTCGTGGCTGACGCGGGTCACCACCCAGGCGATATTGCAGGCCGGGTCCGGGTGGCCGCTCAGGGTGAAGCAGTGGCCGGGAATCAGCCAGCGGCAGTCGCTGTCGCCCACCAGCTCCACTTCCTCGGCGCGCAGGCCGTCGCTGCGCTGCTTGGCCAGCGCGTCGCCGTCGGCCTTCTTGGCGTAGCCGCCCGGGTATTGGTAGAGATTGGGCAGGTCGGACTTGGCCAGCGCCTGCGCGTACAGCGAGGCGCTGGCGGTGGTGAATTCGTAATCGCCGGCGCGGTAGCCGCCGGCCACCGCCTGGCGGCTGATGCCGGCGCTGCGCACGCCTTCCAGTTCGCGCCCGCCCAGGTCCTGGCCCAGATAGGGGATCTTGGCGTTATTGGGGCAGTCCGGGAAATGGCTGTTGCCGTCCGCCAGCACCAGGGTGTGCTTGCCGTCGGCGTGGGTGAAGAACCAGAAGATGCCGGCGTCTTCCAGCAGCCGCATCACAAAATTGAGATCGCTCTCTCCAAATTGCACGCAGTACTCGCGCTTGGGATAGGTGGCGTCCAGTTTCAGCTGGTAGTCGCTGAAGCCGTGGCCGGCGAACACCGCTTTTACGATGTCCGGCACGCTCTGGTTCTGGAAGATACGGTTGTTGCCGGCCAGGCTCAGCCACCACAGCCAGGGCCGCAGCGTCACGCTGTAGCGGTCCGCGGTGGCGTCGCCCGGCAGCTGGCGTATCGCCGCGCACAGGCCGTCCAGCGGCCGGGTGTTGTCGTCGCGGCGCAGGCTCAGCGTCAGGTGGGAGGCCACCGCCTTGTCCAGCGTCAGCGCGCTATCGCTGAAGCCGGCCAGGGTGAAGCTGCCCAGCGCGTTCAGCGCCTCGTCGCCGGACAGGCTGTCCGGGTACAACTCTTTCAGCGCGGAGGCGCTGAGCGAGAGCGGGGTGGTTTTGTCGGAGGGGCGGGGCATGGGATATCTCGTGGTGGTGGGGATCAGCAGACGACGTCGAAGACGATGGGGCGATGGTCTGGGCCGCTCATGTCGAACGCGTCCGCCCAGCCGCTGATGTCGAAAGGCGTGATGGTGACGTCGACCGAGGCCAGCACCCAATCCAGGATGCCGCCTTTTGCGTGGGTGGCCTGTCCTTGCCAGCATTCATAGGCCACGCCGGGGGTGTCCAGTTCCTCTACACGGGTGTAGTCCAGGTTTAGATCGCCGGTGGCCACCCAGTGTCCGCCCAGGCTGGCGCAGTCCCGCAACTGGCTCTTGGTCAGCCCGCCCTGGCCGGATTTGAAGTGGGCCAGAAACAGAAAGCCGGTGTAGCCGTTGACGGCTTCGGCCCAAACCGCGATCAGGTCCCGGTTCAGGCCTTTCAAGTGCCCCTGGCTGACAACTTCGAGGTGTAGCCCTTTTCTGGTTATTACGATGTAGCCGTTGGAATGGCCGCCGGCAAAGGCGTGGACATCATAGTTTTGATACACGCTGCGTAAATAATCGTAATAGTCGCCCAGCCTGGCGGAGTGCACTTCGCACAGAAACACCACGTCAACGTCCCAGCTGTCGTTGGAACAGCATTGGTGGATGAAGGTCTCGACCTGCGCCTTTTTATCCAGCGGCGAGGATTCGCCGTTCTTTTCCAGGTTGAAGCTGGCTACGCGCATCTTTGCTCCTTGACGGCTTTAAACGTCTATTCACGATCTTTTCAGGTATTGCCCAATACATTGAATCCGCTACGCGGATGATGGTTTGCATTGCCGGGGCTGCCCGGCGGGCAGGAAGGGGAATTTGCTCGGCCAAATTCCCCTTCACCCCAAAGGCCGCCCTGCAAGCCTGGCCTACGGCTTCCCGCCGGGCCCCGTCAGGCCCGAGGCGCGGCTGAACTCGCACCGCGCTAACGTCGCGGTGCTCGAACAAGCAGCCGCTTAAGACCTCGGGCCTGCCACCCGACGGCAGGCTTGAAGGGATCTGGGGCGCATCGAATACGCGGTTTCCAGTGTGGCTGGTAAGCTAAGTCGCTTTGATCTTGACCGCGTAGCAGATCGTAAACAACTTCCAAATTAATACTGCGGTTTTAGTGCTGCTTGTCTTGGCCCCCGCTTTGCGCTCTGGAGTAGGTGCTGAAGGTGCACATGGATAAGGTGTCCCAGATGATTTTAATCAGGGAGGTGCAGCAATTGTCATCGCTCTGATAATAAGACAGCAGGTCAAAATCGATATCGAACAAGTCGAATTCGTCAAACTGACTTTTCCCGGTTCTGGAGATTTTATTGGGGGCGTAGCCCAGCAAATCACCATTAAGTAGGCCTTGTTCGCTGAGTTGCGCCAGGGTGTTTTTCTGGATGTTAAAGGCCAGCTTGCTCACCGAGGTGGGCGAATGGCAGCAGCAGATGCAAGCGCATAAGGGCAGGGTGCAGCCGGTGGTCAGCGGCCTATCCCGTGCGTCGGTGAGGCCGGCCTCAAGCACCGCCGCCACCACCTCCGCGCAGTTGCCCAGGTTTTTCCCATGATTCGCTGTCATGAATTGGATCATTTTGTCTTGATCCAGCCCCAGCGCCGTCGGCGTTTTTTTTAATAGCGGCTTATGCGAGACGGCCTTTTCATCGCCATGGCTGCCGCCAATGTCAATTGAGACCTCATCGCTGCGGCGCATGGTCATGGTGGGTGGCTTCATATCCACTACCGAACTCATGCTTTGATGGGCTGACGGCGGCCTATCGATGGCGATTGTTGGCGGGATACCGATTTCCGGCGGCTTGCTTCTTAGAATGTGCACCACTTCATTCTTGCTGGGGATGTAAATCACATGCCGGACCCTGATACCCTTGGTTTTGGTATTGGCCCAAAACCGGGTGATATCATCCTTGGTGGTTCTGAGATGCATTTTTTGATGGCCGGCGGAGTATTGAAACTGATAGACCTCACGGTTTTGAGTGGTAATGGAAATGAGGCTGTGGTCTTGGCAATCCCCATTCTTGCAACTGCAAAACATGGTGCCCGAGCCACCACTGAGGGTCATTACGGTAATCATGCGGCCTCCGTGTTTCTGATCTCCAATGTGTTGATTCTGTATTGAGTGTTGCTTAAATCATTAAGCCAAATCCACTAACTTTTTTGTGAAAAAATATTGGCTATGTTTTTGGTAGGGTGGGGCTAGGTGGGTCAGGTTTGGCTGGAAATATAAAAACAACGATATTTTTAAGTGATTAGTGATGTGGTTGGTGATTTTATAGGGCGGTTCTTATTGTGATGTTAAAGATGGTGATTTTGGCTTATAGTTTTCCCATAATTGGGCTGTCGGGCCGTCCCATGGCGCACAAGTGTATTTTCCGTTTAAGACCCAGTGTAGATAGGGAAAATTTATTTTATCCTGCGTAATAAGGCGAAATAAAAATCTAATCTCAGAGCCTACAATGGACTCCGCTGTGGGTCCTGTCTTATCTGCAACCGCTGCAATATTTATACCGTCTAGTAAATAAAATATTTTGCAAGGATTGAATTTAAATGCCTGAATGAATTTTTGTTGTGGCTCAAGTAAGCCTTTTTTGCTTGCTCGACCAAACGCACTTATAACTGGATCGGTTTTACTATTCGACTGCCGAGAGTCATAGCCATTTGGGTATTGGTTGATGAGTTTATCATCTTCTTTGGATGGCTTGCCGGGTCTTCCATAGTAAATCGGTAGGTTTAGGTTGAATTTGCTCTTCTCCAGAGCAATCGCATTAGTGTAAGGAGTAATTAAGTCTTCGTTGTAAATGGGAATTGATTCATCATTTTTGTTATATCCAAATTCCCCTCCCGTTAGTAGGCCATTTAAGCCGTTTCTTCTAAAGTAAGAATAATCAAATTTTGAAAATTCTTTTCTATTTAATTTGATTAAATCGGTGACGGCGGTGATCGCATCGCTTGTGCCGTAGAGCATGTCTCCTCTCTGATAGTCTCTCATAACGACATGTGTAGTAGTTAGATGACAGCCTGCAAGACGTGCGTCAGTCTTCCAGCCTTCAGTGTCATTTACTGATTCTTTATGTGCATGACATATTTTTTTGTCATTATCACCGGTGGTTTGATGTACTTTTATAAAATGTTCAAGTGAAGAGGTTATTGAGAAAACTAGGTTTCCATTTTTATTTTCATTATCTGGTATGTTTTTAAATTCACCCGCAGGCCCGAGAATAATAGGTTCCATGAGTTTTCTCTTTTTAAGTTGTCAACGAAGTTTGCATTTTTGTAAAAATATACTAATAAAAAAATACCAAGTGCTACTTGTCTCATATAAAAGGTTTGTCTACCCCACCACCCACTCCGCCAATTTCCCCACCACCTCGGTCAATAAAACATTATCAATATCCCGCGCCCCCGCGCCGCGACAGCGGTTCAGCACCGCTTGAATTAGCCCCGGATCAAAATCAAACATCTTGCCGGTGGCGCGTTGATAGCGTTGACGCAGCACTTCCAGCTTGCTGTGCACGATGTCGGCCAGTACTGCGTCGTCCAGCGCTCGGTAGGGCACCACCGTCATCCGCGCCAGCAGCGCCGGGCGGAAGGCGGCGTTGAGCTGCGGCCGAAGTTGGTCGATGAAGCCGGGGTGGCCGATGGCGGCGGGCGCGGCGGCCAGGATGGCTTCCGCCCCCACATTGCTGGTGGCCAGGATGATGGTGTTGTTGAAGTCCACCACCAGGCCGGTGCCGTCTTCCATCACGCCCTTGTCGAACACGTTGTAGAAGGCTTCCAGCACGTCCGGGTGGGCTTTTTCGATTTCGTCGAGCAGCACCACGCTGTACGGTTTGCGTCGCACTGCTTCGGTCAGCACGCCGCCCTGGCCGTAGCCGACGTAGCCGGGCGGCGCGCCCTTGAGTTGGCTGACGCTGTGGGCTTCCTGGTATTCCGCCAGGTTGACCACGATCAGATTGCGTTCGCCGCCGTAGAGCGCGTCGGCCAGCGCGTAGGCGGTTTCGGTCTTGCCCACGCCGGTGGGGCCGAGCAGCAGGAACACGCCCACCGGTTTGCCGGGGTCGGTGAGGCCGGCGCGGTAGGCCTGGATGCGTTGGGCGATCTTGCCCAGCGCGGCCGGCTGGCCGATCACGCGCTGGCCCATGCGCTGGGCCAGGGTGCGGATGGCGTAGGCTTCGTCGGCCAGCATCTTGCCCACCGGGATGCCGGTCCAGCCGGCGATGACGGCGGCCACCGCCTTGGAATCCACGTGTTCCGGCACCAGCGGGTCGTCCTGGCGCAGCGCGTCCAGGCCGGCTTCCAGCCGCGCCAGTTGTTCCGCCAGCCGCAGCGCCGGGTCCGCGGCTTCGTCCTCGTCGGCGGTCGCGGTCCCGTCTTCGGCTTCCTCCAGCAGCAGCGGCGGTTCGCCGGCCGGCAGTTCGGGCTCGCTGGCCAGCAAGTCCAGCAGTTGCTGGCGGGTGCGCAGGATTTCGCGCACCGCGCGCAGCTCGTCCTGCCAGCGCACGGTCAGTTCGCGCATGGCTTGCAGCTGGCGCGCGCTGTCTTGGCGCAGCGCGGCGATGCGGGCGGCGTGGTCCAGGCCGGTGGCCTGTTCGTTCAGCAGCCGCTCCAGTTCCTCGTCCAGCATGGCCTGGCGGTGGCGCAGGTTTTCCAGCTGCGGCGGCTGGTCGTGCTGGGCCAGCGCCACGCGGGCGCAGGCGGTGTCCAGCACGCTGATGGCCTTGTCCGGCAGCTGGCGGCCGGAGATGTAGCGGTGGGACAGTTTGACCGCGTCGTGGATGGCGGCGTCCAGGATGCGCACGCCGTGGTGCTGTTCCAGCCGGGCGGCGACGCCGCGCAGCATGGCCACGGCGCTGTCTTCGTCCGGTTCTTCCACTTGCACCGGCTGGAAGCGCCGCGCCAGCGCCGGGTCGCGCTCGAAGTATTTCTTGTATTCCTGCCAGGTGGTGGCGGCCACGGTGCGCAGTTCGCCGCGCGCCAGCGCCGGCTTGAGCAGGTTGGCGGCGTCGCTGTGGCCCTCGGCCGCGCCGGCGCCCACCAGGGTGTGGGCTTCGTCGATGAACAGGATGATGGGCCGGGCGGCGGCGCGGATGTCGTCCATCACGCTTTGCAGCCTTTGTTCGAATTCGCCCTTGAGCCCGGCGCCGGCTTGCAGCAGGCCCAGGTCCAGCGCCAGCAGGCCGACGCCGGCCAGCGCCGGCGGCACTTCCTCATGGGCGATGCGCAGCGCCAGGCCTTCCGCCACCGCGGTTTTGCCCACGCCGGGCGCGCCCACCAGGATGGGGTTGTTCTGGCGGCGGCGCAGCAGGATGTCCAGGCATTGGCGGATTTCGCCGTCGCGGCCCACGATGGGGTCGATGCGGCCGGCGCGGGCGTCGGCCACCAGGTCGTGGGTGAAGCGCGCCAGCGCGCCGGCCGGTTCCGCCTCGGCGGCGGACGGGGCTTCGCGCGAGGCGGCGGCCCAGGCGTCCAGTTGTTCGCTCAGCGGCTGGCGCGGCGCGCGCAGCAGGCAGGGCGCGCCGATCAGCAGCAGATTGCGCAGTTCGTCGCGCTCCAGCAGGGTGAGCAGCAGCAGGCCGGAGCGGATGCTGGCCTGCTGGCGCAGCGTGGCCAGCAGCAGCGCTTCCTTGAGCCAGGCCACGGTGTGGCTGGAGAAGGCCGGGGCGCGGGTTTCGCCGCGCTTGAACTGGTCCAGGCTGCGGCGCAGCTCCGCGCTCAGCTGGTCTGTGCTCAGGCCCAGCTTGGGCAGCAGCAGCGGCAGGTCGCCGTTGGGCAGTTCCAGCAGCTCCAGCAGCACGTGTTCGATTTCCACGTAGTAGTGGCTTTGTTGCAGGCAGCGCTGGGCGGCCAGCTCCAGCGCCTTGCGGCAGCTGGGGTTGAGGCGGGCCACCAGTTCGGACAGTTCGGCGCTCATGCCGGGTCCTCGCCGGCCGGGGGCGGCCGTTGCAGCCGGGTGTCCAGCTGTCGCGCTCCGCCGGGACCACCCAGCCAGCTGTCCCAGCTTAGCCGCGGCGCGGCGCGGGCTTGCAGCTTGAGCGCGGCGGCTGGCGCTTGCCACAGCAGGCTGAGCTGGATGTCCAGGTCCGGGCCGAAGTAGAAGTCCGCCAGCGCGGCCAACGCGCGGTGGCGTTCGCCGCCGGGCAGGAAGGCGCGGTAGCCGGCCGGGTCCAGCGGGCCCACGGTCAGGCGGATGCCTGCGTGTTCGTCCCAGGCGCGGCGGCCGGCCAGCGCGCCCTGGCCCAGCGTGGCGTTGCGGCCGTTGGGGCCGATGCGGGTGCGGCTGGCCGGCGGGATTTCGCGCCAGCCGCCGGCGTAGGGGCTGGCTTGCACCGGCGCGGCCAGGTGGCGGCTGGCCAAGGCGGCGAAGCCGGCCAGCGAGCGGCGGCGGTCCGCCAGCAGGGCGGCGCGGGCCAGCAGCGCGGCGTCCGGCACCGCCTGGCGTTGTTGCAGGCCGGTGGGCAGCAGGCCGCACAGGCTGAGCAGCAGCGGCCGCGCCGGGCTGAGCCGCGGCGCGGCGAAGCTGGGCGCCAGCCGGTATTTGCGCTGGGCGCGGTAGAGCAGGGCCAGCAGCCGGTGCTGGAACAGTTGCAGGAATTCCGCCGGCGCGTGGTCTTTGTCCTGGCGGCGCTGTTGCAGCCATTCCTGGTAGGCGTAGGGCAGCGGGCCGTCCGGGCCGCCCAGGCCGAAGGATTCGACATCGAGCGCCGGCTGGCCGTCCCGCGCGTCGCCGCCCAGCGCGCCCGGTTCCAGCGCGCTCAGTTCGCTGGCGGCGAAGGCGGGCAGCAGCGGGCCGCGCAGCCGCAGCGCTTCGCGCGCCGGGTCCGCGCCCTGGCCCAGCGGCGCGGCTTGCGGCGTCAGCCGTTCCAGCAGCATCACCGCCTGGGCGAATTCAAAGCCCTGCGGCCGCGTCAGCAGCCGTTCGGCTACAGAACCAGGCTGGGGCCGGGCGGCGGCTGCCATGTCTGGATCTCCTGTTGCTGGTGGACGAGTCGGGTGCGCACGAAGCGGTTGGCGTGGGCGTAGAGGGCGAAGAAGTGGGCGAGCACGGCGGCGAACAGCACGCGGCTGCCGCCGGCGAAGCAGGCCGGGTCCAGTTCCAGCGTCAGCAGCAGGCCGTTGCGCCAGCCGCGCCAGGCGTCGGCGCCGACGTGGTCGACAATGCGTTCGCTGCGTAGCGCGGCGATGCCTTCGATCTGGCGGCGCGCGGCCGGCTGTTCGCCCAGATTGTGCAGCGCCAGCATTTCGCGCAGCGCGGCCAGCGCCTGCGGGCCTTCGCTCAGCGACAGGTGGTTGAGGCTGAGCTGGGACACCAGTTTCCAGCGCGAGGCGCCGTCCAGCGCGGCTTCGGTTTGCGGCCGCGGCGGGCGCAGCAGCCGCGCCTGGCCCACCGGGCCGGGCAGTTCGAACATCAGCGGCGCGCCGGCCGGCAGTTGCTCGGCCAGGTGGCGGTTGGTGCACAGCAGCTCGGCGGTGAGGCTGAGCTCGCTGGCGGCCAGCGGGTCGAAATCGGCGTCCACCAGGGTCAGCAGCATGTCGCTGCCGGGGCGCAGGCGGTTGAGGCCGCGCACGCGGCGCGCGTGCCAGTAGCGGCCGTCGCCGCCCTCGCCGTGGCTGCAGGCGAAATAGGGGGCGATGCGGCGCGCGCCGTCCGGGCCGGCGGCGCGCAGCTGGCGGATGGAGTGGATTTCCACGCTGTGGTCGCGGTGGGCGTCGGCCACCAGCAGGTATTCGCTGCGGCTGCCGTCCGGGCGCAGCGGCTCCGAGGTGTGCGGAAACAGATTGATCACCGGCGCGCAGCCCAGCGCGATGTCGCCGTGCTGGATGCCCAGGCGGCCGGCCGGCGCGCGTTCGAAGGCGATGACGATTTCCAGCTGCCGCTCCGCCTGGCGCGGCAGGCTCAGCGGCAGGTCGAAGAAGGCGAATTTTTCCGGGCAGGCGAAGTATTCGGCCAGCAGCGCGTGCGCCGGGTGCACGCCGTCCTCGGCCGGCAGCAGCGCTTCGTCGGCGCCGAAGCCGCAGGCGCGCGGCAGCGCGCCGGGGCGGATGGAGGGCGCGAGGCCGGGCCGCTCCGGCAGCCGGCAGCTGATTTGCAGGCTGTGGGCGGACAGCAGGTCGTAGAGCGCGGCGGCGTTGAGCGGGGAGCCGGCCAGGTGGATGCGCAGGCTGTGCAGCGGCAGCGCGCCCAGCGGCTCCGGCCCCAGTTTCTCCAGCCGCAGCACCAGGGCGGCGCGCGCCTGGGCCAGGCCGCTGGCGGCCTGGGCTTCGTCCTCGGTCAGCAGGCTGGCGGCGGCGAGCCGCAGCGGCCACAGGGTGACGGCGGCGCTGGTGCGGAAACGCAGGCTGTCGCCGGCGGTGGTGGCCACGAACAGCGGGGTGCCGCGTTCGATGCGGTAGCCGGCGTCCAGCTTGCCCTTGTCCGGGTCCGGCTCGAAGCGGGCGATGGCGCAGGAGGGCATGGGCCGCAGCGCGTGCGGGTAGAGCTGCTCCAGCAGCGCGTCGGTGAGTTCGGAGTAGTCGTCGTCCAGCCGGCGTTGCAGCCGCGCGCACAGCAGGGCGAAGCCTTCCAGCAGCCGTTCCACTTGCGGGTCCGGGCATTCGCCGTCGCTCAGTTGCAGGCGGTGGGCCACCTTGGGGTAGCGGTGGGCGAATTCGCCGCCGGCGTGGCGCAGGTAGGCGAGTTCGCGTTGGTAGTAGTCCAGCAGGCGCGGGTCCAGCGATTCCATCAGCCGGCGTCCTCGCAGGCGGTCAGCCGCGCGCCGGACGGGTCCAGCTCGGCGACGAAGGCGGCCGGCCAGCGGCTGCCCTCGGCCTGGAGTTCGCCGTCTATGCGCACGCTGAGGATCAGGCCGCGGCCCTGCACGGTGTCCACGCTGACGCGTGGCGCGGCCAGCCGGGGTTCGAAGCTGCGTATCGCCTGGCGGATCTCGCGCGCCAGGCGCTGGCGGTCTTCGGCGCGCTCGGGGTGCAGCGCGCTCCAGTCCGCCACGCCGTAGTCGATGACGCTGAGTTCGGGCAGGTAGGGCTGTTCGGCGCGGCGGCTGGACAGCAGCCGCGCCAGTTCCGCCCGCACCGATTCCTGCAACCGGCGGCGGTCCACCCGCCGCAGCGGCTCGGCCTCCAGCCTGTGTCGCGGTTCGGCGTCGGCCAGCAGTTCGAACAGACCCGGACGGAACTGGGCGGGCTGGCGCATGGTTTACTTGGAGTACTTGTTGGCGGCCAGGTCCCACACCGCGGCGGCGTTGCCGTCCTTGGCGCCGGTGTCTTTCTGGGTGGTCAGCTCCCACTTGATCTTGGTGAAGTTGAGTGAGAGGTTTTCCACCGGCTTGCCGCCGGTGCCGCCGCTGACGCTGACGTTGGACAGGATGGCGTTGGTCAGGGTGTAGACGATGTAGGGCAGGATCTTGCCGCTGCTGTCGGCGGCGTTGCGGCCTATGGTGATCTTGACCTCGGGGATGTTCTTGCCCTGGCAGCAGTAGGCGTTGAGTTCCGGCGTGGATTTGTCGGTGAACTTGGTCAGGCTGAATTCGCCGATATGCGGCTTGCCGGAGGTGCGTTCGGTGTTGCTGACGTCGTTGGTCACCTGCATGGCCACGTTGTGGCTGTAGGACAGCACTTCGATCTTGTCGGTGTAGCCTTCCAGCTTGCACTCGCCCTTGATGTCGCTGCCCAGGTCCAGAATGATGGCGTCCATTGCTTTGCTTGCTCCTTGGAGGGTATCGGTTCAGGCCCGCCGCGCGGCGGGCCCTTGGTGTGGCGTCAGGCGGCGGCCGGCGGCGGCAGCTCCGCCACCAGGCGGATGGACGCGGTCAGCTCTTCCAGCTGGAAGTGCGGGCGCAGGAAGACGGTGGCGCGGTAGGCGCCGGGCTTGCCCGGCACTTCGGTCACGTCCACTCGCGCTTCGCGCAGCGGGTACTGGGCTTTCACTTCCTGCGGCGCGTTGTCGTTGACCAGCACGTAGTCCGCTATCCAGTTGTTCAGATAGGTTTCCACGTTGTCGCGGGTCAGGAAGCTGCCGATCTTGTCGCGCATGATCACCTTGATGTAGTGAGCGAAGCGCGAGGCGGCCAGCACATAGGGCAGCATCGCGGAGATGCGAGCGTTGGCGTTGGCGGCGTTGGTGTTGTAGAGCTTGGGCTGGTTGGCGCTCTGGCCGCCGAAGAACACCGCCAGATCGGTGTTTTTCTTGTGGCACAGCGCGATGAAGCCCAGGCCGTCCAGCTCTTTCTCGCGGCGGTCGGTGATGGCGATCTCGGTGGGGCATTTGAGCGCGATGTCGCCGGACACGGTGCCGAAGGTGTGGGCCGGCAGGCCTTCCACCGCGCCGCCGCCTTCCACGCCGCGGATGGCCGCGCACCAGCCGTATTTGGCGAAGGCGTCGGTGATGCGCTGGCCCAGCGCGTAGGCGGCGTTGCCCCACAGGTATTTGCTATGGTCGGTGCCGTTGACGTCTTCCACGTAGTTCATGCCTTCGGTGGGCTTGGTGTCGGGGCCGTAGGGCAGGCGCAGCAGGATGTGCGGCAGCACCAGGCTGACGTAGCGGGAGTCTTCGCTGGCGCGGAAGGAGCGCCATTTGATCAGCTCGGCGCTTTCAAAGGCCTTGGCCAGGTCGCGCGGCACCGCCAGTTCGGTGAAGCTGCTCATATCGAACAGGCGCGGGCTGGCGGCGGAGATCAGCGGCGCGTGCGCGGCGGCGGCCACATTGGACAGCTTTTCCAGCAGCGCCACGTCCTGCGGGTGGCGGCCGAACTCGTAATCGCCGATCAGCAGGCTGATGGGGTGGCCACCGAAGGTGCCGTACTCTTCCTCGTAAATCTTCTTGAACAGCGCGCTCTGGTCGAATTCCACCGCCTTTTCCAGATCGTTCTGCAGCTCGTCCTTGGTGGCGTTGAGCAGGCGCAGTTTCAGCCGGCTGCTGGTTTCGGTGTTCATCACCAGGAAGTGCAGGCCGCGCCAGGAGGCTTCCATTTTCTGCACGTCCGGGTGGTGCAGGATGTTGTTGAGCTGTTTGCTCAGCAATTGGTCGATGATGGCGATGCGGTGGTTGATCATGGCCACGGTGTCTTTGTCGATGGCCATGCCTTCGTCCAACACTTGGGTGGCGAATTCGGACAGCAGGTCCTTGGCGTATTCCTGCTGGATGTCGTCGTGGGCCATGCGGCCTTCCTGGATGATGCGGTCCAGCAGCGACAGCGAGGCGGCGTCGCCGCTGGGCGCTTCGGCTTGGGTCTTAGCCATGAGATGTCTCCGGTGTCGGGTAGGGGGAACTGGGCGTCAGGCGGCCGGCGGCGCGTCCGGCGCCGGCGCGGCTTCCGCGGCGGCCGGGGCCTCGGGGCGGGCGCTCTTGATCTTTTGCAGTTCCTCGGTGTTGGCCACCACGTCCTGCAACAGCTTGTCCAGTTCGTCGTTGCCGTCCAGCTTGGTCAGCAGGTCGCGCAGCTTCTGGCGCGCCTCGTACAGCCGGCGCAGCGGGGTGACTTGCTTGACGATGTTGACCGGGTCGAAGTCGTCGAAGTGGTTGAACTTCAGCTCCACGTTCAGCTTGCTGCCGTCGTCGGACAGCGCGTTGTCCACCTGGGCGGTGACGCGCGGCGCCAGCGAGGCCAGCACCGCGTTGAAGTTGTCGCGGTCGATTTCCACGAAGCGGCGCTCGCTGAGCTTGGGCAGTGGCTGCTCTTGCTTGCCGGCCAGGTCCGCCATGATGCCTACCACCAGCGGCAGCTCCCGTTTTTCCAGGGCGTTGCCGATTTCCACGTCATACGTGATTTGCACGCGCGGCGGACGAATCCGGTCCAGCTTGTGCTGTGTGCTCTCTGCCATAACAGACCTCGATCGGTTGGGAAGCTAACGACGCCGGTTGCGGGCCGCGTATCCGGTCCGCTTTGGCGTGATTGCATGATTGTCAGACCATTGTTGCCCGGCCGGGCCTGGTCGCTCTTTTCCATTGAAGCCGGCCATGGCCGCTGCATGGAAGCCTTATTTGCTGACAAATGCTTGCAATTTGCATTTTTCAATGACCATGGCTTAACAATTCCTATAGAACTATCGGCATTTTTTTGCCAATATTATTTGCAATGGATAATGGCGTTTGGGTGATGCGGATGCGCAACGGGTATCTGGCTGGGCTGTTCTGCTGTTTGGCGCTGGGCGTGGGCGGATGCTCGTCGCTGGGCTTCGGCCCTTCGGTCAAATTGCAGGCGGCCACGCTGGACGTGGTCAGCATGGCCAACGACGACACGCCGTTGGCGGTGGATTTCGTCGCCGCCAAGGATCCGGAGCTATACAAGCTGTTGCTGGGGCTGCCGGCGGCCAAGTGGTTTGAACAGCGCGAGCAGTTGCTGCGCGATTACCCGGCGGATCTCAAGGTGTGGGAGCTGGAGCTGGTGCCGGGTCAGCACCTGGAAACCGACGATGTGCCGATACGCGGCGAATCCGCGGCCGGCCTGCTGGTGTACGCCGGCTACGCCGGGCCGGGCATGCACCGGCTGAGCCTGGATACGCGCAAGAAGGTCTGGTTGCGTTTTGAAAGCAAGAATATGCGGCTGATGGAGCCGTAGCGGGGGGAGAGCGGTTTGAAAGCAGTGCCACAGGCAGTGTGTTGGTACGAGGGGATGCAGTTGCTGCCCCAGCATTTTCAATGGCAGGCGCTGAGGTCGGACGGGGTGTCCGCGGCGCTGGCGGCGGCGGCCCAGCCGCTGTATTGGGGCGTGCTGGAGCTGGAGCTGGACGAGGCGGCGCTGGCCGGCGGCGTGGCGCGGGTGTCCGCGCTGGAGGCGGTGCTGCCGGACGGCCTGCCGCTGCGCTTCGACGCCGGCGACGGCGCCGAGCTCCGCTGCGACGTGACGGCGGCCGCGGCGGAGGCGCCGGGGCGCACGGTGACGGTCTATCTGGCGCTGCCGCCCTTGTGGCGCGCCGGCCGGCTGGATCCCGCCGCCGGGCGTTTTCGCTCGGAAAACAGCGAGGCGGTGCCGGATTTGAGCAGCGGGGAGAACCCGGCCAGCCTGACGCTGTGGCGGCCGGACATCCGCCTGGTCACCGAGGCCGAACGCGCCGACATGATCTGCCTGCCGCTGTTGCGCATCGCCCAGCAAGGCGGCGGCTTTGCCCGCCGCGCCTACGCGCCGCCGTCGCCGCGGCTGCTGCCGGACAGCCTGCTGGGGCGCAAGGTGGCGGCGCTGTGCGCCAAGGCGCGCGAGAAGTGCGTGTTCCTGAGCGGCCGTCTGCGCCAGGCCAAGGACGCAGGCAAGGACGACGATATCGACGAAATCCGCCGCCAGCTGGCGGCGCTGTGGGCGCGGCTGCCGGAAGTGGAAGCCGCGCTGGGCAGCCGCGCCGCCCATCCCGCCGCCCTGTTCGGCTTGCTGGCCGGCATGGCCGGCGCGCTGACCGCGCTGGACCCGGGCGCCGGCGCGCCGGTGTTTCCCGCCTTTAATTACCAGGAACTGCTGGCCTGTTACGAGCCCTTGCTGAACTGGCTGTCCGCCGCGCTGGACCGGGTGCGCGCCGGCTACCGCAGCCTGCCGTTCAACCGCGACGAGGATGGCTTCTGGGTTCTGCTGCCGGAGGCGGCGCAGGCCAGCCAGCGGCTGATCATCGGCCTGCGCATGCCCGGCGGCGCGCCGGAGTCCGCCGCCCAGCAATGGCTGAGCCAGGCCATCATCGCCTCCGAGCCGCACGTGGCCACGCTGGCGCGCCAGCGCATGCGCGGCTTGTCCTTCCAGCCCTTGGACCGCGCGGAGCAAGTGGCTTACAGCGTGGGCGACGACACCCGGCTGTTCGCCTTGCTGGTCAGCGGAGACTGGCTGCAGCCGGAGCTGCCGCTGCGCATGACGCTGCCGGCAGGCGGCGCGGCGCTGGAGCCGTGGGAGGCGCTGCTTTTCGTCGCCGATCCGCAGGACGAGGCCGAGGGAGAACGCCATGCCGGATAACGCCGCCTTGCAGCCACTGGGCGCGCTGGCGCAAGCGCCGCTGGGCGCGGCTTTCGAGGATGCTTACGCCGAATGGCTGCAAGTGTTCCGCGAACTGGCCGGCGGCGGCCACAAGGCCGAAACCGCCGCCGAACTGGCCGCCGAGCAGGGCGGTTTGCTGGCGCGGCGGCTGAGCCGCGCCGCCGGCGCGCGCGTGGGCGCGGCCGGGCAAAGCCAGATCGACGCCTTGCAGTATCTGTTCGTCGCCTTGATCGACGAGCGGCTGCTGTTCGAGGACTGGCCGGGGCAAAGCCTGTGGCAGGCCACGCCGCTGGAGCAGCGGCTGTTTGGCAGCCGCGCCGCCGGCGACAAGGTGCCGGCCTTGATCGAGCAGGTGTTGCGCGAGCGCGACCCGGCCGGGCGCGACCTGGCCAATGTCTGCCTGCAAACGCTGAGCCTGGGCTTCTACGGCCGGCTGCGCGGGCCGGGCGGCCTGGCGCAGCACGAGGAATGGCGGCGCGAACTGTTCGCCTTCGCCTACCAACGCGACGCCGACCTCCGCAGCCTGGCGCCGGCGCTGGAGCGCAGCAGCGCCTTGCCGCCGCAGCGGCTGACGGTGCGGCGCATGCTGCCGGACGGTTTCCGGCTGGCGCTGGGCGTGGCCGCCATTCTGGTGGGCATGTCGGTGGTGGGCCACGCCTTCTGGCATGACATCGTGTCGCGGGTGGAGCCGATGCTGTACCAGGGAACGGACGGAGACGGGCAAAGCAAATGACGATCCAGACCATAGCCGGCATCGCCTTGCTGGCCCTGTTGTTCGCGCTGGCGCTGGCGGCGCTGATCTGGTGGTTGCGGCGCGAGGCGGACCCGGCGCGGCGCAGCTTTCGCGGCTCGGTGCGCCGCTTCGAGCGCGAGCTGGGCGCGGAAGACCGCTACCAGACCCCCTGGGTGCTGGCGGTGGGGGACCGAGTGCGCAATGTCGAGGCGCTGTGCGCCTCGCTGCAGCTGAAACACGAGGGCGAGGCCAATTGGTTCGGCCGCTGGTGGTACGGCGGCGACGGCGCGGTGTTGGTAATCCCGGACGATATGTTCAGCCACCCGGACGGCGCGCTGGCGCCGCTGTCGGCCTGGCGGCGGCTCTTGGGCGTGTTGCTGCGCAGCCGCGCCGCGCGGCCGCTGGACGCGTTGATCTGGACCGTGTCCGCGGACAAGCTGTGGAGCGAGCATCTGGCGGTGAGCGCCGGCCTGGCCGCCGGCAAGAAATTCGCCGATCTGCAGCAGCGGCTGGGCCTGAGCCTGCCCATCTACCTGGTGGTGACCGAAACCGAGCAGACGCCGGGCTTTCTGGAATTGGCGCAGGCGCTGCCGCGCGAAGCGCGCGACGCGATGCTGGGCTGGTCCTCGCCCTATGTTTCCGGCACCGCCTATCAATCCGACTGGATAGAACAGGCGCTGGAAAAGCTGCGGCTGACCTTGAGCGAAACCATAGCCGAGATCGGCGCGCTGCAAGGCCAGGCCTCGGCCGACCTCTACCTGCTGCCGCGCAGCTTTGAAGGCGCGCGCGCCAATCTGCAAGCCTTGTGCGACCCGGTGTTCCGCGGCAACGCGCTGGGCGAGGCGCCGCAATTGCGCGGCATCTACTTCACCGGCGCCCAGGCCGCGCCGCAGGACGATCTGGAAGAAACCGTCGCGCCGCCGGCGCTGCCTCTGTTCGCCAGCCGCCTGCTGCGGCAGCGGGTGCTGGCGGAGCAGGGCCTGGCCCAGCCGGTGCCGCGCATCCTGCGGCTGCGCCAGCGCTGGCACCGCTGGACCCTGGCCGGCATGGGCCTGTTCGCCGCCTTGTGGCTGGCCGGCATCAGCTGGTATTGGCATACGGCCACCGACGACGCCGACGCGCTGGGCCGCCAACTGCGCATTCTGCAACTGGACCGGGGCGGGCCGCGGCCGGAGCTGGGCAACGACGCCGC
Source organism: Chromobacterium haemolyticum (assembly GCF_009936155.1). Lineage (NCBI taxonomy): Bacteria > Pseudomonadati > Pseudomonadota > Betaproteobacteria > Neisseriales > Chromobacteriaceae > Chromobacterium > Chromobacterium haemolyticum. The sequence continues at coordinate 3,370,887 of NZ_AP019312.1, read as the reverse complement.
GGCGCGCCAAAGCGTCGTCGCCTTCTGGCGCGCGCTCAAGGACGCGCCGTCGCGTCGTTTCGGCACCTTGCTGCTGCCCACCTCGCTGATGTCCCCGGTGGACGGACGCATCGACGACACCATCGAGTACGCGCTGCGGCGCGCGGTGATGCAGCCGCTGCAACAGCGGCTGCTGCGCGACGCGGAGCAAGTGCGGCGCCTGGGCGAGGCGGGATCGGACAGCGTCAGCGACGACACCGCCGCGCCGGAAAAATGGCCGGCCTATCTGCTGGCGCGGCAATTGGCCGGCGACGCCGGTCGCCTGGAACAGCGCGTCAGCCAGTTCAACCACGCGGTGAACGACGGCAACGCCACGCTGGACGAAGCGGCGGACCTGGCCAACGGCCTGTTCGGCCTCAGCCTGCGCGCGCCGCAGAACGCCCAGCGCGACAATCTGCGCCGCATCCTGCTGGCCAGCGACCGATTGGTGGCCGCGCCCATCGACCTTGCCAAGATCCGGCCGCAAGTGGGAGACCACTTCAGCGCGCTGATGCAGGCCTGGCTCGGCCAGCTCTACACCAACCAGACCTTCGACCTCACCGCCCAGCAACTGCAAAAGCAGCTGCAAATGCTGGAATCCGGTCAGGGCAACTCCTTGGCGGACCTGGACAGCATCGCCGCCCGCATCGGCCTGCTGCAAAGCCTGGTCAACGCCACCAACAGCGCCTGGAGCCGCGCCGCCGGCCAGGACCTGGTGCCCGGCTACAGCGCGATGCTGGACGGCGCGCGCCGTTCCAGCCTGATAGGCCGCGACGCGGTGGCGCGAGTGGTGGACTACTCCGCGGTGGCGCGCCAGGACTTCCGCAAGCGCTGGCTGGGCGGCGTGGGCGCCTCCTCGGCGTTGCTGGCGCAAGGGCCGTCCGGCGGCCTGGAGCTACAGGACGCGGTACTCAAGTTGAACGTGACCCTGGCCTCCTTGCTGAAGCTGGACTTCGTCGCCAGCGCGCGCGCAAAGGCGGAAGCCGGTCTGGGCGACTTGGCGAATATGAACGCGGATGCGATGACGGCGGCGCTGCGCCATTACGACGGCTACCAGAAATACCTGGCCGGCAGCGCCGGCCAGATGCCGCCGGCCTACCGCAAGGGCCTGGAGCGCGCCTTGCAGGACAGCGCGGCGCGGGCGATGTGGGCCGAGCTGAGCAGCCGCCATCCGGAACCCTCCTCCGATCAGACCGGCGGTTCGGTGGACGAGGGCAACGCCTTCGACGCCCAGGCCAAGGCGGCCACCCCCTTGCTGGCGGCAATGGACGAGCTGTCCCAAACCGCGCTGCGCGGCAAGCTGATGGCGGAAATGGACCGGCGCGCGCTGCAATCCTTGCGCCACGCCGAGCGCAGCCTGCAAGGGCTGGCGGTGTACCAGCCGCTGCAAGGCAGCTTCCGCTGGTGGGACGGCTCGCGCAACGCCGGCGCCCGCGCCTTCCGCGCCGGCGGCGCGCGCGAACTGCAGCAATACCTGGGCTCGCAGCTGGAGCTGATCGGCACCCTGTCCCAGGCGCAAGCGCCGACGCTGAACTGGCTGCTGTCGCACAAGAGCGAAATGTCGGTGGGCGACCAGCAGCTGGTGCAGCGCTGGCAAAGCGCGAGCAACGAGCTGCGCCACTACAAGGAAAAAGCCGCCAACAGCGCGCCGACGGTGCTGGAAACCATGATCAGCAAGGACTTCAACGAGATGGACGTCGGCAACTGCCGCAACGTGCTGGACCAGGTGGAACTGCCGGCCGCCGGCAATATCTTCGCCGAACGCGCCCAGACCCTGGTCAGTCTGGCCAGTGACCGCTGCGGCGCTTTGCGCACCCAGGCGGGGGCCGCCGCTTACCAGAAGCTGAGCGCCTTCTTCAATCAATACCTGGCCAACCGCTTCCCCTTCGCCGCCAAGCTGAGCGCGCCGGACGCCGCGCCGGAGCGGGTGGCGGAATTCATGCGGCTGATGGACGACAGCGGCGGGCTGGCCGCCGCGGGGCTGCAGGACCTCAAGTCCGGCCAGGCCCAGGCGGCGCGGCGCTTCCTGGACGCGGCCAAGGCGGCGCGCGGCTGGCTGGGGCCGATGTTCACCCGCGAAAACGGCGGTCCGTGGCAGGGCGTGGATGTGGAAGTGCGTTGGCGCACCGACCGCGAACACGAGCAGGCGGCGGACCAGGTGATCGAATGGACGCTGGCCAGCAGCGGCCAGCGCCTGCGCTACCCCGGCGGCGATGGCCAGCGCCTGCGCTACCCCGGCGGCGATGGCCAGCGCCTGCACTGGAACGTGGGCCAGCCGCTGACCCTGGCGCTGCGCTGGGCCAAGGAATCGCAGCAGGCGCCGGTGGAAGACCCGGCGCAAGGTGGGCTCACCGTGTTCGAGCGGCTGGCCAGCTGGAACTACGGCGGCCAATGGGCGCTATTGCGCCTGCTGCGCGAGAACAGCTCGCCATTGCGCTCCAGCAGCCTGGACGGCTTCAACGACATCAGCCTGATGCTGGCGCTGCCGGTGCGCAATCCGGCTGCCATCGGCAACGGCAATGCGCAGATGTTCCTGCGCTTGACGCTGCAAGCGCCGGGCGGCAAGAGCGGTCTGGCCGTGGCCGGCCTGCCTTACACCGCGCCGGCGTCGCCGTTCCGCGCCGCCGCCAATCCGCGGCTGGCCGCGATAGAGGGCAGCTGATGCGCGCTTTGATCACCATGAGGACCGCACCATGAGCGCTACCGTCAGCCTGGACGCGTTATTGCAACCCATCGCCGCGGACAGCCCCGGCGGCGAGCCGCTGCGCTACGCGCCGGAATACGACCAACTGCGCGAACTGCGGCGCGAGGACGACCCCAGCCTGCCCGCCGGCATCTGGGAAAGCGATTTGAAGCGGGCGGACTGGCCCGGCGTGGAACGCGTCGCCTCCGCGCTCTTGGCCGAGCGCAGCAAGGATTTGATGGTGGCCGCCTGGCTGGGCGAATCCTGGCTGCACCTGTTGGGCTTGCCCGGCCTGGAGGCGGCGCTGGCGCTGAGCGCGCAGTGTTGCGAACAGTTTTGGGACAGCCTGCATCCCTTGCCGCAGCAAGGCGATCTGAGCTTTCGCACCGGCCCGCTGGAATGGCTGGCCAAGACCTACGCCGCCACGCTGGCGGCCCAAGTGCCGCTGCTGGACGCGCCGCCGCCGCAGGAGCGGCAGCCGCTGACCCTGCGGCAATGGCAGGACCTGAACCGCCGGCTGCTGGCCGGCGGCGACGAGGGCAAGCTGGAGCGCGAGCAGGCGCGCCACGAGCAGCAGAAGCTGAACGACTGGGTGCGCGCGCTGCCGCCGGCTGTGCTGGAAGATAGCCGCGGCGCACTGGCGCGCAGCCGGCAATGGCTGGCGCGGCTGCAGGCCTGGTGCGACGAACGCATGGGCGCGGACGCGCCGTCCTACGCGCCGCTGAACCAGGCGCTGGAGCAGGCGGCGCAGGCCTTGCAGGAGCTGGCCGTGCTGCATCCCGGCCCGCCGCCGGAACTGGAGAACGCCGCCGTCGACCACGCCGAAACCGCCGCGCCGCCGGCCGCCGTCGAAGCCGGCAACAGCGCGCCGCCGCCCGTTGCGGCCGCGCCGATGTTCACCCAGCGCGAGCCGCAGGGGCGGGAAGACGCTTACCGCCAGCTGCGCGGCATCGCCGACTACCTGGCGCGCACTGAACCGCACAGCCCGGTGCCCTATCTGATCTACCGCGCGGTGGAGTGGGGAGACAAGCCGTTGCGGGAATTGCTGGCGGAGCTGATAGACAGCGACGCCGAGGCGCGGCGGCTGTGGTCCCTGCTGGGGGTGTTGCCGTAGAGCCGCTAAGTAAAAACGTGTTTACGATCTTGCGAGCTATGACGAGACAAGGCGAAAACGAGCGAAAAAGCGGACTGTACATACGGTACATGAGCATTTCGAAGGTGTACTCGCCGTGTCTCCCTTCACGACGCGCAGCGGGCATTGAACAGGCTCTAAGGCTTCGCCCACATGGCGCGTTGCCGTTGAATCGCCAAAGGCTCCGGCGGCGGCGCGCCCACCAGCGCCTGACGGGCAGTGACCATATTGTTGAACCCCGCCAGGCGATAACACTGCCGCACACAGGTATCGCGGTTGGTCCATTTCCCGGACGCCCACATCTCCAATAAAGCGGCGCGGGCAGGCTCGTACTCGCCACGCCATTTGCGCCAAAGGTGGAAAGCCGTCAACGCCTGATTGATTTCCTGATGGATGTCTTCGGTGTTGGCCGGATGGATTGGGTTGTTCTCCGCCAGAGAAATCACCCCCAGGCGCGTCTCATAAGCAATGATCAAACGGGCGGCGCGCTTGAGAGCCTGGTTTTGCTGGATCAGCAGCTTCATCATGGCAATGCTCTCCCTGATAGCCATCACAGCACGCCGTTAAAGTGTTCCAGCCCTGTTTCAAGCGTTGCTGTATCGGTTCCAGCAAGGCCAGCGCGTCCTCGCTGGTAAACAACAGCGGCTCGTCGCGGCGTTCCAACAGGGTGATCAAGGCCAATAAGCCCGTGTGGGCGGCGCGCATGTCCATCACGCCGCGCAGCAGGGCGGTGTCCAGTTCGACATAGCAATGGTTCAACTGCTGGCCCAGTTCGCCCAGCAGCGTCACATCGCCGGCGGCGGCGGGCAAGCGCTGGGAACAAAGGTGCAGCTGCTCCATCACCGGTACAGCGGCGGGTGCGACAGTTTGGCCTGCGCAGTGGGGACAGGCGGGCGGCGGCATGGCGGGGGGAAAGGTAGAGAAGGTCATCACGGTCTCCATGTCAGCTTTGGAAACCTGCCCAGGCGAGGCTAGGGCAGGCACATGACAAGGTTGCAAGACCGGCTAGTTCTATAACGACCGGTAGCCCCGAGAGGCTCCCTGCCACGGCCCGCCCCGAATGGGTACGGCGTGGCAGCAGACGTAACAGCGCCAAAAGCGAACTGATTTGTCTGCTATAGAACTAATTTATGGGCTTGCAAACCCTGCGCCGCGTGATTGAGCACGGCGCGGAGCAAAGCCTAAACAGGCTGGCGGCGGGCGTCAAGCTGGGGGAGGTGGAGTGGGGAGCTTGTCTGCCTGGTGCTTGGCTGAGTGCGCCCATCCGCTTTGCAAAGATTTCACGCTGGATCAGCCTTTCTCCAATAGCTAGGACGTCAAGGCAGGCAATGAAGACGAGGGGCAATGGCGGCTTTCGAGCTAGCACAGGCTGAGTCATTATTGCCCGCCCGAGCAGCACGACTCAGCCCTCTATAAACTACCCGGCTAGTCCCACCCACCCCTATGCCGACTACAGCAGGATGGCCATTGGTGTTTTTTGTTGAATAATTTTAATGTGAAATATTTTAATAAGTATATTGTTCGATAAAGCGCATTGTTTTATGAGAACAACCTGTCATGGTTGTTTCTTTTGCTGTTATTCCCTCCCCTTGTTATAGCGCGTTGTGCTAGCTCAAAAGAAGGGGCTATCGCCCCACGGTATACTCTGCCCGCCGTCCTGATTTTCATCGAGTAAGCCTATCTGGACGCTGCCTCTTGGCCGTGAGAGTATGGGCGCTTGTGGCAAACGCAATGCTTGCCAAGCGATAGGCTTAGGTCCGCACTCTACCCATTACCCGCAATGAAATAGACAGACGGCAGGCTATCTGGTCAAACGGGCATTCCATTTTTACCGTGGGTGGGGGGCTGAGCTAGAATCTGGCCGCTTGGTGGCTAGGCCAGTCATCCGGATGGGTTTGATCAAATCTTCTTGTCGAGAAATTAAATGCAAACAGAGACTCAAAGAAAACATGCCACGAGCGCGGTTATCGTGTTTTTTATCACGCTGCTGCTTTCGTATTACGCCTATTTTTTGCCGAGAATGGATTATTCATGCGGTGATGGTTCCTGCATGATGGATGGCATGATGTATCGCTACATTGCCTATGCTCTCACCGTGCTGGGCTTTTATACGGTGGCTGTTTTAAGTGTGCGGATATTGATTGATCAATGGTGGAGGTGCTTTGCCCTGGGCGCTGTGTTGATCTTGCTGATCAATCCTCATGGATTTTTTACCATCCTGCCTCATTAATAGGGCGTGGCTTGGGGGCAAGCTGTGAGCGCTCGTATTCGCGAGCCAGCACCTAGTCCTAATGCGCGGATGTTCCGCGGTTTGCCAGCTCCTAGAAGCAAAGCCAAAATGCGCGTTCTAGGAAGCGTCGGCACCCAGCGGTCTGCCGGTTTTAGGGTCCAGCCCCTTGGCCTTGGCCAGCTTTTCCATCAGTTCTTCGCTGGGCTTGGGCGGAGCGATATTGGCTTCGTGATCTTTCAGCCACTGAATCTTGCCGTCCCAGGGCGGTAGCTTGGCTGGAGGCAGCGGGACGATTTCGTCTAACTCGGGTACAGAGGGGTGGAGGTAGGAATAGCGGCCGAGGATAGCGCCAATTTCTTTGTAACGACTGCTACGTTCAGAATCTTTAGCCAAGTCCATGAAATACAGCTCATTATCTTTCGAGGGGCCAGAGAAACCGTGCTCAAGGCGCGAAGCAGCGCCTTCGTCTCCTGCTTGAACTCCAAGTTGAAGAGCGGCAAGTGCATCTGTATAGCGTTGATCATCCCTTAAATCGACAGCTAACATCGTTGCGGCTCTACCGTGGCCTTGCTCGGCGGCACAGCGACGCATCTGTCGTGCGACCTCTGGAGCCTTATCAAGAGGAGCTAACTTTTCCGCTACATAGTACTGCCCGTCAGGACTGCCAAGGTCTGCCGCTTTTCGGTAGTAGCGTAAAGCCAATTCCGAATCTTTTCTTACCCCGTAGCCTGCATCAAGATAGCGAGCCATGTCGTAGTAGCCCCCCGGCACGTCCTGGCGTATCAGCTCCTCGGTCAAATCCAGGGTTTCCTTTACTGGATCTGCGCTCCAGGCTTGGCCCTTGCCTATCATCTGGCGCAACTCCAGGTTAGCCTTGTAATGGCCATATGCCGTGGCAATACGGTAATAGCGTTCCAGTGCCGGATAAACGCTGGTGTCATCCTTCAACAGATTGTCCTTCTGCACATAGCGCGCATAGAGGTAGAGGCGCTCTGCATCGGGGTTGAGTTTTGGTAGATGCTCTTTCTCATGGACGCAGCTAAAAGCCAGCTTGGCCTCAATCCCCTCCAGCGTGGGCACGGCGCGCTGCTTGTTGCCGCAGGCGGCCAACAGGAGCAGCAGCGCCCAGAGCGTTGCGCGTTTAGGAAGCGTCGGCACCCAGCGGTCTGCCAGTTTTAGGGTCCAGCCCTTTGGCCTTGGCCAGCGTTTCCATCAGTTCTTCGCTGGGCTTGGGCGGGGCGATATTGGCTTCGTGATCTTTCAGCCACTGAATCTTGCCATCCCAGGGCGGCAACTTGGCCGGAGGCAGCGGGACGATTTGGTCTAACTCAGGCACGGTGGGGTGGAGATAGGAGTAGCGGCCTAGTATGTCACTAATTTCTTTATAACGCTGGTTTCGATCATGGTCATTTTTTAAATTGAGATCCTCACGACTACCAGACTGTGCTACAAATGCTTTACTTAAGATGTATGCAGCTGTTTCATCGCCAGCTTTAACAGCTAATTGGAAAGATTCAACAGCTTCCTTGAATTTTTTATCGCTTCTGTAGTCGGTTCCAAGCATACCTGCAGATTCGGAGTGTCCTTGAAGTGCGGCACACTCTCTCATTTGACGTGCGACGTTGGGTGCTTTATCAAGCGGAGCCAATTTCTCAGCTACATAGTATTGCCCCTCTGGACTACCCATGTCTGCAGACTTACGATAATAACGCAAGGCCAACTCGGGGTCTTTCTTTAAACCATAGCCAGCATCAAGATAGCGGGCCATATCGTAGTAGCCACCCGGCACGCCTTGGCGTATCAGCTCCTCGGTCAAGTCCAGGGTTTCTTTTACCGGATCGGCACTCCAGGCTTGGCCCTTGGCTATCATTTGGCGCAACTCCAGATTGGCCTTGTAATGACCGTAAGCCGTAGCCATGCGGTAATAACGTTCCAGTACTGGGTAGATACTGACATCGTCCTTCAGCAGATTATTCTTTTGTACATAGCGCGCATAGAGGTAGAGCTGCTCTGCATCGGAGTTTAGTGTTGGCAAGTGGTCCTTTTCATAGACACAGCTAAAGGCCAGGTTGGCTTTTACCTGATCAAGTGTGGGCACTGTACGCTCCTTGTTACCGCAAGCGGCAGTAAATAGACATAAAGTTAATAGAAAAAAACATCGCACAACTTAGTCCTTATTAGTTCGTTCTGCGCTGAAGCGATAAAATTCAATTAGTGAGGCAACCGGGGATTGCCATTTTTCTTTTGCATTTTTATTCTCCCGAATTATATCTTTCCATTCTTTAAACGCTTCTGCAGGCTTATCTTGCGCCCCGCGCCCCTTGGTATGAATATTCCACAGCTGCCGCCGCAATACCGGGGTGATCTCCGGCCGGTGGTGGGCGATATTCAGTTCGCTATCCACCTGCATGCTGCGGGTGTTGATGTTGGCGCTGCCCAGCGTCATGAAGGTATCGTTGACGATCATCAGCTTGCTGTGAATGTAGACCGGTGTCCAGTCCCGGCCGGGCACGGTATAGGATTCCGCGCTCATCGGGTATTTCATCCTGACGCGTTTGCTGTCCGGCGTGGTGGGTTCCGAATCCGGCGCCACCAGGGTGCAGACATGCACTTTCAGGCCCGGCCGTTCTTCCGGCAGGATGGGGGCGTCGGCTTTCCCTAGCGCCGCTTTTTGCGCGGCCAGTTGCCGCTTGCGAGCTTCCAGCGCTGCCTGCTTGGCTTCCAAGGCCTGCTTTTGCTGTTGATACGCCTGGATCTTGGCTTTGTTGGCGTAGCCATTGGGTATCAGCTGCATATTGCGTTCCAGCTGGGTTTGCCGGATTTCAACCTCGGTCCGGTTCATCTGGGTTTGCAGGTCTTGCGCGCGCTCCAGTCGGGCGACGTTGGGAATGGTTTCCGCCCGGCCTAGGCTGTCCAGCATTTCATAGGTTTTGACGGTGCCGTCGCCCATGCCTTCGTCGCTGGAGTTGGTCACCACAAAGAGATAAAGCGAGTCGTGCTTGCCGGGGTCGCGGCCGCAGCGGGTTTGCGCCTGGGCCGCGGCCTTGATCTTGTCCGCCAAGGGCGGCCAGCGGAAATACTGGTTCTCGATGTAGATCATGGTGCTGGCGTTGTTGACCGCCTGCAGATAGAGCTTTTCGATGTCGCGGACATTGTATTGCGCCTGGGTGCGCAGGATTTGCCCCTGGATGGGCAGGTTCTGGCTGTCCGGGCGCGCGGGGTAGTCGCGGAAGTCCGGCTTGGGCAGCGTTTCCCCGGTTTCCTTCTTCCAGGCTTGCCAGAAGTTGGCGAACAGATCGCCGACGATGGGGCCGGTCACGCGGCTGGAAATGTCCTGGCGCGGGCCGTGTCCATTCGGCCCCAGGTGCGGCGGGTAGCGTTTGCAGCTGTGCGCGTCCTTATCCCAGTACTCGTCCAACATATTGTGGCCCATCACGAAGCCGACCGCGCGCTGCGGGTCTTCGTAGTCCACCAGTACCATTTTCTGGTGGTGGGTGACGGTGGCGGCCTGAACCGCGCTGGTGGTTTTTTTCAGTTGGGTGTCGGTGGCTTCAAACAACGAGCGGTAAAGAATTTCCGCCCGCTCGGTCAGGCTGAAGTCGCGTCCGACAAAGCGCGGGTTGGCGATCAGGTGCTGCGAGGTGCCGTACCAGTAATAATCGTATTTTCTCTGCTCCGGCGTAGCGGTGGGGCTGCTGCTGAACAATCCGCCGCCAGGCTGGTTGTTCTCCGGGCCGTACTGGGCCAGGTTGCTGCCAGCCGGTCCCATGCGCCAGCCCAGAACTTTGACCTTCACCCCCTGTTTGGCTTTCTGTTTGAGCAGTTCGCCAATGCAAGGCGATTTGCCGTCGCGGATGAAATACATCGACGGCTGGAAGCCCCAACAGATGATGCAGACTGATTTCTTGGCCGCTTCAATCGCCTGATGCACGGCGCGGAAGGCGCGCTCGCCATTGACCAGCGGTTGAAAACTGGCGGTCAGCACGTTGTATTCCGATTTGTCGACAAACCAGGGCGGGGTGATGGTGCAGCGCATGGTCTGGTTTTGCGCAACCGGGACTTTGATTGGTTTGTTCTTGCCTGCGTCAGCCATGATTGCGTCCTTTCCCTTTCGCCAGGCTCAGGAAATCCTCCCGCGCCGACTCCAGCAGCGAGGTGCGCCCGGCGTCGTCGGCGCTGCCGGCCTGGTGGCCGTGGTAACCCAGATTGGCCGGTTCGCCCTGGCTGGGGTTGCTGTATTCATTGGGCACCGGAATATCGTATTTGACCCCGTTGGCCATTTCGATCCGGTATTTCTGGTTGGGCGCCATGTGGTCGATATGCAGGCAGCCGCTGTCGTCCAGCACGTCTTTTTTCATCTCTGCGCCGTCGGCGTACAGAGTGAAGGGCATGCCGGCCCAACTGCTGTTTACGCCTTGCCCTGCCTGGTCGATCTGGACCGTCAGCGGGGATTTGGGCAGGTGCTTGGGGAAGGCCGGGTGCGCGATATTCATCCGGTCCGGCCCGCTCATCTGGTGGCTGGCGCCTTTCACCGACACCTTGCCGGGGCAATGCAGCTCGATATTGCCGCCGGCGATGCGGATGTAAGCGCCGCCGCTGACGTTGAGCAGGATTTCCTGCTTGGCCGCCACGGTGATTCTTTCCTTGCAAGCAGTCACCGTCACATCCTTGTCCGCGGTGACCTCAATGCTGTCGCTCTGCGCTTGAACCTGCACCTTGCCCTTGGCCGCAATCAGCTTCAGTGCAATCTGGTCCTTGACCCCGGCGACGAACAGGCTGATGTGCTGGCCCACGTTATGGAGCCAGCGCCGGCCGCTGGTCTGGTTGGTGTCGCGCTGCGCCACCAGGTCCAGATTGGTGCCGGCCGCCACGGTCTGGCTTTGCTGGCTCAGGCTGGCGATGCCGGCGGGGGCGGACAGCACGATCAAGGGCTGGCGGCCGGTCTGCTCCTTGGCGGTCTTGCCGTCCTTGTCGGTGTTGGAGCCGGCTTCCCAGGCTTTCATGGCGGCGGCCTGGTGTTGCAGGTGGCCTTCGGTTTTCTTGGCGGCCTTGGCGTTGTCCGCGCCGATTTCTTCCGGCCCGGTTTCCATGGTGTCCGCCTGCTGGCCAGTGGCGGTGTCGCCCAGGCTTTGACTCAGGCTCAAGGCCGCGTCCAGCTGGCTTTGCGCCTGTTCGCGCGCCAGTTGTTTGCCGGACGCGCCGTTCTGCGCTTCGGTGCTCAGCAGCAGGCCGTGACCGGCGCGGATGGCGCCGTGGTGGTCGGTTCTGAGTTCGAAGCCGTCGCCGCGCGGCTCGGCCTTGCCCTTACTGCGCGGGTGGGTGAGGAAGCCCTGGTTGAGCTGGGTTTTGCCCGGTTCGCTCGATAGCTTGGCTCTGACTTCGCCGGGGGTGTCGTCGAACAGCAGTTCGTTGTACTGGCCGCCCTGGTGTTCCTTGGATTTGATGCCGGACAGGGTTTTATTCGCCGGCAGCGCGCCGGCGCCGCTGAAGTCCGGCGGCGGGTGGCTGCCGTTGTAGAGCACGCCGGTGATCACCGGGCGGTCGATGTCGCCTTCAATGAAGTCGACCAGCACTTCCTGGCCGATGCGCGGGATGAATTGATGGCCCCAGCCGGCGCCGGCGCTGGGCATGACCACCCGCAGCCAGCAGGAGGATGTGTCGTCCAGGTTGGCGCCGATGCTCGGGTGTTCGTCCGGCCGTTGCCAGTGGAATTGCACTTTGATGCGGCCGTGCTGGTCGGTGTGGACCTCTTCGCCCTGGGGGCCCACCACGGTGGCGGTCTGCACGCCGCGGGATTTGGGCTTGGCCAGTTCGGTGTGGGCGTAGGCCGGGGTGAGCGGCACGCCGCGGCGTTGGGCGTCGAACTCGGCGCGGAAGGGTTGGGCGTCCTCTGCTTTTGCCAGCGCTTTGAGGTCCGCCGGCAGGTTGTTGCGCGCGCTCAGGGTTTGGCGGGTGACGACGAATTCGCGCTGTTCGCTGCTGTCGCCGTCGTGGGCCGGGTGGTCGTCCAGGCGGAACCATTGGCCGGCGGCCAGGCCGCGCACCGAGCCGCCGCCGCTGAATTGCTTGGCCTTGAGGTCATGCGCCTGCTGGCGCAGTTGGGCGTAGTGGCTGAGCTGGTCGGCGTCGCCGGCGTAGTACAGCGATTGCGGGTCGTAGTCGTGCAAGGAAGACTGCAGCGCCTTGCCGTTCTGGCCTTGATCAATGCGGCTGTCGTCGCCGCTGTGCTGGGTGCTGACGGGTTGGTAGTCGAAGCTGGCCAGCGCCACCGCGCCGGGGACGATCTGGCGCAGGGCGTTCCATTCGGTCAAGCCGTCCTCGGCCTCGGTGGCGTCGCTGCGGTGGAAACGCACCCGTTCCACACTGGCCGGCGGCAGGCTGTAGGGGTCGTCGAAGGCGACCAACCGCACTTGTGGTACCTCGCCATCGAGGTGATCGAAACGCCAGGCATAACCCTCTTCGTGCAGCAGCCGCACGATGAAGTCGTAATCGGATTCTCGGTATTGCAGGCAGTAGCTGCGCGGGGACGCCACGCCGGTCTTGAACTCCAGCGTCTGCACCCGGGCGAACACCGGATTGGCCTGCTGATGCTCGGCCAGAATCTGTTTGACGATGTCCGGCACCGTCAGGTCCTGGAACACCCGCGAGCTTATGCGATGCCGCAGCAGCGCGAACGGCGGCTCGATGGTGAGCTGATAACGGCTGAAACCGCCGTCCGAGCCCAGGCTTTCCACCTTGGACACCACGCCGCAACGCAAGCTCTCCGCGCCGGCGGCGTCGAGGATGCCGAGCCGGGCCGGCAGACCGAGCAGGGTCTTGAGTTCGATGGCCCCGTCCGGCGATAGACAGGCGAGCTGGTAGGCGTAGGGCCGGGACACGCCTTCCTCGCCGGCCAGGCTCAGCGGCAGCAGTTGCTCGGCCGCCACGCTGCCGTCGCCCAGGCTGAGGGTGAGCAGGCGTTGGTCTTGATTGAAGGCGGAGGCGAAGCTGGCGAGCAGGGTGCTGAGGTCCATGGGCTTTTTTCCTGACGCAAAAATGGAGGTACCCTCGCGCAGGAGGGTGTCTGAGGGGTGTTTTTGGCTCAAGAGACTAGATAGCGAGGGGATTCTAAGTATCATGACAATGACGTGACAAGGGCCTGGATCAAATGTTGGCTGCTTGAATGGCGCTGCCTGACCTTATTGTCAGGTGTGGTTTGGGGGGCTGTGCCGTTTTCCAGGCGGGGGCGCACGGCGGCTTACGCCGCCGCGTCGGGTTTGGCGAGAGGGGCTGCTCAGTCCAGCGTATCCATATAGTCCTTGCCGCGCAGCCGGCTGGTTTGCGCCCACGGCAGCGGCTGGCCGGCGGCCAGCGGGCGGATCTCCACGCGCATGCTTTCGCGGTAGCGCCCGTCCTGCGAGCGCGATTCCACTCGCAGCGGCATCGCCCAGCGCGTGCTCCATTGCAATTGCTTGCTGTGGCCGTTGGCGGTTTTGCGATACCAGCGGCTGCCGTCCGCGCCGGGGCCGACGGTAAAGCCTTTCAGTTTTTCAATGTCCACCAGCTGGCTGGCCAGGGTCCAGGAGCCGTCGAAGCCGACGTCGCTCCATTCGCGCTGGCCCACCTGCACCAGCAGCCGCTGTTGCGGCAGGGCGAACTCCAGCCGCGGCTGGCCTTTGGCGTCCAGCCACACATGGCGGCTGGCGGCGGCGTAGTCGATATGATCGTGGCCGTCTTCCGCGCCATGATCGTGGTCATGGCCGCCGGCGCGCGCGTTCAGCCGTTCGCGCCAGACGTGTTTGCCTTGGCGGGTCAATTTTTCCCGATAGCGTATGGTTTTTTCCACGCCGTCGTTGCCGACGGTGACGGTTTCGTAGCTGATGGTGGCCACCAGGTCCGGCACGGCGGCGCGCAGGGCCGGGGACAGGGCCAGCAAGGCCAGCGGCAGCAGGATTTTCATCGTGGTCTTTCGTCATTCGTAAAAGGAGGCTTGCCCGAGGGCAAGCCGAATGGAGTGAATCCGTGACGGCCGCGCCGGGCCTGGAGCGGTGCCGGCGCGGGGGCGGGGGTTTAGAGCCTGTTTACGATTTCGCGAGCTAGAGCGAGACAAGGCGAAAACGAGTGAAAAAGCGGAATGTACACGTGGTACATGAGCATTTTGAGCTCGTTTTCAACGCCGTATCGCCGACGCGTAGCAGATCGTTAACAGGTTCTTACAAGCCCAGCGCGCTTTTCACCAGGCCAAACACCTTGGTGTTGTCCATCACGCCCTTGAATCCCTTGGAGCCGGCGCCGCCGGACATCAGCATCACGTCGCCGCCGCCGTGGGTTTCGCTGGACAGGCGGATGCCGGTTTCCTGTTGGTAGTCGTCGCCCATCGCGGTGGCGGAGTCCACCGATACGCGGGTGGCTTTGCGGTTGGGGCCGTTGCCGAATACCAGCGCGGTGTAGGTGGCGCCGTCCGCGTCCTTGGATTCCTTGCCGTCGGCGTAGCCGCGCACGATGTCGTGAATGGGGTTGCCGCGCTTGGCGTAGCCGTTGATGGTCATGGTGTGGTCGTGGTCCGCGGTGACCACGATCAGGGTGTTGTTGAGGTCCACCTTGGCCAGCGCGGTCTTGATGGCGTTGTCGAAGGCGATGGTGTCTTCCAGCGCGCGCTTGGCGTTGGTGCCGTGCAGCGCGTGGTCGATGCGGCCGCCTTCCACCATCAGCACATAGCCGTTGCCGTTGCGGGACAGGGTGTCGATGGCCTTGGCGGTCATATCCGCCAGGCTGGGCTGGTTAAGATTGTTCTTCACCCGGTCCAGCTCGTAGTCCATGTGGTCTTTGTTGAAGATGCCCAGCAGTTTGTTGCCGGACTGCGGATTGAAGGCGGCCAGCTCGCTGCCGCTGCTGACCAGGGTGTAGCCCTTGGCTTGCATCTCGGTCAGCAGGTTGCGGCCGTCCGGGCGTTTGCCGCCGGAGGCGGTGGGCAGGAAGAATTTGCCGCCGCCGCCCATCAGCACGTCCAGGCCGGCGCCCAGCTTGGCGTTGTAGCCGGCGCCGCCCGGCACCGCCTGGGCGGCGATGTCGGATTCGGCGTCGCGGTGGCAGACGTGGGCGTAAGTGGCGGCCGGGGTGGCGTGGGTGACGCGGGTGGTGGTCACCGCGCCTATGGCCTTGCCCTTGGCCTTGGCCAGTTCCAGCAGGGTGGTGGCCGCTTGGCCGTTGCCGACGCCGCAGTTGCCGGTGCCGTTGCTGTTGGGGTCGATGGCGCGGGTGTCGGCGGACATGGAGATGACTTCGTTGTTCATCTTCACGCCGGTCATATAGGCGGACATGGACGGCGCGCTGTCGGTGGTTTGCGCGTCGTTGGAGAAGGTTTTGACGCGGGCGGTGCGGGACAGCTGTTCCATGTTCAGCTTGCCGGCTTCACCGTATTTGTAGATGCGCGAGGCGGTGACGGTGGTGGGGCCCATGCCGTCGCCCAGGAAGAAGATCACGTTCTTGGCTTCGCCCGCGGCCTGGGCCGGCAGCGCGTGCAGGGCGGCGGCCAGCGCGGCGACGCTGAGCAGCGGTTTCATCATCGGTTTCATTGCGGTTCTCTTGTATGGATATTTGCGTAGCGTTTGGGGGCGGCGCGGCTCAAAGCGCGGCGGCTTTCTTCACCAGGCCAAACACGTCGATGTTCTCCAGGAAGCCGTGGAAGGCGTCCGCACCCTGGCCGATGGCGCCGATGTAGACATCGGTGCCGCCATGGGTTTCGCCGCCGGCCGGCATGCGCACCGCCGCTTCCTGGTGGTAGTCGTTGGCGGAGACCGCGGCGTCGGTTAGCGCGGCGGCGGCGTTGCGGTTGCCGTTGACGCGGTTTTCGCCGTTGCCGAAGCCGATGATGGAGTAGGGCATGCCGTCCGCGTCGGTGGCCACGCTGCCGTTGCTGTAGTTTTTCACCAGGCCCAGCACGCCGGGGTTGGCGGGCGTGGTCTTGCCGGTGCGCTGGGCGTAGCCGTTGAGCACCAGGGTGTGGTCGTGGTCCGCGGTGACCACGATCAGGGTGTTTTTCAGCTCCGGGTCGCGCTGTTTCATCGCGTCGATGGCGGTCTTGATCGCCTGGTCGAAGGCCACGGTGTCCTGCAAGGCTTTCTTGGCGGTGGTTTCATGCAGCGCGTGGTCGATGCGGCCGCCTTCCACCATCAGGAAGAAGCCCTGCTTGTCCTTGCGGTCCGCCAGCATGGAGATGGCCTTGGCGGTCATTTCGGCCAGGCTGGGTTCCTTGGCGGCGTCGCGGTCCAGGTCGTAGCTCATGTGGCTGCTGGTGAACAGGCCCACGGCGCGGTTGGTCTTGGCCGGGTCCAGCGCGTTGAAGCCGGTTTTGTCCGCGGCGTAGCCGTAGCCCTTGGCTTTCAGCTCCGCCACCAGATCGCGGCCGTCGGCGCGTTTGCCGCCGGCGGCCTTGGGCAGGAAGAACTGGCGGCCGCCGCCAAACACCACGTCCACGCCGTCTTGCAGCTTGGCGTTGTATAGCGCGCCGCCCGGCACCAGTTGGGCGGCGATGTCGGATTCGGCGTCGCGGTGGCAAACGTGGGCGTAAGTGGCGGCCGGAGTGGCGTGAGTGACGCGGGTGGTGGTGACCACGCCGGTGGCTTTGCCGCCGGCCTTGGCCAGTTCCAGCAGGGTGCTGACCGGCTGGCCGTTGCCGCCGCCGCAGTTGGAGGTGTAGTCCGCGGTGGGGGACTTGGCCTGGGTATCGGTGGACATGGAGATGACTTCGTTGTTCATCTTCACGCCGGTCATGTAGGCGGACATGGACGGAGCGCTGTCGGTGACCTGGGCGTCGTTGGAGAAGGTTTTGACGAAGCCGCTTTCCGGCAGCGTGTCCATGGTCAGCTCGCCGTCTTCGCCCACGGAGTAGATGCGGGCGGCGGTGGTGGTGTTGATGCCCATGCCGTCGCCGAGGAAGAAGATCACGTTCTTGGCGGCGGGACGGAGGCCCTGGTTGTTGTTGGCGGAGCCGCTGGAGGGGCCGCCGCTGCTGCCGCAGGCGGCCAGGCCGATGGCGGCCGTCACGGCCAGGGTCAGGCTGAGGATGCGCATGATGTTATGTTCCGGGCATGAAAAAATCCGGCACAGCATAGTGGGCGCATGTTTCGGCCAGGAGAGGTTTTGATGAAGATTTTGTTGCCGAGTCAACCGGGAGGGGGCTTGGGCGTTGGAGAGCCGCGCTCAGCGTTGCTTGGCGCACAGGGGCAGCAGCCGTTGATAGGCGGCGTTGATTTCCTTGCTTTTGCGTTCCGCTAGTTCACGCAGTTCCAGGCCCAAGGCGCTGACCTTGTCCGGATGGTATTCCGCCATCCGCCCCCGGTAAGCCGCTTTCAGTTCCTCCGCGGAGCAGGGCCAGGCGACTTGCAGCACCTGGCAGGCGCGTTCGGTCTCGGAGACGGGGTTGGCCGGCGGTGCCTCCGGCCGCGAAGGACTCAGCGCCCGGCGGATCAGCCAGTAGGCCAGCAGGGCAAACAACAGCAGCGCAATCAATCGCATCGATACGGCTCCTTGGCAGAGGGCCGCCCGCGCAGGCGGACGGAATAGCAATATGGAGCGGCGGGCCGGCCGCGGGTTCCCGGCGCGGGGCCGCGGCCGGCGAAACTTTGCCGCCGGCGGGCGGTCCCACCCGGCCCGCTTATGTTCTTTAATCCAGAGCCGCCTGCCGATCCGGGGAGGTGGCGGCCCGCAAGGAAGCGTATGAGTTCCACCATCCGTCCGGCCGTCCGGGCCGACATCGCCGCGCTGTTCGATATCCGCACCAGCGTCCGGCAAAACCACCTTTCCATCGAGCAACTGGCCAGCCTTGGCATCACGCCGGAGACTATCGCCGAAACCATCGCCGCCGCGCCCTGCGCCTGGATCGCGGAGCAGGACGGCCAGCCGGCCGGCTTCGCCATGGCTGACTTGGACGCCGGCGAAGTGTTCGCCTTGTTCATCAAGCCGGAGTTTGAGGGCTTGGGCCTGGGCCGGCAACTGTTGCGCCAGGCGGAGACCGCGCTGTTTCAGCGCCATTTGGTGATCCGGCTGACCACCGACGGCGACGAAGCCATCCGCGCCAACGGCTTTTACCAGCGCCAGGGGTGGCGGCAAGCCGGCTTGGCAGAGGGCGGAGATGCGGTGTACGAGAAGCGGCGCGGGGGCTGAGCCAGGGCTGAGCGGGGCGCGCCTCCGGCGACGAGCCTGAAGAGGCCGGGGGCGTGCCGGATACGCGGGCTCCCGAGCGTTTGGAGGCGCGCTGCTAGCAGGTAAAGAGGGAGCGCTTCTTCTTTAAGCGCATAAGCATAAGCCAATATGCCACTACAGCCGCGCCGGCTTTTATATTATGATGCCGGCTCTGCGTTGTTTGCCGCCCCTGTCCGCAATACCCAGTTCCCTGTTTCATGCCAAGACGTCGTGTTTCGCGCGCGCCTTCGTCGTCGACTGTTTTCGGGTGGCCGCGCCAAGTCATAGATGATAGCCGTCCTGGAGTTTTGAATGAGTTTCACCACCTTGTTGCTATATATCGTCGCCGTCAGCGCCGTGATGATCACCCCCGGTCCGTCCATGCTGCTGGCGCTCAACAACGGCGCCAGCCACGGCATGCGCATCGCCAGCTACGGCTTTGCCGGCGCGGTGTTGTCCGATCTGCTGTTGATCGCGGCCGTGGGCTGCGGCCTGGGCGCGCTGTTGCAAGCGTCGGAACAATTGTTTTCCATCGTCAAATGGGGCGGAGCCGCCTATCTGGTCTATCTGGCCTGGATGATGTGGCGCGCGCCCACTCAGGCGCTGGCGGCCAGCGCGCAGAGCGGCGAGGCCAGCGGGCGCGGCACGTTTTTGCGTTCCTTGGTAGTGGGCCTGTCCAATCCCAAGGGGCTGCTGTTTTTCACCGCCTTCCTGCCGCAGTTCATCCGCCAGGACCAGCCGGTGCTCACGCAGTACATGATCCTGGCGGTGGTCACCGCCAGCGTGGATTGCGTGATGATGTTCATCTACGCCTACGGCGGCCGCCACGCTATGCGCACTTTCTCCGCCCGCGTAATGGGCTGGATCAACCGCAGCTGCGCCGGCATGCTGGCGGTGTTGGCCATCGGCCTCAGCCTCTACCGCCGCAGCGATATGAGCTGAGCGCGCCGCCGCTGCGCAAGAACAAGCCCGCCGGGATCGGCGGGCTTTTTTGCGTCTCGGCCGGGACGACAAAAAGCCGCCCCTGGGGGCGGCAAGAGGAAGTCGATAAATACAAAGGAGGGGAGGACTCCCCGAACCACCCGGCCAATATAGCCGCCGCCTGTGACAGCAGGATGACGGCTCAACGCAGCGGCGAGGCCGCCGATGCCGGCGCGCGGCGCGTTGGGCTTGTCGCCGCGTCCCGGTATACCCGCACGTAATCCACCACCATCTCCTGCGGCCAGCGCGTGGACGCGTCCGGCGCGCCGGCCCAGTCGCCGCCCACCGCCAGGTTGAGCACGATGAAGGCCGGCTCTTGCAGGGCGCGCCAGCCGTCGCCGCCGTCGGTCTTCATCGTTACCGTTTGATAGAGCCGGCCGTCGACGAAATAGCGTATCGCCGCCGGCGACCACTCCACGGCGAAATCGTGGAAGCTGTCGTTGAACCAGCCCAGGTCCGGCGTGACATAGGAGGCCGACGCCGTTTGTACCGTCTCGGCCGGCGCGCCGGGCTTGGGCCGGTGCGCGCTGCCCCAGACGGTGGCGTTTTCCGCGCCGGTCTCGCTGCCCACCATTTCCAGGATGTCGATCTCGCCGTAATGCTCGGGCTGATCCCATTGCCGGTTCAGCATCCAGAACGCCGGAAACATGCCCTGGCCGTAAGGCAGCTTGATGCGCGCCTCGATCCGGCCGTAGCGCCAGGCGGCTTGGCTGCGCATGCGCGCGGAAGTGTAGTCGCGGCCGCCGTAAGCCTGCCGCCGCGCTGTGATATGCAAGGCGCCGTCGCGCACCGTCACATTGTCACCAGCGGTGTAGTACTGCAGCTCGTGCAGGCCCCAAGGGCCGGAGCCGGACTCCAGCCGCCACTTGGCGCTGTCCAGCGCCGCGCCGTTGAACTCGTCCTGCCATGCCAGTTGCCAATTAGCCGCCGCGGCGCTGCCGCCCAGCAGCGCCATTCCCGCGGCGCATGCCGCTATCTTGTTTTTCATCGCTTGCCTCGCGCGAGTGTGTCCGGCGCTCAGCATAGCCGTAAGCGGGAGCAGCCTGGCGTGGCGGCGCTTGGCAGTTTTACCAAGCGCGGCAAGGACAACGGTTCAAGAGCAATTCGAGTTTAGGCTGGGGTAGGCGGTATTCATGATCCATTTGCCCTTGCTGTTCTTCGAATAGCGGAAAGACAGGTAAATGGGTTGCCCCGCGGGAAAGGGCTGGGACTGGGTGCAGAGCTTGGTGGCCGCATTCACCGTCTGGCAGGTGGTGGGCAGCGTGCCGGGCCAGCCGCCGGGATAAATGGCGCTCACGGGCACGCAATCGGACTCCGCCGGTCGGGTGCCGCACTTGGCCGGTGTTGGGCCTTTGGGGCCGGGGTAGCCCTTCCAGGTAGTGAAGGTGCCTTTAAACTGATCCCAACTGTCAAACTGGGATTTGCCCGCCTCGGTGGGCTGACCGCGGATGTGGATGCTGATATGGCCTTCCATTGCAGTGTTGTCCGCCATGGATTTGACGCTGGTGTTCACATCCGCGGTGGCGCGGCATTCCGCCGCCTGAGCCGGCGCGGCCGAGATCAAGCATAAAGCGAGAGCCGCCAGTGCGGCGCCGAAGCCGTTTGGGGAGAGATGATTGGGCATGGCTGAATCCTGAAAAAGTCGGGTGTGGTGACTCGATGAAGGTTTTTTAAAAGCGGGCGGCTGTAAGTTATTGCGCCAACAGGGCACGGCGCGATTTATCGTACAAGATTAATGCAAAAGGCATGGGGAGGGCCTGCGCTTTGGGACAGGCGGAGCAAGCAGGGGCGGAAAGGGCGCTTACTGCCGGACGCGGGTCCAGGCGGCGGTTTTCTGGAGGAAACTGTCCATATGGTGTTTGCGCCAGATGGAAGCGGTGTCCTTGGCCAACAGGGGACTTCCAGAAACCTGCTTCAGGCAATCAAAAACCAAGCATGCCCTCACACAGATAAAATTTTCAGCAACTTGACGCAGCCAGCGTCGCTGAAGCTGCTGTTTTTGCGCCCGGAGCCCGTATTTCGCAGACTCCGGACGCACCTCGGGCGTCAAAATACCCCCACCCCTTTGCTTTTCAGCCAGCACATCCGCTTCAGGTTATAGGTCAGCACCTTGAGGTGCAGTTGCAAGGTCGCGCGCGGCAAGCCAACGCAGCGCAGGAATTTGCCACCCAAGGCGCGTAGACCGGCGAACGGGTGCTCTCCGCGTGCACGGATCTTGGCAATACGCCGGTTACGACCGACCTGCGTTTCGGAGAGGGCCTGTTTCGGCTTGGCGCGGCGCTGGATGTGTTGCCGCCAACCACACACCTTGAGAATATCCAGCGCCGTGTAGCCACGATCGGCATACATGGCGCGGCTGGTATTGTTCCAATCGAGCACCTTCAACAGGTGGGTCTGGTCGCCTTCGTTGGCCGGGCTGACGTGCGCGGTACGGATCAGTTTGTAGCGGCAGTCGGTCGATACCGATAGCTTGTAGCCGAAGGTCTGCTTGCCATGTTTCTCGGTCCAGCGAGCGTCGACATCCTTGTGCGCGAGCTTTTTGGCCGACCATTCTTCCGGCGTTTCCCCCTGCTTGATCTGGGCGTTCTCGGTCCGCCCGTTGCGCTGGGTCGGCACTGGCACCAAGGTGGCATCAATGATCTGGCCGCAGCGTGCCAGATAGCCTTCGGCATGCAACTGGCGGTTCACCTCGTCAAACAGGCTTGCACCTAACCCCGCCTGCGCAAGCCGCTCGCGGAAGGCCCACACCGTATTTCGATCTGGCACCTTTCCGCTGTCGCGGATACCCAGGAAACGCTGGAAGCTGGTTCGGTCGAGCACCTGGAATTCAAGCTGGGCATCGGACAGGTTGAACAACTGCTGGATCACTAGGAGCCGGATCATCAGTTCAGTGGGATATGGCGGTCTGCCGCCAAAGTAGCGGTGTGGCCTCGGCAATGCCCGGTCGACGCTGGCAGCCAGCCCGGCAAAGTCGACATGCTGATTCAGCGATGTCAGCGGGTCTCCTAGCTTGGACAGTTTGCTTTCACGTTCTTCGGCGGCGAACAGGCTCTTCATGGGTGTGTCTCGGTCAGGGGGCAGGTCAGATCATGCCAGAACGGGAGGTTTCTGGAAGTCCCCAACAGGCCGGCGCGCCGGGTTTCGCGGCCGTTGTTGGTTTGATTTCGGCAATCCGGGTGGCCATGTAGGCCCCCGGATTGGTTTTAATGACTGCCGAGCTTAGCCTTTAACTTCAATGGCGGGATCCCATTTGAAGTAGCCGTAAAGTGTTTGCGGTCCATTTTTAGGGCGATTGAATACGGCAAAATGCACTGTATAGTTTTCCGTGCCTTTATCTATGATTTCAGCACTCATGAACCAATAAGCTTGGTCTTTGCTTTTGGGCGGAAATGGCTCTTTATTGCTGGCTGGGACGGCTGCTTCCTTGGTGTAAACCATGAATTTAGCGTCGCTCATAACTTCTTGACCGCTTTGGTGTTGAATTTTGTACACCATCACGCTGTTTTCGAAGTTGTTCGATTCGGAAACGCCGGCCCAGCGTACTCCATCTCCTACCGTGGCGCTGATTTTCAAATTTCCAGTACCGGAGCCAGTTATGGTGTTGCCCTTGGTGGCAACAAAATAAAATAAAGAGGTGTCGTTGACCATGGTGGGGCTTTGTTCCACCGTGCTGGGGTTTTTATATCGATCAATAATGGCTTCAGTATCAACAATCATATTGATATATACAAAACCGGAAGAAGAAAAAAGTTCCATATCGCTGCTCCTTAAAATGGCAAAACTTGCCAAAAGGAAAGTGAATGAGTTGTTGCGTAGAGGAGGGCTTTACACAGCTGTTTGTTTTTAGAGGTGTAGTTTTATTTTTACAAGGGAGGTTCAAAAAAACCATCCTAAATGCCAGTCTGGTGAGCTTGGTGAAAATATCAATATGGAGTTGCTTCGGCTGACTTGTTTCGTATCCGGAGCGGCGCGTAATTTTGACTTTAGTTGCCTAGAAACTTGGTTGTGACACTCAGTCTTTGCATGGTTGTGCTGATGTGTTTTTTTTGAATGTAAGGCTGAATTGTTAGCCGCAATTAAATGGGAGGCGTGTGTGCATTGCGATGATTTATTTTCAATGAGTTCGACCCGGCCGACTCGCCAAGCGACAAGGGAGGGAGCGAACGTGGTTTTTCTTGAGTTTTTGTACTAATTTGTTGCAAAATCTAGCACCCACTCTCTAACAATTAATACATTCCGCCGATGAACATTTCTCTCCCCCTCGCGCTGCGCGCCTGCGCCGCGCTGTGCTTGTCATGGCCCGCTGTCGCGCCGGCCAAGTCCTTGCCGGTTCAGCCCGCATCCAGCGTAGTGGCCGACTATTTGCAACAGGCCAAGGCCAGCCAGCAGCCGGCCGAGCTGCTCAGCTCTGTGGTGGAGGACGGAGTGGAGGTGCGGATGTACCGGATGGTGTCGCAGCAATGGCCGGGAGCCGGCAGCGGCATTGTCAGCAACGCGCCGCTGTGGGAGCAGCAGTACAAGCTGGTCCTGCCCTTGAAGCGCAAGCCGGGCGCGCCGGTGTTGCTGTACGTCAACGGCGGCAGCAATCACGCGCAGCCGCCCAAGCTGCCGGACCGCTTGCCGGCGGAGGCGCTGGCACGCGATCTGGGCGTGCCGGTGGCCGAGCTGTATTTCGTGCCCAATCAGGAATTGCAGCTGGACGAGCAGCCCACCGGCCGCGAAGACGCGCTGGTGGCCTATACCTGGCGCAAGACGGTGGATCAGCCGCAGGCGGAACGCTTCAGCTCCCTGCATCTGCCTATGACGCAGGCGGTGAGCGCGACGATGGACGCCTTGCAGCGCAGCCTGCCGGGCAGCGAGCGTTTCGTGGTGGCCGGCGCGTCCAAGCGCGGCTGGGCCACCTGGCTGGCCGGCTTGAACGACAAGCGGGTGGGCGCCATCGTGCCGGTGGTGGCGGATTTCTGGAACGTGCGCGACAACTTCACCCATGTTTACAACAGCTACGGTCAGCAGTGGCCGGTGGCGCTGCGCGATTATCAGCGCAACGGCATCACCGAAGACGTTTTGCAGGGCGGGGCCGGCCTGGACGCCTTGTTGAAGTTTGAAGACGTGGTCAATTACCGCGCTAGCATGGCGCGCTTGAGCAAGTACATGATTTCCGCCTCCGGCGACGATTTCGCGGTGCCGGATTCCGCCTGGAGCTATCTACCGGCTTTCACCGGCCCCACGCAGCTGCGCTATCTGCCCAACCAGTCGCACTATGTGAAGGGTGATCAGATCGGCAAGGCCTTGCGGCAGTTCATGCGCCGTTGGCTGGCCGGCAAGCCCATGCCGCAGGCCCAGGTGGATGCGGACCCGGCCAGCGGCCGCTTGCGCGTCAGCGTGACGGGGCGGGAAGCGGGCAAGGCCACGTTGTGGCTGGCGCATAATCCCAAGAGCCGGGATTTCCGTTTCAATTCCGGCATCCGTTATCAGCCCAAGCCGATTGAGGGCCAGTGCCGACGCGGCAGTTGTCGCTTCGAGTTCAAGCCGGACGCTTCGCTGCCGGGCTGGCAGGCTTACTTCATTGAGTTCGAGGGTCAGGATTTCGCTTGGAGCACGCCGCCGCTGGTGTGGCCGCACGCCTATCCCAGCGGTGAGCCGGTGCCATTTGGCGCGCCGCGTTTGCAATTGGGGCGCTGAAGGCGTTTGGGCGGGCGGTTTGACCGCCTGCGCCTGATCCCTAAGCCGGCTGAGCCGGCTTTTATTTTGCTCTTGTTTTGTATTTTTTAGTCCAAAGTGGACTTTTTTGTTTACATTATGGATTGTAAAGTCTACGATGGATTCATTGATCCAATGTGAGTGCCGCCATGCTATCCCGTTACCAGTCCATCGCCGACGCCATCGCCACCTTGTTCTATCCCTACGCCGAGGTGGTGTTGCACGACCTGGCCACCCAGTCCGTGGCCTATATCGCCAATAATTTTTCCAAGCGCGAGCTGGGCGACGATTCCGGCCTGGACGAACTGGAAAACACGCCGGACGCGACGGTGATCGGCCCTTACGAAAAGCTGAACTGGGATGGCCGCAAACTGCGATCCATCAGCGTGGTGCTGCGCGACGACGCCGGGGCCGCGCTTGGAATGATGTGCGTGAACCTGGATATCTCGGTGTTCGAGGGCGCGCGGGCGGCGCTGGACTTGTTCCTGTCCGGCAGCAGGCTGGTGGCGCAGCCGGCGGTGTTGTTCGAGGACGACTGGCAGGAGCGCATCAACCGCTTCATCCACGGCTGGCTGCAACAGCGCCAGCTCAGCCTGTCCATTCTCAACCGCGAGCACAAGCGCGAGCTGGTGGAGGCGTTGCTGCACGAGGGCGCTTTTCGCGGCAAGAACGCCGCAAACTATGTGGCCAACGTGCTGGGCATGGGCCGCGCCACGGTTTTCAAGCATTTGAAAGAGCTAAAGGAGCAAGCATGAAACTGGATTCCCTGTTTGACGACATCGCCGCCGCCCACCAGGCCATCCGCCCGCAGGCGCCGGTCACGCCGTTGGAGCACAGCCCGGCCCTGTCCGCCTTGACCGGCTGCGAGGTGTATCTGAAGTGCGAGCATCTGCAGCGCACCGGCTCGTTCAAGTTCCGTGGCGCCAGCAACAAGCTGCGGCTGTTGGACCCGGCGGCGCGGCGGGACGGGGTGCTCGCCGCGTCCACCGGCAATCACGGCCAAGCGGTGGCGTTGGCCGGCCGCTTGTTGGGTGTGCCGGTGACGGTATACGCGCCGGCGTCCGCCGCCGCGGTGAAGCTGGACGCCATCCGCGCTTTGGGCGCGGACCTGGAGCTGGTGGACGGCGACGCGCTGGCGGCGGAGCTGGCCGCCGGGGACGCGGCGCGGCGGGCGGGCCTGCCGTTTGTGTCGCCCTACAACGATCTGGAAGTGGTGGCGGGCCAGGGTACGGTGGGCATGGAGCTGGCGGAGCAATGCCCGGAGCTGGACGCGGTTTTCGTCTCCGTGGGCGGCGGCGGGTTGATTTCCGGCATCGGCGCGGCCATGCGTCGTTTGGCGCCGGATGTGGAAATGGTGGGCTGCTGGCCGGAGACGGCTGCCACCATGCACGCCAGCCTGCAAGCCGGCCGCATCGTCGAGGTGGATGAGGGCGAGACTTTGTCCGACGGCACCGCCGGCGGGGTGGAGCCGGGCGCGGTGACTTTCGAGCTGTGCCGGGCCGTGATCCGCCATGGCGCGCTGGTCAGCGAGGCGGATATCCGCGCGGCGCTGCGGCTGCTGGCGCAAACCGAGCGCTGGATGGTGGAGGGCGCGGCCGGGGTGGCGCTGGCGGGTTTGCTGCAATTGGCGCCACGTTATCAGGGCAAGAAGGTGGCGGTGGTGCTGTGCGGCCGCAATATTGTGCTGGACAAGTTCCTGAGCGCGGTGGCGGCATGAGGACGCTGGACAAGGACGAGATTCTGGCGCGGCTGGATCTGGAGCGGGCGGAGGCGCTGCTGCGCCAGGGCTTCATCGCTTATTCCGCCGGGCGCGCGCAGTTGCCGCCGGTACAGCATTTCGCTTTTGCCGAGGCCAACGGCGATTGCTGCGTGAAGTCCGGCTATGTGGAGGGCGAGAGCCTGTTCGCGGTCAAGGTGTCGTCCGGCTTTTACGATAATTCCAAGCGCGGCCTGCCCAGCAATCAGGGCCTGGTGCTGTGCTTCTGCGCCCGCACCGGCGCGCCGCTGGCGCTGTTGCGGGACGAGGGCTGGCTCACCGCCTGGCGCACCGCGCTGGCCGGCAGGCTGGCGGCGCGGGTTTTGGCGCCGCGCCGGGTGGCGGCGATAGGGGTTGTCGGCACCGGCTTGCAGGCGCGCTTGCAATTACGCGCCTTGCAGGCGGCGACGCCGTGTCGCGATGTGTGGGTGTGGGGACGTTCCGAGACCGAGCTGGCGGCCTTCGCCGCCGAGTTCGAGCCGCTGGGCTACCGGCTGCGGACCACGCTGGACGCGGAGCCGCTGGCGCGCGCCTGCCAATTGATCGTCACCTGCACGCCGTCCACCCGGCCCATTCTGCAAGCCGGCTGGCTGAAGCCCGGCACCCATGTCACCGCGGTGGGCGCGGACGCCGTCGGCAAGCAGGAGTTGGCGGTGGAGCTGGTGGCCGGCGCGGACCGTGTGGTGGTGGATTCCGTCGCCCAGTGCGCGGCTTACGGCGAAGTGTCACACGCGCTGGCCGCCGGCCTGCTGGAGCGCGAACGCTTGACGGAGCTGGGCCAGGTGCTGGCCGGAGAGCGGCCGGGCCGGCAAAGCGAGGATGAGATTACCTTGGCGGACCTGACCGGGCTGGCGGTGCAGGACGCGCAGATCGCCAAATGCGTGCTGGAGGCTGAGGCCTGAGACGCCGTATCGCCGACGCCCAGCAGACCATGAACAGGTTCTCAGGCCGCATGCGGGAAACCGTGCACCGGCCGTAGCGGCGGCCGGGCGTGGCCCCCCTGTTTTTGCGCCGCCATCAGGAAGCGGGTGTAGTTTTCCTTGCCTATTTGGCGGAAGTTGAATTTGACGGTGTCGGCAGAGAGTGCGACGCCGTCCTTGGCTTGCAGCCGGGCGACGATGTCGGCGACCACATTGTCCGCCTGCT
This sequence comes from Chromobacterium haemolyticum, assembly GCF_009936155.1. Lineage (NCBI taxonomy): Bacteria > Pseudomonadati > Pseudomonadota > Betaproteobacteria > Neisseriales > Chromobacteriaceae > Chromobacterium > Chromobacterium haemolyticum. Next base: position 3,343,079 of record NZ_AP019312.1, on the reverse strand, counting down.
GGCGCAGCGCCGAGCCGGGTTCTTTTTTCAGCATCTCGTTCAGGGTGACGATGGCGGGCGCGTCCGCCAGCCCCATGGCGGACAGGGCGGCGGCGTGCTGGCCAAAGTGCCGCCAGACGATGGCCTGCGAGCCCAGCCTCAGCACGAATTTGAACGGAAAGCCGGTGCGGATGGAGAGCAGTACCGGGTCTATGCACACCAATTGTTCTATGGAGTTGACGCCCTCGGCCGCCAGCGTGGCGGAGATATTGGCGGTCACGCCTTCCAGCTGGATCAACTGGTCGTTTTCCTGAGCTTGTTCCTTGGCGTTCAGGTTCAGCGTCACCAGCCGGCGCAACAGCTTGAACAGGGTGTCCATCGGAAAGGCGCCGACGGCGAAGGCGGACACGGTCTGCGCGGCGGAAGCGGCCTCGGCGGACCCTGCGGCGCTGACGGCCGCGCCGATGGGAATGGCCAGCATCATGCGCAGCGCGTACCAGTACACGTCCGCCACGTTGAGGCTGCGCTTGCGCACGCTCAGCACCATGTCGCTGACCACGAACAGATAGGCGCCGGCGATGGCGGCGCAGACGATCTGCGTGCTGAAGGGCGTGACCAGCTGTTCGTTGGCGGCGAGCAGGTAAAGCATGCTCATGCAAAGGATGGCGATCAGCATCAGCGCCATCGGTGTGAGAAAGGCGGCGCGGCCGTAGTGCTCGCGGTAGATCTGCTCGAACAGTTGCTCGGCGGCGGCTTCCACTTCTTCGTTTTCCGGCAGCGGCCAGGTGTTCAACTGCGGGTGCTTGTCGGTGCGCGGCTGCCAGAATTGGCGCAGGTAATAGATCAGCGCGCCGTTGTTGAGGCGGTTGCGGAACTCCTCGTAGCGGGCGCCCCAGCCGATCACCAGAAAGCGTATCAAGGGCGCGGCCGCCAGAGCCGTGGTCAACAGGCCCAGCACGAAATGGCTGGCATGCTGGGAAAGGGAGAACGGCGGTTTTATCAGCCGCGGCAGCCAGTACAGCGCGGCGATGTCCAGCAATAGCAGGCCTATCCACAAGCTGTGATATTTCAGGTTTTTCATGGCGGCCTCGTTGGCTGGCGCTGTGGCTACCATGGTAGTTCCCCAGCGTAAAATCGCACTCCGTACGAATAACTAGCCCGCCGGCCGGCGGCTACCTTATCGAAAGTCGTGTTGAATCATTGATGGCCGGCCCCTAGCATTTGCCTCGCATTTCATCTGCACGCCAAGGCGCAAGCTTGTCCTCGCCGCCGCTTGTCGGACGCTTCCCTTGCCGCATCCTCCAACCGACCTTCAGGAACGGGACCAGACATGCCGGACATCATCGATTTGAGAAGCGACACCTTGACGCGGATCTGCAAAAGCGACGTGGAGACGCTGGACTTCGCCAAGATCGGCGACGACTGTTACGGCGAAGACCGCTATGTGCGCGAGCTCGAGGCGTACTGCGCCGAGCTGTTCGGCAAGGAGGCGGCGCTGTTCATGCCCTCCGGCACCATGAGCAACCAGGTAGGGCTGCGCTGTCTGGCCGCGCCCGGAGACGAAGTCGTCACCGAGGTGGGCTATCACATCAACTTCTTCGAATCCTCTGCGGTCAGCGTCAACAGCGGTCTGGTGCTGAACCCCTACCATAGCGCGGACGGCATTCTCACCGCCGCCGATGCGCGCATCGCCATCCAGGCCAAGGCGCGCTGGTCCAAGCTCTATGCTGCGCCCAAGGTGGTGGCGATAGAAAGCAGCATTAACAGCTACGGCGGCATTGTTTATCCGGTGGAAGAGATGAGGCGCATGCGCGCGCTGTGCGACGAAATGGACCTGAGCCTGTACCTGGACGGCGCGCGGGTGCTCAACGCCTGCACCCGGCTGGATATGCCGCCGGCGCGCTACGTGCGGCCGGCGGACATGCTGAACTTTTGCTTCTCCAAGGGCGTGGGCGCGCCGTTCGGCTCCATCCTGGCCGGCCCGGCGGAAAAAATAGAGGCCGCCAGGGTATTCCGAAAATGGCATGGCGGCTGTCTGCATCAGTCTGGCTTGATGGCCGGCGTGGCGCTGGACAAGATGGGGCACTGGCAGCGAGTGACGCAGCAGGACAATGATAATGCCGAATGGCTAGGGCGCAGGCTGGGCGAGGCGGCGCGGCTGAAATACCCGGTGGAGACCAATATGGTGTTCATCGAGGCGACGGACGCCAAGGGCGTTGCGGCGCGGCTGGCGGCGCGGGGCGTGATGGCGCTGGCTTGGAAGCCGGACCTGCTGCGCTTCACTTGCAGCAGCCTGGTGACGCGGCGGGAGCTGGAGCGGGCGGCGGACATCATTCGCGCCAGCCTGTGATCGGCCGCCGACATCGTGGCTTCCCGGCCAGTCTGCGCGACGCGGTGTACGGTGTGGAGCCGCTCTTGCAATGTTTCAACTAAAAATGTAAATTTCAACATATTGTTGAATTTAGGCGGCCCAAGCCCGGAGAGATTCGCGCTTGGGCCGCTGGCATGAAAGGGAAACGATGTTGCAATTGGAGCGGCTGGCGCTGCGTGAATTTCGCGCCGAGGATTTGCCCAATGTGTTTTACGGGCTGTCGCACCCGGAGGTGATCAAGCATTACGGCATCCATTACGCCAGCGAGGAGGACTGCCGCGCGCAGATGCGCTGGTTCGACGATATCCGCGCCGACGGCAGCGGTTTGTGGCTGGCGCTGGAAACGCTGGAGGGCCGGCGCTTCTTGGGTGCGGTGGGCATCAGCTCTTGGTCTGAGCAGCACCATTGCGGCGAACTGGGTTATTGGCTGCTGCCGGAACACTGGGGGCGCGGCTATATGCAAGAAGCCCTGCGCGGTTTTCTGGGGCTGGCCTATCGTCGCTTCCCGCTCAACCGCGTTTACGCGCAAGTGGAGGTGGACAATCTGGGCTCTCGCAAGCTGTTGCAAAACGCGGGCTTTACCCTGGAAGGCGTCAGCCGCGAGTGCGAATGGAAAGACGGCCGCTATCTGTCGCTGGCCAATTACGCCATCTTGCGCGCCGAGCATGAGGCGGAGGAGGGCGGCGATGAGTGAGGCGGAACGCAAATACGTGGCGGTGATCCACAAGCGGCTGGAGCCGGGCCGGGCGATGAATGTGTTGGGCCATCTGGCGCTGGCCCTGGCCTGCCGGCTGCGGCGCGCCGACGCGGCGATAAACCACGTGGATTATGTGGACGCCGATGGTGGCGTGCACCCGGCGATCTCGGCCGACCCCTTCATTGTGCTGCGCGCCGACAACTCCTCCAAATTGGCCCAGCTGCGTCAGGCCGCGGCCGAGGCGGGCGTGGCCTGCGTGGATTTCACCGACACCATGGGAGAGGGCGGCAGCGCAGAACAGCTGCGCCGCACCGCGGCCACCCCGGCGGCCGCGCTGGAATACTGGGGCGTGGCCTTGTGCGGCTCCGAGGCGGAGTTGGGGGCGCTGACGCGCAAGTTCAGCCTTTACCGTTGACGGGAGCTTGCATGGAAGACTCGAAGCGGGAGACCGATTCGGCCCAGGCGGAAAAACAGGCCGTGTTGCGTGCGCTGAGCGCCGTGGTCAAGTTGGCGGGCACCATGGTGGACGCGCACACAGAAGTGGTGCTGCATGATCTGAGCCGGCCGGAATGTTCCATCGTTTCCATCGAGAACGGCCATGTGTCCGGCCGCCGGCTAGGCGACGCCATTCTGGGTGGCCCGGCCGGGGACCGGGGCTTTGCCGCCATCGAGCAGGCCATGCGTCAGGGCGGGGCCGAGCCGGCGTTGGTGTCCGGCTACCACACGCTGAGCCGCGACGGCCGGCGGCTGCTCTCCGCCAGCGCCGTTTTCAAGACCACCGCCGGCGAACCCTTCGCCGCGCTGTGTCTGAACAGCGATCGCAGCCAGCTGGAAGCGGCGCTGGCCTGCCTGCAGACGCTGGTGGGCCGCGCGCCGCCGCCGCCGCGGACAGCGCCGGAGCCGCCGGCCATGGACGAGGCGATGCGGGACATCATCGCTCAAGCGCTGGACGGCAAGCCGCTGGCGCGGATGAAGAAGGCGGACAAGAAGCAGGCGGTGGCGCAGATGCTGGAGCAGGGCCTGTTCATCGTCAAAGGCGGGGTGGAGCGCGCGGCCGAGGCCTTGGGCGTCAGCCGCTACACCATCTACAACTATCTGGACGAAATTCGCGGCGCGGGGAAGGGGGACGAGACATGAAGCTTCCAATCTATCAGGTGGACGCGTTCTGCGATGCGGTATTCCACGGCAACCCGGCGGCGGTGTGCCCGTTGCCGGCCTGGCTGCCGGACGCCACGCTGCAAGCCATCGCCATGGAAAACAATCTGTCCGAAACCGCCTTCCTAGTGGCGGACGGCGAGCGGATGGCGTTGCGCTGGTTCACGCCCGCCACCGAGGTGGACTTGTGCGGCCACGCCACTCTGGCCAGCGCCTGGGTCTTGTTCCATGAGCTGGGCTGGCGCGGCGAGCGCATCGCTTTCCAGACCCGCAGCGGCGAGCTGAGCGCGCGGCGCGATGGCGAGCGCATCGAGCTGCGCTTCCCGGCGGTGACGCCGCGGCCCTGCGCCGAGCCGGCCGGCCTGCTGGCGGCGCTGGGCCTGGACGCCGGCCAGGTGCTGGCCGCCGACGACTACATCGTGGTGTTGGACGACGCGGCGAGGCTGGCGGAACTGCGCCCGGATTTTCAGCGGCTGCGTGGTTTTCCCAAGCGCGGGGTGGCGGTTACCGCGCGCGGCGAGGACTGCGATTTTGTCAGCCGCTGGTTTGGGCCCGGCGTGGGGGTCGACGAAGATCCGGTTACAGGCTCGGCGCACTGCTGGCTAGCCCCGTATTGGGCCGGGGTACTGGGCAAGACCCGGCTGCTGGCGCGCCAGGGCGGCGCGCGCCGCGGCAGCCTGGAGTGTCGGGTGGAAGGCGAGGAAGTGGCTTTGCTGGGGCAGGCGAGGCTGTATCTGAAGGGCGAGATTTACATTTAGGCACGGCGTGTTTCACACGGCGGCTTCCGCCGCCAACTGCTCGTCGCACACCGCCTTGACGCAGGCGCGCAGCCATTGCTGCGCAGGGTCCGCGTCCAGCCGAGGATGCCAGATCATGGAGATGGTGATCTCCGCCACCGTCAGCGGCAACGCGAAACTGTGTAGGCCGGCGCGCAGACGGCCGGTGTGACGTTCCGGCACGGTGGCGATCAGGTCGCTGGCGCTGGCCAGCGCCAGCGCGGTGGCGAAGCCGCCCACGGTAACCGCGACATCGCGGCTCAGACCTTGCGCGCTCAGCGCTTCATCCACCGGCCCAAGCAGTCCGCCGCGGCGGGCCACCATCACATGGCGGCCGGCGGCGTAGCGGGCGGCGTCGATGGCGCCGGTCGCCAGCGGGTGGCCGGCGCGCACCGCGCCGACGAAGCGGTCGCGGAACAGCATGCGTACCCGCAACTCCGGCCCGGCTTCGTGGCCCACCACTCCAGTGTCCAGATCCACCGCGCCGTCGCGCAGCGGCGCGTTGTCCTTGTCGTGCTTGGGCAGAAAGTGCAGCCGCACGCCCGGCGCCTCGCCTTGCAGCCGCTCCAATAGCCGCGGGCCGAAGTTCTCGGCGAAACCGTCGCTGCAGCGCAGCGTGAAGCTGCGTTGCAAACTGTCCAGCCGCAGCGTCCCGGCCGGGCGCAGCGCGCTTTCCGCGTCCAGCACCAGCGCGTGCACCCGTTCGCGCAGTTCTAACGCGCGCGGCGTCGGCGTCAGGCCGCGGCCGGCGCGCACCAGCAGCGGGTCGCCGGTGACGTCGCGCAGCCGCGCCAGCGCGCGGCTCATCGCGGAGGGGCTGAGCCGCAGGCGCCGCGCGGCGCGGGCCACGCTGCCTTCGCTCAGCAGCGCGTCCAGGGTGATCAGCAGATTGAGGTCGGGCATGGGCATGGCCTCACCTTAGCACAAGGATACATGGCGTCAAACGCAACTATTCAGTGCAAACCATGCGTCTTCCGCCCGCTATGGCGGCGGCGTAGCCTGTGTCGAGTCCGTGTCGACGGCCCCGGCGTTTCGGGGCCGGACGCGGTTGGGAGTCGCCGTCATGCCTGTTTCTCCATCCTCTTCTTCTTCCGTCGTCGCGTTGGCTGGCCTGGCGCTGGCCATCCTGCTGGCGTCTCTGGGCGGCAGCGTCGCCAATGTCGGCCTGCCGGCGCTGGCCGCTGCTTTCCGGGTTAGTTTCCAGCAGGCGCAATGGGTAGTGTTGGCTTATCTGCTGCTGATCACGCTGGCCAGCGTCAACGCAGGCCGGCTGGGAGATCAATTTGGTCGTCGACGCGCGTTGTTGGCGGGCATCTGCCTGTTCGTCGCGGCCTCGGCCGGATGCGGCGCGGCCACGGCGTTTTGGGCGCTGATCGCCGGACGCGCTTTGCAGGGCGTCGGCGCGGCGTTGATGCTGGCCCTGAGCATGGCTTTTGTCGCCGACATCGCGCCAAGCGACAAAGTGGGACGGGCGATGGGACTGTTGGGTGCCATGTCCGCCGTCGGCACCGCGCTGGGGCCGTCGCTGGGCGGCGCGCTGATCGCGGGCTTCGGTTGGCGCGCGATGTTCTGGCTCATGCTCCCGTTGGGAGCGCTGGTTTTCGCGCTGGCCTGGCGCGCGTTGCCGGAGGCGCGCGGCTCCGTTGCCGAGCGCGCCGGTTTCGACATTGTCGGCAGCGGCTGGCTGGCGCTGACCCTGGCCGCCTACGCGCTGGCCGTGACCCTGAAGCTTGACCATTCTCGCGGCCATTTCGGCGCGCTCAACGCCGTCTTGCTGCTGGTGGCCGCCGTCGGCTGCGCGGCTTTTGTCCGGACCGAGTCCAGGGCCGCCGCGCCGATGTTGAACTTGGTCTTGTTGTGCGATCCGGCGCTGGCCGCCGGCCTGTTTTGCAATGCGCTGGTGTCCACGGTGCTGATGGCCACCCTGGTGGTGGGCCCGTTCCACCTGGCGCGCGGCCTGGGGCTGGACGCCGCCGGCGTCGGCCTGGCGATGTCGGCGGGGCCGTTGGTGGTGGCCTTGAGCGGCGTGCCGGCCGGGCGGCTGGTGGACCGCCACGGCGCGGAAGCCATGGCGCGCGCCGGTCTGGCGGGCATAGGCGCCGGCGCGCTGGCGCTGGCTCTGCTGCCGTCCAGCCTGGGCCTGGCCGGCTATCTATTGCCGCTGGCGCTGATCACTGCCGCCTACGCCTTGTTCCAGGCGGCCAACAACACCCAGGCGCTGACCGGCGCGGCGGCGCGGCAGCGCGGCCTGGTGTCCGGCCTGCTCAATCTGTCGCGCAATCTGGGCTTGATCAGCGGCGCGTCCTTGATGGGGGCGGTGTTCGCCGCGGCCAGCGGCGCCGCGGACATCGCCGTCGCCGCGCCGCCGCAAGTGGCCGCCGGCACGCGCGCCGCCTTCGGCCTGGCGGCGGCGCTGATGCTGGCCGCGCTGCTGGCGTCGGCGCGCGCGCGCAGAAAAGTCGTCCCCTGCTGACGTCACGTTGTCAGCAGGGGGCAGGCAGACTGGTTCTTTTCCACGGCGCAAGCCGCATTTCAGTGAAAAGGAACAAGCCATGACCTTGGCCCCCCAACCCAATCTGCAATTGCTGTATGTGACGGATATCCAGCGCTCCACCGCGCTGTACCGCCGTTTGTTCGCCGCCGATCCGGTGTTCGTCAGCCCGCGCTACGTCGCCTTCAGCGCCGGCGGCGAGGCGCTGTTCGCCTTGTGGAGCGGCGGGGCTGCACCTTATGCCGATGTTCCGAGATTCGTCGAAACCGGTATCATGCTGGCATCCGGCGAGGCGGTGGACCAGCTGTACCACGCTTGGCGGAACGACCCCGATCTGCGTATCGCTGAGCGGCCCAGCACCGAAGTCTTCGGCCGCACTTTCTTGGCGCAAGACCCGGACGGGCACCGGATCCGGGTGTGCCAGCGGGATTGAGCGTTTGCGTCATGCCTGCGGCGCTTTGGTGGTCTGGCCTCGCTGCCGCGCGGCCGGCCTGAAATAAAACTAAGGGTAATCATGCGAATACACATCATGGCCGCCTTGGCGGCGTTGAGCTTGCCCGCCGCGGCCTGGGCCAAGGTGGACAGCTACAAGGACTGGGCGGTGGCCTGCGACAACACCCGCCATTGCGAGGCCAACGGCACTCAGGCCGCGGACGGCGACAATCCGGTCAGCCTGCTGCTCAAGCGCGACGGCGGCCCCAATGCGCCGCTGACCGGGGAGTTGATCGCGGCTGACGCCGACGACGGCAAGGTAGGGCCGCTGACCTTGCGGCTGGGCGATTTCAAACTGAGCGGCTTGAAAACCGAGCAGAGCTTGAGCGCCGCGCAGATGGCGCAGCTGCTGCCACGCATGCTCAACGCGGACGAGATCGGCCTGAGCGACGGCAAGCTGGAATGGACGCTGTCGCTGGCCGGCCTCAAGGCCGCCTTGCTGAAGATGGACGAGGCCCAGGGCCGCCTGGGCACGCCGGGCGCGCTGGTGAGGAAGGGCGCGAAGCCGGAGTCCTCGGTGCCGCCGGCCTTGCCGGCGCCTTTGCTGAAACCCGTGCCGGCGGCGGCCCGGCCCGGCGACGCCGCGCTGGCCGCGCCCATTCTCAAGGCGGTGCGCGAGCGCGGCTGCTGGGAGGACATGCCGGACGCGGAGAACCCGAGGATAGACGTTCACCGCTTGAGCGCCGACAAGGTGCTGGTGCTGCGCGAATGCGGCCGCGGCGCTTATCAGGGCGGTTTCAGCGTGTGGATAGCCCGGGACAAGCCGCCGTATCGGCCGGCGCTGGCCAAGCTGGCCGACGGCGACGCCGCCTATTTAATGAACGCCGAATTCAATCAGGGCGTGCTCAGCAGCTACGCCAAGGGGCGGGGCATAGACGATTGCAATGTCAGCGCCTCCTGGGCCTGGACCGGCGGCGGCTTCGAACTGATGCACGCCGACGAGGCGCCGCAGTGCCGCGGCATTCCCGGCGGCGTGTCGCTGCGCAGCTGGGTGACGCGGCAGAAATAGGCGGGCTTGGGCCCGCCGTGGCCAACGGCGCCCCGCAAGAGCGCGGGAGCGCCGATGTCCGTCCTTAGCGTGTGGACGCCGTGGAGGAGGCCTCGGGTTGATGGAGGCCGAAGCTCAGGCCGCCGGGCGCGTGGCATTGAGCGAATTTGCCGAAGCCCGGCTCCTCCGCAATCTCTCCGTCGACTTGGCCGCCCAAGGCCCGCACCCGCTCAACGGCCGCGGCCAGATTGGGTACCTGGAAAAACAGATCGATCCGGGGCGCGGCTTCGCCTCCGTGCAGGCCGGCTTTGATCGAGCCGGCCTGAAACCAGCCGCCGCCGTCCGTGCCCATGGGGTGGAAGCTCCAGCCGAACAGTTCGGCGAAGAAGGCCCCGACGGCGCGGGCGTCTCCGGCGCCGATCTCGATGTAGGAAACAGGTGATGCCATGAGAATCTCCTTAGGAGTTAAAAAGCCTATCGGCCTATTTCAACAGCCTAAATGATTATAGATCGCATCAGCTTGGGTCGATGGCTTCCAGTTCCACTCGCAACAGTGCGAGCGGCCGCGCGGCGTGCAGCCGCAGCGTTTCGCCGCGGCGGGCGACGGCGGCGTCCCAGGCCGCCAGTGGCATCAGATTGCCGTTTTGCAGCAGTTGCGCGCCGTCCTCCAGCGCCAGCAGCAAGATCAGTTCGGCATCGACGCGCAGCTCCAACACGTCGTCCACTGTCAGATAGTCCAGTCGCGATTGGTAGCGGCCGCGCCGCGTCATCACGTTGAAATCGGTCAGCGGGCCATCCAGCAGCCGGCTTTGCGCCGGAGTTTCCCCTGCGAAGGCCAGCGGCGCGTCGCCGGGCGTCAGCCGCAGGCTGTCTTGGCCGTCCAGTTTCAGTTCCAGCCCCGCGCCTTGCAGGATCAGCAGCTGCCGGTCCACGCCGTCGAAGCGCGAGAACGGCCCGTCGCTGGCCACGCTGGCCAGGCTGACGCGGTAGTCGAAGTCGTCGAGGCCGGCCCCGGCCGGGGAGACCAGCAATTGCCGGGTGCTGCCGCCGCCGTTTTTCCACGGGCTGGGCGGGCAGTCTTGCAGGCGGATGAGCGTCATGGCGGGCCTCAATGCAGGTAGTTGATGATCCAGGCGTGGAAGGGAATCGCCACCAAGTCTATCAGTACCGCGCCGCACAGCGGGATGATCAGGAAGGCCTTGTACGAGGTGGCGCCGTGTTTCTGGCATACCGCGCTCATATTGGCCACCGCGTTGGGCGTGGCGCCCAGGCCGTGTCCCATCAGGCCGGCGCACATCACCGCCGCGTCGTAATTCTTGCCCAGCAGGCGGAAGGCGATGAAGACGCTGATCGCCGTCAGCGCGACCACCTGCAAGGACAGCACGCCCAGGAGCGGCAGGGCCAGGTCGTACAGCTCCCAGATCTTCAAACTCATCATCGCCATGGTCAGGAAGACGCCCAGAGAAATGTCCGCGATGGCGTCGATGGCGGCGCTGTTGAGCCGCAGCAGCCGCGCGCGGTCGTTTAGATTGCGGAACACGATGGCGGCGAACATGGCGCCGACATAGGCGGGCAGCACGAAGTCCCAGCGTTGTTCCACTTGCCGGGCGAGCAGCGTGCCGGCGGTCATCAGCGCCAGCACCAGGCCCATGGCCGCGATCAGCGAATCGCTATTCACGGTGACGCTGGCTTCGTGATCGTGATAGGCCGGCGTTGGAGCGGTGCCGCTGCTGGGCTGGATGGGCAATTGGTAACGGCGGATCAGCCAGCTGGCCAGCGGCCCGCCCAGCACGCCGCCGGCGATCAGGCCGAAGGTGGCGGAGGCCAGCGCCACCGCGGTGGCGCCGCGAGTGCCCAGTTGTTCCGCCATCGGACCGAAGGCCGCCGCCGCGCCGTGGCCGCCTTCCAGCGACACCCCGCCCGCCATCACGCCCAGCGTCGGGTCCAGGCCGAACAGGGCGGCCGCGCCGGCGCCGAACACGTTCTGGAACACCGCCAGCGCCCAACAGATGCCCAGATAGATCAGCAAGGTGCTGCCGCCGGTGCGCAGCAGCGCCAGGCTGCCGCCTATGCCCACCGTGGTGAAGAAGGCCACCATGAACGGGGTTTGCAGCGTGGTGTCGAAACTGACCGCGGCGAAGCCGCTCTCGCGCAGCAGCAGGACGACGATGGAGACGGCGAAGCCGCCTATCACCGGCGCGGGGATGCAAAAGCGTTCGAAGAAGCGCACATGGCGCTTGAGCCGGTAGCCGGCCAGCAGGGCCAGCACCGCCAGCGCGGTGGTGGCGATCAAATCCAGTTTCAATTGCTGCATGGGTTTCTCCTTTGCAAAAGTGCGGTTCGCCGCTGTGCCGCGGCTTGTTCCGTCTGGCGAGTCCCGCGCTGACGCGCGAGGCGTTAAACAGCTTGCGGAACCGGTTTCAGAGCGGCCGCGTCAGCCGGTGTATCAGCCGCGCCGCGGTGCGGGCGGTCAGTTGATCCTGATCCAACTCCGGGTTCAGCTCCGCGATATCGGCCAGCCGCAATTTGCCGCTGGCGCGGAGGACGTCGATCAGCGTTTCCAGCGTGGCCAAGGGCACGCCAAGTGCCGCCGGCGCGCTGACGCCGGGCGCTTGCGACGCCGGCAGCGCGTCCAGGTCTATGGTCAGGTACAGGTCGTCGCAGGGCGCGATGAAGTCTCGCAGCGTTTGCAGCGGCTGTTCCAGCCGCCACGGTTGCAACTCTTCGTCGAACAGCAGTTGGGCGTCCAATTGCCTGGCAGTGGAGAACAGCGCGGCGGTATTGGCGGTTTCCGCCACGCCGGCGCACAAGTAATGGAAGGACCAGCCGCGTTGCTCGCAGTCGGCGGCGATCTGGGCGAAGGGGGTGCCGGAGGAGGCGCGCGGGCTTTGGCGCAGGTCCAAGTGAGCGTCGATGTTGACGATGCCAATGCGCGGCGCGCGCCCGGCGGTTTCCAGGTGACGGGCCAGCCCAAGAAAGCTGCCGTAAGCCACCTCGTGGCCGCCGCCCAGCACGATGGGGAACTGGCCGGCGTCCAAGAGGCCGGCCACCTGTCGGCCCAATTCGGCCTGAGCGGCTTCCAGTTCGTCGTCCAAGCAATGGATGTCGCCGGCGTCGTAGGCGGTTTGCTGCTGATGCCAGGCCAGATTGGCCAGCGCCCGGCGGATGGCGCGCGGCGCGGCGGCCGCGCCCGGACGGCCCTGGTTGCGGCGCACGCCGGCATCGCAGGCAAAGCCCAGCAGGGCGAAGCCGGCGGCGGCGCCGGGTTGCCATGGGCGCACGCGTTGATGCCAGCGGCGAGCCAGTTCGCCTTCGGCGTCGGTGCGGCCGCTCCAGGCCGCGGGAGGAGTATGTAGCGTCATGCTTGCTCTTTCGGTGTCGGGCCGCTCAGTCGCAGCCCAGGTAAGCGCTGATCTTGCGCGCGGCCTGGCGGGTTTGCTCCACCAACTGGGCGCGGCGTTGGGCGCGTCCGGAGGGCGCCATCAGCGTCAAGGCGCCCAGCAGCTTGCGGCGGCCCTGCAGCAAGGGGGCGCTGACGCCCCAGATGCCGGGGTCGATGGCGCTGTCGCTGGTGGCGTAGCCTTGGCGGCGCACCTCGGCCAGGGCCTGGCGCAAGGTTTCGTGTTCCTCCGGCGGCAGCATGCTGTCCAGGGAGGCCTGGCTTTGCGCTGCCGGCATGAAGGCCAACAGGGCTAGCGCCGAAGCCCCGCGCGCCAGCGGCTGCCCCTTGCCGGCGGCGAAGGCGCAGCGCAGCGCCTGCTGGCTTTCCATCATCTCGATGCAAATCACCTGCTGGCGGGTGGCCACCATCAAGGCCACGGTTTCATTGCTCAGCCGCGCCAGCCGCTGCATCTCCGGGCGCGCCTGCGCCGCCAGCGTGTTGTGCTGCTGAAACCCCATCGCCAACTGCAGGCCCAGCGGGCCGGCGTGGTAGGCGCCGTCCTCGCCGGGCTGCAGCAGTCCCCACTGGCTCAAATGGGTTAGCTGGCGGTATAGCGTGGACGGCGGCAAGGCCAGTCTCCGCGCCATTTCCTTGGCGCTCAGCGGCTGGGGCGAGGCCGCCACCAGTTGCAGGGTTTGCAGCAGACGATCGGAGGAAGAACTGAGGGTGGGCATGTCTGGTCCTTATTAGGATTTTCTAACCTTATCTACTGCGACTGTCCCGAAGAAGCCTGGTTTCTCATATGGCGGTAATTACCTGGAGATTTTTGTTTTTCATTCCCGTATTGCGGGAAATATGGCTTTGGACGGAGGGCGGGGACGGCTGGCGCGGACCGGCGGCCATGGTTTACACTGCCGGCCTGTATCCGCTATGGATGAAAGAGAAGCCGTGCCCTCTAAGCGAGACGGCGACAACGCGGAACGCGCCGACTGTGGAACGGTTTCGCGCCATCATTAAAGAAAGGAGGTAAATATGGTTCAGTTTGCGCGCCCAGAAATGTTGGCTCGCTTGTATGGCACATTTGCCGGCTCTTGCCCGAGTTCCATCGCGCTGCGATAACCGGGTCGGAGCAAAGCCACTCTTCATTTCGAGTTTTACTCGCCGAGTCTTTTCCGACTCTCATGTTGTCGCCAGCGCTCCTGTTGACAGGGATTTTCACGTCCCAAAGAAACGAGAGCAAGAGCATGACAACCCTGATTTCCGCGCAATCCTTGCAACTGGACGCCGGCCACGGCCCGCTGTTCCAGGACCTTTCCTTTACCGTAAAACTGGGCGACCGCATCGGCCTGCTGGGCCATAACGGCTGCGGCAAGAGCAGCTTGCTCGGCGTGTTGGCCGGCCAGCGAGAAGCCAATGCCGGCATGGTGCAATACGCCGGCCTGTGCCGGCTGCAATATGTGGAGCAACATCTGCCGGCGCGGCTGGCGGCTTTAAGCGCGCGCGCGGCGCTGCTGGAGGCGGTGGATCGCCAGCCGGAGCAGCACTGGCGGGTGGACAGCCTGCTGGACGAGCTGGAATTGTCGGCCGCGGCCGATACCCCGGCGGCCAGCCTCAGCGGCGGCCAGCATACTCGGCTGTTGTTGGGGCGGGCGGTGCTGCGCCAGCCCAATCTGCTGTTGCTGGACGAACCCAGCAACCATCTGGATCTGCCGTCCTTGCTGTGGCTGGAAGACTTTCTGCGCCGCTGGCAGGGCGGTTTCATCCTGGTGTCCCATGACGCGCGACTGTTGGACGCGGTGACTTCGCACAGCTGGATTCTGCGCGACCAGCGCCTGTACCGTTTCGAGCTGCCGTGCAGCCGGGCGCGGGCCGCGCTGGCGGAGGCCGATGCCGCCGCTCGCGCGCGCCATGCCGGCGAGCAGAAGGAGATCGACCGCCTGACCGTCAGCAGTAAGCGCCTGGCGGTTTGGGGCCGCGAGCACGACAATGAAAAACTGGTGCGCAAGGCCAAGTCCATGCAGAAGCGGGTGGAGAGGCTGAAGGAGGAGCAAGCCTTCGTCAGCCGCGGCAGCCCATGGCGCTTGCGGCTGCAAGGCCTGCCCTTGGAGGCGGACCGCTTGCAGGTCTTCGAAGGCCTGCAGGTGCGCGCCGCGCCTGGCCTTCCAACGCTGTTCGAGGCCGACGAGTTGAGCTTGCGCAGCGGCGACAAAGTCGCCCTGCTCGGCGCCAACGGCGCGGGCAAGTCGTCTTTGCTGCGTCAGTGTTGGCGGGACTGGCTGCAAGGCGAGGCCGGCGCTGGTTGGCGGCCGCATCCGGCGGCGCGCATCGCTTATTACGACCAGTCGCTGCGCCGGCTGGACGACGCGGCTACGCTGCCGGACTCGCTGTATCCGTTCGCGCCGCTGAGCGACGCGGAGCGGAGGCAGGCGCTGATTTCCGCCGGTTTCGCCTATGCGCGCCATGGCCAGACCGTGGCCACCCTCAGCGGCGGCGAGCGCGCGCGGCTGCTGTTCCTGGCCTTGTCGCTGGCCAGCTATCACTTGTTGTGGCTGGACGAGCCGACCAACCATCTGGATCTGGACGGCAAGCGCGAGCTGGCGGAAGAACTGGCCGGTTTCGCCGGCGGCTTCCTCTTGGTGTCGCACGACCGCGAGCTGATCGAGCAATCGTGCAACCGCTTCTGGGTGGTCAGCGACGGCCGGCTGCGAGAGTGGCCGGACGCCGCCAGCGCCTACGCCCAGCTGTTCACCCCGTCGGCCGTCACGGCCGTGGTAGAGCCGCCGCTTGAGGCCGGCGACACGCCCGCGGCGAACGGCGCGGAGCGGCAGCTGGAACGTTTGTATCAGCTGGAGGCGCTGCTGAGCGCGGACCTGGCACGCAAGCCCAAGCATCAGAAGCCGCATTTGCAGCGGGAATGGCGGCGGGAGATGGGGGCGCTGGAGCGGGAGTTGGGTTTGTAAGCCGGACGGGCGGCGTTAAAAACGCCGCCCGTTCGTCGCCCGTTCGGCCGTTTCGTCCATCGCCCTGGGCGTTTCGTCGCAAGCCGCTATCGGCCGCGTTTGGGGCTGGCTACAGTGAGCAGCGTTAACCACAACGCATCACTAGGAGCTAGACATGGACCGGGAAAAACACGCGGAAGCTTTGGACGGACTGAGCGGCGTCAAGCACAAGATCGCCATTTACTGGCGGCTTTATGTAGACTGGCTGGCCGGGCTCGGCTGGGGGCGGCTGGCGCTGATCTCGCTGCTGGCCTTGATTTTAAGCGGCGTGCTGGCGTTGAGCGGTGCCGTGGTTTTTTTGATACTGATGTCCTTCCTGGTCAAGGCCTGCGTTGCGCCGAAACCGTCGAAGCCGGCGGCGCTGACGGAGAGGACCGAGGAAGAAATGAAGCAAGACCGGGGGGCGTATCATGGATAGGCAAAGACATGCGGAGGCGCTGGCGGGCATTGACCTCGTCAGCCACAAGGCCTCCATCTACTGGTGGCTGTTTTTCGATTGGCTGGCCATCGTCGGCTGGGGGCGGCTGCTGCTGATCTGCTTCCTGGGGCTGATCATGGGCGGCATCATCGGAGTGCCGGTGCTGGCCTTTTTCCTGGGCGTGGCTGTCTGCGTCGTCAAGATCGTGGCCGGCGGCAAGCGTCGGGCGGAGCTGCGCGCGGACGAGGCGGTGGTTCGCAGCCAGCAGGCGGAGGAACTGGCCGAGGTGGAGGCGCTGCAACGCCAGTTGGCGGAAGCGCGGATGGGAGCGCTGCAGGCGCAGATCGAGCCGCACTTCCTGTTCAACACTTTGTCCTCGGTATGCCAATTGATGGAAACCGCGCCGGAGCGCGCCTTGCTGATGCAGAAGGCGCTGATCCGCTACCTGCGCTCCTCGCTGCCGGAATGGCGGGATTCTCCGGCGGAAACCAGTCTTGGCCAGCAACTGGAGCTGTCGCGCGCTTACCTGGACATCATGCAGTTGCGCATGGAGGACCGGCTGCGGGTGAGGCTGGAGGTGCCGGAGTCGCTGCTGGACGCGCGCTTTCCGGTGATGATGCTGCAAACCCTGGTGGAAAACGCCATCAAGCACGGCCTGGAGCCCAAGGCCGAGGGCGGCGACATCGTCATTGGGGCGAAGGTGCTGACCGGCGAATTATTAGTGACGGTGAGCGACAGCGGCGTCGGTTTTCCGGAGCAGCCGGGGCAGGGCATGGGTTTGAGCAATATCCGTGAACGGCTGGCCATGCTGCACGGCGAGCGCGCGCAATTGCAGCTGGAAGTGTTGCCGGAGGGCGGCACCCGCGCCACCATAGCCCTGCCGTTCGCGCTGGTGTGAGCGGCTAGCCTGACGGAGGACAGCGATTGATGACGAAACTAAGCGCGGTGATCGCCGACGACGAGCGCCTGATGCGGGAGCAGCTGCGCATGGCCTTGCAGAGAGTGTGGCCGGAGTTGAGGATAGCGGCGGAGGCCCATGACGGCGCCGAGGCGGTGGAACGGGTGCGCGAGCACCGGCCCGACCTCGCCTTCCTGGATATCACCATGCCGGTGCAGAACGGCATCGCCGCCGCGATGGAGATCGACGGACTGTGTCCGGTGGTGTTTGTCACCGCCTACGATCAGTACGCGATCAAGGCCTTCGAGGAAGGCGCGGTGGACTATCTGCTCAAGCCGGTGGAGGACGAGAGGCTGCTGCGCACGCGTCAGCGCTGGGAGCAGCGGCAATTGGCGCTGCCCACGCACTGGCAGGCGTCCTTGCAGCAACTGAGCCGCCAACTGGCGCGGCCGGACTATCTGCGTTGGATCAAGGCCTCGGTGGGCAACAGCCTGCGCATGATCAGCACCGGCGAGGTCTTGTTCTTTCAGTCCGACGAAAAATACACCCGGGTGCAGACCGCCGGTTGCGAGGCCTTGATCCGCATGCCGATCAAGGAGCTGTTGCAGGCGCTGGACCCGGACGAATTCTGGCAGATTCACCGCTCCACCCTGGTGCGGGTGGACGCCATCGAACAGATCAAGCGCGACGACGGCCAGCGCGGCCTGTTGCTGCAATTGCGCGGCTATGCGGAGCCGCTGGAAGTCAGCCGCAGCTACGCCCATCTATTCCAGCGCATGTGAACGGGCCGTCGCAGCCGGCATGAAAGCTGCTTGTCCATGCCCATGATTCAATGGGAGACCGAAATGATGCGCATCAGACTCGCGCCGGCGCTGGCGGCCGGCGATTACTCGCGCTTAAGCGCTTTGTTGGCGGACAGCGTGGCCGGCGGCGCTTCAGTGGGTTTTCTCGCGCCCTTGCGGGTATCGGAGGCCGCCGCGTATTGGGCGCAGGTGGACGCGCTGCTGGGCGCGGGCTTGCAATTATGGCTGGCGGAGGAGGGCGAGGCGTTGTTGGGCTGCGTGCAGTTGGCGCCTTGCCAGCGCGGCAATGGCCGCCACCGCGCCGAGGTGCAGAAACTGCTGGTGCATTCCGCTTGCCGCGGCCGCGGCGTGGCGCGCCAATTGATGGCGACGCTGGAAGATCATGCACACAAACAGGGCATCCGCCTGTTGGTATTGGATACCGAGGCCGGCTCCGACGCGGAAGAGGTCTACCGCAAACTGGGCTGGAGCAAGAGCGGGGAGATCCCGGATTACGCCGTCAGCCCGGACGGGCGTCTGCATCCCACCGCTTATTACTTCAAGTGTTTGTGACGCGTTGACGGACCGCTCTCAGAGGCGGCCACGGTGCGGTTTTCAGCTTGCGGCGATGGCGGCCAGCGCGTC
The DNA here is from genome assembly GCF_009936155.1 of Chromobacterium haemolyticum. Classification (NCBI taxonomy): domain Bacteria; kingdom Pseudomonadati; phylum Pseudomonadota; class Betaproteobacteria; order Neisseriales; family Chromobacteriaceae; genus Chromobacterium; species Chromobacterium haemolyticum. Next base: position 3,325,006 of record NZ_AP019312.1, on the reverse strand, counting down.
GCGCACCGCGGAGACAACCCGCTCTGGCTCGGAGAGCTGTGGAAAATGGCCGCTGCGGGCGGCGATGACGTGGCGGCCGCGCGGCGACAATGCCGCCAGCCGGCGCTGGCCTTCGGCGCGCGCGTCCAGCACCGCTCTGGGGGTTAGCCAGGACAAGCTTGGCGCGCCGCCGCTGATCACGCACAGGGGGATGTCGGGGAAGGGCGGCGCTTCGGCGATCTGCTCCGCGCTGCGTCTGAGGTGCCCGGTTTCGTTCAGGGTGTCGCGGTCCTGAGCCAAGTCCAAGGCCCGGCGCATCAACTGGCCCAGCCGCCCCAGGCGCGCGTCCAGCGCGCTGATGTCTTCCGGCGCCGCGGCGTCCAGCAATACGGTGGCGGCCACTTCGCCGGCGTAGCTGCGGGCGAACAGATTGGCGATCAGGCCGCCCAGCGCATGGGCCACCAGCACATAGGGCGGGGTCAGGCCGGCCTTGAACAGCAGCGCGCGCAAGGTTTCCATCATCGCGGCGCTGGTCTGAGCTTCGCGAGTGTTGCCGCTGTTGCCGATGCCGCAGCGGTTGTAGGCGAACACGCCGCTGAGCGCTTCCAGTCCCGGAAGCACTTTGTACCAGCTTTCCATCGGCGCGCCGGCATCGTTGATCAACACGATGGGCGGCGTCGCGTCGCCGACGGCGATGTACTCCATGGGGACGCCGTCGATGGCGGCGATAAGCTTTGGGGGCAGGGTGGTCATGACGTAAGTCGGCGGCGGTCGCCGAAAAATAGTCTATCCAGTTGTTTTTGTAAGAGAAAAATTAATTCAGTTCCTGAAAGTCATTATGAAGTCGAATTTTCCAGCGCCAAAGGAAGCGGGGCCTGCCCGCCGTCTGTAGCGCGGCGGCAACTTGCGCGTGGATTTGCCGTTGGTCAAGGAAATGGAGAATGGCGGCGCCGTCCCGCTTGAGGGGGCTTTCCGGCCAGTGGTATGTTTGTGGTATTCCCGGCCCGGCCGCGCGCCGCGCCGTTTGATTCTCCATTTCTCCAGGTGGCGATGATGTCCAAACCCCGTGCCGTATATTTGCAGTCGGGCGGTCCGACTGCGGTGTTGAACGCTTCCGCGCAGGGCGCGATTGAAACCGCGCGCAAGCGCGGCCTGTCGATGTACGGCGCTTTCGACGGTCTGGCCGGCTTGCTGGAGGACCGTTTGTGCGATACCGACGCGGTATCGGACGAGGCCATCGCCCAACTGGCCTTCATGCCCGGCGGCAGCTTCGGCGTCAGCCGGCGGATGATAGGGAGCTTCGCCGAGGCCGGCGACGACTGGAGACGGCTGCGCGAGGTGCTGGCCCGGCACGACATCCATTATCTGCTGGTCAACGGCGGCAACGGCTCGTTGGGCTGCGCCGAACGGCTGGCGGAATTTGAACGCCACATGGGCTACCCGCTCAAGGTGGTGGGCATTCCCAAAACCATAGACAACGATCTGGTGGGCACAGACAACAGTCCCGGCTACGGCTCCTCCGCCAAATTCCTGGCCAGCGCGATGCGTGAAGTGGGCCTGGATATGACCAGCATGGGCTGGGGCCGGGTGTTCATCATGGAAACCATGGGCCGTCACACCGGCTGGCTGGCGGCGGCCTGCGCGGCGGCGGCGCGCAACGAACGCGAAGCGCCGCACTTGCTGCTGCTGCCGGAGGTGGCTTTCGACGCCGAGCGTTTCCTCGCCGCGGTGGACGACAGGTTGGCGCGCTTCGGTCAATGCGCGATCGCTGTGGCGGAGGGCATCACCGACGCCGACGGCCGCTTTGTCGCCGAAGCCAAGAAGTCCGAGGTCTACGGCCATGAGCAATTGGGCGGCGCCGGTCACTGGATCGCCCAGCTGCTGTTGCGCGAACGCGGCATTTCCGCGCATGTGGCGCAGGTGGATTATTTGCAGCGAGCCGGCGGCCACTTGGGGTCCAGCATGGATGTGCGCCAGGCCTATATCATGGGCGAGCGGGCGGTGGAGTGGCTGTTGGCCGGCAAAAGCGGGGTGATGGCCGGCATCAAGCGCATCCAGAACCATCCCTATTGCTGGGATGTGGAGGAGGTGCCGCTGGCGGTGGTGGGGGATCAGGAGAAGCGGCTGCCGCCGGAGTACATCGGCGCCGACGGTTTCAGCGTGACGCCGGCCTTTCTCGATTATGTGCGCCCCTTGATGGAGGGAGAGCGGATTCCGCCGTTCAAGGACGGATTGCCGGACTACCGGCCCATCGCTTGGCCCAAAGTGTGAGCGTGATTGAGAAAAACCCGGTGGAAGCCGGGTTTTTGCTGGCGTTCAATCCCTCCGCTCATGCTCGTGGAAGGCGAGCAGAGCCAGCAAACTGATACTGGTGCAAAACATCAGATACCAGGAAGGCGCCAGCGCGCTGCCGCTGACGCTGATCAGCCAGGTGACGATGAATTGGGCGAAGCCGCCGAACAGGGTGACGCCGCTGGCGTAGATGATGGCTAGCCCCGTGGCCCGATTGCGGCGCGGAAAGGCTTCCATGATCAACAGGAGGCCCGCCGGGCCGCTGAGCGTCAGCAAGCTGGTGAGCAGGACGATGGTGAGTAGAGCGCTGGGCAGGCCGGGGTGGGCCTGGATCAAGGCGAAGCAGGGCCACACCGCTAGCAGGCTGAGCAGGTTGACGCCAAGCAGCAGCGGTTTGCGTCGGCGCAAGCGGTCGGCCAAGCGGCCGGCCAGAGGGGACAGCAGCATGAGGGCTAAGCCGGCGCTGCAGCCGGCGATCAGCGCGTTGGCCGGCGGCAGGCCCAGCACCTTGATCATGTAGGACGGCATATAGTGCGCCACGATATACATATTGGCGGTTCCGCCCAGAATGAGCAGCCCGCCCAGCAGCAGCGTGCGGCGCTGGGCGCGGATCAAGGAACCCAGGCTTTGTTGCGGCGCCGCGTCCTGGTGATGGGTTTCATCCAGATGGCGGCGGATGTACAGACCGACCGGGGCTATCAACAGCCCTAACAGAAAGGGCAAGCGCCACCCCCAGCTTTCCAACGCCTCCTGGCTGAGAAAGTGGTTCAGCAGTGCGCCGCTGAGCGCGCCGGCCAGCACGGCCGCGCCCTGGCTGGCCATTTGCCAACTCACCATAAAGCCGCGCCGCCGGCTGGGGCCTGACTCCATCAAGAAACTGGTGGCGGCGCCGACTTCGCCGCCGGCGGAAAAGCCCTGCAGCAGGCGGCCGACGACGATCAACAGCGGGGCGGCGGGTCCGATGTCGGCGTAGGTGGGCGCCAGGCCTATCAGCGAGGTGCCGGCCGCCATGAGCCAGATGGTCAATGTCAACGCCGGCTTGCGGCCTTTTCGGTCCGCCAGCCGGCCGATCACCACGCTGCCCAGCGGTCGCATCACGAAGCCGATGCCAAAGGTGGCCAGCGCCATCAGCAAGGAGCCGTACTGGCTGCTGGATGGAAAAAACAGCTTGCCGATCAGCACGGCGAAGAAGCTGAAGACGGTAAAGTCGTACAACTCCAGCCAGTTGCCCAGCGAGACGGCAATGATGGTGCGGCGCGGTGAATGACCGCGCTCGCGCGTTGAAACGGCGGAATTGGGGGGCGCGCCGTGAGTGGTTTCGGCTTTATTCATCTATTGCTCTCCTTTGGTGTTTTATTTTCAAGCCGTGTGATTCGCTTACGCATGGCCGTGCTGACGACATCGTGTCTAAAAGTAGTTGTGAAACATCCCGATGGAGAAGCCTATAGGGCTGGCGCCGGTGACGGGGTTGCCGGCTGGATCGGCGGGAAGCGGCTGGCCGTTGAGCATGAGGGTGGAGCCGCCGTAATTGCGAATGCCGCCGGCGCGCAGGTAAAGCGCGCTGCGCTTGGACAGGTCGTAGTCGTAGCCCAGCATCAGGCCTAGGGCGGAGCTGTCCATCGCTTGCCGCTGCGCGTTGAGCGCGCCGGAGGTATCGCGGTAGACGACGGAGAGGCGGTAGACGTGACGCTGGGACGGCACGATGGCGCCCAAGGTGTAGACCCTGGCGATGCCGTTTTCCCGGCGGCGCGGCAGGTCCAGCTTGAACGAACTGGACAGCACCAGGCTGCCGCTGTCGTAGACCGCGCCCAGGCCGTAGAAGTCGTTGCGCACGTTGTCCGGGCCGCCGCGGCGCAGCGGCTGCCAGGTCTGGTTGTAACTGGCGGCCAGATAGCGGGGGCCGCTTATGTGCGACAGCACCATGCCGCGGTTGGAGAGCGCGGGGCGGTCGCTGTGTTCGGCGGCGGCGTGCAGTACGTCGATGTTGAAACCGCGCCAGCGCGGCGATATCCATTTAATGGCGTTCCCGACCCGGGGCTCCGCTTGGGTGGAGCCGGCGCCAAGGTCGCCATTGAACTGCAAGCCGCCGGGGGTTTGCACCGCGCCCATGCCGGCCCAGGAGTAGGCGGAATTGGTGCCCACCGCTCCAAACACATCGACGAATAGCGGCAGGCCGGCGGCCAGTTGCCGGCCCAGCCGCACTGCGCCCAGGCCGGGAACCTCCAGGCCCAGCCAGGATTCGCGGTTGAAGACCACGCCGGGTAATTGCGGTTCGCCGGTGCCGGCATTGAAGCCGGCCTCCAGATTGAATTCCGCCTTCCAGCCATTGCCCAGCAATTCGCGACCGAAGATGCCGATCTTGGAGGTCCATTCGCCGCCGCTTTGCACTTGCCACTTGCGATGGCCGCCGGCCTGCTGATAGTTGATGCCCAGATCCATGGAGCCGTACATGGCCACGCCGCCGTTTTTCAGCATGCCGTTATATTGAGGCAGGCCGTAGAGACGAGACATCAGGAAGGGCTCCGCGCAGGCAACGGGCAGGAACAAGCTTGCCGCCAGGCCCGGCAGCAGAGGAAGTCTTGGCATCGCGTTTCTCCCTGGTTAGGGTGTGCTACGGTGGTTTCGGTCAGGAGCGATAGGGACCGGCGGCGGAGGGGGGACTATCCGGCCCGCAGATAACTTTCGGTCAGCCGCGCCCACAGCGAGGCGCCGATAGGCAAGGCTTCATCGTTGAAGTCATAGCCGGGGTTGTGCACCATGCAGCCGCCGCGGCTGTCGACGCCGTTGCCCAGCAGCACGTAGCAGCCGGGCGCTCTTTCCAGCATCCAGGCAAAGTCTTCGCTGCCCATCATGCCTTGCGGCGGTTGGTGCAGGCTCGCCGCGCCGGCCTGCTCGCGAATCAAATCCGCCAGCATCTCGGTTTCACGCGGCGTGTTCACCAGCACCGGAGATATGCGGCGATAGTCGATGTCGGCGCGAACCCCCAGACTCTGGGCTTGCAACTGAACCAGCTCGTGCAGGCGTTGCTGCAAGATGTGCCGTGTGTCATGGCTGAGCGCCCGCACGCTTAGTTTCAGGTCGGCATGCTCTGGAATCACGTTGTGAGCATGGCCGGCATGCAGGGCGCCGATGCTGACCACCCCGGCTTCGGAGGCGGGTATGTCGCGTGATACCAGTGTTTGCAAGGCCATGGCGATGGCGGCGGCGGCAATGATGGGGTCGCGGCCGAAATGAGGCATGGCGCCGTGGGCGCCTTTGCCGGAAAGACGGATGTCCACGCTGTCGGAGGACGCGGCCATGGGGCCTTCTTTCAGCGCGAAGCAGCCCACGGGCAAGCCTGGAGCATTATGGAGCGCGAAGATGGCGTCGCAGGGAAAGCGTTGGAACAGGCCGTCCTCCAGCATGCCCAGCGCTCCGCCCAAGCCTTCTTCCGCCGGCTGGAAAATCAGGTTTAGCGTGCCGTTGAACTTGCGGCTGCGCGCCAGGTAATGGGCCGCGGCCAGCAGGATGGCGGTATGGCCGTCGTGGCCGCAGGCGTGCATTTTTCCGGCATGGAGGCTGGCGTAGCTCAAGCCCGTGGCCTCCTGGATGGGCAGCGCATCCATGTCCGCGCGTATGCCCAGCGAGCGCGGGCCGTCGCCAACGCGCAATTGCCCAACGACGCCGGTCTTGCCGATGCCGCTTGTGACTTGGTAACCCCACTCGCGCAGCCGCGCGGCGACCAGTTCGCTGGTTCGTTGCTCCTCAAAGCCCAGCTCGGGATGGGCGTGGATCTGACGGCGGATGTCGATGAAGGCGTCTTTGTGTTGCAGGATTTCCGGGAGGATGAAACGGGAGGATGCGTGAGCCATGACGAACTCCTGAGTGGGGAATGCACTCGATCCTAAGCAAAACTTTCTCGCGTGTATAAGCACGAATCTTGATGGTTATAAATAGGGGTTATTGCCATGAGCCTGTTGAAGCAACATCAATTGCGAGCTTTGGCCGCCGTGGCGGACCAGGGCAGCATCAATGCGGCGGCGCGAGTTTTGTGCGTCAGTCAGCCCGCCATCACCAAGGCCTTGCGCGAGTTGGAAATGGAGCAAGGAGTGCCCTTGTTGCTGCGCAGCGCCCAAGGCGCGGCGCTGACCGACGCCGGCCAGTTGTTGCTGGGGTATGCGCGGCTGGTGATTCGAGAGCTGGAGCGGGCGCAGCAGGAGATGGAGCGCTTGCGTTTTGGGCGTGAGAGAAGTTTGCGGATAGGGATGACGCCATTGGCGGGGCTGGAGCTGTTGCCGGCGGCCTTTCTTGCTTTTCGACGCTTCCATCCGGATGTGCAGGTGAGTTTCCTGGAGCTGGACACCGTGCAAATGTTGGACGGCTTGCGCAGCGGCCAGTTGGATTTCGCGCTGGGCGCTTTTGTCGATCCGCCGGAGAGCGTCCATGTGCTGAGCTCCCCGCTTTACGAATTTGCCACCACCTTCGCGGTGCGCAGCGAAAGCCCGCTGAGCCAGGCGCGCCGTTTGTCGGAGCTGCAAGGCGCGGAATGGATGCACGCAGACGCCAGCGGGATGTATCCGCGCTTTGTCCGGTCGCTGTTTGCGCAGGAGGGATTGCCGCCGCCGGAGCGCATCACTTGCTGCACATCCAATGTGCTTTTTTGCGGTTTGCTGATGGCGATGGACGTGGTGGTGCCAATGTCTTCCCTGGGTATGCGAGCCACCTTGACCGCTCAGCGCTTCTCGGAGCTGAATTTGGAGGTGAGTCCGCCGGGCTTGACCTTGATGCTTTTGGAGCGGGAGGGGGCGATCATGAGCCGGGCGGCCGAGCGCATGATGGACTGCATTCGCGCGGCGCTTGCATGAAAAAGGCCCGGCATTGGCCGGGCCCGTTGGCGGGAGAGGGGTTTACAGTACCAGGCCGCCGATCAGCGCGGACAGAATGCTGACCAGGGTGGAGCCGTACACCAGTTTCAGGCCGAAGCGGGACACCATATTGCCGCGCTCCTCGTCCAGGCCCTTGACCGCGCCGGCGATGATGCCGATGGAGCTGAAGTTGGCGAAGGACACCAGGAAGATGGAGATCACGCCGATGGTGTATTCCGACAGCTGGGCGGTGAGCTTTTTCAATTCCATCATCGCCACGAATTCATTGGTCACCAATTTGGTGGCCATGATGCTGCTGGCCGGCATGATGTCGGCGGCCGGGATGCCCATCAGCCAGGCGAAGGGGTAGAACACATAGCCCAGTACGTACTGGAAGTTGACGCCGAAGACAGCGTCGAAGATGTGGTTGACGGTGGTGATCAGCGCGATGAAGCCGATCAGCATCGCGCCGACGATCACGGCGATCTTGAAGCCGGCCATGATGTAGTCGCCCAGCATTTCGAAGAAGGACATGCGGTGGGCGGCTTCCGCGCTGATCAGCTCGTCGTCGTCGCGGCTGGCGTCGTAGGGGTTGATCAGCGACAGGATGACGAAGGTGCTGAACAGGTTGAGGATCAGCGCGGTGACCACGAAGCGCGGTTGGATGATCTGCATATAGGAGCCGACGATGGACATCGACACCGTGGACATCGCGGTGGCGGCCAGCGTGTACATGCGCTTTTCCGAGAAGCTGCCGATGATGTTCTTGTAGGCGATGAAGTTCTCGGATTGGCCCACGATCATGGAGCCCACGGCGTTGAAGGATTCGATCTTGCCCATACCGCTGATCTTGGCCAGCACCCAGCCTATGCCGCGTATCACCCAGGGCAGCACGCGGATGTGTTGCAGGATGCCGATCAGCACCGAGATGTAGACGATGGGCATCAGCACCTTGAGGAAGAAGCTGAACTCGCCCTGATTGAGCAGGCCGCCAAACACGAAGTTGGTGCCTTCGCCGGCGTAGCTCATCAGCTTGTCGAACACGCCGGCCACGCCGCCCACCAGGGTCAGGCCGTAGCTGGAGTGAAGCAGGAAATAGGCCAGAGCCAGCTCCACCACGATGAGTTGCAGCACGTAGCGGATCTTGATGTTTTTGCGGTCGCGCGCCACCACTTGGGTCAGCAGGAAGACAACCAGCAGTCCGAAGACGAATTGAAGTATGTGCATATCTATTGCCTTGATGGGCCGTCCTTCAGGCAGGAACGGCGACGTTTGGCGGGCGTGCCCGCTGTGTGTGCTTGGTATTGTTGATTAGGCGAACGGCGAATTTTGACATGAAGCTATTGAGGATTCCATGTAAAACGCATTCGCCCGCCACTGTGCGCTTATCCGCCATCGCAAACCAGCCGGTTTGATCAAACAAGCTGCGCGGCGACGGCAAAAATAAAGCCCCCGGCCATGGCCGGAGGCTTGTTCCATTCCGCGCTACTGCGCTTGCTGTTCCGCTTCGCGGCGCGCTTGCTCGGCGAAATAATAATCGCGGCGCGCTTGCTTGGCCGCGGCCTTTTCCGCCAGTTCCCGCTCTTTCTTGGCGGCTTCCGCCGCCGCCTCCGCGCGCTGGGCGGCCTTCACCGCTTCGCGCTCGGCTTCCTCGGCGGCTTCGATCACGGCGATTTCGCTGCGGCTCTTGCACGGGCCGGTCTTTTCGAACCAGGCCACGGATTCCACATGGGCGGTGTGAGGGAACATATTGATGATGCCGGCCGCCTTCAGCGTGTAACCCTTGGTGTGCACCAGCACATTGGCGTCGCGCGCCAGCGTGGCCGGGTTACAGGACACGTAGACGATGCGCTTGGGCGCGGTGTCCTCGGTGATGGCCTTCAACAGCTGCACCGCGCCGTCGCGCGGCGGGTCCACCAGCATCTTGTCGAACTTGCCGAGCGCGGCGAAGGATTCCTCGGTGACTTCGAACAAATTGGCCATTTCATAGCTGACCTTGTCCTGCAGACCGTTGTGGGTGGCGTTTTCCACCGCGCGCTTGACCAGGGGTTGGCTACCCTCCATGCCGTGCACGCTGGCGCCGGAGCGGGCGATGGGCAGGGTGAAGTTGCCGATGCCGCAGAACATGTCGGCGATGCGCTCGCCCGGCTGCGGGTCCAGGAATTTCAGCGCGCGCGCCACCATCACCGCATTGATTTCGGGGTTCACCTGGGTGAACTCGGTGGGGTAGTAGGGCATTTCCACGCGGTATTCCGGCAGGGTGTAAGTCAGCTTGGGCGCGTCCAGCGGGTAGACCGGATAACAGGTGTCCGGCCCCTTGGGCTGCAACCACATTTGCAGCGGCCGCTCCTTGCTGCCGTGGGCGTCGGAGAAGGCGCGCAACAAGGCGTGGTCGGCGTCGTTGATGGCTTCCATATTGCGGAACACCAGGATGTCCACCTTGTCGCCCACCGCCAGCTCCACCTGGGGCATGCGGTTGTTGATCGACAGTTTATAGATCATCTCGCGCAGCGGCACGATCAGGTCAGAGATGTGGCGCGGCAGGATGTGGCACTCGCGCATATCGGTAATGTAGGTGGAGCGCTTCTCGTGGAAACCCACCAGCACGCCGCCCTTCTTCTCCACCAGCCGCGCCGACATCCGCGCGCGGTGGCGGTAGTGCCAGGCCGGGCCGGCGATGGGGGTCAGCACCTGTTGCGGCTTGACCCGGCCGATGCGGGCCAGATTGTCTTCCAGCACCCTTTGCTTGACCGCCACTTGGGCGGAGAACTCCACATGCTGCATCGAACAGCCGCCGCAGGTGCCGTAATGCGGACAGCGCGGCTGCGTGCGCAGGAAGCTTTCCTTCAGCACTTGGCTGGTGTTGGCGTTTTCGTAGGACGACTTCTTGCGATAGGCGCTGTAGACCACGGTTTCATACGGCAGCGCGCCATCGATGAAGATGGTCTTGCCGTCGACGTGGGCGACTCCCCGGCCTTCGTGGTCCAGCGATTCGACCTGAGCGATAGTCTGTTTGTGCGTCATGGTGTTGCTTGGAAAATCAAACGGAAAGCGGCGATTTTCTCAAATTATCCGGCGGCGCGCAGGGGTTTTTTGTCGGCGCCGGCCGTCGCGCCGGTTTCCTCCTCCAGCCCGGCGGCCTTCCTTTGCGGAAAGCCTCTGGCCGGAACTTTGAGTCAAAGCCGGCTATGCTGGCGTAAAGCCTACAATATCAGCGGCGACCCAGGCGGGACGAGGGACTTGGTAATAGTCAGAATCTTGCTTTTTCCCGCTTTCTGTTAGAATCGAACAATAGTGATTTCAAATATGGTGCGGTATGTTGAAGCGATGTTTTGGGCTGTTGGGTATGCTGGGATTGAGCGCGACGACGGGCGTCGGCGCGGCGGTGATTCCCGAGCCTGATGTGCAGGTCAACCCCGCGGGCCTGCACTTGGTGCTGAACCTGCCGCAGGCGCGGCTGTTCCAGTACCAGGACGGCAGGCTGTCCAAAATCTATCCGGTGGCGGTGGGCAAGATGCTGACCCAGACCCCCACCGGCAGCTTCGACATTACTGGCATTTACAAGGCGCCGGCCTGGCATGTGCCGCGCTCCATCCAGGAAGAAATGCGCCGCAGCGGCAAGGAAGTGCAGACCGTGGTGCCGCCGGGACCCAAGAATCCGTTGGGCCCGGTCTTCATCCGTTTCGGCGAGGCCAAGCTGGGCCTGGGTTTCCACGGCACCAACGCGCCCGGCTCGGTGCCGGGTTTCCGCAGCCATGGCTGCGTGCGTATGAAAAACGACGACGCCTTGTCCTTGTCCAAAACCGTTACCCGAGGCGACGCGGTCACGGTGGCTTATCAGACCGTATTGCTGAATCAGGACGCCGCCGGCGAACTGTGGCTGACCGCTTACCGCAACCACTACAAGCAGGACGATCCCTCTTTCCCTATGCTGGCCGAAACGCTGCTGGCCTGGCAGAAGCAGAAATCCTCGGTGGTGTACGGCGCGCGGGTGGATCAAGCTTTGAAGGCGCGCAAGGGCGTGCCGGTGTGCCTAACTTGCAAGGATGTGGCCAAGGCCAAGGTGGACGGGGACTTGTCCGCGGTGCGCTGGTTGTCGCCGGGCAAGGCCGACGACACCCAGGTTGCGCGTGAACCGGCCGGCCGCGAGCCAGGCGGCCCGTTGCCGACCCAGGCCGCGCCGCCGGCGTCCGCGCCGCAGCACGCGCCGGCGGTCGCTCCGTCCTCGGCGCCTTCCTCCTCGCGCGCCGCCGTGCGCGCTCAGCCGCGCGGCAATGGTCGGCCGGCCTGATTCAGTCGGCCATCTCTCCCGCTAATTCCCCGACGCGCCGCAAGGCGCGTTCGTACGCCGGGTTCCACGGATAGCAGCAGGACAGCCGCACGCAATTGCGGTAGCGGCCCTTGGCCGAGTACAGCGTGCCGGGCGCGACGGTGATGCGCTCGGCCAGCGCCGTCTGGAACAGTTCCATGGTGTCCACTCCGCTGGGCAATTCCACCCACAGCAGGCAGCCGCCGGAAGGCGAGGTGGCCCTCGTCTGTGCCGGAAAACAACTGGCGACGGTGCCGCGCAGCTTTTCCATCTGGCTCATGAAATGGCGGCGGATCAGCCGCAAGTGGTGGTCGTAGCCGCCGGTTTCCAGGTATTCCGCCAGCGTTTCCTCCAATAGCCGCGGCTGGGCCAGCGAGCTGGCGAACTTCAGTCGCGTCACTTCGCGCAAAAAGCGCCCGGGCGCGATCCAGCCGATGCGAAAGCCCGGCGCCAGCGTCTTGCTGTAGCTGGAGCACAGCAAAACCCAGCCGTCGCGGTCGTAGGCCTTGACCGCGTCCGGGGCGCCGTCGTAGTGCAGGTCGGCGTGCGGCACGTCCTCGATCAAGGGCACTTGGTGTTCGTTGACCAGCGCCGCCAGCCTTTGTTTGGCTTCGGCCGGCATGGTGCAGCCTAGCGGGTTGTGCACGGTGGGCATGGCCACGACGGCGTTCAGCCGTTTCTCCGACAACAGCAATTCCAGCGCGTCCAATGACAGACCGTCGGCCGGATGGGTGGGGATCTCGATCACGCTCAGGCCCAGGTTTTTCAGCGTGGGCAGCAGCGCGAAATAGGTGGGCGATTCCAGCCCCACGGTGTCGCCCGGCTTGCAGCAGGCGCGCAGCGCCAGTTGCAGAGCCTCGGTGCAGCCGTTGGTGATCACCAGGTCCTCGGCGGCCAGCACGCAGCCCCAGCCGACCGCGCGTTGGGCAATCTGGCGGCGCAAGCGTTCCGAGCCGGGCGGGAAGGGGTAATCGGTGGTCAGCTCCGGATGCTGGCGCAGCAGCCGTCCCATGATGTGCTTGAAGCGGGTGGTGGGGTAGAAGTCGCTGCCGCGTGGGCTGGCCAGCGACAGGTCGATGAAATCTTCCCGGGTTTGCGCCGTCATCACCGCTTCGATCTGGTCCACCACTTCGCCGGCGTGATGGGCGGCGCTTTGCCGACGCATGCGCGGCAAGGGCAGGGTGGCGGCGGATTTGACGTAGAAACCGGATTGCGGCCGCGCCTCGATCAGACCGCGGTCCTCCAGGGTGCGGTAGGTCAGCAGGATGGTGGACGGGCTGACCTTGTGCATTTCGCAGGCCTTGCGTACCGAGGGCAGCCGTTCGCCGGGCTGCACCACGCCGGTCTGGATCAGGGTGATCCACTCGTTGACTAGCTGCTGATATAGGGGTTCGTCGCTCATGCAAAGGCCTCGCTGACAGATGTGAAGATTGCCATCGGTACAATTTTCCGTAAAAACGACCATAACAGTTTTAAAATTGTAAAACTGTTATGGTTCCAATTCAATTTTTCTGAATCTGTATTCAATGCCGGCCCGGCGTTATCATTGCCTCCATTGAAAACAAACCGCGTCCGGATTGTCCGGCTGCTGGTTATGGCTTGGAGCCGTAATGAACTTTGTTGCGTTGGTGACTTATCTGTTGGTGATGTCGATCACGCCGGGGCCAAACAATCTGGTGTTGGCCTCGTCCGGGGTCAATCATGGCTTTTCCCGCACGGTGCCGGCATTGCTGGGCATGTCGTTGGGCTTGTCGGTGCAGGTGGGCTTGTTGACGGTGTTCCTGGGCAGCTTGATCTCCGTCATCGCCTCGGTGCAGCTTTACCTGGCGATGGCTGGTTGTCTCTACCTGTTGTGGCTGTCTTGGGGCATGGCGCGCTCGGCGCCAGCTAGCGGGGAAGCCGGCGGCGCGCCGATGGGCTTTTGGGGCGGGGTGCTGTTCAACTGGTTGAATCCCAAGGTGTGGCTGATGGGCTTCAATATCGCGATGGTGTTTTTGCCGGCCAAGATGAACGCCTGGCATGCCGGCCTGCTGTTTGCGGCTCTGACTTTCATCATCGGCCTGCCGTGCATTGCCTTGTGGGCGGGCTCCGGCGTGGCTGCCCGCCGTTTCCTGGCTTCGCCCCGTCGTTTGCGGGCTTTCAATTGCGGCATGGCGGCGATGCTGGCGGTGACGGCGATCTGGCTGCTGCTGGAAATGCTGCCGGCGCAAACGCTGCATGCGCTGCCGCAAATGATCTGATGAATAACTAAATTGACAGTGATGTTCTTGCTGCGGACATTGTCTATGCTGTCCAAAAGGGTAGGTGGCCTATCGTACAGGTAGCCCGAGCGACAGATTCGGGCCGCGATGGGCTGATCAGGCGGGCAGCCGAGAGCGGGGGCAGCATCATGACAGCAGCGGGATTCGACGGCGTGTATCGTTCGAGCACGTCTTTCTACGGGGACAAGCCGTCTCCGTCTTTGGTCCAGTATCTGGAAAAATATCATGTGGCGGGCGGTGGGGCTGGCTTGGACCTGGGTTGCGGTCAGGGCCGCAACGCCTTGTATCTGGCTCAGCGGGGCTTTGCGATGACGGCGGTGGACGGTTCCGCGGAAGCGATAGCGAGCCTGGGCGAGGCGGCGGACGGGCGCAGGCTGAACGTGGGGGGGCGGGTGGCGGATTTGGCCGGGCTGGAATTGGAGCCGGGGCGTTACCGGCTGATCGTGGCCAATACCTCGCTGGATCACCTGAGCGCGGACGAGGGCGAGGCGTTGGCGCGCCAGATGACCGCCGCGTTGGAGCCGGGCGGCTATCTGTTCGTGTCGGTGTTCATGGTGGACGATCCAGGTTGTGACGCCCAGGGCCGGGTGGCCAGCGAGACGGCTTCCTACGTCAAGCATTACTACCAATCGGGAGAGCTGCGCCGTCAGTTTTCCGCGCTGAGCCTGTTGGCTTATCAGGAGGAGTATGCGCTGGACGTCGGCCATGGCCAGCCGCATTACCACGGCATCGCCAGGTTGTTCGCGCGGCGCGATCACTGAGCGACGTTGCCGCCGACGCGCAGCGGGCTTTATCGGGCTCTCAGAACCTGTTTACGATCTCGCGAGCTAAGGTGAGACAAGGCGAAAACGGCTGAGAAAGCGGAATGTACAAGTGGTACATGAGCATTTCGAAGTTGTTTTCAACGTCGTATCGCCAACGCGCAGCAGATCGTAAACAGATTCTCAGGACTCCAGCGCCCTGCGTATCACTCCTTCCTTGTCGGCTGGCCGCCAGCCGTCCGGCTTCAGCACCTTGCCGTCCTCGCGGCGCACAATCTTGCCGTCCACGCATTTGCGCATATTGGCGGCGTGGATTTCCCGTGCCATGTCCTCCAGCGGCAGGCCTTGCGACATCAATAGTCCGCTGAGCACATTGAGCACGTCCACGCCTTCGGCCAGCAACTCCGCCATTCGCCGAGCGCGCTCCGCTTCGTCGCCGTCCTGGCGTTTGTAATCGGCCAGCGCCTGTTGGAACTCCGCCAGTTCTTCGTCCAGCATGGTTTCCCACATTGCCAATTGTTGCGGCTGCCATTGCGGTCGCTGCGGGCTGGGAATGTCGAACTGGCTCATGAAGTGGCGGCGAAGAGCGAAGAAATTTTCCATGATGTAGATACTTTTTGTATTTTTGGTCTATATATTGTGTTTTATCGGTGGGCGTGGCGCAAGCGACGAACAAAACAAAGCCCCGCTGGGGCGGGGCTGGGTCAGGGTGCTGCGGCGTTTATTCCTGGCCGCGCAGCGCGGCCAGCGCGTCAAAATAATCAGGGAAGGTCTTGGCCACGCACTTGGGGTCGTTGATGGTTACGGGGGCGCCCAACAGCGAAATCAGCGAGAAGCACATCGCCATCCGGTGATCGTCGTAGGTGTCGATTTCCGCGTTGGGCGTCAGCGCCGGCGGCGGGGTGATGCGGATGTAGTCCTGGCCTTCCTCCACTACGGCGCCCACTTTGCGCAGCTCGGCGGCCATCGCGCTCAGACGGTCGGTTTCCTTGACGCGCCAGCTCTCGATATTGCGCAGCGTGCTGGTGCCGTCGGCGGCCAGCGCGGCCACCGCCAAGGTCATCGCCGCGTCCGGAATGTGGTTGAAGTCGGCGTCTATCGCCTTGAGCGGGAGACTGGCGCTGGCCTCTATCCAGTTGGGGCCCATGTTGACTTCGGCGCCCATCAGACGCAGCGCGTCGGCGAACTTGACGTCGCCCTGAATGCTGTCCACGCCCACGCCCTCCACTCGTACCGGGCCACCCGCCAGCGCGCCGGCGGCGAGGAAGTAGGACGCGCTGGAAGCGTCGCCTTCCACGTGAACTTCGCCCGGGGAGATGTAAGTCTGTCCGCCGGGGATGGTGAAGCGCCGCCAGCCGTCGCGCTCAACCCGCACGCCGAAGCGGGCCATCAGGTTGAGGGTGATTTCGATATAAGGCTTGGAGATCAGCTCGCCGCTGACTTCGATGACCGCGGTTTCCCCGGTCAGCGGCAGCGCCATCAACAGGGCGGTGAGGAACTGGCTGGACACATTGCCCTTGACCGGAATCGGGCGGCCGGCTTCCAGCCGCGCCGGAGAGATGGCCAGCGGCGGATAGCCGGGCTGGCCCTGATATTGGATCTGGGCGCCTGCCACGCGCAGCGCGTCCACCAGATCGCCGATCGGCCGCTCGTGCATGCGCGGCACGCCGCTGAGTTGATAATTCCCCTGCATCAGCGCCAGCGCGGCGGTCAGCGGGCGGAAAGCGGTGCCGGCGTTGCCGAGGAACAGGTCCGCGCTTTTGACCGGAAATTCGCCGCCCACGCCCTGCACGCGGAAATCGCGGCTGTCGCCTATTTGCTCGATCTCCACCCCCAGCAGTTTCAGCGCCGCCAGCATGTGACGGATATCGTCCGAATCCAGCAGGTCGCGCACCAAAGTGCTCCCGCTGCCCAGCGCGGCCAGCAGTAGGGTGCGGTTGGAGATGCTTTTGGAGCCGGGCAGCTTGATGGCGCCGGACAGGCGTCGGACGGGGGCGAGGTGCAGTTGTTCCATGGCGGTTCGGGATCTTGTGTTCTTTGGGATTGGCGGAGGGCGCCGCGGCGCCCGTCGGACAATGTAACCGCCAGCAAGGCCTTTGCGCAAACCCCGCGTTGCCGCGCGGCTACGGCGCGCAAGCCGTAGAATCTTGCTGTGCCGGCCCGCGGCTTGAGATAAAATCGCCAGTTTGGCTGGTTGCCCGTCGCGGCGGCCTGCGAGAATTTCTGCAAGGACATTGTCTGTACATGACCGCACCTGTCATCGCCATCGACGGCCCGTCCGCCTCGGGCAAGGGCACCGTCGCCGCCCTGGTCGCCGCGCGGCTGGGTTTTCATTATCTGGATTCGGGCTCGCTCTACCGCCTGCTGGCCTTGTTCGCGCAGCGCCACAACATAGCCTGGGACGACGAGCCTGGCCTGGCCGCCGCCGCCGCGGGGCTGCCGGTGGAGTTCGCCGACGGGGCGGTGTGGCTGGAGAGCAACGACGCCAGCGCGGCGATCCGCAGTGAGGAAATTGGCATCGGTGCCTCCAAGGTGGGCGCGCTGCCGGCGGTGCGCGCCGCGCTGTTGCAGCGCCAGCGCGATTTCTGCCAATTGCCCGGCCTGGTGACGGACGGCCGCGACATGGGTTCGGTGGTGTTTCCCGCCGCCGCCTTGAAGGTGTTTTTGACGGCCAGCGCCGAGGAGCGGGCCGATCGCCGCTATAAGCAGTTGATCGGCAAGGGAGATTCTGCTAATCTCCCACGGATTCTGCAGGACATTATCGATCGGGACGCGCGCGATGCCGCCCGGGCGGTAGCGCCGCTGCGCCAGGAGCCGGACGCCTTTTTGCTCGACACCACGGAGCTGACCATCGACCAGGCGGTCGCACAGGTTCTGCGTTGGTTCGAGGAAAGACAGGTCTCCGGCCTATGATTTTTTTGTCGGGTGAAAATGCTGCAAGGCAATAAACCCGGTTGTGCAACCCTAACCCGCACGCCGCAAGGCGCGCACCGAGAGTACGCTTGATGACTACCCTCTCCATGGAAAACTTCGCTCAGCTGTTTGAGGAAAGCCTGACCCTTCACGACATGCGCGTGGGCGAGGTGATCACTGCCGAAGTGGTGGCAGTTGATTCCAACTTTGTAACCGTGAACGCAGGCCTCAAGTCCGAGTCCCTGATCCCGGCTGAAGAATTCAAGAACGACCAAGGCGTGGTCGAAGTGGCCATCGGCGACTTCGTTACCGTTGCCATCGACGCGCTGGAAAACGGCTTTGGCGAAACCAAGCTGTCCCGCGAAAAAGCCAAGCGCCTGGCCGCTTGGGTGGAGCTGGAAGAGGCTCTGGAAACCGGCAAGATCCTGTCCGGTCTGATCAGCGGCAAGGTCAAAGGCGGCCTGACCGTTATGGTCAACGGCATCCGCGCCTTCCTGCCGGGTTCCCTGGTTGACGTGCGTCCGGTGAAAGACACCACCCCGTACGAAAACAAGCAGATCGAATTCAAGGTCATCAAGCTGGATCGCAAGCGCAACAACGTGGTTGTGTCCCGTCGTTCCGTGCTGGAAGAAACCCTGGGCGAAGAGCGCAAAGCTCTGCTGGAAACCCTGAAAGAGGGCGCCATCATCAAGGGTATCGTCAAGAACATCACCGACTACGGTGCGTTCGTTGACCTGGGCGGCATTGATGGCCTGCTGCACATCACCGACCTGGCATGGCGCCGCGTGAAGCACCCGTCCGAAGTTCTGGCCGTGGGCGACGAAGTGGAAGCCAAGGTACTGAAGTTCGACCAAGAGAAGAACCGCGTATCCCTGGGTCTGAAGCAACTGGGCGAAGATCCGTGGGTGGGCCTGTCCCGCCGCTACCCGTCCGGCACCCGTCTGTTCGGCAAGGTGACCAACCTGACCGACTACGGCGCGTTCGTGGAAATCGAACAAGGCATCGAAGGCCTGGTGCACGTGTCCGAAATGGACTGGACCAACAAGAACGTACACCCGTCCAAGGTTGTTCAGGTTGGCGACGAAGTGGAAGTCATGATCCTGGAAATCGACGAAGACCGTCGTCGTATCTCCCTGGGCATGAAGCAGTGCCTGGCCAACCCGTGGAACGAGTTTGCCGACAACTTCCACAAAGGCGACAAGCTGAAGGGCGCGATCAAGTCCATCACCGACTTCGGCGTGTTCGTTGGCCTGCCGGGCGGCATCGACGGCCTGGTTCACCTGTCCGACCTGTCCTGGAACGAAGCCGGCGAAGAAGCCGTGCGCAAGTTCAAGAAGGGCGACGAGGTTGAAGCCGTTGTTCTGTCCATCGACGTTGAAAAAGAACGCATCTCCCTGGGCATCAAGCAGATGGAAGGCGATCCGTTCAACAACTTCGTTGCGATGAACGACAAAGGCGCTCTGGTTAAGGGCACAGTGAAGTCCGTTGACGCCAAAGGCGCCGTCGTGACTCTGGACACCGATGTTGAAGGCTACCTGCGTGCTTCCGAACTGTCCCGCGACCGCGTGGAAGACGCTCGCTCCGTTCTGAAGGACGGCGAGGAAGTGGAAGCCGTGATCATTGCCGTGGACCGCAAGTCCCGCAATATCAGCCTGTCCATCAAGGCTAAAGACGCTCAGGAAGACAACGTTGCTCTGAAGAGCCTGTCCGTTGACAGCGCTTCCGCTGGCACCACCAATCTGGGTGCCCTGCTGAAGGCAAAACTGTCCGGCTCCAACGAGTAATTGAGACATGACCAAATCTGAGCTGATCGCTAGGCTGTCGGAACGACTCGCCGAGCGCAATTCTCAGTTGGTCTACAAAGACGCTGAGTTGGCCGTCAAAACCATTTTGGATGCGATGGCCAATAACCTGGCGCAGGGAAACCGGATTGAAATCCGCGGTTTCGGCAGTTTCGATTTGAACTACCGTCCGCCGCGGATTGGCCGCAACCCCAAGTCGGGCACCAGCGTCTCGGTTCCTGAGAAATATGTGCCGCATTTCAAGGCGGGCAAAGAATTGCGCGAACGCGTCGACCTGTCCCTGTTGGAGCAGAGCGAAGCCTAGGCGTATGAGCCCTGTCTAGCGAATCCAAAGCGCCGCTTTTTGCGGCGCTTTTTCTTTGAGCGGCTTGAAATTCCAGCTTGGGTTGCGCCGGGCTATCGTTTAAACTTGCACTCCGGCAAACAAATCGAGCGAGATCATGCGTTACCTGCTTCGTATCGTTGAATTGGCCCTGTTGGTATTCCTGATCGCGGTCACCGTGCAAAACAGCCATGCGGTTGAATTCAAATTGTTCTTCGGCCAGTCCTGGTCCGCGCCGCTGATTGTGTTTCTGCTGTTGTTTTTCGTGGTTGGCGCCCTGGTGGGTCTGCTCGCCACGCTCGGCTATTATCTGCGTAGCCGAAAAGAGCTGTCTCAATTGAAAAAAGAATTACGCAACCGTCCCCCCGCCAGCAAGGTGATCAGCGACCCCAGCGACGCGATCGCCGATTAAGCCTAGCGCGAGCGGCGGAGCTAGCCGGCGCCGCGTTTAGGCGCCGCTGTGATTCCATTCGCCGTTCTTGATGATGCCGCCCGGGAGCGGCTGTTGTTGTTTGTCCGGAAAGGATTGCTGTTGGAACTGGATTTGTGGTGGTTGCTATTGTTTCCGGCCTTTTTCGGCCTGGGTTGGTTTGCCGCGCGCGTGGACATGCGCACGGTGCTGAAACAGGCGAAAGCGGTGCCGACCGGCTTTTTCCGCGGCCTGGACGCGCTGGTGGAGGACAAGACGGATATCGCGGCCTCGGCCCTGGCCGAAGTGGCTCGCCAGCAAGGGTCGGCGCTGGAGTTGCAGCACACCTTGGGCAAACTGTACCGTAAGCGCGGCGAGAACGACCGCGCCATCCGCCTGCATCAGCGCATGCTGGACGCGCCGGATCTGCCGGCCGAGCACCGCGACGCGGTGCGTTTCGAGCTGGCCCAGGATTTTCGCAAGGCCGGCCTGGTGGACCGAGCCGAAGAAATATTGATCAAGCTGCAGGACGGCAATATGGGCCTGGCTGCGCGCCGCCAGCTGCTGGATATCTACCAGCAGGACCGCGATTGGCACAAGGCCATCGCCACCGCCAAGGAGTTGCGCAGCGACGCGCACTCCTTCCAGCATGAAGTGGCGCAGTTCTATTGCGAACTGGCTCAGGGCGAACTGTACAAATCCAATAGCGAGCAGGCGCGCCGCTACGTGGAGGAGGCGTTCGCCGCCAACCGAAAATGCGTGCGCGCCAGCCTGATCCTGGGCGACATCGAGTTCGCCGGAGGCCATGTGGAAGCGGCGATCGCGGCCTGGCAGAACATCGAGAAACAAAACTATGAATACCTGTCGATGGCCGCGGAGCGCTTGTTCGACGCCTACGAGCGGATGGACAAGCCGCTGGAAGGGATCGCCTTGCTGCGAGGCTATCAGAAGACCTTCCCGCAATTGGAGCTGACCGATCTGCTGTACCAGAAGATCGCCACCTACGAGGGCGAGGAGAAGGCGCTGGAAGTGGCGCGAGAGGGTGTGCATGCCCGCCCCAGCCTTTCCGGCGTGTACAGGCTGATCGAGGCGCAGATGGACGAGTTGAGCCCGGAAGGGCGGATGGACGCGGAAGTGGCGCGCGCGCTGGTGCTCAAGCACGCGCAGCGTCTGAGCGTACATCGCTGCAAATGCTGCAACTTCCGCTCGCGCGCCTTCTTTTGGCATTGCCCGGCTTGCGGCGAGTGGGAGGGCTTCACCGCCAACCGCTCGGAATCGCAGTAACAATACATGGCTTAAGATTAAGCAGCCGCCCTGAGCGGCTGCGCTGATTTGAATGCAGACCGCCGGCAAGAGTCGGCGGCAAGAATGGAGCAAGCATGAACCCTTTGATCGCAGCCGGCGAGTTGCAGCCGACTTCGCCTGTCGTCGTGGCCCTGGACTTTGCCGACGCGGATAGCGCCTTGCGCTTCGCCAGCCGTCTGGACCCGAGCGAGTGCCGGCTCAAGGTGGGCAAGGAGTTGTTCACGTCCTCCGGCCGCAGCTTGGTGGAAAGCCTGGCGGCCAGGGGGTTTCAGGTGTTCCTGGATTTGAAGTTCCATGATATTCCCAACACGGTGGCCCATGCCTGCAAGGCGGCGGCGGAAGCCGGCGTCTGGATGGTCAATGTGCACGCCTCCGGCGGCCGCCGGATGATGGAAGCGGCGCGCGAGGCACTGGTGCCGTACAGCCAACGGCCGCTGTTGATCGCGGTGACGGTGCTGACCAGCATGGAAGCCGCCGATCTGGCCGAAATCGGCATCGCAGCCTCACCGCAAGAGCATGTGCTGCGGCTGGCGACGCTGACCCGCGACTGCGGCCTGGACGGCGTGGTGTGCTCGGCTCAAGAAGCCGGAGAGTTGAAAGCCGCGCTGGGCCGCGATTTCAAACTGGTGACGCCGGGCATCCGCCTGGCGGACAGCGTTGCCGACGATCAGCGCCGGGTGATGACCCCGACGACCGCGTTGGCGGCGGGTTCCGACTATCTTGTGATCGGCCGGCCCATCACCCGCGCCGCCGACCCGCTGGCCGTGTTGCGCGCCATCAACCAAGACATTCAGCACTATCAGGCTCAATAAAATATGAAAATCACAGTTATCGGTACGGGGTATGTCGGTTTGGTGACCGGCACGTGTCTGGCGGAAACCGGCTATCACGTGTGCTGCCTGGATGTGGATCCCAATAAGATCGCCATCCTGAAGCAGGGCGGTATTCCGATTTTCGAGCCCGGCCTTGAAGACATGGTGCGGCGCAATGTGGCCGCCGGCCGGCTCAGCTTCACCACCGACATCGCCGAGTCTGTGGCCTTTGGCGACGTGCAGTTCATCGCCGTCGGCACCCCGCCGGACGAGGACGGCTCCGCCGATCTGCAATACGTGCTAGCCGCCGCGCGCAATATCGGCCGTTACATGACGGATTATAAAGTCATCGTCGACAAGTCCACCGTGCCGGTGGGCACCGCGGACCTGGTCAAGGCCGCGGTGGCGGACACCCTGGCCGAGCGTGGCGAAGCGCTGGAATTCAGCGTGGTGTCCAACCCGGAGTTCCTGAAGGAAGGCGCGGCCATAGACGACTTCATGCGTCCGGACCGCGTGGTGATCGGCGTGGACGACGAACGCGCGGCTGCGATGATGCGCCGGCTATACGCGCCGTTTCAGCGCAATCACGAACGCGTGTTGCTGATGGACGTGCGCTCCGCGGAGCTGACCAAGTACGCGGCCAACGCCATGCTGGCGACGCGCATCTCCTTTATGAACGAGCTGGCCAATCTGGCCGAGAGCCTGGGCGCAGACATCGAGCAGGTGCGGCTGGGCATGGGCTCCGATCCGCGCATCGGCTACCACTTCCTGTATCCGGGTGTGGGCTACGGCGGCTCCTGCTTCCCCAAGGACGTCAAGGCCCTGGTGCAGACCGCCAAGGAAAACGGCCATGAGCTGCGTGTGCTGACGGCGGTGGAGGAAGCCAACGATCTGCAGAAGCTGCGCCTGGTGGACAAGGTGCTGGCGCGTTTCGGCCAGGATCTGAGCGGCCGCCGTTTTGCGATGTGGGGCCTGGCCTTCAAGCCCAACACCGACGATATGCGCGAAGCGCCCAGCCGCGTGATCGCGGCGGAACTGAGCCGCCGCGGCGCGGAAGTGGTGGCTTTCGATCCGGTGGCGACCCATGAAGCGCAGCGGGTGATGGGCGACATCGCCGGCCTGAGCTTCGCCGACGACATGATGACGGCGTTGCAGCAGGCGGACGCCTTGTTGATCGTCACCGAATGGAAGATGTTCCGCGCACCGGACCTGGACGCCGTCAAGCGGGCGCTGAAGCAGCCGTTGGTATTCGACGGCCGCAATATGTACGACCCGGCCTGGATGCGCGAGCAGGGTTTCGATTACTTCGCGATCGGCCGCTGAGGATTGTCATGGGCCTGATGCAAGACCTGGGGCTGGACAGCTCCAAACTGGCCGCCGAACTGGCGCAAGCGAAAGTTCTGGTGGTGGGCGATGTGATGCTGGACCGTTACTGGTTTGGCGACGCCACCCGTATTTCGCCGGAAGCGCCGGTGCCGGTGGCCAAAATCGAGCGCATTGAAGAACGCGCCGGCGGCGCCGCCAACGTGGCGCGCAATATCGCGGGCCTGGGCGGCCAGGCCACCCTGTTATCCGTAGTGGGCGACGACGAAGCCGCCTCCGCGCTGGAGCGTCTGCTGGCGGCGGACGGCATTTCCACCTCTCTGAAGCGCGATCCGAGCATCGCCACCACCATCAAGTTGCGCGTGGTGGCAAGGCAGCAACAGCTGATCCGTCTTGATTTCGAGGACGCGCCCAGCCATGAGATCCTGGCGGGCAAGCTGGAAGAGTATCAGCAGATCCTGGGCAGTCATGATGTGGTGATTCTGTCCGACTACGGCAAAGGCGGCCTGACTCACGTCAGCAAGATGATCGAGCTGGCGCGCCAGGCCGGCAAGTCGGTGTTGATCGACCCCAAGGGCGACGACTACAGCAAATACGCCGGCGCCACGCTGCTGACGCCGAACCGCAGCGAATTCCGCCAAGTGGCCGGCCGCTGGGCTTCCGAGAGCGAGTTGACCGCCAAGGCGCAGGCCTTGCGCGCGGCTTTGTCGCTGGACGCCTTGCTGGTGACGCGCAGCGAGGAGGGCATGACCTTGTTCCGCGACGAGGGCGTGGTGCATCAGCCCACCTTCGCGCGCGAGGTGTACGACGTATCCGGCGCCGGCGACACCGTGATTGGCACGCTGGGGCTGGGGCTGGCCGCCGGCCAGCCGTTGCCGGTGGCGATGAGCTTGGCCAACGCCGCCGCCGGCGTGGTGGTGGGCAAGCTGGGCACCGCGGTGTGCAGCCAGCGCGAACTTTTCGCCGTGTGATCCCGTCCAGTCAGGCTGGATCCTGAAGGAGAACGCATGCAGAACTATACCGATGCCATTCTGGAGTTCTGGTTCGGCGGCAGCGACGACAGCTTCCTGTCGGTGCCGCGCAGCGCCTGGTTCAATAAGGACGAGGTGTTCGACGGCGTCATCCGCGAACGCTTTCTGGAGACATGGCGGCAGGCGCGCGCAGGCGAACTGCCGCCGGACGCCGATGACGCCCGGCGCGGCCTGGCCTGGCTGATTCTGACCGATCAATTCCCGCGCAACCTGTTCCGCGGCTCCGCCGAGGCCTTCGCCACCGATGGCTTGGCGCTGGCTTGGGCCCGCCGCATGGTGGCGTTGGGCCTGGACCGGCAACTGCCCCATATCGCCCGCACCTTTGTTTATCTGCCGTTTGAGCATAGCGAGTCGCTGGCGGATCAGGACGAAGCCGTGCGTTTGTTTGAAACCATGGCGAAGGATGCCGCCATGGCCCGTTTCATTGATTACGCGCATCGTCACCGGGACGTGATCGTCCGCTTCGGGCGCTTCCCGCATCGCAACGCCGTGCTGGGTCGGGTGGATACGCCGGACGAGCGGACCTATCTGGCTGAGCCCGGCGCCGGTTTTTAAACGCGCACCCCTATTCTCGCGCCGTGGGCGATGGCCGGCGGCGGAAAGGAAAACATGACTATCGTCGTTACCGGCGCCGCCGGTTTTATCGGTTCCAACCTGGTCAAAGCGCTGAACGAGCGCGGCGTTACCGACATCATCGCCGTGGATAATCTGTCCAGCGGCGACAAATTCCGCAATCTGGTGGATTGCGAAATCGCCCATTACATGGACAAGCACGACTTCCTGGCCCTATTGCTGGAAGGCGAGTTCGAGGGCGAGTTGTCCGCCATCCTGCACCAGGGCGCGTGTTCCGACACCATGAACCACGACGGCAAGTACATGATGGACAACAACTATCAGTACACGCTGGCCCTGTTCGACTACTGTCAGCACGAGGAAATCCAGTTCCTCTACGCTTCCAGCGCGGCCACCTACGGCAAGGGCACCGTGTTCAAGGAAGAGCGCCAGTACGAAGGCCCGCTCAATGTCTACGGCTACTCCAAATTCCTGTTCGACCAAGTGCTGCGCCAACGCATGAAGGAAGGTCTGAGCGCGCAGGCGGTGGGTTTCCGTTATTTCAACGTCTACGGTCCGCGCGAGCAGCACAAGGGCCGCATGGCCTCGGTGGCCTTCCACCATTTCAACCAGTACCGCGAGCATGGCAAGGTCAAGCTGTTCGGCGGCTGGGACGGTTGGGGCAACGGCATGCAAAGCCGCGATTTCGTGTCGGTGGAGGACGTGGCCAAGATCAACCTATATTTCCTGGATCACCCGGAAAAGAGCGGCATCTTCAACCTGGGTTCCGGCCGTTCGCAGCCGTTCAACGACGTTGCGGTGGCCACTGTCAACGCCTGCCGCCGCCATGAGGGCCAGCCGGGGCTGAGCCTGGACGAGATGGTGGCTCAGGGTATTGTCGAATACGTCGATTTCCCTGATGCGCTCAAGGGTAAGTACCAGAGCTTTACACAAGCGGATATTGGCAAGCTGCGCAGCGCCGGCTACGACGCCGAATTGTTTAGCGTCGAGCAGGGCGTGGACCGTTACGTGGATTGGCTGATCAAGCAATGACGCTGCGGGTCCGCCGTGGAGCGGCCGGGCTTCTTGATGCGGTTTGATACTTAAACAGCCTCCTGTCATTTTTGACGGGAGGCTGTTTTGTTTTGGGCGGCCGATGTTGCGAAGGTGCCTGCTTATTGTTTTTTAAGGCAATGATTTTTATGTGTTTTTAAATTTAATGTCATAAGCGGATAAGGCAAGAACAGCTTAGTTCTAGATCAAAAACACCATGAATGACAAATAATTTATTTTTTGAGTCGGATTGAGTCGGATGCTATCAAAAGAAGCAGGCCTGACCGCCCGCGATCCAATCGCGCGGCGGCCCGGTCGCGAGCTAAGGTTCCGATCAATCGCAAGCGCCGCATTGGCTGCCTTGCACCATAGAGAGTTGAAAAACATGGGCGATCTCAAGGATCTCAAGGACGCTGAAACCAAACTGCTGCTGACCGCAAACGATGGCTCCACCGTGACCATCCATTTCGTAGGCGAGCCGTCGGCCATCGGTGCGATTGTCAATTACGTGACCAATACCGCCAATCAGCCGAAGAAATATGGCAACCACATTTATGTTTGGCAGACCACCAGCAATATCGTGCCTTGGGCCAAGTCTCCGGACGGTTTCACCGCCATTGACACCGACAGTTCCACCAGCACCCAGCCCGTCGACTTTCCCTTCGAGGACAAAGGCTACATCTTGGGTTACGCCGTGGCCGCCACGCCCAATGCGGTGTGCTCCACCATCTATGTGCCGCAAGGTTCGCTGGATAACCCGCAGGCCTGGCAGTATGCCAACAACTCGGTGAAAACGCTGTATGTCGGCACCAACCTGGTGCAGGCGCGCTACCAGGTGCTGCAGTCCTATGACGCGGTGGCCAATAAAAACTGGCTGGGCTTGTGGCAGGGCTCCACCGTGCCTTATAGCGGCGATCCGCTGAAAAAAGTCAGCGTCACCCAGGGCGGCGACAGCGGCACCGTGAACTTCACCGGCGTCAAGCTGACCATCAACACCACCTATTCGATCGGCTACTTCATGGTGGACCAGATATCCGGCCGCACCTCGTTGGCCGCCACCTCCACTTTCACCGTCGGCAAGGCCTGATCCGCCCGCGCTTGAAGCGGCCAGCGCGCCTGTCGAGTACAGGGCGCGCCGGCCGATGAAGGCTTTTCCGGTCAACCACCATTCAGGGCCTCATGTCGAATTTGCTGCTGCTGAGCAACGATGCCGGTCGCCAGGTCTTCATCACCGTGGTGGGCGTGCCGATGCCGGATGGCGTGCTGGCCAACTACATCACCAATACCGCCAATCAGCCGCAAACATTCGACAACCGCTTGTACGCCTGGGAGAGCAGCGCCAATCAGGTGCCATGGGACAAGGCGCCGGTCGGGCAGGCCGCTTTGCTGAGCGATAGTTCCACTTCCACTCGGGTGTTGAACTTCGATTACGAGCCCAAAGGCTATGTCATCGCCTACGCGGTGGCGGGCGCGGCGCAGGCGGTGTGTTCCAGCGTCTACCTGCCCGCCGGCGAGCAGGACAATCCTCAAGCCTGGGCCTATGACAGCGTGTCGCTGCAGACGGTCTACGTGGACAGCAATGTATTGCAGCTCAAGTACAAGGTGCTGACGGCGTATCAGCCGAAAGCCGCCGGCAACTGGGTGGGCGTCTGGCAGGGTTCCACCGTGCCTTACAGCGGCGATCCTATCCGCAGCCTGCCTGTGCCGCGCGACGACGACTCAGGCTACCTGGCGATGGACGGTCTGAAACTGACCATTAACACCAGCTACGCGGTCGGCTATTTCATGCAGGCGCTGCCGCAGGGGCGTACCTCGCTGGCCGCGACGACGACGTTCACGATAGGCGCTTATCAAGGAGAAAAAACATGATCGCATTCGAGCGCCTGGCGGGTAGCCGGCTGTATATCGATCAGGCAAACCAGGAGGGCGCCGGCTGGTGGGGCTGGCTGCTGGCCGCCGGCGCTCAAGCGCCGGCCGGCCCGGTGCCCTTGACGGAAGCGCTGGAGAATGCGGATTGGGCCGGCAGCTTTGTCTACTGCGCCGTCGCGCCGGATCTGAGCGGCGACAAGGCCGCCGTCTTCATCGCGGCGCTGGATGCGATTCTGGCGACTGTCATCGGCGGGCGCGCGCTACTGTGGTTACGGCAGGCGGAGCGGCCGCAGCAAGCGCTGGAACAGGGCTGGGTCTTGTCCTTCGCCTCTGTTGCCGGCATTTTGCGCACCAGCAATGGGCTGGATCTGAGCCTGACCGGCGACGGCAGCATCGGCGTCGCCATCGCCTCCGGCGCGGTACTGAGCGTCGCGGAATCCGGCGACGCGCTGACGCTGACCGGCCGCAATGCGCCGGCGGCCACCTTGAGCGGCGGCATGGCGCCCATTTTGTATCAGGATGATTACAGCGCCAGCTTGGCTTTTGCCGGCACGGAGCTGGGCAGCTGGCGCTTTGGCTTCAAGACCGCGCGTCTGGCTTTGGCGCGCAACTTCGCCTGCGGCTTCCAACTGCTGGTGCCCAATACGGCGGCGGACAGCGCCGGCTCGGACCAGCCGGTGAAGAACTTGAGCGCTTATCTGCCGCTGGTGAACGGCGGCGAGCCTAACCCCACCGACCTGTTCGCCTTCACCGCCCAGTTCAACCCTGTCAATCCCAACAATATCTTGCCGGCGACGCCCACCGTGTTTTGGTTTTCCGCCGGCGCCAGCCTGGATCTGGTGTCTTACTACCGCACCGTCTACGGCATGACAGTGGCTCTGCGTCCGGTGCTGGACGCGGCGGCGGGGCGGCCGGCGGGCCTGGTGGTCAATCCCGGCTCCGGCAGGACGCCGCTGTACCTGGGGTACAGCTTTGCGCCGGTGGGGGATTTCGAGCTGCGAGTGGAGGGCGTGGAGGATGGCCAGCCGCAGCAATTGCTGGCTGGTTTGTCCGGTTCGGAAAACATCGGCTTCGTCAGCGGCGGCGCGTACCTGCGCGCCAGCGGCGGGCAGCCGGCCTATGCGCCGGTTTTTCCCCTGGAACCCAGTTCGCCGGTGGGGCCGCCCTTGGACCCGTTGGCCTTGCTGCTGAATCGGGACTTCCGCACCTCTTGGTGCACGGTGACGGCCAAGGGCGAGGGCGCCAGCGCTCACTACGCTGCCGCGCCCAAGGGCGCTGATCTGTTCGGCCTGCCGGACGCGGCCAAAGCGGACGGCGGCGATCTGCTGGAACCCAAAGACCCCGGCTTGGCCTTGCCCAACAGCGGTGAACTGAGCTTCCCCCTGTTGCCGTTCGCGGCGTTTCGCTCCGGGGCCGGGGACCAAGATTTGCAGGCCGGCCAGATGGAGTTGCTGGAGAGCCAGATCGTCAGCCCCACTCGGCGCAATCGCATCAACGCCGCCTCCGCCCAGGCGTCCCGCTCGGCGCGCGCCAGCCTGGGTCTGGACTTGGCGCGCAACGTCGCCGGCTACAACGCGGCCACGCCGGCAGGCTTCATCGCCCGCGTCGCGGAGCGGGGCTGGAGTCGTCTGCTGCTGGCGCAGATCATGGCGGGCGGGCAGCCGCAATGGCAGCTGGGCTTTACCGCGCCGTCCAGCGCCTTGCAGGCGGCGTTCCAGACCGACAACCTGTTTCTGCCGGTGGCCAATCCCCTCCAGTTGGGGGTTGAGGCCAGCGGCGTGATGCCTGAGGATCCGCCGGCCAGCCCGTCCCGCTTCTACAACCAGTTGGAGATCGATCGCTGGCGCTTCAAGGCGGCGGTGGGCAAGGGCAACCGCTATGGCGACTATCGCAATGTGATGGTGGTCAAGGGCGTGCCCGGCAGCTTGCTTGAATTGGTGACCCGGCCGACGCAATGGACGCAGAAGAATCTGTTCGCCGCGCCGCTGGGGCCGGAAGGACTGCCGGACGCGTCGCAGTTGACCCCGCTGGCCGATTGGCTGAGCGAATACTTCGACAGCGCGCTGAAGCAGCAGGACAATCCCTATTTCCAGAACTTCTGCCGCATCATCCGGGACCCCAACTGGCAGGGCGTTTTGCTGCTGCGGGTGGATATTGAGAAAGTGCCGGCGGAGTTGCTGGGTTTGTTGGCGGGGGTGACTCAGCCGGAGGCCTTCGCCGCACATCATATCGGCGTCGAACTGAGCCAGATCGACGGCAAGACCGTGACCCAGAGCGACTCCAGCTCCTTGTTCGGGTTGATCTACTATCTGGATCCGGACTACGAAGACGAGCCGCAGGCGCATGCGATTCCGCCGCAGGACGCCGACGCCACCTATGAATTCCGCCTGCTGACCTTGAAGGCCTTGTTCCAGAACACCGCGGTGCAGCGTTTTGAAAGCGTGGCCCAGGTGGTGCTGAATCAATTGTTCGGCAGCCGGGTGGATAGCATGGTCGAGGATCAGGGGCAAGCCAATATCTACAACGCCGTGTTGCTGCAAGGCGGTTTCCAGACCAACGGCGGCGCGCCGGTGTACTCCTTGTCTTCCGCCCAGCCGGCCTTGTTCAAGCTGCGCAACAATGTGCTCACCAGTGTGGAGATCGCCACCGCGGCCTTGTCCACGCGCGATGAGAGCGCGGGCGGCAGCGCGGTGTCCTGGCTGGACATGTCCGGTTTCATGCAGTTCGCCGTGCTCAAGGACGAGGCGGGGGAACTGCCGCCTTTCGATCTGTTTTCCTTCGGTGCCGACGGCGATGAGCCCGTGGCTGGCCAAGGTTTGCGTTTCAGCGGCCTGGGCCTGCGCATCGCCTTCCCGCTGAGCGGTCCGGATGGCGGGCCCACCGTGATCTCAATGCTGGAAAACGAGCTGTCCTTCAATCCGGCGGCTAGCCGCTCGCGAGCGCAGGGGCTGTATCGCGATTTCCAACTGGAATTGAACGGCCTCTTGTCCGGCGCGGCCGACAGCACGCCGGCGGCCAAGGGGTTTTTGGCGGTGGCGACCAGCTACGGCCTGCAAGGCGTGGCCGAACGCGCCTGGCACGGCCTGTCGCTGCGCGTCAACCTGGGCACCTTGGGCGCGCTGGCGTCCAAGGTCAATCTCAACACGACCTTGTTGCTGGCCTGGGCCGACGATAGCGGCGCGGCCGACGGCGACGCCGGTTATCAGGCTCATGTCGGGATGGCTTTGCCAGGCGCGGGGCCGGGCGGCGAGCTATTCAGCCTGCAAACCGTGATCAAGCTGTCCATCGGTGCGATCCGGCTGTTGTACAACGCCGAGCAGAAAGGCTATTTGCTGCTGCTCAACGAGATCGCGCTCAAGTTCTTGGGCTTGCTGCGCATTCCGCCCAACGGCGCCACCTCGTTCTTTCTGTTCGGCAACCCCGATGCGGAGACGCCCACCGGCCTGGGATGGTACGCGATTTACAACCAGGACCAGCCGCCTCCGGCCGCCGCCCCCGATGCCGACCCGACGGCGCTTACCCACCAGTCTCAATCTTGAAGGACGGCGCGATCATGACGTGGCCTTTCTCCCTGTTCGACAATGCCAACTCGGCCAGCCGCAATACTTCCGCCCGGATCAACAAGGAACAGATCGCCGCGTTCCGGAGCCTGCTGGAACAGCAGGCCGCGATCCGTCTATTGGTGGGCACCGGCGGCAGCTTCGGCAACCAGTCCGCCACGGTCAATCTGTTGCGGCGGCTGACCGACCCCTTGACCGCGGCGGGGCTGACTTACGCCTACGCCGGCAAGGCCGAAGTCTATTACCAGGGCGGCGAGGACACGTTGGCCAAACTGTACGAGCTGTTGCCGGAGCTGGAGCATCAGCCCAGCGGCACGCTGAACCAGGCCACGGTGGAGCTGAAGGCTTATCCGCAAGCGCCGCCGGCGGACAAGGCGCTGTTCGGCTTCACCGGAGCGGTGGACGACAGCGCAGGCAACTACGCCACCGGGCTGAACGTCGAGTATTTTCTGCAGTTGCAGCCCTATAACTACAATTACGCGGAAAAAATAGATTTCGTCGGCGCCAGGCGGCCGGCCATTGATTTGCTGCAAGTGCCGGAGCTGAACAATCCCAGTTTCCGCCGCCGGGTGTCCTATGTGCCGGAATCCAGCTATGCGGCGCCGGACTGGGCGGATTACGCGGATAATCCGCGCGCGGCGATCCTGCGTTATCTGACCGGCGACGCCTTGCTCAAGCAAGTGCGGCTGGTGGTGTCCTACGCCATCATGCCCAGCGCTCAAAACGTGGTGAACAGCAGCCCGGAAGCGGCGGCGGCGGTGTTGTGCGGCGGCCTGCTTGATTACCAGGACAACGGCGACGACAGGCTGGCCGCGCCGGTGGTGGTGTTGAACCTCAATCGCTTCGGTAGCGCGGAAAGCGAGGCGCCGTTGCAGGCGGTGGCGGGCCTGCTGCGCGGGGACATGACCCGCGACGAGGTGGTGGTGCTGACCGGCACGGACCCGAAAAACGCCAGCCGGCGGCAGGCTGCGCGGCAGGTGCATGAGGCGCGCCGCCGCTATATGGCTTCGCTGAACGCGGTGCAACGTTTCAGCTGGCTCAACTATCCCACTTCGACGGCGGCGGTGGAGGCCGCGGTCAACGCGATTGTCGGCAAACCCAATCAGGTTCTGTTCATCCAGTTGGGGCCGGTGCCGCAGCCCTTGTTCTACTACGCCCTGTTCAAGACCAATACCCTGTCCTTGTTCGAGGGCGCCAACAGTATGATGGCGGCGATCAATATGGGGCGGCCGTTCCTGGCCTTGCCGCGCAAGGGCCTGGGCGTGCAGCCGGCCTTGTACCCCAGCGTCAACCGAGGCCTGTTCAGTGCCTCGCCGCCGATCAACGAGCTGGCGGCTGCCGCCAACCAGCTGAATTTCTCGCTGGACAGTTGGCCCACCGGCAACCAGAGCGGCAACCCCTGCCGGCAACTCGGCGCCTTCATCCAAAGCCTGTGCGCCCAGACCGCGACGGACGATCCGATTCCGCGTTATTTCAGCGAGCTGAAGGCGTTCTACGCCACGTCCAGCGCAGACAAGCTCAATGTCGCCGTCGCCTATCTGATGAACATTTACCAGGCCGAGCACGCCTTGCAAGCCGCGGCCGCGCGGCGGGCGCGTCGCGCCGATGGCGAGGAGGGCGGCGACGAACCGGCCGAGAATCCGCTGAACGCGCTTTATCTGGAGCTTAAGGAAAAGCTGGGCGAGGACGGCGAGATCCAGCCGCCCAAGCGGCTGGACTTGGTGCCGGGCATCCTGGCCGGCGGCAATATCAACGAGGCGGTGCTGGCCCTGTTGCAGGGCTTCAGCGCCAGCCTGTGGCTGGAGGTGTCCCAGTTCAAGCACGAGGGCGAGGAAGACGACATCGCCTCCATCCGCTTGGAGGGCATGACCGGCGTCTTCGCCAGCCTGCAGATCAGCAACCGCATCGCGGTGATCTTCGACGCGCCGGAGCAGCAGCTGCGGATGAATCTGGAACTGTCCGCCGAAGGCACTTGGTCCTTGCCCGGCGTGCCGTGGATACAGATGAGCGGCCCCTTCCTGCGCCTGTCCAGCTCCGACGGCCAGATCCCGGTCACCGCCGCGCTGGGCGGCCGCTACCAGCCGCTGGGCGCGGAGCTGCAATTGCTGGCGCCGTCGGCCGGCGAACAGGCCTTGCTCACCGTCAAGTTCGACGCGCCGTATCCCAGCATAGACCGCGCCTTCCAGATGGCGGCGACGGTCAACCTGGTGGCGGTGCTGCCGCCGCCGCTGAACGTGCTGGCCGATCTCGGCCTCAGTCAGCTGGACCTGTACTACCTCAGCAAGGAGGAGGACGCGTCCGCGCTTGGCTTCATCATCCGCGCCAACAGCGCCAAGCCGGTGCCGCTGGTCGGCAAAGTGGCCTTGAGCAACGTGGAGGCCCAAGTGGCGCTGATCGACCCGGTCAAAACGCGCCAGGTACGGGCCAGCGCCAACGGCAATTTCATCATTGGCAGCGGCGAGCAGGCCGGCGTGGTGGCGGTGGGCGTGCAATATCCGGATTGGCAGTTCCGCGGTACGCTGGAGTCCGGCGTGATCCGCATGGAGGACCTGCTGTCGCTGTTCTTGCCCGGCGTTGACCTGACCTTGCCGTCGTTGCCGGTGATAGACAGCTTCGTGTTCAACTACGCCCAGGCCGCCGACAATCTGCAAGTGTCGCTGAACCTTGTGTTCCAGCCTGCCTGGACTTTCGAGTTTTTCGGCAAGCCGCTGTTCAAGCTGGACAACGTCGGCTTCTCGGTCAGCCGCGCCAAGCTGGAAAACCAGGGCAATATCACCGCCAACACCACCTTGCTGCCGGACATGGCCCATCCCTTGGTGGTGGGCATAGGCGCGAGCTACGCCGGCGGCGGAGATTGGGCATTTTCCATCCAGCAGCAGGACGACACCGTTTTCAGCATTAATGAATTGCTGGAACAGTATCTGGGCCGGGATTGGCGCACCGTATTGTCGTTCCCGGACGTGAGCAAGCTGACGTTGCAACTGGACTGGGGCAAGCAGAAAGCCACTTCCTTTGAATTCAGCGCCGCCACCGCAAGCGCCTGGGTGCCGATTTCCGCCTTGCCCGACGTCAGCGTCACCGGCCGGCTGAAACTGGGCTATCTGGGCAAGAAGGCCGCCGAGCGGCTGGGGCTGGCTCCGCTGAACACCGAGGGCGACGATCCGCCGCAGGTGCCGGGCACCTATGGCGAGATCGGCGCCGACCTGACCCTGTGGAACATCAAGCTGGGGGTCAGTTATAACTTCGCTCCCGGCAAACAGGAATTGAGCTTGCGCTGGCTGACCCTGCTCGCCACCGTGACGACCGACAAACAGGGCGACACCGTCGCCACCTTCAAACTGGACAACAAGTCCATTGGCGAAATGGTGGAGACCTTCGTGTCTTGGGCCACCGGCGCCGAGTTCGGCCTGGCCGCGCCCTGGAACGTGCTCAACTCCTTCAGCCTGAGCGGCCTTGAGCTGGTGTACAACTTCAGCAAGAAACAGGTGGGCTTCAATATCGGCATCGGTCCGGTGGATTTCGGCTTCTTCACGCTCAAGGGCGTGGCGCTGAAATACGACCCGCAGGTCAAGGACGCCAAGGTGGAAATCACCGTGCAGGGCAGTTTCGTCTGGCAATCCGGCGACGCGCTCAGCTGGGACCCCTCCAAGCCGGAAACCACGCCGGCGCCTCCGGGCGGCGGCAACAAGTATCTGGACCTGCGTCTGCTGGCGCTGGGGCAGCACGTCACCGTGCCGGGCCTGGTGGAGGAGACCTCGGTGCAAGGCGTGATCGCCAAGCTGCGCAGCCTGGAAGTGCCTAACCCGCCGGAGGTGCCGGTGGGCGGCAAAGGGCAGCCGGTGTTCGCTCCCGACAACTCCTGGTTCATCGCCTTCGACTTCGGCGTGTTGAAAACCCAGAAAGACAAGGAAGCGCCGGCGGCCAAGGGCAGCCAGCAGTTGATCACCGCCCGCGAGGCGGCCGCGGCCGACGAGGAGGCCGACGAATACCTGCTGCAGCTGTCCATGGTGTTCAACGACCCCACGCTGTACGCGCTGCGCGTGGCGCTGGCCGGGCCGATGGCCAAGATTTTCGCCGGCCTGGATTTCCAGATACTTTATCGCCAGGTATCGGAAACCGTGGGTTGCTATTCCGCCAATATCGCCTTGCCCAATCTGATGCGCAAATTCCAGATCGGGGTGGCCACGATCACCCTGCCGGAGTTTGGCATCAATCTGTACACCAACGGCGATTTCCAGGTGGACATCGGTTTTCCGTGGCGGCAGGACTTCGCCCGTTCCTTCACCATAGAGCTGATCGTGGCGCCGGGCATCCCGGTGCTGGGTTCGGCCGGCTTTTATTTCGGCAAGCTCAGCAGCGCCACCACCAATCTGGTGCCGGTGTCGGAACGGGGGTGGTTCAATCCGGTGCTGGTGTTCGGCTTCGGCGCTCAGCTTGGTCTGGGCAAATCCATAGAGCTGGGGATTTTGCGCGCCGGGTTCAGCCTGACGGTGTTCGGTGTGATCGAAGGCGTGCTGGCGCGCTGGCTGCCTTACCGCGAGGCCACGCCCAGCCAGGGCCGCGACCAATTGCAGGACGGCTATTATTTCTCGCTGATCGGCACCGCCGGGGTGCAGGGCCGCTTGTACGGCAGCATAGACTTCGCCATCATCCGCGCCGACGTCAATATCGCCATCAAGATCTACGTGCGGCTCAGCTACATCGCCTATCAGGACATCCCCATCAGCGCCAACGCCTCGGTGGAGGTCAGCGTAGACGTCAAGATCAATCTGGGCCTGTTCACCATCACCATAGGCCTGTCGTTCTCGGCCTCGGTGCAAGCCACGTTTGTGCTGAAAAACCCGGCCGGCAACAATCCGCCCTGGGGCCGCACCTTGCCTGGCAACGGCATGCGGACGCTGGCCTTGGCCGGCGGTTTGTCCGCGCGCCACGCGGCGGCTGAACTGGAAGCGCGTCGGCTGCGCCGCGCGCTGGGGCAGAGCGGCGGAGCCGGCCCGCGGCTGGCCGCCAACGCCGCCGGCTATCAGCCGGCCTGGGGCAATCTGCAAGCGGGGCAGCTCTTGCAACTGACGGGTTGGACCGTGCCGGTACTGACCGTGGCCGGCGATCAGGCCAAGACCGCGGCCGAGCAATTGCCATGCTATGTGGCGGCTTTCTTCCTCGCCACGCCGGAACCGGTCAAGGCCGGCGGCGCCTTGGCGGCGGCCCGCAACGGCGGGTCCGAGCAAGGCCGGCTGGCGCATGCCGCGCTGGCGCGCGCGCGCCAGCGCCCGGCGCTGAACGCCAGGTTGGCCGCCAATGGCGGCGAGGACGGCTTTGAAGACCTGGCCGTGAGGGTGCTGCAATGGGTATTGGCCGCCGGCATGAGCGGCGCGATGAGCCCGGACCAGCTCAACCAGCAAGTGGTCAGCGCCGACTTCCTAAACCAGGCGCTGCAGTACTTTTCCAATCCGGATCAACCGCTGCCGATTCCGGCCGATCAGGTGGAGGCCTTCTTGGCGCGGCAGGCGACGATCTGCTTCGCCGCTTCGGCGGCGGCCAACGCCCACGGCGTGTTCTTCCCGGCGCCTCCCGGCGTGCGCCTGAATGTGCCGAGTTACGCCGGCGCATCCGGCTACGATTACGTGTTCGGCCAATACAACAGCAGCCAGACCGACTACCTGCTGTTGCTGCGCCAGTATTTCCAGCAACTGCAGGTACAGGTGGAAGGCGGCGGCGCGCCGACGGCCGCGGCCCTCCGGATGCAGTCCGGCACCGGCGCCTCCATCGCCAGCTACATCTTCGGCGATTACTTCTGCCTGCTGGCGCGACAGGCCTTGCAAGCGCTGCGCGATGGACTGGGCAACTTCAAGCTGGTGATTCAGCCGGCGCAGACGGTGGCCGAGATTGTCGATTGGGTCAACTCCACCGGCCAACTGTCCGGCGACGACGCTTTCAGCGCCGGACAATTGTTCGTCGCCAACCAAGAGCATCCGCTGGCGGCGGGGGCCCGGCCGTTGACGGTGGAGGGCATGCGCTGGCAAACGCCGGGCGGCCTCAGCTTCGAACAAGTAGCCGCGCAGTCCTTGTTTGGCGGCGGCTTCAACGGCGAGCAACTGGCGCGGGCCAACGCCGACGAGGCGCGCATCCTGGCCGCCAATCAACGCATCGTGTTGGGCGATAAGGTCTACCTGACCCAGGACGGCGATTCGCTGACCGGCATTGCCGCCGGGCTGGGCGTATCGCTGGACGCGCTACTGCAAGGCAGCGACGTGCTGCGGCGCGCGGACCTGTTGTCGTCGCTGGCGATACTGGCGTTGCCGGCCTTCTCGCAGCCGGTGGCCGCTGGAGACACTCTGGCCGGCATTTCCGCGCGCTTGGGCGTGAGCCTGGATCTGCTGGCCGGCGCCAACGGCGCGGCCGCCGGTTTGTTCGATCATGACAGCGATCCCAATCTGAACATCCCGGAACTGGCGCAGTTCCAGGTGGGCGAGTTGATCGACGAAGCGCTGCGCACGCTGGCGTTCCAGAACCTGGGCGCGATGGCTTCGCGTTACTACCTCAACGGTTTGCGGCTGCCCACCGCCGGCCTGACGGCGAAATCGCCCGGCCTGTTCGTCAAGCCCAACGGTCAGGGCGGCTACGACTACCCGGCGCAGCTGGGTCTGTTCGCGTTGACTGGGCAGGCCTTCCCGCTGCCCGCGCTGCAAGACCCGGCGCAGGGGGCGAAGTTCAGCTTCACGCTGAGCCGAGGCGCCGCCGAAACCTGGCTCAGCCTGGGCGCGCCGGGCAGCGCCAGCGCCAGTTTCGAAGTGAGCCAGGACGATTACCTGCGCTATGTGAAAGTGCGCGCCACCGCCACCGGGCAGCCTTTGCGCACGGATACGCGGGCGATCCGGCCATTGCTGGACGCCGAGGCCCAGGCCTCGCGCTTCCCGCTGTCCAGCTCCCAGCCCTGGCAGTGCGCGGCGCCGGTGGCGCTGCCGCGCCAGGCCCGCGCGCCGGAGGTGGCCGAACCGCGTTTGTGGAGCCTGCCGGACTCGCTGATCAACACCCCGCTGGAGCAAGGCGTGTTGCCGCGTTTCGCGCCGCAGCTGGCGCGCACCGACGCCGCCACCGGCAGCGTCAGCGAGCAGCCCTTGCTCAATTATGGCTTTGGCATGCTGATCCCCTTCGGTGTGCGTCGCACTCAGCCGCTGGCGAACAATCCCAGCAGCCAGCGGCTGTATGAAATCATCGGCGCGCCGGACAAGGAAATCGTGTTGCTGGAGCGCGTGCTCAGCCAATTGCAGGGGCCGAGCGCGGGCTTGAGCCAACTGCTGGTGCTGTACCGGCCTGCCGCCACCGGCAGCGAGGTGGCCGGTTGGCAGATGGAAAACCCGGCCGCCAGCCTGGCCGGCATCGCCAAGGTCAATCTGTCCACCGAGACCCGTCCTCCGGCGCAGAACGGCTTGCGCGCGCTGGCGCTGACCGAGAACGCCTTCCCCAATCTGATCGGCGCGCCGGACGATTTTCTGCGGCTGTTGTGGGAAGCCAGTATCACCCGTCAGGGGGGCTTTTTCCTCAGCTACAGCCAGGGTTTGCAAGCCGGCGGCACGCTGTCCGGTTTGCCGGACCATGTGTTCAACGACAGCGGCGAAGCCGAACTGGCGGTGCTGGCGCTGTTTGCCGCGGACGAGGGCGAAGGGCAGGCGGTGGGCAACTGGATGAACGTGCTGGCCACCAATGAGTCCTTCGACGCCAGCGCCGCGGCGCTGGTGGCGACCGCGGTGCTGCGGCGGGAACAGACCGCGCCGTTGGCTGACGCGGCCACGCTGGACGGCGTCGCCGCCGGCTATTACAGCCGGGTCGATAGTCTGGCCCGGCTTAACGCCGGGCGGCCGTTGCGCGACGGCGCCGTGTTGCGCGTGCATGGCGGCGTTTATCAAGTCGCGCCGACTGGCGCGGCCCCGGGCGGGGACCTGGCGCGCATCGCCGAGCATTTCTTCACCACCGAAGACGCGATCAAGCAGGCCAACCCGTATCGCGCCAGCTGGAGCGGCCCGTTGGTCAGCTATACCGCTTTGCGTCTGCCCGAGGTCGATGTGACCGTGGGCCGGCGCTACGCCAACGGCGCTGTGTTCTCCACGCTGGACGATGTCTCGGCCTATTTCCAGGCGCCCTTGGCCGGCTTGGCCGCAGCCAATGCGCGCACGCCCGGCCTGTTCCCGGCCCAAACCGCGCTTGAGGTCGAGTTGGGGCCGTTCGATGTGTCGGCCACTACTCAGGCCGGCGTGGCCGGCATCGAACTGGAGCGCAAGGCCGCGCCGCCGGTGCCGGACAGGGCCGACGGCGCCGATTGGGGCTGGATCTATCTGGCCAATCTGTTCAATTTGCTCGGCTACCGCAACAGCCTGACCGACGATTTCAAAGAGAGCAATTTCGGCGTGGCCACCGGTCCGGGCAATATCGACGGCAACGGCCCTGCCGACAAAGTGCGCGCGCCGCGCGCCGCGAACGAGGACGAACCGTGGCGTTATGTCCGCACCGTGCCGTATCCCGGTTTGTACCGGCATCCGCCGGTGCAGCGCCAGGCCTCGCCTGCGGTGAGCGGCAGCCCCTACTTGGGCGTGGGCGGTCTGTTGCAAATCGAACTGGCCTGGCTGGATTTGTTTGGCAACCGCATCCTCAGCGACCTGGACGCGCCGCCGGCCGAGGCGCGCGTATACAACTTCCCGCCGCAGCTGACCGGCTATACCGACAGCGTGTTGGGCATCGGTCAATGGTCGTCTGTGGCCAACGACTACCTGTTCGCCACCTTGCAAGACGGCAAGGCGGGGCTCAAGGTGTCGCTGGCCTTTGACCAGCAGCCCTATTTGGACGCGGCCAAGGCGCTGGACGCCGGCGGTCGGCAGCGCATCGAACAGGCCATCGCCATCTACGCCAAGGTCTTGTATCAGTTGCAAGACCCCAACGGCCTCGGCATCGAGCTGAGCAGCAGCGTCTGCCCGGAGGCCGCGTTGTTGGAGCCCTCGCAGCAGGCTGCGCTGGTCAATTGGGCGGTGGACATCTACGCCTGGCTCAACAGCTTGCTGCCCAACAGCAGCGGCAGCCACCAAGAGCGAGCCGCCGGCTTCCAGCCGCTGTTGGAGTTGAGCGCGCCGCTGCAGTCCGGGCAGATCAACGACGACCAGATCTTCCGCTTGGACGCCAGCCTGACCTTGAGCCGCAAACCACAGTTGGTCAGCGGCGCGCTGGCGGCGGTGTCCGGCGTGGCCGAGGCGGGCACGCTGTTGTCGCCGTCCACCGGCCCGCTGCAAGGCGACCAGGCCGCGGCGAGCGCCCAGCGCGATCTCAAGCAGTTTGCTGCCCGCTTCGAGCAAGCGCTGTCCACTCCGCAGGGGCCGCGTTACCAAGTGGCCACCGGCAGCGATCGCAACGCCTTCACCGGCGGCTCCGGCATGACCTTGTGGGCGGTGCAGTTGGGACGGGACGCCGCGCAGGGCATCTCCTACCGTCTGCTCAATCCGGGCCAACCCAAGCAGTTCGCGCCCAGGCCGGTATCCAATCAATTGGCGTCCAAGCTGGACGCGGCCATCATTCCCTACCGCACGGGCAAGGTGATCAGCCTGCAGGACCCGGCCGAGCCGCGCGCTTTCACCGACGTGGATCTGGATCAATGGCTGCAATCCTCGTTGGCGCGCATTGACCAATTGCTGTCGCCGGCCTATGTCGCGCCGGCGCAGATCTTGCGCAGCCTGACCGGCAACAACGCGATGCAGGGACTGCTGGACGCGAAAGAAGCGCTGGCCCAAGCCTTGAAGAGCGCGATGATTCCGGTGTTCCGCGACGAGAGCGCGGACCAGAGGGAACTGGACGCGATTCGCGAAGCCTTCTTCCAGAGGATGCTGGGCACGCTGAGCGAGTTCTACGCGGTGCGCGCCGGTCTGCAGTTCCAGGCGGAGGTCAATGCCGCGATCCAACCCTCGGGCGCGGAACTGACGCCGCGGCTATACGGCAATATTGCGAGCCAGCCGGGCGGCAGCGGCATCATGGGCCGCGGCAACCTGTCTCTGACCGCGCCCAAGTTGGGATTGAAGCTGGCCGGCGACGGCGGCGGCAATACTCGCCTGCTGAGCTTCCTGCTCTCCAGTGCGGGTCTGGAGGCCAAGAAAGTGGACCTGGACCTGGTGTTCGAAGGACAGAACATTGAACACCAGATCGGCGCGCTGGCCGGCATCCGCGGCTACCAGCCGTCGTCCTGGCTCAGTTTCGTGGCGGACACCGCCGGCGAGAGCTGGCCGCTGCGCCAGGCGTTGGGCGCTTTCAGCACGCCCATCGTGCTGCGCGCCTTCCCGGAAACGCCGGCTCTGACCCTGCAGGAGGCGGCGGCCAATGCCGAAATCGCTTGCCCGTGCCGTCTGCCTGCGGATGAAGTCGTGGCGGCGCGGCTTACGACCGCCGGCGACCCGGCTTGCAGCCGGCCCGGCGACTACAATCCGCTGGCCGCGCTGAGTCGTTGGAATTATCGGCTGCGCTATGCGCTGCAACGCCATTTCGAGCAAGACGCGATCAACGGCCAGGTTGATTTCAATCTGGGCGGACAATCCGGTTTGAGGGCGATGGCGCTCAGCCGGGATCTGTTCGACAACCTGGCGGAAATGACCCAGGTCTTTCCCAAGGTGGTGGAGGATCTGAACCGCTTCTTGCTGCCGCTGGACATCAACAGCAAGGACCCGGCTCAGATCCAGAACGCCGAGGCGGCGCTGCTGTCCGCCGGCGAGATGGTGCAGTGGCTGGCGGACAGCGCTGGCGGCGGGGGCTTGTTGCAAGCGAACAGCCGGCTGCTGGCGCAGGCGGAACCGATACGCTTCGTCATTGAGGAGGACGCGGTGGAGCGCGTCAACCCGGATGGAGGCAAGGTGAGCGCGTTGCGAGTGACGCTGACGCTGGCGCAGGCGCTGCCCGAGCGCGCCGGCCAACCTTTCGTGCAGGTGGAGCCGGAGCGATACGAGTGCGAGCCGGAGGAGGGAGAAGGCCTGAGCCGTTCCTTTACTTATCTTGATCGGAGCACCGGCGCCTATCTGGCCGCGTCCGAAGGCAAGGGCATCGCCGCGCGCATGGTGGTATTGCCGGACCTGGATATCCTGGAGCGCCAGGACGCCAACGCTCAGGTCTTCCTGCGGCGCAACGAGGAGTTGGTGCCGGGCAAGCCGACGGCGGAGCCGTTCGTCTATCAGACGCCTACGGTGTCCTTGTCCGCGCCGCTGCGTCCCACCGTGGATTCGGATCAGCCGGTGAACATGGCTGTCATCTACGCCCAGGGCGCGGACCAGCCGGTGAGCCGGTCGCTGGAGTGCCAGCTTGGCTTGTTCTATCAGGCTTTGTTCGGCCATGCCGGCAGCGACAGCGCCATTCTCAGCCTGACGGTGTATTACGAGTACCGGCTGAACGATGCGTTGAGCAAGGTGCGCTTGCCGGTCTACCTGATGCCGCCTACCGAGGTGGCCTTGCAAGAGGGCGGCGGCGGTCTGCCGCTGGCTGAGGTCGTCGTCCAGCAAGCCCGGGGCTGCGTGGACTGGTTCGCCGCGCACGAACCGGAGCAAAAAGGCGGCAGCTTGTGGTTCGACCTGACCGTCAGCTCCAATTTGACTGAACAAGCCCAGCCCTTGTTGCGCTTGCGCAATGTGTTCCTGGAACTCACCAGAATCGAGCCGCCCATGGTTTGATCAACTGCCCAGGCTCCGCCGCGCGCCGGAGGGCGGCCTCCCTCTGGCGCAAGACCCGCTCCCTCGCCGCCGCGAGGGAGCGTAACGGTTATTTGCTTAGACATAAGGATTCCGTCTTTGCTGATAGCCAATCGGTATAATGACCGTTCCCCGTTGGAGAACGCGTCGTGTACAAGCATCTGGAAGATTTCGTCGGCCACACCCCGCTGGTCAGACTCAAGCGCCTGCCCGGCGTCACCAGCAACACCGTGCTGGTCAAGCTGGAAGGCAACAACCCGGCGGGCTCGGTCAAGGACCGGCCGGCCCTATCCATGATCCGTCGCGCCGAAGAACGCGGCGAGATCAAGCCGGGCGATACCCTGATCGAACCCACCAGCGGGAATACCGGCATTGCGCTGGCGATGGCGGCGGCGATGATGGGGTACAAGATGATCCTCATCATGCCGGAGAACTCCAGCGCCGAGCGGGTGCAGGCGATGCGCGCCTACGGCGCGGAAGTGGTCCTGACGCCCAAGGAGGCGTCGATGCCCGGTTCCATCGACCTGGCGCGCAAGA
This sequence comes from Chromobacterium haemolyticum, assembly GCF_009936155.1. Taxonomy (NCBI): domain Bacteria; kingdom Pseudomonadati; phylum Pseudomonadota; class Betaproteobacteria; order Neisseriales; family Chromobacteriaceae; genus Chromobacterium; species Chromobacterium haemolyticum. Next base: position 3,281,367 of record NZ_AP019312.1, on the reverse strand, counting down.
TGGAAGCCGCCGGCCAGGGCCGCATCCTGGACCAGTTCTCCAACCCGGACAATCCGCTGGCCCATTATGAAAGCACCGGGCCGGAAATCTGGCAGGACACCCGGGGCGGCATCACCCATTTCGTGTCCAGCATGGGCACCACCGGCACCATCATGGGCACCGGCCGCTATCTGAAGCGGCAAAATCCGGCGATCCAGATCGTGGGCGTGCATCCGGAACCAGGCAGTCAGATTGCCGGCATCCGTAAATGGGAAGACCCCTATGTGCCCAAGATCTGCGATTTCTCGCAGCTGGACGATTTGCAGCATGTCAGCCAGCAGGAGGCGGAGGATATGGCGCGGCTGCTGGCGCGCGAGGAGGGCATTCTGGCCGGGCCTTCGTCCGGCGGCGCGCTGGCGGTGGCGCTGCGCCTGTCGAGCCAGCTGGAAAACGCGATCATCGTCTCCATCGTCTGCGACCGCGGCGATCGTTATCTGTCCACCGGCCTGTTCGGCTGAGAACCCGTTCAAAGTCCGCTGGGCGTCGGCAGGCGCCCAGGACGGACGGCGCGCCGGAACGCCGTGTTCGCGTTTTGGCGCTGGCGCCCGGCGCCGCATGTCTTTAGCATCTGAGATCCTATGTTCCCGTCTCGGAGGCCCTTATGCTGCTGCATGTCGATTCCCGTTTCCTCAGCCCCTACGCTTTGTCCGCCTTCGTCGCCTTGAAAGAAAAAGGGCTGACCTTCGAACTGGAGACCTTGAGCCTTGCCGCGCAAGCCAATCTGGCCCCGGCTTATCAACGTCAATCGCTGACCGCCCGCGTGCCCATGCTGGAGGACGGCGAGTTTCAACTCAGCGAATCCTCTGCCATCGCCGAGTATCTTGAAGATGCTTACCCCGAGCGTCCCCGGCTTTATCCGCGGGACCTGCGTCAACGCGCCCGCGCGCGCCAATTGCAAGCGTGGCTGCGCAGCGACCTGATGGCCTTGCGGGAAGACCGCAACACGGAAGTGGTGTTCCTGCGCCCGGCGGCCGGCACCTTGGCGCCGGAAGCGCGCCAGGCGGCGAACAAGCTGATCGCCGCAGTCGAGTCATTGCTGCCGGCCGATGGCGGCGATTTGTTTGGCGCCTGGTGTCTGGCCGATACCGATCTCGCGCTGATGCTGAAACGGCTGCAATACGACGATGTGCTGCCGCCGCGCTTGGCCGCCTACGCCGAGCGCCAATGGCAGCGGCCGGCGGTGCAGGACTGGCTGGCGCTGGGACGGCGGGCGGCGTCGGCGTAAAAGGTGGAGCGCGCCCGGCCGGGTGCGCCGCGCACCGGCCAGGCCCCGCCGCCTCAACGATGCACGTCGTGGGTGACGAAGGGCCGGTCCGGCGATGGCATCTCCAGCCAGTCCGGATGGCTCAGCGTGCGGCAGATGTCCTGATAGCCGCTGGTCCAGTGCGCGCGCATGGTCTGGGCGCCGAACTGATAGTCCTTGTGGTGGTCCTCGTACTCCTTGTCCTGATAGATCAGGTGGATCACTTTCAACAGCCGGCCGCAGGCCAGCTCGCGGGCGTGGCGGTAGGCGGGGTGCTCGCGCTGCGCCTCCGGCACCAGCTCCATCAGCTGCCGCAGCAGGCCGCGGTAGTTCTGCTCCCGCTTCATCGTATCGGTGATTTGGCGGGTGCGGCTGGAGTACTGGATGTCCTTCTGCCGCATGGCGATCGCCTTCATGTCCGTGGGCGGCTTTCCCTTGGCGCTCCACAGGTCCACCTGGAACACCAAGGAGTTCTTGCGGGGTTCGGTGCTCAGTATCTGCTTCAGCGGCGTATTGGACACCAGGCCGCCGTCCCAGTAGTACTCGCCGTCTATCTCCACCGCCGGGAAACCGGGAGGCAGCGCGCCGGAGGCCATGAAATGCTCGGTGCGCAGACGTTGACGGGTGTTGTCGAAATAGACGAAGTTGCCGCTGCGTAGATTGACCGCGCCCACCGATACCCGCATCTGATCGCTGTCGTTGATGCGGTCGAAATCGGCGAAGCGCTCCAGCGTGCTTTTCAGCGGCGCGGTGTCGTAGAAACTGCAGTTGGCGGGAGAGGGCGCGCCGGCCGGCCAGGGAGAGCGCGGCAGGAAGAAACCGTTCTGGCCCTCGGTCAGCGCGCGCCAGGCTTCCCAGCTTGCCATCAGCCCGTTGAGGCTCGCGGGCCAGTGGTGGGTGTCTAGTTGGCTGAACGGGCTGGGCGGCAGAAACGGCGGCCGGCAGATGGTGTCCCAGAAGGCGCGCAGTTGCTCCACCCGCCGTTCCGGCGGATTGCCGGCGATGATGGCGGCGTTGAGCGCGCCTATGGAAATGCCGGCCACCCAGTTAGGATGCAGGTCGGCTTCGGCCAGGCCTTGATAGACGCCGGGCTGGTAGGAGCCCAGCGCGCCGCCGCCCTGAAGCACCAGCGCCAGCACCTGGTAGCGATGGCCGGGCGGCAGGCTGCGGCTTTGGTACAGGCCGCCGGCCTGAGGGCAGGCCGGATTGTGCGGCGGCGTCATTGCATATACCAGCCGTGGCTGACGATGACGGATTGGCCGGTCAGCGCCGCGCTGGGGAAGGCGGCCAGAAACAGCGCGGTCTGGGCCACGTCGTCCACGGTGGTGAACACGCCGTCCACGGTATTGCCCAGCATCACGCGCTTGACCACTTCCTCCTCGCTGATGCCCAGCTCTTTGGCCTGCTCCGGAATCTGTTTCTCCACCAATGGCGTGCGAACGAAGCCGGGGCAGATCACGTGGGCGCGCACATTGTATTCCGCGCCTTCCTTGGCCAGCACCCGGCACAAGCCCAGCAAGGCGTGCTTGGCGGTGACGTAGGCGGATTTGAGCTTGGACGCCTCGTGAGAGTGGACCGACCCCATATAGATCACCGTGCCGCCGCGCTTGTCTTTGTACATATGCGGCAGCGCGGCCTTGGTGGTGAGAAAAGCGCCGTCCACGTGGATGGCCTGCATTTTCTTCCAGTCGGAAAACTTGTAGTCCACCAGCGGGTTGACGATCTGGATGCCGGCGTTGGAAATCAGGATGTCCAGCCCGCCCAGCGCGTCCACCGCCGTTTGGGTGCCGGTGTTGACGGATTCCTCGTTGGTCACGTCCATCGCCACGCCCACCGCCTTGCCGCCGGCGGCCTTGATCTCCTCCGCCGTCGCCTGCGCGGCGGCCAGATTGATGTCGGCGATAGCCACCGCCGCGCCAGCCCGGGCGTAAGTTTCCGCAATGGCTTTGCCTATGCCGCTGGCCGCGCCGGTGATCAAGGCCACTTTGCCGTTCAATTGCATGCTGCTCTCCTTGTTGTGGTGAGTTGTCGCGTGGGGACGAGCCGCGAAGCGGCTCTTAAACGTGTTTACGATCTCGCGAGTCAAGGCGAGAACGGCTGAGAAAGCGAAATGGTCAAGCGGTACATGACCCTTTCTAAGGGGGTTTCAACGCCGTATTGCTGATGCGCAGCAGATCGTAAATAGGTTCTTAGAGCCTGTTCAAAGTCTCGCGAGCAAGGGCGAGACAAGGCGAAAACGAGCGAAAAAGCGGAATGTACACGTGGTACATGAGCATTTTGAGCTTGTTTTTAACGCCGTATCGCCGCAGCGCAGCAGACATTGGACAGGTTCTTAGTTGAGGTAATCGAATTCCACTTCACCCAGGCCCAGGGTCAGGTCGGCGATGATATGGCGCGCTTCCACGATCTCCAGCACCGGCAGTTCCGCCACCGGCGCCAGCGCGTGCGGGAACAGCGCCAGCGCCGCAGGCCCGCTCCAGGCACCGTGCACGGTCACGTCCTTCAGGTAGAAGCGCACCAGTTCGCAAATGCGGGCGCTGCCGTCCACGTGCGGAATGATCTTCAGCAGGAAGTTGGGGGTGTTGACCATGGAGCGCTGCAGCGCGCTGGCGTCCAGCGTCTGGTGCTTATAGCCCATGGTGGCGGTGGCCACCCGAACCGGGCCGTAGTCCAGTTCGCCCACCAGGGTGTCGGTGCGCACTTGCAGCCGAGGGCAGGCCAGCTTCTTGGGAAAGCCCCACAGCTCGCGGCCGCCGGCGATGGGCGGGTGGTCGTTCAGATACATCGCATGGGTGTAGTTGCCGGCCACGCCGCCCAGCAGCACGGGGATCACCTGGCCGCTTTCGGTGTAGTCGCCGAAGCCGGTGGAGTCCGGCATGCGGATGAATTCGAAATTCACCAGGTCCGAGGCCGGCTGCAGCGGCTCCGGCACCACCTCGCGCAGTTTGGCCGGATCGGTGCGGTAGGTGATGATGAAGAATTCGCGGTTGGTGAAGCGGTAGGGGCCGCGGGGGAAAGCGGGGTTGGTCAGCGGCATGGCGAAGGCCTGCTCGCGGATGGTGTCGATGTTCATACGTGCTGCGCTCCCTGAATGGCAAAAGGTCGCACCCGTAGGGGGCGGCCGCTGCTGCGATAGGAGCCCGCCGGGAAAACTCGGCGCGGCGGGCAGGCGTGCATCTGGCGTCGATGGTACAGCTAAAGAGCGCGCTAGCGGTAGCTTGGTGCCATGTCACCTGTTCGTTGGGATGGATGGGCGCGGCCGACCTTCGAACCTGTTCATAGCCCGCCGCGCGCCGCGAGATTGTGACTTCGCAGGCGAGGCCTTTTCTGCCGCAACGCCCGACCTTGCTCGCTAGACTTTCAACAAGCTCGATAGAGCCGCCGTGCTATGCTGTCGCGGTTGCGGCGAATGAAGCCGCGGCCCGCCTCCGTGCCGGCGGAATCGGCACCTGTGTTTTGGATATACCGTATGAGCAAAAGCATCATTTCCGACATGGATGGAGTGATCTATCGGGGCAAGCAACTGATTCCGGGCGCGCGCGATTTCGTCAACCGCCTGACGCAGGCCGGCACGCCTTTTCTGTTCCTGACCAATAACGCGGAACAGACACCGCTGGACCTGAGGCTGAAGCTGGAGAGCCTGGGCATCAACGGGGTGACGGAGGACAACTTCATCACCAGCGCGATGGCCACGGCGATGTTCCTGCGCAGCCAGACGCGCAAAGCGATGCCCACCGCCTACGTGGTGGGAGGCGCCGGTCTGATCAACGAGTTGTACAACGTTGGTTTTTCCATTTCCGAATCCCGCCCGGATTACGTGGTGGTGGCGAAGTCCCAGACCTTCAGCTTCGAGCAGATCAAGAAGGCGGTGCGCTTCATCGACCAGGGCGCCAAATTCATCGGCACCAACCCGGACATGATCGACCCGATAGAGGGCGGCGGTTACGAGCCGGCCGCCGGCACGCTTCTGGCCGCCATCGAGGCCGCCACCGGCAAGAAGCCTTACATCGTGGGCAAGCCCAATTCGCTGATGATGATGCTGGCCACCCGCAAGCTGGGCGTGCATCCCGAAGAGGCGGTGATGATAGGCGACCGCATGGACACCGATATCGTTGGCGGCATCGAAGCCGGCATGGGCACCGCGCTGGTGTTGTCCGGGGTGTCGTCTCGCGAGTCCATGGAACAGTTCCCTTATCAGCCGGACTATGTATTCGAGAGCGTGGCGGAGATTGATCCGCAAGCTTTGTAAAGTTAGGCCGCAGGCGAAAACAGGGCCGTTCCAGCTGGAACGGCCCTGTTGTTTGAGTTCTCCGTTGGGCTCGGCGCCGCGCGCGCTTAGCGTGGTTCTGTCTGCGCTTGGGCGGCGGCTTCCCGCAGCTTGTCCTTCTTGCTCTTGCGCTTGCCTTTGACGCCGCCGTTGTCGGTCGTCGTATTCGAGACCGTGGCGGGGCTGGCGGCGACGGGCTCGAAGCCGGCGATTCGCTCGCGCGGCAGCCGCAAGCGCTGGCGTTTTTCTATCAATTGGAAATGCGCGGCGGAGTCGGCGCTGATGAAGCTGATGGCTTCGCCGCTGGCGCCGGCGCGGCCGGTGCGGCCGATGCGGTGGGTGTAGTCCACCGGCGAGCGCGGCAGGTCGTAGTTGATCACCACCGGCAGGCGGGCGATGTCGATGCCGCGCGCGGCCACGTCGGTGGCCACCAGCACTTGCAGGCGACCGGATTTGAGATCGGCCAGCACTTGGCCGCGTTGTCCCTGGCTGCAGTCCCCATGCAGCGCGGCGGCGCGGATGCCGGCGGCCTGCAGTTTGCCGGCCACCCGGTCGGCGCTGTGCCGGCTGGCCACGAAGACCAGCGCCCGTTCCCAGCCATGGGTTTGCAGCAGATGGCGCAGCAGCATGGTGCGCCGGCCGGCGTCCACTTCGATGGCGCGCTGGCGGATGTCCGGCGCGGCGGTGTCGTCGGGCGCGATGTCGATGCGCTGCGGCTGGTTTAGCAGTCGTTCCGCCAGCGTGCGCACGGCGGGCGGGAAGGTGGCGGAAAACAGCAGGTTCTGCCGGTAGGGGGGCAGCTGCGCCAGCACGCCGGCCAGCTCGTCGGCGAAGCCGAGATCGAGGAGGCGATCGGCCTCGTCCAGCACCAGGGTGTCGACGGAGGAAAGCCGCAGCGCGTTGTACGCCAGCAGGTCCAGCAGCCGGCCGGGCGTGGCCGCCACGATGTCGGCGCCGCCGCGCAGGGCCATCATTTGCGGATTGATGGAAACGCCGCCGAAGACCACGGCGATCTTGGGCCGGCGCGGCAGGCCCTGGGCCAGTTGGCGCAGGACGTCGCCCACTTGCGCCGCCAGCTCCCGGGTGGGGAGCAGGATCAGCGTTTGCGTCTGGCGCGGCGAGGCTTGGCGGCCCGCCAGCCATTGCTGCAACAGCGGCAGGCAGTAGGCCGCGGTTTTGCCGGAACCGGTTTGCGCGGTGGCCAGCACGTCGTGTCCTTGCAGAATGGCGGGGACGGCGGCGAGCTGAACGGCGGTGGGGGCCGGATAGCCTTGATCGCTTGCGGCCTGGGCCAGGGCGGGCGACAGGCCCAGAGAGGTGAATGGCATGGGTGGCGTTGACGGCGATGGTGCTTGAAGCGGCAGGAGTATCGGCGCTGACCGCGGCCGGGTCAAGCGGGGCGTGGCGTCGCCGCAACGCGCGTGGCGCAGCGGGAAGTTCCGTTTGCGAGTACTATCTGGGCTCGCTATCAAGTTAAAGTCATACGCCCATGCAAACAGAAGTCAAAGAGAAACCCCGCTACGCCCTGGTGGCCTCGGTCCAGTTGCCCGATGTCAGCGATGTCGAGTTCGAGGCCTCGCTCACCGAACTGAGCGAACTGGCCAAGACCCTGGGCTTCCAAGTGGTGCGGACCTTTGTGCAAAAGCGTAACAGCTTCGACCGCACCGCCTATATGGGAGTGGGCAAGCTGGAGGAAATCAGCCAGTTCGTCAACCGCGGCCTTCGCAACGACGAGCTGGAAGACGCGCCGCCGGTGCTGGATGCTAGCACGGTGGAGATCGACGCCTTGCTGGTGGACCACGAAATCTCTCCGTCGCAAGCGCGAAATCTGGAGTTGGCCGTCGGCTGCGAGGTCATGGACCGCACCATGGTCATCCTGGAGATATTCCACCGCAACGCCCGCTCGCGCGCAGCGCGCGCCCAAGTGGAAATCGCCCGTCTCGGCTATATGGCGCCGCGCTTGCGCGAGGCGGCCAAGCTGGCGGGTCCGCAAGGCCGGCAACGCAGCGGCATGGGCGGGCGGGGAGCCGGCGAATCGCATACCGAGCTGGACCGGCGCAAGGTGCGCGACCGCATCGCCGAACTGCAACGCGAAATCGTCGCGATGGAACTGGAACGCAAGACCCAGCGCGCGCGCCGGCTGGAGCGTCAGGGCCAGGGCCTGGGCGGGGTATCCTTGGTGGGTTATACCAACGCCGGCAAGTCCACGCTGATGCGCGCCTTGACCGGCAGCGAAGTGCTGGTGGCCAATAAATTGTTCGCCACGTTGGACACCACGGTGCGCGCCATCTACCCGGAAAGCGTGCCGCGGGTGCTGGTCAGCGATACCGTGGGTTTCATCAAGAACCTGCCTCACGGACTAGTAGCCTCGTTCAAATCCACCTTGGAAGAAGCGCTGGACGCCGCTTTGCTGTTGCATGTGATCGACGCCAGCGATCCGGGTTTCCAGCGTCAGCTGGAGGTCACGGATGAGGTGTTGGCGGAAATCGGCGCCGACGAGGTGCCGCGCATCCGGGTGTTCAACAAGATCGACCATGTCGGCGACGAGGCGGCGCAGGCCGCCTGGACGGACGAACTGAGGCAGCGCTACCCGGACTGCGTGGTGATGAGCGCGCGCCGCCCCGAGGAAGTGGCCGAGTTGCGCTCCCTCATCGTCGCCTTCTTCCAGCGCGATCTGGAGGAGGGCGAGCTGCTGTTGCCGTGGTCGGCGCAGCAGTTGCGCGGCGACATCTACAGCCACTGCCAAGTGCTGGAAGAGCGCGCGGACGAAGAGGGCAGCTGGTTCCGCGTGCGCGGCGAGCCGGAGAAGCTGCGCAGCCTGCGCGAGCAGTTGAACCCAGGCTCGCAGGGCCGGGAAAAGGAATACTGGGAGCTCTGAGGCTGGGCTCCTAAGCGACGGTGAGTCGCGGGCAGGGGGCGCGCCTTGACGGCAGCGCCTAGCGCTTCCGCGTATAATCTGCCCCCTCGTGCCCTCGGCGATTTGTCCGTGGGCGCGTTTCATTCATGGCATTCCGCCGGGACGCAAGTGGTCGCCGGGCTGCTGTTTTCTTGCTTCCTAAAAATTCTGCAACACTGCTATTCCCAATGATCATTCTGAAAAACGTGGCTTTGCGTCGCGGCACCAAAGTTTTGCTGGACGGCGCGACCGTCAATATCAACCCCGGTGAAAAGGTGGGCCTGGTAGGGCGCAACGGCGCGGGCAAGTCTTCTCTGTTCGCGGTATTGAACGGCAGCCTGCACGAAGACAGCGGCGATTTCTCCATCCCCAGCCAGTGGCGGATGGCGCAGGTGGCGCAGGACATGCCGGAAACCTCGCAGACCGCCACCGAGTTCGTGGTGGAGGGCGATACCGCGCTGCTGGCGGCACGGCGCGAAGTGGCCGAAGCCGAGGCGGGCGAAGACTACATGCGCATGGCGCATGCCTACACCGCGCTTAACGACGCCGGCGAGCACGACGCTCCCGCGCGGGCGCAGGCGCTGATTCTGGGCCTGGGCTTTAGCGTGGCCGAGCTGCAGCGGCCGGTGAACAGTTTTTCCGGCGGCTGGCGCATGCGCTTGCAACTGGCGCGCGCGCTGATGTGCCCGTCCGACCTGTTGCTGCTGGACGAACCCACCAACCACCTCGATTTGGACGCGCTGGTCTGGCTGGAGGCCTGGCTCAAGCAATACGCCGGCACCATGGTGGTGATCAGCCATGATCGTGAATTTCTGGACGCGGTGACCAATGTCACCCTGCACATCGATCACGGCAAGCTGGTGCGTTACGGCGGTAATTACAGCAAGTTCGAGGATATGCGCGCCGAGCAACTGATTCTGCAGCAGGCCGTGCTGGCCAAGCAGCAGGAGAAGATGGCGCATCTGCAGAAATTCATCGACCGCTTCAAGGCCAAGGCCAGCAAGGCCAAACAGGCGCAAAGCCGCGTCAAGGCGTTGGAGCGGATGGAGAAGATCGCGCCGGTGCTGACCGAAGCCGACTTCCAGTTCGAGTTCAAGGAACCCAGCAGTCTGCCCAACCCGATGCTGACCATGTCGCAGGCCTCTTTCGGCTATCCGGCGGCGGAGGGGGCGGCGGAAGGCGCGTCGCCCATCGTGATCGTTAAGGGCGTCAACCGCTCGGTGCTGGCCGGCCAGCGCATCGGCATCCTGGGCGCCAACGGCCAGGGCAAGTCCACGCTGGTGAAAACAGTGGCCGAGGCGTTGGCGGCCACCGGCGGCGAGATCATCCGCGGCAAGGGTTTGAACATCGGCTATTTCTCGCAGCAGGAGTTGGACGTGTTGCGGCCGGAAGACGACCCGCTGCAGCACATGCTGCGATTGGCGCGCGAAACGCCGGCGCAGCTGCGCCCGCCGGCCAACGACTGCCGCGAGCAGGGCCTGCGCAACTTCCTGGGCACCTTCAATTTCAGCGGCGACATGGTCAAACAGGCGGTGGGCAGCATGAGCGGCGGCGAGAAGGCGCGGCTGGTGTTGTGCATGATAGTCTGGCTGCGTCCCAATCTCTTGCTGCTGGACGAACCGACCAACCATCTGGACCTGGCCACGCGCGAGGCCTTGAGCGTGGCGTTGAACGAGTTCGAGGGATCGGTGATGCTGGTTAGCCACGATCGCGCGCTGCTGCGCGCGGTCTGCGATGAGTTCTGGATGGTGTCGCGTGGCGGCGTCAGCGATTTTGACGGCGATCTGGACGACTATCAGGTCTACCTCTTGGAAGAAGCCAAGCGCCGACGCGAAGAGGCCGCCTGCAAGCGCTAAGAACGTGTTTACGATCTCGCGAGCAAGAGCGAGACAAGGCGAAAACGGCTGAGAAAGCGGAGTGCATGCGTAGTACATTGGCATTTTGAAGGCGTGCTCACCGTGTAACGCTTCACGACACGCAGCAGATCGGAAACAGGTTCTAAGCGGCGGTGGCGCAAGGCGCGCCGGCATTTGGAGTTTATAAAAGGCAGTGTCGTCATGGGTTGTGGCGGCGCTGCTTTTTAGATTTAGGGCGGTCGGAGCCGGCGGAGAGCTTGTCGTCCACTCAGGGCGCCGGGCTTTCAATCCTCGGCAAAGCCAGGGCAGCTTTAAGCTTTGGGCGTGAACGCCAGCGCCACCGAGTTGATGCAGTAGCGCTCGCCGCTGGGTTCGGGGCCGTCCGGGAAGACGTGGCCCAGGTGAGCGTCGCATTCCGAGCAGCGCACTTCGATGCGGGTCATGCCGTGGGAGTGGTCGACGATGCGGGCGATGCGCGCGCCGGCGGCTTCGGCCCAAAAACTGGGCCAGCCGCAGCCGGGGTCGTACTTGGCGTCGCTATGGAATAGCAAGGTGCCGCAGCAGACGCAGTGGTAGTTGCCGTTCTCTGTGCGGGTATAGTGTTCGCCGCTGAACGGACGCTCGGTGCCGGCCTGGCGGGTGACGCGGTATTGTTCCGGCGTCAGCTGCCGTTGCCATTCTTGATCGGTTTTTTGCATGGTCATGGTGCGCTCCTGTGTAGAGGGTTAGCCCTATTTTAGGGCGAGTCCTAGTTGCCGGTATATCCGGCGTTAAGGTTTTACCGGGGACAGGGTTGACGGGGGAAGGGTGCGGACTCTTATCTCAATATTTGACCTGTTAACAAAACTCCTGATGCTGTGTTGGCCTTCTTGTCACCCAACCTGGCCTCAGATTCATTAGTCGTGCCGGCAGCCCGTGGATGACGGATTCGGAGCTGGAGTTTGTAAGGATGTGGAGTACGTTGCCTGGCTTTAATTAATATATTTATTAAAAATAAAGAAACACTTCCAAATAGCCTTTCTATTTTCAATATCATGTCGACCCCAGGGCTTTCCCACAGTACTGTGTGCTGCATTTGATACAAAATAAATTATCAGTTGTAAATTTTTGTTGTGTTTGTTCGAAGCGGGCATCAGAGTGGCGGCAGTGCCTGTTGTTGCCGTTCATGCCGGGGGAAAGGCGGGAGGGCCGTCGGGTGAATCGGGAGAGTTTTGATAGCGTGACTGACTCCAAAGGGGATATATGTTGAGGTTTCGAATCAATTTGCTGACGTTGGTGAGCGGCGCGCTCGGGCTGCTAGGGCTGGTTTGCTCTGAGGCGGGCGCTGCCGCCACCACCGGCATCGTGGCGGTCAATAGCGGCCAGTGCTTGAATGTCGGGGGCGGTTCGACCCAGTCCGGGGCCGGCATCATTCAGTGGCCCTGCTCGGCGGGGAGCAATGAGCAATGGACGTTCGTGCCCTTGGCCAACGGTTTCTATCACATCGTCTCGCAGAAGTCGCAGATGTGCCTGAATGTGCCGGCTTCCAGTCGCAATCAGGGTGTTCAGCTGATTCAGTGGCCATGCCAAGGCGTCGCGGTGACCAATGACCAGTGGAAAATCCAGCCGGTGGATGTCGGCACTTACCATATCGTGTCCGCATCCAGCGGCCAGTGCGTGAACATCTTTTCCGGCGTCGCGACTCAGGGAACCAAAGTGGTGCAATGGCCCTGCCAGGGCAAGGCGCAGGTGAACGACCAGTTCATGTTCGATTACCCCGGTTCCAAAAGCACGGCTCTTCCCTCCGCCTGGAGCGGAGTGATTCCCTTGCCGGTCACTCCCGTGGGGGTCGCCAATCTGCCGGACAACAAGCTGATGATGTGGTCCGCGGATTTTCCCGACGCTTTCAGCGGAGACAGCGGCAATGGCAACAGCAAGACCTATACCGCGTTGTTCGACGCGGCGAAAAACGCGCCGCTCCCGCTGACGGTGGTCACCACCGGCTCGAATTTGTTCTGCCCGGGCACGTCGATGCTGCCCAACGGCAATCTGTTGATCAACGGCGGCTCCAGTAGTCCTAAAACACAGATATACGATTGGGCGGCCAAGCGTTGGAGCGCCAGCGGCAATATGAATATCCCGCGGGGCTATGAGGCCAATACCGTGCTGTCGGATGGACGGGTGCTGACTTTGGGCGGTTCCTGGAGCGGCGGCTACAACAGCAAGAGCCGGCCCAATCGCACCGGGGAGGTGTGGGAGGGCGGCCATTGGAAAGTTCTTGCCGGCGTGCCTGAAAATAATGTGATCGGGCCCGATCCGCAGGACACCAATGGCAGCGTGTACCGCGGCGATAATCATTTGTGGCTGTTCGCCAGCAGCGGGGGGATGGTATTTCATGCCGGACCCAGCGCGCAGATGAACTGGATTGGCACCAGCGGTTCCGGGAGCATCGTCTCGGCGGGAACGCGCGGCAACGACCCCTACAGCATCAACGGGAATGCGGTGATGGTGGACGCCGGCCAGATCCTGAAGCTGGGCGGCGCGCCGGCTTATCAGCAGAACACAGGTATGACTTACGCGAGCAACTCGGCTTATCTGATCGATATCCGCGGCGGCCCCAAGGCTCCAGTGAAGGTCAAGCCGCTGCCGGGGATGAGCTATCGCCGCGCATTCGCCAATTCGGTGGTTTTGCCGGATGGCGATGTGGTGGTGGTGGGCGGGCAGACGATACCGCAGCCGTTTACGGATTCCTACGCGGTGTTGACGCCTGAGTTATGGAGCGCGGCGAAGCAGACATTTTCGCCCTTGAAACCGATGCAGGTGCCGCGCACCTACCATAGCACGGCGATCTTGCTGCAGGATGGGCGCGTGTTTGTCGGAGGCGGCGGCCTGTGCGGCGCCGCTTGCCCGCAAAATCACCTGAACGCGGAAATATTGACGCCTCCGTATCTGCTGAATGCAGACGGCAGCCTGGCTGCCCGGCCGGTGATCAGCGCCGCGCCAGCTCAGGCCAGGCCGGGGAGCGTGATCGAAGTCAAAACGCAGCAGGCGGCGAGCCGCTTCGCCTTGATGCGGCTGTCCGCGGTGACCCATACGGTCAACAACGACCAACGTCGCATCGCCTTGTCGGTGTCGCAGATCACGCCGCTGGCGGGGGAAACGCGTTATTCCCTGCAGATTCCGGCGGATAGCGGCGCGGTGTTGCCGGGTTACTACATGCTGTTTGCCATGAACCCGCAGGGGGTGCCCAGTGTGGCCCGGATCATCACCATCAATTAAACAGCGCTTGGGAGGGCTCGCCTGCGCGCTGGCCCTGTTGGGGATCCCGTGCGCGGCCGGCGGCGAGGAGGCGCCGGCCGGCGGCCGGCTGTTCTACGGTCAGGTCGCTTTGATCGGCCAGCTATATGTCCATAACCGTCCCTTGGGCGCCGAGTACGTGCGTTGCGTCAACTGCCACCGGCTACAGGATCAGGCGCGGGCGGAAGGCCGCTTCGGTCCTGATTTGGGCGCGAAATTTTTGACGGAGCCCAGCGCCAGGCGCGGAGGACCGGAGCGGGCTTATACCGAGCAGAGTTTTTGCGAGATGCTGCGAACCGGAAAAGACCCGACCGCGATCTTGATCAGCACGGATATGCCGCGCTACCGCTTGAGCGCGGCGGAGTGCCGGGCTTTATGGCTTTTTTTGCAGGAGCATTAGCATGCAGCGGAAAGATGTCGAGCCGTTGGATCAAGGGCGGAGGCGGTTTGCGATGGGTTTGGCGGGGCTGGCGCCCTTATGGCTGGCGGGGCCGGCCGCGTTTGCCGACACCGTGTCGCCGAGGGACCTGGCCTTGGCGCATGGGGAGATTTCCCCGCCGTTGCCGCTGCCGGATTTCCTGCTGAAGGACAGCGATGGTCAGCGGCGTTCGTTTTACGCCTTATTGCAGCGTCGCGTGACGGCTATCCAGCTGATTTTTACCCGCTGTTCCAATGTTTGCCCGATTCAGGGCGCGACATTCAGGCAGGTGCAGGATTTGATCCCGGAGTCGAAGCGGGCGAGGACGCAGCTATTGTCGCTAAGTCTTGACCCATTGAACGATACGCCCGAGCAGCTGCGGCGATGGCTGGCGCCGTTTCGTCCCAAGCCAGGCTGGCGGGCAGCCAGCCCCGAGCTGGCCTCCCTGGACTTGGTGCTGGCTACGTTCAATCAGCGCCGGACGGATTTGGGCGCGCACCATACGGAAGTCTTGCTGGTGGATGCCAAGCACCGGCTGGCGTGGCGATCGACGGAGCTGCCGTCTGCGGAAACCATCGCGCGCACCCTGTCGGCCTTGGCTTAGCTTGTCGCTGGCCGCGGCGGCTTGTGCCGGCCGCGGCCGGTTTTGCTATTGGATTTCGTCCAGCGCGGCGGGCAAGTGGGATTCGTCGGCCCATTGTTCGACCTGCCAACGCCCGTCGCAATAGCTCAGCCAGTTCAGCGCCGCGTTGGGAATGGGGAAATCGCGGGCTTCGGACATCGGTTTGCCGGTGGCCAGCCGGTACATCATTTCCAGCACGCCGCCATGAGTGACCACCAGCAGGGTTTGGCCCAGGTGGCTGCGGGCGATGCTGGTGAAGCCATCGCGGATGCGTCGCATGAAGACATTGAGGCTTTCCCCTCCTTTGAGGTCGTAGTCCGGATCGCGGGATTTCAGCTGCAGATAGTCGTCCCGTATGGTTTGTTCCGCCTCGGCGTAGGTCAGGCCCTGGAACACGCCCATGTGGCGCTCGCGCAGCTCGGCGCTGTAGGTGGGGGTCAGGCTCAACCGCGTTTGCAGCGGCGCGGCGGTTTGGCGGGTGCGGGTCAGGTCGCTGACGTAGAGCGCGTCGAAGGCGTAGCGCCCCGGCCATAGCGCGCGGCTGAGGGTTGCCGCCTGCTCCTGGCCGGTGGGGTTGAGGGGGATGTCGGTATGGCCTTGCAATCGATATTCGCGGTTCCAGTCGGTTTCGCCATGGCGGACGACGCAAAAACGGGTGGTGTGCTGCATTCCTGTCTTTCTGTTTTTTTAACTGCCGAAAATGCGGCGGGGCGACCTTACAAAATACCCACGCCGGAGATGTCGCGCGCCAGGTTGGCGGCGTAGTTGTCGGTCATGCCGCCGACGAAATCCAATACTTTCATATAGGCCTGATACAGGCTGTCGTCACTGCGGATATGCTGTTCCAGCAGACCCATGGCCAGGTGCTCGCGCGGGCTCAGGCACTCGGCGCCCTTGTTGACGTAGGCGTGGGCGGCGGGGATCAGCGCGTCCAGAATGCCCGCCATGCACGGGTAGGAGGCCAGTTCGGTCACCAGCTTGGTTCGGTGGCGGTAGACGCGGGTGCTGGCCAGCTCCTTGGCGTGGATCAACGCGTCCTGTACCTGGGCGCCGCACAGATTGATCAGGTCCTTGGCCGGGAATTCGCCGCGTAGCAGGCTGTCGTGGTGCAGCATGAATTTCTCCGCTACTTCACTGACACAGCGGCCGATGGCGATGCCGCGCAAGGTGCCGCATTTCTGCCGCACGTCCTGCATGTCCCAGATGCGTTCGTATTCGGTAAAGCTGGAGAACAGGGTTTCGAACTCCTTGAAGTCAAGGATGCCGATCTCCACCGCGTCCTCCAGATCCAGAATCGCGTAGCAGATGTCGTCGGCGGCTTCCATCAGGTAGGACAGCGGGTGGCGGCTCCATTGCTGGATGCCCTTGGGCAGCAGGCCCAACTCCGCGGCCACGCGCTGGAAATAGGGCAGCTCGGTGCGGTAGATATTGAATTTGTCGCGGGCCTGGGCGGCTTCGGCGTCCGAGGTCCACGGGTATTTGATCAAGGCGCCCAAGGCGGCGGCGGTGAGGCGCATGCCGCCTTCGCCGGTGTACATTTCCAGCGTGGCCAGCATGCGCAGACCATGGGCGTTGCCTTCGTAGGTCTGCACATCGCGGATTTCCTCGGGCGCCAGGCCGTGCAGCCAGTGCGCGTTGCGTTCGGCGCGAAACCAGTCGCGCAGCGCGTATTCGCCGGTGTGGCCGAAGGGCGGATTGCCGATGTCGTGGGCCAGGCAGGCCACTTGCACCACGGCGCCGATGTCGTGCGGAGTGTAGTTGTCCGGCAGCAGATGGGCATGCTGCATCATCATGCCGACACGATTGCCCAGGCTGCGGCCGACGCTGGCCACCTCCACGCTGTGGGTTAGCCGGTTGTGGGTATGGTCGTGGCGCGCCAGCGGGTGCACCTGGGTTTTGCGGCCCAGCCGGCGGAAGGCGCTGGAGAACACCACGCGGTCGTGGTCAATGTGGAAGTCGGTGCGCAAGCCCGGGCTGCCTTCTTCGGTGGCCGGGGTGCGGGTTTCCTTGACGTGGCCCTGAATGACTTTGAAGCGTTTGGTGGAGAGGAGTCGTTCCCAATTCATGCGTGCGGAGGAGGTCATGGCGTGGCCCGTGGTGCTGTTGTATTGATGATATGGGCGCGGCGGGCAAAACAAAAGAGCCAGCGCGGGGCTGGCTCTTGGAATGGGGTTACGAGCTTAGCGTTTGCCGGTCTGATTGCCGACCACGCCGCCCACCGCGGCGCCGCCCACAGTGCCGATGGCGTCGCCGCCGGTGAGCACGGAGCCGAGCACGGCGCCGGCGGCCGCGCCGATGGCGGTGTTTTGCTGGCGCTTGGACATGTTGGCGCAACCGGACAGCAGGCTCACGGCGAGCAGGCTGGCGGCAATGACTTTAACGGCGGGTTTGCTGGTAATCGAGGTCATCGAAGTCTCCAAAAACATGAAGTAGGTCTTGTGTAGTCTGAGACGCTTTGAATGCCATCTGGTTCCTATTTTTACGCGTCTTTTCGTAACCATACGTACAGCATTCTATATGCTGTCTTGATGACTTTCAGTACGCGGCACGATATTAAATAAACCAATTTGTTTACTTATTGCGGCGGCGGGATTAGCATGGGCCATCGTTTCATTGGTATGCGTCATGAATGTTTTCCATCCAAAATTAATTCTGCTAACTGTCTGTCTGGTGGCGCTGATGAGCACGGCCGGCGTGGCCATGCCTTATCCCATCCTGGCGCCCATCTTCGTGAACTCCGCGCCGGATGCGTTCAATCACTTCCTGGGGCTGCCGCCCAAGCTGCTGCTGGGCCTGGCCTTGGCCGCCAACCCGCTGGGCATTTTGCTGGGCAGCACCTTGATTGGAGCGTTGTCGGACCGGCTGGGGCGGCGGCGGGTGTTGACAGGCACCTTGTTGCTGACCTTCGCCGGCTATCTGTTGACGGCCTACGCTTTATGGAGCCGCTGGTACCTGCTGTTCGTGCTGGCGCGTTTTGTCACCGGCCTGACCGAGGGCAATGTGGCGGTGGCGCGCGCCATCGTCGCGGATCTGCATCCGCAGCTGGATCGCACGCGCTCCTTCGCCATTCTCAATGCGGTGCTGTATACCGGCTGGCTGGTGGGGCCGCTGATTGGCGGGTTGACCTTGCCATTGGGAGAGGCGGTGCCTTTCCTGCTGGCCGCCGGCGCCATCTTGCTGTGCTTGGCGGTGCTGCTGGCCTTCCTGCCGGAGACCGGCGAGCGCATGCACCAGGATCAGTCCTTGTTGCAGGTGATGCGCGGCCAGCACTCCTTCCGGCTGCTGTCGGCGGACCCTTTGCTGGCGCGATTGTTTTGGATGCAACTGGCGTTCGCTATCGGGGTCAACGCTTTTTACGAGTTTTACCCTTTGTGGCTGGTGGAGTACGCGCGGCTGGACAGCCGCGGCATCGCGGTGGTGACGGCGTTGATGTGCGTCTTGATGACATCGGCCAGCGTTTTGCTGGGCAAGCTTGGGCATAAGCGGGCGCCGCTGGAACTGGCGCGCATCAATGCGGCCTGGGTGGCCCTGGGCCTGCTGGGTTTGAGCCTGCTGGCGGATCTGCCTTGGCCGGGCATAGGCTTGATTGTATTGTTGGGCGTGCCGCTGGCGATTTACAACGCCATCCTGCCCAGTTGGTGTTCGGAGCGCTTCGCCAACCTGGGGCAGGGCAGTGTGATGGGCCTGCTGACCACGATCTTCTGCGTGGCCAATGTGTTGGTGGCTTTGCTGGGCAGCGTGTTGACCATTCTGGACACCCGGCTGGTGCTGGTCCTGGGCGCTTTGACGTGCGGCCTGGCCGCCGGTTGGCTGCAAGGCGTGATCCGTGAGGCGGCGGAAGCCTGATGGCGGCGGCGATCAACGGCGCGGACCGCTTGCTGTATCTGCTGAAAACGCGGGGACCGCAAACGGCGCAGGCGCTGGCGGCGGAGTTGGGCCTGACCAGCATGGGCGCGCGCAAGCACTTGCTGGCGCTGGAGCAGAAGGGGCTGGCGCGGATGGAGGCCCAGGCTCAGGGCGTGGGCCGGCCGGCCCAGGTTTGGCGCTTGACCGAGCGCGGCCATGGCCGCTTTCCGGATCGGCACGCGGACCTGACGCTGCAATTGCTGACCCAGGTGCGGGAGCTGTTTGGCGAGGCTGGTCTGGAGAGTTTGATTCAACGGCGAGAAGCGCAGTCGGAGGAGGAGTACCGGCAGGCTATGTCCGGCGCCGACGCGCTGGCGGACCGGGTGGCCGCGCTGGCGCGAATACGCAGCCAGGAAGGTTATATGGCGGAGGCCCGTCAAGATGGAGACGGTTGGCTCTTGCTGGAAAATCATTGCCCGATCTGCGCGGCGGCGCGTCAATGCCAGGGCTTGTGCCGATCCGAGCTGGCGCTGTTTGAGCGGGTGTTGGGGCCGAGGGCGGAGGTGCGGCGGCTGGAGCACGCGCTGGACGAGGGTGGGCGGCGCTGCGTATATCGCATCGTGCCCTTGGCGGAGTGAGAAGACGCGGCGCTTGCTTTTTGAATTCATGGACTTGCGTGAGCTGATTGTATTTCGCAATCCGGATTTACCGGGATGGTTTTATCAGGTACATTCCGGCGTTTTTCCACGTGGTTGGCGCTTGCTCCGACGCTGGGCAGCGCCTCCTTGGTTGTTGTTCTCCGTTCTGCGGCAAGGCCCTTGCTCAGGACCGTCATGCATTTCACCATTTTCGACACGCCCGTGATCCGGCCTTTGTTCCGCTGCTTGTCCATCGTCATGCTCAAACTGAGCGGCTGGAAGCTGCGAGGGGAGTTTCCCAAGCTGGATAAATACGTGCTGATCGGGGCGCCGCATACCAGCAACTGGGATTTTCCGTTGACGCTGGCGGTGTGTTTCGCCGCGCGGGCCAAGATTTACTGGATGGGCAAGCACACACTGTTCGCCGGGCCGATCGGACCGGTGATGCGTTGGTTGGGCGGTATTCCGGTCAAACGGCATCAGAATAATTCGCTGGTGCAACAAATGGTGGAGGTGTACCGGCGTTCGGACCGGCTAGTGGTGGCGATTCCGCCGGAGGGCACGCGCAAGGCGGTGTCCGAATGGAAGACGGGCTTTTATCACATCGCCTGCGGCGCGGAGGTGCCGGTGGCTTTGGCGTATCTGGATTACAGCCGCAAGGAGGCCGGTTTCGGTCCCATCTTCACGCCCAGCGGCGATATCGACGCCGATATGCCTCGCATTCGCGCCTTTTACCGCGACAAGGTGGGTAAGCGTCCGAATCAAGGCTAAGTCAGCCCTCTCCACGCCTCTCGCTGAAGCGCGGCAGACATTTAACAAGTTCTCAGGGGGCCGCGGCCTGGGCGGCGGCACTCACCGGCAGGAACTGCAGGAAAGGGCCGGCGATCAGGGATTGGCCGAAGTCGATGGCGCTGCGGCGCAGTTTCTCGTCCGACAATTCCGCCAACAGGTCCAGCCTGGCCATCATCTTGCCGAATTCCCGCTCGAAGGACAGATTGCGCACGTTGCCGATCTCGTTGGACAGCAAGGCCGGCGCGCCGCTGATCTGGCGGTTGTTCAGCATCCAGGCCGCCACTTCCAGGTTGTGCGAGGCGTTGGCCAGTTGCTGCGCGTCCAGTCCGTGCACCAGAAACAGCTCGGTGCGGCCGCCGTAGGCGTCCACCAGCATCGAGCCCATGCCGTAGATCAGCGCGCCTGCGCGGTCGCCGCCAAAACCCGGGTCGAAAGCCGCGCTCATCGCCGCGATGGAGCGCTGCCCGGCCAAGGCCGGCAGCGGGGCGTTATTGCGGATTGCGCCCATGACTTGTCGCATTGCGGCCGGGTAGTCCGCCGCGCCGGTCTTGCGCCATTCCTTGGGATTGCGCTTGTACAGCTTTTCCAGCAGGGTCTGCAAGCTGGCCAGATTGTCGCGCATGGCCAGATTGGCCGTGCGGTTGGCGCTGCTCTGTCCCAGTTCATTGCTCCGGAAGTCGTCGCCGGCGACGGGTTTTTGCACTGGAGTGTAAGCGCAGGCGCTCAGAAGTAAAGCGGCGAGCGGCAGCAAGGGCCTGAGCGACATGGAAATGGAGCTCCAGAAGTGGAATGCCCGTTGGTGTACCATGCCCGCGCCGTGCTTGGCAATGCGCGGCTTACGGTGTTTTGCCGGCGAACAGCGCCTTCCAGCCGTCCAGGCCCAGCTGTTTCAGCGTTTCGATATTTTTCTCATAGATGGCTTCCGCTTGCGGGAAGGCTTCCACTGCCCGGCCGATGCTGGCTTCGCGCAGCAGGTGCAAGGTCGGATAGGGCGCGCGGTTGGTGAAGTTCTCTATGTCGTTGACGCCGGTGCCTTCAAACTGGAACTTGGGGTGGAAACTGGCCACTTGCAGTTCGCCGTCCAGCCCCATGTCTTCCACGATGGCGTCGGCGATATCGAGAAAGTCGTTGAAATCCAGGAAACGCTGCAGCGCGCGCGGGTGGATCAGCAAGGTGGTATCGATTTCGTCCGGGCTGCTATCAGCCAGCAGACGCAGTTCGGAGGCGAGCTCTTGCGCCAACTGATCCGGCTGGGCGGCGTCGCTGACCACGTAGCGCACCTGGTTTTTCACGTAGACGCTCTTGGCGAACGGGCACAGATTGAGTCCGATCACCGCTTTTTCCAGCCAGTCGCGGGTGGCGGCGATGATGTGTTCGTGATCGTCGGAGGCGGGCATGGGATTCCTTGCGTTGAAGCGTGAATGCAAAAAACCCGGCACGAGGCCGGGTTTTCATCAAGCTGACTAATCGCGTGGATTAGATGGGCTGGATGTTGGAGGCTTGTTTGCCTTTCGGGCCGTCTACGACGTCAAAGCTAACGCGCTGGTTTTCAGCCAGGGTGCGGAAGCCTTTGGCATTGATCTGGGAGAAGTGAGCGAACACGTCGTCGCCGCCTTCATCCGGGGTGATAAAGCCAAAACCTTTGGAGTCGTTGAACCACTTAACGGTACCGGTTGCCATTTTGTTAATTCCTCAAAACGAGCAGTTGAAATAAAAGGCACGAAGTTCAAGGGAAATGGCGACTGAGGTACGGACTTAATGCCACTACGACAACAACACATCCACAACTTGAGCATCCTGCGGCAGGAATAGTGCCTATAGTTCCGGGACATGGCAAGCGTTTTCTGCATGGCCGAAAGGGTTTTTATCCTGTTTTTTCAGGATACCCTGGTATTTCTGCCGGTTTTTAATGGTTTGGAGTCAGGCTCCGAAGCAACCGGCTTGCTCCGCGCGGTCCAATTCCGCGCGCAACCAGTCCGCCGCCAGCGGACAGCCGTCCTCCACTTTGCCCACCGCCATGCTTAGCACTTGTTGCTTGCTGACCCCGTTTTCACGCCAACTCTGGCCGCCGGATTGCAGATTGAGCAAGATGGGCATCAAACGGTCTATCGCGCGGGCGAAGCGCGCTTCAGGGGTTTTGCGAGCCTCGAACTCTTGCCACAAGGCCAGCAGGTCCGCGGCGATTGGCTGGGGCAATAGACCCAGGATGCGGCGCATCGCTGCCAGCTCTTCCGCTTCGCGTTCGGCGGCGCCGTCCGCGTCGTAGACGAGGGTGTCTCCGGTGTCGATCTCGCCCAAGTCGTGAATCAACAACATGCGCACGACTTTGTCGATGTCCACCGGCTCGGCGGCGAAGTCGCGCAGATTGAGAGCGAAGAGGGCGATCTGCCAGCTGTGCTCCGCCGAATTCTCGTAGCGGTCCACATAAACGGCCTTGGTTTTGCGCAGCACCGTTTTGAGTTTGTCCACTTCAATAATGAAGGCGATGTGCTGTTGCAGCGTTTGCAGTTGGTTTTGCATGGGAATATTAAGGCGGATAGGCGGGCGATGCGCCGAGGGCGCAAATTATGCGCGGCGCGTGATGGTTTGGAAAGGGCGCTGTCGCACGCTTTGCCGCATGCTGCATATACTGGAATGAAGGGGCATTGAAAATGGGAGAGGGCATGGGCAAGCAGGAGCTGACGCTGGAGATCGTGGAGCCTGAGGCGTTCCACGATTTCATGGAAGTGATGAGCGATTACGCGCCGCAGGTTGAGCATCTGGTTTGCCAACTGGGTTTCGGCGACACCGACGCCGCGCAGATCGATCAGCTGTTTCGTTTGCTGCACAGCATCAAGGGCGACGCCAGCATGTGCCAGGTGCGTTTTGTGGTGCCTTTCGTCCATTCGCTGGAAAGCCTGTTGGAGAGGCTGCGCAGCGGCGAGGTGAGCTATGAGGATTCGATCGGCGACGTCATGCTGCTGGTGATGGACCGTTTGGGTCTGGCGCTTGAGGCTCTGGAAAACCACGAATTGTTGGACGATCTGCAGTTGCCCCTGCTGATGCGGGCGCTGAATCAGGTGGCGGAATGCCCGGTTGGCGAGCTGTTGCAGCGTTGTCAGCAACTGGTGGAGCAGATCACCGGGATTCCCTTGCATGTGATTGAATCGGATACGCCGACGGATGCCGCCGCGCAGCTCAGCCAGGGCGATTTGGCGTTTTTCCGGATATTAGCCCTGCAGTTTGAACAGCGCTTGCCGCAGTTCCAGGGCCGCACCGAGCGCAATCTGGAACTGGCGCTGGAGACTAGTCGCCAGGCGCCGGGGCTGGTGGACGACAGGCAGCTGGAGGCGGCGGTGTATATGCACGATATCGGCATGATGCTGCTGCCGGAGTCGTTCTGGTTGAAAGTGGGGCGGATGAGCGAGTCCGAGCGCCATCAGATGGCGGAGCACCCGGGCTGGGCGGCGGGCCTGTTGGAACGGATGCCGGCCTGGGCCGACGCGGCGCGCATGGTGGCCCAGCATCACGAGATGCCGGATGGCAGGGGCTATCCGCATGGCCTGCACGGCGATGAGATTTGCAGCGGCGCGCTTATTCTGGCTCTGGTTGATGCCTTCGAGGCGGTGACTTTGAAGCACTCGCATCGCGGTTTGCGGCATTCGATGATGCGCGCCATCGCAGAGATCAACGCTTCGGAGCGTCAGTTCGATCCCTTTTGGCTGGCGCGTTTCAATCAGGTGATCCGCGTGCGGCTGGCGGCTTGCGCCAGACGGCCGCCGGGAGATTAGCCGGTGTCAGACGCCGTGTTGTTTGAACCATTGCAGCATGCGGCGCCAGCCGTCGTTGGCGGCGGCCGCGTTGTAAGTTGGACGGTAGTCGGCGTTGAAACCGTGGTCGGCTTCAGGGTAAACCACGATTTCAGAGGGCTTGCCGGCGGCGCGCAGCGCGGCCTTCATCTTGTCCACCGACTCCAGAGGAATACCCTTGTCCAGCCCGCCGTAAAGCCCGAGCACCGGGGCATGCAACTGCGCGGCGATGTCCAGCGGCTGGCGCGGTGTATTCGTTCCGGCCTCTCCTTGCAGCCGCCCGTACCAGGCTGCGCCGGCTTTGAGCGCGGGATTATGCGCGGCGTACAGCCATACCTGGCGTCCGCCCCAGCAAAAGCCGGTGATGGCCGCGCGCTTGACGTCGCCGCCGTGGCCGCTTGCCCAGGTCAGGGTGGCGTCCAGATCCGCCATTACCTGGTTGTCCGGCACCTTGCTGACCAGGCCGCTGACCAGTTCGCCGATGCTGGCGACCTTGCTAGGGTCGCCCTGGCGGAAATAGAGCTCGGGGGCCACGGCCAGGTAGCCGGATTTGGCCAGCCGTCGGCACAGGTCGCGGATGTGTTCATGCACGCCGAAGATTTCCTGCACCACCAGCACCACCGGCAGAGGGCCGCCGGCAGCGGAGGGCTTTGCCATATAGCCCGGCATGACGGCGGGGCCGGTCGGGATTTCCACCGCCCCGGCGTTGAGGCCGTCGCCGTCCGTGAGAATGGCGCTGGCGGCTATGGGTTGCACCGCCAGCGCGAAGCCCACGCCCACCGCGCTGTTCAGAAAGTCCCGACGCGAAGCGTCGATATGTCGGTTGCTTGTCATAAGGGCATTCTCCAACAAGGTGATTCGGATTGGGTCAACCAGCTTAATGCCGTTGACATTGCCTGGCAAGCCGGCGCGCGCGCCGGCTTGCGGGGGCTTCCTTAGGACGAGGGAATGCGGCATTATTCACAGCCATTGAAGCATGACTTAACGAAACGTATATAGATTATGCCGGACTCCTCCAAAGTGAAGCTGCCTACCAGCTTCTTGCGCATCGGTCAGCAACTGCCGGTTGACGTGTACGCCAAGAACGGCCTGCTGCTACTGAAAAAAGGCCATTACGTGCTGACGCCGGAGCAGCGCGAACGGCTGGTGACGTTGGCGCACGGCGACAGCGAGGAGGTGGCGGCGCGCTTGGAGCGCGAGCAGCTGGAGCGCGCGGCGCAGCGCGAGAAGGAAGCCGCGGCGCAAGTGCAGCCCAATCCCATCATGGAGCTGGGTTTCCAGACTCGTCGCGCCGAGGGCCTGCTTTTGCATGGCCTGGCGGTGCCGGGCCTGGCCGGGAGGCTGGTGGACATGGCGGACGCGTTGATCCGGTTGGCTTGCAAGCAGCCGGACGGGGTGCTGGCCAGCGTGCTGCTGACGCCCTACCGCGACATCGGCAGCGCCCATAGCGTGCATGTAGCGGCGATCATGGCGGTGTTGGGGCGGCGCTTGGGCATGGAGGAGGCGCGTTTGCAAGCAGTGGTGGGCGCGGCTTTGAGCATGAATTTGGCGATCACCGGCTTGTTGAATCAACTATCGCGGCAGCAAACGCCGCCGGACGCCGCGCAGCGCGACGATCTCTACGCCCATCCCATTGTCGGTTCCGCCATTTTGCGCGAGGCCGGCGTGGTGGACGAACATTGGCATCTATTGGTGCAGACCCATCAGGAGCAGCGCGGCGGCGACGGCTACCCGCAGGGGCTGCGCGGCGAGGATATCCACCCGGACGCAGCCTTGCTGCACATGGTGGACGTGTTGTGTTCCTGCATACATCAGCCGCAGCCGGCCTTGCCGGCGCTGGTGATCGGCAGCCTGTATCGTGGCGAGCTGGGCGATTTCGATCCGCAGCACGCCGCTTTGCTGATAAAGGAGCTGGGCGTGTACCCGCCCGGCAGCTTCGTCAAATTGGCCAGCAACGAGATCGGCGTGGTCACCCACCGCAGCGACAAGGCCAACGCGCCGCGAGTGGCGGCCTTGCGCAAGTTGGACGGCGCGCCCTACGCCGACGCGTTGCTGCGCGACACTCGGCAGAACGCTTACCGGGTGCTGGAGGCGGCGCCGTTGTCGGCGGCGGTGGTGAAGCCGGCTTATCTGTCCAAGCTGTGGCAGAAGTGAGCGGGTTCAGGGCCGAGCCTCGCCCAGCGGTCGTAACTGGATGCCGGATACGTCCTTGATCTTCCAGATGCGACGGATGTGCGCGAGATCGCGTTCGGTTTCGTCGCGCAGCCGCGCTTCCGGCAAAAAACTCATTTCCACGTCCACATTGCCCAAATAGACCGCCTCGCCGCGCTTCACTTCAAACGGAGCGGCCAGGCGGAAGCCGCGCATTTTGCGGCTCACGCCCCAAGCTCCGTCTTCCAGCCAGTTGGCCCAGACCTGTTCCACCCGGTACTGGCCCGGCTCCAGCGTGAACAGCATCAATTTGCCCTCCGCCATGGATTTGCCCGGTTCGCCGAAAACGGTGTCGGTCAGCAGGCTGGCGCGGTCGACGGCCACGACGCGACCAGCGGCGTTGGCGATATCCAGGCCGAGCGTCGCACTGTCCGGGTTGGAGGATTTGCCGGTCAACGACAGAATGGCGTAGCCGCGTTCGGCGGGCGGCTCCAGCGAGCCGTTCAGACGCTCGGCCATGCCGGCGCAGCCGGTGAGCAGCAGAGAGCAGAAGGCGAGAGTGAAGAGCCGTGTCAGCATAGTGTGTCCTATCGTCCGCCGGAAGCGGCGGCTTGGTTTGCATTGTCCGCTGTTTGCGCTTGCGGCTTCAAGCCCAGCACCAGCAGGGCGCTGAGCAGCAATGGGCCGCTTAGCCAGAGGTAAGCCAGGGTGTGGCTGCCGGTGGCGGCCTCAATCAAACCCAGCGCATAGGGGCCGATGAAACCGCCGATATTGCCCACGGAATTGATCAGGCCGATGGCGCCCGCGGCCAGCGTGCCGGTGAGAAAAGTAGTGGGAATGGACCACCACACGCCCATCGGGCTGTAGACGCCGATGGCGACGATGGTGACGGAGAGCAGCGCCACGGCG
The DNA here is from genome assembly GCF_009936155.1 of Chromobacterium haemolyticum. Classification (NCBI taxonomy): domain Bacteria; kingdom Pseudomonadati; phylum Pseudomonadota; class Betaproteobacteria; order Neisseriales; family Chromobacteriaceae; genus Chromobacterium; species Chromobacterium haemolyticum. The sequence goes on along the minus strand of NZ_AP019312.1, from coordinate 3,254,626 downwards.
AGATGGTCGCTCAGCGCGCCAATCAGGAAACCGGCGGCGGCGAGCAAGAGCGGCAGCGCCACGTGCCAGCGTTTCTCCGCCCGGCGCGACGAGGAATGACCCAGCCACAGCATGGCGGCCAGCGCCGCCAGCATGGGCACGGCTGAGGCCAGGCCGATGGCCAGCGGCGACCAGCCGGAGGCGTTCTTGATCACCGTGGGCATCCAGAAGCTGAAGCCCCAGAAACCGGTGATCCATAGAAAGTAGATCAGACATAGCCGCAGCACCGCCGGCTGCGCCAGGGCCTGACGCAGCGTGGCCGGCTGTTGTTTACGGGTGGCGGCTTTTTCCGCTTGCAGCGTGTCGATCAAATAGCGCTTTTCCTCCACATTCAGCCAAGCGGCCTTGGCTGGATCGTCCTGCAGCCACAGCAAGACAGCACCGCCGTAGAGCATGGTGACGCCGCCCTCCAGCAGGAACAGGCTTTGCCAACCTTTCAGGCCGAAGGGCTGAAGACCGACCAACCAGCCGGCAAGCGGCGCGCCGACGATGGCGGATACCAGCAGGGAGCTCAAGGTGATGGAAATCGCGCGGGCGCGGGTTTCCGCGACGAACCAGCGCGGGATCACCGAGGCGTAGATCACCGGGTAGAAGCTGGCTTCGCACACGCCCAGCATAAAGCGCAGCAGGTAGAACTGCCATTCGTTCTGCACCAGGCTCAGCAATATGCTGACCGCTCCCCAGGAGAACAGGATGCGCGCGATCCAGCGGCTAGGGCTCCAGCGCTCGGCCAGAATCGCTCCGGGTACCTCGAACAGCACGTAGCCGGCGAAGAAAATGCCGGCGGCCAGGCCGTATACTTTGGCGTGGAAGCCGAGGTCGGCGTTCATGGTTAAGGCCGCGTAGCTGACATTGACCCGATCCAGAAAGGCCAGTACGGAGGCGATGAACAGCGGAGCGAGAATGCGCAAATAGGTTTTGCGCAGAAGGGAAGTTTTGACGGAATCTGGGCTCATGCGGCGCCCTCGCTTAATGGGTGGATGCCGTCAAGATGCGCAGAAAGCGCCGCGCAGTCAATCCAGATGCGGCTCGAAGAATTCCAGCAAGCGAGACGGCAGCCAATCCAGTGTGCCGGGAAAGGCGCCGGAGGCGAAACCCACATGGCCGCCGTGGGGCGGGAATTCCAGCGTGACGCTGGCTGCCACGTCGGCCTGACGCGGCAGCGCCTGTTCCGGCAGGAAGGGATCGTTGCGCGCGTTCAACACCAGAGTGGGGCGGGCGATCTGGCCCAGCCGAGGCTTGGCGCTGGCGCTGCGCCAGTAGTTGAGGGCGGTGCCGAAGCCGTGAATCGGCGCGGTGACCAGGTCGTCGAATTCAATGAAGGTGCGTGCGCGGCGGAGTTTGCCCCCGTCGAACAGGCCGGGGTGGCGCTGTAGCGATTTCAGCGCTTTGGGCTTAAGCGTGCCCATGAACATGCGGGTGTACAGTAGTTTGCCCAAGCCCCTGTCCAGCTGGGTGCTGGCCGCCACCAGATCCAGCGGCGCGGACACCGCCGCCGCCGCGCGCGGCAGCGCCAGCGCGCCTTCGTCCGCCAGGTAGTTGAGCAGCATGCTGCCGCCAAGCGATACCGCGGCGGCGGCCAAGATCGGGAAGCGTTGAGCCAGCCGGCTCAAAATCCAGCGCACTTCGGCACTGTCGCCGGCGTGATAGGCGCGCGGCAGAGGATTGTCCACGCCGCCGCAGCCGCGAAAGTGCGGCACCACGCCATGCCAGCCGCGCCGCTGAACCGCCAGCAAGAGCGCGCGCGCGTAGTGGCTGTCGCTGCTGCCTTCCAGCCCGTGAAACAACACGACCAGCGGCGCGCCGGGCCGCCCGGCGACAAAGTCCAGCGCGATGCGGGCGCCATCCGGCGTGTCCCACAGCTCGCGGCGGTAGTCGGGGCGCGGGGTCTTGATCGCCAGCGCCGGCCAGATGGTTTGGGCATGGCCGCCGCGCAGCCAGGCGGGAGACTGGTAAGCCATGGCTCAGGCCGGCTTTTTCTGAGCCGATTTGGGGCGGAAGGCCTTGACCACCGCCTCATGGGTTTCGATATAGGGACCGTCCAGCAGGTCGATGCAGTAGGGGACGGCGGCGAAGATGCCAGAGGTTTCCACTTGGCCGTCGGCGCCGCGCAGGCCTTCCAGCGTTTCCTTGATCGCCTTGGGCTGGCCGGGCAGGTTGAGAATCAGCGCCTGCTTGCGGATCACGCCCACCTGGCGGGACAGGATGGCGGTGGGCACGAAGCGCAGGCTGATCTGGCGCATCTGCTCGCCGAAGCCGGGCATCTCGCGGTCCGCCACCGCCAGCGTGGCCTCGGGGGTGACGTCGCGGGCGGCCGGGCCGGTGCCGCCGGTGGTCAGCACCAGTTGGCAGCCTTCCTCGTCCACCAGCGTCTTGAGCGCGGCTTCGATTTGCGGCTGCTCGTCCGGGATCAGACGGGCGACGACGACGAAGGGGCTGGCCAGCGCGGCGGCCAGCCAGTCCTGCAGCGCCGGAATGCCCTTGTCTTCGTACACGCCGCTGCTGGCGCGGTCGGAGATCGAGACCAGGCCTACTTTCAGCATCACTCGTCGTCCTCTTGGTTCTGCTGATGCAGGCGCGGCTTGCCCGGTTCCGGAATCACGTCCTTGACGGCCTGATAGAGCAGGCGGAAGGACTTGGGCGGTTTGTTGTCCTGTTTTTCCTTGCGCGCGTTGCGGATCAGCGTGCGCAGCTGCTGCGGGTCCGCGGCGGGGAAGTCGGTGACGAAGCTGGCCAGCATCTTGTCGTCTTCCATCAACCGTTCGCGCCAGCGTTCCAGCAGGTGCTGCCAGGCGATGTGCTCGGACGATTCGCCTTTGAGAATTTGCAGGTATTGCTGGATCGGCTCCGGGTCCACGTCGCGCATCAGCTTGCCGATGTATTGCAGTTGGCGGCGCAGCGCGCCGTGCGCGGTAAAGCGTTTATAGTCCAGAATAGCGGTGAGGAGGTCTTCCGGCAGCTGCATTTTCTTCAGCGTGTCCTTGGACAGCTCCACCAGTTCGCGGCCCAGGTCTTGCAGCGCATCCATGTCGCGCTTGCGCTGGGATTTGCTGACGTAGCCGTCGTCCGGGCTGTCGTTCTGGTAATGGGTCATCGTTGGCAATTCTCAATCGGTTTTCTCAAGGCTGGTATGATACCGGAAAAGGCCTCCGGCCGTTTCGACCATTGCGAAAGACACTAGATGGAAGACAAGACATTCAGTTTCAGCCAGGCCGCGCTGGAGGACATCGCCTCCCGCGTCATTGAACTGGCAAAGGCCGAAGGCGCCAGCGCCGCCGAAGCCGATGTTTCCGAAGGACTGGGCCAGACCGTGAGCGTGCGCCTGTCCGAGGTGGAAACCATCGAATACAACCAGGACAAGGGCGTGGGCGTAACCGTCTACCTGGGCCAGAAGAAAGGCCACGCCAGCACTTCCGATTTTTCCGAAGAGGCCTTGGCCGACACCGTGCGCGCCGCGTTGGACATCGCGCGCTACACCGCCGAGGATCCGTGCGCCGGCTTGGCGGACTCCCAGTTGATGGCCACGGAGTTTCCGGACCTCAGCCTGTACCATCCGTGGTCGCTGCCGGTGGAGGAGGCCATCGAACTGGCCAAGTCCTGCGAGGCCGCGGCGCTGGCCGCCGATCCGCGCATCCGAAACTCCGAGGGTGGCACCGCCTCGTCGCAGTCCAGCCACTTCGCTTACGCCAACAGCCACGGATTCATCGCCGGCTACGCCAGCAGCCGCCACAGCATTTCCGCTGCGGTGGTGGCCGAGGACGGCGGCGCGATGCAGCGCGATTACTGGTATTCGTCGGCGCGCCGGCGCGAGGATCTGGACGCGCCGGAAGCCATCGGCGCCAAGGCCGGTCAGCGAGCGGCGCGGCGACTGGGCGCGCGCAAGGTGAAGACCGGGCAGTATCCGGTGGTGTTCGAGGCGCCGATAGCCGCCTCGTTGCTCAGTCATCTGGTGGCCGCCATCAGCGGCGGCAGTCTGTACCGCAAATCGTCCTTCCTGCTGGACTCGCTGGGCAAGCCGGTGATGTCGGCCAATGTCACCATAGACGAAGACCCCTTCTTGCTGCGCGGCATGGCCAGCGGCGCCTTCGACAACGAGGGCGTGGCCACGGTGGCGCGCCGGCTGGTGGACAAGGGCGTGCTGCAGGGTTATATGCTGGGGAGCTATTCGGCGCGCAAGCTGGGCATGCAGACCACCGGCAACGCCGGCGGCGCGCATAATCTGGTTGTGCATTCCACCGGCGAAAGCCTGGAGGAGTTGCTGCGGACTATGGGCACCGGCCTGTTGGTGACCGAACTGCTGGGCCAAGGCGTCAACACGGTAACCGGCGATTACTCGCGCGGCGCGGCCGGCTTCTGGGTGGAGCGCGGCGTGATCATGCACCCGGTGGAGGAAATCACCATTGCGGGCAATCTGCGCGAGATGTTCATGCAGATAGACGCGGTGGGCAACGACGTGCTGGAGCGCGGCGGCCGGCAGATGGGCTCGGTGCTGTTGCGCAGCATGATGGTGGCCGGCGAGGCCTGAGAACCCGCTCAATGTCTGCTGCGCATCGGCAATACTGCGTTAAAAACCGCTTCGAAACGCTCATGTACCCCTTGATCATTCCGCTTTCTCAGCGGTTTGCGCCTTGTCTCGCTCTGGCTCGCGAGACTTTGGACAGGCTCTAAGGCAGGCGATGGCGGATTTGTTCGCGCCGGAAGAGGGCGGCTGGCTGGAGCGCCTATCGCCTGGCGCGGCCTTATTGCATCGCCGCGTCTGCGAGATCGACGCGGCCTTGCTGGCGGAAGTGGAGGCGGTGCTGCGGCAAGCGCCTCCGCGCGGCATGCAGACGCCGGGCGGACGGGCGATGTCGGTCGCCACAACCAGCTGCGGCGCTTACGGCTGGGTGTCCGATGCGCGCGGCTACTGCTACGCCGAGCGTGACCCCGGCAGCGGGCAGCCTTGGCCGGCGATGCCAGCCTTGTTGCGGGTTCTGGCCGAGGAGGCCGCGGCCGAAGCCGGTTTCCCCGGCTTCGCGCCGGATGCCTGCCTGATCAATTGCTATGCGCCGGGCGCCAAGATGTCCTTGCATCAGGACAAGGACGAGCGCGATTTTGGCGCGCCCATCGTGTCCGTGTCGCTGGGTTTGCCGGTGATTTTTCTGTTCGGCGGTCTTAGCCGCGCCGAGCGTGCCGGCCGCATTGAGTTGCGCCATGGTGACGTGTTGGTGTGGGGCGGGGCGGACCGGATGCGTTTCCACGGGGTGCTGCCGGTGGCGGACGGGATGCACCCGTTGCTGGGGCGGCGCCGCATCAATCTGACTTTTCGCAAGGCGCGCTGATCCATGGCTGAACCGGCCGATTTCGTTTCGCTGTCTTTATCCCTGTCTTTGCCCGCGGATTTTCGCCGGGACGACTTCATGGCCTTCCACCGCCGCGACGCGCAGGAGCTATCCGAGCGGGTGACGGCGCTGAGCCTGAGCAAGGGCTTGCTGTGGCGCGGCGCGCCGGCCTGCCTTAGCATGGATTTCGCTGCGGACGCGGTGCGGGTGGAGCTGGACGCGGACGTTTCGCCGCAGGCCGGCGACGCGGCAGCCTTGACCTCCATGGCGCGCCGCATGCTGGGCTTGGCGCAGCCGGTGGCGGATTTCGAGTGCGCGCATCGCGGCCATCCCCAGCTGGCGGGGCTGATCGCCGCGCGTCCCGGTTTGCGCGTGCCGCAGACGACCACCCCGTTTGAGGCGCTGGTTTGGGCGGTCACGGGCCAGCAGATCAGCGTGCATGCCGCGATTTCGCTGCGGCGCAGGCTGATGCAGTTGGTCGGCAACCGTCACAGCGGCGGCCTGCTATGCCATCCGTCGCCGCAGCAGGTGGCGGAGCTGGAGCCGGATCAATTGGGGCAGGCCGGCTTCTCTCGCGCCAAAACCCGGACCTTGCTGGAACTGAGCCGGCAGACGGTCGACGGCGGCCTGCCCTTGCAAGGCTGGCTGGACGACGGCGCGCCGGAGGAGATCGCCGCGCGGCTGCTGGCCATGCCCGGCATCGGCCCGTGGACGGTCAGCTACGCGCTGCTGCGCGGCTATGGCTGGCTGGACGGCTCGCTGCACGGGGACGTGGCGGTGCGGCGAGGCCTGCAGCGTCTGCTGGGGAGGGCCGAGGCGGTGTCGCCGCGCGAAACAGAGCAGTGGCTGCAAGGCTTCGCGCCGTGGCGCGCGCTGGTGGGGGCGCATCTGTGGGCGATGCAGACGGCGGCCGGCTATTAATGGCTTGTAAAAGTCCGCTGCGCTTCGTGGGACGTGGCGCGGCGGGCGCTCCTTCGAAACGCCCATGAGCCTCTAGTTCATCCCGCTTTCTCGGCGGTTTTCGCCTGGCCTCGTCCTGGCTCGTTAGACTTTGAGCCGCTTCCGAACGCGTCCAAGGGATTTCCTCCGCGCGAAGTTGGCGCTGGCCGCGGCGTTTGACTACCCTAAATAGAACAAGAAGCCGTGCGGCGACCGGTCCGCCGCCAACATAGCCACGCGAGGTGCGGGATGGGGAGGCAATCCGATATCGGACTGGTGTTGTCGGGGGGCGGCGCGCGCGCGGCTTACCAAGTGGGGGTGTTGCTGGGGATCTCCCGGCTGCTGCCGGATGCGCGCGTCAATCCCTTTCCCATCATCTGCGGCACGTCGGCCGGGGCAATCAACGCGGTGGCGCTGGCCTCCGGCGCCGGCAACTTTCACCTGGCGGTATCCACGCTGGCGCAGATGTGGAAGCAACTGCACATTCAGGATGTCTACGACGCCAGTTCCGGCTATTTCCTGAAGACCTTTTTGCACTTTGGCCTGTCCGTGATGTCCGGCGGCCGGCTGTGGCGCAACCCCAAAAGCTTTCTAGACAACGCCCCGCTGCGCGAGCTGCTGACCAAGGTCATGGTGTTCGAGGGCATAGACCATTCCGTTCGCCACGGCGCGCTCAAGGCGCTGGCGCTGACGGCCTCGTGTTACACCACAGGGATGTCGGTCACCTTTTTCCAGGGCGCGGACAGCCTGGAGGAGTGGGAGCGCTATCAGCGGCTGGGCATGCGCGAGCGCATCGGTATCGAGCACATGATGGCCACCTCGGCCATCCCCTTGATTTTTCCCTCGGTGTGCATAGGGGAGAAGTTTTACTGCGACGGCGCGGTGCGCCAGTTGTCGCCCTTGTCGCCGGCGTTGCACCTTGGGGCGGAAAAGCTGTTCGTGGTTGGTCTGGCCAGCAAGCGGCCGGACACCATAGAACGCCGCCACAGCGGTTTTTATCCGTCGCCGGCGCAGATATTCGGTCATCTGCTCAACAGCGTGTTCATCGACAGCATGTCGGTGGACATGGAGCGGCTGACCCGGGTCAACCATACCGTGTCGCTATTGCAAAGCCACGAGGAACTGGCGCGCCAGACTCAGTTGCGCAAGGTGGACATCTTCATGCTCAACCCCAGCAAATCGCTGGAGGGCATCGCCTACAAGCACACTCGGCTGTTTCCGCCTTTGCTGCGCTTCCTGATGAAGGGCACCGGCGCCACCCGTCACCGGGGCACGGCCTTGGCCACGTATCTGCTGTTTGAGCCGGGCTATACCCGCGAGTTGATCGCCTTGGGCTATAAGGATGCTTTGCATCAGAAAGAGGCTATCCGCCGTTTCCTGGAACTTTAAGCCGCGGCGCGGTTCTGAATCCTCCATGTTGTATGGCACAATCATGCGCCATGACGTTTTACCGCCAAACATTGAGGAAGATATGGGCTTGAGCAACCGACAAGGTTTTCTGCTGATCGCCGCCGCCTGCGCCGGCGCGATGGGTTTTGCATTGTTCGCGCAATACCAGTTGGGCCTGGAGCCTTGCCCGCTGTGCATCTTCCAGCGCATCGGCGTGATCGCCGCCGGCGTGGTCGCCTTGGTGGCGGCTTTGGTCAACCCCGGCCGTTGCGGCGTCAGGGCCTGGGGCGGTTTGACGATTCTGGCCGCTTTGGGCGGCCTGTCGGTGTCGCTGCGCCAACTGTGGCTGCAACACCTGCCGGCGGATCAGGTGCCGGCCTGCGGTCCGGGCCTGGAGTTCTTGATGGAGTCCTCGCCGTTGACGGAGGTGATTTCCAAGGTGCTGAAGGGCAGCGGCGAGTGCGCCTCCGTGGACTGGACCTTCCTGGGAATGGCGATGCCGTTCTGGGTGGCGGTGTTCTTTGTCGGCGTGATCGGCTTTGCCGGCTGGCTGCTGGCGCGCAAATCGGCCTGACGCCGGATTGCCGCGCAGCGAAGGCCGCCTTGGGCGGCCTTTTTCTTTGGGCCATGATCTTATTGCATGCTTAAGATGTAAATAATAATGCCGACATCGGAAATCGTGCGGTCGGCAGGCGCGCCTGTGCTTTTATCGCCACAGCTGAAATTTATTTAAGATGTTGATTTTAAATGGATGTGTGGTTTTCCGGCCTTGGGAAGGGGGCCGGCGACCGCCGCCAATCTCTTTGGTAGCGCCCGCTGCGGCAGCTTAGGGGCGCGCGCCGCGACCGGCGAGCGCACTACTAAGGGGGGAAGGAGATGAAACGCAGCTATCTGGCGGTTGCCGCGGCGGGTATGGGCTTGGGCATGGGCGCTTGGGCGGAGGAGGCCGTCCCGCTGGAGCGGGTGACGGTGACCGGCTCCAATATCAAGCGCATCGGCAAGGAAAAGGCTCTGGCGGTCGAGGTGATCAAGAAAGAGGATATCGACAAGACCGGCGCGTCCACCGTGATCCAGTTGCTGGACCGGCTGCCGTCGGTGGGCAGCTTGCTGGCCGGCACCAACTCCAACAGCTTTGCCGCCGGCGCGGCCACCGCCGGCCTGCGCGGCATGAGCTCCAAGTATGTGCTGGTATTGCTGAACGGCCGTCGCTTGCCCAATTACGCGATGTTCATCAGCGGCACCGACGCTTTCGTCGATCTGAACACCTTGCCGCTGTCGATGATCGAATCGGTGGAGATTCTGCGGGACGGCGCATCGGCCATTTACGGTTCCGACGCGGTGGCTGGCGTGATCAACTTCAAGACCCGGCGCAACTTCCGGGGCGCCGAGGCGACCTTGCGCGGCGGCGGCAATCTGGATGGAGACGGCATCGAGCATGGGCTGAATCTGAGCGGCGGCTTCGGCGATCTGGAACAGGACGGGCAGAACCTGCTGCTGTCTTTCGACGTCTACCACCGCGAGCCGGTGTTCAGCCGCAACCACGACGCCACCCGCAGCAATGATTATCGTTTTCAGGGCGGGCCGGATCTGCGCAGCGGCGCGCAATGGGGCTATTGGAACGACCGCACGCCCAACGCCGACAGAAGCAATGCGCTGGCCAAGCCCTTGCCCGGCTGCCCGCCGTGGAGGCTGACCACCCGGCCCAGCGGAGCTGCGTTGTGCGTGTCCGATGTCGACGAGCTGGGCACGCAGCTGTCGCCGCGCACCAGCCGTTACGGCTTGACGGCCCATTACACCCGGCGTTTGAGCGGCGACGCGGAGTTCTTCGCCGAACTGGGGCTGAACCGCACCGAGACGCCGCTGGATGGCGGCTATTCCTTCGTCCAGACCATAGTCGGCCCGGGCTGGGCGGTGTATCCGCGGGACGGCGGCCTGGCCTCGGTCTACCCGGATTTCAAGCCCACCGACAATCTGCAGATCACCCGCAATCTGTCGGAGAGCGGCCGGCGGCTCAACGAGATCACCAGCGACACGTATCGCGCGGTGCTGGGCGGACGCGCCTTGTGGCGCGACTGGGACTTGGAGAGCTCGTTGAACCTGGGCTTGAACAAGGTGGAGGCGAGGCAGAACAATGTGGTGTTGAACGACGCTTTCCTCGCCATGTTGCGGAACGGCACCGACGGCGGGCCGCTCTATAACCCGTTCTCGCAGCATAACGACGCCGCCGCGCTGCGGCCGTATCTGGCCACCATCGCCAACACGTCCTCGTCGCGTTTGTCGGCGTTTGAATTCAAGGCCAGCAATGAGGAGTGGTTCAGGTTGCCGGCCGGCCCCGCCGGCTTCGCCGCCGGTCTGCAGTGGTCGCATGAGTCGATAGACGCGCAGCCGGACCCGCTGCTGCAAACCGGCAAGATCATGAATTTCGCCGTCCAGCAGAGTCTGCGGGCCAGCCGCTCGGTGCTGTCCGCTTTCAGCGAAGTCAATTTGCCGGTGTTGAAGAATCTGGAGGTCCAGCTGGCGCTGCGCGCCGATCGCTACAACGATTTCGGCGACACCTTCAACCCCAAGCTGGCTTTTTCCTTCCGCCCCTGGGAGCCGGCGATGCTGCGGGGCTCCGTCACCACCGGTTTCAAGGCGCCGACGCTGCCTCAGCTGTACGCGTCGCGCCAGGCCTACACTTCGGTGTACGACTACGCGCAGTGCGCCGACCGCGGCATCGCCCGCGAATGCTGCGGCCTGGCCAGCAATCAGCTGCGCAGCGGCGGCAACCCGGGGCTGAATCCGGAGGAGTCGCGGAACTACGCGCTGGGCCTGGTGCTGCAGCCGACTCCGGCGCTGTCGGCCACCGTGGATTGGTACCGGATCGAGGTGTCCAACACCGTGCAGTCGCTGGACCCGCAATACGTGCTGGACAATCCGGATCGTTTTCCCGGCTTCGTGGCGCGCAAGCCCGTCGATCTTCCCGGCGTAAGGGGGGACATCGACTACATTTCCGCGCCGTACATGAATATTGGCAAGACCCGGACTTCCGGCGTCGACATTGATGTGCAGTACGACTGGTCGCTGGGCGCTTACGGCAAGCTCAAGTTCCGCAACGCGCAAAGCCGCATCTTCAGCTACCGGGAATCGCAGACCGAGACCGATCCGATGCTGGAGTACGCCGACTACGGCGCGCAGCCGCGCTGGAAAAACGTCTTTGAAGTGAGTTACAGCCGGGGCAGCTATTCTTTGGGGCTGACGGCGCGCAGCTACGCGTCTTTCAAGAACCTGTACTCCCAGCTGTACCGCAATGCCGGGGACGTGAAGGAGAGGGTGGGGTCCTACACCGCGCTGGATATCAATTTCGGCCTGAAGCCGAGCAAGGGCTTCAGCGTCAGTGGCGGCATACGCAATCTGGGTAACCGGATGCCCAGTTACGCCACCGGCGCCGGCTTCAGCGGCGGGGCGGCCGCTTACTCCGGCCCCGCCACCGATCTATGGGGGAGGATGTTGTACCTGTCCGGCCGTTACGTATTCTAGGAGGGCGCATAGGCCGCGGGCATGGCGAAGCGAGGCCGTCGGAGCGAGGTTAGCGCAGGTGCTGCGGCGTCAAGGTATCGGGGGCGGGGCTGACCGCGTTGCGGCCTGAGCGTTTGGCGATGTAGAGCGCGCTATCGGCGTCTTCATAGAAAGTGCGGCCGTTGTCATCCGTTTCCGGTACCCGGGCGGCGACGCCAATGCTGCAAGTGACTTTGCGTAGGGGGCTCTTCAAATGAGGCAGCTCCAGCTCTTCCAGTCGTGCGCGGAAGCCTTCCGCTGCGGCCACCGCTTGGTCCTGGCCGCATTCTTCCAGCAGCACGCCGAATTCTTCTCCGCCCAGCCGCGCCACGATGTGGCGACGGGTGCTGAAGTAGGCGTTCAGCTCTTGCGCCAGCCGTTGCAGGATCAGATCGCCGGCGTAATGGCCGTAGTGGTCGTTGTAACCTTTGAAGTTGTCCACGTCCAGGATCAAGAGCGCCAGGGTTTTTCCGGCGGCGCGGTGTTTGTCCAGCGTCGGCGCCAGGATCTCGTCGAAGTGCCGGCGGTTGTAAAGTCCGGTGAGGCCGTCGGTGTTGGCTTGCAACAAAAGCTTGGATTGCCGCGACACGAAGCGGACGCTGCCGGCCAGCCACAGCAGGATGGCGGTGGTGACGCCGCTCCAGAAAACCGAAGCCAGCGTCAGCAGCAAGACGCTGAGCACCAGCACGCCACAGGAGGCCAGCAGATAGGCCGGCAGAATGCCTTGGCGGTGTTTGTAGCGGCAGAGCAGCAGGTCTAGCAGCAAGATGGCCAGCGCGTTGATAAGGGCCTTCCATCCCAGAGGTAGTGGCACGGGGGTGTTGTCCTGCTGTAAGCCGTAGAGCAGGAAGGCGTTGATTTCCACACCCGGCATGCCGCGGTTGTTGGCCGACAGAGGCGTGGCGTGGATGTCGCCCAGGCCGGTGGCGGTGGCGCCCACCAGGACGATCTTGCCGGCAAAGAAGGACGGTGGCAGTTGATTGAGCGCGTCGATATAGGATACCTGCTGGAATGGCGGGGAGCCTGTCAGATAAGGCACCATTACAGGGTCTTCGCGCAGCCAGCTGTCAGGATTGCCGTGAGGCAGCCCCAGCTTTTGCTGGTCGGATTGGCGTCGGCCATGAGCCAGGTCCAGTACGGCCTGCGCGAAATTGGGGTGATGAGGCGAGCCCAGTCCCGCTTTCAGGTAGACGCGGCGTATAACGCCGTCGCTGTCCAGCTCGTAGTCGGTGTGGCCCAGGCCGGCGCTGGCGGCGGCGATGCCTGGCAAGGGGCGGGTTTCGGTCAGACGGTTGCCCTGCATTTCGGGAAACACCGGACTGATGACTTTACCGTTGCGGCGAATGGCATCGGCCAGCGCTTGATCCGACTCCGGCATATTGTGCGAGGGCTCAGCCAAGACGATGTCCAAGCCCACGGCTTTAGCCTGCGCCAGCTTGTCCACCAGTTGGGCGTGATACTCGCGCGGCCAAGGCCAGCGCCCCAGTTCAGACAGGCTGCGCTCGTCCACCGCGACGACGACGATGTCGCTGGTCTGGTTATGGTTGGACTTGAGCCGGATCAGCCCGTCGTACAGCCAGAAGTCCAGCCGCAGCAGAAGACCGGAGAGGGTCAGCAGAGCCGCCAGCAGGGCCAGCAAAAAAGGCAACAAGCGCAGAACCTTGTCGCGATAGTGAGTTAGCATGTTGCCATTCTAGGGAAGTTTTCCGGGGAGAGTGAGCATTTCTTGCTCCTCAGTCGCCAAGTAACCGTGTTCACCTTCCACCTTGACAGTCGCTTTGTATTGCCCGGCAGGCAAGGCTTCCAGCGCTTTCAGCTCCCATTGTGGGCGATCGCTGCTCAGAGAGAACGGGGGCGTGTTTGCGTTTGCGGCTTGGGCCTGGGTCAGCGTCAGCGTGTAGCGCGCGCGCGCGACGGGATAGGGGCGGGCCGCCAGTACCGGCGTGGTGTTGTCCAGGCGGCTAAGCCACCCCTTGGATTCCACTTTTTGCGCGGCGGAGAAAGGTCCCGGTTGGCCTTGTGAGTCCAGTCGCGCCAGCCGCCAGTACCAGATGCCGGACTCAGGCAATTCGGCTTTAAACTCGGCCTCGGTCAAGGTCTGTTCCAGCAGCGGCTGGGCGAAATCAGGTTGGCGCGAAATCTGCAGCCGCAGCGGCCGTTCCGGGCTGGCGTCCACCCGCAGGGGTAGGGATTTGCCCCGCAGCTGCGCGCCGTCCGCGCGCGTGAACAGCAGCGGCGGAAGCGGGTAGGCTTGCAGCTTGAAGCTGCGCGTGCTGTCGTAGCCTTCCAGGCCGGAGCGGTTCTTGGCTCGGACTTTCAGTACGTAATCGCCGTTGCCCGGTAGGCGCGGATAGTAGCGAGGGGTTTGCAACTGGCGCTCGGCCAAGCGTTTCTTGCCGCTCAGCGTGACGCGATAGGACATTGCGCGCTCGTCGCGCTGCCACTCCAGCGGCGGCGGGTTGAATTGGCTGTTTTCCGCCACGGTGGATAGGTCGGGCGGAGGCGGCAGCTCCTCTGGCTGGCTGGGGCCGTTTTTGCGGCTGGACAGAGTGCCGAAGCCGGCGGGCACGTCCACCTTGCTGCGACGGCCTTTGACTTCCACGCTGCCTTTGAGTACTTCCGCCAAGGTATCTTCGCCGCCGGAGGCGTTAACCCGGAATTCGGTGCCGCGCACGGTGGTCACCGCCGATGGGGTGCGGATCTCGTAGCGGCTGGGCATCAGTATGTTGGGAATCACCGAATTGCCAGTGCTGCCGTTGTTCAACTTGATCTGAGACTGGATTGCCCCGGTGCTGGGATAGTAGACCTGGGTTTGCAGGCTTAAATCCGTGTTGGCGTTGATCACCAGCGAAGAGCCGTCGACGAAGCGCAGTTTGATCATTGCGTCGTTTCCGGTCGTGAAGCGGGTGCCTTTGGGGTATTTTTTGCCCACCGCCAGTTCCAACAGTTTACCCTTGGCGTCGACAGCAGCCGACTCTCCGGACATTTCTTCCAGCGTGGCGTCGGATTGCGCTTGCTTGATCCACGGGTAGGGGACCCGCAAGGTGCTGCCGGGGATCAGCCGATAAGGATTGGCGATGCGATTTCTGGCTTGCAGCTTCGGCACATAAGCGGGAGACGACAAATGCTCGGCCGCCAGCGACCACAGATTGTCGCCGTTTTTGACCGTATATTCCCAGATAGCCTTGTCGGCGGGATCGCCTGCCAAAGCCAGCGTGCTGGCGAAGCAGCCAGTCGCCAGGATTAAATTGCGCATAGTTGAATCTCTTTATATGGAATGCAGAAAGTCAACCAAAAGTATCACCGTAGCCTAGACGCATTGCAAGCTGATAAGCAATAGAATGGTAGTTGTTTGTCCTAAATTGGGAGATAAGCGAATGCTTGCTTGAAATATGCGACGCAAAATGCAAAAAAGCAGCCTAAAGGCTGCTTCTTCGCAATGCTTGGCGGAGTGGACGGGACTCGAACCCGCGACCCCCGGCGTGACAGGCCGGTATTCTAACCAACTGAACTACCACTCCAGCAATTTGGTGGGCGGTACTGGACTCGAACCAGCGACCCCTGCCGTGTGAAGGCAGTGCTCTACCAACTGAGACTAACCGCCCGAAACTGTTGCACCGTTTCCGGGTACTGCTATGCAATGCTGTTGGCGGAGTGGACGGGACTCGAACCCGCGACCCCCGGCGTGACAGGCCGGTATTCTAACCAACTGAACTACCACTCCAACCGTAAAACCTTGGTGGGCGTTGACGGAGTCGAACCGCCGACATTCTGCTTGTAAGGCAGACGCTCTACCAACTGAGCTAAACGCCCGAATCCGGGTACTGCTTCAATGCTGTTGGCGGAGTGGACGGGACTCGAACCCGCGACCCCCGGCGTGACAGGCCGGTATTCTAACCAACTGAACTACCACTCCAACCGTAAAACCTTGGTGGGCGTTGACGGAGTCGAACCGCCGACATTCTGCTTGTAAGGCAGACGCTCTACCAACTGAGCTAAACGCCCGAATCCGGGTACTGCTTCAATGCTGTTGGCGGAGTGGACGGGACTCGAACCCGCGACCCCCGGCGTGACAGGCCGGTATTCTAACCAACTGAACTACCACTCCAACCGTAAAACCTTGGTGGGCGTTGACGGAGTCGAACCGCCGACATTCTGCTTGTAAGGCAGACGCTCTACCAACTGAGCTAAACGCCCGAATCCGGGTACTGCTTCAATGCTGCTGGCGGAGTGGACGGGACTCGAACCCGCGACCCCCGGCGTGACAGGCCGGTATTCTAACCAACTGAACTACCACTCCAACCGTAAAACCTTGGTGGGCGTTGACGGAGTCGAACCGCCGACATTCTGCTTGTAAGGCAGACGCTCTACCAACTGAGCTAAACGCCCGAATCCGGGTACTGCTTCAATACTGTTGGCGGAGTGGACGGGACTCGAACCCGCGACCCCCGGCGTGACAGGCCGGTATTCTAACCAACTGAACTACCACTCCAACCGTAAAACCTTGGTGGGCGTTGACGGAGTCGAACCGCCGACATTCTGCTTGTAAGGCAGACGCTCTACCAACTGAGCTAAACGCCCTGAATCCTTTTCGCTGCTGCGTTTGCGTTTCAGCGAGGAGGCGAATTAAAACACAGGGTTTAAGCTTGCGCAAGTGGTCTGTCAGCAAATTTTTGCAAGCAACGGTAATTTCGAATAAAAGCTCCAAAATTTAATGTTTTTGTCAGACAGAAAGGTGACGCCGACTTTGTCGCTAAGGTATCATGCCGCCATTAGCTATTTATCGGATGACGTTAAGAATGAAGCCGACCTTTCTCGATTTTGAGCAGCCTATTGCCGAGCTCGAGAACAAAATAGAAGAACTTCGCTATGTTCAGGACGATTCGGTGCTGGATATCTCCGAGGAGATCGCGCGCTTGCAGAAGAAGAGTCAGGACTTGACCAAGACGCTCTACGCCAAGCTGACGCCGTCTCAAATTGCCATGGTGGCGCGCCATCCGCAGCGCCCTTACGCGCTCGACTATATAGAGAGTATTTTCACCGACTTCGAAGAGCTGCACGGCGACCGCGCGTTTGCCGATGATGCCGCGATCGTGGGCGGTCTGGCTCGTTTCAACGGCCAGTCGGTAATGGTGATCGGCCAGCAGAAAGGCCGGGACACCAAGGAAAAGATCCGCCGCAATTTCGGCATGCCTCACCCGGAAGGCTATCGAAAGGCCCTGCGCCTGATGAAGCTGGCCGAGAAGTTCGGCATCCCGGTAATCACCTTGGTGGACACTACCGGCGCGTGGCCCGGCATTGGCGCGGAAGAGCGCGGCCAATCCGAAGCCATTGGCCGCAACCTCTATGAAATGACCCGCTTGCGCGTGCCCGTCATCGTCACGGTGATAGGCGAGGGCGGTTCGGGCGGCGCTTTGGCCATCGCGGTGGGCGATTGCGTCAACATGCTGCAATACGCTACTTATTCGGTGATTTCGCCTGAAGGCTGCGCTTCTATCTTGTGGAAGACCGCCGAACGCGCGTCCGACGCCGCGGAGGCTCTGGGCATTACCGCGCCGCGTTTGAAGACCTTGGGTTTGATCGATCGTGTGGTCAACGAGCCGGTGGGCGGCGCGCATCGCGATCACGCTCAAATGATGGCGACGCTGAAGCGAGTGCTGCAGGAAGAGTTGAAAGACTTGACCAGCAAGCCGATCGACGAGTTGCTGAAAACCCGTTTCGACAGACTGATGAGTTATGGCCGCTTCAAGGAAGCCGCAGCCTGACCCGCTTGAATCACTGTTAAGCCATTGGCCGGACGAATTGTCCGGCCAATGTGCTTTTGAGGTGGGTTTGAGCGGAGGCCTGGATTCAGTGGCGCTGCTGGCCTTGCTCTGCCGCGCGCGCGCGCGCCGTCCCGAGTTGGAGATCCGCGCGGTGCACGTGCACCATGGTTTGAGTCCAAACGCAGACGCCTGGGCCGAACATTGTCGCGTCTTGTGCGCGACATTGGACGCGCCTTTGCGGGTGGAGCGGGTGAGTGTGGTCTTGAGCGGCGGCGATAGCCTGGAGGCGGTGGCCCGCGAGGCCCGCTATCAAGCGTACCGGCGCTCCGCCGCCGGCGTGGTGGTCTTGGCGCATCATCTGGACGACCAGGCGGAAACCGTGCTGCTGCAATTGCTGCGCGGCGGCGGCGCGCGCGCCTTGGCGGCGATGCCGGCCTTGCGCAAGCTGGAGGCGGAGGGCCCCTGGTTGTGGCGGCCCTTGCTGGGCTTGCGCAGGCGGCAGCTGGAGGACTTTGTCCGGGCTCAGGGCTTGAGCTGGGTTGAGGACGAGAGCAATCGGGACGAGCGCTGGCGGCGTAATTTTCTACGCCAGCGTTTGCTGCCGCAACTGGAGGCGGCGGTTCCGGATTATCGTCGTCATCTGACGCGCTCGGCCGGCTTGCTGTCGGACGCCGCCGCGGTGTTGGACGAGGTGGCGGCGCAGGATCTGGTCGTTTGTCGCAATGACGGTGGTCTGGATTTGATTCGCTGGCGCGCTTTGTCCGCGGCTAGGCAGCGCCAGACGCTCTTGGCCTGGTTGCGCGGTTTGGGTTGGCCGGCCCCGGAGCCGGATGCGCTGGCGGAGTTTCAGCGCCAGGCGCTGGAGGCCGGCGCCGGCAGTTGTCCGCGGCTTAGTCTGGCGCGGGGCTTGCTGTACCGTTACCGCGATGGACTGTTCGCCTTGTCGGCGCTGCCGGCTCCGGGAGCCGTGGCGCTTGGACCGGTGGACCCGGCGACGGAGCGCGTGTCGGCGGAGTGGGGCGGGGCGCTGAGTTGGGATTGGCGGCCGCGCGGCCTGTCGGCGGACACATTGGCGCGAGGCTTGATCCTGAGGCCGCGCGAGGGCGGCGAGCGCTTGGCGTCAGGAGTTGGGCGCAAGCCTGTGAAGAGTTTTTTGCAGGAGGCCGGCATTGCGCCGCCCTTGCGCGAGCGCTGGCCGCTGCTGTGCGACGCCGACGGGCGCGTGCTGGCGCTGCCCGGCGTGGCGGTGGATTCTGAATTAGCCACCGAGCCGGGCTGGTGGCCGCAGTGGCGGCCGCTGCCGACGGCGCCGCGCTGATGCGAAAAACGCCTGCCGATTAGGCGGGCGTTTTGCATTTGCAATGTCTTGTCCCTCGACGCGGACCAGACTTTGAACAGGTTTTTAGGCGGCGCTCAGCGGCAGGCTGACGATGCCCTCATCGTCCAGCCGCAGATAGCCGCCCTGATCGCCATGCCAATCCTGGATCACCCAGCGCTCGGACTCTCCATGCCGGTGGGTTGCAGGGCGGTGGGTGTGGCCGTGGATCAGCGTTGGCCAGTCGTGCTCGGCCAGCAGCGCTTCGACGGCGTCGGCGGCGACGTCCGAAATCTCAGTCAGCCCGTTTTGCCGTTTGGCCATTTCGCTTTGCTGACGCGCTTGGCGAGCGATCGCGTGGCGCTCGGCCAGCGGCCGAGCCAGCATCGCCTGCTGCCACTGAGGGTTGCGGCTGACGGCCCGAAATTGCTGGTAGGCGATGTCGCCGGTGCACAGCGCGTCGCCGTGGCTGAGCAGGCAGCGACGGCCATGGGTTTCAATCAAGGTGGGATCGTTCAGCAGCCGCGCGCCGCTGCGTTGACAGAAGCCCTCGCCCAGCAGGAAGTCGCGGTTGCCATGCATCACATACAGCGGCGTGATGGCGGCGAAGGCGCGCATCGCGGCCAGCGGCGTTTCCAGAAACGGCGAATCGTCGTCGTCGCCCACCCAGTATTCGAACAGATCGCCCAGGATGTAGAGCGCGTCGATCCGGCCTTGCCAGGCTTGCAGCGTGTCCAGAAACAAGCGGTTCAGCGCCGGAGTGTCGTCCGCCAGGTGCAGGTCGGAAATGAAGTGAATGGCCATGTCGCGTGCGGATGAGTTGAAGCCCGGCCGGCCGGGCGGGGAGCGCCGCGCGTTGCGCGGCGTCTGCTAATCAAATGATTTCGGCTTTCTCGATCACCACGGCTTCGGCCGGCACGTCCTGATGCGGGCCGCTGCGACCGGTGCGCACCGCCTTGATGCTGTCCACCACGTCCTGGCCTTCCACAACCTGTCCAAACACGGCGTAGCCCCAGCCTTGGGCGCTTTCCGATTTGAAATCCAGGAAGTCGTTGTCGGACACGTTAATGAAGAACTGGGCGGATGCCGAGTGCGGGTCCATGGTGCGGGCCATGGCCACGGTGTAGGTCTTGTTGGACAGGCCGTTGTTGGCCTCGTTCTCGATTGGCGCGTTGGTCGGCTTTTGCGACATGTCGGCGGTGAAGCCGCCGCCCTGGATCATGAAGCCGTTGATCACGCGATGGAAGATGGTGCCGTCGTAATGGCCGCTCTTTACGTACTCTTCAAAGTTGGCGGCGGTTTTCGGGGCTTTGTCGGCGAACAGTTCCAGTACGATGGCGCCGAAGTTGGTGGTCAGTTTGATCATGGTGTTTCCTTGATGACGGGCAGGGCGGGTAGCGGCCTGCCGGTATGAAATAGGTGGCAGAAAAGCTTAAGGCTTGATGGTGACTTTCTGGATCACGATGGGCTCGAACGGCACGTCGCCCATGCCGTTCATGCTGCCGGTGCGGGTCTTGGCGATGCGGTTGACCACGTCCATGCCGCGGGTCACCTTGCCGAACACGGCATAGCCGGCGCCTTGGGGCGTCGGGGATTTATAGTCGAGGAAGTCGTTGTTGGCCACGTTGATGAAGAACTGGGCGGTGGCGGAATTCGGGTCCGCGGTGCGGGCCATGGCGATGGTGCCGATGCCGTTCTTCAGACCGTTGCTCGCCTCGTTGGCGATGGCGGCGCGGGTGGGCTTTTGATTCAGCTTGGTGTCGAAGCCACCGCCCTGGATCATGAAGCCGTCGATCACGCGGTGGAACACGGTGCCGTTGTAGTGGCCGGCCTTGGCGTAGGCGACGAAGTTTTCCACGGTCTTGGGCGCTTTGACCGAGTCCAGCGCAATCTCGATATTGCCCTTGTTTGTGATCATTTCCACTGTCGGCGAGGCCAGGGCCACGGCGGGCAGCGCGCTCAACGCCAGCATGCTCAGCATTCGTTTCATGGTTGCTTTATTCAACAGGGTTATGAGGAGCCGCCAATATTAGCACAGCCTTTTGATTCAGCGCATGGCGCGGTCTGCTTATGCTTTTTGCGTGTTGTGGTCTTCTTGTTTTTTTAAAAAATAGTATTTAGACTCCACTCCCTAAAAATTGTGTGATCGCTATCTATTTAAATAGCATAACCTCCGCGCGCAAGCGCGGTTTCCAATAACAAAGGCGGCAGCCGCCGCCGGGGTAGATATAAAAAAATGAAAGCATTCGCACCTTCCTCCGTTCGCCTTATTCCCGCACTGGCGGCAGGCCTTCTGGCCGCCGCGCCGCTGGCTCACGCAGCCGGCTTCCAATTGTCCGAGCAGAGCGTGACAGGCTTGGGCCGCGCCCACGCCGGCGCCGGCATGGTGGGCGACGATCTGTCCGCCGTATTCTACAACCCGGCCGGCATGACCCTGATTGAAGGCACCCAGGTGCAGGGCGGTTTCACTTACGCCGAAATCGACGCGCCGTTCGAAGGCAAGGGCGGTTTCCCGGCCGCGCGCCAGGGCAGCGACAACGGCCGCGCCAAGGCCGAGGTGATCCCCAACGCCTATCTGGTGCATCAGTTGAACGACCGCGCGCGCCTGGGCCTGGGCATCACCGTGCCCTTCGGCCTCGGCGCCAGCTATGACGATAACTGGGTGGGCCGCAACCACGGCATTTCCAGTTCCATCATGACCGTGGACTTCAACCCGTCCTTCGCTTACAAGTTGGACGACAAATGGAGCTTCGGCGCCGGCGTGTCGGCTCAATACGCCAAGGCCGATCTGAAGCAGGGCGCGTTTTTCCAGGGCGCCACCGGCGAGATCGACGCCGACAGCTGGGCCTACGGCTACAATCTGGGCCTGATGTACGCGTTCAATCAGGACAACCGAGTCGGCCTGTCCTATCGCTCCAAGCTGAACCACAAGGCGCGCGGCGATTACAAGGCATCTGGCTTCAACAATGCCCCGTTGATCGGGGTTCCGCCGGCATTGCAGCCGAAGTTTCGCATTGACGGCACTTACGCCGGCGGTGCCGACGTTACCACGCCGGAATCGCTGCTGCTGTCCGGCTACAGCCGCCTGAACAGTAAGTGGGCGCTGAGCGCCACCGCGCGCTGGACCAACTGGAGCCGCTTCGACCAGCTGGTGATCAAGGGCAATCCGCTGGCCGATACCGTCATCGACAATCACTGGAAGGCCAGCTGGCTGTTCTCGGTGGGCGCCGACTACAATTACAACGATCAGCTGACCCTGCGCAGCGGCGTGGGTTATGAAACCAGCCCGGTGCGCAACTCCAGCTACCGCAACCCGCTGATTCCGGACACCGATCGCGTCTGGCTGAGCCTGGGCGCCAGCTACAAGGCCAGCAAGCAGCTGACCGTGGACGCCGGCTACACCTATCTGATGGGCGTCGGCGATCGCGAGATCAATCACACCGCCAAGAGCCCGTTGGGCAACGGCGACACGCTGCAAGGTTCTTACAGCTCCATCCGCGGCCACCTGCTGGGCGTGCAGATGCAGTACAAGTTCTGATCCAGGAAAGCCCGACTTTCCCGCCGCCGCCGGCTTCGCCCGCGGCGGTTTTTTCATGTCCGGGGGTGCGGTTTGCTCAACGGCAGGCTAGAGTAGGGCGCTGTGCTTCATGGAGCGTCTCTCCTCATGCCCGTTGCATCTTCCCCATGGCTGCGGCTGAGCCCGCTGGCCGGCTTGCTGCCCTATTTGCGTCCGTACCGGCTGCGCGCCTGGCTGGCCTTGCTGGCCCTGATCGTGGCCGCCGCCGCCACCTTGCTGCTGCCGGTGGCTTTTCGCTTCCTGATCGACCACGGCTTCAGCCAGCGCGCGGCGGCGGATATCAACCGCTATTTCCTCGGCCTGTTTGGCGTGGCGACGGTGTTGGCGCTGGCCACCGCCCTGCGCTTTTATTGCGTGTCCTGGCTGGGCGAGCGCGTCACCGCCGACATCCGTCGAGCGGTGTACCAACATGTGATCCGGGTTAGCCCGGAATACTTTGAAGTCACCCAGACCGGCGAGGTGTTGTCCCGGCTGACCACCGACACCACTCTGGTGCAGACGGTGATCGGCACCAGCCTGTCCATGGGTCTGCGCAACGCCTTGCTGATGTTGGGCGGCCTGGCCATGTTGATGGCCACCAGCCCCAGCCTGACCGCTTACATCCTGGTGACGCTCTTGCTGGTGGTCTTGCCCATCGTGGTCTTCGGGCGCAGGGTGCGGACCTTGTCCCGCTCCAGTCAGGACCGCATCGCGGATTCCAGCGCCATCGCCGGCGAAACCCTGAATGCGATTCCGACGGTGCAGGCTTTCAATCAGCAGGCGCGGGAAAGCCGGCGCTTCGGGGAATCGGTGGAAACCAGCTTCGACGCCGCGCTGGCGCGAATCCGCGCCCGCTCCTGGCTGACCGTGGCGGTGATTCTCCTGATCTTCGGCGCCATTGTTTTCGTTCTATGGCTGGGCGCGCACGCGGTGCTTGAGGGCACGATGAGCGCCGGCCAGCTGGGGCAATTCATCTTGTACGCGGTGGTCACCGCCGGCGCCATCGGCGCGCTGGCGGAAGTGTGGGGGGATATGCAGCGGGCGGCCGGCGCCACCGAGCGGCTGATGGAACTGTTGTCCCTGCGTTCGCCGGTGACGGAGCCGGCCGCGCCGCGGGCTCTGCCGCCCGGGCCCGCCGGCCTAAAGCTGCGCGATGTCGATTTCGCCTACCCGTCCCGCCCTGGTCAGCCTTCGCTCAGCGGCGTCCGGCTTAGCGTACGCCCCGGCGAGCATGTGGCGCTGGTGGGCCCGTCCGGCGCGGGCAAGTCCACCTTGTTTCAGCTCTTGCTGCGGTTTTACGATCCTCAGCAGGGACAGGTATTGCTGGGTGGCGTGGATGTGCGCGAACTGTCGTTTGCCGATTTGCGCGGTCATGTGGGCGTGGTGTTGCAGGATTCGGTGATTTTCGGCGCCAGCGCCTTGGAGAACATCCGCTACGGCAAACCGGAGGCCAGCGATGAGGAAGTGCGGGCCGCGGCCCGCGCTGCCGCCGCGGACGGCTTCATCGAAAAGCTGCCGCAGGGCTACGACACCTATCTGGGCGAACGCGGCGTGCGTTTGTCCGGCGGCCAGCGCCAGCGCATCGCCATCGCCCGCGCCATTCTGAAGAATCCGCCTTTGTTGCTGCTGGACGAAGCCACCAGCGCCTTGGACGCTGAATCGGAACAATTGGTGCAACAGGCGCTGG
The DNA here is from genome assembly GCF_009936155.1 of Chromobacterium haemolyticum. NCBI lineage: Bacteria > Pseudomonadati > Pseudomonadota > Betaproteobacteria > Neisseriales > Chromobacteriaceae > Chromobacterium > Chromobacterium haemolyticum. Next base: position 3,231,078 of record NZ_AP019312.1, on the reverse strand, counting down.
AACGGGCCGCTCAAAATCGCACCACCCTGGTGATCGCTCACCGGCTGGCTACGGTCAAGCAGGCGGACCGCATCGTGGTGCTGGACCAGGGCCGCATCGTGGCGGAGGGCAACCATCAGAGCCTGTTGGCCGGCTCTCCCTTGTACGCGCGGCTGGCGGCTTTGCAGTTCGCCGCTGGCGGCGATGCTTGAGAGCCGGTTCAAAGTTTGCTGCGCTGCGGCGATACGGCGTTGAAAGCCCACTCAAAACGCTCATGCGCACAAAAGGTGGGACCTGTCCGCGTTTTCGCTAGCGGGCATCGAGGCGGGCGGTGGTACACTGCCGGCCTCGCAAAGAATCAAAAGGATGATCATCTTGTCTGCCCACACTCCGGAAGCCCAAACCGCCCTGAACCCTACGCCGCTGCTGGCGCAAATATTGGCTGCTCACGGCTTGCCTTGTCAGGAAGCTAACGGCTGGTTGTTGCCGCACGGCCAGTTGCCGGCTATCGGCGCTCATTGGACGCCGGGGGAGAACAATGGTCGGCTGGATGTCCATGTGCTGTTGGACAACGATATCCGCATGATGGAAAGCTTCGCGGGTCTGGGCGCTGGACAGGAAGGGCTGAACGACGCTCTGGAAAACTTCAGCGCCAACGTGCTGCACGTGCTGTTGGCCGGCCTATGGGGCATCGCCGACGAGGCCCAGGTCACTGAACGACGCTGGGAAATCGCCGGCCGAGAATATATGGCCTACATTGGCAACTTCGGTTTGCGCGGCACCGCCGAGCGGCTGGAGCAGTCTTTGTTCGAGGCGCTGTTCCGCCAGGCAACCACCGCGCTGCGAGCGGAAACGCTGGGGGGCGACGCGCATTGGTCCCGGCTGTTCTTCTGCAATCTGAACGGCGAGTTCGTCTCCGAGGCGCTGTTGGACAATCAGCGCTGGGAAGCGGGCCTGAGCCTGTTGGGCGCGCTGCCGTGGCCGACGGCACAGGGTTATTACAGCCTGCGCCATTTCATGCTGCTGCGGGCGGTGTGAGGCGGCTGCGGAGTGCAGATCGTGAACACGTTCTCAGGCGCGGTAGCCATCCGGGTCTATGCCGTGCTTGGCGAACTTGTTGTACAGCGTCTTGCGTGGAATGCCCAGTAGTTCGGCCGCCTGCATCACTTGGCCCTGGGTGCGCAGCAGCGCCTGTTCGATCAATTGTTTCTCGTAGGCGTCCACCCTCGCGTCCAGCGCGCTGGGCGCGTAGGCCGCCGGTTTGCCGCCGTCCGGCGCCACGCCCAGCACATAGCGTTCCGCCGCGTTGCGCAGCTCGCGCACATTGCCCGGCCAAGTCTGTGCTTGTAGGCGCCCCAATAAGGCCGGCGGCGTGTCTGGCGCCGGGCGGTCGAAGCGCGCCGCCGCCTGCTCCACAAACCACTGGAACAAATCCGGAATGTCCTCGCGCCGCTCACGCAGCGGCGGCAGCCGCAGCGACACCACGTTGAGCCGGTAGTAAAGGTCTTCGCGGAAGCGCCGTTCCCGGCTGGCCAGGGCCAGATCGTCCTTGGTGGCGGCCACCACCCGGCAGTCCACCGGGATCAGGCTGTTGGAGCCCAGCCTTTCCACCACACGCTGTTGCAGCACCCGCAAGAGTTTCGCTTGCAGGGCCAGCGGCATGCCTTCGATTTCGTCGAGGAAGAGGGTGCCGCCGCTGGCGTACTCTATCTTGCCGATGCGGCGCTTGAGCGCGCCGGTGAAGGCCCCGGCCTCGTGGCCGAAAATCTCGCTCTCGAAAATGGATTCCGGCAGGCCGGCGCAGTTCAGCGGCACGAAATGACGCTCGCGGCGGCGGCTCCAGGCGTGCAGCGCCTGCGCCACCATTTCTTTGCCGGTGCCGGTTTCGCCGTGAATCAGCACATCGGCGTCGGTGTCGGCGATATTGGCCAGCGTTTCGCGCAGCGCCTGCATTGCCGGGCTGCGGCCTATCAATACCGGCCCGCTGCTGCGCGCCAGGCTGGCGCGCAGTTCGCGGTTTTCCAGCGTTAGCCGGCGTTTGTCCAGCGCGCGCTGCACCGTCTCGGTCAAGCGGCCCGGCGCATAGGGCTTCTCGATGAAGTCGTAGGCGCCGGCGCGGGTGGCCGACACCGCCATTGCGATGTCGCCGTGGCCGGTGACCAGGATGACCGGCAGTTCCCGGTCCAGGCTCAGCGCCTGCTCCATCAGTTCCAGGCCGCTGAGTCCCGGCAGGCGGACATCGCTGAGCAGCACCGCGCGCTCGTCCCGCCTTAGCGCGGCCAGCGCGCTTTCGGCATCGGCGAAGGATTGCACCGGCAGGCCGGCCAACTCCAGCGATTGCAGCGTGGCCATGCGCACGGCCGGGTCGTCTTCAACATAAATCACGCCCACGGGGGCGCTGAGGGTGGGCGTCATGGCGTGGACTCGCAAGGCCAGTTGATGATGAAGCAGGCGCCGCCTTCCGGATGGTTGCCGGCTTCGATGCGTCCGCCGGACTGCTCGACGATCTCCTGCACGATGGCCAGCCCCAGTCCCAGGCCCTGGCCGCGCGGCTTGGTGCTGTAGAAGGGCTCGAACAGGTGAGGCAAATCGGCGTCGGCGATGCCGGGGCCGTGGTCGCGCAGACGGAATTCCAGCATGCCCGCTTTATGCAGCAGGCTGATCTCCAGCCGGCCTTGCGGCTGGGGCCGCATCGCGTCTATGGCGTTGCCCAGCAGATTGGTGAACACCTGTTCCAGGCCGATGGCGTCGCAGGCGATGTCAGGGCAGCGCGGAGGAAGGTCCAGATCCAGCGCGACCCGGGCTTCGCGCAGCGCCGGCTGCAGCAGCGTTAGCGTGTCTTGCAGCGCGGAGAGCGGATTGGTCTGGCCCAGCGGGCCGCGGTGGCGGCGGGCAAAGGTTTTCAGATCCCGGGTGATGTGGGCGATGCGCTCCACGAGTTGGGAAATCTGACCCAGATTATCGCTGGCGGCGTCCGGGCGTCCGCGTTGCAGCAGGGTCACCGCGTTGTCGGCGAAGGCGCGCAGCGCCGCCAGAGGCTGGTTGATCTCATGCGCCACCCCGGCGGCCATTTGGCCCAGCGCGGCCAGCTTGCTGGCTTCGGCCAGCTGGCCGCGGGTAATGCGCAGGCTGTTTTCGGTCTGGATGCGCTCGCGGATCTCCGCCGACAACTGAGTGTTGCTCAGCGCCAGGTCGCGGGTTCGCTCCGCCACCTTGCGCTCCAACTGGTCGTGCGCTTGTTGCAGGGCCTGTTGCGCCGCCAGTTGCTCGCGCAGCCGGCGCAGCCTCAGCCGCCAGTAGTGCCACAGCGTCAGCAGGCCCAGTCCGCTGGCCAGCAGCGTGCTCATGATGGCCAGCAGGGTGAGGTTGCGGCCGTGCATGTCCACCAGCAAGGTCAGTGTCCAGCCGGTTTGCGGCAAGGTCTGGCGGATTTGAAGGTAGCGGCCCGCCAGCAGTTTGCGTTCGCTGTCCGGCGCCAGCCAGGCCTGCTGACGCCAGCCTGTGTGGGGTTGCAGCAGCGCGAAGGGATGCAGTTTGGCGCCCAGGTATTGACGAGTGGCGTCAATCTGGCGACGGACTGTCGGCGGCAGCGGTTGCAAGGTGGCGAATTTCCAGTCCGGATTGGCGCTGAGAAAGGCCACGCCGTGCCGGTCGCTGACCAGAACCGGCTCGGCGCCTTTGCGCCAGGCTTCTTCCAGCGGCGCCAAGCTGACTTTGACCACCGCCACGCCCACGACGCGGCGGCCGGACAACACCGGCCAGGACAGGAAATAACCTGGCTCGCGGCTGGTGCTGCCTATGCCGTAAAAACTGCCGGACTGGCCGGCCAGCGCTTGTTGGAAATAGGGGCGGAAGGCGTAGCTGTTGCCGACGAAGCTGTACGGCGACATCCAGTTGCTGGACGCCAGCGCGATGCCGTCCACGTTGACGATGAACAGCGCCGAGGTGCGCGACTGCCGGTTCACTTGCTCCAGATAGCGGTTCAGCGCCTCCACCCGCCGCGGGTTGCGCGGGTCCGCCAGCAGGTTGAGGATGTCCTGGTTCAGCGCCAGCACATAGGGTAGGTAGCGGTACTGCTCCAGCGTGGCGCCTAGATTGGCGGCGTGCATCTCCGCCCGATGCCGGCCCTCGCGCTCCGCTTCGGTCAACAGCATGCGGCTGGCCAAGACCCAGCCGCCGCCCAGCGCCAAGGCCAGCAAGACGAGGGAAGGCAGGCTTTTCAGCAGGAAACGCAACGCGCGTGCGAGCATGGCGGCGGATCGGGAATCGGCGATGCCTCAGTCTACCGCAGCTTGCAGTTCCGCGGCTTCATGGCGTGAATGTTCCTCCATCACCAGCCGGGTCAGCTCCCGCTTCAGGTCGTTGAAACCCGGCGCGCTGGGGTCGCGCGGGCGCGGCAGCTCCACCCGCACGTCGCGCTTGATGGTGCCGGGGCGGTAGGTCATCACCACCACCCGGTCCGCCAGATAGATGGATTCCTCGATGCTGTGGGTGACGAAGATGATGGTCTTGCCGCTTTCCTGCCAGATGCGCAGCAACTCGTCCTGCAAGGAACGCCGCGTCAGCGCGTCCAGCGCGCCGAAGGGTTCGTCCATCAGCATCACCGGCGAATCCAGCGCCAACACCCGCGCGATGGCCACCCGCTGGCGCATGCCGCCGGACAGGTCCTTGGGGAAGCGGTGACGGAAATCGCGCAGGTGCAGCTTGTCCAGCAGCGGCTCCACGGCGGCGCGAATCTCGGCCGGACCGCGCTTCTGGATTTCCAGGCCAAAGCCGATGTTCTGTTCCACCGTCATCCACGGGAACAGCGCGTATTCCTGGAATACCATGCCGCGGTCCGGTCCCGGCGCGGCGACGCGTTGGCCGGCCACCAGGATCTCGCCGCCGCTGGGCGGCGCGAAGCCGGCGATGGCATTGAGCAAGGTGGATTTGCCGCAGCCGGAGGGGCCCAGCAGGCAGACGAACTCGCCGGGCTGGATGTCCAGCTGGATGTCCCGCAGGGCGATCACGTCGCCGCCCGGCGTCTTGAATACTTTTTGCACCTGTTGCACTTCGATCTGGGCGCTCATGCCTTCATCCTTCCATGCCGCGCAGCGCGGCGGTGTGTTTGGCGCCGCTAACAAAACCGAGCAGCGAACCTGGGCCAAGGCGCGCCGACGCAGGTCGTACCAGTGGTACGACAAGGAGGCGCAACGCAGGATCAGGGGTGTTGTTAGCGGTTCTTAGAACGTGTTTACGATCCCGCGAGCTAGGGCGAGGCAAGGCGAAAACGAGCGAAAAAGCGGAATGTACGAGTGGTACATGAGCATTTTGAACTCGTTTTCAACGCCGTATCGCCGACGCGCAGCAGATCGTAAACAGGTTCTTATTGGTCGATGCCGCGATGCCACTTCAGCAAGCGGTTGTTCAAGCCCTGCATCAGCATGTCGATCAACAGCCCGAGAATGCCAATCGTGACCATGCCGGCGATGACCTTGTCGGTCCAGAAATACTCGCGCGCTTCCATGATGCGGTAGCCGACGCCGCTGTTCACGGCGATCATCTCCGCCACGATCACTACGATGAAGGCGGTGCCCATGCCCACGCGCGCGCCGGTGAAGATGAAGGGCGTTGCTGCAGGCAGGATCACCCGGCGGAACAGGGTGGCGCGGCTGGCGCCCAGGTTGCGCGCGGCGCGGATATAGATGCCGTCCACATTGCGCACGCCGGAGATGGTGTTCATCAGGATGGGGAAGAAAGCCCCGATAGTGATGAGGAACACCGCCGGCGGGTTGCCCAGGCCAAACCACAGAATGGACAGCGGGGTCCAGGCGATGGGCGGAATCGGCCGCAGGAACTGGATCAAGGGGTTGAACGCCCGGTACACCGGGTCGCTGACGCCCATGAACAGCCCCAGCAGCAAGCCCAGGCCGCCGCCCAGCGCGAAGCCCAGCACCACACGCCACAGGCTGGCCGCCACGTCGTGGATCAGTTCGCCGGACAGCAGCCAGGACAAGTAGGCGCCGGACGAGGGGTCGTAGGCTTCCAGCGGCTGCCAGTAAGCCAGCCACTTCTGCAACACCGCCAGCGGCGAGGGCAGGATTTGCGGGTTGATCCAACCCAGGCTGGAACTGGCCTGCCAGATCAACACGATGGCGATGGGCACCGCCAGGCTGGACCAGGCTTGGCCCAGCCGGGAAAACACAGTCTGCTGCATGATTGCTCCCGCCGCCGTCAATTAACCTTGAGGTCCTGCTTGGCCTTGCTCAGCAAGTCCAGTTTCACCCAGTCCGCCGCTTTGGGCGGCTTGACCATCTTGCCGATGCCGTACTGCTGCATCATGTCGGTGGTGGTCTGGATGTGGGCCACGCTCAGATCGTAGCTGTACGGGGAGTTGGAAATGGCGTCTTGGAAGTCGTCGGCGCTGATCTGGTTCTTGAACATGTTCTCACGCACGTATTTTTCCGCCAGCTTGGGATTTTTGATGAAGGTGTTGGTGGCCTCCACGAAACATTTGATCAGGCGCTCCGCCACGCCGCGGCGTTCCTTGTACATCTTCTCCGTCATCACCAGGGTGCGAATGGGCTCGCCCAGCGGGGTGTCGTAGGGCTTTAGCACTTCCACGCCGAAACCCTTGTTGATGGCCTGGGACGATTGCGGCTCGGACTGGCTCATCGCGTCGATCTGCTTGCCCATCAAAGCCTGGTTCAGGTCGGCGAAAGGCATGTAAATCACCTGCACATCCTTGCCCGGCTTGTCGGACCAGCTAAGCTTGTACTTGGCCAGCTCCGCCGCCAGCAGCAACTCCTGCGCGCCGCCGCGCGCCACGCCCACCTTCTTGCCCTTCAGGTCCTTGACGCTCTTGATGCCGCTGTCTTTGGCCGCCACGATGCGCGCGCCGCCCTTGGCGAAGCCGGCCACCGCGAAAATCGGCGCGCCGCCGGCGCGGCCGGCCACCGCCGCGTCCGCCGCGCTGGCGGCGACGTCCACTTCGCCGGCCACGATGGCGGGCATGATGTCGATGCCTTTGGCGAACATGCGTTCTTCAATCTTCAGGTCGTATTTGGGCGCGATTTCCTTCATGTAGCTGATGGCGCCGTAATGGGCGAACTTGAGGTTGCCCAGTCTCACCACGTCGGCGGCGAGGGCGGGCAGCGAGAGGCCGCCGCCCAGGGCGGCGAGACAGAGCCAGGTTCGGATGCGTTGCATGGTGTTTCTCCTTTGTGGATAGGGGCCGGGCGGGGCGCGGCGACCTTTTATTTATACGACGTTTGCATTTTTTGGCGCGGCGATGCGGTGCGCTGCTTTGTAGTGGTTCTTATTAGGCAAAGCGCGTGCCAGGATGTTTTTTGCTCAAGCTGTTGATTTTAATGGATTGTGTTGGCGGGGCGTGGCCGGATTCGGCCTGTGCCGGCCTTGCTTGTGCCAAAACCGGCTCAGGGCTTGCCGGAGAAAAAATGCAGTTATTCAATATCTGTCGGCTGTTTTCTCATCGACCGGTGCAGTGTTTCCTCCCTAAGCTGGATGCGGTCGATGTAGCCGAAGATATCGATAGGGAGGATCAGCACTTGTTCGATCAGGGCGAAGAAACCGGCCCAGTAACCCTGCTCGGGGCCTTCCACCGAGAAGTCGACATCGCCTGCGATGCGCGCCAGCAGCATGTGTCTTGGGACATCGGGATTGTCCTGCACGTATTGGATGAAGTGGCCGGCGTATTCGCGCCCCAGCAGATAGGCCTGGCGATAGTCGTCGGCTGGCGGCACTTGCCAGCAATGCACGCGCGGACAGCCCGGCAAACGCGCGGCGAAGGGCAGCTCCTGATAGGGAACCGGTTTGAGGTTGGGGCGGTAATGGCGACGGCTTGGGTATTTGACGGACATGCGCGCTCTCCTGTTGATTCAAGGCTGCCGGCGAGGCGGCAGGCTCATGGCAGGCGCATGGCAGGATTGGAGTTCCGGCGCCACGGACCGGCGGGTGCGAGCACCCTCCCACCATGGCCTGCCCGTTGTAGGCATGACGGATGGTGCAAGGGCACGGACCAAGCGTTTGCGGCGCTGGGTCCGAGGCGGCGGGGCCAGACTCCAATCTGGGCGCTGCCGGTTAGGGCGGCGCGTTTGCGATTGTGCCTAGCGGGGATGAGGGGGTCAAGGCGGCGGCATCGGCCGCCAACGGCGCAAAGTCGCATCCCCCGGTCAGGTCCGAGCCGTGATCCGGCGCTCTAGGCGTAAAACCTCGATTGTCCTTGCCAGGCGCTGGCGACGAAGTCTTGCACATGGTCCAGGAATTTGTCGTGGCGGCCCAGGCGGCTGTCGTCGGCCTGGCGGTTTGCCGGCAGCAGGTAAAGCTGGCCGACGTGACGCACGGGCAGCAGGCCGTCCAACGCCGGCACTGGATCGCCCTGAACGCAGTAATGACGGATATGGGCAGAGGCCGCGCGCGCTTGCTCCAGATCGTTGCCGTGGCGCGTCAGCAGTTCGTTTTGCAGGCCGCGGCCGAACTGGGCGCTGCTGAAGCATTCTGCGTGGACGGGACGTTGCGGAGTGGACAATTTCATCGCCGCGTAGGCGGCCATGCCGCCGCCCAGAGAATGACCGCCGGTGCTGACGATGTAGTCGGGTTCGCCGCCGCGCATCAGCGGCAGGCCGGCGGCCAGCGTTTGCAACTTGGCGGTGAGTTGGGCGGCTTGGGCGTAGCAGGCGGGGCGGCCGCCGAAAGCGGCGTTGCCGATGTTGGCGCGCCATTGCCGCGCCACGCTGGCCAGGTTTTTCAGGTTGCGTTGAGCCAAGCCGCCCACGCCGCGGCCGCTGGTGGTGCCGCCGAAAACCAGGCGGATTTCTCCCGCCGCCTTGTTGCGGAACACATAGGCCACCATGCCGCTTTCCGGGTCCATCAAGCGCGCCTGCTGTGGTTGAAACTCCAGCTTGCCGCCCTTGGCCAGCAGGCGCGCCAGTTCTGCGTCCGGGCTCCACTGGGTGGCGCGCAGGCTGTCCAGGTCCCGGCTATAGGGGAAGTTGGCAAGCAGCGCGCTGTCCTTGAGCCTTTGACGGGCGGCTTCAGGGTTGAGGTCTTCCAGCGGCTGCTGCACGCAGAGGCCGTCCAGCGGATTGACGCGCGGCGCGGTGCGCGAGGAGGCGGGGGCGTCCGCGCGGTTTTCCGTTTGCTTGAGCCGCGCCGACATCGCGTTTGGCGCGACGCTGGAGCGGGCGGGTTCGTCCGCCGCCGTCGTTTGGGGGATGGCGGCGCGGGAAGTTTGAATGAGCATGATGGGTAGACGCGCGTGAAGGTTGATCGCCGCATGCTAATGGGACGCGGACGGCGTGCCTTGCAGATTTTACTCAGCCGGCGGTTACGGTTCCGTGATAATGGCGAGCGCGGAGCGAATGAGTTTGTATGGGAAGGATTAAAGAGATGGAAATGGAGACGGAGCGTTTATTGCTGCGCCAATGGCGGGACGAGGATCTGGCGCCCTTCGCCGCCATGGGGCGGGATCCTGAGGTGATGCGTTATTTCCCGGCGCTGTTGAGCGAGGAAGAGAGCGCGGACGGCATGGAGCGCCAACGCGGGCTGATAGCGGCGCGCGGCTGGGGATTTTGGGCGCTGGAGGAGAAAGCGTCCGGCGACTTTGTCGGTTTCGTCGGGTTGGCGGTGCCGAGCGCGGAACTGCCGTGCATGCCCTGCGTGGAGGCGGGCTGGCGCCTGCGGCGAGCATCCTGGGGCCGGGGCTACGCCACCGAGGCGGCGCGCCGGGCGCTGGCTTTTGGTTTCGAGATCTTGGGGCTGGACGAAATCGTGTCCTTCACCGCCTTGCCCAATCTGCCGTCGCAAGGCGTGATGCGGAGGCTGGGCATGCGCGATAGCGGCCGGGACTTCGATCATCCCGCCTTGGAGGCCGGGCATCCGCTGCGGCGACACTGTCTGTATCTTTTGTCGGAAGCGGAGTGGCGCGCCGCGGCGCCCGAGGTTTGAGGTTGAGGGAGAAGCGATGGCCGCCGCGAGGCGGCTTTTTTATTGCCTTCGGCATGAGGTGAGGGCTGGCTTTATGCTTGATGAGCGATTTTTGCAATTCACTGGGGAACCTTGAGCTTAGGCTCTAATCTATTAGAATTTCATTGTTCTCTTATTTTTTGCGGACGGGTGGCAGCCCGGCTCGCGCCTGATGTTTCCGCCTCTGCAACAGCGTGGCTCGGATACGCGGCACGCGTATTTTCGATGCGGTTTTCACGGCCGTATCGCCGACGCGCGGCAGATCGTAAACCGGCTCTGAAAGAACGACATGTATCCCTCCTGTTTCTAACCCTCATTGGAGTCCGTGATGACCCAAACCTCAGTTCGGCGTTCGCGCTGGCTATGCGGCCTGGCAGCCGCCGGCTTGCTGCTGACGCCGCCGGCGATGGCCGAAACCTTTGTGCCCGACACGCTGTTGAAGTCGGTGCTGTACCACAAGACCAAGAACCATGGCCAAGCCGATCTCGGCGGCGACAAGATCGCCGGGGCGTTTCTGAAAACGCCGGGCTCGGTTTATTCCGAACTCAATCCCCAGCCGCCCATCATCAATTCCATAGAGTGGAATAACGCGCTCAGCGATTTCAACCGCTACCACCGCGTCAATCTGACGCTGGACGATTCGGTGAAACTGTTCGCCAGCGAGATGGGCCTGAACAAAGCCTTGCCGGGCACGGACGTGGACCTCAATCGTCGTCGCGCCGGCTACCGCCAGGACGAGGACAGGCTGGTGCTGGCCAATGCCTTCAAGGCCGGGGTGGACGGAGACATTTTCTACAAGAGCCTGGATGTGTTCGGCTATGGCTACAGCACCATCGCCGCCAAGTTCGCGGTGGCGGCGCAGTTGCTGCGCGACGCGACGCAGAAAGTGCCGGCTGCCAAGCAGTTGCAGAACGGCATTCGCAAGGAGGTGCTGGACCGCTACCTGAGCAGCGCCACCACTGGCGTGAACAGCCTGTCCGAATACGACAAGCATTACTTGATGAACTTGCTGCACAACGAGGTGCGGCGCACCCGCTTCAACTCCGCCGGTTTCAAAAGCGGTCAGTTTCAGCCCGCCGCCCAGTTCCGCGTGGCGCGGCTGGCGGCGGCCTACCAGGACCGCAAGGGCTATCTGTTTGATTTCCCCTGCGCCAAGGACGGCAAGAATCTCTACCCGGAGAGCAGCGGCAAGCTGTGCTACGCCAATATGACCGACCAGAAGCTGAGCGGCTGGTATCGCCAGCTTTATCAGCAGCAAATGAAGCCGCATCCGCCGTCCGAGCAGGAGAGCAGCGGCTTCCAACGCCTGGCCAAACTGCTGTTGCCGATTGCCCTGCTGATGGAAGGCATGGCGGCGGCGGAGTTTTTCTCCACCTTGGAAGCGTCCGAGCTGGGGGCCGAGGCGGCCTTGACCGAAGAAGAAGTCGCGGCCACGGAGTCCGGCTATCTCAGCCGCTTCTGCCGGATTTGAGCATGATGTTCGAACAATGCGAACAGGAATGAAGACATGACTATGACTATGCGTATATTCAAGCAAGCGCGCGCGGCGGCCTGGACGGTTCTGGCGTTGGCGCTGTCCCAGGCGGCGCTGGCCGGCGCGACAGTGGACATCAGCAAGGTGACTGACAAGAACAGCCTGGTGCCGGGCGAACTGGTCAACGCGATGGAGTACCACGTCAACGGCGTCAGCGGCGCGGCCAAGGCCAACCCGCCGTCCTCGTCCAAGTTGAAGAACCTGGCGGCCAAATGGCGCGGGGCCACGGTAGCCCGTTTCGAGTACAGCTACAACGGCGGCACTCGTGTCTATAACGCAATGTCCGGCCAGGACGCCGCGGATTTGCTTTACGAGGCCAATTCTGCCGGCCATCGGGCTTATCCCGGCTTCCTGCGGCAGAGCAGCGTGGAGAAAGCGGCCACTAATGTGAACGTGCCCAATGGCAAGCTGTCCGCCACCATAGGCCAGCAGGCCACGGATGCGGAACTCAAGGCGCTGAAAACCTTTGAGAAGGACATTCTGGATGGCGCGGTGCCGCGCGGCGGACGCATGGTGGGTTATATCTCGCAGGCGCCGTGCGCATCTTGCGACAATGTGATCCGCCAGCAATTGGCCAATCAAACCAATTACGTGTCCGACATCAAAATATCCTATCTGCCCAAGGCGGCGGAGGAGGCGGAGGGCAGCGCGGCGCGCGAGCTGGCGCACGAGTTCAACGGTCGTCGCTTGCAGTCCTTGAAGGATAACGTGATGTCCTTGCGCGGCAACGCGGCGGCCAGGCTGAATGTGGGCGGTGGCACAGCCGGCTGCTTGTAGACAAGGTCGGGCCCGGCTTGTCTCCCGCGGGAGACTGCCGGGCTTTTTACGTCCGAAGGCGGCGGCTTATTGCTGCCAGTGGTTGTAAATCGTTTGCAGCTTTCCGTTTTGCTGCAGCCGGGCCAGCGCGGCGTTGAATTGAGCGGCGCGGCTGTCGCCTTTGGAGAAGGCGACGAAGCGCGGCATTTCCACCAGAGGTTTGGGCAGGATGCGCACATGCGGCAGTGCGCGCAGCTGGCGTGCGTAGTAAAGCAGTTGGCCGCGGTCGCCGACGATCAGGTCAATGCGGCCGGCCAGCAGCATCAGCAGCAGTTGTTCGGGGTTGGTGGCGCTGGCGTCGCGTTTGAGCGGCGCTTTGTCGAAGGCGGACTCGTAGGCATAGCCGTGGACCTGCCCTATGGTCAGCGGCGCCAGGTCGGCCAGAGTGTTCCAGTTTTGCAGGCTGTTTTGTTTCAACACCATGAAGATGGTGCGGCCGGTGCGTATTGGGCCGGCGAGTTCGTACTGGGCGCGCCGCTCGGCGGTGCCTGCGAACTGGAAAGCCATGTCCACGTCCCCGTTGCCCAGCATTTGCTTGACGCGCTCCCAGGGGTAGAGATGCAGTTGGTAGGGAATTCTGGCCTCGGCCATGACCGCCTGGACAATCTCCACGTCCAGCCCTTGAGGCTTGGCGTTGGCTTCGTTCTGGTAGCTGTAGGGCGCGAATTGAATGTCGCCGACAATGCGCCAAGCCTCTGGCTGGGCCGCCCAGGCCGTCCCGCAAAACAGCAGCATGCTCAACACACGCCTCATGGTTTCTCCCGCAGTCGCGCCTTCCGTCGGTATAGCCGGGGCGGGGCGGGGCGGCAAGCCGGGCGGTTTTGGCAAGCGTCCCGTGGCGGCCTTGCTGATGGTGGTGCCGGGGGACGAACTACGCATTGATCAGGCGTTCGAGCGCGCCTCGGCCTCGGTGTAGAGCGCTTTGGCCGGGTTGGCGCGTCCGCAGTCGGGGGCGTCTCTGTGCTGGTTCGTGATTCGCCTTGCATTGGCGCAACGCCATTGAAACCCCAGTTGCAAAGCCCCTCCCGGCGATGACCGGGAGGGGCTCTTGTTTGCTAGATAGCGGGAGAGGCTCAGGCCGCGGTGGCCTGGGCGGGTTTCTTCAAGGCGCGCAGCGCAACCGCGGTGACGGCGGTGCCGGCCAACAGCGCCAGCAGGTAGAAGCCCAGATGGCTGACGGCGTTGGGGATGGGGAGCACGAAGACGCCGCCGTGCGGCACCTTCAGTTCCGCCCCGGCCAACATGGAGATGGCGCCGGCCACGGCGGAGCCCAGCATCAGCGCCGGGATCACCCGCAGCGGGTCGCGCGCGGCGAAAGGAATGGCGCCTTCGCTGATGAAGGCCAGGCCCAAGACGCCGGCGGCCTTGCCGGCTTCGCGTTCGTCGGCGGTGAAGCGGTCGGCGAACAGCTTGGTGGCCAGCGCGATGCCCAGCGGCGGCGTCATGCCGGCGGCCATGGCCGCGGCCATCGGCGTATACACCTGGCTGGCGATCAAGCCGGTGGAAAAGGCGTAGGCGGCTTTGTTGACCGGGCCGCCCATGTCGAAGGCCATCATCGAACCGATGATGGCGCCCAGCAGCAACGCGCTGCTGCCTTGCAGGCTTTTCAGCGCCTCGGTCAGCATGCCCAGCAAGGCAGCCACCGGCCCGCCGATCACGTAGATCATCAGCAGGCCCACCAGCAGCGACCCCAATACCGGCAGGATCAGCACCGGTTTAAGACCGTCCAGATTACGGCCCAGCCGGATTTTTCGATTCAGCCAGTCTGTGCCGTAACCGGCGATGAAGCCGGCGATGATGCCGCCAAGAAAGCCCGAGCCCAGGCTGGCGGCCAGCATGCCGCCCACCATGCCGGGCGCGATGCCGGGACGGTTGGCGATGGAGTAAGCGATGTAGCCGGCGAGGATGGGTACCATCAGTGCAAAGGCGGATTTGGCTCCGATCTGGAACAGCGCCCAGGCCAGCGTGCCCTTGTGGGCGTCGTCGAAGGCGTAGATGCCGCCCAGGGCGAAGGCCAGCGCGATCATGATGCCGCCGGCGGTGACGAAGGGCAGCATGAAGGACACGCCGGTCATCAGATGCTTGTACGGGCCGTTGCGCTCGCTGGCCGGTTTTTCCGGTGGAGTGTCGGCGGTGTCCGGCTGGTGCGGCGCGGCTTCGGCGATGGCGCGGCGCAGCAGCGCCTGGCCGTCGTTGATGGCGGCCTTGGTTCCGCTTTGGAAGAGGCGTTTGCCCTTGAAGCGGCTGAGTTCCACCTGGGTATCGGCGGCGATCAGCACCAGGTCGGCTTCGGCGATCTCGCCGGCGCTGAGCGCGCTTTGCGCGCCCACCGAACCCTGGGTTTCCACGCGGATGGCGTGGCCCAGCGCCTGAGCCGCCTGGCTCAGGCCTTCCGCCGCCATGAAGGTGTGGGCGATGCCGGTGGGGCAGGAGGTGACGGCGACGATGCGCAAGGCGTCGGTTTGGGGCGCGCTCAGCGCCGCGGCCCGGCGGACGGCCTCGGCCGGATCGGCCAAGGCCTGGTCCAGGCTCAGGCGGAGCGCGGGCAGGCTGTCCAGGCGCGGATCGGCGGAGGCGCCGATCAAGAGCGCGGCCTGGGCGGCGGCGAGTTCGATCGCGCTCAGCGGCGGCGCGCCGTTCAGTTCCAGCTTAAGGGCATGTCCGTGCCGCTGGGCGGCCTGGCGTAGCGCTTCCGCGGCCAGCCGGCCCTGGGTGCTGCGCTCGCCGGCGTCGATGATGGCAATTAGGTTCATGGCGTTGTTTCCCTTGTGTTATTGGTTTGGAGCCGTGGGCAAAGCCCCTGATGCCGCGTCGCCTCGGCTCATCCACCTACGCGAGGCGGATCGTAAGCTGCCTCTTAATCCAGGCTTTGCAGCCGGACTTGAGCCGCCAATGCGCGCACCTGTTCCGGCGGCGGCAGGTGGGGGCCGACGCGCGCCAGTTTGGCGGCGGCGAAGGCAACCGCCAGCCGGGCTTCCGCCTCAAGCTCCAGTCCATCCAGCCGCGCCGCGGCCAGGCCGGCCACCAAGGCGTCGCCGGCCCCCACGGTGCTCAGCGGCTGCTGCGCAGGCAAGGAGGCCCGCAGAGAGCGGTCGCGGCCGACGAACAGCGCGCCGTCCGCGCCCAGCGACACCACCACTTGTTCCACGCCGCGTTGTAGCAGCTCGCGCGCGCATGCAAGCACCGCGGCGGTGTCGGGCAGGGCGCGGCCGGCCCAGAGCTCCAGCTCATGGCGATTGGGTTTGACGCAGTGAGGCGGCGCGTCTCCGTCCAGAGCCTGGCTCAGCGCTTCTCCGCTGCTGTCCAGCAGCAGCCGCGCGCCCAGGGGCCGCAGCAATCGGCACAGCCGCAGATAGCTGTTGGCGGGCAGGCCGGGCGGCAAGCTGCCGCACAGCGCCACGACGTCGCCGGGGTTCAGCCGGGCGGCTAGCTCGGCGCCCACTTGCTCCAGCTGCGCTTCGCCGGCGGCGATGCCGGGCAGGTTGATGTCGGTGGTATCGCCGCTGGAGAGGTCGGCCAGCTTGATGTTCACCCGGGTGTCGCCGGGCAGGCGCAGCATGTGGTCGGCGATGCGCTTGTCCAGGAACAATTGTTCGAAGGCTTCGCTGTTGTTGCGGCCCAGCAGGCCGAAAACGCTTACCGGCGCGCCCCAGTCAGCCAGGCAGCTGGCCACGTTGACGCCCTTGCCGCCGGCGTTGCCGCTGGCGCTTTGCGCCAGGTTGACCGCGCCGGGGGTCAGCCGGGGCAGGGCGATGGTTTGGTCCAGCGCCGGATTGAGGGTGACGGTGTGGACGCGGGCGCTCATGTCAGCTCCCGCGCCAGCATGCGCACTTCATCGGCGCTGTCGCAGGCCAGCGCCTGCTGCGCCAGGTCGCGCAGCCGATCGTGGCCGTTGGCGCACAGCTTGGCCTTGACCGCGGCCACGTCGCGCGGGCTCATCGACAGCTCGGCCACGCCCAGGCCGGTCAGCAGCGCGGCGCCGAAAGGGTCGCCGGCGATGCCGCCGCACACGCCCACCCAGCGTTGATGACGGGCGGCGCCGGCCACGGTGTGCTGGATCAGGCGCAGCACGGCGGGATGCAGGCTGTCGGCCTCGGCGGCCAGTTCCGGGTGCTGACGGTCCATCGCCAGCGTGTACTGGGTGAGGTCGTTGGTGCCGATGGAGAAGAAATCCACGTATTCAGCCAGTTGATCGGCCAGCAGGGCCGCGGCGGGCACTTCCACCATGATGCCGAGAGGCACCGCCGGGGCGTCCAGCTCGCGGCGTATGCCTTCGCACCAGCCCTTGAGCCGGGTGATTTCCTTCAGCGAGGTGATCATCGGGAACATGATGGACAGCGGCTGGCCGCCGCGGGCGGCGCGGTAGAGCGCGCGCAGCTGAGGTTCCAGCAGATCGCGGCGGCGTAGCAGCAGACGGGAGCCGCGCATGCCGAGGAAGGGGTTTTCTTCGGCCGGCAGCTTCAGGTAATCCACCTGTTTGTCGCCGCCGATGTCCAGTGCGCGCACGATCAGCGGCCGTCCGTCCAGCGCGTCCAGCATGGCGCTGTAGGTGTGAAACTGTTCGTCTTCGCTTGGCGACTGTTCGCGCTCCAGAAACAGGAATTCGGTGCGCATCAGGCCCACGCCCTCGGCGCCGGCGTCCAGCGCGGCGGCCACCTGGTCAGGGCGGTTGATGTTGGCGGCGATTTCAACGCGGTGGCCGTCCGGGGTGATGGCCGGGCGCTGCCGCTGTTCCGCCTGTTGCTGCTGGGTGCGCAGCTGGGCCTGCAGCCAATCGCGGGCCGAGGCCAGGTCCTGCTCGCCGGGGTTCAGGTAGAGCCGGCCGCCTACGCCGTCCAGGATGGCCGGCGTGCCATCGGCGATGTCCAGCAAGGCCGGGCCGCCGGCCACCAGCGCCGGCAGCCCCAGGGTGCGGGCCAGGATGGCGGTGTGCGAAGTGGGGCCGCCTTGGGCGGTGGCCAGCGCGCGGATGCGGCCGGTGTCCAGGGTGGCGGTGTCGGAGGGGGTGAGATCGGCGGCCAGCAGAATGCAGTCGTCGCCGTCGATGTCGGCCAGGGTGGCGCTGTTCAGCGCCGGGTCCAGCTGGCGCAGCACGCGGCGGCCCACGTCGCGGAGGTCGGCTGCGCGCGCCGCCAGCAGCGGGTTGCCCAGCGCGGCCAGCCGTTCCGCCATGCGTTCCACCGCTTGGTGCCAGGCCCATTCCACGCCGTGGCCGCCCACCATCAGCTGGCAGGCCAGGGTGATCAGATCGGTGTCGGACAACAGTTCGGCCTGGGCGTGGAAAATGCCGGCTTCGGTTTTGCCCAGCCTGCTGGCGGTGGCCGCGGCCAGCTCGGACAGTTCGGCGCGGGTGGCGCTCAGCGCCTCGTGCAGGCGGTCGCCGCCTTCGCCCAGCGCCACCGGGCGGTCCGGCACTTTGAGCTGGCCGGCGTGCAGCACGCGCACCACGCCGATGGCGAGGCCGGGGCTGGCGGCGACGCCGGCGATGGACAAGGGGTGGCCGGGCGGAATCCAGCCCTGTTGCGCCGCCAGCAGCTGCGCTTTTTGCGCGGCGAGCGCGGCGTCGGTCTGTTCCTGGGCAGAGGCGTCTCGCATGGCGGACAACAGGCCGGTCAGGGCGGCGGCGGCGTCGGGGCCTTGGGCGGATACGGTGACGGTGTCGCCGTGGCGCAGGCCCAGTTGCAACAGGCTGATCAGGTTCTTGGCGTCGGCGGCGTCCTGGCCGTGGCGCACTTGCAGCTGGGCGGCGTGGCGGCGCGCGGCCTCCACCCATTGCGCGGCAGGGCGCGCGTGCAGGCCGTTGGGGTAGTCGACTATCCATTGCGCGCGCTCGGCCAGATCGGCGGCCGCTTCGCCGGCAGCGGCCGGCGGCGTCTCTTCCAGCAAGGCCTGCACCTGGGCGGCGTCCCTTGCGTTGAATAGTTGTTCGAGCCGGACTTCGTCTTGCAGCAGCCGGGTCAAACGGCGCAGCAGGGTGATGTGTTCGTCGGATTGGGCGGCGATGGCGAACAGCAGCCGGGTGCGCTGGCCGGGGTTCCATTCCAGACCGTCCGGAATCTGCACGATGGCGATGCCGGTGCGGCGGATCAACTGGCGGTCTTCCACCATGCCGTGAGGGATGGCCAGGCCGTTGCCCAGAAAGGTGTTGGCCACCGCTTCGCGTCGCAGCAGGCTGTCGATGTAGGCAGGGTCTATGCAGCCGGCGTCGGCCAGCAACTGCCCGGCCAGGCGGATGGCCGCCTCTTTGTCGGCGGGCTGACAGCCCAGCCGGATCAGTTCTGGCTGGATCAGGGAGGAGGGCGATCCGGTGTCGTGCATGGCGGTCTCTTCTGTCGGTTCAGGTAGCTGCGGGGTGTTTGTAACCTCTTCGAGTTCCGCCGCGCGGCCGGGGGCCGGCGCGGAGTCGAACAGGCTCTGTATAGCGGATCGGCTCGCGCCCGCCAGCTGTCTTTGCGGAGGGGGGCCGTTCGTGTGTTGAGTGAATTGAAAACGATTACATTTTTACTGTCAACATGCTCGTAGCACTGGCGCTACATCTTTGTGCTGTCTCAAGCGACAGTGTTGTAAAATTACGCTTTGGGGGTATGCTTGCGTAAACGTAATTCCGATTATGGCGAGAGAAAACGATTTCATATGACGGTCAGCATCAAAGATGTGGCGCAGGCGGCCGGCGTGTCGGTGGCCACCGTGTCGCGGGCTCTGGCCAAGGGCCCGGTCAGCGCGGCGTTGAAGGCCAAGGTGGAGGCGGCTATAGCCGCCACCGGTTATCGCCCCAATCTGTCGGCGCGGCGCCTGCGCTCGCGGCACAGCGACACCATCGGCCTGATCGTGTCCGATATCCGCAACCCCTTCTTCACCGCGGTCAGCCGCGCGGTGGAGGATGTGGCCTACCAGGCCGGCATGCGGGTGATTCTGTGCAACACCGACGAGAACCCGGACAAGGAGGCGATGTACCTCAGGTTGATGCAGGAGGAGCGCGTCACCGGGGTGATCTTCGCGGCCACCCGCGCCACGGCTGAGACGCTGGACGCCGAGGCGCTGGGTTTTCCCGTGGTGTTGATCGACCGGGCCGCGCCCGGCGGCGCGGCCGACGCGGTGGTGCTGGACAACGCCGCCGCCGCCGGCCTGTTGGTCAGCCATTTGCGCGAGCAGGGCCATAGCCGCATCGGCGGGTTGTTCGGCAATACCAGCAGTACCGGAGCGGAACGACACGCGGGCTTCGCCGCCGCGTTGGCGGAGGCCGGGCTGGCCGCGCCGGCGCGTTTCGTCGCGCCCACGGCCGAGGCGGCGCAGCAGGCGGTGTCCGCCTGGCTGGCCGAAGCCGAGGCGCCACGGGCCCTGGTGATCAGCAACGGCCTGCTGCTGCTGGGCGCGATGCGCGCGGTGCGCGCGCTGGGCCTGGAACTGCCGCGGCAGCTGGCGCTGGCCGGTTTCGACAACGACAGTTGGACGGAGCTGGCCGGACCGGGGCTGACGGTGATAGAGCAGCCGGTGGACGAGATCGGCCGCGCGGCGATGGCGATGTTGCTGGAGCGCCTGGAGCAGCCGCAGCGCTCAACGCGCAAAGTGGTGCTGACCGGCCGGCTAGTGGTTCGGGGCTCCAGCTTGGCCTAGCGCTGGCTTCAGCCGCTGTGGCGGAGGCGAGACAGGGGCGCGCCCGGCCCGGCCGAGGGCCGCGGGTTTGATTTTTAATGTATTAAATGTTGTGCCATGATTTGCCGATGCCGTTTCAGCCATCGCCGCCCAGCCGGGCGGCCGCTAGGAGGAGGCCTGTCATGGATACGCGTTTCACCGGAGACATTCACCTTTCCACCCGCCAGGCGGCGGACGGCGACAAGCTGGATTTTTGGCTGAGCGAGGTGGACCGCTTACTGGTCCGGGTGGAGTGCGACCGCCGCCCGGAAGAGCGGCTGGAGGCTTCGCTGGACTGGCAGGACTTCGGCTTGCTGCGCATGGCCACGATACGCGCCAACCAGCATGCGGTGACGCGCAGCGGGCATAGCCTGAGCCGGGACGGCCGGGACTCCATCTTTGCCTGCCTGATGCTGCAGGGCGAGGGCTTCAGCCATCAGGGCGTGGAGTGCGCCCGCCACGGCCCGGGCGACGTGGTGTTGTACGATACCGCGCGCCCTTACGGCCACGGCTTTCCGGCCGACATGGCGATGGCCGTGCTGGACATTCCGCGGCCCTTGTTCCAGGAGCAGGTGGGCGTGTGGAACGAGCGCGGTCTGGTGCGCATTGAACGCGCCGCAGGCATGGACGCCTTGGCGGCCCACCGCTTGCTTAGCGGCGGCGCGGCCGCGCGGCGGCATTTGGCCAGCCAGTTGCTGGAATGGCTGCACTCCTTGTGGAGCGCGCGTCAGGGTTTGCCTGCTTCCCGATCCACTTTGTGCAGTCTGTGGCGGGCAAAGGCCTATATCGAACGGCATCTGGCCGAGGACGATCTGGACTGCGAACGCATCAGCCGCGCGGTGGGGGTGTCCGCGCGCCAATTGGCCCGCATCTTCGAACAGGAAGGCGAATCGGTGACGCGCCATCTGTGGGGCCGTCGGCTGGAACGTTGCCGGGTCGACCTGGCCGATCCGGCCTTGCGCCACCTATCGATCAGCGAACTGGCTTTCCGTTGGGGCTTCAACCACATTGCCCATTTCTGTCGAAGCTATAAACGCCGCTACGGTGAAACGCCGAGCCAGACCCGGGCCGAAGCCTTGGCCGCGCGCGTCCTTTCCAGACAACAAGACTGTCCTCATTAGGCAAATTTCACGCTCTCCCCATCGTTAGAGTGGACGGGTCCGCCGCGCTTCCGGGCATGGCTGACGCCTACCTAATAAAGAGGAGACATCATCATGCACACACAAATGGGCGGTTCGCCGCCGGGCGGCCGCGCGCGCGCCGCTGGCGAAAGAGAGGCCCGCCATGCGCCTCTCCTATGAAAACAAATTGCTGGCCATCCTGGCGCTAAGCTTCGGTTTCGTGTTTTTCGATCGGCTGGCGCTGTCCTTTCTCTTTCCCTTCATGGCGGCCGAACTGCGCTTGACTCCCGCGCATCTGGGCATGCTGGCGTCGGCCTTGGCGCTGACCTGGTCCTTGTCCGGCCTGGGTCTGGGGGCCTGGTCGGACCGGCGCGGCGTGAAAAAGCCGATGCTGGTGGCCGCGGTGCTGGCGTTCTCGTTGTTTTCCGCCGCTTCCGGCCTGGTGGCCGGTTTCCTGTCCTTGCTGCTGTTCCGCGCGCTGATGGGGGTGGCGGAAGGGCCGGTGCTGCCCATTTCCCAATCGCTGCTGGCGGCGGCGTCCACGCCGGCGAGGCGCG
Source organism: Chromobacterium haemolyticum (assembly GCF_009936155.1). Classification (NCBI taxonomy): domain Bacteria; kingdom Pseudomonadati; phylum Pseudomonadota; class Betaproteobacteria; order Neisseriales; family Chromobacteriaceae; genus Chromobacterium; species Chromobacterium haemolyticum. The sequence continues at coordinate 3,209,476 of NZ_AP019312.1, read as the reverse complement.
GTTTCAATATGGGCATCGTCAACGGCTCGGCGCCGGGCCTGCTGGGCGCTGTGCTGGGCCCGCCGCTGCTGGTGGCGCTGGCCGAGACCCACGGCTGGCGCGCCGCCTTCTACCTGTCCTGTCTGCCCGGGCTGCTGATCGCCTGGCTGGTTTGGCGGCATGTGCGCGAGCCGGCGCCCGCGCCGATGCCGGCAGGCCGGGGCGGCGGCTTCGTCTCGTTGCTGGGCGAGCGCAACATTCTGCTGTGCGTGCTGATCGCCTGCAGCTACATCACCTGGTTCATCATCCTGATCTCCTTCACGCCCACCTTTCTGATTCAGGTCAAGGGCATGAGCCCGCAGGCGATGGGAGCGGTGATGAGCAGCCTGGGCTTCGCCTGGGTGGCGTGGGGCGCGCTGGTGCCGGCGATTTCCGACCGCATCGGCCGCAAGCCGGCGATGGTGGGGTTTTCCTTGATCGCCGCCTGCTGCCCCTTGGTGTTGCTCAACGTGGATCGCATGGCCTGGCTGCTGCCGCTGGTGTTTCTCAGCTACACCGGCTTGGGCTGCTTCACCCTGTTCATGGCCACGATTCCGGCGGAAACGGTGTCGCCGCGGCGCATCGCCACCGCGCTGGGCATGATCATGGGAGTGGGCGAACTGGCCGGAGGCTTTGTCGCGCCCACGGTGGCCGGCTTCGCCGCGGACCGCTACGGCCTGTCCATCGTGATGTGGATCGCCATGGCGGGCGCCCTGTTGCCGGCGTTGCTGTCCTTGGGCCTGCGCGAAACCGCGCCGCTGCGGCTGAAGCCGAGCGGAGCCGTGCCGGAAGCCGACCGGGCGCCGACCTGAGCGCCATTCTCATTGCGCGTCCCGCTGCGCCGGGACGCCGCACTCCCTGACGGAGAACATCATGCACAAGACTTTGATCAATACGCTGGCCGGGCTGTCGGCGGCGTTGGCCTGTGTAACGGCTCAGGCCACCCAGTCCGGCGCGGACACCATCGGCGCCGGCGCCGAGGGCTTTCTTGCCGGCGCGCTGCCGCCGGCCGGTTGGTACGGCGTGTTCTATTACACCCATTATCAGGCTAAGCGTTTCAACGACGATGCCGGCAACGCTTCCGTGCCGGGCTTCAAACTGCAGGCCGACGTGTTGGTGCCGCGGCTGCTGTATATGTCGGACCGGACGCTGTGGGGCGGGCGTTTGGGTGGTTTCGCGCTGGCGCCGCTGCCCAGCTTGAGCCTGGACGCGGGCGGTGGGCATGAGCGCCGCAGCGGCCTGGGCGACGCGGTACTGGGGCCGGTGCTGGCCTGGGGCGACGCCGGGCCGCTGCATACGGCGCTGGCGGCCGACATCGTGCTGCCCTCCGGCAGTTATGATCGCGATCGGATGTTGAACCTGGGGGCCAATCATTACTCGCTGCGGCCGGTGTTCGCCTTTTCCTATCTGCCGGCGTCCGGCTGGGAGCTCTCGTCCAAGATCAGCTACACCTTCAACGGCAAGAACCGGGACATCGATTACCAGTCCGGCCAGCAGTTCCATTTCGACTACTCGCTGAGCTACGCGGCCGGCCCGGCCTGGCGGCTGGGGTTGAACGGCTATTTCATCAAGCAGACCACGGATGATACCCAGCATGGTCAGGCGGTGGCGGGCAACGGCTTTCGCGGCCAGGCTTTCGCCATCGGCCCGGCGCTGCGCTATCAGTTCGACAAGGCCGGCTTGGAGCTGAGGTGGCTGAAGGAGTTCGAAGTGCGAAACCGGCCGGAGGGCGATGCCTTGTGGCTCAAGCTGGTGTTGCCTTTGTAGCGGAAGGGATTGATGCGGGAGGAAGTGCCGGGCGCGTGCGCCCGGCACTTTTTATTTGGAGACGCGCAGTGGCCCGATTAGCCGGGTCAGAGTGTTGTCCTTGACGATGAAGTGGTGCCATAACGCCGCGGCCGCATGCAGGATGGCCAGCCACATGAGAGCGTTGCCCAGCCATTCGTGAGCTTCCTTGAGATCGTGCGAGATATCCGGCATGGGGGGGAGCAGCAAGGGCAGAGGAAAACCAAAGAAGTCTATATTCTTGCCGGCGGCTTGGATAAAGGCGATGCCCAGCAGCGGCAATGCCAGCATCAGAGCGTAGAGTAACCAGTGGCCTGCCTTGGCGGCCAAAGTCGCCAGCCGGCCCGGCTGGGGGGTGATGGCGGGCGACGGATTGCCCGCACGCCAGATCAGGCGAGGAAACAGCAATAACAAGACGAGTAGTCCGGCCTGAATATGGGCGTATTTGACGCTGTCGCGCAGCGGCGTGCCCTTGGGGAAAATCCCTTTGGCTTCAATGAAAATCAGCGCGGCAATGACGCCTAAAGCGCCTAGCCAGTGCAGCGCGCGGGAAACCGCGCCATAGCGTTGAGAAGTATTGCGCAGCATGAGGAATGTCCTTGCATGGGGTAATGCGTGCAGCATGGAATGCAAAGCTTATGCGAAGCTTAAGAACCTGTTTACGCTCTCTCGAGCCAAGGCGAAAACAGGTTCTGAGAAATCAGAATAGATCATGAACAAGTTCTAAGAGCCTGTTCAAAATCTTGCGAGCAAGAGCGAGACAAGGCGAAAACCGCTGAGAAAGCGGAATGGTCAAGTGGTACATGAGCATTTCGAAGCGGTTTTTAACGCGGTATCGCCGCAGCGCAGCAGATTATGAACAGGTTCTAATGATTTTTTGGCAAGGTCTGGGAGGCGAAGCCACGGCTCAATCTAGCCGGCGCAGCACGGTTTGTGTCGGAGGCGGCTTCGCTGCCGGCCGCCCCTGTCGGAACAGGGGCTTGCGGTGGCGGCTTACTGGTCGGAGAGCATGAATTCCGCGCAGCGCTCGGCGATCATCACCACCGGCGCATTGGTGTTGCCGGAGACGATGGAGGGCATCACCGAGGCGTCGCAAACCCGCAGACCGGTCACGCCCTTGACGCGCAGCCGCGGGTCCACCACCGCGTCGGCGTCGCCGCCCATGCGGCAGGTGCCGGCCGGGTGATAGACGGTTTTGGCGAATTGGCGGATGTGCTGCTCCAGCCTCGCGTCGTCGGCGTGCTCCGCCGGCGAGGGCAGCAGTTCTTCGGCGATCAGCCGGCGCATCGACGGCGCCCGCAGAATGCGACGCGCCAGTTTGACGCCGCGAAGCAGGCCGGCGATATCCTCCGCCTCGCGCAGCGCGCCGCTGTCGAAGCGCAGCGGCGCGGCCGCGTCGACGCTGGCCAGCGCGACGCTGCCGCGCGATTTGGGGCGCAGCAGGCAGGGATTGATGGAAATGCCGTGGCCGGGCAGCGGCTCGCGATCCACGTCGCCCACCAGGGTGGGCAGCACATGAAACTGAATGTCCGGCCGGCCGCCGCCGCCGGTGTCGACGAAACCGCCGGATTCCACTACGTTGGAGCTCAGCAAACCGGTGCGGAACAACTGCCATTGCAGGCCGTGGCGCAGCGCGGCCAGGCCGCGGTCCTGGCCTAGCAGGCTGATGGGCGCTCGGGCGCGGCCGTAGACCGACACTTCCAGATGGTCCTGGTAGTTGGCGCCCACTTCCGGCGCGTCGCGCAGCACGGCGACGCCGTGTTCGCGCAGCTGCGCGGCGGGGCCGATGCCGGACAGCATCAGCAGTTTGGGGCTGGACAGCGCGCCGGCGCACAGCACGATCTCCGCCGTGGCGCGCGCGCGCTGGAGGCCGCCGGCGTCGCGCCATTCCACCTGACAGGCTCGGCGGCCGTCGAATCCGATTTTTTGCACATGGCAACCGGTGCGCAGGTCCAGTTCGGACCGTTGCCGGATCGCTGCCAGATAGGTGGCGGCGGTGCTGCCGCGCTGTCCGTCGAAAGTGGTGGTGTGGTAGAAGCCGACGCCGGCCTGTTCGCGGCCGTTGAAGTCGTCGTTGTAGGCCAGGCCGATTTCCTGAGCGCCCTGGACGAAGGCCAGGCTCAGCGGATGACGGTAGCGGGTGTCGCTGACTTTCAGCGGCCCGTCCACGCCGTGGTAGGGCTCGGACAAGCGCATATGGCTTTCCGCCTTCTTGAAGGCGGGCAGCACCCGCGCCCAGTCCCAACCCTCGCAGCCCTGAGCGGCCCAGTCGTCGTAGTCGGCGGCCTGGCCGCGGATGTAGACCATGGCGTTGACCGAACTGCCGCCGCCCAGAGTGCGTCCCTGGGGCACGAAGATGCGCCTGCCGGCGGCTTCCGGCTGCGGCTCGCTGCGGTAGGTGACGGTGCGTTCGCTGCCCAGCACCTTGATGAAGGCCGCCGGCATGTGGATGTAGGGACTGTTGTCCGGCGGGCCGTCTTCCAGCAGCAGCACGCGTTTGCCGGCTTCGATCAGCCTGTGGGTCAGCACGCAGCCGGCGGAGCCGGCTCCGATGAGGATGTAGTCGTAGTCGCGCATGGAGTCTCCCTTGTTGTCGCGCCGCCCTTCTTCTGTTTGAGGATGGGCGGCTGCTCCAGCATAGGGCGGCCGCGCGCGGCGGCCTTGACCGGGCGCGCCCGCGGTTTTGACCGCCGCGGACGCGCCGGCAGGGAGGTTCAGCCTTGGCGGATCAGCGCGCGCAGCACGCGCTTGCAGGCGGCCAGATCCTGTTCGCCCAGCCCGGCCTGGATCTCCCGCTGTTGCTGGCCGGCGATGCGCCACAGCGTGGCGGCTTGTTCGCGGCCGGCCTCGCTGAGGCGGTAGCCGGCGGCGTCGCGGGTCAGAAACCCCTTGCGGCGCAACTCGGCCTCGGCCAGTTCTATCGCTTCCGGCGGCATCGCCGCCTCGCGCTGCAATGCGCAGCCATCCAGCCCCGGCTGCTGTTCCAGCACCAGCAGCAGCCGTGCTTCGCCTCCGCTCAGGCCGGTGGCGAGTTGGCGCGGCCGGTAACTGGCCTGGTAGGCCTGCAGCGCCTGGGTCAGCAGATAGAGCAGGTTGTCGCCCAGCCAGCCGGGCTGGGGTTCCGCGGCAGCGGCCGGCCGAGCGCGCGGCAGCGCGGCGGCGTACATGCCTTGATGGTAGAGCAGCGGCGCGGCGCCGCAGTCGTCGAAGGCCTCGACCAAACCCAGCAGAATCCAGTGGTCGCCGCCGTCCAGCCGCTGATGTAGCCGGCAATGGAAGCGGGCGGCGCAGCCGTCCAGCAGCGGCGCGCCGCCTAGGCCGGTTTCCGGTTTCAGGCCGGCGAATTTGTCCGAGGCGGCGCGGGCGAAGCGGTTGGACAGCTCAATCTGGTCGGCGGCCAGCACGTGGACGGCGAAGTGGCCGGCCTGGTCGAACACCGCGTTGCTTGCGGAGCGCTTGTCCAGGCTCCACAGCACCAGCGGCGGGTCCAGCGAGACGGAGTTGAAGCTGTTGGCGGTGACGCCGGCGCGTTCGCCGTCCGGTGTGGAGGCGGTGACGACGGTGACGCCGGTGGCGAAGTTGCCGAGCGCGCGGCGCAGCGCGCGCGCGTCGTGGGCAGGGGCGGGTGCGTTCATGGCGTGTCCTCAAGGCCGCCCGGCGCGGAGCCGGAAAGGCGCGGGTGGGAGGGGCGGTAGAACCTGTTCAAAGTCTTGCTCGCGAGATCGTAAACACGTTCTTAGAGCCTGTTCAAAATCTTGCGAGCAAAAGCGAGACAAGGCGAAAACGGCTGAGAAAGCGGAATGTACAAGTGGTACATGAGCATTTCGAAGCGGTTTTTAACGCGGTATCGTCGCAGCGCAGCAGATTATGAACAGGTTCTTAGACCATGGAGGGGTCCGGCTCCAGCCCCAGCAGCGAACGTCCCAGGATCTGGGCGCAGACGTCGTAGTCGGTGTAGGCGTGGGCGCCGGTCATATGAGCGTCGCGGAACAGCCGCTGCGCCTCGTTTTCCAACCGCCAACAGTTGCCGCCCATGGATTCGAACAAACGGTCCACCGCCTGGATGCACATCTTCACCGCGTAGGCTTGGTTGGTGCGCCAGAAGGCCAGCGTTTCCGCCGTGGGGTAGCGCTTGGCCGCGCCGTGCTCGGCGTGATCGCGCCAGCTGGCTTCCAGCAAGGCGCGCGCGGCCAGCACCTGGTGAGTGGATTCGGCCAGCCTCATATAGGCGGGCAGCGCGGCGCCCACTTGGGCGCCGGTGTAGGCGCGAATGCGGTTGCGGCTGCGTTCCTTGAACACTTGCAGCATGCGCTCGGCCACGCCCAGGCTGATGGCGGCGAAGCCGCTGGCGAAGTAGGGCCGGTAAGGCGCGTAGAAGATCTTGCTGTCCGGGTACAGGCCGAAGCCGGCGGAGCGGCCTTCCATCATGTCCTTGGCCGCTTCTATCCGGTGTTCCGGCACGAAGACCTTGTCCACCAGCAGCGTCTTGGTGCCGCTGCCTTGCATGCCGGCGGCGTGCCAGTCGTCGCGGATCCGGTAATCGGCGCGCGGCACCACGCCAAAGCAGTATTGCGGCTCGCCGTCCGGGCCGGGGCGGCGAAAGCCCAGTATCGCCCACTCGGCGTGGTCGCAGCCGCTGCTCCAGCCCATTTCTCCGCTGAGCAGCACGCCGCCGTCCGCGGTTTCGGCCCGGCCCAGCGGCGCGATGCTGCTACTGGCGGTGGCGTCGCGGTCCTCGCCCCAGACCTCCTCTTGCAGCCGGGCGGAGAACAGCGCGATCTGGTGACTGTGGGTGGCCAGCAGGCTGGCGGCCCAGGCGGTGCTGGCGCAGGCGCCGGCCAGCGCCGCCACGCAGTCCGCGAATTCCGGGAGGCTGATTTCCCGGCCGCCGTAAGGCTTGGGCTGGAAGGCGCGGTGAAAGCCTATGCTTTTCAAGAGCGCGATGTTTTCCGCCGGCACGGTGCGTTCGCGTTCCGCCCGCTCCGCGTTGGAGGCGATGGCGGGCAGGATGGGGAGCAGAGTTTCCAGCAAGGGATTGGGGTGGCGCATGGCGGGTCTCCTGGGTGCGTGGTGGCGCTGGATAATAATGAATACCTTCAGCGAATTTGCATTATGGATAGCGATGCCACGCACTGGAATGCACCTTCCAAGCTGTCTTAGGTACTTTTCATGGTATTTGCGCGCATGGCGGCGGAGACGGATCCGCGCCAGCGTATCGGCGAGGCGGCCTGTTCGGCTTCGTGCTCCGGTCCCAGCGGGATGTCGCGACGGTCGCGCAGCAGCAACGCGGCGGCGAGGCCGATCAGCGTCATGCAGCTCAGATAAGCGGTCACCGCGGCGGTGGAGCCGGTTTGGGCGATCAAGGCCTTGGCTATCATCGGCGCGAAGGCGCCGCCGAGAATGGCGCCCAGCGCGTAGGAGATGGACACGCCGGAAAAGCGCACCGAGGCGGGGAACAGCTCCGCGTAGAAGGCCGATTGCGCGCCGTAGGTCAGGCCGGTGCCCACGGACAACAGGCACAGCGCCAGCAGCACCGCCGGCAAGCCGGCGCTGTTGACCAGCGGGAACAGCATCAGCACGCCGGCCAGCTGCACGCCGAAGCCTATGATGTAGATGCGGCGGCGGCCGATGCGGTCCGACCAGACGCCGGCCAGCCAGGTGAAGGCCATCCAGCAGGCGGAAGCGAAGGCAACGGCCAGCAGCACCGGGGTGCGCTCCATGCGCAGCGCGCCGGCGGGGTCGGTGGTGTAGTTTTGGATGAAGCCGCCTGTGGTCATGTAACCGACGGCGCTGTTGCCGGCGAACACCAGCGCGGCCAGCAGCACCAGTGACGCGTGGCGGCGGAACAGATCCAGCACCGGAGTGCGCGAACCGGCTTTGCGCGCCTTGATCTCCTCGAAGACAGGGCTTTCCTCCACCGAGCGGCGCACCCATTGGCCGATGAACAGCAACACGACGCTGAACAGGAAGGGCACGCGCCAGCCCCATTCCAGGAAGGCGTCGCCGGGGGAGATCACCCCGCTCATCAGCGCGAACACGCCGGAAGCCAGCAGCAAGCCCAGCGGCACGCCTATCTGCGGGAAGGCGCCGTAGCGGCCGCGCTGACCGCGCGGCGCGTGTTCCACCGCCATCAACACCGCGCCGCCCCATTCGCCGCCGGCGGAGATGCCTTGCAGGATGCGCAGCAGGATCAGCGCGAGCGGCGCCAGCAGGCCGGCGGACTCATAGGTGGGCAGCAGGCCGATCAGCGCGGTGGAGGCGCCCATCAGCACCAGGGTCAGCACCAGCATCGCGCGCCGGCCAAGCCGGTCGCCGTAGTGACCGGCGAGAAAGGCGCCCAGCGGCCGGAACAGGAAGCTGACGCCGACCGAGGCGAAGGCGATCAGCGTGGCGGAGCGCTCGCCGGCCGGAGCGAAGAACAGCTTATTGAACACCAGGCCGGCGGCGCTGGCGTAGATGAAGAAGTCGTACCATTCGATGGCGGTGCCGATCACGGTGGCGTAGGCGACTTTGCGCGCGTTCGCGCTTGAGCGAGCGGGGGTGTGACTCATCTTTGTTCTCCTCGGGGGCGGAGCCGGAGCCGGCTCCGGGCGGCGCCTTGTTCTTGTGTGGTCGCCGCTTTGGGTGTGGCGGGCCGGGCGGCCCGCCGTGGGTCAGTAGGCGGATGGGGACGGCGGCAGGCCGGGCGTTTGGCTGCGGAAGGCCGCGGCCAGCGCTTCGGCGCGGCGCGCCAGCAAGGTGGTGTCGACGCCGACGGCGACGAAGCGGGCGCCCAGTTCCAGCAGACGGCGCGCTTCGGCCTCGTCGGCCATCAGGATGCCGGCGGCCTTGCCTTGGGCGCGGATGCGGCGGATGGCGTCGTCCATCGCCGCGCGCACGTCCGGGTGGTCCGGCCGGCCCGGATGCCCCATGTCGGCGGCCAGGTCGGCGGGGCCGATGAAGACGCCGTCCACGCCGTCGGTGGCGGCAATGCCTTCCAGCGCGGCCAGAGCCTGCCGGGTTTCCACCTGAACCAGCACGCAGATTTCGCTGTCGGCCCGCGTCAGGTAATCCGGCACGCGGTTCCAGCGCGAGGCGCGCGCCAGCGCGCTGCCCACGCCGCGAATGCCGCGCGGCGGGTAGCGGGTGGCCGCCACCGCCCGCGCCGCTTCGTCGGCGTTTTGCACCATGGGCAGCATCAGCGTTTGCGCGCCGATGTCCAGCAAGCGCTTGATGCGCACCGGGTCGTTGCTGGCGGCGCGCACAATGGGGTGGCAGGGGTAGGGGGCGATAGCCTGCAGTTGCAGCAGCACGTCGTTCAGTTCATTGGGCGCGTGTTCGCCGTCTATCAACAACCAGTCGAAACCGGCGCCGGCCAGCAGTTCGGCGCTATAGGGGCTGGCCAGGCCCAGCCACAGGCCGATCTGGCTGCGGCCTTCGCGCAGCGCGGCTTTGAATGGGTTGGCGGGGAGTTGCATGGCGGTTCCTCTAGAGGGTGTCAGACGAAGCGGCAACTGATCGCGCCCAGCGGGCCGTAGTCGACGTGGAAGGTGTCGCCGGCGCGCGCCGGCACAGGCCGGGTGAAGGAGCCGGCCAGAATCACCTGGCCGGCCTTGAGTTCGACGTCGAACGGCGAGAGTTTGTTGGCCAGCCAGGCCACGCCGTTGGCCGGGTGATTGAGCACCGCGGCGGCGACGCCGGATTCCTCGATCACGCCGTTGCGGTACATCAGCGCCGCCACCCAGCGCAGGTCCAGCTCGCGCGGGCGGATGGGCCGGCCGCCCAGCACCACGCCGGCGTTGGCGGCGTTGTCGGCGATGGTGTCGAACACCTTGCGCGGGCGCTGGCTGTCCGGGTCTATGGACTGGCTGCGCGCGTCGATGATTTCCAGCGCCGGAATCACGTACTCGGTCGCGTCGTAGACGTCGAACAGCGTGGCGCCGGGGCCGGACAGCGGCCGGCCCAGGATGAAGGCCAGCTCCACTTCCACCCGCGGCACAATGAAGCGGGACACCGGAATATCGGCGCCGTCGTTGAAGAACATATCGTCCAGCAGCGAGCCGTAGTCGGGCTCGTCTATCTGCGAGGACATCTGCATGGCGCGGGAGGTCAGGCCTATCTTGTGACCTTTGAGCTTGCGGCCTTCCGCCAGCTTCATTTCCACCCAGCAGCGCTGGATGGCGTAGGCGTCCTCTATGGTGATCTCGGGATATTCCAGCGAGAGCTGGCGGATCTGCCTGCGTTCGCGCTCGGCGTCGTGCAAGCGGCGCGCGGCGGCGCGGATCTGGTCATGGCTCAGCATGCGGGCTCCTCAGGAGGGCTGGCGGAAACGTTGGTGCACATTGTTGTGCTTGAAGTTGAGCGTGGCGGACAGTTCGGTCAGCTCGAAGCTGAGCGCCAGGTAGCGCTGGGCGAACAGCGGTTCGAAGTGGCGTTGGATCAGCGCGAACACCTGCTCGGCGGTGGCGCTGCGCTGCGCCTCGGTGCGCCCGCTGCCTATCTGCAAGGTGCAGTGGACGAAGGCGTAGTCGGCTTCCCCGTCGGCCATGCGCCAGGTGTCCAGCCAATGGGCGCGGCTGCGGATGCCGGCGAGGGGAAACAGGCCGCTGGCGGCCAGGCAGTCGTGCACCTGACGGAACAGTTCCGGCAGGTCCGCCTGCTCGCGAATATTGTCGGTGCACTCAGCGATGAAGTGCGGCATGGCGCTCTCCCTGAGGTTCCACCGGCAGCACCGCGTTGATCTGGCCGGTGCCGGAGCTGCCGAAGTAGGGGGTGATGATTTCCGCGCGGCCTCGGTAGTTGTCCCAGCCCAGCGCGCCCAGCAGCATGGCGGTGTCGTGCATGAAGCCCTCGCCGTGGCACTTTTCGGCGTACTCCGGCAGCATGTCGCAGAAGGTTTTCCAATCGCCGTCCAACCACATGGAGATGACTTCTTGGTCCATGCTTTCCAGGAAGGGGCTCCAGGCCTTGTGCAGGTATTGCTCTGCGGTGCCGTTCTGGGCGAAGCGGTGCGACAGCGAGCCGCTGGCGAAGAAGGCCACGCGGCCGTCGTAATCGCGCTCCACCGCCTCGCGCATCGCCGCGCCCAGCCGCGCGCTGTCGGCCAGATCGTGCACCGTGCACAGCGCGGCCACCGATACCACCTTGAAGTGCTGGTCGGCGTTCATATAGCGCATCGGCACCAGGGTGCCGTACTCCAGCGGCAGCGTGGTGGCGTCGTGGGCGCGGGTATGTACCCCGGCGGCGGTGGCGGCTTCGGCCAGCAGCTTGCCCAGAACGGGATTGCCCGGGTAGGCGTAGGGCATGTTCTTGATGAAGTGCGGCAGCTCATTGCTGGTGTACACGCCTTCGAAGGCCGGCGCGCAGTTGACGTGGTAGCCGGAGTTGACCAGCCAGTGGGTGTCGAACACCACGATGGTGTCCACGCCGAGTTCGCGGCAGCGGCGGCTGATCTCCTTGTGGCCGTCTATGGCCGCCTGGCGGCAGCCTTGATGCGGGCCGGGCAGTTCCGACAGATACATGGACGGCACGTGCGTGATCTTGGCCGCCAGGGCTAGGGTTCCCATTGCGTTCTCCTTTGTGTTGCGCGGGCGCTGCGCCCGCGCGTCGTTCCGTTTGCGGAAGCGGCCGTCTGGGCGGCCTTGGCTTGCGTGTCAGCGGGTTTCCACGCCCCAGCGCGGGATGAAGTGGCTGCCCATGGAGACGCAGACGTTTTTCACCTCGGCGAAGGCTTCGAAGCTGTATTCGCCGCCCTCGCGCCCAACGCCGGACGCCTTGACGCCGCCGAAGGGCTGGCGCAGGTCTCGCACGTTCTGGCTATTGACGAAGACCATGCCGGCCTCGATGCCGCGCGCCAGACGGTGGGCCTTGCCGATGTCCTGCGTCCAGATGTAGGAAGCCAGGCCGTAGTCGACGTCGTTGGCCAGCCGCAGTGCCTCGGCTTCGTCGCTAAAGCGCAGCAGGCAAGCCACCGGGCCGAAGATTTCCTCTTGGGCGATGCGCATGCGGTTATCGACGTCGGCGAATACGGTGGGGCGGATGAAGTGACCGGCGGCCAGCGCTTCGGGCAAGCCGGCCGGACGCTCCAGGCCGCCGGCCGTCAGCCGAGCGCCTTCCTCCAGGCCGATGCGGATATAGCCGGTGACTTTGTCGTAATGCTGGCGGGTAATCATCGAACCCACTTGGGTGTTGGGGTCCTGCGGGTCGCCGACGATCAAGCGCTGAGCGCGGGCGGAGAATTCCGCGACGAAGCGATCGTAGATGCCGTTCTGGACGAAGATGCGGCTGCCGGCGGTGCAGCGTTCGCCGTTGAGGGAGAAGATGGTGAACAGCGCGGCGTCCAGCGCGCGATCGAAGTCGGCGTCGTCGAAGACCAGCACCGGCGATTTGCCGCCCAGCTCCATCGAGTACTTCTTCAGCCCGGCGTTTTGCATGATGCGGCGCCCGGTGGCGGTGCCGCCGGTGAAGGACACCGCGCGCACGTCCGGATGGCTGACCAGGGCTTCGCCGGCGCTGGCGCCGTAGCCCTGCACCACGTTGAACACGCCGGGCGGGATGCCGGCCTCCAGCGCCAGCCGGCCCAGCTCGTTGGCGGTCAGCGGCGACAGTTCGGACATCTTCAGCACCGCGGTGTTGCCCAGCGCCAAGCAGGGCGCGGTCTTCCAGGTGGCGGTCATGAAGGGCACGTTCCACGGCGATACCAGCGCGCACACGCCCACCGGCTGGTACAGCGTGTAGTTGAGCATCTGCTCGTCCACCGGATAGCTGTGGCCGTTCATGCGGGTGCAGACTTCAGCGAAAAAGTCGAAGTTGTGCGAGGCGCGGGGGATCAGCACATTGCGGGTCTGGTGGATGGGCAGGCCGGTGTCCAGGGTTTCCAATTCCGCCAGCCGCGGCACTTCGCGCTGAATCAGCTCGCCCAGCTTGCGCATCAGCCGCGCGCGCTCCTTGGCCGGCGTGGCCGCCCACTTGGGAAAGGCCGCCTTGGCGGCGGCCACCGCCAGGTTGATTTCTTCGGCGCCGCCCGCGGCCACTTCGCCCAGCGCTTCGCCGGTGGCCGGGTTGTAGTTGACGAAGCTGTCTTGGCTGGCCACTTCGCGGCCGTTTATCCAGTGTTTGATCATGGGGTTTCCTTTTCCGCGTTCCGGCGCGCAAGCCAGTCCGTTTCGCTGATGATGTGATTGAGCAGCCGGCCGACGCCCGCGACTTCCACGACGACTTCGTCGCCGGGGCGCACGTCGGACAGACCTTGAGGCGTGCCGGTGGCGATCATGTCGCCCGGCTGCAGCGTCATGAAGGCGGACAGGTATTCGATCAGGAAGGGGATGTCGAACACCATGTCGCGGGTATTGCCGCTCTGGACGCGGCGGCCGTTGACATAGGTGGCCAGCTCCAGGCAATGCGGGTCGGGGACGTCGTCGCGGTCCACCAGCCATGGGCCGATAGGGGTCAGGCCGTCGCGGTTTTTCACCCGCAGATTGGGCCGGTAGTAGTTTTCCAGATAGTCGCGCACCGCGTAGTCGTTGCATATGGTGTAGCCGGCGACATAGTCCATCGCCTGCGCGCGCTTCACCTTGCGCGCGGTCTTGCCTATCACCGCCACCAGTTCGCACTCGTAGTGCATATATTCAACATTATCCGGCCGCATTGATTGTTGGCGGTGGCCGGTCAGCGTGGCGGGCGTCTTGAGGAACACCAGCGGTTCGCTGGGCGGTTTGAAGTCCAGTTCGGCGGCGTGGTCGGCGTAGTTGAGGCCCAGCGCGAACAGCGTGCCTTGGCACGGCGGCAGCCATTCCACCTCGGTTTCGCCCAGGCGGCGGCCGTCCGGCAGCACGATGGCGCCGTCGGCGTCGGCCTGCGCACGCCAGGTTTGGCCCTGGTAACGGATGCGGGCGTGTCTCATTGGATATCCTCCTCGGCCGCGACGATGTTTTCCAGGCGGCCGATGCCGTCTATTTCCACCGCCACGGTGTCGCCCGGACGCAGCCGGACGTTGCGCGGCGGCGTGGCCACGATCAGCAGGTCGCCGGCGTACAAGGTGAGAAACTGGCTGACGTCGGCGATCAACTGGGCGACGCCGCGCAGCCAGTCGGCGCTGTCGTTGGTTTCGGCCAGCGCGCCGTTGACGTAGGTGCGCACTTGCACCCGCTGCGGATTGATGGCGCCAGGGCCGGCCTCGGGGCCGATGGGGCAGAAGCCGTCGCGGCATTTGGCCTGGATCGCCGGCCGGTAGAAACTGGTTTCGGCCAGGCTGACTTCGTTGACCACCGCGTAACCGCCGACATGGGACAAGGCGTCGGCCGGGCTCACGCGGCAGGCGTCGCGGGCGATGCGCACGCCCAGCGCGCCGCCGGCGTAGACGGCGTCGGCATCGGCGGGAAAGGGAATGGGCGCGCCGGAGGCGCTGACGGTGTTGCGCGGCTTGACGAACAGCACCGGCGCTTGCGGCGGACGCTGGTAGGGGGCCTGTTCGAACTCCGCCGCCAGCGCCGCCTGCAGACGGCGGTGGTTGAGCGCCGCGCCGTAGATGGCCGCCGGCCGCTCAGTTGCGGCGTCTAGGACAAAGCTCATGCTTAACTCCTTGTTATTGAACGGGTTGCTGTTGTTCAAATATTCATTAACATGTTAAAGTTTATAACGATGACGGCGGGCTGCTGTCAATGTTTATCCATGTTGCGTTGCGGGGAAGCCCGCGGAAAACCGCGCTTGGGCGGCGGCGGCCGGGCTTGCCGATCCGGCGCGGAGGCCAGAGCGGCGGCCTTTTGTCGAGGACGTGCGGCGAGAACGGCCGACTATGGCGAAAATGTCACAAGAGAGGGATGGCGATGAGCAGAAACCCGCGCGGCCTGGGCGCGCGCATACCCAATATCGACATCGGCAAGGCTTACGACAGCCCTTACGAGTCCGTCGACATCCATTGCGAATCCTTCGGACGGCTGGCGGCCTTTTTCGGCCGCAATATGCCGGTGCACAGGCACGACCGTTTTTTGCAATTGCACTACCTTGCCAGCGGCGATATCCGGCTGCAGTTGGAGGAGGATCATTACCAGGCGCGCGCGCCGCTTTTGTTTCTGACCCCGCCCACGGTGCCGCACGCCTTCATCACCGGGCCGGAGGCCGACGGCCATGTGCTGACCTTGCGTCAGGAGCTGGCGCGCGGCTGGCTGGAGGAAGCGGGGCCGGATGCCTTGAGCGCGCCGTTCTGCGTGGAGCTGGGCGAGGTGCCGGCGGAATGGGCCGATATGGCGCGGCGGCTACCCGAGAGGCTGGCGCAGTTGCAGCGGGAGAGCGAGGCCCCGGAGCCGGGCGCGGATCTGGCGCGGCAAGCCTTGGCCCAACTGGTATTGGTGGACGTGTTGCGGCTATCCGGCCTGCCGGGGCCGCGGCGGGGGCCGCGTCGCGACGAGTGGCGGCTCTACCATCGCTTCAACGGCTTGATCGAGGCGCATTACCGTGAACACTGGAGCCTGGACCGCTACGCGGCCGAACTGGGCGTCAGCGAGGCGCGGCTCAACGACGTGTGCCGCCGGTTGGCGGACTTGCCGTCCAAGCGGCTGGCGCACGACAGGCTGTTGCAGGAGGCGAAGCGTCTGTTGATCTATTCCCCCGCCTCGGTGCATGCCATCGCCTATGAATTGGGCTTCAAGGACCCCGCTTACTTTTCCCGCTTCTTTCAGCGCCTGGCGGGCTGCCCGCCCAGCGACTACCGCGCGCGCCGCCAGGCCTGAATCCGCGCGGCCTAGTGCGTCGCGTCGTGGGCTGATTCCAGACCGCGCGCGCCGGGAGGCGCGCCCAGGTGGGCCAGGGCGCGGGCGCGGGTGTGGGACGGGGCTTCGCCGAACAGCTTGCGGTAATCGCCGGCGAAATGCCCCAAGTGGTAAAAGCCCCAGGCCCCGGCGGCGTCTCGCACGCCGTGGCCGGCTTGCGTGGGGTTCAGCAGCATGCGGCGCACCGCGTTCAGGCGGATGGAGCGCAGATAATCAACCGGGGTGGTATCCGCCACCAGCTGAAAGCTGTTTTGCAGCGTGCGGCGGCTGACGCGTAGACGGCTGCACAGCTCCAGCACGGTCACCGGCTCGTCCGGCTTGGCCAGCGCCAGCGCCTGGCTGCGCCTGACGATGTCGCAATGAGTGGCGAAGGTCAGGTTGCCGAGGCGCTCGCCCAGCGCAACGTCCGCCAGCGCGTCTTGCAGCAGGTCCAGCAACTGATGCTGAATCACTTTCTGGTTGCCGGCGTAGGACAGCAGGGCCGGGTCCAGCAAGGCCTGTTCGAACACGCCGTTCAGCAGCGCGCGCAGCGCCGCCAGCGCGGCCGGGCGGGCGGGGAACACCGGCGTCTTGCCTCGCGCCTCGCGCAGCGGGCGGCACAGCGCCGGCGTCAATTCGGCCAAATCCTCGTAGGGCACCGACACCTGAACCGAATCCGCGCCCGGCGGCAGGTGGAACACGAAATCCTCGCCGCCGCGCAGCGCCATCAGGGCGTTGTCGGGCACGGCGACGCCTTGCAGGCTCAGCGGCGACGGCGCGCGGATGGGCAGCGCGAAATGGATCATGCCGCCGGGCGCGCGCCCTTGCTGCACCACGCGCTGGTTGAAGCTCTCGCGGAAGATGTCCAGGCGCGCGGTGCGCACCCGGCTCAAAGTGCTGCGGAAACGTCCGCCGCTGATCTGGCTGTATAGCTGCTCCCAGCCGGGCAGGGCCTCGGCGTGCAGGTGGGCGTCGTCAAAACAACGGGCTGCGGCAATCATCTGCTTTCTCCGGTGGGTGGGGGTGGAGTCCGCCTGTTTTCGGTCCCATGTTCTGGGTCGCAAAATGATTAATATGTTATTCAAATCGAAATGTCCAGCCTTACGTGGGATGGTTAGCCGTTGTTTTTAATGAATGTTTCCATCTGGCGACATGCTGCGCCGCAACGCGAAGGGCTGGTCCGCGCTTTGCCGATTTGGGATGAGCCGCGTCGGCGGCGCTGGGTATATTGAGCCATCGCCGGCCGCGCTCACGCGGCGGCAAGCTTGATTGAAAAGGAGACGCGGATGGATCAAAACCTGGTGCCGGTGCTGGAGTCGGTGCGGGCCTTTCTAGAGCGGGAACATGGGCTGTGGATAGACGGCAAGCCGCGAGCGGCGCTGTCCGGGCGGCGCAACGAGGTGCGCAACCCGGCCAGCGGCGCGGTGATCGCCAACGTGGCGGACGGCGAGGCCGCCGATGTGGACGCGGCGGTGGCCAGCGCGCGGCGCGCCTTTGAGTCGGGCGTCTGGTCCGGCTTGCGGCCGGCCGAGCGCGAGCGCGTGTTGCTGAGGCTGGCGGATTTGCTGGAGGCGCATGCCGAGGAGCTGGCGCAGCTGGAAACGCTGAACCAGGGCAAATCCATCCATCTGGCCCGGGCCATCGAGGTGGGCGGCTCCATCGAATACGTGCGCTATATGGCGGGCTGGGCCACCAAGATCACCGGCGAAACCCTGGACGTGTCGATTCCGGCGCCGCCGGGCGCGCGCTTCACCGCCTTCACCCGGCGCGAGCCGGTGGGCGTGGCGGCCGGCATCGCGCCGTGGAATTTCCCATTGATGATCGCCTTGTGGAAAACGGTGCCGGCCTTGGCGGCCGGTTGCACCGCGGTGTTGAAACCGGCCAGCGAGACGCCGCTGAGCGCGCTGCGTCTGGCGGAGCTGGCGCTGGAGGCCGGCGTGCCGCCGGGCGTGTTCAACGTGGTGACCGGGCGCGGCGAAGTGGCGGGCCGCGCGCTGGCCGGGCACCCGCTGATCGGCAAGGTCAGCTTTACCGGCTCCACCGAAGTGGGCAAGGCCGTCGGCCACGCCGCGCTGGACAATATGACCCGGCTGGCTTTGGAGCTGGGCGGCAAGAATCCGATGCTGGTGCTGGGCGACGCCGACATCGACCAGGCGGTGAGGGGCGCTTTGTTGGGTGGTTTTCTCAATCAGGGCCAGGTCTGCGCCGCCGCCTCGCGGCTGTATGTGCATCGCAGCAAATTCAATATGTTCGCGGAGGCGCTGTCCGCCGCCGTGGCCGGCATGCGCTTGGGGCCGGGCATGGATCTGGAGGCTCAGGTCAATCCGCTGGTGTCGCAGCGGCGGCAGCAGGCGGTGTGCCGGCTGATAGAGCGCGGCCGCGCCGCCGGCGCCCGAGTGTTGACGGGCGGCGGGGCCGCCGACCTGCCCGGCTATTTCGTGCAGCCGACGGTGATGACGGACCTGGCGCCGGACAACCCGGTGGCGCGCGAGGAAGTTTTCGGCCCGGTGCTGGCGCTGATGCCTTTCGACGAGGTGGACGAGGCGGTGGCGCTGGCCAACGACACGCGCTACGGCCTGGCAGCCAGCGTGTGGACCAATGATTTGTCGGCGGCGCTGGACATTGTGCCGCGGCTGCAGGCCGGCACGGTCTGGGTCAACAGCCATATTCCGCTGGACCCGGGCATGCCCTTCGGCGGTTACAAGGAATCCGGCCTCGGCCGCGAATTCGGCAAGGGCGCGGTGGAGAGTTTCACCGAGATCAAATCGGTCTGCATCGCCCATTGAGCGCGGACGCGTTTCTACTTTAGAGATTCAGGAGAAAAACATGTCTTACGACACTGCCCGTTTCTGGCACCCGATGCTGCATCCCAACGCAATGAAAGAGCGGTCGCCCATCCGCATCGTCCGCGGCGACGGCTGCCACGTGTTCGACGACCAAGGGCGCAAGCTGGTGGACGGCGTAGCGGGCTTGTGGAACGTCAACGTCGGCCACAACCGCGCCGAGATCAAGCAGGCGATCGCCCGGCAATTGGACGAACTGGAGTATTTCCAACTGTTCGACGGCATCTCCCATCCGCGGGCGGAGGAGCTGTCCGCGTTGCTGATCGACATGTTGCGGCAGGAGGACATGGCGCGGGTGGTGTTCAGCTCCGGCGGCTCGGACGCGGTGGAAACCGCGCTCAAGCTGGCGCGTCAGTATTGGCGGCTCAAGGGCCAGCCGGACCGGGTCAAGTTCATTTCGCTGAAGCAGGGTTACCACGGCACTCACTTCGGCGGCGGTTCGGTCAACGGCAACACGGTGTTCCGCCGCAATTACGAGCCGCTGCTGCCCGGTTGCTTCCACGTGGAGACTCCGTGGCTCTACCGCAACCCGTTCACAGAGGACCCGGAGGAACTGGCCGAGATTTGCGCGCGGATGCTGGAGCGCGAAATCCTGTTCCAGAGCCCGGACACGGTGGCGGCCTTCATCGCCGAGCCCATCCAGGGCGCCGGCGGCGTCATCGTGCCTCCGGCCAGCTATTGGTCGAAGGTGCGCGAGGTGTGCGACCGCCACGGCGTGCTGTTGATCGCCGACGAGGTGGTCACCGGCTTCGGCCGCTCGGGTTCCATGTTCGGCAGCCGGCTGTGGGGGGTGAAGCCGGACATGATGTGCCTGGCCAAGGGCATCTCCTCCGGTTATCTGCCGCTGGGGGCCACCGTGGTCAATCAGCGCGTGGCGGACGCCTTCGCCGCCAACGGCGATTTCGGCGGCGTCATCATGCACGGCTACACCTACGCCGGCCACCCGGTGGCCTGCGCCGCCGCTCTTGCCAATCTGCGCATCGTGCAAGAGGAAGACCTCCCGGCCAAGGCGGCGGAAACCGGCGCCTACCTGCTGGAGCGGCTGCGGCCGCTGGCCGAGCGTTATCCGGCGGTGGGCGAGGTGCGCGGCAAGGGGCTGATGCTGGCTCTGGACCTGGTCAAGGACAAAGCCAGCCGGGAGCCCATCGACCCGCAAAGCGGTTACGCCGACAAGGTGGCGGAAATCGCGCGCCGGTCCGGCGCGCTGGTGCGGCCGGTGGGCAGCAAGATCATTCTGTCGCCGCCGCTGGTGTTGCTGCGCGAGCACGCCGATGTGATTGCGACGGCCTTGGAGGCCGGACTGGCCGAGGCCTGAACGGCTGGCCCGGACGGGGAGCAGCCGGCCGCGCCGGCACGCCGCCAGGAAAACAGAGAGCGGCGGCCGGCGCGACGGTGGATGGAGAGGGAGGAGAACCATGTCTGTAAGCGAACGTTTGAGCCGCAGCCTGAGCCGCGGCGTGGTGGGCTTTCCGGTGGCGTTGGCCAGTTCGGTGGGCGTAGTGATGGCCAGCCCGGTGATACTGACCGCCACCAGCGGCTTTGGCATGGCCGGCGGCACTTTCGCCTTGGCGATGCTGATCGCCTACCTGATGATGCAGGCGCAGGCCACCACTTTCGCCGAAGCGGCGGCGATGCTGCCGACTTCCGGCGCGGTTTACGATTACATCAGCGCCGGCCTGGGCCGCGGCCTGGCCATCGCCGGCACCCTGTCGGCCTATCTATTGGTGCATGTGTTCGCCGGCACCGCCGAGACCATTCTGTCTGGCATCATGGCGCTGGTGAATTTCGACCATCTCAACACCATGCTGGAGAAAAGCGGCAGCGCCTGGATGGTGGGCGTGGGCTTGGTCATCGTTTTCGGCGGGCTCAACGCGCTGGGAGTGACGCTGTTCGGCAAGGCCGAGGTGGCGCTGACCTTCGGCATGTGGGCGACGCTGACGGTGTTTGGCGTGGCCGGCCTGCTGCGCGCGCCGGCGGTGGATCTGGGCGGCTGGTTCGGCGCGCCGCTGCGTTTGGACGATCCCGGCTTGTTGCTTAGCCTGGTGGGCATGGCGATGTTCATGTTTGTCGGCGCGGAATTGGTGACGCCGCTGGCGCCGGAGCTGCGCGACTCCGGGCGCGCCATTCCGCGGGCTTTGAAGATAGGGCTTAGCGGCGTGGCCGTCACCATGCTGTTGTACGGCGCGGCCATGGTGCGGCAGGTGGCCAATACGCCGCTGGACCCGGCCCATCCGGACGGGCCAAGGCTGCTGGACACGCCGATGGCGCTGCCGGCCTTCGCCGAGCGGGTGATGGGGCCGTTCGGCAAAATCTGGCTGGGCGTCGGCCTGCTGCTGGCCGGCGCGGCGACGATCAACACCCTGATGGCGGCGCTGCCGCGCATCCTGTACGGCATGGCTCAGGACGGCGCTTTGCCGCGCTGCTTCGCCTATCTGCATCCGCGTTTCAATACCCCGTGGTGCGGCATCGCGGTCGCGGTGCTGATTCCCTGTATCCATGCCTGGCTGATTCAGGGCGATCTGGACCGCATCATGCCCCTGGTGCTGGCCGCGGTCTGTTCCTGGGGCGTGGCCTATCTGCTGGTGACCTTGTCCGTGGTGCGGCTGAGGCTGACGCGGCCGGATTTTCCGCGCGCTTACCGCTCGCCGTGGTTTCCGCTGCCGCAGATCGGCTCCGCGCTGGGCATCGTGCTGGCCATCTGTTTCATCACCCCGCCCGGCATGCAGGCGCGCGACATCTACGTGCCCTTTGGCTGGATGCTGGGGCTGACCCTGGTGTACGCGCTGCTGTGGACTTTGCTGGTGCAGAAGGTCAACCCTTTTCGGCCGGTGCCGCTGGAGCAGATTTTGAACGCGCAGCCTTTGGACGAGGACGAGGCCTTGCGGCGGGAGCTGGAACGTGTGGCCGCGGCTGGCTGAAGCTTGGCGCAGGCCGGGCGGCTATCGTCCAGGCGCGATGCTGACGCGGTTGAGCCTGGACTGGCCCGAGCTGGACAGCTTGGACGCGGAGGAAGAAGGGGAGCGGCGTTTTCGGTTTCCGCACGGAGACTGGAGCTTTTCTGCGCGGGAGCGGGTGGAGGCGGGTTGGCTGGCGCATGTGGTGGCCTGCGAGTTCCGGCTGTCGGTGCCCGGCGCGCCGGGCCGCGCGCGCATTCGCCTGCGCCACGGCGGCTTCTGGCGCCGCAGCGGCATCGTCGTTGATTTGCTGGACGGCGACGCCGCGGCGTTGGCGCCCTTGCTGGAGCGCTTGCGCGCGGACGCGGATTTGCGCGTGGCCCTGTCGCCGCTGGACTTCAAGCGTTGCGAGCTGCATGGCGGCCAGGACGGCTGGCAGATACATCTGGAGCCTTACGGCGCCAGCGAGGTGGCCTGCCGGCTGCCGCCGTTGCGGCGTTACATCGGTCTGCGCGGGGTGCAAGGCCTGGCGGTGTTGGCCAGCCTGGCCGCTTGCCGCCGCGCCCTGCTGGCCGAGGAGGCGGGGTGGAGCTAGGCATCAGCGGGCATCGCTGCGTTCCATCCTCTCTACCCATGGCGACTCGCGGAGGGGCGGACCCTCGCCCGCCGCGTAAACAGGATCGTGAACAGCTTCTCATTTACGGCGCGGGCAGGTTTTCCAACTCGTCCAGCAACGCCAGCAAGGTCTGCAGCTTGGCAGGGGAAAAATGCGTCTCGATCCGCCGGTAGCAGTCGTTGGACAGCGGGATGATGCGCTGGGTCAGCGCCTTGGCGTGCGGCGTGGGCGTGACGATCAAGCGGCGATTGTCGCTTCGGGCGCGGTGACGGTACACCAGATCGTCCCGCTCCATGCGCGTCAGGATGCCGCTGAGGCTGGGCGGATGGATGCCGGCGCGCTGGGCGATGTCGCCGGCTTCCATTTCACCGCGCTCAGCCAGCAGGCGCAATACGCGCCATTGTTGTTCCGACAGCCCGTGGCGGGTCAACACCGGTCGAAAGTAGGACATCACCGCTTCGCGGGCGCGCAGCAGGCGTTGCGGCAATTGATATTGATAGGGGCGTTGCGTGGGATCCATGGCGGCTCCTTCGATTCAAGTCGCGGGAAGAGGGCGGGGATGACCTGACGATTAAATGAATATATTAACATGACGCCGGCGCGTCCCGCCGGCGAGCTTGACGGCAAATTGGGCCAAAGGAGGCTGCGATGTCCTTGCGAGACAAAACCATTGTGATCACCGGCGCGGGTTCCGGCATCGGCGCGGCCTGCGCGCGGCGTTTCGCCGCCGAGGGCGCGCGCGTGGCCCTGGTGGGGCGGCGGGCCGGGCCTTTGTTGGCGCTGGCGGAGGAAACCGGCGGCCTGGCCTTGGCGGGCGACGCCGCGGACTCCGCGGTCTGGGATGATTTTCTCGCGCGAATCCGCGCGCGCTGGGGGCGGGTGGACGGCTTGGCGGCTTGCGCCGGCGGTCTGGGCATGGGCGCGGCGTTGGAGACCGACGACGAAGCCTGGCGCGCCGCCATGCGCGCGAATCTGGACACCGCCTTCGTCAGCGCCCGCGCCTGCCTGCCGGACCTGATTCGACAGGGCGGCGGCATGGTGTTGATGTCCTCCATCGCCGGCCTGGCGGCCGGACCGCAAGCCTGCGGCTATGTCGTGGCCAAGCACGCCTTGCTGGGGCTGGCCCGGTCGCTGGCGCGCGACTACGGGCCGGCGGTGCGGGTGAACGCGCTGTGTCCGGGTTGGGTGCGCACGCCGATGGCGGACGAGGAGATGCGGCCGCTGATGGCGGCCCATGGCGAAGATCTGGATGCCGCCTATCGGCGGGTGACCGCCGACGTGCCTTTGCGGCGGCCGGCTACGCCGGAGGAAATCGCCGCGATCTGCCGCTTTCTATTGTCCGACGAGGCCGCGATGGTCAGCGGCGCTTGCCTGACGGCCGACGGCGGCGCGACGGCGGTGGATGTGCCGACGCTGGCTTACGCGCGGCTAGAAAGGGAATGAGGCCGGCGCGGGCCTTTAACCGCGAGTGTGGTTGACGACGCTGGCCCGCGCGCCCACCCGGAAGTTGCGGGTGGCGCCGAAATTCCCGTCCTGATAGCCGAAAATCTTGCCGTCGGTGCGCATTTGCTCCAGGTCGATCAAGATCACGCCCAGAGTGGGAATGATTTTTTCGCGCCAGACGAATAAATACAGCCGCTCCGCCACTTGGTAGTAGTGGCAGCGGTCGACGTCGGCCAGGCCGCGCTCCACGCCCTCCAGACAGTGCCAGGCGTAGAGGCCGTCATTCAGGTAAATGTGCTCGTAGCACTCGGTGGGGCTGTAGCGGTAGCGGTTGCGCATGCCGATCAGTTCGCGGCTGGGCGCGTGCGGCGGGACCGCGGCGGCGGGCTGGTTGACGGCGCCGTGGAGGAATTCGACTTCCACCCCGGTCAGCTCCAGCTGGCGCTCCACTCGGTCGAAGGCGCAGATCCGAGTGGCGGCGGCGTCGGGCAGCCGGCCCCGGATCAAGGTGAAGCGGCCGCGCGCCAAGTCCAGGATCAGGCTGAGGGACTGCGCGGCCGGGCCCTGGTGGCGGAAGTCGACGAAATAGACGCCGGGCCGCAAGGAACTGGCGTGGAAGCCGTTCATGTCCGTCAGCGCCGAGGCCAACCCCGGCTGGACAACGGCGACGCTAGCGTCTCCGTCGGGCTCCAGCCGGCAATCCGCGGCGCTGTCGTCGTCGAAGCACAGCCGCAGGCTTTGGCCGTCCAGTTCGGCGCAGCGGGGCAGGGCCAGGCTGTCGGGCGCGAAGCCGTCGGCCAGCGCGCCGACCTGGATGAATTCGGGGGTGATGTTGGACATAGGGCTTCTCCTTGATGATTGGGCTTGCTCAAAACCCGCGTTGTTCGGCTTGCGTCTCCAGCAGGCGAGTTTGCAGCTCGCGCATCGGCGCGCCGGGCTGTTGAGCGACGATCAGCTCCAGCAGCGGATCCTCCACCTCGGTGCGAACGCCGGACAGCGCCTCCAGCGCGGCCAGGCCGCAAAAGGGCACGTAGGCTTCGGAATAACCGCCTTCATGCAGCAGGACCAGCCGTCCGTTCGCCTCGGCGTCGGCGTAGTCGGCCAGCTGCCGCGTCATGGAGCGGAAGGTGTCGCTGTGCGCTTGCATCCTGGCCAGCGGGTCGACGGCGTTGGCGTCGTAGCCGCAGGCCACGATGATCAGCTCGGGCCGGAAACGCCGCAGCGCCGGCAGGACCAGCAAGCGCATCGCGTCCAGATAGGCTTGATGGCCGCCGCCGGGCAGCAGCGGAATATTCAGATTGGCGTCCAGGCCGTCGCCCTCGCCGCGGTCCTCGGCTCCGCCGGAACCGGGCGGGTAGCAGCCGTCCTGATGCAGGGAGAGGGTCAACACGTCGCCGCGTTGGTAAAAAATCGACTGAGTGCCGTTGCCGTGGTGCACGTCCCAGTCGACGATGGCGACGCGGCTCAGCCCGTGGCGGGCGATGGCCAGCTCCGCGGCGAGGGCGGCGTTGGCCAGAAAGCAGAAGCCCATCGCGCCGTCAGCCGAACAATGGTGGCCGGGCGGACGCGACAAGGCATAGGCCTTGTCCGCCTCTCCGGCAAGCACGGCGTTTACCGCGGCCCAGGCCAGGCCGGCGGACAACTTGGCGATTTCATAGCTGCCGGGGCCGATTGGCGCTTGCGGCCCCAACTCGCCGCCGCCGGCGTCGCTGAGCGCCTTGAAGCGTTGCAGATAGGCGGTCGAGTGCACGCGCAGCAGATCGTCTTCGTCCAGCGGCGGCGCGCTGCGCACTTGCAGCCGGGCGCTGAGGCCGGACACGTCCATCAGGTTCTTCAGCCGGCGTTTGCTGTCCGGGGATTCCGCGTGGCCGCCGCCGGAAGGCGGTTGCACCCAGCCGCCCACCGGCAGAATCTGCGCGTGAGGACCGACGCTGTGCCACAGACAGAGCTCGTCGAAGAAAAACGCGGTGCGGGAGGTCATTGCGGGCTCCTTGCCGTTGCGGGCCGCAGCGTCAGCAACAGGGCCAGCGACAAGGCGGCGAGCCCCATGGAGACGAGCAGCAGGGTTTGCGGGTTTTGGCCGTGGGCCGCCATTAATTCGCCGGCCAGCGACGGCCCCAGCGCCAGGCCGCCGCCTATGGCCAGGTTGACGGTGTTCATCAGCCGGCCGCTGTGATCCAGCGCGGCCAGCGTGGCCAGAATAAAGGGCAGGATGAAGGTCCACGCGTATTTGAAGGCGAGCGCCGCCGCCGCGAAGCGCCCGACGCGCGGCGCGCCCAGCAGCAGCGCCAGCGCCAGCAGCATCAGCCCGTAACCGGCGATCAGCAGGCGGCGGCGTTGACCGCGCCCGCCAATCGCCGCGGCGCAGACGGAACCGGCGATGCCCATCAAGGTGGCGAGGGCCAGCCAGTCACCGCTTTGTTCGGGCGTCAGCCCCGCTTGGCCTGCGATGCTGCCGATGAAGGTCCAGGTGCCGCTCAGGCTGATGTAAAAGCATAAGGTGGCGGCAGCGCCGATCACCACCGGGCGCCAGGGCGGCGTTTTCGCGCCGCCTGGCCCGCCTGGCTTGGCCGCGGAGGGCGGAAACCAGCGAGCCAGCGGCAGGCATAAGGCCATCAACGCCGCCAAGCTCAGATAACAGGCGGCGATGCCGTAGCGGGCGAACCAGCCCGGAAACAGAACCAGCCCCAAAGCGCCCAGCGCCAACTGGCCGGAGACCCACAGGCCGTAGGCGCGGTCCGGATTGGGGCTGGCCGCGGCGGTGGACAGGCATAGAATCATCAAGGAGCCGCCGGCCAGCGCGCTGAGCAGCCTCAGCGGCAAAAGCTCGGCGTAAGTGGAGGCGAAACAGGAGGCGAGATTGGCGGCGATGAACAGCCCGCCGGCGCAGGCGGCGGCGCGGCGCCAGTCCACGCGCGGCAGCCATAGGTAGGCCGGCAGCGTCGCCAGGCTCATCGCGCCCAGCTCCACGGAGAACAGGAGGCCGATTCGTTCCGGCCCCAGGCCAAACTGAGTGGCCAATTGGCTGGCCAGCGCCGGGGCGGTCATTAGCACTAGCGGCGCGACGGCGGCGAAGGCGATCAGGGCGATCAGGCCGCCGCGGACGGGCTCGGCGGTATGGACGGGCAGGCGAGCGGTCATGTTTCCCCCGGCGGCGTGAGTCGTAAACCAGGCTTACGCTCGCAAGATTCGCGCGGAGGGGCAAGCGGGCGGGCGGCGCTTTGCCGATTTGGGATAGCGGAGACGCAACATGGCGGCGTCAGCGGTTGAGCTGGCGCAGCGCGTCTTGCAGGGCTTTGCGGTATTCAGGGGATTCCCGCGTCTGGGCGATGGCTTCCCAGAATTGGCGGGTCAGCTTGGGGTGGCTATCCGCGAAGTTGTGGGAAAAAATCAGGTAGTAAGGCTTGGCGACCAGATCCGGCCCCACTTTTTCTACTCTATCCCTATAGACCGGGTTGTTCGCCAGCAGGTTGTCGCCGGTCAAGGTGGGCAGGGCCAGGGCGCCGATGCGGCGCGCCAGCAGCTTGTTCAGATTCTGTTCCGGGTTGCGCGAGCTGTCGTCGACCGGCGCGCCCAGCGCCTGAAGCTGGGCGATTACCGAGAAGCCGGTCTGTGCGCCGACGGCGCCGTCGAGATGGCTGAGGCTCTGGCCATTCCATTCCAGTTTAGAGCCTTTCAGCCGGTACAGGCTGTAGCCGTCCAGATGCATGCGGAAGGTCGGGTCTGGCGCGTCGCCCTTCATCGGATAGACGCCGATGCGCAGCCGCTCCGGCTTGAAGCTGATCTCGAACACGCCGTCGATCTGATTGTTCTGCACCTCGCTCAGGCAGCGCACCCAAGCCATTTCCCGGATTTCCAGCTTGATTTTGGTTTTTTGGGCGGAGGTCTTTAGCAGCTGCAGGCTCAGGTTGGGGCCGTTCTGGCTGCGCCATGGCGGGGAATCCATGTCTTCGGTGCACAGCCGCAGGCTGGCGGGGCGCGGTTCGGCCGCGGCGCCGAACGCGAATAGCGACAGCAGCAGGAAGATCAGACGAGCACGAGGCATACGGAGGCTCCGCGACGGGAGGCGGGGTGAGCTTGCTTTAGTTATTTGCGCCGCAACAAAAAAAGGCAAGCGGGAAAAGGACGGGGACAATGCAAAAAGCCGATTCCTCGGAATCGGCTTTTGCTATGCGCCGCGCTGGGCGGCGTCTTGCTGTGAAGCAGTTTTTGGTGGAGGTAAGCGGGATCGAACCGCTGACCTCTTGCATGCCATGCAAGCGCTCTCCCAACTGAGCTATACCCCCGCACCGGCTGCGTTTCACAGTGCTGCGCAGTATATGGCAGCGGCAGGATCGTGTAAATAGCCTCCGCCATTTTTTTTGGATAATTTTCCGGCGGCGGCGCGGCCGCCGGCATAGGAGGGGCCGGGGCGCTCGGTTATAATCCCGGATTCGCCAGCCATACAACAGGAAGCAAGCCAATGTCGGTTGGGCATTACGAGAATTTCCCGGTGGGCTCCATTCTACTGCCGCGCAGGATGCGCCGCGCCGCGCATGCGATCTACCATTTCGCGCGCTACGCCGACGATGTGGCGGACGAGGGCGACGACGCACCCGAGCTGAGGCTGGCCGAACTGGACCGCCTGGGCGCGGAGCTGGAGCGCATCGGCGCCGGGCACACGCCGGACACCGCCATGATGCGCAATCTGGCGGCGGCCATCGCCGAGCACGGTCTGGACTTGCAGCCGTTTCACGACCTGTTGGCGGCTTTCCGTCAGGATGTGGAAAAAACCCGCTACCGCGATTACGCGGAACTGGCGGATTACTGCCGCCGTTCCGCCAATCCGGTGGGCCGGCTGATGCTGGCCCTCTACGGCGAGAACGACAGGCGCTCGCAGGCGATGTCGGACGGCATCTGCACCGCGCTGCAACTGATCAATTTTCTACAGGATGTAGAGCTGGACTGGCGCAAGGGCCGGGTTTATCTGCCGCAGGAGGATTTGCAGCGCTTCCGGGTGACCGAGGCGCAGATCGCCGCGCGCGACGCCGGCGGCCTGTGGCAGCCGATGATGCGCGCCCAGATAGAACGCGCGCGCAAGATGTTGCAGGCCGGCGCGCCGCTGGGCAAAGTGCTGAAGGGCAGGATGGGGCTGGAACTGAGGCTGATCATTCTGGGCGGCGAGCGCATCCTGAAAAAACTGCACGACTCCGGCGGCGACGTATTCCGCAGCCGCCCGGTGCTGAACTGGCGCGACTGGCTCTATATGTTGTGGCGCGCGGCGCGCGCCAAATAAGAACCTGTTTACGATCTACTACGCGTCGTGGAGCGTTACACGGTGAGTACGGCTTCAAAATGCTCATGTACCGTGTGTACACTCCGCTTTTTCAGCCGCAACGCCTTGTTTCGCCCTTGCTCGCGAGATCGTAAACACATTCGTAAGAACCGCGGCGCGGTGACGATGAATATTATGAGAACGGCGGCCCTCCGCGGCCGCCGCTTGAACAGGAGTGGCGCGTGACGCCTGATCAGTATTGCGAAGACAAGGCAGCCGCCAGCGGCTCCAGCTTCTATTACAGCTTCCGTTTCTTGCCGGAGCCGCGCCGCCGCGCGATTACCGCGCTGTACGCCTTCTGCCGAGAGGTGGACGACGTGGTGGACGAATGCCACGACCCCAACGTGGCTAGCGCCAAGCTGGCCTGGTGGCGCGGCGAGGTCGCCAAGCTCTACCAGGGCGCGCCGGAACACCCGGTGATGCAGGCGCTGCAGCCGCACGCTCGGGCCTTCGGCCTGCCGCAGAGCGAGCTGGAGGAAATCATAGATGGCATGGCGATGGACCTGAGCATGGTGCGCTATCAACGCTTCCAGGACCTGTTGCTGTACTGCCATCGCGTGGCCGGCGTGGTGGGGCAACTGGCGGCGCGCATCTTCGGCTACAGCGACGAGAAGACGCTGGAGTACGCGCACGAGCTGGGCATCGCTTTCCAACTGACCAACATCATCCGCGACGTGGGCGAGGACGCGCGCCGAGACCGCATCTATCTGCCGATGGAGGAGCTGCAGCGTTTCAACTGCCCGGCGATGGACATCTTGCATTACGAGGAAAGCGCGGCGTTCAAGGCCTTGATGGAGTTCCAGATAGAGCGCGCGCAGCAGTATTACCGACAGGCCTGGGACATGCTGCCCGCCGCGGACCGCAAGGCGCAGCGCCCCGGCTTGCTGATGGCGGCGATCTATCGCGCCACCTTGGAGGAAATCAAGCTGGACGGTCCGGCCAAGGTGCTCAATCAGCGGCTGTCGCTGACGCCCATCCGCAAACTGTGGCTGGCATGGAAAACCTGGACTTTCGGCTACCGGGCGTGAGCCGATGATGAGCAAGCCGCGCGTTGCCGTGATCGGCGCCGGCTGGGCCGGGCTTGCCGCCGCGGTGGAGCTGGCCGGCCGGGCGGAGCTGACCGTGTTCGAAGCCGGGCGCGAGCCGGGAGGCCGCGCGCGCCGCATCGGCGTGCGTGGCAGCCGGCTGGACAATGGCCAGCACATTCTGATTGGCGCGTACCGGGAATGCCTGCGGCTGATGGCCGCGGTGGGCGTGGACGAGAGCCGGGCCTTGCTGCGCCTGCCGATGAACTGGCGACGCCAGGGCGGCATCAGCCTGAGCTGTCCGCGTCTGCCGGCGCCCTGGCACCTGGCGGCGGGCCTGCTGACGGCGCGCGGCATAAGCTGGCGCGACAAGGCGAGGCTGGCGCTGGCCTTGCAGCGTTTGAAAGGACAGGGCTGGCGGGTGGCGCCGGATTGCGCGGTGGCGCAATGGCTGACGCAGCAAGGGCAGTCCGAAACGCTGATCCGAGAATTCTGGCGGCCGCTGGTGCTGTCCGGCCTCAACACGCCGCCGGAACAGGCGTCGATGCGGGTGCTGGCCGCGGTGCTGCGCGACAGCCTGGGCGCGGACCGCGCCGCCAGCGATCTTTTGCTGCCCAGAGTGGATTTGTCCGCCTTGTTCCCTGAGCCCGCCTGGCGGTGGCTGGCCGAGCGCGGCGCGGATCTGCGCGCCGGCCGGCGCGTGCGCGGCGTGGCGGCGGATTCAACGGGGGTGAGCGTGGACGGCGAGCGTTTCGACGCCGCCGTGCTGGCGGTGGCGCCGTATCACGCGGCGGAACTGACGGCGGATCCAACGCTGCGCCAGTTGACCAATGCTTATCGTTATTGGCCCATCTACACCGTCTATCTGCAGTTTGAGGGCGCGGTCCGCTTGCCGGCGCCGATGTGCGCCTGCAGCGGCGGCGTCGGCGACTGGCTGTTCGACCGCGGCGCGCTGATGGGCGAAACCGGCTGGGTGGCCGCGGTGATGAGCGCGCCGGAGCATCTGGACGCGCTTTCGCAAGAGGAACTGGCTGCTCTGGTGGAGGCCGATGTGCGCCGGCTTGATCCGCGCGCCGGCCGGCGGCTTGATTTCCGGGTGCTGGCGGAGCGGCGGGCCACTTTTGCCAGTTTGGTCGATATGAGGCGACCGGCGCAGCCAAGCCCGGTACAATCGCTTTATTTGGCGGGAGATTGGACGCATGCTGATTATCCTGCCACTTTGGAGGGGGCCGTCCGAAGCGGCGTCGCAGCCGCCCGCGCGGTGATTGGAAGACTGTGAGCCATCCGGCGGCCGCAGAGGCGCGCCGCCGATGGCCCTGATTACAAGATAGCGAAAAAATGACGACAGATATCGCCTCTAACGCATTCAAGGACCGCGTGGTGCTGGTCACCGGCGCCACCCAGGGCATAGGCCGCGAGGCCGCGCTCACTTTGGCGCGGCACGGCGCCACCGTGGTGTTGCTGGCTCGCAGCGTCAAAGGCCTGGAGAAGGTCTACGATGAAATAGCGGCCGCCGGAGGGCCGGACCCGGCGGCGGTGCCGCTGGACCTGCTGAAAGCGGCGGAGGGCGATTTCAACAATCTGGCGATGATGATCAAGCGCGAGTTGGGCCGTCTGGACGGCATCTTGCATTGCGCTTCCCATTTTTACGCGCTGTCGCCGCTGTCCAATCAGACGGTGGAAGAGTGGATGGACCAGTACCGGATCAATACCGTGGCGCCGTTCGCGCTGACCCGCGCTTGTCTGCCGCTGTTGAAGGAGTCGCCGGACGCGGCGGTGCTGTTCGTGGGCGAAACCCACGCGCTGCACCCTGCGCCGTACTGGGGCGGTTTCGGCGCGTCCAAGGCCGGCCTCAACTATCTGACTCAGGTGGCGGCCAACGAATGGGATGTTTACCCGCAGTTGCGCGTCAACCAACTGATTCCGGGGCCGGTGAATTCGCCTCAGCGCAACCGCACCCATCCGGGCGAGGACAAGTCCGAACGCGGCAATCTGTCCGAACTGATGCCGCATTTGCTGTACTGGCTGGGGCCCGCCAGCCAGGGCCGAAGCGGCGAGATCGTGGAACTGGATTTGCGCGCCCGGCGCGCTTGAGGGGAAGGGGCGAGGCATGAGCATAGGGCGATGGCTATGGTTGCCGCTGCTGCTGGCGTTGACCGGCTGCAACTGGGTGGGCAACGTCACCGGCTTGACCAAGGACGCCAATAAGGCGATAGGCGCTGCCTGCCGTCAGACCGGCCGTTCGCTGGAAGAGTGCTATTTGCG
Source organism: Chromobacterium haemolyticum (assembly GCF_009936155.1). Classification (NCBI taxonomy): domain Bacteria; kingdom Pseudomonadati; phylum Pseudomonadota; class Betaproteobacteria; order Neisseriales; family Chromobacteriaceae; genus Chromobacterium; species Chromobacterium haemolyticum. The sequence continues at coordinate 3,177,549 of NZ_AP019312.1, read as the reverse complement.
CAATCCCGAAGCCGACAAGGCGGCGATCTACGCCGGCTGGCGCGAGATGAACGAGTACATGGCCAAGAACAAGCTGGACACCATGGAACCGCCCAAGGAAGCGTCCACCCCCGCCGGCATGCCGGCGCCCACCGCCAGCAGCCACGGCGCCGCGTCCGCGCCGGTGGAGAAATCCAGCGCCAATATCTCGCCCTCCGGCCCCAGGCCGCTGAGCAACGAAGAGGCCGAACGCGCCGCGCGCACCGATCCGCAAGTGGAAGCGGTGCTGGCGGCCATTCGCAACAAGCCCGCCGGCGAAGGCGGGGAAAAATCCAAGGCGGCCTCCGGCGGGGAGCCGGAGCAGAAACGCCTGCTCAACATCATCAATGAACTCAATAAGAACAGCCCTGCGCCTGGTTCGCACGGCTGAGCCCGTCCACTTCTTTCCGTTGTCCTGATGGCAAAAATCAAAACCGTTTTCAGTTGTGCCGAGTGCGGCGGTCAAACGCCCAAATGGCAGGGCCAGTGCCCGCATTGCAACGCCTGGAACACCTTGACCGAGGCGGTGCAGGCCGCGCCGGTGGCCAACGCCCGTTTCCAGTCCTGGAGCGACAGCGCCACTCAAGTGCAGAAGCTGTCCGATGTGCAAACCGAGGAAGTGCCGCGGGACCCGTCCGGCATCGACGAACTGGACCGGGTGCTGGGCGGCGGCGTGGTGCGGGGCGCGGTGATTTTGATCGGTGGCGATCCCGGCATCGGCAAATCCACGCTATTGCTGCAGGCGCTGTCCGAGATTGGCGCGCGCCGCAAGGTGCTCTACGTGTCCGGAGAGGAATCGCCGCAGCAGATCGCGCTGCGCGCGACCCGGCTGGCGGTGGCCACCGAGCGCGTTAACCTGCTGGCGGAAATCCGGCTGGAAACCATCCTGGAAACACTGAAGCGCGAGCGGCCGGAAGTGGCGGTGATCGACTCCATCCAGACCCTGTATACCGACCAAGTGACGTCGGCGCCGGGTTCGGTGTCCCAGGTGCGCGAATGCGCGGCGCAACTGACGCGGATGGCCAAGCAGACCGGCATCACCATTTTGCTGGTGGGACACGTCACCAAGGAAGGTTCGCTGGCCGGCCCGCGCGTGCTGGAGCATATGGTGGACACCGTGCTGTATTTCGAGGGCGATTCCCACTCCAATTACCGGATGATACGCGCGATCAAAAACCGTTTCGGCGCGGTCAACGAGTTGGGCGTGTTCGTGATGACGGACCGCGGCCTCAAGGGCGTGTCCAACCCCTCCGCTATCTTTCTGTCTTCCTACCGGGACGACGTGGCCGGCTCCTGCGTGCTGGTCACCCAGGAGGGCAGCCGCCCGCTGCTGGTGGAGATCCAGGCGCTGGTGGACGATTGTCACGGCTTCCAGCCCAAGCGCCTGACCGTGGGTCTGGAACAGAACCGCCTGGCCATGCTGCTGGCCGTGCTGCACCGCCACGGCGGCGTCGCCTGCTTCGACCAGGATGTGTTCCTCAACGCGGTGGGCGGGGTCAAGATCAACGAGCCGGCGGCCGACTTGGCTATCATCCTGGCCATGGTGTCCTCCTTGCGCAACCGGGCGTTGCCGGAAAAGCTGGTGGTGTTCGGCGAAGTGGGCCTGGCGGGCGAGGTGCGCCCGGTGGCGCGCGGCCAGGAGCGCTTGAAGGAAGCGGCCAAGCTCGGATTCACCCGCGCCATCGTGCCGCAGGCCAACCGCCCGCGCCAGCCGATTGAGGGGTTGCACGTGATTGCGGTGGAGCGGCTGGATCAGGCGGTGGAGTTCTGCCGCGAGTGAGCGGCAAGAAAGCGAATGGCGAATGATAGAAGACCGAGACATAGAAGCGGAACGGCCCTACCTGTTCCGCTACGCGCTGGCGCAACTGCGCGAAAAAGACGCCGCGGACGAGGCGGTGCAGGAAACGCTGCTGGCGGCGCTGGAATCCAGGGCCTCCTTCAGCGGCAAATCCACGCTGCGCACTTGGTTGACCTCCATCCTGCGTTTCAAACTGATTGACGCCTTGCGCCGCAAGGGCAAGGAAAAACTGTTCGAATCGCTGGACGACGAGGCTGACGATAGCGATTTTGACGGTCTGTTCAGCCGCGACGGCCACTGGCGCGAGCCGGTCAAGGCCTGGAGCGGGCCGGAGCAATCCCTGGTCTCGCGCCAGTTCTGGGAGGTGTTCGAACAGTGCTCGGAAGTGATGCCGCGCCGCACCGCGATGGTGTTCGTGATGCGCGAGGTGATGGGCATGGAGATTGCGGAGATCTGTAAGAATCTGGAGATCACCGCGACCAACTGTTCCGTATTGCTGTATCGCGCCCGCATGAGCTTGCGGGAGTGTTTTTCGATCCGCTGGAGCCGGGAGGCTAGCGTATGAAGTTGAGTTGTCGTCAGGCCAGCCGTTTGATCTCGGCCTCTCAGGACCGTCCCTTGAGTCAGTGGGAATACGTGCGTCTGCGCGTGCACCTGTTCATGTGCGGCAATTGCCGCAATTTCTCGCAGCAGCTCAAGCAGTTGAGCGAGGCCGCGCGCAGGGCGGGGCGCGGCGAGTAGTCGTTTATTTGAAGTACAGCGACCAACCGGCCTTCTGGCCGGTTTTTTCTTTCCCGCGGCGCGGGATAAAAAGAAGCCGGCGAAAGCCGGCTTTTAATTTCAAGGGTGGTAAGAAAAACTCAGCGCTTGCGCTTGCCGCCGCCGCTCTTGGCCGCCGCGCATTGATGCGGGCAGGCGGCGCATTGGCTGTCGTTGAGGCCGGCTCCGGTGAGCGATTGCTTGAGCGCACAGACCGATCGGCGGCAGGCGATGAAGCGGATCTGGTTTTCCGAGGCCAGCTCGCGGAAATGGCGCATCACGTTGTGCCCGAGAAAATCGGTGAACAGGATCAAGAGGTCGGTGCCGGCCGGCAGGCGGTCCACCTTGCGTTGGTGCGAGCTGTTGCGGCCGCTGACGTGACGATGAATGTTGATGCCGAAATCGCGCAGCACATCCGGAATATTGCCGAGGGTATCGGCTCCCACAAGCATGGCATTCATTGGACATCCCTCCTGGGTGAATTTTTAGAAATGATAATCGTTATCATTTAGCTGGTCAATCACAAACTTTGAAAATGGCAATCAGGACAGGGGTGGACTGTGGCGGATCGGCTGCCGCGTTTAAGCCGCGCCGCTTGCTCTGGCAGGGCGGCGGAAGGATTTGCATGAGCCTGGCTCATGCGGGGGCCGGGGCGCGGTAGCTTGTCGAACTCGGCATTTTTGCGCTCAACCCGACGGGTGGGCCGGGTTTAGATAGCGACATCCAAATAACTCATGGCTGGTGCAAGGTTTTTACATGTAACAGGTATTGAAAACAAAGAATAAGAAGTATTTACACTGCGGTGGTTTTAACGAAATTGCAAAAAAGCAACATGACTATGGGATTTACGCATGCTTTTTTTTTGTGGTTACTGCTCTAAATATGCATTTAGTCTTGACTGGCGATTGATTCCGATTTCCGGTTAGACGCTTGTTTAATAATGGTTTTGAGTCGTTAAGAAGTATTGCTTCAAACATAGTGCCTACTCGCTCTGAAGATGGCGGGAGGTTGCCGCGGAAAAGTTTATTGACGCTGGTCATGATTAATTCGCACACTCGGATCGCCTTCGGTTCAGATCAAAAAATGAGCACGACGATGCTCTCGATAGAGCCATAAACCCGACGAGGTCAGTGGCCAAATGAACTTACAAGGGATTGGAGAATCATGAATTGTCGCAAGAAGAAAATCGCGCTGGCGCTCGCCATGCTCGGTGTCGGCGCCGCGTCTCTGGCTTACGCCGACGACAACAGCGCCACCCTGGACCGGGTGGAAGTCACCGGCTCCAACATCAAGCGCTCCATCAAGCAGGAGCAGGCCGCCCCCGTCACCATCATCCGAACCGAAGACCTGAGCAAGCAAGGCCTCAACACCGTTGAGCAGGTGGTCAACAGCCTGGCGGCCAATCAGTCTACCCAGGGCGCCAGCGCCGCGGTGGGCGACAGCAACGGCGGCGCGTCCTACGCCAATCTGCGCGGGCTGGGCAGCCAGTACACGCTGATCTTGCTGGATGGCCGCAGACTGGCCAATCAGCCTATGGACGGCTACGCCGTCGACCTCAACGCGATTCCGCTCAGCGCGGTGGAGCGGGTGGAGGTGCTGCGCGACGGCGCCTCGGCGATTTACGGCACGGACGCCATCGGCGGCGTGATCAACTTCATCACCAAGAAGAGCCTGACCGGTTTCAGCATCGGCGGCGACCTGCTGGACCCGAAGCACGGCGGCGGTCACGAGAAGTCGGTCAACGGCTCTTTCGGCATCGGCGATCTGAACAAGGACGGCTACAACTTCTACGTGGCGGCCAACTACCACAAGGCCAACCCCGTATTCGCGGTGGACCGCTCGTTCGCCATTCCCAAGAAACCCCGTCTCAGCACCTACGCCTATCCGGTGAATATCCAGAAGCCGGACGGCACCATGGTGAACATCGGCTATCCGGCGTGCAGCCCGCCGTACTCTGTGTCTTCCGGCGGCATGTGCAAGGAGAACTACGCGCTGTTCGCCGGCATCCAGCCGGAAATCGAGCAGGCCTCCGCCGTCGCCAAGGGCGCGCTGCGCATTGGCGACAACCACGAGCTGTCCCTGCAGTACCTGATCTCCCGCAACAAGAACACCTCGTCCATCCAGCCCGGCCCCACCCAGTTGACGGTGGGCGACGTGACCTATCCCAACGGCGACGTGCTGTATGGCCGCTCCATCCCGCTGGGCAACCGCGTCAACGAGGGCGACGGCACCGCCCAGCGCTTGATGCTGAACCTGGAAGGTCTGGTGGCCGGCTGGGATTACAAGGCAGGTCTGGGTTGGTCCGAGTCCTACGCCAAGAACGTGGTGGTGGGCGGCTATCTGAGCAATAGCAAACTGCAGTCCGGCATCACCAGCGGCAGCTTCGATCCCACCGACACTTCCGTCGCTGGTCAGGCCGCCTGGAAGAACGTCGCGGTCACCGGCACCGCCGACACCGCCAAGGCCACGGTGTATTCCGCCGACCTCAAGGTCAGCAAGGAAGTGTTGCAGCTGCCGGCCGGCATGATGGCGGTGGCCTTCGGCGTGGAGGCGCGCAAGGAGAAGCTGAGCCACGACTACAACTATGAGGTGTCGCAGGACGCGGTGGGCCTGGGCCTGGACGCCGCCAAGTCCGCGGCCGGCCAGCGCAACGTCAACGCCTTGTTCGCCGAAGCCGACATTCCGGTGGTGAAGAACCTGGAAGCGCAACTGGCGGTGCGTTACGACCGCTACAGTGACTTCGGCAGTTCGGTGAACCCCAAGGTGGCCTTGCGTTACCAGCCCATGCCGCAGCTGATGCTCCGCAGTTCGGCCAGCACCGGCTTCCGCGCGCCGTCGCTGTACGATGTGAACCAGCCCAATCAGGTGGTCAACTCCGCGCAAGGCTATTACGACCCGACCTACTGCCCCAACGGCGTGGCCCAGCCCGGCGCCGGCCCCAAGGCCTGCGACGGCACCTTGCAGCGCAATCTGATGACGGGCGGCAACAAGGGTTTGAGTCCGGAAAAATCGTCCTCCCTGTCTTTCGGCATCGTGATCGAGCCGGTGAAGAACCTGACCGCCAGCGCCGACTTCTGGTGGACCATGATCCACGACACCATAGGCACGGTGGACGAGGCGGTACTGCTGGATCCGGCCAACGCCGCCAAGTACGCCGGCCTGATGAGCCGCGACGCCAAGAACGACTTGAACTACATCTCGTCGCAGACCCTGAACCTGGGCACCACCAGCGCTTCCGGCATCGATCTCAAAGTGTCGTGGGCTTCGCCGCGCACCGCGGTGGGCAGCTTCAACATCGGTCTGGACGGTACTTATATGACCAAGTACCAGTACCAGGTAGAGAAGGGCGGGGCTTATCACAACAGCCTGGGCGTCTTCGTCGACACCGCGCCCACCTTCCGCTGGCAGCACAACCTGAACCTGGGCTGGGCTCAAGGGGCCTGGAGCGCCTTGTTGGCTCAGGACTACAAATCGGGCTACACCGACCAGGACCCGTCGCACAGCGTGCGGCCGTACTCCACCTGGAACTTGTCCGGCAGCTATGTCTGGGACAAGAAGCTCACGCTGACCGTGGGCGCGCGCAATCTGTTCGACCAGGAGCCGCCGGTCAGCAATCAGCAGAAGACCTTCCAGCAGGGCTACGACCCGCGCTTCACCGACCCGGTGGGCCGAGCCTATTTCGCCAAGTTCAACTACAAGATGTGATGCGCCGATGTCGTACGAACCTGTTCAAAGCCCTGCGGCCGAACGCGGCGCAAGACGCGCGCGCCGCGTGAGGTCCAAGGGGCTGCGAACGGGATTCAACGCGGTTTCCGGCGGGCGTCAAGCCCGCCGGCGCCGCGGCAGCAAGGGCCCGCTCAAGGCCCGCGCGGTGTGGCCGAACCTGGTTTCGGCGGCCGGAGCGGAGCGGGGCGGGCTTGAGGAGTCGTAGCGAAGAGTAGCGGCACGCAGTTTGTGCCATGTGGCAACAGTGGCAACCAGTCCGTGATCCACGCCCAGACCGTTCACAAGACGGCGCGGGTCCAAGAGCCTGTTCAAAACCTCGCAAGCGGCGAAAGCCGCGGAGAAGGCCGGATGCGTCGCAGACGGTGAACAGGTTACAAGATGCGGATGTTGTTGAATAACGGGTACCAAACATGACGAGCATCACAGCCAGAGGAATCGGCGGTCCCCCGCCCAAGCGCCGCATCGCGGGCTTGGTCGGCGTGGTCGTTTTCCATGCACTGTTGATCTACGCGCTGGTGTCGGGCCTGGCCCAGGGCGTGGTCAAAGTGATCCAGCAAAAAGTGGAAGTGGCGGTCATCAGCGAACCGCCGCCGCCTCCGCCGCCCCCTCCGCCCAAGATCGAGAAAGTGGTGCAGCCCACCGCCGCGCCCAAGCCGCAGGCCTATGTGCCGCCGGTGGTCAATCCGCCGCCGGTCACCTCCACGGCCAACGCCATCCAGTCCACCACCTCGGACCCGGCGCCGCAGCCCGCGCCCACCCCCGCCCCGGCGGTGGAAGCGCCCAAGGGCCCGGTGTCGGCCAAGGCCAACTGCAGCCAGCTGCAAGCGCCGGAGTACCCGAGCAAGGCGCAGCAGGACGAGATCCAGGGCGTGGTGCGCGTGGCCTTCCAGGTGGGCGACAACGGCCGCTTCAGCCACATCGCCAATATTTCGTTCGACGGCGGCATTCCGCCGCGCTACCGCAGCGGCTTCCAGTCGGCGATCAGCGCCGCGCTGCAAGGCTACAGCTGCAAACCCAACAGCCTGTTGAGCCAGGAATTCGGCTTCAAACTCGATTCCGGCGAATGAGCGCGAGCGCGCCGCGACCGGAACAAGCAATCTTTAGGAGAACCAGAACATGAGCAAAATCACCCGCATCGCCTTCACCGCCGTGGCTCTGCTGAGCAGCCTGAACGCCCTGGCCGCCGAAACCGCCCACGTGACCAGCAACCCGTACGGCATCGACGCCCTATGGGCGCAAGGCGACATCGTCGCGCGCGGCACCCTGATCATTCTGCTGATCATGTCCGCGGCCACCTGGTACGTGGGCATCGTCAAACTGCTGGAACAGCGCCGCCTGCTCAAGCAAGGCCGCGAACTGCTGGCGTCGCACGGCGCGGAACTGCAAAAGCGCGCCAGCGAACTGGCCGACGAAGGCATGTTCAGCGCGGTGGCGGCAGCCGGCATTGAAGCGGCGGCCGAGCACAAGGGCGAACTGGCCGGGCGCGTGGACCTCAACACCTGGGTGTCGATGGCCATCTCCGACGCGGTGGATTCCGCCAGTCACCATATGCAAAACGGCCTGTCGGTAGTGGCCACCGTCGGCTCCACCGCGCCGTTTGTCGGCCTGTTCGGCACGGTATGGGGCATCTACCACGCGCTGACGGCGATCGGCATGTCGGGTCAGGCGTCGATCGACAAAGTGGCGGGCCCGGTGGGCGAAGCGTTGATCATGACCGCGATCGGCCTGGGCGTGGCGGTGCCGGCGGTGCTGGGATACAACTGGCTGGTGCGTCGCAACAAGCTGGTGCTGGACATGGTGCGAGTGGTGGCCGGCCGCCTGCACGCCAGCCTGCTGAACGCGCGCTGAGGCGGCGACGATGAAGGGGCGCAACGCAAGATTCGGCCAAGGCCACGGCAAGGGCGACGAAGACGCGGTGATGTCCGCGATCAACACCACGCCGCTGGTGGACGTGATGCTGGTGCTGCTGATCATCTTCCTGATCACGGTGCCGGTGGTGACGCAGACGGTGAAGATGGCCTTGCCGAAGGAAAGCAACATCCCGACGCAGACCAAGCCGGAGAACATCGTGCTGGGGGTGGACACCGGCAACACCATCTACTGGAACACCACGCCGGTGAAGACGCAGGAAGAACTGCTGGCGCGGCTGGTGAAGGAGGCGAAGAAGGACCCGCAACCGGAAGTGCACATTCGGGGCGACCTGGGGGCGAAGTACAGCCCGATAGGCCGGATCGTGCTGGCGGTGCAGCAGGCGGGGATCGTGAAGATCGCTTTTATTACCGAACCGCCGCCGCGGAACTAGAAGGGGCAGGAAGATGGGAATGAACGTAGGCTCGTCCGACGACGACCTGATGGTGGAAATGAACACCACGCCGCTGATCGACGTGATGCTGGTGCTGCTGATCATGCTGATCATCACGATTCCGATCCAGACGCACGCGGTGAAGCTGGACATGCCGGTGAGCAGTCCGGCGAAGCCGATGGAGAAGCCGGTGGTGGTGCAGATAGACATTGGGCCGGACAACGGGATCTTGTGGAACGGAGAGCGCTTGGCGAACCGGGAGGCCTTGGAGAAGAAGCTGACGGAAGCGGCGGCGCGGGCGCCGCAGCCGGAGTTTCATATCAAGCCGAACAAGGACGCTGGGTATGAGCCGGTGGCGATGGTGCTGGCGGAGTCGCAGCGTCTGGGGGTGACCAAGCTGGGCATCGTGGGATCCGAGCAGTTTGTGCAATGACATATGTCTAATGGATAGTGTTGTGGCATGATAACGGGCGGCCGCAGTCAGGCCGCCCAAATGCTTGACTGCGGCTTGTCGGCCTACGCTTCACAACAATAAGACAATACGACCACACAATGGCATATCCCGCGGTGACGCCTGTGGGATGATGCCAAGCGGCCCTGGTCCGGCCGCGCCGGCGCAAGGGGGAGTCTTGCGTCGTTTCATCGTCCTGGATGCGCGGCCGCCGAGCCTGACGCGGCGGCCGATCACGCGTGTCCGAGCTCCGCGTCGCGGGCGGCTCAACCATAGAAAAGAACAACACAGATGAACACACGATTTGTCATAGTCCCGCTCTTGTCGTTGGCGCTGGCGGCTTGCGGCGCCAAACCGTCCGAGCCGCCCAAGGAGGGTGCCGCCGGCAAGGCCGCGGCCTCCGCGCCGGTGGCGCGGGCGTTGTCCACCGCCGACGTGATGGCGGCCAAGCCGCGCGTGCTGGCGGCGACGATAGCCTTCACCGGATCGCTGAACGCCTTGACCAGCGGCACCGTGGCCGCCGAGGTGGAGGCCAGGGTCAAGGAAGTGCGCGTGCGCGAGGGCGAGGCGGTCAAGCGCGGCCAGGTGCTGGCGGTGCTGGACGCCGAAGTGCTGTCACAATCGGTGGCGGAGCAGAACGCCCAGGTGGCCAATACCGAGGCGCGGCTGCGCCTGGCCAAGGTCAAGCTGGAAAAGCAGCGCGAGCTGCTGCACAAGGGCTTCATCTCGCAGATCGCCTATGACGAATTCGACAGCGACTACCGCGTGAAGGAGGGCGAGGCCAAGGCTCAGGCCACCCAACTGGCGCGGGCGCGCCGGCTGCTGGCGGACACCCAGATTCGCGCGCCGATAGACGGCGTGGTGTACGAGCGCAAGATCAATCCGGGCGAAGTGGCGGGCAAGAACGCGGTGCTGTTCGCCATCGCGGATCTATCGGTGCTGGAAATCGCCGCCACCGTGCCGGCGCGGCTGATCTCGCAGATTCAGCCCGGCATGCAGGCCGGTTTCAGCGTGGACGGCCTGGCCGAGCCTCAGCGAGGCGAAGTGGTGCGCATCAACCCGGTGGCGGTGGCTGGCACCCGCAGCTTCACCCTGTACATCCGCGTGAAAAACCCGGAACACAAGCTGAAGGCCGGGCAGTTCGCCAAGGGCGGCATTGTGCTGCGCCAGGTCAGCGACCAGATCGTGCTGCCGCTGCCGGCCATCCACGATCCGGACGGCCAACCCTGGGTGCTGGTGGCGCGCCAGGGCAGGCTGGAGAGGCGGCCGGTGGAGCTGTTGCTGCGCTCCGAGGCGGACAGGCTGGCGGCGGTGGCCGGCGTCAAGCCGGGCGAGCACGTGATCGCCGTGGACCTGGTGGGGGTGAAGGCCGGCGATCCGGTCTCCCTGCCCGGCGGCAAACTCTAAGCGGAGGGGCGCAGCATGTGGCTGACCCGAATCAGTGTCCGCAATCCCTATTTCGCCGCCGTGCTGATGATGACGCTGGTGGTGCTGGGCTTGTTTTCCTGGCAGCGGCTGGCGGTGGAGGAAATGCCGGACATCCGCTTCCCCATCGCCCTGGTGTCCACCGACTATCCCGGCGCCTCGCCGGAGGTGGTGGAAAGCGAAATCTCCAAACCGGTGGAAGAGGCGGTCAACACCATCAACGGCATCAAGGAAATCCGTTCTTACTCGATGGAAGGCAACTCCACCGTGGTGGTGGAGTTCGAGCTGTCGGTGGACCCGGTGTCGGCGGTGCAGAACGTGCGGGACAAGATAGGCGCCATTCAGGGCCAGTTCCGGCGCGAGATCTCCGCGCCCACCGTGTCCCAGGTGGACCCCAACGACAACCCCATGCTGACCCTGGTGCTGACCTCGGACCAGACCCGGCCGCGCGAACTGACCACCTGGGTGGACAAGGTGCTGAAGAAGCGGCTGCAGATGGTGGCCGGCGTCGGCGACGTCAAGCTGATCGGCGGCGTGCGCCGCGAGATCCGCGTCGACGTGGACCCGGTGCGGCTGGAAGCCTCCGGCCTGTCCTTGCAGGACGTGGCCGACGCGTTGCGCGCAGCCAATCAGGACTTCCCCGCCGGCTCGGTGTCGGCGGTCAGCAAGGAGTGGGCGATTCGCGTCGCCGGCAAGTTGAAATCGGCCGAGGACTTCTCGCAGCTGGCGGTGGGCTACCGCAACGGCGCGCCCATCCGGCTTGAGGACATCGCCACCGTGGCCGACACCGAGGCCGAGCAGTCCAGCATCTCGCTGATAGACGGCCGGCCCGGCGTGTCGCTGGACCTGCGCGCCGCGCGTGGCGCCAATGTGGTGGAGGTGGCCGAGGGCGTCAAGGCCAGGGTGGAGGAACTGAAGAGCCAGATGCCGGCCGGGGTCAAGGTGCGCTACACCTACGATACCGCCGAGGACGTGAAAAAATCGCTGCACAATGTGGAGTCCACGCTGCTGGAAGGCGCCGGCCTGACCGTGCTGATCGTCTTCCTGTTCCTGGGCAGCTGGCGCAGCACGGTGATCACCGGCCTGACTCTGCCGGTGTCGCTGATCGGCACCCTGTTCGCCATCCAGATGTTCGGCTTCACCCTGAACATGCTGACCCTGCTGGCCTTGTCGCTGTCCATCGGCCTGTTGATCGACGACGCCATCGTGGTGCGCGAAAACATCGTCCGCCACGCCGGCCTGGGCAAGAGCCACTACCAGGCGGCGCTGGACGGCACCAATGAAATCGGCCTGGCGGTGCTGGCCACCACGCTGACTGTGGTGGCGGTGTTCCTGCCGGTGGGCTTCATGGGCGGCATCATCGGCAAGTTCTTCCACCAGTTCGGCCTGACCGTGGCGGTGGCGGTGCTGATATCGATGCTGGTCAGCTTCACGCTGGACCCGATGCTGTCCTCCATCTGGCACGACCCGCACCACCACGGCGACAAGCACCGCGGTCCGCTGGGGCGAATGCTGGACGCCTTCGAAAGCTCGCTGGACCGGCTGGCGGAGCGCTACGTCGGCGTGATCCGCTGGGCGCTGGGCCACCGCAAGACCGTGCTGGGCACGGCCTTGCTGCTGACCGTCGCCAGCTTCGCGCTGGTGCCCGGCATCGGCGGCGAGTTCATTCCGGAGCGAGACAGCGGTAAATTCACCATCAGCTACCAGACCGCGCCCGGCTCGGCCTTGGAATACACCGCCACCAAGGGCCATGAACTGGCGGCGGCGGTGAAGGGCATTCCCGAAATCAAATCGATCTCGATGAATGTGGGCGAAGGCAACTTTGGCGCCGGCAAGAACGACGGCTCGGTGACGGTGGACATCGGCGACAAGAACAGCCGCCAGCGCACGCTGGGCCAGGTGATAGCCGACGCGCGCGCGCGAGTGCTGCCGGTGGCCGGCGTCACCATCAAATCGGTGGCCAACGAGCAGCAGCAGGGCAAGCCGGTCAAAGTGGGCTTGCGCGGCAGCGATCTGCGCGAACTGACGGCGGTGTCCGAAGACCTGATGCGCCGGCTGGGCAAGATCCACGGCGTGCGCGATATTGAATCCAACCTCAGCGAAGGCGATCCGGCGCTGAACCTGGTGCTCAAGCGCGACGCCGCCACCAGCTTGGGCGTGGACCTGGCCCGCGTGGGCAAGACCTTGTCCATCCTGCTGGCCGGCAACGCGGTCACCACCTGGGAAGCGCCGGACGGCGAAAACTACGACGTCAAGCTGCGGGTGCCCAAGTCCGAGCGCCGCCAGGAACTGTTGGACGCGCTGACCGTGGCCGGGCGGCCGGACGCCAACGGCGCGGCCAATATGATTCCGCTGTCTTCCTTGATAGAAACCCGGCAGGGCATCAGCCCGCGCCAGATCAAGCGCGTCAACATGATGCGAGAGATCACCATCCTGGCCAATATCGAAGGCCGCGACGCCGGCACCGTCTCCGCCGAGGTGCATCAGCTGGTGGAAGGGCTGAAGCTGCCGCCGGGGGTGATGCTGGTGCAGGGCGGCCAGCAAAAGGATATGCAGGAATCGCTGGGCTACGCGGTGCAGGCCTTGGCCTTGGGGGTGATCTTCATCTATCTGATCCTGGCCGCGCAGTTCCGCAGCTTCACGCTGCCGGTCACCATCATGATGGCTTTGCCGCTGGCTTTCGTCGGCGTGTTCTGTTCGCTTTATGTGTTCGGCTCCACGCTGAACATGTTCTCGGTGATCGGCATCATCATGTTGATGGGCCTGGCGGCCAAGAACGGCATTCTGCTGGTGGACTTCGTCAACCAGGCGCGGCGCGAAGGGATGGAGCGCAACCAGGCCATCGTGGAGGCCGGCCGCGTGCGCTTGAGGCCCATCATGATGACCAGCCTGGCGATGATCTTCGGCATGCTGCCTTTGGCCCTGGGCACCGGCGACGGTTCGGAAAGCAACCGGCCGATGGCGCACGCCATCATCGGCGGCTTGCTGACCTCCACGGTGCTGACCCTGATTGTGGTGCCGGTGGTCTACACCTATCTGGACGGCCTGCGCAGCCGGGTGCGCCGCCTATTGGGCGGCAAGCCGGCGCACCAGCCGGCGGCCGAACATTGAAACGAAGAGAGCCTGCGTTTGCGCAGGCTCTTTCTTTTGGCGAGGACGGTGTTTAATTTTTAGGGGGCGCCACGCAATCATTGCCCTCAAAGCTCACCGACAGAATGGTGTGGGTTTTGGGGTCGGCGACGAAGTTGGTGGTACAGCGGTAATACACCGAACCGCCGCCGCTAAAGCCCCACGGGTAGTTGTAGAAGCCGCCCTGATAAGGCATTTCCTGACTGTAGGCGCTGCGGTAGGTGTAGAGCTGATTGCCGTTGGGCATGGTCAGTTGGCTGGTGGGCGCGCCCCATTGCGCCAGCATCTCGTTGACGTCGCGGCCTTGCCAGCCATAGACCTTTTGCGCGTAACCCGCCTGGGTGGCGCAACCGGTCAGCAGGCTGGCCGCCAGCAGGGTCAGCGCTAGCCTTGTTTTCATGATGCGCTCCTTGAAAAGTGGGAGGCGGGTGGATAAAACGGCCGCCTTGGGTGGTGTTTGAACGGAGACTTTTACGATGGCGTCGCCGGCGTCGCTTGTCAACAAGCAGGGCCGGCGCACCTTGTTCATGAGTGTTAAGAACCTGTTTACGATCTGCTGCGCGTCGGCGGGATGGATAGAAATGGGCGTTGAAACCGAGCTCAAAATGCTCATGTACCACGTGTACATTCCGCTTTTTCGCTCGTTTTCGCCTTGTCTCGCCTTAGCTCGCGAGATCGTAAACACGTTCTTAAGAGCCGCTAGAACGGCGACATAATAATCGGCCGGCGCAAGACGCCAGGCCGGAGCGACAACAAAGGAGAAAATCATGAGCCTGAAGCGATGCGCGCTGCTGGCGCTGATGGCGTGGGGAGGGATGTCGGCGCAGGCCGCGGACATGAACAAGGTGCTGCATGTGGCCTTCAACGCGCCGGAGACCGGTTTCGACCCGTCCAAAACCTCGGACATCTATTCCGGCGCCATCATCGAACACATCTTCGACCCGCTGCTGACCTTCGACTACCTGGCGCGGCCGGTCAAGGTGGTGCCCAATGTGGCTACCGCCATGCCCACGGTCAGCGCCGACGCCAAAACCTATACCTTCACCCTGAAAAAAGGCGTGTACTTCGCGCCGGATCCGGCCTTCAAGGGCAAGAAGCGCGAACTGACGGCGGAAGACTACGTGTACGCCTTCAAGCGCCTGATTGATCCGGCGGTGGCCTCGCCGATGAGCGATCTGGTGGCCGGCAAATTCGTCGGCCTGGACGCCTGGGCCAAGCCCGCCGGCGGCAAGATCAACTACGACGCGCCGGTGGCCGGCGTGCGCGCGCTGGATCGCTACACCCTGCAACTGAAGCTGACCCAGCCGTATCCGGCGTTGAAATACATCCTGGCCGCGCCCTTCGTCCAAGGCCAGGCGCGCGAGGCGGTGGAAGCCTACGGCAGCAACACCAACGCCCACCCGGTGGGCACCGGCCCCTATATGCTGGCCAAATGGCAGCCCGGCACTCATATCTCGCTGGTGGCCAACCCCAATTTCCGCAAGCAGACCTTCAACTACCAGCCGGGCGGCGACCCGGAAGACCAGCGCGTCGCCCGCGAGATGAACGGCAAGAGCTATCCGCAGATCGGCCGCATCGAAGTGTCGGTGATCCAGGAGGAACAGCCCACCTGGCTGGCGTTCAAGAGCGCGGAGCTGGACCTGGTCGGCATCCCCCAACCCTTGATCCGGCAACTGCTGCGCATGGACCCGAGCAACCCGTGGCGGGCCGAACTGAAGCCGGACCTCCAACGCCAGGGCGTCCGCTTGCTGCGCAGCCTGGACGAGGAAATCACCTTCTACGCCTTCGGCATGAAAGACCCGGTGGTGGGCGGCTACGGCAAGGACAAGATCGCGCTGCGCCGCGCCATCACCATGGCCTTCAATACCGATGAAACCATACGCGACATCCGCCGCAACCAGGCGGTCAAGGTCCAGTACGTGGTGCCGCCCAATGTGGCCGGCCACAACCCGGATTTCCGCGGCGCCTTCCCCTACAACCCGGCGCTGGCCAACGCCTTGCTGGACCGCTTCGGCTACAAGAAGGGCGCGGACGGCTATCGTCGCCAGCCGAACGGCGGGCCGCTGGTGGTGGACTTCCTGACCGGCCCCACCGCCATAGACAAGCAATGGAACGAGTACTGGCAAAAGGCCTTTGATCTGATCAAGGTGCGCGTGGACTTCCGCGTGATGCAGTGGAACGAACAGATCAAGGCGCAGCGCGAGTGCAAGTTCGGCATGAACGGGGCGGCCTGGAGCGCGGACTTCCCGGACGGCGAAAACTTCGTTCAGCTGCTGTACGGCCCCAATACCGGCGGCGTCAACTACGCCTGCTACCAGTCCGCGCGCTACGACCGGCTGTACGAGCAGTCTCGCAATCTGGAAGACGGGCCGGAGCGCAACCGGCTGTACGACGCGATGAATAAGATCGTGATGGCGGACACCCCCTGGGCTTTCAGCGACATCCGTTTCCGCAACACGCTGATCCAGCCCTGGGTGCGCGGCGCCAAGCTGCATCCCAACTACAACTACATCTGGCGTTTCCTGGACGTGCAGAAGTAAGCGGCAGGCGAGGAGAACAATATGTCCGCTTTTATCATCCGTCGCATCCTGCAGATGATCCCAACCCTGTTTGGCGTCATGCTGCTGGTTTTCACCCTGTTCACCCTGGTGGGCGGCGATCCGTCGCTGGTGCTGGCCGGCAAGCACCTGACGCCGGACGTGCTGGCCAATATCCGCGCCCAGCTGGGCCTGGATCAGAGCTTGCCGCAGCAGTTCTGGATCTTCGTCAAACAGGTGCTGACGCTGGACTTCGGCACCTCCTGGTCCACCCAGCAGCCGGTGGCCGACATCATAGGCAGCCGCGTCGGCCCCTCGCTGACGCTGACCGGCGCCATGCTGGTGGTGGACCTGCTGATCGCCATCCCGCTGGCGGCGCTGGTCGCCTATTTCCGCGGCGGCCTGACCGACCACATCGTCACCATCGCCTGCACCGTGGCCATGTCGGTCAGCGCGCTGGTCTACATCATCGCCGGCCAGTATTTCCTGGCCTTCAAAATGGGCTGGTTCCCGGTGCGCGGCTGGGGGGATTCCTTCTGGGTCAACCTCTTCGTCTACGTGCCGCTGCCGCTGCTGATGGGCCTGATGGTGTCGCTGGGGCCGGACATCCGTTTCTACCGCAGCTTCTTCGTCGAGGAAATCGGCCAGGACTACGTGCGCACCGCGCGCGCCAAGGGTCTGTCCGAACGCGCGGTGATGCTCAAGCATGTGCTGCGCAACGCGCTGATCCCGGTGGTGACCAGCGTGATGATGTCGCTGCCTTATATGTTGATCGGCGCGCTGGTGCTGGAAAGCTTCTTCGGCATTCCCGGCATGGGCAATGAAGTGGTGATGGCGGTGAACAAGAGCGATTTCCCGGTGATCAAGGCCATCACCATCTATATCGCCATCGCCACCATGGTGTTCAATCTGCTGGGCGATCTGGTCTACAAGCTGATCGACCCGCGCGTGCAGCTCAAGTGAGAGAGGGCTGGAGATGACGACATTGCACAATACCGCCGGCGCAGCGCCGGCCGCCCCCTCGCGCGGCTTGTGGGCGCTGGGCTGGCAAAGGCTGAAACGCAAGAAAGTGGGCTTTGTGTCGCTGTGGATCGTGGCTGCCTACCTGCTGCTGGCCGTCGGCGGCTGGTTCAATCTGGTGGGCGGCGGCTGGACCGACGAAATCGCTGTGCCTTACGCGCCGCCCAGCTGGGTGCAGGCCTCCGCCGACGACGTGCTGCCGCCGGAGCCGGCCAAGCCCGCCCAGGCGTCCGCCGCCATCGTCACCATGACGCCGGAAGAAGACCCGATAGGCCAGGAGCTGCAACAGGCGCGGCAGCATGTGGGCGAATACGCGCAGGCCGCGCCGGCCAAGCGCGCCACGCTGCCCTTCGGCGCCGATCTGCGCGGCCGCGACGTGATAGAGAAAACGCTGAAAGGCACGTCCACCTCCATCTTCGTCGGCGTGTTCGGCGCGGTGGCGGCCTTGCTGGTGGGCTGCGCGCTGGGCGCGGCGGCAGGCTACTTCGGCGGCCGGGTGGATGACGCGCTGGGCTGGTTCTACAGCGTGTTCACCTCGGTGCCGGACATGCTGCTGTTGCTATCCTTCGCCGCCGTCTCAGGCCGCGGCATCACCACCATCGTCGCGGTGATGGCGCTGACCAGCTGGACCGGCACCTTCCGCCTGGTGCGCGCGGAATACCTGAAGCTCAAGGGCCGCGAATATGTGCAGGCGGCGGACGCCATCGGCGCCGGCAACGCCCGCAAAATGTTCGTCCACATCCTGCCCAATATCTCCCACCTGTTGCTGGTGCAGTTTTCCTTGCTCACCGTGGCGCTGATCAAGTACGAAGCCATCTTGTCCTTCCTCGGCTTCGGCGTGGGCGTGCGCCAGGTCAGCCTGGGCTCCATGCTGGCGGAAGCGCCCACCGAGCTGATCCAGGGCTATTGGTGGCAAATGCTGGCGGTTACCTTGTCCATGTCGCTGCTGGTCACCGCCTTCAGCCTGTTGGTGGATGCGCTGCGCGACGCGCTGGACCCGCGTGCGGCGGCGAAGTGAGTGGGGGAGAACAGACCATGACCCAAAACCAGACCCTGCTGTCGGTGCGTAACCTCAAAGTGGCGTTCCGCCAGGAGAACGGCGGCGAATTCCAGGCGCTCAAGGGCGTCAGCTTCGATATCCCGGCCAAGCGCACCGTAGCGCTGGTGGGCGAATCCGGCTCCGGCAAATCGGTGACCTCGATGGCCATCATGCGGCTGCTGTCGCCGCAGCACGCGCACATCGCCCCGGACAGCCAGATCCTGCTGCAAGGGCGCGATCTGCTCAAGGCCGGCGGCGCCGAGATGCGCGCGCTGCGCGGCAAGGACATCGCGATGATCTTCCAGGAGCCGATGAGCTCGCTGAACCCGGTGTTCAGCGTGGGCGAGCAGATCATGGAAGCCCTGATGCTGCACGCCAAGCTGGGCCGCCGCGCCGCGCGCCGGCGCGCGATCGAACTGTTGCGCGAAGTGGGCCTGTCGGAACCGGAAAGCAAGGTGGACAGCTACCCGCACCAGCTGTCCGGCGGCCAGCAGCAACGGGTGATGATCGCGATGGCCATCGCCTGCGAACCCAAGCTGCTGATTGCCGACGAACCCACCACCGCGCTGGACGTGACCATCCAGAAGCAGATCCTGCAACTGATCGCGGACCTGCAGAAGAAGCACGACATGGCGGTGCTGTTCATCACCCACGACCTGGGCGTGGTGGGCGAGTTCGCCGACGAAGTCATCGTGATGCGCCACGGCGAAATCCGCGAGCAGGGCAGCGTGCAGCAAATCTTCGACGCGCCGCAGGACGCCTACACCAAGGCGCTGCTGGCCTGCCGGCCGCACCTGGACCGGCGGCCGCAGCGGCTGGCGGTGATCGACGACTTCCTGCAACCGGGCGGCTATGTGGAGCCGCCGCAGCGCGAGCGCGGCTACCAGGCGGACGACGAGATCATCCTGGACGTGCGCGGGCTCAGCAAATCCTTCGACGTGCGCGAAGGCCTGTTCGGCAAACGTCAGTTCCATGCCGTCAAGGACGTGTCCTTCAAACTGGCCAAGGGCAAAACCCTGGGCATCGTCGGCGAGTCCGGCTCCGGCAAGACCACCGTCGGCCTGACCCTGGTGCGGTTGCATCAGGCCAGCGGCGGCCAGGCGCTGTTCCACGGCCAGGACCTGCTGGGCATGGACGCCAAGGCCTTCCACGCCTACAAGCGGCGCATCCAGATCATCTTCCAGAACCCCTACGCCTCGCTGAACCCGCGCTTCACCGTGGAGCAGATCCTGAGCGAACCGATGCAGCTGCACGGCATCGGCCGCGACGGCGGCGAACGGCGCAAGCTGGCGCAGGAACTGCTGGACAAGGTGGGGATGCCGGCCGGGGCGCTGCAGAAATACCCGCACGAATTCTCCGGCGGCCAGCGTCAGCGCATCGCCATCGCGCGCTGCCTGACCTTGAAGCCGGAAGTGCTGATCTGCGACGAATCGGTATCGGCGCTGGACGTGTCGGTGCAGGCGCAAGTGCTGAACCTGTTGCAAGACCTGCAGGACGAATACGGCCTGTCCTATCTGTTCATCTCGCACGACCTGGCGGTGGTGAAACACATCTCGGACCAAGTGATGGTGATGAATAAGGGCGAAGTGGTGGAGCAGGCGGACGCGGACCAGATCTACCGCGAGCCGCGGCAGAGCTATACCCGGAAGCTGTTGGAGTCGATTCCGCAGGGATGGGTGGGGATGGCGCCGGCCTAAATCCGCGTTTGCCTCAGCTAAGAACCGCCGGTCTCCCGGCGGTTTTTTATGCTCTGTCAAAAAAATACAGCGCGGCGGGAATAAACTGCGCAGCTCATCCGTATACCCCGTACTGAACGCCGAATGGTCGGCGGTTTCGTCAAGACGGAACGCCGCGGCGCGGGGCCTTGAGATTAGGGCCGGAAGCCGCAGCGTGTTCTACAACGGGAGGGATTTGCGATGAAAACATGGATGGCGGTGGCGCTGATGGCGCTGAGTGCGGGAGCGTTGGCGGGCGAGGCGGCGTCGATGCGCGACGGCGCGTTGGTGGACGCGCAAGGCATGACGCTGTACGTCTTCGACAAGGACGCGGCCGGCAGCGGCCGCAGCGTGTGCAATCAGGCTTGCGCGGCGCTGTGGCCGCCTTTGCTGGCGGCGGCCGACGACAGCGCGCCGGCGGGTTTCAGCCAGATCCGCCGCAACGACGGCCAGGCGCAGTGGGCGTATCAGGGCAAGCCCCTGTACCGCTTCGCCAAGGACGGCAAGCCGGGTGAGCGCGCGGGCGACGGCTTTAAGGAGGTGTGGCATGTGGCGCGTTAACTCGCGGGCCGCGCTGCTGTTGGCGGCGCTGTCGATGCCCTTGGCCTGGGCGCAGGAGCCGGCGGCTTTCGATCCTCAAATTCGCAACAACACGCTGGCGGTCAACCCGGCGGAAACGCTGGCGCTGGCCGGCAACAGCTCCCGCGGCACGCTGCTGGCCTATGACTTGCGCGCCGGCAAGCTGTTGCGCGAGCTGCCGGGCTTCGTCACGCCGCGCAATATCGTGTTTTCCCCGGACGGGGAGCGCTTCTACGTCTCGGACAGCAGCAAGGGCGTGGTGGAGCGCTGGCATGCGGGCAGTTGGACGCGGGAAGCCAGCCTGGCGATAGGGCCGGGGGCGTTCGGCACCGCGCTGAACCGGGACGGCAGCCGGCTCTACGTCAATAATCAGGCCGCCGGCAGTCTGACCGTGGTCAATCTGCCGCAATGGAGGGTGGAAAAAGTGCTGACCGGTTTCGCTCAGCCGCGCCAGGGCATCAAGGTATCGCCGGATGGCGGCACCGTGTTCGTCACCAACTTCCTGGGCGACAAAATCACCCTGGTGGACGCGGCCAAGCTGGAGGCCCGCGCCGAGGTGGGCGGCTTCGACAAGCTGCGCGCCATCTCCGTCAGCGGCGATGGCCGCAGCCTGTTCGCCGCCAATAGCGGCGCGGATACGCTGTCCTGGGTGGATGTGCCCAGCCGCACCGTGATCAAGACGGTGAAAGTGGGGCAGGAGCCTTACGGCGCCGCCTTGCGGCCGGATGGGCGCTTCCTGTATTCCGGCAATCTCAAGAGCAACTCGCTCACTGTGGTGTCCTTGCCGGCGTTCAAGGCGGTGGGCGAAATCACGGGCTTCAGCGGGCCGCGCCAGGCCATCAGCTTCAGCCGCGCCAGCGCCAAGGCCTGGGTGTTGAACGAAGACCTGGGCATTGCGGAGGTGGATTTGACGCGCAAGGCCATTGTCCGGGTACTGGCCCCGGCTGCTGGATGAGCGAGGCTGCCCAACAGCGCTTCCACCGCTTGCTGGTGGACAGCATTCCGCGCTTGCGGCGCTATGCCCGCGCCCTGGTGTTTGACCAGGGCGCGGCGGACGATCTGGTGCAGGACACGCTGGAGCAAGCCTGGCGCAAGTGGCGGCAATGGCGGGACGACCGCGATTTACGCCCCTGGCTGTTCGGCATCATGCACCGGCTGCACATCGACGACTTCCGCCGTTACGGCGCCAGGCGGCAGCCGCTGGCGGAGGACATGGCCGAGCTGACGGTGGACGCGCCGCAGGAGCGCGGCCTGGCGCTGCGCGAACTGGCGGCCAATCTGGCCCGGCTGCCGGAGGAGCAACGCGCCGTCCTGCTGTTGTTGGCGCTAGAGGACATGAGCTATCAGCAAATCGCCACGGCGCTGGACATTCCGTTGGGCACGGTGATGTCGCGGCTAAGCCGCGGGCGCGAACGCTTGCGCAGTTTGATGGAGGCGGGCGCCGCGCCGGCTGCCGGGGGAGGAACATGATGGAAACGGTCACGGAACAGGAATTGCAGGCTTATCTGGACGACGCCTTGCCGCTTGAGCGGCGCGCCGCGGTGGAGGCCTATTTGGAAAATCATCCAGAGGCGCGGGAGCGGCTGCGGGCTTACCGTCGCTTGCAAGACGACATCGGCGCCTTGTTCGAGCCGGTCTTGCGAGAGCCCGTCCCGCCGCGCCTGCTGGCCGCCGCGCTGCCGCCGCCGGCCCCGCTGCGGCGAGGGTGGAGCGTGCCATGGTGGCAGGGCGCGGCCGCGTCCCTTTTGATGCTGGCGCTGGGCGGCGGCGGCGGCTGGTTGCTGCGTGGTCAGCAGCAAGCGCCGGCTGCGCAGTGGGTGGCCGCGGCGGACAGCCAGGAGCGCCTGCCCAGCTTGGCGGCGATGGCGCATGTGGTGTACAGCCCGGACGTGAAACGGCCGGTGGAAATCGACGCCGAGCATCAGGACCAGTTGGTGGCCTGGCTGTCCAAGCGCCTGCAAAGCCGGGTGAAGCCGCCGCTGCTGAGCGCGCAAGGGTATGAGTTGATCGGCGGCCGGCTGTTGCCGGGAGAGCAGGGGCCGGTGGCCCAATTCATGTACCACAACGCCGCGGGTCAGCGCATGACCTTGTACGTAGCCACCACCGCCGAGCCGCGCCGCGACGCCGGCTTCCGCTTCGCCAGCCAGGGGCCGGTGAATGTGTTTTATTGGTGGGACGGCCGCTTCGCCTATGCCTTGTCGGCCGGCTTGGCGCGGGATGAATTGGGGCGGTTGGCGGAGGCGGCGCACCGTCAGTTGCGGGCTTCTTGAGAACGTGTTTACGATCTCGCGAGCTAAGACGAGACAAGGCGAAAACGAGCGAAAAAGCGGAATGTACACGTGGTACATGAGCACTGAGCTTGGTTTCAACGCCCATTTCTATCCATCCCGCCGACGCGCAGCAGATCGTAAACAGGTTCTGAGCCGCAGCGTAAAAAAACGCCGCCCGTTTGCCCCGGCGGCGTTGTCTTTTGACGTCAGGCCTAAGCTCAGGCCGCGTCGTCCACCCAGCGGATGGCCTGGGTTGGCACAACCTTGTTTTCGGTCACGATCTGCAGGGCCAGGCCGCCGCAGGAGGTTTCACGGTACTTGGCGTCCATGTCCTTGCCGGTTTCGTACATGGCGGCGATCACCTTGTCCAGCGACACCTTGGGGCTGCTGACGCGGTGCATGGCCATGCGCGCGGCGTTGATGGCCTTGACCGCGGCGATGGCGTTGCGCTCGATGCAGGGAATCTGCACCTGACCGCCCACCGGGTCGCAAGTCAGGCCCAGGTTGTGTTCCATGGCGATTTCCGCCGCCATGCACACTTGGGACGGGCTGCCGCCCATCAGCTCGGTCAGGCCGGCCGCGGCCATGGAACAAGCCACGCCCACCTCGCCCTGACAGCCCACTTCCGCGCCGGAGATCGACGCGTTCAGCTTGAACAGGCAGCCGATGGCGCCGGAAGACAGGAAGAAGCGCAGGCAACTGTCCTCATCCAGCGGCTGGATGAAGTGGTTGTAGTAGGCCAGCACCGCCGGCACGATGCCGCAGGCGCCGTTGGTGGGCGCGGTGACCACGCGGCCGCCGGCCGCGTTTTCTTCCGACATCGCCATCGCGTACATATTGACCCAGTCCATCACGCTCATCGGGTCCTTGGCCACTTGCAAGGAGCTGGTCAGCATGCGGTGCAGCGCCGGCGCGCGGCGCGGAATCCGCATCGGGCCGGGCAGATTGCCCTCGGTGCGCATGCCGCGGTCAATGCTGGTCTTCATCACATCCCACACTTTGGAGAAATGCTGCTGAACGTCCTTGACCTCATGGAAAGCTTTTTCGTTCTCCATCACCAGCGCGGAAATGGACAGGCCGGTTTCCTCGCACATATCCATCATCTGCTGCGCGCTGAGGAAGTGATAAGGCACCGGCGTGTCGCTGCAGGAGCTTTGGTTGAAATGCTCCTCGTCCACGATGAAGCCGCCGCCGATCGAATAGTAAGTCTTGGTCAGCACGCATTCGTCGCCAACAAAGGCGTGGATCTGCATGCCGTTTTCGTGCATCGGCAGGTTGGCGGTGTGGAAGTCCATATCGAAGCCCACGCGCTGATGGGTGCGGCCCAGCGTCAGTTGGTGGGTTTTTTCCACATCGGCTATCAAGGCCGGGGTTTGTTCCGGGTCCACGGTGTCCGGCAGGTTGCCGGCCAGGCCCAGGATGATGGCGTGGTCGGTGCAATGGCCCTTGCCGGTCAGGGCCAGCGAGCCGTAGCAATCAACGTGGACATGGGTGACTTGGTTGAAGCAGCCGGTTTCCTTGAGCGAGCCCAGGAACTGGTGGCCGGCCTTCATCGGGCCGACGGTGTGAGAGCTGGAGGGGCCGACGCCGATTTTGTAGATATCAGTCATGCTGAACATGATTGGTTACCTCTTGGCTTGATGCTGAGGAACCCGGCCGGCCGTGACCGGCCGGGCTGTCAGAGGAGTGCGATCAGGCGAACAGATCGTAGAAGATGGCGGAGATGGCGATCAGGCCAATCAGAACCACGAAGATGTTGCTGGCGGCGCCGGAGTATTTCTTCATGGACGGCACTTTGGCGATGGCGTACATCGGCATCAGGAACAGCAGCATCGCGATGACCGGGCCGCCCAGGGTTTCGATCATGCCCAGGATGCTGGGGTTGAACGTGGCCACGGCCCAGGTGGTGATGATCATGAACACGGCGGTGAAGCGGTCCAGCTTGGCGGTCTCGATGGACTTGCCGTTCTGGCGCAGCTGCTTGATCACCAGGCCGTTGAAGCCTTCTTTCGCGCCCAGGTAGTGACCCAGGAAGGACTTGCTGATAGCGACGATGGCGATCAGCGGAGCCACCCATTCAATCACCGGGTTGCGGAAGTGGTTGGCCAGGTAAGACAGGATGGAAATGTTCTGCGCTTTGGCGGCGGCCAGGTCGGCCGGGGACAGACTGAATACACAGCTGAACACGAAGAACATCACGGACAGCACCATCATGACGTGAGCGCGGATCAGCACGCGGCCGGCGGCCGGTTCCGCGGCGTCGCCATGCAGCTTCTGCTGGTCAACGGAGAAGGAAGAAATGATGGGCGAGTGGTTGAAGGAGAACACCATTACCGGGATGGCCAGCCACAGCGTTTTGTAGAACGCGCCGTGGGACAGGGCGTCTCCCAGGCTGCCGGCTTGCTGGATGGCCGCGCCGTTCCATTCCGGAACCAGGTACAGGGCCAGCAGCATCAGGCAGGCGACAAAGGGGTAAACCAGCACGCTCATGGCCTTGACGATCATCTTCTCGCCCAGGCGCACGATGGCCATCAGACCCAGAATCAGGATCAGCGACAGAATGGCGCGCGGCGGAGCGGATACGCCCAACTGGTTGACCATGAAGGACTGCACGGTGTTGGTGATGGCCACGCTGTACACCAACAAGATGGGGTAGATGGCGAAGAAGTACAGCAGGGTAATCAGCTTGCCGGCGCCCACGCCGAAGTGCTCTTCCACTACTTCAGTGATGTCCGCGCCCGGCTTGGAGCTGGACAGCACGAAACGGGTGAGGCCGCGGTGAGCGAAAAAGGTCAGCGGCAGGGCCAGCAGCGCCATGACGATCAACGGCCACAGGCCGCCGATGCCGGCGTTGATGGGCAGGAACAGGGTGCCGGCGCCAATGGCGGTGCCGTACAGGCCCAACATCCAGACGGTATCTTGCTTGGTCCAGGAGGACGAAGCGCCTGATTTGGGCAGGGGGGTGGAAACGGCTTGAGACATGATATTGGCCTTCATTAAAGACAAATGGGGTAATCGTTTTGGCGCGTCGTTCGGCGGCGCGTCGTTTTCATCTCTTGCTAGACTTTTGGTCAGTAGCTGGAACCGCTGATTAGTGATTGCCGGCTTTCATTGATGTGCATGGTATAGGCAGTTGTACTGCGGTGGTTACACATTTCAGAACATCAGTTGATTCTAATCAACTTTATTTTGAAGCAAAACGAACATCCGAACAAATACTATTTAGAACCCATGACTTACAAATAACATGATAATTTGGTTTTATTGGCATTAAATTGCTCAAAATCGTGTTTGATGAATGATTGTTTCAAGAAAAACGGATCTATTCAAAAGTGTGCCAATTTTCGATTTGTCTTGCTTTCGTGTTGTTTTGCTTTTCATGTCTGAATGGATTCGAGCAGGCTGTGTCGAAAAATTGCCGTTGCAACAGCTTGTTCGAGCTAGCTTTGTCGTTTTCGAACACCGGAATGGCATATCCGCTCTTGCGCGTAGGCTGCCTCGCTGTTGTCTGTTCAAACTGGGGGTGTGTTTGTGTTTTCTTATTTAAGTCATTGACTATTAAAGGGTATGTTGGGGTTTTGCTTAGAGGGGAGGGTTTGGGGGCGGGGGCTTGCAAGCAGCGGAATGGCCTGTGCCTCCATAGGGGAGCCACTATATCAGCAAAGCTGGCGGCGCTCTGGGAAGTATGAAAATATGAAATTTAAGGCATAAAATATGTTCGAAAACGAACAAAAATATTTCAAAACGAACAATATTTGGTTGTTTTCTAACATGACTACGGCTTTCAAACATTCGTTTTGTATCTATGCTAATGATTTTCAATGTATTTTTTGTGTTTGTTATCGCGCCTGTTATGCGGGCGACGGCCTCTTTCTGGAAAAAGCGGCATCACACCTGAGTCCTGAGTAGTCAAAACGGATGCGGCGAATATGAGGTGTGAAAGTTGTGAATCCGAGCGCGCGACGGAAAGACCTAGGTTTGATGGTTATCAAACAAGAATGAAGCATTCCGAACATAAAATTTTCGTGAACCAACAATCCGTGCACCCGTTCGCGTGGGAACCAACCACCCAGGCAGCCAACAAAGGCATTGCAGCAACTGGGCTTGAGCCGGCCTCTCCGCCGGGCAGCCTTAGAGACGGCATAGTCAGTTGATAGGCTTCCTAATAAGGTTGACCCGCACGCAGGCGGCTCTGCCCAAGCTCGCGAAATGAAAAACATGAACCACGCCTCCACACTCGCCTACGTCGCGGCTGAAGCCGCCTCCAAACAGACCGTGCTGCGCCAGCACCCCGGACGCTATCTATTGAGCGCCGGCATGGCCGGCGCGCTGATCGCTGTCGTGCTCAGCGTCAGCCTCAAGCTGGGCCAGGTCTTCTTCGCCGTCGGCTCCCCCGGCTACTACATCGCCGTGGCCGGCTTCTTTGGCGTGGCCCTGGTCAGCATCATCGTCTGCAAGCTGGAACTGTTCACCAGCAATGTGATGTATTTCAGCGTGGGCGTGCTTAGCGGCGATTGCCGCGTGTGCAACCTGCTGCGCAGCTGGGCCATGGTCTACCTGGGCAATCTGCTGGGTGTGCTGTTGTTCACCGCGGTGTTCGCCGGAGCAGGCGGCATGGGCAGCCTGCCGGCCGACCACCTGCTGTTCAACGTGGCCGCGCACAAAGTGCACGCCGGCGGCTGGGAAATCTTCTGGAAGGGCGCGCTGTGCAACTGGGTGATCTGTCTGGCGGTGTGGGTGCCGCTGCGCATGGCCGGGGACGCCGCCAAGATGCTGATGATCCTGCTGCTGGTCTTCGTGTTCTTCTTCTCCGGCTTTGAGCACAGCATCGCCAATATGGCCTTCTTCTCGCTGGCCCTGCTGCACGGCATGCAAGGCCTGGACGCCGCCGCCATCCTGCACAATATGATTCCGGCCACCTTGGGCAATATCGCCGGCGGCGCGCTGGGCGTGGGCCTGGTGGTTTACCTGCTGGAGCGCCACACCCTGCCGGCGCGGCGCGAAGCCGCAAAACCGGCCGCGACGGCGCTCGGAACCAGTGTTTGATGTTCGTTTTCGAATGTAATGCGCCGGCTACAATGCCAGCGTATTGATTTGGTTTTGCATGGCATTGAAAATAAAGTGTTTTTTGTGAGGTTTTGCCAGCAGGGCGGCGGTGGCGGCCACCGCGTTTT
Source organism: Chromobacterium haemolyticum (assembly GCF_009936155.1). Classification (NCBI taxonomy): domain Bacteria; kingdom Pseudomonadati; phylum Pseudomonadota; class Betaproteobacteria; order Neisseriales; family Chromobacteriaceae; genus Chromobacterium; species Chromobacterium haemolyticum. Next base: position 3,149,607 of record NZ_AP019312.1, on the reverse strand, counting down.
AGTCTGCGGCAGTTGATCTTGATCAAACGATTTTTTTCGAAACCGAATGTACAATATGTTCAGTACTCAACATTTACTGATAGTTACTAGGAGGCACACATGGATGCTCTGAATCGTGACGCGACTCAAGCCAACCCCTGGCGCGATTTCACCGGTGGTGAATGGCAAAGCAAGGTGGATGTCCGCAACTTCATCCAGCTGAACTACAAGCCGTATGAAGGCGACGCCAGCTTCCTGGCGCCCGCTACCGCGCGCACCCAAAAGCTGTGGGACACCCTGAGCGAGTTGCTGAAAGAAGAACGCGCCCGTGGCGTGCTGGATGTATCCGCGGACCGCGGCAGCTCCATCACTGCGCATGACGCCGGCTACATCGACCAAGCCAGCGAAGTCATCGTCGGCCTGCAAACCGATGCGCCACTCAAGCGCGCCATCATGCCCAACGGCGGCCTGCGCATGGTTGAGAACGGCCTGGAAGCCTTTGGCTTCAAGCTGGACCCGGTCATCAAGGACGTGTGGACCCACTACCGCAAGAGCCACAACCAGGGCGTGTTCGACACCTACACCCCGGACATCATGGCCGCGCGCAAATCCGGCGTGATCACCGGCCTGCCGGACGCCTACGGCCGCGGCCGCATCATCGGCGACTACCGCCGCGTGGCCCTGTACGGCACCGACTTCCTGCGCGCCGAACGCCAAAAAGTATTCCATGAGCTGGACGACGCCGTTTTCAACGAAGACGTGCTGCGCCTGCGCGAAGAACTGTCGGAACAATTCCGCGCGCTGGACGAACTGAAGCAGATGGCCGCCAAGTACGGCTTCGACATCAGCCGCCCGGCCGTCAACGCCCGCGAAGCGGTGCAGTGGACTTACTTTGCTTACCTGGCCGCCGTGAAAGAACAAAACGGCGCCGCCATGTCCTTCGGCCGCGTCGCCACCTTCCTGGACGTCTACATCGAGCGCGATCTGGCCTCCGGCGCGCTGACTGAAGAACAAGCCCAGGAAATGATCGACGACCTGGTGATCAAGCTGCGCATCGTGCGCTTCCTGCGCACCCCGGAATACGACCAACTGTTCTCTGGCGACCCGACTTGGGTGACCGAATCCATCGGCGGCATGGGCGAGGACGGCCGCACCCTGGTGAGCAAGAACAGCTTCCGCTTCCTCAACACCCTGTACAACCTGGGCCCGGCGCCGGAACCCAACCTGACCGTGTTGTGGTCCACCCAGCTGCCGCGCGGCTTCAAAGACTTCTGCGCCAAAGTGTCCATCGACACCAGCTCCATCCAGTACGAAAACGACGACCTGATGCGTCCGCACTGGGGCGACGACTACGGCATCGCCTGCTGCGTGTCCGCGATGCGCATCGGCAAGCAAATGCAGTTCTTCGGCGCCCGCGCCAACCTGGCCAAAGCCATGCTCTACGCCATCAACGGCGGCGTGGATGAAAAATCCGGCGTGCAAGTGGCCAAGGGCTTCGAGCCGATCAAGAGCGACGTGCTGACCTACGAAGAACTGATGCCCAAGTTCGACCTGCTGATGGACTGGCTGGCCGCGACTTACGTCAAGGCGCTGAACTGCATCCACTACATGCACGACAAGTACGCCTACGAACGCATCGAAATGGCGCTGCACGACCGCGACATTCTGCGCACCATGGCTTGCGGCATCGCCGGCCTGTCCGTGGCCGCCGACTCCCTGTCCGCCATCAAATACGCCAAAGTGCACATCATCCGCAACGAAGCGGGCCTGGCGGTGGACTACAAGATCGAAGGCGACTACCCGGCTTACGGCAACAACGACGACCGCGCCGACAGCATCGCGGTATGGCTGACCGAAACCTTCATGGAGAAGATCAAGGCCCAGCCGCACTTCTACCGCAACGCCATGCCGACTCAATCCGTGCTCACCATCACCTCCAACGTGGTGTACGGCAAGAAAACCGGCAACACCCCGTGCGGCCGCCGCGCCGGCGAACCGTTCGCCCCGGGCGCCAACCCGATGAACGGCCGCGACGTGAAAGGCTTTGTCGCCGCGGGCGCATCGGTAGCCAAGCTGCCGTATGAAGCCGCGCTGGACGGCATCAGCTGGACCGCCTCCGCCACCCCGGACGCACTGGGCCATAGCGAAGAAGAACGCGTAGCCAACCTGGCCAACTGCCTGGACGGCTTCTCCGACGCCGGCGGTTTCCACGTCAACGTCAACGTGTTCAAGCGCGAAACCCTGATGGACGCGATGGAACACCCGGAGCTGTACCCGCAACTGACCATCCGCGTGTCCGGCTATGCGGTGAACTTCGTCAAGCTGACGCGCGAGCAACAGCTGGACGTGATCAACCGCACCTTCCACGGCAGCATGTAAGCGCAACGCCGCTGGCCACCGCGACGGCCAGCCGGCACAGCGCCAAGCCTCCCTTAGGGGAGGCTTTTTTTATGCGCGGCTGTTTTGGATCAATGCCGCAAAAAATGCCCATGTGCTATAAAGTGGTTTCATTTATACGTCATTCTTTCTGGGTGCCTGCACAGCCTAAGCGCGCCGGAGGAGGGGACCATGCACAAAAACACTATCTGCCTGTGGTACGACGGCGACGCCGAAGACGCCGCGCGCTTCTATGCCGCCACCTTCCCGGATAGCCGCGTTGGCGCGGTGCTGCGCGCGCCCGGCGATTACCCGGCCGGCAAGGAAGGCGATGTGCTCACCGTGGAATTCACCGTGTTGGGCATCCCTTGCCTGGGGCTCAATGGCGGCTCCACTTTCCAGCACAGCGAAGCCTTCTCCTTTCAAGTCGCCACCGAAGACCAGGCCGAAACCGACCGCCTGTGGCAGGCCATTGTCGGCAATGGAGGCCAGGCTAGCGCCTGCGGCTGGTGCAAGGATAAATGGGGCTTAAGCTGGCAAATCACGCCGCGCGTGTTGACCGAGGCGCTGGCTGATCCAGACCGCGCCGCCGCCAAGCGGGTGTTCGACGCGATGATGGGGATGGTGAAGATTGATATTGCGGGGATTGAGAAGGCGAGGAGGGAGTAGTGTTACTGGGAGGTTTTATCTTTGCTGACGCCTAGTGCAGGAAGTTTGCGCATATCTATTTCGAAGTGCGCTGTTCAAAACATCTGCCGGGCGATGTCGTGTTTTGGTTCTGGTCAATATTTTATTGCGTGGTGCACCTTACGTACCGGCTGATAGTGAAATTAATCCTAAGGGGGAATCTTGAATAATATTACGCTAACAAGCATGCTTCGTGAATTTTCTAACAAAAACTCGCTTAGTGGCTCTGAGTCTCTAAGCTTCGAGAAATTTACGACGCATTCAATATTAGCAAACGACTACCATGATTCGTTTGAGATTGAATCCGTTGGAACAGGAGATTGCGTCGGTGTGGATGCGGTTGCCATCGCTGTAAGTGATATATTAGTATATTCCACCGAGGCGGCTAAATCACTTACTGCGGGGCAATTTGAGTCAAGCTTTAGTTTTATTCAAGCAAAGACGTCGTCGAGTTTGGATTTGGGCGACTATCTGAAGTTTTTGCAAACCGTCTTTGTGTTTTTTACTGAAAGTTTGGAAAGTCAGCCGGATGAGTTGAAAAATGCTTTTTTAATAAAAGAGCATGTTTATTCAAAGGCGGCTAAGTTTCGCTCTTCACCAGAGTTGCGTCTACACTATGTCTACACTGGTGATGGTGAAGTGAATTCACTTTTAAGTACTCAGATCAATTCGCTTATAGAGCAAATCAGATCTCTGCCTTACAGGTTTTCAAAGGTGACTAGCAAGGTTATCGGTGCAACTGAACTGGCAAGCCTTTACAAAGAGAGTCTAAATCGTACTACAAAAAGTCTGATGTTTCAACGCCATGTTGCGCTTCCGAAATTGGAGTCTGCGACAGCCGCTTATCTGGGGGTGTCGAGCTGTTTAGATTACATTGAACTGCTCAAAAATCAAGATGGCAATATCAATAAGGGATTGTTCTATGATAATGTGCGCGATTTTTTAGGGTCTGAAAACTCTGTTAATAAAGATATTGAGGGAACAATCAAGAGTCCATCACAGCGAAACCTGTTTTCTGTCTTAAACAATGGTGTCACTCTTGTTGCCCGAAAAGTGGTTCCGTCGGGGGATCGATTTGAGATATCGGGGTTCCAAGTGGTGAATGGTTGCCAGACGAGCCACGTACTCTTCAATAATCGTGACCATGTAACCCAAGATATGTATCTGACAGTTAAGCTCATTGAGACCGACGATGTTGATCTATCTAGTAGCGTAATCAAAGCGACCAACAGTCAATCTATCGTTTTACGAGAGGCGTTTGCGACGATCAAACCTTACCATCGCCAATTAGAAGATTTCTTCCGTGCGATGAACAAATACGGCCACCGTTTTTTTTATGAGCGCCGGCCACATCAGTATGACGACGACGATACGGTTAATCGAAGTGAGGTGGTGTCCGCGCCTCTGCTTATCAAGTCTTTCGTTTCCGTAGCTCTTGAGCAACCACACAAAGTCCATTTCTATTATGGACAAATTCTTCGGGATTATAACAGTGAGTCTACAACATTAGTGTTCGATGAAGCACACCATCCGGGGTTGTATTTTGTATCCCACGTGATTGTTGCAAAGTGTAAAGATATTGCGATAAAAAATAAAGTGGGGCGGCTTTCTTATCATTTGGCGCTATTGGTCAAAACAGCACTTGGAATCAGTTTGAATGCGAAGGATAAGCTGTCAGATGGCGCGATTCTTAAGCTCCTTGAAAGAATAAATGCAGAGTTTGATGCTGCGGCGAGCGAGGCACTTGTAGCTTTGTCTGAAGTCAAGTTCGGAATAAATGATCATATGATTCCGGAAAAGACCGCTGCTCTGTTGGAAGTTTTCGAAAAGCGCAAACAACAGTTCTATAAGGCTAAGAAAGCAGGCGCAGCCACAGGGAAAGGCAGAACTGGTGCGGCTTCTGCAGTGAGTGCACTAAAATTGGATGATGGCAACTATCGAGTGAAAGATTTGAAGTTCCCATCAGATGGTGTTGTTGTTTTTCAGTATGGTCCGAATAAATATACATTGCCGCATACTTTGAAGGTGGTTGATGGTATTCCTGCTGCGAGTGCCCAAGTTGGGATTTTGAAAGGGGCAGTTGTGATGGTCAACGTTTAATGACCAGATGTGGCGTGAGGAGAAAATGTACGTGCTGGGTAGTATCAACGTCTGGTTTGCAACTGTGAGTCAAGTGAGGGGAATGTCAGAAATGGGGTATAAGCAGCATGAACTAACCACCCATTATCTACAATAACCCCACTCTCAAACCAAACCCCGGCCAAAGCCGGGGTTTGGTCCTTCCTTACTTCTTCTCTATCTTCCGCACCGAGCGGTTTTCCATGGTTTTGCGTTTGACCTGCGCCTGTTGCTGGCGGTGCAGTTCGTCAACATGCTCGAACACGTCCACCTTGCGCGCGGCCAGCGTGAGCATGGCTTCCAGATAGTTGAAGAAGCCCACTCGGTAGCCGAGCTGCTCCGGCTTGCGGAAGTCGATGTCGCGGGTGATGCGCGCCAGCAGGCTTTGGCCGCGGTAGCCGGGGTTGTCCTTCAGCCATTGGACGAAGTGAGCGCCGCATTCGCGGCCGTAGGCGCAGTCGGCGGCGTAGTCCGGATGGGCGGCCGGCATTTGCCAGTAATCGGCTTGCGGCCGTCCCGGGCGTCGGGACACGAAGGGGAGCAGGGCTTCGCGCGCTTCCATTGAGGCTTGGCGGTAGCGACGGCGAATGGGAAAGGTTTTCGACATGGTGTTTCTCCTGCGGTGACACAAGATAAACCACCTGCCTGTGAGTCGTTGGGTAGGTATAGGCAGGCGCGTGACAGGATTGGCGTACCGAGAAACAAGGAATCGGCGAGCGCTAGGCACTCTCCCACCACGCACCCGCCAGTCATGCATGAAGTACAGACGCAAAGCGGGTACGGATGAAGGCGCAGACGCGCCTTCATCCCCCTGTTTCGAACGGGACGCCAATCCCGGTGCCGCGAATAACAGCACCCGGCGATTGTTACCGAGTGGGGTGGCAGGGTCAAGCTAGCGTGGGCTTGAATCCGCTGCGCGGATGATGATTTAGGGCCGGTTCCGCCCGGCGGGCAGGAAGGGGAATTTGCTCGGCCAAATTCCCCTTCACCCCAAAGGCCGCCCTGCAAGCCTGGCCTACGGCTTCCCGCCGGGTCCCGTCAGGCCCGAGGCGCGGCTGAACTCGCGCCGCGCTAACGTCGCGGCGCTCGAACAAGCAGCCGCTTAAGACCTCGGGCCTGCCACCCATCGGCAGGCTTGAAGGGAGTAGGGGCGCGTCGGATACGTGGTTTTCTTCGGGTTTGTGGGCTGTGCCCAAAAGGCTGGCAAAAGATCGTGCACAACTTTGCAGAGGCGGGCGGACTGATTTGGTTTGTGATTTGAATGTCATGATTCCACTGTGTTGCAGTATAATCCACTGCCCATTTCGTCTCTTTATCTTTACCTCAAGATAGGGCATTCCTTATGACCTCAGTCTCTCTCCCTCCGGAAGCGGTGGGCAGCGCTTTCTCCCTGGACAAAATGATCGCCGCCCGCGACAAAACCATGGCGGCGGTGCGGCGCATCGCCGGGCAGATCCGCCCCGGCATGACCGAACAGCAGGCCAAGGATTTGGCCAAGGCTGAGCTGGAAAGCATGGGCATGGACCGCATCTGGCACGGCATCATCGTCCGCTTTGGCCGCAGCACGCTGAAAATCTTCAAGCAGCAGATCGACCCGGACAATGTGCTGCTGGACGACGACATCTTCTTCATTGATCTGGGCATAGTCTGGGACGGCCACGAGGGCGACGCCGGCGATACTTTCACCACCGGCGATAATGCGCGCAAGCAGGCCTGTGCCGAGGCGGCGCGCCAGCTGTGGCGGGAGGTGGCGGACAAGTGGCGGCGCGAGCGGTTGGCCGGCCCGGCCTTGTACCAGTACGCGGCGGAGCGCGCCGAGGCAATGGGCTGGCGGCTGAACCTGGACATCAAGGGCCACCGGGTATCGGACTTTCCACACTCCATCTACAAGGCCGGCAGCCTGGGCGATTTTGCTCAATGCCCAGACACCGGTTTGTGGATTCTGGAAATTCAGATTGCCGATCCGTCCGGCGAGTTTGGCGCTTTCTATGAAGACCTGCTGGTGAGCGAGTCCTGATCCATGATGGCCGGCGGCGTAGGGTGGGGGGGCCGTAGGCGATCCCACGCGGACTCTGCGCCGCGTGTGCTTTCAAACCGGGCAGAGGCGGGTATCACTGCGCTTCACCCCGCCTATCTTCCGCGCTGCGGATTCAACACCCAAGCGCCCCCGCCAAACCCTATTCCTCCCGGTGCGCTCCCGGATAACGCACTTCTCCCTCTGGTATGCCGCAGCCCCACAGCGAATAGGGGTCGGCCATTTCATTGACGCCTTCGCCATAGCGGTTGTCCGCCGGGCGCAGATGGGCCAGGCAGCAGGCGCCCAGTTCGGTGGCGTACAAGCCGTGCGCGGTGCTGAGCACGCGGTGGCTCATGCTGTGCTGGGTGGGGAAGGCGATGGTTTGTTGCGCTTCCACGCGGCTGTAGTCCGCGTTCATCTTCACTTGCACCACGCCGTTGAGGGCGTTGGCGCTGGCCATGGACGAGGCCAGCAGGTAGAGCCGCGGCTCCGGGCCGGCGGCAGGCGGGAAACCCAGGTGGATGAAGCCGGCGCCTGCGGCCGGGGCGGTGGTCAGCTGGAACCATTCGATCTCGCCACCGGCCAGCACGCGGCCGAAGCCGCCGTTGCCGCCGGAGGCGTTGCCCAGCAGCGCGAACCACAGGTTGCCGTCCGGCCCCGGCACCATGCCCACCGGGGTGTTGCCGTGTTCGGCGGGGATTTCAATGGCGGCCGGCGCGTCGCCGTTGGCCGGGATGCGGTAGAGCTGGCTGGATTGGTCCAGCGTGGCGTAAACGTCGCCGCTGTCCGGGTGGAGCTGGACGAAGATGGGCCGCGGCGGGCAGGGGTAGAGGGTGGCGTCCGCGGGCTTGAGGCTGTCTACGCGCACAACGTGGCGGCTGTCTTTGCAGGAGGTCCACAGGATATCGCCGTCTTCCGCCACCACATGCGGGCCGCGCGCCGGTTGAGGCAGCGGCACCCGCTTGAGGATTTTTGGCGGCGCGGTGAGGTCAGACGCTATCGGGTCTATCAGCAACAGCTCGGACTGGAATTGCAGCGTCACCCACAGGCAACCGGGGTGGGTTTTGGAGACGGTTAGCCCGTGCAGGCCGGAAAACGGGTTGTCGATGACGTGGGAGACGGAGGCGCGCGGCTGGCCGCTGTGAGGGTCCACCCGCATTTTGACCAGCGCGCCGGAGGGCTGCTGGGAGATCAGCAGCAAGTCCGGCCCGATGGCGGCCACTTCATGGGTTTGGCTGGAGGCGGGCAGCGGATATTCGATGACACTTTTGAGGGCGAGGCGCAGTGCGGTCATGGCGGTTTACCGAGGGTGTGGAATCCCTTTGGCATGATAGTTGCCGGAAATGACATTTGCAAAATTGGGCCATGTTTGCCGGCGATGCCCGGCCAGCCTTGATCCAGCTCAGCCGCGGATGGGCCTGTGCCGGTTCCGGTTTATGCTGTTGACGTGTTATGACGATGTTCGCGAACGAGCGGAAATATTGCAGTGCAAGGTAAAACTAACGACTGTTTTAACTAGAACTCCACGTAAATCAAGGGTTTGCCGGGTAGGGTGTGCGGGGCGATGTGGCGTGCGCACATCACAATGTACGCTTTTGACCTGTATCAAACACATATTTTCGTTTTAGAATATAAAATGTGTTCGTAAAATAACATTTGTGTTCGGCTCTGGCGTTTGGGGATATCCCCCGTTCGGAACCGCGCACTATGCTTTAAAAGGCGGCCTGTTTAAGGGCCGGCCTCTGTTGGCCATTAGGAGCACAAACGCATGCCAGATACCCAAACCGCCGTGGACACGGTCCCGCAAGAACACGCCATGTCTCCCGAATCCGTGGTGGGTTACCTGCATTCCACGGAGAGCGGGGCCGGGGTGGACGGGCCTGGCATGCGCTTTGTCTTCTTCACCTCGGGCTGCCAGTTCCGCTGCCTATACTGCCATAACCCGGATACCTGGAAGCTGCACAACGGCCGCCAGGTCACGGTGGAGCAGGCGATGGCGGAGCTGGAGCCGTACGCGCGCTTTTTGAAGTTCGCCGGCGGCGTGACGGTGTCCGGCGGCGAGCCGCTGATGCAGGACGGTTTCGTGGGCGAGCTGTTCCGCGAGGCCAAGCGCCGCTTCGGCCTGCACACGGCTTTGGATACTCAGGGCTTTTTGCACGAGCGGGTGAGCGACGAGTGGTTCGACGCGGTGGACCTGGTGATGCTGGACATCAAGCATTCGGACCCGGAGCGCTATCACGCGCTGACCGGCCAGCCCTTGCAGCCGACGCTGGACTTTGCCCGTCGCCTGCAACGCCTGGGCAAGAAAATGTGGGTGCGTTACGTGCTGGTGCCGGGTTTGACCGACGGCGACGAGGACATTAGCAGGCTGGCGGATTTCGTCGCCGGCCTGGGCAGTGTGGTGGAGCGGGTTGAGGTGTTGCCCTTCCATCAGTTGGGCATGGACAAGTGGCAGAAGCTGGGCATGGAATACCAGTTGGCGGATACGCCGATTCCCACGCCGGAGCAGGTCAAACGTGCCCGCGAGTTGTTTTCCTGTAAAGGTTTGAAGGTGACTTGATCGCCTTCCGGCCTGTGGTTTTTGGCTGGCAGCGTCGCCCGGAGCGGCGCTGCTTGTTTATCGAATTATTTATCATGAATCGCTGATATATTATGACGAAATCTTCTGAAATTCTGGTGATCAACTGCGGCAGTTCCTCGCTGAAGTTCGCGCTGCTGCCCAAGGGCTCCAGCGAGCCGCTGCTGTCCGGCCTGGCCGAGTGCCTGGGCCTGGCGGATTCGCGCATCATTTTCAAAACCGCGGAAGGCAAGAAGACGGAGTCGCTGAACGGCGGCAGCCACGCCGAGGCGATGGAAGCGCTGACCCGTTTCATGGGCGAGCATGAGTGGCTGGACAGCGTGGTTGCCATCGGCCACCGCATCGTTCACGGCGGCGAGCGCTTCCAGGCGTCCGCGCTGATCACCGACGAAGTGCTGGCCGGCATCGAAGAATGCTGCGCGCTGGCGCCGCTGCACAACCCGGGCCACTTGGTGGGCATCCGCGCCGCGCAGAAAGCCTTCCCCAAGCTGCCGCAGGTTGTGGTGTTCGACACTGCCTTCCATCAGACCATGCCCAAGCCGGCCTATATGTACGCCGTGCCGCAACGCTTCTACAAAGAATACGGCGTGCGCCGCTACGGCATGCACGGCACCAGCCACCGCTTCATCGCCGGCGAAACCGTGGCCGAGCTGAAGCTGGATCCGGCCAACCACGGCATCCTGATCGCCCACCTGGGCAATGGCGCTTCCGCTTCCGCGGTGAAGAACGGCAAGTGCATGGACACCACCATGGGCATGACCCCGCTGGAAGGCCTGATCATGGGCACCCGTTCCGGCGATATCGACCCGGCCGCGGTGACCTTCATCGCCCGCAAGGAAGGCCTGGATCTGGACGGCATCGACAATCTGCTGAACAAGCAGAGCGGCCTGCTGGGCATTTCCGGCGTGTCCAGCGACTGTCGCGCTCTGGAAGAAGCGGCGGCGGAAGGCAATGTGGACGCGCAACTGGCGCTGGACATGTTCGCTCACCGTCTGGCCCGTCTGCTGGGCGGCCTGGCCACCTCGCTGGACCGCATCGACGCCCTGGTGTTCACCGGCGGCATCGGTGAAAACTCCAGCCTGCTGCGCGAGAAGACCCTGAACCACATGAAGGTGCTGGGCTTCGCCGTGGACGCGGCCGCCAACGAGCGCGCCGTGCGCGGCAACACCGGCGTGATCAGCCAGCCGGGCAGCACCACCGCGCTGGTGATGGCCACCAACGAAGAGTGGATGATCGCCAAGGATACCGCCGACCTGGCCGGTATCTGATAGGACCTCGCGGCGCAAGCCGCGTCTGTATCGCGCGGCCGGCGCTCCGTCGGCCGCCGCCTGATTCTGAACGCCGGGCCGCCTTGCGGCGGCGCGCGCGTCGAAAGCAAAACTCATGACATCGCAACAACCGAAACGAGTGTTTTTCCTGGCTTCCTATGGTTCGGACGCCGGGCTGACCTCCATGACCCTGGGCCTGGTGCACGCGCTGGAGCGCGACGGCATCAAGGTGGGCTTCGTCAAGCCCATCGCGCAGCCCGCCAGCGTGGGCGCCGAGCTGTCCAGCCACTTTGCCCGTCAGCTGTGCAATATCGACGCGCCGGCGTCCATCCCGTTTGCCCGCGCTCAAGCCATGCTGCGCGAAGGCGAGCTGGCCACCTTGATGGAAGACGTGGTGCGCCTGGCGGAACAGGCGCGGGACAATCACGATGTGCTGATCGTTGAAGGCCTGGTGCCGGACAGCGACGCGCAAACCGCCATCCGCCTGAACGCGGAAATGGCCGGCAGCCTGTCCGCGGAACTGTTGCTGGTGCTGTCCGGCGCCGGCCGCGGCGCGCGCGACATCGCCGAATGCGTGCAACTGGTGCAGCGTCAGTTTGGCGCAGACGGCAACGGCAAACTGGCCGGCCTGCTGCTGAACCGCGGCGCGGAGTGCGGCAATCTGGCCGGCCTGCGCGCCGAGCTGGCGGCGCAGGGCTGCGCCACGCCGCTGCTGGGTTGCGTGCCTTACGACGCCAAACTGGACGCGCCGCGCGTGTTGGACGTGGTCAGCGCGCTGGGCTTGAAGATTGAACACGCCGGCCAGATCGAGCAAGCGCGCATGCGCGAAACCGTGGTGGCGGCCCGCACTGTGGAGAAGATGGCCGAACGCCTGCTGCCGGGCACCCTGGTGGTGACGCCGGGCGACCGCAGCGACGTGGTGTTGGCCACCTCGCTGGCCATGCTGCGCGGCGTGCCGCTGGCCGGCCTGCTGCTGACCTGCGGCGAACCGGTGTCCGGCAGCATCCTGCCGCTGATCCAGTCCGCGCGCCAAGCCGGCCTGACCATTCTGTCCACCGAGCGCGACACCTATGAGACCAGCACCATGCTGGCCAATCTGGACCGTCACGTGGCGATGGAAGACGCCGAGCGCATGCAGGCGATGATAGACTTCGTGGCCGAGCGCATCGACACCGCGGTGCTGGTGCAGAAGATCGGCGAGCCGCGCGAAGTGCGCCTGCCGCCGCCGGCCTTCCGTCATCGTCTGATCGAGAGCGCGCGCCGCTCGCAAAAGCGCATCGTACTGCCGGAAGGCGACGAGCCGCGCACCATCCAGGCCGCCGCCATCTGCCATGAAAAGGGCATCGCCCGCTGCGTGCTGATCGGCGAACCGGAACGCATCCGCCAAGTGGCGGAAGCCCAGGGCGTAACCCTGCCGGCCGACATTGAAATCCTGGCCCCGAAAGAGGCCGCCGGCCGCTATGTGGCGCCGATGATGGAAATGCGCAAGAGCAAGGGCCTGACCGCGCCGCAGGCGGCGGAACAGTTGGAAGACAGCGTGGTGATCGGCACCATGATGCTGGCCCTGAACGAGGTGGACGGCCTGGTGTCCGGCGCGGTGCACACCACCGCCAACACCATCCGTCCGGCGCTGCAACTGATCAAGACCGCGCCGGGCGCGAGCATCGTGTCCAGCATCTTCTTCATGTTGATGCCGGATCAAGTGCTGGTGTACGGCGACTGCGCGGTGAACCCGGACCCGAACGCGGAACAGCTGGCGGATATCGCCATCCAGTCCGCCGATTCCGCTCGCGCCTTCGGCCTGAGCCCGCGCGTGGCGATGATCTCTTACTCCACCGGCACTTCCGGCAGCGGTTCGGACGTGGAGAAAGTGCGCGAAGCCACCCGCATCGCCAAGGAAAAGCGCCCGGATCTGATGATTGACGGCCCGATGCAGTACGACGCCGCCAGCGTGGAATCCGTGGGCCGCCAAAAGGCGCCGGACAGCGAAGTGGCCGGCCGCGCCAATGTCTTCGTGTTCCCGGACCTGAACACCGGCAACACCACTTACAAGGCGGTGCAGCGCTCCGCCGGCGTGGTGTCGGTGGGCCCGATGCTGCAAGGCCTGCGCAAGCCGGTCAACGATCTGTCGCGCGGCGCGCTGGTGGACGACATCGTCTACACCATCGCCCTGACCGCGATCCAGGCGGACGCGCAGTAAGCGGCGAGAACGCTTGATCTGAAAACAGCCCCCGGCGCTTGCGCTCCGGGGGCTGTTGTCTTATGCGGCCTTGTTTAGTGGCGCTGCGCGGCGATGGGGCGCGTCAGCGCCACCCATTGCTCGGAGGCGGGGGAGCCGGCCAGTTCCACGCCGTCGTCGGCGAAATACACTTTAGAGACTTTGCCGTCGAATAGTTCGGGCTGGCGCAGCACGGAACGGACTTCGGAGTAGGTGATCGGCTCGTAGCTGTGCTGGAAGCGGCGCTGCTGTTCTTGCCAGGGTTTTTGCCGTATCGCTTCGAGGTCCATCTTGCCGCGGCCGGCGTCGTTCCAGGCAAAGGCGATTTCCGCGCCTTGTTTGGCGAAGAATTCCAGGCCTAGTTTGCTGGAGTTGCGGAAGAAGTGCTTGATGAAAAGTTCGGACAGGTCCAGCAGGTCGTGCCGATCCAGCGTGAGCTTGCCGAGCGCGGCGACGACGTCGTCGGCGTTTTTGCAGCCGCAGGCATGCACCAGATGGAACAGGTTGTTGACCGTGGTTTCCGTGCGGCAGTCGCCGCTGGTGTTTTTCAACACAAAGCGGGTGGCCACGGCGGAGCGCTCCTCCGGCGGCACGTTGGCCAGTAGCGCGTTGAGCCGGATAAACGGGTCTAGCCGTGTGTGATGGGCGCCCAGATAGTCGGCCCAGGCCTGGAGGATGGGGGCGGCCGGCTGCCGCGCGCGCTTGACCAGCTTGCCGGCGGCGGCGTCGCTGATGTGGCGGCTGAATTCCTGGATCAGCTCGCGAGGCGAGAAGTAAGACATGGTGTAGTCGCGGCTGTAATGCACGATGTCCAGCTGCTTATTGTAAGTGGCGATGGTGGCGACGTTTTGCATGTCCAGTTCGCCACACACGAAATCGCCTAGCTGCATTTGAGCGTGACTCAGGCCGTAGAGCGCCACCGCTTGGTCCTGGCGCGCCGGGGAGGCGTTGACCACGCCGTTGGCCACCCGGAACAGCAGCGACTGGAAACGGGCTTGCTGCGGCACGGGCCCTTGCGTGGTTTGCGGGCGGTCCGGCGCGGCGGCGCAGCGATTCGAGGCGCCGGTCAAGCAGCGGCCCAGGCCTAATTGTGGCTGAGCGGCGGCGGCGCGGGCAGTCGGCAAGGCTGCGGGAGCGGCGAGAGGGCGAGTGGCGCTGTGGGCGGCGATGTTTGGCATGGGGTCGGCTTTCAAGTGGAAGGCATGGAGTGATTTGACCCCGCTACTGTCGTCAAAAAGCCGGATCGCGGCTTGCAGAATTCACTCAGCGCGCCATCAGTGAGATGGGCGCGATTTTGCCGGGCGTTGCCGTTTTTTGGCTGAAAATCAATGCAGATGGGATTGTGTTATAATCAAAGGGAGGTTGAACTTCCGATAAACATTTAATTAGAAAGGGAACCTGCTTATGCTGAGCCTGTTTTTGATTACTGTTTTTCTGATTATCAGTCTGATCCATTGCTACTGGGCCCTGGGCGGCACCGTTGGAATGGGCGCGGCGGTGCCCGAGGTGGACGGCAAGCCCTTGTTCCAGCCTTCCCGCGGCGGCACTTTCGCGGTGGCCGGCATGCTGGCCTTGTCGGCAGTGGCGGTTGCGCTGCATGGTCATCTGACCCGCTTCTGGCAAATGGAGACCGTGCGCTGGGGCTTGCTGGCGCTGGCGGCCGCATTGCTGTTGCGCGGCATCGGCGAATTCCGCTACGTGGGCTTGTTCAAGAGCGTGCGTGATAGCCGCTTCGCCCGCAACGACACTCGTTTCTATTCCCCCTTGTGCCTGCTGCTGGGTGCGTCCTTGCTGTTCCTGGCCTGGTAAGCAGTGAAAAGCGGGCGGCGCGAGCCGCCCGCTATCCGTGGTTCTCAATCAGCGCTTGCTGTTTTTATAAAGCAACTGCGCCTTCCAATCCTGCCGCTGCGGCTGGCGCGTGATGCTGACGCGGAAGCGTTCTCGCGGGCCGATATTGGGCTGCCATAAATACAGTTGTCCATCGTGGGCGCCGCCGTTCCAGGCGGTCAAGTAGTAGTCGTTCTGCCTCGCCCAGTCCTTGAAGCTGATAATATCGCCGTCCCGCAGGCAGCCGTCCGGCCGATCCTGGATCTGCAAGCGCAGCTCCGAGGAGGCATTGAGCGGGCCTTGCTTGGTGTAATAGGCGTATTGATTGGCGTCCAGGCCGCCCCACCAGGTCCAGAACCAGCCGGGCCGGTCCGCCCGCTCCACCCGCAGATAGTCGCCGGAGCGCAGGCAGCCGTTGTCGCGCATGGCGAAGTTGTTGGATAGATTGAAGCGGGCGGCGGAGGCGTTGCCGGGGCCGGTCTTCAGCCAGCCGTCGTTGGCGGCGGCGCTTTGCAGCCATTGGCCGTTGCCCAGGTTTTGCAAGCCCACTTGGCGGTAGCTGCCGGCCTGGTCGGTAAATGACTGGGTGGGCGTGGCGGCGTCGGCCCAGGCGAAGGCCTGCACCGGGTAGTGGTCGCTGTAGTCGGTATAGGCGTAGGTGTGCTTGCCGACGGATTGCACCGTCCACTGCGGCGACGGCGCGTCCAGCGCCAGATTGTGCCAGGCCGCCGGCTGGCGGTGGGCCTTCAGCGTCAGGACGTAGTCCAGGTACTCCGGTACGTCGCCGCCGCGCGCGCCGTAGCGTTCCAGCGCCAGACCGTTGCGCGCGGTGTCGAAGCTGTCGCTGACGCCGGCGTAGCGGGGTTCATTGGCTTGCAGGATGTCCAGCATCGCGCGGTATTCCGCCGGCTTGCGGCGGTCCACGTTCATATCGCCGGCAATCAATACCATTTCGTCCTTGGGCAGCCGCCGCGCGCGCAGCCAGTCGGCAATTTCGCGCAGCTGGGCCTGGCGCACGGCGGCGTGGTCTTTGCAGCCGCTGTCCTCCGATTGAAGATGAGTGCCCAGCACGTGATAGTACTGGCCGCCCACTTGCAGCTTGGCGTAGGCGAAGCCCTTGAGCGCGTATTGATCCCAGCTGCAGCCGGCGTTGCGGAACAAATACTGCCGCTTTTCCACGATGGGCCAGCGGCTGACGATGGCGACGCCGCCGTCTTCCGGCCTGGCGCCGTCCCAGCCTTCGGTGCCGTCCCAGCCGCTTTGGCTGCGGCCTATCACCGGGGTTTGGTGCGGGAAGCGCGTTTTCAGGCCTTGCAGCAGCGCTTCGGAACTGCTGTTGTCCTGAAGCTCCTGAAACACCGCCACATCCTGCTGCTGCAGGATGGGCGCGGCGGCGATCAGACGCGCGCGTTGTTCCTGGCCGTAGTTGGGATAGAGCGACTGCGGCAGCAGCATGGCGTTCCAGGTAGTCAGCTTGAGGTCGTCGGGATAGGCGGCGAGCGCGGGGGCGGCCAGCAGCGCGGCGCAGAGTGCCAGGCAAGCTTTCATCATGTCTCCGAGGAGTGGGGGAGCGAAAAGCTTGAATGGCCTGGTTTACGGAATTGCTATGTCATTTAAATTTGATCTGGCGTAGAATGGCGGCTGCGCCGGCCATGCCGGCGCCCGTCCGTTTGCGGACGCGAGTCTTCCCCTTTCCCGATAGGAGCGCGCCGGAATGAAGCTGTAATGCCCGTCACTCGTTTGCCCAGCCTGGGCCGTTTGCCGCATTGCCGTTTCGTTTTGTCGTCCGCTTCGTCTTTGCCCCTTCGCGGGGCCGTCCGTTTCGCTATGGACGCGGCTTTGGCTGGGTGTCTCCTTCTCTCTGAACAGAACAGGACTCCCCATGCCGGTACATGCATCCCTCAATGTTTTTTCACATAACCAGGCCGCCTGGGACCGCCTGGCCGAGCAGGCCGGCCCGTGGTCGCAGCCGGTGGACGCCGCCGCCATCGCCGCGGCGCGCGCGGGCGATCATCAGGCGCGGCTGACGCCTGGCCCGCTGCCGGCCGGCTGGCTGGATCAGGCGGCTGGCTGGCGTATTCTGTGCCTGGCCAGCGGCGGCGGTCAGCAGGGTCCGTTATTGGCGGCGGCTGGGGCGGTGGTCACGGTGTTCGACGCCTCCGAGCAGCAATTGGAGCGTGACCGGCTGGTGGCGCGGCGCGAAGGGCTGACGCTGGCGACGGAACGGGGCGATATGCGCGACCTGTCGCGCTTCGCCGACGCCGGCTTCGACTGCGTGTTCCACCCGATTTCCAATCTCTACGTGCCGGACGTGCGTCCGGTGTGGCGCGAGTGCTTCCGGGTGTTGCGCCCGGGCGGACGCTTGCTGAGCAGCTTTTTCAACCCGGCGGCCTTCATCGGCGACCGCGATCCTGAGCTTGCGCGCCAGGGCCTGATCCGGCCGCGATATCCGGCGCCGTATTCCGATCTGCGCGATCTGGAGCCGGAAACGCTGGCGGCCAAGCGGGCCGGCGGCGAGGCGTTGGTGTTCGGCCATAGCCTGGCCGAGCTGATAGGCGGCCAGTTGGAGGCCGGCTTTTTGTTGGCGGGTTTCCACGAGGAGATGCAGCCGAATCCGCGCTTCGTCATCGACGGCTATCTGCCGGCCTTCATCGCCACATGGGCGAGCAAGCCGGGGGCTTGAACGCCGCTTGTGGCCGGCTTCAGTTGCGGCGCAGCTGGCAGGCCAGGCTGCGCGGTACCAGCAGTTTTTGCTCGTTCAGGATGTCGCTGCCGGGGAAGTAGCGGATTTCTCGGACATCGTCGTCCTCGCGCAGCAGGGTAATGTTCTTGGCGGCGGGGATGTTGACAACGACCTGGCCGGCTTGGTGGCAAACGATGTTATAGGCGTTGAAATCGCTGTCGCTCAGGTGCTCGCTGCTTTGGCGCGGCGGGTGGGACCGACGGTAGTCGTAGCGGCCGTCCGCCTGGCTGGCGGCGGGCAGGGCGAGCAGGGCGGCGAGCACCAGGGGAGTCAGGCGACGGATCATGGCGCGGTTCTGATTGTTAGGGAAGGGCCTCATCATAGAGGCGGCGTTGGCGACTTGTACAGCCCACCGGCGTTTATCCGGCGGGATGCAGCCGGCTGTTCAGATAGCGCTCGCCGCGGCGGCGCAGCGGCGGCGGCGCCAGTTTCAGCCATTGGTTGAAATGCAGACCCAGCAGGGTGTTGTTGCCGGCTTCTTCCTGCAGCGCGATGGCCAGGCTGTCGTAGACCGGGTCGTCGTCGTGAAGATCGTCGGCGCTGGCTTGGGAGAAACTGTCGGCGTCCGCGTTCCAACGGTAGTCCGCGCCCAGGCGCAGGCCGTAGCCGCGCGGCAGGCCGGAGGCGAGCAGGCGCGCGTATTGACGCTCGAAGCCGTCGGGATCGAACAGATAGCTGTCGCTGTGAAGCCATCGGCCGTCCAGCCGCGCTTGTACCAGGCCGTGGAACAGGTGTTCCGGCAGGCACAGGTAGACCGGGGCGGGCACGGCGTGGCGGAGGATGCGCTTGTCCAGCCGCACGAAGCGCAGCCGCGCTGGGATGCCGGCGGTGGTCAGCAGCGCGCGCAGCAAGTCGCCCTGAGCGTTGCAATGGCCGCGTCCCAAGGCCAGCGTGCGCTCCGGCGTGACGGTTTCAAACTGGCTGGTGAAGCCGAAGCGCACATGGCCGCGCACGAAGTCGTGCAAGGCGCGACAGTAGTCGCGGTCGTTGTCGGGGGAGGCGTCGCGCTGAACCTGGCGCAGGGCTTCGCTCAGGCTCAGCCCGGCGCGAGGCGCTGGGCGGACGGGGTCTGGCTGGTGGCTTGGGTGCATGGAATGCTCTATCGGCCTAGGTTAACCATATTGAATATTCTGGGCTGGGGATTGTCAATGCACAGTTTGATGACGCCGGGGCGGAAAAGCCGCCAGCCTGGAAGAGAGGCCGGCGGCGAGCGTTCTGCGCCTAAGAGTCTGTTCATAATCTGCTGCGCTTCGTGAGGCGTGACACGGTGAGTGCCGCTTCGAAATGCTCATGTACCATTTGACCATTCCGCTTTCTCAGCGGTTTTCGCCTTGTCTCGCCTTTGCTCGCGAGACTTTAGAACAGGCTCTAAGAAGCGTGCTAAGCGCCGATCAAACGTGCAGCAGCAGGAAGCGACGCTCCCACGGGCTGATCACGTCGAAGTACTCCCGGTACTCGGCTTCCTTGATGGCGCTGTAGGTGCGGATGAAGTGTTCGCCGAACAGATTGGTCAGCGGTTCGCACTTGAGCAGCATGTCGATGGCGTCGTCCAGGTGGCGCGGAAGTTGGTGAGGCTGCTCGTAGGCGCTGCCGGTCAGCGGTTCGGACGGCATCAAGCCCTGTTTCATGCCCAGGTAACCGCAAGCCAGGCTGGCGGCGATGGCCAGATAGGGGTTGACGTCGACGCCGGCCAGACGGTTTTCCACCCGCCGCGCCTGAGGGTCCGAGTGCGGCACGCGCAGGCCGCAGGTGCGGTTGTCGTAGCCCCAGGACAAGTTGATCGGCGCCGAGGTGTAGCGGCTCAGCCGGCGGTAGGAGTTCACATAGGGCGCGAAGAAGGGCATGGCCGGCGGTAGATAGTTTTGCAGACCGCCGATGAAATGGAAGAATTTCTGCGAGGGCTGGCCGTCCTTCAGGCTGAAGATGTTTTTTCCGCTGTCCTTGTCCACCACGCTCTGGTGCAGGTGCATGGCGCTGCCGGGCTGGCCCTGCATAGGCTTGGCCATGAAGGTGGCGTACATATTGTTGCGGATCGCCACTTCGCGCACGGTGCGCTTGAACAGGAAGACCTGGTCCGCCAGCGCCAGCGGGTCGCCGTGGTCCAGATTGATTTCCATCTGGGCGGTGCCCATTTCGTGGATCAGGGTGTCCAGCGCCAGGCCCTGGGCCTCGCACCAGTCGTACATTACGTCGAAGATGCCGTCGTATTCGTTGACGGCGTCGATGGAGAAACTCTGCATGCCCGCTTCGGTGCGTTTGGTGCGGCCTACCGGCGGGCGCAGCGGGATGTCTTCGTCCGGCTGGATTTCCACCAGATAGAACTCCATTTCCGGCGCCACCACGGCCTTGAGGCCTTCGTCTTCGTACAGTTTGAGGATGCGCTTGAGCACGTTGCGCGGCGCCAGGTCCACCGGGCGGCCGTCGAAGAAGGCGCAGTCGTGGATGATCTGGGCGGTGGGTTCCAGGTTCCACGGCACCGGGCGCAGGGTGCTGGCGTCCGGAATCAGCCGCATGTCGGGATCTGCGATGGAGGTGAAGTCCTGGTCCGGGTAGTCCCCGGTCACGGTCATGGAGAGCACTGCTTCCGGCAGGCGCAGGCCTTCGGCCGGATTGTATTTATGGCGCGGCACGATTTTGCCGCGGGCGAGCCCGGTCATGTCCGGGATCAGGCATTCCACTTCGGTGATGCGATTGTCGTCCAACCATTTGTTGATTTGTTCTGCGTTATTCATAAACCCTCTGTTGTCATGTGTGCGCGCCCGAGCTGCTGTCGCGCTGGGCGTCGTGCCGCAAGGTATGCGGCCGCTGCGCTTGTACTAAAAATAATCTACGGTCCAGTGTGCGGCAGCCGGGGCTGCGCGGGCAGGCGGGACGGGGCTGGAATCGGGCCCATTGATGGATCGGCAATCCGGGTGCTCCTCTCTGATTTGATAAAACGGCCAATGCCGTTTTGAATGGGATTGATCGTTCTTGGTTCGAAATGTTCAATATTTTGAACGAATGCATGCTAGTACCGGCGTGTGGACATTCGCAATGATTATTGACTGAATGTCGGCCAGCTGTTGGTTTGCGGCAACAGGGAAATCTGCCACGGGGACTGTTAAGACCTCTTTATGAGTATTA
Source organism: Chromobacterium haemolyticum (assembly GCF_009936155.1). Classification (NCBI taxonomy): domain Bacteria; kingdom Pseudomonadati; phylum Pseudomonadota; class Betaproteobacteria; order Neisseriales; family Chromobacteriaceae; genus Chromobacterium; species Chromobacterium haemolyticum. The sequence goes on along the minus strand of NZ_AP019312.1, from coordinate 3,128,673 downwards.
GAATTAGACGATATGGAAAACGATACCGAACAGATAAAACCCGCTTCAGATTCCAACTCGCCATTGCCGAGACCGCGCCGCCGCTGGCTGCGCTGGGCGGCGGTCCCCATTGTGTTGCTGGGCTTGCTCTGGGGATTCCTGGGCTGGCTGGCGCCGGGCATGATCAGCGACGCGGCCGCCAAATGGGCGCAGAGCATAGGCCGCACGCTGAGCATGGGCGAGGTGAAGATCACGCCTTGGGACATGTCTCTGGAGGTGAGGGATCTCAAGCTGAGCGAGGGCGACGGCCGGCCTCTGTTCGCGGTGAAGCGGGCGTATCTGAACCTGGACCCGTCCATGCTGTTGATCGGCCGCTGGCAGGCGCAGGAGTTTTCTCTGGATGAACCGCGACTGGCCTTGGCGCGCAACCGCGCCGGTCAGTGGAACTGGGCCAGTTTCGTCGCCGACGCCGCCGGGCCGGCCAAGCCCGAAGGCGGATCGGACAAGCTGCCGCGGCTGTTGATTAAGGCCTTGAACATCCGCAACGGCCAGGCGCAGTTGTCGGACCGGCTGGGCGGCGACGAGCGCTTTACCATGGTGCCGCTCAATCTATCGCTGGTGGACCTGTCCACGCTGCCGGAAAACGGCAGCTACACGATGCAGGCGGCTTTGACCGACGGCACCCGCTTCAACTGGAAGGGCAGCATCAATCTGCAGCCGCTGAAGTCCGACGGCGAGGCGCAGATGGCGGAGCTACCGCTGGCCTCGATCTGGCCTTATGTGCAGCCGCATTTCAACACCGCCGCGCCGGAAGGGCGCTTGTCGGTGTCGGCGCGCTACCATTTTGAGATGTCCGGCAAAACGCCGGAGCTGACGGTGTCGCCGTTCCGCGCCAGCCTGCTGCGTTTCGCGTTGAAAGCGCCGGGCGGCCGCAGCGAACTGACGATTCCGGAAGTCCGCGTCGAAGGCGGCGCGCTGGACTTGGCGCGTTCAATGTTGAAAGTGCAGTCCATCGAGCTGGACCAGGGGCTGGCGATGGCCGGGCGCGACAGCGACGGAACGGTGGATTGGCAGAAGGCGATTCCGGCCGCGCCGGCCGTCGCCAAGCCTCAGCCGGCGGAAGCGCCGCTGCCGTGGTTGGTGAACATCGAGGCGATCAAGCTGCGCAACTGGCGCGTGAGTTACGCTGATCAGGGTTTCCGCCAGCCGCTGGCGCTGGAGGCCAAGCTGCCGCTGTTGTCTGGCCGCTTCGCCTTGTCGCCGGACCATGGCTTCGCGCTGACGGGCATGCTGGCGCGGCTGGACGAGCTTAAGCTGGGCGCGCAAGGCGCGGAACCGGTTTTGAGCCTGGCCAGCGCGGAACTGGCGTCCAGCCAGTTGTTGCAACAAGGCCGCCGCATCGAGCCGGGCAAGCTGACGCTGAGCGGCCTTGAGGCCAAGGTGGAGCGCGACCGCGCCGGCCAGATCAATCTGGCCCGCTTGTTCGAGTCCGCCGGCCGTTCCAAACCGACCCCCGCTGCGGCGCGCGCCCAGGGGGAGACGGCGCCGGCCTGGAAATTCTCCTACCCGGAAATGGAGTTGCGGGACAGCCTGCTGAGCTGGACCGACCGCGGCCTGCCCAAGCCGGTGAATGCGGCCTTGTCCGGCCTGGGCGGCACCGTGGAGGTGGGCGACGGCCAGAAGCTGGCGGTGGACCTGGCCGGCAAGCTCAATGGCGGCAAGTTGGCGGCCAAGGCCGATATCGACGCCGCCGCCGGCGCGCTCAAGGGCAAGCTGCGCGCCGACGGGGTGCAACTGGCGCCGCTGGCGCCGTACGCCTTGAGCGGCACGCCGCTGCGTTTTGGCGGCGGCGCGCTGTCGGCGGATTTGAACTTGGATGTCGGCGTGCGCGGCTGGCGTGTCGGTGGCTCAGCCGGCGTGGCGCGGCTGGCGGTGTACGAGCCGGGCGAGAAATTGCCCTTGCTGGGCTGGCGCGACCTGCAAGTACGCGGCCTCAGCGCCCAAGGCATGCCGCTGAAAGTGGCGATTAACGATGTGCGGCTGCAAGCGCCGGCGGGGCGACTAGTGCTGGACGAGAAACGCGAGCTCAACGTGGCCCGGCTGTTTGCCGGCCAAGGGGGCGCCAAGCCGGCCGCGCCCAAGGCTAAGCCGGGGCCGCTGCCGTTGGTGGAGGTCAAGTCCATTCACGTGCAGGGCGGCCGGGTGCAGTTCGCCGACCACGGCATGAAACCGGACTTCGCCACCGATATGCACAATCTGCGAGGCTCCATCCAGAACCTGTCCACCCGCGCCAATCGGCGCGGCAACATCACGCTGGACGGCGATGTGGACCAGTTTGGCGACGTCAAGGTGCGCGGCGCGCTGTCGCCGCTGGCGCCCACCGACAACACCGACATCACGCTGGCCTTCCGCAATATATCCATGGGCACGCTGAACCCGTATTCGATGAACTTCGCCGGCTGGCAGGTCAAGGACGGCCGCTTGTCGGTGGATCTGCGCTACCTGCTGGAGCAACGCCAGCTCAAGGGCGAGAACCGGGTGGTGATTGATTCCCTGCAATTGGGCGACGAGCTGCCGGACAGCGAGTACAAGGGCCCGCGGCTGCCGTTGCGGCTGGCGGTGGCTATTTTGGAGGACAGCGATAAACGCATCGATCTGGACTTGCCGGTGGCCGGCAGCCTGGACGATCCGCAGTTCAGCTACGGCAAGATCATCTGGAAAGCCATCGTCAACGTGGTGACCAAGGTGGTGACCGCGCCGTTCCGCGCGCTGGGCGCCTTGCTGGGCGGCGAGGGTTTCGACGATATCCGCTTCGTGGCCGGCGAGGCCAATGTGACGCCGCCGGAGCGCGAGAAGCTGGTCAAAGTGGCCGGGCTGATGGTGAAGCGACCCAAGCTGATGCTGTCGATCAGCGGCGGCTACAATGCCAACGCGGACCGCAAGGAGATGGCGCGCGCGCAAACCGATCTGGCGATCTTCGCCGCCGCCGGTCATCAGCTGGGCGCCGGCGAGCCGCTGCCGCAGCCGGACATGCAGGACGGCGAAATCCTGTCCGCGGTGAAATCGGTGTACGGCAAGCAGATCGGCCGCTTCAAGCTGCTGGGCCACACGCTGAAGCCGGGCGGACCGTCCGGAGCGGCCTTGGGCAAGCTGCTGCGGGACGAGTTGATCGCCGCGCAGAACATCACCGATGCCAGCCTGCAGCAATTGGCCAAGCAACGCGCCGCCAATGCGCGCGCGGCTATGGTCAAGACCGATCCGGCGCTGCAGGAACGTATCCAGTTGGGCGAGCCGGTCAAGGTCTCCGCCGGCCGCGACGGCGTGCCGCTGGAGGTGAAACTGAAGACGCCGTGAGGCGACGGCCGCGCGTCGTGTTTTTGCCCATGACAATAGGGAAAAACGGCGGCGAGGTGGAATAGCGCTTGATATGTGTCAACGAACGGCGTAACTACATATAGTGTAATACGCCGTTTTTCTTTTCCAGATATTGCGTATTGGACGTGTCGAAACCTTTTGCGGCCCACACGGTCCATTGCATGCTGGAAGGGGGCCGCCCTGGCCGCCGCAGGCCGCAATTCAAGAGGAACCGGGAACCATGAAGCAGGAAAACATCGCCGCCATGACCGAGCAGGATATCTCCCGCGAGGTATTGCTGGAAAAATACGCCAAGAACGGCGAACAGAGCGTGAGCGAAGTGCGCCTGCGCGTGGCCAAGGCGCTGGCGGCGCTGGAAAGCGACCCGGCGCGTTTCGAGCCGCTATTCTATCAAGCGCTGGAAAACGGCTTTATTCCCGGCGGTCGCATCAATTCCGCCGCCGGCACCGATTTGCGCGCCACCTTGATCAATTGCTTTGTGCAGCCGGTGGGCGATTCAGTGTCCGAAACCGAAAACGGCAAGGTGGGCATTTACGAGGCGCTGCTGCAGGCCGCGGAAACCATGCGCCGCGGCGGCGGCGTCGGCTACAACTTCTCGCGCATCCGCCCCAAGGGCGCGCGGGTCAAGGGCACCAACAGCCGCGCGTCCGGCCCGGTGTCCTATATGCGGGTGTTCGACCGCAGCTGCGAGACGGTGGAGTCCGCCGGCGCGCGTCGCGGCGCGCAGATGGGGGTGCTGGATATTTCTCACCCGGACGTGGAGGAATTCATCCACGCCAAGGACCAGGGCGATTTGCGCAATTTCAACATCTCGGTGGGCGTGTCCGACGACTTCATGCGCGCCGTGGAAGCGGACGCCGCCTGGGAATTGACCCACGCGGTGGAGCCCTCGTCCGACGCCTTCCCCGGCAGCTACCAGCGCGAGGACGGCCTGTGGGTCTACCGCGCCGTGCCGGCGCGTGAACTGTGGCGGCAGATCATGGCCTCCACCTACGACCACGCCGAGCCGGGCGTGCTGTTCATGACCCGCATCAACCAGGACAACAATCTGTCCTATTGCGAGGTGATTGAATCCACCAACCCCTGCGGCGAGCAGCCGCTGCCGGATTACGGCTGCTGCGACCTGGGCTCCATCAATTTGTGCCGCCATGTGCGCCAGCCGTTTGGCGATAAGCCCAGCTTTGATTTCAAGAGCTTCGAGAAAGTGGTGCGCATGTCGGTGCGCATGCTGGACAATGTACTGGACTTGACCGTGTGGCCGCTGGAGGAGCAGCAGCGCGAGGCCCAGGCCAAGCGCCGCGTCGGCCTGGGCTTCACCGGCCTGGGCGACGCGCTGATCATGCTGAAGATACGCTATGACAGCGAGGAGGGCCGCCGCTTCGCCAGCCGCATTTCCGAGGCGATGCGCGACGCCGCCTACGACGCCTCCGTGGATCTCGCCATCGAGAAGGGCGGTTTCCCGCTGTTCGACGCCGACGCCTACCTGGCCGCGCCGCATTGCGCCAGCCGTTTGCCGGAGGCGATCAAGGCGCGCATCCGCAAGCACGGCATTCGCAACTCGCACCTCTTGTCCATCGCGCCCACCGGAACCATTTCGCTGGCCTTCGCAGACAACGCCTCCAACGGCATTGAGCCGCCGTTCTCCTGGTTCTACACCCGCAAGAAGCGCATGGCCGACGGCAGCCAGCAGGAATATCTGGTGGAAGACCACGCCTACCGCGTCTACCGGATGCAGGGCGGGGACACCAACGCCCTGCCGGACTACTTCGTCTCCGCGCTGGAAATGAGCGCGCTGGACCATATGCGCATGGTGGCGGCGGTGGCGCCCTATATCGACACCGCCATCTCCAAGACGGTGAACGTGCCGGGCGATTATCCGTTCGACGATTTCGAAAGCCTGTATCTGGAAGCCTGGCGCGCTGGACTGAAAGGGATTACCACCTACCGGCCCAACAGCGTGCTGGGGTCGGTGTTGTCGGTGGAGCCGGCCAAGCCCAGCGCCGCCACGCCGCAGGACTTGTCCGGCAGCGGCGACGGCGATCCGGACCGCCGCGTGGTGCTCAACACCGCGCCGACGCCGGCCTTGTCCAGCTTGAAGTGGCCTAACCGGCCCAAGCTGAAGGAAGGCAACCCGTCCTGGACCTTCATGGTGGAAGGGGACGCCGGAGACTTCGCCGTGGTGGTGGGTCATGTGGAGAACGGTCGAGTGTCGCCGTTTGAATGCTGGGTCAACGCTACCGAGGAACAGCGCGGGCTGGGCGCGGTGGCCAAGACCCTGTCCATGGACATGCGCTGCCGCGACCACGGCTGGCTGGCCGCCAAGCTGGACGCGCTGTCGCACACCAACGGCGACAAACGCTATGTGTTCGATCTGGGCGAGCGCACCGTTTACGCCACCTCGGCCTCGGCGGCCCTGGGCAAGGTGGTGCGCCACCGCGTTGAGCAACTAGGGGCGTTGCCGGCGGATCAAAACGAGCCGACGCCGGTGATGGACGCGCTGTTCGCGCGCAAGGAGCCTAAATCCGGAACCGACGGCACCATGAGCTGGTCGGTGGACGTCAGCAACCCGCAAACCGGCGACGACTTCGTGCTCTTCATTAAAGAACTGGTGCTGCCCAACGGCCAGCGCCGGCCGTATTCGATGTGGCTGGCCGGCGCTTATCCGCGAGAGCTGGACGGCTTGTGCAAGATGCTGAGCCTGGACATGCGGGTGATAGATCCGGCCTGGATCGGTCTCAAGCTGCGCAAGCTGCTGAGCTACGCTGAGCCGCAGGGCGATTTCTTCGCCCGCATTCCCGGGGCGGAGAAGTCGCAGAGCTGGCCGTCCACCGTCGCCTATCTGGCGCAGTTGATCATCCACCGCTACGCGATGCTGGGAGTGTTGACCGAGGAAGGCGTGCCGCTGGAAGAGATGGGGGTGATGGTGCCGGAGCAGAGCGATTTGTTCAGTCCGGAAGCCAGCGCCGCCTTGAAACAGGTGCCGGGCAAGCCCTGCCCGGAGTGCGGCAATCACGCCTTGATCAAGAAGGATGGCTGCGAGTTTTGCACCGCCTGCGGTCACGTAGGCGCTTGCGGTTGAGCTTTAGACGGGTTGATTGACGACAATGGCCCCGGCGTTTGCCGGGGCCATTGTCGTTTGGAGCAAGCGTCAATACAGCCCGTGTTGAACCGCCTTGCTCCGGCACAGCACATAGGGCAGGCCGTTGGGTTTTCCCGGGAAGGGATAGCTTTCCCCCACCTTGCTCAACATCGCCGCGCTGCTGCTTTTGCGCTGGGTTTTCTTGATCGCGCTCTTGATGGCGGCGGCGTCGCCGTCCACGAACAAGGCCAGGAAGCCGCCGTCCGCCTCGGACAACTGCGCAGAGCGAATCGGCAAATCGCCGTAGTCATAGCCGCTGGGCAAGGCCAGCTCATGTTCCCATACCTGGTTGGGCGTTGAGCCGGTGGCGGCGGCCAGCAGTTTGGCGACGCCGTTGTCACTCAGATTGAGATTGTGGCAGCTCAGCTGCGCCGCCAGGGCCTTGTTCTTGCCGGCGCCGGCTTGGGCGCCGCCGGCCGCCTTGGCCAGACGATAAACGCCGTCGAAGGGCACGTCGCCGAAGGCGCTGGCGCACCGGTCCATCTGCACTTGCACCGCGGAGGTCTGGGGCAGGATGTTCATCGTGCAGATGCCTTCGCTATAGCGCCACTGCCCGCCGTTGGCCTGTAACTGTCCGCTGCCGGAGCCGGAGCGCAGTTGGCCGGGTTTGCCTTTTTGCATGACTTCCAGTTCAAACTTGCCGTTGGGGCGGATGGTCAGCGTGCGCTCGAACTGTTTGTCGGAGCCGTCGTAGATGCCGGGAGCCATTGGGGCGGCGGCTCCGTCCGCGGCGGGGTCTTTTTGCAGAGCTTTCTTGATGCCGTCCTTGAGGATGGCGCCCAGGTCGAAGGTTTCGGCGTGGGCCGTCAGCGGCAGCGCGGCAGCCAGCGCCAGCGCGGCGGCGAAGCGTTTACGGTTTGAATGGGTCATGAAAGAGGCCGTTTAAGTGGCGTTGCTATGAAAGGAGGTGCCGGCGTATGCCTTGATTATTTAAATTTATCAGGACATTAGCATGGCGGGTCGCTGAAAACAACTTGGCGGCGGCGTGATAAAAACCAAGAAGAGGACAAACTGGCCTAAGCGCCTGTTCAAAAGTCCCATGCACATGTGGCGCGCGCCCGGCAAGTCCGCATCCAGGGATGGGCTTGGCGGGCGCGGCTTGCGGCGGCGCGCGATGGCGCGCCGGAAAGGGGGCGCTTAGGCCAGGTCGGAAATCACCAGCATGGCGATGTTGAAGTAAATCACCAGACCGGTGCCGTCGATGAAGGTGGCGATGAAGGGGGCCGACACCACAGCCGGGTCGATGCGCATTTTCTTCAGCAGCATTGGGATGATGGAGGACACGATGGCGCTCCAGATGGTGATGGCGATCAGCGTCAGACACACCACCAAGGCCACTTCGTCGCCCACGCCCAGCATCCAGGCCCGTATCCAGGCCACCACGCCGATGGCCAGCGCAATCATGAAGGATGTGGTCACCTCTTTGCGCAATACCGTGCCGATGTTGCGCAGGCTGACTTCGCCCATCGCCATCGCGCGCACCAGGGTGGAGGTGATCTGAGTGCCGCTGTTGCCGCCGGTGCCGATCAGCAGCGGAATGAAGAAGGCCAGCGCGATGGCGGCTTCCAGCTGCTCTTCAAACACTTTCAGGATAGTGCTGGTGTAGGCTTCCGCGAAGAACAGCAGCAGCAGCCAGGGCAGGCGCTTTTTCCACAGGCTCCACGGGGAGCTTTCCAGATAGGAGGTTTCCAGCGGCAGGCTGGCGCCCTGGCGTTGAGCGTCGTCGGTGCCTTCGTCGCGGATCAGTGCGGCGATTTCCTTTTCGTACAGGGCGCCCAGCAGTTTGCCGCCGCTGACAACCGGTGCGAGATCCACGCCCTTGTCTATCAGTTCTGGCACGATGTCGCGGCGCTGTTGATTAGGCTCGACGACAAAGGAGGTGGGGCCCATCAGCGCGGAAACCGGCAGAGTCAGGTCCGTTTCGGTCAGCAGGCGCTTGACCGATAGCTGACCATGCAGGAAGCGGCTGCCGTCGATGACGAAAATCTGGGCGGGAATGTCTTCGTCGCGCAGCTGTTTGAGCATGTGCTCGCGCGCTTCGCTGACTTTCATGTCGCGGCTGAGGGTGATCAGCGAGTCGCTCATGTAGGAGGCGACGGTTTCTTTCAGATTGACTTCGTTTGCCTGAGCGGTAGGCAGAGTAATGCTTGCAAAAGACATTTTGAGGTATTCCCCGTTAGCTGTTTTATAACCACAAACAGTTGTCACAATGGGGGCGGAAACCAGAAGAGAGAGTGCAGAAAAGCTATCTCCGCGTCTAAGTTTTGGCACTATGCAACGTATCCCAACTGCATGCGGGAAGTCACTTTGGGCTATACCTTAATCCGATAAAGCCTGTCCTAACCTTGGGCGTCTCTCGACGTCGTCAGATCAGTGACCTGTGTTTGCATAGGAGCCTCGCCGAACGAGACACTGCATCTGAGAGCCGTTGATTTTGCCCGGAGGCCGCGTTGCGGCGTGGGCTGGATCATGTGTGCGGCTCTGAATGGAAGGCCGGGCTTGCGGCCGGGCGGTTCCTGCGCCGGACTCGACGCCGCTCTAGCGGCGGTGCGTCGCGTTGGGCGCGGTTTTACTGGACGATCACCTCCTTGTTTTGTTTGGACTACGGTTTAGGACCTGTTCAACGTCCGCTGTGCTTTGGCGATGCGGCGTTGAAAGTCGATTTAGAATGTTCATATACCCTAATGTGCATTCCGTTTTTTCAGTTACAAGGCCTTGTCTCGCTCTTGCTCACGAAACTTTGAACAGGCTTTTAGGGAGCGCGGGCGGGCGGCATGGGCCGCCTGCCTGCGCCGTCTTCGTCGCGACGGGTGTCATGGTGCAGTGCAATAGAGTCGCGACGAATAACGGTTATGAAAGAATGGGTATCAAGTAGTTCCTTAATTTTTCACGGTTTGTGTAATAAAACTTGTTTGCATGGAAATTTTCCGTAAACATGCCATTCGGTCGCATGGTTGATGCCGGTCACATATGTTTTTCGAATTGGCTGACCAGGCGACGCAGATCGCTGGCGGTGGTGTGCAGCTTCTGCGCCACCTGCAGGGTGGCGGCGATGCTGTGGCTGTTCTGTTCGGTCAGCGTGCTCATGGTTTCCATGCTTTGGGCCACCTCGGTGGAGGCGGACGACTGCTGCCGCAGCATATTGGCCACGCTGGAGGAGGATTCCGCCACTTTTTCGTTGGCGTTGCGGATTGCTTCCAGCCCTTGGGCGGCCGCTTGTATGGTTTCCTCCGCGGTGTGGACTTTGTTCACCGCCGCCTTCACCTCCTCCAGCGCCTCCTGCGAGCGTTCGCGCAGGAAGGACACCGATTGTTCGATCTCCAGCGTGTTGCCGGCGGTGCGTTCCGCCAGTTTGCGAACTTCGTCGGCCACCACGGCGAAACCGCGGCCTTGCTCGCCGGCGCGCGCCGCTTCTATCGCCGCGTTCAAGGCCAATAGATTGGTTTGGTTGGCGATGTCCTTGATCACGCCGGTGACGGTATTGATCGATTCCACCGATTGCTCCAGCTTGATGATGATGTCGCGGGTGCAGGACACCTCGCTGACCACCGCCTGAGCCGCCTGACGGGTGTCGCTCATCTGGGCTTCGCCCTGGCTGGCCAGTTCGGTCGCCTGGTCTGCGAACTCGGCGCCGGTGCGGGTGGACTGCGAAATCTCGTTGACCGAAACGGACAGCTGCTGCAAGGCGGCCGCCACACGGGTGATGCCCTCCAAGGTGGTTTCGCCGCGGATGTTCAACGATTCGGCTTCGGCGTGGGTGGCGGTGGCGGCCTCGCTGACATCCTCCGCGCCGGCGACGACGTCGGCGAGAATGGCGCGCAAATGGATGCGCAGGGTTTCCATCTCCTCCAGCACTGCGCGGGGTTCGCGCGGGCCGGAGGCCGGTATCTGGGCGCTGAAGTCGCCCTCGGCCAACCGCATCAGCGCGCGCCGCGCCGCGTCTATCGGCCGCGCCAACCAGCGCCCGGCCAGATAAGAGGCGGTCAAGGCCCATGTCGCCGCCAGCGCCAGCAGCGTCAGGCGCAAGGCGCCGTCGCTAGCCGCGCCGCCCAGGATCAGCGCCGTAGCGGGCAATTGCGCGCACAGTAAAAGCCAGGCCGTTGCCGGAGGGGCGGCGTGACGGGTGTCCGGAAACGCTTGGCGGCGCTCGCGGACACGGGCATAAAGTTGTTCGGCGTCGGCGGTCTGCTGTTTGGACGGCGCGCTGCGCACCGACATATAACCCACCGGCCGGCCGCCTTCGCAGATCGGCGTGACGTAGGCTTCCACCCAGTAGAAATGCCCTTGCTTGGTGCGATTCTTGACCAGTCCCTTCCATGGGCGGCCCGACTTGATGGTGCTCCAAAGGTCGTCGAAGGCGGCTTGCGGCATGTCCGGGTGACGCACGATATTGTGCGGCTGCCCAATCAGTTCTTCTTCGCTGAAACCGCTGATGTCGATGAAGGCGCGATTGGCGTAAGTGATCTGGCCTTTTAGATCGGTCTTGGTGACGATGGGGCGGTGGGGTAGCAAGAACACCTCGGTGCCATCCACGGGAAGGTTGCTTCTCATTGCCGGATCTCCTGCTTGACTTTGCCGGAAAACGGCGCGGGAGGCGGATCGGCATAGCGGTCCGCCGGCGGCGCCGGTGGCGATCATTCAATTCGGGTCAATCCAGGCGAAATTTGTTGTTTACCGCGCTATTTGATTGATTGGGATGAAGTTTCGCCTCGGTGGCCCCCAATGGTGATATAGAACAAAAGCGCAGCGCCATGCGGCAAAGTTTGATGCGCTTTTGATAATAGTAAAAAATCGATGTCTGAAAATTTCACGGCAAATTCAGCATCTTCCTATTTCTTTAGTTTGAGCCGGCTGAGGAGAATAGCGCTCCAACTGGGACAGAGAACATGCCATGGAATCTATAAGCACCAAACCTGGCCCGGCGCCGATGCGGGTCTTGATCGTGGATGATCACGATGTGCAGCGCTGCGCCCTGAGCCAGGCTTTACGTCAAGTGGGAATCGAGCGCATCGATGAGGCGTGCGACGGCACCGGCGCGCTCGAACAGCTTAAGCTGCATCGCTATGATTTGATGATCAGCGATCTCAACATGCCGGGGATGGACGGCATCCTGCTGCTGCGCCATCTGGCCGGCTTGCAAGCGGTGCCGCCCATCGTGTTCAACAGTTCGCTGTCCAAGGACATGCTGATGGGTGCTTATCGCGTGGCGGCGTTTCACAATCTGCCGGTGATAGGCAGTTTGAACACGCCTTTGTCCATGGAACAGCTATGCAAGTTGTGGCAGACGGTGGCGCGACGGCCGGCGTGGGACGGCGCTACGTCGAGGTTTGACCGGCAGGAGTTGGAGCGGGCGCTGCGGCGTGGAGAAATCCTGCCCTGGTATCAGCCGCAGGCGGATCCGGGTTTGTTGAGAGTCATGGGAGTGGAGGCGCTAGCGCGCTGGCATCATCCCGAGTTGGGCCTGCTGGAGCCGTCTGCGTTCTTGCCCGGCCTTGAGCATTACGGCCTGGACGAGGACTTGTTCTTTGCCATCTTCCGCTCCGCGGCGGAGGATTATCGCCGTTGGAGCGGACAAGTGGCCTTGTCCGGTTTGAGGGTCTCGATCAACCTCACCGCCAGCCAGTTCTGTAACCCTGAACTACCGTCCAGCCTGGCTGAGGCGGCGGAAGAATTGGGCATGGCGCCGGCCTTGCTGACGCTGGAGCTGACTGAAACCCAGCGGCTCAAAAACATCTATCAGGCACTGGAAAACGTGATACGGCTGCGAATGGCCGGCTTTCGCGTTTCCTTGGATGATGTGGGCTGCGGTTACAACGGTTTGGAATACCTGCGCGAGCTGCCGGTAAGCGCGATCAAGATAGACCGCGCGCTGGTGGCCGGCGCCGCCGGCGATAGCGTGGCGAGAGAGATCCTCGAGTCCACCATCCGGCTGGCCAAGGATCGCAATATCCAAGTTGTGGCGGAAGGCATCGGAGAAGAGACGGATTTGCAGTTGATGCTGCGCCTGGGAGTGGATTATGTACAAGGCTATCTGCTGGGCTGGCCGATGCCGGCCGATGAAGTGCCGGAGTATTTGCGTCGGCGCGGACAAGGCTAGTTCAGAGGATCAACCCGGTTTGCCGTCGGCTCGCCGTCGCCAGTAGCTGGGCATGAAAGCGCGGCCCCAGGCCGCCAGCGTCAGCAGCCAGCCCATGGCCGCCGCCCCGTACAGCCAGCCGGACCAGACGCCGGGCAGCATTTCCGTGGCTACCCGAGTCAGCGCCAGCCAGTGTGCGGCCAGGTATAGTCGCCACAAGCCGGGGCCGGCTTGCAAAGGCTGGCCGGAGTGACCCAGCGTCACTCGCGACACAAAGGCGATCATCATGGTCAGGAAGAAGCCTACGGTGACGGCGTGCAGCGCCGCCAGCGCCAGACGCGGGGAAGCCAGCCAGCCGTTGAGCGCGTACAGGCCGAAACCGATTGGCAGCCAGGCGAAAGCCAGGTGCAGCATGCCCAGCAGCCGCACCCGCAGCGCGGCCGCCAGCCGCCAGCGCCAGCTGACATAGGCGAACAGTACGGCCAGCGCCGCGTCCAGCGGCCAACTGGGCAGGCTGAAACCGTCCAGCAGGCCATGGCCCAGCGAGCCGGTTAGCATGGCGGCCAGCAGCCAGCCCGGCCGCCAGGGCTGATACTGGGGCAGCGCGTTGGCTGAGAAGAACGGCAGCATGCGGTGGCAGACGGTCAGGAACACGGGCAATAGAAAGCCCCACAAGGCAAGGTTGCGCATCCACAGCCAGGCTTGGCCATCCTGAAAGATCAGCCAGTAAGTGCCGGCCAGCAGCGCCAGCACGCCGCAGAGTAGGGCGGCCAGCACCGCGCAGGCGTGACGGCGGTCCGGCTGCGGGCTAGCCAGCAGCAGGCAGGCGAAAGTCAGCGTTAGCCCGCTGAAACCCAGGGTGTACAGCGCGTGGCCGGTCAGCGTCCAGGCGATGCCCAGCCATAGTCCGGCCAGCCACAGCAGCAGTCCGGTCACCATCAACGCCGGCACGCCGACAAAGATGAGGCGGCCAGGAGGTTCCACGCCCAGCCAGCGCGGGCCGGCTGTGAATAGAAAGCCGGTCATGAACAGTGGGAAGAAACCGAACAGCATCAGGAAACCGTGGGCAAGCGAAGAGGGCACCGCCAGCGCGGCGTGGACGCCGAGCAAGCGGCTGGCGAGTTCGGCGCTCCAGGCGGCCAGCAGCAGAATGGCGAACAGCATGCCGGGCAGGAAGGCGGCGCGATGCGGCGCCTGAGCCAGCATCGCCGCGGGGTGGGGGTGTTTCATCGCGGACTCGGGAAAGGTGTGGGCGTCTCAGTATCGCCGCGCCGGGGCCGGCGCGGACATGATTTGGATCAAGGCTTTCCTAGCCCGCCGACGTGGTTCAAGCGCGTTGCTGCAATAGCTCCGACACGTCGCGCACCACTTGCACCACTTCCTTGGCGCCGGCGCGGATCTCGGCGATGGAGTCGCGCGCCTGCTCGGACAGTTGCAAACTGGTGTCGGCCAGGCCGCGCACCTGCTGCATCGAAGAGATGGCGGACTTGGAGTCTTCCTGGATGCTGCGCACGATGCCGGAAATCTCGCCGGTGGACTGGCTGGTGCGTTCGGCCAGCTTGCGCACCTCATCGGCCACCACCGCGAAGCCGCGGCCCATCTCGCCTGCGCGAGCCGCCTCGATCGCCGCGTTGAGCGCCAGCAGATTGGTCTGGTCGGCGATCTCGCTGATGGTGCTGATGATGGTGCCGATCTGACCGGAGCTGTCGCCCAGCTTGGTGATGATGATGGAGGAGCTTTCCACGCTGGACGCCACCTTGGTGATTTCGCTTGCGGCCTGTTCCAGCACCGCGCTGCCCTTGACCGACAGCTGCTCGGTATTGACCGAGACTTCCACCGCCGACTGGGCGTTTTCCGCCTGGGTCTGCAATTGCTGCACCCGGCGGCTGATGTCCTGGGCGAACTTGACCACCCGCACCGGCTTGCCGTTCAGGTCGTACACTGGGTTGTAGGTGGCTTCCAGCCAGATGGTTTGCCCGTTCTTGCTCAGGCGCTTGAACTGGCCCTGGAAAAACTTGCCCTGGCGCAACTGGCGCCAGAACTCCGCGTAGTCTGGGCTGGCGGCGTAGTCGGCCTCGCAGAGCATGCGGTGATGCTTGCCGCGGATTTCGGCCAGGGTATAACCGAAGGTGTTGAGGAAGTTTTCGTTGGCGTCCTGGATATTGCCGTCCAGATCGAATTCGATCTGCGCCATCGAGCGGCTGATCGCCAGGCGGATGGCCTGATCGCTCTGCTCCTGATGCACTTGCTCGGAGATGTCGGATGCCACCTTGACCACGCCGCAGACCTGGCCGTCGCTGGACAGTACCGGGGTGTAACTGGCTTCCAGCCAGATTTCATCGCCGTTCTTGGCGTAGCGGCTGAAGCGGCCGTTGACCGGCTCGCCGCGCTTCAGTTTTTGCCAGAACTCGGCGTAGGCGGCGCTGGAAACATGGTTTTTATCGCAGAAGATGCGGTGATGCTTGCCGATGACTTCTTCGCGCCGGTAGCCCATGGTGCGTAGGAAGTTTTCATTGACGTTGGTGACGATGCCGTCGGGAGTGAACTGTATCATCGCCATCGAGCGGTCGATGGCGGACAGCATGCCGCGCAGGCCGTCCAATTGGCCGGTCAGCTCGTTGAGCTGTTCCTTGAGTTTTCCGGAAAAAAAGGGCATGGCTGCCTCCATTGTAATTGCCATCCAGGAGTGCCAGTGGAGCACGCCAACCTCATTTCAAACTAATACATTCCACATCATTTAGAAGGGAAATTTATTTTTGAATGAATGTCTTATTGCTGGGCGGCGTTGGCCATGGGCACGGCTTAACAGTGTATCCAGCTATTACGTCAATAACATCTCGCCATTGATTGGCGGCTGATTTAAGACAAATGCAAAAACCGGGCTTATCATGGTCGCGCAACCCACCCGCAAACTCATGGAGCGCTTATGAGTGATCTATCCGCCTTTCCCATTACCCGCAAATGGCCCGCGCAATATCCGGATCGCATCCAACTGTATTCGCTGACCACGCCCAACGGGGTCAAGGCGTCCATCATGCTGGAAGAAACCGGTCTGCCGTACGAGGCGCACCTGGTCAGCTTCGACAGCAACGATCAGTTGTCGCCGGAATTCCTGTCGCTGAACCCCAATAACAAGATTCCCGCCATTCTCGATCCGTCCGGCCCAGGCGGCAAGCCGCTGGCCTTGTTCGAATCCGGCGCCATCCTGTTGTATCTGGCGGAGAAAAGCGGCCGGCTGTTGCCGTCCGATCCCGCTGCGCGCTACGAGGCCATACAGTGGCTGATGTTCCAGATGGGCGGCATTGGTCCGATGTTCGGTCAGGTGGGCTTCTTCCATAAGTTCGCCGGCAAGGATTACGAAGACAAACGCCCGCGCGACCGTTACGTGAACGAGGCACGCCGCCTGCTGGCGGTGCTGGATCAACGCTTGAGCGGCCGCCAGTGGGTGATGGGCGAGGAGTACGGCATCGCCGACATCGCCATCTTCCCCTGGGTGCGCAATCTGATTGGTTTTTACGAGGCCGGAGCATTGGTGTCGATTGCGGACTTCCCGCAGGTAACGCGCGTACTGGAAGCCTTTCTGGCGCGGCCGGCGGTGCGGCGCGGGCTGACGATTCCTGCAAGATCGTAAGCCGTTTCCAGGGGTGTTCGCCCTCGCAAGAAAAAGCCCCTGTTTGGGGCTTTTTGCGTATTTAGTCCACCGGGTTGACCTCGCCCGGCTGGCTGGCGCGGGCGCGGATCACCTTGCCGGTGGCGCTGTTGCGCACGCGGATGATTTCGCCCTGGCGGCCGTTGCCCAGCGCCTCGCCGGCGGCGACTACCTCGATGCCGCTATGGCGCGCCACGATGCGCACTTCCTCGCCGCGCTTGACCAGCAGGCTGGCTTCCAGCGCCTTGAGCCGCAGCGGCTGGCCCTGGCGCAGCGCGGTGCGGTTGCTTAAGCCCTCCAGCTTGGTCTTGGCGCCTACCATGTCGGCAGGGTCCAGCACCGGGCGCTCCTGCCATTCTAAATCGCCTGCGTCCAGCAGGCTGCGCGCCGGGATGTCGCGCGCCGCCACCGCCACGCGGGCGCTGATGTCTGCGCGGACGATGAATTCCGCGTCCCAGCCGGCGGCGTCGCAGCGCGCCTGCAGCCGCATGCGGCTGGGCGCGCGTTCATCCAGCGCGGCGACGCGCACCGGTTCGGGGCAGGGCGGGGCGTTGAAGCCGCGCGGCGGCAGCGCTTTGATGTTGACGCGGGCCGCTTCCAGGCCGGCTTTTTCCAGTTTTTTCAGCAGCAGCGCGCGCGCGGTCTGCTCCACTGCGGCGGCGGCCGGATAGGGGGTTGCCAGCGCCGGAACGCTGGACAGAATGAGCAGCGCAGCCAATAGCGGCGCGGCTTGATGCCGATAGGGTGTGAAAATTCCCATTAAAGATGACTTGGTAATTATCCCGTATACGCGAGAGGGTGCGGTTATTAGTATCGCTTTTCAATCGAGCGGCCATTTAATGTGAATTAGATAGCCGATGTTTAAACATGGTAGAGAACCGCATGGGTCTAGGCAATGGGTTTCCACCTTGATAAGGCATTGAGCGTCCACCCTGCTGCCTTGCAGTTAAGGGCGGAGCGTACCCGCATTCTGGCGTCCAACATCGCCAACGAGAACACGCCCGGCTATCAGGCGCGAGACATCGACTTCAAAACAGCCTTGGCCGCTTCGGCGGACGACGCGGCGTTTCCGCTGGATTCGCCGTCCGGTGAATTGCAATACCGGCTGCCCAACCATCCCGCGCGCGACGGCAATACCGTGGAGCTGGGCGTGGAGCAGGCCGAGTTCGCGCAGAACGTTTCCGAATTCCAGACCAGCCTCGCCTTCCTGAACATGAAGTTCCGCGGGCTGGCCAAAGTGATAGCAGGTCAGTAAGCCATGTCCTTTCGCGATATTTCCCGCATCGCCGGCTCCGCCATGACGGCGCAGACGGTGCGTCTCAACACGGTGGCCAGCAACCTGGCCAACGCAGACACCGCCGCCGGCAGCGAGCAGGCCGCATATCGTTCCCGCAAGCCGGTGTTCGCCACTCAGTACCGCGGCGGCGACGGCTTCGACGGCTGGCGAGGCGCCAGCGTGGGGGTGTTGGACGTGGTGCAGAACCAGGAGCCGGTGCGCAAGGCGCACGAGCCGGGCAATCCGCTGGCCGACGCCGACGGCAATGTTTTCTATTCCAATGTGAACGCGGTGGAGGAGATGACCGACATGCTGTCGGCCTCTCGCGCGTTCCAGACCAATGTGGAAGTGCTGGCCCGAGTCAAGGGCATGCAGCAGGATCTGCTGAAACTGGGAGACAACGCATGAGCGTGAACGCCGCGCAAAACGGACAGCAGAGCCAATCCGCCGCCTCCAACGGCGCCAATCCTCCGGGCGTGGCGCCGGCCGCCGGGCAAAACCCCGGCATGGACGATATGTTCATGAAGCTGCTGCTGGCTCAGATTCAGAACCAGAACCCGCTGGACCCCACCGACGCTTCGCAATTCGTCAGCCAACTGGCGCAGATGAGCCAGATGAAGAGCTCCGCCGACATGCTCAAGCAATTGCAGGGCAACGCGCTGATGTTGCGCGAGCTGCAGGGCGTGTCGCTGGGCTCGCAAGTGGGGCGCCAGGTGCTGGTGCAGGCTGATCAGGCGCACCTGAGCGGCAAGGACGCCTTGTCCGGCCGCGTGACCCTGTCCGGCGAAGAACAGCAGGTGTCGCTGGTGCTGACCGACGCCAGCGGCAAGGAGACCGTGATCGAGCTGGGCAAGCGCCCAGCCGGCGAGTTCGATTTCAACGTGGACCCAAGCAAGCACGGCCTGGTGGAAGGCGATTACAAGCTGGAAGTGCGTACCGCGTCCAAGTCCAAGGCCGGGCTTGAAATGCAGGCTACCGTGTCCGGCGTGCGCCTGCCCATCAACGGCGGCGAGCCTACGCTGACGCTGGCCGGCCTGGGCGAGTTCCCCGTTTCCGCCATTACTCGTTTGCTGGGCAAGACCCAGGCCTGAAGCGCCGATTCAAGACACCTAAAACTTTGGAGCGACCATGAGTTTCGACATTGCTTTGTCCGGCATCAACGCCGTCAACAACCAACTGGGCAATATCAGTAACAACATCGCCAACACCGGCACCTACGGCTTCAAGTCCAGCCGCACCAGTTTTTCCGCGGCCTACGCCGGCGCGCAGCCGATGGGGGTGGAAGTGGTCGGCCACAGTCAAAACATGGCGCGCAACGGCAACACCGTGCGCACCGGCCGCCCGTTGGACGCCGCCATCGACGGCCGCGGCTTCTTCGTCAGCCGCGACCTGAACGGCGGCATGGCTTATTCGCGAGTCGGCATCTTCACCGCGGACAAGGATGGTTACCTGGTGGATGGATTCAACCGTCGCGTGCAGGGCTACGGCAAGGCCGACGGCAACGCGCTGGGCGCCTTTGGCGACATCAAGATCCCCAACGGCAACATACCGGCCAAGGCCAGCGACAAGCTGCAATACGTCGGTAATATGTCGGCCGGTTGGAGTGTGCAGACCATGCCGTTCGACAAGTCGCAGAACACCTTCAACAGTTCGGCGGTGTCCACGGTTTACGACTCCCTGGGCAACAAGCTCAACCTGACCCAGTACTTTTGCAAGACCGGGCCGAACACCATCACCGTGCACTACACGCTGGACGGCAAGGATCAGCCCACCACTGCAACGCTCACATTCGACACCGACGGCAAGCTGACCAGCCCCACCGCGCCGGTGGCGCTGAACCTGGGCACGCCTCCCGGCGCATCCCCGCTGGCAGTGAACCTCGATTACACCGGCACCACCCAGTTTGCCGGCGAAAGTAGCCAGACCCTGAACGCCAGCAACGGCTACGCGTCCGGCTCGATGACCGGCACCAGCCTGAACGACAACGGCGACGTGGTGGCGGCTTACAGCAACGGCCAGAAGCAGGTAGTGGGCACCTTGGCCATCGCCAACTTCCCTAACGAATCCGCGCTGCAAGCCACCTCGCAGACCAGCTGGGTGGAAACCGCCGGCTCCGGCACCGCGGTGTACTCGCGTCCGGGCGCAGGCCTGTCCGGCAATTTGCTGGCCTTCACCCTGGAGCAGTCCAATGTGGACATGACCTCCGAACTGGTGGACCTGATGACCGCGCAACGCAATTACCAGGCTAATACCAAGGTGATTTCCACCGAAAACCAAACCATCCAGGCGCTGATGCAGGCGGTGTAAGGCGGAGCAAGGATAAATGGACGCACTGATCTACACCGCGATGAGCGGCGCCGACCGCATGCTCAAGGCGCAGCAGATTCACGCCAACAATATCGCCAACGCCGAAACCGGCGGTTTCCGCGCCGACATCGGCGTCAGCACTAGTCAGACGGTGCCCGGCTACGGCTACGACGCCCGTCATCTGAGCCAGAACGGCGCCAATGCGGTGGATGTGCGCAGCGGCGCGGTGGTGGAGACGGGGCGCGATCTGGACGTGGCGGTGAAGGGCGACGGTTTCTTCGCCGTGCAGGGGCCGGACGGCAACGAGGCCTACACCCGGGCCGGCGCCATGGTGGTGGACGTGGACGGCAAGCTGAGCGTCAACGGCCATCCGGTGCTGGGCGACGGCGGGCAGATCACCTTGCCGCCGGACTACGTCAAGTTGCATGTGGGCAGCGACGGCGTGATCTCGGTATTGGCAGCCGGCGAAAGCGAAATGCAGCCCATAGACAAGCTCAAGCTGGTCAAGCCGCTGCCGCAGGACATCGCCAAGGACGCCAACGGCCTGGTGGTCAGCCGCCAGGGCGGCGTGCTGGCCGCCGACGATACCGTCAAGGTGCAGGGCGAGCATCTGGAGCGCAGCAATGTGTCCGCGGTGGAGGAGATGGTGGCCACCATGACGCTGAACCGCAATTTTGAAATGCAGATGCGCTTGTTCAACTCCGCCAGCGACATGGTGGAGGCGGGCAACCGTCTGGTGCGCGCCTGATCCGGCATTCCAATAACAGCGTCGCGGCCAAGGCCGACGGCGCAAACCATCGGGGAATCGAAACATGAATCCAGCAATGTGGGTGAGCAAGACCGGCATCCAGGCGCAGGACGCGCGTCTGACCGCCATCGCCAACAACCTC
The DNA here is from genome assembly GCF_009936155.1 of Chromobacterium haemolyticum. Classification (NCBI taxonomy): domain Bacteria; kingdom Pseudomonadati; phylum Pseudomonadota; class Betaproteobacteria; order Neisseriales; family Chromobacteriaceae; genus Chromobacterium; species Chromobacterium haemolyticum. Next base: position 3,107,982 of record NZ_AP019312.1, on the reverse strand, counting down.
GCCAACGTCAACACCGTCGGCTTCAAGCGCGACCGCATGGTGTTCGAGGACCTGTTCTACCAAGTGGACCGTCAGCCGGGCGGCAAGACCGACCAAGACAACACTGCGCCGCTGGGCGTGCAGTTGGGTAACGGTACCCGCTTGGTGGGCACTCAGAAAGTGTTTACCTCGGGCACGCTGACTACTACCAATCAGTCCTTGGATCTGGCCATCGTCGGCCAGGGCTTTTTGCAAGTGAAAATGAGCAACGGCGAAACCGGCTACACCCGCGCCGGCCAACTGCAGCGCAACGACCAGGGCGCCATCGTCACCCCGCAGGGCCTGCCGCTGGAGCCGTCCATCACCATCCCGGCCGATGCCTCCTCGGTGACCATTAGCGAAACCGGAGCGGTCAGCTACACCCGCGGCAGCGGCAGCACATTGGAAACGGCCGGCCAGATCGAACTGGCCAGCTTCGTCAATCCGGCCGGCTTGTTGGCGCTGGGCGACAACCTGTTCCAGAAAACAGCCGCCAGCGGCGAAGCCACCACCGACGCGCCGGGCTCCGGCTCCTTGGGCAAGCTCAAGCAGGGTTCGCTGGAGGGCTCCAACGTCCAAGTGGTGGAGGAAATGGTGGACATGATCGCCGCGCAGCGCACTTACGAGATGAACACCAAGGTGTTGAGCGCCGCCGACAATATGATGCAGTACCTGGCACAGTCGGCACGATGAAGCTGCTGGCCCTGAGTTTGTCCGCGTTGCTGCTGGCCGGCTGCGTGCAGCCGATTCCGCCGCAGACCACGCAGGAATTCGCTTTGCCGGAACTGCTGCAGCAGCCGCAGCGCGGCAAGGGCGGCGGCGTGTTTACCGTGGCGGGCGCGCAATCGCTGACTTCGGACAGCCGGGCTTTCCGTCCCGGCGACGTGCTGACCGTGGTGTTGGAAGAAACCACTCAGGCCAGCAAGAAGGCCGGCACCAGCTTCGGCAAGAAATCCGGCGCCAACATCGCGCCGTCGCTGCTGGGCAATACCACCTTCCGCGCGCAAGTGGGCGTGGACGCCGGCCGCGACTTCAACGGCTCGTCCACTTCCACCCAGCAGAACATGTTGTCCGGCGCACTGACCGTAGTCGTGCACAAGGTGCTGGGCAACGGTCTGCTGGAGGTGAAGGGCGAAAAGCAGCTGGTGCTGAACCAGGGCGAGGAATTCCTGCGTCTGGCCGGCTATGTGCGGGTGGAAGACATAGACACCGACAACCGCGTGTCCTCGCTGCGCATCGCCAACGCCCGCATCGGCTATTCCGGGCGCGGAGCCTTGTCGGACGCCAACGAGCCTGGCTGGTTGATGAAGTTCTTCGCCAGCCCGCTGATGCCGTTCTGAGCGGCGGGGCGGCGAGGAGTCCGGGCGGGACAACAGGCGGGCGCTGACAGGCGTCCGCCGTTCGCGTATGCGGCCCTCGGGGCGAGTATGCGCAATCACAGAATCATTCAGGGCGGATCATGCACGGTTTTATCAAGCAAATAACGGGATGGACGCTGCTGCTGGCGGCGACGCTGGCGACGGCGCAGCCCTTGCGCAATCTGGTGACGGTGGAGGGTATCCGCGAAAACCAGTTGATCGGCTACGGCATCGTGGTGGGTCTGGACGGCACCGGCGACAACTCCCAGGTCAAATTCTCCGGCCAATCCGTGGCCAATATGCTCAAGCAGTTCGGCCTGAAAATGCCGGAACGCACCGATACCAAGGTCAAGAACGTGGCGGCGGTGATGGTTAGCGCCAGCCTGCCGCCGGGCTATGGGCGCGGCCAGACCATAGACGTCACCGTATCCTCGCTAGGCGACGCCAAGAGCCTGCGCGGCGGCACCTTGCTGCTCACCCAACTGAAGGCGGCCAACGGTGAAATCTACGCCTTGGCCCAGGGCAATGTGGTGGTGGGCGGCGTGTCCGCCCAGGGCAAGAGCGGTTCCAGCGTCACCGTCAACACGCCCACCTCCGGCCGCGTCCCCAACGGCGCGTCGATCGAGCGCGAAATTCCCAGCGATTTCGAAGAAGGCGACAGCGTGCGTCTCAGCCTGCGCCGGCCTAATTTCGAAACCGCCACCAATATCGTCAAGGCCATCAACGCCAGCTTTGGCCGGGTGGCCAGCACGCGCAACGCCACCACCATCCAGGTGCGCGCGCCGCTGGATCCCACCGAGCGCGTCGCCTTCGTCGCGCGGCTGGAACGAGTGAACGTCGGCGTGGGCAGCGAAGTGCCGCGAGTGGTGTTCAACTCGCGTACCGGCACCGTGGTGATCAGCCAGGGCGTCACCGTGCGTCCGGCGGCAGTGTCCCACGGCAGCCTGCGCGTGGTGATCTCGGAAAACCCCAGCGTCAGCCAGCCCGGACCATTCAGCAACGGCCAGACCACGACCGTCCCCAATTCCACCGTCAACGTGGACCAAGGCTCCGGCCGCATGTTCCAGTGGCCGGCCGGCGCCAGCCTGCGTGCCATCATCGACACCGTGAACAGCACCGGCGCTACGCCGGACGACATCATGGCGATACTGCAGGCGCTGGATCAGGCCGGCGCGATCGACGGCGAACTGGTGGTGATCTGATGGAAAGCCAAAACATACACGCCACGCTGGCGATGCCGGCCGACGCCAAGGACGAGCCGGCGGTGCAGCCGGCTTCGCCGGAGTACCGCCGCAAGGCCGGCGCCGCGGCGGAGCAGTTCGAGGCCCAATTTGTCCGCGAGATGTTCAAGCAGATCCGCAAGACCACGCGCGAAATCGCCGGCGAAGACAGCATCTTCGCCAATTCCATCAACGGCGACATGATGGATTTCGCCGACGGCGCGGTGGCGGACCAGTTGGCCAAGCAGCGGGTGTTCGGCGTGGCCAACGCCATCCTGCGCCAGTTGTTGCCGGATCAGGATGGCAATATTCACCTTAAGAACGTCGACGCGCCGGTCGCAAGCGATAAACAGACCCCCGGCCCGCTGCCGGACGCGCAGGGCCTGGCCGCTTTCGCGCCGCCCCTGCTGCCGCTGAATAAAAGGTAAGAACCGCCATGCGCATGATAGACAACGCGCTGACCGGCGCCGTCGCCTCCCAGGCCGCGCTGAACGCCGTCAGCCAGAACATCGCCAACCAGATGACCCCGGGCTACTCGCGTCAGGGCGTGGTCTTGACCGCGCTGATGCCCGGCAGCGGCGACCCATACAGCGCCGGCTCCGGCGTGGTGGTCAACGCGGTGCGCCGCTTCAACGACGACTTCAAAAACCTGCAGCTGTGGCAGGCGGCGTCCAGCCAGGGCGAACTGGTGGCGCAGAATCCTTACTTCGGCCAGTTGGAGCAAGTGATGGGCCGCGACGGCAGCAGCCTGTCCGCCGGCTTTGATCAGTTCTTCCAGGCGCTCAGCGCCGCCAGCCTGTCCGGCGACGCGATGCGCGATCCGGTGATCCGCAGCGCCGAAGCGCTGGCGCAGCGTTTCAACAACCTGGACAAAGTGTTCGGCTCGCAACTGGCGGCCATCGCCGAGCAACGCTCCGCCACGGTCACCCAGATCAACAGTTCAACGTCCAATATCGCCGATCTCAACGCCAAGATCGCGGCCGGCAAGGCCGTCGGCACCAATACCTCCGGCTTGGAGGATGAGCGCGATCGTCAGATCGATGCGTTGTCCACCCTGGTGGAAGTGCGGGTGGTGTCGCAGCCGGACGGCAGCAAAAACGTCAGCCTGAAGAGCGGCCTGCCGCTGGTGGCGGACACCCAGGCGGCCACGTTGAGCAATACCAGCCAGCCGGACGGCAGCCAAGTGCTGACGCTGAACTTCGCCAAGGACAAATACACCCTGGCCGGCGACGGCCTCGGCGGCCAGCTGGGCGGCCTGAATCAATACGAACTGCAGACGGTGCGCCCGATGCGCGCCCAGGTGAAAACCCTGGCCAGCGAAGTGGCTCAGCGCATCAACGACCAGTTGGCGCTGGGCTACGACAGCAACGGCCAACCGGGTAAGCCGCTGTTCGTCTACGACGCTTCCGGCGTCAACGGCATTTTGAAAACCAGCGGCATCACCTCCGCCGAATTAGGCTTTTCCGGCGATCCGGCCAAGCCCGGCGACAATAGCAACCTGCTGGCGGTGATCGGACTGCAACAGCAAAAGATCACCATGCCCGGCGTCGGTGCCGTCACCATTGGCGACGCTTACTCGCAAATGGTGGGCAAGTTGGCGGTTAGCAGCAAACAGAACAAATCCGGTCTGGAAAGCGCCAAGGTGATCCGCGCCGAAGCGGAAAAGAGTTGGCACAATACCAGCGGCGTCAATCGCGATGAAGAGGCGATGAACCTGCTGGAGTTCCAGAAAATGTACCAGGCCAATATGAAGGTGATCAGCGTGGCGAACCAGCTGTTCGAAAGCACCTTGTCCATCTTGTAAGGAAGACAGCATGCGCGTTTCCAGCAATCAATACCTGTCCACCATGCAATTGGCGATGCAGACCAGCAACTCCGCGCTGGCCGAGTTGCTGCAGCGCATGTCCAGCGGCGATCGGCTGCTGGCCCCGTCGGACGACCCCATCGCCAGCGTGCGCCTGTTGCGCTTGCAGCGTGAAGAAGCCGCGCTGGACCAGTATCAGCAAAACATCGGCGCGCTCAGCTCCGCGCTGTCCAAGAACGAATCCATCCTGGATAGCATTAGCCTGGACATCCGCGACGCCAAGGACCTGCTGACCGCGGCCGCCAACAACCCGCCGGAGGACGATCTCAAGGCGATGGCGACGCCGCTGCGCAGCCTGCGCGAAAGTCTGTTCTACTCGGCCAATACCAAGGATGCCGAAGGCCGCTACATGTTCTCCGGCTCCAAGCCGGCTGTGGCGGCCCTCGCTTACGACGAGACTAAGCCGGCGGGCAGCCGCTACAGCTTTACCGGCAACACGGATAAGCAGCAAGTGGTGGTGGGCGACGGCATTACCCAAGCCTCTAACGTCACCCTGGAAAACATGGCGGACATCCTCAATCAGCTGGACAAAACCATAAGCCGGCTGGAAGACCCCGCGCTGGACAATAAGGATCCAACCGTCGCCGCTGACATCCGCAGCGCGATGAACGCCAGCGACAAGGCGCTGGAAGGCATCTCCAGCAAGATCGCCCAACTGGGCGGCACGCAGAACATCATGAAAACGCTGGCGCTCAATCACGATAACGTCAGCCTGTCCAATAAACAGACCATGACCAAGTTGGGCGGCCTGGATTACGCCGACGCTTTCATTCAAATGAACGGCTACACCATGGCGCTGCAAGCCAGCCAAAAAGCCTATGGCCGCGTCAGCCAGTTGTCTTTGTTTGACGTGATTTGATCGAGAGCGGCATGAACACCCCGATTTCCTCGGTCAACGTCAAACAAAGCGGCAAACGCTGGGGCAAGGACGCCGGCGCGGTTGCCGCCGCCAGCGTGATTGAACGCGCGCCCGCGTCGCAGGCGCAACCGGCCGCGCAAGTGCGCGGCGCGCCGGCCTCGGGTTGGCGCTATAGCGCTCAGCTCAACGAGCAGCTGACCTCGGCGCAGCAGGCATTGTCCTTTGTCGATGGTCTGATCGATCAGCTGGAAGGCGTTAAGTCCGGGCTAAGCCGCGAACTGACTCAGCGCCAGCTGAATCAAGGCGATCTGCAGCGCCAGTTGGAGCAACTCAACGAACAGTGGCGCAAGCGCCAGACCGTTAGCGGCGGCAGCCTGGATGGACAGTTGCGTTTCCATCTAGCCGCCGACGCGCGCCAGAGCTTCACCGTCAAAGGCTTGGAACTGGCGGCCTTGTCCGGCGGGCAAGTGGAAACCCTGGTGTTCTCCACCGGAGAGTCCGGCGTAGCCCCGGCGTCGGTGCAAGTGGGCGGAGCGTCCGGCGAAGAAGATATTCTGCGCCGCTTCAATCGCGGTCTCGCCGCCAGCGGCGTGCGCGCTGAGATGAATGAAGACGGGCAATTGGCATTCAGCGTGCCGGAATCGCAATGGGGAGCGCTCAGTGAGCGCATGTCCGTGCGCGGCGGGGGCATCCGTTTCCCCGGCGGCATTCCGCAGCGGCTTAAGCTGCAGCCCGAGGCCGAGGCTTTTCAGCCGGAGCGCTGGAAGGTAAACGATCACGCCCAAGTACGTCAGGCTTTGCAAAGCGTGGTGCGCTCCATCGGTCAACTGCAGCAAACCCGAGCGGCCATCAATGGCGCGATCGCAGAGGCGCAACACTCCATCGAGCAGTTGTCGCATATGAATGAACAGAGCTGGGCTAGTCAGTTCGTTTCCGACTTCAACGCCCGTCTGAATCAGCCGGATGGATATCGCAACTTCTATGAGTTGGTGCCGGCCCTGATCGGCGTCAGCCGCTACCGGGTGGTGTCCCTGTTGTCGCTGAGCTAGGGGAGCGTTTCATGTCCGCCGCGCTTGGCAATATATAGAAGCGATGCCCGGCCGACTGCGCGCGTTCCAAGGGCGCCGACGATTGCCGGGGGCATTGACTCCGGTTCGTGATCTTCACACAATCAGCCATTCCCACCTCAAGAACGGGTTGGCCATTCATGACTTCCCGCGGTAACAAGCCGGCTCGGCGCGTAGAGGTAGGGGGCCGCAGCGTCTATCTTCACAGCGTGCCCCGCCACTTCCTGCAAGACCTCTACCATTTCTGCATGACCATCAGCTGGCCGCGCTTCTATCTTTTCATCGCCGCTGCTTTCATCGCGCTGAATCTATTGTTCGCCGGCCTCTACCAGGCGAAGGCGGGCGGCATCGCTAATCAATATCCGCCGGGTTTCCTTGGCGCCTTCTTCTTTAGTGTCGAAACGCTGGCCACGGTGGGCTACGGCGATATGCACCCGCAAAGCCTGTACGCCCACTGGGTTTCGATGCTGGAAATCTTCATCGGCATGATGAGCATCGCGCTGATCACCGGCGTCACCTTCGCCCGCTTTTCGCGGCCCAGGGCGCGTATCGTTTTTACCCATAGCCCAGTTGTGCGCTTGTTGGACGGCAAACCCGCGCTGATGCTACGCGCGGCCAATGCCAGAAATAATGTGATCATCGACGCCAGCGCCCGCTTGCGCTTGTTGCAGCATGAAGTCAGCGCAGAAGGCGTGAGCTTCCGCAAGCTTCATGACTTGGAGCTGGTGCGCGACCAGCATCCTATGTTCGTGCTCGGCTGGACGCTGGTGCACAAGCTGGAGGAGGGGAGTCCCTTATATGGGCACGACGCCGAATCGTTGGCAGCTGTTCGCGCGCAGCTGATTCTGTCCATCAACGGGATCGACGAAACTACCGTGCAACCGATGGTGGCGCGCCATACCTTTTCGCATCAGGACATCCGCTGGAACCATGCTTTCGCCGATCTGATCTATACCGACGCCGAAGAAAACGACCATGTCGACTACCAGAAACTGCAGGAAGTGAGGCCGCTGCCGTCGGCTTCCGACCGGTTTGGCACAGGCTGAGCGCTTGCAGTTGTTGGCAGTGTTATTGAGATTCAATGGCTTAGCTGAAAGTAGTGGTTTTTTGTGCAGAAAGGTGTTGACGGGTGTGGGGTCGTGACGTATAGTTCGCCTCCTCAGCAGACAACGCAGCGACGGAAACGAAACGCAGCGATCTGCACTGATCTTTAACAGAACGAATAACCGATAGGTGTAAGTGCTCGGTCGATGACCAAACACTTGCACTGCAAGACGAGAAATGTCTCGATGTTTCTTTGATCTTGCGTGCCAGAAAATTTGCTTGGAATTGAACTGAAGAGTTTGATCCTGGCTCAGATTGAACGCTGGCGGCATGCTTTACACATGCAAGTCGAACGGTAACAGGGTGCTTGCACCGCTGACGAGTGGCGAACGGGTGAGTAATGCATCGGAATGTACCGTGTAATGGGGGATAGCTCGGCGAAAGCCGGATTAATACCGCATACGCCCTGAGGGGGAAAGTGGGGGACCGTAAGGCCTCACGTTATACGAGCAGCCGATGTCTGATTAGCTAGTTGGTGGGGTAAAGGCTCACCAAGGCTTCGATCAGTAGCGGGTCTGAGAGGATGATCCGCCACACTGGGACTGAGACACGGCCCAGACTCCTACGGGAGGCAGCAGTGGGGAATTTTGGACAATGGGCGCAAGCCTGATCCAGCCATGCCGCGTGTCTGAAGAAGGCCTTCGGGTTGTAAAGGACTTTTGTCCGGGAGCAAATCCCAGTGGTTAATACCTACTGGGGCTGAGAGTACCGGAAGAATAAGCACCGGCTAACTACGTGCCAGCAGCCGCGGTAATACGTAGGGTGCAAGCGTTAATCGGAATTACTGGGCGTAAAGCGTGCGCAGGCGGTTGTGCAAGTCTGATGTGAAAGCCCCGGGCTTAACCTGGGAACGGCATTGGAGACTGCACGACTAGAGTGCGTCAGAGGGGGGTAGAATTCCGCGTGTAGCAGTGAAATGCGTAGAGATGCGGAGGAATACCGATGGCGAAGGCAGCCCCCTGGGATGACACTGACGCTCATGCACGAAAGCGTGGGGAGCAAACAGGATTAGATACCCTGGTAGTCCACGCCCTAAACGATGTCAACTAGCTGTTGGGGGTTTGAATCCTTGGTAGCGAAGCTAACGCGAGAAGTTGACCGCCTGGGGAGTACGGCCGCAAGGTTAAAACTCAAAGGAATTGACGGGGACCCGCACAAGCGGTGGATGATGTGGATTAATTCGATGCAACGCGAAAAACCTTACCTGGTCTTGACATGTAACGAACGCCGCAGAGATGTGGTGGTGCCCGAAAGGGAGCGTTAACACAGGTGCTGCATGGCTGTCGTCAGCTCGTGTCGTGAGATGTTGGGTTAAGTCCCGCAACGAGCGCAACCCTTGCCATTAGTTGCCATCATTAAGTTGGGCACTCTAATGGGACTGCCGGTGACAAACCGGAGGAAGGTGGGGATGACGTCAAGTCCTCATGGCCCTTATGACCAGGGCTTCACACGTCATACAATGGTCGGTACAGAGGGTCGCGAAGCCGCGAGGTGGAGCCAATCTCATAAAACCGATCGTAGTCCGGATCGCACTCTGCAACTCGAGTGCGTGAAGTCGGAATCGCTAGTAATCGCAGATCAGCATGCTGCGGTGAATACGTTCCCGGGTCTTGTACACACCGCCCGTCACACCATGGGAGTGAGTTTCACCAGAAGTGGGTAGGCTAACCGTAAGGAGGCCGCTTACCACGGTGGGATTCATGACTGGGGTGAAGTCGTAACAAGGTAGCCGTAGGGGAACCTGCGGCTGGATCACCTCCTTTCTAGAGAAGGTTGTTGATCGAGTACTTACAGCCTATCGGTTATTCGCGAGTTTGAGTGTCGCGATCAGAGTGCTTAATGAGTACTGTGATCGCGTTGTTTAAACGCACTGATCTTTAACAAACTGAAGAAGCCGAATATATAAAGACGGCGAGAAGGACGATGGAGTTAACTCTTCATTGGCTGGATCGTCATCTTGGGTATTTGATTGTATCTAGGCTACGTCGCCATATCAAAAGGGGCGGTGTAGTCGTCGCACAAACACAACTTGTTGTTTTAGTGATCCAGGTTACTGAAATGATAGGGTCAAGCGACTAAGTGCATCTGGTGGATGCCTTGGCGATCATAGGCGAAGAAGGACGTGTAAGCCTGCGAAAAGCGCGGGGGAGCTGGCAATAGAGCTTTGATCCCGCGATGTCCGAATGGGGAAACCCCTCCGCAAGGAGATCCCGTGCTGAATACATAGGCACGAGGAGGCGAACGCAGCGAACTGAAACATCTAAGTAGCTGCAGGAAAAGAAATCAACCGAGATTCCGTTAGTAGTGGCGAGCGAACGCGGAAGAGCCTGTACGTGTTATGGATTGTGTTAGTGGAAGGTTCATGGAAAGGACCGCCATAGTGGGTGATAGCCCCGTACACGAAAACACATTCCAAGGACTAGGCGTACGATAAGTAGGGCGGGACACGAGAAATCCTGTCTGAAGATGGGGGGACCATCCTCCAAGGCTAAATACTCATGATCGACCGATAGTGAACCAGTACCGTGAGGGAAAGGCGAAAAGAACCCCGGGAGGGGAGTGAAATAGAACCTGAAACCGGATGCATACAAACAGTGGGAGCGGACTTGTTCCGTGACTGCGTACCTTTTGTATAATGGGTCAGCGACTTACGTTCAGTAGCGAGCTTAACCGAATAGGGGAGGCGTAGGGAAACCGAGTCCGAATAGGGCGTTTTAGTTGCTGGGCGTAGACCCGAAACCGAGTGATCTATCCATGGCCAGGATGAAGGTGCGGTAACACGCACTGGAGGTCCGAACCCACTAGTGTTGCAAAACTAGGGGATGAGCTGTGGATAGGGGTGAAAGGCTAAACAAACTCGGAGATAGCTGGTTCTCCCCGAAAACTATTTAGGTAGTGCCTCATGTATCACTTCCGGGGGTAAAGCACTGTTATGGCTAGGGGGTCATTGCGATTTACCAAACCATGGCAAACTCTGAATACCGGAAAGTGCGAGCATGGGAGACAGACGGTGGGTGCTAACGTCCATCGTCAAGAGGGAAACAACCCAGACCGCCAGCTAAGGTCCCAAATGATCAGTTAAGTGGTAAACGAAGTGGGAAGGCCTAGACAGCCAGGATGTTGGCTTAGAAGCAGCCATCATTTAAAGAAAGCGTAATAGCTCACTGGTCGAGTCGTCCTGCGCGGAAGATGTAACGGGGCTCAAACTGATAACCGAAGCTGCGGATTTGCACGTAAGTGCAGATGGTAGGGGAGCGTTCTGTAGGTCTGAGAAGGTGTCTCGTAAGGGATGCTGGAGATATCAGAAGTGCGAATGCTGACATGAGTAGCGATAAAGCGGGTGAAAAGCCCGCTCGCCGAAAGCCCAAGGTTTCCTACGCAACGTTCATCGGCGTAGGGTGAGTCGGCCCCTAAGGCGAGGCTGAAAAGCGTAGTCGATGGGAAACGGGTTAAAATTCCCGTACTTTTATGCAGTGCGATGTGGGGACGGAGAAGGTTAGGTCATCAGACTGTTGGAATAGTCTGTTTAAGCCGGTAGGCTGGGGAGGTAGGCAAATCCGCCTTCCCTTAAGGCCGAGACGTGATGACGAGGGTCTACGGACCTGAAGTGACTGATACCACGCTTCCAGGAAAAGCCACTAAGCTTCAGCTGCATAAGAACCGTACCGCAAACCGACACAGGTGGGCAGGATGAGAATTCTAAGGCGCTTGAGAGAACTCAGGAGAAGGAACTCGGCAAATTGATACCGTAACTTCGGGAGAAGGTATGCCTCTTAGAGTGAATCCCCCGCGGGAGGAGCTTTGAGAGGTCGCAGAGAATCGGTGGCTGCGACTGTTTAACAAAAACACAGCACTGTGCCAACACGAAAGTGGACGTATACGGTGTGACGCCTGCCCGGTGCTGGAAGGTTAAGTGATGGGGTGCAAGCTCTTGATCGAAGCCCCAGTAAACGGCGGCCGTAACTATAACGGTCCTAAGGTAGCGAAATTCCTTGTCGGGTAAGTTCCGACCCGCACGAATGGCGTAACGATGGCCACACTGTCTCCTCCTGAGACTCAGCGAAGTTGAAGTGTTTGTGAAGATGCAATCTCCCCGCTGCTAGACGGAAAGACCCCGTGAACCTTTACTGTAGCTTTGCATTGGACTTTGAACAGACTTGTGTAGGATAGGTGGGAGGCTATGAAGTGGGAACGCTAGTTCTCATGGAGCCGTCCTTGAAATACCACCCTGGTGTGTTTGAGGTTCTAACCTTGGTCCGTGATCCGGATTGGGGACAGTGCATGGTAGGCAGTTTGACTGGGGCGGTCTCCTCCCAAAGTGTAACGGAGGAGTTCGAAGGTTACCTAGGTACGGTCGGAAATCGTGCTGATAGTGCAATGGCAAAAGGTAGCTTAACTGCGAGACCGACAAGTCGAGCAGGTGCGAAAGCAGGACATAGTGATCCGGTGGTTCTGAATGGAAGGGCCATCGCTCAACGGATAAAAGGTACTCCGGGGATAACAGGCTGATACCGCCCAAGAGTTCACATCGACGGCGGTGTTTGGCACCTCGATGTCGGCTCATCACATCCTGGGGCTGTAGCCGGTCCCAAGGGTATGGCTGTTCGCCATTTAAAGTGGTACGTGAGCTGGGTTCAAAACGTCGTGAGACAGTTTGGTCCCTATCTGCAGTGGGCGTTGGAAGTTTGACGGGGGCTGCTCCTAGTACGAGAGGACCGGAGTGGACGCACCTCTGGTGTACCGGTTGTGACGCCAGTCGCATTGCCGGGTAGCTAAGTGCGGAAGAGATAACCGCTGAAAGCATCTAAGCGGGAAACTCGCCTGAAGATGAGACTTCCCTGAGGGCTTGACCCTCCTGAAGAGTCGTTCGAGACCAGGACGTTGATAGGTCGGGTGTGGAAGCGCTGTGAGGCATTAAGCTAACCGATACTAATTGCTCGTGAGGCTTGATCCTATCATTTGAGTGTCTTGGGTAACCGAGAGACGATGAGATAGTGGTTGTGCGACACAATTGAATACCGAATATATGTGGGTTGATGAAACATCAACTCAGGCTTCTTCTAGTTTGTACCAGTTTATGTCTGGTGGCCATAGCGAGGTGGTCCCACGCCTTCCCATCCCGAACAGGACCGTGAAACGCCTTAGCGCCGATGATAGTGTGGCATTCGCCATGTGAAAGTAGGACACCGCCAGACGCCTTATACGATAACACCAAGTCCAATACTTGGTGTTTCGCTTCCCAAGGGAAGCAATACACTTTATGCCTGGCGACACTAGCGGGGCGGTCCCACGCCTTCCCATCCCGAACAGGACCGTGAAACGCCTTAGCGCCGATGATAGTGTGGCATTCGCCATGTGAAAGTAGGACATTGCCAGGCGCCCCATGTAAAAGCCCAGACCAATCGGTCTGGGCTTTTTGCATTTGCATTGCGGCAGGGGTTTAGAAGCTGAGTGTCTTATCCGCGGAGAGTGTCCACTCCGCCAACTCCGGCATGGTGCCGATCTTGACGCCCGCCAGCAGCAAATCCTCATGAATCCCCCGCGCGTCGGCGCAAGTGCGGCAGACGCGTGCCTCCGCGCCCAGTTCCATTGCTTCGGTCAACATTTCTCCCAGGGTGGGCGCTTGGGCGGTTTTCTGATTTTTCAATGCGGTGACTACGGCGTCGGACAGCAGGAATAACCGCACCCGGCAGCGCTCGGCTTGCTGCGCCAGCGTAAGCGTCAGACGCAGTGCGGAGAGTGCGCGTTCGTCGCCATAGGGGCTGGCGTTCAAAGTGATCAATACGGTTTGCATGATGGTTTGCCTATGATGAAGAGGGTTAGGGCGGCATTGTGGCACGTTGCTACGGCCTTGGCATGTGCGATATGGGCGCTTGGCGCCGATTCTAAGTTGTTGGCATGCAACAGTGCGATGGTAGCAATGGCGAGGTCTAGGGGGCTAACTACTTGTTCGAGTTGAATTTGTTTGTGATGAGATTGTGGGCTGAAAAGTTTCCTTCATATTGTCCAGCAATCTATTTGTATTTGTATACAATAGACAAATTTTCCGGGCACTAATGAAAAGAGATAGCCCGGTGCTGCAAACTACACGGAGATGATTCATGCAATTCGACGCATTTGCCCATAGCCAGTCGGCGCTGCGGGATGCCATTACTTCTGCCTATCGCCGCGACGAGCGCGAGTGCGTGCAGGCGCTGTTGCCGCAGGCGGCGATGAGCGACGGCGAAGTCAAGGCGGTTCAGGATCTGGCGCGACGTCTAGTGGCGGAGGTGCGCCGCGAGCGCACCAAGTCCAGCGGAGTGGATGCCTTGATGCATGAGTTTTCTTTGGATAGCGCCGAAGGCATTGCCCTGATGTGTCTGGCTGAAGCGCTACTGCGCATCCCTGATCGCGAGACAGCGGACAAGCTGATCCGCGACAAGATTTCGCGTGGCGATTGGAAAGCCCACTTGGGCAATAGCGCCTCCTTGTTCGTCAATGCGGCGGCTTGGGGTTTGCTGGTGACCGGCAAGCTGGTGGCTTCGCACAGCGCGAATGGTTTGTCGGCGGCGATGACCCGCTTGATCGCCAAAGGCGGCGAGCCGCTGATCCGCAAAGGCGTGGATATGGCGATGCGTATGCTGGGCAAGCAGTTCGTGACTGGCGAAACCATAGAGGAGGCGCTGGCCAACGGCAGCGAGCGAGAGGCGCGCGGCTATCGCTTCAGTTACGACATGCTGGGCGAGGCGGCGATGACCGAGGCCGACGCGCAGCGCTATCTGCAAGACTATGTGACCGCCATTCACGCCATCGGCAAGGCCTCAGCCGGCCGCGGGATTTACGACGGCCCCGGCATTTCGGTGAAGCTGTCCGCTATCCACCCGCGCTACAGCCGCATCAAGCACGAACGGATGATGGCCGAGTTGCTGCCGCGTCTGAAGGGCTTGTTCCTGTTGGCCAAGCAGTACGATATCGGTTTGAACATCGATGCAGAAGAAGCCGACCGCCTGGAAATCTCCATGGATCTGGTGGAGGCGTTGGCCAACGATCCGGATCTGGACGGCTTTGAGGGCATCGGCATTGTAGTGCAGGCCTATCAGAAGCGCTGTCCCTATGTGATCGATTTCCTGATCGATCTGGCGCGTCGCACCAATCACCGTTTCATGGTGCGTCTGGTTAAAGGCGCTTACTGGGACGCGGAGATCAAGCGCGCTCAGGTGGACGGCTTGCCGGGCTACCCGGTCTATACCCGCAAGGTCTACACCGACGTGGCCTACCTCGCATGCGCCAAGAAGCTGTTGTCTGCGCAGGATGCGATCTATCCGCAGTTCGCCACGCACAACGCTTATAGCCTGGCCGCGGTGTTTAACCTGGCATCCGGCAAGGATTACGAATTCCAGTGCTTGCACGGCATGGGTGAAACCCTGTACGACCAAGTGGTGGGCAAGGACAAGCTGGGCAAGGCCTGCCGCATCTACGCGCCGGTGGGTTCGCATGAAACCCTGCTGGCCTACCTGGTGCGCCGTCTGCTGGAAAACGGCGCCAACAGTTCCTTCGTCAACCGCATCGTGGACGAGGCGGTATCCATAGACGAACTGGTGGCGGACCCTGTGGCCGAGGCCGCGCGTCACGGCGGCCAGCCGCACAAGAAAATTCCGGCGCCGCTGGAGTTGTATGGGCAGCAACGCCAAAACTCTAAGGGCCTGGATTTGTCCAGCGAGCACGTGTTGGCCACCTTGCAACTGGGCCTGCAAGCGTCCGAGAAGCAGCAGTGGGGCGCCTTCCCGATGCTGGGCGACGGCGACGTCACCGACGGCGAAGTGCAGCCGGTGCGCAATCCGGCCGACCACGACGATCTGGTTGGCCGCGTGATCGAGGCAAGCGCGGCGGACGTGGAGCGCGCGCTGAACCTGGCACAGCAGGGTGCTACCGATTGGGCCGCCACGCCGGTGGCCGAGCGCGCCGCCTGCCTGAAACGGATGGCCGACCTGATGGAAGACCAGATGCCGGCGTTGATGGGCCTGGCGGTTCGTGAGGCAGGCAAGACGCTGGCCAACGCGATTGCCGAGGTGCGCGAGGCTGTGGACTTCTGCCGTTACTACGCGGCGCAGATCGAAGACGAATTCGACAACGCCAGCCACCGTCCGCTGGGCCCGGTGGTGTGCATCAGCCCGTGGAACTTCCCGCTGGCCATCTTCATCGGCGAGGTGGTGGCCTCGCTGGCGGCCGGCAACGCAGTGCTGGCCAAGCCGGCGGAGCAGACCAGCCTGATCGCCGCGCATGCTGTGCGCTTGTTGCACGAAGCCGGCGTGCCGCGCGCGGCGCTGCAATTGTTGCCGGGCCGCGGTGAAGTGGTGGGCGCGGCGCTGGCCGCTGATCCGCGCGTCCAGGGGGTGATCTTTACCGGTTCCACCGAAGTGGCGCAGATCATCAACCGCACGCTGGCCAAGCGCGGCGGCGATCCGGTTCTGGTAGCCGAAACAGGTGGCCAGAACGCGATGATCGTGGATAGCTCGGCGTTGCCGGAGCAGGTGGTCACCGATGTGCTTAGCTCCGCTTTCGACTCTGCCGGCCAGCGCTGCTCGGCGTTGCGCGTGCTCTATCTGCAGAACGACATCGCCGACAAAGTCATCGCCATGATCAAGGGCGCGATGGATGAGTTGAAAGTGGGCAACCCGGCCAAGCTGGATGTCGATGTCGGCCCGGTGATCGACGCCGAGGCTCAGGCTGGCCTATTGGCTCATATCGAAAAAATGAAGGCCCGCGCCCGCGCCACTCACCAGATCAAGCTGGACGACAGCTGTGCCAACGGCACTTTCGTGGCGCCCACCCTGTTTGAAATCGCCGATCTCAAGCAACTGAAGCGGGAAGTGTTCGGCCCGGTATTGCATGTGTTGCGCTTCGAGGCCAATGAGCTGGACAAAGTGGTGGCAGAGATCAATGCCACCGGTTACGGCCTGACGCACGGCATCCATAGTCGCATCGACGAGACCATCGACAACATCGTCAGCCAGATCAAGGTCGGCAACGTCTACGTCAACCGCAACATCGTCGGCGCGGTGGTGGGGGTTCAGCCCTTTGGCGGCGAAGGCAAGTCCGGCACCGGCCCCAAGGCCGGCGGCCCGTTCTATTTGTATCGATTGAGCCGCGCGGCTTGGGAGCCGAAACTGGCGGCGGCAACCCTGCCGCTGTCCTTGCCGGCGCTGGACGCGCTAGCAGCTGCTGCCGGCAGCCTGGGCTTAGCCTTGGAGTCCGCCATCGCTGCGGCGCGGAAGGACAGTGCGCTGACCTGCCTGGTAAATCTGCCGGGCCCCACCGGCGAGCGGAACGCGCTGCAATTCGCGCCTCGCGGGAAGGTGGGTTGCCAAGCCGCCACCGTACAGGCGCTGGCGGAACAACTGGCGGCGGCCTTCGCCACTGGCAACCGCGCGGTGCTGCCGACCAATGAGGCCGGCCGAGGGCTGGCCGCCAAGCTGGGCGCTCTGGTGGAGCTGGACGCCGATGTGTTGCTGGCGGCTGATGTCGGCGCGGTGCTGTTCTCCGGTTCCGAAGCCGAGGCCGAAGCCGCTCAGCGTGTGTTGGCGGAGCGCGACGGGGCTTTGGTGCCGCTGCTGCGCGCCGATGCGCGAGGCCATTACAATCTGCACCGTCTGGTGGTCGAGCGCGCGGTTAGCGTGAATACTACCGCGGCGGGCGGCAACGCCAGCCTGATGAGCATCGGAGACTAAGACCCGCTAACCAAACCCCTGATCCTGCGTCGCGCCGCCTTGTCGTACCACTTGTACTGCCTGCGCCGGTGCGCCTTGGCCCAGGTTCTCTGCGAGCTTTTGTTAGCGGCTCTAAAGGCAAGGCGGATCCCGGCGGCGACGGTCCCCCCGCCTTGCAAAACCACGTGTTAAACGAATTTTCCCATGCGTCGGCGCGCATGGGGCGGCAGGAGGTTTGTCCAAGAAGCCACTTGCCACAAGCTGGCGGCCTTGAAATAATGCCGCCAGCCGCCGCTCTCGCCTTCCTATGCGGATAGGGCGGGATGTACATAACAACATTACACAGGTTCCGCAAACTCCCATTCCTGACGATTGATGGATGGGGATCTCTGGAGAAATAGAGGAAACATGATGCAAGCAAACAAACTGACAACTCTTTCCCTGGCCGTAGCCGCTGCTGTCGCCTTGTCCGCATGTGGCAAGAAAGAAGAGGGCGCGGCGGGAGCCGGAGCCTCCGCCGGGGCCGAAGCCGCCGCCGGCGGCGTGGTCAAGATCGGCTTCGCGGCGCCGCTGACTGGCCCGCAAGCGCACTACGGCGAAGAATACAAAAACGGCGTGACTTTGGCGATTGAAGACGCCAACGCCGAGAAGCCCACCATCGGCGGCAAGCCGGTGAGCTTTGAACTGGAAGCCCAGGACGACCAGGCCGATCCCAAAACCGCCACCCAACTGGCGCAGAAGTTCGTAGACGAGAAAGTGAACGGCATCATCGGCCACTTCAACTCCGGCACGTCCATCCCGGCTTCCAAGATTTACTCAGACGCCGGCATTCCGATGATCGCGATGGCCACTTCGCCGGCCTTTACCGCGCAGGGCTTCAAGAATACCTTCCGCTCGATGACTTCCGACACTCAGCAAGGCTCGGTGATGGGTAAGTTCGTGGTGGAAAAGCTGGGCGCCAAGAAAGTGGTGATCGTCGACGACCGCACCGCTTACGGCCAGGGTCTGGCCGACGAGTTCGAGAAAGCCGCCAAGGCCGCCGGCGGCAATGTGGTCAAGCGCGAATTCACCAATGACAAAGCCACCGACTTCGCCGCCATCCTGACCTCGATCAAGGCCGCCGCGCCGGACGTGGTGTTCTACGGCGGCGCCGACGCGCAATCCGCGCCGATGGCCAAGCAGATGAAGCGCTTGGGCCTGACCGTGCCGCTGATCTCCGGCGAAATGACCAAGACTCCGACCTTCCTGCAACTGGCTGGCAAGGAAGCCGACGGCACCATCGCTTCGCTGGCGGGCCTGCCGCTGGACCAGATGCCCAAGGGCAAGGACTACGAAAGCCGCTACAAGGCGCGTTTCAAGATGGACGTGGCCACTTACTCGCCGTATGGTTACGACGCCACTCGCGCCTTGATCCAGGCAATGAAAGACGCCAACTCCACCGATCCCAAAGTCTATCTGCCGGTGCTGGCCAAGATAGCGCATTCCGGCGTGACCTCCAGCAGCTGGACCTACGATGCCAAGGGCGACCTGAAAGACGGGGGCATCACCGTCTACAAGGTGGTGAATGGCGAGTGGAAAGTGCTGGAAACCGTGGGCGGGGGCGCTGCTTCCAAGGACGCTTCCGCGGCCAAATAAGCCAGTGAGGCACTAAGCAACAAGGCGACGCTTTCAGCGTCGCCTTTTTCTTTGTCCGTTCAACGCAAGAGGCCGATCTTCTTCAGCAAAAAAATAAGGATGGCGGCGCCGGCAATACCGAAGGCCAGACCGGGCAGCGAGAAGGAGCCGGCCGCAGAAGCGGAGGCGATGCCCAGTAACCGGCCGAACAGCCAATGGCCAAGCGCTGAACCGATGATGCCGATGACGATATTGGCGATGACGCCTTCGCTGACACCCATGACCTTGCCGGCGAGCCAGCCGATCAGACCGCCGGCTATCAGGGAAATAAGCAGGCCCATATCCTCTCCTTATGTTAGTTTGTGAAGAAATAGTTATAGCTATTTATTTAATATGGCGCTAGGTTTTTTTTTTGCGCTGTCAGAAAAATCGCAAGAGATCAAGAAAAACCCCGGCCAGGGCCGGGGTGCGGAGCGGGGCGCGGTTTAAGCCGTGCAAGGCTTACAGGCCAACCCACTGCCCTTTGCGTAATTGATACAGCGACACGGTGCCGTGCTGAATGTCGCCCTTGTCGTCGAAACGGATCTCGCCGGTTACGCCCTTGAAGTCGGTTTTGGGGAGTTCGCCCAGGTACTTGGCTGGATCGGCTGAGCCGGCGCGCTTCATCGCGGCGATCATCACCCGCGCGGCGTCGTAGGTATAGGGCGCGTAGGCCTGGATGTCGGCGTTGAATTGCTGTTTGTACTTGCCGTTGAAGTCGGCGAAGCCCGGCATCTTGTCTTTTTGCGCACCGGCGCTGGAGGCGTAGCTGCTTTCCGCGCTGTCGCCGCCCAACTTGGAAAACTCCGGCGTATTAATGCCGTCCGCGCCCATGAAGGCGGCTTTCAGACCCAGCTTGTTCATCTGCTTGACCATGGGCGCGGCCTGCGCGTCCATACCGCCGTAGAACAGAAGGTCCGGCTTCTGTCCTTTGATCGAGGTGAGGATTGCCATGAAGTCGGTGGCGCTGTTGCTGGTGAACTCGCGCTTGACCACCTTGCCGCCGGCCGCTTCCACCGCCTTGGCGAAATCGTCGGCCAAGCCCTGGCCGTAAGTGGTGCGGTCGTCGACGATGGCAATGCGGCCGGCTTTCAGCGTCTCGATCGCGTACTTGGCCAGCGCTTCGCCCTGCTGGCGGTCGTTGGCGATGATGCGGAAGGTGTTCTTGAAGCCCTGCTGGGTGAAGCTGGGGCTGGTGACCGAGGCGGCGATCATCGGAATGCCGGCCTGGGAGTAAATGCGCGAAGCGGGAATGGCGGCGCCGGAGGTGAGGTGGCCGATGATGCCCGCCACCTTGCCGTCCACCAGGCGTTGCGCCACCTGGGCGGCGGTTTTAGGGTCAGCCTGGTCATCCTCGGACACCACTTCGAAAGTGACCGGCTTGCCGTCCAGAGTCAGCTTTTCGGCATTGGCTTCCGCCACCGCCAGCTTGACGCCGTTGTCCGCGTCGCGGCCCCAGTGGGCGAAAGGCCCGGTCAGCGGGTTGGCGGAGCCGATTTTAACCACGACGGAGCCGGCCTCGGCCGGCGCGCTGCCGGCGCTTTGTTCGGATTTGCCGCAGGCGGTCAGGGCCAGCGCGGCGCAGGCGATGAGGCTAAGATGCGTTTTCATGAGTTTCTCCTGATTTCTCTTTGTCTATTTAGCTTTGTCTATTTGGATATTCGCCTCAGGAATAAGGCGGTGGCCCATTTTTGGTGCATAAACGGATTAGCGTCAACCCCGGCGGCGTGCCGGCGGCGGCTTTGCGCTAAAATGGCGAACTGATTTCGCGACATAATATGGATTTTTGATGACGAAGGGGTATCCAGCTCCCGCCTCGCCCTGTGTCGGCCTTTGCCGTCTAGACGAGGGCGGCGCCTATTGCCTGGGTTGCCAGCGCACCTTGGATGAAATCGCCGGTTGGTCCGGCTTTGACGACGAGCAAAAGCGCGCGGTGTGGCAGCGGCTGATCGCCTTGCGGCCCAAGGTAAAGGACAAACGCTGCGAGCGTTGCGGCGCGGCGTTTCGCTGCGGAGAAGGCGGCGCCAACGGCGCTTGCTGGTGCGCGGATCTGCCGCAGGTGCTGCCGCTGCCTTACGGTCACGGCGACTGTCTGTGCCCGGAGTGTTTGCGCGGTCATCTGCGGGAAAGCTATTTGGCGCGCGGGCTGACGCCGCCCTTGTAGCGCTTAGGCAAGCGCGAACACGCAACAATGCCAATTGCGTATTATCGCCGCGGGGTGCAACCAAAGCCCATCGTCCGCGGTCCTAAAATGTTTTCCTCCTTTCCGGTTCGGCTCCTAACCACATGACACTTTGGAAGCGTTGGATTCGTAAGTTGTTGTTGCCTCTGTATTTGATTGGATCGTTGCGAGGTCGAAGCCGCATCGGCCTAGGCCGGAGGCCATGGCGCAACGGCATCGCGCTGGCCGCGGTTTTGGCGCTGGCCGGCTGGGGGCTTTGGCTGTGGCTGGCGCCCAAGCCGGCGCCTCAGGTGCTGACCGCGGAAGTCACCCGCGCCGACCTGGAAGACGTGGTGCTGGCCAGTGGTGTGTTGAAACCGCTGCGACAGGTGGATGTGGGCGCCCAGGCCAGCGGGCAGCTGAAAACGCTGAACGTGGCGGCGGGCGACCACGTCAGCAAGGGCGAACTGTTGGCCGAGATCGACCCAGAGAACAGCCTCAACGACCTGAAGGCTTCCGAGGCTCAATTGGAGTCTCGCGTAGCCCAGCTGCGCAGTAAGCAGGCCACGCTGCGCCAGGCCGAGCGTGAACTGGCGCGCCAGAAGCAGATGATGGGCGAAGGCTCTACCTCGCAAAAAGACCTGCTGACGGCGGAAACCGCCTACCAGACCCAGATGGCGGAACTGGACGACCTGCAGGCGCAGATTCGCCAGAACCGCTTCCAGATCGACAAGAATCGCACCACGCTGGGCTATACACGCATTACCGCGCCTATGGACGGCGAGGTGATCGAAATCGTTACCCAGCAGGGCCAGACCGTGATCGCCAGCCAGACGGTGCCGGTGATCCTGAAACTGGCGGACTTGAGCACGATGACGGTGCATGCCCAGGTGGCCGAGGCCGACGTGATCCGCGTCAAGGCCGGGCTACCGGTGTATTTCACCGTGCTGGGCGCACCGGATCGGCCTATCCGCGGCAAGCTGCGCGCGATTCTCCCCACGCCGGAAAAAATCAACAACGCCAACTTCTACAAGGCCTTGTTCGACGTGAAGAACGTTGACGGCAAGCTGCGCGTGGACATGACCGCGCAGATCAGCATCGTGCTGGCGGAATCCAAGCAGGCCTTGAGCATTCCGCTGAGCGCTTTGGGCGCGGCCGGCAAGGATGGTCGTTACAGCGTCAAGGTGCAGGGCAAGGACGGCCAGCTGCATGAGCGGCAGGTGCGCATCGGCCTGAAGACCACCACCCGAGTGCAGGTCCTGGACGGCTTGAAAGCCGGCGAGAAAGTGGTGACCAGCGAAGCTGGCGGCAAGGAAGAAGAACCCAGCGGCGGCGTGATGGTGAGCGCATGAGCGGAGCCAGCCTAACGCTGTCTGGAGTGTGGCGCCGGTTTCCGTCCGGGGATGAAGAGGTGGCGGTGCTCAAGGAGGTCAGCCTGGATATCCGCGCCGGCGAGATGGTGGCCATCATCGGCGCCTCCGGTTCCGGCAAGTCCACGCTGATGAACATCCTGGGCTGCCTGGACCAGCCGTCGGCCGGTCGCTACCAGGTGGGCGGGCGCGACGTGGGCGCGCTGGACAAGGACCAGCTGGCCACGCTGCGGCGCGAGCACTTCGGCTTCATCTTCCAGCGCTACCACCTGTTGCCGCATTTGAGCGCCATCGACAATGTGGCGATGCCGGCGGTGTACGCCGGCATGAGCCAGGAAGCGCGGCGCGAGCGCGCGCGCCAGTTGCTGGAGCGGCTGGGCCTGGCCGGCAAGGAAGACTACCGTCCGGGTCAGCTGTCCGGTGGTCAGCAGCAGCGGGTGTCCATCGCGCGGGCGTTGATGAACGGTGGCGACATCATCCTGGCCGACGAACCCACCGGCGCGCTGGACAGCCATAGCGGCGAGGAAGTGATGAACATCCTCAAGGAGCTGCACGCCGCCGGCCATACCATCATCATCGTCACCCACGATCCGTCCATCGCCGCGCAGACCGAGCGCATCATCGAAATCCGCGACGGCGAGATCCTGCGCGACAGCGCAGCCGACGCGCCGCGCCCTGCGGCGGACGAGCGCGAGCCGCGGCGGCCCAAGCCCGGGCCAGCCTGGCGCGAGCGCATGAGCGAAGCCTTCAAGATGGCCATGCTTGCCATGCTGGCCAACCGCTTGCGCACCGTGCTCACCATGCTGGGCATCATCATCGGCATCACCTCGGTGGTATCCATCATCGCGGTGGGCGAGGGCGCGCGCAATTACGTGCTGAACGACATCCGCTCCATCGGCACCAACACCATCACCGTGTACCGCGGCAAGGACTGGGGCGACGACAAGGCCGACGGCGTGCGTACCTTCCTGCCCGGCGATCTGGCCGCGCTGAGCGAGGAACCCTATGTTGACAGCGTGTCGCCGGTCACCACCAACAGCCTGCGCATCCGTTACCGCAATGTGGACGTCAACGCCTCGGTGTCCGGCGTGGACAGCGCGTTCTTCCGTGTGCGCGGCATGAAAATGGCCGCCGGCCTTGGCTTCAGCCGCGACGACGTGCGCATGCAGCGCCAAGTGGTGGTGATAGACAACAACACTCGCCGTAAGCTGTTCGCCGACGCGGAAGCCATCGGCCAGGTGGTGCTGGTGGGCAGCGTGCCCGCCACCGTCATCGGCGTGGTGGAAACCAAGGAAAACGGTTACGGCGGCAAATCGCTGCAAATGTGGATGCCCTACAGCACTGCCGGCAGCCGATTGTTTGGGCAAGCCTATTTCGACTACATGGTGGTGCGCATCAAGGAAGGCCAGCCCACCGCGCTGGCGGAGAAGGCGCTCAGCCATCTGCTGACTCTGCGCCACGGCAGCAAGGACTTCTTCACTTACAACATGGACGAAGTGCTGAAGACGGTGGAAAACACCAGTCGCACGCTCGCTCTGCTGCTGACCTTGATCGCGGTGATTTCACTGGTGGTGGGCGGCATTGGCGTGATGAACATCATGCTGGTGTCGGTGACCGAGCGTACCCGCGAAATCGGCATCCGCATGGCGGTGGGCGCGCGTCAGTCCGACGTGTTGCAGCAATTCCTGACCGAGGCGGTGCTGGTCTGCCTGGTGGGCGGGGCCATAGGCATCGGCCTGTCCTACGGCATCAGCTTTGTGTTCGCGCTCTTGGTCAGCAAGTGGAAAATGGCCCTGTCGCTGAAGGCCATCGTGATGGCAGTGGCGTGCTCCACCGCCATCGGCGTGGTGTTCGGCTATCTGCCGGCGCGCAGCGCGGCGCGTTTGAATCCGATCGACGCCTTGGCGCGGGAGTAAGTGTTTGAAGCTTTGGAAATCCAATCTCACTGTTTTGGGCCTGGCCCTGTTGCTGGCCGGCTGCCAGAGCACGCCGTATCAGCGCCAGGCGCTGGAAGCACCGGCGCAATGGCGCGGCTCCCCGACCCAAACCCAGGCGGACATGAGCCGCGAGCGCTGGTGGCAAGGCTTTGGCGACGCCGGCTTGCTGGCGGTGCTGGAGCAGGCGCGCAGCCGCAATCCGGATTTGAGCATTGCTCTGCTCAAACTGCGCAAGGCGCAGCTGGCGGCAGGCTTGGAGCGCAGCGACGCCTTGCCCTCCTTGAGCGGTGAGCTCAATGCCGGTGCCAAGCGCACGCTGGGCGAATCCTCGGTCTGGAGCCGCAGCAGCGGCGGCAGCTTGAGCACCAGTTATGAACTGGACCTATGGGGGCGGGTGGACGCGCGCTTGCGCGCGGCGGATCAGGAGTTCCGCGCCAGCGCCTATGACGAAGCCG
This sequence comes from Chromobacterium haemolyticum, assembly GCF_009936155.1. NCBI lineage: Bacteria > Pseudomonadati > Pseudomonadota > Betaproteobacteria > Neisseriales > Chromobacteriaceae > Chromobacterium > Chromobacterium haemolyticum. The sequence continues at coordinate 3,083,230 of NZ_AP019312.1, read as the reverse complement.
CCGCCCGCCTGTTGTCGGACAGCGCCGCCGCCGGCCTGTACTGGGACATCGCCGCGCTGAAGGCGCGGCAGACGCTGGGGCAGGCGGATCTGGCGGACCTGCGCCGCATCCAGGCGCTGGCGGAAGCCAAATGGCGCGCCGGCGCGACGAGCGAACAGGACGTCACCCAGGCGCGCAGCGCGGTGCTGAGTCAACAGGCGGACTTATTGGGGCTGGCCGACGAGCGCGGGCAAAAGGAAAACGCTTTGGCGCTGTTGCTGGACCACCCGTCCGGCGCGGCGCTGCCGCCTATCGCCGCGCTGCCGCTGGAGCCGGCTTTGCCGGCGATAGACGCCGGCCTGCCCAGCCGCCTGCTGGAACGCCGACCGGACCTGATGGCGGCGGAGGCGCGCTTGCGCGGCAAGCTGGCCAAGGTGGATCAGGAGCGCGCCGCCTTCTTCCCGGCGCTGAAGCTGACTGGTTCGCTGGGTTCCAGCAGCGGCGCGCTGAGCAGCCTGGTGCAAAACCCGCTGCTGGCGCTGGGCGCTTCCCTGTCCTTGCCCTTCCTGGAGTGGCGCAAGCTAGGCCTGCAACTGAAGAGCAGCCAGGCCGATTACGAGCTGGAAACCGTCAGTTTCCGCAAGACCTTGTACGGCGCTTATCAGGAGGTGGACAACGCGCTGAGCACGCGTCAGCGGCTGCAAGGCTCCGCTCGCTTGCAAGCCGACGCGCTGGCCTTGAACCGGCGCAGTGAACAACTGGCGGAAAGCCGCTACCGCGCCGGGGCAGTTGACGTGCAAACCTGGCTGGACGCGGCCAAGGCGCGGCGCGGCAGCGAGTCCGCGCTGATCCGGCTGCGTCAGGAGCAATTGAAAAACCTGGCGGATGTTTACAAGGTGTTGGGCGGCGCGCCGCAGACCTGAGCTTCGCCGGGAGGCGAGGCGAAGCCCCGCAAGGCTCCGCTCTGTGACGCGTAGGACGGTGGTCAGCAATGGCCGCCGCCCCTTGTTTTAGCGGCCGATGCGGCCGAAGCGCTCCTCCAACTGCCGGCGCATGGTCTTGCCGGCATGCATCTGATGCTGGCTGTCCACGTGGCGGTAAACCTTTACCTGCTGTGCGCCCAGGAACAGTATTTGCTCCAGATAATTGAAAAAGCCTATCCAATAGCCGCGCTGCTCGCGGTCATCAAAGTCGATGTCGCGCGCTACCCGGCTCAGCAGGCCGCACGTAGGTGCGGTTGTCCTTCAGCCATTGCAGCAAATGGGCCGCGCATTCGCGGTCATAGGCGCACATGGCGTCGAAGTCTTCGCCGGCTGAGGGCATCTGCCAGTAATGTGGATAGTGGCGCTCCGGGATGTAGCGGACAAAGGGGAGCAGGCTTTCCTGCTGTTCGATGGCGGCCAGCTTGTAGCGGCGGCGACGGGGTAGGATAGGGGACATGCTGTTTCTCCTGCGGTGACACAAGATAAACCGCCTGCCTGAAAAGCGAGGTATTGGGCCGGCGCGTGGCAGGATTGGCGTACCGGGCTTAAACCAAACCAGTGAGTGCATGGCACTCTCCCACCATGCGCCTGCCAAGTGGCACAGCCATGGTAAAACAGCCCGCGCAGCATGCTGCGTAGGCCCGTTGGTTTAAGCGGACGGGACGCCAATCCCGGCGCCGTTAATGAGAACGGCGCCCGCGGATTGTCGCCGACGGGGAGGGGAGGGTCAAGGCAGGGCAGCCGGACGGGGGCTCTGAGAGCCTGTTCACGATCTTTTGTAGATGTGCTTAACCGTTGCTAGATACGTAGGAAACCATGTATTCGACGCGCCCCTGGTCCCTTCAAGCCTGCCGACGGGTGGCAGGCCCGACGTTTTAAGCGGCGGCTTGTTCGAGCACGGCGACGCTAGCGCGGTGCGAGTTCAGCCGCGCCTCGGGACTGACGGGAACCGGCGGGAAGCCGTAGGCCAGGCTTGCAGGGCGGCCTTTGGGGTGAAGGGGAATTTGGCCGCGCAAATTCCCCTTCCTGCCCGCCGGGCAGCCCCGGCAATGCAAACTATCATCCACGCAGCGGATTCCAGGCCTTGGAGCCATCACTCAGAAAGATCGTGAACAGGCTCTTAGATCACCGCCCACAGTCCGCAGATGGCGAACAGGATCAGCACCCCGGTCAGGATTTGGGCGGTGGTGCGCTCTTTTTGCAGCGCCCGTTTCAGGTTGTCGTGCACGCTTTCCAGCTTTTCCAGCCGCTGTTCCAGCTCGGCGCGGGTTTCGTCCTGCCGAGCCAGAGATTGCAGCATCGCTTCGCCGCCCACCTCGGTGATCAGCTCCTTGTTCCACACCCCCAGCAGCTTGTTGACCTTGTCCTTGAAGTAGAGCGCGGAACGCTGGTTGGCGTCCTGCCATTCAAATTCAAAACCCTGGCTGGCGTAAAAGGCGTTGCGCTGCAGCCGTTCTTCCTCCGACGAGGTCTGGCTCATGGCGATCATGCCGGGGCTGATGGCGTGATCCGGGCAAATGCCCTTGGCCCATGAGATGACGCTGGCGAACAGGAAAGTGTCCAGTCCAGTGCCGACAAAGCCGGGGCTGGCCTGCACGCCGCTTTTGGGGCCGAAGGTGACGGTGCGGCTGGGCCGGTCCACCCGCACCCAGGCGCAGTTGTGGGCGGCTTGGAAATGGCTGTCCTCGCCCTCGAACAACTGCCAGCGGTGGCCGTCGGCGCGGGCGTAGCCGCGAAACTGCAGCCGGAAGAAGTCGGATTGCTCGGTCATGGCCCGGCTGCGTTGCAAGATGCCGTAAATGGGCGTGCCATTGGCGGTCAGCGTCAGAATGGTCTCGCCCAGCGGAATGGCTAGCGTGGCCAGGGTGTTTTCGTTTTCCGGGGCGCGGAGCACCGGTTCTTCGGCTGTCGGCGCCGGATTGGCGGCCTGGTTCGGACTGGTCATCTGCTGCCTATGCTGGGTGTTCTGGGGGCCTGTTTGCGATAGTAATCAGGCGCTGGGCTTGTGATCAGGCGGACGACCGTCGCGGGCGGGCGTCACGGGCCGCTTATTGTACCAATCTAGACGGCTTGGGGAATCCTTGCTCGCATGACATTCGGCATGAGGGCAAATGGCGCCCAATTTGGCGCTCGGCACGGTCAATGCGTAGTTTTACTTAGAACATTGCAGGTGCAATAAAAGCTTTATTTCAAACAAACACTTATTGATTGCGCTAAATAATCACATAATAAAATGTGAATGTGTTACTTGTATTGGGTAGTGGTGTGGCATATCGTGCCCCAAATCATTAAATGCAATCGGTCATTATGCTTGCTCAAACGGATACGGACGGTTCTGCCTCCTCCGCAAACATCAGCGATTTGGGCTTGCTCGGCCTGGTGCTGCTGGCCCAATTCCACGGCGTGGCCGCCGACCCGGCGCAACTCACCCACCAATACGGCCGCCAGGCCGAACCCTTCAGCGAAACCGACCTGCTGCTGGCCGCCAAAGGCCTGGACCTTAAGGCCCGCATCGTCAAACAAAGCCCGGATCGCTTGAGTCTGACCGCCTTGCCGGCGCTGGCGCTGCGGCCGGACGGCGAACACTTCATCATCGCCCGCTGCGACGGCGACAAAGTGCTGATCCACGACCTCAAGCACGGCCGGCCGCAAGTGCTGAGCCAGGCGGAACTGGCGGCGCGCTACGCCGGCCGGCTGCTGCTGCTGGCCTCGCGCGCGTCGGCGGCGGGGGCGCTGGCCAAGTTCGACTTCACCTGGTTCGTGCCGGCCATCGTCAAATACCGCAAGCTCTTGCTGGAAGTGCTGGCGGTGTCGCTGGTGTTGCAGCTGTTCGCGCTGGTGACGCCGCTGTTCTTCCAGGTGGTGATGGACAAGGTGCTGGTCAACCGCGCCTTCAACACCCTGGACGTGATCGCGGTGGGGCTGTTGATCCTGTCGCTGTTCAATGTGGCGTTGTCGGCGCTGCGCAGCCACGTGTTCGCCCACACCACCAGCCGCATCGACGTGGAACTGGGCGCGCGGCTGTTCCGCCACCTGCTGGCGCTGCCGCTGGCCTACTACGAAGCGCGGCGGGTGGGGGACACCGTGGCGCGGGTGCGCGAGCTGGACAACATCCGCAACTTCCTGACCGGTCAGGCGCTGACCACGGTGCTGGACCTGCTGTTCTCCTTCGTATTCCTGGCGGTGATGTGGTACTACAGCGGCTGGCTGACCCTGATCGTGCTGGTGTCGCTGCCGTGCTACGCGCTATGGTCGGCGGGGCTGACCCCGCTGCTGCGGCGACGGCTGGACGAGAAGTTCGCGCGCGGCGCCGACAACCAATCCTTCCTGGTGGAAGCGGTGGGCGGCATCGGCACCATCAAGGCGATGGCGGTGGAACCGCACATGACCCGGCGCTGGGACAACCAGCTGGCCGCCTACGTGGCCGCCGGCTTCCGCGTCACCCGGCTGGCCAATATCGGCCAGAACGGCGTGCAACTGATCCAGAAACTGGTCACTGTCGCCACCCTGTGGCTGGGCGCGCGGCTGGTGATCGCCGGCGAGCTGTCCGTCGGCCAACTGATCGCCTTCAATATGCTGGCCGGCCAAGTGGCGGCGCCGGTGGTGCGGCTGGCGCAGCTGTGGCAGGACTTCCAGCAGATTGGCATCTCGGTGGAACGGCTGGGCGACATCCTGAATACCCGCAGCGAACTGCCGGCCAGCCGTGCGGCGCTGCCGGCGATCCAGGGCCGTATCCAATTTGACCAAGTGGTGTTCCGCTACCGTCCGGACGGCCCGGAAATCCTGCGCGGCCTGAGCCTGGACATCCGGGCCGGCGAAGTCATCGGCATCGTCGGGCGCTCCGGCTCCGGCAAAAGCACGCTGACCAAACTGGTGCAAAGGCTGTACGTGCCCGAATCCGGGCGCGTGCTGGTGGACGGCAACGACCTGGCGCTGGCGGACCCGGCCTGGCTGCGGCGGCAGATCGGCGTGGTGCTGCAAGAGAACCTGCTGTTCAACCAAAGCATCCGCGACAACATCGCGCTGGCCGAACCCGGGCTGGCGCTGGACCACGTGATCCACGCCGCCAAACTGGCCGGCGCCCACGACTTCATCATGGAACAGGCCGAAGGCTACGACACCATGGTGGGCGAACACGGCGCCAGCCTGTCCGGCGGCCAGCGCCAGCGCATCGCCATCGCCCGCGCGCTGATCAGCAACCCGCGCATCCTGATCCTGGACGAAGCCACCAGCGCGCTGGACTACGAATCCGAACGCGCGATCATGCAAAACATGCGCGCCATCTGCCAGGGCCGCACCGTGCTCATCATCGCCCACCGCCTCAGCACCGTGCGCGGCGCCAGCCGCATCATCGCCATGGACCAAGGCCGCATCGTCGAAAGCGGCCGCCACGAAGACCTGCTTCGCCAGCCCGACGGCTACTACGCCCGCCTGCACAGCCTGCAACAAGGATAAACCCGCATCATGAAGCACCAACTGCAAGCGCTGCGCGACTTCGCACGGCGCTACCGGCAAGCCTTTGCCGCGCACTGGGCCATCCGCCACCAACTGGACCCGCAGCCGCGGCGCGAAGACGAACTGGCCTTCCTGCCCGCCCACCTGGAACTGACCGACAGCCCGCCGTCCCCGCTGCCGATGTGGAGCATGCGCCTGATCGGCGCGCTATTCCTCATCGCGCTGCTGTGGTCCGCGCTGGGCCGGCTCGACATCGTCGCCGTCGCCGGCGGCAAGACCGTCAGCGGCGGCCGCACCAAAATCCTGCAGCCGCTGGAACCCAGCGTGGTCAAAGCCATCCACGTGCGCGACGGCCAGCAAGTCAAGGCCGGGCAAGTGCTGATCGAACTGGACGCCACCGGCGCCAGCGCCGACAAACAAAAAGCCGACGACGCCCACGCCGCCGCCGCGCTGGCCGCCGCGCGCTACCAGGCGCTGCTGAACGCGCTGGACAGCGGCCGGCTGCCGCAACTGCCGGCCACCCCCGGCGTCGCCGACAGCCAGCGGCTGGCCGAAGAAAGCCTGGCGCTGGGCCAATGGCGCGGCTACCAGGCCAAGCTCGAAGCGCTGGGCGCCACCCTGCGCCAACGCCAGGCCGAACACGCCACCACCCGCCAGCAAGTGAGCAAATTGCAAGCCACCGCCCGCATCGCCGAAGCGCGCGAACACGACTACCAAGACCTGCTGGCCAAGAACTTCATCTCCAAACACGCCTACCTCGACAAACAGCAAGCGCGCATCGAACAGACCGGCGACCTGGCCAGCCAGCAAAGCCGGCTGCAAGAACTCAACGCCGCCATCGCCGGCCAGCAACAAGAACTGAGCGCGCTGCAAGCCAACTTCCGCAGCGAAGCGATGGACAAACTGCGCGAAGCGCGCGAACAAATGCGCCAATACGGCGAAGACCAAAAGAAAACCGGCCAGCGCCAGGCGCTGACCCGGCTCACCGCGCCGGTGGCGGGCAGCGTGCAACAACTGGCCATCCACACCGTGGGCGGCGTGGTCACCGAAGCCCAGCCGCTGCTGGCGGTGGTGCCGCAAGACGAAACCCTGGAAATCGAAGCGCAGATCGAAAACAAGGACATCGGCTTCGTGCGGCCGGGGCAGGCGGCCACCGTCAAAGTGGAAAGCTTCCCCTACACCCGCTACGGCTACCTGGACGGCGTGGTGGACAGCGTCAGCCACGACGCGATGCAAGACGAAAAGAAGGGCCTGGTGTTCCTGGCGCGGATCCGGCTCAAGCAAGACCACCTGAACATCGACGGCGCACGAGTGCGGCTCAGCGCCGGCATGGCGGTGAGCGCGGAAATCAAGACCGGTCGGCGCCGGGTGATCGACTACTTCCTGAGTCCGCTGCAACAGCATGTTGGCGAAGGCCTGCGCGAGCGCTGAGATGAAACTGCTGCTGATCCACCAAAACTTCCCCGGCCAACTGCGCCACATCGCCGAACACCTGAAACAGCGGCCGGACATCGAACTGCTGGCGGTGGGGCGCGACAGCGCGCCCGGCCTGGCCGGCGTCAAACTGCTGCGCTACCGGCCGCACCGCGGCCCGCACCGGCATACCCACCCCTATCTGCACAGCTACGAAGACGCGGTGCTGCACGGCCAGGCAGTGCTGCGCGCCTTGCAGCCGCTGCAACAGCGCGGCTACCGGCCGGACGCCATCCTGGCCCACCCCGGCTGGGGCGAAACCCTGTTCCTCAAAGACCTGTTCCCGGCGGCGCGGCTGATCCACTACAGCGAGTACTACTACCACGGCCGCGGTGCCGACGCCGACTTCGACCCGGAATTCCCGCTGAGCCTGGACGGCGCGGCGCGGCTGCGGGCGCGCAACGCCTTGCACCTGCTCAACCTGGAACACGCCGACCACAGCGTCACCCCCACCCACTGGCAACACAGCCTGCACCCGGCGGCCTACCGGCCGAGCGTGCGCATCCAGCACGAAGGCATCCGCTGCGGCCAACTGGGGCCGGACCCGACGGCGACGCTGACCCTGCCCAATGGCCGGACGCTGCGCGCCGGCCAGCCCATCGTCAGCTACGTGGCGCGCAACCTCGAACCCTACCGCGGCTTCCACACCTTGATGCGCGCCTTGCCGGCGCTGCTGCGGCAACGGCCGGACAGCCAGATCGTCATCGTCGGCGGCGACGGCGTCAGCTACGGCAGCGCGCCGCGCGACGCCGCCCACTGGCGCGAAAAACTGCTGCGAGAAAACCCGGTGGACCCGGAACGGGTGCACTTCCTGGGCAAGGTGCCGTACGACGTCTACCGCCAGGTGCTGCAAGTCTCCGCCGTTCACGTCTACCTGACCTATCCCTTCGTGCTGTCGTGGAGCCTGCTGGAAGCGATGGCCAGCGGCTGCCGCATCGTGGCGTCGGACACCGCGCCGGTGCGGGAAGTGATCCGGGACGGGGAGAACGGCGAACTGACCGACTTCTTCGACGCGGCGGCATTGGCGGAGAAGGTGGGGGCGGCCTTGGAGACGGACGGCGGCGGCTTGCGGCTTGCGGCGCGGGAGACGGCGGCGCGCTACAGCGTGGAAGCGGGCTTGGCGGGCTATCGACGGTTGTTGGGTTTGCCGGCGGAGTGAAGTCGGCTTAGAGCCTATTCAAAGTCTCGCGAGCAAGGGCGAGACAAGGCGAAAACCGCTGAGGAAGCGGAATGTACAAGTGGTACATGAGCATTTCGAAGGGGTTTTCAACGCGGTATCGCCGAAGCGCAGCAGACTTTGAATAGGTTCTTAGGCGGTGGAACCGGAAAGAGTAGTAGCAAGCAGTAAATCGTAGTGCGTGATGACACAAACAAATATTGATAAGGAAACAAGTTATGACGACAAGCGTAACGGGCAGCGACCTGGGCGGCGTGCTGGAAGGAGGCCCGCAGGACGATGTGCTCAAGGGCGGCGCCGGCAACGACACCTTGAACGGCTATGACGGCAATGACCTGCTGCAGGGCGGCGCCGGCGACGACGTGCTCAACGGCTACGCCGGCAACGACACCCTGGAAGGCGGAGCGGGCGACGATTTGCTCAACGCCGGCAGCGGCAATAATGTGCTGGCCGGCGGCGAGGGCAACGACACCCTGATCGGCGGCGCGGACAAGGACATCTATCTGTTCAATCTGGGCGATGGTTTCGACACCATTACCGACAACGCCCAGGACAAGCGCGACGCGGCGGACACGGATCCGGCCTATCGCGACGAGCTGCGCTTCGGCCCGGGCATCCGCCCGGAAGACATCCAGCTGGAGCATGTGGGCGACGATTTGCTGTTGTCGCACCGCAACGGCGACGATGCGGTCACCATCAAGGGCTGGTTCGCCGACAAGAGCTTCTGGATCGAGCGCATCGTGTTCGCCGACGGCGGCGAATGGGGCATTAACGATCTGGCGCAGCGCGTGATCGTGCAGACCGGCAGCGAGCGCAAGGAAATCCTCAATGGCTGGTTGGGCAAGGATCATCTGATCGGCCTGGGCGGCAATGACGTGCTGAACGGCCGCGGCGGCGACGATCTGCTGGACGGCGGCGCCGGCAACGACAAGCTGTTTGGCGAAGACGGCAACGACACCCTACTGGGCGGCGACGGCGACGATACGCTGGACGGCGGCAGCGGCAACAATGTGCTGCACGGCGGCCGTGGCAACGATGTGCTGATCGGCGGCGCCGGCGCCGATGTCTACCTGTTCAATCTGGGCGACGGCGTGGACGTGATCCGCGACACCGGCGGCCTGGACGTGTCGGTGAAAGACGAAATCCGTTTTGGCGCCGACATCCTGGTCAAGGACGTCAGCGTCAGCCGTCAGGGCGACAACCTGGTGCTGATCCACGTTAACGGCAGCGACCGCCTGGTGGTGGAAGGCTATTTCGCCAGCGTGTCCAGCCGGATCGAACGAATCGTGTTCGCGGAAGGCGTGGTCTGGACCCAGGCCGACATCAAGCTGACCCAGCTGGGCGGCAGCGGCAACGACACCTTGATCGGTTGGGAAGGCAGCGATCTGCTGGACGGCGGCGCCGGCAATGATTCGCTGATCGGCGGCGGCGGCAACGACACCCTGATCGGCGGCCTGGGCAACGATGTGCTGATCAGCGGCGGCGCGGGCGTCAGCGTGCTGATTGGCGGCGCGGGCAACGACACCCTGGTGGGCGGCGCCGGCGCGGAAATTTATCAATTTGGCCTGGGCGACGGTGCGGACGTGATCGCCGCGCACGGCGTGGACGTCAGCGTGACCTTGCAGGACCGCATCGTGTTCGGCGTCGGCATTTCGGTGGACGACATCCGGGTGGAGCGCCAGGGCGACGACATCGTGCTGATCCACGCCAACGGCAGCGACTCCATCACCATTCAGGCGGGCTTTAGCCTGGAGCATGGCTGGCATGGCCAGATCGTGTTCGCCGACGGCAGCGTCTGGCTGGGCGCGGAACTGGCGCAGAAACTGTTGGAAGTGCAGACCGGCGGCGATGACGACGATCTGCTGCTGGGCTCCGGCCAGTCCGACCTGTTGGACGGCGGTGCCGGCAACGACACCCTAATTGGCAACGGCGGCGAGGACACTCTGCTGGGCGGTGCCGGCGACGATCAGTTGCAAGGCGGCGTCAGCGGCCACACCACGATGGAAGGCGGCGCCGGCGACGATGTGCTGATCGGCAACAAGGGCCGCGAAACCTTCGTCTTCGGCGTGGGCGACGGCCGGGATCTGATCAACTACGGCTCCCAGGTAGGCAAGATTGCCGCCTTGAGCGCCAACGACGAAATCCGCTTCAAGGCCGGCATCAGCGCCAAGGACATCCGCGTGCTGCGCGCCGGCAACGACCTGCTGTTGCAACACGTCAACGGCCAGGACAGCATCCGCGTCAAGAACGGCCTGGTCGACAAGACCGGCTGGGCCGGCGTGGTGGTGTTCGCCGACGGTTCCAAATGGAGCGCGGCCGAACTGTTGACCATGGTGGTGGCCGCGGGCGGCACCAGCGGCAAGGATGTGCTGACCGGCGGCAAGGGCGGCGATCTGCTGGACGGCGGCGACGGCGACGATACGCTGATCGGCGGCGGCGGCAACGACACCCTGAAAGGCGGCGCCGGCAACGACGTGCTGATCGGCAGCGGCAGCGGCACGGTCATCCTGGAAGGCGGCAAGGGCAACGACATCCTGAAGGGCGACAGCGAACACAATATTTATGTGTTCAATCTGGGCGACGGCAACGATGTGATCATCAACAACTCGTTGAACGTGTCGGTGGGCGTAAGCAGTGAAATCCGCTTCGGCGTCGGCATTTCGGTGACCGATATTACCGTGGTGCGCGTCGGCGACGACGTGTTGCTGCAGCATGTCAACGGCAGCGACTCGGTGCGTATCCAGGGTTGGTTCAGCAACCAACTGTCCCAGGTGGGCAGCGTGGTGTTCGCCGACGGCGGCAGCTGGACCTCAGTGCAGATCAATCAGTTCGTCAAAGGCGTCTATGTGGGCGGCAGCGGCAACGACGCCTTCCACGGCGGCAGCGGCAGCGATCTGCTGGAAGGCGGCGACGGCGACGATACGCTGATTGGCGGCGGCGGCAACGATACCTTGCGCGGTGGCAACGGCAACGACGTGCTGATCGCCACCGGCAGCGGCACGGTGATCCTGGACGGCGGCAAGGGCAACGACACCCTGAAGGGCGGCGCGGACCAGAACATCTATGTGTTCAATCTGGGCGATGGCGGCGATCTCATCATCAACAACTCGCTGAACGTATCGGTGGGCATGAGCAGTGAAATCCGCTTCGGCGCGGGCATTGCTGTGACCGACATCACCGTGGTGCGCGTCGGCGACGACATCGTGCTGCAGCACGTCAACGGCAGCGATTCGGTGCGCATCCAGGGCTGGTTCAGCAGCCAGCTGTCCCAGGTGGGCAGCGTGGTGTTTGCCGACGGCAGCAGCTGGACCGCCGTGCAGATCAACCAGTTTGCCGCGGGTATTTTCATCGGCACCAGCGGCAACGACGTCCTCAAGGGCGGCAAGGGGCATGACCTGCTGGACGGCGGCGACGGCGACGATGTGCTGATTGGCGGTGGCGGCAACGACACCCTGAAAGGCGGCGCCGGCAACGACGTGCTGATCAGCGCAGGCGGCGGCGTATCCATCCTGGAAGGCGGCAAGGGCAACGACACCCTCAAGGGCGGCGGCAGCCAAGACATCTACGTCTTCAATCTGGGCGACGGCCGCGACGTGGTGATCAACAATTCCTTGAACGTCAGCGTCAGCCACCAGAGCGAAATCCGCTTTGGCGCCGGCATCTCGGTGACCGACATTACCGTGGTGCGCGTTGGCGACGACGTGTTGCTGCAACACGTCAACGGCGTGGATTCGGTGTTGATCCAGGGCTGGTTCACTAGCCAGAGCAACTGGGTGGGCGGCGTGGTGTTCGCCGACGGCAGCAGCTGGACCTCAGTGCAGATCAATCAGTGGGCCAGCGGCATCTACATCGGCACCGCCGGCAATGATGTGTTGATTGGCGGCGCGGGCGGCAGCCTGCTGGACGGTGGCGCCGGCAACGACACCCTGATTGGCCGCGGCGGCAACGACACGCTGAAGGGCGGTGCCGGCAACGATGTGCTGGAAGGCGGCGCGGGACGCAATGTCTATATCTTCAATCTGGGCGACGGCCAGGACACCATTCGCTATGGCGAAAAGGGCGTCAACCTCGCTTGGAGCAGCTACGACGAGATCCGCTTCGGCGTGGGGATTTCGGTGACCGACATCGCCGTGGTGCGCATTGGCGACGATGTGGTGCTGCGTCACAGCAACGGCGTGGACAGCATCACCATCCAGGCCGGCATGTCGGTGCAGAGCTCATGGTCCGGCAGCATCGTGTTCGCCAACGGCGGAAGCTGGAGCCTGCTGGAATTGATCAGCCTGGCCGCCGTCACCCTGAACGGCACCGACGGCGCGGATACGCTGAAGGGCGCCAAGGGCAATGACGTGATCTTCGGCCTGGCCGGCGATGACCAGTTGTTTGGCAATGAAGGCAACGACAGCCTGTTCGGCGGCTCCGGCAACGACACGTTATACGGTGGCGCCGGCAACGACCTGCTGGAAGGCGGAGCGGGCGACGACGGCCTGTTTGGCGAAGACGGCAACGATACGCTGCGCGGCGGGATCGGCAACGATCTGCTGAACGGAGGCAACGGCGCCGACTTGCTGGAAGGCGGCGACGGTAACGACACTCTGGTGGGCAGCGAGGGCGGCTACTGGCGCGAAGAAGGCGATACCCTGCGTGGCGGCGCCGGCAACGACCTGATGTCGGTTTCGTCCACCACTTGGAACAATGTGTTCGAAGGCGGTACCGGCAACGACACCATGACCGGCGGTTACGCGCGCGACCTGTATCTGTTCAACCTGGGCGACGGTCAGGACCTGATCATCGACAAGGGCGATCCGAACCGGCCGGCCAGCGATTACCGCGACGAGATCCGCTTCGGCGCCGACATCAAGGAAACCGACATCCAGGTGCTGCGCAGCGGCAACGACATGGTGTTCCGCCACCTCAATGGTCAGGACAGCGTGACGGTGAAAGACTGGTTCGCTGACCAGAGCAACTGGATCGAACTGATCACCTTCGCCAGCGGCGTGAAGTGGACGGCCGATCAGCTGATGCAACAGGGCGTGCCGCTGGTGGGCACGGAACTGGGCGACACCTTGCGTGGCGGCAACGTCAACGACTGGATGCTGGGCAACGGCGGCAACGACTCCTTGTATGGTGGCCTTGGTAATGATCTGATCGAAGGCGGCGCGGGCGACGACGGCCTGTTTGGCGAAGACGGCAACGATACGCTGCGCGGCGGGATCGGCAACGATCTGCTGAACGGAGGCAACGGCGCCGACTTGCTGGAAGGCGGCGACGGTAACGACACCCTGGTGGGCAGCGAGGGCGGCTACTGGCGCGAAGAAGGCGATACCCTGCGTGGTGGCGCCGGCAACGACCTGATGTCGGTTTCGTCCACCACTTGGAACAATGTGTTCGAAGGCGGTACCGGCAACGACACCATGACCGGCGGTTACGCGCGCGACCTGTATCTGTTCAACCTGGGCGACGGTCAGGACCTGATCATCGACAAGGGCGATCCGAACCGGCCGGCCAGCGATTACCGCGACGAGATCCGCTTCGGCGCCGACATCAAGGAAACCGACATCCAGGTGCTGCGCAGCGGCAACGACATGGTGTTCCGCCACCTCAATGGTCAGGACAGCGTGACGGTGAAAGACTGGTTCGCTGACCAGAGCAACTGGATCGAACTGATCACCTTCGCCAGCGGCGTGAAGTGGACGGCCGATCAGCTGATGCAACAGGGCGTGCCGCTGGTGGGCACGGAACTGGGCGACACCTTGCGTGGCGGCAACGTCAACGACTGGATGCTGGGCAACGGCGGCAACGACTCCTTGTATGGTGGCCTTGGTAATGATCTGATCGAAGGCGGGGCGGGCGACGACGGCCTGTTTGGCGAAGACGGCAACGATACGCTGCGCGGCGGGATCGGCAACGATCTGCTGAACGGAGGCAACGGCGCCGACTTGCTGGAAGGCGGCGACGGTAACGACACCCTGGTGGGCAGCGAGGGCGGCTACTGGCGCGAAGAAGGCGATACCCTGCGTGGTGGCGCCGGCAACGACCTGATGTCGGTTTCGTCCACCACTTGGAACAATGTGTTCGAAGGCGGTACCGGCAACGACACCATGACCGGCGGTTACGCGCGCGACCTGTATCTGTTCAACCTGGGCGACGGTCAGGACCTGATCATCGACAAGGGCGATCCGAACCGGCCGGCCAGCGATTACCGCGACGAGATCCGCTTCGGCGCCGACATCAAGGAAACCGACATCCAGGTGCTGCGCAGCGGCAACGACATGGTGTTCCGCCACCTCAATGGTCAGGACAGCGTGACGGTGAAAGACTGGTTCGCTGACCAGAGCAACTGGATCGAACTGATCACCTTCGCCAGCGGCGTGAAGTGGACGGCCGATCAGCTGATGCAACAGGGCGTGCCGCTGGTGGGCACGGAACTGGGCGACACCTTGCGCGGCGGCAACGTCAACGACTGGATGCTGGGCAACGGCGGCAACGACTCCTTGTACGGCGGTCTTGGCAATGATCTGATCGAAGGCGGCGCGGGCGACGACGGCCTGTTTGGCGAAGACGGCAACGATACGCTGCGCGGCGGGATCGGCAACGATCTGCTGAACGGAGGCAACGGCGCCGACTTGCTGGAAGGCGGCGACGGTAACGACACCCTGGTGGGCAGCGAGGGCGGCTACTGGCGCGAAGAAGGCGATACCCTGCGTGGTGGCGCCGGCAACGACCTGATGTCGGTTTCGTCCACCACTTGGAACAATGTGTTCGAAGGCGGCACCGGCAACGACACCATGACCGGCGGTTACGCGCGCGACCTGTATCTGTTCAACCTGGGCGACGGTCAGGACCTGGTCATCGACAAGGGCGATCCGAACCGGCCGGCCAGCGATTACCGCGACGAGATCCGCTTCGGCGCCGACATCAAGGAAACCGACATCCAGGTGCTGCGCAGCGGCAACGACATGGTGTTCCGCCACATTAACGGCCAGGACAGCGTGACGGTGAAAGACTGGTTCGCTGACCAGAGCAACTGGATCGAACTGATCACCTTCGCCAGCGGTGTGAAGTGGACGGCCGATCAGCTGATGCAACAGGGCGTGCCGCTGGTGGGCATGGAACTGGGCGACACCTTGCGCGGCGGCAACGTCAACGACTGGATGCTGGGCAATGGCGGCAACGACTCCTTGTATGGTGGCCTTGGTAATGATCTGATCGAAGGCGGGGCGGGCGACGACGGCCTGTTTGGCGAAGACGGCAACGATACGCTGCGCGGCGGGATCGGCAACGATCTGCTGAACGGAGGCAACGGCGCCGACTTGCTGGAAGGCGGCGACGGTAACGACACTCTGGTGGGCAGCGAGGGCGGCTACTGGCGCGAAGAAGGCGATACCCTGCGTGGCGGCGCCGGCAACGACCTGATGTCGGTTTCGTCCACCACTTGGAACAATGTGTTCGAAGGCGGCACCGGCAACGACACCATGACCGGCGGTTACGCGCGCGACCTGTATCTGTTCAACCTGGGCGACGGTCAGGACCTGGTCATCGACAAGGGCGATCCGAACCGGCCGGCCAGCGATTACCGCGACGAGATCCGCTTCGGCGCCGACATCAAGGAAACCGACATCCAGGTGCTGCGCAGCGGCAACGACATGGTGTTCCGCCACATTAACGGCCAGGACAGCGTGACGGTGAAAGACTGGTTTGCTGACCAGAGCAACTGGATCGAACTGATCACCTTCGCCAGCGGTGTGAAGTGGACGGCCGATCAGCTGATGCAACAGGGCGTGCCGCTGGTGGGCATGGAACTGGGCGACACCTTGCGCGGCGGCAACGTCAACGACTGGATGCTGGGCAACGGCGGCAACGATTCGTTGTACGGCGGCAACGGCAACGACCTGCTGGAAGGCGGGGCGGGCGACGACGGCTTGTACGGCGAAGAGGGCAACGACACCTTGCGTGGCGGCCGCGGCAACGACGTGCTTGAGGGCGGCAATGGCAACGACACCTATCTGTTCGAGCGTGGTGATGGCCAGGACGGCATTACCGACACCGGTGGCCAGGATCTGCTGAAGTTCGGCCAGGGCGTCAATGCCGATCAGCTGTGGTTCAAGCGTCAGGGTGCCAGCTTGGAGGTCAGCGTGATCGGCACTGACGACAAGGTGTCGATCAATAACTGGTTCGGCAGTGCCGCGAACCAGGTCGAGACCCTCCAGTCCGGCGACGGCAAGGCGCTGGCGGCCAGCCAGGTGCAGGCGCTGGTCAACGCGATGGCGGCGTTCAACCCGCCGGCAGCGGGCCAGGTCAATCTGCCGGACAACTATCAGGCGGCCTTGCAGCCGGTGCTGGCGTCCAGCTGGAAGTAAAGCGCTGATTTGAGCGTTGTAGACGGCCGGCCCTCAGGGGCCGGTTTTTTTCATGTCTTGAGAATGGGCAAGGGGGCGAAGCGTCCGCCCAGCGCATTGTGGCTGTCCTTGCCCCACCAGCTCTGGATGGCTGTGGCGTAGACCTGGCGGAAGTCTATCGCGTAGGGCAGGTTGCCGTCGCTGACGCCGGCCAGTTGCGGGCTTTGGCCGTACAGGCCGCCGCGCACGCGTCCGCCGCTGGCGAAATGGACGTTGGCGGTGCCGTGGTCGGTGCCGCGGTTGCCGTTCTCGCGCGGCCGGCGGCCGAATTCGGCGTAGCTGAGCACCAGGGTGTCGTCCCAGCGCCCTTGCGCCTGCAAGCGCGTGCGCAGCAGGGCGATGCCGTCGGCCAGTTCGCCGAGCAGCCTAGCCTGGGTGGGAAGCTGGTTGCCGTGGGTGTCGAAGCCGGTCAGCGTGATGCGGGCTACGGCGATGGACACGCCGCGCGACAGGGTGTCGGACAGGGTGGCGACGGCTTGGGCGAAAGCTCCGGCCGGCCGGGGGGCGGCCATCGGCGAATCCGCAGCGGCCACGGACTTGGCCGGCTGGCCCAGTTCGGCGGCGGCCTGGCGGATATCGCCCTCCACCTTGAGGATGTGGCCCAGCGCGCCGCCGGCGCCAGCGTGGCCCTGGTCCGCCGCCAGCTTAGCCTGGCGCGCGAAGTCTTGCGGGTTGCTCAGCACCACCGCGCGCGCGCCGCCGTCCAGCGGGCCCAGCACCTGGCTGGACAGCACCACCCCGTCGGCGGCGAAATCGCGCGGCGTCGGCTGTTCGCGGAACAGCCGGCTCAGCCAGCCCTCGCTCAGGTATTGCTGGCTATTGGACGCGGTTTCCCAGATCTCGATGGAGCGGAAGTGCGACAGGTTGGGATCGGGATAGCCAACCCCCTGCAACACCGCCAGCTCTTGCTGCTGCCACTGCGGGCGCAGGCCGGCCATGGCCGGGTGCAAGCCCACTTGTTCGTTCAGCTGGATGACCTGCTCGCGGGGAATGCCGATGCCGGGGCGCAGCCGATAGTAGTCGGCGCTGGCGTAGGGCACCACGGTGTTGAGGCCGTCGTTGCCGCCCTTGAGCTCGATCAGCACCAGCAGGCGGCGATAGCCGGCCGGCGCCAGCGCCCAGCTCAGATTGGGCAGCACCGATACCATCAGGCCGCCGGCCATGGCTTTCAGAAATTGGCGTCGCTGGAACATGGCGGAACCTTTCAATGGACTTGGTATACCGGGTCCAGCAACAGCGGGGCGATCGCTTGCGCGCCGCTGAGAGACTCGGGTAGAGGGTTGGCCGGCGGCAGCGCCAGCAGCAGCTTGGCGGTGTCCTGAGCGCTGCGCACCTGATAGATGGCGCTCCATTCGTCGGGCTGCAGCTTGAGCGAGCGCAGGCCGGCGGCCACCAGCCGGTTGATGCGCGCCTCGCGTCCCTTCATTTCGTCCATGCCGCCGTCCGGCAGCGCAAAGGCGTTGCGCGCCGGCGCGGCGTCGTGGGCGATGCGGTCCAGGAACTGCTTGCGGCTCAGCAGGGTGGCGCTATTGATCCAGGCTTCTCCGCCCGGCCAGCCCTTGACGTTGGGCGGCGCGAACACATCCTGGCCCAACTGGCGATTGAGCCCGGCCAGCGCGCGCCAGTCCGGCGGGCCGAGATCGAAGGTGACCAGCGTGCCCATGGTCAGTTCCAGTGGCGATTTCACCAACTGGCCCTGGCTGCTCCAGAACTGCGGGCTCAGCAACAAGGCGCGCAGCAAGGGTTTGATTTGGTAGCGGCTGTTGCGGAAGCCGCTGGCCAGCCGTTTGATCGCGGCCGGGTCCGGCTTGGGCGAGATAAAGGCTTTCCACAGTTTGGCGGTGATGAATTCGGCGGTGGCCGCTTGTTGCAGCAGCAGGTCCAGCACGGCGTCGCCGTCGAAATTGCCCCGCTGGCCGAAGATTAGCTTGTCGCCGTCGTCGTGCAGCTTGGGGCGGTTGACGAAGTTGTCGTCGCGATCCAGCCCCCAGCCGGTGAAGGCGCGCGCGGCCTCGCGGATATCCTGTTCTCTGTAATGGCCTTCGCCCAGGGTGAACAATTCCATCACCTCGCGAGCGAAGTTCTCGTTTGGCTGGCCCTTGCGGTTATTAGCGGTGTCCAGGTAGCGCATCATCGCCGGGTCGCGGGCGACGGCGTGCAGCATTTCGCCGAAATTGCCCAGCGCGTAGCGGCGCAGCAGCAGGTTCTGCTGGTACATCAGCTGCGGCGAACGCACCTTGTCCAGCGCGGACACGAAGTGGTTGTGCCAGAACAGAGTCATTTTCTCGCTGAGCGGCGACGAGGTGTAGCGCATCTCGTTCAACCACCAGCCGCGCAGTTCCACCGCGTGTTCGGCGCGCAGTTTTTGCAGCGCCTTCTTCTCTTCCTCGCTGAGATTGGGCTGGCCGGGGCGCTCGAACGATTCCTCGACCCAGGCCGGCGGCGGGGTGGCGGCGGCGGTGCGGGTGCCCGCCAGCAGGCGGTCCACCGCCGCCTCGCGGTCCAGCGGCGCGTAGACGGCGATTTGCGCCGGGTTGGCGCCGAAGCCGGTGCGAGACAGCAAGTGGCGCGCGCCGGCGATGCCGATGCCAGCCTGGGCCAGCGCGGGCAAGCCGAGAACGGCCAGCAAGAGTCCGGCCTTGGCTGCGGCACAGATGGCATCCGCCGCTTTTGTCAGCGGCCGGCAAAGGATTTGCAAGGGGTTCAAGCATGGTCTCCCGGCGCGCCCGGAGCGGGCGCAAGCACATTCAGCTTAGAAGGCGCTTGTCATCGGCGTGTTAAGCCGCCGGCAGACTCTGTTAAAGAGTGTTGGCTGTCAGCGCGCGGCCGCTGCGGTATACTGGCGCGCTGTCACCAGGGGTGCCCGCGGCGCGGGCTGAGAAAATACCCTGCAACCTGATCTGGGTCATGCCAGCGGAGGGAGCGTGATGCGCGGGCCAAGGCCCGCATTCCGCTTGCTCCGGACTATCGTGTACGGAGATATCCATGAAGCGCTTTTCCTCTTTGATAGCCGTTGCGCTGGCGGCGTCCAGCCTGGCCGCGTCGGCGGCCGAGCTGCGTGTGCTGTCGCACAGTTCTTTCACCGTGTCCAAGCCCTTGCTGGCCGAGTTCGAAAAGCAGAACGGCGCCAAGGTCTCCATCATCAAGGCCGGGGACGCCGGCGAGATGCTGAACAAGCTGATTCTAACCAAGGCCAATCCCATCGCCGACGTGGTGTTCGGCATCGACAACAGCCTGATCGGCAAGGCGCAGCAGGCCGGCGTGCTGGCTCCGGTGCCGGCGGCGCTGGCCCAGGGCGGCAAGGCCGCCTTGCCCGGTGCGGTGAGCATAGACTACGGCTACGTCACCCTCAATTACGACAAGGCCTGGTTCGCTCAGCGTCGACTGGCCTTGCCCAAGACGCTGGAGGATTTGACCAAGCCGGCCTACAAGAACCTGCTGGCGGTGCAAAATCCGGCCACTTCCAGTCCAGGCCTCGCCTTCATGTTGTCCACTGTCGCCGCGATGGGCGAGGACAAGGCTTTCGCCTTCTGGGGCCGCTTGCGCGACAACGGACTGAAGGTCAGCAAGGGTTGGAGCGAATCCTACTACACCGATTTCTCCAAGAACGGCGGCAGCCGTCCGCTGGTGGTCAGCTACGCGACCAGTCCGGCCGCCGAGGTGTTCTACAGCAAACAGAAACTGAACGACGCGCCCACCGGCAATCTGCCCTTGAAAGGCGGCGTGTTCCGCCAGGTGGAGGGCGCGGCCCTGGTCAAGGGCGGCAAGGAGGCGGCGTTGGGCGAGAAATTCATCGCCTTCCTGCGTTCCGAAGCGGTGCAGAAGGACGTGACCACCACGATGTGGATGTATCCGGTGATGGACAAGGTGGCCTTGGACCCGGTTTACCGCTTCGCCGAGCAGCCGGCCGCGCACGACACCCCGGACAGCAAGGTGATCGCCGAGCGCTCCCGCCAATGGGTGTCGCGCTGGACTCGGGTCGTGTTGAAGGGCGGGCAATGATTCCGGACATCGAAACGCCGCGGCTGCTGCTGCGTCATCTGGACCCGCAAACGCTGTGGCTGTGCCTGGCCGGCCAACCGGAAACGGCTGCCGAGCTGCTGGGCGCGCCGCTGGCTGCGGAATGGCTGGACGAGCAGGAGTTGATGGGTTTGCGGCTGGACGATATCGAACGTCAGCCTGATTACGCGCCCTGGTCGGTGCGCGCTTTGCTGCGCCGGGATGATCTGACGATGGTGGGCCATGCCAACTTTCATTCCTTGCCCGGCCATCCTTATTTGGGCGGCTACGGCGACGTGGAGCTGGGCTATACGATTTATCCGGATTACCGCCGTCAGGGCTACGCCCGCGAGGCGGTGCTGGCGATGGGCGCCTGGGCGGCCCGGGCCGGCGCGCCGCGGCTGGTGCTGTCCATCGCGCCGGACAACCTGCCATCGCAAGCGCTGGCCGCCGGGTTGGGCTTCGCCAAGGCGGGGCAGAGCGTGGACGAGGACGGGGTGGAGGATGTATTGACCGCCTGTTGGCCGTTGAAGGGAACGCAGTCTTGATGTTGAGCCGTAGCAGCCGCCTATTGCTGGCGGCGCCTCCCTTGCTGTTTTTGCTGGCCATGTCCGCCTTGCCGTTGGCGCGCTTGTTGCAGGAGGGCGGAGAGCCGCTGTCCTTCGGTTTGCTCAGCGATCCCTATCTGCGCTGGCGCATGTTGTGGTCGGTGCTGCAGGGCGGAGCGACCTGCTTGCTGGCCTTGTTGCTAGGCGTGCCGGCGGCGTGGGCGCTGGCTCGATTCCATTTCGCCGGACGCGGCCTGGCGCTGCGCCTGCTGATGTTGCCTTTTGTGATGCCTCCCCTGGTCGCCGGCGTCGGGGTGCTGGCGCTGTTCGGCCCGCAGGGCTTGAGTGGGCTGGACCTGCAGGACTCGCCCTGGCTGTTGCTGTACGGCAATCTGTTCTTCAATCTGCCGCTGGTGATTCGCTCCGCCGCGGATGGCTTCGCTCAGGTGCCCGCCAGCCGGCTGGCCGCGGCCCGCAGTCTGGGCGCCGGCCGCTGGCGTGCGTTCTGGCGCGTGGAATGGCCGGCGGCGCTGCCCTGGCTGCTGCCCAATCTCTGCTTGGTCTTTCTATATTGTTTCTCCGGTTTCGGTCTGGCCTTGTTGCTGGGCGGCCAGCGTTACGCCACGGTGGAAGTCGAGATCTACACGCTGGTGGCGTATGAACTGAACCTGGCCGACGCCGGCGCGCTGGCGCTGTTGAGCCTGCTGGTGGCCGGCGGCGTCGCTGCGGTCTACGCCTGGCTGGAAGCGCGTTTGGGCGTGCCGGCGCGCTGCGAGCCGCTGCTCCCCGCGCCCGCGCGGACGTGGGTGGACTGCGCCTGGCTGACGGCGGCCCTTGCCATCCTGTTGATCTTCGCAGGCTTGCCCTTGCTGGCGGTGCTGTGGAAAGCGCTGTCCGCGCTTGATAGCCTGACCGGACTATGGGACGAGGAATTGCGACTGGCTTTGTTCAACTCGACGCATTTCACCTTGCTGACCGTACTATTGTCCGGCGTACTGGGCCTGTGCCACGCGCTGGCCACCGGACGCTGGCTGTGGTTGCGGGCCCTGGCCTTTCTGCCTTTCGTGGTGTCGCCAGTCTGCGTGGCGTTTGGCCTGCTGTTGCTGTACCCAAGCTGGAGTGCCGATTTGGCCATGCTGTTGGCGGCCTACGTCTTGTTGGCCTATCCCTTCGTCGCCAAGGCCATCGGCGTGGCTTTGGACAGTATGCCGGAACATCTGGCGCAGGCGGCGCGCTCCCTGGGGGCCTCGCCCTGGCGGCTGTTTCGGCGGGTAATCTGGCCCTTGTTGCAGCCAGCTCTGCGGCGCGGGCTGGCCTTCGCAGCCGCCACTGCGGTGGGGGAATTTGCGGTTACCTTGTTTCTGTCCCGGCCGGAATGGCTGACCTTGACCACCTTGATTTATCAAAAGCTGGGCCGGCCCGGCCAGGCCAACGCGGACGCGGCGATGTTGTTGTCCGGCCTGCTGATGGTGCTAGCGACGCTGGCTTTCGCCGTTATTGAAAGCAGCGCGGCGAGGCCGGGCGAGCCGGAGAAAGGAGATGGGCGTGCTTGAACTCAGAGGGATTGAAAAGCGTTTCGGCGCGAGAGTGGCGGCGGACGGCGTGTCGCTGGAGGTGGCGGCCGGAGAAACTTTGGCCTTGCTGGGACCGTCCGGCTGCGGCAAGAGCAGTTTGCTTAAAATCATCGCCGGCCTGCTGCCGCTGGACGGCGGCACCGTTCTCTTCGACGGCGAGGACATGAATCTGTTGCCGCCGGAACGGCGCGGCTTCGCGCTGATGTTTCAGGATTTCGCCCTGTTTCCGCATTTGGACGTGGCGGGCAATGTGATGTTCGGGCTGATCGAGCGCGGGCAGTCCCGTGCCCAGGCCGCTCGCGAGGCGGAAGCGATGCTGGAGCGGTTGGGGTTGGGAGGGTATCAGCGGCGCAAGGTCTGGACCTTGTCCGGCGGAGAGCAACAACGGGTGGCGCTGGCGCGCGCGCTGGTGACCCGGCCGCGGCTATTACTGCTGGACGAGCCGTTTTCCAGCTTGGACGCGCACTTGCGAGGCCAGTTGCAAGGGGAGTTCACGCAACTGCTGACAGAGTCGGGGATACCGGCGATTCTGGTCACGCATGACCGGGAGGAGGCGTTCGCGATGGCGAGCCGTGCCGCCGTGCTGTACCAGGGGCGCATCGTGCAATGCGACGCGCCGCGGCACTTGCTGGCTAGGCCAGCAAACGCGTGGCTCGCGCGCTTCATCGGTTATGAAAACGTGCTGGAACATGCTGTGGTGCCAGGCCGCGCTCTGCGGCTGGGGCCGCAGTACCCGCCAGCGCGTATTGAGTCGCTGACCTGGCTGGCGGACGGCGCCCGCGTGGAAGTGGCCGCGCAGGCGGGGCGCCTGAGCCTGAGTCTGTCCGCGCGCGAGGCGGCGAGCCTGGGCGCGGAGTTACGGCTAGGCGGCCAGTTTGGCCTTGGAGTGAACGCAGAGGAGCTGATCCCCTTGCCGGGCGAGCTTAGCGCAGGCTCTTGATGCGTTGTTCCAGTTCTTCGAACTCCGGGCGCTCGCTCGAAAACAGCACCTTGCGGCCAAACTCGATGGCGCTGGGCGGCGGATAGCCCTGCATGCCGGCCAGCAGCACGGTCTTGATGCATTGCAATTCCTTGCTGTCCTCGTCCAGCTTCTGTTCTAGCAGCGAGCCCAACGGCGTCACCATGCCGTAGGACAGCAGAATGCCCAGGAAGGTGCCTACCAAGGCGGAACCTATCATGCCGCCCAGCACCGCAGGCGGCGCGCCGACCGAAGCCATGGTGTTGACCACGCCCAGAACGGCGGCGACGATGCCGAAAGCCGGTAAGGCGTCGCCTAGGCGCTGGATGGCGGCGATGGGCGCCATGCCTTCCTGATGGTGTGTTTCCAGTTCCACATCCATCAGGTTCTCTATTTCGAAGGCGTTCAGATTGCCGCTGACCATGATGCGAAGGTAATCGCGGATGAAGCTTAGCGCGTGGTGGTCGCCGGCGATGGCCGGGTATTTGCTGAAGATAGGGCTTTGCTGAGGGGCATCGACATCGGCCTCCAAGGCCATCATGCCCTCTTTGCGCGCCTTGACCTGCAGTTCGTACAGCAGGCTGAGCAGATCCAGCGCGCGGGCCTTGTTGTGGCGCGAACCCTTGAGCGCGGCGGGCAGCGCGCGTGCCACCGCTTTCAGGTTCTTGGTCTGATTCGCAACGATGAAGGCGCCCATCGCGCCGCCCAGAATCGCCATCATCTCGGTGGGCATCGCGGAGAGAATGGCGCCGATGGCGCCGCCGTGGATCAGGAAGGCGCCGAAGATCATGCCGATCACGACGACGTAGCCGATGATTACATTCATATGTAGTAGTCCCAAGCGATTTAGGCCGCGGAGAGAGCGGCGCGTTTGCGAGAAAAGAAGGCGGAACGCTTGGAAACTAACCAAGGTTTCGCGAGAGAGAGGCAGGGCGTTGCGGCAGAGAAAGCGGAATGTACAAGCGGTACATGGAGCATCTCGAAGTCGCACTTCCCGTGTACGTTCTACGACGCGCGGTAGATCGTAAACAGGTTCTCAGGCGCGGGGCGGCCGGCGCGGAGGAGTGGGAGGAGGGCGTTGTTGAAGGGCGGTGACGAAGTCGGGCCAGCCTGAGGTCGCCGCGTTTGCCGCTAAGCTTGGGCTTGCGCATGGCAAAGCCTGACACTCTCCGCATCCGCCTAGTTCGCCGGCGCAGTGTGCGTGGCTGCCGCTCGCGATTTGCATTGTGGCGATGCCGTGGCCGGGGGCAAAGCGTTGGCCGGCGCGGCCAAGCGCGTCGTCGGCGTGAACCGCGGCGTTGGCCAAGGGCAGAGCCTGCCAAAGAATGAATAGTAGCAGGGCCAACCGGGTAATGGATTTGAATGCCGATAGTCTCAATGCAGGTTTCCCATGAGTCGCTGCGCAATCTAAAGCAGGATCAGTGGGTTGGCAAGCCTGAATGCATGATTTCACGCTGATCTTGAATATTTTCATATTAATTAAATGGCATTTATCATGCCAATATCTTAATTGGAACTATTTATTAGTTAAAAAACTCTACCTGTGCAGCGTGTGCCGGAAAAATGACCGCGCGCATACTTGACGATAAGGTTGAATGGAAAATGATCAGTAGAAGACACATTTTGGGTTGGACGGGGGCCTTGCCCCTGCTGGCGCCGTTGGCGGCCAGCGTATTGAGTTCTGCATGCGCCAGCGCGGCGGGAACAGCCAAAAGCTATCGGATAGACGCTAGTTTGCTTTCCGAGAATCAGGATTCCAGGGTGCGCAACCTGGTTTTCCATTACACCGCCGTGCCCAATGCCCTGGCGCTGGAAATGCTCACGCAGAGCCAGCACGGGGCCAGTGCGCATTATCTGGTGCCGGATGCCGCTTTGCTGGGCATGTCCAACAAGGTGTACCAATTGGTGCCGGAGGAGCGCAGAGCTTGGCACGCCGGGCGCAGTTACTGGCAAGGGGACCGGCTGATCAACTCCAGTTCCATCGGCATCGAGATTGTGAATCTGGGCTATCCGTCTCCAGAAGAGGACGAACTGCCCCTGATGCGACGGCAGTGGTTCGACTTCGATGAGGCGCAGGTCTCGGTGGTGGCGCAGTTGGCGGCGGACATTATCGCGCGGCACCAGATTCCGCCGCACAAGGTCGTGGGGCACTCCGACGTGTCGCCGGGGCGCAAGGTGGACCCGGGGCCCAGGTTTCCGTGGGAGCGCTTATACCGCGACTACAACATCGGCGCTTGGCCGGAGCGCGAGGCGATTGAGTTCTACCTGTGGCAGGCGCCTTATCGCGGAGACATACGGAATTTGCAGAAACGCTTGCTAGATTACGGCTATGAAGCGCCGCAAACCGGCACACTGGATAAAGAGAGCCAGGACGTGGTGGCGGCTTTCCAGATGCATTTCCGGCCCGCTCGCTATGACGGCGTGCCGGATGCCGAAACTTCCGCGATTCTGGATGCCTTGCTGGAAAAGTACTTCAACCGGACGCGGCCGGGGCGGGCGCCGGGGTCGAAGCCGGTCGCGCCGCCGAGAAAAGACAATGGAAAGGGCAGCGATACCTGGCCGCTGATGCCCTGACATCGCCCAGTCATTCGAGCCGACATCAGGCCGGCGGAGCAAAGGGACGGTATGCCGTCCCTTTTTTGTTGCTGGTCGTCCCGTGGGCCTGTTCCTCTTATCCGCTCTGTTGGCGGCGATCGCGCTTAGTTTGTGCCATAACGATAGTCAGACGTCGTCATTTGATAAACTTAACTGTTTCCTAATTAAACATGCATTTATTAGTAAGTTTTTGTTAATTCTAAAACAAAACAATTTGTAATAAAATCTATCAAATAGCCCTTTCAATTTAAATGCCACTTGTACTAGAATGCAATTGAACCGGTTAAGCTTATAAAAAAAGCATAAACCTAAAAGTAATTGCTTACTAATTGCGGGATTTGGAAAGGAAGGTCGAAAATGAAACGTCTGCACGCACTTGGACTGGCAGCCCTGCTTTCCGCTCTCTCTACCGCAGCAATGGCTCAAGGCGGCCAGGTGCACTTCTACGGCGCCATCGTTGAAGGCGGCTGCAGCGCCCAAACCCACGAAGTGGCTAGCGCCGATGCGGCTCGCGCGAAGCCGGCCCTTGAACTCAATCAATGCGCCAGCCCGGCCAAGCTGACGCTGGACAGTGAAGCCGCCGCCCAGCAAGGCAAGATCGCCAGCCTCAGCGTGCGCAAAGGCGAGAACCAGTTCAGCAGCCGCGATTTGCTGCGTAGCGCCACCGCCCGAGCTGGCGCGGTGAATCTGGTGGTCAACTACTTCTGATAGCAGTCCAAAACTGCTCAATAATTCATCAAAAAACCCACCTGGCATTATTGAGGTGGGTTTTCTTTATTTGAAGTGTTGTTTTATTGCAAATATTGCCCAATTCTTAACAAACCCCTGAAATAAAACAAATATTCAAGATTGATTCATCAAATCGTTTAAAGTCGGCGAGGGCTCTTTTTGTGTAGATTTTAAAGAAAAAATTTAATATGAAACAAAAAAATCTACGCAATGGTTCCGCTTGATACTATGCGGCTGCGTTCCAGTACTGCAGGTCAGCACTGGCGGATGGTCCGCGACGCGGCAAGCGAGGCTGCTGTGCGGTTTGAGAATGATTACCCTAGTCGGAGTCAAGAATGAAAAAATTTGTATTTGCTGGTTCCCTGATGGCTGTTGCCGCTTCCTCCATTTTCGCCGCCGCCGGCACCCTGGACGTTAAGGGCGAAATCGTTACCGCCGCTTGCGGTCTGGATTCCAAGAGCGTGAACCTGGAAGTGGGTCTGGGCAAAGTGCCGACCCATGTGTTCAAGAAAGTGGGCGACCGTTCGGCTCCGACCCCGTTCCAAATGACCCTGACCGACTGCACCACCACCACGCTGAAGACCGTGGCTGTGATGTTCTCCGGCACCGCTGGCACCAACAACGAACTGATGGCTCTGAAGAGCGGCGGCGCCAAGGGCGTGGGCGTTCGTCTGGTGAATACCAACAACGGCGACCAGATCAAACTGAATCAGTACGGCACCGCTGTGAACCTGGTTGACGGCAACAACACTCTGAACTTCAGCGCCGCATACGAAGCCGATGGCAAAGCCGGCGACGCAGTTGCCGTGACCCCGGGTCAAGCCGATGCCTTCGCCGTATTCGATCTGCAGTACAAGTAATCCGCAGTTCGATTCAAAAACGGAACCAAGCAAAGTTCCGACCCCTGTTTCCTTGTGCCCTGACGGTCTGTTCGCTTAGGCGATGATCAGGCCTGGTTTGTCCGCTGTCAGCAATGAGTAGTCTGCAAACCAGGGCATGAGGTTAGTCATCTGCAAGCATTCTCCCAAGGCATACTCCTGCGCCTGAAAATCGGCGCGGCTTCGTCATTGCTTGGCGGGACAGAATCAAGGCCGGCGCGATCAGACGCGACGGTGTGTTTTTGGCAAGGCTGCCGTAAGGCGGCGCATGCACTTAAATCGGGATATCAGCAGGCATGAACAAGCATCGCATTTACATTGTGGCAGTGGCGTTGACGCTCGGCCCTTGCATTGCGCATGCGGTGGAGTTCAACGACGCCTTTTTGCAGCTAGACCCGAGCAGCAGCGTGAGCCTGGAGCAGTTCGAGCAGGCCGGCTATATCGTGCCGGGCCGCTATATTGCCGATGTGTATTTGAATCAGCGCTTTTTGCAGCAGTTGGAGCTGGATTTTCGCCCGGAAGGCGCAGATCAGACGGTGCGTCCGTGTCTGCCGCCGGAATTGATCCGCCAGCTTGGCCTACGCTCCGGCATTGTCTGGCCGCAGAACGAGCAATGTGTTGATTTGTCTGCGGTCAGCGCAGCCAAAGTGCGTTACAGCAAGAGCAACGCGCGCCTGGACATCTCGGTGCCGCAAGCGGAACTGGCTTACCGCGATGAAGACTATGCGCCGCCGGAAACCTGGAACGACGGCGTGCCGGCCGCGATGCTGGATTACCGGGTGTTCTATCAGCGCACCGACAACGGTCTTGGCGCCAGCAGCAGCAAGACCACCAGTTACGGCGTGGCCGGCGCCAACGCCGGTCCCTGGAGGCTGCGTTCCAATTACCAGTACGACGACAGCGCGACTAACCGCAGCCGTCTGAGCTGGAACAATACCCAGGTCTACCGCGATTTGCGCGGCATGCAGGCGCGGCTGACCTTGGGCGAAGTGTTCAAGACCTCCGAGATTTTCGACGCCTTCTCCATGCGCGGCGCCACGCTGAACAGCGATGACCGCATGATTCCGCAAAGCCTGCGCGGCTATGCGCCGCAGGTCAATGGCGTGGCCAAGACCAATGCTAAAGTGACCATCCGCAACCAAGGGCGGGTGCTCTACACTACCAATGTGCCGCCGGGCCCGTTTTCCATTCGCGATCTGAGCAGCAGCACGCAAGGGCAGCTGGATGTGACGGTGGAGGAGGCCGACGGCAGCCAGCAGACCTTTACCGTCAACACCGCCTCGGTGCCTTTCCTGACGCGTAACGGCATGTGGCGCTACAAGGCGGCCATCGGTCAGGCGGATCAGAACGGCAGCGCGTCGCACCCGAGTGTGGCCAGCGCCGAGGCGTCCTACGGTCTGACCCAGACCTTGTCGCTGTACAGCGGCTTCATCGCCTCCGCGGACTACCGTTCGCTGGCGATGGGCTTCGCCAAGGATCTCGGCGGCTGGGGCGCTTTGTCCGCCGACGTGACCCAGGCCAACGCTCAAATGCGCGGCGGCATGAATATGGCCGGCCGTTCTTACCGTTTCAACTACGCCAAGAGGTTTGAAAGCCTGAACGCGGATATCCGCCTGTTCGGCTATCGCTTTTCGGACCGCAATTTCCGATCCTTCGGTCAATTCCTCAGCGATCTGGACGGCCAGACCTATATCAGTGACAAACAGCGGGTGGGTATGACCGCCAGCAAGACTTTCGGCCAGACCAATGTGTTTCTGTCGGCGGAAAAGTCCACTTATTGGAATGCCACCGCCACCCAGCGCGTGGATTTGTCGCTGAGCCGCGACATCAATATCGGTTCCTTGCGCAATGTCAGCCTCAACTTGTCGGTGCAGAACCTGCGTGATCAGACCGGCAGCAGCAACCGTGTTTACCTGGGCTTGAGCATGCCGCTGGAGAATAACCGTCGCATCGGCTACGACATCCAAGGCAGCGCCGGCAATACCAGCCACACGGTGCGCTATTCGGACAGCAGCACCCCCAACCACAGCTACAACGTGGCGATGAGCGCGGATACCCGCTCTGGCAAGCCGCTCGTGTCCGGCGACTATCATTACACCGGCCGCGTCATGCAGGCCGATGTTTCGGCCAGCAAGCAGCAGGGCGGTTACAGCAGCGTGTCCGCCGGGATGGGTAGCTCGCTGGTATTGCACGCCGGCGGCCTGACCATGGGCAACAGCTACGGCGGTGAAACCCGCATGTTGGTGGATACCGAAGGCGTGGCTGGCGTGCCGGTGTACGGCGTGCCGGCGCTAACCGACCGCAACGGCTTCGCCATGCTGAGCAGCGTGGCGCCGTACTACAGCCAGGACGTGCGCTTGGACGACGACAATATGCCGGACTCCGTAGAGGCCAGTTCCGTGGTGCGCCGCGTGGTGCTGACTGAAGGCGCGGTGGGGCGCACTGAGTTTCCGGTCAAAGTGGGACGCAAGGCCTTGCTGACGGTGAGGCTGCCAGATGGCAAAATGCCGCCTTTGGGCGCCACCGTGAGCGATGTGGCCGGCAAGCGCGATGTCGGCATGGTGGGCGATGGCGGCTTGACCTTCGTCACTGGCTTGAGTCCGACACCCAAGCTGGAAATTTCCTGGGGCAAGACGCGTTGCCGCGTGGACCCGCTGCCGGCCGATTACGAGCTGAGCCAGGGCGGCCGCGACATGACCTGCACGCCTCTCGCAGAATAAAGAATAAGGAATCGATATGAAAACTCTTCATCGCGCACTGGGGCTGGCGAGCGTTTTGGCCACATTGACCGCGCCGCTAACGGCCCAGGCCAACATATTGCTGGACCGTACCCGGATGATTTATCTGGAGCAGGACAAGAACGTCAGCATGGTGCTGACCAACAAGAACCCTGAGCAACCCTATTTGGTTCAGTCCTGGCTCAGCGACGGCGAAGGCAAGCGCCTGGCTTCGCCCTTCCTGGTGTTGCCGCCCTTGCAGCGTATCGAGGCCGGCGAGAAGGGCGTAGTGCGCTTGAGCCGCATTCCGGATCCCAGCCTGCCGTCCGACAGGGAATCGCTGTTTTATCTGAACGTGCAGGAAGTGCCGCCCAAGAGCGACAAGGAC
Source organism: Chromobacterium haemolyticum (assembly GCF_009936155.1). Classification (NCBI taxonomy): domain Bacteria; kingdom Pseudomonadati; phylum Pseudomonadota; class Betaproteobacteria; order Neisseriales; family Chromobacteriaceae; genus Chromobacterium; species Chromobacterium haemolyticum. The sequence continues at coordinate 3,052,381 of NZ_AP019312.1, read as the reverse complement.
AATGTGCTGCAACTGGCGATCAAGTCGCGCATCAAGGTGTTCTACCGTCCCAAGGAGGCTCAATTGCCGCGTGGCGAAAACCCGGCCAACAAGCTGCAGCTGAGCTTCGACGCCGCCGCCGGCAAGCTGGTGTTCAAGAACCCTAGCCCGTATCACCTGACCCTGGTGGGGCTGGAGCTGCCGGGAGACAAGAAGCCGCGCGATATGGACGGCCTGATGGTGCCGCCCAAGGGCGAGGCCCGTTTTGCGCTGAAGGCGCTGCCGGCCAGCCTGAAGCTGAGCAACATCAATGATTTCGGCGCTCAGGATACCTTTACCTTCGTTTGCGCGGACGGCCAATGCCAATACCGCGAAGACAAGAAATAATTCCGCAAGCGCACAGCGCAGGGAGAGCCAATGTTGAATCGTCGTTTGCCGCGTTTGCTATTGATGGCCGCTCTGGCCATGCTGCCGGCCTTGAGCCACGCTCTGGCGTGCAAGGAAGGGGGGCGCAATGGCTCCGCCATGATTACGAGGGATATTGGCTCTACCATTAAGGTTCCAGTGACCTTGCCGGATGGAAGAGAGATTTGGCACTCCGAAGATAGGACTGTCAATGTAACATGTTACAAAGATAATAGTGTTTCTATGAGGGAGCAGGTTTATTTTTATCCGAACCCTCGTAATAACAACAATGCCAAAGGTGTAAAGTTTGGTGTGGTTTATAATGGCAGAACTTATTGGGGGGTTAACGCTAGCGATAGAATCCCAACCGGTTATTATATTGACGAGTGTAATCTTGGAGGGAATTACGATAAGTGCAAGGAGGTGAATTTTTCACTTACTTTTCAAGTTGTAATAGCTAAGCAGGGCACGATTCCCACAAGTGGTATAGGGATGTCTGAGTTTCAGGTGCTTCAGTTTGATGGCGAGCTGGGTATTAATAATAAAGAAAATTCCAACTTGGTCTACAAGGTAGTGGGGTTGGGTAAAATTACGCCGATCCAATGCGCTGTAGAAGTGCGCTTAGACCCTGCTTCCAATACATTGGATTTTGGTCGTATTGTCAGAAGTGTCAAAGGCCTCGTGCCCGCTGTGCCTCGAAAAGATTTCCGGCTAAATTTGGTTAAAACCTGTGATGACCCAGTAAAAATTAATGGCTATTTCACCGGGAAGAATGGCTTGACGGATACTTATACGGCTACTTTGGTTAAAAAGAAGGATAGCTCTGATAGCGGTTTAGGCTTGCAGTTATTCTTTAGTGACGGTCGTCAACTACGTTTTGGACAATCTGAGTTTCTGGCTGATTTTAGTTTTGGTGATCGCCAGAAAACCGTGCCGATGTACGGAACCATTGTTCCCACTAATATGGGTAAAGTAGAAGAGGGCCCATTTCAGGGCATGATTAATATCGATCTGGATTATATCTAAGCGGCTTGGGCCGTCTGGTCTTCGGATGATCAGACGGTTAACTGAAGTGGCGTAAGGAGTGGAGCAATGAAATTCAAGGCGATGGTGCTGGCTTTGGCGCTGGCGGCGCCGTTGGCGCATGCGGCTGACGGCACCTTGAACGTTTTCGGCGAGCTGGTATTGAGCGCCTGCGGTCTGGATCCCAATTCACAAAGCCTGGAAGTGGGGCTGGGCCTGGTGTCCTCGCAAATGTTCCGCAAAATCGGCGACCGTTCCCGTCCGGTGGCCTTCGACATCCGGTTGACCGAGTGCTCCATCGACACCATGACAACGGTGGCGGTCCGCTTTAACGGAGAGGCCGACCGCGACAACGGCGAACTGATGGCGATCAACGGCAGCGCCGCTGGCGTGGGTATCCGCCTGATGGGGCCGGGCGGCGGGGACATTGTGCTGGGTCAGTATTCGCCGCTGGTGGGCTTGACCAACGGCAGCAACACGCTGCGCTTCAACGCGATGTACGAATCCACCCGCGCACCCGTGCCGCAAGGGCAGGAAGGCGGGATCAAGCCTGGCTCGGCCAACGGCCTGGCTCAGTTCGACTTGCGTTATATGTGAGCGGATGTAATGAAAACGGCCCTTCCGTCATTTGACGGAAGGGCCGTTTTCATTTGGGAACGGCGAGCTCAGCCGGCCAACCAGTTGCCGGGGTGCGCCTCCAGCCAGGTTTTGATGCTTTTGGCGTCGTTGACGCGGGCGGCGCTACCGCCGGCGGCCAGCAACACGATGATCAGAGGTTGGGAACCCACCGTGGCCTGCAACACCATGCAGCGGCCGGCTTCTTGGATGTAGCCGGTTTTTTGCAGCGAAATCTCCCAGTCGCCTTCGCGCACCAGCGCGTTGCTGTTCTTATATTGCAGCACGCGGCGGCTCACCGATTGAATCTGGTGTTTCTCCGTGGTGGTGAAGGCGCGAATCAGCGGGTAGCCGTGCGCGGCGCGGACCATGCGGGCGAGGTCCGCGGCGGTGGAGGTGTTGCGCATATCCAGGCCGGTAGCGTCGTAAAAAATGGTTTCGCTCATGCCCAGGCTACGGGCTTTGCGATTCATGCGCTCCACAAAGGTGGCGGTGCCGCCGGGCAGCGCGGTGCGGGCCAGGGTGGCGGCGGCGCGGTTTTCGGACGACATCAGCGCCAGCAGCAGCATTTCCTTGCGGCTGAGAGTGGTGCCCACCGCCAGGCGCGAGGAGGTGTTTTTCACCCGGTCGATCTCGGCGTCGGACACGGTCACTTCTTGGTCCAGCGAAGCGCCGGAATCCAGCAGCACCATCGCTGTCATCAATTTTGTGATGGAAGCGATCGGCATGCGTTGGTGGATGTTCTTCTGGTACAAGGGTTCGCCGGTGATGCCGTTGAGCACCAGTACCGAATGCGAATTCAGCCGCGGAACGGATAGATCGGCCATCTGCGAGGCCACCATCACGCTGGACGGCGAACCTGCCAGCACCGGCATGGCTAACGCCGCGGATACCAGCAGGCTTGCAATTTTCTTGATCATGCTTCACTCCAGGGAGAGCGGATTTAACGAAATCTCGGACCGAAAAATAGGCTCGCGACATCTGCGCCGCAAGCCGTGTTTTATGCTTGGTCTGACTGTATTTTAAACAATGTTTTGACTGTGTATAGCCTGAATCGCAGCTTTTTTATATGCAGTCGCGTTGGAGGTGTGAAGCAGGGACGAACCGCGTAGAATCAGGCTATCTCCTCCGATGTCTCGACCCATGCTGCGCACCTATCCCAACAGTCCGTTCAAACTGCATCAACCATTCGAGCCTGCCGGCGATCAGCCGGGTGCCATCGCCCAACTGCTGGAAGGGCTGGACGATGGCCTGTCCTACCAGACCTTGCTCGGGGTCACGGGTTCCGGCAAAACCTACACCATGGCCAACGTCATCGCGCAAAGCGGACGTCCGGCCATCATCATGGCGCACAACAAGACACTAGCGGCGCAGCTCTACAGCGAGATGCGCGAGTTTTTCCCGGAAAACGCCGTTGAGTATTTCGTTTCTTATTACGACTACTATCAGCCGGAAGCCTATGTGCCCAGCCGCGATCTTTTCATCGAGAAAGATTCCAGCATCAACGAGCATATCGAGCAGATGCGTTTGTCGGCGACCAAGTCCATTCTTGAGCGGCCGGACTGCATCATCGTCGCCACCGTCTCCGCCATCTACGGCATTGGCGATCCTTCCGATTACCATCAGATGATTTTGCATCTGAAAGAAGGGGAGACGCTGGCGCAGCGGGACATCATCAGCCGTCTGGCCACCATGCAGTACGACCGCAACGACATGGATTTTGGCCGCGGCACCTTCCGAGTGCGCGGGGACGTGATCGACATTTATCCGGCGGAAAGCAGCGATACCGCGCTGCGTGTCAGCATGTTCGACGACGAAGTGGAAACGCTGACCCTGTTCGACCCGCTGACCGGGACGACCAAGCAGCGGGTGGGGCGCTTCACCGTGTTTCCGTCCAGCCACTACGTGACGCCGCGCGACACCGTGTTGCGCGCCTGCGAGCACATTAAGGAAGAACTGCGCGCGCGCCTGGAGTGGTATCAGAAGGAAGGCAAGCTAGTGGAAGCGCAGCGCCTGGAACAGCGCACCCGTTTTGACCTGGAGATGTTGTACGAGATGGGGTTTTGCAAAGGCATCGAAAACTACTCTCGACATTTCTCCGGCAGGGGGCCTGGAGATCCGCCGCCCACGCTGATCGATTACCTGCCGAAAAACGCGTTGATGTTCATCGACGAATCCCATGTCACCGTGCCTCAAGTGGGCGCCATGTACAAGGGCGACGCCGCGCGCAAAGCCAACCTGGTGGAGTATGGCTTCCGCTTGCCGTCGGCAACCGACAACCGGCCGTTGAAATTTCACGAATTCGAATTGCTAATGCCGCAAACCGTATTCGTGTCCGCCACGCCAGCCAACTACGAGAAGGAACACGCCGGACAGGTGGTGGAGCAAGTGGTGCGCCCCACCGGCTTGGTGGATCCTGTAATGGAAGTGAGGCCAGTTGCCACTCAGGTGGACGATCTGCTGTCCGAGATCCGATTGCGCATGGAAAAGGGCGAGCGCGTGCTGGTCACCACGCTGACCAAGCGCATGGCCGAACAACTGGCGGATTACTACACCGAGCACGGCATCAAGGTGCGCTATCTGCACAGCGACATCGACACGGTGGAGCGGGTGGAAATCCTTCGCGACCTGCGTCTGGGGGTATTCGACGTGTTGATCGGCATCAATCTGCTGCGCGAAGGCCTGGACATTCCGGAAGTCAGCCTGGTGGCGATTCTGGATGCGGACAAGGAAGGCTTTCTGCGCTCGGATCGCTCGCTGATCCAGACCATAGGCCGCGCCGCGCGCAACCTCAACGGCAAGGCCTTGCTCTACGCCGACCGCATTACCGACTCGATGAAGCGGGCGATGGACGAGACTGAACGCCGCCGCACCAAGCAGATGGCCTTCAACGCCGAACACGGCATTGTGCCCAGAGGGGTGGAGAAGAAGATCAAGGACATCATCGACGGCGTTTACAGCGTGGAGGACGAACGCAAGAAGCTGGTGGACAACGCCCGCGTGGCGATGATGGACGAAAAGACGCTGGCCAAGGAAATCAAGCGCATGGAGAAGGAAATGATGGAGGCCGCGCGCAATCTGGAGTTCGAGAAGGCGGCCGGCTTGCGCGACCAGCTCAAGCACCTGAAGGAGCAGGCCTGGATCAACGATCTATAAGCGTCCTGGCCATGTCCGCGCAACACCCCGCTCGAATCCGAGCGGGGTGTTGTCTTTTTAACGAGACTCCGCCGTTTGTTGTTGCCGGCGGTAGCGCTGCGCCAGCGTCGCGCACGCCATCAACTGGATCTGGTGGAACAGCATCAGCGGCAGCACGATGGAGCCCAGCGTCGGCGCGGCGAACAAGACCTTGGCCATGGGCACGCCGCTGGCCAGGCTTTTCTTGGAGCCGCAAAACACAATGGTGATCTGGTCCGCGCGTGAAAAACCCAGCTTGCGGCTCAGCAGCATGGTGATGCCCAGCAGCAGGCCGAGCAGAATCAGGTTGACCAGCAGCAGCGCGGCCAGCGCCCGGGGAGGCGTTTGCCGCCACAGCCCGCTGATCACCGCGGCGCTGAAGGCGGTGTAGACCACCAGCAGGATGGAGCCCTGATCGACGTAGCGCAGCAGGCCCTTGTTGCGGTCCACCCAGCCGCCTATCCAGCGCCGGGCGATCTGGCCGGCGACGAAGGGCAGCAGCAATTGCATCACGATGTCCAGCACCGGCCCCCAGCCCTGGCCGGCGCCGTGGTGCTTGACCACCAGCAGGCTGACCAGCAGAGGCGTGATGAAGATGCCCAGGATGTTGGAGGCGGTGGCGCTGCAGATGGCGGCAGGCACATTGCCCTGCGCCATGGAGGTGAAGGCGATGGACGACTGCACGGTGGAAGGCAGCATGCACAGATAGAGCACGCCCAGGTAGAGCTCAGGCGTCAGCAGCGGCTGCAAGGCCGGTTGCAAGGCTAGGCCGAGCGCCGGAAACAGCAGGAAGGTGCAGCCCAGCACCAGCAGGTGCAGCCGCCAATGCGCGGCGCCGGCCAGCACCGCCTCGCGCGACAGCTTGGCGCCGTGCAGGAAGAACAGCAGCGCGATCGCCAGATTGGTGACGAGGTTGAACGCGGCGGCGACGTCGCTGGAGCAGGGCAGAACGGAAGCCAGCGCGACGGTGGCGAGCAGGGACAGGGTGAAGGCGTCGAGTAGTTTGGGCATGGGGCGATGCGGCGATGGCAGGGGAAGCCGCTATTGAACCGCAGTGCAATTGAGAATACAAATGCATTTATCTGATCTATTCATGAGTAATTGATATGAATGTGACTTTACGCCAATTGCGGGTCTTCCAGGCCGTGATCGAACTGGGCGGCTTCAGCCGCGCCGGCGACGCGCTGGGTCTGACTCAGCCGGCGGTCAGCCGCGCGGTGAGGGAGCTGGAGCAAGCCTTGGACTTGCGCTTGTTCGACCGCACCACGCGAGAGGTGGAGCCCACCGCGGCGGCCCGTCGGCTGCAGGGGAAGCTGACGCGGGTGCTGGAAGCGCTGCAAGAGGCGTTGAGCGAAGCTCGGATGGAGGGCGCGCAGGCCCACGGCGTGGTGCGAGTGGCCAGCAGCCCTACCTTGTCGGCTAGCCTGATGCCTTTGTTGATTGCGCGTTGTCGGCAGCGCTACCCGCAATTGAAGCTGGTACTGCACGATCAGGTGCAACGGTTGAACATCGAGGCGGTCACGAGCGGGGAGGTGGATTTCGGCCTGGTGGTGGAGCCCGACGCGGCTGTTCCGCTGGAGAGCGAACCCTTGCTGGAGGACGACTTCTGGCTGGTGTGCCGCAGCGACCACGATTTGGCCGCCCATGAGGCCGCGCATTGGGCGCAGTTGGACGGCCTGCCGCTGGTGTTGCTGGACCACAGCTCCGGCAGCCGCAGACTGATTGATGAGCTGCTGGTCAAGCATGGCCTGGAGTGCGAAGTGACGCAGCAATTGGGGCACTCGCAATCGGTGTTCCACATGGTGGAGGCCGGCCTGGGCCTCAGCGTCACGCCTGGGCTGGCCATGCCACTGCCCGCCGGCGGCGGTTTGAGCGTATTGCCCCTGCTGCCGGTGGAAAGGCGCCGCATTGTGTTGATCAAACGGCCTAACCGTTCCTTGTCGCCGCTGGCGCGGAAAGTTTGGCAGCTGGCGCTGGAAATGCGCGCGGAACTGGCCGCCGCGGCGCGACCAGCCGCTTGGGGCGCCTGAGTTTGCCGGGCATGGCAGGGGGCGCTTGCTGGAAAAGACGAAGGCCGCAGGCTATTTAGATACTAGCAGGAGTAAAAACGGCCTTGGACCGTGGCGCGGCGTAAAACAGCGCAGAGGGGCTTGGTTGCGGAGGCTCGCAGCGGGCGCCGGTAGCGAAAATAGCCAGCAGGAGATGGGCTAGATGGGGGGGGGCGATGCCGCAAATCTTGGTGGTTGACGACGAAGCCATATCCCGGCAGTTCCTGACCGCGGTACTGCGCCAAATGGGCATGAATAAGATATCCGAAGCGGTGGACGGCTTGGACGCGCTGATGCAGCTGGATGCCGGAGACCGGGCTTTCGATCTGATCTTTTGCGATTTGGACATGCCGCGGATGGACGGCGTCGAATTTGTGCGCCATTTGGGAGAGAGGGCTTACCAAGGTAAATTACTGATCACCAGCGGTTTCGACGAGAGGGTGTTGGACAGCGTGGCGGATCTGGCGAGGATGTACGCGCTGCGCTTGTGTGGCGTCTTGCCCAAACCGGTGGATCCGGAGCAATTGCTGGCAATGCTGGCCGCGCCCATTGCGGCGGGAGAGGCCCTTTGTCTACCCATGGAGCGGATCAATAGCGAAGAGTTGCGCCTGGGTATCGATCGCGGTGAAGTGGTGCCGTTTTTCCAGCCGCAGGTGGACGTGGCCTGCGGCCGGGTGTTGAGCGTGGAGGTGCTGGCGCGTTGGCTGCATCCGCAACTGGGCCTGCTCGGCCCGCTGCAGTTCATCGAGCTGGCCGAACAGAGCGGCCTGATCACGCAGATGACCAAGCGCTTGTTCGCTGATGCGTCGCAAGCGTTGAAGCGTCTGGACGCGCGGAAGCGCCTGGACATGTCGGTCAATCTTTCCATGCAGTCCTTGAAGGACTCCAGCCTGGTGGCTTCTTTGGTGTCGATTGCGCGCGAAACCGGTTTGGAGATGTCCCGGGTGACGTTTGAAGTCACGGAAAGCGGCGTAATGGCGGATCCGGCCTCTGCGCTGGAAATCATGACCCGCTTGCGTTTGAAGGGCGCTGGCCTGGCAATTGACGATTTCGGCACCGGTTTCGCCAGCATGGACCGGCTGGCGCGCATCCCGTTCACCGAATTGAAAATCGACAAAGGCTTTGTCATCGACGCGGCGGGCAACGCCACCAACCGCTCCATTTTCCTCGGTAGCGTCGAACTGGGGCACAGGCTGGGGCTGAAAGTGGTGGCCGAAGGTGTGGCTTCCGAGGCCGAATGGGCCTTGTGCCGGGAGTTCGGCGTGTCAGCCGCTCAAGGTTCCCTGATCTCCCCGCCGGTAGACGAGGCTTCCTTCGCCGAGTGGCTGGCGAGTTGCGCGGGAGGGGGGGGGCAGTCAGCGCGGGATTGGATATTCATTGCAACGCCTACCTAAGCGAGAAAATCATGAGACGACTTGGAACCCTATTGCTGCTGCTTGGCCTGGCCGTCGCGGCGCCCTTGGCCACGGCGGCCGCCGTTTTGGCCAAACCCGTCGGCAAAGCGGTGCTGGTGATCAGCGGCAACATCAGCCAAAAGAACCAGGGCGACGCCGCGGCCTTCGACATGGCGATGTTGGCCAAGCTGCCGCAACGCAGTTTCAGCACCCATACCCCCTGGTATCCGGGCTTGACCCGCTTTTCGGGGCCGTTGTTGCGCGATGTGCTGGCCGCCGCCGGCGCCCATGGCAAATTGTTGAAGGCGGTGGCGCTGAACGACTACAAGACCGACATCCCCTTTGACGACGCCAGCCGTTTCGATGTGATCCTGGCGACTCAGATGAACGGCAAGCCAATGCCGGTGCGGGAAAAAGGACCCTTGTTCATCGTCTATCCCTACGACTCGCAAGAAGAGCTGCGTTCGGAGCTGTATTACAACCGTTCCGCCTGGCAACTCAAATCCCTGCTGGTGCATTGAGCGCGATGGATACGCCGCAGCGCAGCCATTCCACCTGGCGTAGCCTGATCTTGATCGGGGCTACGCTGGCCTGCGTGTTCGCCGGAGTGGCTTACATTCAGGTGCGGCAGGCGGACATGCTGAACACCGCGGCGCGTTACGAGGGCGACAACATCGTATGGGCCTACTTCCAGCTCGAAACCGAGGCCATGCGGCTGCAGACGACGATAGAACACGTGCTGAACCACGAGCAGGACCGGGCCGAGCTGCAGGAGCGCTACGACATCTTTGTCAGCCGGGTGGGAGTGGTGGATCACGGTCTGTACTCCAGCCTGCTGGACGGCACCCAGGAATACCAGCAGGCCCGTCCCAAGCTGGACGCCTTCATCCGCAAGGCCGACGCCTATTTCAGCCGCCAGTCCGGCGCGGTGCTGGAACTGGACGGCTTGCGACGGCTGGACTCCGAACTGGACTTGCTGAGCGGGCCGTTGCACGACCTGTCGCTGGTGGCCAATCAGCGCATGGCGGAGCAAGTGGACGCGCGCAACAAAAGCATGCAGCAACACATCGTGGTCAGCAATTGGTTGATGGCCTTTGAATGGGCGCTGATCCTCGGCTTCGCCACTATCGTGGTCCGGCAGTTGCGGCAGTTGGAGCGGCGGCGCCACGAGCTGGAAGAACTGACCGACGTACTGGAGCTGGCGCGGGTGCAGGCCGAAGCCGGCAGCATGGCGAAAAGCGTGTTTCTCGCCAATATGAGCCATGAAATCCGCACGCCGCTCAACGGCGTTCTGGGCATGCTCTCCTTGCTGGGAGACTGTACCCCCACGCCGGTGCAAGCCGACTACATCAAGACCGCCGAAGAGTCCGCTCGCCATCTGATGGCTTTGCTGAATGATGTGCTGGACGCCAGCAAGCTGGAGTCAGGCAAGCTGGACCTGCTGCCCACGGTGTGCAATTTGCGGCAACTATTATTGCAATGCGAAAGCCTGATGCGAGGTCAGGCCGTGGCCAAGGGGTTGGCCATGCGCATGGCTCTGGATTTGAACGTGCCCGAATGGGTGCTATGTGATCCGACCCGCCTGCGGCAAATCCTGCTCAATCTGCTCAGCAACGCGATCAAGTTCACCGAGATGGGCGCGGTGACTATCCAGGCTGAGGCCGTGGAATCGGGGGCGGAAAGCGGCGCCGTGTTGCGGATCACGGTCAGGGACACCGGCATAGGCATGGACGACGCCACCCTGGCGCGGCTGTTCAAGCGCTTCTCCCAGGGCGACAGCTCCACCGTGCGCCAATACGGCGGCAGCGGCCTGGGGCTGGAGATTTCGCAGAACCTGGCGCAGCTGATGGGCGGCGGCATCACCGTGCACAGCGCGCTGGGCGCGGGCAGTGTCTTTGTGCTGTCGCTACCCTTACAGGCGATGAGTGCGCCGGAAGGCCGGGTCAAGGCGGGGGGGGAGGCGGATCCGGCGGAGCTGGGACGTCAGCTGCGCGTTTTGGTTGTGGACGACAACCCGGTCAATCGCAAATACATGCAGGCGATGCTGCAGAAACAAGGGCATTTCGTCACCGTGATTCAGGACGGCGCGGAAGCGGTAGAGGCGGCAACTCGGCAACCTTTCGATCTGGTCTTGATGGATTTGCACATGCCGGCGATGGACGGCATCGAAGCGACAAGACATTTGCGCGAGCGTGCGATGACGCCGGGCATGAAGGTCGTCGCTTTGACGGCCGATGTTCTCGCGGAAACGCGGGATAAAGCCCTGGCCGGCGGGCTGGATGATTTTCTGGCCAAGCCGCTGCACGTGGAAGATTTCCAAGCCATGCTGGAGCGTCAGTTCGGCGATGAACCCGCTCCGGAGCACAGCGCCGAGCCCTCCATGCTGCCGGCCTTGCTGGACGTGGCGATGATAGAAAAAATGACGGAAATGCTGACCCTGGAAAAATACCGGGAGCTGGTGGCGCAATTCTTCGCCGGCAAGGTCGGCCGGGTGGACGAATTGCTGGCCGCGGCGCTGGCCGGTCAGCGGGATCAGGTGCGGCGCCACTCGCACAATTTGAAGGGCGCCGCGCTGACACTGGGCTTCAGCGCTTTGGGCGGGTCCTGTGCCGGACTGGAGCGCTTGGCCCTGGCCGCGGAGGAGGATTTGGCCGACGAGGCGGAAAGAGTGGGCCTCCTGTTTGATTCCACGCGCAGCGCCTGCATCGCGGCCGGCTATCTGGATGGCATGGACTTGCCGGCGTTGCGTTAGTCGCGGGGGCTGCGTGAAAATCGCCGGCGCGCCCCTCATGGGCGCGTAGCCGGCGGTGGAAGTGATAAGATCGAGGCGAGTCAGTGCTTGAATCCCATACTGAATAAAAATAGAGAGCCGAAGCCGTCCATGAGCCAGAACGATTGCTTGTCCATTTTGTTTGTTTGCATGGGAAACATCTGCCGGTCGCCAACCGCGGAAGGGGTGATGCGCGCCAAGCTCAAGAGCGCAGGCCTGGAGGCGCGGATGCGGGTGGAATCCGCGGGCACGCATGACTACCACGTCGGCGAAGCACCGGACCGGCGCACCTGTCAGGCGGCGCTGCGCCGCGGCTACGACCTGTCCGATTTGCGGGCAAGACAGGTGGAAGCGCTCGATTTCGAGCGTTTCGACTGGATTTTGGCCGCCGACCGGCAAAATTTGGCTTTGTTAAACGCCCAATGTCCGCCATCCTATCGCGGCAAGCTGCATTTATTGCTGGAGCCGCTGTCCGGCGCCGTCCGCGAGGTGCCCGATCCCTACTACGGCGGCGCTGGCGGTTTCGACGCCGTGCTGGATCTGGTGGAGGCGGCTTGCGACGCCTGGCTGGCCCGCATCGCCGATGCGGAAACGGAGCCGGCGCCATGAAGCCGTTTGACGCGGAAGTGCCGCGCGCGCGGGCTGTTTTTACGATAACCATAGAAAGCCAAGGACGCGTATGGGGCAGATGACGAGGGGAGCCTCCGCCAAGAAGCCGCTGGATGTTGTGCCCAGCCACAATGCGGACATCATCTTGCCCAAGCAGGCCGGTAAAATGCCCTTGGCCAGCCAGGCAGTGATCGTCATCGGCTCTTCCACCGGGGGCACGGAGGCCCTGCGCACCTTGCTGACCGCGCTGCCGCCCTCGATGCCGCCCATTCTGATCACTCAGCACATGCCGGAAATGTTCACCCATTCCTTCGCCACGCGCTTAAACACCTTGTGCAAGTTGACTGTGAAAGAGGCGGAAGACAATGAACGGCTGCAAAACGGCACCGTCTACATCGCGCCGGGCCATTCCCACCTGCTGATCAAGCCCGCGCCCACCATAGGCTACGCCATCGGCCTGCATGCCGGACCGCCGGTCAACCGGCATCGGCCGTCGGTGGACGTGCTGTTCCGCTCCGCCGCCAATCTGGTGGGCAAGAACTGCATCGGCGTTATCCTGACCGGAATGGGCAGGGACGGCGCCAGCGGCATGCTGGAGCTCAAGCAGGCAGGCGCCTGGAATATTGCCCAGGACGAAGCCAGCTGCGTCGTGTTCGGCATGCCCAAGGAAGCCATCGCCATGGGCGGCGCGCATGAGGTGCTGGCCTTGGAGAGCATCGCCACGCGCCTGTCGGTGCTGGCCTCGCAAAAGCAACACCAAGCCGGCGGGTCGGCTTAACCCTCTGATAGAACAAGAAAACATGAAGTATCTCCCTATTTTGGTGGTGGAAGACGACGCCGATTTGCGCGAAGCCATCGTCGACACTTTGAGCCTGGCCGGCTACCCCACATTGGAGGCTGGCGACGGCGCCGCGGCCCTGGCCAAATTGAAAGAAGCGCCGGTGGGGTTGATCGTGTCCGACGCCCAAATGGCGCCGATGGACGGCTATACGCTGTTTGAGGAGGCGAAAAAGCGTTATCCCGGCGTGCCTTTCATTCTGATGACCGCATACGGCGTGATTGAAAGGGCGATTGAATTGCTGCGCGCGGGCGCCGCGCATTACCTGCTCAAACCGTTCGAGCCGGCTAGTCTGATTACTGAAGTGGAAAAGCACCTGCTGCGCATGCCCAGCGAAGCGGGCGGCGAAGTGGTGGCGGAGTCCGCCGCGATGCGGCAACTGTTCGCGCTGGCCGGGCGCGTGGCCGGAAGCGACGTCAGCGTGATGATTTCCGGCCCCAGCGGCGTAGGCAAGGAGGTGTTGGCGCGTTACATCCACCGGCACTCCAGGCGCTGCGAAGGGCCTTTCGTCGCGGTCAACTGCGCGGCCATCCCGGAAAACCTGCTGGAGTCCACCTTGTTCGGCCATGAGCGCGGCGCCTTCACCGGCGCGGCGCAGGCCTTGCCGGGGAAGTTCGAGCAGGCGCAGGGCGGTACCATTTTGCTGGACGAAGTCACCGAGATGCCGCTGTCGCTGCAAGCCAAATTGCTGCGGGTGCTGCAGGAGCGGGAAGTGGAGCGCGTCGGCGGCACGCGAACCTTGAAACTGGATATCCGCGTGTTGGCCACTTCCAACCGCGACCTGCAAGCCGCGGTGGACGCAGGCCAATTCCGCGAGGACCTGTATTTTCGCCTGAACGTGTTCCCGATGCGCATCCCCGCGCTGGCTGAGCGGCGCGACGATATTCTGCCTCTGGCACGAATCATGCTTAAAAAGTACGCAGAGGCCGCCGGAAGAGGCAATCTGATCCTGTCCGAGGATGCGGAACGTCATTTGACGGCCTATAGTTGGGAGGGTAACATCCGCGAACTGGAGAATGTGGTGCAGCGGGCGGTGATTCTTGCCGCCGGGGCGGAAATTTTTGCCGCCGATCTGCTGCTGGATCACGACTCCGTCGCGGCTCAGGTTACCCGGACAGCGTCTGAAAAAGACAATTCCGTGTCGGATGAAACCGACATGAAAACGCTAGAGAAACGCCATATTCTGGAAACCTTGACCGCGGTGGGCGGCGTCAAGAAGCTGGCCGCGGAAAAACTGGGCATCAGCGAGCGCACATTGCGCTATAAATTGCAGCGTTACCGTGATGAAGACGCTGCCGACGGATGTCAGGAGGTTCCAGGTGGAAATGGCTTGGAGTAACCATGTCAGTGCCAAATATCGATCAACTGTTGGGCGAGCTGCGCACCGCCTCGGCCCTGGCCGCGGGCAAACCCGCCGCTACGGCCCCGGAAGCGTCCCAGGTGGACTTCTCCGCTGTGCTAAAGTCCACCTTGGAGCAGGTGAACTCGGCGCAGCAGACTTCGCAGGAGATGCAGAAGCAATTTGAATTGGGTGACGAGGGGGTCAACCTGCAGGACGTGATGGTGTCGCTGCAGAAAGCCAGCCTGTCGTTCCAGACCATGGTTCAGGCGCGCAACAAGCTGGTCACCGCCTATCAGGAAATCATGAATACCCAAGTCTAGCGCTGCCGGACCCGACCAGCCGGCGGCGGTGGGCTCGAACCTAAAACCACTGTATGGCTGACCTGGCAGAAGAAAACGCTACGCCCGTTTGGCGAAGCCGCATGAATGAAGCGTCTGATCGCTTCAAAGCGCTTCCCAACAATAAAAAAGTCCTGTTCCTCGCGGCGGTGGCCGCTATTTTCGCCGTCATCGTGGGCGCGGTGGTGTTGAACCGCACGCCCAGCTATAAAATCCTGTTCTCCAATATCTCCGACCGCGACGGCGGCCAAGTGGCCGCTTCGCTGCAGCAGATGAACGTGCCGTACCAACTGGGCGAGGGCGGCACCATCTCCGTGCCCTCGGACAAGGTTTACGACGCGCGCTTGAAGCTGGCGGCGCAAGGCTTGCCCAAGGCCGGCGGCGTCGGTTTTGAGCTAATGGACAATCAGAAGTTCGGCATCAGTCAGTTCGCCGAGCAAGTCAACTATCAGCGCGCGATCGAGGGCGAACTGGCGCGTACCATTGAAGCGGTGGGTTCGGTGGAGAGCGCACGTGTTCATATCGCCATCCCCAAGCAAAGCGTATTCGTGCGCGAGCAGCAACAGCCCACCGCTTCGGTGATGTTGACCCTGTTCCGCGGCCGTTTGCTTGACGCGGGGCAGATCGCCGGCATTCTGCACTTGGTGTCCAGTTCGGTGCCCAATCTGCCGGTTAAGAACGTCACCATCGTCGATCAGGATGGCAATCTCCTGTCCAAACAGAGCGGCCCGGATGAGAACTCGGGTCTGGATCAGAGACAGCTGGGGTACGTGCGGCAGGTTGAAGAGGGTTATGTCAAGCGCATTGAGGATATCCTCGAGCCCATTTTCGGAAAGGGCAACTCGCGCGCTCAGGTTACCGCCAGCGTCGATTTCGCCGAGGTGGAGCAGACCTCGGAAACCTTCAAGCCCAATTCCAGCCCCAACCCATCCGCTACCCGCAGCCAGCAGATCAGCGAAAAGCTGAATAACGGCGCGGCGCTGCCGTCCGGGGTGCCGGGAGCCTTGTCCAATCAGCCTCCGTCGGCCGCTTCCGCGCCGATCACGCTGCCGCCGGGTGCCGCGCCCGGCACGGCCACGTTGTCCGGGCAGACCATGGGCGCGTCCGGCACCTTGCAACGCGACATCACCACCAATTACGAAGTCGACAAAACCATACAGCACACTAAGATGCCGCAGGGCGGCGTCAAGCGCCTGTCCGCCGCAGTGGTGGTCAACTACCGGCGCATGCCAGACAAGAACGGAGAGATGAAGCCGACGCCGCTGACTCCGCAGGAGGTTCAGCAGATCAATAATCTGGTCAAAGAGGCGATGGGCTTCAACACTCAGCGCGGCGACACCCTGAACGTGGTCAACGCAGCCTTCGCCGACGCCGAAGTGCCGGCGACGCTGCAGGAAAAAGTTACCGACTACGTGACCAGCAACGGTTCCAGCCTGCTCAAGTACGGCCTGCTGACCATCGCAGTGCTCTACCTGTTGTTCGGCGTGGTGCGCCCCATCATGCGCGACTTGGTCAAGCCGCCGGCCCCAGCCAAGGGCAGCGAAGAAGAGGCCGCGGCGCAGGCCGCCGCCGCGGGCGGTCGCTTGCTGGGCGTCGCAGGAGAAGAGGGCGAAGAAGGCGCGGCCGGTCACGCTGGCGGCGCCGCGGGCGGCGGCGATCCGCGCGAAGCGCAGATGCGGCAATACACCACCAATCTGGAAGCGGTGCGTGAAATGGTGAAATCCGATCCGCGCATGGCCGCTCAGATCATCAAGGAATGGATAAGCGCCGATGAGTGAGAACGGAGTGCGCAAGAGCGCGGTGTTGCTGTTCAGCCTGGGTCAGGCGGAAGCCGTCGAGGTATTTAAATACCTTGGCCCCAAGGAAGTGCAGAAGATTTCTCTGGCGATGGCGGCGATCAATAATCTGAGCTACGAGCAGATTGACGAGGTAGTCAGCGAATTCAAGGGCGAGTGCGCGGCGCGCGCCAGCATCGGCGCGTCCGACGAATACTTGCGCAATGTGCTGATCGAGGCGCTGGGGCCGGATAAGGCGGCCAACCTGCTGGACAAGATCATGCAGGGCAACGATCACAGCGGGATCGAAAGTCTGAAGTGGATGGATCCTTCTTCCGCCGCCGACTTGATCCGCAACGAGCACCCGCAGATCATCGCCACCATTCTGGTGCATCTGGAGCCGGACCTGTCCAGCTCCATCCTGTCCTACTTCCCGGAACGGATGCGCAATGAAGTGCTGATCCGCACCGCCACGCTGGAAGGCGTGCAACCGCAGGCGCTGCGCGAGTTGAACGATGTGTTGACCCAGCTCTTGTCCGGCTCCGACCGCGTCAAGAAGAGCGCGGCCGGCGGCATTGGTCTGACCGCGGAAATCCTCAACTTCATGGGGTCCAACGTGGAAGCCGCGGCGCTCAACTATATCCGCGAATACGATCCGGAGCTGGCGCAGCGCATTCAGGACAAGATGTTCGTGTTCGAGAACATCCTGGAAATCGACGACCGTTCGATCCAGACCATTCTGCGCGAAGTGCAATCCGATTCCCTGGTGATCGCGCTCAAGGGCACCAGCGCCGAGCTCAAGGACAAGATTTTCCGCAATATGTCGCAGCGCGCCGCGGAAATGCTGCGCGACGATCTGGAGTCCAAGGGGCCGGTCAAACTGTCCGAAGTGGAGGCCGAGCAGAAGGAGATTCTCAAGGTGGTGCGCAAGCTAGCCGACGACGGCCAGATCGTGCTAGGCAGCAAGGGCGGTGATGAAGGTCTCGTCGAGTAATCCCATCATTCCCGGCGAAGAGTTGGAGGGCTGGAGCAGTTGGAGCCCCAACGCGCTGGACGGCCTGACCCAGAGACTGACGCCGGTGCAGCTGATGGAGCTGGCGCAGCAGCGTCGCCGTCAACAGGAGCAGGCGCAGGCTGAGTCCGCCGTCGAGCCGGCTTCGGCCGAGGGGGGGGAGGCCGCCGAAGCCGCGGACGGCGAGCGCGCGGTGAGCGGCTATCCCACCGCTGCCGAGCTGGAGGCCATTCATCAGGAGGCCTGGCAGTCCGGCCATGAGGCTGGGCTGGAGGCCGGCCGCGCGGCCGGTTACCAAGAAGGCTTGACCGCCGGGCGGGAGCAGGGCTTGGCCGAGGTGCGCGCTGAGCAGGAAGCTCGTTTCGCCGAGGCCTGGCAGCCCTTGCAACAGTTGGCGGAAGGGCTGGCGCAACAGATTTCCCGTTTTGAAACTGAATTGTCCGCGGATTGGCTGGCCTTGGCGTTGGAGCTCGCCGGCCAACTGAGCCATGGTCTGGCGCGGCAGAACCCTTTGCTGATTCAGGAGCTGCTGCGCGAGGCGCTGGACGATCTGCCTGCCACGCTGGCGCAGGCGCGCTTGCGTCTAAACCCGGCCGATCTGGAGGTGGCGCGAGAGTTTCTGGCGCAGGAAACACCGGAAACCCAGTGGCAATGGATTGAAGACCCCGAGGTGGAGCGCGGCGGCTGTGTAATAGACACTGCCGCGCTGAGGTTGGATCTGACCATGGGCACCCGTATTGCCGCCATGCGCAAGGCGCTGGGAATGGACGATGAGCCACCCGCAGCTGATTGAGCGCCAACGCGCATGGCTGCGCGACTGCGCGGACAGCGCGCGCGCCGCCAAACTGTGGCAGCCCTGTGGCAAGCTGGTTCGCGTTACTGGCATGGTGATGGAGGCTGTGGGTCTCAAGCTACCGGTGGGCAGCGCTTGTCAGGTGGCTTTGGCGGACCGGAAGCTTGTGGAGGCCGAGGTGGTGGGCTTTTCCGGCGACAAAGTGTTCCTGATGCCATTGAGCAACGTCCACGGCCTGTTGCCGGGCACGCCGGTGATGCCGCTGACGCCGCGGCACCCGCCGCAATTCGGCAAGACTCAAGCCCAGGCGGCCACCGACGGCTCGTCCGGCCGCATGGTGCCTGTGGGGCTCAGCCTGCTGGGCCGAGTGTTGGATTCGCTGGGGCGGCCGCTGGACGGCAAAGGCCCCATTCATCCGGATGCCTGGTTCCCGTTGCATAGCCAACCGATGAACCCGCTGGACCGATCGCCGGTGCGCGATGTGCTGGATGTCGGTGTGCGTGCCATCAACGGTTTGTTGACGGTGGGGCGGGGTCAGCGCTTGGGCCTGTTCGCCGGCTCCGGCGTGGGCAAGTCGGTGTTGCTGGGCATGATGGCCCGCTTCACCAAGGCCGATGTGGTGGTGGTGGGCTTGGTTGGCGAGCGCGGCCGAGAGGTCAAGGACTTCATCGAAAACATTCTGGGCGACGAAGGCATCGCCCGTTCGGTGGTGGTTGCCGCGCCGGCGGACATGCCGCCGCTGATGCGCCTGCACGGGGCGGCTTACGCCACCGCGCTGGCCGAATACTTCCGCGCTCAAGGCCTGGACGTGTTGCTGCTGATGGATTCGGTGACCCGCTATGCGATGGCGCAGCGCGAGATCGCGCTGGCCATTGGCGAGCCGCCGGTGACCAAGGGCTATCCGCCGTCGGTGTTCGCGCGCCTGCCGCAATTGATTGAGCGCGCAGGCAACGCCGCGGAGGGCGGCGGTTCCATCACGGGCTTTTATACGGTGTTGTCTGAAGGTGACGATCAGCAGGATCCGATTGCCGATTCCGCCCGCGCCATTCTGGACGGCCACTTTGTGCTGTCGCGAGAACTGGCCGAGTCCGGTCACTATCCGGCCATCGATATCGAGCAATCCATCAGTCGGGTCATGGTGGATGTGGTGCCTCAAGCGCAGATGGCCTTGGCCCGGCAATTCAAGCAGCTGTACTCCCGCTATCAACGCAACCGCGACCTGATCAGCGTCGGTGCCTACGTGCCGGGTTCTGACCCGGTGCTAGACGACGCGATGCGGCGCCAGTTGCCCATGGTCGGTTTTTTGACCCAGCCGATGCATGAGTCGCAGGATTTCTCTTCCAGTTTCGAACAATTGCAGGGCGTGTTGTCCTGAGGCTGAGCCGTGGCGGAAAGCAAATACCTGTTGTTGATTCGTTTGGCCGACGACAAGCAGAAAGCGGCCGCCGAGCGTATGCGGCTGGCGCAAAGCCGGTTGGCGGAGGCCCGTTCGCGCCAGGAGCAGCTGGACGCTTTTCGCGGCGAGTACCGGCAACGGCTGACCAGCCGGGGCGCGCAGGGCATCAGCGCTTTGCAATATCAGGATTTTCAACGTTTTCTCGCACGCCTGGATGAGGCCATGGTGCAGCAGCAGGGAGATGTGGAGCGCTGCACTCAGCGCTTCTTGCTGGAGCGCCAGGCCTGGCAGCATGAGTACAAGAAGCTCAAAGCCTACGAAAAACTGTTGCAGCGCGAGCAAGAGCGCGCTGCCATGCGCGAGGCGCGGGTGCAGCAGAAGGCCAGCGATGAATTCGCCACCCGGCGGTTTTGGGACAGTACCCACGGCGAGGAGTGAGGGCCGACTCAAGGTCCGCGCTTGGCACGCTAGTTGCTTTATTGCTTGCGTCTTACTTGTTAGAGAGTCGGCCATGACGACACCTGTGAACGCAGCCGCGGCCAATCCGGTCAGCGGCAAAGCCAATATGCCGGGGGGTAATCTGGCCACTGCCGGCGATACCGGCGCCGGCGATCTGTTCGCCAGTCTGCTGGGGCTGCAGATGAGCTCCTTGGGCAGCTCCTTCTTGCCGGGCGCCAACGCCGACCCTTTGGCGGAGGCGATCCTGGACAAGGATAAGCCGACCAAGAGCGAGGATGGTCAGACTTTGGCGACGCCGTTGCCGGGAATGCCGCTGATGGGCTCTGCGCAGCAGCCTGTTCAGCAGCAGGCGGTGACTTCGCTGCGGGCCAATAGCGATTTACCAACCGGTGCCAAGCCCGTTGAACTCAAGCCCGACATTGCGGCGACGCTGCCCGCTTCGCTGGCCAAAGCCCGCAATCTGTCGCTGCCGGCGCAGCAAAATTTGCCGGAGGACGGCAAGGTCTTGCCGCAGTTTTTGCCGCTTCAGGGGCATGAGCAGCTAGCGGCCAAGCCGGCTGCGCCCACGCCGGTGTTCACCGTGCAACAGCCGGTGACCGATCCCAACTGGGCCAAGGCCATGAGCGAGCAGGTGATGGGCATGGTCAGCCTCAAAGCCGACAAGGCGCAGATTCAGCTGAACCCGCCGCAATTGGGACCGATCGAGGTAACGCTGAAGATGAACGGCAACGACCAGGCGCAGGTGTTGTTCGCGGCGGCGGTGCCGGCCACGCGCGAGGCGTTGGAAAACAATATGCATCGTCTGTCTTCCATGCTGGCCGCCGGCGGCATTCAGCTAACCGACGCGCAGGTGTCCAGCGGACAATCCGGACAGCAACAGCAGGCGTTCCAGCGCGGGCAATCGCAGCGCCAGAACGAGAACGCCGAGCCCGAGCCGATGGATGCATTGAGCAGCATCAAGGCGGCTCGCGGCATTCTCAGCATTTTCGCCTGATCATTTGTGATAATCTCCCCTGTTCAATTTGCATCTAAAATTAGAAAATATAGTGAAGAAATCGTTTAAGATTTCACTATGAACACCCAGTGAACAGGGCAGGTATATGGCAGAAGATAAAAAAGCGGAAAAAGCAGAGAAAAAAGCAGGGGGCGGCGGCGGTAAATTGATGCTGATCGTCATTATATTGCTGGTGCTGGTCTTGGCCGCGGTGGGTGGCTTGGCCGCCTATATGTTCACCAATATGAATAAGCCGGCGGCGGCCGGCGAACACGCCGAGCAGACCAAGGAAAAACCCAAGAAGAAAAAAGAAGGTCCGCCGATCTTCGAAAAGCTGGATACTTTCGTGGTGAACCTGGCCGGCAACGACGGCTCCTTGCTGCAGGTGGATATGCAGGCGGAGCTGGCCGACGAGGAAGCCAAAAAGAAATTCACCGATTACGCGCCTAAAATTCGCAGCGCGTTGATCTTGCTGCTGTCGTCCAAGTCCGCGGTGGAGTTGGCCACGCCTGACGGCAAGGTGCGGCTGAAGGCCCAGGTCAAGCAGATCATCAATGAGTCGATGGACGCCGGCGAGGAGCAGCCGGTGGAAAGCGTGCTCTTCACTTCCTTCATCATCCAGAAGCAGTAAGCGGCATGGGCGACGATATTCTTTCCCAGGAAGAGGTGGATGCCCTACTCAGGGGCGTCTCCGGGGAGGATGAGGATGATGGCGGCGGCGGGGACGCGCAAGGCGTCCGCGGCTATGACATCGGTCGGCAAGAGCGCATCGTGCGCGGCCGCATGCCGACGTTGGAAATCATCAACGAGCGTTTCGCGCGCAATCTGCGCATCGGCCTGTTCAACTTTATCCGCCGCAACGCGGAAATCTCGGTTGGGCCGGTGCGGGTGCAAAAGTACAGCGAGTTCATCCGCAATCTGGTAGTGCCCACCAACCTGAACCTAGTGCATGTCAAGCCCTTGCGCGGCACCGGGCTGTTGATTTTCGACCCGGACTTGGTGTTTCTGATTGTCGACAACCTGTTCGGCAGCGACGGGCGCTACCATGTGCGGGTGGAAGGCCGCGACTTCACTCCCACCGAGCAGCGCATCATCCGCCGTTTGCTGGATGTGGTGTTCGTCGAGTGCCAGAAAGCCTGGGAGCCAGTGCATCCCATCGAGTTCGTCTATCTGCGTTCCGAAATGAACACCCAGTTCGCCAATATCGCCACGCCCACCGAGGTGGTGGTGGCGATGACTTTCCATATTGAGCTGGGCGCCGGCGGCGGCGATTTCCATATTTGTCTGCCGTATTCGATGGTGGAGCCTATCCGCGACGTGCTGTCCAGCACCATGCAGGCGGACCGCACGGAGGTGGACAATCGCTGGGTCAACCTGATGACGCATCAGGTGCAGGCGGCGGAAGTAGAATTGGTGGCGACTTTAGGCAAGACCAAGGTGACCTTGGGTCAGATTTTGAATTTGAAGAACGGCGACGTGGTGATGCTGGAGATTCCGGAGCGGGTGGAAGCCGACGTATCGGGCATTCCGGTGTTCGAAGCCAGTTATGGCACCGTGCAGGGGCGCTATGCGCTGAAGGTGGAGCAGGTGTTGGCCGGCGCGAATGATTTTCACGAGCCTCTGGGGGATAAAGAGCAATGAGCGAAGAAGAATTGCAAGCCGCGCAGATGGAGGCCGAAGCGGCCGCAGCCGCGGCAGCCGCTGCCGGCGGAGCCGGCGGCGAGGAAGAAGTGTCGATGGACGACTGGGCCGCCGCAATGGCCGAGCAGGAAGTGGTGGATTCCGCTCCAGAGCCGATGCCGGCCCAAAACCTGTTCCAAGAACTGGGTGCGAGCACCTCCGGCGCGGGCGTCCCGCAGAATCTGGACATGATTCTGGACATCCCGGTGCAATTGACCGTGGAGTTGGGCCGAACCAAGATCGCCATCCGCAACTTGCTGCAATTGGCGCAGGGGTCGGTGGTGGAACTGGACGGCATGGCCGGGGAGCCGATGGACGTGCTGGTCAACGGTTGTCTGATCGCCCAGGGTGAAGTGGTGGTGGTCAACGACAAGTTCGGTATTCGTCTGACCGATATCATCACGCCCGCGGAACGCATTCGCCGTTTGCAAAAATGACGAGGTCAGCCATGTTTGCGATGACGCGCCGTGCTGTGCAGGGCGCTTTTTATTTGGCGGCGTCCGGTCTGGCCGCTGCCGCCACGGCCACGGTAGCACCGTCTCCGGCGGCCGCGCCGTCGCCGTTCATGAGTTTGCTGCAGGTCTTGTTCGGCCTGGCTGTGGTGCTGGGCGCCATCGTCGGCATGGCCTGGCTGTTCAAACGGCTTTCCGGCGGCATGCTGGGCGCCTCCAACCGCCTGAAGGTGGTCAGCGGAACCATGGTGGGGCCTAAGGAGCGCGTGGTGATCGTGGAGCTGGAGGGGGAGTGGCTGGTGCTGGGCGTGACGCCGCAGCAAGTCAATCTGCTAAGCAAGCTGCCGCGCCCGGAAGGCGCGGAAATCGAAGCGGCGCCGGCGGCGGAGCCTTTCGCGCGCTGGTTGAAGGCGGCAATGGACAAGAGCCGCAATAGCAAGGCGGGACCGCGATGAGGCCATGTTTCCGATACGGCGCGCTGGTTTTGTTGGCGACGCCGTTGATCGCGGACGCGGCCGGCGGCTTGCCTTTGATGAGCAGCACGCCGGCGGCCGGCGGCGGGCAGAATTATTCGCTCAGCTTGCAGATGCTGCTGTTCATGACCGGGCTGACCTTCATCCCGGCGATGATGCTGATGATGACGGCTTTCACTCGCATCATCATCGTGATGTCGCTGCTGCGGCAGGCGATGGGCACCATGCAGTCGCCGCCCAACCAGGTGATCGTCGGTTTGTCGCTGTTCCTGACTCTGTTTGTGATGGGGCCGACTTTCGACCAAGTCTACGCCAAAGCCTGGGTGCCGTTCTCAGACGATAAGATCACGCTGCAACAGGCGGTGGACGAGGCCAGCAAGCCGATGAAGGCTTTCATGCTGCGCCAAACCCGGGAGAAGGACCTGGCCTTCTTCATCGAGATTTCTCAATCGGAAAAGCCGCAGACCAAGGCCGACGTATCCATGAAGACCCTGGTGCCGGCTTATGTGATCAGCGAGCTGAAAACCGCCTTCCAGATCGGCTTCATGGTGTTTATTCCCTTCCTGATCATCGATCTGGTCGTGGCCAGCATCCTGATGGCGATGGGCATGATGATGGTGTCGCCGGTGACGATATCGTTGCCGTTCAAGCTGATGCTGTTCGTGCTGGTGGACGGCTGGACCTTGCTGATGGGCTCGCTGGTGCAGAGCTTCTATACTGGCTGAGGCGGCATGACGGGGTGTGACTGGAAACGTCGCCGGGCGGGGCCCGGCGTTTTAGGCGAGGAGCGGGCGGCATGAGTCCGGAGCTGATCATCAATATCGTGCAGAACGCGCTGTACATCCTGATCATCGTCGCGGCGCCGGTGTTGCTGGTGTCGCTGTTGGTGGGTTTGCTAGTCAGCGTGCTGCAGGCGGCGACTCAGATCAACGAGATGACGCTGACCTTCATTCCCAAGCTCCTGGCGATGTTTCTGGTGCTGGTGCTGGCCGGACCGTGGATGCTGAACACGCTGATTGAGTACACCACGCGGCTGTTCCAGAGCATTCCGCACGTGATCGGCTGATGCTGAGCATTTCCGATGCGCAGATCAACGCGCTGGTGGCCATGTTCGTTTGGCCGTTCGCGCGCATCGTCGGCCTGCTGCTGGTGGAGCCGGTGTTCGCCTACCGCGGCGTGCCGCGCCGTTTCAAGGCCGGGTTCGCGCTGATCCTCACCGTGATGCTGGCGCCCTTGCTGCCCCCGTTGCCGGCGGTGCCGCTGGTATCGGCGGAGGGAATGGCCATTCTGTTGCAACAGTTGTTGATTGGCCTGTCGATGGGTTTCGTCATGCGTATCGTGATTTCCGCGGTGGAAGTGGCGGGTTTCATCATGGGTTCGCAAACCGGCTTGGGTTTTGCCATGTTCTTCGACCCGATGCACTCAGCTCAAGTGCCGGTGGTGTCGCAGCTGTTGACCCTGTTCACCTTCTTGCTATTCCTGGCCTTCGACGGTCACCAAGTGGTGTTGTCCACCTTGGTGGAAAGTTACCGGGTGCTACCGATAGGCATGAGCATGCCGGACCAGGGCATCAAGTCGCTTGCCCTGTGGGGCGGCCACCTGATCGAGTGGGGTGTCTGGCTGGCCATGCCGGTGATTGCGGCTCTGCTGATCACCAACCTGGCGATCGGGGTGATGACCCGCGCCGCGCCGCAGTTCAATATCTTCACTTTCGGTTTTCCGCTGACCCTGATGATAGGCTTCATCAGTATCTACCTGACCTTGCCAATGATGGTGCCGGTGCTGGAGCAGATGTATCGCGCCGGTTTCGAGATGATGCTGGCCATGCTCAAGGCCAAGTAGCGGCGGCCGCCGCCCCTGTCCAGACTCCAGTGGATTCGAAAAGCCTGCTGGCAGCGTTGATTCCGCGCTCGTTCGCTGTACCCCTTGTGTTTAGGCCTCTGTGCGCGGTGCGCCTTGCTCTCGAGACGCTTGCGACGGTATTCGAGGTCCCCTCAAGTTCTGATAGAATAGGCGCCAATTTTGACTGAAAGGTCCGTAGTGGACCGGACAACAGACAGAGGCAACTATGGCAGGTCACAGTAAATGGGCTAACATCCAGCACCGCAAAGGTCGTCAGGATGCCAAACGTGGCAAGATCTTTACCCGCTTGATCAAGGAAATCACCGTTGCGGCCAAGATGGGCGGCGGGGACCCCAATATGAACCCGCGCCTGCGCCTGGCGGTGGACAAGGCCAAGGCCGAGTCCATGCCCAAGGACAATATCGATAACGCGATCAAGCGCGGCACAGGCCAGTTGGAGGGCGTCGATTATGTTGAGTGCCGCTACGAGGGTTACGGCATAGGCGGCGCGGCGGTGATGGTGGACTGCCTGACCGACAACAAGACCCGCACGGTGGCCGATGTGCGCCACGCGTTCTCCAAGTACGGCGGCAATATGGGCACCGACGGTTGCGTGTCTTTCCAGTTCAGCCATTGCGGCTATCTGGTGTTCGCGCCGGGCGTGGATGAGGATGCCTTGATGGAAGCCGCGCTGGAAAGCGGGGCTGAGGATGTGGTCGCCAACGACGACGGTTCCATCGAAGTAATCACCGGTCCGTACGAGTTCTCCGACGTCAAGAGCGCGCTGGAAGCCAAGGGCTTCAAGGCGGAAATGGGCGAAGTGACGATGAAGCCGCAGAACGAGACTGAATTGTCCGGCGATGACGCCGTGCGCATGCAGAAACTGCTGGACGCGCTGGAAGACCTGGACGATGTGCAGGATGTTTACACTTCCGCGGTGCTGGACGAGTAAGAGCCTGTTCAAAGGCTTGCTCTAGTTCGCGAGATCGTAGACACGTTCTAAGCGCCGCTGCGGCGGCAGGAAAAAAGCTCCCTGAGGGGAGCTTTTTTTTGCGTCTGGACTAAGCGTCCGACGTGTAGTTGCCTCGCTACATCGAAGCGCAGCCGCCGTCAAGCGTCGCCGATGCGCTTCGTGAGGACTGTTGCATTTGCTGAACAGATTGAGTTTATCGCTTCCGGCCTGTAGGCAGCTCTGCTATAAAGCGTCAGCTGATTACGTTTTAGCAATTGATGCCGTCGACTAAGGCGCGCGTCGCTTGATAACGATGAGGAAATTATGACCCGGGTCCTGGTTGTGGGCAGCGTGAATATGGATCTGGTGGTGGAGGCGGAACGCTATCCACGGCTGGGTGAAACCTTGTTTGGCAAGCGCTTTGCGTCCTATCCGGGCGGCAAGGGCGCCAATCAGGCAGTGGCCGCCGCGCGGCTGGGCGCGCAGGTGACTTTGCTGGGCTGCGTGGGCCGCGATATGTTCGGTTCTCAGCTCAAGGAGACGTTGCAGGGCGAGGGCGTGGATATTGGTCGCCTGCGCGAAACGGACGTGGCCACCGGGCTGGCGACGATAATCTTGGCCGAGGGGGACAACGCCATCGTGGTGGTGCCTGGCGCCAACCATGAGTTGCTGCCGCAACATCTGAATCAGGACGAGCAGGCGTTTCGCGATGCCGACGTGGTTCTGGCGCAGATGGAGGTGCCGCTGGCCACGGTGGAGCGCGCGGCCGAACTGGCTCAGCGCCACGGCAAGCCTTTCTTGTTGAATCCGGCGCCGGCCCATCCGCTGCCGCCCAGCTTGCTGGAGCGCACCGCCTTGCTGACGCCGAACGAGCATGAGTTGGCGCAGGCTCTGGACGAACGGGGCGGGGACTGGCAGGCGCTGATGCGCAAACTGCCGGGAAGGGTGGCGATGACGCGTGGCAAAGACGGCGCTTATTTCTGCCGCGCCGACGGCAGCCTGCATCACCAACCCGGCTTCGTGGTGTCCGCGGTGGACACCACCGGCGCCGGCGACACCTTCAACGGCGCCTTGGCCGCGTTCTGGCCACAGGGTCTCGAGGCGGCAATGGCACTGGCCTGCGCCGCGGCGGCCTTGTCCGTGACCCGTGCGGGCGCGCAAAGCGGCATGCCGACGCTGGCCGCGCTGCAACAGATGTTGAAGGAGCAGGCATGAAGCGGCTGGGACATCTGAACCGCGATATCGCGCGGGTATTAGCCAGCATGGGTCATACCGACAGCCTGGTCATCGCCGATTGCGGCCTGCCGATTCCGCCCGGCGTAGAGTGCATAGACCTGAGCCTGCGCTTGGGCGTGCCGGAGTTCCCCAGCGTGTTGGACTCCATCCTGGCGGACTTCAAGGCGGAGCGTGCGCTGTTCGCCGCCGAGTGCCTGGAACACAGTCCGGCTGTGGAAGTGCTGGCCAACGATATGGCCGCGCACGGCGTGGCGGTGGAATACGTGCCGCATGAGGAGTTCAAGCGCCGCTGCCGCGAGGCCAAGGCGGTGATCCGTACCGGCGAATGTACGCCGTACGCCAATGTGATCCTGTATTCCGGCGTGATCTTTTGAAGGGGCGGGCAATGAAGGTAAGCATGCGCGGCATCAGCAAGGCCTTTGGTCCGGTCAAGGTGCTGGAGGAGGTGGATTTCACCGTGAAGGGCGGCGAAGTGCATGCCTTGATGGGCGAAAACGGCGCCGGAAAATCGACCCTGATGAAGATTCTATCCGGCGTGCACCAGGCCGACGCCGGAGAAGTGCTGCTCAATGATCGGCCGGTGACGATCCGCTCCACCACCGAGGCCGAGGCCCACGGCATCGCCATCATCCACCAGGAACTGAACCTGATTCCGCAGCTGTCGGTGATGGAGAACCTGTTTTTGGGACGCGAGCGCGAGCATAGCCGCTTTGGCGTGATCAATCGCGCCGGCATGCGGCGCGAGGCGAGCCAGATTCTGCAGCAGTTGGGCGCCGGACGGATCGATCCGGAGACGGAGGCCGGGCAATTGTCCATTGGTCAGCAGCAGATGGTGGAAATTGCCAAGGCGATGTCTTTGAACGCCAAGGTGCTGATCATGGACGAACCAACCGCCGCATTGACCGAGCGCGAGATTGAAGCGCTGTTCGTCTTCATGGAGCAGCTCAAGCAACGCGGCGTAGCGATTGTCTACGTGTCGCACCGGATGGAGGAGATCTTCCGTGTCTGCGACAAGATCAGCGTGTTGCGCGACGGCTGTTTCGTCGGCGAGCGTCAAATCGCCGCCACTGATTTCGACGAGGTGGTGAGGCTGATGGTGGGTCGCGAGATCGGCGACCGTTTTCCCAAGCGCGCGTGCGCGCCGGGCGCGGTGCGTTTGGAGGTGGAGCGTCTGGCCGACGACGGCAGGATTCGGGACATCGGCTTCGACGTCCGCGCGGGCGAGGTGCTGGGTGTGGCCGGGTTGATGGGCGCTGGGCGCAGCGAGATTCTCAACGTATTGTTTGGCGTCAAGCCGCGTCGGCAGGGGCGGGTGCGGCTGGATGGCGCGGAGCTGGACATCCGCCGTCCCGGTGACGCCATCGCCGCCGGCATCGCCTACGTCACGGAAGACCGCAAGAGCCAGGGCCTGGTGTTGGGCATGTCGGTGCGGGAAAACGCCACCTTGGTTCATCTGCGCCGCCACGCGCGACTGGGGGTGGTGAGCCGTCGCTCCGAGAACGAAGAGGCGCGGCGGCTGATTGAGCAATTGCGCATCCGCACCCGCGACGCTGAACTGGATGTCAAATCCTTGTCCGGCGGCAATCAGCAGAAGGTGGTGTTCGCCAAGTGGCTGGCGGAGCCGCCCAAGCTGCTGCTGCTGGACGAGCCGACGCGAGGCGTCGACGTGGGCGGCAAGGCCGAAATCTACCACATCATCAATCAACTGGCCGCCGCCGGCGTGGCCATCGTCATGGTGTCGTCCGAACTGCCGGAGGTGATGGCGATGAGCGACCGCATCCTGGTGATACACGAGGGCCGCCGGGCCGGGCTGTTTGAAGCCGCTTCGGCGACGCAGGAAGACATCATGGCCGCGGCGGCCGGCGCGACGGCGGACTGAGCGCCGCCGCGCATTGAATATTCAGGTCGCGCCCATTGGGCGCAAGCAAGGGAAACGGTAAGCAAGATGACCCCGCAACAAAAAGCAACGCTGCAAAAACTCGGGCCTTTCATCGCCCTGCTGGCGATCTGCGCCGGCTTGTCGGTGATGAGCGCCGACTTTCTGACCATGGGCAATCTGCTCAATGTGATGCGCCAGGTCTCCATCAACGCGCTGATCGCCTTCGGCATGACCCTGGTCATCCTGCTGGGCGGCATCGACCTGTCGGTGGGCTCCATCCTGGCGTTGTCGTCGGTGCTGACCGCGATGCTGCTGCAGGCCGGCGTGGATCCGCTGCTAGCCACCCTGTTGGGCATCCTGTCCGGCGCGCTAATGGGCTGCTGCAACGGTCTGGTGATCAGCAAGGGCAAGGTGGCCCCCTTCATCGCCACGCTGGCGTCGATGACGATTCTGCGCGGCCTGTCGCTGGTGGCGTCCAACGGCAGCCCGATCACCGGCTTCGGCAGCGATATGTTCTCCATGTTGGGCGGCGGCTATGTGGCCGGCGTGGTGCCGGTGCCGGTGGTGTGGATGCTGCTGATGTTCGCCGGCTTCTGGTTCATGTTGAAGAAAACCGTTTTTGGCCGCCATGTTTACGCCACCGGCGGCAACGAGGAGTCCGCGCGCCTGTCCGGCGTTAAGGTGGATCGGGTCAAGATCTGGGTCTACACCTTGTCCGGCGCGCTGTCGGCGATGGCCGGCGCGGTGCTGACTTCGCGCTTGAATTCGGCGCAACCCACCGCTGGCGCCGGCTATGAGCTGGATGCCATCGCCGCGGTGGTGCTGGGCGGCACCAGCCTGACCGGAGGCCGCGGCTGGATTGTAGGCACGCTGATCGGCGCTTTGCTGATCGGGGTATTGAACAACGGCCTGAATCTGCTGGGCGTGTCTTCGTTCTACCAGCAAGTGATCAAAGGCGTTGTGATTCTGCTGGCGGTGCTGTTGGACCGCAGCGGCAAGAAGTGAGAACGGGCCCGCCGCCGGCGGGCGCGTAGCGCAAGCGACCATTACACAAGGGGAGTTCCGATATGCAACGCTTAATCAAGCCTTTGGTTTTCAGTGTCATCGCGGCCAGTCTGATCGCCTGCACCAAGCAGGGGCCGGCCGACGGCGCGTCGGTTGGCGCCAGCGCGCCGGCCGCGGCCTCCGGCCAACCGGTAGTGGGCCTGGCGGTGTCCACGCTGAACAATCCGTTCTTCGTCTCGCTGCGCAAGGGAGCGGAAGACGAGGCGGCCAAAGAGGGTGTGCGCCTGATCACCGTGGACGCGCAGGACGATTCCGCCAAGCAGCAAGCCAGCGTTGAGGACCTGATCCAGAAGAAGGTGAGCGTGATCCTGATCAACCCCACTGACTCCTCCGCCGTCGCCAATGTGGTGAAGGAAGCGGTGAGCAAGGGCATCAAGGTGGTATCGCTGGATCGCAGCGTCAACGGCGCGGAAGTCAGCGCCCACATTGCCTCCGACAATGTGGCCGGCGGCAAGATGGCGGCCGACTTCCTGCTGCAGAAGCTGGGCGGCAAGGGCCGGCTGGTAGAGCTGGAGGGCATCCCCGGCTCCTCCGCGGCACGCGAGCGCGGCCAGGGTTTCCACGCGGTGGCGGACGGCAAGGCCGAGGTTAAGGTAGTGGCCAAGCAGCCGGCCGATTTCGACCGCGCCAAGGGCTTGTCGGTGATGGAAAACATTCTGCAGGGCAATAAGGACGTGCAAGGCGTGTTCGCTCATAACGACGAAATGGCGCTGGGCGCTTTGAAAGCAATTCAGGCCGCGGGACTGAAGAACGTTGTGGTGGTGGGCTTTGACGCCACCGCCGACGCCGTGGCTTCGGTCAAGGCGGGGGGGCTGGCCGCCACTGTGCAGCAACAGCCGGAGTTGATTGGCCAGTACGGCGTGCAGACCGCCAAGAAGCTGATCGACGGTCAGCAGGTGGAGAAATTCATCCCGGTACCTTTGAACCTGGTCAAGTAGTAAGCCGGGGAGGCCGCCATCGCTCTGGCGATGGCGGCCCGCTTGAGGTAAGGTTGCCAGCAATCGGCGGCCCCGCCCCGCGCTTGCGCAGGCCGGGGCTGTTTTGCAATCGAGTTTCGGGCGGCGGGCATGGCGCCGCCGCATGAGGAATAGGCTGTCGATGAGTGGCTACAAGCGTTTGACCATAGACGACATCGCCGAACTGGCCGGCGTGTCGCGCACTACCGCCAGCATGGTGCTCAACGGCCATGCCGAGCGTTATCGTATTTCCCGGGCGACGGTGGAGCGCGTGGAGAAGGTGGCGAGCGAGCAGCATTTCAACCCTTCGCAGTCGGCGCGCTCCTTGCGTTCGCGGCGCAGCAATTCGGTGGGGCTGGTGATTCCGGATCTGACCAACTCCGCTCACGCGGCGCTGGCCCAGGCGATGGAAGAGCTGTGCCGCCAGCGCGACTACCAGATGCTGCTGGTGACCAGTGACGAAGACCCGCGGCGCGAGGCCGAGGTCATGGCCCATCTGGCGGCGCGGCAGGTGGACGCGATGATCGTGGTGCCGTGCACGCACGAGGCCAAGTCCTACCAGAAATGGGTGCGGCGGCTGCCGCTGGTGTTTGTCGACCGCAGGGTGGACGGTAGCGGCATTCCGTCGGTGGTGACTGACGGTTGCGCCAGCGTGGAGCGGCTGGTGGGCGATGCGTTGGAGCAGGGCGTGTCTGAAGTGGTGTTCTTCGGCGGCCAAGCAGAGTTGTCGCCCAGCCGCGATCGCTTGCAAGGCTACCGCCAGGCCTTGGCGCTGCATGGCGTGGAGGAAAAGCCGGGCTGGGTGTGCCATCGAGACTACCTGCGCCGCTCCGGTTTCGAACTGATGCAGCAATGGCGGCAACAGCATCACCGCTTGCCGCAGGCGCTGTTCACCGCCTCGGTCTCTTTGCTGGAGGGCGCGCTGGCCTTCCTCAATCAGCACTGCGGCCTGGCCAACGCGCCGCTGCGCCTGCTGACCTTCGACGATCACTCCTTGCTAGACTGCTTGCCGTTGCGCGTCGACGCCATCGTGCAGGACAGCCGCGAGATGGCGGCGCGCAGCCTGGAATTGGCCTTGGCCTTGCTGGAAGGTCAGGCCCTGGCCGAGCCGGAGTTCTTGGTGCCGGCCAGTCTGCACCGGCGTTGGCCGGCTTAGAACCTGTTTGCGATCTACTTTTAGCCCGAGAGATCGTAAACACGTTCTTAAGGGGCTTGCGCTGGCAGGGAGGGCGTTTCCCACAAACCCTGGGGTTTGCTGCCGCTTCGTCAGCCGGCGTACAATAGCCGTTTTACGTTTTCGAGCCTGAGTCACCATGATCCGTACCCGTTTCGCTCCCAGCCCCACCGGTTATCTGCACATCGGCGGCGTGCGCACCGCGCTGTTTTCCTGGGCCTACGCCCGCAAGAACAAGGGCGTGTTCGTGCTGCGCATCGAAGACACTGATCTGGAGCGTTCGACGCCGGAATCGGTGAAGGCGATTCTGGACGGCATGCACTGGGTGGGCCTGGACTACGACGAAGGCCCGTTCTACCAGACCCATCGTTTCGACCGTTACAAGGATGTGATCCAGCAGCTGCTGGCCTCCGGCCACGCTTACCTGTGTTATTGCAGCAAGGACGAGCTGGAAGCGATGCGGGCAGAGCAGGAAGCGCGCGGGGAGAAGCCGCGCTACGATCGTCGCTGGCGTCCGGAAGCCGGCAAGACCTTGCCGGCGATCCCCGCGGACGTGGCTCCTGTGGTGCGTTTCAAGACCCCGCTGGACGGCGTGGTGGCGTGGGACGACGCGGTCAAGGGCCGCATCGAGATCGCCAATCAGGAACTGGACGATCTGATTATCGCCCGTCCGGACGGCAGTCCGACCTATAACTTCTGCGTGGTGGTGGACGACTGGGATATGCAGATCACCCACGTGATACGCGGCGATGATCACGTCAACAACACTCCACGCCAGATCAATATCCTGAAGGCTTTGAACGCGCCGCTGCCGGTTTACGGCCATCTGCCCATGATCCTCAACGAGGACGGCCAGAAGATGTCCAAGCGCCGCGACGCGGTCAGCGTGGTGGACTACGCCGACAAGGGCATTTTGCCGGAAGCGCTGCTGAACTACCTGGCGCGCCTGGGCTGGGGCCACGGCGACGACGAGTTCTTCAGCATGGAGCAGTTCGTCGAGTGGTTCAGCCTGGAGGCGGTGAGCGCGTCCGCCAGCCGCTTCAATCATGAAAAATTCATGTGGCTGAACGCCCAGCACATCAAAACCGCCGACAACGGCCGCCTGGCCGAACTGATCGCGCCGCGTTTGGCCGCCGCCGGCGTCGAGCTGTCCGGCGGGCCTGCCATCGAGGACGTGATCGCTCTGGTCAAGGAACGGGTGCAGGATTTGAACGCGCTGGCGCTGGAAGTGGACTACTTCTATCGCAAGCGGGAAGCCGCGGCGGCCGACGTGGACAAGCATTTGTCCGGCGACAGCGTGGCGCGCATGGGGCGTTTCGCCGACAAGCTGGCGAGTTTGGACACCTGGTCCGCGGAAGCCATCCACGAACTGTTCAAGCCTTTCTGCGCGGAAGAGGGCATTAAGATGGGTCAGCTGGGCATGCCGCTGCGGGTGCTGGTATGCGGCACCACGCAGACCCCTTCGGTGGACGCGGTGCTGGCCTTGATCGGCAAGGATGAGGTGTTGCGTCGCCTGCGCGGCTAAACCGTTCCATAGAGGCAAAGTAAACCGCCCTGCAAGTTTTGACTTGTGGGGCGGTTTGTTTTACGACGGGCGCTGTATGCGTTCATTGCCTGCTGCGCGGGGGCGGTTGTGCTTGGCGAGTACGGTTGCGGGATGTTTGCGCCGGTCTTGCGCGTCCCTCCTTTTCAGCCCCAAAGCTTTGTCCGTCCTGTGCTGGCGAGGCTTTGAGCAGTCTTCAGGCCAGCGCCGGCTCCGCGCAGGCGCGCGCGCAAGTTTCTGGCACGGGCTGGCTCATGTAATGATCCAGCAGTAGGCGCATGTAGCGGTGGCTCTGACAGATCGCGTGACGCAGTTCCGCCACTTGCCGCGAGCTTGGGTCTTCGCCCACCAGAGTGACGATGATTTCCAACGCCTCCCACGGGTGCTCGTCGTCGTAATGCGCGTGCAGCGCCAGCCACTTCATCGCTTTGGCGCGCTTTTCCTTGGGAAACTGCCGGGCGTAATCCTCCTTGGAGCAGACGGCGGCGCACCATTCTCCAGTGGCGCCTTCGATCGCATAGTTGGTGGCCGCCATCGCCACCTCCAGCGATTCACGCTCGCAGACCTGATGGCACCAGTGGCTGAGGCTCAGTGTTTCCAGCGCCTGGGGGTTGCGCAGCAGGCTGTCGGCGTCCACGCCGGACGCCGCGGCCCATTGCACCCAGTGGTCTGCGTGGTTTTGCTCCACGCGGATATTGCGGATCAGGTAGCGGCGCGCCATATCGTGGCCGCGATGCTGGCCATAGCGCACTTTCAGCAGGTTTTTGGCCATGTATTGCGGAAACTGTTCGATCACAGGCCAGCCGCCGCGCAGAAAGGCCTGGTGGACGGCGACGGGCAGCACGCCGTCGCGCATCTGCCGGAACAGCTCGTGCTCCACCACCTGGCGCTTGAAGACGTCGCAGTGACGCACCATCTCCCGTGTCCATTCCGGATAGCTGTGGAGGTCCATCAGCGGGCCGCTCCTGACAAAACCGATCTCTTTACTCATCGTGTCCCCTTTCCTTAGAAGCAAGGCCGGGCCAAGCCGGCCAGACGCGGCGGCCTCCCGGCCGCCCTGATCCGGCCTGACAATCAGGCCGGTAGCCTATTGCTGTCGCATTCGGCGGTCGCCTCGCGCATGGCGGAAGCCGAAGGGCTCCGGCCGGCTCAGGTGGAAGCCCTGGGCGTAGTCCACGCCCAGTTTGCGCAACTCGGCCACGATTTCGGGCGTGTCCACGAATTCGGCGATGGTGCGTTTACCGGTGACGTGGCCGATGTGATTGATCATCTCCACCATGGCGTGGTCTATCGGGTCTGTCACCATCTCGCGGACAAAGCTGCCGTCGACTTTCAGGAAGTCCACCGGCAAGTGCTTCAGGTAAGCGAAGGAAGACATGCCGGTGCCAAAATCGTCCAGCGAGAACAGGCAGCCGATTCGGCGCAGTTCGTGGATTAGCCGCTGTGCGGCTTCCAAGTTGGCGATGGCGTTGGTCTCTGTGATTTCGAAGCAGATCAGTTCCGGTGGGACGCCGCTGCGTTGGAACTGCTGCTGCACGAAGGCGAGGAAGCCGTCGTCGCACAGGGTGGAGCCGGATAGATTGATCGCGCAGTGTCTAATGTCCTGATTGCCGGCGCGGCGCAGGAGCGCCAGTTCCTGAAACACTTTTTCCACCACGATGCGATCGATTTCGGTCATCAGGCCATAGCGCTCGGCGATTGGCACGAACAAGCCTGGGGGCACCTGGCTGCCGTCGTCGGCGTTGAGGCGCAGCAGCACCTCGACATAGCGTCCGCGCTCCGGATGGGCGGCCAGCGGGACGATGTCCTGAGCGTACAGGGTGAAGCTGTCGTCGCGCAGGGCTTGGCGCAGCCGCTGCACCCAGTCCATCTCGTGAAAGCGCGCCGACACTTCGGAATTGTGAGGAATGTGCAGTTGGATGCGATTGCGGCCTTTTTCCTTGGCCATGTAGCAGGCGATGTCGGCCGAACGCATCACCTCGGCCAGCGAGGTGTCGGCGTCGGACACGCAGACCAGGCCGATGCTGGCGCTGATGGAAAATTGGTTGCCTTCCCACTGGAAGCTGCACTCCATGATGGCCTGGCGCAGATTATTGGCCTTGGCGATGGCGGATTCCACCGAGCTGTTGCCGAGTAAGACGCCGAACTCGTCGCCGCCCAACCGCGCCAGCGTGTCCGAGGCGCGTAGGCGCCGCGCCACAGAGCGGCTGATCTGGCACAGGAGTTCGTCGCCGGCGGCGTGGCCGTAGGTGTCGTTGATCAGTTTGAATTGGTCCAGATCGATGAACATCAACGCCAGCGACGCCTCGGCTTGGTCCAGTTGCTTGATCGCCTTGATGGCGCGGGTTTCGAACTCCCTGCGGTTGACCAGGCCGGTCAGCGCGTCGTGGCTGGCCTGCCAGGACAGTTCGTTGATGTATTGCTGCTCCGCGGTATTGTCATGCAGTACCAGTACGATGCCGTATTGCTCGCCGTGGCGGTCGCGAATCGGCGCGGCCACCAAGCTGACCTGAAGCGGGATCGCGTTGTGGCGCAGCATGTTCAGCTTGGGATAGGTGCGGCTGGTTTCGTCCTGGCGGCAAAGCTCGGCGAAGCTCAGCGCGCTGTCGGTTTCTTGCCCCTGTTTGATCAGGCTGAGCAGTTCGTCGAAGTGCAGGCCCAGGCTTTCCGTCCCTAAGTGGCTCAGCATGTGTTTGGCGCTGTGGTTCAGATAGATCACCGCGCCTTGCATGTTCAGTGTGATCACCGCGTCGCCTATCGATTGCAGCGTGATCTCCGCGCGTTGCTGCTCCGCTTGCAAGGCGGCTTTGTAATTGTCTGAAGCCTGTATCAACCGGCGGATCTGCAAAATGGTCAGCAACACCAGCAGCATCCCGGCGATCAGATTGGCGCTCCAGACCGCTTGGCTTACCTCGCGGGAGGCGTTGCCCAGCACGCGGGAAAAGCCTTGGGCTGGCGCTTTCACCGCTTCGTTGATTTCGGCGATCTGAGAAGTGAGGGCGGCTTTGTCTGCCTGGCTCAAGGAGCCGTCGGCGTAGCCTTGGCGCAACTGCTCGCCTATGGTCTGAATTTCCTGCAGGTAGTAATCGCCAATTTTCCAATAGCGGATGGCTTCGGCCAGGTAGCTGATGCGGTGAAACCACAGATAGGCGCGGATGATGTTTTCAATGTCGTCTGGATGGTTGCCGCCGTCCAGGAAGCCTTGGCGCGCGGTATCCAGATCCGGCGGTTTGCGATCCAGCGCCAGCCGGGCCCGGTGGTCGCCCAGCTGGATGGAGATCGCCAGCCGGTAGCGTTGGAAATCGTGGTCGGACCCGGTCTGGGCGTAGCGGGTCAAATGGTAGATGGAGTCCTTCTGCGCTTTCGACCATAAGCCTTCCCCCGCCACGTAGGCTCGGGCGGTGGAAACCACATAGAGGCTGAACGCGCTTAGCGCTACCTGCATGACGACGATGAGCAGGAAGGGCAGCACGACAAAGAGCAACTGTCGGTTGGCGGTATTCGACCTCATGGCGGTTCCGGCTGATGAATATGGTAACTATGCGGCTAATGGTCCCCATCAAGCGCCGACGCCGACGTCTCTGGCCCGAGCGGCGAGCCGACGCCGCGGTTGAATTCGGAGCCGGCCTGTCGCGGCGCGCCCGCCGACGGGCGGTAGTTCACCGGTCTAAGTGCTGGTGTATGGCGTTTTTATCATCCCATTCGAAATTATTCAATGTTTTTGACAACTATATCGAATGTTTATTTTAGATGAGAAGGTTTGATAATAAATGAATAGCCTAATTTCTCTGGGCTTGCCGTTGGCGTGATTGGATTTGCGCCTGGGTACGGGAAGAGTCTGCGTCTGCGAGACACGGAGAGGCCAGCGGCAAGAGCGGCGTTCGCCGTAAGGTAGCGGGGCAAGCTTGGACCACGTTAGCCGCGCGAGTTTTTCTCCACGCGCGGCGGTTCGCAGATCAACCAGCGCTTACATAGAGGCCGCGTCGCGCGAGGCCTGATCGTAGAGGCCGGCCAGCATGCGCAGCAGTTGGGCGTTGTCGCCGATATCGGCCTGTTGGCCGCCGTTGTCGATCAGCGCGTTGATCAGGCATTGCTCGCGCACGTCGCGGTAGCGCTGGCACAGTTCAATGCCGGCCTGGGTCGTGGCGAACAAGGCTTCCTTGCCCACTTTTTCGCTGCCGACATAGCCCATTTTCACCAGCTTCTTCAGCGCGTAGGACACCACATGAGTGTCCTCGATGTTCAGCACGAAGCAGATGTCCGCCAATTTCTTGCTGCGGCCGCGGTGGTTGACGTGATGCAGCAGGGACACTTCCATCGCGGTCATATCGCTCTCTCCAGCGGCTGTCATGCAGCGGGTCATCCAGCGATTGAAAGCGTTGTTGGCCACGATCAAGCCGAATTCGAACTCGGATAGCTCGGCGCAACGCTCGGAGACTAGATGCGATGAGGAGACGATGTTGCGTTGAGCGTTCATGGACGGGTCCGGAGACGAAGTGGCTTGGCCGACCAGTATAACAAAACGTCATTTGCGCTGGACATAGCCAATAAATACAAATAATTTATAGATGTTTTATCAGCAAAATAACAGATACACGCACCGCGAGACGGGCGGCTGCAAATGGAGAATGGTTTGGCATCGAACTCAATGCGCTATTACCTGCTGGGCGAGCGGGCCGCTGTATTGGAAAGCGTTAGGCCGGCCGATCTGGCGTGTCAGCGACGCATTTGGTGGCTGGCGCAAACCTTGACGGGCGCGCCAGGGCTGACCGACGTGGTGCCCGGCATGAACAATCTCACCCTGATCTTCGACCCGGACGCCGGCGACGGCGAGGCTTGGCTGGGGCGCTTGCGCCGCGGCTGGGCGGAAGCGCAAGAGGCCGCGCCGCGTGTGCGGCGGGTGGATGTGCCGGTGCGCTACGGAGGTCGCCACGGTCCGGATCTGGCGGTGGTGGCGGCGCATGCCGGCTTGAGTGAGGCGGAAGCGGTTGCCGCTCATGCTTCGGCGGACTACGTGGTGTACTTCCTCGGTTTTCAACCCGGCTTCGCCTATATGGGGGGACTGCCCGAGCGTTTGGCCACGCCGCGGCGCGCAGAGCCCAGGCTGGCGGTGCCGGCCGGCTCAGTGGGCATTGGCGGCGGGCAGACCGGCATCTATCCAGCGACCAGTCCCGGCGGCTGGCAGATCATAGGCCGGACTCACCTGACATTATTCGATTCGCGACGCGCGGAGCCGTCTCTGTTGCTGCCGGGCGACTGCGTGCGCTTTGTGCCGCGGGAGGACGGAGATGATTGAAATTACGCAGGCCGGCATTCAAAGCACGGTACAGGATTTGGGCCGGCGTGGTTTGCGTCACCTCGGCGTCGCGCAGAGCGGAGCGCTGGACGCGCCGGCGCTGATCATGGCCAACCGTCTGCTGGGCAACGCCGCGGACGCGGCTGGCATCGAGGTGGCTTTAGGGCCGTTTGGCGCCCGCTTTCTGCGCGATGGCTGGTTCGCGTTGATGGGGTCGGACTTCGGCGCGGAGCTGGACGGCGAGCCGGTGTGGAGCGGCTGGCGCTATCCGGCCCGCGCGGGTCAGCATTTGCTCTTGCGCGGCTGCCGTCACGGCATGCGCGCTTATCTCGCCTTTGCCGGCGGCATCGACGCGCCTCTGGCTCTGGGCGCGCGCGCCACCGATCTGCAAGCAGGTTTTGGCGGCTGGATGGGGCGGGCGCTGGAGGCCGGGGACCGATTGCCCTTGGGGCCGGCGCTTGCGCTGTCTGGCCGGCTGGGCCGGCGCAATCTTGGCTGGACGCCGTTGTTGCGCGCCTTGCCGGGCCCGGAGTGGCAGCAGTTCTCCCGAGTGGCGCGACAGGCGTTCAGCGAGAGCGAGTGGACGGTGTCCGCGCAGAGCAATCGCATGGGCTATCGCTTACAGGGCGAGGCCTTGGCGCGGGAGGCCGCCGGAGATTTGCCGTCCCACGGGGTTCTCCCCGGCGTAGTGCAGGCGCCGCCGGGCGGTCAGCCCATTGTTTTGCTGGCGGACGCGCAGGCGACGGGAGGCTATCCGCGCATCGCCTGCGTGATTGAAGCGGATTTGTGGAAGCTGGCGCAAGCGCGGCCGGGGGCCAAGCTGCGTTTCGAGATGGTGGACGCGCAACAGGCGGCGGCGGCGCGCTTACGTCTGCGGCAGTGGTTGCAGGGACAGGATTGGAGTCAGGCATGCAGATCGATTTGAACGCCGACATCGGCGAGGGTTGCGGCGACGACGCGGCGATCATGGACCAGGTCAGCTCGGTGAACATCGCCTGCGGCTGGCATGCGGGCGACGCCGAAACCATGTGGCGAGCGGTGCGGGACGCGACGCGACGCGGGGTGGCGCTGGGTGCCCACCCAGGCTTTCCCGACCGCGAGCATTTTGGCCGAAAGACGATGCAGCGCGCGCCGGAACGGGTATATCAGGACGTGCTGCACCAAGTGGGCGCGCTGGAGGCGATGGCCCGGGCAGCCGGAACGC
Source organism: Chromobacterium haemolyticum (assembly GCF_009936155.1). Taxonomy (NCBI): domain Bacteria; kingdom Pseudomonadati; phylum Pseudomonadota; class Betaproteobacteria; order Neisseriales; family Chromobacteriaceae; genus Chromobacterium; species Chromobacterium haemolyticum. The sequence continues at coordinate 3,011,665 of NZ_AP019312.1, read as the reverse complement.
GACTGCGCCACGTCAAGCCGCACGGCGCGCTGTACAACCAGGCGGCGCGCGATCCGGCGCTGGCCGACGCCATCGCCCGCGCGGTGAGGGATTTCGATCCCGAACTGCGGCTGGTGGGTTTGGCCGGCGGAGAGTCCGGCCGCGCCGCGAGGCGTCACGGCTTGCAAGCGATAGAAGAAGTGTTCGCCGACCGCGCTTATCTGGCCGACGGCAGTCTGGCGCCGCGCGGAATGCCGGGCGCGGTGATCGAGGATGCGGAGCAGGCTTTGCGCCAGACCCTGGAGCTGGTGTTGCGAGGACGAGTGGCCACGCTGGACGGCGGGGAGTTGGAGATTCGCGCCGACAGCGTTTGCCTGCACGGAGATGGCGCGCACGCGCTGGAGTTCGCGAGGTTGTTGCGTCGGCGCTTGGAACAGGAGGGCGTTGGCATCATGGCTTTGTGAGCCTTATCCGGAAACTAGAGCCGTCCGCAGGCGGCCATTTCCATCATACAAAGGAGAAACTGCATGGATCTTGCATCCTACCTGCCCCTGGTGGGCATTCCCGTGGTTGTGGCGGGCTTCGCGTTGCGCTTCAATCCGCTGCTGGTGGTCACCGCCGCAGGTCTGAGCACAGGCCTGGCGGTCGGCATGGATCTGGGCGCGCTGTTGGAAACCTTCGGCGAAAAATTCCTCAATAGCCGTCAATTGGCCACCTTTATTCTGATCCTGCCGGTGATCGGCCTGTTGGAGCGTTATGGCCTGAAAGAACGCGCACAGCAATGGATAGCCGGCATTCGCAGCGCCACCACCGCGCGCATCCTGATGCTGTACTTCGTGGTGCGCGAGCTGACCGCCGCGCTGGGTCTGATCAATCTAGGCGGCCACGCCCAAACTGTGCGCCCTTTGCTGGCGCCGATGGCCGAGGGTGCCGCGGCCAATCAGCTGGGAGAGCTGCCGCCGGTCTTGCGCGACCGCATCCGCGCCCATGCCGCCGCCTGCGACAATATCGCGGTGTTTTTCGGCGAGGACATCTTCATCGCCTTTGGCGCGGTGTTGTTGATGGATGCCTTCCTCAAGGAAAACGGCATCGCCAATATCGAACCGCTGCACATCGGCCTGTGGGCGATTCCCACCGCCGTCAGCGCGTTGATCATCCATATGGCGCGCTTGGCGCGGCTTGACGCCAGATTGCAAAGCGATATCGCCGCTTGGCGCGCTCAACAGGAGGCTGCGGCATGAAGGCATGGTTCAGCATCAATGACATTTATTATCTGATTGGCATTGTGGTGATGCTCTTGGTGGGCATGACGCTGCGCGACCGCGGCAATCCCAAGCGCTATACCACCGCCTTGTTCTGGTTCTTGTTCGGTTCCACCTTTTTGTTCGGCGACTTGATAACGGCGGTTCTGGGCAAGGATATGGCCTATCGGCTGGTGGGCCTCATCGTGATCGCGCTTGCCCTGTTGGCCGGAGCCGGCTGTTTGGCGTCCGGCAGTTATAGCCAAAGCAGCGATCAGCAGCGACGGGAGGCCGCCAGCCGCCTGGGCAACAAGATTTTCCTGCCCGCCTTGTTGATTCCGCTGTTGACTGTGGCTTGCACGGTGTTGCTGAAGGATGTCGGGATTGGCGGCGAGGCCTTGTTGGATCAGAAGCATTTGACCCTGGCCGCCTTGGCGGTGTCCTGCGTCTGCGCGCTGTTGCTGGGATGGAAGCTGACTGGAGGCACCCCGCTGCAGGCGGTGCGCGAATCGCGTCGTCTAGTGGACTCCATTGGTTGGGCCGCCATCCTGCCGCAAATGCTGGCGATGCTGGGAGGGGTGTTCGTCGCCGCCAAGACTGGCCAGGCGGTGCAAGAGGTGGTGGGCCTGTTTGTTGATCCGGACAACCGTTTTCTGCTGGTGGCGATCTATTGTATCGGCATGGCCCTGTTCACCATGATCATGGGCAACGCCTTCGCGGCTTTTCCAGTGATGACTGCCGGCATCGCGCTGCCTTTTCTGATCGTCGGCCATCACGCCGACGCGGCGCCGCTGGTGGCGATAGGCATGTATTCCGGCTATTGCGGTACGCTGATGACGCCGATGGCGGCCAATTTCAATATCGTGCCGGCGGCCTTGCTGGAGCTGAAGGACCGATATCTGGTGATCAAGACCCAGATTCCCACCGCGCTGGCTTTGCTGGGCGTGAATATCCTATTGATGTATTTCATTGTGTTCCGTTGAGGAGACAGCATGAATCCGCAACAAGCATCCAAGCTGGCGGCGCTGCCGCTGGCCGGGCTGGTTCGGGAGTATCCGAATCTGCTGAGCCATCTGCTGAACGGGCCGGAGGACGCGCGCGCGCCGCGCGATTTGCACCCGGTGTTCTACGGCTGCTACGACTGGCACTCCGCCGTGCATGGCTTCTGGCTGTTGGCGCGCCTGGCGCGTCGTTTTCCACGTTTGCCGGAGCAGGCTGATATCGCCGCTCTATTCGCCAGCCATTTTTCGCCGCAGGCTTTCCAGGCAGAGGCGGACTACTTCGCCGCCCCGGGCCGTACAAGCTATGAGCGGCCTTATGGCTGGGCCTGGTTGCTGGCCTTGGCGCAAGAGCTTGAGGCCTGGGAGGCGCCTCAATCCGGTCAATGGCGCGAGGCGATGCGGCCGCTGCTGACTTTGATCCGTCAGCGCTGGCTTACGTTTCTCCCTTTGCAGGATTATCCGATCCGCAGCGGCGGGCACGCCAACACCGCCTTTGCCTTGTTGCTGAGCCTGGACTATGCACGCGCCGCCGACGATGCCGAGCTGGTGCAGGCGCTGGAGGCGGCAGCCCGGCGTTATTTCCTGTCCGATGCGGATTATCCGGCGCGCTTGGAGCCAAGCGGCGATGATTTCCTGTCGCCCTGCTTATGCCAGGCTTTGTTGCTTAGCCGGCTGTTGCCGGCCGAGCCGTTTTGCGCTTGGTTGCGCGTTTTCTTGCCCGATTTGCCGCGAAACGCTGCCCTGCTGAGTCCGGTAAAGGTCAGTAACGGCTCGGACCCCAAGATCGGCCATCTCATCGGCTTGAATTTGAGCCGCGCCTGGTGTTTGCGCCAGTTGACGGCGGCGCTGCCGGCGGACGACGCTTGGGGGGCTTTGTTGGGCCAAAGCGCGCGGGCGCATCTGGACGCCGGCCTGCCGCACGTGGTCAGTGGTCATTACACTGGGGAGCATTGGCTGGGGACTTTCGCCTTGCTGGCTTTGGACGAGGGAGAGCTTGAATGAGCAAGATCGTGTTGTTGACGGGCTTCGAACCGTTTGGCGGCGAGAGCGTGAATCCGTCATGGGAGGCTGCGAGCCGGCTGGATGGAGAGTCGTTGATGGGCGCGGTGGTGGCTGCGAGGCGGCTGCCATGTGTGTTTGGCGAGGCCTTGAGCGTTTTGCGCGGAGAAATGGCCGCATTGCGGCCGGCGCTGGTCGTGGCGGTGGGTCAGGCGGGCGGACGCCCCGAGCTATCTTTGGAGCGGGTGGCGATCAATGTGGACGATGCCCGCATCGCGGATAATGCCGGCCATCGACCGATAGACCGGCCGGTGGTGCCGGGGGGGCCAGCCGCTTATTTTTCCACTTTGCCGATCAAGGCGCAGGCGGCGGCCTTGCGCGCCGCCGGCATTCCAGCGGCCGTGTCGCAAAGCGCGGGGACCTTTGTCTGCAACCATGTGTTCTACGGCCTGATGCACGCCTTGACCGGCGCGCCCGCGCGCGGCGGTTTCATCCACATTCCCTATTTGCCGGAGCAGGCCGCCGCGCATCCGGGAGCGCCCAGCATGAGCTTGGAGATGATAGTCGCCGGTCTGCGGCTGGCCTTGGAAACGGCTTTGACCGCGACGGAGGACATTGTCGAGACGGGCGGGGCGACGCACTAGACGGCATCACCCCTTGAGCGCGCGCAGCCAGTGCCAGCTGGCGATGCCGGTCAGGGTGGCCAGCAGCGAGCCGCCGACATGAACGGTGACGGCGGCCAGCGCCGGCAACAGCCGTTGTTGCTGCAGCAAGGCGATGACTTCGGCGGAGAAGGTGGAGAAGGTGGTCAGGCCGCCGCAAAAGCCGGTGATCACCAGTAGCCGCCATAGCGGCGACACCCCCGGCGCGCTGGCGAAGAAGGCGACGGCCAGTCCGATGATGTAGCCGCCGATCAGATTGGCGGCCAACGTGCCTGGCGGCAGGCTGGGCCATAGACTGTTCAGCTTGACGCCCAGCGCCCAGCGCAACAAGGCGCCCAACGCTGCGCCGACGGAGATGGCGAGTATGGTTTTCCACATGGAGTCGAGTCTTGCGCGGAAGCAAAACCGTATTGTGCCGGCCATGCGCCGCCAAGCATAGGCCTGCTTGTTAGAACCTGTTCAAAGTCTGTTGTGCTTCGTGGAGCGTTGCACGGTGAGTACAAGCTCAAAATGCGCATGTACCACCCGACCATTCCGCTTTTTCGCTCGTTTTCGCCTTGTCTCGACCCTGCCCGCGAGGTTCTCAGAGAATTTCGGCAATGCTGCGCGCCGCGCGTTTGGCGTCGAGAAAAATCAGACCCAGCTTGGCCTCGCGCCGTGCGATCACGGTCAGCACCGCGTCCGGGCTGGCGTGGCTCATCAGAATGTAGCCGTGCTCTCCCTTGACCATCACTTGTTCCAGCCCGCCACGCGCCAGTTCTCGCGCGGTGCGCTCGCCCAGCGAGAGCATCGCAGCGGCCATCGCGCCGACCCGGTCTTCGTCAACCTCCTGCGGCAGCAGCGCCGCCATGGTTAGGCCGTCGGCGGAAATGATGGCGGATGCTTCTATGTCGGCGGTTGCGCCGTTGAGGTCGCTCAGGATGGATTTGAGCATCTGTTCACGCATGGTGTTCTCCAGGTTTTTGTTCAATTCGCCGGCCGTAGCGCGGCCGGGGTTCAGGCGTAGCGGCGCGCCAGCAACTCCACCAAGCCCACAAAGGCTTCGCTTTGCAGCCGAGGTTCGCCGCCTATGATCAACGCGAAGGCCTGCTGCGCCACGTGCAGGGGGTAAAAAGCCAGTTGGCTGCGGCCGGCCGGGTCCACCGCGGCCCAGGCGGCGCTTCCCAGATTGAGATGGTTCTTGAGCAATAGATGATGCCGACGGCTTAATGACATCAAATCGCCGGCCAGCGCGGCGATTTCCTCGGCGGTTTCGTGGTGGAAGCCTGCGGTGGCGTAATAGAGGCCGTTATCGTCGGCCAGCAAGGCCTGACCGCTGCCGGACAAAGCCTCCAGAAGCTCCGGCAGCTGGCTTTCCAGGTTGCCGGCGAGGGCAGGCCGCGGTTCCGCTGTGCCATGCACGAATTCCAATCGTTGCAACCGATAAAGGGTGGCCAGCGCCTGTTCCAACTCGTCGTCGCACCATTCGCTGAGCAAGGGTTCGCTCAGCGGCACCGCATGGCCAAGCCGCAGGATGTTGAACAGCAGGCGACGGGTCAGGTCGGCTTCGGCTCCCGCTACGGCGTAAAAGGCCCCGGCCGGCGTGGCCATCGGGTAGAGCGGCCCGCTCAGCCGCAGTTCTTCGTTCATTGCGGCTCTCCCAGCCCAGGGTCTATCGAGTACAGCAGCGCCAGCAGCAGTTGTTTGATGTCTTCGCGGCGGCGGCAGTCCACTTCGAACACCGGCGCGTTCAAGCCGCGCGCGGCGAGGGCTTCGGCGTAGACGTCTGTGGCGGACAGCGGCGCGAGATCGGTCTTGCTGACGCCCAGCGCCAGCGGCGCGCGGCGCAGCAGCGGTTCGAAGGCGCGCAGAAAGAAGCAGAGATCCTGCAGAGGGTTGGCGCGGCTGTGGTCCAACAGCAGGATCAGACCGATGCTGCCGCGGCTGACGATGTCCCACATGAAGTCGAAGCGTTCCTGGCCGGGGGTGCCGTAGAGGTGGACCTTGGTGTCGGCGTCCAGGCGCAGCATGCCGTAGTCCAGGGCTACCGTGGTGTGGTCCTTGCGATGCAGGGTCATGTCGCTGGCCTTGGCGTCGGTGCGGATCGGGGCGATGTCGCTGATGGCGGCGATGGCGGTGGTCTTGCCTGCGCCCACGGGGCCAGCGAAGAGGATTTTGTTATCGGGGCTGCGCATGATGGAAGGTCGTGAGGCTCACAAGCGGGTCACTTTTTGCAGGAGTCGGGACAAGAAGCCGGCGCCGTCTGGGCGCAGGGGGGCGGTCGGCGTCGAGCCGGGCCGCACCGGCGCGCTGGATATCACTTTCAGAGGCGGCGCATCGCTGCGCCAGTCCAGCAGACCCAAAGCATGGGCCGCGGCCAGGAAGGTGCAGGCGTGTTCGGGGTCCACGCGAAGCAGCCGGATGATGATGCGCAGCGTGGCCGGCGTTTTGGTCAGCAGCGCGCTCAGGCGCGTCGCATCCGGCAGCGCCTCCAACCGGGTCAGATTGGGCCATTGCCTCAGCCGCAGGGGAGTGTCAGCGCCGATGCCGGCGGGCAGCCGCCCCTGGCTGCTCCAAATCGCCAGTTGCCATAGCAGCGCCGGTAACGGCTGGGTGACGACGCCGGCGCTGGCACCGGCGGCCTGCGCCTGCAATGCGGGCGCATCCTGCCGACACAGCTCGCGCAATTGCTCCGCGGGCTGCAGGCATTGCGCTTGTGCGCGGTCCGGACGCAGCCATAGCAGCGGCCGGCCATCCACCAGCAACAGCGCCGGCCGCGGTTGGCGGGCCAGCCGCGTGGTCGCGCCGAGCAGGCCGCGGCGCGGATCGAAACGGGCGATGGAGATCGGCGGCATGGAAGACGGAGGAGCCGGCGCGGCGGCCGGTTCGGACCGAGGCGTCGTAGCCGGCAGCGGGTCCGTCGCCGGAGCGCGTGTCGGAATAGGTGCGGGCCCCAGCGCCGCTTGCAGTTGGGGAAACAGGGATTCCACCCGCAGCGGTTTGGTCAGCGTCGGAGCCGGGGCGTGTTCCGGCGGCGTAGAGGCGACGATCAAGGCGGGTAGCTCTGGGTGGCGGAGGCGGAATTCTTCCCAGGCTTGCCAGCCGATTGGACTGTCGATATCGACGATGGCCAGGTCTGGCGGGTGTTCGCCGGACGAGGACTCCAGCAAGCGGTAGCGTATGCTGTGGTGCAAACGAAAAGCCATGCGAAGCAGGGTCAGCTTGCGGTCGTCCATGCCGACGGCGAGCACGGCGATATCGGAGGCGGGTGGGGTGGGGCGCGGCATGGGCATTTTGCTTAGGCGGCCAGCATGCGCCGATGGGCGGCGTCGGCGTCGGCATCGAAACCGGCCAGTTGCGCGCGGACCTCCAGCGGCAGCCGCGTCACATGCGAGCGCAGCTGCTGTAAAAGCCAATGGAAGCGAGCACGGTCGTCTTGCCGACGGTAAAGCTGTAGCAAAGGCGGATAGTTGGCGGCGTCCTCCGGCCGGCTCAGAACCGCTTGTTCCAAGGTTTGGATAGCCATATCGACCTGGCCTTCGCTGAGATAGGCGTCGGCCTCGCAGCGCGCGTCGACGCTCTCAGTCGGCATCTTGACGGTTTGGCGCGTGACCAGCGGCCGGCGCAGAGGCGCGGAGGCGGGCGGCGCGCCGCTGAAGCCGAAACTGCGGCCGATGCGCTCCAGCTCCGGTCGTTCGGGGCGTTGCGCCAGCAGATCCAGCACCGGGTGGGCGCCGAGCAGCCAACCCGCGTGGATCAATTGTTCTTTGAGGCTTACGCCGTGCTCGCCCAGCGCCAAGTGAAAGCGCCAGAGCGTCCGCGCGTAGTGCGGTAGCTGGCGCCGCCGGTAATGCACGTGCAGCAGGTCAAGCAGATGGGTCAGCGAGTGGGGCCGCAAGGCCAGCGTCTGTTCCAACGCTGTGGCCGCGGCCGCGTATTCTTGCCAGCGCAGCCAGACTCTGGCCTGGCGTTCGAACTGCAAGAGCGCGGCGATGACGTCTTTCTCTCTTTCATTCAGCGGGAACAGCGGGGCGCAGCCATGCAGCAAGGCTTGGGGCCGTTTGGCGCCGATGGATGGAGATGGTGACGGGCGGGAGGGGAGGATGGCCGCCGTTGTCTCCTCTGCAGCCTCTTCCGATAGGTCCGGCGTGTCGTCGCCCAGACGCAGGCCGATCTCCTCCGGCCCCCAGCCCAGTCGCTGCTCCGCCAATACTCGCAGGGACAGGTGGTTGCGCTCGACGCGCAGCCCGGCCTCCACCGCCTGCTCCAGGGCTTCCCGTCCTATCAGCGCCAGATCGTGCTGGCGTTCCAGCATCAAGGCGTAGTCGTCCAGCGCCCCGGTTTGCAAGTATAGGCCGGCCAGCCTTTGAAGCTGCTTGCCGGAGTGTGGCGCCAGTCGGTCCACGTAGTGGCGCAAGGCTTGCGCGGCCTGTCCCAGATAGCCGAACTCGATGAAGATGTCGACCTCGGCGAGCGAATCGAGCTCATCCACCTGATAGGGCAGCTCGGCGTCGCCGGTGTCCGCAGGCTCCGGTTCCGCCATCTGGATGTCGGCGTTCCGCGCTTGCACCGCGCGGTCTCGGCGCGCTTGCCAGCGCAGCGCGGCCAGCAAGCTCAGCAAACCTATGACCAGCGCCAGGCCGGAGACAAGGTCGAAATTACTCTGCGGCAGCCAGTCAGTCATGAGAGGGCACCTCGCGAGGCGGCGGCGTGAAATCGGCGGGGCTGATCAGGTCGGTGCCGCACTCCAGGGTTTCGAACCAGTCCAGAAAGCGCTTCACCATGGGCTTGCCCTTAAAGGAGCCGCCGTGTTGCGGCACGATCCACTCAATGTCCAACTGACGAACCATTTCCACCCATAGCCTGCAAGCCTTGTTATTGGACATATAACGCCGATGAAAGGCGAGCATGTGGCTGTCGTGCAGGTGGGCGTCGAAATCGTTGACCGGCAGGCCGGCCGCGTGGCCGTCCATCAAGGAGGCGCCGATGTCCCCGGAGAACAGGATTTTGCTGATCGGGTCGTAGATCTGGAAAAAGCCGACGGTGTGCAGGTAATGGGCCGGAACGATTTGCAGGTCCGCGCCGCCCAGCCGCAGCCACATGCCGCGAGGCGGAATCGCCACCAGCCGGCCGGCGGTGGCCCCACGCATGCAGAAGTGGGGCAGGAAGCGGGTCCATTCTTCGGCGATGATCACCTGAGCGTCGGTGATCAGCAGCCAGCCGCCCACCGAGGCGATGATGTCCGGGTCCTGATGAGAGGCGAATATGTAGCGAGTGTGCGAGGGCAGGAAGTAGTCGGCCAGTTCCGCGATCAGGTGCTTGTAGGTGAGATTGCCGCCCGGATCCAGCAAAATGCCCTCGCCTTGATCGATGATGGCGAACTGGTTGGATTGTATGCCTTCGCCTTGCACCAGTTCGGTGAAGGCGACGCATTTGTGATTGCCGTCGTCGTAAAGCACCAATGCCATAAGCCGCCTCATCAGGCCGGCCGCGCAATGGGCGCGGCGCCGCCGAGTTATGCCGTAAGAATGCGTCGATCTTATGCAAGCGGTATGGTTGGGGTGTTGACTTGGGTCAAGCCTGCCCGGAACGGATGTCTGCACGCGGCGATGACAATGCGGCAATAAAGATGTATTATTTATGCATCTTTAAGGCGGCCGGTGATCAACCGGCATTTTTACCCACAATAAAATGTATCAAGCACACATCTTTAGGAGCCCGCCATGCTGAATCCCGAAATCCGCGCCCTTGTCAAAGCCACTGTTCCAGTGCTGCAGCAACACGGCCTGGCTTTGACCAGCCATTTCTATCGCCGCATGTTCACTTACAATCCGGAGTTGAAAAACATCTTCAATCAAGGGCATCAGCATTCCGGTCAACAGCAGCAGGCGCTGGCGATGGCGGTATTGGCCTACGCCCAGCACATCGACGATCCATTGCCGTTGGCACCGGTGCTGACCCGGGTGGCGCACAAACATGTCAGCCTGGGCATTCGGGCCGAGCACTACCCCATCGTCGGCAAGCATTTGCTGGCCTCCATCCAGGAGGTGCTGGGCGAGGCGGCAACGCCTGAGTTGATAGACGCCTGGGCCGCCGCTTACGGCCAACTGGCGGATATCTTGATCGCCGAGGAGCACGAGCTGTATCTTGCCGCCGCCAACACCGAGGGCGGCTGGGCCGGCTGGCGGCCGTTCCGCATTGCGCGCAAGGTGGACGAGAGCGAGGAAATCACATCCTTCTATCTGGTGCCGGCCGACGGCGGCGCGGTGCCGGGTTTCCGTCCCGGTCAGTATGTTTCGGTCAAGTGCTTTGTTGCGGAATGGGGGCTGGCTCAGCCGCGCCAGTACAGCCTGTCTGACGCGCCCAATCGCGAACATCTGCGGATTTCGGTCAAGCGAGAAGCGGGCGGTGACGGCAAGCCAGCGGGACGAGTGTCCAATCTGTTGCATGCGGAAAAGCGGGAGGGCGACATTCTGGAACTGAGCGCGCCGCAGGGCGATTTTTTCCTGCATGAAGAGCGTAGCGGTCCTGTGGTGCTGATCAGCGCCGGCGTCGGCCAGACGCCGATGTTGTCCATGCTGCGGCACCTGCTGAAAACCGGCAGCCGCCGGGAAATCCGCTACCTGCACGCGGCTCGCCACGGCGGCGTGCATGCGATGCGCAACGGTTTGCGAGAGATGCAGGAACGCCACGCGCAGCTGCGCGCCCATGTTTGCTATGAAGCGCCGCGCGCGGAGGACAAACTGGGCCGGGACTATCAGCAACAAGGCCGTCTACAGCTGAACCAATTGCGTGAAATGACGCTGTTGCCGGATGCTGACTACTATCTGTGCGGCCCGGTGGGCTTCATGCTGGCGCAGCGCTCCAGCTTGTTGGACCTGGGCGTGGCGGTGGAGCGGATTCATTTCGAAGTGTTCGGCTCCAACGCCGTCGGCGCTTAAGCCATTGAGCCGGCGGCGCTTGCCGCCGGGCTCCGCCTCAGAACCTGTTCAATGTCTGCTGCGCGTCGACGACACGACGTTTAAAACAGTTTCAGAATGCTCGTGTACCATGTGTACACTTCGCGTCTTCAGTCATTTTTTGCCTTGTCTCGTGCTTGATCGCTAGGCTTGGAACAGGTTTTAAGACCATGCAATTGACCCGTTTTACCGACCTCGGCCTCCGCGTGCTGATGTATCTGACCTGGCAGGAAGAGGGACAGCTGGCCACCATTCCGGAAATCGCCGCCCGTTTCGAGGTGTCGCGCAACCACTTGGTCAAAGTTGTCCATTTCATGGCGCAGCAGGGCTGGCTGCAGACCAGCCGCGGCAAGGGCGGTGGCCTGGCGCTGGCGCGCGCGCCGGAGCAGTACCGGGTGGGCGAGGTGGTGCGCGAGCTGGAAGGGCTGTCGCAGTTGATAGACTGTGCGGATCCGCCGTGCGCGCTTCGGCAAGGCTGTAGACTCAAGGGCGCGCTGGACGAAGCTTTGGCGGCGTTTTTCCGGACGCTGGACCAATATACGCTGCGCGATATGATGGCCGCGCCTACCGGCGAGGCAATCGTCCGGCTGCACCGGCAGCCCTTGTGCCCCGGTTAATGACGTTGTTATTTTTGTTGAAATTTATATGGATTATCATTTGTAATATTTTTTGGATCTTATTGTCGTGAACGCGGCGGGTACTTACACTGCCCGCCATGCGTTATCCCATCCTCCTCTCCGTTATTGTGTTGTTGGCCGCTTGCGATGCGGCCGAATTTTCCAAAATCAGTCAATCCGCGGAAGTCAAAACCCTGGCCAAGGCCGGTGCGGCCGTGGTGCGCCAGCTGGAACAGGTGACGCGGCCAGCCGCCGACACGGGCGCGCCGGGCCGGGTACAGGCCGCGCAGTTGGTGAGCGGCGTCAAGCAAGTAGGACACCGCGATTTTTCCAACGCCAAGAAAGTATTGCCGCGGGTGTTTGCCGGCATGGAGCAGGATTTCTATTGCGGCTGCGACTACCGCGGCAAGGCGGTGGATTGGGCCTCCTGCGGCTATGTGCCGCGAAAATCGGAAACCCGCGCCAGCCGCATCGAGTGGGAGCACGTGGTGCCGGCCTGGAATCTGGGCCATCAGCGTCAATGCTGGCAGCAAGGCGGCCGCAAGAACTGCGCGGTCAGCGATCCGGTCTTCCGCATGGCGGAAGGCGATTTGAACAATCTGGTGCCGGCGGTGGGCGAGGTCAACGGCGATCGCGCCAACTTCGCCTACGGCGCGTGGAGTCGCAAGCCGACGACGATGTACGGTCAATGCCAATCGGTGACGGATTTCGGCAACAAACGCTTCCAGCCGCGTGAAGAAGTGCGCGGCGTGGCGGCGCGCATCACGCTTTACATGCATGCGCGCTATCAGCTGCGCATGAGCCGGCAGGACCAGCAACTCATGTGCGCCTGGGCGCGCCAGTACCCGGTGAACGCCTGGGAGCGACGTCGCGACGCGCGCATCGTCCAATTGCAGGGCGAGGGCAATTTCCTGGTGGCGGAGCCGCAGCGCTTGACAGAGTTGTGCGGAGCTTGAGCGCCGCGGCCGGGCGGCGTTATTTGACCGCGCCGTCCATGCCGCGCATGAAATAGCGCTGACAAAATAGAAATACCAGCAATACCGGCGCGATGGTCAGCGCCGCGCCGGCGGCCACCATCCGCGTGGAGGTGGCGAAAGCGCCTTTCAAGTACTGCACGCCCACGGACAGCGGGTAGAGGTCAGGGTTCTTCAGCACCACGCTGGGCCAGACATAGCTGTTCCAGGACCATACCAGGGTGAAGATGGCCAAGGTGGCCAGATAGGGCCGGCTCAGCGGCAGGCATATGCGCCAGAACAGTTGCCAGTCGCCGGCGCCGTCCATGCGCGCGGCGGCAATGATTTCTTCGGGAATTTCCTCGAAGGCGTGCTTCATCAGGAAAATCCCGAAAGCCCCGGCCAATGTTGGAAGCGCTACTCCGACGCGGCTGTCGTCCAGCCCCAGCCAGGACAGGGTCACGTAATTGCTGAGCACATTGGTTTCGCTGGGCAGAAGCAAGGTGGCGATGATGGCGTAAAACACCCATTGCCGGCCGCGAAAGCGCAGCTGCGCCAGTGCGAAGCCCGCGCAGCTTGAAACCAGCAGCGTGCCGGCAGTGGAGAGGCCGGAGATCAAAGCGGAGTTCCATAAAAACCGTCCCATCGGGATCTGATCCCATACTTCGCGGAAGTGGGTCAGCGACAAGGGCTCCGGCCAGCGCGGAGGGAAGTCGAACACCTGTTCGCCGTTGCCCAAAGCGATCATCAGCGTCCACCCAAACGGATAACAGGCGGCGCAGGCCAGCGCTAGCAGCAACAGGTAGTCCGGCAAGCGCCGGAGCGCGCGCGCGCGGGCTTGCCGGGTGGGGCGGGCGAGTAGGCTTGAGGCTGCGGTCATGGCGAGTGTCCTGAAAGCTAGCGGTGGGCGGGGCGCAGCAGGCGGAAGTTGAGGCCGGCCAGCAATAAGCACACGCAGGTCAGCAGTAAGCCGGCGGCGGCGCCGCGGCCAAAGTCCAACTGATCGAAGCCTTGATGGAACATGTAATACAACACGGTGTAGGTGGAGTTCAGCGGGCCGCCGCGCGTCATCACCAACACTTCTTCGAAGGCTTTCAATGCGTCCAGCGTGGAAATCAGGCTGCAGAACAAGATGGTGGGCCTTAGCATCGGCAGCGTGATGCGCCAGAAACGCTGCCAGGCATTGGCGCCGTCCAGCACGGCCGCTTCCTGCATCTCCGCCGGAATCGCCTGCAGGCCGGCGAGGTAGAGCACCATGTAGTAGCCGATCCCGCGCCAGAAGGTGACGAACATCACCGAGAACAGGGCGATGTCCTCATCGTTGAGAAAGCCGATCTCCTGTTGCGCGGTCAAAAGCCGCAGCCAGCGCAGCGCGCTGTTGAGCACGCCGTAATCGGCGTACATCCAGTTCCACATGATGCCGACCACGGCTACGGTGGTGATCACCGGCAGGTAGACGGCGGCGCGGAACAGCTTGATGCCGCGCAAGGGCCGGTTGGCCAGCAGTGCCAGCGCAATAGCGGCCAGCTGGATCGCCGGCACCACCAGCAGATAGAGCAGGGAGTTGCGCATCGCGCGCCAGAACACCTCGTCCTGCAGCAGGAATTCGAAGTTTTCCAGGCCCGCCCACTGCGGCGGCGACAGCAGGTCATAGCGGGTAAAGGCCAGGTAAGCGCCGAACAGCAAGGGCCAGAAGGTGAACACCGCCATTAGCGACAGAGCTGGAGCCAGGAACAGCCAAGCGTTGCGGGCGCTGGATTTCATTGTCGCGCGCTTACTTCAACTGCCGGTTCCAGAACGCGACCGCCTCGTCCAGCGCCAGCTGGGCGTCCTTGCGGCCGGTGACCGCCGCTTCCACGCTGTCCACCAGTTTTTTCTTCAGGTCCGCCAGCCGCGGCACACCGCTCAGGCTGAAGGTGCGGATGTCCGGCGCAGCCTTGGCGCCCTGGGCGCGGGCGACGTCGACCAGGCTGCCGCCGGTCTGGGTGAAATAAGGATCGCGCAGCGCTGCGCGAGTGGAGGGGAAGGTGGCTCCGGTGACTTTGGAGAACGCCAGCTGCTGAGCGTCGCTGGTGAGGAAGCGAGCGAACTTGATCGCTTCGGCTTGAGTGGACGCAGGCAGCCCTTTGGATACTGCCCAGCCGAACTGGTAGCCGCCCTGTGTCACGCCAGTGGGCCCTAGCGGCGCCGGTTGTACCCGGCTGACCACGAAGATGGCGCGGGCGTCGGTCTGGGTGCGCCTCACCGCGGTGGGCGCGGTTTCCATCATTGCCAGCCGGCCGCTGTTGTAGAGCTTGACGCTGGCCTGGTAGTTGTCATCGGCGAACAGGTTTTCCTTGGCCAGTGCGCCGGCTTTGTAAGCGTCGGCGTACTGGCGCAGCAAGGCCACATGCGCCGGGCTGTTGAAGACCGCCTTGCCGTTTTGCAGCAGAGGCAAGCCGCGGCCAAGCATGATGCCGTCGATCTGGCCCAACTGCGGCAGCAGGCCGGGCACGCCGGTCTTGACGCGGATGGCTTTGGCGGCGGCCAGTTGCTGCTCCAGGCTGGCCAGCTTGCGCGCCGGATCCAGGCCGGCCTTGCGGAACAGCTCGCCGTTGAGCACCAGCACATTGACGTTGTTGTACCAAGGGTAGGCGTAGAGCTTGCCGCCCACGCTGAGGTCGGCCAGCGCATTGGGCAGATAAGCGGCCTTGTCCGCTGCCAGTGCGCTGTCCAGCGGCAAGAGCGCGCCTTTCTGCGCGTATTTATACAAGCGGGGCACGTCGTGGTTAATCAGCGCCGGCGGCCGGCCGGCGGCGATGGCGGCGTTGAGCTTGGTCTCGAAGCCCTCGTTGAACACATCCACCCAGCGCAGTTCGACATTGGGATTTTGCGCCTCGTACTGTTTCTTGGCGGCGGCGAAATAGGCGTCGAATTGCGGCTTGAGCGAGTCGGTCCAGTATTCGACCACGATTTTGTCGGCGCGGGCCGGGCCGGCCAGGGCCAGCAAGCCGGCGAGTAGCAGCGGGGAAAGGCGCATGGGGAGTCCTTTTCGGAGAGAGGGAGATCAGGCGGCCAGCAAGAGCAGCGCGCCTGCGCAGGCGTCGCCCTGCGGCGGGCTGAGCCGGGCGGCGAATTCCGGCGGCAGCCAGTCGCGCAGTGCTTGGCCCAGGCCGCCGCACAGCGCCACCGGCAAGCTTTCATCCGGGTCCAGCGCCTTGGCGATGGACCAGGCGTCGCGGCCAGCCTGACGCAGCAGTTCGGCCGCCAGCGAATCCCGGCGGCCGTTGGCCACCACCAGCGGCGCCAGCTGTGCGAAGAGCGTCGGGGTGGCGCGGCCGTTCCAGGCCATCATCGCCTGCCAGTCGCCGCCCACATGTTCCAGCACCGCCCGCGTCAGCGGCGTCGGCTCCAGGCGGCCGTCCAGCGCCATCTGCGCGTACTGGGCGGCGCGCTGGCCCAGCCAGGCGCCGCTGGCCTCGTCGCCGCTGGGGTAGCCCCAGCCGCCGACTTCGCGGTGGCCGCCGTCTGGATACAGCGCTTCGCCTATGCTGCCGGTGCCCAGCGCCACGATCACGCCGGGGCGGCCGCCATGGGCGCCCAGCAAAGTGGTGTAGCCATCGG
Organism: Chromobacterium haemolyticum; assembly: GCF_009936155.1. NCBI lineage: Bacteria > Pseudomonadati > Pseudomonadota > Betaproteobacteria > Neisseriales > Chromobacteriaceae > Chromobacterium > Chromobacterium haemolyticum. Next base: position 2,995,672 of record NZ_AP019312.1, on the reverse strand, counting down.
TGGCCAGGCGCAAGCGGGCGTAGCCGGGATCGGCGGCGCGGAAGGCCTCGGCCCAGCCTGCGTTGTGCACGCCGGACAGACCAAGGCCGATCGCGCATTGCGCCGGCGGGGCCAGCGGCAGGCCGGCCTGCTCGAAGGCGCGAGCGATGACTTCGTTCACGGCGGCCCAGGCTTGCGGCACGCCGCGCGACAAGGCGGAGGGGCCGCCTTCTGCGTGGGCCAGCGGGCGGGCGCGCGCGTCGCTCAAACAGACGCGGGTGCCGCTGCCGCCGCCATCGACGCCCAAGCGATATTCAAAAGCTTCAGTCACGGTGCTGTCCTTGGTCAAATGCGTGCGTTCGGCGCAAATCACTGAAACATCAGGGGTTTGCATTGTCGCGATGCGATGCCATTGGCGTTTTTGGAAATTCAATCATTACAATGGCATTTCGTCAAGTTGATTTATTTAATTGTGTCGACAACACGGCCCGGCAGTCGCCGCCGATGCAACAGGCCTTGCCGGCGCGCTTGTCCGCCCTGCGCCGGGTCGCCATACTGCCTCCATGAAATCCATTCCCGCAGGTCGGGACTCGCGCACGGTGGCGGGGACCAATCTGGAACACGCCCGCGCGCACAACCGCCGCGCGGTGATAGAAACCATACGCCTGAACGGACAGCTGACCCGCGCCGAGGTGGCTCGGCTGACCGCGTTGACGCCGCAAACGGTGTCCAATATCGCGGCGGAATTGCTGGACGGCGGCATGTTGTTGGCGGGGGAGCCGATGCGCGAAGGCGCGCGTGGCCAGCCGGCGATACCGCTGAGCATCAATCCCGACGGTGCCTACTCGCTGGGCATTCAGTTGGATACCCAGTCGCTGATCGCGGTAGCGGTGGACCTGGCCGGGCAATGCCGCGCGCGGGTGGAGGCGCCGGTGCAGCGGCCGGATCCGCAGCTGGCCCTGCCCTTGATCGAAGAGGTGGTGGGCCGGTTGCGCGCGGACTCCGGAATAGACTGGGGGCGGGTATTGGGCTTGGGACTGGTGATGCCGGGTCCGTTCGGCGTTGAGGGCATGAGTTCGGTGGGCCCTACCACCTTGCCGGGCTGGGAAGAGGTGGATGCGGCGGCGCAACTGGAGCGCAGGCTGGATCTGCCGGTCTTGCTTGAAAAGGACGCTACCGCCGCGGCCATCGGGGAGCGGCTGTACGGCCGCGCCGCCGCGCTGCGCAATTTCGTCTATCTGTTCATCGGCGCCGGGCTGGGCGCGGGCTTGTTTCTGGACGGGAGGCTGTACGCGGGCGTCCGCCACAACGCAGGCGAGATCGGCCACATGATCGTGATGCCGGACGGAAGACCTTGCGATTGCGGCAACCATGGCTGTCTGGAGCGTTATGTATCGCTGCGCGCATTGTACGAAACCTTGGGGCTGGCCGACGACGCCGAGCTGGCTGCGCGCAGCCTGGAACGGCCGACGCCGGAGATCTGCTACGGCATGGAACGCTGGCTGGCCACCGCCGCGCCGCCGCTGCGCCAGGCGATCAATATCCTGGAGAGCCTGTTGGATATTGAGGCGGTGGTGATAGGCGGTTTCCTGCCGCAAGCCTTGCTAGAGCAACTGGAGCAACGGCTGCATCCGCTGCCGGGGTCTATCCGGCAAAGCTGCGGCCCGCGCGTGTTGCTGGGGAGCGCCGGCCGCGACACGGTGGCGCTGGGCGCGGCGGCCCTGCCCATCTTTGATGAATTCAATCCGCAGTACGAAGTGCTGCTCAAGGTTTGATGCGGCGCCTTTTTATGTCAATGGCTTGACCTGGGCGTCTCGGCGCGTAAATATTGCCCGTCATTAAGGCAAAACGATTTACTTATTAGCCGGGAGACGCGCCATGAAGATTCTGCTGAATCATGTTGGTTTTGAACCCCAAGCGCCCAAGCAGGCCTTGTTGCAAGTGCCTGCCGGAGCTGGGCCTGCGACGCTAGCCTTGTTGGATGGGGAGGGACGGATCGCGGCCGACATTCCCTTGAGGCCGCAGGGCATGGCGGAGGGCTGGCCGGAATGGCACTACTGGCTGGCGGATTTCAGCGGTTGGACGCAGCCGGGACGTTACCGGCTGTGGTTACGGGACAGCGCGCCGCCGGTGATCAGTCACGAGTTCGTGGTAGGGCCTGATTGCCTGGGCAGCCAGATGCTGTCCGATCTGTTGCATTATTTTAAGTCGCAGCGTTGCACCGGTCTTTACGACCAGGCGGATAGAACCGCGCCGGAGTGGGGCGGAGAGGCGCGGCGGGATGCGCGCGGCGGTTGGTTCGACGCTTCCGGCGACTGTTCCAAATACCTGTCCCATTTATCCTACGCCAACTTCATGAATCCTCAGCAGACGCCGCTGCTGGCCTGGTGCCTGATGGCGGGCCGCGACGCTTTGCCGCCGCAGCCGCGCTGGTTCGACGAGCGCATGGTGGACGAGGCTTTGCACGGAGCGGATTTTCTGTTGCGCATGCAGCACTCGTCCGGCTTTTTCTACATGACCTTGTTCGATGGCTGGAGCAAGGCGCCGGAGCAGCGCGAGCTGTGTGCTTTCACCACTCAGCGTGGTGTCAGATCAGGCGCCTTCCAGGCCGGTTTTCGCCAGGGGGGAGGCCTGGCGATCGCCGCGCTGGCGCGCGCTGCGGAACTGCCGCGCGACGGGGAGTTCGGCCGTGGCGATTATCTGGCCGCGGCGCGGCGCGGCTTCGCCCATCTGCAGCAATACAATGCGCGTTATCTGGACGATGGCTGTGAAAACCTGATCGACGATTACTGCGCGCTGTTGGCTGCCTGCGAACTATACGCGGCTAGCGGCGAGCCGGTGTTTGCCGATGCCGCCGACCGCCGCGCGCGGCGCATGTTGGCGCAGCAGGACGAGGCCGGTCGTTTCTGGATGGACGCACAGCGGCGGCATAGCTATTTTCACGCGGTCGAAGCAGGCCTGCCTTATCTGGCCTTGCTGCGTTTCGCCGCGGTATTGCCGGCGTCGCCGCTGGCGAGCGATGCGCGACGGGCGGTCCGGCGCGGGATGGAGGCGGAAATGACGCTGACGGCGGCGGCGGGAAACCCTTTCGCTTATCCGCGGCAATGGGTGGCCCGCAACGGCGAGGAGGGCGTGGCTCGCTTTTTCATGCCGCAGCAGAATGGCAGCGGCTACTGGTGGCAGGGGGAAAATGCGCGGCTGGCCTCGCTGGCGGCGGCGGCTTGCGGCCTGGCGCAACAGGAGCCGCAAGGGGAGGGCGATCCCCTGCGGGCTTACGCCCAGGGCGCGCTGGACTGGATTTTGGGGCGCAACCCCTTCGATGTCTGCATGCTGCAGGGCTGGGGGCGCAACAATCCGCGTTACGAGCCCGGCTATTACAACGCCTGCGGCGGAGTCTGCAACGGGATCACCGCCGCGCCGGGCGTGGACGACGGCGTTGCCTTCCTGAGCCCGGAACAGACCGATATCAGCCAGTCCTGGCGTTGGACCGAGCAGTGGCTGCCGCACGGCGCCTGGCTGTTCCTGGCCTTGGCTTTGCGCGGACGGGCGGACCGCACTTGAAATGCGAAACGCCATCGGCGAGCCGATGGCGTTCTGTTTCAGCGGCCCCCGCTGCCGGGGGCGTCTGAGATTTACTGCTGTTGGGTGCTGCGCGGGCCGCGGTTGCCCTGATAACCGCCTTCGCGGCGTTGGCCTTGGTAGCCGCCTTCGCGACGATTGCCGTAGCCGCCGCGACCGCCGCCGCTGCCCGGACGGCGATCACCGTAGCCGCCTTTGCCGTTGGCGTTGCGACGCGGGCCTTTCGGCGGGCGACGGGTCGGTTCCATGCCTTCGATCACGCCTTCGGTGATCTGACGCTTCAGGTATTGCTCGATGCGGCGAACCTTGTGGAACTCCTTGGACTCCGCCAGGGTGATGGCGGTGCCGTCGCGGCCGGCGCGGCCAGTGCGGCCGATGCGGTGCACGTAGTCTTCAGCTTGTTTCGGCAGGTCGAAGTTCACCACGTGGGTGATGGTGGGCACGTCGATGCCGCGGGCTGCCACGTCGGTGGCCACCAGGATCTTGATACGGCCGCGACGCAGATCGTTCAGCGTGCGGTTACGCCAGCTTTGCGGCATGTCGCCGTGCAGGCAGGCGGCGGAATAGCCCTGGTCGGACAGTTTGTCGGCCAGTTCTTCGGAGTAGGCTTTGGTGGCGGAGAAAATCACGCACTGGTCGAAGCCGGACTCTTTCAGAATATGATCCAGCAGACGATGCTTGTGGTTCAAATCGTCGGCGTACAGCAGGTGCTCTTCGATGGTGCCGCCCGAGGTTTCGGTGCGGGCGATTTCGATGCGCTGCGGGTCGCGGGTCATCTTCTCGGCCATGCGGCCGACGGTGCCGTCCAGCGTGGCGGAGAACAGCACGGTCTGACGGGTGTCCGGAGTGGCTTTGACGATGGTTTCGATATCTTCGATGAAGCCCATGTCCAGCATGCGGTCGGCTTCATCCAGCACCAGCATTTCCAGGCGCGAGAAGTCGATGCGGCCGGAGCGCATGTGGTCCATCAGACGGCCGGGAGTGGCCACGATCAGGTCTACCGGACGCGACAGCGCGCGGGTTTGGTAGCCGAAGGAGGAGCCGCCCACCAGACAGACGGTTTTCATCCAGCGCAGGTCCTTGCCGTATTCCAGCGCGTTCTTTTCCACTTGCTGAGCCAGTTCGCGGGTCGGGCACAATACCAGTACGCGCGGGCCTTGGCCTTTGCCAGTGGAGCGCTCGGACAGCTTGGTCAGCGCCGGCAGCAGGAAGGCTGCGGTCTTGCCGCTACCGGTTTGGGCGGATACCAGCAGGTCGCGGCCAGCGATGGCGGCGGGCACGGCTTGAGCCTGTACTTCGGTAGGGGAAGAATAGCCGGCGGCTTCCAGAGCGCGCAGGATGGTCGGGGCGATGCCCAGATCGGAAAAATGCATGATGTCCTTTCGGCCGGTTACTGCCGGCGTCACTTAATAGCCAGGTTGGTGGCGGTCGGTTATACGGCGCCTTTAAGCCGTAAATCATCGGCACTAACCTGACAAGCGGCGAACAGCGGTCCAGTCTGATGCGACATTATAAGCGTGGACGAAGCCTGGAAATGGTCAGGGACGATGAAGCAATCTCACTCGGGCTGAGGCGTGGTTTGGAATGCCCGGTGGAAACACAAGAGGCCGGACTATACGGTAAATCGGGCGGCTTTACAACTGTTTTTTAAAAACATGCCGGCTAAGTATTTGATTGTTTGCTGCTTGCCGCGACGATTTTCCAAAAAAACTGCCGCTTGCTCGCGATGGCGGGTGAGGATTCGGCTCCGGAAGCGCGGCGTTGGCTTGTGGAGATTTGCGAGGTTCTAACTACACTTCAACGATGACGGGCCATGCGTGAAACCTTCGTTGAGGGCTGGCAATGAGTGGAAAGAACAGATTCGCAAGCACGGACCGGATGCATGCCTGGCTGATGTCCTGCTCCTCTGGCGCGGCCTATGTCGTTTGCGTCGGTTTGGCCTTGGCGCTGACGATGGTCTTGGCGCTGGCGTTGACGACGTGGCGGATGCAGTCGGCGGCCAGGGAGAGGGCCGAGTTGGTTGTCGGGCAGCTGACCTGGCAGTTGTCGCCCGCGTTCGCCGCGCTGACGCGATTGGACGGGCTGCCGCCGTCGGAGCCGGATTGCCGCGCTCAAACCCAGGCTTTGGCTGAATTGGTTCAGCGCACGTCGCTGGCGCGCTTCGCCTTGGCGCACGGCGCCGGCGGCGCGCAGTGTGCCTCCCGGCGCGGCGTTTCGGAGGGGGTGGCAGGGTTTGAGAATGGGGCGAGCTTGTTGCCGGCTGGCAATGGCCAGCTGTTGCCGGGGTTGCGGTTGGGGCATGCCGCAGGGGTGATTGAGTTGGACGCAGGGCCCTTGGTGGCTCAATTGGCGTTGGCCGAGCGTGATGGTTTGAAAGTGCGCTTGCTGGCCGGGGGGCGGGCGCTGGCCGCCAACGGCGAGGTGAGGGATCAGGGGGCGGATACGGGCGGAGAGGTGGTATGGGTGCCGTCCGCGCCGGCGCGCATAGGTGTGCTGGCGGCGCCGCAGTGGGCGGCCGCGCCCTTGTTGGCATTGCAAACCCAATGGTTGGCCCTGTTGGCGGCCGCAGCCTTGGGCGGCGGCGTCGCTTGGGGGGCGCGTCGCGGTTCCGGTGGGCGCAAGGCGACGGGGTGGGAGATATCCGAGGGGATTCGGCAAAAAGAGTTTTTCGCCCATTACCAGCCCATCGTCACCGCGGCTAGTGGCGAATGTGTCGGAGTAGAGGTGCTGGCGCGCTGGCGGCACCCGGTCCAGGGCAATGTGCGCTCCGAACTCTTCATTCAGACCGCGATTGAAGCCGGCATGATTGTGCCGCTGACACGCTATATGCTGCGGAGGGTGGCCGAGGAGTTGAAGCAGATCGTATTGCCTCCGGGCTTTATGGTTGGAGTCAATATCTCTACCGATCACCTGGCTTTGCCCGAATTGCTGGAAGATTGCCGGCCGCTGGTTAATCTATTGCGTGAAAAGCAGGCTCAGCTGGTGTTGGAGGTGTCGGAGAGGGCTCCGTTGCAAGAGGCTTCCGGCGCGCAAAAGGTGATCAACGGCTTACGGCAGATGGGCGTGAGGCTGGCCTTGGACGACTTCGGCGCCGGCTATGCCGATAAGGCCTATCTGAGCCGCTGGGGCTTCGATTATCTGAAGGTTGAGAAAGGTTACGTGTCGGCCTTGGGTCAGGACAGCCTGAAAGGGAATATTCTGGATGGCCTGCTTTTATCTTCCAACGAAATGGGGGTGCAGGTCATCGTGAAAGGGGTGGAGACCCAGGGTCAGCAAAGCTATCTGAATGTGAAGGGCTTCGAGTATTTGCAGGGCTTTTATTTTGGCAAGCCGATGACCTTGAATCATTTCCGGCAGTGGCTGTATTCAGGTATTGCGGAAAGCCGAGTCCGTCCGGCTGGCAAGAGGGGGGGCGACGGGTGAGTCCGGATCCCGGCTTGGGCGCGCGGGGGCGTTTTGTTACAATGCGCCCTTTTTTGTTTCAGGAAAGGGGTAGGGAATGATGTATGCCGTGCAGCGTTATGCGGCCTCCCGTCCTTGGGCCAAGCGCGTCAGCCAGTTGTATGTTCAGGCCTTGCAACCGTCGGCGGCGCGCAAGGAAATGAAGGAAGTGATCAAGCGCGAGTTGGAACGCGCCGCCCAGGTGTTCACAGTAAAGCAGCAGACCATTGTCGCCGAACTGGCTTTGGCGGAGTCCTGGGGCTGTTTCGCTCGTCATGGCCGCGTGATTTCCCATCTGGACGACGGCTTGGTGCGGGCCTTGGCCCACACTCGGCTGCCCTCGCAATTGCCGGATACGTTGAATTTGCCGGCCGACGCCTTCTTTCTGCATGTGCCCGGAGGCGGCGGGGCTTTCGTCTCGCATCAGCCGGAGCGCAAGGCCTTGCTGCTGACCTTGGTGGAGGAAGGGTTTTCGCGCGACGCCGCGCAATGGCTGCATGAGTCCGACGCGGTGGAAGCTTTGCTGGTCACCTATCCGGGCGAACTGGCGCCGCAGATAACGGAGGTGGCGGAGCGTTGGCAAGCCTTGTTGGCCGCGGTGCTCAATGGCCTTGCCATGATGACTCAGCCCAAGCTGGAGAGAGAGCTGTCCTGGCAGTCGGGTGCGCCGGAGTCATGGGTGGAGCAGGCCGGCGCGCCGACTTGCGCCAAAACTCGGCAGCGCGGCCGCAGTCAATTGCTGAAGGCCGGCTTCAGCGAGGTGAGCTTCTGCCGCATTCCCGAGCTGGACGCCGCGCAGACTTATGCGACTCAGGGTTACTGGCGGCGACAGGCGTTTGGCGAGGCCAAGGCGAATTCGCGGCTGGTGTGGGTGGCGCCTAAGTAAAAAAGACGATTGACTGTTTAGGGCCTGTTAAAAGTCTCGCGTGCAAGGGCTTTGAGCTGGTTCTCAGTATTCCTGCAGCAGTTCGCGGATGGTGTCTCTCAGCTTATTGGTGGAGAAAGGCTTGTCGCAGCAGGCCGAGACGCCGGCCGCTTCCACTTCGGCCAGCCGGTCGTGGTCGGTCTCACTGGTGATCATCAGGATGGGGGTGCGCCCCTGGATGCTGTTTTGACGGATGTGGCGAGCTAGTTCGCAGCCATCCATGCCGGGCATGTGGTAGTCGACGATGATCAGTTGAAAGCTTTCGCTCTCCAGTAGCGGCAGCGCGTCGGTCCCGCTGGCGGCTTCGGTGAAGTGTTCGAAGCCCAGTCGCTCCAGCACGGCGCGCACATGGCGGCGCGAGGTGTGGCTGTCGTCTACGATCAACACCTGGACATTGGCCAGATCCGTGTCCACCTCCATGGCCAGGCTCTCGGTGTTGATGAAGTCCAGCGCGTTGGCCAGCACCTCGTCCAGTTGGCCATTGGTGAAGGGCTTGGGCAGGATGCCCAGGCTGCCCGCCTGGCGGATGGGTTCCAGCCGTTCCGGATTGGTTTCGCTGGAAACCAGAATGAAAGGCATGCCGCTGAGGTCGGCGCTTTCGCGCATCTGTTGCAGTAACTGCTGACCTGTCATGTCCGGCAGGTAATAGGCGCTGATCACTAAGTCGGGGCGCGACTCGCGCGCACGGCTGAGCAGCGCTTCGCCGTTGGGGTGGACCTCCACTTTGGAGATGCCCATCTCCCCCAACGCCTTGCTGATGATCTGCGCCTGCACATGCGAAGGCTCAGCCAGCGAGATGATTAAATGTTGTACTTCCAGCATGCCTCTTCCCCCGCCTGTATTCTCTAATTTTGTCAAAGCCGTCCGCAACCGTTGGCCAATGCGTAAGTGTCGACGATCCCGGGCGCGTCTTCAATGGTTCTTATGTTGGTTTGGCACGAATTGCGCGGTGCGGCAAGCAAAATCTGTCGCTTGGGCCGGGGGCGGCAAATCTTGCCGCCCATTGTTGCCGTTTGGGCCGCTGTGGCCGAGGGTGTGGCGTATTGCTCAGGAAAATCAAAGGGCTGTCGAGACGCGGTGGCTTGGCACGCTTCCTGCTTTAACGTCGTCTCAAGGAGGCTGACATGCTAGACAAAATCGCCAAACATTTCGACTTTCAGCAGCGAGCGCTGAATTTGCGGGCCTATCGCACCGAGGTGCTGGCCAGCAATATCGCCAATGACGAAACCCCTAACTACAAAGCGGTGGATTTCGACTTCGGCAAGGCCTTGCAGGCGCAAACGGATGCGCAGGGTCGTTTGGCGATGAATCTGACCGATGCCCGCCACCTTGCCGGGGCCGGCGGCGCGGGCAACGGTGCCGCGCTGCAATACCGCGCGGCAGTGCAGCCCAGCGTGGACGGCAACACCGTGGACATGGATGTGGAGCGGGCGGCTTTCGCCGACAACGCGGTCCGCTTCCAGTCGACGCTGACTTTTCTGAACAAGCGGATCAGCGGCCTGAGTTCGGCGATCCAGGGCCAGGGAGGCAATAGCTGATGTCTTTGTCCAATGTGTTTTCCATTTCCGGTTCGGCGATGTCGGCGCAATCGATGCGCCTCAGCCTGGTGGCCAGCAATATCGCCAACGCGGAAAGCTCGACCAGCTCCACCGGCGAGCCCTACAAAGGGCGTCACGCGGTGTTCACCGCGATTCCGGTGACGGCGGCGCAGCCGCAGGTGGCCGGCGTGCGCGTGACCGCGGTGGTAGAAGACCAGACCCCGCCGCGGCTCAAGTACGATCCGGGTAATCCGCTGGCCGATCAGCGCGGCTACGTGACGATGCCCAATGTGAACCCGGTGGAGGAGATGGCCGACATGATCGCCGCCTCCCGCGCTTATCAGAACAATGTCGAAATCATGAATACGGCCAAGACGCTGCAGCAGAAAGTGCTGCAGCTGGGCCAGTGAGGCGAGAGGAGTAACGGCAATGGCTAGCGCAAACCCTTATGACGTACTGAATAGTCAGACTCAGACCAACCCGAACAGCAGCGTCAACGGCAGCAAGAGCAATTCCGGCGTGGTCGGCTCCAGCGCCAACGACATTCAGAGCACTTTTCTGAAACTGTTCGTGGCTCAGATGCGTTCCCAAGACCCGATGAACCCGATGGACAACAGCCAGATGACGTCCCAGATGGCGCAGATCAGCCAGGTGGGCGGCATTCAGCAGCTGAACCAGTCTATGCAGGCGCTGATCGGCGCGCAGGCGGCGTCACAGTCTCTGATGGCGTCCAGCATGATAGGCAAAAAAGTGCTGGTGGCCGGCAGCAGCCTGCCCAAACCGCCGGATGGCGGCACCACCCCGGCCGGCGTGTTGCTGAACGGCCCGGCGCAGACGGTGAAAGTCAGCGTCAAGGACGCCAACGGCAATGTGGTCCGCACCATGACCATCGACAAGCCGGTGGCCGGCGTCAACACCTTCAGCTGGGACGGCAAGAACGACAAGGGCGAAGTGGTGCCGGCCGGCAAATACAGCTTCAGCGCCGACGTGACGCAAGCCAGCGCCAACGGCAGCACCAAGGCCGTGGCCTACAACACGCAGACAGTAACCGCAGTGGCCTGGGATCAGGGCATTCCCGAGCTGGTGCTGCCGGACGGCAGTCGCGCCCAGTTGGGCGACGTGGCGCAAATGACCGCCTGATCCCGCTGACCTCATTCGACTTCAAGGACTGACATCATGGGCTTTCAACAAGGTTTAAGTGGCTTGAACGCCGCCTCCACCCAACTGGATACCATCGGCAACAACGTGGCCAACGCCAACACCGTGGGCTTCAAGAGTTCGCGCACGGAGTTTGCCGACATGTACGGCAATACCTTGTACGGCATCGCCACCACTACGCCGGGCATTGGCGTCAAGGTAGCCGCGGTGACGCAGAACATGAGCAACGGCAACGTGACCACCACCGGCCGCAGCCTTGACTTGGCGATCAACAACGGCGGCTTTTTCACCGTGGCCCAGCCGGACGGCACCTTGTCCTATACCCGCAATGGCCAATTCCAGATCAACAATCAGGGTTATGTGGTCAATAACGGCAACTTCCTGCAGGGCTGGCAGGCGGACGCCGCCGGTAATATCTCCCAGGGGCCGGTCAGCAAAATACAGCTGAACTCCAACTTGGTGTCGCCGCAGGCCACCACCAAGGCCACCCTCGGCATCAACCTGGATTCTCGCAGTACCGTGCCGACTGTTGCGCCGCTGGACCCGACTAATTCAGCCTCCTACAACTGGTCGAACACCAATACGGTTTACGATTCGTTGGGCAACCCGCATCAGGTGACCATGTACTATGTCGCCGGCACGCCCACCGCCGCCGGCCGAACCTGGACCGCGACCGCCTATGTGGATGGCAACCCGGCCAATAACACGCCGCCCAACAGCAACAATTTTTCGCTGACCTTCAATACCTCTGGTGTACTGACCACGCCCGGACCGTTCAATATCAATTTCACCCCCAGCCCGCTCAACGGCTCGGCGGTGCCGCAGACTGTGGCCTTCAGCTTTACCGGTTCCACTCAGGTGGGTCAGAATTTCGGCGTGACCACTCCGCCGACCATTGACGGTTCCGCGCCGGGCAACTTGAAGGGCATCAATATTTCGTCCTCCGGCATCATCCAGGCGACGTTCACCAACGGCCAGACCAAGACCATAGGTCAGGTTGCTCTCGCCAACTTCATCAATCCGCAAGGCTTGCAGTCCAAGGGCAATAATTTGTGGGCGCAGACCTACGATTCAGGGATTGCCTCCTACAACGCGCCAGGCACCGGCAATACCGGCACTATTCAGGCCGGAGCGGTGGAGGATTCCAACGTCGATCTGACCGCGGAGCTGGTCAATATGATTACCGCGCAGCGCTATTACCAGGCCAATGCGCAGACCATCAAAACCCAGGACACCCTGGTGCAGACCTTGCTGAACATCTGATGAGCTGAGCGCGCGCGATGGATAGAATGCTTTACTTGGCGATGAACGGCGCCAAGCACGTGATGTGGCAGCAAGCCACTACCGCCAACAATCTGGCCAATGTGCACACCAACGGCTTCAAGGCCGATGTGGTGGCGTTCCGCGCCTTGCCGGTGGTGGGAGAGGGCGCGCCGACCCGGACCTATGTGGTGGACAATACCGTGGGCCACGATCTGAGCCAGGGTAGTCTGATGCACACAGGTAACGCTAGCGACTTCGCCATCGGTTCCAAGGGCTTCTTCGCGGTACAGGCGCCGGACGGCGCCGAAGCCTATACGCGCGATGGCGGCTATGTGCTCGACGCCACCGGCATGATGCGCACCCGCTCCGGCCTGCCCATCATGGGCGACGGCGGCCCCATTGTTGTCCCTACAGGTTCCCGCATTCAATTGGGCGAAGATGGCTCGGTCATGGCGATTCCGCTGTCCGGCGTGGTGCGCACGCCGCAGCTGGTCGGGCAGATCAAGATGGTCAACCCCGGCCCTAAGGACGTGTACAAGGGCGAGGACGGTCTGTTTCGCATCAATGGCGGCGGCAACGCGGCAGCCGACGCCAATGTCAAGCTGGTGCCGGAAATGCTGGAGGCCAGTAACGTCAATTCGGTGGAAAGCCTGGTGCAGATGATCTCCCACGCCCGCCAGTACGACCTCAACGTCCGATTGATGCAGACCGCGCAGCAAGGCGATCAGCAGGCGGCTCAGTTGTTGTCCACCAACGGTTAAACCAATAAGACAAGATTTCGCCGCGGCGGCCCGGTAGAGGCTGCGCGGTTCTGGAGACGAGGTAAACAAGCCATGATGCGCGCACTGTACATCGCCAAGACCGGCATGGATTCCAGCCAGTTTCAACTGGACGTGGTGTCCAATAACCTGGCCAACGTCAACACCGTGGGTTTCAAGCGCAGCCGCGGCATTTTCGAGGACTTGTATTACCAGACCTTGCGTCAGCCCGGCGCGCAGCTGGCCAACGGCAACACCACGCCCACCGGTCTGCAGGTGGGGACCGGCTCGGCGGCGGTGGCCACCGCCCGCATCCACTCCCAGGGGAATATGACTCAGACCGGGCAGCCGCTGGACATGGCGATCGCCGGCGAGGGCTTCTTCCGCATCCAACTGCCGGATGGCACCACCGCCTATACCCGCAACGGCGAGTTCAAGCGCAACTCCAACGGCGACGTGGTGAATCCGGACGGCTATCCGCTGAACCCCAATATCAACATTCCCGGCACCGCCAACCAGATTACGGTGTCCACCGCCGGCGTGGTGCAGTACTTCTTGCCCAACAACCCGGCGGCGCAAACCGCGGGCACCATCCAGCTCACCACCTTCATCAACCCGCAGGGCCTGGAGAGCGTGGGCAACAACCTGTATTTGCAGTCCGCATCCTCCGGCGATCCGCAGGATGGGGATCCGCAGACCGATACCCGAGGCGCGGTGCGCTCCGGTTTCGTGGAGGCGTCCAACGTCAACGTCACCGAGGAACTGGTCAATATGATCACTGCGCAGCGCGCGTTTGAAATGAACTCGCGGGCGATCACCACTGCGGACCAGATGCTGCAGAAACTGAGCCAGCTGTAAGCGGAAGCGGGCCGCCGGTGGAAGGCGGCCGATTGAGATTTGAATTGACGAGGTGTTTGATGAAGGCGATGGCGATAGCGGCGATGCTGGCCGCACTACTAAGCGCTTGCGTGACCCAGGAGCCGCCGCTTGTGCAGCAACCCACCAGCGCGCGTCCGCAACCGCAGCCGGTCAGCATGCCCACCAATGGGTCGATTTTCCAGGTAGCCAGTTACCGGCCGTTGTTTCAGGACCGGATGCCTGCTTATGTCGGCGACACCTTGACGGTGAACATCCAGGAAAACTCGTCCACGTCGGCGTCGGAGCAGACAACCAATACCCGCACTTCGGGTCTGAATAGCAGCATCAACGCCGGCATCAAGATTCCCTTCCTGCCCAGCGGCGCCGCCGGTGGCTTGGCCGGCGCCAATTTTGGCGGCACGGGCTCGGCCAACAATACCGGCAAGGGCGACAACAAGGTGGCCACCTCCTTTGTCAGCTCCATCACTGTCACGGTGTTGGAGGTGTTGCCCAACGGTAATCTGTCGATCAGCGGCGAGAAAGTCGTGCGCGTGAACAGCGATACCGAGTCGATCCGCCTGTCCGGCGTGGTCAATCCGCGCGATATCAGCGCGGATCGCAGCGTGTCTTCGCTCAAGGTGGCGGACGCCCGCATCGAACAGCAGACCAAGGGCACGCACCGGCTGTACAATGAGCCGGGCTGGCTCACCAAGTTTTTCATGAGTATATTGCCGATTTAACGGATGACCGGCCCGCCGCGGCCGCTTGGCGGGCGCGGCGGGCTGAAAGCGGGCGGAAAATGAAGCGATTGATGTTAGGGATGTTGTTGGCGCTGGCGCTGTTCCCTGCCTTGGCGGCGCAACGTTTGAAGGATCTGACCAATGTCGGCGGGGTGCGTCCCAACCAACTGATAGGTTATGGCCTGGTGGTGGGTCTGGACGGCAGCGGCGACAAAGTCACCTCTTCGCCGTTCACCGGCCAGGCGATGTCCAATATGTTGAACCAGTTGGGCGTACAAGTGCCTCCTGGCACCAAGCTCGATCCCAAGAATATCGCCGCAGTCACGCTGACTGCGACCTTGCCGCCGTTTGCGCGGCAGGGGCAGGCCATAGACGTGACGGCTTCGTCGATTGGCGATGCCAAAAGCCTGCGCGGCGGCACCTTGCTGTTGTCGCCGCTAAAAGGCGCGGATGGTCAGATCTACGCGATGGCGCAGGGCAATGTGGTCGTCGGCGGCGCCGGCGCCTCGGCGGGCGGCAGCTCCGCCCAGATCAATCAGCTTAGCGTGGGCCGCATTCCAGCCGGCGCCACAGTGGAGCGCGAAGTGCCCACTGCGCTGGGGTCCGGCGAGTTCATCAATCTGGAGCTGCGCGAGTCCGATTTCACCACTGCCAACCGTGTGGTGCAGGCAATCAACAAATCGTTCGGCCAGGGCACCGCGCGCGCGGTGGACGGCCGGCTGATCGAAGTGCGCGCGCCGTTCGACCCGGATCAGCGTGTGCAGTTTCTGGCCAAGATGGAAAATATTGCCGTCGACCCGGCAGATGTTTCCCCCACCGTCATTATCAACGCCCGCACCGGCTCCATCGTGATGAACCAGGCAGTGACCTTGGCGCCGTGCGCGGTGTCGCACGGCAATCTGACCGTGACCGTCAGCAACACGCCGCAAGTGAGTCAGCCCAACCCGTTGTCCGGCGGCAAGACCACGGTGACCAATCAGACGGACATCAGCATCAACACCCCAGGGAGCAAGCTGATCAACGTGCCCAACGGCGCCAATCTGTCGCGGGTGGTGGCGGCGCTGAACGCGCTGGGCGCGAATGCTCAGGATCTGATTTCCATTTTGCAGGCGATGAAGTCCGCCGGCGCGTTGAAAGCGGACTTGCAGATCATCTGAGCCTTGCGAGGGCGGCAAAGGAAAAGACGGCCAAGCGGCCGTCTTTTTTCTGGCCCGAATCTTGCTTTTAGATGAGATCCAGGAGCGAGAAATGACGATTCAGTCCATCAATGCCGGCGCCATGAGCGCCAACGATTTGCTAAACCGGCAGTTGGCTGTGGATCCGAGCCAGCTGAATGAGCTGCGGGCACAGGCGATCAAAGACCCCAAGGGCGCGGCGCGGCAGGTTGCGTCGCAGTTCGAGGCCTTATTGATGAACACCTTGCTCAAGAATATGCGCGAGACCAAGTTCGACCCGGAAGGCGAATCCAACGATTTGAACA
Source organism: Chromobacterium haemolyticum (assembly GCF_009936155.1). Taxonomy (NCBI): domain Bacteria; kingdom Pseudomonadati; phylum Pseudomonadota; class Betaproteobacteria; order Neisseriales; family Chromobacteriaceae; genus Chromobacterium; species Chromobacterium haemolyticum. The sequence goes on along the minus strand of NZ_AP019312.1, from coordinate 2,979,953 downwards.
CCTACCAGGGCCTGTACGATCAGCAGTTGACTCAGGCTTTGAGTTCCAACGGCGGTTTGGGTTTGGGCGACATGTTGTATCGCCAGATCGCCAAACAGTCGAATTTCGATCCGGATGATAAGAGCGCGCACACGATTTACGCCGCTTCCGGCCCGCAACTGGCTGCGCGCCCCACCGGCGGCTCCAAGGCCTTGCTGGCCTACCAGGAGGCGCAGCAGACCGCCAGCGCGGGGCTGACTTTGACGGCCCCGGCGGCTCATGCCAAGGCCGAAACGGCCGGCAGGGGCGGCAGCCGCGACTTCGCCGCCGAGATGTTGCCGCACGCCCGCACGGCCGCAGCCCAGTTGGGCGTGGCGCCCGAAGCCGTGGTCGCGCATGCCGCGCTGGAAAGCGGCTGGGGCAAGCGGGCGATCCGCCACCCGGACGGCAGCAACAGTCATAACCTGTTCGGCATCAAGGCCAGCGGGGATTGGCAGGGACGCACGGTCAGCGTGATGACCACCGAATACGAAGGCGGGGTCGCGCAAAAGCGAGTGGAAAAATTCCGCGCCTATGGTTCTTACGCCGAGGCTTTCAGCGACTATGCCCGTTTGTTGAAGGATTCGCCGCGCTACAAGAGCGCGTTGAACCAAGGGCAGAACATGTATGGTTTCGCGCATGCGCTGCAATCCGGCGGCTACGCCACCGATCCACGCTACGCGCGCAAGCTGGTGGATGTGGCGGCGACATTGGCGCAGCAAACCACGCGTAGTTGAGGACAAGGCTGCGGCAGCGGAACTTGCGTTTCAGGGTCAAGTTTTGGCGGGCCGGGCCGATAAAGCAAACAGAGGTAAATCATGGGCTCCAATATTTTCTCGATCGGCGTGAGCGGACTGAATGCGGCTCAAACGGCTTTGTCGGTAACCGGCAATAATATCGCCAACGTCTCCACGCCGGGGTACAACGTTCAATACATCACCCAGGCCGGCCGCACGCCGCAATATGCGGGCTTCGGCTTTCTGGGGCAGGGCGTGGATGTTACCAATGTGCTGCGCACCTATGACAAATTCCTGTCTGGCCAGGTGCAGACCGCGCAGACCAACAGCAGTTATTACAGCACCCAGGTCAAGCAGTTGAATCAGATCAACAATCTGATGGCGTCGACCGACGTGTCCATTCTCCCCGCCTTGCAGGATTTCTTTGGCGCGATGCAGACGCTGTCGCAGCAGCCGGACGCCATTCCCAGCCGACAGACAGTGTTGAACATGGCTCAGGCCTTGAGCACCAAGTTCGCCACCATCGACGGACAGTTGCAACAGCTGCAGTCCGGCGCCAACGGTCAGATCAAGACCACGGTGGACAGCATCAACGCGCTGGCCACGCAGATCGCCAGCCTCAATACCGAAATCGCCGCATTGACCGGCGGCAATCAGTTGAGCGCGCAGCCCAACACGCTGATGGACCAGCGCGATCAGGCCATGCTGGAGCTGAACAAGTTGGTCAGCGCCAAGGCTGTGCCGCAGGCGGACGGGACTTACTCGGTGTATATCGGCAACGGTCAGACCCTGGTGACCGGCGGTCAGACCAACACGCTGGCCACGCAGCCTTTGCCCAGCGATCCCACCACCTTGCAATTGGTGTTCAACAACCCCAATGGCACGGTGACGGCGATTCCGAACAATCTAGTCTCCGGCGGCCAACTGGGTGGTTTGCTGAACTTTCGCGATGGCCCCCTGCTGCAGGCCCGGCAGCAGTTGGGAACGATGGCGATCAATTTTTCCGCCTCAATTAATTATCAGAATCAGCTGGGCGTGGACAACACTGGCGCAGCCGGCCAGCCCATTTTCAACGATCTGAGCAGCTACGCCTCCAACCCGCAGAATGCGGCGAGCAATCTGCAAGTATTGATGGGCGACCCCAATAAACTGGCTACAGCCTCCAATATGGTGTCCACCGGCGGCGCCGGCGGCAACGGCGTCACTATGAGCGGCGTGTGGGCCACGCTGCCGGGCGGTTACGCAGGCAGCATCAACAGCGTGCCGCCGGTCTTTCCCGGCACCGGTACGCACCCGTCTATCGGCATGACTGGGATGACCATTACCGCCTCCGGCAGCCCGGCGACGATGACCGCCACCATCGCCGGCCCCAATGGCGGCGGTCCTTACAATGTGGTTCCGGTGGGTGGCGGGGCCAGCAACAGCTTCAAGTTGCAGACAACGGCGGTGCCGCCGGTGGACGTGGGCGTCAGCTTTCAGCTGTCCGGCGCGCCTATCAACGGCCAGACTTTCACCGTGGGGCCGGCCCCGGCCGGCACCAAGCCGCCGCCGGGCGACAACACCAATTTGCGCGAGTTGCTGGCGCAGCAAAACTTGAAGCTGATGGGGAATCAGTCCTACGGTTCTTATTATTCGACACTGGTGGCCTCGGTGGGCAATCAGACCAATACTGCGCAATTGCAGTCCGCGGCCATGCTGAATACGTTGAAGCAAACCACGGAAAGCCTGTCCAACGTCACCGGGGTGAGCCTGGATCAGGAGGCGGCCAATCTGATCAAGTATCAACAGTCCTATCAGGCGTGTAGCAAGGTGATACAGGTGGCGCAAACCACCTTCTCCAGCATCCTGAACCTGATGGGCTAAGGAGAGATCGATGCGTATCAGTTCCAATAACATTTATCAGTCCGGCCTGAACAATATGCAGAGCTTACAGGCCAGCATTTACAAGCTCACCATGCAGATCGACAATCAGCAGCGGGTGGTGACGCCGGCCGACGATCCGGTGGCCGCGGCGCGCATTCTGCTGATCAGCCAGTCCCAAGGCCAGAACAGTCAGTACATCAGCAATACCCAAGCGGTCAGCTCCTGGCTGTCGCTGTCCGAGACCGCGATCAAAAGTTCGTCGGACCTGATGGCCAGCATGAAGAGCCTTGCGATTTCCGCCGGCAGCGGCGCGTTGAGCCCAACCGAGCTGCAGGCGATTCAGAAGCAGTTGCAGGAGGGCATCACCGAGTTGACGACCTACGCCAACTCCACCGACGGCCGCGGCAATTATCTGTTCAGCGGCAACAAGACCGATACGCTGCCTTTCGCGGTCAGCCTGTCCGCGGTGCCGCCGGCTTCGTATCTGGGCGATACCGGCCAGCGCAGCGTGCAGATCAGCGCTTCGCAGCAGATGACGATTTCCGATCCGGGCAGCACGGTGTTCGGCACGCCCGGGGGCAGCGCCACCGCGGCCTTCGATGGCCTGATCCAGCTGAACACTCTGTTGGGCCAGAATCCAAAGCCCGCCAACTTCGGGGCTCAGTTGAATAGCGCGATCAACGCCATCGACTCGGCCCAGCAGCAGATGTCGCTGGCTTTAGCATCCATCGGCGCCCGCGGCCAGCAGAACGATAATATGCAGAATGTGGGGGGGAGCCTGAAATTGCAGTACGCCAGCAGCATTGGCGATTTGCAGGATCTGGACATGCCGCAGGCGATCTCTGATTTCACCCTGGCGCAGACTTCGTTGAAATACAGCCAGCTGACCTACAACAAGGTGACTCAGCTCTCGCTGTTCAACTATATCTCCTGACCGGCGTCCGCCGGATATGACAAAGGCCGCGCAAGCGGCCTTTGCTATTTGCTGCTGGCGGATTCAACCGTAGACATCCACCTGGCTGACACGGCCGGCGCGGCCGTCTTCAGTCAGGTAGACGCCGGAACGGCGGATGTCGGCTTGGGACTGATTGTCTGCGTTCTTGATGCTGAACGGGCTGTCCACGCTGGGCAGCAAAATGGCGCCGATGCCCAACTCCTTCAAGCCCATCAATTGATCCTTGTCGCCGTCTCGGCCGGACCAGAGCTTTAATTGAGCGAACGCAGCGTCGCCGTCATCAAGCACCCTGTCGCCATTGCCGTCCAATTTGGCCAGATCGGAAAAGCCGTTACCCGATTGAGTGCCGAACAACTCGCTGCCATCGTTGACCTTGCCGTCGCCATTGCGATCCAGAGTCAGCCAGCCGCCGTTGTTGATGAAGGGCAACTGGGTTTGCTTGCCGTTGCTTTGCAGGTCGAAGCTGACACTGGCGCCGCTGAAGCTGCCGGCATCGTTGCCCAGGCTCAACATTAAGGGGTCGGTGGCGTTGCCGTTGCCAAACTGAAGAGTGTTGCTGCTGTGGTACTCGAAGCTGCGGCTCATTTGTACGTCCAGCGCGAAGTTGAACTCGCGACCGTCCTGGGTCTTGATCGAACCCTTGGCCGAAAACGCCAGGCTTTCGCTTTCTTGGTAGTCGACGGTTTGCTTGAGCTCGCCGCCGACGAGCAGTTGCTGCGGCGCCGAGGACTGACCGGAACGCGCGGGGCGCGAGTCGGCCGCTGGCTGGTCTTTGCCGTCGTCTCTTTGCAAAGTGCCGTCAACCACTTTGAATTTGACGCCCAGCACTTTTTCCAGAATGTCCTTGATCAGCCCCAGCATCGGCGTCATGCCATCGGAGAATTCCTTGTTCTTGGCGCTAGCGTTGATGCCATCAGGACTCAGGCTGACGTCGGAGGAGGGTTTCGCAGGGGCGGAGGCGGGAGGGAGTTGTACCCAGGCGCGGCTTTGTTGTTGAACGGTGAGGCTTTGACTGAAACTGTATTGGCTGCTCATCGACAGCGCCATGGACGCGACTCGCATTGCAGGCTCCGGAACAGGAAGTGTAGGTGAACAGATATCGTCAATCCGGAGGGAAACTTGATGGCGTGGAAACACCTAGCCGGCGGCGGCCGGCCAGGCCGGAGCCTCAATTACGCGCAGGCTGAATACTGAGGGTTTCGATGTGGTCGATCTGCATGATCTCACGCGACAGGTCGACGACATTGATCAGGTCGCGCCGGTTTTGCGCTGAGACCAGAAAGCTCCATTCGGTGGCGTCCGGACCGGCGTTCAGCGCGATGCTGTCCTCGTGCAGACGCACGCCGAAGCGAAGCAGGCCTGCGCTCAGCGTTTGCACCGTCCACTGGTATTCCGGCTTGAAGCGGATGACGATGAACAGGCTGAAGCGGCGCGGCAGCCGGTTCTCCATTTGATTGATGGATAGCATGCACAGCACGCACAGCAGGGTGATGGCAATGGCGGCGGCGTAGAAGCCGACGCCGACTAGGATGCCTATCACCGAGGACATCCAGATTGAGGCGGCCGAGGTCAGGCCGCTGATGGTCAGGCCCTCCTTCATGATCATGCCGGCGCCAAGGAAACCGACGCCGGTTAATACGCCTTGGGCCACCCGGGTCATGTCGCCGTGGGTCATGTCGGGATAAAGGCCGCCGTACCAGTAGCCGGAATAACCGACGATGCTGATGGCCGCGGCCGAGGCCATCGACACCAGGCCGTAAGTGCGCATGCCGGCGGCGCGGCCGTTGAACCAGCGCTCGTAGCCCACCAGACAGCCCAGCAGCAGGCCGCCCAGCAGGTTCAGCGTGATTAGCAAATTGATTTCCCACTTGGGGGTGGACCAGTACTGACTGATCAGTTCGGCGAAGGAGATATCCATGCATGCTCCGTGGGCGCTTGGGCAGGAGTGCCGACGATAGCAAGTTGCGCCGGCGCGCGCCACTGTCGGCTCAGCGCGGCAGCCATTCGGCGGCGTGGCTGCCCAGCGGCATCGAGGACAGCGCCCAGTGCGCCGGCGTCAGGGAAAGCCGGGCCGCGTGGCGGACGGCGCGCAAGTTTCCAAAGCCCGACGCGTAGTCGTCCAGCCAGGGCGCAACTTGCTCCAGGCCGGGGTCCGCCGCCGCGCAAGCGGCTTGGTCGGCGCCGAGCTGGCGTAACCAGAGCCCGGTCCGCGCCAGCGAAACCTGCACCTGCCAGCTGCCGCCTTCCCGCATCTGACGGGCGAGCGCGGCGACGATGCCGAAGGCGAGCAGGTAGCCGGCGGCGTGGTCCAGCGCCTGGGCCGGCAAGGCGCGCGGCTGCTCGCCGCCGAATGCCGCGGCTTCCGCATGATTGAAGCCGCTGGCGGTCTGTACCAGCGAGTCGAAGCCGCGTCGTTCGGCCCAGGGACCGGCATGGCCGTAGGCGGACAGCGAGGCGTAGACGATGCCGGGCCGCAGGCGCGCGGCTTGTTCCGGGTCGAAGCCGAGCGCGTCGAGAGCGCCGGGCCGGTAGCCCTGAACAAAGACATCGGCCTCGGCCAGCAGGCGCCGCAGTCGTTCGCCGTCGGCGGCCTGGCGCAGATCAAGCTCAGCGTTGCGCTTGCCGCGGCCGGTATCGATGTCCAGCGGCGGGATGGACGGCAGCCGCGGCGAAGTGATGCGCAACACGTCGGTGCCGTGCGCGGCCAGGGTGCGGCCGCCCACCGGGCCGGCGATGATGCGGGTCAGATCCAGAACGCGCATGCCTTGCAAGGGGCGGGGCGCAAAGGGGCGGGCCAGCGGCGGCGCATCGCCTATCCGCCTTATGTCGAGCAAGGGCAGGGCGGCGACGGCCTGGCCCTGCGGATGCTGGTCCCATTCGTCAAAGCTGCGCATCGCCGTGGCTACCAAGCCGCGTTCGGCTACCGCCTGTTCAAACTCGAAAGCCCGCCAGCCTTGCAAGGCGGCGGCCACGCTGTCCTTGTCATGACAGCAGTCCAGCAAGCGCAGGATACCATCGCGATGATGAGGGAAATTCGTATGGATGCGCACCCAGCGGCCATCGCCGCAACGATAGGGGCCGGCAATGGCGTCCCATAGTTCAGGAGCCGGCGCGCCATCGACGCGCAGATAGCGTTCGCTGCGGAATTCGGCGGCGGCGTGAGCCAGGTCGACTGTGACGGTTTGAGCCGCGCCGCCGCGCAGACGCCAGAACTCCGCCGCCATCAGCGCGCTGGCGCCAATGCTGGCCTGGGCCAAGGCGCCGACGGCAAAGGAGGATGGCAGAGGCGGCGCGCCGGCGGGCAGCAGCGCGCGCTCCAGCGCGGAGGGATCAAGGGCGGCGGCGGCCCAAAGCTGGGCCAGGGCCTGCTGGCCGGTCAGTGCGGGCATGGGGCGTGTCGGGCAGTGGCTATGACTTTGAGCTTTCAACAGTTGGCGCGAGAGCGTCAAGCAATGTGATTTTTCACACTGACTGCGGATTTAAGTTTGCCGCGCGACGGCCGCCTTGTGAGGGTGACGGCAGCGATGCCGGACCAACCAACCTGACTTCTGGAGCACAAAGCTATGCTGAGCCTGCACACCAATATCGCCGCACTGAATACCAAGTCCAACCTGACCGGCACTCAAACCGCGCTGTCCACCTCGATGACCCGCCTGGGCACCGGCTTCCGCATCAACTCCGCGATGGACGACGCCGCGGGCCTGCAGATCGCTACCCGTCTGGACGCGCAAAGCCGCGGCATGCAAGTGGCGATGAAGAACGCGCAGAACGGCATCTCCATGCTGCAAACCGCCGAAGGCGCGCTGAACGAAGTGTCCAACATCTTGCAGCGCATGAAGGACCTGTCCACCGAAGGCGCCAACGCCACCTCCACCAAGGCCGACAAGAGCGCGATGCAGTCCGAATTCGCCGAACTGGGCAAGGAACTGACCAACATCATGAAGAACACCTCCTTCGGCGGCGAGAAACTGCTGCAAGGCGGCAAGCTGACCGATGAGATGAAGTTCCAGATCGGCGCGTCGGCCGACGAATCCATGACGGTGAACATGAAGGATGGCATGACCGCGCTTAACAACGCGCTGGGCAGCGTTTCCAAGACCTTCTTCAAGGATGACGCCGCCGGCACCGCCTACGCCGCCGCCGTCAAGACCGCTACCGATGCGATGCCGGCTCTGGTGACTGCGACTGACACCGCCAAAGCCGCTTACGACGCGGCTCCGACTGACGCGACCAAGAAAACGGCTTACGAAACTGCGCTGAAGGCTCAGCAAGACGGCCAAGCCGCTCTGGACAAAGCCGCCAAGGGCGATGAAATCGGCAAGACCGACACCATCAATACCATCCAGGCCGCTCTGGATTCGGTGGGTTCGGTTCGTTCCTCCCTGGGTGCCAACGCCAACCGTCTGGACCACGTGAACAACAACCTGGCCAACGTGAACAACAACACCCTGGCCGCCAAGGGTCGTATCATGGATACCGACTACGCCAACGAAAGCGCCAGCATGACCTCCAAGCAAATGCTGATGCAAGCCGGCACTTCCATGCTGAAGCAAAGCGGCAGCATGAGCAGCCTGGCCATGTCCCTGCTGCAGTAATCGCGACTCCGCGTCGATTATCCGGCGCGTATCCAAAGCCAGCTGCGTATGCGGCTGGCTTTTTTGCGTCATGTGAGCGGTTTTTTTGAAGGAGCAAGGCTATTTCAATCCGAGCGATCACGGCGGCGGCTCCGGTCACGCCGAGCGCGCCGATTTCGAACGGCGCGCAGCCGGGCGCGGAGCTTGCGCCGGGCCGGCAGTGGCAGGCGGTGCTAAGCCGAGCGGCTGACGGCCGGCCGCTGTTGAGCGGCGACGGCATCCAGCTGGCTTTGCCGTCCTGGCCGCAAGGCGCGGCGGAGTTGACGCCCGGCGCGGTGTTGAAAGTGCTGGTGCTGGCCACCCAGCCGCAGCTGAAGCTGTCGCTGCAGTTGGAGCGTCAGGGCGCGGCGCCTGAAGGCGAAACGCCGGCGCGCGCCTGGCAGTTGGAGCAGGCCGCCATGCCCAGGCTGGAGAGGCCGCAGCCGGCCGCTGCCGAGCTGGCCCAGGCCTGGAGGCAGGCTTTGCTGGGACGGCTGACGCAGGCGGCGGCGCAATTCCAGCAGGCAGGTGGCAGCCATTTGCCCGGAGCCTTGCTGCAACAATTGCCGGAGCTGGCCTTGGCCGGAGTGCGCAATGCCGCCGGCGAGCCGCCCCTGCCGCTGACGCTGCCGTTCTGGCTATGGGGCGGACCGGCGCTGACGCTGAGCGTGGAGGATGCGCTGGAGCGCGAGTCCGAGCCGGAGCTGGACGAATTGGACCTGCTGCTATGGCTGACGGTGCCGGGAATCGGCGCATTCTGCCTGCGCATCCGGCGCGTGGCGGCCGGGGTGGCGTTAGCCTTTGTGGCGGAGGGGGAGGTGTGTCGCGCCTTGCGTCGGCGTCTGCCGGAGATTGAAGCCGCGGCTGAGCGAGGGGGCGGCAAGCTAACCGCCTGCCTGATCGGCGAGAGCATGCCATGGAGCGGGTCGGCGATCAGCCGGCATGGCGCGACGGGTTTGCAGGCGCAGCGTCTGTCGCCGCTGCTGTTTGCCGTGGCGGCGGAAGTGGCGGGTCAATTGCTGGCGGGGAATGGCGTGCCGTTTTGACCCGGCTGTGGTCTATAGTGGGTCCATGTTGCGCCTTCTCATGCTGCTTCTGTGTCTGCTTAGCGTGGACTTCGCCGTCGGCGGCTCTACGGATGCCGGCGTTGACGCTCCACAAGCGAGGGAAAATCCGGCGCGGGAGTGGATCGAGTGGGATGGTCCGGTCAGCGGCCCGGCGGTAGAGCCTGGCCGCAGCGTCTGGTTTTTGGCCTCGGATCTGCGCAACGGCGGCGTGGTTGGGGTGTACCGGGGTCTGGCCGAGGCCGGACGTTTATTGGGCTGGCGCTTGACGCTGTTGGATGGTCAGGGGCAGCGGAGTTCGCTGCTCCAGTTTCTGGAAAGCGCGCAACGGGAACGGCCGGCCGCCGTGGCATTGGGGGGCTTCGACGCTCAGGAGTTTTTGCCGCAGATCCAACGCTTGCATGCGCAAGGCGTGATTGTGCTTGGCTGGCATGCCGGCGAGAAGCCCGGCCCCTTGCCCGGTGTGTTGTTCACCAATATCTCAACCAGCCCCTTGGCCGCGGCGCAAGCCGCCGCCGACTACATCGTGGCCAGCAGCCGCGGCCCGGTCGGGGTGGTGTTGTTCACCGATAGCCGTTTCGCCATCGCCACCGCCAAAACCAGGCAAGCGGTGAGGCAACTGCAAGCGTGCCAGCGCTGCAAGGTTTTGGCGGTGGAGGACATTTCGCTGGCCCAGGTCCAGCAGCTGCTGCCGGATAAAGTGGCGGAGCTGTATCAGCGCCACGGCAAGGCCTGGACCCACAGCATAGGCATCAACGACTTGTATTACGATTCCATCGGCCATCCGCTGGGGAAGCTTAACGCCTCTGTCGTGAATATCTCGTTGGGGGACGGCTCGCTGAGTGCGATGAGACGGATTCGAGCGGGCTTGATGCAGGAGGCGACCATTGCCGAACCCTTGCATCTGCATGGTTGGCAGATGGCCGACGAGCTGAACCGGGCCTTTGCCGGGCAGCCGCCCAGTCTTTACATCACCCAGCCGCATTTGCTGGTCAAACGGACGATACGCGATAGTTATCTGAGCATTGGCTACGACCCGGACAACGGTTACCGCCGCGCCTATGCGGCCATCTGGTTTCCGCGGCATTGATTTGCCGGGCATCGCATGTTTAACTGGCGCCAAGTCAATGCATTGTTATTTCCCATGGTTTCCTCGATTTCCACGCAAGTATTGGTCCACTTGGTCTTGGGCTCCTTGTTATTGCCGCCGCTGAACATGTTGCTGATGATGTCGCTAGGACTGTGGCTGCGTCGCCGCTGGCGGCGCTTGGGAGCCTGCCTGCTGATTTTGGGCATGGCCGGCCTGTACGCCTTGAGCACGCCGATAACCGCGATGTGGCTGAACCGCGGCCTGGAGCGTTATCCGGTGATCAGCGCCGAGCAACTGAACCGGGTGGAAGCTATTGTGGTGTTGTCCGGCGGCAAGAAGCCGGCGCCCGAGTACGGCGGGATGGAGCCCGGCGCGGATTCGTTGGCGCGGCTGCGTTACGCCGCGCGGTTGGCGCGTCAAAGCGGCAAGCCGATCCTGCTGACCGGCGGCGCGCCGATGGGCGGGGAAGCCGAGGCCGAGGTGATGGCTAGGGTTCTGCGCGAGGAGTACGGCATTGCCCCGCGTTGGGTGGAGGCGCGCTCCAACACCACGCTGGAAAACGCTCGATATTCCGCCGGCCTGTTGCATGCAGCCGGGATCAAGCGGATTGCGTTGGTCAGCCAGGGCTGGCATTTGCGCCGGGCCTTGCCGTTTTTCCAGCGCCAGGCTCTGGACGTGACGGCCGCCCCAACCGCCTTCATCCGTTACGATGGAGGCGGCGTGGCCTGGTTTCTGCCCAGCGGACGGTCGATGCAGGAATGTCGCGCCGCGCTGCGGGAGTGGCTGGGCATCTTGTTTTACCGGATGAAAGGAGAGTAGAGCGATGCCGGAACCATTCGCCGCGTCCCTATTCCCGGCCGGGAGACATAAGGTGGATCATCGCTTCTGGCGAGATGCGGCTTTGCCGCAGTTCGAGGCTCGCTCGGTGGCTGACGGCCGCCGCGTCTGTTACGCCAGACACGCGCACGAGACGTTTTCCATTGGCGTCATCACCGCGGGCGCCTGCGACTACTTCAACGGCAAAGTGCGCCGTAGCGAGCAAGGCTCCCTCGTGTTGATGAACCCGGGCGACACCCATGCCTGCAATCCCGTGGCGGCACAGGCCTGGTCCTATCGCATGTTGTATGTGGATGTAGCCTGGCTCGGGAGTCTGCAGCAAACTCTTGGCCTGGATCAGGGCGGCGGCTTTCGTCCTTTTGGCGACACGGAGAGCCAGGATCCGCGTTTGTTCGCCGGTTTCAACGCTTTGTTCGACTTGCTATGCGCGGAGGAACGGGAGCCTCTGGAGAAGGACACGGCGGCTACGGCCTTTTTCGGCGGCGCGCACCGAGTCTTGGGCTTGGCCGTAGAGCCGGCGGCGGAGTCGAGCCAGCGTTTGGCGCGCGCGGCGGAGTATATTGCAGCGCATTGCGACCAGGCTTTGCGCCTGGAGGATATCTGCGCCGCGGCCGATTTGTCGGCCTCTTATCTGATTCGCGCGTTCAAACGGCGTTACGGGGTCACGCCTCACGACTTTTTACTGAATCAGCGGGTGCAGATGGCGCGTCGGCTGGTGCGCGGCGGGCTGCCCTTGGCGCAAGTGGCGCAGGCCGCCGGTTTTTCCGACCAGGCCCATCTGCAGAAAATCTTCAAACAGTACGTTGCCGCCACGCCGGGGCAGTACCGCGCCGGCTCAGTTCAGCAAGCCCAGCGCGCTTAGCCCCAGCAATAAAGCCATTGTCAGGTTAAAGAGCCGAAGCCGCTTGGGCGACTCCAGCTTTTGCCCTAGCCAGGCTCCGGTCACCACCCAAGCTCCGACTGAGGCGTAGCAAATCAGAAAGTAGAGCCCGGCGAAGCGCCATAAGGCCGTCGCGTCTTGGCCGGAGGTGAAGGCCGCGCAGCCCGCCAGCGCCGCGATCCAGGCCTTGGGGTTCAGCCATTGAATCGCCGCGCCGCGCCACCAGCTTGGCCGGGCGCCGTTCTTGTCCATATCCAGCGAGCCGTCGCTGCGAGCCAATTGATACGCCATATAGAGCAAGAAGATCACGCCGGCCCATTGCAAAGCCTGGGTGAGCGCCGGCCATTGCCGCAAGGTCTGCTCCAGGCCCAGGCCGGTCAGCAATAGAAGCAGGGTGAAGCCGGCGGTGGCGCCGCCGACATGGCGCATGCCTGCGCGCGCGCCGTAGCGGGCGCCGCAACTGAGCGCGACGAGGTTGACCGGGCCCGGCGTGATGGAGGCGGCCAGCGCGAAGCTGGCCATGGCGAGAGTCTGATTCATGATATCTCCTGACGGTGGGCAGCGCGGCGGCCGGATATCCGCCTTTGGCTGTCCCGGACAAAGTAGCTGGGCCGGGGAGGGGCGTATTGTAGAAAATTGACCCGGTTGCCGGAGCGGTTTTAAAAATGCCTTTGACATTACGTGTTTGATGTAATACCAATCAAATACCAGCTTGCGCCCAGTCCGGCATCCCGCCGGCAGCGCGTGTTGTCGTATCGCAAAGGAGGATGCCGCATGTACTCGAAGGGGAAAGCCGTGCTGTTGGCGCCGGTATGCGCAATGGTGTTGGGCGCAGGGCCGGTCTTGGCCGCCGCGTGTCCGGATTGGAGAGAGGGCTCAACTTACCAGGCGGGCGATGTGGCGGCCTATGCGGCGGCCAATTACACAGCGCGCGCGGCGCATACCGCCTATGTGGGAGCCAATTGGAATCCGCCGTCCACGCCCGCGCTGTGGCAGGCCGGGGGAAGCTGCGGCGCGGCGCCGGAGCCGACTCCGTCCCCAGGGCCATCTCCATCCCCGGGCCCGTCCGCGCCGTTCGCCAAGCATGCGCTGGTCGGGTATTGGCACAATTTCGCCAATCCCAGCGGCGACACTTATCCGCTCAGCCAGGTTAGCGACGATTGGGATGTGATCGTCGTCGCCTTTGCCGACGATGCCGGCAACGGCAATCTCAGCTTCACGCTGGATCCCAAGGCCGGGTCCGAGGCGCAGTTCATCCAGGATGTTCGCGCCAAGCAGGCCAAAGGCAAGAAGGTGATGCTGTCGCTGGGCGGACAAAATGGCTCGGTCACGCTGAACACTTCGGCGCAGGCGCAGAATTTCGTCAATAGCCTCCACGCCATCATCGTCAAATACGGTTTCGATGGCATCGATCTGGATCTGGAAAGCGGGGTGTCGCAGGGCGCGCCCATCATCGGCAACTTGATCAGCGCCGTGAAACAGTTGAAAACCAAGGTGGGTGCGGGTTTCTACCTGTCTATGGCGCCGGAACATCCCTATGTTCAAGGCGGCTACGTAGCCTACGGCAGCATCTGGGGTGCTTATCTGCCCATCATTGACGCCTTGCGCGACGATTTGAGCGTGATTCATGTCCAGTACTACAACAACGGCGGGCTGAACACGCCGTATTCCACCGCCGCCTTGGCGGAAGGTAGCGTGGACATGCTGGTGGGAGGCAGTAAGATGTTGATTGAAGGCTTTCCCCTGGCTTACGGCGCTTCGGGTAGTTTCAAGGGCTTGAGGCCCGATCAAGTGGCTTTTGGCGTGCCTTCCGGACGTAGTTCCGCCAACTCTGGTTTTGTCAGCGCGGATACCGTCGTCAAATCACTGGATTGCCTGATGGCCTTGAAGAACTGCGGCGTAGTCAAACCAAATCAGGCCTACCCGACGTTCCGTGGGGTGATGAGCTGGTCGATCAATTGGGATCGCAAGGATGGCTTCCCATTCTCGCGGCCGGTGGCGGCGTCTCTGCGTGGTCGTAACTGAGGCGCAGAAAAAAACCGAGGCGCGACAGCGCCTCGATTTTTGATGGACTTGGGCCGGGCTTGAGAGCCTGTTCAAAGTCTTGGATCGAGAGGGTTGTTACAGCGCGGGCATCGCATAGCCTTCGATTTGGGCGGCGGCTACCAATTGGCCCAGATAGGCCTGCATTGCCTTGTTGCCGGCCATGTCGTTCAGATATTGCTGCAAGCGGTCCTTGATTTCCTCAAAGCTCACTTTGCCGCCTTCGTGGCGTTCCTGTACCTGGATGATGTGGTAGCCGAACTGGGTCTGCACCAGGTCCGGCGCGATCTGGCCGGCGTCGGTGCTGAATACCGCCTGTTCGAATTCCGGCACCATCTGGCCGCGGCCGAACTGGCCCAGGCTGCCGCCTTGTTGGCCGGACGGGCAAGTGGAGTGTTCGCGAGCCAGGTCGGAGAAACGGGCCGGGTTGGCTTTGATTTCCTCCAGTACGCCTTCCGCCTTGGCCTTGGCCAGGCTGCCGGCCAGGCCTTCGCCCAGCGGGAACAGAATGTGGCTGGCCACGGCGGATTCGCCGCTGCTGAAACGCTCGGGGTATTGATTGTAGAACGCCAGGCATGCCGCTTCGTCGACAGCGTCAACCTGCAGCTCCTGTTCCAGCAAGGCGCCGATGGCGGTGCCTTGGTCGGTGGTGTCGATGCCGATGGACTTGGCTTTCTGCAGCAGCAGTTCGCGCAGGATCAGCTCCTGAACGGCGGCATCGTGCGGGTTCGGCGCGTCAGCGTAGTGGGCTTGTTCCGCTTGCACCATGTCTTCGGTGATTTCGATGCCGTTGACTCGAATGGTCATGGAGGTTTCCTGTGATAGTGAACGAGGGGGCGCCCAAAGGCGGAAAATTTGCGATTAGAAAAGCGTTCGCCGCGCTTGTCAAGAAAGGCTGCGGGCCGCCTTCAGGGCTTTGGAATAAAACACGAAAATTTTAAGAATAATCTTATATTTGCCCGGCGGCGTAGCCGCTAGTATACAAGCCATGCAGCTTCAAGGCTGGCATGAAGATTCGGCAGGCGGGTTTTACTGATTACTTCAAGCCGCTTGTAGGGCCTTTGATTGAGTTTGCGTTGTGTAGACGTCGTCCGTCTGTGCTTTAGTTTTGACGCGCCAAGTTTGTATTTGGACACTTTGTGAATTGAGATCCCCGTTTGGGCCGCCTTTGTGCGGCCTCTTTTTTTGCTTCGCTTCCGGAATTTTATCACGAAAGTATAGGAGCGGCGGTTCGCTCAGCCATGGCTGGAAGGTAAAAAAAGAGCCCCGGTAAGGGGGCTCTGAATTGCACCTTCGCTCAGGTGATCTACGCAGCTGCCGGAGGGCGTGTATCCACAGCGAACAGCGCTTCGATCGTATCAAACCGCCCTCGGGGGAGAGCGAATTCGATGGAGCCAGTATGCGCCTGCCGGAACGGGTCAAATAGAGTGATTATTGGGGGCTTGTGTGACGGGCTGTGATGAAATCGGGGTAGGCTTAACATTTGCGCAATGAATTTGCGCGTTTGTATTGACGCAGGGCCGCGGCGCATAAAAAAAGAGCCCCGGATGGGGCCCCAATTTGCACCTTCGCTCAGGAGACCAACGCGCTGGCCAGAAGGGGTAGGTAATTTCCAACAGAACCCGCGCGTTGATCATGCCAGATCAGGACTCTCGCGAGCCCTGGCTGCTGACGGAAACCAGTATGCCGTTTTGTTTCGAAGGCGGATATTTGGATTTGTTGTGTTTTATGTGACGCTATGTGACCCGGAAGGGATTGGCCGTTATCATGACGCAGTGCAAACAATCATGGCGCGCCGGCCGTGAACGGCGCTTGATGGACGCCGCGCCGGCCCGTCTTTCAAGGGGAACAGCGTGGACAAGCATTACCCGGTAATCGACACTCGCAGCATCGTGATGCGCTGGGGCGATATGGATGCCGTCGGGCATCTGAACAATACCTATTATTTCCGTTATCTGGAACAGATCCGCCTGGATTGGCTGGAGAGCCTAGGGCACGGGATCGATCCTTCCGGCTGCGGGCCGGTGCTGGCGGGGACTTCCTGCGTGTTTCGCAAAGAGATCACTTATCCGGCGACGCTCGACATTACCATTGAATTGGAAAAGCTGGGACGTAGCAGTTTGAAGCTGCGCCATCATTTTTATCGGCGTGACGATCCCGGCGTAGTGTACGCCAGCGGCGAGGTAACCTTGGTGTGGGTGGACTACCAGGCGGGCAAGTCGGTCTCCATTCCCGACGACATCCGCGAAGCGGTGGAGACGGCGGCCAAATCCGCCGTCTGAGACCCTGTTCAAAGTCTCGCGAGCAAGGTGAGACAAGGCGAAAACGAGCGAAAAAGCGGAGTGTACGAGGGATACATGAGCATTTTGAGCTTGTACTCCCCGTGCAACGCTCTACGAAGCGCAGCAGACTTTGAACAAGCTCTGAGACTCCCGCCGCTATTCTTGGCCCCCGGCACTCTGATGCGTCGGGGGCTTTTGCCTGGTGACCCGCGTCAGCCCTGCTGGGAGACTTTGTTGCGCATCAGGTCGCGGATCAGGAATCGGCTGGGGTGGGTGGCCTGCATCAGACTGCGGGCCACCGGGGCGGGTTCGTCCTCCAGCAGGGCGGCGAGGATTTCGCCGGACAGCGGCGCGGTGATCATGCCGCGCGAACCATGGGCGGTATTGACGTAGAGACCGTCTATCCAGGGCGCTGATGCGCTGAGTTTCAGCGAGGCGTCCTTGCTCAGCGGCAGATAGGCGTCGATCAGGCTTTGCGCGTGGGCGACGGGGCCGACGATGGGCAGGTAGTCCGGGCTGGTGCAGCGCAGCGCGGCGCGCCCGGCCAGGGCTTTGTCCAGCAGGCCTTCTCCGCCCAAAGCCTGGTACAGGCTGGGCGCTAGCCCCGCCAGCATTTGCAGATTTTCCTGATGCTCGAACAGATTGACGCCGAGATCTTCGGTATTGAATTTGAAGGTGGCGCCCAGGCAGTGCTCGCCAAATCGGGCCGGGGAAATATAGCCCTCGCCGCACAGTACGGTGCGCAGCGCTTCGCTGTGTTCGGTTGCGCGCGCCACAGTGACTTGGCCGCGAATCTTTTTCAAGGGCAGGTGCTGGGTGGCGTCGAAGGAGCCGGTTTCCGCCGCACCGGCCAGAATGACCACGGAGCCGATGGCCACGGAGCCTTCATCGCCGATGGCGACCCAGCTTTTGTCCAATGGGTTGTAATCCAGCTCCACGATGGTGCGGCTGGTGCGAACCTGGATATTGGGATGATCCACCAGTTTGCGGACCAGAGCGGGCGGGTTGACCCAGCCGCCCTCCGGAAAGAACAGGCCGCCGTGCTGCAGTTCGACGCCGGCCAGCTCGCTGGCCTCGCTGGCGTCGACCGGGCGCAGGAAATCGGCGCCAAAACCGGCTGAGGCCAGGCCTTGCTGGCGTTCCGCCTCGGCCGCGTCATAGGCCAATTGCAATACGCCGCATCCGCGCCAGTTCGCGTCGTCTTCCGGCAACTGGGTTTTCAGCGTGCGGAGACTGTAGCCGTAGCCGGACAGGATCAGGCGGGTCAGCGGGGTGAAGTGTGGAGACAGCTTGGTGTACAGCACGCCTTGCGGGTTGCCGGAGGCGCCGCGGGCCAGTTCGGGCAGGCGTTCCACCACGGTGACTTGCCAGCCGCGGCAAGCCAGGCTGTAGGCGCTGGCGGCCCCGGCGATGCCGCCGCCGATGACAATGGCGCTGCGTTCGCCATGACGCCGCGCCGGGCGCGCGAACCACGGCGGCGACCACTCTCCGGCGGGCAGGGTTTGCAAATGACCGTGGCTCATTTCCCGCTTATGGCCGAAACCGGCGGTTTTGCTGACGGCGAAGCCGGCTTCGCTCAAACCGCGGCGCACAAAACCTGCGCTGGTGAATGTGGCGAAGGTGGCGCCGGGCGCCGAGAGCCGCGCCATGGCCTGGAACAGCTCCGCTTGCCACATGTCCGGGTTTTTGGACGGAGCGAAGCCATCAAGGAACCAGGCGTCGACGCGAGCGTCCACCTCCGGCAGCACTTCCAGAACGTCGCCGATCAGCAAGGTCAGCGTGACGCGTCCCTGATTCAGCAGCAGGCGGTGCCAGCCAGGGGGCAGGGCCTGGTATTGGGCCAGCAATTGTTGGGCCAGGCCGGCGAGCTGGGGCCAGAGCGCCAGCGCCTGGGTCAGATCGCGCGGGGTCAGTGGAAATTTCTCCGCGCTGATGAAGTGCAGGCGTGTGTCGACCGGCGCGTATTGCAGGAAACATTCCCACGCGCACAAGAAATTCAGTCCGGTGCCGAAGCCGGTTTCCGCAATGGTGAAGTGGCCGCCGGAGGGCAGTTCGGCGAAACGTTCGACCAAGCGGTTGTGCCGCAGGAAAACATGGCGGGTTTCGTCCAGGCCGGAGGCGCGGGAGAAATAGACATCGCCGAATGCGAGGGAAACCGGTTGACCGTCTTGCCAGTCAAGTTGAGCGTGTGGGGTCATGCGCGCGGAGTCGGGGCGCGGCGCGGCGCCGCTGATGAATTAGGATGTTCTGATGATACCGTAGTTTCGCGCTGCGATCAGCGCTGCTCCTCGAGACAGCGGCTGAGCCGGCTCTCAGAGCCTGTTCAAAGCCTGCTGCGCTTCGTGGAGCGTTGTGCCTCAGGCGATGCGAGAGGCGGCCAGATCCAGCCGTTCCGGTGCCAGGCTGTCCAGCCGTAGAGGCGCGGCTTCGGCTAACTGAGGGTAATGCTTACCCAGCGAACGGTAGTAGAGCGGATCGTAATGCTTGGCCAGCAAGTCCGCTACCAGCGCGTCAAAGCGGCCGGCGCGGATCATCTGGTTCCAGGCGTCCATTTGCTCTCCTGAGTGCAAGCCCTTCAAAAATCCCAACTGGCGGATCAAGGCCTCGGGGTCTTGCAGATAGAAGGCGTAATCCTCAAGCAGAAAGCGCACGCGTTCGGCCAAGGGCACGTCGATCAGCAGGCAGTCGCCTTGGTGCATTTGACGGTACAGCGCGTCGGGCAGGGTGACGAAGCCCACTTTTTTGCTTTCCGACTCGATGAAGACGGGTCGCATGGGGTCCAGGCCGCGAATCTGTTGCAGCAGCAAGGTGTCGAACCACTTTTGCGGCGGCTGCGGCAAGTCCGGCAGGCGGCCGAGCACCGAGCCGCGGTGATTGGCCAGCTGTTCCAGGTCCAACACTTGATGGCCGGCGCGCGCCAAAGCATGCAGCAAGCGGCTTTTACCGGAGCCGGTGGGGCCGCAGATCACGCGCAGCTTGAGCTGGCACGGCAGCTCATCCAGCCATTGCAGCGCTTGGCGACGGTAGGCTTTGTAGCCGCCCTCCAACTGATGCGCTGGCCAGCCTATCTGTGCGAAGATCAGCGTCATGGAGCCGGAGCGCTGGCCGCCGCGCCAGCAGCAAATCAGCGGGCGCCAGGATTTGGGGCGATCGGCGAAGCGTTCTTCGATGTGTCGGGCGATATTCTTGGCGGCCAGCGCCGCGCCGACTTTGCGCGCTTCGAATGGAGAAACTTGTTTGTACAGCGTGCCGACGCGAATCCGCTCATCGTTGTCCAGAACCGGGCAGTTAATGGCGCCGGGAATATGATCCTCGGCAAATTCTGCCGGGGAGCGGACGTCGATGATCTCGTCAAACTGTCCAAGCTGTGATACGTTCGCGACCTTGAAAAGCATAAATATGGCGGAGTCCGCAAATGGCTGAAATCAAATTGACGCAATTGTCTCACGGCGGCGGCTGCGGCTGCAAAATTGCCCCGGCGGTGCTGGAGTCCATTTTGTCGACGGCCAAGGAAAAAATGGCCTTTCCCAATCTCTTGGTGGGGGCGGAAACCAGCGACGACGCCGCGGTGTATCAATTGAACGCCTCGCAGGCGATCGTGGCGACCACCGATTTCTTCATGCCCATCGTAGACGATGCTTATGACTTTGGCCGCATCGCCGCCACTAACGCGCTTTCAGATATTTACGCGATGGGAGCGACTCCCATCATGGCGCTGGCCATTGTCGGCATGCCGGTGAAGGTGTTGCCGGTGGAGACCATCCGCGACATCCTTTCGGGCGGCGAATCGGTATGTCATGCCGCCGGCATTCCGCTCGCAGGCGGTCATTCCATCGATTCCCCCGAGCCTATTTACGGGCTGGTCGCTTTGGGCGTGGTGCATCCTGACCAGCTCAAGCGCAACAGCGAGGCGCAAGATGGCGACGTGCTGATTCTGGGCAAGGGCCTGGGCGTTGGCGTGCTGGCGCAGGCGATGAAAAAAGGGGAGTTGGACGACAAGGGCTACCAGGCCTTGATCGCCTCCACCACTAAGTTGAACACCGTGGGAGCGGAGTTGGCGGCCATGGACGGGGTGCATGCGCTGACCGACGTGACCGGCTTCGGCCTGCTCGGCCACGCCTTGGAAGTATGCAAGGGCGCGAAGTTGGCGGCGCACATCGATATGACCGACGTGCCGGTGATCGAGGAGGCCCGCGTTTTTGCGGAGCAAGGCTGCGGTCCTGGGGCGATTGAGCGCAACCTGGCCAGTTTCGGCGAGCACGTTGACTTTGGCGCGGATCTGCCGGAGTGGCAACTGCGCCTGCTGGCCGATCCGCAGACCAGCGGCGGCTTGCTGGCCGCGGTAGCGCCGGAGCAGGCGGACGAGGTTTTAGCGCGTTTCCAACGCGCCGGCTTTGGCTATGCCGCCAAGATCGGCAGGCTGGCAGCGGGCGAGGCTCGCGTCATCGTCCGCTGAGCGGCGCGAGATGAACGACGAAAAGTCGAAGAGACCGTCGTTGGTTGCCCGCGACCGGCCTTTGTCGGAACTGGCCCGGCTTGCGCCGGACCGGGTAAGCGCCGCGCGCGGCCCCGCCGCCGGCGACACTCATGTTTCGTGGTTCGACGGCAGTGTAGCGGCGGGCTTTCCGTCGCCGGCCGACGACTATCTTGAGCGTTCGCTCAATCTCAACGACTTTCTGATCCAGCATCCGGACACCAGTTTCTTTGTGCGCGTTGCCGGCGACGCCATGGCCGGGGCCGGCATTTTCGACGGTGACCTGTTGATCGTTGATCGCCTGCCGCCGCCGCGCCACAACGATGTGGTTGTGGCGGTGGTGGGCGACGAGTTTCTGGTGCGTCGGCTGCATCTGAGCCCAGCTCATGCCTGCTTGCGCGCCGCGCAAGCAGGCTGCGTGGATTTGCCGGTGGAGACCGGCGTCGAGATCTGGGGCGTGGTTAGCGCGGTGGTGCGCTCGCTGCGCTAGCG
The DNA here is from genome assembly GCF_009936155.1 of Chromobacterium haemolyticum. NCBI lineage: Bacteria > Pseudomonadati > Pseudomonadota > Betaproteobacteria > Neisseriales > Chromobacteriaceae > Chromobacterium > Chromobacterium haemolyticum. The sequence goes on along the minus strand of NZ_AP019312.1, from coordinate 2,958,605 downwards.
CTTGCCTTTAAAAGGTCCAGCGTAGATTGAAGGTGGTGACGGCGACTCGCGTTTTGTGCGGCGTATAGTCCATCTTGGGCGCGTAACCCACTTCCAGCGCCAGCTTGCGTGTGCCGATGCTCAGCATGGGATAGGCGACCACCTGCTTGACGCCGGAGCCGTCCAGATAACCGAGCAACAGGGTGGTGCCGGCGTAGAGCGGGCTGGAGCCCAACTGCCATTCCTTGCGCCAGCCGCCGGCGACGAACCAGGCCGTTTCGCGGAAGGAGTCGCGATAAGAGCCGATGCGGCTTATCCAGCGTCCATCCGCGTCGTTGCCCAGCGGCGCCCATTCCAGCCCCAAGCCGGGGTTTTCACCGTTGAAGTCGCAATGTTTTCCGCTGCATTGACTGTGTATGGATGCGCCGAACACCAGCAAGGAGATGTCGTTGTCGGCGTGGGCCAGGGAACAGGCTGCGCATAGGAGGCCGGCGCTCAGGAGTTGTTTCATGGTGATGCCCCTTTTAAGATTCGGTAAGCGATTTCATCAGGCGGGCGGCTCAAGACTTGGGGCCCTTTGTCAGGGCCTGGTCCAATGCCACTCTTGATTTAATGCATAGATTAAGTTTTTCGGCAATGCCATGTGGAAGTGGCATCAAGTGTGAAATTGAGTTCAAGATCGACAATAGAGAGGCTTGAAAAGCAACTGGCCATGCCCAAATAGTGCATATCAATGTTCCGAAGGAGCCACTCCATGCGATTCGACAAGCTGACCACCAAGTTCCAGCAGGCGCTGGGGGATGCCCAGAGCCTGGCCCTGTCTCAAGACCATGCTTATATCGAGCCGCAGCATTTGCTGCTGGCCATGCTTGACGACGCCGACGGCGGCATTGCCGGCCTGCTGGCGCGCGCCGGGGTCAATGTGCCCGGCCTGAAGGGCGCGCTAAACCAATCTTTACAGCGTTTGCCGCGGGTGCAGGGCAACGGCGGCGAGATCACCGTGTCGCGCGATTTGGCCAATCTGTTGAACCTGAGCGATAAGGCCGCGATGAAGCTGGGCGACGAGTTCATCGCCAGCGAGCTGTTCCTGTCCGCGTTGAGCCAGGACAAGGGCGAGGCCGCTCGGCTGTTGAAAGAGCATGGCGGCCAGCCAGCGGCGATTCAGGCTGCGATTGATGCGGTGCGCGGCGGCGAAAACGTCTCCAGCCAGGATGCGGAGAGCCAGCGCGAAGCCTTGAAAAAGTACACTCAGGATCTGACCGAACGCGCGCGTCAGGGCAAGCTGGACCCGGTGATCGGCCGTGACGACGAAATCCGCCGCGCGATCCAGGTTTTGCAGCGGCGCACCAAGAACAACCCGGTGTTGATCGGGGAACCCGGCGTCGGCAAGACCGCCATCGTCGAAGGTCTGGCTCAGCGCATCGTTAACGGCGAAGTGCCGGAAAGCCTGAAAAACAAGCGCCTGCTGGTGCTGGATCTGGCCGCGCTGATCGCCGGCGCCAAGTTCCGTGGCGAGTTTGAGGAGCGGCTGAAAGCGGTATTGAATGATCTGTCCAAGGACGATGGCCAGACCCTGATCTTCATCGACGAGATCCACACTCTGGTGGGCGCGGGCAAGGCCGACGGCGCGATGGACGCGGGCAATATGCTGAAGCCGGCGCTGGCGCGCGGCGAACTGCACTGCATCGGTGCCACCACGCTGGACGAGTATCGTCGTTACATTGAAAAGGATGCGGCGCTGGAGCGCCGCTTCCAGAAAGTGCTGGTCGGCGAGCCGTCGGTGGAGGATACCATCGCCATTCTCCGCGGCTTGCAGGAAAAATATGAGATCCATCACGGCGTGGACATCACCGACCCGGCCATTGTCGCCGCTGCGGAGCTGTCGCAGCGCTATATCACCGATCGTTTCCTGCCTGACAAGGCCATCGACCTGATCGACGAGGCCGCCAGCCGCATCAAGATGGAACTGGATTCAAAGCCGGAGGAAATGGACCGGCTGGACCGCCGGCTGATTCAATTGAAGATCGAGCGGGAGGCGGTGAACAAGGAAAGCGACGAAGCCTCGCAAAAGCGGCTGAAGTTGATTGAGGACGAGATCGCCGAGTTGTCGCGCGCTTATGCGGATCTGGACGAAATCTGGAAGGCGGAAAAGGCCGCGCAGCAGGGTTCGCAGAGCATCAAGGAGGAAATCGAGCGACTGAAGGTGGAGATGGAGGATCTGAAGCGCAAGGGCGATTGGCAGAGGCTGGCGGAGCTGCAGTACGGCAAGCTGCCGCAGCTGGAAGCGCGGCTGAAGGACGCGGAGGCCGCCGGCGTCGGCGAGCAGGCCAAGCCCAATCGCTTGCTGCGCACCCAGGTGGGGGCGGAGGAGATCGCGGAAGTGGTCAGCCGCGCCACCGGCATTCCCGTGTCCAAGATGCTGGAAGGCGAGCGTGACAAGCTGCTGCGCATGGAGGACGTGCTGCATCAGCGCGTGGTGGGACAGGACGAAGCGGTCAGCGCGGTGGCCGACGCCATCCGCCGCTCCCGTTCCGGTCTGGCCGACCCCAACAAGCCTTACGGCTCCTTCCTGTTCCTGGGGCCGACCGGCGTGGGCAAGACCGAGCTGTGCAAGGCATTGGCCGGGTTCATGTTCGACAGCGAAGACCACCTGATCCGCATCGACATGTCCGAGTACATGGAGAAGCATTCGGTGGCGCGGCTGATCGGCGCGCCGCCGGGTTATGTCGGCTACGAGGAGGGCGGCTATCTGACCGAGCAGGTGCGCCGCAAGCCGTATAGCGTGATCCTGCTGGACGAGGTGGAGAAAGCGCACCCTGACGTGTTCAACATTCTGCTGCAAGTGCTGGACGACGGCCGCTTGACCGACGGCCAGGGCCGTACCGTGGATTTCAAGAACACGGTGGTGGTGATGACGTCCAATATCGGCAGCCAGCAGATACAGGCAATGGACACCGATGATTATCAGGTAATCAAGCTGGCGGTGATGGCGGAGGTGAAAACCCAGTTCCGGCCCGAGTTCATCAACCGCATCGACGAGGTGGTGGTGTTCCACGGCCTGGGTGAGCAGCACATCAAGTCCATTGCCCGCATCCAGCTTAAGAGCCTGGAAGGCCGTCTGGCCAAGCTGGATCTGGATTTGCAGATCAGCGAGGAGGCGTTGACGCTGTTGTCCGAAGCCGGCTTCGATCCGGTCTACGGCGCGCGGCCTTTGAAGCGGGCGATCCAGTCCGAGTTGGAGAATCCGCTGGCCAAAGCGATTCTGGCCGGCGAGTACCCGCCGAAATCCACCATTATGGTGGAGGCGCAGGACGGCCATCTGAGTTTTGCCTGAACTTGGGTCCGCTCGTAAAAAAGCCCGGGAATCCGGGCTTTTTTTTGCGCGGCGGGTTCAGCCTCGGTCGGGGCGGAGAAAGCAGGCGGACATATGGTCGTTGACCACGCCGCAGGCTTGCAGATAGGCGTAGATCACCGTGCTGCCGACGAAATTCATGCCGGCCTTCTTCAAGGCCTTGCTGACTCTGTCGGACAGCTCGGTGCTGGCGGGCACCCGCTCATCGTCGCGGCGGCGCAAGATCGGCCGGCCGTCCACATGCGCCCACAGCCAGTCGGCGAAACTGCCGTGTTGTTGCTGCATCTGCAGGAACACTTTGGCGTTGCGGATGGCGCTCTGGATCTTCAGCCGGTTGCGCACGATGCTGGCGTCCTGCATCAGCCGCTCGACGTCGCCGTCGTCCATCGCCGCCACCTTGGCCGGGTCGAAGCCGTGGAAGGCGCGGCGGTAGCCATCGCGCTTGCGCAGGATGGTGATCCAGGACAGGCCGGCCTGCGCGCCTTCCAGGACCAGCATCTCGAACAGCTTGCGGTCGTCGCGTTCCGGCCGTCCCCATTCCTCGTCGTGGTAGGCGACGTAGAGCGGGTCATCGCCGCACCAGGCACAGCGGGTCTGAGCCGGCATCAGCGGTTATGCAGCAAGATGTCGCACTGCAGCCCCACTTTTTGCAGGCCGGTGCGGCTTTGCAGATTGATCACCAGCGGATTGCGGATATTCGCCTTCATCGTGGACAAGGCAGGATGCTGTTCGTCGGCCTGATTGCTCAGCATGAGCAGGATGGCCACATCCTGCGGCTGTTGCAACTTCAGTTCGGACACCTCGGTGTCCTCCAGTTCGATCTCGTAGCGGATGTCCAGCGCTTCCGGCGTGGTGATGCTGAAGATGACGCCGGGGTCGTCCAGCGATTGCAGCCAGAACACTTGAGGTTGCGCCTGAGTGGCGTTGTGAAACAGCTTGAAGCGGGTGCAGTTTTCCAGCGCGGGGATGCCGCGCGGGAAAGTGATGACGGTGCTCTCGTCGATATCGACTTGGCCGAGCTGGCTGGACTGGAACAGCATGGCGTGCCTCCTAGCGTGACAATGTTCTCATTATGCATGGCGGCGGCGGCAATTGCACAAGCGGAACTTCGCGCGGGAGAAGATTGCAAGCTGTGGTTGTGGCCGCGGGTTTAACGACCTATATCAATATTACTCGAATGTCGTATTTAAATTGGGTTGCGGCCGGCCGGCAGAGTGCCCGCGCGCGATGCCAAGGGGGAGATCCCATGGGCTTGCCAGCAAAGCGGTTTCTGATTCTTGAAGACCAGCTGGTGTTGCGGAAATTGATTTCTCGTCAGGCCAGCTTCTTTAGCCGTTACGAAGTGGCCATCGATGAGTTCAGCGATCCGGCTGAGGCGCTGCGCAGCATCGGCGAGAACAGCTACGATCTGATTGTCACTGATATCGGCATGCCGGGCATGAACGGCATCGACTTCATCAAACACGTGGCTTTGCTCGGTTACCAGGCGGCGTTGCTGATCATCTCCGGCTATGACGGCAAGACTCTGAACACTATCAGCGAGATGGCTTGCAGCCTGGGCATAGGCAGCACCCGTTTTCTGTCCAAGCCGTATTCGGCGGAATCCTTTCTCACCGCGCTCAACAGCATTTTCAACGATCTGGAGCGCGCCTACCAGGTGCAGCAACTGGAAGTAGAGAGCTTTTTCGCCGACGTGTGTTCCGGCGAGTTCAAGCTTGAGCTTGAGCCGATCTTGAGCTTGCCCGGCCACCGGCTTGCAGGCTTTGACGTGACGGCGCTGATCCGGCCGCAAGGGCGGGTGGAGTGGAGCGGGGGGCTGTTCAATGTGCTGGCGCGCCGCAAGGGAATTTCCGCGCTGGTGTTGGAGGAGTTGGTGGCCCGCATCGCCAACCTGCTGGCCGGCTTGCGTCAACAAGGATTGGGTGAAGAGTGCGGTTTCAATGCGCGCATCGACAAAGCCTGCCTGGAGAGTGAAAACCTGTTTGATCACTGTCATTCTCTGTTGCAGCAGCGAGGCGTGCCGCCGCGGTTGTTGGGCTTCGAGTTGGCCGAGGGCCTAGGACAGCAATCGCCGGCTCAGTCTTTCGAGAATGTCGCCAAGATCAAGTATCTGGGGTTCCGGCTGATTGCCGATCACTTTGGCACCGGCTCGCTGACCCAGAGCAATATGCTCAAGCTGCCATTCGACCATGTGAACATCCCCATCGAATCCCTGCGATGGATAAGAACCATGCTGGGAGCGGATCCGCAGGCGCTGCGTTTTTTGCGTATTTACGGTTTGCCGCCGGGAGCAATTACCGTAAGCGGTGTCGATGAGGAAGAGGACGTCGCGCTGGCTCAGGAGATGGGATGTCCTCGCGTGCAGGGCGCTTGTATGGCCTTGCCGGTACGTGAAAACGAGTTAAGCGACTATTTGCGGCGGAGCCAAGAAACCGCGGCGGCGGAAGGAGGCGCGGGATGAGCGTTGCGACAGTGGATTTTTCGCGGATGCGGATATTGGTCGTGGACGATCAAACCCTGGTGCGTTCCTTGATCAGCCAAGCTTTGCAGACCATGGGCATGCGTTCGGACGCCATTTTTCAAACCGCGGACGGCACCGCGTCGATGCGGTTGTTGGACATCCGCATGGTGGACCTGGTGCTGTGCGATGTGCAGATGGCGCCGATGAACGGCATGGACCTGCTCAAGGAATTGCGCTGCGGGCATACCATGAATCCTTCCAACCTGCCGTTCGTGTTTTTGTCCGGCCATGCGGATCGCAGCAATGTGGTGCTGGCCAGTCAGCTCCACGCCGACGGCTTTGTGGTCAAGCCGCCGAAACCGGCCGATGTCGAGAAGGCGATTGTGGCGGCGATGCAGCGCAAGCGGCCGGAAATCGATCCGTTCAGCTACTACGGCGTTGCCACCGGCACCGAATATGATCGCAAGGTCTTTGGCCGGCTGTTCGACGCTCCCGCTCTGCCAGAGGCACCGTCGGGCACTGCGGTGAGCTTGCTGACGGTCAAGGCCGGAGCGGTGCTGGCTCAGGACCTGTTCAGTAAAAACGGCCATTTGTTGCTGCCGCGCGGTGCGGCCATCTCCGCCAACCAGATCACGGTATTGCGTGATTTCAGCGATCGCTACGGCGTATTGAGGCTTTTCGTCGAGGAGATTTCCGAGGCCGAAGCCGAATCGTCTCGCGAACATTGAGTGGCCGTCAATGAAGTTTGCCAGGTCGCGTCAGGACCATATCAAATCCATCCGCCGAGCGGTCATCCTGATCGTGCTGTTGCTCGGCGTGTTGCAGGCAATGGCCATTCTGCGGTTGTTGAACGAGTCCTGGGACTCTTATCGCACGGCCCGGCACGTGGCCGAGCTCAATCGCGATATTTCGGCCTTGTATCAGGCGGTTAGCTCGGAAAACCTGGAAAGCAGCAAGCTGCGCCTGCTGTTGACAGCGAAATCTCCGCCGACGCTGCAACAACGCGAGGAGCTAAGCGGGCTCGCCCGCAATACTGACGCCAAGTTCGACGTGGCGTTGGCCTCCATTCCCGTGATGACCGGGATGGACGCTTCCAGCCAGACACGGTTGAGCAATCTGGCCCACGATTTCAAAGTGCTGCGTGAGGAATCTTCCGCGACATTGAGTCGGCCGGACTTTCAGAATGAGTCTTTGAGCAATTTGCTGTACTTGGCCACGGCGCGGATGCGCAACGAGGCCGGCGGCATTCTGGCCGCGGACATGGCGCAACTGGCTAGCCAGGGCGACCCCACCCTCAACAGCCTGATGATGATCAAGCAGAGCTTGTGGCAGTTGGGCGGCCAATTGCGCGGCAACGTGGTGGCGCTCATCATGCGGGAGCAGTTGGGGCATAGAATGAACCGCGACATCGAGGACGACCTGGCCTTCCGGCTAAGCTCCGCGATGTTGATGGTGGAGCAGCTGCGCCCAGTGATCCTGGGGGTGCACGACGATGCGTTGAAAGCCGAGTTCACCAATTTGGCTACCCTGACGCTGAAGCTGCAATTGGTGGTTAAGCTGCAGCTCGAGCAGATCGACGGCGCCCAGCCCTTCGATCAGGCCACGGATTTTCACGCCAGTTTGGCGGAGCTGGACGGGGAGCTGCAGCGCATCTTCGACATGGTGGAACGGATGACGGCCGATCGCATTGACGAGAGCCGGCGAGTCAATTTGTTCCGCATGGTGCGCGATGGACTGTTCGGCGTGTTGGCGTTGGGCCTGATGCTGGTGTTGCTGTACTACATGGTGCGCCGCGTGCTGCGGCCGCTGTCCGCCTTGAAGCATATGCTGGATGCTTCCGGCGATGCGGTGCTGATTGTCAATCGCAACGGGCGGATCGAGATCGCCAACGCCGGGGCCGGCAAAATGTTCGTTTATCCTCAGGCGGCGCTGCACGGCATGTCGGTCTACAGCTTGCTGGAGGTGCCGGGCGGCGCGGCGCACCTGACCCAGGCTTTGAATGATCAAGAAACGGTGGCGTTGTCCGGGGAGGGCTTGTCCGCTAACGGCGAGCGTTTCTATGTGGCGATTTCCCTTAGCCAGTTCAGCAATAGCCGGGACCATGGCTGGCGCATGCTCACGGTACGCAACGAACAACAAAGACGGCAGGCGGAAACCTCGCTGGAGCGCAGCGTCGAGTTGTTGTCCGCGATTTCTGTGGTGGAGGGCATGTTGTTGGCGCGAGAGCCGCGCGACAAGGTGTTTGAAGAACTGCATCGCGTGTTCTGCCACCATACTGGCGCTCGCGAATGTCTGCTGGTGGCTTGGTCACCGCTGGATGAGGGCGGGCAGTCCTTGTGCTTGCAGGCTGGCCAATGGCCGCCGGAGTTGCCGCCGTTGTCGGAAGTGGCGTATGCGGCCGCTCCGCTCAGTCAATTGTTCCAATTGCTCAGCGAGCGCTCCACTTGGATTTCCCTGCCGGTGATGCTGGGAGGCGATGTCGCCGCCGCGGTATGCATGCAACAGCCGGACGTGTACCGGTTGGGTGTAGGCATGCAGCCTCTGATCGGCGCTTACGCCAATATCCTGGGTTTTTACGACGAGGAGGCGCGGCGCAAGGTGTCGGAAGCGCAGTTGCGCACCGTACTTCAGGAAGAGGAGGCGGTGTTTGCTTCGTCCCCCGTGGGTTTGTTGCGCCTGAACGAGCAATTGCAGATTTCCCGCTCCAATCAGACGGCGGAAATGATTTTCGATGTTGGAGTCTATGGCCTGGTTGGCATGCACTTGATGGAGTTGATGGCTTCGGATCAAGCCTGGATTGAGCTGACTGAGCATTTGCAGCAAATGCGGCAAGGCACGCGTGTTCACTGTGAACTGGAGTGCTTTACCGGCGCCGGCCTCCCGATTTGGGTCTTGTTCGAAGGCCAGATGGTGGCGACGGAAACGGTAGAGGGTGTGATGATCCTGGCATGCCTGGACATTACCGAACGCAAGATGGCCGAGTTCGAGCTTCGCATGGCGCGTGACCAGGCCAATGCCGCCAACCGCGCCAAGAGCGCCTTCCTGGCCACCATGAGTCATGAGATTCGTACCCCGATGAATGGGGTGTTGGGCATGTTGGAGCTGTTGAACATGACCCGGCTGGACGGCGAGCAGCGGGACGCGGTGGCCACGATACACGACTCCGCGCATACGCTATTGCGTTTGATCGACGATATTTTGGATTTTTCCAAGATCGAGGCCGACAAACTGGAGATCGTTACCGCGCCCACGGCGATGCGGCCGTTTTTGGAGAGTATCCGCAGCCTGTACCAGGAAAACGCCTACAAGAAAGGCTTGGATTTTCAGCTGGAAGTGGATGAACAACTGGCGCCGACGCTGGTGCTGGACCCCTTGCGCGTACGGCAGATTCTTCAAAACTTCATCAGCAACGCGATCAAATTCACCACTCAGGGCGGGGTGATCATTCGCGTCAAGGTGCTCAGCACCATGGCCAATTATCAATCGCTCAGTTTTGAGGTGGAAGATAGTGGCATTGGTATGACCGAGGACAGTTTATCCAGGTTGTTCCAGCCTTTCACCCAGGCGGATTCCGACACCACCCGGCGTTTTGGCGGCACCGGTCTGGGGCTTGCCATCTGCCGGCGGCTGGCCGGTTTGATGGGCGGCCATGTGGAGCTGGAAAGCGAATTAGGCAAGGGCAGTTGCGCGCGTCTGTTGCTGGAGGCGGAGTGGTCGGAACAGGTGGTGGCGCCGGTCAGCCTGCCCCAGGTTCACGTGCCAGCGGAGACGCCGCGCGAGGAGGAGATCGAAACCGCGGCGCCTTCGCCGGAGCAGCGCGTGCTGCCCATTCTGTTTGCCGAGGACAACCCGACCAATCGCAAACTCACGCTCAAGCAACTGGAAAAACTGGGCTATTCGGCAGAATGGGCCGAGGACGGCGAGCAGGCTTTCGCCAAATGGCAAACCGGCCGCTACTCGATGATTCTGACCGATTGCCACATGCCTGGCATCGATGGTTATCAACTGGCGCGGCTGGTGCGCGCGCAAGAGCAAGAGGAAGCGGCTCGGGGCCATATTCCCATCGTCGCCTGCACCGCCAACGCCGCCAAGGAGGAGTTGGACAAGACCCGTGACGCGGGCATGGATGATTTCCTGACCAAGCCGCTGTCGATCGCGGAGCTGTCCGCCGCCTTGCAAAAATGGACGACGACGGAGGGCGCTCCGGAAGCCGGGCCTCCGCCGCCTGCCGCGGCGGGGCCGGAGGACGGGCCGGTGGACCGCTCCGTTCTGCAGGTGTACAGCAACGGCGACCTGCAAGTGGAACTGGAAATCCTGCGAGACTTCCAGCAGGGCAACGCCGAGGACGTGGGCGAACTGCGCAGCGCCATCGCCGAAGGCTCAAGCGACCGCGTCAGTTTCGCCGCCCACCGGGTCAAGGGCGCTAGCCGCATGGTGGGCGTCAATGCTTTGGGCGCCGCCGCCGAAGCGGTGGAAAAGGCGGGCAAGGCCCAGTCGTTGGAGCAGGTGATGGTTCTAATGCCGGCCTTCGACGCGGCGCTGGCCGAGTTTGACGCCTGGATGGCCCGGCAGAATGAAACCAATTTGGCATGAGGGTCTGTCGTTTATTGCGCTTCATCAGATATGGCGCGATGAGTAGCGTGTCGAAATGCTCATCAACCACTCGTACATTCCGCTTTTTCACTCGCTTTCGCCTTGTCTCGCTTTAGCTCGCGAGATCGAGAACAGCTGCTTTACCCGCTCCGCTCTGTCAGTCGTTCTTCGCCTTTGCTCGCTAGACTTTGAACAAATACAGAGGCGCGCCAAGGTCGGCTAGAATGTCCAGCCATGAGCGAGCCGACATCACTTTACCCACAGTTGGAAGCGGCGCTGCTGTGCCGCGACGTTGAGCGCAAGATGGCGCTGGCGGTTGAGGCCTTGCACGGCTGGCGCGTCGACGCGCTGCCGCGCAGCGCGGATGCGCCGCCGCCATACCCGTTGCCCGAGGCTGGGCGTCCTCCGCTGCCGGAGCTGGTGCATCCGTCCAAGGTGCCCAAGCGCAGCCTGTCCACGCGCCAGGGGCATGCTGCCTTGCTCCACGCCATCGCCCACATCGAATTCAACGCTGTCAACTTGGCGCTGGATGCCGCTTGGCGGTTCCGCGCGATGCCGGATGCTTTCGTCAGCGATTGGCTGCAGGTTGCAGCGGAAGAGGCGCGCCACTTTTCCCTGTTGCTGCGGCGTCTGCGGGAACTGGGGCACGACTACGGGGATTTCCCGGCCCACAACGGTTTGTGGGCGATGAGCTGCAAGACCGATTACGATCCGCTGGCGCGCATGGCTCTGGTGCCCAGAGTGTTGGAAGCCCGCGGTCTGGACGTGACGCCGGGCATACAGCGTCGGCTGGCCGGCATCGGCGATCACGCGAGCGTAGCGGTGCTGGACATCATCTTGCGCGAGGAAGTGGGGCATGTGCGCATCGGCAACGCTTGGTTTGGCCGGCTGTGCCGACAGCGCGGCCTAGAGCCGGAGACGTGTTTTCAGGAACTGCTGCGACGCCACGATGTCCAGCTTTACCGCGGGGCTTATAATCTGGCAGCCCGCGAGCGGGCGGGGTTTTCAGTCAGGGAGCTGGAAGCGCTGCGCGCCTTGTGCGAAGACGACACCGCTTCAGCCGGCTAAACTGCCGGCGGCCTTACCTGGAACGACGAAATATGCTATTGAATTTGTTTAAGAAGATGCAAAAGCAGCGGCGCTTCGCCATGACGGTGCTGCTGCTCAGCACCTTGATCTTTGCGCTCAGCTCGGCGCTGTGGCGCGGCTTTGACGGCGGTCCCGGCCCGTTGCTGGCCATTTTGTGTCCGCTGGCGATGTTGCTGGCCCTTATCTGCCAGTTCAGCGCTTTGCTGGCATTGGCGAAAAGACCTTAAACCAAAAAAGGATTTTTAAAACAGCGGCTTAAAGTGTTGATTGCGGACGACGAGCGGACTTGACTGGCACCGGCAGGCCGCGCATAATCGCCCCCGTATCGATAAGGGTCAGGGCTCCACATTGGGTGGAGCCTTTGCTTTTTGGAATTTTCGGAGAAACCGAGTCATGGACCATCAGGCATTCCTGCGCCAATTGGAAACCAACGCGCTGCCTGCATCCGACTTCAACCATCGCGCGCATCTGTACGCCGCCTGGGCCTATCGTCGCCAATATCCGGCGCCGGAGGCCGCCGCCCGCTGCGCGCGCGCGCTGTCCCGTTTCGCCATGGTGAACGGCGCGGCGATGAAGTACCACCACACCCTGACCATGGCCATCCTGGTGATTCTGTACAGCCGGATGGCCAGCCAGCCGCAGTTGCTGGAAGATTGGGAAGCGTTCGCCAGCCACTGCCCGGACATGCTGGCCGACCCCCGCGCGGTGATCCTGCAACACTATTCTTCAGAGCGCCTGGACGACGAGTCGGCGCGCAAAGGCTTTGTCGAGCCGGACCGCGAGCCGTTGCCGATGTCCTGTCTGCTGCACTGAGCCCTCGCTCAACGAACCTCACCAGAATAAACAATGAAAGCACCGGAACTTCTGCTGCCGGCCGGCACGCTGGACAAGATGCGCGCCGCCTACGACTTCGGCGCCGACGCCGTCTACGCCGGCCAGCCGCGCTACAGCCTGCGCGCCCGCAACAACGATTTCAAGCTGGAAGAGCTGAAGCAGGGCATAGACGAAGCCCACGCACGCGGCAAACTGTTCTTCGTCGCCAGCAACATCCTGCCGCACAACAGCAAGATCAAGACCTATATGGCCGATATGGAGCCGGTGATCGCGATGAAGCCGGACGCGCTGATCATGGCCGATCCAGGCCTGATCATGATGGTGCGCGAGAAGTGGCCGGAAGTGCCCATCCATTTGTCGGTGCAGGCCAATACCGTCAACTACATGGGCGTCAAGTTCTGGCAGAAGCTGGGCGTGTCGCGCATCATTCTGTCGCGCGAGCTGAGCCTGGACGAAATCGCCGAGATCCGTCAGCAATGCCCGGACATCGAACTGGAAGTGTTTGTGCACGGCGCGCTGTGCATCGCCTATTCCGGCCGCTGTCTGCTGTCTGGCTATTTCAACCATCGCGACCCGAATCAGGGCACCTGTACCAACGCCTGTCGCTGGGACTACAAGGTGCATGATACCCAGGGCGATGATGCCGGCGATGTGCAGACCATCAAGTTCGACTTCAACAAGGCCCTGGAAGAGGCCAACCAGAGCTTCGCCTCCTGCGGCGGCGCCGAGCGTCATCCGTTGGCGGACAAGACCTATCTGATCGAAGAAGGCAGCCGCCCCGGCGAATTGATGCCTATCATCGAAGACGAGCACGGCACCTACATCATGAACTCCAAGGACCTGCGCGCTGTGGAGCAGGTGGAGAAGCTGGCCAAGATCGGCGTGGATTCGCTGAAGATCGAGGGCCGCACCAAGAGTTTGTACTACGTGGCGCGCGCTGCTCAGGTATACCGCAAGGCCATCGACGACGCCGTGGCCGGCCGCCCGTTCGACCTCGGCTTGCTGGCTGAGCTGGATGGCCTCGCCAACCGCGGCTACACCCCGGGCTTCCTAGAGCGCCACCAGACGCAGGAGTATCAGAATTACATCACCGGCCATTCCAAGGCCAAGCAGAGCCAATACGTTGGCGACGTGCTGTCCGTGGATGCCGAAGGCTGGGCGCTGATCGAGGTGAAAAACCGCTTCGCGGTGGGTGACCGCATCGAAGTGATTCATCCCAGCGGCAACCAGATCATCGAACTGGCGCAGATGACCCGCAACGATCAGCCGGTGAGCGTGGCGGCCGGCAACGGCATGCAGGTCAAGATCCCGGGCATGCAGGGCAAGGAAAAGGCTTTGCTGGCGCGTTTGTTCTGAACCGTGCCGACGCGGAGTTGCGCCTGACGGGCGGCCATTGCGGCCGCCCGTTTTTTATGGCGGAGCGCCGGCCTCATCAGGCTCTTATGTTGAACATAGTTAACGACGTGAGCACAGTCTGTGGCGGGCGTGTTTATTTTTTTGCGCGGCAGCATCGATAAAAGTTGCACGGTTCTAAAAACATGGTTAAAAAGGTAGAGCGTTACAGATAGATGTGTGAATTTTATTAAACACACGCTTGGCGCGGAGAAATGAGAGACAAAAGAGGAGACGATGGATGCCGGCCACCGCCTGTCCAGGGCGAGCCAGCCGGCTTTCCGCACAGGTTTCCCCGGCTCGCGCGTCGTCGTTCCAGTGGCGCGCAGGCCATATTGGCACCTTGACGCTTTGCAAGCTGTCCACGATTTCGCGGACCGGTTCTTACAAATCGTAGCGAACGGACAGCTGGAATCGCGCGCGATGCGGTGTAAGTTGGCAAAGCGGCGCTCGTCGTCCGCAGCGGTCGGCAGCGGCGCTTCGGCGCGCCGACATCGCGTTTGGCCTTGAGCGGCTTTCGCCGCCAGGGGAGAGGGAGCGGCGTCATGGCCCGGCAACGGGCGCAGAGGGCGGCGCTGAACTTGTCGTCGGTCAGGCCGGGCCTACGCCGGCCGCGGCCTTCCATTGAGGAAACCTGTCATGAAGAAGCTGGCTCGCAATCTGTTTTGTTCGCTGCTGCTGCTCCCCGCGATGGGCGCGCAGGCGAAGGACAAGGCGCTGAATGTGTACAACTGGTCGGACTACATCGCCAAGTCCACCATCCCCGGATTTGAAAAACAGAGCGGCATCAAGGTCAAGTACGACGTTTACGACAGCGACGACACCTTGCAGGCCAAGATGCTGACCGGCCGCGCCGGCTACGATGTCGTGGCGCCCACTTCCAATTTCATGGCCAAGCAGATCGAGGCCGGCATCTATATGAAGCTGGACAAGTCCAAGCTGCCCAATCTCGCCAATCTGGACAAGGCGCTGATGGCTAAGATCGTCGACGCGGACCCCGGCAACGCGCACGGCGTTCCCTGGGCCTACGGTACCGACGGCCTGGGTTACAACCTGAACAAGGTCAAGGCGGCGCTGGGCAAGGACGCGCCGTTGGACAGCTGGGATATCCTGTTCGATTCCAAATACGTGTCCAAGCTGAAAGGCTGCGGCGTGTCGGTGCTGGATCAGGCCAACGACGTGTTCGCCGTCGCCTTGCACCATCTGGGCAAGGATCCGAACAGCAAGAACCCCGCCGACTACCAGGCCGCTTTCGAAGCGCTGAAGAAAATCCGCCCCTACATCACCCAGTTCAACTCCTCGGGCTACATCAACGACCTGGCCAACGGCGACATCTGCCTGGCGCTGGGCTTCTCCGGCGACATCAACATCGCCAAGCACCGCGCCCGCGAGGCCAAGCGGCCCTACCAGCTGGCCTATGTGATACCCAAGACCGGCGCGCCGCTGTGGTTCGACGTGATGGTGGTGCCCAAGGACGCGCCGCATCCCGAGGCCGCGCACAAATGGATCAACTACATCCAGTCGCCGGAAGTCAACGCCGCGATCACCAATGAAGTGTTCTATCCCACCGCTAACGCCGCCGCGCGCAAATTCGTGAAGCCGGAAATCGCCAATGATCCGGCGGTGTACCCGCCGGACGCGGTGGTGAAGACGCTGTTCCTGCTCAAGCCCTTGCCGACCGACATCATGCGCCTGCAAAACCGTTTGTGGACGCAGTTGAAGACCGGTCATTGACCGCCGGGCCCGGACGGCTTCCGCCGCGCCGGGCCTGACAAACTCATGCCGACTCGATACCCCGGGACCGCGCCGCGCGGTGCCCTCGGGTGCTTGCGTCCGGCGCAGAATGGAGAGCATGTACCGGGCCATCCAGCAGCCGGCTGTGGGTGGTCTGGAGCCGGCATCCTGGCCTTGCAAACAGTGGCCCGGCCGGACTCCTAGGAGAATTCAAGAGGAAGCCGCCGAGCCACGGCCCGCATCAGACGGGCCGGGCCGTCGGTAAAACAAGCAATGCAAGCCAAGCCGGAACGCGCCGGCCACGTGGTGCTGATATGAAAAGTCTCAAATTAAAACGATGGTTGCCCAGCGGACGAACTACCGTCATCGGCATTCCGTTTCTATTCCTGTTCGTATTCTTTCTATTGCCCTTCCTGCTGGTGGTGGGCATCAGCTTCTCGCAGCAGCAACTGGGCATTCCGCCTTACACCCCGCTCACCAAGCTGGAAGACGATGTCTTCACCATTGCGCTGAATATCAGCCACTACAAGTTCATGCTCAGCGATGACTTGTACTTCGCCACCTACATCAGTTCGGTGAAGATGGCCTTCGTCTCCACGGTGCTGTGTCTGTTGATCGGCTACCCGATGGCCTACTACATCGCCCGCGCCTCCGATCGCGCGCGCGATACCCTGATGATGCTTGTGATCCTGCCGTTCTGGACCTCCTACCTGATCCGGGTCTACGCCTGGATCGGCATTCTGAAGAACGACGGCTTCCTCAATCAGTTCCTGCTGTGGCTGGGCGTCGTCGACACTCCGCTGCGGCTGTACCACACCAATTGGGCGGTGTATATCGGCATGGTGTTCTCTTATCTGCCGTTCATGATCATGCCCTTGTACGCGCATCTAGTGAAAATGGACCTGCGCTTGCTGGAGGCCGCCTACGATCTGGGCGCCAAGCCATGGAAGGCCTTTGTTCAAGTCACTTTGCCGTTGTCCAAGAACGGTATCATCGCTGGCAGCTTGCTGGTGTTCATTCCGGCGGTGGGCGAGTACGTGATTCCGGAACTGCTGGGCGGCTCCGATACGCTGATGATAGGCCGGGTGATGTGGGACGAGTTCTTCAACAATATGGATTGGCCGATGGCGGCGACGGTGACCTGCGCGATGGTGCTGCTGTTGCTGGTGCCGATGGCGCTGTTCCAGCACTACCAAGTCAAGAATATGGAGGCCGCGAAATGATCAAGCCGAACAAGCCGCTGTCTTTTCTGGTGCTGGGCCTGGGCTACGCCTTTCTCTATCTGCCCATCGTGCTGTTGATTCTGTTCTCTTTCAACGAGTCCAAGTTGGTGACGGTGTGGTCCGGCTTCTCCACCAAGTGGTACGCCGCTTTGCTGGAGGACGAAGAGCTGATCAACGCGGCATGGCTTAGCGTCAAGATCGCCCTGATGACCGCCACCGCCTCGGTGGTGATAGGCACGTGGGCCGGTTTCGTGCTGGCGCGTTTTGGCCGTTTCCGCATGTTCCCGTTGTTTGCCGGCATGATCAACGCGCCGCTAGTGATCCCGGAAGTGATCCAGGGCATTTCGCTGTTGCTGCTCTTCGTCGCCATGGAGCAGGCCTTTGGATGGCCGGAGGGAAGGGGGGTGTTCACCATCTGGATAGGTCACGTGATGTTGTGTGTGTCCTATGTCGCTATCGTGGTGCAGTCGCGAGTGCGGGAACTCAATCTTTCGCTGGAAGAGGCCGCGATGGACTTGGGCGCACGGCCGTTGAAGGTGTTCTTCGTGATTACGTTGCCGCTGATTTCGCAGGCGTTGATTTCCGGCTGGCTGCTCTCGTTCACGTTGTCGCTGGACGATCTGGTGCTGACCGCCTTTCTGTCTGGTCCTGGCTCGACCACCTTGCCGATGGTGATCTTTTCGCGGGTGAGGTTGGGTTTGAATCCGGAAATGAACGCGCTGGCCACTTTGTTCATTCTCTTTGTTTCCGTCGGCGTCATCGCCGCCAACTTCTATATGCGCGCGGCGGAGCGGAAGCGCGAGCGTGAAATGAAGCTGGCCTTCGCTCAAGGCTAATTGAGAGCGGGGCGGGCCGGCGCTATCGAGCGGCAGGACGACGGAGCCGGCCGTCTTTTGTTTTCCCTTTTCATCGGCGACAATGCCGGAGTCTTTTCGGTATGGTGACGTCATGTCGCGATTGAAATCCTGGCTGCGGCATCGCTGGCCGCTGCCGGTGTATCGGCCCGATCCGCTACTGCCCCATCATGGAGCGGACGGTTACCGTAATCTGTACCCTTTTCAGCAGCCGAAGCTGGCCGATGTCTTGCGCTGGGAATGGCAGCGCCGCCGCATGCCGGCTGTGCGGCACCGGCTGGAACGCATCCCGCGGCGGGTGCCGGAGCTGGCGGCGTTGAATGGTAACAGAGAGCGGCCCTCGCTGACTTGGGTGGCTCACGCCACTAGCTTCATACAGTTGTGCGGCAAGAACATATTGATTGATCCAGTTTGGTCGCAACGCGCCTCGCCGTTTCAGTGGGCTGGACCTGAGCGGCAGTCGCCTCCTCCGATGGCTTTGCAGGAACTGCCGGCGATCGATCTGGTGCTGATCACCCACAATCATTACGATCACCTCGACTTCAACACCGTGCGCCGGCTGGCGCGCCAAGCGGCTGCTTGCCCGCGCTTCGTCGCGCCGCTGGGTGTGGGAGTGATCCTGCGGCACGCCGGCGTGCCGGCGTCGCGCATCCATGAGCTGGACTGGTGGCAGTGTTACCGGCTGGACGGCGTGGAGGCCGAGTTGACGCCGGCTCACCATTGGAGCAAGCGCTGGATGTTCGGCGACGAAAACCGCGCGCTGTGGGGTGGTTTCGCCGTGCGCGGCGATGGGCTGCAGTTCTGGTATCCAGGCGACACCGGTTATCAGGACCAGCTGTTCCGGCTGATAGGCGAACGCATCGGCTTGGTGGATCTGGCCTTGTTGCCGATAGGCGCTTACGAGCCGCGCTGGTTTCTCAGTCCGCAGCACGTGAATCCGGAGGAGGCTGTGCGAATTTTGCTGGACACCGGGGCGCGAGCCGCCTGGGCAGTGCATTGGGGCAGTTTCATCCTTACCGACGAGCCGCTGGATCGCCCGCAGGACGATCTTGCCGCCGCGCTAGCGCTATGGAATATCTCGCCGGAGGTCTTTAAACGGCCGGCCATGGGCGAAACACGCTGGTTTTGAGTCCGATCTTGGCAGTAAATCCCAAACGTCGTCGTTTGAGGCTTATTTTACCGATGCGGCTTGGCTGCAAGCATTGCCCCTGATGGCAAGCGGGAATACAATCAACAAGTAGTTTTTTTCAGAAGCGAAGACTAATTTTCGTTTTCGCGGCAATTCTTGGGGCTCTAATGACTATTCTTCAACTGATCAATCAACGGGTGCAGGCCGCCCTGGCGGCAGCCGGCGCGCCGGACGCGCCCGCCGTGGTGCAGCCGGCGTCCAAGCCGGAATTCGGCGACTATCAAGCCAACGGCGTGATGGGCGCTGCCAAGCAGCTTAAGACCAACCCGCGCGAACTGGCCCAGAAAGTGGTTGCCGCGCTGGATCTTGCCGGCATCGCCGACAAGGTGGAAATCGCCGGTCCGGGTTTCATCAATATTCATTTAGCCCCTGAATATCTTGCCCGACGAAGCGAAGCCGCCCTGAAAGACGACAAGCTCGGCATCCGTCGCGTTGCGCCGCAGCGCGTGATGGTGGAGTACTCCTCGCCCAACCTGGCCAAGGAAATGCACGTCGGCCACCTGCGTTCCAGCATCATCGGCGACGCGCTGGCCCGTGTGATGGAATTTGTCGGCCACGACGTGGTGCGCGCCAATCACGTGGGCGACTGGGGCACCCAGTTCGGCATGCTGACCGCCTACCTGGTGGAAACCAGCCACGCCGGCGACGCCGAGCTGCAGCTGTCCGACCTGGAAACCTTCTATCGCAACGCCAAAGTGCGTTTTGACGAAAGCGAAGATTTCGCCAACCGCGCCCGCGACTACGTGGTCAAGCTGCAAGGCGGCGACCAGGAAGTGCTCAAGCTGTGGGAGCAGTTCGTCGACGTATCGCTGAAGCATTGCGAAGCGGTGTACCAGAAGCTCAACGTCGGTCTCAAGCGCGAGCATGTGCGCGGCGAATCCTCGTACAACGACGATCTGCCGGTCATCGTCGAGGAGTTGCGCGCGGCCAGCCTGCTGACCGAGGACGACGGCGCCCAAGTCGTGTTCCTGGAAGAGTTCCGCACCCAGGAAGACAAGCCCATGGGCGTGATCATCCAGAAAAAGGATGGTGGCTATCTGTACACCACCACCGATTTGGGCGCGGTGCGCTACCGCCATAAAACCCTGAACCTTGACCGCGTGATCTACGTGGTGGACGCGCGTCAGAGTCAGCACTTCGCCCAGATGTTCTCCATCTGCCGCAAGGCCGGTTTCGCGCCGGACAGCATGAAGCTGGAACATGTCGGTTTCGGCGTGATGATGGGCGATGACGGCAAGCCGTTCAAGACCCGCTCCGGCGGCACGGTCAAGTTGATCGAGCTGTTGCAGGAGGCCGAAGAGCGCGCGTTCGCGTTGGTGTCGGAGAAGAATCCGGATCTGCCGGAAGCCGAGCGCCGCGAGATCGCCGCGGCCGTGGGCATCGGCGCGGTCAAGTACGCCGACTTGTCCAAGAACCGCATGAGCGACTACATCTTCAACTGGGACACCATGCTGGCCTTCGAGGGCAATACCGCGCCCTATCTGCAATACGCTTACACCCGAGTGCAAAGCGTATTCCGCAAGGCAGGCGACTACGACGCCAATGCCGGCATCGTCATTACCGAGCCGGCGGAGAAGCACTTGGCCGCGGCGTTGGCTCAGTTTGAGGATACCTTGCAGGCGGTGGTGGACGGCTGCTATCCGCACTACTTGTCCCAGTATCTGTACAACATCGCCACGCTGTTCTCGCGCTTCTACGAGGCTTGCCCCATCCTGAAGAGCGAGGGCGACGTCCGCGCCAGCCGTCTGCAGTTGTCGGCGCTGACAGCCAAGACGCTGAAAACCGGTCTGGATCTGTTGGGCATCAAGGTGCTGGATTCGATGTAAACCGGTTTCCCCGGCTCAAGCATGCCGCCCGCGCTTCGCGCCAGCGGCATTTTTCATGGGGAGGGAGTTCAAGGCGCGGCGGGTGCTTTGCCGACCTTGGTTTCTCCGTTTGCGTCCGCAGTCGGGGCGGCCTCTTCTACGCCCATTGCTTTGTTCGCCGGTGGCTGGATGGAGGCGCCCAGCATTTCCAGCACCTTGGCCATGCCGGCCGGCATGGCCGTGTCGCCGCGTCCCACTTCAACACGGTATTTGGCGGATAGCGTTTGCTTTTTCATGTTCACATCCTTGGAATGGGGGCGGAGGGCAGTCTACGCCGATTGCGATGTCTTTGTCATGACATTGACTGGGGGGCTTCAAGATGCTCCGCTCTTTGTGTCCAGCGCAACTTGGTTCCGGCCATTGGCCTTGGCGCGGTAAAGCGCCTGGTCGGCGCGTTTCACCACCGCTTCGGGTTGGGCATCGGCGGGGCTGGCCATGGCAAGGCCGATGCTGATCGTGGCCTGGCCGACATCCGGAGCTTGCGAGCATTCGACGACGGCGCGGATTTTCTCAGCCAGCACCGCGGCGCCCCTGTTGTCTGTATCGGGCAGTAGCAGCAAGAATTCTTCTCCACCGTAGCGAGCGGTGAAATCCGTAAGGCGGCGGTGGTTTTCAGGAGTTGAGCGATGTGACGCAGCACGCGGTCGTCGGCGTCGTGGCCGAAATTGTCGTTGACGCGCTTGAAGTGGTCTACGTCCAGTAGCAGCACTGAATAAGGCATGCCGCTGCGTCCGTAGCGCAGGTGTTCTTCCCGCAGTTGCTCATTGCAGGCCATGCGGTTGTTCAAACCGGTAAGCGCGTCGCTGCGCGCCTGCTGCGCCAGCCGTGTGGCCGTACGCACCAACTCGTGGTTGACCTCGCGCAGGAAGTCGGTGCGCTCCTCCACCAGTTGCTCCAGTTTGGCGTTGATGTCAGTCAGTTTCTGCTTGCGGGCGAGCAGGGCTGTGGCCATGTTCCGCATTGCTTGCGACAACAAGCGCAATTCCTGAGCGCCGCTGGCCAGCGTCCAGTCGGCGTGTTCGTCCCCCTGGCCGATGCGTTGGGCAATGTCGGCCAATTGTTCCAGAGGCCGGCTGAACAGGGCTGCCAGCCGGTAGACGGCAACCATCAGCAGCAAGGTGGCGGCCAGGCCCAGCAGGATCAGGCTAATGCGCAATTGGCTCAGGGGCGCCAGCGCCTGCTGTCGCGGCTGGCGGACGACCACGCGCCAGTTGAGTCCAGCTTCACGGACCCAGGCCTCGCTATACAAATAGTCTTCGCCGTCGGGCCAGGCTCCTAGGTGGAAGTCCCGCCCGGCGGTCAGCGGCGCGGACGCGCGCTCCTTCCCGATTGCTTCGAACGGCGACAGCATATTGTTGTGCTGGTCGATGATGAAGACTTGTTGCGATTTTTTGGCAGGCAGCCGTTCTCGTAACGTTTCTTCCACCCAGGCCAGAGCGCGTGCGTGGCCAGAACGCCGCGAAGCTTGCCCTCGGAGTCGTAAATCGGGGAGGCGAAGTCGACAAAGCGCAGCGGCTCTCCGTTGCGAGAGGCGGAGGGAATGAGCTTGGCCAGTAGCACTGCCTGGTGTATGTCGCCGACAAAGGGGCATGGCGCCCATGGATGAACCAGGGGCGTTTGGCCGCGCTCTGGCCCTGCAACATGCCGCTGGTGGCGGAAACAATATTGCCTTCAGGGTCGGCAATGCCTATCCATGCATAGTAGCGATAAGCGCGTTTGGTGCGTTCCAGGCTTTTGCGCAGATCGTCGCTGTCCAGCGGCGCGCGAACGTAGGCGGGGGTCTGAGCCAGCAGCACGACTTCGCGATAACGTTCCTGCAGATTGGCGGCGATAGCCTTGGCGATGTTGTCCGCCAGCGCATGCATGGCTTCGCCCTGGTTTTGCACGATGCGGCTGCTCAGCATGTGGTCCAGGGATAGCGCGGCCAGCAGCGCCGTGGCGAGAAACAGCGCGCCGAACAGCGCGGTCAGTCGCAGCCGGAAGCTGTCGGGCAAGCTTGGGAGCATGCGGGGCATGGTCGCTTTGCGGGGGTGAGGACGATTGGATTATAGATTGGCTGCGTATTTGGGGCGCCTTGCGAAAAGGGTGGCTCAAAACGACAAAAAACCCCGAAAGCCGTGGGCTATCGGGGTTTCTGAGTTTTCATGACGCGTCATGAAATGGTGTTGTGGTGGAGGCGGCGGGAATCGAACCCGCGGAAAGCCGCGCAGATAAAAGGCGATAGCGGTAATGCTGACCAAAACCAGACCGCGCGCCATTTTTATGATTCGCCGTCCTCACTGGAGCCCTTGCAAAACATAGCTACTGCTCTGCTGCCAGCATCGTCAACTTCAGAGGGTATCCAACGTCCATACGTCTTCCTGATCATGCCCCAGTCAGCGTGCCCCATCTGTTTTGCAACCCACATCGGATGCTCGCCGGCGGACAACATCATGGATGCGTAGGTGTGGCGAGTTTGATAGGGGTAGCGGTAACGAACATGGGCGAGCTTCAGAACATGAGTCCACATCGTTTTGCGGATTGGCTGGTCTCCGGTCCAGCGTTCTCCCGTGTTCGGGTTTTGGAAAATCTCCGCCCATTGTTGATAAGTGAATTGCTTTTGATCTATCAGCGCCGATAGAGCAGGGGCTAGAAGCTTCACTTCCCTTCGTCCCGCCCTGGTCTTTGTGTCCTCAGCTTCTCCGGACTTTTGGGTTATGGCCTTATTGACCTTGATAACCTTTCTTGTCCAGTCGACATCAGACCAATCAAGCGCAACTATTTCAGATGTGCGCAGACCAGTCCAGAAAGCAAACTGAATGAAATTTCGGGCTTGCCCTTCGCATGCTTGCAAGATGCGGTTTTGTTCTTCTGAGGTGAACGGATCGATATCATCGCTTAATTTCGGTGGCTCGACCTTTCGGTAAGTCCAATCTGCAATTGGATTGGAACTTATTAAGCCCTCCTCAAGTGCATCTGTTAATGCGGCCCGTAAAACAGATTGAATATTGGCAAGGGTTTTATTCTTGCAGGCGATGTTGGAGAATTTATCCCTCAGAGAACTTCGAGAAACATCAGCCAATGAATCATTGCCGAGGGTGGCAATTAAGTGGCCGTAAATTATTTTCCGATATCCATTTATTGTGCTTGACTTAATAGTCAATGATTTCTTTTCTAGCCAGATAACTAAATAGTCGCTCGCCAACATTTTGCCAGAAGTCGCTCTCGCCAATGTTGAGGCTCGTTTCGAATTCGGAAATGTCGTTGCGTAATCAAAAGTACCTTGCTCAATTGCAATCAAAACGGCGGCCCGGTGTTGGGCCGCGCGTTTCATATTAGCGGGGGTGGGCTGAAGCTTGATCCGCTCCCTGCAGCGCTCTCCCGCATAGTAGAAATCGATTTCGATCGTTGAGGCCGAAGCGGCCCGAACGCCGTCGTACTCCCGTTCTGTACCCATTCCTGATAACCCTCCGTGTCAATCAGCACCCGATCATCAGGCGCTTTCCTCCAAACGACACCTTACTTCCAAATGCCGTCCCGGATTTTGGTTCTGATGGCAACCGGCGTATATCCGGTCTGCTCTGCAAACCTTTCGATGGTGACGAACCTATACATGGTTGCCCTCAAAATAAAAAAGACCGCCGAAGCAGTCTCATAATTAGTCAAATACTAGTTTCCAGTTGGCGCTAAACCACCGTGCCAACCGTAGGTGGAAGAACGGGGCCGACAAACTCCCAGTCCTTCATCCCGTAGCGGATGCCTTCCAAGTGGCTGACATCGATCAGCGCCCACTTCATCGGCGGGCCGCAGCGTGCCCAATAGCGATTGCCGGGCTTCAGCTGGTCAACGCCCAGGATGTTTTGCTGCCGCAGCTGCGCGATGTAGTGGGCAACGGCCGCGGCGTCTTGCCCCTCCGGCCAACGGACTCCGCCGACGGTCATCTGCAACAGGGTCTGGATATCGCGCTCAAGCTGCGCAGCGCGCGCGGTGGCGGCCAGCAACTCGTCGCGGATCTCGTTGACCAGCTGCAGATGGAATGGCGTGGTAGGGACCGACTCTGCAACGGCGGAGCGGATGGTCTGGAGGAGGGCGTGGCGGCTGCCCTGCACGGCGGCACCGGACAACGCGAGCCCGTGCTCGCCGGCCAGCTGGATAACTCGTTGATCGGGGATCATCATCACCTCAAAATTAAGGCCGCTCGGTGGCGGCCTAGGTGGTCATAGCAGCGTCGATGGCCGCGTCAATGCCATCTAGCATCTGCTCTGTTGGCAGGCCTCTGGCCAGCACCTCGCCAACGGCATTTCCGACGTAGTGCTCAAACCCTTTGGCATGGGCGACAAGTCCGTCACGAAGGCGGAAGTACCGCGCAGCGTCCAGTTCCAGTTCGGCGATGCGCGCTGCAAGGCCGTCGATGTGGGCGATGATGGCTTGCGACATTACGAAACCATTTGCCGCAGCGCCGCGTATTGCATCCAACTCGTCAGGAGTCAGCATGTTAGCTCTCCTTCCGCGGGTAGCTGTCACTCCACCAAGTACGGCCGCCAGCCAGACGCAGCTGGAACTGAACGGTGTCGCTGTCCACCGCCTCGGTGTAGATGTCGGTCAGCGGCCGGCCCTTGCGAACTGCTTCAATCGTGCCCTGCCGCTCGCCAATCTTGACCTCGCGGCCGATCAACGCCGCGCCTTGTTCAACTGCGGTTTTCATATCTCTCCTTCCATGCCTGCCTTGCAGCTCGGGCAGTAGTAGGTTCCCAGGCCCGGCGCGTCCGGGTCAGGGACGAAGTTGTCAGGCGGCTCTCCGACGAAGACTGTGCCGCCACTGGTGTGGACGTGCGGGGCGTGGCCGTAATTCGGATACAGCGGGATTCCCTCCAGCCCAGTGCAGTGCTCGCACGCCATCACTCGCCCCCTTCCTTCGGCTGCGGCGCGGCTACAAATACGTTCCGCTCCGCATTCATGAATTCGATGGCAATTTTGGAGACTAGAGAGCCTCGCTCGAATATTTCGCACATATAGTCGTCCTGGTTGCGGCTCGCTTCGTCTGCCAGCGTGCAACGGTCTACATCCGACTGAGTTGCCTGGCGCAAGCGCAGCTCACATCCAGCAGAAACGTCGAACCACCAGCCGCGCATGCCTGGCGGGATGTCTCTCTCCATCTGCTTTCTAGATTTCAGCTTGGCGCGATATACCTGTAGGAATGCTGGCTGTTGGGCCGGTTGCGGAGCGGCCTCGGCGGCTGCGATGGCGGCGTTTGCCTTTTGAGCATGCGACCTCAGCGCCTGAACAACCGGGCGCTTATCGAGAATCTGACCCGGCGCCCGCTCAGCGATCAATTCCAGCTGGCGTTCAATCGCGCTAGAGATATGCTTCAGTGCATCGAACAGCTGCTTTTCCAGTTCAGTCATGTTGCTTCTCCTTGCCGGCCAGCATTGCGCCTCGGCATGAATTCCAGCCATAAACAAAATCCAGCGTTCCCTGCTTGTATGACTTCCATGCAGGAACTGGCGGTGCGGCGTAGAGCGGAATTTCCTCGACGTCGTAGTGCTGGCGGATGTCTTCCAACAGTTCAGGCTTCCAAGGCCTCAGCTCTATGGAGTCAAGAATCACTTCGCCATTTGCTCGCCGGATGTACCGCCACGCCACCGGCTCGCCGGCCGGAACCTCTCGGGCTGCCTCAGCCAGGTCATCGCACAGCATCAGCAGATGCGGGCCGGTCAATGCCGCATCGGCGCGGCAGATGCCGGCTTTAACCGCAGCGCTGCGGATGGCTTTGGCAAGAACGGAGAGTTCGTGTTTGGCGTTTTCCAACTCTGCTGCGAGGTGATCAACATCATGCAAAGGCTGGCGATAGCCATCAATCAGCGCGTTGACCACGTCTTCGATGTCGCGCGTATGAAAAACGCGGAAGGACTCGCCTCTGTGGTTCCGAAGCCTCCCCGCGTAGTAGGGGACGTCTTCAAACGTGGTGTTCTTCGGCGTGGCATTAGCGTGGGTGATGCGTTCCAGAGCAGGCAATGGCGGGGGAATTTTGACCTGCACCTGGCCGTCTGCCACGTCTATGTGTTTGCCGTCGGCAGGGCCGCCGATGAAGAGAGATTTCATGGTGTAGTTCCTATGGCGTTACCGTCGCTCTGCGGGATGGTCATGGGAGGAGTGGGACAGCTCTGCGAGCGCCGCATCACGGTCAGCAACAGCGGCCATTCGAGCGAACTCGCGCGCCAGATCCGCCGGCGTGTAGTTGTCCAGCGCCGGGATGACGCGCGCCAGCTTGCGGTCGAAATAGCCGGTGTCTACGCCGTAGGGGCCGCGGCCGCGCGGTGTCTCGGCGCGCGTCAACTCCTTCTCCAGCGCGTTGATCAGTTCGTCGGTCAGCTCGCCGGCTCGGTCGGCTGCGATGACGGCGCGCGCGGCGTCGATCAGGTTCTGTTGCATTGTCATGCCTCCTTACTCCAGTTTTGCCGCGGTAATTGCGGCCAGTGCTTGGCGTTCGGCATCGGAAAACGCCCCCGGCTTGTCGCCCTTTACGGTAGCCAGCAGGTTTTCGAGTGCGGCGAGCAGTTGGGAATGCTCTGCCAGCTTCTTCGCGACCTGCTTATCAACGGCAAGGCGAATCTGGCCGCCGTCTTCCAGCGCTTCAGTCGGGACACCTTTCAGGGCGTTGACGCAGGCCACGATGCGGCGGCAGTTCGCGGCTCTCATTCGGGGATTGTTGGCTCCGAAGTCCAACGCAACTGCCACGGCTGCTTGATCTCCCATGGCACTGATGACGGTTTCCAGATGGCCATCGTTGTCGTAGGTTTCGGCCACGCACCACGGTTCCGGTGTATGCATGCTCACGCCTCCACTTTTTTGAACGAAATTCGCCACACATACGGGTTCGCATCCCAGCTGCCGGCGCCGTAGAGCTCTACCCATAGCAGCTTGAACCATGTAATTGGGTCGTGAGGATTGGGCTTGCCGTCGACCATTGGCGGCCAGCCTTCGTCCTGAGCGTCAGCGAAGGTGATGTCCTGCAGCCGCTCAACGCGGACATCGGTTATCTCCAGCAGGATGGTGGGAATTCGATCTGTCGGGGTGTTCGGCTCAATGATTTCAAGCTCTGCGCCTGATACAAGTTGGCATATGGCAGATTGGGTCATGCCAAGCATTCTTGCCGCATGGCGCTGGCTGAAAAGCCCGCGCTCAATCCCCCATCTGACGTGCTCGCGCTCAACATCGGAAAGCTTGGCGGAATGATGCTTTTCTCCCTCAATACCATTTCCATGGAACTTTCTGTCGCGCCAATTTTCAGCCTGTGTACCCCACGCTAGATTTTCAGGAAGACTATTTTCAGGATTGCCATCAAGATGGCGAACTTGTGCGCTGTCAAATGGGGCTGCCCCGTAGAATGCTTCACAGACTAATGAGTGCACCGTTCTAGTTGTTTTTCGGCTGCCGTCCATAATGGTGACTGACGGGTAGCCATTAGCATTGCCATGGGCTTTTAACGGTCGCCAGTCCCCCCTGGCGCGCGAGTAGATAACCCCATCACTACCGGCGCAGTAATTTCTGCCAACGTGCGGGATTCCCTTGGAAACAATCAGCCGGTCGCCGGGCTGGCCGTAGGGGCATTGGGCGTCGATGAATCCGTGTTGCCACGCCCCATCGACTTGCTGGCTCAGCGTAAATCCATCGATCCATGCGTCCAGTTCTCGCAGTCGCTCTTGGGTTACGTCGGGTTGCGGCTTGATGATCCGCCGCGTCTGGGTTTTGGCGCCGGCCAGCAGCGCGCGGATCATCTCGCCGCTGAACAAAATCGGGCGTTCTTTCATGCTCACTCCCAATAAGTAAGGGCCGCGTGCGGCCCTGTAGTTTTCTTGACGCTTTAAGTAGAGCGCTTCCATGTCCTTTTTTTGCGGCGCGCCCAGCGTCGATCTGCGTCTGCGGGTATCTGAATTGCAACGTGGTCAGGTTTTTCTCGCAAAATCGTCCTCAACTTTTCGTTTCCGGCAACATGAATTGCAATGCCAGGTTTGGAACTGAGGATTTTTTTCCTTTGATGTCTGTGCTGTAGAACATATAGCTGCGGCACAAGCCGGTTCCGCGATCAACTGCTAAGAAGTAGGCTTCGCCATCAATGATTTCGTCAGCCGGTACAATTTTATCCAAGCCTGAACCATGTGTGCCTCTCAATGAAATTGGGCCGCCGCGGCGACCCATCGAATTACCATCCGGCCATCTCGATAGCCGGTGCGGACCCAGCGGCCGGTCATGCGGCGGCCCTTTCGTT
The DNA here is from genome assembly GCF_009936155.1 of Chromobacterium haemolyticum. Lineage (NCBI taxonomy): Bacteria > Pseudomonadati > Pseudomonadota > Betaproteobacteria > Neisseriales > Chromobacteriaceae > Chromobacterium > Chromobacterium haemolyticum. The sequence continues at coordinate 2,929,792 of NZ_AP019312.1, read as the reverse complement.
CTGCTTTGCACAGAGCTGTGCGACCTGGACGAGCCACTCAGCAAACGCCGGCGGCGTATGCTCGCGCTCGGCCTTAGTTATGGATGGCAGCCGAGGGTAAGACTTCGTGGGACGGACGCAGTGGGTTGGGCGGCCCGGGCGGAACGGGATGGGCGGCAAGTCACGCGGCGCGCAGCCAACGATGTAGAGCCACGTCGCTTTCTCGGCGCGATGCCCCCAGTGGAACTGCTCGACCGCAATACTCCAGCCGCCATACTCGTCTTGAAACTCACCGGGCTTTGGTAGAAACGCCTCATTCCACAGTGAGCTTTCCGCCGGATGCTCAAGCACACCACCGAATTGGCGGATTTGCCGCAGAGCAAAGAGCGCCAACTCCTTTTCACCCGAGCGGGGTTTTGCAAACTGCCGCAGCCGGCCCCAGGCTCTGCATGGAGGATGAGCCACGACTGGGCAGCCGCCGGGCCACGCCATAGCATCACGCTCTGCGTCCCAAGCATCTACGCCGACCATCTGCTTGTAGACGCTGTCGGCGCGGACAAACAAGGCGGCCACTGGCTGCAAGGTCATACGGGCTCCTCGCGGGCGTTAAAAAGCCCACTTGCGTGGGCTTCGTTGACTGCGGCAATCGCCGCGCCGGTGTCGGGTGCTTCGTGCAGGTGTTGCGGGTTCATGCGGCCTCCTGATGGTTTTCAAAATCGAAGAGCGACGGCATGCTGAATTCCGCCTCAGCGGCCTTGCAGTAGTGGGCACCGTCGAGGAAGTAGGCGGGGTTCAGCTCACTGGCCTGGCCGAGTCGGCCTTTCAAGATCGCGCGGTAAGGTACGGTCATCAGCCCGCCAAACGGGTCGTAAACCAGTTCATCCGGGCTGCTGTAGCGCTCGATCAACCGGTCGACGATGTCGAACTGCAGCGGGCAAACGTGCTGCTCCACGTTGCGCTTTGCCTGGTCGCCGTTCAGCGTGCGCATGCGATTCACGTCATGCCACACGTCTGGGCTATGGCTTCCTGGGGCCAGAGACATGAAGGTCGACGGCAGCGCGCCGCGGGCTTCCAGCTCCTCGCCAACACGAACGTGGTGTTCGTAGTCGTAGACGCCGGCCAGGCTGTAGTCTGTGAACAGCTTGGCGAGCTTGGCCGGGCCGTAGCCGGCCATCTCGTCAGCCGATAGCAGGCGGTTGCCGCTGGAGCGCCAGAACGCATGTGCGTCGACCTGCCAGCGCGCCCGGGTATAGTTGGCCTTATCCTTGGCCACCGGCTCGTCAGCGTAGCCGCGGCTCCGGTCGGTCTGCGGCTTGCGGAACAGCAGGACGTATTCCGGCGAGCCAACGCCCATCTTGGTGCCGTCCTTGCACTGTTCGGACCAGCCCAAGCGGTAGGTCTGGTTGTTCTCGCGAACCACGTCGGTCACGATGGTGATCATGCCCATGTAGTCGAAGCCATGCCGGCGTGCGTGGAAAATCGCCTCCGCGTGAAACGGGCTTACCGTCGGCGCGCCGGCGCCGGTGACGTTGCCGAACAGGATTCGGTCTTTGACGTGGCAGCAGTACAGCCGGCCAGGCTTCAAGATCCGCAGCAGCTCCGGCGTCAGATAGTCCATCTGCTGCCAGAAGTGCCCGTTGTCCTCGGTGTGGCCGAAGTCGTTATAGCTGGGGCTGTATTCGTAGTGATTGGCGAACGGGATCGAGGTAACGATCAGATCGACATTGTTGGAGGGCTGGCGACGCGCTTCATCCACGCAGTCGTTATTGGCCACCACGAAGCGTTCGCCGCTCACCTCTATGCGCTGCACGCCGATGGCGCGCGCCAGCGTCTCCTGCATGGCCAGCTGATTCAAGCCGTACTTGCGGATGATCTCGGTCATTTTCTGCACCATTTCTTCATGCTGTACCCACTTCTGCTGCAGGGTGCGCAGTACTTCGCGCTCCGCCTCGCTGTAGATGATGTCGATGCGTACCGGGTGCTGCTGCTGGAAGCGCTGAACACGGTGGATCGCCTGGATGAAGTCGTTGAACTTGAAGCCGATGCCGACGAACACCTCGCGGTGGCAATGGCGTTGAAAGTTACAGCCACTGCCGGCGATGATCGGCTTGGTGGACAACAGGCGGTAAAGGCCGGCGCCAAAGTCGACGATGCGCTGTTCGCGTTCTCCCAGCTCCTGACTGCCCCACACACTGACAGCCTCGGGTAGTGCGGCCTGTATCGCATGGCGCTCTGACTCAAGGTCGTGCCAAAGCACGAAGTGGTCAGTGCTATCCGCGTTGACGATCTCGCAGGCCTTGGCCACGCGCGCCGGCAGGCTGTCGCGCTTCTCGGCGGATGCCGCGGACAGGCCAAGCGCAGGATCAGGGAACAGAAGGTTCTGGCCGATCTTGTCGGCGCCGGCGGCGCTGTAGTCGCTCGGCACCTCGTGATAGCGCACGTCCAGCGGCGGCAGTTCATAGCCTTCGTCGCTGTAGCCCAGGTCGCTGGGTTTCTGGATGAACACCGCCCAGCTGGACACCCACAGCCAGAACTCCTCTTCCTTGTGCGGGTACAGCGTCAGGTTGCCGGCCTTCTCGCTGTCGCGTTGGAAAAAGCGAGTCAGCGCCTGCCCGGTGTCCATCACCCCGAGGAAACCGGCGTAGTGGATCAGCTCTTTGTAGCGGTTTGGGCTCGGCGTGGCGGTGTTCACCAGCTTGTATTGCACGCCGTCGAACAGCGGCAGGAACTCCTGATAGGTCTTGCTCCCGAATGATCGCAGTACAGCGGCTTCATCCAGGCTGGCCGCAGCGAACAGGCGCGGGTCGAGCTTGCCTTCGCGGACAGTCTCGTAGTTCGTCAGGTAGAACTCACTGCCGGCGCGCATTTCTCTGGCCGACTGGATGAACTGAAACTCGACGCCAAGCGAAGGCGTGGTGAGCAGGAACTCTTGCCGGACGCCAAGCGGAGCTACCACTAGGGCAGGGCCGCCGGCGCGCTTCTGGATCTGCTTGCACCACTCGGTCTGCATGAAGGTCTTGCCGAGGCCGAAGCTGGCGAAGATTGCGCGGTTGCCACCGGCAACGGCCCAGCGAACGATATCGCTCTGGTGGGGCATCAATGTCGGGTGAATCTCAGCCGGTTCGATGGCGAAACCAGCGAAGCGCGCCATTCGGATCTTGGCGCGCAGGAATTCAAGGTAGTCGGTCATGATCGTAGGGCGGCAAAGCGCCCAGGCAATTAGCCTGGGCATGTGGGAATTAGGCGGCCTTTTGCTCTACCGCCGGCGAGATGCACTCGGCCAGCGCCGCGCGCTCCGCCGGATTGAGTTCCAGCGCCAGGCGCAAACCGCGGTTCAGGTTCCGGGCCTGGGCCAGTTGGCTCTGCAGCGCCTGCATGTGAGCCGTCTCGTGGACGAGCTCCGCCAGCGACAGTTCAAGCCAATCGAAAAGCGGGATGCCGGCTGAAGGGGAGAAGCCCAAGGCAGCGGCGTTGCATTCCATCTGCGCCAGCCGGTCTACCTGTTCCTGGCAAAGCTGCAAGGCCTCTTCTGCTAGGCCGGCCTGCTTGTCCCGCTCTTGCTCGGCGATGGCCAGCCGCTGATTCAAGTCGTCCACCTCGCGCGCCAGCTGCTGCTCGCGGCCGCGCGCTGCCGTCAGCTGCTCGGTGGCGGTGGAGGTCTCTGGCGCCGGCGCTGCCGTGGGGTAAACATGGTCGGTCGGCCGGTAGTGGGTTTCATTGCCGACCTTAACCGGGCTGACGGCCCCGGCGGCGGTCATCTCGCGCACCTGGCGGCGGGCCTCGCTGCGTTCGATGCCCATGGCGTCGGCCAGCGCCTGCATGGAGATCGGTGCGGAGACGGCTTTCATCACCTCAATGACGGAAAGCTTGCTCATGCGGCCTGCTCCTGCAGCTCTTGATTGGCCGCTTCCGCGCGGGTCTTTGCCGCCTTGCGCAGGCTCTTGAACAGATCGGGGTGCTCGGCTTTCAGCAGCGCGATGACGTCCATGTCGGCGCGCGTCACCGCGGCGAGGTCTACCTGCTCAATGTGGACCAGGCGCACCAGTTCCCGCACCGGCTTGGGCATGTTGCGGCCGCTCTCGTAGCGGCTGCCGCCGGATTGGGTGACGCCGACACGGCTCCAGAACTCTTGCTGGTTCAGACCGAGCTTGCGGCGGATCTCGCGGGGCTGCTTGATGATGGCGAAAGACGACATGGCGACTCCTTATTTCTGTTGGCTGGGGGGCTGTTGGTTGATGGGCGCGCCGGGGTTCATCCGGCGCTAGGCTTGCACGTCCGCTTCATCCATTTGGGTCTGCTCCAAAGGCAAGGCCCGCGCTTGGCGGGCCAGTTTGTTCAGTGCCGCGCGAATCCACATCCGGCGGCGGTGGGCTGCAATCGACATCAGGCCGCGGCTCTCATCGGTTCGGGCAGGTAGTCGCCGCGGTTGAAGCGCTCAATCACCGGCAGCAGCTGCCGGCGCAGACTCCGCAGAGCCTGGAGGGTTTCGGGAATAGGCGTGGTGCTGTCGTGCAGCATCGCGTGCGCGGCCATGCCGAGAGTGATCACCTGTTCGCGCGCTTCGCGGTTGCCCAGATCGTGCTTCTGCATCGCTGCGGCCATGCTGGCGCCGTTGATCACCTTTACCACGGCGTCGCGCGCCCAGGCCGGAGCGCCGTACCACTCCGGCGCGACGTCGTGCTCGAACTGCTCGCGGCTTTGCTGCTGCATGACGTCCATCAGCTTGGCCGGCACGAAGGGCAAGGCGTTGATCAGCGCCAGCACCATGCCGCGCAGGATGCGGTATTGATTGGGGCGCATCACAGGTTGCATGCCGTCGTTGCTGAGGTCGAACAGCGCGCAGCGGGCGCCGCGCGCCAGCTTGTCGAGATCCGGCCGGCTGAGGTTGTGGGCGGTGTAGTAGGCGATCCGATACCAGCTGCTCAAGCAACGGTATGCGAAGCTGTCCCAGCGGTGATGCAGCTGGTCCAGCGCGGCCAGCATGCCGATGCTGTGGGTCTCGATCTGCTCCCGGGTCATCATCAGCCCAGACTGCCGGCCGGGTGTCATGGTGTTGACCTGTGCGATGACGCGCGCGACCGTGTTCGAAGTGCAGTTGTCCGTCAGCCGGGCCGCGCGCTCGGCTGCTTTGCGCGGGTTGTATTTGCCGGCCATCACGCAGCGTTCCGCAGCAGGTCGATCACGTTGTTGCGGCTTGCGGCAGGCAGCTTGGCGACGGCCAGCGCCTGGGTCAACTCGTCACATTCCCGGTCCCGCGCTTCCAGATGCTGGTCGCGCAGCTCGACATCCTGCTCAAGGATGCCGATGCGATTCTGCAATTCGGAAACCTCGGCGGCCAGGCGCTCGCTGTTCGCCCGCTCCATTTCGAAGTCAGCAGCAACTGCAGCCACCTGGGCTTGGGCGAGTGCCAGCTCGCGCTGTATCTGGGCGTGGGCGGCGAAGTGCCGCGCGGCGTTTTCGCTTGCGGTCGCGATGCCGCGCGTCAGCTTTTCGTTGTCCCGTTTTAAGTCCCGGTATGCGGTTTGCAGCCGCTCGATATAGCCGGCATCGCTTCCGGTTTGGCCGGCGGGTTCCGGCCAATTGACGAGAGCTAAAGTCATAGTCTTACTTTCCCGCCGCTTCCGCGACGAACTGGAATATGAGGAGGAGGGACACGACGCCGGCACCACCGGCGACGGCGCCCGCGCCAAAAACTACCCCGTCCCGAAACAGCATCAGGACGGGCGCAGGGAGTTACGCAAGCGGCGGGTCACGCGGCGGCGGCCCTCTCGGTTGCAATCAGGACATCACGGTTGCCTTTGGCGTCCATCGGGCTGACCACACCGACGGATTCAAGATGCTCCAGCAGCCGCGCGGCGCGGTTGAAGCCGATCTGCAGATTGCGCTGCAGATGGCTGATGCTGGCTTTGCCGGTCATTGTGACGATACGCAGGGCCTCACTGGCCAGCGCGTCACCACCGTCATAGGACACGGGCTCTTGCTCGATCTGTCGCGGGTTCTTCTCGTCTTCGTCCGGCACTTTGATGCCGCCGAAGCACTCGCCCGTTCGATAGACCAACTCGCGGACGTCGCCGGTCATGATGGTCATGCTGGCGTCGCGGTGATCCTCGACGGTTTCGGCGCCTTGTTCGGCGATGCGCAATTGCACAACCTCGCCCCAGGCCAGCTTGCTGAACTGGAACTGCGCGCTGATGACGAAGGAGATCCGGCTGTCCCACGTCAGGCCCAGTTTGTTCACGGCGCGGCCAGGGCAGAGCAGGTTGATGATGTCAGGCTCCAGCATGTCGAGGTGGGCGATGCGGATCGCGCCGGCGTCGTCGCCGGTCTTGATGATTTCGCCTTGGTCGTCAATGGTGAAGCTGTCGAAAGGCGCTTCGCCCTCTTTGACCCAGCGCGTCATCTCGTCCGCCGCGCTCTGCTCGACCTTCAAGCCGAGGAAGCTGATACCGTTGCCGGAGTTTAAGAACAGGTTTTTGGTCAGAGCCCCAGTCAGTTCGTCCAGCTTGCTGGCGCTGGTGGAGTCCACCACGAGCAGCCGCTGGCGGAGGTCGAAGTACCCGCGCAATAGCGATTGCTTGGGCAAGGCGGTCGGCAGGACGGACTCAATAACTTGATCCCGCAACTCGCGGCGCCACTTCTTGCCGACCTTGCGCTGTTCCCTCTCTTCGACTTCTGCCACCTTCGCCGCGACCAGTTGATCCAGTGCCGCCTTGGGGATCTGCTTCTCGTCGGTGCGCAGGGCAAAGAACACGCACTGATTGGCCGCATAGGTCAGCTCGTCATCAGGCTGCAACGTGAGCGGATTCACAAAGCCGGTGCTGGTGAGTTGCAGCGCGCTGGGCGGCGCGAACTTCAGGAAACACAGACTCTCCTCAATGTCCAGGCGGACGATGGAGCGGCCGCCCAGAATGTGGAAGAGCGAGAGGTTTTTGTAAAAGGCCAATGACATGGCTTGTCTCCTATGCGCCGGCGATGCGCGTCAGCTGGTGCCGCTGGAGGATGCTGATCAGCATTTCCTGGCCGTGCTGCTGGTAGCGCTGCGCCAGGTCGCTGATGAACTGTTCGTCCCACGGCCGGCCGGCGGCGTTGGTCACCGCGCTGGCCAGCAGCTGGCGGAACTGGTCGGCGGTGTAGAGTTGGTGAACGTGGTTGCTGAGAGAAGGGCGGGCCATGGTCAGGCTCCCAGCTCGGCGCGCCGCGCCGCATAGAGCCGGCTGACTTCGTCCAGTTGCGGGCCATCTGCAAGGCTGCTTGCATCGGCGGCCATCACGTCCAAGGTGTCGATGTCGTTGCAGCTGGCCAGCTTGTTCTTGAACCCATCGAGATCAAAGCCGCTGGCGCTACTGGTGGCCGGCGCCGCCTGGGCGCGCAATTCATCGACGCGTTGCTGGTAGCGCTTCGCGGCGACGGCGTAGTCCTGCTCGCTCAGCTGGCCGGCCATCTCCTTCGCGGCCTGCATCTGCGCCCGGCCGCCGGCGGTGCTGATGGCAAGCAAAACGTCATCCAGGCTCGGGGCGGGCAGGGCTGCCGGTGCAGGCTTGGATGCCAGGCGCTGCTTGAGCTGATCCGCGCGGGTGCGTGGCGCTTCCTTCGTGGCTTCTGCGCGCGGAGTGATGTCGCGCTCCGCCGGCGCGGAAGGCTCAAGCTCGTCCGGGGTGTACACACCCAGCAGCACATCAGGGGCATGCAGGCGTGCCCAACGTTTTTCACCGAGGTAAGCCAACTGCTGTTTCGGGTCGTCCGCCCAAAGCGTTGAGTTACGGGTTCGCGCCTGGGCCAGCAACAATTCAAGAACGCGCGGCTCTGCCTCGCCTTTGATGGTTGCCGAGATCCGAACTCCAAGGCCTTCCTCATCGGCCATCTTCCAGCCGGGGACGCGATACTCGCCTTTCTCCCCCTTGCGGATGTCGAATTTGCCGATGACCTTTTCCCAATTGCCAAACCATTCAACGTTCAGCCGGTCTTTGGTTGCCCCGCTGGTATTGACGACGGCCGCCACCAGCTGAGCCTCGTAACCCAACACGCCATTGACCAAGTGAGTTTTTTGGGCGACGGCGAACGGGTTCATTCGCCACTGCATGGCCTGCATCACTACGGCCAAGCAGTCTCCTGGGTTGTTCCGGAGGTGCTGCGGAACAGTAGCCTTGCCGCTGGCCATGATTTCAGCCAGGCGCATCATGCGGTCGATGTTGCCATCATCCAAAACCAATGCGGAGGTGGACGTCTGGTGACCGTGGAATGCCGGCACTTCGGCAATGCTTTCGTGTTCAATCAGGGCGCTCATGCTGCCTGCTCCTTGGCCTTCTTGTAGCGGAAATCCATGTAGGTAACGCCGTCAACGGTGTAAGAGCCGCGGGAGATGGCTTTGCGGGTGAACTGCGACCCGTCAGAAAGCTTGCCAATCGCGGCGTTGCCCATGAGGTGGAGGAGGTGGTTCTTGGCGCCGGTGGCCACGCCCTCATAGTGCTTGGCCTGCTCTTTGGCTTCAGCCATGACCTGCTGCCAGTGCAGCGCGCCGTCTGGCAGAACGATCTCGCTGCCGTCTGTCCCGGGGTAGAGCTTGGCCAGCAGGTCGGGCGTAGAGGCGTGGTCATAGTTCATCGCCGGCGCGCGGCCGCTTTTCACCTGCTCCCAGAACTCCGCCTCTTGCTCGATCATCGCGGCGATCAGCTCGTCATCCCGCCGGATGGGGTAGATGCGGAACTCCGGCCCGGACAACAGAACAGCCAAATCGATCTGCTCGGCGTCGGTCACTGCCAGGTAATGCTGGCATTGCGCCATGTAGGTGATCGGCACCTCGTCGGAGCCATCTGGCCCCCAGGCTGACTTGTCGATGAAGCGGCCGAGCGCGGTCTTGCATTCCAGCAGATGGCGCGTGCGGATCTCGCCGCGGTGCTGCGGACGCTTGTCGCCTTCCCATACCAGGCGGTCGAGATTACCCAGCATGAAATCATGCTTGGGATGGCGCAGCATGGTGTTGCAGCGCTCCACCTTCCGGCCCGTGCGGCGGCTGTACTCTTGCGCCACCACGTCTTCCAGCACATTGCCGAAATGGACTGCCTCTTTGGTGCCGATGTCGTCCGGCTCCAACTCGTTGCGCTTCTCCAAGTACAGCTGCAGGGGAGTCTTGTAGGGGTTCACGCCCAGCACCGTCCCGGCGTCGCTGCCGCCGATTCCGGTGTTGCGCAGCGCAAGCCATTCATCGCGGGATATTGCGGTCAATGCTATGCCTCCTCGCCCAGAGGGCGTAAAAAAAGCCGCTTAGGCGGCCTTGTCGGTTATCGGGTCGTTGCCGGCGAGCTCGCGGGCGATGCGGCGTTCCCAAGCGTCGTCGCGCCGGCGGCGCAGTTCAGGCGAGTCTGGCGCGCTGCGGACCTTCGGCACCAGTTCGTTGGACCGCGCCTGCCGGGCGGTGATCAGGTAGTCGCGCAGTTGGGTGTTGTGGCTGATCATTTGGCGTTACGAGCCTCTGCAATTTCGGCCTTCGCCGTCTCGAAGGCTTCCCGTTCTCCACCGTAGTCAACGCAGTCGTTGCAGGGGGGCGAGAGGTGGCAAGAGCAATTCGCATCAGGAGGCTCGGCGATGCGCTCCACCATAAGCTCAAGCGCTGAGAGCAGATTGTCGCGCTGAGAGATCAGCTTGCTGACGGCCTCGTCGTTGTAGGTCAGCTTACTGGCCACCTCGTCGAGGGTGGACTCTTCCGGATTAGCTCCAATCGCCTCGCGGATCGCGCGCAGCTCGGCCCACGCTTGATCCCGCTGCTCGCGTGCGATATTCAGCTCGGAGAACATCTGGCCGAGGTTTGGATTGCCCGGCGCGCCACCCTGTGCATAGCGCTCCAGCGTGGCAGTGTCCCAGCCAACCAGCGCATTCACGCAGGCCACGATGCGGCGGGCCTGGGCTTCCATCCGGTATTCCAGTTCCTGCTGGTTGTCTTCTATCACCTCCGAGCTGATGCGGATCACGGCAACGCGAGTGCCTGCCGCGTCAAGGATGCTGGTTTCTTCCCAGCTGTGGGTCACGTAGGACCACGACTCATTCGTGAGATCCATCACGCCGCGTCCTCTGCCCGTTGCCAGTTCGCCGGCGCGCTACCGTCGTCCTCACGCCGCGATACCGCCGACGGCGCCACCTTGCTGCGCGCCGCGGCGCCGGCCCAAGCCAGGGCCAACTCGTGCCGGCGCGCAATCGTGCGTTCCATGCTGCGGCTCAGCGCCACGCGCAGCAGCTCGCCCAGGATGTCGGCCTCTTCCCAGTCCAACTTGCTGATAGAGCGCGACATCGTGCCGCCACCCTCCCACGGCGCGGTGATGTCCAGCAGCAGGCCGCCGCCGGCGTGGCGGATGGTCGCAGCGGGGCGGGGCTGCATGCCTTCAAAATGCCCGTTTATGCGTTCGGCGAATGCCGCGATCAGGCCGGCGGCCTGGATCAGCGCCGGGTCGCCGGCGATGTGTTCGAGTTTCATTTGGGGATCACCATGGAGAGAAGGACAATGGCCGCGAAGAGGGCGGCCATGCGGTAGGTAAAGAGTGCTGCTGCGCGAATCATTGCCGGCCTGCCGCCGGCCGCCAGCCTGAGATCAGGAAGCCGGGGTTCAGCCGCGCGGCGGTGGCCAGGGCCGCGTCCAGGTCGCGCTGGACAACGTCCTGAGTCCGGCGGATGCGGGTGCGGGGTTGCTGCAGGTCGATCACATAAGCGCCCATGCGCGCCGCCGGCAGATCGGTGTTGCTGGCCACCACCCGCGGCGCCATGTCTACTTTCAGTGCATGCATACAACCTCCTCGGGAATAAAAAAGCCCAGCGCGGAAGCTGGGCAACGGGGTGTTAGGTGGGGCCACGCCGGCCCCGGAAGCCGTTCTTGTGCAGGCCGCTCTCGCCTGTGTATTGCTCGTTGACTTGACCAACGCTATCCGGAGTAAAGTCAGGATTTGGTCATTTGTGCGTTATGAAATCTGATTTTGCAAACTGACTAATCAGTCTGTTTACTCACCCTGATGTGCGGTAGTAACGTGCTCATGCATTTGAAATTTTTCAACGGAGAAGCATTGTGGAAATTAAAGAGGCGCTACCTTTAGCAGCAACACTTCTTTCTGGTCGACTTGCTTCGATGGAGGGGGATGGATATGTAAGTGACAAGGAAATTGCAAAGGCATTGTTTGATCTCGCAAATGCCATTGTTGAGGAGGCAAATGGGCGCAAAGTCCAGCCCCCAAAGATATCTGCTGACGCATTTGCTAAAGCAAATGGTCTATGAGAAAGGCCTTGGTTAAACAGCTATGCTGTGACCCTTCTGATGCATGACCTCACCAAAGCGTCCTGTCACGGCGCTTTGGTGATGGCCCTGTTTCCAAGGCCATCTGCTGGTTACGTTGTCCGGCGCCAGGTGACTGCCCGGCCGTCTGAGTTGCCCTTGCGCCGCCCTTGTCTTCGGGCCGATTCAATAGGGGGCGGTAGCTGGCATCAAACTGCGCCTTTCCGTGGGCTACGACTCACCTCCACCCGTTCGCTTCCGTTGTTGGGTTGCCTGGCCGTGGTCACCAGTCCTTACTACTGAAACATCACTTCACATGCGAATTCGGTGTAGACCTTGCCAGAGGCAGCGCCGCGGAACTCGTAATCGGTATCTGCTACAGCACCCGGGTTCTTTTTCGCGAGAGACAGGGCGCGTTGTGCTTCCGCCATTTTGATGCCGCGTTGCAGGAGGTCGCGCAGGGCGGCACCATAGGTTTCATGCCATTTCATGGCGTTGCGGCCAGTGTATGCCGGGTGTCCAATGCGAATTTTCATGGCTTACTCCTTGTGCTGTAGGTTGTTCTGCATCACACATTGAAGCGGGCCGGGCGCTACTCCGGCGATCCTCAAAGGCCGACATCGCCTTTCTCTCTGCGGGCAGTCGTGGCGCTGCTTTTTCCGCCGATTATCTTTACAACGCCCCTATGCGGGGCGAAAACCACGTCTCCGGTTTTTCAGGTCAGCTCGGAGCGCTGCTGCTGTGCGTGTCTGCTTCCCACGCCGCCGCTTCAATGTGCCGCCTATCGCTAAGCGGCTAAACGACTACTTTTTCTTGAGCCCCGGCGATCCCCCTCGAACAAAAATCGGACGCTCGGGAGGGTGGGTTAACCGGATGGGTGAAGGTGTAATTGCCCTTTCTCCATGCTTAAGCGCCTTGTGGTCCAGCATTCCACCTGGTCGAATTCCTTCCCCGCATAATGGGCAAGTCAACGGTTTTGGTGGTAAAGGGTTCCTCGCTCGGGCCGCCAACTTATCGGCAAGCGTTGGTTCTCTTTTGGACTTTTTGGCCTTGACCTTGGGTTGGGGCTTTGGTTGTACCGTCTCCTTCTTTGGCTGCTTGGTTGCTGCCGGCAATGGCTTGGTTACCCCAAACAACCGCTCAAGATCCTCAACCAAGGCATCAAACTCAGCCTTATTCTTCTCGGCTGCTGGCTTGATGATTCCTGCCTTGATGTACTCATCTCTAAGTGACATTCAGTGACTCCCGTTTGGCTACGCTTCAAGTATGTCAAACACATAGCTGAATAGGGAACCACATCCGACACTTCGCTCCCCCGTTTTCTGCCACGGTGGGCTTGGCTTCCTTTGCGTTGGCCCGTGCAGTCTTGCTGGCGGTGCCCTATTGGCGCCTGTCGCATTCCAGGCGCTCTCCCTCAACCGAGTTTTGCAGGCCGAAGCCGCGAGGGTGGTGCTGTTGGTGGGTTGTGAAGGATCTGTGCCCGGTGCTGGGCTGGTGAGTGAAATGTAAACCTTGGTTCGCATCAATGTCAACCATGGGTTCCAAAAAAAGTTAACTATGGTTCGCATTTATGCAACACCAACTTCGGGGCTAAAATGACAATGTCAAAATGCGGAGCTCGCCATGAAGTACCTCGACAACCAAGGGCAACCAATCGCCGCCCTCCAGTCAAAGGACCGGATCAAGAGAGACGTCTCAGAATTCGTTGGCATCTGTAAGGGGGTCATCGCTGACGGCCTCGTTGTTGCCGAGGAGGTGGAGTTCATCGCGAACTGGCTTCACACCCATCAAGAAGCAATGGACCAATGGCCGCTGAATGTTGTTGTTGAGCGATTGCCAGAAATCATGGCCGATGGAGTGGTGGACCCAGATGAGCAACTGGAATTGATCCGCCTCATTTCAGGCATTACCGGAGGCAATCCTGCCGGCGACGTAGCCTCTCTCTCGACTGAGCTCCCGTTCTCTAGCCCTCTGCCGGACCTAACCATTGATGGTTGTAAGTTCTGCGTCACGGGGACGTTTGAATTCGGTACAAGGAAGAAGGTGCAGGAAGCGATAGAGAGCAAAGGAGGGGTAGTGCTACCTGGCGTCAAAGTCGATTTGGACTTTCTAGTGATCGGCACCATTGGCAGCCGAGACTGGAAGCACAGCACGTTTGGAAGCAAGATCGAAAAGGCGGTGGAGTACCAAACTAAGGGCCGTCAAATCCACATCATTCCCGAGTCCCACTGGGTGAGATATGTCGCATAGAACACTTTCATTGATCGCGGCCTTTGCCGCCATCGTCGCCGCGGCGCCGGCGCACGCGATCTTCAAATGCGTGGGAGCGGACGGGAAGGTGACTTACTCGGATGTGGCCTGCAGCGGATCGGTGCGGCACCACACGCTGGACAGCGGCTACATGGAATACGACAGCCGCGACATCCAGCGGCAGGAACGGCTACGGCAGAACCGCGAAGCGCGGAAAGAGAACGACCGGCTACGACAGCAGGCCAGGAACGAGTACCGCAACGCGATAGAGGATGCCGACAAGAAGGATCACCAGCGGAAGTGCAAGTTCTACAAGAGCTGGCGCGATGACAATACCGAGGAGCGAAGCCAAGGCTACAACGGCGCAAAGGACCGAGACCTCAAGTGGCAAGAGCGCTACGTCCAAAACGGCATGAAGGACAACAACTGCAAAGAGTTTGAGTGAACATGACTAGATACAGTAAACACTTCGGCGGCGGCGTCACGGCTCACTACAACAGCGCCCAGGAGATGAAGGCCGCAGAGGATAAGAGTAGAGAAGATAGTATCCGTGGCTTTGGGATGTTGATCGGGTTCTTCGGCGGCGGCTGGTTGACGTGGGCCTTCATCATGAGCATAGGCGGCGCAGAGTGGCCCAAGTTGCTGCGCGTGATCACGACCCTACTCGGAGCTGTTGCCGGCGGTGCCGCGCTTTACTGGCTGAGCATGGTGATCATGGCAATTGCGGCCGGCGCGTTCTTATTGGGGGTCTTTGGGCTGATCATTAAGTGGATCTGGAATGCAATCTAAGAAGCAAGAACAGCAGTACCCACAATGGGCGGTGTACGCCGCGGTCGGCGTCCTAGCCTTCCTGGTGCTGATGATGATCGTCAACTCAGGGCAGCCCATGGATCGCAAGGCCAAGAACGCCAGCGCGCCGGCCGTCCAGACAGCCAACAATTGAGCCGACGCGCAGGCCAATTTTGCTTTCAACTTATATTTGACGACACGGGATCCCCGTGCCATCCTCAATCAAACCATCGCTAAGGTTTTCGAGATGAGTGTCGAAAAAATAATCGAGAAGATGCGCAATTCTCCGAACAATATTGACTTCACCGACCTAAAGAAGGTGTGTGATGAACGTTTCGGCGCAACACGCAACAAAGCGACTAGTCATAGGACATACAAAGTCCCTGGTCGAGCTCATCGAATCAACATTCAGAATGACGGAACCGGTAAAGCGAAAGCGTATCAAGTAAGGCAAGTACTCGAAGCCCTTGATGAACTTGGGAGTAATTGAAATGGAAGTGCGCCACTACACCTACCGCATACTCTGGTCTCATGAAGACGAAGAGTACGTTGGACTCTGCGAAGAGTTCCCATATCTGTCTTGGGTTGATGGCACTCAGGAGGCGGCACTTGCCGGAATTGTAAACGTCGTAAAAGATGTTGTAAGAGACATGAACGAGTCTGGAGAGGATCTTCCTCATAGAGTCGCGGCATAAGTTGCTTACTGTGCCATAGCGAGACATATACCTAACACCTCAGCCCGCCGAGTTCGGCGGGTTTTCCATTTTCACCCCCTTCCGTCAAAACTCCGGCATCACGTCGCAGCAAGCTGCCATCACGTCGCACCCGTGCCAGAAAATGGAGTAATGAATGGACGAGGTGAACGTATAAGGGCGGAGCGCGTGCGCCGCAAGTGGCGCCAGGAAGACCTGGCGCGCAAGGCTGGCGTGAGCCGCGGCTTGATCGGTGATCTGGAGAACGGCCGCAACCGCGACACTACCCGGATCCTGGACATTGCCCGGGCCCTTGGGGTCACGCCGCAGTGGCTGGAGACGGGGAAGGGCAGCAAGATGCCGCCGGCCTCCTCCGACCAGCCCTATCTTTCCGCAGATTCGATTGAAGACGTCGCAGAGCAGATGCTGAGCAAAGGGCCGGACGAAGTCTGGCAGCTGGTTCAGCTCCTCCTTAAAACCGCGCGCTGAAAGCGCTACGCGCGGAAGGGTTTTTTTGCGTGCTCGAATGACCTACCTTGAACAATGAGGAGGCCATTTAATGCAGATAACCCTGTCGAATCTCCCTGAAGCCATCGAGCTGTTCCGCAACCGTGCCGGCGCCGCCGTCCACGACACCGCGGTGCTTCGCCGGCTGCTGATCCGGGTCAAAACAAAGGATGACCTGGCGGCGGCCTTGTCCCTGGTGCGGGTGACGACTGGCGGCGCGCCACTGATCCTCGTCGCGTTCTTCGGGGATGACGGCTTCGATGAGGGGATGCACATTAATCTGGGCTGGCCGGCCGCCTGGCTTGACCAGTACGCGGCCGCGCGCTTTGACACCGTAGATCCCGTCGCCCTCGGCCCCGCAGGCATTGTGTTCCCCTGGTCGCCCTTACTACTGGGCATGAAGCCGCAGACGCCGCTGGAGGAGAGATTCCACCGCGGCGTGGTCGCAAGTGGAATGACTCATGGCCTGTCCTACAAAGCGGCATGGCCAGACTGTCGGCTGATTCTGTCCCTGATCGGGGAAGAGGTCGAGACTCAGCGCCCGGCGCGCGAGCTGCTTGAAATACTGATGCCTGATTTCGCCGACGTTGCCTATAGAGTTTTTGCTTCAAACAGATTACTAGCAAAAATGACAGTCAATCAGAGAATGATAATAAACCTGATACTGAACCAAGGCTTAACACAGAGGCAGGCAGCATTACAATTAAACATGTCTTTGAATGGGCTGCGATACAGCCTTGACCAGCTGAAAGCCGAGTACGGATGTACCAGGATGGAACAGCTGATGTTCAAATTGGGAGCAGGGGAAAACTCATAGCTTGTTAAGTTTTACTAAACTCGCGATCAGTACAGAATATTTCTGTTAACTAGAATTTTACACAGTGACTCTGAACGATGTCAGATGGGACAATATTTGCATTCAAGATCAGTATGACCCTCACATGTCAGAACTGACACATGACAGATAGGCCCTTAGCTCGACGACGAAACGGAGTAAGAAATGCACTGCGGCAACACCGATGTACCCCACGACCCTGGCGCGCCTTGTGTCCACACAGTTTCCTGCCATCACTTCAGGCCACGGACTCAAACTGGCGGCGCCGATGATCTGGTCAGTTTTTTCTATCTTGCAGTAAGACGGGATGGGAAAAAGATCATGAACTACGGGGGAGATGTAGCAGGTATGTTGGCTGCTGCACGGGAGATTTTGAAGGGGATTGAGTTGAGGTAGAGCGGAAAAAGCGACTGGCTTCAGTCGCTTTTTTTGTTGAGGATTTCATCCTTGTTGTCGGCCAGCAGTTTGATCAGCTCCAGCACTTCATCATGACCACGGGCTTTGACCTGACGAACAAGGTCTTCCATTGTCTCGGCCACTACGTAGTTGCCGTTGTTGGCGTCTGGCTCCATCTCTCCTTTTCCAGAAGCCAGCCAATCAGAACTTACCTGCAGCGCCTTTGCGGCTTTGTATAGGTTTTCTCCATCAATCCCCGCGTTGGGGTTGTTCATCCATTTGTAAGCAGCATTTCGCGACACTCCAACTTGGCCTGCAAGCCAGTTTGGAGTCTTCTTTGCTCCGCTCCGAGCAGTCAACGCATCAAGCGCTCTGCGGATTCGCGCACCGAGTGTGTGTTCCATGGTAACCAAGGTTAGCGCATCGAGTGAAAACCTTGGGTTGCAACTCATGCGAACTGAAGTTACCATTCTATTCATGAAGACCTCTACAGTTGTTTCCTTTTTCGGTGGTGGCCGCGGCGCAAAGTCAAGAATCGCCCGAGCTCTCGGGGTTTCAACTGCCGCTGTGGCTAAGTGGCGTGAGTTTGTCCCGGATGGAAGCGCCTACCAATTGATCCAACGATTTCCAGCTCTTTATGACCTGGATAAGGCTGACTGCGTAGATGCTAGCAACGCAAGTCAAACTCAATGAGCCAATTATGACATCGCAAACAAGGCATACCACGATGAGCGCCCAACACTTTCAGTCCCCGACTGACACCTTGATTGCCTGGGCCAAGCAGCAAATGGCCGAGACCAAGCAGCCCCTGACCAAGTTTTCCGAGGCGCTGACCGACAACTATCTGGCGATGACGCCGGAGGCGCGCCGGACTTGCCCGCTGGACGAAATCCCTCTGGATGGCAGCACGGATGAGTTTTACGCGATTAAGGCCAAGAACGCGCTGGCGGTGGAGCGATGGATCAAACGGGCAATTAAGATTCCCCTGGAGATCCTGGACGCCTGGGTGGCCACGTTGGAGGGGAAATATCGCGACGGCTGCCTGGCGGATCTCCTCAAGGTCCACGGCATGCTGGCGGTGGCCAACGACACCACCGCCGACGCGGCAACGCTGGGCGCCACGATGCGCACCACCGCGGACCTGTTCGTACACCTCGCCGAGATCATCGCGGACGGCAAGGTGGACCACGACGACCGCGAGCAGATCAAGCACGCGCGCCAGGCCATGCGCCAGATCGCCGGGCAGCTGGCCGGCTGGGAGCTGGAGTTCGCGAAGGTGGATGATGCCCAGCAGGTAAGGGGATAACGAGAGGGCCGATGATGAGCAACGCCCCCTTAATCTCCCCAGATTGCGACCTGCGCGATTTCGCGTTCATGCCCCTTGATGTCTCGCGGCTTCGGGATAGCGATTTCGCTGCCCTGTCCGATGGCGAGGAGTTTCGCGCAGGCCTGTTGTTATGGTGCGCGAGTTGGCATCAGGTGCCGGCATCAAGCCTGCCTGACGACGACACGGTCCTTGCTCGACTTGCGGGCTATGGTCGCGTAGTGAAGGAGTGGCAAAAGGTGCGCGAAGGTGCCCTGCGTGGTTGGATCAAGTGCAGCGATGGGCGCCTTTACCATCCAGTGATTGCAGAGAAGGCGGCAGAGGCCTGGAAGTCAAAGCTGAAGCAGCGCTGGGCCACAGAGTGCGCACGCATCAAGAAGTACTGCCAACGGAAGAAGCAGCCATACAACCTCCCGTCTTTTGAGGAGTGGTTGTCCCAGAATCGTCCCGAGGGACAGCAATCAAATGTCCCTAGGGACATCCTAGATAATAAGGGGGGACAAGCAGTCGATGTCCCGCCAAAGTCCCTCGGGAAACACGATCCAAGGGACAGGGATATAGATAAACCCACTACTACAGACACTAACGTGTCTTCCGTAGTGGGTGACGCGCGGGCAAGGGGACAACCCGGCATCCCTGTCCCTGATGACTTTCAACCGGCCAGGGTTGACGCGGCAAAGGCACCATCCCTTGGCCTGAACCTGGATACCGAGGTTGAGCGCTTCGTCGCTCACTACCAGGCGAGAAGCGAAACCCGTGCCGACCTCAAGGCCTGGGAGGCCCAGTTCCGCAAGTGGATGCTGGACCAGCAGCAGTACAACGCCGACCGGGACAAGGTGACCGAGTCCCGAATGCAGACCAAGCAATCCAGCCGTGCCGCTGACTGTGCCGCGCTTGGCGTGGGTTCCCAATACCGTGAAGTCCCGTACTTGGAGGCCGCCAATGAGTTCCGCTGATTCGCAAACCATCCGCTTCGTCTTCCGCACTCTGCGCGGTCGCTTTGGAAACGGCTTCGTGGACAAGTTCCGGACCGATGACGAGAAGGTGCTCGATTCCGTCACGGGGAGGATGGTTGACCCTGGCTTGCTGGAGGCCATGGACGTCTGGGCCTACGAGCTCCGGAAATTGAACAACGCGGACATCCAGCATGGCCTGACTTGCCGCTTTAAGTACCCGCCAAGCGCGGATGAGTTCGTGATGGCCTGCTGCACCCGAGAGTTTCAACCGCCGGCGCCGGAGTACAACCCGAACCAGCTCACCGGGCCGAGGATGAGCCGTGAAGAATCCGTGGCTCATATGGCCGAGGTCAAGCGCGCGGCTCGCAGCATGGCCTTCCCGGCAGACAGCGCCCGTAAGTTGGATTGGGCGTTCAGGATTGCCGAGGAGGCCGGCAGGGGCGTGTATCGCGGCGGGATGATCGGCAAGCGCATGGCCGCGGAGGCCATCCGGGATTCGGGTAAGCAGGTGCCGCCGGCGCTGGTCCAGTACCTGCAGGGGTCGAGCATGATGCATGCCGCCAATGACCACGGGGAGGAAGCCGCGTGACCGAATGGGTCAAGACCGCCGACGACACGAGGGAGTGGCGCGGCTATAGCGTCGTGAAGTACGGCCACGGCGCCAGCGGCGACTCGATCTACCGGGCGTTCACGCCGGAGGGGGCCATGCTCTCGGTTGGCGCCGGCCCGGCCCAGGATCACATGGCGCGGTGCGAGGAGCACTACGCCAACACGAACAAGAAAGGGCAGTGATGAACATTTCGTTTTTTGTGCCAGGCGCGCCGGTGGGCAAGGGCCGCCCCAAGGTGAGCAGCCGCGGCGGCAAGTTCGCCAGAATGTACACGCCGGAGAAGACCGCGAACTATGAATCCCTCATCGCCCTGGCGGCGCAGGAGGCAATGGACGGCAACCCGCTGATCTCTGGCCCTGCTGACGTTGAAATCTCCATGTTCCTGCCGGTGCCGACCAGTTGGAGCAAGAAGAAGCAGGCGGCCGCGCTGCAGGGCCAGGTGTACCCGACGAAGAAGCCGGACGCGGACAACGTGATCAAGGCCATCTTCGACGGCATCAACGGCGTGGTCTGGGTGGATGACGTCCAGGCGTGCGACATCGTCGTGCGGAAGCGCTACGCGGATAAGCCCGGCGTGGAAGTGACCGTGCGCGAGATCGCCGGCGCGCTGTTTGCGGCGTGAGGCGGCTATGATCGAACCGGCGGCAGCATTGGCGCAGTGGGGCAAGTGGCTGAACGACAGCGGCAGCTGGCGCGGCACCACGTTTTCGATTGAGGGGCGCTACGCCAGCGACCCGGAACGCTACCGGTTCGCCGAGGATGCCGAGACGGCGAGGCGCCGCTGCGAGGTCCGCTATAGCCCGCTGATCGCCAGCCAGGTGGAGCAGATGGTGAACCAGTTGCATCAGGGCGAGAAGGCAGCGCTCCGCGCGCGCCACGTCCACTACCCGCATCTGGCGGACGAGGACATCGCGCGCCGGCTGGCCATGAGTGCCAGGGCCTTCGACACCCTGCTGCTGGCGGCCACGGTGCGCTTTGGCCGGGCGTGGCGCGAGCAGAGCAGGAAGGCGGCGTAAGGTGAAGCGTCCCCGCGGCAATGGCCTGGCCTCGAAGATCTGCGATGTACTGGCGGACGCCCCGCGCCCCATGTTCCTGGGGGAGATCGAGGCGGCCCTGGACTTCCAGCATGGAGCGGCCGAGATTATGTCGGTGCTGGTGAAGCTGCAACGCGCAGGAAAGGCAAAGACGGAGCTGCGGGACCGGGCTGGACCTGGGCGGAAGGTTGCCAGAGCCTATATGTTGGCGCAAAATTCCATGTGCATCTAACTCAGACAAAAGGAAATGACATGGAAAAAATCAGGGAACACCTCAAGCTGGAACCCACCGATGAAATCAAACAAGTTGGCCGCAGGGATAAAGGACATCTTGGTCAAACCGAGATTTACTCGTACGAGATTTTCAATGCGCAAGGTGAACTGATCTGTAAAGCAGAACTTAGTGAAACACAGCCAGTAAGGCCGCTTACAAAGAGTTTGCAGTGCCATTTGGTGAAAAAGGATACTCAGGGCCGCTCAATTGAAGAATTTCGCTGGGATGGGCGCTGAACCGGCATATATGCGGAAAGCGGAGCTCTATTCCAGTAACCACGGGGATTCGCTATATTGACGGTGTGGTGGCGAAGCTACGCACAACAAAGACGACCTGGCCCGACAGTTAACTCTGTCGGGCCTTTTTTATTTCCGGAGGCGGTATGCACATGCGGCAAACGCGGGTTGTTCATGACGCCCTGGGGCTGGCCCACGGCCAGCATGTCCTGATGCCGTCCGGCCAGGCCGCGCGCGTCGCCGAGATCAAGCTGCACTCCATCGTGTTCGAGTACCTGGGCCTGCGCCAGCGCGAGCTGGTCGAGTTGTCGCGGGAGCAGGTCCGCCAGGGCGTCAGGTTCTGATGGCGGGCTCACCCAAACGGCTATGTGGCCGGCCCGGTTGCGGCGCCCTGGTGACGCCGCCGGCGCGCTACTGCCCAACGCATGCTGAGAGCGAGCGTAAGCTGGCCGCCGAGGCTGACGCGCGGCGCGGCACCCGCACCAAGCGTGGCTATACGAACGCGTGGACCAAGGCCTCCATCGGCTACCGCCGCAAGAACAAATGGTGCGTGATCTGCAAGCGCGCGGGCCGGCTGGTGCCATCGGAGTGCGTGGACCATATCAAACCGCATGGTGGCGACCAGGAACTGTTCTGGGACAAGACCAACTGGCAGGCGCTATGTGGGACTTGCCACTCGGAGAAGACCGCCCGCGAGGATGGTGGATTCGGGAATGGGAGACGCTGATGCGGTTGATCGTGGCGATTGTCTTGGCCCTGCTGGCAGGCTGCGGTGAGTCCCCTGCATGCCGCCCGACGGGCGAGATTGGATACCAGTGGCAGCTGATGCCTGCCGGGAAGGTGTACATCACCCACAAGGCCAAGGTCGAGCGACACGAATGCACTGATGGCGTTGATCGCTGGTGGAAGACGGACGCTTGAGTCTGCTGCGGCGCGAACTGTTCGCGCTTGAACCATGCCAGGGGGTAGGGGGGGTAAATCCTTCGCGGGATTCGGCCAGCCGGAACCGCGTGCTTCAGACTTTATTTTTTCCCGCGAAATAATAAATTTGGGGGTGCGATGGCCCGAGCGCCAGGGGGAGGGCGGAAGCCGAAGCCGACCCATCTCAAAATCGTCACCGGCAACCCGGGTAAGCGCGCGCTGAACAAGGCGGAGCCGGAGTATTCATCCGTGCCGGCCGCGCCGCCGCCTGACTGGCTTTCGCCGCTAGCCGTTGAGAAGTGGGAAGAGCTGGCGCCGCTACTGGCCGGCACCAAGGTGTTGACCGATGTCGACCTGCACAACCTCGAAGTGTTCTGCCAGGCCTATGCGCGCTGGCGGGAAGCCGAGGATAGCGTCAGCAAGAATGGCGTGATTGTTGACACGCCGTTCGGGCCGAAGAAGAACCCGGCCTGCACCGTCATCAACGAGACCAGCCGGCAGCTGGCCGCCTTCGGCGCCATGCTTGGCCTGGACCCTTCCAGCCGAAGCAGGCTGGGAACGGCCGGCGCGGCCACGAAGACAACCAACCGGTTTACCGGGCTGCTGAAAAAGAAAGCGTCATGAAACGATGGCATACCCCCACGTCACCGCGGCTACCAGGTGGGCGCGTGATGTGGTGGCAGGCCGATTCCCCGCCGGGAAGTGGACGCGGCTTGCCGCCCAGCGCTTCCTTGATGACCTAGACCGCGCAAAAACCAAAGGCTTCCCGTACAAGCTGGACAAGGCGGAGGCCGAGCGCTCCTGCTGCTTCGTCGAAGAGCTTCCGCACACAAAGGGCAAGTGGGCGCGGTCGGCCGAGACTATCAAGCTCGGCGCCTGGCAGTGCTTCATCTTCGTCAACGTCTTCGGCTGGGTCCATAAAAAGACTGGGCTCCGGCGCTTCCGCGAGGCGTACAACGAGATCCCACGGAAGAACGGCAAGTCGGTGTTGGCGGCCGGCGTCGGCCTGTACTGCTTTGTTGCGGACGGGGAGTTTGGCGCCGAGGTGTATTCGGGTGCTTCCAGCGAAAAGCAGGCCTGGGAGGTTTTCCGACCGGCCAAGCAGATGCTGGAGAGGACACAGGATCTGCTCGACGCCTCCGGCGCGGAGGTCTACGCGAAGGCCATGGCCATCCCTGAGGATGGCAGCCGATTCGAGCCTGTGATTGGGAAGCCGGGCGACGGTGCGTCGCCATCCTGCGCGCTGATCGACGAATACCACGAGCACGACTCGTCTGATCTGTACGACACAATGATTTCCGGCATGGGGGCACGCGAGCAGCCGCTGGCCTTCATCATCACGACCGCAGGCTACAACCTGGCAGGTCCGTGTTATGAGAAGAGGGTGGAGGCCGAGAAGGTGCTGCAGGGGCTGGTGGAGAACAACGAACTGTTCTGCATCATGTTCAGCGCCGACGAGGATGACGACCCCTATGCGCCGGAAACGCTGATCAAGGCAAACCCGAACTGGGGCATATCCGTTGATCCGGATTTCATGCTCAGCCAGCAGAGACAGGCCGCGCAGAACGCCGGCTTGCAAGTTCGTTTCAAGACGAAGCACCTGAACATCTGGTGCTCGGCGAAATCGGCCTGGATCAACATGGCGGAGTGGCACGCCGCCGGCGACGAGACGCTGAGGGAGGAAGACTTCCTCGGTGAAGAGTGCGTGGCCGCGTATGACCTGGCCAGCAAATTGGACTTTGCAACGCGGGTGAAAATCTTTGCTCGCAAGCACGCGGAAACCGGACGGACTCACTACTACGTTTTCGCGCACCACTATCTGCCCGAGGCGACACTGGAGGCCGAGGACAACCCGAACCGGGCTGCCTTGGTGCGGTGGCGAAACGCCGGCTGGATCGAGCAGCACGATGGGACGGAGAACGACTTCGCCATGATCCTGCAGGATCTTGAGGACATCCCGACGCGGTTCCAAGTCCGTGAGTTCTGCCAGGACAAGTTCGGCGCTGCCTGGATCGCCCAGCAGCTGACCGCTGGCGGCGCCACCGTGGTGGACGTGCCGATGAAGGCCATGTATCTGACGCCGGCGATGCGCGAGATCGAGGCGGCGCTGCGCTCGGGCCGGTTGCATCACAACGGCGACCCGGTGCTGGCGTGGATGATGTCCAACGTCACCGCACGGGCGGACAAAAACGACAACCTGTTCCCGGACAAGCAGAGCGCGCAGAACAAGATCGACGGCGCCGTGGCGCTGATCATCGGCATGACGCGCGCGATGAATCCGGAGCAGCCGGACAGCGGTTTCAAGTCCGCCTACGAGGACGAGGTTTATATATGAGCAACACGGACAAGCTCACCATGCTGGTGGGCCTGGCGGGGGCCGCTGCGGTTACGACCGGGGCGGCCCTTCTTCATTCCGCCGCGGGCTGGATGGTCGGCGGCGGTTTTGCCCTGGTGTGGTCGTTCATGACGGCCCGGGCGGCTGCCGGGAGGGCTGGCTAATGTTCTCCTCACAGCAGTTTGGCGTTCAGGACGCTGCCAACCCGGAGCGCGGGTGGATCTCCAGCCTGATGGGAGCCGGGGCGCGCAGCGCAGCTGGCGTTCGGGTTTCGCCTGAAAAGGCGCTGGCGTTGACCACACTGCAGGCGTGCGTGACGCAGATCGCCGAATCTGTTGCCCAGCTCCCCTGCGAGCTGTACCGGCGTGATGGAGAAAACCGAGTTCGGGCAACGGAGCACCCGGTTTACCCGCTGATTCATCATGCGCCTAACCAGTGGCAGACCTCGTTTGAATACCGTGAGCAGCAGCAGATATCGGCAGGGCTGCGTGGTGCCGCTTACAGCTTTATTGAGCGTGATGCGGCAGGCTACCCGGTGGCGCTGATTCCGCTGGACCACCCCAAAGTAACGGTCCTGAAAGGCGAGGACTTGCTGCCGTACTACCGGATTGGCAGCAACCCGGCGATGCCGATGCGGATGATTCATCACGTCCGCTGGTTCACCCTCAACGGCTACACCGGCGTGAGTCCGGTGCAACTGCACTGCGACACCATCGGGTTGGCCCTTGCAACGCAAGACCACGCCAGCCAGGTTTTTGCCAACGGCACCCATCTAGCCGGCGTGTTGGAGCGGCCGGCGGTGGTGGGGCAAACCACATTGGAGCCGTTGAAGAAAGACCGAGTTCAGGACATCAAAGATAGCTGGCGGGCGGAGTACGCCGGCACCAGCAACGCGATGAAGGTGGCGGTACTGCAAGACGGCATGTCGTTCCGGCCGCTGTCGATGACCAATGAGGATGCGCAACTGATCGACAGCCGCAAGCTGTCGGCGCTGGAGATCGCCCAGATCTACAAGATGCCTCCTCACAAGGTGGGGTTGCTGGACCGGGCAACCAACAACAACATCGAGCACCAGGCGATTGAATTCGTCGTCTACTGCCTGCTGCCGTGGTTGCGCCGGCACGAGCAGGCCATGATGCGCGACCTGCTGCTGCCGAATGAACGTGACGAGTACTACATCGAGTTCAACGTGGGCGGCCTGCTGCGCGGCGACACGCAGACCCGCTATGCCGCGTATGCGGTGGGGCGGCAATGGGGCTGGCTCTCGGTCAACGACATCCGCCGGCTGGAGAACTTGCCGCCGATCCCGGGCGGCGACATCTATTTGCAACCGCTGAACATGGTTCACGCCGGCGCGGGGCTGCCGAAAGGGGCGGGGGCTTCGGCCGAAGCCATCGACGCCATTCACAAGATCCTGGAGACCCAATGAGAAAGCATCTTTTCCTTCACCAGCTGTTCAACACGCCGCACATGGTGCTGCCGGACATGCTGCATGAAGCGGTGGCCTGGGCTGGCCAGCGCATGGGCGTCAACCTGCAACAGGTCAACATCGGTTTGCCGATGACGGCCTGGAAGGATGACAGCGACCACGGCGCAGTGCAGGCAGTGTCCGCCGAGGACCGGCGCATGGAGGCCGCGCGCGGCAGCGGCGTGCTTGTAATGCCAGTCGCCGGCATCTTGGTGCCGCGGACCAACGATGTCGGGCTGTGCTCGAACCAGGCTAGCTATGAAGGCCTGCGCAGCCAGCTGAATGCCGGCCTCAACGACCCGAGCATTGAACACATCGTTATCGACCTGGCCACGCCCGGCGGCGCGGTGTCCGGCTGCTTCGAGTTCGTGGACGATATCCGCGCCGGCCGCGACATCAAACCGATTACGGCGCTGGTGCATTACAACGCATTCAGCGCCGGCTACGCCATCGCCAGCGCCTGCAGCGACATCGTGCTGTCGAAAACGTCCGGCGTCGGCTCCATCGGCGTGATCATGAAGCACGCCGATTTTAGCCAGAAGCTGGAAAACGAGGGGGTGAAGGTAACGACTCTCTACCGCGGCGCTCGCAAAGACGATATGTCGCAGACCGGGCCGCTGAGCGAGGAGGCCATGGCCGCCGCGGACAGCATGCTGGACCACTACTACGAAATGTTCTGCGACACCGTCGCGCAGAACCGCGGCATGAAGGTGTCCGCCGTGAAGGATACCGAAGCCGGGCTGTTCTACGGCGGCAAGGCAATTGAGGCCGGTCTGGCCGACGGCCTGGAGAGCCAGCAGCAGGCGGTGAACCGCATTGCCGCCAGCGTCGCCGCCAAGCGTGCCCGTGCGCCGAAAGCACGCGGCAGCTCTCAGGCCATTGCCGCATCCATGGCCATGAGCCTGAACCTCAAACTCTGATCCAACGCGCCGCCGCACGGCGACGACAACCCAGCTCCGAAAGGAGCTTTTTTTATTTCTACCGCCGAGAGGCGGTTTTTTTTCGTCTGGAGAAAACCGAATGTCGAAGATCGTAGAACTGAAGCGCCGCCGTGCTGAGCTGTCCGCCAAGGTGGCCGAGATGGCCGCCCTGGAGACTGCCGGCGAGGTGATGAGCGCCGAGCAGATCGAGCAAATCAATGCTATGCACGCCGAGTTCAACCAGCTCGGCGCGCAACTGCAACGGCTGGAAGCTGCCGAGCAGATGCAGGCGGCCGCTGCCGCCCAGGTGGAGAGCCTGAACGCTCAAGGCTCACCGCCGGAGAACAAGCCGTTTGCCCAGCCCGCCGGTCCGAAAGTCAAGGGAGCTGCCCTCGCTCATATGGCGATTGCCTTGATCGAAGCGCAAGGCAACTATCAATCGGCCGCCAACATCGCTGACCAGCGTGGCTATGGCGCTGAAGTGGCCGCTGCGCTGAATACCGCCACTCCCTCTGCCGGCGGTGTGCTGGTGCCGACCAACCTGTCGAGCGAAGTAATTGAGTTGCTGCGCCCAAAAGCCGTGGTCCGCCGAATGGGCGCCCGTTCGCTGCCGCTCAACAACGGCAACTTGACCATTCCGCGTCTGAAGGGCGGTGCGCAGGTCGGCTACATCGGCACCGACACCGACGCCCCGGCCACCGGCGCACAGTTCGACGACCTGAAGCTGTCTTCCAAAACCTTGTCCGCATTGGTGCCGATAAGCAATGACTTGCTGGCCAACTCGGGTATCACCCCCAACGTGGACCGCGTTGTGGTGGACGATCTGACCTCGGCCGTCGGCGCGCGCGAGGACAAGGCGTTTCTGCGCGATGACGGCAGCGGCAACCTGCCCAAAGGTCTGCGCCACTGGGTGCTGCCGAGCAATGTATTCCCGGCGCCGGTGATTGCCACCATCGACGCCGCTGCACTGCAGGCCATCGAGTTGTTCCTCAATACGCTGATCCTGGCGCTGGAAGGCGTTGACGCCAACATGGTGCAGCCGGGCTGGGTGATGTCGCCGCGCACTTTCCGTTTCCTGGAAGGCCTGCGCGACATGAAGGGCAATAAGGTATACCCGGAATTGGCTCAGAAGCAGTTGAAAGGCTACCCGGTCGGCCTGACTACCCAGATCCCGAACAACCTGGGCGCCGGCTTCGATGAATCCGAACTGTATTTCGCTGATTTCGCCGATTGCTTCATCGGTGAGGACCAGGCCTTGATGATCGACTTCTCCAAGGAGGCGACTTACAAGGACGGCGACGGCAACGTCATCAGCGCATTCCAGCGTAACCAAACCCTGATTCGCGTGGTCGCCAAACACGATTTTGGCCCGCGTCACCGCGAGTCGGTCTCCATCGGCACCGGGGTGAAGTGGGGCAAGTAAGGCAATAGCGGCCGGGTATCCGGCCGCGAACAACTCAATCTGGAGGTAGAGATGGAAAAAATCGGAGTCAAATTCTTGAAGCCCCACGGCATCTACTCCCCTGGCGATATCGCCGGCTTCGATGTGTCGCGCGTGGAGTGGCTGGAGGGGCTGGCCAAGACCGGTGTAGTTGAGCCGTATAAAGCCGACAAGGCGGACGAAGGCGGCGACGCTAACAAGCGGCAAGGCAGCAACGGCCGCCGTGGCGCTGCCGGCGAGGCCAACTGATCATGGCCGCCGTGGTGACCCAGCGCAGCGCGGCGGCGGTGTTGACGCTGGGGCAAATCAAACAGCAGTGCAACATCGATCTCGACATGACCGATGACGACGAGCTGCTGACGCTGATGGAGCGTGCAGCGGTGCGCGCATGCGAGGGGAAGCTCAAGGGGCCGTTGCTGACGGCGAGCTACCGCGAGACCTTCGGCCAGTGGCCGTTGATCCCTTCGTTGCTGCTGCAGACCGCGAATGCCAAGTCGGTGCAATCCATCATGCTGCGCCAGGCCGGCCAAGTGGTGGAATGGCGCGACTTCGTAGCACTGGAAGACGGGCCGCACCTGTTCATCCGGCCGCGCGCGGCGTGGCCGAAGATCGACGCCGCGCCGGATGCGATCCAGATCACCTACATGGCAGGGTTCGGAGCCGCTGGCGACCGTGTCCCGGAGGATATTCAGCAGTGGCTGCTGTACCGAGTCGGCACGTTCTACGAGTTCCGCGAGCAGTTCATCGCCGGGACCATCGTGACCGACCTGCCGAAATCGTTCGTTGACGAGATGCTGACGCCTTACGTAATGCAAGTGGTGGCGCTATGAGAGCCGGCCGTCTGCGACACTTGGTCCAGATCCAGCGCGAGGTAAAGCGCAAAAACGACCACGGCGAGAACGTCAGCGGCTGGGAGTTGGTCTGCAAGACCCGGGCAAACGTAGCCGACATCACCGGCCGCGACCGGATCGGCGATGTCACGCTGCACCAAATCGACGCCCGCGCCTTCCTGCGTTGGCGGTCAGGCATCGAGGCCGGCATGCGCCTGGTCTACGTCAAAGACGGCGTGACCAGAACCTACACCGTCAAAGCGCCGCCGATAGACCGCGACGGCCGGCGCCGCGACATGGAACTGATATTGGAGTTGGACGATGGACGTCAGCCTCAAAGCCGATGACGCCCGGTCCCGGATTTTCGCGCGACTGGAAGGGCTGGCCGGCGCGGTGGAAGAACGCCGCGAACTCAGCCGGCCGCTACTGGCCGGCGTCAAAATTATCATGCGGCGCGCCAAGCAACTGGTGCCGCGGGACAGTGGTTTCCTGCGGTCGCAGATCATCGCATGGACCAACGTCCGCAAAACCGATGCACCGCTAACCGGCTTTGTCACCGTGGCAACCAGAGCCAAGCGCAACCGCGCCGGCGAGTTGAGCCGCGCCAAGCTGGCGGCCAAGGCCAGCAAGGGGCGCAAGGTCGATGTGGTGACCGCGTACTACGGCCGATTTGTGGAATTGGGGACCAGAAAAATGAACCCAGAGCCCTACCTATCGCGCGCGGTGGATGAAGTTGGGGATGAAGCGAAGGCGGCGGTCCTCGCCGGCGCGCGCGAGGTGCTGCTCAAAATGGTGGAGGCCAGGCTGTGAAAGATTTCGACATTGCCCGCGCGGTTTACCAGCGGCTGGAACCGGCGCTACCCGGCCGGGTGGTACTTGGCGTGCTGGTGCTGGAGCCCGAGGACGTGGCCGAACCGATGACGGTTATCCATCTCGATGACCACCAGCCAGAAGATAAGAAGGGGCTGGCCGTGCGCAATGACCGGACCCAGCTGCGGCTGACGACGGTTGTCGACGCAATCCCCGGCCAGGTCTATTCGCGGCTGGAGCCGCACATGGGCGCGCTGCGCCAGGCGCTGTTCGCCGACCACAACCTGGGCGGCGTCCACCACATCCTGGAACTGACCGAAACGGGCACGCGCTACGGCTTCAACCGCGAGGAGATGACCTACGTTGTAGACCTTGCCATCGAGGTCAAATTTAGACGCAGGGCTGAGGAGCCCTGATCCACCCAGCAACACAATCCATCACCGCCGGCAGGCGGTTTTTTTTATGCCTACAGGAGACGGAAATGGCAGCGATTCAGGAATTCAGCTACATCGGCAACGGCGTGGTGAAAGTGCAAAAGGGTGCGGACCCCGCGCGCGAGTTCGGCAACTGCTCGGCGCTGAGCCTCAAAATCAGTACCGACGAAAAGAAGTTGGTGGACTACACCCGCGGCGGTGGCGGCACGGCCAACAAGGTCGTTCGCATCAGCTCGGTCGATGTCGAAATGGATCTGCGCGAGCTGTCGCCGGACAACATCGCGCTCGGTGTTCAGGGCGACATCTCCATCGACGCGACGAGCAAGGAAGCGACCATCGAGGCGTTGACCCAGCTGGGCACCGAGTACAAGTTGATCTTCGAAGGTCTCAACGAGGCGCAGAGTGGCGCCAAGGTCAACCTCACAATCCATCGCTTCAAGCCCAGCCCGATTGACGACCTGGCGCTGATCGGCGACGACTTCGCCACGCTGAAACTCAAGGGGGCAGTGCTGGCTGACCGTACCAAACCTATCGGCAAGTCGATGTATTTCCAGGTGGTAATGGCGACGAAGACGTCGTGATGCCAGTGCCGGCGAGGCCGCCGGGCAAGGAGCGGAAATCCCACAATAGGAATTTGTTTTGTCGTGACGCGATAGTCGGCGCTAACGCTTACTGGAAAGTCACGACGATGATTGTCCTTTTCATGGTTTCCGTTCTATTTCTGATCCGGCGGGTTCAAGAGCTGAGCTTGCTGTCGTTCATCAAGCTTGTTGTTGTCCTTTGCCTGCTTTGCTTGCTTTCTTACCTGGTCCCGAAATGAAAAAAAGCAAAATCACCACGCTGGATATCGACCGTGATGTGGTCTGCCGCGAACTGACAGTCGCCGAGATCCGCGCGTTGTTTGAGTACACGCCGGCGGATCAAGTCGATGCGTTTCTCCTGCCTGGCATCTCGCTGACCGAGCTGGCCGCCATGACCGACTTGTCGCTGGAAGAAATGGCGGCGCTGCCGCCGTCGCAGCTTGAAAAAGTCCTGGCCGACTGCCGGGAGGTCAACCCGTATTTTTTCGACATGCAGGCCCGCCTCGAAAAGCTGCTCGCAGCGGCGAGGTCCTGAAGCAATTCGACATGCTGGTTTCGGCTTTGATCCGATTGGGTCATAGCGAGGCCTGGCATTACACCCATTCCCAGTTCCAACACGCGATAGACGAAGCCGAGGCCGCCCATGGCAAACAATAACGACATGCTGATTCGGATGGTGATGGCCGGTGATGCATCACCGTTCCTGAAAGAGGTGGTGGCTGCGGAGCAGAAATTCGGCAGCGCGCTGCAGGGTATGTCGGCTACCGCGGCCAAGATGGAACTGCTTGGCAAGGCCCAGGAAAGCGCGAAAAAGGCAGCCGCCGAATTCTTCAAGCTGAAGAAGGAGAGCGAGGCGTATCAGAAGGCCATCGCCATGGCGACCGGGCCGACCAAGGATCTTGAGAAGGCCTTGGCGACCACGGACAAGGCGCTCGACCGCGCCGAGAAATCCATGCGCCGGCAGATAGACTCGGTCCAGGGTCTGCGCAAAGAGCTGAGCGCCGCCGGCGTCGACTCGCGGAATCTGGCCGCGGCCCAGGCGGAGATGTCGGCAAAAGTCGCTGCCACCTCCCGTCGTGTCATGCCCGCTCGCAGGCTTGATGCCGCGCGTGATGTAATCGGGATTCGTTCTAACCCAGAGATTGAGCGGGAGATTGTGCAAACCCAGGCGGCTTACGCGCGCTTGGCGCAAAGTGGAACGATGTCGATGTCCGAGCAAATGAGGGCAGCACAGGCGGCGCGCGCCCGGGTCGCGGAACTGCGGGCAGAACTGGCCGGCGGCATTCCCACCACCAGCTTTTTGAGCACGGGCGCCGGCAAGCTGGCGGCGATGGCAGCCGGCTTCATCTCGTTGAATGCAGCCATTGGACTGACCAAAAGCATCCTGACCACAGCAGGGGAGTTCGAGACGTTACGCACTCAACTGAACTCGGTGGAGAAGTCCGCAGAGAAGGGCAAGGCCGCATTCCAGTACGTCAAGGACCTGGCCGTCAATACGCCGTTCCAAGTAAACGGTTTGACAAAAACCTATATCCAGCTGAAGAACTTTGGCCTGGACCCCACCGCCGGCTCCATGCAAGCGGTGATCGACCAGGCGTCGAAGCTGGGTGGCAGCCAGGAAACCTTGACACGCATCTCGTTGGCGCTGGGCCAGGCTTGGAGTAAAGAAAAGCTGCAGGGCGAGGAGGCCTTACAACTGATTGAAGCCGGCGTACCCGTTTGGGAGTTGCTGGGCAAGAAGTTGAACAAGACCACCGCGGAACTGCAGGACCTGTCTCAGAAAGGTCAGTTGGGGCGCAATGCCATCAATGCCTTGATGGAGACAATGGAACAGGATGCCGCCGGGGCCGCCGCAGCCCAGATGATGACCTGGAACGGCGTGGTGTCCAACGCCATTGACCTTTGGCAACAGTTCCTGGACGACATCGGTCAGGCCGGCCTGCTGGAGTTCGCCAAAAAGGCGATCACCGATTTGACCGAAGCGCTCAACAGGATGAAGGAAACCGGAGAGTTGGGCCAACTGGCGCGCGATATTGCGGAATCGTTGCAGGCGCTGGGGCAAATCGCCATCGGTACGGCCAAGTTCATCGTTGAGCACAAGGAGGCGATTGCCAGCATGATGGCAATTTACCTTGGCTTTAAGGCAAAAGGGCTGGTCGTTTCTTTAACGTCCGACTTGATCAAGTTTGCCGAAGCTGCGGGTAAAGCTTCCAAACTGATCAAGGAGGTAAAGAATGCGGAAACGCTCGGCGATATGGCCGCGGCGGCCGCTGGTAAAAGAAAATCAAGCTCTTCCGCTGGGAGTGCTGGCGCTACTGGAGCAGCAGGAGCTGCTGCCAGCGTAGCAGCTGGGGCTGCGCTTGAAGGTGGAGCAACTGCTGCAAAAGGTGCGCTGACAACGACTGCCGGTGTTGTGCGTACTGCTTTGGCCTCGATGGCTGGCAGTTTTACAGCATTTGGCGTTACTGCTTCGGCGGGGTTATGGGCGGTGGTCGCGCGTCTTGGCATCTTCGGCGCAGCAATTGCTGGGGCCGTCTCCATAACCAAACTAGCCAAGTACGCCTGGGACAACTATGCAGAGGCTGCTTATGCAACGGAGAGGAGCCTTGAAAAGCTTCAGCGCACCATGGCCCAGACCAAGGGCTATTCAAACGTCGTGGTCGAAGGCGCTGCTGCTGTTGACCAGATGACGGATGCCTCACGCAAGCATTACCTGGAAATGCTGAAGCTGGCGCAAACCTACTGGCGCGCAAAGTTGGATGCTGAAGCCCGGAAACAATGGGACTCGCCGGAGGCAAAAGAAGCTTTCAAGATGGCCAAGATCTACAGCGAAGCCATCACCATGGTCAACAACTACAGCACCCGGCGGATTGCTGCAGAGAAGGACTTCAAGGAAAAGGTGGAGGCGGTACGCAACGGCGTGCTGAATGATCTGGCCAGCAAGCTCGCCAAAGAGCAGCAGCTGTACGACAAGGCCAACGATGCATTCAAGGACGCGGTTGACCGCCGCAAGAAGCATCAGGATTCTTGGTATGGCAACAAGGCCGTGGACCCGGCGAAGAAGGCCAAAGACCCGGCGACCATGGGCGTCACCGACTACTACGAAGGATTGTCGAAAGCGAATGCCCTCGGGCGGAAGGCGCAGGAGAGCCAAGCCCAGGCGGCCAAGACGGGGAAGGACGCCGACCTTCGGCAGGCCGCGCGCGACGCCACGACGACGGAGAAGGCCTTCGAAAGCCTGATGGACACCATCAACAAGCTGCGCGAGGCCGGCAAGATCACAGAGGGGGAGTTCAACTTCTTCAATGAGCAGGCGGGCCGGGCCCAAGACGGGTTTGATGAAAAAACCGTCAACAAAGCCAAAGATCAGCTCCAACAGGCTATGGAAAAGGTTGAAGCTCTTAAGCAAGCGGCCGAGAGCGTCAAGAAGCTGCAGATCGGCTTCGACGCAGCCAAGGGAATTGCAGACCTGGATAGCTTACTATCGCAGTTCCAGGCAGCAGCTCAGTCCAAGCCGGTGAAGGTGCCGGTTCAGTATGTTGGGCCAGATGGCAAGTATCTGAGTGATGCGCGCCAGACCCTTGGCTTGCCGGAACGCCCACCATCAGGTGTTTCTGTCGGTGGAGGTGCTTCGGATCCACAAGCGGAGGCGGCCAGAGCCAGGCAACAGCAGGAGGCTCAGAACTTGGCGGAAGCGCGCCGCCAGGTTGGCTTACCAAGCGGCGACGCAGGGGCAAGCAAACTGCCGATTGGTTTCGACCAAGAGGCAGGAAAAGCGGATCTCAACAAATTGCTGACCGATTCGCAGCAACTGGCCCAGAACCAACCGGTTCAAGTCCCGGTGAAATTCGTCAGTGATGGAATGCCCCCACCTGCCTCATTGGCAGAAGCTCGCCGGCAAGTTGGTTTGCCAGAGAAAGGGCCCGGCTTCTCCGGTGGCGGCTGGACCGGACCCGGCGGCAAGTTCGAGCCGGCCGGCATCGTCCACGGCGGCGAGTTCGTGCAAACGCAAGAGCGGATGCGCGAGCCCGGCGCGCTGGCTTTTATGTGGGACTTCCACCGCCGCGGCATGGGCGCGCTGCAGGACTGGCGCGGCTACGCCAACGGCGGCCTAGTCGGCGCCGCGCTGCCGACGTTCGCCGACCGCATCAGTCTGCCGGGTGTTGGCGGGCTGGCGCAGCCGGCGGCCAAGGCTCTGGGTACGCTGCTCCTGCAAGTAGGCGGCCGGCAACTGTCGGTGCAGGCCGATCCCAGCGAAGCCGGCGACTTCATGGCCGACATGCGTCGGCTGCAACTCAAAATGTAAAGAGGTGGTATGAACGCACCCATGTTCCAGATTGGCGGGCTGGTCTGCCCACTGTTGTCGCATCTGGATTTTACTCAGAGCTATGAGCAGCTGGCGGCCAGGGTCACCCTGCGCGCGGCCGGCGGTGCCGGCTTCCGGCAAACGCGCTGGACACGGTTGAAGACCACGCTCCAGGGCGGCGGCTGGCTGCCGGCCGGTCTGTCCGCGCTGGACCTGTCCCAGCCGCTGGAGCTGTGGTGCGCGTCGCCGCGCGCCATCGCCAGCCCGGCCGCCAGTATCGCGCTGCCGGCGCATCGCCAGGACATGGGCGTTTACGGTGTCGCGGTGCTGGTCGGCGGCGAGACGGTGGAAACCGTGGTGGAAGTATCCGGCGCGGTGGCCAGTCTCGCGCCGGTGCCGGGCGCGGTCGGCTATCAGGTCAGCTACTGGCCGGTGCTGACCGTTTTTGCTGAGCTGACGGAAACAGGTGACCTGGCCGCCGGCAATTTTCAGTGGACGCTCAACTGCGAGGAAGTGTGATGGACATCTACTGGAACGACCTCAAGGCGGATCTGCCCACCGGCTTGTCCCCGATGCAGATGGGAAACCCGGACATGCTGATGCTGCGGGCGTTCGGCATCACGATGCAGCCGGCGGATAAGCGAAACCGGCGGACGGTGGTGTGTTTTCGCGCAAACGACGGCAGCAAGGCCGAGCTGATGCACCTGGACTTTCAGGAGTTCTTTATCAACCGAGCCGCTGAGCCTGTGCGCGTCGGCGGAGAGATGCAGCAGCAGCAACACAACTGGGACGGCGTGGCCTGCCAAGCCTTCGTCACGCAGTCCGCAGCGTCGCTGAGCGCGCTGTTGAAACGACCGGCCCAGGCATTTGAAGCCGAAGCGATGCCGACGGCGCCGGCGGTGCTGTTCGATCTGAGCGGGCTGCCGGCCGGCACCGAGTGCTTTGTCTATGCACCAAACACCAAGGCGTTGGCCTGGCCGCGCTGCTCCTTCGTTGTTGCAAACAACAGCGGCAACGTCTTCACGCTGCAGAACGACGGCACGATCAAAAACAAGGACGGCTCGGCGGTCGTGCCGCCGCAGATGGGTCCGGGCCAGACCCGGGCGTGGTATCTGGATCTGGCGATGCACGTGCCCTCGATGTGGGGCGATACCAGCACGCCGCCGGCGGCCTACGTTTTGAATGAGCTGAGACTCCCATGATTCTGACCCCCATTGCCGGCGCGCCGCTGGCGGCGCTGCCTGGCCCGAGCAAGAGCCCGGGCGAGCGTGGCGTTGTGAGCCTGCCGCTGGTGCTGTCAAAAGGCGCGGTGGCGCTGTCCTTGCCGCTGCACTTGGTGGCGCTGGGCAGCCCGCGGCACGCCGGGCAATGGGATGTGCGCGCGGTGCTGGAGCAGCAGGATGTCAGCGCCTGGCTGACCGGCTCCGTTCGGATTGAAGCCGAGGAAGGGCTGGCGCGGATCTGTGAAATCCAACTGCTGCCCGGCGCGCCGTACACGCTGGCCAGCGTCAGCGGAAAGCGGCTCACGGTGGACCTGCAGTGCGAGCCCGGCGGCGCATGGTATCGGCGATTCACTGGGCGCATCGAAATGCCGGAGCTGAGTAGCGCCACCGGCGTGTTGACGCTGCACGCCACTGACGGCCGCCGCGATTTGCTGGCGCGCAAGCCGCGGGCGGACTTGGCGGCATTGCTGGGTGGACACTGGTCCGACTTAGTGTTCAGCCCGGACGCGGATTCGCTGCGCTACGCCGAGGACCGGCTGTCGACGGTGCAGGCCTCGTTCGATCTGGACGTGTACGGAAACCAGCGGGTGACGCCGTGGCGCGCCGGGCCGCCGGCGTTTCGCTTCGACGCCGGAGTGATCCTCGATCAGTCGCTGCAGTTGAAAACGAACCGGCTGGCGGAGCTGTTCAACACCGTGGAAGCGAAGTTCGAATTTCGCTTCCCGCGGCTGAACGAATGCCGGCACCGGTTCACGTGGGAGAACAGCCAGCGGCTGGCGGACTTCTTCCTTGGCAAATTCCGCTATCCGGAGAAATCAGCTGTCGCCGGCGCCGCCAGCGGTACGGGCTGGACGGTGGTGAACACGACTTATCTGCCCAGTCCGCCCCAGCAGTATTTTTCAGAAAACGGCGTGCTGTACTTTTGGAAGAACCCGTTCACCAGCACCCCGGAGGCAGACCCCTACTGCAGCCGGGCCGAAGTAGATCTCAAGTGGCGATGCGCCCAGCAGATCACGGAAGAAATCAAGGTGGTGGCGGTGGCGCCTGACTCAGTGGCCGCCTATGGCGCCCGCAAGAAGGAAGGCAACAGCGGGCAACTGGCGGTCGAGGTCGATACCAGCGGCTGGGAGAAAGGCGAAGCGACGTTTGACGGCCCGCTGCCGGATCTGGATTGGCTGCCCGGCCAGGGCCGCGCGCAGGTTAATGTCGCGCTGCAATGCCTTCTTGCCGAGTCCGCTGCGCAGATCGCCGCGAGTCACCGTAATGCGACCCTGACGTTTCAGGCGCCGGCGCATTCGGAGCTGGACGTGTGCCACACCGTAGCTGTCGAGCATCCGCAAGTCGACGCCGTCGGCAAAGTGCAGCGGGTGGTGACCACCCTCGACACTGGCAGCGGCCGCGCGGTCGACGAAATCACGATGGTGCTGTTCGGCGCGCTGGCGGTGGGGACGGTGCCGGTTGATCCTTTGCCAGCG
Organism: Chromobacterium haemolyticum; assembly: GCF_009936155.1. NCBI lineage: Bacteria > Pseudomonadati > Pseudomonadota > Betaproteobacteria > Neisseriales > Chromobacteriaceae > Chromobacterium > Chromobacterium haemolyticum. The sequence goes on along the minus strand of NZ_AP019312.1, from coordinate 2,891,915 downwards.
CCGAAGAAGCCGGAGATCCCACAGCCGCCGATGAGTACCACCGGCAGCGGGCAGACGACGCTCGACGTCAGCAACACATCGATGGCAACGCATGACGGCTTCCTGGGCTTTTCGGACAAGCCGTCAACGGAGGATGCAACGCGAGCGTCAGAGTTCCGCATCACCGTTCCGGAGATCCCGGCCAGCACGCGCGACCCGCTGACCGCGCCGGCGACGGTGTCGTACCGGGTGGGCGTGCCGGCGGACATCATCACATTGAAGAGAGGTTAGGCATGGCGGTGACTTTGGGGTTTTACAGCGACGCGGCGCTGACCGTGAAGCTGGCCGGCCTGCCGCTGAGAATGGCGGCGGATGGCCAGCGCCTGGCCGCGCGGTTCTGGCTGGGCTCGCCCGACCCCGGCACGTTCAACCCGGGCTCGCCGCCGCTGCAGCTGGCACCTCTCAGCGCCGGCAGCGGGGAGCCGATTGAGTCGATCCGGTTGGCCAGGACCGAAGCGGCGCTGGAAACGGCGCCGCCCGGCGGCGCGCTGGAGTTGCCGGCACCGCTCCAGGGCGGTGCGGAGAACGCGCTCGAAATCTGGGTGTGCTGGGACCACGCCGGCAGCAACGGCGCGTGGTCGAATGTGACTTTGACGCTCGGGGAGGTGATCCAGACATGAAGCAGTCCGACGCTAAGATGCTGGCGCAGACGCTGGAGCAGACGCGGCGCGCGGGCCAGGCCAAGGCCGCTTTGCCGAAGCTGCCCGCCCCAGGAGCGCTGCCGGCTAAGACCGGAGCCGGCCACGGTACGGTAAGCGCGCCGACGGCGTCTACCGGCGCCATTGCCGGCCCGCTGGTAGAGAAGGACGTGAGCCTGCGGCAGTACCACGCTGAGACGAACATGACGACGAGCGACGGGCTGTTCGTGATCAAAGTCCAGCCCATCAAACAAGTCACGCTGACCGACGCCAACGGTAAAACGGTGGTGATGGAGTACGCCGCGCCATGAAGCTGGACACCCGTTCGCCGTTGCCGGTGGCGCGGCCGACCGCGGCCGGCCATCCATTCCATGGCCTTGTTAAGCAGGGACTGACGCTGCCGAATGGCCGCGTTGTGCCGTACAGCGTGCTGGGGATTTCGACAAAGCTGCAGGTGCCGGGCTGGGAGGGGCAGGAGCAATACGACCCGGTCACCGGCTATCGCTGGCTGCCGTATGCGATTTACCAGCGCTACAAAAACTTTGACGGCTGCTATCTGTACGGCCGCTTGATCAACAACTGCGACTGGTTTGTTGCGTTCGGCGTGAACGACGTGTGGGCGGTTGGCATCACCGCCAGCGGGCTTACGCTTAAATGCCTGAACCGGCCGGGCACCAAGTCGTTTCCCTTGAACTGGGGCGCGGTGGCGGATGCATTCAAGCCGAACACCGGCTGGAAATGGGGCCTCGCCGCGGTGTCGCCCAGCGGCAATGCCGCGGTGCTTTCGTTCATCGGGAAACTGAATATCTATGCGGTAACTCTGCAGCTTACACAAAATGGCGCAAGTATCACTATCGCAGAACACAGCGGCTGGGGCGCTCAGTCCGGGCACATGTATGAGCGGAGGCTGGGTGTTGCTGGATTCGTGTACGAGGAGGGTGTTGTGCCCGCGATATGTGAATCCGTGATCCTATCCTCATCAGTAGAGGAAATCCCCGAGGTGCCAGGCGTATCAGGTGCTAAAACGCGCTACAAGGCATTGTTCGAGTGGAGGATCGGCTCGGTTAAGCTGGGCCAATATTGGGCAGAACAAGAAACGTCGCCGATGGGGATGATCACTACCTTGGTGCGACAGATTCAATCCGGTGTTCTCCAGGCCCCAAATTTTATTTGGAGCCGAGACATTCAGTTCACGATAGTTGGCGATGGATTAGTAACTGCTGCGACCAGCATCGGGCTTGAGCTTGTGACATACGGCGTTGTCGATCTTGTCGCCGGTACCGGAACTTTGTGGCCTGCGGGAGCAACGCACGTCGCGGTCCACCCGGTGACTAGGCAACTTGTTTTTGACGATGCGCCAATCTGCTTTGCCTGACCCTCTATTGCGAATTGTGAGGTTTACACCGAGAATACCACTTCAAAATAACTACTTGATCCATGATGAACCTTAGATTGCTTGGCTTACTCCTCCCCTTGGCGATTACTGGCTGTGCAACCGGGCCAAACCCTGTTCAAATGTACCCCGGAGCGAAAAAACCATATGGCGAGATTGCATTAATTCAACTTGACTGGATAACTTCTCTAAAAGAAGGCTCTGTCAACATGATGATGGACACGGTTGATAATAACAAAGTCGCTCCAACCGGAATGCAATCCACTATACAAACTACAGTTTTACCTGGGAGGCATGTTTTAGGTGTGGATTTGGTTTGGACTACAGGTGGAGTTACTGGCCCAGGCTGGCTTCACACTAAAAAATTCAAACTGAATATAGATGTCTCTGCGGGTAATTTGTATGCGGTGTGCTACTACCCTAGTGATAGATTGGCATTTAAAAAAATAGGAAAGATTGAAGATTTTCTCGTACAAAAAAAGTGGGATGAACTAGTTGCTCACCCCTGCAGGAACATTGCCAACTAGTTTGGCTTGTCATCCGAAACCCCGTTTCAGCGGGGTTTTTTGCTTACAAATACTTCTTGAATAATTTACGTCTTTCATTTAATGATTCAAGTTCTGTCTCTTTTTCAACAGCATAAATTATTCCTTGAATGGTTCCTGCAGCTTTCCCGTCTTTAATGTCTCTGGTCAGACAGTACGCAGACATGTTCATTGATTCTATTTTGTCAACATATGATTGTTTGGCTTTTTGAGAAATAGATGCACGCAAACGAATAGATTCACCACCTGGGCCTCCGGCCCATTTTTTATTTCTGGGAGGGGAAATGCGGGACATGGGCAAAGCGGGGGAGTTCGCATCGGAAGCGGTCAAGGCTGCGCCGCCGGTGACGATTAGCGCGGTCAGCTTGTACGGCATCAGCGTAGCGGACTGGGTCAGTATCCTGACCATCGCCTACCTGCTGATGCTGTTCTTTACATCGGGACCGAAGGTCGTCGCGGCGGCGCGGCGCTACGTGGCGGTGATCAAGGAATGGAGGACGGGGAAATGAGCAAGGCGAAAATCATCGTGACCGGTGCTCTGGCGCTGGGTCTGGCCATCGTATCGCAATTCGAGGGGCTGAGGACCAAGGCGTACCTCGACCCGGTGGGTATCCCGACGATCTGCTACGGCAGCACGGCCGGGGTGAAGATGGGGCAGACGCGGACGGTGGAGGAGTGCAAGGAGTTGCTGGCGGGGGAGCTGGGTAAGTCGATGGCCGCGGTAGATCGCCTGGTCAAGGTGCCGCTGCCGGACACGCGCAAGGCGGCGCTGGGCTCGTTCGTCTACAACGTCGGCGAAACGGCGTTCGCGCGCTCCAGCATGTTGCGCAAGCTGAACGCCGGCGACTGGCGCGGCGCGTGCAATGAGCTGCCCCGCTGGAGCTACGCGAAGGGCGTGCAACTGCCGGGCCTGGTCAAGCGGCGTGCCGCGGAAAGGGATCTATGTTTGCGCAATTGAAACTGCTGGCTGGGGGGGGGCTGGTGGCGGCCGTGGCCGCTGCCGGCTGGCACTACCGCCAGGTGCTGGCCGAGCGTGACGCCGCGGGCCAGCGCGCCGTAGCGGCGGAGCGGGTTGCGGCCGGCGAGAAGGCGGCCAGGGCACAGGAACAGGCAACCGCTCGCAGTGACAACGCGGCAGCAGCCGCATACCAGAAGGAACTGGAGAATGGGAAAATTGAACAGCAGGGGGCTGTTGCTCGTCTGCGCGCTGCTCTCCGGCTGCGCGACCAGCGCGCCGCCGGTGCCGGAAGTCTGCCCGAAGCTTCCGCCGGCGCCGGCCAGCGTGATGGAGAAGCAAGCGCCGAATTTTCTGGAGCGCAGCGAGCAAAACTTGCAGAGGCTCTTGAGCGATTTGGGGTTGAGCAGTACTCAATCGCCAGTGACTCCGACAAAGCAGCCAAGGGGCTCGGTGCCTGCCAGGTGATCCTCAACTCGGATCGCGCGCGGTAAGGCCGTGGCAAACCGCTAGCCAAATGTGATGCCTGACCGGCAGTGCCATGGGCTGTTGATTGCTGCCAGAAGTAAGCCATTCTTGCAGGCGGCTGGCAGGCCACAGGCAAAGTTCGGACAGTGCCGCGTATGTTAGCGGCTGACCGGTGGCGGCCAGGTGGTGGGCGGATATGGCACGATAGAAATCCGGCTGGCTCAAATCCATGACGGTGCGCCATTCTGGTCTGGCGCTTGCCGGGGCTAGCCGAGGTTTCTTCGATGTGCGGTAGCGCGGAATGCCCAACTGTTTTCGCTTGCGGGTGATGGTGCGAGCGGGAATGCCTGCCTCTCTTGCCAGCACACTATCTTTGACAGCCCCGAGCCTCTCCAAAATGGATGCAGGCCAGTGGATGGCTGTCTGCGATTCGGGGTGTGCGGGAATCCCGAGACGGGATCGCCGCTGTCTGACGAGGTCAAGACTCACGCTCAACTTCTGCGCCACGGTTTTGTCGCTGCTTTTGCCGAGCAAGGCATCCATTTCTGGCGTCCACTTTGTGTGCGGAGCAAACGCAGGGATGCCAAGCCGCAGACGCTGGGCTCTAACCGCCCCCAAAGATCGGCCTAGTTTCTTGCCCAGACTCGCATCGGGCATGGTCCCCAACTGCGCGGCTTCCTCGTCAGTCCACTGATGCCACACCACAGGCACTGTAGCCGGGATGTTGAGGCTAACTCGCTTTCGCCTCACCACGTCCAGGCTTACCCCCTTCAATTTGCCAAGCTCAGCATCGGACACCTTCCCCAGCAATGCCAGTTCATCATCGGACCACTCGATCTGACTGACTGGACGGTGTCGGTCCCCAGACAGGCCAAGGCTATTCGCCTTCGCCCGGATGGCCGGCGCCGAGCGCTGCAAGAGCGCTTGTAGCTTTTCGGCCGGCATACGTCGGTAGTGCTTGCGGAGGAGTGCTATTTCATCCGGCGTCCATGTAGCCTTCATTTTCGTCCGCTTTCCGGCAATGTGGCCGCGTCGATCTGGTCGCTGAGCCATTCCATGCCCAGCGTCCGCAGCTTATCCCAGCGCTCCGGGGTCAGACGGATGCTGCCGGACCGAGCCGGATTCTTCGACGTCTTGCGACCAGCCCCTGGCCGTGCGCCGCCATGGAGGACACGCTCCAGCATTGCTTCATGAGAGATGAGGGTTGCAGGGTCCGCGTTTTGCAAACGTCTGGCGGCCTCGCGCTCTAGATCGACGTCGAAGGCCTGATCGGCAGCGCGTTTGGCCGCTTGGGATTTGCTGGATTTCATTCGACGTCTATCTCTTTCAGCTCCTGCTCACGACCCAGCATCTCCACCATATAACTGGCGCCTTGTTCGTCGGACACGCGCACCGCGCGGAAGCCCAGCAGAGCGGCGGCGCGGGCGGTGGCGTGCTGGATGTCCCAAGAGGCGTCGCCCAGGTCTTCCGGTTCTACGTTGGATTCGATGTCGTAGATGGATTTCGATTCATCGATCAGCGCCCCGGCGGTGTCTTCGTCAATCCCGTAGCGGGTGGCCAGCTCTGCTACCAGGCCTTCCAGCTTGGCGGCGTCGTCGTGATAGAACAGTTCGCCGGCGCCGATGCATTCCGATTCGTCCAGTTCGATGGAGTAAGCCTTGAAGCTGCCGGCGGTCATTGCATAAACATGGCTGGAGAAGAACAGGAACGAGCCATAGCGACCGTGGGCATTGATCTGGCTGATGGCTTCCTGCGAGGTGTGAAACAGTTCCATGTCCTGCTCCATGTGGCGGCTTGTTACTTGAATTATGTATTACGCAAATCAAGATAGCAAGGCCGATACCACATCACACCTATTTTGTATTGACGATTGCCTGCACGCGTCTTCGATGCCGCCCAGATTTAACGAAAATTTTGGGATATAGCCCAAAAAAGGGCCCATTCCCGAAGGGAAGTCGCGTCAGCAGGGCGCTAGACTAGGTTTTCTTTGGAGGATGGGGGGCTTCGCCAGGAACTTCTGGGTGGTTACTTGTAACCGAGTACCCCAAATCTTTCATTGCACGATGTAGGTTTTGACTGAATTCAATAGTCATTTGCTCCATCATCGCCTCGACAGCCTCTTGAAACTTGTATGACGTGCCAGGAGCTGAGTGATCTGGATGAAAGGTATCGTCAAGCCGCCGCAGGATTTCATCGTTGAGTGATCTTTGGTTTGTCGTGGCGCTGGAGCGGAGCTCTCTATACAGGGAAGATGGGATGTTTAAAGAGACTGTATATACATCTATGTCATGCTCAGTTGTATCAATACCAGTGCAAAGCCACCCTGGGCTTACCTCTAATGCCTCTGCAAGCTTGTTGAGGACTTGTGGTCGAGGCTTGTTGGTTCCGGCTTCGTAGCGTGAAAGTTGAGCCTGCGCAATGCCAGAGAGCTTAGAAAGATCTTGCTGTGACAGTCCGCGGGTCGCGCGTGCTGACTGCAACCTAAACGCAAATTTCTCATCAAAACGCATAAAATGTATTGACCTGTGAAATATGACTAACTATGATGAGGATCATAAATCGTATCAAAAATTTTCGCCACGAAAAGGAGCATGGTCGATGAAAGAATGCATCGCTCAAGGAGGGGCAGAGCCCACTAGTGTATCGATGTCTATTGAGTTAAAGCACTACTTGAAGGAGAAAGCTCGATTGAATTTCCGCAGCTTTAGCAAGGAGGTCCAAGCTCGTTTGGAAGATAGCAGGAAGAGGGAGGAGGAACTTGAAAAAGCCGCGTGACGGTCACTTGGTGGCGGGTATGCCACTTTGGCAAAATGAAGCAGTAGAAAGAGCGATGCCCCAGAAGCGGCAACTTCTGAGGCATCAGGTGAAATCCAATGCATTCGAAGTCAAAGGAATTCCTATATGAAATATAGCGATCAACCCCACGAGCGTCAAGCCGCACCGGCCAAGGTGCGTGTTGCGGGCATCTCGCTGGAGATGTATGAGGACGAGTCCTGCCGTCTTGAGTACACGGGGGACACCAAAAAAATGCTGGTCTGGCTCAAGGCCTCGCTTGACGAAATGGACCGCCGCGAGCAAGAGAGGGGGGCGGCATGAACTTGGTTACTACAATCAACGGCGCCGCCGTCACCACCTCCCTGGCTATTGCTGAAGGCACTCAGAATGAACACCGTGCAGTCCTCCAACTTGCTCGTACCTACCTGGGCGATCTTGAGGAGTTTGGAGGGGTCGCATTTGAAATGCGACCCTTTGAAACCCCAGGCGGAGTTCAGAAACGAGAGATTGCCATCCTCAACGAACAGCAATCCACGCTGCTGCTGACCTACATGCGCAACAGCGACATCGTGCGGCAGTTCAAGAAAGCGTTGGTCAAAGCGTTCTGGGAGTTGGCGCAGAAAGCAGCAGCCCCAGCCTTGCCTGACTTCTCCAACCCTGCTGCCGCAGCACGCGCCTGGGCCGAGCAATTCGAACAACGGCAGTTGGTTGAGGAGCAGAAGGTATTGTTGGAGCACAAGGTCGCTGAGCAGGCGCCGAAGGTGCAGTTTCACGATGATGTGGCGGCAGCAATCAACTGCCAAACTGTAGGTGAAGTGGCAAAGGAGCTTGGTACAGGCCAAAACAGGCTTTTCCGTTGGCTTCGTGAACGCGGCTTCTTGATGGCCAACAATGAGCCATACCAGCGCTTTGTTGATCAAGGGTATTTTAAGGTCATTCCTCGAAGCTGGAAAGATCGGCATGGAGAGTTGCATGCAGATAAAAAAACTCTTATCACAGGGAAGGGTTTAACTTACTTCCATAAACTGATCAATAACCTACCTGTTGATCTTCCTGCCAATGATAATGATGCTGTGGCTTCTGCCTAGCGATCTCATTTCCTTTAGCAAACTGGCCGAATACCTATCGGCCAGTTTTCTGCCTATTTGACCTTGACCTTTAGGAAGTAATTTTTCCTAACCCATATAGGGCCGTAATGTATTTTGCAAGCACATCGTTCTTTGTGTTTTCGTATATTTCCATCTTTATTGCATCTTCTTGTGAGTGTATTTTACGATTCCTTGGGTAGTGATGGTTTTCTGTTGTTTTGTATGCAGCATATGCCGTATGAACTGAATAGTTTTTAAAATTGACATTGTCAATATATACCTCTTCACAACGAACCTCTATGCGGCCGAGTTGGTCTTCTATTGATTTGTCGTGATCGATGCGATTGTCCTTAAAATCAATTATTAGCAATATTAACAAGTACAGGATGTGTATATTCCCGTTATTTTCCTTTACTGCGTCATAAATCAAATACAGCTTGAATGCAAGTTGCTTGATGTCCCTTATTGATAATTTGAGATATACAGACATGCCATCTATCAATTGGTCCATGCTGCCTCTAAAGGGGATAAACAAAGTTGACTCATTTATTTTGTATCGATTTAGCTCAGATCGCCATATGGCCGACATGGAGGGGGTTATTAATTGATAGTCAATATCAAAGAAACGCTTCAAATACATTGTGGAGTCAAAGTTGGCGCCGTATAGCACTTTAATCGAGTTGCTTAGCTCCGCTTTGTTTGCAGCAATAAGGAATATCACGCCATCTAGTGAAAATAGGTGCTTAACCCCTTCCAGAAGCGCTATGGAAAAATCTGGCCGACATCGATCTAGCTCATCAATGACAACAAATATTGGAAGTCTTTTTTGATGTTCTTGCTTTTGAATGGCCTGAACCAATTCAGACATACGGGCCTTGAATTTTTCAAGAGCATCCTTTTTTTCAATATGTGAATTAAATATGTCCTTATTGATGTCTACTGAAAATGAATCACCTCCTTTGGGCGGATTGTCGGTCCATGCGCTTGTAAGTTCGTCAACGCTTAAGCCGACAGTTTTTTTTACTAGGCCGGCCATAATAGTGACGCCAACCTTTTTCGCTACTTTTAAGGAGGCATCTGTTACCTTGTCTATAATGGCTTTGTGGCAGGGGAATTCATTTCGCAACCCCTCGGACATTTCGCTCAAAAAAGAAACGATCGGGTCGTTAGAAAAGTCATTTTCCCATGAGTTAAAATGAATAACAGGGTGGCCTTTTTCTTTTATGTCTTTGCACAGCCCTTCAATTAGGTAGCTCTTACCCTCGCCCCACGGGGCATCAATTGCCATCACTACCCCCGTTCGACCTGTCACCACACCATCATCATGTATTTTCAGCGCGACATCGTAGATGTGCTGGGCATCTTCTTTTCTGTTGAGTAGGTCGCTGTCCCAATGACTCATATCATTCTCTAATTTGCGGAAATTGAACAATGATCTAGCCTAATGTCATGTGCGTCAACTTCACCCCACCCACCCACCGCCAATTGCTGGAAGGCTTCGGCCTGGACACCACCGGCCTGGAGTGGCGCGCCGAAACCTGGCAGGACTACACCGCGCCCGTCATCACCGCCGGCGGCTTGTTGCTGGCATCCTATGGCTTCGTGCCTAAGCGCCATCTGCCGCCTGGCGTTCGCTTCACAACCATGAACGCTCGCGCCGAGACGATTGGGGAGAAGCCGACTTACAAAGGCGCGTGGCGCCGGTGCCAGCTTTGCCTCGTGCCGATGCAGGCGTTTTTCGAACCGTGCTATGAGTCTGGCAAAGCTGTGCGCACCCGCATTGGCCGGGCCGACGGAGAGCCCTTCGCGGTGGCCGGCATGTGGCGCGAGTGGCAGGCGCCGGATGGCGGCGTCTCTCATGCGTTCACGCAGATCACGATCAACGCAGACGAGCATCCGCTGATGAAGCGCATGCACAAGCCAGGAGACGAGAAACGCTCACTGGTGATCCTGCCGCGCGAGCTGTACGGAGATTGGCTGGCGTGCCGCGAGCCGGAACTGGCTCGGGCGATGCTGGCGCCGTTTCCCGCTGAATTAATGTGCGCAGAGCCGGCGCAACGGATGACCGGAGCAAATGGAGAGGAGAGAGGCAATGGATAAATTAGACTTCATGAAAGAGGAGTATCTAACCCTTCGCAAGGAAGTTGAAACCGCTGTTGCCGAACTGTCAAACGTAGAGCGACAGGCTTTGTTTGCCTCCGCCATAATTTACTCTTGGTTATCGACTACCAAACTTAGCTCCCCAGTCATATCGTTGGCGTGGTTTGTGCCTACGATAATTATTTTTTTCAGCGGGCTCAGGTGTTACACCATAGGGCAGCATTTACGCCGTTTGAGTACTTACATAAAAAAAATTGAGGCTGAGATGGCCTCTCAAAATCAGTACGCGACGGGTTGGGAACACTTTCATAGTGCTGAGACAAGGAATAAGCTTAGAACGTTTGTCACATTGTGTTTTTGGATCATCGCTTTGGTGGCAACAGTTTTAATAGGGGGGCATTACAAATGCCATTAAGAAACTGTCAATAGCTCCTTCCAACTGGTTGTATATCTGTTGGACCTCAAATCCTGGCGCATGTGCCAGTCCGCCGTCAGCTGCTCCGCGGCGGTGCGCAGCGTGCCGCGCCCCCAGTCCCGATTGATCTTGTCCATGGCCGCCATCAACCGCGCGCGGCGAGGGTCCGGCGGCGCGGCGAACAGATCCGATTGCTGAACGGCCTGGTCGCCGATCTCCAGCAGCATTACCCCCGCTTTGTGATAGCGGAAGCCTGGGCGGTAGACGTGGCGCAGGCCGGCCAGTGCCGCGCGCGTGATCAGCAGCGTGTCGTTGCTGGGCTGGACAAGCGGCACGACGATATAGGGCCGGTATTGCGGCTCATCCGAAAACGGGCTGGTCATGATCTGCACCGCCACGAGTTTGGCCACGCTGTGCTGCTGGCGCAGCTTCTCGGCGCCGCGCGCGGCGTGGTGAGCGACGGAGGCGGCGAGGGTGGGCAGGTCGGTGACTTTCTCGCTGAAGGAGCGCGAGGCGATGATCTGCTGTTTGGCCGGCGCCACGTCCTCCAGCGCCAGGCAGCTGACGCCGTTCAGTTCCTGCACTGTCCGCTCAACCACGACGCTGAACTGCCGCTTGATCCGGCGCGGGTCGGCGCGCTTGAGCTGCAGCGCGGTGGTGATGCCCATCGCGCCGAGCTTTTCAGTCAGCCGGCCGCCGATGCCCCAAACGTCTCCGACAGGGATCTGCCCCATCAGCGCATCGGCCTCGACCGGACTCAGCCAGTCCCAAGCGAACACGCCGCCCCATTCGGCGCGCTTCTTCGCCACGCGGTTTGCCAGCTTCGCCATCGTCTTGGACGTGCCGAACCCGACGCATGTCGGGATGCCGACTCGTTGCAGCACGGCTTGCCGGATGCGGTGCCCATGGCTGTCTAGGTCCGGCATGCCGTCCATGCCCAGGAAGCACTCGTCGATTGAATAGACCTCTTGATCCGCGGCGAACTCGGACAGCACGCGCATCATGCGGTGGCTCATGTCGCCGTAGAGCGCGTAGTTCGAACTGAACACCGCCACCTTGTGCCGCCGGCAGAGCCCGGCGACCTCGAAGAAGGGTCCGAACATTTTCAGGCCCAGCGCCTTGGCCTCCGCGCTGGCGGCGACGACGCAGCCGTCGTTGTTGCTCAGCACGACGATGGGCCGGCCGGCAAGGTCGGGGCGAAACACCCGCTCGCATGAGGCATAGAAGGAATTGCCATCCACCAGGGCGAACATCAGCGGAACCTCTTCACGCAGCCGCGCACCACACCCCAGACCTCAAGTTCCTGGCCATCGGCCAGTCGGATCGGAGGGTAGGCCGGGTTCTCGGCGATCAGCGCGCAGCGGCCGCGCACGCGGTGCAGGCGCTTGACGGTGAACTCGCCGTCGAGCACGGCGATCACGATGTCACCGTGATTTGCCGTCAGCCCTTTGTCCACTACCAGCAGATCCCCTTCATCGATGCCGGCGCCGCGCATGGAGTCGCCGCGGACGCGGACGAGGAACGTCGCGGCAGGGTCGCTGATCAGATAGCCGTCTAGGCTGATGGCGTCGTCGAGGTAGTCATCAGCCGGGGAGGGGAAGCCGGCGCGCACCGGGGCGGCGGCGACGGGCAGCAGCATGCCGCCGGCAGATGGACGGCTGGGTGGATGTGAAATCATGGTCGTGAAATTTGAATGCGTACAAATTCAAATTACACGATGGATGTTGGATGTCAACCGAGTACTGAAGGTTTACCCGGCGGGGCTGGTCGATGGAGGCACTTGTCCCGGATGGAATGGCATGCGATGCTGATAGCGGCTGTGCGCCGCCCATTGATATGCATCTGGGGACGGTGGAAAGCTAGGGAGAAAAGGGCTCTAAGAAAGCTGACCAAAAGGCTGACCAACCCACCCCAAATAGCCCAAAAAAAAGCCCCGTGTGAACGGGGCTTTGTTTCGTAAGCAATTGATTTTGCTAGGAATTGGTGGTGGAGGCGGCGGGAATCGAACCCGCGTCCGAAAGTCCTCTACAGTGAGTTCTACATACTTAGTCGTGTCATTTGAATTTAACCGCTGCCACGCCGACGGACAGGCTGGACTTTGGCGAGCTACCTATTGTTTCGCACTATGCCAAGTAACCCGACATAGCACTAGCAGATGTAAAGTGACACTACAGGGTTTTGACGCCCCCGGCCCATCTGCGAACCGTTGTAGTGTCTAGCTAGCCCTTAGGCTGCCAGAGCGTAAGTTTCGTCGTTTGCGACTAAATAAACTCAGTGTTTTACGGGGTGACTGAAATCCCGGTATGCCCTCATCTGCTTCGCAACCCTCGTCGAAACCAGGTCGCCCCCAGATAAGAATCCAGATTATATAGACAATGCGAGCCCAAGGCTAGTTCCGCGGCCTTTTTTGTACGAATTCAACCGTTGTCGGGAGGGCTGGAGGGCGGGATCGGCTAGGGATGATGCTTGTCATATGGCTCTGTTTGAAACAGATTGAGTGCTTCTCTTGTGCAAGCCGCGGTCTTAAGGAGAGGACGAAGTCAGGCTGTCGGAAATGAAGACCGTGGTCTAGAGTAGTAGTTTTATTGATGCGCAATGGAGTGTGACGCTCCGGGTTTCGATTATCCTATTTTCATGGGCGAAGTGAGCTTTCCGAAAATTTTAGTGTTTAAGTTTTTTTCCATCAGGCGCTGAGTGCGGATGGGCCAATTTCAAATTAATGGGCTTTTTACGCGTGAACATTTGCAACTTCAGTTGGATTGACTATGTTGACTTCATGACTGGCCGCAAATGCGTACTTCTCAGCGAGGAGGAAATATGATGGATAAAGAGGCGCTCAGGCAGGAAGCCATGAGATGGCGAAACTGGTTTAGCAAAGGTCAGCGGCTTTGGAGCTTCGCCCATCATACGGCCATTTTCGGATCGATTCTTTGCAGCGTGGTGGTGGGGGGCTTGCTGCAGGTGCAAGGGCATGATCTCAAGGGTTATTCCACAGTGCTGACTTCAATCGCTGCGGCCTTGTCCAGCTTGGCCGCCGCCGGGGGCTTTGAGCGCAAGTGGAAAAGCAACCGCTTGAGCCGCAGCCGGGTGGATGGTCTGTTGATCGATATTGAGGCAGGTTCGTACAGCATGTCGGAATTGGCTTGTCAATTGAAGGAAATCATTTCCAAGCATGATCTGGACGTGACTAAAAGAGACAGCATGGAGCCCTTGCTGGTTGAGCATAAAACCAGCAGCACCGTTAAATCCCTGCTTTCCTAAGCGGCGTTTCCGTAAATGAAAAAGCGCTGATGGCGGCCATGGCGCTTTGGTTTGAATGTATAACAGTCCTTGTCGTTTATTCGATGCGGACTGTTTTCTTATTGTCGGGTGAATGGTGGCGAGTTTTTGCTAGCTCGCTAGGCGTTCTTAGAACCGCTAACAAAACCTCGCAGAGAACCTGAGCCAAGGGGCGCCGACGCAGGCAGTACCCGTAGTACGATAAGGAGGCGCAACACAGGATCAGGGGTTTTGTTAGCGGGTCTTAGTCGGTATAGCGCTCGGCAATGGCGCGGAAGGTCTCCGTGATGGTCAGGAAGGCGGCGACGATGTCCGGGTCGAAATGATTGCCGCAGCCTTCGCGGATGATGGAGACGGCCTGTTCATGGGGGAAGGGAGGCTTGTAGACGCGGCGGGATATCAAGGCGTCGTATACGTCCGCCACCGCCATGAGCCGGGCGGAGATGGGGATGTCGTCGCCGGCAAGACCCTGAGGGTAGCCGCTGCCGTCCCATTTCTCCTGATGGCTGTACGCGATCTCCTTGGCATGACGCAAAAAACTGCTGGGAGAGTTCAGTAGCTTCTCCGCCGAGGCGATGGTATCGCGCCCCAGCGTGGTGTGGGTTTTCATGATTTCGAACTCTTCCGGCGTCAACTTGCCCGGTTTGAGCAGGATATGGTCCGGAATGCCCACCTTGCCGATATCGTGCAAGGGCGCGGATTTGAACAGCTCTTGAATGGTCTCCTCTTCCAGCGCGGCTTGAAAGCGCGGGTGGCTGCGCAATTGAGTACACAAGGCGAGAACGTAGTGTTGCGTCCGGCGCAGATGGTTGCCCGTTTCATGGTCGCGGGTTTCCGCCAGAGAAGCCAGCGCGAGAATGGTGACGTCCTGGACGACTTGCACTTCGTGGGTGCGGCGTTCCACTTCGCTTTGCAGGAAAGCGGCCTTGTCTTCCAGAAAGTCTGCGGCGGCTTTGAGCCGCAAATGGGTTTTGACCCGGGCCAGCACGATGGGGGGCGAGATAGGTTTGATGATGTAATCCACCGCGCCGGCGTCGAAGCCGGCCTGTTCATTTTCGTTTTCGCCCATCGAGGTGAGAAAGATCACCGGGATCCGCGCGGTGCGCGGATTGGCTTTGACCTGGCGGCAGGTCTCAAAGCCGCCGATGCCGGGCATCATGACATCCAGCAATAGCAGGTCCGGGAGTGTTTCTCCCTCCAAAAGCTCCAGGGCGCGTTCGCCGCTGTTGGCGATTTGGGTTCGGTAGTGGTCTTTGAGCAAACCGTAAAGCAAAGTGAGGTTTTCCGGCGTATCGTCCACGATTAGAACGGTCTGGCGCGGCGCGGCCGGGGCGGAGTCCGTCATCTTGTATTCTCCGGCAAAGGGATGCGCTGGGCAGCCGCGGCGTGGCGCAGCAAGGTCAGAGCGCTGACGAAGTCGAACTGGTTCAGCGCTTTTTCGAAATCGGCGAATTCATTTGGGGCGAGCAAGGCGCGCAGGGACGACGCTTGTTGCAGGAAGAGCTCCAGCGCGTCGCCGTCGCTGGCTGCCAGTAGCGCCGCCAGCCGCAGCAGCAGCGCAGGATCGGCCTGAGCGTCCGCATTTGGCGCGCCGACGCCGGATAAACGGTCTTCCGCTTCCAGGCCGGCGCGCAGCGCCGTCATCACCTGTTCCAGCGCTTGTTCCAGCGGGGCCAGACGGACGGCGCCGCGCGAGCGCAAATCCCGCTCTAGCGCTGCGGCGGCATCCTGAAGTTGTACGCAACCCACATTGCCGCTGACGCCTTTTAGCGTATGCACGGTGCGCTCGGCCTGGACAAAGTCGCCTATTTCCAGTGCAGCCGACAGGCGCGCGGCGGCGTCTGCCTCTTCTGTGACGAATTGGCGCAGCAGATGCAAGTATAACTCGCGTTTTCCGGCCACGCGTTTCAAGCCGGCTTGTTGATCCAGGCCGGGGATGTCCGGCAGCGCGAGCGCGGACGAGGCGGCGTGCCGGAGCTCCGCACCCGGCGGTATCGGTTTGACCCAACGCAGCAGGGTCTGGAACATCGCATGCGGGTCAATCGGCTTGGCGATGTAGTCGTCCATGCCGGCGTTCATGCAGTCTTCCCGCTCTTCCGACAGCGCGTCTGCCGTCATCGCCAGCACCGGCAAGGAGGAAAACCGCGGATCGGCCTTGATTTGCCGGGTGGCGGATATGCCGTCCAGCACCGGCATTTGAACGTCCATCAGCACCGCGTCGAAGCCCTGCGGCCCCATCGCGGCCAGGCGGGCCAGCGCTTCGCCGCCGTGATTGGCCAAGGTTACCAGCGCGCCGGCGTCGCCCAGCAGTTCTACGGCGATTTGCTGATTCACCAGGTTGTCTTCCACCAGCAGCAGGCGCACGCCGTCCAAGCGCGGCAATTCTTCTGTGAGCGCCACTATGCCGTGATCACGCTGAGGTCCGAACATCGCCAGCACCACGTCGTAGAGCGAAGACAGGCTGACGGGTTTGATCAGAACCGCGTCGCAGCCGCTTAGCTCGCCTTGGGCGCGAACGTCGTCGCGGCCAAAGGCGGTGGCCAGGACAACCTTGATGCTGTGGCTGATGCTGCGAATCTGTGAGATGGTTTCCACCCCGTTCATGCCCGGCATCATCCAGTCTACGAAAACCGCGTCGAACGGCCGGTCCAGATTGGCCTGAGCGATCGCGGCCACGGCCTCCGGCCCGGAGGCGCAGGCGTGAGCGAAAAAGCCCAGCGAGCGCAGTTGGTCGGACAGGATGTCTCGCGCCGACGCGTTGTCGTCCACCACTAGCACGCGCAAGCCCTTGATCTCTCCGGGCAAGCTCTGGCGGCGGGTGTCCACGACGGAGGACACGCCCAGCCAGGCGTTGAACATGAACAGGCTGCCCCATCCGGGGGCGGACTCCACTCGGATCGAGCCTCCCATCAGTTCCACCAGCCGCTTGGCGATGGTCAGGCCCAGGCCGGTGCCGCCAAAGCGGCGTGTGGTGGAGCCGTCCGCCTGGCTGAACGGCTGGAATAGCCGCGCAGCTTGTTCCTCGCTCATGCCGATGCCGGTGTCGTGCACGCAAAAACGCAGATGGACCTTGTCGCCCACTTGTTCCAGCCGGCTGATGATGATGGCCACTTGGCCCTTTTCCGTGAACTTGATCGCGTTGTTGCTCAAATTGATCAGCACTTGGCTGAGCCGCAAGGCGTCGCCCACAAGGCCTTTGGGTACATCCGAGCTCACTTCGAACAGCAATTCCAGAGATTTGTCGGTTGCTTTTTGCGCCACCAGCGAGGACACCGCCTCCAACACATCGTCTAGCCAGAACGGTTCTGCTTCCATTTCCAGCTTGCCGGCTTCCACTTTGGAAAAATCCAGAATGTCGTTGATGATGCCCAGCAGAGAGGTGCCTGCGTTGTGGATTTTGCTGACGTAGTCGCGTTGCTGCCCGGTCAGCTTGGTTTTCAGCGCCAGATAGGACATGCCTATGATGGCGTTCATCGGCGTGCGGATTTCATGGCTCATATTGGCCAAGAACATCGACTTGGCCTGGGTGGCGTCCTCAGCCTGTTGCTTGGCCACGCGCAATTGCCCGGCGCTGTCCGCCAGGCGCGCGTAGAGTAGGCCGTTTTCCAGCAGAAGGATGATCAGCACAAAGCTGGCGGACAGCAGGCCATAGCCGCGGCCGGCGTAAAAGCCCAGGTCGAAGCGGCTGGCGTTGAGCATGGCGGACAAGGCGATGTCGCACAGCCAGGCCGTCATCACGACCGCCAGCCAGACGTCCAGCAAGGTGCGCTTCCAGCGCCGCAACAGCAGCAGCAAGGCCAGCGCGCTGAAGCCCCAAACGGCGGACACCACGCCGAACATGATGGGCGTGTAGCGGCTGCCCTGCATGATAGGGGGGAACCAGGGGTGGCCCAGCGTGGCCAAGGCCGTCAACGCTACCATCAGCGCCAGCGAGCCGGCGATGCAGCCCAGCACCGCGGGCAGCGCGCTGGTAAAGCGTTTTGGGCCGTCGTTGCGTTGAGCCAGCAGCGCGTAAGCCAGCACCATCAGCGGAAAGCCGCCGTGCCAGAACATATACATCCAGGCCGTGGTTTGCGGCCCAGCCCCCAATAGGCCGCCCGGTGCGAACACGCCGGGAAAGGTGAGCGCGTGAGCCATTGCCATCAGCGCGGTGAATAAATAGGCCGTGGCCAGGGCCAACAATGCGCGGGCGCGCAAGATCGCGTATTGGCCGAACAATAGCGCCGCGGTGACCAGATCGCACACCGCCATCGCCGCCTGATACGCGGGAATGAAGGCGGGCACTTTGGGCAGGGGCACTTTGGCGAAAGGCAGGGCGCAGATGAACACCAGCATGGACACCAGGATGGCGGCCAGCGCCATCCGGCGCTGCGCCGGGCTGGGCGGCAGCGTGGATAGAAATTCGAATGCGTCGTTGCCGGAGGCGGGCGTTTGCTGCATATGTCGAAGCTCCATCCATCCGCGGATTCCGTGTTTATGAAGCAATCATATTTTGCTGTTTTATAGCATAAGGACTCGCAGGAAGGGATGGAATGTCCATTGCCCAGCCTCGGGTGTCCAAGTGGCGGATAGATTCAAGTTGGCTGCGGAGGGGATGTGAGCGCGTCACCGCACCGATGTTGCCGCGAAGCGCGGAGGGCTTGAACAGCGTGTGAGGAAGGGGGCGATGGGGAGATGCTCAAGGTGCTAGCGGCGCCACGCCGGCGTATACCTTGAGCAGCGCGGCGCGAATGTCGTCCAGCCTTTGCTCGCCCTTGGGCGTCTTTGGAGTTTGCGCGCAGAGCCGCTTGGGCGCGCCGTCCACGGTCAGAGCATCGCAATCGGCGCGGCCGGCCGCAGCCATCGCGTCGTTGTCGCCATACAGCAATTGGCCGCCCACCAGCACCGCGGCCACGTCGCGCAGCCTGGCGTCCAGTAGGGACTGGCCGGAGGTGGCGGCGCGGCTGGACAGGATGACGACGTCGGCCTTCAGGCCGGCGCGCAGCTCGCCGATGTAGTCGTCCAAGGCCAAGGCCTGCGCCGGGTGACTGGTGATCATGGCCACCCAGTCCCGATCCAGTATCGCGCCCTGAAACTGCTGCTGATTGACGCGTTCCGCCACGCGCAGTTCGTCGAACAGATTGTCGCTGCCGGTGGGGTTCCAGTCCAGGCCCAGCGAAACCGGCACGCCGTGGCGCAGGGCGAGGTCGACGCGGGTGGTGCGGCCGTACAAGGCCAGATTGCTTTGCGGGGACCAGATCAGCTTACTGCCTGCCGCGCCCATCTGACGGAACTCCTCGTCGCCGAAGGCGGTGCCATGGATGACGGCGGTGCCGGGGGAGAGCAGGCCCTTGGCCTTGAGTGTGGCGAATTCCGCCAGCGCGTCGGCGTCCACGCCTTCGGCGACGTGGATCAGGAAGGCGCTGGTTTCGTTCCAGTCGATCTTGGGCGCGCCGCCGACGTCCAGGATGAAGGTGCGGACGTGCGCGGAGGAGACGAGCAGGCCGGATTGAGGGTTCTCCGCGTTGCGAACCAGCCCTTGCAGGCAGCGGCTGGCGGGCGATCCCTGGATGGTGGTTACGCCGCTGATCAGGGCCTTGGCCTCGCCATATTTCACCATTTCGCAGATCAGGCCGCGTTTCTTCAATTGATCGTAGGGCCGTTTGAACGCTTTGTAAGAGGCGGAGCGCTGCCATTGCCCGCGGTTTTGGTAGAGCTTGGGCGGTGTCCATTTGGGCAGGGCGTTGTAGGCCACGTGATTGTGGGCGTCGATGAAACCGGGAAAGACGTAGCCCTCGCTCACTTCCAGCACCGTGGCTCCGGCGGGTTCGACGCAGTCCGCGCCGGCGCAGACGATGCGATCGCCGGCCAGCACCAGCCGGCCGTCGCTCTCTTGTTCCGCCAGCACCAGGCGACCGCGGATGACCAGATGCTCGCCGTCGCCCGGCGTCACCGTCACCCCGGCATAGGCCGGAAACAGCGCGGCGCACAGCAGCCATCCCAAGCTTTTCATTCTGTTCTTCCTCCGCTTCAGCCCTGGTCCGCCTGTGCCGTCCACAGGATGGAGGCGTTGGCGGCCGGGGCCTTCAATTTGGCCTGACCTTTGATCACCCGCGTGGCCATGTCGCCCCGGCCCAGCCAGGCCGGCATGCCGAAGGGCAGGTCCAAGGCCGGAATCCGCGCCAGATCCTGATCGCGAAAGCCCGTAAGCTCGTAGGGCGAGGGGTCCGGCGCGACGCCGGGGTCCGGGTTCAGCAGCGGGGCCAGCGCGGCCAGTGTTTGGTTCCAGGATTTGAGCAACGCGTTTGGCGCGCGCGCAGTGGGGTGCTGCGGCTGAAACAGCCGCTGCACGGCTTTGAAGGAGGCTGCGCCGGGCCAATCGTCCAGCACCTTGGCCGCCGCCTTGCCAAAGCCGATCACCGCCTGCAGGCCGGGGTGTTTGAGTTGGTCCAGCAGCTGATTGCGCCAGGCCCGCACCGCGGCCTGGTCCATGAAGCCGGCCATCTCGCCGTCGAACTGGCCGTAGATGCTGTACAGGCTGGCGTTGACGATGACGTAGGAGCGATCCAGGCCCAGCTTGCGTAGAAACCCCTGTACCCGTTGACCGGCGGTGCCGACCATGGCGCGGCGCACCAGGTTTTCATCGGCGGACGGGTCCTGTCCCACGATCAGCACTTTGGCGCTGCCGTCCAGGCGGCCTCTGTAGTAGATGGGCCCCCATTCCAAGCGGAATTTGGCTGGGAGAGCCTGATAGCTGGCCAGTGGAGCGCGCTCGAACAAGGAGGAGAAAGACGGGGGCGGCCCGGGGTCCCAGAGCATGTGTTTTCCTTTGAACCAGTTGGCGGAGCCCGTTGACTGCAGGCCGGCTGGGAGGGCCTCGGGGCGGGGTGTTTGAGGTATATGCGATCAAGCTATTGAATGAAATACGTAATATCCGTTAGCGGGACATTCTTTCGTCATCTTGTCGCGGCAAAATCAGTCTTTCGATCGTTATTGATAAAGCCGGAGAACGCTTATGGATCGCCGCCGTTTTTTAAAAACCTCGCTTGCCGGCGGAGGCCTGTTGTTGGCCGGGCCGGTGCTGGCCGCGCCGGCCGTCGTCACTTCGGACCGGCTGCGCCCGCTGATGAGCTCCGGCATCCAGATCGGCGACGCGGGCGCGGACCGCGCCATCGTCTGGGCGCGTTCGGACCGGACCGCGCGGCTGGTGGTGGAATGGGACCGCAGCGAGCGCTTCGCCAGCCCGCGCGAGGTGCGCGGTCCATGGGCGACCGAGGCCGGCGATTTCACCGCGCGGGTGGATTTGAGAGGTTTGCCGGCCGGGGAGCAGTTGTATGTGAGGGCGCGCTTTGAAGACGCGGCCCATCCACGGGCCTGGTCCGAGCCGGCGACGGGCCGATTCCGCACCGTGGCGGAAACCGCGCGCGATCTGCGCTTTGTCTGGTCCGGCGACACCGCCGGCCAGGGTTACGGTATCAATCCGGACTGGGGCGGCATGCGCATCTATGAAACCATGCGCAGGCAGCGGCCGGATTTCTTTGTGCATTGCGGCGACACTATCTATGCCGACGGCCCGATGGCGGCGGAAACCGTGGTGGAGGGGGGCAAAATCTGGCGCAATCTGTTGACGCCGGAGGTGAGCAAGGTGGCGGAGACGCTGGACGAATACCGCGGGCGCTATCGTTACAACCTGATGGACGCCAATGTGCGGCGTTTTGCCGCCGAGGTGCCGCAAATCTGGCAATGGGACGATCACGAAGTGGTCAACAACTGGTCCGACGGCAAGGACTTGTCCGCCGATCCGCGCTACCGCGAGAAGAATATCGGCGTGCTGCAGGCGCGCGCCACTCGCGCCTTTCTGGAGTACGCGCCGTTGCGGCTTCACGGCAATCGAGAGGATGAACGGGTGTATCGCCATCTGCCGCAGGGGCCGCTGCTGGATGTGTTTGTAGTGGACATGCGCAGCTATCGCGGCGCCAACGGCGCCAATCTTCAAAAGGATGGCGAGCCGGGTGCGGATTTCATGGGGCGGGAGCAACTGCGATGGCTGCTGGACGGGCTGCAGACAGCCAAGGGAACCTGGAAGGCTATCATGGCGGACATGCCGCTGGGCCTGCAGGTGGCCGACGGCAAAAACGCGGACGGCAGCGCGCGCTGGGAGGCGATGGCCAACGGCGACCACGGCCAACCCTTGGGGCGCGAACTGGAGCTGGCCTGGCTGCTTCGCGAAATCAAACGCCGCGATATCCGCAATGTTGTGTGGTTCACGGCCGACGTGCATTACACCGCCGCCCATCACTACCACCCTGAGCGTGCGGCTTTCCAGGATTTCGATCCGTTCTGGGAGTTTGTTTCCGGCCCGCTGAACGCCGGCACCTTCGGTCCCAATCCGCTGGACATGACGTTCGGCCCCAAGGTGGTGTATCAGAAAGCGCCGGAGACGCAGAACTTGTCACCCTTGGCAGGCATGCAGTTTTTTGGGCAGGTGGACATAGACGCCCGCAGCCGCGCGATGATGGTGAGGCTGAAGGACGCGGCCGGCCAAACGCTGTTCACCCAAGAGCTGGCGCCGGCTTGAGCGCCCGCGTGAACGCGCGGCCTTGCCCGCCGCGCGATTGACGCCGTTTGTTCGAATTAATAAAATACATACGTATGTATTCATTTGAGGAGAGAACGAGTGGGCAAACCCAGATCGATCGATCGCAATCAAGTGTTGGACGCCGCGGAAGACATCATCGAACGCAGCGGGGCGGCCGCCCTCACCATCGATGCCGTGGCCAAAGCAGTGGGGATTAGCAAGGGCGGCGTCCAATCCTGTTTTGGTGCAAAGCACAACCTGGTCAACGCCATGCTGGAGCGCTGGGGCAAGCACTATGACGCGTGTTTCGAGAAAACGGCGGGCGTAGGCGCGGATCAGTTGTCCAGTATTGAGCAAGTCAAAGTCCATGTCCGCATCACCGCAAGGGAAGAGGCCTTGATCGCCCGAGCCGCCTGCCATCTCAGCGCCATGCTTGAGTCCAAGGACCAGAAGGAGTGGGTGCGGGCCTGGCATGCCGAGCGCCTGGGCAAGCTGGACGCGTCCACCGAGGAGGGCCGTCGCGCGCGTATGGCCTACCTGGCTGTGGAAGGGGCTTTCATGCTGCGTTATTTCGGCCTGGCGGATATGAGCGAGCAGGAGTGGCAAGACGCGTTCCATGACATTGAGCAATGGGCGGGGAGCTGAGCGCTTGCTCGCAGTCTCGCCCTGTTTGCGAGACTTTAGACAAGCGCCGAGACGGCTTGCGGAGTTTCACGGTTGAAATGGAGAAGGGCGATTAAAGATGCTTAGTTGGGTGTTGTTGTTGCTCGCCAGCGGGCTTGAGGTGTTGTGGGCCGCGGGCTTGAAGCGTTCGGACAGCGTATTGGAGTGGTTGGCGACCATCGTCTGCATCGTCGGCAGCTTCGCCCTCCTGGTGCTGGCCACCAAAAGAATGGGCGCGTCGACCGCTTATGTGTTTTTCGTGATCTTTGGCACCGTGGGCACTTATTTGCTGGATGTCGCCCTGTTCGGCAAGCCGGTTAGTCTGGCCGCGATGCTGGCGATCGCGGCGATCTTGTTTTCAGTGGTGCAACTCAAGCAAGTGAAAGATTGATATGGATTGGTTTTATCTGTTGACGGCGGGCGTGCTTGAAATCCTGGTGGTGGTGGGTATCCGGGACATTGCTTTGAGACGCTATGCCAGGGGCTGCGCGCTGTATGCGCTGGGCCTGATCAGCTCCTTGTTCCTTCTCTATCTGGCGATGAAAACCATAGATATGTCGATTGCCTATGCCGCGTATACCGGGATTGGCGTGGTGGGCACGGTGGTGACCGGCATCTTGTTTTGGGGCGATAAAAAGAGCTACAAGAAGCTTGCCTATTTGTCGCTGCTAGTTGCATCCATCGTCGCGCTCAAGACCGCCGGCTAGCGCACGCTCATGGTTGGGCGCCCGACGTCAGCTCGTCGTCCAGCCGAGCCAGAATGCGGTAGGCTGCGCTCACTCGTTCGGCCAGCGGATAGGACTTGTTGGCCAATAGCACGATGCCCAGCCGCTTTTCCGGGATATAGGCGACGTAAGCCGAAAAGCCGTTGGTGGACCCGGTCTTGTTGATGAAGGCCCGCGCTTGCGGCGCTAGCGGCGGATCCAGGCGCTGCGCCGGCATGCCTTGATAGATGTAGGCGGGGGAGTTTCCGCTCAGCAAGCGGGGCAGGGCCACCGGATACGGGTATTGTTCCCAGATCAGGCTTTGGGTCAATTCCCCGGCGCGGTAGTAGCCGATATGAGTGTCCTCGAGCGCGGCCTGCAACTTGGGCGCCATGGGCAACAAGCCCATATTGGCGTTGAGGAAGCGGGCCAAGTCTGCCGCGCTGGACTTGACGCCGTAGGCTTCGTCCGCCAACACGGCCGGAGTCAGCCGCGCGGGCCGGTCGTTCTTGTCGTAGCCCTGAGCGTAGTCGCGCATTCTCTGGGAGGGAACGTTGACGAAGCTGTTGTCCATGCCCAGCTTGGCGAAGAGCCTGCCTTCCACCGCGGCCGCGTAGGGCATGCGCATGCTGGCGGCGGCGATCTGGCCCAGGACTCCGATGCCGATATTGGAATAGATCCGCTGGCTGCCCACCGGCTGTCTGGGGCGCCAACGCCGTATGAATTGCCGCAACTGGCCGGCGTTGTCGACGTTGTCCGGCACGAACAAGGGTAGGCCGGAGGTCTGAGTGCCCAGGTTCAGCAGCGTGGCCCGCTCCAGGCCGCCGCCGGTCAGCGCCGGAAGGTGCTGGGTCACGGGGTCGGCCAGCGAGAGCCGGCCTTCGGTCTGAGCGTAGCTGGCCAGAGTGGCGGTGAAGGTTTTGCTGAGCGAGCCGATCTCGAACAGCGTGGCGCGCGTCACCGGCCTTTGGTCGGTTTTGGAAGCGACGCCGTAGTTGTAGACTTGGACGCCGCCGTTGACGGCGAGGCCCACCGCCATGCCGGGAATGCCGTTTTTGCGCATCAGCGCCGGGATCTCCGCATCCACGGCGGCCTGGGGCGAGGGTGTGGCGGCCAGAGCGTGAGCGGATAGTGCGGCGCAGAGCAGCGGCAGGACGCGGCGATTCATTAAGGGCATGACGTTGCCTCCTTGTCGATGAGGATGTGGGAAGAGAAAGGGCGGCATGCCGGGCGCGGTGGAGGCAGGGCTGCTGTCGCCGCCTCTGCCGTTCCGGCTCGCCTGGGCCATGGGGGCTGTTTACGATCTCGCGAGTCAGGGTGTTTTCAATGTTGTATCGCCGACGCGCAGTAGATCGTAAACAGGTTGTCAGGAGCGGTTCAGCGCCAGCAGCAATTGATTGACGCCGTCGCTCATGGCCTGGTAGCGGGTTTGTTTGCCGCGGGTCAGCGCCACCCATACCGCCGTCTGCCGCTGGGGATCGATGGCGACATAGCTGAAGAAACCGCCGCCGCCCGCGGTCTTTTGCAGGAAAAGTTGGGCGTTCGGCTGTTCGCGTAAAGCCACCCAGCCCAAGCCCAACGCATCGGCCTTGCCGGGCACGTCCATGCCGGTAAGGCTGCGCAACTCGGCGCGCTGATAACGCATCTGGAAGGTTTGCTGATACAGACGTTTGCGTTGCTCGCTCTGCGGCCGCACCAAGTCTTGCAGCCAGCGTTGCATGTCGGCGGCGGTGGAATAGACGCCGCCGCTGCCTATGGCCGCGCTGGTGTTGACGCAGGGGCTTGTTTCCACGCCGCGAAGCAGGCGCGCGCATTGGGCGGGGCTGGGGTTGAATGTAGTGTCGCGCATGGCCAGCGGCCCGGTGACGGTGTCGCGCAGCAAGGTCGGATAGGGCTTGCCGGCGGCGACCGCCAGCGCGTCGGCTAGGTAATCGTAAGCCAGGTTGGAGTATTGAGCGCTCTGTCCCGGCGCGAATCGGGTCTTGGTCTTGGCCAGCCAGCGCCAGCGCTGCTGCTGATTGGGCCAGACGAATACGGGCGTGTCGCGCGGTTTGACGCCCGGCAACTCGCGGGGCAAGCCGCTGGTGTGGGTGGCCAGGTGCAGCAGGGTGATGGGCTGGCCGCCCAAGGCCTTGGCTGGCCGGGAGCCGGCCGGCGCGAACTTTTGCAGCGGGTCGTCCAGTTTGAGCCGCTGATCCAGCACCATGGCCGCCAGCACTTCGCTGGTCATCAGTTTGCTCAGGCTGGCGATGCGGAGCAGTGAGTTGGCGTCCGGCGTCTGGCGGCTGCCGGGGCGGGTTTCTCCGTAAAAACGTTGCAGGCCGCCTTGTTTGTCTATCACCACCATCACCATGCCCACCGCCTGGCTGTCTTTGAAGATGCGCTCGGCGTGCTGATTAAGTTGGGCGATGGGCATGGCGGCCTGGCTCGCGGCCGGCAGGGCGGTCAGGGCCAGGCTGATGAATCCCTTTGTTCTCATTGATCGTGCTTCCCTTGGGTGAGGCTGCGCATCGTCGGCGCTGTCGATGGCATGCATTTTATGGGCGGCGGAGGCCGGCGGCATAGCGCGCAATCTGTAACGGCTGTAACCGATTAGGTCGGACTAGTCCGAAAGTACAGGCGCATCCGGTTTTTGAGGTGCTATTACTGGCTAGTTGAAGTCCCTATCGCCGCCATTATCGGCCCCGCCTCGTCCGCGCCAAGGCGCCCGCCCCTGATTGACGACTTAGTGGCTGTTTGTTCGTCCGCTTCGCCGCGCGCCGCTGCGCGGGGGAGGAGAGATTCATGCGCCATCGCTCGATCATCATGCTGAGCAAGGGGTAGAACCGCTGGCAAAACCCGCTTGAACGTGCAAGCCCGCGTCCGGAGGCGGCGCGGCGCCTTGTCGTTTTCGCAGGTTTTGCCAGCTGCTGTTGCCGTATGGAAGACGCCGGCTTCGCGTCGGCGTTGGGGCAGCTGACTTACCTTTCGGAGGAAAGCGTCATGCCATCAGTCAATCAGTTTGCTTATGTGCCCAATACCAGCACCTACAAATTCGCCTATGGCGGGTCCATTCCCAATATGGCAATCGCCAATATGCCCAACGACACCAATTGGGCGCGTTGGACCATGCTCAACGACGGCGAGTACTACCGGATGTATTTCTTCAAGGGCAGCAGTGCGGATACCCTGTATCAGGCCGCGTTCAATCCGGCCACGTCCAAGTACGAGTTCGGCTTCCACTCCATCCCGGAGTTGAAGATCACCGGCGCGCCGCCGGACGCGGACGCCAGCAGCGTGTCCATGCTCTACGATGGCAGCACCAGCACATATCGGCTGTATTTGCGGCGTTTGGGCGCGCCCACGGTGCTGTACCAGTTTGGCTTCAACCGTTCCACCAACCACTATGAGTACGGCTACAACTCCATTCCCGCCTTGAACGTCACCGGCGCGCCGGGGGATACGGATTTTCACCGTTGGTCGATGTTGTTCGACGGCAGCACCTATCGCTTGTACGCCTTCAAGGTGGGCAGCGTGGACACCTTCTACCAGTTCGGCTACAACCCGCAGACCCAGGCGTATCAATATGGTCACGACTCCATTCCCATCCTGACCCTGGTGGGCACGCCGGCCAACAGTAATCTGACCAGTATGTCGATGCTGTTCGGGCAGGGCGATTACCGCTTCTATTTCCAGACCTTGTGAGCGGGCGGGCGAGGACAGCGGACGGCCGGGATGGCGGTCCGCCGGGGGCAGCTTGTTCGAAGTCAGTGGATGTTGAACAGGCGTTCAGGCCCGCAGGTCCACGATTGGCTGGGTTTTGCTGGTGATGGGGTCCAGCCGCCATTGTGCTCGCGCCGCCGGTATGAGCGCGACGGCGCAGGCGTCCGCCTGGCCGAGCAAGGCCGTTAGGCGCGAGCGCAAGGCCGCCTCCGCGGGGGTGGTCAGCGGCCCGGCCAGCAGCAGGGTCAGCCGCTCGCGGCCGCTTGGGTCGCGGTCCAGTTGGATCTGGAAGCCGTCTTCCGCGCCGGCCAGCTTCGCGAAGTCGTCCAGTTCGTAAGTGGTTTCATTGAGGCGGAAGGAGCGGCCGTCGCGACCGCGCAATTCCAGCCAGCGTTCACCGTCGCGTTCCACCCAGCGGCCGATGTCGCCCACGCAGTAGCGAAACACCGGAAAGCGCCGCCGCCAGGCGTTGCTGACTGCAATGCGGCCGTAACCGGCGTCGTCCGGCTGCAGGATCTCCACCGCCACCCGCGGCAGCACCCGAAACAGGCCGGGGCGGCGGCTGGCGTCGCTCCAGGCCCAGATGCCGGTTTCCGCGCCGCCGTACAGTGACCAGACCTGACCCGCGCCCAAAGCGGCGCGCAGCCGTGCGAGAGTGGATGCGTGCAGGGTTTCACCGGCGTACAGCAGTTGCGGAATCTCCAAACGCTCATCCGCGGCCTCCAGGTGGGCGGCGAACAGCGCCAGCCGCGACGGGGTGCCCAATATATGGCTGGGGCGGAACTGCAGCGCCGCGGCGAGGATGTCGGCGTCGGCGGCGTGGGCGCTCATCGGCAGGGTGGTGGCCTGGCAGCGCTCCAGCACATCGTCGACGATGGCGGCGGTGCGGTAGAGGTTGGCGTAGCCAAACAGATTCAGGGCGATGCTGGCGGGGCCGAACATCCCGTCGGCGCGCAGCCGGTCCGCCAGCGCCTGTCGTTGGGCCAGGTTTTCCGCGATATCCACCGGGAAGATCAGCGCTGCCTGGGTGCTGCCGCCGGAGCGCACCAGATAGAGGCCGGAAGCCTCCCGTTCCGGCGCAAACGACGCCAGCGCGGCTTGCAGAACCGCTTTTTCCAGCGGCTGCGCGGCGTCGGCGCAGTCTACGCCGCGGTAGAGCGTCTGATAGAAGGGATGGGCGCGGGCAAGCTCGAAACACTCTCGCAACAAGGCTTGCTGACGGGCCGGCGCGGAAGGCTGGGTCAGCGGCGCGTTCATGCCGGCAGCCTCGCCGCGTCTGTTTGCGGCAGCCCCAGCTGGATCAGCAGCGGGCGATGGCGGGCCAGGAAGGCGCGCCGCTGCGCCGCGTCCGGCAGCGACTCCTGCGCGTAATCCAGCCAGCGCTGCGCCAGCATGCGAGCCAGGCGCAGCTCGTCCGCGTCCTGGCTGCCGGCATAACGCAGCACGGTGGGCGGGGTGGCCAGCAGCCGCCAATCCCGGCACGGCCGGTGTGACAGGCTGTCCGCCAGAATGCGGAAGCGAATCAGCGGAGCGGACAGCACCCCGGCGCGCCCGCCGTGCGCGACGATCTCCTTCAACACCCGATACCAGAAATCGATGCCCTCGTTCAAGCGCGCGCCGGCCACGTAGCGCTGCGTCAGCAGCCATTGCCGCCGCGCGGCCACATTGCTGGCCCGGCCCATGAAAAAGTCAGGATGGCCGGCGGTGCGCAGCGGGCGCGGAAGCAGGAAAACTTCGTCCTCCAGGGGCTCCCACTCGGCACGCAGCGCGCCCAGTTGCGGGAAGCGCTCCTCCGGCGGCGCGCTGTCATAGCCTAGCACCGCCAGGTCCAGCCGGTGCTCGCTCATTTTTTGCTCCAGCAAGCGCAGGCAGTCCGGGCGGTAGCAGTCGTCCGCGTCCAAAAAGCTCACTAGTTCGCCGCCGGCCCGCGCCAGCCCGGCGTTGCGCGCCGCGCCGGGGCCGCTGTTGCGCGGCAGCCGCAGCAGCACGCTGCGGGTATGGCTTAAATCCTGAGCGTGGTGGCGCAAGGCGTGTTCCGCCGCCTCGGCGCTGTCGTCGGTGCTGGCGTCGTCGACGATGATGATCTCGTGCGGCGCTTTCTCCTGCGCCGCCAGCGAGGCGATGGTTTCGCCGATGTAGGCGCGTTTGTTGTACAGCGGAATAATGACGGAATGCCGCATGAAGCCCCCTGTGCAAACCGGTTCAGGCCGCGGCGGCGGCGGAGTACAGCTTGCCGCGGCGTTGGTGCAGATTGATGATCAACTCGTCCGAACCGCGAAACACGCCGGGGCCGTAACTTTCCGCGTCGCGGCATAGCTGCATGCCCACCAGCCGGATGAGCTGTCGGCTTTCCGGGTCCTCGAATTCGCTTTGTTCAATATAGTTTTGAAACATGTACCGCGGCCATTGCTCCCGCACCAGCTTGCGCCAGGCGGCTTCGCCGCAGGCGGAGCGCACTAGCGAGCCCAGGCCGCGTCCGCCGCTGCTGGGCTTGGCGATGAAGTCGCCAGGAAGCGCCAACAGGGCTTCGGCCTCTTCCCGCGAGGCCGGCGCGAAGGAGGGGATCAGGAAGGGGCGGAGGGCGGCGTAATCGTCGGCGTCCAGGCAGTCCCGCATGATGTCCTCGCGGTTCAGGACCGCCAGAGAGCGCTTGTCGTGTACCAGGATCAGCGTGCGGATATCGTTGAAATAAGCGCCGCCGTCCAGCAACTGGTCCAGCACTTTGTCCGGCAACAGCGGCAGTTCGCTACGGTCCATTTCCAGAATGCAGCGGTCCACTGCGCGGCCGTCCAGCCACAGTTTGCCGTTGCGGACGCTGAGCGCTTCCGGCCGGGCGGACAGAAAGTGAGCGCCGTCGCGCCGCAGCGTTTCCGCCAGCAGAAAAATCTCGGTGCCGGGCTCGCGGGCGTGCGCCAGCGCCACCACGCAGCCGGGCGGGTGCCATTGACGCAGCGTTTTCAAGAAGGCGTCGTCTCCCTCAGCCTGGCCCAGCCAGTGGCTGATCATCCAGCCGTTCATTGGATAGCGCGCGCCCACCTCGCAGATACGCGGCAGGCCCCCGCGGTCGTAAATGAAGTCCGGGCGGTAAAATCCCACGCTGTAAGGCCGGCCGTGCGCATGCAGCAGCAGCGCCTCCATCGCTTTGGGCAACTGATAAAGCGCCCGGATGCGCGGGTCCAGGAAATAGCGGCCGACGATGGCCCGGAACGCGGCGTCCAGCAGCGCGCTCAGACGATGCAGGCTGCTCAGATAGCCGGCGGACACCTCCACGCGGGCGCGCGCCAGCTGCTCCGGGGCGAACAGTGGCGGCGTGCCCGGCGGCCAGGCGGGCGGCGCGGCGGCGGCCTGGTCCGCCAGCCGCAAGAGCGGCGGTTCGGTTCCGCTCACAGCGCTTCCGCCGTGACGTCCAGCGCCACCGTTTCCAGCACCGCCGCCTTTTGTTCCAGGTAAGCGCCGACGATGCCGTCCAGACTATAGCGCTCCAAGTCCAGCGCCATGGCCCGCGCGTAGTGGCGGATAGCGTTCATGGCGTGAAAGAAGTGGTTTTTCTCGGTGGGCCCGCAGTGCACGCTGATCCAGCCCAGCGTACGAGTGGCGTCGCGCTCGGTGAAACCCAGGGTTTGAATCAGCCAGCGGCGGAACAAAGGCAGGATGAACTCCACTTCGCCGTGAGTGTAAATCTCGTGCGTCAGCGTGGTCAGCAGCGCAATGGCCAGGTCCGGCTCGCGCAGCGACTGATGGTCCTTCCAGCTCTTGAAGGCCTTGGCGCTGGGGTGGAGGTAGGCATGGGACAGCCACTGGTCATCTCCGACAATGCCCGTGGCCATGTTGTAATACATCTGGGCGTGCAGAATTTTGTGCGTGACCGCCAAATCCTCGTCCACGATGCGGTTCAAGCAGACCATGGCGGCCAATAAAGCTTCGGGGTCCTCCACCGGGCGGCCGGTGTGAATGAGCAAGGTCATCCGGTTGCTGATGCCGGCCACCGTCATCGCGCTATTGTTGGTCTGGCTCCAGCTTTGAAAAAAACGGCGCAACGTTTCAAGACTTTGCCGCTGAGCGGTCAGGCGCGCAAAGCCGGCTTCGATTGCTTCAAAGTGGCGGCCGTGCCGTTCAAAGGCTTGCAGCAGCTCGCGTTTGAGGTGGGAGGCGGGCAAATCCCGCAGTACCGGCATGATGATATGGCTGAGATGATTCATGAGCAGGACCCCTTGCTGGCATTGAGTGCGCGCCGCGGCGGGCCTGGTGGGGAGGCCGCCGGCCCGTTCCTTTTTTCGGTCGGGCAGACATCAATATGGTTTAAGGATCAGACTGCCGATATAGGTACTACCACGATATTGAAAATTCGCATGAATGATCTAGTGGCGCTTGTCGCACTGCGTATTGATTTGGCATCATTTGTCTTTTCCGGCAAGCGAGGCAGCGAAAATGCAAGCTCAAGTGATAACCGTCAAACAGGCGAGGTTGATTGAATGCCTAGCCGGCGTGGAAAGCCTGGATCAGGCGCTGGAACTGGTGGCGCTGTGCGCGGAGCACGACGCGCCGTGCGTGCTGCTGGCGGAGGAAGCCTTGCCGCCGGCGTTTTTTGACTTGAGCAGCCGTTTTGCCGGGGAGTTCATCCAGAAACTGGTCAACTACCGTCTTGCCGTGGCTGGGGTGTTCGTAGACGGCGCCGCTTATGGCGAGCGGTTTGGCGAATACCTGCACGAAGCGCGCCGGGGCCGGCAGTTTCGCGTGTTCGACGATAGGGAGGCTGCTCTGGCCTGGTTGGCGGCGCAGCATTGAGAAACCGCTAAATGCGAAGCCTGTCGTTTTATCCCGGCAGGAGCCGACGTCGCATGGTGCTGACTATGGCGGCTAGCAGCAAGCCTCCAACCAAGGAGATATGCTCCAGCGCGAAGTACAGCGATATTTGCGCTTGAGGGCCGGTCTGCTGCCAGAAGCTATGCACTAACAGGATAGTGAGCGCTAGAAAACCGGTCAGAATCAGGGCGCCCAAGAATAATGCCCGGTCCAGCAACAGCAAGAGCGATCCGAACAATAGCGCTATTGCTGCCGCAGCATTGAACAGCCCGGCGGGTTCAAGTCCGGCGGCCCGAGTTTCCGCCAGGCTGCCTTCGATATCAATGACCTTGGCCAAGCCGCCGCTGACAAAAACCACGGCCAGAAACAAGCGGGCAGCCAGCCATAGCGCAGGGCTGCTCAAAATCCGGTCAATACGTGCTTGCATTTCGCTCTCCTTTTGGCGGGCCTGTTAACCATCCGCGATGCCGGTATGGATATGCCGGGCCGCCGCGACTGTGAGCAGGCCAGGCGTGGCCACTATAATGGCTCGAGTTAACTTGAGGTCAATGCCAATGTCGCAAGGTCGAGCCATTGATTTTTCCAGATTGCTGACGGTGGGTGAGGTGGCTAGTCGTAGCGGAGTGGCGGTATCCACCCTTCATTTTTACGAAGGCAAGGGTCTGATACGGAGTACGCGCAGCGCGGGAGGCCAACGACGCTTCACTTCTGCGGTGCTACGTTATATCGCGGTCATCAAAGTGGCGCAGCGTACTGGAATCCCGTTGGCGGAAATCGCCGAAGTGTTTCGCGACATCGACACCAGCCAACCGCTGAGCCGCAAGCAGTGGCAACAACTGTCTCAGACATGGCGTACTAGCCTGGATCTGCGGATTGTGAAACTGACGCGCTTGCGGGATGAACTGGACAGTTGTATTGGTTGTGGCTGTTTGAGCCTGGAGGAATGTCCGTTGCGTAATCCAGCCGATGCATTGGGCGCACAGGGGCCGGGGCCACGTATTTTGGACCGGGGCTGAGGTTTGAGCCGTCGCGTCGCCGGCGAGCTTGTCCAGAAACAGGACAACTCTCGCCCTGTCGAGATCGGGGAAAAGCAGCCCCTGAAGGGGCTGCTTGCGAGCGGGAGAGCGCGATCAGACCGCGTCTTTGCCGATGCTTACCTGGAAAGAACCGGAGTTGTTGCCGTAGGTGTTGGGCACATCGTTGTAGTACAGCGTGATCTGGCCTTGCGCGTTGGCCGGCGCTTTCCAGCGGAACAGGCCGGTGTTCACCGGGATGAAGCCGCTGGCGCCGATTTTCATCACCAGCGCGCCGCAGTAGGCGTCTCCGCAGATCAGGCCCTGATTGGGGTGGCTCTTGTCGCCCTGCGGGCCCCAATTGGGTTGCGGGCCGTAACCGGCCCAGCCGGACGCGACGATGGTGATCACATCGCCGGGGTTGTAAGTGATGGTGGTGGGCTCCCCGTTGGGATTGTTCGCAGCGACAGTACCGGTCCAAGCCATGGTGGATCTCCAAATGAAAGTGAGAGACAGCAGATTCAACGCCGTATTGGCGGCACGAAGAATATGCTTATCTCATTAAAGTTGGCGCTGGAGAATTCGGCTGCTGGCCTTTCGGTACGGTTGGAGGAGGGAGCTCTGAGAATCTGTTCACGATCTCGCGAGCAAGAGCGATACAAGGCGAAAATGGTTGAAAAAGCGGAGTGTACACACCGGATATGAGCATTGTGAAGCCGCTTTCAACGCCGTATCGCCGACGCGTAGCAGATTGTAAACAGGTTCTGAGAGAGGCGGCAGGGTGTCAGCGGCCTTTATCCAGTTCGCAGGCGAGGCCGGTGCCGGCGAAGCCGCCGTAAAGCTTCATTTGGTCCGGCTGCTTGCGGGTGACGAAGAAGCTGTCCGGCAGCGGCAAACCGGTGGCGCCGCGCGGCCAGGTCAGTAGTCCGCGTTCGTCCATATAGCCCTGAAAGCGCTGTTCGCCGCGGATCAATTCCACCGTTTGGCTCTGGCGGCTGAAGTGGAAGCGGGTAGCGTCGGCGCAGTGGTAGCTGGCCTGCATCGCTTGCGGCTTGCAGCCGGCAGTCAGGGCCAGCGCCAAGCTGGCGAAGAGGAAACGGGCGGGGAGGGTCATGGGCGGCGTTTGGGCTTAGGACGGAAGGCCGCCAATATAGCAAGAGCGGGCGGCGACGGCTAGCCGCGCTCCAGGAGAGGCTGGTCCATTCGCGAGGCAACTGTTAACATGCCGATCGATTTTTTGGCCGTTGATCCCGATGGCGGCAGCAAGGAGACAAGCATGTTTTCGCGAAAGTTGATGCTGGTGGTTTTGGGCGCGCTGACGCCGTTTGCCGCGATGGCGGCGGATATCTATATCGGCATGTTGAGCATGAACGAGGGAGCCATGCGCTTGACTCGTTGCAGCATAGGCAAGCCGGTCTATCTGCTGCTGAGCCGGGAAGGCCGGCCGTTGACGGAATGGCCGGGCGTGTCGCCGCAGGCGCTGGACGATAGGGCCAGAACCTCGGCGCGGATCTTGGGCGAGTTTGAGGAGCGGGACGGTAAGCCGGCCTTGCGGGTGGAGGGAATCGACGCGATCCGCTCCGGCGAGTCCTGTCATCTGGACGATTGGCTGGACGAGCAAGCCGCGCCAGGGGTGGAGCCGCGGTGAAGTTGAGCAAAGGCAAGGCGGCGCTATCGCTGTTTGCGTTGCTGGGCGGCGTTTACTGGGCGGCTACTCATTTCAATAGCAATTGGGACCGCGTAGTGGGCGAGCAGGTGGACGCGTTCAACGGCGTCGCCGTGTATTACAACGGCGGCGTGCAGAACGTGGAAGGGCGCAACCTGACGCCGGATGGCTACAACCTGGGCTTGCGCTATCAGTGCGTGGAGTTCGTCAAACGCTATTACTACCAGCGCTTTGGCCACAAAATGCCGCAAGACAAGGGCCATGCTCGGGACTTCTTCCTGCCCCTTCTGGACAATGGGGCGCTCAATCCCGAGCGCGGCCTGCTGCAGTACCGCAACGGCGTCGGCGACGCGCCGCGGGAAGAGGATCTGATCGTGTTCGCGCCCTGGACCTT
Source organism: Chromobacterium haemolyticum (assembly GCF_009936155.1). Taxonomy (NCBI): domain Bacteria; kingdom Pseudomonadati; phylum Pseudomonadota; class Betaproteobacteria; order Neisseriales; family Chromobacteriaceae; genus Chromobacterium; species Chromobacterium haemolyticum. Next base: position 2,856,718 of record NZ_AP019312.1, on the reverse strand, counting down.
CAATCGTTACGGCCATGTCGCCATCGTCAGCCGGGTTGGGCCGGATTTCATCGAGATCATCCAGCAGAACCCCGGCCCTTTCGGCGATGCGCGGGAGCGTTTGCCGCTGCTCACTGAGGCCGGCATTCCGCGGGTGGATCATGAGCGAGTGCTGGGCTGGCTACGCCGCGCGCGGGAGGCCTCGGCGCCGGCGGACAAGGCCTGAGGCGCGCGACAGCCGGCTACTTCATTTTCCAGTTGGTGGCTTTCAACACCGCGGCGTCGGCGTCTTTCAAGTCGGTTTCTCCCTGGCTCAGCAAGCCGCTCCACTGTTTGACGCGATTCTTTCCATTGGGCGGTTGATTGTATTCATTGGTGTCCACCACCTTGCTGCGCTCGGCGTGAAAACGAGTCATGAAGGTTTTCTCGTCGCCGTCGCCGGAGCGAGACAGCAGCCCCTGCAGCGTGTCGCCGCCGCCGCTGGCGCCCTGGTTCAGCGCGGTGTCCACGAAGGAGCCTATCGTCAGCGCGCTGCTAAAGCCGCGTTGGCGCGCCTGCCGCACGCTGTACTGGATGTAGACTTTGTAAAAGGTTTGCCACATCGCTTCGCGCCAGGCCGCGTTGTTTTGCAGCGCGGCTATCTTGCCGCAGAACACCTTCTCGCTATCGCTGATCTTGAGCACCGGCCCTTGCATGCCGCCGCGCACCCCGGCGCGCGCCAGCCCGCCGGCGATGGAGGGATTGCCGGCGCCGCTGGCGGCGTCAAACTCCTTGAACAGTGTTGGGCCGTCCGGCCCCTGATCGCGGGGGCCGCCGGTGGTGGCGCCGAAAATGCCGATGGTGAAGCCGCGCTCGTCGTCGATGTCCTCGCAATAGCCGTAAAACTTGGGCCAGTCCAGAGAGTCCTGCTCCGGCTTGTTCACCAGTTTCATGATGTTGTTCCACTGCTCGCCGTCCAGCCCAGTGTTGGCTTTCAGGAATTTCAGCGTGCTGGGAGAGAAGTTGGCGTCCGGGTTGGCCGCCTTGTTCCTGCTGGCCGGCGTGCAGCGCGCTCCGGCGGTCCAGGGTTGGCCGATTTCCGCCGCGCCGCTGCTGGCGTCCGGCGTGTTGCCTTGGGTCCAATAAACCGCGGTGAAGTTGACGCCGTGATGGCTAGCCACGCTGCCGGCCGGGTAGGGCGTGGCGGCCTTCCACGGCGCGGCGCAGACCGCCAGCCGCGCCGCCAGTCTAGGAGCGCTGCCGGCGGGGGAGGCCTGCGCCCAGGATGCGCCGGCGCAGGCCAGCCAGCCGGCACCGGCCAGCGCCAGCATCGAGAGTGTGCGTTTCAAAACGTTCTCCGGTAGACAGAGGTAGGGCGGCGCGAGCCGGGAAAACGCATAAAATGCCATGTGGGTTTTTGCGAGGAAAGAGGCGGGAACTGGCAAATGGGACTGGCGGCATTCGGCGGGCTTAGGCTATGCGGTCTGGCCGCTATTGTCCGTTTCCTGTTTCGCGACGAGTCGGCGCGGGTTTTTCCAGAAGCCGGTCAAACCAACTATCGCCATTCCGATCCGCAGTTGGATAAGTCAAAGCCTGCTCAAAGTCTCGCGAGCAAGAGCGAAGCAGGGCGAAAACCACTTGAGAAAGCGGGTATGAGCATTTCGAAGCGGGTTTCAACGCAGTATCGCCGAAGCGCGGCAGACCTTGAGCAGGTTCTAAGAACCTGTTCAAAGTCTCTGAGTAGTAGCGTAGTGTGAGAAAATCCAGAGGTGAGAAAAAGCTACCCAAGTGATATCAGTCGCGAACAATTTGAAGTGATCAGACCACTTCTGGAAAGTGCGCGTAAAAGAACAAGCCCCCGTCGAGTGGACTTGTATGAAGTATTTTGTGCCGTGCTGTACCTGCTCCGAAGCGGCTGCCAATGGCGAATGCTTCCTGAAGCGTTTCCCAAATGGCGTACCGTCCATTCGTACTTCACCATGTGGAGTGAGCCGCGTGAAGGGGGCAGCCTGCTGGAGCAGGCGCTAAAAAAATCAGGTTGGCGCGGCCCGAGAGAAACTGGGGCGGAGCGCTTGCAGCAGGTTCTTGATCGTGGACGCGCAGAGCGTGAAGAACACTGATACCGCAGGATTAAAAGGCTACGACGCAGGTAAGAAGGTCTCGGGTATCAAGCGCCATATTGTGGTGGACACGCAGGGCCTGCCACATGCGGTGGCCGTGACTACAGCGGAGGTAACGGATCGCAGAGGGGCGCTACAGGCGCTACGGCAATGTAAATCCAGATTGATTGGGGCTCAGAGCCTGCTGGCGGATAGTGGCTATGTTGGCAAACCCTTTGCTCAAGGCGTGAGCGAGATTCTGGGGGCGGACGTGACGGTGCAGATTGCCAAACGGAGCGAGCTGCACACCTTCAAGGTGATGCCCAAACGCTGGGTTGTTGAGCGCAGCTTCGCTTGGTTGGAAAAGAGCAGAAGGCTGTGGAAGAACTGCGAGCGGAAGCTCAATACCAGCTTGCAGTTCATCCATCTGGCCTTCTTGGGGCTCTTACTCAAAAGACTTTGAACAGGTTCTAAGAAAACAATCCTGGTTCGCGACCCACTCAAGACTTGGCGGAGTGCCCCGCCATTCACAAGGAAAAACCAGGGCTGTTATCATGCCCGCCGCAGCTGCATTGCGCGTATTGATTGGAAAAATATTGGGAATCAGAATGTTGAAAGTCATCGTCTGCGTTTTTGTCTTGTGCTCCTCCATGGCCAGCGCCTCCAGCTGGGATTTCACTTATTTCAACCCCAGCGAGGGCGGGCTGTTGATCGATACCGACAGCATCGCGCAATCGCCTCACGGCACTACCAAATTCTGGACGCTGTGCGCGCCCAGATTCGAGGCGGGCAAACCGATGGCGGGTTATGCCTACAGCCAGTCTTTGTACGAGATCCATTGCAGGCAGCGACTGATCATGATGCCGATGACGGTGGTTTTCGATGTAAAGGGCGAACCACGCGAAACCGAGTTTGAGCATGCCAAGATGGAGGACATTCAGCCGGACACGCAGGAGGATTTCCTATGGACCTATATCTGCAAGCCGGAAAAGCGGCCGGACATGGCGGTGGCGATGCGGCAGGGCATCCAGGGGTTCTTGAGGGAGCAGCGACGTTACGCCAGCGAACATCTGGCGTTTCAACGGGATAGGAGCCGCTGACCGGGCCGGGAACGGTTCGAGTCCAGAAATAGCCCTGCGACGCCAGGGCTTTTTTGCGCGCGCGGCCGGCGGCGTGATCGTTTTAAGCAAGCTTGCGTTCTTGCGTTTAGGCATGCTGCGGCTCATTGAAAACCAATCGATCGCGCCACGGATCACGCACAGGAGCTTACGCCATGCCGATGACTTGCAAACTCGTACCCGGAAAACTGCTAGTGCCCAGGCACTGCGTCCAGCGCGAGGAGGCCCGCCTGGCGGAGGCGTCCAGGCTGATCATGAGGTTGCGTCAATTGCGGCATGATCCCGCCACGCTGTCGCAGTCGGATTCCGTGAGCTCGCTTGACTTCGACAAGAAGGCGCTGTTCGCGCTGGCGTTGAAGAACCAGGCGGTGCAGGGCAAGGCGCCGGTCTCGGCGGCGGGGGAAGGCAAGAGTCTGAACCATATCCAGCGCCTGGTGGTGATAGGCGACAGCCTGTCGGATTCGGAGGGCCGCATGCTGAGCAAGAGCCTGGGAGTGATGCCGTCTTCGCGTCAGTACTATGAAGGGCGTTTCACCAATGGCTTCGCCTGGCCGGATTTCTTGGCGTCCAAGGCTTTTTTGGGCAAGCAGGTGGTCAATTACGCAGAGGGTGGCGCGGTGGCCGGCAAGTACTCCAAGTGGAACCCCGCTTTCATGTTCATTTCCCATATGGAGCGCCAGATCAATAAACATGATTTCCAAGCCGGGGATATGGCGGTGTTGGCCCTGGGCTCCAACGACTACATGACTTTTGGCAAGACCGACGTGGACAAGGTAATCCGGACCTACGAACGGCAGATAGACAAGCTGGTGGCCAAGGGAGTGAAGAACATTCTGGTGGCCGGCGCGCCGGATTTGTCGAAAACCGTGAACGCGCGAAAGCAGCCGCCGGAGGAGGCCGCCAAGCTGAAAGACTTGTCGCAGCGACATAACCGGCAACTGAGCCAGGCGGTGGAGGCCTTGCAAGCCCGCTACCAGGACGTCGGGCTGACCATTCGTTTCTTCGATATCGGCGCCAAGCTGGACTATCTGATGTCGCTGGCGGAAAAAGTGGATTACGACACAATGCACAATAAGCACGAGGGCTATATCGACCTGCCGCGCGTGTTCGGTTTCGCCGGGGACACACGGCCGCTGGACAGCTCGCACCGCCACCTGTTCCACGACGAGGTGCACCCCAGCCAGGAGGTGCACCAGATCCTGGCCGCGCATATGACGGACTTTATCCGCGAGCAATACGGCAGGCCGGCCTAAGCTCAAGGCGCGGCCAGGTCCGCCAAGTAGCTCAGGCCGCCGATGCCGGGGAAGAAGCAATACGCGCCGCCGCGGGTGGTGATCATCCGCGAGAAGCCCTTCAGCACGGTGTTGTTCTTGCCCATGCGGCCGGGCGCGGCCAGTGTGAAGCTGCTGTCCGCGGCGCTGTTGACGCCTAGGAACACATCTTCCCCGCTGATATTGAACACCGCGTTGCCGGCGTCAGGGTTGCCCGGTTCGGTTGCGGATTTGACGAAGTCGCTGAGCAGATTCCACTGGCTGCTGAGAAATTCGAACTGATTCCTCAGGCTGGCGTTGATGAAGTAGCCGATCAGCCCGCGCGCCGCCTGGGTGGGGCGGAGCGGGTCGTAAGCCGGGCCGTAAGGCATGGCCCTGCGCACGATGCGGTGATGCGAGCTGTCTGTGCCCACCACCGCGCCGTTGCGAGGGTTGTTGCGGCGGATATGCGAGCCTATCGGGCATTTCAGGCCCAGGGTGTCGTCCTGGGACGGTTGGCTGTTGACGTAGTTGAAGTCGTTTAATTGGTCGGCGGGCAAGGTGGCGCCGGCCTCATCCGGCCGCAGCGTCAGCGGGTTGCCGTTGCGCCAGCGTCCGCAGACCTTGGCCGCCAGCAGCTCGGGGTCTATGCCCGTCTTGGCCGCGTACTCGTTCAGAAACGCGTCGAAGCCGGCCACGTCCTGTTCCAGGATGCGGAAGGCGGCGTAGCTGCCGTTGCGGCTGAGCTGTTCGGGCTTGACCGAGTACACGCCGCCGCTTTGGTTGAGGTAGCCCAGCAGAAACTCCCCGGTGGCGACGACCTCCTGATCATCCGGCGCTTGGCGTTTGCGTGCCGGCGCGCCGGCAATGGTGGGCTGGGCAATGCTGTCGCGATAGCCGAAGTGCACCTGGTTGTCCGGCAGCGCTTGCGCGTCGTGGGCGGACAGCTCGCTGAAACCGTCGGCGAAGCTCTGGCGCAGGCGCGCGCTGAGGCTTTCCAGCAGCGCCGGGTCCTTGGCCACCCACAGGCTTAGCAAAACATGCACCCGGCCGCCATCGGCCAGGCCTCCTATCCACTGTGCCGGCGCGCTGTCGCCCACGTCGCCGACGGCGCTGGCGGAGGCCGCGCTGGTGGCGCCCAACTGGAAGGCCGGATCGAAGCTGGCCAACTGTTCCGCGTTGACGCCCAGCGCGGCCAGCCCGGGACAGGTGAAGCCGATGTTCAGAAAGCAGCCGGGTTTTTTCAGCCAGCGTTCCGCGGTGGTGACGCGCGGCAGGCCGTCCTGCCCGGTCACGAGTTTGCGGATGAAGCGGCCGGCGGCGGCCGGATCGCGAATGCTCAGGACGAAGTGCCGTGCCAGGTCCACGCGGTAGCCGCGCAAAATCGTGCCTTGTATATCGTCGTATTGGAGAACGGGGCTGTTCATGGCGGGCCTTTCAGCAAGGGCGGGCGTGGACCGGGCCGCGCGCGGCGCAAGCGGGGGCCGCCTGCGCCTGGCGAAGGTGGGTTATCCGAGCGCGGCGAGTATGGTCTGCACAGTGTATGGGTAGGCCTGGTACAAACCGTTGTCGTTCTGAGTGCCGTCGCCGTTGTTGGGTGGTTGCTGGGAGGCGTCGTTCTTGGTGACGAAGGCCTGGAAGGCCGCCACATTATTGGCCACCGGAATCAGCGCTTTGCCGCCCACCACGAATTGCAGCAAGGCGTCGAAGACGTTGCCCACCTGGGCGACGAAGTCGTTGATGTAGGCGTTGAAGCTGCCGTCGTACTCGGTGATCACCGCGATGACGTAGTTGTCGCCGGCTTGGCCGGTGGGCTGCAAATTGGCGGCGGAGCGGTCCAGCAGCAGAGTGCGCGCGTAATGGACTGTGCCGATGGAGGTCAGCGCCTCATGCAACTTCGGCTGGTATTCCGCCAAGGTGGCGGCGATGGCTTGCAAGCTGGTGCCGGGGACGACCGGCATCAGCAGGGTGAGCGGGCTGGCCATGGGGCTTCTCCCTAAGGGGTTTGGGAATTGAAGCCTAGCAGCGCGACTTTGACTGTCAATGCGATTTTATTCGTTTTGCAAATCAAATGCCTTGGTTTAGGTATTCGTACTAAGGATTTGCCCGATGGCCGCGCCCGGCATGAACGGAGGCGGCCGGGCGCTCATTTTCGATTGGTCAAGGATACGCCCGCCGCCGCCAGCGCGCCGCCCGCCAACATGGACGCCAAGATGGGTTCCCCCAGCAGCCCCGCGGACAAGATCACGCCGAAGGCGGGCACCAGATTGGTGAACACGGCTGCGCGCGACGGGCCGATTTCCCGGATGCCCTGGTAATACCAGATGAAACCCACCACGGTGCCTATGGCCCCCAAGTAAAGCATGGACAGCCAGATCCGCCATCCAAAGGAGGCCCACGGAACGGAGCCGATTTCGCCGGCCGCGCCCAGGGACAGGAAGGCCAGCCCCCACAGGGTGGCGTAGGTGGTGGCCGCTATGGGGCTCAGGGTTTCCATCGCTTTGCGCGAACCCAGCGTGTAGGCCGCCCAGCTCAGCACCGCCAGGCTCATCAGGGCTTCGCCGGCGCCGAAGGATTGGCTGAAATCGTGGACTGTGCCGGCAAGATCGCCGCGGGTGATGACCACCATGGCGCCGAGCAAGGCCACGCCGATGCCGGTCCAGCGGCGCAGGCCCAGACGTTCCCGGAAAATCAGGCTGGCGGCCAGCGCGGTCATGATGGGGTTGAGGCTGACGAACAAGGCGGTGCGGCCGGCGGGTATGCGCGCCAGCGCCCCGAAAAAACAGACGTTGTAGAGAAAGATGCCGGTGAAGCCCAAAAACGCGGTGACGGCGATCTGAGAGCGGTTCAGCCGCGGCAGCCCGCCTTCCAACCGACAGGCCACCAGCACCAGCAGCAGAGCGGCCACCAGAAAGCGGCCGAAGGCGGCGGTCATCAAGGGCATGGACTGCGCCAACACTCTGCCGGCGATGAAGGTGCCTCCCCAGAACAGCGCGGTCAGCGCCAGTTTGAAAGTCAGGGCCGGCCTGAGAGCGGCGTGCGCGCGCGCCGGCTGCGCGGCGATGGCGATGGAGCTTGGGTGAGTCATGGTGGGCGCCGGGCAAGAGGTCCGGCCTCCTGATGCTATGTGGGTGCGTATATACTATTGATTGTTTCAATTCATGGAAAAATGAGCTTTTGCTCATGAGTGGGCGAGACGGTCATGACCTTTACGCAGTTGGAAATTTTTGCGCTGGTGGCGGAGCTGGGCGGCTTCACAGCGGCGGCGGACAAATTGGGCATTAGCCAATCGGCGGTATCGCACGCGATCAAGCAGTTGGAGAAGGAGTGGGGGCTGACGCTGCTGACGCGCGGCCAGGCCGGCATAGAAGCCACCGAGGCCGGAAACAGCCTGTTGTTGCGCGTGCGCGAGCTGCTGGGCGTGGCCGAGGCGATCCGTCAGGAAGCGTCGGCGGCGCGGGGCTTGAACCGCGGCGTGCTGCGCATCGGTTCCTTCGGCACGACATCGTCGCTGCTGTTGTTGCCGCGCATTCTCGAACAGTTCCGCGCTGCTTATCCGGAAATCGACGTGTTCGTGGAAGAGGGCGAGGACGACGAAGTGGCGCAGTGGGTTAGCGAGCGCCGGGTGGATGTGGGCTTTGTGGTGCTGCCGGACGAGCGTTTCGACACCTTGCCGCTGGTGGAGGACCAATTTGTGGCCCTGATTCCGTCCGGCCATCCGCTGGCCGGCCAGCCGGCTGTGGAACTGGCGGATTTGTGCGACATGCCTTTCATCATGACCCTGGCGGGCAACACCACGTTGATTGAGAGACTGTTTGAAAACGCCGGCCTGCGGCCCATGGTCAAGCACCGCTACGCCCAGATCATCACCATCGTCAAAATGGTGGAAAACGGGGCCGGGGTGTCCATCGTCGCCGATCTCGCGGTGCCGGCGCCCTTGCTGGCCTTGTGTCCCGGGGTGGTGAAAAAGCCGCTGGCGCCGAAGGTGAGGCGCGCGGTGGGTCTGGCGGTGCCCAGCCGGAAGCACGTCAGCCCGGCGGTGGCGGCTTTTCTGCACACGTCTAAAACCATGGCCAAGAGCCTGAGCGACGGCTCGCTGGGCGGTTTGTGAGCCGGTGCGAGGCAGAGCGAGAATAGGCTTTTAGAGCGTGTTTACGATCTCTCGAGCGAAGGCGAGACAAGGCGAAAACAGCTGAGAAAGCTGAGCGTGCATACGGTACATGAGCATTTCGAAGTTGCACTCGCCGAGCCACGTTTCACGACACGCGGCAGATCGTAAACAGGTTGTTAGGCCCGCGGCAGGTCAAACCGGGTGTGGCAGCGGTCCTCTAACACCTGGCCGGCGCGCAGCACTGCGCGTTCGTCAAAAGGCCGGCCTATCAGTTGCGCGCCAAACGGTAGTCCGGCCTGGTCCAGGCCCACCGGCACCGTCAGCGCCGGCAGGCCCAGCACATTGGCGGGCGTGCTCAGCCGAATATAGGCGGAAACCACGCTCTCCTCGACGCCGTCCGGCCAGACGAAGCTGTCTTGTCCGTGCAGCGGCGCGGTGTGCGGCACCGTGGGAGCCAGCAGCAGGTCGATGTCGGCGAACATTCGCCGCCAAGCGGTCTGCAGCGCGATCCGGGCGCGCCGGGCCTGGACGTAATCGCTGTCCGGCACCAGCGAGCAGGCTTCCAGCAGCGTCCTAACTTCCTCGTCGTACAACTGCGGAACGCGTCGTAGCTCGTCCCTGTGATTGGCGGCGGCTTCCGGCGCCACCAGGCCCCATTGGGTGGGCATGATGAGGTCGGCCAGCGGGATGTCGACATCCACCAGCACCGCGCCGGCCGCAAGCAACTCGGCTTGCTGCTCCCGCAGCGAGGTTTGGATTTCCGGCGCGATGCGATCGTTGAAATAATTGCCGGGCACGCCGACGCGCAGGCCCTCCACCCCTTGGTCCAGACCCTGGCGGTAGCTGTCGGCCGACGCGGGCTGCCGGGTTGCGATGGCGTCCAAAAGCGCCGCGGCGTCGGCCACGGTGCGGGCGATGGGGCCGACATGGTCCAGCGATCCGGACAGCGGCACCACGCCTTGGCGGGGCACCAGATCGTAAGTGGGTTTAAGGCCCACCAGTCCGCACAGCGCCGCCGGCACCCGGATTGAGCCGCCGGTGTCGGTGCCCAGCGCCGCCAGCGCGCCGCCGTAGGCGACCGCGGAGGCAGAACCGCCGCTGGAGCCGCCCGGGGAGCGCTCCGGCGCCCAGGGGTTGTTGCTTTGCGGCGTGGTCAGGCCAAACGCGAACTCATGAGTGTGCGTCTTGCCGGTCAAAATCATGCCGGCTTGCCTGAGCCGGGCAGCCACTTCGCTGTCGGCTGCGGCGAGGTGATGCCGGCGCACGCGCGAACTGGCGGTGGTGGGCAGGCCGGCCGCGTCTATCAAGTCTTTCAGCGTATAGGGGATGCCGTGCAAAACGCCGCGGTAATCGCCGCGGCGGATGTCCAGTTCGGCCTGCCGCGCGTCGGCCATGGCCTGGTCCGCGGCGAGCGCGACGTAGGTGGACAACTGGTCTTCCCGCTGTTGCGCCCGTTCCAGCACCGAGCGGGTCAGTTCCACCGGAGACAGCTGGCCGCTCTCAATCAGCCGGGCGGCGTCCATGATGTTCAATTGATAAGCTTGCACGGCGCTGACCTCCAGTCTGGATCGAAGGGTTGGGCAAAGCGCGCATCGGCAAGGCAGGGCTGGTCCAGCTTAGCGATTTCCGCGCGGATGAAGGCCAGGGCGGCGGCAACGGCCTCCAGGCGCTCGGGATCAAGGCTGAGGCCGGCGGCCTGGGCCTGGGCGGCCACGGCCTGCGGCGCCAGGATGGGAAGGGGCATGGGAAGCTCCTGGGGTTGGGGGTCGTGCAAGGTCTCGCACTGCACAGTAGGCATTAGAGCAGCTTGTCGGCAACGGATCAAAGTTGCGCGGGCTAGGGCGCTCCACTTAGCTCGCGAGATCGTAAACACGTTCTCAAAGGAATTGCCAGTCAAAATCGCCGCCGTCCCGGCGCGTGACCCGGCCGGCCGAGGAGCCCGAGAAATGCGCGCTGAACACGAGGGCGCTGCGCTCGGCGGCGAAGTCCAGCAGCCAGCGCCTCGATTTACGCGCCTCGTCCTGCTCCCGGCAGAAGACGGAATTCCACTCCGGACGGTAGACCTGCATCGGCGTGTGCATCACATCGCCGCAGAACAGCGCCGTCTCGCCGCGGGAACTCAGTGAAATGGACATGTGGCCGGCGCAATGGCCGGGCGTGGGGTGGAAGCGGAAACCGTCCTGGTAGTCGCCGCCGTCCCGGCCGATGACGCGGGCCTGACCGGAGGCGATTACCGGCGCCACGCTGTCGTCGAACACCATGCGCCGGCTGTCCGCCTCCGGCGTGGCGAAGAAGTCCAGATCGCCCTGCGGCAAAGCATAGAGGGCCTTGGGGAAGGTGGGCGTCCACTGGTCCTTGATCAGCCGCGTGTTCCAGCCCACGTGGTCCGCGTGCAAATGGGTCAGCAGCACGTGGTCGACATCCGCGGGCTGGATGCCCAGTTGGGCCAGGCGTTCCAGAAAGGGCGTTTGCAGCCGGTGGAACAGCGGGTTGAACGCGCGCTCCTTGTCATTGCCGATGCCGGTGTCGATCAAGAACACCTGGCCGGCCCATTCCACCGCCCAGCTGTGCACGCTGAGGGTGAGGCTCGCGCCTTCCGCATCCAGCAAGCCGCGCAGGCCGGGCCGCCGCTCCAGCAGCGTGTCGCTCCAGTCGCGGTAGAGGAAGGAGGGGGCCAGGCCGTGCAGCAGCGTGTCCGTCACGCGGGTGATTTTTGCGTCGCCAAGCTGGTAAGTGGGGCTGATGGTGCTCATATCGGTCTCTGCGGGTAGGGGGGACGCCGGCGTCGTCGGCTGCTTGACCGCCACTATCGCGGAAATCATCAATGCTTTCCAATGCCGAATTATTAATTCATGATAACTTTAAAGCATAGCCAAGCCGAAAGACTCTGCATGGAATTGCGCCATCTCCGTTACTTCATCGCCGTGGCCGAGCACCAAAGCGTGCGCCTGGCCTCAGAGCGCCTGCACATCACTCAGCCGGCGGTGTCGCGGCAAATCCAGGACCTGGAACAAGAATTGGGCTTGCCCTTGTTTGAACGTGCGCCGCGCGGCCTCAAGCTGACCGCCGCCGGCGCAAGTTATCTGCGCGACGTGCGCAAAGCGATGGCCGTTCTGGACGACGCGGCCGAGGGCGCGCGGCGCGTGGCCGCCGGGCTGTTGGGCCGGCTGCGGCTGGGCTGCGTGGAGAACGCCGGCTGGGACGGATTGGTGCCCCAGGCGTTCAGCCGCTTCCAGGCGGAGGCGCCGGAGGTGGCGCTGGAACTGAGTGTGTTGAACACGCCGCGGCAACTGGGCGCATTGGCGGAGGGCGCGCTGGACGGCGGCTTCATCTACCAATACGAGCCCTTGCCGGAAGGCGTCGCCGGCATCCCCTTGCTGGAACACGACGTGGTGTTGGCGCTGCCGCGTTGCTGGGACACCGGCCACGACGAAAACCTCCCCGTCGCGCTGAGCAGCCTGGCTGACCGGCCCTTCGTCATGTTGCCGCGAGAAGCGTATCCCGGCTATTACGATCGCTTGATCGGCGCGTGTCAGCAACAAGGCGTGCATCTCAAGGTGGCGCAGGAAGCGGGCACCGAGACGGCGATCCTGTCCCTGGTCTGCGCCGGCATCGGCGCCGCCATCGTCAACTCCGCCAACCTGGGCCGGCCGCCGGCTCAGGCGCGTTTCTTCCGGCTGCGGGACCTGTCCTTGCCGATGCCGCTGACCTTCGTCAGCCGCCTGGACGCGGGCAATCCGGCGCTGGCGCGCTTTCTGACCACGCTTCAGGGCGTTTGAGGCGGCCGGCTCAGCGTCTCGTTGTGAGCGCGGCGAGGCCGCTAGAGGGGGCATGAGCGTTTTAAGACGGTTTCAACGCTCTTGTCCGAGCATCCTATCGACGCGCTGCAGACTTTGAGGTTTTAAGAGTCTGTTCAAAGTCTCGCGAGCAAGAGCGAGACAAGGCGAAAGCAAGCGAAAAAGCGGAATGTACAAGTGGCACATGAGCATTTTGAGTTTGTACTCACCGTACAACGCTTCACGAAGCGCAGCAGACTATGAACAGGTTCTAAGCGCCGGATGGGACAGGCGAAAATGTCTTGACCATCCACTTGACTTGTAACTTATGCTGCGACAGGTCAAGCGCCGGTCCAATCCCGCCGCGCGGCGTGAACCGCTCCCAAACCCCTGCGACACTTCGACAAGGATAAGCCGTCATGAGCAAGCGCATTCTGCATGTGGTGAGCAATGTCGCTCACTACGTCGACCCGTCGGAAGCCACCGGCCTGTGGTTGTCGGAGCTGACCCACGCTTACGAGCTGTTCGCCGCGCAAGGCTGGGACCAGCAGTTGGTCAGCCCGCTGGGCGGCGTCTCCCCGTTGGAGCCGCGCTCGCTGAAATGGCCAAACATCGACGCCTCCGCACGGGCCTGGCTGGCCAGCGCCGACAAGCGGGCCTTGTTGGCGGAGACCGCCAGGCCGGAGGATGTCGACCCGGCGACCTTCGACGCGATCTATTTCACCGGCGGCCACGCGGTGATGTGGGATTTCCCGGATCACGCCGGGTTGCAGCGGCTCACCCGAGAGATCTACGAGCACGGCGGGGTGGTTTCCTCTGTATGCCACGGTTATTGCGGGCTGCTGAACACCCGGTTGTCCGACGGCGCGTTGCTGGTGGCGGGGCGCCGGCTCACCGGCTTTTCATGGCGGGAAGAGGCGCTGGCCGGCGTAGCCGGCAAAGTGCCTTACAACGCCGAGGAGGAGATGCGGCGGCGCGGCGCGCTGTATGAGAAAGCCTGGTTGCCCTTCATCTCCAAAGTGGTGGCGGACGGCCGCCTGGTGACAGGACAAAACCCGCAGTCGGCCAAGGCCGTCGCCAGGCGCGTGGCCGCCTTGCTGTCGCGCTGAGGCCGGGAGAGACGGTCTCGCGCGGCCACGCTTTCGATGGCGCGGCGTGGACGGTTTGTCGTCTTGCCATAAGGAACGGAGGCGTTCGGCATGCCCTTAGGCCGCGTCATGCGCCTATATCGGCCAGCGCCCCGACGGCGATGCCCAGCGTTTCTTCGAAAGCCTGGAACAGCGCTTCCGCCGCGGCCTCGCCGCAATAGGCGGGATCGCCGCTGAGCCGAAATTCGGCGATGTCCGAGCCCTCGTCCAGATGGACGGCGATATTGATGGGGTAATGGAAGCGATCCACGCCGTCCCAGTCCCGCAAATCCGCTGTTTTCGAATCCAGCGCCCGGAAATTCGTGAAGTTGAAGGTGTAAAGGAACTCCCGGCCGGGGCTGCGCGCCTCGAAAATCGCACTGAGCGGGTAGAGCGCGTATTTCTCCTGCAGCAGCAGGCGCTGGTGGATCGCGTCAGCCGTCTCCAGCGGACACTCCAAGGCCTGGAACGACAGCGGCTGCAAATTCCAGAACAGGCCCACCGCCTCCAGAGGATCGCTCAGTTCCGGCACCCGGCCGTTGACCACCATCCCGATCAAGACCCGAGGGTCACGGGTCGCGCGCGCAATCGCCTGCCCTGCGGCGGCCAAATACAAGGATCGTGTCTGGATTCGCCGCGCGCGCGCGCAAGGGCCGGCGTGGACCACCAGCCGGGGCGCGATGCGTTTTTTGTGTTCTATCATCCTGGTCGGGGGCGCTCTCCATCGCTCAACCGTCTGTTTTTCGGCAAACGGCGTCTGTCGCCAGTATTCAATCGCCGCCGGGTCCCGGGCCATTTGCTGCTGGAGGGCGACGTATTCGGAAAACACATCCGCGCGCGCCGCCGACGCGGCGGCGGCATGGCGCCGATAGCGCTGGAATACCGCGTCGAAGAAGCGTTGCTGGCCCCAGCCGTCGTCTATCGCGTGGTGGATGCTCAGGAAAACGACGCAGCGGCTGTCCGTGGTTTGGAAGAAGCGCAGCCGCGCCATTTCGCTTGCCGCCTCGAACGGCTTGAACGGCGCATGCAGGTCGGCGCGCGCGTACTCGGCAATTCGTGTTCGCTGCCGCGATGGGGCGTCGCGCCGGAGGTCGACGGCGTCCAAACGCGCTCGCTCCGTCCCAGCGTCGACGCGGAAAATCGCATCGCCGTCGCGGACGAAGAGGGTGCGGAAGACGGGGTGCCGGGAAAACTCCAAGCGGAAAGCCTGCGTCAACCGCTCGATGTCGAGCGCCGCGTCTTCGCAGTCGAACCACTGTTGCACGTGATAGACGCCCAGGCCCGCCGGAGCCGCCTGGTACTGCTCCAGCATGAGGCGCTGCATATCGGACACGGCGTTTGCCAGTTTCGCCGGGGGCGGCGGCAAACCGGTTTCGCCCCGCAGGCTGCGGTCGTTCAGGTCCCGAACATTCGGCGAGTGAAACACGTCTTCCACCGTGGCGTTCCAGCCGGCGCGATTCAACGCCATGATCAGTTCCACCGCGCGGATCGAGTCCCCGCCCAGAGCGAAGAAGTCATCGTGCGGGCCAAGACGCTCCACGCCGAGCACCTGGCTCCAGATCGCCATCATATCGGCTTCATCGGGCGAGGCCGGCGCGTCCGGCGGGCGTTCATCGCTCAGGGCCCGCGCCATGTGCGGCAACCGGCTGCGGTCGATCTTGCCGTGAGCGGTCAGCGGCAGGCTGTCGATGCAATGAAAGTGGTGCGGCATCATGAAACCGGGCAGTTTTTCCGCCAGCGCGTGGCGGAGTTCTCGCAAGCTCATCGGCGCGGCCGCGAAGCGGAGATAGGCCGACACCAGATCGCGTCCGTCCTCGGCCGAGGCTTGGACCACCGCGTTGGCGACACCGTCCAGCTCGCATAGCGCGGACTCGATCTCCGCCAGCGAAACCCGGAAACCGCGGATCTTCAAGTAGCCGCCCTTGCGAGACTCGTAAACCAGCTCGCCGTGCGGATCGATCTTCGCCAGATCCTGGGTTTTGTACATCCGCTGGCCTTCGTGGCCGGGAAAGGGGCAGGGAATGAAGGTTTCGGCGGTCAGGCCGGGCCGGCCGTGATAACCGCGCGCCAGTCCCGGGCCGGCGACATACAGCTCGCCGACATCGCCGGCCGCCACCGGCTTCAAGTCCTCGTCGAGAAGGAACAGCGACAAGTCCGGCAAGGCCGAGCCGATGCCCGCGGACTTCCGGTGTTTCGTCTCGTCGGCGTCGACCACGTGCAGGGTGACGTGTACGGTGGTTTCGGTGATGCCGTACATATTGACCAGCACCGGGCCGTCGTCGCCCATGGTCTTGAACCAAGGCTTGAGCTGCGTCAGGTCCAGGCGCTCGCCGCCAAACACCACGAAGGCCAGCGACTCCAGGGCCTCGCGCTGTTCCGGATGTTCACTCAGATACAAAGCCAACTGATAGAAGAAGGACGGCGTCTGATTGAGCACCGTCACGCCATGCCGCCGCAAATACGCCAACAGCGCGGAAGGGTCTCGAATGATGGCCAGGTCAGGAACCAGCAAGGTTCCGCCATGCAAGAGCGCGCCGAAAATTTCCCAGACCGAAAAATCGAAGGCGTAGGAGTGCAGCAAGGGCCAGACATCCTCCGGCCCAAAGTCGTAATAGGGCTGGGACTCGGTAAACAGCCGCAGCACATTGCGATGAGTGATCAGGCTGCCTTTCGGACCTCCGGTCGAACCCGAGGTATAGATGACGTAAGCCAGGCCGTCGCGATTCGGCGCGCCGCCTGCGGGCATCTCTGCGTGATCGTCGCGCGATGGAAAGGCGTCCAGATCAAGCTGCGGGATGCCCTTGGCGGACGCGGCGGCGGCCAGCCGTTCCCGCGATTCCGCATCCACGACGATGAGCTTGGGCCGGGCGTCGTCGATGAGATAGTCCAAGCGCTCGGCCGGATACTCCGGGTCCAGCGGCAGGTAGGCACCGCCGGCTTTCAGGATGGCCAGCATGGCGACGATCAGATTGGACGATCTGCGCACGGACAAGCCCACCAGGGTTTCGGCGTTCACGCCCATGGCGCGGAGGCGGCGGGCTAGGGCGTCCGCCCGTTGATCCAGCTGTTGGTAGCTGAGCGAAGCCGCCGCGCATTGCACGGCGATGCGATCGGGAAAGCTCTGAACCGAGCGGGAGAAGGCCTCGGCAAGCGTTTGGCAGGCGCTTAGTTCTGCTGGATGAGTCATTGGTTTTTCATGTTCTGCCGGCTGGGGCGCTCGCGCCCTCCGGCGGTTGAAGCCTGTTTACGATCCGCTGTCGCTGTGAGACACGCACGGTCAGCGCTGCTTTGAAACGCTGATGCGTTACGAGCGCATTCCGCTTTCTCTGCGGTTTTCGCCTTGCCTCGCCCGCAAGATCGTGAACAGGCTCTTGGTCAATGGTCGGCCCTTGGTTTGGCGCTCAAGTCGCGTCCGCCGCCAAGCCGGCGTTTCCGGCGCCGGCCGGCTTGGGTTTTCTCAGCGGCTTGGGCGCGGCGCGCGGCACTTCCCCGGCGATGGTCGCGCCGGCGGCTTGCCGCAGCGGCGCGTCGAAGCCCCGCACGCACTGGGACAGCAAGGCCGATAGCTCCGCGCCCATGGCTTCAATCGACGCCGGGTCGAACATATCTGTCGCGTACTCTATGCGGACGCAACTGCGCGCGAGGTTGAAGCCGAAGGCCAGGTCGAACTTGGCGATAGGGTTGGTGCCCGGCAGCAAGGCCACGGACAGACCGTCCTGCGTCCAGCCGGCGAAGTCTTGATCGGCGGTGACCACCACCTGGAAGACTGGGTGTTGGCCGGGAACGCGCTCCACGCCAAGTTGATCGACAAGGGAGGAGAACGGCACCCGATAGCCGGCGTAACTCGCCTGGGCGGTTTGGCGGATTTTTTCGATGATGTTGCGCGGGGTGTCGGCTGTTTCGATTCGGACCGGCATGGCGAGTAAATTGACGAAATTGCCTATGGTGTCTTCGATCGCGCCTTCGCCGCGTCCGCCATGGGGGAAGCCCATGCAGACGTCGGCCTGATTGCCGCGCGCGGACAGATAGGCGGCGAGCAGGGCGGCGACGGCCATGAACGGCGAAGCGCCAAGTTGGGCGGCGCGCTGGATGTGCTCGCCCAGCAGCGCCTGGGGCAAGGCGCGCTCCAGGAACGCCCCCGCGTAGCCGCGTCTCAGGGGGCGCGGGCGGTCCGGCCTGAGATTGAGCGGGGTCGCGATTCCCGCCAGGCGGTCTAGCCAGCGGTTCAGTTCCTTCTGGTAGTCGCGGCTGCGCTGCCAGGCTCGCTCCTCGGCGGCGGCCTCCCTCACCGTCGTCGCCGGCCCCATGGCGGGCAAGAGGCCGCCTCGCAGAAGAGTGCGCAGCTCGCGCAGCCATATCTGCGCGGAATGGCCGTCAAACACCATGTGGTGAAACACCATCAACAGCACCCAGTGCTCGCGGTCGCGGCGTACTAGGCAAAAGCGGAAGAGCCGGCCGGAGGCAAGGTCGAAGGCGGTGGAGCTGAAATCCCGTTCCAGGCTGGCGAAGCCGGCGTCGCGGCTGTCCAGCGGCTGTTGGCGGAGATCCGCGGTTTCGAGCACGCGAGTGGGCGGCGCGCCAATGTCCTGACGCAGGCCGGACGGCGTTTCCACAAAGCGCGTGCATAAAGCTTCATGACGCTTCAGCAGCTGTTCCAGGGCCGCCTCCAGGAGGGCGGGGTCCAGCTGGCCGCGCATCTCCAGATGCAGAGGGACATTGTACAAGGCGCGGTCCGGGGCCAGTTTCTCGAAGAAATACAGGCTTTGCTGATTGCTGGACAGCAGGCCGAGCTCCACGTCGGCCGGGCGTGGGTCCGGCGCGGCGGCTTCCCGCTCTTGCCCGCTGCTGGCGAGTTCTTGCCCATCGGCCGCCGGCAAGGCGTCCATCTGGCGGGAAGGATCGGCCAGGCATTGCGCGGCAAACCGGACCAGCCCGTTCAACAGCCGCCGGGCGCTTGAGGCTTCGAACAAGGCGCCGGCGTACTCGAGCGCCAGCCAGACGCCGTCGTCGCGTTCGTCCAGGACAAAGCTCAAATCGCGCTTCGCGGTTTCGGTATGCGCCGCCTGCTCTGCCAGCCGCAGGCCGGCGAGACGCCAGCGCGGGCGTTTCCGCACCCGCGCGGCGACTTGAAACCATGGCGTTGAGACGCCGGATGTTTCAAGCGCCATGTCCCGGTTTCCGAATCCTTGCACGGCCTGCGAACGGACCTGGCCCAGCATCTCCCGCAGATTAGGCTTGGCGTCCAGCCTCAAGCGCAGCGGGAGCGGAGTTTCGAACAAGCCGATGATTTCATTGGCTTCCGCGTGGAGTCGTCCCGGAACGGCTGCGTCGATGAGGATTTCATCCCGGCCGCTTTCCGCGCCCAGGAAAAGACCGAGCAAGGATGAGAAAACAAGCAGCAAGGCGTCTCCCGTTTCCTGTTGAAGCTGGCGCAGCTGTTGCTCCTGCACGGCGGGGAGCTTGAGCGTCAACTCCGCGCCGTCCGTCAATACCTTGGCCGGAAACGGGCCGCCCGCGCTCAATAGTGAAAGCCGGGGCGCGCCGGCACGCCATTGTTCACGCTGCCAATGGGCGAAGTCCGCGTAATCGAGCGCATTGGGCGCGAGCTCGACGTCGCCGCCGTTCAAGGCCGCGGCATAAGCCGTTTCCAGGTCCGTCGCCAGAATGCCGGCCGACCAGGCGTCGAAAACAGCCTGATGGAACACCATGACCAGGCGCGCGTTTTCATCCGCCGGCTGAAGGAGAACAAAGCGGAATAAAGGCCCCGTCGCCAGATCGAAGGGGCGGCCGATGATTTCCCGGACGGCAGCGGCCAGGCCGGCGCTGTCTCCGCTCGCCGGTTCCAGGGGCTTCAGCTGGAGCAAGGGGCCGGGCCAGGCATGCCGCGTCGAGCAACGCAGCTCGTCGCCGTCGAAGGCCAGCGTGGTGCGCAAGGCCTCATGCTTGGCCACGACCACGGCCAAGGCCGTCTCCAATGCCGCGGCGTCCAGCGCTCCGCTCAGCTGCAGCACGATGGGAAACGAACATGAGGGCGTGCCCGGCGTCAGCTGGTCAAGGCGGAACAGCCCTTGCTGCTGAAAGGACGCAAGCCAGCCGTAGCCGGCATCGAGTGAAAATTTCATATGGCGAATACCTTGAATCCGCAATCAATCGACAGGAGAAAGCCTCCGCGCGGCTCGGGGGACATCGGCTTCCCCGACGCCGGCGGAAACCGTGCGCGCCCGCTTGCCGGATGCCTTCCGTCATCCGGTCCGCCGCGCGGCATGGCGATCATTCCGGCCTTGCGAAGCAGACATTGAACAGGCTCTTAGAGCGTGTTTACGATCTCGCGAGCTAAGGCGAGACAAGGCGAAAACTAGCGAAAAAGCGGAATGTACGAGCGGTACATGAGCATTTTGAGCTGGTTTTTAACGCCGTATCGCCGACGCACAGCAGGTCGTAAACAGGTTCTTAGCAGCTGAAGCTGCTGCAGCCATACAGCCGTTCCGCGCTCAGGCCCGCGGCGCGGCAGCGCTCGAGAAACTTGTTCGACTCGACGATCTGCTTGCTGTCGGCCGAGTACTCCAGGCCGGTGACGAAGCGCATCCAGGGTTCTTGCCCCATCGCGTAGACGTAGATCTTCTTACAGTCGAACTCCTCGACGATGCTCCAGGCGTGTTCGCAGTCGGAACCGGACAAGGTGCGGGATTCGTCGTCGCGCCGGCTGAGCGGGCTGCCGGTGTAGGGGCCGTACAGCCAGCTGAGAGGCGCCCCGTCGCACTCCATGCCGATGAACAGCGTGTCCGCCTTGCCCAGACGCTCCACAATGCGGCGGTAGAGCGCGCGGTCCTTGCAGTCCGAGTCCGCCAGGAACAGGAAGCGGCGGTTTTTCAGCCGCAGGAACATGCCGTGCTTGCTTTCGATGTCCAGGTCGGCGTGCTCGCCGTAAAACGGCAGGCTGACGATTTCGCCGTCGTCGAAGCGCACGCTTTCCATCGGCTCGAGTTCGGACACGTTGCGGAAACCGAGCGCGCGCAGCGTGAGCTTCATCGACGGATCGGCCAGGCTGCGGCTGTTGTGGCGCGGAACCAGCAGGCGGCCGATGCGGCCGCGCAATTGCAGCAGCAGTTCCGGGCTGAAGTGGTCCTGATGGTTGTGGGTGATGAACACGTAATCGATATGGTCGGGCAGGTCGTCGAAGGTCAGCCGCTGCGGTTCGCCGTCCCGGTCCCAGGTGACGAAGGGATCGATCAGCACCGAGGTGGACGCCGTTTGCAGCAAGACGCAGGCGTGGCCGAAATAACGGATGCGCACGTCGCCGCCGTGATACTCGGGCTGGTCGCGCTGCGGCGCTTCAGTGTCGAAGAAGCCGCGGAAGCGGGCTTCCTGTTCCGCCGGCACCTTCAGCGCCTGCTTCAGTTCCGCGTAAGGGACGGCGCGTATCCGGCTGGCGGCGAGCGCTTCGTGATGGGGGTCTGCGAAGGGCAGCGGGAGCACCAGCCTGGCGTCTCCGTCCAGCCGGGGCGTGTTCAGGAAGAAATGGCGCTGTTCGTCGCGTTCGGTGCTGAAGGCCAGCGCCTGCCGGTCCGCGTCCGCGGCGGCCGGATAGCTCAATAATGGGTCCAGCACGCGGAGGCCGGGATGGTGGTTGAGGTCGTAGCTGACTTCGACCAGGCCGGCCAGCGTGGGCGGCAACTCGGCGTAGACCGCGTCCAGGCTGTGGCCGCTGGCGGTTTGCTGCAGCTGGCGATTGAGTTTTTGCAGGTCTTCGGCGAAGCGGAGCAGCGGCGCGGCGTCCTTCAGCGTGTCCTGCAGCAGGCGGCGCACCGCGGGCAGATCGCTGGCCGGCAGTTCCAGGAAGGGGCCGCCCAGCATCTGGGGGTTCTTGGAGGCGGCGATATGCACATTGGGGTTGGCGATGAAGGAGCGCAGCAGCGGAATCTGGCGGAAGGCCAGATTGATCGCCTGCTGGACCGGCGATACCAGGTGACTCCAGGCGTACCAGCGGTGGAACAGGGGTTCCAGTTTGACGCCGCTTTTCAGATAGACGGCGTCGTCGGGACGAGGTGTGCTCATGCTTGCTCCAATGTCGGGGAAGAAGGGGTGGAACGGGACGAAGCCGGCGCGTCGGACGGGGCCGTCGCTTCGCTGAATCCTGCTTGCGACGAGGCGTAGTCCGCGTAGTCGGCGTATAGCCGCGGTAGCGGCGTCCAAGCGGGCTTGCCGCTGTCGGCGCGGGCGGCGTAGGCCTGGGCCAGTTCCCGCAGCAGCGGCGCGATCGGCGTGCCGGCATCGCTGTCGGCGACCTGGCGCAGCGCGGCGGGCAAGGCCAGGCCGTTGGCGGTTGTGATCGTCGTGGCAGCTTCGCTTGGAGAGTGGAGGGCGGCGTGCCGGCGGCCTAGTTCGCGCAGGGCCTGGCGCAAGGCCGGCAAGTCCAGCTCCCCCTCGTAGCGCAGCGAGACCGGCGCGCCGTCCTGTTGCTGGACGCTCAGTTGGAGCGGGCGCGGCTCATGCCGGCCAAGCGCCAGCTGCCGCGCCAATTCGGCGACGCTGGGGGCGAGGAAGAGCTGTTCCATCGACAGCTTGACGCCCAGCTTGCCGCGGATGCGGGCGGCCAGCCGCATCGCCAGCAAGGAGTCGCCGCCCAGCTCGAAGAAGCCGGCGTCCAGGTCCACCGCCGGCAGCCGCAGCGTTTCCGCGAACAGCTCCGCCAGCGTCTGTTCAAGCGGGGTGGCCGGCAAGCGTTGCGGCGCGGCCGCGAAGACCGGCGCCGGCAGCGCGCCGCGGTCCAGCTTGCCGTGGGCGTTCAGCGGCAGCGCGGGCAACACCATCACCGCGGCGGGCAGCATGTAGTCGGGCAGGCTGGCGGCCAGCCCGGCGCGCAGCCGCGCGCCGTCCAGGCCGGCGCCCGCGAGCGGCACGGCGTAGGCGACCAGGCGCTTGCGGCCGTCGTCGTCGACAGGCAAGATCACGGCCTGGGCCACGCCGGTTTGCGAGCGCAGCGCGGCCTCGATCTCGCCGGGCTCGATGCGATAGCCGCGCAGCTTGATCTGCTGATCGAGACGGCCGAGGAATTCCAGCTGGCCGTCCGCCAGGCGGCGCGCCTTGTCGCCGCTGCGGTAGAGCCGGCTGCCGGGCGCGCCGAAGGGGTTGGCGACGAAGCGCTCGGCGCTGAGCGCGGGGCGGCCCAGATAGCCGCGCGCCAGGCCGGCGCCGGCTACGTACAGCTCGCCGGCGACGCCGACGGGCACTGGCTGCAAAGCTTCGTCCAGCAGATAGACCTGACTGTTGAGCACCGGTCGGCCTATGGGCGGCGCGCCGTCGGCCAGGCGGTCGCTCAGGGTGGCGCAGATAGTGGATTCGGTAGGGCCGTAGGCGTTGATCATTCGGCGGCCGCGCGCCCATTTGGCCACCACCTCGGCGGGGCAGGCGTCGGCGCCGACCAACAGAGCGCCGGGCAGCAGGTCCGGCGCCGGCTCCAGCAAGGCCAACAGCGCCGGCGGCAGCAGCGCGTGGCTGATGCGCGCGGCGCGCAGCGTGCCCAGCAGGCCGTCGGCGTCCAGCTGCCTGGCGTTGGCCGGCACCAGGCAGCCGCCGCCGGCGAAGGCCATCAGCATTTCCAGCACCGAGGCGTCGAAGCCCGGCGAGGAGAACTGCAGCACGCGCGCGGACGCGTCCAGCGCGCAGCGCTCTTTCAGGTCCTGCGCCAGGCTGGCCAGCCCGGCGTGGCTGACCGCGACGCCTTTTGGCCGGCCGGTGGAACCGGAGGTGTAGATCACGTAGGCCAGATCGTCCGTCGTCAGCGGCCGCAGTCTTTCTTGCCGGCCGATGTCGCCGTCAGGGAAGCGGCGGTCGTCGTCGGTCTCCGGCGCCAGCACCGGCCCGGCGGTTTGCGGCAGGCGGGCGGCGGAGCCGGCGTCGCTCAGCACCAGGGCGGGGCGGGCGTCGTCCAGCATCAGCGCCAGCCGCTCCGCCGGATAGTTCAGGTCCAGCGGCAGATAGGCGGCGCCGGCTTTCAGCACCGCCAGTTGCGCGACGAGCAGCGCCGCCGATTTGGGCAGCGCGACCGCCACCAGCCGGCCGGGGCCGACGCCGGCGGCGATCAGCCGCCGGCCCAGCCGGTTGGCGCGGCGGTTGAGCTCGGCGTAGCTCAAGGTTTCGCCGCCGCTGTCCAGCGCCGGCGCGTCCGGCGCGCGGCGGGCCTGGCGCTCGAACAGCTCGCACAGCGGCAGCGGCGCGATGTCGCGGGCGCTGGCCCGGCCGTCCAGCAGCAGACGGCGCTCGTCCTCGTCCAGCAGGTCTTGGCGGCGCACCGGGCCGTCGGGCTCGGCGGCCAGCTGCGCGAGCACGGCGGCGTAGCAGCCGGCGTAGCGCCGCAGCGCGTCGGCGTCGTGGGCGTCGCGGTGGGCGCTCAGGCTGCCGACGATGCGCGCGCCGTCGGGGCGGAAGTTGACTTGCAGCGCGAAGCTGTTGTCCATCGCGCTGTCTTGCTGACGCCAGTCGGCCAGCGCTTCCAGCGCCTGGAAATGGGTGTAGTTGAAGATGGCCTCGCCGACGTCGCGCAGGCCGGCGTCGCGCAGCATGGTGGCCAGCGGATAGCGCCGGTGCGGCAGCAGCGCCCGTTCCGCGTCTATCACGCGGCCTATCAACCGGGTCCAGGATTCGCGCCGGATCTCCATGCGCAGCGGCACCGAGTTCAGGAACAGGCCCACCATGTGCTCCGCGTCGGCGGTTTCCGGCCGGCCGTTGGTGACCAGCGCGGTGCAGGCGCCGCTCTTGCCCGTCAGCATGGCCAGCGCGGCCAGGTGGGCGGCCAGCAACACCGATTTCAGCGGCGCGTTCAAGCGGCGCGCCAGCGCGCTCAGCGCCGCCGACACCGGGGCGGCTATGGCGATGTCGGCGTTGATCTGCAGCGGGCCGTCTGCCGTCGCGGCGGCGTTCTCTTCGCGGGCGAGCAGCGCGGGGGCGGCTTCGTAGCCGCGTAGCTGTTCCCGCCAGAAGTCCCGGCTGGCCGGCGAGGCCATCGCCTGGCGTTCCAGCGCGATGTAGTCGCGGTAGCGGCTGGACAGCGCCGGCAGCCGGCACGGCTGGCCGGCCAGCTCGGCCTGGTAGAGCTGGGCCAGTTCGACGATGAAGACCGAGTCGCTCCAGCCGTCGAGGATGGCGTGGTGGATGCGCAGCGTCAGGTGGAAGCGCCGCTCGCCCAAGCGGTGGGCGTGGGCGTGCAGCAGCGGCGCGGCGGCGGGGTCGAAGGCTTGTTTGGACCAGGCGGCGATGAAGGCGGCCAGGCTTTCTTGCTGCGCGGCGGGCGGCAAGTGGCCGAGGTCGCCTTCGCCCAGCGGAATGGCGGCCGCGGCCAACACCAGTTGCAAGGGCTCCAGATAGCCGTCCAGCGCGAAGCGGGTGCGCAGCAGCTCGTGCCGTTGGCACAGTGCGTCCAGCGCGCGGCGCAGCGCCGCCGCGTCGTAAGGCTGGGACACCTCCAGCCCGACGATATTGTGGTACAGCGTCGAGCCGTCGCGGAAGGCGCTGTGGAACAGCATGCCCTGTTGCAATTGGCTGAGCGGGTAGGCGTCCACCGCGTCCGGCGGCAGCCGCCGGCGGTCGGCGGGGGCCAGCAGGGAGAACGGTTCGGCCGGCGCGGCGGCGGCCGCCGCCGCCTGTTCGGCATGGGCGGCCAGCAGCGCCACGCTATGGTGTTCGAACAGGCTGGCCAGCTCGAAGGAGATACCGGCCTTGAGCGCCAGGCCCTTCAGCCGTAAGGCCAGCAGCGAGTCGCCGCCGAGGTTGAAAAAGCTGTCGTCGAGGCCGACGCGTTCTAGGCCCAGGGTCTGGGCGAAGGCCTCGGCCAGCAGTTTTTCCTTCTCGGTGACCGGCTCGCGGTGCTCGGCCAGCGTCAGCTCCGGCGCCGGCAAGGCGCGGCGGTCCAGCTTGCCGTTGGGCGTCAGCGGCAGCGTGTCCAGCGCTACCCAGGCGGCGGGCACCATGTAGTCGGGCAGGCGGGCGGCCAGCGCGTCGCGCCAGCGCGAGATGTCGGCTTGGGCGCCGGCGGTGGGCACCGCGTAAGCGACCAGCCGGCGCTGTCCGGGCGCGTCTTCGCGGATCAGCACCACGGCCTGGGCGACGCCGGGCTGGTCCAGCAGCGCGGCTTCGATCTCGCCCAGCTCGATGCGCAGGCCGCGCAGCTTGACCTGGTGGTCGAGGCGGCCCAGGTATTCCAGCGCGCCGTCGTCGCGGCGGACGACGCGGTCGCCGGTGCGGTACAGCCGCTGGCCGACGGCGAAGGGATGGGCGACGAAGCGCTCGGCAGTCAGAGCCGGACGGCGCAGATAGCCGCGCGCCAGGCCGACGCCGCCGAGGTACAGCTCGCCGGGGATGCCGGGCGGCAGCGGCCGCAGCATGGAATCGAGCACGAAGAGCTGGGTGTTCCAGATCGGGCGGCCGATCGGCACCGAACGGCTGTCGCGCGCCGGGTCGCAAGTCCAGGCGGTGACGTCGACGGCGGCCTCGGTGGGGCCGTAGAGATTGTGCAGCGGACAGGGCAGCGTTTGGGCGGCGCGGGCCAGCAGCGGCGCGGGTAAGGCTTCGCCGCTGCACAGCACGCGGCGCAGGCTGGCGCAGCCGGCGCTGGCGGGCTCCAGCAGGAAGGCGTCCAGCATGGACGGCACGAAATGCAGGGTGGTGACGCCGCGGCGGCGGATCAGCTCGGCCAGATAGGCGGGGTCGCGATGGCCGTCGGGCCGGGCCAGCAGCAGCGAGGCGCCGGCGAGCAGCGGCCAGAAGAATTCCCAGACCGAGACATCGAAGCTGGACGGCGTCTTCTGCAGCACCACGTCGTCGTCGGCCAGCGGGTAGGCGTGCTGCATCCACAGCAGGCGGTTGACGATGGCGCGATGGCTGTTGACGGCGCCCTTGGGGCGGCCGGTGGAGCCGGAGGTGTAGATGACATAGGCCGGATGTCTGTCATCGTCGTGGAGGTCCAGCGGCGCGTCGGACAGCGTCTCGAGCGCGTCGTCGATCAGATCCAGGCACAGCGCGCGTTCGACCGGCAGGCCGGCCAGCAGCTCGGAGCGGGACAGGACCACGGCGGGCTGGGCGTCGGCCAGCATGAAGGCGAGACGCTCGGCCGGATAGTCGAGATCGAGCGGCAGATAAGCGCCGCCGGCCTTGAGCACGGCGAGCAGGGCCACCACCAGATCGACGGAACGGGGCAGCGCGACGGCGACCAGGGTCTCGGGTCCGACGCCGTCGGCGCGCAGGCGGCGGGCGAGGCGGTTGGCGCGCTGATGCAGCTGGCGGTAGCTGAGGGCGATGTCGTCGAAGCGCAGCGCCTCGGCGTCGGGGCTGAGTTCCGCCTGGCGTTCCAGCAACTGGGTCAGGGTGGCGGCGGGCAGCGGGGCGTCGGTGCGGTTCCAGGCGGCCAGCGCGTCTTGCTGGGCCGGGGTGGCCGGCTGGAGGCGTGAGAGGGGCAGTTCGGGCTGCTCGGCGATCAGTCGCAGCAGTTCCAGCAGTTGCCGGGCGATGCCGTCGACGGCATCGGCGGAGAAGAGGTCGGGCCGGTAGCCGAAGCGCAGCTCGAGTGCGGGTCCGGGGACGGCGCACAGGCTGAGCGGGTAGTGCGAGGTGTCGGCGCCGTCGCCGCCGAGCGGAATCAAGGCCAGGCCGTCGGCCACCTTGCCGTCGGCCGCGCCGGGCAGCGCCGGATAGCTTTCGAAAACCAGCAGGGTGTCGAACAGCTCCGTTCTTCCCGCCGCCTGCTGAATCTCGGCGAGGCTGAGGTGCTGATGCTCGATCAGCGCGGCCTGCTGGGTCTGCAGGCGTTGCAGCAGGGCAGCGAGGGTTTCCTCGGGCCGCAGGCGCAGGCGCAGCGGAACGGTGTTGATCAGCAGGCCGACCATGCGTTCGACGCCGGGCAGTTCCGGCGGGCGTCCGGAGACGGTGACGCCGAAGACGACGTCGTCTGAGGCGCTGAGGCGGGCGAGCAGGATGGCCCAGGCCGCTTGCAGCAGGGTGTTGAGGGTAACGCCCAACTGGCGGGCCCGCGCCTGCAGCGGGGCGGTTTCTGTTTGCCGGGACAGCGTCAGTTGGCGCTCCCCAGCGGCGGCGGCGGCCAGTTTGGCCGGCTCGTCCAGCGCCTCCAGGCTGGCGGCCCAGGCGCGGGCGGCGGCGGCCTTGTCCTGTTGTTGCAGCCAGGCCAGATAGTCGCGGTAGGGCGCGGCGGGCGGCAGCGCGGCCGATTCTCCCTGGCGGTAGAGCGCGAACAACTCGTCCATCAGGATGGGCATGGACCAGCCGTCGAACAGCAGGTGGTGGAAGCTCCACAGCAGTTGGTGGCGCTCGGCGTCCAGCTTGACCAGGATGAAGCGCAGCAGCGGCGGCTTGCCCGGATCGAAGCGGCGGCGCAGGTCGGCTTCCAGCAGCGCGTCCAGCGCGGCGGCGTTCTGGCCGGACAGGTCTTCCTCGCGCCAATCCAGTTCAAACTCGCGGGGCACCACCTGGCGCGGCTGCGCCAGCCCCTTGTAGACGAAGGCGGAGCGCAGATTGGGATGGCGACGCAGCAGCGCCTCGGCCGCGCGCCTGAGCCGGTCGGCGTCCAGAACGCCGCGCAGCTCGAAGCGGTTGCGGACATGGTAGGCGTCCACCTCGCGTTCGTCGTACAGCGCGTGAAACAGCAATCCTTGCTGCAATGGCGACAGCGGCAGGATTTCGGCGATCTTCGACATCGTGAACCTCGCAATGGGCGGTCGCCGTTGGCGGCCGCCCGGAAAGTATTTGGAACCGGTTCTTAAGAGCGTATTTACGATCTCGCGAGCTAAGGCGAGACAAGGCGAAAACCGCTGAGAAAGCGGAATGTACAGGTGGTACATGAGCATTTCGAAGCGGGTTTCAACGCCGTATCGCCGACGCGCAGCAGATCGTAAACAGGCTCTTAGAAGCCGGCTTCGATCAGGTCTATCTCCTCCTGCGACAGCCCGCCGGCCAGGGGATGGTCGGACGGCGTGCTGCCGCCGACGTCCGGCGCGTGGCCCAGCCTGGCCAAGGCGCGCAGCGCGTCGAACCAGTCCTCCGCCAGCCTCTCGATCTCCTGCCGGTCGAACAGGCGGCCGGCCCACAGCCAGGTGGCCACCAGTTCCGGTCCGTCCGGGCCGTCGTGGGTGGCGGCGTTGAGCTCGATGGCGTGGGACTGCGGCACCGAAGGATCGCTGTTCCCGTCCAGCCCGGCCGCTTCCGGCGCCGGCATCCAGTCGCCGCGCGCCGGCGTGGCGAAGCGTCCCAGGTAGTTGAAACCGAGCTGAGCCGGCGGCGCGCCGCTCAGCCGGGCGGCGGTCTCTGGATTGAGATAGCGCAGCAAGCCGTAACCCAGGCCCCGGTCCGGCAGCGCGCGCAATTGCTCCTTGACCCGTTTCAGTGCGTCGCCCAGCACGGCGGCGTCGTCCAGGGCCGCGGCGGCGGAGACGCCGGGATCGAGGCAGACCGGGAACAGGCTGGTGAACCAGCCCACGGTGCGGGAGAGGTCGCAATGCTCGCCCAGCTCTTCGCGGCCATGGCCTTCCAGCTCCAGGCGCACGACGGTGCCGTCGCTCCGTCCCTGGTCTTGCCGCCAGCGCGCCACCGCCAGCGCGAAGCCGGTGAGCAGCACGTCGTTGATGCCGGCGTGGAACAGCGCCGGCACCCGGGTCAGCAGCTCGGTGGTGACGGCGGCGGGCAGCCCCACGCTCAGACGCCGACTGGTGCCGGCCGTGTCCAGCGCCGGGTCCAGCGGGCAGGGCGACAACAGCGGGTCGGGCTGGCTTTGGATAGCGGCCCACATCGGGGTTTCGGCCGCGCGGGCGGCGCGGACGGCGTCCTCGTTCAGCAGCAGCGCCCAGCGGCGGAAGGAGGTGGCCACCGGATCGAGCTGGATGGGCCGGCCGGCCTGGACGTCGCGCCAGGCGGAGGCCAGGTCCGGCAGCAGAATGCGCCAGGAGACGCCGTCCACCGCCAGGTGATGGATGCCGAGCCACAGCCGGCCCGGCGCGTCCGGGCCGGCGTCCAGCCACAACGCCCGCAGCATGGCGCCGGCGGCGGGGTCCAACTGCCGCGCCGCGGCGGCGATGTCGGCCGGCGGGATCTCCAGATGCGCGTCCGCCGCGATGCGGCGCAGGCAATCTTGCGCCGATGTCGAGCCGACCGGTGGCACGCTGAGG
Source organism: Chromobacterium haemolyticum (assembly GCF_009936155.1). Taxonomy (NCBI): domain Bacteria; kingdom Pseudomonadati; phylum Pseudomonadota; class Betaproteobacteria; order Neisseriales; family Chromobacteriaceae; genus Chromobacterium; species Chromobacterium haemolyticum. Next base: position 2,827,113 of record NZ_AP019312.1, on the reverse strand, counting down.
CCGCCGTCGGCGTCCAGCCGCATCCGCAGCGCGTCGTGTTTATCCAGCAAGGCTTGCAGCGCCTTCGCCAGATGGGCTTGTTCCAGTCCGGCGGGGGTTTGCAGCAGCATGGATTGGTAAAAGCCGCCTTGCGGGCCGCCGCGCTCCAGCCACCAGCGGATGATGGGCGTCGCCGGCAGCGGGCCTTCCGCGGTGTCCTCGGCCGCGATGGCGGCGACCGGCCGAGCGACGGCGGCCAGCGCCTCTACCCGAGGATGGAGGAAGACCTCGCGCGGGCTCAGCAGCAAGCCTTGCCGCCGCGCGCGGCTGACCAGCAGGATGGAGGCGATGCTGTCGCCGCCGAGATCGAAGAAGCCGTCGTCCAGACCGACTTCGTCCAGGCCCAGCAGCTCGGCGTACAGTCCGGCCAGGATACGTTCGGCGTCGCTGCGCGGCGGCCGCCGGTCGCCGCCGGCCTGGAGCTCGGGAGCCGGCAGCGCGCGGTGGTCCAGCTTGCCGTTGGGGGTCAGCGGCAGCGCGTTCAGCGCGACGACGGCGGCTGGCACCATATAGTCCGGCAGCTGCGCCGCCAGGGCTTGTCTGAGCGTGGACGGGTCGATGTCGGCGCCGGGGTGGAGGGCGACATAGGCGAGCAGCTGGCGCGGCGCGCCGTCCGTCTCGCGCAGCACCGCCCGCGCCTGGGATACTGCCGGGTGTTCGCGCAGCCTGGCTTCGATTTCGCCGAGTTCGATGCGGAAGCCGCGCAGCTTGATTTGTTGATCGGCGCGGCCGAGGAACTCCAGCTGGCCGTCGGCGCGCCAGCGCGCCCGGTCGCCGCTGCGGTACAAGCGGCTGCCGGCGGGGCCGAAGGGGTTGGCCACGAAGCGCTCCGCGCTGAGCGCCGGCTGATTCAGATAGCCGCGCGCCAGGCCGCTGCCGGCCAAGTAGAGTTCGCCGGGCGCGCCTGCTGGCAGCGGGCGCAGCGCGGAATCCAGCACATAGGCGCGGGTATTGTCCATCGGCGCGCCTATCGGCAGCGACGCAGCCAGAGTCTGATCGCGCGGCAGCGGGTAGCAGGTGGCGAAGGTGGTGGTCTCAGTGGGGCCGTAGACATGGACCAGCTCCAGTTGCGGATAGCGCTCCCGCACTCGCTGGAAGGCGCGGAGCGAGGCGGACTCGCCGCCGGTCCACAGCGTGCGCAGGCTGGCGAAGCAGTCCGGCCGCTCCTCGGCCAGCAGGTTGAACAGCGCGGTGGTCAGGAAGGCCGCGCTGACGCTTTCCCGCTGCAGCACGTCCGCCAGCGAGTCGATGTCGTTGTCCCAAGGCGGCGCCAGCGTTGCTTGGCCGCCGTGCAGCAAGGGCGCCCACAGCTCGTAGGTGGCGGCGTCGAAGGCATGCGGAGAGTGCAGCAACACCTTGCTCTGGGACGCGCCCTCCCAGCGGCGGTCCAGCGCCAGATCCCTGACGTTGGCGTGGCTGATGGCAATGCCCTTGGGCACGCCGGTGGAGCCGGAGGTGTACATCACATAGGCCAGCGCGTCGGGGGTCAGCTCCAGGCGGGGCGGGCGCTCGGCGCTGTCGGACGGACCGTCTATCCGCAGCACCGGCAGGCCCGGCGGCAGCATGGCCGGCGCCGGGGCCTCGTCGGCCAGCAGCAGCGCGGCGCGCGACTGGGTCAGGGTCCAGGCCCGCCGTTCTTCCGGCTGGGCGGTGTGCAGAGGTATATAGCAGCCGCCGGCCTTGAGCACGCCCAGGATGGCCACCGGCAACAGAGGACCGCGTTGCAGCCACAGCGCCACCGGCGTTTCCACGGTCACGCCGGCCGCGCGCAAGCGGTGGGCCAGCGCGTTGGATTGCCGGTCCAGCTGCCGGTAGCTCAGGCGAAGGTCGCCGGCGCAGACCGCGACGGCGTCCGGCGTTAGCTCGGCCTGTCGGCGGAACAACTCGGGCAGCGTCGCCGATGGCGTGGCGCGCGCGGTGGCGTTCCAGCCGTCCTGCTGGCGGCTTTCGGTTTCGTCCAGCCAGCGCAAGCTGGCCAGTGGCAGCTCAAGATCGCCCGCCAGCGCCTGGAACAGGCGCGACAGGCTGGCGAGGAGGCGTTCGGCCGCCGTCGGCGGGAAGGCGTCGGCGCGGCAGCCCAGCCGGAGTTCCAGCCTTTCCCCCGGCACCACGCAGAGGCCCAGCGGGTAATGCGACACGTCGCCGCCCAAGCCTTCGACGGGACGCACGCTCAGGCCGTCGCCGGCGCGGCTTTGGCGCAGCGCGTCGAGCTGCGGGTAGTTTTCGAACACCATCAGCGTGTCGAACAATTCTTCCATGTCCGTCAGCTGCCGGATGTCTCCGAGTCCGAGGTGCTGATGCTCCATCATCGCGGCCTGGCGCGATTGCAGATCGTCCAAGAAGCCGGCCAGCGTGGTCGACGGCTCCAGTTTCAGACGCAGCGGCACGGTGTTGATCAGCAGGCCCGGCAGCCTCTCGATGTCTTCCAAGGGCGCGGTTCGCCCGGACACGGTGATGCCGAACAGCAGATCGTCGCGGCCGGTCAGGCGCGCCAACAGCAGGCCCCAGGCGGCTTGGGCCAGGGTGTTGAGGGTCAGCCCGCGACGCCGCGCCTGGGCGGCCAGCGCGGCGCTGAGCTCTGTCGACAGCGCGGCGGTGTGCAGATCCGGCCGCCGCTCGGCGGCGGGGAGGCCCGGCGCCACCAGGGTGGGCTCGTCCACGCCGCGCAGGTATTCGCTCCAGGCCTGGCGGGCGGCGTCCCGGTCGCGGCCGGATAGCCAGCGCAGATAATCGCGGTAGGCCGGCGCCGGCGGCAGCGCGGCCGCCTCCCCCTGGCGGTAGAGCGCGAACAGCTCTTCCAGCAGCACGGGAAGGGACCAGCCGTCTAGCAGCAGGTGGTGGAAAGTCCAGAGCAGCAGGTGGCGCTCCGGCGCCAGCCGGATCAGGGTGAAGCGCAGCAGCGGCCCGCGGTCCGGCGGCATGCTCTCTCCATGATCGGCTGTCTGTATGTCTTCCAGCCGCGCGCGCGCGTCGTCTCGGCTCAGCGCCGACAAATCGGCTTCCCGCCACGGCGCGGCGCCGTCCAGGCTCAGCGCCTGCATCGGCTGCAAGGTGTCGTGGTGAATGAAGGAGGCCAGCAGGTGCGGGTGGCGGCGCAGCAGGCCTTCGCCGGCGCGGCGCAAGGCGGCGGCGTCCAGCGCGCCGTCCAGCTCGATGCGCATCTGCACCACATAGGGGTTGGCGGCGGAGTGGTCGTAGAGCGCGTGGAACAGCAGGCCTTGCTGCAGCGGCGTCAGCGGCAGCAGTTCGGCGAGTCCGGGGTGGCGGCGGCTCAGGCGCTCGATTTCGGCCGGCTCCAGCCGCAGCAAGGGCGCGTCGGCGCGCGCTTCGGCGGCCGGGGCCGATGCCTCGGTCGCGACCAGGGCGAGGCCGCGGACGCTGCGCTGTTCGAACACCTGGCGCGGCGTCAGGCTCAGCCCCCGTTTGCGGGCCAGGCTCACCAGCTGGATGGAGCTGATGCTGTCGCCGCCGAGGTTGAAGAAGCTGTCGTCGAGGCCGACGCGCTCCAGGCCCAGGGTCTGGGCGAAGGCCTCGGCCAGCAGTTTTTCCTTCTCGGTGACCGGCTCGCGGTGCTCGGCCAGCGTCAGTTCCGGCGCCGGCAAGGCGCGGCGGTCCAGCTTGCCGTTGGGCGTGAGCGGCAGCGCGTCCAGCGCCACCCAGGCGGCGGGCACCATGTAGTCGGGCAGGCGGGCGGCCATCGCGTCGCGCCAGCGGGCGACGTCGGATTCGATGCCGGCGGCAGGCACCACATAGGCGACCAGCCGGCGCTGTCCGGGCGCGTCCTCGCGGATCAGCGCCACGGCCTGGGCGACGCCGGGCTGGTCCAGCAGCGCGGCTTCGATCTCGCCCAGCTCGATGCGCAGGCCGCGCAGCTTGACCTGGTGGTCGAGGCGGCCCAGGTATTCCAGCGCGCCGTCCTCGCGGCGGACGACGCGGTCGCCGGTGCGGTACAGCTGCTGGCCGACGGCGAAGGGATGGGCGACGAAGCGCTCGGCAGTCAGAGCCGGACGGCGCAGATAGCCGCGCGCCAGGCCGACGCCGCCGAGGTACAGCTCGCCGGGGATGCCGGGCGGCAGCGGCCGCAGCATGGAATCGAGCACGAAGAGCTGGGTGTTCCAGATCGGGCGGCCGATCGGCACCGATCGGCTGTCGCGCGCCGGGTCGCAAGTCCAGGCGGTGACGTCGACGGCGGCCTCGGTGGGGCCGTAGAGATTGTGCAGCGGACAGGGCAGCGTTTGGGCGGCGCGGGCCAGCAGCGGCGCGGGTAAGGCTTCGCCGCTGCACAGCACGCGGCGCAGGCTGGCGCAGCCGGCGCTGGCGGGCTCCAGCAGGAAGGCGTCCAGCATGGACGGCACGAAATGCAGGGTGGTGACGCCGCGGCGGCGGATCAGCTCGGCCAGATAGGCGGGGTCGCGATGGCCGTCGGGCCGGGCCAGCAGCAGCGAGGCGCCGGCGAGCAGCGGCCAGAAGAATTCCCAGACCGAGACATCGAAGCTGGACGGCGTCTTCTGCAGCACCACGTCGTCGTCGGCCAGCGGGTAGGCGTGCTGCATCCACAGCAGGCGGTTGACGATGGCGCGATGGCTGTTGACGGCGCCCTTGGGGCGGCCGGTGGAGCCGGAGGTGTAGATGACATAGGCCGGATGTCTGTCATCGTCGTGGAGGTCCAGCGGCGCGTCGGACAGCGTCTCGAGCGCGTCGTCGATCAGATCCAGGCACAGCGCGCGTTCGACCGGCAGGCCGGCCAGCAGCTCGGAGCGGGACAGGACCACGGCGGGCTGGGCGTCGGCCAGCATGAAGGCGAGACGCTCGGCCGGATAGTCGAGATCGAGCGGCAGATAAGCGCCGCCGGCCTTGAGCACGGCGAGCAGGGCCACCACCAGATCGACGGAACGGGGCAGCGCGACGGCGACCAGGGTTTCGGGTCCGACGCCGTCGGCGCGCAGGCGGCGGGCGAGGCGGTTGGCGCGCTGATGCAGCTGGCGGTAGCTGAGGGCGATGTCGTCGAAGCGCAGCGCCTCGGCGTCGGGGCTGAGTTCCGCCTGGCGTTCCAGCAACTGGGTCAGGGTGGCGGCGGGCAGCGGGGCGTCGGTGCGGTTCCAGGCGGCCAGCGCGTCTTGTTGGGCCGGCGTGGCCGGCTGGAGGCGTGAGAGGGGCAGCTCGGGCTGTTCGGCGATCAGGCGCAGCAGTTCCAGCAGTTGCCGGGCGATGCTGTCGACGGCATCGGCGGAGAAGAGGTCGGGCCGGTAGCCGAAGCGCAGCTCGAGTGCGGGTCCGGGGACGGCGCACAGGCTGAGCGGGTAGTGCGAGGTGTCCACGCCCTGGCCGCCCAGATAGCCGATGGACAGCGCGTCGTCCACGCGGCGGTCGTCGTCGGCGATCGGATAGTTTTCAAAGACCAGCAGTGTGTCGAACAAATCGCCAAGGCCGGCCGCCTGCTGGATCTCGGCGAGGCTGAGGTGTTGATGCTCGATCAGCGCGGCCTGCTGGGCTTGCAGGCGCTGCAGCAGGGCGGTCAGAGTTTCCTCGGGCTGCAGCCGCAGGCGCAGCGGGACGGTGTTGATCAGCAGGCCGACCATGCGTTCGACGCCGGGCAGTTCCGGCGGGCGTCCGGAGACGGTGACGCCGAAGACGACGTCGTCGGCGGAGGTTAGGCGGGCGAGCAGAATGGCCCAGGCCGCTTGCAGCAAGGTGTTGAGGGTGAGGCCCTGCCGGCGGGCCAGCCGCTCCAGCATGGCGTAGACCGCCGGGTCCGCCGTCACATTGTGGTTGCGCGGCAGCTGTCGGCTTTTTTGCGCGCTCGGCGCCAGACGCGTCGGCTGCTCCAGTTCCGCCAGATGGTTAATCCATTGGCGCTTGGCGGCGTCGCGGCCCCGTACATGCAGCCAGGCCAGGTAGTCGCGGTAGGGAATGGCGGGCGGCAGCTCGTCGCCGCGGTAGAGGGCGAACAGTTCGCGCAGCAGTACCGGCACTGACCAGCCGTCGAACAGCAGGTGGTGGAAGCTCCACAGCAGTTGATGGCGCTCCGCGTCCAGCTTGGTCAGGGTAAAACGCAGCAGCGGCGCTTGCGCCGGGTCCACGCCGGCGGCGTAGTCGTCCGCGCGCAGCCGCTCCAGGACGCGCAACTGTTCATCGGCCTGGTACGCGGACAGGTCCAGCTCGCGCCAAGGCGTCTCCACGCGCTCCAGTACGATTTGCGCCGGCTGCTCCAGGCCATCCGCGGAGAAGGCGGCGCGCAGATGGTGATGGCGTTGAAGCAAGCCTTCGGCGGCCGCCCGCAGCTTGTCCGCTTCCAGCGGGCCGTCCAGTTGGAAGCCCATCTGTATCAGGTAGACGTCGCTTTGACCCTCGTCGTACAACAGATGGAACAGCAGGCCTCGCTGCAGCGGCGACAACGGCAGCACCGCGCTGACCGCCGGATAGCGGGCGCGGATGCTTTCCAGGTCCGCGGCGCTGACCGGCGGCAATTCGCCCGCCGCCGCGTCGGGCTCCACCGGGCGGACCCGGAGCGCCAGACGCTCGATGCTGGGATGGTCGAAAACATCCTGCGGGCTGAATTGCAGGCCGTGGGCGCGGGCGCGGCTGACCAGCAGAATGGCGCTGATGCTGTCGCCGCCCAGGTCGAAGAAGCCTTGGCCCAGACCCGCCCTGGACACTCCCAGCACTTCCACGTATAGCTTGGCCAGCGTTTTCTCCAGCCAGTTCCGCGCCTCGCCGGCGTCGGCGTCGTCGAAATCCGGCGCGGGCAGCGCCTGTTTGTCCACCTTGCCGTTGGGCGTTAGCGGCAGGCGCTCCAGCGGCACCACCGCCGCCGGCACCATGTAGTCGGGCAATAGCTCGGCCAGCGCCGCGCGCAAGGCCGCGCCGTCGGCTTGCAGGCCGGCGCGGGAAACGACATAGGCGACCAGTTGTTTGATGCCGGGCAAGTCTTCGCGCAGGCGGACCACGGCCTGGCTCACGCCGGCTTGTTGCGTCAGCAGATGTTCGATCTCGCCGGGCTCGATGCGGTAGCCGCGCAGCTTGAGCTGCTCGTCCGTCCGTCCCAGGTAGTCCAGAGAGCCGTCGGCGCGCAGCCGCGCCAGGTCGCCGCTGCGGTACAGGCGGCTGCCGGCGGGGCCAAAGGGATTGGCTACGAAACGCTCGGCGCTCAGCGCCGGCCGGCCCAGATAGCCGCGGGCCAGCCCGCCGCCAGCGAGATACAGCTCGCCCTCGACGCCCGGCGGCAGCGGTCGCAGGGCGTCGTCCAGCACGTAGACCTGGACGCCGGGCAGCGGCGCGCCGATATCGGCGGGCTCATCGTCCCGCATCTGGCCGCTCATCGTCGCGCACACGGTGGCCTCGGTGGGGCCGTAGGCGTTCAGCATGGTCCGGCCGGCTGACCAGCGCCGCACCTGGGCCGCCGGGCAGGCCTCGCCGGCGACGATCAGGCCGCAATGGGGCGGGATGCCGCCGTCCGGCATGAGGGCCAACGCGCTGGGCGGCATCGTCAGATGGCTGATTTTCTGACGGGCCAGCAAGTCGGCCAGCGCGGCGCCCGGCGTCAGTTCCGCCGCCGGCGCGGTGACTAGGCAGGCGCCGGAAAGCAGGGTCATGGCGACTTCGGAGAAGGCCGCGTCGAAACTGGAAGACGCGAATTGCAGCACGCGGGCGCCGGGGCTTATGTCGAAGCGCCGGCTCTGGGCGCGCGCCAGAGCGCCTATGCCGCGGTGAGTCACCGCCACGCCCTTGGGCTGACCGGTGGAGCCGGAGGTGTAGATCAGATAAGCCAACTGGTCCGGGGAATCGAGAAGAGGAAGCGCCTGTTCCGGCTGCGCCTGCCACATGGGCTGTTCGGTATCCAGTTCCACCACCCGAGCCCAGTGAACCGGCAGTTGCTCGGTCAGCGCGGCCCGCGTCAGCAATGCGGCCGGCATGGCGTCGTTGAGAATGTAGGCCAGCCTTTCCCGCGGGTAGTCGGGGTCCAGCGGCAAATACGCGCCGCCGGCCTTGAAAATAGCCAGCATGGCGATGATCTGCTCGGGCGAGCGGTCCAGGCACAGCCCCACCGGCGTTTCGCGGTCTATGCCCAGTTCCCGCAGATAATGGGCCAGACGATTGGCCTGGTCGTCCAGTTCGCGGTAGCTAAGCGTGCGTGCGCCGTGTTGCAGCGCGATGGCGTCGGGATGGTCCGCCGCGCTTCGGGCGAACAGGGCGGCGAAGGTTTCGGCGGAAGCGGCCGCGGTGTGCGGATTGCGGGAGGGGAAAACGGCGTTGTCGTTCATATCGCACCTTGGATGGCTTGCGGTACAGGCGTGAGGCCGCAACCTTCCGCGCATGCGCGGCCGGCCGGCGATTTTTTCGGTGTGGAGCGGGATGGCTGTCGAGGGGCCGCGGCGAGCGCGCCGCCGCAATACGGATAGAGAAACGCCGCGCTTTGTCTTGAAAGCGGGTGCGTCTCGGCATGGCCCCCTTGAGCCGGGGCGGGAATCAGCCGGTGGAGAGCAAGGCGTCCTGAGCGCGTGCCAGACTGGCGGGCCGCATGTCTATCCAGTTTTGTTCGATATGGTCAAGACAGGACTGGCGGTCCGAGGGGCCGAAACAGGCTTGCCAACCCTCCGGAACAGGAGCGAACTCGGGCCAGAGCGAGTACTGGCCCTCATCGTTGATCAGGGCGAAAAAAACGCCTTCCTTATTGTCGAACGGGTTCGCCATGACACTTCTCCCTGTGACTCTCTCATGAGGTTTGTCTGCATCAATTTGCAGAAATATCCGAACAGCATATCAACACAAAATGAAAATGTCATTAAATAAATATGGTTTTATCGCAATAAATGAACTATGGCGAGGCGGAACCAGCAAAAACGAAAGGGGCCGACGGCTCTAACCTGTAGGCTATTCAAAGTCCGGCGAGCTGGTGCGAGACCGGATGCAAAGCCCTGGCGGAGCGGAAGGCGCATACGGAACATGAGCGTTTTGAAGGGGCGCTCATCGTGCAATGCCGGCGCCTAGCCCGCCATGCGCTTCATCACGCGTTCGATTTCATCCTGCAGCCGGCCGATGTCTATGGGTTTGGTCATGAACCCGTCCATGCCGGCAGACATGGCCGCTTCGCGATCCTCCTGAAACGCTCCGGCCGTCAAAGCGATGATGGGCGTGGCGCGTTTGTCGCTGTCGGGATGCACCTGGCGGATGAACTTGCAGGCGGTGATGCCGTCCATCACCGGCATTTGAATGTCCATCAGGATGAGGTCTATATCATGGTGCTGCCACGCGTTGATTACTTCTTTCCCGTTGGATGCGGTGTAGATCCGGTGCCCGTATTTTTCGAGCAGGACGGTGACGATGTCCAAATTGATTAAGTCGTCATCGGCCACCAGGATGCTCAAGGGAGGCAGGGGGGCGGAGCTGAACTCCGTATCGGGTGGATCCTGGCAGGGTAAGGCGTCAAGCGGCGCCGGGCGCAAGGGAAGGTAAACCTGAAAGACGGAGCCTTTGTTGAGGGCGCTTTGCACCTCTATCCGGCCGCCCATTTTCTGCGCCAGCTGCAAGGCGATGGTGGTGCCCAGGCCGGTGCCGCCAAAGCGGCGGGTGGTCGAGGCGTCCGCTTGGGAAAAGGGTTCGAACAGCTTGGCCAGGGTGTCCTGGCTCATGCCAATGCCGCTGTCCCGGATGATGACGACCACGTTTTCTTCCGCGGACAGCACCGTCAGCCAGACCCCGCCCTGAGCGGTGAACTTGATGGCGTTGCCCACCAGGTTCATCAAGATCTGCCGCACCCGGAAAGCGTCGCCAATAAAGACCTGCTGGATAATGGCCGGATATTTCAGATGCAGGGAGATGCCCTTCTTGCTGGCGCTCAGCTGCAGGATATCGATCACGTGCTCCGCTACTTCGCGCAAAGAGAAGGGCGCCTCTTCCAACTCCAGCGCGTTTTGCTCCAGCTTTGCCGTGTCGAGAACATCGTTAAGCAGGCCCAGCAAGCTCTTGGCGGAGTGGTTGACGGTTTTGAGCATGCTTTTCTGCTTGTCGTCCAACTCCGTGTCTTGCAATAAATCGGTGTAGCCGATGATGGCGTTCATCGGCGTCCTGATTTCATGACTCATATTGGCCAAAAAGGCGCTTTTGGATTTAACGGCGGAAAGCGCGCGGTTTTTGGCTTCAATCAAAGCGAACTCCGCTGCTTTTTTCTCCGAAATATCCAGGATCACCCCGTCAATCAACAGCAGCGCGCCGTTGTCGTCGTATACGCCGCGGGCGCTTTCCAATACCCAGCATTCCTCTTGATTCAGGCCGAGCAGGCGGTATTCGACGATATAAAGCTGATGCTGCTCCAAAGCGTAGCGGATGGTTTCACAAACCCTTTCCTTGTCTTCCGGGTGAACGATATCCAGTAGCTGAATACGGCCGTCCAGAAAGGATTTGGCCGGCCAGCCGCATAGTTTTTCTATGTCTTCGCTGATGAATATGGATTTCCACGGCTCCTGGGAATGGCTGCGAAAGGCGACGCCGGGGATGTTGTCGATCAAGGTGCGAAACTGGCTTTCACGCTCTTCCAGCTCCTTTTGGATGCGGTGGCGCGCGCTGATGTCGCCGATGAAGCCGACGTAAATAACTTGCTCGGGCAGCAGCACCTTGCCTATCGATAAGCGGATGGGAAACTGACTGCCGTCCTTTTTGAGCGCCATCTCCTCGCGTTCCCGGCCAATCAATTTCGTGATCTGGGTTTCCATATAATCGGCAAGAGAGCGATCATGTTTGGCGCGGTGCGGTTCCGGCACCAACAGATTGATGCTCTTGCCCAGCAACTCTTCCACCTGCCATCCAAACAGTCTTTCCACCGCGGGGTTGGCGCTCAAGATGCAGCCCTTCTCGTCAATGGTGATGATGCCGTCCAACGAGGTGTTGAACGTGGCTTGCAGCTTCAGCTCGTTGCTTAGTGTTCTTTGATACAAGGGGCGGTACCGCAACAACACATTGCACGCGAAGACGATATTGCCAAGCAGGAGCACCGTGATGGCGATGGCGACGGCCAAGCCCGCATTGTCTTCAAAGGGGCTGTGGAAAGCCGGGTCCGGCGTGCCGATGAAGCGGGCGGCCTCCATACCGAAATAATGCATACCCGCAATGGCAACCCCCATGACCACGCCGCTGAGCAGCGTCATCCCTCCCTTGCCGATTTTCTTACTGTCCAGACCAAAGCGTATCCATAGCGACAAGGTGCTTAGCAGCACGGCGAGCAAGATTGAAATGGCGAACCACGAGGGGTCGTAACGGAGCAGCGGCGTCATGCGTATGGCCGCCATGCCGGAGTAGTGCATGGTGCCGATGCCGCTTCCCACCAGCACCCCGCTGATCAATAGCTGTTTCCCGTCGATTTTGGGCTGAGACAGTAAGTGAAGGGCAATGAGCGACGCGGCGACGGCGGGCAGCATGGACAAGAGAGTGGGAAGCAGCGCGTACTGGATTGTGCTGCAAATGCTGAAGGCCAGCATGCCGACAAAATGCATCGCCCATATGCCGCCGCCCATTGCGCAAGAGCCGGTGGCAAGAGCGACCCAGCGCAGCCAGCGCTCGCTGGCTTCGCGAGCCAAGCCGGCTATCTGCAGCGCCAAGCAAGAGGTAAATATGGCCACCAGTAAGGAGAGCGCCACCAGCCACAAGTTGTATCTGGTTGGCAAAAACAAATAGGACTGGTAAGCGTCAATGAAAAACGAGCCGAGCATGACCTCCCCATTTTCAATAGCTTCTTCACGCTATGCCAATTAGCCGCAGGGGCTTTCCTCCGGTATAGACAATGGAGACATTGTCGCACCAGCGTTGTGCAGGAAGGTTATTCCATCCGCCACCCCGCGCAATGCGGGAATCTAGCGCTGCTTTGGCAACTACAGCGACTAGGTTTTATACATGGAGGATTGGCATGTCAAAGACATGATTCTGGGGCGTATGCGGGAGCCGGGGAAGTCCAAACCTCTACCCAAAGTCTTGTTTTACCGGGGTGAACTTTACTATCTATAGAAGATATCGATAGGTGTATGTATGCCGGAGTGGAGATCTTGCCAGACCGATTTGAAGCCAAGCTGCGAGTAGTCATTACCGTTTCCATGTTGTTTGTAGCTGTGCTGTCGTTTTCTATTTGGAAAGTTGTGGACAGCGCTAAGCAAGCAGCGCGCTGGCTGACGAACAGCGTGATGGTCGCGGACCAGTTGGCTCATATCCGCGGCTTTACCGTGCATGCGGAAATCAGCACCCAGAACTTTCGCCTGACAGGTGATGAATCCAATCTAAAAGAGCGCGATAGGGCAATTGAGGAGCGCGAGCGGTTACTGACGCAGATTCGCGCACGAATCGGCGACAATCCCAGGCAGCTTGATCGCTGGATGGCTCTGCGCCGGGTCGTCACTCAACGGGTGGCAATCTCTCGCGAGGTGGAGCGTTTGTACCGTCACTATGGTAGAGCCGCGGCCAGCGCCTACGCCACGAGCGCGCCGCTACGCTCCACCCGCACGCAGGTCTATAGCTTACTGGACGAAATGGACCATGAAGAGCACCGCGTGCTAGAGGGGCGGCTGGCCGATTACGAGCATTCGCAGCAGTGGCAAATATGGTGGAACACCGTGAGCGGCATCACGCTTTTCTTGCTGCTGGGCGGGACTTATTTCATGGTGCGTCGGCAATGGCGGGCGCTCAACATCAGCCGAAGAGCGCTTGCATCCAGTGAGGAAAATCTGGCCGCCACGCTGCATTCGATTGGGGATGCGGTAGTCTCCGTCAACGCCTGTGGGTTGGTTATCCGTTGTAACCGAGTAGCCGAGACCCTCACAGGTTGGCCTGCCGCCGAGGCCGCTGGATTGCCGTTGTCACAGGTATTGACCGTGCGGCGGGATAAAGACGAACGGCCCATCGATTTGTTCGCCTGCGGTACAAGGATGGTAGCGCAGACCCAGTACATGCCGGAGTCCTTGCATGGGGAACTGGTGGCGCGGGATGGCCAACAATGTCCGATCAGCTACACCGTAGCGCCGATTATCGCCGGTAGCGACTTGCTGAATGGCGTGGTGGTTGTCTTCCGCGATTCCACTGCGGAACGGGATGCCCGGCGGACCATACTTGCGCAGAATGCACTACTTACCGAGCGGGTTCAGGACCGGTCCTTGCGCTTGGTGGAAAGCGAAGCGCATCTGGACGCCATCCTCAGCGCGGTGCCGGTGCTGATCGCCTATGTCAATGCCGATCGCGTCTATGTGTATGTCAACGAACAGTACCGGCAGCGCTTTGCGCCTGAGCGCGTGAGCATCACCGGTTGCGCGGTGAAGGACATTCTGGGGAAAGAGCGTTATGCCATAGCCTGCCCGTACATTGACAAAGCGCTGGCGGGCGAGCCGCTGAACTATGACTGGCAGCCTTTCCCGGGGGTTTGGCAAAACATACGCTATGTGCCCAAGCACAATGAGCAGGAGGAGGTGATCGGTTATTACGTGCTGGGCATCGACGTCACCGAGCGCAAGGCGGCAGAGGAGCATATCCAGTTGCTTAACAGCGAGCTATCACAACAAGTACGCGAGCTAGAGCATGTCTCCCGCGCCCTGCGTACCCTGAGCGCGGGGAATCGCGCCATGTTGAGGGCCAAGGATGAGCAGCAATTGCTGGATAGTAGTTGCAGGGCCATCGTTGAGGCCGGCGGTTATAGCACGGCGGTGATCTGGTATGGCGACGCGGATGCGCAAGGCATACAGCCGATGGCTCAATGCGGTTTTGCCGGCGAGCTGACTGAGCTGGCGGGTATCGTTCTGGGCAGGGCCGACGCCGTCGGCGGCATCAGCATCACGCCCACCGCAGTGCGCACCGGTAAGGTGCAACTGGCGCGCGACATGCAAAGCGACAACCGGTATGAGGCGCTGCGGGCCATGCTGCATGGGGCGGCATCCGGCTTGGCCTGCCCGTTGCAGGTGGATGGCCGCGTTATCGGCGCATTGACCATTTACGACAGGCAGGCGGATACCTTTGACGATGATGAGATTGATTTGCTGATCGAGGCCAGTGCCGACCTGGCATTCGGCATCGGCTCCTTGCGGGCACAGAGGGAACGAGAGCAGGCCCGCGTCGCCATGCAGCAAATGCTGCGCCATGATCAACTGACTGGCCTGCCCAATATGTTGCAGTTTGAAGAGGCGCTGACGTTGGAGCTAGTGCACGCAAGCCAGGAGGACCGCACGCTGGCCGTGCTGCAATTCAATATCGAGCGTCTGGGAGAAATCAACGAGGTACTTGGCTTTGCGCAGGGAGATCAAGTATTGCGTGAGTTTGGTGCGCGCCTGACGGCCTGTCTGCCGGCTGCCGCGTTAGCCGCACGCGTGCGAGGCGACGAATTTGCGGTATTGCTTCCCGGTGCGGACGGACAGGAGGCACTGGTCTTGGTCACTGCGGTCAATTGGGCGATGACTACAGCTTTTGAAGTGGCGGGGCTGACGTTGGATGTTGCTGTACGAGTGGGGATGGTGCTGTTCCCTCAACATGGAAGGAACGTACACGATTTGTTGCGCCACTTGGACAAGGCTACACAGCAGGCCAAGCAGCGAGGGGTGGCGTATTACTTGTACGAGCCGGGCAAAGCCGAGACGCAAGCCGAGCGGCTGGTGCTGGCCAGAGAGCTACGCCACGCCATAGTGCAGGGCGAACTGCGACTCTATCTGCAGCCCAAGGTCAGCTTGGCCGACGGCCAGGTCTGCGGCGCCGAGGCGCTGGTGCGCTGGCAGCATCCGCGGCACGGCTTGTTGGCGCCCAGCGCCTTCATCGATATCGCGGAACGGTCCGGTTTAATCCACCCGTTGACCGAGTGGGTCGTGACTGCAGCGCTGGATTTACTCCAAGTCTGGCAGCGACAGCGGCTAATGCTGCCCATCGCGGTGAACCTATCGGTGCGCAATCTGCAGGATGACACCTTGCCGGACAAGCTGCGGCTTTGGCAGGAGCAGCGTTCGATTCGCACCGGTTTGTTGGAGCTGGAAATCACGGAAAGCTCCATGATGCTGGATCCGGAGTTGGCGCTGGCCTTGCTGCAAGAGCTGCGATGCGCCGGTGCCGCACTGTATGTGGACGATTTTGGCACAGGTTACTCGTCGCTGAGCTATTTACAGAAATTGCCGGTGGATTACATAAAGATTGATCAGTCTTTCGTAATGAACATGTCGCAGGACAAAGACTCGGCCATGATCGTGAAATCCACCATCGAACTTGTGCACGACCTGGGACGGCTAGTGGTAGCGGAGGGCGTAGAGTCCGCCGAGGATTGGCAGAGCCTGCGCGAAATGGGTTGTGATTTTGCGCAGGGATTCTTCATCGCCTCGCCAATGCCGGCAGAGGAGTTTGTCGCCTGGACTAGCTCTTTCCGGGCGCCATAGTGTCGGGAGGCTTCCTGTTTGGAGCCCGGCGCTTCGAGTCTATAACAGGGGTTTGTTAGCGGCTAAGAGCCTGTTCAAAGTCTCGCGAGCAAGGGCGAGACAAGGCGAAAACGATCTAAAAAGCGGAATGGTCGAGTGGTACATGAGCATTTTGAGCTTGTTTTTAACGCCGTATCGCCGACGCGCAGCAGATCGTAAACTGGTTCTAAGGTAAAACTACAAGAGGGCCGACATCGCTGTGGTCACGATAGCACTAAGATTTTGGGAATAAAAAAGCCCGCGCGTAAGCGCGGGCAAATGATGGAAGAGGACCAGGTCAGCGGATCAATAATCCAACTCTGTCGGCACTTGCTCCTTGCTGTCCTTCGGCGCTTCGGCCACGGTGGCGTCCGTGGTCAGGATCAGGCTGGCGATGGAAGCGGCGTTTTGTAACGCGGTGCGCGTCACCTTGGTCGGGTCGATCACGCCCATTTCCACCAAGTCGCCAAACTGGCCGCTGGCAGCGTTGTAGCCGTGGCTGCCCTTGCCCTCCAGAACCTTGTTGACGATCACCGAAGGCTCGTCGCCGGCATTGGCGGCAATAGCGCGCAGAGGCGCTTCCAGCGCGCGCAGCACGATCTGGATGCCTGCATCCTGGTCGGCGTTGTCGCCCTTCAAGCCGCTGATGTGGGCTCGCGCGCGCAGTAGGGAGACGCCGCCGCCGGCAACGATGCCTTCTTCCACTGCGGCGCGGGTAGCGTGCAGTGCGTCGTCCACGCGGTCTTTCTTCTCTTTCATTTCCACTTCGGTAGCCGCGCCAATGCGGATGACCGCCACGCCGCCAGATAGCTTGGCCACGCGCTCTTGCAGTTTCTCGCGGTCATAGTCGCTAGTGGCCGTATCGATCTGGGCACGTATGGTCTGAACGCGAGCATCGATCTTGGCCTTGTCTCCCGCGCCGTCGATGATGGTGGTGTTCTCCTTGCCGATTTCCACGCGTTTGGCGCTGCCCAACTCCGGCAGGCCGGCTTTTTCCAGCGTGAGCCCGGTTTCCTCGGAAATGACAGTGCCGCCGGTGAGGATGGCGATGTCTTCCAGCATGGCCTTGCGGCGATCGCCAAAGCCAGGCGCCTTCACGGCGGCCACCTTCAGGATGCCGCGCATGCTGTTCACCACCAAGGTGGCCAGCGCTTCGCCTTCCACGTCTTCGGCTACAATCAGCAGCGGTTTGCCGGCCTTGGCCACTTGCTCCAGCACCGGCAGCAGATCGCGGATATTGCTGATCTTCTTGTCGTAGAGCAGCACCAGCGGATCTTCCAGCACGGCGGTCTGTTTTTCCGGGTTGGTGATGAAGTAGGGCGACAGATAGCCGCGGTCGAACTGCATGCCCTCGACGACGGCCAACTCGTTGTCCAAGGATTTGCCGTCCTCCACAGTGATCACGCCTTCCTTGCCCACTTTCTCCATGGCATCCGCGATGATCTTGCCGATGGACTCGTCGGAGTTGGCGGACAGCGCGGCGACTTGGGCGGTTTCCTTGCTGTTGGTCACCGGCTTGGACAGGGTTTGCAGCTCTTTCACTACGGCCTGGACGGCTTTATCAATGCCGCGCTTCAGGTCCATCGGATTCATGCCGGAAGCGACATACTTCATGCCTTCCTGCACGATGGCTTGGGCCAGCACAGTGGCGGTGGTGGTGCCGTCGCCCGCCACGTCGGCGGTCTTGGACGCCACTTCTTTTACCATCTGGGCGCCCATGTTCTCGAATGGGTCCTTCAGTTCGATTTCCTTGGCAACCGACACGCCATCCTTGGTGATGTGCGGCGCGCCGAAACTGCGCGCCAACAATACGTTGCGGCCTTTCGGGCCCAGGGTGACTTTGACGGCATTAGCCAGCACATTGACGCCGTTGACGATGCGCTCACGGGCGTTGTCGTGGAAGCGGACTTCTTTCGCAGCCATGGTTTAACTCCTGTGATGATTGTAGGAAATCAGGCAGCCTTGCGGCCGGATTGGGGGGCGTCTTCAACAACCCCGAAGACATCTTCTTCGCGTAGCACCAAGTATTCCTGGTCGTTTAGCTTGACGGTCTGGCCGCCGTATTTGCCGAACAGAACCAGGTCGCCCACTTGCACCTGCATCGGCAACAATGTGCCGTCTTGCAGACGCTTGCCAGGGCCCACGGCGAGAACTTCGCCTTGTTCCGGTTTTTCAGCGGCGCTATCGGGAATGACGATGCCGGAAGCAGTCTGGCGGACTTTCTCGATCCGCTTGACGATAATCCGGTCGTGCAGAGGACGGATTTGCATATCAATCTCCTGTGCGATTCAGATCATTGGAAACGGTTGGTAAGACCGAGCGGCAGGCGCGAAATGGCCCACGCTTACCGGTCAAAGTCAGCCGGTACGGCTGACCAAAGACGAAGTAAGGGCGGGCCAAAAACTTTTCAAGAGGTTTTTTGCAGAAAAAACGAGACTACAAAATGATGCGCTCGACACGGCCAAAACGGTACTCCGTTCTGCTTGCCTTGCCTCCATGGCAGACGCGCGGCCTAAGGGGGCAGGGTGGTTTGCGCAGGCCTTCCTCGCCCAGGGTGTCGTCTTCGGCCAGGTCGCGCCATAGTCCGCCGTGTACGGGGCGGAACTGCCAGGAAACATAGCCTCGACGGGAGGCCAGCCGCATCAGGTCCGGGCCGTCGGGCGCTTCCATCAAGACACTTTCCTCTCCAGCGATAGGTGGCAGATCGCCGAAAGCCTGGCGGCAGGCCAGCTCTTCCCCTGCGGCCGCGCCTATGGTGTTGCAGCCGCGCCGCTCGTCGCGCAGCAGGTTCCAGGCGCCCAGCTGCCAGGCCGCGTCCAGAATGTCTTCTTCTATCAGGGAGAGAGCGTCCCATCTGCGCGTCAGTTGCAAGGCCGATGCCGGCACTTGCCGAAGCAAGGGTTCGCCATTTTGGCCGCGGTCGGGCTCAGGGCGGCGGAAACCATGCCAATGCAGCATCAACAGCAAGGGGGTATCGGGAAAGGGCACCGCGCTGAGACTGACCGCGAATAGCGGCAGGCGCATATGGCGGATTTGAGCGGACAAGGTATCGAATAACTCCACGGCAACACTCCATGACAATGGATGCGAAGACATGTATTAACGATAAAAAGATTGCCGGCATGAGGCAAGCGCCAACCTGGTGATTACGACTAGGCGTTTATTTCCATCCTTGCCGCCATTGCTTGTCGTCGCGCAGAACCTCCCACGGCACGGTTTGCTGGCGTCGGGTGTACACCGCCTCCAGCGTCACCGTGTCTACCGGGCTGTCGGGCGCGGGCCGTCCCAGCGCCACCACCAGGAAGTGTTTTTCCTTGTCGCGCGGCACGGCGGCGGTCCACTTGCTCAGCAGCAATTTTTCCGGGTTGAGCCGCCTAGTTGTCGCCACGGTCCTGACTCACCCAAATCAACTTCTCCGCGGGTATGCCCAACTTGGCCGCCACCGCCAGCAGAGCGGTCTTGGCATCCGGGGCGGGCTGCTTGTCGCGCGACAGCAGCCACAAGTAGTTCTTGTCGGGTCCCACCACCACCGCCCAGCGATAGTCGGGGTCCAGCTCCGCCACGTGGTAGCCGCCGTAGAACGGGCCAAAGAAGGACACTTTCAGCGAGGCGACGTCGGCGGGGCCGTTGAACCAGGCCTTGCCCACGGCTTCGCGCCAGCTGGCGGCGGCGGTGTCAAAGCCGCGGTTGACCACGCGGATGCTGCCGTCGGTATTGCGGCTATAGTCGGCGCTCACCGCTTGCAGGCCCCGTTCGAAACGGTGGTCCAGACGGGCGATTTCATACCATCGCCCCTGATAGCGTTCCAGTTGGAAGCCTTGTACTGGGGTGACGTCCGGCGGCGGCAGAGTGTTGCAGCCGGTGAGCGGCAATAGGGTAATAGCCAACAGGACCAAAGGTTTTTTCAACATATCAGGCTCACAGTGTGTCGAGATTGGTTTGCAGCGTCGCCGCGTGAGCGGCGATAGCGGCTTGTTCGGCATCCGGCAGCTTGTCCAACTGGCGATAGACCAGGCTGAGTCGCGGATTGGCCGCCAGCCGCGCGCGGTGGCGCTGGAAAAAATTCCAGTACAGGGCATTGAAGGGACAGGCGTCCCGGCCAATGCGCAGTTTGGGCTGGTAGCGGCAGCCGGCGCAGTAATCGCTCATGCGGCCGATATAAGCGGCGCTGCCGGCGTAGGGCTTGCTGCCGAGCAGCCCGCCGTCGGCGAACTGGCTCATGCCCAGAGTGTTGGGCAACTCCACCCATTCGAAGGCGTCGATGTAGACGCCCAAATACCATTCATGCAGCGCCTGCGGCGACAGTCCGGCTATCAGTCCGAAATTACCGATCACCATCAGCCGCTGGATGTGGTGGGCGTAGGCGTCTTCCAGCGATTGGCCGATGGCGTGAGCAAGACACCGCATGCCCGTTTCGCCGTCCCAAAACCAGCGCGGCAGCGGCAGATTGTGCGACAGAGCGTTATTGTCGCGGTAGCCGGGCATCTTGGCCCAATAGACGCCTCGCACGTATTCGCGCCAGCCCAGTATCTGCCGCACAAAGCCCTCTACCGCGGCCAGTGGCGCGCGGCCTGCGCGCCAGGCGGCGATGGCGGCGTCCACCACCTCGCGCGGATTGAGCATTTTTACATTGAGAGCGAAGGAAAGCTGGGAGTGAAACAAGCGCCGCGCATGCCGGCTCATTGCGTCCTGATAAGCGCCAAAGTGCGGCAGCGTCCGCTCGATGAAGTCGCACAGCAGGGCCTGCGCCTCGGCGCGCTTGAGCGGCCAGCGCAGCGCTTCGGCCTGAGGCTGACCGAAACTGTTCACCCCGGCGTCGTTTATGGTTTGCCACAGCCCGCGGTGGTCATGCTCAGGGCGAGGGTCATTGGGTTCCGGCGGGCTGCCGGACCAGCGCTGACGGTTCTCGGCATCGAAATTCCAGCGCCCGTCGGCGGGTTCGCCGTTCTCGTCCACCAAAATGCCGTGCTTGCGCCGCAGGTGACGATATAGGGTCTCCTGCCTCCATTGCCGCCGCGCGCCGAAGAACGCGGCGGCATCGCCGCGAGCGGTGTAGAAGTGCTCGCTGTCCGCCATGTGGCATGGAATGGATAAACCCGCGCCCCAGCGGGCGAGTTGATGGTCCAGCCGCCATTCGTCCGGAGCCTGGTATTCCACCCTCGTCGCGCCGTAGTGGCGGATCAGCGCATCCAAATTGCCGATTAACGATTGGCGGTTGCTTCCGTCGTCGATGGCGATGTAGCGCACTCGATGCCCCAAGGCCTTCAGTTGGCTTGCAAAATCACGCATCGCGGCGAAGATGGCCAGGGTTTTCTGCGCGTGGTGGCGTACGTAATCCGTCTCCTGGCGAATTTCCATCATCACATGCACCACCTCGGGGTCGGGGACGGTGAACCAACTATGGTTGGGGTTGAGCTGGTCGCCCAGAATCAGCCGCAAGAGGGTCATTGGGCCATGTCCTTCTGACGGCGGCAGCGTTCTGAGCAGTATTGGACGGCATCCCAATTATTGCGCCATTTTTTGCGCCAGCTCATGGGGTGGCCGCAGGCGGCGCAGCGCTTGGATGGCAGTGCCGCCTTATTGCCCTTGAATATCCGCGCCATCACGCTACCTTCAGTTTTTTGCGTAGCCAGGCCACCGGCAGTCCAAGCAGGGGGATTTTCTCGAACAATTCTTCGGCGGCGTCCCAGTAATCGCGGTGCAGCGTGATTTTGCCGTCGGCATCGAACTGGAAATGGCTGCCGCCGTGAATGCTGACCTTGCGTCCGGCATAGGCAAAATCGAAATCCCAGGTGATGAATGCCTGGTCGCCATCCCGTAGCGCGTGGATGATAGTGAAGCGGGGCTGTTCCAGCGTCTTGAACATGTGGTGAAACACCGCCTGGATTTTGGCCACGCCGCGCACGTCGTTGAAGGGGTCTTTGAAGCGCGCGTTTTCAGTGTAAAAGCGAGCGATGTCCGGCAAGGTTTGCGGTGTCAGCGTTTGATACCAGTCGAGCAAAGCTTGCCAATCGGCTTGAGTGGGGATGCGTTTCATGGTCGAGCCAACCTCGCGAGCAAAGGCAGCCGCAGCCGGTAAGGCAGCAGCCGCAGTAGTTTGAGCCATAAGGTGAAGCGCCACGGAAAGTGAATTTCAAACGCGCCGCGGGCCAGCCCGCGCATGATGTCGCGAGCCGCCTGACGCGGCGTGAGCAGGGCCGGCATGGAAAAATCGTTCTTGGCGGTGAGCGGTGTGGCCACGAAGCCGGGATTGATCAGATAAACCGCCACGCCATGCGGCTTGAGTTCCGCGTAGAGGATTTCCGCCAGATTGATCAGCGCCGCCTTGCCGGGGCCGTACACCGCGGCGCCCGGCAGGCCGACATAACCCGCCACGCTGGCGATCAGCGCCACGCCGCCGCGGCCTTGCCCCGCCAGCGCCGGCAACACCACTTCCAGGCCGTGGTAGACGCCCAGCAGGTTGGTGTCGAGCAGGCCGCGGGTTTCATCGGCGTGCAGATCCAGGCAGGTTTGCGGACGGTAGTCCGCCGCGCAGAACACCACGAGGTCGGGCTGCGCGCCGGCGGCTTCCAGGCGCGACCAAGCGGCCCGCCAGGCGGCCGGATCGGTCACGTCCAGCGTTTCCACTTGCGCGCCCGGGCGCTCTGCCGCCAGCATGCGCATCGGCTCGGCGCGTCGGGCGGAGAGGATGACTTGGGCGCCGGCCGATAGCAGCTCGTCGGCCAATGCCGCGCCGATGCCGCTGGACGCGCCTATCACCCATACCCGGCGCGCGCGCCAATCGGCGATGCGAGGGTTAAGGCGGAGTGTCATGATCCTGACTCCGGTTTGTGGAAAAACAGCGTGACCTCGCCCAAGCGGAAACCAAACTTGCTCATGACCGCGCGGTTGAGCAGGCTGCGCTCGTCTTGCAGGAACATCCAGTCATCGAACTGGACCAGGTATTCCTCGCCCTCCACCGGCAACTTCAGCGTGTAGCGCCAGCGCAGCGCGTTGCCGGCCGTCTCGCCAATGGCTTCTCCCTCCACGTCGTCGGCCAGGCCGCGCCAGCGGCCCTGGCCGAGGGGCTTGAGCCGCCAGACGCGTTGTTGTCGGCTGCCGTCGCTGTAAAGAAAGCGCTCGGTCAACACCAACTCGTCGCCGTGGCGTTCGCCGTCCATGTCGACGGTGAAGCGCTTGAGCAGGCGGCCTTGCCGGTCCTGGTATATGCCCCAGGCCTTGGTTTGGCCAAGGAAAAACCGGCCGGGGTCTAGCAGCGGGCGGTTGGCGGCGTAATCTCCAACCGTTGGAGCGGCGCAGCCAGCCAGCAGGAGCATGGCGGCGAGCCAGAGGGGGGCGCGCATGGTTACGCCCTTTGCAGCAGAAACTGCGACACGCCGATGCGTCCCGCATCGAAACCCGCTTCGCAGTAGCACAGGTAAAGCCGCCACAGCCGAATGAAGGCCTCGTCGAAACCTTGGCCGCGAACGGCGTCCAGTTGGGTCTCGAAAGCCTCGCGCCAGCGGCGCAGCGTTTCCGCGTAGTCCGCGCCGAAATCCAGGCGCTTGCGGCAAGTCAGTCCGCTTTGATGCGCCGCGCGTTCAAAACGCTCGCGGCTGGGAAGCATGCCGCCGGGGAAGATAAAGGCCTGGATGAAATCGGTGCTGGCGCGGTAGGCCTCGAAACGGGATTCATCAATGGTGATGCTTTGCGCCAGCGCTTGGCCGCCCGGCTTGAGGCAGCGGCGCAGGGTGTCGAAATAGCCGCGCCAGTAACGCTCGCCCACCGCCTCGAACATTTCGATCGACACGATGGCGTCGTATTGGCCGCTCAGGTCGCGGTAGTCGCGGTGTTCCAGTGTGACCAGCGGCTCCTTGGCCAGGCGGCGGCGGGCGAAGCTCAGTTGCGCATCCGAAATGGTGATGCCGTGCACGGAGACGCCGAGACCGGCGGCGTGTTCGGCGAACCCTCCCCAGCCGCAGCCGATTTCCAGCACCCGCATGCCGGGGCGTAGCTGCAACTGCTCGCAGATGCGTTGGTACTTGCGCGCCTGCGCTTGGGTCAAGGGCTGGCTGTAGTCGCCGTCGAACCATGCGCTGGAGTAAGTCCAGCTGGGGTCCAGCCACAGTTTGTAAAAATCGTTGCCGATATCGTAATGGGCATGGATGTTGCGGCGGCTGCCGCGGCGGCTGTTGACGCGCAGGAGATGGCGCAGCCTGTGCCACAAACGCGCGGCCCAACGGCCCAGCGCCCCCAATTGCAAGGCGTCCTCATTGCGCAGCATCAGTTGCAGCAGCCCTGTCAGGTCCGGGCAGTCCAACCAGCCGTCGCGGTAGGCCTCGGCAAAGCCGATGTCGCCGCCGGACAGGATGCGGGCGCAGGCGCGCCAGTCCCGCAGCGTCAACTCCGCGCTGACGTGCGTTTGGGCCGCGCCAAACCATAAGGTCTCGCCATCTGGCGTGACCACTTTAAGGCTGCCGTGGCGCAATTGAGCCAGTATGGCGAGCAGCGCGCGCCCCGCCGCCGGAAACTTGGGGTGGGACAAGGAGAGGGGTTGGCTCGCGCTCATGGTTTCAGCTCCTGGCCACGGCTGAGAGCCGTGGCGGGGGGATGGGGTTTGCGGGAAAAGGGTACGCGTTTTAGCCAAAGCTTCAGCGCCTGCCAGTGAATGCGGGCGATGACGCCCAGGGTGAGCAGAGGCTGGCGCAGCAAGGCGGCCGCCGCTGTGGCCGAGCTCAAGGCGCGCAAGCGGCCGGATATCGAGGTGTGAAGCAGAGCGCCGTTGGCGTCGTGATAATCGATCCGTGTCAGCGCGCGGCCCGCTTGTTCCACGAAGCGGAATCGATAATGGCCTTCCACTTGGCAAAACGGGGAGACATGCAGCAGTTTGCGGCAGACCAACTGGCTGGAGGCGCTAATCGGCCCCCCGTCGGTTTGGCTGAGCAGATAGCTATGTCTTTCGCCAAAGGTGTTGTTCACCTCGGCCAGCACGGCGATCAACTGGCCAGAGGCGTTGTGGCAGTGCCAGAAATTAACCGGGTTGAAAACGTAGCCGAATACGCGCGGGAAGGTTTGCAGCCAGACCTCGCCGTCGCAGGGAAGGCCGGCTTCGTCCAGGCGCGCGCGTATCCAGGGCAATAGCGGCGAGCCGTCGCGCGGGCCGTAGTCGCGCGTGCGCAGCGACAGCGGCCGGCGGCAGTCCACGCCAAACCATGGCCCGCGCATGTTTTCCAGCGCGGATAGCTTGAGCCGCAAGCAAAACACAGGGTAGACGAAGCGATTGGCGGCCGGGCGTAGGCGATGGTGCATCACGTGTCCGGTCAACAGATAGGCTGTGCTCATGTTTACAGCCTCGCCCAGGCGGGTGCCAGGCCAAAATCCTGTGCCACGCGCAAAGCCGATTTCAGGCCATCCTCATGGAAGCCGTAGCCCGTCCAGGCGCCAGTGAACCAGCAGCCGCGTCGCCCCTGGATTTTGGATAGCGCTTTTTGCGCGGCGATGGCGGCGTTGTCCAACAGCGGGTGTTCGTAATGGTAGCGGCCCAGCACCTTGGCCGGATCCGGCTCTTGTGTTGGATTAAGCGTGACCATCACCGGGGTTTCCACCGGTAGCGGCTGTAATCGGTTCAACAGATAGCTCACGCCCACGGCGCGTCCATCGTCTTTCCCTTCGGCCAAGAAGTTCCAGGCCGCCCAGGCGCGAGGGCTGCGCGGCAGCAAGGAGACATCGGAGTGCAGCACGGCCTCATTGGCTTGGTAGCGCACCGCGGATAGCAGCGACCGTTCGCGCTCGTCGGCATCGGCCAGCAGCGCCAGCGTTTGAGGGGCGTGGGTGGCGAATACCACGCTGTCGAAGCATTCCTCGCCATGCGCGGTCTGCACGCGCACTTGGCCATCCTCACGACAGACGCGCAGTACCGGGGTGGACAGCCTTATATCATCCAGCCCGTCCGCTATTTTTTCCACATACTGGCGCGCGCCATCCCGCACCGTTCGCCACTGCGGCCGGTTGCTCAACTGCAAGAGGCCGTGGTTGAGGCTGAAACGCAGAAAGGTTTCCGCGGGGAAGGACAGGATATCGCGGCAGGGGCTGGACCAGATGGCCGCGGCCATCGGCAGCAGATAGTGATCGCGGAAGCGTGCGCCATAGCGGTCCGCTTCAAGCAACTGGCCCAGCGTGAGCGGTGATTCGACGGCCCGTTTCAGGTTGCGGGGCGCCGCGCGGTTGAAACGGATAATGTCGGTCAGCATGCCCCAAAATCCCGGCGACAACAGATTGCGGCGTTGGGCGAACACGGTGTCCAGATTACTGCCCGCCCATTCCAGCTGGCCCTGGTCCAGTGAAACGCTGAATGACATGTCGCTGGGGTGGCTGACGATGCCCAGCTCGGCAAATAGCGCGATCAGGTTAGGGTAGGTGCGATCGTTGTACACCAGAAAGCCCGTGTCCACGGCAAAGCGGACGCCGTCAATCGTGATGTCGACGGTGTGGGCGTGGCCGCCCAGGTAATCGGCGTCTTCGAATAGGGTAATGTTGTGACCGCGGGCCAAAAAGTGCGCGCAGGCCAAACCGGAGATGCCGGCGCCAATGACGGCGATGTGTTGTCGCTGCTGAGTATTCACCGATGCGTCCTGTGGGCGTATGGGTTGAGCGGGATAACTTGGCAGCCGCTGGGCGGTGCTTTATATTCAGGATATAACCGGTTTGGAAAAAATGCTACCAATCAGTAAAAGGTGTTACCAATGGGTATTTTGGGCAGGCTCAGCTTTAAAGATCAGGCTTTCAAGCTGCGTGAACAGGCGGTGTTGGACGCGACGACGCGCATGCTGGCGAGCAAGGGCTTCGATCTCATGACCATGGACGATGTGGCGAACGAAGCGGGTATTTCCAAACCCAGCCTGTACAAGCATTTCAAATCCAAAGATGAGCTGGCCACCGAGGTGATGATCCGTTTGCTGGACGATGCCCTGCGCTATTTGGCGCGACAAGACTCAAGGTTGAGCCCACTGGCCCGCCTGCGAGACCTCTTGGACTGGGCGCTAAGGGTGCGGCTGGCTGGCGGATTGCCCTTCTTGCCGTCAGCCAGCCCGCAAGTGCGCAGCATGTTGACGCGCAGCATGACTTACGTTGGTCGGGTCATTAAATTGCACAAGACCTTGCAAGGCATCGTTGAGCAGGCCAAGAAACAAGGTGAATTGAAGGCGGAGATGCCAACGGATGTCATCCTTTTCAGCTACTACTCTCGAACCTGTGACCCAGCGGTGGAGTACCTGCGCGTGTACGGGAAATACCAGGATGAAGACATCATCAAGCACATGCTGCTGGTGTGTTTTGAAGGGATGTCCGCTGGAGCCGGGGCGGCTCAATCGAACTCTTGAAGCATGGTGTCTATACGCCGATTCATAACTGCGCATGGTTTGGCGGGATTGTGTGGAATGTAATGATGCAAGAGGAGCATGTGTTTGCGCAGCCATTCGATGGCGCCGCGCATGCCAATGCGTGGGGCATGCCCTTCATGAAAGCGGTGAAGTCCATTTATGAACCGGGAATGATTGCCGAAGGGCTTAAAAAGGCCGGCAGTCGTTAAGGCGGCCGCGTTTGCGCAGCGCCGGTTCTTGACGTACAGCGCCCCAAGGAGCACGGGCGCTTCTTGGGGCCTCCGCCTACACCAAGCGGTTAATGCAGCTTAAGCCCTGACACAGGCGTTGCTGCACCGGCTCCAACAGCGCCGCGGCTTCCTCGCTGCTCAACAGCAAGGGTTCGTCGCGGCGTTGCAGCAAGGTCAGGATGGCTTGCAGGCTGATATGGGCGGCGCGGATGTCGATCAAGCCTTGCATCAGGCGGGCGTCCATCTCTTCGCATTGTTGGGCCAATTGCTGGCCCAAGTGTGGCAAGGTGGTCTGATCCTGGGTGTCGAACAGCTTCTGGTTCAACAGCTTTAATTGCTCCATGGCGGGCAAGGCAGTATTCATCGCGGTATTCCCTTGGCTTGACCAACTTGAATTAGAAGTTGATAGCGGTTTTTAGGCCCACTACCCAGGCGTCGGAAGTTTGGGCAATGCCGCCAGGGCGTCCCCAATACTGGATCAAGGGTTGTAACTCCAGCCATGGGGTCACCTTGAAACGGTAGTACAGCTCGGCATTCACGGAAGACTCCGGCAACGGCGCATAACGCGGATCGCTATAGTCTTCAACTCCGCTTTGCTGGTTCAGGAAGTTCTGGCTATGGCGAAAATTGGAGCTGCCTTGCATTTTGGCTACGCCTAGCGCCAGCCAGTCGTTTGGCCGAGTGTCGAAAGGGCCACGATAACGCAGGGCCAGAGCAGTGGAGTAACGCGACTTATTGCTGCGCTGGTCCGCCAAACCCAGGCTCCAGGCCAGGCTCAAGCCCCGGTTGGCGTTATCGGCGTGGCGAGTCAGTTGCTGGTTGAAGCCGGTATACAGGAACCAAGTGTTGCGGTACTGGCGATAGCCCGCTGGATCAACGGCGCCGGGGCCGCCGGACTGGCCAAGATAGAGGTCGGTTTGCTTGGCATTGGTGTACAGCAGACCCAGGCTGTAAATGCCCGGCAGTCCGAAGCGCCGAGTGCGCCATTCGGCTTCCAGCGGCAGCAGAATGCCCCGGCTGCCGTCGGTGGACACGCTCCAGGCGTGGCTGCGCGATGGCGCTTGCGGGTTTTGCTCCAGCAAGCCGGTCAAGAGGGTCAGTTCCGGAGTGAGTCGGTACTGCAAGGTGCTGCCCCAGTAATGAACGTTCCAGTTGTACCAGGTGCCGGAGTCCGCCGATTTGCCGCCGCACAGGCTGAGCATCTGGAAGTCGCAGGGAATGATCTGGTCGAAGTCCTGCACCTTGTTCATTAGTCCTATCCGCCAGTGCAACTTGCCGTCGAGAAAGCTTCTCCTGAAATTCAGCCAGCCCAGCCGGGTAATGGATTGGCCGCCCCAGCTTTCCTGCGCCAGGTCGTTGAAGCCGACACGGCTATCTTGCAGCCGCGTGCTAGTCAGGTTGTTGTCATGGTTGCGGTTGACGATATTGCCCTCGATCGCGGCATTGGGAATGCCGGTCTGCGCTTCCAGGCTTTGGGTGAAGGTCAGCGAAAACTGGTCGATGTATTCGGCTTTCTTGTCCGTGTTGTAACCGCCTTTGACGTTGTAGGCGGTTTGGCTGAGATGGGACAACTGATACTCAAAGCCAAAGGCCTGCTAGGCCTGACGCAGTCCAAGGCGGTGGCTGAGCAAATCGCCTGCTGGCGGCTCGAAGCCTAGCACCGTGCCATTCCAGGCGGGGATGTCATCGCGGCCGCTGTCGGCTTGTGCGATAGCTGGGTTGAGCAAAACCCCAAAAACCAAACTCAAGGTCAGGGGGAGGCGACGCGGTTTGGTAGAAAACAGGGTAGGCATGCTGGTCTCCTGAACTTCCGGTGGCTGCATAGGCGCAGGCAAAGCCAGCCCCTGGCCTATGGCAGCGCCTGCTGTGGGTGTGGCCTGCCGCTGGCAGGCCTCGGTATTTTCGCTGTGGGGGTTTAACCGGCCGGCTTCAGCGTTTGCCCCCGGCTGCGGATCACGTCGCGATACCAGTAAAAGCTGTCCTTGCGCCGTCGTTCCAGGCTGCCATGGCCCTGATCGTCCAGATCGACGTGGATGAAGCCGTAGCGTTTGGACATCTCCGCCTTGGAGGCGCTGACCAGATCAATCGGCCCCCAGCTGGTGTAGCCGAGGATTTCGACGCCATCGTCCAGGGCCTCGGCCACTTGGATCAGGTGATCGTTGAGGTATTGGATGCGGTAGGGGTCATGGATGCGGCCGTCCGGCGTCACCTCGTCGCGCGCGCCCAGGCCGTTCTCCACGATGAACAGCGGTTTCTGGTAACGGTCGTAGAGCAGATTGAGCAGGTAGCGCAGGCCTTGCGGGTCGATCTGCCAGCCCCAGTCGGAACTGGGCAGGTGCGGGTTGGGCACCATGCCCAGCGTGCCGCCGGCTTGTTCCGCCAGGCTAGGGTCGGCGCTGGCGCAGCCGGACATGTAGTAGCTGAAGGAAATGAAATCCACGGTGTTGCGCAGGTCCGCCAGGTCTGAGGGGTGAATGCTTAGCTCGATGCCCTCCTCGCGGAAGAAGCGCCGCATATAGGCCGGGTAAGCGCCTCGCGCCTGCACATCGCCAAAAAACAGCCAGTCGCGATTGCGTTGCTGGCAAGCCAGCAGGTCCTCCGGCCGGCAACTGAGCGGGTAGACGATATCGCCCAGCAGCATATTGCCGATCCGGCCATCCGGGATCAGCTTGCGGCAGGCTTTGACCGCTCGCGCGCTGGCCACCAGTTGGTGGTGAATGGCTTGGTAAACCGCTTGCTTGTCGCTGTCCGGCGGCAGGCCGACGCCGGTAAACGGCGCGTGCAGCGCCATATTGATTTCGTTGAAGGTCAGCCAGTATTTGACCTTGTCGCGATAGCGGGCGAACACCGTGCGAGCATATAGCTCGAAAAAGCCGATGGTCTTGCGGCTGCTCCAGCCGCCGTAACGCTGGGTCAGTGCATAGGGCATTTCATAATGCGACAGCGTGACCAGCGGCTGAATGCCGTGCTTGGTCATCTCGTCGAACAGGCGATCATAAAACGCCAGCCCGGCCTCGTTGGGCTCGTCCTCGTCGCCTTGCGGGAAGATGCGGCTCCAGGCGATGGACACGCGCAGGCAGCGAAAACCCATCTCAGCGAACAGGGCGATGTCCTCCGGATAGCGGTGGTAAAAATCGATGGCCTGGTCCTTGAGGCCGCTGTCGCCGGCCACGCGCTCGACGATGGGGCCAAAAACGCCTTGCGGCAGCACATCCGAGGTGGACAGTCCTTTGCCATCGGCCAGGTAAGCGCCTTCCGCCTGATTGGCGGCCAGGGCGCCGCCCCATAGAAAATCAGCGGGAAATAATGTCATCTCTCATCTCCTGATTGCGGTGGTTAACGGCTGACGGCCAGCAGGGGAGCCAACTCCTCCACCTCGGCCGTGGGAATGGGCCGCACTTGCGTGCAGCCGGGGTTGCAGATCAGCACCAGGCTGGTCATATCGAAGCCGGCCTCGGTAATCGCGGCGCGGTCAAACTCCAACAGCAGATCGCCGGCCGCGATTGAGTCGCCTGTCCGCACATGGGCGCGGAAGTGGCGGCCATCGAGCTTGACGGTATTGATGCCGACATGGATCAGCATTTCAGTGCCGTCGTTGGCGACGAGCGCCAGCGCGTGGCAAGAGTGGAACAAGGATTTGACCTGGCCACCAAACGGCGCCACCACCCGGCCGCTGTGCGGCAGGATGGCCACGCCTTGGCCCAGAATGCCGCTGGCAAAGGCGGGGTCCGACACCGTGTTGAGCGGCTGGACCTGACCGTGGATGGGTGAAGGGATTTGATAAGACGAGGAGTCTTCAGATGTGGCCGGTTTTTCATCCGCCGCCGTGGCGGCTGTGGCTGGCTCGGTTTTGGACAGGCCAAAAAAGAAGGTGAGCAGGGCGGCGAGGCCGGCCGCCAGCAGGCTGCCGGCAATCGCGCCCCAGACGGAGAAATCGACGCCACTGGGAGGGATGACTTGGGGGAAGGTAAAAATGCTGGGCAGGTTTGGCGAGTAGACGCTGCTGCGCGCGTAGCCCAGGATCAAGCCTCCCAATGCGCCGCTGATGCAGCCAAAGAGGAAGGGACGTTTTGCCGGCAGCGTCACCCCATAGATGGCGGGTTCGGTAATGCCGAATAGCCCAGAACTCACCGCGGTGCCTGCCAATGATTTCAGGCGCGCATCGCGGGTGCGCAAGAAAACCCCCAGCGTAGCGCCCACTTGCCCCATTACCGCCGGCAGCAACAGCGCGCCCATGGTGTCATAGCCCAGCAGGCTCAAATTGTTGTACATCAGCGGCACCAGGCCCCAATGCAGGCCAAAGATCACCAACACCTGCCACAAGCCGCCCAGCGCCGCGCCGGCCAACATCGGAGCCAAGTCATAGAGGATTTGAAAACCATTGGCCAGCAAGCGGCCTAGCCAGGTGGCGGCTGGTCCGATCAGCAGGAAGGTCATGGGCACGATCAGACTCAAGCACAGCAGCGGGGTCAGAAAGTTTTTGATGGAAGCGGGCAGTATCCGGTTGCAGCGGGCTTCAAGATGGCTGCTGGCCCAAGCGGCAAGAATGATGGGGATCACCGAGGAACTGTAATTGATGAACACAATGGGAATGCCGGCAAAGTCCAAGGACGCCGCGCCAGTCTGCTGAGCGGCATTAAACGCCGCGATGGACAGCGGGTGAGTGAGCGCGCCGCCCATGGCCATTGCCGTGAAAGGGTTGCCGCCAAACTTTTTGCCGGCGGTATACCCCAAGGCCAAGGGGAAGAAATAAAACAAAGCATCGCTGGCCACAAACAACAGTAAATAGGTGCCGCTGGTCTCGCTCATCCATTCATTCACCAGAGCCAGCGACAACAATCCTTTCAAGATGCCGGAGGCGGCCAGGATGCCGAGGGTGGGCGTAAAAATAGCGGAGACCACGTCAATGAAACGGCTTAGCAGCCCCTCTCTCTTGGTCTCGCCCGCTGGCGGAGCCTCATCGTCCAGTTCAATGACTTGGCAAATGGCCTGATAGGCCTCAGCCACCCGGTTGCCAATCACCACCTGGAATTGCCCGCCGCTCTCCAGTACCATCAGAATATCGGGCAGACGGTTCAAGGTTTCCGCATGGGCCTGCCCGGAATCGCGCAATTTGAAGCGCAGCCGGGTGGCGCAATGCACCAGGCTCAGAATATTGTCCTTGCCGCCCACTCCCGCGACGATTTGCTTGGCGAGTGTGTCCATGGTTCTCCTCCCTATGGCGAGCAAACGCTCAAAAAAAACCCGGCCGCGCCCACCCGCAATGGGGGAGGCGTGGCCAGGTTTTGCCTGTTCTAGACAGTAACAACCCTGTTGATGTCTCGACTGGTCAAACCAGCCGGTGAGTAAAGATCAGGCTTAGAACCTGTTCAAAATCTGCTGCGCTTCGTGAAGCCTTGCACGGTGAGTACAAGCTCAAAATGCTCATTTACCACTTGTACATTCCGCTTTTTCGCTCGTTTTCGCCTTGTCTCGCCCTTGCTCGCGAGACATTGAACAGGCTCTTATAGACGGCTAATGTGAATGGCGAGGAACATCATCTCGTCCAACTCAAGCTCCTTCCGGAACTGCTCCCAAACATAAGCACCAACGCTCTCCGCGCTGCGCCATGCCTGCGGGTAGCTTGCCTTCACCGTCGCATGCAAGGAGGTGTCTCCAACTGGCAATGACTGCTGGGACAACACGCGTTGCGCAAAAAACTTCAGGTGGGCAATGAAGCGGTGGTAGCTCAGCGTTTGCTGGTCAAGCTCATGCCCTTGCTGGTAGGTGACGATCCGCAGCACCTGCTGCATCAGCTGGGTAATGGCTTGCATCTCCGGAACCTCGCTATTCATTTGGGCATTGGCCAAATGCCAGGCGATGAAACCGGCCTCATCTTCCGGCAGGGTAAGCCCCAATCGCTGCTCTATCAGCGCCAGCGCTTGCAGGCCAATGGCGAATTCTTTCGGGTAAAACCTGCGCATTTCCCATTGCAGCGCGTTGTGGAGGGCAATGCCCTGACGATGGCGTTCAAGCGCGAAATGGCAGTGATCCAGCAAAGCCAGATAAACTTCCTCGGGCAGCCTGCCCAATTGATTTTTCGCCAGGTTGAGGATGTCGGTGCAAACCGCCATCACCTCGGTGGGGATGGCGCTCAAGACTTCGCTCAAACGGGACATCAGCTCATGGTTTCGCAAGGCGAAGAGTTTTTCTACCAGCGCCGGGTCCAGCGCGTCGCCCGGCCGCTTTTGAAACCCCAGGCCGCAGCCCATGGCCACCAGCTCATGCTGGCGTTCATCCAACACGAGGGCGGCATTGTTGTTCAAGACTTTGCTGATTCTCATAGCGCGCACCCTGAAAACAAAAAAACCTGACGGCTTGGCCTCAGCCAAGTCATCAGGTTTTGCCTGCTTGCGCAGTAACAATCCTTGAGCACAAACATCTGCTTTGACGACGCGGGAGCAAAGCCACGGCTTTGACCCGATGCGTCGTCAGCGGATGAAACCATAGAGTGATAAAACATACAACTTAATTTGTTAAAAATATATCGCTTCGAAACAGGCGGGGGCAGACATCCGGCAGGACCGGCCGCTGGAGGCGGCTTTGCGGCAGTGGCGAAAATGTGGGAGGGCGTCATTGCGGTCTCCACGTCAGCGTTGGAAACCTGCCGTTTGGCGGGCAGGGAGCGGCGTCGGGGCAAAGGCTGTGTAACTGGCTGGCACAATCGTCCAGCACCGCGGTGGCGGCGCAAGCCAGATGCTGCAAACGGGGCTGTTGTGTTTGTGTGGCGTGGGACTGAAAGGCGTCAAGCGCGTGACGCAGGGTGACGAGACAATTCAAGGCCAGGGCGCAGGCGGCCAGGGTTGAGGGTGGTGGGGGCTGGGGTGCAGGACTGCGGAAGGGAGTCATTGCATGCCTCTTTGTGAGTTTAGAGTTTACTTTTTCATGAATTCTACTCTGTACGTAGTTATTGTAAACAGTGTGCGTTGATTAAATGAGGAGAAAGTACACGCAGAGTAGAAAAGTGGACACGAAAATCAAGATTGGCAGGCAAGTTCAGATTTTGCGCAAGCGCAAAGGTCTGTCCCAAGATGCTTTGGCTGAGATGGTGGGCATTGACGCTAAGTCGCTGAGCCGCATAGAGCGTGGCGCGCATTACCCCGCCATTGAGACGCTAGAGCGTTTGGCTAACGCTATGAAGCTGGAACTGAAGGATTTCTTCGATTTCGACGGTCGCCCCTCCGTGGAGGAGATGCGAAGTCGGATTATGCGTAGCGCGCAAGCTGCCGATGCTGATGAGGTGGCACGTATGGCTGCTGCGTTGCACTCAATTTTCTCCTCAGGTGACAAGTAATTGTGGTTTTGAGTTCCTAGGCTGTATGTCAGATAGGCTTGTTGCCCTGTCGACCATCAGTTATCTCTACAGTTTTTGATCACTACAGCACGCTGTCTGCCTCATGCAGCGTGCTGTATTTTTGAGTTAGGCTGGCCCTAGTATTTTTAATTTTTGCAGAGCATTCCTTAATTCCGGGTTGGTTGCGTAAATGAATACGCCTTTCTTGGCGCGGGTAAGCAAGACGTAGTAGATATTGCGTACAGCCTTGGCAAATTCTTGCTTCTTCTGCGGTATTGAAATTTCTGGCCTGTCCAGCGAATCTTGCAATGGTTTATATTTCTGATAGCTAGGGCGAACTCTAAGGCCATTGGATGTATGGACTAAATCTGGTCCAATAATCACCCCAACATAGTCATATTCAAAACCCTGTACAGTATAGATTGCGCCAACTTCAGTGTGAAAGCCGGGCCTCTGATTCCAGTCGGCATAGGCCGAGTACTGATTCCAGCGCGCAGTCCAATCTTCGATCTCAATATCGTGGCCCTCGCCAGGAGGGCTATGTATTGTGCTCCAATCCCAACAGTATCCGGCAACCATGCGGCAACTTGTGTTGCCCTGTGCGCGTTGGCGCAGCAGGTTTTCCATTTGCTGTGGATTGTCTACCAATTGAACTTCAAAGTCTGTGTCTGGCTTGAGGGTGTCGAGCCTGCCATGATTGAGAAAGCGATCAACCCAAGCGATATAGTTATCGGCGCCTCGGCAACGTAATTGTACGGAGAGGGTATGCTGGATGAGCTGCATGCCTTCTTTTTTTGCTGCAGCAAAGATGTCGGCGCTGCGGCAGTTTTCGTTGGGCTGTAGCCATTGGTTGTCATCGATGAAAAAAACGATGAGTTGCTTGTTTTTAAAGAGCTGGGTTAGAAACTTGCAGTTAAGACGATGTGCCTCGTCGACGATTAGATACTTGGTGCTTGCAGGCCCGCCTGCGCTAAAATCCAGAGCGCGCAGGCAGTCTTTGATGGCTGCAGAGATAACATAGTATTTAGGGTTTTTCCGCTGCTGCATGAGATGCCGAATAAGCATCATGGCCAGAACCGTTTTGCCGGTGCCAACTATCCCTTTAATGACGACGCAGTTTCGATGCTCTGTATCATCCAACACGCTGAGAATTTTTCGGAATGTCTGTTCTTGTTCGGCACTGGGGTCAAATAGGGCGCTGCAATTGAGTTTGTCGCTGAAGTTGGCGATGAAGGCATCGGAGTAGTGAAGTACTGGATTGCTCAGAGAGGTGAGAAGAGGGCTTGGCTGCTGCAGTTTTCCAAGCATGCTCGCGGCAGCTTCTTGTTCCTGGCTAAGAGTAAGTAGCAACGTATTTTGCAGATGGGAGGCAAAGGGGTTTGACCTTAGCAGATCATCTTCAATTTCCCTGTAATTGTGCAGATAAGCTATAGCATGCATGACTGGCTTGTGGGGGCCGAAGTCAAGCATGTGCTCGAGCGCGGCCATGTAAACTTCCGCTTGATCACAAGGGTGCTCCGTTGAGTAGGGCGGTTGAGCATGAACCGTCAGTCTGCGTGGCTCATCGCTTTTGCTAAGGCTGATACTGCCTTGAGACCATTGCTTCAGCTCAATGATGACGATATGCGTGTTGCCATCCGCGTCAGCGCCAATCAGCACGCAATCTGCACGTCTAGTGCCTAGCGGCATGGGGTATTCGAGCAAAATGTGCCCTTTGATCCGCTGCGGCTCCAGCAAGGCTGCCAGGGCCGGTAAGGAATGAGTCCATGATGATTTTTCTTGCGGGCTGAGCTGGCTCTGCTCAAAGACTTCTGCATAACGCTGTTCAAGCTCATCTGGAAAGCTTGGGCTTTTGGCTTTTTCACAGAATTCTTGAATGGTTAGTGTGGCGAGTGCGGTCATATGCTGTTGGCGGCGGTTTCTGTCGCTTGCGTTTTTGTGCGCTGTTTTGTATGCAAGGGTTGGCTTACTGTAACTGGCTTCTGAAGTAGTCGGCAGTTTCTGGATCTGAGCAGTACAGATAGCAACCCTTCAGGCCGCGCGTCATCAAGGTGCGGTAGGTGTTCTTGATGATGCGGTCTGCCAGCGCCTTGGTACCTGCAGGATCTTTCTTGATGCGGGTTTTGTAGCCTTTGATCGTTTGATCCATGGAGGAGCGCTGACTGGCGTCGGTGATGACTTGACCATCGCGGACGATGAGGTCGGGACCAATGATCACGCCGATGTAGTCGACCTCAAGACCCTGGCAGGTATGGATACAGCCCACTTGGTCAATGGAGTCTGGGGCAATAATCCACACCATGCTGTTGCTGGCCAGGTTCCATTGGCGTTGGTAGTGAGAGCCAATGACGATGTCCATCTGGCTGGTATCCGTTTTGCTGTTCCAAGGCCAACAGTAACCTGCTACAACGCGTGCCCTGTTTTTTCCATTCTTTTTCTCGATAGCCGCATGCATGGCTTCCGGCGTATCAAAA
This sequence comes from Chromobacterium haemolyticum, assembly GCF_009936155.1. NCBI lineage: Bacteria > Pseudomonadati > Pseudomonadota > Betaproteobacteria > Neisseriales > Chromobacteriaceae > Chromobacterium > Chromobacterium haemolyticum. The sequence continues at coordinate 2,790,285 of NZ_AP019312.1, read as the reverse complement.
ACCTTAAAGTGGTAACTTTGGGTGTTCAGCAGATTATTGGCGGTTTCGCGGATGTCGAGAACATTGTCCAGCCATGCCATGTAGCCATCTGACCCGCTGCAACGGAACTGCGAGCTGAGGGTGAACTCGTGTATCTCCGCTTTCTTGATGGCAGCCCAGTGACGAATCTGCTCCCTGGAGCCAATGTCGCGGAAGGTAACGCGTTGGTCTTCATCAATAAAGAAGACCGTACACTTGGCGGCGTTGATCAACTCCTTCATCTGGTTCTCGCCCAGATTATTGAACATGCCGCTTTTTTCTGTCAGCCGATGGGACTCGTCAACGAGCAACACATCAAAACTATCCGGCTCCATGGCGTGAAAGCTATCTGAGCCAGTGAACAAGCCGTTAAAGTGGGTCTGTTTAACCGTACCGGTTAGCTTGGCTTTGTAGACATGCCGAGGAGCGGCATTCTTGGAAACATACTTGATTGCTATGCCGGTCTGCAGCAGCTTGACCAGCAGATTGATGGCGATGAGGGTTTTGCCGGTGCCAGGGCCGCCCTCAACGATGATGACTTTGTGTTTGCCCGGAGCTGCCGCCTGCGCAATTTCCTTGATGCTTTCATAAACCAGTTTTTGGTCATTGATCAGGGCAAACTCGGTGTTCCCTTTCATCAGTTGAGCCAGGGAGTCGGCAAACGCCTTGGATGCCCCAATCCGGCTGCTGATGAGTTGCTGCAACACAGCCTGTTGGTCTCCCTTTTGGATGTGTTGACGCAGAAAGGCAAGCAGCTTGTCCCGTTCGGCCAGCCCTTTACGGAATAATGGCGCTTGTTCGGTGTACTCCTTGAACCGGGCATCCAGGATGGCGTTGTCGTTTTCGGGGTAATTGTGAAGGAAAGCGCACGGTATCACCTTGATGTCGCCGGATGAAACCGACTCATTGAAGCTTTCAAACAGCATGGCGTAGGACCAGGCCTGGTACGAGGGGTGAATGGCCTCATTCAATCCGCCTCCCAGCAAGGTGCGAACGATGGCATCCTTGCCGGTCTGCTCAATGCTAGCCCATTGCTTGAGCTCAATGATGACTGCCTTCTTGTGCCCGTGTTCGTCATAGCCGGTGAGAGTAAAGTCTATGCGGCTCATCGACTGAGGGGCGAATAGTTCGATACCCACTCCCGCACTGGCCGGGATGCTGTCATCGCGCAAGATCTTGGCCATTTCCTGAAGCGAGTGCTGCCAGGATTGCTTCTCTTTAGGACTTACTTTCTTGCCGGTCTTCGCTTGATACTGTATCTCGATCAGGTCTTCGATATAGCGGTCTGCATCCTGAAGGAATTTCTGCTTATCGGCCTGGTAAATGAGGGTATGGGTTGAACTGGACGCTTGCATTCAGATCTCGTTGTATTTCTTGCTGGACCCGCGAACTTTGTCGGCCGGGTATTTCTGGGTGTTCAACTGCAGTTTTTTGCTGGCCGCATCATTGAGGTCAACGCCCAAGACATCAGCCAGGCGGACAAGGTAGAGCAACACGTCTGCCAACTCCTCACGCACCTTGTCGGCTGTGGCCGGTTGACTGCCTGCGTTCTTTGAGGCGTCTTCGCTCATCCACTGAAAGATTTCAGTCAGTTCCCCAACCTCCCCAGAGAGAGCCATAACCAGATTCTTGGGGGAGTGGAACTGATGCCAGTCGCGTTCGGTAGCAAAGGTTTCGAGTGCAGAGGCCAGCCTGGAGGTTTCAACCAGAGGCGTGTTGTCGTTGTGGAGGGTTTGGTTCGTCATTGTGTTACTTCCTGCGAGGATAGCTGCGCTTGCAGAGATATGTATCCGGGATTGCGCGTAATTTTCTCTATTGTGGACTGACGCGGCACTTGTGGGCAATCCTGAAGCGATCTGGGCGCTGTAGAAAAATTAGGGTTTCTGGCGGCGGGGGACTCATGAGCTTGAGAGTCGGGCTGTGATGCGCCGCGTTTCCAAACATGCCGATGCGCGCTGGCTCCAGCATAGGTTCGTCTGGCGGCACCAGTTGCATGATTTCCATTTCTGGTTCTAGAAGCGTCCGTCAAAGGCAAGAGGGTGGCTTCGCGGGTTGCGCTGCGTAAGTGAACGTTAAGTGTGGGTGGGAGGGAGGCTGTACATAATCGCCCGGGAGGGCGATATCACCTCCACTGTGTTTGGCTTTCGGTTCTACCGTCCCCATGACCGCATTCTCTCCAAAGATGGTTTCTCAGAAAGTTTCGCCTAACTTAGATGTTCTCTATTCATAATAAAATAATCAATAGAATTTGTCTTGACATTGTCATGTCTAGTGCTAGGATTTTTGTATGGCGGAATTTACTTAATTTCATGGCTGAAGATTTGCAGAATATTTCAGCCATGCAAATACAAATTTTGCTAAAAACCCAGCTTTTCATTGACGTGCTTTTATTTATACAGCAAGCCCCGTAAAGCTGACACGGCTTATTTTGATTTTATCGTTTTTCGCTGCACCGCCCTTTGTCACAATGAATGATCATGCGAGGTGTGTATGCCTGAAAATAATGTGGTTCAAACGCCGGCTCCGCCCTATCCGGAATACTCGGATGCGGTACTGGATCAGCCGGCTGATTATGGTGTGCTGAAGCAGCTGGAAGGCACATGGGTTAATTACAATCCGGACAAGACGAATCTGGGGTGGGGCTTGCATACCACCTGTATGCCGTCTCCGGGGACAAATTCTGAAACCATTTTCGGCATATTCCACTTTCTCTGTGAAAACTATACCGAAGAACTCACGTTCTCCCTGGTAGATGGCGGGGTGCGGAATCGGGGCGGCACCAACGAGCAGTTCGCGGGCGCGGTGAAATACAATCAAAGCATACAACGGGTCAGTGACGGCGTTGGCATTCACGAAGAAGATGGCATGTATTTGTGGATGAACCCGATGTACAACCATGCGGCTACAGAAGAATCCGTTATTTCAGATAACGGTTTCCCAGGGATTGCCATTGGCGCCGGCGCCAACGGGCCAAATTATGTGCCGCCTTATTCCATTGCGCGTAGCGGGACCATACCCCATGGCAGTGCGATGATGATCACCGGCGGATTTCAGGCGGACATTCCCGGCAAACCGGAATATCCCACCGGCACGGACTGTTGGACTCAACCTTTTACCAACTCGTGGCCAACGACTCCGCCGCCGCAAGACGATACGGTGCCGGCTGCCGTTGCGGCAAACCCCGTGCCGCTGGCTGGTTCTCCGCTCGCCATTTCACCCAGCATGGGTGCTTCCGCATTGCTGTCGGTTCAGGAGGGCACGCCGCCCGCGCCGCTCAATCTGGATGAACCCGCGCCGGCTTGGGCGTTTGACAAGTCATTGCCAGCCACCCAGCCGGACAGCAATCTGACTTATTTCCAGCGGATTGTTGCTGACCCAAACTACCCGTATTCCGTGCGCCCGGATTTGCGACTGCGTGATGTGATCAAAGACCAGCGCATCAAAAAATACACGTTGATTCAGCTCAGCAGCAAACACAATGGTGGGCCGCAAGGCGGGATTTTAAATACGCCCTTTGTGAGCACCTTTGCTAATGTTACGGAGATGAATCTGAACTTGTGGATACAAACAGTGATAGACAGCGATGGCTGTGAAGTATTACAGCTTCAATATGAACAAGTGCTGTTTTTTGAATTCATGTTCGGTTCCAATGGACAAGTGACGCGCTGGCCGCATATCCAAGTCAATACTTTGAGAAAGAAGCCGACGGGTAGGTCGCATTTAAACTACTAGGACTCTTTTGACGAAAACACCGCTTCGCAACATTGAAGCGGTGTTTCTTATTACGCTGCGCGATTAGCGGGCTAAAAGTGGCTAACAAAACTCAGTTTTACGGCTGAGGCAAGGTGCGCCGACGCAGACAGTACATTGAGTACGGCAAGTCGGCGCAACGCAGCATCAAGGGTTTTGTCAGTCGCTCTAACTGTCTATTCGCTCCGCCAAACGCAACTGGCAGGCGGTGGCCAGCTGCACCAGTTCCGCCTTGGTGGCCGGTATTTTGCAGGGCGGGGCAATCAGCTCCGCCATGCCGCTGAGCGTGGAGACGCTGCTGTTCAGGCCGATCAGCCTGCCGTGCGGCCAGCGCTGCTGGTTGTTGGGCGCGTAATCTAGCGTCAGCACCCAGCGTGAATGCAGCCACGGGCCGGGTTCGCGCAGCACGATGTCCAACACCGCACGGCTGACCTGTTGCGCCGCCTCCGCTGCGAGGGCGAGCGCCAGGTGCAGGGTTTCTGCGGTGCTGGCCGCGCTGGCCTGATGCAGCAAGGCCGGGCGGGTTTCCTCCTGCCACCAGCGCCGCAGCCGCCGCGCGCCTGGTTTCTTGATGCGGCGGAACACCTCGTCCAGCTCGGCCTCGGACAGGCACAACACCGGCTCTACCTCATCCGTCAGGCAGAAGGCTTGTCCCAGCGGCCCGCCCAAGGCCTGCTGCAAATCCTTCTCCTCCAGCTTCATGGACGCAGCCACCTCCGCCGCGACAAACCAGAACCCCTCTGGCCGCCGCAGCACCTGCATCGCCAAATCCTTGGCGAAATCCAGCCGCAGCGGTGTGTTCACTTCCAGACCGATAGCAGCATTCATGGCCGGGCCTCCCTGATGAAACGCGCAAACCGCGCTGCCAAAAACGCATGGCGATACGCAGCGCGCAGGCGCAACAAGGCATGTGATAGGCGGTGGGGAGGACGAACTAGAAGAGGGGAGAGAGAAACGATAAGACGGGCATCCATGGTCATGGACTCCTAGCGGTTTTGTCTAAAGCACCCCCTGTTGAGAGGGGCGGCCGGGTACTTCAACACCGCCGCTAGACGGCCCGCAGATTTCCCCCGTTGCCGGGGTATTGTATGGCTGCACGCTACCCGGCCATAAGCTTTGGACGTGCCAAGAGAGCGGCACGACAGGAACCTATGGACGCAAAAAAGCCACGACTTACGGGCGCGGGCTAACCGCTAGCGGAGGGTGTGTTGAGCACCGTTCGCTGTGATAGCAAAAAAATGACAAATGTCAATGCGATACGTATAGTTATATGTACTATGAAATTTTGCCAAATATCATTTTTAAAGTATGAGGATACTATCCTTATCTTAATGGTTGGAGGCATTGTTCTGTTTAAATATTGGTAATAATGTGCAATATGGGGATATTATGAAAAAAATATTTGTTACTTATGCTTATAGCAGCTCTGATCATGAGAGGTGGGTGGAAAAACTAGTGCATGATTTAGAGGTTTCTCCAAGTTTTCATGTGATGTTTGATAAGTATGACTTAACAAACCGCCATGACAAAAATTTGTATATGGAGAATGCTGTCATTAATTCAGATCTTATTGTTGCAGTTATTGATGAAAATTACTGTAAGAAAGCTAATAATCGTAATGGGGGTGTTGGGATTGAAGTCAGGTCTGCAATGGATCTGCATCATTCGCTGATGGAGGAACATGGTGCAACAAAGTTTATCCCTATTTTAAGGCAGGGGAGTGATGTTCCCGTATTTTTGAGTAGTCAGTTTTATATTGATTTCAGAGATGATATAAAATATCAGGAAAATCTTGACAGGCTGAAAAGAGAATTGCTAGAACAGCCGCTTATCGCTAGGCCCGAGAAAGAGAGCTCAGAGGATAGTGAGTCGCTTGAATTATCGAATGTTGATTTGATCATTGCAGAATGTGCTAGAAATAGAAAACAGTTACGCAATTTTGCTGACTATTCCGGTGGGAAGAAAATTAAATATGAGGTGTGGCAAACGAAAAGCCCTGACTTAAGCTTGTACCTTGCCCTGCATCACAATATTAATATACAAGACTCTCTGCAGTCAGCTAGAGATTTTTTTATGAATATGCCAGTCAGGCCGGACAGCTTAACGGTATTAAGAACTAGGCCTGCAAGAGATGTATCTCTGGTAAAGAGCATGTTTGATGGCATTTTTAATCGCAGAGTTACCGATATTACCTATAAGGAATTTCTTTGGGAGTATGGTATTGATGAGTCGCTTAAGTCTATACCTAACATAAAAAGAATTAAATACTATACTAATCAAGATGTGCAAGTGGATGGTAAGAAACACTCTGGCGCAGCAAGATATCTTGTAGATCAAGTTTTGAACGAGAGTAAATATTCGGCACACTTAATTGTTGCTAGTGGGGGGATGGGGAAAACATCATTATGTCTTGCAGTGGCAGAACAGGTAAATAATAGGAAGTTGTCAAATGTAACTCTTGTGTTGATTCAGGCTGAGCTTATTAGAAAGAGAATTAAAAGCAGCCCGGAGGCAATAAAAATTAATTCAATATATGATCTGTATGATTTGCAAGCATCTTGTGAAAACGAAAGTGTGAGATTTGAAAGAAGTACATTCGAAATAGCATCCATGACCGGTGGGATTGTATTAATCCTGGATGGTCTTGATGAAATTGCAAGTATGCTATCAATCTCTAGTAAGGAGTTTTTTGAATCGCTTCAAAAAATGCATAAGCAACTTGGTAGTAGCCAGGTGATGATAACTAGTCGATCTGTTCCAATCATAGAAGGGGCTCGGGCTGAAGATTTTGGAATCAAGAGATATGATTTGCTTGGGTTTACTAGGGAAAGTTGTAAGCAATATTTGCAAGGTAGATTTAAAAGCAGAAGTGACGAAGAAAAAATCACTGAGACAATTTTGAGGAATATAGATAGAATAAATTTGTCAGATGATGGCGAGAGAATTATTCCATTTTTTGTAGATGTTTTGGCTAATAATCTAGAAAAGGATGAGCTCATCTCAGATGGAGAGTTGATGGCAAGAAGTGAGGAGTATGGGTACCCATGTGTTGATGGGATGTTAGATAAATTAATATTTTCAATATTTTCGAGAGAAAAGAAGCGGCATGGAATTGATCTATCTATTGGTGAGATGGTTGATATTTTCGCCAGTGCTTGTTCAAGATTTGGAGAGAATTGGCAGTCTTATAGTATCTTGCAAGAGTTGAGAATATTTTATGATAGTAAGGCTGAACGTATATTTGATCAAATTAAAATTAACCCTCTCTTAGTGCAGGATGAAGGGGATGTTGTGCAAATAAAGTATGAGTTTTTGGTCGAATATTTTGAATCAATTTATATTAGGCGTGGTTTGTTGAGCAAAAGTATCGATGGTGACTTTCTGAAGGCGCTTTCCAAAATTTCCGTAGAGTCTTCTCTTGCAAAAGAACTAATGAAGTATTTTGAAAATAAAAACAATGAATTCATGGATTGTGCGAGAGGTGTTTTTTCTAAAATTGTTGAACAGGTTAGAAAGTCAAGTAATCAGCCAGCGGGGGAGGTAAAGCTATACAAAAACGCAATTTCAGGAATATTCTACCTGGTTTCATTGAGGGGGGGGAGGTCAGAAGAGTTTACTAGGAATGTCCTTTCCATGTACGGTCTTAATGGTGGATTTGGAATTAGTATCGATAATTTACATTTCTCTGGTGATATGCCACCAATGGATTTCTCTCAGAAACAAATTCACAATAGCACTTTTTTGAATTATGAGAATTTCGTTAAGTCAAAATTTGATGGGGCGAGCTTCATATATTGTGAGTTTGACAACTGCTACCGTGGGTCGGTGAGAGGGGGGGAAATGGCAAAGGCTCATTTTGACTCAACGTGTAAGCTAGGGGACTTGTCTCTTGCTTTTGATGAAATAAAAGACATGCACTCTAGTAATGAAGCAACCTTGTTGCGGCATGTTGATAATTTTCTCGGGAGTTTTAGAAGGGGACTTTTCTTTAGGGATCAACCTAAAAGATATATCAGGTTTAGCAGCAAATTTCCGGGATTGAAAGAGGACTCATTTCATAAGTTGATTGCAAATGGCTACATAGATGTATTTTCAGAGAAGGAGGTTGACACTTTTTACTGTGTAAATTCCTCATTTGAAGATAGTGTGCGGAAATTATTGAATGATGGTGTTAGGGATGGGAAAATGGAACGGTTCTTCCAGTTCGTCTCAAAATAGTTGGACTGAGCCTCTGTGAGTATTTTCTATGCTGCGCATGTAATTTCCTCATAAATGGCTACAGAGCACCTGCACGAAAAAGGCTAAGCTCTTTCTTGCGCATAACTGTTTTATGGATAGCTACTTTTTCATATATATGAAAAAAGGCCCTGCAATTGCAGGGCCTTTTTTTCGAACAAGGCAAGGTTTCATGCTTTGGCTACAAAATTTCAACCTTTCCGATTTCTGAAAACAATCAATCCCAGCTCAACGCCCCGCCAGTCTGATACTCGGTGACGCGAGTCTCAAAGAAGTTCTTCTCTTTCTTCAAGTCGATCATCTCGCTCATCCACGGGAAGGGGTTGTTCACGCCGGGGAAGAGCTGGTCCAGGCCAATCTGCTGCATGCGGCGGTTGGCGATGAAGCGCAGGTATTCCTTGAACATGCTGGCGTTCAGGCCCAGCACGCCGCGCGGCATGGTGTCTTCGGCGTAAGCGTATTCCAGTTCCACCGCGTGCTTGAACAGTTCGGTGATTTCGGCCTTGAAGCTTTCGGTCCAGATTTCCGGCTGTTCCAGCTTGATGGTGTTGATCAGGTCGATGCCGAAATTGCAGTGCATGGACTCGTCGCGCAGGATGTACTGGTACTGTTCCGCGGCGCCGGTCATCTTGTTCTGGCGGCCCAGCGCCAGGATTTGCACAAAGCCCACGTAGAAGAACAGGCCTTCCATGATGCAGGCAAACACGATCAGGGATTTGAGCAGCTTCTGGTCGTTTTCCAGCGTGCCGGTTTTGAAGGCCGGGTCGCACAGTACGTCGATGAAGGGGATCAGGAATTCATCTTTGTCGCGGATGGATTTGATTTCGTTGTAGGCGTTGAAGACTTCGCCTTCGTCCAGGCCCAGGCTTTCCACGATGTATTGGTAAGCGTGGGTGTGGATGGCTTCGTCAAAGGCCTGGCGCAGCAGGAACTGGCGGCATTCCGGGCTGGTGATCTGGCGGTAGGTGCCCAGCACGATGTTGTTGGCGGCCAGGGAGTCCGCGGTCACGAAGAAGCCGAGGTTGCGCTTGACGATGCGCATTTCGTCTTCGGTCAGCTGGCCGGTTTTCCACTGTTCGATGTCGCGCTGCATGTTCACTTCTTGCGGCATCCAGTGGTTGGCGCATTGGGCCAGGTATTTTTCCCACGCCCATTTGTGTTTGAAGGGCACGAGCTGGTTGACGTCGGTGGTGCCGTTGATCACTTTTTTGTCCACCACGTTGACGCGGCCGGCGGCGTTGGCGCCCGCGGAGGGGGCGGCCGGTTTGGTTTCGATGGTGTCGTCAAAGTTCAGCATTAAGGGCTCCTGTTTGGATTTATTCCGCGTCCGGCGCGGTGATTTGGGGCGGCAGCGGCTGCTTGTCGCCAGCCAGGCTGGGGCTGAGCGGCAGGCTGCTTTTGCGCAGTATTTGTATCTGGCGCGGCGCGGCGGCAAGTGCCGGCACCGGGTCCAGGTCCACGTGCAGGCTGCCTAGTTTTCGGTAGCCTGCGTCTTTGCCATGTTCGCCATGGCGGGCGATACAGAATGCGGTGGCGCTCATGAGCGGCGTCCTTTCAGAAGCGCAGCTGTTGGCTGAGGCGGTGGATTAGCTGGCGTTCGCTGCTTTCCTCCTGCTCCACCTGGCTGCCGCGCGGCTGCCGCAGCTTCAGCAGCTGGCGGTATTGCCGGTTGGCTTGTTCTATGTCTTGCTTGAGCAGCTCTATTTGCTGCTGCAGTTCTTCCGGCTGGCAGTACACCACCAGCGCGTCCGCTTCCACCCAGGCTTTGCGCCACACTTTCTGGCGCGGCAGGCGGCGGGCTTCGTTGAACAGGTCCTTCCATTCGCAGGGCGGGGCCTGGTTCAGCGTCAGGTACATATTGAACAGCACAAACTGCTTGTCGGGGTTGTGGGTTCTTTGTTCGCAAAACCCGCTGATCCGGATATTTTCAAACGCTTGCATCTGACCTCCTGCTGAAGCCTTGCTGGTGGCGGCGGGGCCGTGGGCCTCGTCTTCCTGGAACCCGCTCAACACCCGCCGCGCTTGCTTGCTTGGTCTTGAGCTGTTTCCGTCCGTCCGCATCGCGGGCCGTCCGGCGTTTCCATCCCGAAGCCGCCTGGGGGCAAGCGGCTTGAGGCTGGGCACTATTTAGAGCGGCTAACAAAATTCCTGATGCTGCGTTGCGCCGACTTGCCGTACTCAAGTACTGCCTGCGTCGGCGCGCCTTGCCTCAGCCGTGAAACTGATTTTTGTTAGCTGCTCTTACTGCTGCGGCGCGTCCTGGTACTGAACCAGGCCGTAAATCTTCCACTGGCCGTTCACCCGTTTCAGGTGGTAGCCGGTGCAGTATTCCCAGGCTGGCTGGTCCTGGCGCTGCACAATCCAGCGCACGCGGGCGCTGGCGGCGTCTTCGCCAAAATTCAGCACGCTGTCCAGTTGGTGACTGGCGCTGATGAAGCCCTGGCTGCGGTACCACTCCAGCAAGGCGGTGGTGGTGTCGCGCAGCGATGTCATGTCGTCCCAGCTGCTCAGGTCTCCCTGATGGATGGCGGTGAAGGGCACGGTGAAGTGCGCGGTCACTTGGGGCACGTCCAGCTGGCTGTAGCCCACTGCGTAGCTGTTGAAAAATTCTTCTATATTCATCCGGTTTCCCCTGGTTTTGCATGTGTGCTGCGTCCGCTGCCGTTACGGTCTGGCGCGGTTTGTTGCTGCGTTCCCCATTGGCCAGCCGTCTGGGTGGGCAGGCGGCTGGCCAATGGGTGGGGCGGCCGGATTGTGGGGCCATGTCACAGCCTGCTGCGGGCAGTGGGCTGTGAGATGGAGCCTGGCCGGAGCCAGGCTAGACCAGCCCCGAGGGGCCGGCCGTTCAAGCCAGGATGGCTGCTTCCGCCTTACTGGCAGCTCTCGCAATCCGGGTTGTCGATGCTGCAGAACTTGGCGTCGGTGGCCGGGGTGTTGTCCACCACGGCTTCCGGAGCCGCGGCCGGTTGGCTGTGGCTGTTGGACACCGCGTTCAGTTCGCCGCCGCGGCCGGTGGATTTCTCGGCGCTGGTGGCGGCCAGGGTGCGCAGGTAGTAGGTGGTTTTCAGGCCGCGCAACCAGGCGTGCTTGTACAGCTCGTCCAGTTTCTTGCCGGAAGCGCCCGCCATGTACAGGTTCAGGGACTGAGCCTGGTCGATCCACTTTTGACGGCGGGAGGCCGCTTCCACCAACCAGCGCGGGTCCAGTTCGAAGGCGGTGGCGTAGATGGCTTTCAGTTCGGCCGGCACGCGGTCGATCTGGCCCAGGCTGCCGTCAAAGTATTTGAGGTCGGCCACCATCACTTCGTCCCACAGGCCGGCGGCTTTCAGGTCGCGCACCAGGTATTCGTTGGTGACGGTGAATTCGCCGGACAGGTTGGATTTGACGAACAGGTTCTGGTAGGTCGGTTCGATGCTTGCCGACACGCCGATGATGTTGGCGATGGTGGCGGTGGGTGCGATGGCCAGGCAGTTGCTGTTGCGCATGCCGTGGGTTTTTACGCGTTCACGCAGCGCGTTCCAGTCCATGCGTTCGCTGCGGTCCACTTCCAGGAAGCCGCCTCGTTCGGCCGCCAGCAGGTTGATGCTGTCGTGCGGCAGGATGCCGCGGTCCCACAGGCTGCCCTTGTAGGACGGGTAGCGGCCGCGTTCTTCCGCCAGTTCGGTGGAGGCCCAGTAAGCGTAGTAGGCCACCATTTCCATGGATTCGTCGGCAAATTCCACCGCGGCGTCGGAGCCGTAGGGCACGCGCTTCTGGTGCAGGCAGTCCTGGAAGCCCATGATGCCCATGCCCACCGGACGGTGTTTCAGGTTGGAGTTGCGCGCCTTCTTCACCGGGTAGAAGTTGATGTCGATCACGTTGTCCAGCATGCGCAGGGCGATGCGGATGGTGCGCTGCAGTTTTTCGGAGTCCAGGCTGCCGTCTGCCTTCAGGTGGGCGGACAGGTTGACGGAACCCAGGTTGCAGACCGCGATTTCGTCCTCATTGGTGTTGAGGGTGATCTCGGTGCAAAGGTTGGAGCTGTGCACCACGCCCATGTGCTGCTGCGGGCTGCGGATGTTGCACGGGTCCTTGAAGGTCATCCAAGGGTGGCCGGTTTCAAACAGCATGGTCAGCATTTTGCGCCACAGGGACAGCGCCGGGATGCGCTTGTACACCTTGAGCTCGCCGCGCTCGCCCATGGCTTCGTATTCCTTGTAGCGCTTCTCGAAGGCCGCGCCGTACAGGTCGTGCAGGTCCGGGGCTTCGGACGGGGACAGCAGGGTCCAGTCCGCGCCTTCCATCACGCGCTTCATGAACAAGTCCGGAATCCAGTTGGCGGTGTTCATGTCGTGGGTGCGGCGGCGGTCGTCGCCGGTGTTCTTGCGCAGCTCCAGGAATTCTTCAATGTCCGCGTGCCAGGTTTCCAGGTAGGCGCAGACGGCGCCTTTGCGTTTGCCGCCCTGGTTCACCGCCACGGCGGTGTCGTTGACCACTTTCAGGAACGGCACCACGCCCTGGGATTTGCCGTTGGTGCCCTTGATGTGGGAGCCCATGGCGCGCACGGAGGTCCAGTCATTGCCCAGGCCGCCGGCAAACTTGGACAGCAGGGCGTTTTCCTTGATGCCTTCGTAGATGCCGTCCAGGTCGTCGGCAATGGTGGTGAGGTAGCAGCTGGACAGCTGGCTGCGACGGGTGCCGGAGTTGAACAGGGTGGGGGTGGACGACATGAAGTCGAAGCTGGAGAGCACGTTGTAGAACTCGATGGCGCGCTCTTCGCGGTTCACTTCGTTCAGCGCCAGGCCCATGGCCACGCGCATGTAGAAGGCCTGCGGCATTTCGATGCGGGTGCCGTCCACGTGCAGGAAGTAGCGGTCAAACAGGGTTTGCAGGCCCAGGTAGCCAAACTTCAGGTCGCGGTTGGCGTCCAGCGCGGCGCCCATTTTTTTCAGGTCGTATTCGCCCAGTTTTTCATCCAGCAGTTCGGCGTCGATGCCTTTCTTGATGAAGGTGGGGAAGTACAGCGCGTACTGCTTGGCCATTTCTTCCTGGCTGACGGCTTCGCCCAGGATTTCCAGGCGGATGTTGTTCAGCAGCAGGCGGGCGGTCACGTAATCGTAAGCCGGGTCCTGCTCAATCATGGAGCGGGCGGCCAGGATGGCGGATTTGTTGACTTCGTCTTCGCTGACGCCGTCGTAAATATTCTTCAGGGTTTCGCTGAGGATGGCGTCGATGTCGATGCCGGCCAGGTTTTGGCTGGCGGATTCGATGGTGGCGCGCAGGCGGGCCACGTCCAGCGGCAGCTTGCGGCCGTCCTTGCGCACCACGTTGATCTGCACCTGGGTCAGGGCTTCGCCGCGGGCGGCGCGCTCTTGGGAGCGCTGTTCGCGGTACAGCACGTAGGCGCGGGCTACATCATGCTCGCCAAAGCGCATCAGAGACAGTTCCACCTGGTCCTGGATGTCTTCGATGTGGATGGCTCCACCTTCCGGCTTGCGGCGCATCAGGGCGCTGGCCACTTGTTCGCTCAGTTGGGCGACTTTTTCGCGCAGGCTGGCGGAGGTGGCGCCCTGGTGGCCCATGACGGCCAGGAAGGCTTTGGTCATGGCGATGGAGATCTTGACGGGTTCGAACGGCACCACCGCACCGTTGCGACGGATGGTTTTGTACTGGCTGAAATCGGCCTTGGGCGCGGCTGCGCGGCCGAGTTCTGCGGCGGTCTGCCCTTCAAAGGTGGTCAATTGCATGTAGCCCTCGATAAGGTGGGTGGTTGCGTCCTTCCGTTACTGCGTTTCCCGAGGGGCAGGCCGGCTGTGGACAAATCTGTTGAAAAGCTGTGCGCGAGCTGTGGGTAAACACAATATGTATTGTTTGTAGCTCGCGGAACACCCAAATTCTAGTGTTGAGTATGGGGCAGTACAAGTCTTGACAGCGGAAGATTTAATGGCTGTTTTGGAGGGGATTGTGGGCGAAAGCCCGTGGTTGCTGGCTTTGCGGGGCCTGAGATTTTTTTTGGCCGGCCAACACATTTCATTCTGTAGGCAGGAAACCTTGCTGAAACAAGCCGCAGCGGGGTGGGCGGTGCGGGCCACTAGATGTTGTGGATTTGCATCAGGGCGCGGGCAGTGCTGAGTTGGGGGAAAGTGGTGCGTGATTGGTGTGTTGGGTTTTTGGCCTGTCCGACCGCGCGGTCAATCAAAAGCCCCGCGCGCGGCGGGGCCTTGGGGCGGATGTCTTAGAACCTGTTCAAAGTCTCTGAGTAGTAGCGTAGTGTGAGAAAATCCAGAGGTGAGAAAAAGCTACCCAAGTGATATCAGTCGCGAACAATTTGAAGTGATCAGACCACTTCTGGAAAGTGCGCGTAAAAGAACAAGCCCCCGTCGAGTGGACTTGTATGAAGTATTTTGTGCCGTGCTGTACCTGCTCCGAAGCGGCTGCCAATGGCGAATGCTTCCTGAAGCGTTTCCCAAATGGCGTACCGTCCATTCGTACTTCACCATGTGGAGTGAGCCGCGTGAAGGGGGCAGCCTGCTGGAGCAGGCGCTAAAAAATCAGGTTGGCGCGGCCCGAGAGAAACTGGGGCGGAGCGCTTGCAGCAGGTTCTTGATCGTGGACGCGCAGAGCGTGAAGAACACTGATACCGCAGGATTAAAAGGCTACGACGCAGGTAAGAAGGTCTCGGGTATCAAGCGCCATATTGTGGTGGACACGCAGGGCCTGCCACATGCGGTGGCGGTCACCACTGCGGAGGTTACAGACCGCAAAGGGGCGCTACAGGCGCTACGGCAATGTAAATCCAGATTGATTGGGGCTCAGAGCCTGCTGGCGGATAGTGGCTATGTTGGCAAACCCTTTGCTCAAGGCGTGAGCGAGATTCTGGGGGCGGACGTGACGGTGCAGATTGCCAAACGGAGCGAGCTGCACACCTTCAAGGTGATGCCCAAACGCTGGGTTGTTGAGCGCAGCTTCGCTTGGTTGGAAAAGAGCAGAAGGCTGTGGAAGAACTGCGAGCGGAAACTCAATACCAGCTTGCAGTTCATCCATCTGGCCTTCTTGGGGCTCTTACTCAAAAGACTTTGAACAGGTTCTTAGAGCCTGTTCAAAATCTCGCGAGCTAAGACGAGACAAGGCGTTGCGGCTGAGAAAGCGGAATGTACGTGTGGTACATGAGTATTTCGAAGCCGGCACTCATCGCACAATCGCTCTACCGACGCGCAGCAGATCGTAAACAGATTCTTACTCCAGCCAGATCAGGCTGGCCATGCGGCCGGTCTGGCCGTCGCGGCGGTAGGAGAAGAAGCGCGCGCGGTCTATCACCGTGCATTCTTCGCCGCCGTAGATCTGTTCCACGCCGGCGGCGTTCAGGCGCTGGCGCGCCAGCGCGTAGATGTCGGCCAGGTATTTGTCGTCGCCAATGTCGCTGAAGGCGGCCGCGGCTGCCGGGTTGCGTTCCATGAAGGCGGCGCGCACTTCCGCGCCCACTTCAAAGGCGTCTGGGCCGATGGCGGGGCCCAGCCAGGCCATCAGCCGCGCCGGGCGCTCGTTGCAGGCGGCCACGGCGGCTTCTATTACGCCGTCGCACAGCCCGCGCCAGCCGGCGTGGGCGGCGGCCACTACGGTGCCTTCGCTATTGCACAGCAAGAGCGGCAGGCAGTCCGCGGTCATGATTGCGCACACCGTGCCGGGCTGGCGGCTGAAGCTGGCGTCGGCGTCCGGGGGCTGGGCGCCCACCTCGGCCGCGTTCAGCACCGTCACGCCGTGCACCTGATTCAGCCAAGCCGGTTCCGCCGGCAGTTGTTGGCGCAGCAGCGCGCGGTTGGCGGCCACGGCGGCCGGGTCGTCGCCCACGTGCAGGCCCAAGTTCAGGCTGTGAAAGGGCGCGGCGCTGACGCCGCCGTTGCGGGTGGTGATCAGGGTGCGCACATTGGGCGGCGCGGGCCAGTCGGCCTCCAGCCAGTCCGGCGCTTGCTCGGCGGACAGCTCAGCGGACATAGATCACCTCCACGTCGCCGTCGTCTTCGTCGTCTTCTTCGTCCCAGTCCTCGTCTTCCGCCTCGTCCAGCAACTGCGGCAGCGGCGCGTCGTCGGCGGCGTCGCCGTCGCCGCGCAGCACGTCCAGCAGGTGGCGCAGGTCTTCCGGCAGCGGCGCTTTCCAGTTGCGCTCCTCGCCGCTGGCCGGGTGCACCAGGGTCAGGGAGTAAGCGTGCAGCGCCTGGCGGCCCAGCGACTTGACCACGGCGGCGATGTCTTCGTCCATCTTGTGGCGCAGGTTGCCGTAGATGGGGTCGCCGGCCAGCGGGTGGTTGGCTTCGCGCATATGCACGCGGATCTGGTGGGTGCGGCCGGTTTCCAGCTTGCACTCGATATAGGAGTGGCTGGCGAAGCGCTCCAGCACCCGCACATGGGTGATGGCCTGTTTGCCGCCAAATTTCAGCACCGCCATTTTCAGGCGGTTGTGCGGGTCGCGGCCCATCTGGGTTTCGATGGTGCCGTCAAACGGCACGTTGCCGTCGGCGATGGCGCGGTAGATGCGCTTGACGGTGCGCGCCTGCAACTGGCGCACCAGTTCGGTCTGGGCCGGCAGCGTCTTGGCCACCACCATCAGGCCGCTCGTGTCCTTGTCCAGCCGGTGCACAATGCCGGCGCGCGGCACTTGGGCCAGCGCCGGGCAGTGGTGCAGCAGGCCGTTGAGCAGGGTGCCGCTCCAGTTGCCGGAGGCGGGGTGCACTACCAGGCCGGCCGGCTTGTTGATCACCAGGATGTGGTCGTCTTCAAAAATGATGGGCAAGTCCATGGCTTCCGGCTGGAAGGCCATCTCCTCGTTGCTGCGCATCAGGGTGACGTCCAGCTTCTCGCCCCCCAGCACCTTGGTCTTGGGCGCGGCGGTTTTTCCGTCCAGCAGCACGTGGCCATCTTTGATCCATTGCGTAAGACGGCTGCGCGAGTATTCCGGCATCAATTTCGCCAGCGCGGCGTCCAGCCGTTCGCCGCCCAGCGACAGCGGAACATCAAGTTGTTGTGTAGCGGATATCTCGTTTTCCGAGATGTCGCTATAATCGTCCGGGTCAAAGTAAGGATCAGTCATGAAAAGATACGTTGTCGCTGCAATGTTGGTGATGGGGCTTGCCGGTTGTGCAACCACGGAAACCTACGATGAGACTCGCGGCTGGACCGTGGAAAAGCTGTATTCGGAAGCGCATGATGAGTTGAACAGCGGCAATTATACCCGCGCTGTCAAGCTCTACGAAACGCTGGAAGCGCGTTTCCCTTACGGGCGTTACGCCCAGCAGGCGCAGATGGACCTGGCTTATACCCATTACAAGGATAACGAGCCGGAGCAGGCCATCGCCGCCGCGGACCGTTTCATCAAGCTTCATCCCACCCATCCAAACCTGGACTACCTCTATTATCTGAAAGGCTTGGTGTTTTACAACGATGATTCCGGCTTGCTGGCCAAATGGGCCGGCCAGGACATGAGCGAGCGCGATCCGCGCGCCGCGCGCGAGGCCTTCACCGCCTTCCGCGAGCTGGTGACGCGCTTCCCCAACAGCATTTACAAGGAAGACGCCTCCAAGAAGATGGAGCGGCTGCTGGATGCGCTGGGCGGCAACGAGATGCACGTGGCCCGCTATTACATGAAGCGCGGCGCTTACCTGGCCGCGGCCAACCGCGCTCAGGGCGTGGTGAAGAGCTATGCCAACACCAAGTATCCGGAAGAGGCGCTTGGCATCATGGTGGCGGCTTACGACAAGCTGTCCATGCCGCAACTGCGCGACGACGCCAAGCGCGTGCTGGCGCTGAACTACCCCAATAGCGAATACCTGAAAGAAGGCTGGTCCATTGAGGACATGCCGTGGTGGAAGCTGTGGAAGTAAGCTGGCCTTGAATGATTTGAAAGCCCCCGGAATCCGGGGGCTTTTTGTTTGATGCCGGGCAAGTTGCGCGGGGTCATGGTTTGAGGGTGATGCTTTTGGGATGGTAAGATCTCATCCTTTAAGCTGATAATCATAATTAGTCATGTCCAAAACCTTCGCTTCCCTGTTGATGTTGGCCGCCTTGTGCGCGCCGGTTGCCGCCGCCACAAAGCCAGGCGTCGTCCTACTGAAAGAGCGTTACCCGGAAAAGCTGTCCTACGACGGCTCGGCGCAACTACTGAGCGCTGGCGACGGCGAACTGAACGATTCCGTCATGGGCTTGATTGATGCGCTCAAGCTGCGTTTCCCTTGGCATGAGCTGTGGGCGTTGCGTTCGGCCAACGGCTTGACCTTGCGTCAGGGGCGAACAGAGGCGGCCTTGCCTTTGCCCAAGGGCAGTTATTTCACCACCAGCTATGTGGCGATGTCGCGAGACGGCCTGACCTTGGCTTTTGGAACCGGCCGGGACGGCAAACTGGAGGCTGTGCGCTGGCGGCGCGGCGGCGCGCTGGAGACGCTGGTGCCTGAGGGCCAAGCCTGGTTGTCCGGCGTCACCGGCATCAGCGCCGACGGCCGCACGGTGATTGGCTGGCTGCTGAGCGACGAAAAGGCCATGCTGCGCGGCTTCCAATGGGTGGAGGGCAAGGGGTTCAGCTTGTTGCCGGAACCCATGAGCCTGCCGCTGGCGCTGAGCGCGGATGGGGCGGTAACGGCCGGTCTTGCCTTGCGCGGCAATCTGGACATGCTGAGTCGGATGCGGCGGATGCAAGATTTCATGAATGAAAGCCCGCTAATGAGCGAGGGCGAGGTGACCAAGTTGCGAGTTTCCGGCGTCCATCCGGGGAGCGGGGATGTGGCTGGCTCCTTCAAGCATGCCGACACCGGCGTTTGGTACGGCTTTGTCTGGAATCCGGACGAGGGCAAGCCAAGCCGGCGCGAGCCCTTGCCGTGGCTGACCGAGACGGAAGGCAAGGCGACTGGCGCGCAACGCGACGCGCAAGTGCTGGCCTGGGCCGGCATGAGCGACGAGGATGGCAATATCTTCATGGAAAGCGACGCCGTGCGTTGGCGTGCGGGCGAGGGCGTCAGCGTGATCCGCGCCAAGTCCGTGTTGGAAGGCTTGTCCGCGGATGGGCGCACGGTTTTTGTGTCCTTTAACCGGGAAAGCGACCATAGCCGCGCCTTCGTGCAAATCTCGCCGGAGGGCGAGGTGGATCTGGAGGCGGTGGTGCGTGCGGAAACCCGCAAGGAGAGCCTGGAGATGTTCTTGCGCTCGGTCTCCGAGGATGGCCGCTACTTATGGCTGAACTCGTTCACGGCAGACGGGACGTTCCCGCTGCGCTTGGAAAACGGCAAGCTGGCGCCGTTCTCGCCGGTGATGGGCGATCTGACGTTGACCGCTTTTAGTCAGGACGGCCGCGTGTTGGCGGGCACCTCCACCCAGCCGGAGCAGGGCGGCTACGCCACTTTGCGCTGGCGTTTTGGCGCGCCGAAGACGCAGCGTCTGTTCTGCCCGGGCGAGGCGAGGAGCAGCAGCCATATCGTCATGTCCGGCGACGGCAAGGTGGTGGCGGCGGGCCAGGAGAAGCACGGCAAGGTGCATACTTGTCTGTTCGGGCCTTTGGATTAAGACCCTGTTCAAGAGCTGCTACGCTTCGGCGGCCCACGCCGCCTTGACTCCCGAATATGTCATGCCACAATCGCCTCGCGTCGCAGCAATCGCGACGCTCGGGATTGGCGTCTCGATAAGAAGAGTTAGGGACGTGCTTCGCCGCATGTCCGATTGCCGTTATTACGTCAGATCCGGGCGGGCGATGGCAAGGGCACCTTCACGGGTGCGCCGGTGTTTGGGCTTCTTCCCCGGTAGGCCAACCTTGTCATGTGCCCGCCTTGCCGTTTTTTGCTGCTTGGCGGTACTGGCCAGGGCGTGTGCTGCCGGGTCCGCGCCGCCTTGACTCCCGGATTCTTCATGTCACAATAGCCCCGCGCCGCAGCAATCGCGGCGCTCGGGTCTGGCCTCCTGAAATAGGGATTCAGTGGACATGCACCGTTGCATGTCCCCGCCTTGCCGCTTTCGCGGCTTGGCGTTACTTGCTCAGGAGGCTGTAATGACGAAGTCTGCTCGCAATAAAGCCAAACCCCTCGCACCCAAGGCATCCGGCGTGCGCCAGACCATCGATTCCCCGCAACAGCCGGCTTTGCCGCGCTCGCGTTATCGCTTCATCGCGCTGGTCACCAAGGAAATCCGCCTGCCCTTTGTCCGCTACATTCCGGGGCGCAATCATCCGCATTACTGGCAACCGGAGGAGACCCAGGATTACGAGGAAGCCTGCTTCCTGGGCCGCCAGTACGCCGCGCATCTGGCTCAACTGCTGAAAAACAACCAGTTGCACATCGGGCGCGGTTTATTACACCGCATTGCGCGCGACATCGATTACAGCGACCGCAGCCATCGCCGCGGCTTGCAACTGGGCTTTTTCAATTATCTGGAAGTGCTGCTGGGCCTGGCCGGGCGGCGGTTGAACCTGTACCGCCACGTGGAGGCGGTGCATCAGTTGCACCGTAGCCTGGGCGTGTTGGCGTGGTTGGAGCGCAAGCGCAAACGCTGACACCGGCTGGAATGACAACGCCCCGCGAAAGCGGGGCGTTTGCGAGGCGCTTGTCGTTTGGACTCAGATCGCCTGTTCGTTGGTTTCGCCGGTGCGGATGCGCACCACTTGCTCCACCGGGGTGACGAAGATCTTGCCGTCGCCGATCTTGCCGGTGCGGGCGGTGGCGACGATGGTTTCGATGGCGCGTTCCACCAGGTCGTCCGGCAGAATCACTTCCACTTTCACCTTGGGTAAAAAGTCCACCACGTATTCGGCGCCGCGGTAGAGCTCGGTATGGCCCTTCTGGCGGCCAAAGCCCTTGACCTCGGTGACGGTCAGGCCGTTGATGCCCAGCTCGGACAGGGCCTCGCGCACCTCGTCCAGTTTGAACGGCTTGATCACGGCTTCAACCTTTTTCATGCTGGAAGCTCCTTGCTGATGAGATGAAATGCTGTCTAAATGCGGATTATTTTATTAAGCGGCGGGCATCCGGGCAATTAGCCGCTTAAAACAAACAGTGAATTGCTGTATTATGACGCGCTTTCCTGATACTTGTCGCGGGTGTCTAATGTCTTACCTTACCAAGCTCCGTGGCGGCGTTGCGCTGTCGCCGTTCCGTCTTGAAAAACTGCTTGCCGCAGCCGCCGAAGCCGGGCTGTCGGATCTCAGCATCAGTGCCGAATTCTGGCATTTCGCCGAAAGCGAAACCGAACTGACGTTGGAAGAGCAGGCCACCTTGGGCAAGTTGCTGAGCTACGGCGAAGCGCCGTTGGCCGGCCAGCCGGATGGCGAACTGTTTCTGGTGACGCCGCGATTGGGCACTTTGTCGCCCTGGGCTTCCAAGGCCACCGATATCGCCCAGCACTGCGGGCTGGGAGGGATTCTCCGCATCGAACGCGGCACCGCCTTCTGGGTTAAGTCCGCAAAACAATCTTTAAATGAAGAGGCTCGTCATATTTTGACGGGCCTCTTGCACGATAGGATGACGGAAACGGTGCTGCCGTCGCTGGACGACGCCGCGCGTTTGTTTGTTCATCAAGATCCGCAGCCGATGACGTCGGTGGACATCCTCGCCGGCGGCCGCGCGGCCCTGGAGGCGGCTAACGCCGATCTGGGCCTGGCCCTGTCCGAGGACGAGGTGGATTACCTGGTGGAAAATTTCACCAAGATGCGGCGCAATCCCACCGATGTGGAGTTGATGATGTTTGCGCAGGCCAACTCCGAGCACTGCCGCCACAAGATCTTCAACGCCAAATTCATCATCGACGGCGAGGAGCAGGAAAAGTCGCTGTTCCGCATGATCCGGGACACCCACGACGCCAATCCGCAAGGCACGCTGGTGGCGTACAAGGACAACGCCTCGGTGATCGAAGGCGCTTTCATCGAGCGCTTCTACCCGCAGCCGGAAGGCCACGCTTACGCTTACCACAGCGAACCCACCGATATTCTGATGAAGGTGGAGACGCACAACCACCCGACGGCGATTTCGCCGTTCGCCGGCGCATCCACCGGCAACGGCGGCGAGATCCGCGACGAGGGCGCCACCGGCCGCGGCTCGCGTCCCAAGGCCGGCATGACCGGCTTCACCGTGTCCAACCTGAACATTCCGGGCTTTGTGCAGCCGTGGGAGCGTTACAGCGACGCGGCGGCGCAGTACGGCAAGCCGGAGCGCATCGCCTCCGCCTTGCAGATCATGCTGGAAGGCCCGATCGGCGGCGCGGCGTTTAACAATGAATTCGGCCGCCCCAATCTGACCGGCTATTTCCGCACCTTCGAAGAAGAGGTGGAAGGCGAGATGCGCGGCTATCACAAGCCGATCATGATCGCCGGCGGCCTGGGCAACATCCAGCAGCAGCAAATTCACAAGAACGAGATTCCGGAAGGCGCGCTGCTGATTCAGCTGGGCGGCCCCAGCTTGCTGATCGGCCTGGGCGGCGGCGCGGCTTCGTCCATGGACACTGGCGCCAACAGCGCGGACCTGGACTTTGACTCCGTGCAGCGCGGCAACCCGGAAATCGAACGTCGCTGCCAGGAAGTGATCGACCGCTGCTGGCAGATGGGCGAGGCCAACCCCATCGTGTCCATTCACGATGTGGGCGCCGGCGGCCTGTCCAACGCCTTCCCGGAGCTGGTGAACGACGCCGGCCGCGGCGCCGTCTTCCATTTGCGCAAAGTGCATCTGGAAGAAAAGGGCATGACGCCGATGCAGATCTGGTCCAACGAGTCGCAGGAGCGCTATGTGATGGCGGTGCTGCCGCAGGACCTGGAGCGCTTCAGCGCGCTGTGCGAACGCGAGCGTTGCCCGTTCGCGGTGCTGGGCGTGGCCACCGACGACGGCCATCTGCAAGTACGCGACGACCACTTCGACAACAATCCGGTGGACATGCCGCTGGAGGTGTTGCTGGGCAAGCCGCCGCGCATGACCCGCGACGTGACCACCCGCGAGCGCGATTTGAGCATTTTCGACGCTTCTCGCTTTGAACTGAAGGAAACCGCGTTGCGCGTGCTGCGCAACCCGACGGTGGCGGACAAGTCCTTCCTGATCACCATCGGCGACCGCACCGTGGGCGGCATGACCGCGCGGGATCAAATGGTGGGGCGCTGGCAGGTGCCGGTGGCGGACGTGGCCGTCACCACCATGGGTTTCAACACCTATCGCGGCGAAGCGATGGCAATGGGCGAACGCACGCCCACCGCGCTGTTCGATGCGCCGGCCTCCGGCCGCATGGCGATAGGCGAGGCGCTGACCAATATCGCCGCCTCTTTTGTGGGCCACCTGGGCAACGTCAAGCTGTCCGCCAACTGGATGGCCGCCGCAGGCCACCCGGGCGAGGAAGCGCGCCTGTACCGCACGGTGGACGCGGTGTCCAAGCTGAGCCAGGACCTGGGCATCAGCATCCCGGTGGGCAAGGATTCCTTGTCGATGAAGACGGTGTGGGAAGAGGCCGGCGAGAAGAAAGCCGTGACCGCGCCGCTGTCGCTGATCATTTCCGCTTTCTCCCCGGTGGAAGACGTGCGCAAAACCGCCACGCCGGAGCTGAAAGAGGACAAAGACACCGATCTGATCCTGATCGACCTGGGCTACGGCCGCTGCCGTCTGGGCGGTTCCATCTACGGCCAGGTGTGGAAGGCGATGGAAGGCAAGGCGCCGGACGTGGAGAGCCCGCACCAGTTGGCGGCCTTCTTCAACACCGTGCAGACGCTGTTGCGCGACGATATGTTGCTGGCCTACCACGACCGTTCCGACGGCGGCCTGTTCGTGACCTTGTCGGAAATGATGTTCGCCGGCCATATCGGCGTCACCATCGATCTGCAGGAACTCGTGATCGAGCGCAAGAACACCCAGCGCATCATCGACGACTTCGTTCAGCCCACTCAGGAAGCCGCCACCCATGGCCGCCTGATGCGGGTGCTGTTCAATGAAGAGCTGGGCGCGGTGTTGCAGGTGAAGAAATCCGACACGCCGGAAGTGATTTCGCGCTTCATGAAGGCCGGCATCGGCCGCGAGCTGTTTGTGATCGGCCGCGTGAACAACAAGGACCGCCTGGTGATCAAGCACCGCGGCGTGGAGTTGTTCAACGAGAGCCGTTCCGATCTGCATCGCGAATGGTCCGAGACCAGCGCCCGCATGCAGCGCCTGCGCGACAATCCGGCGTGCGCCGACAGCGAGCATCTGCTGCGCTCCAGCCCGAAAGCGCCGGGCCTGAGCGCCAAGCTGAGCTTCGACGTGCACGCCGATCCGGCGGCGCCTTTCATCGCCAGCGGCGCGCGTCCGCGCCTGGCGGTGCTGCGCGAGCAGGGCGTCAACGGTCAGTTGGAGATGGCGGCGGCTTTCGACCGAGCCGGTTTCGACACCGTGGACGTGCACATGAGCGACATCATCAGCGGTCGCGTGTCGCTGGCGGACTTCAAGGGCTTGGCCGCCTGCGGCGGCTTCAGCTACGGCGACGTGCTGGGCGCCGGCGAGGGTTGGGCCAAGAGCATTCTGTTCAATCCGCGCGCCCGCGAGCAGTTCGAGGCCTTCTTCGGCCGCGGCGACACTTTCGCGCTGGGCGTGTGCAACGGCTGCCAGATGATGTCCAATCTGTCGTCCATCATTCCGGGCGCGGAGCACTGGCCGAAGTTCCATCGCAACGCTTCCGAGCAGTTCGAGGCGCGCTTCGCCATGGTGGAAGTGACGGCTTCGCCGTCCATCTTCTTGTCCGACATGGCGGGTAGTCAGCTGCCGGTGGTGGTCAGCCACGGCGAAGGCCGCGCGGTATTCGCGCCTGGCGCGCAGGAGCAGGCGCTGACGGCGTTGCGCTACGTCGATTTTGACGGCCGCGCCACTCAAACTTATCCGCTGAACCCCAACGGTTCGCCGGCCGGCATTACCGGGGTGACCACGGCCGATGGCCGCTTCACCATCATGATGCCGCATCCGGAGCGGGTGTTCCGCACGGTGCAGAACAGCTGGCATCCGGCGGACTGGGGCGAGAACGGCGGCTGGTATCGGATGTTCGCCACCGCTCGCCGCTGGGTGGGCTGAGCGGCAAGCTCACGGCGGGCCGTTTGTCCGGCCCCGCCTGGCGTTATATGCGAACGGAAGCTTTGGCTTCCGTTTTTTTATGGTTTCAGCGCGCCTTAAGCCCGTGGCCGGCGTCGCGGGCGGCCGCGCGCACGGCTTCCAGCAGCAGCCGGGCTTTGCGCGGGATGCGGCGGTTGGCGAAGACGGCGTGCATTTGCGGGTTGTCGCCGTGGCTGGAGACGATGCGGTAGTCCGGGCACAGCCGCAGTAGTTGGCCGGAGCGGACCAGCGGCTCGGCCAGCCAGTCTCCCAGGCGGGCGACGCCCAGGCCGGCCAGCACGGCGTTGAGCACGGCGCTGCCGGAGCTGACGCGGTGCCAGGGCGTGAGATTGAGGCTGAGCTGATGGCCGGCGGAGATAAAGTTCCAGGCTTTCAGCACGCGCGGCGCGGAGTGGATCACCACCCGGTGTTCCGGCAATTGTTCCGGCGTTTGCGGAGCGCCATGGCGGGCGACATAGTCCGGGCTGGCGTAGAGGTGGCGCTGATAATCCCACAGCGGGTAGCCGATCAGCTCGCTGGAGGCGGGGAAGGCGCCGCGGATGCTGAAGTCCAGCTTTTCGCGGATCGGGTCCAAGATGGTGTCGCTGTACAGCACGTCGAAGCGCAGTTCCGGGTTGGCGTCGGCCATGCGCGCCAGCACCGGCGGCAGCAGCGCGTGGCTCATCGCCTCCGGCGCGGAAAAACGCAGCAGGCCGCGCGGGGCCTCGCTCAAGGCGGCCAGCTCGTCTTCGGCTTCTTCCTGCAGGTCCAGCATCTTGCGCGCGGAGACGTAATAGCTTTCGCCGGCCAGGGTCAGGTTGACCTGTTTTTGCGAGCGCGCCAGCAAGCTGCCGCCCAGCGCTTCTTCCAGCGCCTGTACCGCGCGGGTGACGCTGCTGGGCGAGGTGCCCAGCTGGCGCGCGGCGGCGACAAAGCTTTTTCTTTCCACCACCGCGCAGAATACGCGCAATTCCCACAGCGATTTCATCCCCACCTCAGTCATCTTTATTGCGATTTTCGCAATACGGTATTGCAAGCACGGGCCGCTGGCAAGGCATAGAATCTTGTCCTAACTGTAAGCGGCACGGAGCCGGGAGAAGTGAATGCTGTTGACCTTGAGTTTTCTGTGTGTGATTTCCTTTGCCGCCGGCCTGGTGGACGCGGCGGTGGGCGGCGGCGGGCTGATCCAGATTCCGGCCTTGTTCAGCGCCTTGCCCAATCTGGCGCCGGCCACGGTGTTCGGCACCAATAAGCTGGCCGCGGCGATGGGCACGCTGTCCGCCGCGCGCTCTTATCTGAAGCGGGTCCGGGTGCCGTGGCGCTTGGTGCTGCCGGCGGCGGCGGCGGCCTTCTTCATGTCCATCGCGGGCGCGGCCACAGTCAGCTTGATCGACAAGGCGGTGTTGCGGCCCATGGTGCTGGCGCTGCTGGTGGTGATGGCGGTGTACACCTTGTGGAAGAAGGATTTCGGTTCCCTGCACAAACCGGTGGCGATAGGGCGGCGCGAGATGGCGATAGGCATGGCCATCGGCGGCGCGATCGGTTTTTACGATGGCCTGTTCGGCCCCGGCACCGGCAGCTTCCTGATGTTTCTGTTTATCCGCTTCTTTGCCTTCGACTTTCTGCACGCTTCGGCATCGGCCAAGGTGGTGAACCTGACCACCAACTGCGCGGCGCTGCTGTTCTTCATTCCCGCCGGCCATGTGTTGTTCCAGTACGCGCTGCCGATGGCGGCCTGCAATATGGCCGGCGCGATGGTCGGGAGCTGGGTGGCGATGAAGAAAGGCACGGGCTTTGTGCGGGTGTTGTTCCTGTTGCTGACCAGTACGCTCATCCTCAAGCTGGGCTGGGACATCTTCCACGGTTGATCCGCTGGGCAAGGCTGGCTGTGCTTCGGCGGTACGGCTAGGGAAGGGCGTTAAACGCCGCTTTCCCGGTCGCCTTGTTTTTGTCCCCGCGACCTTGAGCAGGCATCGAGGCCAAGCCTGCTTTTGAACTCTGGCGCGGCGTCCTTTATCATGCGGGATGTCCTGACCCTCGCCGAGAGTTTATGCACCCATCACGTTGTCCGCCCGCTGCGCGGGCGCGGCATCTGCGCGAGCTGCCCAATATCGGCCCCAGCCTGGCCGACGACCTGCGCCTGCTCGGCATTGAGCAGCCGTCGCAGTTGCGCGGCGCCGAGCCTTTGCGGCTTTACCACCGTTTGTGCGAATTGACCGGAACCCGGCAGGACCCGTGCGTGCTGGATACCTTGATGTCGGTGGTGCACTACATGGACACCGGCGAGGCGCGGCTGTGGTGGAGCTTTACCGCCGAGCGCAAGGCGAAGGGCGGTTACTGATGTCGCGACCGGATGCTGATTCCAAACTGACGGCCTGCCACGATTGCGATTTGCTGATGCGGGTGCGGTTGGAGGGAGAGGGGCGGGCCTGCTGCCCGCGCTGCGGCGCGCTGGTGCGCCGCTACGGCGCGCAGCGGCAGGACGCCGAACTGGCCTTGCTGTTGACCGGGGTGATCGCCTTTCTGTTGGCCAACGTCTATCCGGTGGTGACGCTGGAGGCCGCCGGGGCCCGCAGCGCGGCCACCTTGTGGCAGACGGTGGTGGCGCTGGAGCGCCAGGGCATGCTGTCGGTGGCCATGCTGGTGATGTTCACCGGCATTGTGATGCCGTCGCTGGAGCTGGGCAGCATGCTGTATGTGCGGCTGCCGTTGGCCTTCGGTCATGTGCCGCGGGGCTTTCCCTGGCTGATGCGGTTGAAGATATTGACCCGTCCGTGGTGCATGGTGGAGGTGTTTCTGTTGGGCATCCTGGTGTCTTTGGTCAAACTGGTCAGTCTGGCCACCGTGCACGTGGGCGTGGGCCTGATGGCCTTGTTCGCCTTGATCATGCTGATGGCGGCCACCGCCAGCCGTTTCAATCCGGAAGATTTGTGGGAGCGTTATCAGCAATGTCGGGCTACCGCGTGAAAACCGCCGCCCAGTCCGGCCTGTGGCTATGCCACGGATGCGGGCTGTTGTGCCGCGCCGGCGAAGGCGCTCAATCCTGCCCGCGCTGCCATGCCGCTCTGCACTCGCGCAAGCCGCACAGCCTGCAGCGCAGCTGGGCCCTGCTGTTGGCGGCGATGGTGGCCTATCTGCCCGCCAATCTGCTGCCTATCATGGAAACCTCCACCATCATGGGCATGCAGAACGACACCATCATGAGCGGGGTGGTGTATTTGTGGAAATCCGGCTCCTGGCCGCTGGCGCTGGTGGTGTTCACCGCCAGCGTGCTGGTGCCGCTGTTGAAGATTTTGGCCTTGTTGTTATTGTTGGTGACGGTGCAGCTGGGTTCCGGTTGGGCGCCGCGGCAGCGGACGCGGCTGTATCGGGTGGTGGAGGTGATAGGCCCGTGGTCGATGTTGGATATTTACGTGGTGGCTCTAATGGTGGCGCTGGTGCAATGGCAGTCGTTGGCGTCGATCAAGGCCGGG
This sequence comes from Chromobacterium haemolyticum, assembly GCF_009936155.1. Classification (NCBI taxonomy): domain Bacteria; kingdom Pseudomonadati; phylum Pseudomonadota; class Betaproteobacteria; order Neisseriales; family Chromobacteriaceae; genus Chromobacterium; species Chromobacterium haemolyticum. The sequence continues at coordinate 2,761,778 of NZ_AP019312.1, read as the reverse complement.
CCGGGGGCAATCGCCTTCGGCACGGTGGTGGTGCTGACCATGGTGGCGGCGATGAGTTTCGATCCCAGGCTGATCTGGGATCAGGTAAAGGAAGACGATGAGCAGTGATCAACCCGAAAACCCGGCCGCAGCCGGCGAGGATTTGCCGGCCGCGGTGCCGGTGAAGCGGCGGCGCTGGTCGCCGTCGCTGGTGTGGCTGATTCCGGTGGTGGCGGCGGTGATCGGCGGCTGGCTGGCGGTGAACGCGGTATTGTCGCGCGGGCCCACCATCACCATCGCCTTTCAGAACGCGGAAGGGCTGGAGGCGGGCAAAACCCGCATCAAGTACAAGGACGTGGAGATCGGCGAGGTGAAGGCGGTGTCGGTGAGCCCGGATCGTCAATCCATCCTGGTGACCGCGGAGCTGAGCAAGAAGGTGGACGATTATCTGGTGGCGGACAGCCGCTTCTGGGTGGTTCGTCCGCGTATTTCCGGCGGCAGCGTGTCCGGCCTCGGCACGGTGCTGGGCGGTTCCTACATCGGCATGGACGTGGGCAAGAGCAAGGAGCGCCGCACGGAGTTCAAGGGTCTGGAAGTGCCGCCCATCATTAACGCGGACTTGCCGGGCAAAATGTTCGTGTTGCGTTCCGACAACCTGGGCTCGCTCAACGCCGGCTCGCCGGTCTATTTCCGCCGCGTGCCGGTGGGGCAGGTGGTGGGTTATGAACTGGACCCGGCCGGCAGCGCGGTGAAGCTGTCGGTCTTCATTAACGCGCCTTACGATCACTTCGTGACTGTTAATAGCCGCTTTTGGCACGCCAGCGGCATCGACGTGGCCATCGGCGCCAACGGTTTGAGCGTCAACACCCAGTCATTGGCGGCGATCGCCTTGGGCGGCATCGCCTTTGAAACTCCGCTTAGCGATGGGCCGGACAAGGCTCCGGACGCCAAATACTTATTCCTGCTCAACGAAACCCGAGAGAAGGCGCTGCAAAACCGCGACCGCGAAACCCAATCCTTCCGGCTGAAATTCCGCCAGTCGGTGCGGGGCCTGACCGTGGGCGCGCCGGTGGACTTCCGCGGCATCACTTTTGGCGAGGTCACCGCCATCGGCATCGAATACGCGGCGGCGCGCAAGGACTTCGACATGACGGTGGATATCCGCACCTATCCCAGCCGGCTCAACACCCTGTCCGGCGACCATAGCCTGTCGGCCAAGATTTCCGTGGAGTCGCTGGTGCGCAACGGCCTGCGCGCCCAGTTGCGCTCCGGCAGCCTGATCACCGGTCAGCTTTACGTGGCGCTGGACTTCTTCCCCGAGGCCAAGCCGGCCAAGGTGTTGGTGCGCAACGGCATGACCGAGCTGCCTACGCTGCCGGGCGATCTGGAAGAACTGCAGCGGGTGTTGCAGCGCATTGCGCGCCGCCTAGACAAGGTGTCGTTCGACAGCATAGGCGAGGAATTGAATCAATCGTTGAAATCGCTGCACCAGACGCTGGACGGCATGCGCAAACTATCCGAGAACATGGACGGCAAGGTGCTGCCGCAGGCGGTGAAAACGCTGGAGGATCTGCAAAAGACGTTGGAAAGCACGCGTCAGGCGATGCAGGCGGATTCGCCGCTGCAGCAGGACGTGCGCGCCGCCGCGCAAGAGGTGTCGGAAACCGCGCGCAGCTTCCGCGCGCTGGCCGATTACCTGGACCGCCATCCGGAGGCGTTGATACGCGGCAAGGGAGAGAAAAAATGAAGTGCATCGCGTTGAGTCTGATCATGCTGGCGCTGCTGAGCGCCTGCGCCTCGCCGCCCACCACCTTTCACCAGCTGCGTCCGGCGCTGCCGGCGGCGGCCATCCCCGCGCAAGGCGTCAACGTCATGGTGGGTCCGGCCTCGCTGCCGGTTGGGCTTGAGCGGCCGCAACTAGTGGCGGAGGACGCGGCCGGCAATGTCGAATTGCTGGATTTGCAACGCTGGGCCGGGCCGCTGGACCGCATGCTGACGCAAGCCGTGGCGGCGGACCTGTCCCGCGCGCTGGGCCTGGCCAGCGTCTACGCCTACCCGCAACCGGGCATGGGCGGCGGCGATGTCCGCGTGTTGCTGGACGTGCGCCAGCTGCGGCTGCGCCCGGGGCGCGACGCCTCGCTGGAAGTGGCCTGGCAGGCTTTGCCGGCGCAGGGCGACAAGAAGCCGCTGGCCAGCGGCTATTTCCTGCAGAGCCGGCCCTTGGCGACGAATGACGCGGCAGCGGCCGTGGCCGGCCTGCAGGCGCTGGTGACCGAGCTGAGCCGCCGCGTGGCTGACGAGCTGGGGCCCGCCCTGGCGGGATTCAAGGGCTAGGCGGCGCCGGCGGACGCCGGTGCGCCCATGGCCGCGCCTGTTCCAGCTGGCGCGCGAGCTGAAGCAGCGTGAGATCGTCGCCGCAGCGCGCGACGAATTGCACGCCTATGGGCAGCCCCGCCTGATTCCAGTGCAGCGGCACGCTCATCGCCGGTTGCCCGCTCATATTGAAGGGAATGGTCCAGCCCAGGTATTCCATCAGGCGGCGCGAGGTGGCCGGGATCAACTGACCGAAGCGCAAGGTCCAGTCCCAGCCCAGCTTGCCCAGCATCCAGCGCGAGATCGCGGCCTCGGCCGCGCTGGGCCCCAGGCCACCGACCAGGGCGGGCGGCTGATTCAGCGTCGGGGTCGCCAGCACGTCGTAGCGCTGATGAAAGCTCTCCATGACCCTGGCCTGCTCCCAGGCGAAACCGCGCGCCCAGGCCAGCTCACCGGCGCTGAGGCGCTCGCCGTAGCGCGCCAGCGCCCAGCTTGCCGCCTCCAGTTGTTCGTGACGCGCCGGCTTGCCGGTGCTGCGCTCGATGTCGCGCAGCAGCCCCGCCATTTCCCCGCAGATGATCGTCAACATGGCGCGGTTGTACTCCTCCGGAGACGCCAACGGCGGCGCCGCTTCTTCCACCTCATGCCCCAGATCGGCCAGCAAGGCCAATGCGCCGTCCAGCGCGGCCGCGCAATCCGGGTGCAGCGCGCCGCCCAGAATGGGGCGCTTGCTCCAGGCGATGCGCAGCTTGCCGGGCTCGCGTTGGTGCGCGGCGAAGAAGCTTTGCTCCGGCGCAGGCCAGTAATAAGCCTCGCCGCCGCGCGGACCGCCGGCCAGCAAATCCAGCATCGCCGCGCTGTCGCGCACGCTGCGTGTCAACGCGTGTTGGCAGACCAGGCCTTGCCAGCCCTCGCTGTAGTCCGGGCCCGCCGGGCCTCTGCCGCGGGTGGGTTTGAGGCCGAACACGCCGCAGTTGGAGGCGGGGATGCGGATGGAGCCGCCGCCGTCGCCTCCGTGGGCGATGGGCACGATGCCGGCGGCCACCGCGGCCGCCGAGCCGCCGCTGGAGCCGCCAGGCGTCCGGCTCAGATCCCAGGGGTTGCGGCTGAGGCCGTAGACCTCGGATTCGGTGTAGGGGCTGAGGCCCAGTTCCGGGGTGGTGGTTTTGCCGATGAAGATCAGGCCGCCCTGGCGGTAGCGCTGGATGATGTCGGCGTCGCGCGGCGCGACGTAGCCGTCGAACAGGCGGCTGCCGTTGCGGGTGGGCACGCCGGCGATGTCGGCCAGCAAGTCCTTGATCAGCACCGGGCAGCCGGCGAGCGGGCCGGCGCCTTGCGCCTGTTTCAACTGGGCCTGGGCTTGTTCCGGCAGCGGCAGGCACACCGCGTTCAGCGCCGGGTTCCATCGTTCCAGCCTGTCTTGGGCGGAGGCTACGGCTTCGCCGACGCTGATCTGGCCGCTAGCGATGAGTTGAGCCAGGCCAATGCCGTCGTATTGTTCGTAGTCTTTGAAAATGCTCATGCGTGCCTCGGTGGCGATCGGGAAGTTCGTCTTATGCTAACGGTATCGTTGGCCGGATGCCAGGCGTGCGCGGCGTTTTTGGGGTTCCTCGCGGGCAAAGGCCGCATCCATGCATGGTCAGTCGGGACGCTATCCCCTACAATACGGCCAAATGCAACAGCGGACTTGCCGGTGGTTGCGGGTTGCCCGGTCGCCTGTCTTGGGTTGAAGAGACGGGGCGGGCGCCGCAGCGGGCGCAAGCCGCTTTTTTTATTACGGAACGAAATGATGGAACCAGTGCGCCTGTCGAAACGCATGGCCGAGTTGGGTTTGTGCTCGCGCCGCGAGGCCGATAGCTATATCGAACAAGGGTGGGTGAAAGTGGATGGCGAGGTGGCCGTTCTCGGACAGAAAGTGCTGCCGCACAATCTGATTGAGGTGGATAAGAAGGCCCAGGACGCGCAGGCCTCGCGCGTCACCATCTTATTGAATAAGCCCATGGGCTATGTGTCCGGACAAGCCGAGGACGGCTATGAGCCGGCGGTGGTGCTGGTCAAGCCGGAGAACCAGTGGACGGAGGACAAGAGTCGTCGCCGGTTTTCTCCGCAGCATTTGAAAGGGCTGGCGCCGGCCGGCCGTCTGGATATCGACTCGGTGGGCCTGCTGATCCTGACCCAGGACGGCCGAGTGGCCAAGCAGCTTATTGGTGAGAACTCCAGCGTGGACAAGGAGTACCTGGTGCGCGTGGAGGGCGAACTTTCCGACGAAGGTTTGCGTCTGCTCAATCATGGTCTGGAGCTGGATGGTAAAAAATTGCTGCCTGCCACTGTGGCCTGGCAGAACGAGGACCAGTTGCGCTTTGTGCTGCGCGAAGGCAAGAAACGCCAGATCCGCCGCATGTGCGAACTGGTGGGCTTGCGCGTGGTGGGCCTGAAGCGGATTCGCATCGGCAAGGTCAAGTTGGGCAATCTGCCTACTGGCCAATGGCGCTATCTGCGGGACGACGAATCATTTTAATCCGGCTGGGCGACCGGCTGTTAGAACGTGTTGACGATCTCACGAGCAGCGCGAGACGGAGTGCTCGCCGCTTCGCGAAGCGGATTGTGAACAGGTTCCTAGAGGGGGGTGCATGTTAGGGCGCTTGTTGCAAAGATGGGGGCTGGATGCCGAAAGCCGGCAGCAGCAGCGGGAGTTCACACAGGCGATAGAGTGCCTGATCGACGGCACGGACAAGCGCTTGCGCCTGACTCCCGGCTATCTGGAGGCGCTGGCGCCGGGCATGCGAGTTACCCAAGCTTATCTGTCCGAGTTGCCGAACCGAATGCCGGAGCCGCTGGAACTGTCCTTGCGCGGTTTTGCACAGGACCCGCGTCTGGGCTTGCTGTTTTCCGGGCCGGCCAGCCTGCTATCCTGCCTGCGCCAGAGCGAGCCCCTGCGCAACTTTTTCTTGTCCGCCAGTCAGGGCGACGAGGCCTGGGCTTTGCTGTCGATGTCGCGCAGCGAAACCGGTCGTTTGGGCGTGGCGATGGAGGGTGGGGAGTTGCGGCGCGAAGTGCCGCAGCAGGTGGTGAGCTTTGACGGCCATCGCTTGGCGATGCCTTGCGCGTCGCGCGAGTTGCTGCGCGAGAGCAGCGCGCGGCGCAGCGAGGAGATGCTGACCACGGTGATTGCTCGGCGCTTGAGCCTGCTGGAGCAGTTGCGCCAGACGCTGGACAACGAGATGTCGCGGCTGCAGTTGCGTATGAGCGTGCTGCGTTGCGAGGCCGGTACCGTGGTGGATGGATCCTCGGACGGCTCGCCCTTGCCTGATACCTGCGAAGGAGTGCAACGACGCATGGAAGAGATTGAGCCGCAGTTGCGCGAGGCGCGAGGCGCGCTGAGTCTCGAGGGTCTGTTGGAAACCGTGCGCCATGTGTTGGAGCATCCTGCGGATTATTTCCGCTTGGAATGGCGGACCTTGTACTTGAACCGCATGGGGGTGAAGCAGGATGCGCCCGGCGAGGACGCCACCGAGCTGGAGTTCGAGGAACTGGTGCTGGGGCAGGCTCAGCCTTTGCGTCGGGCCTTGATGCCGGTGCGGGTGACGCGTCAGGCTTTGGCGGAACTGGAACGGGAGTTCGGCAGCGACTGAAACAGATCCTGCTTCGTCAAAGCGGGCTGTGCAAAGCCGAAACAAGGGCTATGCTGGAACTGTAGAGTCGCTTTCGATCAGCCTTCAGGGCGGCTGATTGAGTCTGCCCCGGCACCAGGCCGGGGTTTTTTTGTGTCGGCCGTATCGCGATGGGATATTTTGCGGCCAGAACGCGCGATATGCCCGTCAGGGCTTGCTTTGTGCTATCCTTGCGCCCCTCTTCAGCAACGACTGTGACCCGTCACTCAAGCCATGAAAGATCCTTGCGATCACTACACCTTCGATCTGATTGGCGGCGTCCGCAAAAAGCCGGGGCGCAAGCCCTTGGGCGAGCGCGCGATGACCGTGGCCGAGCGCAAGCGCCGTAGCCGCGAATTGCGCCGCAGTCGCCTGCAGGAGTTGTCGGTGACGGTGGAGTTGAGCCGCGACGCGCAAAAGTCACTGGACAAGATGATAGAGTGGTGGGGCGTTAGCAAGAAGGAGGCGATCAATCGCGCGCTGATGATAGCCTGTCAATCGCAAACCGGGCGTACCGCGCAGCTGTTCGAATTCGAGTTGCCGCCTGAAGCGCGGCGCAAGGGCAAGAAGGTGGCGGGCGGCAAGCCCGATGCTTGAGGCGGAACGGATATGCAAAAGGCCGGGCAAATTGCCCGGCCTTTTTCTATTGAAGCATGGGTTTGGCGTCTGTTTGAGATCTTGCCCTTGCTCGCGAGAGCGTAAACAGGTGCTTAGCCGTAGCGTTTAGCCGCCTCGATCGCCAGGCCGCTGCCGATGCTGCCGAACAGGTCGCCCTCTACGTGACGGGCTTGGGGCAGCAGGCGCTTGATGCTGTCGCGCAGCGCCGGCACGCCGCTGGAGCCGCCGGTGAAGAAAACGGTGTCGATGTCGCCGGCCTGGGTGCAGGCGTCCGTTAGCAATTGCCGCACGGTGGCGCCAATCTGGGTCAGCATCGCGTCGATGCTCTGGTTGAACTGATCACGGCTCAACTCGCAGTGCAGGCCCGCTTCTATGTGGCCGAGGTCCAACTGGTGGAAGTCCTCGTCCGACAGCGCGATCTTGGCGGTTTCCACCTGCATTGCCAGCCGGTGGCCGGCGCGGTCTTGGATCAGGCGGAACAGTCGATCCAGAACCTGGGGGTGCGCGGCATCGCGATGCACGTCTTGTAGGTCCATCCAGGCTTTGCGGGTGTAGGCGAAATTGATGGTGTGCCAGGTGGCCAGGTTGAAATATTGGCTGGACGGCATCTCCGCGTTATTGCGCAAGCGGCTTTTGAAACCGAACAGGGGCATTACGCCGTGTAGGCTCAATTGCTTGTCAAAGTCCGTGCCGCCGATATGCACGCCGCCGGTGGCGAGGATGTCGTCGCGGCGCTCGTCCAGGCGATGGCGCTCGGGCGCCAGCCGGATCAGGGTGAAGTCCGAGGTGCCGCCGCCGATGTCGACGATCAGCACCAGCTCTTCGCGGTCCAGTCGGGCTTCGTAGTCGAAGGCGGCTGCGATCGGTTCGAATTGGAAGGACACTTCTTTGAAACCGACCTGGCGCGCAATCTCGCCCAGCGTCGACTCCGCTTCGGCGTCGGCCTTGGGATTGTCGTCGACAAAGTGGACGGGCCGGCCCAGCACCACTTGTTCGAACGGGCGGTCGGCGGCGCGGTCGGCGCGCAGTTTCAGCTCCTGGATGAACAGGCTGAGCAGGTGGCGGAAGGGTAGGGCCTTGCCTTGCACTTCGGTCTGGCTATCGATCAGGTTGGAGCCCAGCAGGCTTTTCAGCGAACGCATCAGTCGGCCTTCGTAGCCTTCCATGTATTCTTGCAGCGCCAGCCGGCCGAAGACGGAATGATCCTCCTCGTAGTTGAAGAAAACCACCGAGGGCAAGGTAATCTTGCCATCCTCCAGCGTCAGTAGCGTGGCTTGGTTCGGGCGCAGCCACCCCACGGTGGAGTTGGATGTGCCAAAGTCAATGCCGCAGGCGCGGGCCGTAGTCTGCGTGTTCATATTCCCTCCCGTAAAGCGAGGCGCGATGGTACGCGGATTGACGTGTCAAGGGAAGGCTTTAGCTGTCGAATCAAGCGTTTTTTCGCGTGGGTGTCGCCGGTTGCGTCTGCCTTTTTGCCGGGGCGCGCAGTGTCCACTGCGCAATTAGGTATATGCTGAAAGCGCGTCCAGCAGGAGCTGGGGTGGGTGATGGACTGAATGGAAAGGATCCAGGCATGAATAAACTGATCGTGATGTTTGTTGCATTGGCGCTGGGGAGTGGCGGCTTGTCCGGGTGCGCGAATATGTCCGAAACACAGAGGGACACCGGCACGGGCGCGGCAATTGGCGCTGTGGCCGGCGCGGTGCTGGGGGGGCTGACCGCGGGTGGCAATCCGGGGCGCAGCGCGGCCACCGGCGCAGCCTTGGGCGCTGCGCTGGGCGCTGGCGGCGGTTATTTGTGGTCCAAGCACATGCAGGAGCAGAAGGCCGCGATGGAGCAAGCGACCAAGGGTTCCGGTGTTAGCGTCAGCCAGACCGCCGACAATCAACTGAAGCTGGATATTCCCAGCGATGTGTCTTTCGACGTGGGGCGTTACGATATCAAGCCCAATCTGCGGCCCATTCTCGATCGTTTCGCCGCCACCTTGAATCAGAATCCGGTGACCACGGTGAAGATTGTTGGCCATACCGATAATACCGGCTCCAATGCGGTCAACGATCCGCTGTCGCTGAACCGCGCCCGCGCAACGCGCGACTATCTGACCGCGCGCGGCGTGGCCGAGGGGCGGGTCAGCATCACGGGCCGCGGGTCGCATGAGCCGGTGGCCAGCAATTCCAGCGCCGCGGGGCGGGCGAAGAACAGGCGCGTGGAAATCTTCGTGGGGGAAGCCGCGCGCGGCTAAGGTGGGAGAGTTAACAAGAGGGGCGGGCGTCGCAGGCGGCGCACCGCTCTTTTTCTTTCGCGGCTCTTGCGGTGCGTGCGATTGCGAATTGTTAAATTTTAAATGTAATACGTAATATATTTTAAAGTGCCGCTTTGCTAGAATGTCGACCACGATAAACGAGCATTTTCAGGCATGGCGACAGACATTTATTCGCGCATCCGGCAAGCAGCGTTCGAACTGGTGGGCGAGGGTGTATGGCCGACAGTGCTGGAGGTTCGGGCTAGAATCGGCGCGGGCTCCAACACTACGATCAACAACACCTTGAAAGAATGGCGACAAGAGTTTTTGTCACGGGTGGCGATCTCGTCACGGCGGCCGGATTGGCCGGCCGGCCTGGCCGAAGCTTTCGAACAGGTATGGCAGCGGGCCTGCGACGAAGCGGATGGGCGGCTGGAGTCTGTGCGTCAGGACGCGGAAACCGCAGTGGCGCAGGCTGCGGCGGAGACTCGAGAGCTAAAGGATAGCTTGGCTGCGCGCCAGGCCGAGTTGCAATCCGCCTTGCGTGAGCTAGAGTTGCGGGCAGCGCGGCTGGCGGACCTGGAAGGGCGCTTGCAGGGAGAGGAAACCCGGCGTCAGATGTTGGAGCGGGCGGCGCGGGAGCAGGAGGCGAGGCTGGAGCAGACCCGGAAGGAAATGGCCGAGGTCCGGCGTCAGGCTGAGCAGCGTCAGCAGGAGCTTGAGGAGCGCGCGGAGCAGAAGGTGCAGGAGGCGCGCGAAGAAGCCGCCAGGCGCGAGTCCCTGGCTTATGAGCGTCTGGAAGGTTTGCGGCTGAGGCTTTACGAGCAAATGGAAGAGGAGCGCCGAGCCATGCAACAGGCGCAGGCCCGCCAGGAAGAGGCTTTGCAACAAAGCCGGCGCGAGCGGACTCGACTGGAGGGGGAGTGGCGCGACCGTCTCGCGGAGCGCGAGCGAGACAACGGCAGGCTGGAGGCGAGGCTGGAGTGGCTGGAAGGGCGCAACGCGGCCTTGGAGCAGGACGCGCTGAGGCAGGCTGTGCAATTAGAACAGACCTCGGCGCGCTTGCTGGACATGGCCAGCGAGAACAGCCGGCTGGCTGGAGAGATCAATCTGGGCGCCGAGCGGCAACTGGCGCGTCTGGTGGAGTTGCTGGCCGTCTCGCGTCAGGAGCTGTTGACGTTGGACGAGGCCGGCTTGCGCGAGTGGTTGGGCCGGCAGCTGCAATTGCCCCTATTGGGCTAATTGCGCTCCGGACGCGTGTTTCTACTAAGTGCTTGCCACGATGTCGCTTGTAGCGGGCTTTGTTAGTTTGTCGAGATAGGATTGTCTTTATTGGAGGCAATATGACTTTCGGCGAATACTACCGCGCCCCGGCGCTGATCTCCTTGCTGGCCTTGTTCGTGTGGTGTGGATTGTGCTGGGCGGACGCTGGATCTTTCTGGCAGGGCTTGCTGGCTATGGTTACGGGCAAAAATCTGTCCATTCTGTCTGGTCTGGTCGTGTTCTGGATTTTGGAGCTGGCGGGGCGAGTTTGGTTGCGGCCTCGGGAGGGGCGCGATTCAATCCGTTTGCAGCTCTAGCCGCTTAAGCCGGTCTGATAATGAAAAAGCGCGCCTGTCGGCGCGCTTTTTCATGGTCCGGAAGGTATTTCCAGCACCGTATCACTGAAGCGCGGCAAGCGCTTGGAGCCTGTTTGCGATCTGCTGCGCGTCGGCGATACGGCGTTGAAAACCGCTTCGAAATGTTCATGCGCCACCTGTGCATCCCGCTTTTTCGCTCGTTTCCGCCTTGTCTCGCCTTAGCTCGCGAGATCGTAAACAGGTTCTTAGAGCCGCTAACAAAACCTCGCAGAGAACCTGAGCCAAGGCGCGCCGACGCAGGCAGTACAAGTGGTGCGACAAGGAGGCGCAACGCAGGATCAGGGGTTTTGTTAGCGGGTCTTAAAGCAGGTGGGTAAGTCCCGCCGTGATGCGTTCCAGGTATTCGGCGTCCACCGCGTCGAAGCTGGCTAGTTCGCTGGAGTCCACGTCCAGCACCGCGACCACTTCGCCGTCGGCGTTGCGGACCGGCACCACGATTTCCGAGCGCGCGCTGGATGAGCAGGCGATATGGCCGGGAAAGGCGTCGACATCTTCCACCACCAGGGTGGCGCCGGCCTGCCAGGCGCTACCGCATACGCCTTTGCCGAAGGGGATGCGGGTGCACGCGATTGGGCCCTGAAAGGGGCCGAGCACCAATTGTTTGTCCTTGACTAGATAAAAGCCGGTCCACAGCCAATCAAAGCTGCTGTGTAGGGCGGCGCAGAGATTGGCCAGCGCGGCGATTTGATCCGTCTCGGATTCAATCAGCGCCAGCGCCTGCGGCAATAGGGTTTGGTAGCGCTCTTGTTTGTCCGCGCCGTGGACGATCAGGTGTTCTGCCATGGGTATGTCGGGGTGTGGCTTGGGAAGGCGATAGCATACACAGCCGACGGGCAAAAAGAAAACGCCGCCCGGCGGGGCGGCGTCGCATCGCGGGCGGCGGCCCGGTTTACATCATGTGCTGGCCGCCGTTCATCGCCACGTTGGCGCCGGTGATGAAGCCCGCCTGTTCGGAGGCGAGGAAGGTCACCAAGGCGGCGATTTCCTCGGGCTTGCCCAAGCGGCCCACCGGAATCTGGGCGATGATCTTGTTGCGGACGTCTTCCGCCACCGCCATCACCATATCAGTGGCGATGTAGCCGGGCGAAATGGTGTTCACGGTCACGCCCTTGCGCGCCACTTCCTGCGCCAAGGCCATGGTAAAACCGTGCATGCCGGCCTTGGCCGCGGAGTAGTTGGTCTGGCCGAACTGGCCCTTCTGGCCGTTGATCGACGAAATGTTGATGATGCGGCCGAAGCCGCGGTCGCTCATGCCGTCCACCACCGGTTTGGTCATATTGAACAGCGAATCCAGATTGGTGCGCAGCACCGCGTCCCAGTCTTCCTTGGTCTGCTTCTTGAAGCTGCAGTCGCGGGTGATGCCGGCGTTGTTGACCAGCACGTCGATCGGCCCTAGGTCTTTGGCCACCTTTTCGGCCAGTCCCTTGCAGGCTGCGGTGTCGGTGACATCGCATTGATAGGCGTGGATATCCTTCAGTCCCAGCCCCTTCATGTCGGCGAGCCAGGCTTGCTCGCGGCCGGGCTTGCTGTAGGTGGTGACTACGATGTGACCGCTTTCAGCCAGGGCTTTGCAGATGGCGGTGCCAATGCCGCCCATGCCGCCGGTTACGAGTGCGATTCGCTTAGTCATAGTGCTGGCTCCTTATTAGCTGTCTGTCTGGATATGCTTATGCGATACGACTTTCAGTTTTTTAGGATAAGTGAATTACCCGTGTATGTGAATGGAAAGTACGCACACCTTTCGTCACGGCTTGGATGGTGAAAGTTCATCCGTTAGGCGTTGCAGCAAAGACAGCCGGGACTTGACGATGGCGCCGGATTCACATGCGGTCATGATGGCACAGTTCGGTTCCACGCGGTGCGAACAATTGTGAAAGCGGCATTGACCTATCAGCGGGCGCATTTCCGGGAAGTAACGGGTCAGTTCCGCGGCCTTCAAATGCTTGAGGCCGAACTCTTGCAAGCCGGGGGAATCAATCAGGTGGCTGTCCGCGTTCAGATGGTAGAGCGTGGCGTGGGTGGTGGTGTGGCGGCCGGAGTCCAAGGCGGTGGAGATGTCGCCGATGCGGGCGTTGGCGTCCGGCAGCAGCGCATTGGTCAGCGTGGATTTGCCCATGCCGGACTGGCCGACGAAAACGCTGGTCTGGCCTTGCAGCAGCGGCAGCAACGGCGCGACATCCTGCTTGGCGGACAGGGTGACCACCTGGTAGCCCAGGCGCCGGTACAGGTCCAGTTTGAGCAGCAAGCTCGCGGTTTCCGGCAAGTCCGCCTTGTTGACCACGATGACGGGGTCGATGTCGCCGGCTTCCGCCGCGATCAGGCAGCGGCCCAGCAACTCCTCGTTGGGGCTGGGCACCGCAGCGATCACGAACAGGATGCGGGTTACATTGGCGGCGATGACCTTGGTTTTCCAGTCGTCCTGGCGATAGAGCAGGCTGCGGCGCTCCTGCGAGCGCTCGATGACCGCCTGTTCCTTGTTTTGCACCAGAATGTCCACCCAGTCGCCACAGGCGAAATCGACGCGCTTGCCGCGGGTGGTGCAATCGTAAACTTGGCCCTCGGATTCGACGATGAACCGGCGGCCGTGGCTGCGGATGATTTGTCCAGTCTGACCTGTCATGGGCGAGCCAGCAGCGCTTCGGTCTTGGCCGCGCAGATGAAGTCGTTCAATGTCAGGCCGCCGGCGTCGTGGGTGCTGAAGTTGACGACGACGCGGTTGTAATGCACGGACATGTCCGGGTGGTGGTCTTCGCGATGGGCGATCCAGGCCAGCGCGTTGACGAAGGCCATGGTGTCGTGGAAATCGGCGAAGGGGAAGGTTTTGGTCAGTTCGATGCCGCGGATGTTCCAGCCGGGCAGCGAGCCCATCAATTGATTGACGGTGCTGGCGGCCAGCGGGTTGGCGCCGTGTTGGGTTTCGCAGGACAGTTCAAGCAGGTTCATGTCAGCGGTTTCCTTGTAGATGGTTGATGCGCAGCGCGGCGGGCGGGTGCGAGTCGTAAAAGGCGGAGTGCAGCGGGTCCGGCGTCAGCGTGGACGCGTTGTCGCGATAGAGTTTGACCAGGGCTGACACCAGTTTGCCGGCGTCGGTTTCGTTGGCGGCAAATTCGTCGGCCTCGTATTCGTGGCGGCGCGACAGGCTGCTGGACAGCGGCGTGAACGGGAAGGTGAAGGCGGGTACCGCGGTGAAGAACAGGATGAGCGCCATCGCGGTGCTGGGTGTGGAAACGCCCAGGCCGGCATAGAACCAGGGCGCATCCAGCAGCTGGCCCAACAGAAACAGGAAACCCAGTGACAGCGCGAAGGCCAGCGCGATGCGTTTGGCGATATGGCGGCGTTTGAAATGGCCCAGCTCATGCGCCAGTACCGCCTCGATTTCGGCGTGGTCCAGCTGTCCCAGTAGGGTGTCGAAAAACACAATGCGCTTGCCGGCGCCGAAGCCGGTAAAGTAGGCGTTGCCGTGGCTGGAGCGGCGCGAGCCGTCCATCACGAACACGCCTTGGCTTTTGAAGCCGGCGCGTTGCAGCAGCGCTTCGATGCGAGCCTTGAGTTCCAGGTCTTGCAGCGGTGAGAATTTATTGAACAGCGGGGCGATCAGCGTGGGGTAGAGCGCCACCATCAGTAGCTGGAAGCCGGTCCAGACCAGCCACACCCACAGCCACCATAGCGGACCGGAGATGTCCATCAGCCACAGAACCAGCGCCACCAGCGGCAAGCCGATGGCTGCGCCTAGCAGCAGGCCCTTGATCTGGTCGATGATGAACAACTTGGGCGTGGTTTTGTTGAAGCCGAAGCGGGCCTCGATGCCGAAGGTGGAGTATAGGCTGAGTGGAAAGCTGATGCAGCCGGTCAGCGTAGCCACGCCCACTATCAGCAGCAGGCCGGACAGTAGCGGCGAAGCGCTGGCGCCGGCGGCGATGCCGGCCAGCCATTGCAGAGCGCCGCCAAAGGTCAGCGCCAGGATAACTAGGCTGTCCAACAAGGCGGAAAACAGGCCGAAGCGAGTTTTGGCGATGCAATAATCGGCGGCCAACTGATGTTGTTGCAAAGTGATGGCATCGCGGAAAGCCGCGGGTACTTCCGCGCGATGGCGGGCGATGTGGCGGGCATGGCGCCAGCCTAGCCAGAGTTTTAGCGCGAGGGTGGCCGCCAGCGCGGCCAGGAAGAGAGAGCTGAATGCCTCGGTCATCGGAGTCCGTTATCTGCTGTCAGGTTTGCCGCCAGCGCGGCAATGAAGGAAAATGGCAGGGTTTTGCAAAGATTGGCAAGTATGACACAAGATCAAATGAACCTCATCTGGCTCGACATGGAAATGACGGGTCTGAATCCTGAGACCGACCGCATCATCGAAGTCGCGATGATCGTTACCGACAGCCAGCTGAACGTGGTGGCGGAATCGCCGGTGCTGGTGATCCACCAGCCCGACGAGGTGTTGGACGGCATGGACGACTGGAATAAGAACACCCACGGTAAAAGCGGCCTGATCGAGAAGGTCAAGGCCTCCACCTTGGGCGAAGCCGAGGCCGAGCAGATGCTGCTGGACTTCATGGCTCAGTACGTGCCGCCGCGGATTACGCCAATGTGCGGCAATACTATCCATCAGGACCGCCGATTCATGGTGCGCTGGATGCCCAAGCTGGAGGAGTATTTCCACTATCGCAACCTGGATGTGTCTACGCTGAAAGAGCTGTGCAAGCGCTGGAAGCCGGAAGTGGCGCGCGGCGTGGTCAAACGCGGCAAACACGAGGCGCTGGCGGATATCCTGGAGTCCATCGAGGAGTTGCGTTACTACCGCGAGCATTTCCTCAAGCTGTAACCGGGGGCGCTGCCCCGCAGGGGCAGCTCCGAAACGGGGCTTGCCCCTTTAGTTTTTGGCGAACTTCATTCCATCGGCAATATACATGGCTTCGCAACGCACGTCCGACATCAACTCCACCCGGGTCTGGGCCCGTTTGCATCAACATCAGCGCGCTACCCGGCACATGCATATGCGCGAGTTGTTCGACGCCGATCCGCAGCGCTTTCAGCGTTTTTCGCTGGAGCTGGACGGCCTATTGTTGGATTACTCCAAGAACCGCATCACCGAACGCACGCTTGAGTTGCTGTTCGAGTTGGCGCGGGAGGCCGATTTGGCCGGCTGGATGGAGAAAATGCGGAGCGGCCAGCGCATCAATGTCAGCGAGGACCGCGCGGTGTTGCACACAGCTTTGCGCTTGCCGGCCGGCGAGACACTGGTGCTGGACGGTTGCGAGCTAGTGACCGAGGTGCAAGCGGTGCTCGCGCGGATGCGCGCATTCAGCGAGCAGGTACGCGGCGGCGAGTGGAAAGGCTTCAGCGGCCGGCGCATCCGTCACGTGGTCAATCTGGGTATAGGCGGGTCCGACCTGGGGCCGCTGATGGTGAAGGAAGCGCTAGCCGCGTACGCGACGCCGGAGCTGGACGTGCATTTCGTCTCCAATGTGGACGGCGCGCATGTCGCGCGCACGCTGGAGCGGCTGGACCCCGCCGAAACCCTGTTCATTATCGCCTCCAAGTCTTTCATCACGCCGGAGACCTTGCTGAACGCGCAGGCTGCGCGGCAATGGTTTTTGCAGGCGGGGAGCGAGGCCGATATTGCGCGTCATTTCGTCGCGGTGTCCACCAATCAGCCGGCGGTGCAGGCTTTCGGCATCGATCCGGCGCATATGTTCGGCTTTTGGGACTGGGTGGGCGGCCGCTACTCCACGTGGTCGGCCATCGGCTTGCCGGTGATGCTAGCGATAGGCTTCGAGCGCTTCCAGGAATTCCTGGCGGGCGGCCACGCGATGGATCTGCATTTCTTTTCCGCGCCGTTCTCCGCCAATATGCCGGTGCTGCTGGCGCTGATCGGCGTCTGGTACAACACCTTCTACCGCGCCCACACCCACGCCATCATGCCTTACGACCACGGCTTGAGGCGCCTGCCGGCCCATGTCCAGCAATTGGATATGGAGTCCAATGGCAAGCGCGTCGGTCGTTATGGCGAGGCGCTGGATTTCGACACCGGTCCGGTGATCTGGGGCGAGGAGGGCGCCAACAGCCAGCACGCCTTTTTTCAGTTGCTGCATCAGGGCACTCGGCTGGTGCCTTGCGACTTCATTATTCCGATGCGCAGCCATTACCCGGTGGCCGATCAGCATCAGGTGCTGGTGGCCAACTGCTTGGCCCAGACCGAGGCGCTGATGCGCGGCAAGGGAGAGGCCGAAGCGATGCGCGAGCTGGCGCATCTGTCGGGCGAGCAAGTGGACATGCTGCTGCCGCAGAAGCTGTTTCCTGGCAACCAGCCGTCGAACACCCTGGCGCTAGACGAAGTGAGTCCGTACAGCGTGGGCATGTTGCTGGCCCTGTATGAACACAAGGTGTTCGTGCAGGGAGTGATCTGGGGGATCAACTCCTTCGATCAATGGGGAGTGGAGTATGGTAAGCAGCTGGCGCGCCGCATCCTGCCCGAGTTGACGGCCGATGACGACGCGCTGGCGCACGATAGCTCCACCAACGGCTTGATTCGCCATTTCAAATCGCGGCAATCTTAAGAGAAAGCGCCATGCAAGAAAGCTTGGAGTTGGCCCGCCGTTTAGGCGAGCGTTTGCTGGCGGCGGGCGAGAGCGTCGCCGCCGCCGAGTCCTGCACCGGCGGCATGATCGCCGCGGCGCTGACCGACATCGCCGGTAGCTCGGCCTGGTTCGGCTACGGCGTGGTCACTTACAGCAATGAGGCCAAGCAACGTCTACTGAAGGTGGAAGGCGGCGCCTTGCGCGAGCACGGCGCGGTCAGCGAGGCGGTGGTGCGACAGATGGCCGCTGGCGCGCAGAGCCTGTCCGGCGCGGACTGGAGCGTGGCGGTATCCGGAGTGGCCGGTCCCGGCGGAGGCACGGCAGCCAAGCCGGTGGGGCTGGTTTGGTTCGGCATTGCCGGTCCGGACGGTTGGAGCGAGGCGTTCTGCTGCCGCTTTGACGGCGATCGAGGCCAGGTGCGCGCGCAAACGGTGATTCGCGCCTTGCAGCGCTTGGATGAGCTGGTGGCCGAGCGTAGCTGCTCGGCTTAGGGCTTGTTCAAAGTCTGCTGCGCTGCCGGGATAGTTTAAACGGGGGGCGTTAAAAACAAGCTCAAAATGCTTGTGAACCACTTGCACATTCTGTTTTTTCTACCATTTTCGCCTTGGTTCGCTACATCGTGAACACGCTCTTGGTTCGCAGGGCGTTTAATCCTTTTTTTCCGGCTTCTTGCGCGCACGCGGATGCGCGCTGTCGTAGATCTTGGCCAGGTGCTGGAAATCCAGCGCGGTATAGATCTGAGTGCTGGACAGATTGGCGTGCCCCAAGAGTTCTTGCACTGCGCGCAAGTCGCCGGATGACTGCAGCAGGTGGGAGGCGAAGGAATGGCGCAGCATGTGCGGATGCACGTGTTGCTGCGCGCCGGTCTTGATCGCCCAGTCGCGCAAGCGTTTTTCCACTTGGCGGCCGCCCAGTCGTCCGCCATGACGGGCGATGAACACCGCGCGCTCGTCCGGCGCGGCCTGGCGCTGCGCCAGCCAGCGCTGCAGGCAGACGCGCGCCTCGGCGCCCAGCGGCGCGATGCGCTCCTTGCCGCCTTTGCCGCGGATGCGCAGCAGGTCGTCGGAAAAGTCCAGGTCTTCCAGATTCAACCCCACCGCTTCGGATAATCGCAGCCCGCAGGAGTAAATCAGCTCGAACAAGGCGCGGTCGCGTATGGAGAGCGCGTCGGCGTCGTCGATGCGGTCCAGCAGGGCCGCGGTACTGTCCACCGGCAAAGCCTTGGGCAGCGGCTTATCCTGTTTGGGCGCGCGCAGGCCCTGGCTGGGATCGTCCGCGCGCTGTCCGCTGTCCAGCAGCCATTGGTAGAAACGGCGCCAGGCGGAGAGCTTGCGCGCCAGGCTGCGGCTATGCAGGCCCTGAGCGTGCAATTTGGCCAGGGTTTTGCGCAGCTGGGAGTGCTCGGCTCGTTCCAGAGGGGCGGGGTGAAGCAGGCTCGCCAGCTGCTCCAGATCGCGCAAGTAGGCGGCGGAAGTGTGGTTGCTGCGGCCGGCCAGCGCCAGCGAGGCGGCAAAGCGCTCCAGGGATTCCATCTTAGCGGCGCAGTTTGGCCATCTGCATCAGGCGCTCGAACAATTGCAGGTCCTGCTCGCTTTTCAACAGCGCGCCAGCCAGCGGCGGCGGGGCGTTGTCCTGATGGCGCTGCTTCAGCGCCGAGGCGTCCATGCCTTCCGCCGACAATAATTTCAGCCAGTCCAGCAGTTCCGAGGTGCTGGGTTTCTTCTTCAGGCCCGGCAGCTCGCGGATGGTGAAAAACACCTCCAGCGCTTCGCTGACCAATTGCTGGCGCAGGGCGGGGAAGTGGGCGTCGATGATGGCCTGCATGGTGTCCCGGTCCGGGAAGCGGATGTAATGGAAGAAGCAGCGGCGCAAGAAGGCGTCCGGCAGTTCTTTTTCATTATTGGAGGTAATGATGATGATGGGGCGCTGGCGCGCGCGCACGAATTCCTGGGTTTCGTGCACGAAAAACTCCATCTGGTCCAGTTCCCGCAGCAGATCGTTGGGGAATTCGATATCGGCCTTGTCGATCTCGTCAATCAGCAGCACCGGCGCGGAGGCGGCGTCGAAAGCCTGCCACAGCTTGCCTTTGACGATGTAGTTGCGGATATCGTGCACGCGAGCGTCGCCCAGTTGCGAATCGCGCAGCCGCGACACTGCGTCGTATTCGTACAGGCCGTGCTGGGCCTTGGTGGTGGATTTGATCGGCCAGACAATCAGTTCTCGGCCCAGGCTGCGGGCCACTTCCTCGGCCAGCATGGTTTTGCCGGTGCCGGGCTCGCCCTTGATCAGGAGCGGGCGCTCCAAAGTGATGGCGGCGTTCACCGCCATCATCAGGTCTTCAGTGGCGATATAGTTGTCTGTTCCGGAAAATCGGGTATTGCTCGTCATGGGCGGGGAGGGCTTCGAAATGGCCAAAGCAGCCGCGCAAACGGCTGCTTTGGCGGGGAAAGAGATCAACGGGCGAATTCGCGTTCCAGGTCGTCCAGCGAAATGCCCCAGCTTTTCATCATGTGGCTTAGCAGCGCCATTTCCGGCTCGCTGATGGTGCCGTCGGACTTGCTGATGTCCATGGCCAGCA
This sequence comes from Chromobacterium haemolyticum, assembly GCF_009936155.1. NCBI lineage: Bacteria > Pseudomonadati > Pseudomonadota > Betaproteobacteria > Neisseriales > Chromobacteriaceae > Chromobacterium > Chromobacterium haemolyticum. The sequence goes on along the minus strand of NZ_AP019312.1, from coordinate 2,742,186 downwards.
CGCAGGCCAAAATGCGTTTTCGGTGATCGCTCACCTCGGCCAGCAAACCGTTGATGCGCTCCGCGTCCAGTAAGTGGATGGTGCCGTCGTCGTTGGCTTCGTCGGAGACGTCGTCGCAATAATCCACCAACACCTTGGTGAACTGCTTGCGCGGCAGCCCGATCAGGTCGTAGACGTGGAGTTTTTCCAGCAGCTCCAGTTCGCGCGGGTCCATATTGCCATCCGTGATCATAAACATAGCCAGCAGGCGCGCCATTGCTTCCGGGCTATTGAGTGCGTATTTTCTCATGACGCCTTTCCTTTATTCTGATGTGACGCTCAGCCGCTCCAGAAACGCTGGGGGCATGGCGGCAAGCTTGCGGCTTTCGTAATCGAAGAAGACTAGGCCTGTCTTCAATCTTGCCACTTCTTTCCCGGTTTTGTCATTGCTTGCCTGATAGAGCAAATCGAAACCGCGCGGGCCAATGTCGTCCACCGCCAAATCAAAGCGCAGCATCTCGCCGTGGAAGGCTTCCGCGCGGTAGCAGATTGCAGTGTCCGCCACCACAATGCCCAGGCCTTCGATGCTGAGTTCGTGCGGATAGCCTAGACTTTGTAAAAAGCGCAGACGCGCCTCGTGGGCCAGTCTCAATACGGCGTCGTTGCCTAGGTGGCCGGCGTAGTTGACGTCGCCGATTCGGATGTCGACGCGGGTTTCGAAAGCGAAGCGCTCAGGCATGGCAAGCTGGATTCTGGACATGATGTGGGCTTTGGGCGAGTGGTTTGGCTGAGTTGTTTGTCTTAACCTGAGTCAACAGGACAGTGTCTTGGTTTGATAGACTGCAAGTGTAAGGCAAATACAACAAGGAGCAGAGTCATGTATCAGCGCATATTCGTACCGGTGGATGATAGCGAGACCTCCAATCTGGCGTTGCACGAAGCTTGCCACCTGGCCAAGGAAGTGGGCGCCAGTCTGAAGTTAGTGCATGTGGTGGACTTGGCCCAGTTCGGCTGGGGCGGGACCGAGTTTCTGGACGCGACCGAACTGCAAAAGTCGATCAAGCAGGCGGGAGAGCAGGTGCTGGGGCAGGCCGGGGCCAAGGCCAAGGAGTTGGGCGTGACGGCGGATTGCAAAATTCTGGAAAGCTGGGGAGATAAAATCGCCGCGGTGCTGGTGGACGACGCCGGCGCCTGGGGTGCTGATTTGATAGTGATGGGTACCCATGGTTGGAGCGGTTTGATGCATCTGCTGATGGGTAGCGTGGCGGAGGGCGTGCTTAAACTGGCGGACGTGCCTGTGTTGCTGGTGCGCAACCCCGGGGACTAGGCTGATGGCATGGCGGGCGCGCGGCTAGAGCGGGATGTGGTGCGCCGTTGCTTGTCGGACAATCCTGAGGGTAAAAATAAAGCCAGCCGGCATTGCTGCGGGCTGGCTTTCCTCGCGGAAGAGGATCAAGCGGCGGTGGCTTCCACGCTGCCGTCTTGGGCTTCCAGCTTGGTGCGAACCGCTTTGCGCAGGCTCTTGTACAGGTCCGGGTGGGTTTCCTTCAGGTACTCGACGATCTCGAAGTCTTCGCGGCGAACCTTGGACAGGTCGATCTGCTCAACGTGAACCAGGCGCAACAGTTCGCGCACCGGCTTGGGCATGTTGCGGCCGCTTTCGTAACGGGAACCGCCGGACTGGGTCACGCCGATGCGGCTCCAGAACTCTTGCTGGTTCAGGCCGAGCTTGCGGCGGATTTCACGCGGGTTGGGGATCTTTTCAAACAGTTTCATGAGTGTTCCTCTCAGTATCAAAGAATATTGGTTCTAATATTTTTTAGGTTTCGTGCCCTGCACCCTAAAAATAGCAAAAAAAATCCATCAGGAATAATTCTGATGCAAAAAAGTTCATGAAGTTCCGTTAAGTGCCAACTTCGTTTTTTGCAATGTTAGTGGATTCTTATTGTCAAGGACAATGGGATTTGAAGGGCGAGACGCGAAAAGATACTGTGTGGTCGCTTTTTTGTAAAGCGTTTTGGCGTTTGAGACTGAAAAAAAAGGGAGGGGCGGCGAGCCTGACCCCCGGCACTTGCGCTAAATAACTGTGGCTGCTTCCTTCCGGACCTGACCAGGTTCGCTATCGCGCAATGCGGGGAGACCCGCCTCAAGAGAAGACGCATTCTAACGATAAGCAGTCGTTTTGCCAAGCGCGACGTGCGTTTTTGTCGCTGGGGCTGGGGCGGCGTTGGTTGCCGAAGCTTGGCCGCGCAGGCAGACTGGGCGGCATCTATCTCAAATACCGCGGCAAGCGTGGGAGTGTGTAATGACTCAATCAGCGCAAGAACTGTTGGCGGAACTGGTCCGCTTCGACACTACCAGCCGGCATTCCAATTTGCAGCTGATCGAATGGGTGCGCGCTTATCTGCTGAAACTGGGCGTGGAGTCGACGTTGACCTTTAACGACGATGGCGGCAAGGCCAATCTGTTTGCCCGCATCGGTGCGCCCGAAACGCCGTTGGTGGTCTTGTCCGGGCATAGCGACGTGGTGCCGGTGGATGGCCAGGTCTGGAGTAGCGATCCCTTCGTTTTGACTGACAAAGGAGAAGGGCGGCTGTATGGCCGCGGATCCGCCGACATGAAGGGCTTCATCGCCTGCGTGCTGTCGCTGGCGCCCTGGTTCGTCGAGCTGGCCCAGCGCGGAAGTTTAAGGCAGGGCATAGGCATCGCGCTGTCGTACGACGAGGAAGTCGGCTGCCTGGGCGTGGGGCGTCTGATAGACCGATTAGCGGCGGACGGAGTGAAGGTGTCCGGCTGCATCGTCGGCGAGCCCACCAGCATGCAGCCGGTGATCGCGCACAAAGGCATCGCCCATTTTCTGTGCAAGGTCCGAGGCCGCGCGGCGCATTCCTCCCTAACGCCGCAAGGCGTCAACGCTATCGAGTTCGCGGCGCGACTGATTACCCATATTCGCAAGCTGGCCGATGCGGAGGCTTCGTTTGGTCATCGCCAGGCCTTATATGATGTGCCGTTCACCACCTTGCAGACCGGCACCATCCATGGCGGCACCGCTTGCAATATCGTGCCCAAGGATTGCGAGTTCATGTTCGAGTGCCGCTGGCTGCCGGGCGACGGACCTGAACGTTTTGTCAGCTCTGTCCGGGACTACGCGGCCACCTTGCTGTTGGAGATGAGGGAGGTGGCGCCGGAGGCGGAGATAGAGATTGAGCAGGTGGTGTACAGCCCGGCCTTCGAGTCGTCGGAAAACAGCGAGGTGCGCCGCACTGTGGCGCGCTTGTGCGGCTGCGACGGCGGCAAGGGCGTTGCCTACACCACCGAGGCGGGCCTGTTCAGCGAGGCCGGCATCGCCTGCGTGGTGCTGGGGCCTGGCAACATCGAACAGGCTCACCGGCCCGATGAATACATCGAGATTGAACAACTGGAGCGGTGCGTGGCCTGGTTGCGGCGTTTAGGGGATGAGCTGGCGCAAAAAGCATGAAGATTTTTTTGCGCTGATGGCCGAATAGCAGCAAAATCGCTGCCGGCGACAAGCCGAACACTCAAGTTGCCCGCCAGGGGGATCCCTTAGGCGGGCTTGTTTTATGGTGGCGTTAGAAGCCGCTCAACGTCCGGTCCAAAGGGGCTGGGGGCGTTGGCGCGGCGGTTGTCAGAAAGAAAAAATAAATGAGTCAGAACGTGGGATCTGTGCGGCAGGGAGGCGCGGCCAAGTCGCGAGACGGCTTCACCTCCAGCTTTGGCGTATTGGCTGCGACTCTCGGTTCCGCCGTGGGTCTCGGCAATATCTGGAAGTTTCCTTATCTGACCGGCACCAATGGCGGCGCCGGTTTTTTGGTGGTGTACGTGCTGGCCACATTGCTGGTGGGCCTGCCGGTGATGATCGCCGAGATCATGCTGGGTCGCAAAGCCAAGACCGATGCGGTAACGGCGATGAAGACGCTGGCGCCCGCCGGCCAGCCGTGGTGGCTGATCAGCGCCTTCGGCGTGCTGGCCGCCTTCCTGATTATGGCCTTCTATTCGGAAGTGGCGGCCTGGGTGTTCGCCTACGTGTTCAAATCCTTGGGCGGAGGCTTATTGTCCAGCGACCCCAAGGCCACCTCGCAGGCGTTCAGCGCGCTGATTTCCGATCCGTTGCAGTCCTTGCTGTGGCAATGGCTGGTTTTACTGTTGATCGGCGGCATTCTGCTGATGGGCGTGTCCAAAGGCATTGAGGCGGTGACCAAGAAGCTGATGCCCTTGTTGTTCCTGTTGTTGTTGGTGATCGGCGCGCGCAGCCTGATGCTGCCCGGCGCGGCCAAAGGGTTGGACTTCCTGTTTACCCCCGATTTTTCCAAGATCAGCGGCGCGGTGGTGCTGACCGCGGTGGGCTTGGCCTTCTTCAAGCTGTCCATTGGCATGGGCACCATGATCACCTACGGTAGCTATTTCCGCGATGATCAAAACATCCCCGTCACCACATTCAGGGTGATGTGCGCGGATTTGTTTGTTTCCATTCTGGCCGGCATCGCCATTTTCCCCGCCGTGTTCGCTTTCGGCTTCGAGCCGGCGGCCGGGCCGTCGCTGTTGTTCATCACAATTCCGGCGGTATTCGCCAGCATGCCGCTGGGCAATGTGTTCATGGTGGCCTTCTTCGTGCTTGCCGCGATCGCGGCCACCGGCGCGATGTTGTCCATCCTGGAGGTGCCGGTATCGGTTTTCAGCGAACGCTTCGGCATCAGCCGAGTCAAGGCCACCGTGATCAATTTGCTGCTGTTGGCCTTGGTGGGGGCGGGCTGCGCCTTGTCCAACAGTACGCTGTCCGGCTTCAAGCCTTTCGGCATGACCTTGTTTGATCTGTTCGACTTTGTGACTTCTAACCTGCTGATGCCTTTGGGTGGCATCTTCCTTTGCCTGTTCGTTGGCTGGGTATGGGGTTTCGAACGGTTGAAGCAGGCGTTGAGCAATGAGGGCGAGCTGAAGAACGAGGGCTTGTTGGAGGCGCTGTTCTTCGTGTTGCGCTATGTGTCGCCGCTGTTGATTCTGGTGGTGATGCTCAAGGGCCTGGGCGTGATCTGAGAACCTGTTCGCGATCTGCGCGTCAACGATGCGGCGTTGAAACCGGCTTCGAAATACTCATGTGCCACGGGTGCATTCGCTTTCTCGGTCTTTTTCGCCTTAGCTCGCGAGATCGTCGGCTCGTTCTGAGCCGCGGCTCAGGCGCGCCTCGGATGCTGAGCGGAACGCAAACAGAAAAGGAGCCAACAGGCTCCTTTTCTATTTTTGCGCAAGCGGTCAGGGCTGGGCGACGTCGTCTTCCGGTATCACCACTGGCGGAGGCGTGAAGCCATTTATTTCTCGGGCGTTTTTTTCCAGTAGCAGCACAATGCTGGTGTTGAGCGCGCCGAAGGCCCAGCTAATCAGGAAAAACACCGAGTAGGCCGAGAGTTTGTCGTTGAAGAGGATTTTGCCGTGCAGACTGAGCTCGGCAGGGTCGAAAATGGAAAAGAATACCCCTGTCGCCAAGATGGCGATGATGAAGGAGGGCCAGAACAGCAAGATGCCTGTTTTCATGAGTCATGCTCCTGTGGCTGCCGCAACGGAATGCTTGGGTGGCTGGTGTCAGGGTAATGGCCGGGCGTCGCGCTGTCAAAACGCTGCGGCGACGGATGGCGGCCCGGAGAACGGCTCTCCATGTTAGACTGTGGCCATCCGGTTTTTCTTGTCCAGCCGGCCAGGGCGCGCGCTTTTGGCCGGTTGTTGCGTAAAGTAATGGAGCCTTGCATGACCTCTTCGATCTTCTCCGCCGTAGAACTGGCGCCGCGCGACCCTATCCTGGGCCTGAACGAAGCATTCAACGCCGATACCCGCACCACTAAGGTGAATCTGGGCGTCGGCGTGTATTCCGACGACAACGGCAAGATCCCGCTGCTGGCGGCGGTGAAGGCCGCGGAGAAGGCTCGTCTTGAAACCATGCCGCCGCGCGGCTACCAGCCGATCGAAGGCGCTCAGGCTTACGACAGCGCGGTGCAGAACCTGTTGTTCGGCGTGGACAGCGAGTTGATCAAGGCAGGGCAGGTGGTGACCGCTCAGGCCTTGGGCGGCACAGGCGCCTTGAAAATCGGCGCGGACTTTCTGAAGCGCCTGAATCCGGCGGCCAAGGTCTACATCAGCAACCCGAGCTGGGAAAACCACCGCGCGCTGTTTGAGTCCGCTGGCTTCGAAGTGGAAAACTACCCGTATTACGACGCGGCCACCCGCGGCGTCGATTTCGATGGCATGCGCGCTTTCCTCGCGCAGCTGCCGGCCGGTTCCGTGATTGTGCTGCACGCCTGCTGCCACAACCCCACCGGCGCCGACCTGTCTGACGCGCAATGGGCCGAGGTGGTGCAAGTTTGCCGCGAGCGCGGCCTGGTTCCCTTCCTGGATATGGCCTACCAGGGCTTTGCCGACGGCATCGACGCCGACGCCGTGGCCGTGCGCCTGTTCTCGGCCTCCGGCCTGCAGTTCTTCGTGTCCAGCTCCTTCTCCAAGAGCTTCTCGTTGTACGGCGAGCGCGTGGGCGCTTTGTCCATCGTCACCGCCGGCAAGGAAGAGTCCGCGCGCGTGCTGTCCCAACTGAAGCGTGTGATCCGCACCAACTATTCCAACCCGCCGATTCACGGCGGCGCGGTGGTGGCCGCGGTGCTGTCCAATCCGGAACTGCGCCAGCTGTGGGAAGACGAGCTGGCCGGCATGCGCGATCGCATTCGCGCGATGCGCGTCGGCTTGGTCGAGGCGATCAAGGCCGAAGGCGTGGCTCAGGACTTCTCCTTTGTCGCCCAGCAGCGCGGCATGTTCTCTTATACCGGCCTGAGCGCGGCCCAGGTGGAGCGCCTGCGCGCCGACTTCGGCATCTACGCCGTATCCACCGGCCGCATCTGCCTGGCGGCGTTGAACAGCAAGAACCTGGCCTATGTGGCTTCCGCCATCGCTCAGGTGGTGAAAGCGGGCTAAGCCTGGCCGGTTTTGTTATCAAGCATCGCCAAAGCCCCGCCTGTCGGGGCTTTTTTCAATCGGCCGATCGCCGGCCGTAGTCAAGGAGCAGATTCATGCAATTGCACAGCCGCAGCTTTCAAGACGGGGAACGCATTCCGGGCCGCCTGGCCTTCTGCGTGCCGGACGCGGGCAGCCATGTGGCGCTGTCCGACAACCTCAACCCGCATCTGACCTGGAGCGGGGCGCCGGCGGGGACGCGCTCGTATGCGTTGGTCTGCCATGATCCGGACGTGCCGTCGCGCGGAGACGACGTCAATCAGGAGGGGAGGGAAGTGCCGGCGGATCTGCCGCGAGTGGACTTCTATCACTGGCTGCTATTGGATATCCCCGCGGGACAGAACGAGATCGCCGAGGGCGGCCACAGCGCGGGTGTGGTCGCGCGCGGCAAGAGCGGTCCGGGAGCCCCGGGCGGTTTGCGTCACGGCGTCAATGACTACACCGGCTGGTTCGCCGGGGATGCGGCGATGGCGGGGGACTATTACGGTTACGATGGTCCCTGCCCGCCGTGGAACGACAGCCTAGAGCATCGCTACGTCTTCACCGTATACGCTTTGGACGTGGCCAGCCTGCCGGTGGCCGGGGCGCTGACGCCGGCCAACATCATGGCGGCCATCGACGGCCATGTGCTCGCATCGGCAAGCCTGACCGGGCGCTATACGCTGAATCCGCGTTTGCTGTAACCGTTCCGCAATGTAAGTAAGTGGCAAAAAGGACAGTTTGTCTCTCTCCCAACGCAGAGGCTTCTGGCAAGGGATTGCAGTGAGCCAATGAAATGCAGCATGATGTTGCGGCGTTTACCGTCTCCGCGGCTGATTTGCTTAGGCGGCCGCGTCCATGCGGCGCTTTGAACCGCGGCCGGCCAAAAGCGGCAAACGATAACAACATCAAAGGGGATTAACTGTCATGGTTGCAAACACTGTTAAAGACAAGCTGCCGGCCGCCGTGTTGGCGACGGGGGCTTTTGACGCGGACGACGCCGATGTGCGCAACAATCTGGGGCTGATGGGTTTGTTGGATGTGAATTCGGGCGATGGCCGTTATCGCCTGACCGCAACGCTGGAGCCGGAGGTTGAAGGCGTGGACGATGTTCAGGCCTGGGTTTTGGAAATGGAGCTTGTGACTTTGGCCACTGGGCAGGTTTTGCGTTGCAAACAGGCCGGCGTCGCCTACGCCGGACCTGCGCCGGGGAGTCATCTGCGCCGCCTATTGGCCAACGGCCAACTGCAGGGGTACTTGCAACTGGCCGCCTAGTCTGATTTCGCCATCAGCAGGGATTAAGCCGCCGCGTCACGCTGCGGCTTAATTTTTTTCACTTACGGGCATTCATCGTCGACGAGCGCCTGCCGCGAACACTATAAAAAACGGTACAATCGCCGCAGTCGGGCCGACATTGGATTTGGGCTCGGCCGTTAATTTTCGACATCGTCAGAGGTTGTGAACTGTGTGGTTTGTGCTGTGTGTGCTGCTGTTGATGCTGGGTGCGCTGGCTTGGCTGGTGTATACCGGCCGTGTCGTCTTGTCCGAATGGACCCAAAAGCTGGATCGCTTGTTGGGCATGTCGCCGTCGGAGCGCCATGAGCCGGACTACTTCGCTGAAGAGGCCGACGCCGGATTGAGCGCAGCGGAGTCCCGAACCGGGCAGCGAACCGAACCGACGGCGTCCCGCGAAGAGGCTCCCGCCGCCGAGCCGGAGCCGGCAAGCCCCGCCGCGCCGCAGCCCTCTCCGGAGCGTGAAGCGCCTTTGGCCATGCCTGAGCGTGAAACCATCGTGTTGCCGAAACGACAGACTGCGCCGCCTCAAGCCAAGCCTGAGTTGCCTACGCTCGAACTGTCTCGAGAATATCGCAAGCGCGTGCGGCAACCGTCGGCGGATCAGCCGCAGGCCAAGGAGCTGCCAGTGATTGGCTTGCATGAGCTGCAGCATAATTTGCAGTCGGACTATCGCCGCCGTCAGGCCTCCCGGGTGCTGACGCAGAGCATCAAGGAGCAGGGCGCGTCCGCCTTGCCGATGATTGAGCCCAGCGAGGTGCGCGAGCAGTTGCGCCATATTCATTCCAAGAGGGGCAAAAGCATGGCCGCGCCCCTTCCGGCAGCCATGCGTCCGCTGACCGTCAAGCCGCAGGAGGAGGCGGAGCCGCAAATCGTGCCGCCTCCGGTGGTGCGGCATGAGTTGCCAGCCAGCGCGCGGCCGGCTCAACACGGTTGGTTGGCGCCGGCGCGGCCATCAGCGCCGCCGGTTGAGCCTGAGGTCGTCGCTTTTGCGGTTCCCGATAGCCTCGACACGCTGGCTAAGCCGGAAATCGTTGCAGCTGTGGATATGCCCGATATGCTTGCAGAGATGTCCGTGGAACTTGATGCGACGCGCCCGGAGCCAGAGGCGTTTGTAAACCCCGTGTTCGACGCGCCGCCGGGGCCAGAAGTTGCCGCTGCGGTGGATTTGTCCGAGCCAAGGCCTACGACGCCCGAGGTTGCTGTTTTAGCCGAATCGCAGACCCGCCCGTCCGAGCCGCCGCCTGCTGTCATGGCCGTAAGGACGCCAGATCCGGTTTTTGCAGAGGAGGATGCGCCGCGCGCTGCCGAGCCGGCGCCGTGGCGCTGGCCGCAGACCCGTTCGGTACTGGTGCAGGACGAAGAAAAGCCGGCCGTGGTGCAGCGCGAGAGCGTGCCGGCGGAGCCGCCTTCGGTGGCTGCCGCGGCGCAGCAACTGGCCGCCAAGCCACTGCCTTGGGTTTTGATCGAGCCCCCCGTCGCCGCGGCGCCGGATGAGGCGCCGGCGGAGAAGGCACTGCCTTGGGACGCAGCGCCTGAGTCCGGCAGTTGGGCGCAACAGGCGCAGCAGCAGGTGGAGCTGGCGGCCGAGCCGGCTCCGCCCAAGCCGCGGCCGGTATACGATGATTACGGCTTGCCGGGGCTGGATTTGTTGCGCCCGGCGGACGAGGCGACGGTGACTTGCTCGGAAGAGGAACTGCTGGAACGCGGCATCGTGATCGAGGAGAAACTGGCCGAGTTCAAGGTCAAGGTCAGCGTGGTGGACGCCTACGCCGGCCCAGTGATCACCCGCTACGAAGTGGAGCCGGCGGTAGGCGTGCGCGGCAACCAAGTGGTCAATCTAATGAAAGATTTGTCGCGCGCGCTGGGCCTGGCGGCGATCCGGGTAGTGGAAACCATACCCGGCAAGACTTGCATGGGTTTGGAGCTGCCCAATCCCAAGCGTCAGATGATCCGCTTGTCCGAGATATTCTCCTCCGAGGTATTCCAGCAACCGCGATCGCGTCTGACCCTGGCGCTGGGAAAGGACATCACCGGCCAACCGGTGGCGATGGACTTGGCCAAGGCGCCGCATTTACTTGTGGCCGGCACCACCGGCTCGGGCAAATCGGTGGGCGTCAACGCCATGATTCTGTCCATGCTCTACAAGGCGCGGCCGGACGAAGTGCGTTTCATCATGATAGATCCCAAGATGCTGGAGCTGTCGGTGTACAACGACATCCCTCACTTGCTGGCGCCCGTGGTGACTGATATGAAACTGGCCGCCAACGCGCTGAATTGGTGCGTGGGCGAGATGGAGCGCCGTTACCGGCTGATGAGCGCGCTGGGCGTGCGTAATCTGGCCGGTTACAACGACAAGGTGCGCGAGGCCGAGGCCGTGGGTCTGCGCATCGGAAATCCGTTCAGCCTGACGCCGGAAACGCCGGAGCCCTTGGAGGCGCTGCCCTTCATCGTGGTGGTGGTGGACGAGTTCGCCGACTTGATGATGGTGGCCGGCAAGAAGATCGAGGAATTGATCGCGCGTTTGGCGCAGAAGGCGCGCGCGGCCGGCATCCACTTGATCCTGGCGACTCAGCGGCCGTCGGTGGATGTGATCACCGGCCTGATCAAGGCCAATATCCCGACGCGGATCGCCTTCCAAGTGTCCAGCAAGGTGGACAGCCGCACCATTCTGGATCAGATGGGGGCGGAAAGCTTGCTGGGTCAGGGCGATATGCTGTTCCTGCCGCCGGGCACAGGCTACCCGCAGCGCGTGCACGGCGCCTTCGTCACCGACGACGAAGTGCATGCCGTCGTCGAGCATCTGAAGCAGTTTGGCGAGCCGGATTATGTCGAAGGGTTGCTGACCGGCGAGAGCGAGGCGGAGGAGGAGTCAGCCGCCGCCACGGCGAAGGCGCAGGCGGCCAGCGAGAGTGATCCGTTGTACGACGAGGCGGTTGAAATTGTGATGCGCACTCGTAAGCCGTCGATTTCCTCTGTGCAGCGCCACCTGCGCATAGGCTATAACCGCGCCGCGCGCCTGATTGAGGAAATGGAGGCCGCGGGCATCGTCAGCCCGATGGAAAGCAACGGCAACCGGACGGTGCTGGTGCCCCAGCGCGAGCTGTGAAAATCTCTGTGCGATCATAATGAAAAAGCGCGCCGGTTGCGGCGCGCTTTTTTCTTTCTTCTGCTTTGGGCGGGGGTCAGCGACGGCGCTGGTCCTGATCGTTGCGGATGTGGATCGGAGCCAGTTGGTCCTGGTCTTCCACCGGGCCGCTCAACATCTTGGCGACGACGACCACAGCGGCGATGAGGGCGAATAAAAGCAAAATTTCCATGGCATGGCTCCCCGAGGCTTGAGTACGAAGTATTGATGATGACGATTGCCGGCGAACAAGCCTGGAAGCAAACTCGTCTATGGCGGCCCCCTGTGATTTCATTCTGGAACACAAGCCGCCGCAAGCTCAAGTAATAATTTGTGTCGGAAAGTTAAAATTCAAGGCGCGCTGCGCTTTAGCGCGCGCATGGCCTGATCGATGCCCTGCAGTGTCAGCCCGTACATGCGCCCGGACATCAGCTGACGCAGCATGTGCAGCGACTGGGTGTATTCCCAGTGCGCCTCCGGCACCGGATTGAGCCAGGCGGCGTGTTTGAAGTGGCCGAGCAGGCGGCGCAGCCAGATTTCGCCGGCTTCCTGGTTCATGTGCTCGACGCTGCCGCCGGGGTAGCTGATTTCATAAGGGCTCATGGTGGCGTCGCCGACGATGATCAGCTTGTAATCGGAGCCGAAAGTGTGGATCAAGTCCCAAGTGGGGAAGGTCTGAGTGTGGCGGCGGGCGTTGTCCTTCCACACGGCTTCGTAGACGCAGTTGTGGAAATAGAAATACTCCAGATGCTTGAACTCGGACTTTACCGCCGAGAACAGCTCCTCGCAGGCCTTGACGTGATCGTCCATCGAGCCGCCGATGTCGAACAGCACCAGCACTTTGACCGCGTTGCGCAGCTCGCGCTGCATGCGCAGGTCCAACATGCCGGCCTTGCCGGCGGTGGCGGCGATGGTGGCGTCCAGGTCCAGCACTTCCTCTGCGCCGTCGCGGGCGAATTCGCGCAGCCGGCGCAGCGCGATCTTGAGATTACGGGTGCCCAGTTCGACCGAGTCGTCGAAATTGCGGAATTCGCGTTGATCCCATACCTTCACCGCGCGACGGTGGCGCGATTCGTGCTGACCGATGCGAATGCCGGCCGGATTGTAGCCGAAGGCGCCGAAGGGGCTGGTGCCGCCGGCGCCTATCCATTTATTGCCGCCCTGGTGTCGCTCCTGCTGTTCTTGCAGCCGCTGGCGCAGGGTGTCCATCAATTGCTCCCAGCCCAGCGCTTCCAGCCGGCGCTTGTCTTCTTCTGACAAGTGCTTTTCCACCTGTTTGCGCAGCCAGTCCTCCGGAATGCCTGTTTTCAGCTCGTCCAGTGTCTGCGACAGGCCTTTGAAATGCTTGCCGAACACCTGGTCGAAGCGGTCGAAGTGTTTTTCATCCTTGATGAGCGTGGTGCGCGCCAGATAGTAGAACGCGTCCACGTCGCCAAAGGCGACGCGCTTTTGCAACGCTTCCAGCAAGGTGAGGAATTCTTTCAGCGTGACCGGCAGGCCGGCGTCGCGCAGGGCGTAAAAAAAATCAATCAACATGGCGCGGCAAGAGGGTGACAGCGTGGGTGGGCGATGATATTCTTGTTTTAGAGCTACGGCTCTAAACAATCGTTCGGATACTGCTATCCTAGGGATAATACAATGAATGCCGCCGCCATGCCCATTTGCCGGGATGATCTTCTGCAAGCGGAGTTTTCCCGCCTGCATCGCCTCAGCCGGACCTCCGCGTTTCCGCCGCTGGAGCTTCGCCAGGATTGGCTCAAACGCCTGGAGAGCATGTTGCAGGAGAACCGCCAGGCTTTCGTCGACGCGATCAGTCAAGACTTTGGTCATCGCAGCGCGGTGGAAACCAGGCTGGCCGAGTTGTTCCCCTCGCTGGAGGCCATACGTTACGCGCGCCGACGGTTGCGCCGCTGGATGCGGCCGGAGCGGCGCGGAGTGTCGCTGTGGTTCCAGCCGGCCGGCAATAGCGTGATGCCGCAGCCCTTGGGCGTCATCGGCGTGGTGGTGCCATGGAACTATCCCTTGTTCTTGGCGCTAGGGCCGGTGGTGTCCGCGTTGGCGGCGGGCAACCGGGTCATGGTGAAGATGTCGGAATACACGCCGGCCACCGGCGCGCTGCTGCAGCGCCTGACCGAGCGCTATCTGGGGCCTGATGTAATCGCTGTGGTCAATGGAGACGCCCAACTGGCGCAGGATTTCACCCGGCTGCCATTCGACCATTTGTTCTTTACCGGCTCGACTTCGGTGGGCCGTCACGTGATGCGCGCGGCGGCGGAGAACCTGACGCCGGTGACGCTGGAGCTGGGCGGAAAATCGCCGGTGATCGTCGCCAGGGGCGCCGATTTACGCCACGCGGCGGAGGCCATCGTCGCCGGAAAGATGTTGAACGCCGGCCAGACCTGCGTGGCGCCGGATTATGTGCTGGTCAACGACAAGGACCGAGAGGCCTTGCTGGAAGAGTTGCGCCGCGCGGCGCGCCGGGCGTACCCAAGTTTGGCGGACAATCCCGATTACAGCGCCATCATCAACGAGCGCCATTGCCAGCGTCTGCTGCAATGGCTGGAAGAGGCGAGCGCGGCCGGCGCCGAGGTGGAGCAGATTAACCCGGCCGCGGAAGACTGGCGGCCCAGCCGCAAATTCCCGCTCACCCTGGTGCTGGGCTGCCCGCAGGACGCGACCCTGCTGCGGGAGGAGATTTTCGGGCCGATTCTGCCGGTGTTGAGTTACGACAAGTTCGACGAGGCGTTGGCCTACGTCAACGCGCGGCCGCGGCCGCTGGCCTTGTATTTATTCGACAACGATGCGCTGCGCATTGAGAAGACCTTGCGCGAAACCGTATCGGGCGGGGTGGCGATCAACGATATCGCCCTGCAGGTGGTGCAGGAGGACCTGCCTTTCGGTGGAGTCGGTCCGTCCGGCATGGGGCATTGCCACGCCAAGGAGGGCTTCATGGCGTTTTCCAAGCTCAAGCCAGTGTTCCGGCAAAGCCGCTGGGCCGGCACCGCCTTGACGCGCGCGCCTTACGGGGCCGGCGTGGAGAGGTTGTTGAAATGGATGTTGCGCTGAGATGCCGAGCCGTCGTCAGTTGCTCAAAACCGGCCTGGGCGGCGCCGTGGCTTTGGCGCTGGCCACCTTGCTGGCCTCGCCGCAGCCGGAAGGCCCGGCGGAGGGCTGGGTCGCGTCCTTGAAATTACGCGCCCTGACGCCGCTGGACGCGCAGTTGTTGGCGGCGATCGCCCCGGCCGTCTTGGGCCCGGGCGTCGCACCGCCAGAGGACGTGGTGCGCGGTGTGGATCGCGCGGTGGCCGGCTTGCCGCCCGCCATGCGGGCTGAGCTGCGTCAGTTGCTGGACCTGCTTGGCAACCCTTGGGGACGCCGCTGGATCGCCGGCGTGGCCACGCCGTGGAGGCAAGCGTCGGCGGAGGACGTCGCCGCCTTTCTGCAGCGCTGGCGAGGCAGCGCGTTTCCCTTGTTGCGTAGTGGTTACCAGGCCTTGCACCAATTGCTGAACGCGGCCTGGTACGGCAATCCGGCTAGCTGGCCGGCACTGGGCTATCGGCAGCCGGCGGCGGTGATGGAGATGCTGCCGTGAGCCGCGCTACGATACCCGACCCGGTGGCGGCCGGCGTCGCCGCGGGCTGGAAGGCGCAGGACGGCGCGACCTTGCCTGATCTGGAACTGCGGGCGGATGTCGTGATTGTCGGCAGCGGGGCCGGCGGGGGCATGGCGGCCGAGCAATTGGCCGCGGCCGGGCTGGATGTATTGCTACTGGAAGAAGGTGGTTTGTACAGCTCGCGAGACTTCCGCCTGCTGGAAGCCCAGGCCTATCCTGAGCTGTATCAGGAGTCCGCCTGTCGTAAAACAGCGGACAAGGGGATTTCCATCTTGCAGGGAAAAGCTGTTGGGGGGAGCACTGTGGTGAACTGGACCAGCTCCTTCCGCACGCCGCCGGACACCTTGAACTGGTGGCGGGAGCGGCATCGGCTGGGCGGCGTCAGCGAGGAGACGATGCGGCCGTGGTTCGAGCAGGCCGAGGCGAGGCTGGGCATCGCCGACTGGCTGCCTGATCCGAATCCCAATAACGCGGTGCTGGCCCGCGGTTGCGAGGCTTTGGGCATTGCCTACAAGCGCATCCGCCGCAATGTGCGCGGTTGCTGGAATCTGGGCTATTGCGGCATGGGCTGTCCCACCAACGCCAAACAGTCGATGCTGGTGACGGCGATACCCGCCGCGCTGGAACACGGCGCCAGGCTGATCTGCCGCGCGCGGGTTGACCGCTTGCGCGCCAATGCCGGCAGGACTCGGCTGGAGGGGGTGGAAGGACACTTTCTGGCAGCGGACGGGGTGAGCGAAACCGGACGCCGTTTCAAGGTGACGGCGGCTCAGGTGGTGCTGGCCGCCGGCGCCATCGGTTCGCCGGCCATCCTGCTGCGCAGTGGCCTGATCGATCCCGGAGGTCATACCGGGACACGGACCTTTCTACACCCCGTGCTGCTATCCGCGGCGCTGATGCCCGAGCCGGTAGAGCCGTTCAACGGCGCGCCGCAGACGGTGTACAGCGACCACTTCATGCATGAGCACGCTTTGGACGGCCCTTTGGGATACAAGCTGGAAGTGCCGCCCATCCATCCTTTGCTGGCCAGCATCACTTTCCCGGGTTTCGGCGCGGCGCAGCCGGCTTTGCTGCGTCGCTTGCCGCATCTGCACGCGACGCTGGCCTTGTTGCGGGATGGTTTCCACTCGGAAAGCCGCGGCGGCCAGGTGCGTTTGCGCGGCGACGGTTCGCCGGAGCTGGACTACCCCTTGAACGAGGTGGTGTGGGAGGGCGCGCGCCGTGCCTGGTTGAGCATGGCCGAGATTCAGTTCGCGGCCGGCGCGCGGCAGGTGCTGACGGTGCACGAGCAGGCCGGCCTGGCCCGTAGCTGGAGCGAGGCTAGGACAACGATAGCGGGGCTGGCGCTCAAGCCCTTGCTGGCCAAGGTGGTCAGCGCTCATGTGATGGGTGGGCTGGCGATGTCGGGCGACGCGGATTCCGGGGTGGTGGACGAGTGGGGACGGCATTGGCAGCTGGGCAATCTGACCGTGGTGGACGGCTCCGTGTTTCCCAGCAGCGTCGGCGCCAATCCGCAGTTGTCCGTTTACGCTTTCGCGCTGCGTTCAGTGGCGGCGCTATTGCAACGCATGCGGGGTGCGGGGGGCTGAGGCAAGAAAAAAGGGACCGCGAGGTCCCTTTTTGCAGGTCGCTGCCAGGCAGCGGCGAATCAGGCGAAGTTTTTGGCGACGAAGTCCCAGTTCACCAGCTTCCAGAAGCTGTCCATATAGTTCGGGCGGCTGTTGCGGTAATCGATATAATACGCGTGCTCCCACACATCACAGGTCAGCAGCGGCTTCTTGTCGGTGGTCAGCGGGGTGGCGGCGTTGCTGGTGGATACCAGGTCCAGCGAGCCGTCGGTGTTCTTCACCAGCCAGGCCCAGCCGGAGCCGAAGGTGCCAATGGCGGTTTGGGTGAAGGCCTTCTTGAATTCGTCGTAGGAACCCCATTTGGCGTTGATGGCGTCGGCCAGCGCGCCGGTGGGCTTGCGCTCTTCGCCGGCGTTGGGGGCGAAGCCCAGCCAGTAAAAGGTGTGGTTCCATACCTGGGCCGCGTTGTTGAAGATGCCGCCGGAGGATTTCTTCACGATCTCTTCCAGGGAGGCGTTTTCGAACTCGGTGCCCTTGATCAGGTTGTTCAGGTTGGTGATGTAGGTCTGATGATGCTTGCCGTAGTGGAATTCCAGGGTTTCCTTGGAAATGTGCGGGGCAAGCGCGTCCAGCGCGTACGGCAGTTCCGGCAGTTTGTGTTCCATTATGCTCTCCTTGTTGAGAAAGTAAGCCGCATAAGCGGATGCTTTAGCCGCAAGTTTACTGGATTAAGCCGTTGGTCGCCAATAGTTGACTAAAAAAGTAAAGTAAGGATGAACGCCATTGCAGTATGATGTTATTGTCATCGGGGCCGGCGCCGCCGGCCTGATGTGCGCGGCCACGGCCGGCCAGCGCGGCCGGCGCGTATTGTTGCTGGACCACGCGCGCAAGCTGGCGGAGAAGATTCGCATTTCCGGCGGCGGCCGCTGCAATTTCACTAATCTCCACGCTCGTTTCGACTGTTATCTGTCCGCCAATCCCCATTTCTGTCGCTCGGCGCTGGCGCAGTACACGCCTCAGGATTTCATCGCCATGGTGGAGCGCCACGGTATCGGCTATCACGAGAAGAAGCTGGGGCAGCTGTTCTGTGACGACGGCAGTGAGCGCATCATCGCGATGCTGGACGAAGAGTGCCGGCTGGGCGGGGTGGATAGGCGCATGGAAACGCAGATTCTGAAAGTGAGTCGAGAAGCGGACGGCTTCGCCTTGGACACCGACGGCGGCAGTTTTCGAGCGGCCTCGCTGGTGGTGGCCACCGGCGGTTTGTCGATTCCGCAGATCGGCGCGACGCCGTTCGGCTACCAGCTGGCCGAGCAGTTCGGCCTGGAGCTGACGCCTCTGACGCCGGCCCTGGTGCCGCTGACCTTCCACGTGGAGGACGCGGAAGCATTCGCGCCGCTGGCCGGCGTGTCGCTGGAGGTGGAGGCGCGGGCCGGCAAGGGGCGTTTCCGCGAGAACGTGTTGTTCACTCACAAGGGCGTGTCCGGGCCGGCCATCCTGCAAGTATCGTCTTATTGGCAGCCTGGCATGACCCTGGAGCTGGATTTGCTGCCGGATGCGGACGCCGCCTCTTGGCTGGAACAAAAGGCCGGCAGCGAGCAATTGATTTCCAACGCGCTGGCGGAGTTCGGCTGGCCCAAGCGCTTCGCTGAGGCCTGGCTGGAGCGCGAGGGATGCAATAAGCGGCTGAAGGATTTATCGCCCAAGCAGCGCCTGCAGTTGGCGGAGCGGTTGCACGGCTGGCGGGTCAAGCCCAACGGCACCCAAGGCTATAAAAAGGCCGAGGTGACGCTGGGCGGGGTGTCGACCAAGGCGCTGTCGTCCAAGACCATGATGGCCAACGCGGTGCCCGGCCTGTTCTTCATTGGCGAAGTCGTCGATGTCACCGGCTGGCTGGGCGGCTACAATTTCCAGTGGGCCTGGTCGTCGGGCTATGTGGCCGGGATGCATTGCTGACTTAGAGTGGCTGATAAACCCCTGATGCTGCGTTGCGCCGCCTTGCCGTACTTCAAGTACTGCCTGCGTCGGCGCGCCTTGCCCCTGCAGTAAAACTGATTTTTGTTAGCCGCTCTTAGTCCGCCGCCAGAAACCACACGTTCTGGATCTTGCCGTCAATGATTTCATAAACGGCCGCCACCTCGAAGGGCTGCTCGGCAACGCCGCTGACGCGTTCGTGGTCGATCACCTTGTTGCCGAACTCGATGCGTTTGACCAGCTCCGCGTGCAGGCCGGGCAGGGCGAAGCGCTGGGTGGCGTAGAAATCGCCCAGAGCGGCTTTGCCGCGCAGGCTGGGTTCCGCGCCGGGCAGCCGGTACACCGTCACGTCGTCGGCGTAGACGGCGAGAAAGGGCTCCAGCTGGCGTTGGTTGTAGGCGTCGAGTTGTTGTTGGACTAGGGCGGCGGGCGTCATGGCGGTTCCTGCTGAGAGAGCTTTCGATGCTGGGGCCGCGCGGGGCGCTTGTCAACGCATGCTCAGCCAGCGGCGGTTTCGGGTTAAAATCTGGTTTTGCCTGATCCAGGCTTGCTTCATTCGCGCGGCCAGACCGCGCCATTACTCCGAGTCTACATGACTGAATCGTACGAGAATTTTGACAGCGAGATGGCGGCGATCCGCACGCCGCCTCATTCGATCGAAGCCGAGCAATCGGTGCTGGGCGGCTTGTTGCTGGACAACAGCGCCTGGGACAAGATCGCCGACGTGGTGTCCGAGGCGGACTTTTACCGCCACGACCACCGGTTGATCTACAAACATGTGGCCAAGCTGGTGGAACTGGCGCGTCCGGCCGACGTGGTCACCGTTTCCGAAAGCCTGGACAAGAACGGCGAGCTGGGCAATATCGGCGGCCTGTCCTATCTGGCCACGCTGGCGCAAAACACGCCGTCCGCCGCCAATATCCGCCGCTACGCCGAGATCGTGCGCGAGCGCTCCATCATGCGTCAGCTGGCGTTGGTGGGCACCGAGATCGCCGAGGCCGCTTACGCGCCAATGGGGCGCGACGCCTCGCAGCTGCTGGACGAGGCAGAGGGCAAGGTGTTCCAGATCGCCGAATCCACCGCCAAGGCCAAGCAGGGCTTCCTGGAGATGCCGGGCTTGCTGAAAGAAGTGGTCGAGCGCATCGACATGCTTTACAGCCGCGAGAATCCGGACGAGGTCACCGGCGTGCCTACCGGCTTCATCGATCTGGATGCCAAGACCTCCGGCCTGCAAGCGGGCGACTTGATCATCGTCGCCGGTCGTCCGTCCATGGGCAAGACCGCGTTCTCGATGAATATCGCCGAGCACGTGGCGGTGGAGCAGCATCTGCCGGTGGCGGTGTTCTCCATGGAGATGGGCGGCGCGCAGCTGGTGATGCGTATGCTGGGTTCGGTGGGGCGGCTGGATCAGCATACGCTGCGCACCGGCAAACTGGGCGACGACGACTGGCAGAAGCTGACTTACGCGATAGGCAAGCTGTCCGAGGCGCCGATGTACATCGACGAAACCGCGGCGCTAACCGCTTTGGAAGTGCGCGCGCGCGCGCGCCGGCTGGCGCGCCAGCACGGCGGCAAGCTGGGTCTGATCGTGATCGACTATTTGCAGCTGATGTCGGGTTCGGGCCGCGGTGACAACCGCACCGCCGAGCTGGGCGAGATTTCGCGCGGTCTGAAAGGCCTGGCCAAGGAGCTGCAAGTGCCGGTGATAGCCTTGTCGCAGCTGTCTCGAGCGGTGGAGCAGCGCCCCAACAAGCGGCCGATGATGTCGGACTTGCGGGAATCCGGCGCTATTGAGCAGGATGCCGACTTGATCGTCTTCATGTACCGGGAAGAGTATTACAACCCGGAGAATCAGGAAGTGAAGGGCTTGGCGGAAGCCATCATCGGCAAACACCGTAACGGCCCCACCGGCGCGGTGCGGCTGGCCTTCGTCGGCAAGTACGCCAAGTTCGACAACGCCGCCACCTTGGGCGTCAGCGGCTGGGCAGACAGCGACTCCTAAGAACTTGCTCACGATCTGCTGTGCTTCAGCGATACGGCGTTGAAAACGACTTCGAAATGCTCATGTACCGTGTGTACACTCCGCTTTCTCAGCCGTTTTCTCCTTGTCTCGCTCTTGCTCGCGAGATCGTGAACAGTTCTGAGATGGTTCTGAGACTGAGCATACGAGAGATACCGATGAGCTTTTTCGACAAGCATGTATTCATTTGCTGCAATCAGCGCGCCGGCTGCGAGGATTGCTGCAACAATCATGGTTCCAGCGAACTGTTGGGCTACATGAAGGACAAGGTCAAGGCGCTGGGCCTGTCCGGCGAGGGCAAGATCCGCGTCAACAAGGCCGGCTGTCTTGGGCGTTGCGACGACGGCCCGGTGATGGTGGTGTACCCGGAAGAGACTTGGTACACCTTCGTCGATAAGGAAGACATCGACGAAATTGTCGCCGAGCATATGGTGGGCGGGCGCGTGGTGGAAAGGTTGAAGATCTGATGTTGAAGGCAATGAACAAGCAAGTGGTGGCCGGTCCGGCCGGGGGCCTGGAAACCATCGTGGTGGCTGCACAGGGTGAGACGCGCGGTGTCGCGGTCATCTGCCATCCTAACCCGCTGCAGGGCGGCACTAACACCAACAAGGTGGTGCAGACCGCGGCCAAGGCCTTGTCGCAGCTGGGCTATGTCTGCTATTGCCCGAATCTGCGCGGCGTGGGCGATAGCGAAGGGCAGCACGATTACGGTATCGGCGAAGTGGAGGATGTCATTGCGGTGGTGGATCATGCTCGCCGCGAGCAGGGTAATCTTCCCTTGGCGTTGGCGGGTTTTTCCTTTGGCGGCTTTGTCGCCGCGCGCACCCGCGCGCGCATTGAGGCGGATAAATTACTGCTGATGGGCGTGGCGGTGGGTAAGTACGAGACGCCTACGCCGGAGGTGCCGGCCGACACGCTGGTGATTCACGGTGAGGAGGATGAGGTGATTCCGCTGGCTGCGGTGATGGATTGGGCCCGGCCGCAAGGCTTGCCGGTTGTGGTGTTTCCCGGTGCGGGCCATTTCTTCCATGGCCGGCTGGTGCAGCTGGCGCAAACGATTCAACGCTGCTGGTAAGGCGTCGCCTGACTCTGGCGCAAAAAAACCGGTCATCCATGCGATGGCCGGTTTTTTTTATCAGCGGTGCAGTTCGCCCGCGGCTTCTGGCTGGTAGGTGACTTCCAGCACCTTCAGGCGGATGCTGCCGGCCGGCGTTGGCCAGTCGATGCTTTGGTCAACGGACAAACCCAGCAAGGCGGCGCCAATGGGCGCCAGCACCGAGATCTTGCCCTGTTCGCTGTCTGCTTCGCGGGGGTAGACCAGGGTCAGGGTTTTTTCCTGGGCGTCGTCCAGCTTGACCCGCGCGCAGCTGTTCATGGTGATGATGCCGGCGGGCATGGCGGAGGGCTCCACCACATCGGCGCGCTCCAGCTCGGCTTCCAGCGCGGCCGCGGTGGGGTGGCCGCTCTCGCAATCCTCCAGCAGCGCGGCGAGGCGCTCATAGTCCAAAGAGGACACCGTGATGGCCGGGCTTGTCGACATATGCAACTCCTTCAGATAGACAAAGGGCACCGCAGGGTGCCCGATGATTTAGTGCGCAAAAGCGTGTGTGCCAATGATATCGCTTGTAACCGCATGTAACAAGGCTTGGCGGCTCAATCGCCAGGAATACTAGGCTTTGGGCCGGGCTTGTAATGCGGCGTAAGAGCCTGTTTGCAATCTGCTGTATGTCGGCGATACGGCGTTGAAATCCCCTTCAAAATGCTCATGTACTGTGTGTGCATTCCGCTTTCTCAGCCATTTCCGCCTTGTATCGCCCTTGCCTGCGAGATCGTAAACAGGCTCTAAGAACCTGTTTACGATCTTTTTGTGAGCGATAATGGGCGAGTGAAGAGAAAATCCTACCCAAGCGACATTAGTCGAGAAAAGTTTGCTCAGATAGAGCCGCTGCTGCGTGGCGTCCGACGTAACACTAAACCGGTACAGCTGGATCTGTATGAAGTGTTCTGCGCAGTGCTCTATCTTCTGCGCACAGGTTGTCAGTGGCGCTATCTACCGCCTGACTTTCCCAAGTGGCAGAACGTCTATGCGTATTGGCGCAAATGGACCGAACCTGACTTGTACGGCGTAAGCGTGTTGGAGCTGGCATTAAAAAATCAGGTTGGCGTGGCCCGAGAGAAACTGGGGCGGAACGCCTCAAGCACGCTCTTGATCGTCGACGCGCAGAGCGTGAAGAACACTGATACAGCGGGGTTAAAAGGCTACGACGCGGGTAAGAAAATATCAGGCATCAAACGCCATATCGTAGTGGATACCCAGGGCTTACCGCACGCGGTAGCAGTGACTACAGCGGAGGTGACGGATCGCAAAGGAGCCCTCAAAGCGCTGGCACGTTGCCAGAGTGGGCTCAAGCGGGTGCAAAGCCTGCTGTGCGACAGCGGCTACATAGGTCAGCCCTTTGCGCAGGGAGTGCGGGAGATTCTGGGTGGGTATGTGACGGTACAGATCGCGAAGAGAAGCGAGCTGCATACGTTCAAGGTGATGCCCAAACGATGGATTGTTGAGCGCAGCTTCGCTTGGTTGGAAAAGAGCAGAAGGCTGTGGAAGAACTGCGAGCGGAAGCTGAATACTAGCTTGCAGTTCATCCACTTGGCTTTCTTGGCTCTATTGCTCCGGAGATCGTAAACAGGCTCTTAGCTCGCGAGATCGTAAACACGTTCTAAGCGTTCAGCCCAACAGCGACAGCGCCGCGCGGGGGCCGATATTGGCCTGTGCCTGGGCGGCGAGGCCTGTCTGGCCAAGGATTTGCTTGGCGGCCAGTTGCGCCGTGGCGGCGGCGAAGTCGGTGTCGCTGATACGGCTATTGGCGGCGGCGGTGTTGACCGAGGCGGTTTGCAGGTTGTTGATGCTGGCCTCGAAACGGTTGCTGATCGAGCCCAGGGTGCTGCGGGTATTGGCCAAGGTGTTCAGATCGGTGTTAGTGCTTTGCTGCGCGGCCAGCGCGCCGGCCTGGGTGCTGATGTCTATGGTGCCGGTGGCGTTCAGATTGGCGTTGTAGCTGTTCAAGCCGCCGCTGGCCGGCGCGGCGGCCAGATTGACGCCGGATATGTTCACTTGGTTGTCCGCGCTGCCGTTGGGGCCCACCTGAAAGGTGGTGGTGGCGTTGCTGTTCAGCAAAGGGGTGCCGTTGAATTCGGTGCTTTGCACAATGGCGGAATTGGCCTGGGTCAGTTGGTCGACTTGCTGCTGCAACGCCTGACGATTGCTGGGGCTGAGCGCGCCGTTGCCGGCCTGAATCGCCAGTTCTTGGATTTGCTGGGTGTTGCTTTGTAGCTGGTTGAGAGCGCCGTCGGCGGTCTGAGCCAGCGAGATGCCGTCGTTGGCGTTGTTGATCGCTTGATTGTTGCCGTTGATCTGGGCTAGCAGCGCTTCCGAGATGGCGGCGTTGGCCGGGTTGTTGGCGGCGTTGTTGGTGGTTTTGCCGGCCGAGAGTTGGGCCAGCAGCTTGTCTTTGGCTTTCTGGGTCTGGTTCAGCTGGTTCTGCCCCTGCAGCGCGCTCAGATTGCTATTGATGGTCAGTGCCATGGCCGGCTCCCGCTGGATGTGGTTTCACTTCTTCAGTGTAAGAAAGCGCGTGGGGCAGGGCAAGCCGGGTTTCGGGTAAATTCGCGTCGCGACGGATGGCGCGGGCATGGGCGTGAAAAAGCCCGGCGGCGCCGGGCTGATGATTGAGCATTTCTTTTATTTGCCGGGCTTGGGCGGCGTGCCGGCGGACTGAGTCAGGATTTCGTAGCCGCTGTCGGTGACCAGCACGGTATGCTCCCACTGCGCCGACAGGCTGCGGTCCTTGGTGACCACGGTCCAGCCGTCGCCGAGCATGCGCAGGTGGCGTTTGCCTTGGTTGATCATCGGCTCGATGGTGAAGATCATGCCGGCCTGCAATTCCAGCCCGGTGCCGGGGCGGCCGTAGTGCAGTACTTGCGGCTCTTCGTGGAATTTTGTGCCGATGCCGTGGCCGCAGAATTCCTGCACCACGCTGTAACCGGAGTTTTCCGCGTGCTGCTGGATGGCGTAGCCGATGTCGCCCAGCGTGGCGCCCGGCTTGACCTTGTCGATGCCGCGCCACATGCATTCATAGGTGACGCGGGACAGGCGGCGGGCATGTTCGCTGACGTTGCCCACGTGGTACATGCGGCTGGTGTCGCCGTGGTAGCCGTCCTTGATCACGGTGACGTCCAGATTCATGATGTCGCCGCTTTTCAGGGGCTTGTCGTTCGGGATGCCATGGCAAATCACGTGGTTGACCGAGGTGCACACCGATTTGGGATACGGATTGTGGCCGTCCGGCGCGTAGTTCAGCGGCGCCGGGATCGCGCCCTGCACATTGACGATGTAGTCGTGGCAGAGCTTGTCGATGGCTTCGGTGGTGACGCCGGGCTTGATGAAGGGGGTGATGTAGTCGAGGACTTCCGACGCCAGGCGGCCGGCAATCCGCATCTTTTCGATGTCTTGGGCGGTTTTTAGTTGGATGCTCATGGGATTCTGGTGATGTGCGTGTCTGCGGCTAATGAGACGTATTCTAGCAAAAACGCCCCCGGCCCGGCAGTGCTTGTCGGGCCGGGGGCGCGTTGGCGTTCAAATCAGGCGCATCTTGAACTGCTTGCCCTTGATCTTGCAGGCGGACAAGCGCTCCAGCGCTTGCTCGGCGATGGCGCGGTCCAGCGCCACGAAGCTGGCGAATTCAAAGATATTGATCTTGCCTATCTGGGCGCCGGCAAAGCCGGCGTCGCCGGTCAGCGCGCCGAGGATGTCGCCGGGACGCAGCTTTTCACGCTTGCCGCCGGCGATCTCCAGCGTGACCATGGGCGGCAGGAGTGGACCGCCAGGGGCCGGGGTCAGCTGGTCCAGCTTGGCCCAGGTCAGCGGCGCCTGCTGATAGCTTTCAATCAGCGCCAGCCGCTTGTCGTCGTTGTCGGCGGCCAAGGTCAGCGCCAGGCCCATCGACTCGCCGCGGCCGGTGCGGCCGATGCGATGGATGTGGATTTCCGGGTCGTGGGTGACGTCGACGTTGATTACCAAGTCCAGTTCCTTGATGTCCAGGCCGCGCGCGGCCACGTCGGTGGCCACCAGCACGGTGGCGCTCTTGTTGGCGAAGCGCAGCAGGATCTGGTCGCGCTCGCGCTGCTCCAGGTCGCCGTACAGCGCCAGCGCGCTGAAGCCTCGTGCCTGCAAGTCGCGAACCAGCTCTTTGCAGCGTTCCTTGGTGTTGCAGAAGGCCAGCGCGGAAGTCGGACGCAGGTGTTGCAGAATAGTGGTGACGGTTTCCAGCCGCTGTTCCGGCTTGATCTTGTAGAACCATTGTTCAATGCGCTCGCCGCCGTGCAGCGACTCCACGTGGATTTCCTGCGGGCGGCGCATGAATTGCGCGCTGATCTTGCGGATGTCTTCCGGGTAGGTGGCGGAGAACATCAAGGTTTGGCGCTGGCGCGGGCAGGCGCGGACGATGCCGACGATTTCCTCGATAAAGCCCATGTCCACCATGCGGTCGGCCTCGTCCAGCACCAGGGTGCCGACGCCGGACAAACTCAGCGAGCCGCGGAAGAGGTGGTCCTGCAGCCGGCCAGGGGTGCCCACCACGATGTGGGCGCCATGCTCCAGCGAGCCGATCTGCGGTCCCATCGGGCTGCCGCCGGTCAGGGTCACTACTTTGACATTGTCTATGCTGCGCGCCAGCCGACGGATTTCCTGCGCCACTTGGTCGGCCAGTTCGCGGGTAGGGCAGAGCACTAGTGCCTGCACGCCAAACCAGCGCGGATTCAGTCGCGCGAGGATGCCCAGCCCAAAAGCCGCCGTTTTGCCGCTGCCGGTCTTGGCCTGCGCGATCAGGTCTTGGCCGTCCAGGATCGCCGGCAGGCTGGCGGCCTGGATGGCGGTCATGCTGTGGTAGCCCAGGCTGTCCAGATTGGACAATAGGGCGGCGGGCAGGGGCAGGATAGAGAAAGCGGCTTTTTTCACAATGACTTGGCGTATTACGGTATCGGGCTGCGAGTGTAACAGGCCGGCGGCCAACGGCCAAATCGGATGTCCGCCGCCGGCGCCGTTCAGACTGTGAAGCGCGATACCGATTCCGTCAGCCGTTGCGCCAATTGCTCCAGTTGCTCGGCGGCGTTCACGGTTTGCCCGATTTCTTGGTCGTTGGTTTGAGCCATCTCCGCGATGGCGTCGATGCTGCCGGTCACGGATTGGCTGGCGGCGCGCTGTTGTTCGGTGACGGCGACGATCTGGCGCAGGCCCTGGCGCACCTCGGCTACGGACTGGTTGGCGGCGTCCAGCACGCTGGACACGCTGTCGGCGGACTGGCGGCTGGCGGTCAGCGAGGACAGGCCGGCGTTGACCGCGGCGCGCACCGCGTCGGTTTTCTGGTTCAGCGCGCCGGTCACTGCGTCGATCTCGCTGGCGGAACGGGCCGATTTCTCCGCCAGCTTGCGCACCTCGTCGGCAACCACAGCGAAACCGCGGCCTTGCTCGCCGGCGCGCGCGGCCTCAATCGCCGCGTTCAGCGCCAGCAGATTGGTCTGTTCGGCGATTTCGCGCACTTCCTTGGTCATATTTGTGATGCTGGAGGTGGAACTGGCCAGTTCGGTTTCCGCCTGAGCCATCAACCGCACCGCTTGCTCCACCTGGCTGATTTCGCGTTGAAGCTGGCTGAGGCTGGAGCGGCCGTCCTCGGAGCGTTGCAGGCTCTGGTCGGCCTCGGTGCTGACATCCTCCGCCTTGCCGGCGATTTCACCGATATGGCTGGCCAGTTGCTCCACCGCGTCGGCCGCGGATTGGGATTGACGGTTTTGCCTGTGAGAACTTTCCGCCAGGTGGGCGGCGCCGTCGGCCAACTGGCGCGAGGACTGCGACACCGCGCCGGCAGAAGCGCCTACATGGCGCACCAGCTCCGCGATGGCGGCCAGCATCTGGTTGAAGCGTTGCGCGGTATCGCCGATTTCGTCGCGGCTGCGCACCGGCAGCCGCCGCGTGAGATCGCCTTCGCCCTGAGCCAGCTCCGCGAGGCCGGTCGACATCGCCTGCAAGGGCCGGGTGACGAGGCGGCGAGCCAGCAGGAACACCACCGCCATCAGGGGGAGCGAGGCCAGGATGGCGAACAGAATGCTTTGATCGCGAAAACGGCTGACCGAGGCGTAGGGTTTTTCCAGTGAGATGCGCATGCTGACCACGCCCAGCGGCGTCTTGTCCGCCACCTGGTGGCACATCATGCAGTTCTTGCCCAAGTAGTTGCGCGACGCCAACGCAGGGTAGACCACGCGCAGGTGTTCGCCCAGCGCCGGGGTGGATTCGATCTGGATATGGGGCTTGCCGTCGCGCAAGGCCTGTTGTTCCACCGTGTCGCCGCTCAGGCTTTTGTCGCCGGCGTTGCCGGGGCCGAACTGCTTGCTGACGGCCTGGCCGCGGATCACGCGCAGGTCGCGCACCGCGGAGAGTTCCTTGATCTGGTCCAGAAAAACGTCGCGCTGGCCCACGGTGCCGGTAATCATCATGCCGGTGAGTCCGGCCATGGTCATTTCGTTCATGCTGTGGGCCAGGTCTTGCGCCTGCTCCACCGCGATGTCGCGGCTGACGCTGGTTTCCCAGGCAATCAGCCCGCTCCAGGCCAGGACCAGGCAGCACCATACCGCCATGGTCAGTTTCAGCCAGATCGGCCAATCGGAAAATTTGCGCATGCGTGTGCGGACGGCGGGTCCGTTCTCCTGGTGTGTTTGTAGAATCGCGCGATTGCCGCTATAGGTTTATTGAAATGGGTCGCAGCGCGATGGTAGTGATTTGATGACGTAGGAATGTTGGTTTAAATCAAACTTATAGTTAAAACGATTAGGCTTGGGTTTGAGGCGGTTTTCTGTGAAAATCCCGCCCTCGCCGCAGTTGGGCATCTTCATCACCATGGATTTCAAGGAGCGCAGTATATGGGTGACACAAGCGGACGCCGCGTAGCCATCATCGGCGGCGGACCGGCCGGCCTGGCCGCCGCCGAGCAACTGGCGGCGGCGGGCGTGCGGGTCGATGTCTACGACGCGATGCCGTCGGTCGGCCGCAAATTCCTGCTGGCCGGCGTGGGCGGCATGAACATCACCCATTCCGAACCCCACGCCAGCTTTGTGCAGCGCTACGGCGCGCGCAGCGCCGAGCTGCGGCCGATGCTGGACGTATTCAACGGCGAACATGTGCGGGCCTGGGTGCACGGCCTGGGGATAGAAACCTTCATCGGCAGTTCCGGAAAGGTGTTTCCCAAGGAGATGAAGGCGGCGCCGCTGCTGCGTTCCTGGCTGACGCGTTTGCGCGAGGCGGGGGTGAGCTTTCATGTGCGTCACCGTTTTCTGGGCTGGGACGAGCGCGGCCGCCTGCGCCTGTCGGCGCCGGACGGCGAGCGCTTGGCCGAAGCCGACGCCGTGGTGTTGGCCATGGGCGGCGGAAGCTGGCGCAAGCTGGGGTCGGACGGAAGCTGGGCGGCGATGCTGCGCGAGCGTGGCGTGGAGGTGTCCAAGTTACAGCCGTCCAATTGCGGTTTCGACGCCGGCTGGAGCGAGTATTTCGCTGACAAATTCGCCGGCGCGCCGTTGAAGTCGGTGACCTTGCAGTTCCATCCGGCCGTCGGCCACCCGTTCAGCCGCCGCGGCGAATTCGTCGTCACCGCCGGCGGCGTGGAAGGCAATCTGATCTACGCCTGCTCCGGCGCCATCCGCGATGAAATCGCGCGCAGCGGCGCGGCCTTGTGCTATCTGGACCTGATGCCGGATTGGAGCTTGCAGCGCATCCTGGGCGAAGTGGCGCGGCCGCGTGGTTCGCGCTCGATGTCCAGCCATTTGCAAAGCCGGCTGGGCTTGAAGGGCGTGCGCATGGGCTTGTTGCGCGAATGCCTGGACAAGGAGGTTTTCAACGACCCGGCCAAGCTGGCCGAGGGCATCAAGGCGCTGCCGCTGCGCCTGTTGGCGCCGAGGCCGCTGGATGAGGCGATCAGCACAGCGGGCGGCGTGACTTTCGGCGCGTTGGACCAGAACCTGATGTTGCAGGCGATGCCGGGCGTGTTCTGCGCCGGCGAGATGCTGGACTGGGAAGCACCCACCGGCGGTTATTTGCTGACCGCCTGCTTTTCCACCGGACGCGCCGCCGCGGGCGGCGTGCTGCGCTGGATGAGGCAGGGCTGAGGCCTGTTGCGTCCACGCCAGCGCAATAGGCGGCGACTGCGTGTTTCTACGGAGCGTTGCCTGCATTTTTTTTGCAAGCCTCTATACTGGATAGTGTCGCGCGGAACGCGCGGCCACGTCGTTGTCGAGAAAGCCGCCCACTGCATGATTGTCATGATGCGAAGGCGAACGCCTGAGGAGAACAGCGCGATGAAGCTTGACGATTTCAACCAGGTGGCCGATCTGATCGGCCTGAAAAAACGCTCACGCGAAGCGGTGTGGCTGATGGAGGTGGAGGGCATGACCGGTTACTTCGCGGCTCAGCAAATGGACATCAGCGAATCCACCGTGTCCCGCGCGCACAGCCGATTCCGCCGCGCGCTGCAAAAAATCAACTCGCTGGCGGGCCATCTGCCCTTGTAAAGCTCGCCGTCACGGCGGCGACGAAGCCCGGTCTTGGCCGGGCTTCGTCGCGTTCGGGCTGTTCCTTGTGCCGGGAGGCGTTGGCGACGCTGCCTCCGTTCACCACATCTGGATATACTGACGCGCAGTCTTCCCCTCCTAAGGAGAGCTTCATGGCTTTGCGTCACGGCGTCGATTTCGACAAGGCTCAAGCCCTGCACCGGCAGGAGCAGGCGATGTTTTCCGAGCGGCGTCCGCGTTCGCGGCAGCTATCCGCCGCCGGCGGCGAGCATTTGCTGTTCGGCGCGCCATTGCATTGGATGGCGGATTGGTCCACCCCGTTCAATCTCTATGTGGAAGAGGCTCGGGGCGCACGGCTGCGCGACGTGGACGGCCATGAATATCTGGATTTTTGTCTGGGCGACACCGGCGCGATGTTCGGCCATTCGCCGGAGCCGGTGGCGCGCGCCATCGCTGATCAGGCCGCGCGCGGTTTGACCGCGATGCTGCCGTCGCCGGATGCGGTGTGGGTGGCGGAGGAACTGGCGCGACGCTTCGGTCTGTCGCACTGGCAATTCGCCCTCAGCGCCAGTGATGCCAATCGCTTCGCGCTGCGCTGGCTGCGCGCCGCCAGCGGCCGGGACCGGATCATCGTGTTCAACGGCTGTTACCACGGCACGGTGGACGACGCCTTCGTCGATCTGATCGACGGCCGGCCAAGGCGGCGAGCCAGTTTGCTGGGGCAGACGCATGATCCGGCCGCGTATACCCGAGTAGTGGAGTTCAACGACCTGGAGGCGTTGGATCGGGCTCTGAGCGACGAGCGGGTGGCCTGCGTGCTGGCCGAGCCGGTGATGACCAATATCGGCATGGTGTTGCCGGAGCCTGGCTTCTGGAGCGCGGCGCAGGATTTGATCCGCCGCTACGGCAGTTATCTGCTACTGGATGAAACCCATACCATCAGCAGCGGGCCGGGCGGTTACTGCGCGGCTTACGGCTTGAAGCCGGACGCGCTGGTGCTGGGCAAGCCGCTGGGGGGCGGGCTGCCGTGCGCGGTCTATGGGTTCAGCGCGGAACTGGCGGAGCGGGCGCAGCGCGCAAAGCGCTCCGCCGCGCCCGGTCATTCCGGCATCGGCACCACGCTGAGCGGCAATATGCTGGCCGCGGCGGCGATGCGCGCCAATCTGGCCGAGGTGATGAGCGACGCCGCCTACCAGCGGATGTTCGCGTTGGCTCAGCATCTGGCGGACGGTTTGCAGGACTGGATAGAGCGCTGGCGGCTGCCGTGGTGCGTGAGCCGCGTCGGCGCGCGCTGCGAGTTCCAGTTTTCCCCGCGCCCGCCGCGCAACGGCGGCGAGGCGGGCGCGATGCAGGATGAGGCGCTGGAGCGGGTGATTCATCTCTACCTGCTCAACCGCGGTTTCCTGATCACCCCTTTCCACAATATGTTGTTGCTGTGTCCGGACACCGAATTTGCCGACGTTGATCGCCTGCTGGAGGCCTTGGACGGTTTTGCCGGCGAGGTGGTTTAGAGTCGCTGGAACACCTCGCTGAGACGCAGCGGCAAGGCGCGCTTTTGAGCGCGCCTGTCTAAAATCCCGCCGACGCGCAGCAGATCATAAACAGGTTCTTAGCGCGCGGCTTGCTGGCGAATGGCCAGCAAGGCCTGATTGCGCAAGGTTTTCAGCAGGCTGAGTTGCTCCGGCGCGATGGCCAACGATCCCGCTTGGCGGCGGTCGCCGTAGAGTATGCCCAGCTTGCGTTTGTCCAAGGACAGCGGCAGTAAGACGAAGGTGTGGGCCACGCTCATTTGGCGATACCAGGCCGGGATGTGCTGGGCGATGGCCGGCGCGTCGATGTCGTCTATCAGCATGTCGGCGTTGCGCTCCAGCGCCTTGCGGAACAGGCTGTCGCCGCTATCGATGTCGGCCCGTAGCGCCGGCAGCAGCAATTCCACCTTTTCGCCGAAACCGAAGCGGGCTTGCAGCGGCAGGTCGGTCCCGCTGCGCGCGCAGATCAGCGCGTGGTCGAAGCCCAGGCCGCGGTACATGGTTTCCAGAATGATGCGCAGCAGGTCATTGAGTTTGTAATCGCCCAGCAGGGTGTTGGTGATGTCCTGAACGCCGGCGGACAGCACGGCGATCCGGCCGGCGGAGCCGGCCGTGGCTTGCAGCCGGGTGGGGTCCGGCGCCGTTGGCGGAGGCGCGCTGGCGGCGGGCGGCGGCGCGCTCTTGTTGAGTCTGGCCTGGCGCAAGGCCTGTGAACGCGGCCCCTGGCCGGCCTCCGGCCCCAGCTCCGCCAGATAGGCGGATAGCAGGGTCTGCGCCTGCGCCAGCTGCTGCTCCAGGGGCGCCCACTCCAGCGCCAGCGCCCGGCTGTAGCGTTGCAGCAGCTTGCGGCTGGCGTCGGCTTGATCAATGCCGCTCTGAGTCAGCTGGCAAACCAGTTCTCGGCACAGCGAACTTAAGGCCTTCATCCGCATCTCGCTGGTTTGCGGCTGACGCACCGCGCCGGCCGGCATCGGCTCCATGCCGGTCAGAATCCGTTCCGGGAAGCGCCAGAGCGCGGCGGTGGCGGCGCCCAGGTCGGCGTAATGGGCGCCCAGCGTCTGGTGCGCGGCTTGGTCGACGCCGGCGCCGGCGTCGATCAGCATTTGGATTTGCCGGTATTCGTCGCGGAAATAATTGACGCACAGCAGTTCGCCCAAGTTTTGCAGCATGCCGCAAATCAAGGCCTCTTCCGCCTCGCGCACGCCGCAGGCCGACGCCAGCGAGCGGGCCAGCAGGCCGGTGAACAGGGTCTTGATCGCCACGTCGCGGATCTCGTCGGCATGGGCGCGGTTGTGTAGGTGTTCGAATAGCAGCAGGCTGAGCGCCAGATTGCGTATGGTGTCGAAGCCGAGGATCACGATGGCGCGGGAAATGGTGCTGACCGCGCCGCCGTACTGGCTGAAATTGGCGGAATTCACCACCTTCAGCAGTTTATTGGTCAGCGACACGTCTTTGAGGATGGCGCTGGACAGCGCTTGCAGGCGCTCGCTGTCGGCGTTGTTGCTCTTGTTGATGGCGGCGATGGCCTGGGACAGCGCCGGAAAGTCCGGCGCGTGGCGCATGCGTTGCAGCAGGTGGTCCAGCGCGGCGCGGCCGCCTTCCTGGCGATTAAAGCGCTGATGGCGGGCCAGCCAGTCTTGCAGGCCGGCCAGCGCGCGGCGGCAGGCGCCGGCGTCGGCCGCCGGGTCGCGCAGCGCGGCCAGCCATTGCTCCAATTCCGGGTCGCACTCTCGTTCCGGCGCGCCGGCGCTGATTAGCCAGCGCAGCAATTGCTCGGCCTGCAGCAGTTCCTGACGCAAGCGTTCCGGGCTCAACGCTTGGCAGGCGTGCTCGCCTAGCAGCGCGACGCGTTGATGGATGTCGGCCAACACGGTTTCGGGGTAGAGCCGCCCAAGGCATTTCCCGCTGGCGTGCAGGTGGATCAGCGGTTCCAGGATGTCGCACGCCAGGCCGATGCGTTCGGCCAGCGGCAGCGCCTGCAGCGTTTTCAGGCGCAAGGGCTGTAGCGTGTCCTGTCGGTAGACGACGTAGTGTTTGCCGTCGAGGCGGACTTGTCCCTGCCAGGCTTGCAGCAAGGGATGGCGGAAGGCCGGGCGCGGCGGCGTGTCCGGCAACTCCGACTTGGACTCCATCAACGCCAGAGCCTCGCCGTCGCGGCTGGCCAGCAGCACCGACAAGCCATCCGGGCAGTTCAGCGTGGCGACGATTTGGTATTCCGGCTCTGCGGCGGCGCTCATCGCTGTCTCCGTGCGGCTTGCGTATTTGTACTAATGTAGACAGTTATTGAGGCGCGAGCCGAAGATTCCACCGCGTTTGGCTAGGTATTCTTATTGCCCTTTGGACTAATTTTTGATTTGCTAAGAGCATATTGATATAACCTATCGGTTTTGATGCGCCGATGGGCTTTCGGTAGATTTGAACGCATCTACAGGATGGGCAGGAAGCATGGACATCGGTCATCAGAGGCTGACTCACCTCAAACAGTTGGAAGCGGAGTCGATTCACATCATTCGCGAAGTGGCCGCGGAATTCGAAAACCCGGTGATGCTGTATTCGATAGGCAAGGATTCGGCGGTGATGCTGCATCTGGCCAAGAAGGCTTTTGCGCCGGGCAAGCCGCCGTTCCCCTTGATGCACGTGGACACCACCTGGAAGTTCAAGGAAATGATCGCGCTGCGCGACAAGCAGGCGCGCGAGTACGGCTGGGACTTGATCGTCCACGTCAACCAGGATGGCGTGGACGCCGGCATCAACCCGTTCACCGCCGGCAGCGCCAAGCACACCGACGTGATGAAGACCGAGGGCCTGAAGCAGGCCTTGAACAAATACGGCTTCGACGCGGCTTTCGGCGGCGCGCGCCGCGACGAGGAAAAGAGCCGCGCTAAAGAGCGGGTCTACTCCTTCCGCGACCGCAATCACCGCTGGGACCCGAAGAACCAGCGCCCGGAGCTTTGGAACATCTACAACAGCAAGATAGACAAGGGCGAGAGCATACGGGTGTTTCCGCTGTCCAACTGGACCGAGCTGGACATCTGGCAATACATCTTCCTGGAAAATATCGAGATCGTGCCGCTGTACTTCGCCGCCGAACGGCCGGTGATAGAGCGCGACGGCACGCTGATCATGATAGATGATGAGCGGATACTGGAATATCTGAGTCCGGAGGAGAAGGCCGGCATTGAAACCAGACAGGTGCGCTTCCGTACCCTGGGCTGTTATCCGCTGACCGGCGCGGTGGAGTCCCAGGCGGCCACGCTGCCGGACATCATCCAGGAGATGCTGCTGACCCGCACCTCCGAGCGCCAGGGCCGGGTGATAGACCACGACAGCGCCGGCTCGATGGAAAAGAAAAAGATGGAAGGATATTTCTGATGACCCACCAATCCGATCTGATCGCCGGCGATATTCTGGAATACCTGCGCCAGCACGAAAACAAGGATCTGCTGCGCTTCATCACCTGCGGTAATGTCGACGACGGCAAATCAACCCTGATCGGCCGGCTGCTGCATGACTCCAAACTGATTTTCGAGGATCAACTGGCGGCGATAGAGCGAGACTCCAAGAAGTACAACACCACCGACCAGGACATCGACCTGGCCTTGCTGGTGGATGGCTTGCAAGCGGAGCGGGAGCAGGGCATTACCATCGACGTGGCTTATCGCTATTTCAGTACCGACAAGCGCAAATTCATCATTGCCGACTGCCCGGGCCACGAGCAGTACACCCGCAATATGGCCACCGGCGCGTCCACCAGCAATCTGGCCATCATCTTGATCGACGCAAGGCGCGGGGTGCAGACTCAGACCCGCCGCCACAGCTTCATTGTCAGCCTGTTGGGCATTCGTCATGTGATTGTGGCGGTGAACAAGATGGACCTGGTGGATTACGACCCGGCGGTGTTCGAGCGTATTCGCGATGAGTACCTGGCCTTTGCCGAGGGCCTGGAGATCCCGGACATCCGCTTCGTGCCGATTTCCGCGCTGCGCGGCGACAATGTGGTTAGCCGCGGCGAGGGCGCGCCCTGGTATCAGGGGCCGACGCTCATGCAGCTGCTGGAAACGGTGGAAGTGAGCAGCGACGTGGCGCTGGAAGCCTTCCGTCTTCCGGTGCAGTACGTGAACCGGCCCAATCTGGACTTCCGCGGCTTCTGCGGCACCATCGCCGCCGGCGAGATCCGTCCCGGCGACGAAGTGCTGGCGCTGCCGTCCGGCCGTCGCAGCAAGGTCAAGGCGCTGGTGGCCTACGAGGGCGAGTTGGCCGCGGCCGGCGCCGGAGAGGCGATCACGCTGACGCTTGAGGACGAGATCGACGTGTCGCGCGGCGATATGATCGTGCGCGCAGATCAAGCGCCGCCGGCGGTGACCGGCAGCCTGGACGCGCACTTGGTGTGGATGCAGGACGCGCCGCTGCGCGCCGGCAAGGAGTACGGCTTCAAGCTGGCCGGCAAGTTCGTCACCGGCCGCGTGGAGGCCATCCTGCACCAAGTGGACGTCAACACGCTGGAGCAGAGACCGTCGGAGGCGCTGCATCTGAACGAGATCGCGCTGTGCCGCATCAGTCTGAACGCGCCGGCGGTGATAGACGCCTACGCGGCCTGTCGCGGCACCGGCGGCTTCATCGTGATAGACCGCTTGAGCAACGCTACCGCCGGCGCGGGCATGATCGCGGAGGCCAGGGCGGAGCAGGCTGCCGCGCCGCAGGACGAGTTGCAGCGCTTGCGCGCCTTCGAGCTGGAGTTGAACGCGCTGGTGCGCAAATACTTCCCGCACTGGGAGGCCAAGGACATCGGCCAGCTGTTTCCGCGTTGAGCTAGTGTCATGTAGCAGTGGACAGCCCTCCGTTCCACGGCGGGCTGTCCGTTTTTCGACCTGTTGTTGCAGGAATCGGCCACGCCGGTTTACAGCCGGCGGCGGTCTGCCTACAATCCGGCAGCTTCAATTGGCGCGTTGTATCCGCTGCGTTTTTCGCAGCGGCGTGGTTCTGTTTCGTCCCGTCTGCTTAGGCAGCCGCGGTCCACTCGGTTTCCCCCTCCGTCTTTCGCTTGAAGCGCCGGCAGCGCCGTCCGCGGCGCTGTCGCATCGACTGTAATCCACATAGAAAAGATAAAACATGACGTTTGCGCTGAAACACATCGCAGGCGCAACCGCTGCCATCTTGCTGGCAGGCCCGGTTGCAGCCAAGGATTTCACTGTCGCCGTGATCTACGATCAGGCAGGCAAGTTCGACAAGAGCTTCAATGAAGCGGCATTCAACGGCGCGGAACGTTTCAAGAAAGAATTCCACATCAACTACCGCGAAGGCCAGGTCAGCAACGACGCTCAGAAAGAGCAGATGCTGCGCAATATGGCGCGCAAGGGCGCCGACCTGGTGGTGGCGGTGGGCTTCGCCTACACCCAGTCCATCGAGACCGTGGCCAAGGAGTTCCCCAAGGTGAAGTTCACCCTGGTGGATTCTGTGGCCAAGGGCCCGAATGTGCAGAGCATCGCCTTCAAGGAGCAGGAAGGCTCCTTCCTGGTGGGCATGGCCGCCGCGCTCAAGTCCAAGAGCGGCAAGGTGGGCTATCTGGGCGGCATGGACGTGCCGCTGATCCGCGCCTTCGGCTGCGGCTACGCCCAGGGCGCCAAGTACGCCAACCCCAAGGCGGTGGTGATGCAGAACATGATAGGCACCACCCATGCCGCCTTCAACGACCCGGCGCGCGGCGGCGAACTGGCCAAGAGCCAGTTCGATCGCGGTGTGGACGTGGTGTTCGCCGCGGCGGCGCTGTCCAATATGGGCGTGATCCAGGCGGCCAAGGGCGCGAAGAAGTTCTACATCGGCGTGGACAGCAACCAGAACTATCTGCAGCCGGGCGTGGTGCTCACCTCCATGGTCAAGCGCGTGGACAACGCGGTGTACGAAACCATGCGCGACGCCAAGAACGGCGCGTGGAAGCCGGACGTCAAGCTGATGGGCCTGAAGGAAAACGGTGTGGACTGGGCGCTGGACCAGTACAACCGTTCGTTGATCACGCCTGAGATGGAGAAGAAGATTCTGCAGGCGCGCAAGGACATCGTCAGCGGCAAGATCAAGGTGGTGGATTACCGCGCCGCCAATCGCTGCCCGGTGAACTGATTCGTCGGGGCTGCGCTAGGCGCGGCGACGTGAAAACGGGCAAGACCATCTGGTCTTGCCCGTTTTTCTTTGCCAAAGTGAATTTATTCGAAACAGTTTGCGATTTTTAGGGTTGAATCCGCTGCGCGGATGATGACTCAGGGCCGGTTCCGCCCGGCGAACGGAAAGGGGAATTTGCTCGGCCAAATTCCCCTTTACCCCAAAGGCCGCCCTGCAAGCCTGGCCTACGGCTTCCCGCCGGGGCCCGTCAGGCCCGAGGCGCGGCTGAACTCGCACCGCGCTAACGTCGCGGTGCTCGAACAAGCAGCCGCTTAAGACCTCGGGCCTGCCACCCGACGGCAGGCTTGAAGGGGTTCTAGGCACGTCGGGTACGTGGCTTCTTGCGCACCTAACAAGGTTTCAACATGCTAAAAAGGATTGTGAGCAGGCTCTCAGATCCCCAGCGTCGCGCCACCGTCCACGTACAAATTATGCAGCGTAATGTGGCGCGCCTGATCCGACAGCAGGAACAGCGCGGCATTGGCCACATCCTGCGGCGTGGCGATGCGGCGCAGCGGGATGCCGGTGCGGTACTGCTCCAGCGAGCCTTGCAGGATGGCCGGCGGGATGGCGTCGTCGCTCCACAGCTGGCGCTGCATCGCGGTGTCGGTGGAGCCGGGCGACACGATGTTGCAGCGCACGCCGAACTCGGCCAGCTCCAGGCCCAGGCATTTGCTGAACTGGGTGGTGGCGGCCTTGGACGCGGCGTAGGCCGCCATCTGGGTGCGCGGCACTTCGGCGGCGTTGGAGCCGACGGTGACGATGCCGCCCCGGCGGCGCGCCTGCATGCGCCGCGCCACCGCGCGGCTGAGGAAGAACACGCCGTGGGTGTTGACGGCGAAGCTCTGCAGCCAGTCCTCGTCGCTGAGTTGCTCCACCGTGCCCAGGCGCAGCACGCCGGCGACATTGGCCAACATGTCGATGGCGCCGATCTCGTCCTCGATGCGCGCCACCGCCTGTTCTACCGACGCGCCGTCGCGGATGTCCAGCGGCAGCGGAATGATGCGGCCGTCGGCGTGAGCCGGCGCGTGCAGCGCCAGCTGCTGCAGGCCGTCGGCGCGCAGGTCCAGGGCCGCCACGCGGCAGCCCTGGTCCGCCAGGGAGCGCGCCAGCGCCGCGCCTATGCCCTGGGCCGCGCCGCTGACCACGGCCAGCCGGCCGTGGAATTCCGGATAGCTGGCGCTCATGCGGCCACCCTGTCCAGCTGGCGCGCCAGCAGCGCCTGCCAGGCGTTGACGCTGGGTTGCTGCGCCAGCTCGATGAAGTCGATTTCCGCGCCCAGCGCGCGCCACTGTTCCAGCAAACTCATCAGGCGGATGGAGTCCAGACCCCAGTCCAGCAGATTGTCGTCCAGGCCGATGTCGCTGGCCGGCTGTTGCAACAGCTCGGCGATGGCGGCGCGCAGCGCTTCAGCGCTGGGCGCGGCGCTGGTCGGAGCGGCCAGTTGATTCAGCAGGCGCTGGCTGTCCAGTGTCACGCCGCAGCGCTGGGCGACGTATTCCAGCGCCATCGCGTGGCGTTCGGCGGAGAAGTCGGCCAGGCCATCGGCGACGAAGAAGGGCTGGATGTCGTACATGAAGGCGTCCAGCGCGGTGCTCATGCAGCCGATGTGGGCGTAGATGCCGCATATGATCAGCTGATCGCGCCCTTGTTGGCGCAGCAGGTTGAGGAAGGGCGAGCGCTGGAAGGCGCTGTAGCGCCACTTGGTCAGCACGGTGTCGTCGTCGGCCGGGCTCAGGCTGGCCACGATGGGGTGGCGTTCCGGGCGCGCCGGCAGGCCGGGGCCCCACATATCGTTGAGCAGGCCGCGGTCGCTGTCGGCTTGTTCCGCCGGCTGGGCGGTGTAGAACACGGGGATGTTGAGCTCGCGGCAGCGCGCGCGGATGGCGGCGATATTGCGCAGCGCGGTGGCCACAGGCTCGGCGTCTCGATCATAGAAATCCAGGAAATATTCCTGCATGTCGTGGATCAGCAGCGCGGCGCGCTGCGGCGCCACCGTCCAGTTGACGCGGTTGTCCGGCAGTTGGGACGGGATGGCGTAGGGGGCGATGCGGGGAATGCTCATGCTTGTGACCTTTGGGTGGGCTGTGCGGCCAGTTTCTGTTCCAGCATCTGGCGCAGGGTTTTCTTGCTGACTTTGCCGACGCTGGTTTGCGGCAGGGTGTCGACCAGCTCCAGCCGGTCCGGAATCTTGTAGGCGGCGAGGCCGCGCTCGCGCAGGAAGGCCGCCACTTGGGGCAGGCGGATCGCCTGTTGCTCGCGTGGGATGATGAAGGCGCAGGAACGCTCGCCCAGATAGGGGTCGCTCATCGCCACGATGGCGACGTCGCGCACCAGCGGGTGGGCCAATAGGTGGTTTTCCACTTCCTCGGCCGATATCTTTTCGCCGCCGCGGTTGATCTGATCCTTGGCGCGGCCTTCCACCGTCAGATAGCCGTCGGCGTTCATGCTCACCAGGTCGCCGGTGCGGTAGAAACCGTCGGCGGTGAAAGCGCGCTGATTGTGGTCGGCGGCGCGCCAGTAGCCGCGGATGGTATAGGGGCCGCGCGTCAGCAGATGGCCGACCTCGCCCGGCGCCACAGGCTGGTCCTCGTCATCGACGATGCGCACTTCGTCGTCTGCGCTGATTGGCCTGCCCTGGGTGTGTAGCACCCGTTCCGGGCCGTCGTCGAGCCGGGTGTAGTTGACCAGGCCTTCTGCCATGCCGAACACCTGTTGCAGCTTGCAGCCCAGCGCAGGCTCGACGCGGGCGGCGAGCTCGGGGCCGAACTTGGCGCCGCCCACTTGCAGCAGGCGCAGGCTGGCCAGCTTGCCCGGCTGCTTGGCGGCGGCGTCCAGCCACAGCGGCACCAGCGGAGGCACCAACGCGGCGATGGTGACGGACTCGGCCTCGATCAGCTCGAAGGATTCGTCGACGCTGGGGCCGGAGGCCAGCACCACGGTGCCCCCGGCGTGGAACACGCCGAAGCTGCCGGGCGAACTCATCGGGAAGTTGTGGCCGGCCGGCAGTACGCACAGGTAGACGCTGTCGCGGCTCAAGCCGCAGATTTCGGCGCTGGCGGCGAAGCTGTACAGATAGTCGTCATGGGTGCGCGGAATCAGCTTGGGCACGCCGGTGCTGCCGCCGGAAAGCTGGAAGAAGGCCAGGCCGCTGGCGTCCGGCTCCGCGGGCAGCGGCTGGTCCATCAGGTAGAGGCTGTTGAGCGGGGTGTAGTCGCCGGCGTCGCCGGCCACGATCACGTGTTGCAGCGAGGGCGCCAGCGGCAGCAGCTCGGCAGCCAGCGCGCGGTAGTCGAAGCCGCCGTGCTGGTCGGCGCAGATGTAGACCGCGGCGTCGGTGTGCTGGCAGAAGTAAGATACCTCGGCGCGGCGATGCGCCGGCAGCGCGAACACCGGCAGCATGCCGAGACGGAACAGCGCGAAAGCGACGATGAAGAACTCGGCGCAGTTAGGCAACTGCACCACGGCGCGCTGGCCGGGGCGCAGGCCGCGGGCATACAGGCCGGCGGCCAGGCGTTCGGCGTAGAGCTTGAGTTCGCGGTAGTTCAGCCGCTGCTTGCCGGCCACCAGGGCCAGTTTTTCCGGCTGTTGCTCGGCCTGGGCCGCCAGCATGGAAAACAGGGTCTGGCTCTGCCAATAGCCGGCCTCGCGGTAGCGGCGGGCAAAGTCTTCCGGCCAAGGGGTCCAGTCTAGTTGTTGCTCGCTCATGCCGCCTCCGCCAAGTCTGCCAGGCCCATCGCGCGCAGCATGGTGCGGAACTTGGCAGCGGTTTCAGCCAGTTCGCTTTCAGGCAGCGAGCCGGTGACGATGCCGGCGCCGGCGAACAGACGCAGCGTGCGCTCGGAGATTTCGGCGCAGCGGATGGTGACCGCCCATTCGCCGTCGCCGTTGCCGTCGCACCAGCCCACCATGCCGGTGAAGAAGCCGCGGTCGAAGGGTTCGATCTCGCGGATCAGCTTGCGGGCCGGGTCTGCCGGGAAGCCGCATACCGCCGGGGTGGGGTGCAGCGCGCGGGCCAACTCGAAGGAGCCCACGGTCGGGTCGATAAGTTCGTCGCTGATGCGGGTGGACAGGTGCCACATGGTGGCGGTAGACACCAGGGACGGGCCGGCCGGCACTTGCAGATTGCGGCAATACGGCGCCAAGGCCTCGACCACGGCGTCGATCACCAGCTTGTGTTCGTACAAGTCCTTGCCGGATTCCAGCAGGGCCTCGGCGCGGCGGCGGTCTTCAGTCGGGTCCGGACTGCGCGCGGCGGAGCCGGCCAGCGGATTGGTGATCACTTGCCGGCCGTAGCGCGCCAGCAGCAGCTCAGGGCTGGCGCCCATTAGCGCCCGGCGCGGCGCGTCGTCCGCGCTCAGTTGCACCGCGAAGGTGTAGCCGTGCTGGTTCTGGCTGGCCAGATTGAGCAGCAATTGACGCTGATCTATGGCTTGTTGGGCGGAAAGTTCTAAGGTGCGCGACAGTACCACCTTGTCCAGCGCGCCGCTGCCGATGCGGGCCAGCGCGTCGCTGACGCCTTGGCAGTAAGCGGCCGGCGCCGGCTGCGGGGTCAATTGGCAATCGGCCTGCAAAGGTTGGCGCAGAGCGCTGCGCTGTTCCTGTTTCAGCGCGTCGGCGCGGCGCACGCGCCGCGGCACGAACAACCAGGGTTGTTGTTCCGGCATGAAGGGAATGGCGCCGACCACTACGGCCTGGGCCGGGTCCGGCTGGGAAGCCAGCGCGGCGGCGATGGCGGCGCTGGGGTCGGTGTCTGTAATGACTTGCTGGATGCCTTCGGCTAGCAGAGTGTGGCATGGCGAGGCGAAGAAGAAGGCGGAATCGGCCTGGTAGGCGGCCAACAGATTGTGTTCGCCGCTATAGGCTGGGTCGAGTGAGGTTTGGTTCATCGCTATTCCTGAGTCCACTGGGTAGGTGGGGGAGGGCTCGTCTGAGCGTCGATGGCGAATATAAATGATAATCGTTATCCATTGCAATACGGTGATATTGCGTGCAGATGATATTGATTCCACATTTTTTCTCTAGGACTTTGCTGGACAGGGA
Organism: Chromobacterium haemolyticum; assembly: GCF_009936155.1. Classification (NCBI taxonomy): domain Bacteria; kingdom Pseudomonadati; phylum Pseudomonadota; class Betaproteobacteria; order Neisseriales; family Chromobacteriaceae; genus Chromobacterium; species Chromobacterium haemolyticum. Next base: position 2,699,291 of record NZ_AP019312.1, on the reverse strand, counting down.
CTAGGCTTAGGGCATTACCGCCAATGCTTTTGTCAATTTTTGGTTGCTGTGTGAAGGGGTTGGGGACGCTAGGGGGGGGTGAAGGCAGCTTATGCGGAGGTGGAAGAGGGTGCCTCATGCCGGTGGATTGGACTAATTTTGGTAAAAACGCAATTGACAATCATTCTCAATAAAAATATCGTAGCCGCCAATTGAACCGCTTGCATGGCAGGCGCAGGATGGAGAATGACAATGTATTCCGAAGGCAGCGACAGCATGGATGGCGTTCCCGATAGTGCGCAGGCGGCGGAGCCGATGGGTTTGCGGCGTTTACCCTCGCCGCGCGAACTGATGGCCGACGCGATGGCGGACGATAGAGCGCGGGAGACGGTGACGCGCGGCCGTCGCGCGGCCCAGGCGGCATTGACCGGAACCGGCTCTCAGCGCCTGCTGTTGTTGCGTTTGCCGCTGCCGGCGTTGTTGGAGCAGGCTGGACAGTTGGGCGCATGGCAGTCGAAAGAGGAAGGCTGGAGCGTGTTGGTTCAGCCTCTTGCCGGCGCGGCGAGCGGGCGCGGAAGGCAGGCGTTGTTGGAGCAAAGAAGGGCTTATCTGCAATGTTTGGCCGCGGGCGTTCCCTTGGCGCATGTCTTGATTCAACTCAATGAGATGGCGTATCTGAGCGATCTAGTCAGCGCGGTGTTGCTGCCGCCAACCGTGATCGAGAGCCAGATTCACCGCGAACTGGCATCGGCTCTGCCTTGCCCGGTGCTGCTGGAGCCTGGCGACGCAGACAAGCTGCAGATCGCGCGCGACGCTCGCCAGGCGGTGGCCGCCAGCCATCGATTCCCGATGCTGTTGATCGAGGGGCGGGTGGGCCTGGTGGAAAGCGCCGGCAATCCGGACGGCGCGGTGCTGTTGGGGCCGGGCATGGCGGCGGGAGACACCCCGCACTTACTGGCCTTCGACGACGCTCCGGAACGCGGCGAAGACTGGGCACCGGCTTGCCGCGGCCTGACGCTGACCGCGTCCAGCGTGGCAGCGGCGCAGCGGCGTTTTGAGCGCTGGAGAATGTATGATCTGTTGGCCGCGGCCGGCTGAGTAGAGCCTGTTCACGGTCTCGCGAGCTAAGCCGCGACAAGGCCAAAACGGCTTAAAAAGCAGAGTGTACATACGATGCATGGGCATTTTGAAGACGTTTTCAACGCCGTATCGCCGACGCGTAGCAGATCGTAAACAAGCGCTTAGCGGCTACTGCTTAAACAATCGCGTCCACTGCCCTTGGCGTGGTAAAGCGCTTCGTCGGCGCGCGCGTAGCAACTGGCGATGTCGTCGTCTGGCCGCAGTTCAGTCAGCCCGATCGAGCAGGTGTAGCCCAGTTCCGGCTTGGCTGCCAGCGGACGGTCCCGCCGTGCGGCGGCGAGAATCCGCTCACAGCATTGTTCCGCCTCAAGCAGCGAGGTTTGCGGCAGCAAGAGCATGAATTCCTCGCCGCCCAAACGCCCAAAGCCGTCTCTTTGCCGTAGCTGAGCGCGCACGGTCTGGACGAAGCCGCAGATCACCTGATCGCCGGCTGGATGGCCCTCCAGGTCGTTGATGCGTTTGAAGTGGTCCAGGTCGAGGATGGCGAGGCAGACCGGCGCGGAGTGCTCACGCCTTTGCTGCAGCAACAGTTGGAGCAACTGCATCAAATGGGTGCGGTTGCTGATTCCGGTCATTGGGTCGGTTTGTGCGGCGCGCAAGGCCACATCGCGGGCTTGGCGCAGCTCGCGTTTGTCGGCCCGCAGCTCGGTGATGTCGCTGGCTTGGCACAGCATCCAGCCGTCCGCGCTCATCGTTTCCGTCATCCACATCCATCGGCCGTCGCATAAATCAGCCTCGAAAGCGCGATAAGGCAGCTTGCCGCGGCGCGAACAGGCGGAGCGCAACCAGGTTTCGATATTGTCGGTTTCTATCCGAGAGCCTTGTTTCTGCAGGTAGTTTCGTCGCATCAGTTCCGCCCAGCTCAGGCATTCCTCCTGGGTCAGGAAGAAGCTTTGGCGGAAGGCGGTGTTGGCGTAGCGCAGCATGTCGTATTGGTCGAACAGCGCGACCAGGGCCGCGCTGTCGTCCAGCATGGCAAGCAGTTTGATGCAGAGGGCGTCCGTCATGAAGGTGGGCTACTCGAGCGTGTTTCAGTGAGTATCGTACCCGCTTGCCGTGCTTGCCAAGGCGCACGCTATGCGTCACAACATGGCGAAGGCCGCCATGCCCACCAGCGCGCCGGTAGTGCCCAGAATCGTCTCCATCAGCGACCAGGTTTTCAGGGTCTGAGCCTCGTTGGCGCCGGTGAATTTACCGAATAGCCAGAAGCCGGAGTCGTTGACGTGGCTGAGTACGATGGAGCCGCCGGCGATACAGATGGACAGCGCGGCCAGCTGGGCGCCGGACAAGCCCATGGTCTCGATGGCCGGCAGCACCAGTCCCACCGTGGTCAGGCAGGCGACAGTGGCGGATCCTTGAATGATTCTGACCGCGGCCGCCAGCGCGAAGCAGGCGACGGCGATGGGCAGGCCGGCGCCGATCAGCGCGTTGCCCAGCGCCGGCCCCACACCGGAATCCACCAATACCTGTTTAAATACCCCGCCGGCGCCGGTCACCAGCAGAATGATGCCGGCCGGTTGCAACGCGGCGTTGCAGATGCGCATGACCTGTTCCGCGTCCATGCCGCGACGAACAGCCAGGCCATAGATGGCGGTCAGGCAGGCGGCCAGGATGGCGCTGAACGGATGGCCGATGAACTGCAGCCAATGGAAGACGGCCGAGCCCGGCGTCGCCAGATGGCTGCCCAGGGTTTTGCAGGCCACCATGACTAGCGGAAATAGCACCAACGTCAGGCTGAAGGCGAAGGAGGGCATGCGGTCGCGCTCCAGCGTCGGCTCGCTGATGTCGTCCGGCAGGGCCAGGCTGACGTGCCGGCTGATGAAGCTGCCGAACAGCGGGCCGGCCAGCAACATGCCGGGAATTGCCGCGGCCAGCCCGATGACGATCATCCAGCCGAAGTCGGCCTGCATCTGCGAGGCCAGCAGCATGGGGGTGGGGCCGGGTAGCAGGAAGGCCGCCGAGGCTGCCACGCCGGCGAATAGCGGCACAGCCAGCTTGACCACATTGCCGCCGGTGCGGCGGGCCACTGCGAACACCACGCCGATGAGCAGCACGATGGCGACGTCGAAGAACAGCGGCAGCGCGCAGACCAGTCCGGCCACGCCCAGTGCGTAGTGCGCGCGCCGTTCGCCAAAGCGGCTCAAGAGCCGGCCGGCGATCTGATCGAGCGCTCCGGTTTCATGCAGTATCTTGCCGAACATCGCTCCCAGAGCCACCACCACGGCGAGAAAGCCTAGGGTTCCTGCCATGCCTTTTTGCATGGTGTCGGCGATTTTTTCCACCGGCATGCCTGAGGCCACGCCGGCCCCGATTGAGACCAGCATCAGCGCGATGAACGCATGCAAACGAGCCTTCATCACCAGCAACAACAGCAGGGCGACCGAGCCCAGCGCGGTCAATACTAGGGTTGCAATGGACATGTCAGCGCTCCTGGCGGGACTGGATCAGGCGCAGCGCGCCGGCGACGACGCTGTTCAGCTCGGGGCGGATGTCCAGAGTGTGGACATCGGTTTCGTCTGGCCCAGGCTCCTCCAGAGCGGCAAATTGAGAGGCCAGCATGTCGGCTTTTTGAAAATGGCCTTGCCTGGCTTGCAGACGTTGCAGGATCAGCTCGAAATCGCCTTTCAAATAGAGGAAGGACAACTGCGGGTTGCCGGCGCGCAGCTGGTCGCGGTAACGCCGTTTCAGCGCGGAGCACACGATGATGGACAGCGCGTTGCTGCGTTGCATGGCGTAGGCGGCGTCGCTGAGCGCGCTGAGCCAGGGGTGGCGATCGGCGTCATCCAGCGGCGTTCCTGCGGCCATTTTGTCGATATTGGCGCGAGGATGCAGGAAGTCGCCGTCCAGCACAGCGCATGTCAGGCGCTGGGACAGTTGCGCGGCGAGCGCGGATTTGCCGCAGCCGGAAACGCCCATCAGCACGTAAACCTGATGTGGTGTGGAATTCATGAAGCCACTCCAATGAGTTGTTGAATTGTTTTAAGGCGGATCGTAGTTGTTACCGGTAACATTATGCCGATAACAATATGTCGGCTTTGCTGCGCGCAGGCAAGCGTTTTGAGCGCCGGCCTTGACTCGGCTGCGGCGCTTTGGAGTTTTTGTCTTGATAAATAAAGGTTTTTTTGAGGGGCGAGTGTCGTATTCCGGCACCGGCCTAGACGCTGCCGCCCAGGCTCAGGCTGTAACCCAGGTCAACAACGGGGTCAGCGTAACGCTGGCCGTGAATGCGGCCTAGCAAGCGTTGCGCCGCCAGCCGGCCAATCGCTTCGCGCGGCGTGACCACGCTGGCCAGCCGCGGATGCAAGGCGGAGCCGATATCCAAGGCGTTGAAGCCGGCGACGGCGATACGCTGCGGCACCGCCATGCCCATGGCCTGGGCTTCCAGCAAGGCGCCGGCGGCGATGTCGTCGTTGGTGCAGAACACGCCGTCCAGGTCCGGCGCGGCGGCCATGGCTTGGCGCAACATCTCGCCGCCTAGCTGAAAGCTGGAGTGTTGCTCGGTCTGTATCTCCAGCGGAACCAGTCCAGCTTGTTCCATTGCCGTCCGATAGCCGGCGGCGCGCAGCCGGGTGCGGCGGTCGAGGCGGGCGGCCAGGTAGGCGATGCGTCGCTTGCCGCGAGCGATCATGACTCGGGTCATGTCTTCGGCGGCGGCCTGATGGTCCAGGCCCACAGCCAGGTCAATGGGCTGGGACGGCAGTTCCATCACCTCCACCACCGGAATCGCCGCCACTTGCAGCATGCGCAAGGTGCGCTCCGAGTGGAGGGTTTCACACAGAATCAGCCCATCCACCTGGAAGGACAGCAACTGCTCCACTTGCCGGGTTTCCTGTTCGACGTCGTAGCAGTAATGACCGTACAGCGTATGGTAGCCGGCTTCGCGGGTGACGGATTCGACGCCGTGAACCAGGTTGGAGAACACTTGATTGGACATCGACGGCAACAATACGCCGATGGCGCGGCTCTTGGCGCGGGCCAGCAGGTCCGGCACCCGGTTTGGGATATAACCCAATTGCTCCATCGCGCCGGAGATGCGCTGGCCGGTGGCGTCCGATACCAGGCTGGCGTTGCGTAAGTAACGGCTGACCGTCATTTTGGAAGTGCCTACCCGGTCTGCGATGTCCTGCAGCGACGGGCGCCTTGGCTTATCGCTCATGGCACGGGTCCGGCGAGGCGGAAGCGGCGGCTTCCAGAGATAGGGCGAACGGCGCGAAACAGGTCATGCGGACATCGGCTCCCATGGCGGCGTGGTGAGTCAGGCAAGCCGCGATTGTAGACCGATTCCCGTCAAATGAGCTATGGCTAGTGGATGACCGTGACCGTAGAGCCAAGTTTTTTGGCATAAAACCGCGTTTCGGCGCCGGCGACGCGGGGTTTAATCGGCCGGCAAGCCCAATAAGCGACGCAGATTGTTGATCACCTGCTGACGTTTTGCCTGCTCTTGCTGGTAGTCGCGGTCGGCGGCGGCGATGTCCGCCGAGCAGTGTGGGCAACAGGTTTCGTCGGGATGGATGTATTGCTGGCATTGCCGGCACAGCGCCAGCTTGGCAGGCGGCTTGCCTTCGCGCGGCGCGGTTTTGCCCTTGTTTTTCCAAGTCAGCGCGATGACTTGGCCGCTGCGGCTGATTCGGCTGACCTCCTGGCCGCTGGCGATGTCTTCGGTGATCAAGTCGAATCGCCCAACGGCGAAGGAGGCGGGCGCGGCGTCCTGCAGCTTGACGATGCGCTCGCGCAGGCCCTGTTTTTCCAGCTCCAGCGCGCGGTAATGACAGTAGGGGTTGTTGCCGGGCTTGCCCAGCAGGGAGTGAGAGGTCCAGGTGCACCCGCCTCGGCAGATGTCGTTGTAGTAGCAGCCGCGGCAATAGCCCCACAGATCCTCCACCGAGCGCAGGCGGCCAAAGTGGATGCCCTCGCTGTGGTGCCAGATGTCGTCCAGGCTCATATCGCGAACATTTCCGCCGGAAAAGCCGACGGTGGCCAGCGATGGACAGCCCTTGACGGTGCCGTCCGCCTCCAGCGCCAGCACGGTCTGGCCGGCGGCGCAGCCGCTCCAGTGAACCCGCTCGTCGCCAAATCCGCGCCACAGGCGCTCGTACGGGCCGTAGTATCCGATATTGTTGCCCACATTCATCAGCAGGCCGCGCTCCACGCCTTCGCGGTAAAGGCGCGCCAGCAAGGGCATCAGTTCCAGCAGTTGGTAGGGTTGCAGTAGCAGCTCGTCATTGTCCACCGCATTGCCCATCGCCACCGTCAACTGGATCTGCCAGTGGGTGGCGCCCAGTTCGATGATCTGGTCCATCAGCGCCGGCAAGTCCGGCATGGTGGCCGCGCCGATCTGGGTATTGACGCTGACGGCGAGGCCGGCCGCCTTGGCGCGGCGCAAGGCGTCCACCGCCTTGTCGAAAGCGCCCGGCACATTGCGTACCTTGTCGTGCAAGGGCGCAAGGCCGTCCAGCGATACGCCGACGCCGTTGAGGCCGGCGTCTATCGCCTGTTGCAGGCGGGCCGGGTTCAGATTTCGGCCGCCGGTCTGGATCGCGCAATACATCCCGTGGCCTCGGATGGCGCGGATCAATTGGGTCCAGTCCTTGCGCAGATAGGCTTCGCCGCCGATCAGGGTGATCTCGCGCGTGCCCAGCGCCGCCAGCGCGTTTATGACCTCCAGGCATTCGGCGGTGGATAGCTCGTTGGGGCGGCGGTGGCCGGCGCGGGAGCCGCAGTGCAGGCATTTCAGGTCGCAGGCCAGCGTGATTTCCCAAACCACGTGCACCGGGACGTAACGCTTGAAGTCTTCGTCGTCCAGATAACGGGCGGGACGGACGGCGGGGCGGTCATCGAGCATGAGCGGGTCCTTGGAAGGGGGCGAGGAGCGTCCGCTGGACGCCCCTGGACTTTGAACTGCTTAGAACCTGTTTACGATCTGCTACGCATGGTGAAACGTGGCTTGGCAAGTGCAACTTCAAAATGCTCATGTACCGTGTGTATACGCCGCTTGCTCAGCCGTTTTCGCCTTGCCTCACCTTGGCTCGCGAGATCAAAAACATGCTCTTAGCTTGCGTCGCCGTTCAATGCCGGCCTTCTAGGCGGGCGATTTCCGCATGCAGCTGTTTCAGCGCGGCTTCGATATTGTCGTGCTGCTTCAGTTGCTCCTCCGCCTGGCCGGCCAGCGACTTCATCTGCGCCAGATTGTCGCTGGCGCGTGATTGTTGCAGCGCGGCGGCGTATAGCGGAATGGGGTGGGGGTAGGGCTTGCTGCCTGAGCGCGGCTCCGGATGCACGACCGGGGCCTCGGTCACGATGGCGTGCGCCACGGTATGCCAAGCGTTCTGGTAGAAGAAGCGGTAGCTGGCGTGGCCGTCCTGCCAGTCCTGATCGAGGATGCCTTGCAGGTGGAAGGTTTCGGCGATCTGGCTATTGGGCGAACTGGGGCTGCCGTCCAGCGACAGCACGATGTGGTGCTCGGCGGACGGGTCCAGTTTTGCTTGGCTGTAATGGCCCCAGACATTGGCCTGGAATTGCAGCGGCGGGCTGACGCTTTGGAAAATGCTGGCGTGGCCGCTGACCTTTTTCTGCGGCGTGTTGACCAGCAGGTCCAGGGTCAGGACCGGTGCGCCCAGCACCGGGGCGGAAACGATGTAACGGGTATGGAACAATCCTGTTGCTGACATGGAGCACTCCTTGGCGGATGGGGGAGAGACGGCGCTAGCCTATTTGCGTTCCAGCTTGGCGATTTCCGATTTCAGCGCGTCCAGTTCCTTGCGCAGTTGCGGCTGAGCGTCCAATTGCTGGCGGGCGTAGGAGGCCAGCGTTTTCATGTGGGCCAGGTCGCCGCTGGCGATGGCGCTTTGAATCGGCACGCCGTACAGCGCATTGATGGGCGGGTTGGGAAGAATCACCGGTCCGGGTTCCAGCGGCAACGGGAAATAGCGCGATTTCAGTTCCGGGTTGAGCTTGGCCGGCGCGTTTTCCACTTCCACCCACGCGGAACCGTTCAGATAGCTGTAATTGGCCACGCCCTGTTTCCAGTCCTGGCTCAGAACCAAGTGCAGTTTGAAGTTGATCGTGTTGCCGCCGTGGCCTTGGGCGGTAATCAAGATGCGGCCTTCGCTGGGCGGCATCACCGTCAGGTAGGAGTAGTCGCCGTGAACGTGGGAGTGAACGTCCAGCGGCGGATTGGTGGCCTGGGTGATGTGGGCGTCGCCGGTGACGGCGCTGCGCGGCGGCGCGACCAGCAGGTTCAGCGTAAGCCGTTGCGCGCCGTCCTTGCCGGTGCCGATGAGGTAGCTGACGGGAAACAAGCCGATATCGGTTTGCGCGGTGTCTGACATAAAACCTCCGGAGAGTTAGGTGATGTTCCTGCCTGGCGAGCCGAGCGGGCTCGCTGGATCGCGAGAGTGTTCTTAGCGTCGTTCCAGGCGGGAGATTTCCTGCTTCAACTGATCGACGGCGGCGTGCAGATCGCCGTATTGGCGCAAGTGCTGTTCGCCTTGTTCCAGCAGGGTTTTCATCTGCGCCAGATTGCCTTCCGCAATCGCTTGGTGGATGGCGACGCCGTAAGGCAGGGTTTGGTGCGTGGGAAGATGGCTCATGAGTCGACCTGTTCCTTAGCGCTGATTAACGAGATGACGGACGGAAGAGAGCGGGCCGCCCGCAAAGGGCTGCCGGACAATGCTTGGCAGTGTTTATCGGTGTAGCAGTTGGGGGCGGAGACAAACTGGACTTAAGGCCAGTTTTTATGAAGAACAAATACTTAAGTGGAAGTACCGAGCCGCGCTAACGCAGCCCGGAGCAAGGAAGAGAGGCTTAAAACCGATTGGAGGGGCGAGCCAGATAGAACCACTCCTGGCCGCTTGGCGATTGAGGGTTGGGGAAGACGATGCGACCGTCGTCTATGGCCGTCACCGGGCTGCCGTCGGCGCGCCAGCCTATGAGTTCGCCTCTGCTCACCGGATCGAAGCTGGTCCAGTCGCGGGCGAAACGGTCGCCATCGTCAAGTTTGTCCACCACTTCATACAGGCTCAGCGCTTCCAGAGGAGCCGGCGTGGGGGGCGGCGCGTCCACCATGCCCAGATGGGCCAGCGTATTGGCGATAGCTTGGTAGGCGACATCCGGCGCGGCGGGGTCGTCGTGTTGGCCGCATTCCAGCGTTAGCGCCCAGCCGCCTTGTTGGCGCATGTATTCGGTGGTGCCCACGCCGTAGCGGGCATCGCCGCCGGCCGTCTTGCCGCGGCGGCTCACGCCCAGGGCGTAAGTGGACAGCCAGCCGTCCACTGCGCGGGTCACGCCCAGCCGCTGCGCCAGAGCCTCTTCCCGCGCGGCCAGGGCGAAGGGTTCGAGCTCGCCGGCGTTGTCGCGCGGGCCGAGGAAGACGAAAGGCTGGCCGCGGGACTGGAAGGAATGCAGGTCCAGCAAAACCTCATGTTCCGACAGCAAGGGGCACAGCCAGTTGGCGACGTGATCTTCGAAATCGTCCGGCGCGTTGCTGGGCGAGAGATTGCGGTTCAGGTTGCGCTCGCCGCCGCGCTGACCTAGCTGGAAAGCCAGCAGATTGACCACCGGAACCAGGGTCAGCCGGCCGGCGCGGAGCGCCAGCGCGCCTTGTTCCAGTTCGGCCATCACGCGACGGATGGCCAGCGCGCCGCAAACCTCGTTGCCGTGCACGGCGCCGGTGACGATCAGGCGCGGGCCGGCCCGCAAACTCTGGTAACGGTGGCTGGCGAAATGGGTGGGCCAGGCCGGGTTTATTTGAGCCATACGTCCTCGAAGTCAAAAGAGCCATTGGGATTCATCACGAAACCCTGCACATTGTTGCGCATTGGAATGTAAATGCGCGAATGGGCCATGGTGATCCAGGGGCGTTCGTATTTGAAAATTTCCTGGGCTTTCAAATAATACTGAGTGCGTTGCTTCTGCTCTGTGGCCTGCCGGCCGAGCAGCAGAAGCTTATCGAACTCCTGATTGCAGAAGCGCTGACCGCCCTTGCTGACGCTGCAGGACAGGGCGTTCCAGAGGAAGTCGTCCGGATCGCCGGAGTTGCTGGTCAGGCCCGACATATAGACATCGTGTTCGCCGGCGGCGGCGCGTTTCAGGTACTCGCCCCATTCGTAGGACCGAATATTGGCCTTGACGCCTATCTTGGCCCAGTCCTGCTGGATCATCTGCGCCATCAGTTTGCCGTTGGGATTGGTGGGCCGCTGCACCGGCAGCGCCCATAAATCCAGGGTGAAGCCGTTGGGGTAGCCGGCTTGGGCCAGCAGCGCCTTGGCCTTGGCCGGGTTGTATTCATTACGGGTTTTGGGGTTCCAGCTCCAGGTGGACGGCGGATAGGGGTTGACCGCCTGAGTGGCGCCGCCCTTGGGGAACATCGCCTTGAACAGGGCATCGCGGTTGATGGCGATGTCCAGCGCCACGCGCACTTCGCGTTTGGCGAACTGCGGCCGTTTCAGATTGTAGGCCAGGTAGGAAATATTGCTGGCGCCGGTGGCGGCGATCTTGATGTTCTTGTCGGTGTTCAAGGTGTCCAGATCGGACTCGCGCACCGCCGCGGCCACTTGGCATTCGCCCGCCTTTAGCTTCTGGATGCGTACTTGCGGGTCAGTGACGATGGCGAAGATCAGGCTGCGGGTTTTTTGCGGCGCGCCCCAGTATTGAGGATTGGCCTCATAGCGCACGGTCGAATCCTTGGCGTAGCTCTTGAAGCGGTAGGGGCCGGTGCCGATGGGCAGCAGGTTGATCTGCGCGGGCTTGCCGGCCTGTAGCAGCTGCTGGGCGTATTCAGCCGACTGCATGCCGGCGAAGCCCATCGCGAAGAACGTCAGGAAGGTGGCGTTGCGCTCCTTCAGCCGGATCTTGACGGTGTGAGGATCCAGCTTTTGTACCGAGGCTATCAGCTTGACCAGGCCGTAGCCGTCCGGGCCGGTCAGCGGGGTCTTGAACGCCTGATTGAACGGCAGGTCCGGCCGGATCCAACGGTTGACGGTGAAAACCACGTCGTCGGCGGAGAAGTCGCGGCTGGGCTTGAAATACTCGGTGTGATGGAATTTGACGCCGCGGCGCAGTTTGAAGGTGTATTCCAGCCCGTCCGCCGACACGCTCCAGCTTTCCGCCAGCCCTGGGCGCAGCGCCACGCCGCCGCGCTTGAATTCGGTCAGCCCCTGGAAGACGGGCTTGACGATGTTGTAAGTGGAGGCGGTGTCCCACATCGCGGGGTCGAAGCCTTCCGGCGAGGCTTCCGCGCAAAAGACCAGCGGCTTGGCCGCCAGCGCGGCGGCAGGCAAAGCGCCGGCCAGCAACAGGGAAAGGGAGAGGATCGATTTTGTCATTTACGCTATCCTGAATTCTTGTTCGCGGCATGCGAATTGTCCGTCATCTACCGCTGTCGGTCCAAGACCTTGGCAATTGGTTCCCGGCGCGGGCCGGCTTCGCGGTTTCGACGGACTTTGCGAGGGGGCGGTGATGGGGGGATCGAGAGTGCTTGTCGTGGGCGCCGGCGTTATCGGCCTGTGCAGCGCATGGCGGCTGGCGCGGGCGGGCTGGCCGGTCACGGTGTTGGAGCGGCGCGGCGAGGCGGCGGCCGGCGCCAGCCACGCCAACGGCGGTCAGCTAAGCTATAGCTATGTCGCGCCGCTGGCCGATGCGGGCGTGCCGGCCAAGGCGCTGGCCTGGTTGTTGAGTGCGGATGCGCCGATGCGTTTGCGTCTACGCTGGGACGCGGCCCAATGGCAGTGGTTGTGGCGCTTTTATCGCGCTTGCAACCGTAAAGCCAATCGCGCCGGCAGCGCTCAGTTGTGGCGTTTGGCGCAAGAAAGCCGCGTGTTGCTTGAAGGGCTGCGCGAGGAGGGGTTGGGCGACTTTGCCTGGCGGCGCAACGGCAAGCTGGTACTGTACCGCGGCGCGGCGGCGCTGGAGCATGCGCGTCAAGGCGTGGCGGCGATGAGCGAGCTGGGTGCGTGCCAGCAACTGCTGGATACGGATGCTTGCCATGATTTGGAGCCGGCCTTGGCCGGACTAAGCGGGCCGATAGCCGGCGGCGTGCATACTCCTGACGAGGAAGTGGCGGATTGTCGGCTGTTCTGCCTGGCCATGCAGCGGCGGATGCTTGAGGAAGGCCTGGATGTCGAGTTCCGCTTTGGTCGGGAAGTTAGCGGTTTCGAAATGGCTCAGGGGCGAGTGCGGCAAGTCTTGCTGTCCGATGAGGCCTTGCCCTGCCTGCATCTGGTGCTGGCCGCCGGCGTCGGCGGCGCGGCGTTGGCGCGCAAGCTGGGCCTGCGGCTGCCGCTCTATCCGCTGAAGGGTTACAGCCTGGACATGCCCGCGGGAGAGTGTTTGCCGGTTCTAAGCGTCACAGACTTCGAACGCAAGACCTTGTACGCGCCGATAGACGGGCGCCTGCGGGTTGCGGCGGCGGCGGATCTGGTTGGCTACGACGAAAGCCCGGATCCGCGGCGCGTGGCCGGCTTGCGCCGGCAAGTGAAGCGCGATTGGCCGCGAGCGGGCTATTTGGAACAGGCTATGGAATGGGCCGGCTTGAGGCCGGCCACGCCGGACGGGGTGCCCATGATAGGGCGCGCGCCTGGCGGGCCGGCTAATCTCTGGCTGAATCTCGGACACGGCGCCTTGGGCTTTACCTTGGCCCTGGGCAGCGCCGAGCGGCTGGCGCGGGAGATGGCTGGAGGATGAATGAAGGGGAGTGCGAAGAGAATGAAAGCGGTCATCGCCATGGAGGAGTTGGCGGCGCATCCGGAGTACCTGTCGATTGCGGATATCGACGGGGTAAGACTGGACCTGCGCTATGCCTGCCCCAATAATTTTGTGGGACGGAATCTTTACGGCGACGCGGCGCCGGCGCTGTTGCATCGCCGCGCCGCCGAGCGCCTGGCCATGGCCGCGCGCGAGTTGCGCAGGCAACGGCCGGGTTTCCAATTGCGGGTTTTCGACGCGCTGAGGCCGGGGAGGGTGCAGCGAGTGTTGTGGGACATCGTCAAGGACACGCCGCAACGCATCTACGTCGCCGACCCCGCGCGCGGCTCGATTCACAGCTTCGGCATGGCTGTGGACCTAAGCGTGGAGGATGACGGCGGGCGCGAACTGAACATGGGCACCGGCTTTGACGACTTCACCGAGCTGGCGCAGCCGCAGCGCGAGTCGGAGTTGCGGCGGACGGGGAGGCTGAGCGAGGCGCAATTGGCCAATCGCTTGCTGTTGCGCCATTGCATGAGCCAAGCGGGCTTCAGCGGCATCGCCACCGAGTGGTGGCACTTCGAGGCGGCGGATCGGGATTGGGTACGCGCTCATATGCTGTTGATCGAATAATTAAGTGGATGCTGGCCTGCCTAATGCCGCCGGGCCGGCGGCTTTATGCCCGGCAGGCATTTAGCAAACGGTGGGTTTTCAGGCAATATGGGCGCTGGCTTTATCTTTGAAGCACCCGTAGAGACTCTTCAATGGCATCCGACAATACCGAACAAGCCTGTTGGCACCCGGAAACACTGGCAATCCGCGGCGGTCGCGAAATCAGCGAATATCGCGAACATAGCCAAAGCCTGCATCTGACTTCCAGCTTCACCTACGATTCGGCGGAACAGGCCGCGGCCATGTTTCTGGGCGAGCTGGACGGCTATACCTACTCCCGCTTCACCAATCCCACTGTCGCCGCCTTTCAGCAGCGCTTGGCGCTGATGGAGGGGGGCGAGCGCGCCATCGCCACCGCCACTGGCATGGCGGCTATCCAGGCCATCATGATGAGCCTGCTCAAGGCCGGCGACCACATCTTGTCTTCGCAAAGCCTGTTTGGCTCCACCACCAATCTGTTCGCCGGCCTGCTGGCCAAGTTTGGCGTGGAAACCACCTTTGTCGACGCCACAAACCTGCAAGCCTGGCGCGACGCCGCGCGGCCCAATACCCGTTTGTTGTTTCTGGAAACGCCGTCCAATCCTTTAACGGAAATCGCCGACATCGCCGCCATCGCCCAGATTGCGCATCAGCACGACGCCTTGCTGGTGGTGGACAACAGCTTCTGTTCTCCGGCCTTGCAGCAGCCGTTGAAACTGGGGGCGGATCTGGTGATGCATTCCGCCACCAAATATCTCGACGGGCATGGCCGGGTGATGGGCGGTGCGGTGGTTGGCGGCGATGCGTTGATCGAACAGATTTATCTGCATGTGCGTACCGCCGGCCCCACGCTGGCCCCGTTTAATGCCTGGACGCTGCTCTCCGGCATGGAAACCCTGCATTTGCGGATGGAAAAGCACAGCGCCAGCGCGCTGGAGTTGGCGCGCTGGCTGGAAGCCCAGCCGGCGGTGGAGCGGGTGTTCTATCCGGGGCTGGCCAGTCATCCGCAACACGAGCTGGCGCTTCGCCAGCAAAGCGGCGGCGGCGCGGTGGTGTCCTTCGTGGTCAAGGGCGGCAGGGAGGAGGCTTGGCGAGTGGTTGACCGGGTGCGGTTGATTTCCCGTACCGCCAATCTGGGCGACGTCAAATCCACCATCACCCATCCGGCGTCCACCACCCACGCGCGCATCACGCCGGAAGCCAGGGCCAAGGCCGGCATCGTGGAAGGCCTGTTGCGGGTGGCGGTGGGCTTGGAGCATGTCGAAGACCTGAAGCGGGATTTGGCGCGCGGCCTTGACTAAACGCTTTCAACATGTGTTTCATTCAAACGGCAGTCTAAAATACGGACTGCCGCTTTTGTTGCCGCCCTGTTGAGTTTGGCCCGAGCGCTGTCGAGACATGTCTTGACATTCATCAAATTAAAACGTAAGTTTGAAACGCTTGTTCGAAAGCTGAAATGAGCAAGACCATAAAACCAGCAAATACAAAAAAGGCACTGGAAAACATGGAAGCAAGCCGCCCCGATACCGCCACCCGCATTCTGGACGTTGCAGAACGCTTGTTTGTGGAGCACGGTTTCGAAGCGACCTCGCTGCGCATGATTACCCAGCAAGCCGAGGTAAACCTGGCCGCGGTGAATTATCACTTCGGCTCCAAGGATGCGTTGTTCGAGTCCGTGTTCATGCGCAGGCTGGCCCCGTTGATAGCGGACTGCCTGGCGGAACTGGATAAGCTGGAGGCGGAGGCCTCGGAGGAGAAACTGTCGGTGGAAGGCTTGGTGCTGTCGTTCATACGGCCTTGCCTGTCGCTGTCCAAGGACCCGTCGCGCGGCGGGGCGATGTTCGTGCGCTTGTTGTCGCGCACCTTGGTGGAAAACCATCGTCTGTTGCGTGAAACCATCTCCCAGCAGTACAGCGTGTTCGTCCAGCGTTACAGTCGCGCGTTTCAGCGCGCCTTGCCCTTGCTGGACACGGAGCAGTTGGCCTGGAGAATGCATCTTGCGTTCAGCGTCATGTTCAATGCCTTTGCAGGCAACGATGTGTTGAAGATCTTTACTCGAAGTCAGATCGTCAGCGCGCGGGATCCGGACATGATCGTCAAATACCTCGTGCCCTTTGTCATGGCTGGCTTGGTCGCGCCCATGGAAGGCTGATTCCGGAGCGCAGGGCAGGACGTGCCGATCGCGGCCGCGTCCCTTGCTGTTGCCGCCGGAATGGAAGGGTCAACACGAGGGTAAAACAAAATGATATCTGCCGTTGTTCTGGTCGTGCTGCTGGGCGCGCTGGCGTATTTCCGCGCGCCTGTTCTGGCCTGGACCGTGGGGCTGGCCGCCTGGCTCGCCGCGCTCCAGTTTATCTTCCACTGCCCGCTGCCGCCGGCGGCCTGGGCTGTTTTCGCGGTGGTCGCCGCCGTTCTCAATCTTCCGCCGCTGCGCCGCGCCGTGTTCACCGGCCCGGTGTTCGGCGTGTTCAAGAAAATCACGCCGGCGATGTCCCAGACCGAGCAGGAAGCCATCAATGCCGGCACGGTATGGTGGGATCGCGACCTGTTCTCCGGCAAGCCGGACTGGAATCGTCTGCTGTCTTTCCCCGATCCCAAGCTGACGCCGGAAGAGCAGGCCTTCATCGACGGCCCCACCGAACAGCTGTGCGCGATGATCGACGACTGGAAGATCACCCACGAGCTGAAGGATCTGCCGCCGGAAGTGTGGCAGTTCATCAAGGACAACGGCTTCCTGGGCATGATCGTCAAGAAGCAGTACGGCGGTCTGGAGTTCTCCAATTACGCCCACGCCAAGGTGGTCACCAAGATCGCCACCCGCGGCGGCACCGCCGCGGTGTCGGTGATGGTGCCCAACTCTCTGGGGCCGGGCGAGCTGCTGCAACACTACGGCACGGAGGAGCAGAAGGACTATTATCTGGCCCGTCTGGCCAAGGGCCTGGAAATCCCGTGCTTCGCGCTGACCAGCCCTTATGCGGGTTCGGACGCCGGCAGCATCCCCGACTACGGCATCGTCTGCCGCGGCAGCTACACCCATCCGCGCACCGGCGAGCGTTTCGACGACGTGCTCGGCCTGCGCGTCAGTTGGGAAAAGCGCTGGATCACTCTGGCTCCAGTGGCCACCATCCTGGGCCTGGCGTTCAAGATGTACGACCCGGAGCATCTGCTGGGCGATAAGGAAGACCTGGGCATTACTTGCGCGCTGGTCCCAACCGAGCACGAAGGCGTGGCCATAGGTCGTCGCCACTTCCCCGGCGGCGCCGCCTTTATGAACGGCCCGACCTGGGGCAAGGATGTGTTCATTCCGCTGGACTGGATCATCGGCGGCCGCGAGTTTGCCGGCCAGGGGTGGCGCATGCTGGTTGAATGCTTGTCGGTGGGGCGTTGCATCTCCCTGCCGGCGATGTCGGTGGCTTCAGGCAAGATGAGCACCTTCGTCACGGGCGCTTACGCGCGCATCCGCGACCAGTTCGGCCTGCCCATCGGCAAGTTCGAGGGCGTGGACGAGGCGATGGCGCGCATCGGCGGCTACACCTATCAGATGGAAGCCTCTCAGGACTTGGCGCTGACCGGCCTCGATACCGGCGAGAAGCCGTCGGTGCTGTCGGCCATCCTCAAGTACCACAACACCGAGCGCATGCGCAAAGCCATCAACGACGCGATGGACATCCATGGCGGCAAGGCCGTGGTGCTGGGGCCGCGCAACTACCTGGCGCGCGCCTATCAGGCGATTCCAATCGGCATCACCGTGGAAGGCGCCAACATCCTGACCCGTTCGATGATCATTTACGGCCAGGGCGCGATCCGCTGCCATCCCTTCGTGCTGCGCGAGATGAAGGCGGCGATGGCCAATGACGGGAAGGAGTTCGACGCCGCCATCACCGGTCACATCAACTTTGTGATCAGCAATGTGGTCCGCTCTCTGTGGCTGGGCCTGAGCGGCGCCCGTTTCGCCGGCGCGCCGCGCGGCGGCGAGGTGGGGGTTTACTATCGTCGGTTGACTCGTTTCTCCAGCGCTTTCGCCTTGCTGTCCGATATGGCGATGTTCAGCCTGGGCGGCAGCCTGAAATTCCGCGAGAAACTGTCCGCGCGTCTGGGCGACATGCTGTCCGGCCTCTACATCGCCTCCGCCTGCCTGAAGCGCTTCGAGCGCGACGGCGCGCCCAAGGAAGACCTGGCGGTGCTGCAGTGGTCGGTGGAAAACGCCTTGTACGACGTGCAGCAGGCGATGGACGGCTTCCTGGCCAATCTGCCCAGCCGCATGCTGGCGGCGGTGCTGCGCAAGCTGATCTTCCCGTGGGGTCTGACGCTCAAGCCGGCGTCCGATCGCGTCGGCACCCAAGTGGCGCGCGCGATGATGGAGCCGGGCGCAACGCGCGAACGGCTGACGCGCGGCATGTATCTGTCGAAAGAAGAGGGCGACGCCGTGGGCGTGCTGGCCCACGCGCTGGAAGCGGTACTGGCCACCGAGCCGCTGGAGCAAAAGCTGCGCAAACTGGCGCGCGACGGCAAGTTTGTTTCCGTTACCGCGCGAGAGCGCCTGGCGGAAGCCTTGGCGGCCGGTTTGCTTACCCAGGCCGAGTTCGATGCCGTCAGCCGCGCGCGCAAGCTCAAACGCGACGTGATCATGGTGGACGACTTCGACAAGATGCTGGAGCAACATGACGACAAGCTGCTGCAACGCTTGATCTTCTGAGCATAAGGGGTAAGATTTGCCGGGATTCGTCCCGGCATTTCACGCCAGCGGCTGTGATGACGGCCGCTGGCGTGAAATGACGAAAGTCGCCAAAGCCGAGCGACGAACAAGAACAAAGGAGTGAGCATGGACCGCCCTGAAGTCCGGATTCCCACGTTGCGCGTGCGCGCGCTGCCAACCAGCACCAACGCTTACGGCCGAGTCCAGGCCGGTTGGTTGATGAATCAGATCGACATGGCCGGCAGTCTGGACGCCGAGCGTTTGTCGCGCGGCCCGGTGACCACGGTGGCTGTCAATACTTTCCAATTCGCCGCGCCCATCCTGTTGGGCGACGTGGTGGACCTTTATGTGGAACGGCTGCGAATCGGCCAGAAATCCATCACCCTGAAAATCACCGTGGAAGCGGAGCGCATCGACGGCTCGCATGAGGCGATCACTGAGGTGGTCGCCACCTATGTGGCGGTGGATTGCGATGGAAAATCGCGTCTTTTGGGCGATATTTAGCCTATTTCAATGCTTTTTTGCGTGCTTGTTGCAGAAATGTCTCATTAAACGTTTGTTTGGAACAAACACTCCAAAACCTTGTGGAATTGCTCTAATTCTCTGGTAGCATCAAATATGACCAGTGCTTGTTATTGGTCGTCTAATACCTAAGAACACTTATATATAGCAAAGCCAAAGAGAGAGGGAGAACATGAAACTCAAGCACCTCAGCCTGTCCGTGATGGTCATGGGCGCAACATTCGGTCTAATGTCCACCCAGGCCGTGGCCTCGGGTTATCAGTTTGGTTCGCAGAGCGTGTCCGGCCAGGGCACCGCGCACGCCAACGGCGCCGAGGCCAACGATCCTTCCACCATTTTCAGCAACCCGGCCGGCCTGTCCCGGCTGGAGGGCACGCAGTTTGCCGGCGGTCTTACCTTTGTGGTGCCGCATTCCGAATATACCGACAATGGCTCTACCAATTTTGCCAATCAACCCACCGGAGGTGGTAATGGGGGCTCTTTTGCGCCTTCGGTGGTAGTTGCACCTAACTTTTATCTATCGCACAAGCTAAACGAAAAGATTAATTTAGGTGTGGGTGTCTTTGTTCCGTATGGTGCCAAGTTAGATTATGACAGTGGCTGGGCGGGGCGTTATGCCTTGCAGAACGTAGATCTCAAGTCCTTCAATATTAATCCAAGCATGTCATTCAAGTTGGATGACCGCCATGCATTTGGTTTTGGTATTTCGGCTCAGTACCTTGACGCGACTTTGCAGCAGGCTGCGGATGTGCGTACAGGAATTGGTCAGTTGTTGGCTGGCGCGAATGGAATGAATCCCAATGTCGTTGGTGGTGCATTGGTGCAGGGGCAGCTTAATGCCTTGGGCGTGTCTGGGGATGGGACTGCTCGAATCTCCGGTGACGACTGGGGCTTTGGCTGGAACATCGGTTATATGTTTACTCTGGATGAGAATACCCGATTCGGCCTTGCTTATCGCTCAGCGATCAAGCAGAAGCTAGAAGGAACGGCGGATTGGGATTTTTCTAATGTGAAGGGTAACTTAGCTGGGCTCGGCATTCCCAATCTTCAGGCTTATTTGAGCTCAAAAAAGCACCCTGATACAAGTGCAACTGTGGATGTTACGACTCCGGAGACCGCGTCGGCTAACTTCTTCCATCAGTTGAATCCGAAGTGGGCGGTGATGGGCGATGTGACCTGGGTGGCCAATTCGCAAATGAAGGATATCGTTATCAAGCAGGGTACGGTGAATGGCGTATCTCAGGGAGATATCACAATTCATCAGAACTGGCGTGACACCTGGCGCGTGTCCCTAGGTGCCAACTACCTGTACAACGATGCCTGGCTGTTCCGTGGCGGCGTGGCTTGGGAGCAGTCGCCGTTGAAGTCCGATAATGATCGTCATCCTGCTATCCCGGATAGCGATCGTCTGTGGTTGTCGCTGGGTGCCAACTACAAGATCAACAAGCAAAGCTCGGTCGACGTCGCCTATAGCTTTATCAACTTTGCAAATGCCAATGTGAACTACACTGATGCATGCAGCCCTTCTGGTAACAACGGCGCCTGCACCGGCAACGGCGGCACGGTGAGGGGTAGCTACAAGACCTATCTGCAGTTGATCGGTCTGCAGTACAACTATCGGTTTTAATTGAATCGGCGCCGCTGGGCGCGCGGATTTCGGGTCGGGCGGGCGCTGTGGCGCTCGCCCGGTTTTTGCGTTTGCGGCGCCCCGGTTTTTCCGCTTGTTTTCTCCCTCAATTTTTCCACGTACCCCCTGTTTTTTTGCCCAAATTGGGTTAGACTTATTTGGGAGAAAAGCGAGTGTTTGATATTTTTCAATACAGGCTTTTTCCAGCTGCGCTTGAGCCGCCGCCAGAGTGGCTGCCGGCGCGGTTTTTCAGTAGATTGACGGATGTCCGCGGCGATGGGGCGACTTTTCCAGCGCCAGGCTTCCGGACGGGCCGGGCTTCACCATAATCACTTCCCGGCCGGTCAAGTTGTGCCGGCTGCAGCGGCGGCGCGCCGCCGACTCAGCGCAAGGACGAACAACGCCCGTCCTTGAAGCAGGCTGAGCAGGCGAGAGGGGCCTGTCTCATGTTGTGTTTCAACAAAACGAGGAAACCATGTCTCAAACCAAGTTCAACGTACGCAAGGTAGCCGTGCTAGGCGCTGGCGTGATGGGGGCTCAAATCGCCGCTCATCTGGTGAATGCCAAAGTTCCGACCATCCTGTTCGATCTGCCGGCCAAGGAAGGCGACAAGAACGGCATCGTGCTCAAGGCGCTGGAAGGCTTGAAAAAGCAGAAGCCGGCCCCCTTGGCCAACAAGGATGCCGTCAACCACATTCAGCCGGCCAACTACGACGACCACCTGCACCTCTTGAAGGATTGCGACTTGGTGATCGAAGCCATCGCCGAACGCATGGACTGGAAGGCGGACCTGTACCACAAGGTGGCGCCGCATCTGGGCGAGCACACCATTTTCGCCACCAATACTTCCGGCTTGTCGATCAACACGCTGGCGCAAAGCTGCCCGGACAATGTGCGTCCGCGTTTCTGCGGCGTGCACTTCTTCAATCCGCCGCGCTATATGCACCTGGTGGAAATCATCCCCTGCCTGACCTCGGACGCGCACATTCTGGATAATCTGGAGCGCTTCCTGGTGTCCAGCCTGGGCAAGGGCGTGGTGCGCGCCAAGGATACCCCCAACTTCGTCGCCAACCGCATCGGCGTATTCTCGATGCTGGCCACCATCGCCAACGCCGACAAGTTCGGCATTCGCTTCGACGTGGTGGACGATCTGACCGGTCCGCGCCTGGGCCGTCCCAAGTCGGCCACTTTCCGCACCGCCGACGTGGTGGGCCTGGACACTTTCGCCCACGTGGTCAAAACCATGCAGGACACCCTGCCGCAAGATCCGTGGCACGGCCTGTTCCAGACTCCGGAATGGATGCAGAAGCTGATCGCCGCCGGCGCGCTGGGCGCCAAGACCAAGGCCGGCATCTATAAAAAAGACGGCAAGCGCATGCTGGTGCTGGACCCGGCCAAGGGCGAATACGTTGGCTCCGGCGAGAAGGGCGACGACGCGGTCAAGGAAATCTTGAAGATCGCCAACCCGGCGGAAAAATTCCAGAAACTGCGCGAGAGCAGCCATCCGCAGGCGCAATTCCTGTGGGCATGTTTCCGCGATGTGTTCCATTACATCTCCCATCATCTGGCCGATATCGCCAACTGCGCGCGCGACGTTGACTTCGCCATCCGCTGGGGCTTCGGCTGGAGCGTGGGCCCGTTCGAGACCTGGCAGGCCGCCGGCTGGCAGCAAGTGGCCAAGTGGCTGGACGAGGACGTGAAAGCCGGCAAGGCGCTGAGCGCCGCCGCGCTGCCGGCCTGGGTATTGCAGGGAGACCGCGCCGGCGTGCATTTCGCCGAAGGTTCCTTCGACCCTGCCGGCAACACGCTGGTGGGCCGCTCCGCGCTGGACGTGTACCAGCGTCAACTGGCGCCGGCCAAGGTGCTGGGCGAGGTGTCGGCTCCGCTGGGCGAGACCGTGTTCGAGAACGAGGGCGTGCGCGCCTTCACCACCGGCGACGAGGTCCTGGTGGTGTCGTTCAAATCCAAGGCGCATGCCATCGGCCCGGCTGTGATCGAAGGCCTGAATAAAGCCATCGACATCGCCGAAGACCGCTTCAAGGGCCTGGTGATCTGGCAGACCGAGGAGCCGTTCTCCGTCGGCGCCGACCTGCAGTCTATGATGCCGGCCTTCATGATGGGCGATTGGGACGCGATCGACGCTACGGTGCGCCGCTTCCAGGAAACCTCGATGCGCCTGCGCTACTGCCAGGTGCCGACGGTGGCCGCTACCCAGGGCTATGTGTTTGGCGGCGGTTGCGAGTTCGCGATGCACTGCGACAAGACCGTGGCGGCGCTGGAGTCCTACGTTGGTCTGGTGGAAGTCGGCGTCGGCCTGCTGCCGGGCGGCGGCGGCTGCAAGGAGTTCGCTCTGCGTGCCGCGCAAGAAGCGCGTGGCGATGTGTTGGCCGCATTGAAGGATTACTTCATGGCCATCGCCACCGCCAAAGTGGCCACCAGCGGCTTCGAGGCGCAGGAAATCGGCTTTTTCCGCAACGGCGACCCAGTGGTGTTCAACGCCTACGAGCTGTTGCACGTGGCCAAGCAGCAGGCGATCGCGCTGGCCGAAGCCGGCTATCGCCCGCCGCTCAAGGTCAAGGGCTTCCCGGTGGCCGGCCGCAGCGGCGCCGCGTCGATCAAGGGCCAGTTGGTGAATATGCTGGAAGGCAACTTCATTTCCAAGCATGACTTCTTCATCGCCGGCCTGATCGCTGACGTGATGACCGGCGGCGATGTCGAGGCGGGCACTCTGGTCAACGAGCAATGGATTCTGGACCTGGAGCGCAAGGCCTTCATGACCTTGCTGAAAAACTCCAAGACCCAGGACCGCATCGCCAATATGTTGACCACCGGCAAGCCGCTGCGCAACTAAGTGCTTGGGGACGATTCTGCTGCGCGAGCCGATATCGAATGCTGTGATGCTCGCCGTACCCCATGTACGGCTGCGCTTCTCGCTTCGATCTCGGCCCGCTCGCGACGAATCCTCCCGCAAGCGCGGTCAATAGCCAGATGAAAGGCCGCTTGATCGCCGCAAAGCCGATCAGGCGACCGACAGGAGAATTGAAAATGAGCAAACAAGTACAAGAAGCTTACATCGTCGCCGCCACCCGCACGCCGGTGGGCAAGGCTCCGCGCGGCATGATGCGTCATGTGCGCCCGGACGATATGCTGGCGCACGTGATTACCGGCGCGCTGGCCCAAGTGCCGAATCTGGACCCGAAACTGATTTCCGACTGCGTGGTGGGTTGCGCCTTCCCGGAAGCGGAGCAGGGTCTGAACATGGCGCGTATCGGCGTGCTGTTGGCCGGTCTGCCCAATACCGTGGGCGGTATTACGATTAACCGTTACTGCTCGTCCGGCATCAACGCCGTGCAGATGGCCGCCGACCGCATCCGCTTGGGCGAGGCCGACGTGGTGATCGCCGCGGGAGCCGAGTCGATGTCTCTGGTGCCGATGATGGGCAACAAGGTGTCGTTGAACCCGGAAATCTTCGCCAAGGACGAAAACTACGGCATTGCTTACGGTATGGGTCTGACCGCCGAGAAAGTGGCGCAGCAGTGGGGCGTGTCGCGTGAAGATCAGGACGCGTTCGCTGTGGAGTCGCACCGTCGCGCGCTGGCCGCGATTGACGGTGGTAAGTTCAAGAGCGAGATTACTCCGCTGGAGGCGACGTATCGCACGCCCAACCTGGAAACCGGCGAAGTGGCCGTTAAAACCCGAGTTCTGGACACCGACGAAGGTCCGCGTCGCGAGACCACGCTGGAGGGCCTTGCCAAGCTGAAGACAGTGTTCGACGCCAAGGGCTCGGTCACCGCCGGCAACTCTTCGCAGATGTCCGACGGCGCCGGCGCGGTGATTCTGGTGTCCGAGCGCGTGCTCAAGGAGTTCAAGCTGACGCCGCTGGGTCGCTATGTCACTTTCGCGGTCAAGGGTGTGCCGCCGGAAATCATGGGCATTGGCCCGAAAGAGGCGATTCCCGCCGCTTTGAACCAGGCCGGTTTGAAGCAGGACGATCTGAAGTGGATTGAACTGAACGAGGCGTTTGCGGCTCAGGCTTTGGCGGTGATCCGTGACCTGGAGCTGGATACTTCCAAGGTGAATCCGCACGGTGGCGCCATCGCACTGGGCCATCCGCTGGGCGCCACCGGCGCTATCCGCACCGCCACCTTGGTGCATGGCATGCGCGACGCCGGCCAGAAGGGCTATGGCATGGTGACCATGTGCATCGGCACCGGCATGGGCGCCGCCGGGATCATTGAAGTGCTGTAAGCAGGATTTACCCGCTTAAAAAACCGGCTTGCAATCGCAAGCCGGTTTTTTATTGAGTGCCGTCGGGCGGCGGGCGAGGCTTAATCCACTTTGGACAGGGTGTCGAAGTCGCTGTGGCTGCAGTCTTCGTATTCGTGCTGCGGGGCTTTGAGGCGGATCTGGTAGGACTTGCCTTGCGCCGCCAGCACCAGTTGCTTGTCCGGCTGCGTTAGCGCCTTGGGCATCAGAAAGTAGCGTTGGCCTTTGCGGGAGTTGGGCTGGGTGATGTAGATGGCGGTGGAGGGCGGAGAGTCCGAGTGCTCCGGATCCAGCAGCGATACGCCGACGGGATTTTGTCCCAGGATTTCTATGCCTACCTTGGTGCCGTTGCTCTGGCGCAGGATGCGGCGGATCACACCCAGCAGTTGAGGGTGGTTGTCCGCTTTGACCAGGATGACGCGGCCGATGGCCAGTTGCTCAACCGCCTTGCCGATGAAGGTGAGGCCCATGCCGGTGGAGCTGATGTCGTTGATGCGCCAGTCGCTTGCGCGCTCGGTATCCTGTGTTGGCACGTCCTGAACCTTGACCTGATAGGCGACGCGTTCAAAGCCGATGCTGACATGGGCGTTGGACGCGTGAAGGGAACGTTCGGACTTGCGTAGTGACTTGCCGCCGTCGGTAGACCAGCGAATGGCCAGTTTTTCGCATAGAATGGCCCATTCCTCGCGTTCCAGGTTGCCGTCCATGGCCTCCAGAGCGGGAGGGGTGCGTCTGTCCAGGTCAAACATCAGATCCGCCAGCCGGCTGGTGATTTCGTAAGCGGACCAATAGCGGTGCCATTTGCCAGCCATGCCGCGCAGCATGGCCTGCGGTGGTTCGGGCATCGACAGGTTGTACACGAAAATAGGTTCTTCCACCGGAGGTTGCTTGTCTAGCGGAATGCCCTGGCTCAGCATCATCAGCAATTGGTCGACCGCGACGATTTCCTTGTGCAGCATATTGTCGGTCTGCGCAAGGAACAGCATTCCGGCCTGAATTAACAACTGCTCGCAGCTGAATTCATCCGGACTGTTCAGATAAAGCTTGATAGGCTGCCGGGAAAAGCCGCTTTCCTCCGCCTGGCTGAAAAAGCGGAAACCGTTTTGCCACGCTGCGCCTTCCGGCTTCAGATAGCGCAGCGAATTCCAGGCGATCAGCCGCATCTGATGATGCAGGCCGCGGATGGTGACGATGCGGATTTCGTCTTCCGGCACCGCGTTGGGGTGGCTTTTGTACAGCCGCAGGCAGATTTGATAGGCGGTGGACAGTTCGTGCCAATAGGCCAGAATGGTGGGAAGATAGCCTTTGCTGCCGCCTTTGGACTGTAAATAGTCCTGGCACAGCTGACGGTGGATATTGTTGGCCTTGTCGTCGACGTAGACCAAGGTTTTGACGCGCTCTTTCAGCGATATCTCGGTGTCGGTATTGATTTTGGCGACGGCTTTGATGATTTCCACTAGGGCGCCGAAATACTCGGCTTCAGGCAGGTCGCGCACTAATAGGGTTGCGGACTGCGCCACTTCGGAGGCAGTCGTGTTTTTGTTCAGTAGGGAACTGACAAGTGATTTGAAGTCAAACATTTAGCCCGGCTTTATAGGAAATTATGTTTTCATTGGCATATCGCTATATCTTACGCCACGCGCAGGCGTGGGTGAAACGGTAATTCTCATTATTTACCCATATGCTTACAAATAACAATCGCAGGAATCGGCGACAGTCGCTGGCTGCGCTGCTGTTGCTCGGGGTTTTGTCGCAAACGGCTAGGGCGGACGGCACGGAAGAGCTTGGCGTTTATCCGCCGCAGGGCGTGGGTTTGGTGTTGGGCGGCGGCGGCGCGCGGGGCTTTGCCCACCTGGGCGTGCTGAAGGAGTTGGAGCGTTTGCGGATTCCCATCACCTGTATCGCGGGAACCAGCGCCGGAGCCCTGATTGGTGGTATTTATGCAAATGGCTTGCCTTTGGCTCAGATGGAACACGAGTTCGACGCCGCTGATTGGGACGCCTTGTTGTCCGGCAAGCCGACGCGGGCGGACGTGCCGTACGACCGCAAGCGCGATGATTACAAGAACTATCTGGACATCACCTTCGGTCTGAAAAAAGACGGGCTGAAAGTGCCGCGCAGTGCGATCAACTCGCAGGAAATCGAGCTGTACATCCATAAGCTGACCCGTGACCGCGTGGTGGGCAGTTTCGATCAGCTTCCCATCCCGTTCCGCGCCGTTGCCACAAATCTGGCAACCGGTGAGCCGGTGGTGTTTTCCCAAGGCTCGCTGGCGCGAGCGCTGCGTGCCAGCATGGCGGTGCCGGGATTGTTCGATCTGATCGAGGATGACGAGGGCCGCTTGCTGGTGGACGGCGGTTTGGCGCGCAATCTGCCTATTCAGGATGTTAAAGGCCGTTGCGCGGACCGGGTGATCGTTGTGGATGTGTCCACGCCGCTGATGAAGGCGAAAGAGATCAACAGCCTGTTCGACGTGGTGGCACAGACCTCCAATCTGATGGTCAGCCGCAACGCCAAGGAACAACTGCGCAAGCTGGACAAGCGCGATCTGGTGATCAAGCCGGATCTGAGTGGCTATACCTCGGCCTCCTTCAGCGAGCACCAAGCCATCACTCAGCGAGGGGAGGAGGCGGCCAAGGCGCTGGCCAAGCAGTTGTCGGCCTATTCGGTATCCGAAGAGGAGTACGCGGCGTGGAAACGCCGGCTGGTACGGCCGCATTTCCCCTTGATCGACAAAATCCAGGTGGAGGGCAAGCCCGGTCAGTTCACCAAGCCGGAGCAATTGGCCAAATCGCTGGCCTTCTCCTCTGTGGTGGAGCCGATCAGCAGCGCCCAGTCCCGCTTGCGCGGCGTGTTCGCCGGAGGCGATTACGACCGGCTGACCTACCGCGTGGACAATGTGTCCGGCCGCAATGTGATGACGGTGTCGCCGCTGGAACGCAGCATTGGCCCTAACTTCCTGCGTTTTGGCTTGAACCTGAACAGCGCGACGCCGGGCGAGAGCAATTTCAACTTTTTGGCCTCGCATGAATGGCGCAACGCCAACAGCGCCGGCGGCGCCTGGCGCAACGATGCGTCCATAGGCCAGAACAAGCTGTTCAAGACCGAGTGGTACCAGCCGCTGTACGAGGGCAGCCCGGTATTCGGCGCCGCGTCCTTGGGCTATCGACAGGACTTTCTGCCGATTTATAACGCTGACCATTCGTTGAACACGGAGTGGAATAATGATGTGGGCAGCGTGCGTCTGGATGGCGGCGTGGCTTTGGGGCAGTACGGCGAATGGCGGATTGGCGCGTACCGGGACGATAATCACTTCGGTTCGAGAGTATCTTGGTTTCCCGGCTTCGTGCCGTCAAACTTTCGGGATACCGGGGTGGGCACCAGCCTGATAGTCGACCAGTTCGACAACCCGCGCTGGCCGCGCTCCGGCTACTTCTTCAGTGGCCGGTTGACCAAGAGCATTCCGTCCTGGGGAAGCGATGTCAATCTGACCAGTTACAATACGACCTTGGAGTACGCCAAGACGCTGGGCAGCATCACAATAAGGTTGAGCGCCAAGAACAAGGGAGCTTTGAATCTCAAGGACAGAGAGGATGCTCAGACCTTGCCCAGATCGCTGGGCGGCTTTTTGAACCTGAGCGGTTATCAGGAATCCGAACTGATCGGCGATCGCTCGTCTCTTTTCCGCTCCATGCTGTATTGGCGAGCGTCCAGCCTGCCGTCCGCCATTGGATCTGGCGTTTACGCTGGCATCTCGATGGAGCTAGGCAAGATTTGGGGCCGAGTGCGGGCTGAAGATTTAACGTCGCAAGATACTAACTGGATCCCCGCCGGCTCGGTTTTCCTGGCCGCGGATACCATTATCGGGCCGTTCTTCGTCGGCGTCGGCACGGCGAAGGGCGGCAAGCCCACTGCCTATCTGTACTTGGGTTCCGACTACTGAACGAAATCCGAGCTGAGCTTGGGCAAACCAAAAACGCTATATGGCTGCAGCCATATAGCGTTTTTTATTGGCTGCTGTTTGTTTAGTCAGCTGATTTCTAATCTTTTGGACGGTTGAATTTATAAGTTGTTGTATTTTCTGTTGTTGATATGTGACGTAAAAATACAAACGTTTGAATAATTCTGGTGTTTTCAGCAGCTTTCCCCTATTAACAATCTTGGGCATGCAAATAAGAGCAAATACTCAGCCCGTATTTCATCGACTAGAGGAGAAACACCATGAAGAAGTTGCTTCACGGAGCATTGCTGTGTCTGGGACTATGGCTGCCGCTGTCCGTGGCTTACGCCGCTGGCGGCTATACCCAGACCCGCTATCCCATCGTGCTGGTGCATGGTTTGTTCGGCTTCGGCCAATTGCTGGGAGTGGATTACTTCTACCAAGTGCCGGCGGCTTTGCGTTCAGACGGCGCGCAGGTGTTCGTGGCCGAAGTGTCCGTGCTGAACAGCAACGAGGCTCGCGGAGAGCAGTTGTTGCAGCAGGTGCAAAAAATCATTGCCATTACCGGCGCCGCCAAGGTCAACTTGATCGGGCATAGCCAGGGCGCGCCAACGGCACGCTACGTGGCTGGGGTGAGGCCGGACCTGGTGGCATCGGTTACATCGGTGGGCGGCGTCAACAAGGGGTCGGTGGTGGCCGACATCGTACGAGGCGTGGCGCCTTCGGGCTCGGTGTCCGAGGCCGTGGCGGTTGCCGTGGCGAAGGCTTTGGGCACGGTCATTCAGTTCTTCGCCGGTACTTCAGGCCAGCCGCAATATCCGGTGGGCGCCTTGGATTCCTTGACCACCGCGGGCTCCGCCGCTTTTAGCGCCAAATTCCCGCAAGGGGTCCCGGCCAGCGCTTGCGGCGAGGGGGATTACCAGGTCAACGGCATCCGTTATTACTCTTGGACCGGCTCGGCCACCGTCACCAATATTCTGGACCCGCTATCGGTGCCGATGGGGGTGCTGGGCCTGGCTTTTGGTTCCACGCCCACCGATGGCCTGGTCAGCGCTTGCTCGGCGCGGCTGGGGCAGGTGATCCGCGACAATTACCGGATGAACCATATGAATGAGATCAACCAGAGTTTCGGCCTGGTCAGCTTGTTCGAGGTCAGTCCGGTGAGTTTGTATCGGCAACAGGCCAACCGCTTGAAGAATACGGGGCTATGATGCGGCGCGCCTGGGTAGGCTGGGCTTGCGCGTTGTTGTTGGGCGGGCTGGTCTGGCTGGGGCGGCCTGGCGCTGATGAGGCGGCGGCCCAGGCCGGCGGCTCCGCGCCGCAGGCGGCGCCGTCGTTGCGCGGCACTCAGGTCGACGGCCGGGCGAGCGCGGAGGCGAGCGGGGCGCTGAGGGTGGACGCGGAACTGAGACGCTTGTTCGATTACCAATTGGCGGCGTTGGGGGAGCGAGATCTGCCCGCGGTCCGCAAGGCGGTGCAACAGGCCTTGCAGGCGCAATTGAACGGAGCGGCCCTGAAGCAGGCGCTGGAGTTGTTCGACCGCTATGTCGCCTATCGTCGTGCTTTGAGCGATGGCAAGGCGGCGGCGGGCGGCGTGGCCGAGCGTTTGCAGCAGATGAGGGCGCTGCGTTTGCAGTTCCTGTCGGAGAGGGAAGTGGCCGGCTTGTTTGGAGAGGAAGACGTTTACGACGACTTCACCGTCAAACGGTTGCGCATTGCCGCCGACGTCAGCCTGAGCGCCGAGCAGAAAGCCGCGCGGCTCAAGGCCTTGGAGGCGGGCTTGCCGGCTGATCTGCGCGCGGCGCGCTTGGAACCGGTCAAGCACTTGACCTTGGCCGAGGCGGAGGAGGCTTTGCGGAAGAAGGGCGGCGGCGAACAGGAGCTGTACGCCTTGCGCGCCGGCATGGTGGGCCAGGCCGCCGCCGATCGTTTGTCGCAGTTGGATCGCGAGCAAGCGCAGTGGCAGTCCAGGGTGGAAGCTTACCGCTTAGAGGCGCAGCGCTTGCAAACGGTTGCCGGTTTGGACGCCGCGCAGAGGCGGCAGGCCTTGGCTGGCTGGCGCGCCCA
Organism: Chromobacterium haemolyticum; assembly: GCF_009936155.1. Classification (NCBI taxonomy): domain Bacteria; kingdom Pseudomonadati; phylum Pseudomonadota; class Betaproteobacteria; order Neisseriales; family Chromobacteriaceae; genus Chromobacterium; species Chromobacterium haemolyticum. Next base: position 2,668,724 of record NZ_AP019312.1, on the reverse strand, counting down.
GCGCTTCAATCCGCAGGAGCAATTGCGGCTGGACGCTATCGTCCCGCCGCAATAGCCGGCGGCTTAGCGGTTTTCTTCGTTCTGAAACAGCCGGGAGAGACCTTCTCCCGGCTCTTTTTCCCGCATGAAGGCTTCGCCCACCAGGAAGGTGTGGACCTGGTGGCTGCGCATCAGCCGCACGTCGTCGATGGTGGCGATGCCGCTTTCCGTGATGGCGATACGGCCGTTCTCAATTTGAGGCAGCAGTTTCAGCGTGGTGGCCAGGCTGACTTCGAAGCTGCGCAGATTGCGGTTGTTGACGCCGATCAGTTCTGTTCTTAATTGCAGAGCCTGTTCCAGTTCGTCTGCGTCGTGCACTTCGGCCAGAACCGCCATGCCCAGTTCCATCGCAAGGGATTCCAACTCGCGCATCAGCGGCAACTCCAGCGCGGCGGCGATCAGCAAAATGCAGTCGGCGCCCATCGCGCGGGCTTCGTACACCTGATAGGGGTCGACGATGAAGTCCTTGCGCAGCACCGGCAGGCGGCAGGCGGCGCGGGCGGCCTGCAAATAGGCGGCGTCGCCTTGGAAATACTGGCGGTCGGTCAGTACCGACAGGCAGGCTGCGCCGTGTTCGGCGTAGCTGGCGGCGATGTCGGCAGGACGGAAGTCCTCGCGGATCACGCCTTTGCTCGGGCTGGCTTTCTTGATCTCGGCGATGACCGCGGCTTGGCCCAGCGCGTGTTTGGCGCGCAGCGCGGCGACAAAATCGCGACGATCGCCGCTGAGCGCTTCCGCGGCGGCGCGCACCGCGCTCAGAGGCCGCTGCGGCAAGGCTGCGGCGATTTCTTCGCGTTTGGTGGAAATGATGGTGTTGAGTATGTCTGACATGCTTGAGTCTGCAATCCGGCCAAGTCCAAAGAAACGACCATCATGCAGGAACAGCCGTGGCGTTGACAAGCCGCGTCGTTCAGTCCTGCTCTGCTGGGTTTTGTCTGCGGGGCACTTCGACGATGCGCGGCGGGTGGCCGGTCAGGTCCAGAAAGCGCATCAGCTCGTCCATGGGCAACGCCAGCGTGCTGGTATTGACCAGCGGATGGCAAAGGATGGCGTCCCGGCAGCTCAGCGCCTGATCAATGACGACGGCGACCTGGCGGTCGCGGTCATTGATGGCGGCCAAAAGCGTCACCGAGCCCGGCGTCAGGCCCAAGCAACGTTGCAGGCGGTCAGGCGAGGCGAAGCGCAGGCCTTTGAGTTCCAGCAATTCGCCCAGGGCCTTGATGTCGACCCCAGCGTCGGCAGGCACCGCCAACAGCACATGCTGGCGGCCCTTGGCGTCGCATAGAAACAGGTTTTTGCATTCCGCGCCGGGCAGGCCGGGCGCTAGGCGCGCGGCTTCTTCGCAGGTGTAGACCGGGGGATGGTCGAAGCGCTGGCGGCGGATCTGGTGCTGGTCGAGAAAGTCGTACAGAGCATGTTCCATGCTTCGCAGGCTAGCATGACGGCGGCGGGGGCTTCAATGGCCGCGCCGCTAGCTTTGGCTCAGTCGCGCCAGCGGTCTTCAAACACCAATTGCTCCAGAGGCTGGCGGCTGGCCCACTTCTCTTGTTCCAGCATGGGTTGGGCGTAAAACTCGGCGACGTGGCCAAGACACAGCACGGCAATGGGTTTTGCGCCCTCCGGCATGCCCAGCAGCGCGGAGAGCGCGGCCGGATCGAACAAGGACACCCAGCCCATGCCCAGGCCTTCGGCGCGGGCCGCCAGCCACAGGTTCTGGATGGCGCAGGCCACTGAGGCCAAGTCCATTTCCGGCAGAGTGCGGCGGCCGAACACATGGCGTTCGCGGCCATCCATCAGCGCGGCTACCAGCACTTCGCCGCAGTCGCGGATGCCTTCCACTTTCAGGCGCAGGAATTCCGCCTGGCGCTCGCCCAATTGATCCGCGGTGCGCAGGCGCTCGGCGTCCACCAGTTTGCCTATTTCCTCGCGCAGGCTGCGGTTAGCGATGCGGATGAAGCGCCACGGCTGCATATAGCCGACGCTGGGCGCGTGGTGGGCGGCTTCGAGCAGCCGTCGCAGCAGGGCCGGGTCTACCGGGTCCGGCAGAAAATGGCGCATGTCGCGCCGTTGTTCTATCACCCGGTAGATGGCGGCGATGTCTTGATCGGGATAGCGGTGCATGGGGAGGCCTTTCTAAAGAACCTGTTCGAGATCTGCTGCGCTTCAGCAATACGGTGTGAAACACAAGCTCAAATGTTCATGAGCTCAAATGTTCATGCATCGCATGGCCATTTCTCTTTTCAAGCGGTTTCATCCTGTCTTGCTCCAGATTACGAGACTTTGAACAGGCTTTGGCAAACGGACGAGAGGGATTTTCAGTGTCGGAGGATAGCGGCTTTGTCACAGCTGGCAAATAGCATGGCGCCGCTTGCAGGAGGACTCATGACTTCGGTCAAGCGATTCAGCGGATTAGACGCTTTTGGCATGAGTTTCCCACATGACGCCGCGCATGCGGGCGTGATAAAGTGGACAGTCTGAATTCCAACGTTGCCGCGCCGGGCGCGGCGCGTTCGGCCATAGCCCGAACCGCTATCGCATCTTGATGATTTAGAGGACTTTCCGTGACCCGAATTGCAGAACTAGAACCCAAAGTCGTCTGGGAGCATTTCCAGACCTTGTGTGAAATCCCGCGTCCGTCCAAGCATGAGCAGCAATTGCGCGATTACCTGAAGGGGTGGGCGGAACTGCGCGGCCTGGACACCGTGGTGGACGAGGTCGGCAACCTGATCATTCGCAAACCGGCGACCCCAGGCTACGAAAACCGCATCGGCGTGGTGTTGCAAGGCCATCTGGACATGGTGTGCCAGGCCAACACCGGCACCGAGCACGACTTCTTCAAGGATCCGATTCGTCCGGTGCTGCAAGACGGCTGGCTGGTGGCGGAAAACACCACGCTGGGCGCCGACAACGGCATCGGCGTGGCGCTGGGCATGGCGGTGCTGAATAGCGAGGACGTGCCGCACGGGCCGATCGAGGTGTTGCTGACACTGGATGAGGAAGCCGGCATGGGCGGCGCGCTGGGCTTGGGTACCGGCCTTTTGCAAGGCCAGTATCTGATTAATATCGATACCGAAGAGTGGGGCGAGTTCTACATGGGCTGTGCCGGCGGCGTTGATGTCAACGTCAGCCGCAGCTATGCGAGCGAGGCGGTGCCCGCTGGCTATCAATCCGCCAGCCTGGTGATCAAAGGCCTGCTCGGCGGTCATTCCGGCGCCGATATTCATCTGGGTCGCGGCAACGCCAACAAGATTCTGATTCGTCTGATCCGCGAGCTGGAAGCGGAAACCGATCTGCGCGTGTCTTCGTTCAAGGGCGGCACCGCGCGCAACGCCTTGTCGCGCGAGGCTTTCGCCGTAGTGGCTTTCCCGGCCGCGGATGCGGACAAGGTGGCGGCCAAGCTGGATGCGTTCCAGAGCCTGATGCGTTTTGAACTGGCTGGCGTCGACGAGGGCGTCACCGTGGTGCAGGAGCGGATCGAGCTGGGCAAGGTGATGTCGCGCGCGGATCAAGGCGCGATCTTCGCTGCTTTGCACGCGGCGCCGCATGGCGTCAAGCGCATGAGCCAGCGCGTCCAGGGCGTGGTGGAAACCTCCAACAACCTGGGCGTGGTGGTGGTGGAAGAGGGCAAGTTGTTCGCCAACCTGATGGTGCGCTCCTTGCTGGATTCCGGTACCTGGATGCTGGCGCGCGAGGTGGAAAGCCTGTTCCTGTTGGCCGGTTGCAAAGTCGAGATGGAAGGCGGCTACCCGGGCTGGGCGCCTAACCCGCAATCCAAGCTGCTGGCCTTGTTCCAGCAAGTCTATGCACGCGAGTTCGGCGACGAGGCTCAGGTGCAAGTGATCCATGCCGGCCTGGAGTGCGGCATCTTGGGTTCCAAGTATCCGGATATGGACATGGTGTCCTTCGGGCCCAACATCCGCGGTGCGCATGCGCCGGGCGAGCGGGTGGAGGTGGAGTCAGTGGGCAAGGCCTGGCATTTGCTGAAGGCGGTGTTGGCTGCGGTGCCGGCGCGCTGAATCTCTGTTAGCTAAGGTTTGAAGCGAATACCGGCCAGCGTTAGCTGGCCGGTTTTGTATTGGTCGAGCCGGTTTTGCCCTATGATCACAACAGCCGCGCCGCTGTTATTTCGCATGGAGACTAGCGATGAACGATTCCATCAAGCGATTGCTGCTGACCGGCGGCCTGATTGTGTCGCTGGCCATGGGCATACGCCATGGCTTTGGTTTCTTCATGCCGCCGATGACCCAGGCCTTCGGCTGGAGCCGGGAAGCCTTCGCCTTCGCGCTGGGCCTGCAAAACCTGGTATGGGGCCTGGCTCAACCCTTCGCCGGCGCGCTGGCGGACAGGCATGGTTCCGGCAAGGTGCTGCTGGGCGGCGCCTTGCTTTATGTCGCCGGCCTGGCTTTGATGACGGTGTCCGGCACACCCTTGCTGTTTTCTCTGTCGGCCGGCGTCTTGCTCGGTCTGGCCTTGTCCTGTGTCACTTATAGCGTGATTTTTGGCGTGGTGGCGCGCAGCGTGTCGCCGGCTTACCGTTCGCGCGCGATGGGCATCGTCGCGGCGGCGGGGTCTTTCGGCCAGTTTGCGATGATCCCGGTGGAGCAAGGCTTGATCGACGGCCTGGGCTGGCTGCCGGCGTTGCTGATCCTGGCCGCTTGCGCCGCACTGATGCTGCCCTTGTCCGGTTGGCTGGCGCGCGAGGACCGGCCGGCGCAAACCGCCGCGGCCCAGCATTTGTTGCGCGGGATGGCGGACACCTTCGCCGCCGCCTGGGCGGAACGCGGCTTCCGTCTGCTGATGGCCGGCTATTTCGTCTGCGGCTTTCAGGTAGTGTTCATCGGCGTGCATCTGCCGGCCTATCTGCGCGACCACGGCTTGGGCGGCGGCACCGCTAGTCTGGCGCTGGCCTTGATCGGCCTGTTCAATATATTCGGCACCATGGCCTTTGGCGAGCTGGGCAGCCGTTGGTCAAAGCCCAGCCTGCTCAGTTTCATTTACCTGATGCGCAGCGTGGTGATCGCGGTTTTTCAATTGCTGCCGCTCAGCGGCGTTTCTGTGGCGGTGTTCGCCGCCACGATGGGTTTTTTGTGGCTGTCCACGGTGCCGTTGACCAATGGGGTGATAGCCGGCATGTTCGGCGTGCGTCACCTGGGTCTGCTGTCCGGCGCGGTGTTTTTCTCGCACCAGGTGGGCAGTTTCCTGGGGGTGTGGCTGGGTGGGGCGCTCTATGATTTGCTCGGCAATTACGATCTGGTATGGGTGCTGGCGATAGCCCTGGGCCTGCTGGCCGCCGCGGCCAATCTGCCGGTGCGCGAAACGCCGTCGGCGAGTTTCGCCAAGGAGGACGCATGAGAGCCTTGCTGCTGTCCGTCGGCGCGGCGCTGCTGTTGGCCTGCTTGACCGGGATGTATCTGCGCGCCGATTTCGTGGTGGACCTGGCCAACCGGGTATGGACTTGTTTTGGCTAAGAACCTGTTCACGAGCTGCTGCGCGTCGGCGGGAGAGTTAGACAGAGGCGTTGAAACCCGCTTCGAAATACCCATGGGGCGCGTATGCATTCCACTTGCCCAGTGCTTTTCGTTTTGCTTCGACGTAAGTCGCGAGGCTTTGAAGAGATTCTAAGAACCTGTTCAAAGTCTTTTGAGTAAGAACGTGTTTACGATCTCGCGAGCTAAGAGCCTGTTTACGATCTCCGGAGCAATAGAGCCAAGAAAGCCAAGTGGATGAACTGCAAGCTAGTATTCAGCTTCCGCTCGCAGTTCTTCCACAGCCTTCTGCTCTTTTCCAACCAAGCGAAGCTGCGCTCAACAATCCATCGTTTGGGCATCACCTTGAACGTATGCAGCTCGCTTCTCTTCGCGATCTGTACCGTCACATACCCACCCAGAATCTCCCGCACTCCCTGCGCAAAGGGCTGACCTATGTAGCCGCTGTCGCACAGCAGGCTTTGCACCCGCTTGAGCCCACTCTGGCAACGTGCCAGCGCTTTGAGGGCTCCTTTGCGATCCGTCACCTCCGCTGTAGTCACTGCTACCGCGTGCGGTAAGCCCTGGGTATCCACTACGATATGGCGTTTGATGCCTGATATTTTCTTACCCGCGTCGTAGCCTTTTAACCCCGCTGTATCAGTGTTCTTCACGCTCTGCGCGTCGACGATCAAGAGCGTGCTTGAGGCGTTCCGCCCCAGTTTCTCTCGGGCCACGCCAACCTGATTTTTTTAATGCCAGCTCCAACACGCTTACGCCGTACAAGTCAGGTTCGGTCCATTTGCGCCAATACGCATAGACGTTCTGCCACTTGGGAAAGTCAGGCGGTAGATAGCGCCACTGACAACCTGTGCGCAGAAGATAGAGCACTGCGCAGAACACTTCATACAGATCCAGCTGTACCGGTTTAGTGTTACGTCGGACGCCACGCAGCAGCGGCTCTATCTGAGCAAACTTTTCTCGACTAATGTCGCTTGGGTAGGATTTTCTCTTCACTCGCCCATTATCGCTCACAAAAAGATCGTAAACAGGTTCTAAGAGCCCCAAGAAGGCCAGATGGATGAACTGCAAGCTGGTATTGAGCTTCCGCTCGCAGTTCTTCCACAGCCTTCTGCTCTTTTCCAACCAAGCGAAGCTGCGCTCAACAACCCAGCGTTTGGGCATCACCTTGAAGGTGTGCAGCTCGCTCCGTTTGGCAATCTGCACCGTCACGTCCGCCCCAGAATCTCGCTCACGCCTTGAGCAAAGGGTTTGCCAACATAGCCACTATCCGCCAGCAGGCTCTGAGCCCCAATCAATCTGGATTTACATTGCCGTAGCGCCTGTAGCGCCCCTCTGCGATCCGTTACCTCCGCTGTAGTCACGGCCACCGCATGTGGCAGGCCCTGCGTGTCCACCACAATATGGCGCTTGATACCCGAGACCTTCTTACCTGCGTCGTAGCCTTTTAATCCTGCGGTATCAGTGTTCTTCACGCTCTGCGCGTCCACGATCAAGAACCTGCTGCAAGCGCTCCGCCCCAGTTTCTCTCGGGCCGCGCCAACCTGATTTTTTTAGCGCCTGCTCCAGCAGGCTGCCCCCTTCACGCGGCTCACTCCACATGGTGAAGTACGAATGGACGGTACGCCATTTGGGAAACGCTTCAGGAAGCATTCGCCATTGGCAGCCGCTTCGGAGCAGGTACAGCACGGCACAAAATACTTCATACAAGTCCACTCGACGGGGGCTTGTTCTTTTACGCGCACTTTCCAGAAGTGGTCTGATCACTTCAAATTGTTCGCGACTGATATCACTTGGGTAGCTTTTTCTCACCTCTGGATTTTCTCACACTACGCTACTACTCAGAGACTTTGAACAGGTTCTAAGAGTTGGTTGGTCTCTTGCGTTTTATCGCGACAAAGGCTTGCGAGCGTGGCTCATCTCGCGGAAACTGGGTGTTTCGGGAGCCGCGTGTTCAAACTTGGACGCGCGCGTCTCTACAGGATGCATGCAATAGAGAAAGACTGGAAGCCGTGTCGGAACATTTACTTAAACAGCACCGCGACGCCATCGACAACATCGATGTGGAAATCCTCAATCTGCTGAACCAGCGCGCCACTCACGCGCGTGAGATCGGCGAGATCAAAGGCGGCGGCATCATCTATCGGCCCGAGCGCGAGGCGCAGGTGCTGCGCCGCGTCAAGGAACTGAATCCCGGTCCCTTGCCGGGCGAGTCGGTGGCGCGCTTGTTCCGCGAGGTGATGTCCGAATGCCTGGCGCTGGAAAAGCCGCTGTCCATCGCTTACCTGGGGCCGGAAGGCACCTTCAGCCAGTTGGCTACGCTTAAGCACTTCGGCCATGCCGCGCGCACGGTGGCCTGTAGTTCGATCGACGAGGCTTTCCGTTTGGTGGAGTCGCGTGGTCTGGATTACGTGGTGGCGCCGGTGGAGAATTCCACTGAAGGCGCGGTGGGCCGCACGCTTGACCTGATGGTGACCAGTCCGTTGAAGATTTGCGGCGAAGTGGTGCTGCGCATTCACCACCATTTGCTGCGCAAAGTGGAGGGCCTGGACGGCATCCGTCGCGTCTACGCGCATGCTCAGGCGCTGGCGCAGTGTCATGAGTGGCTGAACAAGAATCTGCCGGAAGCGGTGGAGCGGGTGTCGGTGGCCAGCAACGCCGAAGCGGCGCGGCTGGCGGCCGAAGACGAGGGCGCGGCGGCGATCGCCGGTCAGGCCGCGGCTGAGCGCTACGCGCTGTTGAAGCTGGCGTCCAATATCGAGGACGAGCCCAACAACACCACCCGTTTCCTGGTATTGGGGCTGCAAGACGTGGGCGTGACAGGCCAGGACAAGACCTCGGTGGTGGTGTCGGCGCCCAATCGTCCGGGTGCGGTCCACCAGTTGCTGGCGCCCATCGCCGGCAACGGGGTGTCGATGAGCAAGTTCGAGTCGCGGCCGTCGCGCGCGGGTTTATGGGACTATGTGTTCTTCATTGATATGGAAGGGCATCGAGACGACGCCAATGTGCAGCAGGCGCTGGCGGGGCTCGCCGAGTGCACTTCCTTTGTCAAAGTGCTGGGCTCTTATCCGCTCGCGGTGCTTTGAATTTTAGGATGAGGATGCAAGCGGGCCGCGCAGCGGCCCGTTGTGTTTTTGACGTTAATGTTTGATAGGGGAAAAATAAGAATGAAAGCTATCTGCCTGTTTTGCGGCTCCAACAAGGGGATCAAGCCGGAATACGAAGCGGCCGCCCGGGACTTTGGCCGCACCTTGGCCGAACAGGGCATCACTCTGGTCTACGGCGCCGGCAAGGTCGGCCTGATGGGCGTGGCCGCGGACGCCGCGCTGGCGGCTGGCGGCAAAGTCATCGGCGTGATTCCGGAGTTTCTCAAGGCCAAAGAAGTGGCGCATACCGGCTTGACGGAAATTCATGTCACCGAAACCATGCACCAGCGCAAGGCGCTGATGGCGGAGTTGTCCGACGGCTTCATCGCGCTGCCGGGCGGCTTCGGCACCTTCGACGAATTATTCGAGATCTTGACCTGGGGTCAGTTGTCCTTGCACGGCAAGCCGGTGGGGCTGCTGGACGCCGCCGGCTATTATCAGCCCTTGCATCGGATGATGGAGCACGCGGTGGCGGAGGGCTTCGCCCGTCCCGGCAATATGGATCTGTTCCGCATCAACGAAGACTTGCCTGCGCTGTTGTCGGATATGCGCGCTTACCAGCCGCGGGAGGTCGCCAAGTGGCTGGACCTGGGCAAGGCTTGAGTCGGCGCTGAAGTCAAGATGCGGGCGAGAGAAACGGCGGCGCAGGGCTGGCGCCGGCTGAAACGGGTGTTGACCTGGCCGCTGGCCTTGCTGGCGGCCTTGATCATCCTGTTCGAAGAGTACGCCTGGGACGAGCTGTCCGCCGCGCTGGGGCGCTTGGCGGCCTGGCCGCCGCTGGCTGCGCTGGAGCGGCGCATCGCCGTCTTGCCGCCGTGGGCTGCCCTGGCGATATTCGCGCTGCCGGCGGCCTTGTTGCTGCCGGTCAAACTAGCGGCGCTGTTCCTGATCGGGCGGGGGCACGCGCTGCTGGGCGTGCTGATTATTCTGCTGGCCAAGGTGGGAGGCACCGCGCTGGCGGCGCGGTTGTTTACGCTGACCCGGCCGACGCTGATGCGAGTGTCCTGGTTTGTGCGGCTGTATAATGGCTTCGTTTACTGGCGCGAGCGAATCTTCGAGCGCTTGCGGGCCTCGGCTCCGTGGCGGCTGGCGCATGCGCTGGCCGGGTTTGTCCGGCGCGGCGCGCAGCGGCCGTCGTTCTGGTCGCGGCTGGGGCGTCGTTTGGCTGGGCGTTGGCGCAGGCGGTCATGAAGGGTTTTGAACGGGATAGCGGATGATCATCATCATGAACCGGCTGGCGCCGGAAAACGAAGTGGCGGCCGTGGTGGCCAAGATACGAGGCGCGGGGCTCAGCGAGCATGTGTCGCGCGGCGCGGAGCGCACCATCATCGGCGCGGTGGGGGACGAACGCAGCTTGTCGCCGGAAATGTTCGAGTCGATGCCGGGGGTGGAGCGGGCGATGCGGGTGGTGCGCGAGTACCGCATCGTCTCCCGGGAGACTCACCCGCAGAACAGCGTGGTGCAGGCGCGAGGTCTGTCCTTTGGCGGCGAAGCCTTGCAGGTGATTGCCGGACCGTCCGCGGTGGAGTCGGCACAGCAGATCGCGCAGGCCGCAACGGCGACGCGGGCCGCCGGTTGCCGGTTGCTGCACGGCGGCGTGTTCAAGCAGCATCCCAGCCCTTACGGCTTCCAAGGCCTGGGGGTTGAGGGCATTGAGCAGTTGATCGCAGCCGGCCGCGCCGAGGGGCTGCCGGTGGTGTCCGAGTTGGCCGATGTGCGCATGCTGGACGTGTTTTTGGAGCAGGGCGTGGACATCATCCAGATTGGTTCGCGCAGCATGCAAAACGTCGAACTGTTGAAGGAGGTGGGGCGCTTGAACAAGCCGGTTATCCTTAAGCGCGGCGTTGCCGCGACCTTGGGCGACTGGTTGATGGCCGCCGAATACATCGCCGCCGGCGGCAATCACAACATTGTGTTTTGCGAGCGCGGCATTCGTAGTTTCGAGCCGGCCTATCGCGCCACGCTGGACGTCAGCGCGATTCCCTTGCTCAAGCGCGAAACCCATTTGCCGGTGATTGTCGACCCCAGTCACGCCGCTGGCAAAGCCTGGTTGGTGCCGGCGCTGGCCAAGGCGGCTTTGGCCGCCGGTGCGGACGGCCTGCTGCTGGACATGCACCCGCAGCCGGAGGCCGCTTTGTGCGAAGCCGATCAGGCCTTGACGCCGGAGGGGCTGGCCGCGCTGATGGCGGAGCTGCGGCCCTTGGCGGAGGCCTTGGGGCGCAGTCTGTAATTGGATTCCAAGCGTCGATGCATGAAAAAAGCCGCGTTTACGCGGCTTTGCTTTTTCCGGTGTCGGCGATCAAACCTTGTGGCGTTCACACAGCGCGCGGAAGGCGCCCATATACTGATCCTGCACATAGGGTTTGAGCAGGGCCAGCACCTGCAGCACGCCACGGTGGCCGGATTCCTCGGTGATCGGCGCCTTGGGGCGCGCGGTTTGTTCGAAAGCGAACCAGAACTTCACCACCAGCCAGATATTGATGCTGACCGGTTCGATGTCTTCCTCGTCCATTTCCAGCAAGCCCAGGCGGATGAATTCGCGGAAGTGCTCGGCCAGGATGTTTTTCAATTCGGTGTTGACGAACTGATGGTACTCCGACTGCATTTGCGGGTTGCGCGCCAGCATGCCCGGCAGGTCGTAGAACATGAAGCGGAACTGCCACATTGCCAGGAAGGCGGTATCCAGGTAGTTAACCAGATCGTCCACCGTCATTTCTCGGTTTTCCGGCACCGCCAGGCGCTGATTGATGAACTCGCGGTACATCAGGAAAATTTGATAGACGATCTCTTCCTTGTTGCGGAAGTGGTAGTACAGGTTGCCCGGGCTGATCCCCAGATGCGCGGCGATGTGATTGGTGGTGATGCTGCGCTCGCCCTGTTCATTGAACAGCTTGAGGCTCTCCTGGATGATGCGGTCGTAGGTTTTGATTCTGTTTTTGCTCATGATGCGCTTGGGCTGTTCAATGACATTCGCGATGCGCCATTCTAACGCAAATTTGGAGTTCTTGCTCTAATTATTTGCGCCCGGACCGCCTGTCGTCTCAGGCGAGGGCGGCGGCGTCCTGCTCCGGAAAGCATTGCGCCAGAAAGTTGTGCAAGATGGTCTGTTCGATACGATGCCGGTCGCGGGCCGGAATTGCGATGCGCAAGATCAACTGATAGCGTTTTTCGTCCATCGGTTGCAGCGCGATGCGCGGCTCCACCGACGGAATGTCCACCAGATTGCGCTTGGCCATGTCTTCCATGTGCTGGCGCGCCACTTCCAGGTGAGGCTGGCAGGACTCTTCCGCCGCCGCCATCAAGAGGCGCTCGGCGCGGATGGGCGGCACGGTGTAGGCCATGGGGACGTTGACGATGTGCATCACGTAGTCGCCCATGTAGTTTTCGCGTATTACCGGCGTGGACAGCAGCAGGCTGTTGGGGAAGGTCAGCGCCCGTCCGGTCATCTGGTGCGAGCTGTGGTTGGGGCCGATCTCCATCACCGTGGTGGACAGCAGGCCGATGTCCACCACCCGGCCGCGCACCGCGCCCACTTCGATGTGGTCGCCCAGGCTGTAGCTGTTGGAGGTCTGGCGGACCAGGCCGCCGGACAGGCACATGATCAATTCCTTGGTGGCCAGGATCAGCGCGGCGGCGAAGGCCAGCATCGACACCGCGATGGTTTGCAGCTCGCTGGCCCAGATCAGGCCGATGCCGGCCAGGCCGGAGACGAACAGGATGTTGCGGGTGTTCACCGACCAGCGCCGTTTCGACTCGATCGCTATGCTGTTGTTGGCCGCCAGCAGCCGGTCCACCACCAGGCGGATGATCAGCAGGGCGGCGATCAGGATCAGCGAGCGCGCTATCTCGTGCGAGTAGTTGTCGCGCAGATAGCTTATCAAGTCGAACAGGGTGGCCTTGGGCTCCATGGCGGGGGTCGGTTTCAGCTTCAGTCGTTGAGTTTGACCGCGTGTTCGCGGGTTTCGTGGAATACGATGTCCGGCCAGCGTTCCTGAGTCAGTTGCAGGTTGACGCGGTTGGGGGCCAGGTAGGCGAGGTTGCCGCCGGCGTCGGTGGCGATGTTGATCTGCAGCGCCTTGACGAACTCGTCCAGCTTCTTGCGATCGTCGCAGCTGAACCAGCGCGCCGACCAGATGCTGGCGGATTCGAACACCGCGTCCACGCCGTATTCGGCCGCCAGTCGCGAGGCCACCACTTCAAACTGCAGCACGCCCACCGCGCCCAGGATCAGGTCGCCGCCGCTGTGCGGCTTGAATACTTGCACCGCGCCTTCCTCACCCAGCTGTTGCAAGCCTTTTTGCAGCTGCTTCAGCTTCAAAGGGTTTTTGATGCGCACGCCGCGGAACAGTTCCGGCGCGAAGAAGGGGATGCCGGTGAAGGTCAGCTCCTCGCCCTCGGAGAAGCTGTCGCCGATCTGGATGTTGCCGTGGTTGGGAATGCCGATGATGTCGCCGGCGAAGGCCTCTTCCACGATCTCTCGGTCGTGAGACATGAAGGTCACCACGCTGGAGGCGGCGATGTCGCGGTTCAGGCGCAGGTGCTTCATCTTCATACCGCGCTCGAACTGGCCGGAGCACACGCGCAGGAAGGCGATGCGGTCGCGGTGCTTGGGGTCCATATTGGCCTGGATCTTGAACACGAAGCCGGAGAACTTGCCTTCGGTGGGCGCGACTTCGCGCACGGTGGCGTCGCGCAGCTGCGGCGCCGGCGCCCAGTTGATCAGCGCGTCCAGGATTTCGCGCACGCCGAAGTTGTTGATGGCGGAGCCGAAGAACACCGGCGTCAGCTCGCCGGCCAGGAATTCGTCCAGATTCCACTCATTGGACGCGCCCTTGACCAGCTCGATCTCCATGCGCAGTTGTTCCATTTCCAGCGGGAACAGCTGGTCCAGGCGCGGGTTGTCTATGCCCTTGATCACTTCCACGTCGGTGATCAGTTTTTCCGCGCCCGGTTCGAACAGGATGACCTCGTCGTTCAGCAGGCTGTAAACGCCGCGGAAAGCCTTGCCCATGCCGATGGGCCAGGTGATCGGCGCGCAACGGATCTTCAGCACGCTCTCCACCTCGTCCAGCAGCTCCAGGCTGTCGCGCACCTCGCGGTCGTACTTGTTCATGAAGGTGACGATGGGCGTGCTGCGCAGCCGGCAGACGTTCAGCAGCTTGATGGTCTGCTCCTCCACGCCCTTGGCGGCGTCGATCACCATCAAGGCGCTGTCCACCGCGGTCAGCACGCGGTAGGTGTCTTCGGAGAAGTCCTGGTGGCCCGGGGTGTCCAGCAGGTTGACGGTGTGGTCGCGGTACTCGAACTGCATCACCGAGGACGCCACCGAGATGCCGCGCTGCTTCTCGATCTCCATCCAGTCGGAGGTGGCGAACTTGCCGCCTTTCTTGCCCTTGACGGTGCCGGCCATCTGAATGGCGCCGGAGAACAGCAACAGCTTTTCGGTGAGCGTGGTCTTACCGGCGTCAGGGTGGGAGATGATGGCGAAGGTGCGGCGGTGGGACACTTCTTCGGCGATGCGGGCGAGTTCGGCGGACATGGGATTGCTTGTATTGGAATTCGATAAAGCCGGGTATTTTACCGGACTTGCCTTACGGTGGAAGTTTTATGTTAGTATTGATAATGATTATCATTAACAAAATAAAACCGTGATGCCTTGCTCTCGTCTTTCTCCGCCTTGCCCCGATTCTATTTTCCGTGCCCCCAATCCGCCGCGCTTCCGTCCCAAAGCTCTGGTTCTGAGCCTGGCTTGCCTGGCTGCGCCAAGCGTCTGGGCCGCCGAAGCGCCGGCGCGCCTGGATACCGTTCACGTCACCGCCGACGGCCCGCAGGCGCGGGTGGGCAGCAATAAGTTGGACCGCGAGGAAATCGAGCGGCCGCAAGCGCGTTCCCTGGCCGAAGTGCTGGACGCGTTGCCCGGTGTCAATGCCGGCGGCTCGCAGCGCCCCGGCGGTCAGACCATCAATGTTTGGGGTTTTGAGTCGGTCGAGCATGTGCAGGTGTCCCTGGACGGCGCGCCGCAGGGCTTCGACAAGTATCAGCAGGGGACGTCTTTTATCGATCCGGAGTTGCTGGGTTCGGTGGAGGTCCTCAAGGGCGGACATTCTCCGTTCTACGGCAACGGCGCGTTCGGCGCTGTGGTCAAGGCGGAAACCAAGACCGTGGCCGAGCTGCTGCGGCCGGGCAAGTCAGTGGGCGGCTTCGCCAAGCTGATGTATCAGGACAACGGCAATCAGTTCGGCCAGTCTCTGGCCGCCTATGCGGGCGGCCCTGGCAGCAAGGCCGACATCCTGGCCTATATGACCCGATCGCGCGCCGGCGACGGCAAGAAGGGCGATGGCACGGGCATGATGTTTTCCGGCAATGATCTGGAGGGCGGCATGCTGAAGCTGGCCTGGCGTCCGGCGCCCGGCCATCGGCTGCGCTTGGGTTGGGTGAGCCAGGAGGAGGAGCGGCGCACGCCGTGGGCGGCCAAGCGCGGGGATATCCCGGCGCCAAACGCCGCCGACATCAAGAAGTACGGTTGGGAAGGCGCTTGGCTTCGCCAAAGTGTGTGGCGCGAGCAGCAAAATGAGACGGTGAGCGCGGATTGGACCTTCGTCAGCGATTCGCCCTGGCTGGATTTGCAGCTTAGCTATGCGCAGTCGCGGCGTTATCAGCACGATACCCGGCCGCCGACGGCAAGTATCTACGCCTTCTCATCCTTGTTTGGGAACGAGAGTTGGGTGACTCAGCGCGACCGGCGCCTTGAACTGCGCAATATCGCCCGCTTCGGTTCCGGCTGGGCGCGTCAGGAAGTCACTATGGGCGTGAGCTGGGCGCACAAGACGCTGGATGCGTTGTTTTACCGCCCGGATAAGCGTAAGGATCCGGCTTACAACTATGGTTATCTGAATCCGCGCTACCAGCCTCCGGGCGAGGAAACCGTGCGATCCGCCTATTGGGTGCATCAGTGGCAGCCCTTGGAAAGCCTGACGCTGACGCCTTCTCTGCGCTACGACCATGTATGGATACAGGGGCGGGAAAACCTGGCTTCCGCGTATAACGATCCAGCCAAGGGACACGATTACAGCGGGTTGGCGTATTCCGGCTGGTCGCCGCGCTTGGCCGCGCGTTGGAACTTCCGTCCGGGCTGGACGCTGGACGCCGGCTATACCCGCACCTGGCGCGCGCCGGGCGTGGACGAGGTATACGATACCCAGACTTTGGGCAGCACGACGGCGACTAGCCGCCAGTTACAGCCGGAAACGTTGAACGCGGTCAAGCTGGGACTAGAGTTCGAGCGCGGCAATGTGCTCACGTCCGGGGACAATCTGTCCGCAGCGCTGACTTGGTATCGTCAAACCGTCAAAAACGATATCGCGCAGCGCCTGGGACCAAACCGGGGAGATGCGCCGGGAGCGCCGCTGCCGCCAGTGATTGGCTTCTATCGCAATATGCCTGGCTATGTGATTCAGGGCTTTGAGCTGGAAGGGCGTTATCAGGCCGGCGGCTGGTTCGGCAGCTTGTCCTTGTCGTCGACCAAAGGCGAAC
The DNA here is from genome assembly GCF_009936155.1 of Chromobacterium haemolyticum. Lineage (NCBI taxonomy): Bacteria > Pseudomonadati > Pseudomonadota > Betaproteobacteria > Neisseriales > Chromobacteriaceae > Chromobacterium > Chromobacterium haemolyticum. The sequence goes on along the minus strand of NZ_AP019312.1, from coordinate 2,652,520 downwards.
GCAATCATAGCCTGATGGACCCGTGGGGCAGGGACGAGCCCATCACCAATATCCCGCCGCGCAAGGCGGTGGCCAATCTTGGCTATCGCTGGAGCAAGATCGGCCTGTCCTTGAGCGGGCAGGGCAAGTTCGTGCGCAAGCAGGACCGGGTATTGGTCAATTCTCCTTATGCTTATCCCGCGCAGCACGGCTATTCGTTGTTCGGCCTGTCACTGGGCTGGCAGCCCAAGGACCGGTTCAAGGGGCTGGAGGCGCGATTGGCGGTGGACAATCTGTTCAACACTCAATACATCCCTTACCTGACCGAGGGCGCGGAAGGCATGGGGCGGGCGATCCGCACCAGCGTGTCCTGGCGTTTCTGAGGGAACGCGGCTTGCGTTTGATTTAAGACTAGGAGGGGCCGCAGGCCCCTCCTTGCGTTACAATGGCGCTCCAAATCCCTCGCAAAGGAGCGTCTTCGTGTTTACCGGTATCGTCCAAGGGGTGGCGGAAGTGATCGCCATCACGGAGAAGCAGGACTTCCGTACCCATACGCTGCGTTTGCCGGCGGCCTTGCTGCCCGGCCTGGAGCTGGGCGCCTCGGTGGCTCACAACGGCTGCTGCCTCACTGTCACCGCCATCAACGGCGATCAAGTTTCCTTCGATCTAATGCGCGAAACCCTGCGCGTCACCAACCTCGGCCTGTTGCAAACCGGCAGTCTGGTCAATATCGAGCGCGCCGCCCGCTTTGGCGACGAGATCGGCGGCCATGCGATGTCCGGTCATATTCTGTGCATGGCCAAGGTGGCCCGGGTGATCGATCTGCCCAATAACCGAACCGTATGGTTCGAATTGCCGGCGGAACACATCAAATATGTGTTCGCCAAGGGCTATATCGGTATTGACGGCATCAGCCTGACCATAGGCGAGGTGGCGGACAATCGCTTCTGCGTGCACCTGATTCCGGAAACCCTGGAGCGCACCATCATCAAGTCGCGCAAAGTGGGCGATCTGATCAATATCGAAGTGGACCCGCAGACCCAGGCCATCGTGGAGACGGTGGAACGGGTGCTGGCCCAGCGCGGGACCGCGGCGTGAACCTGGCCGGCCGGCGCGTGCTGGCCTCCTGGAGCGGCGGCAAGGACTCCTGCCTGGCGCTATGGCGCGCGGTGCGAGCCGGCGCCCATCCGCAAGCCTTGCTGACGATGGCGGACGAGCGCGGCGAGCGTTCGCGCTCGCACGGCTTGCGCCCGGAGGTGCTGGAGCTGCAGGCGGCGGCGCTGGGGTTGCCCTTGCGAGTGGGGCGCGCAAGTTGGGACGGCTATGAGGCCGAGTTCATCGCCCGGCTGAACGAGGCCCGCGCCGACGGTTGCGAGGCCGCGGTGTTCGGCGACATCGATCTGGACGCTCACCGCGAGTGGGAGGAGAAGGTCTGCGCCGCGGCCGGCCTGCAGGCATGGCTGCCGTTGTGGCAGCAGCCGCGCGCCGCCTTGGTACGGGAGTTCATCGACGCGGGCTTCAGCGCCCGCATCGTGGTGGTGAACACCCGGCTGGCGAGCGAGCAGTGGTTGGGCCGCGAACTGAGCCACGAACTGGTGGACCGGATGCTGGCGGAAGGCCTGGACCCTTGCGCCGAGGCCGGCGAGTTTCACACCCTGGCAATGGACGGGCCTTTGTTCGCTCAGCCCTTGCGCTTGCGCGACGGCGACATCCATCGCCATGGAGATTATGTCAGCCTGGACCTATTGCCCGGCTGAGAGCCTGTTCAGAGTCTCGCGAGCAAGTGCGAGCCTTTGAACAGGCTTTGAAAATGAATTCAGGCGGGCGGCGGCCCGCGCCAAAAACAAGTGCTTACGAAGGAAGATGGTATGACTATTTCCCCGATTCAGGACATTATCGCCGACATCAAGGCCGGCAAGATGGTGGTGCTGGTGGACGCCGAGGACCGCGAGAACGAAGGCGACCTGGTCATGGCGGCGGAGTTCGTCACCCCGGAGGCGATCAACTTCATGGCCAAGTTCGGCCGCGGGCTGATCTGTCTGACCTTGACCGAGGAGCGTTGCCAGCAGTTGAACCTGCCGTTGATGGTTAGCAATAACGGCACTCCGTACAGCACCAACTTCACCGTGTCCATCGAGGCCGCCGAAGGCGTGACCACCGGCATTTCCGCGGCGGACCGAGCCCGCACCGTGCAAGCCGCGGTGGCGCGGTTGGCCAAGCCGGCGGACTTGGTGCAGCCGGGTCATATCTTCCCGCTGAAAGCGCAAAAAGGCGGCGTGTTGATCCGCGCCGGCCACACCGAGGCCGGCTGCGATCTGGCGATGCTGGCGGGTTTGGAGCCGGCCGGCGTGATCTGCGAAATCATGAACGACGACGGCACCATGGCCCGCCTGCCAGAACTGGTGGAGTTCGCGCGCGAGCATGGCTTGAAAGTGGGCACCATCGCTGACTTGATCCAATACCGCAGCCGCACGGAATCGCTGGTGGAGAAGGTGGGGCAACGACCGGTGGACACCCCGTTCGGCGCGTTCGACTTGCATGTGTTCCGCGACATCACCACCCGCGCCACTCACTTGGCCCTGGTCAAGGGCGAGATTGAGGCGCAGCGCGAAACCCTGGTGCGCGTGCACGAACCCTTGTCCGTGATCGACGTATTGGCGCCCTTGTGCAGCCAGCATTCCTGGACAGTGCCGAATGCGCTGGAAATGATAGAGGAAGCCGGCCACGGCGTCGTGGTATTGCTGTACCGCGATGAAACCGGCGAGGACTTGGCGCAGCGCGCGCTGGGCCTGGAGCAGCAGAAGCAGCGTTGGGACAGCAAGACCTTCGGCATCGGCGCGCAAATGCTCAAGGCGCTGGGCGTGGGCAAGATGAAGCTGATGACCGCCCCGGTGAGCTTGTCGTCCATGACCGGCTTCGACCTGGAAGTGACCGGGTTTTGTCAGCCGCGGGCCTTCCACGTGGACGAGGAATGAGCGGCGGCGCAATGGATAAGGTCCGGGGATTGAGGTAGAATCTCCGGTTTTCCGTAGTGATTCCGCCGCGAGGAACAAGATGCTTCAAGCTATCCAGCGTATAGAACCCGATCTGATGGGCAAGGGCCTGAAAATCGGCGTTGTGATGTCGCGTTTCAACACCCCGGTTTGCGAAGGCTTGCGCGATGCCTGCCTGGGCGAGCTGGCCCGGCTGGGCGTGGCCGCCGAGGACGTGACCCTGGCCACGGTGCCGGGCGCGCTGGAAGCGCCGCTGGTGTTGCAAACCATGGCCAAGAGCGGCCGCTTCGACGCGCTGGTGGCGCTGGGAGCGGTGATCCGCGGCGAAACCTACCATTTCGAACTGGTGTCGAACGAATCCGGCGCGGGCGTGACCCGCGTGGGCCTGGACTTCGACATCCCGATCGCCAACGCGATTCTGACCACCGAAACCGACGAGCAGGCCGAAGTGCGCATGGAAGTCAAAGGCCGCGAGGCCGCTGCCGTGGCGGTGGAGATGGCGAATCTGCGGAAGCGCATCCTGCGCGGCTGATCGGCTCCCGCCAAGATACCGGAGCCGGGCGTGCCCGGCTCACCGCTCTTTACAAGGAACACCTCTATGAAAACCGCTCGCCGCCGCGCCCGCGAATTTGCCATCCAAGGCATTTACGAATGGGAGTTGAACCCGGATCGTCCGGCCTCCCTGATCGAAAAGCATCTGCGCGAGAATGAATACTTCGCCAAGGCCGATGAGGCCCTGTTCCGCGAAATCCTGTACGGTGTGCTCAGAGACGTCGGCACGCTGTCCAACCAGATCGGCCGCTACTACGAGCGCGCCGAAGACGAAGTCAGCCCGGTGGAACGCGCCGTGCTGTTGATGGCCGCGCTGGAACTGACCCAGCATCCGGAAACCCCGTATCCGGTGATCATCAACGAAGCCATCGAAATCACCAAGACCTTCGGCGGCACCGATGGTCATAAATTCGTCAACGGCGTGCTGGACAAGCTGGCCGCCGAAGTGCGCGCCGACGAAGTGGCGTCGCAGAAGGCGCGTCGCCAAAACTGAGGCCTTGTCGCCGGCGCTGTCAGATTGGAACACACCCGCGACCGCGGGTGTTTTTGCATCGGCCGAGCAGAAAGATCGTGATGAATGAATTTGAATTGATCCGCCGCTATTTCACGCGTCCGGCCGGCGGCGCGGTCCTGGGCGTTGGAGACGATGCCGCCATTCTGCGGCCGACGCCGGGTTGCGATCTGCACGTATCGGTGGACATGCTGGTGGAGGGGCGTCATTTCTTCGCCGACGTCGAGCCGGAAGCGCTGGGTCATAAAACGCTGGCGGTGAATTTGTCCGATATGGCGGCGATGGGCGCCGCGCCGCGCTGGGTGGTGTTGTCGCTGGCTCTGCCGGCGATGGACGAGGCCTGGGCCGCCGGCTTCTCCCGGGGGTTTTTCGCCTTGGCGGAGCGTTACGGGGTCGATGTGATCGGCGGCGATACCACGCGCGGCCCGTTGACGCTGTCGGTAACCGTGGGGGGGGAGACTCCGCGAGGCCAGGCGCTGCGCCGCGCCGCCGCCCGCGTGGGCGACGACGTTTGGGTTAGTGGTGAGCTGGGTCTGGGGGCGATGGCGGTGCGCAGCCGGCTGGGCAAGATCGCGCCGCTGCCGGACGGTTTGCGCGAGGCGGCCTGGCGCAAGCTGGAATACCCGGAGCCGCGCATCGCCCTGGGCCTGGCTTTGCTGCCGCTGGCGCATGCCGCCGCCGATGTGTCCGACGGCCTGCTGTCGGACCTCGGCCATATCGCCGCCGCTTCTCAGACGGCGGTGGAAGTATGGGCGGACGCCTTGCCGTCGCACCCGCTGGCGGAGGCCGGGCGTGGGCAATGGCTGGATTGCCTGGCCGCGGGCGGCGACGATTACGAACTGGTATTCACCGCGCCGGCCGCGCATCGAACTCAGATCGAGGCCTGCGCCGAGACGGCTGGCTGTCGCCTGAGCCGCATCGGCCGCATCGCGGCGGGCCAGGGCGTCAGCCTGCTGGACGGCGCCGGCAACATCATTCAACTGGAAAGCACTGGCTATGACCATTTCAAATGAAACGGAAACCCTGAAGCTGCAGCCGAACTGGCGCTTTGTTCTGAGCCACCCCGCCCACTTCCTGGCTTTCGGTTTCGGCAGCGGCCTGGCACGCAAGGCGCCTGGGACCTGGGGCACGGTGGCCGCCTATCCCTTGTTTTTTGTCCTGCACGCGCTGGGCGTGCAAGGTCTGGCGCTGGCGGCGTTGTGTCTGCCGCTGTTCATCGCCGGGATCTGGATCTGCGGCTACAGCGGCCGGGCGCTGGGCGTGCACGACTACGGCGGCATCGTCTGGGACGAGATCGTCGCCATGCTGCTGGTGTTGGCCTTCGCGCCGGCCACGCCCTTGGCCTGGCTGCTGGCTTTTGTCTTGTTCCGCTTTTTCGACATTCTCAAGCCATGGCCTATCCGCTGGCTGGACCGTCATGTGGGCGGCGGTTTCGGCGTGATGGTGGATGATCTGCTAGCGGCCTTGTTCGCGCTGGCGGTGCAGTGGGGAGTGTGGCGTTTGCTGTAAGAACCTGTTCAAAGTTTGCTGCGCTTCGTGAAGCGTTGCACGGTGAGTACAAGCTCAAAATGCTCATGTACCACTCGACCATTCCGATTTCTCAGCCGTTTTCGCCGTGTCTCGCTCTTGCTCGCGAGACTTTGAATAGGCTGTAAGAGTCTGTTCAGTATGGAAATGAAAAGGGGCCGTCGGCCCCTTTTTTCATAGCCGCAGCGCACTCAACGTACTACCACGGTGCAAGTGGTGCCCGCCACCAGAACCTGTCCAGCCGGCAGTGTGTCCAGCTCAATGCGCACCGGCACCCGCTGCGCCAGCCGCACCCAGTTGAAGGTGGGGTTGACGTCGGCCAGAAGTTCGCGACCGGTGCCCGCGTCGCGGTCGGTGATGCCGCGGGCGATGCTGGCGACGTGGCCGCGCAATGTCGGGCCGCCGCTGAGCAGGGTGATCTCCACCTTGGCACCGAGCTTGAGCAAGGGCAGCTTGGTTTCCTCGAAATAGCCTTCCACCCGATAAGAATTACGGTCTATCAGCGCCAGTTTGGGCGCGCCGACGGCGGCGAAGTCCCCGACGTGGACATTGAGGTTGGTCACGTAGCCATCCGCCGGGGCGCGCACCACGGTGCGCTCCAGATTCAGGCGGGCCAGATCGCGGGCGGCCAGCGCCGCCTGATATTGGGAGCCGGCGGCGGCGGCGGCGAAGCTCGCGGTTTCGCGGTTTTCGGCGGAAACCACGGCGCTGTCCAGGCTGTCGCGTCGCGCCGCCTCCTTGCCGCGGCGGTTTTTCTCGGTGCGCTGGCCGTCCAGCGCGGCTTCAGCCTGGGCCAACGCCGCCGCGTAGCGGACGCGGTCCACGACGAAGAGCACGTCGCCTTTATGCACGGGTTGATTGTCCTTGACGGCCACCTGGGTCACCAGGCCGGCCACGTCGGCGGAGAGCGTGATCACGTCGGCGCGCACGCGGCCGTCGCGAGTCCATGGGGAGTGCATGTAGTGGTCCCACAGCGCCTTGCCCAGCCAGACGGCGAGCGCCAGCAGCAGCAAGGTGGTCAGATAGCGGATGAGGGTGTTGGTTTGCATTTTGATTGTCCGAAATAGGGTTTCAGCGCTTGTTCAAAGCCCTGCGGGCCAGGCCTGGGCGAGCGGTGCGTTCAATAGAGCAATAGCGCCAGGCCGCTGAACACGCAGATCAGCAGGCTGAGGCGGAATAAGGCCGGGTGCCATACCCGGCGGTAGACGCCGGCTCGGCCCAGCAGCCAGTCCAGTCCGGCCTGACACAGCAGGCTGAACAGGAATAAGGGCAGCAGGGTGGGAATCAGAATGCCGAACACGGCGATTTCACGAGTCATGGTCAGTTCCTTGCGCTGCGCTTGCGGCGGCTTCGGCCACATCCAGCAATGAGGTGTGGATCAGGTGCAGATCGGCCAGCGCGCGTTGAATCCGCGCGGCGCGTTCGGGCTCCGCCAGCGCCAGATGGGCGCGCAGAACCGGACCGGCCGCCCGCATGGTGGCGATGGCTTGTTGCAGCCGCTCCGGCGACGGCGAGGCGAAATAGCGCGCCAGTTGCGCCACGGTATGTTCCAGATCGGCGCGCAACTGCGGAGACGGCGATTCCGCGGTCAGGGTGCGCAGATTGATGACCGCCAGCCCCAGTTCCAACAGGGTGATGGCCTGCGCGGTGATCGCCTGCTTGAGTTCGGCCTGGGCGGGGCTCAGCGTGTTCAGCAGATTGAGCAGGTCGCGGATGCGGTTCTCGTAGCGTTGCTTCAAGTGCGGCAGCTTGGCGTCGCAGGCGCGGCGCGCCTCCCGCCACAAGGCGGCGGCGATGTGACGCGGCGAACCCATGGTGTGTTCGGGCAGCACCAGTTGGAAAAAGGCCGCAGCCAGCGCCAATCCCAGAATGCGGGCGATGCCGTTGTTGAGAAAGGCGACGATGTCGTAATTCATCTGGTTTTGCGGGTTGATCGCATTGGCCAGCACGATGGTCATGCCGGCGCCGACGCCGGCGTACTTGGGCAGGCATTTCAGATAGCTGCCCAGCGCCAGAAAGGGCAGCAGGCCCAGCATCAGCATTGGAAAGCCGTTGCCCTGGCTCAGCAGCCAGAACAAGCTGATATAGGCCAGCGGGGTGCCCAGCGCGAAGCCGGTCAGGAACTGTTTCACCATCAGCACCGGCCGCGGCGAGGAGGCGGCCAGGCCGCAGAGCACGGTAGCCAGCAGCACGGCTTCCAGCGCGCTGGGCCAGGCCAGCCAGTACCAGGCGATGGACAAGGTGCCCAGGGTCAGCGCCGCGCGCACGCCGCCGGCTACTGCCACCGGCAACGGGGTGCCCGGCACATAGGCCGCCAGCGAGCTGATTTGCTGCGGCGTCTTGCTGGCGAAGCCGTGGTAGACGCCGACGAAGGCGTGCATTTCCTCAATGAAGCGGGTCAGAAGCTCGGTGGCGGTGTCAAAGTCTATGCGCCAGTGCTCGGCTTGCTCGCCGCCTGGCAAGTGAGCGCGCGCGGCCTCGATGCGGCGCGGCCAGCCGGCGCGGAGGCGCCCTAACTGCTTCTCCGTGTCCTGGGCTTCCGAGGCGTTGCGCGCAGGGCCGTCGGGACCGCTGAGCACGGCGGCCACTTCGGAGAACAAGGGCAGCAGCAGGCTGGGCAGCGGCGAATCGGCGTCGCGGCGCAGCCGCTCCATTTGCCGATGCAGAGTGTGAAAAGTGGTCAGCGCGGCCATGAAGGTGGCGTTGAAGGCGTGCAGTTGGTTGCTGCGCGAGCGCACGTTGCCGGCTTCGAAGAAAGCGGTGGCGCGGCCGGCCTCCAGCGCGGCGATGTCGGCGGCGAATTTGAGCTGGGCCTGTTCCAGGTCGCGGGCATGCAGTTTCTGAGCCAGCGCGTCCTGACACAGCAGAATGAAGCGCAGATAGCGGCCGCGCACATTGCTAACCACCTGTTCGGCCTGATAGCGCGGAAACACGATGTCGTAGACCACCGCGCTGCAGATCAGGCCCAGCGAGATTTCCGAGACTCGGGTCACCGCCAGATCAAACACCGTCAGCGGATGGCCTATGGCCGGTAGCGCGATGATGCAGGCGGTATAGCCGGCCAGCACGAAGCCGTAGGAGCGCGAATTGCGATACAAGGTGGCGCAGCCGGCGCACAGCCCTATCCATAGCGACAGCGCCGCCAACAGCAAGATTGGCTGCGAGGCCAGCATGCCGACCAGGATCAGGGCCGCGGCGCAGCCGGCCAGCGTGCCCAGCAATCGGTAAAAGCCTTTTTCCAGCACCAGGCCGCTTTGCGGCGAACCGACGATGAGCACGGTGATCAGCGCGGTGCCCGGCGAGTCGAAGCCCAGGCGGAAAGCCAACCACAACGCGGCGAAGCCGGCCAGCAGCGTTTTGAGGATGAAGATCCAGCGCTCGCCCTCCAGCCGCAGCCAGTCTTGACCGGCGCCGCGTAGCGCTCGGCCCAGCAAACGGCGCCGGGCGGCGAGGCTAGCCGTGGTCATCGTTGGATACCGCCCGGTTCAGATTGCCGAGCTGGCGCAGATAGAACTGCTCCTGCTGTTGCATCTCCTCGGCGCTGAAGCCGTCGAAGGTATTGCCCAGATTGCCCCATACATCGGGCAGCAGTTTGCGGATGCGATCGCGGCCGGCCTCGCTGAGGGTGACGGCGACCGCGCGGCGGTCGTCGCTGAGGCCGCCGCGACGGATCAGGCCCTGCTTTTCCAGATCGTTGCAGATGCGGGTCATATTGGCCGGTTTTTGCGAGCAGGTTTCCGCCAGCGAGCCTGGCGTCATCGTTTCTTGTTCGGAGCCGTAGAGCACCGCCAGCACCAAGTAGCTGCTTTCGGTCAGCCCGTGTTTGCGCAGGGCGGCGTTGGTCAGGTCCTGGATGCGCTTTTGCACGTGATAGTTCAGCCGCGTCAGTGTGAGCAGCGATAGCGGGAACTCCGGAATCCTGGTCTTGACGCGTAGCAGGCGCTTGCGGGTTTCTTCGAAGTGACTCATTTGACTTCTCCGTCGGCGATGGGGGTTTGGGGTTCAATGCCGCCGCCCAGAGCGGCCATCAGCGCGGCGTAGCTGTCCAGGCGCTGGGCTTGGGCCTGCGCGCGCTTTTGCCGGGCGGATAGTTCGCTCAGCCGCAGCTGTCGCACCGCGCTCTGATCGTTGAGTCCGGCGCGGTAAGCCTGCTCGGCCAATGCCCGTTCGCGGCTGACGGCGTCTAGCGCCTGATCGGCCTGCCGGCTCTGCTGGTCAGAGGAGCGGACGTGGACGATGGCGCTGGCGGTTTCGCTCAAGGCGTTGATCAAGACGGCGTTGTAGTTTTCCACCGCCTGGTCGTAGGCGGCGGTTTGGGCGCGCAATTGGCCGCGCAGGCGGCCGCCTTCGAATATCGGCAGGCTGATCGCCGGCGCGAAGCCGCGTAAAGCCGCGGCAGGAGACAGCAGATCGGCAAAACCTATCGCCTGATAGCCGACGAAGGCGCTGATGTTGATGTTGGGGTAGAAGGCGGCGCGCGCGACCTTGATGCGGGCGGCCTCGGCCTCTACCCGCCAGCGTTGCGCGCTCAGGTCCGGCCGTCGGCCCAGTAATTGGGCCGGCACCGCGGCGAGCGGGTCCAGCGGTTGATCGAGGCGCAGCGTTGGACGTTGCGGACGGTTTTGGGTATCGGGCGTTTGGCCGCTGAGCGCGGCTAGTTGGTTGCCCAGGGTGGCGATGCGTTCGTCGATCTGTTCCAGCTGGGCGCGGGCTGTCGGCAATCTGCCGCGTTGCTGTTCCACTTCCGGTTGCGCTGTCAGTCCGGCGGCCTTGCGGCGCAGGCTGAGATCCAGCAGCGCCTGCTGTTGTTGCAGCGCGGCTGAGGCCAGGTCTTTTTGCAGGTATTGCTCGGTCAGTTGCAGATAAGTGCGGATGACGGCGGTTTCCAGGTTCAGCGCGCTCAATCGGGCGTCGGCGGCGGCCATCTGCGCGTCGCTCAGCGATGCCGCCAAGGCTTGGCGTTCGCGTCCCCACGCGTCCAGATCGTAACTGAGATTGACGGCGGCGCGAGTTTGCCAGTCGTAGTTGCCGTGGCCCGCCGGCGGCACAAGATTTTTTTCAGCGTGCAACTGTCGGGTGCTTTGCCATTGAGCGTTGATTTGCGGTTCGGCGGCCGCGGCGCTGACCTCGCTTAGCGCCTGGGCCTGGCGCAGCCGCGCTTCGGCGCCGCGCAGGCCTGGATTGTCTTGCAAGGCCAGGCGGATCAGTTGTTCCAGCTGAGGATCCCGCCATTGCCGCCACCAGTCCGCGGAGGGCATCCCGGCCCAGGGCGCGTTCAATGCGGGCGGCGTTTTAAGCTGAGATGCAGGTTTGACGGCGTCCATTTGGGCGCAGGCGCTAAGCATGAGCGCGCCGGCAAGGGCGAGGGTGGCGGGAAACGGCTTCATCTGTTCATCCATGTTTTACATCTATGTATATTTTATTTGTTGATATTACATTTGTAAAACATAATTTGATGAGCGCGGCAAAGCCATACTCCCCATATTCCTGGCCATGCCATCTCCGACTGACGCAAATCAAGCGCATGGCATTAAATATGGTCGGCAGAGTAATGACGAGTGTATTATTTGGGTTTGCTTAATAAATACGGCGGATAAACCGGGCCGCGCGGCGAGCTTGCGCCCGGTTTGCCGCATCGTCGGCGATTTTTGGAGACACCATGCGAGCGGGCCTTTCCTTGAAGCAGCGTTTGTTGTTATTGATTTTTAGCGTGATTGCGTTGACTTGTCTGCTGGGCGGCCTGGTGCTGCGCAGCATGCACCAGCAAATGATGGCCGATCGGCAGGATTTGATTCGCGGTCAGGTGGAAAACGCCTTGAGCCTGGTGGCCAATTACGAGGAGCAGGCAGCCGCCGGTGTTTTGCCGGAGGCAGAGGCGCAGCGGCAGGCACTGCTGGCGCTGACCCGGCTGCGTTTTGCCGGCAAGGAGTATTTCTTCACCTTGGACAAGGGGCTGATCTGGCTGGCGCACGGGGTCAATCCCAAGTTGGTGGGCAAGGACATGCACGCGGTCAAGGATTCCAGCGGCAGCAGCCTGGGCGACAAGTTCGACCAGACCCTGCGTCAGGGGCAGGGCAAGGGCTTTGCGGAATTTGTCTGGGACAAACCCGGCTCGGCGGAGCCGCAACCCAAACTGGCGTATTTGCAGTCCAGCCCGCGCTGGGGCTGGGTGGTGGGCACCGGCTTGTATATGGACGACGTATGGGCGGCTTTGCGTGTGCAACTGCTGGGCGTGGCGGTCCAGGTGCTGTTGATTGCCGCGGTGTGTGGCGGTTTGGGCTGGTGGCTGTTCCGCAGCGTGACGCGGCAGCTGGGCGCGGAGCCGGCGCAGACCGCGGCCGTGGTGCGAGAAATCGCCGGTGGACGGCTGGATGTGCCCGTGCCGGTCCGGGCGGGCGACAAGGACAGTTTGATGGCCAATATCGCTCATATGCAGCAGGCTTTGCGGCAGATGGTGGCGGACATCGTGGCCAGCGCCGGTGAGCTGGGGCGTTTGAGCGAGGAGGTGGTGTCCGGCGCGCAGGCGGTGGCGGACAACTCCCAGCAGCAAAGCGAAAGCGCCACCTCGATGGCGGCTTCGATCGAAGAGCTGACAGTCAGCATCAATCACATCTCGCAATACGCTCAGGATGCGCGCCAGGTATCGCAGCAGTCCGGCAGTTTGTCGGACGAAGGGGGCGAGGTGATCGCCAAGGCGGTGGCGGAGATGAAGGGCATCAGCGAGACGGTGGACCTGACCGCCGGCGCGATTTCTGCGCTGGCGGACAAGACCGCCACCATCTCCAGCATCATGCAGGTGATCAAGGATATCGCGGACCAGACCAATCTCCTGGCCTTGAACGCGGCCATCGAGGCGGCGCGCGCGGGTGAAACCGGCCGCGGCTTCGCGGTGGTGGCGGATGAGGTGCGCAAGCTGTCCGAACGCACCGCGCAGGCCACGGAAGAGATCGCCGGAATGATAGACGAGATCCAGCTCAGCTCCGACCAGTCGCGCGCCAATATGAGCCAGACCGTGGAGCGGGTGCGCGCCGGGCTGGCGCTGGCCGAGCAGGGCGGGGAGATGATTCAGCAGATACGGGGCAGCGCCGGTCAAGTGGTGCAGGTGGTGCGCGATATTTCCCATGCCCTGCAGGAGCAAGGCATTGCCAGCCAGGACATCGCCCGCCATGTGGAGCAGATCGCCCAAGTGGCCGCGGGCAACGCCGCCGCCGCCACCCAGGCGTCCAGCGGCATCCAGAGCATGGACGAGGTGACCGGCGGCCTGCGCCAGACGGTGGCCGGTTTCCAGGTGTAGCGCCGGAAGGGAGCGTGGATTTTTAGAGCCTGTTCAAAGTCTCGCGAGCCAGGGCGAGGCAAGGCGAAAACAAGCGAAAAAGCGAAATGGTCGAGAGGTAAATGAACATTTCGAGCTTGTACTCGCCGTGCAACGCTTCACGAAGCACAGTAGATGCTGAACAGGCTTTTACGGGAAGTTTGCGTCTAGGTGATAGGGACGGGAGCGGTTTGCAGCTACAATACCGCCTCGTTGAATAGACACCAACCCGTACTGGAATTCAAGATGTTGCGCATTACCGAATTGAAACTGCCGCTGGACCACGCCCCGGAAGAACTTAACGTCGCGATCGCGGCTTATCTGGGCGTGCCGGAGCAGGATATCCGCCAGGTCATCGTCTTTAAGCGCAGTTACGATGCGCGCAAGGGCATGATGAACCTGGCCTACATCGTCGACATCGACGTGGCCAACGAAGCGCGCCTGCTGGCCCGCTTCAAGTCCGACAAGCATGTGATGCCGACGCCGGATACCCAATACCACTATGTGGGACAAGCGCCGGAAAACCTGGAACGCCGCCCGGTAGTGGTGGGGTTTGGGCCCTGTGGCATCTTCGCCGCGCTGCTGTTGGCGCAGATGGGCTTCAAGCCCATCGTGCTGGAGCGCGGCAAGAAGGTGCGCGAGCGTACCAAGGATACCTGGGGCCTGTGGCGTAAGAACGTGTTGAACCCCGAATCCAATGTGCAGTTCGGCGAAGGCGGAGCCGGCACCTTTTCCGATGGCAAGCTGTACAGCCAGATCAAGGATCCGCGTCATCTGGGCCGCAAAGTCCTGACCGAGTTCGTCAAAGCCGGCGCGCCCGAGGAAATCCTCTACGTGGCCAAGCCGCATATCGGCACCTTCCGCTTGGTGAGCATGGTGGAAAAAATGCGTGCCGATATCGAGGCGCTGGGAGGTGAAATCCGTTTCCAGCAGCGTGTCGTCGACATCCATATGGAAGACGGCCCGGACGGGCGCAAAGTGGCGCGCGGCCTGACCCTGGCCAGCGGCGAGCAGATCCGCGCCGATCACATCGTGCTGGCGTTGGGCCACAGCGCGCGCGACAGCTTCGAGATGCTGCACGGTCACGGTGTGTACATGGAGGCCAAACCGTTCTCGGTGGGCTTCCGCATCGAGCATCCGCAGACCTTGATCGACAAGGCGCGCTGGGGCAAATACGCCGGGCATCCGCTCCTGGGCGCGGCGGATTACAAACTGGTGCATCACGCCAGCAACGGCCGCGCGGTGTACAGCTTCTGCATGTGTCCGGGCGGTCAGGTAGTGGCCGCCACCTCGGAAGAGGGCCGGGTGGTGACCAATGGTATGAGCCAGTACTCGCGAGCCGAACGCAATGCCAATTCCGGTTTGGTGGTCAGCATCAGCCCGGACGACTACCCGGGCGATCCGCTGGCCGGCATCGCCTTCCAGCGCGAACTGGAGAGCCGCGCCTATGTGCTGGGCGGCGGCACTTACGAAGCCCCGGCGCAGCTGGTGGGCGATTTTCTGGCTGGTCGGCCGTCCACTCAGGTGGGCTCGGTGCCGCCATCCTATCAGCCCGGCGTGCATTGGACGGACCTGGCCGGGGCCTTGCCGGATTATTGCATCGAGGCGATGCGCGAAGCGCTGCCGGAGTTCGGCAAGAAGATCCGCGGCTACGATATGCACGACGCGGTGCTGACCGGGGTGGAAACCCGCACCAGCTCGCCGCTGCGCATCACTCGCGGAGATGACTGCCAGAGCTTGAACGTGCGCGGCTTATACCCGGCCGGCGAGGGCGCAGGCTACGCCGGGGGGATTCTGTCCGCCGGGGTGGACGGCATCAAGGTGGCGGAGGCGGTGGCGCAGGCCATTTTGGACGAACGCCGATAAAACCGGTTTTCAAGTTTCTGAGCCGGCTGCGCCGGCTTTACGCCCTGACGGCCCGCTTATGCGGGCCGTTGGCTTATGAGTTGAATTTAGCGCCGGCGCTCAGATCGCAGGCAGGCGTTTACGCGCTGCGGGCCGTAATGGCTTTGGAATGAACGGGGTGGTTGGAGTGCTGTCCGGCCGGCGCCGCTCCAGCAACAGCCAAAGGCCGACGGTCGCCATCATCGGCAGGTGTCCTGGCCCCGCGAGCAGCGGCGGCAGCATCCATACGCCGCAGGAGGCAACGCACCAGCCGCCGCTGGACAGGCCGTAGCGCAAGGCCGCCGCCGCCGCAGGCCAGCCGAAGGCGGGCAGTTGGGGCTGATGGTGGCAGGCTTGAAGGCAATGTCGGCGCGGCGGAGACGCTTGCCACAGCCAGGCCGTGCCGCAGGCGACGGCGAAGGCCAGCCAGGGCGAGGGGCTGAAAGTCAACAGCGCTAGACCGAACAGATGCAGCGGCAGCCCCGCCGCCAGCCAGACCAGCGCATAGCCGCCGAGAAACAACGCCAAGGTCTGCGCCCGTTTGCGCGCCAGGCTGCGCAGCCACAGCAGCCGCAGCGGATCGGCCAGCAACGGCGACATCATCGCCAGCAGCATCAGCGACCAGGACGGCAGCAGCAGCGCCGGCGGATTCAACCACAGCGCGCTCAACACCGCCTCCCAGCCGCCTCCGGGGCGGCTGGGCGTCCAGACTCCGCAATAGCCGGGCGCGGCCAGTTGCCGCTCCAGGCCGATCAGACCGAGCCAGCCCAGGACGCTGGCGCAGCACAGCGGCCAGGGCAAGTCCCTGAACGCCGCGACAAGGGTTTTGACTGGCATGAGGCTCCCGGTGGCGGAAGGAGGAGGCCCGGCCGCGAGGGCGGCCGGGAATGAGCGCTTACTGGCCGTGGCGGTAGACGCTGATGCGGCCTATCGTCACCTCGTCGTCGTCCTCTATGTCGGACACCGGCACCAGTTGCACCCCCATCGGCGCCGTGTCCAGCGTTTGGTTTTGGCACATGCGGTCCACGATGTCGGTGATTTCCAGCGTCTGGCTGACGCCGTTGCCGCCGTGCTCGGCCAAAGAGGCCTTGCGCGCGCCGAACAACGCTATGGTGCCGGCCAGGTTCTGAGGGTGCTGCGCCGGGTCGGCGCCCTGAGGCAGGCCGACATAGACGTTGAACGTGCCGCCGTCCACTTTGCAGCGGATGTTTTCCAGGCTGAGAAAAACACGGTCCGGCTCTTGCGGCGCGGCGCTTGGCTGGGCCTTCAATTGGCCGGCGGCGGCCTGGCTGGCCTGGAAGCTGCTCAGCACCTTATTCTTCGCGTCGTTGTCCAGTTGCATCTGCGCGTGAACGGTGCTGTTGCCCAGTTTGATCGCCGCCGCGTTGGCGCCCAGCAGTTCGGTTTTCGGATTGTTCGCCATGGTGCTTGCCGCCGCGATGTCGGGATGGATGGCCGCCAGCGTCTGCATGCGCTGCGCGACGCGGCTGGCGCCGCCGAGAGGATCCGAAACGTCTTGGTAGACATAGTTCAGATTGGGCGCCTGAGTGTTGAGCACATCCTTGGCGACGAAGGTGTAACCGCTGCCGTTGGGGCGCGGCATCGCGAACTTGCGGTTGACCGGGCCCTCCAGCCAATTGTCGCTGCTGGGGTTCTGGTGGGCGGGGTTGCGGTTGAGCCATACCTGCCATAGCCGGTCGATATTGGAATGGTGAATCCAGAACACCGGGTCCAGGCCGGCCAGGTCCGGGTCCGACATCAAGCCGTTGCGGCCGCCGATATTGGTGTGCACCGGGTTGTGCGGCAGGTTTTCCAGCCCGCCGCTATTGCCGCCGCCGTGCCAGAACGGCGTTTGCGGCCCGCCGTAGCCCGGCGGGATGCCGCTGGCAGTGCCGACGAACTGCGCGTCTTTCAAAGCGGTGAGCTGTACGGTTTCCGGGCGCAGCGTGATGTGATTGGGTTGATTGTTCCAGCCGTAGCGTTGGGCCAGCCACAGCGGGTTGGCGCTGCCATTCGGCAAGGTCTTGGACTGGAAACAGGTGGGCAGGTCGCGCGCCTTGGCATTGGCGCTGTCGCTGTAGTTCCAGTAGGGCAAGGCCCAGTCGGCGGGGCCGCCTAGCTTGACGATCTCCGCCAGCACAATGGCTTCGAAGGCGGCCAGATAGCCGCGGTGCCAGGGCATGAAGTACCAGCTCTGGTGCTGGCATTGCCGCCAGTAGGTGTTCTGGTCGGCGGCGCTGGGCAGCGCTTCACCGGCTTGGAGGTAGCCGTGTTGCTGCCATAGCTGGGGGTCGAAGCCGTGAATGGCGGCCAGATAGCGCCAGCTGGTGGGATCCTTGATCGGCCGTTTCTGCATTTCCCCCACTGCGCGCGCGTACCACAGCACGGTGGGGTCCCAGGGGTTGCTCATCTTCAAGATGTCTTTGCGGACGCGAGCCATGTCGTTCTCCTTGATGCGAACGCCGCTCCGGCGCGGCCGTGGCGGGAGGAGCTAAGGCTGGCGGTGAGGCGGTGTATTCGGATTAGCAAACCGAGACGGCTTCGAACTGTCCTAAAGAATGGTTTTTGTCTCGGGGCAACTACTTATTTGAAGCGGCGCTTGCAAGTGGCGGTCGGTATGCGTGGGAAGGACTTGAAAACGGGAGGAGCCGGCGTGTCGAACTGGTATCCTTGAGCGGTTTTGATTCGGATGGCAGACATGAAACGATGGCATTTCCTGTGGGGCGGCGGCTTGGCGCTCTGCTTCCTCTTGTCGGCGGCGCTGGCCGCGGCGGAGCCGGCCTACGGCCCTTTGTTCACCTTCAGCAAACAAGGCCGCACCCATTATCTGTACGGCACCATGCATGTGGGCCGTCCCGGCTCCGACGCGCCGGACTGGGGCTTGAAACAGGCGATGACGCAGAGCGAGGCCTTGGTATTGGAGCTGGATGTGGACGCGCCGGGCGCGTCGACCGAGGTGCTGGCGCTGGCGCAGCGAGCCGCCGCCCGGCAGTGGCGGCAGTTGGGCCCCGACAGCCGGCGCTTGTTGCTGGCGCAGTTGAAGCGGATCGGCGTTGAGCGCGCGCAGGCGCAGAGCCTGGCCCCGGCGATGTGGCTGATGCAGTTGACGCTGAACGATTATCAGCGGCTGGGTCAGGCGGCGCAGGAGGGCAGCGAGACGATGTTGCTGCAGATGGCGCGGCGGGCGTTGCGCCCGGTGTTGGCGTTGGAGACGACGGGCGAGCAGGGGCGCATGCTGTTTGAGATGTCGGCGGCGGCCTTGCGCGAATGGGTGCGCCAGACCGCGGATTGGGAGGACAAGCCTGAAGCGGAGCGTTACTATCGCGAGCTGATCGCCGCCTGGGAGTGCGGCGATCTGGACGCCCTGCAGGCCATGGTGGCGCTGCCGGGCTATCCGCGGCTCAGCGCCTGGACTCAGCATGAGATGCTGGACCGCCGCAACCTGACGATGGCGCGCCGCATTGATGAGCTGGCGTCTTCACGGCGGCTGTTGGTGGCGGTGGGGGCCTTGCATCTGGCCGGACCGCAGGGGCTGGTCAAGCTGCTGCGGCAGCGCGGCTACCAGGTAAGTCCGGCGCCGCGCGAGCCGTGAGCGGGCTTTAGCTCGCGTTTTTGAGGTTCTTGGGCCCGAAGGCGCCCGGCAGCAGTACTTCCAGCGTGGTGTCTATCAGGTCCTCGCCGTCGCAGATGGCGCGCACACGCATGGCCGGGCCAAACTCGTTCAGTACCTGACGGCAGGCGCCGCAGGGCGGCGTGGGTGTGGGTGTGGGCGTGTAGATGCAGACCGCCAGCACATCCTGGATGCCGTGGTTGGCGCGCGCGGCGTAGACCGCGGTGCGCTCGGCGCAATTGGTCAGGCCGTAAGAGGCGTTCTCCACGTTGCAGCCGATATGGATCTTGCCGGCGCCGTCCAGGATGGCGGCGCCGACGGCGAACTTGCTGTAAGGGACATAAGCCTGGCGAGCGGCCAGGCGGGCGGCCATTTCCAACTCGGCCCATTGCTCGTTGTTGGGTGCGTTGCCGGTCATATTGCCTCCGTTGCTATTGGCGTGGCATGTTGCGCCGGGCGCGGCCGGGCTGTCAATATCCGGCCTGGCGCAAGCGGCCTCGACTGATCATTGGCGCAGGTGCGCTTGGCAATGCCGCGCCATCGCGTCGGCCAGCGCCTGAGACAATTCCGACTCCACCCTCCAGTGGTGCCAATACAAGGGAATGTCCAGATGCTGTTGCGGAAACAGATCGATCAGCCGGCCGGCGGCGATGTCGTCGTCCAGCATCAGCTCGGGCAGCAGGCTGTAAGCCAGGCCCTGGCGGGTGATCTCGACGAAGCCCTGCGGCGTGGGCACGGTCAGATAGGGAAAGCCGCCGTGATAGGACACGGTGTGCAAGAGAAACTCTCGATGCACATCGTCCTTGCGGCTGTACAGAATGGTGGGCGCGGCGGCCAGCCCGGACTCGGTGACGCCGTCCGGGAAATAGCGGCGGGCGAAATCGCGGGTGGAGACGCAAAGATAGCGCATGTGGCCGAGGAACAAGCTGTCTCCGCCCTGAATCGGCTGCGGCCGGTTGCTGACGCAGCCGACCACATGGCCGGCGCGCATCAACTCGTGGGTATAGTCCTGATCATCCACCATGATGTCCAGCAGCACTGGCTGGCTGTCCAGCACCGGCCGCACCGCCGGCAAAAACCAGGTGGCCAGGCTGTCCGCGTTAACGGCGATGGCGAGAGTGGTGAACTCCTGCCGCGGACCGCTGGGCAACAGGGTGTTCATCAAATGGTTTTCCATCAGGCTGATCTGGCGGAAGTATTGCAGCAGCTGGCGGCCGGCCTCGGTGGGCTCGGCCGGAATGGTTCGGGTCAGCACCGGCTGGCCCAGCTGTTCTTCCAACTGACGGATGCGTTGGGAAATGGCGGACTGGGTCAGGAACAGCTTTTTGGCCGCCTTGTCGAAGCCCCCGGTTTCGGCTACGGCCGATAAGGTTTCCAGTTGTTTAGGATCAAGCATGTATTGACGTCCTCGCCGTGATAATTCCACGGTGTTTCTTGCCTTATCGCCGCCACCTATGGCATGTTGTGCTGCTTCGTCCGAACACGGACGGTGCAAAGGTTTGCCTGCACGCGGTGGCGGCATAAAAATAATTAGAGCGGCTGGCGGCGACGGTTCTGATCGGCTGGCGCCGGCGGCTCATGGCCAATGACAGGCATGTTGAAGATGCAAGCAGATAATAAGGCACTATTGGATGGCATGTGCCGTTTTATCGGGGTTCGGGCGGATCATATGGCGAAGCTTACCGTCCATGCTCCGCTCTTGTTGTCGCGCAAGGAGGCTTTGGGCAAGGAGTTTTACTGGTACGCGTTGAAATGCCCGGACACGCTGGCGCTGCTGAGCGAGCGCCTGCCGGGCGGCATCGACTCCCTGGTGGACGCCTTGTTGCAGTATTGCGAGCGGATGCTGACCCGTCCTGTGAGCGGCCGCGCCGCCTGGCGCGTGGTGGAGCAGGGGCGCTTGATGCGCCAGCTGGGCGTGGGGCTGATGTGGGTGGTGGGCGCTTACGAGCGCTGTCAGGCGCATTTCCTGGCGCGGCTGGCCGAGGCCGGGCTGGATCTGGACGAGCTCGCCGCGCTGTCTAGGCTGCTGCGCAAGCGCATTTTGCTGGACCAGATGCTGCAGTTGCACGGCCACCAGCAGTCCTTGCAGGAAGCGGTGGACAGCAAGCACCGCCATTTGCAGACCATGTCCGGTTTGTACGCCACTCTCAGCGGCGTCAGCATGGCCCTGGTGCGCTGTTCCGAGCGTCGCGAGCTGTTTCAGGCGATTTGCGACGTTTGCGTCCGCGAGGGCGATTTCTCCCATGCCTGGGTTGGCCTGCTGGACGCCGAATCGCAAAGCGTGCGTCCCGCCGCGATGGCCGGCGCTCACGCCGAAGCCTTCATCCCCTGGCTGCAAGTCTCTGCGCATTCCGATAGCCTGCATGGACGCGGGCCCAGCGGTCGGGCTATCCGCGGCCTGGCGGTGCAGGTGGTCAACGATTGCGGCGAAGATCCGTCGATGCAGCCGTGGATGCGGGTGCTCAACGCCCGGAATGTGCGCAGCGCGCTGGTGGCGCCGTTGACCTTGCGCGAGCAGGTGATCGGCACCCTGTCGCTGTATTCTGGTTTGCCGGGCTTTTTCGACGACACCAAAGTGGCCTTGGTGGACACCATGGCGCGGGAGATCAGTCGCGCGCTGGAGCGCCAGGACGCGCTGGAGCGCAGCCATCGCGCCGAATCCGAACTGGCTTTCCTGTCCTTTCATGACCCGTTGACCGGCCTGCCCAACCGTCACCTGATGAAAGAGCACATCAACAAGCAGTTGCAGATCCGGCGCGCCAACGCGCAACTGGCGGTGCTGGTGCTGTCCATCGAAGGTTTTCACGAAATCAACGCTCGCCTGGGACACGAGGGCGGCGACGCGGTGTTGTGCGAGGTGGCCAATAGGCTACGGCGCTGCATCTATCCCTACGGCTACGTCGGCCGGGTGGGCGCTTCGCGCTTCGTTGCTTGCAGCGACCGCCACGAACGGCTGGACCAACTGGTGGATAGTCTGATGGGCAGCCTGCAGCAGCCGGTGGACTGCATGGGCGTGGTGATTCACACCCGCTGCAGCATGGGTATTGTGGTGGAGCCGGTGAGCGACCGCAGCGACGCCTCCGCGCTGTTGCGGCGCGGCGAGTTGGCGTTGAGCCGGGCCAAGGAGGCGGGCGGCGGCCATTGCCGTTATTACCATGTGACCATGGATGAAGAGATCCAGCACATGCACGCGGTGCGCAACGCTTTCGCGCAGGCCATCGCCCGCGATGAGCTGGCGCTGTTTTATCAGCCCAAGATCAATCTGCGCAACAACCGAATCGAAGGCGTGGAGGCGCTGGTGCGCTGGCGTCGTGATGGCCGCTTGGAAATGCCGGGGGCCTTCTTTCCCGCGATAGAGAACACCGACTTAATGCGGGAGCTGGATTGGTGGGTGCTGCGCGAAGCGCTGCGTCAGTCAGGCGAATGGCTGGCGGACGGCCGTCACATTCCGGTCAGCGTCAATCTTTCCGCCATCACTTTGAAGCACGAGGGCTTTGTGCCTGGCATCCAGGCTTTGTTGCAGGCTTACCCGCTGCCGACCGGCTACCTGGAGCTGGAAGTGCTGGAGAGCGTGACCCAGCAGGAGGCGGAGCAGATCACAGCCAAGTTGGAGCATTGCCGCGATCTCGGCCTGTCCATCGCCTTGGACGATTTCGGCACCGGGGCATCCTCGCTGGTGCATTTACAGCAACTGCCCTTCGACACCATCAAGATAGACCAGCGCTTTGTCCGGCTGCTGCTGGATACGCCGGGCAACGAGGCCATCATCCGCAGCATGGTGTCCTTTGCCCACTACACTGGGCGCAAACTGGTGGTGGAGGGGGTGGAAAGCCGGGCGATCTGGGACCGTCTGCTGGAAATAGGCTGCCTGGACGGACAGGGGTACGAGATTTCACCGCCGGTGGACCCTAAGCAGTTACCGGAGTGGATGGCGGATTGGGAGCGGCGAGCAAGTATTAATTCCACTTATATATAATAATTTTTATTAGTTTTACTTTGCTATGCCGCTCCTTTAGTCTGTGTTGAAAATTTCCGGGAGCGGCTCTTGTTCAACTTTAGCGTTTATCTGTCTGCCCTTGGGCTATCCATCGGGCAGATTGTCGGCATTGGGCCGCAGAATGCCTTCGTATTGCGGCAGGGCATAGGCCGCAGCCACATCCTGCCCATTGTGGCGATCTGCATTGTCGCGGACGTGTTTCTGATCGCCTGCGGGGTAATGGGCGTGGGCAAACTGCTCAATGCGATTCCCGGCTTCATTGTCACGGTGACCTGGCTGGGCGCGGGCTTCGTCCTGTGGCTGGGCTATAAAGCCTTTCGTTCCGCCTTGACGCCTGGGGCGATATCGCTGGCGGGCGGCGTGGAGAAAGATCGCAAGCGCGCTATTCGCACCGTGCTGGCGGTGACTTTGCTCAATCCCTATACCTGGCTGGACACCGTGGTGCTGATCGGCGGCGTGTCCGCCATTTATGGAGAGAGTGCCGCGCCATCCTTTCTGTTGGGCAGCCTCAGCGCCTCCGTGCTGTGGTTCGGCGCGATCGGCTGCTTCGCCGGCAAGCTGGCGCCCCTGTTTCAGCGTCCGCAAAGCTGGCGGGTGCTGGATTGCGTCATTGGCCTGGTAATGCTGTTCACCGCGTTCATGTTGTTGCGCAATTACGGTTTCGAGGGGATGGCCTGAGCGGCTGGGATGGGAGTTGGCGCTTTGTTTTTTGAAAGTGATGGCTTGCTTTTAAGCAACCCGTCACTTTTTCATATGTAGTTTGTTGTGACAAGGTAATTTTTCACCACGTATTTATGTATTTGGAATTGCAAAATAATTTTGTAAATACCAAATCATTTACCATAACTAAATCTCCGTTGTGAACAACATAAGGAGAGTTAGTCATGAGAAGTCTGATCCAAGCCGGTTTGATTGGGGTTTCTGTATTGGCCGGCGCATCCGTCCAGGTTGCGGCCGCTCCGGTGAACAACAGTTACATCCAGTCCAGCGCCAACGAGATTCGCGGTTTTCTCGGCGGCTACGCGCGGCCGACGGTCTACGTCAACCAGTACGCTTGCCGCGAACCTCAACTGAGCGCGATGGCGTGCGGGCCTTACACCATCAGCGTGGGCACCGGCTTCCTGCAGCAACAGGAAAACAGCTACGGCAACTATGTGGCCAAGTTCATCCTGGCGCATGAATGGGGCCATTCCATCCAGTTCACCCACAATATCTACCGCCAGGCGCCGATGCAGGAGTTGCAGGCCGATTGCGTGGGAGGGACTTTCGCCAAGTACGCCGAAACCAATCTGCGCTATCCGAGCTTTATCGAGAACGCGGTGGCTTCGGCGCGCAACGCCGCCGATTACGGCGAGCACGGCACGCCGTCTCAACGCGATTACTATTCGCGCTACGGCCACGCCAACGGGCTCAACGCTTGCCTGAACTCGATCTAATCGACGATGGGCAAGCAAGCGTGGGGGCTGGCCGGCGGGCTGGCTCTGTTGGGCCTGGCCTGGGTCAGTCTGCCTGAACCGGTTCGTGCGCGGCTTGGCCTGAGCGTTCCAGCCCCGGCGGCTTTGGTCGCCGGGGCTGCCGGAGCCGCGTCGCAGCCGGCCAAGGGGGAGGTGCCGGCGAGGGCTTACCAGGGGCTGAGCTTCGCGGTGGGCGACGGGCCGGCTCCGGCCGCTGCTCCGGCGGAGCCCTTGCCCGAGAGCAAGACCGAACGCCAGCGCAAGCAGGCTTTGCGCCAACTGGGCTACGTCATCGACGAGCGCTTCTACCGGATGCCGCTGGCCGAGCTGCGGAAGTTGGCGGCCGCCGGCAATGTCCAGGCCTTGACTCACTTGGCAGAGCGCTATCTGTTCGAGCTGGATGGCAAGCCGCAGCGGCCGGGCTTTGAGCCCGAGATGCGTTACCGCGAGGAGGCGCGCGCCGCTTTGCAGCAGGCGTACCGGCTGGGCAACCGCCATGCGGCGGCGATGATCTCCGAGAGCTATCTGCTGGAACGGCAGCCCTTGGAGGCCGCGGCCTGGAATCTGGTGGCGCGGCGGGCCGGAGACACGTTGAGCGCGGACTGGTTCCTGACCACCAAGGACTATCGGCAGTTGAACGCCGGGCAGAAAGCGGCGGCGACAGAGCGCGCGGAGCAGATTTGGCGCGAATTGCATCCGGGAGCGGCTCAGTCCAAAGGCTAGCGGTCGCAAAAAACCGGCGGCCCCCTTGCGGGGGCCGCCGGTTTTTCGTTTGCGAAGCTTGGCGTTTTACATGCGCTCATCCACTATGCGCTGAAACGCAGTGGACTTTGAACAGGCTTTACTGAGCGTCAGCGGCCAGGCCGGCCACCAGATCCTCGCGGGTGATCAGGAATACGAAGCCGTCGCCGCTCTCGGTTTCCATCCACATGAAGGGCAGGGTGGGGAAGCACTCTTCCAGCATGTCGCGGTTGTGGCCGATCTCCACCAGCAGCACGCCCTTGTCGTTCAGGAAGTCCGGCGCGCGTCGCAGGATTTCGCGGGTGGCGTCTAGGCCGTCTTCGCCGGAGCCCAAAGCCAGTTCCGGCTCGTGCAGATATTCCGGTGGCAGCGCGTCCACCGATTCGGCGTCGACGTAGGGCGGGTTGGAGATGATCAGGTCGTACTTTTCCTCTAGGCCCTCGAACATATCGGTGTGGATCAGCTGCACGCGCTCGTCCAGGCCGTAGTTCTGCACATTGATGGCAGCCACTTCCAGCGCGTCCAGGGAAATATCCACCGCGTCGATTTCCGCGTCCGGATAGTGGTGCGCCAGTTGGATGGCCAGGCAGCCGGAGCCGGTGCACAGGTCCAGCGCGCGCTGGACCAGTTCCGGGTGTTCGATCCACGGTTGCAGCGGCTCGCCCAGCAGCTCGTAGATGAAGGAGCGCGGCACCAGCACGCGTTCGTCCACGTAGAAGTTGAAGTCGCCTTGCCAGGCTTCGTGGGTCAGATAAGCCACCGGCACGCGCTGTTCGGCGCGGCGCTCGATCATGTCGACCACGTCCTGGACCTCGGTGGGCAGCAGCTTGGCGTCGAGGAAGGGCTCGAGCTGATCCATCGGCAGCTTTAGCGCGGACAGCGTCAGATAGGCTGCTTCGTCGTAGGCGTTCTGAGTGCCGTGGCCGTAAAACAGGCCTGCGTCGTTAAAACGCGATACGGCGAAGCGCAGCAGGTCGCGCAAGGTGGTGAAGCTGGATGCAGCCTGGGCGTACATGGTTTTCCTTTCAATACAACAGGGACATGGCTGCGGCCATGTCCCCGGCGGTGTTGATTCACGCTCGCGGAGAGCGCGGGCAATGACTTTGAACGGCGGGCGTCAGAACGGCAGCTTGGCGTCGGTGGCGGTGCCCAGCACGCGGCGGAAGTCGCCCTTGATGCGCTCCAGCGCCGCGTCGTTGTCGGCCTCGAAGCGCAGCACGATCACCGGCGTGGTGTTGGAGGCGCGCGCCAGGCCGAAGCCGTCCTTGTACTCCACGCGCAAGCCGTCCAGGGTGTTGACTTCCTCGGCGCCGTCGAAGCTGGCGGAAGCCTGCAGCTTGGCGATCAGCTCGTGGTTCTCGCCTTCCTTGGCCATCTTCAGGTTCAGTTCGGGGGTGGACACCGCATTGGGCAGCGCATTAAGCAGCTCGCTCGGGTTTTCCACGCGGGACAGCACTTCCAGCAGGCGAGCGCCGGCGTACATGCCGTCGTCGAAGCCGTACCAGCGTTCCTTGAAGAATACGTGGCCGCTCATCTCGCCGGCCAGCAGTGCTCCGGTTTCCTTGATCTTGGCCTTAATGAAGCTGTGGCCGGTGCGAGCCATCACCGGCACGCCGCCGTTCTGTTTGATCCACGGCTTGAGCAGGCGGGTGGACTTCACGTCGTAGATGATCTTGGCCTTGGGATTGCGTTCCAGCACGTCGGCGGCGAACAGCATCAACTGACGATCCGGCCAGATGATGGTGCCCTCCTTGGTCACCACGCCCAGGCGGTCGCCGTCGCCGTCGAAGGCCAGGCCGATTTCAGCGTCGGTTTTCTGCAGCGCGTCGATCACGTCCTGCAGGTTTTCCGGCTTGGCCGGATCCGGGTGGTGATTGGGGAAATTCCCGTCCACATCGCAAAACAGTTCGCGCACGCGGCAGCCCAGGCGACGGAACAGCACCGGGGCGAAAGCGCCGGGCACGCCGTTGCCGCAGTCCACCACGATGTTGAGCGGGCGCTCCAGCTTGATGTCGGAGGTGATGCGGTCCAAGTAGGCTTCGGCGATGTCGTGGGTGCCGTAAGCGCCTTCGCCGCTGGAAAGATCGCCGTCGACGATACGCTGGTACAGTTTTTGGATGTCGTCGCCGGCCAGGGTGTTGCCGGCCAACATCATCTTGAAGCCGTTGTAGTCTGGCGGGTTGTGGCTGCCGGTGACCATCACGCCGGACATCGAGCCCAGCTCATGGGCGGCGAAGTACAGCATTGGGGTGGCGACGCGGCCGACGTCGATCACGTCGACGCCAGCGGCCTGAATGCCTTCGGCCAGGGCCTGGCATAGGTCCGGGCCGGACAGGCGGCCGTCGCGGCCTACCACGATGGTTTTCACTTTGCGGGCCTTGGCTTCGGAGCCGACGGCCTGGCCGATCTGGCGGGCTACGTCATTGGTCAGGGTCTTGCCGACGATGCCGCGGATGTCATAGGCCTTGAAGATGTCTTTGGACAGTTTGCTCATGGCGTTCTTATGCAATCGAAATGAAGGATGAGCGCGGAGCGGCGGCGCTCCGCGTCGGAAATTGGGGGCTCAGGCGGCCAGCGCGGCGCTCAGGCTGATCAATTGGTCCAGCTTGGCGCGGGCTTGTCCGGAGTCGAGCGCTTCGCGCGCCATGGTAACACCGTCGGCCAGGGTAGGGGAAACGCCTGCCGTGTAGATGGCTGCGGCGGCGTTGAGGCAGACGATGTCGCGCGCGGGGCCGGCTTGGCCGTCAAGCACCGCCAACAGAATGTCGCGCGAAGCTGCGGCGGTATCTGCCCGCAGCTGCTTGAGCTCGGCGAAATCCAGGCCCAGTTCGCGCGGATCCAGCTGGTATTCCTCGATCTGCCCGTTCTTTAGTTCAGCCACCATGCTGGGGCCGGACAAGGTCAGCTCGTCCAGGCCGTCCAGGCCGTGCACGATCAGCGCGTGGCGGCTGCCCAACTGCTTCAGCACCCGCGCCTGGATGCCCACCAGGTCCGGGTGGAACACGCCCATCAACTGCTTCTCGGCGTCGGCCGGATTAGTCAGCGGCCCCAGGATGTTGAAAATGGTGCGGGCGCCCAGCTCCTTGCGGATGGGCGCCACGTGGCGCATCGCCGTGTGATGGTTGGGCGCAAACATGAATCCGATGCCGATTTCGTCGACGCAACGGCCCACTTGCTCTGCGCTCAAGCTCAGTTTGACGCCCAGCGACTCCAGCACGTCGGCGCTGCCGGAACTGGAGGACACTGAACGACCGCCGTGTTTGGCCACGCGGGCGCCTGCCGCCGCGGCGACGAAGGCGGAGGTGGTTGAGATGTTGAAGGTGTGGGATTTGTCCCCGCCGGTGCCGCAGGTGTCCACCAAGTGGTCGCGCTGGCTGATCGGCACCGGAGTGGCGAACTCGCGCATCACGGTAGCGGCGGCGGCGATTTCCAGCACCGATTCCACTTTGACGCGCAGGCCGATCAGGATGGCCGCGGTTTGCGCCGGCGTCAGTTCGCCGCGCATGATCTGGCGCATCAAGTCCAGCATTTCGTCATAAAACAGTTCGTTGCCGTCGATCAGCCGGTTCAGCGCGGCCTGCGGGGTAATCATCGGGGAGTCCTTTTGCTTGCGTGGGCGGCGCCGCGCGGAGGCGGGCCGTCCAAAAATTCAATTGCCGGCGTGCGCCGCCAGCTGGGAGAGGCGCTGCTCGATCAGGTCGGCGCGGCAGGCGGCTTGCGCCTGGTCCGCGCCGTTGCCGCTGGCGTAGCTGCTGGCCACCCAACGGCATTGCTTGTCCAGATAGGTCTTGAAGGCGCGCTTGGATTGGCTGAGCGCCAGCCGGGCGCGGTAGCGGTTGCCGGTGATCTGGTCCAGCTCGCGCATCGCGGCGGAGGCCCTGTTTTCGCTTTGGGCTAGTTCGGCTTCGGCTTTGCTCAGCCGCTGTTGCAGGCAGGTGGATACCACCGGAGTCTGCGCTTCCGTACGCATGCAGTCGTCCAGCGCGCCGGCCTGCGCCGCGCTGGACAAAGCCAGCGCGGTGCTCAGCATCAACATTCTCTTCATCAGGCGAACTCTTTCAGGAAGTTGTCCAGCATTGCGTGGCCGTGATCGGTGAGGATGGATTCCGGGTGAAACTGCACGCCCTCGATCGGCAGCGTCTTGTGGCGCACGCCCATGATTTCGCCGTCGTCGGTCCAGACGGTGACGTCCAGACAGTCCGGCAGCGTCTCGCGTTCGATCACCAAGGAATGGTAGCGAGTACAGGTCACTGGATTGGGCAGGCCGCGGAACATGCCGACATCGCGGTGTTTAACCGGCGATACCTTGCCGTGCATTAGTTGTTTGGCGTGGACGATGCGGCCGCCGAAAGCCTGGCCTATGCCCTGATGCCCCAGGCACACGCCCATGATGGGCAGCTTGCCGGCGAAGTGCTGGATGGCCGGCACGGACACACCCGCCTCGTTGGGCGTGCAGGGGCCGGGCGAGATCACCAGGTATTTAGGCTGCAGCTCTTCGATTTGCTGCAAGGAGATTTCATCGTTGCGGTACACCTTGACTTCTTGACCCAGCTCGCCGAAGTACTGCACCAGGTTGTAGGTGAAGGAGTCGTAGTTGTCGATCATCAATAGCATTTTGGCTTGAACCTTTGATTTCACTGGCCTTAAAGGGTTTGCCAGCTATTTGACGCCTCCAGCTGTGTCCGCGCGCTTGAGCGCTGGCTGCACGAGGAGGCGATTGGAGCATGAGAATCAATATACCGGATCAGACCAAAGTGCGCAGCTAGCTTGGCGGCTCGTCTATCTGGCAATCGGGTCAAGGTTGGTTGCCTTGGCCCGGCCGCGTTCCGCGCGCTAGATCGACAACGGCCTGGATGGCGGCCCTGGCTTGCGGGCTGTTGTGCCAGCAGCTGGAGCCCATCATGTCGGCGATCTGGCGCGTCAGCAAGGCCGGGTCCTGGTCCGCCAACTGCGCCAAGGAAGAAAAGCCGATTTGCTCCAGTCTGGACACAACGGTGGCGCCCACGCCTCTCAAAGCCACCATCTTGTTTTTTTCATCTGCGCTGAAACCCATGCGTCCTCCCTGTCTTGATTGCGATCCACGCCACAGGATACGCGCGCCGCACGGTTTGAATGAGAGGCCGCGGATATATTTCGCATCAGGGGATTTGCCGTTTTTACTCCCAACTCATCGCCCAGGCGTATAGCGCAATCATCATCATGACCTCCATCATCAGGCTGCCCAGTATGAACAGCAGGGGCATGAACAGCAGCGAGCCGTAGTGCAGCACCAGGGCGGCGGCAAAGTAATGCAACGGAGCCTCAAGCAGCAGATAGGCCAGGGAGACCCCGGTGAGGGCAAACTTGTGCCAGAGCGGTTTTTCCAGCACGTGAAAGGTCAGCGCGTGCACCCAGGGCATCAAAAACAGCAAGGTCAGCACAAATGTCAGGCAGGAGCTGTGATATTCGGGAAGAGAGTGGTTGAAGGCCGCCGGCAATAGGGCGAAGTAAACGCAGGAGCAGCCATGGATGATGACGAACAAGCGCAGCAAGTAGCGCATCGGCATGTTTTCCGGGCTGATCAAAAACGACAGCGATAGCAGCAGTAGGCCGGCGAGACCGTTGCCCCACCATTGCCAAAACGAGGGCACCGAGGCCGGCAGATCCAGCCAGGGCAGCCATAAACCTGGTATTTGCCCGTTCAGTATCTCCAGGCTGGAGAGCTGGGCCGGCACGCCGGTTACCTCTATGCTCGATTGCGTGACGAACCTCCATAGCGCAAGCGTTTGCGGCAGGAAGGCGAGCAGCAACAGGTTGAACAGCAGCGGAATGCCGATGATCTCCAGCCAACGAAGACGTTGGAAGGATTCAGTGCGCATGGCCCGGTGCAGGGAGATGAGCTCCCCCCCATGGCCGGTGTGACGCAGCGCCTTGAAATGTTTCAGACGTTCTTGAAGGCTCATGGCAGGTTCCAGAACACGGCGGTAGTGATGCCGGTACGCTCGTAATAGGGGCTGTGATAGCGTTCAACGGCGGCATGGATGCCCCAATGCTTGCCTATCCACTCCCTCCAGCTCAGTTGATAGAGTTGGCTGTCGAAGCTCTGCTTGGGCTGGTCGACTCCGATGGGCATATAACCCTCGCCGCCGGCGTTGACGGCCAGGGTGATCAGGCGCCAGCGGTCGCGCCCATAAGTCACCGCGCCGTAACCCTGCATGGAGCTTACGCTGCCGGGGTTGCTCAAGGTGCGGTGCACGCCGCCTTCCACGACCCAGGGCGCGTCGAAGTAATAGACCATGCCCAAGGTCAGAATGCGGTCGCTATAGCCTTGGCGATTGTCGTTGTAGGCCAGGCCGAAGGTGGTGACTAGATTGCGGTTGGGCAGCCATTTCCGGTTGATGGCCGCGCCGTAGTGGGTGCCGGGCCAGAAGGTGCCGCTGCTGCTGCGCCCCAACTCCAGTCTGCCGTACCAGTCCGGGTTGATGTCGTGGTTCCAGCCGCCGTTCAAGGCCATGCCCCGTTCGCCAAAGCGGCTGTCCTGCTCCGCGGTCCAATCGAAGACGTTGCCGGCGTCGGTTTGCCAGACACCGGACAGATAAACGCCATCCCAGGCGGGGTTGTTTCCGGTGAGACGGGAGTGTTGCGCGCCGATCTCGATGCTGCGCGCCCATGAGTACGGCTCCGGCGCTGACGGCGGGGACTCTGTCTCGACATCTGCGGGAGCGGACGCCGTTTCCGGCGTATCAGGGGCCGCCATTTCGTCGGCGCGGGCATGCCCGGCAAGAGACAGGGCCAAAAGGCAGATTTGCGCTAATCGTTTACTGAGCATGGCTGCTCTCCAAAGTGTTGCTCGCTGTTTGCACGTATTCAAATCTAAGGTCCTGCCCGGATCGGGCGGTGATTCGCCAAGCGTCCGGCAGCGCTTCGATATCGGCTTGGCCGGACCTCAGCATGGGCGGCGTTGGGGTTTTGGGCAGCAGCCAGCTTTGCCGCGCCAAGGTCTTTGGGTTGTGCGCGCTTATGCTGATCCAGGACGCGTCCCGGCCCTCCGCCGGCGCGGCTTGCCATTGGGTCAGTTCTCGTTGGGACAGGAAACGGGACAGCTCGGTCATCGTGTACCAATGAAACACGCCCTGCTTGCCCAAAGTCCGGGTTTGGGCCAGCCATTCGCGGACGGTTTGCTGATAGAAATAGACACCCGGAGGATGAAAATAAACCAGGCGCGCCACCCGCTGTTGCACCGCGAAACGTGTCATGTCCTGCAGCCAAAGCGTCATCTGGGCGCTGGGCAGTTTATTGCGCACGGCTTCTTCGAAGGAGGCGATGCCGCCGTTGGCCGATACCGGGAAGGCCCAGGGCCGGCCATGCATGTTGGCTGGATCGATATAGGCTCGAGTGGGCCCCATGGACAGGTCGCCCACGTAGTAATAAGCCAGCACGCCGTGCTGGCGCAGCCAAGTGGTTACCCAGTCCGGATGGTGGCCGTTGGGCGCTGAATACTCGGTGAGAGGTTGTTGGGTGAGTTTTTCAAGATCTTTCTTGTTGTTGGCGAGATAGGGTTCCCAGCGTTTGCCGTTATGCTCATTGATGTTGAAGGCGAAGTAGTTGTGAGCCCAGCCGCCGTGCGCGCCGATTTCGTAACCCCGCTCGCTCAAGCGACGAACCCAGTCCTGAGCCTTCGGGTTATGGGCGAGGTCCATGCCTCGGTGGTCTCCGGGCTGATTGGTGTCCGGCCCGGTGGTGAAATGGACGGAATAAGGGCCTTGCTCAAGAAAACCCAGTTTTTTGAGCAAGTCCAGATAGGGAATGGCGTTGGCGTCGTCGACGTGCCAGTTCATTACCAGCCCGCCCACGCCGTCCGGCACGGAGGCCAATTGGGGCAGATGTAGAACTTGGCTATTGAAGAAGTGCAGGTAGGACTGCAGCCACAAACCGTCGGTGCGTATTTTGAGAAAAGTGACCGGCAGGTTGACGAACAAGACCTTGCCGCGGCCGTAATCGCGCACGCCGGCAATCAAGGTGCCGTCCGGCCCTTGAGCCAGCACGCGTCCCGGGAAGCTGCCGCGGGTCGCCAGGTAGCTGAACGCCGCCTGGTCGTAACCGTAGGTCGAGGCTTGCAGCAAGGCGGATTTGCCGTCCGGATAGGGCTGGAAGCGGCCGGGGGTGATGCCCAGCTCGGCAACGGCGGAGGGCGGCATCAACATCAAATCTCTGCGCACCATCTGCTTGCCCAACTCCCGGTACAGCAGATAATCCACGCCCACCAGGCGCGAGAGCGCCGGTTTGTCCAAAAAGCGGCCGCCGGCGTTTTCGCTGGCGGCGTCGTAATTGATCCATAGAGCGCCGCCGGCCTGCACGTACTCCTCCAGCACTCCGGTCAGCGCCGCATCGACATA
The DNA here is from genome assembly GCF_009936155.1 of Chromobacterium haemolyticum. Taxonomy (NCBI): domain Bacteria; kingdom Pseudomonadati; phylum Pseudomonadota; class Betaproteobacteria; order Neisseriales; family Chromobacteriaceae; genus Chromobacterium; species Chromobacterium haemolyticum. The sequence goes on along the minus strand of NZ_AP019312.1, from coordinate 2,619,585 downwards.
GCGGTGTATCGTGTCCGGCAAGATGATGCCGCGGAGACGGGCGCGTTGCTCCGGTTCCATGTCCACCAGTTGGCTGGCGGTGATTTGCATCATCGCCACGCCGCCTTCGCTGGCGGCGTCTTGCCATGCCAGCGAGTATTTGCCGCTGGCCGGTTTGTCCGGCAGCAGCAAGGCGATGAAAGCCTGGGGCTGCGGCGTTTGCCTTGCGCGCAAGCTGTGCCAGATCGCGCTTGCCGCCAGTATTAGCCCCAGCAGCAGGATGATGAACACCCAGCGGGGACAGGATCGAATCTTATTCATTTTTCCAACCTTTGTTCTTGCTCCGCCGTTGTGGCCAGACGGCGCTCCAGTCCTTGAAAAACCGCCTCCTCCAGCACATTCCAGCGCGGGGTTCCTCGCGCGGGCGCCGCCTTCTGCAACCAGGCGCGCGCGGCGTCCTCCCGGCCGTCTCTTAACGCGGCCAGGGCCAGCACGCCCCATGGGAAGTCCAGATGCGCCTTGTCCTGAGCAAGCCAGGGCCGGCCTTCGCCCTGCAGCCAGGCGTCGAAGGAGGCTTGCCCCGGCATCGCCGGCATGCCCTCCATTTGGGGGAACAGTTGCGCGGCGGCTTCCGGGTAGAAGGCGACAGGGGGAAGGTCGCGGCTGGCTACGCGCCAGCGTCGGGTTTTCGTCTCCCAAAACGCTTTGGGAAGCGCCGCGGCCAACTGTCGCATCCTCCGGCAACTGGCGCCTGTTCTGGCGCAGTCGTCGCGCAGCGCGGCGTAAACTTCGACGTTGTCCATCAGGTAGCCCAGCTTGACGCCCGCGGCATAGTCATAAATGCCGCTGCGGGTTTGCCTCAGTCGCCACAGCGCCCGCCTGGCGCGCGCCAGCGATGCCTGAAGCGGCGGGGGCATGTCTTGTTGCCCATACCGCCGGCTCAGCAGGGAAATCCACATGGCCAGCGTGGAGTCGTCGGCGTCGGCGTCGGCCGTTCGGCGCCAGGCACCGTCCGTTTGGCGCTCGAAGCGGGGAAAGCTGCCGTTGCGCTCCTGCCTGGGCGCCAGCCACGCCACCCAAGCGTCCGTGGCCGGAGCGATGGACAGCCCCAGCTCCTCGGCCGTCAGCAAGGCTTTCATGGCGAAATAGGGGTCGACATGCCGTCCATGCGCTTGCAGCAGAATGGCGCCGTCCTCGTCCTGGTAGCCAGGCAGCTTGAATGCGCTGTCCGCGGCCTGGCTTGTTCCGCAACACAAGGCCAGCAGTAAACATAGATGCTTCATCGGCCGCGCACCTTGCCGCGGATGCGGGCCCAGATAGTGCCGTGAGCGATCAGGGGCGGCGTGAGCAGCACCAAGCGCGAGGAAACGGTATTGGGCGAGTCCGGCGCGCCCAATACGGAATGGGCGCCAATGACGACAATCCGGTCGGCAACAACCGGGCCCAGCAAGAGACAGTTCTCGCGGCAGATGATGGAGTCATCGGAAACAACGGCGCCGTCCACGACCACTCCTCTGGCTAGGCGGACGGGTCCGCTGGCTTTGACGCTGCCCTCGATCCGGCAGCCGGGGCCGATGCTCAAGCCGCCGCGCACCACCAAGTGTCCGCGTAGCAAACTGTTTTCCGGTAGCAGGAAATCGCCGTCCATTACCGCGCGGCGCATTTCCGAGTTAAAGGGGTGGGGCGTTTCCAAACTTTCGATATCCACCTCACGCAGCGGCGTGGCCGGGGGCTGATGGCGCGGGGTTTCTCCCATGCGGATGGTTGCCGCTTGAAGGCGCTGGAAGCGGACAGGTCCCGAAATATCCAGGGTGTCCTCCGCCACGGTGCGCCCGAACAACAGGCTGTCCGGCTCGATGCGGACGTTACGGGCGCCGGCCCAACGCAGAATCGAACTGCTCCGTCCCAGGTTCAGATCGCCGTCGGCCAAGACGCTGCGCAGGATCACGCCCGGACCGGTGACGACGTTGTCGTCGCAATGGATTTCTTTCAGGAAACTGAAGCGCGCCGGAATGCGCAACTCGCCCGCGGCCAAGACCTCCTCGTCCACGACCGGGCGGTTTTCCGGCCCGATGGCGTCCAGGCGAGCGTTCCAGTCCTGCCGCCGCTCGCCCAAGTCCAGCGTTTCCAGCCGTTGCCGGTAGTTGCGGGCGAAGACGTCGGCGGTGCCGGTGTGCAGCCGGTTGATGCCCAGCGCGGAGGCGTCGGTCTTGCGCAGCAACTCCAATAGACCGGGCAAGAGCGGCAGCGCGATCAGCGGCGCCACGCCGAGCACGTAAAGTATGGCCATCATCCCGGCTGTCTCCGATACCGCTTGGTTTTATCCCAATGCAGCGTTCTGTTTTTCTTGAAGGGTTCGACCAGCGACTGCTGCAGCGTGGCGCGGGAAATGGTGACCAGACTGACCAAAAAGCCAAGAATGGCGAAAGGCAAAATACGCAGTCTTTTGCCGTTGCCGTCCAGATAGCAGGCGGCGCCGATCTCGAAAAAGGCGGCGAAATTGCCCATCGCGCTGTAGCAGACCAGGGCCAGGATCAGCAGGAGGCCGGGGGACGGCAGCATGCTGTCGAAAAAGAACAGCACCAAGGTGATGGCCCAGCCGAGCAGCAGCAGCGGGGACATGGCGTAAGTGCCCAACAGCAGAAGCCCGTCCAGTTTTTCCCGCCGTTGCACTCCTCGGGTGCTCAGCAGACGGCCGACATGTCGCGCCAGCGCCTGATTATGGCCGCGCGTCCAGCGCATCAATTGCCGGATGCGAACCGGCCAGCTCTCCGGCACCTCCTCGTAGCACTCGGAGCGATTGGTGTAGACCGTGAGCCAGCCGCCGATCAGCAGGCGGTAGGTCAAATCGGTGTCTTCCGCCAGCACGTCGTCGTGCCAGCCGCCCACGCTGTTGAGCGCGGCGACGCGAATGCCGCCGACCGTACCGCCGTACTGCGGCACCAGCTTCATATTCATCCTGGCCTGCTGGTCCACCTGGTAGCCGCCCGCGCGCTCCATGTCCAGCATGCGGGTCAACAGGTTGGCGCCCGGGTTCAAGGGCACCACGCGGCCCATCACGGCGCCGACTTCCGGATCGAAGAACGGCGCGATCAATTGCTTGAGCAGGCCGCGGCTTGGCAGGTAGTCGGCGTCGAAGACGATGAAAATATCGGTGTCGATCAATGCCGTCGCATCTTTCAGCGCCGCGGCTTTGCCAGGCTTGCCCTGGGTGCGGTGAAACGGCCTGATCGCGTCCGGTCTGCGCGCCGCGATGCGGTCTATGATGGCGCGCGTGCCGTCCGTGGAGCGGTCGTTGACAGGCATGATGATCATTTGCCCAGGCGGATAGTCGGACTCAAGCAACGCTTCCATCGCATCGGCAATCACGGCCTCTTCATTGTGCGCCGCGATGAAGACCGTGACTTTGGGCCATTGCGCGGTTTCAATGTCCAGATAGGGGTGGCGCTGATGGCCGAACAGCCGGTTCAAAGTGAACGCCATATGCCGCGCCGCGTACACCACGACCAAGAGCACCACGCCGTACAGCACGAAGCTCAGCGCGCGCAAAGGCCAGATGAACGGCGTTGCGGTGTCGCGCCGCAGCAGGGGGTCGTCCTCCTGGCTGACGGTGCGGCGACGGGCTTCTTCGATCTGGTCCAGGATCAACTGCTGGGTATGGCGCAGATCGACATTGTCCGAGGCCCCCTGGATGCTCACTGTGGGGCTGACAGAGGAGGGGTGTTCGTCTGGGTCCATGGGCAGAGCCGCCATGGCGGCCTGGCTCTCCGTAGACGTGGCCGCGCCGTGGCGATGCGGGTGGCTGGCGGCCGGTTTGGACGGGTCCACGGCGGACCAGGCGGGGTAACAGCACATCAGCAGGATCAACCAGAGTAGGAGTCGCGGGGGCATGCTTATCTCCCGGGTACGGGAGCGAGCGCATCGACGGTCCGACTGGCTGTGTTCGCCGCCTGCCGCCGACGCGGCAGTGACGAGAGAATGGCGGCGATGTGTCTGCCGGCGTCGCCGTCGCCATAGGGATTATGGGCTTGAGACATGCGTTGATAAGCCACCTCGTCATCCAGCAAGGCGCTGGCGTGTTGGACGATGAGCTCGGTTTCCGTGCCCACCAGCATGGCGGTGCCGGCCGCAAGCGCCTCTGGTCTTTCCGTTGTGTCCCGGGTGACCAGCACCGGTTTGCCCAGCGCAGGCGCCTCTTCCTGTATGCCGCCGGAGTCGGTGATGATGAGGTGGCAACGGGCCATCAGATAGACGAAGGGCAGGTATTGCTGCGGGTCGATCAAATGAATGTTGCTCACCTGGGACAACAGCGCGTACACCGGTTTGCGCACATTGGGATTGAGGTGCACCGGGTAGACGATGTCCACGTCGGGGTAGCGCTCGGCCAGCCGCACCAGCGCGCGACAGAAGCTTTCAAACCTCTCCCCCAAATTTTCCCGGCGGTGGCCGGTGACCAGTATCACTCTGGCCTCCGGGGGCAGGAAGGCAAACTGGGAGGCGATGCCGGCCTTGAGATCCGGCTGTTGTTCCAGCTTCTTCACCGCCAACAGCAAGGTATCGACAACGGTATTGCCGGTGATGAATATCCGATCAGGGTCGACCTTTTCATTCCGCAGGTTGAGTCGGGAAGCCTCCGTCGGAGCGAAATGCCAAGACGCAAGAATGCCGGTGACGCGACGGTTCATTTCCTCAGGCCAAGGCGAAGACAAGTCTCCGGTGCGCAATCCCGCTTCAACATGTCCAATCGGAATATGGCGGTAAAACGCGGCCAGACTGGCGCCAAGCGTGGTGGCTGTATCGCCGTGCACCAGCACGACGTCGGGTTGGACTTCCTCTAGGACTTTGTCTAGCGCGTCCACCAGCCTGGCGGTCAAAGACGCCAGGCTCTGTCCCTGTTGCATCAGCTTCAGGTCGATGTCCGGGCGGATTTCGAAAAAGTCCAATACCTGATCCAACATCTCGCGGTGTTGGCCGGTCACACAGACCTTAGACGCCACGCCCGGGCAGTCTTGTAGTGCGTGGATCACGGGCACCATCTTGATGGCTTCCGGACGGGTGCCAAAGATTGTTAGTACGGTAAACATATTATCTCCATCAAGGCAATTCACGAGCATTCAGCAGATCTTTTTGTATTTTGTTGAAACTACTGTTTCATATTGTTTAAATTAAGCTAGCACAACTCTTATAAGAAACAAAGTTAAATATTTGTTTAAATTAAATGGTTTAATATTGGCGCGAGTTGAGCCGCTATTCACAAGCCTGCTGGAGCGCCATTGCGAGCCCCGGTCAGATGAGTGCGCGCCGGCAAGCAATCCGATTGGATTGCACCTGGCCAAAGCGCTAGTGCAAGAGTCGCGACGGCGATGTGAAACTGCAATGGCATTTCTTTGTTAGCATGTCAGGACGTACGCATGGGGGCGTCAATCATTTGGGAAGCAGCTCTAAAAGCGCCGGCGAGCGTGACTGACTTCCACCTGGGGAGAAGTGCCAATGGAAAAGAAACTGTGCTTACACTGCGGATACTCGCGCGGCGATTCTCCGCGCGATCAGAGAGCGCCGCATTACGCGTGTCCGTTGTGCCAGGCGCCTTATCAGGAAATGTACCCTCAGCCGCTGCCGCGGCAGGAACCGGGGCAAGCTTCCCGCCTGCAATGGACGCATGTGGGCGTGGTGTTTGCCGCTTTGCTGGCCGGAGCAGGCGTATTGGCTTATACCGCTTGGCCCAGCCAGCAACAGGCCGCATCTAGGAACGAGGCGGAGTTGAAGGAAATCGCCGGCGTAGTGCTGCCGGGGGCCGAACAAGCTGCGGGGGAGTTGTGCGGTTCCGAGTCCTTCGCGGGCGGCGCCTTTTGCGGTTGGGCGCCGGCGTTGGCGGATGTGGGGCGCCAAGCGGCGCTAGTGCGCGACTGCATGGAAGTGACGTCGGTCAGGCTGCACCCCGGCAGCAAGAGTCCGGAGCGGCCGGATTTCGCGGTAAGTTGCCGGGACGCCGCCGGGGAGGCAATGGAAATGAGTTTCAACGAGGGAGACCTGGCGTTTGGAGCGGACGGGGCCGCGCCGGCGAGATAAGGGCGGCGGTTCAGATTTCTCGCGTCAGGCTGGGGGCGTAGCGTCGCCGCTTCAGCAAGAGGGAGATGGCTATGATAATCGCCGGCAGCAGCAGCGCGTTGAAAATCCAGTCCGGCCGCGCCTGCTGGCGCATTAACTCCGCGCCGGCCAGCACGCCGAAGATGGCGCCGCCGCGTCCGACGCCGTACATGCCGCCCACCCCGCTGGCGCGGCAATGGGTTGGATAAAAGGCGGCGGACAGCGAAGCCAGCGCCGATTGTCCACCGCCGGAAGCGAAGCCCATGCAGAACACCAGCAAGCCCAGCTGCCCGCCTTGCTCGCCTTGAGCGACGGCGGCGCCAATCGCCCAGGCCAGCATGCCGGAGGCGACGAAGTTGGCCGCCAACAGGCGGTGCGGTTCGGCACGGCCCATCCACCAGCCCAGCAAAATAGAGCCTACGCCGCCGCCCAGCGGAAACAGCGCGCTGATCCAGGCGAAGCGGCTCAGCGAGAGGCCGGCTTCTTTCAACAGTAGCGGCATCCAGTTTACTACCAGGTAATAGATCAGCATGCTCATGAAACAGCTGAGCCAGAGCAGCAAGGTGCCGGCGGCCAAGGGCCGGCTCAGCACCGCGCGCAGGCCGTTGCGCGGAGCGTCTTCACTGGGACCGCCAAGGCGGAAGGCGGCGGCTCGTTCCAGTTCCGGCGTGGCGGCGAGACGGCGCAGCCGCTGACGAATATCGGCGACGGAGCGGCGGCGCGCCACCAGATAGCGCACCGATTCCGGCAGCCAGCGGTACAGCGCCAGCGCCAGCAACAAGGGAAAGACGCCGCCCAGCCATAGCGGCGCGCGCCAGCCATAGGAGGGGATTAGCCAGCCGGCGCACAAGCCGCCGGCGCCGGCGCCCAGCGGAAAACCGCACAGCATGGAACTGACCAGCAGTGCGCGCCGCCGCGCCGGGCTGTACTCGGACAGCAGGGTGATGGTGTTGGGCAGGGCCGCGCCCAGGCCGATGCCGGTGAGCAGGCGATAGACGGTCAGCGTGCTCAGCGAGTCCGCCGCCGCGGTCAGCAGGCTGCCGACGCCGAATAGCAGCGTCGATGCGATCACCGCGGGTTTGCGGCCCAGGCGGTCGGCCAGAGGCCCGCCCAGCATGGCGCCGCCGGCCAGGCCGAACAGCGCGGCGCTGAGCGCCTGGCCCAGTTGCGGCTTGCTCAGCCCCCATTGTTCCATCAGCGCCGGCGCGATGTAGGACAGGGCCGCTAGGTCGTAGCCGTCGGCGAACATGACCAGGAAACACAGCGTCAGCAAGACGGCGTGGAAGGGGCCGAGGCGGTTTTGGTCGATAAAACGGTCAACATCCAGTGTGGCGGGCATGGCGGCGTTCTCCCGGCGCATCACAGCTTGACGCAGACATTGCTGATGTCGGAGTAGAAATCCAGCGAATGGCGGCCACCCTCGCGGCCGAGGCCGGACAGTTTGCTGCCGCCGAAGGGGGTGCGCAGATCGCGCGCGTACCAAGCGTTGACCCAGACGATGCCGACCTGGACGCGCCGCGCCAGCCGGTGGGCGCGGTCCAGCCGCTGGGTCCACAGCGCGCAGGCCAGGCCGTAAGGGCTGTCGTTGACCCGGCGGAGGACTTCCTCCTCGTCGTCGAACGGCGCGATGTGGCAGACCGGGCCAAAGATCTCCTCGCGTACGCAGCGGGCGTGGTCGGGCAGGCCGGTCCAGATCGTCGGGCGCACATAAGCGCCCTGATCGCGCGCGTCGCCAAAGCGCGGTGTTTCGCCGCCGGTGACCACCACCGCGCCTTCCTCGCGCGCCAGCGCGAAGTAAGACAGCACTTTGTCGCGGTGCTGGCGCGAAACCAGCGGGCCCAGGTCCACGCCGTCCTCGTCCGGATAGCCCGGCTTCAGGGCCTCGGCGCGGGCTTTCAGCGCGGCGACGAAGCGATCGAAGATCGGACGTTCCACATAGACCCGCTCGGTGCACAGGCATACCTGTCCGGTATTGAAGAAGGACGAGCGGGCCACGCCGGCCACCGCCGTGTCGAAGTCGGCGTCGGCGAACACCACGGCGGCGTTCTTGCCGCCCAGCTCGAAGGAAATATCCTTCACGCCGTCGGCCACCGCCTTCATGATGGCGCTGCCGGTGCGCGATTCGCCGGTGAAGGACACGGCGCTGATCTGCGGCGCGCGGGTCAGGAATTCCCCGGCTGAGCCGGGGCCGAAGCCGTGCACCAGATTGAACACGCCGGCGGGGATGCCGGCCTTGTCCATCACTTCGGCCAGCAAGGCGGCCGACGACGGGGTCTCTTCGGACGGCTTGCACACCACGGTGTTGCCCATCGCCAGCGCGGGGCCCAGCTTCCAGGTCAGCAGCAATAGCGGCAGATTCCACGGCGCGATCACCGCCACCACGCCCAGCGGCTTGCGCACGGTGTAGTTGAACAGCAGGCCGCCGTCTGCTTGCGGTGTTTCGCAGCAATCGTCGATCTGGGCGACGGCGAGGTCGGCGAAAGTTCTGAAATTGGCGATGGCGCGAGGCAGGTCCAGCGTGCGCGCCAAATGCAGCGGGCGGCCGGTGTCCGCCACCTCGGCGGCGACGAAGTCGTCGAAGCGCGCCTGGATGCCGTCGGCCACCTTGTGCAGCAAGGCGGCGCGTTCCGGCGCGCTGTAGCGGCCCCAAGGCCCTTGCAGCGCGTCGCTGGCGGCCTGGACGGCGCGGGCCACCTGAGCGGCGTCGGCTTCTACCGCCTGGCTCAACAGGCGGCCGTCCACCGGGCTGATGTTGTCGAAGCGGGCGCCTTCCTCTTCGAATCGACCATTGATGTACAGCGGCAGCAGGGCGGGACGGCTCATGGTTTCTATCCTCGTCAACGGTGTTTGGACGCCGCCGAGGTATGGGGCGGCGCCATGTCGGCGAGTGTAGGAAACGCGGGCCTCCTCGTGAAAATGAATAAATCGAGTCTTGCTATTCCCTGCGCTTATACCTGATCCGCCGCGTCCAGCTGGGCTGCGGCCAGTTTCAAGCTGTCTATCATCTGCCTGGCCGCCGGCGGCAGCGGCTTGTCGGCGCGCACCGAGTAGCCGACGGCGGTGGGCGGCCCCACCTCGTCCAACGGCAGCACCGCCAGCAGCTTGGCGGCGGCGAAGCGGCGCGCCGCCAGCCGCGGCATCAGGCCCAGGCAGTCCGAGTCCACCAGCAGATTGACATTGGTCAGCAAGGACAGCGACTCCAGTAGATTGTCCGGCAGCGCGAGGCCGGCATTGTGGAAGAACTGCTCGGCCACCAGGCGGGCCGGCGAATCCGGCGGCGGCAGGATCCACGGCCAGTCGCGCAGTTCGGCCAGGCTGGACGGCGGCGCGGCCAGCAGCGGATGGTGGCCGCCGGCGACGATGCACAGCCGGTTAAGGTATAGCGGCTGATGGCGCAGCGGCAGCTTGCGGGTGAGCGGCGCTTCCGGGTCCGGCAGGCGGCCCACCACCAGGTCCAGCTCGCCGGCGGCCAGCGCCGGAAACAGATAATCCTGTGGCCCCTCGCGCACGGTGACCAGCAGCTTGGGCGCGTGCGCCTTCAGCCGTAGGATGGCTTGCGGCAGCAGGCTGGCGCTGGCGGAGATCTGGGTGCCGACGATCACATGCCCGCAAATGCCGCCCTTGAAGGCGTTGATCTCGTCGGTCAGATAGCGCAGCTCGGCGATCACCGCCTTGACGCGCTCGCCCAGCAGCAGCCCGTATTCGGTGGGTGTCACGCCGCGGTTGCCGCGCAGGAACAGCACGGTGTCCAGTTGTTGTTCCAGCTCGCGTATGGCCTTGGTCACCGCCGGCTGGGTCAGGTTCAGCTCGCGCGCGGCGCGGGCGATGGACTGGCAGCGCAGCACCCGATCGAACACCAAGAGCGGCCGCAGCTTGAGCCGGTTCAGCACCATGTCTTGCACGGAAAAAGGCGTGAGAGGATCCATTGGCGCTCCTGTGCGGTTGGGACGGGACGATCAAGACTATGGCATAACTTTAGGGAATAGCAGAAGCCCGCATATTCATTTTCTCCTTATTGCCGCGCCCCATAGACTGGAACGCGTCCCTGTTTGAACGGCCGGTTTGGCCGCGCCGGACCGCTTGATAAGGAGAGAACCGTGAGCCCAGCTTCATCATCCACATTGCAAGCCGCCGCCGAGCAGTTGCGTCGCGCCGCCGAAACCGGCCAGCCCTGCGCTCCGGTGCGCGGCTTGCTTGGCGAGGGAGACGTCGACGCCGCCTATCAGGTGCAAACGCTGAATGTCCGGCATGCCCAGGCTCAGGGGCGGCGGCTGGTCGGCAGCAAGATCGGCCTGACCTCGCTGGCGGTACAGCGGCAATTGGGCGTGTCCCAGCCGGATTTCGGCCGTCTGTTCGCCGACATGGCGCTGTGCGACGGCGAGGAGATCGACAGCCGCAGGCTGCTGCAGCCCAAGATAGAGGCGGAGGTGGCGTTATTGCTGGGCCGCGACCTGGACCATGACAAGCACACGCTGGCCGATCTGTTCCGCGCGGTGGACGCGGTGCTGCCGGCTTTGGAGATCGTGGACAGCCGCATCGCCGGCTGGGATATCCGCATCAGCGACACCATCGCCGACAACGCGTCCAGCGGCCTGTTCGTGCTGGGCAACCGGCCGCGGCGGCTGGCCGATGTCGATCTGCTCGGCTGCGGCATGACGCTGGAACTGCGCGGCGAGCCGGTTTCGGTGGGCGTCGGCGCGGCCTGTCTGGGCAACCCGCTGCTGGCCGCGTTGTGGCTGGCGGACACGATGGCGCGGCGCGGCGAGCCGCTCAAGGCCGGCGACATCGTGCTGACCGGCGCGCTGGGTCCGATGGCGCCGGCGAAAGCCGGCGATGTGTTCACCGCCCGCATCCAGGGCTTGGGCGAAGTCTCGGCCCGTTTCGCCTCACTTCAGGGAGCCTCCTCATGAACCATCCCGCTCGCGTCAAAGCGGCCATTATCGGTTCCGGCAATATCGGTTGCGATCTGATGGTCAAACTCCTGCGCCACGGCCGGCAGTTGGAACTGGCCGCCATGATAGGCATCGATCCCGATTCCGATGGCCTGGCCCGCGCGCGACGCCTGGGCCTGGCCACCAGCCACCAGGGCGTGGAAGGGCTGCTGGCCATGCCCGGCGCCGCCGACATCCGCCTGGTGTTCGACGCCACTTCGGCCGGCGCTCACGCGCGCCACGAGCAGTTGCTGCGCCCGCGCGGGGTCAGGGTGATAGACCTGACGCCCGCCGCCATTGGCCCCTATGTGGTGCCGGCGGTGAACCTGGACGCGCACCTGGACGCGCCCAACATCAATATGGTCACTTGCGGCGGCCAGGCCACCATCCCGATCGTGGCGGCGGTAGCCGCGGTGACGCCGGTGTTCTACGGCGAGATTGTCGCCTCCATCGCCAGCCAATCGGCCGGTCCCGGCACCCGCGCCAATATCGACGAATTCACCGAAACCACCGCCCAGGCCATTGTGGGTGTTGGCGGCGCGCGTCACGGCAAGGCCATCATCATCCTCAATCCGGCGGAGCCGCCGCTAATGATGCGGGACACGGTGTTTTGTCTGACCGCGCCGGCGGACCGGGACGCGATCGCGCGCTCGGTGGCCGCGATGGCGGACAAGGTGAGCGCCTACGTGCCCGGCTACCGGCTGAAACAGGAAGTGCAGTTCGAGGCGCTGCCGGCGGAAGCGCTGGCGGCCTATCCGGAACTGGCGCGGAGCGGCGGGCTCAAGGTGTCGGTTTTCATCGAGGTGGAAGGCGCGGCCCACTATCTGCCGGCCTACGCCGGCAATCTGGACATCATGACATCGGCGGCGATGGCCTGCGGCGAACGCGTCGCCGCCCGCCTGCAGCAAGCTTGAGGAGCACGGCATGGACAAACTGTATATTTCCGACGTGACCCTGCGCGACGGCTCGCACGCGGTCCGTCACCGTTATTCGCTGGCCCAGGTGCGCGCCATCGCCGCGGCGCTGGACGCCGCCGGCGTGGATTCCATCGAAGTGGCGCACGGCGACGGGCTGGAGGGTTCCAGCTTCAACTACGGCTTCGGCGCCCATAGCGACGTGGAGTGGATCGCCGCAGCGGCCGAATCGGTGAGTAAGAGCAAGATCGCCACCTTGCTGCTGCCCGGCATCGCTACCGTCGGCGCCTTGCGCAACGCTTACGACGCCGGCGCGCGCATCGTCCGCGTCGCCACCCACTGCACCGAGGCCGACATCGCCAGACAGCACATCGGCTACGCGCGGGAACTGGGCATGGACGCCGTCGGCTTTCTGATGATGTCGCACATGACCACGCCGCAGCGGCTGGCGGAGCAGGCCAAGCTGATGGAAAGCTACGGCGCCAACTGCGTCTACGTGGTGGATTCCGGCGGCGCCCTGTTGATGCAGGAGGTGAGAGACCGCTTCCGCGCCTTGCGCGAGGCCTTGAGGCCGGAAACGGAAACCGGCATGCACGCCCATCACAATCTGTCGCTGGGCGTGGCCAACAGCATTGTGGCGGTGGAAGAAGGCTGTCGCCGCGTCGACGCCTCGCTGGCCGGCCAGGGCGCCGGCGCCGGCAACGCGCCGCTGGAAGTGTTCATCGCCGCCGCCGAGCGGCTGGGCTGGAACCACGGCTGCGACCTGATCCGGCTGATGGACGCCGCCGACGACCTGGTGCGTCCAACCCAGGACCGGCCGGTGCGGGTGGACCGCGAAACACTGGCGCTGGGCTACGCCGGCGTCTACTCCAGCTTCCTGCGCCACGCGGAAACGGCTGCGCGGCAATACGGTTTGAAAACCCTGGACATCCTGCTGGAAGTGGGACGCCGTCGCATGGTGGGCGGGCAGGAGGACATGATAGTCGACGTGGCGCTGGACTTGCTCAAGGCCAAAGGAGGCACGGCATGACCGACTTCATTCAAAGCTGCGCTCGCGAACTGGACATAGCGACCCAAACCGGCGAAGCCGTCGATCAACTAAGCGCGCGGCAGCCCTTCGATCTGGCGCAGGCCTACCGCATCCAGCAGGCCGGCATCGGCCTGCGCCAGCAGCGCGGCGAACGCGCGCTGGGTTTGAAGCTGGGCTTCACCAGCCGCGCCAAGCGCGTGCAGATGGGCGTGGACGCGCTGATCTGGGGCGAGCTGACCGACGCGATGCAACTGGCGGACGGCGGCGAGCTGACGCTGGGCCGCCTGATCCATCCGCGGGTGGAGCCGGAAATCGCCTTCATCACCGCGCAGGAGATCTCGCGGCCGCTGTCCCTGGCCGAGGCCGGGCTGGCGCTGGCCGGCGTGGCTCCGGCGTTGGAAATCATCGATTCGCGCTACCGCGACTTCCGTTTCAGCCTGGAGGACGTGGTGGCGGATAACTGCTCTTCATCTCATTTCGTCGTCGGCCCGCTGAGCCCGCCGGACGCGCCGCTGGACAATTTGGGCGTGACCTTGCGCTTCGACGGCCGCCCGGTGCAGCTGGGCAGCAGCGCCGCCATCCTGGGCCAGCCCTTGCGCGCGCTGATGGAAGTGTCCGCGTTGCTGCACGCGGCGGGGCGCACGCTGCCGGCCGGCTCCTTGCTGCTGGCCGGTGCCGCCACCGCGGCCGAGCCGCTGCGCGCCGGCCTGCATATCGGCGTGGAGATCGCCGGGCTGGGGCGCTGCGAATTTGTAACCAGCGGGAGCGCCGCATGAGCACCCAAGCCACCACCGTCAGCGGCAAGGCCACGCCGCGTGGCCGCTTCCCGCACCTGAAGCGGGCCGGGGATTTCCTCTTTATCTCCGGCACCAGCTCGCGGCGGCCGGACAACAGCATAGCCGGCGCCGAAGCCGACGCCATGGGCGCGACCCGGCTGGACATCGCTCTGCAAACCCGGGCAGTGATCGAGAATATCCGCGACATCCTGGCCACGGCTGGCGCCGGACTGGCCGATGTGGTTGAAATCAGCGCCTACCTGGTGGATATGAACGATTTCGCCGCATACAACCAGGTTTACGCCGAGTACTTCGACGAGACGGGACCGACGCGGACCACGGTGGCGGTGCATCAGCTGCCGCATCCGCATTTGCGCATTGAAATCAAGGCGATCGCCTACAAACCGCTTTAGACGGATTTAGACGGAATTGACCGCAAGAGAAGGAGATAGGAGATGGAACTGCAATATGGCGCGCCGCTCAATCTGCTGCACTGGGCGCAAGGCAATCAAAGCCGACTCAAGCCGCCGGTATGCAACGCGGCCGTTTGGCCGGACGGCGACTACATCATCAATATGGTGGGAGGGCCGAATACCCGTACCGATTTTCACGACAACCCCACCGAGGAAATCTTCTACCAGATCCAGGGCAACGCCTATCTGGAGATCTGGGACCGCGGGCGTTTCGACCGCATCGAGCTGCGCGAGGGCGACGCCTTCCTGCTGCCGGCCCATGTCATCCACTCGCCGCAACGGCCGGAACCCGGCCTGTGCCTGTTGGTGGAGAAGCCGCGGCCGGCCGGCGAGCACGACAGCCTGCAATGGTACTGTCCGGTTTGCGCCACTGAGGTCTGGCGCTTCTCCAAGCAGCTGGAAAGCCTGGTGGACGACTTGCCCAAGGCTTATCAGCTGTTTTACGCGCGGAGCGAGGACGAACGCCGTTGCCGCCATTGCGGCACCGTGCACCCAGGCAAGGATTACGCCGCCTGGCATGGACTGAGGCAGCGGTCCAACCATTGAGAACCTGTTTAGACCCGCTAACAAACTCCCTGATGCTGCGTTGCCCCGACTTGTCGTACTCATTGCACTGTCTGCGTCGGCGCGCCTTGCCTCAGCCGTAAAACTGAGTTTTGTCAGCGGCTCTTCATTCCTGCTGCGCTTCAGCGGGATGGATTGAAATGGGCGTTGAAAACGCCTTGTTTCGCTTTAGCTCGCGAGCCTTAAACAGGTTCTTGAAGAAACGCCGTTAACTAGAGAAACGCCGCCATGATAGACATCCACTCCCATTTTTTTCCGCGGATCAGCCAGGCCGAGGCGGCCCGGCTGGACCCGCGGCGCGGGCCTTGGCTGGAAACCTCCGGTCGCAACGGGCAGATCATGGTAGGCGACCAGCCGTTCCGGCCGGTGCACGATGCGCTGTGGGACGGCGCGCGCCGGCTGGCCTGGCTGGACGAGCAGGGAGTCGATACGCAGATCATGTGTGCGACGCCAGTGATGTTCGCCTACGCCGCGCCGATAGAGCGCGCCTTGCCGTGGGCGCAGCTGATGAACGACCGCGCGTTGGAGATGGCCGCCGTTGCGCCGCAACGCCTGAAAGTGCTGGCGCAAGTGCCGCTGCAGGACATTGACGCCGCCTGCCGCGAAGCCAGCCGCGCTTGCGAGGCCGGCCATGTCGGCGTGCAGATCGGCAATCATGTCGGTGAGCGGGATCTGGACGACGAAGGCCTGCTGACGTTTTTGGCTCACTGCGCTGCCGAGAACATCCCGCTATTGGTGCACCCATGGGACATGATGGGCGCTGGCGCGAGGATGAAGCGCTGGATGCTGCCCTGGCTGGTGTCGATGCCGGCGGAAACCCAGCTGGCCATCCTGTCGCTAATCCTGTCCGGCGCTTTTGAACGGCTGCCGTCCAGCCTGAAAATCTGCTTCGCTCACGGCGGCGGCAGCTTTGCCTATCTGCTGGGGCGGGTGGACAACGCCTGGGAGCAGCGGGACATCGTGCGCGAAGACTGTCCGCGGCGGCCGTCCAGCTATCTGGACCGCTTTTACGTGGATTCCGCCATCTTCGATCCGGGCGCGTTGCGGCTATTGATCGCCACGATGGGCACGGAGCGGGTGATGCTGGGTTCGGACGCGCCGTTTCCCTTGGGCGAGCAGACGGTGGGCGGCCTGATCCGCGACACGGTGGCGGACACGGAGATCCGCCGGCGGCTGCTGACGGATAATGCGCGGGCTTTCTTCAATCTATAGGGCGCTTCAGCTCAGCAGCCAGCCCAGCAACAAGCCGCCGAACAACAGCCATTTCAGCGCATAGTAGCCAAGGCGGCTCTGCGCCTTGATGCGCTTGCCGAATAGCCGCACCGCCTGCACATAGCGGAACAGGCGGTTGAGCGCGCCGGTGCGATCTCCGTCCTGATTAGGGGAACTGGCGGCGCCCAGCAGCAGACGGCTGATCAGGCGGTTGCCCCAGGCCGCAAGCTGGAAGCGCATCGGGCGCTCGATATCGCAGAACAAGATGATGCGCTGCTCAGTGGTGGCGTTTTCCGCGTGGTGCAGATAGGTTTCGTCGAACATCACCGCCTCGCCGTCGCGCCAGCTGTAGCGTTCACCGTCCACCTCTATGTAGCAGGCCTCGTTTTGCGGTGTGGACAAGCCCAAATGGAAGCGCACCGAACCAGCGAAGGGGTCTCGGTGGCGCACTAGCCGGCTGCCCGGCGGCAAGCTGGCGAACATCGCCGCCTTTACCGAGGGAATGCTTTGCAGCAGCGCGGTCGTGTACGGGCACAGCTTGGCCGCCGACGGGTGCGGCTGGTCGTACCACTTCAGGTAGAAACGCTTCCAGCCGGTCTTGAAAAAAGAATTGAAGCCCAGGTCGTCGTAACGATCGGATGCCTTGATCGCGCCATCGTCGGACAAGGCCAGCGCCTCGGCGCGGATACGTTGCCAGTTATCGTTCAGCGCCTGCAGCTCCGGAAAGCGCTGCAGCGGCAAATAGGGGCGCGCGGGTAGAGTGGAGAACAGATAGCAGAAGCAGTTGATCGGCGCCATGAAGGTAGAGTGGTCGGTCAATTGCCGCCAGAACCCCAAGCGTTGACGGCCGCGATAATGGATGTAGATGGTGCAGAGCGCAAAAAGAAGGAGGATGGATAGTTTGATATACGGCATTTTTGCTCTAGCCCTTGAAATAATATGCTTAATTTCAAACAAAAACAGGATTTAAACGACTGGCCATTGGTTTAGTTGAGTAGGATATGGCCGGGTTTGGCGGCCGCCACGCAAAGCGGCTGCCCTCTGCTCCAAAACAGCCGAAACCGGCTGTCGCCGCCGGCCCATACGACCGACGCGGGCCCAGGGCGCTGCCTAGAATGGTTCGAGCGAGAACGGCCACGCGCCGCCCCCATCAACCATTTGGTTGCTGGGCCGCCTGATCAAGGAGCCTGCCCATGCATTTCACCCATGCGATCACCCGTCTGCCTGCCGACACCGTGGCCGGCGGCTTGACTACAGCCAACATCGGCGCGCCGGACCCGGCGCTGACTCGCTCCCAATTCCGCGATTACGTGGATATCCTGCTGCGCCTGGGTTTGACCGTCAGCACCTTGCCGGCCCAGCCCGATTTCCCCGATGCCCATTTCGTTGAAGACACCGCGGTGTTGATGCCGGAGCTGGCGGTGATCACCCAGCCCGGCGCGCCGGCACGCCGCGGCGAGGTGAGCAGCATCGCGCCCTTGGTATCTCGCTTCCGCCACGCAGTGTGGATGAACGGCGACGCGCGCATGGACGGCGGCGATGTCTTGATGATAGACAAGCGTTTCTTCGTCGGCCTGACCAGCCGCACCAACGAGGCCGGGATCAGCCAGTTTGCCGCCGCGGTGGAGAAGTTCGGTTACGTCGTCACCGCGGTGGATGTCAGCGCCGGCCTGCATTTGAAGTCCATCGTCAATTACGTGGGCCGCAACACGCTGATCCTGTCCGAGGACCGCGCTGACGATCCGGTATTCCGCGGTTATCAGCAGATCGTGCTGGCCAAGGACGAGGAATACGCCGGCAACACCTTGTGGATCAACGACACCCTGATCACCCCAAGCGGTTACCCGGACACGCTGCGCAAGCTGAAGACGCTGGGCCTGCCCATCATCGAGACCGACACCAGCGAAATCCGCAAGATGGACGGGGGCTTGACCTGCATGTCCTTGCGTTTCTAAGAACCTGTTTACGATCTGCTGCGCGTCGGCGATACGGCGTTGAAAGCGGCATTCGAAATGCTCATGTACCGTATGTACACTCCGCTTTTTCAGCCGTTTTCGCCTTGTCGCGCTCTAGTCTAGCGAGATCGTAAACACGTTCTAAAAGCAGCGCCGTTTCATTCGCCACCGGCCGCAGAGCCGGGGAGATTCAGAACCTGTCGCCGACGCGCAGCCGGCCATGAACAGGCTCTACAAGGAGAAAAAGATGAAAACCATCAAGATCGCGCTTTTGCTGGCGCTAAGCGCAGGCCCTGTACTGGCCAAGGACATCAAGCAGATCCGCTGGGGCGTGGACGGCGGCTACCCGCCGTTCGACGTGCTGGCCCCCAACGGGGAGATCACCGGCTTCGATCCGGACATCGCCAAAGCCGTCTGCGCCGAACTCAAGGCCCGCTGCGTCTTCGTCAAGCAGCCGTTCGACAGCATGATAGCCGCGCTCAACGCCAATAAGTTCGACGCCGTCATCGCCTCGCTGAACGTGACGGCTGAACGGCTGAAACAGGTGGACTTCAGCGACAAATACTACGCGTCCGCCTCTCAGCTGGTGGCGCGCAAAGGCAGCCCGTTGCGGCCCACGCCGCAGTCGCTGGCCGGCAAGACCGTGGGCGTGCAGTCCGGCTCGGTGCACGAGCAGTACGCCAAGGCTAACTGGGGCGGCGGCAAGGTGAAGATTGTTACCTACGCCAATCAGGACAACGTCTATCTGGACCTGGCCTCCGGCCGCATAGACGCTGCCTTGCAGGACAATATCCAAGCCGAAACCAGCTTTCTACGCACCGAGCGCGGCAAGCAGTTCGCTTTCGCCGGCTCCAAACTGGGCGAATCCATCCCGGTGGCCATCGCTGTGCGCAAGAGCGATCCGGAACTGAAGGCGGCGATCAACCGCGCCATCGCCGCCATCCGCGCCAACGGGGTGTACGAAGGCGTGCGCAAGAAATACTTCGGCTTCGATATTTACCACTAAGAACCTGTTCAAAGTCTACGGCGCTTCGTGAGACTTGCTACGGGGATTACTGCTTCGAAATGCTCATGTACCAAACGGACATTCCGCTTTCTTCGCAGTCTTCGCCTTGTCTCGCCCTTGCTCGCTAGGCTCTGATCCTCGTGCATACGTCCGTTTTCCCGGCCGGCGTCCGCCGGCCGTTTCACAAGGAGGGCGGCCATGGTGGCGTCCTATTTGCCCCTGTTGCTGACCGGGGCCTGGCTCAGCCTGCGCGTGGCGCTGGCCGCGCTGGGGCTGGCGCTGCTGTTCGGCCTCGCCAACGCCTGCGTCAAGCTGTTTGGCCCGCGCTGGCTGCGCGCGGCGTCCATCGCCTACACCACGGTGATTCGCGGCATTCCGGAACTGGTGATGATGTTGTTGCTGTTTTACGGCGGCGAGAAGGTTTTCAACCTGTTGCTGGGGGCGCTGGGGTTGCCGGCGGTGGAGTTCGACAAATTCCTGGCGGGGGTGCTGACCATAGGTTTCATTTTCGGCGCTTATTACACTGAAACTTTCCGTAGCGCCTTCCTGGCGGTGCCGCGCGGCCAGTTGGAGGCCGGTGTCGCTTACGGCATGCGGCCGTGGCAGCTGTTCCGGCGCATCCTGTTTCCGCAGATGCTGCGCCACGCCTTGCCCGGCATCAACAACAACTGGCTGGCGTTGATGAAATCGGCGGCGCTGGTGTCGTTGATCGGCCTGGAAGACATGGCCTGGCTCGCCGAGCAGGCCGGCCGCGCCACCCAGATGCCTTTCCTGTTCTATTTCCTGGTCTGCCTGGTCTATTTACTGTTCACCGCCGCTTCCGGGGGCGTGTTCCGCTGGCTGGGGCTGCGCTACAGCCGCGGCTTGCTCTGAGGGGAAAATAATGACGCTCGACGAAATCCTGCGCGCTTTGCCCGGCTATCTGTGGGGAGACGGCGGCCAATGGAGCGGCCTGGCGGTTACCGCAAAACTGTTCCTGATCTCCGGCGGCTTGGGCATGCTGTTGGCGGTGCTGCTGGCCTTGCTCAGGGTCTACGGCCCGGCGCCGTTGCGATGGGCGGTGGCCGCGTTCAGTTATTTCTTTCGCGGCACGCCCTTGTTCATGCAATTGATGCTGATCTACTACGGCGTGTCGCAATTCAGTTGGGTGATAGACGGCTGGCAGGCGGAAGACCCGTTCTGGCTGCTGTTTCGCGACGCCACCTTCTGCGCCGTGCTCGCTTATGTGTTGAACACCGCGGCCTACGCCCAGGAGATTCTGGCCGGCGCGCTCGCCGCCTATCCGCGGGAGGAAATCATGGCGGCGGAGGCCTTCGGCATGTCGCGGGCGCGAACCATACGCCGCATCGTGCTGCCCGGCGCGCTACGGCGCGCGATACCGGTGCTCAGCAATGAAATGGTGTTTCTGCTGCACGCCACCGCCTTGTCGTCCACGGTGACGCTGCTGGACGTCACCGGCGTGGCGCGCGCCTTGTACGCGGCCACTTACGCGCCGTTTTTCCCGTTCCTGATGGCGGCGGCGATCTACTTGGGCTGCACCTTCGCGCTGCTGGCGAGCTTCCGCCAGGCGGAGCGGCGCTGGCTGAAATTCCTGCAGCCGCGCTCAGCCTAGAGGGCCGGCGCTGCGCTTGATCTCCTGCAGCTCGGTGATGGTGATGATCTTGTCGATCTTGAAGGCGGAACTGGCCAGCCATTGTTCGGCCAGCTCGCGGTACTGCTGGATGTCGCGGCAGCCGATGCGGACCTGAAAATCGAAGCTGCCCGCCACCAGCCAGGCATCCAGCACGGCCTCGCTGCGCTGCAGCTCCTTGATGAAGGCTTGTTGCGACAAGGCGTGATCGGCCAGCGCCACCTGAGCCGCCACGATGACGGGGTAAACCGGCGCCGGCAATTGCACCACGGCGCGGTAGCCGCGGATCACGCCGGCTTTTTCCAGGCGGCGAACGCGCTCCAGGCAGGGGCGCGGCGTCAGGTTGACCTGCTCGGACAGCCGTTGAAAGGACATGCGGCCGTCTTCTTGCAAGGCGGCGAGAATTTTCAGGTCTATGCGGTCCAGGCTGGGTTTCTTCTCATTCATGGCGGGCTTCGGGATGAGGTGGGGCTGTCCGCTGATTTGAGCCTTGGCGGGCGGTGGTGTCAAGGCGGCGCAACCACCATGGGTTTTTCAATTGAACGGCATGAAAAAGGAGGGCGCTTTATGGAAATCGTCAGCCGGGTTTTGCCGCAGGCCAGCATAGGCATGCGGCGCGAACTGCTGAGTTTGCACTACGGCCGGCGCGGCGACGGGCCCAAGGCCTATTTGCAGGCCAGCCTGCACGCCGACGAACTGCCCGGCATGCTGGTGATCCACCATCTGCGCCGGCTGCTGGACCAGGCCGAGGCGGCCGGCCTGCTGCGCGGCGAAATCGTGCTGGCGCCGGCGGCCAATCCCATCGGCCTGGCCCAAGCCTTGCTGCATCAGCAGCCGGGGCGTTTCGAGCTGCGCAGCGGCGAAAACTTCAATCGCCGCTTCACCGATTTCCACCCGCTGCTGCGCTCCGGTCTGGAAGACTGCCTGGGCAACGACGCCGACGCCAATCTACGGACGGTGCGCGCCCGGATGCGCGCCGCGCTGGACGCGCAAGCGCCGGTCACGGAACTAGACGCTTTGCGTCTGGAGCTAAGCCGGATGGCGCTGGACAGCGATCTGGTGCTGGACCTGCATTGCGACAGCCAGGCGCTGCTGCATTTATACGCCGACGCGCCGTTCTGGCCGGCGCTGGAGCCGCTGGCGCGCTATCTGGGCGTGGCCGCGGTGGTGCTGAATGACGAGCCGGGCGGCACGACTTTTGAGGAGTCCTGCGGCCAGAGTTGGTGGCGGCTGGCCGGCGAACTGGGGCCGGCGCAACCGCTGCCGCTAGGCTGCGTGGCGGCCACGGTGGAGCTGCGCGGGCAAGGCGATCTGGATCATGGTCAGGCGCGGCGGGACGCGGAGGCGCTGTACGCCTATCTTCAACTCCGGGGCCATATAGGCGGCTGCGCGCCGGCTATGCCGCCGCCGGTGCCCGCGCCGTGGACCTGGCGAGGCATGGCCAGCGTGAGCGCGCCCACGCCCGGCCTGGTGCTGCGCCATTGCGTGGTTGGGGCGGAGGTCAAGCGCGGCCAACCGCTACTGGAACTGATAGACCCGTTGGAAAACCGCGTCACGCCGGTGCTCAGCCCGGCTGAGGGCCTGCTCTACGTCAGCCACCCGCTGCGCTACGCCCAGGCCGGCATGGAATTGTGTCGCATTCTGGGTCGGGCAGACGCCAGCGCGCGCGTGTCGCTTGCTTGAACGTTAGCGTCATGTTTCCGGCATGGCCGGAACGCGTACTGTCAGTAGAATGATTTGCCGCCCGCGGGCGGCCATGCAACCACCCACCCAAGAGTCGCCTACCATGCAAGCCCAAGCTATCGCCGCCGCAGATGCGGCGCCGCAAGAAAATCTGGAGCCGCTCTGGCTCCGCGCGAGACAAGGCCAACTGGCCCGCGCTGTTGTGATGGTGCGTCCTCACGACTTCGCCTTCAATGAACAAACCGGGGCAGACAACGTGTTCCAGCACCGGCTGCAACTGCCGGCGGCCCAGGTCACCGCGCTGGCGCTGGCCGAATTCGACGCCATGGCGCAGCGGCTGCGCGATCACGGCGTAGAAGTGCTGGTGCTGGAGAAAAGCCCGGACGGCTATCCGACGCCGGACGCCGTGTTTCCCAACAACTGGTTCACCACCAGCGCCGACGGCAGCCTGCACGTCTATCCGATGCACACGCTAAACCGCCGTCGGGAGCGGCGAGTGGAAGAGCTGTGCCAATTGCTGTTGAACCATGGTTACGACGTGGAGCAAGTGGTGTGGGCCGGCCATCCGCTGGAAGAGGAGTTGATTTTGGAGGGCACCGGGGTGATGGTGTTCGATCACCCGCGCAAGCGTGTGTACGCGGCGCGTTCACAGCGCTGCCACCCGAGCGCCTTGTATCGTTACGCGCGCCGGCGCGGTCTGGAGGCGGTACACCTGTTCGACACCGTGGACAGCCGCGGCGTCCCCATCTACCACACCAATGTGATGATGAGCGTGGGCGAGGGCTTCGCGGTGATCTGTTCCGAAAGTCTGCACCGGCCGGAGCAGCGGCGGCAAGTGCTGAGCGCGCTGGGCGAGCATCACGACGTGATAGACATCAGCCTGGCCCAGGTGGAACGCAGCTTCTGCGGCAATATCCTGCAGCTGCGCGGGGCCGGCGGCCAGCCGCTGATCGCGATGTCGGAGCAGGCTTGGAACGGCTTCACGCCTGCACAGCAACAAGTGCTGGAGCGCCACGGCCAGCCGGTAGTGAACCCCATCCCCACCATAGAAGCGGTGGGCGGCGGCAGTTGCCGCTGCATGCTGGCCGAGTTGTTCCTGCCGCGCGTCCGCTAACGGCTGCCCCGGCAACGGCCAGCGCCGCTCTGCGCTGGCCGTGCGGGAGCGAGGGCTTATACCAAGCGTTCCAGGCAGCTCAAGCCATGGCTGAGGCGTTGTTGCACCGGCTCCAGCAGCGCCACCGCTTCATCGCTGCTGAACAGCAGCGGCTCATCGCGGCGTTGAAGCAGGGTCAGGATGGCTTGCAAGCCGATATGAGCGGCGCGCAGCTCTATCTGGCTTTGCAGCAGACAGGCGTCCATCTCCGCGCACTGCCGGCCCAGATGGGACAAGAGGGTTTGGTCGGCTTGGGCGTTGAGCAAATCCTGATTCAGTTGCTTCAATTCCTCTATCACGGGTAAGTGGCGTTCCATCGCTATTCTCCTTCCACTTTGGCATGCGCAATTACGTTGGGGACAGGCTTTGGTGTTCGTTTTGGGCCGTGGCGTTGATGTGCCGCAGCTGGGCGGCGTAGTTGTCCAGCACCTCGAGGGACAGACATGCCAATAGATGCTGATGGGAGGAGGGCGTGGTTTGGGCTTGGATCGCGGTCAGAGTGGACCGTAATTGGGAGAAGCAGTTCAAGGCCAGCGCGCAAGCGTCAAGGGTTTGGGACAGCTGGCGCAGTTGGGCGGCTGGGGGTGGTTTGGCAAAAGTCGAGGGGGAAAAGGGAGTCATTGCGGTCTCCAAGTCAGCGTTGGAAACCTGTCCGGCGATGCTTGGACAGGCGCGTGACAAGGTTGGAAGACCGGTACCCTAGATCAAAGACCGGTAGTTCACAAGGAACTCCCCGCCACGGCCTATCCGAATGGGCACAGCGTGGCAGCAGACGTGGTTGTGCCAAAACTGACACAAATGAGTCTGCGATCTAGAGATTTCTGGGCTTCCAAACCCTGCGCGGCGTGATTGGGCGCTGCGCGACACAAAGGGTACTGAGGCGGGGCTGGAGCGTCAAGCTGATGGTGGTGTGGATTGTCCAGGGTGAAAGCATGGAGATGCTTGTCTTCGACGCGCAGTGGAATTCGCATGTCGAGAGCCAAGCTCAAATCCGGCTTGCCTAGCATGAGCCGCCACGGCGTAGCCAAGAAACTGTTAATATTCTCGTCATTTTTTAAGAGGAAAAGACATGGCGGATATTGGCTTCACCGCTGACCACACTGCGCCGACATATAAATTGAACAGTCCGGCGGCGGTGGCGATTGCTACTTTTATTGGCTCCGGCTTGGCCGGCGCCTGGCTGATGGCGGAAAACTGCAAGATGCTGGGGCAGCGCGATCAGTTGAAGAAGGTATGGGGTTTGGGTGTCGGCCTGCCGTTTGTGATGCTGGCGCTTAGCCTGGTTTTGCCCGACAGCGTGCCCGGCATGGTTTTTACCGTTGCGCAGACGGTGGTCATGCAAATGCTGGCCAAGCAACGTTTTGAGACGGCGCTGGCCGCGCACGGCGCAAGCGGTGGCTCGGTGTTTTCTAAATGGCGAGCCGCCGGCATTGGACTCTTGTTCGCGCTGGCGCTGCTTGCGGTATTGATCGCCATCATCGCCGCGATGATGCAGTTGAGCGGTTTGACGCTATCGGAGTTGTTGGCTGCGGCCGGCATGTAAGCGTGGCCTAGATGGGTTTCAGGGCGCCGCTGGACGGCGCCCTGTAGAGACTTACTTCACGCTTACGCCGGTAAACTCATAGTCGCCGAACGGGCTGATCTTGAAGCCGGTCACTTCCTTGCGCATAGGCTGGTTGACGATGGAGTGGGCGATGGTGGTCCACGGCAGGTCGCGTTTGAAGATGGTTTGCGCCTGCGAGTACAGCTTGGCGCGTTCGGCCTGATCGTTCAGGGTGCGCGCCTTGACCACGAGCGTGTCGAACTCTTTGTCGCAGTAGCGCGAGTAGTTGGAGCCGTTCACCGCCTCGCAACTGAGCAGCACGCCCAGGAAGTTGTCCGGGCTGGCGTAGTCGCCGGTCCAGCCCATCAGGCCGGCGTCGTGCTCGCCGCGCTTCATCCGCTTCAGGTATTCGCCCCATTCATAGGACACGATCTTGGCCTTCACGCCTATCTTGGCCCAGTCCGACTGGATCATCTCCGCCATCAGCTTGGCGTTGGGGTTGTACGGCCGTTGCACCGGCATCGCCCACAGGCTGAGCTCGAAGCCGTTGGGATAGCCGGCCTTGGCCAGCAGCGCCTTGGCGGCGGCCACGTTGTAGGGCGCGTTCTTCAGGCTCTTGTTGTAGGACCACAGCGAGGATGGGAAGGGATTGCTGGCGGCTTGGCCTTGGCCCTGGTAGACCGCGTCTATGACGGCCTGGCGGTTGATGGCCATGTCCAGCGCTTGACGCACCTCGCGTTTTTTCAGCTGCGGCTTGTCCATGTTGTAGCTGAGGTAGCCGATATTGAAGCCGGGCGCGGTCAGCATCTTCAGCTTGGGGTCGGTCTTCATTACCACCAAGTCGCTGGGGCGCGGGTAGGACATGATCTGGCATTCGCCGGCTTTCATCTTCTGATAGCGCACCGAGGGATCGGTGGCGATGGCGAACACCAGATTGTCCACCTTGACCGCGCCCTTGTCCCAGTACGCCTTGTTGCCGGCGTAGCGGATCTGCGCGTCTTTCTGGTAGCGCTTGAAGATGAAGGGGCCGGTGCCCACCGGCTTTTGGTTGATGTCGGCGGCGCGGCCGGCCTTGAGCAGTTGGTCGGCGTATTCCGCGGACAGGATGGAGGCGAAGGGCATGGCGATCTTGATCGCCAGGTCGGCGTCCGGTGCCTTCAGCACGAAGCGCACCGTTTGCGTGTCCACTTTTTCCACCGCGCTGACGTTGCTGGCCAGTCCGGTGTCCACCGCGTAGGGGAATTCCGTGTTGTAGGCTTTGCGGAAGGGGTGGTTCTTGTCGAACATGCGCATGAAGGTGAACACCACGTCGTCGGCGTTGAAGTCGCGCGTCGGCTTGAAATAGTCGGTGGTGTGGAACTTCACGCCCTGGCGCAGCTTGAAGGTGTAGATCTTGCCGTCCGGCGAGGCGCTCCAGGAGGTGGCCAGGCTGGGAATGGCCTTGGTCGAGCCTTTCTCAAAGCCCACCAGGCGGTCGAACATGGCGTGGCCGGCGGCATCGAAGGTGGTGCCGGAGGTGAACTGGGCGGAGTCGAAGCCGTCCGGGCTGGCTTCGGAACAGTAAACCAGAGTGCCGGCGGCCTGAACGGATACGGCGAAAGCGGCGCAGCAGGCCGCGGCCAACAGTTGCGGTTGGATCATTTTCATTTCTATTTCCCTATTTGCAGAGCGATGAAGGGCGGCGAGCGCCTTCTTCGAGAGTGCATTGCAGGCCCTTGAGGGCTTTCTATTTGTCAGTCTGTCCAATTCCCGCCGTTTGGCGAACCGGCATGCGTTTGGGTGAAATTCAACGCAGGGACGAGTGGCGAAGGAGGGAATGGAAGACCTTGCCAGCATATAGATTGTTCGCCCGGCGTCAATCGTGCGCTGCGGCGCGGCCGCGTCCGCATTCGCAATACGCCGTTTCGATGAGGTCACCTTGTTTTACGAATGGCATTTAAAAACAGTTATTTGTGTCAGTTTTTTGCCGTTTCTGCGGGGCGGCGGCAGGCATAAGATAGGGTTGCCTGCAAAAGGGCGTTTTTGTTTTCTCTTAAGCCAAGGAGAGCCAAATGCAAGCCAGCACGCAAGAAGCGGTGGTCGTGGTCAAACCCCGCAATCCGCGTCCGGTCCTGGTACCGGTTCACTTGTAATCGGGTATGGCGGGGCTGCCGTTTCAGGCGCAAGGCCCTGACCGATCCGGATTCCGCGCCGCCGGCTTGCCGGCGGCCGCGCTCATCTTTAAGAGGAGACGTCCTCGTGTCCCATCCGTCCGATCTTCGTTTTTGCCTGAACGGCGATGTGATTTCGCAGACGCCGCTGGTGGTCAAGACCGCCGGCGACGAGGAGTTGGAGATTTCCGCCGGCCTAGCCAACGCGGAGGAGGTTAGCGCGCTGATGGCGCGGCTGGCGCGGGGCTGCAGCCAGTTGGACGCGGAGCGCATCCTGCCGCGTCAATCCGCCGACGAGGTGCGGCGCCTGCTGGTCAGCCTGGAAAACTACGGCGTCATCCGCCCGCTGGCGCCGGCCCGCGGCAAGACCGGGCTGGAGGTGCTGCTGGAGGTGGAGGATCTGTCCAACCGCCTGTTGTACCAGACGCTGTACCGCAATCCGTTCTGGACCCACTGCCAGAACGCCAGCCAGCCGGGCGATATTCCGGAGCGGGTGTTCCACGGCATGGTGATAGAGAACTATCACTTTTTGTTCCGCGAAAGCTATTTCGACGCGCCGGTGCTGTCCTATGTGCCCAATACTCAGGTGCGGCTGGCGATGAACGCTTTCTTCGCCGAGGAATACGGCCACGACGAACTGCTGTTGCAGGCCTTGAACCGCATCGGCGTCAGCCGCGAGGACCTGGCGCACACCGTGCCCCTGCCGCAGACCATGGCGCTGTGCAACGCGCTGGCGTATTGGTCGCACAACGATCCGCTGTTCTTCTTCACCACGTTGGGCATTCTGGAAGGCAAGGACATCCGTCAGGATTCCTTCCTGGACGCCGCTTACCGCCTGGGCGTGGACGCGGAGTTTCTGCGCCCGGTGAAGGCGCACTCGGACATCAATCTGAAGGGCGAGCACGGCAGCCTGACCCGCAAGATCTTCGCGCAGATTCCGGTGGTGGACCAGGAGACGGCGCGGCGCCTGCTGGCGCAAACCCATTTGTTCGTCGAACTCTACGACGCTTTCTACAGCGCGGTCTGGCGGCACTATCTGCACGCCGACACCCTGCTGCGCCGCATCGAGCATTACTGAGGAGGCAATATGCACGGACCCGGCACTCATGATCTGTTTCATTGCCCGGCGCTGCGGCCCGGGGTGGAAATCCAGCAGCAGGACGGCGGCGTAGCCCTGCTGTACCGCGAGCAGTCCTGCGACTTGCAAGTGGCCGACGAGGGCCGCCTGCAATTGCTGGCCTTGCTGGACGACCTGCAACGCGCGCCGGCCAGCATGTCCGCGTTGCGCGCCGCGCATCCCGAACTGGCGGGGACGATTCCCGGCCTGCTGGAAGAGCTGGACCGCCTGGGCCTAGTGACCGAGGCGAGCTTTGAATTGCCGGACGACGCGCTGTCCGGCTGCGAATTCAACACCCGGCTGCGCAATCTGGCGCAGCGGGCGATGCGCAAGCGCGGCCACTCCCGGCTTTACGGCATGTTGTCCGACGGCAGCGCGCTGCGCAATGTGCTGATCGGCTACGCGCTGGAGTATTACTTCCTGGTGCGCGCGGCGCCGGGCCTGATCGCTTCGGCGCTGTCGCACGCGGACAGCCGGCAGAATCAACGCAGCATCCAGCGCTTCCTGGTGTCGGAGCTGGATCACGATCAGATGCTGGCGGAGAGCCTGGCCAGCGTGGACATGGAGGTGGAAGGGCTGGACCACCTGCAGCCGCTGCCGTCCACCTTCGCCTTGTGCGCGGCGCTGGGTGTGTTCGCGCGTCAGCATTTGTTGTCGTTCAAGAGCGTGTTGTTTCTGTTCGAAATGCCCGGCGACGAGTTCAACCGCGCGCTGGTGCGTTGCTGCGAGCGCGCCGGGCTGGACAAGGGCTTTTGGGAGCCGCTGCTGCGCCACGCCTACCTCAACGACACGCTGGGGCACGACGACATCACCGCAGAGTTGTTGCAGGACATCAGCGCCATCAGCCGCGAGGAGCAGCTGGTAGTGGAGAAAAACCTGGTGCTGACCATAGAAACCATGGCCTTGCAGGATGAGGAAATCGTTGATTACTACAGCCGGCCGGACGCTTTGATGCCGCGGCTGTATTTGTAAGCCCCCGCAGTAGCCCCCGAGACGGCAGTCAAGGAGAGAGCGATGGAAGCCTGGCAAGTCACCCATTATCGCGCGCCGCATCTGGTGCCGTTCAGCGCTCACCTGGCCGACGACGGCCAGACCGTGGTGCTGGCGGCGGACGCCAAGGAGTACGAAATCCAGTTTTCCGGCGTGGAAGGCGGCCGGGTGCTGGACAGCGTGCTGGCCATGGCCAATCCGGACGCGGAGATTTGGTTCGACATCCACGCCGGGTCGGCGCCGTCCTGGCAGCTGTCGCTGGCGGAGCAGCTAGACGCCTTGTCTCTGATCCGCGACGCGCCGGCGGACCCGGCGGCGCTGGCGCGGCAACGCAGGCAGTGGGACGCCTTGATCCGGCGCTGCGTCGACAAAATGTTGGCGGCCACCGCCGCGGACGCGCGCGGCGCTTACGCGCCGGTGGTGCTGAGCATGCTGCGCTTGCTGGATGAGCCGGCGCCGCGGGCCGACGCTTTTTGCATTGACGATGTGGGCGCGCCGGAGTGGCGTGACAATTTCGCGCTGCAAACCTTCTACCTGCAAAAGCTGTATCTGGCCGACAACCTCCCGCAGGCGCTGACGCTGTGGCGGCGGGTGCTCAACGGCTTTGCCGACGGCGCCGGCTTTGTCGGGCTCAGCCGCCGGGAGGCTCGCGCGGAGGAAGACCCCGCCAGCGACGGCTTCTACTGCCCGGCGCATCTGGAAGCCTATTTGCTGTGTCTGGCGGACTTGCTGCTGCTGGCGCCCAAGCCTCAGGCGCGGCGTAGGCTGCTCAGCCGGGAGCCGACGTCCACGGTGGACAGCGGCGTCAACTTCATGCGCCGCGCCGAGCAGTTTGCGCTGGACGGCCTGGCCCAGCTGGGCGAATCGCGCTACGTAAGCCGGGTGAACGCCGAGGACGCCGGCTTCGGCCCCTTGGTGCAAGGCTTGTTCATCGAGCAATACCATGTCACTCAGCGCTTCGTCGAAATCATCGCGCCGTTGATGACCAAGCGGCTGCGCAGCCCGCTGAAGCAACGCGTTTACCGTTACTTCCAGGAAGAGCTGGGCCATGAGGTCTACGAGCGCGCCACCTGCGAAGCGTTGGGGGTGCCGCCGGCCTGGCTGGATCAGGCGCTGCCCTTGCCGCTGTTTCAGGCCTATGTCGACGCCTTCACCGTGCTGGGCCGCTACGATCCAATCGGCTATCTGAGCTCCATCATGGTGACCGAGGGCATGCTGGGCGTGGACAACCCGGTGCACGAGCGGCTGGAATCGCTGGTGGAGTTTCGCGCCGATTACCAGCGCGTGGCCAAGCGCCACGACGATCTCAACGTCGAGCTTAATCACGCGGCGTTGTCGCGGTTGTTTTTCCGTGAAATCAGCGCCTTGTCGCCGCTGACGCAGCAGCGCGCGCTAGCCAATCTGGCGTATCTGCTGGAGCTCAATCTGCGGGCGATGGACCAGGTGGCGGATTTTTACGGCCCGCAGTCGCAATTGGCCGTCTGCTCGCTGGACAGCTATGCCGTCGCCGGCTGAGCGCGAGGCGACGCAAACGGCCTACGCGGCCAGCGTCAACCCGGCTTGGCTGGACGTGTTGCGGCAATGCGGGCTGGACGCCCGGCCGCTGGAGGCAGAGGGCTGCTGGCTGCGGCTGGAGGATGGCCGGCGTTGGTTGGACTTCGTCGCCGGCTACGGCGCGGCGGTATTGGGCCATCGGCCGCAAGCCTTGCTGGCCGGCTTGGCCGAAGACCTGTTCGATCCCGCGCCCAATCTCCATCCGCTGGGGTTTTCCGGCTTGGCCGGCGATCTGGCGGCGGAGCTGCTGGCGCTGGCCGGCTTCGCCGACGGCAAGGCCCTGTTCGCCAGCAGCGGCGCCGAGGCGGTTGAGGGCGCGCTGAAGCTGGCGCGCATGGCCAGCGGCCGCAGGCGCGCGCTGAGTTTCGACGGCGGCTTCCACGGTCTTACGCTGGAGGCCACCAGCCTGGCGGGCAGCGATTTCTGGCGGCAGGGGCTGCCGAGGAGCGAGGACTGTGCGGTGCTGCCCTGGGGTGATCTGGCCGCGGCTGCGGCCGAGCTGTCGCGCGGCGACGTGGCCGCGGTGCTGTTGGAGCCGGTGCAGGGCAGCGCCGGGGCGCGCGCTTGGCGCGGCGAGGCCTTGTCGGAGCTGGCTGAACTGTGCCGCCGCCACGGCGCGCGGCTGATTTACGACGAGGCCTTGTCCGGCCTGGGCCGCTGCGGCGCCTGGTTTGCTTACCAGGCGCTGGGCGCGCCGGCGCCGGATATGCTGATTGCGGCCAAGGGCCTGAGCGGCGGCGTGCTGCCGGTGTCGGCGCTGTTGTTTCGCGAAGATATTTACCAGGCGGTGTTCGCCCGCCCCGGCTGCGCCAAGATCCACGGTTCCACCTTTGGGGGCAACCGGCTGGCGTTGTGCTGCGGACTGCGCATGCTGAGCCTGCTGCGCCAATTGGACGCGCCGGCGCGAACGTGGGAGCGCGGCGAAGCTTTGCGGCGACGCTGGCGCGGAGCCGGGCTGGAGGGCTTTGAGCTGGAGGGCGTGGGGTTGATGCTGGCGCTGCGCGCCGGCCCGGCGGCGCAAGAGCGGCTGGGCGAGGGCGCGGCCGGCCTGCTGTGGTTGCAATTGCTGCAAGAGGGCGCGCTGACGGCGCCGGCGGCGCACGACGCCGCCGCGTTGCGCTTGCTGCCGCCGCTGAACGTGGCGGAGACAGAGTTGGATTATTTCCTGGAAGCTTGCCGGCGCGCGATCGCCGCGCTGGAGCAAGAGGCGACGACATCATGAAGATAGGACACGTATTGCTGGCGGTGCTGGTGGCGGCCATCTGGGGCCTCAGCTTCATCGTGGTGAAGATAGGCTTGACCGAGTGCCCGCCGCTTTTGCTGGCGGCCTTGCGCTTCGTGGTGGTGTTCGCCGCCGGGGCCTGGTGGTTTTCGCGGCCGTCCTTGCCTTGGCGCTGGTATTTGCGCGCCGGGCTGTGCCTGGGCGTGATCCAGTTCGCCTGTCTGTTCTCCGCCATCAAGCTGGGCATGCCGGCCGGCATCGTGTCGGTGCTGGCCCAGTTGCAGGTGTTCATCACTTTGCTGCTGGCCAGCCTGTTGTTGGGCGAGACGCGATCCCTGCTGCAAAAGGCGGTGATGGCGCTGGCCCTGCTAGGCGTGCTGCTATTAGGTTACGCTCGTTATCATGACGCCTTGCCCTTGCTGCCGCTGGCGCTGGCCTTGATCGGCTCGGCCGGCTTCGCCTGGGGCAATGTGGAGCTCAAGCGGGCCGGCAAAGTGGACATGTTCGCCTTCACCGTATGGATGAGCCTGGTGCCGCCGCTGCCTCTGCTGCTGCTGTCCTTCGCGCTGGAGGGTGGCCCGGCGGCGGCTTGGGCCGCGTTGGCCGGCTTCGGCTGGACCGCCACGCTGGCGCTGTTGTTCCTGGCCTTGATCGGCACGCTGTTCGCGCTGGGCAGTTGGGGCAAACTGCTCAGCCTGTATCCGGCCACGCTGGTGGCGCCGTTTTCGCTGCTCAGCCCGGTGTTCGGCCTGCTGGGCGGCTATCTGATCCTGAACGAGCGCTACGACGCGCTCAGCATCGTCGCGTCGGCCTTGATCGTGGCGGCGCTGGCGCTGAACACCTACGCGGGCAAACTGGGCGTCTTGCGCGCTTGGCTCGCGCGGGTCCACCTGAGCAAGGGAGCCGCGCCGCGATGAGAAAGCCGGAACTGGACATCTCCACCGACAAGCACAGGCTGGACGTGGCGCTGATCCACGCTTTTCTGCATGATCACGCCCCCTGGGCGAAGGGCATTCCTCGCGCCACCGTGGAGCAGGCGATCGCCGGCTCGCTGTGCTTCGGCGCGTATCTGGACGGACGGCAGGTGGGCTTTGCCCGCGTGGTGACCGATCTGGCCACCTTCGGTTATCTATGCGATGTGTTCGTGGTGCCGGAATGCCGCGGGCGGGGTTATGCGCGGCAGTTGATGCAATGCGTCGTCGCCGAGCCGGCCTTGGCCAGGCTGCGGCGCATCGTATTGGTGACTTCCAACGCGCATCCGGTGTACCGGCCGTTCGGCTTCGCCGCGTTGGAGCATCCGGAACGCTATATGGAGCTGCACCGGCCGGATGTCTATCAGGGCTAGCCGGCCAGCGCGTCCAGCGACTCAGGCAAGACCTGGCCTCCGTCAACGATCAGGGTCTGGCCGGTGATGAATCCCGCCTCCTTGCTGGCGAAGAACAGCGCGGCGTTGGCGATGTCGTCGACGCTGCCCAGCCGCCGCAGCGGCACCGCCGCGGCCATTTTGTCCAGGTAGTCCTCGCCCAGCTCGCGCAAACCTTCGGTCAGCACATTGCCCGGCAGCACCGCGTTGATGGTGATGGCGTCGCGCGCCAGCTCCAGGGCCGCGCTGCGCATGAAGCCCAGTTGCGCCGCCTTGCTGGCGCCGTAATGGCTCCAGCCGGCGTAGCCGGTGACCGGGCCGGTGATGGAGGAGGTCAGGATAACGCGGCCGTATTCAGCTTGACGCAGATAGGGCAGCGCCGCCTGCACGCAGAGGAAGTTGCCGCGCACATTGGTGTGCTGCACCTGGTCCCACTCCTCCGCGCTCATGCTCTCCAGCGGCGCGGACGGGAACACGCCCGCATTGCAGCACAGCACGTCCAAGCCGTTTTGCGTCGCGGTGTCCGCCATCAGGCGGGCGACATCCTCGGGCCGGCCCACGTCGGCAATATGGCCGGACGCGTTCAGGCCTTCGGCGCGCAGGCGGGCCAGCGCGGCGTCCAGCTTGTCCCGGCTGCGGCCGCTAATGGCCACGCGCGCGCCGGCTCGGGCGAAGGCCCGGGCCAGGCCCAGACCGATGCCGGCGGTGCCGCCGGTGATGAGTACGCTTTTGTCCTTGAGCGGGGTCAACATGATGAATCTCCTTGTGGGGGGATGGCGGTGTCGATGGCGTTAGCGCAGCTCGGGGTGGCCGCGCAGCCGCTCCGCCATCAAGTCGATGAAGGTCCGGGTTTTGGCCGAGGCCAGCCTGCCTTCTTGATGCAAGATATGGATGGGCTGGCTGGCGTCGTCGTATTCGGCCAGCACCTGTTGCAATTGACCGGCGGCCAATAGCGGCGCCACTTGGTAAGACAGCAGGCGGGTAAGGCCCAGGCCCGCCACCGCGGCGGCGATGGCCGCCTCGTTGTTGCTGACGGTGAGCCTGGGCTTGAGACGCACGCTCAGCGGTTTGCCGCCGTCGCTGAAACGCCATTCGTGGCTGGAGCCCACGCCGCGAGAGGCGATCAGCGAGTGCCGCTGCAAGTCCGTCGGCGTGTGCGGCGCGCCGCGCTCGGCGAGATAGGCCGGCGCCGCGCAGACCACCCGCCGCACTTGGCCAACGCGCAGGGCGCTCAGGTTGGAGTCCGGCAACTCGCCGATGCGGACGGCCACGTCCGCGCCTTCTTCCAGAAGGTTGACCACGCGGTCCAGCAGCAAGGCGTCCACCGTCACCTCGGGATGGCGCAGCAGGTAGTCGTTGATCCCAGGCATCACGTAGCGCAGGCCGAACAGCGCCGGCGCGGTGATGGTCAGCAAGCCGCGCGGCGGCGCATTCCCGCCGGAGGCGGCTTCGTCGGCCTCGTCCGCCGCGGCGATCACGCGGCGAGCGTCTTCCAGATACCGCTGGCCGGCCTCGGTAACGCGCACATGGCGGGTGCTGCGGTTGAGTAGGCGGGCTTGCAGCCGCGCCTCCAACGCCGCCACCGCGCGCGTAGCCGCCGGCGGCGACATGCCCAGTTTACGCGCCGCGCCGGCGAAGCTTTCCGCTTCCGCCACCGCGATGAATACAGTCATCAAATGCAATCGATCCATATTTTTTGCCGTGATTGTTGCAACGGACGAAACAGCGCATTCTGGCTTCGGGGCCGAGCGGCGGCAAGTGGCCGTTGGGACGGCGCGAGCGGGCCCAACGCGCGCGTACCTTATAGGGCTGGGCGAAGGAGAGCGGCCAAATTATCTATTTTGTTTGATGTGAACAAAAAGAAAGATTGCTTTTTCAATGCCTTGCCCTTGCTCTTTAAGTGTTGTCGTGAACATTAGAAAATTTGCATGTTCGATACAAACAGTGTTATAACTTATTAGGTTTTTCATCAGGCGCACACCGCGCCACTCAAAATCGATGGTTTAGCGCCGTCGAGCCTCGCGTTTAAACGCACCTCATGTCCGGCCCGCGCCGGATGTCTATTTACTGGCAGCTCTCTAGTTGTCGCGATCATTACAGCGGATCGCCGTGGCCTTGCCGGCCATTGCTTTCGCCAAGGAGGACGCAGATGCACAAAAGAGCGTTTAGCAAGCGCAGCATGATCGGGCTGATCCTGGTCGCCGTAGCGGCGGCGGGATTGATTTACGGTGTAAGCCCAGCCGTATGGACCGAGTACCGGGAAGATCTGATCTACCTGGGCCGGCAACATCTTTATCTGGTGGGCGTCTCCATGGCGCTGGCTCTGGCCGTGGGCTTGCCCTGCGGCGTGTTGCTCAGCCGCCAGCGGCTGCGGGGCAGCGCCGAGCACTGGATGCAGATTTTCAATATCGGCAACACGTTGCCGCCCATGGCGGTGTTGGCGCTGGCGATGGCCCTGATCGGCATCGGCGACGCGCCGGCCATCGTGGCGCTGTTCCTGGCGTCATTGCTGCCCATTGTGCGCAACACCTACGCCGGCCTGGCCGGCCTGCAGCCGGCGCTGCTGGAAGCCGCCGACGCGCTGGGCATGACCCCGCGTCAACGGTTGTGGCGGGTGGAGCTGCCCAACGCCTTGCCGGTGATACTGACCGGTGTGCGGGTGGCGCTGGCCTTGAACGTGGGCACCGCGCCGCTGGCCTTCCTGATTGGCGCCAGCAGCTACGGCGAGCTGATCTTCCCCGGCATCTATCTGAACAACCATACCGCGCTGCTGCTGGGCGCCGGCGGCACCGCGCTGATCGCGCTGACGCTGGACATGACGCTGGCCGGCCTGGGCCGTCTGGCCGCCGCCCGCGGCCTGGCCTGATTCGAATACCCCCCTGTCGCCCGTTCCGGCGGGCGCTCGCACGGAGGACATCTATGACACAAGCACTTTTCTTCTCGCCCTGGCGCAAGCTGGCGCGCCGCGCGCTGACGCTGGCGGCCTTGCTGAGCGCAGTGCCGGCCTTTGCCGCCGGCCTGGTGTTGGGCAGCAAGAACTTCACCGAACAGCACCTGCTGTCCGATATCACCGCGCAGTACCTGGGCAGCAAGGGTTACCAGGTCACGCAAAAGGCGGACCTGGCGACGGTGATCCTGCGCAACGCGCTGGAGAACCGCCAACTGGATCTGGTGTGGGACTACACCGGCACCGGCCTGATCATTCATCACGGCATCCAGAAGAAAATGAGCAACGAGGAGGCTTACGCCACGGTCAAGAAGCTGGACGAACCCCTGGGGTTGATCTGGCTGAACCCGGCTCCGCTCAACAATACCTACGCGCTGGCGATGAAACGCGAGCGCGCCGAGGCCGAGGGCGTGCGCACGCTGTCCGATCTGGCGCGGCGGGTCAATGAAAACAACGGCGGCTCCAAGCGCTGGCAGTTGGGTTTCGACATGGAGTTCGCCGGACGTCCTGACGGCCTCAAGCCAATGCAGCAGCTCTACGGCATGGAATTGAGCCGCCCGCAAATCCGCCAGATGGATCCGGGCCTGGTGTACAACGCCATCCGCGACGGCTTCGTCGACGCCGGCCTGGTCTACACCACCGACGGCCGCGTAAAAGGCTTTGATCTGGTGGTGCTGCAGGACGACATGGGTTATTTCCCGGCCTACGCCGCCACGCCGGTGGTGCGCCGCGACACGCTGGAACGCAACCCCGGCCTCGCCGACGAACTGAACAAGCTGGCGGCCTTGCTGGACAACGACACCATGTCCGAGCTCAACGCCAAGGTGGACATCGAACACCGTCCGGTGAAGGAAGTCGCCAGCGAGTTCCTGCGCCAGCGCGGCCTGATCTAAAGGAGGCCGCATGGAAACCCTATTGCAAACCTGCCAGTTCATCTGGCAAAACCTGCCGCAAATCGCGGTTTTGGCCGAGCAGCACCTGAGACTGGTGGGCATCGCCGTTGGGCTGGCGGTGCTGCTGGGCGTGCCTTTGGGCGTGCTGATCGTGCGCTTCCAGGCGCTGGCCGGCCTGGTGCTGGGCCTGGCCACCGTGGTGCTGACCATTCCGGCCATCGCCTTGTTCGGCTTGATGGTGCCGCTGTTTTCCATGATCGGGCAGGGCATCGGCGCGGTGCCGGCCATCACCGCCGCCTTCCTGTATTCCCTGTTGCCCATCGTGCGCAACACCCATACCGCGCTGACGCATCTTGAACCCGGTGTGCGCGAGGCCGGTCGAGGCCTGGGGCTGACCTTCTGGCAGCGCTTGCGCTGGGTGGAACTGCCGCTGGCCACGCCGCTGATCTTTGCCGGCATCCGCACCGCGGTGGTGCTGAACATCGGCGTGATGGCGATAGCCGCCATCGTCGGCGCCGGCGGCTTGGGCACTCTGATATTGCACGGCATCAGCCAGAGCGACATTCGCAAGCTGATTGCCGGCGCGGTGGCGGTGAGCGTGCTCGCCGTCGCGATGGATTGGTTGTTGCTGCGCGCTCAGCGCGCGCTGACCCCGAAAGGAATTCGTTGATGATTGAACTGCAAAACCTCTGCAAGCAATTTACCCAGAAAAACGGCCAGGTCTTCCAGGCGGTGGACAATGTCAATCTGCATGTGCCGGAAGGCGAGATCTGCGTGTTGTTGGGCCCGTCCGGCTGCGGCAAGACCACCACGATGAAAATGATCAACCGCTTGATCGAACCCACGTCTGGCAAGGTCTTGATCAACGGCGAGGACACCGCCGGCATCGACAGCGTGACGCTGCGCCGCCAGATCGGCTATGTGATCCAGCAAATCGGCCTGTTCCCCAATATGACCATTGAGGACAACATCACTGTTGTGCCGCGGATGCTGGGCTGGGACAAGAAGCGCTGCCGCGAGCGCGCGCGCGAACTGATGAGCATGGTGGCCTTGGACCCCAACCGCTTCCTGCAGCGTTATCCGCGCGAGATGTCCGGCGGCCAGCAACAGCGCATCGGCGTGATCCGCGCGTTGGCGGCCGATGCGCCGGTCTTGCTGATGGACGAACCCTTCGGCGCGGTGGACCCGATCAACCGTGAGCAGATTCAGAACGAGTTCCTGCAAATGCAGCGGCAGTTGGGCAAGACCGTGATGCTGGTCAGCCACGATATCGACGAAGCGATCAAGCTGGGAGACCGCATCGCGGTGTTCCGTCAGGGCCGCATGGTGCAGTGTGCCGGCTCCGACGAAATTCTGGCGCGTCCCGCGGACGATTTCGTCGCCAGCTTCGTTGGCCAGGACCGCACGCTCAAGCGCCTGTTGCTGGTACAGGCCGGCGAAGTGGCCGATCAGCAGGAAACGCTGACCGCGCGGCTGGATACGCCGCTGGCGGCGGCTTACGCCCTGATGGACGACAACGACCTGATGCACTTGACCGTGGTGGACGAAGACGGCCAGCCGCTGGGTTTTGTCCGTCGTCGCGACGCGCGCGGCGCGGACGGCGTGTGCGCGGACAAGATCAAGCCGGTGAGCGTGACAGCGGCGGCGGGCGAGAACCTGCGCGTGGTGCTGTCCCGCTTGTATGAGCACAACCTGACCTGGATGCCGGTGCTGGATGACGACGGCCGCTACAACGGCGAGGTGTCGCAAGACTACATCGCCGGCTATTTGAATTCGGGCCGCACCTCGGCGCGCGGTCCGCGTCAGACGGCCCGCTGACGCGGGCGGGCGGAGAATCAGACCGACGGCTCTCCGTCCGTCGGGTCCGCTTCCCGCACGTGGGTCAGTAAATCGCCGGGCTGGCAGCCCAACTGCCGGCACAGCGCGTCCAGCGTATCCAGGCGCAGGCTTTTGACTTTGCCCAGTTTCAGTAGCGACAGATTATGCGGCGTGATGTCGATGGCCCGCGCCAGATCCTTGGATTTGATCTTGCGTTGAGCCAGCATGACGTCCAGCGTGATCACGATAGCCATGCCGGTCTCCCCAGGGCTTGTAATGTCTTTTCCAACAGCGGCTTATCAGCCTTATGGGGGAAAACATACTCCGCTACGCCGCTTCATGGCAATGCGGACGGTTGCGCTTGCGCTGAGTAGTTTTACCCATGGGCAAGCGGGGTGGTCGGTCCTATGTTGGTAGGGCGGTGTTGCATATCCACTGCGCCCGGAATATGGGCGGATGCGGCCAAATCATCGTCATGCGGTAATTAATCATTGTTTTTGTCTGTTTACGTGGAAACCGGTGGATTCAC
The DNA here is from genome assembly GCF_009936155.1 of Chromobacterium haemolyticum. NCBI lineage: Bacteria > Pseudomonadati > Pseudomonadota > Betaproteobacteria > Neisseriales > Chromobacteriaceae > Chromobacterium > Chromobacterium haemolyticum. The sequence goes on along the minus strand of NZ_AP019312.1, from coordinate 2,580,066 downwards.
GCGCGGGTCGGCTGCGCGCCGCGCTTGTCTAACCCGATTCCGGCTCTTTATAGTGATGGCCATGCAGATGTTCAGCGCCGCGGCGACAGCGGACAAAGAGGGGCTCTTGGCATTTTTGCGGCATATGGCCGCGCAGGAAGTGGAGGACGCGGACCATGGCGATCCGGACAGTAAGTGAGTTGCGCAAGCGGGCTGCGGCCGGCGAAACCCTGGATTTTCTGTTTTTCTGGGGGCATAGACCTAAACATGAAGGCAGTGTTTGCAAGAGCTGTCTGAGCCAGTGGTTCCCCGCTGGTTTTGAACTTGACGGAGTAGGGTACGCCAGCGCCGAGCATTACATGATGGCGGAAAAGGCGCGTTTGTTCGAAGACGCGGAGATTCGGAGCAGGATACTGGCCGCGGCCACGCCGGCCGAGGCCAAGGCCTTGGGACGTCAGGTGCGGGGCTTCGACAGCGACTTTTGGCAGCAGTGCTGCTGCGAAGTGGTGATGCGGGGCAATCTGGCCAAGTTTGAGCAAAACCCGGCGCTGGGCGATTTTCTGCGCGCCACCGGCGACGCTATTCTGGTGGAGGCCAGCCCGGTGGATTGCGTCTGGGGCATAGGCTGGGCCGAGGACGACCCGCAGGCCCGGCTGCCGGACATGTGGGACGGCAGCAATCTGTTGGGCTTCGCGCTGATGGAAGTGCGCGAGCGCCTGCGCTAGCGTGGGCGGCAAGCAAGAAAAACCCCTGTCGGTTTTGACAGGGGTTTTTCTTTTGGCGCGCGCTTACCGCTGTTCGGCGTGGTAGGCGGTGACGCGTTCCACTTCTTCCTTGGAGCCCAGGAACACGGCCACCCGCTCGTGCAGCTTCTGCGGCTGGATGTCCATGATGCGCTGATGGCCGTTGGTGGCCGCGCCGCCGGCCTGTTCCACCACGAAGGCCATCGGGTTGCCTTCGTACATCAGGCGCAGCTTGCCGGCCTGGTCCGGGGTGCGCGCGTCGCGCGGGTACATGAAGATGCCGCCGCGTGTCAGGATGCGATGTACCTCGGCCACCATGGACGCCACCCAGCGCATGTTGAAATCGCGGCCGCGCGGACCGGTGCTGCCGGCCAGCAGTTCGTCGACATAGCGTTTCACCGGCGCGTCCCAGTGACGCATATTGGACATGTTGATGGCGAATTCGCCGGTGCTTTCCGGCACTTTCATGTCCGGGTGGGTCAGCACGAAAGAGCCTTGTTCGCGGTCCAGCGTGAAGCCGTGGACGCCGCTGCCAAAGGTCAGCACCAATAAAGTTTGCGGGCCGTACACGGTGTAGCCGGCCGCCACTTGCTCGGTGCCGGGCTGAAGGAAGGCGCTCTCGGTGGCGTGGTCGATGCCCTGGGGGCAGCGCAGGATGGAGAAGATGGTGCCCACCGAGATGTTGACGTCGATATTGGATGAGCCGTCCAGCGGATCGAACATCAACAGGTACTCCCCCTTCGGGTATTCGCCGGGGATGTGGTAAGGCAGCTCCATTTCCTCTGAGGCCATCGCCGCCAGGCTGCCGCCCCATTCATTGGCGTCCAGCAGGTAGTCGTTGGCGATCACGTCCAGCTTTTTCTGCGCCTCGCCCTGTATGTTGCCGGTGCCGGCTTCGCCCAGCACGTCGGCCAGCGCGCCCTTGTTCACCGAGTAGCTGATGGCTTTGCAGGCGCGGCCTACGGTTTCGATCAGCAAGCGCAACTCAGGCGGCAGCGTGCCTGCCTTGCGTTGCTGTTCGATCAAAAAGCGGGAGAGGGTGATGCGGCTCATGGCAATCCTTAGCTTTGGGTGGGTGCGCGAAACAAATGCTCGATATGCCGGCTGCGCCGGCTTGACCGCCTTATTATAACGGATAAGCGTCTTGCGGTCGTTATGCCCCTGGCGGCGCGGCGGGCGGCGGAAATGGCCGGCAGGCGGCGCGTGAAACGGCTATGAATAAAAGCGGGTTCACGCGGCACGGGGAAAGATCATGGCTAAGGGTTTATTGGCGCTGCTATTGCTGCTGACGGCTTGGCAGGCGCGGGCGATCACCATTTACACCGAGGACTGGCCTCCCATCACTTTCCAACACAACGGCGTGCCGGACGGCATGGCGGTGGAAGTGGTGCGCGAAATCCAGGCGCGGATGCACGACAACAGCGCCATCGACGTGGTGCCCTGGGCGCGCGGGTATAAGGAGTTGCTGACTACGCCGGGGGTAATGCTGTTCACCGTGGGTCGAAACGACACACGGGAGAAACAGATGACGCTGCTGGGGCCCATCGCCATTTCTCAGACCGTGTTGCTGGCGCGTAAAGGCGAAGCGGCCGGCTTACTGGCTTTGGGCAACGGCATCTATCACCGGCCGGTGGGCGCTTACCGCGGCAGCATTTTCGCCGACGCGGCGATTGCGGCCGGTTTTGTGGAGGTGGACCTGGCGCCCACTCCGCAGATCACCGCGCAGAAGCTGCTGGTGGGCCGCTACGATATGTGGTCGGAAGGCGGATTCGTCGTCGCATCGGTGCTGAAAGATATCCACCAGCCGCCGGACGCAGTGGAAGTGGTGCGAGTGCTGGAAACGCTGGAGTTGTATCTGGCGTTTTCGCGCGGCACCTCGGCGGCGGAGGTGAAGCGCTGGCAGGCCGCGTTCAGCGCCGTCAAGAAAGACGGGAGCTTCAAACGCATTTACAACAAATGGCTGCCGCGCGACGTTGCGCCTATGGATGTCAAGCTGATTGGCCTGCAACCCGGCTCCGGACATTGATTTCACCCATGTTCGCGCGGCTTCGATACGGGTTCAGGCCGTGTCGGGGCGGGCTGCCTCGCTTTCCAGCCAGCGGCAGAATGCGGCGACGGCGGCGTCCTCCGCCGCCGCGCGCGGCGCCACCCAGCAGTAATCGCGCACCGTGGCCACCGGCGCCGGCAACGGCGAGAGCAGAACGCCGGCGTCTATCTGCGCCTGCGCCATCGGCATGGGGCCCAGCACCACGCCCAAGCCATCCATCGCCGCTTGCAAGGCCAGCGAGAAACTATCGAAGTGCAGGGCGCTGGCCGGTTTGAGCTCCGGCACCCCGGCCAAGGTCAGCCAGCGCGGCCACGCGGTGGGGCGGGTGTCGGCGTAGAGTAGGGTGTGGCGGGCCAAATCCGCCGGGCTGGCGATGGGCGCGCCGGCTAGCAGCGCCGGGCTGCACAGCGGCAGCTCCCATTCTTTCAGGAAGGGCTTGGCGATGTGGCCGGGCCAATCGCCGGGGCCGCGACGGATGGCGATGTCGAACGGGCTGTCCAACCGGCTGATGTCGCGGTCCGATGTGGCCAGGTGCAGTTCCAGCTCCGGAAACTGCCCGCGAAAACGGCTCAGCCGCGGCAGCAGCCAGTACATGGCGAAGGTGGGCGTGGAATTGATGCTGACCCGGCGCCGGCTGTCCGCTTGCAGCAGTTGGGAAGTGGCGTTGGCGATCAGGTCCAGGCCGTCTTGCACTTGCACCAGATAGCGCCAGCCGGGGTCGGTCAGCTTGACCCTGCCGCCGCTGCGCTCGAACAGCGGCACGCCCAGCCAATCCTCCAATTGCTTGATCTGCTTGCTCACAGCCCCGTGGGTGACGAAGAGTTCGCCTGCGGCGGCGGAAAAGCTTTCCAGCCGGGCCGCTGCCTCAAAAATGCGCAGGGTGTTGAGAGGGGGGTAAGTGCTCATGCTGTGATTTTAACTCACAATCTATGTTGCGATAACTCGTTTGAAAGCGGACGGCTAACAGCGTAATCTTCAGGCATGAAATCAAGGCCGCGCCAATGGGTGTCGCAGCGCGGCCTTGGTGGCCGCAGCAATCGCCTTACCCCATGTCCCGCAGCGTCGGAGTCCCGGCCTTGCCGGGGACGCTGCCAACAACCCAAGCCATAAAGGTCCAAAGTCATGCTGGAAGCTTACCGTCAACACGTGGCCGAGCGCGCCGCGCTGGGCATCCCGCCGCTGCCGCTGTCCGCCAAGCAAGTGGAAGCGCTGGTGGAACTGCTGAAAAACCCGCCCAAGGGCGAAGAAAGCACCCTGGTCGAACTGATCACCCACCGCGTGCCGCCGGGCGTGGACGACGCCGCCAAGGTCAAGGCTTCCTTCCTGGCCGCCGTGGCCGAGGGCGACGCCCAATCCCCGCTGATCTCCCGCGAACTGGCCACCCAGTTGCTGGGGACCATGCTGGGCGGCTACAACATCAAGCCGCTGATCGACCTGCTGGACGACGCCGCCGTGGCCCAGATCGCCGCGGACGGCCTGAAGAAAACCCTGCTGATGTTCGACGCCTTCCACGACGTGAAGGAAAAAATGGACAAGGGCAACGCCTTCGCCAAGCAGGTGGTGGAGTCCTGGGCCAACGCTGAATGGTTCACCAGCCGCCCGGAGGTGGCTGAGAAAATCACCGTCACCGTGTTCAAGGTCACCGGCGAAACCAATACCGACGACCTGTCCCCGGCGCCGGATGCCTGGAGCCGCCCGGACATCCCGCTGCATTATCTCGCCATGCTGAAGAACGCTCGTCCCGGCATCACTCCGGAAGAAGACGGCAAGCGCGGCCCGATGCAGTTCATCGAGGACCTGAAGAAAAAAGGCCACCTGGTTGCCTACGTGGGCGACGTGGTCGGCACCGGCTCCAGCCGCAAATCCGCCACCAACAGCGTGATCTGGGGCACGGGCGAAGACATCCCCTACGTGCCGAACAAACGCTTCGGCGGTGTGTGCCTGGGCGGCAAGATCGCTCCCATCTTCTTCAACACTCAGGAAGACTCCGGCGCGCTGCCGATCGAAGTGGACGTGTCCAAGATGGAGATGGGCGACGTCATCGACATCTACCCGTATGAAGGCAAGATCGAGAAGGCCGGCCAGAAGATCGCGGACTTCACGCTCAAGTCCGAAGTGATTCTGGACGAAGTGCGCGCCGGCGGCCGCATCAACCTGATCATCGGCCGCGGCCTGACGGGCAAGGCGCGCGAAGCGCTGGGCCTGCCGGCGTCCACCGAGTTCCGTCTGCCCAAATCCCCGGTTGATTCCGGCAAGGGTTTCAGCCTGGCTCAGAAAATGGTTGGCCGCGCCTGTGGCCTGCCGGAAGGCCAGGGCGTGCGCCCGGGCACTTACTGCGAACCGAAGATGACGACCGTCGGCTCGCAGGACACCACCGGCCCGATGACCCGCGACGAACTGAAAGATCTGGCCTGCCTGGGGTTCTCCGCCGATCTGGTGATGCAGTCCTTCTGCCACACCGCCGCTTATCCCAAGCCGGTGGATGTGAAGATGCACAAAGAACTGCCGGCCTTCATCTCCACCCGCGGCGGCGTGTCGCTGCGTCCGGGCGACGGCGTGATCCACAGCTGGCTGAACCGCCTGCTGCTGCCGGACACCGTGGGCACCGGCGGCGACAGCCACACCCGTTTCCCGATCGGCATCTCCTTCCCGGCCGGCTCCGGCCTGGTGGCCTTCGCCGCCGCCACCGGCGTGATGCCGCTGGACATGCCTGAATCGGTGCTGGTGCGCTTCAAGGGCAAGATGCAGCCGGGCGTGACCCTGCGCGATCTGGTCAACGCCATCCCGCTGTACGCGATCAAGCAAGGCCTGCTGACCGTGGCCAAAGCCGGCAAGAAAAACGCCTTCTCCGGCCGCATTCTGGAAATTGAAGGCCTGCCGGATTTGAAGGTGGAGCAAGCTTTCGAGCTGTCCGACGCTTCCGCCGAGCGCTCCGCCGCCGGTTGCACGGTGCACTTGGACAAAGCGCCCATCATCGAATACATGACCTCCAACATCACCCTGATGAAGACCATGATCGCCAACGGCTATCAGGACGCGCGCACGCTGGAGCGCCGCATCAAGGCGATGGAGGCCTGGATCGCCAATCCGCAGCTGCTGAAGGGCGACGCCGACGCGGAATACGCGGCGGTGATCGAGATCGATCTGGCCGACATCCACGAGCCCATCGTGGCTTGCCCGAACGATCCGGACGACGTGAAAACCCTGTCCGACGTGGCCGGCGCCAAGATCGACGAAGTGTTCATCGGTTCTTGCATGACCAATATCGGCCACTTCCGTGCCGCCTCCAAGCTGCTGGAAGGCAAGCGCGACATCCCGGTGAAACTGTGGGTGGCGCCGCCCACCAAGATGGACGCTGAACAGCTGACCGCGGAAGGCCATTACGGCACCTTCGGCACCGCCGGTGCGCGTATGGAAATGCCGGGCTGCTCGCTGTGCATGGGCAACCAGGCGCAGGTGAAGGAGGGCGCTACCGTAATGTCCACCTCCACTCGCAACTTCCCCAACCGTCTGGGCAAGAACTCCAATGTGTACCTGGGTTCCGCCGAACTGGCCGCGATCTGCTCCCGTCTGGGCCGCATCCCGACCAAGGAGGAATACATGGCCGACATCGGCGTGCTCAATCAGAAGGCCGGCGAAGTGTACCGCTATATGAACTTCAACGAGATCGCCGACTATCAGGAACTGGCGGATACCGTGAAGGTGTAAGCAAATCAATGATTTGATTGTCGGATCCCTGGCGAGGTGTCCGGGGTGTATCATTGGATACCCCCAGACATACCCCCAAAAGAATACCCCGCGCTAGCGGGGTATTTTTATTGGATGCAAGCCTGATTCAGCGCAGCGGCATTCGATAGAACACCACTCTCTCCGTCTCCTCGAAACCCAAGCGGGCGTGCATGCGCTGCGAATCGACATTGCTTAGCGGCGCGTCGGACGCCAGTTCCATGCAGTCGTGTTCCAAGCCCCAGGCCTGCACCGCCGCCACCAATTGCCGGGCGATGCCGTTTCGCCGGCAGGCGGGCAACACGAAAATGCCTTCCAGGAAGGCGACCGGGCTGTTGGCGCAACCATTGACATAGTCGTGCCGGATCGCGGCGTCGGCGAAGCCCACGGCCTGGCCGGCGGCGTCTCGCGCCAGGAAGGCGGCAAGGTGGCCCGACGCGAGAATGGCCTCGCCGTCTTGGTAGTGGCTGGTGGGGGCATGGTGCGGCCAGAGTTGTTGGCGCAGCGCCGCCCAGTCTGGCAGGGCGGCGCGGTCCAGTTTTTGAATCGGCATCGGTATTCCCGTGCCGGCGCGGAGGCGCCGGGAAAAACAAAGGGCCGGCATGGCCGGCCCGCTGTGTGGTCGAAGGCGGCGTGTCAATCGGCTTCGCCGCACAGCTCGCAAGGTTGATCTGTTTCGCCATGGATGGCCAGGATGCCGACATCGCTGGCGCAGTGCTCGCAGAGGGTGAGCAAGGCTTGGGTGTTTTCCAAGGACTCTTGGCTCATGCTGCTCACAACTCGATACTGTTGCATGTCTCAGCCTTTCATTGCTTGGATGGAGCCCGTACCCTAAACCGTTATGGCGCGCGTCGCCATACTCAGATAGGACAGGTCGAGCGCGGCGGCGCGTCATAAGAACCTGTTTACGATCTGCTGCGCGTCGGCGATACGGCGTTGAAACCGTCTTCAAAATGCTCATGTACCACTCGTACATTCCGCTTTCTCAGCCGTTTTCGCCTTGTCTCGCTTTAGCTCGCGAGATCGTAAACACGTTCTAACAGCGTCACGAAGCGCCGCCGAGGTTTATCAGGCGGTGGTCAGCACCACCACCGAGGAAATCACCACCGCCATGCCCACCCAGCCCAGCGGCTTGAGCCGCTGGCCAAAAAAGACGCGGGCGCCGATGGCGGTGCCGATGATGCCCAGCGCGCCCCACAGCGCGTAAGCAACGGCAAGGTCGATGCCCCGCACCGCCTGGCCAAGAAGGGTGAAAGCCACCCAAACCATGGCGATGGCGCCGAAGCCCCAGGCCTTGTTGCGGAAGCCGTTGGACTTTTCCAGCATCAGGTTGGCAGCCACTTCGATCAGGGCCGAGGACACCACGAATAAATAGAATACGGTTTTCATGCGTTTTGCTCCTGGGCTTGTTCATCGGCTTCGCCGGACACCACGCAGGCAATGCCCACCACAGACAGACCCAGTCCGATGATTTCCTGAGTCAGCAAGGTTTCGCCAAACAGATAGACCCCGATCAGCGCCAGGCCGGCCAGGCCCAGGGCTTCCCAGGCGGCGTAAGCCACGCCCACGGAGATGGTGCGGATGGCGAGAGACAGGAAGTAATAGGACAGCGCCAATGCCGCCGCCATCACGCCGTAGCCCCAGTAGCTTTCGGTGCGTGCGGCGTAAGCCATGAAGGACGTGCCTAGAATCTCGGTGCCGATGGCTACCAGCAGAAAAGCCCAGCCCAGCCAGGGGTGGGGAGAAGATTGAGTTTGCATGCTACGCTCCTGTGATTGGAAATCCGGAAGCCACATGCGCTAGAGGCGCAACAACGCTCCGCGAAAAGCGCGGATGACGCCGTCAGCAAAGACAGTCGGTCGCTTAGACCGCCCCGTAAAACCGTTTGGGGCAGAAGGGTTGTTTATCGCATTGAAGCGCAAGATAAGCGCCAAAAATGGCGTGGCGCTTATGGTGGCTGTTTGAAATTTTGAACAAATATAACACATCGCTAATGGATGTTCAATTTAATTGATAGCAAAAACTTTCAAATGCTATTTGCAAGCAGCCAGCCGGACGTTGTAGCGGCGCGCCAGACGGGGCAGCGTGCCGTCGTGGCACAGCGCGTTCAAGGCTTGGTTGAAATCCGCCACCATGCCCGGTTTGACTGACTTTAACGGGAAACCGTAGAGGTAGGTCAGCGGTTGGATGGTGGCCAGCGGGCGGAGGCCGCTCAGCGCTTCGCGGCGGATAATATAGCGAGTAACGTCTTCATTGGCAAAAGCCACCGCGTCCGAGCCGTAACGCATGGCGGCCAATTTCTTTAACACTGTTTCCTGGTTGTTTTCCACTGAAATGTTCATATTGGGCAGGCCGGCAATCAGCTTGTCCAAGGCGTTCTGCGTCACCGACGGGCCGTATACCGCAATGCGGTGGTTTTGCAGATCCTGCGCTTGCTGGTAGCGGAAGGTGGAGCTGGCGGTGGCGAACAGGCCGTAGCTGCTGTTGTACACCGGCGCGCTCAAGGCCAGCGATATCCTGCGCTCCGGCGTGTCCTGGACTGGAAAGATGCCGTCCACCTTGCCTTCCTCTGCCAGCAACAAAGCGCGGCGCCACACCATGGCCTGAACTTCGCAACTCCAGTTCAGCCGCTGGCATACCGCCACCAGCGTGTCCACCATCAGTCCCTGCGGCTGGGGTTTTTCGGTTACTTCGATGAAGGGCGGGAAATCCTGGGTGACGAAGTGCAGGGTGGCCGCGTCGACATGGAGCGGCAACGACAAGGCCAGCGCGGCGCTGCTCAGCAATTTCAGCATGTGCGGGCTTCTCCCCAATGAACGGCGTTGGACCGGCGGCCAGGTTCGGATGCGTTGTTACATTATGGTTGAGTTTTCATGCCGGTTTAACGCTTTATCGGCCGGCCAGGCGCTTCCTTGACGCTGATAGCGGGGAGCCGCCTGGCCGGCGCGACTTGGAACGCGTTTACGATCTTGTGCGGCGGATCGTGAGCAAGTTCTTAATAGCCCATCGTGGCGCCGTCCGGGTTGCGCGGGTCGGAATACCCATACAAGCCGCCGTCGCGCAGTTGTATGGTCTGGGTCCGGCCCATGCTGGGCTTGAGCGAGATCTTGTAGCCTTGCTCGCGCAACAGCCGCAGCGTGTCCGGACTCAGGCCTTTTTCCACCCGCAGCTCATCCGGCAGCCACTGGTGGTGAACCCGCGGCGTGGACGCGGCTTCGGCCGGGTTCATGCCGAAATCGATGGCGTTGACGATGGTTTGCAAGGTGGTGGTGATGATGCGCGCGCCGCCAGGGCTGCCGGTCACCAGCCAGGGTTTGCCGTTTTTCAGCACCAGCGTCGGCGACATCGACGACAAGGGCCGCTTGCCGGCCGCCACCGCATTGGCGTCGCCGCCGATCAGGCCGAAGGCGTTGGGCACGCCGGGCTTGACGGAAAAGTCGTCCATCTCGTTATTGAGCAAAATGCCGGTGCCGCCGGCAACGATGCCGCTGCCGAAGTTCAGGTTCAGCGTGTAAGTCACCGCCACCGCGTTGCCTTGCTTGTCCACTATGGAGTAGTGGGTGGTCTGGTCGCTTTCATAGGGCTGCGGCTTGCCGGGCTTGATCTCGGCGGCGGGCCGGGCCTTGACCGGGTCTATCGTCGTCGCCAATTGGTCGGCGTAACGCTTGGAGGTCAGCCCGGCCTGCGGCACTTTGACGAAGGCCGGGTCGCCCAGGTATTCCGAGCGGTCGGCGTAGGCTAGTTTCATCGCCTCGGCCAGATAGTGGATGGTTTGCGCGCTGTTGGGGCCGTAATCGGCCAGCGGATAGCGTTCCAGCAGGTTCAGGATCTGGACTATGTGGATGCCGCCAGAGCTGGGGGGCGGCATGGACACCACTTGGTAGCCGCGGTAGCTGCCGTTGACCGGCGCGCGCTCCTCCACCTTGTAGCCGGCGAGGTCAGCCTTGTTGATCAGGCCGCCGTGGCGCGCCATCTCCGCCACGATCTTGTCGGCGATGCTGCCCTGATAAAAGGCTTTCGGCCCTTGTTGCGCGATCAGGCGCAGAGATTGTCCCAAATCGCGCTGCACCAGTTTTTCGCCGGCGCGCAGCGGGCGGCCGTCGCGGAAAAACACCGCGCGGCTGCTGTCCCATCGGCCCAGATTGTCTTTTTCCACCTCCAGCATTTCCGCCAGCGTCTGCGACACCGCGAAGCCTTGCTCCGCCAGCTTCACCGCCGGCGCGATCACCTTGGCCAGCGGCAGGGTGCCCCAGCGCTGCTGGGCGTGGGCCAGGCCGGCCACGGTGCCGGGCACGCCCACCGCCAGGTGGGTGTACAGAGAGCGGCCGTCAACCACCTTGCCCTGAGCGTCCAGATACATGTCGCGGCTGGCCTTGGCCGGCGCGATCTCGCGGAAATCCAGCGCGATATTGCGGCCGCTCTTGGCGTCGTGCAGCACCATGAAGCCGCCGCCGCCCAGGTTGCCGGCGTTGGGCAGCGTCACCGCCAGCGCAAAGCCCACGGCCACCGCGGCGTCTACCGCATTGCCGCCCTGGCGCAGAATGTCCAGCCCCACTTGGGTGGCCAGGCCTTGCTCGGTGGCCACCATGCCGTTGCGAGCGTAGACCGGGTGGAAAACATCGTAGTCGTAATCGTATTTGACCTGCGGCGCCGCCGGCGGGCTCAGCGCCAGGGCCGGGGCGTTGAAGCCCAGGCTCAGGCTTAAGGCCAGCGCGCTTAGCAGCAGTCTTGGGCGGGTACGGAATGGCGTCATGGTGATTCTCCTTTGTTGTTTGCGTTTTATGAATGTTGTGATTGCGAGAACATTCTACGGTGCCGGCGCAAGTCGCAAAAGCCTGATTTTCCATGCCAAATGATTTGAAAATTCCAAGGAACCACGCCTATAAAGAATCGAGTTTCATAAGTGACGAACCTAGGGGGCTACCATGAGCATATCCCAACGCTTGCTGCTGACCTTGGCGGTTGCCTTGCTCGGCTTGTTCATTGTCGGCGGCTTCGGGCTGCTCCAACTGCACCGCGCCAACGAACGCTTCGATTATCTGCAAACCAACTCTTTTCCCAGCATCCAAACGCTGGATCAGGCGCTGCAAGCGCAAACCGATATGCGGGTGCTGACCTATCGCCACGGCATCACTGAAGACGCCAAGGTCAAGGCCGACATAGAAGCCAACATTGCGCAGCTGGACAAGCAGATGGACACGGCGCTGGATCATTACCAGAAAAACCTAGTGTCCGACGACGAGGACCGGCGGCTGATAGAAAAGGACCGTGCGGATATCCATGTCTACCGCCAGCAGCGCGACGCCGTGTTCAAGATTTCGCGCGAGCAGTCGCCGGAAACCACCCGCAAGGAACTGGTGAACGGGCCGCTGCTGCCCGTGGCCAAGGCCGTGGTCAAGGACATCAAGGACCACATCGACTACAACTACAAGCTGGCCAAGCAACTGTCCGCGGACAACGCCGTGGCCTACGAGCAGGCCTTCGTCTCCTCGCTGGTCGCCATCGTGGCCGCCTTGATCCTCAGCGGCGCGCTGGGCATCGCCTTGTTCCGCAGCATCCGCAGCAGCCTCAACCAGATAGGCGAAACCCTGGATCAGGTCAGCGCCAGCAAGGACTTCCGCCTACGCGCACAGGTCTTGCGCAAGGATGAGATCGGCCGCACCGCCGCGGCGTTCAACCGCTTGCTGGAAGACCTGCAACACAGCTTCCGGGGCATACGCGACAACATTTCCGAGATAGACAAAGCCACCTCCGGCCTAGCGGCCAACACCAATCAGATTGCGCGCAGCTCGGAGGTGCAGAGCGAATCCGCCGGAGCCATGGCGGCGGCGGTGGAACAGATGACGGTGAGCATCAACCATGTGGCCAGCAACGCGGTGGAGGCGCGCACCCAGGCGCAGCAGGCGGGCAGCATGGCCAACGAGGGCGGGCAGGTGATTTCCGCCACCGTGCTCGGCATTTCCGAGGTGGCGGGCGCAATCAGCGACGCCTCGCATCGCATTGGGCAATTGAAGGAGGATAGCGCCACCATCGCCTCGGTCATGGGAGTAATCAAGGACATTGCCGATCAGACCAACCTCTTGGCCCTGAACGCGGCGATCGAGGCGGCGCGCGCAGGTGAAACCGGCCGAGGCTTCGCGGTGGTGGCGGACGAAGTCCGCAAACTGGCCGAACGCACCGCCAGCTCCACCACGGAAATCGCCACCATCATCAACAAGATGCAAAGCAGCACGTTGGAAGCGGTGCAAAGCATGGAAAAAGTGGTGGAACAAGTGCATCAGGAAACCGACAACGCCCGCGAAGCCAGCAATGTGATTGAAAAGATTCAGGACAGCAGCGGCCAGGCGATGGAGCTGGTCAAGGACATTTCCGGCAGCATCAACGAGCAAAGCAGCGCCAGCAATACCATTGCTCAGAAGGTGGAGCAGATCGCGCAGATGGCGGAAGAGAACGCGTCCGCCTCCAGCGCCTCGGCGGACGCGGCGGAGCAATTGCAACAGCAGGCCAAAAACATCCTGGACACCGTGACCCAATATCAAGTCTAAAGCCGCGCCGTTGCTGATTTTGCATATTAAGTGGATATTCTTATTTAGTACTTTATTCTGTTTTCTCGCTATGCCTATAACAAAGCTACATGCGGCATCGGGTGAAGAAACGGAGAATAAGGATGAATATCTCACAGCGGCTTATGTTGACCATGATGGTGGCCATGCTGGCCTTGATCGGCGTCGGCAGTTACGGCCTGTGGCAATTGCACAGCGCTAATGAGCGGTTTGATTATCTGAAGGTCAATACCTTCCCCAGTATCAAGGCATTGGATCAGGGCTTGCAGGCCTTAACCAAGATACGCGTCGCCGCGTATCGCCACGGCATCGCCGTCGACGCCAAACGCAAGGCGGAGGCCGAGGCGCAGATCGCCGAAAGCGATAAAGCGCTGGATCAGGTGTTGGCCGTTTATGAAAAAGACCTGCTGTCCAATGACGCGGACCGCAAGCTGTTGCAGCAGGACCGGGCGGATCTGCAAACCTACCGTAATAACCGGGAGAGCTTTTTGAAAGCTTCACGCGAGCATCCGGGCGCGGAGGCGCAAGCGATGCTGGTGGCGGGGCCGCTCCCGGACTCCGCCAAGGTGCTGGCCAAGGATCTCAACGACCATATCGACTTCAACTACGCATTGGCTGATAGTCTTTCAAAAGACAATGCCGCCGCTTACAGCATGGCCTTCGGCAGCTCAGTCGCGGTGATCGCGGCCTGTTTGTTACTGAGCGGAGGCCTGGGCTGGCTCCTGTTCAGCCATATCCGTCTGAGCCTGCATCAGATTCGCTCCACCATGTTCAATGTGAACCAGCAAAAAGACTTCACCTTGCGGGCGCCGGTGGGGCGCATGGACGAGGTGGGAGAAACCGCGTCCGCCTTCAACCAATTGCTGGAGAATCTGCAACGCAGCTTTCGTGACATTCGCGACAGCATCGGCGCCATTGACGGCGCGATGTCCGGCCTGGCCAACAACACCCATGAGATTGCTCGCAGTTCGGAGATGCAAAGCGAATCCGCCGCCGCGATGGCGGCGGCAGTGGAGCAGATGACGGTGAGTATCAACCATGTTGCCTCTAGTGCCCAAGAGGCACGGGGTCAGTCGCAGCAGGCCGGCGAGATGGCGACTGAAGGCGGCCAAGTGATCTCCGCCACCGTGCGCGGCATCACCGAGGTGGCCGGCGCGATCACCGACGCCGCGCAGCGCATTGGACAATTGAAAGAAGACAGCGCCACTATCGCCTCGGTCATGGGGGTGATCAAGGACATCGCGGATCAAACCAATCTACTGGCCTTGAACGCGGCAATCGAAGCGGCGCGCGCCGGCGAGATGGGACGCGGCTTCGCCGTGGTGGCGGACGAAGTGCGCAAGCTGGCGGAACGCACCGCCAGTTCCACCACTGAAATTGCCGCCATCATCAACAAGATGCAGGGCAGCACGATGGAAGCGGTACAAAGCATGGAAAAAGTGGTGGAGCAGGTGCATCAGGAAACCGCCAACACCCGCGCCGCCAACGACGCCATAGACCAGATACGGAACAGCAGCGGCAAGGCGATGGAATTGGTGCGCGACATTTCCAACAGCATCGCGGAGCAGAGCGTGGCCAGCAACACCATTGCCCAGCGCGTGGAGCAGATCGCCCAGATGGCGGAGGAAAACTCTTCGGCATCCAGCGGCTCTGCGGACGCCGCCGGGCAGTTGAGCCAGCAAGCGCGGGTGATTTTGCAGACGGTGTCGGCTTATCAGGTCTAAAGATGCAGAAGTTCCGATTTGATCGGACACTCAGGCCTTGCTCGCGAGATCGTAAAGACATTCCAAGGGCGGCGCGGCGGAAACGCCGGCACCGCCCTTGGACGAAGCCGCAGGCCTATTCAAGGCCTTGGCAGTGTTGCGCTTAAGGCTTATTCAGCTTGCTGCTTTTCGGCCTTGTCCCGCTTGGCGCGTTTTTGTTCCTTCTTCTTGGCCGGCTTGTCGGTCATCGGGTGCTTCAGCACCTTGGCGGCCAGCTTTCTAGCCGATTTAGTGGCCTTCTTCTGCCCGCGTACCTTGTCCGCCAACGCCGCCAGTTTTTTTGCGGCGCGTTTGATTTTGGCCATTCAGACTCTCCTTTACGGATTGATGAATCGAACCCCCATGGTACGGCCTGGCGGAGAATAAACACCGGACCTTTCAGGTCGTTGACAGTGGGGGGATGAACGCGAATGCAGTTAGAGCCTGTGCAATCTCCGCTGCGCTTCAGCGGTACGTTCCTAGGAGCGTGGAAAATCTGGGGAGGGGCAGGTGGAAATGACAAGCATTTCGGCTGAGCGAGTCACCCGCCTGTGGTTTTTATCCGGCACCAAGAGGGAGGGTGAATGGATCAAACAGGTGACTCGCGCAGCCGCCTTGCTTGTGCTTTCCAGCAAGGATTGCAGGCTTTTTACCATAGATTGCCCACGCCAGCTATTGTCACATTCCCCATTGTGGCGCGGCTGAGCGGCCCGGACAAGGAAAGTCCGGGCGCTAAGCGCTTGTTTACGTTCCGCTGCGCGTCGGCGGGGTTGTTGAGACAAGGGCGTTGAAAACGGCTTCGAAATTCTCATTTACCGCCTATTCATCCGGATGTCTCCGCCGTTTTCGCCTGCGCTCGCTAGAGCGTAAACACGTTCGAGGGCCGTTGGGCTTGCGCCTCCGCGTCGCTCTCGTGCATGTGGATGCTGACGGCGATCAGCACTTCCAGATGGTCGAAGAAGCCGGCCCATGTGCCGCGTTGCGGGCTGAAATCGAACAAGTTCATATCATGGGCGATGCGGGAGAGCAGGCCGTGGCCGGCGTGGTCCGGGTGTTGGCGGAAGAGCTGAACCAGCGCTTGGCCATGGCGTTCGCCCAGCGCGTAGGCCTCCGAAAAGTCCCGGCACAGAGGCACACGCCAGTAATGCGGATGGCTGCGGTCCGGCGAGGGGCCGACAAAGGGCAGTTTGGCTTCGCGGGCCTCCAGCAGGCGGTAGAAGGCGCGCAGTTCTTCTTTGGATTTACTCATGGCGGGCCTCCTGGTTGAAACAGGCAAGCGCCGATGCGGGGGAAGACGGGGAAACGGAGCGGGATACGCGGCTAATGAATGTCGACATTGCTACCTCCTCAAGCGGATGCCGGCCTGGCCGCGGGGCGCGGCTAGGCGGGCGCATGACAAGGTTGGACTACCGGACGCTATCCCAAAACCGGCGCACCGCGAGGTGCCCTCGCCACGGCCCGCCCGAATGGGCAAAGCAATAGCGAGACAGAGCGCGGGGAGGCCGCGGTCTGCCGGGATACCGTATATCGGGAGTCCAAGCCCGAACGCCGCAATTGCAGCGGCGCGGGGCTATTGTTGGCGAGGCGGGTGTTGGCTGTCAATGCAGGGACGGCAAGGATGAAAAAAAACCGCCCCGCGGACCAGGCCGGCGGGGCGGAGGATGAAGCCGTTGAATCGCTGGCTTAGAGCTTGAAGGCCAGCGTGGTCTGCTGCAACCTCTCCGCCACCACCGCCAGTTCGCGGGTGGCTTGAGAGAACACATCTACTGCAATGCCGTTTTCCTTGGACATCTGGGCGATGGCTTCCACGCGGGTGGCCAGTTCGGTGCTGGCCTGACGCTGTTCCTGCATCGCCATGGCGATGTCGCTGATGGCGCCTACCACGCCTTCCGCGCTTTCTTCCACCGAGCTGATGGTGGTGGATACGTGTTCCGAGGATTCCACTACTTGGCTGACGATGTGGCGGCTGCTGCGCATGCTGTCCACCGCCTCCTTGGCCCCGGCCTGGATCTTGGCGATCATCTGGGTGATTTCGGTGGCGGAGCCGGTGGTGCGCTCGGCCAGCTTGCGCACTTCGTCGGCCACCACGGCGAAACCGCGGCCCTGTTCGCCAGCGCGCGCGGCCTCAATGGCGGCGTTGAGCGCCAGCAGGTTGGTCTGATCGGCCACTTCCTTGATGACGGTGGCGATGCTGCTGATCATCTGCGCCTGCTCGGACAAGGATTCCAGGTTGTTGGCGGAGGCGGCCACGCTGTCGTTGACCTTGCGCACCTGATGGGTGGAGTCCTGAACTTCTTTGTTGCCTATCTTGGCCTGGCTGCCGGCTGCGCTGGCTTGGGAGTCCGCCAGCGAGGCATTGTTGGAGCATTGGTCGATGCTGACGGTCAGTTCTTCGATCGACGCGGCGGCGCTGGAGGTGGCGTTGACCTGCTGGCCGATGCTGGCGCTGACTTGTTCGGTGGAGGCGGCCAGTTCCTCGGCGGTGGCGGCCACGCTGGAGGCGGAGTTGATGATGTCGCCCACGGTGACGCGCAGTTTTTTCTGGGTGTCGGACAGCGATTGCATCATCTGGGCCACTTCGTCCTTGCCCTGTACTTCGATCTCGCCGGTCAGGTCGCCGCTGCCCAGCTGGAACAGCGCCGCCATGCCTTTTTTCAGGCTGCCGACGATGCCGTTTTGAATCATCACGCCCAAGGCCAGCAGCACGATCACGGCGGCGGCTAGTACGACCATGACGGTGTTGCGCGCGCGTTCATATTTGGCCGCGGCGTCTTTCAAGGCCTGGTCGGCCACTTTGATGTTGATGTCGACGATCTGGCTCATGATGTCGTCGACCACTTGGAATTTGGGCCGGCACTCCTTGGACATCAGTTCCAGCGCTTTCTTGTTATTGACCCCGTCGCCAGTGTCGCTGTAGCTGAGGTCGCGCACTTTTTTGCAGGCTTCCTCCATGGCCGGCCAGGCGGCGTCAAAGCGCTTGAGCGCTTCTACTTCCGGCGGGGTGAGTACGGTTTTGCGATAGAGGTCCATCAGCCGGTTCATTTCCGCCAAGAATTTGGCTCGGTTGGCGGTGACTTGATCCATTTGCTTTTTGTCGGATTCGGCGATGAAGCGGTAATCGGCGCGGCTGATGTAGATGGCGTTCTGGTTGGCCACCGCCACCCAGTAGACGGACATCAATAAATTGTCGTGCATATCGACAGTGAGGTCGTTCATATCCGACGTGCTTCTGACGCCCACTCCCCCAATAATCACGCTGGCCAGCACGCCAAGCACGATCAGCCCAAAGATCTTGACCTTGATGCTGAACTGCGCAAGAAAGTTTCCCATCGCTCGCTCCCTAAACTTCCGCCGATAACCACACATTGTTTTCTAGCTACTGTTATAAGTGTGTAGTGCAGCTGTATTCATCTTGCAATGCTGGATGTTGGATATTTTGCAGTCATGCAATACGTATTAGGAGAATGATTTTCAGTTACAGGCATCCGCGGGCGTGAAGATTGAAATTACGCCGTCAGCGCTTATCTTTGAAACTGAGGCGGCGGACAATGGCGCGGGGAACGGGGCTTGCGGCCGGTGGTCTGAGTTAGCTTGTTCACGATCTGCTGCGCTGCGGCGATACGGCGTTAAAAACAAGCTCAAAATGCTCATGTACCACGTGTACATTCCGCTTTTTCGCTCGTTTTCGCCTTGTCTCGCTCTGGCTCGCGAGATCGTGAACAGGCTCTTAAGAAGCGGCGGGCCGAGCGTCCGCCCGATAAAGAAGCATATCGTATGAAAGCCATTACCGTAGCCACTTACAACATCCACAAGGGCATGTCGCCGCTGAACCGCCATGTGCGGCTGGGCGATATGGCTTCCGCGCTGGAGTCCATAGACGCCGATGTGCTGTTCTTGCAGGAGGTGCAAGGCAAGAACATTGAGCGCGCCTTGCAGCACGCCAGCTGGCCCAAGCTGCCGCAGCATCATTTCCTGGCGCGCCGGCTGGATCACAAGGCGGCTTACGGCCTGAACGCGGCGTATGAGCACGGCCATCACGGCAATGCCTTGCTGACGCGTTTCCCCATCAATACCTGGTGCAACCGCGATATTTCGGTCAACCGCTTCGAAAGCCGCGGCCTGCTGCATTGCCAACTGACGCCTGCGGGTTGGAAGCGGCCGGTGGTGACGCTGTGCGGCCATTTCAATTTGCTGGCGCGAGACCGGCGCAAGCAGTTCCTGGACCTGGCGCGTTATGTGCGCGAGAACGTGCCGGAGGATGCGCCGCTGATTTTGGCCGGTGATTTCAACGATTGGCGTGAGGAAGCCTCCGACCACCTGATGGACAGCTTGGGCTTGGTGGAGGTGTTCGATCAGTTGTTTGGCCGCCATGCGCGCAGCTTTCCGGCGCGGATGCCGATGCTGCCCTTGGACCGGATTTATGTGCGCGGGCTGAAGCCCTTGGGGGCGGAGGTGCTGAAGGGCGCGCCGTGGTCGCGCTTGTCCGATCATTTGCCGCTGTCCGCCAGCCTGGTACCGGTTTGATCATCGGCTCACGATCTGCCGCGCGTCCAGAGACGATATCCAACAAGAAGGGCTCCGCATTGCGGAGCCCTGTTGCTTTGCGTAGGGCCGGGTTCAAAGGTGGAAGCGTTCCACTACGTTTTTGAGCTTGCTGGCGTGGTCGTTCAGTTCGCTGAGGGTGGCGCTGGCGCCTTGGGCCACTTCCGAGGTGCTGCGGGTCATGCCGTTGATGTGTTCGGTGGTGTGGGCGATGTTGCCGACGGCGGTGGATTGCTCGCGGGTGGCGTGGGTGATCTGGGTAAAGGTATCCACCACTTGCCGCATCAGGCCGCCGATGTTTTCGATCTCGCTGGCCGCGCCCTGGGCCAGGTCCACGCTCTGGTCCACGGTGGTGCGGGCCTGCTGCATGCTGGCGACGGTGCCGGCGGTTTGCTGGCGCATGCCTTGGGTCATATTGGTGATTTCGGTGGTGGCCTGGGCGGTGCGTTCGGCCAGCTTGCGCACTTCGTCCGCCACCACGGCGAAGCCGCGGCCCATTTCCCCGGCGCGTGCGGCTTCGATGGCGGCGTTGAGCGCCAGCAGGTTGGTTTGATCGGCGATGTCTTTGATCACGTTGACGATGGAGCTGATTTCCTCGGAGCGGTTGCCCAGCGAATGCAGGGTGTCGCTGAGGGTGGACATGGCCTGGGAGAGTTTGCCCACTTCGGCGGACACTTGGTGTACGGCCTGGCGCCCGCGTTCGGCGCTGCTGTTGGCCTGGGAGATGATGGCGTTGGCGTCGGCGGTGGTGTCGGCCACATGGGTGACGCTGACGGTGATCTGCTCAATGGTGGCGGCGCTGGAACTGATGGCTTGGTTGACCTGGTCCGCGTCTTCGCTGATCCGGCTGGTGGTTTGGTGCAGAGAGCCGACGGCGCTGACTAGTTCCCCGGCGTTGTTGTTGACTTCGCCTATCAGCCGGCGCAGCCGCTGGTTCATGACGCCGATTTGCCCCAGCGCGCTGGCTTCCGGCGCTTTGGGC
Organism: Chromobacterium haemolyticum; assembly: GCF_009936155.1. Lineage (NCBI taxonomy): Bacteria > Pseudomonadati > Pseudomonadota > Betaproteobacteria > Neisseriales > Chromobacteriaceae > Chromobacterium > Chromobacterium haemolyticum. Next base: position 2,559,742 of record NZ_AP019312.1, on the reverse strand, counting down.
ACATCCACCGCCAGGTTGCCGGAGGCGATTTCTTGCAGCACGCCTTCGATATCGGTGACGGAGCCGCCCAGCTGGGTATGGATCTGGCGGCGGCCCAGCAGGATCAGCAGCAGGATTTCGCCCACCAGCAGCACGATGGCGGTGAGGAACTGCAGCTGGGCGTTGGACAGCCTGTCCTTGGCCTGCGCCAGCGCGGCGTTGGTGCGTTGATCCAGCAGCACGAAGAAGTCGTCGATGGGCTTCATGATCTGGGCTTTGAACTGGTGGTATTCCTTGCTGTGCACCAGTTTGCGCGCCAGTTCCATGTCCGGCTGACCGCTGACGGTGTATTGGCCCTGGGCGTCGGCGAACTTGCCTTTGACCGCGTTCATCGCCCGCACTTCCAGTTTGACCAGGCCGTCGGAGTTGGCTTGAGCTTCTTTGAGCTTGGCGAACTCGGCGTCGGTGAAACCGGCTTGTTGCATCAGGGTTTGCAAGGGCACGGTTTCGCTGTCCGGCCGGGGTTTTTCCTGGCCGGCGGCGACGAAGTCCCAGTAAATGCGGTTGTACTCCTGCGGGCGCGGCGCCTTGCCGTTGCGGATGTCCAGCACGCGGTTGTATTGCTGCTCATAGCCGGGGTCGCCGGTGACGACGTAGGTGCGGCCCAGCCGGGTGAGGTCGTCCGAGCTTTGTCGCAGCTCGGAGGCCAGCAGGTAGGAGTGGTAGCGGCTTTCGCTGGCGGCGCTCATCACGTCCACCGCCTGGCGCATGGAAACGAAGGTGTAGATCACGCCGATGAAGGTGAGCGCGATGAGAAGCAGCAGGCCGGTGATGGCCTGGTTGGCGCGTAGGTTTTTCATGTGGAGATGTCCTCACAGTGCAGCTGAACGATGTGGTGGTGGCCGGTCAATGTCGGGGTCCATGGCCCGCGTGGACGCGGCCGGCGGCGCTGGTTTCTCCTCCTTGGGGAGCGGGGGCGGCGGCGTGGAAGCGCCGCATCTGGGCGTGCACTTGGTCCGCATGGCCGCGGCTATCCGCCGAGATGGCGGCGAGTTCTTCCACCAGGCTGGCGTTTTGCTGGGTGGCGGCGCTCAGTTGCTGGATGGTGGCGTTGATTTGGCCTACGCCTTGCGCTTGCTCATTGGCGGCGATGGCGATTTCCCGGATCAGGCTGGCGGTTTTGCCGCTGGAGGCGACGATGGCGGCGAGTTGCGCGCCGGCCTGGCCGGCAAGCTGGACTCCGCTGGCGGTCATGCCGCTGATTTCCCGGGCGGCCACCTGGCTGCGCTCCGCCAGCTTGCGCACTTCCTGGGCCACGACGGTGAAGCCGTTGCCTTGCGCGCCGGCGCGGGCGGCTTCGATGGCGGCGTTGAGCGCCAGCAGGTTGGTTTGATAGGCGATGTCGTCGATCACCGAGATGTGCTCGGCGATGCGCTCCATGCTGCGCACGGTGTGGTCGACGATTTCGCCGCCCTGGCGCGCGTCGTCCGCGGCCTGGGCCGCCATGGTTTCCGTGAGCGTGGCGTTGTGGCTGCTTTGGTTGATGGCGGAGGAGATCTGTTCCAGCGAGCAAGCGGCCTCGGCCAGACCGGCCGCCTGTTCGCTGGTATTGAGGGAGAGTTGCTGGGAGCTGTGGCTGATCTGAGCCGACATCATCGACAGATGGCCGGCGCCGCGCTGGGAGTCCGCTATCGCACGGCTCAGCGTGGTGACGGTCTGGAGTATGGCCTCCGCCAGGCTGTCCGCCGGGTAGCCGCCCGGCGGAGCGGCGGCGGCTAGATCGCCGGCGGCCACCGCCCGCATCAGTTGGGTGACGCGCAGCGGTTCGTCGCCCAGCATGGCGAACAGGCGGCGGTAGATGGTCCAGAACATGAGCAGGCCCAGCGCGCAGCAGGCCAGCATCAGCCCGATGACGATGGCCAGCCATAAGCCGGCCTGGGTTTGAGCCTGGGAGACGGCCTGGTTGGTGCGCTGCTCCATCAACTGATAGAACGCGTCCACCGGCTGCATGATGGCGGCCTTGTCCTGATGGTATTGACGGTCGTGCAGGATGCGCCGGGCCAGCTCGGGATCGGGCGGCCCTTGCCGGGAGAAGCCGCCCTGGCCGTCGGCGAAGCGGCCCTTCATCGCGTTCATGGCCACGGTTTCGGTGTTCACCAACCGGTCGGAATTGGCCTGAGCTTCCTTGAGTTTGGCGAATTCGGCGTCGGTGAAGCCGGCCTGCCGCATCAGTTGTTGCAGCGGGACGGCTTGGCCGTCCGGTTGCGGCTTGTTGTCGTCAGCGGCCATGAAGTCCCAATAAATGCGGTTGTAGTGCTGAGGGCGCGGTAGTTGGCCGTTGCGGATGGCCAGCACGGCCCAGTATTGCCGTTCATAGCGCGGGTCCGCGGTTTCCGCGTAGGTGCGAACCAGACGGGTGAGATCGTCCGAGCTTTGCCGCAGCTCGTTGGCGAGGAGATAGCTTTGATTGCGTTGCGATTCCGCTTGGGCTTGCAGGCCCAATTCATGCCGCAGGCGCAGGGTGCAGAGCAGGAGCAGCAGCAAGAGCAGGGCGAAGACGCCGGCGCTGGCTGTCAGCAGAGATTTGATGCTCAGTTTCATAGGCCTCCCGCCATGCTGCATTTGCCGTGTCCGCGCCGCCGCGCGCCAGGCCTGGTTACTGTTTTTTATAAAACAATCTGTTTCTTGACTACTTTTAGTATTGACACTTAAGTAAAAACATTGAGTTAACACCCGCTTGGCGTTTGGTCTGGGGGCGGAATGACCTTGCATGTCGAAATCGGCGAGGGTTGGGCCAAGGCCAGCCTGAGCGGCGAATTGAGCATTTACACGGCGGAGCAGCTGAAAAGCGATCTGTTGCCGTTGCTGGCGCACGAGGCGGTGTCGCTGAGCTTTGCCGGGGTGACGGAAGTGGACGGCTGCGCCTTGCAGTTGCTGCTGGCGTTTGGGCGGCAGCTGAGGCAACTGGAGCTGCTGGCGGACAACCCCTTGGTCAGCGAGGCGTTTCAGTTGCTGGGCGTGGCCTTGGCCGCGCCGCCGGCGGGAGGCGAGGATGGACTGGAGTAAGGCCAGGGCGATTTTCCTGGAGGAATCCCGCGAGCTGTGCGACGCGCTGGAAGGCGCGCTGCTGGACCCGGCGGCGTTTCCCGCCGACGCCGAAACCTTCAACCTGCTGCTGCGCACCGCGCACACCATCAAGGGTTCCGCCGGCACTTTCGGTTTCGACGCGCTGGTGGCTTTCGCCCATGCGATGGAGAGCGTGCTGGAACGGCTGCGTCGCGGCAAGCTTGCGTTGGGCGAGGACTTGGTCAGCCTGCTATTGAGCTGCAACGATCATTTACGACGAATGCTGGAGGCGGTGGAGGCCTCCGCGCTGGATGCGGAACCGGTTTGGCCGGACGGGGCCCCGCTGCTACAGCGTTTGCAATTGTTCTTGTTGGACGGGGCGGCCTGCGCGGTGGCAGGCGAAGACGCGCTGGACGCCGCCGCCACGCCGCTATGGCAATTGTCGCTGCGTTTTTATCCCGATTTGTTCCGAGACGGCTTTGATCCGCTGTCCTGTCTGCGCTTTCTCAGCCAGTTGGGCGCGCTGCGCGAGGTGGAGTTGGTCTGGCCGCCGCTGCCGGCCTTCGCCGAGTTGGAGCCGACGGATTGTTTCATCGGCCTGGAGTTGAGCCTGGAGTCCAAGGCCAGCCTTGAGCAGGTTTGCGATGCTTTCGAGTTTGTGGCCGAGGGCAGCTTGCTGGGCATTCTGCCGCCTCACGCGCCGCTGGCGGCGTTCCGCTCGCTGGCGGAGCGCCTGGGCGATTCGATAGAGCCGCAGCTGTCGCGCTGGATGGCGCGAGGGGCCTTGACGGCGGCGGAGGCGGAGCGGGTGCGCGAGGCGCCCTGGCTGGCGCGGCCGGAGAGCGAGGCGCGCGGCGAGCCGGGGGCGGCGGCGGGCAGGGCGGGCCGCGGCGACAGTCACTATATCCGGGTGGAGGCCGGCAAGCTTGATCGGCTGATCAACCGGGTGGGCGAGCTGGTAATCGCGTCCGCCGGCACCAAGCTGATTGCGCAGAGCCGCTGCGACGCCGAGCTGTTGGAGTCCGTGGCCATCATCAACACGCTGGTGGAAAGCATACGCGACGACGCGCTGACTTTGCGCATGGTGCCGGTGGATGAGGTGTTCTGCCGTTTCCCGCGCATGGTGCGGGAGGTGTCGCGGCAATTGGGTAAATCCATACAGCTGACGATTCAAGGCGCGGACACCGAGATCGACAAATCCATGGTGGAACGCTTGACCGATCCGCTGATGCACTTGGTTCGCAACGCGGTGGATCATGGGCTGGAGACGGCGGCGGAGCGGCGGGAGGCGGGCAAGCCGGAAACGGGGAAGGTGACGTTGAACGCTTTTCACGACGCCGGTTCGGTGGTGGTGGAGATTCAGGACGACGGCCGCGGCATAGACCGCGGCAAGGTGCTGGCCAAGGCGCTGGAGCGTGGTTTGCTGAGCGAGGGCCGCCAGTTGAGCGAGCAGGAAACCCTGCAGCTGATTTTCCTGCCCGGCTTTTCCACCGCACACGCTTTGAGCGATCTGTCCGGCCGCGGCATGGGTCTGGACGTGGTGAAGCGCAATATCGAGCTCTTGCGCGGCGAGATCGAAATCTTTTCCCTGCCGGGCCAGGGTACGACGTTCCGGCTGCGGCTGCCTCTGACCCTGGCCATCATCGACGGCTTCCGGGTGGAGGTGAACGATTCGTCGCTGGTGATGCCGCTGGACATGATGATCGAGTGCGTGGACATGCCGGAGGAGGCCATGCGGCAGAACGCGCGTCAGATCAATGTGCGCGGCGATTGGCTGCCGTTCGTGTCCTTGCGCGAGCTGTTCAATCTGCCGCCGGCCGCGCAGCCGGAGTACGTGGTGATTGTGCATTACGGGGAAAACCGCGCCGGCGTGGTGGTGGACCGTTTGATGGGAGAAGTGCAGGCGGTGATCAAACCCTTGGGCGAGATTTTCCGATCGCTGCGCGGCATCAGCGGCTCCACTATCCTGGGCAACGGCAAGCCGGCGCTGGTGCTGGATATTCCGCAGTTGATTCATCACGCCTGCCGCCGCGAGCGCAGGCGGATTCGCCAGTCCAGCGAGGCGCAGGCGAGCGACGTTATTTAGCGCGCTTGCGCGCGCCGGGAGGTAGGCCATGCAGTGGTTTCACAATGCGCAGGTCAAGACCAAGCTGGGTCTTTCGTTTGGCGTGGTGCTGTGCTTTTTGCTGGCGCTGGGCTTTGTCAGCTACACCGCCACCGAGCGCATCACCATGGTGATGGTGAATCTGTTCGATAATCAGCTGACGCCGATAAAAGATATCGGCAACGCGGCGCGCTACGCCATGGCGAGCAACCGTTCTTTGTACCGTTATATCGCCGAGAGCGACACTAAGATGATGGACGCGGTGGAGCTGGAAATGGCGGGCTTTGACAAAAGCATGAACGCCAGCCTGGACACTTACCGCAAGACGGATTTGACGCCGCCGGAGGTGGACGCGCTGCGTCGCTTTGACGCCGCCTGGGCCATTTACCAGCCCTACGCCACCGAGGTGAAACGGTTGTCTTACACCGACCGCGGCGACGGCGAGAACAACAAGCTGGCGCTGAAGCTGATGGCGGAGAAGGGCTGGCCAGCCTTTCAGGCCGTAGACGCGGTGCTGACCGAACTGGTGAACCTGAACGCCAAGCTGGCCGACAACTCGTTGGTGGAAACCAAGGTCATCAGCACGGACGCTTTGCGGATGTTGGTGGGCATCGCGGTGGCGGCGATATTGTTGAGCATCGCGTTGGGGGTGATGGTGACGCGCAGCCTGCTCAAGCAACTGGGCGGGGACCCGTCCTATACGGTGCAGGTGGTGAGCCGGGTGGCGGCAGGGGATTTGTCCGTGCCGGTGAAGCTGCATCCGGACGATAACTCCAGCCTGTTGTATTCGATCAAGTCCATGGCGCACCGTTTGTCAGAGACGCTGTCCGAGGTCAGCGCAATGTCGGAGGCGATAGGCTCGGCGTCCGAGGAGGTGTCGTCCACCGCCAATTCCCTGGCGCAAACCTCGTCCGAGCTGTCGTCCAGCATTGAGCAGACCAGCGCCTCGGTGGAGGAGATGGCGGCCACGGTGACGCAGAACGCGGACAATGCGCGCGTAACCGAGGGCATTGCGTCCAAGTCCGCGTCCAGCGCAACTCAGGGCGGCAGCGCGGTCAGCGATATGGTGCACGCGATGAAGGAGATCGCGTCGCGGATCACGGTGATCAACGATATCGCCAACAAGACGGATTTGTTGGCCATCAACGCGGCGATCGAGGCGGCGCGCGCCGGCGAGCACGGCAAAGGTTTTGCCACGGTGGCGGTGGAGGTGAGAAAGCTGGCGGAGCGCAGCCAGGTGGCGGCCAGGGAGATAGGCGATCTGGCCAGCCGTTCCGTGAGCGTGGCCGAGAAGGCCGGCACGCTATTGCAAGAGATGCTGCCCGGCATAGATCAGACCGCCAGCCTGGTGCAGGAGATTTCCGCCGCCTCGCGCGAGCAGCGCTCCGGCATTGATCAGATCAACAGCGCGGTGACGCAGATCAGCAGCGGCATGCAGTCCTCGGCCACTTCGGCCGAGGAGCTAAGCTCCACCTCCGAGGAGTTGAGCTCCGCGGCGATGCAGTTGCAGGAGCTGATGCAGCAGTTCAAGCTGCGCAATACCCGCGGACGCAAGTCCCGCATGGTGCACATAGGGCACTTGCACGCCGGCAAGGCCGCGCCGCCGCCGCCGATGGAAGACGATGACGACATGGACCTGAGCGTGGACGAGGACAAGTTCTCCAAGTATTGAGAGGAGCGCGGCGATGAGAAACAGCGAACAGCCGGCCGGCCAGGACGGTGGCGGCCAGAAATTCCATTGCGTCACTTTCATTCTGGGCGAGGATTTGTTCGGCATTCAGATCAACTTCATCCGGGAGATCATCGAGTTCGACGGCATCACCGAGGTGCCGATGATGCCCAATTTCGTGCGCGGCATCATCAATCTGCGCGGCGCGGTGGTGCCGGTGATCGATTTGTCGGTGCGCTTCGGCCGCGGCCAGACCGCTTTGAAGGCGTCCACCTGCGTGGCCATTCTTTCGCTGCCGGGGCTGGAGGGCGGTTACGCGGACATCGGCATCTTGCTGGATTCGGTGTGCGAGGTGCTGGAGATCCCGCAAAGCGAGATCGACCCCTCGCCCAGTTTCGGCTCCAATATCCGCAGCGACTTCATCCAGGGCATCGCCACCATCAATCAGCGCTTCGCCATTTTGCTGAATGTGCGCCAGGCGCTGTCAGTGTCCGAGCTCAGCGAGATGGCGGAGGCGGTGACTCAGCAGTTTCTGAGCGACGACATCGAGGCGCTATAGATGCTTGCCCTGGAGGAGTCGCTGGCCGCCACGCCCTTGCTGACGGATGGGGAGTTTTTCCAGTTGCGCCGCTTTATCTACCAGACCGCCGGCATTTCCATGCCCGTGAGCAAGCGCTCGCTGATTCAGTCGCGGCTGGCCAAGCGTATTCGCCATTTGCGCCTGAACAGCTACGCGGCTTACTGGCGCTTGATTTCGGACCCGGCCAACGAGGCGGAGCGGCAGTACGCGATCAATCTGTTGTCCACCAACGAAACCTATTTTTTCCGTGAGCCGGAACATTTTTTCTGGCTGCGGCAAAAAGCGGCGCGCTTGCAGGGCAAGGGCGAGTTTCGGGTGTGGTCCGCGGCTTGTTCCACCGGGGAGGAGCCGTACACAGTGGCGATGATTCTGGCCGAGGCGCTGGGCTTGCAGGGCAATTGGCGGGTGTACGCCACCGACATCAACACCCGGGTCACACACCTGGCCCGGCGCGCGGTCTACACGGTGGAGCGCGCGCGCAAGACCCCGCCGGAACTGTGGCGGCGTTATTTCCTGCGAGGCCGCGACGAGTACGCAGGCATGGTGAGGGTGGCGCCGGAGTTGGCGAAGAAGGTGAACTTTTCCAATCTGAACCTGCTGCACGCTTCCCACTTCGCCCATAGCCATTTCGATGTGATTTTCCTGCGCAATGTGCTGATTTACTTCGACGAGGCCACCAAGCTGCGAGTCCTGCTCTCGTTATGCGACAAACTCCGGCAGGGCGGGCATTTGATCATCGGACATTCGGAATCCATCCGGCACCTGGCGCTGCCTCTGGCGCAAGAGGCGCCGTCGCGTTATCGACTGGACTCCCATCTTGCGAGCGGACGAATCGATGAGCATCAGTGTTCTGATAGTTGACGACTCCGCGGTGGCGCGCGAGATGCTGAGCCAAATGCTGGCCACCGCGCCGGACATCAAGCTGCTGGGCGCGTCGCCGGATCCCATTTACGCGATGAATCGGATGAAAATCCGCTGGCCGGACGTGATCATTCTGGATCTGGCGATGCCGCGAATGGATGGGTTGACCTTTTTGCGTCAGGTGATGGCGGAGCGTCCCACGCCGGTAGTTGTTTGCTCGGCCTTGACCACCGAGGGCGCGCGGGTGTCGCTGGAGGCGATGAGCGCCGGCGCGGTGTCCGTGTTGCTCAAGCCGCTGGTCAACGCGAAGACGAATTTCGCCGAGAACGCCAAACGGCTGGTGGAGGAGGTGTACGCGGCTGCGGGGGTGAGGGTGGAAGCGTTGAAGCAAGCGGCGCCGTCCGGTTATCCAGCGCCCAAGCTGACCGCCGACGCCATCCTGGACGCGCCGCCGGAGCGCCGCCGGCCGGCCCAGAGCACGGAGCGCGTCATCGCGCTGGGCGCTTCCACCGGCGGCACCCAGGCGCTGGAGTTCCTGCTGCAACGCTTGCCGCCGCACTGCCCGGGCATGGCGGTGGTGCAGCATATGCCGGAGGGCTTCACGTCCATCTTCGCCAGCCGCCTCAACCAACTGGCCCAGGTGGAGGTGAGGGAGGCGAGGAACGGCGACGTGGTCAGCGCCGGCACGGTGTTGATTGCGCCGGGAGGCCAGCATTTGTTGCTGCACCGCCGGCAGAAGCAGTTTGTGGCCGAGGTCAAGGGCGGGCCGCCAGTGTCGCGGCACCGGCCGTCGGTGGACGTGCTGTTTCGTTCGGTGGCGGTGAGCGCAGGGGCGAATGCGGTGGGGGTGATTCTTACCGGCATGGGGGACGACGGCGCGCGCGGCATGCGCGAGATGCATGACGCCGGCGCGCGCACGCTGGCGCAGGACGAGGCCTCTTGCGTGGTGTTCGGCATGCCGCAGGCGGCCATCGCCCGCGGCGGGGTGGACGAGGTGATGTCCTTGGAGCGGTTGGCGAGGTTGTTGCAGGGTTTGCGCGCCTGAGAACCCGTGAGGCTATTTGCCACCCGCCGGGCGGCTGGGATACGCAGGGCCTGAAGATAGATACAGCGACGATAGGTGTTTTTACGTAAACGCCATTGCTTGCTGGGGCTTATTTGTAAAATATCCTTTAAAAACAAAGCGGAGCTGGGTCGCTTTATCTGGAGAAAAAGCGATTATGCACTTGCTATGTGCAAACTACCAAAGCCAGCCGCATTGATTCGCGTTTAATTGGCGTTATCATCACTTTCCATATTCAGCGCTCGCCGCCGCAACGGGCTGCCTGTCCTTGCGCCGCCGCCTGTCTATCTTTCCCCGCTCGCTCCGCATCACTTTGCGGCGTCGTCATCGCCTCTTGTCGATTACTGAATGATCCACTGCCTGGACTTGCGGCGCCGGTCCGGCGCGTCCCGGATGCACCGCCGGCGGGGAGTTGTTTTTGGAATGAATGTCGAGGGAATGCATCCGTATGAGTGTCTTGAACAAGGACTGGGGCTTGCGGGCCAAACTATCCGCCGCTTTTACTTTGGTGAGCTTGCTGATTGTGGCGGTTTATTCGATCTACGCCTATCGCAGCACCGTGGACTCCGAAATGAAAGGCGTGGATCAGACCTTGCTGACCGCCGCCTACGCGGCGCGTCAGATGGTGGGCGAGAATTTCCACGATCAATTGCCGGACAGCAATCCCAATAGTCAGGTCACCACCAAGCAACTGACCGATTTTGCGAGGGACAGCGGCTTGGCTTACGCGTATTCCACCATTCAGCGCGGCGGCCGGGTGCTGTATACCAGTTCTTCCGCCAGCCCGAACGAGGTGAAGTCCGGCCAGTACCAACAGTGGTTCCTTGCCGAGTACAAAGATGTGCCTGCCGGCCTGGCCGCGGCCTTCAATAGCGGCAGCGTCCAGTACGAGGAGTACCAGGGCGAGTTCGGCCTGTTCCGTTCGGTGTTCGTGCCGTTTACCTCGGCCAGCGGCATGCGCTACGTGGTGGGGGTGGACACCTCCTTGCAAAAAGTGGAGGCCTTGCGCACTCAGGTGTTGTGGCAAAGCGGGGCGGTGGGCCTGGGCCTGTTGCTGATGTCCCAGCTGGTGGCCTTGCTGTTGGCCAATCGCATGGTGCGGCCGGTGAATGAGTTGAACGTGGCCTTGCAACAGCTGGCTGGCGGCGACTGGAACCTGGCGCGCAGCATGCCGGTGCGCAGCCGAGACGAAGTGGGCCGAATCGCGTCTTCGTTCAATACTTTCATGGAGGCGCTGCGTCAGCGCCTGCTGGAGATCCGCGGCGAATCCGACGCGGTGCAGAGCGAGTCCCAGCATATAGATCAACTGGTGGGCGGCGTGGCCGCGCGTTCCGGCCAGCAGGCGGAAGATGTGCGCGGCAGCGCGGCGGCGGTGGAAGAGCTGGCGGTGAGCATCGCCCATGTCTCGGAAATCGCCGAGGACGCGGCCAAGCTGATGTCTTCGTTCGAAGGACAGACCCAGACCACGGTGCAATATATTCAGAACGCGGTGGAGGGCATGCGGACGGTGCAGCAGGAAGTGACCCAGCTGGCCGGCAAACTGGATCAACTGGATTCGCGCACCAATGAGATCAATATGATTGTGGCGGTGATCAAGGATATCGCGGATCAGACTAATCTCTTGGCCTTGAACGCGGCGATCGAGGCGGCGCGGGCCGGCGAACAGGGCCGCGGTTTCGCGGTGGTGGCCGATGAGGTGCGCAAGCTGTCCGAGCGCACGGCCAACGCCACGGTGGAGATCGGTTCGATGATTGATTCCGTGCAGCAGGATTCCGCTTCCGCCATCTCCGGCATGCGCGCGGCGGTGAACCGCGTGGATGCCAGCGTCAATCACGCAGGCGAGGCCCAGGACACCTTGCAGGGCTTCTCGGTTCAGATTCAGGGCGTGTCGCGCGGCATGGGCGATATCTCCGCGGCGGTGCGAGAGCAGGCCAACGCCTCCCAGCACCTGGCCGGCAGCGTGGAGTCGGTCAGCAGCTCGGCCGAGGAAAACCGGCTTGCGGCGGAAGAGGCGCAGCAAGGCGTGGAGAATCTGTTGGAGCGCGGGGTGTCGCTGCGCGGGGTGGTGCAGCAGTTCACGCTATAAGCGCCTGTTCAAAGTCACGATGCGCGCAGTACTGTGTGTACGCAACCGCCCTCGAGGCGGTTTTCTTTTTGCCAAATAAATGACATTGACGTAATGTGGCTTGTCGTCCCAAAGGAAGGAGGCGGGTCATGGATCGGGAGTTGTCGTTGTCGCATGCCGGCGCGGACCCGGCGCGCGGTCCTTTGATCATCGTGGCCTCCAGCGGCACTGGCGGGGACATGCAGCCCTTCGTCACGCTGGCGCGCGGCTTGAGCGAGCGCGGCCACCGGGTGCGAATGCTGGCGCCGGCCTTGCAGGAGGAAGCTGCGCGGGCGGCCGGCTTGCCGTACTGGCTGTTCGGTAGCATCGAGCGGGAACAGGCGGCGCTGGACAACCCCGATCTATGGCATGAGCGTAAGAGCTGGGGTGTGCTCTGGGGTAGCTTGGTTCCGGATCTGGACGCCTTGCGGGAGCGGGTGAGGGATCTGCCGGCGGATGAGGACTGCGTGGTCTTGTGCCACCCCGTCTTGGTGCCGATGGCGGCGCTGGCGCGAGCAACGCGGCCGAATTTGCGCATTGTGACGGCCTATCTCGCGCCGTCCAATCTGTGCAGCCGCCACGACCTGCTCACCCTGGGCTCGTTGCGGATTCCCGGTTGGTTGCCGCCGGCCGGAGCCGGCCTGTTGTGGTGGGCGCTGCATCGCTGGTTCAACGCTCAGACCTTGCCCGGCCTGAACGCGGCCCGCGCAAAGCGCGGCCTGCCGGCGGAGCCGCATTTTTTCGAGCATATGCTGAGAGCCCCCAACGCCTCGGTGGGCCTGTTTCCCCGTTGGTTCGCCGCCTTGCAGCCGGATTGGCCGCGGCCGTTCTTCGAAGGGGATTTCCTGCTGCCCGCCGCGCAGCAGGGCGCGGGGCTGTCCGCCGAGCTGGAGGCCTTTCTGGCCGCTGGCGATGCGCCCATCGTGTTCACGCCGGGCACTGGGCATCGGCACGCGGCGGCCTTCTTCGGCACCGCGCTGCGGGCTTTGCGGCAGCTGGGCCGGCGCGGGATCTTCATCACGCCGTACGAGGCGCAGTTGCCGCCGGCTTTGCCGGCCAGCGTGCTGTGGCAGGCGCACGCGCCTTTCGCCGCGCTGTTGCCGCGGGTGGCGGCGCTGACGCATCACGGCGGCGTCAGCACCATGGCGGACGCGATGCGCGCCGGAATTCCGCAATTGATCGTGCCTTACGCTTACGATCAGTTCGACAACGGCCAGCGCGCCAAGCGCTTGGGCGTGGCCGAGGTGTTGTTGGCGCAGCGCGTGTCCGCGCGGCGGATGGAACGCGTGCTGGCCCGCTTGCTGAGCGGGCCGGGCGCGGACCGGGCCTGCCGCGAACTGGCCGCGCGCATGGCGGCCGAAGCGGAGCCGACGCGGGCGCTGGACTGCGTGGAGGAGGCCTTGCTGGGGAAACCCGGACGCGCGGCGGAAAAAACCGGCGCCAGGCCGGCCTTGGCGGAGGGGTGACGAGGCTCTACAAGGCGAAACCCGCCGAGGAAGCGGAATGTACATGCGGTACAAGAGCATTTCGAAGCGGGTTTCAGCGCCTTTGTCTAAAATCCCGCCGAAGCGCAGCAGGCTTTATGCGGCTTTCAAAGTCTAGCGAGCTAGAGCGAGACAAGGCGAAACCCGCTGAGAAAGCGGAATGTGCATGCGGTACATGAGCATTTCGAAGCGAGTTTCAACACCGTATCGCCGAAGCGCAGCAAGCTTTATGCGGCTTTCAAAGTCTAGCGAGCTAGAGCGAGACAAGGCGAAACCCGCTGAGAAAGCGGAATGTACATGCGGTACATGAGCATTTCGAAGCGGGTTTCAGCGCCTTTGTCTAAAATCCCGCCGAAGCGCAGCAGGCTTTATGCGGCTTTCAAAGTCTAGCGAGCTAGAGCGAGACAAGGCGAAACCCGTTGAGAAAGCGGAATGTACATGCGGTACATGAGCATTTCGAAGCGAGTTTCAACACCGTATCGCCGAAGCGCAGCAAGCTTTATGCGGCTTTCAAAGTCTAGCGAGCTAGAGCGAGACAAGGCGAAACCGGCTGAGAAAGCGGAATGTACATGCGGTACATGAGCATTTCGAAGCGAGTTTCAACACCGTATCGCCGAAGCGCAGCAGACTTTGAACAGCTTCTTAGCTGAACAGCGTGCGCGCGCCCTCATACCGGGCCGCGAAATAACTGTTGTCCAGCCGCGCCACGCGGATGGAGCTATTGGTGCGCGGCGCGTGCACGAACTTGCCGTCGCCTATGAAGATGCCCATATGGGAGAACGGGCGATTCATGGTGTTGAAGAACACCAGGTCTCCAACCCGCATACGGCTGTCCGGGATGGGGCGAGCCACGCTGGCGATTTCGGCGGCGGTGCGCGGGAGCGTGACGCCGACGGCGTTCTGGTAGATGTAGCCGACCATGCCGCTGCAATCCAAACCGGCCTCGGGGTTGGTGCCGCCGAACTTGTAGTCCAGGCCCAGCAGGCCCAGCGTGTAGATGAGGATTTCCCGGCTGGCGCCGTCGGCTTTCAATCCGGAGAGGCTGAGGTCGCCGGAGGGACGGGGTTTTCGGCCGCCCGCCACCTTGGAGGGCGTGGTGCCGCAGGCGGCCAGCAAGCCGGCCAGCGACAGCAGCGCGGCGCCGCGCAGCAGCGCGCGCCGGTCCAGCGGCGAAGAAGGCGAAGGCGGCAGGGTTTTGCTCATTGTTGCTTTGACTCCAGTTCTTCCCAGCGCGCCAGCTTGTCCATCAGCAATTCGTCGATTTCCTCCACCCGGCGCTGCCAGGCGATGGCCTCCTTGGGCGTGTCGCGGTAGCAGTTGGGGTCCAGCAATTGCTGATTCAGGCTGGCTTGCTCGGTTTCCAGCGCGGCGATCTCGTCCGGCAGCGCGGCGAGTTCTCGCGTCTCATTGTAGGACAGTTTATTGCGCGCGGATTTGGGCTTGTCCTTGGCCTTTTCCTGCGGAGCGGCGGCTTCCCGGGGCTTTTCCGCGGGTTTCATCGCCGCCATGCGCGCCTTGGTGTCGATCCAGTCCTGGTAACCGCCTGGATATTCTTCCAGCCGTCCGTTGCCTTCGAAGGCGATCACCTGGGTGACCACGTTGTCGAGGAAAGCCCGGTCGTGGCTGACCAGGAACACGGTTCCCGAATATTGAGCGATCACGTCTTCCAGAAGTTCCAGCGTGTCGATATCCAGATCATTGGTGGGCTCGTCCAGCACCAGCACATTGGCCGGGCGGGTGAACAGCCGAGCCAGCAGCAGGCGGTTGCGTTCGCCGCCGGACAAGGAACGCACCGGGCTGCGCGCGCGTTGCGGCGAGAACAGGAAGTCTTCCAGATAGCTCATCACGTGTTTCTTCACACCGCCGACTTCCACGAAGTCGTTGCCCTGGCTGATGATGTCGGCCACGCTGCTGTCTTCGTCCAGTTGCTCGCGGAACTGGTCGAAATAGGCGATTTCCAGCTTGCTGCCCTGCTTGACGCTGCCGCTGTCCGCGTCCAGCTGGCCCAGAATCAGTTTGAGCAGCGTGGTTTTGCCGGCGCCGTTGGGGCCGATCAGGCCGATCTTGTCGCCGCGCAGGATGCGGGTGGTGAAGTCGCGGATCAGGGTTTTGCCCTCAAAGCCCTTGCTGATGTGCTCCAGCTCCGCCACCAGCTTGCCGGAGCGCTCGCCGGCGTTAAGCTGAAAGTTGACTTGGCCAACACGCTCCCGCCGCGCCGAACGCTCGCGGCGAATGGCTTCCAGCCGGCGCACGCGGCCTTCGTTGCGGGTGCGGCGCGCCTCGATGCCCTTGCGGATCCACACTTCTTCCTGGGCATGGAATTTGTCGAAGATGCGGTTCTGCTCTTCCTCTATGGCCAGTTCTTCCGCCTTGCGCACATGGTAGCTGGAGAAGCTGCCCGGATAGCTGCGCAGAATGCCTCGGTCCAGCTCCACGATGCGGGTGGCGACGTTGTCCAGGAAGCGGCGGTCGTGGGTGATCAGCAGCACGCTGCCGCCATAGCTCTTGATCAGGGTTTCCAGCCATTCGATGGCGGATACGTCCAGGTGGTTGGTGGGCTCGTCCAGCAGCAGCACGTCCGGCTTGGCGGCCAGCGCGCGCGCCAAAGCCACGCGTTTTTTCCAGCCGCCGGACAGTTCGCTGATCCGCGCGTCCGGGTTCAGGTTCAGATGCGAGAGCGTGGAGGAGATCAGCGCGTCGAACTGCCAGCCGCCGCGGGCTTCCAGTTCGTGCTGGATATGCTCCATCCGCGTCAGCGTCTGTTCGTGGTCCGCGTCCGCCTGGGTCAGTTGATGGGTGACCTGATGGTACTCGGTGAGCAGGCTTTTCAAGTCGCCCAGGCCTTCGGCCACGGCTTCGAACACCGTGTGCTCCGGGGCCAGCTCCGGCTCTTGCGGCACATAGGCTACCTTGACGTCGCCCTTGATGTTGACGCGGCCGTCGTCCAGCGCCACCGCGCCGGCCACGCTTTTGAGCAGCGAGGACTTGCCGGCGCCGTTGCGGCCGATCAAGCCGACCACTTCGCCCGGCTCCAGCGCAAAATCGACGTTATCCAGCAATGCGTGGTGACCAAAAGCCAGGCAGGCTTTTTCGACGGTAATCAGAGCCATGGTGCGTGTTGTTTTCTGTATGGAAAAATGCACGGATTGTAACATGCCGGTCACGCTTCCACGCTTAGCGCCGCGCGGTTTGTGCTGTTACAATGCCGGCCAAACTTGAATGAAAGGCATGCTATGTACTTCGTTGACCGCTCGGTGGCCGTGATCAAACCGAAACAACCGTTCCTGGATTGGCTGAACCAGGCCCCGGACAACGACATGGATCTGGCGCTGGACAGCCTGCGCACCGACTGCACCGTGATCCTGCTGCCGGAGTTCGACGAGCCGGAAGAGGGCGTCGCCTACATCGACGAAATCTATGAACAATTGTTCAAGATGGAACTGGCGTCCTGGTACGAGGACGAAGAAACATGGCCCAAGGATCTGTCCTTGAAGGCCTTCTGGGAGTGGTTCGACGTGGAGATCCATTCCACGGTGATAGACAGCGTGGACGCCGACATCAGCAACAACCCGGCGCTGGATCTCTAAGCAATGAGCCGGCGGCAGCGGCTGGAGCCTTTCGGCTTCGAACTGAGGCCCTCCCGCCTCTGGCTGGCGCTGACGGCGGCCGCCGCCGCGCTGCTGAGCTGGGCGGTGATCCGCCACCTGCCGCCGGCCTGGCTGGCCGTGTTGCCGGTTGCGGCCTTCTTGCTCTGGCGGGCCTTGCACGCCGACGGCTGGGGCGACGCCGGCCGTTTCAGACGGCTGGAAGTGGACGGCCTGGGGCGTTTGCGCTTGTGGCGCGAGTCCCCTCTGCCGGCCAGCATGCTAGACGACTGCTTTGTCACCCCGTGGCTGACGGTGCTGAATGTGCGCATCGGCGGCCGTCGGCGCGCAGTGATGTTGTGGCCGGATTCGGCGCCGGCGGACGGCCGCCGCCGCTTGCGGACTTATTTGCTGTGGTTTCAAGCCGCGGACGATACTGAGACGAAATGACTGGACACAAGACTCTGGCCGAGTGGCTGAGCTGGCAGGAAAGCCTGCACGCCACCGCCATCGATATGGGCCTGGCCCGCGTGGAGCGGGTGCGCTCCGCAATGAATCTGCAACCGTCTTGCCCTGTGGTGATGGTGGCCGGCACCAACGGCAAGGGCTCGGTCTGCGCGATGCTGTCCGCGATGTTGCGTTGCGCCGGCTTCAAGGTGGGCACTTACACCTCTCCTCATATCCTGCGCTACAACGAGCGCATCGCCATTGATTTGGCCCCGGCCAGCGACGAGCGCATTGTCGCCAGCTTCGAGGCGATAGACGCCGCGCGCGGCGACACCTCGCTGACGTATTTTGAATTCGGCACCCTGGCGGCGGTGCACAGCTTCGTTGCGGAAAAGGTGGATGTGATCGTGCTGGAAGTGGGGCTGGGCGGACGCCTGGACGCGGTCAACATCTTTGAACCGGACGTGTCGGTGGTGGTCAGCGTGGATATCGACCATCAGGCCATCTTGGGCGACAACCGCGAGGATATCGGTTTCGAGAAGGCTGGCATTTTCCGCGCTGGCAAGCCGGCCCTGTGCGCGGACCCGAATCCGCCGCGGCGTCTGATCGAGCACGCGCGGGCCATTGGCGCGGATTTGAAGCTGTACGGGCCGGATTTCGGCTATCAGCGCATGGACAACCAGTGGTCCTTCCATATGGGCGACGCCCACCGCCACGCTTTGCCTCTGCCGGCCTTGCGCGGCGGTTATCAGATGATCAACGCCTCCGCCGCGCTGGCGGCGCTGGAGTGCTTGAAGCCTCGTTTGCCGGTGAGCCTGGGAGCGGTTAAGCGCGGCCTGCTGGAGGTGGAGTGGCCGGGCCGCTTCCAGGTGCTGCCGGGTCGCCCGGCGGTGGTGCTGGACGTGGGTCACAATCCGCACGCGGTCAAGGCGATGACGGCCAGCCTGAAACAGCTGCCGTTCGCCCGCAACCGGCTGGCGGTGTTCTCCATGCTGGAGGACAAGGATCTGGAGCAGGTGGCGTTTTTGGCGCGGGAAGAGTTTGACGCTTGGTTCGTCGGCGGCCTCGACATGCCGCGCGGCCAGAGCGGCGAGCGCATCGCCGCCAGGCTGGCGGAAATGGGCATCGCGCGGGTGCAATCCTTCGCCACGGTGGCGCAAGCCTGGTCGGCGGCCTTATCGCAGGCGGAGGAGAGTGATAGAATTGTCGTTTTTGGTTCCTTCCACACCGTTGCCGAGGTGATGGAAGCCCGGCAACACCCGGCTTGAGGAAAGCATGGCTTTATCCACCCACGAGGAGTTGATCCTGTTGCGTAAGCGCGCCAGACGCCGTCTGGTGGGCGCTGTGGTATTGGTTACCGTCGCCACCGTCGTTTTGTGGAATGTCGTGGGCCGCCTGCCCGAGCAGCAGATGAAGCCGGAATCCATAGAAGTGCTGGGCGCGGGCGCTTCCGCGCCGGCTGCCAATCACGCCGAAGCGCCGGCGGGCACCGTGCCGCCGCCGGCCCAGCCCGCTTCCGCGGCGCTGGCCGAAGTCTCGCCCGCGTCCAAGCCCGGCGCCACCGAACTGGCGGCCAATCTGTCTTCTATGACGCCGGCCATGCCGGCGGTGCAACCGGCCCCCGCGATCAAACCGGAGCCCAAGCCGGAAGTCAAAGCCGAGCCGAAAGCGGAAGCCAAGCCCAAACCCGAACACAAGCCGGAGCCAAAACCGGCCAAGCCCGAAGCCAAGCCCGAGCATAAAAAGCCTGAGATCAAGCTGGATGAAAAGCCGGCGCGCAAACCGGACCCGGCGGCCATCCTTGAGGGGCGCTTCGACTCGCTGGACAAGCCCGCGGCGAAGAAAGAGGAGCCCTCCGCCAAGAGCGAGGGCAAATCGGTGATCCAGTTGGCGGCGCTATCGGACCCGGAAAAGGCCGACGCCTTGAAATCCAAGTTGTCGTCGATAGGCGTGTCCGCCCATTTCAGCAAGGTGCAGACCAGCAAGGGCGAAGTGACCCGAGTGCGGGTGGGGCCGTTCAACAGCCGCGCCGAGGCGCAAGCCACTTTGCAGAAGCTGGCCAAGGCCGGCGTTAATGGCATTATCGTGACCAAGTAGCCGTCATGACCATCTTCGACTATATTGCCATCGCCATCATCGCCGGCTCCATCCTGGTGGCGATGATGCGCGGCTTGGTGGCCGAAGTGCTGTCGCTGGGTTCCTGGCTGATCGCTTTTTGGTGCGCCAAGCAGTTTTCGCCTGTGGTGTCGGCGTTTTTGCCTGGCGAACTCAGTTCCGAAGGCTTACGGCTGGTGGCTGGATTCGTGGCGGTGTTTTTCCTGGCCTGGCTGGCCACGGCCTTGCTGCGGGTCACGCTGACCGGCATGCTGGACAGTGTGGGACTGGGCGGAATCAATCGATTGTTTGGGGCGGTGTTCGGCCTGGCTCGCGGGCTGGTGCTGGTGACGGCCCTGGTTTTGGTGGGCGGCTTGAGCGATCTGCCGCGACAACCCATGTGGAGGAATGCCGTGCTCTCGGCGCCATTTGAATCGGTGGCCTTATCATTAAGGCCCTGGTTACCGGCGATGCTGGCCGATAACCTCCACTACACCGGGTAGCTGGTGAACAAGGCGGAATATCTTGATATCTTCACTTCAAGATTCCGCCTTTTTCTTTGTCTTGTTTTTTTGTCCGTTTCTTTAAGTTGTAGGGAAGAGAGCAAAAGATGTGTGGAATTCTAGGCGTGGTCGGTCAGGCTCCGGTCAACCAGTTGCTGTATGACGGTTTGCAGGTGCTGCAACATCGAGGTCAGGACGCCGCCGGCATCGTGACCACCAATGGCAAGACCTTTCACATGCACAAGGGCAGCGGCATGGTGCGAGACGTGTTCCGCACCCGCAATATGCGCTCCCTGCTGGGCACCGCCGGCATCGCCCACGTGCGCTATCCCACAGCCGGCTCCGCCTCCTGCCTGGCCGAGGCGCAGCCGTTCTACGTCAATTCGCCGTTCGGCATCGTGCTGGCGCACAACGGCAACCTGACCAATACCGAAGAGCTCAAAGCGGACATGTTCCGCCACGACCTGCGCCACATCAACACCAACTCCGACTCCGAGGTGCTGTTGAACGTGTTCGCCCACGAGTTGACCCAGCGGCTCAGCGGCAACGAGCTGAACGTGGACGCGGTGTTCGGCGCCATCGAAGCGGTGCATCGCCGCGTGCGCGGCGCCTATGCGGTGGTGGCGATGATCGCCGGTTACGGTCTGGTGGCCTTCCGCGATCCCAACGGCATCCGCCCTCTGGTGATAGGCACTTGCGTCAACAACGGCAAGACCGAATACATGTTCGCGTCCGAGTCCGTGGCGCTGGACTGTTCCGGTTTCAATCTGCTGCGCGACGTGCAGCCGGGCGAGGGGGTGTTCGTCGGTTTCGACGGCGAATTCCACGCCCGTAGCTGCGCCAGCGAAACCCGCCACGCGCCTTGCCTGTTCGAATACGTGTATTTCGCGCGGCCGGATTCGGTGATTGACGGCGCCTCGGTCTACCAGGCGCGCATCGTGATGGGCGAGAAGCTGGCGGAGAAAATCCGGCGCGCCTTGCCGGAACTGGACATCGACGTGGTCATGCCCATCCCGGACACCAGTCGCCCCAGCGCCTTGCAGCTGGCCAATCACCTGGGCCTGCCGTACCGCGAAGGCTTCATCAAGAACCGCTATATCGGCCGCACCTTCATCATGCCGGGCCAGGCGGTTCGCAAAAAATCGGTACGTCAGAAGCTCAATCCGGTGGCTTGCGAGTTCAAGGGCCGCAACGTGCTGCTGGTGGACGATTCCATCGTGCGCGGCACCACCTCCAAGGAAATCGTGCAGATGGCGCGCGACGCCGGCGCCAAGAAGGTGTATTTCGCCTCGGCCGCTCCGGCGGTGCGTTTTCCCAACGTCTACGGCATTGATATGCCGACTCGCGCGGAATTGCTGGCCACCGGCCGTAACGAGGCCGAGATCGCGGAAGAGATCGGCGCCGACGCGGTAATCTATCAGGATCTGTCCGCGCTGGAAGAAGCGGTCAGCAGCGTCAACCCCAAGCTGAGCAGCTACGAAACCTCCTGCTTCAACGGCGAGTACATTACCGGCGATATCACGCCGGCTTATCTGGACGCGATCGAGGCCGATCGGCTGGACGGCAAGGCGGGGGCGGAGCAGAGCGGCAGCGAGCAGATGATTGACTTGAACCTGAACGTGGCTGAACAGAATTTAATGTAATAGTGATTTAACTTCCGAACGGCGGCGGGCATTGCCCGCCGCTTTTTTGTCTGTCACCGCGACGCAATTTGGCGACAGCCACGCTGACAATGCCTGAGTCTTGCGGTATTTCGCTTGCCAAACCCGTTTCCCATATTGAATATTTGATGCCATAAGCCGATAAAAACCCGGCGTGTTAAAGCAGATGCGTAAACTGGTCTAAATTAATATGTATTTAAAACTGTTTACTTGTTAGTCTGCCTTTGACGCGCCTGATATTGAGGAGTGGATATGGATGACATTCTGGAGATGCTGGTTGCGCGGCAAGCCGCGCTGGAGAGAATCATCGAAGGCCTGGTGCTGACCATGAGCCAGAGCGGAGCCATCAAGTTGCAGGACTATCTGAAGATAGGGCAGCTGATGCGGCTGAATAGCGCGGTTACGGATTCCATCGACGTGGCCGACAGCCTGCGCCGCATCAACGCGCGCTTGCAAACGCACGCGCAGGGCGGGCTGGATTCGATGAACGCCTTGTTGCGGGAAACCATGCTGTTCGCTCAGGCCGCGCCGCCGCAACGCGACGCGCTGCAACAGGGGCTGGGCGTGAGGGCGTCGCTGGAAATCAGCGCTCAGTTGGAAGAACTATTGCAGCGTCGCGCAAGGCGGCCGCGAAAATCGACTCGGGCCTAGCACCGCATGAAACTAGATCTCTCGAACATGTTTACGATCTGCTGTGCGTTGTGAGGCCTGGCGCGGCGCGTACCGCTTCGAAATACCGATGTACCGTTGATACGCTTCGCTTTCTCAGCCATTTTCGCCTTGTCTCGGCGTGGCTTGGCCTGAGAGATCGTAAACACGTTCTCAGGGGAAACGCGTTGCGCGCGGGTCTCCCGCCGGCGCCAAGCGCAGATAGGACGCGCGAGACGGATCATGGCGGTCCACCATGATTTCCACCTTCTCGCCTGCTCTCGGCATATTGCCTAGATCTATCAGTTGTTCAATTGTCAGATCCCGGCTAAAGCCGTCCTGCCATACCTTCAATTCCAAACGCATCATCGGTACTTGGTTGACCAGCAAGCCGGTTTGGCGGATCGAGAGCACGTCGGCATTGAGCCTGATACCGTCTTTCACGCTTTCGCGCTGCCATGGACCGGACAGGCCGCGTAGTTGCGAGGTCCAGTCGAAAGAGCGAAACAGCAGAAAGCCGGTGATGGCCAGCGACAACACAGTCACTCCTATAGATAGGAGTACGGAAAAACGGATCCAGGACTCGAACATCGGCGTCTCCCTTGCAAGGCGCGGGCGGCGTTGGAGGCATGAGCCGTCGCCGCGGGCGAAACTGACAATATTAAGCACTTTATGGAAGCATGGGATTCGTTTGGAATGACAGAAGTTCCCGTGTTTTTTACGCGAAGAGCATCCGCCGCGCGCGCTCACGTCTGGGCGTCCCATTGCGGCCAGCCGTTTTTATTCCTTTGCTACATTCAAAATAAATACATTGGCATTTTTTGGGGGTGTAGTTCTTTGTCGTGTGACTAATTTGTCGTTGGAATTAAGAAATCGGCATATTTTCGGGAACTACCACAAAGGTGGTCAATCACAAAGTATTGCTTACTATAGAAGCAAGCTAGTCTTCACAATGTTTTAGTTAGCCCTTTCGTCGGCGGGAATTGCGCCGGTAGAGGGCCTCACCGGCTCCAGCCCGCCATTCGGAGAGATGGAGCCGACCCGAAGCAGTCGGCCCGAAGAAATGCTGGCGCTTCGCACATTGGCCAAGGCCAGGGGAAGAGAATCATGCCAAGACGTCCGTTGCTCTCGCCATTGGAGCGCGCCAGCTTGCTGGAGCCTCCCGAGGACGAATACGAGCTAGATCAGTTAACCGCTTTCAGCGAACAGGATTTCGCTTTGATTCAGCAGCACCGCGGCAGCGCCAATCGGCTGGGGGTGGCCGTGCTGCTGTGCTATTTGCGCCACCCGGGCATCGCTTTGGACGAAGGCTGCCAGCCTGCTCCGCGGTTGTTGCGGCGGGTAGCCGCCGCGTTGGGGGCGAGTGAGTCGGACTGGGAGCGCTACGCCACCCGCGATCAGACTCGGCGCGAACACCTAGTCAAGCTTTACTCTTATCTGGGCTTGAGACCTTACCGAGCCGAAGACGGCCAGGCGGTATTACGTCATCTGACCAGGCTGGCCAATCAAACCGATCAAGCGTTGACCTTGGCGCAAGCGATGGTGTCCTGGCTGCGAGAGCGCCGTATCGTTTTGCCAAGCATAGGCGTGATAGACCGCAGTTGCGCGGCGGCGCTGACCCTGGGATCGCGTCAAGTCTACGCTCGGCTTAACGACGCTTTGAGCAGCAGTCAGCGTGAACGGCTGGATGCTTTGCTGGAGTTGAGGGAGGGCGGAAAGCTGACGACATTGGCCTGGCTGCGGCTGAACTCGGACCGAACGCGCGGCGCGGCGCCGCAACTGGAGCGCTTGAGGGTGGTGGAAGCCTTGGCCTTGCCTACGAATTTGACACAGTTGGTGGGGCCGGCGCGGATGCTGGAGTTGGCGCGCACGGGCGACGGCATGAGTTGTCATGATCTGGCCGAACTTGAGCCGCAGCGCCGCATGGCCACGCTAGTGGCCATCGTGTTGCAGGCACGCGCGGCTTTGCTGCGAATGCTGCAGAACCTGGAAAAGCTGAAGGCGATCGATGCTTTATCGCTGCCAGCTGGCCTGCAGAACCTGGTGTCGCAACAGCGAATGGGCAAGCTGGCGACGGAAGGGCGGCAAATGAAACCCAAAGATCTGGCCAAGCTGGAGCCGCGCCGGCGCATGGCCACTTTGCTGGCTTTGGTATTGGAACTACGCGCCGCCCTGGTCAAGGAAATCCTCGATCTGCGTGAGCGCCTGGTGGGCAAGTCGTTGGAAGCCGGCGAGTTTGCTTGAGAAGACTTGATCAAGTACCGGATTAGGCCTGGACACAAATCTCATAGGCAATTGCAGGCAATAATAAACCCCGTCTTTGGCGGGGTTTATTTTTTTTATCGCCGGAAGGGAATTTAATAAAAATTACTTAACGCTTTCCAAATTAAACAATCGTTTATTTTATTGCTCTAGATTAGGGATAACCCTAATCTTGTTTTTGATTTATGCAGATAAGCCGTCAAGACGTGCTCAATCATCTAAATATGCTAACGTGCAAAAATTGCACCATTCCTAATAAGTGGTTTTTGTGTATCAAATGCAACAATGTTTGACCAAAATGTGAATTTGCACCTTGCGCTTTGCGGCGGAACATAAGCAGGCGTGCATCGATTTTTTAAGTATAGGCTTAATAAAACTGAAATGCGAGGCAGGCTTTCAGCAAGCTGACCGTTTATGCCAATTTACATTCAACAAATCACAATATAAAAAACTTTTCTCAAAATTATCCTAATAAGTATGTATTTTACACATTGCCCAGTGTCCGCATCCAATTTTTTGAGAAGGCCGACAAAGCTGAGTAAGGCAACGGGCGAGGCTATGCGAGCACGCACGTAAGCGAGCCTGCCCAGCGCTTGATCGCCTCCGTCAGCCTCCGTGGAAATGTAAAGAAAATCTGCAGCTTGTGAACAAGGTGTATGTTTTTAAAGCCTGATTAAAAGTAGGCTCCAATTAAGCCATGCACGGCGTTCTTGTCTTGTGTTTTTGTCTCCGACTCCCTTCTCGGAAAGCCTTGTCTTCAACGGCTTCGTTAAGCAATTTGCCGATTGCTTGCATGCGTGTCCGTCATGAAAAACGGCTTATGCATTTGTATTGGCGTGCGATTTTCCCCCATTTCCCCTTTGTTTACCGGTAAACCCGCCATCGGCCATTTGTTTGGACAGGCCCAAGCGTTTGCTTATAACTTTGTTCTCGAGTTTTTGTGAAAGGGCCCACGTATTTATCGGCGCCTTATTCAAAACATTGAGACTGTCCTGTGCAGGGCAGCAGCCAAGATAAAACTTTCGCCAGGAACGCTGAAACCATGAGCTATGTCACCGCCGATATCGCCTTGCCGGAAAGCCCTGTCTTGGATGAACTGGATTTCGACGCCGATTTTGCTCGCGTCGACGCCGCGATCTGCGAATACGACGCTGTGGGGCACGTTCCTCTGCGCAAGGGCGCGGAACCCTTCCATTGGACCAGCGTGGAAAGTACGTGTCGCACTTTGCTAAGCAAGGCGGCTGATGTGCGGGTAGGGGTCTGGCTGCTGCGCGCGGCGATCGCTCAGAGAGGCTTGGCCGGCGCGGCGGAAGGCTTGGCCGCGTTGGGCGCGATCGCGGAGCAGCCGCTGGAAAATATCCGCCCGGCTGGCCAGCCGGACGCGCCGGCGGGCGAAACCCATGCCTTGCATCTGGCCTGGCTGTGCGGACCGGCCTTCCTGCATCAACTGGCGCACAGCCGGCTAAGCGCGGACAGCGAGGTCAGCGTCGGCCAATTAACCAAGGATCCGACCGCTGCGGGGCCGGCGGCGCGGGAGCAGGCGCTGCGGGACTTATCCCGACTGCGCGCCGGCCTGGCCGGCTTGACGGATCTGAGCGAGAGCGAGGGTTTTGCCGAGCAGTTTGACTGCGCCGGTCTGATCGCCTTGCTGGATGAGCTGGAAGCGGCGCTGACACCGGCGCTTGCCGCGGTTCCCGAAGAGGTGCCCGGCTTGAGCGAGGCCGTCCCGGCGGCGCGCGCGCTGCCGGCCGGCGCCTTGAAGAGCCGAGAGGAGGTGGCGGCGGCGCTGGACTTGATCGTTGCGTATTTCCGCGAGCACGAGCCAGGACACCCGGCGCCGATCTTTCTGCTGCGCGCCAAGCGGATGTTGGGCGCGGGTTTTGAAGAGTTGATGGCGGAGTTGTTCGCCGAATCGGATGCGCTGGTGGCGAAATTGGATCGCCCCCGGTCTTTACAAGGGTAGTCAAGCAATATCAGGGAAAGGACATATGCCATGGCGCGACAGAAGGATGCGCAGAAGTTCATCGGGGAAAGCCGTGCGCCCCGCGTGCAGATCGAATACGACGTGGAAGTTTACGGTTCGCAGAAAAAGGTAGAGCTGCCCTTTGTGGCCGGAGTGTTGGCGGACTTGTCCGGCGACAACACCGAGCCGCTGGGCGCGGTGGAAGACCGTCGTTTTACCGAAATCGACGTGGAGAACTTCGACCTGCGGATGGCGCAGATCGCGCCGGAACTCAGCTACCACGTGAAGAACGTGATCACCGACGACGGAACCTTGATCCCGATCGACTTGAGCTTCGACTCCATGGAGTCTTTCGAGCCGGCGGAAGTGGTGAAAAAGATCCCAGAACTGGCGGTGTTGTTGGATGCGCGCAGCCAGTTGAAGGAATTGTTGACCTATATGGACGGCAAGGTGGCGGCCGAGGAGTTGATCGAGCAGCTGCTGAAAGATCTGCATTTGCCCGCGGACGATGCCGCCGCGCCGGGCGACGCGGTCCAAGCCGACGGGGAGGCGAAATGAGCACCCACGCCGAGATGCTGGCGCCGGCCGCGGCCGGGCAGACCGAAACGACGGTAGACGACGGATTGAAGGACATCCTGCGCCGTTCTTTCCGACCGCGCACCAATGAAGCCGCCGAAGCGGTGCAAAGCGCGGTGCAGACCTTGCTGGCCTATGCGCGCCGCAGCCGGGTGGTGGTGCGCGAAGACGTGGCGCAGACGGTGGAGCAACTGGTGGCCGAACTGGACCGGAAGATCTCGGAACAGCTCACTTTGGTATTGCACAACGAGCATTTCCAGAAGCTCGAAGGCGCGTGGCGCGGCCTGCACTACCTGGTGTCCAACACCGACACCACGGAGAACCTGAAAATCCGCTACCTGAACGTGTCGAAGAAAGAGCTGGGCAAGACCCTGCGCCGTTATAAGGGCGTGGTGTGGGACCAAAGCCCGATCTTCAAGATGATCTACGAGCAGGAATACGGTCAGTTTGGCGGCGAGCCTTTCGGCTGCCTGATCGGCGACTACCACTTCGACCACAGTGCTCAGGACGTGGCCTTGCTGACAGAGATGTCCAAGATCGCCGCCGCCGCGCACACGCCCTTCATCTCCGCCGCCGCGCCCAGCTTGCTGCAAATGGACGACTGGAGCGAATTGGGCAATCCGCGGGACGTGTCCAAGATTTTCACCGCCACCGAATACGCCTTCTGGCGCCGGCTGCGCGAAAGCAACGACTCGCGTTACCTGGCGCTGACCCTGCCGCGCTTCCTGGCGCGGGTGCCCTACGGGCCCAAGACCCAGCCGATAGAGGAGTTCGGTTTCGAGGAGAAGGTGGATCCCAACCGCGCCAGCGATTTTTGCTGGGCCAACTCCGCTTACGCAATGGCGGCCAACATCACCCGCGCCTTCAGCACCTACGGCTGGTGCACCAAGATCCGCGGCGTGGAGTCCGGCGGTGCGGTGGAAGTGCTGCCCAAGTTCGTGCTGCCGTCGCAGGATAAGGAAGTGGAGCTGCATTGCCCCACCGAGATCGCCATCTCCGACCGCCGCGAACATGAGTTGTCCGAATCCGGCCTGATGCCTCTGGTTTACCGCAAGAACTCGGACATGGCCGCCTTCATCGGCGCCAAGACCGTGCACAGGCCGGCGGTGTACGAGGACGACGACGCCACCGCCAACGCCAATCTGTCCTCGCGCTTGCCCTATATCTTCGCCACCTGCCGTTTCGCCCATTACCTCAAATGCATCGTGCGCGACAAGATCGGTTCCTTCAAATCGCGGGAAGACACTCAGCGCTGGCTCAACGACTGGCTGATGAACTACGTGGACGGGGACCCGAGCATTTCCAGCGAGATCACCAAATCCAAGCGTCCCTTGTCCGCGGCCGAGGTGCTGGTGGATGAACTGCCGGACAACCCGGGTTATTACCGCGCCCAGTTCTTCCTGCGGCCGCACTTTCAGTTGGAAGGTTTGACCGTGTCGCTGAGGCTGGTTTCCAAGCTGCCGTCGGCCAAGCAGGAGGGCGCCCGCTGAGAACCCGCTTCAGGTTCGCCGGGTGTTGGTGAAGCCGCGTTGGAAGCCGTTTCCAAAGGCTCAAGCGTCGCTCGCGCATTGTGTTTTTTCAAGCGTTTTCGGCTCGTTTCTCCCCGGCTTTCGAAGTTGTGAGCGGGGTTGGACGACGGCCGGTTTGGCGCGGGGCGGGAACGACCTGAGTCGCCCCGGGCTTGCATTCCATTTCAGGTCTGGCATGTCCATCACTTTTTTTCGGAGTATCGCAACATGGCAAATGCATTGGTTGACTACTTTCTGCAGATTGAAGGGGTCGAAGGGGAATCAACTGACAAGCAATACACGGGCCTGATCCAGATCCAGAGCTGGCAATGGGCCGAGGAGAACTCGGGCAAATGGGGCTTCGGCAGCGGCGGCGGTGCCGGCAAGGTGGAAATGAAGGATTTCGAGTTCCGCATGGTCTCGAACAAGGCCTCGCCCAAGCTGTTCCTGATGTGCGCCACCGGCGAACACATCCCGCGCGCCAAGCTGATCTGCCGCAAATCCGGCAACGGCCAGCAGGACTTCATGATCATCACCTTCGCCAGCGGCCTGGTGTCCTCGTTCCGCACCCTGGGCAATATGCCGTACGCCATCATGGGCCACGGCAGCGGCGACGTGGAAAGCGTGCTACCCACCGACGAGATCAAGATCAACTTCGCCAAGATCGAGTTCGAATACCGCGAACAGCGCAATGACGGAACCATGGGCGCGGTGATCAAGGCCGGTTACGACCTGAAGCTGAACGCCGCGGTTTAAGCAATATGAGCCGGGTCTTTCCGGCCTTCTTCTCTATCACTATCGGGACGGCGCCGCTCAGGCGGCGCCGGGCAGCCATGACGCCACGACTATTCGACCAACTGTCCGCCCGCGCGGGGCGCGAGACGCTCGCCGTCAGCATCGCGCGCGATCTGGCGCACTTGATGAACGCCGCGCTGCGCGGCGCGCGCCTGCCGTTGGCGCCGGGCAGTCAGCTGGATACTTCGGTGTGGAACTACGGGCGGCCGCCGCTGGCGGAGAGGAAGTCCAGCCTGATCGACCCGGCGCGCGTCTGCGCTCACATTCGCGACGCGATCCGCTGCTTCGAGCCGAGGCTGGACCCGGAGCGCGTGGATGTGAGCGCGCGCGCCGGCAGTGGGCCGCTAGCGCGGCAACTGCTGTATTTCGACGTGGCCGCACAGACCCGCGAAGGCGGAGAAACATTGCGGCTTTGCCTGACGCTTAACTATCTGGACGGCTATTTTGGCCTGCCGCGCACGGCGGAGGCGGGGGTAGCCGGATGAATTTCCTCGATCACTACAATAATGAATTGCGCCATCTGCGCGAAGCCGGCGCGCGTTTCGCCCGCGAGCATCCGCAGATCGCTCCGGCGCTAGGCTTACGACCCAACTCGGTAGCGGATCCCTTTGTCGAGCGCCTGCTGGAAGGCGTGGCCTTTCTGTCGGCCCGGGTGCAGACCCGGCTGGACCTGGAATGCGCCGAATTCGCGCGTCAGGCGCTGGCCCAGGTTTGCCCGCTCTATCTGAGCGCCACGCCGGCGATCAGCAGCTTCGCCTTTCATCCGGACTTCGCTTCGCCGGAGGCCTTCCGCGGCCGCAGCATGCCGCGCGGCACGCTGATCCAGGCGACGCTGCCGGGTGCGGCTCGGCCCGTCACTTTCTCCACCGGGCGCGAAGTGACCCTGTTGCCGCTTAGGCTGGAACGAGCCGAATGCGGCCGCGGCTTGGCCCGGATATCCGCCGAACTGGCGCGGCGGCTGGCCTCGTCCCAGGCCGCCTTGCGGCTGAGCTTCAAGCTGGAGGGAACGGTGGCGCTGGGCGATTTGGCCGCCGTGGAAGGCGGCGCCAAACCCTTGCAATTGAGCTTGGCCGGCGATCTGCCGCGCGCTTACGCGCTGCACCGGGCCATGTTGGCCGATGTCGGGGCCTGGTACGCCACGGCCGACGACGGGCGCGGCGGCGAAGTCCTGCTGGAGTTGCCGCTCAGCGGCCTGCGCCTGTCCGCGGCCGACGAGGCCGAGGCGCTGCTGCCCGCCGACGCGGGCGGTTTGCCGGGCTTGCGGCTGCTGCGCGAATACTTCGCCCAGCCGGCGCGGCTGCTCAGCGTGGAATTGGACGCGCTGGCGGCCTTGGCGGCGCGGGCGCCGTCGGCGCGCGGCTTCGAGCTGATCCTGGCTTTGCGCCAGGCGCCGCTGGATCTGATCGGCGAAGTCGACGCGGACCAGTTCCGTCTGTTCGCCACCCCGGCGATCAATCTCTACCCCAAGCGGCTGGACCCGGTGCCTTACGACCCGAACCAGACCGAACAATGGATTCCGGTGGACCGGATGCGGCCGGCGGAGCACCACTTGTGGCGCTTGCTGGAAGTCAATGTGTGCGATAGAAACGGCCGCTCTCGCGAAGCGCGGCCGGCTCTGGACGCCGGCGGCTACCAGAGCGCCCCGGCGGCGGCGCGCTACTCGCTGCGCCGCGAGCCGGCGCTCCAAAGCGAGGGCCCGCGCCAGGCGCGCCCCGACACACTGGGCAGCCACGATTTGATTACCATTTCCGCCTGCGCCGGCGACATCGGTCTGGACGACATCGCCACCCTGACCGGGCGCGCGCTGGTGGCGGACCGCGGTTGGCGGCCGGAAGACCTGCCGGCGGCGGAGCTGCGGGCCGAGGGCGGCGCGGTGGCGCGGCTGGAATGCCTGTGGCCTGCCAGCGCGCCGCGGCCGATCCCGGACCAGGAGCGCTGCTGGCAAGCGGTGGCCCATATCGGCTTGAATCCGCTCAGCTTGCGCGGCGCCGGCCGCCAGGACATCAGCGCTCGGCTGACAGAACAACTGCGGCTGGCCGCGCAGCCGGAGCTGGCGCTGGACCGGCAGCGCATAGACAGCCTGAAGGCCGCGCATCTGCAAGCCGGCTTTTTGCCCGCCGGCCGGAGCTCGCCGCAAGCCCTGGTGCGCGCCGCCCTGGTGGACATCGACATTGCCGCCGTGATGCACGCGGACCGAGGCGGCTGGCTGTTCGGCCGGCTGCTGGCGCAGGCGCTGGCCCAGGCGGTCACGCTCAACGACGGCATCGAGGTCAGCCTGCGGCTGGACGGCGAGCTGGTCAGCAGGCACGGCAATACCCAGCGCGCAGACGGAGAACTGCAATGAAACGGCAGCAGATGATCCGGGAATTGAACCCGCAACGCACCTTCTTCGAACTGATGCGCCGCGTCGAAACCTGGCAATGGCGCTTGCCGGACGCGGCCGCGGCAAGCCGGCTGCGCCGCCGGCCGGACTGGCTGGGCCTGGAACAGGCTGCCGACATGCACTTCGCCAGCAGCGAAATCAGCGGGGTGAGGGTGGAGGAGGCGGAGGACGACGCCGCCGCGCCGCGCGTCAGCGTGGTGTGTCGCCATTTCGGTCTATTCGCGCCCTACGGCCCCTTGCCGCTGCACATTACCGAGCACGCGCTGCACGAGCGCCGGCTGGAGCGCAACGCCGCCTTCGAACGCTTCGTCAACCTGGCTTGCGGCGATCTGGCCTGGCTGCATTACGCCGCCCGCGCGGCGATGCATCCGGCGCTGGGCTACGAGCGCGGTCGCCATCCCTTCGCCGAACGCGTCGCCGCGCTGGCCGGCGCCGCGCCGGAGGCGGACTCTCTGTTGGACCCGCACGCCGCCGCCTGCCGTCGCAGCCATCCCGGCGCTTATCACGCGCCGCGCCGTTCGCTGGCGGACTTGCGAAAAATCCTGGCCGGCTACTTCGGCGCGCCGGTGCGCCTGTCCCCGCGCCAGGGGCGCTGGATACCGCTGCGCGGCGTCGGGGGGCCGCGCCGGCTGGGAAACTGGCGCGTCGGCAGCCGGATCTGGGACGCTCAGCACGCGCTGGACATCACCATAGGGCCGATAGACGCCTCCGAGTTTGCCCGCTGGCGGCGCGGCTCGCCCGCGGTGCTGGCGATGTTCGCCGTCGCCGCCGATTTCGCCGATGGCCGGGCCGCTCCGGTCATCAAGGTCCAGGTCCGCACCCGGCCGGAACTGGCAGGCAAGGTGGGGCGCATGCGCCTGGGGGTGGACGCATGGTCCCGCCCCGGCGTCTCGCTCCGGACTCTCACCGTGTATGAATCATTCCAGGATCCGCTGTGAACCGAGAACGCATCTTCGGCCGCTTAGGCCCAACCGCATACGACACCTTGGTGGAAGCCACCGCTTTGGGGCGCTCGCGCCGGCACGCGCTGGTGGATTTAGATCATTGGCTGCTCTGCCTGCTGCGCCGAGGCGGCGGCGACGTCGCGCTCTTGCTGGAGGCGCTGGATTGCGATCCGGCCGCCGCGCTGCAACGCGTGGGCAAGGCGCTGGAGGCCGCCGAAGCCGGCGGAGAATCGCTGCGCGACATCTCGCCGGCGCTGGAGCGCAGCGTGGCGCCGGCCATCAGCTGGAGCCAGGTGGCCGCGCCGGCCGCCAAGGTGCGCAGCGGCCATCTCTTGCTGGCCTGGCTGGACGAAGAGCCGACGCGGCGCTGGCTGCAGCATAGAGTGGGCCAGGCGCTGGCGAAGTTGTCGCTGGACGATATTGTCGAGCGTTATGAGGCGCTGGCCGGCGCTTGGCCGGAAGCGGCCGACGCGCCTGTCGGAAGCGTTGGCCAGGCGGCCGCCGGCGAAGCCGCCGATCCAGGCGCGGTGCTGCGGCAATGGGGGGTGAGCCTGAGCGAGCAGGCGGCCGCCGGCGAGCTGGATCCGGTGATAGGCCGCGACGCCGAATTGCGCGCGGTGATCGACGTGCTGTCTCGGCGCCGGCAGAACAACCCCATCCTGGTGGGCGAGGCAGGCGTGGGCAAGACCGCGGTGGCCGAGGCGCTGGCTCAGCGCATTCATCGGGGCGAAGTGCCGCCCGGCCTGCGCGGCGCGCAAATCTGGGCCCTGGACGTGGCCAGGCTGCAAGCCGGCGCCGGCGCGCGCGGCGAGTTCGAGCAGCGGCTGCGATCAGTGATAGACGCGGTGATCGCGTCCCCGGCCCCCGTGATTCTGTTCTGCGACGAAACCCATACCCTGATCGGCGCCGGCGGCAACGCCGGCACCGGCGACGCCGCCAACCTGATCAAACCGATGTTGGCGCGCGGCCAGCTGCGCATGGTGGCCGCCACCACCTGGGCGGAGTACAAGCAGTTCATCGAGCCGGACGCCGCCCTGGTGCGCCGTTTCCAGACCGTGGCGGTGGACGAGCCGGACGACGACACGGCTGTGGACATGCTGCGCATGATCGCGCCGCGCTTTGCAGGCCATCACGGCGTGCGCATCGCCGACGCCGCCTTGCGCTCGGCGGTCACGCTGTCGCGCCGTTATCTGCCGGCGCGGCAGTTGCCGGACAAGGCCATCAGCCTGCTGGACACCGCTTGCGCGCGGGTGGGGATGAGCCAGAGCTGCCAGCCGGCGGCGCTGGACCGGCTGCGTCACCGCGCCATGACGCTGGAACAAGCGCTGAACTGGCGCGCCAGCGATGCGAGGCTGGGGCTGTCCACGCCGGAAGACACGGCGGAACTGGAGCGGGAACGCGCCGACACCGCCGCGCGCGCCGACGAACTGGACGCGGCCCTGAGCGAGCAGCGCGCCGAAGTGGACGCCTGGCTGGGCGATCTGGAAGCGGGCGCCGGCGATTCTGAGCGGGCCGAAGCCCTGAGCGGGGCTGATCGGCTGGTGCGTCCCTGGGTGGACGCCCACTCCATCGCCGAAGTGCTGTCGGAGTGGACCCAGGTGCCTGTCACGCAGATGGCGCAAGACGAGGCGCGTCGTCTGATGGCCCTGCGCGAAGGGTTGAACCAGCGGATTCGGGGCCAGGAGAGCGGCCTGGACGCCATCGTGGAGGCGCTGCAAGTGGCGCACTCCGGCCTGGGCGATCCGCGCCGGCCGCTGGCGGTGATGCTGCTGGCCGGCCCCACCGGCACCGGCAAGAGTCAGACCGCTGCTGAGTTGGCGCAGGCGCTGTTTGGCGGCGAGCGCAATCTCTTGCGCTTCAATATGAACGAATTCCAGGAAGCCCACACCGTGTCCACGCTGAAAGGCGCGCCGCCGGGCTATGTCGGCTACGGCCGAGGAGGGCGGCTGACCGAGGCGGTGCGCAAGAAACCCTACAGCGTGCTGTTGCTGGACGAGTTCGACCGCGCCCACCCGGACGTGCACGAAATGTTCTACCAAGTGTTCGACCAGGGCTGGATGGAGGACGGCGAAGGGCGGCACATCAACTTCCGCAACTGCCTGATTTTGCTGACCAGCAACCTGGGCGACGCCGAAATCGAGGCCGCTTGCGCGGCGGAGCCCGAAGTCTCGCAGTCCCGGCTGGACGCGCTGGCGCGCGAACGCTTGCAGCGCCGTTTCGCGCCGGCCCTATTGGCTCGGATGCGGGTAGTGGCCTTCCGGCCGCTGGGCGAGCCGGCCTTGGCCGGCATCGCGCGCCAGGCTTTGGACGACATCGGCCTGCGCCTGAGCGCCAACGGCCTGGCTTGGCGCGCCGACGCCGAGGCCGCGGACTGGATCGCCCGCGCGGTGGCCAGGCACCCGGCCAGCGGCCGCGCGGTGGGCGACTTGCTGCGCCAGCGAGTGATGCCGGCCATCGCCCGCGGGGTGCTGGAGGCGCGCGCCGCCGACCGCGCCTTGCGCAGCGTGCGCTTGAGCGCCGCCGACAAGCTGGAATTGATTTTCGACGACGGGGAGGGCGTGCCGTTGCCGCCGCCAGCGCCGGCCGAATCCGCCATCCCGGGAGAAACCGCATGCGTTTGATCGAACTGCACAGCCCTTTGCTGGACGCGGACAGCGTCGCGCTGAGCTTCAAGGCGGACGAGCGCCTGTCGCAGGAACCCAGCTATCAGCTCGACATCGCCTGCGCCGATCCGGCGCTGGACCTGGACAGCCTGCTCGGCTCGCCACTGACGGTGGACATCGACCTGGGCGACGAGGGCGTCCGGCCCTTCCACTGCCAGGTGCTGGGCGGCTACGACAGCGGCCAGACCCAGGACCGCTACACCTACACGCTGGAACTGGGCAGCTGGCTGTCCTTCCTGGCCGAGAACCAGAACTGCCGGGTGTTCCAGCAACTGACGGTGCCGCAGATCGTCGAGCAGGTGTTCGGCGAGCATCAGCGGCCGGACTTCCGCTTTGAACTGGAGCACGCCTACGAACCACGCGAATACTGCGTGCAGTTCCTGGAGTCCGACCTCAACTTCGTCAAGCGGCTGCTGGAGGACGAGGGCATTTACTTCTGGGTCGAGCACCAGCCGGAGCGCCATGTGGTGGTGCTGTCCGACACCCAGCGCTTCGACGACCTGGCCGCCGGCTACGGCCGGCTGCGCTTCCTGCCGGACGGCGACGAGTTCCGTCCGGTGCCGGGCCGCGAAGGCGTGCAGCGGCTGCAACGCGGGCGGCGGGTGAGGCCGACCAATGTCGCGCTGCGCGACTTCGACTACCACGCGCCGTCCAACCGCCTGGACAGCGACGCTCAGGAGACCCAGACCAGCCTGGACGGCATCCGGCTGGAACACTACGACTACGGCGCGGGCTATAGCGATCAGGCCGGCGGCGACCGGCTGGCGAGGCTGCGGCTGGAGGCGCTGCAGGCGGACTCCCACCAGCTCACCGGCACGGCCAACGCCCGCGGGCTGGCCACTGGCGGCGCTTTCACGCTGGAAGGCCATCCGGATGCGGCGCGCAACCGCCGCTACTACGTGACCGCCAGCCAGCTGACCTTCTTGCAGGACGGGCCGGACAGCAGCGGCCAGGGCCGCAATGTGATGGTCGTATTCCGCGCGATGCGGGACGACCGGCCGTTCCGCCCGTTGCGGCTGACGCCCAAGCCCATCCTGCCCGGCATCCAGAGCGCGACGGTGGTGGGGCCGGTGAACGCGGAGGTGCATACCGACAAGCTGGGCCGCATCCGCGTCCACTTCCACTGGGACCGTTACAAGACCCAGGAGGAGGACGCCTCATGCTGGATCCGGGTGTCGCAGGCCTGGGCCGGCAAGGGCTGGGGCGTGCTGGCCATGCCGCGGGTGGGCCAGGAAGTGCTGGTCACTTATGTGGACGGCGATCTGGACCGGCCCATGGTCACCGGCATCGTCTACAACGGCGACAACCCAACGCCTTACGACTTGCCGAAAGACATCCGCTATACCGGTCTGGTCACGCGCTCCTTGAAGCAGGGCCGCTACAGCAACGCCAGCCAGATCACCTTCGACGACCAGCGCGGCGCCGAGCGGGTGATGGTGCACGCCGAACGCGACATGCAGCAGACCACCGAGCGCAACAGCTCGGAGGCGGTGGGCCAGGACAAGAACACCTCGGTCAAGGGCACCTCCACCTCGGTCACTGGGGCTTCGATCAGTTTCACGGGGGTGTCGGTGTCCTTCACCGGCCTGTCGGCCAGCTTCACCGGGGTATCGACCAGCTTTACCGGCCTGTCCACCAGCTTCACCGGGGTCTCGACCAGTTTTACCGGCGTCTCCACCGGCTTCACCGGGGTGTCGACCGGCTTCACCGGCGTATCCACCAGCTTCACCGGAATCTCCACCGGGTTCACCGGGGTGTCCACCAGCTTTACCGGGGTGTCCACCAGTCTGACCGGCACCAGCACCTCGGTGACGGGCACCTCTCAGAGCATGACGGGCATTTCTTGCTCGATGACGGGCACCAGCGTATCGGCCACCGGCATGTCGCAAAGCATGACTGGGGTGTCCTCGTCCTATACCGGCACCTCCACCAGCGTGACCGGCAATAGCTGCTCGGTCACCGGCACGTCCAAGAGCGTGACCGGCACTTCGATGTCGGACACGGGCTCGTCCACCAGCATCACCGGCACCTCGATGTCCACCACCGGCTCGTCCACCAGTGTGACGGGCTGCTCGATGTCCACCACCGGTTCCTCCGCCAGTGTCACCGGTTGCTCGGTGTCCACCACCGGCGCCTCCGCCAGCGTGACCGGTTCGTCGATCTCGGTTACCGGCTCGTCCACCGGCGTCACCGGTTCCAGCATGTCCACCACCGGTTCCTCGGTTAGCAGCACCGGCTCCAGCGTGTCCAGCACCGGCTCCAGCTGCTCCACCACCGGGGTCAGTTATTCCTACACCGGCGCATCCTATTCGGACACCGGCGTGGACCTGAAGAAGCTGGGCATGCAGGTAAAAAACTGATGGCGCGGCGCAGGCTTGGATACGGGAAAGGAGAGCGGAAATGCGTTTGATCGAACTGCACAGTGTCTTGCTGGACGCGGACAGCGTTGCGCTGAGCTTCAAGGCGGACGAGCGTCTGTCGCAGGAACCCAGCTACCAGCTCGACATCGCCTGCGCCGATCCGGCGCTGGACCTGGACAGCCTGCTCGGCTCGCCACTGACGGTGGACATCGACCTGGGCGACGAGGGCGTCCGGCCCTTCCACTGCCAGGTGCTGGGCGGCTACGACAGCGGCCAGACCCAGGACCGCTACACCTATACGCTGGAACTG
This sequence comes from Chromobacterium haemolyticum, assembly GCF_009936155.1. Lineage (NCBI taxonomy): Bacteria > Pseudomonadati > Pseudomonadota > Betaproteobacteria > Neisseriales > Chromobacteriaceae > Chromobacterium > Chromobacterium haemolyticum. Next base: position 2,522,131 of record NZ_AP019312.1, on the reverse strand, counting down.
GGCAGCTGGCTGTCCTTCCTGGCCGAGAACCAGAACTGCCGCGTGTTCCAGCAACTGACGGTGCCGCAGATCGTCGAGCAAGTGTTCGCCGAGCACCAGCGGCCGGATTTCCGCTTTGAGCTGGAACACGCCTACGAGCCACGCGAATACTGCGTGCAGTTCCTGGAGTCCGACCTCAACTTCGTCAAGCGGCTGCTGGAGGACGAGGGCATTTACTTCTGGGTCGAGCACCAGCCGGAGCGCCATGTGGTGGTGGTGTCCGACACCCAGCGCTTCGACGACCTGGCCGCCGGCTACGGCCGGCTGCGCTTCCTGCCGGACGGCGACGAGTTCCGTCCGGTGCCGGGCCGCGAAGGCGTGCAGCGGCTGCAACGCGGGCGGCGGGTGAGGCCGACCAATGTCGCGCTGCGCGACTTCGACTACCACGCGCCGTCCAACCGCCTGGACAGCGACGCTCAGGAGACCCAGACCAGCCTGGACGGCATCCGGCTGGAACACTACGACTACGGCGCGGGCTATAGCGATCAGGCCGGCGGCGACCGGCTGGCGAGGCTGCGGCTGGAGGCGCTGCAGGCGGACTCCCACCAGCTCACCGGCACGGCCAACGCCCGCGGGCTGGCCACTGGCGGCGCTTTCACGCTGGAAGGCCATCCGGATGCGGCGCGCAACCGCCGCTACTACGTGACCGCCAGCCAGCTGACCTTCTTGCAGGACGGGCCGGACAGCAGCGGCCAGGGCCGCAATGTGATGGTCGTATTCCGCGCGATGCGGGACGACCGGCCGTTCCGCCCGTTGCGGCTGACGCCCAAGCCCATCCTGCCCGGCATCCAGAGCGCGACGGTGGTGGGGCCGGTGAACGCGGAGGTGCATACCGACAAGCTGGGCCGCATCCGCGTCCACTTCCACTGGGACCGTTACAAGACCCAGGAGGAGGACGCCTCATGCTGGATCCGGGTGTCGCAGGCCTGGGCCGGCAAGGGCTGGGGCGTGCTGGCCATGCCGCGGGTGGGCCAGGAAGTGCTGGTCACTTATGTGGACGGCGATCTGGACCGGCCGATGATCACCGGCATCGTCTACAACGGCGACAACCCGACGCCGTACGACCTGCCCAAGGACATCCGCTACACCGGCTTGGTCACGCGCTCCTTGAAGCAGGGCCGCTACAGCAACGCCAGCCAGATCACCTTCGACGACCAGCGCGGCGCCGAGCGGGTGATGGTGCACGCCGAGCGCGACATGCAGCAGACCACCGAGCGCAACAGCTCGGAGGCGGTGGGCCAGGACAAAAACATCGATGTGAAAGGGACCTCGACCTCGGTGACTGGAGCTTCGATCAAGTTTACCGGGGTGTCGGTGTCCTTCACCGGTCTGTCGGCCAGCTTTACCGGGGTATCGACCAGCTTTACCGGTCTGTCCACCAGCTTCATCGGGGTATCGACCAGTTTTACCGGCGTCTCCACCGGCTTCACCGGGGTGGACACCAGTTTTAAGGGCGTTTCCACCAGCTTCGTCGGGATATCGACGAGTTTCATCGGGGTGTCGACCAGCTTTACCGGGGTGTCCACCAGCCTGACCGGCACACGCACCTCGGTGACCGGCACCTCGCAGGGCATGACCGGCGTGTCCACCTCGATGACGGGCACCAGCGTGTCGGCCACCGGCATGTCGCAAAGCATGATCGGCGTGTCTTCGTCCTATACCGGCACCTCTACCAGCGTGACCGGCAACAAGATGTCGGTGACCGGCAGCTCCAAGAGCGTGATCGGCACTTCGATGTCGGACACCGGTACCTCAATCAGCGTGACGGGCACTGAGATGTCGACCACCGGCAGCGCCACCAAGGTGGTCGGCAGCAAGATGTCCACCACCGGGTCCGACGCCAGCGTCACCGGCTGTTCGGCGTCCACCACCGGCGCCTCGGTCAAGCTGGTGGGCAGCGACACTTCGCTGACCGGCGCTGAAATCAAAGCGGTGGGCAGCAAGATGTCCAGCACCGGCTCCAGCATCAGTTCCGTGGGCTCGGAAGTCAGCAGCACCGGCTTTAGCAGCTCCACCACCGGTTTCAAATACTCCTACACCGGCGCGTCCTATTCGGACACCGGCGTGGATCTGAAAAAAGTCGGCATGGAGGTCAAAAGCTGATGCCCTTGCGTCATATCAAACCCCAGGCGGCGCTTGTTTCCTCGTCGCGCACCCAGATTGGCTCCCAAGCCATGTTGCGCATCGGCGTCGGCATCGGTTTCCGCCTGAGCGATCCCTTCATCCTGGCGCACGAGGCCGCGTGCTGGGAGGCGATCAAGGCGGCCAAGCCGGCGCTGCCGCTGTTCGAACCGGCAATGCCCAAGCTGCGCGCCGAATGGCTGTTGTTGGGCAGCGCGCATTATCGCGGCCCGGCGGCCGGCGTCGGCGTATTGGACTGGCTGGCCGAGGCTGAGCTGGGCGGCGTGCGCAAGATCGCGAGCTGCCGGGCGCAGCCGCGTATAGACGGCGGACGCGTCGAGGCCAGCCTGGCGCTGGACCCGCGCCAGGCCGCTGCCGGCCTGCAAGGCGAAAATCCTTTCGGCCAACGCCACGCGTCGCCGCCTTTGCAACGGGTCCGCGGCTTGAACGTGAGCCCGGCGCCGCTGGCGGCGATGGGGCCGCTGGGCGGCGACTGGCCGGAGCGCCGCCAATGGCAGCCGCGCTTCGCCGGCTCTCCGCAAGCGATGGCGGACGACGGCAGCCATATGGGATGGCCGGCGGCCACCGATCTGCGCTTTTTCCAGCAGGCTGCGCCGGACCAGTGGTCGGACCAGGCCTGCTGGCCGGCTCAAGCTCCGTACGCGCTCAGCGGCTTTCGCGGTGGAGAAGTCCAGGGACGGTTGCCGGCTGTGCGGCCGCTGCTGCTGGCGGGGCAAGGGGACGGCCCGCTGGACGAACGGCCGGAGCTGGCGTTGCAAACCGTGTGGCTGCTGCCGGACGCGGACCTGGGCGTGATGTGGTGGAACGGCTTCCTGCCCTTGGACTATGTGCTGGACGACGGCGTAGGCAGGCTGGCGCTGGGCTTCAAGGACGCCGCCGAAGCGGAGCGGCCGGAGGCGCTGGCCGCCTTCGCCGAACGCCGCGCGCGGCTGGACGACCAGGACCCGCTGCTGCTGGCCGATCACGCGCTGATGCCGGACCCGGCGCGCGGCTGGGTCTGGGAACAGATACTCGATTCCGCCGACCATCCGCGCTTCGCGCCGCCGCCGCGCGACCGCGCCGAAATCCTCGCGCGACTGGAGCAGAACCACGAGGACTTGCGCGAGGCGCAGACGGCGCAGACCCGGCTGCAGTCCTTTGTACGCGCCAATGAAAACGCCTTGGCTGGCCTGCCGCAAGCGGCGCCCGACGGCGAGGACTGGCGCGCGCGGCTGCAAAGCGAGCGCGGCCCCTGGAGCGAGCTGACCATACGCGACGCCGACCTGAGCGGCCTGGTCTTCGACGGCCGCGAGCTGAGCCAGATCCGTTTCGAGCGCTGCAAGCTGGACCACGGCCGCTGGCGGCAATGCCGGCTGGAACAGGTGCAGTTCGTCGATTGCTCGCTAGCCGGCACCGTGCTGGACGCGGTGCGCTGGACCGGCGGCGGTCTGAACCGCTGCAATCTGGGCGCCAGCGTTTGGAACAGCGTCGAACTGGCGCAGTTGGGCATAGAGGATTGCCGGCTGGACGACATCGCGATTAACGGCGGCGCCTGGCGCGCGGTCACGGTGCAGGGCGAGGGCGGCGCCGGCGGCCGGGTTGGCCTGCTGCGTTGGGACCAGGTCAATTGGTGCGGGGTTCGCGCGGAGGATTGGCATTTCACCGGGGTACAAGCCGACGGACTGGGGCTAGTGGAGTGCCAACTGCCGCGTAGCGGCTGGCGGCAATGCCGGCTGTTGAAGTTCAGCGCGCTGGACACGGATCTGTCCGCCAGCGTCTGGCAGCGCTGCCAGCAGCGTTTCGGCGTGGTGTCCCACGGCAGCTCGCTGCGCCAGGCGCGGCTGGAAGACTGCGAGCTGCTGTCTTGCAGTTGGCAGGAGCTGGACGCGGCTCAGCTGCGGATCGAGCACTGCGCCTGCCCGCAGCTGCACGCGCAGCGGCTGCGGGCGCCGGATTCGCTGTGGCGGGGCTGCGCGCTGGACGGCCTCAACGCCACCCACGCCGAGTTGTCGCGAGCGCGCTTCGAAGCCTGCGCCTTGAAGGACGCGCTGTTCTACGGCGCGACCTTGAGCGACAGCTGGATGGAGGGCTGCAATCTGATCGACGCCAAAACCGCCTGGATGCGGCCGCCGGCCGGCGGCGGCTGGCGCGGCAATCTGGAAACCGGCCGCCAGGACTGGCCGAGGAGGGCGCAATGAGCGCGGCGCGGGAGGACTCGCTGCGCGAGTTGGCCGGGCAACTGCCCGCCGTGGTGGAGGGCCGCCACTTTGACGCGCCGCCGGCGGCGACGCTGAGCCGCACCGTCTACATCGACTGCCGTTTCGAGCGCGTGCACTGGCGACAGTGCCGTTTCGAAGAGACGCGTTTCGTCAATTGCCGCTTCGAGGCCAACCGTTTCGAACGCTGCGTCTGGCGCGAAGTAGGCTGCGCCGACAGCCAGTTCATCGACTGCGTTTGGGAGGAGTGCGAGTTGGAGCGGGTGGGCTGGCAGCGGGTGATCGCGTCCGGGGCCGAGTGGCGAGGCGGGCGGCAACGGGATTTTTCCTGCGTGGAATTGGACGCCGCCGGCTGGCGCGTCAGCGATGTTCGCAGCGAGCACGGCTCTTTCGTCGACTGCCGGCTGCGGGAATGGCGGCTGCAGGGCGGCCGCTGGTCGGACAGCGCCTGGATACGCAATCAGTTGGACGGCTTTAGCGTGGAGGAGGCCGAGCTGCACAACTTCATTCACGGCCAAAGCCAGGCGCGGCGCGTGGCGCTGAGCGCCTGCCGCGGCTTGAACGCGCGCTGGATAGATTGCGAACTGGAGCATATGGCGCTGGATCACTGCGAGCTGAAACAGGCGGCCTGGTCGCACAGTGTCTGGAACGGCGGCGCCATCCGCTCCAGCCGCCTGGCCGGCGCCAGTTTCGACCAGGCCCGGCTGCGCCGAGTGCAGACGCGCGAGGCGGATCTGGAGCAGGCCATGTTCGACGGCGCGCGCTTGGAGGATTGCGCTTTTGAGCAATTGAACGCGCCGCGGCTATCGCTGCGGCAGGCGCGGCTGGAGCAGGTCAACCTGTCGGGCGCCAATCTGCGCGGACTGGACGCCAGCGGCGCCGCGCTGCAGTCGGTGAAGTTGTCCGGCTGCGATTGCCGCGGGGGCCGGCTGGTAGGCCAGCCGCGCGGCGCATGGAGCGCGGCGGACACCGCCGGCGCGCTGTTCGACGATAGCAAACTTGAGCAAGACCGGGCTTGGCGGCAACAGGCGCAGCCCGGACCTAGAGGAGCCGCATGATGACATGGATGCAAGAAAGCGCCCTGGCCTGGGCCGAAACTCCGGCCGAGTCCGATCCAGTGCTGCGCGCGCTGCGCGTGGGCGCGCCTACGCCGCGACCCAGCCAGGAATGGCTGCCGGCGCGGGTATGCACGCAAGGCGAGAAGGACGGCGAATGGCTGGTCCGGCTGCCGTCCGGCGCGCTGCGCCAGGCGCGCGCCGCCTTCAGTTGCCTGGTGCGGCCGCAACGCGGCGATCTGGTGCAACTGGCTGCGGCGGATGAGGCTTGCTGGGTGTTGGCCATCCTGGAGCGCCCGCAGCCGGGCGGGGTTTGCCGCTTGGAACTGGGCGCGGCCAGCGTGCAGTTGCACGCCGCCGAACTGCATCTGTGCGCCGACGGCGAGCTGAGCCTGAGCGGCAGGCAGCTCAACAGCCGCGCCCAGGCCATCGCCACCGCGGCGCAGGAGCGGCAGACCCATATCGGCGGCACCGACGCCGAGCACTGCGGCAGCCTGTTGCTGCACGCGGACCGCCACATGGGGCTGCACGCCAAGAGCACCGCGCTGAGTTCGGCTTCGCTGTTGAAGCTGGACGCCGGTCAAATCCACGTAGCCTAAAGGAGAAACGCGATGTTCGCCAATTGTTCCGCCGGCGGCATGGCCCTGGCGGCTTCCGACGTGTGCAAGACCCCGCCGCTGGGGATTCCGTCCACCTACGCCAATATCGCCAACAAGCCGGAGGCGGTGCCCAATGTGCCGACCATCATTTACGCCGGCGGCCCGGTGCACAATCTCAACACCATCATTCCGATGACTCACGGCGACGAGGGCGGCTCCATGGGCGGGGTGGCCTCCGGCACGGTGGCGGCGTTGTCCCGCCACGTGACCGGCTCCGGCAAGGTGCTGATCCAGGGCGCGCCGCAAACGCGGCTGACCGACACCAATCTGCCCAATAACCAGAATACCGCCGGGCAGACGGTGGCGCCTTCCCAGACCATCACCATGACTTTGAGCTAATGACCTCTTTTCCCTTTGTCCGGCGCGCGCTGCTGCTGTGCGCGCTGGCCGGCCTGGCGGGTTGCTCCTCGCTGTTCTCCTCGCGCGGCGACGACGGGCCGCGCCAGTTGCACGTCACCCTGGTGGGCGGCGGCCAGCTCAACAATAGCGGCGGCGGACCGCGGCCGGTGCAGGTCTGCCTGTACGTGGTGCGCGAGGCCAACTGGCTGCCGCCGGCCGGGCTGGAGGATTCCAGTTGCGCCCAGCGCGGCCGCGAAGTGGCGGCCGAATCCCGCCACGTGGTGGCGCCCAATCAGGTGCAGCAAGTGCTGCTGCCGGCCTCCGGCTCGGACCCGGTCTGGCTGCTGGCGGACGCCGATTTCGCCAGCAAGCCGCCCGGCTACGCGCCGCTGCGCATCCGGGTGGACGGCCGTCAGCTGATCCATCTGGCGGTGCTGCTGGAACGCAACCGCATCGTCGACGCGCTGCGGCCCGCCGCCGCGCCGTTGGCGGACACCCCCGCGTCGACCCCGGCCGCGTCGCCGCCGCCGGCCAAGCCCTCCCGCAAGCCTTGGCGCAAGACGCGCAAGGCGCCCATCGCCCATTTGGAGGAAAGCCCATGAGCGCTTTGCCAGTAGGACCCGTCGCCTGGAGCGACGGCATGTTGATAGAAACCCAGCATTTTCAGCAGCAGGAACGCCACTTGGCTCATCAGTTCGGCCTGCGCCTGCGTCAGACCTCCAACCATGGCTGGGGCTTTTCTCTGCTGGATGTGGACAGCGACGGTTTGGGGCTCGGCCGCTTGGGCCTGCGCGCGGCCGAAGGCATATTGCCGGACGGCACCCCGTTCGCGCTGCCGGCGCACGACCCTTTGCCGGCCCCGCTGGACACCTCGGACGCCCAGGCCGGCGACATTGCCTGCCTGGCGCTGCCGGCCGCCGGTTGCGGCGGCCCGGAAATGGCCTTTGGCGACGCGTCTGCGGCCGCGCGCTACCGCGCAGCCGCCACCGAGGTGCCCGATCTCAGCGTGGGCCTGGACGCGCCGGGCTCGCCGCGCCGCCTGACGCTGGAAACCGGCCGCATGATGACGCGGCTGTGCTGGCAATCGCAATTGCGCGCCGAGGAAACCGCCTTGCCCTTCGCCCGGGTGGCGGGGCGCAGCAGCGCGCTGACGCTGTTGCTGGACCCGCGTTTCATCCCGCCGCTGCTGGACAGCCGCGCCCACCAGACGCTGCGAGCGCTGATCGAGGAGTTGCAAAGCACGCTGCAAGTGCGGCTGGCCGGCAGCGCCGGCTTGCGAGTGCTGTCCGCCGGCGGCGGCCTGGCGGACCTGGTGGAGTTGATGCTGCGCCAGGGCATCGCCGAATACCGGATGCGCTTGGCTCACCTGGACGCCTTCAACCCGCTGCCGCCGGCCTTGCTGTTCCAGGAGTTGATCGGCCTGCTGGGCCGGCTCAGCGTGCTGCCCGGTGTGGACGAGGCATTGGCCGAGCGACAGTTCGCCTACCGCCATGATGAGCTGCAAGCCAGCTTCGAGCCGCTGGCCGCCACCTTGCGCTACGCGCTGGCCAGGGTGATCGAAACCCCGGTGCTGCCGCTGAAGTTTGAAGACCGCGGCGACCAAGTGCATGTCTGCGTGGTGGACCGCCAGTGGAAGCTGCAGAAGATGGTCTTCGCCTTCTCCGCGGCGATGCCGGCGGACAAGCTGCGCCAGCTCTTGCCGCAGCAGGCCAAACTGGGCGCGGTGGAACAGATCCAGAAGCTGGTGGACCTGCAATTGCCGGGCGCGCGCCTGATTCCGGCGCCCAATCCGCCGCGCCAGGTGCCGTACTACGCGCAGAGCGTGTATTTCGAAGTGGAATCCAGCGACCCGTTCTGGGCGCAGGCCTTCGCCGGCTCGGCGCTGGCGCTGCGCATCGTCGGGGACTTCCAGGATATGCGGTTCGAGGCCTGGGGGCTGCGCGAAGGCAAGGTCGCTTAGAACCTGTTTACGACCTGCCGCGCAGCTTAGCGGGGTCGTAAAACAGGCTCAAAACCAAGATAGCCGAAAGAGTGAACGAAAATGAATCTGCTGCACAATTTTTCCTCCATCTTCCGCCGGGCCTCCGCCGCGCACCTGAACAGCGGCATGCTGGAGGGCGCGATGCGCAGCCGGCTGGAAAACCTGCCTTTGCTGATGCCGGGCCAGCAAGTGTCCACCTTGGGGGCCGAAGCCGAACCGGAAGCCTTGAACGCGTTGCCGCTGGCCCTCCCACCCGCCGCGCCGCCGACGGCGGGCGCGGGCAGGGCGCAGGCGGAGACCGACGGCGCGCCGGTGATCTATCAGCGCTCCGGCGCGCGGGGGGGCCTGCTCAAGGCCGGCTTGCAACAGGCGCAATGGGACAACCCCTTCATCTCCCACGCCTTGCCGGCGGTGCTGCAATTGCAGCGGCTTCAAGGCGGCGCGGCGGAGAGCCAGGCGCAGATCCGCGCCCAATTGGGCCTGGAACTCAAGCTTTACCGAGAACGGCTGGCCGCGTCCGGCTGCGAGTGGCAGCAGGCTCAGGACGCCTCCTATCTGCTGTGCACCTATCTGGACGAAGTCTGCAACGACGCGGCGCGCGGCGCCGGCCAACAGCCCTACGACGGCGAGCGCAGCCTTTTGGTGGAGTTCCACGACGACGCCTGGGGCGGGGAGGACGCCTTCGCCGACCTGCAGCGCTGGCTGCGCCACGAGCCGGCGCCCACCCCTTTGCTGGAGCTTTACGAGTTGGTGCTGGCCTTGGGCTGGCAGGGCCGCTACCGGGTGCTGGAGCGCGGCGAGGCGTTGCTGCAGGATTTGCGCTCGCAGCTGCATGCCGCGATCTGGCGCCAGCGGGAGCCGGAGCCGCTGGGCGCGGAATTGATCGCGCCGCCGCCCCCGCCGCCGCCGCCGGAGCCCGAAGCGCCCCCTCGCCAGCGCTGGCTGACGCCCTTGCGAGGCGGCGCCATCGCGCTGGGCGTGGTGGCGCTGGCCTACGGCGCGGCCAACATCAGCCTGGATCTGCTGGGCCGGCCGATACGCGAAGCCCTGGCGGCCTGGACCCCGCCGCTGCGCAGCATCAATCTGGCCACCACCTTGCCGCCTCCGCTGCCGCAGCTGCTGTCCGAAGGCTGGCTGGTGGCCTATAAGCACCCGCAGGGCTGGCTGCTGGTCTTCCGTAGCGACGGTGCTTTCGATGTAGGCAAGGCCGAAGTGCGCGCCTCCTTCCAGAAAAACATCGAACGGCTGGGTCAGGCTTTCGCGCCGTGGCCGGGCGATCTGGAGGTGATAGGCCACACCGACCGCCAACCCATCCAGACCAGCGCCTTCCCCAGCAATCAGCGCTTGTCCGAGGCGCGCGCGCGCTCGGTGGCGGACTCTCTGCGCCAGACCGCGATCCCCGGCGGCGCGCAAGCGCCCGACAACGCGGTGGCGCGCCGCATCGACTCCTCTGGACGCGGCGACAGCGCGCCGTTGGACGCGGCGCAGACCCCAGCCGCCTATGAACGCAACCGCCGCGTCGACGTGTTGTGGAAAGTGGCCGACGCCGCCAAGGGCGCACAGGCCCAGCCGTCCGTCCCCCAAGCCCAATCCCCGCAGACGCCCGCCCCGCTGGCGCTGGCGCCCGGCGTCGGCATAGGCAACGGGCCCAGCCCGCTTGAGCCCGGCTATAAGGAGCAACAACCATGATCCGGCAAAGTATGCGCGTGTTGATCGCGCTGTTGATCGCGCTGGCGATCTGGTGGATAGGACCGCTGATTTCCATCGGCGTCTACCGGCCGCTGGGCTGGGCGCTGCTGCGGCAAATCTTAGTCGCGGCAGCGTTGATCTGGGGCTTCTGGCCGCTACTGAGCTGGCTGTGGGGCCGGCTGACCGCCGCGCCGCGTTCCTTCCGCCGCGCGCCCAAACCGGCACCCGAGCCTGAGCCGGACCCCGGCCCGCCGGACTACATCAGCGACACTTTGCAGCAACTGGAACGCCAGCTGAGCCGCCGCGGCGGCGCGCCGCTGCCGTGCTATCTGCTGTTGGGCGCCGCCGGCAGCGGCAAAAGCAGCTTGTTCTCCTGGACGCTGCGCGATGGAGCGGAGCCGGCGGCGGCGATAGGACAGGGACTGGGACTGGACTTCCGCCTGTCCTCTGACGCGGTGTGGCTGGACACTCAGGGCCAGTGGAATGTCGGCGAAGGTTACGACCAGGAGGCCGCGGCCGCCTGGGACAAGCTGCTGGCCGGCCTAGTCGCTTTGCGCGACAAGATCCGCGTCAGCGGAGTGGTGCTGTGCGTGGGCGGCGATGATTTGATCTCGATGGCGTCCAAACGCCGTCAGCAAATGGCCGCCACCTTGCGCCAACGCCTGCTCAAGCTGCGCGACGGGCTGGGCCGCACCCCCAACGTCTACCTGGCGCTGACCGGGACGGACCGGCTGGACGGCGCGTTGGCGATGCTGAACCAGATGCGGCCGGAGCGGTGGGCGCGCGGCATCGGCTTCCCGCTGCCGCTGGAAGCCGGCGCGGACGCCGCCGGGGCCTGGGCGCCGGCCATGCGCGGCCTGGAACAGCGGGTTCAGCGCCAGGTGCTGTTCGCCGCGCCCTTGGCCGGCGAGGTGGAGGCCAATCACGCCCAGCTGCGCTTCGTCGAGGCCCTGGGCCGGCTGCGCCAGGCCTTGCAGGGCTTGCTGCCGCCGCTGTTCGCCCGCGACGGCGACGAAGACGCCGCCCATTTGCGCGGGCTCTGGCTGGGGTCGGTGGCGGAAGTGGCCGACATTGAAATCGACGGCCCGGAGCCGACGACGCGGCCCTTGGGCGAGCTGTGGACGCCCTTGCTGCGGCAGGTGGCCGTGGAACGGCAATTGATGGAGCAGAACCTGACCGCGGCCGAACGCCAGGCGCGGGAACGGCCGGCTCCGCCCGCGCCGCCGTCGCGCAAGCGCCGGTTGCTGAACGCGCTGCGCTGGGCGGCTTTGCCGGCGCTGGCGCTGGCCTTGCTGGTCTGGGTGGCCTGGGGCTATTTCGCCGAGCGCAACTATCTGGAATACGTCTGGGCTCAGTTCAGCGAGGGCAAGACGCTGGCGCGGGAACAGGCCGGCAGCGCGCCCAGCGCCGGATCGCCGTTGCTGGCGGTGGCGGCGCAAATGCGCTACGCGCAGGCCCAGGCTGAAAGCGCCGAGCGCGGGATGAGGACGCCATACTTCGAGCACCGCCGCGTGGCTGAAACCGCCACCGCCACCTATCACCGCCACTTGCAGAAAACGCTGATGCCGGAACTGTACAACGAGGTGAAGCGCACCTTGCAGGCGCAGACCGAAGGCAGCCCCGGCGACATCTTCCTGACGCTCAAGGTCTATCTGATGTTGTGCCGGCCGCAGTACCGCTCCGCCAGCGCGGTGGAGCGTTGGATCTCCGGCCGCTGGGAAGCGCTGTCCGAAGGGCAGTACAACGACGAGGACCGGCGCATGCTGATCGCCGACGCGCGCGCGCTGATCACGCTGCCCGGCCTGCCGGCGGCGCCGGAGGACGCCAACCTGGTGCAGACCGCCCGCGCCCGCGCTTCGCAGATTCCGGTAGTGACTCGGGTGCTCAACCATGTGCGGGAGCAGGGCCTGCCGTCCCAGATACAGGACATCTCGCTGGCGCGCGCGGCGGGCTTTGGCTCGGCGATGAGCTTGCGCATGCGCAACAACGTGCCGGATACCGACAGCGCCGTTTCCGGCTGGTACACCCGCGCAGGTTATGTGGACGCCTTCCTGCCTCGGCTGGAGCCCAGCGCCCGCGCCATGCTGGAGGAGCAAAGCTGGGTGCTGCGCAACGAGCCGCTGCGCGGCAACGGCTTTGAGATCGACAGCCTGGTGCAGAAGCTGGCCGACAGCGCCCGCAATCAATATCTGCAGGACTACATCACCGCCTGGCAAAGCTTTCTGGCCAATGTCAGCGTGCGCTCCGTCACCGGCCTGGACGACGCCGCGCAGTTGGCGGCATCGATGATGAACTCGCAATCGCCGCTGGCCAATCTGCTGCGTTTCGCCGGACGCGAAACCATGTTGACCGGCAGCTACGACGGCGGCATGGATAGTTGGATAGACCGCCAGAAGGCGCGGCTGGAAAAAAGCCGCCGCTCTCTGGTGGGCGAGATCAACGGCGAGCGCTACCGCACCACCTTGCTGCCGGAGCACGCGGTGGAGGAGCACTTCCAGGCCTTGCGCCAGATCGCCAAGCAACTGGAGAAGAACGACAACAGCGGCAGCAATCCGCTGGCGCGGCTGTTCGATTCTTTGTACCGCCAGCTGGGCCTGGTCAACGGCGCCTTGCAAACCGGCCAAGTGCTGCCGGCGCAATACGATGTGTTCACCAAGCTGCGCGGCGACGCCGGCCTGCAGCCGGAGCCGGTGCGCGGCATCATGCTGGACCTGATCAACAACGGCAGCGCCGCCACCTCCAGCCAGACCCAGGCGGTGCTGAACAAGGGCGCGGCCGGCGCCACCCGCAGCGCCTGCGATCAGGGCCTGACCGGCCGCTACCCGTTCCGCCGAGGCGCCGGAGCGGACGCCAGCGTTGAGGGCTTTGAGCGGCTGTTCGCCCCGCAGGGCGCGATGGCGGTGTACTTCCGCGATCATCTGGCCGCCTATGTCGATACCTCGGTGACGCCGTGGAAGGCGCGCAGCGTGGACGGCGGCAAGCAGGCGCTGCTGAGCCAAGAGGTGATTGGCGCTTACGAAAGCGCCAGCCGCATCCGCGATGCGATGCTGGACGACGGCGGCCGCTTGCGGGTGCCCACGGTGTTGCGCTTCCTGGACATGGACCCGCAACTGGCCGAGGTGCAGTTGGACCTGGCCGGCCAGACTCTGCGTTTCGCCCACGGCGCCACCACGCCGCAGCGCATCGACTGGAACGGCCAGAGCCAGAAGCTGGCGATACGGCTGCAAATGAAGTCGGTGGACGGCCGCGTCAACACCTTGCAATACGACGGACCGTGGGCGCTGTTCCGCTTCTTCGACGCCGGCCGCGGCGTGGGCGGGACCGCGGACCGCCGCGAGCGACTGTATCAGGGCAGCCTGGGTTCGGTGCGCATAGAGTGGCAGTCGCTGTCCTCGCCGTCGCCGCTGTGGTCCGGGCTGATCCAGTCCTTCCGTTGCCCGCAAGGCGGCTGACGACGGTTCAGGGGCCGGCATCGTCGGCCCCGACAAGAGGGAGCCCGTTCAGCACAGCAGATTTTGAACGGGCGCCAGGCGGGTTTTTCCGCTGTTTGTTTCGTTCCATTACTCATTGAAAGGAAACACCATGACCAAGGCCGCAGAAAACATGATCAACCCGGCGGAAATCCTCAAGGCGTGCAGCGCCGCCCACCAGTACGGCCAGAGTGCCGGCGGCTCCATGGCCGAGCCGTTCATGAACGCGGTGCCGGGCATGAACATCGCCTCCGGCAGCAACGCCAGCAATCTGATCGGCAATGTGCAGGACGTGGGCCGCCAGATGCTGGACCACATGACGGCGATCAAGTCCGCGGTGGACAAGCAGGTGGCGGTGCACCAGGACCAGCAACGCCGGCAGAAGACTTACGATTTCCAGCCGGACATGTCCGATCTGCGCCCCAGCGACGCCAAAGGCTTCCCCACCGAAATGCCGGAAGCCTTCTTCGCGCCTTTCATGAAGAAATAGGCGCGACGGACAGGCAAGCGCCCGGGACGCGCGCATCCCGGGCGTTTGCGCCGACGCTCGTTTAGCCGCCGCTATCGGCGAATTTTTCCAGATAGAGATTGAGATGCTCGCAACCATGACGGCGCAGCCAGTCGCGCACCGCGTCCACCATCGGCGGCGGGCCGCATAGATAAATGTCGGCGGCCTGGGCGCGCAGCGCATCCGCGTCCAGGTGCTCGGGGATCAGCCCGCGCTTGCCGCTCCAGCCGTCTTCCGCCGCCATCACCACCGGATGCCAGGCAAAGCCGGGCAGCCGTTCGGCCAGGCCGCGCAGCCGCGGCTGCTCGCATAGATCGCCTTCGCGGTTGACGCCGTAGTACAGCGTCACCGGCTGGCCGCAGCCGCCTTGTTCGGCCAATTGCTCCAGCATGCCCAGAAAGGCGGACAAGCCGGTGCCGCCGGCCAGCATCAACACCGGTTTGTCGATGTGGCGCAGGTAGAAACTGCCCAGCGGCGCTTCCAGTTCGATGCGATCGCCGGCCCGCCAGCCGTTGCGAAGATAATTGCTCATCGCGCCGTCCGGCAGTAGCCGCACCAGGAAGCGCAGCTGCTTGTCCGGGGCGGGGGCGTGGGCGAAGGAGTAGGCGCGCCATTGCTCGCCGCCGGGCACGCGCAGCCGCGCGTATTGGCCGGGTAGGAAGGATAGCGCGCCCTCGGCGGCCGAGGCGTCCAGACACAGCACGGCGCAACTGTCCGATACCGGCTCCACCCGGCTCACCACGGCGGAGAGGCGGGCTGCCGGCGCGCTCCGGCACAGGCTGGAGTCGAAGTCGAAGGAAAAAGCGGCGTTGGACAACACCCTGGTCTGGCAGGACAGGATGCGGCGCTCCGCCAGTTCCTCCACGGACAGCGCCTCGGGATCGACGTAGTCCTGGCTGTAATCGCCGCGGTCGCAGCGGCCGCGGCAGGTGGCGCACACGCCTTCGCGGCAATCCATCGGGATCTTGATGCCCTGGCGCAGCGCGGCGTCCAGCAGCAGTTCGCCTGGCTTGGCCTCTAGAAACAGGGTATGGCCGTCGAGAAAATTCAAAGCCACTTGATGCATTTCGGTGTTTCCGCTTTGAGATTTCAGAGCGCGTTTACGATCTTGCGAGCTAGAGCCGTTGCGGCGGAGAAAGCGAAGTGCGCGGACGGCGCATAAGCATTTCTAAGCGGCAAAGGGCTTTCGACGCGCGGCAGATCGTAAACAGGTTCTCAGAGGTGGTAGAAATCCAGCACCGCGTTCACGGTATCGTTCAACAGCAGCACATGCTGGCGCCGGATCAACCAGTCGTCGCCGTTGCGCGCCAGCGTGTAAGCGGCTCGGCCGTAGAAATAACCAGTCTCGCCGAAGCGGGTGTAGAAAGTGGCCCAGTTGACGCGGGCTTCCACCAAACCATCAGCACCGCGTTCAACGCGTATATTGGTCAGCTGGTGCAAAGTGCGCGGCATTGGGTTGCAGGCGGCGGACTTGCCGGTGCGGATGCGGAATACCCTGTCCTCCAGGCCGGCGCGGCTGGCGTAGTAGATCAGCGACATCTCGCGCTTGGGATCAGTGGTGTAGACGTGTTCGGCGTCCCATTGCGGCACATGGTATTCGCAGTCCGGCGCGTAATTGGCCAGATAGCCGTCCCAGTCCTGGCTGTCGCACAGCTCGGCGTGGCGGTAGAGAAACTGTTCCACTTGGTAATGAAGTTCGATGTTCATCGCTAGGCTCCCTCGGCGGCGGCGCGCCGCGCCAGCCCTTGCAGCAGGAACTGCCGCCAGGCGCTGTGCTGGTTGACGTACAGGCCTTCATGGGTGATTTCGGTCCCGGTCAGGCAGGGGGCGATGCCCAGGGTTTCGCTATTGGGCGTGGCGCCGGTCTGCCAGCGCGGGTACCCGCGCGAGATGTCGCTCCAGCGTTCCAGCCGCGCCTGGAAGCCGCGCTGGGCCTCGCGGAATTCGGTCAGATCGTCCGGCGTGCCCATGCCGGACACATTGAAGAAGTCCTCGAACTGGCGGATGCGGTTTTCGCGGTCGGCGGCGGATTCGCCCTTGACGCCCAAACACTGGCTTTGCACCAGAGTCTTGTTCCAGGCCAGCGGGCGGATGATGCGCAGCTGGGAGCTGATCTGGTCCATGAAGAACAAGCTGGGATAGATATTGAGGTTGCGCAGCCGGTGCATCATCCATTCCGCCTTGGCCTGACCGTGCTCGGCCACCAGGCGCGGCATGATGCCGGCGTAGCCCGGCCGCACCGCCGGGTTGGGCATGTCGCTGAACAGCACGCTGTGGCCGTTGGGGAAGGAAAACCAGCCGTCGTCGGTGGCGGCGTCGCCGGCGCCCAGCTTGCTGTAATCCAGCGTGGCGGCCTGCGCCTCGCCTTGCTGGCGGCAGACCTCCTGGCGGTGCTGCACCGTGGCCACGTAGTTGTAGTGCACGGTGCTGACGTGATAACCGTCCAGGCCGTTTTCGTTTTGCAGCTTCCAGTTGCCATCGTAGGTATAACTGGATTTGCCGGGCAGCACTTCCAGCTCGCCGTTGGGGGACTGCGCCACCATCATGTCGAAAAAGACCTTGGCGTCGCCCAGATAATCTTCCAGCGAGTCCGCGCCGTCCGGGTCCAGGCTGACGAAGACGAAGCCCTTGTAGCTGGCGATCCGCGCCTGTTTGAGCGACCGGGCGGCCCTGTCGAAGTCCGCCGGATATTCGCCCGGGGCCTTGACCTTGAGCAGACGGCCGTCGTTCTTGTAGCACCAGGCGTGGAACGGGCAGGTGAAGGTGGATTGATTGCCTTTGCACTGACGCACCAGGGTGGCGCCGCGGTGCTGGCAGGCGTTGATCAGCGCGTGCAGCCCGCCGTTGCCGTCCCGGCTGATGATCAGCGGCTGACGGCCGGCCTGCACGGTGATGAAGTCGTTGGGCGCGGCGATTTCGCTTTCGTGACAGGCGTAGATCCAGACTTTCTCAAAGATCAGCTCCATCTCCAGATCGAACAGCTGCGCGTCGGTGAACATGTCGCGGGCGATGCGGTAGACGCCGTCGTCCGGACGAAAGTCCAGGCAGCCGCCGACGAAGCTGCGCCATTGCTCCGTGGTGCGGAAGGTTGTGCTCATCGTAATCTCCTTTCTGCATTCCCGCGGCCTCGCCGCATCGGACGGGGCCGCGGTTTCAATCAGCCCATCAGCCCTGGGCGCGGGCGCGGCTCACCTCGGTGGAGGGCGCCGGCGCCGCTTCGCGGTGCAGGGTGAAGTTGAACTCGATGCGAGCGAAAGGCTTGCCGACGCCGCTCTGACGCAGTTCCTCCGCCGCGCTGACGCGCTGGATCTCCGGCACCAGCCCTTCGCGCGAGCCGAAGGCGAAGTCATCCCACAGATACGGATCGTCCTGGATGTTGATCTGGGTGGTCAGTTTGCGAAAGCCCGGCGCGGAAACGAAGAAATGCACGTGAGCCGGGCGGTGGCCGTGGCGGCCCAGCTGCCGCAGCAGGCGGTCGGTGGGGCCGTCCGGCGGCACGCTGTAGCCACAGGGCATGATGCTGCGGAAGCGGTAGCGGCCCTGATCGTCTGTGCGGATGCTGCGGCGCAGATTGAAAGCGCTCTGAGTCTGGTCGAAGTAGGAGTAATTGCCCAGACTGTTGGCGTGCCACACTTCCACCAGAGCGTGCGGCACCGGCTGGCCGGCGCTGTCTCGCACCTGGCCGCGCATGAACAAGGGCTCGCCGTCGTCCTTGCCGTCGTCCAGCCGCGCCTCGCATTCGCACAAGGGCGCGCCGGCCACGTAGAGCGGCCCTTCTATGGTGCGCGGCGTGCCGCCGAGCAGGCCGGCCTTGCGCTCGGCCTCGTCGGCGCGCAGGTCCAGGAAGTGTTCCAGCCCGAGCCCAGGCACGATCAGCCCCAGCTCGCCGCTGCGGCCGGCGTCGGCCAGCAGTCCCACCGCGCTCCAGAATTCCGACGGCTGGATGTCGAAATCCTCGATCGCGTAGCACAGCTCGCGCATCAGTCGGTTGACGATGGCGCGGGTGCGCGGGTTGGCCTTGTCGGTGGCCGGTTGGTCAAAGCGTTGCAGCAGGGCGTCGATTTCGGCGCGTTCCATGGTGTTTCTCCTTTGTTGACGGGCGGGGCGGGGGTCTTGTGTTTTGGTGCCGCCGCGGTGGACCGGTAAAGCGGGCGCCTAGCGGTCGTCGGCGTGGATGCTGGACGGGTGCCGGTTCAAGGGCCGCACCTCGATGCGCATGAAGGGAAATAAGGGCAGGCTGGACAACAGCTGATGCAGCTCTTCGGCGTCGGCGACGTCGAATACGCTGATGTTGGCGTACTGGCCGCTAAGCCGCCACAGGTGCCGCCACTGGCCGCTGCGCTGCAGCGCCTGGGCGCGTTCGCGCTCGTCCAGCTTCAAGGCCGCCGCCCGCTCCGGGTCCAGGTCGTGCGGCAGGCTGACTTGCATTTCCACATGAAACAGCATGGTGGTCTCCTTGTGATGTCGGGTTTCAGACCGCGTGCAAGCGCGGCGCGGTCCGGTCGCGGCGCAGGGCCGCCAGCTTGTCCAGGTCCGGCCTCACGCCCAGGCCGGGGCCGGATGGCAGGCGCAGCTCGAAATCGCGGTAGCAGAGCGGCTCGGTCAGTAATTCCTCGGTCAGCAGCAGCGGGCCGAACAGCTCGCTGCCCCAGTCCAGCTGTTCGAAAGTGGCGAACAACTGGGCCGAGGCGATGGTGCCGATGCCGCCCTCCAGCATGGTGCCACCGTAGAGGCCCAGGCCGTTGACGGCGGCGATCTCGGCCACCTGGCGCGCGGCGAACAGGCCGCCGGACTGCGCAATCTTCACCGCGAACACATCGGCGGCGTCCTGGCGCGCCAGCTGGTTGGCGTCGGCCGGGCCGTGCAGGGATTCGTCGGCCATGATGGGCACCGCGAAGCGGCGCGCCAGCCGGGCCAGCGCCGCCGGGTGTTCACGCGGCACCGGCTGTTCGATCAGCTCCACGCCGCCGTCTTGCAGCGGGGCGATGGCGCGCTCTGCCTGCATCTCGCTCCAGGCCTGGTTGACATCGACGCGGACGCTGGCGCGGCCGTCCAGCGCGCGGCGGATGGCCAGCACGTGGGCGACGTCTTCCTCCGGCGCGCGCAGGCCTATCTTCAGCTTGAACACGCGATGGCGGCGCTGTTCCAGCATGGCCTCGGCCTCGGCGATGTCGCGGCCGGTGTCGCCGCTGGCCAGCGTCCAGGCCACCGGCAGGCTGTCGCGCACCCGGCCGCCCAGCAAGTCGCTCAGCGGCACGCCCAGCCGCCGCGCCTGGATGTCCAGCAGCGCGGTTTCCAGAGCGCACTTGGCGAAACGGTTGCCGCGGGCGCCGCGGCGCAGCTTGAGCAGCAGGCGGCCGACGCCGCGGGCATCCTCGCCCAGCAGCAGCGGCGCCAGGTGGCGGTCGATATTGGTCTTGACGCTTTCCGGGCTTTCCTCGCCATACTGCAGCCCGCCTATGGTGGTGGCCTCGCCCCAGCCTTCCTGCCCGTCGCGGCAGCGGATGCGCACCAGGGCCAGCGTCTGGCTGCGCATGGTGGCCACCGACAGCTGGTGAGGGCGGATGGTGGGCAGATCGACCAGAATGGCCTCCACCGTGTCTATCGCGGTATCAGGTCTCAAGATTGCGCTCCCGTGGTTTCGGATATCATGCAAGCCTGTGGAACCATGGGTCCAACACCGTTTTCGTCTGCTTCCATACCTGTGAGGTATTGAATGGAATTGCGCCATCTGCGCTACTTCGTCGCCGTCGCCGAGGAGCTCAACTTCACCCGCGCGGCGGAACGGCTGCATATCGCTCAGCCGCCGCTGAGCCGGCAGATCCAGCAACTGGAGGAGGAACTGGGCCTGTTGCTGCTGGACCGCGGCGCGCGGCCCTTGCAACTGACCGAGGCCGGCCGCTTCTTCTACGCCCAGGCGCGCAATCTGCTGGCCCAGGCCCAGGGCATGCGCGCCATGACGCGCAAGATCGCGCTGGCGCGCCGTCAGCTGGTGATAGGTTATGTCGGCTCCACGCTGTACCGGCCGCTGCCGGAAGTGATACGCCGCTTTCGCGCCATCCACGCCGACACCGAGCTGTCCTTGCTGGAAATGACTTCGATGGAGCAAGTGGAGGCGCTGAAGGCCGGCCGCATCGACGTAGGCTTCGGCCGGCTGCTGTTCGACGACCCGGCGGTGGAGCGCGAGGTGCTGGCCGAGGAGGCCTTGTGGCTGGCGCTGCCGCTGGAACACCCGCTGGCGCGGCGCGAGGGTCCGCTGCGCTTGCGCGACGCGGCGGAGGAAACGGTGCTGATCTATCCGCGTCAGCCGCGGCCCAGCTATGCCGACCAGGTGCTGGCCGCCTTCCGCCAGCGCGCGCTGGAGCCGGCTTACGCGCTGGAGGTGCGCGAGCTGCAAGCCGCGCTGGGCCTGGTGGCCGCCGGCATGGGGGTATGCGTGGTGCCGGCCAGCGTGTTGCGCTTGCGCCGCGACGACGTGGTCTACCGGCCGTTGACGGACGAGGGCCTTGTGTCGCCGCTGATCATGAGCGCGCGGCGCGGAGACTGCTCCGAGGAACTGGCCCTGATCCGGCGGCTGTTGCGCGAGCTGTTGCCGCGCGAGGAGACGCTGGAGGAGTAGGGCGTTGGCGCGGGTTCATGTCTTATTGCGGAACTCGCTTGGAGATAAGCCAAGCTGGCGCTTGAAGCAGCGACAGAAATAAGCGGGATCGTTGAAGCCGAGATCATAGGCCACGCGGCTGATCGGCCAGGCGCTGTAAGCCAGCATGCGGCGCGCCTCCAGCATCAGGCGCTCCTGCGTCAAGGCGAAGGCTGTTTTCCGGCTCAGCTTGAGGCTGGCGCGGTTGAGCTTGCTGGCCGTCACGCACAAGGCGTCCGCATAGCGCGGGATGTCCCAATGTTCACGATAGCGTTCTTCCAGCAAGGCGTGGAAACGGGCCAGCAAATCGCGCTCGGCCGGGTACCCGCCGCCGCCGGCGTCCTGCTCGTCGACCAGGCGCGCCAGCATCAGCAGAATGGCCTTGAGCAAGCAGTCCACCATCAAGTCCTGGCCGCGTTGCGGCCAGTGCAATTCGGCCAGCAATTGGCCAAACAAGGATTCGATGCGTTCCCTGGCCGGCCAGTCCCGTCGCAGATCCACCAGCCTGGGCGCTTGCAGCAGAGGCCGCAGCAAGGCGCCGGCTTGATCCGGATCGTGGATCAGCGCGCTTTCGGCCACGGTCAAGACAAAGCCCTGCGCCTCTTCCAGAAAACTGAAGCCATGCACCGTCGCCGGCGGCAGGCAAATGGCCGCCGGTCCGCTCAGCGGATATTCCCGGTCGTCGATGCGAGCCTTGACTTCGCCGTCCAGCAGGCAAAGCAACTGGAACAGGCCGCGATGACAATGGTCGACGATTTCCCAGTCGAAGCGGCGGCTGCGCGAGCTGAGCAGCTCGAGATGCAGAAACGCCGCGTCTGTGACGCTGCTCTCTTCGCCATACAGGGTGAATTCCGGCGCGCGGTCCATGCGGCTCTCCCGAATCAAGACTGAGCAAATAGTACAAGTCTTTGTCAGCTTGCTCCATTTAGCACGTTCCCGGTAGCGGCTAGGATTTCCCTGGCAAATCAATGTATTCGGCTGCACGGTTTTTCGCCGTCATTGCTGCGGCGCAATATGCGGTGGCTTGGCATTGCCGCAATCGTGCAAGCCTTGTCACGCTCTTCATGGAGGCTTGCCATGCGTACATCCGTGGGTATCATCGGCGCCGGCCCTGCCGGCCTGCTGCTGGCGCAGTTGCTGCAGCGGCACGGCATCGATTCCGTGGTGCTGGAGGCGCGGGGGCGCGCCGAGATCGAATCGACGGTGCGCGCCGGCGTGCTGGAGCCGGGGACGGTGGAATTGCTGGCGGAGGCCGGCGCGGACGCGCGGCTGCGTCGCCTGGGGCAGGAGCACCGCGGCATAGCGCTGGCCTTCGACGGCGGCCGCCACCGCATCGACTTGTACGCGCTGACCGGGCGCGCCATCACCGTCTACGCCCAGCACGAGTTGCTGAAGGATTTGATCGCCGCGCGGCTGGAGGCCGGTGGCGGGCTGTTGTTCGACTGCCCGGTCACGGCGCTGGAGGCTTTCGACGGCAGCGGCCCGGCCCGGATACGCTACCGCGACGCCGGCGGCGAGCGGGCGCTGGAGTGCGACTTCATCGTCGGCTGCGATGGTTTTCACGGCATCGCGCGCCAGGCGCTGGGCGAGCGCGAACCGCCTTGGCAGCGGCAATACCCGTTTGCCTGGTTCGGCATTCTGGCGGCGACGCCGCCCTCGGCTCCGGAACTGATCTATGCCTGCCATGAACGCGGTTTCGCCCTGGTCAGCACCCGTTCGCCCACGCTGCAGCGGCTCTACTTCCAGTGCGCGCCGGACGACAGCGTGGACGCCTGGCCGGACGCCAGGATCTGGGACGAATTGCAGGCCAGGGTGCCGGCCGCCGATGGCGTGGCCCTGGAGCGGGGGGAGATCCTGCACAAGAACATCGTCGCGATGCGCAGTTTCGTCGCGCGCAGCTTGCAGCGCGGCCGGCTGTTTCTGGCTGGCGACGCCGCCCACATCGTGCCGCCCACCGGCGCCAAAGGACTCAACCTGGCCGCGGCCGACGTGCGTTTATTGGCTTTGGCCCTGGTAGAACATTTCCGGAACGGCAGCGAAGCGGCGCTGCTCGATTACAGCCGGCGCGCCTTGCGCCGCATCTGGCGCGCCGAGCATTTTTCCTGGCGGCTGACCGGCTTGCTGCACGCTTTTCCCGATGCCGGCCCGTTTGAACGCGAGATGCAGCGCGCCGAGCTCGACTACCTGGTGTCCTCGCGCGCGGCGGCCACCAGCCTGGCCGAGAACTATGTCGGCATGCCCAGGGACTGGGACTGAGCCGTCAACAAGCAAGAGCCTGTTCAAAGGAGAGGTCATGAGCAAACCGCCGCTGGATGTGCAGACCATCATCGACGAGCGTTTCAGCCCTTGTCAGCGCCTGTTGTTGGCGCTTTGCTTCCTGGTGGTGGCGGTGGATGGCTTCGATACCGCCGCCGTCGGCTATATCGCGCCGGCCCTGGTGCAGGAGTGGGGCGTGCCGCGCGCCGCGCTGGGGCCGGTGCTGAGCGCGGCCCTGTTCGGCCTGGCGCTTGGCGCATTGAGCGCCGGGCCGCTGGCGGACCGCTACGGCCGCAAATCCGTGCTGCTGGCCTCGGTTCTGTTCTTCGGCGCCGGCAGCCTGGCCAGCGCCTTCGCCGCCACGCTGGAGCAATTGACCGCCTTACGTTTTCTGACCGGCCTGGGGCTGGGCGCGGCGATGCCCAATGCGGTGACGCTGATGTCGGAATTCGCGCCGGCCCGCTACCGAGCGGTGCTGGTGAACGCGATGTTCTGCGGCTTTCCGCTGGGCGCGTCGGCGGGCGGGGTGCTCGCCTCCTGGCTGATTCCGCATTACGGCTGGCGCAGCGTGCTCTTGCTCGGCGGCCTCGCGCCGCTGGGGCTGGCCGTGCCGCTGTGGCGCTATTTGCCGGAGTCCGTGCGCCACATGGCCGCCCACGGCGCGCCGGCGGCGCGTATCCGCGGCGTGCTGGAGCGCATCGCCGGGCGCGATCTGTCCGCCGAGCCCGGCTTTGTCGCCGCCGAGCCGGCGCTGGGCGGGCGCTCGGCGGTGGGCGTCGTCCTGGCGCCGGCCTACCGGCTGGGCTCGCTGATGCTGTGGCTGGCTTACTTCATGGGGCTGCTGATTTTTTATCTGCTGACCAGCTGGCTGCCCATCCTGATCAAGGACGCCGGCTTCACCATCAGCCAGGCCGCGCTGATGACGGCCCTGTTTCCGCTGGGCGGCGGCATCGGCACCCTGGCCGCGGGTTATCTGATGGACCGCTTCAACCCCAACCGGGTGGTGGCGCTGGGTTATGCCTTGACCGCGGCGCTGATCTTCGCCGTGGGGCAGGGCACGGCGACGATGCTCAGCCTGGGCGGCTTGATCTTTCTGGCCGGCACGGCGATGAACGGCGCTCAATCGTCGATGCCGGCCTTGGCCGCCGGCTTCTACCCCACCCATGGCCGCGCCACCGGCGTGGCCTGGATGCTGGGCATCGGGCGCTTTGGCGGCATCGCCGGCGCCTTGCTGGGCGGCGAGCTGCTGCGCCGGCAGCTGGAACTGGACACCATCTTCGCGCTGCTGGCGATTCCGGCGGCGCTGGCCACCGCTGCCTTGCTGTGCAAGCAGCGCTTTGCCGCCGTGGCGGCGCCCTTCGACGCAGCCCGGCCCGCAACGTCGTCGCTGCCAACCTCAAACGAACAGGAGCAAGCCCATGTGGATACCCGCTCAGAGCGCGGATGAACTTTACCCGCGGGATCATCGCGATCATCCGCCGGCATTGACGCCGGACTACAAGAGCAGCGTGTTGCGCGCGCCGCGCCATGCGCTGATCGCCTTGCAGCATTCGCTGTCGGAAATCACCGGACCGGTCTTCCATGGCGAAGAGCTGGGCGCGCTGGATCACGATCTGACGCGCAATTACGCGCGCCAGGGCTCGCCGATAGGCGAGCGCATCATCGTGCACGGTTTTGTTCGCGACCAGAACGGCCGTCCGGCGCCCAATACCCTGGTGGAAATATGGCAGGCCAACGCCGGCGGCCGCTACCGGCATCGCAAAGACCAGTACCTGGCGCCCATAGATCCCCATTTCGGCGGTTGCGGCCGCGCGCTGACCGACGAAAACGGCTATTACTTCTTCCGCAGCATCAAGCCCGGTCCCTATCCATGGCGCAACCGCGCCAACGATTGGCGGCCGGCCCACATCCATTTTTCCCTGTCCGGCGCCGCCTATGCGCAGCGCTTGATCACTCAGATGTATTTCGAGGGCGATCCCTTGATCGCCAGTTGCCCCATTGTCGGGACCATAGGCGACGAGGAGCAGGTGCGGGGGTTGATCGCGCAA
Organism: Chromobacterium haemolyticum; assembly: GCF_009936155.1. NCBI lineage: Bacteria > Pseudomonadati > Pseudomonadota > Betaproteobacteria > Neisseriales > Chromobacteriaceae > Chromobacterium > Chromobacterium haemolyticum. The sequence goes on along the minus strand of NZ_AP019312.1, from coordinate 2,497,113 downwards.
CTGGATCGCAGGGCGACAGTGCCTTTCGACAGCCTGGCCTATCGTTTCGACATCGTGTTGCGCGGCCGGCGCGCCACCTTGTTCGAAAACCGCGTTCAAGCCACGCAGGAGGATTTATGAATCCGCTTCCGATTCCGCAAGCCGTGCTGCGCGAAACCGCCTCCCAAACCGCCGGGCCCTATGTTCATATCGGCCTGGCGCCGCAACAGGCGGGTTTCGATATTTTCCAGTGTCGCTTGGGCTCCAGCCTGCTGGCGGACGGTCTGGAGGGCCAAGCCATCGTCCTGCATGGACAAGTGCTGGACGGCGCCGGCGCGCCGGTGCGCGACGCGCTGCTGGAAATCTGGCAGGCGGACGCCCACGGCCGCTATGCGGGAGCGGAGGCTGGAGGCTTCCGCGGCTGGGCACGCGCCTGCACCGATTTCGACAGCGGGGGCTACCGCTTCGACACGATCAAGCCGGGTCGGGTGATGGGTCGGGACGGCCGCTGGATGGCGCCGCACATCAATGTCTGGCTGGTGGCGCGCGGCATCAATCTCGGCCTCCATACCCGGATTTACTTCGCCGACGAGGCCGAGGCCAATGCCGCGGACCCGGTGTTGAACCTGATCGACGGGGAAGCAAGGCGGCAAACCTTGCTGGCGTTGCCGGACAGCTCCAGCGACGGACTCGCCTACCGTTTCGATATCCACCTGCAAGGGGAGCGGGAAACAGTGTTCTTCGAGTTGTAAGGGCCGCGCAATCAGCTGTCCAAGGCCGCTTCGAGGACACGCGTTTTCAAGCGGCTCCGCCCGGCCCAGGCGATCAAGGCCATCAGCACGCCGGCGACCAGCGTCACGCCGAAACCGGCGCGCACGCCGGCGTGGTCCACCACCCAGCCGGTCACCGCCGCGCCCAAGGCCACGCCGCTGGCCAGACCGGTGATCAGCCAGGTCAGGCCCTCGGTCAACTGAGCCGGCGCCACCATCTCCTCCACCAAGCCCATCGCCACGATCATGGTGGGCGCGAAGAACACCCCGGCCAGCAGCATGCCCGCGCCCAGCAGCCACAGATTGGAAACCAGCAGCAAGGGCAGGGTGGCCAGCGCGGTGGCGGCGGCGGCCCAGACGAAGAGCCGCGGCAGCGGCATGCTGAGCTTGCGCGCGCCGAACAGCAGGCCGGCCAGGCAGGAGCCGATCGCGTACACCGACAAGACGATGCTGGCCGCCGCCGGCTGCCCTTGCTGCTGGGCGAAGGCGACGCTGATCACGTCCACCGCGCCGGCGATGGCGCCCAACGCCAGCAGGGCTAGGATCAACACCCGCATGCCGGCCAGCGCAGCAACGGAGCCGCGGCGTTCCCGCGCGCCGGGGTGCACCGGCGGTTCGGTGCCGGTTTGCGCGCAGAAGGCGGCGACGCCGCCGGCCAGCAGCACGGCGGCCAGCAAGGGCCCGGCCTGCGGAAACGCCGCCACGCTCAGGCCAACGGCAATGGGCGGGCCGACGATGAAGCAAACCTCATCCAATACCGATTCCAGCGAAAACGCGGTGTGCAGTTGCGGCGAGCCGCGATAGATCTCGGTCCAGCGCGCGCGCGCCATCGCCGACATGCTGGGCATGCAGCCGGCGAGGGCGGCGGAAACGAACAAGGTCCACACCGACCATTGCGCCCAGCTGCAAAACAACAGCGCCAGCATCGCCGTCACGCTGAGCGCGGTGGCGGCCGGCAATACCCGACGCTGGCCGTAGCGGTCCACCAGTCTGGAGATCTGCGGCGCCAGCAACGCCATCGAAAAGGTGAAGGTGGCGGCGACGGCGCCGGCCAGCCAATAGGAGCCGGAGGTTTGCGACAACATGGTGATGATGCCGATGCCGGTCATGGAGATTGGCATCCGCGCTACCCAGGCGGCGGCGGAGAAAGCCAAGCTGCCGGGATGGGAGAACAGGCTAAGGTAGGGGTTGGCCATCGGGTTTCCTTGTGACGGACGATGTGAATACAGCCCGTCCGCTGTTTTAATATACGCGACGTATGTTAAACTAATCGACATACATTCCGTATGTCAAATGCGGGGTAACGACCCAGGCGGCAACAGGAGAACGCGATGGCAGGCAAAACGCGCAGCGAAACCATGGAGGAAACCCGGAACCGGCTGCTGCAGTCTGCGCGCCGCAGCTTTGGCGTCGATGGTTACGCCGCGACGGTGATGGACGAGTTGACCGCCGCCGCTGGCGTGACTCGTGGCGCGCTCTACCACCACTTTGGCGACAAGAAGGGCTTGCTGTTGGCGGTGGCCCAGGCGCTGGACGCCGAGATCGAGGCCGGCCTGGCGCGGGCGGAGTGCGAGGCGGCGGACCCGTGGCAGGGTTTCAAGCGCCGTTGCCGCGCTTACCTGCAAGCGGTCACGCAGCCGGAGGCGCAACGCATTTTGCTGTATGATGCGCCGGCGGCGCTGGGCGCCGAATACGTGCAGGCCGGCCAGCGGCAGTGCGTCGGGGCCATCGCCGAGCGCTTGCGCGCGCTGATGGACGCCGGCCTGATCCGCCCCGCCGATCCTCAGGCGCTGGCGCGCTTGATCAACGGCGCGCTGGTGGAGGGTGCTTGCTGGGCGTCCGGCGCCGAGCAGCCGGCGGCGGCGCTGGCTCAGACGCTGGACGCGCTGGAGATCTTGCTGGAAGGGTTGCGGCTAAGCGCCTGAGCCGTCGCCGCCGTCGCAGTACGAGGCGGCCAAGGCTTCTTCCGCCAGCTGGAAGGCGGTGTTCGCGGCCGGCACGCCGCCATATATCGCCACCTGCAGCAGAGTTTCCTTCAGTTCTTCCCGGCTGACGCCGTTGTTGCGCGCCGCGCGCAAATGCAGCTTCAGCTCCGCCTCTCTGCCCAGCACCGCCAGCATGGCGATGGTGATCAGGCTGCGCTGTCGGCGCGATAGGCCAGGACGATCCCAGATCTCGCCCCAGGCGTAGCGGGTGATCAGGTCCAGGAAATCGCCGTTGAAGTCGCTGCGTCCAGCCTGGCTGCGGTCCACGTGGGCGTCGCCAAGCACTTCCCGGCGTATGCCTTCGCCCTGGCGCAGTCGTTCTTGTTCATCCATCCGTTCGCTCCCGATAACGACGCAAGACCCGCGCCACCATGGCATCGGCCGCGCCCAGGTTTTGAGAAGGCTCCAATAGCGTGCTCAATTCGTCGTGGCTCAGCAAGGCCGACAATTCGGGGTGGCCGCGCAGCGCGTCGGCCAGGCTTTCCCCGCGTAGGCGCGCCTGTTGGCAGCACTCCGCCACCAACTGATGCGCGCGCGCGCGGCCCAGCCGCTCTCCCAAGGCCATGGTCACCGCTTCCGCCATGATCAGGCCGCCGCTGGCGGCAAGATTGCGGCGCATGGCGTCGGGCCGGACTTCCAGCCCGCGCAACAGCTCCACCGCCTGGCGCAAGGCCCCGGCGCACAAGCACAGCAGCTCAGGCAGCGTTTCCCACTCCGCATGCCAGCCGCCCAGGCCGCGCTCCTGCTCCTGAACCTGGGCCGTCAGCAGGGTGGCGGCCAATCCCGGCGCCCGCGCGGCGGCGGCCAGCATCACCGCCGAGGCCACCGGATTGCGCTTGTGCGGCATGCTGGACGAGCTGCCGCGGCCAGCTTGTTCCGGCTCGCACAACTCGGCGATTTCGGTTTGCATCGACAAGGACACATCGCGGCCCAGCTTGCCCAGGGTGCCGCACAAGAGCGCGCACCAGCAGGCCAATTCGGCCAGGCGGTCGCGCTGGCTGTGCCAGGGCAGGTCCGGCGCGGCGAGATCCAGCCGCCGCGCCATCTGCTCCGCCACTGCCAGACCATGCGGCTGCAGCGCGGCCAGGGTGCCGACCGCGCCGCCCAATTGCAGCGTCAGCAGGCGCGGGCGCAGCTGCCGCAAACGCTCGCGCTGGCGCAGCAACGCGTCCAGCAGGCCGGCGAGCTTCAAGCTCAAGGTGGTGGGCGGTGCCTGTTGCAGCCAGGTGCGCCCGGCCATGATCTCGTTGCGGTGTCGCGCGCAGCGCTCCGCGCAGAGCTCGATCAAGACGTCGAGATCGGCGCCGACGTCCTCGAGCGCCCGCCGCAGTTGCAGCACCAGCGCCGTGTCCAGCACATCCTGGCTGGTGGCGCCCCAGTGCACGAAGCCGGCGGCGCCGGCATCGTCGGTGGCGACCAGCGCCGTCAGCTGGCGGACCAGGGGAATCGCCAGATTGCCGGCCAGCGCGGCGTCGGCCGCCAGCCGGACCGGGTCTATCAGCGCGGCGCGGCAATGCGCGGCAATGGCTTCCGCCGCGGCCGGCGGAATCACGCCGACGGCGGCCTCGGCCCGCGCCAGCGCGGCCTCGACGTCCAGCATCGCCTGGATGGCGGCGGCAGGGGTGAAAGCCTGACTTCCGGCGCCGGGGCGGAACAAGGGACTGAGCAGTTCCATTGGCATCCTTGCTTCAGCGCGCGTCGAGAAAAGCCAGCATGGCCTGTTCGAAGGCGAGCGGGGCTTCCAGATTGGACAGATGGGAGGCCGGCAGCAGCGCCAGCCGGGCCTGCGGAATGGTCGCGGCCATGGCTTCCGCTTCCGCCGCGGTGGTGACCGGATCGAGCTGGCCGGCAATCAATAAAGTCGGCGCGGCGATGCGCGGCAAGTCGGCGCGCAGGTCGGCGTCGGCCAGCGCCTCGCAACAGGCGGCGTAGCCGCCCGGCGAGGTGGCCGCCAGCCAGGCGCGCGCCTGCTCGACGATGTCCGGCGCCTGGACGCAAAAATCGGCGCTGAACCAGCGTTGATGCGCGCTAGCGGCCAGCGCGGCCAGGCCCTCGGCGCGCACCTGGGCGGCGCGCTGCCGCCAGGCTTCGCTTGCGCCTATCTTGGCCGCGCTATTGCTGACGATCAGACACTGCAGGCGCTCCGGCGCGTGAACGCCCAGCCACAGGCCGGTGAGGCCGCCCATCGAGATGCCGCAAAAGTGCGCGCGCTCGATATCCAGCGCATCCAGCAAGGACATCGCGTCGCCGGCGAGATCCGCCAGCCGGCACGCGGCGCTGGCCGTGCTGGCGCCGTGGCCGCGGGTGTCGTAACGCAGCACGCGGTAATGCCGGCTCAGGGCCGCCAGTTGCGGCCGCCACATGTCCAGCGTGGTGCCCAGGGAGTTGGACAGCAAGAGTGTCGGCGCGCCAGTCGGCCCGTCCAGTTGATAGTGCAGCGAATGGCTGGCCAGTTTCAATATGGGCATGGGGGCTCCTCTCTATGCCAGGGACTTCAAAACCGTGGGCGTGGCGTCCAGCCGCGCCATCGCGAACAAGGCCAGTGCGCCGGCCAGCACCGGTGCCGCGGCCCAGGCGAAGAAGCCGGGCGCGGACCCGGCGGCGGCCAGCAGCAGGGCGCCGGTCATCGAACCGATGATGGAGCCGGCCCGGCCGGCGGCCAGCGCCCAGCTTACTCCGGTGGCGCGCGCCTGGGTGGGGTAGAGGGTGGCGGCGAGTATGCTCAGATTGTTCAGCGCGCCGGTCAGGCTGAAGCCCACCAGGAACACGGTGGCGAACAGCCAGCCGCCGTCGCCCAGCGCCGCGCCCACGGCGGACAGCGCCAGCGCCGCCAGCAGGCATAGCCAGGGCAGCACCCGGCGCGCGCCCATCCGGTCCATCAGCATGGCCATGACCACGCCGCCCACCGCGCCGCCCAGCGGCACCATGGCGCTGATGCGCGCCGCCTGCGCCGTGCTGTAGCCATGGTCCCGCAGAATGGTGGGCATCCAGTTGGTGAGCAGGTAGAACACGAACAGACAGCAGAAAAAGGTCAGCCACAACAGCAAGGTGCGGGCACGGGCGCCGGCGACGAACAGCAAGGCGGCCGGCGAACGACTGCCCTGAGCGGCGCCTTCACGACAGAAGGCCTGTTGCTGCCAGCGCGGGTCCGGATTGATGCGGGCAACGATGCGCCGCAGCGCGTCTATCTGCTCCGGCCTGCCGGCGAGATAGCACACCGACTCCGGCAGTAGCCAAACCATGAAGGGCAGCAGGAGCAAGGGCGCCAGGCCGCCGGCCACCAGCACGCCTCGCCAGCCCCACAGCGGGATGATCTGGCTGGCGACGCCGCCGCCCAGCGCCAGTCCAGCGGTGAAGCCTGCATAGCTGAGGGTGACCAGCAGCATGCGGTGGCGCGCCGGCGAGTATTCCGAACTCAGGGTGATGCAATTGGGCAGCACGCCGCCCAGGCCGATGCCGGTGGCGAAGCGTAGCAGCGCCAGTGTCTCGATGGACTCCGCCTGGGCCGAGGCCAGCGTGCCCAGACCGAAGATCAGCGTGCACAGCAGCAGCACCCGCTTGCGGCCCAGCCGGTCCGCCACCGGACCGAAAGCGAAATTGCCTATCAGCATGCCGAACAAGCCTGCGCCGAAAGCCGGGGCCAGCTGGCCGCGTGAGATGCCCCATTGGCCGATCAGCTCCGGCGCGATGTAGCCGATGGCGGCGGTGTCGAAGCCATCCAGCAGCACGATGAGAAAACACAGTGTCAACACCATGACTTGATAGCGGGACAGCGGGCTGTCGTCGATGAACTCGCTGATGTCCATGGGCTTGTCCTTCATGGGAGGCTCCTATGAGAGTGGGCGCGCGGTCGGCTCTCGCCGTGTAGCGCCTAGCCGACGTGCGGTGGACGGCGAACAGGTTTTCAGACGCGCTCGATGATCAGCGCGATGCCTTGACCGACGCCTATGCACATGCTGCACAGCGCATAACGGCCGCCGTTGCGTTGCAATTGGTACAGAGCGGTGGCGGCCAGGCGCGCGCCGCTGGCGCCCAGAGGGTGACCAAGGGCGATGGCGCCGCCGTTGGGGTTGACGTGCTCGGCGTCGTCCGGCAAGCCCAGGTCTCGCAATACAGCCAGCGCCTGGGCGGCGAAGGCCTCGTTAAGTTCGATTACGTCCATTTGATCGAGGCGCAGCCCGGCCAGAGCCAGGACTTTGCGGATGGCAGGGGCCGGGCCGAAGCCCATGATGCGAGGCTCCACGCCGGCGCAGGCCATGGCCAGCACGCGCGCGCGCGGCGTCAGCCCATGGCGTTTCAGCGCGTTTTCTCCGGCCAGCAGCAGCGCCGCCGCGCCGTCGTTGATGCCGGAGGCGTTGCCGGCGGTGACGCTGCCGTCGGTCCGCACCACGCCCTTGAGCCGGGCCAGCGCTTCCAGCGAGGTGGCGCGCGGGTGTTCGTCGCGCGTGAAACTCAGCGGCTCGCCCTTGGCGCGCGGAATCAGCACTTCCATCAATTCATCGTCCAGCCGGCCGGCTTCCTGCGCGGCGGCGGCTCGCAGCTGGCTGCGCAGCGCGAAGGCGTCCTGATCCGCGCGCGAGATGTGGAACTGCTCGGCCACGTTTTCCGCGGTTTCCGGCATTGAGTCCACGCCGTAGCGCTCGCGCAGCAAGGGGTTGACGAAACGCCAGCCCATGGTGCTGTCCTCTATGCGCAGATTACGGGCGAAAGCGCTGTCCGCCTTGCCCATCACATAGGGCGCGCGACTCATGCTCTCCACGCCGCCGGCGATCAGCAACTCGGCCTCGCCGCTCTTGATCGCGCGCGCGGCCTGGCCGATGGCGTCCAGGCTGGAACCGCAGAGGCGGTTGACCGTGCTGGCAGGGGTGGACGCCGGCAGGCCGGCCAGCAGCGCGGCCATGCGAGCCACGTTGCGGTTGTCTTCGCCGGCCTGGTTGGCGCAACCATAGAGCACATCGTCCAACAAGGCCCAGTCCGCGCCCGGATTGCGTTGTTGCAAGGCGGCCAAGGGCAGGGCGGCCAGATCGTCGGCGCGCAAGGCGGACAGCGCGCCGCCGTAGCGGCCGAAGGGCGTGCGGATGGCGTCGCAGATATAAGCTTGTCTCATCGGATGTCTCCTTGGCGGGCATCGGTCAGTCGAACCGGAGTCAGGCGCTGCAATTCATCGAAATCCAGGCCAGGCACGCATTCGCGCACCAGCAACTCTCCGTCGCGGAGGTCTATCACCGCCAAGTCGGTGTACACGCGATGCACGCAAGCCACGCCGGTCAGAGGGTAACTGCAGGCTTCCACCAGTTTGCATTCGCCCTGTTTGCTCAGATGCTCCATCATCACGAACACTTGCTTCGCGCCTATGGCCAGGTCCATCGCGCCGCCCACCGCCGGGATGGCGTCCGGCGCGCCGGTGTGCCAATTGGCCAGGTCCCCGCGCCTCGACACCTGAAAGGCGCCCAAGACGCAGATGTCGAGATGACCGCCGCGCATCATGGCGAAGGAATCGCCATGGTGGAAAAAGCAGCCGCCTGGCAATAGCGTGACCGGCTCCTTGCCGGCGTTGATCAGGTCCGGGTCCTCCTGACCTGGAGCCGGCGCCGGACCCATGCCCAGCAGGCCGTTTTCACTGTGCAGGAAGATGTCCAGCTCCGGCGGCAGATAGTCGGCCACCCGGGTGGGTAGGCCAATGCCCAGGTTGACGTACGCGCCCTCCGGGATGTCGCGCGCCACCCGCGCCGCCATCTGCTCGCGATTCAGTCGTTTATTCATGCCGGCCTCCTTGCGTTAACTGGCCGCCGACGCAAACCAGCTTGTGAACGAAGATGCCCGGCGTCACCACGGTTTCCGGGTCCATTTCGCCTAGCGGCAGCAGCTGTCCCACCTGGACGATGGTCTGGCGCGCGGCGGTGGCCATGATGGGGCCGAAGTTGCGCGCCGCCTTGCGGTATTGCAGATTGCCCCAGCGGTCCCCTCGGCAGGCCTTGATCAGCGCGAAGTCGGCGTAGATGGGGAGCTCCAGCACATAGTCGCGGCCATTGATCCGGCGGGTTTCCTTGCCTTCCGCCAGCAGAGTGCCGTAGCCGGTGGGCGAGAAGATGGCGCCCAGCCCGGCGCCGGCGGCCTGGATGCGCGCCGCCAGATTGCCCTGCGGCACCAATTCCAGTTCGATGTCGCCGGCGCGGTAGAGCGCGTCGAACACTTGGGAGTCCGCCTGGCGCGGAAACGAGCAGATGATCTTGCGAACTCGGCGTGCCCGCAGCAAGGCGGCCAGACCGGTTTCGCCGTTGCCGGCGTTGTTGTTGACGATGGTGAGATTGCGCGCGCCATGGTCTATCAGCGCGTCTATCAATTCCGCCGGCTGGCCGGCGACGCCGAAGCCGCCGATCATTACCGTGGCGTCGTCGTGGATGTCGGCAATGGCGGCGGCGGGCGAGCTTACCATTTTATCTATCATCGACTGTCCTTTGCGGGCTGCGTGCAGCCATAAAAGAGTTTGTGCGATTATCGAACCAAATAACTTTAATCGCGCATTCAGCATGCTTGCCGGCCAGCCGCGGGGTCAATACGATGATCGCAATAGTGTGCGGTAATCGCTCAAGATGAAAAAAAGGAGGCAAGATGCAACAGCGGCAAGACCCCATTTCCGAAGAAGGCGTGGAAGAGACCTTTAGCGGCGACCCCAACTACATGGCCTCGCTGGCGCGCGGCTTGGCGGTGATTCAGGCGTTCTCCGCACAGCGTCGCCTGCTGTCCACCTCGCAAATCAGCCAGCGCACCGGCATTCCGCGCGCGGCGGTGCGACGCTGCTTGTACACCTTGAACAAGCTGGGTTTCGTGGACAGCGAGGATGGCCGCCATTTCGCCCTGCGGCCGCGCATCCTGGCGCTGGGGCACGCCTATCTGGGCTCAACTCCGTTGGCGCGCGCCGGCCAGCCTGTGCTGCGCCACGTCAGCAGCAGCGTTAACGAATCCAGCTCTATCGCCATCCTGGACGGCGACGACATCCTCTATATCGCGCGTGCCTTTACCAGCCGAATCATGACGGTGGACCTGGATATAGGCAGCCGTTTGCCCGCGACGTGCACATCAATGGGCCGAGCGATGCTGAGCCGGCTGCCCGCCGCGGAACTCGCTCAACTCTTGGACCGGGCGAGGCTGGTCCAGCACACGCCGCATACCATCGTAGGGCGGCCGGAGTTGGAGGCGGAACTGGCGAGGGTGGCGGAGCAGGGCTACGCCTTGATTGATCAGGAACTGGAAATCGGTCTGCGTTCCATTGCCGTGCCCATCATCGGGGGCGATGGCCGCGCCGCGGCGGCGATCAATGTCGGCGTGCAGGCCGCGCGCGTCAGCCGCGAGGATTTGTTGCTGCGCATTTTGCCGGTGCTGCGCGAGGCGGCGGCGGAACTGGCCTTGCTGCTTGCTTGAGCAAAGCGTTGTAAATGAAGCGGATAGGACATCAGAATTAACAGCGCGCGAGAAAGCCCTATGCTAAACCTACAGCAATAAAACATAGGTGAAAGCAGGGCGAGATGTCGTTCAAATTTCCGGAAAAGGTTCCTGCCGCGGGCGCCGCCGGTAATGCCGGACTGGCTTCCGTCGTAGAGGCCGCCCCGGTGGGGGTGTTGGTGGTGGCGGCCGATGGTCGCATGCTCTACGTCAACAGCGCGCTGGAAAACATGTTTGGCTACAGCAAGGCCCAACTTCTTGGACAGCCGGTGGAAATGCTGTTGCCGGCGGATATCCGCGAACGCCATCTAGATTTTCGTCAGCTGTTTTTTGCCAATCCCACGCCCAGAACCATGGGCAGCGGCCGCGAACTGTTTGCCCAGCATGCCGATGGACGCCAGTTCCCGATCGAAATCGGCCTGGGTTCGATGCCGCACGACGACGAAGTCTGCGCGGTGGCCTTTGTCAGCGACATCACGCCGCGACGCCGGCTCGAGCATCGCTTTTCCAAAGTGGTGTCTTCGCTGCCTATCGGCCTATTGATGGCGGGCGCGGATGGCAGGATTTCAATGACCAATCAAGCGCTGGACGCCATGTTTGGTTATCCACCAGGCGAACTGGTGGGCAAGCCGGTGGAGGTGCTGCTGCCGCAGCGCGTGAGAAACGGCCACCCGGCTTTGCGCTCCGCCTTCGCCAAGGCGCCGGAAGTGCGGGCGATGGGCTCCGGGCGCGACCTGCTGGCCCAGCACCGGGACGGCAGCGAATTTCCGGTGGAAGTGGGGCTGACCCCTTTGGAAACCGAAGGGGAGCGGCAGGTATTGGCCGCAATCACCGACATCTCTTTGCGCAAGAAATTTGAGGAAACGCTGCAGCAGGCCAACGCTCAGCTGGAGGAGTTCACCTATGTGGCCTCCCATGATTTGCGCTCGCCTTTGCGCGGCATCGCGGATCTGATTTCGTGGATTCGCGAAGATTTGGACCCGTCCCAGCTCAGCGCGGACATAGAGAAAAACTTTGCACGGGCCGAAGAGCGCATTGCCCGCGCCGAACGCATGATAGAAGACTTGTTGGAATACGCGAGGGCAGGGCGCCAGGATGAACGAGTCGAAGAGATCGACCCCGGCCAACTGGTGCGCGAAACCGTGGATCTTCTCGATATTTCCCCCGATTTCCGGCTGGAGGTTGAAATCAACGCCAGGCCGTTTCCCGCCGCCCGCACGCCGCTGTCCTTGGCGATCCGCAATTTGCTGTCCAATGCCTGCAAGCACCACGGTGGCGGCAAAGGCGTGATTCGCATCACGGTGGAGGAAGAAGGGCGCTTTAATCTGTTCACGGTGGAAGACGACGGCGTTGGCGTGCCGGAGGGCTCTGAAGAGCGTATTTTCAAGTTGTTTCACCGCGCCAGCAGCCAGGCGGCGGGACATGGCGTTGGACTGGCGGTAACCCGCCGCATGGTCAACAGCAATGGCGGCACCGTGATTCTGGATCGAAACGGCATGCTGGGCGGAGCCTGTTTTCGCATCCGCTGGCCGCGGTTTCCGCTCAAGGAGGTGGAGTGATGACAAGCGCGGTGATATCAAGCGACATTACGGTTTTACTGGTGGATGACGATGACGTGGCCATCGAAGGCGTATTGCGCGGCGTGCGCCGCCAAGGGCTTGAGTGCAATATGGTGACCGCCTGCGATGGCCTTGAGGCCTTGCAAATCCTGCGGGGAACGCACGACAGCAAGCGGATCACCAGCCCCTTCCTGATTTTGCTGGATCTTAATATGCCGAGGATGGACGGTTTTCAATTTCTCGAAACCATCCGCGCCGACAACCAGTTGCGCAATTCGGTGATCTTCGTGCTGACCACCTCGTCGCGGGACGCGGACCGCATGCGCGCTTACGAGGAAAACGTGGCGGGTTATATGATGAAATCCGCCGTGGGTCCGCAATTCGTGAAACTGATGGATCTATTGCATTCTTACGCCCAGTCCGTGGTTTTGCCGGCCCGGTAATCGCAATGATCGACGATGTCGAATGCCTGCAAGAGGCTCCGCAGCAAGTCAGCGTGCTGGTGGTGGACGACGACGACGTCGACCGCGAGCGCATCATCCGCCTGCTGCATAGAAATGCCTTATGTTCGCAAATCCTGGAAGCGGACTCCAAGGCCAGCGCCTTGAGTCTTCTGGGCCGGGAGCTATTTGATTTCGTTTTTCTGGATTTCAAACTGGACGACGGCGACGGCCGCGAACTGGTGCCCTCAATCCAGCAACGCAATCAATCCTGTCTGATCGTGGCGGTCACCGGCACCGGCAATGAGCGCATTGCAGCCGAGGCCATCAAACTGGGCGTCTACGAATATCTGCCCAAGTTCGAACTGACCGAGGACCGGCTGCGCCAAACCATCAGCGACGGCGTGCGGGTGGCGGCGATACAAACCAAGCTGCGTGAAACCGAGCAGTTGCTGCAGCACCGCAGCCTGTACGATTCGCTGACCGACTTGCCCAACCGCAATCTGTTTCTTGATCGTCTGGAACAGTTGTGCGCATTGCACGCTCGCAATCAGTTGCCGTTTGCCGTGTTGATGATAGACCTGGACCGCTTCAAGGAGGTCAACGATAAACTGGGCCACCAGGCAGGCGATTTGGTGTTGAGGGAAGTGGGCGCGCGCTTCGCCAGCCTGCTGCGGGGTTCGGACACCATCGCGCGTCTGGGCGGCGATGAATTCGCCGCCTTGCTACTGGAGGTGGATGGAGCGGAGTGCGCGTTGGCCTTGGCGGAGAAGGTGGGGCATACGTTGGATGCGCCGATTCTGGTGGGAGAACACGCCTTGTCGATAGGCGCTTCCTTCGGTGTGGCGATGTGCCCGCAGCATGGCTGCGATCCCGCCCAACTGTTGTCCTGCGCAGATATCGCTATGTATCAGGCAAAAAGCAACCTCGGCTCAGTGGCCTTGTACGCGGGTGAAAACGACAAGCCCTGGCCCAAGTCGGGACAAACCACGCAAGCCCTGATTACCCAGCTAACCCGGGCGATCCAGCACGAGGAACTGGAAATGCATTACCAGCCCAAAGTCCGGCTGGACACCGAGGAAGTGGTCGGATTCGAAGCCTTGGTCCGATGGAACAGCCCGGCACAGGGCCAGGTAAATCCCGATGATTTCATGCCCACGCTGGAGTCTTGCAATCTACTGAGCCGTTTTACTTATCTGACGCTGGAGTTGGTGCTGTCTCAGCAACAGATATGGATCAGCCAGTTGCGGGAACCATTCAAGGTGGCGGTGAATATTTCCGCGCGGATGTTGGAAGATGGTCGGTTTGTGGAAGAAGTGATGGCGCGTTTGGCCAGTTACAAGATTCCACCCGAGCTACTGGTGCTGGAACTGACGGAAACCGCTCTGGTCATCAATCCGGTCAAGGCCAAGCTGATGATCGAGCAATTGCATGCTCAGGGCGTGTCCTTGTCGATAGACGATTTTGGAGCGGGTTTCACATCTTTTACCTACCTGAAAAACTGCCCAATCACCGAGATCAAACTGGACAAGGCTTTTGCGCAGGAACTGGAGCCGGGTTCGTTCAACGCCTCGCTGATACGGTGCATGGCGGTGTTTTGTCAGAGCCGTTCCATCAACTTTATCGTTGAAGGCGTGGAGCGCAAAAAATATTGGCCAGTTTTGATGCGGCTGGGCTGCTACCTGGCTCAGGGCTACAGCATTGCAAAGCCGATGCCTGCGGCTAAGGTGTTGCCCTGGAGAGAGAAGTGGGAGCGAGGCAAGTCATGAAGGTAAGTTCGCCGCGGCAGCGGTTCTGCGCGCAAGCGTGAGCAGCCAAGCCGTATTTCGGATTGCGGGCAAAGGTTTATTGCAGAAACAGGCTCGCCGCGGCTAGGGGATTGGACGGGAAATAGGCGTGAAAATAGCTGGCCAGCAGGCTGCCGCGGCGATACAGCGCCTCGCCGGTTCCGGCGCCGCTGGCGCGCGTCGCGCGGGCGACAGGCTCCAGGCTGGTTTCCAGCCGAGTGTAGTGGAAAGTGTGGCCGCGCAGCGCGCCGCCGGGAAAGTCCATTTGCTGCAGGCCCAGCCCGCACAGCCTAGGCTGCAGCACGGCGTGGCCGGGCAGCAACTCCAGCATCGCCGCGCTCTCGCCATCGCGGCGGGTTAGCCGGTCCAGCAGATAGAGCATGCCGCCGCACTCCGCGTACAGGGGCTTGCCGGCTTCCACATGCCCATGTAGTCCCGCCTTTAGCGCGGTGTTGGCGGACAGCGTGTCCAGATGTAGTTCCGGATAGCCCCCAGGCAGGTAGACCGCGTCGCAGTCAGGCAGCACGGAGTCGGCTAGTGGCGAGAAGAAGGCCAGCTCCGCGCCCAGTTGGACTAGTGTTTCCATATTGGCCGGGTAGACAAAGGCGAAGGCGGCGTCGCGGGCGATGGCGATGCGCCGGCCTGCCAGCAGTTTCGGCATGCCCGGCTGGACGACAGGGGGAAACGCCACCGCAGGCGGCAACTCGGCCAGCGTGGTGCCGGCGATTTGCGCTGCGGCGAGATCGAGACGGGCGTCAAGATCGGCGATCTCCTGCGCTTGCACCAGGCCCAGATGGCGTTCCGGCAGCCGCACCGCCTCGTCGCGGCGCAGCGCGGCCAGCAGCGGCAGATGTGCCGGCAGCTGCTGGGCCAGCATTTCGGCGTGGCGCTCGCTGGCGACGTGGTTGGCGATGAAGCCATGAAAGCGAAGGCCTGGGCGGAAGCTGGCCAGGCCATGGGCGACGGCGGCGAAGGTCTGCGCCATGCTGGCGGCGTCTATCACCGCCGCCAGCGGGATGCCGAGCAGGGCGGCCAGATCGGCGCTGCTGGGCGTGCCGTCGAACAAGCCCATGCTGCCCTCGATCAGGATCAGGTCGGCCTCGGCGGCGGCCTTGTACAGGCGGGCGCGGCAATCGTCCTCGCCGTTCATCCACAAGTCCAGGCCATAGACGGTGTGCCCGCTGGCACGCTCGAGAATATAGGGATCCAGAAAATCCGGCCCGGTTTTGAACACATGCACCCGGCGTCCCTGATTGCGATGGTGGCGGGCCAGCGCCGCCGTCAGCGTGGTCTTGCCCTGGTGCGAGGCGGGGGCGGTCAGGAACAGTGCCGGGCAGCGCAACGATGTCATCAGAACTCCACTCCGCGTTGCGCCTTGATGCCTTGCTCGCGGTAGGGGTGCTTGACCAAGCGCATTTCGGTGACCAGATCCGCCGCCTCAAGCAAGGCTTCCGGCGCGTGGCGGCCGGTGACCACCACATGCTGCATCGCCGGCCGGACGGCGAAGGCGGCCAGCACTTCGTCCAGCGGCAGGTATTCGTATTTCAGCACCACGTTCAGTTCGTCCAGGATCACCATGTCGTAGTCTTCGCTCTCCATCATCGCCAGCGCCTGCGCCCAGCCCTTGCGCGCGGTGGCGATGTCGGCCTCGCGGTCCTGGGTATTCCAGGTATAGCCTTCGCCCATGGTGTGGAAGTCGCAGTTGTCGAAGCCGCCCAACAGGTCGCGTTCGGCGGTGTGCAGAGCGCCCTTGATGAACTGCACCACGCCCAGGCGCATGCCGTGGCCGACGGCGCGCAGGCCCATGCCGAAGGCGGCGCTGCTCTTGCCCTTGCCCGTGCCGGTGTTGACGATGAGCAGACCTTTTTCGCCGGTGGCGGCGGCCTTTTTCTTCTCGAAGCCCGCCTTGCGCTTCTCAGTCATGCGCTGGTGGGAGGCCGGATCGGTTTTCATAGTGTTGTCCTTGAGTGTGGGGCGCGCGCCGTCAGCGGCGCAACAGCCAGATGAAGAAGGCGCCGCCGACGGCGGCAGTGCCAACGCCAACCGGGATGTCTTCCGGGGCGATGACCGTGCGCGCGGCGGCGTCCACCCAGATCAGGAACAAGGCGCCCAGCAGTGCGCAGGCAGGCAGCAAGCGGCGGTGGTCGGCGCCGACGCAGCGGCGGGCGATGTGGGGAATCATCAGGCCGACAAAACCTATCGCGCCGCTGACCGCCACCATAGTGCCGGTCAGCAACGAGGAGGCGGCGAACACCGCCAGCCGCAGCCTGGTCACGCGTATGCCCAAGGTGACCGCGGTCTGCTCGCCGGCCATCAGCGCGTTCAGCGGCCTGGCCACCGTCAACAAGGCTGCCAGGCCCAGGCACAGCGCGGCCAGCGGCGCCGGCAGCAGCTCCCAGCGCGCCTGGCCTAGACCGCCCAGCATCCAGAACAGTACCGCCGAGGCGGAGCGATGATCACCCAGATACAGCATCAGATTGGCTAAAGCCATCAGCAGGAAGGACACGGCGACGCCGGCCAGCAACAACCGCTCGGCCTGCAAGCGACGCTGGCGAACGGCGATGCCGGTGACCAGCAGGGTGGCCAGCAAGGCGCCGGTGAAGGCGGCTAGCGGCAGGGTGGCGCCGCCCAGCACATTGCCGCTGAATAGCAACACCGTCACCGCGCCCAGCGTGGCGCCGGAGCTGACGCCCAGCAGGTGGGGGTCGGCCAGCTGGTTGCGGGTGGTAGCCTGCAAGGCCGCGCCCACCAGGGCCAGGCCGGCGCCGACCATGCCGCCTAGCAACACCCGCGGCAGCCGCAGCTGCCAGATGATCAGGTCCTGGCCCGGCTGCCAGGCCGGTTCCACCGGCAGGCCCAGCTGGTGCAGCAGTACATTGGAACTGACAGTGAACTCCACCGGCGCGGCGCCCAGGCCGGAAGCCAGCGGCAGCGACAACGCGAGCAGGGCTAGCAAGATGCTCAGCAAGGGCCAGGCCGATGGATGGTTGACGGCGGAGCGGATCACTTGGCGAAGGCCTCCGGGTGCAAGCCGCGCGCCAGCGCGATGATGGCGTCAGCGTTGGCGATGCCGGGCGTCGCGCTGTCGTAGGGCAGCACGATGAAGCGTTTGTCGCGCACCGCCGCCATCTTGTTCAGCGCCGGATGGTTTTGCAGAAAGGCGATCTTCTGCTGGGCGGAGACCTTGCCGTAGTCGATGATCACGACAACCTGCGGATTCCGCGCCACCACGGTTTCCCAGTCGACGCGGGTCCAGCTGGCGTTGACGTCGCCCAGGATGTTGCGGCCGCCTGCGGCTTGGATTAACGCGCTCGGCATGGCCAGCTTGCCGGCGCTGAAGGGGCGATCCTCGCCGCTGTCGTAGACGAAGACCGACGGCGTGGCCTTGCGCTTGGCGACGCGGGCGGCGGTACCGTCCACCTTGGCGCGCATCTCGGCCACCACTTTTTGCGCACGCGGCTCCACGTCGAAGATGCGGCCCAGATTGTTGAGGTCGCGATAGACATCGTCCAGGCTCGCCGCCGGGCGTTTCATTACATGGGCGCAGGATTCACTGAGCTCGTAGACATTGATGCCCAAGGGTGCCAGAGAAGCAGGCGTCACCGGGCCGCCCACGCGCAGGCCGTAGTTCCAGCCGGCAAAGAAAAAGTCGGCGTTGCGGGCCAGTAGCGCTTCCGACGACGGATAGTCGCCGGCCAGCTCTGGCAGCTTGCCCAATGCCTGTTTCAACGGTGCGTTCAGCTTGTTCCAGGCGCTGATGCCGGTGTAGCCGGTCATACGATTTTGCAGGCCCAGCGCCACCATCATCTCGGTCAGATTGATGTCGTGGCTGACCGCGCGCTGAGGCGGGCGTTGGAAGGTGACTTTGCGGTTGCAACTATCGATAGTCAGCGGATAGGTGCTGGCATGAGCTTGAGAGGCCAGCAGCGCGGCCAGGCCGCAGGCGATGAGCGGAGGTGGTTTAAGTTTCATATGCTTTCTTCTTCCAGCAGGGTGATGCGGGGATGACCGGCTTGAGGGTGGCGGTCCACCAGTGCGCGCACGCCGAACACTTCGGCCAAGAGCCGGGGTGTCAAGACGGTTTCCGGGACGCCGCTGGCGACGATGCGGCCGGCCTTCAGCGCGTACAGGCGGTGGCAGAAGGCGGCCGCCAGGTTGAGGTCGTGCAGGGTGGCGATGGCGGCGATGCCCAACCGGCGCACCAGGCGCAGCAGTGATAGCTGGTGGCGCAGGTCCAGGTGATTGGTGGGTTCGTCCAGGATCAGCAGCTCGGGCTGCTGCGCCAGCGCCCGCGCCAACAAGGCGCGTTGCTTCTCGCCTCCGGACAGCGTGGCGAAGGGCTGCCGTTGCTGCGCCGTCAAACCCACCTGGGCCAGCGCCTCGTCGACGATGGCGTGATCGGCGGCGGATCCGCCGCGCAGCAGCGATTGGTGCGGAATGCGGCCCATGTCCGCCACCTCGCGCACGGTCAGGCCAAAGTCCTCGGGAAATTCCTGCAGCACCACCGCCACGCGGCGGGCGAAGGCAGCGGCGGACTGGGACCAGATATCGGCGCCGTCCAGCCTGGCCTCGCCGGCTAGCGGCTTGTTGAAGCGGAAGGCGCAGCGCAAGGTACTGGTCTTGCCGCTGCCGTTGGGGCCGATGACGCCGACGAATTCGCCGGGCCGGACTGACAGCGCAATGTCGTGCAGCAGTCTTGCCTCAGGCGCTATCGCGCTGTCCGGCGACCAGTCCAGGCCGCATAGTTCCAAGGCGCTCACCGGCTAGCTCCAGTGGGCGCCGGTGATGTCGCGCAGCAACGCCAGCACGCGTGGGCGGCTGGGGTGGTAGCCGATGAACACGAGCTGAGCCTGGCGTGGAGCGGCCAGGGTTTCGTCGCGGCTTAGCTCGATGCGCTTGCGCACGCCCTGGGCCAGCAAGCGGCCAGGGCCTTCGGAGCAGGCCGCGAAGCCCTTGATCCTGAGCAGGGGCTCCTCATCGGCGATAACCTCCAGCGCTGCGGCCAGCTTGTCGGCGTTTTGCGCCTCTTTGCTGCGGATCATGAACGATTGCCAGCCCGGGTCTTGCTCGTGGAAATGCTTGTGGGTGGACAGGCCATGGCTGTGCGCGGCCTGGCCGCCGTGGCTGTGGCCGTCCAGCAGCGCCTGGTTGGCCAGCGGCCGCATCGCGAGCCCCGGCATGCTGGCCACCGGGCCGTAATGGCGGTGCGCCGCCGGCGCGGCCTCGTGCAGATGCAGGCCCAGCGTCAGCCGAGTGTCCAGCTTGGCTTGATAAGCCAGCTCGATGAAGCGGATCGACGGCGCTTGCCTGCGCACGGCTTCCTCCGCCGCCAGCAGCGCGTCGGCGGATAGCGCGTCTACCTTGTTCAGCACCACGATGTCGGCGTGGCCCAGTTGCTGGTCGAACAGCTCCGCCACCGCGTCGGCTTTGCCGCCGTCTCCAGCTGGGGAGAAGCGGCCGGCGAGCAGCAGCGGGGTGTCGACCACCGCCAGCGTGGCGTCCAGCACGAAATAGGGCGCCAGCGCCTCGCTCTGCAACTGGGCCATCACCGCGCTGGGCAAGGCCAGGCCGGAGGTTTCGATCAGCACGTGGTCGATCTGCTGGCGACGCTGCCACAGCGCCAGCATGGTGGGCAGGAAGTTGGCGTCGTCGTCGTAGGCCACCAGACCGTGGGCGAGGTCGTGGATTTCCACGCCGCCGGCGTCGGCGTCGCGCAACAGGCCGCCGTCTATCGACACCTCGCCGAACTCATTGACCAGGATGGCCAGCCGGCGTTGCTTATTGTTTTCCAGCAGCTTGGACAGCAGCGTGGTCTTGCCGGCGCCGAGGAAACCGGTCAATACCGTGACGGGGAGGCGCGGCGCGCTCATGCGGGTTCTCCTTTAGCTAGGGCCGCCAAGACGGCGTCAAAGTCGCTAAACGTTTGCGGATAGTCCAGCTGCGGGCGGTCTATCACGATGAAGGGGATGCCCAGCACGGTCGCGGCGGCGGCCTTGGCGTTGAAGCCGCCGGCCTCGCCGCCGTCCTTGCTGATCACGCAGTCAATGCCCCAGTCGCGCCACAGCGCCTCGTTGGCCGCTTGCGAGAACGGCCCCTGCATCGCGCAGATGCGCGAGCGCGGGATGCCCAGATCGAGCGCCCGCTGCAAATGCTGCGGGTCCGGCGCCAGGCGTACAAACCATTGCCGTTGTTTCTCGGCATCGGCGGCGAGGAAGCGGTGCAGTTCCTTGCTGCCGGTGGCGAGGAAAACACGTTTTCCTTTCGTCAGCGCCAGCTTGGCGGCCGCGTCGCTGTCGGCGCAGCGGATCAGCGGATACGCGCTGCTGCTGGCCGGGCGTTCGTAGCGCAGATAGGGCAGGGCCAGTTCCTTGGCCAGCGCCATCAGTTGCTGCGACATCTCGCTGGCGTAGGGGTGGGTGGCGTCGACGATGGCGCTGGCCCGGCTGCCGGACAACAGTTCGCGGCGGCGCTCCACGCCCAGCCGGCCGCTGACGGTGGCCACGCCGGGCGCCGCCTGCTGCGCCTGCTCATTGCCGTAATCGCTGGCGCTGCTGACCACCACCGCGCGGCCGGCGTCGGCGATGGCGCGGGACAGCGCGTTGCCGTCGCTGGTGCCGGAGAACACCCAGGCCGCGCCGGCGGGCAGCGCGTCGGCCTTGACCGTGTCGCTGGTGTTGTCCCAGTTGAAGTAGCCGCGCGGAGTGAACATCCAGTTCCGTTTGCGGCGGGTGAAGCGGTTGCCGATGACAATGCTGGTCAGCATGTCGAAGCGGCGGGTCCGCAGCTCGGCCAGGGTGACGATTTCCACCGCCTGGTCTTCACGGTAGGCGTTGCGGACGATGCCGCACAGCGTTTCCGGCTTCTTGTGCTCCAGCATGATGTCCAGGATGCGGTAGACGCCTTCCTGGCGCTGGCGGCTCTGCACGTTGTAGAACACCACCGCCAGATCGGCCTGGGCGATGTGGCGGGCGCGGGTTTCAATCCATTCCCACGGGCACAGCAGGTCGGACAGGCTCAGCGTGGCGAAGTCGTGCGACAGCGGCGCGCCGAGCAAGGACGCGCAGGAATTGGCCGAGGTGATGCCGGGAATCAGCTGCACGTCGAACACATCGTCTTCGAGCATGTCCTCGTAGGCCAGCGTGGCCATCGCATAGACGCCGATGTCGCCGCTGGACAGCAGGGCGACGGTTTTGCCGGCGCGTGCTTCCGCCAGCGCCAGCTGGGCGCGCTCGCGTTCCTGGGTCAGCGGCAGGGTGCGGATGTCCTTGCCGGTTATCCACGGTTGCACCCAGGTCAGGTAAAAATCGTAGGAGACGATCACATCGCTCGCCGCCAGCGCCTGGCGGGCGAGGTCGGGAATCAGCTCGGCGCGGCCGGGGCCGACCGAGACGAGGTAGAGTTTGCCGGTCATTTTGTCATCCATTGTTAAGCTCCGGCTGCGCCGGGGCGTTCCGCCGTCAAAGTCAATTTGTGCCTGCTGCGCAGGCGTTTTTTTAGGGGTGACGTCGATGTCATTTGGGCCGGCGCGATCAAAGGGAAGCATCCTCCACCACCGCCACCGTCACCCCATCTACCGCGGTTTTTGGCACGATCAGCCGCCCCCGTGGGCTGGCGATCAGCGCGCACGGTTCGCACACGCCGTCGACGCCGACGTTCCGCCGCACCCAGTCCGACGGCGCGCCGGTCCAGCCGCGGGCGGCGACGTCTGCGCGGGCGATGACGCGCAGCGGCAGCGCGTGACGGGCGCAGAAGGCCAGCAGGCCGGCTTCGTCGGCCTTCAGGTCTATCGTCGCCACTTCGCGCACATCGGACAGCGGCCGGCCGGCCAAGGCTTGCAGCACGGCTTGTGCTATGGCCTCGGCGCTCTTGCCGCGGCGGCAGCCGATGCCCAACGTCAGCGGCTTAATCGCCTCCGTCGCGGTGGTGATTGCCGGCACCGCGCCGGTCAGCCGCGCCGCTTCGTAAGCCAGCGCATTGGCGCCGCCTTCGTGGCCGGACAATAGCGGGATGGAGAAGCGGGCGGCTTCATCCATCACCACCACCGCCGGGTCGCTGTATTTGCTTTGCGGCAGGCCGTCCAGATAGCGGACGGCGATGCCGCTGGCCATCACCAGTATCCAATGGCTGTGCGCATGGAAGGCGGCTCGGAATTGCTCGCGGCCGCTGGCGTCGGGCTGCAGCCACGGCTGGTATAGCTGGGCGTCCAGCGCCGCCGCCAGCTTCCGGCCCAAGGGCAGCGCTTCGGCGCGCACCAGCCACACGGCGCGGCTCATGCCTGCTTTTCTTTCCGCAGGCTGGCCCGCTTGGTCTTGCGCTCGTCGCCGTCGCGGAAGATATGGGTGAAGCCGGCCGCGTACAGGCTGGATTCGACGCCGCCTTCGCGCGACAGCGCCTCGCCGACCAAGAGCAGCGTGGTCAGCAGCCAGTCCTTTTGCTTGACCTCGGTGAGCATCTTGCCCAGCGTGCTGCGGTGGACGGACTGGTCCGGCCAGCTGGCGCGGCGCACCAACGCCACCGGGGTAGTGGGCGGGTAGTGCAGCGCCAGGTCGGCGACGGTCTGCTTCAGCCGCTGACCGGACAGGAAGATGCACATCGTCGCGCGGTGGGCGGCGAAGCTGGCGATGGATTCCGTCTCCGGCACCGCGCTGGCGCGGCCGCTGGTGCGGGTCAGGATGATGGACTGCGATACCGCGGGCCGGGTCAGTTCGCTGCCCAATGCGGCGGCGGCGGCGGTGAACGAGGACACCCCGGGCACCACTTCGTAGGCGATGCCCAGCGCTTCCAGCCGGCGCATCTGCTCGTTGGTGGCGCCGTAGATCGCCGGGTCGCCGGAATGCAGCCGCGCCACGTCCTTGTCCTCGGCCTGGGCGCGGCGGTATAGCGCTTCCTGCTGGTCCAGATTCAGCTCGGCGGTGTCGTGGATTTCCGCGTCAGGGCGGCAGTGGCTGAGCATCTCGGCCGGCACCAGCGAGCCGGCGTACAGCACCATCGGGGCTGCGCCCAACAGGCGGCTGCCGCGCAGCGTGATCAGGTCGGCGGCGCCGGGGCCGGCGCCGATGAAATAGACTTTCATGAGTGGCGTCTTTCTCTGGCTGTCTTGCGGATCAGCATGGTGGCGAGGTAGCCGCTGGCGTCTGTGCTCAGTTGCGAGACATCGGCGCACAGCACTTCGCCGGGCAGGCCGATGCGGCGGGCGAAGGCGCACAGTTGGGCGATGCCCATCTGGTTCAATAGCGCCAGCACCTCCGGCAGCCGCTTGCCTATCTTCATCAGCACGATGAGGTCATGGCTGTCGATGTCGGCTCGCAGCGCTTCCATATCGTCCGGGCAGGGCAGGATCAGGATGCGTTCCTTGCCTTCGCCCAGCGGCCAGGACAGCGCCGACGCGGTGGCGGCGAAGCTGGTGACGCCGGGGAAGGTCTGGGTTTCCAGCGCCGGCAGCATTTCGCGCAGCGCCGCCAGCAGGTAGCCGTAAGTGGAGTAGGTCATTGAGTCGCCTATGGTCAGGTAAGCGACGTTCAGGCCGGTTTTCAATTCGGTTGCCAGTTGTTCGGCCAGCGCGCCGTAGTGGCGCGACAGCGCGCTGCGTTCCGGATTCATCTCGAATTCGATCTCGCGGAAGCGGCTTTCGTCCAGATCCAAGCCGGCCAGGCATTGGCGGGCGACGGAAGTGTCGCTGGAGCTGGCGCGCGGCAGGTAGACGACGTCGGCCTCGCGCAGCGTGGCCAGCGCCGCTACCGGGATCAAGCCGGCCGGGCCGGGGCCGACGCCTATGCCTATCAATCGTCCCAGCTTCATGCGGCTTCTCCCAGCGGGGTGCCGTCCATGCTGAACAGCCGCACCGCCACCTGCCGCACGCTGGGCACCTTGCTCGCCATCAGCGCGGCGGTACGGCGTTCTATTTCCATCCAGTAGCCGCGCGCGTCCGGCTGGCTGTTCATGATCTGCACTACATTCTCCACGGTATTCGCTTGTTTGATTTGCGCCACCAGCTCGGGCGGATAGCCCAGGTCGGCGGCGACGCCGGCGACGGCGTCCATCGCCATGCCGCTCTTGCCGGAGTGGGTGTCCCAAACGCCGTCCAGCAGTTTGGCGATCTTGCCCGGGTGGCCCAGCACCCACAGCGTGTCGAGAATGCGGCCCTGTTCGATCAGCACCGACTCGGCGAAGTCCAGCGAGTCGCCGACGAAGTTGGCGATCTGCACCACCTGTTTTTTCTCCAGCCCCAGTGTGTCGGCGGCGTAGCCGCGGCCTATCTTGCCGGGGGTGAAGGCGATGGCCGGCGGCAGCTCGCCCAGCGCCACCCGCACATAGACTTCGATCGACGCGATCCACGCCGCCTGCGACATCGGCTCGACGATGCCGCTGGTGCCCAGTATCGAGATGCCGCCGACGATGCCCAGCATCGGGTTGAAGGTGCGTTTGGCGATCTTGTCGCCGTCTACGCAGCCTATCGCCAGGTCGAAGCCCGGATCGGGCCGGCCGGCCAGTGCCTCTTCCACCGCCATCCGCATCATCCGCCTGGGCACCGGATTGATCGCCGGCTCGCCGGGCGGGATGCGCAGGCCGGGTTGGGTGACCATGCCGACGCCGGCCGCGGCCAGGAAGCGCAGCGCGCCGCTGTGGTTTAGCCTCACCTCGGCGAAGATCGTTGCGCCGTCGGTGTTGTCGGGGTCGTCGCCGGCGTACTTCAGCACCTCGGCTCGGACGGTGTCCGCGTCCAGCCAGGCCACGCTTTGCACCGGCACCGCCAGGTAAAAGTCCGGATCCGGCAGGCTGATGAAGACCTCGTCGGCGTCCACGCCGTCCAGCAGCATCAGCAGCGCCGCCTTGGCGGCGGCGGTGGCGCAGCTGCCGGTGGTGCGGCCGCGGCGCATGCCGTTGGGGGCGGGGGCGGCGAGGTCGTAAGGCTGGCGCACCGGGTTCAGACTTCCTGCTGTTGCTGCTGATGGACGTGTTCGATCGCGTCTATCATCAGCGCGTTGACCACGGTGGCCGCCCATGGCGAGCCGCCGCGGGTGCCGCGGTTGGTGATGCGCGGCACTTGCAGCAGCGCGCGCAGCTCTTCCTTGCATTCGCGGGTGCCGACGAAACCCACCGGCAGGCCCACCACCAGTTGCGGCCGCCAGCCGTGATCGCGCACCAGCCGCACCACTTCGCGGATGGCGGTCGGCGCGTCGCCTATCGCCACCACGCAGTCGTTGCCGAACTTCTGCCAGGCGCGGCGGATGCCGGCGGCGGAGCGGGTGATGCCGCTGGCCTCGGCCAGCAGCCGGGTTTCCTCGTCGTGCACGCCGCACCAGGTTTCCACTTCCAGCTGGCGCAGCACTTCGCGCTTCAGACCGGTTTCCACCATGGTGACGTCGGTGACCACGCGGCGGCAGCGCAGCAGCGCGCGCATGCCGGTTTCGCAGGCGCCGGCCGAGAAGAACAGGTCGTCCACGCTGTTGAAGTCGCCGGTGGTGTGCACCAGCCGCATCAGCGCGGTGCGCTGCTCGGCGGGGAAGGCCGACCAGTCGCGGCCTTCGTCGATGATGCGCATGCTTTCCGCTTCGATAGGATGCGGGGTGTAGCGTTTCCAGGCCGGCGGCTGATTGGCGGCAGGCTCGCGCTCCAGCAGGCCGCGCACCTTGCCGTGGTGGCCGCGCTGCGGCTCGCCCACTTGCTGTTCGAAACCGACGATCTGCACCCGGTATTTGCACAGCGCGCAGTTCATCGCGGCGCGGCCTTCCACGCCTTCCTGCGCGCGCTCCAGGAATACCTCGGCCACTTGCGGGTCCGGGCCGAGATAACCGGCGCTGAGCACCTCGATTTCCGGATAACGCGCCGCCAGGTCCGCCGTCGCGCCGTAGATGCGCTTGACCAGCACGCCGTCGAACAGGAAGTAGGGCAGCACCACGATGCGGCGGTAGCCCAGCAGCGCGGCGGCGCGCAGGCCGTCGGCCACCAGCGGCTTGGCGGTGCCGGAATAGCAAGTGAAAGACGCGGCGAAGCCCAGTCCTTCTTCCAGCATCCGCGCAAGCTTGGAGATTTCGGAATTGGCGTCCGGATCCGTGGTGCCGCGGCCCACCACCACCAGACAGGCGTCATTGCGCGACACGGTCTGCGGCGACGCGGCCTCGGCCTCGACGATGCGCTGGCGGCACAGCGCCAGCAGCCGCGGATGCAGGTCCAGCGCCGCGCCGAAGTGGAAAGTCACGCCGGGATGCGCCTGCTGCAGCGCCAACAGCTCGCTGGGCATGTCGTTCTTGGCGTGGGTGGCGGCCAACAGCACGCCAGGCACCATCACCACGGTTTTGGCGCCGGCGGCGATCACTTGGTCCACCGCCTCGTCTATCGTCGGGCGGGCGAACTCCAGAAAACCATGGGCCACCGGGCGCTCGCCGGCGCGCGCCTTCAGCGCGTCCACCAGCTGCATGAATTCGTTCACCCCGTCCGGATCGCGGCTGCCGTGGCCGGCCAGCACGATGGCGTAGTCTGATTGGCTCATTTGTGGGTCGGCTCGATCTGGCTGTCCATCGGCGCGAGCGTGCGGATCAGCATGATGCTCATGTCGGAGAAGCGCTGCTCGGCGCACTCGGCCAGCGTGCCGCGCCATTCCGCCTCGTTGCGGGTCAGGTTTTCCCACACCTCCACCGGCTGGCCGGCCGGAATGCCGTTTTCCAGCAAATAGGCGGCGATATGCCAGGGCATGAAGGAGCGCGCCTCGTCCCAGGGGCAGGGAATCACGATGGCGTTGCGGCCGTCCTGCAGCACGTGCACCAGGTGGCGCTTGAACGGGGTCAGGTCGCCGCGGCGGTGGAAGGTGATGAAGCTGGTCTCGTCGAAGCACACCTTGCCGCGCGAGGCCAGGATCTGCGCCGACGAGATGCCCGGTATCGTCTCCACCGGGTGGCCGCAGGCGCGCTCCACCCGTTCCAGGTACTGGAAGCCGCTGAAGTGGATGTCGCCCATGAACACCACCACGCACTTCTTGCCGGCATGGTGGCGCTCGGCGACGATGTCCAGCTGGGCCACCTGGTCGCGGTAGCCCATCTGGATCACTTCGGCGCTGCCCGGGATCAGCGGGCGCACCACGTCCACCACCGCGTTGAAGCCGGCCACCACGTCGGCCTCGCGTATCAGTTGGGCCGAGCGCTGCGGCAGGTAGCCGATGTCGCCGGGGCCGGCGCCTATGCAGATGATCATGTGTATTCCTTCATCCTGAAAAGGGCAGAAATAGCCACGGAAATACACGGAAGAATGGCCTGTGATCGCATTGAGCGAACGAGGCGTGTCATTGCATTGCTTCCGTGCTTTTCTGTGTGTTTCCGTGGCTCAAAAAGGTTTTGAGGCTTGTGCTCGCATCCGGCCGGCTACAGGACGCCAGCGCCACCGTGGGTCCGATGACGATCAGCGCCGGGCTGTGGATGCCGGCCGCGCTCATGTCTTGTTCCAGCGCGTCCAGCGTGCTCAGCACCTGGCGCTGCTGCGGCAGCGTGCCGTTTTCTATCGCCGCCGCCGGAGTGTCGGGTTTCAGGCCGTGGCGCAGCAGTTCGGCACGGATCAAGGGCAGCCGTTTGACGCCCATATAGATCACCAGCGTCATGCCGCTTTGCGCCAGCGCCTGCCAGTTGGGCTCGTCGCCGTCCTGCTGCGGGTGACCGGAGACGAAGGTGACGCCGTGGACGAAGCTGCGGTGGGTCAATGGAATGCCCAGCGTGGCCGGCACCGCCAGGCCGGCGCTGAGGCCGTTGACGATCTCCACCTCGACGCCGGTGGCGCGCAGCGTCAGCATTTCCTCGCCGCCGCGGCCAAAGACGAAGGGGTCGCCGCCCTTGATCCGCGCGACGATGCGGCCGGCGCGGGCTTCGTCAACCATGCGCTGCTCGATGGCCGCTTGCGACGCCGACGGGCAGCCGCCGCGCTTGCCCACCGGCACGATTTCAGCATCCGGCCGCAGCATGGTGCGGATATCCGGATGCACCAGATCGTCCGCCAGCGCCACATCGGCCAGCTTCAGGCAGCGCGCGGCCTTCAGCGTCAGCATGTCTAGGTCGCCGGGGCCGGCGCCTATCAGATAAACCTTGCCCGTCATCTCAGCGGCCCAGTCTTTGTCGAATCGTCAATGTCAGCTGCTCGCCGCTGAGGGCGTCGCAAGCCAGGTATTCGGCGCCCAGCGCCTCGGCCAGCTCGCGGGCGCGGCCCAGGCGGACGAAGTCCTGCTCGGTGTCCAGCACCAGCGCCGGCGCGCCGGCCAGTTGGCCGGCCAGGTCCAGCGCCTGCCGCCACGGGTCGCCGTCTCCGTCCAGCGCCACATTGGCGCGGCCGTCGCTCAGGACAACCAGCAGCGGCGCCGGGCCGCCCAGCTGGCGGGACAGCGTGTCGGCCGCCAATGCCAGCGCGTGGGCCAGCGGAGTGCGGCCGCCAGTGGGCAGCTCGCGCAGCGCCCGCTCGGCCTGTTCGACGCGGTTGCACGGCGGCAGCAGCAGTTCTGCCTTTTGGCCGCGGAAGGCGATCAGCGCCACCTGGTCGCGGCGGCGGTAGGCGTCTTCCAGCAGGCTCAGCACCGTGCCCTTGACCTGTTCCATCCGCTGGCGCGCCGCCATCGATCCCGACGCGTCCACCACCAGCAGGATCAGATTGCCCTGCTTGGCGACGCGGACCTTGTCATGCAGGTCGGCGCGGGTGACCGTGAAGTTGTTGGGATCGCGCAGCAGCGCGTGGCGCAGCGTGGCGTCCACCGCCAGCTGGGCCGGCTGCGGATTGGCCTCGGCGCGCACATAGTGGCCGCGCTGGCGGCTGGCGCCGTCGCTGCGGCGGCCGGCGGCGTCGCCGGAGGAGGGCGCCTGCACGCGGATGCGGGCGATGTCGCCGGCCGGCGCGGCGGCGAAAATCTGTTCCGAACCATGGCCGCTAGGCCTCGGCCCCTGCTCGCTGTCGGCCTCCGGCTGCGGCTGATCGGCGTCGCCCTGGTCCTGCGTTGGCGGAGGCGGGCTGGATGCCTGCTGCGTCATCTGTTCCAGCTTGTCCTGGTCCAGCCCGCTCTGTTCGAACGGCTTGCTGCGGCGGCGATGCGGCAGCACCAGCCGGGCGGCGTCGCGGACATCCTCGGCGGTGGCGTCGGCGCGGCCATCCAGCGCCGCCAGCGCGCGGGCGGCCTTGTTCAGCACGATGTCGGCGCGCAGGCTGCTGACTTCGAATTCGCAGCACAGCTCGCTGACGAAGTGAAATAGCTGATCGCTAAGCCGGGTTTGCGGCAGCAAGGCGCGCGCGGCGGCGATATTGGCGCGCAGCGCCTCGCTGTCGCTTTGCCACTGGGCGGCGAAGCCGGCCGGGTCGGCTTCGAAGGCCAGGCGGCGACGCACCACCTCGGCGCGTAGGCGAGGCTCGCGCGGCGCGGCCACGTCCACCATCAGGCCGAAGCGGTCCAGCAACTGCGGCCGCAAATCGCCTTCTTCCTGGTTCATGGTGCCCAGTAGCGTCACCCGCGCCGGGTGGCTGACCGCCAGGCCCTCGCGCTCCACGGTGTTGACGCCCATCGCGGCGGCGTCCAGCAGCACGTCCACCAGGTGGTCGGCCAAGAGGTTGACTTCGTCGATGTAGAGCATGCCGCGGTGGGCTGCTGCCAGCAGGCCTGGCTTGAACGCTTGCTTGCCGCCTTGCAGCGCTTTTTCGAAGTCCAGGCTGCCCAGCACCCGGTCCTCGGTGGCGCCCAGCGGCAGGTTGATGAAGGGCACCGGGCCGTCATGCAGCGCGCGCGCGTCGCCGGAGCACACCGGGCATAGCGATAATGGATGGTCCGGCTCGCAGTTGTAGCCGCAGCGGGCGGCGCGGCGGATGGGCGGCAGCACAGCGGCCAGGCCGCGCGCGGCGGTGCTCTTGGCGCTGCCCTTGTCGCCGCGCACCAGCACGCCGCCGACGGTGGGGTCCACCGCGCAGATCAGCAGCGCCTGCTTCAGTTGCTCTTGGCCGACGATGGCGGCGAAGGGGTAGATCGGCGTCATTCTAAAAACCTCATTTGCCACGGACGCACACGGAAATACACGGACGGAGGCGACGCAGAGGGAGGCGGTGGCTTTTTCCGCTGTTCATTTCCGTGCGTTCCGTGTGTTTCCGTGGCTCATTGTGTTTTTGGGTATCAAGGCTTGTTTTCTCCGCGCGCTTCCAGCAGCGCTTCGCTATCCAGGTGCAGCTGGCGCAAGGCGGCCAGCGTCTCCGGGTCCGGCTCCGCCCACAGCTGGCGCTGCGCGGCTTCCAGCAGGCGGTCGGTGATGGCGTTCAAGGCCCACGGGTTGCTGTCGGCGAAGAACTGCTGCATCGCCGGGTCCAGCGCGTAGCTTTGCGCCAGCTGCTCGTAGACCCAGTCGTCCACCACCTGGGCGGTGGCGTCGTAGCCGAACAGATAATCGACAGTGGCGGTCAGCTCCAGCGCGCCCTTGTAGCCGTGCTTCTGGATGCCGGCTATCCACTTCGGGTTGGCCACCCGTGAACGGAACACGCGCAGCACTTCCTCCTTCAGCCCGCGCACCGCAGGCAGCTCCGGATTGTGGCTGTCGCCGAAGAAGGCGCGCGGCTGGCGACCGCTGAGGCTGCGTATCGTCGCGATCATCCCGCCGTGGTATTGCAGGTAGTCGTCGCTGTCGAAGATGTCGTGTTCGCGGTTGTCCTGGTTGTGCAGGGCGACTTCCACACCGGCCAGCCGATGGCGCAGCGCGTCGCGGGCGTCGGCGCCGTTGGCCGCGCGGCCGTAGGCGTAGCCGCCCCAGTTGACGTAGGCGGTGGCGAAGTCGGCGTCGTTCTGCCAGTTCTGCTCGTTGATCAGCGGCAGGATGCCGGCGCCGTAGCTGCCTGGTTTCGCCCCGAATACGCGGTACAGCGATTGCGCGTCGGCGTCGGGCAATTTGCCCAGCAGTTCGTTCTTCAGGTCGGCCAGATAGTGCTTGCGAAGGAAGTTCTGCTCCACCGGCTCATCCAGCCGCGCCACGGTGTGCACCGCCTCGTCGATCAGCGAAATCAGGTGCGGGAAGGCGTCGCGGAAGAAGCCGCTGATGCGCACGGTGACGTCGATGCGCGGCCGGCCCAGCTCGGCCAAGGGGATCACTTCCAGGCCCTGCACGCGGCGGCTTTCCTGCTGCCAGCGCGGCTTGACGCCGAGCAGGGACAGGATTTCGGCGATGTCGTCGCCGTGGGTGCGCATCGCACTGGTGCCCCACACGCTGATGGCCACCGACTCCGGATACTGGCCGGTTTCCTTCAGATGGCGGGCAAGCATTTCGCGGGCCAGGCCGTCGCCTATGCGCCAGGCGGCGTTGGACGGCAGGCTGCGCGGGTCCACCGAATAGAAATTGCGGCCGGTGGGCAGGGTGTGGGCCATGCCGCGCGTGGGCGCGCCGCTGGGGCCGGCCGGCACGTAGCCGCCCTCCAGGCCGCGCAAGAGATTGTCTATCTCCTCGGCGGTGCGGGCCAGCTTGGAGCACAGCTCGGCGCAGATGAAGCTCAGCACCTGTTCCAGTTCCGCACAAGGCTCGACGCCGGGCAGAACGGCGGCGACGGCGGCCGGCACCGCGGCCGCGTCGTAGCCGCGCGCGGCCAGCTCGGCGATCAGCGCGCGCGACAGCTTCAGCACCGCGTCGTGCGCATCGGCGCGGGTGACCAGCGCTTGGCCGGCCAAGGCCTGCAAGGCGGCGGGCGTCTCAGCGAGGCGCTTGCCCTGGTCTTGCTGCCATACCGGCCAATCGCCGCCGCAGGCCGCCGCCACGCTGGCGGGCAGGCCGGGGATGCCGAGGTTGGGCAGACGGGTCAGCGCCAGCTGCATGTCGATCAGCGCTTCGCCCTGCGGCGCGTTGCCCAGCACGTGCAAGCCATCGCGGATCTGCGCCGCGCCCAGCTCGCACAGATAGCCGTCGATATCCTCGATCAGGTGGGCGACGTCCACGCCGTCCATCTTGGCCAGGCTCAAGGGCACGCCGTCTTCGTTCAGCGTGTCGTCCCAGTCATGGTCATGGTCGTGGTGATCGTGGCTGTGGACGTGATGATCATGATCGTGGTGGTGATGGCACCCATGATCGTGGGCGTGCGCGGCCTTGGCCGGGCGGTATTTCGTCGCGGCGGCAGGTTTTACAACCATCGCCGGCTTGGCGGCCTGCGGCCGGTACTTGCCGTGGACAGCGGCGGGCGCGTGCAGGTGGCCGCTATGCGGGTGGGCATGATCGTGGCCGTGATGGTGGTCATGGTCGTGGTCGTGCTTGAGCATCGCCGCCAGGTCGGTGTCGAGCTTGGCTTCCTTGATCAGGTCCCAGATCTGTTGCTGCAGCAGCGGCAGCTTGTTCGGGTCCAAGAGCTCCACCTGGTAGTACTCGTCCACCAGCTGGGTCAGCTGCGCCAGCGGGCCATAGCTGTCGGCGGTGGTCATCGCCGGCGTCAGGTGGTCGATGATCACCGCGTGGCCGCGGCGTTTGGCCTGCGAGCCTTCGCCCGGATCGTTGACGATGAAGGGGTAGAACAGCGGCATGTCGCCCAAGAGCGCGTCCGGGAAGCAGTTCTGCGACAGGCCCACGCCCTTGCCCGGCAGCCATTCCAGCGTGCCGTGCTTGCCGACGTGGACGATGGCGTCGGCCTGCCAGTCGTCGCGCAGCCAGCGGTACAGCGCGTAGTAGTGGTGGGTGGGCGGCAGGTCCGGCGTGTGGTAGATGGCGTCCGGGTCCATGCCGTAGCCGCGCGGCGGCTGTAGCGCGACGAAGACATTGCCGTAGTCCAGGCCGGAGAACACCAGTTCGTCGCCGTCGACGTAGGCGCCGCCCGGCGGCTGGCCCCAGCGTTGCAGCATCTTGCCGCGCAGCGCCTCTGGCAGCTCGTCGAACCATGCCTGGTAGCGCTGGGCGGGCACGCGGGCGGCGGCGTTTTTCATCTGCTCGGCGCTCAGGT
The DNA here is from genome assembly GCF_009936155.1 of Chromobacterium haemolyticum. Lineage (NCBI taxonomy): Bacteria > Pseudomonadati > Pseudomonadota > Betaproteobacteria > Neisseriales > Chromobacteriaceae > Chromobacterium > Chromobacterium haemolyticum. The sequence continues at coordinate 2,464,244 of NZ_AP019312.1, read as the reverse complement.
AGTCCTGGTCGTAAGCGCCGCGGTCTATCAACTCGTGCATCAGCGCGTCGCTGTCCGGCGGCAGCGCGGCCATCCGGTAGCCGCGGCCCTGCATGCCGCGCAGCATAGCGTATAGAGACGCGGGGGAGTCCAGCCCCACCGCGTTGCCTATCTGCGAGGCCTTGCTGTTGGAGTTGGTGAAGATGAAGGCGATGCGCTTGTCGGCATTTTCCACATGGCGCAGCCGCGCCAGCCGCGCGGCGATGCCGGCCAGGCGGCGGGCGCGGTCCGGCAGCGGCGCGTATTGCTCGGCTTGTCCTGCTTCCGCCGGCTGCTTGAAGCTCAGCGGCACGCCGATGATGCGGCCGTCGAATTCCGGCAGCGCCACGTTCATCGCGGTGTCCAGCGGATTGAAGCCGCGGTCGGACGCTTCCCACTGTTCGCGGGTCATGCTGCTGGTGATGGCCTGCAGCACCGGCAGGTCGAGCTGGTCCGACGCTTCCACCGCCCAGCCAGGCTGGGTGGGGCCGTCGTTATTGATGTCGCCCATCGCGAATGAGGTGGTGTTGATCAGCAGCGAAACATTCGCGCGCGGATCGGCCAATAGCGCCAGCGCCGCCGGCAGGCCATTTTTTTCTATCGTGCGCAGAGACGAGGTGAACACCGGCAGCGCGTTGACGCCGCGCTCGGCCAGGCAGTCCACCAGCAGGTCGATGAAGCGGGTGTTGCCGGACAGCCAGTGGGCGCGGTAGAAGCACAGGCCCACGCTAGGCCAGTCCGGATTGCGGATTTCAAGCCAATCGTCGAGCGAGCAGGGCGCGGCCAGCTCCGGGTGGTAAATGCCGTGCTCGGGCAGCGGCTGCGGGCTCTGGTAGCCGAAGCCGGTCAGCAGCAGCCTGTCGGCCAGGCAGCGCATCAACTCGCCCAGGTTGGAGCTGCCGCCGGCCTGCAGATAGGCGTGGACGTCTTGCTGCAACGATACCGGCGCGCTACACAAGGCTTGCAACTCCGGGTCCGGCTCGCCGGTGCCGCTGACCACGATGACCGCGGTCTGTAGCCGCCGGGCGTGAGCCAGCAACAGGTCCAGGCCGGGTATCGCGTCGGCGCGGCCCAGCACGCGCAGCACGATGGCGCGGGCGTTGGCAAGCTGGCCGTCCAGCAGTACCCGCATCGCGGCTTCGTCGGCGATGCCTTGCAGCGAGATACCGGCGACGGCGGGAAAATCGTCCGGCCAGCGCGCGCGCAACAGCGCGGCGAGGTCGGTGCCGGCGTGGCTCAACAGTGCGATTTCGGCGCTCATGGCTGCGCCTCCGTTTCGATGTCGCCAATGCCGGTTTTATGGAACACCAATTCCTCAACCGGGACGCCGCCCTTCAGATGCTGCCAGACGATGCGTTCGATGTCGGTTTCGTTTACCTTGCGGTACCAGACGCCGTCCGGGTATACCACCATCACCGGACCTTGCTTGCATACCGCGAAGCAGTGGCTGCGGGTGCGCTTGGCGCGCAGGCCCTCGCAGGCGTCTATGCTGCGCCCCAGGTGCAGGAACATCGCTTCCGAGCCTTGACCGTCCGGCGTGCAACGCGGGCCGGTGCACATCAGCACGTGTTTATCGTGGGTTCTCATCGCGCCTCCGGCGTCAATTGGTCGAAGCGCTTCCATTTATAAATGGCGGCGGAGGCAAGCCAAGTCAGCAGGAACACGCCGATGACGAAGTAGCCGAAGTGAGCCAGATCGTCGTTGAGCGCTGAGATCAGGTCCCAGAAGCCGCCGCTGAGTTGCAGCTTGTCCGCCAGCAGGCCCAGTCCTTCCAGCCCGCCAATGCCGACGGCGACGAGGACGGAGACAAAGGTGATGGTCAGGTTGTACCAGAGCTTGCGCACCGGATTGACGAAGGCCCAGCCGTAGACTTCCACCATCATCATGCTGTCCAGCGTGTCCACCAGCGCCATGCCGGCCGCGAACAGCGCCGGAAAAACCATGATGTGCCACAGCGCCACGCCGTTGGTGCTTTGCGAGGTGGCGATGGCGAACAGGCCGATCTCGGTGGCGGTGTCGAAACCCAGGCCGAACAAAAAGCCGATGGGCAACATATGCCAGCTCTTGGTCACCATGCGAAACAGCGGCTTGAGCAGGCGCGCGATCAGGCCGCGGTTGTTCAGCAGCAGATTCAGCTGCTCGTCGCAGATGGCTTCGCCGGCGCGGGCGCGGCGGAAGACGCCCCATACCGCGCGCAAGGAGGACAGATTGATCAGTGCCAGCGTCAGCAGAAAGAAGGCCGACACGCTGGTGCCGATGACGCCGCCTATCTCCTTGAAGCCGGCGACGCGGCTTTGCAGCGCGCTGGCGGCGAATACGATCAGGGCGACGGCGATGACGACCACCGCCGAGTGCCCCAGGGAAAAGAACAGGCCCACCGCGGATGGCCGGCGGCCTTCCTGCATCAGCTTGCGCACGGTGTTGTCGATGGCGGCGATGTGATCGGCGTCCACCGCGTGGCGCAGGCCGAACAGATAGGCGAGCAGGGCGGTGGCGAGTTGGGCCGGATGATCGGCGAAGGCGGCGAACGCCCAGGCCCAGGCCAGCAGATTGGCCAGGATCAGCCCGGCGAGTATCGGCGCGTGCTGCGCCAGACGACGGCCGGTGGACGGCGCGGTGGATAAATGCATGGTGCCCTCGGAGACGATTTCCGTCGCGCAAACGAGGGCACAGACCGCCGGATTTTCATGAGTGGCGCATGTGCGTATCCCCCGGTACACCCCGCCCGGTTTCTGCTTGCGTCGACACGTATGACGGCCGGTCTCCTGGCTCGCGCGTCGTGGTCCGGCGCCGCCTTCCCGGCCCGTTTAGGGGCCAGTGGCGTCAGGCGTGGACTCTGCGCTTACAGTTGCGGGGGCAGCCGCGGTCTTGCACCGCGTTCCCGTTTCACCCTCTGAGAACCTGTTTACGTACTGCCGCGCGTCTTGGCTGGCAAGGTCGTACACAAATTTTTGGGGCACCGTCATGATGGGGTCGGATGATACGTGACAAAAACCAGGCTGTGAACAGCTGGCGTTTTGATTTTAATTACAATCGCCGCCAGTTTGCCAAGGCCTGATCCAGCCGCGCCCAGTCCTGTTCGCTTTTCGGCAAGCCGAAGCGCAGGCTGGGCATGGACTCGAAGTAACGGCTCAAGATGCCGCATCCCGCCAGATAGCGGTGCAAGGACAGGCTGGCATCGCCGGGCACCCACTGGAAAAGATCGCAGCCACCGGCCGGGGCGAGTTCGTGCCGCTCCAGGCAGTTTCGTAGCCGCGCGCTATCGCGTAGCAGCTTGCTTCTCATGGACTGCTGCCACGCCGTATCGCGCAGCGCCTGCGTCACCGCTTCGCGCGCCGGACCTGCCATGGACCAGGGGCCCAACTCCTCGGCCAAGGCCTGCCGCAACGCAGGCTGGGCAAACACGAAACCGGCGCGGGCGCCGGCCAGGCCGAAGAATTTGCCGACCGAGCGCAGCACGATCAAGCCCGGCTTGCCGATATGAGGCAGCATGCTGTCCTGCGGCGACGCATCCAGGAATGCTTCGTCGACCAGCAGCCAGCCGCCGCGCTCCGCCAGCCTTTGCCGCCAGTCCTCCAGTAAATCCGGCTCGAAACGATCTCCGGTGGGGTTGTTGGGGTTGCAGATTTGAACCACGTCCAGCCGATCGATGTTGGCGGCGAGCGCGTCCGGCGTGAACCGTTCCACGCGGTGCCCGCGCCTTTGCCACTGATAAGGATGCTCGGCGTAGCACAAGGTCAACATGCCGACGCGGCAGGGCGCTCGCAGCCGCGGCAGCACCTGGATGGCGGGCTGGGAGCCCGCCACCGGCAGCAGTTGCTCGCAACCGTAATATTCCGCCGCCGCCGCTTCCAGCCCATCATGGTCCTGCGGCAGCCGCAGCCAGGCGTCGGCGGACAGCGGCGGCACTGGCCAACCATTGGGGTTGACGCCGGTGGACAGGTCCAGCCAATCCCCATGCGGAATACCGTATTCAGCGGCCGCGCGCAGCAGGCCACCTCCGTGTTCAAGCATGCATTACTCCAATCAAAACAGCCCACAATATGGAAAGACCGGCCCACAGCCATGCGCCGCGGCTGACCAAGCGCACCGCGCGGCCGATGTCCTGATGCGTGGGCGCGGGGCCGCAGCCCAAGGGCGGCCGCTCCTTCCACTGGCCATGGTAGCGCGCGCCGCCGCCAAGGGAGACGCCCAGCGCGCCGGCGCCAGCCGCCATCACCGGGCCGGCGTTGGGGCTGTACCAAGTGGGCGCCTGCGTTCTCCAGCAGCGCCAACCGTTTGCCGCGCGCCCCAGCAGCAGATAGGTGAGAGCGGTCAGCCGCGCCGGGATGTAGTTCAAAACATCGTCAAGGCGGGCGGCGGCCCAGCCAAAATGCAAATAGCGCGCGTTCTTGTAGCCCCACATCGCATCCAGCGTGTTGGACAGCCGGTACAACACCACCCCGGGCGCGCCCAGCAACAGAAACCAGAACAGCGCGGCAAAAACGGCGTCGCAGCCATTTTCCAGCACCGATTCAATAGCGGCACGGGCAACCCCGGCCTCATCCAGCTCGCTTGTGTCGCGGCTGACGATCCAGCCCACCCGTTCGCGGGCCAAAGCGAGATTGCCGTTGTCCAGGGCCTGTCTGACCACCTCCGCGTGCAGAGCCAAGCTCTTGGCGCCAATCGCCAGGTAGAGCAGGGCGATGGGCGCGATGACGTCCAGCAACGGCAGCCGGGCCAGCAGCCAGGCCGCCAGCGTCAGCGGCAGAAGCAGCAGCGAAACGGACAGGGCGCCGCGCATACGCATGCGCCACTTGGGCTCGGCAGCGGGCGAGGAGGGGTAGCCAAGGCGCTCAACGGCTCGGGTCAGCCGACCGAAGCCGACCAGTGGATGCCAGCGCCGTGGCTCCCCCAACAGGCGATCCAGCAATAGCGCTAGCGGTAGAAACAATGCGGAACTCAACGCACAACCTTATATAATGGCCGACCGCCGCTTGGAGGTATCCAATGCGTAAATTTTTAGGGTTTGGGCTGGCCGGAATGAATCAAGCCGCCATTCTAAGCCTTGTTCGCCATCTATGTGCAGGGGGAGCGCCATGGCCAAGACCATCATGATTCAGGGTGCCACGTCAGATGCCGGCAAGAGCGCGCTGGCCACCGGTTTGTGTCGACTGTTGGCGCGCCGAGGCGTGCGGGTGGCGCCGTTCAAGCCTCAGAACATGGCGCTGAACAGCGCGGTGACGGTGGACGGCGGAGAGATCGGCCGCTCCCAGGCAGTGCAGGCGCAAGCCTGCGGGGTGGAGCCGCACAGCGACATGAACCCGGTGTTGTTGAAGCCCAATAGCCATACCGGTTCGCAAGTCATCATCCAAGGACGGGCGATAGGGAATATGGAGGCTCGCGGCTATCACGGCTACAAGCCGGTGGCGATGAAGGCGGTGTTGGAATCGCACGCCAGGCTGGCGGAGCAATACCAGTGCATCATCGCCGAGGGCGCCGGCAGCCCGGCGGAGATCAATCTGCGCGACGGCGATATCGCTAATATGGGGTTTGCCGAGGCGGTGGACTGCCCGGTGATTCTGGTGGCCGACATCGAGCGCGGCGGCGTGTTCGCCCACCTGGCCGGCACCCTGGCGCTACTGTCGGAATCCGAGCGCGCCAGGGTGATCGGCCTAGTGATCAACCGCTTCCGCGGCGATCCCAGCCTGCTCAAGAGCGGCATCGATTGGCTGGAACAGCATACTGGCAAGCCAGTGCTGGGCGTGCTGCCGTATTTACACGACTTGCATCTGGAGGCCGAGGACAGCATGGGCCTGGACAAGCCCGACGGTTCAACTGCCACCGGCGACAAGCTGCGCGTAATCGCCCCGGCCGCACCGCGCGTCAGCAATCACACCGATTTCGATCCGCTGCGCCTGCATCCGCAAGTGGAATTCACCCTAGTGCGGGCAGGCCAAACCATCCCGCCGGCCGACCTGATCGTGCTGCCCGGCAGCAAGAGCGTGCTGGCCGACTTGGCCTGGCTGCGCGCGCAGGGCTGGGAGGAAACGATACGCCGCTACCTGCGCTACGGAGGCAAGGTGCTAGGCATCTGCGGCGGCCTGCAAATGCTGGGCCGCAAACTGCACGATCCAGATGGCCTGGAGGGCGAACCGGGCAGCGGCAACGGCTTGGGCTTGCTGGACATGGAAACCACACTGGCGGCGGAAAAGCGGCTGACGCGGATGCGCGGCCGGCTGAGCTTGGACAATGCCGAGGCCACCGGCTATGAAATCCATATGGGCGTCAGCGCCGGGCCGGCACTGGAGCGGCCTGCCTTGTACTTCAACGGCGGCGGCACTGACGGCGCACGCTCTGAAGACGATCAGATCCTGGCCACCTATCTGCACGGCGTGTTCGACGAACCCGCCGCTTGCCAGGCCATCCTGCACTGGGCCGGATTGCAAGAACCCGTGGCGCTCGATTATCCGGCGCTGCGCGAAGCGAATATCGACAAACTCGCGGACATGCTGGAACAACATTTGGACCTGGCGCCGATCCTCAGCGGCTTGTTCGCGGGAGAGTGAACAAGCCGCAAGCCAGGCAGAGTGCGTTAGACACAGGGCGCAGTCTTACCCTACGACGGTTTAATCCATTTGTTCGCATAATGTATATTATGTCAAATCTTGGAAACATACGGCGTAGGGTCCGCAGCCTGCTCCATTGGTTCAATACCCTGACCTTTTGTACAGGTTAATAAAACGCAACACTTTCCATCGTTGGAGGTTCGAGCAACAACTATCCGCAGCAAAATGAAACGCAAGCTACCTTGGTGTGAGTTCCCGTGCAGCCCTGATGACTTGATCAGGGCTGTTTGTTTTCGTGACGTAACGGAAATTGCCGCAGAGATCGGCGTAGACGTTGACGAGGTCGGCCGCTGGCGATCCGGACACAAGCCGGTCCCGAAGCTTGCCTATCTCTATCTAGCTCACAAAGCATCAACCGTACTAGGCAAGCAATTCGGCCCGTTCTGGGGCTGGAAGCTGGCCAACGATGGCCAGGCGCTAATCTGCCCGGCCACGGGTGAACGCATCAACTACGAAGAAGTTGCACTAATGCGAGACTATCGCCGGGCCAAGCGCCTTGCAGTACAGCAAGCGGAGCTGATCGAACGGCTCATGATCGAGCGGGACTTCTACCGTGAGAACTGCCACCGGCAGGCCAAGTTCGGCGCGATGCTGAACCGAATTATCGGCCCCGACGACAGCTGCTAACAGGCAATTCCATCAGCATTCCCATTCTCATTCTTGAGAAAAAAGACGCGCTCTGTCAGAGAGACCCAAAAGCCAGCTCTGGCGCGCCTTGCAGCGCCGTTTCGATGCTGCCGCCCTCCTACCGGTTTTCTCAAAATGAGAAAAAAGACGGGTATTACCAGTCACCCGTCTAGGCCGCTACGCGGCCCGAAGGCGGCGCGACGCCAACATGCTGCAACGCCCTACTACGCTCGGCCAAGGCCGAGCTAGTCCCCGTTCCGCCCATTGCCGGCACAAAACGCCGGCATGGGGCCCCCACGGGCGCGCGAGCGCGGGGCTGACCATAGGTGATCGCTCTACACGGTTTTTACTGTCTGCAAAAGAGCCGGGGCGTGGCCTCTCTCTATTTTCGTTACGGTGACGAATAAGATGGGTTTGCAGGCAGGGTTTATTCGTCTAGCATCGCCGTTACCGTAACGTGATGAGAAAAAGCATGACAACAATCGTCATCATCTTCATCGTGATGGCTATCGTAGCTGGAGCGATGAGTGGAGCGAAGAAAAGCAAAGCACCCAAGCGCTCATTCAACAATGCAACAAGCCCCAGGAAGTTCGGGTCAGCAAGGTTCAAACTCAAAGGGAAAACTCTGCTCACACAGCGTGAGCAAGAGTGCTTTAACCGCCTGACAAAAAGTCTTTCCCCCGACTTCCTCGTTTTTCCTCAAGTAGCCTTTAGCCAGATTATCGACACTGAAGGAGGGAGCAAATTCGACAACGAAGGGCTACGCAGAACAATGAGTCAGAAAGTAGCTGACTTCGTGATCTGCAAGCCAGACCTCACAATGATCGCGATCATAGAGCTTGATGACAGGTCCCACATTGGGAAAGAAGAGAAAGACAGACAAAGAGATTCGATCATTAGGCAAATAGGACTCATGCCACTTCGGATCCCAAGAACACCCCCACAGCGAACACTAGATGAGTACGCTAGCGTACTTAAAAGAATGCACCCTAGGGAAGAAAAAGTACTAGAGCGTGCTTAATAAATTCTGGGAGGTGGTTAAAAAAAAGCCCAGGGCAGTACCTGGGCTTTTTTACGCTTGGGATTTTTATTACGGCTACGAATTTTATTCAGAATTAGCCCCGCATTTCATAATTGAGTATCTTAATAATGACTCCAAGAATCGAAAAACACATCACGAACCAACAAAATGCAATTGCATACCAAGGCATGATCAAATCTCCTTTATTAAAAAACAAAGGCCGAATGCAGAGAAGATGAACGCTAAGCAAAAGACTAAAGTGTAGTACCAAGGCATCGCATTAACCCCCTAATAAGAGATGAAGAAAAAGTGCAGCCCAGCAACAAACAATAATAACGAGAAGGACTGTCAATGACATATTTAGCCCTTTGTGTTTTTACGCTCTTGAGAAGAAATCAAAACAGGAGGCGGCGAAGCTGAACGTAAAACAGGAGCTTCCTGATACGGATTAAACCGACCCCCCTCAACAATCTCGCGGCACGCCTCAACTGAAATCGTGACACGTGTGCCCTGCTCTGAATAACACTGACAACGCGACTTTGTAGCAATGCACGCAGCAGGCCAGGGGAAGCTTTTTACCTGCCGCAAACCATCGTAAGCCGGCGCGGACTCAGGGTGATCATAAACGGTAGGGATAAACGCATCAGAGCGATAAGAAGACCCTACTTGCACCGGAGGAGCCACCGCAGCCGCTGGCGTAGACTGCGCGCCCTGGCCTCCAGGTCCGTGTGTCGCGCCAGCCGGCGCGCCCCCCTGCCCTGTCGGCATGGGCGCGGGTGAGGATTCCGCGACAGGCTGAGGCTTGCTTGCAAAGTACCGGTTATAAAAACGAGGGCCAAAGTAGGCAATCAAAATAATAGGCACTAGAAGCCACAAGACGGGCCAAGGAAATGCAAATGTCTGCTTTGTATGAACCTCAGAACTTTTATATTTGGAAAAAGCTTTTTTCTTGAGAACAAATGGCTTTGTAATGCCGGAATTAATGTCAGCGCTGCTTTGAGGGTTATGGATAGATGGCCATTCAACAATCTTTCTAAGTCCCAGCTTGGTTTTGAGAATATGGAGATGGCGACCAGCAAGAACTTTAATATTAGAATCAAGTAAGGATGGGCCTTGCGTCATCAATATGAAATCGATACCGCCATGTCTATGGGTTTCCAAAGCTGCCACATGATCGGGAACTTTAGTGCCATTCCCGCGCGCACGATAAACACGTTGAGCCTCATCTACAATAACAACCGCATTGGGCGGAAACGTGAAATAAGGCAACATCAGCGTTTCATCTTCATCAGAAACGCGCATTTCCGTCCACTCTTTAACTGGAGGGCATGGAATATGCTCCAGTAGCAAGTCATTAATGCCCATTGTGAATATGGGGCGATTTTGCAAATGGGGATCATCCATAATCATAGAAACCACAAGACTAGTTTTACCCATGCCAGGACCGCCGGTTATAACCGTAATCATTTGTTCATCATCCCAATTTTGGAAACCACAGTCATAGAAATAACAAAAGACACAGCACCCAATATCAAGCCAAGACCAATATCTATGCCCGCAAGACCCAATATCGCAGAAGTTTCCGGAGGTAACGAGCTAATCGAAGAAACCGTATATGTGACAAGCTTATCGAACGCAAGCTGTATCGACGCATATGTAATAATCCCTAGCCCGAGTGAAAGGAAAATCTTTTGGAGTAATGGCTTTACCATTGCCATTAAAAAGGCGGCTAGCGTTTTCATGACTTAACCCCGAAAGAAATAATCAGGACCGAAACAATGGAAGCCGCCAGAATAATGATGGGCTTAATTTTCTCAGCAAAATTACACATTTGCGTCCAGTCCGAATAATAAACATTGCCTCCAGCACGGTAGGCGCGAGGAGCTGGGCAAGAATGGGAGAAGCTCAATGAAAACACTTTAAAATCTGAACCTTGTTGCTGTGACGGCATTTCGCCCTCTGGGATGTCGCCGTATTCGGAACAAGAGATACGATTAGGATTCGTTTGACAAGGGTCTTTGCTTTCAGGATCAGGCTTAGGATCGGGCTTAGTGGGGTCAGGATTCGGATTTGGAGATGATGCAGGAACGCGAGTTACTCCAACAGAAACTGCGCCAGTCGCATCGGGCGTCAAAGTAAACCGTGTTTTTGAAGCGCCATCCGGATGGGCGTAAGGCTCAGAATCAACTGAAAGCGGAGCATCAAGCGTTGGTGTACTGCTCTCATAAGGCAAACTCTTTAATTGCTGCAAGAAATCAACCGTACCTTGTTGATTGCTATTTACGAGCTCATAACCAGCATCCGCAACCTCAGCGTCATTAACTTTAACCTTGCCCTCTGGGCTATAGGAATCAGCAAGCGGGCCAAAACGATATTCAGGGCCATCTTTGCAAGCGCAATAAAGATAGGGAGCTTTACCGCCTTCCGGAGTGGCACCAATGGCAATATGTACACCAGTATATCCGGAGTAACCTTGCGCACGGCAATAGCCATTTGGGTCAAAGCTTAAATCAGCCATAGCCTTTGTCACATCTGGATCAGTTTTCTTAGCCCAATACTGGGCATCGCTCATCCACTCCCAGCCCTTGCCGATAAGATAGTCCGTAGCAAATGAAGCTGCCGCTTGGTATAAGCCGCCACGCATAATAGAAACGATATTACCAATAGCGACAGCGCGATTAACTCTAATAAGGTCTTTGACAGTGGCATTGGCCGCGTGGCCTTCCATGTCTTTTAAAACCACACCAACACTACGCGTCATTTTCAAGTACGGATCATTAGCCGGCGTGGTAACAATTGTAGAGCCTGCGGGAACGCGATAGCCCGGAGCAGGTTTTAATCTGCCATTTTCATAAATATACCCATCATCGACCGGAGTAACGACGCCGGCAAATGAATAAAGCGAAACGAAAGATATAGCTGCGCCAATAATAAAAAACAGGAGGTTCCGAATATGTCTCATTTGAAAAGCACCCAAGCCAAGCAAAGCGGAATAAAGAAACCTAGCAAGAAGTAAAAATCAATGACCATTAGAAAAACCTCCTAATCTGACGGCCTGACCAAGCAATCAGCATTACGCCAAACAAAAGCCAGCCCAATTCAGCGCCATCATTAAATTGCTCGCTTGGAGAACAAGTTGGAAATTTAAGGGAAACAGCTTGAGTTGAAATTGCGGTATTGTTCGCGTCATACGTGACAAGGCTCCAAGAGCCATCCGCGCCCTTTTCGTATTGCTTTACATATGACTCGAACAAAAAAGGCTGCGAATTGGATAGCACCAAATCCGCAGCCTTGTTCGAGTCGGCAACACACTGCCAGCCGACTTGAAAGCCCATGGTTAGCGGCCCTTGAACATGCCCTTGATGATCATCAGCCCGAAAATGGCAACGACAACGCCGATGACCAAGCCGCCGGCTTCGGTTGCATCGCCTTTAGCGCCCTCAACAGAGGTCTTGACGTCAGCCGGCAGCGCGGCGTAAGCAGTTGCGCAAGTGCCCAGCAGGAAAGAGCCAGCCAAGGCGGCACGAGCAGCGAACTTTTGAGCAACAACGCGATATTTCATGTAAATCTCCTGTGGCCACTACAAGAACCAGATGCAGCGCGTAGCCAGACGCTGCAACCAGATATTTTCGTTACTGTGACGAATATTGCTGAAAGCCTTGAGGCCTGGCGCGAGGGACTTCATAGTCCTTCGCGGCCTGGAGCAAGTGGGCGAGCCTGTCGGGGTCTTCAATGCGGCCGTTGGCAACCAACGGGAGCGGGATTTCCTCGTTTGCAGCTATAGCCGCGGCGCGATCTGCGCGTTCAGCCTCTACAAGCGCCAGATCGGCTTCAAGGCGTGTGCGCTCGACAAACAAGCGTTCCTGGTGCTGCCAGTACCAGTCAGGGCAAGTGGCCGGCGCGACTTCAACGACCTTGATTACTTGATTGATCTTGTCGAACTTGGCCAGCGGTTCGCTGATGTCGATGCCGTAATCACGCAAGGCTTTTGCGTGACGGTAGAACGTGGCCTGGCTGACCAACTGGCGAACGTCCTCGCCGCGCAAGTAGCAGGCCGCAGTCATGCGTATTTTTGAGGGCAAGCCCTCGATGTCCAGGCGGGTGATGTCTTGGCGAACGCGGGACAGGAGGGGCCGGACTTCGGCGTCAAAGAGTTGGACGATGTTATCCATCGTGATATCTCCCAGGAACCGAAGACCTTTGTCGCGCAGCAAGAGGCGTCCTGCCTCCATTTCCAGCCGCACAATGCCTTGTTCCCGTGCAAATTGATAAACAGGGTCACACTTAATTTGAGATGTAGAGCGCCCATGCTTGTGACCGGGGGCGAGCATTTCGAGATACTTGATGTAGGCCTTCAACATTTTGCGACCGCCCTTGCTGCCCCAGGCGCACGACTCAGGGCTAGCGCGGTTACGTTTGACGTTGCTGATGGACTGGGTAGAGAGCCAGCGCATAAAGGCTTCGGCATCCTTCGGACTGCCGGTTTGATAGTTGCGCGTGATATGGAGGCCGGAGACGGTGGCGCCGCTCCACTGAACGAGGTTGACGCCGTGTTCCAGGTCATACGCTGACGGATTTGCGTTTACCACCTGCTCACCAGCGGTGAAAGGAGGCAAACGGAAACGCGACAGGATTTCATTGCACTTCGCAATTGTCTGTTCGAAGTCCAGGTTGAACAGGTTGTCGGGCCGATCCAGGCGGCCCACGTTGCCGGACAAGGTGATGCGGAAACCGTCGCATTTGACGATAACCAGGCTATCGAAAGAGCCGCGCAGGAACAGCTTTGAAGACTGTCCCCACTCCGGGTTATCAATCAGATCACCGGTTTCCATGTCCCTGCCCCACTTACCGACCACGCCCGAATCCACAAGCGGCAATCTCGGTTCGACTACCCCAGTTTCGGGGTTAAGTCGACCCGGATGCACTTGCGAGATCGAGATGTAGTCGATGAAAGCGGACATATCAGGCGGCGGCCTTGTCTACAGGCTTGAGCAACACGACGTGGGAAACGCCGTTGACCATGGGCTGCATCTTGCCGTTGAAAATCTCGTGGCTGATGTCCAGCTGCGCATGGCAGGGATAGGTCAACGACATGAAAGCCGGTTTGGCGGAGTCAGCCACCGGCAACTCAGCGACTTCATAACCAACACCCAGCTTGTTAAATTTCTCGGACGCGGCGTTCTGAGCCGGGACAAGCACAATCAATGTGCGCATGTCGAACGGCTTGCCGGACTGCTTGGCAATGCCGCTCATGTGAAGGAAACCGGACAAAATGGCTTTCATGGGTAGGTCCTCAAGAGTAAGTAAAAACAAAGGGCTGCATGGACATGCAGCCTGTTAAAAGAAGCTATCCGATACGGGAATAAAAGCGTTACGGTGAAAAATAAAGGTGGAAATGTAATTACCGTTACAGTGACAAATAATCTCGTAGAAAAAACCGGCCACTGGGGCAAAGGTGGCCAGATCCACCGAGCGATATTGCTGTTGACGACTACGATGGCCGGCGTCGTGGAGACTCCAAAGCATGTGGCGCGGCTTTGGAGCCAGCAGATGGGCGTAGGACGGAAAGGGGAAACGGCGAACAACCGGAGGAACCGAGTCGCCGCAGAACCACATCAAGCAACCAGGGGTGTGCAGATCCATGTAGGTCCAAAGAGCATTCAGTGCCTTGGCGTTTGCGGGAGGATCGAAACGGCGAGCATGCGTCCCGTAGGCTGATACGCGGTAAGTGAGTTTTTGCGGCTGACTGGCTTCCATGGCGCTCCCCCCTGCTAAAATTGGGTAACAGACAAATTCACTCGCATGAGTGACAGCCGGATATTATTCTCACTCGGTTGAGTGAACAAGAGAGGAAAACATGAAGCTCAGCAGCGACTACCTGCGCGAAGCCATGGAAAAGATGGGCGAGACAAGCAATAGGAAGGCAGGAGAAAAGCTAGGCATCCATGGGAACACCATCGGGCAATACCTAAGCGGCGAACGCATCATGGACGACTTCGCATGCATCATGGTCGCCAAAATCTTGGGTATTGACGGCATGATTGTCATCGCGGCAGCACAGATGGAACGCGAGAAAAATCAAGCACGTAAGGACGTTTGGGAGGACTTGCTAAAAAAGATGGGCGCCCTCGCCCTGGGCGGGCTGACGGCGGGGGCGATGCTGATGGGGAGTCTAAGCGCTAACAATGCTAGTGCGTCTCAGCGCATGACAAATGCTGCATGTGGCGTTGCCGCAACATGCCATTTGTATATTATGTCAAATAATGAATATTCCTCAATTTAGGTCAATCCTCCTGAACTGGGTATCAGTTCAGGGCTGTTTTTACAATTCATGGCAAGACTGCGCGCTGTTCTATCACTTGACCGCTGGCTTGTGAAAGCAATCCGGCGGCGGATTGCCTTTGATGGCGGCTCTGTAAATTTTTCTGGCCAGCGCGAAATCGGATTCGCCATAACGTGATGGATCGGCCTTAAGCGCCTGCTCCAGCATATTGGTCAGGTGTGCCCACTCCTTATCATTTAACGTTACGGTGACAGTATTTGCCCGATACTTTCGCTGCCGTTCGGCGCCGGACATTGCTAGGCCGGTGGTTGGTCGGCCGCGTTTCTTGACTGTGACGTCGGCCTTTTCTTGCAACGGGTCTGTGTTCATCGCGTGCCCTCCTCTGCTTGCCTGGATTTATTATGCGTTACAGTGACGAAAATTGAAATTTATCGTCACTGTAACGTAAAAAGTCTGCTTAGTCGCTCTGCATCGTAGCGCTTGTGCCAGTCACTTCGCCCGGTATGCATAATTAATTCGAAGGATATATGGTATTGAGATGCTATTTTTTTTGTTTTTGGATTAAAATTTGGAATAAAGTAAATATGTGACAGGTATTTGCATGGCATTTTATTTGTCGAGTTCGCCCGCGAGAGCGATAACCAGCAACACTGGCTGCGCGCAGCCGGAAGCAACGATCTAAATGACCAACAAAAACATAAAACTACATAATCAACGGCTGCCCCAGCACCTGCTACGGGCACGAGAATCGGTGATGGCCTACTTCCGCCCGATCCTCAACCGTTACGGGGTGACAGAGCAACAGTGGCGCATTTTGCGAGTTTTGGAAGACTTTGGAGACCAAGAAGCCGGCGTGATCGCAGACCGGGCTTGCATCTTGCCTCCAAGTCTGACCGGCATCTTGGTCCGCATGGAAAAAGCGGGGTTGATCCATCGCCAGCGTGATCATATAGACAGCCGGCGTTTGATCATTTCAATGTCGCGGGACGGGCGCGAGCTGATTCAACAGATCTCTCCGTTGGCGGAAGACTGTTATCGACAGATCGAAAGCCATTTGGGCCAGGAAAAACTGACGCAGCTGCTGGGCTTGCTGGATGATCTGGAGAAACTGCCGGCGCCGCGGGTCGGCTGAGTCAGCGCTCGGGTTCTGGGGCGGGCATCCCCTCGGGTTCGGGCAATCTCCTTGCCGTGTCTTGCCGATAGAACAAGGCAAGCTGCTCATAAAGCTCCGGGTAGTCCAGCTTGAGATGATGCGGCAGCTCGAAAAAAGCCTCACTTAACACGGCGAAGAACTCCGCGGGGTTCTCCGCCGCGTACGGATCCAGCCAGCCAGGATTGATTCCGCGGTCCAGCATGCGACACAATAAACGATAACCTTGAGACCAGGCGCGGCTCCATTGCGCCTGGTTCATTCCTTTATGCAGAGGCGGTGAGCCGTTGGCCGGACCGTTGAGCATGTCCAGCTTGTGCGCCACTTCATGGATCACCACATTCCATCCATCCAATTGCTCTGAGGCTCGCGCGTCCGGAAGCGACAGCACCACCGGGCCGTCCTGACGCGCCTGGCCTATCAGCACGCTCTCGCTTTCATGCTGCAAGCCGATGCCGTCCATCCAGATGTCGCGCGCGACAAACGGAGACGGATACAGCACCACATCGCTCCATCCGCTCAAGGCGGATTTGCCCAGATTCATGGCAGGCAGCGCCATTTGCAAGGCCACGCTGGCGCAGGAGCGGGTGCCTAGCCGCACCCCGTCCTGTCCGGAAAAGCTTTTGCTGTGCAACACCCAGGCGGCCAACTCGATCAAGCGCAACAACTCCGCTTCGTCCAAACCGGACAGCAGCGGCATGCGCGCGGCCTGTTCGCGCAGCGCTGCCATCGTTTCCGGAGCGGTTTTGCCGGATAGCGCGCGGCGAATCCACTCAATCACCATGAACTCTCGTCCCGTTTTATCGTCTCTCCTACTCTGAGGGCGATTTTGCACATTTCAATGCGCGCCCCATCCGATCTGTCGCAAGACGTCAACATTCCGCTTTCGCTGCGCCGGCCCAGGCTGGCGCAACAGTCAAAATCATAAAATAAACGGGGGAATTATCATGAGCCTGCCTTGGCAAACGCTGGCGCTCAATCCTTTGGCGGCATTCGGCGTGCTGCTGTCGCTGGGGGTGATAGGCGGCCAGATCGCGGTGCGGGTGGCGCGGCTGCCCGCCATCGTCGGCTATGTGCTGACCGGCTTGCTGATCGGCCCGCACAGCCTGCGCCTGCTGGACGAGCAACTCTTGCAGCAAGCGTCCATTTTCGTGCACTTGGCCTTGGGCATCGCGCTGTTTGAGGCCGGGCGCCGCGTGGATCTGCGGTGGCTACGGGTGGAGCGCACCTTGCTGCTGACCACCTTGTTCTATTGTCTGCTGACCTTGCTCGGCCTGTTCGCCGCCTTGCAGTTGTTCGGCCTGGGGCTGGCGGCCAGTCTGATGTTGGCGGCGCTGGGCGTGGCCACTTCTCCGGTGGTCACGCTGGAAATCGTGCGGGAATCTAACGCGGACGGTCAGGTCAGCGAGCGCCTGTTGGTGGCCACCGCGCTCTCCAATCTGCTGGCGCTGCCCTGCTTCGCGCTGGCCTTGTCTTATGGACATCTCTCCGGCAACAACGGAGTGGAAAGCGGTATTTTGCTGCCGGGCTGGCTTACGCTGGCCTCCTGTGCGCTGGGTTTGCTGGCCGGCCTCGCGGCAATCCAGCTTAATCGCTGGCTGGGTGGCCGGCAGCGCGAATCGCAAAAGGTCATGCTGTTCGGCTTGATCGCGCTGGTGGTCGGGGTGGCCGATATGCTGCAGGTGCTGCCGTCGCTGGCGCTGCTGGTTGCCGGGCTGGCCACCCGCAACCTCAAGCACGGCCATACCGTGACCGAGCGCGGCGTGATGTCGTCGGCGCAGATTTTCACCGTGGCCTTCTTCGTTGCCGCCGGCGCGCAGTTGGCTCCGCAATCGCTGGCCGAGTTCTGGCCGCTGGCGCTGGCCTGTCTGGCGCTGCGCACCGGGCTGGCGATGCTGATCTGGTGGCTGGCGGCCGGCGCCAATGGCTTGCCGAAACGCCATGGCGCCTGCCTGGGCCTGGCGCTGAATGCCTGGTCCGGCGGCACCGCGCTGCTGATGAGCCTGGGCGCGGTGTCGCTGGGCGCCGCCGCGCAAAGCTTCAGCGGCGCGATGATGTCCATCCTGGTGATCAATGAATTGTGCGCGCCGGTCTTGACCCGGCTGGCCTTGCGGCTGGCCGGCGAAACCCGGGCGCAGGAGTGAGAACATGCTGGAGTTCAACCACAGTCAGCCGCTGACTCTGGGGGTGGAGCTGGAATTGATGATCCTCAACCGCCGCGACTACAACCTGACCCGTGGCTCGGACGATCTGCTGCTGCAGGTGAATCGTCAGCAACACGGTTTCGACATCAAGCCGGAAATCACCCAGGGCATGATAGAAATCGGCACCGCAGTGCACAGCGACGTCAACAAGATGCTGGAGGAGATTCTGGCCATCCGCGAGCTGCTGGTCAGCAGCGCGCGCAAACTGAACCTGGGTCTGGCCGGCGGCGGCTCGCATCCGTTCCAGCATTGGGACGAACAGCGCATTTATCCCAAAGAGCGCTATCACCTGGTATCCGAGCTGTACGGTTATCTGGCCAAGCAATTCACCGTCTACGGTCAGCACATTCACATCGGCTGCCCGGACGGCGACAGCGCGGTGCGGCTGACCCATTATCTGGCGCGCTACATCCCGCACTTCATCGCGCTATCCGCCTCCTCTCCTTTTTACCAGGGCGTGGATACGCTGTTCCAGACCTCGCGGCTGACCAGCGTCAACGCCTTTCCGCTGTCCGGTTGCATGCCTTGCGTCAACAACTGGGAGCAGTTCAACGACTACTTCCGGCGCATGGCCAATCTGGGCATTGTCGCCAGCATGAAGGATTTCTACTGGGATATCCGGCCCAAGCCGGAATACGGCACGGTGGAAATCCGTATTTGCGATACACCGTTGTCGGTGGAGACCCCTGTGTTGCTGGCGGCTTACGCGCAGATGCTGGCTCATCGCTGCCTGGGCGAACAGCAGGACGAGGTGTGTCAGGAACATTATCTGACCTATAGCTACAATCGCTTTCAGGCCTGCCGCTTCGGTTTTGACGGCATGTTGGTCGATGCTGGCAACAATAGTCAGATCGGACTGCAGGAGGACTTGGTCAACACTCTGAATCAGTTGGAGCCGCAGGCCGAGGCGCTGGGTAACCAGGCGCAGCTGGCCGCCTTGCGTCAGCGAGTGCTGAAGCGACAGTCGGACAGCGCCTGGCTGCGCCAAGTGTTCGACGGCAGCGGTTCTCTATCCGAAGTTGTGCGGCAACAAAGCGAACACTGGATGTACGAGGCACCGGGTGTGGGCGTAAACTAAGCGGCTACGACATTAGCCCAAGCCGCCATGCCATTCGACCTGCCCGCTCTGCCCGACCCCGCCCTGCCTGCCCGTTACTGCATTTTCGAAGGGTCCAAGATTTTACTATTGGATCAGGCCTTGCCGGATGAGCGCGCGCGCGGCTGGCCTCTGTCCCAGCAACTGTTCATCGGCGTACATGATGGTCACAATCTTTATTTGGCGGAACTGGTGGGCGCGCCGCCGGCCGGCTGCAACTGGCTGGCTCTGCGGCCGGCCTTGCTCAGCCTGCCCTCCGGGCTGACGCCCGCCATCGCCCGCGCCGCGCAGATCCGCCAGTTTCAGCGCACTCATCGCTATTGCGGCCGTTGTGCCGGGCCGCTGCTTCAGCGGTCCGGGGATAGCGGCAAACGCTGCTCCAGCTGCGGCCAGCTTTACTATCCCAAGCTGTCGCCGGCGATGATGGTGGTGATTCATCGCGGCCGAGAGTTGCTGCTGGCGCGCAGCCCTCACTTCGTTCCCGGCGTCTACAGTGCGCTGGCCGGCTTTGTCGAACCCGGCGAAACACTGGAGGAATGCGTGCACCGCGAAGCCTTCGAGGAAGTGGGCGTTCGAATCAAGAATCTCCGCTACGTCTGCTCGCAATCCTGGCCCTTTCCCCACTCGCTGATGTTGGGCTTTACCGCCGAATACGACAGCGGCGAGATCCTGCCGCAGGAGGGGGAAATCGAAGACGCCGGCTGGTTCGACATCGACGCCCTGCCGCAAACGCCGACACCCATCTCCATTGCCTATCAATTGCTGAAACATACTGTGGCTTGGCTGCGCGAGAAGGATGAAGGGCAAGTTTAGTCAACCCCTGCCTCTGCGTTTCACCCCCTCCTCTGTCGCAACACCTTATCTCTGCTAGCTCGCGAGTTGGCTGGTTGCCGTCAGGCTTCCGGCTTCTTGCGCCGCATGGCTAAGTTCCTTCCTCCGCAAGTGGGCCTGCGCAGCTCGCTTGA
Source organism: Chromobacterium haemolyticum (assembly GCF_009936155.1). Lineage (NCBI taxonomy): Bacteria > Pseudomonadati > Pseudomonadota > Betaproteobacteria > Neisseriales > Chromobacteriaceae > Chromobacterium > Chromobacterium haemolyticum. Next base: position 2,444,272 of record NZ_AP019312.1, on the reverse strand, counting down.
TTCCTTATTGGCCTATGCATCATTCCGAAGATGCTCTTTCCCACCCTGCTCCTCATTGTTTCATATAAATTTTTCTACTTATATACATAAATACAAAAAGTAATACTGATATACGGGCAGTGATAAGCTTTAATCATTGCCAAAGCCAAAGCCAAAGCCAAAGCGGCAAAATTTCTCTCAGCAACGGTAGATTTTTAAATTCAAAGACATACGGCGCCAACTTCGCAAGCGGTCTCCTTCCGCAGGCAAAATCTTCGCGCCGCGCAAGGAGTGCACAATGAAAATCCGCATGCTTGCCTTATCACTCATGCTGGCCAGCGGCACCGGCGTAACTCTCGCCAGCCCGACTCAATGCGAAAACAAGAGCTTTTCGTTGCAACTACTGGGCTCGGGCGGACCGATCTCCGACGATGGTCGCGCCTCGTCGGCTTCGCTAATCTGGTGGAAGAACAAACCGGTGGCGATGATAGACGCCGGGGGCGGAGCCTTTCTGCGTTTCGGTCAATCTGGCGCGCGCCTGGAAGACGTGGGCTTCATCGGCCTTACCCACTTCCACACGGACCACGTATCGGATTTGCCCGCATTGTTCAAAGGCAGCTACTTCTTCAGTTCTCCCCGCGCCATCGAAATGTCCGGCCCAACGAGCGGGGCCGGCTTTCCCAGCCTGAGCGGCTTCATGAACGCCCAGTTCAACGCCAAGAACGGCGCTTACGCCTATCTGTCAGGCATCTACTCTGGCCAGGGTGATATTCCACTGAAGGTGTCGCTGTCCAATGTGGACTACCGCAAAACCACGCCGACCAAGGTGTATGAAAAAGACGGCGTCAGCATCAGCGCGCTCGGCATTCCTCATGGCGACGTGCCCTGCCTGGCTTATCGCATAGACACGAAGGACGGCAGCATTGTCGTCTCCGCGGACCAGAACGGCAGCAACCCGCACTTTCTCGATTTCGCCAAAAACGCGGACATTCTGGTAATGCCGCTCGCCATCGACGAGCAGGCGGACCCCTCCTCTGCTTTCTTACACGCCAAACCATCCGCCGTTGGCCGCATCGCCGCGGCGGTGAAACCCAAGCAGCTGGTGCTCAACCATTTCATGGGCAAGGGGCTACGGCTCAAGGAGCAATCCATCTCCATTGTCCGCCGCTATTACAAAGGGCCGATCTATGCCAGCCGCGACCTTTCATGCTTCCCGGTGCATTAAGAGCCGCTAACAAACCTCTGGGCTGCGCCGACTTGTCGTACTCAAACTGCCCGCGCCGGCCCGCCTTGCCACTGACGTAAAACGGATGTTGTTCACCGCTCTAAACATCGCCACCCCAACGGAGATTCAACATGAAAAAACAGATCATCCTTTCCATTGCCATGACGTCCTTGCTTGGTTTGGGCGCCGACTCCGCGCTGGCGGCGGAAGCCAGCCAACCAGCGCAAGAGGTGAAAAGCCAAAGCGGCCATGGCGGTAAATGCGCCAGCGGCAAGTGCGGCACGGTGAAGATGTATGAAAAAGCCGACATCAAGCACAACCCGCAAGATCAACTAGTGCGCGCCCGCGACGGCAAGTGCGGCAAGACCGGCCAAGGCATCCATCCTGGCAAAGCCGGCCCCGGCAAAATGGTGGAGGGTGTATGCGGACAATGAATCAGCGGGCCGTCGGCGTGGGGCTGCGCGCCGAGCACGCCCAATGGCTGGCCGATCACGCTCCGCAGCCTGAAATCGACTTTCTGGAAATCACGCTGGAAAACTGGATGGACGTCGGCGGCCGCAAACGCGAGCAGTTGGACCGTCTGGCGGAGAAGTACCCGTTGATCGCGCATGGGCTCAGCCTGTCGATAGGCGACGAACTGCCGTTGGACGTTGACTACCTCAAACGCGCCAAACGCTTTCTTGATCGCTACCGGATTCACCTTCACAGCGACCACCTCAGCTACTCCCGCGACCGCCAGGGCTATCTGTACGAACTATTGCCGATTCCGCGCCACGAGATGGCCGCGGCGCGCATCGCAGCCAAGATCCGCCAAACCCAAGACATGCTGGAGCGGCCGCTGATTCTGGAAAACATCAGCTACTACCACAATCACCCCGGCCAGATGGCGGAAGCGGATTTCATCAGCGCCGTCGTGGAGCAAAGCGGCTGTCAATTACTGCTGGACATCAACAACGTCTACGTCAACGCCTGCAACCACGGCTACGACCCGCGGCGCTTTATCGCCGAACTGCCGTCCACCGCCATTCGCTACTTCCACATCGCCGGTCATTGGCGCCGCGACGACGGCATGTTGATCGATACCCATGGCGCGGCTGTATGCGAGGAAGTTCTGGAGCTTGCCCGGTACACCCTAGCTCGGCACGGCTCTCGTCCCCTGCTGCTGGAGCGAGACAACAGCATGCCGCCGTGGAGCGAGTTATGCGCTGAAGCGGCTGAACTGCGGCAACGCCTCCACCAAGCAGCGGCCAAGGCGGCCTGAGCGCGACAAAGGAGAAGCCATGAACACGATATCGGACATCGAAACATTCAGCCGGCGGCTGCGAGATGGCCCGGCGGTCTTGGGTGATCGCTCCATCGAGCTTTACCGCCAGTTTCTGCGCGGCAATATCGAAGACGTGCTGACTCAAGTCTTTCCATTGTTTTGCGCCAGGCTATCGGCAGCGGAGCTGAGTCTGCGCATCGATGAGTTTTTGGCGGAACACGCGTCGTCCAGCCCTGAGTTCCACCATATCGCCACCGAGTTTCTCTGTTTCGCCCAGCCCCGCCTGTCTGCAGATCTGCGCCAATGCCTGGAGTACGAATGGGTGCTGTTCAGCGTGGAAATCGACGAAGCTCTCGTGCCGCCGCCATCCACAAGCGAAGTGACGGAACGCTCAATCTTCTCGCTCAATCCCACGCTAGCCTGCATTGAGATCCAACTGGACGTCGCCGGACTTGCCGGACCCTTCGCCCTATTTCGCGACTCAAGCCATCAGATTATTCAGAAACCGCTAACCGGTTTCGATCGCAGGTTGCTGGAGACGCTGCGGAGCCCCTGCGCCTATCCCACGCTGCGGGCAAGCGTCCCGCTCGACCTTCTGGCTACCTGGCTGGACGAAGCCTCCGCTATCGGCTTGATACACATGCTCGACGCCAACACGTCGTCGCCGGTCGACAACGTATGACGCCGGCGGCCCAACATAAGGAACACGAAAATGATTGCCAAGATAATGAATGGCTTCGACCGTGCGGTTGCAGCCTGCAAACAATACGACTTCATCGCTCTTCTGGGTATCCGCCTCTATCTTCTGCCGGTAATCTATGTCGGCGCTCACTCCAAAGTGGCTGGCTTCAGCGAAGCGGCGACCTGGTTTGGCGCGCCCGCCAGCGAAGGCGGCCTGGGGTTGCCCTTTCCTGTGCTGTTCGCCTTTCTGGCCGCGGCCACCGAGGTCCTGGGCCTGGTCTGCATTGCGCTGGGGCTGTTCACCCGAGCAATGGCCATCCCGATGATGGTACTGATGAGCGCGGCCAGCGCCATGGTGCACCTGCCGCGCGGCTGGCTGGCCATCGCTTCCAAGGATATGGAATCCAGCCAGCGGCTGGCCGGCTTCCTGTCCTGGCTGGCTGAGAACTTCCCCGGCCGGTACAACTACATCACCGAATTGGGCGATCCGGTCATCCTCAACAACGGGATGGAATTCGCCGCCACCTACTTCGTCATGCTGCTGGTGCTGTTCTTCTACGGCGGCGGCCGCTATGTCAGCTTGGATTACTGGCTGCGCAAGCGTTTTGCCGCTTAAAAAGCGTTTCAAAACCTACTACGCCTAATGAATGCGGCACGGAGAGCCCGCTTCAGAGCTCGCCTGTCGGCCAGTGGTGGGGGGCCGGTCTTTTGGTCAGTGCGAATAAGCGTACCTGATGCCTATAACAGGCAATAGCTGGCACCCTCAATGTCAGCCTCCTGTTATGACCATGACCCCCAGCCAATTAGGCTGGGGTCTTTTTATATCTTCGCAAAATCTTCGCGAACCGAAGCTCGCGAAGCCTTTGTTTGAGATTAGGAACTGGACAATTACAAATTACTGCATTGTCCCGTCACACCGCTTCGCCAAGATTTGCCGCCGGCATTCTTGCAATTGTGCGCATGCTGGTGATTGCCAATTACCTTCCCTGTGCAGTTCTTTGCAGAGAAGCACTGCCCTGGTTTTCTTGGTTGGATTTGATCCATTGGAGCATTTGAGGATGGATGGCTATCATTCTTGCTAGCTTGCTGTGTTGCGGAAGTGACTTCGTTAGCTTGAGTGGATCCGATAGATGACGCGCTGACGATGGAGGAAGCCAATAAAAGGGCAGCGGCAAAAGAAATGGTTAGAGAATTGACGGTCTTCATGACTCAAATCCTTTAGTGTGCAAGAAAAACGCAGCAAAACCGCAAATTTCTATAGTGACAATAAGATTCAGGCAATGCTAATAGCTAAAGGCTCTCGCCTAGACAAGCACACGAGCCTAGATCAAGATAGTCAAAATCAAAATAATATTAACAATGAAGTTAATATAAATGCGGCCGCACACTATAATGACTTAATGATTCAACTTCAGTTCATGACTTTTGTTCGTTATTATTCACATTCGCTTGATAAACTTTAGGCAGGGGAAATTACTAATTAGCAAATATTAAAAAAGAATATTCTGACCATTTGACTGTGTGTCGGGCTCATTTGCTTGTATTCAAAACAACGCACACTCCGAGGATAGTCCGTGGTGGCCGGCCTCCTCCTCTTCTAGATGTTGATGACTACGCCAACTCTGCGCCAGCCCTGGCCAGAAAGTTCAAGTAAACCAGAAGGAAAACCGGCTTGCAGTAGGTGGTGTTAACGAATAGCGTTTGGTCGTGCGGCGACAGCTTGGGATCGGGCGCGTGATTGTGACTCTTGAATTTTTACAAATTCTAAGCGTGTCATCGCAGAAGAAGCTATTAAAGCCGCTTTTCAGTATGCTGATTGCCATAAAAATGAATAGAGATAGCCAATCTCGCGGGCAAGGGCGAGGCAAGGCGAAAACAAGCAAAAAAACGGAATGTCCAAGGGGGACATGAGCATTTTGAGCTTGTACTCACCGTGCAACGCTTCACGCAGCGCGGCAGACTTTGAACGGGCTCTCAGGGCGTGGACGGGGGCATAAAGCGACCGGACGGGTGATTGGATACGCTTTGAACACAATACCGAACGGGGAATTGAGAGAGATTGGGGGGGATTTTAGACGATGCTGTCTAATATTTTGCCTAAAAAGCACCAAGGGCTTATAGAGAAACCCTATAAGCCCTTGATTTTATTGGTGCCGGCGGCAGGAATCGAACTCGCGACCCCCTGATTACAAGTCAGAACTGTTTTGTAAGAATGCAATTAAATCAATGGCTTGCGCCTTTTGCCATTTCGCAAGTTACGGCACATTACGTCACAGTGCAGGACAGTGCCTCGGCTTTGCGGCGCTATTTTGTCACATGCCCCCCTTTTGCCCTCAGAACTGTGCGGTACAAATCTGTCACATCAAAAATCGCCTGTTGGGCAGCCCAGCGGCCAAGATTCGCGCGCGGTGGCAGTGAGTCAAGAGCAAGACCAACCTGAAGGCTTTCCCGGGTGCAGGAGAGACTGAAGTGCCGGCCAAGGAAGAAAAAGCACGCGATGAACCGCGTTCTCTACTCATTGCACCGTCGTCCAATTACTACACAACTCGCACATGACTATTTATAAATTTGCATAATTCACCTAGCATTGTCATGCTGATTGCAAAATGCAAAGCATTCAGCCATGCGATATCAATCGACTCTCTTGAAAGTGTATGAGTAACCACATTCCCTTCGGCCTTAAGCAAGGGCGTATTGTAGATATTTCAGAAGTGGAACGGGGGCTGGCATGTGAGTGTGTATGCACAGCCTGCGGCGGGCCACTCATAGCCAGAAAGGGAGAAGTAAACGTTCATCACTTTGCGCATCACGGCGTCCCTCCCTGCAGCGAGGCGCTTGCTAACTCAATTTCATCTGCTGTAGACCAGCTACTGCGCGAAGGCTTACCCTTTTCAGTCCCTATTCATGACAGTCTTGCTTTCGGCAAATCTCAGCGCACACCTGTGAAACGCTTTATCCCAGACAACATTATCCGATCTCCCGCCCTGCCGAGCAGTATGCTCGCCGACTTCTTGCTCCACAAAAAACACGCACAGCTTGCCATCGTCCTCGAATTCCGCCGCCGTCTGAAGCAGGGCATGCGCGATGCCTTCCGCATTGCGAAGCAGCCGGCCATCGCGATTAATCTCGTCGGCCTACTGAAAGCCTACCAGCGAGGAGAGGAGAAAATTACGCTCGACTGCCTCCGGAAAATCGTCATCACGGGTACGTCCGACAAGTCATGGCTGTACCACCGACGTGACGCAGAGCCTATTGAATACACTGCTGCCGACTACGAGCCAGCCCATGCCCCAGTTGCAATTGCGCCGAGACCGACCGGCCTCAGCACGGACCTTGTCCGCGAAGTCATATCATCTAATAGGATGAAGCCCACTGCCACAGACCTATCCTCTCTTCCGGGTGCGATAGTGTCGTCTTTCGGGAGTCGCCGTGATTGGTCAATCAGCCGAGATCGCTGGGTAGGCTGCTACCCTCTTGAGGATAGAGCTTGGCTGAATTGGCTACTCGATGCCCTTGATGTGGAGTAGCCATCAGTCAAATCGCCCTTGGCAGCGGTCACTCTTTTGTATGGTTTGAATTTATACAAATTCATTTTACGCAAGACCATGCACTCGCCAAGACCAATCGCCCAGCCACCCGCATCCTGCCGGCTTCCTCTGGCTGCAAGCCCCGTCCAGGACGGCTTTCCCTTCCCCGCCACCGGCTATCTCGACACACGACGTGCTGAAAACTGACACTCGCGCGGCAGCGCCCGTCGCAAGTCCACGCTGAGTGGGCCATTGCGCGGTCACATGGTACGGTCCGCTGACACCCTCAGCTCAAGGAATCGATGCCATGACGTTCCCCAAACTCTCCCTCCTCTTCATCTGCGCTCTCCTATCGGGAGCGGTCTATTCCAGTCCATGCCACCAGGCGCCAGCTACGAAGTCGGCTTTTCGCCGAAAGGTGGCAGCCAAGACCTCATCCTACGCAGCATTAGCAGCGCAAACTCCTCCATCCAAGTCGCAGCCTACTCGTTCTCAAGCAAGCCAGTGGCCACCTCGTTGTTAGAGGCGCACAAAAGAGGCGTCACCGTCCAGGTGGTCGCCGATGAGAAAAGCAATAGCCAGAGCTACAGCGCCACGACTTTTCTGGCCAACCAGGGCGTCCCGGTCCGCTTGAATGGCAAATACTCGATCATGCATCACAAGTTCATGGTTATTGACGGTTTACATGTTCAAACCGGCAGCTTCAACTACAGCGCCGCAGCCGCCAGTAAAAATGCGGAAAATGTTCTGGTGATCTGGAATGCAAAGCCGCTGGCATCACGCTATGCGCTTGAGTGGACAAGGCTTTGGGACGAATCGACACCGCTGGAAAAATCCTACTAAATCAGCTTTATCTTTTGCATTTCGTGGTGTAATTTGAATTCGTACACATTCAATTTATCCCATCTTTACATGACAATTCATTCATGCCAGCCAAGCGGCCAATGGCTGCCTGTCGCCGGGTTTCCGGTGCGCGCCGGCTTTCCCTCGCCCGCCGACGACTACCTCGACGACGCCATCAGCCTCGATGCCTACCTGATTGCCGACCCACCAGCCACCTTCCTGGTGCGCGTCCGCGGCGATTCGATGATCGGCGCCGGCATCGACGAGGGTGATCTGCTGGTGGTGGACAAGGGGCTGACCGCAAATAATGGCGACATCGTCATCGCCGTGGTCGATGGCGAATTCACCGTCAAAAGACTGCACCGCGTGCGCGGCCGCTGTGCGCTGGTCGCCGAGAACCCGGCCTATCCTCCCATCCGTCTGGCCGCCAGCCAGGAACTGGAGGTGTGGGGCGTGGTGCGCGGCTGTGTGAAAAGGTTCAGGTAATGTTTGCTCTGGTTGATGGCAATAGCTTCTATGCCAGCTGCGAGCGAGTGTTTCGCCCAGACCTCGCCGGCCGGCCGATTGTGGTGCTGAGCAATAACGACGGCTGTGTCGTCGCTGCCAGCGCTGAGGCCAAAAAATGGGGGCTGAAAATGTTCGGGCCCTACTTCGAAGTCGCGGCGCTATGCCGCAAGCACCACGTAGCGGTGTTCAGTTCGAATTACGCGCTCTACGGCGACATGAGCCAGCGCATGATGCGCGTGCTGTCCGAGTTCGCCGCGGACCAAGAGGTGTATTCGATCGACGAGTGCTTCCTGGGCATGGACGGCATGCCGGACCTGGACAGCCACGGCCATCGCATCCGCCAAGCGGTGCTGCAACGAGTTGGTATCCCGACCTGTGTCGGCTTTGGTACGTCGAAAACGCTGGCCAAGCTGGCCAATCGCGTGGCGAAGAAGCGACCAGAATGGGGCGGCGTGTTTGCCTGGGGCTGGCTGAGCACAGCCGAGGCTGATGCACTCATGGGGCAGATTCCGGTCAACGAAATCTGGGGCATCGGCGGTCGGCTAACCGAAAAGCTGGGTGCCATGGGGATCACCACGGCGCTGCAGCTCAAGCAGGCTGACCCGCGCCGTATAAAAAGGACGTTCTCAGTGGTGGTGGAACGGACGGTGCAGGAGCTAAACGGGGTCTCTTGCCTGGCTCTGGAGGACGTGGCGCCGGCCAAGCAGCAGATCATCGCAAGCAGATCATTTAGCGAGAAAGTCACCGACCTGGCCACCCTCACCGCTTCCGTTGCTCACCACGCTGCCCGCGGTTCCGAAAAGCTACGCCAGCAGCACAGCACAGCTCGGTTGGTCGCGGTGCAGATCATGACCAGCCCCTTCGCCGACACACCGCAATACCGGCCTTATATTGTCGTGCCACTCGTCCAGCCCAGCAACGACACCCTGCTAATCACGCGCGCAGCGCTGGCCGGCCTGCGCCAGATATACAGGCCAGGGTTTCGCTATCACAAGGCGGGAATTATGTTGCTGGAGATTGGCGATCAGGCGGTGCAGCAGTCGGACCTGTTCGCCGCACCGTCGGATCCTCGCCGCGCGCGGCTGATGGCCACCATGGACAAGATCAATAAGGACTGGGGCCGCGGCACGCTGCGTACCGCTGCGGAGCAGCTGACGGGGACTTCCAGAAACCTGCTTCAGGCAATCAAAAACCAAGCATGCCCTCACACAGATAAAATTTTCAGCAACTTGACGCAGCCAGCGTCGCTGAAGCTGCTGTTTTTGCGCCCGGAGCCCGTATTTCGCAGACTCCGGACGCACCTCGGGCGTCAAAATACCCCCACCCCTTTGCTTTTCAGCCAGCACATCCGCTTCAGGTTATAGGTCAGCACCTTGAGGTGCAGTTGCAAGGTCGCGCGCGGCAAGCCAACGCAGCGCAGGAATTTGCCACCCAAGGCGCGTAGACCGGCGAACGGGTGCTCTCCGCGTGCACGGATCTTGGCAATACGCCGGTTACGACCGACCTGCGTTTCGGAGAGGGCCTGTTTCGGCTTGGCGCGGCGCTGGATGTGTTGCCGCCAACCACACACCTTGAGAATATCCAGCGCCGTGTAGCCACGATCGGCATACATGGCGCGGCTGGTATTGTTCCAATCGAGCACCTTCAACAGGTGGGTCTGGTCGCCTTCGTTGGCCGGGCTGACGTGCGCGGTACGGATCAGTTTGTAGCGGCAGTCGGTCGATACCGATAGCTTGTAGCCGAAGGTCTGCTTGCCATGTTTCTCGGTCCAGCGAGCGTCGACATCCTTGTGCGCGAGCTTTTTGGCCGACCATTCTTCCGGCGTTTCCCCCTGCTTGATCTGGGCGTTCTCGGTCCGCCCGTTGCGCTGGGTCGGCACTGGCACCAAGGTGGCATCAATGATCTGGCCGCAGCGTGCCAGATAGCCTTCGGCATGCAACTGGCGGTTCACCTCGTCAAACAGGCTTGCACCTAACCCCGCCTGCGCAAGCCGCTCGCGGAAGGCCCACACCGTATTTCGATCTGGCACCTTTCCGCTGTCGCGAATACCCAGGAAACGCTGGAAGCTGGTTCGGTCGAGCACCTGGAATTCAAGCTGGGCATCGGACAGGTTGAACAACTGCTGGATCACTAGGAGCCGGATCATCAGTTCAGTGGGATATGGCGGTCTGCCGCCAAAGTAGCGGTGTGGCCTCGGCAATGCCCGGTCGACGCTGGCAGCCAGCCCGGCAAAGTCGACATGCTGATTCAGCGATGTCAGCGGGTCTCCTAGCTTGGACAGTTTGCTTTCACGTTCTTCGGCGGCGAACAGGCTCTTCATGGGTGTGTCTCGGTCAGGGGGCAGGTCAGATCATGCCAGAACGGGAGGTTTCTGGAAGTCCCCTGACGGCGGACTGGCACATGCGGCAGGAGCTGCGGTCTCCCTGTTTAACAACGAAGATCAATGAGTTATTGAGTATCTGACGATGATTTAGGTCACAATTTTATACGCTTTGATTTTCGAATTTTCGGGCTCCAATTTAAATTGACCGCAAAATGTCTCACCATAATATTCTTTCCAGAAGCGTGGTTGTGCATGGTGGAAAATGTGAAGCCATCTTCGCTTTCGTCTTTCTCTTGAAAATCGCTTCTATCTTTAAGGCAAACAGCCCATTTACTCATACTATCAATAATTTCGCCATTTTTAAAATACACGATAAAACCTAAGCTGGGATGTCGGCCAGATGCATAGCGTGTCAACAGCTGATCCATTCCTCCATTTAAGTACTCCACACCACCCCAGATTTTTGCTTCAGCATACCATTTCATGTCCTTCTTCTGCACAGGGTAAACAAGGATATCTACATGCCCACCGTGCGTAGGATCTTTCTCTGAGATATAACCTGCAGACTTCAAACAGTTTACTATTTCCAAAGACAACCTATCTTCTAGATCTTTTGACCTTTCCTTTGGGGCGCTTTCTAAATTTTGGATAATGCACCCAAGTTCTTCGTAGAGACGAGATACGAATGTGTCATAATTGGCAGGGGCAATGATCTCCAATGTTCGCCTGAATGGAACCTCTCCATAGAGTCTGGCAAAATCATCAAAGCTACTCATCACAAGCCCTTTTAGCACAAAGCAAGTAACGAAATCGCTTATTTGGCACGAGATAAGTAAATATTTTTTCTCTTGCGGCGGCAGGTGAGTAGAAGGTGTGATTAACCAGTATAGGGTGACCTTGCATTACCATTTGAATATCATCAAAATTCAAGTCAAAGTCAGAATCACCATCAACAAGATGAAACTTTAACTCGGCCAGCTTCAGGTCGAAGCAGATCAAATCAATCAACTCCTTCCAATTGTCACTTTTGGGTAGACTCAGCCGGTCAAATATTTTTTCCAATTCATACGATGGGATATGACGTACGTCTACATTCTGATAGTGGCGCACGAGCTCACGCACTACATGATTAACTGGAGAAGATGCTCCAGTTAATATGTCTATGCGCCTACTAATGGCTAGCCCTCTAGCAATGTCAGACATACAACCCTATTCTCTTTAAATTAAAACAAAGCTCATCAAACATATTGTAAGAAGTGGCTGCCCCAAAGAATATGCCTCCTTGCTTATGTAAGTTAATTTTCTGACCATGCAACTCGAAACAAACCTGACTTCTCAGCCCCTTGTTCTTTTGAGTAGTCCATGTAATCCCAATTTTATATGGTGATACTTTTCCACCAATAGCAGCTTTACCTGAAACATGGTAGCCTTCATCCCTTAAGTCGAGCTGGCCAGTCTTTAATTTCTCATCACGACTAACACCCGTAGAACACTCAAAAGCAAGACGATGAACCAGTCCTTCTGATGACCTATTGTAAATTCCTTCAATCAGCGGAAACAGATCAATGGGTTCACAGCCAGCAACTCCAGGAAAGGATGCTTCTAAGAATGCCATAAAGTGAGAACACATATCTGATGCACTCTCATCAAAACTGAACCTTTTATTATCAATAAGAACAAAAAGAATATTATTTAATCTATCATGAACCAGTCCATCAAAAACAAGAACAGGAATTTCAGACTTTAATTTCACAGTCGTATTCGACTTCCAAAATTTTTGCCTTGCCATTTGAGTGAGGTCGCCCTCCACTAGATTGTATATCTCATATGCATATTTTGTGCGACCAAATGAGATTGCACAATAGTCGTGCGTGTCAATTTTTTTTATAGGAAGGTAATATGCATAATTTTTAAATGCCTTAGTATAAAAGCTTGATTCATCAACCTGAAATAGACGCAATGAGTCTAGGTTAATTTCTTTCGCATCAAAAGCAAAGATGGTTTTACAGCCAAAGCAGTTTATTTCTGCCAATATATTGTCAAGCAAATCGAGTTCATTTTTATTTTTTTCATATAAATCATCCCAAGACCGCCCCACGGGTTTGTCCTCAGCCTTTAAATAATCACATACCACATGCAAAGGTATCTTTGACTGCTGATAAGCTTTGGTTAAATCACTCAGCAATATGTTATGTCTTGCGTTCACTTAATTAATTCCCGTGTCAGTACAGTGCTTAAGATGCTTTTCAATTAGCACATATACCACAGGCATACCACTAAGTCCATACGCATAAATACATCTATACAGTAAAAAGCATAGCCCCAGTTTTGCTTATCATCTTGTTTTGAGCAGCACAGCTCTCGCCACCACAAAATCTGCAGGGAACAGCACCAACATCGCCCGCGCCAGCTCCGGTTCGCGGCACACCAGCCAATCGCCGTAAATCTCGCGAGGCAGAATCACCAGCGAGCGTTTCTCGTCCCTAGGCTTGTGCATGTGCTTCATCGGCGGATGCTCCTCGGCGTTGATGGTGATCTGTGTGAACGCATGTGAAACGCCTCCGTCAGGCTCCTGCCACTCTCGCCACATCCCCGCCACCGCAAACGGTTCGCCGCTGGCCAGGCCAATCCGAGTGCGCACGGCTTTGCCGGTTTCATAGCAGGGTTCGAAAAAGGCCTGCATCGGCACCAAGCACAGCTGACACCGGCTCCACGCTCTTTTGTATGTCGGCTTCTCCCCTATCGTCTCAGCGCGCGCATTCATCGTCGTCAGTCGCACGCCAGGTGGCAAGTGAGGCTTAGGGATGAAACCGTAGCTGGCCAGTAGCAGGCCGCCGGCGGTGATGATGGGCGCTGGGTAGTCCTGCCAGGTTTCGGCGCGCCACTCCAAGCCGGTGGCGTCCAGGCCGAAGCCATCCAGCAACTGACGGTGAGTTGGCGGAGTGAAGTTTACGCACATGAAATCAGCTTAGAGCATGCCTGCCTTTATGGCTGGAACACGGTGGATTTCTCATAATATGCGCTTTATGGCATTGTATCCTAATGGCACTATTCCAAACCATAAATTATGCCAATTGGCTCAATGGAGACTCAAGCCACGGTATCCGCGCAATGGTCCTAGAAAAGATCAGGCTACTGCTTGCATCAAATGACTGGACGCAGAGCGAAGCTGCACAATTGTGCGGGCTGACGCAGCCCCGCATCAGCGACTTGTGGCGTGGGAATACAGGCCGCTTCTCGCTGGACGCGTTAGTCGATATTGCCGCCACCTTGGCAAAGCATTCAACACAACCTGAGGACAAGCGTATGCAACACACTCCAGATCAAGGACAACGCATAGCGGTCGATCTCATGGCGCGAATCTCAGCAAGACCGGTTAAGGCCGTTTATCCCATCGCCACCAGCGCGTTTTATTCTGAGCGTGGCGGCAAGGTGATAGCTACGTCCCCCATGTATCTGTTTGAGGAGCGCGTGGCCTTGGTCGGCGACAGCGTGTGCTATGCCGATGGGACAGAAGCCAGGATCATCAGCGGCGCGGGCGCAGCCGGCGTGATGGATGATCGGCCGATGGCTATCGTAGGCAGCGAGTTGGACAATGGAGATCGCATCATCGGCCCCATCCACAATGATGTCACCATCATTCAATATGCGGACGAACCATCGATCGAAGGACTGCTCGACCCTGCGTATGTACCAGTACCAAGTGAAGACGCGCAGTATGGGTAAGCCCATTATCCGAGAGGGCGACTCCACCTCGCACGGGGGAACGGTTCTGGAAGCGTTCCCTACCCTCACCGTCTTTGGCAAAAACGCCTCAGGGATCGGCCATCAGGTTTTCTGTCCGATGTGCAAAGGGAGCTTTCCTATCGTGGCGGGGGCAGTCAACTACACCTTCATGGGTAAAAACGTCGCTGTCGAAGGCATGCATACTGCTTGCGGAGCGGTGCTGATCGCTTCGCAGGGACAAGCCACGGTTGATAACACGCCGGGCGCTGCTGCTAGCGTCGGGGCAGAACTTGGCGGTTCTATGCTTGCAGCTGCTAATGCAGCTGCCGCATTGATGTTCAATGACAAGTACGTTATCAAAGACTCCGAAGGAACACCGCTGGCCAATACCGAGTATGCACTGTCTGTGGATGGCGGCGAGCCTGAGCATGGCGTAACAGATTCGAATGGACACACGCATTTGCTGGCTTCTGTCGCAGAACAGCACCAGATCGATATCTATTTGGAGGGTTAACCGTGTCTGAGCAAATTCAATCTCCAAGCACCGGCAAGACTCTTGTCAAAGTCGCGACAAAACAGCTGACGCCGACCTCAGATACCAAGGTCAAAACAATCACGGTTCCCCGCGTCTTCATTGAGGTCATCATCAGTGACTCGCGGGCCATTAGCGCAGGATCTCAATGGGGGCATGCCGCGGTAGTGATCGACGGGACGGTGTATAGTCGCGGCCACGAAGAGTATGTCACGATGCCCAAAGGGGTTTACCTGAATGGCGGCACATACAACCGCGCGCTCGGGCCTGCACGAATGGGCGGCCAGGGATTCCGAGACAACGCCGGCATTGTGCTGTGGGTGTCACCGCGTGAAAAGAAGGTAGTGGAGGACGAGTTGAAGCGGAGAGTGCAGTCTGACAGGGCGCACATCCGAAAAGAGGGTGAAGGACACAGCACGTATAGCATCTTCGATAACTCATGCTCGTCGAACGTCGCAGACGCATTGGAGCTTGTGGGTATTCTGGCCCACGATCCTCGCTGGCTCTCATTCCCCGTCACGCCGGCTGAGCTCTTGGCGGTACTAAGCAAGTCGAATCGCTTTGTGAAGAAAAATTACTACCAGAAGAAAGATCAATGAAAATTATTACTTTTGTGGTCGGGGTCGTTCTCGGTGCCGCAGTCATGTTTGTAGGGATGCGGGAGATTGGAACTCCTGCGTTCTGGCGCAACCCGATCAAGTTAACGGAAGTTCAGTTTGTCTCACCGGAAACAACGGTTTTTAAAACCCAAGAGATGAAAGACCCGGCATTCGCCGTAAAAACCGGGACTCGGTGCTATGTCCTGGAGGATCGCACCAGTTCTTTTGCCCGGATTGACTCAAAAGACGGCACGGCGTTGGAGATGCTTGTCGTCTGCCCAGGATTGGGAGCCGGATGGACCCGACGGCTCTAAAGCCGGAAGGCGGATGCCCAAGGATTAATCCGATAAAAACCTCCCCTTCCGCGGTGGAGCGTGTCCCCATTAACACCTCCCGGCCGTCTATCGACGAAGCAATCGAGCAAGAGGCGATCCGAAGATTGCAAACCCTGGATCCGGCCTCCTGCCTTACTCATAAACGGCTGCTTGAACATGTCCAACAGAGGCTTACATGGCGTGGCCCGGAGAGCAAAAAGGAATGAAAACCGCTGCCGACTATGGCATCCCGCTTAAGCCGCGCGGACGGGCCATTAAGCCGGTCACGCTGGACTTGGAATCGCCGGAAGGCAAAGTCCGGCTGATGCAGTCCGCGTACAGAGTGATGCGGCGCCACTATCTGGTGATAGCGTCAATGGCCCGGAAATAGCCCCCCTCCACACCCCTAGCCCGCTGAGTTTGGACGGTGGCTTGCCATTGCACACAGATAACATGGAAGGCAAGTACAGCAGGAATCGGGTCGCCTCCTTGGAGCCGTCGCCATAGACTTCGCACATTCAAATGAATCGAAGGAGAGCGACATGGCATGGCAACTGGAAACCTTGGACCCGGTTTTCGTGGAACGGGCGCGGCGCGAAGGGATCGATGCGCTCGGCCAGCCTGTGCGGCGGATGACGGCCAGCGGCGGCGAACCATTCCGTGACGCGCTGCGACGCGCCAGCCAGGGAGAAGAACTGATCCTGGCGAGTTACAGCCCATTTCGCCAAGCCGGCCCTTACCGTGAATATGGCCCGGTTTTCCTGGCAGCAGAATCTCAGCCGGAGACGCTTCCCGAGCTGTCATCGCTGCTGCGCCGCGTTGGCGAGAACGCCTACCTGGGCGCCAGCATGGCGCTGCGTGCTTACGACGATGAACAGACCATGTTGGAAGCTGTCTTGCTGCCAACGCAAGAGGTGGAAGAGACAATGGCGCGCTGGGAAGCTCGACCAGAGATCGCTTTCGCGATGCTGCGCTTCCCCGCCCATGGCTGCTATGCGCTGAGGCTGAACCGTTGCGCATGAAAATGAGACCAATGTGATATAGCAGAGTAGACTTAAGCTCACTGCCGGATGGGCCGCTTAGAAGATTTGGCTTACACTCATCAGTACGCTCGCATCGTTCACTGCCGGACAGGCAGCGGCCATATGGCCGATCTACCGATCGAGGCAGGCATGACCCATTCAACCCTTCGTGCGCAAACCTTATTTGGCTGGCGCGATGAGTTCATCAGCATCCTAGCCAGGCGTAAGCTCAAGCCCAAGACCCTCTGCGGCCGCGCCAACAATCTGCGCTGGCTGTGCGCATCGCTTGGCGACATTACGTTGCATGAGATCCGGCCGGCCCACATCGTCAACACCATAAAGCCGATTTGGGAGTCTGGCCGTCAATTCACGGCCAGGCGGGTGCTGATCGAAGCCAAGGATCTGTTCAATGAGGCGATCTATGCGGAGTTGATGGATCGTAACCCCGCGCTCTACCTGCGCGCCCTCCCCACCGAAGTCAAACGAGCTCGTCTCTCACTAGCACAATGGGAGTCGATACATCAAAGGGCCGGCGAAAAAGGAAAGCAGTGGTTTCAGCACGCGCTGCGCCTGGCGCTGGCGACCGCCCAGCGACGTGCCGACATCGCCCGTCTCTCTTTAGCGGCGATATGGGATGAGCACTTGCATATCGAACAGCAAAAGAACGGCACCAAGGTCGCCATCCCGCTGCAGCTATATTGCCCGCCGTTGAACCGCCAGTTGGGTGAAATCATTGAAGAGACCCAGCACTATCGTGCAGGAGGGCAATACCTGATCAGGAAATCAAATGGCATGCATTACGAGGTGTCAGCGCTGACCGTCAACTTCGCCAGCCTGCGCGACGAAGTGATCCCCGCCGCGGAATGGGAGGGACTGGAGCCGGCAACGTTTCACGAAATCCGCTCACTTAGCGAACGCATCTACCGGCCCTATGGCATCAACACCAACACCTTGCTGGGCCATACCAGCCAAGCAATGACTGACGGGTACAACGGAATGCGGCGCCAAAAGGAGAAAGAGTGGCGCCGGCTCATCCTTCATAGCCAACCATCTGCATAATCGTACACTGCAGGGTGGTGCCAGCGCCGCCCTGCTCTTCTCTGAGCTGGCAGGCCAGGCCGGTAAGCTCTACGACAAGGCAGATCAACGCCCGCGTACCAAAAGATAACTATCGGCGACCCGAGCCAGATACGGACCAAGACTGCTCATTAAATAAATCTCATAAATTTCACGGTAGAATTTAAAGAGTTTCAAGGCACTCCGATTTGAATTACCTGCTGTTCGATTTTGATAGCCGCAGACTTCGCCATTTTTGACCAAGACGCTGCCTCCAGCTCGACCAAAAGCCGTTATAGGAATTCAGCCTGCACAACGTTAAAAATTTATCAGTTTGCCGCCTGCGCGCATTCAATCCAGCATCGACCTCGCCCAATTTTTGGAATCTGCCGCGGTTGCTCCCGCACTCGCCGTTTGTTCCGCCGGACATGCAGTATTGGCTTGAACCGTCCATCTTTATCGCATAAAGTCATTGTCATAGGGAGGGGCTCGCCATGGTACTGGACACGTTGCTTACTCAGGTACTGATAGCGCTCTGTGGGGGACTCGCAGCGGAACTCCTGCATTGGTACAGCCTGGCACGTAAGCCCGGAGGCGTGAAGCGCTTCTCTGTGTATCCCGTCTATTGGGTTACGACCGTCAGCATGGTGGCTCTTGGGGGGCTGATGCCTGTTCTCTACATCCAGGGGACGGCATCTGCCTTACTTTGCTTCCACCTGGGAGCGGCAACGCCCGTCATCGTGCAGAAGCTGATTGTTTCTGGACCGGCAATAATGGCCCACCAGGGTGCCGGCGGTGCGACGATGCGCGACTTCTTCGGCTGGTAGGTCGTCGTGCCTGACCTGACCCGACTGACCTTCGTTTCGCTTGATGGCGACACGCCGCCAAGCGAAAGCGTCGACAGACTGCCCGAAGCCGCGAAAGTCCTGTCGGTCGTGCGTGGTGCATTTGAGGGCTTCTTCGGTGGGCCGCCGGAGGAGGCTGTCTGGGACGGCATCGGCGATATCGCGGCGCCCGACTCTGGCCTGCATCTCGTCTACGTGTATGGGCACGCATGGTTGGTGGGAACCGAGGTCGAGACTGCCTGGATGGCTGAAGGACGGTCGGTTGCCAGTCGGGGGGCGGATGCCCTGAAGAGATGGATTACATCGACCGCCTCCGAGCGGACTATTTTGATTCTCGACTGCTGCCATGCCGCGGCCTTTAACGTTGGCACTGTAGAGCAGCATGTCCCTCTGTTCGTCGTCTTTGCCAGCGCGGAGACTGAGAGCGCCATTGCGCTCCCTACCGACGGTGCTTCACGCTTGAGCCTTGCCTTTGCGGAGGAGCTTTCCCGGGCCGAGAAAGTAGACCTCGCACGAGCGGTGGCCAACATCGCAGAGAGACTGGACAAAGATGGCGTAATTCGCGGGCAAACAGTCAGCTACCGGATGGCAGGCCCAGCGGTGCGCTTGTCGCGAAGTTCCTTGAACCAAGTCGTCCACCGCGAACGCGCTGTCTCCCGACTGCGGAATCGCCTCGTCGCTGCGGGCGCAGTGGTCGCCTTCTTGCTTGTTGCTTCCGGCTGGTATTACTGGAGCCATGTCATCGTAGAGATTGATCTGGCGGGCTTGCCAGACATCGCGCACAACGTAGTGGTGGTAGCCAGCGCCGAGGAGCCAAACAGTAATTCGAGCTCCAAGATCGCGGAACAGTCGGCCAATGGCGGCAACAGTGTTCGAGTTTGGGTACCCGCGGACAACGTTATCTTGCGAGTCCATGCCAACTACGCCGATGGAGTCGAGCGTGCCCTCAGCTTCCACCTGAACCTGCTTCGCTCATTCGACGCCCGCGGGAAACTGGTCTCGCTCAGCTTGCCCCCGGCCGCGGATGTCCAGATGCATCCCGGCATGGCGTTTATCCCAGCGGTCTCGTGGTTCCATGGCAGCAAGCGTGAGGCACAACGCAGCAACCATGCCTTCTGGATCGACCTCACCCCCCCGACCGTCAGTGCCTATGAGACCGTCGCACGCAGGATGCTGGCCACTGGCACGCTTAAAATCGAAAACTCTTTCATCCTATCCTCACACGAGCGCAGCACTGCCCTCGACGCGACGGGTCTCGGGCAGGTGCGGAACCTCAGTATGTCGCTCGGTAACATCTTCGAGGTGATTGCCGCGACGAACTCCCCCTATGTGGAAGCGCCGGCTGACATCGTCGTGGGTGCCGGTACGCTGCCCTGCAAGGAGTGCCCCGCGCCCATGACTCACCTGGAGGCAAGCCTTTACTGCGAGGCGCGGCACATGAGACTGCCAACCGATCTTGAATGGGAGCTAGCCGTGCGAGGAGTAGACGGACGCACCTACCCATGGGGCAATCGCTTCGACGCGTCGAAGGCGAATGTCCCTGGTCCTCCCGAAAAAGGGGGGCCGCCTCCCGCGCTGAAGCCCGTCGATGCTTACAAGACTGAACGAAGCCCGTTCGGGCTTTGGGATACCGTAGGAAATGCGGGGGATTGGGTCACAAACATGTCCGGGTCGTACAAGCACTATTACATGGGGGCGACCTACCAGTTCAACCAGGAAGACGCGACAGCGTTTCAAATGCGTCCCGTGACCGACGAAGACTCGATAGTTCGTGAGATCACGGCAAGGTGTGTCGTTGAGGATTCTTAAGGGAGTGCAACCTTTCTAGCATGCAGTGACGATCCTGGCGTGCCAATGTCACCTAGGTTCTGGCTGTGAGAGAACCATTTCGGGTACGTCTGACATGTACTGGGCTACTTGGCAAGAATCGAACTTTATGACTGACAGCAGGGACCTATCCTCGTATGTGAAGCACTACACCACTTGCAGGACGAGCCAAATAATGCCATTGTCGTTATAAAATATCAACTTTGCGATCAGGATGCGCTTCAGGTTGCGACATCAAGACTAGGAAGATCGACATGCCTATTGTGTTCGTCCACGGCGTCAACAATCGAGACGGCGACGCTTACCGGGAAAATGAGAAGGCGCGGAATGGATTCCTGCGAGAGTACGTGGCGCCGGCACTCGGTCTGAGTGCCGACAAGCTTACGGTCATCAGCCCATACTGGGGCGAGTTCGGAGCCAAGTTCGCCTGGGACATGGCGGTGCTCCCGAACGGGGTGGCCAAGCTCGCATCCTTCGGTTCAGATGAGGAATCCAAGGCACGTGCCCGGGTGGCTGGCCTGCTCGCCAGTTCGCATCAGAGTAGGAATCTCGTCGAGCTGGCCAAGACAGATTTGTTGGCCGCAGTGGACCTGCTCTATGCCTCGACGATGGCAGGAGCCAAGTCAGAAGACGAGGCGCGTTACTTGGCGAGGTCATACGAGCTCGCCAGCAATTACGCGACAGCCAACCCTCATCCGGGCTGGGTTGCAAGCGCGGGCCCGAAGAACTTTGCCGATCTGCTCTTGAGCCAGTCCAAGGCCACCGAGGTCCAGAGTTTCGGTCCCCTGAGCAAAATCCTCGACTCGATCAAGGAAGGGGCATCTCGCCTGGTCAACGCGGTGCCGGACGTCACGACAGGGGTTGCTGGCTTGCTCCTTCGCAAGAAGCTCAATACCGTCGTCACCCGCTTCACAGGCGACGCATTCGTCTATCTGAATAGCCGAGGCACGGTCGATGCGCCCGGTCCGATCGTCACAACAGTTTTGAAGGCGCTAAAAGAAGCCCAGTCCAAGCTCACCGAGGACGACAAGCTCATCGTCGTGGCACACAGTTTTGGCGGCGAGATCGTTTACGACATCCTGACCTACTTTGACACGGCCCTGAGTATCGACTGCCTGATCACAGTTGGCTCTCAGGTCGGTTTGTTCGAGGAAATGAAGCTCTACAAGGCCAGCGACCCCACGATCCCAGTCGATCCGAAGAAGGATCACATCGCTCGCCCCAAAGGGATCAAACGCTGGCTAAACGTATTCGATATGAATGACGTCCTCAGCTACCAGCTCAAGCCCGTCGTCGAAGCAGTGTCCGACTTCAGCTACGACACGGGCTTCAGCACGTTGGGCGCCCATGGCGGCTACTTCGAGCGCCCCAGCTTCTACAAGCGAATGGCTGCGCGCCTGAAGGAGGCCGATGCCTCTACCGGAGCCTGCGCCCAATGACGGCCCTACTGAACAACGCGGTGGCCGGCCAGGCCGGTACGCACGTACTGGCAATCGGGGTCGGGAAGTACCCCCATCTGCTGAACGGAACGGGTAAGCTCGCTAGTGACCCAATGGGCCTCGAGCAGCTGGAGTCTCCCCCAGTCTCGGTCAAGGCGCTAATTGATTGGTTTCTGTCGCCGGGCACCGGCACAGGGGGTTTCGTGAACCCTGACGCGCCACTGGCCTCTGTCGAGGGACTCGCGTCGGCCGAGCAGCCCGTGGTCATCACCACGCCCGGTGGCCCGGTCGCGCTCGCCGATGCGACACAAGACGCCATCCAGCAAGCCTTCGAGGACTGGCTAGATCGCCTCAAGAGTCATCACGAGAACATAGGTATCTTCTACTTTTGTGGCCATGGCGTGATGGTTTCCGACCATTACCTGCTCGCACAGGAGTTCGGCCATTGCTCGCAACCGTGGACAAAAGCCTTCAACGTGTCGTTGACGATCCGCGCCGTCGAGCGAGAGATTTGCGGGTCAGTCTTTTTCTTCATCGACGCCTGCCGGAACATCCCGCACGCCCTAGCCATGACCCTGGGGGCCCAGCCGCCGCCGCTGCTGCCAGCGGACCTTGGGACGGATGTGTCGCGCAAGCATGTCACCGTGATTCATGCTACCGGCGAAGGCCAGCTTGCTTTCGCACCTCTGGGGCCTACAGTTTCCAGATTCACCTCCGCGCTCATCTGCGCGTTGTCAGGCTACTGCGGCACCAAAGACCCAGGTCACCAGACCTGGACGGTCGATGGCGACAACCTGTCGGCAGCAGTGCGTACCTTGCTCGCGCAGAACGAGCCGGACCAGGCCGATGCTGGCAAAAACAAGCAGGTCTCGGAACAGCTCGTGACTGGCCCGGTAGTGCCGCTCATGCGGCGGGCGTTTGTACCCAAGGTGAAAGTTCGCCTGGACCTCGCGCCGAGCCAGCGCCGGGTACTGTACGAGATGTACTTGGAATCATCCAATGGCAACAACCGGGTAGCGCAGACTCTACTGGATCAGGTCTTCAAAGTGGAGCTACCGCGCGGCATCTACGAGGTCGGCGCATTGGACCCCGCCGGCACCCTGCCCCAGCTCGTCCATGCTGACGAGGAGTTAGCCCCCCCGACGTACCTGTTCACGATGAGTTCACAGCCATGAAGCACATCGCCATATCACTAGATTACCCAAGCCTCGCCCATCAGCTCAATCAACCTCAGGATCAGGGTGTGGCTCTCCCGGTGAAGGTTCTGGATACGGACGGTGCCGTGCTGGCCATCGGCTCAACGAGTACCCGCGAACCGACCCAGTTGAGCATACCCCAGGAAATTCAATTTGCCTTCGTGCGTCTGACCTGGCCATCTGGGCGCCATGTGACGCAACGCGTTGACATGAGTATTCCCTCTCCGACGGACACCTATTGCGTGCACTTTCAGCTGGAGTATGCTTCGGCCAATGAATGGTCTGCCTGGGCCATTCCCAAGCTCAACCCGGGCAGTCGCCTCGCCAGCACACAAGCGGACCTGGACCTTGGCATGGACGAGTTCTCGAAGGTATGGCTACGTCTCTGGAAGTACCAGAACGGCGAGTGGCACCGGGTTTCCGTGGAACCTCTAGAGGTACACCGCAGCCGTTCGGCCTGGCAGATGGACCTGCAGTTGGACGCTTCGAACTGGCTGATGCAGATCGGAGGCTCCAAGGTAACTTGGCGCTTTGTCGCCCTGCCAGGGAACGGGCGTGCGCGCGTGCTGATCACACCCAAGGACTCGAGCGACCCGCGAGCAGACGAACTTAAAGTTGTCGTGACCGGCTTCCGCTCCAGGGCGGAGACGCTGCTCGAGTTCCTGTCACGTGACGCAATTCGCTCAATGAATGCAGTCGCCGATCCTGTACATGTCGCGCAGGAACTACTCCGCGCCAAATTCAACGATCCCATCGGCGCAGTGGCTGCTGCCTACTTCCTGTTGCGTGTTAATGCGGCGTATAAGGTTCCACTGGAGTGGTTTGAGAACCTGTCGCGCAACTTCCGCTGGCTACCAGATACCGCTATCGTGCACTGCGCCCGGCTATTGCGCGATGGCCGGAGCACGCACACGGAGGAATTTAATCCGCTCAAGCTTCTGCGCGAGAGTATGGCTCACGGCTGGCCAATCTTCACCGAGGGCGTCAACCTGCTTCAAGAAGCGGCATCGCTGCTGGGCGGCGCGCTTCTCGAGACTGATCCTCTGGACTTCCACAAGGTCCAGGCGCTCGGCGCAAGCAAAGGATGGGCAGGCGCGATCACCAGCTTCTACGGACGTTTTCCCGGAGAACCCGACGTACTTCGGTGGGCCGGCATGCCACGGGCGCCACGCCGGCGGCAAATCATCCCGCAGCTTGTTAAGTCGAGGCTGGCCTCGGATCTCACGTTGGGGTTCGAAGCCGAGTTGCCCCAAGACTTGCCGCAGCTCCAGATCAAGCGCGTCCAGACTTTACCGCCTTTTCCGACCGTTGAGACCTCACACTCCCAGACCTCGTCCGTCCAGATCTCATCCAGCGGGCCCCCTACCGTTCAAATCCCGTCTGATGGTGAGTTTGCTGGGCTCCCTGCGGCCACTAGCAAGCCTAAGCGGGAGAAACCTCAACCAGACGAAGGCGAGTTCCTACTTGGAAGCGTCGCCGGCTAGTTGTTAAGTTTCAACACGTTGCTCCCGAGTAGGCGGGAGACTGGTGGGCAGCAACTGAGCGCTGAGGGTGGCCGACGGGCGTTGTAATGCACACCAGGAAAGCATATGCCAGGAAGGCGCAAAGCCACGCGGTATACGCAGCTCTGTTGACTCAGTCCCGACCATAGGCCCACTAGCGCAACCAAATCTGGATGAACCGTTCGGCCTTGCCATTGGTCTGCAGGAGGTATGGCTTGATGAGCCAGTGCTTGGCACAGCGCTTGGTGAGGAGCTTGGAGCGGTACGCGCTGCCGTTGTCGGTGATCAGTTACCAGCACCGCATAATGCGCGACACTGGCTTTGAGGAGCCCCACGGCCTGGGTCTTGCGCTCGTAAAAGTGCATTTGGATGTAGCCGGCGCACGAATGATAGTCAGTGACCACGTGCGCCCTCAAACCCGCGCTTTTGACAGAATCGCACCACCCGGTGCTGGGGCACACTAAGCGCTCGAACTTCTTGGTATCGATATGCAGCAACTTGCTGAGCGCCTCGTGCTCGTAGCAAAGCATCGGCTTGACAGGTTCCCTCCAAACCAAAGTCTCTACCAGTGGTGCGCGGATGGCCAGCCATCCCTATTCGACCGGATCAACATAATCAAGTTGGACTTGGGGAAGCGCTAGGTGTCGGGCAAGGACGTCGAACCCAGCCAAGCACAACTCGCTTGGTTTACTCCGGACTTGATCCCAACAATTGAACCGTACCGGTGCAGTTGACAGCCATCAGCGGCTTAACGGCAGATGACAGAAACATTCTCGCCCCAGTCTGTTCAGAGGCTCAAGGTCCACTTAAGCCGATGAGCTGACTTAAGTACACTGCTCAAGAGGAGCTTGCAGATTGTTAATCAGCAAGTCTCCCTAGGTTATCAGTGCCAAGTCCTTTAGGATGCTTTGCCACAGCAATCGTCACAAATACCAACTGGCCGCGGCCACCTGCAATGTAGCATCGCCCCCTTCATGCGAGCGTCCCACTTCGGCATCGTTGAAATCAAGGTTGCACCGCAACTGACCATTTGTCCTTTCAGGACAACGGGCTTGCCGCCCACCAGCCAGTGTGGATCCCCTTCGACGATGGTGCAGTTCACATGGCCGTTCTGCGGACAACTGACTGAATCACCAAGTAGCGCGACATTTTTCCAAATAAATTCGTTGTAGAAGCGGCGCTAGTAACAAAACCGCCGTGATCGGTAGGGTCCCCAAGTCGGATTACACGTTCCATCAGGCCTCACCCAAGCTGTACTTTAATGAGCGTGAAACCGTAGGTAACAAATGTCATACTCACAACTGGCCTTTAAAACAGTTTTTGCAATACAATACCAATGACATATGTTAATATTTTTTACAAATCAGTGGGGAACAATGAAGCCCAACTTATATTCTATTTACCGTTATTAAAACACTATTCAAGGAAAATACAATGCATAATGAAATTTATGAAAAACTCAAGGAACAGAAATGTTTAAAAATTGACAATCTTGTTGAAGATGGATATTCAGAGGAAGCGATCAAACAAATTCTGTCCAAGCCTGACGTTGGGAAAACTTCAGGTGGGCATCGTATAGACACAAATAAAACCACGCTTGGCACCCTATTCCTTAAAGACCCCGAAACTGGCGCTGCCATACATAGTGAGCAGGATTGGGGTAGCTAACCTTTTAGCACTTGCGCGCCACCTCTTCGAGGGGCGCGCTCCACATCTACCGCCTCGCCTTTCTTTCCGCAATCCGTTCAATTTCACATTGCGCTAACTGCTTCACCGTCTTCAAGTAAATTACTGACAGATCATCCCAACTACTGCTGACTGGCCCCTGCATTACTTTGGGCTTGGATTGCAGATTCGGCGGCAGCGATGGCCGCGTTGGCATCGTTGACACCGGCCTGGAGCTGGCGCAGCCGCTCAGGATCAATCCGGCAATCAGCGGGAAGAGGCACAAGTTTTTCATGAGTTCGATACTCCACGATTCGGGTTTCGGTATTGCCCTTCAGCTTCACAATCCGTTCTTCCACCAGCGCGCCCAAGCCCTGCAGCCGCTGGCTCTCGGTGATGAAGTCGTCCAGCGCGCGCCTGGCCGCGCTTAGTTCGTTCTGGGTCTGCTGCCACTCCAGTTTGTCGCCTCGGCTCTCCCATCCCAACCACCAGGCGGCAGCCAAAGCGATCAGTAGCCCAAGCCATTTCAAGGCCTGCGTCCGCATCACCTCCCCTCCTGCATCGCCGCCGCCACCGCCTTTGCCACCAGCCACTTTTGCGACTGATACGCGGCCAGCTCTTGCGGGTTGGTGATGAAAAACAGCTCCACAATGATGCCGCCGGCGTTGACAAAAGCCAGTTTGCCCCTGGCGCTCAGGCTTTGGTCTATCCAGCCCCGGTTGCCACGCAGCGGACTGCCGAGCACGCCGGCCACCGCGGCGCTGATGCGTTGGCTTTGCTCACGCAAAGCCGGCAAGGATATGGATTCCACGCCCCTGGCAGCGGCAGTCGTTGCCGCATTGCAGTGAAACTCCACGGCGAGATCCACCCCGCTGCCAGCGAGCTTCACCGCTGTCGACAGCGCTTGATTGTCCTGGCCGACGCCGTCGGTCACGACCTGGTGCCCGGCGGCCTTCAGGTAGTGCGCAACCATATTGCGGAAGTCGGTCACAATCGTGGCTTCGGTTTGGCCGTTCGCCACCGCGCCGGGATCGGCATTGCTGTGTCCAGCGGAAACGAGAACTTTCATATTCACCTCCATAAAAAACCAACCCCCGCGTTGTAGCGCGAGGGTGATGGGGTTGACGGCGTGAAACCGTTCACTGTGGATGATGCGGTTCGCCGGCTCTAGGCGGTGCGCGTAGGATGTCGCACACATTGCCGCGCGCGGTAAATACCGCAATGCACAACACGACGTTGAGCAGACACTCAGAAAAATCGACGGTGCGGTATTCGCCCAGAGCAATGCGAATTGCGATGCCGCCGGTCGCCACGATCATCAAGTAGGCCAACAGCGAGGCCCAGCGTTTGTATTTCGCGCCCTGGCGGCGGTAACTCAGCAAGCGCGCGCAAATCGCGCCACACATCACGCCATTGATCAGCGTCAGGGCTTCAGCTAGCACCGCCATCGCGTTTCTCCTCCCCTTTAAACTTCTTCCAATTCATCAGCGGATTACCGGACAACAAAATGGCGAACTGCACCAATTTGACCCCGACGGCCCCGGCGACGTAGGCGCCCACCGTTGCCGGCACCGCCAACGACAGTCCGGCAAAGCGCTGCAGGATCCAGGTCATGAACTCGCTGCTGGCGCTGGCCGCGGCTATGCCTAGCCCCGTCGCCGGCAATAGATAGGCCAGCCGGGTTCCCAGGCCAACATCACGCTCGCCCAACACAAAGATCACCGCGCCGGCGAAGCTGGCGTAGAACACGCCGCTTTCCAAATGCGGCAGCAGGCCGGCGAACCCGAGCACGACCGCCGTCGACTTCACTCCCGCCGCGCTGGATACAGGTTCAGACATATGCCCTCCTCAATAAAACGAAAGGCCGGTTTCCCGGCCCCGCTCACCCCCAATAAAAATGCAGTGTTCGCCCCTGCCCGCCCCAACCTTGCTGCACAACCTCCACCAATGCGCTGCCGCTGGACTCCCCAGCTTGCCGCCCTGCGCGGTCGTCGAGCGCGAACCCAAGGCAAAAACCCTTCACCGCCGGCCGTCCCGGTCCGATGGCATGGACCAGCGGCGCGCAAACAGCCCCGCCAACACTCACCGACGCCGCAGCATTCACCCTCACCGCCGCGGCAATGCTTGGAGGCGAGACCTGGACCGTGACTCTGACGATGGCCGCCATCATGCGGACCCCATCACGGTCAGTTGCCCAGGCGCCACGATCTTGCACGCCACCGTGACCGCCTCATCCGCGCTGCTCTCTACACTGGCCTGCTGGCTGCCATCCTTGAACTGTAAGGCCGGCCCGCTCGCTTTCAACGCCACCGGCACTGCCACGCGGCGGCCGCTGGCGTCGAACACCTCGATGCTGAGCGTTGTCTTGATCGGCGCGCCGTTAAAGGCGTAGCTTGCTTGTGCGAAGCGGATCACTACCTGATGGGCGTCGCCCAAGGGTGGGATATAGGACAGCACCGGCTGCCCCTGGGCCGGCATCAGCGGATTCCCGGCGCACTCCAGATACCAAAGCCTGCCAGCGCCATCAAACGCCAGGTCGCCGCCAGGCGAAGCGCGGTCTATAGCGTGCAGCGGCCCCTGCAGCAATTGCCCGCCGGCCAGCAACGCCCACAATTCAACGCCATGATCGTAGACGACGGCGAAGCGCTGCCCGGTGTCGTCGGCGCTCAGGATGCCGCGTGGCTTGGCGCTTAGGCTTTGTTTGCCGATGTAACGCAGTGCGTCCTTGGCCAGAATCTCGAAGGAATACACCACATAGGCGCCGGGCTCGCCCACTGTCGCCGCCTTGCGCTCATACACCGCGCACAGCAGGTAGGTCTTGCCATCGTTGTGCGTGACCCGCATGCAGCGAGTCGCCATGCCGGCGCGCATCGCGCCGCGATACCAGGCAGGCTCCCCGCCGCTGGCGGACCAGTCGATGGCCGGCGCGCCGGCTACGGCTTTGGGCGTTGCGGTTTCGATCTCGGTCAGCGTGATGCTGGCGATGGAAGTGCTGTCCGCCGACTTGACCAGGCAGTAGCTGGCCAGCTCGTCGGCGCCGCTGCGCCAGGCCAATGACGGCCAAGTCAGCGCACAACCCTGGCCAGCCGCGCCGCCGCCGGCGCCCGGCATTTTCAGGGTAACCAGCAGACCCGCCGCCGAGGTCGCGAGGTCAACGCGGTAGATGGAGATCGTGTCCTGGTAGTTGCTGCGGCTGATCTGGTGATAGAAGAAATTGTTGTCGCTGCTGCCGAGCACGCCGACCGTCGTCACCGGGTTGGAGTTGCTGGTGCCCGGAAACAGACCGGCGAGATTACGGCTGCCGGCGTTGACGAGGTCGAAATACATGCCGGACATGGTTTCGCTATTGTTCAGGTAGCGGAACAGATAGCGCCCTTCTTTCAGCGCGCCCATGAACAGCACGCCGCCGCCATTGACGTAGGTCTGGCCAACGCTGCCCTTGATCGCCAGCGTCACCGGATCGTAGCGAAACAACTGCTGCGCATTGGCCGCCGCTCCGTAATAGCCTTCCAACAGCAGATCGCTGCCGGCGTCCAGGTAGCGCGCGGCAAATGAAGAGTGCCCGGCGTTGATGGCGTCCCAGTCCGAGGTGTAAAAATCCACGCCGGCTTGCATGAAACCGTGATGATAGACCCGCTTGGTGACCAGGCTCGCCGCATACACCGAGACCGGGGCGCCCATCGCGCAAGCGCGTTGCGGCGTCGGCGCCCCCGGCACCAGCGCCAAATCGCTGACGCGATAGGCTTCGCCGTCAATGTAGAGCATGCCGCGATGCTCCAGCAGGCATAGTTCCGCACCATTGCGGATGCGTTTGAATTCAGGCATTACACATACTCCAGGATCAACATCAAATCGCTGCCGTCACGCGCGGACACGGCCACCTTGAAGCTGCTACCGGCGCCGATGGCGGCATCCAGCGGCAACTCGGCATAGCGCTGGCCAGCCGGCAGATTCAGCGCCGCCACCGGCTCGCCGCGGTCCAGCAAGGTCACCGCCACCATTGCGCTCGACGCCGCCCCCATCCAGGCGCGCAAGCCCAGCAGGCGCCCACCCTTGCGCGGCTCCCATGGCACCGGCGACACCGCGTCCTCCAGCTCCCCGACAAAACTGGCGCGCAGCTCGCGGCGCAGCAAGTCGGCGACCACGCTCTCCAGGGCGTCGATACGTCCGCGCTCCACCGCCAGCGCGGCGCTCAGCGCTTTGCCGGCGGCGTCCAGGTCCGTGCATTGCTCGACCAGCGCACTCAACTGCTCAAGCGCGGCGCTGGCATCACCCTGGGCCTGGCCGGCGATAAGAAGCGCGGCAGCGGCTTCGCGCCGCACCTCCTCAATCGCGGCGTTGGCGCGTGCAATCAAGGCCTCGGCCTCGGCCAGCTTCGCCACTGCCGCCGCGGACACCTGCGTGGCTTGCTCGGCACTGGCGGCCGCTGCTTTGGCGCTGGCTTCCAGCAACGCGGAATCGCCCAATATCGCCGCGGCTTTTTCAATCGCGGCCAAGCCGTCTTTCATCGTGTTCTGAATGCCGGTCCAGGTGATCACCGCCCTGGCCTCGCCCAGTTCGTCGATCAGCGTCGCCATCGCCTCGTCGCTGAGCAGCACGTCGCGCATGCCGCCGACCGTCATCAGCCACACTTGCTGCATGCGCGCCAGGTCGCCGGCAATCCGGGTCCAGATCTCGGGTGCCTCAGTCATGGACGGCCTCCAATGCAGAAGCCCCGCTGTCGCGGGGCTTCGGGTAGGTGGTTTTGATTTGTCGGATGCGCTCCAACATCTCCAGCGCGTCCGGCGGCAAACTCGGCAACTCCGCCAGCGCTTTCCAGATCGCGTCCAATTGCTCGCCGACTTCTGGGTAAGCCCCACGGCGGCGTTCGGCATAGGGATCCACGTGGGTAATCGTCTTCACCCGGTTACCTCCAGTTTCAGTTCAACATCACGGTAAGGCCAAGCGCTAAGCCGAACCTGATACAAACCCGGCTGCGGCAGATTAATCTCAAGCGCTCCGTCTTCAACTTCATAGTGCTGGTTGTTGATCCAAACTTCACAGGGCTGCGGCAGACCAAAAAACTGCCAGCCATCCCGGCGAATATCCATTGACGGCCGTTCCTTAATAACCCCGTTGTCTATATATTGCAGATCTGGTGAAATTAACCCTGGAGCAAAAACGTAGTTTGGGTTGATTTGGTGCAAAAATGTGTGAGGCGATAAGTCACCCCATGAAATGATTCTGCCTTGCTCATCCGTTTCTGCATATGGAATATTGAAATTCATCACCTCATCACTCCAATGACATTAAGATACTCAAGCCAAATAATGCTACCAGATGGCGACGTGCTTATTGAGTGTGTTCCTGCGGAAACAGGGTAAATTAATGAAAAAACGTCGCCGTGAACTCCAGTTATAACCTCAGCACCATCCACCAAAAGTTGGATTGGATTTTCCTTACCTCCAAACCAACTAAATTTAAACATGATGATAAGCGCTGCCGAGTATGGCGTATAAAATGAAGACCACTGCACCCTGTTCCAACGATGCATCCAACTTAAGCTGCCTTCAGCTATTTTTAACGTACCTATCGTCAGATCCTTGATGTAGGTGCCATGCATCCCCCCTGCATCCAGAATGATGTTGCCGGCTGCATCCCGCACCGTGAGACCGCGAGTGTCGATCTGCCCGGCGTTAAGCTGGCCATTGATCTTGTGCGCGCCCATGCCGTTGAAATCCACCACGACGTTGCCGGTGGGGTCCTTGATCGTTAGCCGGCGGCTGTCGATTTTGTCGGCCTCCACCGAGTTCGCAATCAAACGGTCCCCGGACATGGTGCCGCGCAAGATAAGATCGCCATCGATACCCACCACCGGCTGACCGTTGACGCTGCCGGCAGTGAAAATTTGCCGGCTGGCGCTACCATCCGGCAGCGACACCGCGAACTTGTCGGCCAGAAAATCGACTCTTGACCCATCTTTATCCGCCCGCAGTCCCATGCCGGCGATCTTGTCGCCGGCGGTGACCTTGAGGATTTTTTCCGCAAGCATGCCATCAACGACTTGGCTGGTTTCCTGAATCGCCGCAGTGTTGCCGTTGACCGTGACTTGCAGCGATTCGACCGAGCGCGCCACCGCGCCGACCTCGTTGGCTCTGACCTCCCTTTCCGTTTGGATCGCCGACTCGTTCGCACCCACCTTGGCGCCTAATGCCTCCAGGCTTTTGGCCGTGGCGCTCTCGCCATTCACCCTGGCCTCAACCTCGCGTTGCAGAGCCGCTTCGTTATCCCCAAGTCGGGCGCCCAGCAACTCATCCGCCCTGGCCAGCGCTTCATCGGCATTCGCCCTGGTCTGTTCCTCGCGCTTCAACGCGGCCACACCATCGTCATGACTGGCGCGCAACAACTTGATGTCCGCAGCCAGCGCCTCGCGCTCTGTGGCCGTTGCCTTCTTCTCCTCCAGAAAGTCCGCGCGGCTGTCATCGAGCGCGGCGGCCAAGCGCAGACGCTCCGACGCCTCGCTGGACAGATCAGTGTTCAGCGTTTTGATCTCGCGCCGCGCAATCGCATAGTTACGGCCATGCGTGGCATCGCGATCATCCAGCGTCAGCATTTGCTCGGCGATGGCCTGCAATGCCGAATTGGCGGCATTGGCAATCTGCGGCAACTTGCCAAGCGGCTTTTGCAACTCCTCCGTCAACTGGCCGCCGCCGATACTGCCCTTCAGCAGCTCCAGCAACTTGGCCGGGTCCTTCTCGGTGCTGGCTCTGGCCTTGACCGGCGCAGAGCGGTTGCCCCAGCCATCCAGCAACACCAGCTCATAATCCACCGTCACACCGACAGACAGGCCGATATGCGTCCAGCGGTCAGAAGGAAACGGCAAGGAAGTCAAACGCACCTTAGGCCCATCGCCAATTTGACCGAACAACTCGACGCCCGCGATATCCACTACCGGCGGATACTGCCAGGCCAGTTCGATCAGCATCAGGTCGCCCACCGCATAGAAGGACTGCGGCGGCGCCGGCGGCTCGCCCATGGCTTTCACCGCCAAATGGGCGAATGCGGGCCTGGAGATGCCGCCATCGGCAAACAAGGGGGCAATGGAGGCCTCGTGATAGCCCGGGTCGACATCCGCCACATACTGGGTATCACCCGTCAGCGCCTCGTTCCAGACGCCTTCCTCTCGGCGCCAGCGGAAGCGGTACTGCGTCGCCCCGCGCACCGGCGGCCAGGTGGCTTGCATCGTAGGCACTCGCTGCTGCCTGGCATTGATGCGGCTCGATTCGGTCAGGGACAGATAGCCGATCAGAGGCGGGCGATTGGGGCGCGGCGGCACATAGACGAAGTCGCCCTTTTCCGCTGCGTAGTACTCCGGCAAATAGTCGCAGGCGGTGAACTGGATATCGCCGTTGTCGAGTGGCTTGGCGTCTATGATCTTGACCTTGCGGCCAGGCTGGGTCGCCGGATCATAGAACCACAGCCAATCCAGTGCGACCGCATCGGGCGACTCGTCCGGCACCGGCAGCGGCCCCTCCTCGTCATTGGCCGGGATCAGATCACGCAGGCGCAGCAACGCAGATTCACCGCCGCCTCCCTTGACCCGGTATGTCGAGTAGCGGCCATCGGGAAAGCGGATGCCGACATAAGCCGTGGCGCCCAAGGGCACCTTTTTGTCCAATCGCAATTCCTGGCGGCTTCCGCCAAGCAGCCGGCCTGAAAATGACCAACTGGCCATATCGTGCGAGAGCAACACCACGTCGCCCTTGCCGGCGACCATGCCCTCTATATCGGTTTCCCAGCTGATGCGTCGTCGGTGCAAGGCCTGCGATGCGGCCAGCAGCCTAGCTTCGCGCCCCGCCATGTCCGCGTCGGTGCAACCGATGAAGTCCAGCGTGGCGGGATTCGCCGGATCCTCCACGCCTTGAACCACCACCCTGACACTATCGGGCTTCCAGTCCTTGGACTGGTTCACGAAATTGACGATGATTTCGTCAGCCAATTTGCCGGACAGGTAATTGATCCGGAAACTTTTGGCTTTGATGTTGGCTGGGCCGAACACCGCAACCACAGGAAGTTCGTCGGCATCCCAAACCACCCCGTAGCGCCCCGTTTGCCAGGTCATCTGTCCGCGGCCGCAGCGCGCAATCATCTCGGCCACTTCCTTGATCGGCTGCGCTCTATCCAACACGTTGCTAAAGCTTAAGCGCTTGGCCTCGCACCACGCTGCAAAGCTCTTGATGCTTTCGATGTCGATGCGTTTGTCCGGCAAACCACCGCCAAACAGCCGGCGCCTATTGGCCGCTCTCCGCCCTCGCAACCACCACAACAGCCACCAGGCAGGGTTCAAAGTCGTGCGTGACGCCCAACGTCCGTTCTCCCACACTGGAATCTCAGAGCTGGCCACTGCAGACAACTCTTCAATCGTGCCATTGAGCTGGTTGCTGGCCTTGATGCGGATCCCCACCCGCCGCTGCCCGGCATAGTCGGCGCCATCGTATTGATGGCTGCGAATCTGAGCCACCGCAAACTGGTTCTTGACCCGGCTCGAATCCATATCCGCACTTAGTTTCCTGACGCGGACGGCGTATTGACCGCGGGGAACCGCTTCGGAAATTGACAGCCGTGCGATATTGACGCCTCGGCCGTGCAAGGTGAATGTCCGCTTACCGAAGTTACGCCAAGCCCCGTCCGGAAAAACACGGTACTCGACCTGAAACTCGATGGATCTACTTTCAATCCCTCCATCATCCTTGGCAAAATAGGCCAGGCCTTGGACATCGACTCCAATCGCGATCGTGTCAGGGCTTGTCGTCCTCTCTACCCATCCATCCGCCGCCTTGATTTCACGCCCCTGCTCGGTATCGACATTGCCAAATTCAGCCGGCAGTACGCCATCCGGTCCAGCCTCGAATACCGTCACATCCTGGTAGCTGCTCAACAGGGTTTCGCCCAGCTTGAACTCCTCAAGCCTCAACTCGGGCTGCAGGCCGAAATGGAAGGACTGATACAGAAACTGCTCCGTCCCTTCAAACACCGTATAGGGCTTGCCAGCCAGATCCGGCACAATCCGATGCTTGCCCATGACCAAGGGCATGGGCTCGAACGGCCGCAGGCGATTGCGGGCGCCGGTCAAGGAATATGTCGGCGACTGCTCAGCGCCGCGGCCAAACGCTCCCAGCTGGGGCTTAGGCGGCGGCAACAACGTGTTGATCAGCAAGGAGCCGCCAATCATGATGCCTATGGCCAAGGCGCCGCTCATCGCGGTCCAGGTGCCCGTCATGGCGAAGCCCGCCAGATATGGCGCGGTGAAGGCCAAGGCTAGCAATGCGACAGAGCGAAAAACCTTGCCGCCGCCTCCACGCACCACCGCCCGAATCAGCACGATATCGTTTTGCTTCAACCGATACTTGCGCCAGAACTCCGGCGCCAGTGCCTGGCCATTCACGAATACCGCGTGCCCTTTGACATCCACCTCGATGCCAGCTCGCCGGCAATAGCCACCCAGGGTTTCATTACGGCGATACGCCGCTTGCACCAGTTGCCGGCCATCCAGCAACAGCGGATGCGGCAAATACGCCAGCCTGACGGCGTTCGGAATCGTCATTTCCATTGGTAAAACCCTTCCACCTCGTACCCTGACAGCGAGCGCAGCCGCTGAAGCACCACCTCGCCAAAACCTTCATCCGCGTGCAACACCCACCACTCCCCGGTAATCCAGCACATCACGCCGATGTGTTGCAGCCGGCCGCGCGCCAGCAGCAGTACCGGGTGGCCATCCACCGGCGCCGTCACCTGCTGCGCGAACTTCTCCTTGCAGGCCGCAATTTGTGCATTGCGGCCAAACGGCGTTCGCTGGTGCTTATCTGGCAGGATGACAGCCAGGCCCAGCACTTCGCCGGCAACCCGCTCAGCCAGGGCAGCGCAATTCAAGCCATCGGCCGCGTACTCCATGCCCACGTAAGGATCGGACCAATGCATCAGAACACTCCCGGTGCAGTCTCCGGCCGGTAGTGCAAAGCCACCGCCGGCTGGTTCAGGAAATCCACATAGCCAAGCGTTGCCGTGATCTGCAATGGCGTCATCGCCACGTTGGAAAGGTCCAAAGTGATGTCGTACTCCAGAATCTTGGGCTGACTGCGCAGCACCTGAATGACCCTGCATTGCGAGCCGGCGCCGCCCTGCGATGCGTCTATCCACTGCGTTAGCTCCCGGCCCACGTTGTCGATCGCCAGTTGCGCCTGCGGCACCTGGCCCTCTGATTCTTCTGGCAACTGGAAAGAAAAAGAGCACGCCACGAAGACATGCCCTTCCACGGTGATCGGAATCGAGTCGTTGACCACTCGGGCCGGCTCAGCCAAATCCTGATGGCTGATTTCCAGGAGCATCAGCAGCGGCTCATCGGCGCTGGTGGCATTGATGTTCTCGCGCGCGGCTTGTGAAACGGCTCGCGCCATGGACTCCCCCTTTCAAAAAGCAAAAAACCCGCTCGATGGCGGGTTTGTAGAACTACAAATTTAGGTAAGAACTATTTGCCAGTTGTGCCGGAGGCGATGTTATTCAGCACTTTGGCGTCCGCTAGCCCTGGGCTCATCGCGCAGTCGGCGGCCATCTTGATTGACCGAAACACGGATTGCTCATATGAGCTATCGCTTGCGTTATGGAGCACCGTTCCTGAGCTATCCACAATTTCACTCGCACCAGAGGCGTAGCTCTTGTTGACCGCAATCATTCGATTGGCGTTCAAGGCGGAGGAAAATGACTGCTCCATCGAGGTCTGAATGCCATTCGTTGCACCTGCGAGGCCCGACCATGCACTTTTGGCGGTGCCTTGCGCGATCGGAGAAACAACTGCACCGGCTAGTGTTCCAACCGTGCCAACCCAAAACTTATACTCACTGCTGTGCTTTCCTCCGCTCTCATAGTAGTTTTGGACATCACGGCAAAACTTGCTGGCAGTAAGAAATGCTTGCATAGCGTCATTCAAATTACAGCGGTAGGCTTCACCGATTTCGCCAGAAGCGTTCTTTACAAGTTTGGTCGGCGTACAGGGTTGAGTCTTAGCCCATGGCCACTGAACAGTAGGGTTAAAAGAAAGGCTCTCACAGCCAACGATGAACACCGCCACACTGCTGATGACCCAAAAAGGATGGAGCTTCATGGCCAAGGCCCTATGTTGTTCTTGTTAGAATATTCTTAGCAAAACATATCTTTGATTTGTTCGTCATCGTGGCTGTACTTAATGTCAGCTTAAATTTTCTGCACATTCACAGTTCACAGACTAATATTTATAGCTTCAATCTGTGTCGTCGCGCGCCATAGTCCTTTTGAGTCAGGGTTTAGGCGGACTTTCCCTCCGATGAACCGCGTTTTTCTTTGTGCTCGACTGATGGGATCCGTATAGAGGAACCAGCCCGATCCACCGGCCAGTGCATCGTCGAACCAGACATCAAAATCCAGTTTGGCCTGGAGCCCCTCGATCAACAGCGTCACATCTAGTTGGATCACAGGAGAGCTCCACCGCGGTCGTTGCTTGGCGATGGGCCCTTCCATGTCCGAGCGCAGCACACCGTAGTCCAGGGTTTCTCCATACCCCGCCAACAGTAGACGCACGCGAGCAGGCAATTTTGGCAGCGACATGTCACTTCCTCATTTAAGCAAAAAAAAGCCCACTATAGCAGTGGGCTTTCAGCAATTTTCTTTTCAACTCATTCTCTAAACAAATCTGCCTGCACATCTTCAGGAATATGTATATCCATAATATCCATCACTTTAAACCCTAGTCCGCTCGCTCTTTTTTTTAATTGCTTGTCACTTGTAATCAGTGTATCCGCATTAATCGCCTTAAGAATTGCGATGATTTGTATGTCGAACTTTGCTTCATGTCGACCTTCTTTATCTTCGCCTTTGGCCCACTCACGAATCAAATCTCCGCACTCTATCGCAGCCTTTTTATCGAAAGGCACAGAATAGAAGGCTGCCTGATTTTGGATAAAATCCATTTCGTCATCGCTTGCTTTTGCTGCGAACTCAGATAGCGCAGGAGTGGGAATATAAAGCCGCCCCCTCCGCCTGCGCATCTCCTCAAGTAGATGATTGACTCTTTTTGTTTTCGAATCGTCACGACTTGAAGAAAAGAGAGCAACTAACACATTTGCATCAATGACTGTTGGCATTTATTCTCCATAGCGAAGGGAGTGCAACTCTTTATCTATATCTTCAACCTCGCCCCATCCTGAACCTTTACTTCTGATTTTTGCCAATTGCTCATCAAAGCCTTGGTCCACCAATGGGAAAAATTCACTTATTTTGAATTCTTCAAGCACCCAAGCACCATCAACGTCTCTGACCCACTTGCCGCTGCCCTTCAAAACTATATCGATGGGCTCCAACAAATACACTTTCAAACCTTTTGCCTGATCAAGACTGGCCGTGCAAGAAACCACCACTCCATCCGGCATTTGCAAACCTACTGGCACGGTACTATCCTTGCCTCCCAGTCGAATCACCCTCCCGTTGATTTCTCCATCCTCTTTTACGGAGTAAGTACGGGGCTCAGGTTTGTTGATCCCAGGAAACTGGAGAATGACAGCCCCTTTTACCGGCTTAAACTCAGCAGTCGTTTGGTCGCCTCGCGCCAACATATTGATCTGGTCATAAGCCTTCTTAAGCTCACTTCCAGCTTCGGCAAATGCAGCAAGCCGTACTCTAGACTCAAGCGCGTGAGCTTGGTCATCGGATATGACCAACTTAAGCATTGCGCTTCCCTTCGACACTTTGTCGAAGTGTATAGGCGCGTCTTTCCCCACTAGATCAGCCAGGGCTGTCAGGTACTTGCTCAACCTTTCCAAAGGGAGCGTTTCAGGAGTAAAGCCTTTTAGGCGAAGTGCATAGGTAGCCATGGTCCGATTATAGGGTTCCCAAACACCGTCTGACCACTGACTGATGTCAGATCCAGTGAAAAATACAGCTTTTGCAGCTTAAGCGTTGCCCATACGTCATGCAGCCCAAGCCTCCTAGCCATGAAAAAGCCCACCATTTCGGCGGGCTCACCAGATTGCTAAACCGTCTTCCCCTACTTCCCGACGATCGCCTTGATCCCCTGCGACACCGGCCCCCCACGCCGTAGATCCGTCAGCACGATATCCACCACCATCTGCCTGCCATCGAACCGCGGCTGACTAGTCGAGGCGCTCACCGGTTGGCTGGACTGGTTGATGACGTTCAAGGCCAGATTGACCTCGGCGCCCGCGCCCTGGGCTTTGACCCCTAGCCGGCCGGCGCCATCTCGCGCCAGCGGCATGATGGCTTCCGGCCCCGCCTCGCCAAACAGCGCCATGGGCGCCATCGTCGGGCTCGACACTACCGAGTTGCTGAATGCGCCGCCGCTGGCGAAGGCCTGGACCACCTGGCCGCTATAGAAGAGATTGCCCTTGGCGCTGCCGATCACCGACGGGCCAAACAGGCCGCTCGGCAGCCAGTCCAGACTGAGCCCGCCTCCAATCATGCTCAAGGTTGCCTGCTGCATCTGGATATGGA
Organism: Chromobacterium haemolyticum; assembly: GCF_009936155.1. Classification (NCBI taxonomy): domain Bacteria; kingdom Pseudomonadati; phylum Pseudomonadota; class Betaproteobacteria; order Neisseriales; family Chromobacteriaceae; genus Chromobacterium; species Chromobacterium haemolyticum. Next base: position 2,404,685 of record NZ_AP019312.1, on the reverse strand, counting down.
TGATCTGCTCGATCACCGAATTGGCAAAATCCTGCCAACCCAGTTTGCCGGTCATGAAAAACTTGGTCAGCATGTCCGTCATGCTATTCGTGGCCGTTTCAAACGCCCTCTGTCCCTGCGCGGCCTTGTTTCCCACGTTCTCGGCATATTGTGCCAAGGCCTGATTCCAGCCGGTCGTAAACTCTCGCGCCTTGGCTCTGCTTTCGTCGTAGGCGGCAATCAACCTCGCGTACTCTCCCGGCAGGGTCGCAATACCCTCCTTTTCTTTCTCCAGGAAGTAGATGTACCGCTCCTTGCCCTCCTGCGACATCAGCATCGTGGCGTTGTAGCGCTCCAGTTCCTCCCGGGCCTCCGCTAGTGCCTTGCGCGCTGTGGCCATGTTCTCAATATCAACCAGCCCCTGCCGCGCCTCAATCCGTTGATCGAACTGCCAGAGCCGTTCGTTTCGACTCCTAAGCTCATCCGGATCGGCCGGCGCAGGTTGCTTGATCAAGGCATCGCGTTCGGCTTTGACTTCAAGCAGCTTCTTCTCCGCGTCGGTCAGCCGTTGAACACGAAGGCCCAAGGTGTCCAGCCGCTGGATATAGGTCTCAGCCGCGCGGACGCCCGCCGTGCTGTCCGCCAGGTCCGTATACAACACTTCCAGCCCCCTAGTGGACTTTTCGAGATGGACCTTCTCCTTGATCAGCGCAATCTCCCGGTCAAGCATCACAATCGCCGCGGCGCGGTTTCCCTGGCTCTTGGTGTTTCCGGCGGACGGTTCCACTAGCTCCTGCCGTTGCGCGCGAAGTCGGTTGAGTTGCTTTTCTCCTTCGGTCAGCTTTTGTGCCGCATCGCCAAGCTGTGTGAGGCTGTCGTGATACTCGCGCAAGCTGGTGATGTCGGCGCGGATGTTGGCCAGTCGCTCACTGCCCCCGCCTTGCCCTTGCCCACCCTTGCCCCCGCGAAGTGAACTATTGAGCTTTTCGTTGGCCTGGGCCAGCAACTTGGCAGCTTCCTCTTGGGAGATCACTCCTTCAGCCGCGGCCTTCTCAATCTCACGAATATCCGCTCGTATCTTCTCAGCGGCTGGGGTGTAACTGCCTTTTAGTTGTGCAATCCTAGTAAGCGATGTCTCACCGGTTGCGGCTCTTTTCTGCTCATCCTCAAGCTCCTTGATTTTGGCTTTTGCAGCCTCAACGCCGGAAAGAAGATCTTCCCTTGTACCAGCCTTCATTTTGGACATCGCAGCCGAGTCACTCAGTAGCCGGAGATTGTCCCGAATAAACCTCTTTTGATCTTCTATTCGGATGTCAAATGTCGCCCCCTTCAAACCCTCAGCCATCGACCTGGGCATGGCAATGCCATATGCCTTTTCGGCTTCCAATAAATTTTCTCGGTAAGCATTGTTTCTGGCTTTAATTGCATTTAGCTCATCACGACTCAATGGGATCTCGTAGTAAGCTGTTCCATCAAAGACTCGCTTCGTGCCCTTTTTCAGCTCCTCATCCGCCTCTGCCATCCCCTTTTTCGCCAAGGCGATTTCTGTTTGCAGTGCCGCAAGTGGCGCTTTTGCAGCGGCACTCATCGCAGCGGATATTCGACGAGCAGAGTTCTCGCTAATCGCAGCTGCATCACCCGCCGCTTCGGCGATTTTGTCCCAGTTGTATGCAACAACCGCCGCCGCTGCGATAAACAAGCCGAAAGGACCGCCAACAGCAGCCAGAGCAGCACTGGCGCCCCGAGCCGCTATTCCCGCCATTGTCGCCGCTCGGGCATAGTTGTTTGTTGCCGCCGTCAAGGCATTTGTGGCCACGGTGTTACGTGCTTTTGCCGCGGACAACGCAGTTTGCGATCCCCCCAGAGCTGCACTCGCCTGCGCGCTGCGTAGAGCCGCCGCCGCATTCGCCGCCTCGGCCCTGGCTCCCTCCAAAGCTGCCGTAGCAGTAATGCGCGCAGCAACCCCTTGTTTGCTTGTGTCTACGACCAGTTGACCCAGAGCCCCGGAAGTCTTGCTGATGGCAAGCAGCGTCGCGCCTCCCAGCGCCCACGTCAGGGTCTTCCCTACGGTCTCGCTGTTTTCCGACAAAAACTTTAGAGCATCGGTAGCCTTCGTCACCCCTCGGGTAAATGGATCCATGAACTCCTGACCCATGGAGGTTTTCAAGTCATCCACGTAGCGCTTCATGGAGTTCAGTTGCTTACCGGCCTCGCCCATCGACGCCTCATAGGCGCCGGAGATCATCTTGCCCTTCTCCATCACTTCATTGACCCGTGCCTGGATCTTCTCCGTTTCAGACAAAGCGTCAGCCGTTTTACCCAACTGTGCGGCAAGCTTCCTGTAGCCCGCCTCAAAGTTCACGTTGATTCCGATGGTTCTGAGAATTTCTGTTTGAGCAGATTGAATGCCGTAGACAAGACGGGTATACGACTCGGACGAATTCAGGTTGCCGATCACCGCCGCATCCTGGGCGATTCTCGCGAGCTGAGTGGACTGCGACAAATCAACGTTGGCTTGAATCATTCGAGCGATGTTCTGCCTGGACTCCAAGGCGGAAATGCCTGTCTGGCGCAACGCAGACTCCGTCTGCTGCAATTGGACGGTTGAATACCCAGCATTCTTGCCCACGGTATTCATTACAACACCCAAGGTATTGTAATGAGCCGCCACCAAGGTCACTTCCTTGGAGAGTTCAAGCAACTTCATCCCGGAGTACGCCACAACAAACGACTTGACGATACTCGTTGTCCTCGAAAGAGAAGCATCGATATTGCTCGCCATCCTGGCAAGGCTATTTTCTGTAGCAGAGCCTATCCTAGACAGATCGCTTAAGGCTCGAGTGCTGTTTTCGATATCACTAGCATCTGATCTAATGATTAGGGTGGCAACGTCCATCCTGTTTCTCCAAACAAAAACCCCGCATATGTGGAGCCAATATATTCAACACTTAACTTGCCGTGATAAACTTAGGAACCTATTTATCACACCATTTATTCCACTCAGAAATAAACTCAACCTGATCATCATTCTCAAACTTGGTCAATCTGGCATACAAATCAAAATCACGCTCAGCTACTGACCAATATGGAAGAACAAATCTTTGAACCCCCACATAAGCGCCCATTTTGTTTTTGGCATTAACAGAGCCACATATATGGTCACGCCCATCATTCCAATATACGTTCTCAAACTTTGCTGAATCAATATCAAACAGGGTGCTCTTCAATATTGTTTTAGCAACTCTTGTCGATGAGGTAGCGGTCATCCATGCAATCATCAGAATCAGCAAAAAAATAGAGACAACCACCGCCACCACTGAAGTTTTCTCAACATTGCTCATGACACTCTTCCACGTTAAGTAGTAACGCCCGAAGCTCTATCACTTCCGCCCCATCTATCACAGCCAACGTGTTCTCTTACGCAAGACTATGTTTTATTTGTGCAACAGACCATTTGTACTGGCTGGACACAAAAAACCCCGCTCTCGCGGGGTTTTAATCTATTAATTGCAACTAATTAGGCTAGAACTATTTGGTTTTTCCTGCATGAGATGGAGAAGTCATGCCACATCTCCTGCTGCGATCAGTTCCGCCAACCTGGCCAGTCCCTTAGGGGTGATCAGCAGTTGGGAGGAGGATTCAACGTCCCCGCTCTTGTGGTAGATGGTCACCGGGCGATGGACAACCAACCCTTGCTGCTCTCTGACCGTATACCCCACCGGCCGGTTATTGCTCTGGCGCCGGTAAGCCCAGCCAATCCGGACCAAGTATCTGGTGAACTTTCCGAGCGGAACTCCAAGCGCTTTTGCTGCATCCATCCAGCACAGCGCGCCGTCTGAGAGCGCGAGCATGATAGGATTAGGCGTTTTGTTAGCGATTCAAACATAGAACACTTCATGCCCAAAACTTCCCCGACCAATGCAGAGTCCACTCCAATGGACAAGTCAACAACACCGTCCCAGCCCAAGAAGGGGTTGTCCTCGCATGGGCGCAAACTCAGAAGCACCATCAATCGTAGTTTCCGGCGTATTTGGCGCCACTTACATTACCGATTCCCTAAGTTCGTTCCCACCCCATACCGAAAGAGCCTAGCGCACCTCTTTAACCGAGACACAGAAACCAACCTTGAGACGCAAGTTCCTACAGGCGAGCAACTTCGGCAAATTGCCCTATGGGGGGTTGAAATCTTTGGTCCAGCTGAAGTAGACGCTCTCTACTTAGCACTTGAGCGTCTAGGGTGGAATGATGACCGAGTTTTTAGGTGGATAAACGAGCAGCGTACATATGGTTCCGAAGGTAGCTTTAACCTCGGACTGATTGTACGTTCAGGGGAAAATCGATTTCATTTTAAGGAACATGTGGCTCCACTTCCTGAATCGGTAGATTATGCTCATGGTTATATATACCAGCTTTCACCGTCCATTACTGCTATCATCATCTGTTTTGTTCTAAAAGAGCCTGCAGGCCATATGTATCATGATGAGCTCAGCCTTGATCGAAGAACATTAAATATACCACTTAAGGATGGGTATCGTTCCTACAACGTAGAACACATCAAGCGTCAGGCAGTTGACTTAGCTCGCACCAGATCGAGAGCTTTGATTGTCGATTGGTTCGCAGCACACCTTCCCGGATTTTTCTCCAGCTCCCCCAATGGCAACCATTTGCCTACCTCCGAGCTCATTTCAACTAATCTTGAACCTCTGCTCGTCAGGCATCCTGAACAAAAGTGGGCCGAACTACTCACTCCCTTTGCTTCTAGAGAGGTCTGGACATTGAAGGATTGTGCTGGACTGTCCCTGTGCTGGCCCGAGTCTGACGGGGACCTCCGCTATCACGCCATAGTTAACCTTCAGACTAGTCTTCTCACCGCAGATCATCTGAAAATTCACGGGTATTTCGGCATTGCAGCACATGCTTCATTTGTCAGCGACCACATTGAAGGTATCATGGTGAACTTTGCTGCAATTGCTGCACTTCTGGAGACCGTTCGCCTTCTTCGCCTCACTCCTGCCTCGATCTCAGTAGATACGAAATCGCGTAAAAGCACCATAATGCGTCTAGAACAGATTCAGATGTTTTTTGATAGATCGGTTGGCATCCCAGCACTAACATCCGAACTTACTGCTAGATCTAAAAATGATTTTTCGTACAACCACTACTGTGCAGCATTTCAGAGCATACCTTGGAACGAAAAAGAAAAATCTGTTGAAATCTCCGAAGCCCTCAGTTCTCGAACCCGATTCCTTGCCACACGGGCACAAAGTCTTGAGAAAGAAACTCGCGAACACCTCGAACAAGTATCCACAATCTTGAGCACAAGAGAGAATATTCGAACCCAAACGCGTATGGAACTTGTGGCGATTGGCGCAACGATTATTTCTCTTGTATCCCTCGTGGTTGCCATAATGTCGACAGACAAACTCACTAACTACATCAATCAGCAAATCGCGAAGATATACGAAATTATGTAATTTCAGCGCACCTTACAAGACTTACGCCAACCTGCGATGCCAATTTCTTGTTAGCGACTCTTAATAGTGATAGCGACACTGCAAGATGGTCAGCACATCGTTCTGGACCGCGTAGACGAGTCGATGCTCATCATCGATGCGGCGCGACCAGAAGCCGGCGAACTGGTGCTTCAATGGCTCCGGCTTGCCTATCCCTTCAAACGGGTTGCGCTGGATGTCCTTGATCAGGGCGTTGATGCGCTTGAGGGTGGGCTTGCTGTTCTGCTGCCAGTAGAGGTAGTCCTCCCATGCGTGGTCATCAAACTTGATCTGCATCACTCGCCCTCGTCTTCGAGAAGAGTCCTTTCCTTGGCCTCTCCGCTATGAAATCTTGCCGCTGCATCAGTCAGACGCTTGGCGTTTTCTGGCGAGCGTGTCAGATAGGCGGTTTCTTCCAGCGCGTTGTAATCGGCCAGCGACATGATCACCACCGGTTCACCGCGCTGGGTGGTGACGATCACCGGCGCCCGGTCCTCGTTCACCTGGCGCATGACTTCGGCCAGGTGCTGGCGGGTGTGGCTGTAGGTAAGCGCTTTCAAGGTATGCCTCCCTTAAGTCGACAATGATTGTACAAATCATAGCACAATCTTTGCATTGCTTGTTGACATCTAGTACCTACAAAAGAGAATCACCCCGCCAAAGCAGGGTGATTTTACGCAGCGATAAACAGTAAAACGGAGAATAACCACCCTCTCTATTCAATCGCAAACACTTTGGTCAATCACTGCACAAGCAGCTCCATACGCGGCCCATGCGCCCGCGATTGCAACGAAATTAAACGGGCCAGCATTTTGGATTACCGCATCTCTTACCTGGGCAGCTGCCTTATATGCATCAGTCCTTCTTTGTTGAGTAACAGGATTTGAACACGAACAAGAACCCACTGCACGGGCCGCAGGCTGTTTAGTCAAAGTCAATTCAGCAAGCAACTTGTCGGAAACCGCCTTATAATCCGCCACGTTTTGACCTTGAAAACTTAATGCACCTTCATTCAAGGCACTCTCCACGGCGTTACTCATAACAATATCGGCCATTACAATATCCTTCACATGATTGCTAGAAATAGATAATTAGCATGACTGGCTTAAATGCAGAAATCCGCATTTAGCTATGCCAGAGGTGCTTTTGAATTTTTGAATATTCCTAGTTAGAATCAATATGAAGAAACACCTACCTCGTTGAACTACCTAGTACCCAGCATCGCCATCAACGCCCGCGACCGCGCCTCATCGTCTTCAAGCACGTCTAGCATGAACTCGCCCTCGTCCATCCCCTGGATGGACAGGAACTCAACATCCAGCCGCCGCAGCAAGGCGTACTCCCATGCCCGCGGCCGGCGCTGCGTGATACGCGCCCACGCCTCCATTTCCATACATGCCAGAGCCTGCGGGCCGCTGTCCGAGTATTGCCGCCCTACCGATAGCTCGCAGAACCACGCCCACAAGTAGACCGCCTCATGGGGCAGCTTTAGCTTGTTGACGTGGCCTTGCTTGCGCAGCGAACTCCCTTCCTTCAGCCGCTTGTCGAGTCGGAATTCCTGTTCTGCGTAGGCTCTGACGGCACCGCAGGCGGCGGCAGGAATTTTCCCAGATTGGCGCTCTCGCTAATCACCGCATCGCGGATCCAGGCGGCCTTGCTGTACAGCCGCTGAGCGTTCTGTGGAGTGAACGCGAAAGGAGAGCCGTCTTCCGTCAAGCCGGACCAGCCGGCGGTGCGCGCGACGGCCACGCTGACAATCAGTTGCTCGCGCTCCAGATACGACAGCGGATCCGCCCGCTCCCTGCCAGCGGCATTAGCCGCGGACAGCCTGGCCACGTCGTCGTCGTGCAGCTTGCGTTGCAACTGCTGGGCCTGTTCCGACTCGATGGAAAACACCTGAATCTTGACCTTGGTGTCCTGGCCGGTCACATAGTGCTTGAGCGTAAATTCGTGGGTCCTCTCGCCCACCACCAGTAAATCGTCATTGATGTCCATCGCTTATCCCCCTTTCTTCCCTCCCGGCTTTTGCCATTCCACTTTGCCGGTGATGCTCAGCGAGGCCGTGCTTTTGATCACCGCGTCAACGCCGCCCTTCAGGTCGAAGGACATCACCAGGGCGGAGAACAGCCCAACCCAGCCGTTAGGCAATTCCAGCTTGAAACGCCTCGGCTCCTCATCCGATTGCGACTCATCCAGCAGGGTCTGGCCTGGATCGGTGTAAACCCGGTTCACCTCGATCTGGAAGCCGCCATTGTCGGCGAGACCTTTCCTTTTCTCCTTCGCATCGCTATCCAGCGTGGTCACGTCGATTTCGGAGGCTTTGCCGTCAAAGCCGCTATAGGACTGGACCTCCTTGATTTGGACAAACTCAGGAGCGGTGCCCGTGGACTCGATGTAAAACTTGGATTTCTGGGCGGAAATGGCATTGGAAGTCATCTCTTGGTCCTCAAAAAAGCAAACCCGCCAATTGGCGGGTCTGTGTCTATCAAGGCCGGCGTCAGATCGTCGAATAGCGAATCGTGACCGGCACAATGAAATGGGTGTCTGAAGGCAGGCCTGGCGACCGATACGGCGTCTTACTGATCCTGACCGGGCCGATGACTTCATCGACGGCGAACACATCGCGCAATTCATCGGCCAGGCTTTCCGCCTGCTGCGGCCCGACTCCGCTGGGTGTGCAAATCGACACCTGGAACAGGCCGTACTCACGGATGCCGCTGTCGAGATCCATGTTCACCGGCTCGGCAGGCATCAAAAACACCTTCAGATAGGCGCCCGCCGGCGGCGTAAACGCCACGGCTTCCCAGGCGACCGGAAGCTCCCTCGCATCGGCCCAGGCCAGCAAGCGCGATTCCAGCGCGCGGCGAATCGCCATCGTCACCTCCCATATTTCGCGACGGTCTCGGCCAAGGCCAGCCGCGCCATGCCGGCCGGCGCCTTGGTATGCGACCAACCGTCAAACTCGATGCGGTGGGCGTAGGGCAAGTTCGTCATCAAGGTCATCATGCCGCCGCCGATAAACACGCCGGGCTTCAGCGCGGCCACCACCCGCCCCAGCGACTGGCTGCCGGTTTTGTCCATGCTGTCTTGCGGGCCAGGCGTCGGCGTCACGCCAACGCCCCAGGATCCGCGCAGCCGGCCGGTATCGACCGGGGATTTCAGGATCACTCCGCGGAACAGGTGCAGGGTGATTTCACGGCATTTGGCGTCTAGAGACTTCTTGGCGCCATCGGCGAAACGTTCAAGCTCAACGGCAAAGGACATGGCTACCTCCTGAGCTGCAGCGTGTGCATGACGAACACGCCGCCCGGTTCCGGCTGTATGGATTTGATGTTGACCACTCTCCAGACATCCTCCTCATCACCGGGCTTGGGTTTCACCACCAGCAGATGCCCTGGCGCCGGCGTCGCGTCGCATACCGCGAACAAGGCCTTCTTGTCCCCGACCTGAATCGTGGAGCCCGGAGCAAATGTTTGCCCGGAAGCCACAAACCCAAAATCGGAAAACACCGCGAAGGAGTCGAAGTCCTGCCAGCGGCTGACCATGCCCTTGCCTGGCACATAGTTCTGGCCAAGGCTGACTCGCAGCACGACCGGGCCGCCATCCTCCCGAATCTGCCTGGTCGCGTCGTCGCGCTCTTGCGTATAGTCGGCCATCTCACCCCCGAATCAGCTTAATGTGGCCGGCCGCGGCCAAGTAAGGCTTCAGCATTGCGTTGACCAGCGGGAAGCGCGCGGCCGCCGTTCGATTGATGATGGGCTGCGCATAGTCGGTCACCAGCGACTCCGTTTGTTTGCGAGTCACCATGCCGCGCTCGACCCTGGCCAAGGATTCGGCAAGGTCATCCACCAGGGCCAGTTCCATTTGAGCCGTCTTGACCCGCGCCGGCAGTCCCGCGGGCGTCCGCGGGAAGGCAAGCCCCTGCTGTACCTTGATCGGCTTGCCGGCGAACTGCCACATGCTGGAGAGGTAGAGCGCCGCATAGCGCAGGTGCCGCTCCTTCATCGCGATGCTCATGCCGCCCCACGCGCCGTTGCCATGCTCCAGGTGATAGTCGTCCGCCTCATCCAGCGAAACCAGGCTCTCGGCGTTGGCCAGACCGGAGCCATCCTCAACGATTAAGGCCATGCCCTCATTCCTCAGCCGTTCCCGCGCCGGCCGTGGATGGACGCCTTCCCCGCTGCGGCTTCGCGGTGGGCGGTGCCTGGATCGGCGCTGCCTGAGAGCCGGGCCGCATCAGACCGTCGCCCCGGTCATCCTGGTCGGTGTACGGCTGAGGCGCCTCCTCCCACAACTCCTCAACCGGGATGTCCAAAGCCTCGTAGGCATCAACAATCTCAGGCCATTCCCCCTCCACCAACACGCTGGAAACGCCCTTTTCCGGTCCCTGAAAATAACTAGGGTTTCGATACAAACCGTCAGATTCAAACCCCTCAGTCCTGCTTGTGTAGATCAGTTTCATCTTGAACTCCTGAAGCCTTACGGGCGGCTTTCGCCGCCTGCGCCATTACGGCACTTTATTCAAATTGATCACAACGCCAGCCGTGGACTTATTGCTGGTAGCGTGCTTCTGCCAGCTGGCGCTTGACCCCACCGTGGCGAGGTTCGGGTTGGCGCCGGCGGTTTCCTTCCAGCTGTAACCCATCACGTCCATATTGAACACGCCCTCCGCCCGGAAACCGATTTCTAGGTTCTCGCCATCGTTGATTGGATAAGAGCGGAAGCCAGGGAGCTGGGACTCGTTGATGCTGATGGCGCCTCGCTGCAAGCCGAACAACACATCCTGCGGCGACTGGTCGGTCACCAGCACCGGCTTGCCCAAGGTGCCCGGCGCGCCGCCGTAGATCACCAGGCCGGCCTCTTCGTAGATTTTGTCCGCGATCGCCTGGTCCACGATGTCGAAGTAGATGCTGGAGTCCATCACCCACAGCGCAATGCGGTTGAAGCGGTCGCCGAATTTGCGCAAACCCTTGGTCAGGGTTTTCTTGCCGTCCACGGCGATGTTGGCCTTGGCCACCATCTCCTTGTTGCCGCCGATAGCGGCCTGCAAGGCCGCGGTGGAATACTGGATGTAGCCGGTCAGCACCGCGTCGGCGTAATCCTGGCCCAGCAACACGGAGAACTCCTCCGGATCGCGGCCACGACGCTTGAACGCCTCTTCCGCGGTAGAGTACGGCCCGTACTTGAAGGGCACCTTCACACCGACCATCTCGCTGGCGCCGATTTTCTTCGGACCGACACGCCCTTCGGAATTGACGTCGCGATGCTCGATGCTGCCGCCGATCTTGTAGAAGGCCTGTTTGCGGAAGTCGCCGACGATGTTTTCATTCGACAGATCGAAAGCGCCGTTGGACGCGCCGTTGAACACCTCCAGCACATCCTGCATCCGCTCCAGATAGGCGGTTTGCGCCAGATCGTCGTAAATCACCATGTCTTTGTTGGTCGTAGTCATTCCTGAGTCTCCAAAATAAAAAGCGCCCGATTTGGGCGCTTAAGGGGTACGAACCGCCTGGGTCACAGCGGCAACTTGAGGTAGGCCTGCTGGCCGTGCTTGGAGATGTACTCCCGCATCTGGGCCGCGCTCATTTCCGAGCGTTTCATGCCCGCGCCGTGAGCACCGCCGGCAGTGCCCGACCCACCCTTCGCAGGGAAAAACCACGGCGCCTTGTCTTTCAGCTCAGCGAACCAGGAGTCCACGGTCAGCGGCTTGCCCTTGCTGTCCAGCGAGCCGTCCTTTGCGACGAGGTCGCCGCGCTCATCCAACTTGAACACATCCATTGCCCGCCGCATGATGTCTTCCGACGCTTCGTCGATCGCACCGTAGCGCTTGGCGGTGGTAGCCACTTCGCCGCGGAACTCCTTGCGCTCTGCGCGCGCCAATTGATCGTCTCGCCGCGTGATCTCCTTCTTCAACTCCTCCAGTTCCTTGTCGTGCGACTCCTGCATGCGCGCGGTGCGCATCTCCAGCACCGTGTCCAGATCGCCTTTGGCGATCAGCGCGGCTTCCTTGTCGTTGGCGAACTTCTGCAGGATGTTGCGCACCGCATCCGGATCGATGCCGTCGAAGCGCGCCAGTTGCTCGGCCTGGGTTTTGAGCGAACCCTGCAGATCGGCGTTCTCCGCGCGCAAGCCGGCCAGCTCTTTTTCCAATGCGGCCAATTCGGCAGCCGGCTTGCCCTCCTCTCCGCCGCCAGTTCCTGCGCCGCCACCGCCGTCCGTTCCGCCGGCCCCAGCGCCGCCGCCCTCGCCGCCGGCCGGCGCGTGCAGGTAATATTTGATTGCTTGATTTCGAAATTTCACGCCGTGTTCCCTTCGGGGTTGATGGGCTACGCCCAAAAAAATAGCCCCGGCAAGCACCAGGGCTGAATACATCAAAGCCCGCTTGCGCGGGCTCTTCTTTACGACTCGTACGGCTTTGACTGCAGTAGGTGGCTTACGATGGCGCCCTCTCCCCAGCGATCCGCCATCTCCATGATGGCAAAACGATACTGGGCGCCGGCCTGCTCCGCAGCCCCCCAGAACAAGGGCACAATTTCCGTCGCCGGCACTCCGCGGTCCAGGCAGTAGTAAGCCAGCCGCGAATACTCCAACTTGCTGACGTGCAATCTTTCGGCAAAGGCATGCACATCATGGAACAGCAAGGGATGCTCAAGCTCAAGTTGCAGGTGCGCCAGCTCGCCGTCGCGCCATTGGCTGCCAAGCCGTTCTTCCGATTCTTGCCACTCGGCTTCCGTCATCTTATTGAGATTCATCGCCTGATCCTTGCCGCCTTGCGCTTCAATTCGTCCAGGGGCAGGCGGTTGCCGCGCTGGTCCAACAGATCGATCAAAGTCAGCTTCTTGTCCAGGTAGAGCTGGGCCCGCCCTCTGCCCAGCATCTGGTCCAGATAGCTTCGGTCTTTCCGCTTCAAGAAAGCGTCGAACGATAGATCTGCATCCACATAGCCTTCGTCGCTGGAACGTCCGCCGCCCAGGCGCGCTCCATCGCTCTTGAGCCAAGGCAGCAACACCGTTCGGCAATTCCAATGCAAAGGCGGCTTGCGGAACGGCAGCGAATGCCCGTCCGGCCGGCCATCCAAGTCCCATCGCAACAGGTTGCGCGCGGCGCATTCAATTGTGGTCCGGCTGTCCAGCGTGGCCAGCGCCACATAGCCTTGCACGATATCGCTATTGGCCTGATACAGCCCGGTCATGGCCTCGTTCGCCACCGACTGGACCGCGGTGCGCACCAGGGCCATTGCATCGCGCTGGGCAATATCGAACAGGTCCCGGATTGAACGAGCAATCTGATCGTTGGTCGCGCCATTCACGATTCCGCTGCGGATGATGCCGGCGCCGCGGAACTGCATGCTGCCCTCGTGACGCAACCACCAGTCCTCGATCAGCGTGCCCTGTATCAGCTTTCCGCGCGCCAGGGCTTCCAGCACATCGGGACCAGGCAGGCCGGCGAAAGAGATGCCCAGCGCCGGCGCCAACGCCTCGACGCCCCACTGCGCCTGAACCGTCACCAACGCGGCGAGTTGCTCATCCATCAACTCGGCGATCTCGCCATAACCACGTCCAAGCGTCGCCTTGATCTGGGCCAGCAATTGGCGCGCTCGCCTCGACTGGAAATCAGTCAAGCGATCGAAGCGAACGCCGTTGATCAGGGTCTCGACCTCGATGCCGGCTTGCCGCAGCAGCTTGGCCACCTGTTCGCGCACATCGGCGTCATAGCGCAATAGCTCCAGCTGATGCTCTGTCGCGGTATCGAACAGCGTGATCATAGCGTCGGCGCATCGGTTTCGATGCGGGCCTGCTCACCCTCCCACGTTTTCTCGTCCAGCGCGGGAATCAGGGTTTGGCAGATTTCGAAGGCGGACTGCTTGCTGAGCAAGCCTTGCGTCTGCATATCCATCACGTCCTTCACCGCCACCTTGCTGGCCGACATCAAGTCCTTCAGCTCAACGCCGAGTTGCACGCTGCCGCCTTCCTTCACCTCGGCCCAATCCGCAATCAACTGCAGCACCTGATCCAAGGCGTCTTCCAGCGCCTCGCCCATGGCCGCCAAGCGGGAAATCATCTTGGCCTGCTCTTCGCCGGCCTGGCGATCCGACATCGACAACACCGACTTGGTGGTCAACTTGGCGCCGGCGGTATTCATCTGCTCCTCCAGCGCGGTCAAGGCATTCTGGCCGACGGTCACCGACTCCGCGCTACCCTGCACCACGCCGATACTGTCGCCCCTGGGCAAAGGAATCAGGCCGTCGGCGCTGGCCTTGATGCTCAGCGACTCATCCTCCACCCCGGCAATGTAAGCCATCCTCACTCGTGCGAACTGCACCGACCTATCCTGATCGCTCTGCTCGCGCCAGTGCTTCACATTCAGGTGCGCCAGTTCCAACAAGGCCGGCGCGCCGCACATGAACCCAGTGCGCTCGCTGTAGATCGGCACCACCGGAATCGTGTCTACGCCCATGGAGAAGGACTCAGCCAAGATCCATCCTGATTTGCCGCCCTGATTGCGGTAGATGGAACACTTGCCCGGCTCCAGTACCTTGATCTGCTTTTCCTCGCGCACGCCGAACTCCCCATCGTTGACGCTCACCTTTTCCAAGAAGCGGAACTGAGTCAGTTGTTTATCCTGTTCGCGCCAGCCCAGCACGGCGGTGCGCGGAATCAGCACGCAATAGGGCCTGACGCCCCCGCTCCGAGCTTCCGCCAGTGTTGCGCCGTCCGCGACCCGCTGCTGGTCAACTAGGACATAGGCCACGCCACGATGGAAGGCCTGATGGAAGGCGTCATGGGCGAAAGTGTGCAGGTTCCGTTTTTCACGATCGACGTCGGCCAGCAGCGCCGGCGGCAGATCGCTTTCCACCCGCAACGGTTTGGCGAATACGCGCCCGACCATTTGATCCACCGTTTCGGTGTAAGCCGGCAGCAGAGTCGATGCCAGCAGGCGGCGCTGATAGTCGTCGTCCTCTTCCAGAGGAAACGCCGGCAACAACGTCTTGCCGGCGCCGCGCATGCCGCTAGTGCCGCCGATCAAGGCGTTAATCATCACATCATGCTCGGCCATGGATTTGACGGCCTGGCTTTTGGTGCTCGGGTCAGACATGGCTTGCGCTTGCTCCTGCTATGAAAAAACCCGCCGTGGCGGGTCAGTATTTGAGTGGCTGGCGCTTGACCGTCACTCTCTTGCTTAGCACCCGATATCGGGTTCCATCCCAATCGTGGTCCTCCGCATCCGAGTCCACATCGTCCGGGTTGTCCTTGTCGCGAGGCAAGATCGGGATCCGGCTGATCCAGCCGCGGCAGTAATCAAACACATAGAACGCCGGCTCTTCCGGCAAGCCGGACTCTTTGTCGTCGGCATACAAGGCCGCCTCCAGCATGTCGCAGAAAACGGCGGCGCCATTGACTCGGGAGCCAGGCCGCTTGTCCGAATCCGTCCAGCGCACTCCCTGCCGCGCCATCTTGTCGGCGATACTCAGCTCGTGGTCGCCGCTGTTCTTGATCATGGAGTCCGCGGGCCCGGGGGCCACCCGCGCGCAGATGCCGGGCCGCACGTTCAACTGCCCTTTTTCGATGCTCGCAGGCCGTTCGCCCTTTACGCCGGCGAGATGTTGGTCCACCCATTTCACCCCCTTGGCCACATCCGTGGAACTCATGTTCAAACCGACATTGAGCTGGTCCGGATCGCAGCCATACCACTCGCCAACCAGGAACAAGCTGCCTTTCGGATAGCGTAAGGTTCGTCCAGCCCACTCAAACTCCTCGCCATTCGACTCCGCCCACCAAAGATTCGAAAACGGCTTGCTCTCGCCCCAGTCGTGGCTGCGGTCCACCTTCCAGCCGGACGGAATGTCGAATGGCCGCACCACATGCACCTCCTCACGCCACAGGTGATCGAAGCGCCCGCCGCTGGTGACGTCCCAGGAACCCTCAACCCACGCCTTGCGCTTGTTCGGATCCTTGATGTTCATCAGCGTGGCGATGTACACCGGATCCAGATAGGGGTTCTCCTTGAAGCTGCCGTGAATGGCCACCCGCGTCAGCGTGATTTCCTCTTCCACACGGGTCTGAGGGTTGTAAACGACCTGGCTGGTCCTCAACACCCGGCCGCGCGGCATTGGTTCGATGAAGCGCCGCTTCACCCAGGCATGGCCCACGCCGAAAGGATTGGTCGTGCTGATCGTTTCCAAGGGGATGGACGGCAGCAAAGACCCATCGGCCAGCGGGTAGTTCTCCGGTTTGAAAGAGCTGCGCCGGCAAGACATCATCGCATCGTAGAAATCCATGCTCTTTTGCTTGGTCAGCTCGTTAAATCCGATGAAGGGCAATTCCTGGCCATGGAAGGCCCAATAATCATCCGCATCGTTGCCAAACCTGAACAACAGTTCCTCGCCCGTCGGCCAAACCCAGCGCAACTCGGAAGGCGAGCGCAGAAAGCGGGCGCCATCGTTGAAGAGCTTATACATCCGGTTCGACTGGATGATGATGTCGGCCAGATTCTTGTACTCGACATCAAAGATCACCCCTCGCCAGAAGCTGCCGTAACCCAGCCCCACCCGCTGGCGGAACTTCATCAGTTGCGCGGCCGTCTTGCCCGGGCCACGCGTGCCTTCGAACAGAATCTCATTGCATGGGCAGGACAAGGCCAAGGACTGCGAGCCCGGCAAGGGCCGCCAGACCGCCTTGTATTCCGCGTGCGCCCTCATCGCCCTAACACCTTGTTCTGATGTCGCTCGGCGACAGCCTCCCAGCCCTCAACGCTGTCCGCGGTCGGCACCGGCACAATATTGTGCGTCATGCTGCCACCCAGTTTTTCGTGCTCCTTGCGCCGCCGCTCCAGTTCAAAACGCTTCAGCGCCAGATCCACCTCGCCCAGCAGCAAGGATTGCCGGCGCGACTCCAGGGACTCAATTCGCGAAGTGAGCCGATCTATCAGCAGAGCGTAATCCTGAACCCGACACTTTCTCTCGTCGCCCGGCGCGTTTTCGCCGCCGCCGGTGCGCTCGATGGTCTCGTAGAGCTCCAGCGTATCGCCGAGATCTTGCTCGCGCGCCAAAGCGCGCAGCAACCGGATCCGCGTCAGCCTCAGCTCCTCGTCAACCTGGCCCAGCTCAAGGCTCTGCGCCAGTTGCGTTTCTTCTTCCGATAAAAATTTGCTGTACAGGCTGCCGGGCTTCGCGGCATTGCGATTACCCGTGCTGTCCCTAGGACCGGTGCTTTTGCCGCCGTGCAAAGCACACCGCTTTTTACCCCTCAAGGGTCTGCGCTGACATGCCCCGCCTGTCCGGGTTTTTGCACCACAAACAGCCATGGACACCCCATCAAAATAAAGGCCCGCTTCCGCGGGCCTATGCATAGTGCTTGCTAAATCTTTGGCTTGTAGCTCAACTTCTTGCTGTGCCACCCAAGCTTCAGCCCTACTCCATAGTCTTAATCAAGTGCCCCGCGATCCACGCCGCGACTTGCGGGGCAACGGCGTTGCCGGCAGCATGAGCCTCTGTAAAGTTGGTCGCATCCAATCCGAGGCAAAGCCCATGATCGTCAGACGCTCTGGCCCGCTCAGCCATCTCACGCCATCCGTTGGACTGAGCGATGAGACTGGAACCCTGGATATCGATCTGGCTGGCGGAAGAGCCGGCAAGTAAGGTAGGAAAAGGGGCCTCCCCACATGGCGCGCCCTCCGCGCCAGAAATAGCTCCCATTGGCGCGGCGTCAGCCAACAGCTCCATGGGGGGATGCTCGTGAAAACCGGCGACAATGAATACCCTGCGGCGACTCGTGGGGATTCCGAAATATTGAGCATTAAGCACCCTCCAAAATCCCACATACCCGCATTCGGCAAGCGCTGAAATAACCGCCTGGAAGTCTCGGCCATGTCCGCATGACAACAGCCCCGTGACGTTTTCAAGGACCAGCCAGCGAGGCTGAAGCGCGGAAACGATGCGGATGACTTCGTAGAACAATCCTGAACGCTCGCCTTCCAGCCCGCGTCGCTTGCCCATCGTCGAGAGGTCCTGGCATGGGAAGCCTCCGACGATGACGTCAACCCGCTCAAGGCCGGCGCCGACAGAGCGGACATCTTCATACTGTTTAGCGTGGGGGAATCTTTCGGCAAGCACTGCCCTGCAGATGGGGTCGATTTCGACTTGCCAGGCCGTTCTGAATCCTGCGCGTTCGAATCCGAGATCAAATCCGCCGATTCCGGCAAACAAGCTTCCGACAGTTGGTGTTGCTGAGACATCCATGAGCACCTTGATGACCGGCGCTCATGGACGCTCTGGATAGGGGCTCTAGGCCCTCCAGGTGTTGATTTTCTTGCAGCGTGGGCATTTTATCGACAAATACGTGTAGATGCCTTCTGCAAGCTTGCGCGAACAGTTTTTGCATCGAAGTTCGATTGCCACAACCTTGCCTGCTCTTCTTGTTATTGATTTTGTAGCGCGCAACTTCGGCACCACGTCGTCAATATACTAAAGCCTTGTGTTTATTGAAATATGGCCTGCCCAATTTCATATATGCCGAACTACAACAATTTGAAAACCTGGCCGGCTTTACCGCCATAGCGGCTACATGGTCTCTTCCTCGCGGCAGTCGCTGGGCCGTCAGGCGTGAAGAAAAATGACGAAAATACTAACCAGTATTGATAATCATTACTATTTGTGGTGTAAGATTGCGGCTCTTACTTGATCTGCCCACGCATCATACGCGCTGGCATGGAACCGCAACGGCACGCCTTCTTATGACTTTGACCGCTTCTCGCCTCCCCGTCAGCGCCGCGCAGCACGGCATCTGGATGGGGCAGCAACTCTCCCCGGACAACCCGAGTTACCACACCGCCGAAGCCACCGAGCTGCGCGGCGCGCTGGATCTGGACGCCTTGCGCGACAGCGCCGCCGAGGTGTTGGCCAATTGCGCGGCGCTGAACATGCGCTTCGAGTTTGACGGCAACCAGCTGTGGCAGCAGCCGGTGGCCGCGCAGGCGGAAATTCCCTGCCTGGACTTCAGCGCGGAGGCGGATCCGGAAACGGCGGCGCGGGCCTGGGTGGCCCAGACGCTGACGCGGCCATGCGATCCGGCGCGGGACGCGCTCTATCTGGGCGCGGTGCTGAAGCTGGGGCCGGAGCGGCACTGGTGGTATCTGCAAACCCACCATATCGCGCTGGACGGTTTCGCCTACGGCCTGCTGAGCCAGGCGCTGGCGGCGCGCTACAGCGCCCGCGTCAAACAGCAGGCCTTGCCGCCGTTGGCGGATTGGTCGCTGGACAAGATCGTCGCCGCCGATCACGACTACCAGGCCAGCGAGGCCTGCGCGCAGGACCGCGACTTCTGGCTGCAACGCCAGGGCCGGCAGCCGGCGGCCAGCACGCTGGCGCCCGCCGCCTTGCTGGCGGATGGGGTGAACAAGGCCGAGCAATGGCTGAGCCCGGCGCAGATCGCCGCCTGGCAGGCTTCGGCCAAACAGCACGGCGTGGATTGGGGCGCTTGGCTGCTGGCGGCGGTGGGCGCCTGGCTGGCCAAGCGCAGCGGCCGCCGCGCGCTGACCCTGGGCCTGCCGGTGATGAACCGTCTGGGCACGCCGGCGCTGGCGGTGCCGTGCATGGCGATGAATATCGCGCCGCTGAGCCTGCGGCTGGACGAACAGCTGGGCGCGGCGGAACTGAGCCGCCAGCTGGCGGACAGCCTGCGCGCGATCCGGCCGCATCAACGCTACCGCTACGAGCAGCTGCGCGGCGATTTGGCGCGCGTCGGCGGCCAGCAGCGCTTGTTTGGCGCGGTGGTGAACCTGATGCCTTTCGACCGCCGCGCGCCGTTCGCCGGCCTGGACAGCCGGGTGTTGCCGCTGGGCTCCGGCCCGGTGGAGGATGTGTCGATCAATTTCAGTCTGTTGAACACCGAGTGGCGGCTGTGCCTGGAGGCCAACCCCAACGCTTACCCGCAGGCGGAGCTGGACGGTTTGCGCGATGATTTGCTGGCCTGGCTGGACGCCTGGGCCAGCCGCGCGCCGGAAGCCGCGCTGAGCGAGCTGTTGCCGGAGCTGCCGCCGCTGAGCGTGCTGGACGGCCCGGCGCTGGAGCGCGCGCCGCGGGAGGTGCTGAGCCTGATCCGCGCCGCCGCCGCCGCGCGGCCGGACGCGACGGCGCTGGAGCAGGACGGCGAGCGCCTGTCCTACCGCGAGCTGTTGCAGCGCGTGCTGCAACTGGCCGGCCGTCTCCAAGCCGCCGGCCTGCAGGCGGAGGAGCGGGTGGCCATTGTGCTGCCGCGCAGCCCGGATGCCATCGTCGCCATCCTGGCCACGCTATGGGCCGGCGGTTGCTATGTGCCGCTGGACCCGCACGGCCCACCGACGCGGCTGGCCATGGTGCTGGACGACGCGCGGCCGCGGCTGGCCGTCACTTTGAGCGCCTGGCGTCCGCTAGTGGGCGAGGTGCCGGCGCTATGCCTGGACCTGCCGCCGCAACAGGACGCGCTGGCCGCCGCGGACCCGGCGCCGGAAGCCGGCCAGGCCGCCTATGTGCTGTACACCTCCGGCTCTACCGGCAAGCCCAACGGCGTGCTGGTCAGCCACGGCGCGCTGGCCCAGTTTGTCAGCAGCGCCGGCCAGCTTTACCGCATCGGCGCGGACGAACGCATCCTGCAATTCGCGCCGTTGCATTTTGACGCCAGCATCGAGGAAATCTTCCTGGCGCTGTGCCACGGCGGCACCCTGGTGCTGCGCACCGACGCGATGCTGGAATCGATGCCGGCCTTCGCCGCCGCGGTGGCGCGCCAGCGCATCAGCGTGCTGGACCTGCCCACCGCCTTCTGGCACGAGTTAGCCTTCGCCTTGCAGCCGGAACTGGCCGCGCAGCTGGCCAGCGTGCGGCTGACCATCATCGGCGGCGAAGCCGCGCTGCCGGAACGCGCCGGCCGCTGGCAGGCCCTGTTGCCCAATAGCGTGCTGCTCAACAGCTATGGGCCCACCGAGGCCTCCATCATCGCCACCAGCGCCATCCTGTCCGGCCCCGGCGCGGTGTGGGACGGCGGCGACAGCGTGCCCATCGGCCTGCCGCGCCCCGGCGTGCGCGCCGCCATTGTGGACGAGCGCCTGCAGCCGGTGGCGCAGGGCGAGGACGGCGAGCTGTGCCTGCTGGGCGAGGCGCTGGCCATCGGCTACCTGGGCCGTGAAGAACTGACCGCACGCCGCTTCGTCACGCTGGACGCCTTGCCCGGCGCGCCGCGCGCCTACCGCACCGGCGACCGCGCGCGTCTGAGCGACGGTCAGCTGCGCTTCCTGGGTCGGCTGGACCATGAAATGAAGATCAGCGGCCTGCGCATCGACCCGGCCGAAATCGAAAACGCGCTGCTGGCTTGCCCGGAGGTGCGCGAAGCGGCGGTGGTGGGCCTGCCGCTGGCCGGCGGCGGCTATACCCTGGCCGCCTTCCTCAGCGGCGGCGAGACCGAGCCGGCGACGCTGCGCTCGCGCCTGGCCGAGGTGCTGCCGGCGGCGGCGATCCCGGATCACTGGCGCTGGCTGGACAGCCTGCCGCGCAACGTCAACGGCAAGATAGACCGCAAGCAGCTGGCCGCCGGCATCGAAGCGCAAGCGCCGGCCGCCGCGGAGGACGCCAGCCCGCTGGAACGCCAGGTGATGGAGGTGTGGCAGCAGGTGCTAGGCGTGACCCCGCCCAGCCGCCACGCCAACTTCTTTGAACTGGGCGGCAAATCGCTGCAGGCCATCCAGGTGGCCAACCGGCTGGCGCAGCGTCTGAACCGCGAAGTGGCGGTGTCCGCGCTGTTCAGCCACAGCACGGTGGCGGCGCTGGCGCAGGCGCTGAGCGCTCCCGCCGCGCACCGGCCGCCGTCGGCCAGCGAAGGCCAGGAGTTCGCGCCGCTGCTGACCATCCAGCCCGGCGCGCTGCCGGCGCTGTTCTGCCTGCACCCGGCGGAAGGCCTGTCCTGGTGCTATCTGGGCCTGGCCAAGCACCTGCCCGGCGTGGCCATCTACGGCCTGCAGGCCACCGGCATCACCGGCGACAAGCCGGCCAGCTTCGACGCGATGGTGGCGGACTACGTGGCCCGCGTGCGCGAGGTCCAGCCGCAAGGGCCGTACCGGCTGCTGGGCTGGTCGCTGGGCGGCGGGCTGGCGCAGGCGATGGCGGCGCAGCTGCGCGCCGCCGGCGAAACCGTGGAACTGGCGGCGATGATGGACAGCTATCCGACCGCCAGCTGGCAGGGCCGGCCGCAGCCGACGCTGCACGACGCGCTGGTGACGGTGCTCAGCGTCAACGGCGAAGTGGACGCCGACGAAAACGGCCAGCCGCTGGACAATGAGGCGATCTACCAGCGCCTGCTGCGCCCCGGCAGCCCGCTGGCGCCGCTGGGCCGCGCCGCGCTGGAGCGGCTGGGCGAGGCCTCGCTGCACGGCATGCAATTGTTCCGCGACAGCCAAACCCCGCGTTACGACGGCGACTTGCTGCTGTTCCGCGCCGGCGTCCACCCGGAAGACGCGCCCAAGCCGGAAGATTGGCAGCCCTTCCTCGGCGGCAAGCTGGAGTGCGTGGAGCTGGACTGCGACCACTTCGGCATGAGCGACCCGGAGCCGATGCGGCGGATAGGCGAGGAGTTGGCGCGGCGTTTGGCTTGAGCCGAGCCGGTTTTAGGAAAAACGCCGTTCACCTTGGGGGAGCGGCGTTTTTGTATTTGCTGTCAGGCCGTTCATTCGCTGGCAATAGGGTCTGCTTGCTTATAGCTTGCCGGGGACGGGGCCGTCATCTCCGCTGCAGCAGGGAGAGGTTCAATTGTGAGCTGATCTCTTTCTTCCTGCTTCGCTTGGCGTGATTTTTGACGATCAATCATCTCCTTTGCGCTGATGCGGCGGTGTAAGCGCCACACAGCTAGGAGCAGAAAGCAGCCGATGTAGGCACTTAGGAATAACAAGAGCATGCGTTGCTCTGATACGGCGCCGCTGATGACTTTGGGGTAGTTGGCCTGCTTGAAGAATTTGCAAAAAATCTGGGCATCGCCAGGGGCGAAACCCGTGGCAGAGAGTATTGGCTTGGCGCAGTCGCTTTCACTGATTTTGTTCTTGCCCCATAAGCTGGTAATGGTTTTTTGGCTGCTGGCAAAGAACCAGGTCTTGCTTTTCGTGGTGGTGTAAAGCCCATCGTCTATGCCAGTGCTGGCAACCATGCCGGCAGTGACGATGCCCAGCGCGAAAACCGCCAGCAGCTGGGCGATGGTGCCGAGTCTGTTGGGCGAGGTGATATTGCCGGGTTCGCTAAGCTTGAAGTAATGCCCGCAGCGTTTGACGTCGTCTATATCCTCATCATGCTTGGCCGCCCATTGGATCAGCGCCAGCATCTCTTGCTTGGTGCGTATCTTAAGCCCGGTCAGGGTGCGGAACTTCATGATGGCGTTTCTTTCATCCAGAAAGTCCGCCAGCAGTTTGTCGTTGATTTCCTTCTTACCGCCCACGATACGCCATAGCAGCGTCAAGGGGACATGGTAGGACTGGGTGCGCAGCACCACGTACAAAATGGCCGCAATCGGCAGCGCGCCCAGGAAGATCGCGGTGAGGGGCGAGATCAGCTTGGATGCTTGGTTGACGTAGTCGATGTACTCCACAGCCACCCCCTTGATGATTTGATTGGCATATTTTACCAACTCAAAGCGGCCATGCACTTACGGCGGATCAAAAAAAAGCGCCGACCACGGGCGTGTTGTCGGCGGCCCATCCGACTGAGAAGCTGCCCTCCTCCTGCTATTGATAGCAAAAAGCCCCCTTTCGGGGGCTTTTTATTGCAATTAGGTCATCCGATTTCGCTACTCTTGCGAGCAGCCAACGTCGGATGAAGCGTTGGTAATGCGCCACTAGGCGAGTTTTGATTATAAAGCAGAAAGAGGCTCAATAATCCATAAGTATCTTCACTCAACATGGGATAGCCACATAACTCATAAAACTCATATGCAAAGCCTTCCCATTGACGCGTAACAGCGTAACTATCCATCCTCAAATTTCCGGCTCTACCACCAAACATAATCACCGGCCAGGCGGCTCCCAGCCCAACGACGACAAATATTGCTGCAACTTGTTGTCAAGCCCCGCTGCTGGCGGAGTGCAGCACTTACGTGGCCATTTCAGATAGATCGTGTTCCCCATCGTTATAGCCGCCGTCACTAAGTAGTGACCGCTGGTTCAATCCGGCTTGCACGTGGCGGCGGCGCAGCTCTACTTTGCAGCCAGTCGAGAACAAAAATGGCCAGGTCGCTCAACGTGAAGCCCAGGTAATTCTGGCGCGGTAGAGGCCAAGCTTCCTGATGTTGCAGGCTGGGCTAACCTAAAATCCGTTTAGGGTGCTGCTCAAAGTGATATTTCAGCATAGAAAAATTGTTGCGTACTGTGCTATGAACCAAGGATGGTGATTCACAGCCGGCATTTTCTTTCCAAGAGCTTGGCTTATATGACAACCCCTGTAAAAAATTGGCAACGCCTTCAACATGGAATCCATTTTTAAACTTGCTGATTTGATCAAGCAAAATGGTCGGTATGCGTTGTTTCTTGGGGCTGGTTGTTCATATCCAACAGTTCCAGTCAGCAATGAAATAATCAATCTACTCAAAGACAAATATGGCAGCCAAATAGGGAGTACTTTCCATGATGTAATGGAAAGCGCTTTTAACAACCCAAGTGATCGACGCAGTTTTTTCGAGGAACTTTGCGCGGGAAAGACACCGTCAAAACACCATTACCAGATTGCCGAGTTAGCTGATAAAGGCAAAATTGACACCATCTACACAACCAATTTTGATCGTTTGATTGAAATTGCCATGATGTCATGCTGCACCAAGCAACCGTCGCTTTTTCTGAATGATGTGGAGTTTGGCGGGGAAGAGTTAAGGGGAAAACATCCAACACTTCTAAAGCTTCACGGCGACTTCATGCTTCCGTCTATTGCCAATGTCCCGAAAGAGTTAACAGAAAAAATGCACATTGACATGCAAAAGAAACTGCTGAGTCAGTGGACAAATAAGGGCCTAATTGTCATAGGCTATGGAGGTTGGGATAATACCATAATGGAGACTTTTAAAATGGCCATACAAACATCAGACTGCCTGAACGGCGGGCTGTGGTGGGTAAACTACGAATGCCAAAATGATCCTATAGCCAAATTGTTTGCAGAAGCTAGCGATTCCGGCAAAACATGTCACTACATCAATTGTAAAGCAAGTGAGTTTTTTGACACTCTTTGTGAAAATCTTTCTGTCGACGCATGTCAACCGCACTTTGGGCTTAGGTTAGACCAAAATATGCCGCTGTCGATTGGACTGCCTCCGATGTTTGTCAATGCCCCCCACCACATTCCAGCACTCAATAGGGAAAAACCGAAGGGAAGTACAACCCTGACGTCACGATCCGAATCCAACAACCTTAAAAGAGCTCTTGCGACCACAGAAGCAATTTGGTTAGTTGGTCAATGGCCAGTTGCTTTCAGTTCCATTATCAAATCGTCACGCCATAAACACCGGCCGATTTTCTACTTCGATTATCGTTTTTCTAGAAACCAACCAGCATTTAAAGATCTTAACATCGCTATTTTGCGTTTTGCTGCTGGATGTGGAATCACCACAGCAGGCAAGTACTACTTACCTCTTGTACAAGAAATTTTTTGCAAATCTGCCATTCTGGTTTTCGCAAACATTAGTGAAGCTGATCCTTATTTTTGTGATGAAATTTCCAGAATTTACGCCATTCAAAATATAGCACAAAAGGGCAATGTCGTTTTTATGGAACGTTCCACCCCTTCAGAAAAATTCCTGAGAAAAGTGCTGACGGAAATTTATGCAAAAGCAAAGTCATCTAATGGCATTGCTTACTTTCCTCTTGGCACATGTCAACGCCATGACAAAGAAGTAACCGTCCTCCTTAATAGAGGCATTACAATTCAAGCTCACCACATTGGAATGCAAGTAATAAAAAGCAAAGCGCTCGAAATAAATACCAGCGTAAGTGACAACTTGAATGAAGATGAGCGTCAATTACTGGAACGAATTGCCATGCTGCGATTTGGTGAAACATGTCTAACCATTTCCGCCTTAGCGAATAAAAAAAATGATCGAGTACAATTATTGATAAATAGCCTTGAATCCAAAGGATATTTAATACAGCAAGGCGATCGATTTCATGTCTCAAGCACCAATTGGCCAGACATGTCAAATGGGGACTCAGCGACAATTCACTTAGATATTGCCAAGCGTTTTGAGAAAATTGCCGAGGATGCACCCCAGCAAAACGATTTGCAAAGTTTGCACTACTTCCTTGAGGCCGAATTCCACTTTTTCTCCAGCCATAACTATGTAAAAGCGGCCACCATACTCGCCAAAATTTCTGAGGACATGCTTCAAATTTACTCGGACACTCCAAGGAATTATCTTTGGATTGCTAAAAGAATACATAATTTCTTTAATTTGGAGTCATGCGGCACACCAGTGATTTCCACCATGAACGAACAGCATCAGCTGCCGCTATTGCTACTTCGAAATAGTGTCTATGAAGCTTACGATGCGCTTTCAAAGAAAAAAATAGTTGCAACCTACGAACAACTGTTAAATGCACTTAGCGAGCCAATAAAGTGCTATATACACGGATATAATTTCCACTCGCAAAAAAATTACGATGAAGCTCGGGTAGAGCTTGAAAAACTTTGTGATACAGAGCCGTCCTTGCTGCAAGGTTATGCACAAATGCTGATTGCAGATTGTTACTTCAACATGGGGCAAGAAAAAAACACAAAATACCTAGCAGAACAAGAATACTGGACAACCAAAGCATTTTCGAATTTTGAGACACAAAAAAACAGGAATTGTGAGGCACAAGCATTAGGCAATCTCGGCCGTATTTTTCTCGAGAAAGGCAACCACATAATGGCAAAAAACTGCCTAAAAATAGCCACTATAAATTTTCAGCAAGAACCTGGTTTCTCAAGGGACAAAGGAGTTGTATACGGCAACCTTGCTCGAGCCCTCTTATTGACATCCGATGCTAAGGAAGCGGAAGGCTTCTTTTTGGAGAGCATGTTACATTACACCTATATTGGAGAATTAGAAGGATTGACGAAGCTATATTTTGACCTGTTCAAGCTTAGGCAGCAATTACCACAAGAGTGCGCCTTAACAACAGAATATCTTTACAATATATCAGTTAATATTTGGAAATACTGTGGCTGCCTACCGGGCTTACAGTCGGAGATGTACCTGATCAATAATCAATACTTAGCATGGGCACTACAGGAAGAAAATGCAACAGCCATTATCAAGGGAATTAATGATATGGGTTGCATTGCCATCAAAGAGCCTCCAAACGATAGACTGCAGTGGGCAAGCTATTGGATACAGCAATTTTGGGCAACCCATGACGGCATTTCAAAACGTAATACAATACGAAAAGGACTGCGAAAAAGCAAATACTGGAGCAACCAGGAAAAAGAGCATCTATTGCATATATATAAGGCCAACCAATAACAACAAGCGACTAAAAATTGCCTAGCGCACTTTAAATACCCTAGCCACTCCCGGAAAACAAAATTCGCATCAGCTTCCAATATTTGAAATTGAAGAAATATTCGTCCAACTCCCTGCACTACCTCCAACGGACCCTCCCCACACCACCAAGGGTCAACCGCTCTCCATCGGCATTCGCTCAAGGCAGTAGGCATTCGCCATTCTTCGGCCTGGGCCGACCCTCTCCCACCTTTCCGAAGCGACTTTCTTGGCACGTTTCAGTTTCACCAACACCGACATGATCTCCGCCGCCGAATACTGAAACTCCAACGCCGCCTCGATCTCCCCCAGAAACATTGGCCGTGGCGCGTCCGCCAGCACGTCACAGATCTTCGAAGCCAGCCCCTGCCCGCGCGGCCGTCTCATGCTACGCCGCCTTCCTGCTCTGCTCGCGCCATGCCCGGCCAAAACGCACAGTGGCCTGTAGCAGTAAGCCATCGAACGCATGGGCGCTCATTGCCACTCGGCGAGCAATATCCTCATCGGCAAGGTGCCGGTACTGGACGTGCCGCGCGCGCAATGCCAGCTTCTCATTTGCCGGCATTCGGTTTACCAGGCGCTCCACTAATTCCGCGACCAATGGGCTATACCGCACTTCCGCATGGCGCCTGGCGGTCTCTGCGTCTTCCTCGTGACGATAGCGTGCTGGGTCCCGCGCATACCGCCCCTCAATCGAAAAACAGGTGCTGCGCAGGCTGCCATGATCAACCGCCCACTTGCCCCACTGTGCCAATGCTGCGGCGGGTTCGATCATGAAATTCTCCGTATCGTCGTCGGTTTTTGCCCATTCGGTCACATCTCATCCTCCATGGGCTTCGTTCTCGCCAGAAACGGTTGCAAGGACTCAGGCACAGCCTGACGCGACTGACGAATCGCCTCAGCGGCCAAGCGCTTGCAGCTCATCCCGCCGCGGTAGACACCACGAGCGGTCTCGTCGGCGATCTTGAACGCCCACTCCAAACGCGCCCGGTCCTCGCAGGGGAATTTCATACGCTTGGCCGCAAGCTGCACATCAGCAATTCGGACCTGCACATCCTGCTGGCTCAGTTTCGGCGCCGGCAACGCCTCCTCGTCGCTGACATCGGGAATGTCGCCGAGGTGGTGTCGGTTCGAATCCAGCGCCGCCATCCAGCGCCCGCGCATGCTGCGGTAGTCGCTGTGCAACAGGTCGTTGCCGAGGGATGCCGCCGCCCAAAACAGCGCCGAGCTAGGCCAGTTCTGCGGCCGGCGGGCACGACGCTTGGCCATCTCGGCCTGGGCCCGGTAGAACATCGCTTCGGGATCTCGGTCGGCCCCATTGCCTCCAAGGCATTCGCGGATGAACTCGTCGCAGCTAGGTGGATACTGGTAGCGCGCCTGCAGCCCCCGTTTGATTTGGTCTGGCGTGACATGTGCAAAATCAATTTCCTCTGCCCAAACCTGCTTGGCGGCCTCGACTCCGGCATCCTGGTTGACGCCATTGACCAACTCGATTTGCCCGCTGCGGAATCGCTCGGTGAATGGCGCCCCAAATCTCCCCGTCAAGCGCCGGAAAATTTCATCCACCCAGCGCATGGGGATGCTGCCGGCTGCGCTCTGGGTCAAGTCAGAATTCATCTGGGATTACCTCCCCCTTGATCTCCCGCTCGCCAGAGAATTGGCCCCGTGGCGGAGGGTTAAGCACGGCGCCTAAGGCGGCCTGCTTAGCGTTGGCGCTGGTGGTGGAGTTCTGGACAGCCAGCACTTTGGCGTCAGTGACACGCTGCCGGTCTGCGTTGAACTGCTGCTGGTCCAGCATCCACTTGCGGAATTGAGCCTCCCAGGCTTGCAGATCAGCGCGGGTCTCACGGCGGGCCTGGTAGTGAGCAACGAAGCGTGCGACTTCGGTCGCCAGATCCAGGCCTTGCGACTGTGCTTTCGCCACGTCTACCCGCGCCGCAAGGAAGTCGTCAGGAACCGGGATGCCGGAGTGACTGCTTTCGGGCGCACGCGCGTCACTCACGAAAGAACCTTTAGGTTCTTGAGTAGTAGATGTAGATGTAGATGTAGATGGACGTCCGCCCGCGCGCGGGCCCGCACGAGAGGGTGAAGGGTTTGGTGCTGCACCAATGTCATCACCATTGTCTTCACCAAAGGGGGGGTTAGGTGAACGGTTAGGTGAGCCTTCGATGCCGGATCTTGCGCACCGTTTGTACTCATCAATGACCATGCGCGACGAGTACCAAAGAGGGCCTTTGGTGATGTCGATCAACGTCACTGTCGGACCCTTGCGACGTCCGGAAACAGGGATATAGGTGAGGGCTTCGGTGAGCTCGGTATCGCTGCCCTTTAGCACGCCCTTATTCACTAGTGCCTTCAGTTCCGCAGCCTTGCAGCCTACAGCCTGGGCGATCTCTTTCAGGGACCATCGCAGGGTGCCGTACTCCTCGGAGTCGTGCATCAGGCACATGACGTCCATCCACACCCCCTTCTCTGCATGCGTGCAGCGGCGGAGGTTGGAATTTCCGAGCCAATCGGCCGGGTAGAACTGGAAGGATGGTCGCTTCACACTCCCTCCGCAATGCTATCGGAATACCCGCCTTCCCCGGTAGAATAAGGAACCCACCTTTTAATTAACCTTTCGAGGAGAGCACATGAGTACAACAGATCAAGTACGGAAAGGCGGTTGGACTCCACCGATGAGATCACCTGCCCCACCACCACCGCCGCCAAGCAAATAATAAGAGGTGATTTATGAGCATTCGCACCGACACGAGAACTCATTACGAAGCCTGTATCGATGTTGTGGTAGGGCAGCGACTTGCCATACGGCATGAACGGCTCAACCGTCGGTTGCGCATGCTCTTCAACTTCCTGAGTCTGTTTGGAGGAAGTGGCGCCTTTGCTGGTGCCGTAAGTGGTAGCCCCAATTTGACTGCAGCTTGTGGGATAGCATTGGCTGCAGTTTCTGCCTTGGACTTCGTTCTTTCCCCCGGTGAAAAGTCGTGGGCGTTTACAGATGCTGCCGGTCAATATGCCCGCCTCAGAGGCCGAATGGACCAATTGACATTGGAGGAGTTGGACCGCGACCTTCGGTCCCTTCAAGCGCTGCCCGGGGAAGTACTGGAGTCTTTGCGTTATGTTGCATTCAACGATGCATTGCAGGAGTGTGGCCGAATGGATGCGTTGACCCCATTGACTCGATGGCAGCAATTCATGAGGGCGATTGCCTAACTGCATGCCTACCCCCTCGCCTGCTGGGCATCATCAACTTTCGCAAACTCCAACTCCCACCCCGCCAACTGCCCGGCTAACTGCCGCATGGCCTGGCGCGCGTGTTTAATCCGCTCCCGATCATGTTCGTCCACCCTTCCGTCTGCGATGATCGCGGCGAGGTGGACAAACATATCCGCGGTGGAATGCATCGTGGCGCCCAGGGAGGCCGCATCAGCAGCAATATCATTCGGGACTGCCAACATGCCGTGGACCTGCAATAAATTTGCCAAGCAAGCATCGCGGTACTTTCCCTCCAGCGTGGCCAGCCAGGCATCAAGGATCTCCAAGGGCAACTTGATCGCGCGTTTCATCCAACGCTCGACAACCAAGGCGTTCTTAGCCTTGATGGCATAGAAGTCGTCCATGCAACCGTCGATAGGGATTTCATCCAGCGGACAAGAACGGCGCTGAGGCGGTGTCATGGACAAGTAATTATCCGCCAACGCCTCAGCAAACCTGGACAAGGGCTGTCCGCGGCCAGCCAACTGAGCTTTGGCCCAGTAGATCAAGATGTCAGTAGGCGATTGAAAGTGATGGGACATCAACATAGTCATTCCCCTGGTGCCATGCTAGTTTTCGCAAAGCTTGGCTCAGTGCCTCTCAGATAGCCGACCGACGCGCTGGCGTCAGGTCGCAGGCTTTCGCAGCGCACCATCCGCATTGAGTGCCGCTCCACCTCGATGGCAAGCTGCAGATTGCATCTTCGGCCACCGTAGGCGATGTTTTTCAAGTGCCCAAAAGTCGTTCCGCACTTGGCGGCAAACTGCTCTCTGTCGTCCTGGGGCATGCTGAAGAGGTAAGTTTTCAGGTCCATACGCCGATACTATCACCATACGGTGATGTCAATCAACACCTAAAGGGGATTTCACCAATTGGTGAAATTCTGCTTGAATAGCTTCATGAAAATTTCAGACATCCGCCGCCAAAACCTCACCAGGCTTATCGAAGAGCGGTTTGACAACAACCAGACTGACTTTGCAGCAAAAACTGGCAGAAGGCAGTCTCAGATTTCGGACATGGTTCGTGGGGTAAAGTCATTTGGTGAGAAAGTTGCTAGAGACTTGGAACATCGTCTCGACTTACCTCCGTTCTGGCTAGACTCAATGGAACGTAGTGATGGTGCATCTAAAACAGATACAGAAGCGCAGCGCTCTCCTCAGCTAGATAAAATGGCTGATTTGCCACAAAACGAAGCAGAACAGAGCCTTGATTTAGAAGAAATTGCGCGACAAGTGCAAGCAAGTGGTCAAGAACACGTTCTAAAGCTGATTAGATTACTCGCTGAAAATAGCAGCTTAAAAAAATAGCATATAACACACAAAGTCAAAGCGGCATATTGCCGCTTTTTTTATTTAAAAATGTTAATTGGTGGAATGCGCTCAACCACCATACTCAAGAGCTTTTGCACATCCCCTTTATAAACCACTTTCAGAACGCCTCCCTCATCCGAAATGTACACAAAGGTCGAGTCTGAATTTACCACAAAGTCTTTATGACAGATCTCAACAGATAACTTTCTGTCTAGCTTAGATATATGTTCTGACATAGCAAGCACCTCTAGCATCCTAGTATTTTTCTTGTATGTTAAACAAATATTCAGATGGGCGCCCTTTACATAATTCGGATGAAAACAATTCCACGTAGTCATAACCACGACTTCCCTGCCACCCAACTGAAATTGGCAAAGCAGACTATACCGACTTTATTCTTAAGAAAAAATTAGCCATCAAGCCAATTTTCCATATTTACAAAAAATAACAACGGCATTGTAAAACTTTTAATTAAAACTCAACTCCCCCAACACCATGCCAAGTGCAATAAGCTATTGAATCCATTACGCTTTACAAGGTTCTGCATATAGCTTTTAACTGTTCCATAACTTACACCCAATTCAAATGCAGCCTCCCTGTAGGTATATCCTTTTGCAACGATCAAATTGAACATTTCTCGTTCACGAGCCGTTAACTTAGCCATCCAGCCACTCGGCGCCAGCGCCCTTGCCGCTGCCTCAGCCATTACGGGCAGCAAATGCTCTAGCAACATTCTAATCTGCAACTTCTCTTCAACCTCCTTTCCAAATAGCGATATCAATATTTTGTGTCCTCCTTTAACTTCCGTAATGTATGAAACACCATGCAGCATGCCATTTTCATGACATGCCTTTTGAAAACACTTTAACTCTGCCGTTGGCTTTACAACCCCCAATATGTCACGCGACCATAATATGGGCACATTCACCTTCCCTTTGAGTATAGGGTCTACTCTGTAGTAATTCCTCTCCCAATAAAGCTCAATCCATTCAGATTTCCAGCCTAAATTTATTGGCAATACCGAATCTTTTGAATCTGTTACCGCGTCAATCCTTGCCAATAGCAAAGGAGGATTGCCAGGTAAAAATCCTTGCAACAACTGCAGAAAATCTTTCACTCCATTTTCGTCTGATATTTTCAATAGCTCTCTTTGAAGCAATGCCAGCTGACCTAAATTGATAGCTGACAGTTCATTCATAAGTTCAAGCACCGAAGTGTTCACCCCAATATTTCCCATACCAAACCATTCCTTTCAAAAAGGACGATTCTAGTTAGGGTAATTTGAATAACACCACAATTCTAAAAAGGGGCTTCTCTAGTTGCCTTGCCAATCACCAATCGGTGTAAAAATGACACAAACCCAAAAAATTATCACTGTTTAGTGTTGCACACATCATCACCATATGGTGTAATCAATCCAAACAGCGCAACACCCCGCGCACTGATCTCTAACAACCAGCAGCGATACGGCCAAGAGCCCCGGGCGCAGCCTCACGCCTCCCCGGTTGTCTGTCTCAGACAAGAAAGAAGAGCAAATGCAGGTGAAGCAATCATCTGTGACTAGCGGACAAGGCCTTGGTGGCTGCGAATGAAGCTAGAAAACGCCCAGCTTCCGGTGGCGAGTAACAGAAGCGCTTGCAGCACTGGCGACTACGGCCAGGCGACCCAGCAACGGAAGCGAATGGTGGAGGTGGCAGGCGAGTACTGGGCCACGGATGGCGCTGCGGCGCACCAGAACACTAGCCAAGTGGCGAACGGCAGAACGCATTCAATCAGCCAAGTTCTACGACGACATCGAATCACAATCAGCCGGACGATCATTGCCTAACCGGCGCCGGACGCTGTAACCGGCAACCGCTTCTAACGAGGCGGCACATTGAAGCGGTCGCGAGTTGGTTACTCGCTACGATGAGGTCCGTTCGATCGAGCGCCAAGGCTGAGTGCAGGCATAGGCGGGTGAGACCCGGGGCGACGGAACAGGATCACCAACAGGCTAACAATGCCTCATCTGCACCAGCTGGCAAGCCGCCAGCCCGCTTCAATATGCTGTCGGGTGCCGGACGTTTACTAGGCCACGTTCGCGTAGGTATCACGCGATGCTGACGGGGAAGCCGTCGCTCCCCTTCCCC
The DNA here is from genome assembly GCF_009936155.1 of Chromobacterium haemolyticum. NCBI lineage: Bacteria > Pseudomonadati > Pseudomonadota > Betaproteobacteria > Neisseriales > Chromobacteriaceae > Chromobacterium > Chromobacterium haemolyticum. The sequence goes on along the minus strand of NZ_AP019312.1, from coordinate 2,371,011 downwards.
CTCTCCCATCAAGGAGTTCCCCATGCTTCCGATCTATCGCTTCGAAGAAATCAGAATCGTCTTTCTCAATAGGCGGAAAACCAAACTGTTCAAGGTGTTCAAGCTCTCTGACCGCGGCTATCGCTTCTACGGCCAGTTCAAAGCACCGCTAAGCGCTCAAAACCATGAATTCGAACGCTTCATCTGTTAAGCATCCACCCAAATTTCAGTCGGGAATGTGCAAGAAAGTTCGACTCAAAGCCAATGTTGCACTGGCAGCCGGGAAAGACCGGCATCAACACAAAAGCGGCGGCGTTGAAGGAAACGCTCAGACGACTGAATGCCGGCCATGAGGTGGAAACCATGGCGTCCCGTCAAGCACGGCTCCGTGTGGCGCAGCGCTCTTAGTCCACAGCCGGTATCAAGCCCGGCCCGCTTTTGTGTTGGTGAGTAGCAAGCGCACCCCTGGCAAGGTTCATGGGGCGCCCGCCCCCCAGCGCTAGCCGCCAACATTACCCCGTCTTGGCCCGGCACTCCGCCGGGCTCTATTTTCTGGAGTCAACATGCACGAATGGAATGTAGATTTCGAGCCGCGCGGTAAACGCGGACAACCCTGGCTACGAGTTGAAGCCGTTCGGGCTTCAGATGAAAACGCGGCAATCATTAAGGCGGCCTCACAAGAGAACATCAACGCGGCCAACTACAAAGCTCGAGCCGTGTTGGTAAAACCTATGGTGCCCGAGCCTACTGAAGCCATGATGCGCGCGGCCAAGATGGCGCTTAGCCCGCTTGATGATTTCACCGAGTGGCTGGAATTGAACGGCGAAGATGTACGTGCCGTTTTCCAGGCGATGTACGCGGCCCTACCCGCGAAAGCCTAAGAATGAAGGCCTTCCACATCGACATGCAACAGCCGCGGACACGTCGCCGCCTGGCCCTCGGGGTGCTGGCCAAAACGCTTCATCTCGCCCTGGAGCGCGCAGCTCAGGCCCGGCCAGGCTTCCTCATTTTTGGCTGGAAGCGAATCAGGAAATGATCCGTACCGTTGCTCTCTATCTGCTCAGAATGGCCGTGATTTTTGCGGCCTTCATCCTAATCAATATGGTGTTGCCGTCATGAACAATGCACTACTCCAACTAGCTGAAGTTGCGGTGCGCGCTTTGGATCTGCCGATGTGCAAAGACGAAGAAGCCAGCGCCGCTCGCCGTATAAAAGCGGCCATCGTCGCCAGTTCCCGTCATGGCCATTGGATATATGTCCCCAATGGCTGGATAGCCGCGCCGCTGGAGCCAACGCTGACGATGCATGCCAGTGCTCGCCTTGAGTTCAACCGCTGGAAATTGACGGACATGGGGCTGATTGACGCGGTGTACCGCGCTCATTTGGAGGCGATACAAAAGCCCAGCATGTAAGTAGCTCAGCCAAAAACTTCACCTGTTAATTTTTTGAGGCCGAACTCATGATCAGCCACCACACCATCCTGCGCGATTACCTCGAAATTGCAAAACAGGCACGGGCCGGCGAGTTGTTGCCGCGCTTTCAGCCCGAGCCCGTCTCTCCTGAGTTGCGCCGGCGACGCGATGACTCATGGCAACGCCGCCTGGAGCGAGAGCTTGCCGGAGAAGATCCATTCAACAGCACGGAGGCCCCGAGTGAATGACGCCTTCCAAGTGCGTGCCTCCAGTTGGGCCAGTCTGTTCGACTGTGCTCACCGCTGGGAGGGCTCCAACATCCTGGGCATGTGGCTTCCCAGCAGCCCGCGCGCCCTCCTCGGCACAGCAATACACGCGGCGACTGCCGCCTACGATTCAGCGGTCATGAGGGGCGAGAAGGTGCGTGTCCTCGACATAGTTCCGGTACTGGTCGATGAACTGACCTCGCCTAAACAGGAAGTCGCTTGGAGCGCTGACGATTTAAGTCGGCGCGAGGCCGAACTCGTCGGCCGCCAATTACTGACACGCTACTGCCTGGAAATAGCCCCCCACTACCACTTTATTGCCGTCGAACTCGAAGTGACACCCTGGAGGATCGATTGCGGAGGTCAAATCGCGATTGAAATCCGCGGCACCCTGGACCGCAGTCGCGCGCGCGCCGATGGCGCCGGCGGCGTTGGCATCTGCGACATAAAAAGCGGCGTGAGTGCGGTCACGCAAGGCCGCGCGAAAACCAAAGGGCACGCTCCGCAGATCGGCACTTATGAACTGCTGTACGAGCGCACCACCGGCCAGGCGGTGACGCTGCCGGCCGACATCATCGGACTCAAGACTTCCGGCGCTCCGGAAGTGGCCACCGGCCAGATCGTCGGCGCACGCGAGCAATTGATCGGCACGGCCGAGCAGCCCGGCCTGATGGACTACGCCGCCGAGATGTTCAAGAGCGGCCTATTCCCTCCCAACCCCAGCAGCCAGCTGTGCAGCGAGAAATATTGTGCACGCTGGCCAATATGCAAATTCAAGGATGCCCAATGACGTCACTTCAAGACCTGAAACAAAAAGGTGCCGCGTCGCAAAAATCACCGCAAGCAAGCCTCATGGCCTTTTTCGAGAAGAACAAAGGTCAATTGGCGCTGGCGCTGCCTAAGCACCTGAACCCTGATCGAATGATGCGGCTGGCGCTGACCGCCTTCAGCCAAAACCGGCAGTTGCAGACTGCCGACCCGCGCTCAATCTTCGCCAGCGTGGTGATTGCTTCGCAGATGGGGCTGGAAATCGGCGTCTCCGGTCAAGGCTATCTGGTGCCTTATAAGGGCAAGGCTCAGTTTATTCCCGGCTGGCAAGGCCTGATCGACCTGGTATCCCGCAGCGGGCGCGCCACGGTTTGGACCGGCGCCGTCTTTGCCGGCGACGAATTCGACTTCGCACTGGGAGATTCGCCATACATCAAGCATCGCCCATGCGGCGAAGACGAGCCGGACACCATGTCCCATGTCTACTCGGTTGGTCGCGTGAATGGCAGCGACTGGCCAGTCATCGAGGTATGGCCGATCCAACGTGTTTGGAAGCATCGAGACAAGTACAACAAGGTTGGCAAGGCCCACTACAGCTACGAAAACCCTGAAATGTACGCTCGCAAAGTGCCTTTGCTGCAGGTGGTCAAGTACATGCCCAAATCCATTGAGTTGACCAACGCGCTAAATGCCGAACATGCCTACGAAAACGGCAAGGGCATCATCCTGGACGGCGATTTTGTTCGTGCCGATTTCGATGACGAACAACCCCAAACCGAAAACCGGCCATCCGCCTTGGCCGCGCCCGATGCCCCCGATGCATCCGACGGCGAAATCTTTGCCGGCCAGCCGCTGCCCAATGCCAGCATGAGCTCCATGTTTGGATTGGAAGACGCTTTGGCCGCGGTCAAACGCGGCGACTACGACGAAGCCGCGGACCTGGCCCGCAGCTTTGCACAAAAGGACCACGACATCGTTGCCGCCGCCATTGCCAACGCCAACACCAGCAAGGATCCGGTGGAGGCCAGTCCACGCCGACGGCGAAACCTGGAATAAATTATGAAAATCTCCTCCATCATCGTCAAAAACTTCCAGGGGCTGCGTCATGCAGCCCTAACTTTTTCATCCCGCATCGCGCTGATCGCCGGCGACAACGGCGCCGGCAAGAGCAGCTTGCGCGAGGCCATAGCCATGGCGCTGAGCGGCCAAGCCTCGCGCGTGAATAAGAAAAAGGACTTTACCCAGTTGCTGAGGGAAGGACAGAAGAGCGGTGAAGTCCAAGTTGAATTCAGCGATGGCCAAGCCGCCGCCTTGAAATTGCCCAGTGGCAAAGTGATTTTCAGCGGCGGGGCGGCGCCCGACGATATCGACGCCATGCGCGCCGCGCTGCCGTATGTGCTGAACCCGGCGGCGTTCGCCATGGCAACGGCGGATGAACGGCGAGCGGCCCTGTTCGCCCTGACAGGCAGTGGCATTGACGAAGAACGCGTCGCACAGCTGCTGGACGAGCGAGGCGCAAGCCCGCGCTACATCGAAGCCATATTGCCGCTGATTGGCGTGGGCTTCCCCTCCGCCGAGGCTGACGCCTTGCGCCGCGCCACGGAGGCGCGAGGCGCTTGGAAAGCCATTGCCGGCGAAAACTATGGGGACAAAAAGTCAGAGGACTGGAGAGCGGAAGCCGGCGAACCGGTGGATGAAAGCCTCTTGCTGCAAAGTGAGCAAGAGCTCGACGCCATCGAAATGGAGCTTGCCAACGTCCAGCTTAAGCTAGGTGAAACTCAAGGACGCCGGCAAGCGCTGCAGTTAGCTGCGGATCAAGCCGCCGGGCTGGAAGAGCGCGCCGGCAGGCTTGAACGCTTGCAATCTACCTTGGCGCGAGATGAGGCCGAACGCGATGACTGGGCCGCCAGGGTCGCATTGCTGGAAGCATCTCAGCTGAGCCAGGCGGCCCTGCCTTGCCCTTGTTGCGGCGTCATGCTGGTCAACCTCAATGACGTGCTGACAGAGGCCGGCCCCTTGGCCCGGGGCACCGATGATGATCTGGCCGCTTTGCCTCAAGCACTTGAGTCGTTGGCGCTGATGCAGAGAACCACGGAGAACACTCAACGCGCAATTGAAGACGCCAAAACCGCGGCCGCTCAGTTGGAGAGCCTGCAAGTCATCGCGGGAGAGTCCGCGGACGATGCCGAATTGCGCGCACTGGAAGAACGCGCCAATTTACTGAGGTCGGAACGGCAAAGCATGGCGCAACAACTTGAGGCGCTAAAGAGCCAGCAACGCGCCGCGGCCGACGCCGAATCAAAAACCGCCGCCGCCGCCCTGCACCACGCCGACGTCCAAGCCTGGGCCCAAATAGCCAAGGCAATGGCGCCAGACGGCATACCCGGCGAGATCCTGGCGGACGCCTTGCAACCGGTGAATGACCTCTTGTTCCAGTTATCTCTCATGGCCGGCTGGCCGCGTGTCCAAATCGGCCACGCCATGGAGATCACCACCGACGGCCGCGCGTATGGTTTGTTGTCCGAATCCGAGCAATGGCGCGCCGACTGTGTGATTGCACTCGCGCTAGCGATCCTGAGCGGTCTGCGACTGGTGCTGCTGGACCGATTTGACGTGTTGTCGCTGACCGGCCGCGACCAGGTACTGGACATGCTGGAAGTCCTTGATGATCGGATCGACACCGCCCTGGTCTTCGGCACGCTAAAAGCCGCCCCACCCAGCGATGAGATCGTTCAGGCGATATGGCTTCAAAACGGCGAAGTCATGCCTAGCCGTAAAGACAGAAAGGCCGCATGAACATGATCCGCCCACCCCTAAGCACCCCAGTACACCAGCACTACACCACGGACCAGTTCCGCCAGCTGCTGCGCGCGGCCAAGGCTAACGCAGCGGGCAAGTACTGGGAGGAGCCGTTCATCGAGGACATGGCCAAGCGTTACCAGCGCTACGGACAGAACATGTTGCTGAACATACTGCAGCGCCATCAGCTGCTGCGCATTGCCGCCGACAAGACAAAGGAGCCACATGGGCAGTAACGTCCCTCCTTCCCAACACCCCGCTCTGGCAAGAATCCTGGACGGGTTTTTCTTTGGACTGGGCGCCACGGCAGGCGTCATCTCCGTCGTTTCATTGATCCTCATACTTCAATTCACCGCGGAAGCGCTGGGAAAGTGAGCCCTATGACCTTCATCATTCTCAACATGACACCGCAGGACCACGGCAGCGACAACGGCCATATTGAGCGGATGCGCGCCGTAATCCGTACCTTAAGAGCCGAGAAGCAAGCCTTGGAGCGCAGTGTTCTTGCCGCCGGCCTTAATGCCGCCAGCCACTTCTCAGCGCTTGTGGAGTCTCAGAAAGCCTTGGCTCATGCTCAGGCCCAAGCTGCGGCAGTAGCGCTTGATTTTGAAGCTGAGCGGAAAGTTAACGAGCGCATTGCCGCGGAACTCGATGCCCTGCTAAGCAAAAACTCCACGCTGCGGCAGGATGTCGAGCTGCGCGATAGACAACTTGAAGCAAGCGACAGGGAGCGTGATGAATTGCACCATGCGCTTGCCATCGCCAAATTGCCCTCCTCCAGTCGCCTCAATGTGATCGATCTACTGCGAGGCGCAACGTGATGGCAGTCCAAGCCCATCGGCGCCGAATGTGGATCCGCGCCGCCTTACTGAAACAGGCCCGCCAAGAGCGGGCCTTGTCATTGGAGCTGCCTGTAATGGATGAAGCCGACCTTCACGCCTGGCGTCGAATGAACCCCGGTACCCCCATCAATCAGCCCTCCCCCAATCAGCAGAAATAAGGAGCCGTCATGTCCTCATTCGCCGTCATCTCCCAGCCTCGCGCAATCCGCCTTAGGCTCGGACTGAACCAGCAAGAATTCTGGGGCCGCGTGGGCGTTACCCAGTCAGGCGGCAGCCGCTACGAAAGCGGTCGCAACATGCCCAAGCCAGTACGTGAGCTGGTCCGCCTGGTTTACATCGAGCAAATCGACCTTTCAGTAGTGACGCGCTGCGACATAGAGATGATTGCCATGCTCAAGGAGAAGCATCCCGAACAGTACAAGAGCCTGCGCAAGACCGTGCAAGCTCGCATGGCGGCAGTCAAGTCAACGGAGCAACCCACATGAACCCGCTATCGGTCATAAATGTGTTGAAAGCGCACCCTGCGCCGCTCTCAATACAGGCACTGGCTGACGCCATGGGGATTGAACGCGCGGAAGCGCGTCGTCAATTGAAAGAGTTGGTCGAGGCCGGCAGCGTCAGCCTGTTTACCGTCGGCAAGGTAACTCGCTATCGCCCTACCGACCATCACTATGCGGAAGTGGAGCCCGCAACCACGGATGAGACTGCCGACAAGTCCAAAGCTGCTCCCCTTGATCGGGAGCAGCTGCTAGCACGCCAGGTCGACGAACTGAATCAACAGCTGGCCTTCGCCGAGAAGGATCGTGACGAGCAAGCCGGTATCGCCTCAGAAGCGTTGCAGCTTTGTCAGGAGCAGATCGACCGGCTGGCGCAACTGGAATACTCTGCCTCTGCCCTGGGGTTCACACCATCCTCAGGCATTCCACTGTTCGAATGGCTTGAGTCAATGTTGCCGGCGCTGGCCAACGAACTCGCCTTCCTCCAAGACCTTCAAAACCAGTTGGCTCAGGCACGTAATCTGAATCGCGGTCTTAGCCTGGCGCTTGAACTCAATCCAGAGGAGCGCGCGGCACTGGCTGAGTGCATTGCCGCATCGCTGAATCAGAAAGCCGCATGAACTATTGAATTTGCATTATTTGGCCAAAAATACCTATTTCTTCAACCTAAAAAGGGGCCTCCAATGTATCAAACCGTTACTCCTGCAACCGATTGGTATTTTGTCTACAAAGACGATCATGGCAAATCATCCGTACTTAGAATTGCCGCATGAGGACAAAACGACAAAGGCCACTTGATAGGTCTGATTGGTGGCACACACGCCAAATCGGATGAAACGATTCGCCTGGTTGCAGTCCCTCCAATCGAGGGGGTTTACCTTCATCGTGAGCAATTAAATGAAGAAGAACTCATAGCCGCTCAACGTCGCTAAGTTCATAGCGAAGGAATCAAACCCGCCTACTGGCGGGTTTTTTATTGAATTCCTTGATCATAAATTTCAGCCATATGTTCTGTCAGTAAATCCATCAGCCGCCCTCCGAGGCGGCTTCGTTTTTGAAGGCCCTCTTATGATCCGCAAAATCGAAGTTCGCCATGGCCACATCTGCTGCGGCTTAGGCGCTGGCGCCAAAGGCTTCAACGCCGCACAGCCGCGCGTCGGCAATATCGAAGCTACGTTCCGCTGCCTTGGCGGCATCGATGTTGATCCGGCTGCCATCCGCGACTTTAACAAGCTGACTGGAGCCCACGGCACCGTGTTGGATCTGTTCGACCGCCAACAGTACATCGATTTCCATGGCCACCAGCCACCCCCAGAGTGGCGAGAGGCCATGCCGGCCGACATCGTGCGTTCTATGGGTGGAGAGCGCCCGCACATTTTCTTCATCTCGGCGCCGTGCAAGGGTCTTTCCGGGCTAATGAGCGAGGCCAAGAGCGGGACAGCGAAATACCAAGCCCTCAACCGCCTGACTCTCCGCAGCATCTGGCTGGCGCTGGAAGCCTACGCCGACGACCCTGTCGAACTGTTCGTTTTCGAGAACGTGCCGCGCATTGCCAGCCGCGGGCGCCACCTACTGGACCAGATCGGCGATCTGCTGCGCGCCTACGGCTACGCCGTGGCCGAGACGACGCACGACTGTGGGGAGATTGGCGGCATGGCGCAGAGCCGTAAGCGCTTCCTACTGGTGGCCCGCCACATCGAGAAGGTGCCGCCCTTCCTCTACGAGCCTCCCAAGAAGCGCCTGGAAGCCGTCGGCACAGTGCTCGGCCGCATGCCGCTGCCTGGTGACCTAGCCGGCGGACCTATGCACCGTGTGCCTTCTCTGCAATGGAAAACCTGGGTGCGGTTGGCATTTGTTGAGGCAGGCGGCGACTGGCGCAGCCTAAACAAGTTGGTAGTGGAGGATGGCTACTTGCGTGACTATCTGCTGGTGCCGGATTACCACGCTGGTTATATGGGCGTGAACCGGTGGGATGACGCCATGGGCGTGATCGCTGGCAGCAGCGGACCGACCAATGATGCCTTCTCAGTGGCTGATCCACGCTATCAGGGCCAAGAATACAGCCAGTTCGGCGTCATCCCTTGGCAGGAGACTGCCGGCGTCGTCACCAGCCAGCGTTCACCCGGACAGGGCTCGTTCTCTGTGGCAGACCCGCGTTTTGCCGACATACGCCATAACAACGTGTTCCGCGTCGTCAGCTTCGACCAGGCTTCCGGCGTCGTAACCGGTGGCCACGGCCCGAGCTCCGGCGGCCAAGCCGTTGCAGACCCTCGCCCGAACTGGAACCGTCACAGCAACAACCTTTCCGTGGTGGGCTGGGGAAACCACTCGCCTACGGTAATCGCTGGCGGCAAGGGCGTACAAGGCGGCTGGCTGTCGATCGCTGACCCGCGTACCGCGTTGAACAGCCGCCAGAAAGGCGATCACTACCTGACCGGCGGACATTACGGCGTGCTGGGATGGGAACAGTCGAGCGGGGCAGTATCCGCAGCCGCTGGCCACTACAACGGCCGCTGGAGCGTCGCCGATCCACGTATGCCCGAGCCAAACGAGAAACTGCAATGCGTGATCCGCGCGCTGGATGGCACTTGGCACCGCCCATTCACCACACTTGAGCTGGCCGCGCTGCAGAGCTTGATCGAACCCGAGGAATACCTGGAGCTGGACGGCCTAAGTGATACCGCTTGGCGCGAAAGAATCGGCAATGCTGTTCCGCCGGCGGCTGCGCGCGCAATCGCGGAGGTGATGGGGACAACCTTGTTGCTGGCCTGGAGCGGAGAAACCTTCTTACTGTCAGCTACGCCGATCTGGGTTCGCCCGGTGGCGGTGGCACTCTCTGTACAGGCAACAGCATGAGCGCCGTCACCCGCCAGGCGCTCCGATCAACTGGCTGAGAGAGTTGGGCTAAAGCAGGTCTAAGTGAGTCTGGACTTCCTTCAGGTAGCGCTCTGTGTATTCCTTCGTAAATTTCCCGAAGCTCGGGTAAGGAAATCTACCTGGCTCTATTTCCGGCACAGGGATCGCCTCTCCGCCAACCTCCATCATGATGGACTGGCTAACGTTGCCGATCCGATCTACCACGTCCGCGAAGTCAGCTTTCTCGCTCATCTTTTCAAGTTCAGACCTTATGTAGTTAAGGTCTTGATTGCACCTTGCCTTGCTCGCCTTCCTCTCTTCATCGGCCATATCAATCTCCTGTGGTTGAAGACCAATGATAGGAGAGGCATTCACTTTTGGAGATACGTATGAACCCGCAACACCTGCACGATGCACCAGACGCCGGCTCCGCCCTAGCCCCAGTCAACGAAGCCTACTTGTAAATGCAAAGTTAATCAAAACGGAATAGCACAAATCAGTGCGTTGTTAGTTCATCTGAGACCATTTTAATCGCCGTTGATGCGAGATCAATCTGCTGAATTACCCTGCCACATGAAACTTCAAAGCGGGTAACTCTATCCCGATCTGCTCCGTCTTGTTTTGATACTGAAGCCCTATTCTTGGAAAATGGCATCAGATCTTTATTTTGATCCAAATACAATTCCAAATTAACACCAAGAAGTTCCAAATGCTTGGATAGGAGAATTACATTTTTTACTGCAACATTTGAGCGTAAGCTCATGAGAGGAATCTCTTTCACCGCCGAACCGTATGACCTCAGGATGTCAATTTGATAAATTGCATAGAGCTCAATATTTGGCGTACTGTCTTCGTTTTTAGTTTTTACAACCACCCCTATTTCATCGATGTATTCTTTTGTGGAACTTAAAATCGAAAGCGTTGATTTAATTTCTTCTACTTTAATTTCCTTTCTCTCGTAATTTGCATGCCAGAATGAAAACCCAATCACAAGAATTACTCCAGCAGCTTGGGCCCAAGCTGCCATCTCTGAACTTGTCATGTAAGAAGCGAAACATAGTTCCATATGCGAATGCCACCAACTCAAAAGACATATTTTAACTCACTTGCCCCATAGGGGCCCTTACTTATTGGGAGTGCGCATGATGCAACAGAACCTGATCGACGCGGCGCGCGCAGTTATAGCGGCCAACCGCGCCGGCGAACTGACCGATGAGCACATCCAGGCGCTGGAGGCTGCGGCCAATGCGGAGAAGGCGGCGGCCGGCGAGCCGGTGGCGTGGCGGCACAACCTGACACACAGCCTGCATGACCTCGAAAGCGAGGTGCAACTGGCGGATTGCGACGAGTGGGCCGAACCACTCTACGCCGCTCCGCCCGTGATGTCCGACGCCTACGAGCTGCTGAGCATCTGGCAAACCTGGCTCGGCGCGGGCCGCGAGTCGTGCAGCGAGTACGACAAGCAGCTATGGGACCGGATTGACGCTGTGCTGGCCGGCAAGGAGCCTAAATATGGCTGATCCGGAAAAGCAACTTGATGCCCTCCCCGATTGCGCTAATGCACCCGCCTCCTTATTGACGAGATCAAGCTAAATTCTATTCATCAAAGAAATATTCAAATGAATACCCCAGTTTTAGAATCCATTGGTTGAATGCATCGCACCAGCCACAAAGAAGCTAGCAACCTAAATCACCTTCCCATTTGTTCCATCAGAATGGGAAGGTGATAGGTACGGGTATTTACACCCTCACAAACTCGCCACCAAAACCGTAATACGTTCCATCACGAAATGCCTTTGCTCCATTCCCACGAAGAGAGGAAAACGACATATCAGGAGAATACAAGGACCATGACTGAAAGCCCAGAACATCATTATTAACAACAAACGAGATTGCAGTTCCCGTTTTACCTCCAGCAGTAAAGTGATAGTGCCCTGCGCCGCTCATGATTTCATATTCCTGACCGTCTTGGGTATAGCGGCCACTAAAAGTGCCATTGCTATCATTAGCATCTGTAATCACCAATTGGGCATTGATGTTATTGTTCTTATATGTACCATTAATCTTAGACATGGACATCCCCTACAAAAAGTTAAGGCAAAACGCCACATTAAGATTAGTGGCAATTAAAAGTTTCGCTTTAAAAGCACTACTTTTTGACAGGCAAAATCAAGGCCCAGCCATTCCTAAATAAAACCAGATGAGAACATCGAACAAATGCGAGAACTGGGATATCCGATGATGATGGACACCTCGGGTGTTTTTATCCAAAAACCAATGCGCATGCAGTTGGAAGTTCCGCCTGAAAGGAAGCCAATGAAGTCTGCAGTTGAGCGAGGTGCGGCGCTCATCGGCCGGCGCCAGGGCGTTATCGAAGTTGTCCGCAAGGGCCGGCCGCTGGCCGACATTTACACCGAGGGCACCGACGACGACACCGTTCAGTTCCAGCTGCGGCTGGCGAGCGGCCGTACCTGGTGGAGCGATAGCTACCCGTGCCAGGAGAGCGAACATGCTGACTCCTGACGAGCTGGACGCAATACGTGGCGCAGCGGCAAACGGTTTCGTTATGTCGCAAGCCATCATTGCCAGCATCGACGCTCAGGCCACACGCATCACCGAACTGGAGCAGGACGCGCCGCGGTACGCCGCCCTGCGCCATGCGCTGATCAACGTGGACCCGAAAGGCAACCGCGGGCCTATTGAGATGGCAATCAAGAACCTGGTCCGGCAAGTCCACGCTGAGCGCGGGGTGACGGAGCCAACTGAAGCCGAGTTCAACGCGGCTATCGACGCCGCAATGACCATACAGGCCGCCACCGAGCGGCCTTAATTTTGAGGTGACGATGATCCCCGATCAACGTGTTATCCAGCTGGCCGGCGAGCACGGGCTCTCGATGTCCGGTGCCGGCTTCCAGGGCACCCGCCTTGCCCTCCTCCCGACGATCCGCTCCACCATTGCCGAGTCGCTCCCTACCACGCCCTTCCATTTGCAACTGGTCAACGAGATCCGCGACGAGTTGCTGGCCGCTAACGCGCGAGCGGCGCAGCTTGATCGCGATATCCAGACCCTGCTGCAGATGGCACTCGGAGGCGTCCGCTGGCCTGAGGGGCAGGATGCCGCGGCCGTTGCTCACTACATCGCGCAGCTGCGGCAGCAAAACATCCTGGGCGTTGACCAGTTGAAACCCGGCCACCGCTACTGGGCACGCTGCGGCCTGCCGATGAAGTGGGCTCTGATTGAGGTCGGCAATTTGAAGGGTATCGAGTACGGCATGAAGGGCTGGCAGTTTGTCGGGCCGGTGCTTCCACCAGTGAGTGAATTTTGAGCTACCGGTGAAGCTGTGGTGTTGATGCAAAGTAATAACAGATGGCCGCCAGTTGGCGGCCTTTCGCTTTTATAAGGATGCCCATGAACGACGAATCAACGATGGGAGTAAGCCAAGCCGCAGAGTTCCTGCACTGCTGTGATGACACCATTTATCAACTGGCGCGGGCAAAGAAGTTGCATGGCAGGAAGGTTGGCCGGGCATGGGTATTTTTGAAGTCGGATCTTGTTAGCTATCTGCGGGAAAGCCAAAATGGAAACCGGCAAGAGGCGCAGGTCGACGAAAACGAGAAAGGAGCAGGTGTATGTCGATCTATCAGCGCGGAAAGACTTGGTGGTGCGATTTCGCAACGCCAAGCGGAAATAGAGTTAGGCAGTCTCTTGGGACGCGTGATCGCGCCAAAGCGCAGGAGCTCTACGATAAGTTGATGGCAGAGCGTTGGCGTGTCGTGAAGCTGGGGGAGAAGCCGGCGTATACATGGGAGCAAGCCTGCGTCCGGTTTTTGCGGGAGAAGGCGCATAAAAAAAGCATCAATGATGATAAGACGAAGATCGCCTACTTCACGCCATTCTTTATTGCTCGGGCACTGCGTGATATTCGTCGAGATGAAGTTCTGGAAGCGGTCTCGCTGTTAGCTTACGAGGTTGGCCCAACGAAAGGCGAACCGGTAAGCGCAGCCACAATGAACCGATACTTGGCCTTTATCGCTACGCTGTGGAATATGGCTGCGAATGAGTGGGAGTGGATCGACCGGCAATTGGTGTTCAAGAGATTCAAGGAGCCCAAGATTCGGATTCGCTGGTTGAAAAAAGAAGAGGCCAACCGGCTGCTATCCGAGTTGGCCCCGCACCTTCAACCAATTGTTCGCTTTGCGCTCGCAACAGGCTTCAGGCATTCGAACATCATCGACCTGGAGTGGTCGCAAGTCAACCTTGTGAAGCGCATTGCTTGGATACACCCCGACCAGGCAAAAGCAGAGTCGGCAATTGGGATGCCATTAAATGAAACAGCGATGGAGGCGCTGGTAGCGCAAGTTGGTAAGCATCCCCGATTTGTGTTTACTTACCGCGGAGAGAGGTTGCAGAGCAAAGCAACCACAGGTTGGACCAATGCTCTGAAGCGCGCGATGATTTACAACTTCAGATTCCATGATTTACGGCACACATGGGCAAGCTGGCTTGTTCAGGCAGGTGTACCACTTCACATTTTGAAGGAATTGGGCGGCTGGCACTCGATGGAAATGGTGCAGCGATATGCGCATTTGGCCCCTGAGAATTTGCGAGGCCATACCGATGCCATTGACTCGCTGATAGTTTCAGCTGTCCACAACGGTACAAAAACGTCACAGGTCAACCTGACTGAGGAGCTGGAGCAGATAACGAAAAAGGCGCTACACATTGTAGCGCCTTGATCTGAATTGGTGCCGGCGGCAGGAATCGAACTCGCGACCCCCTGATTACAAGTCAGGTGCTCTACCAACTGAGCTACACCGGCGAAGAGAGGCGTATTATGTCGCGCCTCACTGGCTTTGGCAAGCTGTCAGTGCATCTTTTTCTGCACTTTTTTATGCGGCTTTTTGGCGCCTTTGCTAACCGGTTTGTTTTTGCTGGTTTTTTTGACCGAGGCCTTGTGCGGCGAGCGCTTTGCGGCTTTGACTGCATGACGCGGTTTTTTCACGGTTGATTTTTTGACCGTCGATTTTACCGCTGGCTTGACTGCCACCTTGCCGTGGCGCGCTTGTTTGGCGCTGATAGCCTTGGCTTGGCGCTTGCTCTGCTTGGCGGATTTCGCTTTGGGCTTGCCTTTGGCCTGGCGCGCCGGCTTGGCTTGTTGGTTGGAACGCACGGGTTCGGCGGTCTGAACGGTTTTAGCGGGGGCGGTCTTGCGTGCGGGCTTGCTCGCTGGAGCCATCTGAACATCGCCCGGCAGCGGCATGTCTTCTGGTTCGGCCAGGCTGGCCGGGCTGATCAGCGCCAGGCTCAAGGCCAGCGCAATGGTGTGCGTTGCAAATTTCATGATAAGGGATCTAATGCTCTCTGGAATGAAACGGGCCGCGCGTTGCGCCGCCAAAACCCGCATACTAGCACGGTGTTTCCCGCGTTTAGGCGGAAATTGATCGCAACGGGCAACACTTACCCCACAGGACGGACTGATTTTATTACCACAGCGCGCCATCCCCGCACCCGTATGCTATATCCACAGAGTAATGCCAATGTAATTGGCGCTACTCTCGGTTTCTCCGCTTGCTTTCCCTTTCCTGATACGCAATGGAAACAGCATGCATCAGCCCAAAATTTTGTTGGTGGACGATAGCGCCACCAATAGCCTGATGGTTCGTACCTTTGTCGAAGACTTAGGGTATCAATGCGATCTTGCCTGCAATGGTAGGGAAGCCGTTTCCATATGCAAGGAGGTCGACTACGACCTGATCCTGATGGACATCATCATGCCGGTGATGAACGGGCTGCAAGCCACGATGGAGTTGCGGACACTGTTCGGCGAACACTGGGTTCCCATCATTTTTCTGACGGGCCTGAGTCAGCAAAAAGATCTGATAGAGGGGCTCAAAGCAGGCGGTGACGACTACCTGACCAAACCAGTCAGTCCGGACTTGTTAACGGCCAAGATCCAGGTGTTCTTGCGCATCGCCCAAATGCAGCGGCAGATCAACCAGGATGCGGTGCGCCTGGAACGCTACTTCCTCAACAATGAACGGGAACAAAGTTACGCGCTGGAACTGATTGAACGTCTGAACCGGCAGCAATTGGAGCTGCCCTCGCACGTCTGGCGCCATTTACGCCCCGCCTCGCAGTTCAACGGAGATCTGGTCTGCTATGCGCGTTCCGGCGGACGAGAATACTTGATGCTGGCCGATTGCACCGGCCACGGCCTAACCGCCGCGATCAGTGCTATTCCTGCAGTGGAGTGCTTTTACGACCTTGCTCAGGAACAAGCCGCGCTGGGCGACATCGCCGCGGCGATTAACGACAAGCTGCACCGCCTGCTCCCTTTTGGCCGTTTCGTGGCCGGCATTATCATTTCGATCGACGCGGCCGCCCAATGTCTGCAAGTCTGGAACGGCGGCATTCCTTGCGCGCTGATGTTTGATCCGCAGGGTCGCAAGATCAAGCAGTTCCGCTCTGAGCACCCTCCTTTAGGGATTTTGGCGGCGCGTCAGTTCGACCGCTCGCTGGAAACCAGCGTGTTGCGCCCGGAGCATGCGCTGGTCGTTTGCTCGGACGGAATTACCGAGGCTCAGGCAGACAATGGCCGAATGTTTGGCCTGGACGGCGTAATCAAAGCGGTTCAGGCCGGCTGGCCGGGCCGGGTCGGCAATACCGTACTGCAAGCGTTGCAACGGCACCGTCAAAATGAAGCCATGCTGGATGATGCGTCTCTATTGGTGGTGCGTTCGCCTGCGCATGCGAGCAAGCCTGAGGGAGATTCCGGACACGAGGCGAAGGACCGATCTCGCTGGCACGACGCCTGAGAGGCTGTTCAAGTCTGCTGTGCTTCGTCAGGCTATGGCTATGAAGACGACTAGGCTTGAAGCGCCGCTGCCTCATTCCTCAATTTCGCGCGCATAGCGCACCAGCGCCTGCAAGAGCTGGGCGAAGCGGTGCGCAGCCAGGTTGCTGTCCGAAGGCGTGAGCCAGGTGCTGCTGATTTCCAGTTGGATGGCCGGCACGCCCCGCCGGGAAGCGAACTTGGCGATGGTCTGGTGCTTGGACGCGGCAAAGTAATTATCCGAAACATTCAGCACGCCCTGTTGCCGCAGGCTTAGCTCCAGTCGTTGCTGCAACTCCGGCTTGCCTAGCAACGAGGCCCCGTTCAAGGTGCCGAAGTCCACGTCGTAAGGCCGGTATGGATGGCTGCCGTGCAGGTCCAGCACCAGGATGGGGCGCTTGTCGGCAATCAGCACCGCCAGCTTGCGTTTGAAGGCGTTGTCGTCATCGTAATTGGGATCGGCCGGCGAGGCGCGGGTGGTGTAGATCGCGGTGGCGCCTGCCAGTTGGTGCAGCATCGCCGCCAAGGCCGCGGTGCCGCCGCCGTCGGAGAACCGGTATTGGCCTTCGCGAAACGGGCTGGTGGCGTGCGGCGCGGTCACGATGATGGGGAGCGTCCCCTCCCGCACAGCAAACCAAGGCTCGCCGTTTTGCGGCGGCTGGTCCTTGGCGGCGTCCGCCGCCTGTTGCAACTGGATGGCCTCTACAATGTGAGCGGGTTCGATGATGGCCCGCGCAGGCGGCGATTTGCCGATGGAGGGCGCCATCGACAGCGCCAGGACCAGAACCCCTACTGCCAGCTTGACTCTCACCGCTCCCCTCCCCGTAAACACGAACCGCATGCTCGATCTTTGCTGGACCGGGCCGGCGCCGCTTGGTTCTGCGCACCGGCTCGGAATAGCGGCGCTAGAGCACAGGCTTCCGCGCAGTGAGCAGCAACAGGGCCGGGCGGCGCGCGTGCGGGCGCAAACCGTCCTGACGCGCCATCGCCCCCTCGTCCGGCGCGGGCTCGCCCAGATGAAGCAATTGGAAACCGGCGCCTGACAAGCCGGCCACATAACTTTCCACCGTGCGGTGATGCTTGATCACGCCGTCGACAAACCAGCGGGTTTCGCGCGCGCCCTGCTGAAAATACGCGTCCAGCGTCCAATGCTTCTGCCGCCCGGCCTCGTCCAGCGCCCAACCTTGCGGGCTTGCGGTGCAAACCGGATGCTCCACCGTCAGCGCGAACACACCGCCGGGCCGTAAAGCGGCGAACACGCGCGCCGCCACTGCGGCGTAATCCGCCACGTAATGCAAGGCCAGCGACGACACCGCCAGATCATAAGCGCCCGCAGGCGGCTGAAAGTCCTCGATGCCGGCGCACAGGTATTGAATGTCGGAATCCCGAGTGCGCGCTCTCGCCTGCTCCAGCATGCGTTCGGACAAATCCACCGCGGTGACGCTGGCCGCGCCTTGGGCGCGCACCCAACGGGCGAAATCGCCAAAGCCGCAGCCCAGGTCCAGCACATCGGCGCCGGACAGCGGCGGCAGCGCATCGCGCAAGGCGGGCTGTTCCAAGGCGCCGTTCAGGCCGCTATCGTTGTCGCGCAAAGCTTGGTATTGGGCGAAAAAGACCGGATGGTCATAAATGTTTTGCTGCATTTGGAGGCTCCGTAAAGACTTAAGGGAAGCGCTCCAGGGCGACGCGCGGCTATGCCGACGCGCAAAAGCGAGCCCAGCCGTTCCCGGCTTGGCGCGCGTCTTCTCTCATCCGGACTTTCACCGTCGGCTTCGGCTTCGCACCGAATCTGCTGACCCGCGCATCGTGGAAACGATGGCGCGGCGCTCGCGGGCTCGCCGCCGGCATGCGCCGCGGCTTACCGCCGGTGGGGAGTTTCACCCCGCCCTGAAGACAGGCACAGGATAAAGGCGGCGCCAGGGTTGGACAAGCCCGGCCGCATCGCGCATAGTCTGCGCATTCTGATTGCGATGGAGCAAGGCATGACCCTGAAACCGCCAGTCTGGCTGGCTTTTGTCCTGAGCGCCGGCACCGCCTTCGCCGCGCCGGCGCCGGCAGCCCAAACCGAGATCAATCACCTGCTGGACTATCTGGCCAAATCCGGCTGCGAGTTCAATCGAAATGGCAGTTGGTACGGCTCCAAGGAGGCCCGCGACCATCTGAACGACAAATACCAGTATCTGCTGAAAAAAGACTGGGTCAGCAGCACGGAAAGCTTCATCGAGCGCGCGGCCACCCAGAGCAGCATCAGCGGCAAGGCCTACCAAGTGCGTTGCGGCGCGGCGCAGCCGGTGGCCAGCGCCGCCTGGCTCAAGGCCGAGCTAAGCCGCTATCGCCAGCGGAAATAGCGGGCAGGCCGGGAATCCCGGCCTGCCGCAGCGCCACGCAGCTGTTATAATCGCCGCTTTCCTGTAATCCAGTGTTCTTTTCCCGATGACTGCTGCCCAGCTGCTGGCCCAACTCAAGGCCGACCTGCCCTCCTGCCTGATCCGCGATCGCCACGTTTTGCGCCGCAAACTGAGCGACGCCGCCGAGCGACTGAAGAAAAACCAGCCTGCGGACAAGCAACTGGCCGACATTCAGGCTCAGATCGAACGCTCCGCCGCCAAGGTGGCCGCGCGCCGCGCCCACCTGCCCAAGCCCGACTTCGACGACGCCTTGCCGGTCAACCAGAAACTGGCCGACATCAAAACCGCGATCGAGCGCCACCAGGTGGTGATCATCTGCGGCGAAACCGGCTCCGGGAAAACCACCCAACTGCCCAAAATCTGCCTGGAGCTGGGCCGCGGCGTGCACGGACTGATCGGCCACACCCAGCCGCGTCGTCTGGCCGCGCGTTCAGTAGCCAGCCGCATCGCTCAAGAGCTGAAATCCACGCTGGGCGAACACGTCGGCTTCAAGGTCCGCTTCACCGACAAGCTCTCGGAAAAGTCCGTAATCAAGCTGATGACCGACGGCATCATGCTGGCGGAAACCCAGACCGACCGCTACCTGGAAGCCTACGACACCATCATCATCGACGAGGCGCACGAACGCAGCCTCAACATCGATTTCCTGCTGGGCTATCTGAAACAGCTGCTGCCGCGCCGGCCGGACCTGAAGGTGATCGTCACCTCGGCCACCATCGACGCCGACCGCTTCTCCCGCCATTTCGACGGCGCGCCCGTGATTGAAGTCTCCGGCCGCACCTATCCGGTGGAAGTGCGTTACCGCCCGCTGGCGCAGCGCGACGAAGACGAGCGCGAAGTGGAAATGGAAGGCGCCATCGTCGACGCCGTCGACGAACTGTCGCGCCAGGGCCCGGGCGATATGCTGGTCTTCCTGCCTGGCGAGCGCGAGATCCGCGAAACCGCGGAAAAGCTGCGCAAGGCCGGCATTCGCGGCTACGAGATCCTGCCCTTGTTCGCGCGGCTGTCCAACGAGGACCAGCAGAAGATATTCAAGCCGTCCGGCGGACGCCGCATCGTGCTGGCCACCAATGTGGCCGAGACCTCGCTAACGGTGCCCGGCATCAAATACGTGATCGACACCGGACAGGCGCGCATCAACCGCTA
The DNA here is from genome assembly GCF_009936155.1 of Chromobacterium haemolyticum. Lineage (NCBI taxonomy): Bacteria > Pseudomonadati > Pseudomonadota > Betaproteobacteria > Neisseriales > Chromobacteriaceae > Chromobacterium > Chromobacterium haemolyticum. The sequence goes on along the minus strand of NZ_AP019312.1, from coordinate 2,351,205 downwards.
CAGCCCGCGCGCCAAGGTGGAACAGCTGCAAGTGGAGAAAATTTCCCAGGCGGCGGCGCGTCAGCGCGCTGGCCGTTGCGGCCGTGTCGAGGCCGGCATCTGCGTGCGCCTATACAGCGAAGATGACTTCAATCAACGCCCGGCGTTCACCGATCCTGAAATCGTCCGCTCCAACCTGGCCGCGGTCATTCTGCGCATGGCCGCGCTGCGGCTGGGCAAGGTGGACGCCTTCCCCTTCCTGGAAGCGCCCAGCAGCCGTCTGATCGCCGACGGCTACCAAGTGCTGACCGAGCTGGGCGCGGTGGACGACAAGGGGGAATTGACCAGCGTGGGCAAAGAGCTGGCGCGGATTCCGGTGGACCCTAAGGTGGGCCGCCTGCTGCTGGCCGGCCGCGACTTCGGCTGCGTGCGCGAAGTACTGATCATTGCCGCCGCCTTGAGCGTGCAGGACCCGCGCGAGCGGCCGTTCGAAGCGCGCGAGGCGGCCGAACGCGCCCAGGCGCGTTTCAACGACGAGAAGTCAGACTTCCTGTCCTTCTTGCACCTTTGGGATTTCTTCTCCGACGCGCTCAAGCACAAGAAATCCAACCGTCTGCTGATCAACACCTGCCACGAGCACTTCCTGTCCCACCTTCGCCTGCGCGAGTGGCGCGAACTGCACGCGCAGCTGGCCGACATCGCCAGCGAGCTGGGCCTGATCAAGCGCGAACAGGCCCACGCCGACGCCGAACAGCCGGACGCGCAGATGACGCAGAAAAAGCGCCAGCAGCTAGACGCCGTCGCCTATGAAAACCTGCACAAAGCGCTGGTAACCGGCTTGATCGGCAATCTGGGCATGAAAAACCAGGAAAGCGACGACTACCAAGGCACTCGCGGCGTTAACTTCCACGTGTTTCCCGGTTCCGGCCTGAAAAAAGCCAAGCCTAAATGGCTGGTGGCGGCGGAACTGGTGGAAACCACCCGCCTTTACGCCCGCTGCGTGGCCAAAATCGAGCCTGAGTGGGTGGAAAAGCTGGCGCCGCACCTGGTCAAATACCACTATTTCGACCCGCACTGGGAAAAGAGCCGCGGCGAAGTAGTGGCCAGCGAGCGCGTCACTCTCTATGGCCTGACCCTGGTGCCGCGCCGGCCAGTGAGCTATGGCCGCATCGCGCCGGTAGAAGCGCGCGAGCTGTTCATCCGCGGCGCGCTGGTGAATATGGACTACGTCAGCAACGCGCCCTTCTTCCAGCGCAATCAGCAATTGATCCGCGAAGTGGAGCAGCTGGAACACAAGGCCCGCCGCCAGGACGTGCTGGTGGACGAGGAAGCGCTGTTCGCCTTTTACAGCGAACGGATTCCGGCCGAAGTGGTGGACGCCGCCAGCTTCGAGGCCTGGCGCAAGGAAGCGGAAAAGACCGACGCCAAGCTCTTGCATCTGACGCGCGAAGAACTGATGCGCCACGCCGCGCAGCATGTCACCGAAAACCAGTTTCCGGAATGGCTGGAGCTGGAAGACGGCCGCCTCAAGCTGCGTTACCGCTTCGAACCCAATCACCCGCTGGACGGCGTCACCCTGGACGTGCCTCTGGCCATCCTCAACCGCTTGCAACCGGCGGCTTTCGAATGGCTGGTGCCCGGCATGGTGCGCGAAAAGCTGCAACAGCTGATCAAGGGCCTGCCCAAGCAAATCCGCCGTTGCTGCGTGCCGGTGCCGGACTTCGTCACCCGTTTCCTTAGCGGCAACCCGGACCCGCAACAGCCTATCGCGCCGCAGCTGGCGCGCTTCATCCTGCGCGAGACCGGCGGCGTCAAGGTGGACATCGACGATTTCCGCGCCCAGGAGCTGCCGGCTCACCTGCTGTTCAACTTCCGCGTCATCGACGACGGCAAGCAGGAAATTGGACTGGGACGCGATCTGCTGGCGCTGCAAAAGCAGTTCGGCCAGGCCGCCCAACTGACTTTCCGCGATACGAGCGCGGAATTCGAGCGCGACGAGGTCAGCAGCTGGGACTTCGGCGAACTGCCGGAAAGCATACAGTTTGCCCGCGGCCGCCAGCAGTTGACCGGCTATCCGGCCTTGACGCTGGAACAAGATAAGGTGGCGATTCGCCTGTTCGACACTCAGCTGGTAGCCGAGCGCCATCACCGCCAGGGCGTGATCCGCCTGCTGCAGCTGCAGTTGAAGGAACAAATGAAGCAGCTGTCCAAGGGCCTGCCCGGCATGACCCAACTGGGCCTGCAGCTGCGCGCAGTGGCCAATATCGACGAATTATTGGCCGACGCCATCGCCTGCATCTGCGACCGCGCTTTCATTGGCGACGACGCGCTGCCGCGCAACGAGAAAGCCTTCAACGACCAGAAAACCCGCGCCCGCACGCGCTTGCCGGCTGTCATTCAGGCGGTGACCCAGTACCTGGGTCAAGTGGCCGCGGAATACGGCCCGCTCAGCGTCAAGATGCAGAAACACAAGCTGGGTTACGAGTTGCAGCAGCAATTGGCCAAGCTGGTTTACAAGGGTTTCCTGGCCGCCACGCCGTGGAGCCAGCTGCCCCATTTGCCGCGCTATATGCGCGCGATGGGCCTGCGCATGGACAAGCAGCCGGCCAACCCGCAGCGCGACGGCCAGCGCGGCGCGGAAATCCGCGATCTATGGCAGAAATGGGAAACCCGGGTGGCAGAGGACAACGAGGCGGAAGGCGCGTCCCAGGCCCTGCTCGATTTCCGCTGGCAGATCGAAGAACTACGCGTCAGCCTGTTCGCCCAGGAGTTGAAAACGCCGTACCCGGTATCCGCCAAACGGCTGTTGAAGCTGTGGAGCGAGCTGCCGCGCTAAGAACTTGTTCAAGGTCTGCTGCGCTTCGGCGATACGGCGTTGAAAGCGACTTCGAAATGCTCATGTACCCTATGTACATTCCGCTTTCTCAGCCGTTTTCGCCTTGTCTCGTCCTTGCTTGCGAGACTTTGAACAGACTCTGAGCCCCAGAACCCGAACTCGCACGACAAAACGGCGGCGTCGATAAGGACGCAGCCGTTTTCCCATGCGCGCTTCAATGCACCGGATGGGACAAGCCCGGCTTATCGCCCCAGGCCAGCAAAAACAGGCCCATCGCCAGGCCAAGCAGGCAGAAAATCATCAGATAGCCGGCCAGCGCCAGCGAACTCGCCTCCATCCACACCGACAGCAGCACCGGCGTGAAGCCGCCCACCACCGCGTAGGCCACATTGTAGGAAAAAGACAGGCCGCTAAAGCGGATGGGCGCGGGGAAGGCGCGCACCATCAGATAAGGCACCGCGCCGACGATGCCGGCGGCAAAGCCGGTCAGCGTGTACAGCGGGCGCAGCCAGCTCGCGTCCTGCCCCATGGTCTGATAGAAACACCAGCTGCTAACGCCCAACAGCAGGCTGCCCACGGTAAACACCGGCCCGCCGCCAAAACGGTCCGCCGCCAGGCCGGCCACAATGCACCCCACGCTCAGCGCGACAATGGCCAGGCTGTTGGCGAACAGCGCCTCCACCGGCGGCACGCCGAACTGCTTTTGCAGAAAAGTGGGCGTCATCAGGATCACCACCACAATGGTGACCGACAGCATCGCGGTGGCCGCCATGGACAGAGCCATGCCAAGGCGATGGCCCCGCAGCGCCGCCTTCAGGGGCAGTTCGGCGGACAGCGCCTTGCGCGCCTGCATTTCGCTGAACACCGGAGTCTCGTGCAGCCAGCGGCGCAGATACATCGCCACCAGGCCGAACACCCCGCCTATCAGGAAGGGAATCCGCCAGGCGCCGTCCTCCAGCTGCTGCGGCGTGAAAGCCAGATTCATCGCCATCGCGATCAGCGAGCCAAACAGTATACCTATCGTCAGCCCCGAGGTGATGATGCCGCAAGCCAGGCCGGTGCGGCGCGACGGCGCGTGCTCGGCGACGAAAACCCAGGCGCCCGGCACCTCCCCGCCAATGGCCGCGCCCTGCAACACGCGCAACAGGAGCAGCAAGATCGGCGCCCACACCCCTATGCTCTGATAGGTGGGCAGCAGGCCCATCGCCAGCGTAGGCAGCGCCATCAACACGATGCTGAGCGTGAACATGCGTTTGCGGCCGAACAGGTCGCCGAAGTGCGCCATGACGATGCCGCCCAGCGGACGCGCCAGATAGCCGGCGGCGAAGATGCCGAACACCTGCAATTGACGCAGCCAGCCCGGAATGTCCTGCGGAAAGAACAGCTTGCCCAATACCAGGGCGAAAAACACGTAAATGATGAAATCGTAAAACTCAAGCGCCCCGCCCAGCGAGGCTAGGCCCAGCGTCTTGCAGTCGTTGCGGTTCAGTTTTCGCGTGTGCGCCGCTTCGGCGCTCGCGGTTTGAGTCATATCGGGTCCTTTCAGCGACCAAGATCGCAATCGCCCTCCCCGCCGCGCGGCGCGAAGGGCTGCGCGTTTATTTTTTGAAGGGGTTGATCGTCGGCGCGTCCTCGTGCTGGACAATGCCGAAGCTGCTGCGGATCAGCGAATTGAGCATGGGCTGGCGATGGCGTATCCACAGCGAAGTCGGCACCGGCCGGCAGCCCATTCTCGCCTTGGGCTCCAACGCGGTGCGCCCAAAAATAACCCGCCGTCCGCCGGCGGCCAGCGCCGACTCAATCGCCGAATGCAGCAGGCGCAAATAGAGCGGCAGCTCCTTGGCCGCGGCGCGATCAAAGCCGATCTGCGCGGCGGTGATCTCTTCGCCGTTTTTCAGGATCAGCAAAAAGCCCAGCAGCGCGCCGTCGCGCCACAGGCCGCGCAGCTCCGCCCGCTCCGGCCCCAGCGCGGCCATCCGCCGCCAGTATTCCGCGCTCACCGTGACCGGCCGCAATGTGGCGTTGTCTTGCACCGCCAGGTAGAGCAGCTGCATCCGCTCCGCCTGCGCGTCCACCTGCTGCGGCGTCATCACGCCGATTTCGCAACCGGCGGCTTCTATCGGCTTGAAAATCTGCTGGCGGATGCCGCTGCGGTATTTGGAGGTCATGCCGGCCAGGTAGTCGTCGTAAACACGCCAGTCCTCGGCCAGCGGCAGCACCATATTGGGCTCTGTTTCCAAGGTACTGTAGCTGAGCTTGCCCAGCGCCCGACTGTCTTCCCGCGCTGTTTCGTCCATGTCCTTGACCAGCACGAAGTCGATCTGGCCGTTGAGCTTCTCCGCGCGGCGGATGCGGTAGAGCATCTCCGCCACCGCCTGCCAACGGGTCTGCGGGTCCAGGTCCTCGGCGAAAGCCGCGCCGTCCAGGCCGTAGCTGAGCATATTGCCGCAGACCAGCAGCCGTTGCCGCAGCTTGGGCTTGAGATTTTGCGCCAGCGCGGCGCGCAGCGAACCTTCCGGCCGCGGTCCGGGGTGAGCGTGCATGGTTTCCAAGCTCACCTCCAATAGTTGCATCGCCACCGCCGCCACTGGCTCGCCGTCGCGATAGGCCAGCGCGTAGCGCACGTCGAAGTTGGCGAGCCCGGACTGCTCGAGCGCGCGCCAGTAATCGCGGGACATCAGCAACCCGTGCCGGGCCGCCAGTTGATCCCAGTGCTGCCCGTTCAGGAAGTCTATGCGCTCGGAAAAGGCGAAATTCAGCGCGCTGGCCTGCCGCAAACGGCGGCGCAGCTTCCAGCCATCGCCCAGTTGGCGGGCCAGTTGTTTGATTTTCTTGCTCATGGCTTGGGGCGTAGAAGACTGGTTCTATGATTGACAATCATTCCAGTGTGCCGCAATGCCAATAGGGCAACAAGCCTCCCTCAATGCGCGCCATCGGTCAGCAAGCGTCGGTAGCGCTCCGGGGAATAGCCTAGTTGCTTGTTGAACATCGCAATGAAGGCCGACGCGGTGCCGTAGCCCAGGTCGGCGGCGATGTCCTGAACCGGACGCCCTTCGCGCAGCCAGGCCAGGGCCCTGAGCAAGCGCACCCGGTTGCGCCACTGGACAAAGCTCATGCCCAGTTCGCGTTGAAAATGGCGCGCCAGCGTGCGCTCGGTGCCGTGCACCCGCTGCGCCCACTGCGCCAAGGTGGCGGCATCGGCCGGATTGTCTCGGATGGCGGCCAGGATGGGCGCCAATTGACGATGGCGGCTGTCCGGCAGATAGCTGTCCTGGTGGCCGGCCTGGGACAGCCGCGCCAGCAGCAGTTCGGCTTGGCGCTGGTCCCACGGATCCCGAACGACAGTGACGCCGCGCTGGCAGAAGTCATCCAGCAGCGCTCGCAGCAAGGGCGTTTGCGGAATCAGGCAGGGATGGGCGGGCAAGCGGGCGGCCTGTTCGGTCCCGACATAGACTGAGGTGTAGCGCATGGCCTGACGCACCGAAGCGGAATGGCGAACCCCGGCCGGCACCCAGATCAGGAACTCCGCTGGAGCAGCCAACGCGCGCTCGGCCTGACCAGGCTCGATCAAGCTCAACTCTATCACGCCCAGACTAATGCAGTTCAACTGACCCCAGGGATGGCTGTGCGGCGAAAACTCCGTTTGCGGCGTCAGCTGGTCGTAGCGCAGATGGATTGGCGTCGGTTCCGGCAAGCCTTGGTCCAGTTCTGAGTAGTCCAATTTGTCGGTTTCCCGCTATCGTCTTGTCTGTTTTGCATTATATGCATTGAATCAGACAGCGGTACACTGCCTACTGTTAATGCTTTTCTGTACTCTCGACCGCGCGTCGGAACGAGAGCCGCATCCGGAGCCATCCCATGTACTCATTGTTTCCCATGCTGGCGGTGATGATCTGGTCCGCCAACACCGTGGTGTCCAAAGCCGCGGCCCATGCGCTGGATCCCGCCGCCATTTCCTTCTACCGCTGGTTATTGGCAGCCTTGATTCTCACCCCGCTGAGCCTGCGGCCGGTGCTGCGCCAATGGCGCGCCATCAGACCCTGGCTGGGCCGCTTCGCCATATTGGCCGCGCTCGGCATGGTGATGTACCAATGTCTGGCTTATTACGCCGCGCACAGCACCAGCGCCACCAATATGGGCGTGATCTGCGCCTTGATCCCGCTGCTGGGTCTGGCGCTGAACGCGACCGTCTTCCGTCAGCCCACCGGCGCGCACGCGTTGTTCGGCGTGGCGGTGTCCTTGCTGGGCGTGCTGTATCTGCTGGGCCAGGGGCGGCCGATGGACCTGATTAGCGGCGGCGTGAACCGCGGCGACGCGCTGATGCTGGCCGGCTCCGTCTCCTACGCGCTGTACGGCATTCTGCTGCGCCGATGGGCGCCGCCGTTCGGCAGCTGGACCAATCTATACATCCAGGTATTGCTGGCCGTGCTGATGCTGGTACCGGTGGCGATGAGCGCGGACAGCCTGGCGGTGCCGCCGCAAGGCGCCGGCCTGGTCGCCTTCGCCGGCATCGCCTCCTCGGTGCTGGCCCCCTATCTGTGGATGCGCGGCATCCAGAGCCTGGGCAGCGAGCGCACCGCCATCTTCATGAATCTGCTGCCTTTGTTCACCGCCTTGATCGCCAGCGCGCTGCTGGGCGAAACCATCCACGATTACCACTGGCTGGGCGGCGGGCTGATCCTGCTGGGCGTCAGCCTGAGCCAGGGCGGCTGGGCCAAATTGCGCGGCCTCGCCCGTTCCACGGCCTGAGCACCCATTCCGCCGCCGCGCCCGGGCTCCACGGCCGGCGCGGCGGGATTGCCGCGGCCCCGCTTATCGCCTAAGCTCTGTAACAAAACCGCAGCCGGCGCGGCCGGCCATGACAACCTCTCAACCGTGGAACCCAAAACCATGTGCCAGTTGCTGGGCATGAATTGCAATACTCCAACCGACATCCTGTTCTCCTTCGAGGGCTTTCACCGCCGCGGCGGCCAGACCGACCACCACGCCGACGGCTGGGGCATCGCCTTTTTCGAGAACAAGGGCTGCCGCATCTTCCTGGACGACAAACCGTCCGTGGAATCGCCGGTGGCTCACATGGTGCGCAACTATCCGATCAAGTCGGAAAACGTGATCGCCCATATCCGCAAAGCCACCCAAGGCGAAGTCAACCTGGCCAACACCCATCCCTTCATGCGAGAGATGTGGGGGCGCTACTGGATCTTCGCCCACAACGGCAACCTGGAAAACTTCCAGCCCGATGCCGGCTGCCATTACAACCCGGTAGGCGGCACCGACTCCGAACGGGCGTTCTGCCACCTGATGGAGCGGCTGCGCGCCAAATGGTGCCAGCAACCGCAGCTGGACGAATTGTTCGCCGAAGTGGCGCGGCTGGCGGGGGAAGTCTCCAGTCACGGCGTGTTCAACTTCATGCTGAGCAACGGCGAGGTGTTGTTCGCCCACTGCTCAACTCATCTGCACTACATCATCCGCCAGGCGCCGTTCAACACCGCGCATTTGGTTGACGACGACGTCAGCGTGGATTTCGCCTCGGTCACCACCCCGCACGACCGCGTGGCGGTGATCGCCACCCAGCCGCTGACCGACAACGAAAGCTGGACGCAACTCGTCCCCGGCGAGCTGCTGCTGTTCCGCGACGGCTCCCCGCTGTCGCAACACCTGCCCGGCTGAACGCCCGCCGACAAGCCTTTGCCGCCGGTGTTATGCTGGCGGCAATGTCTTGTTCTACGAGGCCGCCATGCAGCGATTCGACTTCAGCCACGCCCCATTCGACACCCTGAACCCGGACGAGCGCCTACGCCTTGAGGCTTGCGCCGACATCCTGTTCTACGCCAACGAGCAAACCGTGCTGGCGCCGGACGCGCCGGTGACGGCTCTGTACGTGGTGATCAAGGGCGTGGTGAGGGAAATGGCCGGCGACGAGATCGTCGCGCTGTACCGGGCGCAGGACGGCTTCGACGCCCGCGCCACCGCCGCCGGCCAGACCTCCCGCCGCTTCATCGTGCAGGAAGAGGCGTTGCTCTACAGCCTGCCGCGCGCGGAAGTGCTGGCACTGACCGAGAGCAACCCTCGCTTCGGCGCCTATTTTTACGCCAGCGTGTCGGAAAAGCTGGGCCGGCTGGCCCAGCGGGCGGGCCAGCGCGAACTGCAAACCTTGCTGGCGGCCACAGTGCGCGACGTCGGCGGCCGCCAGCCGGTGTTCGTGGATGGCGGCGCCAGCCTGCGCGACGCGGCGGCGGCGATGAAAGCGCACAAGTCCAAGTCCGTGCTGCTGCGCGGCCACGGGCGGCTGGGAATCCTAACCACCACGGACTTTCGCGACATCGTGCTGAACGGCGTGTCCTCGGACGCGCCGGCGGCGGAATACTGCCAGTACGAACTGCTGACCATAGACATCGACGATTTCCTGTTCAACGCCCTGCTGCTGATGACGCGCCGCAATCTGCGCCGCCTAGTGGTGACCGAGCACGGCGAGCCGGTGAGCATGCTGGCCCAGGTGGACGTGCTCTCCTACTTTTCCAACCACTCCCACCTGATCGCGCAGCGGCTGGAACGCGCGGCCACGCTGGACGAACTGGCGGAAGTGGCGGAGCAGATTCCGCGGCTGGTGCGCATCCTGTCCGGCCACGGCGTCAAGGCGCTACAGCTGGGCCGGCTGGTGCAAAGCCTCAACGCCCGGCTGTTCGCCCGCGCCTGGCGGCTAATTGCGCCGCCGGAGTTGGTGGCCAACAGCTGCTTGCTGGTGCTGGGCTCGGAAGGACGCGGCGAACAGATCCTCAAAACAGACCAGGACAACGCGCTGCTGCTGCGCGACGGCGCGCCGTGGCCGCAACTGGAAGCCAGCTGTCAGGCCTTTTCCGCCGCGCTGGCCCGTTTCGGCTACCCGCCCTGTCCCGGAAACATCATGCTCAGCCACCCCGATTGGCGTTTCAGCGGCACCGAGCTGCGCGATCGCCTCCACCGCTGGGTGCACAGCCCGGACGGAGACGCCTTGATGCGGCTGGCCATCTTCGTGGACGCGGAAGCCGTCTGCGGCGACCCGGCGCTGCTAGAGGACGCCCAAAACTATCTACGCGCCACCCTGCGCGACGACGCCGGCTTCTTCTCCCGTTTCGCCCGCGCCATCGAACAGTTCGACACCCCGCTGGGCCTGTTCTCCCATCTGCAAACTCGCGATCGTGACGGCCGCGCCGCGCTGGACCTGAAAAAAGGCGGCATTTTTCCTCTGGTGCACGGTATCCGCGCGCTGGCGCTGGAATATGGCGTGAGCGAAAACAACTCGCAGCAAAGGCTGCAGGAACTGGTGGCGCAGGGCCGGCTGGAGCGGGGCTTGGCCGAGGACGTGGGCGAGGCGCTGTCCTATCTGATGCAGCTGCGGCTGGATCAAGGGCTGGAGCGGCTTGCCGCCGGCAAACCGGCCGACAATCTACTGGAGCCGGAAAAGCTGTCCTCGCTGGAACGGGACCTGCTCAAGGACACGCTGGGCGTGGTCAAGCGGTTCAAGGCGCAGTTACGCCACCATTACCGGCTGGGCAGCTTCTGATGCTCACCACCCTGCTGCGCCAATGGCAGCGACGCCGGCTGCGCGATCCGGCTTACGCAGAGATGTATCGGGAGCACCCGGACGAACTGGTCAGCCTGGACTGCGAAACCACCAGCCTGAATCCGGCGGACGCCGAACTGCTATCCATCGGCGCGGTCAAGTTGCGCGGCAACCGCATCCTCGCCAGCGAGGCGCTCTACCTGCTGGTGCGCCCGGAACAAGCGCCCCAGGCGGACAATGTGCGCATCCACGGCCTGCGGCCTATCGATGTCAGCCAGGGCTTGGCGGCCCAAGACGCCGTGCGACGGCTGCTGGATTTCATCGGCGGCCGGCCGCTGCTGGGCTATTACCTGGAATACGACCTGGCGGTGCTCAACCGCTACGTCCGCCCCTGGCTGGGCGTGCCTCTGCCGCAGCGGCGCATTGAGATTTCCGGCCGCTATTACGACTACAAGCTGAGACAGAACCCGGACGCCCACATCGACCTTAGGCTGGCCAGCATCTGCCAAGACCTGGACATGCCAGCGCCGCCGCGCCACGACGCGCTCAACGACGCCATCAACGCGGCCATGCTCTACCTGGCGTTGAAACAACGTGGCTATGGTTGAGCACGCAGCGAGAGGGGCAAACCGGACAGAGCATGGCGACTTGCCATTGCCCATCAGGCTGATAGCTTATCTTCTGCACCGCGAACAACCTTGGAGGCATTGGCATGCACTCGAGCCGAATCCAGCTACCAGACGGCGAACACACTGTTGTTGAATGGCACGGCGCTTCGGAACAAGCTCCGCAAGGCGTAATCCTGTTCTTGCCGGCGTTGGGCGTCAACGTGTCCTACTATCGCGCGCTGGGCGCGGCCTGGGCGGCACGAGGCTATTGCGTGGCGGCGGCGGAAATCCGTGGCATGCGCCAAAGCTCGGTGCGGGACGTGCGGTGCCAGGATTTCGGCTACCGGGAGGTGTTGGCTGATGTCGCCCACCTGCGTCAACAACTGAGCGAACAGACCTCTGGCCGGCCCCTGATCCTGGCGGGGCACAGCCTGGGCGGACAATTCGCCCTGCTGCAAGCCTGCGAGAATCCGGCGGAGGTGGCCGGCGTGGCCTTGCTGGCTGGCGGCTCCAACTACTTCCGCGCCATGCCCGGCGCACTGTCCGCCTGGAAACGAGGCTTCGGCCTGCGGCTGATCCAACAACTCAACCGCAGCCTGGGCTATTTCCCCGGCGACAAGCTGGGCTTTGGCGGACGACAGCCGGGGCGGCTGATCCGTGACTGGACGCAGGAAGCCTTGCACGGCCGTTACCGGCTTGAAAACAGCGACGCCGACTACGAAGCCGCGCTGCGGCGGCTGGAGCTGCCGGTGCTGCTGCTGTCCTTGTCAGGCGACCGCTTCGTTCCCCGCAGCTGCGCGGATTTTCTGGCCGACAAGCTGGCGCGCGCCAGCGTGACGCAGCGGGAATTGCAGGCCGCCGATCACGGCCTGCGCGCCTTCTCCCACTTTGCCTGGGCCAAGACCCCGCAACCGGTGCTGGACGCGTTTCAGGCTTGGCGGGAACGGCTGCCCAACGCGGCGACCTGACTAGCGCCCTCCGCCGCGCAGCCGCCGGTACACCGTGCTGCGCGCCACCCCCAGCTCCGCCGCCGCGCGGCTGACATTGCCCTGACAGCGCGCCAGCGTCTGCTCGATCAAATCGTCGCGGCCGGCGGCCAGCGTCGGAGAGAGGGTGGCCGCTTCGGCGCGGCAGCCGGCCGGCAGGTCCTCGATTCCCAGTTCCGCGCCGTCGTCGGCCAGGGCCAGCATGGTGCGCAGCGCGCTGTGCAGCTGGCGCGCGTTTCCCGGCCAGCTGCAGGCCTGCAAAGCCGCGCGCAGCGGCCCGCCCAAGCGCACGCCGCGTTGTTCCGCGCCCAGTTCGTCCCACATCTCGTCGATCAGGCGCGGCAGGTCGCCGCGCTCGCGCAAGGGCGGCAGCCGTACCGGGTAGTCCTGCAAGCGGTAGAACAGATCGGCGCGGAACTCGCCGGACGCCGTCATCGCCGCCAGGTCGCGATGGGTGGCGCAAATCAGCGCGAAGTCCACCGCATGCGTTTGACCTCCCCCCAAGGGCGTGACTTCGCGCTGCTGCAAGGCGCGCAGCAAGCGCGCCTGCATCGCCGCCGGCATATCCCCCACCTCATCCAGGAACAACACGCCGCCGCTGGCTTCGCGCAGCTTGCCCGCCATGCCCTTGCGCCTCGCGCCGGTGAAGGCGCCCTCCTCGTAGCCAAACAGCTCCGATTCGATCAGCGCCTCGGGGATCGCCGCGCAGTTGACGGCGACGAAGGGGCCGCGGCCGCGCCGGCTGGCGGCGTGCAAAGCGCGAGCGAACACCTCCTTGCCCACACCGGTTTCGCCCAGCAGCAATACCGGGATGTCGGCGTTCAGCACTTTGACGGCGCGCTGCAACTCGGCAGAGGGCCGCGCCGCCGCCTCGGTCTTGGGCGTTTGACATTCGGCCAAGGCCTTGCGCGCCGGAGGCGTGATACGCAGATGAAAATGCTGGCCGCGCCGGCTAAGCCGCGTCCGCAAGCCGTCGGCCGGTTCCAGCTCGCCGTCGAACAGCTGGCCGAAGCGCACCCGGCCCAGGTCCGCCCAAACCAGGCCCAGCCAGGCCAGCGCGCAGCTGTTGGCTTCCACCAGCACCTCATCGGCGAAAACCAGCACGCCTTCGCGCGGCGACCCCAGCAAAGCGTGGTTCAAATGGAAGCGCACCAGCCAATGCTCGGAGGCCGATCGGGCCAGCCAGCGGTGTTCAATCTGGCGCGCGGCCAGCCTCACCAGGCCCAGCGCGTGCGCGTCATGGGCGCGCGCGTCGCTGCTGATGTTCAGCGCGCCGGCCAGGCGGCCGTTGGGCGCGAAAATGGGCGCGGCCGAGCAGGAAATCCCACCATTGCTGGCCAGATAGTGTTCCCCGCCGTTCACCTGCACCGCCGCGCCCAAGGCCAGAGCGGTGCCGATGGCGTTGGTGCCTCGCTCCCGCTCGCCCCAGGCCATGCCGGGCAACAAGGCCACCTGTTCCGCCTTGGGCAAAAAGCCGGGGCAGCCGGCGGCGTTGAGAATCACGCCGTCGGCATCGCTGAGCAGCACGATGCCGCGGCGGTCGATGACTTGCTCCCCCAGCCCGTCCAGCTCGGGCTGAGCCAGCCGCAGCAGCAGCCCGTTGGCCTCGCGCAGCGCGTTCAGCGCCGCGCCCTCCAGGCCGTCCTCTTGCCGCGCGGCCTGCGGCGGCAAAGCTTGTTGCCGGCAACGCTGCCAGGACTGGGCGATTTCGCCCCTGAGCCCCGCCGGCGCCAGTCCTTGCTGGAAGAAACTGCGGCGAGCCCGTTCCACGGGCAAAGCGATGGGATGATCCATGGTGAACTCCCTCCGGACATGAAAGCCGGCGCAAGGTCTCGCAAATGCCGCGAGACGGAACGAAGACGGTTGCGGCGACGGATGAACCCGCGCGTCACCTTAACATGCGGCGCGCCGGGACCGGCGTCGCATCGAGCGCGACACTGTAGCGTTTTGCAACAACTTGCGCCGCGTCCAATGGGACAGGTGGCCCGCCTGGCGCTTGGCGCGCCATGCCGCGCCGCAACGCGTGATGGACAGAATAGCCGCATACGCTGGGCATACCGTGTTTTGCACCGCAACACGCACGCCAGACCTCCGCCACTGGCACGCTTTCTGCTGAGCCACTGCCGCCGCCGCGCGGCAACCGGCTTATTCATAACAGGAGAAACACCATGCGTTACGCTCACCCCGGCACGCCCGGCGCGCTGATCGCCTTCAAGCCTCGCTACGGCAACTATATCGGCGGCGAGTTCACGCCTCCGGTCAACGGTCAGCATTTCACCACCACCTCGCCGGTCAACGGTCAGCCCATCGCCGAGTTTCCGCGTTCCGACGCCGCCGACATCGACAAGGCGCTGGACGCAGCCCACGCCGCCGCCGATGCCTGGGGCCAGACCTCGGCGCAACAGCGTTCCTATCTATTGCTGCAAATTGCGGACCGCATCGAGGCCAATCTGGAAGTGCTGGCCGTCACAGAAACTTGGGACAACGGCAAGCCGGTGCGCGAAACGCTGAACGCGGATATCCCGCTGGCGGCCGACCACTTCCGCTACTTCGCCGGCTGCATCCGCGCCCAGGAAGGCACGGCGGCGGAGATAGACCACAACACCATGGCCTACCACATCCACGAACCCTTGGGCGTGGTGGGCCAGATCATCCCGTGGAACTTCCCCATTTTGATGGCCGCGTGGAAACTGGCGCCGGCGCTGGCCGCCGGCAACTGCGTGGTGCTGAAGCCGGCGGAACAAACCCCGTTGGGCATTGCCGTGCTGATGGAGGTGATAGGCGACCTCCTGCCGCCGGGCGTGATCAACGTGGTGCACGGCTTCGGCAAGGAGGCCGGCCAGGCGCTGGCCACCAGCAAGCGCATCGCCAAAATCGCCTTCACCGGTTCCACCCCGGTGGGCCGCCACATTCTGCAATGCGCGGCGGAGAACATCATTCCGTCCACCGTGGAGCTGGGCGGCAAATCGCCCAATATCTTCTTCGAAGACATCATGCAGGCGGAGCCGTCCTTCATCGAGAAAGCCGCCGAGGGCCTGGTGCTGGCTTTCTTCAACCAGGGCGAAGTCTGCACCTGCCCGTCGCGCGCGCTGGTGCAGGAATCCATCTACCCGGCTTTCATGGCCGAGGTGATGAAGAAGGTAGCGGCGATCAAGCGCGGGGACCCGCTGGACACCGATACCATGGTGGGCGCCCAGGCTTCGCAACAGCAATTCGATAAAATCCTGTCCTACCTGGACATCGCGCGCCAGGAAGGCGCCGAGGTGCTGAGCGGCGGCAAGTTGGAGCCGCTGGAAGGCGGGCTGGCGCAAGGTTATTACATCCAGCCCACCCTGCTGAAGGGCAATAACAAGATGCGGGTATTCCAGGAAGAGATCTTCGGCCCGGTGGTCAGCATCACGACCTTCAAGGACGAAGCCGAAGCCATCGCCATCGCCAACGACACCGAGTTCGGCCTGGGCGCCGGCGTGTGGACCCATGACATCAACCGCGCCTACCGCGTTGGCCGCGCGATCAAGGCCGGCCGGGTGTGGACCAACTGCTATCACCTCTACCCGGCCCACGCGGCCTTCGGCGGTTACAAGAAGTCCGGCATCGGCCGAGAAACCCACAAACGCGCGCTGGACCATTACCAGCAGACCAAGAACCTGCTGGTGAGCTTCGACCGCAAGCCGCTGGGTTTCTTCTAGTCCTTCCATCAATGAAAAAGGCGGAGCCGATCAGCCCCGCCTTTTTCATTCGCGCCATCCGTTCAAGCCGGCGGCGTCCACTGATCGCCCACTGCCGCCCCGCCCATCGCCGGGTCGCTGTAGCCGTCGCGTCCGGTTTCCACCCGTCCGGCAAAACGGCGGCTGAAGCCAGGGAAGATCGGCGCGCTGACGCTAACGTCATACCAGCCGTAGCTATCCTTCAAGATCCAGTTCAGCACCGCTTCGCCTTGCGGCCCCACGACAACGCGCTGCGCGTCGGTCTTGGCATAAGCGTTGGCGCGCACCCGGAACTCGCAGTTCTCGCGGCCGCTATTGTGCAGCTTCAAGTAAACGTCGCCCGCGGCCGGATCGTAGCAGACCTGGATTTCCGGCTGCGCCTTGCTTACACGGCCCAGTTGGCCGGCGTCGCCGGTGAAATGGCGATGGAAGCCGTTGGGCCCCAGCACCCACAGGTCATAAAGATTAGCGTCGTAATTCACCCTCCATAACCCGGACAGCTGCTTGCCGGCCTCCACCGCGTAGCGGCGCGGCGGCGCGTCCAGATGACGGCGGTCGTAGACATGGAACACCGCCGTTGCCTGGCCGCTATTGGCGAAGATCAATTCCACCGTGCCGGCGTTGCCGTCCACGCGCGCGCTGGCGTGCAATTCGTAGGGCAAGGCGCGCGAGCGGCGCAGGCCGCTGGCCTGGACCGGCAGCTCCGGCAGCGCCGGCGCGCTGGGCTTGGTGCGGCCGGGCAAGGCTCGCGCCCGCGCCGCCAGCGCGGCGGTGGCCGGCAGTTTGGGCAGTTCCGCGTTGGGGTTGACGAAGTCGAAACAGGACAGCAGATCGCCGCATACCGCGCGTCGCCAGGCGCTGACATTGGGTTCCTTGACGCCGAAGCGCTGCTCGATGAAGCGGATCACCGAGGTATGGTCGAACACCTGGGAATTAACCCAGCCGCCGCGGCTCCACGGCGAGATCACATACATCGGCACCCGCGGCCCCGGCCCGTAGGGCACATGGATCAGGTCCGCGCGCTCGTTGCTGGTTTCGCTGCTGCGCAGATGGTGGTATTCGCCTTCGGTGGCCACGGTGGAGCCGCCGGCCAGCACCGCCTTGGCCGAATCCGGATCCCAGCTTAGATAGCTGGGCGCGGCAGGCGGCGGCACGTGGTCGAAGAAGCCGTCGTTCTCGTCGAAGTTGACCAGGAACACCGTCTTGCTCCACACCTCCGGATTGGCGGTCAGCGCGTCCAGCACGCGGGCGGTGTAATCGGCGCCCTGCGCGGGACTGGACGGCCCCGGATGTTCCGAGCCGTCGGCGGTGGCGACGATGTAACACACTTGCGGCAGGCGGTTGGCCAGCACGTCCTGACGCAGATCCTCCAGCGTCCAAGTGGACAAGCCCTTGCTCTTGAGCGCGGGCTTGGCGCCGGCCTCGCCGAAGTAAGCGGCGCGGAAGCTGCGGAAGCCGGCCACCGGGTTGTCGGTGAAGTTATCGGCCATGTCCTGATAGATCTTCCAGCTCACCCCGGCCGCTTCCAGCCGCTCGGCGTAGGTGGTGAAGGTATAGCCGCCCTTGGGGTTGTAATCGACAGAGTCGTAGGCGTTCGCGATCACCGGACCCTTGCCCTGTTGCAGCGGGTCGTTGCCGCCGCACCACAGGAACACGCGATTGGGATTGGTGCCGCCCTGGAAGGCGCAGTGATAGGCGTCGCACAGGGTGAAGGCGTTGGCCAGCGCGTACTGGAACGGCAGGTCCGCCTCCTTGAAATACCCCATGGAGTGGTTCTGCTTATAGGTGGGCCAAGCGTTCATCGCCCCCTTGCCCCAAGCGTATTGCGCGTCCGACCACACATGCGGCGTGCCCTCCACCCGCATATAGGCGAAAGTCTGCGCGGTGTTGAGGTGGAACGGCGCCACCACGCGCGGCGGGATGGCGCTGTTTCCCTGGTTGGTCTGATACCAGACGGTCTTGCGCTTGAGCAAGGCGCTGTCGGCCAGCGGCAGCGGGAAGCGGTCGCCAAAGCCCCGCACCCCGGCCAGGCTGCCGAAGTAGTGGTCGAAGGCGCGATTCTCCTGAGTCAGGATTACGATGTGCTCGACATCCTGAAGCGTGCCGGTGCGATTGTTGGCAGGAATGGCCAGCGCGCGCTGGATGGAGGCCGGCAACAAGGACAGCGTCAGGGAGCTGGCGGCCAACGCGCTGCCGCGCTTGATGAACTGGCGGCGGGAAGTGGAAACGGGGGTGTCGGTCATGGCGGGCTCGTACGGGTTCAGGGCGCGCAGCGGAGCTTGGCCGGCGGCTTGGTTTGATTGGAATTGCCGTTGCCCGGTTGGCCGGCGTTGTCCTGCTTGTCGCCCAGGCAGCCGGCAAGCGCGGTCGCCAGCAGAAAGGCGGCCAGCCGGCGCGCCCAACGGGCGGACCTTGGCGAGAGAGTCGTAAGCGTCATCGGAGTGCAGTCGTCTTGTGGCGGCGCGCCGCGCCGCGATGAAAAACCAAGGGCCCGGAAAGCGGAACCCGGGCCCTTGCCCAGCCCGGCTGCGATGCCGGGCGGGAAAACAATAGCGAGAACGCGTTACCTGATGATGGCGGTTTTGTGAAACCGAGAAATCATGATGTCGTCAAGGCTGCGGCGGTGCCGGCGGCGCCTCCTCGTTCCGCGCGGAGAAGCGATACCAATCCAACCGCCGGGTCAGCGTCATGATAGCGGTCAGCGCGGCGAAGAGCAGCAGGCTGCCCAGCAGCAAGGCGTTGTCTTCGGACTGCAACAGGCCGTACAGCACCGCGTACAACAGGCTGAGCAGTCCGGCGAAACCCAGGCCGCGCTTCCAGCCGCCCAGAATGTGGCTGACGTAGAAGCCAATCTGCCCAACGCAGGCCGTCGCCGCCAGCAGATAGGCCGGCCCAAAGCCCAGGTGCTCGGACAAGGCCAGCAAGACCAGGAAGAACATCACCAGCGCCATACCCACCAGCACGTACTGGATGGGATGCACGCGCAGGCTGCGCAGCGTTTCCAGCAGGAAGAAGGACAAGAAGGTCAGGCCGATGAACAGCACCGCGTATTTGACCGAGCGCTCGTTCTGCTGATATTGGTCCACCGGCTGTACCAAGCCGGTACTGAAGGACGGCAAGGCGCTCAAACCGGATTTCCCGTCGCTGAAGGCGGCCTGCTGAAAACGGTCGTTCAGATTATTGGCGAACCAGCTGCTCTCCCATTGCGCCTTGAAGCCCTTGGCGTCCACATTGCGCTGCACCGGCAGGAAATTGCCAATAAAGCTGGGATGCGGCCAGTTGGACGCCAGGCTCAGCGTGCTGCTCTCGCCCACCGGCACATAACTGATGCTGCGCGTGCCTTGGAGGTTGAGTTGAAAAGCGAACGGCAAGGTCTGCGCCTTGGTGAAATCCAGCAACTGCGGCAGCGGCGCGTGTATGCCCTCGCTCATCCGCGGCAGCCCGGCGCCGGCCGCGAATGGATGCGCCTTGCCGCCAGCGCTCAGTTGCGGCACTTTGCCGATGCCGCGCGGATCGCTGATGCCCACCGCCAGATAAGGCGTTTTCAGCTGAATCGACGGCTTGAGCAGCTCGGGCTGCGGCGGAATCTCGAAGTGGCCGCTGAAGCCGGCTTCGCTGCCAAAAATCAGCGCCTGGTAAATGCCCAACGAGCGCGGACTGACCTTGAGCTTGCCATCCACCGCCAACTGGCGCGGCAGCACGTAGCGCTCCAGCTCGTGCTTGACGCTTTGCGTCTTGCCGTTCTGTTTCTCCTCCACGGTTTCCACATAGGGAATCACCAGCACCGGGCCGATCACGGTCTGCTCGCCGCTGGTGCTGGCCACCACTTTTTCCACCGCCTCTTCCTGGTAATGCTTGCGCTCGGAGATCAGGTTGCTGATCGCGCTCACCGGCACCAGCAGCGCCAAAGACAGCGCCAGCAGGATCAGGATTTTGGTCAATAAGGGGTTTTTCTTCATCGCTTGCCTCCTGGTTTCATCACGGGAGACAGCGTAAGCCTGGAGAGTGAAGCGGAAATGGGCTGGTGTGAAAAGCGTGTGAAGTCCGCGCGCCTCAGCCTAACGGCAGCCACAGCCGCGCCTCTGCGCCGCCGTCGGCGTGATTAAGCAGTTCGGCGCGGCCGCCATGCAACTGCGCCACCTCCCGCACCAGGCTCAAGCCCAGGCCGGTACTTTTGCCGCTGTCCGGACGCGGCAAGGAGTAGAAGCGCTCGAACACACGCTCCAGCGCGTAATCCGGCACGCCTGGCCCGTGATCGCGCACGCGGAGCAGATACCCCCCCTCTTCCAGCCCACCGTGCAGTTCGATCACACCGCCCGGCGGGCTGAACTCCAACGCGTTGTCCAGCAGATTGGACAGCGCCTGAGTCAGCAGCAGGCGGTCCCCGTTCAGGCTGGCCGGGGCCAGCCTGCGCTCTATGCGCGCGGCGCGCCGGGCGGCGGCCAGCGCCTTGCCGTCGGCGGTTTCCTCGATCAAGGCCGGCCAATCCAGCGGCTGAGCGTCCGGCCTCAGCCGGGACTCCACCCGCGCCTGCCACAACAGCCTTTCGATCAACTGCTGCATGCGCAGGCTTTGCGCCAGGATGTTGTCGACGAAACGGCGACGCGTTTCCGGCGGCGGGTCTTCCCGCAACAGCTCGCCGGCGCCGCGTATCGCGGCCAACGGACTTTTCAACTCGTGGCTCAGGGTGTGCACATAGCCTTCCACATAGGCCTTGCCTTCCAATTTGCGCCGCATCGCCTCCACTGCCTGGCCCAGGCTGTCCAGCTCCGGGCTGCCCAGCCTGGGCACATTGGCCGGCTGGCCGGCCGCCACCGCTTCGGCGTAGCTCACCAGCCGGCGGATAGAACGGTTGATCCACCACACCATCACCGCGCCTATCAGCAAGGCGGCGCCCAGCAGCGCGCCGCCGGCCAGCATGATCTTGCGCTCGCTGCGGCGGATCACCGGCTCCATCGTCACATTGGGCTTGGACACGGTCAGCGAGCCGACGATGCGCCCGTCCAGCCGCACCGGGGCGGCCACGTGCATCACGCTGCTGTTTTCGTCCTTGGGGTCGCTGCGGGTGCTGCGCGCGCCGTATTCGCCGCGCAGCGTGCGGTAGACATCGTTCCAGCGCGAGTAGTCGCGCCCCAGATCGCGGCCGCTGGAGTCGAAGATCACCATGCCGCGCGCGTCGGTGACGTAGACGCGGAACTCCATGGCGTTTTTGACGATGCCTGAGATATTGGCGGCAATGGGCGGCCGCGCTTTATCGCGAAAGGCGCGGGCCAGCCGTCCGTTGGCGATGTCGCCGTCCGCCATGTCCGCGGCGGCGATGCCGGCCAGCACATTGGCGCTGTCCACCAGCGTGCCCTCGGTGGCTCGGCGCACGCCCGGCTTCACTTCCTGGGTGAAGATGGCCAGCACGAACCAGCCGGCCACCGCCACGATCAGGAAATAACCGAGGAACAGCCGCAGGCCGAAGCGCATGCTCACTCGCCCAGGCTATAACCCAGGCCGCGGTGGGTCTGGATGGGCTGGGCGTCGGGGTCGATATCGCGCAGCTTGGCGCGCAGCGTTTTAACGTGGGTATCCACGGTGCGGTCGAAACTGTCCTCGGCGTCGCGCCACACCCGCTCCATCAATTGCTGGCGCGAAAACACCCGGCCCGGCTCCGCCAGCAGGGTTTTCAGCAGCAGATATTCGTAGCGGGTCAGGTTCAGCTTGCGGCCGGCAAAATGGATGCAGGCGCGCGCCTCGTCCAGTTCGAAGCCGGCGGGCGCCGACGCGACGGCCGGGGATTGCCCCTTGGCGTAGCGCCGCAAGATGGTGCGCGCGCGGGCGCTGACTTCACGCGGCGAAAACGGCTTGGCCACGTAGTCGTCGGCGCCGATCTCCAGGCCGATGATGCGGTCCATTTCCTCGCTGCGCGCGGTCAGAAACATCAGCGGTAGATCGGCCCGCTCACGCAGCCGGCGGCACAACTCGAAACCGTTGATGTCCGGCAGACCCACGTCCAGGATGCACAAGGCCGGGGCGGCGTGATCCAGCCGCTCCAGCAGGGGCAGACCGCGCTCGAACCACTCAACCGCGAAGCCGTCGGTTTCCAGCGTGTAGATCAAAGTGTCCGCGATGCCGGCCTCGTCCTCGGCCAGCCAGATCAAGGGCTTCATGGCCGCGCCGCCACCGGCGCCAGCTTTTGCGGCAGCATCCGCAACGCCTCCGCGTTGGACGGAGAAAACACCTTGTCGGCGGCCTCGTCCCACGGCAGCCATTGCTGGGCCAGATGCTCGCGCGGCGCCAGCGTCACCGCCACCGGCCGCTCCAGGCACAGCCCGAACACATGCTCGTCGTTGTGGGTGACGCCTTCCGGATAACGGTGGCGCCAATGCGGATAGATTTCGTAGCGGTTGACCAGGCCCCAGTCGCTGAGCCGGGGATCGTCCCGCGTCAGGACCAGGCCGGTTTCCTCCGCCAGTTCGCGCAGCGCGGTGTCGCGCAAGGCTTCCTCGCCCTCTCGGCTGCCGGTCACGGATTGCCAGTAGCCGGGCTTGTCGGCGCGCTCGATCAGCAGCGCCTGGCCGTCTACGGTGTGGATCACCACCAGCACCGATACCGGTTGCTTGTCGCCCATCAGCGCTTGCCCCCGTTGGCCGGGCTCTGGCTGGCCAGCAGGCCGGCCAGCTCAACCGCGGATTTGACGCCCATTTTGTCGAACACGCGAGCGCGGTGGACTTCCACCGTTTTCATGCTGATGGTCAATTCTTCCGCAATCTGTTTGTTCAGCTTGCCGGTGAGGATCAGCTGCATCACCTCGCGCTCGCGGTCCGTCAACAAGGACAAGGCCGCGGACACCTTGCTGCGGCGGCCGTGGAGCAAACGATTCTGCTCATCGCGCAGCACCGCGGCCTCTGCGCGCTCCAGCAAGCGCTCGTCGTCAAATGGCTTCTCCATGAAATCCAGCGCGCCCAACTTGAGCGCCGCCACCGCGTGCGGCACGTCGCCGTGGGCGGTGAGCATGATCACCGGCGGACAGTAAGGCCAGCCCGCCAGCTTTTCCAGCAACATGATGCCGCTCATGCCGGACAGCCTCAGGTCCAGGATGATGCCGTTGAAGTCGCCGCCGTCCGGGCAGGCCAGAAACTCCTCCGCGCTGTCGAAGCCGCTGGCCAGATAACCCTGGCCGTCCAGCAGCCATACCAGCGACTCCCGCACCGCGGCGTCGTCGTCTATGATTGCCAAGCGTTTGCCTGCCATGGCGGCGTCTCCCCTGCCTTATTCTTGCGACTTATCGTTGAGAATGCGGATTTCCCGCTGCGGGAACGGCATTTGAATGCCATGTTGCTGGAACAAGCGCCAAATTGCCATATTCAAATCGGATTTCAAACCCATGAAGCCGTTTTCCGGGTCCGCCACCCAAAAGCCCAGCTCAAGATTGATGCTGCTGTCGGCAA
Organism: Chromobacterium haemolyticum; assembly: GCF_009936155.1. Taxonomy (NCBI): domain Bacteria; kingdom Pseudomonadati; phylum Pseudomonadota; class Betaproteobacteria; order Neisseriales; family Chromobacteriaceae; genus Chromobacterium; species Chromobacterium haemolyticum. Next base: position 2,328,110 of record NZ_AP019312.1, on the reverse strand, counting down.
ACAGGGTGACGAAGCCGCGCGGCGCCGGGTCCTGCTGTACCCGCGGGTGATTGGCCGCCTGCTTGAGCAGCTCCAGCGCCTTGTCCAGATCGGTGCCGTAAGCCACCGACACCGGCAGGCTGGTCCACATGCTCTTGTCGGAGTACGACTGATTCACCACGGTGTTGGACATCAGCGAGTCGTTGGGAATCAAGGCCTCCGTGCCGTCCGCCCCCTTGAGCACCACATAGCGCGAGGTCATCTTGGTCACGTAGCCCACGCGGTTCTCCACCATCAAGCGGTCGCCGATGCGGATGGAGTGGTCCAGCAGAATGATGAAGCCGGATACAAAATTACTGGCGATCTTCTGCAAGCCGAAGCCCAAACCAATACCCACCGCGCCGCCGAACACCGACAGTACGGTCAGATCGATGCCCACTACCGGCAGCGCGATCAGCACCGCGGCGATCAGCAGCCCGGTGCGGGTCAGTTTGGCGAACACGATGCGCAGGCTGGGGTCCAGATGCTTCAGGTTCATCAAGCGCGATTCGATCAGGCGGCTGGCCCACAAGGCCACCACCACGATGATGGACACCCACAGCAGGCCGTTGAGTATGGTCAGCATGTTCAAGCGGCTCTTGCCCACCGAGAACGACATCGACTCCAGCCATTCGATCACCACCATGTCGAAGCCTATGGCCCAACTGACAAAGCCCAGCCACAGCACCGTGGCGAGGAAATGCTCGGTATGGCGTTCAAAACGGCCCTTGGGCAGCGCCTGGCGCACCACCGCGCAGCACAGCCGGATCAGGGTCAGCCAGAACAGCATCGCGCTCAGCAGATGCAGCACCATCGCGCGCTCGTGCAGCAGGTGCACCCAGGCCGAACGCGACAGCATCACCAAGGCCTGCGCCGCCACCGGCAGCACCAGACGAAAGCCCACATAGGGCAAAAAGCGCTCATAGCGCTCCGGGTTGTGATCGAAAAACTGCTTGAAGGCGAAACGGGCCAAATAGAAGGCGATGAACACGCACAACACGCCTATCGCCGCCTCCATCATGCCGGACGGGGTTTGCAGGATGTCCAGCAAGGCATCGAAGTCGATTTCTTCACGCTTGAACAGCAAAATAATCTCCCTTTTGGAGTCTAGATTTCGAATGTTAAGCCGGCTCGCCCGCGGCGCGCTCCGTCTCCGCCAGCTTGCCTTCGTTCAACCGCAGCATGCGCTGCGTGCGCGCGGCCAGCCCCAAATCATGAGTCACGATGATCAGGCTGGTGCCCAGTGTGCGATTCAGCTCCAGCATCAGATCGAACACCTGCTTGGCGGTGTGCACGTCCAGGTTGCCGGTGGGCTCGTCCGCCAGCAGGCAGGCCGGCCGGGTCACCAGCGCGCGAGCAATCGCGGCCCGCTGACGCTCGCCGCCGGACAGTTCGCCCGGCTTGTGCTGCAAGCGCTGCCCCAGCCCCACGCGGCCCAGCATCTCGCTCGCCTCCCGCTCCGCCTGCTTGCGCGGCATGCGGCGAATCAGCAACGGCATCATCACGTTTTCCAGCGCGCTGAATTCCGGCAACAAATGGTGGAACTGATAAACGAAGCCCAACGACGCGTTGCGCAGCTGGCCACGCTCGGATTCCGACAAAGTCGCCAGATCGCGCCCCAAGACCTCCACACGGCCGGAACTGGGCGTATCCAGCCCGCCCAGCAAATGCAGAAGCGTGCTCTTGCCTGAGCCGGACGCCCCGACGATGGCCAGGCTGGCGCCCTTCTCCACCATCAGGCTGACATCGGACAACACTGTCAGTTGCAGCTTGCCTTCGTTATAGGACTTGCCCAAACCCTGGCACGACAACACATTACTCATAGCGCAAAGCCTCCGCCGGTTGGGTACGCGCCGCGCGCCAGCTGGGGTACAGCGTGGCGAACAAGGCCAGCAGCAGGGAAATCAGGGTGATGGTGGACACATCGTTCCACTGCACGTCCGAAGGCAGGTAGTCGATCATATACACCTCGCTGGACAAAATCTTGCTGCCGATAATGCGTTCGATCAGCGGCACGATCACGTCCAGGTTCAAGGCGATCAGCACGCCCGAGGCCACCCCGGACAAGGTGCCCAGCACCCCGGCCACCGAGCCCTGAATCATGAAGATTTTCATGATGCTGGCCGGGGACGCCCCCAGCGTGCGCAAAATGGCGATGTCCGCCTGCTTGTCCGTTACCACCATCACCAGCGTGGACACCAGATTGAACGCCGCCACCGCCACGATCAGCGTCAGGATGATGGTCATCATTCTTTTCTCGATCTGCACCGCGCGGAAATAATTGGAGTTGGTGTCGGTCCAGTCCGTCACCAGGTTTTGCGGCAACTTGGCGCGCAGCGCCTGCTTCACCGTCGGCGCCAGCATGGGATCGTCCAGCTTGAAGCGCATGCCGCTGACGCTGTCCCCCATCCGCGACAATACCTGAGCGTCGCGAAGGTGCACCATCGCCAGCGTAGAGTCGAACTCAAACATGTCCACCTTGAAAATGCCCACCACGGTGAACTGCTTGGAGCGCGGCAGCATGCCCGCCGGCGTGATCATGCCCTGCGGCACGAAGAGCATCACCTTGTCGCCCAGGCCCACATTGAGCTGGCGCGCCAGTTCCGCGCCCAGCGCCATGCCAAACTCGCCGGGACGCAAGTTTTCCAGCTTGCCGGCCACCATGTGACGGCCCACATCCACCACCTTGTCTTCCAGCGCCGGTTCGATGCCGCGCACCAGACCGCCGCGCACATTGCCGTAAGCGGTAAACAGGCCCTGGCCGTTGACGAAGGGCGCGCCGGCCAACACATGCGGCTGCGCGCCGCCCACTTGGGCCACCTGCTGCCAATGATCCAGCCGGCCGTCGTAAGTGCTCACTTCCAGATGCGAGGCCACGCTCAGGATGCGGCCGCGTATTTCCTTCTGGAAGCCGTTCATGACCGACAACACAATGATCAGCGCGGCCACGCCCAGCGCAATGCCGACGATGGAAATCAGGGAAATGAAGGAAATGAAACCGTTGCGGCGTTTGGCCCGCAAGTAACGCAGGCCGATAAAGGCTTCAAAAGGCCAATGCATCAAAAAAGCCCCTTTCCGGAGCGAATCGCGGGCTCGCCGCGCGCGGCGGCCAACCCGAGGGGGTGGATGAAAACGGCGCTCAGCGCCCTTGATAGGGGTTGTGCAGGCTTTGCATCACCTGCACCAGGAAATCCTTGACCTGGCCTTCGTCACAGCCCATCAGCACAGCGTCTTCCAACGCGTCCTGCGCCAGCTGTGCCAGTTCTTCCAGGTTCTCCTGCATCACTTTCAGTTTTTCCACGCAAGCCACCACATTGCCTTGCGGGTCTTTCCACACCGGAATAGTCACGTTCAATGCCATCATCTCGCTCCAAAGCACATTGCCCGCAACGCGGGCAATGTTGTTCCTGCATCTTTATCAGCTTAAGCCGCCAATCAACGCTTGGCTTTTTTCTTGGCGCCGCCGGCGGCCTTGCCACCCTTCTTCGCCGCCGCCTTGCCGCCGCTCTTGCCCGACTTCTTGGCTTCCGCCTTGCCGCCCTTTTTGGCGGCGGCCTCCGGCTTGCACTTCTTGCCCTTGCGGCACTTGACCGCCGGGGCGCTTTCCGCCGAGGCCTTGCGCGTCGACACCGCCACGTTCAGATCGTCGGACGTGTCCGCCGACTGCGCCGCCGTGCTGCGATTCACCCGACGCGCGCCGTTGAAGCGGCCGTTCCAGTAACTCTGGTTGATATTGGCCACTTCGATATTCTTGCCGGTGCGCGGCGCGTGAATGAATTTGCCGTTGCCCATGTACATGCCCACATGGGAATAACTGAAGCCGCGGGTGTTGAAAAAGACCAGATCGCCGGGCACGAGTTCGCTGCGATTGATGGATTTCCCCACGCGGGCCATTTCAGCCGAAGTGCGCGGCAGGTTCACTTTCAGGGATTTTTGAAACACATAACGGATAAAACCGCTGCAATCCAGGCCGTTTTCCGGCGAATTGCCGCCAAAACGATAGGCCACGCCCAAAAGGCTCATGGCTTGCAACAGCAGATCCCCCACCGCGTCTTCCGCGGGGGAGGAGAATTTGGATATGGGATCATCTTGGCCGGACTGCGCGCTAGCTTCCGCCGCGGGGCGCCCCTCCGGAGGGGCCTTTTCCGGAGCCGCTTCAGCGAATACCATAAAGCCCGCCAGCACCAGAGTCATTAAGCGGAGTTGCAATTTCATAGGCCGAACTCTATCGGACGGGGGCGGCAGTGTAAAGCCGCAGGCAGGCCGTTTCCAGCGCTTTGGGCCGGCCCGCTTGAACCTTGGACGAGACAGCCCGCACTAATGGCGTACAATCCATCGCATTGGCATGGCCGGCGACCACGCCGCGCGGCGGGACGGCGCCGGCGCGCCCGGACGGCAAGCCTTTGTTTTTGAGCGAAAACCAATGCCCACAAGGCAAAACCGATGCTGAGAGAAACCCTGATCGCCATGCGCGACCTGCCGCGACTGAAGGAAATCAGCGGCATCCTGATCCGTCACGGCCTGGGCGAATTCGCCCAAAGGCTAAAATTACCGCGCGCGGTGGAAAAAGCCGGCCAATGGCTGAACCTCAACCTGCCGGAGCCGGAAAACCGCCCGCCCACCCCGGAGCGGGTGCGTCTCGCCTTCGAAGAACTGGGCCCCACCTTCATCAAACTGGGCCAGATCCTCTCCACCCGCGTGGACGTATTCCCGCCGGACTGGATCGCCGAATTTGAAAAGCTGCAAAACAAGGTGCCGCCGGTGCGTCCGGAAGCGGTACGCCGCCTGGTCAAGGCCGCGTTGGGCGACGAGCCTGAAACCGTGTTCGCCCACTTCGATCTCAACCCCATAGGCTCCGCCTCCATCGCCCAAGTGCACCGCGCCACCCTGCACGACGGCACCGACGTAGCGGTCAAGCTGCGCCGCCCCGGCATTGTGGAGAAAGTGGAAGCGGACCTGCGCATCCTCAACCACCTGGCCGGCCTGCTGGAACTGGAGTTCCCCGATGTGCGCCGCTTTCAGCCGGTGGAAATCGTCGGCCAGTTCGCCCGCTCGCTCAAACGGGAGATGGACCTGGCGGTGGAAGCCCGCAACTCGGAGCGCTTCGCCCGCGACTTCGCCGACGATCCGGAAGTGCGGGTACCCAAGGTCTACTGGGACTACACCAACGCCGCCGTCAATGTGCAGGACTACATCGCCGGAGTGCCGGCCGCCCGGCTGGAACAACTGGCCGACAGCGGCCTAGACCCGGTGCTGCTGGCCCAGCGGGGCGCGGACGCGGTATTGAAGATGATTCTGATCCACGGCTTCTTCCACGCGGACCCTCACCCCGGCAACGTTTTCTTCCTGCCCGAGCACCGCATCGCCTTCATCGACTTCGGCATGGTGGGCCGCATCAGCCACGGCCGCCGTGACGAAATCGTCGATCTGCTCGCCGCCGTGGCCAACCGCGACGAAGCCGGCATCATCGACGTGCTGATCGAATGGACCGGCAACACCCCGGTCAACGAACGCCAATTCGCCCACGATGTGGGCGAATTCCTGTTTCAGTACGAACACGTGCCCCTCAAGGGCATCAACATCAGCCAGCTGATCGCCGACATCATGGCACTGATCCGCGACCACTCCATCCTGCTGCCGCCGGACATGGCCATGCTGTTCAAGGCGCTGATCACCCTGGAAGGCCTGGGCCGCCAGCTGGACCCGGATTTCCAGCTCATCGCCCACATCACCCCCTTTGTCCGCGAGCTTTCCATTGCCCGCTACCACCCGGCGGCCCTGCTCAAACGCGGCCGCCACTCGCTGGGCGAAGCGCTGGCCATGCTCTCAAGCCTGCCGCGCGACCTGATGCGCATGGGCAAGGACATGCGCCACGGCAAATTCCGCGTCAACCTGGACCTGCAGCGGCTGGACAGCTTCGGCCGTCAGCTGGACCGCAGCGCCAACCGGCTGACCATGGGCATCGTCACCGGCTGCCTGATCATCGGTTCCTCCATCGTGATGACCGTCAACGCCGGGCCCAAACTATTCGGACTGCCCTTCTTCGGCTTCGTCGGCTTCATGCTGGCCATGTTCAACAGTGTGTGGCTGGTATGGGCCATCTGGCGCTCCGGCAAGGATTTGTGACATGAAATCAAGCAAGACCACCCTGATCGCGGCCGCGCTGCTTGGCCTCGCCGCCGCCGCCAACGCCGCCGACGTCATCACCCTCAACTGGCGCGACGGCGACGAAGTGGCCGCCGCCCTGCGGCCGCAGCTGCGCGACGGCGAAAAATTGGGCGCGCTGGGCAACCAGCTGATCCTGGACGCCCCGCCCGGCCGCAGCGCCGAACTGCGCCGGCTGATCCGCCAACTGGACGTCAAATCCTCATCCCTGCTGGTGGAAGTGGCCCAGGATGGCGTGAGCCGAGAAAGCAAATCCGCGGTGCAACTGGGCGGCCAGGTTCAGGGCGGCGGCTACAGCATCAGCACCGGCAAGCCGATGACGGTGCGCCCCGGCAGCCAGGTAGTGATCGCCGGCGGCGCCGGCCAATCCAACACCCGGCTGCAAGCCAGCCAGGCCTTGCGCATGCTGGACGGCAAAACCGGTTTCATCGAGATAGGCAGCAGCCGGCCGCTGCCCTGGCTGATGTTCGGCGCCGACGGCCGGCCGGTAGTGGGCGTGCGCTACCAGGACGCCGTCACCGGCTTCTACGCCCGTCCGCGGCTGCACGGCCAACGCGTGACGCTGGAACTGGCCGCCAGCCAGCAAGCCTTCAACGGCCAGAACCTGGACAGCGCCAAATTGGCCACCACAGTGGAAGGCGCAGTGGGCGAATGGCTGACCGTGGGAGGCATCGGCCGCGACCAAAGCGGCCAGGAAACCGTGCTCATCGGCGTCAGCCGCAGCAATGTGCAACTGGAGCGCAGCATCAAAGTGAGAGTGACGCCGCAGTAAGAACGTGCTTACGATCCAGCGAGCGTTGCGGCTGAGAAAGCGGAATGGTCAAGTGGCACATGAGCATTTCGAAGAGGTTTTCAACGCCGTATCGCCGACGCGCAGCAGACTATGAACAGGCTCTAAAAACCATATTGCCGACGCGCGGCGGTTCGTAAACCGCTTTTTAAAACCCGTAGAAGATCTCTCTAGCCCAGCCGGGCCTAACCGGCCGGCGGCAGCCAACGCGCCCAGTCCGGCAACTCGTCGCGGTCATGGTCGCGGTGCGGGCCGCGGCCTTCCCTATTGCCGCCGCGCGTCACCGTGCGCGGAGAATCGTAAGCCGACGCCGGCCGCTCCAGTCTCGCCTCCAGCTGGCCGTCCCGCCAGGTCCACACCATCGCGTTCAAACGGTTGCGCTGCTGGCGCGCGCGCCATACCCCGTCGTCCGAGTTAACCGTCATGGCCTCGCTCTGATTGCAACTGGCCACCAGGGTCCAACTCTTGACCTGATAATCCCGCACGCACAGCAAACGATAGGCCGGTGCGCACTCAGCGTCGTCCGCGCGCAGCAGCACCAGCAGGCTTCCGCCCTGCTCGCTAGCGTCCATCACCCGCACCTTGCTCCAGCGCTCATCCAAGGGCACTACCAGCTGCCGGTCGTAGAACTTCAACTCATAACGCCCGGACAAGGCCGACGAGCGCAACACCAAGTGATTGCCGGCCAGCGGCACATCCTGATGCACAAAAGACAAAGCCTCCTGCACATCCAGCCTACGGCTGAGCGTGCCGTCCGCGGAGCGTTGCATAGAACAGGCGGACAAGGCCAAAGGCAACAAGACCGACCAGATAAAACCGCGACAACCCGCCATGCCGGCCTTTCTCTGAGCATATTTGCTGAGCGATCGATACTACCATCAAATATTGCATTGCAAGAAAACGCAATGCGAAAGAAACCCAAGCCTTGCCTGCGGCGCTCCGGCCGGCAATAATGCGGCCGTGCTTGAGATTACAGGCACCGGGATTGAGAGCCCGTTCTGCAAAGATTCCCGGTTGTTCACAGCAACCGGCGCCATTGCTACGCCCAATTTTCGGCGAGCCGTGGCGGGGAGACCTTTATGGTCTGCCGGGTCCTTTGCGCCGGTCTCTCAACCCTGTCACGCGCTCGCCATCCCGAATGAGAGCGGGAGAGCGAGCGAGAACCTCGCAAAGGAGCATTGTGATGAAATGCCATCTCCCCCTTCGCCGCCGTTATCACCCCGACCCTCAGCCCCAGCCTTACCACGCCTTGCCCTTCGTCGCCCCGCTGCCCGGCCAAGCCAGCGCCCGCTACTGGCAAGTGCCGCCACTGGCCGATCGTCGCCAGGCTTATCTACTGGGACGGGAATACGCGGGCCACTACCTTGCCTTCCTGCAAGACAACCCCGGCTGCGCGGACCGTTTTCTGCTGGCGCGCATCGCCCAAGATGTGAACTTCAGCGACCCAAGCGCGGCCAGCGCATGTTGGGCCGGCTTCTTTCACCTGGTTGAACAAGTGCTGACGCAAAGCATCGCACCGCTGGACGTGTTCGAATACATTGACCGGCTCAACACCTACGAACTGTCGCTACAGCAGATCTTGCGTCAAACACCGTCTTAAACTTAAGATATGCACAAAGGCGGCCACGGCCGCCTTGCCCATTTCATCCCGCCACCGGCCGGCTAGTTTCAAGACTCGTGACGGCCCAGCTAGTCCGCACGGCAACAGTCTCTCCCTCTGCGGGAGCGATCGCCTCGCGATGGTAATTCCGCAACAAGCCGCGGCTAAAACAAAGCGATCTCAGGCTAAATTTTCGCTGCAAGCGACAAATCGGCCAGCCGTCGGCTTAACATGGACAAATAATCCATTTTGCATAAATCGACGCCATGCACTGCTGCGTCGGCGAAAACCAAAAGTAGCTCTTTTTATTTGAGGATGATGAATATGCGCACTATATGCGTGGGCTTGTCCGCTTTGCTGGCGGCTCAACTCGCAATGGCGGACCCCATACCGGAAGAAAACGGCTTCTCCGGCAGCATCGGCCTGGGCGTGGGCGGCAACCGCGTCAAATCCAACCTCTTCAAAGGGGACAAAAACCAAAGAACCAACAGCCTGAACAGCGCGCCGGAATCCCATAACGACTCCTTCGCGCTGCCGGTGCTGGACCTCAGCTACACCTTCGCCGCCAGCCGCACCCAGATCGTGTTCGACAGCCAAATCCACGACCCGCTGGGCATGGACGACACCCTGGAGCTGGGCGTGCGCCAGCAAGTGGGCAACAACGGCATCGTCTCCGCCGGCCTGCTTTACGGCGGCCTCAACAAAAATACCTGGACCGACCCCTACGCCGTGGGCGTGGACCGCGACGGCACCAAGCGCAAATCCACCGGCCTGTTGCTGGGCTGGGAAAACATCATGGGCACCGGCTTCAAGGCCCAGCTGACCCAGCGCAACATCAAGATAGACGACGAGCGCAGCGGCCAGAGCGTGGCCGGCCTCAGCGCGGCGGACCGCGCCACGCTGAACCGCAACGGCGACGCCACCTTGCTGAAAGCCGGCTATGAATGGGCGTTCGCCCCCAATCAAACGCTGACCCCCGGTTTGAGCTGGGGCAAGGACAAGCTGGACGGCGGCGCGATGAGCAACAAAAGCTACGGCCTGAGCCTGGACTACGCCTACAGCAGCGATCTCAACACCTTCAGCGCCGGCCTGCAATTCCGCAAACAGCGCTTCGACCAGGGCAACCCGCTGTTCGGCAATAAAAAAGCTGACAGCAACGCCTACGCCGTCGACCTCAACTACCTGCGCCATCAGCTGTTCGGCGAGAAAGCGCTGTCCGCCTTCGTCAGCGCCGCCTACGGCAAATCCAACGCCGACATCAGCTTCTACGACGCTGAAATCCGTTCGCTGGGCGTGGGGCTGATTTACTCGTTCTAAGAACGTGTTTACGATCTCGCGAGCTAAGGCGAGACAAGGCGAAAACCGCTGAGAAAGCGTGATGTACAAGTGGTACATGAGCATTTCGAAGTGGTACTCACCGTGCCACGTCTCACGATGCGCAGCAGATCGTAAACAGGTTCTAAAACCATCGCGCGCCCCTGGCTGTTAAAGGGGCGCGACATGGCGGCTCCAGCCTTACTCCGTCATCAGCCGATAAAACGGCTCCTCGCGCAAGGCCTGGCTTTGCGCGTCGCCACCGTCCCTGCCGCTGCGCAATTCATTGCGATAACTGGCGTAGCGCCAGTGTTCAGGACGGACATCGGACTCCGGATGCTGGCCCGGCTCAATGCCGTGCTCGGCCAAAGTCGTTTCCAGGCGCTCCACAAACTGACGCACCTGGCTCAAACCTTGTGCGCTGTATTGGGAGTCCGCGCCATCCGGCTTCACATACAAGGTCAACTGCGCGCCGGCGCCGACTCTGGCCTCCGGCCCTGCGCGCTCAATATCCGTCACTTTCCATTTATCAATCGGGCTGGATTCCGAAAACAATAGCCCGGACAAAGCCTGAAACGCCTGCGGCACCAAGTCCCGCCGCACGCTGAGATGGAATTTATCGCCGGCGAATTCGCCCTGATTCTGCGCCTGCTCGCGCCGGGCATGCATGAACACATCCTGCCCTCCGCTGCTCAACATAAAGCCGTGGCTCATGCAGGCGAAACCGCTTTGCCGCATGCCGGCATAGTCCGGAGCATGCTGGGCCTCGCGAAAATCAGCGGGCGGCATCGCCCGCACCTGCTGGCGCAAGCCCTCCATATTGGCGCGAAGATGATCTGCGCTGGACGGCGCTGACGCACTGACGGCAAGCGCGCCCATATTCAAAGGAGGGAGATTCAGTTTAAGGCCGGGACGTTGGATGGGCATGGGGGGAGCACACAGGGAAAAGCGCAGATGCGCGACGCCGGCACTTTCGCATAGGCTCCGGAGGGCGAGCTTGCAAAAACTGTTCAGTAGCTCACCCACGGCGAATCAAGTGCAATTTACCTCCACGCCCCTGAGACTAGTCTCACACTTCTAGGCTAGAGCAACTAAAAACAACAAAGGGTTGAACCCTTAATGAGAAGTTGCTTTTGGCCCCTCCATAAAATATTTCGGCACACAGAAATTCTCCAATCGCATCCTTCTTAATTTCAAAACATGCAACACACTCATACAAACACCTAGACAGCTCACACCCTTGAAGCTCTAAAACCACCTGTATCCAGCCCGCCACTTCACAATAAGAAAAAATAGCAGTGACATTGTTGCCATCCGTGTATTGAAATGCAAAATGTAGATCTTGCTTGTTTTCAAAAAAGGGACCAGATCCAAAAAAAGCCCAAAGATCCAGGTCATCTGGGACCGATCTAATAAACATGCTTTTCCTTTTTTGTATTGCCATTACAAAATTTTAATCACCCCAAGCGCTCAGTGGAACGTATCTCCCCGTTCACTTTACAACCTCACATCCCCACTTCACAACGTCAGGCACGGCACCATACAAGCCGGCAATGCCGACACCAACATCTTTATAAATATTAACAAGCACATTCCTGCCATCAACACCAAGAATCCAGCCAACCTCATTAGAAGCACGGACGCATTGTTGACAACAACTGGGTCGACACCCAATGCGACAATGCAACCGGCATGACCGCCAAACGGTCGGCCTTAACTAGTAAGATATCCTACCCAAGGATTCTGGCTGCCCCACATCTTACAGGAAAAAGTACACTTTCCCTCAACAGGCAACCCTTGCCCCCGATGCCAGCTTATTCATTAAACATCAATTTCTATCCTATATAAAATACAAGCTTTGTTTATTTTCAAAAAGTAGGAATTAGTCAAAAACCTAAGCCATCACAAGCTAGAATATCGTGCGCTTATTTTCTCCATATAACGTTCAACCGCCTGCTTATCCTCTACATGCCGCTCCACATAAGCCTTTGAAATGCACGACATAGCCATTAAAAATTCAGAAACTTTTAAAGTAGAGCTTTCAAAATCTCCAACAAAAAAAGCAACCTCATCAAAATCTTCTGGAAAGTCCCAGTCTTGATCTAATGAATAGCCTAGCCCTTCATGAGCATAGCACCCATGCCCCTCACTTGCACTAGCAAGAAACTGCAAATAGTTCATTTTATTTTCAAACAAAATAGTGCTTAGAACATGATACAAATCCTCCCCCCCCGTACCAAAGCCATCCAAGCACTCTCCAACTTCACAAATCCATTGCCTATCAATCTCATTCATGCCAATCCCTTCTTGGCATTGTTATAAATACATTGTTACATTCCTTTAGCATCACCCAATCTCTCACTTGTTTTATCAAAAACCTCTTTTACGACCCGCTCATCCTCCGGGTGATTTTTTATGTATTTTGCACACGCAACATTAATCAAGCTCAAACAAACGTCTAGACTTACAATCACTTCATCATCATCTCCATCCACCGAGTAACCATAAATAAATTTAACCCCTTCAAATCTATCATCATCGTAAAAACTATCCATAAATGGGAAATGACAATAAGCACCATCCACACTCAAGCCGACTCCATCTGAGATAGATTCAATCGCCTCGATAAATTTGCCATCATTGTACATTCTGTCCAAATACGCCAACACAACCCAATTTGGATTGCGCCCATCATATGGCTGGCCAAAAAGCTCTCTATTCATACCAACACCATTTCATGCCACTTCTTGGTATTGTTTTACTGCAGCCACATTATTTTCCAGGTTTCACAAAGCTCAGATGGGTAGTTAGAAACCAGCAGTACTTTCCTTATCCCAGGCCAACAGCAACCTTATCCCAAGCATACGACAAGGCATCATTTCCCATACAATTCATTAAACGCTGAGCAGGCCATCAGCTTCAACTCTTCGACTGAATACACTTCTTGTTTTTTAACATATACCCATCATCATAAACCACTCTCCCTTGATTTTTGGCCACAATACCAGCCACCACTGTCAAAAATTTTAAATTACCCTCCCCTTTAGCAGAAAAACCGGCCACATATGGCAAGTCCATCTCAGCTTTCTCTCTAACTTCAGGGGGAAAGTAACAAAAGCTTATCCAACAGACAAAACCACTATCGTGATCGCAAACGCACAGCACCTGCTCAAGCAGGTCAGGCCCCACACCTAAGGTCACCCCAACAGTTATCTGACTTCTTTTTACACCCATCAAGTCAAATTCAGCAGTGATAATTTCCAAAAAATCACAAAAATCAGGTAAAACCGATATGGGGATCATTACCTCGCTAGACATTACTACCTTCCTTTTAATATGGCGTTGCCCTTGAAATTCAGTCAATCACACACAAGTCATATAAATGCCCATAGTCACTATAAGTCTCATTTAGTTATGAGGATTGCTAAAATTCAGTGAGCAGGAGTCCAGCTCCCGACGCCTCACTCTCACCCTTCATCTGTACCAGCGTCGCGCTCAGTAAGGCACGCGCTCCTTATTGCCGAGGTGCAATCGGGTGCGTCTCAACACGCAAGAATGCTAGGCAATGGGAAGGAAGTACGCTGGATGTGTTAGCTTGAAACGAGATTCTGCGAGCCACCAAACAACCATGCAGAGCGCTTTGGAGAACCCTGGAGCCGCTATCATTGGGAAACCGAGATGTATTGCTTCAAACGGCTGGGTGAACGGGGGACAGCCCGGTGCTTCGATGCTCAAGTGGCAGAGCTACAAGTGCGTGCTACCATATTGAACCATTTCAGCATACTGGGCCAGCCGTGCACGGTGCCTGTGGCGAAAATCCATTGGGGACAGGGGAAACTCACCCTATCTAGGATTTATGCAACATTAACTTGTCAAGGGCGATCTTATTTGAAAAACAATCAAATCGGTATAAATTTAGCTCAGGGTTACATTAATTTTCGCCCAATGCAAACCCCGCAAGCGGAACGGTCTTTACGCCCACAACAATCCGTTAAATTTAAAAAATATTAAAACACAGGCCGCTAACAATTAAATTAAATTTTTTAATATCAACAATCTCTCCTTGGAATTTTACATCCTCACTTTTCCGCAGGGTACCAATTATGCTTGCATCACACAAATAGCTGAACTCACTCCCACCGAGGGCAGGAACCAAGGAGAAAAGTATTTTTTCAAGATCGGGATGCTGGATTTTTATAGCATTTTTCATAGAGAACGCGTCTTCCTTACTCTCTACCAAGAACCCACCCCCTGAGACCATTGCAAAACAGCAACTTATCTCAACCTCTTTATCAAAGCCACTAACAAGGACACAATTTTCCATTTACTAAAGCATCAATGCGCACAAACCATCACTCCCTTTTTAGCAGCATCCAGCATCAATAAGCCCCTCCTCTTTAATAATCTCCAAAAATCTACGATAGGCATCCTCATCAGACTCTAACAAATCATCCAGCAATTGCTCTTCAATCATCGACCAATGATAGACTCCCTTAATCTGATTAAGCTCACAAAATACCAATCTACCTGCCAAAGTAGCGTCTACAACTTCTACTTGAGAAGAGTCATAAGAAATCAAACCTCCGTGCTCTGCTGGCAATCCTAGGAAAAATGTCTTCCCACCAGATCTTTGCGGAGTCGTTATCTTCATGTCCAATCTCCATGTATGGTTGATTGGACTCTAAAGTCACATGCTACTCAACACCGGAGGGACGTCGCCCCCATTAACGTCGACATATCTGGTATGCGAGGTGCAAGTCTTACGTATTCTAAAAAAATGGCTCCAGCTCAAAAAATAGATATAATCAACCTTATCAGGACTTTTTAATAAATATAGTCATTCATGTATTTTTAAGGGTAAAATTAGTCTAGGTAGAAATTTGAAAACAATTGTAAAAACATTGGCTTTGAGTTATTTGAATTGAAAGCTTTTCAACCAACTCAACATTAGCTACATCCATACAGCCAGCTCAAACTTTCGCTTACGACAAAGCTTTTACCACATACTCCTTTACGCTTGTCATCATTGAGACAAGCTCTGCCTTATCAACAACAGCCTCCGTTATATTCAAGCAATCCACCACCCCCCAATAACCTTGACCTTTTTCATCGTTCTTAAGCTCGTAACATTTTGCACACATTACTCTGACACTTGACTTGCATCCCACAGCAAAAGCAATGAAACCATGTTCCTCAATGTTTTCTGTTGAAATTTTGTATTGAAGATTTTGTTCAAAAAAATCAGACTCATGTCCCCCATTAAAATCTGGTGAAATCATTGCCAGCAGCTCCCGAAATGCTGCTTCAACATCCAACTCAAACAGCCCCTTATTTTCCTGAAACTCTATCAAAGGACTTGAATCATCAATTAGAGAGTAGGCATCCACAAAAATAGTGGAGGCCCCAATTACATCAGGAAAGAACTTACCATCAATGCAAAAATGAAAAACCCCATTTTTATAAGCGTCATCACACCACTCTGGAATGCATTGAATTAATACAGCAAATTTATAAGGATCACCAAAAATCATTTTACTCGAACCTCTAGTTTTTCTGGGTCCATAGGCAACTCCAGCTATTCACTTAGCATAACCGTCCTCTACTCTTTTGGACCTTACAACAACAGCCCCTACAGTAGTAATCAAAATCAATCCGATGCCGAAAACGCCAGCGAGAGTCCCATGTCAACTAGCAGTTTCAATACTTCCTTATCAAACTCAAAATTAAAACACCCCATATCATCCGCACCTATTCTTGTAACCAGAAGGAATGAATTATCCGCATCAACATTCAACCCACCATCCAAAATCACTGCACGCAACTCCGTTAAGCACAAGACAAGTTCTTGATAATCAAAAATCAACACCCTTGCTAAACACTCATGCATATCCAACAATAACTCCGCCCCATCCCGCCCGCCTTCAAAAGTAGCAGATAATTTCATAAGCTCAGCTGCGTCACCAAAAAACAGCCGAATATC
Organism: Chromobacterium haemolyticum; assembly: GCF_009936155.1. NCBI lineage: Bacteria > Pseudomonadati > Pseudomonadota > Betaproteobacteria > Neisseriales > Chromobacteriaceae > Chromobacterium > Chromobacterium haemolyticum. The sequence continues at coordinate 2,312,243 of NZ_AP019312.1, read as the reverse complement.
ATATACTATGGATTGCATAGAACCTCTGGATTTTACTTAAAATAATCACTTGCGTTTAATTCGGTCTTAAACTCTTTCCCTTTAAACTTACCACCCGTACCAACCAAAACAATACTACCATTTTTAACGGACACATCCGGATTCTTCCCAACAATAGACGCATACTCTCGACTCCCCGCACTAGAAAGAATTCTAGGCTTGATGTCTCGATGAAAAACATTACTATCTATCTTCACCCCTCCGATATACATGGGCTTGCCCTTATAGCCCCCACCAATCACACCACCAATCGCCATCATCGCGCCAGCGGCAGCCAACTCCGATTTTTCCGGGCTCATCCCATATTGCTGCTGCAACTTCTGAGCAAACTCGGTGCTGGCTACAACACCTTCTGCCTCACGTTGCTGCAGGAAAAGTGCGGTCAAATCGTAGACCATCTTCAGAGGAATGTCTTCGCCGAGGGCTCGGTCAATTGTTTTTTTCACCGCCAGGCTGTCTGCGATCACATAGCCATATTGTTCGCTACAAGCTTTGGGGTTGTTGGCGCAAGTTGTAATCAGCTGCTCACGCTGTAGAATGCTCAAAGCTTCATACTGCTTGATGATGCCATCACAATTGCCACCACTGCTTTGGCAGGCCTTTATTTCCCGCGTCCACTGCTCAATCTGAGCCGCTCGCAGATGGTTGTTCTCCACCTCATTCTTAGCCGTCTGCGCTCCTGCCAGCGCTCCGGCACTATCCCCCCCAGCCAGCGAGCCCGCCAGGCTGCCCGCCATCGTCGTCAGCGCGGAAATGGTCTGTTTCTGGGACTCGTTAAGATCACGAACCTTCTTCCCGGGGTATAGCTGGTTAAGCAGCAATTCTGCCACGATGGGAGCCGTTGCGCCGCTGGCAGCTCCTGCCGCCGCGCTTTCTCCCTTCATCTGTGCCAGCGTCGCGCCCAGCAAGGCGTGCGCCATCACATTGGCTTCTTTGTTGCCGTCGGTCATGTCCTTGACCACGCCGGCCAGGTAAGGCGCGGCGGCGCCGCTGATGGCGGCTTGCACATTGCCGCCAGCCAGGCCTTGCAGCGCGGCGGTGGCAGCTTGGGCCGCTCTTTGGAAGTCACTACCGGTACCCCATTTAGCGTTCAGCTTCTTATAGTCTTCGCTGTTCGCATATTCGGGATTGCGCCGCAAGTCTTCATTCGCCTTCATCATCATCTGAGTGACAACAATCTGAGTGGCTTGCGCGCCAATCTGTCCAATCAGCTGTGCTTCCTGCAGGCGGTTGAGTTCCTTCTCCTTGTCGAAGATCGGGCTCAGACCGTTGGCGGCGTGTTCGGCGTCACGGCTCAGGTCTTTCAGATCCTGTTGCTGCTTGTCCTGGTCGCGGACCTTGATCGCGCCTTCGCTGACCGCGGCGTAGGTGGTGGATTCGGCGTGGCCGCTGCTGTTGCCGCCGCCCAGCACGCTGCTGGCGCCCTGGCTCATCAGCGTGCCTTTTAGCGTGCCGGTGAGGCTGCCGCCGCTGCTGAAGCCAAAGCTTTGGCTCTCCACCTTGAAATCCGCCTGGTTGTGCTGATTGCTGAAGCCCAGCGTGCCGGTATCCAGCGTGTTTTTGTCCGCCTTGGCGGTGCTGGCGATCACCGCGCCGTCCAGCTGGGTGTGGCGTCCCACCTTGACGTCGAAACCGCCCTGGCCGGCGTAGAGGCCGGTTTGCTCCTGCACGCTGACGAAGTCGCTATTGGCCTTTTGACGGCTGATGCTGATGGAGGCGCTGCCGCTCATGCTGCCAAAGGTGAAGCTGGCGCCGGCGGAAGCGTTGCTCTGCTCGCTGTGGTAGCGGTCCTGATCTTGCAGACTCTGCAGCGTCAGGTTGCGTCCTATGTCCGCCACCACGGTTTTGCCGCTGGCGCTGGCGCCGGTTAGGCTCGCGTCGCGGCCGCTTTGCAGGTTCAAGGTATCGCCGGCGCTGAGCACGGTTTCGTTCCAGCGGCTGCCCTGGCCTTCTTCCTTGCCCCGGCCCTTGTTGGCGTTGGCGAAGATGGAGATGCCAGCGCTGCCATTGCTGACACCGATGCTGAGGCCGGCATTCCAGCCACTGCTCTTGTTGCCGCCGCTTTGAGAGTCTTCATTGCGGCCGGCTTGCAGCTGCAGGTCCCGCGCCGCGTCCAGCGTCAGGTCCTTGCCGGCCTTGAGACGGCCGCCGGTGACGCTGATGTCGCCGTCCTGCGCCTGGCCCTGGACGTCTTTGGCGCCGCTGCCGGTGGCGGTCAAACTGAGGTTGCCGCCGGCGGTGAGCTGGCTGCCCTGGCTCTGGCTTTGCTGACGCTGGCTGTGGGATTGGCTTTGCTGGTTGCCCACGGACAAGCTGATGCCGACAAAGCTTTGTTCCGCCGCCGGTTTCATCGCTTCCTGCTGGTAGGCCTGATAAGCCTGATAGCCTGACAAGCCGGCCTGAACGCCTTGCAGCGCGGCCAGTCGGCCGCTGGCTTTTTTGCTGTCCTGCGCCTGCTGCACGGCGGTGTTGGCGGCGGCGCCCACCACGCCGGACAAGGCCACGGTGAGGCCGCTCTTGCTGGCTTCGTGCTTCTCCTCGCGCTGATAGCGGTTGGCCACATCTTCCACGCGGATGTTCTGCGCTTGCACGTCGATGTCGCCGCCGGCAACCAGGTCGGAGCCCTTGATCAGCGCATTGCGGCCGGCGTCGATATTGACCTTGCCCAGCACGCTGCCCACCGTGCTATTGGTTTGGCTGACGCTGGTTTCGCCCACCTGGTCGCGCTGTTTCTGACTGCCGATAGTGAAGCCGATGCCGCCGCTGCCCAACAGGCCGGATCGTTTGACGCTTTCGTCGTGCTGCTGGTACTGGCGGTTTTCCGCTGTGGTGACGGTGACGTCGCGGCCGGCGAGCAGGTCCACGTCATGAGTGGCGGCCACGCTGCTGCCGGCCACGGTCAGGTCCTGCCCGGCTTGCAGGCTGATGCTTTCGCCGGACAAGCTGCTGCCCTTGGCCTGCGTTTGCCGTTCATCGGTCTGGCTGAGGCTTTGCTTGCTGTTGGCCAGATTCTTGCGGGTGCTGGCGGCTTGCTCCTGGAAGCTGTGGCTTTCTTCCGCCGCGCCCACGCGGATATCGCGCGCGGCGCTGAGCTTGAGGTCGCCGTTGTCGCTGGCCAGTTCGCTGCCCTGCACGGTGAGGTCCGTCTTGCGCGCCTGGATGGTGACGCCTTGCTGACCGCTGATTTGGCTGCCCTGCGCTTGCGTGTCGCGAATGGCTTGCTGGCGCTGGCTGCGGGTCTGGCCGATGTGATTGTTTTCGTAGTCGTCGATTTCCACATGGCGTGCCGTCGCGCCGATGTCCACTTGGGTGCCGGACAACAACACCTGACCCTGATCGCTGGCGACTCGACTGCCCTGCACGCTCAGCTCCTGGCCGGCCACGGCGACCACGCCGGCTCCGCCGCTGAGCTGGCTGGCGATCAGCGTATCGGCCTGATAGCGCGCCTCCACGCGAGAGCTGGCGCTATCGGCGGTGAGTGTGGTGTTGTTGGTGGTTTTGTCGGCCAACACCGACAGCCGGTTGCCGGCGCTGACATTGAGTTGACCCTTGGCCTGGGCGCTGGAGCCGGTCAACGTCAGATCCTTGCCCGCGCTCAAGTTGAGCTTGCCGCCGGATTGCAGGCTGCTGCCCTGCGCGGCCTCCCACACACCGCTGACGGTGGCGACGCCGCTGCCGCCTGCGTCGGGGCCCAATGTGGCGTCGCGGTTGCCCATGCTGCCGGCGATCAGGTCCACGCTGCCTTCCTTGCGGCTGCGCGCGGTGCTCAAGGTCAGGTTGTTGCTGGCGCTGAGGCTGAGCAGCTCCGTCGCATCGATCTTGGCGCCTTTCAAGGCGATGTCCACGCCGCTCAGGCTGACATCGCGCCCGCTGACGGCGGCCTGACGGCCGGCGTTTTGCAAATCGGTGTCCAGCGTCAGGCTGTCCGCCAACAGCTTGACGGTGTCGGCCTGGATCAGGCCGCCGGTGTTGCGGATGACATCGGCCTTGGCCACCAGGCTTTGGTCCGCCTGCAGCTTGCCGCTATTGCTCAGGCTGGCAGCGGACAGGCTGAGGTCCTTGCCGGCAATCACCGCGCCGTCGCCGCTGAGGCCCACGGTGTTGTGCGCCAGATAGACGGTGGGCACCAGCACGGTTTGCGGGCCGTTGGCGGTGTTGACGGTTTCGCTGACCATCCAGACGATGTCTTGCTGCAAAGCGGCGATCTGCGCCGGGGTCAGCGCCACGCCGGTGGTCAGGCGGAAGTCCTTGGCCACGTTGACGCCTTGGTTCATCAGCGCCTTGAATTGCTCGGTGGCGTCTTCGCCGCGCAGCGACGGCCGGCCGGTCAGCGCCAGGATCTGGTCGCGCACCAGTTTTTGCTCGTAATAACCGTCGCCCAGGCGCTTGTGCGCGCCCACCGGGTCGTAGTTCAACTGTTTCAGCATGTAGTCGCTGCTGATGAAGTTGTTGTACTGGGTGAAGCGACTGTCGGTTTCTATCAGGTACTGGGCCGTGGGGCTGGGGTTTTGCTGGAACAGCTGGTTGTTCGGCAGACGGTCCAGCAAGCCGGGCTGAGCGGCGCTGCCCTTGAGCGGACCGGCTTTCACGCCGGCCGCGGCGGAGGCAGCGGCCGCTGCCACGTCTTGCATGTCCCAGCGCGCCTGCTCCGCTTCCGCGGCGGCCTTGGCCGCCTCGGCCACGCTGACCTGGGCCGGATTGACGGTGACGTTTACAATGCTGGGCGCGCGCACGCTGACACCCTGGTGGCCGGCAATGGTGGCGTCTATGGTCTGCAACGCCACCGTTTTGTCCTGGGTGTATGTGGGGAACCAGTGCCGCGTATTGCGGTCGTAGTGATCCGTGCCGGTTTCCTGGGTGCGCTCGTTGACGGAGTAGCCGCGGTTGACCACGCGCGCGTCGCCTCCGCCATTGTCCGCTCCGTTGATGGTGACGGCGCCGTTGGCGGCGATGCGGCTGGCGTCGTTCAGCAATTGCCCGCTGACGTTCACCGTCATATTGCCGCCGGCGCTCAGGCTGGCCACTTCGCCGGCGGAGATCAGCTTGTCCCGGGTCTTGGTGCCGCTGGCGGAACGGTTGCGCAAGTTGAACTTGTTATTGGGATCGACAAAGTCCAACTCCAGCGGATTGATGTGAATGGCTGGGTTCCATTGTTCGTTGCTGCCGGACCAGACCTCTCGCCATACCGTGTGCTCATAGGGACAGGCGGCGCCCTGGAAGCAGCTGTAGCCTTGGTAGAAGGTCATGTCGTAGCCGCCGCTGTCGTTCTTCTTGATGGCGTTGTAATTGACCCAGCGTTCCTGTGTGCCCTGGAAGCGGACCAGGGCCTGCTTCTTCGCTTCGTTCACTTGCAGAATGGTGCCGTATCGCGTCTTGGCCGCTTCCGCATCGTTGACCGGCAAGGACTTGGTCACCGCGGACCAATCCCAGCCGCCCACGCGTTCAAACACGTCCCAATAGTAGTTGTACTTGTACCAGCTATAGTTCTCGCTTTCCGCCGCGCGCTGGATGTTGACGTGGGTGCGCTGGTTGTTAAACCGAGCGGCGCTGATGGCAACGTCGCCTTCGGCCTCTATCGTGGTGGAGATGTTTTCGATCAAATCTCCGCTGCTCAGGCTCAGGGCGCCGCCGCTGTAGATGTAGCCGCTGTCGCGGTTGCTCAAGCGGGTGCCGGCGTTGAGGCTCAGGCTGTGGGTGGCGGCCAGCACCGCCTGGCCGCCGTGATTGTCGATGACGCCGCTGTTCACCGTGACGTCGCGGCCGCTGATCATGCCGCTGTTGTCCAGCCCCCCGGCGCTCAGCGTCAGTTGTTCCGCGTCCAGCCGGCCCTGGTTGACCGCCTGGCCGGCGCTGTTGATGTCCAGGCGGCCGCTGGCGGCCAGCTTGGCGCCAGCGGCGTTGCTGAAACTGGCCGCTTGCAGGCTGACGTTGCCGGCGCTGGCCCACTGGCTTTCGTTGCGCAGGCTGCCGCTGGTGCGGAAACTCAGTGCCCCCTGGCTGGCCAGCGTCTCGCCGTCGCGGAAGACGTAGTCCTGCTGCAAATCCAGGCTGAGGCCGCTTTGCCCCACCATCTTGCCGCCCTGGTTGCCCAATTGCCCGGCGGTCAGGCTCAGCGTCTGGCCGCTGTTCACCGCGCCGCCCTCGTTGTGGAGCCGGCTGGCACTCAGCTTCTGATTGCGATTGGAGATCAGCTTGCCCTGGCGGTTGTCGATCTGGCCGCTCAGTTCCGCCTCCAGCGCGCCGGTGGTTTGGATCTGGCCGTATTGGTTGTCGAAACTGGTCAGCCCCAAGCTGACGTCTCCCAGGCTCAGCAGGCTGCCGTAGCGGTTGCTCAGTTCGCCGGCCTTGAGCTCTAGCGCGCCGCGGCTGTTGAGCAAGCCGCCGGCGTTGTCCACGGCGGCGGCTTGCAGCGCAAGGCCCTGGTCCGCCACGATCTTGCCTTGCTTATTGTCCAGCGCGTCGCTGATGGTGAGCCGCGCTGCGCCGCCGCTCTGCAGTTCGCCTTCCGCGTTATGCAGCCGCGCCAGCTGGTAGTTTGCGTCGCCGCCGCTGAGCAGCTTGCCTTGCTGGTTGCTCAGCAAGCCGCTGTCCACTTTCAGGCCCTGGCCGCTGCTGATCTTGCCGCGCCGGTTGTCCAGTTCCCCTGCGCGCAGGCGCTGCCCTTGATCAGCCACCAGCTTGCCGTCCTGATTGTCCAGCAGGCCGCTGGCGTTCAGCGCCAGATCGCCCAAGGTCTGGATCTGGCCGCCCTGGTTGTTGAGCGCGCCCAGGGTCAGCGTCAAGCCTTGCTGGCTGGCCGCCGCGCCGCCTTGATTGTCCATCTGGCCGGCGTTCACGGTGATGCGTTCGCCGCCCGCCAGCGTGCCTTGCCGATTGTTCAGCGCGCCGGCGTCCAAGCGCATCGCGCGCTGGGCGCTGATGCGGCCTTCCCGGTTGGCGATGTCCCCCTGGGTTCGCACGGCCAGCGCGCCGCCGCTTTGCAGCTTGCCGCCGCTATTGTCCAGCGCAGCCAGTTGGAAGTCGCCCTCGCCCAGGCTGACGATGCCGCCCCCCCGGTTTGCCAAGACGCCGGCTCGCAGCGTCAGCGCTTGTCGGCTGCTGATTTCGCCGCCGTCGTTGTTGAGGCTCGCGGCCTCGATCTCCTGATCCCGGTTGCTCAGCAACTTGCCCGCGCCGTTGTCCAGCGCGCCGTCGGAGTGCAACGTCAACGCGCCTTCGCTTTCCACCTTGCCGCCGGCGTTGTCAATCTCGCCCGCTTGCAGACCAACGTCCGCGCCGCCGTGTATGGAGCCGGCCTGATTGCTCAGCTTGCCCGTCGCCTTGATCGTCAGGGGGCCGCCGCCGTCTATCCGCCCGGCCTGACCATTGTCCAGTTGCGCCGCTTCCAGCTTCAAGGCGGCGTCCGCCAGCAATGCGCCGCCGCGGTTGTCAAACGCTCCGCCCGTCTCCAGCGTTAAGGCGGCGGCGCTTTTCAGCGTGCCGCCGGCATTGTCCAGGCTGCCGACGTTCAGACTCAGGTCCCCATTGCTCCCCGCCAGGCCATCCTGATTGTTGAACCCGCCGCGCACGGTCCATTCTTGCGCCGTGCCGCCCAGGGCCAGCAGTTTGCCGCCGCGGTTGTCCATCTGGCCAAGACTCAGCGCCAGGCTGTCGGCCTCGATGCGGCCGCCGCGGTTGTCCAGCAGTTGGCCGATGCGGAAGTCGCCGCTGCCCTGGCCTATCTGTTCCCAAACGCCGCCCAGGTTGTTGAGTGCGGCGGCGCTAGCCTGCCATTGGCCGGCTTGAAGCTTGGCCGCGTCGCTGTCGATCTGCCCGCCGGCCTGGACGATCAGCCAGCCGGTGTTCAAACTGGTGCGGCTGAGTCCCAACCCGTCCGCCGCTTTCAAGGTAGCGCTGTCTTTGGCGCGCAGTTTGGCGTCGGCGGCCTTGATCGTCGCCGCGTCCAGTTCCAGGCTGGAGCCGGCCAGCGCGTGGCCGCTCAGCTGCAGGCTGTCGTCGGCCTGCAGGCTCAGCGCGCCTGCCGCGCCCACTTGCCCCTTGTCGTCGCTGCCGGCGGCGAAATCGCCGCTGGCGGCGATGCTGCGCGCCTTGACCCTTACATCGCCGGCCGCCGCCACGGTGCCGCTCTGGCGCAAGGCGGCGTCGCCGTCTAAGGCCAACTTGCCGCGGCTGTAGCTGGCGCCGCCGTGTTCGATGTCGCCGGCGGCGTGGTACTGGATGTCGCCGCCGTTCTGGCGGCCGCTCAGGGTCAGCTGGCCGGCGCTGTCCAGCCGCAGCTGCTCGTCGCCGCTCAGCTGCCCGCTGCTGCGCACGCCTACGCCGGCTTCGGTTGCCAGCAGGCGGATCTTGCCGGCGTACATGCCGCCCAGTTGCGCCACGTCGATGGCGAAGCCGGGCCGGCTGGCGCCGTCCGCCGCCAAGGCCTGGACGTTTTGATGGTCGGCGCTGACGCGGTTGCGGCCGGCGCTGACGCGCAGATTTTGCGCCCAGATGCCGGCCTGCACTTCCACCGCGCGCGCCATCAGATCCGCGTATTCGGTGCTGCCGGCCTGCATGCCGGCGCCTTCAATGCGGATGGTGCCGCTTTCCACCCGGTAGCCGGCCAGGCTGCCGTCCGGGTTCAGCTCAGGGCGTCCGGTGGTCAGGGTCATGCGCCCGGCGTTGATGGTGCCGCAGCCGTCGCAGAGAATGCCGGAAGGGTTGGCCACGATGACCTGGGCGCGGCCGCCGGCCACTTCCAGGAAGCCGCGCAGCTGACTGGGGTTGGCGCTGTTGACCTCGTTGAGGATCACCCGCGCCGGCGCGGCCGGGTTGAGGTTGGGGTTGCCCTGGATCCAGCCGCCCAGTTGGGTTTGCACGCTGGTGGCGCTGTTATTGAGAATGGCCCCGCCTTTGTCGACGTCGAACTGGCTGTACTGATTGCGGGACACTCCGGCGGCGCTGGGCGCCTGGATGTTCACTTGCGGCAGGCCGTTGGCGGTATTGATCACGCTGGGGCGCTGGGCCGTTGGCGCGTTCGGGTCCGCCACGATGCCAGCGGCCAACGCGCCGCCTGCGAACGCGCACCAGCTTGCCCAGACGATGCCGCGCAAGGTCACAGCCAAGCGCCGGCTTGCCGCCGCCGGCGCGGCGGAACGGCCGCCGCCCGCGCCCAGCGGCTTGACGATCTCGGCGACGGCCATGATCAGGCCCCGCGCGCGGTTGAAAATCAGACGGTAACAAAGACGGTTCATGGCCAAAACTCTCGACAAGAGGGAGGCCGCCAACGCGAGGCGTTGCCGCCGGCCCCAAATTCAAAAATCAAAATTGCAGGTTCAGGCTGAAGCCCGACGCCGCGCCGGTATGGAAGCCGGCGGGTTTCTGGATCGGCCAGCCGGTGAACATGTCGTAGGACAGGCGCTTGAACAGGCTGCCGCGCATGCCGACCGCGCCGCCGGCCAGCTGCCGGCCTATCAACTGCGCGCTGGCGGCGCCGCTAACGCGGCCCAGGTCCAGCGCCAGATACAGTTCCTGGCCGCTGGGACCCATCGCCCAGGACAGCTCGTTGCGCCACAGCCAGCCGCGCTCGCTGGACAGGCTCAGATCGCCGTCGAAGCCGCGCACGGTGTAACGGCCGCCAATGGCGAAGCGGTCCTGCGGCACCAGCGCGCCCTTGCTCCACTGGCCGCGCCACTGGCTGTTGAGCCGCAGCTTTTGCGTACCGATTTGCAGCGGCTGGTTGTAGCTCAGGTCCGCGGTCACGATGCTGGACCGAGAGCTTCCGTTGCCGGTTTCTTCTTCCAGCGCAGGCAAGGCGCCCAGCATGCCGGTGCCGCGCCGCCAGTTGAGACCGGCGTCCAGCGTGGCGTCGCCCAGATAAGAACGCTGGTTCAGCCCCAGCTCCCAACCAGCGGTTTGCCGATGCTGCAGGCGGATTTCCGTGTCTTCGACAAAGTTGCGCGATTTGCGCTGGTAGGCTCGCAGGCTGAGCGTGGTCTTGTGCGCCTGGCTGCGATACACCACCCGCGACAGACTGAGCTGGCTGTTCTCGCTGTCGCCGCGGTACAGGTATTTCTCGTTGGCGCCGGCTATGGTCTGGTGGTAGCGGTAATCATTGAGGGTCAGGCCCAGCTGCCAGTACCCCAAGGGCAGCGAGTAATGCAGCGAACGGCTTTTCGAACCCAAGGGGTCGTGCTGGAACAAGTCCTTGCCCTGGCTGTAATAGAACAGATCATTGACGGTGAGCAGATTGTCCAGCGACAGCGTGGCGCTGCCCTGATAACGGCCGGTGGCGTCGCTGCCGCCATCGTCCAGGCTCAAGGACAGCCGGATGGGCAAGGCCTCTTTCCAGGCGATCACCAGATCGCTTTCGCCGTCGGCCCCGGCCGGCTCGATCTGGATGTCGGCGTCCGCCGTCGGCACCCGTTTGAAGTTTTCCAGCGCCTGTTCGATGTCGCGCAGGTTGAGCACGTCGCCCGGACGCGCCGGCAAGGCGTTGGACCAGCGCGCGCGCCATGACATCGGATCGGCGAAGCGGATGGCGTGGATGCGGCCGGGAACCAGCGTCAGGGTCAGCACGCCCGGTTTTAGATCCTGCGGTTTGACCAGCACCCGGGTGGTGACGTAGCCCTGTGCGATCAGGGCGTTCTGCACCCGCTTCATCGCCAGGTTCACTCCCTGAACGCCCAGGCAGCGGCCGGCGGCGTCGGCGGCCGTCAAGGCCCACCGGAAACGCTCGGCCAGATCGCCAACCATGCGCAACTCGTGAATGGCGAAACACGGGGCTTCGCTGGCCGGATAGTCAGCCAAAGCGTCGGCCGGCCGCGGCAAGCGCACGTCGGGCGCAGTCGGCAGCACCTGCTCTTGCAAGGCTCGCTCGCGCTCCTGCTGCAAGATCAATTGCTGATCGGGAGACGGCGCCGCCATCGGCAGCGCCCATGCAGGCGCGGCAAAACCCAGCGCCAAAAGCGAGACCGCAACGCGGCCGGCCGGCTCACGGCAAACCCGCGCCGATGCTTTCAAATGCCCCATACAAAAATAGCGTCTTCTTGAAAATCCGCGATTTTATGACAGTGGCGCTGTCTCCCAATCCGTATAACTACGTATTCGGGAAATGTTAATCTTCACACAAACACACAAAAAAGCTGTTGTTTTAATTAGGAACTTTTGATCTAGGCTATTTTCAGATGCAAGCCCGCAATCCTGATGGAGAAAGCCTCAGACAGAGCTTGCACGCAAACGGATGCCGCGCAGAAGTTCCGCTGGAGATGGGGCCTCCCTCAGTAAAAAACCTTGATTCCAGCATGACGCACATCTGTGTTTGACTCAGAAAAATCGCAATGGAATGGTAAAAAAACAACAAATTTGTGTTCGAATTTTAATACTCCCCCCAAAACGGCAAACTAAAGATTGCGGCCTTTCCCCGCTCAATGTCCGGTCAGCCGCGTATAATCGCGATGGTATTTTCCGGAGCCTTGTCCATGTCCTTGCCATCCCATCTCGCGTCCGCCCTGCTTTGCGCCGCCAGCGCTGCCAGCCTGGCTGCCGGCGTCACCACCTTCAGCCCTCAGGGTGAAGTCAAAGAAGTGCAGCAGGTGCGCGCTACCTTCAACAGCAGCATGATTCCGCTGGGCAATAGCGCCGCGCCGGCGCCGTTCGCCTGGAGCTGCGGCTTGAAGGCCAAGAGCCATTGGGTGGACGACAAGACCTGGGTGCTGGACGTGTCCGAAACCCCGGCCGCCAATACCGATTGCCGCTTCACGCCCAAACCCGGCCTCAAGGACCTGCAAGGCAATGCCGTGGCCGCCGGCCTGAGCTTCCGCTTCTACACCGGCGCGCCGGTGGTGGTGGAGCGCTGGCCGCGCAACGGCCGCATCGAGGAAGACCAGGCCTTCGTTCTGCAATTCAACGGCGCCGGCGTGCCGGCTTCGTCCTTGTATTGCCAATCCTCCAGCTTGCCGGAGCGCATCCCGGTCCAGCCCTTGCCGGCCGGGGAGCGCGCGGCGCTGCTCAAGCATCTGAAACTGGAACAACAATCCGCCAAGGTGCTGACGCTGCGCTGCGGCCAGCGGCTGGCGCCGGACAGCAAGCTCACGCTGGTACACCAACGCGGCGCGGCCACGCCGGACCGGCTCAATTACCAGGTGCGGCCGCCGTTCACCGCCAGCATGAGCTGCCTGCGCGAGAACGCTAAAGGCGCATGCATTCCGTTCAAGCCCATTACCCTCAACTTCAGCTCCCCTGTGCCGGAAAAACTGGCGATGGCGGTGCGCCTGAGCGGCGCCGGAGCCGAGCGCCCGCCGCAGGCGGAGGCGCGTAGCAAGGGCGAGCCGGTGGACAGTATCAGCTTTGCGCCGCCGTTCCCGCCGCTGGAAACGCTGACGCTGAAACTGCCCAAGGACTTTGGCGACGAAGTGGGCCGGCCGCTGATCAACGCGGAGCGCTTCCCGCTGTCCATCAAGCTGGCTGATTACCCGCCCTTGGCCAAATTCGCCGCCGCGCCCTTTGGCATCATAGAGTCCGGCGCGGACGCGGCGCTGCCCATCACCCTGCGCGGGGTGGAGGGCGACCTCAACATCAAATCGGTGCAATTGGGCGGCCAGGCGCTGCGGCTGAACAAGGACCAGGACATGATGACCTGGCTGGCCAAGGTGCTGCGCTATCACGAAAGCTATCTGCCCGCAGGCAAGGACAAGACCATAGAAAGCCGGCGCCTGTCCCTGCTGGCCAAGGAAAAGGCCGCTCAGCCGCTGAAGCTGCCCAGCCAGCCGGACAAACAGGGGAAATGGCCGTTTGAAGTGGTGGGCATCCCCCTGCCCAAGCCCGGCCTCTACGTGGTGGAAGTATCCTCGCGGCTGCTGGGCAAATCGCTGCTGGCCAGCTCCAAGCCCATGTATGTGCGCACCGCCGCGCTGGTCACCAATATGGCGGTGCACTTCAAAAGCTCCAAGGAAAACGCCGCGGTGTGGGTGACCACGCTGGACAAGGGCAAGCCGGTGCCGGCCGCCCGCGTCAACATCTACGATTGCAAGGGCAACGCGCTGTGGTCCGGCAAAACCGACGCCAAGGGCGTGGCCGCGGTCAAATCCGTGCTGCCTGCCGGCAGCTGCGACAACGAGGAGCTGTCCGGTCTGTTCATCACCGCCGCCTCCAAGGACGCCAACGGCAACGACGACGTGTCCTTCGTCCGTTCCAGTTGGAACCGCGGCATCGAATCCTGGCGCTTCCCCTTCCCCACTCAGTGGGGCGACAGCCCCAACATCCTGGCCCACACCATCCTGGATCGCGCGCTGTTCCGCGCCGGTGAAACCGTATCGATGAAGCATCTGCTGCGCACTCAGGTCAGCCGCGGCTTGGCCCAGCTCAAGCCCGGCCAACTGCCGCAGCAACTGCGCATCGTCCACGACGGCAGCGGCGACGAAATCAGCCTGCCGCTAAGCTGGCGCAACGGCCGCTACGCGGAAAGCAGCTACGCGCTACCCAAGGAAGCCAAGCTGGGCGAATACACGCTGTATCTGGAACGCAAAGGCTCGCGCGGCCCGGACGACAAGGACAAGCCGTCCAGCCCGGAGCTGGACGGCTACTCCTTGCACAGCGGCAGTTTCCGGGTGGAGGAATTCCGCCTGCCCACCATGACTGGCCGCCTGTCCACGGTGAAGAACGCCGGCATCGCGCCCAAGCAGTTGCCGCTCAACGTATCCCTGTCCTGGGGCAACGGCGGCCCGGCCAAGGGCTGGCCGGTGGAAGTCAGCGCCATGCTGGCCGACGCCTACCAGCGCATCAAGGGCTATGAGTCTTACAGCTTCTCGCCGCCGCAGCGCCAGCGCGACCAGGCCGAATCCTCGCTGGACGGCAAAGTACTGCTGGACAAGGCCGCGCTGCAACTGGACGCCAACGGCAACGGCAAGACCACGCTGGACAAATTGCCCAAGCTGGACCGCCGTTATGACCTGGTCACCGAGGCCGCCTACCGCGACCCCAACGGCGAAGTGCAAACCCTGACCCGCCGCATTCCTCTGTGGCCGGCCGGCCTGCAAGTGGGCATCAGCGTGGACAGCTGGATCACCGCCGGCCGCGCGCTGCAGCTCAAGGCCGTGGTGCTGGACACCGCCGGCAAGCCGCTGGCCGGCAAGAACGTCAAAATCAGCCTGCGCGAACACCGCTACCTGTCCAGCCGCAAGCGGCTGGTGGGCGGTTTCTACGCCTGGGACCACAACGAAGAGACCGACGACAAGGGCAAGGTGTGCAGCGGCAGCACCGACGGCCGCGGCCTGATGTTCTGCGAAATCAATCTCAAGGACGCCGGCGACATGGAACTGATCGCCGAAGCCGCCGACGACAACGGCAACTTGGCGCAAAGCGCGCAATCCGTCTGGGTCAGCAAGCACGACGAGCTGTGGTTCGACGTGGACAACAACGACCGCATCGACATCCTGCCGGAAAAAATCAGCTACGCGCCCGGCGAAACCGCCCGCTTCCAGGTGCGTATGCCCTTCCGCAAGGCCACCGCCTGGCTGGCGATTGAACGCGAAGGCGTGATCGAAACCCGGGTGGTGGAGTTGGAAGGCAAGAACCCGGTGATCGAACTCAAGATAGAACCGGGCTGGACGCCCAACGTCTACGTTTCGGTGCTGGCGGTGCGCGGCCGCGTGCGCGAGGTGCCGTGGTACTCCTTCTTCACCTGGGGCTGGAAAACCCCGAGCGAATGGTGGGACGCCTACTGGAACGAAGGCGGCGATTACACCCCGCCCACCAGCATGGTGGACCTGTCGCGCCCGGCCTTCAAATACGGCATCGCCGAAATCCAGGTGGGCGACGCCGCCAAGCGGCTGGACGTCACCGTGAGCCCGGCGCGCAAGAGCTACGGCATCCGCGAAACCGCCGAAGTGACCATCCAGGTCAAGCTGCCCGGCGGCAAGCCGGCGCCGGCCGGCACCGAAGTGGCCTTCGCCGCGGTGGACGAAGCGCTGCTGGAACTGCAGCCCAACCGCAGCTGGGAGCTGATGCAGGCGATGTACCAGCGCCACAGCTACGGCGTGGAAACCGCCACCGCCCAGCTGGAAGTGGTGGGCAAGCGCCATTACGGCCGCAAATCGCTGCCGCCGGGCGGCGGCGGCGGCAAGGCGCCCACCCGCGAACTGCTGGACACCCTGCTGCTGTGGCAGCCGCGCGTGGCGCTGGACGCCAACGGCAGCGCCCGAGTCAAAGTGCCGATCAACGACGCGCTGACCCGCTTCCGCCTGGTGGCGGTGGCCGACGTCGGCAATGATTTGTTCGGAACCGGCGAAGCCGGCTTCAACGTCACCCAGGACTTGCAGCTGAGTTCCGGCATCCCGCCGCTGGCGCGCGAAGGCGACCAGTTCAGCGCCGGCGTCACCGTGCGCAACGGCGGCGACAAGCCGCTCAAGGTCAAGGTCCAGGCCGGCGCGCCCGGCTTGCCAGACTTGCCACCGCAGGAGATCAGCCTGCCGGTGGGCGAGGCGCGGTTGTTGAGCTGGCCGGTGACGGTGCCCAACGACGTCAAGGAATTGAAATGGAACTTCAGCGCCCAGCAAGTGGACGGCAAGGCCGCCGACAAGCTGGCGGTGCGCCAGGAAATCGAGCCGGCGGTGCCCGTCACCGTGGAGCAGGCCACGCTGCAACGCGTGGCGCCGGAGCTGAGCATCCCCGTCGCCTTGCCGTCGGGCGCCCTGCCCGGCCGCGGCGGCATCCGCGTCAGCCTGCAGGCCAAGCTGGGCAATGAACTGCCCGGCGTGCGCCGCTGGTTCCAGGACTACCCCTATGTCTGCCTGGAACAGCGCAGCTCGGTGGCCCTGGGCCTGGCCGACGCCAAGCGCTGGGATCAATTGATGAGCGAACTGCCGCTGTATCTGGACGGCAGCGGCCTCGCCGCCTACTTCCCGCTGGCCGAAGGCGCGCCGGACCGCGGCAGCGACATCCTCAGCAGCTACCTGCTGGCCGCCGCCCACGAAGCCGGCGTCGCCATTCCGGAAGCTCAGCGCGCGCGGCTGCTGGATGGCCTGACCGCCTTCGTCGAAGGCCGGCTCAAGCGCGATCTGCCGCTGGGCCGCCAGGACGCAGACGCCCGCCGCCTGAGCGCGATGGAAGCGCTGGCGCGCTACGGCCGCTTCCGTCCGGCCATGCTGGACGTACTAGACCTCAATCCGCAGAAAATGAGCACCGCCATGCTGGTGGACTGGCTGGCTCTGCTGAACCGCGCCGCCGACGTTCCACAGCGCGCCGCGCGGCTGAGCGAGGCCGAGAACCTGCTGCGCGCGCGTCTCACCTATCAGGGCACGCGCATGGGCTTCAGCACCGAGGCCAGCGACAACACCTGGTGGCTGATGGGCAGCGCCGACGTCAACGCCGCCAAGCTGCTGCTGACGGTGCGCAAGCTGCCGGGCTGGCAGGCGGACATGCCGCGCCTGCTCACCGGCCTGCTGGGGCGTCAGCAAAAAGGCCATTGGGGCACCACCACCTCCAATCTGTGGGGCAGCCTGGCCGTTGCGCAATTCTCGCGCCAGTTCGAAACCACGCCGGTCAGCGGCCAGACCAGCGCCGCGCTGGGCGGCGCCAAGCTGAACCTGGCCTGGCCGCAGGAAGGCGTCAAACAGCTGGGCCTGCTGCCCTGGGCCACAAACGGCGGCAGCCTGCAGCTCAAGCACGCCGGCAGCGGCGCGCCGTGGGCCACAGTCCAGGCCGAGGCCGCCATCGCGCTCAAGGCCCCGCGCTACGCCGGCTACAGCATCAAGAAAACGCTGAGTCCGATCAGCCAGAAAACCAGCGGCCAGTACCAGCCCGGCGACGTGGTCAAGGTCACGCTGGAGATCCAGGCGCAAAGCGATATGACCTGGGTGGTGGTCAACGACCCGATCCCGGCCGGCGCCACCATCCTGGGCTCCGGCCTGGGCCGGGATTCGGCAATCAACGCCAAGGCGGACAACGACGGCGACCCCGCCGACTACGTGGAGCGCCGCTTCTCCGGCTACCGCGCCTACTACGGCTACGTGCCGCGCGGCGGCCTGAAAACCAGCTACACCATGCGGCTCAACAACCCCGGCGCCTTCAAACTGCCGCCGACGCGGGTGGAAGCGCTGTACGCGCCGGACGTGTTCGGCATGTTGCCCAACCCGGTATTCAAGGTAGTCGATGGCAAATAGAGCGGGATGGAAGTGGCTGGCGGCGCTGGCTTTGTGCGGCGCGGCCGCGCCGGCGCTGGCCCAACCCAGTTTTCAGCAGGTCAAAGCGGAATGGCGGCCGTCGGACGTTGTGGTACTGGACCGCAACGGCCAGCCATTGCAGCGGCTGAGAGTGGACAAACAAGGCCGGCGGTTGGACTGGGTGGGCCTGGCGGACACCTCGCCGGCTTTTCGCCACGCGCTGGTGGTGTCGGAAGACCGGCGTTTCTACCAGCACAGCGGCGTGGACTGGTCCGGCGTGGCCGCCGCGGCCTGGGGCAATCTGTGGAACACCCGCACCCGCGGCGCCTCCACGCTGACCATGCAACTGGCAGGTCTGCTGGACAACGACCTCAAGGTGGGCCGCAACGGCCGCAGCCTGTGGCAGAAGATGGGCCAGGGCTGGTCCGCCGCTTGGCTGGAAACCCATTGGAGCAAGGCGCAGATCCTGGAGGCCTACCTGAATCTGGTGGGCTTCCGCGGCGAACTGGTGGGCTTGTCCGCGCTGTCCGCCACCTTGTTCGGCAAACTGCCAACCGGCCTCAATCTGGAAGAATCCGCCATCGCGGTGGCGCTGATCCGCGCGCCCAACGCCGCGCCGGACAAGGTGGCCGCCCGCGCCTGCCGCATCCTGCAGGACATGCGCCGCCAGCCCAACTGCGCGGCGCTGGCGGTGCGCACGCGCCAGGCACTGGCGCAAAGCCGCGCCGCCAATCCGCTGGCGGAGCAGGACGCGCCCCATTTCGCGCAGAAACTGCTGCAGCGCCAGCCGCTGGCGGCCGGCAGCCGCATCGGTTCCACACTGGACCTGGGCCTGCAACGCTACGCGGCTTCGGTGCTGCGCCGGCACCTGGCCGCGCTGGCGCAGCGCAATGTGCAGGACGGCGCGCTGGTGGTGCTGGACAACGTCAGCGGCGACATCCTGGCCTGGGTGGGCTCCAGCGGCCGCGGCCTGTCCAGCGCCGCGGAAGTGGATGGCGTCACCTCGCTGCGCCAGGCCGGCTCCACGCTCAAGCCCTTCCTCTACCAGCTGGCGCTGGAGCGCCATTACCTGAGCGCCGCCTCCTTGCTGGACGACAGCCCGCTCAGCCTGCAAACCGGCGCCGGCCTGTACGCGCCGCAAAACTACGCCAAGGACTTCAAGGGCCTGGTGTCGGCGCGCACCGCGCTGGCCTCCTCCCTCAATGTGCCGGCGGTGCGCGCCATCGAAATGGTGGGCCCCAACGCGCTGCGCGACCGCCTGTACCGGCTGGGCCTGAGCAGCCTGCAGCAGGACGGCGACTACTACGGCTACAGCCTGGCGCTGGGCGCCGCCGACATCCGCCTGCTGGAACTGGCCAACGCCTACCGCACCCTGGCCAATCAGGGGCTGGCCAGCCCGACCCGCTGGACGCTGGCGGACCCCAAACCCAAGCCGCAGCGGCAACTGAACGCCGCCAGCAGCTTCATCATCGCCGACATCCTGTCCGACCGCACCGCGCGCGCGCGCACCTTCGGCCTGGAAAGCGCGCTGTCCACCCGCTACTGGAGCGCGGTCAAGACCGGCACCAGCAAGGACATGCGCGACAACTGGGCGGTGGGCTTTTCCCGCCAGCGCACCGTGGCGGTGTGGGTGGGCAACGCCGCCGGCGAGCCGATGTGGGACGTGTCCGGCATGCACGGCGCGGCGCCGGTGTGGCAGGCGGTGCTGGACCGTGCCCAACAGGGCGCGCCGGCCTCCCTGCCGCCGACTCCGCCGCCCGGCGTGGTGAGGCAGAACGTGCGCTACGAGGGCGATGTCGAGGCCAGCCGGCGTGAATGGTTTCTGGCCGGCACCGAGCGCGCGCTGATCGTGCCGGAGCGCGGCGGCGCCGCCAGCCAGACGCCGGGCATCGCCGTGCCGGTGGACGGCAGCGTCTACGCACTGGATCCGGACATCCCTCCGGCCAACCAACGCCTGCTGCTGCGCGCGCGCGGCGTGGCCCGCCCGCAATGGTGGCTCAACGGCAAGCGCCTGGGCGCCGGCGCCAGCCTGCCCTGGTTCCCTTGGCCCGGCCGCCACGCGCTGGAACTGCGTGACGCCAAGGGCCTGGTGGTGGAGAAAATCCGCTTTGAAGTGCGCGGCGCGGCGGCCATTCCAGGCCGAAAGGCCGGTAAAGTTAGTTCCCCCGCTAAAAAATAGCCGCAAGCATCGCTCCATGCCATAAACATAAATGGCGTATCGTTTCTACCTCAACGACAAGGAGCAACACATGAAGTATTCATTCAAAAACCTGGCTCTGTCCGGCGGCGGCGTCTGGGGCATCGCCTACCTGGGCATGCTGGCGGAATTGGAGCAAGCCGGCGCGCTGCCTCAAATCCAGCGCGTGATCGGCTCCTCCGCCGGCGCCATCTCTTCCATGCTGATCAGCTTTGGACTCAGCGCCGCTCAAACCAAGGACTTGGCCGATTCCCTGGACTATCGCAAGATTCCGCAAAAAGTGGCCAGCGCGTTACCGTCGAATTTGGATGCGGCCTTTAACGCCTTCAAACCCTTTGCGCCCAAAGCCAATTTGGAAGATTTTGTGTGTCTGCTGCGCTTGTTTAACAAGAAGGGCTGGTACTCCAGCGACTATTTCTATCATTGGCTGAAAGACATCGCCGCCAGCCAGTTCAAGGACGGGCGGCAGGATAAGAAATACACTTTCGCCGACTTCGCCAACCCAGCGCTGCACAAGAACGAACGTCCCTTCCGCGAATTGTTCGTCACCGGTTGCGACGCGCCCGCTCAAAAAAGCATGGTTTTCTCAGCGGAACTAACACCGGACGTAGAAGTGGCGGAAGCTGTGCGCATCTCCATGTCCATCCCCTTCTTCTTCGAAGCGCAGAACTTCACTTATCCAGGCCAAGAGGCCGGCGTGTTTGTAGACGGCGGGACCATGTGGAACTACCCAATCAACTTCTTCGACGACAAATACTCGTCGGAAACCGTTTTGGGGGCCCGCTTCACCCATCAATCGTGCCAGAAATCAGACCGTAATCTGATTGAGCACATCGCGGACATTTCGCACTGCGTCATGGCCGTGCAAACTCAAAACTACGACCAGTCTCGGCAGGACCAAGGCCGCAGCATCAATATAGACACAGGGCAGGTGAAAGCCACCGACTTCAACATTCAGCCAAACGACCCGGTCTACCAACAACTCTACCAAGCCGGCGCGATCGCCACCCGAGCCTTCCTCTCCCGCTGCGAACAATAAAGCATATCCCCGCGCCCTTGGTCGCGGGGACGACATTGCAATAACGGCCTGCCGCCAAGCACTTGATTTAAGTGATTGAACGACAGGCCGTCTGCTTACGCCTCCACAGGCACTATTTAAACAGGCTCAACGCTGGATCAGATAGCGTATCGTCGGGCCGTGCTGCTGGATTTCCAGCACGGTGTAGCCATGGTTCTTGGCGTCCAACGGGATATTGTTGATGGACTGCGGGCAATCGGTCACCACTTCAAGAATTTCTCCCGGCTGCAGCTGCGGCATCGCCTCCAGCGTGGCCACCGCCGGGTACGGGCAAGGCTCGCCCATCATGTCCAAACGGTAATTCGGGGTATAACTCTGCTTGCTCATGCCGCCTCCTTGCTGAATCTAGCCGCCTGCGCCTTATCGGCGAAGAAGCGCTTTTCCCACCACATCACCGCCAGCATGGCCAGCGCCAACATTCCATAAGTCAACACCAGGCCGCCTTGCGGGCCAAACACCGCCAGCAGGTTCACCTTGGCGTAATCAGTCGCCACCGCCGGCGCGATATCGTCCCACCACGCCGCCAGCAAGGTGGCGCCGACGATATTGCCCAGCCCCACCCACCAGTAATGCACCTGGCCCTCTACCGCGCGATACATCCAGCCGGTTTCGCAGCCGCCGGCCAGCACAATGCCGAAGCCGAACAACACCCCGCCTATCACCGCGTTGGGGCCGGCCCACAGGATCTTGGGCGGCACGCCCAGCTGCACATAGCTGTATACGCCGATCACGCTCACCGCCATGCCGGCAATGATGGCCTTGGCCATCTGAGTGCGGCCGGTTAGCCACAGATCGCGGAAGGCCGAGGTGAAGCACACCTGGGCGCGCTCGATGATCAGGCCGAAAGCCAGGCCGAACAAGGCCGCCAGCCCCAGCTTGGGCATGGAGAAGGTCCGGGCCAGCGCCCACAGCGTGAAGGCGGCGAAAATCAGCATGCCCAGGCGGAAGCGCCGCCGCGCCTGATCCTCTCGCTGCTGCAAGGGCTGCGGCGCGTTCACCTTCTGCAGCTTCACCGGAATGCGGAACACCGGCAGCATGGTCACGCGCGCGCCAAACCAGGAACCGGCCGCCGTGGCCAGCGCAAACAGCCAGGCATGCAGGGAAAACTGCGGAATGCCGGTGAAGAAGGCCGCCAGATTGCAACCCATGGCCAAGCGCGCGCCAAAGCCGGCGATCAGGCCGCCCAACACCGCCTGCGCGATGCGGACGCGATGATGCGGCATGCGCAGCTTGACGTTGTTGGCCCACAAGGCAGCGGACAGACAGCCGGCGAACATGCCGATGATCATCATGCCGTCCACGCGGTCCAGCGGTGTGCCTTCAAGGTGGATCACCTTGAAATAACCCCAGGTTTCCGGATGAAAGCCAAACAGCTGCAAAGCGTGGCCGCCCCAGCGCGTGAACTCCCCGGTCACCGCCCAGAAGGTACCGGTAATGCCGAAATAATAAGCGGACAACACCCCGGCGGCGATCACCGCCGGCACCGGCGCCCAAAAGCGCACCAGGTATTGCGTCTTGAAATCCTGCCAAGTCATGGCTCAGACGTCTCCCAATAAAAAAACCCGCCCGCGGGCAGGATCAGAAATATACGGTTGGCATTGTAAAACAGTGCGTGAACCATGTCAGAGCAGGATTGTCTCACCCGCCGCCATCCGCAGGCAAACCCAAAGCCAGGCCCGCTTGATCTGACTCGGCATGGCAGCCGCGCTTCAAGCGCGCCGGCTGGTACTGATTAAAACGAAATCCCTTTGGCATCAAAGCCTTTGTGCGGAGCAGTAAAAACACATAGAATAAGCTCGCTTTTTAACAATAACTATCAACAGCTATCGCGCAAGCCACGATGCCGCCGCTACGGCGCCTGAACGCTTGCACGCAAACCTTCGCCAGATAGAGCCCTGAACCCATGGACCTCAGCCCCATGCTCGCCAGCTTCGCCTCCGCCTTCAATCAAGACCAACGCCTGCTCACCCTCAGCCTGGGCGACGGCAGCGTGGCGGCCGAGCAACTGCTGCCCCTGAGCCTGGCCGGCGAGGAAGGCGTGTCCCGGCCTTACGCCTACCAGCTCACCTGTCTGTCCCCGGACGGGGCCATCGAACTCAAGACCCTGCTCGGTCTGCCGGCCCGGCTCGGCATCCTCGACGCCGCCGGCGCGGAGAGTCTGCGCTGCGGCGTGGTGTCCAAGGTGGAAAGCCTGGGATCCGACGGCGGCTTCAGCCGTTACCAGCTGACCATAGAGCCGCCGTTCGCGCTGCTGCGGCATCGCGTCAGCTCGCGGGTGTTCCAGGACCTGACGGTGCCGGACATCGTCAAACAGATCCTGGCCGAGCATCAGCAGGCCAACCCGGTGTTCGCCCGGGTGCAGACGCTGGACTTCAAGACCGGCCCAGCCTCGCCGCGCAGCTATTGCCTGCAATACCGCGAGAGCGATTACGACTTCATCGTGCGGCTGCTGCACGAAGAGGGTTATGCCTGGCGTTTCGATCACCTCGACGGCGACACACCACAAGTGCGCTTGGTCGCCTTCGACGACCCCTACAGCCTGCCGCCGGCCGGCGTCGAGCGCGTGCGTTTCCACCGCAGCGACGCCACCGAGGCCGAGGACGGCTTGACCGAGTGGAACGCCCTGCGCCAGATCGTCCCCGGCGCGGTGGCGCTGGCCAGCTTCGACTACCAACCCGTCAGCACCCAGCACAGCGGCGACGACAGCCGCATTGATCAAGGCCAGAACGGCAAGGCGCTGCAGTCTTCTTTGCACGACTACGACCCGCAATCGCTGTACTACGCCGGCGACGCCGACCAGCTCAGCCACTACGCCCAACTGCGCCAGCAGGCGCATGACCTCAAGGCCAAGCAATTCAGCGGCGGCGGCTCGGTGCGCGGCCTGGCCGCCGGCCAATGGTTCCGACTGGACGACCACCCCGCCCACGACGGCGACAGCAGCGAACAGCGCGAATTCGTCGTCACCCGCCAAACCCTGAGCGCGCGCAACAACCTGCCGGCGGACCTCAAAGCGCTGGCAAAAGCAGAGGACGCCCAACCCTTCCGCGCCGAGTTCGACGCCCAGCGCCGCGGCGTGCCGCTGACCCCGGCCTACGCCCACACCGAGCTGGCCAAGCCCAAGTCCCGCGGCGTGCAAACCGCTACCGTGGTCGGCCCCCAAGGTGAAGAAGTGCATACCGACCAGCACGGCCGCATCAAAGTGCAATTCCACTGGCAACGGCCGGACGAACACCCGAGCATCGGCGCCAACCTGGACGACACATCCTCCTGCTGGCTGCGGGTGGTCATGCCCAGCGCCGGCGCCGGCTGGGGCCACCAATTCATTCCGCGCATCGGCCAGGAAGTGCTGGTCGACTTCATCGAAGGCGACATCGACCGCCCGGTGATCACCGGCGTGCTCTACAACGGCAGCCACCCGCCGCCGGACTTCAGCGGCGCCGGCGCCTTGCCGGCCAACAAAACCCTGTCCGGCATCAAATCCAAGGAACACCAGGGCGGCCAATACAACGAACTGCTGTTCGACGACACCCCCGGCGAAGTCAGAACCAAGCTATCGAGCGAACCGGGCAAGACCCAGCTCAACCAGGGCTTCCTCACCCACCCGCGCAGCAACGGCAAGGCCGAGCCGCGCGGCGACGGCTTCGAACTCAGAACCGACAGCCACGGCGCCATCCGCGCCGGCCACGGCCTGCTGCTGAGCACCGAAGCGCAGAACGGCGCTGGGGGCAAACAACTGGCGCGCGAACAGGCGCAAAGCCAGCTGGACGCGGCGCTGGGCCTGAGCCAGAGCCTGGGCGAAACCGCCACCGGCCAGCAGGCCGACACCATGGAAACCGGGCCGGAAGGCATAGGCGACGACAATAAGCGGGAAGGCAAGCAGCTGATCGGCCACCTGCAGCACCAGCAAGCGGCGCTGAAAGCCTGGGAGGCGGAAACCAATACCGACAAGGAAGGCAAGACCGGCCAGGACATCTCCGGCCGCCAGCCCCTGCTCATCCTATCCGCGCCGGCCGGCATCGCCAGCCTGAGCCAGCAGAGCCACACCCTGGCCGCGGAAACCAATCTGGATCTGGTGGCGCAGCGCGACACCAACCAGACCAGCGGACGGCGCTGGATTCACAATGTCGGCGACAAGATCAGCCTGTTCGTCACCGGCCTGCAAGACAAGATCGCGCTGAAGCTGATTGCCGCCAAGGGCAAAATCCAGATGCAGGCGCAAAGCGACACTATCGAAGTGACCGCGGACAAGGACGTGACCATCACCTCCTGCAAGGAGCGCATCGTCATCACCGCCAAGGAGGAAATCCTGGTCACCGCCGGCGGCGGCTACATCCGGCTCAAGGGCGGCGACATCGAAGTGCACTGCCCCGGCACCGTGACGGTGAAAGGCGCCAGCCACAAGCTCAGCGGCCCCACCAGCCTGAACGCGCCCTTGCCCAAGTTCAACAAAGGCTGCGAGCAAGCGCTGGACAGCGCTGCCGCCACCCAATCCGCCACTGTGCGACTGGGGTAAGCCATGCAAACATCCAATCAACACGCCGCCATTCTGCGGCAGCTGCAAGCCCGCCAGCAGGCCGGCGCGCAACTGCTGTTGGCCCTGGACGCGCCCAGCCGCCCGCTGGCGGGAGCCGAGGCCGAACTGGACGCTCAAGTCCGGCAGCAAGGCCTGCCCGTGCCGCTGAAACACCCGCAACTGGACCCGGCGCGCCAGCCCGCCTGGCTGCCGCTGACCGCCGGCGCGCCGGCGTTGGCCGACAGCATCGCCCAAGCGCTGGCTGAAGCCGAGCCGGACGCGCTGGCGCAAGGACAAGGTCGGCTCGTGGCCGGCTGGCTGGAAATCGCCGGCTCCGCCAAACTGGCGGCCGCCCATATCGGCCGGCAGATGATACGCCGCACGCCCAATGGCGAAACCCATCTATTGCGCCTGCACGACCCGGCGGTGAGCTGGGCGCTGTGGCCGCTGTTGAACACCGCGCAGCAGCGCGGCCTATTGGGCTCGGTCAGCCGCTGGTGGCTGCTGGACCCGGCCGGCGAACTCGTTTGCCTGGAGCCGGCGCAACAAGCCGCTCGCGCGCCGCGCCCGCCCTCGCGCTGGGAACCCGGCTTGTGGGAAGACATCGCCCGCATCGGCTCGCTCAACCGCGCGCTGCTGGCCTGGCGCGAACAAGCGCCGGAATGCGACGCGGACAAGCTGGAAACCGCGCGTCTGCACGCCTTCGCCGCCTTGCGCCATGCCGGCGCGCTGGGCTTTGACGACGACGAGGACTTGTCCCGCTTCGCCCTGCACGCCGTCACCGTCCACCCCCGCTTCTACCTGCACCCCCGCGTGCAAGCGCTGCTGGCGGGGCGCGCTGCGGACGACTTTTACAGCGGGCTGACGGATTCGCTCAGCGAAGCGGACTGGGCGGCCATCGCCGCCGGCGCCTGAACGCGGCCGACATCACGCACCCCATATCCCGGACCACAGCAAATCATGAGCCAACTGTGTAAAGCCTGTCAGGCCAGCGGCCTGCCCATCATGCCGGTACGCTACGCGCCGGTGCCCAAAACGGTGAAAGCCGCCCTGCCCGCCTGGGCCTGTGCCGACAAGGTCAAAGACATCGCGCTGGACGCGGACTTCCATTACGCGCTGCGCACCCTGCGCGCCGGCTTCGTCTACCTGTTTTATTCCAAGCACGCGCGCGGCTCCAATCTATGGGAATGCTATAGCGTCACCGAAGACGGCGTCCTGCTGAAACAGCCCTCGCCCAAGGCGGCGAAAGCGGCCGGGGAAAGCGTGGTTTGCAGCACCTCCGGCCACAGCAATAGCCGGCTGCACCACCTGATCATCGAACAGCCGGAAAAATGCGGCCCGGCCTGGATTGCCTTCAGCGAATACAAATGGAGCGACCTGACCCTGCGGCGCTACGCCCAGGACGCCAAGCTGCGCGCCGCCCGCATGCAGGCGATAGACCCCAAGGCCATGGCCGCCGGCAGCTCCAACGCCCACGGCACCACCGCCAGCAAGGCCGCGATCGAAGCGGTGATGGAATACCACCCCGGCTACCAGCCCGCCCAACTGGCCTACAATCCCAAGACCGAGGCCTTCAGCAAGGAAGACGGCAGCTACGACAAGGCCCGGGTGGACAAAAACTACGCGCGCTACCCCATCCACGCGCGCCGCGGCAAGGCCGAGGAAAGCCTGCAATTCATGCAGGCGCGCGCCAAGAAAAGCGGTGGCAACAACACCCCGCACATCCTGGCGCTGTGGGACGCCATCGGCACCGCCCAGGAACTCAACGGCTATGTCAACGACAGCGCCGGCCTGGCGCTCTTGTTCGCCGAGGAACGCGGCTTCCAGTTGTACACGATCCAGGCATTGGAAAACATTCGGAAATCGCTTAGCGCCCAGGCCCAGGAGGGACAGGAGAAATTCCAGGACGACATGATGCGGCGCGACACCGCCACCTGGTACAACCCGGCCGTCATGGCCCAGCGCCGCGCCGCCATCGCCAAACTGCAAGACCCGGTGCTGAAACGCCAGCGCCTGGAAGTGTGCGACCTGCTGGACCAATGGGCCGGCTGGCAAATCCCGGCCGTTATCGCGCCCAATGAGCTGGACGCCATTGATGTACGCCGCATCCCGGAGCCACAGCGCAGCCAGCAGATCGCCGCGCTCAAGGCCAAGGTGGCCGCCTTCCACTCCAAACGCGGCGAAAACTACGACAACAATATCGAGCAGGCCGGCGACCGCAGCTGGCCCAAATACCGCAAGAAAATAGACCCGGACCGCCTGTCCAACTTCCAGAAATTCCAAAACGAGCTGGACGCCGCCATCCGCGAGCGCCAGAACAAAACCGTGGGCGTCCTGCTGCGCTGGCTGCAAGCGCCCTTGTTCCTGGATACGCTGGAGGACTACCACGACGCAGACCCCAAGGACGGCATCGAATTTGAAGCCGTCATCGGCCACGCCATCAGCGGCATCAACGTCACCGCCAGCGGCCAGGCCAAGCTGGAAGCCTGGGCCAAGGACGTGGCGATAGCGCGCAACAACGTGCTTTACCGCGCGCTGGCGCTCAACCAGAAGAAAATTGAAACCGAGCTGAAAGCCGCGCTAAAGGACGCCAAGCAGAACCAGGACACGCCGTACAGCGACGCGGCGGTGCGCACCATAGAAACCACCAAGAACTATTTCCAGAAGCTGCTGGACATGTACAAGGAAAACTCCGCCTTGTACCAGGCCAACATCGCCGCGGCCAGCCCGCAGGGCGACACCGTCTTCGGCGTCAGTCTCAAAACCGCGCGCACCGGGCAGATAGACCACGTGATCGTCACCGCCGGCAACGCCATCGTCAAAGCCTTCGCTCCAGCCGCCGGCCGCGCCGGCGCCGCCTTGAAGCTGGACAAGGCGGAAATCTATCTGGGCGAAAAGCTGTTGCAAATGGTGTTGGCCAGCCGCGCGCTGGTCAGTACCGCCGACATCAAGGCCTTGGTGGCCGCCGAATATGCGGATTTCCGCCAACGCGCGGACCTCAACAGGAAAAAAGAGCCAAGCCAACGCACCAGGAACAAACGCTTGCAAAAAGTATTGCGCAAAGAAGCGGAATACCGTCGGACTCAGGGAGCCAAACTGCAGCAGGCCTACAATAAGCTGCGAGCGGACAAACCGAAAGATCATCTGTCCGTGGTCAAGGACGCCCGCCTGACCTTGTTGGTGATGATGATAGAAGGCGTCTACCTGGGACGCTTGTTGCTGCAAAACGAGAAGGACGGCGCACTATACGCCAGCCTGGCCGCCTCCGCCATGGCCTTGACAGCCCAGGCCATCGATATGATGAGCCTGCCCCTGAGCAAGGTCATGCAGGGTGGAGAACAAGCCCGCAGCATACAGCGCCTGAAACTGATGGGCGGCTTGTTGATGGCTGCGTCGAATGGGATTGGGGTTTATCAAGACTATATCGCAATTGACACTGCTAAATCTAAGGGACAGTCTTTAGTTGTGAATCTCTACCGAGTGAAAGCAATTGCTGGACTTGCCGGCCTGACTGTAGCAGGCCTAAGTACATTCACATATGCCGCCCCACTTATCATGAGAGTAAGTAGCAATGTTGTTATTGCCGACACTGCTGCAGCAATAGGTGCACGCGCCACGGCCATATTAGCAACTAGAATTATTTTCATGACGGCAGGCAGCTGGATATCTCTCACCATTTTTATATTACAAGGCATAATATTGGCAGTAGAGGACGACGATCTACAGATATGGATTAGTCAAACACCATTTGGCGTTGATCACAAAAACTCCAAAGCCCCAAGCAACATTAACGACCTCACAAATTCCTTGAAAAAAATAATGGAAAAATCCACCTCCGCAGAAAAAGAATAGGAGCACCATACACATGATCAGCACAATAGAATCTAGTCAAAACACTAATCTAGAAAAAATAAAAGGCCGCATTACTCACTACAAAAAATCTAGAGAAATGGCCAATTTTTTTTTCACTGACCGCGATCGCAGCATAATGGGCTTGTCCGCTATAGCTGGGGCTCTTGCAGGTGCGGCAGGCATTGCTGCGAGCACAGCACGCGACGCAGCCAATCTAAGAGAACAAGCAGACTACATCGAAATGAAGATCAATGGACAACTAGCCAAAGGCTGGGTATGGTTCAGCCCATTTAAAGATGGTGATGAAGTAGAGATTATTGGCACACAGCAGAATGATTATTTTGAAATAATCGCAGTGACCCGCCCCAAAGACAAAGTTATCGCACTGTACCCACACTGTTCCCGTGGCAAAACTGCACATATCAAAACCGTATTCAAATGGTGGTTTCTGTCAGTATCTTTTTTGGTTGCAATATTAGCCCCTCTTGTTTTTGGTTTTTTTGATTTAATTTCTGGTAAAGACGAAATTTTTAGTTTAATAGATTTCGATTACATTTATGTATGTGCAGCAGTTTATGCCATTTTTGGGGCGTACGCGTATGTTACAGGGAAAAAATTTATGATGTATGTACATGCAGCAACACGTATTTTTAAAGTGATGGACCTACAAGACCCTGACCACATCGACCTACCCAAACGCACAAAACGCAAGCCAGGCGATCCTGGCGCATTCGGCGTGATGTATTTCAACTACTAAGCCCCAGGCATGACTTCGTCATCACCCGACAGCTTAGCGCCTCTTGCACCAACAACAGAGCTAAGCAAAATCAGCGGCAAGATTTCCCGCTACAAAAAAACGCGAGAGATGGCCAACTTTTTCTTTACCGACCATGACCGTAACATCATGGGTTTGTCTGCCATTGCAGGAGCTCTGGCTGGAGCCGCCGGCATGGCAGCTAGCACCGCCAGGGATGCAGCCAACTTACGCGAGCAGGCCGACTACGTTGAGATGGAAGTTAATGGGCACCCCGCAAAAGGCTGGGTATGGTTTAGCCCGTTTAAAAATGGAGATGAAGTAGAACTAATCGGCACATTCCAAGAGGGCTACTTTGAAATCATCGCCATTGCGAGACCTCAAGACCGCACCATTGCCCTATACCCACATTGCTCTCGCGGCAAAAAATCTCACATCAGCACCATCATCAAGTGGTGGCTCATAGCAACAACTTTCTTGGTAGCAATATTTATCCCGATATTATTTACAATATTTGCTCTTATCGGGGGGGAAAGAGAAACTGTTCTCTTTTTTTGGAGCAGAGTATTTGTATGCGACTATATTTATGTATTTATTCCTAGGGACATACTCGCTCGTCACCGGAAGAAAATTCATGATGTATGTATACGCCGCCACTCAAGTTTTTAAAGCATTAGATTTACAAGATCCTGACAATATCAACCTACCTAAATATACAAAACGCAAACCGGGTGACCCCGGCGTATTCGGTGTAATGTACTTCAACTACTAAGCCATGCTCTAGTCATGACACTTCAAAACAGCTTAGCGCCCCTTACTCCCTCTACAGAGCTAGGCAAAATCAGCGGCAAAATCTCCCACTACAAGAAAACACGGGAAATGGCCAACTTCTTCTTTACTGATCGTGACCGCAACATCATGGGGCTGACAGCCATTGCGGGTGCACTGGCTGGTGCTGCCGGCATCGCGGCCAGAACCGCCAGGGATGCAGCCAACTTACGCGAGCAGGCCGACTATGTTGAGATGAAAATCAATGGGCAACCCGCCAAAGGTTGGGTATGGTTTAGCCCATTTAAAAATGGAGATGAAGTAGAACTAATCGGCACATTTCAAGGGGATTGATCAGCTCGGCGACAACGCGGCTTCTTCCGCCCACCCTTACACGATAACGTGGGCTTGTCTGGCCCTCGCCGGACGATCTGCCGAGTGATGGACTCAAACAGCGCCGGCCCAATCTACTTGATCGATGGATGATGCGCGTGACAAAATCGAGCGCTGGCGACAGGGTTACAACGAATTCAGGCCGCACAGATTGCTGGGCGGCCAGACCCCGAGCAAGTTCCGACTTGCTCGCCTTGAAGCCGGAAGCGTCTAAATTTGACCGTTCGGTTTGCAGGAGGGGGGCAATTTCAAGTGACGACTCGAGGGAGAAGCGGAGCAACTACGTCACAGAAATTGGCGATTTATCGCAAACATCATAATGATTCACAACATGGAAACCAAAGCGGGAAAAATGAAACAAAATAAAAATATTAAATCCGTGCAGTTCTTAAGGGGTATCGCCGCTGTAATGGTCGTCCTAATCCATGCATTTCAATTTATCCCAGCACACGAGCTGAATAACTTCCCGCCAAACCGATTCCCTTCTTTCCTCATAGCGGGAGGTGCTGGCGTTGACATCTTTTTTGTCATCAGCGGCTTTTTGATGTGCTATATTTTATCAAATAAAGACTTAACACCCAGTAGATTTATATTAGCCAGAACCATAAGAGTGGTTCCAATATATTGGTTTTGGTCCTTAATGTTTTTTTTGTATGTATTCATAAGATGGTCCCCTGCATTTCTGGCTCACGAATGGATTCCACACCTCGCAAAATCTCTTCTATTCATCAATGCCGCCGGCCCCGATGGAATCACGCAACCATTTTTAAATGTTGGCTGGACTCTTAACTATGAGTTCATATTTTATGTGTTTGTTTTCTTTATAGCGCTGCACTTCAAACACAAAAACATCACCACCCAAACACTTACCCTTGCATACAGCCTGTCTATTGCCTTACTTATCTACTTTGAAATATATTCACCACAGCTGCTGGAATTTTTTCTCGGCATTGTTGTGTTTTATATTTGGAAAAAAACAACCATCAACCAAACCTGGGGTTACGTTTTTATAATTTTTTCATTTTTAACCATAATTATAGCCGCAAAATACGCTTACGAGGCCGGTGGGTTTGCAAGGCTATTCATCTGGGGCATCCCCTCCGCATTACTTTTGCTAGGATTTTTAAACATCGACAACCATATCAACTGGGATAAATATCCATTTTTTATCATGCTTGGCGATGCGTCATACTCAATATACCTGACCCATTGGTTTTTTAGATTCGACGCATACCGCACCCTGCCTTTCATCACCCAAAATATAACAATCCAATTTTTAATTTGCGTCACACTCATGGTATGCTCAGGCATTGCGTGCTTTAGGCATATTGAACAACCCTTGCTTTCTTGGATTAATAACAAAATCAACAAAAACCTTCCTACGACTCGTTAACAACACCTATGGGTTTTGTAGGGGACCTGGCTGGTGCTGCCGGCATGGGCTAGCACCGCCAGGGATGCCAGTAATTTACACGAGCAGGCCGACTCTGTGGGAATGAGGTCAATGGTCCGCCGGCCAAAGGCTGGTCTGGTTTAGCCTTTTTCAGGATGGCGATGAAGTCGAACGGATTGGGACGCAACGGGACGGCTGTTTTGAAATCATCGCGATAGCTCGGCTAAAGAATAGAGTTATTGCGATTTACTCCCATTGTTCCAGAGGGAAAGCAGCACACATCAAAACCTTGATCAAATGAAGGCTGCTGTCCTCCTCTTTTTCAGTAGGCATACTGATTCCCCTCGTGGCCGTGATTTTTGACTTCATTAGCGGCAGTAAAGCGCCCTACTTGTTTTTAGAGACCGGATACATTTATGCCATTCTCGTGATATTTGGCATTCTGGGCGGCTACTCTTTCTCAACGGGCAAGAGGTCCATGATGTACGTTCGCGCCGCCACCCAAGTCTTTAAAGCCTTGGAACTGCCGGCCCCCGACAACATCGATCTTCCCAAAGCGACAAAGCGCAAACCAGACGACCCCGGCGCATTCGGCGTGATGTATTTCAAATACTGAGCCTCGCTCGTCAGCGCGCATGCGCCGGCCCCTTCATCTCACCGTCACCATTCCGTCATCCACCGCGCCTAAGCTGTACCGTATCCCACCATGTCGGCCGCGCGCCATGAACCACCCCATCGCACAGCAACAATACGGCTCGGACCAGGCCGGGCTGATCTGCGGTTTTTGTTTTCATCCGGACGGCGCCGGCGCGGAGATTGATTCCGCCCAGGCTCAGGCCTGGCTGCGCGCGCCGCCGGACGGCGACGCCTTTCTGTGGCTGCATTTCAATCTGGCCAATGCCGCCAGCGAGCGCTGGCTGCGCGCGGCCTTGCCGCTGCAGGAGGATTTCTTCGAGGCGCTGCGCGGCGGCTCCAACTCCACCCGCATCGAGTTGCTGGATCAGGCCTTGCTGGCGGTGATCAACGATGTGGCCTTCAGCTTTGGCCTGGCCTCGTCGGACATCGCCACCCTGTGGGCGCATGCGCAGCCGCGGGTGCTGATCACCGCGCGGGTCAAGCCGCTGCACTCGGTG
Source organism: Chromobacterium haemolyticum (assembly GCF_009936155.1). Classification (NCBI taxonomy): domain Bacteria; kingdom Pseudomonadati; phylum Pseudomonadota; class Betaproteobacteria; order Neisseriales; family Chromobacteriaceae; genus Chromobacterium; species Chromobacterium haemolyticum. The sequence goes on along the minus strand of NZ_AP019312.1, from coordinate 2,278,985 downwards.
GACCGGCTGCGCGCGGCGGTGCGCGGCGGCGCGGCCTTCCGTTCGCCGGCGGCCTTGCTGGTGCACTTGCTGCAGAACCAGGCTGACGCGCTGGCCGGCATCGTGCGCGCCAGCGGCGCGCAGGTGGATGTGCTGGAGGACAGGCTGCTGGCGCAAAGGCTGGACGATCAGCGCGCGCAGTTGGCGGCGATGCGCCGCTCCTTGGTGCGCTTGCAACGCCTGCTGGCCCCGGAGCCCAGCGCGCTGTTCCGGCTGCTGAACCGGCCACCGGCCTGGCTGGACGCCGCCGACGCGCAGGCGCTGCGCCAGTCTTCGGAGGAGTTCGCGTTGACGCTGAACGACCTGTCAGCGCTGGTGGAGCGCATCAAGCTCTTGCAGGAAGAGCTGGCCGCGCGCCTGAACGAGCAGAGCAACCGCACCCTGTTCACGCTGACCCTGGTCACGGTGCTGGCGTTGCCCATCAATATCGTCGCCGGCTTCTTCGGCATGAACGTGGGCGGCGTGCCGCTGGCCAATCATCCACACGGCTTTTGGGTGCTGGTGCTGCTGGTGGCCAGCTTCAGCCTGCTGGCCGGCTGGTGGGCGTTCCGCCGCCAGCGCGGCGTGTAGGCAACACGACAGCGCCCTCCTCCGGCCGCGCGAACAAGCGCTGGCACAGAAAATCGACGAAGACGCGCAGCTTGGGCGATAGCTGGCGGCTGGATGGCCATACCACGTGAAACAGGCCGGTCTGGTTCAAATAAGGCGCCAATACGGTTTGCAGCCGGCCGGCGGCCAGCGCGTCGCGCACGATGAAGTCCGGCAGATACGCCAGGCCCTGGTCCTGGCTGGCGGCGCAGATCAGCGCCTCGATATTGTTGCAGCTCATGGCGCTGCTGGGCGGCCAGTCCTGGCCGGCCGGCGCGCCGTCCAGCGCCCAGGCTTGCAGCTTGCCGGTGCTGGGGAAGCGGTAGCGCAGGCAGGCGTGCTGGGCCAGGTCCTCCGGGCTTTGCGGCGTGCCGCGCTCGCGCAGATAGCCGGGCGAGCCCACCACCAGCAGGCGGAACGGCCCCAAGGGCCGCGCCATCAGCCGGGAATCCGCCAGCGGGCCGCTGCGCACCACCGCGTCCAGGCCCTCTTCTATCACGTCCACCATGCGATCGGAAAAATCCAGGTCCAGCTCCACTTCCGGATAACGCTGCATGAAGTCCGGCAGGATGGGCAGCAGCATGCGATAGCCTATCACCGGCAGGCTGACCCGCAGCTTGCCGCGCGGCGTGGCGCGACTGAGCGCCAGTTCGGCCTCGGCGTCGTCAATGTCGTCCAGGATGCGGCGGCAGCGTTCGTAGAACAGCTCGCCCTCCGCCGTCAGCCGCACGTGGCGGGTGCTGCGCTGGAACAGCCGCACCCCCAGCTTCTCTTCCAACCGCGCCACGCTCTTGCCCACGGCGGACGAGGACACCCCCAGCGCGCGGCCGGCGCCGACGAAGCTTTGCGCCTCGGCGGCGCGCACAAAGGCGGCCAAGCCGCTCAAACTATCCATGAAACGCCCTTATTGCGGAGTTTTTGTCCGCCTAGTTTGGACGGATAGCCTATTTTTCGTCAATTGCCGCCAAATTATCATGTTTTCGCCCAATGACCATCCGTATCCGCCCGCAAGCAGCGCGCGGGCGCTTGTCCCACTCTTTGAAAAGGCGAACTCATGCAGCTTTCCAAACCGGCGCCCTCCCAAGGCGCCCATCTTCTAACCCTGGCCGCCGTGTGCCTGGCCGCGCTGACCATGCCGCTCAGCTTCACCGGCCCGGCGCTGGCGCTGACGGCGATAGGCCGCGAACTGGGCGGCAGCGCTCAGGCGCTGACCTGGGTCACCAACGCTTTCATGCTCACCTTCGGCGGCAGCCTGATGGCGGCCGGCGCGCTGGCCGATCAATACGGCCGCAAACGGGTGTTTCTGCTTGGCGTCGGTTTGTTCTCGCTGTCCTCGCTGGGCTTGTTCCTGGTGGGCAGCCTGCTATGGCTGGATATATGGCGCGCGGTCCAGGGCCTGGGCGCGGCGCTGTCCTTCGCCAGCGGACTGGCGGCGCTGGCGCAAAGCTTCGCCGGCGCGGCGCGCACGCGCGCCTTCAGCCTGATAGGCACCACCTTCGGCATCGGCCTGGCCTTCGGCCCCTTGCTGTGCGGCCTTCTGATTCAGGCCTTGGGCTGGCGCGCGATTTTCGCGCTGGCCGGCTTGGTGGGGCTGCTCGCCTTGGGGCTGGCCGCTTATTGCATGCGCGAATCGCGCGATCCGCAGGCCACTGGCCTGGACTGGCCGGGCGCGCTCAGCTTCACGCTGGCGCTGAGCCTGCTGACTTACGGCGCGCTGGCCGCGCCGGAGCGGGGCTGGAACAGCCCGCTGGTGATTGGCCTGCTGCTGGGGTCCGCGGCGGCGTTCTGGCTATTCGTGACGCTGGAGCGCCGCGCGGCGCGCCCGATGCTGGACCTGAGCCTGTTCCGTTACCCGCGCTTCGTTGGCGTCCAATGCCTGGCCGCCGCGCCGGCTTACGCCTTTGTGGTGTTGCTGGTGCTGTTGCCGCTGCGCCTGGTGGCCGCGGAGGGCGTTAGCGAGGCGGAGGCCGGCCGGGTGATGCTGGCCTTGTCCGCGCCCATGCTGGCGCTGCCGTTGTGCGCGGCCTGGCTGACGCGCTGGTTTTCTGCCGCGGCTTTGTCCGCCGGCGGCTTGCTGCTGTGCGCGCTGGGGCTGTGGTGGCTGAGCCGTTACCCGCAACTGTCCACGTTGCAGCAGACGCTGTGGCCCTTGCTGCTGATAGGCGTGGGCATCAGTCTGCCCTGGGGCTTGATGGATGGCCTGGCTGTCAGCGTGGTGCCCAAGGAGCGCGCCGGCATGGCCGCCGGGATTTTCAGCACCACGCGGGTGGCGGGCGAAGGCATTGCGCTGGCCCTGGTGGGCGCGCTGCTGGCGGCGCTGCTGCAACAGCGGCTGGCCGCTGTGTCCACGGTGGAGCCGCAGACTCTGGCCGCGGCCGCCAGCCAGGGCGCCTTGGGCAAGCTGTCCGCCGCCGGCGAGCTGTTGCCCGGCCTGTCGCCGGAAACCTTGAGCCTGAGCTACGCAGCCGCTTTCCAGCGGCTGTTGACGGTGCTGTCCGTCCTGACCGTGCTCAGCGCGCTGGTGGTGGCGCTGTTCCTGCGCGGAGCCGGCCAAGCGCAGCCGGAGGAGACCGCCGCGCAACCGGCACTGGATTCCGCCTGCTCTTGAGCAAGGCCGCCGGTTTGCCTTCCCGCGAGCCGGCGCTCAGAACGTGTTTACGATCTTGCGAGCTAAGGTGAGACAAGGCGAAAACCGCTGAGAAAGCGGAGTGTACACACGGTACATGAGCATTTCGAAGGGGTACTCGCCGTGTCACGTCTCACGAGGCGCGGCAGATCGTAAACAGGTTCTCAGGCCATTTCATTGACGATGGCGATGGAAAACCCGTCCCAACCCTTGACGCCTACCGTCTGCAGCGCGGTGGCGGTCAGCCGCGGCTCGGCGCCCATGTCTTCCAGGAAACGGCGTACGCCGCGCACGCTGGGGTCCTGGCTGACCACATTGGCCACCGCGCCGCCGCGCGCCACATTGTCGCCGACGATGGCGGCGCCGGGCCGCGCCAGCTTCAAGGCCCACTCCAGATAAGCCGGATTATTGGGCTTGTCGGCGTCGATGAAGATCAGGTCGAAGGGTTCGCCCCCGGCCAGCAGCGGCAGGCTGTCCAGCGCCGGCCCTTCGCACAGCTCAACCTTCTCCGCCACACCGGCGGCGGCCAGATTAGCCCGCGCGGTGTCCGCATGCGCGGGGTTGGCCTCCAGCGTCACCACCCGGCCGTCGGCCGGCAGCGCCCGCGCCAGCCAGATGGTGCTGTAGCCGCCCAGGGTGCCGATCTCCAGCACCCGCCGCGCCCTTGCAGCGGCGACACGTCCTGCGCCGGCAGGCCGGCGGCGGCGTTGGCCGACAAGGCGCTGTTCAAGGCGCTGTCCTCTACCTGCAGCGCCGCGGTGTAATAGCGGTCCAGGCCGCTCCATTCTGCTTGCATCGGCTTCTCCTCTCGCAGCAGCCCTGGGCGATGGCCCGTCTTGGCCGCGCATGGTTGAAGCCACATGATAAGCACATTGCGGGCTCAAGCAACGCCGAGCCTGTCATTGCGCCCAGGGGGTTTTCCCTCATGGGAAAGGCTATGACCGATATCAAGGCGACGAGGATCGGCTAGTCCTGGAGCAAGGGCGCGCAGGCGCGCAATTGCGCGCGCAGCCAATCATGGGCGGCGCTGCGGCCGTGCCGGGCGTGACTATAGACCTTGAGGGTGTAGGACGGAATATCGAAAGGCGCGGGGTGGACGACGATGGGCGCGGCCTGGCTCAAGGCCTCAGCCGCCAGCCGCGGCAGGGTCATGACCCAGTCTGACTCCGCGATGATGAAAGGCGCAGCCAGCACCGACGGCAGTTGCAGCGCCACGTCGCGGCGCAGGCCCCGCCGCTCCAGCGCCCGATCGATGCCGCCGCGGGTTTCGCCCCACGGCGTCACTACCACGTGGCGCGCCGCCAGGTATTGCTCCAGGCTGAGGCTGCCGCGAATGTCGGGGTGGGCGCGGCTGACGATGGCCACGTAGCGGTCCTCCAGCCAATCGAAGCTTTCGATCCCGGCAGCGGGTTCCGCGATGTCTTCTACATAGCCCAGGGCGAAGTCGATGCGGCCGGCGGCCAGATCCTCGGCGGACTCGCGGCCGCGCGAGTGCACCAGCTTGAATCGCAGCCGCGGCGCGGCCCGCTGCAAACCCGCCAGCAGGCGCGGCATCACCGCGAAGGCGGTGTAGTCGGTCACCGCCATCACGAAGGCGCGCTCGCTGCGTTCCGGCTGAAAACCGCCGGCCTGAGCCAGCCCTTGCGACAGCGTTTCCAGCGCGGCGCTCACCGCGCCGGCCAGCCGCTCGGCGTAGGCCGTGGGCTGCATCGCATTGCCGATGCGGACGAAGAGATCGTCGCCCAAGGCGGCCCGCAGCCGCGCCAGCGCGTGGCTGAACGCGGACGGGCTCATCGCCAGTTCGTCGGCGGCGGCGCTGACCGAGCGCTGGCGCAGCAGCGCGTCGAAGACCAGCAGCAGGTTGAGATCCAAACGGCGCAGATCGGAATGCAAAATGTTCATCATGAATTGAAAACAATGCAGCACATGCATTTTGTCTTGGCCGTAGTATAGCGGCTTATCCGTTCACTACGATTCAGGCCCCGCCCATGTCCATCCACATCCGTCCCGCCCAGGCCCAAGACGCCGGGCTGATTCTGCGCTTTATCAAGGAGCTGGCCGTTTACGAACGCGCCGGCGATCAGGTTGCCGCCACCGAGGCCGGCATCGTCGCCAGTCTGTTTGGCGCGGACAGCCCGGCGCGGGCGTTGATCTGCGAAGTGGACGGCGAGCCGGCCGGCTACGCCGTCTACTTCTTCAGCTACTCCACCTGGCAAGCCAAGAAGGGGCTGTACCTGGAGGATCTGTATATTTCGCCGCTGCAGCGCGGCGGCGGCGCCGGCAAGCTGATGCTGCGCCGCCTGGCACAGCTGGCGGTGGAGCAAGGCTGCGGCCGCTTTGAATGGAGCGTGCTGGACTGGAACCAGCCGGCCATCGATTTCTACCTGTCCATCGGCGCCAAGCCGCAGGCGGAATGGGTGCGCTACCGGATGGACGGCGCGGCCCTCTCCGACTTCGCCGCCGGCTGAATCTGCCCAATAGAACGCCTTTATGCTCTTGCGGGCAAGAGCGAGGCAAGGCGTTCTACGCGAAGCAGACCATGAACGGGTTCTCAGCCGCTTACCGCCAGTACGGAGCAACCGGCGCCGCCCGCGCGGCTGACCCGGATCTGCACCGGGATGCGCTCCTTCAGCGCCTCCACATGGCTGATCACGCCTATGGTCTTGCCGCCGGCGTTGAGCGCGTCCAAGGCGTCCAGCGCCAGTTCCAGCGTTTCGCCGTCCAGGGTGCCGAAGCCTTCGTCCAGAAACAGGGAATCGATCGAGGTTTTGTGACTGGCCAGGTCGGATAGCGCCAGTGCCAGCGCCAGGCTGACCAGGAAGCTTTCCCCGCCGGAGAGGGTACGGGTGTCCCGCGCCACGTCGGCCTGCCAGCTGTCTACAATTTCCAGCTCCAACTCGCCGTCTGCGCGGCGGCGCAGCCAATAGCGGCCGTGCAGCCGGCTCAAATGGCGGTTGGCCAGCGCCACCAGATGCTCCAGCGTCAGCCCCTGGGCGAAGCGGCGGTATTTGTCGCCGGCGGCGGAGCCGATCAAGCCGTTCAGCCGCTGCCAGACATCCGCCTCGTCGCGCAGGCTGTCGATGCGGGCAAACAGCTCTCGCTGGCCGTCGCGGCGCGCGGCATCATTATTCAGCAAGGCGCGCAAGGCCCCGTCCTCGCCGGCCAGGCGTTGCCGCTCGGCGTCCAGCGCCTCCATTCGCTGGCGCAGCTCCGGCTCTGGCTGGTCTGAAACGTTTTCCCGCTCCAGCGTTTCCAACCGTTCCGTTGCCTGCTGCCGCAGCGCCGCAGCGCGCAGCCGCTCCTGTTCCAGTTGTCGGCTCAATGCGCCCAAACGCTCGCGCTCCTCCTCCGGCAAGGCCGCCGCCAGGAAGGCGGCGGCGTCCGCAAACGGGCTGGCGTCCAAGGTCCTGCCCCAAGCCTGCTCCGCCTCCTCCGCGCGTTGCCGTTGGCGCACGGCGTCGCTTTCCATCCGCTCCAGCGCACCCCGGTTCCGGGCCAAGCTCCGCGCCAGCTCCTCGCAATCCGCGACGGCGGCCAGCCAAGCGGCCTCGACGTCGGCATCGTCCGGCAAGGGCGCGCCGTCCGGCAGCTCCAGCTTCCGCCAACGCGCCTCCCAATCCGCAACGCGTTCGCCGGCCAACCGATGCGCGGCGGCCTGGGCCTTCGCGTCTGCCTCCCCTTGCCGGCGTGCCTGCTCCAAATCCTTCCAGGCTTGCCAGTCGGCGGCGCGCTGTTCCAGCCAGCCCGCCTCCCGTCCGGATTCCGGCGCAACAAACCCCGCGGCGGCGATGTCGGCGTCGCGCCCATCGGCCAGTTCCCGCAACTCGGCCTCGCGCTGCGCAAGCTCGCCCCGCAGCGTTTGCAGGCTTTGTTCCAGGTTCTGCAGACCTTGTTGTTGCAACGCCCGCTGCTGGCTCAGCGCCTGGACGGCCTCGCTCTGACGCCGCGCGTCCCCGCGCGCCTGTTCCAGCGCCGCTTCCGCCTGTTCCGCGGCGCGCAGCGCGCTTTCCTGCCGCTGTTGCAGCCGCTCGGCATCCTGGCTGGCTTGTTCCAGCCTGGGCCCGCGCCAGTCCCCGTCCGTCAGCCCCCAGGGCGCGCCCTCGCTCAGCCATTGCTCAGCCAAACGCTCGCGGCGCGCTTGCTCCTGTTCCGTCGATTCATCCAACTGCCGCAGCCGCGCTTTGTCTCGCGCCAGTTGCGCCGCGGCCTGCTGGCCTTGTTCGCGCAGGGCTTCAAGCGTGGCCTCCTTGGCGTTCAGAGCCGCCTCGGCGGCGCCGATGTCCAAGGACTGATAAGCGGCCACCGCTGGGTGCTCGCTGGCGCCGCACAGCGGGCAGGGTTCGCCCGGCCGCAAAGCGGCCCGGTGCTGCTCCAGGCTGAGAATGCGCCGTTCCTGTTCCAGCAACCGCCGTTTGTCCGCCGCTTGCTCCTGCGCCTGTCGATAATCGGCGCGCAGCCGCTGCAAGTCCGCGTCATGGCGGGCATGTTCGGCTTCCAGCGCCGCCCTCTCCTCGCGCCGGCCGGCCAGCCGCGCTTCCAGCGGCTTCAGTTCGGCGGCCAACGTCGCCAGGCCGCGCAAAACCGTGGTTTGCCGCAGCGTGAGCTGCCATTGCTCGCGCCATTCGGCCAGGCTGCGGCCGTCCAGCGCCGCGCGCCCGTTCTCTTCCGCCCGCCGCAGCTGGTCGGCGGCCTCGAGGCCTCGCCGCTCCTGCGCCTCGACTTCCGCGCTCAAGGCCGCCAGGTCCCGCCGCTGACGCAGTGTTTGCGCGTCCAATTCCGCAATGCGCGCGGCGCAGCCGTCGCGCTGTTGGCGCAACCGTTCCTGTTGTTCGAAGCCGGCGCGCCAGCGTTCCAGCAGTTCGCCCAAACGAGCGTGATGCCCCAGACGCCGGGCGGCCGCCTCTTGCTCATCCGCCACGGCCTTGAGCGCGTCCAGACGCGCGCCTTCAGTCCGCTCCAACCGACGGGCCAGGCTCAAGGCTCGCCAGTGGCCGGCCTGCCAGCCCGTGTTCAACGCCGCTTGTTCTTGCCGCAGCGCCTGGCCCTCCGCCTCCAGACGCCGCAGTTCCGCCCGCGCCTGTTCCATTTCGCGCCACTGCGGCTGGATGCGCCGCGCCGGTTCGTCGCCACGCAAACGCGCCAGCTCCGGCTCCGCCTGCGCTTCTCGCTCGCAGGCTTCCCGCCATTCGCCGTCGGCTTTCGCGCTCTGACGCCGCGCCTGCTCAAGAGCTTCGCGCCACTGCCACTGCTTGCGCGCCAATTCCCAATCCGCCTGCGCCTGACGCGAGGCCGCGCCAAGCTCGGCCAGCCTCGCTTCCATTTCCTCACGCTGCTCCGGCGCCAACAGTTCCACCCCGTCGGCGCGCGCCTGCCATTGCTCCAGGGTTTGACGGGCATCGCGGGCGCGTTCAAACACCTGCTGCGAGATCACCCCGTAGATTTCGCTGCCGGTCAGTTCCTCCAGCAATTCGGCCCGCGCATTGGCGTCGGCATTGAGGAAGGCGGCAAAGCCGCCTTGCGCCAACAGCATGGATTTGGTGAAGCGCTCGTAATCCAGCCCGGTGATGGCTTCGATGCGCTTGAGCTTGTCCGCCACCTGGCTGCTGAGGATCTCGCCGTCGGCTTCCGCCAGCTCCACCTTAGGCGCTTGCAGCGCGCCGTCCGGCTTGTCGCGCGCGCGGCGCTGACTCCAGAAGGCGCGGTAACGCCGGCCTTTGACTTCGAACTCCACCTCCGCCAGGCAGTCCGCGGTGTGCCGGCTCATGATGTCGTTGCTGCCCTGGGTCACGGCGTCCAGCCGCGGCGTCTTGTGGTAAAGCGCCAGGCAGATGGCGTCCAGCAATGTGGATTTGCCGGCGCCTGTGGGGCCGGTGATGGCGAACAGCCCGCTGCCGGCGAAGGGTTCGGCGCTGAAGTCCAGCTTCCACTCTCCTTGCAGCGAATTGAGGTTTTTCAGGCGCAGGGTCAAGATTTTCATGCCTGTTCCTCCTGCAGCGAGGCCAGGATTTCGCGGTAGCGCAAGCGCAATTGCTCCTGTAACGGCGGCTCCAGCGTTTCCAGCGCCAGCCGGCGCTCGAACACGTCCAGCGGCGTCAGCTCTGCCAGGGTTTCGCCGGCGGTCGAGACTAGCCCTGAGGCGGACTGCCCGCGCTCGCGCCGCACGCGCAACAGCTCCAGCGGCAGTTCCGCGCACATCGCCTGCGCGCGGGCGGCCAGATCGCTCAGGTAGTCGTCGGCGCTGACCACGACTTCCAGCCACACCGGCCGTTCGGCGGAGCCGGCTTCAGCCGCCTCGGCCAACAACGCCGGCAGCTGGGCCAGGCTGCCGCGCACCGAGTGCAAGGGTTGGAAGCAAGGCACCTCCAGCGGCGTGACGCCGCGCAAGCCCTGGGCGTCCAGCTCCACCAAGAGCACCTCCTTGCCCTGGCCGGCTTCGTCGAAACTCAGCGGGATGGGGGAGCCGCTGTAATGAATGTGTTCGTGGCCGCCCACTTTCTGCGGCCGGTGGATATGGCCGAGGGCGATGTAGTCGGCCGGCGGGAAGGCGTTGCTGGGGAAGGCCTCCAGCGCGCCAACGTAGATCTCGCGAACGGATTCGCTGGCGCTGGCGCCCACCGTGGTCAGATGGCCGCTGGCAATAATGGGTAGCGGCCGGCCCAGCCGCTCGCGCAGGCGGAGCGCCTGCTCGTACACCTGCTGGTAGCGTTCTCGGATGGCGTCCTGCAAGGATTGCTGCTTTTGCTCCGCGCTCTGGCCCGCCTGGCTGCGCAACACGTCGCGCGGGCGGATATAGGGCAGCGCGCACAGCAACGCGCCCGGTTCGCCGTCTCGGCGTTTGAGGATCAACACTTGTTCTGCAGGGTCTTCGCTCAGGGCCGGCACCACGCAAGCGGACAGATAGGACAGCAGCGCGCGGCTTTCCGCCAGCGTGGCCACGGAGTCGTGGTTGCCGCCCAACAGCACCAGTTGCACGCCGGCACGGTGAGCCTGGGCGATCAGGCCGTTGTACAGTTCGCGCGCGTAGCTGGGCGGCGCGCCGGTGTCGAAAATGTCTCCGGCCACCAGCACGGCGTCGGCCTGGTGGCTTTCCGCCTGCTCCAGCAGCCAATGAATGAAGGTCTGATGCTCCGCCAGGCGGGTTTTGCCGATGAAATGCTGGCCCAGGTGCCAGTCCGAGGTGTGGAGGATGCGCATGCCGGCCACTCAATGGAATCAATGCCCGGCAGTTTACCCGCTTGCCGGGCCTCGTCCAGCCCTGGGCCTCGGCTCAGTCGCCCCACTTGAGGCTGAGACCCAGCCCCTGGCAGTTTCTATCGTCCGGCGCGCAATTGCTGTTGCGGGTGTGCAGCTGCAACGCGCTGTCCGCGCACTGCGGCGCATAGGGGTCCTGGTCGCAGTGCTTTGCGCTGCCCATGGGCTGGGGCGGCGCGGAGGCGTAGGCGCGCTCGGCGCCCTTGGGCTGGCAATAGGCATAGCCGGGATGGCTTTGGCAGTCCACCGGCGTCTTGGGCTCTTGCTTGCTGCGCAGCGCTTGGTCCGCCAGCCTGCGGGTTTGTTCGGACGGCGGATAGCTGAAGCGCTTGCTGTCATACCCCTGGCTCCAGCCCGGCGGCGGCTTGGCCGCGGGGCTGGGCGCTTCGGTCGGAGCCGGTTTGAGATTCAGGTCCAGCGCCAGGCTGGGGCCTGCCAGGCCCAGCATGGCCAGCAGCAGACCAAGGGTAAGGGTGGGAGATGCTCTCATTGGAACCTTTCCCCGTTCCGCGATATTGATTTCCCGCGCCATAGGCGCGGCGGGAACGGTGTGAATAAAAACAGGGGACGGGCAAGCAGAATAGAGCCATGAAACGCCGCCAAGTTCCGCCCGAGCGCGCGATCCATACGCACAGACGCCATGCTGTAGGCATGGACAGCGACGGCCATCGCGCCCAGAATGCCGCTGATTCTTCAACTACCCTTGCCCAGCGCCATGCATCAAGCCGAATCCTTAGCCCTGCTTCGCCGCATTGATCAGCGCGTGCGTCAACAGTTGGCGCCGCAGGCGGCCGCCATCGACCAACAAGCGCTCTACCCCCAAGCCATGCTGCGCGGCCTGGGCGAGGACGGCGCCTACGCCGCCCTGTTGCCCGCCGAGCAAGGCGGCAGCGGCCTGGGCCTGGCCACGCTGATGGCCTCAATCTCCGAGGTGGGCGCGGCGTGCGGCAGCACCGCCTTCCTCGCCTGGTGTCAAAGCGCTTGCGTCTACTTGCTGCGCCATGCCGCGCCGCGGGAGGAGTTGAGCGCGACGCTGTCCGAGCTGGCCGCCGGCCGCCGGCTGGGCGGCCCCGGCCTGTCCAACGCCATCAAACACCTTGCCGGCCTGGAAGCTATGCGCTTGCGCGCCGAGCTCTGCCCCCAGGGTTATCGGATCAGCGGAGAACTGCCGTGGGTGTCCAACCTAGGCGCCGGCCATCTGTTCGTCGCGGCGGCAAGCTGCTCCGACGGCGGCAAACTGGTTTTCCTCGCAGACTGCGATGCCCCAGGGGTACGGTTGAACGCCGGCCCGCCAATCGCCGGCATGAACGGCACCCGCACCTTGTGCGTGAAACTGGATCAGGTATTGGTTCCTTCGGAACGCGTACTGGCAGAACCGGCGGCCTTCGTCGGCTTCATCCGCCGCGTGCGCCCCGGCTTCGTACTGGCTCAAGCGGCGGTAGGCCTGGGCATCGTGCAGGGTTGTCTGGACGACATCCAGGCCGCCAACCTACGCGACGGCGAGCAAAACCGCTGGTTGGATCATTCTTATGAGGATTTGGCGGCGGAACTGGCCGCGCTGTGGCGCGAGGCAAAAACGCTGGCGCCGCTGGCGGAGGCGGGCCAGGCCGCTCCGCCGCGGGTGTTGCGGCTGCGCGCCGAGGTTAGCGAACTGTGCCTGCGCGCGGCGATGTCGGCCCAACTGCACGCCGGCGCCGCCGGCTACTTGCTGTCGAGCCCGGCGCAACGCCGTCTGCGCGAGGCGAGCTTCATCGCCATCGTGACGCCTACGCTGAAGCAGCTGCGCCGCGAGATTCACCACGCGGAACAGCCGCAGCCGGCTTAAAGCCTAATTTACAGTCTGCTGCGCATCGACGGCGCAGGCTTTGCTCGCAAGATGCTGGGCAGGTGCTTAGAACGTGTTTACGCTCTCGAGTGGTACATGAGCATTTCGAAACCGGTTTCAACGCCGCAGCGCAGCAGATAGTAAACAGGTTCTTAGTGGCGCAGGTAAGCAAACAGCGCCACCAATGCGATACAAGCGATCAGCGCCGCATGCAGCAAGACTTCCTCTTGCCGGGCGCTGAGCCGCCATTTGGCCTGGCGCTTGGCGCCCGCCAAGGATATATGAGGCGAAAAATGCTGATAAAACGCGTTGGGACTTCGATCCGCGGAGTCGGAATGACCGCTTTTCATGAGAAATAACTCTGAAGTTGTCGGGTGTAAGCAATTTTACACCCGACACTCTATGCTTTTTACATTTTTTTCACAAGCTCGGCTTGCCGACAGCCCGTCCAGCGCTTTATTCGCAGCCGGACTGACCCAGGTCAAACGCCAACACCGCCCGCCAGGAAGCCCGTCAGCACATTCACCGCGTTGACGCCGATGTCGTCCACCATATAGCCCCCCTCCATCACAAACAAGGTCGGCAAACCCAGTTCGGCTATGCGCGCCCCCAAACGCAGGAAGTCCTCGCTCTCCAGACGGAACTGACTGATCGGATCATCCTTGAAGGTGTCCACGCCCAGCGAGACCACCAGCGCATCCGGCGCATAGGCGGCTATCCGACCGCAAGCATGGTTCAAGGCTTCGCTGTAGGCCGGCCAACCGGTGCCATGCGGCAGCGGGTAATTGTGATTGAAGCCCAGGCCGGAACCCGCCCCGGTTTCGTCGCGATGGCCGGAAAAATACGGATAGGAATATTTGGGATCGCCGTGCAGGGATAGGAACATTACGTCGTCGCGCTGGTAGAAAATGCTCTGCCCGCCGTTGCCGTGATGGTAATCCACATCCAGCAAAGCCACCTTGCCGGCGCCGCCGTCCAGGCAGGACTGCGCGGCGATCGCCGCATTGTTCAGATAGCAATAGCCGCCCATATACTCGGCCGCCGCGTGGTGGCCGGGCGGCCTGCACAAGGCGAAGGCGCTTCTCTCGCCTGCCAGTAAAGCATCCATTCCGGTCAAGGCCACGTCGGCGCTGGCGCGCGCCGCTTTCCAGGTTCCCGCGGTGATCGCCACCCCGGCGTCCATCGCGTAAAAACCCAATTTGCCGTCGATAAATTCCGGCTCGATATCGCCGCGCAGATCGCGCACCGGCCAAATCAACGGCAGCGCGTCATGGCTGCGCCCGCTTGCTGTCCACTCATCCCAGGCCCGCTCCAAAAAACGAACGTAGCGCGGGCTGTGAACCCGGGCGTAGCGCGCGCTGTCGTATTCGCCCGGCGCGGCCACCGGGCCCAACCCAGTCGCCCTCACGCGCGCCAAGATAGTGTCCGCCCGCCCCGGTTGCTCAAAACAAGGCATCAACACCCCATCCTTCAACTCGCAACCGTGATGCAGATGGTGCGCGTCACTGTAAATTGTCAGCATCGTCAGCCCTCCTTTGCTTGCTTTTCGAATAAATAAGGGAAGACCCAGTATGCGCCGCGGCCACTGGAATAGTTTTGCTTTTACGCCGCCTTAGGCGCTAATCTGGAGCAAGAAATCAACGATATTGGCGACAATTAAGCATGAACAGACTCAGAAATTCACTAGATGAAACGGATCTAACTCTTCTAAGGCTATTGCAACAGGATGGCGCCATGTCCAATCCCAAGCTGGCCGAGCGGCTATCCCTCAGCGTAACTCCGTGCTGGCGCCGCCTGAAACGGCTGGAGGAAGCCGGCTACATCAAGGACTATCAGGCCAATCTGGACCGCCGCAAACTGGGCTACGACGTACTGGCCTTCGTCCGGCTCAGCTTCGGGGAACACGCCGATGATGCCCCTAACCGCTTTGAAGATCAGATGCGAGAGCGCCCGGAAGTGCTGTCCTGCCACAAAATCACCGGCGACGCCGACTACCTGCTGCAAGTAGTCGCGCCCAATCTGGATGCGTACAGCGACTTCATCGAGACCGTGTTGCGCCGCACGCCGGGCCTGCTCTCCATCCATTCCAGCCTGGCGCTGCGCGAAGTCAAGGCCGGCAGCCGGCTCCCCATCTAAAGGCAGAACCCGCCCATGATTACTGTTCATCACTTGAATAACTCCCGCTCGCAACGCGTGCTCTGGCTGCTGGAGGAGCTGAATCTTCACTACCAAATTCAACACTACCAGCGCGATCCGCACACCCTGCTTGCTCCGCCGGAACTCAAGGCGATACATCCGCTGGGCAAGTCTCCGGTGATCAGCGACGGCGAACTGACTTTGGCCGAGTCCGGCGCCATCGTCGAATATCTGGTGGACACCTACGGCTCCGGCCGACTCAAACCCGCCTCAGCCGCGCCGGAACACAGCGATTACCTGTTTTGGCTGCACCACGCCGAAGGTTCGCTGATGCCGCCGCTAGTGATGAGCCTGGTGTTCTCGCGCTTGGACCAGCCGCCGGTGCCTTGGCTGCTGCGACCGTTGGCGCGCAAACTGGCAGACGGCGTCCGCCGCGCTTATTTGAAGCCTCAATTGGATGCGCTGTTGAGTCATGCCGACCGCAGCCTGGCTCGCAGCGGCTGGTTTGCCGGCCCCGTCTTCAGCGCCGCCGACATCCAAATGAGTTTTCCGCTGGAGGCGGCGCGCGCGCGCGGCCTCCTCAATCAAGAGCATCCGCATGCGCTGGACTTCCTCCAACGCATCCACGCCCGCCCGGCTTACCAAATCGCGCTGGAAAAAGGCGGACCTTACGCTTACGGCGCCGATTGAAGGCGTGATATTAATTAACATCAAAGCCAGAGAATATCTCCAACATGGGCCAGCTTGCTCAAGACAATGCAGCCGGCGTTTTCATTTCCCTCCATGCTCACGGCTTATTTAGTGTTGCGGCGCACACAAAAATGTAAAAAAGTCTGATTAAGGATTGCCTATCCTCTCAAAGCCCCCTATAATCCGGGCATCTCAAATACTGCAAAGGTTCATCGTGGACAACGACGGAAGTAGTCGATCTTGTATCGCAACGCCGTCTTGCAGGATTTAGCAGAACCTTTTCTCTGCCACATCCTGCAATGACAGGGTGTGGTGTCTAAAAATTCGGCAACAACGCACATCAGCGGCGCTCCTATTGCGCAGTCCAGTGCGTGTCGGAACCCAGGCCAAACGGCCTCCTATTTCAGACATCCCCAGATTCGCGCCGCACGGGCGGTTTGCCGCCTCATTGCGCACGGATTCCCTTTGACGGCGCTTGCCTTCGGATCTTCGTCGCGTCCTCCTTGCATCGCCAACGGGAGGAATCATCATGCGCTTGATCACCAAACTGGCAGCCTTGCTGCGCCCAGGCAAAACCACTGCCCCGGCCGCCGTTTACCAGTTGAACATTTTTTGCGTCCATGCGGACCTGACCATGCTGCGCGTGCAAGCCGCCAAACAGCTGCACGCCCGCGGCCTGGAGGTAGAACGCATCGCCCTGACCGCCGGCGACAACGACCTGGCCTGTTTGAGCGTGCTGTTCGCTTGTCCCGACGTGGCCAGCCGTTGTCTGAATCAGCTCGCCGCGCATTTTTGCCAGCTGCCGCAGGTGAACCGTGTTCACTGGGCGCGCCACGCACAGCGCCCGCGCGTGCCCAATCGCACCTTTTTGCTGGCCCAACGGGCCCACTTGGCGCACTGACCCGCCCTAATTCTTCTAAGTTCTTTCCGGGCGCGGACAAATCCGCGCGCATCCTTGAAACGCAAACGCTGCCAACCAGCAGGAGGTTCTGATGTTGATTGAAGACCCTGAACCGCGACCGCGCCGGCCTTTGGCGTATTGCTGATCTGAGCCTCTCCCTTATTGCGACAGCGGGACCGGCCAATTAGCCGCCGCCGACCATCGCAATCGACCACTAAATATATTTTCATTTCTGCGTCTATAAAACACAGAAAGGGAATAATGCTGTCTGTCGCATTTTCAAAATGAAAATGAGGGAGTGAGAAATATGCGCCATAACAAACTGGCTTGGTTATTTAATTATCTCGCGCGCACCCCAAGCAAACGCCAAGACGAAACTAGCTGCCATCTGAATGTGACTTGCGACATTCCGGTGATTACCGCGCTGCGCAAGCAATTATTCTGGGAAATGCACACCCTGGGCCTGGCGGCGACCCACGTCACCATCACGCCCGCCTCCGCCGCCGGACAAGCCTGCCTGAGCGTACGGCTGGATTGCCCGGTAGCCCTGCGCCGCGCCTTCAATGAAATGGCGTTGCGCCTGAGCAAAATGCCGGAAATCCATCGCGTGCGCTGGGGCCGCCGCAAGCCGGAGACGCGGGCGACGCCCCGTCGCTGGGCGGCCAGCGCCTGAACATTCGATCAATGCCCGCCGCGCTGTTGCGCGCTGTTCAACCCTCTTCGCCAAGAAAGGCCAGCCATGTCTGAAGAACCGGAACCCCGATCTTGCAGACCCGAGGCCGCCCGCACCGCCTGATCTCCCCCGCCTGACGGCGGCGAGATAGGCTCGCGCGCCTCGCCACCGTCAAACACAACCCTGTCATTAGCATGCCGTAAGGCAGGGGCCGGCACGTCCAGACGCGACGAAAGCCGGATCGCAAGGAGATCGCCATGAACGACATCATCCGCCACAACATCCGGCCGCAGCGTTATCAATTGTCGGTCATCTGCCCCACGCAAGCGGTCAAGGCCGCCCGCAGGGAAATCCGTGCCGCCGCACAGGGGCACGGACTGAAAGTGTCCAGCTGGAACGAAACCCTGCTGGTTGGCGAGTGCCAGCCCTCCGGCGCGCCCGCCAACTGGATGCTGGCCACGGAGTTCCGCTCCCGCGGCGACGCCTCCATGCACTTTCTCGAGGCCATCATGCAAAGGCTAGGCAATCTGCCGCTGGCCCGGGTCCGGTTGGACATTTTGCCCGGTCAGGTCCGGCCAGAGTGGTCCGCCGGGGTCCGCCCTCTGGCTCAATCCTGATTCATCGTCCCGCGCCGGCCTCCGCTCATCCGCGGCGGCGCGGGATTTTCAAGCTCCCATTTCTCACAAGGAAACACCATGACTGACGACAGTTACCCGCGACCGCCCGCCCTGCACACACAGACAACAACGCAGGCGGGCGCCAACCTCCAACCCAGAACACCCGCAACCCCCCCCGTGCTGCGTCCGCCAGATATCCGGCCGGCCTAAACAGCCCTAGCCGCACTGCGCGGGACACACGCGCAGGAGACGAAACAATGACGAAACACACTAGCAGCCGACACAAGCTGAAAGGCTATGTCGCTACCCCTAGCGCAAAACAGGAAAAACCGGTCATCCGCGCGGTACAGGAAGCCGACAGCTCCGTAGAAGAAACCCTGCAACGCGTACGCGGTCACCAAGACGGCCTGACCATGGCGGAGGCGCATCAGCGCTACGCTCAGTTCGGCCCCAACGAAGTGGCTCACGACAAGGCGCCGCATCCGCTGATTCAACTGGCGCAAGCCTTCAAGAACCCCTTTGTCGTCGTCCTGATGGTGCTTGCCGCCATCAGCTATTTCACCGATGTCTATTTCGCCACCCCAGGCGACGAAGAGTGGACCGGCATCATCATCTTGCTAACCATGGTGGGCATCAGCGGCCTGCTGCGGTTCTGGCAGGAATTCCGCTCCGCCAAAGCGGCGGAAAAGCTCAAATCGCTGGTGCGCAACACCGCCACCGTACAGCGCCGCCCGGCTAACGGCAGCAGCCCCATTCGCCAGGAAATCGCGATGAGCGAACTGGTGGTCGGCGACATCGTCCACCTGCAAGCCGGCGACATGATCCCCGCCGACATCAAGTTGCTGGAGTCCCGCGACTTGTTCATCAGCCAGGCAGTGCTGACCGGCGAGGCGCTGCCGGTGGAAAAGTACGACACCCTGGGCTCGGTGGCGGAGAAGTCGGCCAACGGGCAAGCCAACGGCGATACGGACCTGCTAGACCTGCCCAATATCTGCTTCATGGGCACCAACGTGGTCAGCGGCAAAGCCTCCGCTCTTGTGGTGGCCACCGGCACCGACACCTATTTCGGCTCGCTGGCCCGCAGCGTAGTCAGCCGCAAGCGCGTGGAAACCAGCTTCGACCGTGGCGTCAGCAGCGTATCCTGGTTGCTGATCCGCTTCATGCTGGTGATGGTGCCCGTGGTGTTCATGATCAACGGCTTGACCAAGGGCGACTGGATGTCCGCCCTTACCTTCGCGCTGGCGGTGGCCGTGGGCCTGACCCCGGAAATGCTGCCCATGATCGTGTCCGCCAACCTGGCCAAGGGCGCGGTGGCGATGGCGCGGCGCAAGGTTGTGGTCAAACGCCTGAACTCGGTGCAGAACTTCGGCGCGATGGACGTGCTGTGCACCGATAAAACCGGCACCCTGACCCAGGACAAGATCATCCTGGAACACCATTACAATATCCATGGGCTCAAAGACGAGGGCGTGCTGCAACTGGCTTGGCTCAACAGCTTCCACCAGAGCGGCATGAAGAACCTGATGGATATTGCCGTGGTGGAACACGCAGATGAACTGGGCAACCGCGTCAAGCCCAGCGGCTACAGCAAGGTGGACGAAATGCCGTTCGATTTCGTGCGTCGCCGGCTGTCGGTGATCGTGGAAAACCAGCGCGGCCGCCAGTTGATGATTTCCAAGGGCGCGGTGGAAGAAATGCTGGCCGTCTCCAGCCATGTTCAGGACGGCGAACTGATAAAGCCGCTGACCGCCGAGGAGCGCGCCGCCCTGCTCAAACGCAGCCAGGATTACAACGCCGAGGGCTATCGCGTGTTGCTGGTCGCCACCCGCGACATTCCGGCCGAAGAAGCCAAGCGCAACTACAAAACCAATGACGAGGCCCAATTGGTGGTGCGCGGCTTCCTAACCTTCCTCGATCCGCCGAAGGACTCCGCGGCTCCGGCCATCCGCGCGCTGAAGGAATACGGCGTGGCGGTCAAAGTTCTGACCGGCGACAACCCCATCATCACCGCCAAAGTGTGCCGCGACGTCGGCCTCAGCCCCGGCGTCCCCTTGATCGGCAAAGACATCGAGGCTATGGACGACGTGGCTCTGTGCAGCGCGGTCAAGCACACCACCATCTTCGCCAAGCTGACCCCGCTGCAAAAATCCCGCGTGGTCAAAGCCCTGCAGGCCAACGGCCACACCGTGGGCTTCCTGGGCGACGGCATCAACGATGCTCCGGCGCTGCGCGACGCCGACGTCGGCATCTCGGTGGACAGCGGCGCGGACATCGCCAAGGAAACCGCGGACATCATCCTGCTGGAAAAGAGCCTGATGGTTCTGGAAGAAGGCGTGATCAAGGGCCGGGAAACCTTCGGCAATATTCTCAAGTACCTGAACATGACCGCCAGCTCCAACTTCGGCAACGTATTCTCGGTACTGGTGGCCTCGGCCTGGCTGCCGTGGGAGCCGATGCTGGCGATGCATCTCTTGATTCAGAACCTGATCTACGACGTATCGCAGATGGTTCTACCCTGGGACAAAATGGATCCTGAGTTCCTGAAAAAACCACGCAAGTGGGAAGCCAGCAACATCAAGCGCTTCATGCTGTGGCTGGGGCCCACCTCCTCTGTGTTCGACATCACCACCTACACTCTGATGTGGACGGTGTTCGGCGCCGGCGCGGCCTACTACGCCGGCCTGGCCCACGGCGTCAGCGACGGCGGCGCCAGCATCATGCACTCCGGCTGGTTCATCGAGGGCCTGGTGTCGCAAACCCTGGTGGTGCACATGTTGCGCACGCGCAAGATCCCCTTCCTGCAAAGCACCGCCTCGCTGCCGGTCCTGCTGTCCACCTCGGTGGCCATCGCCATAGGTTGCTACCTGCCGTTCTCGTCGCTGGCGGAGAGCATTGGCTTCATCAAGCTGGACACCAGCTACTTCTGGTGGTTGCTGGCAACCATGATGGGTTATATGACGCTGACCCAAATCGTTAAAACCATTTACATCAAACGCTACGGCCGCTGGTTCTAAGCAGCTCGATCCCGTAACTCCAGCCCCGCTCTCGCGGGGCTTTTTTACGCCGTCGCCGGTCATTCCCAGCGTCTCTCCGCACTGGCACAATCCCCCCACACCCCCACCATAAGGAAACTCCATGCGCCTACCTTCTCTGCGCCGTGCCCAGCAGTGCTTTAAATGCCTGCTCGCGCTTTCCATCGCCCTGTTCGGTCTGCTGGCCGCAAGCGGCAACATTCTGGACTACGACAGCAACTGGCAGTTCGTCCGCCACGTGCTGGCCATGGACAGCATGGAACCCTGGTTTAACGGCCAAGCACTGAAAGGCCGCGCCATCACTCACCCCGGCTGGCAGCAAGCCGCCTACCTGGCCATCATCGCCGGCGAACTGGCCTTCGGCTTGATCTGCGCCTGGGGCGGCGGCGCCATGCTGCGCGGCGCGCTCTGCGGACGCGAGGAAGCTTATCTGCGAGGCAAGACGCTGTTCACACTGGGCTGCATTCCGGCGCTGCTGGTCTGGTACACCGGTTTTGCGGTGATAGGCGGCGAATACTTCGCCATGTGGGCCAGCCAATGGAACGGCCAAATGAAGGCTTACGCCTTCATCGGCTTCATCCTGCTAAGCCTGGCCTACCTGTCGCAGCCGGAAGCCGCTGAGCGCTAGCCCTCCCGGCAGCGGCGGCGGCCCTCGTATATCATGAACCATGCCGACTCCCCCATACGCTCCATGATGTCCCGCCGCCTAACCCTGCCTGCCCGCATCAGCCGCTGGCTGTTGATCGGCGTCGCCGCGCTGCTGCCGCTGGCCATCATCACTCCCATTGTCTATTGGCAGGAAAGCAACCGGCTGCGACAGCAAGCCACCCTGCAAACAGGCCAAGCGGAAAGCATGCTGGACTTGATGCTGGACTATGCGGCTCAGGCCGCCGACAGTGTGGCCCCGCTCACCAACCAGCCATGTCCGCAAATAGAACAGGCGCTGCGCAAACAAGTCACCGTGGTGCCCTTCATCCGCAGCGTCACGTTGGAACGCGGCGGCATTCTCTACTGCTCCTCGTTATTCGGCGTCTACCACAGACAGATCTCCTCGCCGGACAAACCCCGCCCGGAAACCGAGCTGCGCTTGAAGTCCGGCAACGAGCTGACCCCGGGCCGTCCGCTGATCATTTACCGCAAGCAATCGGGGCCGACGGCGATCTACATCGCCATTGACGGCGTGCATCTGCAGTTCAGCCTGGACATGGCCAGCGACTACAGCCCGGTTTACATGCGCGTGGGACCGCTCTGGATAGGGCCGGATCACGCGGTACACCCCAACCCCAGTCCGCCCTTCGACCTGCTTACGATAGAACGCGCCTCCTCCCGCCATCCCTATACCCTGATTAGCGGCTTCAACCGCCGCGACCTGTACCACCAGATGGCCAGCAGCTATGAACTGGTCTTCCTCAGCATGGCGGCGCTGGGCCTGGTGCTGGCCGCCGCGCTGCGCTGGCAACTAAGCCGGCCGGCGTCGCCCACCGTTGAACTGCAACGCGCGCTGGACAATGGGGAATTCGAGCCCTTTCTACAGCCCGTAGTGCGTTCCGACGGGCTGGGCTGGCAAGGCGCGGAAGTGCTGATGCGCTGGCGTCACCCGCGGGATGGACTGATCCGGCCGGACCTGTTCATTCCCCGCGCCGAGGACTGCGGCATGATCGTGCCGATGACGCGGCAGATGATGCGCCAGTTGGCGCGGACTCTGGGGCGAAGCCGATTGCCACCGCAGTTCCACCTTGGCATCAACATCACCGCCGCCCATCTACGGGATGATGCTTTGCTGGCAGACTGCCGACAGTTTCTCGCTCACTTCCCGCCGGGGGACCTGAATCTGGTGCTGGAACTAACCGAAAGAGAGATGGTAGAGCCCACTCCCGAAGCCTGCGAACGGCTGGCCCGACTGCGCGGACTAGGCGTGAAGATAGCGATAGACGATTTTGGCACCGGCCACTCCAGCCTGGTCTATCTGCAGCAACTACCGCTGGACGGCATCAAGATAGACAAGAGCTTCACCGCCAGCATCGGCGCGGACGCGCCGTCCAGCCACATTGTCGACAGCGTGGCCGAGCTTGCGCATAAATTGAAGCTGGAAATCGTGGCGGAAGGAGTGGAGACCGAAGCCCAGCGCGCTTACCTGACTCGTCTGGATGTGGGTTGGCTGCAAGGTTACCTGTTTGCGCGACCGATGCCGCTGCGCGAATTTCTGCTGCGCCCGGAACTGGACGCAGCGCGCTCGGCGGCATCCAGTTCCGGCCCGGCGCTTTAGCGCCGGCTTTCCTTGCAGTCGTCCAACAAGACCTTGTCGGTGATTTCGTCGCGCAGCGTGCCTTCCGGCCCCTTGGTCCACCAGCTGTATTGCTCGGCCGCGTATTTGGCGCCGGAACCGGACACCACATTGGCCAACAGCATGGTCTTGCCCTTGATCGGCAATACCGCGAAACTCTGCTCGTTTTTGACGTTGTAATACTTGACTGTCAGCTTGGCGCCGTCGGCGCAAACGTAGTTGACGACCTGGCGCTGACCAGCCTGGATCTCCGGCAAGGTCAGCGGTTTGGCCAGCGCGGCTGCGCTGCTCAGGGTCAGTACGGCGAACAAGATGGATTTCATGGTTCAACTCCTAGAATGACGAACTGCGGCTTGCTCTTGGCAAATGGGAATAGACCGAGCTCGTTCGGTTTTGTTCTGCGCAGTTCAGCGAGCGCCCGCCTCCGTCAGCAAGGCGGCAACGCCGGACAGCCCCCGGCGGCGGGCATGTTGCAAGGCGGTTACGCCGTCGCGATCCGCCAGATTCAGATCCGCCTTGGCCGCGATCAGTTGCCGGACGATGTCGCGATGCTGCGCGCTGTCCACTCCCAAAATCGCCACTTCCAGCAAGCAGGTCCAACCCAGCCGGTTTACGTGATCAAGCTTGACCCCCGCGGCAATCAATTGCCGCGCAGCTTCCGCGTGGCCTCGTTCGCAAGCGGGGATCAACGCCGTGCCCTGATAACGGTTGGTGCTGGCCAAGTCCGCGCCGTGCCGCAGCGTCATTCTCAGGATTTCATTCCTGCCCTGGGCGCCGGCCAACAGATAGGAGCTGTCCTGCTGCTTATCCTTGGCGTTTACATCCGCGCCGGCCTCAATCAACAAACGCGCCACCTCCGGATGATTACCCCAAGTCGCCAGCAGCAGGGGCGTGCGCTGCCGGGAATCGCGGACATCCACCGGCGCGCCCGCGCGCAACAAGCGCCGCACTTCAGGTGCGTCTCCGCGGTCGGCCGCCGTCAATAAAGCTTGGCCACCGTCGGCGCCGGCGGGGGTGGAGACGACCAAAACCACCGACAACAGGATTTTCACTTGCCAATGCATTGCCTTCTCCTCGCTAGTTACAAACGATTGAAATGGAAGCGTCACCGTAGCATGGCAGTGGGAGCCGGGCCAGCCGGCAAAGACAAAGCCCGCCAGCCGGCGGGCTTTGACGACACTGCGGCGAAAACTCAGCCGTGCATGCGGGCGAAGTCCTGCATGAAGTTGGCCAGCGATTTGACGCCCTCTATCGGCATCGCATTGTAGATGGAGGCGCGGATGCCGCCCACCGCGCGATGCCCTTTCAGCTGGATCAAGCCGTTCTTGCGCGCTTCCAGCAGAAAGGTTTCTTCCAGCCCTTCATCCTTGAGCCGGAACACCACGTTCATCCGCGAACGGAACGGAGCGTCGATATGGGTGTGATAGAAGCCCTCGCTGGACTCAATCACATGGTTGAGCAGGCCTGCCTTCTCCTCGTTGCGGGTGGCGATGGATTTGACGCCGCCTTGCTCCTTCAACCATTTGAATACCAGGCCGGAGATGTAGATCGGAAAGGTGGGCGGAGTGTTGTACATCGAGTCGGCGTCGGCGTGGACCTGGTAATTGAGCATGGTGGGCAGATCGGCACGGGCTTTGCCTAGCAAGTCGTCGCGCACGATCAGCACCACTAGGCCGGAAGGCCCGATGTTCTTTTGCGCACCGGCGTAGATCAAACCGAACTGGCTGACGTCCACTTCCCTGGACAGGAAGTCCGAGGACATGTCGCAAACCAGCGGCACGTCCGGCAGGCTTTGCGGCACGAAGGGGAATTGCAAGCCGCCTATAGTCTCGTTGGAGGTGTAGTGCAGATAAGCCGCCTTGGGGTCGCGCTGCCAGCCGGCTTCGTCCGGAACGTAGGCGAAGTTGCGGTCCTCGCTGCTGGCCGCCACATTGACCTTGGCGTAGCGACGCGCTTCTTTGATCGCCAGCTTGGACCAGTGGCCGGTATTGACGATATCCACGCTGTCGCGCTCGCCCAGCAAGTTAAGCGGCACCTGGGCGAACTGCAGCGAAGCGCCCCCCTGCAGGAACAGCACTTTGTAGTTGGCGGGGATGCCCATCAACTCGCGCAGGTCGTGCTCGGCGTCATGGATGATTTCCATGAATTCCTTGCCGCGATGGCTCATTTCCATCACGCACATGCCGGAGCCGTGCCAATCCAGCATTTCGCTTTGCGCTTCGGCCAGCACCTGATGAGGCAGCACGGCGGGGCCGGCGGAGAAGTTGTACACTTTGGCCATGTTCATCCTCTATTTGCGTTGACAGCCCTTGGCGCCCGCACCGGCGAACTCCGGGCCTTGGTATGCGAAGGCCCGATCGCTAAGCGCCGGGCCTTTGTTATAGTTTACTGACTGAGCAGGAAGTGGGCTCTCGCCACGGCAACCGGCTTTCGCCGGTCTTCTTGCCAGGCTTCGATCAGCACATTGGCCACCCGCTTGCCCTGCTTGGTAATCTCGCACTTGGCGTACAAGGTTTGCGGCCGGCCCGGGCGCAGATAGTCCAGCGAAAAGTCGACGATCTTAGGCGTTTCCTGCGACTCCCGTATCCACATCAGATGCAGCATTGCCGCGCTTTCCAGAAAACCGCCGATCAGCCCGCCGTGCAATGCCGGCAGAGCGGTATTGCCGACATTGCGCTCGGAGAACGGCAACTGGAACAGCAACTCGCCAGCGTCGTCCTCGCCCAACTCCACCCCCATCAGCTTGATGTAGGGGAGCTCGTCCACGATGAGCGCATAGGCTTTTTGATCGCGCAATGCGTTGAAACGTTCCATGAAGCGGCTCATGCGGCGGCCTCCGGCAGCATCGGCGTCCGGCTGGATTCCCGCATGAAGGTGGCCACGCCGTGGGCGATCGGATCGCTGGGCGATTCGTGATAACACACGGCGCGGGTAAAGGCGATCTGGCTGGCCAGGCGATAGCATTCCGCTCGGCAGAAGATAGGCTTTCCCGGCGTGGCCGCCCTCAGGTAGTCGATGCGCAGATCCAGCGTGGCGATGGTTTCCAGCTCAGGCAGATGCGCCATCACCGCCACCGCGCTGCAGGTATCCACCAGCGAGGTGATCACCCCGCCGTGCAAAGTGCCGGTGGCCGGGTTGCCGACCAGATCCTCGCGCCAGTCCACCTTCAAAGTGGGCCGGCGTCCCTCGGTTCCGATGTATTGGAAACCCAGAGTGCGACAGTGCGGAAAGGAGACGAAAAGCTGGCTCATCGCCTCCAGCACTTCGGGATTGGCCGGCGTTGGAATCATGCCTCGCCGCCCTCGTCCGCGGCCTCGACGCCGTCTTCGCCTTCCAGTGCCTCCGTCTCGTCGTCGCTATCGCCCTCCGCCACTTTTTCCAGGCCGATCAGCTGCTCGCCTTCGTCCAGATTGATCAGGCGCACACCCTGAGCGGAACGGCCGGTTTCGCGCACTTCGGACACCTTGGTGCGAATCAGCACGCCACCGGTGGTGATCAGCATCACGTCGTCGGTTTCTTCCACTAGGCTGGCAGCCACCAGCTTGAGGCCGGTCTTGTCGGTCAGATCCATGGCGATCACGCCCTGGGTGCCGCGGCTGGTCAGGCGGAAATCACCGGTACGGGTGCGCTTACCGTAACCGCCGTTGCTGGCGGTCAGCACCATCTGGTCTTCGGAATTGGTCACCAGCAGGGAAATCAGCTTCTGGCCTTCGCCCAGCTTCATGCCGCGAACACCTCTGGAAGTGCGCCCCATCGGCCGCACCTGGCTTTCGCTGAAGCGGACCGACTTACCGGCGTCGGAGAACAGCATCACCTGATCGCCCTCGACCGGCAGGCCGTCCTCGATCAGTTCGCCTTCAACCGCGATGTCTTCCTCTACGATGGCCTCGTCATCCTCGTCTCCCTGGCCTGCCACGCTCTTGCCGCAGGTCAGCGCCACGCCCACCAGGTAGTTGCCCTCATCCAGATTGATGGCGATGATGCCCGCCGCGCGCGGCTTGGAGAAGGCGCGCAACGGCGTCTTCTTCACGGTGCCGTCGGCGGTGGCCATGAATACGTACTGGTCGTCGCGGAATTCCTTGACCGGCAACAGCGCGTTGATCTTCTCTCCCTCTTCCAGCGGCAGCACGTTGACCATGGGCTTGCCGCGGCTTTGTCGGCCGCCCTGCGGCAGGTCATAGACCTTGCGCCAGTAGCAGCGGCCGCGGCTGGAGAAGCACAGCACGAAGTCGTGGGTATTCGCCACGAACAGAGTGTCGATGAAATCGTCGTCCTTGGTGGCCGCCGCCTGCTTGCCTCGACCGCCGCGGCGCTGAGCGCTGTAGTCGTCGATGGGTTGAGCCTTGATGTAGCCGGTGTGGGAAATGGTCACCACCATGTCCTGCGGGGTGATCAAGTCCTCGATATTGATATCGCCGCCAAAAGGCTCGATCTCGGAACGGCGCGCGTCGCCAAACTGGGCGCGAATGGCGGTCAGTTCTTCGCTGATGATCTGGTTGATGCGCTCCGGCTTGGCCAGGATGTCCAAGAGGTCCAGGATCACCGCCATGATGTCGCGGTATTCTGCGACGATCTTGTCCTGCTCCAGGCCGGTGAGGCGCTGCAAGCGCATTTCCAAAATAGCCTGGGCCTGGGCTTCGGACAAACGGTAACCGTTGGCCTTGAGGCCGAACTCTTCCGCCAGCCCGTCTGGGCGCGCCTTATCCTGATCGACGCGGGACAGCATTTCCTCCACCAGCTGCGAACGCCATTCGCGGTCCATCAGCGCGATCTTGGCTTGCGGCGGGGTTTCCGACGCTTTAATCAACGCGATGATTTCATCGACGTTGGACAGCGCGACAGCCAAACCTTCCAGGATGTGGCCCCGCTCGCGCGCCTTGCGCAATTCGAAGATGGTGCGTCGGGTCACCACTTCGCGGCGGTGACGCAGGAACTCCACCAGGATCTGCTTCAGGTTCAGCAAGCGCGGCTGGCCATCCACCAGCGCCACCATATTGATGCCGAAGCTGTCCTGCAGCTGGGTCATCTTGTACAGGTGATTGAGCACCACTTCCGGCATTTCGCCGCGCTTGAGCTCGATCACCACGCGCATGCCGGACTTGTCGGATTCGTCGCGCAGGTCGGAAATACCTTCGATCTGCTTGTCGCGCACCAGCTCGCCGATGCGCTCCAGCAGACGCGCCTTGTTTACCTGATACGGGATCTCGTCGACGATGATGGCCTGGCGATCGCCCTTGCCGATGTCTTCGAAATGAACGCGCGCGCGCATGATCACGCGGCCGCGGCCGGTGCGATAGCCTTCCTTGACGCCGGCGGTGCCGTAGATGATGCCGGCGGTGGGGAAGTCCGGCGCCGGAATGATGTCGATCAGCTCGTCAATGGTCAGCTCGCTGTTGGCCAGCAAGGCCAGGCAGGCGTCCACCACCTCGTTGAGATTGTGCGGCGGAATATTGGTGGCCATGCCCACTGCGATGCCGGAGGAGCCGTTGATCAGCAGATTGGGGATTTTGGCCGGAAGGATCAGCGGCTCGTGTTCGGAACCGTCGTAGTTGGGACCGAAGTCCACGGTTTCCTTCTCGATGTCGGCCAGAAGCTCATGGGCGATGCGCGCCATGCGGATCTCGGTGTAACGCATCGCGGCGGCGTTGTCGCCGTCCACCGAACCGAAGTTGCCCTGACCATCCACCAAGGGGTAGCGCAGCGAAAAGTCCTGCGCCATGCGCACGATAGTGTCGTACACCGCGGTGTCGCCGTGCGGGTGGTATTTACCGATCACGTCGCCAACGATACGCGCCGATTTCTTGTACGCGCGGTTCCAATCGTTGGACAGCTCGTGCATGGCGTACAGCACCCGACGGTGCACCGGCTTCAGGCCATCGCGCACATCAGGCAAGGCGCGGCCCACGATCACGCTCATCGCGTAATCCAGATAAGAGCGGCGCATCTCCTCTTCGAGGCTGATGGGGATGGTTTCCTTGGCGAACAGGTTATCGGTCATAGTTTCTTGATTCGTAAGGATGAACAGGCCGCCCTGCGTTTGCGGGTGCATTCACGCGCCCGCCGCAGGGCGGCCAGCATAGGTAATGACAGCTCGTATTCTATCACGAAACGGTCATCTCCAACCGACTTCCGTCAGTCCAGCCCGGCCTCTTCCGCCCCTTCCACGCCCTCGCCTTCCATCGCGCCCAGTTTAAGATGCTGCTGTAATTGCTTGTTATTGCGCACCCCCAGCTTGCGCAGACGCTCGGCGCTGGCCACCAGATTGCCGCGGCCTCCGGACAGCTGCTTCATCGCGTCGCCAAAACTGTCGCGAGCCACGTCCAACTGCTTGCCCAGTTTTTCCAGATTGGCGGCGAAGCCGACGAATTTGTCGTACATCGCCCCGCCCTGGCGGGCGATCTCCTGCGCGTTCTGGTTCTGGTATTCGTAGCGCCAGATGCTGGCCACGGTGCGTAGCGTCGCCAGCAAGGTACTGGGGCCGACGATCATGATGCGGCGCTCGAAAGCCTCGTTGAACAAACTCATATCCTGCTGCACCGCCAACAGATAGGCCGGCTCCACCGGAATGAACATGAACACGAAGTCCAGGGTGTTCAAACGATACAAGTCCTGGTAACGCTTTTCCGACAGCGTACGGATGTGATTGCGGATGGCCGCGACATGGGCCTTCATTTCCGTCGCCCGTTCCGCCTCGTCCTCTGCGGCGGTGTAGCGCACATAGGCGTTCAGCGATACCTTGGAATCCACCACCAGCTGCTTGCCTTCCGGCAGGTCTATCACCACGTCCGGCTGATAGCGGCGGTTGCCGTCTTCGCCGGCCACCACGTCGGACACTTGCACCCGGTACTCGCGATCCTTCTGCAGGCCGGAGGTTTCCAGCACCCGTTCCAGCACCATCTCGCCCCAAGAGCCCTGCGCCTTGCTGCTGGCGCCGGTCAAGGCCTTGGTCAGCGCGATGGCGTCGTCGCCCAGCCGGCTATTGAGTTCTTGCAAGCGCTTGAGCTCCGCCTCCAGCGACAAGCGCCCCTGACTGTCTTTTTCATAACTGTCCTGCACCAGCTTGCCGAAATCTTGCAGCCGCTGCTGCAAGGGCCCGAGCAGATGACCGAGGTTCTGCTGATTCTGCTCGGTGAAACGCTTGGCCTTCTCTTCCAGGATATCCCCGGCCAGCGCCTTGAACTGCCCAGCCATGCTTTCGCGCGCCTCGGTCAACAAGGCCAGCTTCTCGGCGTTCTGGCCGCGCTCCTGCTCCAGCAGCGTCATCAGCTCCTGCTCGCGGGCAGTGAGCCGGGTCAACTCCGTGTTCAGTTGCTCCAGCCGTTCCGCCTGCCTGCTACGCTGCTGACGCATATCCTCCAGTTGCTTGACATGCTCCTGCATCGCCGACCAATAGGCGGCCGCCTGCTGTTGGGCCTCCGCCAACTTCCCTTCCTTATGCCGCGCCTCCTGCAACAACTCCTTGCTGCTTTCCAGCTGCGCCGTCAGCGTAGCCAGACGCTGCATCCAATCCTGTAATTCCGATTCGCGCCTGCGTGCGTCCACAATCCTGGCGGCGGCCCACCCCCCCAAACCAGCGACTAGCGCAGCCAATATCGCTACCAACGGCATGCTCATTACCGCGCTCTCCATAAATGAATCAAGGCGGCGCCCCAGAACAACAATGCCAGAACGAGAAACACGCCGAATAGTTGCAAGGCCTGGCGCCAATTGCCCTCGGCCGAGGTGAACCACACACAAACGCCGAAAGCTGTGACAAGAACGCCGCCCCCCCATTTAAGCGCCGCGCCGAACCGCCCCCTACTCAGCAAACCCCAGGCCATCAGCAAAAGCAGAATAGCCAGCACCAGCGGCCAAGCCAGGAAGGCAAGCATCCACACCAATTCCCAAAGGGCTAGACCGCTAAACACCCAGCCCCTCCCTCTCCAAACCCACCGCCGCCCAATGCTGCAAATACACTTGCAACTCCTTGCGGCCCTGCCATTCATTGGCGATCAACTGATACACCGCGTCGACATTGTCCGGCAGCCATTCCACCTGATTGAACAACATGGCGTCGAACTCCTCTCCGTCGCGCGCCAAGCGCAGCTTCAAGTGCTTGTCGCCAACCACGCGCTGGCTCATCACCGCGAAACGGTCGTGGAAGTAAGGTACGGGGAAGCCCTGGCCCCACACCTCGGCCGCCAATTGCTCGGCGAAGGCCAGGTTCAATTCGCGCGGCGCCAGGCTGCCGTCGGTTTCTATGGTGCGGGTCAGATGGCGCTCTTCCAACAACTCGCGCGCCACTGCCTCGAAGGCGCGCTGAAACTCGTCAAAGCGCGTCTGTTTCAGGCTAAGGCCGGCCGCCATCGCATGGCCGCCGAACTTGAGAATCAGGCCGGGATGCCGCTTGAACACCAAGTCCAGCGCGTCGCGCAGATGGAAGCCGGGAATCGAGCGGCCGGAGCCCTTGATCTCGCCGTTGTCGCCGGGCGCGAACACGATGGCCGGCCGATGGAAGCGCTCCTTGAGCCGGGAGGCGACGATGCCGACCACGCCCTGATGCCAGTCGTCGCGGAACAGAGTCAGCGTGTAGCGGTTGTCGGCATCGATGCCGGACAACGCCGCCAGCGCCTCGTCCTGCATGCCGTGCTCTATGCTGCGCCGTTCGCGGTTGAGCTGGTCCAGCTGTTGCGCCAGCCGCATCGCCTGTTCCTCATTGGCGGCCAGCAGGCAGGCGATGCCCAGGCTCATATCGTCCAGCCGGCCGGCGGCGTTCAAACGGGGGCCCAGCGTGAACCCCAGGTCAAAAGTGTTGGCCTTGTAATGCGCGCGGCCGGCGACGCGGAACAAAGCGGCGATGCCTGGCGCCATGCGGCCGGCGCGCATGCGCTTGAGGCCGTTTTCCACCAAGGTGCGATTGTTCTGATCCAGCCGCACCACGTCGGCCACCGTGCCCAGCGCCACATAGTCCAGCAGCTCTCCCAGATTGGGCTGGCTACGCTCGTCAAACACTCCGCGCCGGCGCATTTCGGCGCGCAGCGCCAGCAGCACGTAGAACATCACCCCCACGCCGGCCAGGTTCTTGGACGGAAATTCGCAGCCGGGCTGATTGGGGTTGACGATCAAGGCCTCCGGCAACACGTCGCCGGGCAGGTGGTGATCGGTGACCAGCACTTCAATGCCGAGCGCCTTGGCGGCGAGCACGCCGTCCACGCTGGCGATGCCGTTGTCCACGGTGACAATGATGTCGGGGTTTTGACGCGCGGCCAGTTCAACGATCTCCGGCGTCAGGCCGTAACCGTACTCGAAGCGATTTGGCACGATGAAGTCAACGCGCGCGCCCAGCATGGACAAGCCCTTGACCGCCACCGCGCAGGCGGTGGCGCCGTCGGCGTCGTAATCCGCCACCACCAACAGGCGTTGACGGCCGGCGATGGCGTCGGCCAGGCGCTCCGCCATCGGCTGGATGTTTTTCAGGTTTTGATAGGGCAGCAGTGCCTTGAGGCCGTAATCCAGCTCGGCGCAGTCGCAAATGCCGCGCGCGGCGTACAGTCTCGCCATCAACGGGCTCAAGCCCTGACGCAGCAATTGTTCATGAGTATCGGCGGGAATGCTTCGGGAAACGATTTGGGACATGTTTTCTCAATACAAGGCGGACAACGGCAGCGGCCGCTTCCAGAATTTCCACAGGTCGTTGCGGCGCACCTTCAGTTCCAGCCCGCCGTGACCGTGCGCGCGCAAGACCAGGCTATCGATCCGGCCCTGACGCAGCGCCCGCAACAAGGGAGCGAACCAGTCGCGCTCCAGTCGTTGCAACGCTTCGCGCCAGCCCCAGGCGTCGCGGTACTGCGCCGCCGCCTGCAAGGCGTCCAGCGCCACCAGGCAGTCGCGGACGCCGGCCTGCTCGACGAAGCCGGCGAAGTCGTAAGGCGCCGGCAGGCACGGCGCGCCGGCCTCGGCCGCGATCCAGCCCAACCAGCCCTCGTCGGCGAACACCTGTTCCGCCGGCGCGCGCCAGCCCGGCTCTACGCCGCCGCCCCACAGCCATAAACTGTTGACGCCGAGTTCCCCGCGCGCCTCGCGCTCATCGTTCAGCGGATGGGCGTACAGCAGCATCTGCAACTCGTTCAGCAAGCGGCTCCAGTCCAGGCCGCGCTCGCCCTGCGGCAAATGCGCGTCAATGTCCTCGCCCACCACATCCGGCAGCGGGCTGAAGCTGGCCGCCGCGGGCGCGTCCAGCTGCAACAGCCAACGGCCCGGCTCCAGCGGATGGATGCGCCAGCCGTCGTCGGCGAAATGGCGGTTAGCCGCGTCGGCCAGGGTTTCGGCCTCGGCCTGGCTCAAGCTCATCACGCCGACATCAGCCAGCAAGACGCGGTCGCGATCCACACGCACATGCACCGGATCGGCCAGCAGCCAATCTCCCTGTTCCGCCGGCAAGCCGGCCTGACGCGCCCGAAGCCTCGCCAGGCCGTCCGCGGAGCCGCGCCACGGCGCGGTCAAGAGCTCGCTCAGCGTCGCCGGTCCGGCGGCGCGTTCTCCCTGGCCCAACAAGCGTTGCAGGGCGGGAAGTTCCAGCCCCTTGCACACATCGGCGCCGTCGTGGCCGTCCAGCCAAAGCAGACCGGGCAACAACAATGTCAATTTCATTTATCGCTACACTTGGATGACGAGATCGAAGTAATATCAAAGCCTTGCGAAAACGCCCTGGCATGGGCCCTGGGCGAAATCAGGCGGATAGCATCCGGAATCGCGGCTATAATTTACAGTTTGCACAGGAACTTATGCCGCGCAAGCTCCCCAAATGTTGAGACGCGGCCGCAAGGCCTGTGATTGGCAAATACGGAATTTACAAAGGTTGGCTCATGGCCAGCCTTTTATAGTGAACGATGGATTATCGCAAACTGCTACATATCCCGCAAAAATGCTTCCACAAGCTGATGAACCATCATCTGAGCTTGATCGGCGCGGCCGCCTCCCTGCCCTTGTTCGGCATGGCCACCGCCTTCGCCGTGGCTCAGAACGGCGCTCAGCCCGCCAAACCGGAAGTTTTGCAAAAAGAAGTGACCGAGCAACTGACCCTGCCGGCTTTTTCCTTCAACGAAAGCGCCACCCGTTACTGGCGAGACGAGGCGATTCAACGCGGCGACACCATCGCCCGCGTGCTGAACCGGCTGGGCATCCGCGACAGCGAAGCCAACCGCTTTCTGCACTCCAGCCCGCTGTCCAAGGACTTGCTCAAGTTGAAGACCGGCGCCACGCTGTCGGTGCAGACCAACGATTTGGGCGAATTGTTCGGCCTGCGTTTTCTCAATGACGACGAAAACGGCGAGCAAGTGCTGGTGGCCATCGAAAAGGTCAACGGCGAATGGCAGGCCAGCGCCGACCCGATCGCCACCGAAGCGGTGCAGACGGTGCGCTCGCTGCTGATCACCCGCTCCGTGGGCGCCGCGCTGGCCAAAGCCCAAGTACCGCGCGACATCCGCGCCCAATTGACGGAAATCTTCGCCGATCAATTCAACATCAACTCTCTGGGCAAAGGCGACCGCATCAATCTGGTGTACGAAACCCTGCTCTACAACGGCGCGCCCATCGCCGCCGGCAACCTGCTGGCTGTGGAAATTCAACGCTCCGGCAAGCTTCACCAAGCCTTCTACTTTGCTCATGACAGCGAGTCCGGCGCCTATTACGACGCGCTGGGCAAGCCCATCAAACAGGGCTTTAGCCACCAGCCGGTGGCCAACGCCCGCATCAGCTCCGGCTTCGGCTTCCGCAAGCACCCGATACTACGCTCCTTGCGCCTGCATTCCGGCGTGGACTATGCCGCCGCCAGCGGCACCCCCATCATTGCCCCTGCCGACGGCACCATGGTCAAGGTGGAACGCCAAAACGGCTATGGCAATATGGTGGAAATCCGCCACAATCAAAAAATGACCACGCTGTACGCGCACATGAGCCGCTTCGCCCCTGGCGCCCGCTCCGGCAAAAGCGTCAAGGCCGGCGAGGTGATAGGCTATGTCGGCAGCACCGGCCGCTCCACCGGCCCCCATCTGCACTTTGAGGTGCGGATCAACGGCCAGGCGGTGGACCCGGCCACCAA
The DNA here is from genome assembly GCF_009936155.1 of Chromobacterium haemolyticum. NCBI lineage: Bacteria > Pseudomonadati > Pseudomonadota > Betaproteobacteria > Neisseriales > Chromobacteriaceae > Chromobacterium > Chromobacterium haemolyticum. The sequence goes on along the minus strand of NZ_AP019312.1, from coordinate 2,244,244 downwards.
CGCCTTGCCGACGCCGGGCCTGAGCGCCACTCAGCTGGCCGAATTCAAATCCGGCAACCAGGCGCTGACCGCGCACCTGAAACTACTGCGCGAACTGCCCACCAACATCGCATTGCTAGACTGATGAATCAACGCTTGATCGGACTGATGTCCGGCACCAGCCTGGACGGCGTCGACGCCGTGCTGGTGCGCTTCAACGAACAAGGCGCGCTCCGCGTCGAAGCCGACTACTTCGTTGCCTACCCGCCGCGACTGCGCGAACAGGCGCTGGCGCTGCAGGCCATCGGCGACAATGAGCTGGATCGCGCCGCCCGGCTGGCCAATGAGTTGGCCGAGCTCTACGCCCAGGCGGTTAACGGCCTGATGGCCGCTGAAGAGCTGAAGCCGGCTGACATCGCAGCCGTCGCCAGCCACGGCCAAACCATACGCCACGCCCCGGACGCCGGCTACACCTGGCAAATAGGCAATATGGCCCGCCTTGCCGAGCTGACCCACATCGATGTGATCGCCGATTTCCGCAGCCGCGACCTGGCCGCCGGCGGCCAGGGCGCGCCTCTGGTGCCGGCCTTCCATCAGGCGGTGTTTGGCGCGCCGGAGCAAAACCGGGTGATTCTCAACATCGGCGGCATCAGCAACCTGACCCGCCTTCACCCAAACCAAGCGGTGATCGGCTTCGACTGCGGTCCCGGCAATATGCTGATGGACGCCTGGTGCCTACGCCATCAGGGCCACCCTTACGATGCCGACGGCCAATGGGCCAGCCAGGGCGTGGTGGAGTCTTCGCTGCTGCAGGCGCTACTGGACGAACCCTTCTTCCGTCAGCCCCCGCCCAAAAGCACCGGTCGCGACCTGTTCGACTTGCCCTGGCTGGAGCATAAACTGCTGGGCCGCCATGTGCCCGCCGTCGACGTGCAAGCCACGCTGCTGGAGCTGAGCGCGCGCGGCATCGCTCAGGCCATCACCCTGCATTGCCCGGCAAACCAGGCTATCTTCGTCTGCGGCGGCGGAGCGCGCAACGGCGCGCTGATGCGTCGCCTGAGCGCCTTGCTGCCGGAACAAAACATCGCCGGCACCGCCGCGCTGGGCCTGCCCGAACACCAAGTGGAGGCCGCCGCCTTCGCCTGGCTGGGCTGGCGCTTCCTGCGCCGCCTCGCCGGCAACCTGCCGGAAGTGACCGGCGCCGCCGGCGAACGCGTACTCGGCGCGCTATACCCCAAATAAGCGCCTCAAAGCCTGTTCCAAGGCCTTGCGTGTCAACACAACAGACTTTGATACACAGTCTCTAAAGGGAACGCCATCAAGACTTGTCAGCAAAACCGAATACATTCCGACACGCTTAAACGAGGCGTGTCAGGCTATAATCAGCGACAGTCATAGCCAAACAAGAGAAAAATGCGACTTTTCAAGCGCAAAGCCGTAGTCAAAAACAGCCAGACCCCGTTGCCGCCGCAGCTGGCCTCGCTGCTGCGCGAGGCGTGGTGGCTGCTGATGGCCGTATTGGCCGTCTACCTGGTGCTGGTGCTGGCAAGCTACTCCCCGCAAGACCCCTCCTGGTCCCATAGCTCCTCAGATCCCACCGTGCGCAATTACGGCGGCGCTTTCGGCGCTTGGCTGTCCGATATGCTGCTCTACGTGTTCGGCTTGTCGGCCTGGTGGCTGGTGGTGTTCTGCCTGGTGGCCATCGCCTGGGGCTATCAGCGCATGGAAACACTGGGCTTCAAGCTCAACCCCATCACCGTCGCCGCCATCGGCGGCTTTCTGCTGCTGCTGTTTTCCAGCGCCAGCATAGAGGCCATCATCCTGGCGGAAAAAGCGCTCAATCTACCCCTGTCCGCCGGTGGCATGCTGGGGCATTTCATCGGCCTCGGCATCGCCCACGGCCTGGGCCTGTCTGGCGCCTACCTCTTGCTCAGCGTGCTCGCCGCCATCGGTTTTTCCCTGTTCACCGGGCTGTCTTGGCTCGACATCATGGAGCGGCTGGGCGGCGCGCTGGAAGACGGCGCCTTGAAACTATGGCACAACTGGCAGGCACGCAAAGATCGCGAAATCGGCAAAGAGATCGCGCAAAAGCGCGAAGCCAAGATCACCACCGAGAAAAAGAAGAACGAGGAGAAAAGCCCGCTGCGGATCGAGCCTCCAGTGCTGGACGTGCCGCTGTCCACCAAGGCTCAAAAGCCAGTGCAACAATCCTTGTTCGCCGACCCCAAGGACGGCGCGCTGCCCGGCCTGACACTGCTGGAGGCGCCCAAGGAACAACAGGAACCGGTGTCGCAGGATACGGTTGAATACACTTCGCGGCTGATCGAGCGCAAGCTGGCCGATTTCGGGGTCGACGTCAAAGTGGTGGCGGCCTATCCCGGCCCAGTGATTACTCGCTACGAGGTGGAACCGGCGGTGGGCGTAAAGGGCGCTCAGGTCGTCAATTTGATGAAGGATCTGGCGCGCGCGCTGTCTCTGGTTTCCATCCGGGTGGTGGAAACCATTCCCGGTAAAACCTATATGGGCCTGGAACTCCCCAACCCCAAACGCCAGATCGTGCGCCTCTCGGAAATCGTCGGCTCCGACGGCTACCAGAACATGGCTTCCAAGCTGACCATGGCCTTGGGCAAGGACATCGCCGGACAACCCGTGTCCGCCGACCTCGCCAAGATGCCACACGTGCTGGTGGCCGGCACCACCGGCTCCGGCAAATCAGTGGCCATCAACGCGATGATCTTGTCGCTGCTGTACAAGTCCACGCCCAAAGAAGTGCGGCTGATCATGGTCGACCCCAAAATGCTGGAGCTGTCGATCTATGAAGGCATTCCTCACCTACTGGCCCCGGTGGTCACCGACATGAAACAAGCCGCCAACGCGCTGAACTGGTGCGTGGCGGAGATGGAACGCCGCTATAAACTGATGTCCAAGCTGGGCGTGCGCAACCTGGCCGGGTTCAACCAAAAGATCAAGGACGCGGACAAGGCCGGCGAAAAGATCCCCAACCCCTTCAGCCTGAGCCCGGAAACCCCGGAACCGCTGGACACCCTGCCTTTGATCGTGGTGGTGATAGACGAGCTGGCCGATCTAATGATGGTGGCTGGCAAGAAGATAGAAGAACTGATCGCTCGCTTGGCGCAGAAGGCCCGCGCCGCCGGCATCCACCTGATCCTGGCCACTCAGCGGCCGTCTGTGGACGTGATCACCGGCCTGATCAAGGCCAATATCCCGACGCGAATCGCCTTCCAGGTATCCAGCAAGATAGACAGCCGCACCATTCTGGATCAGATGGGCGCGGAAACCCTGCTCGGTCAAGGCGATATGCTCTATCTGCCGCCGGGCACCGGCTATCCGGTCCGGGTCCATGGCGCCTTCGTCGCCGACGAAGAAGTCCACCATGTGGTGGAGTTCCTGAAAAGCACCGGCGGCCCGGACTATGTGGAAGGCATTCTCACCGGCCAGAGCGACAGCGAAGACGGTTCGCCCTCCGGCCTTGACGGCGAGGCGAACGGCGAAGCCGACCCGCTTTACGACGAAGCCGTCGCCATTGTGCTCAAGACGCGCAAGGCGTCGATCTCCTCTGTGCAGCGCCATCTGCGCATAGGCTACAACCGCGCCGCGCGACTGATTGAGCAGATGGAATCCGCCGGCCTGGTTTCGGCGATGGAAAGCAACGGCAACCGCGCAGTGCTGGCGCCGTCCCGCGAAGACTAAGAACAGTTTACGATCTCGCGAGCTGAGGCGAGACAAGGTGAAAACCGCTGAGAAAGCGGAGTGTGCACACGGTACATGAGCATTTCGGATGGCGCACTCACCAAGCCTCGTTTCACGACGCGCAGCAGATCGCAAACAGGTCTTAAGATCACCCGGCCGCTGCCCCCCCTAAAAACCCAACCGGGCGCAATGCCGCCCGGCACCAACCAAGAGGTCACGCATGGCGGATTTCAAGCCCGAACCCCCTTTTCGCCACGATTACACGCCCAAAACCGGTGTGCTGCTGATGAATCTGGGCACGCCGCAAGCCCCCACCGCCAAGGCTCTGCGCCCCTACCTGAAAGAGTTTCTTTCCGACCGCCGCGTGATCGAAATCCCGCGCGCGCTCTGGTGGCTGATCCTCAACGGCGTCATCCTGAACACCCGCCCCGCCCAATCCGCCAAAAAATACGCGGCGATCTGGGAGAAGGACGGTTCGCCGCTTTATACCCACACCCGCAAGCAGGCCGCGTTAATCAAAGGCCAGTTGGGTGAAATGGGGCTGCGCGACTTAGTCGTGGATTTCGCCATGCGCTACGGCGAACCCTCGGTGGAAAGCGTGATCGCCCGCATGCGAGAACAAGGCGTGGAACGTCTGCTGGTGGTGCCTTTGTATCCTCAATACGCGGCTTCCTCCAGCGCCACTGCGCTGGATCAGGTATTCCGCTCCCTGATGAAACTGCGCAATATGCCGGAGCTGCGCACCGTTCGTCATTTTCACGACGATCCCGGCTATATCCGCGCGCTGGCGGAACAAGTGCGCTCGCATTGGCGCGAACATGGCCGCGGCGACAAATTGGTGATGAGCTTTCACGGCGTCCCCCGGTTCACCCGCGACAAAGGCGACCCTTATCACTGTGAATGCCAGAAAACCGGCCGCTTATTGGCGGAAGAATTGGGCTTGTCGCATCAAGAATACCAAGTGTGCTTCCAAAGCCGATTCGGTCGCGCGGAATGGCTGCAGCCTTATACCAGCGAAGTATTGACTCAACTAGGCAAGGACAAGACCGGCAAGCTGGATATTCTCTGCCCCGGCTTTATCGCCGACTGCCTGGAAACGCTGGAGGAAATCGCGATGGAAGGCAAGGAAACCTTCCTCAGCCACGGGGGCGGCGAATATCGATACATTTCTTGTTTGAACGAAAACCCGCAATGGATTCTCGCAATCTCGACTATGATCAAAAAGAATCTGTCGGGATGGTGCGAAGCGCCGGAGGAAAACGCCCTGCTGCGCCAGCAGCGAGCCCAGACGTTGGGCGCCAAGGCCTGAAACAAGACTGCCGGCAAAAATCCGAACAAGTCTTTTAAATTCAAAAACTTGAAATACAAGAAACGCCCCCTGGCAATTATTCCAGGGGGCGTTTGCGCTTTAGACACACCATTGGCGAAGAAGTTTACAAATAGTTGCATCCCTCCCCGGTTTTGACATTGACACTCGCGCAAACAGCTACCCATAATCAAACGCAACCAACGGTCATTTCACCAAAATGCCGTTGGCCACAAAGAGATGACTAGAGTCTACAGAATAGAGAATCAGGGGATACATCACATGAACAAATATGTCCGCCTCAGCGTCATTGCCGCTGCCGCCATGACCCTGGCCGCCTGCGGCAAACAGGAGCAACCAGCCGCCAATCAGGCGGCTTCGGCCCCGGCTCAAGCCGCTGGCGACGGCGCCGTCGTCAAGATCGGCCAGGTATCGCCGATGTCCGGTCCCATTTCCCATTTGGGCAAGGACAACGAGTACGGCGCCAAACTGGCCATCGCCGATCTGAACGCCGCCGGCGTGGAGATCGGCGGGAAGAAGCTCAAATTCGAACTGGTGTCGGAAGATGACCAAGGCGACCCGAAAATCGGCACCCAAGTGGCGCAGCGCCTGGTTGACGCCGGCGTCGCCGGCGTGGTGGGTCACTTGAACTCCGGCACCACCATCCCCGCGTCCAAGATTTACTCCGACGCGGGCATTCCTCAAATCTCCCCCTCCGCCACCAACCCGGACTACACCAAGCAAGGCTTCAAGACCACCTTCCGCGTGATCGCCAACGACGTGCAGCAAGGCCGCGCGTTGGGCGAATTCGCCGCCACCGGGCTGAAGGCGAAGAAGATCGCCATCATTGACGACCGCACGGCTTACGGCCAAGGCCTCGCCGATCAGTTCGAGGCAGCGGTCAAGGGCAAGGGCGCCGAAGTGGTGAAACGCGAGTTCACCACCAACACCGCCACCGACTTCAACGCCATCCTGACCTCGATCAAGGCCAGCAAGCCGGACCTGATTTTCTACGGCGGCATGGACGCGCAAGCCGGCCCCTTGGCCAAGCAGATGCAGCGCCTGGGCCTCAAGGCCAAACTGATGGGCGGCGACGGCTGGCAGACGCCGGAATTCATCAAACTGGCCGGCGAGGCCTCCGACGGGCAATACGCGTCCAGCTGCGGCGTGCCGCGCGACAAGATGCCCGGCTTCGCGGCGTTCAACGATAAGTTCAAGAAGCAGTTCAATACCGAGGTGCAGATCTACGCGCCGTATGAATACGATGCGGTAATGGTGCTGGTGGACGCGATGAAGCGCGCCAAATCCACCGACCCCAAGACCTATCTGGCCGAAGTGGGCAAGACCGGCTACACCGGCGTGACAGGCAAGATCGCCTTTGACGACAAGGGCGACATCAAGAACGGCGCGGTCACCGTGTATCAGGTCAAGGGCGGCAAGTGGGAAGTGGTGTCCACCGTCGGCGGCGAAGCCGCCGCCGCGCCGGCCGCCAGCGCCGCTCAGTAAGCGCTGCCGAACCCGCTTGACTCAAAAAGAGGCGCTCCGCGCCTCTTTTTCTTTGCCCGCCGCCAACGACAATGGCGCCCGCAGGCGCCATTGGGAACAGACAAACCGCGCTCAGTCGCGGAACTGCGCCGCGTGGCCGGTCAGGATGGCCATGCCGGCCTTTTGGATATCCTCGGAGATCAGCATCGCCGCGTTCCAGCTCGCCACATAATTAAGGCCGTCCTCCACAGAATGGTCGCGGCTGTAGTTGAGCACTTCCTTGCAGCCGCGCATCGCCAACGGCGACTTGCCGGCGATCAGCCGCGCCGACTCCAGCGCCGCCGCCAGCACCGCGTCCGCATCCGGCAACACCCGGTTGACCAAACGCATCGCCAGCGCCTCTTCCGCGGCCACGTCGCGGCCGGTCAACGCCAGTTCGCGCGCCATGCCCTCGCCCACCACGCGTGGTAGCCGCTGTAGCGACCCCACGTCCGCCACCATGCCCACGTCGATCTCCCGCACCGAGAACACCGCGTCCGCGGCGGCGAAGCGGAAATCCGCGGCCAGCGCGACATCCAGGCCGCCGCCGACGCAAGCGCCGTGCACCGCGGCGATCACCGGCTTGCGGCAATGTTCCAGACTATTGACGCAGTCCTGCAGATCCAGGATCAGCCTACGCAACTTCTCGCGCTTGCGCGCCTCGCAATCGTCGGCGATCTCCGCCTGCACGCCCATCAGCATGCCCAGGTCGATGCCGGAACAGAAATGCCTGCCCTCGCCGGCCAACACGCCCACGCGTGCCTCGGGAGCGTCGTCCAGCCACTCGAAAGCGGCGCGCAAATCCTGCCACATTTGCCGGTTCAGGGCATTGGCCTTATCCGCGCGGCTGAGGCGAATCAGCGCTACATGCTCGTTCAGTTCGATTCGCATCGTTTCCAGATTGATCATGCCGCCGCTCCTTGTTCCGGACGCTTCTTGGGAATCCACGCCCACAGCATTTCGCATTCGATCGGCGATTCGCCGGATTCGTCGGTGACAAGCACCGGCACCAGCACCTCGCCCTTTTCCGTGTCGTGCATCAGCTGAATCTGTTCCGCGTTCAGGCTGGCCACCGCGCGCATATCCCCTTGCGAACGACGCACGTAGTTGACCTTCATGGACTTAAGCAGCATCAGCTTGTCGTCCGGCATGTTCATGCCGACGACAAAGCCGGTCGAAGTCTCCGCCAGCAAGGCCATCGCCGCGGCGTGCACGCCGCGAATGTGGTTCTGCACCTTCTTGCGGTTGCGAATGGACACCGTCAAGCGCTGATGGCCCACCTCCTCGAAACGCAGGCCGGCCGTGGACAGAAACGGCACGATCTTGCCGAACATCAAACTCAATACCGTGCTGCGCATTCCCGTCGGCAACTTGCCCACTTTGTCGGCAATGCGGCTCATGCTGTTTTTCTTGTACTCCATGTAGCGCCCCTCTGTTGTTGTCGTGATTCCGGCACTCAACGCCCGTCCAGCCCCAGCACCGCGCGCACCTGCTGCTTGATGGTTTCCAGCGCGTGCGGGTCGATGCGCGCCAGTTGCAGCGCGCCTTGCAAGGCGGAAAACAACATCATGCCGATTGCTTCCGGCGTGCCGGCGTAACGCATCTGGCCGCAGGCCGCTCCCCGCCGGGTGATGTCCACCGCCCACAGCCGCATCTCGTCGATGAAGGCCGCCGCCTCTTGCTGCATGTCCTCCGGCAACGTCAGGAACTCCGTGCTGAGAATGCCGCTGGGGCAGATCTGCCGGTGCTGTCGGTAATAGCTGTCGCTCAAACCGAAATACGCCTCCAGCTGCGCCCGGGGATCCAGCGCCGCTTGCTGGTCGATGAAGCGTTGGAAACGCCGGCGGTAACGCTGGATCAAGGCCACGCCCAGATCGCTTTTCTTGGGAAAGTGATAATGAATGGCGGCATTGCGCACGCCCAGCTCCGAGCTGATGTGCTGATAGCTGAAAGCGTTGAAGCCCCGGCTGAGCAGCAACTGCTCGGCGATGTCCAGAATGCGCTTGCGGGTGTCGGTCTTGGGATCGGAGCTTTGAGTCATGCGAAGCACTCTACTTACTGGTCAGTAAGGTGTCAATTACGCGATTTTGCAAGCAAAGCTGGAAACTGAATCAATCGTCCCCATCTCTAAACCCCGAGGTCGATTCCACGCGCCGCCAAGCAGGCGCTCGCGCCGCGCCGGAAAATCCAGCCGCTTGCGCCTACCATTAAGGTCGTAGGCCGGAGTCGCGCCCCACCACTCACTTTCATCCAAACCAGCACCCTAGATGAGCGAAAACATTCAGTCCCCCAGCCTGGAACAGGCCTTGCGCCAGATCAGCCAAGCGCCGGCCCAGCTCGACGCCCTGTCCGCCCTGCTGCAGTGCCTGCGCCCCGACGACGCCGGCAAACCGCAACAAGCGGTGGTCAATCTGCAAGCGCTGTCCTATCTGCTGGAGCACCATTCCGATTACCGCGCGGCCTTACGCAAAGCCTTGCTGCAATTGCTGACCGAAACCCGGCAGATTCCGCTGTATACCGAATGCGGCATCCTGGCCAACGAAGGTTTCGGCTCCACCTTGCTGCGCCGCGTCGGCGAGCGCATCCTGCCCATGCCTTATAAGGCGGATTCGCTGCAAGACCGCTTCAGCCGGCTGTTTAGCTGGAAACAAGACTACATTTGGCTGGCGGCCATCCCCAACGCCACTTGGCACGCGCTGTGGCGGGCGATGGCCTGGCAGGAGAACGATAACGCCGACGGCTGGCAGCAGACCCGGCTGCAATTATTGGAGTCGGTGCAAGTGCTGTCGGCCCAGATCACCGCCATCGGCCTGGAGCCCGAGCTGGTGCGCATCAATCCGGACATCGAGCGCTTCGAATCCCCTTTTCTCAACCTGAACGCCGAGGTTCAGCGCTATGTCGATGGCTACCGCCGCGATCTGGTGGAGAGCCTGCCGCGCGCCGAGGACGACAAGCACGTGCTGGTGCTGCTGGACCAGTGTGAAAGCATTCTCAACAAGGTGCGCAAGAACGCGCGGCGCTTCGGCATCTCGGTCAACCTCACCTACCACGGCCTGCGGCTGGCGCAGAGCATCGCCCGCATCCGCGCGCTGCTGGCCATCCTGGATCCGGAACACAACCCGGCCGCAGAACCGCATTTGTTCCAGCTCATCGTGACCTTCGCGCGCGCGGAGAACCGCAAATACAGCCTGCGCGATCTGTTCAAGTCCAATGTGGAGCTGCTGGCGCTGCAAGTCACCGAGCACGCCGGCCGCCACGGCGAGCACTATATCGCCGAGAGCCGCCAGGAGTGGTCAACCATGGCCAAGGCGGCGATGGGCGCCGGCCTGATCGTCGGCTTCATGGCGCTGATCAAACTGATGCTCAGCCGCGGCCATTTGCCCCCGCTGTGGGAAGGCATCGCCTTCGGCCTCAATTACGCCATAGGCTTCATCATCGTGCAGATCCTGCACCTGACCATTGCCACCAAGCAGCCGGCGATGACCGCCGCCCGCATCGCCGCGGTGCTGCATGAAAACCACGGCCAGAAGAAGCAGCTGGAAGACCTGGCCGACTTGGTGGTCAAAGTGATGCGCACTCAGTTCGTCGCCATCCTCGGCAACGTGTTGCTGGCCATCCCCACCGCCGGCCTGATCGCCTTCGCCTGGCAAGCCGCCTTTGGCGCGCCGGTGGTGAACGTGGTCAAGGCGCAAAGCCTGCTGCACGATATCGACCCCATTCACAGCCTAGCGCTGCCGCACGCCGCCATTGCCGGCGTCTTCCTGTTTCTGTCCGGCCTGATCGCCGGCTACTACGACAACAAGGCGATCTACCGCCGCATCCCGGAACGCATCGCCTCCCACGCCGGCCTGAAGCGGTTGCTGGGCGAGCACCGCGCCTGGAAGCTGGGCAGCTATATCGAGCACAATCTGGGCGCGCTGGCAGGCAACTTTTACTTTGGCATGTTCCTGGGCCTGACCGGCACCATAGGCTTCATCCTCGGCCTGCCCATCGACATCCGCCACATCACCTTTTCCGCCGCCAACCTGGCCTTCGCCACCGTGGCGCAGGACTTCCAATTGCCCTTGGCCACCGTGCTGCTGGGCTGCGCCGGCGTGGCGCTGATCGGCCTGACCAACCTGGCGGTCAGCTTCTCGCTGGCGCTGTGGGTGGCGCTGCGCTCGCGCAAGCTGTCCGGCAGCCTGCTGTGGCCTCTTGTGCCCATGCTGTTCAAACGCTTCCTCAACGCGCCGCTGTCTTTCTTCCTCCCGCCCAAGAGCCCTCCGCCGGAAGACGGCGGCGAAACCGGTGAAGCCGCCGAACTAAAGAACGGTTCGTGACCGCTCGGGGCCGCGGCGACGTCAACCCGCCGCCGCGGCCCGCGTTATAACGGAAACCGCCCCGCCGACTCATTCGCACGCGCCGCGCTAAAATCCGGACGGGAATGGTCGATAAGGTTTCATCAACGCGCAGCGCGCCGCCTTCTACAATGGAAGTTGCGGCGCAAGCTCGCGCCGGCCTGGCAGCCGGAGGCTCAACCGTGATGGACGCATTACGACAATAAGATTCTTGAATCTCTAGCATTGCAGCGCGCCCATGGCAGCGGATCGCGCGGGGAGAAGTCGTCATGGCGTCCATTACCACCAGCGTTGGGCCGCTGGACGTTCAAAGCATCGTCAGCCAACTGATGTCGATTGAGTCCCGGCCGCTGGCCCAAAGCCAAAGCCGGGTCAGCAACTATCAGTCCCAGCTCAGTTCCATCGGTCAGATCAGCTCGGCGCTGTCCGCCTTGCAGACCTCGGTCACCGCCATGGCCTCGGGCAGTTTCCTGCAACAATTCCAGGTCACCTCCACCGACAACACCATCGCCACCGCCAGTGCCACCTCCGGCGGCGTGGCCGGCAATTACGCGCTTAACGTCACCCAACTGGCACAGCCGCGGCAACTGGTGTTCGACCAAACATCCGGCGGACAAGCCATCACCGACCAGAACGCGGCGCTGGCCGGCGCCCCCAGCGCACTGAGCTTCACCGTCAACGGCACCACCAGCACGGTGCAATTGGGCCAGAACGGCTCCACCATCTCGCTCTCCTCAATCGCCGACAACATCAACAGCGCCGGCATCGGCGTCAACGCATCGGTGGTGCAGTACAACAACCATTACTCGCTGGTGCTGGCCTCCTCGCAATTCGGCCCCGCCAACGCCTTCAGCATTTCCGCCGGCGGCAGCGATAGCGGCGGCACCTCGGGCAACACCCTGGCCGGCCTGGGCCAGAGCAGCGCGGCCGCCAGCGAATCCGCGGCCGCTCAGGACGCGTTGCTGACCGTCAACGGCGTCAACGTGTCCAGCAGCAGCAACACCCTGAGCAATGTGATCAACGGCGCCTCCGTCAACCTCAACAAACTGGGCCAGGCAACACTGAACATGAGCCAGAACACCGCCAATGTCACCTCGACGCTGCAAAGCTTCGTCAGCGCTTACAATCAGGTGATAAGCGCCAGCAATTCCGCGCTGGGCGGCAGCATGAAGAACAATAGCGATGTGATCGGCCTGCAAGAGCAATTAGCCGGCCTGCTCAGCACCCCGGTGCCAGGCGTCAACGCCACCTCCTCTTACGCTTACCTGGCCCAGGTCGGCATCACCCAGCAGGCGGACGGCACGCTGAAACTGGACTCCACAGCCTTCACCTCCGCGCTAAAAGCCGACCCCGGCGCCGTGGCCAATCTGTTTGGCAATGCCAAGAACAACGGCTACGCCAACACCTTCAATACCGCCATCAATAATCTGCTGGGGCCCAACGGCATGATCACCACCGAACAAGGCGACATCAACACCAAGATCAGCGACGAGAACAATCTCCAGTCCCAGCTCAACAACCAGTTGGCCAATGAGAAAAGCTCGCTCCTGCACCAGTACACCTCGCTGAACAGCGAACTGTCCGCCATGCAGCAGTCCACTTCCAGCCTGGCCAATCTGCTTGCCTAAGGACCTGTTCATAGTCTGCTGCGCTTCAGCGATACGGCGTTAAAAACAAACTCAAAATGCTCAAGTACCACTTGTGCATTCCGCTTTCTCAGCCGTTTTCGCCTTGTCTCGCTCTAGCTCGCGAGATCGCAAATAGGCTCTATGAGCCTGTTCAAAGTGCATCACGACGGCGGCGCTCAGCATCGTCGCCGCGTTTGCCGTATACTGGCGCAACTCACGCAGCCTAGCGCTGTCGAACCTCGTTTGCACCAGCCCTTACCGGCCCCGGACTCAATGACTGCCCGCATTCAATACTCTCGTCGCCAACTACTCCAGATGGGCGCGCTCAGCGCCGGCCTTGGCCTCTTGCAAGGATGTCGCACCATGGTTGACCAATCGCTTCCCACGCCGGCCGCCGCCGGCAGCAGCCTCTATTTCACCGCCTGCTCCGGCCCGCTGCCGGACGCGCGCCAAAAACAGCAAGCCGTCGAGCGGCTGCGCTTGGCCGGTTACCAGCTTGAAAACGTCCAGGCTTTGGATCGCCGCTACCAGCGCTTCGCCGGCAGCGACGCGCAAAGGCTGGGCGACCTCAATCAGCTGATCTCGCGCCGCCGCGCGCCGCAGTTGCTGGTGGCCGGCCGTGGCGGCTACGGCGCCACGCGGCTGCTGCCTCATATCGACTACGGCCGGCTCTGCCCGCTGCTGCGTGAATCCGGCAGCCAACTGATCGGCTACAGCGACTTCACCGCCATCCAGCTGGCCTTGCTGGCCAAGGGCGGCCTGGGCAGCTTCGCCGGCCCCATGGTCAGCGACTTTGGAGCCAAGCAGCTCAGCGCCTTCACGCTGAATGAGTTCTTGACCACCACCACCACGCCCAACCGCCAACTGCGCGTCGACGCGCCTCAACGCCACAACGCCAGCGGCGAAGGCATTTTCTGGGGCGGCAACCTCAGCGTGCTCAGCAGCCTGGTCGGCACCCCCTACCTGCCGGAGATCAAAGGCGGTCTGCTGTTCCTGGAGGATGTCGCCGAACAGCCCTACCGCATTGAGCGCATGCTGCAGCAACTGCATCTCGCCGGCGTGCTTGCTAAACAACGCGCCATTTTCATCGGCGATTTCAATATGAACCGCCAAGTCGACATTTACGATCCCGGCTATACCCTGGACGCGGTATTGGAAGAAATCCGCCGTCTGACCGGGGTTCCGGTGCTGACAGGCATTCCTTTTGGTCATGTCCACGACAAGACCACGCTGCCTCTGGGCTTCCCGGCCCGCTTCAACGCAGACGGCGGCGGCCTGACGCTGCAGTTCTTCGACTACCCGGTAACACCGGCCAATCCGCAGCAAAAAGAACTGCTTAGCGCCGCCGCGCCGCTCTAGCGCACACTCGGCCTTCGCCGCCCGCGCGCGGCGCGCCTTGACGCTCCGGCAAGACTAGGGCAAGTTTTTTGACTTGCCCGCCATTCTTCGCCAGGAGTCCCGCATGTCCCTTCGTTCCCCGCTGCTGACCAGCGCGCCGCTCATTGTCGGCCTGTTGGCCGCGGCGCCGCTTAGCGCCGCCGAACACGGCTATCAGACCCCGCCCGCGGAACTGCAAGCGCTAGTGGACGCGCCGCGCCCTCCCTTACAAAGCCTGGGCCCCAAACGCCGGACCTTGCTGCAAATCCATCGTCCAGGCCTGCCCGGCATCGCCGATGTCGCTCAGCCTGAACTCAAGCTGGCCGGCTTGCGCCTGAACCCCTCGATGCGTGCCGCCAGCCGTTTCGACTTCGGCAACGCACTGACCCTGCTGGACGTCAAACAAGGCCGCGCCCGCACGGTACGCGGCCTGCCGGCCGGCGCCCGCATCGCGGACACAGCCTGGTCCGCCGACGAAAGCCGAGTGGCCTTCAGCCTGTGGGGCGTCAAGGGCGTGGAGCTGTGGCTGCTGGATGTCGCCGACGCCCGCGCCCGCCGGCTGGGCGATTTCCACCTCAACGCCGCCACCGGCTCCGGCTTCGCCTGGTTCGGCGAACAATTGCTGATCAAGCGCGTGCCCGCGAAGCAAGGCCCCGCGCCGCGGCAACCCCAAGCGCCCAGCGGCCCCAACATCCAGCAAAGCGAAGGCGGCATCCTGTCCCAAACCCGGACCTATCCCGATCTGCTCAAGACCCCGTACGACGCCGACTTGCTCGACTATCAACTGCAAAGCCAATTGGCGCTGGTCGGCCTGGACGGCAAGCTCAGTACGATCGGTCAACCGGACCGCTATCTCAGCGTCAGCGGCTCTCCCAACCGCCAATACCTGCTGGCCACCCGCCTGCAGCGCCCCTACTCCGGCCTGGTGCCGATATCCCGCTTCCCTAAACGCATCGATGTACTGGACCGGCATGGCCGTATTGCGCACACCGTGACTCAGCGGCCGCTGCTGGAACGCATGCCGTCCGGCAACGACGCGGTGGAGGCTGGTCCGCGCGAAATCGCCTGGCGCGCCGACGCTCCAGCGTCTCTGTTTTGGGTTGAGGCGCTGGACGGAGGCGACCCTGCCCGCGCCGCCGCCGAACGCGACGCGCTCTATCTGCAAGCCGCGCCGTTTCAGCAAGCGCCGCGGCGGCTGATGCGGCTGACCAGCCGCTTCGCCGATGTCCGCTGGGGCCGCGGCGACCTGGCTCTGGTGCGCGAGCACTGGTGGAAAACCCGTGAACTGAAAGTCTGGCGCGCGCGCCCGGATCAGGATGTCGCGCCGGAGTTGTTGAGCAGCCGCAAATCGGAAGACCGCTACAGCGACCCAGGCGAGGCGGCCATGGTCAGCAATGCTAACGGCCAATCCGTGCTGCAAACCACGCCGGACGGCAAGTCCGTCTATCTGCTGGGCGAAGGCGCCGGCCCCGACGGCGACCGCCCCTTCGTCGACCGCTACGCTCTAGCCGATAAACGCGCCACGCGGCTATGGCAATCGCAAGCGCCCTGGTTTGAACAGCCGGCCGCACTGCTGGACGACGCCGGCCAAGAGCTTCTGCTTAGCCGCGAATCCGTCGACCAGCCGCCCAATCTCTACCGTCTGACGCTGGGGCACGCCGCCGAACCGCTGGCGCTAACGCATATGCCGCACCCAACACCACAGCTGAAAAACGTCTCCAAAAAGCAGCTGCGCTACCAACGCGCCGATGGAGTGAAGCTGACCGCCACCCTCTACCTGCCGCCCGGCTACGAGGCCAAACGCGATGGTCCGCTGCCGCTGCTGATGTGGGCCTATCCCACCGAGTTCAAAACCGCCGCCGCAGCCAGCCAGGTGACGGAGTCCCCTTACCGTTTCAACCGCGTCAGCTATTGGGGGCCGCTGGCCATGCTGGCGCGCGGCTACGCGGTGATGGACGACCCAGGCATGCCCATCGTCGGCGAAGGCGACAAAGAGCCGAACGACAGCTACCTGCCGCAACTGAAAATGAACGCCCAGGCCGCCGTGGACGAAGTGGTTCGACTGGGCGTGGCCGACCCGGCCCGCATCGCCGTCGGCGGCCATTCCTACGGCGCCTTCATGACCGCCAACCTGCTGGCTCACACCCGGCTGTTCCATGCCGGCATCGCCCGCTCCGGCGCCTACAATCGCACGCTGACACCCTTTGGCTTCCAATCGGAGGAACGCAATTTCTGGCAGGCCAAAGAGGTCTACCAAGCCATGTCGCCGTTTAACTTCGCCAATCAGATCAAAGACCCGCTCTTGCTGATTCATGGCGAGATGGACAATAACCCCGGTACCTTCCCGCTGCAAAGCGAGCGGCTGTATCAAGCGCTGCAAGGACTGGGGGCCACTGCGCGGCTGGTGACCCTGCCGGCGGAGAGCCACGGCTACCGCGCGCGCGAATCCATACTGCACATGCTGTGGGAGCAGGACCGCTGGCTGGAGCGATACCTGGGCCGCGCCGGCACCGCGCGGAGGCCATCCTAAGTACCCGGTTCAAAGTCTCGGAACGAGACATGGCGAAAACCGCAGAAAAGGCGAAATGCACATGGGGTACATGCGCATTTCGCAAGGAGCACTCGCCGCGCCACGTCTTACGATGCGCCGCGGACTTCAAGCTGCCAACAAAACCTCGCGGAGAACCTGAGCCTAGGCGCGCGGACGCAGGCAACGACAAAGAGGCGCAAGGGAGGATCAGATGTTTGCTTAGCGGGTCCTAGAACCTGTTTACGATATGCTGCGCATCAGCGATACAGCGTTGAAAACCGCTTCAGAATGCTCATGTACCACTGCACACTCCGCTTCTTCCGCCATTTTCGCCTTGTCTGGCCTTAGCTCGCGAGATCGTAAACAGACGCTTAGAACAGGTTCTAAGCGACCAGGCCGCGCGCGGCTTGCGCGGCCATCGCCAACCCAACCAGCAACATCAAACCGGCAGATAGATAGGGCGCGCGCCGCGCCCATTCGCCCAGCCCGCCAAAGCGGGCGCTCGCCTGACGCACGCCCCAGGCCGCCAACACTCCAACGCTGACCAGCGCCAAGGCCAGACCCAGGCTGAACGCAGCCACCATGGTAGCCCCCAGGGAAAAGTGCTTCAGGTGCAGGCATAGCAGCAAAATAGTCACCGAGGCCGGGCACGGTATCAAGCCCCCAGTCAGGCCAAACAACGCAATCTGAGCGTTGCCAACCTCCTTGCCCGCAAAGCGCCGCTGAATCTGTTCCGCGTGCGCGCGTTCGTGCGCGTCTTGATAAACGGGCAGCGCCGCCGACGCGCGACGCGCTCGTTGTGTCAACCCCGCGCCCTCCGCCCGACGGTAGGGCCCGGCGCGCCCGGCGCAGCCCATTGCCTCCAGCTGCAAAGGGTAGCGATGAGCGTGACCGCCGTGACTCAAGAGCAAAGCGCTTACAAGCGCTCCAGCGGGCAAACACGGGCTGAGCAGATACTCCCCCTCAGTTTCAAAACCTAGCACTCCTTGCTCTTCGCCGCGCCGCCAAGCCAGCGACAAGCCACGTCCATCAGGCTTCAGCCGTCGCAAACCGGTGTCGTACTGGTACAAGGCCACGCGCAGCCCCTCCTCCCGCACGGGCAGCGCCTCCATCAAGCCATGGCCGGTGTTTATCATGCGGCCGCCCTGAGGCGGCTTCAGCATGGCCCGAGCGGCTAGATTGTCTCGCCAAGTACGCCATAGCATCCAGGCTGCCACCACCATGACCACGACAGCCGAAAACAGCATCAGATAAGGCTCCGCCTGCTCGGCAATCAACTGATTCCCGTACTTGAGCGCCAGCGCAGCCAGCAGCCAAACGATCAGCGAATGCGACAAGGCCGCGCACAGGCCAAGCAGCACGGCCTGACCGATGCTGCCGCGGATAGCAATGATGAAAGAAGCCATCATGGTCTTGGAATGCCCGGGCTCCAGCCCGTGCAGCGCCCCCAGCAGGATGGCGGAAGGAATGAACAACCAGAGATTAATGCTTCCTTGTTGAATCAGCTCGACGATTGGCGGCATCTTCAGCCTTCTTTTACAATACGTTCATGCCGGCCTCCCCGCTCACGGAGGGACAAACCGGCGGCACCGCAGCAAAGCTGCGCCCATATACTATACCCCAGTATATTATCAACAATAAGGGACGTCCACTCGCATGCCGCATACCGTGAAAGACAAGAAGAAGTTATTGACCCGCGTCCGACGCATCAAAGGCCAGGCGGAAGCGTTGGAACGCGCACTGGAACAGGAAGTTGATTGCTCGGCGATTCTGCAACAAATCGCCGCAGTACGCGGCGCTGTCAATGGACTAATGATGGAAGTGATCGAGGGCCATCTGCGCGAGCACCTGGGGCCGGAGGCTGCCGACCCCGCACAGCGCGGCAAAGACTTGGAACAGGTGACGAGTGTGCTGCGCTCCTACCTGAAATAAGAGCTCCTAAGAGCCTGTTCAAAGTCTCGCGAGCAAGGGCGAGACAAGGCGAAAACGAGCGAAAAAGCGGAATGTACACGTGTTACATGAGCATTTTGAGCTTGTACTCACCGTACAACGCTCCACGAAGCGCGGCAGACTTTGAACAGGTCCTAAGCGCGCAAAAAAATAGGGAGGGCCAAGCCCTCCCACCAAGTCTTGTAGCCAGGAGTGTTACAAGAAATCCTGCGCCGCCGGCCGTTGGCCGGCGCGCGAATAACAATCTCGCTTACTTCCAGTTCTGCGGAAGCTTGTAGCCCGCGTATTTCTGCTTGGCGAAAGCCTTGAACTCCGGCGAGTTATAAGCCGCCACCACGTCCTTGGCCCAGGGCTTGCTCAAGTCAGCCGTGCGCACCGCGCCCCAGTTGACATAGGCGTAGCTCTTCTCCTGATAGACCGCCTCGGTCAGCTTGATGCCGGAGCTGGTGGCGTAGTTGCCGTTGATCACCGAGAAGTCCACATCACTGCGCGAACGCGGCAACTGTGCAGCCTCCAGCGGAATAATCTTGATCTTCTTCACATTGACAGCGATGTCGCGCTCGGAAGCGGTCAAGGGGTTGATGCCCGGCTTCAGCTTGACCCAGCCCAGATCGGCCAGCATCACCAGCGCGCGGGCAAAGTTGGACGGATCATTGGGGGCGGCCACGGTGGAACCCACTTTGACGTCTTTCAGCGCCTTGATCTTGCCAGCGTAAATGCCCAGCGGCGCGGTCGGCACTTGGAAAGCCTCTTTCAGGCTCAATTTGTGCTCTTTGACGAAATTGTCCAGATAGGGCTTGTGCTGGAACACATTCACATCCAGCGCGCCTTCCTGCAAAGCCAGGTTCGGGCGGACATAGTCGGTGAACTCCACCAGCTTGACCTTGTAGCCCTGCTTTTCCAGAATCGGTTTGATCGACTGCTTGACCATGTCGCCGAAATCGCCGACGGTGGTGCCAATCACGATGTCCTTCTTGGCCGGGTCCGCCGCCAGCGCCGCGCCCGCCGCCGCCAATCCCAATACCGAAGCCGCCACTGCCTTGATCACGAATCTACGCATTTTTTTCTCCTGCTTTGTCCATTGATAGGTAAAAGGTCCACCATGCCGGCGCCAAGCGCCGGCGAATGTCAACGTTTGTCCAGCTTGGCCGCCAGCCGGTTGCCCAGCAGTTGGATGATCTGTACCAGCACCACCAGCATCAGCACCATGGCCACCATCACATCGGTCTGATAACGGTAGTAGCCATAGCGGATGGCCAAGTCGCCGATGCCGCCGCCGCCCACCACCCCCGCCACCGCGGTATAGCTCAGGAAGCTGATGGTGAGGATGGTCAGACTGGAAATCAGGCCGGAGCGCGCCTCGTTGAGCAGCACCTTGCAAATGATCTGCAGCGGGCTGGCGCCCATCGCTTCGGCCGCCTCCACCACTCCGCGAGGAATCTCGCGCAGCGTCTGCTCGACCAGACGACCAAAATACGGAATCGCGGCGAAGGCCAGAGGCACCGAAGCCGCCACCGGACCGATGGTGCTGCCCACCAGCGCCCGCGTCAGCGGCACCAACGACACCATCAGAATAATGAAGGGGAAGGAACGCACCAAGTTCACCACCCAGCCCAACACGCCGTTCAACGCGCGGTTGGCGAACTGCTGGCCCGGCTGGGTCAGGTAGAGCACGATGCCCAGCGGGCCACCCAGCAAGACGGCCGCGCTCAGGCCTATGCCCAGCATCACCAGCGTTTCCTGGAAGGCCTGCCAGATTTCCGGCCCCATGCTCGCCAGGTTTTGCAATGCTTCGTTCAGGGTTGCGGCATCCATTACGCGGCCTCCAGCAGCGAGCGCGCCAGATCGGAGTCCGCCGCCACTTCGTTATCCGACACATCCACCACTTCCACCACCCGACCGGCGTCCAAAGCCGCCGCGCGATGGCAGATCGCCCGCACCACGCCCATCTCATGAGTGACGATGACGATAGTGACGCCAAAGCGTTGATTAATGTCTTTCAGGCACTCCAACACGGCTTGAGTGGTTTTCGGGTCCAGCGCCGATGTAGGCTCATCGGCCAGAATCACCTTGGGGCTGGGCGCCAGGGCGCGGGCAATGCCGACGCGCTGCTTCTGACCGCCGGACAATTGGGCCGGGTAGTGGTTGGCGCGGTCCAGCAAGCCCACCACTTCTAGACATTCGTTGACGCGCTTATCTATATCCGTCTTAGCCCAGCCCGCCACTTCCAGCGGAAAGGCGACATTGCCGGCCACGGTGCGGTTGGCCATCAAATTGAACTGCTGGAACACCATGCCGATATTCTGGCGCGCGCGGCGCAAAGCCTTGGCGGACAAGCTGGTCAGGTCTTCGCCATCGACGATGACCGCGCCGTGGTCCGGGCGCTCCAGTAAATTGATCAGGCGCAGCAAAGTGGACTTGCCGGCGCCGGAAAAGCCGATCAGTCCGAAGACTTCGCCCGGACGAATGGTAAGAGAGGTGTCCGTGACCGCGTCGAACCAGCCACCCTCGGGATGACGGAAACGCTTACGAACATTTTGCAGATGAATCATTCCAAACACTCCAAAAACACAAGGCCCGCCAATGAACTTGGCGGGCCTTGCATGGGAATCTTCGGAATCAATGCTGAATCGAGATTACTGTAAGCAGATGCTGGTTTGTTTCCTGGGTCTGCTTACCCACGCTTTAGCTGTTTTACGCCCGCAAGCTGTGTTCAAATCGGCGACTAAATTTGTTTATGATTGAACATCTTTTTTCGTTTTCAGTCAATAGCCCCACCCCAAAAACATTGAAATTGTCTCATCCAGTTCAAAAAAACGTCTCTCTTAGCGAGAATAGCTATAAACAATTCAGCACAAAAACATATGAAAAACCGCCGCCAGCAGGCGCTGGCGGCGGCGATGAGACAACTCCAACACAGGTTTATTGAGCGTCGGACAAACCCTGCTTGCCCATTGTCACGCTGTACTTCTGACGCAGCGTGTCGAGATAGCTGGACAACTGAGCGTTGGCGTTCATCTCGCCCAAAATGGCGCTCAGTTGGCCGCGTTCGGCCTCGCTGGCCGCCGGCGCAGGAATCACCTTGTCGATGCGATAAAGCGCGTATTCTCCGTTATCACGCTTGGCGCCGGCGAAGGCCGGCAGCTTGCCCGCCTGAGCGGCGAACACGGCGCGCGCGTCGGCAATCGGCAACCCGGCCGGATCGCGGCGCAGCAGGGTCTTGGATTCGCCCCAGGCCTTGCCATTGCCCTTGCCCCCCTTCAGCTCAGCCAACAAGGCCTGGCCCTTCCTCTCGGCCAGCTTGGCACCTTCCTTGGCCACTAGTTCGGCCTTGATTACATCGCGCACTTCATCCATCGACTGCTGACGTTCCGGCTGATGCTCGGCCACGCGCACCACCAACAGGCGGTTGTTGCCGATATCCACTGGCTCGCTATTGTGTTTCTTCTTCAGCACGTCCTCGCTGAACGCCGCTTCAAGCACCTTGGGGCTGTTGAGCAGAGGGTCCGCCGCCGGCTTGCCGCGGCTCAGCCAATCCGAATGCTGCGGCTGCAGCTTCAGTTGCTCCTGCAGAGCCTTCAATGAGTCGCCCTGCTGGTAAGCCAGCTCGGTCAGCTTGTCGGCCTGGCTGCGGAACAGGCTGCCCGCCTGCTGACGCTGCAGCTTCTCGGCGATAGCCGCCTTCACTTCGGCGAAGTCCTGCGCCTTGACCTCGTCCAGCTTGATGATGTGATAACCGAACTCGGTCTCGATCACTTCGCTGATCTGGCCCGGCTTCATCCGGAACACCGCGTCGTCGAAAGGCTTCACCATCATGCCATGGCCGAAGAAGCCCAGATCGCCGCCATTGGCCGCGGAACCCGGGTCTTGCGACTTCGCCTTGGCCAACTCCGCGAAACGAGCCGGATTGGCGCGAACATCCTTCAACAACGCCTCGGCTTCCGCCTTGATCTTGGCCTTCTGCTCCGGCTTGGCGTCCTTGGCCACCGTCAGCAAGATGTGAGAAGCACGGCGCTGCTCATTGCTGAACTCGGCCTTGTGTTCTTCGTAGTACTTCTGCAGCTCGGCGTCGCTGGGCTTGACACCTTGAACCAACGCGTCCTGGGACAGCAGCACATAATCGAGCTTGACCCGCTCCGGCACGCGGAAACGCTTCAAATTAGCGTCGTAGAAGGCCTTGAGCGATGCTTCGTCGGTTTTGACCTCAGCGGCGAAGTCCGCCGGCTTCAACAGCAAGGAACGCACTTCGCGGCCCTCGCCCAACAGGCCGGCCAGGCGATTGACCACCGTGCCCGCGACGAATTCGGTTCCGGCGATGCCGGTCAGCTGGCTTTGCAGCACGAGGTCGCGTTTGACCTGGGTTTCGAATGCCTCAGGCGACGGGTAGCGGTTTTGCAGGAACTCGCGATAACGTTCCGGGCTGAACTTGCCGTTGTCCTGGAAGGCGGGAATGGAGGCAATGACTTTGCGCAACTGCTCGGGGCTGACGGTGACGCCGCGGTCGTGTGCGTCGGACAGCAACAGCTCTTGACGAATCAGGTTTTCCAGCGCGGCCTGACGACTGGCCGGATCCGTGGGCTGGCCTTCCAAGGCTCGATCCAGATCGCGCTTGTAAATCTTGGAGGAACCCACCTTGGCGAGATAAGGGTCGTCGGAAGCTGCTTCATAGCTGCCCACGCCGAAGCCCACGAAGGTCAACGCAACAGCTCCCAATACAACCTGAATGAAGACTTTATTGTTCTGGACAAACTCGAACATGGCGATTGGCTTGAGCCACCCTTGTCAAAAAAAAAGGTGAACGCTGTATTTCGTTCACCTTTTTGTGAGTTCTGGCGGAGCGGACGGGACTCGAACCCGCGACCCCCGGCGTGACAGGCCGGTATTCTAACCAACTGAACTACCGCTCCGGACTGTGGTGGGCGTTGACGGAGTCGAACCGCCGACATTCTGCTTGTAAGGCAGACGCTCTACCAACTGAGCTAAACGCCCCTCGAAACACCTTGCCAGCCGCTAGGGGCTGCCAAGGCCGCTAATTATAGCGCGTCTTTCAGTGCCTTGCCAGCACGGAACTTCGGCGAACGAGCTGCCGGGATCTTGATGGTAGCGCCGGTCTTCGGGTTGCGGCCGCTGCGTTCAGCGCGTTCGCCAACATAGAAGGTGCCGAAGCCCACCAGGGTCACGGTGTCGCCCTTTTTCAGAGCGTCGGTTACAGCGGCCACCATGCCGTCCAGCGCCTTGGCGGCGGCGGCTTTGGAGATATCGGCCTCAGCGGCAATAGCGTCAATCAGTTCAGACTTGTTCACGTAAGTCCCCTTTCGTCGTTCTCGGTCTACGTAATTCGGATAAAAACCGCTTGCTTTATAGCAAGGGCGAAATCCTTGTGTCAAGCGGCTTTGACGGGCATTTTGCCATTTCGCAAACACACTGGAAAGCCGCTTGAACACAAGTTATTCAGCGTTTGGCTAAGGCCATGATTCTTAATGCTTCATCACGGACACGCCTTGCGCCGCTTCCTGCGTCGCTCGCAACTCCTCCGCCGGCTTTTCTTCTTCCGACAAAGGCTCCGGCTGTCTCTCCAACGCCAAGGCCAAGACCTCGTCAATCCACTTAACGGCATGGATTTCGATTTTATGCTTGATATTGGCGGGAATTTCAACCAAATCTTTTTCGTTCCCTTTGGGGATCAACACATGCTTGATTCCGCCGCGGTGAGCGGCCAACAGCTTCTCCTTCAGGCCGCCAATGGGCAACACCTCGCCTCGCAGCGTGATCTCGCCGGTCATCGCCACGTCGGCGCGCACCGGAATGCCTGTCAGGATGGACACCAGGGCCGTGGTCATCGCGATGCCGGCGCTTGGCCCGTCCTTAGGCGTCGCGCCTTCCGGCACGTGGATGTGCATATCGCTCTTCTCGTAGAAGTCCGGCTTGATGCCCAGCGAACGCGCGCGGCTACGCACCACGCTCATCGCCGCGGTGATGGACTCCTGCATCACCTCGCCCAGCTGGCCGGTGCGAATGATGTTGCCCTTGCCCGGCAGCGACACCGCCTCGATGGTCAGCAGTTCGCCGCCCACCTCGGTCCAGGCCAGGCCGGTGACCTGACCGATGCGGTTCTCATCCTCGGCGATGCCGTAGTCGAAACGGCGCACACCCAGATACTTGTCCAGATTGCGGCCGCTAACCGTCACCTTGGCCGCCTTGCCCGCCTTCAACGAGGCGCTGGTCACCACCTTGCGGCAAATCTTGGCTATCTCGCGGTCCAGACTGCGCACGCCGGCCTCACGGGTGTAATAGCGCACGATGTCGCGCAGCGCGGACTCCTGCACCGCCAGCTCACCTTCCTGCACGCCGTTGGCCTTCATTTGCTTGGGCAGCAGGTATTTAGTGGCGATGTTGACCTTCTCGTCCTCGGTGTAGCCGGCCAGACGGATGATCTCCATCCGGTCCAGCAGCGCCGGCGGAATGTTCAACGAGTTGGCGGTGGCCACGAACATCACGTCGGACAAGTCGAATTCGACTTCGGCGTAGTGATCAATGAAGGAATGGTTCTGCTCCGGGTCTAGCACCTCCAGCAGCGCCGACGACGGATCGCCGCGGAAATCCGCGCCCATCTTGTCCACTTCGTCCAGCAGGAACAGCGGGTTCTTCACCGCCGCCTTGCTCATGTTCTGTAGCACCTTGCCCGGCATCGAGCCGATATAGGTGCGGCGATGGCCACGGATCTCGGACTCGTCGCGCACCCCGCCCAGCGCCATGCGCACGAACTTGCGGTTGGTGGCGCGCGCCAGAGACTGCCCCAAGGAGGTCTTGCCCACACCCGGCGGCCCCACCAGGCACAGGATGGGCGCCTTGAGCTTGTCGACGCGCTGTTGCACCGCCAGATACTCCAGGATGCGTTCCTTGACCTTTTCCAGGCCGAAGTGATCCTCGTCCAGCACTTCCTCGGCCTTAGCCACGTCCTTGCTGATCTTGGTTTTCTTCTTCCAGGGCAGCTCAAGCAGAGTGTCGATGTAGTTGCGCACCACGGTGGCTTCCGCCGACATAGGCGACATCATGCGTAGCTTCTTGAGCTCGGACATCGCCTTCTCGCGGCCCTCCTTGCTCATGCCCGCGGCCTTGATCTTGTTTTCCAGCTCGTCGAGGTCGCTGACCTCGTCCATCTCGCCGAGCTCTTTCTGGATCGCCTTGACCTGCTCGTTCAGATAGTACTCGCGCTGGCTCTTTTCCATCTGCCGCTTGACGCGGCCGCGGATGCGCTTTTCCACCTGAAGGATGTCGATCTCGCCTTCCAGCTGCGACATCAGGTGTTCGAGGCGCTGCTGCACGTCGAACATCTCCAGCACCTCCTGCTTCTGCTCCAGCTTCAGCGGCAGGTGGGCAATGATGGTGTCGGCCATGCGGCCGGCGCGGTCAATGCCGGCCAGCGAGTTCAAGACCTCCGGCGGGATTTTCTTGTTCAGTTTGACGTACTGCTCGAACTGGGCGAGCAGCGCGCGGCGCATTGCCTCGGTCTCGGTCGATTCCTCGGCTTCCGGGCTCAGCGGCTTGAAGGCGCCGACAAAGCACTCGTTTTCCTCGCCTACGGATTCGATCATCGCGCGCTGACGGCCTTCGACCAGCACCTTGACGGTGCCGTCCGGCAGCTTGAGCATCTGCAACACCGAAGCGATGGTGCCGACTGGGTACAGATCGTCGGCGGACGGTTCGTCCTTGGAGGCGGAACGCTGCGCCACCAAGAGGATTTGCTTGCCCTCGTCCATCGCCAGCTCCAGCGCTCGAATGGACTTGGCGCGGCCGACGAACAGCGGGATGACCATATGGGGGAAGACCACCACATCGCGCAATGGCAGCAATGGCAGCGTGGATTCTTCTTTGAGTTCTGCGGGTTGCGGCATATCACCTAACCTTGCTTGTGAAACAATGCTTGGGAGATGGGGGGCGGACAGTAAAATTCAACACCCCCATACTAAATCAGATTTCCGGCTCTACAAATAAAAAACCGCCCGGTTTGGGCGGTCTCCGGATTCGCGGCGAACAATCAGGCCGATTGCGCCTTGTCGTCCTTATCGCGATAGATGAACAACGGCTTGTCGCCCTTGTCGATAACCTTTTCATCCACCACCACTTTTTCCACATCGGCCATGGACGGCAGCTCGTACATGGTGTCGAGCAGCGCCCGTTCCAAAATGGAGCGCAAGCCGCGCGCGCCGGTCTTGCGGATCAGCGCCTGCTTGGCGATCACGCGCAAGGCGGACGGACGAACCTCCAGCTCCACCGACTCCATCGAGAACAGCTTCTGATACTGCTTGATCAGCGCGTTCTTCGGCTGGGTCAGGATGGTGACCAGTGCTTCCTCGTCCAGCTCCTCCAGCGTTGCCGCCACCGGCAGCCGGCCGATCAGTTCAGGAATAAGACCGAAACGAATCAGATCCTGAGGCTCCACCTCCTGGAACAACACGGACAAGCTCTTGCCATCGTCCTTGGAGCTGATGTCGGCGCCGAAACCAATGCCGCCCTTCTCCGAGCGCTGGCGAATAATCTTCTCCAGGCCGTCGAAAGCGCCGCCGCAAATGAACAGGATGTTGGTGGTGTCCACCTGAATGAATTCCTGATTCGGATGCTTGCGGCCACCCTGCGGCGGAATCGAGGCAACGGTGCCCTCGATCAGCTTCAGCAGCGCCTGCTGCACGCCCTCGCCCGATACGTCGCGGGTGATGGACGGGTTTTCCGACTTGCGCGAGATCTTGTCGATCTCGTCGATGTAGACAATGCCGCGCTGGGCCTTGTCCACGTCGTAATCGCATTTTTGCAGCAGCTTCTGGATGATGTGCTCGACATCCTCGCCCACGTAACCCGCTTCGGTGAGCGTGGTGGCGTCGGCGATGACGAAGGGCACGTCCAGCAGACGGGCTAGCGACTGGGCGAGCAAGGTTTTGCCGGAGCCGGTCGGGCCGATCAGCAAGATATTGCTCTTGGCCAGCTCGACATCGTTCTTGCTTGCCGGGCTGCTCAGGCGCTTGTAGTGGTTGTACACCGCCACCGACAGGGTTTTCTTGGCGAAATCCTGACCAATGATGTACTGGTCGAGATCCGCGCGGATTTCCTGAGGTGTGGGCAGCGGACTGTCTTCGGGGGCGGACGCGGCATCGCCGACGCCCTTCTCCAGCTCCTCGCGAATGATGTCGTTGCACAACTCGACGCATTCGTTGCAGATGAATACCTGCGGCCCGGCGATCAGGCGCTGGACTTCATGCTGGCTCTTGCCGCAGAAAGAGCAGTAGAGAAGCTTTTCATTGCTGTTCTTGTCAGCCATTGGCGGATTCCATCACTCCTTAAGCTTTCACGTCCTTGTGGGACGTCAGCACTTTGTCGATCAAGCCGTAGGCCTGCGCCTCGTCGGCGGACATGAAGTTGTCGCGCTCGGTGTCGGCCATCACCCGCTCCAGCGGTTGACCGCTGTGCTTGGCCAACAGCTCGTTCATCTTGGCCTTGACCTTGACCAGTTCGCGAGCGTGGATCTCGATATCGGTGACCTGGCCGGACAGACCGCCGCCGTACAGCAGCGGCTGGTGAATCATCACCCGGCTGTTGGCCAGCGCGAAGCGCTTGCCCGGCGCGCCGGCGGCGAGCAGGAAGGCGCCCATGCTGGCGGCCTGGCCGATGCACAAGGTGGAAACATCCGGCTTGATGAAGTTCATCGTGTCGTAAATGGACATGCCCGCGGTAATCGACCCACCCGGCGAGTTGATGTAGAAGTGAATATCCTTGTCCGGATTTTCCGATTCAAGGAACAACATCTGCGCCACAACCAGGTTGGCCGACTCATCCGTGACAGGGCCCACCAGGAAAACGATGCGCTCCTTCAGCAGACGCGAGTAGATATCATACGCGCGCTCGCCGCGGCCGCTTTGTTCCACCACCATGGGCACCAGGCCCAGACCTTGAGGTTCCATCATCGATTTCATCGGCCACTCCAGCTGTTATCAGGCGTTGTTGCCCATCAGGGCGTCGAAGGACAGTTCTTTCTCTACAACATTGGCCTTGGACAGCACAAATTCAACCACATTGTCTTCCAGCACCATGGAAGTCGGGCCTTCCAGGCGGTCCGGGCTGGCGTAGTACCAGGTCAGCACTTCAGCCGGATCTTCGTAGCTGTCGGCAAACTCGGTGATCATGGCCTTGACCTGCTCCGGCTTGGCTTCCAGCTTGTTGGATTCCACGACTTCGGACAGGATCAGGCCCAGAGCCACGCGGCGCTCGGCTTGTTGAGCGAACAGCTCCGGCGGGAACGGCATGTCCTTGACGTTCATGCCGCGTTGCTGCATATCGCGACGGGCTTGCTCGACCAGACGGCCGATTTCCAGGCTGACCAGGGCTTTCGGCAGTTCGATCTCGGTGGAGTCCAACAGCACCTGCATCACGTTTTCCTTGGTGCGGGCCTGCAGGCGGCGCTTCACTTCGCGCTCCACGTTCTTGCGGATTTCAGCGCGCATTTTCTCAACGTCGCCGTCGGCGATGCCCAGCTGCTTGGCGAACTCTTCGTTCACTTCCGGCAGCACGGCTTCAGCCACATTCTTCAGCAGGATTTCGAACACGGCGGTTTTGCCGGCCACGTCCTTGCCGTGGTAGTCCTCGGGGAAGCTCACTTCCACGCTCTTGATGTCGCCTTCCTTCATGCCGGCAACGCCCGCTTCAAACTCGGCCAGCATCTGGCCCTGACCCAGCACGAACGGGAAGTTCTCGGAGGAACCGCCTTCGAAGGCCACGCCGTCGATGGCGCCCTTGAAGTCGATGATCACGCGGTCGCCGGTGGCGGCTTCGCGCTCAACGCGGTTGTAGCGAGTGCGCTGTTTACGCAGGATATCGATGGTTTTCTCGATTTCGGCGTCAGTCACCGGAGTCAGCGGCTTTTCCACTTCCTTGCCGGCCAGTTCACCCAGCTTCACCTCCGGGTAAACCTCGAAAGTGGCGGCGAACTTGAAGTTTTCCTTGTCGTCGCCGGCGGCTACCGGCTCGAAGCGCGGGTAACCTGCGACACGCAGTTTCTGCTCGCTCACGGCGGAGTAGAAACCCTGTTGAACCTGTTCACCCATCACTTCTTCACGCACCTGGGCGCCGTAGTTCATTTCCACGATCTTCAGCGGAGCCTTGCCCGGGCGGAAACCTTGAATCTTGGCGTTGCGGGCCACGCGCTTCAGGCGCTCGGCCACTTGCGTGTCGATAGCCGCCATCGGCAGGGCGATATTCATGCGGCGCTCAAGATTGCTCAATGTTTCCAGCTGTACTTGCATGTTAAATCCTTAAGTGTGTGACAGGTTTAGTCATCTGGGACGGTACGACGCCACGGATCGGCAGACTCGAAGGACATTGCCTCACCTTAGACTGGCGCTGCGTGGAGTTACACCACGCACCCAACGCGAAAGCGGACAGTATAGCACGCGGCCGGCGCTGGCAAGTAGCCGCCACGCGGCCGCGGCGGGCCAGGCGGGCCCAGCCCCGCCACGAATTCCAGCATGAGGACGGCCCGAGAAACGGCAAGCTTTTGAATCAACGCGTGAATGCACAAATGATTTTGACCTGGACCAAGCCCGGCCAATAGGACGGCCTGGACGGGCGATAAAGGATTTCAATCAGCAATGTTGAATATTCCAATCACGCCGGCCCTTAACCTTGCCTCGCCGCTCTTGTATATTGTCAGCCGAAACGGTCGCCGCCGCGCAGGCGCGGCCGACGCCGGCGGGCGTCAGGAGCTTGGATTCCGCCGGCTTGGCTCCATACTTCAGAACTGAACGGCGCGTTCTCGGCCCCAAGCACTCCGCCCCGGACCGTCGCCATCGGCTCTCTTACCGCTTCTCACACAGGAAAACATCATGACCACGACTCGCCACAGCCCCCTGCTGATTCTTGGCTCCGGCCCCGCCGGCTACACCGCCGCTGTTTACGCGGCGCGCGCCAACCTGAAGCCGGTGCTGATCACCGGCCTGGCGCAAGGCGGCCAGCTGATGACCACCACCGATGTGGACAACTGGCCCGCGGACGCCGCCGGCGTGGTGGGCCCGGAACTGATGCAGCGCTTTCAGCAACACGCCGAGCGCTTTGGCACCGAAATCCTGTTCGACCACATCCACACCACGCATCTGCACGAAAAACCGATCCGTTTGGTGGGCGATGCCGGCGAATACACTTGCGACGCGCTGATCATCTCCACCGGCGCTTCGGCCAAATACCTGGGCCTGGCGTCCGAAGAAGCCTTCAAGGGCAAGGGCGTGTCCGCCTGCGCCACCTGCGACGGTTTCTTCTACCGCAACCAGGACGTGGCGGTGATCGGCGGCGGCAACACCGCCGTGGAAGAGGCGCTGTACCTGGCCAATATCGCCAAACACGTCACCCTGATCCACCGCCGCGACACCTTCCGCGCAGAGAAAATCCTGATCGACAAACTGATGGACCGCGTCAAGGAAGGCAAGATCAGCCTGAAGCTGAACGCCACTCTGGACGAAGTGCTGGGCGACGACTCCGGCGTCACCGGCCTGCGCCTGAAATCGATGCAGGACGGCGCCACTGAAGAAATCAAGGTGATGGGCTTGTTTGTCGCCATCGGCCACCAACCCAACACCGAAATCTTCAAAGGCCAGCTGGAAATGGACGCCACCGGCTACCTGATCACCAAGAGCGGCCGCGAAGGCAACGCCACCGCCACCAGCGTGGCGGGCGTATTCGCCGCCGGCGACGTGCAGGACCATATTTACCGCCAGGCGGTGACCAGCGCGGCCTCCGGCTGCCAGGCCGCCCTGGACGCGGAACGCTATCTGGACAGCCTGAAGTAAACGCTTGAAAGCCTTCAAGAAAGCCTTGCAAGGCCTGCGCCAGCAGGTGCGCGACTCCCGCGCGCCTGCTGGCGTTTCCGTTTCCGCCGCGCCGCAGGCCGAGCCGGAGCCGGATTTCCGCCAGCTGTTTCGCGACGTCAAGCCCATGAAGCCGGACGGCCGTCACGCCAGCCCCCGCCCCAAGCCCAGCCCGCATCCGCGCCGCTGCCATCAGCACGGCCAAGCGTCGGAAGCGGTGCAGCAGGCCTTGTTGCAGCACATGGTGGGCTGGTTCGAACCCGCCGAGGTCGACGCCCATTTCGCCCGACCCGGCATGCCTTCGGCCACGCTGAAGAAGCTGCGCGCCGGTTTCTGGCCGGTGACGCGTCAGCTCGACTTGCACGGCTGCGACCGCTATCAGGCACAGGACGCGCTGGCATTGTTCCTGCACCAGGCGCGCCGACATGGTCCCTGTGTGCGGGTGATACACGGCAAGGGCTTCGGCTCCAACGGCCAGCCAGTGCTCAAACGCATGGTGCGCGCCTGGCTCAAGCACCACCCCGATGTGCTGGCCTTCTGCGAGGCCGGCGAAACCATGGGCGGCGCCGGCGCGCTTCTGGTGCTGCTGCGGCGCGAACACGCGCCGTGAAAATTTCGTTACCCATTCCCATTGTCTAACCGGGCGGGAATCCGCTAATCTCAAAACAAGGCGGACGCACCACCCAGTTCCACCACAGGAGTTACTGCATGTCCGGCACTGCTTGCCCCGACTTCACCCTGCCCGGCACCGCCGGCGTCACGTTTCAGTTGTCCTCCAGCCCCAAGCCGCTGGTGATCTACTTCTACCCCAAAGACAACACCCCCGGTTGCACCAATGAAAGCATGGACTTCCGCGACCTCCATGCCGAATTCGCCGCCGCCGGGGCCGCCATCGTCGGCATTTCCCGCGACAGTCTGAAATCCCATGAAAATTTCAAGGCCAAGCTGGAGCTGCCGTTTGAACTGCTGTCCGACACAGAGGAGACCGTCTGCAATTTGTTTGGCGTCATCAAGATGAAGAATATGTATGGCAAACAAGTCAGAGGCATTGAACGCAGCACCTTCGTGATTGACGGGAACGGCGACATCGCGCGCGAATGGCGCGGCGTCAAGGTACCCGGCCACGCCGCGGCGGTGCTGGACTTCGTCAAGACACTCTAAAAACCGCGTCGGGCGGCCGGCTTCCGGGCCGCCCCGCGATAAAACCAGGGGATCATTATGGCCAGCCGCAAAAAAATCAGCGCCAGCAAGCTGTTTGTTCTCGACACCAACGTGCTGCTGCACGACCCCACCTGCTTGTATCGTTTCGAAGAACACGATGTGTTCATCCCCATCATCACGCTGGAAGAATTGGACACCCACAAGAAGGGCATGTCCGAAGTGGCGCGCAACGCGCGCCAGGCCAGCCGTTTCCTCGATGAGATCGTCAGCGGCGCCGAAGCCAAAATCGAATCCGGCATTCCGCTGAAGAACGCCAGCCGCGACGCCGCCACCGGCAAGCTGATCCTGCAGACTCAGGCGATACACAGCGTGCTACCGCCGTCGCTGCCGGTGGGCAAGGCCGACAATCAGATCCTCGGCATCGTGATGGCGCTGAAGGAACTGCAGCAGGGCCGCTCGGTAATCCTGGTATCCAAAGACATCAATATGCGCATCAAGGCCCGCGCGCTAGGCTTGGACGCGGAAGACTATTTCAACGACAAGGTGCTGGAAGACACCGACCTGCTGTACACCGGCACCCGGGAAATCGACGAGAGCTTCTGGGAGCGCAACGGCAAGGACATGAAATCCTGGCAGGAACAGGGCCGCAGCTACTACCAGGTCAAAGGCCCGGACGGCCAGAATCTCTACGTCAACCAGATGCTGTGGCAGGAAGGCGCCCAGCCGCTGCAGGCGCGAGTGACCCAGGTGGAAGGCAAGACCGCGGTGCTGCAGACGCTGAAGGACTACAGCCACCACAAAAACAATGTCTGGGGCATCACCGCGCGCAATCGCGAGCAGAACTTCGCCCTCAACCTGCTGATGGATCCCGAGGTGGACTTCATCACACTGCTGGGTCAGGCCGGCACCGGCAAGACGCTGCTGACGCTGGCCGCCGGCCTGGCGATGACGCTGGAACAGAAGCTGTACTCCGAAATCATCATGACCCGGGTCACCGTGCCGGTGGGCGAGGACATCGGCTTCCTGCCAGGCACCGAAGAGGAAAAAATGGCGCCGTGGATGGGCGCGCTGGAGGACAATCTGGACGTGCTCAACAAGAGCGATGACGACGGCGGCGACTGGGGCCGCGCCGCGACGCGCGATCTGATTCGCTCCCGCATCAAGGTCAAATCGCTGAACTTCATGCGCGGCCGCACCTTCCTCAACAAATACCTGATCATAGACGAGGCTCAGAACCTGACGCCCAAGCAAATGAAGACGCTGATCACCCGCGCCGGCCCCGGTACCAAGGTGGTCTGCCTGGGCAATATCTCTCAGATCGACACCCCCTACCTGACCGAGGGCAGCTCCGGCCTGACTTATGTGGTGGACCGCTTCAAGGGCTGGGGCCATTCCGGCCATATCACACTGCAACGCGGCGAGCGCTCGCGGCTGGCCGACCACGCAGCAGAAGTACTGTGATGCACCCCCGCCTGGAGCTGCTCCATCAAGCCCCGGCCACAACGGCGGCGCGCCATGCGCCGCCGTTGTTGTTCATTCACGGCGCCTTCTGCGGCGCCTGGTGCTGGCGGGAAAACTTCATGCCCTGGTTCGCCCGGCAAGGTTACGATTGCTGGGCGCTAAGCCTGGAAGGCCACGGCGGCAGCGAGGGCCGGGACTACCTGGCCGCCATCGGCATCGACGACTATGTGCGCAATCTGGACTTCGCGCTCAAACAATTGCCGGCCGCGCCGGTGATGGTGGGCCACTCCATGGGCGGCTATGTGGTGCAGCAATATCTGAGCCGCCACAAGCTTCCGGGCGCGGCCTTGCTGGCCTCGGTGCCGCCCACTGGCCTGGCCTCTTCCAGCCTGAGGCTGCTGACGCAGGCGCCCGCCCTGTTTCTCAAGCTCAATATGTACCAGCACGGCCTGTACGACCCGGAGTTCATCGAACTGAAAGACATGCTGCTATCGCCGGACGCGCCCGAATCGGCCGTGGAGCTGCTGATCAGCCGTTGCCAACAGGAAAGTCAGCGCGCATTAATGGACATGACCCTGGTCAACCCGCTGACCAACCGGCCGCTGACGAGGCTGCCGGCGCTGGTGCTGGGCGCGGCGGAAGACCGGCTGGTGGGGCCTGAGGACGTGGTGGCCACCGCGCGCCGCCTGGACGTGGCGGCGGACATCCTGCCCCATCTTGGTCACATGATGATGCTGGACACCCGCTGGGAGAGCGTGGCCGAATGGCTGGCAAACTGGCTGGAACGCCAATTCCCCGAGGATTGGGATCAGGCGCTCAGCGCTTGAACGCCCACAATCCGTAATAAAAAAAGCGGCCAAGGCCGCTTTTTCAGTTCCCGCGCCGGATCAGGCGCGGGTATCGATGTTCTGCCCCAGATGGGCGGGATTGCTGGCCTGGGCCTGCGCCATATTATCGGACGCGCCCTGCACCAGGCTCAAAGCCGACTGCGCCGACGCCGACATGGCTTTTTTCAATGCGTAGATCTGGAGGCTGTTGGATACGCCTTGCCCGCTGATCTGACTCAATCCATCCATACTTTGCCTCCCTTTGAAACACGCACAATGCGCATGGCTATAGTCTAGACGCATTGCCTCAGGCTGTCATCGCAGAATTTAGTCTTTTGTATCCAATACACTACAGCGCCGAGCACGCCTCGCCATTTCCGCGCACAACCATCGCTACCCTCATTCTCCCCCATCCATGCGCTTGCACAGCCTATACCTGATCGATTTCCCGCTCATCCATCCAAGCGTTTCACTGGCGTTCCGCGATGACTCGCCGCTCATGCAAGTGAATGAAGAACAGCCGGTAGCCATGCTGCCTCAGCGCGTCCGGCGTGATCACTGTCTCATCTGCCCGCGACTATCTCCATGAGAAATGCGCCGCCCTTGACCCGCGACATGCCAAAGCAGTAACATCGAACAAATGTTTGCAAAACGGACAAATGTTTGATGACAGAGCGGGAACAACAAATCCTCGCCCTGCTGCGCCGCGATCCGCTGATTCCACAGCAGGAGCTGGCGGATCAGCTGGGCATCAGCCGCTCGGCAGTGGCTGGGCATATCATGAACCTGGCGCAGAAGGGTCACATCCGCGGCAAGGGTTACATCCTGGCCGAGCAGCGCTATGTCGCCGCCGTCGGCGGCGCCAATATGGACATTGTCGGCAGCACCGCCGCCGCGCTGCGCCACGGCGACTCCAATCCCGGCCAGGTACGCTGTTCGCCCGGAGGCGTGGCTCGCAACGTAGCGGAAAATCTGGCGCGCTTGGGCGCCGACTGCCGGCTAGTTTCGGTGGTGGGCGACGATATCCACGGCCGCTCGCTGTTAGAAGCCACCCAGCGCGCCGGCGTCGACGTCCGCGGCTGTCTGACGCTGCCGGACGCGGCCACTTCCACCTATCTGTCCATCCAGCAGGCCGACGGCGACATGGCGCTGGCCATCAACGATATGGACATCCTCAACCGGCTGACACCGGAACGCCTGCAAGCGCAGCGCGATCTGGTGCGCCATGCGGGCGCGGTGGTGGCGGACACCAATCTGAGCGCAGACGCGCTCGCCTGGCTGATAGCCGAAAGCGGCGAGAAGCCGCTATTTGTCGACCCGGTATCCGCCTTCAAGGCGGAACGCATTCGACCCTGGCTGTCCCGCATACATACGCTCAAACCCAATCGCCTGGAAGCCGCCGCCCTGTCCGGCCTGCCGCTGGAGCGGGCGGAACACGCGCCGGATGCGGCGCGCTGGTTCCATGGCCAAGGCGTACGCCGCGTGGTGCTGAGCATGGCCGGCGCCGGCATCTATTACAGCGGCGAAGCCGGCGACGGCTGGCTGGACGCGCCGGACTGCGCCATCGTCAACACCACCGGCTCCGGCGACGCGCTGATGGCCGGCCTGGTCTGGGGCTGGCTCAATGAATTGTCGCTGGCGGACAGCGTGCGCTTTGCCCGCGGCTGCGCCGCGCTGACACTGTCCTGCGCCGCCACCAACAACCCTTCTCTGTCGCGCGCGGCAGTGGATGCCTATCTGAACGCCTGATCTCGTCATCAACAAGGAGCACGCAATGCACAACGCCCATCTCGATATCCACCCCGAAGTAGCCGCGGCACTGGCCGCCAACCGCCCGGTAGTGGCCCTGGAATCCACCATCATTTCCCACGGCATGCCCTATCCGCAGAACGTGGAAACCGCGCTGCAAGTGGAAGCGGAAATCCGCGCCCACGGCGCGGTGCCGGCCACTATCGCCATCATCGACGGCCGCTTGAAAGCGGGCCTGAGCGCGCAGGAGATCGAATACCTGGGCAAGGGCGGCCGCGACATCGCCAAGGTCAGCCGCCGCGACCTGCCCTTCATCGTCGCCGGCAAGCGCAGCGGCGCCACCACGGTAGCCTCCACCATGATCATCGCCGCGATGGCCGGCATCCGCGTGTTCGCAACCGGCGGCATCGGCGGCGTGCACCGCGGCGCCGAACGCAGCTTCGACGTTTCCGCCGACCTTCAGGAACTGGCGCAAACCCCGGTAGCCGTGGTCTGCGCCGGCGCCAAGTCCATCCTGGACCTGGGCCTGACGCTGGAATACCTGGAAACCCACGGCGTGCCGGTCATCGGCCACCGCTGCGACCACCTCCCAGCCTTCTTCACCCGCGACAGCGCCTTCAAACTGGATCACCGTCTGGATGAAGCCGCCGACATCGCCGCCGCAATGCAGGCCAAGTGGAGCCTGGAGCTGCGCGGCGGCATGGTGGTGGCCAACCCGATTCCGGAGCAGTACGCGATGCCGCGCGACAAGATAGACGCCGCCATCGAGCAGGCCTTGCGCGAAGCCGAGGAGCAAGGGGTAGCCGGCAAGGAGTCCACCCCCTTCCTGCTGGCCCGCGTCTGCGAGCTGACCGGCGGCAACAGCCTGGCCGCCAACATCCAGTTGGTGCTGAACAACGCCCGCCTGGCCTCCGCTATCGCCGCGCGCTACTGCGAGATGAACGCAGGCTAAGCACCTGCCAAGAGCGGCTAACAAACCCCTGATGCTGCGTTGCGCCGACTTGCCGTACTCAAGTACTGCCTGCGTCGGCGCGCCTTGCCTCAGCCGTAAAACTGATTTTTGTTAGCCGCTCTAAATGGCCAGCTTGACGACAACGCGGATTGGGGCTGTAATCCCCTGCCCCAATCCTTGCCGCCGCCATGAACGCCATCCTCCCCAATGCGACTATCGACGTCTGGCGCGCCCGCCTGATCGACCTGCTGCAACAACAGCCGGGCGACGACGACGGCGCCCACGACCTGAACCATTTTCACCGTGTCTGGGCCTGCGCCCGACAGTTGCTGGACGCCCACCCCGCCGCTGACGCGCTGACCGTGCTGGCCGCCTGCTATCTGCACGATCTGGTCAACTTGCCGAAGAACCACCCAGAGCGCCACCTGGCCTCGCGCCAGGCCGCCGCGCGCGCCCGCGCGCTGCTGGCCGCCAGCGATTTTCCGGCGGACCGGCTGGACGGTGTCGCCCACGCCATCGAGGCGCACAGTTTCAGCGCCGCCATACCGCCGCAAAGCCTGGAGGCCCGCATCGTGCAGGACGCCGACCGCATGGACGCGCTGGGCGCCGTCGGCTTGGCGCGGCTGTTCTATACCGCCGGGCGCATGGACTCCGCGCTGGCCCACCCGCTGGACCCGCTTGGCGAGGCCCGCGAACTGGACGACCGCCGCTGGGCGCTGGATCACATCGAGGTCAAACTCGCCAAATTGCCGGCCATGATGCAAACAGAAGCCGGCAGAAAAATGGCAGAACTGCGGCTGCAATGGTTGCGCGACTTCCGCCGGCAATTTTGCCAGGAATGGCTAACCGGCTAGCCCAGACGGCGCCGAACTCGGTAAGCCATTGATAGTCAAATCAAAACAATTCTAGCTTTGAAACTATCAACTCAATGACAAAACCATGGGCATGGCGCAAAATAAACGCACCCCACCCCCGAGTTCAAGCATGATTCTGAAGCTGCAAAGCAATACCCAAGGCCGAGACTGGGCGGTTGGCGACATTCACGGATGCTTCCGCCAATTGTCGCGCTTGCTGAAAATGGCCGCCTTCAATCCCGAATGCGATCGCCTGCTGTCGGTTGGCGACATGATAGATCGCGGCGCCGACAGCGCAGCGGTGCTGGAGTGGCTGGCGCAACCCTGGTTCTATGCAGTGCGCGGCAATCACGAGCAACTGGCGATTGACTCGCTGCTGGGGGACAAGCAAGCCGAAGTCCGTCATGTGAACAATGGAGGCTCCTGGTTGCTGACGCTGCCGGCCCCTCAGCGGCAAGCCTGCCTGACTGCTTTTCAGCGCCTGCCATACGCCATTGAAGTCGCCGACGCGGACGGCGGCAAGATCGGCGTGCTGCACGCCGACTGCCCGGACAACGACTGGGAGGCACTGGCCTCCGGCCTCGCGAACGGCACCCTGCCGGAGTCCAGCCGCAACGTCACGCTATGGTCTCGGGAACGCGCGCGCAACAGCCGTGGCGGTGTCGTGCGCGGTGTTGACCTGCTGCTGGTGGGCCATACCCCACAAACCAGCGCCACCCGCTTCGACAATGTACTGAACCTGGACACCGGCGCGGTCTACGGTGGTAAACTGACCCTGTTCTGCCTAAACGATTTCGTCGAACTATCGCTGCCCAGCGAAGACGACGCCCTGCTCGGCTTCCACCTGCACGAATAGCGCGACGGTGGCGCGCCGCGGCCGGGATGGCTAGAATGCGGCGCTCTGTCTATTTCCCCAGGAGCCCAAGATGGCCAGCAAGAAAGCCGCGACCAAGCCCCAGGCGCAGCAACGCCAGCAGCAGGACAAGCGCTGGAACGCCGCGGAGCAGGCCTGCCGCGAAATCATGGCGCTGCTGGAAGCGCTGGGCCCCAGCCTGGCCGCGCAGCAAACCGCGACGCAATACGCGCAGATGGCGGCCGTATACTACAAGAAAGTCCGCAACGGCCGGGTGCTGTCTCCCGGCGACTTCAATCTGGCCGCCGACGTGGCCGCCAGCGCCCGCCGCGCCTTGCAGGCGCTGGCCCCCACGCTGGACTTCTCCTCCCTGCCGCAAGCGGCCGACTGCCAACGCATGCTGGCGCTGGCCGACGAGGTGCTGGCGGCGATGAGCGAATTGAAAGCCGCCGGCCGCCGCCAAGCTTAAAGCGACGCCTTTCAGGCGTCGCCGGCCGCCAGCTGCTCCGTCTGCTGCAAGCGCCACATCTCGGCGTAGCGGCCGCCACGCTCCAGCAGTTCGCGGTGCGCGCCCTGCTCCAACACGCGCCCGGCCTCCATCACCAGGATCTGGTCGGCGTCGACGATGGTGGACAGCCGGTGGGCGATGATCAGCGTGGTGCGGTTGGCTGAGATCTCCACCAGTTCGCGCTGGATCGCCTTCTCGGTGCGCGAATCCAACGCGCTGGTGGCCTCGTCGAAGATAAGGATGGGCGGGTTCTTCAGAATAGTGCGCGCAATCGCCACCCTTTGCTTTTCCCCACCTGACAGCTTCAGCCCTCTCTCGCCCACCATCGTGTCGTAACCATCCGGCAGGCCGCTGACAAAGTCGTGAATGTGCGCGGACTTAGCCGCCTCGATCACCTCCTCGCGACTAGCTCCCGGCCGGCCGTAAGCGATGTTGTAATACACCGTGTCGTTGAACAGCACGGTATCCTGCGGCACGATGCCAATATGGGCGCGCAGGCTATCCTGAGTCAGCTCTCGGATGTCGCGGCCATTGACCATAATCCGCCCCTGCCCAACGTCGTAATAGCGGAACAGCAAGCGCGACAGCGTGGATTTGCCGGCGCCGCTGGCGCCGACCACCGCCAGCGTCTTGCCGGCCGGAATATCGAAGCTGACTTCGCTTAGAATCCGGCGCTTGCTCTCATAAGCGAACCCCACCTGCTCGAAGCGCACTCCGGCCGCCCGCGCGGCCAAGACCGCAGCCCCCGGCGCGTCCGCCACTTCCTCATTGGCGTTCAACAGCGAGAACATGCGCTCGATGTCGGCCAGCGAATGCTTAATCTCGCGATAGACAAAACCCAGGAAGTTCAAGGGCGCGTACAACTGGGTAATGAACGTGGCCACCAATACCACGTCCCCCACCGTCATCCGCCCAGCCACGACCTCGCGCGCGGACAACACCATGATCAAAGTGACGCCGCTGGCGATGATCAGGCCCTGGCCGGCGTTGAGCATGGACAGAGACACCTGATTCTTGATCGCGGAAGCCTCCCAGGCCGCCAGGTTCTTATCGTAGCGCTCCGCCTCATAGCCCTCGTTGTTGAAATATTTGACCGTCTCGTAATTCAGCAACGCGTCTATCGCCTTGGCGTTGGCCTTGGAATCCAGATCGTTCATGCTGCGACGGTAAACGGTGCGCCACTCTGTCACCACCAGAGTGAACGCGATGTAGACGGCAATGGTGCCTAAGGTCACCAACGCGAACGGCCAAGCGTAGCGATGCAGCAGAATGGCGGTAACCATGCCGATTTCCAGCAGCGTGGGCAGAATATTGAACACGGTGAAATTGAGCAGAAAGCCTATGCCCTTGGTGCCGCGCTCGATGTCGCGGCTCATGCCGCCGGTCTGGCGCTCCAGATGAAACCTCAACGACAGCCGCAGCAGATGCTGAAACACACCGCCGGCCACGCTGCGCACCGCGCCCTGTATCACCCTCGCGAACACCGCGTCGCGCAGTTCCCCCAGCACGCTGGACAACAAGCGGGCGCAACCATAGCCGGTCAGAGCCAACACCGGCAACGCCAAGAGGGTGGCCGGCACAGAGAGTTGATCAACGATGTCCTTCAGGTACAAGGGCACGCTGACCGCGGCCACCTTGGCCAGCACCATACAGGATAGCGCCAGCAGCACCCGCCACTTGAACACCCACAAATAGGGCAAAAGCGTTTTGAGGGTGGCGACATCGTTTCGGCGGCTAGGCGCCGGGCCGGAATGGGTAAAACGCATATTCGGGATTGCCTGTTGGGTCAAGCTGTTCCAAAGTGAGAGTTGAGCAGTTTTGCAAACATCATCAACGCTCGCCAGGGGGCGCGGACATGTGGATATTATTGCTGGAAGCGGCGATTGCCGGCGGATTGGCCACCTTCATCGTGTGGTGGACCTGGCCAAGGGAAAAATAACCCCGCCGGCTTTGTGAAGTCCCGGCGCCTGTTCAAAGTCTAGCGAGATGGAGCGAGGCAAAGCGTTGAGGCTGACGGAAACGGCATGGTCAAGCAACGCATGAGCATGCCGGCGCCGGATTCAACGCCGCGTCGCCAACGCGCAGCGGACATTGAACGGGCCATCAATGCAGCACGCGCGGCGCCACCAGATTCATCTCGGGGATTTCGGCCTCGAAACGCTTGCCGTCGTCGGCCAGGAACTGATAGCTGCCCTTCATTGAGCCGTAGGGCGTTTTCAGATGGGTGGCGCTGGAATAGTCGAAAGACTGCCCCGGCTCGATGCGCGGCTGCTCTCCCACCACGCCCATGCCCCGCACTTCCTGCACCTGCTCGTTGGCGTCGGCGATGATCCAGTGGCGGCTGACCAGTTGCGCCGGTTCGCTGCCGGTGTTGGTGATGCGGATGCGATAGCCGAACACATAGATGTCGTTGGCCATATTGGACTGTTCTTCGATGTAATGCGGTTCGGCTTCCACTTCGACACGGTAGGTTTTTTCCGCCATGTTCAGCGCTCCTTTTGTTGTTTGTGCTTCATTTTATCCCGCCGGGACG
Source organism: Chromobacterium haemolyticum (assembly GCF_009936155.1). Taxonomy (NCBI): domain Bacteria; kingdom Pseudomonadati; phylum Pseudomonadota; class Betaproteobacteria; order Neisseriales; family Chromobacteriaceae; genus Chromobacterium; species Chromobacterium haemolyticum. The sequence continues at coordinate 2,202,159 of NZ_AP019312.1, read as the reverse complement.
CTTTTGGCGCGGTAGAATGTGGCCATCCCGTGTTCATCCTTGCCCAAAGCAACGCCCTATGCGCACTTTCCGTATCGCTCCCAGCATTCTTTCCGCCGATTTTTCCTGTCTTGGTCAAGAGGTTCGCGATGTCATCGCCGCCGGCGCAGACATCATCCATTTCGATGTGATGGATAACCACTACGTGCCCAACCTGACCATAGGGCCTATGGTGTGCGAAGCCATCCGCCCGCACAGCGCCGCGCCCATCGACGTCCATCTGATGGTGAAGCCGGTGGACAGCCTGGCCGCCGCCTTCGCCAAAGCCGGCGCGGACATCATCACCTTCCACCCGGAAGCCTCCGAGCACGTGGACCGCACGCTGGGCCTGATCAAGGACGCGGGCTGCAAAGCCGGCCTGGTATTCAACCCGGCCACCTCGCTGTCCTATTTGGATCACGTGATGGATAAGATAGACATGGTGTTGATCATGTCGGTGAACCCGGGCTTCGGCGGGCAGAAATTCATCCCGCACGCGCTGGACAAGGTGCGCGAGGCGCGCCGCCGCATTGATGAATACACCGCCAAGCACGGCGGCGAAGTCTGGCTGGAAGTGGACGGCGGCATCAAGGCCGACAATATCCGCGCGGTGGCCGAGGCCGGCGCCGACACCTTCGTCGCCGGCTCCGCCATCTACGGCCAGGACAACTATAAAACCGTGATCGACGCAATGCGCGCCGAGCTGGCCCAGCTCCGCTGACGCCAGCCCCCTTCCCAGGAGCACAGAATATGCATGCCTTCATCGTGACCGGCGCCTCCCGCGGCCTAGGCTTGGCGTTGACCGAAGCCCTGCTTGCCGACGGCTACCGCGTCGCCGGCCTGGCGCGCGGCGCCGTGGACGCGCTGGCCCCGCTGGCGCGCCGCTATCCGGAACGCCTGATCGCCCTAGACGTCGACCTCTCCGACGCCGCCGCGGTGGCCCCGGCCATCGCCGCCGCGGTGGAACAACTGAAACCGGCCGATTGCGCCAGCCTCAACCTGATCAACAACGCCGGCGTGGTCACCCCCATTGCCCAAGCCGGCCATTACCCGGCCGAGGACGTGGTACGCGCCTTGGCGATCAACCTGGCGGCGCCGATGCTGGCCACCGACGCGCTGCTGCGCGCCAGCGCCAGCCTTAAAGCTCGCCGCCGCATCCTCAACATTTCCTCCGGCGCCGCCGCCAAGCCCTATCCGGGCTGGAGCGTGTATTGCACAACCAAGGCCGGGCTGGACCACTTCAGCCGCAGCGTGGCCGCTGAGCAGGCCGGCCAGGACAAGGCCGCGCAAATCGTAGCTCTCTATCCCGGCGTGGTGGACACCGAGATGCAGGCCAATATCCGCGGCAGCGACGCCAAACAATTTCCGCAAAAAGCGCGTTTCGACGCGCTGAAAGCGGACGGCGAACTCAGCACCCCGGCCGCCGCCGCGCGCCGCATCGTCGACCACCTGCTGTCGCCGGCCTTTGGCCTGCAAACCGTGGTGGACATCCGCAACCTGGGCTGAAGCCTGTTCACAATCCGCCGCGCGCGCCAACGCGCGCGGCAAGCACCAACCAGCGGCCAAGGCCGCCGCACTGAAACGCATATGAACCTGAAACACATCAAAGCCGTCGCCTTCGATCTGGACGGCACCCTGGTAGATTCCATCCCCGATCTGGCCGCCGCCGCCAACGCCATGCGCGAACACCTGGACCTGCCGCCGCTGCCGGCTCTGCGCATTCAGGAACATGTCGGCGACGGCATCGCCAGCCTGGTGCACCGCGCGCTGACCAATGAACGCGACAGCCAGGCCGATCCGGCGCTGTGGGAGCGCGGCTATGTCTTCTTCATCCAGTACTACCGCGAACACCTGAGCGACCGCACCACTATCTACCCCGGCGTTAGCGAGGGCTTGGGCCTGCTGCGCGCGTTGCAACTGCCGCTGGCGGTGGTGACCAACAAATCCGAGCGGCTGGCGCTGCCGCTGCTGGAGCAGCTTGGCCTGCGCGACCACTTCAGCCTGGTCATCGGCGGCGACACCCTGGCGGAAAAGAAACCGTCGGCGCTGCCGCTGCAACATGTCTGCCAAGTACTGGGCATCTCGCCGGAGCAGATGGCGATGGTGGGCGACTCCGCCAACGATGTGCTAGCCGCTCGCAATGGCGGCTGCGCCGCCATCGCCGTCAGCTACGGCTACGCCGACGCTGCGAGCCTGGGCGCCGACTTGGTAGTGGCTAATATTGCCGAACTATACAATTTGATGAAGAATAGCTGATCAGCTGATAACTTCTTTTACGGATGACAACTTCATGAACCAGCAAGGATACCGGCTTGAATGCCGATGGCGTCGCTCAATGCCTGTTTAACAAGCCGCATTCGACCTCACCACGACCACAAAAGCGCAGGACCCGCCATGACCCATGAAGAATTCAACCGCCTGGCCGCCGCCGGCTACAACCGCATCCCGGTCAGCCTGGAGTTGTTCGCCGACCTCGACACCCCGATGTCGGTCTACCTGAAGCTGGCCAACCAGCCCTATTCCTATCTGCTGGAGTCCGTCGTCGGCGGCGAACGCTTCGGTCGCTACTCCTTCATCGGCCTGCCCTCCACCACCCGGCTGCGGGTCAACGGCCAGCAGGTACAGGTGGAATACGGCGATAAGGTCATCGAGCGCCACAGCGGCGATCCGCTGGCCTTCATCGAAGCTTTCCAACAGCGCTTCCACACCCCGCCTCAACCCGGCCTGCCGCGCTTCACCGGCGGCCTGGTGGGCTATTTCGGCTACGACACCATCCGCCATATCGAAAAACGCCTGGCCGAAACCAGCAAGCCCGACACCATAGGCACGCCGGACATGCTGCTGATGGTGTCCGAGGAGTTGGCGGTGGTGGACAACTTGTCCGGCAAGCTTTATCTGATCGTCTACGCCGATCCGGAAGTGCCCAACGCGCTGCTCAAAGCCGAAGCGCGGCTGGCGCAACTGCGCGCCCGTCTGCGCGAGCCGCTGGAAGCGCCCTTGTCCTTGCCTAACCAAAGCACGCAATCGGCGTCCGAATACGGCGAACAGGCCTTCAAGGACGCGGTGTCCGCCTGCAAGCGCTACATTCAGGACGGCGACATCATGCAGGTGGTTTTGTCGCAGCGCATGCAGATGCCGTTCGCGGAGTCCCCGCTCAGCCTCTACCGCGCGCTGCGCAGCCTGAACCCGTCGCCTTATATGTTCCTCTATCACTTCGACGACTTCCACGTGGTAGGCGCCTCGCCGGAAATCCTGGTACGCCGCGAGCAAGACACCGTCACCGTGCGTCCTATCGCCGGCACTCGCCCGCGCGGTCAGACACGCGAGCAGGACGAGGCGCTGGCCGCGGAACTGCTGGCCGACCCCAAGGAAATCGCCGAGCATGTGATGCTGATGGACCTGGGCCGCAACGACGTGGGCCGCGTCGCCGCCACCGGCAGCGTGCGCGTCACCGACAATATGGCCATCGAACGCTATTCCCACGTGATGCACATCGTGTCCAGCGTGGAAGGCAAGGTTGGTCCGGAAGTGTCGAATATCGACGTGCTCAAGGCCACTTTTCCGGCTGGGACGCTGTCCGGCGCGCCCAAGGTACGGGCGATGGAAATCATCGATCAGTTCGAACCCAGCAAGCGCGGCATCTACGGCGGCGCGGTCGGCTATCTCGGCTTCAACGGCGACATGGACCTGTGCATCGCCATACGCACCGCGGTGTTGAAGAACCGCATGCTCTACGTGCAAGCCGGTGCCGGCATCGTCGCCGATTCCTCGCCGGAAATGGAGTGGCAGGAAACCCAGAACAAGGCGCGCGCGGTGCTGCGCGCCGCGGCGCTGGCCCAGCAAGGACTGGACGCCTGATCCGAACAAACGGCCCGCCTTGGCGGGCCGTTTGGCATTGAACAGCTTCTTGCTCAAGCCGCCGGCCATAGCACCGGAAACCAATCCTCGCGTAGCCGCTGCCCCAGCCGCATGCCGTGATCCGGGTAAGGCGGCGAGGTGCGGCCCGGACGCTCGACGTAGCGCGCATCGTCGCCCAGCCAACGCAAGGACAAGGCGCGCCGCCTACCGCCGCCGGGATTGCCCCGCGCGCCGTGCACAGTGCGAAAGTCAAACAGCACCGCGTCGCCGGGCTCCAAAGCCCATTCCAGCACCTCCATGCCCGGCTCGCGGTCCGGGTCCGGCGCGTCCCGATATCGGCGCGCGTCGCCCTCGTAGAAGCCGGAATCGTCTTTCCAGCGTACCGGCCGGACCCATTCCTCCCAGCGGTGCGAACCGGCGATCAAGCGCAGCGTCGCCTCATCCACCGGGTCCACCGGAATCCAGAAACTGACGGTCTGTTCGCCGTCGACAAAGTAATACGGGATATCCTGATGCCAAGGCGTGGGTTTGTGCGTGCCCGGCTCCTTGACCAGCACATGTTCATGGAAGAATTGCGCGGTGGCCGAACGCATCAACTCGGCGGCGCCGGTCGCGGCCGGCGATTCCGTCACCACCGCCTCGAATTCAGGAATCCGCCGCCAGTTGCAATAGTCCTCAAAGAAGGAACCCGGCTCGCCGGCGGCCACCACATTGCCGGCATACGGCCCCGGAGCGCGCAAATTGCGCTCGATGCCGGCGGCGATGACATCGACCCAATCGCGGAACAGGCCGCGCAGACAAACCGCGCCGTCGCGCTGGAAGGCGGCGATGTCGGCGGCGGAAATCTCGGGACAGGCAAGCATGGCGTTCTCCTCTTTCCAGGGTTCAAAGTCTGTTGCGCTTCGTGAAGCGTTGCACGGCGAGTACAAGCTCATTTTCGCTCGCTCCCGCCTTGTCTCGCCCTCGCTCGCGAAACGTTGAACAGGCTCTAATGCGTGTGGGCGCCGCCGCTGCGGGCGCTTGTCCTCACTATCGCCGCAAACCCATGCCAAAATAAAATAATATGTTTTGATTATCCTCCTCGGAAAAAGCGATGAAGTTGACCCTGCGCCAATTGCGCTACGCGCTGGCCGTGGCCCGCCACGGCGGCATCAGCGCGGCGGCCGAGAGGCTGAACGTGTCTCAACCTGCCGTGTCCGCCGCCGTTGGCGAGCTGGAAAACATCCTGGGACAAGCGCTGTTTGTCCGCACCCGCGGCGCCGGAATGGCGACGACGCCGTTTGGCAGGCAGGCCTTGGCGCAGGCGCGACGGACCGTGGAAGCCGCAATGGCGCTGGAGGGGCTGGCCAATGGCGCGGACGCGCTGGCCGGGGAGTTGGCGCTAGGCTGCTTCGAGGACTTGGCGCCCTACTGCTTGCCGCCTGTGTTGCGCGCGCTGCGCGAACGTCACCCCTCTCTACGCGTAGAGGTGCGTGAATGCGGGTTCGACCTGATCGGTCCACAGCTGCTTCAGGGCGGGCTGGACGCCGCCATCAGCTATGATCTGGCGCTGCCGCCCACGCTGGCCTTGACCGAACTGCGCACGCTGGCGCCCCACGCGCTGCTGGCGGTTGACCACCCGCTGGCGCAGACCGAAAAGGTGATGTTGAAGGAGCTGTGCGAATGGCCGCTGCTGCTGACCGAACAGGCGCACAGCGGCCCGCACTTTCTGGACTTGCTGCGCATGCACGGGTTGCGACCGGCGCGGCTGGAGTCGGTCCGCAGTTTTGAACTACAGCGCGGCATGGTGGCCCACGGTCTGGGCGTGGCCATCGCTTACACCCGGCCCAGCGGCGACCACAGTTACGACGGCCGGCCGCTGACGCTGCGTCCCATCGCCGAACCGCTGCCGGAGCAACGCATTGTGCTGGCCTGCCTGCGCGAGCGGGCGGAGACGCCGGCTGTCGCCGCGCTGCGTGAACGCGCGCTGGACTGGTTCTCGGCCAGGCCCGCTTTTGGGGTCGGCGCGGCCGGCAACGATACATGACGAGCATTCAAAGGCGGCGTTCTCTCTGTCGAGTGACCGCGAAGCGCGGCAGATCAAAAACAGGTTCTCGGAGCGTGTTTACGATCTCGCGAGCTAAGGTGAGACAAGGCGAAAACGGCTGAGAAAGCGGAGTGTACACACGGTACATGAGCATTTCGAAGCCGTACTCACCGTGTAACGCTCCACGATGCGCAGCAGATCGTAAACAGGTTCTCAGCCAGCCTGGGCCTGCAGGTACTGACTTATCTTGGCCGCGCTGACCTTCTGCATGCCGCACAATTGGCTGTGATCGGCCAGACGCGCGCCGTAGCGGCGGCTGAGCTCGCCCTGCAAATGGCACAAGAGCTGCGCGGCCATTTCCGCGTCGGCCAGCGCCCGGTGGGCGCGGCCGGTGTCCGGTAAGCTCAGCCAGCGCGCCAAAGTGCCCAGCTTGTGGTCCGGCGCCTGCGGCAGCACCCGGCGCGACAACAACAGGGTGCAGGCGAAGTCCTGCTTGCGCGCCAGACCCAGTTGGGCCAGCTCGTAATCCCAAAACTTGCGGTCGAAACTGGCGTTGTGAGCAGCCAGCGGCGTGTCGCCGACGAAGCGCGCCGCTTCGGCCATCGCTACCGCCGGCGGCGGCGCGTCGCGCAACATCGCGTTGCTGATGCCTGTCAGGCGCTCGATCATCGGCGGAATCCACACGCCGGCGTTGATCAGGCTTTGATAGCGGCCGACGATGCGGCCGTCCTCCAGCAGCGCCACGCCGATTTCGGTGGCGCGGCAATCGCGCCCCGGAGACGCGCCGTTGGTTTCGAAGTCGATGACGGCGATGCGTCTACTCATTTCAGCGCCGCCCGCGCCGCCTCTTCCGGGCTCAGGCCATCGTAGTACTGATCGGTGTACCACTCCGCCTGTTCCTCGATATGCTCCTGCGCCTCCGCCACGGTGGCGCCGGCCGCCACCAGGTGAGTCTCCACCTCGGCGCACCATTCCAGCAGCGCGCGGGTTTCCTCGTCCAACTCGTCTTGTTTTTGCTTCTTGGCCATGGCCGTATCCTCACATCGCTTCCGCGTGCCGAAAACTGCGCATTCTACCCGCGCAGGCGGCGGCGGCCAAACCGCTCACACCCGCATATGACGTATGGATTCGCTCAGCTCGCCGAAATGACCGCGCAGTTGCACCAACTCGTCTTGCACCTGCCCCACCGAGCGACTGGTGGTGCCGGCGTGCTGAGTTACTTCGTCGACGTTGGCCAGGATCTGCGCCCCGGCCGCCTTTTGGTTATCCAGAAGCCTGGAGATATTGCGGATGCGCTCCTCAGCCACGCCGGCCTGGCGGCCGATCTGGTCAACCATGCCGCCCAGCTGCTTCACCAGTTCCACGCCCTGCTCCACCTGACCCACGCCGTTTTCCATACCGCTGACAACTTGCTCCGAGGTGGCCTGCAACTGGGAAATGACGTTGACGATATCCGCCGTCGCCTGCGCGGTGCGCTCCGCCAACGCGCGCACCTCGTCCGCCACCACGGCGAAGCCGCGGCCGGACTCGCCTGCACGCGCGGCTTCGATGGCCGCGTTCAAAGCCAAAAGATTGGTCTGATCGGCGATACCGCGGATTGCATCCACCATGCCGCCTATCTTGCGGATATCGCCTTCCAGCAATTGCACACTGTTGGCGCTGTGATGAATGGTTTGGGCCAGGTTGCCGATATTGCCCACGGTCTGCTGCACCGCCTTGCTGCCTTCGCTCGAGCATTGCCCCACTTCGCCGGCGATGCGCAAAGTGCTGTCGGCGTGCTCCGCAACACTGGCCAGATGGTCGGCCAGTTGCTGAATGGCGCCGGCCATGGACTGCGCCGAATCGGTTTGCAACCGGCTGGCCTGTTCCACGCCTTGGGTGAGTTGGGCAATCTCGTCGACCGAATCCCCAAGCGCGCCCGAAGTCTGGCCCACTTTGCCCACAATGCCCTGGAGGGTGTCCATCAGAGTATTGAATTCACCGATGGCCGCGCCCAGTTCATTGCGCCGTCCAACTTGCGCGCGGATGGACAAATCGCCGCTGCGTTCGATACGTTGCGCCGTATCCTTGAAACGCTCAATAGGCGGTAGCACCGATCGCGCCACCCACCAGCACAACATGGCCATCAGCAAAGCCGCGGCCAGCGCCGCCACAATGATGATCACGGCGGCCACGCCCACCTGCGCCACCGTGCTGTCGTTCTGCCGCCGCGAACCGCTGTCGATGGCGTCGGCCAGTTTTTCCATCTTGTCCTCCAGCAGCGCGAAGTCCTGCTGGAAGTCCTTAAGCTTGGCCGCGGCCTGCTCCGGCTGGTCAAAGCCGGCGGCTACGATGGCGGCCGCCGCTCCGGTATAGCGTTCCACCACCGGCAGAATTTGCTGCAGCAAGGAACGTGCCTCGGGATCGCTGATCTTGTCCTGGTTTTCCTTCATCGCGCCGAGAAAGCGCTTGCTGTGCTCCTCCACGTCCTTGCGGATTTCGGTCAGCGCGGCGCGATCGCCGTTTTTCTGCGCCAACATTAGCGCCAGAACATCGCCATGCACCGCGTCGTGCATCATGTCGGCATCCATTTGTCGCCGCACCGCGCCCTGGCTGTCCAGCAATTCATTGATGCTGCGCACCAGGTGCACCGTACTTTGGTAACCAACCGCGCCGATCAGCAGGCAGGATACCACTACCCCGAAAGCCAGCAGCTGCAGCTGCATCCGAATCGTCAAGCCTTGCATCGCGGTCCCCTTGCCTTAGCATTAATGCCCATAGCATTAACACTAATACATTCCCGAGATTCCGCCGAAGCAATTGCGGCCGACTACAGATCCACCTTGCCGCGCAGAGACTTGACTTCGCCGCGCCGCGTCTTGCCGGCCAGCCGCCGCTGTTTGGAGCCGTAAGTGGGTTTGGTGGCGCGGCGCGCCTTGGGGGTGTGGCTGGCGGCGTCGACCCAGGCTTGCAGGCGCTGCAGCGCGTCCGCGCGGTTCAATTCCTGAGTGCGGTACTGCTGGGCCTTGATCACCAGCACCCCGTCTTTGTTCAGCCGCTGGTCCGGCAAGGCCAGCAGCCGCTCCCGCAGCCATTCTGGTAGGGAGGAGGCTCGCACGTCGAAGCGCAGATGCACCGCCGACGACACTTTGTTGACGTTTTGCCCACCCGCGCCTTGCGCGCGCATCGCGCTGAACTCCACTTCGCGCTCGCTGATCGGATACCGCGGCTTGTCCATGATGCAGACCAACAGTCAAAAGAAATAATTGTAGCGCACCCGCCGCACCCCTTGGCATGGGGCGGCGTTTTATTTCAGAGTGAAATTGTATGAATATCAATAGACTGCTATTGTCGTGCGCTTGCCTGGCCGATACCCTGCCGGACGCTCTTTGCCCATAGAACACGATGTCATTTTTTCTCGACCCTCGGACAACACTGGCTTGCACCGCCGGCTACAGCCTGGTCATCTCCCTGGTCACTTTCCTGTTCTGGCAGCGCAGCCAGCGCCAACCCGCGGTGCTGGCGCTCGCCATCGGCGGGTTGCTGGACGCGGCGGCCGGCCTGCTCTATCTTGCCCCGCTGGACCTGGATCCCGCCTTGATTTCCATCAGCGCCAAGCTGCTGATCCAGTTGGCGGCGCTGCACGTTCTGATCAGCATTGAGCGTTTTTACAAGCACTCCAGCCACTACAGCCTGCCCTTGGGCCTGGCCCTGGTCTTCATTCCTTTGCTGCTGTTCATCCACGACGGCCTCGCGCATTCGGCACTGGCCCGCCACGCCATCTTCTCGCTGGGCGCCTGTCTGCTATGGGGCTTGATCGCCTGGCGGCTGTGGCAAGCGGAACAGGATTCTCCGCGCGCCGGCAAATCGCTGGCCTCGGCGCTTGCGGTGCTGACCCTGCTGCTGGAGCTGACGCGGCTGGCGCTGGCGCTGTCCGCCATGCAGCCGGACATCGAAGTCGCCGGCCAGCGTCAGAACCTGCTGCTGCTGATGACACAGTGGTCCGGCTATGGCGTGGTGGTGTGCCAGCTCTATCTGGTGTACGAGCGGGCGATGGATCAGTTGTTGCAGCAATCACGCAGCGACAGCCTGACCCACTTGCTGAACCGGCGCAGCTTCGATGAAGAGGCGGTGGCCGCGTTCCGTCTGGCCCAGCGCGAGCGGCGTGCCCTGTCGTTGATCGTGCTGGATCTAGACCATTTCAAAAGCATCAACGACCGTCACGGCCACTTGGCTGGCGATCAGGCGCTGACCGCGCTGGCCGACTGCCTGCGACGCCAAGCGCGTCAAACGGATCTGATAGGCCGCCACGGCGGCGAGGAGTTCTGCATTCTGCTGCCGGATACCGGCAGAGAGCAGGCGGGCCAGGTGGCGGAGCGGCTGCGCGCCGCCATAGCCCGCATTGAACTGCCGCTGCCGGACGCCGGCTCTCGGCTGCGTTTTACCGCCAGCTTGGGCGTGGCCTGTCTGAACAGCAGCCACGCCTCGCTGGAAAGCCTGTTCTGCGAGGCCGACGCCATGCTGTATCAAGCCAAGCACCACGGCCGCGACAAAGTGATGCTGTCTGCGCTGCCGGCCGCCGCGGCTTGATTCAAGACCGGGCGGACTGAGCCAGTCCCTCGCACACCGGCTTTTGAGGATCGCCGACCGGCAGCTTGCCGCACACCTCCTCCAATTGCCCGGCCAAGCGCGCCAGCGCCGCCTCCTGCTGTTGCTGCCGGCCCCAGGCCTTGAGCCGGTTTACGGCTTTTTCCAGCGAGCGCCGGTTGCGTTCGTAGAAGGCGCTGGGCGTGCTGCCCGCTTCCTTGAAGATCGCGCTGGCAGTGCTCTCGATCCGCTTCTCGTCCCCAGGCGCCAATTCAATCGCCCCGCTCAAATAGCTGACGCCCCATTGCAGACGCGTAGCCGGGCCGTTGGCGGCTTCGTAGGCCTGACGGTACCAGTCCAGCGCCCCGGCCTTGTCGCCTCGCTGCTTAGCATTGGAAGCCAGGATCAGCATATGGTAATAAGGCGCGTGCGAACGGCCCAGCTCCGCCTTGAGCAGCGCGTCGGATTCGTCCAGCCAGCCCGCTTGCGTCAACAGATCTGCGCCTGCGGTGATGACCGCTTGGCGTTCATAGGGATTTCCGGTGGCTTTGTCCGCCGCCGCCACTCGCTGTTTGACCTCCTCGCGCAAGGCGCGCGGCAATTCGCCCTTGGGCTGGTCCAAGCGAGCCAACGCCAACCGCGACGACAATGCGCCCAGGCGATCCGCGGTGGACAAGCCCGCGTCCACGGCCAGTTTGTCCAAAGCGGCGTCCCATTGCGCCGCCAGCGCCAAGCGCTCAGGCCCCTCCGCGCTCAAGGCCTTGACGATGTCGGCGGCGCTGTTGATCAAGATGTCGGCGTTGACGCGCGGCTGAGCCAAGGCTGCGCGCGCGATTGCCAGCCCTTGCGCGCGGTCCGTCACCGGTGTCTCCTCGCTGGCCGCGGCGGCCAGCGCTTTCAACTTCAACCGTAAGGCAGTGGCCGTCGGCTGGGCCGGAGCCTTGTCCGCCAGCCGCGCCAAAGTCGCCGCCACTTGTTTCTCCGGCACGATCTGCGCCTGATCCGTGTCCCAGGAATAGTCCGCCAGCAATTGCCAGTCCCCATCCGCCAACGCATCGCCGGCCAGGGCAGACTGCAGCAAGACTTTCACCGGCCGCGCCGCCGCCAGGCCCAGTTCCAGCGTGCGCAGATAACGCTCCGGGTCCACCTCGCCCGGCAGGCGGGTGATCTCCGCGCCGTCCGGGCGGAACAGAATCATGGTTGGATAGCCGCGCACCTTGAATTCGCTGCCCAACTTTTGCGCGTCCGGGCTGTCGCCGTCCAGGTAAACCGGCACGAACTGGCGGGTGCGGGCGATGAAATCCTGGCGGTTGAAAATGGTGGCCTTGACCTGGTTGCACGGCGGGCACCATACCGCGCCCCAGTACAGGAACAACGGCTTGTTTTCCGATTTGGCCTTGGCGAAGGCCGCCGGCACATCGCCTTGCAGCCAGGCAATGCCAGGCGGCAGCGCGTGGCCGTCCGCAGGGGCGGAGGCGGCTTCTGCCGGCAGCGCCAGGCTGGCGGCGACAAAGGCCAGCGAGATCAAGGTAAGCTTCATCGCAGAATTCTCTTATGGTTGGGTTGTCGAACCATGCTAACGCAATTATTCGAACGTAATAAAGTGCGATCGCTTCTGTGCTTAGCGATAAAAAATCCAATGTCGCGTTTCCACTGCGCGACACCGCCTCTTTCGCCGCAAGGACACCACGCATGACGACTCCCCCCGCTTACTGGCTTGGCCCTCTATTGCTGGAAAACGGCTTCGAACGCGACGCCGCCGGCCAAGTCGTCTCCACCGCCGCCCGCCGCGCCCATCTGCTGATCGCCGACGGCCGCATCGCCGAAATGCGCTTCGACTTCCCTCCTGACGACGGCCGGCCGCGACGCGACGCATGCGGCTGGCTGGCGCTGCCGGCCTTCGCCGACATGCACATCCACCTGGACAAAGGTCATTACGGCGGCCCCTGGCGCGCCGCGACCTCCTTCATCAGCGTGGCTGAGCGCATCCGCGAGGAACAGGGCTTTCTGCTCGATTTCCTGCCGGACACCCGGCGCCGCGCCGAAGCGCTGCTGGACCTGATTGCAGCCAGTGGCGTCGCCTTCGCCCGCGTGCACTGTAATGTGGACCCGGTGGCCGGCCTCGCCACCATGGAGCAAGTTCGCCTGGCGCTGGACAGCCGCCGGCATTGGCTGGATTACGAACTGGTCGCCTTCCCGCAACACGGCCTGCTGGCCGGCGACACAATCAAACTGATGGACCAGGCGCTGGCCGCCGGCTTCGACGTGGTTGGCGGAGTGGACCCGGCCAGCGTGGACGGCGATATCGAGCGTTCGCTCAACGCCACGCTGGAACTGGCGGTCAAGTACGGCGCGCCGGTGGACCTGCACCTGCACGACCGCGGCGAGCTGGGCGCCTACACACTGGAGCGGCTGGCGCGGCTGAGCGAATCCGCCGGCCTGGCCGGCCAGGTCTGCGTCAGCCACGCCTACTGCCTGGGAGAACTGGAGCCGGCCCGGCTGGACCAGGTGTGCGCGGCACTGGCCGCCAGCGGCATCGCCATCGTGTCGGCGGCACCCATCGACGTGCCCATGCCTCCGCCGCAAGTCCTGGCCGCGCACGGCATCCCGCTGAGCCTGGGCAACGACAACATCAACGACCACTGGACGCCGTACAACAGCGGCAGCATCGTCGAGCGCGCCAGCCGTCTGGGCGAGCGCCACGGCTGGAACGACGAATACGCGCTGAGCCGCGCCTTGCGCCACATCAGCCGCGGCCTGACGCCGCTGGACGACGCCGGCCGCCGCGTGTGGCCGCAAGTCGGCGACGCCGCCGACCTGACGCTGGTGGACGCCTGTTGCTCGGCCGAGCTGATCGCCCGCCGCAAGCCGGTTCGCGGCGTGCTGCGCGGCGGCCGGCCCGGCTGGTGGGCCGAAAGCTAGACCCAGCCAGGATCCGTCGCCGGGAAAGCCTTTACAGCAACTCCAGCGCCATCGCCGTCGCCTCGCCGCCGCCTATGCACAAGCTGGCCACGCCGCGCTTGCCGCCGCGCTGACGCAGAGCCGACAACAGGGTGATGATGATGCGCGCGCCGGAGGCGCCGATGGGGTGGCCCAGCGCGCAGGCGCCGCCATGCACGTTGACCTTGTCGTGCGGCAGGCCCAGGTCGTGCATCGCCGCCATCGTCACCACGGCGAAGGCTTCGTTGATCTCGTAGAGATCGACGTCGCCGGCGCTCCAGCCGGCCTGGGCCAGCAGCTTGCGGATCGCCTCCACCGGCGCGGTGGTGAACCAGCCCGGCTCCTGGGCGTGGGTAGCGTGGCCAACGATGCGGGCCAGCGGGCGCAGGCCGCGGCGCGCCGCCTCCGCCGCCGTCATCAACACCAGCGCGGCGGCGCCGTCGGAAATGGAGCTGGCGTTGGCCGGCGTCACCGTGCCGTCCTTCTTGAACGCCGGCTTCAGTGTCGGAATCTTGTCGACATTGGCCTTCAAGGGCTGCTCGTCGGTGTCCACCACCTGCTCGCCGCCGCGGCCGCTAACCGTCACCGGCGCGATCTCGTCGCGGAACAGGCCGTCGCGGATGGCTGCCTGGGCGCGGTTCAGCGAGGCGATGGCGAAGGCGTCCTGGGCCTCGCGGCTGAAGCCGTACTTCTCCGCGCACCATTCGGCGAACACCCCCATCAGCTTGCCCTTGTCGTAAGCGTCCTCCAGGCCGTCCAGGAACATATGGTCCTTGATTTCGCCATGGCCCAGCCGCAGGCCGGCCCGCACCTTGGTCATCAGATAAGGCGCGTTGCTCATGCTTTCCATGCCGCCGGCCACCATCACCCGCGCGCTGCCGGCGCGCAAGAGATCATGGGCCAGCATCGTCGCCTTCATGCCGGAGCCGCACATCTTGTTGACCGTGGTGCAGTTCACCGCCAGCGGCAGGCCGGCGCCCAACGCCGCCTGGCGCGCCGGCGCCTGGCCCTGGCCGGCCGGCAGCACGCAGCCGATGATGGCTTCGTCGATGTCCGCCGCCGGCACGCCGGCGCGCTCCACCGCGGCCTGGATCGCCGCTGCGCCCAGTTCCGCCGCCGTCTTGGCCGCCAAAGCGCCCTGGAAGCCGCCCATGGCGGTGCGCGCCATGCCCACGATCACGATGTCTTGCTGTTGCATTGCTCACTCCTCAAGTCGATTGCCGGGCATCCGCGCCGCGCTTGTCCAGCGTTTTCTCGCACTGATGCCGCAATTGGGAAATTTCGCTCAATACCACCTTGATGTCTTCCATCTGCTCCAACAGCTGCTGTTCCTTGCGTTGTAGGATGCGGATGAATTCGTGCAGCTGCGGCGCGTCGTCGCTGGCCGCGTCGTACAGCGCGAACAGCTCACGGATTTCCTGCAAGGACAGGCCGATGCGCTTGCCGCGCAGAATCAGCATCAGCCGCACCCGGTCACGTCGGCTGTAGATGCGGCGCTGCCCCGCCCGCAGCGGCTCCAGTAATTGCTGGTCTTCGTAAAAGCGGATGGTGCGCGTGGTCACGTCGAACTCCTGCGCCAACTCGGTAATGCTGTAGGTCTGCTCCGCCATCTTTCTCTCCCGCCCTCCCCGGCGCCGCCGGACCATTCGCGCAACATTCGCCGTTGCGCTTGTCATTGTTGATTGACGTTAACGTAAACGTCAAGCTATCTTGAATACAGCATAGAGCAAATAGTCGAGGAAACAACATGCAAGCCAAAATCGCAGTGGTGGGCGCCGGCACCATGGGCAACGGCATCGCCCAGGTCTTCGCCGCCCACGGTTACGACGTGCGCCTGGCCGACGTCAGCCAGGCCGCCCTGGACAAGGGCCTGGCCGCCGTCGCCTCCAGCCTGGCGCGGCTGGTGAAGAAAGGCCAGTTGGCCGAAGCCGATGTCCCCGCCATTCTCGCCCGCATCCAGACCACCACCCGCCTGGCCGACCTGGCCGACCGCGATCTGGTGGTGGAAGCCGCCACCGAGAACGCCGCCGTCAAGGAAAGCATCTTCCGCGAACTGGCTGCCGTGGTGCGCCCGGACGCGGTGCTGGCGTCCAACACCTCGTCGATTTCGCTAACCCGCATCGCCAGCTGGGTCAGCCAGCCGGAACGCGTGGTGGGCATGCACTTCATGAACCCGGTGCCGGTGATGCAGCTGGTGGAGATCATCCGCGCGCTGCAAACCAGCGACGCCGCTTACCGGCTGGTCTATGAATTGAGCCAGGCCTTGGGCAAAACCCCGGTTACGGTCAAGGACGCCGCCGGCTTCGTCTCCAACCGGGTGCTGATGCCAATGATCAACGAGGCTGCTTTCACGCTATACGAAAACCTGGCCAGCGCCGAGGACATCGATACCGTGATGAAGTTGGGCATGAACCACCCCATCGGCCCGCTGGCGCTGGCGGACCTGATCGGCCTGGATACCTGCTTGTCCATCATGGACATCCTCTACACCGAATTCCGCGACAGCAAATACCGCGCCTGCCCGCTGCTGGCCCAGCTGGTGCAGGCCGGCCACCTCGGCCGCAAGAGCGGCAAGGGTTTTTACAGCTACGCCTGAGCCGGCGCCGCCGGCAACGGGCTTTCATCAAGATTAGACGGAGGCAGCACCATGACCCAGGCAGTCCCCACCATCAAATTGCTGATAGGCGGCGAATTCGTCGAATCCCATAGCGCCGAATGGCGGAACGTCGTCAACCCGGCCACCCAGGAGGTGCTGGCGCGGGTGCCGATGGCCACCCAAGACGAAGTCGACGCCGCCGTCAGCGCCGCCAAGACGGCCTTCGCCAGTTGGAAGAAAACCGCCATCGGCGCGCGCGCGCGCATTTTCCTGAAGTATCAACAGTTGATCCGCGAGCACATGAAGGAACTGGCGGCGCTGCTGACCGCCGAGCAAGGCAAGACCCTGGCCGACGCCGAGGGCGACATCTTCCGCGGCCTGGAAGTGGTGGAGCACGCGTCCTCCATCGGCAATCTGCAACTGGGCGAATACGCGGAGAACGTCGCCGGCGGCGTGGACACCTACACCGTGCTGCAACCGCTGGGCGTCTGCGCAGGCATCACCCCGTTCAACTTCCCGGCGATGATTCCGTTGTGGATGTTCCCGATGGCCATCGCCACCGGCAACACCTTTGTGCTCAAACCCTCGGAACAAGACCCGATGGTGACCATGCGCCTGGTGGAGCTGGCGCTGGAAGCCGGCATCCCGCCCGGCGTGCTAAATGTGGTGCACGGCGGCGAACATGTGGTCAACGCCCTGTGCGACCACCGCGACATCAAGGCGGTGTCCTTCGTCGGCTCCACCAAGGTGGGCACCCATGTGCACCATCGCGCCAGCCTCAACGGCAAGCGCACCCAATGCATGATGGGCGCCAAGAACCACGCCATCGTGTTGCCGGACGCCAATAAGGAACAGGCGCTGAACCAGTTGGCCGGGGCCGCTTTCGGCGCCGCCGGCCAGCGCTGCATGGCGCTGTCGGTGGCGGTGCTGGTGGGCGAGGCCCAACAGTGGATTCCGGAACTGGTGGCCAAGGCGCGCGGCCTGAGAGTGGGCGCCGGTAAGGACAACCCGGACCTGGGCCCGCTGATCTCCTGCGCCGCCCGCGAGCGCGTGGCCGGCCTGATCGCCCGCGGCGTGGAAGAAGGCGCGCGTCTGGAGCTGGACGGCCGCGATATCCAGGTGGCCGGCTACGAGCGCGGCAACTTCGTCGGCCCCACCATCTTCTCCGGCGTCAAACCGGAAATGAGCATCTACCACCAGGAAATCTTCGGCCCGGTGCTGTGCCTGATGGCGGCGGACTCGCTGGACGACGCCATCGCCATCGTCAACGCCAACCCCAACGGCAACGGCACCGCGGTGTTCACTCAGAGCGGCGCGGCGGCGCGCAAATTCCAGGAGGAGATCGACGTCGGCCAGGTGGGCATCAACGTGCCCATCCCCGTTCCGGTGCCGCTGTTCAGCTTCACCGGTTCGCGCGGCTCCAAGCTGGGCGACCTCGGCCCTTACGGCAAGCAAGTCGTGCTGTTCTACACCCAGACCAAAACCGTCACCAGCCGCTGGTTCGACGACGCCGCCAGCGGCGGCAAGGTCAACACCACCATTTCGCTGCGCTGACAGGGAGCCCGCCATGGATTTCGCACTGACTGAAGAACAGATCGCTTTTCAGGACAGCGCCCGCGACTTCGCCGCCAGCGAACTCGCGCCGCGCGCCGCCGAATGGGACGAAGAGGAAATCTTTCCGCTGGAGGTGATCCGCCGCAGCGGCGAGATGGGCTTTCTCGGCCTGTACACCCCCGAAGCCTACGGCGGTCTGGGCCTGCCGCGGCTGGACTCCGCCATCATCTTTGAAGAGCTGGCCGCCGGCTGCACTTCCACCGCCGCCTATCTGACCATCCACAATATGGTGGCCTGGATGATAGCCAGCTTCGGCAGCCCGGAGCTGGCTCAGCGCTGGGTGCCGCGCATGGTCAGCGGCGAACTGCTGGGCAGCTACTGTCTGACCGAGCCCGGCGCCGGCTCCGACGCCGCCTCGCTGAAGACCCGCGCCGAGCGCAAGGGCGACCATTACGTGCTCAACGGCTCCAAGATGTTCATCTCCGGCGCCGGCAGCACCCAGGTGCTGGTGGTGATGGCGCGCACCGGCGGCCCCGGACCCAAAGGCGTGTCCGCCTTCGTGGTGCCGGCGGACGCGGCCGGGGTGCAATACGGCAAGAAAGAGAAAAAAATGGGCTGGAACAGCCAGCCCACCCGCGCCATCACCTTCGACAATGTGGAAATCCCCGCATCCAACCGGCTGGGCGAGGAAGGCCACGGCTTCGCTTTCGCGATGAAGGGACTGGACGGCGGCCGCATCAACATCGCCACCTGCGCGGTGGGCACCGCTCAAGCCGCGCTGGCCGCCGCCCAGCGCTATGTGCAGGAGCGCCAGCAATTCGGCCAGCCGCTGGCCGAGCTGCAAAGCGTGCAGTTCCGGCTGGCGGACATGCTGACCGAACTGGTGGCCGCGCGGCAGATGGTGCGGCTGGCGGCGTGGAAACTGGACCAGGCCAGCCCGGACGCCAGCGCTTATTGCGCCATGGCAAAGCGGCTGGCCACCGATTTGAGTTTCAATGTGGCCAACAACGCGCTGCAACTGTTCGGCGGCTACGGCTATCTGAAGGACTTCCCGCTGGAACGCCACGTGCGCGATCTGCGCGTGCACCAGATCCTGGAAGGCACCAATGAAGTGATGCGGATGATCGTGGCGCGCAAACTATTGCAAGACGGCGCGCTGGAAACGCTGCGCTGAGCGAAACCGAATCAATAAAGGCAAACGCCATGAACAACTACGCCCACCTGAACGTGGAAAAACGCGGCCACACCGTCGTGGTCACCATAGACAATCCGCCGGCCAACACCTGGAACCGAGATAGCCTGAGCGCGCTGAAACGACTGGTGGCGGACCTGAACGCCGACCGCGACATCTACGCGCTGGTGATCACCGGCCAGGGAGAAAAATTCTTCTCCGCCGGCGCCGATCTCAATCTATTCGCGGACGGCGACAAAAAGGTGGCCACGGAAATGACCATGCTGTTCGGCGAGGCCTTCGAGGCGCTGTCCGCCTTCCGCGGCGTCAGCATCGCCGCCGTCAACGGCTATGCGATGGGCGGCGGCCTGGAATGCGCGCTGGCCTGCGACATCCGCATCGCCGAGGAGCAGGCGCAAATGGCGCTGCCTGAAGCCGGCGTCGGCCTGCTGCCCTGCGCCGGCGGCACCCAGAATCTGCCCTGGCTGGTCGGCGAAGGCTGGGCCAAACGCATGATTCTGTGCGGCGAGCGCATCGACGCGCGCACCGCCGAGCGCATCGGCCTGGTGGAAGAAGTGGTGGCCAAAGGTCAGGCGCTGGACGCCGCGCTCACGCTGGCGGCAAAAGTCGACCGCCAATCGCCGTCGTCGGTGGCTGTGTGCAAGCAGCTAGTGCAACGCGCGCGGCTGCAGCCGCCGGCTCACAATCTGATCCACGAACGCGAAGGCTTCATCAAGCTGTTCGACACGCAGGATCAGGGCGAAGGCACCCGCGCCTTCCTGGAAAAACGCGCGCCTCAGTGGAAGAACGCCTGATCTTCACCCAAGGACGAATCCGCCATGTCCCACCTGGTACTGTTTGAAGAACTGCCGGTCCGCGGCGGCCAGCGCATCGCCATCGCCACGCTGAACGCGGAAAAATCGCTGAACGCGCTGACGCTGGAGATGATACGGCTGCTGGACGCGCGCTTGAACGCCTGGGAGAACGACGACGCCGTGGTGGCCGTGCTGTTGCGCGGCGCCGGCGACAAAGCCTTCTGCGCCGGCGGCGACGTGCGCTCGCTGCGCGCCGCGCTGCTGGAAGACGACGACGTCTATCCCAACCCGCACGCCGTCGCCTTCTTCAGCGAGGAATATCGGCTCGATTACCACATCCACCGCTACCGCAAGCCGCTGATCGTCTGGGGCGGCGGCATCGTGATGGGCGGCGGCCTCGGCCTGATGGCCGGCGCCAGCCACCGCGTGGCCACCCCGGCCACCCGCATCGCGATGCCGGAAATCACCATCGGCCTATACCCGGACGTGGCCGGCAGCTGGTTCCTGCAACGGATGCCGGCCAAGCTCGGCCTGTTCCTCGGCCTGACCGGCGCGCCGCTGAACGCCGGCGATGCGCTGCTGTGCAATCTGGCCGACCACGTGCTGCCAGCCGACGGCCAACCAGCCTTGCTGACGGCGCTGCGCGAACTGGCCTGGGAACAGCCGGCGGAACGCCACCACGGCCTGGTCAGCGCCTTACTCAACGAGATGGAGCGCGGCGTGGCGCAGCCGGAAGCCAACGCCGGCCGCAACCTGCTGGCGGTACACCAGTTGATGAACCGCGGCAGCCTGGACGCGGTGGCCGCCTCGCTGCGCGACACCGCCTTCGAAGACCCGTGGCTGGCCGCGGCCGCCAAGAGCTTTGCCCACGGCTGCCCCAGCTCCGCCGCGGTGTGTTGGGAAATCTTCCAGCGCGCCAAACACCTGTCGCTGGCCGAGGTCCTGCGCATGGAGCTGGCGCTGTCGGTCAACTTCTGCGCCAAGCCGGACTTCCGCGAAGGCGTGCGCGCGCTACTGGTGGACAAGGACCGCGCGCCGCAATGGCATTGCCGCGAGCTGGCCGACATTCCGCCGGGCTGGGTGGACAGCCATTTCGATTCCCCGTGGACGGCGGCCGAACACCCGCTTGCCTCGCTCCAATAACAATAGAGGAGACAGAATATGCAAACCATCGCCTTCATCGGCCTGGGTAATATGGGCGGACCGATGGCCGCCAATCTGCTGAAACACGGTTATAAGCTGAACGTGTTCGACCTGTCCGCCGACGCGCTGGCCAAGCTGGCCGCCGCCGGCGCGCGCTCGGCCTCCTCCGCCGCCGACGCCGTTCGCGGCGCCGACGCGGTGATTTCCATGCTCCCGGCCGGCCGCCACGTGGAAGGCTTGTACTTGGGCGAGTCCGGCCTGTTCGCGCAACTGCCGGCCGGCACCCTGGTGGTGGACTGCAGCACCATAGACGCCGCCACCGCGCGCAAGGTGGCCGCCGCGGCCGACGCCGCCGGCCTCAAGATGCTGGACGCGCCGGTGTCCGGCGGCACCGCCGGCGCCGCCGCCGGCACGCTCACCTTCATCGTCGGCGGCGCCGCCGCCGAGCTGGAGCGGGCGCGGCCCTTGCTGCAAGCCATGGGCAAGAACATCTTCCATGCCGGCGCCGCCGGCGCCGGCCAGACCGCCAAGATCTGCAACAATATGCTGCTGGGCATCCTGATGGCCGGCACCGCCGAGGCGCTGGCGCTGGGCGTGAAGAACGGGCTGGACCCCAAGGTGCTGTCCGACATCATCAGTCAGAGCTCCGGCCGCAATTGGGCCACCGAGCTGTACAACCCCTGGCCCGGCGTGATGGAAAACGCGCCGGCCAGCAGAGGCTACAGCGGCGGCTTCATGACCGAACTGATGCTGAAAGACCTGGGTCTGGCCGAGGAAACCGCGCTACACAGCCACGCGGCCAATCCGCTGGGCTCCTTGGCGCGCAATCTGTACGAGGAGCACGCGCAAGCCGGCTTCGGCAAGCTGGATTTCTCCAGCATCCTCAAGCACTTCCACCCGCTGGATTGAGCGCCGTCGCGCGGCCCCGCCTTGGGGCCGCCTACCGCCTCCGCTCAGTGCTTGGCCAGGCCGAAGAAACGGCGGATCTTGTCCACCAGCTCCGCCCGCTGCGGCGAACCGTGACCTTCCTGCCAATCCTGCGGCAGCTTGCGGGTGCGCTCGGCCAGCCGTTCGGCCAGAATCGACGAGATCGCCTCCGCCAACTCCTTGCGCGAACTCAGAATGGACTGGAAGGACTCCTTGTCCAGCCGTAGGCACTCCACATTGGAACGCGCGATCACAGTGCCACTGCGCGCCTCGCCGGTCATCAAGCCCATTTCGCCGAAGAAGTTGCCGCCCTCCAGCACGTCCACCAGCTTGCGGCTGCCGTCCGGCAGATTCACCCACACTTCCACCTCCCCGTTGAGCATGATGTAGAGCCAGTGCGCCACTGCGCCCTGGTGCATGATGATGTCGCCAGTAACGAAGGGGGTGAACTTGAGTTGATCGGCCAGCACCACCAACTCCTCGTCGTTGAGGCTGGACAGCAGTTCCACCTTGCGCAGCGCCTGCACCCGCTCTTCCAGATGCTTCTTCATCCGCGCTTCCATGTACTTTTCATTGTCCTTGATGGTCAGCACATTGTAGTGCGGCGAGGACATCTTCAGATTGTGGCGGCGCAAGGCGGCATCGATATGGGTGCGCACCACGGAGTCAGTCAGGTCGTCGGCGGCGAGATCGGTCAGCCAGTAACGCACCGCGTACTTGCTGTAGCCGTTTTCGAAGCCCATCAGAATGCAGTTGGGCTCCGGCGACAGCGCCACGCCGGGCAATTGCGCCTCGCGCAGGGAACGCTCCACCACGGAGATGATCTGGTTGGGCAGCGTGTCCCAATTGATGTTGAACCACACCCAGCGCCGCCATTGCAGCGGCGCGCCCTGGTGCTTGCCCAGGATGGCGAACTGCCCCTTCATCAGCTGGCTGTTGGGAATCACCACGGTTTCCCAGTTGCGGGTTTCCACCAGCGTGGCCCGCCAATTGATTTCCACCACCCGGCCGGATAGCTCGCCGGACTTGATCCAGTCGCCCACCTCCACCGAATTGTCCAGCTGCAGCGACAGGCCGGCCAGGATATTGCCCAGCGTGTCCTGCATCGAGAACGCCAGCACACCAGTGATCACCGCCGAGGTGGTGACGATGTGGCTCAGGTCCAGGCCGGCCAGGCGCAGCAGTACCAGCCCCCAGCCCACGCAGCCCAGCACCAGCAGAATGTCTTCCAGGATGCGCGGCGGATGCAGGCGCAGCAAGGGCAGGAACAGCCGCATCAGCATCATCGCCCACAGCCGGATCAGCGCCAGGCCCAGCACGATGATGGCCACCTGCTTGACCCACTCCGCTACCGCCTGCCCGTCCTGAGGCCCCAGATTGATCACCACCAGCGCAATGGCGGCGGCCAGCAAGGAGCGCAGCGTCGATTTTCGGGTTTCCGGCCGCAGTAGATAGAGCAAGGCGGCGCAGGCGGCGGTCAGCGCCACGAACAACGTCAGGCTGTCGTGCCACGCCTGAGGGATCAGCTTTTCCAGCCAGCTAACCGTCGGGGCCGTATCCATGCCGCCTCCGCGATGAAGTCTTGATGGGAAACCGCCGATGGCGGCGCCGCTGCGGCAGGGAACTAAAGAGGAAACAACAGTCCGGCCGCTTTTCATTGATAGTCCATCGCGGCGGATAAAAAAAATCCCTCCCGTATAGGGAGGGCTGCAAGGTATCGGGGAAGTGTAATCGCCGGAGCTGGGGAGCCGCCGGAATCACAGCGCCCTGCTATACCAGTGCAGCGCGCAATTGAATGCTACACATTCCCATAGCATTTAGATATGAGTACATTTACTTAGCAAGCATGTCTCGCAGTACAGGTTCCACTTCGTCCGGCGTGGTCAGCCTGCGGATGCGCTCAAACAAGGCGCCGGCCTCCGGCCAGGTTCGCTTCAGTTGCCCCAGCCATTGCTTGGTGCGCGCCACCGGGTAGCGTCCATCCTCGGACTGGACGCGGCACTGCAGAAACAAGTCCAGCACCCAGGGCTGCATCTCGTTCCAGGGCATGGGTTCGGCGCCGTCCTGGCGCTTGATGCGCAAAGCCAGGTCCGGGCAGGCCACCAGGCCTCGCCCTATCATCACCGTGTCGCAGCCGCTTTGCTCGCGGATAGCGCGGTAATCGTCCAGCGTCCACACTTCGCCGTTGGCCACCACAGGCACCGCCACGCTCTCGCGGATGCGGGCAATCCAGTCCCAGTGCGCCGGTGGGCGGTAGCCCTCCACCTTGGTGCGGCCATGCACCGCCAGTTCCTGCGCGCCGCCGGCCTCCAACGCCCGCGCGCACTCCAGCGCCCGGCTTTTGTCTTCATAGCCCAGCCGCATCTTGGCGGTAACCGGTATTTCGGCTGGCACCGCCGCGCGCACCGCCTGCACGATCTGGAACAGCAGTTCAGGGTCGTTAAGCAAAACGGCGCCGCCGCGATGGCGGTTGACAGTGGGAGCCGGACAGCCGAAATTCAGATCTATGCCCGGCGCGCCCAGGCTGGCGGCCTTGGCGGCGTTCTCGGCCAGGCAAACCGGGTCCGAACCCAGCAACTGCACTCGTACCGTAACGCCGGCGCGGGTCTTGCCGCCGCGCGCCAGCTCCGGCGCCAGCCGCATGAAGGTGCGGGTGGGCAAAAGCGCCGAGGTGACGCGGACAAACTCGGTCACGCACAGATCAATGCCGCCCACCCGGGTCAGCACATCGCGCATCGCCTCGTCCACCAGGCCCTCCATCGGGGCAAGAACCAATTTCATTGCAAACATCGCCGGAAAAAAGGCGAATATTGTACCGCAAAGCGGGGAAAGGCATTCAATGCAAATCGCTATTCGCCAGGCCGACGCGGAGTCCGTCGGCTCATGGCTGCCCTTATTTCTGGCCTATCTCGATTTTTATCGGACAACGCAGCCGGCTGAGGCCTGCGCCGCCTTTCTGGAACAGCGGCTGCGCAAGGGCGAAGCGGTGGTTTTCCTGGCCGAAGACGCGGCCGGCGTCCAAGGCTTCGCCCTGCTCTATCCTGGTTTCTCCTCGCTAGGCTTGCGTCCGCACTGGTTGCTGCACGACTTGTTCGTATCGCCGGCCTCTCGCGGAGGCGGCGTCGGCCAATTATTACTGGAACATTGCCAGCGCCATGTCGCCGCGCTGGGCGGCGGCGTCACACTGCAAACCGCGCACGACAACCTGAACGCACAGCGGCTGTATGAACGATCAGGGTTTAAACTGGATACCGAATTCCGGGTCTATGAATGGAGCGAGTCCTCGTCGTCAGCACCGGCCGCGCCTTGACGCGCCGCCAAGCGCTGCGGCATCCTTCGCCCCCTTGATGACATTGCCCAATGAAGCCGACATGAAACAGCACCGCGTCATTTTCGATACGGACCCCGGCCTGGACGATGCGGTCGCCATACTGTTCCTGCTGGGCGCGCGCGCTGACATCGAGCTATTGGGGATGACCACGGTGGCCGGCAACGTCGGCGTGGAACTAACCACCCGCAACGCCCGCATCGTCTGCGAATGGGCCGGACGCAGCGACGTGCCCGTTTACGCCGGCGCAGACCGGCCGCTGGTCCAGCCCTACCAGGGCGCCGAACATGTGCATGGTGCCAGCGGCCTGGACGGCGCGCCGTTGCACGAACCCGTGATGCCGGTGCGCTCAGAGCATGCGGTGGACTTCATCATCGACACGCTGCGCCGCGAACCTCCGGGCAGCGTCACCCTTTGCCCGGTGGGGCCATTGAGCAATATTGCTCTGGCCCTGCGCCGGGCGCCGGACATCGCCGCGCGCATTGGCCGCATCGTGCTGATGGGCGGCGGCTATTTCGCCGGCGGCAACATGACTCCAGCGGCGGAGTTCAACATTCATACCGATCCGCACGCGGCGGACATTGTGTTGCGCAGCGGCGCGCCCATCGTCATGTTGCCGCTGGATGTCACCCACCAGGCAACCACCACTCCGGCGCGCGTGGCGCTGCTGCGCGACCTCCCCAACCGC
Source organism: Chromobacterium haemolyticum (assembly GCF_009936155.1). Classification (NCBI taxonomy): domain Bacteria; kingdom Pseudomonadati; phylum Pseudomonadota; class Betaproteobacteria; order Neisseriales; family Chromobacteriaceae; genus Chromobacterium; species Chromobacterium haemolyticum. Next base: position 2,176,529 of record NZ_AP019312.1, on the reverse strand, counting down.
TGCGGGCCGCTGGCGGCCTCGCTGCTGACGTCTCTGGAGCGCTACGACGTGCAAAAGCTGGGCCAGGACGGCGCGCCGGTGCACGACCCCTGCGTGATCGCCTACCTGCTGCGCCCCGATCTGTTCCGCGGCCGCACCGTCAACGTGGTAGTGGAACTAGCCGGCCACTACACCACCGGAGCCACCGTGGTGGACTGGCACGGCGAATCCGGCCGCGAGCCCAACGCGCTCTACCTGACCGAGGTGGACGCCGACGGCCTGTTCCAACTGATGGCCGAGGCCCTCGCCCATCTGCCGTAAACCCAAGGAGGCCCCATGAAAATCGCTCCCGGCATTTATCGCCATTACAAAGGACCGCTCTACGAAGTAGTGGGTACCGCCACCCACTCCGAAACCGGTGAACTGCTGGTGATGTACCGCGCGCTTTACGGCGAGTTCGGCCTGTGGGCGCGCCCGGCCGGCATGTTCGAGGAAAGCGTCGCTCACGAGGGCCAGACCCTGCCGCGTTTCGCCTTGGTCAAAGCCTTCTGAGCGCCGCGATGCGCATTTTCCGCACCGATCAATTTCCGCTGCCGCTGCCGCCCGGCCATCGCTTCCCCGCGCAAAAATACGCGCTGCTGGCGCAGGCGGTGGCGAGGTTCGCCGCCGAGGCAATGGACGCCGCGCCGGCTGCCAGCCGCTACGAGTTGGCGCAGGCCCACGACGACGCCTATCTGGACAAGGTGTTCAACGGCGCGCTCAGCGCCGTCGAACAGTGCGAGATCGGCTTGCCCTGGAGCCCGCAACTGCTGGAACGCAGCCGCCGCTCGGTAGGCGCCACCATCGCCGCCGCCCGCTGGGCGCTGGCGCGCGGCTGCGGCGTCAACCTGGCCGGCGGCACCCACCACGCCGGCCGCGCGATGGGCAGCGGATTTTGCGTGTTCAACGACATCGCCGTGGCCGCGCGGCTGATGCTGGACGAAGGCCTGGCTCGGCGCGCGCTGGTAATAGACCTAGACGTGCACCAGGGCGACGGCACCGCCGCCATCACGCGCGGCGACGACCGCATCTTCACCTTCTCCATGCACGGCGCCGGCAACTTTCCCTTCCTCCGCGAAGCCAGCAACCTGGACATAGAACTGCCGGACGGCGCCGGCGACGAAACCTACCTCGCCATTCTGGCCGAGCAACTGCCGCGCCTGTTCGCCGCGGACCCGGACCTGGTGTTCTACCTGGCCGGCGCCGACCCCTACGCCGGCGACCGCCTGGGCAAGCTGGCGCTAAGCTTCAACGGCCTGGCCGCACGAGACCGCATGGTGCTGGAAGCCTGTCGCCAGGCCAAGGCCGCTGTCGCCGTTGTCATGGGCGGCGGCTACGCGGTGCCAATTGAGGACACCGTGGCGATCCAGACCGAAACCGTGCGCCTGGCTTGGCACATTTTCGGCGCCGAGGGACAGATCCCTCGCCCCGACACGACTCATACTCATCCCACCCGTCAATGGAGCCAAACATGAAAACCGCAACCTTCGCAGGCGGCTGCTTCTGGTGCATCGAAAGCGCCTACAACCGCTTGGCCGGCGTCCACAGCGCCATTTCCGGCTATACCGGCGGCCCCGGCGCCAACCCCAGTTACAAAGAAGTCTGCGGCGGCCGCAGCGGCCACGTGGAAGCGGTGCAGATCCGCTACGACCCGGCCCAGATCGATTACGACACCCTGCTGCGCGCCTTCTTCGCATTGCACGACCCCACCACCCTCAACCGCCAGGGCAACGACGTCGGCCCGCAATACGCGTCGGTGCTGTTTTACCACGACGAAGAACAGCGTCAGGCGGCGGAACGCATGCTGGCGGACCTGGCCGGCGACTACCCTGCGCCCATCGTCACCCGGCTGGAGGCCGCGGCGCCTTTTTATCCGGCGGAAGACTATCACCAGAAATACTTCGATCAACATGGCCACGAGCCCTATTGCCAGATGGTTGTAGCGCCAAAATTGGCCAAGTTTCAGCAACATTTTTCTGTTTACTTGAAGAAATAAGCCACACCCTGCCAGGGGCGAACCCAGCTCCCGGCTTGGTTCGCGCGCCCCGGGCATCGCCGCTATAATCCGGCACAGTAGCGGCGATGCCCAGATTGGCTGCGCGCCGGACGAACCCAACCTCCCCATGGCAGACAAGCACAGTATCATCACTGCATTCCGCACCGCCTTCACCCGCCACCTGGACCTGTTGCGCACCGCCTCCCCCCGCGGACGCCTGGCCTGCGCCGTGTTGTGGCTGCTCACCTTCGCCCTGTTGCTGGGCCAATCGGTGGCGTTGGACCTCAATCAGCAGCATCAGGAACACCAACAGGTGCACAGCCTGATTCTCTCCGGCCTACAGACCCGCCTGCAGGAAAGCGAGATGCTGCAACAAAGCGTGGTCGACATCGTCGATCAGGAAAACAGCTTGCGTGAAGCGCGCATCCGCCTATTGGTGGAGTCTCTGGCGCGCGAACAGCCTCAGCTCTACTTCATCGGTTACCAGCCGCTGGTCAGCCACGCTTACCGCCGCGAATTTGAACGCATGCGCAGCCAGCTGCAAGGCCAGCCCTACCGCATCCGCGACTACCAGCACCAGCAGGACAACGCCTGGGACCAGCAACAAGCCTGGCGGCTGGCGGCTAAACGGCCGCGCTACCTGCCGCTTAGCATGGCCGAGCCCGGCCTGGCCTCCGACGATTGGCGCGAAATGGGCCTGGACCTGCTGGCCGACACCGTGCTGGCGCCCACCGTCCACCGCGCGATGGGTCAGGGCGAGGCGGTATCCCCGGTGCTGCGCCTCAACAACGGCAAGCAGGCCCTGGCCTTCTTCTCCGCCATCTACAATACCGAAGCGCCCTCGCCAGTGCCGCTGGTGCGCAGCGAGCAGACCGCGGGCATGGTGGTGCAGGTGCTGGCGCTGGACAAGCTGGTCAGCCTGACCCCCAATATGGCGACGCGCTACAGCGTGGCCTTACAGCGCAAGGACAGCGCGCCCAGCGGCTACGACCCGCTCATCTACCGCCATCAGCAACAGGACCAGCCCGGCTGGCTGGCGCAATGGCTGCTGCCGGCCCTGGAAATCCGCAAGAGCCTGGACACGCCCTACCTGCCCTATGAACTGACGGTGCGCCGCCAGCTCAGTTTCGACCGCACCGCTCCGCTGGAGCTCCTGCTCAGCGCCGTCTTCTCCATGGTGCCGGCCTACCTGTTGCTGGTCATCCTGGCGCTGCGGGCGCAAAACCGCCAGGCGCAGGAACAGGCGCAAGACAAGCTCCACCGCGAGCGCGAATACGCGATGGTGGCGCTCAGCGGCATCAGCGACGCTGTGATCAGCATCGACATCGACCTGAGCATCCGCTACCTCAACCCGGCGGCGGAAACCCTGCTTGGCCTCAAAGCCCGGGACGCCGCGCAACGCAAGCTGCATCAAGTGGTGAGGCTCAACTACGAGTTTGCGCGCCAGGTAGAGGAGGATCCGGTGCACAAGGCCATCCAGCGCCGCGAAACCGTGCTGCTGGCGCAAAACTGCTATCTGATGCGCAGCGACGGCGAAAAACTGCTGATCGAAGGCTCGGTTTCCCCGCTGCCCGGCCGCGACGGCCGGCTGATGGGCGCGGTGCTGACCTTCCGCGATACCGCGCCGATCCGCCGCCGCATGCTGGCCGCACTGGAAGCCAGCGAAACCCGCCTGCGCCAGCACGAAATGGAGCTGGCCCGCGTCGCCCGCATCAACACCATGGGCGAGATGGCCTCCGGCATCGCACACGAGATCAACCAACCGCTGTCCGCCATCATGAGCTACTGCCAGGCCGGCCTCAGCCTGCTGGAAGACGAAGAGCCGGACATGGCCATGCTGCGCCGCGCGCTGGATTCCTCCGTCACCCAGGCCAGCCGCGCCGGTCAAATCATCCAGCGCCTGCGCGAATTCGTGATCAAAAAAACCCAGCAATTCACCCCCATGGATCTGAACCAGGTGGTGGACAATGCGCTCAACCTGCTGGAATACGAACTAAAAACCCACGATATTCATATTGAGCAGAATATTTGCCATGATCTGCCCTTGGTCTACGCTGACAACATACAACTGGAACAAGTGGTGCTGAACCTGATGCGCAACGCGCTGGACGCCATGGAAACCGTCGCCCCCTGGGGGCGGCTCAGCATCGCCACTAGCCTGAACGGCCGCTGGATCCGGCTCAGCATAGGCGACAACGGCGCCGGCATCGCGCCGGAATTGCTGGATCGCATCTTCGCGCCCTTCTTCAGCACCAAAGCCAGCGGCATGGGATTGGGCCTGGCCATCTGCCAGACCGCCATAGAAGCGTTTGGCGGCAAGCTGAGCGCGCGCAACAAATCAACCGGAGGCGCGGAATTCATCATTGAACTGCCGCAAAGGGACGCGCCGCCGTCAACGGGGTAACCGGCAGGAGTCAAAAACACAATGCAAAACACCACGCCAACCGTCTACATCGTCGACGACGATCCGGCCGTACTGGATTCGCTGGCCATGCTGATCGCCGCGCAAGGCATGCGCACCGTCACCTTTCCCAACGCGATGGAGTTTCTCGCCCACTACGGCGGCAACGACATCGCCTGCCTGGTGCTGGACATCCGCATGCCGCAAATCACCGGCCTGGCGCTGCAGGAGCAGCTGATCGACAAAAACGTGACCCTGCCCATCGTCTTCATCACCGGCCACGGCGACATCGAACAATGCCGCCGCGCCTTCCAGACCGGCGCCATCGACTTCCTGACCAAGCCGATAGACCAGGCGCGGCTGATCGAAAGCCTGCGCAAGGGCATACGCCTGAGCATCCTGCAACACCGCAAGGAAGAAGAAACCCAGGAAGTGATGGGCCTGCTCGCCCGCATAAGCGGCCGCGAGCGCGAAGTGCTGGAACTGGTGGCGGACGGCATGTCCAGCAAGGAAATCGCCCGGGTGCTGGACCTGTCACCGCGCACCATAGAAGTACATAGGGCCAACCTGTTCAACAAACTCGGTGTAGACTCTCTGGCGGACCTGGTGCGCTTCTACCTGAAAGCGCTGGAAGCCACCGGCAAGAAACCCAACGACGACAGTTTTTTGAACGATACGCCCACCCCTTACTGAAACAACGCCATGGAACGACTGTTCAAACACGTCTGCCTGGTGGCGCGGCACAGCAAGCCCGCCATCGTCGAATCCCTGCGCCGGCTGGCCGACCACCTGTCCGCCTCCGGCGCCACCGTGCTGATCGATAAAGACAGCGCCACCCAGCAAGAAGCCGGCCCGCACGCGCTGATAGACCGCAATGACATGGGCAAGCTGGCCGACATCGTCATTGTGCTGGGCGGCGACGGCACCATGCTGTCCATCGCCCGGCTGCTGGCTCCCTACCGGGTGCCGCTGATCGGCATCAACCAGGGCCGGCTTGGCTTCATGACCGATATCCCGCTGCACGAGATGCTGGACTCGGTGGACGCCATCCTGCGCGGCGACTTCGTGCCGGAAGACCGCATCCTGCTACAGGCCGCGGTGATACGCGAAGATGCCGAAGTGGCCAACGCGCTGGCCTTCAACGACGTGGTGTTCAGCCGCGGCGCGATGGGCTCGATGATAGAGTTCGAAGTCTTCATCGATAACCAGTTCGTCTACAGCCAACGCTCGGACGGCCTCATCGTCTCCACCCCCACCGGATCCACCGCCTACTCGCTGGCCTCCGGCGGCCCCATCCTGCACCCCACGCTGCAGGCCATCGCCTTGGTGCCCATCTGCCCCCAATCGCTGAGCAACCGCCCGATCGCGGTCAATGACTCCTGCGAAGTGGAATTCATGCTCACCCGCGGCCTCGACGCCCGCGTGCACTTCGACGGCCAATCCCATTGCGACCTGATGGAAATGGACCGCGTGCTGATCCGCCGCTACCGCAACCCGCTGCGCATCCTGCACCCGGTGGGTTACAACTACTACGACATGCTGCGCCACAAGCTCCACTGGGGCGAGCGCCTACTCTGACACCTGACGCGAACACCCATGCTCCTATCGCTGACCGTTAAAGACTTCGTCATCGTCGACAACATCTCGCTGGACTTCCAAGCTGGTTTCACCGTGCTCACCGGAGAAACCGGCGCCGGCAAGTCCATACTGCTGGACGCCTTGAGCCTGCTGCTGGGCGACCGCGCAGAAGGCGCCCAAGTGCGCGAAGGCGCCGAACGCGCCGAGATCACCGCCGAATTCGACACCCGCGGCCGCCCGGAAATCGACGCATGGCTGGAAGAAAACGGCCTCAACGGCGACGACGGCGTACTCCTGCTGCGCCGGCTGCTGGACAAATCCGGCCGTTCGCGCAGCTTCGTCAACGGCCAGGCCGCCACCCTCAGCCAGCTCAAGCAGCTGGGCGAATTTTTGGTCGACATCCACGGCCAGCATGCCCACCAGTCGCTGATGAAAGCCGACGCCCAGCGCCAGCTGCTGGATGCCTACGCCGGCTCCTCCGCGCTGGCCCGCGACGTGCACAAAGCCTGGCAGGACTGGCAAGCCGCCCGCCGCGCCCGCGCCGACGCCGAACGGCTGTCGCGCGAATCCGAAGTCGAGCGCGAACGGCTGAACTGGCAGATCAACGAACTGAGCGAACTCAATCTACAGCCGGATGAATGGAGCGCGTTGAACCAAAGCCATTCCCGGCTGGCCAACGCCGCCGAACTGGCGCAAAGCGCCCAGCTGGCGGTGGAGACCCTGTCCGAGATGGACAACAGCTGCCTGACCATGCTGTCCCAGGTGCAAACCCGGCTCAGCAAGCTGGCCAACCTGGACCCGCGGCTGGCGGACACCCTGTCGCTGTTGGACTCCGTGGACGCCGAACTGCGCGAAGTGGTCTACAGCCTGCGCGACTACGCCAGCGACATCGACGAAAACCCCGGCCAGCTGGCCGAAGTGGAAGGCCGGCTAGACGCGCTGATGAGCACCGCGCGCAAATACCGGGTGCAGCCGCAAGACCTGCAGGAAAAACTGGACGACTGGCAGCAACAGCTGCAAGCGCTGGAAGCCTCCGCCGACATCGAAGCGCTGTCCCTGGCGGAAACCTCCGCGCTAGCGCGCTACCGCACGCAGGCCGAAGCGCTGTCCGGCAAACGCCGCCAGGCCGCCAGCGAGTTGTCCGCGCGCATCGGCGCGGAAATGCAGCACCTGGCGATGAGCGGCGCGCGCTTCGCCATCGAACTGGCGCCCCTGTCCGAGCCCAGCGCCCACGGCCTGGAATCCATCGAATACCTGGTGGCGGCCAACGCCGGCACCAGCCTGCGCCCGCTAGCCAAAGTGGCCTCCGGCGGCGAACTGTCCCGCATCAGCCTGGCCATGCAAGTGGTGATCAGCCAAGTGGCCAGCGTGCCCACGCTGATCTTCGACGAAGTGGACGTCGGCATCGGCGGCCGCGTCGCCGAAGTCATCGGCCACATGCTGCGCCAGTTGGGCCAGCGCTACCAAGTGCTGTGCATCACCCACCTGCCGCAAGTGGCCTCCTGCGGCAGCCACCACTGGCAGGTCAGCAAGAGCGAGCACAAAGGCCGGGTCAAGAGCCACATCGAACCGCTGGACAGCGAACAGCGGGTGCTGGAAATCGCCCGCATGCTGGGCGGCGTGGAGCTGACCCAGACCACGCGCGAGCACGCGGCGGAAATGCTGGCGTCAAATGCGCCGGCCCTCTAGTCAAAGCGGCTAAGACCCGCTAGAATTGCGCCCTCTTACCGATTCGGGGAGTGCGGCAGGTCGGGCTCATGCCGTGATCTTGCACTCTGCTCGTATCGGTAATGACCAGACGCTGGAGGTTTGGGTGAGTGGTTTAAACCAGCAGTCTTGAAAACTGCCGACGGGCGACCGTCCGTGGGTTCGAATCCCACAGCCTCCGCCAATATCAAAAGCCCGGACATATGTCCGGGCTTTTGTCTTTTTCGCCTTGTCTCCAGGCAGTCTACTTGTCTAAACCATCCCACCGCTAAGCAATCAACAACTGCAACCTCTCTCTCTCGCATTCAACGCTGTACATCGCCTCCAGCAAACTCCACAAAGCTTGTGGAGACAGCTCGACGACCAACGGCGTTTGACGCGATGGCTGGCGGAATATCTCCCGGCGCAGCGCCTCGGGCAATTGCTGGCCGGCGCGGACGGCTGGCTGGAGCGGGACTGAGCGGCCGCGTTCAGTGCGCCGCCCGCGCCGCTTCGGAGGTGAAGCAGTGCAGCACGTGCCGGCCTATGCTGCCCGCCAGATATGTGCGCTCGGTACTCATAGAGGTCGGGACGGCGCTCTAGGCGGCGCGCCCACTCTGAAAACGTGTTTACGCTCGTGCGAGCAAGAGCGAGGCTTTGAACGGACTCTTGAATATTATTCGGAACGCATGCAATGCGCAGTCTGTTTTCAGACAAAGGGGCATGAAAAGTGAAAGTTCCGGCGCAAAAACCACACGGACAGCCACGAAAAACTTGGTTGCGGCTACCTTTTAGCGGCTTTGATCGAATACATCAGTTCATCGCCCTCCGCCAGTAAGGCCTCGATGGAGAAATGGCGCTCCGCGTCCAGCTCCACGATGCCGACGGAAAACGCCAGCGGATACGGCTGCCCGGAGCTGGCGTTGTAAGCGTCCAGATGGCGTGCGAATTTGGCCATCGCCGCCTGCGCCCGCTCCTGCCCGACATCGGACAGCAACACCACGAACTCGTCTCCACCTAGCCGCGCCAGCAGGTCCGCGGATCAAAAAGAGCCATGCATCAGCTCAGCAAAGGCCGCCAGCGCCTGGTCGCCGGCGGCGTGACCGAAGCAATCGTTGATCGCCTTGAACTTGTCCAGGTCCATAAAAGCCAGGCTGACCGGCAGGTTTTGCCGCGCGCAGAAATTGAGGCTGTACTGCGCCAGCAGCCGGAAACCTCGCCGATTGGAAAGGCCTGTCAGTTCATCCGTAGTGGCGGCCTGGAAGGCAATCAGTTCCGCCTCCACCATGCGCGCCAGATCGTGCAGCGCCTGTGCGTCGTCGTGATCGAACTCCCGCGGCTGGACATCGATCACACACAGAGTGCCCACCTTGGCGCCGTTGGCGGCATGCAGCGGACAACCGGCGTAGAAACGGATATGCGGCGCGCCCGTCACCAGCGGATTGTCGGCGAAACGTTCATCCGCCAAGGCGTCCGGGATGTAGAAGATGTCATCGCCCAGAATGGCGTGGCCGCAAAAGGAAATATCGCGCTCTGTTTCCACCGTCGACATGCCGACGCAGGACTTGAGCCACTGGCGGTTTTCGTCCACTAGGCTGACCAAGGCGATAGGCACCCGGAACAAGCGCTTGGCCATGCGGGTTAGCCGGTCGAAACGCTCCTCCGCCGCCGTGTCAAGCACGCCCAACGCGCGTAGGGTTGCCAAACGCTGCGGCTCGTCCGCCGGAATGTCCGGTGTCTTCATGCCCGCCTCCTGCACGTCGATTCGCCGCCTGGGGCGGCCACACAATGATAATAGCATCACATGGCGCAAACCCAATGCCGGAGCCTGACGGACCTGCGGCTTAGAGCCGCTAACAAAACCTCGCAGAGAACCTGAGCCAAGGCGCGCCGACGCAGGCAGTACAAGTAGTACGACAAGGAGGCGCAACGCAGGATCAGGGGTTTGGTTAGCGGGTCTTAACGCGGACGCCAGCCGCTTTCCCTCAGCGCGCTCAGCAAGCGCTCGGCCTTAAGTCCATGCGCCGCGTGACCGTGGTTGCCCGTCAGATCTCCCGCCGCCAGCAAGGCGTTGACGATGGCCTCTTCCACCGCTTCCGCCGCCGCCTCGAACAAGGGCGACAGATGGTCCGCGTTCACCATTTCCACCGCGCAGGTCAACTCGCCCTTGCCGGCGTAATCGGTCATCGGCAAGCCCTGATTGCCAGTGGCGAAGGCCACGAAGATGTCGCCGCTGGAGTCCTCGGTGCCGCCGCCAGTGCGGGCGATGCCGATGCCGGCGCGCTGCGCCAGCCGCCGGCATTGATCCGGCAACAAGGGTGCGTCGGTGGCCAGCACCGCCACGATGGAACCCATGCCGGGCTGCGGCAGCCGTCCAGTTTCAAACGGCGAGGGAATCTCCATGCAACTCAGCTGGCGGCCTACCGGGTAGCCCTCCACCAATAGCGAGCTTCGCTTGCCATGATTGGCCTGCACCAACGCCCCCACGGTCCAACCGCCCGCCTCCGCCGGCAGCCGCCGCGAGGCGGTGCCGATGCCGCCTTTGAATTCGTGGCAGATCATGCCGCTGCCGCCGCCCACGCTGCCCTCGGCAGGCAAGCCGCCGCTGGCCGCCTTTTGCGCGGCGCGCGCGTGCTCCGCCGTCACGTGGAAGCCGTTGATGTCGTTGAGCAGGCCGTCAAAGGTTTCCAGCACCACCGGCATGGTCCAATACAGCTGAGGCTCTCCGGCCACCGCTTCGCGCTCGCTGGCGATCAATGCGTCTCGCACCACGCCCACGCTGTGGGTATTGGTCAGCGCGATCGGCGTGCTCAGCACGCCGGCCTCGCGCAGCCACTCCAGCCCGGTGGCGTCGCCGTTGCCGTTCAAGACATGCACGCCGGCAAAGCACGGCCTGCGCCGCGCCAAACCCGGCCGCGGCTCAATCACCGTGACCCCCGTGCGTGCGCGGCGGCCGTCGTCGAAATCCGCCCAGGCGGCGGCATGCCCCACCCGCACGCCGGGCACGTCCGTAATCGCGTTCAAGGGGCCGGGCTCGCCCTGGCCGATGCGAATGCCCAATGCCCTGGCTCGTTTCAACATAATCACCTCTCTTTCTGTTCTTCAACGATCAATACCGCGGCGGGCTGCTTACGGCCCGCCAGCAAGAGCCCGGTCAGCGCGATGCCGCCGATAATCCACCAGTCGCGCGCCGGCGCGTCCCGCAGCACCGCCCACAACAGGGCCAGGCTGCCAACCGCCGCCAGCAAGGGCGGCCACGGCCAGCCCGGCATGCGGTAAGGGTGAGGGTGCAGGCCCAGGCGGCTGCGCAAGGCCGCCAGCGCCAGCAATAAGTAGTTCAGCATCAGGATGATTACGGTGAAGGAAGCCAGATCGCCCAAGCTGGAATGAAAGGTCAACAAGGCGGACGGGATGGCCAATGCCAGCGTGGCCACCCAGGGCGTGCCAAAGCGCGGATGGATGCGCTGCAGCGCCCGGCTCGCCGGCGCCGGCCACAAGCCGTCCCTGCCGCTGGAGTACAAAAAGCGGCCGCTTTGCACCACGATGGCGATGATGGCGTTGAATACCGATAAAAAGATGCCGCCGCTGATCACCCGCGCCAGCGTCGGGCTGCTCAAATGACTCAGCACGTAGTTGATGGGGTCAGCCTGCCGGCTCATCTCCGCCAGCGACGGCGCCCCCAGGATCAAGGCGGTCACCGGTATCAGCTCCACCAGTACCACGATGGACAGCGCAGCCAGCACAGCCCGCGCCACCGGCCGGCCGCTTTCTCGCATGTCCTCGGCAAAGTACACCGCCCCGCCAAAACCGTTGTAAGCGAACACGGCCGTCCCCACCATGGCGAAGATTGTCGCGGCGGACACCGCGCTCGGGCCGCCGTCGGCCGCCGCCTTTACCGGCTGCCACAACACCGTCGCCGGCTGTTGCGCTTCGCTGAAACCCAGCCGGGCGATCAAGGCCAAGGCGGCCAGCTCCAGCAGCAGGAAGGAGCCGGTCAGCCAGGCGTTCAGCTTGATGTCCAGCACCGCGATGCCGAAGCACAGCACAATCATGGCCAGCGCCACTTCAGCGCCGTCCAGCCGGGTGCCCAGCGCGGAATTCAGATAGGGCGCGGCGCCGGTGGCCAGCACCGCGGGAATGAACAGCAGCAGACACAGAATCAGCAGATACATCTGCAGGCTGAGCGCTCGGCCGAACACCCGCTCGATGATCACGTATTCTCCGCCGGCGTTGGGGTGGGCCGCGCCCAGCTCGGCGTAGCAAAGCGCGAACGCGACGGCCAGCGCCGCCGCCAGCGCGAAGGCCAAAAAAGCCCCGCTGCCGGCGCCTTGCAGCGCAAACGGCGCAATCACGAAAATGGAACTGGCCGGCGTCACGCCGGATACGGTAATCAACACGACATCCGTCACGCTCAACGAGCGGCGCAATCCCGGACTGCTTGCTTCTTGGCTCATGCTGTTCTCCTCTTGTCGCTATGGTCTTGTAGTCAGACTTGCGGAAGACAGTGTATTTTGACGCGAGAAGGTGCCCAATCACCGTGATGGGTTACCCCAAGCGGGGATTGCCGGATGGAAGCTTTGTTGAAGGAACTGCCGCTGCACCATCATCTGGCTCAGCTGATGGCGCAAATCGGCCTGCCCGGGTTTTGGCGTCAGATGGTTTTGCTGTTGCGCGGCGGCGTGCCGCTGGACAATGCGCTGGCCGCCTGTTACCACACGGATGCGCCGCCGCGGATCCTGGAAGAGTGCGATTTTCAACATCAAGCCGCGGCGTCGCCGATGGCGCTTTACTGCCAGGGGCTGTACCTGCTGGACCCCTTCTATCAATACACCCAGCATCCCTTTGTCGACGGCATCCACCACTTGCCCGACATCGCGCCGGACCACTTCCGTCAAAGCGAATATTTTCAACGTTACATGAGCGGCGAAGTCGGCGTGGACGAGGTTCAGGTGCTGCTGCGCGTCGATGCGGGACAGGTCTTGTCATTGTCGCTGGGCAAGGCCAGCGAGTTCGAGCCCGCCGACATCGGCAAGCTGCGCGTGATGCAGCCATGGCTGCTGTCCGCAATGCGGCGCCACTGGCAGTTGTGCTCCGCGCCCGCCCCGCCTTCTGCCCGCCTGTCCGACCAACTGACTCAAACGCTGAGTCATTTTGGCCACGGCAAGCTGTCAGAGCGCGAAGCCGAGGTGGCGCGGCTGACGCTGTGCGGCCTGTCCAGCAAGGCCATCGCCCAGCAATTGGCCATTTCGCCGGAAACGGTCAAGGTGCACCGCCGCAATCTGTATCTGAAGCTCGGCGTGGCCAGCCACGCCGAGCTGTTCAATTGCTATATCGAGCAACTACGCGGCAGTGAAACTTAGGACCTGTTCACGATCTGCCGCGCGTTGTGAGACGTGACACGGTGAGTACCCCTTCGAAATGTTCATGTAGCGCTTGCACATTCCGCTTTCTCAGCGGTTTTCGCCTTGTCTCGCCCTAACTCGCGAGATCGTAAACACATTCTTAGATCCCGCTTAGTTTCCCAGCCACTTGGCCGACAAGCCGGCGAACTCGCCGTTTTGCAGTGTCTGGCTCAGCCACTGGTCCACCCAGGCTTTCCAGCGCCAGTCATTGGGCAGCAGATAGGCTTTTTGCGAAAAGTCGAACGGCTTGTCCGGGTGTACCGCACACAGCTCCGGGTGCAGCTTTTGCTGGTAACGGGTTTCCACCGCATCGGTCACCATCAGATCCGCCTTGCCGTCCATGATCTGCTTGAAAATGGTCACGTTGTCCGGATGCACGGTCAACGCGGCCGCCGGCAGGCGGGCGCGAGCGAACTTTTCATTAGTGCCGCCCGGGTTGACGATCAGTTTGACCTGAGGCTGGTTGATCTGGGCGATGGTCTGGAAACGCTGGACGTTTTCGCAGCGGGTGATCGGCGTCTTGCCGTCGTTCAGATAAGGCAAGGAGTACAGCGCCCGCTTCTGCCGCTCCAGATTGATCGACACCCCGCTCATCGCGATATCGAACTTGCCGGCAGCGTGGTCGCGCATCAGCGTCGGCCAGCTGGTGGCCACCAGTTCCAACTTGACGCCCAGCGCCCGCGCCAGGCTCTGGGCCATTTCGATATCCAGGCCGCGGTAGTCGCCGCCGGAGTCGCGTTCGCTGAACGGGCGGTAGTCGCCGGTGGTGCCCACCCGCACGCTGCCGCGTTGCAGGATGTCGTCCAAGCGGTCCGCCAGCGCCGGCTGGCCCGCCGCCATCAGGCTGCCCACCAACAGGCCGCCCAGCATTTGTTTTTGCTTCATCATGGTCGTTTTTTCTTGTGATGTTTACTCGGCGGGCGCTGCCAGCACCCGGCTCGAGCTATCTGCTGACCCGCAGCAGATCATGAACAGATTCTCAATAAGCCAGCGGGAAGGCGAAGACTTCGCGCTGATAGGTTTCCACCACCACGCTGAACGGCGCGTTGTCGCTGCCGCGATACAGCACGGCGCGGTGTTGCAGCACTTGCTGGGCGATATCCAGCCCGGCGGCGGCGGTCTCCGAAGCAGCGGCTTTCATTTCCCAGCCAGCCGGCAACGGCGACCACAGCAGTTTGACCTCCTCGGTCTGCCTGCGGAAATTCAGCGCGGCTACCGCGCGGCCAAACGGCACATCGCTGCTGTCCAGCAGGCGGTTCATTTCCGCGCTCAGCTTGGAGGGCAGATACCAGTTATCGGCCTCGGACAGCACGTGTTCGCCGCAGGCCAATTGCACGCGGCGGTAGGCGATGCGTTCGCCCGGCCGCGCCTGCAACTGGGCTCGCACTTCCGCGCTGGCGTCCTTGTGGTCCGCCGGATTGCGCAAGGCGCGAATCTGGGCCGGCGACGCCATCCGGTGATCGGCGCACCACTGCTGCAAAGTGCGGGTGGCGCTGCTATTGCTCAGCAAGGTGGCGTTCAAGGTTTGCAACAGAGCCAGCGCCTTGACGCGGGTGTCGCGGCCGTCCTGCCAGCCGGGATAGGACCAGGCCTCCGCCAAGACCGGTCCGGCGGTCAGCCACAAACAGCCTGCGGCCAGAAGCGTTTTTTTATGCATTGGGATTCCCAAGTCAATCATGGAGCGGAAAATAATAAAGCAAAAACTTTAAGTTTGATAGCAAGCGGTCGCTGAGCATTCTGTCTTCATTTGCGCGCCGCCCCGCCTGCTTCCCGGTGCGCTCCCGCCGCCCGCAACTGGGCGAGAAAAGCCGGCGCTTCCCGTTGCCGTTCCAGTTCCGCCCAGATTCTGCCCGGCAGGCCCGGCTCCCGGTACGCCAATTGGCGAGACAGTATCAGAAAATAAGGCTTCTCCTCCAAAGGCAGCCGGCAGCGCTCTATCGCCTCCGCCAGCTCGGGATGGTCGTGCAGAATCTGCTCCGCGCGCGGCGTTTGCAGCGCCGCGCCGCTTAAGCGCCGCAAGCGCAACATTTGCAGGATGGCCAGCGGATCGCGGTTGCTGTCGTCTATCGCCACCTGCTGCTTGCGCAGGAAAACACCGATGGAAAAATCGGTCTGCATGCCTATCGGCGCCATCCCGCTGGACAGACGCGCGCCGTCCCAGTCCACCGTGGTGCCCTTGAGCCGGTACAGGGAGTAAGTGGCGCTATGCAGCCGCTGGCTGGCGTCCGGCTCGCCATCCGACAACATGGGGTACACGCCCCATTGCAAGCGCTCGGGCAGAAAGCTGGCGGCGAAAGCGCCGTCCATCTTGCCTTGGCGCAGCATATTGATGCAGCGCCGCCACGGCATTGGATGCAGGGACAGCTCCCGTTTCAACCCGCTCTGCAGGTGTTTGATCAGTTGAATGTCCAGCCCGCCGCCGCGGCCGTCCAGCCAGGGATAGGAGGCCTGGTCCTCATAGCAGAGCAGCAAGGGCTCCGCCGCCGCCGCGCTCAGCGGCCAGGCCAGCGCCAACACCGCTCCCGCAAGACTTAATCCCCGCCTCTTCATTGCCTTGTCCATTAATGAGCGATGGTTCCTTTATCGCTCATGCCGCCGCCGCATGCCAAACCGCCTATTTCCGGGGCAAGACCTGCTGGCGCTCCAGCAAGTCGAAGATGCCTGGGCGCGCCGGCTCGCCATCGTAATACGGCGCGCTTTCCAATCGCCCCACTTGTTTCAGATGGCGCACCAGCACCTTGCCGCTATCCGGATACACGCAAACCTCGTGCGGGTCGTTGACGCCGATGCCGAGGTAGACCAGGTCTTGATCGAAGGGATTAGCGATCTGATGCGCGACGCCGGTGCCCGCAGGGCAGGAAATACAGTCTCCTGGACCGATTTCCTGCAGGCTATCGCCCAGGCGCAGCACTCCGCGCCCGGACAACACATAGAAGATTTCATCCTCGCGGGCATGGGAATGAAAGGGACAGCCCGCGCGCCCGGGCGGCAGGCGGGTCAGATTGGCGCCCAGCCGGCCGGGCAAGGCGTCCAGCGCCGGCGTCAACGGCTGATAGCTGCCGCCCCACCCATCCCCTTCCCGATAGTCCACGGCTTCCACCTGGTCGATATTGACCACATGCGACGGCTTGCTCATCTTGCGCTCCTTAAAACCGCTCACAAAACCCCTGACCCTGCGTTGAGCCTTCTTGTCGCGCTCAAGGCCTGAGTCGGCGCGCCTTGGTGCAGGTCTCCGCGAGGTTTGCTTAGCGGCTCTTAGAACCTGTTCACGATCTGCTGCGCGTCGGCGATACGGCGTTGAAACCGTCCTCGAAATGCTCATGCACCACGCGTACATGCCGCTTTCTCAGCCGCTTTCGCCTTGTCTCGCTCTTGCTCGCAAGGCTTTGAACAGGCTCTTAAAATGGCCCGCCTCCGGTAAATGTCATCATCATCCTGCAAATCCGTTCCGCCAGACAAGCGTCAATCCAATCCGCGCAGCAAATCCGTCATGGCTCGGACGGTTTCGACACAAGTTTCCATCCTGTCATACTCGTCCATGCCCGCCGCCCCCATGCTCACCCCGGCTTGGCGATAGCGCATCGCGCTGCTCACCCTGCTCCGAGCAGAGGCGTGGAATTCACGACAACCAGTGGCCCGCGCCAGCTCGGCCAACGTGCCTGGCCGCACGCCGCTGCCCGGCATCAGGATCAAGCGCTCTCCGGCCTGACGACGCAAGCGGCGGATCAAAGCCGCCCCTCGCAGCGCGTCCGGCGCCTGACCGGAGGTCAACACGCGCCGGCAGCCGCTGGCGATGACCTGCTCCAGCGCCAGTTCCGGATCTCGCGCCATGTCGAAGGCGCGGTGGAAAGTGGTTTTCATCGGCCCCGCCAGCCGCACTAGCTCGCGCGTGCGCTCCACATCCACGTCGCCGTCCGCGGTCAACAAGCCCAGCACCACCCCGTCCGCGCCCAGTTCGCGGCAGGCCAGCACGTCGCGGCGCATGACTTCGAATTCGTCGTCGGAATACAGAAAATCACCGCCGCGCGGACGCACGATCACATGCAGGCCGATGTCCAGCCTCTGCCGCGCCAGTGCAATCATGCCCGGCGACGGCGTGACCCCTCCGGTTTCCAGGCTGGCGCATAATTCCACCCTGGCCGCCCCGCCCCGCGCGGCGGCCAGGCAGGACGCCAGCGAGCCGGCGCACACTTCCAACTGTCTATCTTGCGACAAAATATCCCCCTTGCCAGGCTGAATGCCTTGCGGATTTTGACCCGTTTCGCCGGCCGCGTTAAGCTGCGCGCTCGAGGTGACGCGAACGTAAGTCGATATGCTCTATTTTGAAGATTTGAAAGCGGGACAATTGTTCCACAGCCCCACCCACGTACTGAGCGAGGAAGAGCTGATCGGCTTCGCACGGCAGTATGATCCGCAGCATTTCCATACCAACCCGCAAAGCGCCGCGGACAGCCTGTTCGGCGGCCTGGCCGCCAGCGGCTGGCAGACCAGCAGCCTGAGCATGCGGCTAGTGACCCAGACCGAGCTTGGGAAGATGGCCAACGGCCTGATCGGCATGCAGATCGACAAGATGCGCTGGCCGCAGCCCACCCGCGCCGGCGACGCCTTGCGCGTCGCCGTGGAGGTGCTGGACAAGCGCCGCTCCAACAGCCAGCCTGGCTTCGGCGTGGTGAAAGTGCGCTGGACCACCCTCAATCAACGCGACGAGGTGGCCATGCAACTGGAGTGCTCGATCTGGGCGCAATGCCGCGCCCAGCCTCAAGAAGACGCGCCCCGTCCGACGACGCAGCACGCCTGAGCCGAGCAGCCCGGATCAGCGGCGAACCTGGATCAGCTCGGCGTTGCGCAAGGCCTGCAAGGTGTTGCCGCCGGCGTAGCTGATCGACGACTGCAGGTCTTCCTTCAGTTCGCGCAACAGCTTGCCGATGCTGCCCTTGTACTCCACCAGGATTTTCTTGCCTTCGACGTTGACGTAGGCGCCCTTGTTGAACTGAGAGGCGCTGCCGAAGTATTCCTTGTAGTGTTTGCCGTTGATCTCGACGATCTCGCCGGCGGATTCGTCGTAACCGGCGAACAGCGAGCCCGCCATGACCATGCTGGCGCCGCAGGCCAGCGCCTTGGCGATATCACCGTGCTCGACGATGCCGCCATCCGCGATCACCGGCACTTTGACCGCGGCAACGCAGTCCTGCACCGTGGAAATCATCGGACGATGGAAGCCAGTCTTGTTCTTGGTGATGCAGACGCGGCCGCCGGCGATGCCGGCCTTGATCGCATCGCAGCCCCAGCTTTCCAGGTCGCGCGCGGCCTCGGCGGTGGCAATGTTGCCGCCGATCAGGAAAGTACCGGGGAAGAGCTGCTTGATGTGCTTGATCATGCGCTCCGCCTTCACGCACCAGGCGTTGGCGATGTCGAGCGTCATGTACTCAGGGGTGAGCCCCGCTTGCTTGAGCGCGTCCAGTTGTTCGAGGGTGTCTTCGTTGACGCCTACGCTGATGGAGGCGAACAGACCTTTTTCCTGCATGGCGCGGGTGAAAGCCACCGCGTCCACATTGAAGCGGTGCATGGTGTAGAACCAGTTCTGAGCGGCGAAGAGCTCGCTGGTCTCGGCGCTGACCACCGACTTCATATTCGACGCGTAGACCGGCATGTCGAAACGGCGCGGGCCGAACTGCACCGAGGTGTCGCATTCCTTGCGGCTGTCCACTACGGTTTTTTTCGGCACCAGATAAACGTCGCCGTAATTGAGTTCTGTCTTGATCATGCGTGTGCTCCCAAAGCGGAAATAGAGTCAAAAAACGAGGGGCCCCAAATATAAACGGGAGCCCCGACGGCTCCCGTTTACAGTGTCCCCTGCGACGCCTCGTTTGGCTCGCACGCACTTACCGGCACACCTTACGCCGCCGGTTTCTTCACGTCAAGCCATTTTATTTCAGATCAAGACAAAATTTTTCACTTATCGCACCAGCTTTCGTCTCCCTCGCCCAGCCAGTTGAGCAGCGGCTGCCAGGCTTCTCGGTCGCGCTGGGTGCGCGACGGCGGCAGATCGAACAGGGACAGCCCGCTGGAAGCCGCCTGCACGTAAAGTTGGGTGTCGCGCAACCAGGTCAACACCGGCACTTCGTGGTCCGCCAGAAATTTCTCCAGCTCGCGCGCGGAGCGAGTGCGGGGGTCCACCCGCATGCCCACCACCGCCATAAAAGCCTTGTTCTTCCGAATGGCCTTCTCTTCCAGCAGTTGCTCGAAAAAAGCTTCGCTCGCCCACATATCGAACGGCGACGGCTGAATGGGCACCAGGATGCGGCTTACCCGGGACACCAGCGCCGCCAGCTTCTTGCCGTGCAGGCCCGCCGCGCTGTCCAGCACCACCACCTCGGTGCCCTTGGGCGGCCGCGCGGCCTCGCCGGCCTTGACCTCCCAACCCGCGATGGAGGGCAGTGCAGCGTCGCGTTGCGCCAGCCAGCCCAGCGAGGATTGCTGCCGGTCCACATCGCCCAGCATCACGCGTTTGCCGCGCGCAGCGTAATAGCCGGCCAGATTGGTCGCCAAGGTCGATTTGCCGCTGCCGCCCTTGGGATTGGCTACCAATACCGATTGCACATCCGCCTCCTCTGCCGTTTGCGATGGGACACTATACCAGAGGGCGAGCGCTTGCCGCAGCCGGGCTATAGGCGTATGGTCGAAGCCCGGAAAAGGAGTCCCCATGCCGCAAAATTATGACGCCATTCTACTCGACATGGATGGCTTGATGATAGATACCGAGAGAATTTCCATGGAGTCCTGGCGCCGAGCCGCCGACGAGCTGGACATGACGCTCAGCGATCAGCTGCTACTGGACATGGTGGGCCTGTCCATGCGCCGCTGCACCGAATTCCTCAGCGAAAAGCTGGGAAATCAAGACGACGCCGTCGCGCTGCAGAACGTGGGCCGCAGGCATTACTGGCAGATGCTGGAACATGAAGAGATTCCGCTGAAGCGCGGCATCGAGGCGCTGTTGGACTGGGCGCTCGCGCAGAGCCTGCCCCGCGCGGTGGCTACATCCACCCAGCGTCAACTGGCGGACATCAAGCTGGGCCGCACCGGGCTCTCGCGTTATTTCGACACTGTGGTGGCCGGCGACGAAGTGGCCCACACCAAGCCGGCGCCGGACGTCTACCTGGCCGCCGCGCGCAAGCTAGGCGTCGACCCTCAGCGCTGCGTAGTGCTTGAGGACTCGATTTACGGCCTGCACGCCGGCGTTGCCGCCGGCATGCGCGTGATTCTGGTGCCGGACCTGGTGGCTCCGCCAGCGGACCAGACCCATCACGCGCTGGCAGTGTGCCAAGACCTGCATCAGGCCCTGGACGTACTGCGCCAGCTGGCCTGACGTTTAGCGCCTGTTCAAGATCTGTTGCGCTGGCTCGCGCTTGCTCGCAAAGTCGTTGATGGGGGCCGGCGCCCGTTTTCTCAGCCGTGGCCGCGGATGCGCGCGATCAACTCGTCCCGCACGTCCTCGGCCTGGTCGTTGCCCACCTGGCAAGTGCCGGCCGCCTCGTGTCCCCCGCCGCCGTACTGCAGCATCAGCGCGCCGACATTGGTGCGCGAAGTGCGGTTAATGATGGACTTGCCCACCGCGAACACCGTGTTCTGGCGATTGACGCCCCACAGCTGATGGATGGAGATATTGCAGTCCGGGAACAGCGCGTAAATCATGAAACGGTTGGTCGGGTGAATCACATCTTCATGCAGCAGATTCAACACCACCAGGTTGCCATAGACGCGGGAACAGCGCCGGATCTGCTCCTTGGCCAGCGCCTCGTGTTTGGCGTATAACTCCACGCGCTCCTGCACATCCGGCAGGGCCAGGATCTGATCGATGCTGTGATCTCGGCAATACCGGATCAAGTCCAGCATCAGCTGATAATTGCTGATGCGGAACTCCTTGAAGCGCCCCAGACCCGTGCGCGCGTCCATCAGGTAATTGAGCAGCACCCAGCCGGACGGGTGCAGCACTTCCTGCAGCGTGTACTGCGCGGAATCGGCCTTGTCCACCGCCTCCATCATCTCGTCGCTGATATTGGGAAACGCCTGCTTGCCGCCAAAGTGGTTGTACACCACCCGCGCCGCCGACGGCGCCTTGGGGTCTATCACATAATTGTCCGCGCTGGAGTTGCGCAGGGTTTCGGAAAGATGATGGTCGATGACCAGATGCGCCGCCGCCACGTACGGCAGGTTGGTGGTGATGTCGTTCTCGGTGATCTCCACCTTGCCGTCCTGCATGTCCTTGGGGTGGGCGAACTTGATCTCGTTGATCAGATTCAGCTCGTTGAGCAGCACCGCGCACACCAGTCCGTCGAAATCGCTGCGCGTCACCAGGCGATATTGCTGTTGCGACATGAGTTCCCTCTCTCCAGCTTGAAGGGCCGGCGCGGCCCCGCCCGCGCCGTACGGCGCCTCAGTCGACCGGCGACACCTCCAGCGCGCCGGCCATCCCGTCCGTCAACGCCGCCAGCAGGGCCTCCGCCTCGGCGAGAGGCAAGCTCAGCCTCAAGCTCACCCGCTCGCCGTAACTGGGGGCCGACACCGGCACCCCCAGCTCTTGGCATAAATGGCGCAGACGCGCCTCGCCGGCGAAATCCACCGTCGCCTCGTAATCTCCGCGCGGCACCACCGCCACCAGGCTGGCCGCGTCCATCGCGGCGTTAACAGCTTGAGTGTAGGCTCTGACCAAGCCGCCCGCACCCAATTTTATTCCTCCGAAATACCGCACCACCACCGCCAGCACATCGCAGACGCCCTTGTGCCTAAGCACGTTGTACATTGGCCGCGCAGCAGTGCCGGAAGGTTCGCCGTCGTCGTCCAGCATGGAGTCCGCGCCGCATAGCAAGACCGCGCAGTAATGACGCGCATCCGGCCATTGGGCGCGGATCTCCGCCAGCCGCGCCTGCGCCTCTTCCCGGCTGCTCACCGCTTGCACAATGCCGATGAAACGGCTCTTCTTGATTTCAACCTCGGCCTGCGCCAACGCTTGCAAATGGAACATTCCGTCCCTCTGGGTGTCTGAAGGGGTGGATTGTACCTCTATCGCCGGCAAAGCACCGGGGCAAGCACTACAATGAAAACGGGAATGCGCCTTGTTCACCTTAAAGGAGCCAAAGCCATGATCATCCTGCTCGTCGTGCTCGCTTCGCTGCTTGCCGTAGTCTGGGTCATGCTGGACAAATTCTGGCTGGATGACGAGGAAGAGGCTCGCCTGTCCCATTATCTGCCGGACAAAGATCATGTCTAAAGAACCGGTTTGATGTCCGCCGCGCTTCGGCAAAGCGGCATTGAACCGACTCTTGAGAGCGCGTTCGTTTTTGAGGGACACGCTCCCGCTCGCTTGTCATTCCGCGGCGATGGCATGAAAATGAGCGCATTAATTTGACAAGGGCATCGTCTTGCCGCTAACCGCCATCTGGATTGCCAGCGCGCTGATCGCGCTGATCGCCGAGTTCTACTCCGGCACCTTTTACCTGCTGGTCGTCGCCGTCGCCATGTTGTGCGGCGGCGTGTCCGCCTGGCTGGGCGCGCCCGAAGCCAGCCAATACGTGATCGCCAGCATCGCCGGCGTGGCCGGCGTGGCGCTGGTCTACGGCTACAAACGCCGACATCCGCCCCTCCCCGCCCAGCCGCGGGCCGACGACCCGGACCTGGGCCAGCCGGTGCAAATTCTCCACGCCCCCGCCTCCGGCCACGCCCGCGTGCAATACCGCGGCGCGGCCTGGGACGCCGCCCCGATCGACGGCGCGCCGCTGGAAACCGGCGCCACCGCCTACATCGTCGGCCGCGACGGCAACCTACTCAAAATCAGTTCAACCCAACCGGAACAATAAGACCCATGGAACTCCTGCCCCTGATCCTGCTCGCCGCCGTCATCGTCTTCGTGTTCAAATCACTGGCCGTGGTGCCGCAGCAGAACGCTTACATCGTCGAGCGCCTCGGCCGCTACCACGGCACGCTGGCTCCCGGCCTCAACATCATCATTCCCTTCATCGACCGCATCGCCTACAAGCATAGCCTGAAGGAAGTGCCGCTGGACGTGCCCAGCCAGGTCTGCATCACCCGCGACAACACTCAGCTGAAAGTGGACGGCATCCTCTACTTTCAGGTAACCGACGCCCAGCGCGCCTCTTACGGCACCAGCAACTTCATCATCGCCATCACCCAGCTGTCGCAAACCACGCTGCGCTCGGTGATCGGCAAGATGGAGCTGGACAAGACCTTTGAGGAACGCGACGAGATCAACCAGACCGTGGTGGCCGCGCTGGACGAAGCCGCCGTCAACTGGGGCGTGAAAGTGCTGCGCTACGAGATCAAGGACCTAGTGCCCCCACAGGACATCCTGCACGCGATGCAGGCGCAGATCACCGCGGAGCGGGAAAAGCGCGCGCGCATCGCCCAGTCCGAAGGCTTGAAGATGGAACAGATCAACCTGGCCAACGGCTCGCGCGAAGCGGCGATCCAGAAATCCCAGGGCGAGATGCAAGCCACCATCAACAATTCCGAGGGGGACAAACAGGCCGCCATCAATAAAGCGCAGGGCGAGGCCGAGGCGCTGCGCCTAGTGGCGGACGCCACCGCCGACGCGATCAAGCGCGTGGCCAGCTCCATCCATACCGAGGGCGGTCTGGAAGCGGTCAACCTGAAAGTGGCGGAGCAATATGTCGCGGCCTTCGGCAAACTGGCCAAGGAAAACAACACCATCATCCTGCCTGCCAACGTGGCCGACGTAAGCTCGCTGGTGGCCAGCGCAATGAGCGTGGTCAAGCAAACCCAGCGCTGACGCTGCCTTGCAACAGGCTCGCCCAACGCGCGGACGCCGGGCGAGCCACCGTTTCGCATTGAACTCTTCAACCCTTGCCCGGCTTGAATATCCGCCGGGCCGCCCCCATAATCGTGCGCATGAAATTCTTCACTGACCTATTTCCCGTCGTCCTGTTCTTCGCCACTTACTGGCTGAGCCGCGACATGTTCATCGCCACCGGCGTCGCCATCGCCGCCACCACCTTGCTGGTGGGCTGGACCTGGCTGCGTCACCGCAAGGTCGATACCATGCAGTGGGTCAGCCTGGGCCTGATCGTGGTGCTGGGCGGAGCCACCCTGCTGCTGCACGACAAGCACTTCATCATGTGGAAGCCCACCGTGCTGTACTGGGTGATGGGCGCCGGCTTGCTGATCAGCGACTTCCTGGGCAAAAACGGCCTCAAGCTGATGATGGGCCAACAGTTGCAGCTCCCGGCGCCGGTATGGCGCAAACTGACTTGGGCCTGGGTGGGCTTCTTCGCCTTCATGGGCGCGCTCAATCTGTTCGTCGCCTATCGCTTCAGCGAAGACGTATGGGTCAATTTCAAACTGTTTGGCGGCCTGGGCCTGATGCTGGCCTTCGTCATCGCCCAAAGCCTGTTCCTCTCCAAATACATTGAGGAAAAGAAATAATGCTTTACGCCATCATCGGCCAAGATCACGAAGACTCGCTGCCGCGCCGGCTGGAAGCCCGTCCGGCCCATCTGGCGCGCTTGCAGGCGCTGCAGGACGCCGGCCGCCTGGTGCTGGCCGGCCCCTGTCCCGCCATCGACAGCGCCAGCCCCGGCCCCGCCGGTTTCAGCGGCAGCCTGATCGTCGCGGAGTTCGAATCACTGGATGCCGCCCAGGCCTGGGCCGACGCGGATCCCTATGTGGCGTCCGGCGTCTACGCCGGCGTCAGCGTCAAGCCCTTCCTCAAGGTATTGCCTCAATGAGCGCCACGGTTGAACTCCTCCGCGCCGCCTTGCAAGCCTTAACGCCGGAACACCTGGACATCCAGGACGACAGCGCGCTGCACGCCGGCCACGCCGGCGCGCGCGACGGCGGCGGGCATTACACGCTTACCATTGTCAGCGCCCGCTTTCAGGGGCTGAGCCGCGTGCATCGCCACCGGCTGATCTACGAAACGCTGGGCGACTTGATGCAAACCAAGGTGCACGCTCTGGCCATCAGAGCGTTCACGCCTGAAGAAATCTGAATTGATTCCATCCAAGGGGTACCCCATGAAGCTTTCCCGCATCGCCGCCGTCGTGCTGGCCGCCACCATCGCCCTGCCCGCCGCCGCGGAATCCATCGCCGTGGTCAACGGCGTAGCCATCGACAAGAAAGAACTGGACGCCGCAGTCGCCAACATCGTGCAAAGCAGCGGCGGCAAGGCTCAGGACAATCCGGAATTGCGCGAGCAGTTGAAAACCTCGCTGATCACCCGCGAAGTCATCCTGCAGGAAGCGCGCAAGCGCCAGTTGGACAAGCAGCCGCTGTTCACCCAGCGCCTGGATGACATCCGCAATGAAATGCTGCGAGAAGCGCTGTTTGCCGACATCGCCAAACAAGCGCCGGTGAGCGACGCCCAGATCAAGAGCGTCTACGACAAGCTCGCCGCCCAACAGACCGGCAGCAAGGAGATCCACGCGCGCCAGATCACGCTGAAGAGCGAGGCCGACGCGCAGAAAGTGATCGCCGATCTGAAAAAAGGCGCCAAGTTCGACGAACTGGTGAAAACCCGCTCTATCGACCCCAACGCCAAGCAAAGCAACGGCGAAATGGGCTGGGGCAATCTCAACCGCATGGACCCGCCGCTGGCCGCCGCGCTGAAAGACATCCGCAAAGGCCAGACCAGCAGCAAACCGTACCAGTCCCCGCTGGGCTGGCACGTGTTCAAGGTGGAAGACATTCGTGACGCCAAGCTTCCGTCGCTGGATGAGGCCAAGCCGCAAATCGGCCGCCAACTGCAAGAAGAAGCCATCGCCAAGGCAGTGGAAGACCTGCGCGCCAAGGCCAAGATCCAATAAACCAAACCTTCAGGACACCTAAGAATATGCGTAAACTCCTGCTGACCAGCGCCCTCGTCGCCGCCTTCGCCGGCAGCGCCATCGTGGTTGCCGGCCCGGTCGTCAACGGCCAGGCCATTTCCGACGCCCGCATCGACGCCGTGGTCAAGATGATGGAAGCCCAGGGCCAGCCGGCCAACCCGCAAGCGCGTGACATGGTCAAGGATCAACTGGTCACTGCCGAAGTGCTGCGCCAGGAAGCCGTGAAGAAGGGTCTGGACAAATCGCCGGAATTCGCCGCCGAACTAGCCAATATGCAGGCAATGGCGCTGGCCAACCGCCTGATCAAGGACTATGAAAAGTCCAACCCGGTCAGCGACGCCGACCTGAAAGCCGAATACGACAAGCTGGTGGCCAGCGTGCCGGAAACCAAGCAATACCACGCTCGCCACATCCTGGTGAAAACCGAAGCCGAAGCCAAGGCGGTGATCGACGCGCTGAAGAAAGGCAAGGCCTTCGACAAGCTGGCCAAGGAGAAATCCCAGGATCCGGGCAGCAAGGACAAGGGCGGCGATCTGGACTGGCAGGAAGCCGGCACCTTCGTAGCGCCGTTCTCCGAAGCCATGACCAAGCTGTCCAAGGGCGAAGTGACCGCCAAACCGGTGAAAACCGAGTTCGGCTGGCACGTGATCAAGCTGGACGACGCCCGCGTGCAACGCAATGTGCCGGCGCTGGACGACATCCGCCCGCAACTGACCCAGCGCATCATGGGCGGCCGCGTGGAAAAGCTGATCGCCGAGCTCAAAGCCAAGGCGCAAATCCAGAAGTAAGCCGCGCGCCGCGGCAAAGCAGATCAAGCGGACCCCGGTCCGCTTTTTTCATATCTTTCGCATAATCCGCGCCGCCAGGCCGCTCTCCCACCCGCCTTGCCTTCGCCTGCTTCATGCCCATGGTTTTCCGCAAGGTAGCAAAAACGTCTCCAAAAATTTTATCCGCTGTCCTATAAGTAATTATTCACTTTTTGATCACTTCATAAATATATTAAATTGGAAGTACCACAATAAAGACACTACGGGACAAACTGATGAAAAACCTGCGCATTGGACAAAGACTCGCCCTCGCCTTCGGCGCGCTGATCGCCCTGGTGCTGATCATGAGTGTGGTCATGCTAAACGGACTCTCCTCCATCAGCGACGGCATGGAGGACATTACCGACAACCGGCTGGAATCCCTGCTGATAGTCGCTCAGCTGGACCACCACCTGCAGCAGCAGCGCATCGGCGCGCGCGATCTGATCATTGAAACCGATCCAGCCAAGATGGCCGAGATCAAGGCGCAGACCGACCAAACCATCAAGGCCTTCAACAACGCCGAAAAAGCGCTGGAAGACCACTTCACCAAGTTTCCGCCCATGCCCGCTACCGCCGCCCTGCTCAAAGACGTGGGCCAGGCACAGGAAGCGCTGGACGCGCCCACTAAAAAGCTGATGGCGTTGGCCATGGCCAACCAGAACAAGGAGGCCGAAGCCTTCATGGTCAACCAGCACCGTCCGCTGATCCACCAATTGGAACAAAAGGTGGAAGCGCTGAGCAAGGCGCTGGCGGACCGGGCTCAAGACAGCCGCAAGGACGCGGAGGCCAGCGCCACCGCCGTGCGCGCCACCTCGCTGACCATCACCGCCATCTGCCTGGTCGCGGCCGCGCTGATAGGCTGGCTGCTGACCCGCTCCATCACCCGCCCGCTGAACAGCGCCGTAGAGGCCGCGCGCGAAGTGGCCGCCGGCAATCTGCGCATCGAGTTGAAGCCGGACGGCAAGGACGAACCCGCCCAGGTGATCGCCGCGCTGGCCGATATGCGCGAGCAGTTGGTGCAAGCCATCGGCAACGTCCAGCAAGGCGCGGAAGAGGCCAATAGCGTGGCCAGCCAATTGTCCGAATCCGCCGAGCAAGTGTTGACCGCTTCTCACCAGCAAAGCCAGGCCGCCGCCAGTTCCGCCGCCGCGGTGGAAGAACTGACCGTCAGCATCAGCCATGTGGCAGAAGCGGCCCAGGAAGTGCGTGAACACGCGCAAACCAGCCTGGTCACCGCCAAGAACGGCACCGCCCAACTCAGCTTGCTGGTCAAGGAGGTCAACAATGTCGAAAAAGCCGTCAACGGCATTGCCGAAGCGGTGAAGAACTTCGTCGCCAACACCCGCAAGATCACCAGCATGACCAGCCAGGTGCGCGACATCGCCGACCAAACCAACTTGCTTGCGCTCAACGCCGCCATCGAAGCCGCGCGCGCTGGCGAACTGGGCCGCGGCTTCGCGGTGGTGGCCGACGAAGTGCGCGTACTGGCCGAACGCTCGGCTGAATCCGCCAAGGAAATCGACCAGGTCACTCATGTGCTGGGCACCCAGTCGGTGGAACTGGAAGACGCCATCACCAGCAGCCTTGCTTCGCTCAGCAGCAGCCAGGCCTTTGTCTCCACCGTGGAGAACGCCTTGCAGGAGGGCGAACAAGCGGTGGCCAAGTCCACCGACAGCACCGGCACCATCGTCAGCGCCGTGCAGGAGCAGAAGCTGGCCAGCACCGAAATCGCGCAGAACATGGAAAAAGTGGCGCAGATGGCAGAGGAAAATACCGCCATCGTCAGCAATGTGGCGGACAGCTCCCACTCCATGTCGGACATTGCCCAGCGCCTGCATCAAGCGGTGCGTTTCTTCCGCATCTGAACCGCCTCACCCTCCATGTCGAAGCCGCCCTTCCGGGCGGCTTTTTCATTTGCGCGAGCTAAAGTGCGACAAGGCGAAAACGAGCGAAAAAGCGTAATGTACACGTGGTACATGAGCATTTTGAGCTGGTTTTCAACGCGGTATCGCCGACGCGCAGCAGATCGTGAACAGGTTCTCAGATCTTTTCGTCTAAGCTGAATACCGGCGTGCCCTTCTTCAACACCTCGCCACGGAAGAAGGCCGGGTATTCACGATACATGTACAGCATGACCAGCAAGCCCGCCAGCGCCACCGTCACGCCCAAAATGAACACCAGGCCCAGGCCGCCGATATGAGAGCCGCTGCCGAAAGCCGGGTCCATGCTGTCCAGCGTGGTGCGGATCAGCGCGACGAACAGCAGGATGCCGCCCAAGCCCGGGCATAAGCCGCGTAACAGGAAATGGCGTGCCGAAGTCAGCGCCTGTTTGCGGAAATACCAGACGCAGGCAAAGGCCGTCAGGCCGTAATAGAAGCACACCATCATGCCCAGCGCGGTAATGGTGTCGGAGAGCACATTCTCGCTGACCACCCGCATCACCGCGTAAAACACAGAGGCCACCAGCGCAGACACCACGGTGGCGTAAGCAGGCGCCTTGAAGCGGGACTCCACCACCGCGTACTTGGCCGGCAAGGCCTGGTAATGGCCCATCGCCAGCATGGTGCGCGCGGGCGACATAAAAGTGGACTGTAAGGATGCGGCGGAGCTGGACATCACCGCCAGCGACAGCAAGATGGCCGCCGGCCCCATCACCGGCCCGGCCAGCGCGGTGAACACATTGGCCGCGATGGCCGGGTTGGCGAGGCCGGTGGCGTCGCTGCCCACGCCGGCGAAAGACACCACTGCCGCGCTGATCAACACGTAAGAACCCACCAGCAGCACCATCACCAGCGTGGCGGCCTTGCCAGACAGATTGGCGCGTTTGTCGCCCGTGGTTTCCTCGCTGATAGTCACCACCGTGTCCCAGCCCCAATAGGCGAAGATGGACACTGCCACCCCGGCGGCGAATTGGGAAAAGCTCTCCACCGCGAAGGGATTGAACCAGCTCCACTCCACCGGTATCGAATACGGATGGCCGCCGTCGGCGGCGGCGCTGAACGCCGCCCAAGCGAACCAGGCCAGCACCAACACCTGAAACGACACCAACACATATTGCACCCGCTTGGTGGATTGCAGACCGCGACAAGAAATCCAGGTGGCCACCGCCATGAAGCCGAGGCAGGAGGCGATGTTCACCACCGCGTCGTCAGGCAACGCCGCGATATCCGGCCGCTCCAAGGCCTGGCCCAGCGCCAGATACATGAAGTCCACCGCCACCGCGGCGGTGTTGGACAGAACCAGCACCGTGGACACCACCAGCCCCCAGCCGGCGATCCAGCCAATCCATGGCCCAAAGGCCCTCGTGGCCCAGGTGAAGGACGTCCCGGCGTCCGGCATCTCGCGGTTCAGTTCGCGGTAGCCTATGGCCACCAACAGCATGGGAATGAAGCTGACGAAAAACACCGCCGGCATCTGCTTGCCCACCTGAGTGGCAGCCGGCCCCAGGGAAGCGGTCAGCGTGTACGCCGGCGCGCATACGGAGATCCCGATCACCACCAGCCCGAGAATGCCGATGGAGCCGGCGGGCAAGCCCTTTGCGCTCAAGCCTCCCCCATCCGGGGCCGGCAGCGCGTTGTCAACATTACGCATGGTGCATCTCCTTTGTCGGGACCGCGTCGCAACGTCGGCCCTCGCCTTGTTATCTTTCTCCGCGCCGGCACACAAGCACCGGCGCGAATGCGCGCGTCCCGCCGTGTCCGCCGGCCGGCCCCGCTTATGGCAGGACCGCGCGCGTCAGGCGTGGTTGCATGGAGTATGCAGATAATTAACACAAAAACATCAAATGGCAAAAATAATAGACGCAACTCGCATGGGGCGATATGCTGGCTCGGCAAGATCCGGCCCGCGCCGGCGCCTTGCGCTAGAGTCGGGCTCACCGGCCACCGCAATAAGAACCCGTTCAAAATCTGCGGCGCTTCGTGAAGCGTTGCATGGTGGGTACAAGCTCAAAATGCTCATGCATCCCTTGTGCACTCCGCTTTTTCGCTCGTTTTCGCCTTGTCTCGCCATTGCTCGCGAGACTTTGAACAGGCTCAAAAAGAACCACGCAAAGAGAGAGAGAAGGAAGAGAATATGAATACTTGGAAGCACTGCCTGCTCGCGCTCGGCCTCGCCGCGGCCGTTCATGCCCAAGCCAATACCGTCAACGTCTACAACTGGTCCGACTACATCGCCCCCACCACCGTGCCAGGCTTTAGCAAGCAAACCGGCGTCAAGGTCAATTACAACGTCTACGACAGCATGGAAACCCTAAACGCCAAGCTGATGACCGGCCGCTCCGGCTTCGACCTAGTGGTGCCGTCCAACAATGTGCTGGGCCTGGGCATCAAGGCCGGGCTGTTCCAGCCTCTGGATAAGACCAAGATCCCCAACTACAAGAACATAGACCCCGCGCTGCTGAAAATGATGGAAGTGTCGGACCCCGGCAACAAATACGCGGTGCCGTATTTCTGGGGCGTGATCACTCTGGGCATCAATGAGGAAAAGGTGAAAAAAGCGCTGGGCGGCAAGCTGCCGGCCAATGAATGGGACCTGCTGTTCAAACCGGAATACGTATCCAAGCTCAAATCCTGCGGTGTCAGCATCCTGGATTCCCCGTCCGAATTCTTCCCGATGGCGCTGCACTACTTCGGCAAGGATCCGGGTAGCACCAAGGAAGCCGATTATCGCGCCATCATGCCGCAGCTCAACGCCATTCGCGCCAGCGTGACCCGCATTTCCTCTTCGGGCTACATCAACGATATGGCCAGCGGCGAAGTCTGTCTGGCCATGGGATACGGCGGCGACCTCAACATCGCCAAGCGCCGCGCCGTGGACGCCAAGAACGGCGTCAAAGTGGTGCCGCTGATGCCCAAACAGGGCGTGGCCATCTGGGTGGACAGCATGGCCATCCCCAAAGACGCCAAGAACGTGGCCAATGCGCTGTCCTTCATCAACTACAGCCTGGATCCCAAGATCGCCGCGGACAACGCCAACACCGTGACCTTCGCCCCCGGCAGCCTGCCGGCGCGGCAGTTCGTCAACAAGCAGTACTTGAACGACCGCTCCATCTTCCCCAACGCCGAAGACTTGAAAAATAGTTTCATCCAAAAGAGCGTGGGTCAGGAAACCCTGCGCATCTACGGCCGCTTGTGGCAAAACTTCAAGCTGGGCCGCAGCTGAATCCGCGCTGCGCCACCAATGAACAACAGCCGCTTTGAGCGGCTGTTGTTCATTAAGCGCCGTTCAAAATACGGCGCTCAGGCCAGCAACTGCCTCAACACATAAGGCAGGATGCCGCCGTGTTGGTAGTAATCCACCTCCACCGGCGTGTCGATGCGCAGCAGCAAGGGCAGTTCACGTTCGCCCCCGGCTGCGTCGCGGATCAGCAGGCGCACCCGCTGCCGCGGCTCGATACCGTCCTCCAGCCCGCGCAGCTCGAAGGTTTCGTCGCCCTTGAGGCCGGCGGCGCTGTCGCCGTCCAGGAACTGCAGCGGCAACACCCCCATGCCCACCAGATTGGAGCGGTGGATGCGCTCGAAGCTCTTGGCCACCACCGCGCGCACGCCCAGCAGCCGCGTGCCCTTGGCCGCCCAATCGCGGCTGGAGCCGGTGCCGTACTCCTCGCCGGCGAAGATCAGCGTCGGCGTGCCGGCGCGCACATAGGTCATCGCCGCATCGTAAATCGACATCTGCTCGCCGTCCGGCTGCGACAGGGTCAGGCCGCCTTCCACCGGCTTGCCGTCCGCATCCGGCGCAAGCATCAGGTTGCGGATGCGCACGTTGGCGAATGTGCCGCGCATCATCACCTCGTGATGGCCTCGGCGCGAGCCGTAACTGTTGAAATCGCCGGGCGTGATGCCCTGCGCCTGCAGATACAGGCCGGCCGGCGAGCTGGGCTTGATCGAGCCGGCCGGGCTGATGTGGTCTGTGGTCACCGAATCGCCGAAGATCGCCAAGGCGCGCGCGCCGCGGATAGGCGGCTGCGCCGTGGGCTGCATCGCGAAATCCTGGAAGAACGGGGGCTCCGCGATATAGCTGGACGGCTCCCAACCGTAGACCTCGCCCACGCTGGCGGCAATGTCGTTCCACAAGGGGTTGCCGCTGGCAAAATCCTGGTACAGCCGGCGGTAAGTCGCCGCGTCCGTAGCTTGCAGCAAAGCCTCTCCCACTTCCTGCTGGCTGGGCCAGATATCGCGCAGGTACACCGGCTTGCCATCCACGCCAACGCCCAGCGGCTCATGTTCTAGATCGATGTCCACCCGGCCGGCGATGGCGAAGGCCACCACCAGCGGCGGACTCATCAGGAAGTTGGCTTTGATTGCCGGATGGATGCGCGCCTCGAAGTTGCGGTTGCCGGACAAGACCGAAGCGCAGATCAAATCCTGACCGCTGACCTCGTTCTCCAATTCCGGATCCAGCGGGCCGGCGTTGCCGATGCAAGTGGTGCAGCCGTAGGCGGCCACGCGGAAACCCAGTTGCTCCAGCGGCGCCAGCAAATGCGCCTTGCCCAGGTAGTCCGTCACCACCCGCGAGCCGGGAGCCAGCGAGGTCTTGATATGGCTGGCCACGCTCAGCCCTCGCGCCACCGCCTTTTGCGCCAGCAAGCCGGCGGCCAGCATCACCCCCGGGTTGGAGGTGTTGGTGCAGGAGGTGATAGCCGCGATCAGCACCGAGCCGTGCCGCAGCTTGCCGCTGAAACCGCCAGCCTCGTTCTTGCCGTAGCCGCCGGCCTTGGCCGGCTGATGCAAGAGCTCGGTGAAACGCGGCTTCAGCTCCGGCAAGGCGATGCGGTCCTGCGGACGGCGCGGCCCGGCCACGCTGGGCACCACCATGGCCAGGTCCAGTTCCAACACGCTGCTGTAATCGATCTCGCCCTCTTGCGGCATGCCGAACATCTGCTGCGCCTCGAAATAGCGGCGGAACGCGTCCACCTCCGCTTCGCTGCGTCCGGTGGCGGTCAGATAGGCGGCGGTCTGCTCGTCCGGCGGGAAGAAACCCATGGTGGCGCCGTACTCCGGCGCCATATTCGCCAGCGTAGCCCGGTCCTGCAAGGTCAACGAGGCCGCGCCTGCGCCGTAGAACTCCACGAACTTGCCCACCACCTGCGCCTTGCGCAGCAGCTCGGTGACGGTCAGCACCAAGTCGGTGGCGGTCACGCCCTCGCGCAGCCTGCCCTTCAAATGCACGCCCACCACGTCCGGCGTCAGGAAATACACCGGCTGACCCAACATGCCGGCTTCCGCCTCGATGCCGCCCACGCCCCAGCCCACCACGCCCAGGCCGTTGATCATGGTGGTGTGCGAATCCGTGCCCACCAGGCTGTCCGGGTAATACACGCCGTCCTTGCTCAATACCCCGCGCGCCAGATATTCCAGGTTCACCTGGTGCACAATGCCGATGCCCGGCGGCACCACCTTGAAGGTGTCGAAGGCCTGCATTCCCCATTTGATGAAACGGTAGCGCTCCGCGTTGCGGCGGAATTCCAGTTTCATGTTAAGGTCCAAAGCGTTGTTCTCGCGGAAGTGGTCGACTTGCACCGAGTGGTCCACCACCAGATCCACCGGCACCAGCGGCTCGATGCGCTTGGGCGGCTTGCCGAAGCGCTCGGCCACCGAGCGCATCGCCGCCAGATCGCACAGCAGCGGCACTCCGGTGAAATCCTGCAACACGATGCGCGCCACCACAAAGGGGATCTCCTCGCTGCGCGGCGCCTGCGGCCGCCAGCCCGCCAATTGGCGCACATGTTCCTCGCCGACGTGCTGGCCGTCCAGATGGCGCAGCAAGGACTCCAGCACGATGCGCAGCGACACCGGCAGCCGGCTGACATCGCCGATACCCAGCTCCGCCAGGGCCGGCAGCGAATGAAATTGACAGGACTGGCCCGAGGCCAGGGTAAAGGAACGCAAAGTGGATTCGGAACGAAGCGACATGGTGGACTCCTGTTGAAAGCCAAGATGCAAGCCAAGAACCTGTTTACGATCTGCTGCGATTCGTCAGACGCGACACGGTGAGTACAGTGTCGAAATGCTCATGTACCCCATGTACGTGCCGCTTTCTCCGCTGTTTTCGTCTTGTCTCGCTTTTTCTCGCGAGATCGTCAACACGCTCTCAAAGGCCAAAACGATGGGAGCACCTCGAAAAGCGGCCAGTCCGAGGTGCTCCGCCTCGTATTCAGACCCTGAAACAGGTCAATGGTTCAGCCCTTGCCTTGCATTTGGCATACAATCGAAACCTCATTCCCGTGCGAAAGGCATGCCATGACACACAGAATAGAACACGATTCCTTCGGCGACATCGAAGTCCCAGCCAATGCGCTGTGGGGCGCGCAAACCCAGCGCTCGCTCGGCCACTTCGCCATATCCAACGAAACCATGCCGCAGGAACTGATCCTGGCGCTGGCCCAAGTCAAG
The DNA here is from genome assembly GCF_009936155.1 of Chromobacterium haemolyticum. Taxonomy (NCBI): domain Bacteria; kingdom Pseudomonadati; phylum Pseudomonadota; class Betaproteobacteria; order Neisseriales; family Chromobacteriaceae; genus Chromobacterium; species Chromobacterium haemolyticum. The sequence continues at coordinate 2,141,389 of NZ_AP019312.1, read as the reverse complement.
CGCGCCGCCGCGTTGACCAACCGCGAGCTGGGCAAGCTGCCTGCGAACAAGGCCGACGCCGTCGTCGCCGCCGCCGACGAAGTGCTGGCCGGCAAACACCCGGACGCCTTCCCTCTGTCGGTATGGCAAACCGGCTCCGGCACTCAAACCAATATGAACATGAACGAGGTGCTGGCCAACCGCGCCTCGGAACTGCTGGGCGGCGAGCGCGGCCCCGGTCGGCTCGTCCACCCCAACGACGACGTCAACCGCGGCCAATCCTCCAACGACATTTATCCCACCGCCATGCACGTGGCCGCCGCACGCGCGGTGCATGACCGGCTGCTGCCGGCGCTGAGCCGGCTGCGCGCCGCGCTGGTGGACAAAGCGGCCGCTTTCGCCGACATCGTCAAGATCGGCCGCACCCATTTGCAGGACGCCACTCCGCTGACTTTGGGCCAGGAGCTGTCAGGCTGGGTGGATCAACTGGAGCAAGCGGAACACGCCGTCCGCGCCGCGTTGCCCGGCCTCTACCAACTGGCCGTGGGGGGGACCGCCGTGGGCACCGGCCTCAATACCCACACGGAGTTCGGCCCGCGCGTTGCGGCCGAACTCAACCGCGCTTGCGGCCTGCCCTTTGTCAGCGCCGGCAATAAATTCGCCGCGCTGGCCGGGCACGACGCGCTGGTGCACTCGCACGGCGCGCTCAAGCAACTGGCCACCGCCTTGATCAAGATCGCCAACGACATCCGCTGGCTGGCGTCCGGCCCGCGCAGCGGCCTGGGCGAACTGCTGATTCCGGAAAACGAACCAGGCAGCTCCATCATGCCGGGCAAGGTCAACCCCACCCAGTGCGAGGCGGTGACCATGCTGTGCTGCCAAGTGCTGGGCAATGACGTGGCGCTATCCATCGGCGCCGCTTCCGGCAACTTCGAATTGAACGTGTTCAAGCCGCTGATCGCGCACAACTTCCAGCAAAGCGTGCGCCTGCTCGCCGACGGCATGGACAGCCTCAACCATCATTGCGTGCGCGGCATGCAGGCAAACCGCCCTCGCATCGAGCAATTGCTGGAGCAATCGCTCATGCTGGTCACCGCGCTCAATCCGCACATCGGCTACGACAAGGCCGCCGCCATCGCCAAGCTGGCCCACACCAACGGAGGCACCCTCAAGCAAGCGGCACTGGAACTGGGTTATGTGACGGCGGAGCAGTTTGACCAGTGGGTGGATCCGAAGGCGATGATCTAAGAGCGTGTTTAAAATCTTTTGAGTAAGAGCCCCAAGAAAGCCAGATGGATGAACTGCAAGCTAGTATTGAGTTTCCGCTCGCAGTTCTTCCATAACCGCCAGCATTTCTCAAGCCGCGCCTCAGACCTGACGGGAACCGGCGAGAAGCCATAGGCCAGGCTTGCAGGACCGCCTTTGGGGTTTCTACGTGCGAATCGTTGATTCGCTCAGTGATAGGGAAATTTGGCCGCGTTGTTCCCCTTCCTGCCTTTTCCCTTGCGACGCTACGCTTGCCTCGCTCGGTCAGGGCAGCGCTCTGGCAATGAAAATCATCATCCACTCAGCGGACTCAACCCACAGGGCGGCGGACTCACCGGAAAGGTCGTATACCGGCTCTTAACGGGCGACAAGCCCGTCCTCCGCCGACAACAACTCTTCGGCGCAGACAATCACGGCGTCCAGGGCGGACGCCATCGACGGCAAATCGCAGCCCTGGCACGGCAGACGCAACCAGCAACCCAGCCGCTCGTCCTGATCCAGGCTCACCACCGGCTGCCAGGCTTGAAGCGCCAGCTGATTGCGGCGCAAGGCCTGTGCCAGCACGGCGGGACCGGGCGACGGCAAGGCGTCGCCAAGGTCCGCCTGCATGAACCAGCTATCCTGATCGAGACAGACAAAATGAAGGGAGAAGCGCTGCTCCAGCTGCAGACTGAGCACCTCCTGATCCGCGGCCAGCTCCGGCGCGTCAAAACCCAGGTGTTGCAACAGCCCCGCGACGCAGCGATGAAAGGCGATCAGGCCCGGCATGAAAATCCTGCAAGCGAAATGGCGAATGCCGCTTTATACCCTCGCCCATCCGCCGCGCACTTCCAGAATTCGCCCAAGCGCGCCGCCTGCGCCGGCATGACGCAGCCCCTCCTCAGACGGCCCCGCGCCTGATTACACCCGGCGTCGACACCCCGCTCCACCGCCGCCGTCAGCACAAAAAGTTACAGACGTTACAGTTTGCGCGATTTACAGCCCAAGCCTTCGCCATCAGGATAGCGCCATACTTTCCAACCAGGCTGAAGGACCCAAACCATGTTCAAGCATCTGATTTTATTCGCATCGCTGGCCGCGCCGCTAACCCAGGCCGTCGCCGCCGATCCGCTCGCCGTCGCCGCCGACAAGCTGGCCAAACTGGAACGCGACTTTGGCGGCAGCATCGGCGTCTACGCCATCGACACCGGCTCCGGCGCCACCGTGGCCAACCGCCCCAACGAACGCTTTCCCATGTGCAGCTCTTTCAAAGGCTTTCTGGCGGCGGGAGTGCTGGCGCAAAGTCAAGACAAACCCGGCCTGCTGGACAAACGCATCCGCTACAGCAAGGCGGCTCTGCCTAATTGGTCCCCGATTACCACCAAACACCAAGCAAGCGGCATGACCGTGGCCGAGCTCAACGCCGCCTCCGTGCAATACAGCGACAACGGCGCGGCCAACCTGCTGCTCAAGGAAATCAACGGCCCCGCCGCGCTGACCGCCTTCATGCGCTCCATCGGCGACGCCAGCTTCCGCCTGGATCGTCGGGAGCCGGAACTGAACTCCGCCATCCCCGGCGACCCGCGCGACACCTCCACCCCCAAAGCGGTGGCGGAAAGCGCGCAAAAACTGGCGCTGGGCAAGGCGCTGCCGGAACCGCAACGCCAACAGCTGGCGGACTGGCTGAAGGGCAACACCACCGGCAACGCCAGAATCCGCGCCGCGGTGCCGGCCGGCTGGGAAGTGGGAGACAAAACCGGCACTTGCGGCGTCTACGGCACCGCCAACGACTTCGCGGTGATCTGGCCGCCCAAGCGCGCGCCCATCGTGCTGGCGGTCTACACCAAGCACGCCAAGAAAGAAGCCAAGCACAGCGACGAAGTGATCGCCGCCGCGGCGCGGGCGGCGCTGGAAGCCTTTAACGTGAAGAAATAAGATGGGAACAGGCGCGGCCGCAGGGCCGCGCCTCACCCGCGCAAACGGCCGCTAACGCCGCCGGGCGGGTTCAAGCTCCATTCGCTGATCAGCACCATGCCGTCGGCGGCGGCCACCAAGAGGCTCAGCGCATTGGACAAAATCAAGGCCCCCGGCGGGTAGGCGTGGCTCTCGCGCCAGGCTTGCGCGCGGTGCACGTGCACGGTGACGCCGTTGACCGTGGCCATGCATTCGAAATCGCCAAAGGCCCGGACGCGGCGCATGATGTCTTCCACCGACAGATTGAAATCCAGCATCCTCTCTTCGTCCCTCCACAGCGGCCAGTAGCTGCTGCCCTCTCCTTGCGGCTGCGCCTGCTCCCACAAAGAAGCGAAGTCGCCGGCCACCCGCCCGGCCAGCCGGTACAGCGCCAGTTGCAGTTTCGCGTCCAGCGATTCATGGGTTTCGTCCGGCCTCAGCGCGAACTGCTCCTGCGCCAGCACATCGCCGGCGTCCATTTCCCGAGTCAATTGGTGACAGCTGCAGCCCCATTGCCGATGACCGTCCAAAATCGCCCTCACCATGGGGTAAGGCCCGCGGCCGATGGGCAGCGGCGACGGATGGAAGTTGACCGCGTAATTCAGATAAGGCTCCCAGTCCGGCACCCGCCAGTTGTAACTGGCCACCAGCAAGGCTTCGCAGTCCTGCTCGGCCAGCTCCAGCAAATCGCGTTCGCGCATCCGCGACAATTGCACCGGCACGCCCAAGCGCTCCGCCGCCTCCAATGACTCTTTGTGGTGATGCATGCGATGGTCCACCGGGGTGCAGAACAGCTTCAACGGCTGCCAGCCGGCATGCAGGAAGACGTCCAGCACCGGCTTGAAGCGATCGGACAAGGTAATGGCAAAACGCATGGCGGTATCCCGGCGATTTAGAGGGCTGATTTGTTTATATCAAGACCATCCATACCCAGCAGGACACCTAATGGAAATTAACAGAATCTCGCCTGCCCGCTGGCACGCCGCTTGCATCTACCCGCTAGCCAAACCCTTGTTTTGACGCGATAACAGGCTAAACCCGCCGCCTTGCGGCAATCCTGTCCGCCACAGCGGCATGGATTGCCGGCCGTGCCGGCAAACATCGAAACCGGGGCGACGAATGGGAGTCGAGCTGCTCCGTGAAGCTCACGACCGACACTCCACCATAGACTTTGCGGGAGATTATCCATGTCAGTCAGCAACACAAGCGGCATCGACGCCAGCGGCAACGCCTGGCAACAACGGCGGGCCGTTCACCAGCAGCGCCACCAAGATTTCCTGGCCATGATCAACGATGTGCGGCAAGGCAATCTCAGCGGCGCGCAGCAGGCGCTCGCCAGCCTGCAGTCCAACTTGCCCAACGCGAGCGCAGCCAGCGGCACCGGCGCGAAGAGCGGCAGCGCCCAGGATTTCGCCAGCCTGATCAATTCCATGCAGACCGACGGCAGCGTCGCCAGCGCCGGCAGCAGTTCCAGCACTAGCTCCGCCAGCGCCGGCAACGATATGACCCTGCTGTTCAACCAGATGCTGAGCCAGTTGCAGATGAGCAGCCTCGGCGGCGCCAGCGACGGCGATACCGACGACGCGCTGAGCGCGCTGACCGGCGCCTCGGCGGCCACTTTGCCCAGCGCGCTGTTCAGCAATCTGGGGCAGGACCTGAGCAGCAGCAACCTCAGCCAGGCGCGACAGGGTTACCAGCAATTGCAGCAGGACTTGCAGGCCAACTCGCAACAGAGCCAGCCCGCTCATCATCGCCACCATCATCATCATGGCGGCGGCCAGGTTCAGGCTGCGCTGAATGCCTACCAGGCTAATAGCAGCGCTTGCTGAGCCCGCCATCGTCCCAGGCCCGGCCCTGCGCCGGGCCTGTTTCATTGACTCTTGCGCACACTGATATGAAAGTTCACTCCACTTCCTTCCAGCCGTCCATCCCCGCTCAAGCGACGACCGCGTCAGCAGATGCCGCCTTCGCCCCCTCCGCGACCGCGCCGGCCACTCCTGAGCCGGCTCAACAGCCGGCGCAGGCTGACCGCCCCCGCCTGGACATGGCCACGCTGGTACGGCTGCTGCTGATGCAAATGCAGCTCAAGCTCAGCCAGCCCGGCGACGCCGCCGAAGACACCCTCAAGCTGGCCACCGGACAAGATGCGCTAGCGTCCTCGTCCGGCTCGCTGATCGACGATATCAGCCAGACCGCCGCCGCCGACGCGCAAGCCGCCGCCGTCCAGACCGGCGACGAGGCCATGCCGCAAACCGCCGCGTCCAGCGCGGCCCTGCAGGCCTACGCCGGTACCGAAGCCGCGCCCGGCAAGCCGCTGGCCAGCGCCTGAGCGCGCGCCTGTACCTCTATCTACGCCACTGTGCTAACCTGCCTTATTGGCGGCGGAGCCCCGTCCGCGCTTTGGCGCGCACGGCTCCCCGCCCGACCGCCGGCCCGGCAACGGGCCGATTGTTCACGCAGAATCTGGCGCGCCAATGAAATTGCACTTCACCAAAATGCACGGCCTCGGCAACGACTTCATGGTTGTCGACGGCGTGAGTCAAACCGTCCCCTTGAACGCGGAACGTATCCGTCAGTTGGGCGATCGCCACTTCGGCATCGGCTTCGATCAGTTATTGCTGGTGGAGCCTCCTCACTCTCCGGACAACGATTTTCGCTACCGCATCTTCAATAACGACGGCGGCGAGGTGGAGCAATGCGGCAACGGCGCGCGCTGCTTCGCCAAGTTCGTGTCCGACCGCGGCCTGACCGCCAAATCACGAATCCGGGTGGAAACCGCCAAGGGCGTGATCGCGCCGGAATACCTGGGAGACGGTCAGGCGCGGGTGGACATGGGCCGGCCGCGATTCGCTCCGGACGAGATTCCGTTTCAGGCCGAGCGCGAGGCGGTGTGCCATGATTTGCAAGTCGAGGATGCGACCTTGTCGGTCAGCGTGGTGTCGATGGGGAACCCCCACGCGGTGCAAGTAGTCGCAGATGTAGCCTTGGCTCCCGTGACGCGCCTCGGCGCGGCCATCGAAAACCATCCCCGCTTTCCGGAACGGGTCAACGCCGGCTTCATGCAGGTGGTGGCACGCGATGAAATCCGCCTGCGCGTGTTCGAACGCGGCGCCGGCGAAACGCTGGCCTGCGGCACCGGCGCCTGCGCGGCGGTGGTGGCCGGCATCCGCCGCGGGCTGCTGGACCGACGTGTGCGGGTACACACCCGCGGCGGTGAACTGACGGTGGAATGGCCGGCCGACGACGCCGCGGTGACCATGACCGGCCCCGCCGTCACCGTATTCCAGGGCGAAATCGAGATTTAACGGCCCGCCGTCGGCGCAAGACGGCAGCGGGCGCGCAACAACAACACAGCCGTAAGGGGGTTATGAATTATGCAGACAGATGATGTGCTGGCGTTTTTGGACCAACACCCGGACTTTCTCGCTCATCACGCCGAAAGGCTTGGCCTGAAGCCGAGCGGCGCGCCGCAGGACCGCGTGGTGGTTTCGTTGGCGGAACGCCAAATGCTGGACTTGAAGGACCGCAACCGGCAGTTGGAGTCCCGCTTGCAGCAATTGATCCGCCACAGCGAAGCCAACGACCGCATCATCGCCAGCGCTCATCAACTGGGGCTGACGCTGCAGGCCTGCCTGAGTCTGCAAGACGTGCTGAACGCGCTGCCCGCCTGCTTCGCCGAGCATTTCAAGCTGAAGCGCGTAGCCTTGCGGCTGTGGCATCCGGCGGCGGAATCCGCCGGCCCGGCCTACGACGCCCGCAGCGAGGTGGCCGCGTTGGCGCGCAATCTCTCCGCGCCCTATTGCGGCCCCTACGTCAACGACGATGTGCTGGCCTGGTTCCCCGCCGCCCCGGTGCTGCAGTCCTTCGCCCAACTGGCGCTGCGCGATGGCAAGGGCCAGGCCTTTGGCCTGCTGGCCCTGGCGTCGGACGATCCGCAACGCTTCACCTTCGACATGCACACCCACTACCTGGCCCAGATAGGCGAGCAAGTGTCCGCCGCGCTGACTCGCGTGCTGGAGGCTCAATGACGGCGACGCCCACTGGTTGGTTCCTGCTCGCCTTGGTCGCGCTGTTCTATCTGCACATTCTGTGGCGGTTGATCGCCAGCCGCGACGGCATCGCTCAGCTGTGCTTCGCGTCGTCTTTCTTCATCCTGGCGCTGATCTTCCGCGCGGACCCTTTCCTCACCGCGCTGTCGCCGGTGCTGCTCCCCTTCTGTTACGCCTACGCCTGGCTGGGCATCGCGGCCGTGCTATGGTCCGCCAGCAGCCTGAAAGTCAGCCGGCTTGGCCTGGCCTTCCCCGAACGCCAGCCGCAGCTGGCGGCGCTGATGGCCAGCCAGCTCAGCCTGCATCTTGGCATCGTCGCGTTTTCGCGGCTACTGGATTGGCGGCCGCTGCTGTCCTACCTGATGGCCCCGCCGCTGATCATGGTCGTCAGCTACGCCGGTTACCGCGCGCTGTTGTTCGTGATGCGCCGTCAGCCGGAAGCGCGCCTGCCCTGGACGGTGTTCGGCGGCATGACCGTGATCAGCCCCTTGTTGGTGATGTGGCTGTCCGACTGGCTGGCCCCCATCGTCCTGGGCCTGACCTGAACGGTGCCGCCGGCATGAAAAAACCCGAGTCCTTCGACTCGGGTTTTTTTTTGACGCCGGACACGGGTTCCGGCGCTTTATCGAATCCGCTTACTTCTTGCCGGCTTCGATGGCAATGGTCAATTGCAGATCGTCGCCCACCGCCGGCGCGTAAGCGCCAACGCCGAACTCGCTGCGCTTGATGGTGGCGGTAGCGTCAGCGCCGCACCACGGCTTCTTGGCCATCGGATGGGAATCCACGCACTTGAAGTTGGTCACGGTCAGCGTCACCGGCTTGGTCACGCCGTGCAGGCTCAGTTGGCCGTCCACCGCCGCCAGCTTGTCGCCGTTGAAGGTGAACTTGTCGGATTTGAACGTGATGGTGGGGTACTTTTCAACGTCCAGGAAATCCGGGCTGGCGATGTGCTTGTCGCGCGCCGCCCAGCCGCTGTCGTGGCTGGCGGTCTTGATCACGATGTCCACCGAGCCGGTTTTCTTGGCCTGGTCCAGCACCACGGTGCCCTTGGTGTCGTTGAAGCGGCCGCTCAGCGTAGAAAAGCCCAGGTGGCTCAGCGAGTAGCCGGCATGGGTGTGCGAGCTGTCCACTTCGTAAGTGACCGGGGCGGCTTGCGCGCTGCCCAGCACACCCAACGTCATCACGGCGGCAAACAGAGTTTTCATTTTGGTCGTCACGTCGGTTTTCTCCAGGGTAAGGAAAGGCAAGATCACTTGCCGGTCAGAACGAATTTGTATTTGACGGTCACCAGGTCGGCGATCGCTTCGGTGTCGTCCCAAGCGCCGTCGCCCACTTTGAATTGCAGACGGTTCAGCGGGAAGCTGCCTTGCAGCGTGGTCTCATTCCCTGCGCTGGCGGCGGTGAAGGTGGACACCACCTCGCGGCTAATGCCCTTCAGGTTCAAGGTGCCTCGGGTTTCGAACTTGCCGCCGCCCAAGGCCTTGACTGATTTTGCGGTGAAAGTCGCCTTGGGCAGGCTGGCGATATTGAAGAAGGACGCGCCGCGCACAGTGGTATTGCCGTCGGCGCTGCCCACGTCCACGCTGCCCAGGTCCACGGTGAACACCGCCTTGGTGGCTTCCGGCTTGGCCGCGTCAAAGCTGACGTTGGCGGCGAAACTCTTGAAGCGGCCTTCGGTCGGCACGTTCATTTGCTTGAAGGTAAAGCCCAACGTGCTCTTGGCCGCGTTCAGGGTTTGCGCGGCCTGAGCCGGCGCCATGGCCAGCGCCACGGCGGCGCTCAGGGCGAGAGAAGTCAGAAATTTCATGCTTGAGGATCTCCTTTGCGACAGGACGGCAGCATCCGCGCCAGCGTGGCGTCGCGATCGATAAAGTGATGTTTCAAGGCCGCCAGCGCGTGCAGGCCGACGATGGCGACGATGGCGTACGCCATCAGCGCGTGGCTCCAGCCCAGCACATGGCCCAGCGCCTCGTTCTTTTCCACCAGGTCCGGCAATTGCACCAGGTTGAACCACACGACCGGGTAGCCTTTGGCGGAGCTCATCAGCCAGCCCACCAGCGGCATCGCCAGCATCAAGGCGTACAACAACAAATGAATCAGCCCGGCGGCTTTAAGCTGCCAGGCCGGCTGCCCCGGCAAAGGCGCCGGCGCGCCGCGGCGGGCGCGCCAGATCAGGCGCAGCACGGCCAGCGCCAGCACGCTGATGCCCACCCATTTGTGCCAGGCGATCAAAGAGGCTTTCAGTTTGAAGCTGGCCGGCGATGTGATCTGCATGCTGTTGAAGTACCAGCCCATGATCAGGGCGGCAATGATCAACAGCGCAATCAGCCAGTGCAAAGCAATCTGTGTGGGACTGTAGCGTTGCATCGAATTCCTTATTACAAATGAGCGGCAAATTAAAACCTGTCATGCCTGTTAATCATAAAAGCGCGGCCATTGCCGTCATAGCGAAATTATTAGCGCAAAAGATTCAAATTTTCTGAACAACCGCCAGGCAACGCAATGGCAGTTGATATTGGGAATCACTATGAATAACAAACGACGGCAAGGTTCCCGTATGCGATATAAAACAAAAAACCGCCAGGGGCAAAGCCCGCCGGCGGTTTCTAGCCTGTCTCAAACGCCGGTTAACGGCTCTTGACGAAAGGTATGCCTATCGCTTTGGGCGCCACCGCCCGGCCAACGAACCCCGCCAGCAGCAACACAGTCAGCACATAGGGGATGACCGCGATCGCTTGCGACGGGATCTGGCCGATGCCTGGCAGCGCCACGCCTTCCAGGCGGATCTGGATGGCGTCGGCAAAAGCGAACACCAGGCAGCCCAGCACCGCCGGCAGCGGTTTCCACTTGCCGAAGATCAGCGCGGCCAGCGCCAGGAAGCCCTTGCCCGCGGTCATTTCCTTGATGAAGCTGCCGGTCTGGTACACAGACAGGTAGGTGCCGGCGATGCCGCACAGCACGCCGCCCCAGAACAAGGCGGTGTAGCGCACCTTGGCCACGGAGATGCCGGCGGTGTCCGCCGCGTGCGGGTTTTCCCCCACCGCGCGCAGACGCAGACCAAAGCGGCTCTTGTACAGCACCCAGGTCACCAGCGGCACAATCAAGAACAAGGTCAGATACACCAGGATGCTATGGCCGGACAGCAGCTTGCTGTACAGCTGGCCCAGCAGCGGCACGTCGCGCAGCTCATGGGCGAACGGCAGCGCGATCTCGTGGAAACGCCCCTCGTCCGGCAGCTGCGGGGTATTGCCGCCCTGCTGGAACCAGGCCAGGCCCAACACCGGGGTGATGCCGGAGGCGACGGTGTTGAGCGCCATGCCGGAAATCAGCTGGTTGCCGTTGTAGGTGACGGATACGAAGGCGTGGATCATCGCCATCGCCACCGAGGCGGCAATGCCGCAGGCCATGCCTATCCACGGGTTCTGGGTGGCAAAAGCCGCCGCCGCGGCGGCGAAAGCCGCCACCAGCATCTTGCCTTCCAGGCTGATATCCACCACGCCGGAGCGCTCGGAGAACATGCCGGCCATCGCGGCCAGGATCAACGGTGTGGCCACGCGCAGCGTGGAATCGAGCAGACTGAAGAAGATTTCCATTATTTGTCGTCCTTGCGCTTGAACAGGCCGGCGATGAACGGCTCGAACAGGTTTTCCAGCGCGCCGCAGAACAGGATGATCAGGCCCTGAATGAAGATGATCATCTCGCGGGTGATCATCGGCTTCTCGAAGGACAGATCGGAGCCGCCCTGGGTCAAGGCGCCAAACAACAGCGCGGACAAGATAATGCCCACTGGGTGGTTTCGGCCCATCAGCGCCACGGCGATGCCGACGAAACCGACGCCGTTGGTGAACATCACGTTCATGCGGTGGGCGGAGCCCATCAGCTCGTTGACCGCGGCCAGACCGGACAGCGCGCCGGACACGCACATGGCGATGATGATGACGCGGCTGACGCTCATGCCGGCGTAGCGGGCGGCCGGTTCGCTGGTGCCCACGGTGCGCAGTTCGAAGCCCCAGCGGCTATGCCACACCACCAGGTAGAACAGCGCGGCGGCCAGCAAGGACATCACGAAAGTCAGGTTCAGCGGCGAGGTGGGAATCTCCACGCCAAAGCGCGCCGCCATTTCATGGATGGCGGGAATCCATGCCGCCTGGCCGAATTCGCGCGTGGTCGGGTTCTGCGAACCGGCTTCGATCAAATGATGGCTGATCAGGTACAACATCAAGGAGTAAGCGATGAAGTTGAACATGATGGTGGTCACTACGATGTGGCTGCCCCGCTTGGCCTGCAGCCAGCCCGGCACGAAGGCCCAGGCCGCGCCGAAGCCCATCGCCGCCAGGATGGCCAGCGGCACCAGCACCGCCGGCGGCAGGCTGTGGTCGAAGCCCAGCACCACCAGAGTGACGCCCAGGCCGGCCAGGTAGGTCTGGCCCTCGCCGCCGATGTTGAACAGACCGGCGTGGAAGGCGGTGGCCACCGCCAGGCCGGTGAAGATGAAGCCGGTGGTGTAGAACAGGGTGTAGCCTATGCCCTCGCCGTAGCCGAAAGCGCCGTTGATCAGCAGCTTCAGGCATTCCCAAGGGTCTTCGCCTATCAACCAGGTGACCAGGCCCGTCACCAGCAAGGCCGCCAATAGATTAAGCGCCGGCAGCACCGTTAGCTGCGCCCAGCGCGGCAAGGTGGAAGGTTGTCCGAATTTCAATGCTTGTGCCCCCCCATCAGCAGGCCCAGCGAAATGGTGTCGGCGTCCTTGGCCGCCACTTCGCCGGTGATCTGTCCGCCGGCCATGACCAGGATGCGGTCGGCCAGCGCCAGGATTTCTTCTAGTTCAACCGAGACCAGCAAAATGGCCTTGCCCTCGTCGCGCAGTTCCACCAGCCGCTTGTGAATGAATTCAATCGCGCCGATGTCCACGCCGCGCGTCGGCTGGCCGATCAGCAGCAGGTCGGGGTTGGCGTGGATTTCACGCGCCAGCACCACTTTCTGCTGGTTGCCGCCGGAAAGCAGGCCCACGCGCAGCAGCGGGTTGCCCGGACGAATATCGAATTGCTGGATGAAGTCCCGAGTGCGCGCCAACAGCCGCTTGCGCGAGTACCACGGCCCGCGGCCCAGGCCGGTTTCGCCGTGATAGCCGAGGATGGCGTTTTCATAGCTGGAGAAAGCCTTGACCAGGCCTTCGCGCGAGCGGTCTTCCGGTACGTGGGCAATGCCCAGCCTGCGGTAAAGCGCGGCGCGCGGCTGAGCCCCGCAACGGCGGCGCAGCAAATCCTCGCCCTTGTAGGCCATCTCGCCGGCGCTAGGCTCTTGCATGCCGGCCAGCACTTCCAATAGCTCGGATTGGCCGTTGCCGGACACGCCGGCAATGCCCACGATCTCTCCGGCCCGCACTTCAAAATTCAGTTGATCCAGCAGCTTGACCCCGCGCGCGTCGGTCAGGCACAGATTCTTGACGCTGAGCACCGCCGCGCCCGGCTCGCGCTCGGCCTTGTCCACTTTCAGGCTGACCTTGCGGCCCACCATCAGGTCCGCCAGCTTTTCCTTGTCCACGTCGCAGGTGGCGACGTTGGCCACCACGGTGCCGGCGCGCATCACGCTGACGCCGTCGGTGATGTCCATCACCTCCCGCAGCTTGTGGGTGATCAGGATCACGGTCTTGCCCTGCGCCTTCAGCGAACGCAGGATGTGGAACAGATGGTCCGCCTCCTGCGGCGTCAGCACCGCGGTGGGCTCGTCCAGGATCAGCACGTCGGCGCCGCGGTACAAAGCCTTGAGGATTTCCACCCTTTGCTGCAGGCCCACGCCCAGATCGCCCACCAGCGCGTCCGGATCCACCTCCAGCGAGTAATTGCGGTTGAGCTCTTTCAGATGCTCGCGGGCCTCGTCCAGCCCTTTTTTCAGCACCAGGCCGCCTTCGGCGCCCAGCACGATGTTCTCCAGCACGGTAAAGGTGTCCACCAGCATGAAATGCTGATGCACCATGCCGATTCCCAGCTCAATGGCTTCCTGGCTGTTGCGGATCGGCGCTTCCTTGCCGTTCACCCGGATGGCGCCGCTGTCGGCTTGGTAATAGCCGTACAGAATGCTCATCAACGTGGATTTACCGGCCCCGTTTTCGCCGATGACGCCATGGACAGTGCCCTTGGCGATTTTCATCGAGACGTCGCGGTTGGCTTTGACGGCACCAAAACTCTTGTTGATGCCCGCCAGCTCAATGGCAAACTCGGTCATGCTTATTCATATTCCCTGGTTAGGGTCAGTCTGATTCCGCTCCGGCATGAACAAACAGGCACGATGAAGTTCATCGTGCCTGCGCCCCCGAAACGGATCAGGGAAAACTCAACTCAGCTTATTGCACCGGGCAGCTGTTGTTGGAGCGGTAATCCACCACCTTGATCTTGCCGCCGATGATGTCGGCCTTGGCCGCGTTGATCTTCTTCTCCATCGCCGGAGTGATCACTTTGCGGTTGTTGGCGTCCAGCGCCCAATCCACGCCGGCTTCCTTCAGGCCCAGAATCTTGACTTCCGGCTTCCAGGAGCCGTTCTTGGCGTCCTTGAAGGTGTTGAACACCGCCACATCCACGCGCTTGACCATGGAAGTCAGCACCGAACCCGGGTACAGGTGGTTCTGGTTGCTGTCCACGCCGATGGAGTACTTGCCGGCGGCCTTGGCGGCTTGCAGCACGCCCAGGCCGGTGCCGCCGGCCGCGGCGAACACCACGTCCACGCCGCGGTCGAACTGGCTCTTGGCCAGCTCAGTGCCGCGCGCCGGGTCGTTAAAGGCCTGCGGAGTGGTGCCGGTCATGTTCTGGATCACGCTGGCGTTCTTGTTGGTGAACTTGACGCCCTGCACATAGCCACAGCCGAAGGCGCGGATCAGCGGCACGTCCATGCCGCCGACAAAGCCCACCTTGCCGCTCTTGGACGCCATCGCCGCGGCCACGCCGGTCAGGAAGGCGCCTTCCTGTTCCTTGAACACAATGCTCTGCACGTTGGAACCTTTGGCCACCGCGTCGATCAGAGTGAACTTGACCTTGGGGAATTCCTTGGCAACGGTTTCCACCGCCTGGGTGAAGGAGAAGCCGATCGCCACCACGATGTCGGCGTCGCGGCGCGCCATATTGCGCAGCAGCTGCTCTTTCTGGGCTTCGGACGCGATCTGACCGTCGCGGTAGTTGATCTTGAATTCCTTCTTGAAACGCTCGGCGCCGTTGTACGCGGATTCGTTGAAGCTCTTGTCAAACTTGCCTGCCATGTCGTAAACCACGGCGGGCGAGAACTCTTTGGCGAAGGCGGAGGTGGACAGCACCGCTGCCGCTACGGCAAAGCTCATTCGTTTCAGCTGGATTTTCATCTCTATGACTCTATGGAGTTTGTTGGTCAACCCGCACGCCGATCACCCCCTGTGGTTCCCGTGCCGTGCAGCGAAGCAAAGCGTCCGCCAGCCCCTCGTCATGTAGCGTCGCAACTACACGCCAGGTTGCGCGGATGCGGTCCTGCCGCAATCCCGTGGCAAACGGGATAGCAATCGGCACAGACGCCGCCCTGTCATTCTTGTTTGAGCGCGCCGAATTGTAATGACGCACCCATGGACTGTAAACAACTTCCTCTCTACTTTGAAATATCATGTCGCAACGAAAGCCGGCAAAGCCCGAGCCCGCGCACAAAAACGCCAACAGCATGCCAAAACCTTGTTGTTTTCGCGTAATCGAAGCGTAAGACATAAAACTACAGCACAGCGGCATCGCCCGCCTTCCAAAGCGGCCCGCCAGCGCCTACAATGCCGGCCTCCCCACCCGTTTCCACCCGCTCCATGCTGCCCATTCTCTACCGCGACGACCGCCTGATCGCCATCCATAAGCCCTCCGGCCTGCTGGTGCACCGCACCGCGCTGGACCGCAACGAAACCCGCTTCGCCGTACAGCTGCTGCGCGACCAGATCGGCCAGCGGGTCTACCCGGTGCACAGGCTGGACAAGGGGACTTCCGGCGTGCTGCTGTTCGCGTTGGACAAGGACATGTGCCGCGAGATGAGCTGGCAATTCGAACGCCAGCAGGTGGACAAGCGCTATATCGCCGTGGTCCGCGGCCACACCGACGACGCCGGCCATATCGACTACCCGCTCAGCCGCCGCCCGGACGACCTGGAATGGATAGGCGAGACCGTGGACACCGCGCCGCAAGCCGCCGTCACCGACTACCGCACGCTGGCGCGCATCGAGCTGCCGATCGAGGTGGAACGCTACCCCAGCAGCCGCTACAGCCTGCTGGAGCTGACGCCTCACACCGGCCGCCGCCACCAGCTGCGCCGTCATCTGAAGCACATCGCCCACCCCATCATCGGCGACGCCACCCACGGCAAGGGCCGGCACAACCGCATGTTCGCCGAGCATTTCGGCAGCCGGCGCCTGCTGCTGGCCTGCGTCGCCATGCAACTGAGCCACCCGGACAGCGGCCAGCCGCTCTTGCTGCAAGCGCCGCCGGCGGACGACTTCATGCAGCTGGCGGAACAGCTGGGCTGGCGCGCCGCGCTGGAGGACGCGCTGCGCGGCCACGCCGAATCCGGTACAATCCGCGGCTGACAAACGCCATATCCCGCCGCCATGCTCAGTTACCGCCACGCCTTTCACGCCGGCAACCACGCCGATGTGCTCAAGCATCTGATCCAGATCGAACTCCTGAACTACCTGGGCCAGAAAGCCAAGCCCTATTGGTATATCGACACCCATGCCGGCGCCGGCGCTTACTCGCTGGTGGAAGGCTACGCCACCAAGAACGCCGAATTCGAATCCGGCATCGCCCGGCTGTGGCGGCGCGACGATCTGCCGGAAGCGGTCGCCAACTACGTCGAGGTAGTGCGCAGCCTGAACGCCGACGGCGAACTCAAGCTCTACCCCGGCTCGCCCTGGTGCGCGGCGGAAGTGATGCCGGCCAGCGACAAGCTGCGCCTGTTCGAGCTGCACCCCACCGACCACCAGTTGCTGGCCGACACCTTCGCCGACGCCGGCCGCCGCGTGCAAATCCAGCAGGCCAACGGCTTCGAGGCGATCAAGGCGATTCTGCCGCCACCGCCGCGCCGCGCGCTGGTGCTGATCGACCCGCCCTACGAGGACAAACGCGACTACCAGCACGTGATCACCGCTCTGAAAGAAAGCCTCAAGCGCTTCGCCACCGGGGTCTACGCCGTCTGGTATCCCTGCCTGCAGCGCGCGGAGATGAAGGAACTGCCCAAGGAAATGAAGAAGCTGGGCGCCAAGAACTGGCTGCGCGCCGAATTGCATGTGCAAAAGCCGTCCAGCGACGGCTTCGGCATGCACGGCAGCGGCATGTTCATCCTCAACGCGCCGTGGACGCTGCCGCAGACGCTGCGCGAAGTGCTGCCCTACCTCGCCCAGCATCTGGCGCAAGACGCCGGCGCCAGCTATGTGCTGGAAACCGGCGGCGACCTTTAAGCCCCACCGAGAATCCATCGATGGCAAAACTCTTTTTCCGCTACGCCGCGATGAACAGCGGCAAAAGCACCCAGTTGCTGCAAATCGCCAACAACTACGAATCCATGGGCAAGACCGTGGCGCTGTTCACCAGCGCCATGGACGACCGTTACGGCTTCGGCAAAATCACCTCGCGCCTTAATCTGCAGCGCGACGCCCGCACCTTCTCGCCGGAACTGAACTTCCTGGCCGAGGACTTCGGACAGACCGCCTGCATCTTGATAGACGAAGCCCAGTTCATAACACCGGAACAAGTGCATCAGCTGCACGAGCTGGCTCACACCCGCAACATTCCGGTGATCTGCTTTGGCCTGCGCACCGACTTCCGCGGCGAACCCTTCCCCGGGTCCGGCATGCTGCTGGCCCTGGCCGACGAAATCGAAGAGATCAAGACCATTTGCGAATGTGGCAAAAAAGCCACCATGCACATCCGCATCGACGCCGACGGCCGCCGCGTCAAGGAAGGCCCTCAGGTGGAAATAGGCGGCAACGCCCGCTACCGCGCGGTTTGCGCCCGTTGCTTCTACCGGCTCTGAAGGCGCCGTCCGCTCGCCGAAACCCGCCCGCGTCAGCGGGCTTTTTTTGCGCTCGCCGCCGCCACTCGCAAAAAAAACTTGCCCTGTCGTTTGATAATGTACACAATCAAATCTGCTTGCATTACAGAGGATTAGCCATGAGCCACGGGGGCAAACGCAGCGGCGCCGGCCGCAAGTCCAGTTACGGCGGCGACAAGACCGTAGCCATCCGCGTGCCGGAACCGCTAAAGCCGGTGCTGGAAGACTGGCTGCACGATTACCGCAGCTGGCGCACCGCCCACAACGCCCAAGCCGACGACGTGCGCACGCTGGCGCGCCACCTCAGCGAACTATCGCTGCCGCTGTTCGCCAACAGCGTGCCGGCCGGTTCGCCGGTGGCGGCGGACGACCTCAAGGAAGACGACGTGGACCTCAACGCCCGGCTGGCGCCGCGGCCGGGCAGCACCTTCCTCGTCACGGTCAAGGGGGAGTCCATGCTGGGCGCCGGCATTCACGACGGCGACCTGCTGGTGGTGGACCGCGCTGCGGAAGCGCGCAACGGCAAGGTTGTCGTAGCGGCGCTCAACGGCGAACTCACGGTGAAGCGGCTGGAAAAAACCGCCAAGGGCATCCGCCTGTTGCCGGAAAACCCGGAATTTCAGCCGATTCCGGTGCCGGAAGACGCCGCCTTCCATATCTGGGGCGTCGTCACCAACGTCATCCACAAAGTGGACTGAACCTTCGGGAGAACACCATGGGACACACTCAAGCGCAATACGACAGCATCAAGATGAAGTTCATGGATTGGCGCCGGCTGCCGCGCGCCTTCCGCGCGGTGATCCAGGGCCAGCCGCAAGTACTGGTCAGCCGTCCTGGACGCGACTTCTACGTGCCTGTGCAGTTTGTTTAAACGCCCTTTCCAAACGACAACGGCCCGGGCGTCCATGCGTCCGGGCCGTCTTTCCGCCGATCATTGTCGACGGCTCTAATTCGCCTCGCCCACATCCGGCCCGCGCATCGCGTCCGCCGGCATGTTCAAACGCTCCACCTGGGCGCGCGCCGCGGCGAAAGCCGGGCCGGCCAGTTCCCCCGCCCAATCCGCCGCCTTGCCGGCCATGCGCTCCAGCCGCCGCGCCAAGTCCGGCTGCGCCGGCGCCCGCAGATTGGCCAGAATCAGATCGGTCTGCCGGGGATCATTGCAAACCAACACCATATCGCAACCGGCGGCCAGCGCCGCGTCGGCGCGCTGCACGAAGCCGCCGGCGCCGGCCGCCCCCTCCATGTCCAAAGCGTCGGAGAAGATCACGCCGTCGAAACCCAGCCGGCCGCGCAGCACATCCTGCAGCCAGACCCGCGAGAAACCGGCTGGCTGCGCATCCACCGCAGGGTACAACACATGGGCGGGCATCACCGAACCCATGCCCGCCGCCGCCAAGCGGCCAAAAGGCACCAAGTCGTCCGCTTCCAGTTCGGCCAGGCTGCGGCCGTCTTCCGGCATCACGTGGTGGCTGTCTCCCTCGACAAAGCCATGGCCGGGGAAATGCTTGCCGCAGGTGGACATGCCCCCGCGCGCCAGACCACGCTGCAGCGCTTCGGCCAGCTCCGCCACGATGGCCGGATCACGGTGGAAGCTGCGGTTGCCAATCACCGCGCAACGCCCCCAATCCAGGTCTAGCACCGGAGTGAAGGACAAGTCGACGCCGCAGGCGGACAACTCGGCCGCCAGCACGTAGCCGACATTTTCCGCCTGCGCCAGCGCTGCCGGACGGTCTTGCTCCCACATCCGGCCCAAGACTTGCATCGGCGGCAAGCGGGTGAAACCGTCGAGGAAGCGCTGCACCCGGCCACCTTCGTGATCCACCGCGATCAGCAGGTGCGGGCTGCGCAGCGCGCGGATTTCCGCGGTCAACGCCTTCAGTTGTTCAATGTCCTGGAAATTGCGGCGGAACAGAATCACCCCGCCCACCAGCGGATGCGATAAGCGCCGCTTCTCTTCGTCCGTCAGCCGCAGGCCGGCCACGCCCGCCATCACCGGCCCGCGCGGCAAGGCCGCGCTCTGTTGAGTCTGCTGCATCGGTTTGCTTTCTATCTAGCCGGGCGCGGAGCGCTCCAGCACCACAAAAGCCAGCGCGTGACCACGCTCGTCGCTGATAGACAGATGACGCGCGCCCACGCCGCGCTGACTTAAAAAATCTTCCAATTTGGGGCTAAGCGCCAACAGCGGCTTACCCCATTCATCATGCTCGACCCAGATCGCCGTCAGCAGCGCCGGCTCGCGCACGCCGGTGCCAAGCGCCTTGGCCAGCGCTTCCTTGACCGCGAAGCGCTTGGCCAGGAATCGCGCCGGATCGGCGCTGTCGACGAAGGCCTGCTGCTCGGCCGGCGCCAACATGCGCCGGCCCAGCTTGAAACCCCAGCGCTGGAACATCGCGTGCATGCGTTCGATTTCCACCAGATCAGTGCCAATGCCGTAAATCATCGCCCGCCCTCCCCGCGTCCGCGCAACCAAGCCGCGCGGGCCATCCAAAGCAGCAGACAAGGCAGCCAGACGTACAGCAACTCCGAGCTCAACACCCGAAGACCCTTAGCGCCCAGCCAACGGCTGGGCGTCAACGGCGAGCCCTCGATCGGCCGCCAGTCGAACAAGAAACGCCCCTGGTGCCAGGGCATCGCCAGCGCCGGGCCATGGGTGGCGTCGGTCCACATGTCCAACAGCGCGTGTGAAGCCACCGCCAGGCTGAGCACCGCGAAGGCGCGCATGGGCCCCAGGCTCAGCCGCCGCCACCAGCGCCGCCCGAACACGGCCAGCAGGCCGCCGGCGATCAAGGCCAGGGTCAGCGAATGAGAGATGCCTCGATGCCCCCAGGGGCTGGCGTAGGGAATGCCCAGCTTGAAAGTGATCACGTCCAGGTCCGGCAGCATCGCCGCCGCGCCGCACAGCAACAGCCACCCGGCCATGCCGGGCGCGCTCAGCGGCCGCTGCGCGCACAGACCGGCCAGCGTGGCGCCGGCCAAGGCGTGGGTAACGACGGTGGGCACAGCGCTTAACCGCGAGCGGCCGCCATCAGCGCCTTCATCTCCTTCACCGCCTCGGCGAAGCCGACAAACAGCGCCTGGGCGACGATGGCGTGGCCGATGTTCAATTCGGCGATCTGCGGAATCGCGGCGATCGGCTGCACATTATGGTAGTTGAGACCGTGCCCGGCGTTGACCACCATGCCCAGCTCGGCGGCGAAAACGGCGGCATCGCGGATGCGCGCCAGTTCGGCGTCGCGCGCCGCGGCGTCATGGGCGTCGGCGTAAGCGCCGGTGTGCAACTCCACCACGCGCGCGCCGGCGTCCCAGGCGCGTTGAATCTGCGCGCGGTCCGGGTCGATGAAGATGGACACGCGAATGCCGGCTTCCTGCAAGCTGCGGGTATAACGACTCACATCGGCAAAGTGGCCGATGGCATCCAGGCCGCCCTCAGTAGTGACTTCCTCGCGCTTTTCCGGCACCAGGCACACGTCCTCCGGTTTCACCGCCAACGCATTGGCCAGCATTTCCTCGGTCATCGCCATTTCCAAGTTGACCCGGGTCTTGACCGTCTGGCGCATCGCCACTACGTCGGCGTCCTGGATGTGGCGGCGATCTTCGCGCAGATGCAAGGTGATCAGGTCGGCGCCGGCGGTTTCCGCCACCAGCGCGGCCTCCACCGGGCTGGGATAACGGGTGCCGCGCGCCTGGCGCAAGGTGGCGACGTGATCGATGTTTACGCCCAACAGAATCATATTCACTCCCGATTAGGTTCGCCTCAATCCGACAAGGAATTGACGGCTTGCAATAGCTCGCGCGAAGCCAGCGGCTCCTCGCCCAATAAAGCGGTCAACCATACCCGCATCAGCGCCCGCGCTTCAAGCCGGGTGGAGGCCTCCGCGTAGTCGTCGGCCTCTATCGCCAACAGGCTGGCGCCGCTGAGCCGCAGCCCGCGCTCCAGGCTCTGGCCGGCGTCGCGCTCCGGCGCGGCGTTGCCCTGACACCAGTAGCTGACGCTCGCGTCCACCTCCGCGCCGTCGCCGTCGCGCAGCAGGCTGGGCGCGTAGCCCAACACCTGGGTCAGCCTCAGCTCATAACGGCGCAACACCGCCGCCAGGCCGCTTTGGCGCGCCAGGCCGCGCACCGCGGCGTCGTAGACGGCGAAGGCGCGCGGTTCGGGGTCGTCGCGCGCGGTCAGCTTCATCATCAATTCGTTCAGGTAAAAACCGCAGATCAGCGGCAGGCCGGAGAGCTGCGGCACGCCGCCGTCCCAGTCCGCGCTGTGCAGGGTGCGCAGCTCGCCCTTGCCGAACCAAGACAGGGTCAGGGGCTGGAACGGGAGCAGCAGGCCGCGCAGATCAGCCCGAGGTCGCCGCGCCCCGCGCGCCACCACCGAGAAACGGCCATGGTCGCGGCTGAGGACCTCCACCAGCAAGCTGGTTTCCCGGTAGGGCTGCGCGTGCAGCACATAGGCCGGCTGGCGGTCCACCCTGCCCGGCTGACTCATCAGGCGCCCCCGGTCGACGGCCGCGGACATGCGGCAGCCGCACTCACGTTGAAGGCGAACACCCGATACCAGGCTTCCGGCCCGTAACGCTGCGCAATCAGGCGCTCTGCGCACTGACGCCAGGCGGCGATGGCCTCGACACTGTCCCAGTAGGACACGGTGTCCCGCCCCGGCTCGCCGCGTTCCAGTCCAAGAAAGCCGGCCTGGCAAGCCGCCAGTCGGGCGATGCGTTCCAGCAGCTCGCGGCTGCCGGGCATCTCCTGGCCTTGCTGCAGAGAAAAAATCACCGTCCAACAGGACGGCGCCAAATGATAGTGCATGAGAGCTTCAGTCCAGGCCGAATTCCCGCAGGAAACGAACGTCGTCGGCCCAGCCGGACTTGACCTTGACCCAGACTTGCAGGAAAACCTTGCCGTCGAACAGCTTTTCCATGTCCATCCGCGCCTCGGTGGAGATCTTCTTCAGTTTCTCTCCGCCGCGGCCGATAACGATGGGCTTCTGGTTCTCCTTGTCCACCAGCACGCCGATATGGATGCGGCGCAAGTCGCCGTCCATCTCGAACATCTCCACTTCCACGTTCATTTCATAGGGCAGCTCTTCACCCAGATAGCGGAACAGCTTCTCGCGCACGATCTCGGCGGCCAAGAAGCGTTCGCTCTTGTCGGTAACCATGTCCTCCGGATACAGCGGCATCGATTCCGGCAGGTGCGGACGCACCTGTTCCAGCAGCTCGCTCAAACGCTGGCCGTGTTTGGCGCTGACCACCTCAACGCCGGCAAAGGCGAATTCCGCCTGTACCTCGGCGATGAAGGCCTGCAACGCGTCGCGGTCCTTGGCCTTGTCCAGCTTGTTCACCACCAGGATCACCGGTTTGCGCTTGGGCAGCAAAGCCATCACTTCGCGGTCGGCGCCGGTGAAGCGCATCGCCTCCAGCACAAACAGCACGCAATCGACGTTGCCCAACGAATCCTTGACGCTCTTGTTCAAGGTCTCGTTGAGTGCGCCCTTGTGAAAGGTCTGGAAGCCAGGGGTATCTACGAAGATGAACTGAGCATTGTTCTCGGTGTGGATACCGGTGACGCGGTGGCGCGTGGTTTGCGCCTTTTTCGAGGTAATGCTGACTTTCTGACCGATCAGATGGTTCATCAGCGTGGATTTGCCGACGTTGGGACGGCCGACGATGGCGACAAAGCCGCAGTGGTATTGGATCTCAGTCATATACGTTTCTTACTCGCAGCGAGTTTTTGTTCCAGCAGGATCAGCGCCGCTTCGGCGGCCTGCTGTTCGGCGGCGCGGCGGCTGCCGCCTTCGCCTGTGGAGCCTATCGCCAGTTCGCCCAAGTCGCACTCCACGCGAAACCATTGCTCATGGGCTTCGCCGCTTTGCAACAGTATCCGGTATTTGGGCAAGGCCAGCTTGCGCGCCTGCAGCGCTTCCTGCAAGCGGGTCTTGGCGTCCTTGGCCTGACGGGTGGTGTCGATGGACGATACGCGTTCAGCGTAGAGCCGGCGCACAACCTGCTCCGCGCGCAGGAAATCGGAGTCGAAGCTGACCGCGGCGAAGGTGGCTTCCAGCGCGTCGGCGAGAATGGATGGCCGGTTGAAACCGCCGCTCTTCAGCTCGCCCTCGCCCAAGTAGAGGTAATCGCCCAGCTTGAGCTCGTGGGCGATCTCGGCCAGGGTGTTCTGGTTGACCAGATTGGCGCGCAGCCGCGACAGCTCGCCCTCGGTCAGTTTGGGAAATTGATCAAACAGCATGCGGGCGACCGTGTAGTTGAGGATGCTGTCGCCCACGAATTCAAAACGCTCGTTGTTGCCGGCGCCGTAGCTGCGGTGCGTCAAGGCTTGACGCAGCAACTCCGGCTTCTGAAATGCGTAATCCAGCGCCTGACACAGGCGCCGGAATCTATTGTCGGTTGGTATCACTTGGCTTATTGCGGGGGCTGGCCCGCTTGGGTGTCGAATTTGAACAGCAGACTGATATTGGAGAACAAAGGCACTTCGCGCTGATAAGCGGCACGGATGTACACAAAATTACCGCCGGCCACCACCACCAGGTTTTCACCCTTGATCGAGGCGATGCCGGCCACGCCGGCCCGCTGGTTGAAATCCCGGCGAATCGAAGACTCGCCGACATTGCTCTGTGCGGACAAGGCGGTGATAGCCTGGCGCACCTCGGCATACTCCGAGTACACCGGCATCACCTTCATGCCCAGTACGAGGACCGCGCCCAGCACGATCATCACCAGCAACACGGAAAACAGCGACAGGCCCTTCTCACGGCTGAAATGCATAATGCGCTCCGAGCTTGCGATCTTGCGTTTATCAGTGAATGGTTTTGCCAATGCGCGACAGGTCGCCAAAGTTCATCCAGATCATGAAGGCCTTGCCCACCATCAGCTTGTCGTCGACAAAGCCCCAGTAGCGGCCGTCCAGGCTGTTGTCGCGGTTGTCGCCCAGCATGAAGTAATGGCCGGCCGGCACTTTGCAGACAAAACCATTGTCATCATAGCGGCAGTTGTCGCGGAACGGGAAGTCCTGCACTTGGCTCAAGGCTACTGTAGGCGAACCTTCGTTGTTCAGCACCGAGTAAGTGCGCTGACCCATGGTTTCCTTGTAGCGCTTGGCGTTGACCATCATCAGGCCCTGCTCCAGATACTCGTAGTTGCCGTCGTCTGCGTCCGGCAGCGGCTTGCCGTTGACGGTCAGACGCTTGTCGCGATACTCGACCACGTCGCCGGGCAGGCCGATGGCGCGCTTGATGTAGTTGACCTTGGGATTCGGCGGGAAATTGAACACGACCACGTCGCCGCGCTCCACCTTGTTTACCGAGGCGAACACCGTGTTCAACACCGGCACGCGCAGACCGTAGGTGAATTTGTTCACCAGAATGAAATCGCCCACCACCAGGCCCGGACGCATCGAACTACTGGGGATCTGGAACGGCTCGGCAATGAAAGAGCGCAGCAGGAACACCACCAGAATCACGGGAAAGAAACCGCGCGAATAATCGACGAAATGACCGGCCGGGGTCTCGGCGGCTCGGCGCTTGGCCAACACCAGCTTGTCCGCCAGCCATACCGCGCCGGTGATCAGCACAAAGACCAGCATCACCGCGGTGAAGCTCATGTAGTTGGACAGCAAGCCAAAACCGCCGATCAGCACCGCCAGGTAGCCCCACTGCACCGCCTGCGGCCAATCCTTGGCGCCCTCTTGCTTCTTGCCGCCAAAAGCGATCAGCATGCCGCCGATCGCCACCGCCACGACAAACACCCAGAACAGATTTCCGCCCACTTATTTGTCCCCTACTTGAAGAATTGCCAGGAATGCTTCCTGCGGAATTTCCACGTTGCCCACCTGCTTCATGCGCTTCTTGCCCGCTTTCTGCTTCTCCAGCAGCTTTTTCTTACGGGTGATGTCGCCGCCGTAGCACTTGGCCAACACGTTCTTGCGCAAGGCCTTGACCGTCTCGCGGGCGATGATGTGGCCGCCGATGGCCGCCTGCACCGCGATGTCGAACATCTGGCGCGGAATCAGTTCGCGCATCTTGGAGACCAGTTCGCGGCCGCGGTAAACGCTGGAGGCGCGGTGCACGATCAGCGACAGCGCGTCGACCTTCTCGCCATTGACCAGCACGTCCAGCTTGACCAGATCAGCGCTCTGGAATTCCTTGAACTCGTAATCCAGCGAGGCGTAGCCGCGGCTGGTGGACTTCAGTTTGTCGAAGAAGTCCATCACCACTTCGTTCATCGGCAGATCGTAGGTGAGCATCACCTGGCGGCCCATGTACTGCATATTACGCTGCACGCCGCGCTTCTGGTTGCACAGCGTCATCACCGCGCCGACATAATCTTGAGGCACCAGGATGGTGGAGGTGATGATGGGTTCGCGCAACTCGTCGTACTTGCCGGCTTCCGGCATCCGCGACGGGTTGGACACCACTTCCACCGTGCCGTCCTTCATCACCACTTCGTAGTTCACCGTGGGCGCGGTGGTGATCAGGTCCATGTCGAACTCGCGCTCCAGGCGCTCCTGCACAATCTCCAGATGCAGGAGACCGAGGAAGCCGCAGCGGAAGCCAAAGCCCAACGCCTGCGACACTTCCGGCTCATACTTCAACGAAGCATCGTTCAGTTGCAGCTTTTCCAGCGCGTCGCGCAGCGATTCGTAGTCATGACTTTCCACCGGATACAGCCCGGCGAACACCTGGGACTGCACTTCCTTGAAGCCCGGCAGCGCCTCGGTGGCCGGCTTGGACACCAGGGTGATGGTGTCGCCGACCTTGGCCGATTTCAATTCCTTGATACCGGCGATGACGAAGCCCACCTCACCCGCGTTCAGACTCTGACGCTGGACGGATTTAGGCGTGAACACACCCACCTGCTCGCACAAATGTTCAGCGCCGGTGGCCATGAACTTGATCTTGTCCTTGGGCTTCAGCGAGCCGTCGATCACGCGCACCAGCATCACCACGCCGACGTAGTTGTCGAACCAGGAGTCGATGATCAGCGCCTTGAGCGGACCTTCGGCCTTGCCCACCGGGGGCGGCACCTTGGTCACGATGGTTTCCAGAATGTCCTCGATGCCGATGCCGGACTTGGCCGAAGCGCGCACCGCGTCCGCCGCCTCGATGCCGATAATGTCTTCGATTTCCTGGCTGACGCGCTCCGGCTCAGCCGCCGGCAGGTCGATCTTGTTCAGCACCGGCACCACTTCCACGCCCAGATCAATGGCGGTGTAGCAGTTGGCCACGGTTTGGGCCTCCACGCCTTGCGAGGCGTCCACCACCAACAGAGCGCCCTCGCAGGCGGACAACGAGCGCGACACTTCATAGGAAAAGTCCACGTGCCCCGGGGTGTCGATCAGGTTCAGGTTATAGATCTGGCCGTCGCGAGCCTTATAGCTCAAGGCCGCGGTCTGCGCCTTGATGGTGATGCCGCGCTCTTTCTCGATGTCCATCGAGTCCAGCACCTGGGCGCTCATTTCGCGCATTTCCAGGCCGCCACAGAATTGAATGAAGCGGTCGGCCAGGGTCGATTTGCCATGGTCGATATGGGCAATGATCGAGAAATTTCGAATGTTTTTCATGATATCCAGCAAAAGATAAGGGCACGCTAGCGTGCCCGGAACTGCCGATGGAAGCCGCGGGCCTGATGAAAGCGGCCCATCATCAGGATTGCGACCTCTAAAGCCGTTAACAGCCCATCCAGCAAGCGGGGGCACCCAAGTGCCCCCGACATAAACTCACACTGGCGCGGATTTTAGCCGATTTCACCCAAATGTGCAGCCAATGCGGCTTGATCCAGACGCCAATGGCAGATTTCGGTCTCATCCTCCATCAGCACAGGCACCAGCTCGTTAAAGCGCCGCTCAAGCTCCGGGTCGGCGTCGACATCGACCACATCCAGCTCAAAGCCGTAATGTTCGCGCCAAGGCTGCAGCTCGGCCAGCATCTGATGGCACAAGCTGCAGTACTCGCGAAAATACAGCGTCAGCTTCACTTACCGTCGCCCACCGGCAACGGGATGAACTGGGTAACCCCCTGACGCAGCACTTGCAACGCGATCGACGACCCCTTCTTGGCCGCGGACAACGCGGACTTCAGCTGCTCGACATTGGCCAGCGGTTCGCTGCCGATGCCCACGATCACGTCGCCTGGTTGAATGCCGGCGCGCATCGCGACATTATTGGCGCCGCGCACCAGCAAGCCGTACTTGATGCCGGCGCGCTGCAACTGAGCCGGGTTCAACACCTGCAGCCGCAGGCCGATCTGGGAGAAGCTCTGCTCGGCCGGCCGCTCCTGCTGCGAACCGCGGTATTCACGCTGCGCTAGCCTCGGATCCTGGTCCTGCTGCTCCACCGGCACCACCTTGACGGAGATGGCGGCGCGAGTCCGCCACAGACCCAAGGTCACCGGCTTGCCGGGCGGAATGCTGCCGATCAGCCGCTGCAGATCAGAACCGGACTCTACCGGCTTGCCGTCCACCTGCTGGATGATGTCGCCGGGCTTGACACCGGCCTTGGCCGCAGGGCCGTTCGGCTCCACCGCGTTGATCAGCGCGCCGGCCGGCTTGGCCAGACCGAAGGAGGCGGCCAGATCCTGGCTCAACTCCTGGATCACCACGCCGATCTTGCCGCGGCTGACATGGCCCTTGGCCTTTAGCTGAGCCACCACGTCCATCGCCACGTCGATGGGGATGGCGAAGGAAATGCCCATGAAACCGCCGGAACGGCTGAAGATCTGGGAGTTGACGCCCACCACTTCGCCCCGGGCGTTGAACAGCGGGCCGCCAGAGTTGCCGGGGTTGATCGCGGCGTCGGTCTGAATGAAGGGCACGAAGGTTTCATCCGGCAGCATGCGGTTCTTGCCGGAGACGATGCCGGACGTGGCGGTGTTCTCGAAACCGAACGGCGAGCCGATGGCCAACACCCCTTCGCCCACTTTCAAGGCATTGGCGTCGCCGCGGCGCACCACCGGCAGCTTGTCGGCTTCTATCTTCAATAGCGCCACGTCGGTGCGAGCGTCGGAGCCTATCACCTTGGCCTTGTACTCGCG
Source organism: Chromobacterium haemolyticum (assembly GCF_009936155.1). Lineage (NCBI taxonomy): Bacteria > Pseudomonadati > Pseudomonadota > Betaproteobacteria > Neisseriales > Chromobacteriaceae > Chromobacterium > Chromobacterium haemolyticum. Next base: position 2,113,087 of record NZ_AP019312.1, on the reverse strand, counting down.
TTTGTCCGTCAGCTTGACGGTGATCTCGTCGGCGCGGGCCACCACGTGGGCATTGGTCAATATATAACCGTCGGCGGAAATGATGAAGCCGGAACCCAGCGACGATTCCTGTCGCTCCTGGGCGCGCGGCGGCGCGAAACGGCGGAAGAATTCAAAGAAGGGGTCGCCGCTCATGCCCTCGGGCAGATCATTGCTGACCTCGCGCACCGTGGACTTGGTGCTGATGTTGACGACGGCCTTGCCCTCGTTAGAGACGATCTGGCTGAAGTCCGGCAGTTCCGCGGCCATTGCAGCGGGCGCTGAGCCCGCCATAATAGAGGCCGCCAGCATGGCGGAAACAATCAGTTTTTTAACCGGCATGAGCGCTCCATCTTGATATGTTGTGGTTAAGACGCGCCGGCGGGAGCCGGCTGAGGGATTGCGGCGGCGAAGCGGCCGCGCGCCAGGCGCTCAGCCGCAAGATTCGCCGCCAGAAAAAACAGGCGAGCCAGCGACAAGACGCCGGCTCGAGCCCCATCCGGCCCGCTCCGCGCAAGCGCGCCGCCGGAGATCAGGCCTCCGGACGGGCTCGCGGAAACGTCGACGGGGTTGGCCATCATGGCTTAAGGCTGACTTTCAACCCTTTCAACAGCCCCATCATCGCCGGCTCGGGCATGTCGCCCACCGCGGTCAGCTGGTAGCTGCCCTGCGGACCGGTGGCCATATTGATAGCGCCGTGCAGATTGCTGCTGCGCTCCAGACGCGCGCCTTCCGGCTGCGTCTCGACGAACAGCGACAACATCACCAGACCGTCCGAATACACCATGTGGCGCACCGACTTGCCCGCCTGGCCCGGCAGGCTGCGCTGCACCGAGCGCAGCAGATGGAAGCCGTTGGGCAGACCGGACACGTCGTTGTCCACCTGCGCGCCGGCCGGCGGCATCGACGCGCCGCCCGAGCGCAGCAGGAATTTCTGCGCGAACTTGGGCCGATAGGCGCGCTTGTCCTTGGGGCCGGTCAGGTCGATGTCGGTGAAAGTAAACTGCTCCACCGCTTCGCCCTTGGGCGACAAGGTGACCATTTTCAAAGGCAGGGAGGTCAGCGGCTCCACGCACATGCGCAGGCTATAACGCTGCCTGTCCTTGGGCCGCAGTTCCAGCAGATTGCAATCGCGTTGTGCCACCCTGTCGCTGCCGACGTGTTTGAGCGAATACGACTGATTGATCTCGCTCATATCTTCCGGCAACAAGGCGGGAAACAAACGCATCGCGCTGATCTTGGCCGCGTTCAAGGCCTTCTTGTCCGGCGCGAAACAGGCCAACTCATTGCCTTTGCGGACAATTTCGCGAGAAGGCCCGTCCAACGACGTCCGCTTCTCCCGCATGGCGTCGCCTTGGCCTTCCCTGACGATGTGGAAGGTTTCCAGCGTGCCGTTCATCTGGTGCAGATAGGTGCCGTTCAGCGCCTGCTGGCGTCCGGCAGCCGCCACATTGCGCAGCAGCTGCCAGTCATCCTCTGCATGGGCGGCAGGCGCCGCCGCCACAACCATCAAGCTGATCAGAGGAATTACACGCATTTAACGGCGAGCTCCGTTTCCGTAGGATACTTTCATATTGCCTTGTTCGGAGGTCACTTCCTGATGAGCCAGCAGATAGGGGTCGTCGCGCTCGGGCTGGCTGGCTTGCGCCGGCTGGACCACTTGCACCGGAACGCCCTTGTCCGCCACCAACGAGGCCGGCTCGCCGCGGTGCGTCAGCTGCTGCCAGCCCACCACGGCTGCAAAGCTGACGCTGGCGGCCAGCGCCACCGCGCCGGCGGTGCGGGCGCGAGCCGGACGCAACCAGCGCCGCGGCGCAAGCACCGTGGGCTCGTCCGCCAGCCGGCTGGCGACCTGCTCTCGCACATTGAGCGCAACCATGCGGTTGGCGCGCATCGCGTCGCCAATCAAGTGATACTCGCCCCAGGCGGCATCCAGTTGCTTGTCAGATGAAATGGAAGCGATGGCTCTGGCTATGTCAGTGTCGTCCAGTTCGCCATCCATCATCGCGGATATCGTTTCTTTCATACCTACCACCTTCTGTTCTTGGCCGTATCCAGCAAAGGCCTGAGCTCGGCAGCAATCGCCTCGCGCGCCCGGAAAATCCGCGAGCGCACGGTGCCTATCGGGCAATCCATCACCTTGGCGATTTCATCGTAGGATAGACCGTCCATTTCCCTGAGCGAAATTGCGGTTCTTAGTTCCTCCGGCAAAGCCTCCACGGCGGCATTGACCGTTGCCAGAATCTCCTTGTTCATCAGCTCGGTTTCGGGCGTGTTCAGGTCAGGCAGCTGCGACGCCATGTCGAAGCTTTCACCGTCCTCGTCCTCTATCTCGCTGTTGACCACCGGACGACGTCCGGAGGCGCTAAGGAAATTCTTGGCAGTATTGATGCCGATTCTGTACAGCCATGTGTAAAACGCGCTCTCGCCACGAAACGACGGCAAGGCACGATACGCTTTGATAAACGCTTCTTGCGTCACATCCTCGATGTCAGCGCCGTCGCGGATAAACCGCGACAACAACCTGGCGAGACGTCGCTGATACTTGGCAACAAGCAGATCGAAAGCTCTTTTTTCACCTCGCTGGGCACGCTCCACCAACTGTTGATCGAGATCCCGATCACTCATGTCGTTGTTATGCTCCCTGATTTGCCCACTGTCGTGTTTGTGGTCGTTTATGTGGACTGTGACTAGACCACCGCGCTTGCGATGAGTTCCCCCACGCGATTCAGCTGCGAAACATAACAGACCTCGGACAAAACTTGAACATTTGTTTTAACCGTATTGCCAGCGCGCAAACCAGCCCTTACACTCCTACCAAGCACTTGCTTGAATGACATAGAGATAACAATCAAAGCCAAGAGTTCCCGGAATCGCCTTCTCGCTTCCGGCTCAAGTCCTTCCTGGCCTTGGCTTTGTCCGCAATTAAGGAATCCAACGCGATGAGCACTCCCGGCCAACGCTTCCGTCAGGCGGTAGCACAAGAACAGCCCTTGCAGGTGGTGGGCGCGGTCAACGCCTACGCCGCCCGGCTGGCCGAACACTCCGGCTTCAAAGCCCTGTATCTGTCCGGCGGAGGCGTGGCCGCCTGCTCCTGCGGCATTCCAGACCTTGGCATCACCACGCTGGAAGACGTGCTGATCGACGTGCGCCGCATCACCGATGTAACCGAGCTGCCGCTCTTGGTGGACATCGACACCGGCTGGGGCGGCGCCTTCAACATCGCCCGCGCTGTCCGCAGCCTGGAAAAAGCCGGCGCCGCCGCGGTGCACATAGAGGACCAGGTACAGCAGAAGCGCTGCGGCCACCGCCCCAACAAAGCCATCGTCAGCCAAGAGGAGATGGTGGACCGCGTCAAGGCGGCGGTGGATGCGCGCCGCGACGACGACTTTGTGATCATGGCACGCACCGACGCGCTGGCGGTGGAGGGCCTGGACGCCGCCATCGAGCGCGCCGTCGCCTGCGTCGAGGCCGGCGCCGACATGATCTTTCCGGAAGCGATGACCGAGCTGGCGATGTACCGCCGCTTCGCCGAGGCGGTGAAAGTGCCGGTGCTGGCCAATATCACCGAATTCGGCGCCACGCCGCTGTTCAACACCCGAGAGCTGGGCGAACACGGCGTCGGCCTGGTGCTCTATCCCTTGTCCGCCTTCCGCGCGATGAGCCAGGCCGCGCTCGGCGTCTACGGTGCGATCCGCCGCGACGGCGGCCAGCAGGCGGTGCTGGACGCCATGCAGACGCGCGCCGAGCTGTACGAGCATCTGGACTACCACGCCTACGAACAAAAACTGGACGCCTTGTTCCGCCAGGAGGGCGGTGCCGAATAATCTGTTCGGCGACATCCCGGCGCAACTGCCGGAAGAGTTGCTGCAGACCTTGTTCAGCGGCGAGAAAGGCTTCCGCGTCGAACGCATCGTGTCGCGCGGCCATTCTTCGCCGGACGGCTTCTGGTATGAACAGGATGAAGAAGAATGGGTGCTGTTGCTGTCCGGCGCGGCCGAACTGGAATGCCAGGACCCGCCCCAGCGTCTCAGGCTGACGCCAGGCGATTGCGTGGCCATCGCGGCGCGCCGCCGCCACCGCGTGGCCTGGAGCGCGCCGGGGCAGGACAGCGTCTGGCTGGCTGTTTTCTACGAAAAATAATCATTCCGCAGGTCTGCGATCAGGAGAAAACCATGAGCGAAACCGTTGTTGGCATCAAACCCAAGAAATCCGTAGCCCTGTCCGGCGTCGCCGCCGGCAACACCGCGCTGTGCACCGTAGGCCGCAGCGGCAACGACCTGCACTATCGCGGCTACGATATCCTCGACCTCGCCGGCCGCTGCGAGTTCGAGGAAGTAGCCTATTTGCTGGTGCACGGCAAGCTGCCGAACAAGGCCGAGCTGGTTGGCTACAAGAAAAAGCTGAAATCGCTGCGCGGTCTGCCCGCCGCAGTGAAGGCCGCGCTGGAAGCGCTGCCGGCCAGCGCCCACCCGATGGACGTGATGCGCAGCGGCGTGTCCGCGCTGGGCTGCGCCTTGCCGGAGAAGGACGATCACAACCTGGCCGGCGCCCGAGACATCGCCGACCGGCTGATGGCCAGCCTGGGTTCGATGCTGCTGTACTGGCATCATTTCAGCCACAACGGCAAGCGCATCGAGGTGGAAACCGACGACGACAGCATAGGCGGCCATTTCCTGCATCTGCTGCATGGCGAAAAACCGTCGCCGGAATGGGTGCGCGCGATGCACACCTCGCTCAATCTGTACGCCGAGCATGAGTTCAACGCCTCCACTTTCGCCGCCCGCGTCATCGCCGGCACCGGCTCGGACCTGTACAGCGCCGTCACCGGCGCCATCGGCGCGCTGCGCGGCCCCAAGCACGGCGGCGCCAATGAAGTGGCCTTCGACATCCAGCAGCGCTACGAAAGCCCGGCCGAGGCCGAGGCCGACATCCGCGAGCGCGTGGAACGCAAGGAAGTGGTGATCGGCTTCGGCCACCCGGTCTACACCATTTCCGACCCGCGCAACAAGGTGATCAAGGAAGTGGCGCGCGAGTTGTCCAAGTCCGCCGGCAACAGCAAGATGTTCGACATCGCCGAACGCCTGGAAACCGTGATGTGGGACATTAAGAAAATGTTCCCCAATCTGGACTGGTTTTCCGCGGTCAGCTACCACATGATGGGCGTGCCCACCGCCATGTTCACCCCCTTGTTCGTGATCGCCCGCACCAGCGGCTGGAGCGCACACGTGATCGAGCAACGTCAGGACGGCAAGATCATCCGCCCCAGCGCCAATTACATCGGCCCGGAAGACCAAGTCTTCGTGCCGCTGGAACAGCGCTGACCGGACCGGGGGCCACCGCGCCCCCGCCCCTGATTTTCAAATTGGCCAAGACATGATGAATACCGCTTACCGCATTCCCCTGCCCGGCACCGGACTCGACTACTTCGACGCCCGCGCCGCCGTTAACGCCATCCTCCCCGGCGCGTGGGAGCAATTGCCCTATACCGGCCGCATCCACGCCGAAAACCTGGTGCGCCGCTGCGAACCGGCGCTGCTGGGCGAATGCCTGGAACAGATCGCCCATCGCAAGCGCGAGCGCGACTTTCCCTGGTTTCCGGCGCGCGTGGTCTGCCACGACATCCTGGGCCAGACCGCGCTGGTGGATCTTGCCGGCCTGCGCGACGCCATCGCCGACCAGGGCGGCGATCCTGCCCAGGTCAACCCGGTGGTTCCGGTGCAATTGATCGTCGACCACTCGCTGGCGGTGGAATGCGGCGGCTTCGACCCGCAGGCTTTCGGAAAAAACCGAGCGATCGAAGACCGGCGCAACGAGGACCGCTTCCATTTCATTGAATGGACCAAGAACGCATTCGACAATGTCGACGTGATCCCGGCCGGCAACGGCATCATGCATCAGATCAATCTGGAGAAGATGTCGCCAGTCATCCACGCCGACAACGGCGTGGCCTACCCGGACACTTGCGTCGGCACCGACAGCCACACCCCCCACGTGGATGCGCTGGGTGTGATCGCCGTCGGCGTCGGCGGTCTGGAAGCCGAAAACGTGATGCTGGGGCGCGCATCGTGGATGCGGCTGCCGGACATCGTCGGCGTGGAACTGTCCGGCAAACCCGGCCCCGGCATCACCGCCACCGACGTGGTGCTGGCGCTGACCGAATTTCTGCGCCAGCAAAAGGTGGTGGGCGCATACCTGGAGTTCTACGGCGCGGGCGCGGCGGCGCTGACCTTGGGCGACCGCGCCACCATTTCCAATATGGCCCCGGAGTACGGCGCCACCGCGGCGCTATTCTTTATCGACGAACAGACCATCGCCTATCTGAAGCTGACTGGCCGCAGCGACGAGCAGGTGCGCTTAGTGGAAACCTACGCCAAGACCGCCGGCCTGTGGGCCGACACGCTGCAAAACGTCGCGTATGAACGGGTGCTGCGCTTCGACCTGTCCAGCGTGAGCCGCAATCTGGCCGGCCCGTCCAATCCGCACAAGCGGCTGCCGGTGTCGGCTCTCGCCGAACGCGGCATCGCCGTGAACCTGGCGCAAGCGCGCGCAGAAGAGGCCCAGGGCCTGATGCCGGACGGCGCGGTGATCATCGCCGCCATCACCAGCTGCACGAATACCTCCAACCCCCGCAATGTGATCGCCGCCGGCCTGCTGGCGCGCAATGCCAACCGCCTGGGCCTGATTCGCAAGCCGTGGGTGAAGTCCTCGCTGGCCCCGGGTTCCAAGGCGGTCGAACTCTATTTGAAGGAAGCCGGCCTGCTGTCCGAGCTGGAGCAATTGGGCTTCGGCATCGTCGCCTTCGCCTGCACCACCTGCAACGGCATGTCCGGCGCGCTGGAACCCAAGATCCAGCAGGAGATCGTGGAGCGCGACCTGTACACGACGGCGGTACTGTCCGGCAACCGCAACTTCGACGGCCGCATCCACCCCTACGCCAAGCAAGCCTTCCTGGCTTCGCCGCCGCTGGTGATCGCCTACGCCATCGCCGGCACCATGCGCTTCGACATCGAAAAAGACGTGCTCGGCGTCGCCGACGGCAAGGAGATCCGGCTCAAGGACATCTGGCCGGACGACGCGGAGATAGACGCGGTGCTGCGCCAGGCGGTCAAGCCCGAGCATTTCCGACAGGTATACGAACCGATGTTCGCCATCCGCCGCGACACCGCCGCCAAGGCCAGCCCGCTGTACGCCTGGCGGCCGCAGTCCACCTATATCCGTCGCCCGCCTTACTGGGAGGGCGCACTGGCCGGCGAGCGCACGCTGCGCGGCATGCGCCCTCTGGCCCTGCTGCCTGACAACATCACCACCGACCACTTGTCGCCGTCCAACGCCATTCTGCCGGACTCGGCCGCCGGCGAATATCTGGCGAAGATGGGCCTGCCGGAGGAAGACTTCAATTCCTACGCCACCCACCGCGGCGACCACCTGACCGCGCAGCGCGCCACCTTCGCCAACCCCAAGCTGTTCAATGAAATGGTGTTGAACGAAGACGGCTCGGTGAGACAGGGCTCGCTGGCCCGCGTCGAGCCGGAAGGCAAGACCATGCGGATGTGGGAGGCGATAGAAACCTATATGGAGCGCAAGCAGCCGCTGATCATCGTCGCCGGCGCCGACTACGGCCAGGGCAGCTCGCGCGACTGGGCGGCCAAGGGCGTGCGGCTGGCCGGCGTCGAGGCCATCGTCGCAGAGGGCTTCGAGCGCATCCACCGCACCAACCTGATCGGCATGGGCGTGCTGCCGCTGGAATTCAAGCCCGGCGTCAACCGCAAGACGCTCGCGCTGGACGGCACCGAGACCTACGACGTGGCAGGCCGACGCCAGCCGCTCGCCGAACTAACGCTGCTGATCCACCGCCGGAACGGCGACACCGCGCAAGTACCGGTGACCTGTAGGCTGGACACCGCGGAAGAAGTGTCGATCTACGAAGCCGGCGGCGTGTTGCAGCGTTTCGCCCAGGACTTTTTGGAGGGGGCGGGAGGCTGAACCCCTCTCCCCCAGCCCCTCTCCCTCAAGGGGAGAGGGGTGATTGTTAAATTTTGTTTTATTCCTGACATTGGCAGGCAATCTCACTACTTGAGTTTGCCAATAAGGAAACTCAAGGTAGGCAGGCCAAGCGTCAACGACTCAGCAAGCCCCCCGCGGGAGAGGGGTTGGGGAGAGGGAGATGCGCCAGCTCGATTTCGCCAAATCCTTGCGCCGCAATATGACCGATGCCGAACAAGCTGCTCTGGAAACAACTCCACGCCCACCGGCTGAACGGCGAGAAATTCCGCCGCCAACAAATAATCGCCCCCTACATCGTCGATTTCGACCACTTCGGGGCGCGGCTGATCATAGAGGCGGACGGCGGCCAAAATCATGAAAGCCGCAGCGACGCCGCGCGCGACGCTTGGCTGCAAGCGCAGGGCTTCAGAATCATGCGCTTCTGGAACCACGATATTCTGCGAAATCGAGACACCGTTCTTGAAAGCATATGGCAAGCCCTGAACGCCCGGGCTAAATGAACACAGCGGCAAACACAGGAAAACAAACACATGAACCACCCAGCCCAGATCCGCATCCCCGCCACCTATATGCGCGGCGGCACCAGCAAGGGCGTGTTCTTCCGGCTGCAGGACCTGCCGGAGGCCGCGCGCCAGCCGGGCGCGGCGCGCGACGCGCTGCTGCTGCGGGTGATTGGCAGTCCGGACCCTTACGGCAAGCAGATAGACGGCATGGGCGGCGCCACTTCCAGCACCAGCAAGACCGTGATCGTGTCCTCCTCCTCGCGTCCCGGCCACGACGTCGACTACCTGTTCGGCCAGGTCGGCATAGACAAGGCCTTCGTTGACTGGAGCGGCAACTGCGGCAATCTGTCCGCGGCGGTCGGCCCCTTCGCCATTGCCGGCGGCCTGATCGATCCGGCGCGCATTCCCGCCGACGGCGTATGCGCGGTGCGCATCTGGCAAGCCAATATCGGCAAGACCATCGTAGCCCATGTCCCCATCGTCAACGGTCAAGTGCAGGAGACCGGCGGCTTCGAACTGGACGGCGTCACCTTCCCCGCCGCCGAGGTGCCGCTGGAATTCCTGGATCCGGCCGATGAGGGCGACGGCGATGGCGGCGCGATGTTCCCCACCGGCCAGCTGGTGGACACGCTGGACGTGCCCGGCGTCGGCGTGTTTCCGGCCACGCTGATCAACGCCGGCATCCCCACCATCTTCGTCAACGCCGCCGACATCGGCTACAGCGGCACTGAACTACAGGACGCGATCAATGCCGATCCGGCGGCGCTGGCGCGCTTCGAAACCATACGCGCCCACGGCGCGCTGAAGATGGGCCTGATCAAGACGCTGGACGACATCGCCAGCCGCCAGCACACGCCCAAGATCGCCTTCGTCGCGCCTCCGGCCGACTACCTCTCCTCCAGCGGCAAACCGGTGCGCGCCGCCGACATCGACCTCCTGGCGCGGGCAATGTCCATGGGCAAACTGCACCACGCAATGATGGGCACCGCCGCGGTGGCCATCGGCACCGCGGCGGCGATTCCCGGCACCCTGGTCAATCTGGCCGCCGGCGGCGGCAAACGTCGGATGGTGCGCTTTGGCCACCCGTCCGGCACCTTGCGCGTCGGCGCAGAAGCCCGCCAGGAAGACGGGGCCTGGACAGTAACCAAGGCAGTCATGAGCCGCAGCGCTCGGGTGTTGATGGAAGGCTGGGTGCGGGTGCCGGGCGACGCGCTCTGAGATTGCGTCGCCCTTGCTCGCGGATCGCAAACACGTTCTGAGACCGGCTCAGGCCGGCAAGGCGCGCTGCAAGATCGCGTTGACCTGCAAGCGATTCGCATCCAGCGCGCCGGCCACCCGCCCCCACTGCCCATCGCTCAAACGGCTGGCGACGAAACCCTGCGCCAAGGCCGCCGGCGCATGACGCGTCAGCAGGCAGCCCTGCGCGGTCAGCGCCAGCAATTGTGCAAAGCGCCGGCCCAGGGGCTCCAGCTCGGCCGGCCTGGCGGCCAGCTCTCGCAATTGCGCCAGCGCCGCGGCCAGCGCCGGATCGCCGCCGGACAGAACCGCCAAATCCTCCAATAAAGCCTGCCAGGCTTGTGGCTCGCGCTGCAGCGCCCGGATCACATCCAGACACATCACATTGCCCGAGCCCTCCCAGATCGAATTCAGCGGCGCTTCGCGATACGCGCGCGCCATCGGCCCATCGACATAGCCGTTGCCGCCAAACACCTCCATCGCCTCGCCGCTGAACTCCACTGCCCGCTTGCACACCCAGAACTTGGCCGCAGGCATGACGATGCGTTTCCACCCCCGCTGCGCCGGCGCGTCATCCCGCTCGAAGGCTTCAGACAGACGCGCCGCCACCTGCAGAGCCGCCTCGCTCTCCAAGGCCAAATCCGCCAGCACCGCGCGCATCAGCGGCTGCTCGGCCAAGCGCTTGCCGAAGGCCATGCGCCGCCGCGCATAGGCCAAGGACTGCACCACCCCCTGGCGCAACAGCGCGGCGCTGCCGATCACGCAGTTGAGCCGGGTGTAGCCGGCCATCTCGATGATGGTGGGAATGCCTCGGCCTTCCTCTCCGATCATCACGCCCCAGGCATCCTGGAATTCCACCTCGCAGCCGGCGTTGCTGCGGTTGCCCACCTTGTCCTTCAGGCGCTGGATCCGCACCGCATTACGCTCGCCATCCGGTCGCCAGCGCGGCACGTAAAAGCAGCACGGCGCGCCGTCGGCGGTTTTGGCCACCACCAGGTGAGCATCGCACATGGGCGCGGACCAGAACCATTTGTGGCCGCGCAGCCGGTATTCGCCGCCTCGGCCTCCGGCGCCCAGCGGCGTCGCCTGCGTGGTGTTGGCGCGCACGTCGGAACCGCCCTGCTTCTCGGTCATGCCCATGCCTATCCACGCCGACGCCTTGCGTTCCAGCGGCAAATCGCGGCTGTCGTGAACACGGCTGAACAACTTGTCTCCCAACAACGCCCACAGCGCCGGCTCGCGCCGCAGCAAGGGAATGCCGGCCTGGGTCATCGTCGCCGGGCATAGACTGCCGGCCTCCACTTGGCCATGCAAATAGATTCCGGCCATCGTCGCGCTCCAGCGGCCTGTCCGTTCGTTGTCGAAAGGCATGCTCACCAAGCCCTGTTCGCGATACAGCGCCAACAACTGGTGCCAGGCCGGGTGGGAGTCCACTTGGTCGACGCGGCGGTCGAAGGCGCGCAACTCCGGCGCATGGCGGTTGGCCTGCTCCGCCAGTTCGAAACTATCCGCCTTCCCCAGGCGCTCGCCGTAAGCGCGCAGCCCGGCCTCGGCCCAGTCCGCGTCGGCGCGCAGCAGAACCTCGCGCAAGGCCGGATCGCTGTCGTACAGCGAGTAGTCCGCCAGTTCTTCGTACTGGTTGCTCACTTCATGGGTTTGCCAGATCATCGTTCCGTCTCCCTCGCGCCGCTCAGCGGCCATGACGAAAGTATAAGGAAAGCGGCGATGCGACATGTTCGGGTTTCCCTTACCGCGGCGCAGCAAGCCGAGCAGGCCGCGCCGGCCACGCGCAGGCGTCCGCGCCAGTCGCGTTCGCGCGCCAGCCTGATCGCGCTGCAGCAGGCCTTTGTTCAGGTTTTGCTGGAACGCGGCTACGCCAAGACCACGGTGCGCGAGGTGGCCGCCGTCGCCGGCGTGGCGGTCGGCACCTTTTATCAATACGTGCGTAATATGGACGGCCTGGCCGCGCTGAGCATCCACCAGCATGTGCACGCGCTAGCCGGCGCGCTGCGCCAATGCGCCGCCGCCCGCCGCGGCGCGGATCGCCGCGATATCGCCGTCGCGCTGCTGGCCTTGCAACTGGACACGGTGCAGCGCCAGGCTGCGGCCTGGAGCGCCTTGTTCCAGTTGGAGCGGAGAGTGTCCCCGCTGGAGGCCTACCGACGCCACTACCAGCAATACGTGGACATCTGGCGCGCCGCCTTGGCCAGCGCCGCCGAGCCGCCGCCGCGGCTGGACGCTGCGGCGCGCATGGTCCACTGTCTTTGCTACGGAAGCATTTCTCAGGCCTTGCTGACCCAAGGGCCAACCGCGGATCTCGCGGCGCTACGCCCGGAGCTGGAGGCGGCGCTCAGCGCCTGTCTGGGCTGAAACCGCGGGAAAGGCTGCGCGATAAGGAGTAGAATCGGCCTCAGCCGCCGTCAAGGCGGCCAAGAAGAACAAAGGAAGCAAAATGACAGAACATTGGGGCAAGGTGCTGACCGCCATGGTCACGCCCTTCGACGAGGCCGGCCGGCTAAACCTGGACGCGGCGCGGCAACTGGCCAGACATCTGGCGGCCAACGGCTGCGACGGCCTGGTGGTGGCGGCCACTACCGGCGAAGCGCCGACGCTGAGCGATCAGGAACGGCGCGACTTGGTTCGCGCGGTCAGCGAAGCCGTGACCATCCCCGTGCTGGCCGGCACCGGCAGCAGCCACACCGAACACGCGATCGCGCTGACGCGCGAAGCCTCCGACCTGGGCGCCGCCGGCGTCTTCGTGGTAGGCCCCTATTACAACCGCCCGCCGCAAGCCGGCATCGAAGCTCATTTCCGCGCGGTGGCCGCGGCCACCCGGCTGCCGCTGATGGTCTACGACGTGCCGGGCCGCACCGGCCGCCGCATCGCCGCCGACGTGCTGCTGCGGCTGTTCCGCGAAGTGGACAATATCGTCGCCTTCAAGGACGCCACCGGCGACCCGGCCGCGGCCGCCGCGCTAATAGCCGCGGCCGGCGAGCATTTCGCGCTCTATTCCGGCGACGACGCCCTGACCCTGCCTTTGCTAGCCGTGGGCGCTGTCGGTGTGGTCGGCACCTCCACTCACTGGACCGGGCCAGAGTTCGCGCGCATGATCGCCGCTTTTGAACAGGGCGACACGGCGCTGGCACGGCGCGTCAACGCCGGCTTGCAGGAGTCCTTCGCCTTCTCCAACACCGAAGCCTCGGTGTTTTCGATGTCGGTGAAAGCCATGCTGCGGGTGCAGGGCCTGCCGGTAGGGCAATGCCGGCTGCCGTTGCCGCCCACCGGCGCCGCCGAGGAGGAACAGGCGCGGCTGGTATGGGAGCGGCTGCAATTGCGTCGCGCCGCCGCCTATTAAGCGCTGGCCATGAAAAAAGGAGCCGACGGGCTCCTTTTTCATGACCCCCTCCCGCAAAAACGTAGCGGCGAAAAGTAGAGATTTCTGGCGAATTTAAGCGCATCCGGGCGGGAGGTTTGTCATGAAAAAATCGAAGTTCACCGAAGAACAGACCGCCGACGCTCAGTCGAACAAACCCAATGTACGCGGCAGCGGCTGAGGCGCCGGCTTAGGCCCGCCCTGGCGCGGCGCCAGCGGCGCGTCCTCGGCGCGCATCTCCTCCGCCGGAAACAGCCGCAGCAAGCGATGCGCGTTGTCCGGGCGGCGCGCCGTCAGCCAGACCAGGTAATCCTCCGGCCGCACAATCACCAGCGAACGCTTTTCGTCCTCCGGCTTATGCGTGCGGCGCATCAGCGCGTGCGCCTCGGCGTTTACCGTCAACTGAGTGAAAGCGTGGCTGATTGAGCCATCCGGCTCCGACCACGCCCGCCACAACCCGGCCACCGCGAACGGAGCATCGTCGGCCAGGCCGATTCGCCAGCGCACCGCGCGGCCGGTTTCATACGAAGGTTCGAAGAAGGCCCGCATCGGCACCAGGCAACGCTGACCGGCCCGCCACGGGTAGCGGAAGTTTTTCAGCTCGGCCACGGTTTCCGAGCGCGCGTTGGTGGTGGACAACCGCAGGCCGTCCGGTTGATGGCGTTTGGGCACCAGCCCGTAATTGCCCAGCCGCAACTCCAGACCCTGGCGGCCGGCCACGATGAAGGGAGCGGCGTAGTCCTGCCAGGCCTCTTCCTGCCAAACCAGCCCGCCAGGCTCCACGCCGAACAGCGGCAGTTGATCGGGATGGGGACATAGATAGTTGACGCACATCGGCGCAGTTTACCGGATATTGCGGCGGCTGGCCCGCCGCCGCGGTTTGACAAGCAAGCCTCAAGCGGCGACCATAAGCCCACTATGCGCCGTTTCGTCCCCTATGCCAGCCAAGATTGGATTAACGCCCGTTTCGGGGCGGGTTAGCGCGCGGCCAGACGAAGCCCGGCAACCCGCCCACACGGCGGGTTTTTTTCATATGAGCCACCACCAGGAGACTGCCATGCCAAGCAATGAACAATCCAAAGACACGGCCGCGGCGACGCTGCATCTGGTTTGCGGCAAGATCGCCGCGGGCAAGTCCACCTTGACCCGCAACCTGGCCAAACAAGCTCGCACCGTACTGATCAGCGAGGACGAATGGCTGGCCCAGCTTTACCCTGGCGAGATCCGTACCATGACCGACTACGTGCGCCGCTCGCAGTCGCTCAAACAGGCGCTGACCGCCCACATCGCCGCCCTGCTGCGTCAAGGCCTGTCCGTGGTGCTGGACATGCCGGCCAATACACTGGACAGCCGCCGCTGGATGCGCGAGCTGATCGACGCCAGCGGCGCGGCGCACCAGCTGCACCTGCTGGACGTCAGCGACGAAGCCTGCAAAGCGCGGCTGCGTCAGCGCAACGCCAAGGGCGCCCACCCGTTCAGCGTCAGCGAAGCGGAGTTCGACCACATCACTCGCTACTTCGTGCCGCCCAGCCCGCAGGAAGGCTTCAACGTAGTCGCCCACAGCAACGCGGAGGCCTGAACCGGCCCCTGGCCGTCTCAGCGGAAAACGCCGGCTTGCCGGCGTTTTTTCATTGACAAGATGGCCGCTTACCCGCCGGCGCCCTGCCTTGCCGCGCTATTAGACCCAGCCGCCCAGCATCAGCGCTCCGCACAGGGCGATGCCGCCGCCGACAACGCGGCCCAGCCGTTCGCCCAGCGCAAAGCGCGCTTCCGTTTGTCCCAACAACAAGCCGGCCGCGTGCAACAGGCCGGAAGCCAGCACGAAACCGGCGGCGTAAGCCAAGCCGGAGGCGTCGTGCGGCATCTCCTGACCATGGGCGATGCCATGCAGCAAGGCGAAACCGGCAATCGCCGTCAAGGCCAGCCCCCGTCGCGGCTGCAAGGCGAAGGCCAGCAGCAAGCCCAGCGCGATCACGCTGGCGGCGATGCCGCTTTCCAGCGCCGCCGTGCTCACGCCCAGCCAACCCAGGACGCCGCCAACGGCCAGCAAAGCCATGAAGGTCAGCGGTCCTTGCCATCGGACCGCGCCGCCCAGCCGCCACGACCACAAGCCCACCGCCAGCATGGCCAAGAGGTGGTCCAGCCCGCCAAGCGGATGCGCCAGGCCGCTGGAGAAACCGGCGACGGCGTGACCGGGGTGAGCCTGGGCCAGCCCGCTGACCAGCAATATGGCCAGCGCGGCCGACAGAGGTTTACGCAAGAGAGTCATTTTCGGCTCCTGAGACGTTGAGTTGCAGCATGCCCTGGGTTTCGACAAAGGCGATGATGTCGGCCAAACCCTGACCAAGCTTGAGATTGGAAAAAACGAAGGGCCGCTCGCCGCGCATGCGGCCGGCGTCGCGCGCCATCACGTCCAGCGAGGCCCCCACCAACGGCGCCAGATCGATCTTGTTGATCACCAGCAGGTCCGACTTGCAGATGCCCGGCCCCCCCTTGCGCGGAATCTTGTCGCCGGCGGACACGTCGATCACGTACAGCGTCAGATCGGATAACTCCGGGCTGAAAGTGGCGGCCAGGTTGTCGCCGCCGCTTTCGATGAAGATGATATCCAGGCCGGGATGACGGGCGTTCAGCCGCGCCACCGCCTCCAGGTTGATCGACGCGTCCTCACGGATGGCGGTGTGCGGGCAGCCGCCGGTTTCCACGCCGATGATGCGGTCCGCCTCCAGCGCTTGATGCTGGACTAGGAATTGCGCGTCTTCTTGGGTGTAGATGTCGTTGGTCACGGCGGCGACATTGTATTTATCGCGCAGCGCCGCGCACAGCGCCCAGGTCAGGTGGGTCTTGCCGGAGCCCACCGGCCCGCCTATGCCCACCCGCAACGGCCCGCGGCCCTTGGCGAGTCCTGTTGTGTTCATCGCTTTCTCCTTGAGATCGCGGCCGCCGGCTCAAGACCGGAACAGCCTGCTGTACTGGGTTTCATGCTTCATCGCCGCCCAGGCGAGGCCAGGGGCGAAATTGCTCAGTTGTTCCGCCGGCATCCGTCTCGCCTCCGCGCCGGCCGCGGCCACGGCCGGCAACAGCGCCGACAACAATTGCTGGCCGGCCGTCTGCCCCATCGGCATCGCCTTGAGCAGAACCGTGACCTGGTTTTCCAGCCAGCCCCATAGATACGCGTCCACCGCGCCGGCCTCGTCCACGCCCAAGGCGCGCGCCGCCTGCGCCCATACCGCCGGCAGCGCCAACTCCGGCTGCTCCAGGCCGGCCGGCCACGGCAAAGCGGCGCACTCCGGCAGCGCTTGCAGCAAGCGGCGCAGCGAATACCCCATCTGCACGGTTTCCTGCCTCAATTCGCGGCTGTCTCGGCTGGCCAGCAATTGCTGATTGATCCGCGCCAGCGCCGGTTGATCGTCGGCGGCCAGCGCGCGCCAGGCCTGAGCCAGCAGAGCGGCTTCAAAACGGGCCAGCGGTCCTTGCAACACATCGCCCAGCCAGGCGGCGGCGCTGGCGGCGTCATGCACCAGGCCCAGCTCCAGCGCGCTCTCCAGCCCTTGCGAGTAGCTATACGCGCCGATAGGCAGGCCCGGACTGGCCAGCCGCAGCAGTTGCAGCCGCGAAAGCGCGCTCATGCCGCGCCGTACTGATGCAGCCGCGGCGGATATTGGAAGGCCGCCTCTTTGCCGTGGGAGTGATGATGGCCGCCACCGTAAGCGCCGGCCTCCGGCTGAAACGGCGCGTCGATTTTTCGCACCTGCGCGCCCATCTGCTCCAGCATCCGCGCCAGCACCTCGTCGTCCAGCAGCCGCAGCCACCCATCGCCCACTTGCAGATGCACATGGCGGTTGCCCAGGTGGTAAGCAGCGCGGGTCAAGGCCATGGCGTCGGCGCAACTGACATGCAGCAAGGCTTCCGGCGCGGCCACTACCCGCACCCGGCGGCCATCCTCTGCCTGCAGCACTTCGCCGTCGGCCAGCGGCGACCCCGGCTCCAGAAACAGCCCGCAGTCTTCTCCGGCGGCGCTGCGGGTGCGGAGCCGGCGCTTGCCGCGCAGTTCGCAACTCATCAGCAGCTCATCATCCCAGGCGCTCGCATCGTCGGCGCGGCGTGTCAGCAGCAACATGGCATCCTCTCAAAACAAGAAATAGCGCTGCGCCAGCGGCAGGCGCTCGGCCGGTTCGCACCACAGCAGTTGGCCGTCGGCGCGCACCTGATAGTTTTGCGGGTCCACCTCGATATGCGGCAGATAATCGTTGTGGATCAGGTCCGTCTTGCGCAGATGGCGGCAGCCGCGCACCGCCACCAAGCGCTTGCGCAGGCCCAGTTCCGCGCCGATGCCGGCCTGCAGCGCCGCCTGCGATACAAAGGTGACGCTGCCGCGCGCCACCGCCGCGCCGCAGCTGCCGAACATCGGCCGGTAGTGCACCGGCTGCGGCGTTGGAATGCTGGCGTTGGGGTCTCCCATCGCGGCGGCGGCGATCACGCCGCCCTTGAGGATCAGACTGGGCTTGACCGCGAAGAAGGCAGGCCGCCACAGCACCAAATCCGCCAGCTTGCCGGGCTCGACGCTGCCCACCTCATGGGCGATGCCGTGGGTCAACGCCGGGTTGATGGTGTACTTGGCCAGATAGCGCTTGACCCGGAAGTTGCTGTGGCCGGGGCCGTCGCCCGGCAAGGGGCCGCGCTGGCGCAGCATCTTGTCCGCGGTCTGCCAGCAGCGCAGTATGGTTTCCCCCACCCGCCCCATCGCCTGGCTGTCCGAGGACATCATCGCGAAGGCGCCCAGGTCGTGCAGGATGTCCTCGGCGGCGATGGTCTCGCGCCGGATGCGGCTTTCGGCGAAGGCCACGTCCTCCGCGATGCCCGGGTCCAGGTGATGACACACCATCAACATGTCCAGGTGCTCGTCTATGGTGTTGACGGTGAACGGCCGGGTGGGGTTGGTGGAGCTGGGCAGCACATTGGCGTAGCCGCAGGCTTTTATGATGTCCGGCGCGTGGCCGCCGCCGGCGCCCTCGGTGTGATAGGTGTGGATGGCGCGGCCCTTGAACGCGGCTAGCGTGGCTTCGACGAAGCCGGATTCGTTCAGGGTGTCGGTATGGATCGCCACTTGCACGTCCATCTCGTCCGCCACCGTCAGACAGTTGTCTATCGCCGCCGGGGTGCTCCCCCAGTCTTCATGCAGCTTGAGGCCGATGGCGCCGGCGCGCACTTGTTCCCGCAGCGGCTCCGGCAGGCTGGCGTTGCCCTTGCCGGTGAAGCCCAGGTTCATCGGAAAGGCCTCCGCCGCTTCCAGCATCCGCGCCTGATGCCATGGCCCCGGCGTGCAGGTGGTGGCGTTGCTGCCGGTGGCCGGCCCGGTGCCGCCGCCTATCATGGTGGTGACGCCGGACATCAAGGCCTCTTCGATCTGCTGCGGGCAGATGAAATGAATGTGGCTGTCGATGCCGCCGGCGGTGACGATCATGCCTTCGGCGGCGATGATTTCAGTAGCGGCGCCGATGACGATGTCGACGCCGGGCTGAATATCCGGGTTGCCGGCCTTGCCGATGGCGGCGATGCGGCCGTCCTTGAGGCCGATGTCGGCCTTGACGATGCCCCAGTGATCCAGGATGAGCGCATTGGTCAGCACGGTATCGGCCACCTCCGCCGCCAGCCCCTGGCCCTGGCCCATGCCGTCGCGGATCACCTTGCCGCCGCCAAACTTCACCTCCTCGCCGTACACGGTGTAGTCGCGCTCCACCTCCACCCACAATTCGGTGTCGGCCAAGCGCACCCGGTCTCCGACGGTGGGGCCGAACATCTCGGCATACGCCTGCCTGCTGATTTTCATAAGGCCCCCATTACCCGGCCCTGAAAGCCGAACACCCGCCTCAGGCCGGCCAGTTCCACCAGTTCCACGCTGCGGGTCTGGCCCGGTTCGAAGCGCACCGCGGTGCCGGCCGCGATGTTCAGCCGGCAGCCGCGGGCGGCGGCGCGGTCAAACTGCAAGGCGTCGTTGGTTTCGGCAAAGTGATAGTGCGAGCCCACCTGGATAGGCCGGTCGCCGGTATTGGCCACCGTCAGCGTCACGGTGCGGCGGCCGGCGTTGAGTTCGATCTCGCCTTCGGCGGCCTGGATCTGTCCCGGAATCATCGCGGCGCCCTCATACAATGGGCTGGTGGACGGTGACCAGCTTGGTGCCGTCCGGGAAAGTGGCTTCCACCTGAATATCGGCGATCATCTCGGCCACGCCGTCCATCACCTCCTCGCGGCCCAGCAGCGTGGCGCCGTAATGCATCAGCTCCGCCACGCTCCGGCCGTCGCGCGCGCCCTCCATGATGGCGGCGCTGATGTAAGCCACCGCCTCCGGATAGTTCAGTTTCAGGCCGCGCGCGCGGCGGCGCTCCGCCAGCAGGCCGGCGGTGAAGATCAGCAGCTTGTCTTTTTCTCTGGGCGTCAGATCCATCGTGAAGTCTCATTTCTCATTGAAAGGTCAAGTCGCCCAGATGCGCGGCTCCTGCGCCGCGCGGCCGTGGGTGAACGGGTAAAGCAAGCGCCGCGCCCGCCGCAGCCAATGATGGGCGGCTTCGGCGCTGTCTCCGATGAAGCGCACCAGCCAAACATCCGGCAGCTGGCTGGCGGCGGCGCGGCCCGTCAGCGGCAGTTCCAAGATCGCCTGGTGCAAGGCCGCCGGCAGCGCCGGCCCGGCCCACAGCAGCAGGCCGGCCACGGTCTGGCCGCCCATCCCGGCCGCCGCGTCCAGCATGCGGTCCCCGCCGGCCAAGGCGGCGCGCTCGCACCAAATCAGCCGGCCGTCGCGTTCAATGTCCAGGCTTTGCCGCCAGCGGCCACGGTCGAAACGCTCGCCGCAGGCAGGACGCCCCAGGCAGAGCACATCGCCGTACAGCAGCGCGGCGTCGCCCTGCAGCCGGACGCGGCCTTGCAAGCTCACCTCCGCGCCGGCGAACAGAATGGTTTCCAGCGGCAGCCATTCCAGCCGCGCGCCGGGGGCCAAGCTCAGCTCCAGCCGCTGGCTGGCCGGGCGGCCGAATCCGTCGTACCACTTGGCGGCGCCGGGGCTGGTCAGCAGCGCGTCCGCGCCCTCCTCCAAACTCACCGCCAGATTCAGGCTGTCGCCGCCCGCCATGCCCCCCGGCGGATGCACGATGATGTGCTGGCACTGGCCGGCGGCGTCGATGAAGTGGCGCTGCACCCTCAAAGGGCCGCAATGCCGGCGCCGCACCGGAATGGTGCGCCCGCCGCGGCGCTGGTAAGCCAGTTCCAGTTCGGCGGCCCAGGGCGGCGGCAGGCCGATGGCGGCGGAGTCGCGGCGCATCGCTCAGATCGCCAACAGTCCGCGCACGCCGTCCGCCTGCATGTCCCCGCCCAGGCCGCTGCGCACCACTTCGCCGCGCGCCATCACCAGATAGCGGTCCGCCAGCGCTTCGGCAAAGTCGTAATACTGCTCCACCAGCAAAATGGCCATCTCGCGTCCAGCCGCCAGTTGGCGGATCGCCGCGCCTATCTGCTTGATGATGGAGGGCTGAATGCCCTCGGTGGGCTCGTCCAGCATCAGCAGCGACGGCCGCCCTACCAGCGCGCGGCCAATCGCCAATTGCTGCTGCTGGCCGCCGGACAGGTCGCCGCCCCGGCGGCCGCGCATCTCGTCAAGCACCGGAAACATCTCGAACACGCTGTCCGGCAAGCGCCGCCCCGCCCCGCCGGAGAAGCGAGCCAGCCCCAAACGCAGGTTTTCCTCCACCGTCAGCCTCGGAAAGATTTCGCGCCCCTGCGGCACATAGGCGATGCCGCGCGCCGCGCGCTGATGCGGGGCCAGCGCGGCGATGTCCTCGCCGCGCCAGAGCATGCGCCCGCCGCGTATCGGCAATTGCCCGCTCAGGCATTTGAGCAGCGTGCTCTTGCCCGCGCCGTTGCGCCCCAGCAGGCAGGTGATCTGCCCAGTCTCGGCGCGCAGGCTGATACCGCGCAGGATGCGGCTGCCGCCGTAATACTGTTCCAGTCCGTCGATTTCCAGCATGTCAGCGCCCCAGATACACTTCGATCACCCGCTCGTCCGCCTGCACCTGCCGCAGCGTCCCCTCCGCCAGCACCGCGCCTTCGGCCAGCACCGTCACCTTGCCGCCCAGGCTGGCGACGAAATCCATATCGTGCTCCACCACCATCAGGGAGTGCTCGCCCTTCAGGCTCAGCAGCAGCTCCGCGGTCTGCTCGGTTTCGGCGTCGCTCATGCCGGCCACCGGCTCGTCCAGCAAGAGCAGCTTGGGTTGCTGAGCAAGCAGCATGCCAATCTCCAGCCATTGCTTTTGGCCGTGCGACAGCAGGCCGGCCAGCCGGCCGCGCTGATCTTGCAGCCGCACCCGTTCCAGCAGCTCGTCGATGCGGCGGCGCGGAGCCGCGCCCAGCCGCGCGCGCAGGCTGGCGCGCACCGATCGGTCCCCGGCCAGCGCCAGCTCCAGGTTGTCCGTCACCGTCATCGCCTCGAATACCGTGGGCTTCTGGAATTTGCGCCCTATCCCCAGTTGGGCGATTTCGGCCTCGTCGTGCCGGCGCAGGTCTATGGTCTGGCCGAAGAACACGCTACCGGCGTCGGGCCGGGTCTTGCCGGTGATCACATCCATCATCGTGGTCTTGCCGGCGCCGTTGGGGCCGATCACCACCCGCAATTCGCCGACGGCGATCGACAGCGTCAAGCGGTTCAAGGCGCGGTAACCGTCGAAATCAACTATGACATCGTCAAGATATAATATCTGTCCGTGCCGGATGTCCAGTCCCGGCGTCAATGGACGGGACAAGCCCACCGCCTCGCCCTCCCACTGTCCGCGCGGAGCAGGATTTTCGCTTGCTGCATTCATTTCGCATATCCGGAAAATAAATAAGCGCGCGGCGGTTTCACGCGCCGCGGCCTCGCGCCAGCAAACCCATCAAGCCGCGCGGCAGCAACAGGGTGCCGGCAATGAATAAGCCGCCCAGAAAGAACAGCCAGTACTCCGGCAAGGCCACGGTAAACCAGCTCTTGGCCGCATTGACCAGCACCGCGCCCAGCACCGGGCCAATCAAGGTGCCGCGGCCGCCCACCGCCACCCAGACGGCGGCCTCTATCGAATTGCCCGGCGACATCTCGCCCGGATTGATGATGCCGGCCTGCGGCACGTACAAGGCGCCGGCCAGCCCGCACAGCATGGCGGACAACACCCATATCGCCAGCTTGTAATCCTGCGGCCGATAACCGCAGAACATCAGCCGCGATTCGGCGTCGCGCACCGCGGTGAGAATGCGACCGAACTTGCCGCGCATCAGCCAGGACGCCCCCAGCAAAGACAGCGACAGCAGTAGCGCGCTGAAGATGAACAGCCAGGCGCGGGTGGCCGGCTCGGCAATGCCGAAGCCCAGGATGCGCTTGAAACCGGTAAAGCCGTTATTGCCGCCAAAACCGGTCTCGTTGCGGAAGAACAGCAGCATCGCCGCGTAGGTCAGCGCCTGGGTGATGATGGAAAAATACACACCGCGAATGCGGGAACGGAAAGCCAGCCAGCCAAAGCCCAGCGCCAACAGCCCGGGCGCGCCCACCGCCAGGCACAAGGCCCAGGCCAGGTGCTCGCTGCCCTGCCAGAACCACGGCAGCGCCCGCCAGTCCAGCGACACCATGAAATCCGGCAGCGCGCTCTGATAGACGCCATCGTTGCCGATCTGCCGCATCAGATACATGCCCATGCCGTAGCCGCCCAGCGCGAAGAACAAGCCGTGGCCCAGGCTGAGCAAGCCGGCATAGCCCCAAACCAGGTCCAAAGCCAGCGCCAGCACCGCGTAGCACAGAATCTTGCCAGCCAGGGTCAGAACATAAGCCGACACCCGCCAGCCGCTGTCCGCCGGCGCGAACACATGCAGCAGGGGCAGCGCCAGCAAGCCGAGCCAGACCAGGGCCAACGCCGCCGCGCCCCAGCGCCTGCGGCTCAGACCGGACAAGAGCCTCAAAGAGTAAGGAAGATGCATGGCGGCTCCTAATCCACGGCCCGGCCCTTGAGGGCGAACAGGCCTTGCGGACGTTTTTGGATGAACAGAATGATGCCGGCCAGGATCAGAATCTTGCCCAGCACCGCGCCCAGCGCCGGTTCCAGCAGCTTGTTGGCCACGCCCAGGCCCAGCGCGCCCCACGCCGCGCCGGCCAACTGGCCCACGCCGCCCAGCACCACCACCATGAAACTGTCGACGATATAGCCCTGGCCCAAATCCGGGCCGACATTGCCGATCTGGCTCAGCGCCACCCCGCCCAGGCCGGCGATGCCGCTCCCCAGGCCGAAGGCCAGCATGTCCACCCGCCCGGTCGCCACGCCCAGGCTGTCCGCCATGCTTCGGTTCTGGGTCACCGCGCGCACAAACAGACCCAGCCGGCTGCGGTTCAGCGCCAGCCAGACCAGGCCCAGCGTCAGCGCGGAGAACAAAATGACGGCGATGCGGTTGTAGGGCAGCGTCAGCGCCGGGCTCAAGACCCAGCCGCCGGTCAACCAGCCGGGATTGGCCACCGCCACGTTCTGCGCGCCGAACAGCGTTCGCACCAACTGCATCAGCGCCAGGCTGATGCCCCAGGTGGCCAGCAGCGTTTCCAGCGGCCGGCCGTAGAGGTGGCGGATCACCAGCCGTTCCAGCGCCATGCCCACGCCGGCGGTGAACAGGAAGGCCGCCGGCAACGCCAGCGCCAGATAGGCGTCGGCGGCGGCCGGCCAGCGGCTTTGAAACAGGCTTTGCGCCGCATAAGAAACATAGGCCCCCAGCATCAGCATCTCGCCGTGCGCCATATTGATCACGCCCAGCAAGCCATAGGTGATGGCCAAGCCCAACGCCGCCAGCAGCAGCACCGAGCCCAGGCTGAGGCCGGCGAAGGCCGCTCCCAGTAAATTGTCCACCTGTACGCTGGCGCGGATGGCCGCTTGCGCACTCGTCGCGGCGTCGCGCACCCCGGCGTCGCTTTCGCTGGCGGCGTCGGTCAAGGGCGCCAGCAAGGCCAAGGCGGCGGGATCGCCGCTGTCCGCCAGCGCCGCGGCGGCGGCTCTCCGCCGCGCCGGGTCCGGGCTGGCCAGCGACAAGCGGGCGCACGCTTGCTCCAACGCGCGCCGCAACTCGGCGTCGCCCTCCCGCGCCAGCCGGTTCCGCAACAAGGGCAGCAAGGCCGGGTTGGCGCTGTCCGCCAGCACACGGACCGCGGCCAGCCGCCGGACAGCATCCGCAGCGGCCAGTTCGTCGACCGCGTGAAACACCGCCAAAGCGCCGCGCAGCCGGTTGTTCAACGGCAGCGGCTCCAGGCTGGCGGCGTCGCCCGCCGCCGGTTGGCCGGACACCGCGTCGGCGAGCGCGCCGTCCGGCCGCAGCCACAACACGCGCCGACCATCGGCCGACTGCAACAGCCGGCCCTCCTCCAACGCGGCCGCCGCCGCGCGGCGCTCCGCGTCCGGACGCGGCGCCCAGCTTTCAATCAAGCCGGCGCGCTCGGCCGGATCGGCGCCGGCCAGCTCGGCCAAGGGGCCGGCGCCGGCCGCGGCGCACCACAGCGCCAGCGCCCAAGACAAGGCTTTACACCAGGACATCGCGGACTCCTTCTCGGCTCACTTGCTTTTCACCGGGGCATCCGGCCGTTTGTCGTTGCCTGGGAGGTACGGACTCCACGGTTGGGCGCGCACCACGCTCCGGCTTTTCCACACCACCGAGAACTGCCCGTTGGGCTGAATCTCGCCAATCATCACCGGCTTGCGCAAATGGTGGTTGCGGGCGTCCATCTCCAGCGGATAGCCCGACGGCGCGTCCAGGCGCATCCCGGCCAGGGCCTTGCTCACCGCGGCCACATCGGTGCTGCCGGCCTTGCGCGCCGCTTGCGCCCATAGCCGGATGCCGACGTAGGTCGCCTCCATCGGATCGTTGGTCACCAGCTTGTCCGCCCCGGCGATGCCCTTCTTGCGCGCCCAGGCGCGGTAGTCCGCCGTCCATTTGGCATTGACCGGGTTCTTAACGCTCATGAAGTAATTCCAGGCCGCCAGATGGCCGGCCAAGGGCTTGGCGTCCATGCCCTTGAGCTCCTCCTCTCCCACCGAGAACGCCATCACCGGCACCTCGGCCGCTTTCAGACCCTGATTGCCCAGCTCTTTGTAGAACGGCACATTGGAGTCGCCGTTGATGGTGGACACCACCGCGGTCTTGCCGCCGGCGGCGAACTTCTTGATATTGGCGACAATGGTCTGGTAGTCGTTATGGCCAAACGGGGTGTAGGCCTCTTGGATGTCCGCGTCCTTGACCCCCTTGGTTTTGAGGAAGGCCCGCAGAATCTTGTTGGTGGTGCGCGGGTAGACATAATCGGTGCCCAGCAGGAAGAAGCGCCGCGCGCCGCCGCCCTCCTTGCTCATCAGGTACTCCACCGCCGGAATCGCCTGCTGATTGGGCGCCGCGCCGGTGTAGAACACGTTGGGCGACATCTCCTCGCCCTCGTACTGCACCGGGTAGAACAGCAAGCCGTTCAACTCCTCGAACACCGGCAGCACCGATTTGCGCGACACCGAAGTCCAACAGCCGAAGGTCACCGCCACCTTGTCTCGGCTCAGCAATTGGCGCGCCTTCTCCGCAAACAACGGCCAGTTGGAAGCCGGGTCCACCACCACCGGCTCCAGCTTTTTGCCCAGCACCCCGCCATCGGCGTTGATCTGGTCGATGGCGAACAGCGCCATATTCTTGAGCGAGGTTTCGGAAATGGCCATGGTGCCGGACAGGGAGTGCAGCACCCCCACCTTGATGGTGCCGGCGGCAAGGGCCGGCGCGGCGCCGAGGCCGCCCAGCGCCAGGCTCAGCGCAAGGGTAGGCAAGACATGAAGGCGAATGAACATGAGAAGCTCCTGGGGCGATCCTGAAACGCCGGGAGGCCGTCTGGCCGGCCCGGCTGGAAATTGTTGCACTGCAGGATCAGACTAAGCCCCGGCCCGCCCGGCCGAAATACGTTACATGACGTATGCCCTCTCACCCGCCTCCGGCGCTGCGCAAAGCCAGCGCCGCGGCCGAGGTGCGGGTTTCCACCCCCAGGCGGGCGAACACATGCTCCAGATGCTTGTTGACGGTGCGCGGACTCATGCCGAGGATGTCGCCGATGTCGCGGTTGGTCTTGCCCAGGCTTAGCCAATGCAGCACCTCGGCCTGACGCGGAGTCAGCCCCAGCGCCCGCATCAGGCGCCGCGGCGCCGCGGCTTCGCCCCCCTCGCTCAAGACCAGCAAGCACTCGTCCCCGGCCAGGCGCTTCGCCAGCAGGCCCGAGCCGTCGTCCCGCTCCAACGCCAGGCTCGCGCCCGCCTCGGCCTGCCCCAGCCAAAGCCGCCAGCGCTCCGCCAGCGCCGCCTCGGACCAGCCGTGAGCGCGCAGCAGGCCGCGCGCGCGCTCGGTCAACCACAGCGGCCGTCCGCTGGCCGGGTCCGCCGCCAGCAAGGCCTGGCCCGACGCCTCCAGCGCCTGCCGCGCCCGGCACAGCTGACGCGCGCTGCCGATATGGGCGGCCAGCCGCGCCAACACCTCCGCCGGCCGCAGCGGCTTGACCACGTAATCCGCGCCGCCGGCGGAAAACGCCGCCAGCACGTGCTCGCTGTCGCTCAGCCCGGTCATGAACACGATGGGGATCGCCTGCGTTTCCGCCTCCGCCTTCAAACGCCGCGCCGTCTCGAAGCCGTCCATGCCCGGCATTACCGCGTCCAGCAGAATGATGTCCGGCCGGCATTCGGCGGCGCGTCGCAAGGCCGCCGCGCCGTCCGTGGCCAGCAAGACCCGGTAGCCGGCAGAATCCAGCGCATCGTGCAGCAAGGCCAGGTTTTCCGGCTGATCGTCAACAATCAGCGCCGTCGCCCGCTCCGCCCAGGGCGCGCTCATGCCGGCGCTCCCGGCAGCCATTGCAGCAGCTCGTCCAGCCGGCAGCCGTCCAGCAGGCTTCGCGCCCGTGCGAGGAATGGCCGGTAAGCCGGGTCCGCGCCCAGCGCGCCCACCTCCAGCCGCAACAGGGCGGCGCGCGCGCCGCGCAAATACCCGCGCCGCAATGCCTGCCGCAGTTCGTCCAGCGCCTCCTCCGGCGGCCAGCGCAGCGCCGGCTCCGCGCCGCTCAGCCACTCCAGCTCCAAGCGCTGGCCTATCCAGTCCAGCAGGCGCTCTACCCGGATGGGCTTGACGAAGAAATCCTCGGCGCGGATGCCCGCGTCGTTGTCCTGCCCCTGCTCGAAGGCATTGGCGGAAATCACCGCCAACGCCGGCGCATCGCCGTGCCGACGGCGGATACGCCTCAAGGTTTCCCAGCCGTCCAGGCCCGGCATCGCCAGATCCATACACACCAGGTCCGGCAGCGTCGCCGCCTGCTCCAGCCAGTCCAGGCAAGCCTGGCCGCTGGCGGCCTGCTCCACCTCGAAACCCAAAGGCAGCAAGGCGCTGGCCAGCATCTCCCGGTCCTGCGCATGGTTGTCCACCAGCAGCACCCGCCGCCGCCGGCCCTGATAGCCGACGCGCGCCGACAAGGGCGGCGCCGGCGCGGCGCCCAATCGCGGCAGGAACAAGCGCAGCGTAAACACGCAGCCCCCGCCCGGCCGGCTGTCCAGCCTCAACTCGCCCCCCATCAGCGAGGTCAACATCCCCGCAATGGTCAGGCCCAGCCCGCTGCCGCCCTGGCCGGCGGCCCCGCCGCCGCGCTCAAACGGCTCGAACACGCGCTCGGCCTCCTCCGGCGCGATGCCGGGGCCGGTGTCGGCAATCTCGAAACACGCCACCTCGCCCTGATAACGCAAGCCCAGGCTGACCTCGCCATGCGCGGTGAACTTGACCGCGTTGCCCAGCAAATTGATCAGGACCTGTCGCAGCCGGCGTTCGTCGGCGCGCACCATGGCCGGCCATTCCCCTTGCGGCAGGAAGCGGAAGCCCAGCCCCTTCTCCCGCGCCTGCAACTGGAACATCGCCGTCAATTGGCGGATGAACTCAGCGAAATCCAGCGGCCGCGGCTCCAGATTAAGCCGGCCGCTCTCGATCCGCGCCAGATCCAGCGTGCCCTCGATCACCGACAGCAGGTGATCGCCGCTGCGACGGATCACCGCCAGCGCCGGCCGCTTCGACGGCGGAATCTCAGGGTCCCCGTCCAGGATCTGCGCATAGCCCAACATGCTGTTCAGCGGCGTGCGCAGCTCATGGCTGAGCGTGCTCACATAACGGCTCTTGGCCTGGTTGGCCTGTTCCGCGGCCCGGCGCGCCTTTTGCAGTAGCGCGTCGGTGCGGCGGTGGGACGCGATCTCCCGCAACAAGCGCTGGGTCTGCCGCTTGGACTCCTGCCTCGCCACCTGCCGGCTCTGGCGCAGCAAAACCAGCCACCAAGCCAGCACGCTGCCGCCCAACAGCAGGCCCGCGCCCAATTGCGGCAGCCGCGCCGCCAGCGCGTCCAAGCCCGGTCGGCTCCGCGCCAGGTAAAACAAGCCGCCCAACAACAGGCCCAAGCCAGCCAGCAACAGCGTCATCAGCAGCAGATAATCGGCCAGGCCTCGTTGCAGATACGGCCGGCAAGCGCTCGGCAACAGCCGGCTCAGCCATGCTCGCCATTGCTCGTCCAGCCGCGCCTTGGGCTTGCAGCGGTCATCGCAACGCGCGTCCAGCGTGCAGCACAAGGAGCAGATCCAACCGCGATACGCCGGGCAGCTCACCATGTCCGGCGGCTCGTACTGGCGGCGGCACAATACGCAGCGCTGCGGCGGGGCCGGCGGCAACGCCGGCCGGCGCGCCAGGTAATAACGGCCGCCGCTGAGCCAGGCCAGCGCCGGCGTGGCCAGCAAGGCGGTCAGCAAAGACAGGAAGGGCGCCAGCGGCTGCATCTGCTCGCCCAACGCCCCCAGATGCGCCGACACCGAAACCGCCGAGGCCAAGACCAGCGAACCCAGCCCCACCGGATTGACGTCGTAGAGATAGCCCCGGCGGAACTCTATGCCCGGCGGGCTCAGCCCCAGCGGCTTGTTGATGGCCAAATCCACCGCCACGGTGACCATCCAGGCGATCGCCAGATTGGCGAACAGCGCCAGCACATGCGCCAGCGCCTGGAAAACCTCCAGTTCCATCAGCAATAGCGCGATCAAGAGATTAAAAACCACCCACACCACCCGTCCCGGATGGCTGTGGGTCAGCCGCGCAAAGAAATTGGACCAGGCCAACGAACCGGCGTAGGCATTCGTGACATTGATCTTCAGCTGCGACAGCAGCACAAACAGCACCGTCGCCGCCAGCGCCAGCCGGCCGTCGCCCCATCCCTGGACATAGCCGAACCAATACAGGCGAGCCGGATCCGGCGCCGGCCCATCCGTCTGGCCGTGATCCAAGGCCAGCCAGGCCAGCAGCGCGCCGCCCAGCATCTTCAGCATGCCCGGCAACACCCATCCCGGGCCGCCGGCCAGACAGGCCAACCACCAGCGGCGGCGCTGGCCGGCGGCGGGCGGCGGCATGAAGCGCAGATAGTCCGCCTGCTCCCCCATCTGCGCGATCAAGGCGATGCCGATGCCGAAGGCCGCACCAAAACGGCGCAGATCGAAACCGCCCGCCCCGCCTTCGGCCCCGGCATAGTGCCAAAAGCCGCTCAGCGCCTCCGGCTGGCGCGCCAGCACGAAGCCATAAGGCAGCAGCAACAAGCCCAGCCACAGCGGTTGGGTCCAGGCTTGCAGCCGGCTGATGGCGGTGACCCCGTGAGCCACCAGCGGCAGCACCGCCACTGTGCACAACAAGTAACCCCAGGCCGGCGGCAAACCAAACCCCAACTCCAGCGCATACGCCATGATGGCGGCTTCCAGCGCGAAGAAAATAAAGGTGAAGGCGGCGTACAGCAAGGAGGTGACGGTGGAGCCCAGATAGCCGAAACCGGCGCCGCGGGTCAGCAAATCCATATCCACGCCATAGCGGGCGGCGTAGACGCTGATAGGCAGGCCGACGAGCAAAATCACCAGCCCCACCGCCAGAATGGCCCAGGCCGCGTTGACGAAGCCTCCCGCCGTCAGCATCGCCGCGCCCACCGCCTCCAACACCAGAAAGGCGGCGGCGCCGCCCAGCGCGGTGTGCGCCACTCGCCACGGCGACCAGCGCCGGAAGCTGTGCGGGGTATAACGCAGCGCAAAATCCTCCAGCGACTCGCGCGCTACCCAGCTGTTGTAATCGCGACGGACTTTCACCGCGTAAAGCGGCGCGGGATCGGAGGCGGACATGGCGGCGGCCTTGAGCGTATGCTAACAACAGCTTCAATGCAAAAAGCTTGCCAAGGGCCGCCGCGCGCCGCAAAGCGCGGCCGGCTCGACATCGCGTCCGGCCGCGCCCTTTTATACGATACGAATTGCAAATGTACTGATTGAGCGACGAATTTCGCTCCACCGCCTGCAAACAAGCTATTCACACAACATTAAGCAAGCGCTAATATTGATTGGCAACCACCACCCAGGCCGGCCCCGCCGGCCCGCCACATTAAGGACTTTCCGATGGATACCCTGTTGTTTCTGCTGCTAGCCGCCTCCCTGCTGGCCCTGATCCTGCGCAAGCGCCAATGGGCCTACGCCTGCTGGGGCCTGGCCTTCGCGCTCACGCTCTACTGGTTCAAGTTCCACGCCACCAGCACATTGCCCATTTCCCTGTGAGGAACCCGACATGACGCAAAACCTCACCGGCAAACTAAACCAACTGGGCCTGCAGCTGATCAACCTGATGCTGCTCGTCGCCTTCTACTTCCAATTCGCCCAGCATGAACTGCCCTGCCCGCTCTGCCTGCTGCAACGCGTGGCCTTGTGCGCCATCGCGGTGGCGCTGGCCGCCAACGTGCTGCTGGGCGACAAGCCCGGCCATTACGGCATGATGCTGCTGGCCGCCGCCGCCGGCTTCGCCGTGGCCGGCCGCCAAGTGCTGCTGCACATCGCCCCCGGCGACGCCGGCTTCGGCCCGCCCGTCATGGGCCTGCACTTCTACACCTGGGCCGCCATCGCCTTCTTCGCCGTCTTCATCGGCAGTGGGCTGCTGCTGATGCTGTGCCAGCGAGAACACAGCTTCGACCGCCAGCCCCCGGCGCAACTGAGCCGGCTGGCCAAGGCCGGCGTGGCCCTGACCATGCTGCTGCTCTTGGGCAACGCCCTGTCCGTGTTCCTGGAATGCGGCCTGGCGGCCTGCGGAGAAAGCCCGATCAACTACCTGCTGCTCAACTAAACCCGCACCGCGCCGCCGCTAGATCGACCAATCCTCGTCCGGCGCGGCGGCGCGCGCCGCCGGCGCTTCCGGCCGCAGCACCAGCCACAGCGCCAGCGCGATCAAACCTCCGCCCAAAGCCTGGGACAGCGTCGCCGTCTCGCCCAGCGCCAGCCAACTCCAGAAAATGCCGAAGGGCGGAATCAAAAACGTCACCGTCAACGCCTTCAGCGGGCCGACGTCGGCTATCAAGCGGAAGTACAAGACATAGGCCAGTGAAGTACACAGCAGGCCCAAGGCCAGCATGGCCAGCCACACCTCCGCTCCCGCCGCCGGCCACCTCAAGGGCTGTGCGCTTGCCTGCCACGCCATGAACGGCAACAGCAACACCACCGCGCCCAGTTGGCTGCCCAAAGCCACCACGCGGCTATCCAGGCCGCCCCGGTCCGCTATCCAGCGCTTGGTCAGAAACCCCGCCAGCCCATAGCAGGCGGTGGCCGTCAGACAAGCCGCCACGCCCCACAGCGCCTCCGGCCCCGCGGCCGGCCCCGTCCGCGTCAACACCGCCACGCCCGCCAGGCCAATCAACACGCCGGCCAGCTTGTTGGCGGTAATACGTTCTCCAAACGCCGCCGCGCCGATCAACACCCCCATCAGCGGCGTGCTGGCGTTCAAGATTGCGCTATAACCGGCCGGCAACACCCGGGCCGCCAGCGCGAACAGCAGAAAAGGCAGGCCGGAATTGATCACTCCCAGCATCATGGCGGCGGCCAGCTTGCCCTTGAAAGACAAACGCACCCGCAGCAAAGCGATCAACCCCAACAGACCCGCCGCCCCCAACGCCACCCGGCCAAACGCCGTGGGCAACGCGCCCAGCGCCGGCGCGGCGATGCGCATGAACAAAAAACTGCCGCCCCACAAGGCCGCCAACAGCAGCAAACGACTCAAGCTCGCCATCCCCATGATGCCTCTCCCTTCGCCTTGTATTTAACTTTGCTAAACCAGATACTGAAATCATCAACCGCAAAGATGTCGCGAACAAACGATTTTTCCTGCTTGATGATTTAGAAAATCTAAACCGTATGCCCAAACCGCCGCTGGACTCCCTCCGCTTCTTTGAAGCCGCCGCAAGACGACTCAGCGTCAAGCAAGCCGCCGAAGAACTCCACGTCACGCCCGGCGCCGTCTCCCAACAACTGCGCAAACTTGAAAGCTTCCTCGGCCAGCCCCTGTTTGAACGCCGTGCGCGCGGCCTGGCGCTCAACGCCGCCGGCCGCGACTACCTGGACGCCTGCCGCCAAGCGCTGGACCTGATAGACCACGCCACCACGCGGCTGACCGACGCTCGCCGGGTGATCCTGCTCAGTTGCACCCCATCGTTCGGCGCTCAATGGCTGCTGCCTCGGCTACAGGGCTTCATGCGCGAGCACCCGCGCATCGACGTCCACGTCAGCACCGGCAACCGCGTGGTCGACCTCGCTTCGGAAAACATCCACTTCGCCGTGCGCCACGACCTGGGCGACTACCCCGGCCTCAGCGCATGCAAGCTGCTGGACGACGAACTGACGCCGGTATGCGCGCCCACGCTGCCGGCGCGGCTGGACGCCCTCAGCGGGGAACGGCTGTTGCACGACGAACACCGCGGCGACTGGCGGCTGTGGAGCCGCGCCGCCGGCCTGGAACTGGACTGCGAACAAGGCGTGGTCTGCGTGGACTCCAACGCGGCCATCGAAGCCGCGCTGGCCGGCCGCGGCTACGCGCTGGCGCGACGCTCCTTGCTGCAAGCCGAACTGACCGCCGGCCGGCTGCGCGAACTCCCCGCGCCGCCGCTGCGAAGCGACCTCGCTTATTACCTGATACACCGTCCGGACCTCCTGCGCGACCCGGAAATGGGCGTCTTCAAACAATGGCTGCTGGAACAAGCCGCGGCGGCCCAAAACAAAAGCCCGCCGGACGGCGGGCTTGTTGCGCAACAGCGTCTTGGCTAAGGGCCTACAGACGCACGTTCTCGATGCGAGTCACATGCGGCGGCTTGCCGCCCAGCGGCTGATAGATGTACACCGCCACCAGATGCGGCGTCGCCGGCCCTGCCGCGCGCCCATGAAAAAAGCCCCGCGCGGGGGCTTCTGCATATCAGCGCATATATCCATGCTGACCTAACACTCCTTGACACACACTGAGCGCAAGCCGACCTGTCTTATCTAGCTTTGTTGCTCTCCTCTTTAGGTTCTAGGCCTGTTTTCTCCGCATCACGTCGGATCGTCTTCAAGTACTTGTAGAGCGCCGCACGCGAAATACCCAGTTTCTCCGCTACTACTGACGGCGCGTTGCGTACATTGAGCAAGCCTCCAGTCTCCAGCCGGCGGATGAACTGTATTCTTTGCTCGGCATCCATGGCTTTAATGGGCCTCCCGAAACTTGACTCCTGCTCCTCAACGGCCCGGTCCAATGCTTGATGCCAGTTATCATGGAAAAACGGAGCGTGCGGCTCAAGCGAGCCGGGCAGAAATGCAAGAGTCTTAATCTGGTCCGCAATATTCTCGAGCTGCGAGACGTCAAAGTTGATACACATGACGGCGACAGGTTTGCCCTTGGCATCGCGTATTACCGCCGACATAGACCGGAGGTTGCGACCATCGCGATTCACCTTCCGGTATGGGCCAATCACGTCTGCTTCCAATTCCGCCTTTGGGAATTGATCACCAAGAGACGAGTCGCCCATTTTCCGCTTCGAGATTGGATTGGCAATGAAGGCAATTCTTTCAGTCTTAAGATCGTGGATCACGACTTCCACTTGCGGATGAAACAATCCACTGATCGCCGTGGCGATTGGGTAATAGGATCTCAAGCGGTTGTCCACGTCGGCATCGTTCCTGCTCATCTTTTCACCTCGAAGGAATCTGGAATCGGAGCCGCAATGGACGCCAGCGTGGGCAGATCCAGGTTTCCACCTGTCACCATAATGACCGCCGTTTGTCCTCGAACAAGTTCCGGCCGCGACAATGCCAGCGCCAAGGCGGCTGCGCCGCCTGGTTCGACAACGAGCTTGAGGTCCTGAAGCGCAACGCGCATTGCCTCACGGATCTCATCATCGCTTACCGTATAGCCGGGGCCCAGGAGACGCTTGTTGATCTCAAAGGGGATTTCGCCCGGTTTAATCGTCATCAGCGCGTCGCATATCGAAGCTGCCGCCGGATTGTTGGACACTAGTCGTCCTGCGGCTAGCGAACGGCCCATGTCGTCATAGCCTACGGGCTCCACGGCGTGCATGCGGATGTCCATTCCGGAGCCTTCGGCGCTTAGCGCGCAACCTGCGATCAAGCCGCCGCCTCCCGTGCCACACAGCAGCATCGTCGGCGTTTCACCAGCGACCTGGGCATCCCGAATGGCCTCGAGAAATGCAGTACCTTGCCCAGCGATGACGTCGGGATCATCGAAAGGCGGCACGATGACCAAGCCGTTTTGCAGAGCAAGATCCTGGCCAATTTGTTCTCGACTCTCGGTGAGCCGGTCATACAACACGACTTTAGCCCCCCACCGCTCCGTACCCGAAATCTTTGCGCGTGGCGCATCCGAAGGCATGACGATCGTCACCGCGACCCCGAGACATTGTCCGGCATACGCCAGCGCCTGGCCGTGATTGCCCGCAGACCAGGCTACGACGCCCGCTTTGCGCTCGCTTTCAGACATTATCAGAAGGCGATTGAAAGCCCCTCTGACTTTGAAAGATCCGGTGAGCTGGAGACATTCGGCCTTGATGAGCAGTCGTGCTCCAAGCCGCCGATCCAGTACCGGGTTGCGAAGCAATGGCGTATGGGCGATATATGGGCGCAACCTGGATGCCGCGGCCTCAATATCGGCAAAAGTGGGTATTTTCATTTCAACGCTCCCTGGACTTGATGACTGCCCGGAACCTGTTCAAGAAATCCAATCGGACTCACCAACTTCAGTTCCAAAGCTCGTTTTAGCGCAAGCGCTCCTATGGCAAGGTCTTGCAAACCGATACCCGAACTGTCGAAGATCGTGATGTCATCGCGTCCGGCGCGGCCTTGTGCGCTTCCATCGATAACGGCGCCAAGTGTGACGATATCCTCTTGCCTTATGAGGCCTTCTTTGATGGCCGCCTCAAATTCGCCCAGCGAAACGGACTGCTCAAGCAAATCGGTGAACAATCGCGCAGAGGCGACCAGAGAAGCATCGAGTTCCTGTTTGCCGGGCGCGTCGGACCCCATTGCACTGATATGCGTGCCAGGCTGCACCCATTCACGCGACACCAGGGGTTGCCGTGCCGCAGTGACGGTAATGACGATATCCGCAGCCTTGACCGTGCTCTCAAGATCAGACGCCGCTGCATCCTGAATGCCGAGCTCGTGCCGGACTCGCTCAGCCAATCGCTCGGCCTCCGGCATATTGCGATTCCATATGCGCACGCAATCGACTGGCCGCACCGCAATAGCGGCTTGCAGTTCAAACCATGCTTGATGACCGGCGCCCACGAGACCCACGCTGTGGCTGTCTTCCCGCGCCAGATGGCGTATGGCGGCGCCATTGGCAGCAGCCGTCCTTAGCGATGTCAGGTAGGTGGCGGCGATGAGGGCCTTGGGAAAACCCGTTTCCGCGTCGAGCAGGAGCGTTGACGACGCATGCGCAGGAAGTCCCGAATGGCGATTGCCGGGCCAGTAACTGCCTAGCTTTGCGCCATAGATGGCGCCATTGTCCAGCGCGCCGCATTTCACGCCGAATAGCTCGGCCATGCTCGGACCCTTTGCCATGACCGCTGGATACGCCCTCGCTTCGCCTCGAAAGAGCTGACGGAATACATCTTCAACCACCTCGATTGCATCCAATATGCCAACAACGCGGGCCGCAATTGCTTCACTGACGAAAAACATCTTGATGTTCCTCCGGCGTCTCTACGCAGCTAACTGTTTTTAATTCTAAGAATGCGTATTCAAACTGTCAATCGTAGACTATTTGTCTAGCAAACCCACTGAATGTCGTGCCGCGCACTGCGTCGCGAGCGCGCATTAGCCTCCGCCCTAACCCTCATTCGTCTTAAGAACCTGTACATAGTCTGCTGCGCATCGCGCGATACGGCGTTGAAACCCGCTTCGAAATACTCATGTACCACATATACATTCCGCTTTCTCAGCCGCTTTCGCCTTGTCTCGCCCTTGCTGGCGAGACTTTGAACAGGCCCTAGCTCCATCCAACAAAACGCGTTCCAAGCCATTAGTGCTTGCAATTTGACAACCAGTTACCAATAATGGCAACCAGTTGTCAAAAAGGAGCGCCGCATGCCATCAAAACCAAACCATCGCCCACAGCGCATCACCGATCTGATGCTGCTGATCTTCCGCCTGAACGGCACCCTGCTGGACAGAGGCGACCAACTAGTAGCCCACCTGGGCATCAATAGCGCGCGCTGGCAAGTGCTGGGCGCGGCGGGCCTGGCGGGCGAAGCGCAAACCGCGCCTCAAATCGCCGCCCGCATGGGCATCAGCCGCCAAGGCGCGCAAAAGCAACTGCACAAGCTGGTGGAGGAAGGCTATTTCGAAGTGCTGCCCAATCCCCAGCACGCCCGCTCCCCGCTGTACCGGCTGAGCGCCAAGGGGGAACGCACCGTGGCCGGCACCCAGCGCAGCCAGGCGCAATGGACGGAGCAACTGGCGCGGCACCTGCCCGACGCGGATTTCGAGGCCGCCTGCCACACCCTGCAACAACTGCTGAGCACGCTGGACACGCTCAGCCCCCCAATTGGAGAAGAGTCATGAACCGCACGCTCAAACTGATTCACTTCATTGCGCTGGCCTTGTTCTTGGGCAGCATCCTGGCCTGGGTCGTGCTGTCCGAAACCGGCCCGGCCACGCCGGCCCTGCTGGCGCAAACACGGCAGTACATCCATATCGGCACCTGGGCGCTGACCGTGCCCGGCCTGTGGCTGATGCTAATCAGCGGCCTGCTACTGGGCTACCGGCGCTACGGCCCGCGCAACCGCTTCTTCCAGCTCAAGCTGGGCCTGACGCTGCTGATCCTGCTCAACGCCTCTTTCGTGGTGGTGCCGGCGGTGGACCAAGCCAATCAACTGGCCCAAGCCGCGCTGCTGAATGGAGCGCTGGGCGCGGACTTCCACGCCGCGACTTTGCGCGAAGCCATAGGCGGCGGGCTCAACATCCTGCTGATCGTGGCCACCGCCGCCGTCGGGGTTTGGCGACCCGGCGTTCGCGCTCGCGCGGCGGGAAGCATCCCGTCAGTTGGCTGAGGGAGGCTTGGGCATGAAGCCGTATGAGCGGCTCCGCTCACACCTGTTCTTTTTCAATAAAATGCCCCGCCAGCGTCAGCAGGCGGGGCATTTTACAATCAGCTCAAGCGCGGTTTGACCCAGGCCACGCCGCGCTTAAACCCGCTCAACGCCTACGCTTGCGCTCCAGCCACGCCATCAGATCCCGGCTGCGCTGCAACTGGTGCATCGCCTCCACGTGGCGATACAAGTTCAACTGCCGCCCGGCCACGCACAGCAAGGTCTCCAGATAGTTGAAAAAGCCGCGGCGCAAGCCGTTGCGGTGGCTGTGGTCGCTGTGGTCCATATCCCTGGCAATGCGCAGCAGCAAGCCGCGGCCGGCGTCCAGCTCATTGCTTTTCAGCCACTGCGCCAGGTGCGCGGCGTACTGGCGGCCCAGCATGCAGGCCTCGGCGTAATCCTCGGGCTCGGCCGGTTGCCAGTAATGCGGATGATTTCGCCCCGGAATGAAGCGGACAAAAGGCAGGCGGGTTGCCTTGGTTTCCACGGAAATGCAGCGGTACTGCGAGCGCCGCAGCGCCGGCTGTTGCGGGGAAACGCTGTCCTGCTGGACGGCGGGATCCTTGGAAGGGGATGGAGTGGATTCGATGTTGGGCATCGGACGGACTGGCTTCGCCATTGCAACCTCCTTGAATGAAGGGCCTGGCCGACAAGCGCGGCAAGGCGGGCACATGACAAGGCTAGTCTCACCGCTCCCTCCGGACCGGCGCGCCCATGGGCGCCCCCGCCATGGCCCGCCCAGATTTTAGGCAAAGCAATAGCAACCGGACACGAAAAAGCCGCGAAAACGCGGCGTGTCCGCCGGGGGAGATTGCAGGAGACTAATCCTGGCGCTGTTTGTGCGGCAGCGCGGGGGCCATTGTTAGCTAGATGGAGGGGGGAGTCAAGCCAGAGCGGCTCCAGCTCATAGCAAACGAGACCGACTTGCTTGTTACTCGGAGCAGACCGCGTATCCGACGCGCCCCTGCTCCCTTCAAGCCTGCCGCCGGGTGGCAGGCCCGAGGTTTTAAGCGGCTGCTTTGTTTGAGCGATTTGACGTTAGCAAATCGCGAGTTCAGCCGCGCCTCGGGACTGACGGGAACCGGCGGGAAGCCGCAGGCCAGGCTTGCAGGGCGGCCTTTGGGGTAAAGGGGAATTTGGCCGCGCAAATTCCCCTTTCCGTTCGCCGGGCGGAACCGGCCCTAAATCATCATCCGCGTAGCGGACTCAACCTCAAATCTTACCTTCGACTAGGGAAATAATAAGGCCTACCAGATTTTCTCACCCTAAGGTTGTGAATAGTATGCCTATGCTTTTTTACTGCTGTTTCATAATGCTTTTTAATATACATTTTTTCAATATTAGTCCCAACCTGCCAAGAATATGCTGCAGGAAAGACCCAGGCAACAACAACTATAGGAACAAGGTATATATGCAACCTCAAAGCCAGCCACAACGTAAACCCCAGCAAAAGCTCAAGCAAAAGAACCGAATATGCATTTCCATGCTCCCGTATATGCCGATAAGAAGTCATGATGTCGCTGAACGTGTAAAACCTTAAAAATGTCAATTTGTCATAAAAATCAAACAGATGAACGATATCATCCTCACTTTTTGGCTGCGCCCCAATTTGCACAACAATCAGAAAAAAGACAATCACACCTAAAATTGACATTAATTTAAACTGATGGCCGGTCAATTCAGTATCAAAGTAACCGCAAAAATAAAGAACCCCTCCCGCCAAAGCCACCCAACCGCCAAACACGAAAAATACAACCTTATCAAAGCATCGACCAATTGATTTTTTTCTTTCTTGATAGCGAGAAACATGCAGCACCAACATTGGTGCACTCGCGATATAGCAGAAGGTCAGCCCCATAAAAGCAATAATCACATAATTTACAACAGTTTCTTTGGAGAAAACAAACAACCTTACCTGTGATGTTTCGGCCAAATTCGAAACCAAAAACCAACAAATTAGAGATCCAACCAAAGTTCCAAGGCTATATCTAATAATATAACCCTCCCACCAATTTGATTTAGCAGGCTCCGAACTTACCTTATCTTGACTCTGCATATTCCCCCCTAAATATCAAACAAAACAATATGACAAAAGAATTGAAAACTCAAGGATACAGATCAAAATAGTGATTAATCATGCAAAAAAACCCGCCTCGCGGCGGG
Source organism: Chromobacterium haemolyticum (assembly GCF_009936155.1). NCBI lineage: Bacteria > Pseudomonadati > Pseudomonadota > Betaproteobacteria > Neisseriales > Chromobacteriaceae > Chromobacterium > Chromobacterium haemolyticum. Next base: position 2,073,300 of record NZ_AP019312.1, on the reverse strand, counting down.
TTTCTTCACTTCCAGATCAGGCTTAGGTTCAAGCCAGCTTAGCCAACTGCACCTTGATCTTGTCCAGCTTGTCGTTCAACTCGGCCAACTGCGCCTTGTCGCGCTCCACCAGATGGGCCGGGGCTTTGTCTACATAGCCCGGCTTCTCCAGCTTGGCGGTGAGCTTGGCCAGTTCGGCTTCCGCCTTGCCCTGCTCTTTGCTCAGGCGCGCGGTTTCCGCGGCCTTGTCCACTTCCACCTTCAGCATCAAGCGGGCGTCGCCGGAGATGGCCACCGGGGCGTCGTCTTCCGGCAGCGCGGCAACGATGGAGCCTTCGGTCAACCGCGCCAGCAGCTTGAGGTAGGGCACGAAGTCCGCCACCGAGGCGTCGCCGGTTTCGATGAACAGCGGGGCTTTGACGGCCGGGCCGATACCCATTTCGCCGCGCAGATTGCGCACCGCGTTGACCATGTCTTTGAACGCGTCCATGCGGCTGTTGGCGGCGGCGTTGATCTTGCCGGCGTCCGCCACCGGCCACGGGGCCAGCATGATGGACGGGGCGCTCTTGGCGTTGGCCAGCGGGGCCACGGTCTGCCACAGCTCTTCGGTGATGAAGGGCATCAGCGGGTGGGTCAGGCGCAGCGCCACTTCCAGCACGCGGACGATGGTGCGGCGGGTGGCGCGCTGCTGGGCTTCGTTGCCGGTTTGCAGCTGCACCTTGGCCAGTTCCACGTACCAGTCGCAGTACTCGTTCCAGATGAATTCGTAAATGGTCTGGGCGGCGATGTCGAAGCGGTAGGTTTCCAGCGCGTTGGTGACGTCGATTTCGGCCTGTTGCAGGCGGCCGATGATCCACTGGTCAACAAAGGAGAACTCCAACGGCAGGCTTTCGTCCTGGCCGCAGTCCTTGCCTTCCACGTTCATCATTACGAAGCGGGTGGCGTTCCACAGCTTGTTGCAGAAGTTGCGGTAGCCTTCGGCGCGTTTGAAGTCGAAGTTGACGCTGCGGCCCAGGGTGGCGTAGCTGGCCATGGTGAAGCGCAATGCGTCCGTGCCGTAAGCCGGGATGCCTTCCGGGAACAGCTTTTCCGTGGCCTTGGCGATGGCCGGGGCTTTTTCCGGGCGGCGCAGGCCGGTGGTGCGCTTGGTCACCAGCGGTTCCAGCGCGATGCCGTCGATCAGGTCCACCGGGTCGATGACGTTGCCCTCGGACTTGGACATCTTCTTGCCTTCGTGGTCTCGCACCATGCCGTGGATGTACACGTCGCGGAACGGCACCTTGCCGGTGAAGTGCTTGGTCATCATGATCATCCGGGCAACCCAGAAGAAGATGATTTCGTAGCCGGTCACCAGCACGTTGGAGGTGAGGAAGGCGCGCAGGTCCGGGGTGTCGTTGGGCCAGCCCAGGGTGGAGAACGGCACCAGGGCGGCGCTGAACCAGGTGTCCAGCACGTCTTGTTCGCGACGCAGGGTCTTGCCCGGCGCTTGCGCCTGGGCGTCGGCCTCGCTGCGGGCCACGTAGATGTTGCCGTCTTCGTCGTACCAGGCCGGGATTTGGTGGCCCCACCACAGCTGGCGGCTGATACACCAGTCCTGGATGTTTTTCATCCATTGGTTGTAGGTGTTGACCCAGTTTTCCGGGATGAAGCGCACTTCGCCGCTTTCCACGGCTTCAATGGCTTTGGCGGCGATGGATTGGCCGGTGGGGTCCGGATTGCCGTCTTTGTCCACCGCCACTTTGTCCATGGCGACGAACCATTGGTCGGTCAGCAGCGGTTCGATCACGGTGCCGGTGCGGTCGCCGCGCGGCACCATCAGTTTGTGCGGTTTGGTGTCCAGCAGGTAGCCTTGGGCTTGCAGGTCCGCCAGCATGGCTTTGCGCGCGTCCTGGGTGCTGAGGCCGGCATAGGCGGCCGGCAGTTCGATCACGCCTTGGGCGCTGCCGTCGAAGCCGAAGATTTGCGCCTTGGCCAGGATTTTGGCTTCCAGGCTCATCACGTTGATGAGCTGGGTGCTGTGGCGCTTGCCCACTTGGTAGTCGTTGAAGTCGTGCGCCGGGGTGATTTTGACGAAGCCGGTGCCAAACTCTTTGTCCACGTATTCGTCCGCGATCACCGGGATCTGGCGGCCGGTGAGCGGCAGTTCCAGCTGCTTGCCCAGCAGGTGCTGATAGCGCTCGTCGTCCGGGGCGATCGCCACGGCCACGTCGCCCAGCAGGGTTTCCGGACGGGTGGTGGCGACGGTGACGAATTCGTCGCTTCCCACCACCGGGTATTTGATGTGCCACATGTGGCCGTCTTCTTCCTCGGAGATCACTTCGAGGTCGGAGATGGCGGTGCCCAGCTTGGAGTCCCAGTTGGACAGGCGCTTGCCGCGGTAGATCAGGCCTTGTTCAAACAGGCGGACGAAGACTTCGGTCACCACTTCGGCGCGGGTGTCGTCCATGGTGAAGTATTCACGGCCCCAGTCCACGGAGCAGCCCACGCGGCGCATCTGGCTGGTGATGGTGCCGCCGGATTGTTCTTTCCATTCCCACACTTTGGCGGTGAAGGCGTCGCGGCCCAGGTCGTGGCGGTTGACGCCCTGCTCGGCCAGTTGGCGCTCCACCACGATTTGGGTGGCGATGCCGGCGTGGTCCGTGCCGGGAATCCACACGGTGTTGTCGCCCTTCATCCGGTAATACCGGGTCAGACCGTCCATAATAGTCTGATTAAAGGCGTGGCCCATGTGCAGGGTGCCGGTGACGTTGGGCGGCGGCAGTTGGATGGCGAAGGACGGTTTGGCGGTGTCCATGCTGGGCTTGAAGTAGCCGGCCTGTTCCCACTGCGCGTACCAGCGACGTTCGATGTCGCCGGGTTCAAAGCTTTTGGCAAGTTCCATGGTGATGAATCGTAGTTCTTCTAGAATGGAAAAAATGGGTCGATTATACCCGGTTTTGGAGTGTTCTCCGAGAGCCGGCGCGGGCGGATCAGGCGGTAGGCAAGGGATAAGCGGACGATGAGCGAAGAAACGCGCGTTTTGGTGATTGAAGACAGCATGGTGTTGATCCGCCCCTTGTGCCGCATGGTGGAGGAAATCGGCCTATCGCCGCTACCGGTGTGCTCGCTGCCGGAGGTGCGCGAGGCGCTGACGTCCGGTCAGCATTTCCTGGCCGCGGTGGCGGATTACAACTTGCCGGATTCGCCCGCCGGCGAGCATTTGCCGCTGTTGTTCCAGCAGGCCATTCCCACCATCGTGCTGACTTCGCGCAACGACGGCGAGGTGCGCGACCGCATCTTGCAACTGCCGGTGGTGGATTACGTGAGCAAGGAAAGCCCGGCGGCCTTTGATTATGTGATGCGGATGCTGACCCGTATTCGCAAGAACCCGGGCATCAAGGTGCTGGTGGTGGACGATTCCGCGTCTTACCGCCAGTTTCTGCGCGAGAACCTGGAGCGCCACCGTTATCAGGTGCTGGAGGCGGAGGACGCCAAGCAGGCGCTGGAGATTTTGCACCGCGACAAGCACATCAAGCTGGTGCTGAGCGACAACGATATGCCGGGCATGGACGGGGTGCGCATGACCAGCACGATACGCCGCTTTCTGGATCACGACCGCCTGGCCATCATCGGCATTTCCGGCAACCAGGACCCCACCATGACCACGCGCTTCATCAAGGCGGGGGCGGACGACTTTCTGCAAAAGCCGTTTAATTTTGAGGAGTTTTTCTGCCGCGTCACTCGCAATGTGGAGTTTGTGGAGAACCTGGAATCCCTGAAGGAAACCGCGGACCGCGACCCGCTGACCAATTTATCCAACCGCCGGCATTTTTTTGAGCAGGTGATGCAATTGAAGAACGGCTACGGGGTGGCGGTGCTGGATATCGACCACTTCAAGCGGGTGAACGATCAGTACGGCCACGATGTGGGCGATCAGGTGATCTGCAACACCGCGCGGCTGATGGAGCAGTTTTTCCCGGACGGCATTGTGGCGCGCTTTGGCGGCGAGGAGTTTGTGATTCTCAGCCCCAGCCCCATTGAGCTGGACATGGTGTGCCGGCTGGAGAGCCTGCGCCTGGCGATAGAGGGCTGTATCCTGACCACCGCCAAGGGCGGGCTGCGCTATACGGTGAGCATTGGCGTGGCGGCGTCGGACATGCCGGAGGTCAGCCGGCTGCTGAAGCTGGCGGACGAGCGGCTGTATCACGCCAAGCAACACGGCCGCAATCAGGTGTGCGGCGGCTGAAGAGCGTCATAGCCGGCGCTTTGCCGCTTTACCCCGCTCTTGACGACCCCCGCCCGAATGGCCAGTTCGCCGTTTGTTTGCGCCGGGACGCCGCCTATAATGACATCGCTTTTTCCGTTCCTTCCGCGCGGCCCCGCGCTTCCTCCGGAGCCGGCGTTTCAACCGGACATCCGCCATGAGCCATCATCATCCGCACGGACCAGGCTGCGCCTGCTGCACTCTTCCTTTGTTGGCTCAGTTGCACGATGAGCTGTCCGAGCAGCCCGACTGGCAGGACGAGGCCAAGCGGCTGATCCGCCAGCAGGAAAAACATTTGCTGCCGGCCTCGCCGCCTCAGACGCTGATCATTTACGGCGGCTCCATTCATACCTTGGCCAGCAGCGGGCGGCAGACGGTGGACGCCATCGGCATCGCCAAGGGCCGCATCGTGGCTACCGGTTCACGCGAGGAGGTGCGGCAGGCCATGCCCGCCGCCGGGCATAAAAAACCGGAGGAGATGTCGCTGGAAGGCGCCACCTTGCTGCCCGGTTTCGTCGATCCCCACATGCACATCCTGCCCAGCGCGCTGTTTTCGTCCTGGCAGTACGTGGGCGCGTTCTCCGGCCAAACGCTGACGCCGGATTACGGCATTGCCGGCGTGGAAAGCACGGTGCGCGCGGCGCTGGCCGATCCCAAAAAACAGCAAAAGGCCAAGGACGGCACGGCCTGGGTGTTGGGCTTCGGCCTGGATCCTTCGCTGATGCGGACCTGGACCGAACCGGACCTGGACTGGTTCGCCCAGTTTGGCGACAAGCTCCCGATTTTCCTGATGAACGCTTCCGGCCACATCGGCTACGCCAACGCGCCGGCGCTGGCCAAGGCCGGCATCAGTCCGGAATGCAAGGGGGTGCTGGTGGAGGAGCAGGTGCTGCAGATGATGCCCGCGCTGCCCTCCCCGTCCCCGGCCGCCTTGCTTTCCAGCATCAGCCAGGTGCTGCACGGCGCGGCCAAGATGGGCAATACCACGTTGTTCGACGCCGGCCTGGGGTCCGGCAAAGGGCTGTTCGAGGTCTTGCTGCTGGACTTGGTGGCCCAGACCGCGCTGAACCCGGTGCGCATCGCCGCCGCGCTGTTTTCCAACGAAACCCGGCAGATGGACGAGTGGACGCGCTTGTTCCGCCCGGACCTGGACGGCATGGAGGACAAGCGCTTCAGCATCAAGGCGCTGAAGCTGGTGTCGGACGGCTCCAACCAAGGGCTGACCGGTTTTCAGACCGAGGCCTACAAATGCTATCCGGAACACCAGGTGCCCAATGTACCGGCCACCGGGCTGTTCAATTTCCGCCCGCCCAGCGCCTTCGCTCCGCATTTGCGGCAGGCGGTGGAGCACGGCTGGCCGGCCATGGTGCACGCCAACGGCGACCGCGCCATCGACGAGGTGCTGCAGGCTTACGAGCACGCGCTCAACCACCCTTCCGCGCCGCTGCGGCCGGATTGCGCCGGCACGCGGCTGCGCCATCGCATCGAGCACGCTTCGCTCTTGACCGACGAGCACATCTCCCAGATGGCGCAGCTTCAGCTTTCGCCCAGTTTTTTGATCGGCCACGTCGGCTATTGGGGCCGCGCCTTCCAGCAAACCATTCTGGGCGAGGCCCGCGCCAAGCTGTTGGACCGCTGCCTGTCCGCCAAGCGCGCCGGCCTGCGCATCAGCCTGCACTCCGATCACTTCGTCACCCCGCTGGGCGGCCTGCGCATGATGGAGCAGGCGATTTTCCGCGTGATGGAGGCGGCGCCGGAACAGGCCGGCGGCAAGCCGGCGCTGAACCCGGCGGAGCGGCTGGACCGGCTCAGCGCGCTGCGCGCGGTAACGCTGGACGCCGCCTGGCAATGTCATATGGACCATATCGTCGGTTCGCTGGAGCCGGGCAAACTGGCAGACTTGGTGGTGCTTGAGCAGGACCCGCTGGACCCGGCGGTGAGCAATCTGCGCGATATCGCGGTGCTGCAGACCTGGCGTTCCGGCGCGCCGGTGTATCTGCACGCCAAGCTGGGTTGCGCGACGGAATCCGCGCCGCCGGCCTGAGGCGCGCTGCGTCGCAAGGGCCCGGCGCAGGCAGAACCTTGCTCAGCTTTTGTCAGCCTCTCCGTCTTGCCATCGGCATACAATTCGCGCAGGGCCTGTTCAAAGTCTCGCGAGCCAAGGGCGAGACAAGGCGAAAACGGCTGAGAAAGCGGAATGTACAAGTGGTACATGAGCATTTCGAAGCCGCTTTCAACGCCGTATCGCTGAAGCGCAGCAGACTTTGTACAGGCTCTCAGTGCGCGGCGTCGCCGCGCAGTACCGATGCCATGCACAGGAGCGCCCATGTCCCTACCCCATCAACCCGGCTGCGCGTGCTGCACGCTGCCCCGGCTGTCCACCCAGCTGGACGCCTTGCAACATCACAACTGGACCGAAAGCCTGTCCGGCCTGATCCGCGTCGCCGCCGAGCGCGCCAAGCTGGCGCTGCACCAGGACGCGGCCATTTTCCACGGCGGCCCGATCTACACGCTGCAAGGTGGACAGTCTGGCCGGGTGGAAGCGCTGGGCGTCGCTCACGGCAAGGTGGTGTCGGTGGGCAGCCTGCGGCAGGTGGAGGCCGATATGCAAGCCCAACCGCGCGCCGAGCGGATTGATTTGCGCGGCAAGACTCTGCTGCCGGGCATGGTGGACCCGCATGTGCACATCCTGCCCAGCGCGTTGTACCGCAACTGGGTCAATCTGAGTCCCTTCGAGGATCAGATTCTGCGCCCGGGCTACAATCTGGGCTGGGTTGCTGAGAAGCTGCGCAACGAGCTGACCGCCCGGCACGGCCACACGCGCGCCGACACGCAGCAATGGCTCACCGGCTTTGGCGTGGACCCCTCGCTGATGACGAAATGGCAGGAGCCGGATCAGCCCTTTCTGGACCAGATCAGCACCGAGACGCCCATCTTCCTGATCAACGCCTCCGGCCACCTGGGTTACGCCAACTCCCCAGCGATGAAGCTGGCCGGCCTGGACCCTGACTCCAAGGGGGTCACCACCGAGGCCGACATCGGCAAGGTACTGGCGGTGATTCCCGGCCTGGCCGCTCCGCACTTGCTGAGCAAGCTGCAGGAAATCTTGCACGAGGCCGCGTCCAGAGGCATGACCACGTTGTTTGACGCCGGCTTGGGCGCCGCCATGGGCCAGTTGGAAATCACGCTGCTGCGCGCCTTCGCCCAAAGCCCGCTGGCGCCGGTGCGCATCGGCGCGGCGCTGTACTCCAACCAGGACTGGCTGCAAGAGCAGTGGTTGCACACCTTCCAACCCAATCACATTCCGCACGACGACGACCGCTTCAGCATCCGCGCGCTCAAGCTGATTGCCGACGGTTCCAATCAGGGCCTGACCGGCTATCAATCGCAAGACTATTGCTGCGCGGATGAGCACCACGTGCCCAATGTCTCTCCACGCGGCCTGTTCAACTTCGAGCCGCCCATCACCTTCGCCGCCCAGTTGCAGCGCGCGCTGAACGCCGGCTGGCCGGTACTGGTGCACGCCAACGGCGATCAGGCGGTGGATTACGTGCTGGCCGCCTTCGAACTGGCGCTATACGACGAAAACGCCAAGGACGGCGCGCCCAATTCCAAGCTGGCGCTGCGCTCGCGCATCGAACACGCATCGCTGCTGAGCGATGCCAGCATCGCCACCATGGCGCGGCTGAAGCTGTCGCCCAGCTTCCTGATCGGCCACGTCGGTTACTGGGGCCAGGTGTTCAAGACCACCATCCTGGGCCGCGATCGCGCCCAGATGCTGGACCGCTGTCAGTCCGCGCTCAAGGCCGGCCTGCGCATCAGCCTGCATTCGGACCACTTCGTGTCGCCGCTGGGCACGCTGCGAATGATGGAGCAGGCGGTGACGCGCGTGATGGAGGCGGACCCGGAGCGGCAGCCGCTGAACCCGGCGGAATGCCTGGACCGCCTCTCCGCGCTGCGCGCGGTGACGCTGGACGCGGCCTGGCAGTGCCATATGGACCACATTGTCGGCTCGCTGGAACCGGGCAAACTGGCGGACCTGGCCATTCTGGAACAGGACCCGCTGGACCCGGCGGTGCCGGCCGGCTCGCTGCGCGACATCCGGGTACATCAAACCTGGTTGGCCGGCAAGCCGGTCTATCAAAACCCCAAGACGCACTAAGCCGCGTCCAAGGCGCAAAACAAAACCGGCCGGGAATCCCGGCCGGTTTTTGCGTTCCGCCCTCTTCCGCCGCGCGGGCCAAGAACGGGGCCGACTCAATGCGCCACTGATTTGGACATCAAATTCATCACCAACACCCCGGCCACGATCAAGCCCATGCCAATCATGGCCGGCGCATCCAGCTTCTGGCCGTAGAGCACCCAGCCCACGATGGAGACCAGCACGATGCCTACGCCGGACCACAGCGCATACGCCACGCCCACTGGAATCTGGCGCAGGGTCAGCGACAGCATGTAGAAGGCCAGCAGATAGCCGGCGCCGGTGAGCAAGGACGGGCCCAGGCGGGTAAAGCCTTCCGACGCTTTCAGCGAGGAGGTGGCGATCACCTCGCTGACGATGGCGACGGCCAGGAACAACCAGATTTTCATTCAAGACTCCAGTTCAGCGCACGGCTTGCCGCCGCGCATGCGCAGTTTGGCGCGCAGCGAGTCGTACAGCCAGTTGAAAATATAAGTGTAAGGCAGGAAGAAGGCGAAGAAGCCCAAATCCAGCAGGAAAGCCTGCCAGTAACTGACGTTCAGCCACCAAGCCGCCAAGGGCACCAGCATGATCACCAGCCCGCCTTCGAACATCAGCGCGTGCAAGGTGCGCACGCCCACGGTGCGGCTCCAGCCCATCGCCGCTTCCAGACGGTCGAACAGCATATTGAACACCACGTTCCACATCATGGCCGCGGTGGACATCATGAAGGCCAGCGCGCCCATATGCAGCAGGCTTTGCTCCATCACCAAGGAGGCCAACGGCACCAGCAGGGCCATTGCGCACAGCTCGTACATCACGGCGTGGAAGCCGCGTTCCAGCCAGGATTTCTGTTTGTTCATATTATTTCCCAATCATGACCGTTTAAAGAATTTGTTCACGATCCGCCACGCGTCGGCGGGATTGTTGGACAGAGGCTTTGAAGACTGCTTCGAAACGCGCATGAAGCGCTCGCGCATTCCGCTGTCTCGGCCGCAAAGCCTTGTCTCGCCGTGGTCCGCAAGATCGTGAACGTCAAGATAGTCGCCATTCTGATTGGTTTTTCGGATGGTTAAAAAATAATAACCATCGACAAAACCGATACATTAAGCCATGCCCGCGCGGGCGCGGCTCAGGCGGCGCAACAGGCTGGCGCGCAGTCCGTCGTACAGCCAGTTGAAAACAAAGGTGTAAGGCAGGAAGAACAGGAAAAAACCGATATCCAGCAGGAAGGCTTGCCAGTAGCTGACCTCCAGCCACCAGGCCACCAGCGGCACCAACAACACCACCAGCCCGCCTTCGAACAACAGCGCGTGCACTACGCGCAGCGCCGGTGTGCGGACCCAGCCGCGCAGCCGTTCCAGCCGCTCGAACAAGGCGTTGAATACGATGTTCCACGACATCGCCACCGTGGTCATCATCAAGGCCAGCACTCCGATCTGCGCGGTGTCCTGGCTCAGCAGCCAGCTGGCCATCAGCATCAGCAGCATGACGGCGCACAATTCATAAGCGATGGCGTAGAAAGCGCGTTCCAGCCAGGATTTCTTGGTTTGCATCACATCTCCTTTAACCGCCGCGATTCGCCCATAGCGGGCTCCGCGACGTGGTTTGCAGGTCAATGACGCGATTTTTATTGGTTTTTCGGATAGGATAAAGATAGGTTGAATCGGAGAAACCGATATGAGCATGTCGCTAGACGCGCTGGCGGCGTTTGCCAACGCCGCCGAACTGGGTTCGTTTTCCGCCGCGGCGCGGCGGCTGGGCAAGAGCCAATCCACCATCAGCGAGGCCATCGCCAATCTGGAGATAGACCTGGCGGTGCAGCTGTTCGACCGCGGCAGCCGCCAGCCGGCGCTGACCCAGGCCGGCCGCCATCTGCTGGGCTACGCGCGGCAGATGCTGGCGATTGGCGATGAATTGAACCAGCAGGCGCAGTTGCTGAACGCCGGGCTGGAGCCGCGGCTGACCCTGGTGCTGTCGGACACGTATCAGTCTTCGCGTTTTCAGGAAGTGACGCGACAACTGGAACAGAACTTCGAGGCGCTGGAACTGGAATGCCTGGTGGGCGAACAGGACGACGTGTTGGATTTGATCCAGACAGGACGCGCGCACCTGGGCTGCATGGCGGCGCAGAAGCAGTACCCGGCCGATATCGGCCACGCCACGCTGGGCGAGGTTAGCGAAGTGGCTCTGTACGTGGCGCGCAGCCATCCGCTGGCGGCGCTGGAACAGGTGGACCGGCAGGCGCTGAGCCGCCACCGCGAACTGCGGCTCAACACCTATACCGAAAGCAAACCGGAAACCATGAGCCGGCGCTGCTGGTTCGCGCCCAGCTATCTGATGCTGCTGGAGATGGCGATTCTGGGCGCGGGCTGGGCCGAGCTGCCGCGCTGGCTAGCGGACTCCTTCGGCGCGGAGCGGCTCCGCGAGCTGCGCGCGCCGGGCTGGCCCAAGTCGCGCCACATTGATCTGGTGTGGTCGCGGAGGCGGCCGCTGGGCATGGCCGCCGTCTGGGTGCGCGAGCAGTTGCTGCGCTCTTGAAGAGGCCGCCGCGCCGCGGCCAAGCCCCGCCCGGCGGATGGCGGGGACTCAGGCGCTGGGCATCGTCATCGGCCGCAGAATCCACATCGGCGGCCGGCCGGGATGCAGTTTGCGCAAGCGCAGCGTCGGCGGAAAGATTTTTTCCATGCCGAAGCCAAAAGCCAGGGAACGATCCGCCAGGCTGACGATATTGCCCGGCTGCGAAAACACATCCCAGCGCTGATTGGGCAAGGCCGGTTCCGGCAACAGGTCCAACTGCAACGGCGAACCATCGGCCGCTTCATTGGCGGCGATCACCAATTGATTGCCGCTGGTGGCCAGCGCGAACAAGCCTCGGTCGAAGTCGATATTGAACAAAGCGGCGAAATTGTTCTGGAACGGCTGCAGGCTAAGCCGAGCGCCCTTGATCGAATCGTCGGCCACAATGGCGTAATCCGGGAAATAGGCCGAGGTGATGAAATACGAAGTGCTGCTGAAACCCATCTCTTGCTCCTTGCATGAACCCAAAAAGCGGCGACGGGCCTTAGAGCCTGTTTACGATCTCCGGAGCAATAGAGCCAAGAAAGCCAAGTGGATGAACTGCAAGCTAGTATTCAGCTTCCGCTCGCAGTTCTTCCACAGCCTTCTGCTCTTTTCCAACCAAGCGAAGCTGCGCTCAACAATCCATCGTTTGGGCATCACCTTGAACGTATGCAGCTCGCTTCTCTTCGCGATCTGTACCGTCACATACCCACCCAGAATCTCCCGCACTCCCTGCGCAAAGGGCTGACCTATGTAGCCGCTGTCGCACAGCAGGCTTTGCACCCGCTTGAGCCCACTCTGGCAACGTGCCAGCGCTTTGAGGGCTCCTTTGCGATCCGTCACCTCCGCTGTAGTCACTGCTACCGCGTGCGGTAAGCCCTGGGTATCCACTACGATATGGCGTTTGATGCCTGATATTTTCTTACCCGCGTCGTAGCCTTTTAACCCCGCTGTATCAGTGTTCTTCACGCTCTGCGCGTCGACGATCAAGAGCGTGCTTGAGGCGTTCCGCCCCAGTTTCTCTCGGGCCACGCCAACCTGATTTTTTTAATGCCAGCTCCAACACGCTTACGCCGTACAAGTCAGGTTCGGTCCATTTGCGCCAATACGCATAGACGTTCTGCCACTTGGGAAAGTCAGGCGGTAGATAGCGCCACTGACAACCTGTGCGCAGAAGATAGAGCACTGCGCAGAACACTTCATACAGATCCAGCTGTACCGGTTTAGTGTTACGTCGGACGCCACGCAGCAGCGGCTCTATCTGAGCAAACTTTTCTCGACTAATGTCGCTTGGGTAGGATTTTCTCTTCACTCGCCCATTATCGCTCACAAAAAGATCGTAAACAGGTTCTTAGAACCTGTTCAAAGTCTGCTGCGCTTCAGCGATACGGCGTTGAAAACAAGCTCAAAATGCTCATGTACCACTCGTACATTCCGCTTTTTCGCTCGTTTTCGCCTTGTTTCGCCCTTGCTCGCGAGACCTTGAGCAGGCTCTTTGCGCCCGCCGCCGCGATCTTTGCCCTTCGCTTATTCAGCGGTTTCCAGCACCAGCTCCGAGCGTTGAGCCGAGGTCAGCGGTTTGAGCGCCCATTGCTGCGCCGGCGAAGCGTTGAACTCATACAGCCAGATCAGGCTGCCCACGCCGCCGCGGCTCTGGTTGTCGATCACCAGATTGGGGTTTTGACGGCTGGCGATAAAGCCAGGACGGGAGAACAGATCCCATTGCTGGCTGAGCGAGGACGGGTTGTACGGACGCAGCACCAACGGCTTGCCGCTGGACAGGTCGGAAATGTCGATCACCAGTTGGTTGCCGCTGGTGGACAGCGCCAACACGCCGCTGGCGAAGTCGATGTTGAACAGCGAGAGGAAGTTGCCCTGAATGGCGCGCAAGGACAGTTGGGAACCGCTCATCGAATCATTGGCGGTAATGCCCAGCGTGGTGTTTTGGCTATAGGTAATGAAGTAAGGAACGCTAGAGAAAGACATATGGCAACCCCCATGTTTATGCCAATCAATTATTGGCTTTCTCAAACTAGCAAGGTTTCCCCATATTGCAAGCGCGTGCCCAAAACGAGCCGCGCCCTACGTAAAACTCACCCAAAAACCTCATCAGAAACACTAACTTAGACACCGCTAGGTGAAATTGCTTAAATTCGTCGATTGAAGAACAGTCTGTCCGCGCACAGGCGACGCCAACGAAAACAGCCGGGCATGCGCCCGGCTGTTTTGTTTCAGCTTGAGAGTCGAATCAGACCGACAAGTAGGAAGACTGCTTCAGACCGCGGCAGAACTCCGCGAAGAACAAACTGCGCTCTTCGCTGCTGAGGTCCGCCGCGCGCGATTTGGCTTCGTAACGGTTGAGGATGTCTTCCGGCGACAGGTGCACGTAACGCAGCATGTCTTCGATGGTGTCGTGCTCTTCCACGCCGGAGAACTCAAGCTCGCCGCCATCGCGCACATAGACGTTGACCGAGTCGGTGTCGCCGAACAGATTGTGCATGTCGCCCAGGATTTCCTGGTAAGCGCCCACCAGGAACACGGCGATCAGATACTCGTCGCCCTGCTTCACCTCATGCACGGACAGGCTGGATTCAATGCTCTGCTGATCCACGTACTGCTTGAGCTTGCCGTCGGAATCGCAAGTCAGGTCCTGCAGCACCGCGCGGCGGGTGGGCTGCTCGTTCAAGCGGTGCAGCGGAGTGATCGGCAAAATCTGATCGATGGCCCAAGTATCCGGCAGGCTCTGGAACACCGAGAAGTTGCAGAAGTACTTGTCGGCCAGACGGTCGGTCAGCTCGTCGTACACTTGACGCTGCGAACGCTGGCTGGCTTGCAGCTGGCGGTGCAGACGACGGCACAAGGCGGCGTGCACGTCTTCCGCCAGCGCTTTTTCCTTCAACGACAGGCGGCCGGAGGCGTACAGGTCGGTCACTTCCGACGCATAGTGGCTGGCGCGGTAGTAAATTTCAGTGACCAGATCGTCGTCGTTGAGCTGAACCAATTCAAACAGCTTGCGCACCGGCTGCGACAAGGCGGCCAGGTCGTCCACCTGCGGTACTTCGTCCGGCAGGCGCTCCACATCGGTCACGTTCATGATCAGCACCGCGTGGTGAGCGGTCATCGCGCGGCCGGATTCGGACAGGATGCGCGGATGCGGAATGCCGTTCTCGCCGCAGAATTCGGACAACATGGACACGATCACGTGCGCGTACTCGTCCATGTCGTAGTTGATCGAGCTGTCGTTGCGGGAATGGGTGCCGTCGTAATCCACACCCAGGCCGCCGCCCACGTCCACGTGATCAATGGGCAGGCCCAGCGCGCGCAGTTCCGCGAAGTAGCGGATGGCTTCGCCGAAGCCGCTGCGGTAATCGCCGATATGGGCGATCTGCGACCCCATGTGGAAGTGCATCAGGCGCACGCAATCGGCCAGGCCAGCGGCGGTCAGCTTGTCCGCGGCGGAAATCAGCTGGCCGGCGGACAGGCCGAACTTGCCCTTCTCGCCGCCGGTGTCCGCCCATTTGCTGGAAGCCAGCGAGGACAGGCGCACGCGCATGCCGATATTGGGACGGATGCCGAGCTTGCGGGATTCATCGATCACCAGCTCGACTTCCGACTCTTTCTCGATAACGATGAATACCTGGTGGCCCAGGCGCTCGCCCATCAGCGCCAGGCGAATGTAGTCGCGATCCTTGTAGCCGTTGCAGACGATGGTGCAGCCCTTGGGCGACAGCGCCAGTACCGCCATCAGTTCCGGCTTGGAGCCGGCTTCCAGGCCGATGGACACGTCCGGCGTGGCGATGATGCTTTTCACCACCGCTTCTTGCTGGTTGACCTTGATCGGATAGATGGCGGTGTAACGGTTGCCGTAGCCTTGTTCGGCTATGGCCTTGTCGAAGGCCGCGCACAGACGGGTGACGCGGTCTTGCAGAATATCGGGAAACCGCACCAAGAGCGGCAGGTCCAGGCCTTTGCCGGACAGCTCGCCCACCAGGCGATGCAGGTCGATTTCCTTGTTTTGGCGCACATTCGGGCGGACAACGATATTGCCGTTGGCGCCCATGTCGAAGTACCCCGCTCCCCAATGCCGGATGCCATACAACGCCCGGCTATCAGCCACAGACCAAGCCATGAGTTTTCCCCTCAAGAACTGACGGAAAGCCCTGTACCCCGCGCAGTGGGTGGACAGGGATTTCCAAAGGACGCGCCCAGGCCGCCGCCGAAAAAGCGATGAGCCAGCCGCAGGAGCATCCTTATGATGGATAACCCCGCTCCTTAGTGCGCGGCTTTCGGGCTGAACAGCTTTTATGTGGGCCTGGGATGTCGGAGCGAAACAATTGAATTGTAGGTTTGCAAAGCTGCAAACGAGCGCGGATTGTAACAACATCACGCTGCTTGACAAGTAAAAAAATGTATAAAAATCCGCATGTCCAATTTAATCGACAAGCCCGCGCCGGGTAGCCCGGCAAGCCTTGTCCGGCAAGGCTTGAGCAAAAACAGCCCCCTATATTTTCCTCATGCCGGCCAGCGGCCGTTTCTCCGGGCGAAGGCCTTGTTGTTCGGACAATGGGCTTGTCCAAAATATTCAACAACAACGTGACCCAGCCCCCTAAGCCGTCCTCTAAAAAAACCACAGCGCGACAGGGCTCGCCAAGCCGCGCCAGACAAGGCTTTTAAGCCAAACACGGCATGTTTTTTCAAATCTGCGCCACGCGCCGCCACCAGCCGCGCCGGCTCTGGTTACAATGCCCCGGTCATCACTAGCCGCAAGCACGAGCCAGCCCATGCGCGAGCATCACCACGATTTTCTGTCCTGGACCATGAACCCCGCCTCCTCGGCCTCCGCCGAATGGCTGCTCCACTCAGGCGTGCGGGCGCACTGGCTGGACTACGGCGTCGTAGAACTGGAGCCCGCCGACGCCGCCGACGATTCCCTGCTGCTGTCCAGCGGCGTGCACGGCAACGAAACCGCGCCGATAGAGGTGCTCAACGCCATCCTGGCCGATATCGCCGGCGGCAAGCTGACGCTGCGCTGCCGGCTGTTGGTGATCTTCGGCAATCTGGACGCAATGCGGCTGGGCAAGCGTTATCTGGATTACGACATGAACCGGCTGTTCAACGGCGCTCACGCGCGCCAGCCGGGCGCGCGCGAAGCGGCGCGCGCGGCGCGCCTGGAGCAGGCCGCGGCGGACTTCTTCGCCTCCGCCCGCGGCCGCCGCTGGCATTACGATCTGCACACCGCCATCCGCGGCTCGGTGTTTGAGAAGTTCGCCATCTATCCGTATATCCACGAGCGCCCGCACAACCGCGAGCAACTTGCCTGGCTGAAAAGCTGCCAGGTTGAAACCGTGCTGCTGCACAGCCAGCCGGCCAACACCTTCAGTTACTTCACCAGCCGCCACTGCCAGGCGGACGCCTTCACGCTGGAACTGGGCAAGGCGCGGCCGTTTGGCCAGAACGACCTGCCCCGCTTCGCCGGCATCGACCAGGCGCTGCGCCGGCTGCTGTCCGAGCCGGAACAAGAACTGCCCGGCTACCGCGACGGCGACCTGCCGCTGTTCCAGGCCAAGTACGACATCGTCAAACACAGCGAGGCTTTCCGCCTGCATCTGACCGACGACGTGGAAAACTTCACCGCGTTGCCGGATGGTTTCCTGATCGCCGAGGACGGCGAACACCGCTACGTGGCCGTCGGCGGCGAGGAGCGCATTCTGTTTCCCAATCCCACGGTCAAGCCCGGCCTGCGCGCCGGCATCGTGGTGGAGCCGGCGCGCTTGCCTTAAGCTCTGCCGCGCGTTGTGAGACGTGACGCGGTGAGTGCCGTTTCGAACTGCTCATGTATCCACTGTACATTCCGCTTTCTCAGCGGTTTTCGCCTTGTCTCACTCTTGCTCGCGAGACCGTGGACACATTCTAAAAGTGATTCAACGCTCCGGCTCGCAGTCCGCGCCGACCTCAAGCGCTCAATCGAGCCGCGCGCAAAAACGCCGCAACCTTAGTTGCGGCGTTTTTCATTCCGGCAGGATTCCCCGCCACGCGCGGCTGCTCAAGCAAACTCGGCGGCGGCCACCCTCGCCACCGCGGCGATCACCGCGTTTCGCTCGTCCATCATCGCCGACGATCCCCAGTAAAACACCGACAGCAACAACGGCGACTTGCCCGGCCGCCAGGCCACGGCCACGTCGTTGGCAGCGCCGTGGCCGCCGCTGCCGGTCTTGTCCCCCACCCGCCACTCCGCCGGCAAGCCGGCGCGGATGCGCAGATTGCCGGTGGTGCTGCCCAGCAGCCAATCGTTCAACAACCCGCGCTGCCGCTCCGGCAATAGCGGGGAAAACAGCAAGGCATGCAGATTGGCCGTCATCGCCGCCGGCGTGGTGGTGTCTCGCGGATCGCCCGGCTCAGCGCGGTTCAGCTCCGGCTCAATCCGATCGAGACGGGTCAAGCCATCGCCCAGCGAGCGGGCGAAGCGATTCACTTCCTGCGGCCCGCCCAGTTGCTCCAGCAGCAGATTGGCGGCGGTGTTGTCGCTGAAGCGCATCGCCGCGTCGCACAGGTCTTTTACCGACATGCCCTGCTCCACATACTGTTCGGCGATAGGCGAATAGTCGATCAACTGCTCGCGCCGGTAACTGACATGTCGATACAACAAGTCCGGCTGCGCCGCGCTGCGTTGCAATAAGGCTCCCACCAGCAACAACTTGAAAGTGCTGCACATCGGAAAGCGCTCATCGGCGCGATAGGCCAGGCTCCGTCCACTGTCCACCTCTTGCGCGAACACGCCGATGCGACCGCCGGCGTTGCGTTCCAGCTCCGCCAGCTGCCGCGCCGCCGGCGCTTCGCCCGGCGCTCGCAACGGCGGACGCGCACAACCCAAAATCAAAGGCGAGGCGGCCAAAGCCGCCAGCAAGGCGCGCCGCTGCGCGAAATAATCCATAGTTTCATCCCCAGATCGGTATGACGACGCAGCCCATGGCGCGGCCGGCCATCGCGGTTTAGTTCCCCCGATGCGCATTGCCGCTACCTGCGGCAATGACAATGAACTAAAATGAGGTGCATATTCTTTTTGGCTTGAATTCATTGAATCGACGCGTCAAAGCACCATAGACAGATTCAAGCATCTTTAATGACTCATTAAACAATCGAATGACATGAAAAATCCAGCGCAGTTCCGTACGCCGATCTGGCGACGCATCGCCGGCCTTCTGGGCCTCAGCCTGGCCCTGCTTGCCGCGCCGGTTCAGGCCAAGGCCCCGCACCCCCATCGCCATGCCAGCGCGCCGGCGCAGGAGCAGTTGCTGGAACACGGCAGCTACACCAACTCCGACGGCGTAGAAGTGCACAGCCCGGCCCACACCCGTTCCGGCAAAGCGCCGGCCGGCGCCAGCGCGCGTTGCCGCGACGGCAGCTACAGTTTCAGCCAGCATCGGCGCGGCACCTGTTCGCATCACGGCGGCGTGGCGGCCTGGCTCTGAGCCCGTCTCAGAGCCTGTTTACGATCTCGCGAGCCGAAAACCGCTGAGAAAGCGGAATGTACATGCGGTACATGAGCATTTCGAAGCGGGTTTCAACGCCCTTATCTAAACTATCCCGCCGACGCGCAGCAGATCGTAAACAAGTATTCAGAACATGCTTACGATCTCGCGAGCTAAGGCGAGACAAGGCGAAACCGGCTGAGAAAGCGGAATGTACATGCGGTACATGAGCATTTCGAAGTGGGTTTCAACGCCGTATCGCCGACGCGCAGCAGATCGTAAACAAATTCTCACACCAGACAGCCGGCAAACACCAAGTACACCGCACCCGCGCCCAGCAGCCAGCGGCCGTCCACGCTGCCGCGGCGGAACAACAGCCACAGCCCGGCAATCGCCGCCATCGTGGCCAGTCCGGACCACAGCAAGACGCTATCGAACATCCACGGGGTGAAGAACAGGCCGAAAGCGCTGGGAATCGTCGCCTGAATCATCATGGCTCCGGAAATATTGGCCAAGGCCAAACGCTCCTTGCCCTGGCGCAGCCAGATCAGCGCGTTCATGATCTCCGGCAGTTCGGTGGCCACCGGGCTCAACAACAAGGCCACCAAATGCGGCGCCATGCCCCAATGGCCGGCCAGCGCTTCCAACTGCGCGACGAAGCCGTGCGCCGCCGCCGCGATCACCGTCAGGGCCAACAAAGCCTGCGCCGCCGCCCAGCCCAGGCCGCCGCCGGCGCGCAGCTTCAAGGCGTCCAGCTCCTCCTCTTCCGGCGCGGTGTCCGCGCTGCGGATCTCGCGCCAGACATAGGCGGCGTAAGCGGCCAGGAACAATACGCCCAGCCAGGGCTTGACGGCGAAGGCCACCAGACCCAGCGCCACCTTCAAGGCGAAGACGAACAGGAAGGCCAACTGGTCGCCGGCCAGCCGACGATGATCGACGCGCAGCAGATAATCGCCGCGCCCCAGCCGGCTGCGGTTGCGCCACAGGGCAAAGCCCACCACCGCGTAAGCCAGCGTGGCCAGCACCAGCGGTCCGCCCAAGGCCGCGCCGACGCCGATGTCCTTATGTTGCGGCGTGTCGCCAAAGGCCATTGCGGTCAAAGTCACCGCGCTCTCCGGCAAGGCGGTGCCGAAAGCGGCAAGCACGGTGCCTACGGCGCTGGCGCCCAGGTTCAGGTGGCGTCCGCACCATTCGATGGCGTTGACGAAGTATTGACAGGATAGATAGATCAGGACGGCAAAGCCGAGCAGAAACAACAGGGTCGACAGCATGGATGGTCTTGGGCCGGGCAAGCGAATGGACAATGGCGCAACGACGCGGCTTGCCCGGCGGCAAACGCATCGTGGCCAAAGGTCTCGCTTGGCGGCGCCGGCAATGCCGGCCGCTGACCGCGCCATGAGGAAAGCTCCTCAAGTTTGTTGACGCGGCCTCTTCGGCGGGGCCGAAGATGGCTACTCCCCAATGACAACGGCGCCATTGTGCCAGCCCGGACTCAATGGCGCAAACCTAGTCTCTCGTCATGCGGAGCCGGAGGCGCTTTCCCGCCTCCGGCCTGTTTGCCGGCCGGCTAGCGGCGGAACCACTCGCGCTTGGCCAGCGCCGCCTCCACCTGCTCGCGCTTGAGCAAGGCGTCGCGCATCTCGTTCCGCGCCGCCAGCGGCAACTGGTCGCCGTAGTAAGGCGATTGCGGCTGGCTGCTGTTGCCGTAGGTGTTGATCACCTTGGCGCGCAGCGGCCGGCCAAACTCCACCAGCGCGGTGAAAGTGTCGCCGAAGATGGCGCGCTGGCGGCCGTCGCTGTCGCCGATATAGCTGAAGGTGCGGAAGGCGCCCAGGCCCTCGGCGCCGCCGCTGGCAGGCTGGTCCAGCCGCGCCGCGCCGCCGGCGGGGCCGCGCCGCAGCCGGTAGACTTCGCCGAAGGCGATGTCCAGCGGCACGCCGGCCTGTTGCAGCCCCTGGGCCGCTGCGCCCAGCTTGCTCAGCGCGAAGCCGGCGTCGCGCAGGCCGGCCGGCGTGCGGTAGGGCTGCGCCGGGTCCGCTTCCTGGCGATAGCGCAAGGCCTCTTCGCCGCCGGAGGCCGCCACCCAGGCGGCGAACAACACCGCGCCCTTGCTGGCGGCGTCGCTGCGCCGGTCCCATTGGGCCAGCACTTGCGCCGCGGCGATCAGGCCGGCGTCGCCGGAGGCGCGCGCATAGCCGATCAAATCGTCCAGCACCCGGTCCGCCAGCAGCAGCCGGGTGTCGTGCTTGGCGCTGAGCAGCGTGTCCAGAGAGAAGGCCGGCGTCTGCTCGATCAGCTCGATGCCGCGCTGTTCTCGTAGCAGCGGCGACGCCCGCGGCGATAGATAAGCGGCGTAGGCGGCCGGGTCCAGCGCCGGCTTGCTCATATACCAGGGCACGCTATTGGAGTTCTGCACCCAGCCGCTGGCCGGATTCGTCGCCTGCGGCAACTCGTCCAGGCGCAGCGCCTGGCGCCAGATCAGATCGCTGCGGCTGCCGTCCACCGGCTGCGCCCAGTAGGCGGCGTCGCCGCCGGCTCGGCGCGGGGTCAGGCCGCCGAAGGCCGCCCAGATATTGCGCTGGGCGTCGGCGTAGATAATGTTGTGGTAAGGGTTTTGCAGCCGCGCCACCACCTTGCGGAAGGCCAGGAAGTCAGGCGCCTGCGCCATGTCCCACCATTGTTCCAGCACGCCGGGGGTCTGCAGCTGGTCGACGCCGACGATGCGCAGCGCGTAGCTCTGGCCGTCCTTGTCGAACACCGGGCCCTGCTCTGCGCGACGCAAGGTCAGTTGCTCGGCTTGCAGGCTGCCGTCCGGCTGACGGATATACAGGGTTTCGCGCTTGGTTTCGAAGTCGCGCGCCACGCCGTCCAGCAGGTATTGCCGGCCGCTGAGCTTGAGTTGATAGAGGTCGCAGCCGTCCTGGGTGTTGACGGTATGCACCCAGCCCAGCCGCTGGTTGAAGCCGATGCGCATCACCGGCAGGCCCACCAGGGTGGCGCCGTAGATATCGTATTCCGGGCTCTTGAACTGGGCTTCGAACCAGGTATGGCTGCCGCCCCACAGCAAATGCGGGTTGGCCAGCAGCATGGCGTTGCCGGAACGGCTCTTGGCCGGCCCCAGCGCCCAGCCGTTGGAGCCGCCGATCAGATTGATGGGCGTGGCCACCGCGTCCGGGTAGACCAACGAGCAATTGGCCGCGCCGGTGGCGGTGGAGCCGCTCAGATAGCTGAAGAAGATGCGCAGGGTGTGAGCCAGCACGTCCTCGCTGCGCACCGGCAACACCGCTCGCGCCGCCGGGCTCAGGCTTCCGCTGGCGGCGGCCTGGTCGTTGATCCCGGCGACGAAGGCGTCCAGGTAGGCGCGCATGCGCGGGCTTTGCTGTTGCAGCCATTGTTTGGAGCGTTCGGGGAAGCCCATCGCGCGCACCAGGCGGTCCACTTCCGCCATATTGCTGGGAAAGGGCTCGCCGGCCTCGAACACCGCGCCGTAGTATTCGGCGCCGCGGCCGCGGCCCTGGGCGTACAGCCGCAGCAGCAGTTCCGGGTGCGCCTGCATCTGGGCGCGGCCGAAGGCGTAGGCCAGGCTGTCGGCGCGCGCGGCATAGATGTGCGGCACGCCGCTGCGGTCCCACAGCACCTGACTGCCGCGCGGCTTGCCGTCGTCGTCCAGTTCGCAGGCTGTCAGCAAGGACAGCATGGCGATGCCCAATAGGGCGAGGATCAAGCGTTTCACTACCTTTCCTCCTTTCAATGCGTTCATGGCGCTGCAGCCACAGCGGCTCCCCTGCTCCTGCAGCCTGGCGAGTGACTCAAGTGATGCGCCCTTAGTCGCTTGTTGGGTGCGAAGACAAACACGAATCCGACGCGCCCCAGGTCCCTTCAAGACTGCCGACGGGTGCCAGGCCCGAGGTCTTAAGCGGCTGCTTTGTCTGAGCGATTTGACGTTAGCAAATCGCGAGTTCAGCCGCGCCTCGGGTCTGACGGGCCCCGGCGGGAAGCCGCAGGCCAGGCTTGCAGGGTGGCCTTTAGGAGTGGAGAGGATATTTGGCCAAGCAAATATCCTCTCCCTGCTCGCCGGGCAGCCCCGGCAATCAAAACCATCATCCGCGCAGCGGATGCCTCATGCCCCTAGTACCAGCGAAACACCCGCGCGCCGCTGACGAAGCCGGCAATGCCGATCAGCGTGAGCACCACCGCGGAACGGGCGATCTCCAGCACCCCGGCGCCCTCGACGAAAATCATGCGCATGCCGTCGGCCAGTATCGTCAGCGGCAACACCTCGATCACCGACACCATCCAGTCCGGGAAATGCTTGTAGCTGAAGAAGATGCCGGAAAAGATCACCAGGAACAGAATGGTCATTTCCAGCAGGCCGTTGGCGGTCTGCGCCTTGGTGGCGCGCGAGGCGGCCAGGATGGCGATGCCGGCGAAGCAGACATTGCCGGCCAGCAGCAGCACGATGAAGGGCAGCGCCCCGCCCTGAGCGTGCACGTCGAAATAACTGCTGGCGAACAGATACAGCACCAGGGTTTCCAGCAGGCTGAACACCAGGCAGGCCAGCACGTGGGCCAGCAGGAAATCAGTCTTGCGCATCGGGGTGATGCGCATCTGCCGGGTGACGCGGGTGGCGCGTTTTTCGATCAGCGACCAGCCGACGGCGATCAGGCAGGTTTCCATCACCGCCATCGCCACCAGGCCGGGCACCAGGAAGTCGATATAGCGCAGGCCGGGGCTGTCCAGCACCGACATATTCTTGTCCACCGCCTGGCTTAGCGCGTCCGGGTCGTCGCCGAGGAAGAAGTAAGTCAGCAGCGCCTCGTTGTTTTGCGGGTCCAGGTAGTAGATGCGCTTGCCGCTGTCGGCGCTGGGCTCCATGAACACTTGCACGTCGCCGCGCTTGAGGCCGCGCAGCACCGATTCGCGGTCCGGGTAGTACTGGAAGCGGTATTTCATCCGGATCAGGTGGTCGCGCTTGATCTCGCCGGCGTTGATGACGCTGGACAACGGCTGGTTGCGGGCTTCCACCTTGCTGATCCAGGCCCGCACCGCGGCCTGCTCCTGCACATTGGCCGGCAGCACCACGCCTATGGTCCGTTCCTTGATTTCGCCGCCGGAGAAGGACACGCCCAGCAGCCACACCAGCAGCAACGGAAAGCCGAAGGACCAGAACAGGATTTGCGGCTCGCGCAGGTATTGGCGGAATTGAGTGATGATCAGATTGAGCAAGGCGTTATTCATGGAAACCTCGGCCGGCCAGTGACAGGAATAAATCGTCCAGCGTTTTTTTGCGCACGATGATTTCGTCGATGTCGATTTGTTGTTCGCGGATGAATTCGGACAGGCGGAACAGGAAGGCAGAGCCGTTGCGCACCAGCAGCCGCGCCTTGGCGGACGCCTGGTCGTAGCTGTAGCTGATGATGTTGTCCTTGTGCTTGGGCTCGGCGCCGCCGGCGCCGCTCTTGACCCGGTACTCCACCACTTCGCCCGGCTCGTGCGCCGCCAGCAGTTCGTCCAGCGTGCCCTGGGTCAGGATGCGGCCCTGATGCATGATGCAGATGCGGTCGCACAGGTATTCGGCTTCTTCCATGTAGTGGGTGGTCAGCAACATGGTGGAGCCCAGCTCCTTGTTGAGCTTGCGCAGGATGTCCCAGGTGCCGCGCCGCACTTGCGGGTCCAGGCCGGTGGTGGGTTCGTCCAGGATCAGGATTTCCGGCTGGTTGAGGATGGAGATGGCCAGGGCCAGCCGCTGGCGCTGACCGCCGGACAACCCTTCCACCATCAC
This sequence comes from Chromobacterium haemolyticum, assembly GCF_009936155.1. Lineage (NCBI taxonomy): Bacteria > Pseudomonadati > Pseudomonadota > Betaproteobacteria > Neisseriales > Chromobacteriaceae > Chromobacterium > Chromobacterium haemolyticum. Next base: position 2,049,085 of record NZ_AP019312.1, on the reverse strand, counting down.
CTTGCGCTTGGGGATCAGCTCCACCAGTTCCAGCACCTCGTCGGCGCGGCTGCGCGGCCGGCCGTAGAAGCTGGCGAACAGGTTGACGGTTTCGTCCACCCGCAGCTTGTTGATGAACAAGGACTCCTGCAACACCCCGGCCAGCCGGTGGCGCAGATAGCTTTCGTCTTTCTGCCAGCTGCGCCCCAGGATGCGTATCGTGCCGGCCTCCGGTTGTTTCAGTCCCTCCAGCATTTCCACCAGCGTGGTCTTGCCGGCGCCGTTGGGCCCCAGCAGGGCGACGAATTCGCCGCGGTGGATGTCCAGCGACACGTCGTTGACCGCGGTGTAGTCGTTGAAGCGCTTGGTCACCGATTGGAATTCGATGACTTTTTCTCTTGTTGTGGCGTGGTGCATTTCACTTTCCGTAGAAGCCGAAGGAGAACCGAAACAGCGGAAAACCCCGCGCAGCCGCAGGAGTCATCCGCCTCTTTCCATTGCCGTGGCGCTGTCAAACGAGTTGATAACGGTCCGCGTCCTTCAGGAAAGGAAACTGGGCGCGCACATCGTCCAGCTGCGCGCGCGACAGCCGGGCCTGATACACGCTTTCCAGCTGACGGCCGTGGTACAGGGTGTCGCCCAGCGGGTCTATCAGCATGGAGTCGCCGCTGTAGCGGATGTCGTTGCCGTCCACGCCCACGCGGTTGACGCCGATGACGAAAGCCTGGTTTTCGATCGCCCGCGCCGGCAGCAGCGTCTGCCAGTGCTTGGCGCGGCGCTCCGGCCAGCTGGCGATGTAGAGCGCCAGGTCGTACTGGCTCTTGTTGTTGCGCGACCAGACTGGGAAGCGCAGGTCGTAGCAGACGAAGGCGGCCACGGACCAGCCGTCCACCTTGACGATCAGCGGCGCGTCGCCGGCGGTGTAGTGCTCGTGCTCGCCGGCGAAGCTGAACAGATGCTTCTTGTCGTAGCTGAACAGGCTGCCGTCGGCCTTGGCCCACAACAGGCGGTTGTAGTAGCGGCCCTGGTCTTCTATCGCCACGCTGCCCACCAGATCGGCGCGCTTGGCGCGCGCGGTGTCGCGCAGCCATTGCACCGCCTTACCGTCCATGGTTTCGGCTATCTTTTCCGGCCGCATGCTAAAGCCGGTGGTGAACATTTCCGGCAGCACGATCAACTGGCTGTCGTTCACCGCGCTCAGGTGGCGCTCCATCCGCTGCAGGTTCTGATCCACCGACTCCCAAGCGATGTCGCTTTGCACCAGGGTGACGGCTAAGTCTTGATTTGGCATGGTTTGCTTTCCCAATCGGTCAATATCACTTCGTTGTGGTCGCCGCGCTCGCGGCTGCTCTGGCGCACCAGCACTTCGCCGCCGTCGTCGGACAGATACCAGCCGGTGCCGCTGATCTTGCGCCGCTTTGATTGATAGGCCACCACCCTCGTCTGCCGCGGCTGGCCCAATAGGTCCAGCGTTTCATCCGGCAGCCGCTGGTAGCGGACTTCGTCGATGTCGAAGTGCTCAAGGTCCAGCACCCGCAGCGTGGCCTCGGCCTGGCCGCCGACGAGAAAGCGTTCGGCGGCGTCTTCGCTGCTGGCGTCGAAATCCCCCAGCTTGAAGCGGCGCACCTCCAACTGGCCATCGTGCAAACGCAGGGTCAGCACGCCCTGACGCAGCCGGCCCTTGATCACGGTCTTGTCGCCGTCCTCGTCGGAGACGCCGGCGTAGCGGCACAGGCCGTCCGCGCCGAAATCCATGCTCTCGTCCGATTGCAGCGAGTAGTCGAACCACAGGCCGCTGCAGCGCAGGTCCATGCGGTTGCTGACCTGCAGCACCGGCATGTCGTCCAGCCAGCCGCGGCGGCGCTCGGTGCGCAGCCGACCTATCGGCTCGCCGTTGCTCAGCACCTGGTAGTCCAGCAGCAGTTCCGCGACCGGCGCTTCGATCAGAGCTTCCTCGTCGGCCAGCATCTCAGCGCACCGCCGCCGCGTCGCTCAGGTCGGCGTCGTACAGGCTCTCCATATAGCCGCCGGCCATGCTGGTGTGACGCTTGATTTCCGCCAGCGGGGTTTGCGCCGACGGGGCGTTGAGGAAGCCCACCTTGCACGCGTAGTCCAGATAGCGCCCGAACAGCGCCTGGTCCGAGTCCGGGCAGCGGATGTCGGTATTGGCCAGCAGTTCCTGGATCTCGCTGGTGTCGTACTTGGCGTGCTCCTTGCAATCGCTGCCGTCGTAGAAGATGGCCATCAGATCGGTGAAGGTGGAGCGGTAGCCGGTGCCGCCGCGGTGCATGCGGCCTTCCTGCAGCGCTTCGAAATACTCCTTGGACGGCACGTCGCGCAGGGTGTAGCCGTAGCCGCGCAGGCGGGCGACGATGCCGTCGTAGCTGATCGGGCGCGGATTGGTCAGGTTGTAGGTGCGGCGATTGCTGGATTGCAGATTCATCGCCGCGAACAGCGTGGCCTGGGCCACGTAGTCCACCGGCGAGATATCGAAGGCTTCGTCGGAGGCGAAGGTGAGCCCGGTTTCCACCAGCGATTTGAGCATCTCGTAGTAAATGCCCTTGACCTTGGTCTGCTTCAGCGGGTAGCAGCCGGTCCGGCTGTCGCCCCAGATATTGCCCGGACGCACGATGACCCAGTCCAGGCCCCGCTCGCCGGCTTCGTGCACCATGCGCTCGGCGGTGAACTTGGAGCGCTCGTAATCCATGTTGACGAAGCCCTGGCCCACGTCCAGATCGGTTTCGCGCAGCACGAAGTCCGGCTGATACAGCTTGTCGCCCACCATGCTGAAGCTGGAGGTGAACACCAGCGGAGCCTTGCCGGCCAGGCACAGTTCGATCAGGTTGGCGGTGCCGCCCACGTTGACCGGGGCGATCTTGTTGTAGGAGGCCACCAGGCTGACGTTGGCGGCGCAATGCAGCACCAGGTCCGCCAGGTGGGCCAAGTCGCGGTAGGCGCTGGCGTCCAGGCCCAGCATGGGCTGGCTGATGTCGCCCAGCACCGGAATGATGCGCCAGGCCTCGGTGGACAGCTTGCGGCCTTCATCGTAGCAATACAGCACGTCTTCGATGCGGGCGCGCGCGGCGTCCTTGTTCTCGGCCCGCACCACGCAATAGACGTTGGCGTCGGTGGTGGCCAGTATTTCCTGCAGCAAACGGCCCCCCAGCACGCCGGTGGGGCCGGTCAGCACGATGTTCTTGACGCTGGTCTTGGCTCGGTAATCCATGACTTCACCTTATGATTTGGGTTGATTCCAGTCGGGGGCCGGCGCGGCCAGCCCCCTGTCTGCGTTACAGAGTGCCTACCCTCATGCCTCCATCCAGGGGAATAACGGTGGCGTTCAGATAGTTGGTCTTGCAGGTGGCCAGGAAGGTGACCACTTCGGCGATGTCCTCCGGCAGCCCCCAGCGCCCCACCGGCACGATGGACTTGACGATGGCGTCGTCGGACTGCTCCACCATCTGGCGATCGACGAACTGATTGAGCATCTTGGTCTTGCAGATGCCCGGCGCGATCGCGGTGACGCAGATGTTCAGCGGCCCCAGCTCCCGCGCCCAGGACTCCGACGCCTTGATCAGGCCGGCCTTGGACGCCGCATACGCCGACCCGCCGGCCGCGCCCCAGATGCCGGCCACCGAGGCGATGTTGATGATGCGGCCGTACTTCAGCCGCGCCATGTGGCGGGAGAACACCGCGGTGGCGTTGAAAGCGCCGTTGAGGTTGACGTCGAACACCCGTCGCGCCAGCTCGCCGCTCTTCTCCGCCGTGCAGTAGCCGCGGCCGATGACGCCGGCGTTGTTGACCAGCACCGTGATGTTGGCCCCCATGCGTTCGACGATGGCGGCGCTGGCCGCGTCCACGCTGGCGGAATCCGTCACATCCATGACGAAGCCGCGCAGGCTGTCCGGGCAGCCCAGCTCCCGGCCCAACTGCTCCAGCCCCGCCGCGTCCACATCCGTGGCGGCTACCGCGTAGCCCACTTCCAGCAGCGACTTGACGATGGCGCTGCCGAAGCCGCCTGCCGCGCCGGTGACGACGGCGACTTGCCGGGTCACGCCACCTCTCCTTCCTTGAAGGCGATGTCGATCACTTTGCGGGCGTTGGCCATGGCGTCGAAGATGCGTTCCTCGAAGAAGCGCACGTCGTCCTGATTCATCAGCAAGTTGGAGTAGATCCGCGACAACGGCGAGAACTGGATGCCGTAGCGCTTGGAGATTTCGCGGATGATGATGTCGCAGAACTTGACCTTGTCGCTGTAGCCCTCGGAGCGGTCCACCATGGTGTCCTGCGAGTGGTAGACCAAGGCGGTGGGCATGCCCTGCACCACCAGCGGCAGATCGTTGGCGTGGGCGGCCTTGATGAAGGTGTCGGAGATCTGCTCGGTGAAGCGGCCCATGCGCTCGTAGCAGCCCGGGTCTTGTTCGATCAGTTCGAAAGTGCTCTTGATCGCGGCCAGGCCCAACGGGTAGCCGTTGAAGGTGCCGGCGTGAATCACTTTGCCGCGGGTGTAGAGGTCCATGATGTCGCGACGGCCGGCAATGGCGGAGATCGGCATCGAACCGCCGCCCAGCGCCTTGCCGAAGGTGGACAAGTGCGGGGTGACGCCGAGGATGCCCTGGGCGCCGGACAGGCCCAGGCGCACGCCGGTGATGATCTCGTCGAAGATCAGCACGATGTTGTACTTCTCGCAGATTTCCTTGGCGCGCTCCAGATAGCCCTCGCGCGGGAAGATGCCGCCGCCGTTGACGCAGATCGGCTCCATCAACACCGCGGCGATTTCATTGTGGTAACGCTCGATGGTGGCTTCCAGCACCTGAATATCGTTCCACGGCAGCATGAAGGACTGGTCTTCCAGCGCGCCGTCGGCGCGGCCCAGGGTGTCCAGCAGGTCGCCCTTGAAGGTTTCCGGCACCGGGAAGCTCAGATCCTGGCGCTTGCGGCCGCCCATGATGTTGTCGGCGTTGCCGTGGTAGTGGCCGTGGAAGCGGATGAAACGCTGCTTGCCGGTAAAGCCGCGCGCCAGGCGCAGCGCGTTCTGCACCGCCTCGGTGCCGCTCAGGCAGAAGCGGATCATCTCGGCGCAAGGGATGTGCTTGACCATCAGTTCGCAGACTTCGACCTCCAGGTCGCAAGTGTCCACCGAGGTCACTTTCTGCATGTAGCGGATCAGCGCTTCGTTATAGGCCTCGTTGTGGTGGCCGACGAAAAGCGCGCCGAATTTGCAGAACAGGTCCAGGTGCTCGTTGCCGTCCAGGTCCCATACCCGGGAATTGCGACCGCGGTTGAACGGCACCACCAGCGGCCGTTCCGGGTCGCCGAAGTTGTAATGGGTGCCGCCCGGCAGCAGCTCCCAGCATTGCTTGTAAAAATCCTTGGACTTGATCAGCGACAGCTTGGTATTGCCTTCCATATTCCTGCTCTCCTCTTGCTTGCCCTGTGATGCTGCGGTTGGTGCTACGGTTGATGAAGGGATGTCGTTCAATTCGGGTTCGGGTCCGATGTCGTCTTCGTCCAGCGCCGCCATGCGGGCGCTGAGCGGTCGGTAACGGTCCAGCCGCGGCGGCGTCAAAACGCCCAGCTGACGCAAGGCCGCCACGCGGCTCAGATACGCCGCGCCGGCCATCAGCTCCACCGCGATGTCGGCCACCTTGCGCTTGGCCACCGGCGCCAGTTCGCTGCCCTGCAGCCACTCGTTGGCCGCGCCCATCGCCGCGCCGCACCAGATCTGGTAATCGACGGCGCGCTCGGCCACGCCGGAGATTGCCCAGCGCGAGGATTGGCCCAGATACCACTGGAACAGCAGCGCCATCTTTTTCTTGGGATTGGCGTTGGCGGCGTCTATCAGCGCCTGATTGCCGCGGCCGGCGAAGAAAGCCTCGGTGTCGGCCCACACCTGGGCCAGCGGCTGGCGGAACACCTGTTGTTCCAGGCTGGCCACTTCGGCGGCCGGGATCTGCTCCAGGCCGGGGTACTGCTTGTACAAGCCGTGCAGCTTCTGCGCGCGCACCGCGTACATGCTGCCGCCCTTGAGCACCTGCACCTTGGCGCCCAGCTCGAACATGTCGGCCGACGGCGCCATCGCCATGTCCGCGATCTTGGCCTTGCCCAGCAATTGCTTGACCGGGTCCGAGGTGCCGGCTTCCACGCAAGCCTGGTTGATGGAGCCGGTGACCACGTAGGCCGCGCCCAGCGAGAACGCCGCCAGCGTGGCGTGCGGGCTGCCGATGCCGCCGGCGGCGCCGACGCGCACCGTGAACGGGTAGCCTTGGCCGGCGCAGATTTCGTCGCGCAGTTCTGCGATGGAGCGGAAGATGCAGCTGAGCAGGCCGTTGTCGGTATGGCCGCCGGAATCCGCCTCCACGGTGATGTCGTCGGCCATCGGCACTTTCTTGGCCAGCTCCGCCTGGCGCTCGCTGATCAGGCCGTCGGCCAGCAGCTTGCGCACGATTTTTTCCGGCGCCGGGCTGAGGAAGTGCTGCGCCACTTCGCGGCGCGACACCTTGGCGATCACGCGGTTGCGGCGGATCACCGCGCCCTTGTCGCCGGCTTCCAGGCCCTTGACCCGGTAGTAGACGATGGCGGCGGACAGGTTGACGTAGGCCGAGGCCTCCACCACCTTGACGTCCTGCTCGATGAACAATTTGACGCAGTTCATCTCCCAGTCCGGCTGGCTGGGGTTGTGCAGCAGGTTGATGGCGTACGGGCCGTTGGGCAGCGCCTGCTTGATGCGGCGGATGGCGCTGCCGATGCGCTCCAGCGTCAGGCCGCCGGCGCCGAAGGCGCTGAGGATGCGGCGCGAACCCAGCGCGATCACCATCTCCTCGGAGTTGATGCCGCCGGCCATGGCCCCGGCGTAATAGGCGAAGCGCACGCCGTAATCACGCAGGAAGGACGGATCGCCGAAGTATTCCGGCAACATCGCCGGCACCATGCCCAGGCAATCCACCTGGCCGTTGCCGGCCAGGCCCCCGGCCGGCTCTAGCAACACCGCGTCCTGCTGGCGCAGCACGTGCAGCGGCCGCGCTAGGTCCAGCAGCTGGGCCTGCGCCTGTTCCGGCGTCTGCTGGAATTTGCCGGCATGGCCCTGCCATTTGTACACCGGGGCCGCGAAACGCGGCGCCACGCAAAGCTTGTCTTGGTTCATTCATGCCTCTATCGCTGTCAGCGCCGGCGCCGAAGCGTCCGCCGCTGCCGGCGCGCGGCTGAAGCCGGCGCCTAGGTTGTCGCACATACCGATGACGTTGCCGCGGTAGATGATCTCCGCGAGGAAGACCAGCGCCATCCGCTCCAGCTGGCCGTCGGCCTGGTAGTCGCAGTGGATGGACTTGCAGGTGAGCCGGTAACGCAGGGTGTCCGCCTCGCACTTCACTTCGCCGCGGAACTTGGCGCTATAGCTGTGCGGGCTGAGCGCGTGCGGCACCATGCCCGGCAGCGAATACAGCCCCAGGTAGCACAGGTAGAACTTGACCAGTTGCTCGCAGCCTTCCACCAGGAAGGTGCCGGGCATCACCGGGTCGTTCTTGAAGTGGGCGCGGAACACCCAGTGGCTGGGGTCGATGTCGCGCTCGGCCACCGCTTCGCCCAGGCCGAAGGCGCCGCCGGAGGCGGAGATCGACACCACTCGGTCCAGCATCTTGGCCGCCGGCGCATACAAGCGCGGCGCGCGCGGCGTGGCGTAGGCGGCGTCACCGAAGCAGGCGACGAAATCGCCGCGCTGCAAGGCCTCGATATGGCTGCTGTCGAAGGACTCGCGCCGGCAGCGCAGTGGCGGCTGGAACGGCTCCGCCGGCTGCTTGGCCTTCAGATAGGGCGCGGTGTTGACCCCCTTGGATTTTTCGATGTCCTTGGGCAGGAAGAAGCCGGAATTGGCCTCCAGCTTGAAGCTCAGCCTATCGCCGACGTAGCACAGGTACTCGTAGGCGATCAGCACGTTCTTGCCCACCTTGAGGAAGGACTTGATGTTGACGCGGCCGCGCAGCACTTCGCCGGCCTTGGGCAAGGGACCGTAGACCGTGGTCTGGCTATCCACCGCCCGGTAGCGCAGCTGGCCCTTGAACAGCTGGTCGCAGCCGATATAGGTGAAGGCCACGATCATCGCGTGCGAGGCTTCCAGCGACACGAAGGCCGGCACCAGTCCGTCGGACACGTACCAGGCGTCGGGATGCAGGTCGTACTCCCACTCAATGAAGCACGGCTCCAGCTTGCCCGGCTGCGCCGACAGCGCGGTGATACGCGAGGCGAACATATACGGCGGCGACGGCATGCGGGTGCGGATCGGGTAGCTGTCGGCCTCGGCGTAATCCGGGCCCAGCACCTTGGCGATGGAGCCGTCGGTCAGCTCCACCAACTGGGCTTCGTCGAACAAGGGGCGCGGACGCGCCGCCGCCACCGCGGCCTTGGGCTTGGCCGCGCGGCGCTGACCGGCCGGCGCGCCGGCGCCCAGCAGTTGCGCGATGCGCTGGTAGAAACGCTGTTCCGCCTGCAGATAGCTGAGCTGGGTTTGCGCCTGCCGGCTCTGTTGACGTTGCAAGGCCGGCGCCTCGCTGTCCGCCGACACGGCGGCGGCGGGCAGCGGCTGCGCCTGTTGCGCCGCCGGCGGCGGACGCCGCCAGGGCGTGACGTTGCCGAACAGCGCGCGGTTTGCGTCGTTGACTATCATCTCGGCGATGGTGTGTTCGCGGCCGGTGTGCACGGTGGCAACCAGGGCCGGACCGCCCGTCTGCGGCGGCGTCGGCGCTCTGGCTTCCCGGCGATTGGCCTCGCCGGGCTCCTGCAGAATCATGTGGGCGTAGCCTCGGTCCAGGCCCAGGCTGTTGACCGCCGCCAGCCTCAGGCCGCCTGCCGGCGCCGGCCAGGCCGCGCCGGTTTCTCCGGCGCGGAACACGGCGCGCAGCGCGTCCTGCGGATAGGCGGCCAGCGCCGCCGCGCCGGGCAGTTGCCGGCTATGCAGGCACAGCGCGGCCTTGATCACGCTGACGATGCCCTGGGCCGAGGCCAGCTGGCCGTAGTTGGCGGCCACCGAGCCGGCGATCACGCCGCTGTCGCGGTAAACCCGGGACAGGCCGTCGATCTCCACCTGGTTGTCGCTGGCCAGCGCGCCGCCGCTCAGTTCCAGATAACCCACCGACGCCGGATCCGCGCCGGCTTGGCGCAAGGCCGCCGCCGCCGAGCGCGCCACCGCGTCCGCCACGGGTTGGAATTCGGTACTGTCGCCGCAGGCGTGGCCGATGGCCAGGCCGCGCATCACCGCGTAGACGCGGTCCTTGGCGTCCAGCGCCGCCTGCTCGCGCTTGAGCACCACCACGCCGCCGCCCTCGCCCACCGGCGCGTCGACATGGCCGGCGCCGCGACGCGGCGCCCACAACACGTTTTCCAGGCCGCCGGCGAAGCTGCCGCCGGCGACGATCACCGCGTCCACCAATTGCTCGGACAACATGAATTGCGCCAGCTCTATCGCCTTGAAGGCGGCGTTTTCATGCGCGCACAAGGAGAAGGCCGGGCCGTCCAGCTTCAGGTGGGCGGCGATGCGGCTGGCCACCACATTGCCGATGCCGCCGGTGATGCCCTCCGGATACGGCTCCGGAAACAAGCTGTCTTTGACGATGGTTTCCAGCGCCGCGGTCTGCGCCTCGCTCAGCGAGATGCCGCTGTGCGCCAGGCTGTCTCGCACCTGCCAGGCCATTTCGTTGCGCGCCTGGTAGCGCGAGCAGCTGTAGTCCACGTCGCCGGCGACGATGACGGCGATATTGCGCTTGCGGCCGTCCAGCTGATAGCCGGCGTCGTAGAAGGCGCGCTCGGCGATGGGCATCAGGAACAAATGCGACAGCAGATGGCTGCCCACCACCTTGGGCGGTAGCTTGAAGCGTTTGCAGTCGAAATCGAACTGCTCGATATAGGCGCCCGCCGGGGCCTGACGGTAGCCGCGCGCGCCCAGCACGTCGGCGCGCCCCTCCAGACCCAGCCAGCGGGTGCGCGGCAGCGGGCGGAAGTGGCTGCGGCCCTCGGCCACCGTCCGCAGCAAGGCGTCCGGGGTTTCGGTGTCGGCCAGGGCCACGCCCACGCCGACGATGGCCAGGCTTTGTTGCTCGGCCGGCAGCTGCGGCCAGGCGGCCGCCGGCGCGTCGGCGCGGTGTTCGCGCAGCACCATGTGGCCGTTGACGCCGCCGAAGCCGAAGGCGTTGATGCCGGCGCGCTTGGCCTGGCCGCGTTGCGGCCACGGCGTGGTATCGCGCACCACGTGGCGAATGACCAGCTGGCCGCCGGGGGTGCTGACCATGTCTTCCACGTTCAGCGTCGGCGGAATCACGCCGCTGCGCATCGCCAGCAGCACCTTGAGAATGCTGGCCATGCCGGAGGCGGTCAGCATGTGACCGATATTGCCCTTGTTGGCGCCGATCAACGGCCGTTGCGCCTGATCGGCGAAGAAGGTCTCCACCGAGCCCAGCTCCACCTGGTCGCCCACCGGGGTGCCGGTGGCGTGGCATTCCAGGTAATCGATATTCTTGTCCACGCCGTCGTAGGCGCGTTTCAGCGACAGCAACTGGCCGTTGAGGTCCGGCACCAGGATGTGCTTGGCGCCGCCGTCGTTGGACAGGCCAATGGATTCGATCACGCCGTAGATGCGGTCCTTGTCGCGCACCGCGTCGGCGTAGCGCTTGAGCGCGATCACGCTGGCACCCTCGCCGGCCTTCAGGCCCTGGGAATTGCGGTCGAACGGCACCGACTGGCCGTCGACCGGGAAGGCCTGCAGCACGTTGAAACCGTGATCGATGTAGATGTGGTCGGCGTGGCAGACCGCGCCGGCCAGCATCAGATCGGCCTTGCCGCTTTGCAGGTAATAGCTGGCCACGCGGATGGCGTACAGCGCCGAGGCGCAGGCCGCGTCCAGCGCGAAGCTGGGGCCGGCCAGGCCCAACGCCTGGGCCGCCAGCGTGGCGTTGTGGCTGCCGGTCATCAGATTGAGATCGGACAAGCCTTCCGCCTGCCAGGGCTGGCGGAAATGGAAATCGTCGCGTTGCAGCAGCTCCTGGACGTAGGGCTCCAGGATGCCTTGATAGAAGCCGTTGAGCAGTTTCTTGCCGGCATGCGTGGGCATGCCGATATTGCCGATGATCAGGCCGCAGCGCTCCAGCGCCTCGGCGCTGTGAGCCGCGCCCTGTCCGGCGTCGATCAGCGCCTGTTCCGCCGCGTAGAGCGTCCATTGGAACAAGGGGTCCAGCGCCTCCAGCTGCGCGGCGGGCAGACGGTAGCGGCCGGCGTCCAGCTTGAAGCCGCGCACGTGGCCGTTCTTGTTGTAGGCTATCTTGTCCGCGGTGCCCGGCACCGGATGGCGATACAGCGCCGGGTCCACGCCCAGCTCTTCCCGGCTCAATTCCGAGGTGCAATCCCGCCGCTCCAGCAGGTTGCGCCAGTACTGTTCTGGCGTTTCGGCGCCTGGAAACAGGCAGCCTAATCCGATAATGGCAATTTCTTCCATAATGCTTCCGTGTCTTGGATCTGTTGACGTTTGTTTTTCTCGCTGCGCTGACCGAGAAAAGTGCGTTCTACAAGGCGGAGGGCGCAGGCCTTGGTGAACCAAGGCCAAGCCTGACAACGCCGTAGAGGGTTCTTTTCCCGGTCAGCCCCTGGGTTCGCTCCCAGCCGGCGCCTCGCTTTGTCGCCCGCCTCTGGCAGTGAATGACACTGCGGCGAGGCGGGCTTCGCGCACTGCATCCGCCTGGGAGCGAACGCAACAGAAAAACAAACGTCAACAGATCCTGAAAGTAGAGCCAACATTCCCAAACCTTGGGCGCAACCGTCCCCCTCCGCCGCCGGCCGCTGTTGAAGCGGCGGGCGGCGGCGCGGGATCAGGATTGAACCGCCGCGGGCCGATTTCGAGCGCGGCGGCGGCTAGGCGAATCTCCCGCCTCCGCGACTCGGCTGTATGGCCGGCGCGCGTCGCCGCGCTCCAGACCGGCCGCGCCCTCGGGCGCGGCCTTGCTCGCGTCACACCGCCACGCTGGCCTCCGGGTCGCACATCAGCTGCCGCAGCTTCTTCGACACGGTGAACTGCAAGCCGGAAAGCTTGCTGTACACCTTGCCGTCGGCGCCGTGGACGGTGACGTCGGCCAGCAGAGTGGTCGCGGTTTGCGCCGTGACCGCCATGCTCAGATAGAAGGCCTGGTCGAAAGCCAGCGGCGCGTACTGCCGCCACTCGGCGATCTGCAGCGGCAGCCCGGCCTTGTCCGACTGCGACATCAGCCAGACCAGCGGCGTTTGCAACGCCACGTCCGCCAGGTAGGGGTTGAAGGAATTCACCGGGAACTGCCCCTGCCCGGCCGCGGCGGCCAGCCGGCCGCCCGCTTGCAGGCCCTGGCCGTCGAGACGGAACAAGGTCTGCACGCCGCGGAAGGCTGGGCCATGGAACAGCCAGGCGCCGTCGCGCATGTCGCCGTACAGCGGCGGATGCTCCAGCGGCGCGCCGGTCGGCGCCTTCGGCCCGTCCGCCGGCTGTTCCGCCGCCAGCCGGGTCATGGTCACCCGCGCCTGATAGCGGTTCAGCGCGGCGCCGTCCACCTGGTTGAAGATGCTCACGTCCAGCGTGTGGCGGTCGCCGTTGCCGCCGGCTTCGTCCACCGGCCTCAGTTCAGCGATGAAGCGCCGCTGCTCTCCGGCGTCGAACACCACGCCCTTAAGCACGCGGAAGTCCGTTAGCGTCTCCAGCCGGTAGCCCGGCAGCAGGTCTTCGCACAGCTGCACCATCCAGCCGGCCGCGGCGGTGGCCGGCAGCACCGGCTGCCCGCCCACCACGTGATCCGCCAGGAAGCCGTTGACGGCCGGGTCCAGCTCGCGCTCCACCCGGGTCAGCGCCGGCAAGGTCTTCTGCTTGCGCCCCACCTTGTAGCTGCCGCCGCCCACGATCACCTGCGGCACCAGGCCGGCGGCGAACTCGTCGACGAAGAACCGCGCGCCGACCGAGGTGGGGATGATGGCCAGGCCGCGGTCGGCGTAGGCCTTCTTCAGCACGTCGTTGACCATGCCGCTGTCCCACGGACCCCAGTTGATGCTGCGCACCTGCTGTTTCGGGTACAGGGTCTGGTACAGATAGGCGAACTTGTTCAGCGCGTCGTTGGCCATCGCGTAATCGGTCTGGCCGGCGTTGCCGAAGAAGCCCGACACCGAGGAGAACAGCACCAGGTGACGCAAACCGTCCGGCTTGACCGCCGCCAGCAGGTTCTCCAGCCCTTTGACCTTGGTGTGGAACACCGAGCGGAAATCGGCCGGGGTCTTTTTCTCGATGCGCTTGTCCGCCAGGTTGCCGGCGCCGTGGATGATGCCGCGGATCGGGCCCAGCTGCCGCTGCGCCTCCGCCGCCGCCCGCGCCACGTCCTTGGCGTCGGCTATGTCGCAAGCCAGATAGATGGCCTGGCCGCCGGCCTGCTCGATGGCGGCGATGGTGGCGCGCACCTCGGCCAGCTGCAGCAGCTCCTTGAGCAAGGCGTCCACCTTGACCGGGGTCACCGTCTCGCCCTGCTGCTGCAGGTGGCGGATGGCGCGCGCCTTGAGCTCGGCCAATTCGCCGCCGCCTTCCGCCCACTCCGGCAGCGGCGCGTCGATGCGGGTGCGGCCCAGCAGCGCGAAGCGGGCCGGATAAAGCTTGGCCAGCGCGATCACGCACTCGGCGGTGATGCCGCGCGCGCCGCCAGTGACCAGGAACACGGTCTTGGCGTCGATATTGGCCACGGCCTGAGGATCGGTCGGCGCCGCCTCGAAGCCCAGCGTCATCCGCTCGCCCTTGACGCCGCGGCCCACTTCGGCCACGTCGGACTGCACGTCGCGCAGCTCTTCCAGCAACATCGCGGCGATGGCGCTCTTGCCGCATTTGGGATCGAAGTCCACCGTGCGGCAGAACACATCCTCCCACTCGATGTTCAAAGCCTTGCTCAGGCCGCTGACGCCGGCCGCGGCCACCGGGAAGGCGGCGCGCCGGGCGGTGCCCAGCTCGCCGTCCAGCTGGCTGGCCACGAAGAAGCACGCGCGTCCCGGTCCGGGTTGCGCCAACGCCGGCTGCAGCAGCTTGGCCAGCAGGAACAGCGCTTGCGCAGTGTCGTACTCGGCCGCGGGGAAGGCGTTGGCCAGCGATTTGACGTTGCCGGCCGGCGCCTGCAGATGGATGAAGCCGCCCACCTGCCCTTCGGCCACCGCGATGCGCGACAGCACGTCCTCCAGCGCCAGCTCGTCGGCGCGTTCCAGCACGTAGTCGTTCACGTGCTTGATCGCCTTGCGCTGGCCCTTGGCCTGCTGCCACTTGAATACCAGCCGCGCCACCTGTTGGCCGTGGGCCAGCAGCTGTTTGGCCACTTCTTCGCTTAAACCCTTGCCGTCGTCGGTCAGCAGCCAGAGCCGGCCGGCGGCCAGCTCCAGCAGGTCCGGCTTGGGCAAAGCCTGTTTCCGCGCCTGAAAACGATGGATGGACGCGGTTACCGTATGGGCATCACTTACAGGGGATTGCTGAGCGAGGGCAGATGCCGTCTCCCGGGGCTCAGCTAGGGATTTTTTTGCTGCGGAGTCCTCCACGGCAACGTCGGCCACCAGTTTCTTGGTGGACGACACCACGCCCAGCTGACGCAAGGGCTTGGCTTCCGCCGCCGGGGTTTCGTGCAAGGCGGGTTCGCTGGAAACCGGGGCCGGCGCTTCCGCCGGAGCCGGAGCGGCTTCCGCGGCCGGCGCGGCGGCGGAACCCTGCTTCAGTTCGGTCAGCAGTTCGGAGATGGTTTGCTTGAAGAAGCCGCCCATCTTGCGAATGTTGCTGAAGGCGTCGATGTCGAAGGTCTCCATGTCCTTCTGTTTTTCCATGTCCTGGAAGTGCGGTACTTCGGCGGACAGTTGGTCGAACATGGCGCCGAAGATTTCCAGGCGCTTGATCGAATCGATGCCCAGGTCCGCTTCCAGGTCCATTTCTTCATTGATCATGTCCGCCGGGTAGCCGGTGCGGTCGCTGACGATGTCGATCAGTTGCTTGATCAGGTCGGCCTCGGTCAAGGCCTCGAAGCGCTGAATCAGGGCCTGGTCTTCGGCGCTGATCGCGACGGCGGCCGGCGCGGCGGCTACGGGAGCGGGCGCGGCCACCGGAGCCGGCGCGGCCGGGGCGACGGCTTGCGGGATGTCCTGCAGCTTCGGCTTGGGCGCCTGAACCTCGGTCACGGCGGCCACCGGCGCGGAAGGGGCGACGGCAGGCTGCGCAAGGGGAGCGGCCGCCGGCAATTCCACCGCGGCGCGCGGCGTCGGCAAGCTCACTTCCAGCGGCGCGCGCTGTTGCAGACGCGCGGCCACCTGGCCGCCGCGCGCGGCGACATCGGCGCCCAGCAAGGCCTGCTGGTTGTCGAAATAGTGCTCGTGATTAACGTGGTAGAGCTCCTGATTCTTGTCCAGCAGCTGCAGGCTCTGGCCCAGGCTGGCCACCACCTCCGTCAATTGCTGGCTGCCCTGGAATTTCTCCAGCAAGGTGTATTGCTTGGTCATCAGCGAATCCAGCAGCTGGATGTAATCCTTCTGATTCAGCTGGAACTGCTGGTGCACCTGGCTGAGCATGTTCTGCGCCTGGATCTGCGCGTCCAATACGCTCAATACTTCGTTGTCCGAGCTACTGCGTTGCATGATTCCCTCTCCGCTTATGACATGGATGGGCTCCAGCCACATCATGTCGTCCCTGTTGTCGACCAAAGTTTCCACCACTACCCTACTATCCCGCTCCGTCTCCGGCGCCCGCGGCGGCGAGCTGGCGGCAAGCCGCTCGTCGATGAAGGCGTCGATAACGCGCGTATCCTTGCGCATGGCGTGCGCGCGGCGCTGCTTGGCTTTCTCCGAGTAGAAGAAACCGCCGCTCATCTTGTAAGTCAGCGACTTTTTCTTCGGCGCCGCGGCCAAGGGCAAGGCCGCCTGCGGATCGGTGGAGCTCAGCTCCACGCCCTCCACCGCCAGCCGCGCCAGCGCGCGTTTGAATTGCAGGGCTTCCTCGCCGTTGGCGCTGGGGTTCAGCGACACCACCGCGTGCGGCTTGTCCTTGAGAATGTCCGCCACCAGCTTGCCCAAGATGCCCTTGGGACCGATCTCGACGAACAAGTAACCGCCCTGCTGATGAATGCGTTCTATGGTTTGCTGGAAGCGCACCGGGCTGACCAGTTGGCTGATCAGCGACTGCTTGATCTTGGCCGGGTCGTCGGCGTGGCGCTCGCCGCTGGCGGTGGAGTACACCGCGGCCCGCGGCGTCTGGAACGGAATCCCGGCCAGGCTGGCTTCAAACGGCGCGCAAGCGTGGCGCACGAAGTCGGTGTGGAAGGCCGCGGACACCGCCAGCACTTGGCTGCGCACCTTGCGCTCGTTCAGAAACTCATGGGCCTGGCGGATGATGTCGCTGGCGCCGCCGAACACCAGTTGCTGCTGCGAGTTGTAATTGGCCACCACCAGCTCCGGGAAGCGTTCCAGCACCGCGCTGGCCTCGCTCTCCGGCAGCGAAGCCGCCAGCATCGCGCCCGGCTCGCCGCCCGGCACCGGGCTGGCCACCGCCGCGCCGCGCGCCAGCGACGTCCGGTAGAAGTCCTCGTCGCTCAGCACGCCGGCGGCCCACAAGGCGGTCACTTCGCCGTAGCTGTGGCCGGCCAGGAAGTCCGGACGCAGGCCCAGGCCGCTCAACAGTTTGTAGTAGCCGGCGCTGATCGCGCCGATCGCCGGCTGCGCGGTGCGGGTCTGGGTCAGCTCCGCCATCTGGCGATCCGCCGTTTCCGCGTCGAAGGCAGGCGGCGGGAAGATGGACGCGGACGGCAACGGCAGCCCGTCGGCGTGCGCCGCGGCGTCCAGTCCCTCCAGCGTTTCGCGCATCGCCGGGTAATCGTTGGCGATATCGCGGCCCATATTCACGTACTGCGCGCCCTGGCCGGGGAACAAGGCCACCACGCGGCCGGCCAACGGAGCCGCCTCGCGCTTGTAATAAATGCCCAGCGGGTGCTCCCAGTCCTGATCCGGACGCGCCCGCAGCAGCTTGATCGCCTCGTCCAGCAAACCGGCGGCCTGTTCGGCCGAGCTTGCGACGAAGGCCAGGCGCGCGGAATCGGCCGGCGCCCGCGCCGCGGCGCCTTGATGCAGGCGGAACTGGTAGCCGGCGTCTGCGGCGCGGAAGGACTCCAGCTTGTGCTCGGCCAGCGCCAGCAGTTGTTCCGGGCCGTCCGCGTGCAACAACACCACTTCCGGGCGCAGGTTCAGACGGAAATCGCCCTGCGGCCGCGCCTGGTGCTCCTCCATGATGGCGTGGTAGTTGGTGCCGCCGAAGCCGTAAGCGCTCAAGGCCGCGCGGCGCGGCGCGCCGCTCACCGGGCTCAACCACGGCCGGCTGTCGATGTTGACGTAGAAGGGGCTGGCGCTGTCCGCCAGTTCGCGGCTGGGTTGGCTGACGTTGATGGTGGGCGGCAGCACCTTGTGGTACAGGCTGAGCGCCGCCTTCATCATCGCCGCCGCGCCGGCGGCGCAACGGGTGTGGCCGATCTGCGATTTGACGCTGCCAATGGCCACCGAGCCGGGCTGGGCGCCGCCGGCTTCGAACACCGCGCGCAGGCTCCTGATCTCGGTCTCGTCGCCGGACTGGGTGCCGGTGCCGTGCGCCTCCACCAACTGAATTTCCGCCGGCGAGATGCCGGCGCGCTCATAGGCTCGGCGCATCGCCTTGACCTGACCTTCGTGACGCGGCGCGAAAATGCTCTTGGCGCGGCCGTCGCTGGAAGCCTGCAGCGATTTGATCACCGCGTAGATGCGGTCGCCGTCGCGCTCGGCGTCTTCCAGACGCTTGAGCACCAGGAAGCCGACGCCGTCGCCCAGCATCATGCCGTCGGAAGATTCGTCGAAGGGACGCGACAGGTTGCTCTTGGACAAGGCCGGAGTCTTGCTGAAGCACAGGAAGGAGAAGATGGAGTTTTCCAGGTTGACGCCGCCGGTCAGCACCACGTCGCAGCTGCCGTCCACCAGTTCGCCCACCGCCGCCTTGATCGCGGCCAAGCTGCTGGCGCAAGCGGCGTCCACCATGTAAGAAGTGCCGCCCAGGTCGAAATAGCTGGCGATGCGGCCGCAGGCGACATTGCCGAGGAAGCCGGGGAAGCTGTCCTCATTCCATTCCAGGTAAAGGTGGTTGACGCGATCGATGACTTCGTCGGCCACCGCGCCCGGCAGACCCGCGTGGTTCAGCACCTTGCGCAGATACGGCTCCTGCTGCCGGAAAGCCAGCGAGAACGAGGTGTTGCCGTTGCCGGCGCCGCCCAGAATCACCCCCACCCGGTCTTTGTCCACCGGCAGCGCGTCCTCGCCCACCAGCCTGGCGTCCAGCATTGCCTGCTTGGCCACGTGCAGCGCGAAGATTTGCGCGGTGCTGATGGACTCCAGCATCAGCGGCGGCAGTTTGAATTCCACCGGATCGAAATCGATGGCCGGCACGAAGCCGGCGCGGTGCCCGTAAGTTTTGTCCGCGGCGCTCGGGTCCGCACTGTAATAGTCTTCCTTGCGCCAGTACTCATCGCCGTCCTTCTGGTCGATGTCGGTCAGGGAATCCTTCTTGTCGACGATATTGGTCCAGAAATCATATAAGGTCGCCGCATCGGGAAAGTGGCTGGCCATGCCCACAATCGCGATATCCAACGTCCCTGGTCCAATCCTGCTCGATAAGGTCTTGCTCATTGCTCCTCCCGCGGTGAACCTGCTGTTTCGCATCATTCGCTTGCCGCCGCGCACCAACCGGGAAGCGCAATCGCCGGCCGCACGGCCAGGGTCGACTGCCTTTCTTTAAATCCGGTCCCGCACGCAAAGCCTGGATCGAATTCGCGCCCGACTAAACGTCGCACGCGCCTGCTGCCCATTACCCAAACCACATTAAAAACCGCGATAAAAACTTGACAAAATTTTTACAAACCAAGTTATCAAATCCGGTTTTGGAAAATTATGACGTTGAAATCTTAGCGTTTCCTTAGGGCCTTCTTGCAGTTGACTGATTTATCTCCACAGATCTGGAGAAAAAATAGACAAAACAAAATAAGTAATTGATTTTTATGATGTATCTTTATTGACACACAGATGCTGAAGTCATTATTTTTTAGCAAATCCATTGCTAAAAAATAAATTTCCCGGTCATAAAAAGGAAAACTGAAGAGAGTCTGAGCAAGCAATAAGAACAGGGAATTATTGGCGCGACACTTAAATTCAACGTCCGAACCAATACCAGTGGTATTAATCGGCCAAAACCCTATTCGCCGCCCTTCTCTTAATTACCATTGGCAACCCTCAGAAAACCCTAAGCAGGAATGGGCATACTGCCTCCATTTCATCCCGGAGACAGTCATGCCCCAGCCTACTCATACTCCCAGCCTGCCCGGCCTCAGCGTGGAGACCTGACCATGGTCTCCCTCGCTCGCGCCTCGCTGATTTACGAGTGGCGCCGCTTTCTGCCCGCGGTGCTGGCGGTGGCTTTCGCCGGCCTGCTGGTTCAGGTGCAACTCAGCCTGCTCCTCGGCATGTTCAGTTCGATAGGCGTCTACATCGACCGCTCCAGCGCCGACCTTTGGGTGGGCTACCCCGCCACCCAGAGCGTGGACCTGGCCCGCCCCATTCCCGGCAAAACAGAGAACAACCTGTGGGCGCACCCGGAAGTCACCGCGGTGGAGCGCTTCACCTGGACCATGGCGGACTGGCAGCGGCCCGGGGGCGGCAAACTCAGCGCGGTGTTGATCGGCATTGACCCGCGGCCGCAGGCGATGACTTTCGCCACCTTGCTGACCCCGGCCTTGCGCCAGGAACTGACGGTGCCCAGCACCGTGCTGGTGGATGAAAGCGACCTGGAAAAACTGGGGGTCAAGATAGGCGATTACGCCGAGCTCAGCGGCAAGCGGGTGCGCATCGGCGGCACGGTCAACGGCATGCGCGCGATGGGCGGCGCCAACATTCTGACCTCGCTGAACACCGCCCGCCGTATTGATCCCAATTTGCGCAACGACACCACCGACTACTTCCTGGCGCGGCTGCGCGACCCCAACCGCGCCGAACAGGTGCGCGACCAACTGCAACCCAGCGGCAGCTTCAAGCCGTTCCAGGTCTGGACCGCGGAGGAATTCTCCGCTCAGTCGCAAACCTACTGGCTATTCGAATCCGGAGCCGGCTCCGGTTTCCTGTTTTCCTCCGCGCTGGGCCTGCTGGTCGGCATCGTCATCACCAGCCAGACGCTGATGGCCGCCATCGTCGCCGCGCTGCGCGAATACGCCACTTTGCGGGCTTTGGGGGTGTCCTCCTCCTCCTTGCGCGCCGTGATTCTGGAGCAATCGTTCTGGGTCGGCCTGGCTGGCCTGGTGATCACCGCCGTGGTCGGCGCGCTGCTGGTGGCCGCCGCCCGTCACGCCCACATCGCGCTGGAGGTGCCGCTGTGGGGCTGCGTGGCCACCGGCACCCTGGTGCTGGGCATCGCCCTGCTTTCCGGCCTGTCCGCGCTGCGCGCGCTGAACCAGGCCGAGCCCTCTACCCTATTGCGATAAGGAGACTCTCATGTCCGCCTCTCCCGCCATCGTCGGCGAAAACCTGAACCGTTCGTTCAGCAACGGCAAGACCGAGCAAACCGTGCTCACCAATATCTCGCTATCCATCTTGCCCGGCGAACTGACCCTGATCATCGGCCCGTCCGGATCCGGCAAAAGCACCTTGTTGTCCGTGCTTTCCGGCCTGCTGCCGCCCAGCTCCGGCCGCGTCACCGCGCTGGGGCTGGAACTGACCAAGCGGTCCATAGAAGAATTGAGCCGCTTCCGCCTGGAACATTGCGGTTTCGTATTCCAGGGCTTCAACCTGTTCGCCTCGCTGACCGCGCTGGAAAACGTGCTGCTGCCCCTGAACTACGGCCCCAAGATCACCAAGGCCGAAGCCGAGAGACGCGCGCAGGAAGCCTTGGAGCTGGTGGGCCTGGGCCCGCGCGCCAAGCTGCGGCCGATGGAGCTGTCCGGCGGCGAAAAACAACGGGTCGCCATCGCCCGCGCGCTGGTCAAGCGGCCCAAGCTGATGTTCGCCGACGAGCCCACCAGCGCTCTGGACAGCCACAACGGCCAAGTGGTGATCGACCTCTTGCACCAGATCGCCCAGGAACAAGGCACCACGGTGCTGGGCGTGTCCCACGACAACCGCCTGATCAAGCACGCCGACCGCGTCATCACCCTGGAAGACGGCCAGGTGGTCAAGGATCTGCGCGTCCATAACACGCCGATGGAGGTAGCATGAGCAGCCCTATTCCCAAGACCCCGCTGCGCCTGGGCTCGCTGCTGGCGCTGAGCCTGTTATTGAACGGCTGCTCCGAGCCCCCGCCTCCCGCGCCGGTTCAGCAATCCCCTTGGGCCGCCATCGCCAAGGGCCGCGTCAGCATAGAAGGCGGAGTGATCAATATCGCCGCGCCGCGCGCGGGCATTATCCGAGAGGTGTCCGTGGAGGAAGGCGCCGAGGTCAAACCCGGCGCGGTGCTGGCCCGGATCGACGACCGCGAAGCCAACCTGGCGATGAAGGTGCGCGAGCAGGAGCGCGACGAGGCGCGGCAGGCGCTGACGCTGCTGCAGGTCAAGCACGCCATCGCCCAGCGCGAGCTGCAACGGGTGTCCGCGCTAAGCGGCGACGAGGTGGTGTCCAAACAGGAAAAAGACAACGCCCGCGATCAGGTCAGGCTCAGCGCCTCCGAACTGGCCCGTCAGCAGGCGGCGGTAGCCACCGCCGACGCGCAAGTGGCCGCCAGCAAACTGGAAGTGGACCAGCACGTGGTGCGCGCGCCGCTGGCCGGGCGCATCATCCGCCGTCAGGCCCGCCCCGGCGACGGCACCTCCACGCTGAACGTGACACCGCTGTTCATGTTCGCCCCCAACGGGCCGCGCATCGTCCGCGCCGACCTGGAAGAACGTTACGTCAGCGTGGTAACGCCCGGACAGGCGGCGGAAGTGACGCTGGAGGCGGACGAAACCAAGGTCTACAAAGCCAAGGTGCTGCGGCTGGGCCAGGTGTTCGGCAACCGCCCGGACAACGACGACCCCAACGAGAAACAAGATGTGCGGGTGATTGAATGCGTGCTGGCGCTGGTGGACGCGCCGGAAATCCGCATTGGCCAGCGGGTGCTGGTACGCATCTCCCGACAAGACAAGGCGGGCAAACCATGATGCGGCCCATCGCTCTGCTCCTGCTCCTGCTCCTGGCGCTTGGCGGCTGCGCCGGGATGGAACCTTCGCGCCCCGCGCCGGCGCTGCCGGAGCGCTACAGCCAGGCTCTGCCCGGCCATGCGCCGGACGCCCAAGCCTGGGACGGTTTCGGCGATCCCGGTCTCAGCCGGTGGATCGCGACGGTGCGCGAGGGCAACATCGACCTCGCCGCCAGCCTGGCGCGGCTGGACGCCGCGCGCGCCGAACTGGGCGTGCTCAACGCAGACCGCTACCCCAAGCTGGACTTCGAGCAATCGGTAGAGCGGCGCAAGCTGTCCAAGTTCGATTTGGGCGAAGTCGGCGAAGACACCGCCAACCCCAGCACCCGCTACAGCTCGCGGCTGGCGCTGGGCTATGAGGTGGACTTGCGCGGCCGGGTCAGCGCCGCGGTCAGCGCCGGCCGCGCCGATCTCAAGGCCAGCGGCGGCGACCTCGACGCGCTGGGCCTGAGCCTGGCGCGGCAGACCACGGAACTGTGGCTGACGCGGGCGGAGCTGGCCGCCGACGTCGAACTGCTCAGGGAGGCCGCGCGGCTGCGCCAGCGCCTGCTGGCCGGGGTCGCCGCCAAACGCCGCGTCGGCCTGGCCAGTGGCAAGCAGTTGCTGGAGCCGGATAGCGAGGCCAGCGAAGCCGCCCGCCTGCTTGCCCAGCAAGGCGACGCGCTGAAGCGGGTGGAACGCAGCCTATGCCAGCTGGCCGCCCAAATGCCGAACGCCTGCGGCTTGCCGCCGGCGCGGCCGCTGCGCGAACTCAGGCTGCCGGAAGTGGGCGGCGAAGTGCCGGCCCGGCTGCTGCAACGCAGGCCGGACCTCAGCGCGGCCCAGGCCCGCTACGACGCCGCGCGCGCTCGCATCGACGAGGCGGAGGCGGCTCGCTGGCCGTCGCTGACGCTGAACGGCGGCCTGGGCATCAGCGCCGGCAGCTGGTCCGCATTGCGCGGCAGCAAGGTGCTGAACTGGTCGCTGTTGCCGCAGTTGGACATTCCGCTGTTCGACGCCGGCAAGCGCAAGGCCGAAGCCCAGCGCGCGCGTTCTGCCGCCGCAGAACAATACGCGGCCTGGCGCGGCGCGGTCACCCGCGCGGTGTACGAAGTGGAAGACGCGGCCGCCGCCGCTCACTTCGCCGGCACGGACCAGGAAGCCAAGCAGCGCCAATACGCGGACGCCAGCCGCCGCTTGCGCGCCGAGCGCGACGCTCGCGGCGTGGGCCTCAGCGACGGCCAGGCGGAATGGCGCGCACAGCTGGCGCAGCTTCAGGCGGAACAGGGCGTACAAGGCGCGCGCCGCCAGCAGCTGCTGGCGGCGGCCAATCTGATCGCCGCCTTGGGCGGCGGCTGGGAGGGCTCGGACAAGACCACGCCTTGAGCTATGCCGGCTGCGCCCCGCGCTCCGCGGCCGGGGCCTCCGGCGCGGCGCAGCGCGGCAGGCGGATTTCCACTCCCAGGCCGTTGCCGTGCAGGCCATCGGTCAACAGCAGGCTGCCGCCGTGCAGCTCCACCACCCGCTTGACAATGGCCAGCCCCAGGCCGCTGCCGGTGACGGTGTTGTCGGGCAGGCGCACAAAACGCTTCAACACCTGCTCGCGCCACTGCGGCTCGATGCCCGGACCGTCGTCCAGCACCGCCAGCCGCAGATTGGAGAACCCCTCGCTGACTTCCACATTGATGGACGCGCCGTCCGGGCAGTAACGGATGGCGTTGTCCAGCAAATTATCCAGCAAGCTGTCCATCGCGCTGGCGTCGCCGCAGCAAGCCGCCGTCTGCGCGCCGTCGTAAGCCAAGGTGATGTTGCGCTCCATCGCCCGCGGCACATGCCGCGCCAAGGCCGCGCGCGCTAACGCCCCCAGGTCGAAGGACACCGGCCGCACCCGCGCCGACTCCGCGTCCAGCCGCGACAGCGTCAGCAGCTTGCCCACCAGTTCGCCGCTGCGGCCTATGCTGGCGTCCAGCAAGGCCGCCAGCGCCGCCCTCTCCTGCTCGGACTCCGCCCGCGCCAGCAAATGCACTTGCGCGCCAATCGCCGCCAGCGGCGTGCGCAGTTCGTGCGCGGCGTCGGCGAAGAAGCGCTGCTCTCCTTCGCGAAAGGTGGCCAGCCGCGACAACAGCTCGTTGACGGAATTGAACACCGGCCGCAGTTCCTGGTATTCGGGATCGGCGCAGGCCAGCGGCGCCGTCGATTGCACATCGCGCGAGGTAATGGTGGTGGCCAGCGTCGCCAAGGGCTGCAAGGCGCGGCCGTAGCCGACGCGCAGCAGCAACATGATGATGGGCACAGCAGCGATCAGCGGCATCAGAAAGAAGACCAAGATCTCGGCCTGCACCCGCTGCACGAAGCTGCGCGCCACCGCCAGCTGCACCTGCACCGGCGCATCGGCGGCGTCGACCACCAGGATGCGCCAGCGTCCCTGGTTGGCCGGCGCGTCGGCGCTGACAGGCTGCGCCAGTTCCGGCCAGGTATTGGACACCGCCAGCAAATGCTGGCGCTTGTCGACGATGCGGTAGGCCAGCTCGCTGCGCAGCGGCGGCTTTTCGCTATAGCCATGGCCAAACTGGCCTATCAGTTGATCGACGATGCGCACGCGCTCCCCGGGCTTGACGTCGGCGCTGTAGACGGTAGCCAGCGTGCGCGCCAGTCCGCGCAGATCCCCGTCCAGGTAGCCGGACCCCACACGGGTCACTTCCCAGTAAAACCAGGCGAACAGGACCAGCCATACCGCCAGCAGGGAGCTCAGGCTGGTCCATAAGAGCCGCCGGTAGAGCGAACGCCGCGCCAGCGAGGGAATGATCATGCCGGCTTGGGCAACAGATAGCCGACGCCGCGAATGGTGCGGATCCAGTCCGAACCCAGCTTGCGCCGCAAATTGTGGACATGCACCTCCAGCGCGTTGTCGGACTCGCAGCACAGATGCTCCACCAGGTGCTCGCGGCTAACCACCTTGCCGGCCTTGCGCACCAGTTCGAACATCAGCGCGAATTCCGACGGCGACAAGGCTACCGCCGCGCCGTTCATCGACAGCTCGCGGGTGTCGGCGTTGATGCATAAATCGCCGATCTGCCAATTGGCCGACACGAAGCCGCTGCTGCGCCGGGTCACCGCCTGCAGCCGGGCCAGCAGTTCCGGAATGGCGAAAGGCTTGACCAGATAGTCGTCGGCGCCGTTGTGCAGGCCGGTCAGCCGGCTCTCCAGCGCGTCGCGCGCGGTCAGGATGATCACCGGCAGCGTCGATCCGTTGCCGCGCAACTCCTGCAGCAAATGCAGGCCCTCGCCGTCCGGCAGCCCCAGATCCAGCAGCAAGGCGTCCTGCGGCTCATCGGCCAGAAAAGTGCGCGCTTCTTTCAGCCTCCGCACCCAGACGGTGCGAAAACCGGCCTGGCGCAAGGCCTGCCCCAGCGCCTCGCCCAATGCCAGGTCGTCCTCAACCAACAATATGTTCACGGGATGTCTCCGCACGCCAAAGCAATGTCAAAATCATGCCAGAGCGCCATGGCAAAATCTACCGCGCCGGCGTCAATCCTGAGCTTGCAGCAGGTGGTCCAGGGACAGCACGTCGCCCAGCCGCCGCAGGGCCTGCAACTCCTCGCGGTGCTCGCGCGCCAGGCGTTCCGCCAGCGCCTCGCCCTTGGGCGTCAGCCGCACTTCCACGCAGCGGCGGTCGTCCCGCCCCGGGCTGCGCGCCACCAATTGTTGCTGCTCGCAGCGGCTGATCAGGCCCACCACGCTGTGATGGTGCGACTGCAGCCGCTCGGCCAGCTCGGCCACGGTGGCCCAGTCCCGTCCTGGAAAGCCCTTGATCTGCAACAACAGCAGGTATTGCAGCATGGTGATGCCATGGCGCTGGGCCGCCTCTTCGCTAAAACGCTGGAAACGGCGCAAGCGGTAGCGGAAATCCGCCAGACGTTCGAAATCCTGCTTGGAAAAATTCGGGGGGTCGGACACGCGGGTCACCTCGTTCGGCTCAACCGTCCAGCAAAGCGCGGTAGCACACCGGCGAAGCCAACTCCCCCGCCTCGATGCGTTCTATCTCGTCCAGCTTATCGCCCAGGAACTGCGCCAAGGCCTGCGCCGGCTGCCGCTCGCCGCCGCCTGCGTGCAACAGCACCAGGCCGCCGCCGCGGCTGGCCTTCCAAAGCGGCCACCAGCGCTGCGGATTCGCTGCCAAATCAGCCCAATACACTTCACAGAATGTGGGCCAATGGCGTTCGTCCTGACGCAGCCAGTTAAGCAGGCCGGGCGCCGGCGCCACGCTTTTCAGCCAGTGGGCGGCATCCAACGCCTGCCGAGGCAGACCCTTGGGCCAGGTTTCCTCAATCAGAAAAGCGTTCTCAAGGCCCTGCCGGTATTCGCTCACCGGCAACAGGCGGATTTTTGCGTCCATTGCGTCACTCCTTATTTCATCTGGCGGCGGAGGCGGTGCGGCGTCGTCAGAAATATCGCATTACGATATTTAATGGTCAAAAAAAGGCGGCTGGGCCGCCCGTTTGGCCGCGGTTGTTACACCGCGGCCATCCACTTCTACAGCGCGGCCTTGAAAATCGCGCAGATTTCTTCATGGCTGGCCTGGATCGGATTGGTGAGGCCGCAAGCGTCCTTCAAGGCGTTGGCGGCCAGCTCCGGAATATCCTCTTCCTTGACCCCCAACTGCGTCAATCCTGCCGGAATGCCTACGTCAGCCGCCAATTGGCGTATGGCGGCGATCGCCGCTTCCGCGTTGGCGGCCACGCCCAGCGCCGCCCCGACGTCGGCCAGACGCTGGCCGGCCGCCTTGGCGTTAAAAGCCTGCACATGCGGCAGCAGCACCGCGTTGCACACTCCGTGCGGCAGATCGTAGAAGCCGCCCAACTGGTGCGCCATCGCGTGCACATAGCCCAGAGAGGCGTTGTTGAAGGCCATGCCGGCCAGGAACTGCGCGTAAGCCATTTGCTCCCGCGCTTCCATGTCCAGGCCGTGGCGCACCGCGCGGCGCAAGTGGCCGGCAATCAGCGTTACCGCCTTCAAGGCGCAAGCGTCCGTGATGGGCGTGGCGATGGTGGAAACGTAAGCCTCCACCGCGTGGGTCAGCGCGTCCATGCCGGTGGCCGCGGTCAGCGACGCCGGCATGCCGGCCATGGTTTCCGGATCGTTGACCGACAGCACCGGCGTGGTGTGCTTGTCCACGATGGCCATTTTGATGTGGCGGGATTCGTCGGTAATGATGCAGAAGCGGGTCATTTCCGAGGCGGTGCCGGCCGTGGTGTTGATCGCCACCAGCGGCAGTTGCGGCTTGGCGGACTTGTCCACACCCTCGTAATCCTGGATCTTGCCGCCGTTGGCCGCTACCAGGGCTATGCCCTTGGCGCAGTCGTGCGGCGAGCCGCCGCCCAGCGACACCACGGCGTCGCAGCCATGCTCGCGCAACAGCGCGAGGCCGGCGCCGACATTGGCGGTGGTGGGATTGGGGTGCACGCCGTCGAACAGCACGGTGGCGATGCCGACGCCGCCCAGCAATTCCGTGACGCGGCCGGCCAAGCCGGTTTTCACCAGGCCGGTATCCGTCACCATCAATACTTTGCGGTAGCCGTAACCGCGCATGGTCTCAACGGCTTGTTGCAAACAGCCCGCGCCCATCAGGTTGACGCAGGGAATGAAGAAAGCGCTGGTCGCCATGGCAAACTCCTGTTCTTAAGACATTTGTCATAAGCGCAGTATGCTTATTTTGGCCGATACGGTATTTGCCTCACATCAAAAGATGTCCAATCATCCCGCTCACTTGTGCGGCAACACATCCTGCACCAACAGGGCGACCAGGGCGCCGAAGCCGTCCCACATGATCTGCACCCCCAGGCACAGCAGGATGAAGGCGGACAGCCGCAGAAACACCACCGAGCCGGTCTGGCCCAGATAACGCAGTAATTTATCGGCGTGGCGGTAGCACAGATAGACCAGCACGCTGCACACCAGCACCGCGCAGCCGCCGGCCAGCGGCGAGATCGCGTATTTGACGATGCCCTTGCCGGTATCGGTCAGCGAAGCGCCCATGGTGATGGCCACCGAGATGGAGCCCGGCCCCACCGTCAGCGGAAAGGTCAACGGATAGAAGGCGCGTTGCTTCAGCGCGTCGTGGTTTTCCGCCTGAATGGGCTGATCGGTGGAAGTGGGATTGCTCTCCGGCGGCGCGTCGTTGAGCATGCGCCAGGCTGCGAAAGTAATCAGCAGGCCGCCGGACAACTGCACCACCGGCAAGGACACGCCGAAGAAAGACAGCACATAACCGCCGGTGAACATGCTGCCCAACAGCAGCAAGGCGCAATACATGGCGATGCGGCGCGCCAGGTAACGTCGCTGCTGCGGCGTATTGCGCGCCGTCATCGAGATGAAAATGGGCACCAGCCCCGGAGGATTCATGATCGGCAGCAAGGCCGCCATCACAAACAGAAACTTTGTTATGAATATTGTCAGCAACTGCATGGTGGGATGACTCCGAAACCATCGAATTCAGATCGAGAACGGCCGCGGGCGCGGCGCCAGCCGCCATATTACACAATTCATCAATATTGCAACCGGCTCTCGCTCGGACTCCGGCGCCCCTCCCCGGTTTCGGCGCATCGAGAGCGCGCCCCTCGCCGGCGCCAAATCCATAGCAATCAGTCTCTTACGTCAAACAGCCCGGCAATGCCGGGCTGTTTGACTCACTGCCGCCCCAAGGCCGGCAGAATTC
Source organism: Chromobacterium haemolyticum (assembly GCF_009936155.1). NCBI lineage: Bacteria > Pseudomonadati > Pseudomonadota > Betaproteobacteria > Neisseriales > Chromobacteriaceae > Chromobacterium > Chromobacterium haemolyticum. Next base: position 2,020,190 of record NZ_AP019312.1, on the reverse strand, counting down.
ACAGAGGGTCAGCGCGTGGCGGCGGCCAGTTTGCCGTTCTCGTTCTCTTGGCGCAAGGAACGAGCCTTGATCAGCGCCTCGCTGAAATCAATCTCTTCCAGCGCCACCATCCGGGTTTTGTGCTTGTACTTGTAGCCCAGCCACAGCGCCAGGAACAGCGGGATGCCCAGATAGGTGGCGATCACCGCGCTCCAGTCGATGTGGCCGCCGATGAAGGCCTCGTAGTTCTGGCCCAGCATGATCAGCAGGCACAGCGCGAAGGCGAACAGCGGCCCCAGCGGGAACCACTTGGCCTGGTAAGGCAGGTCGGCCAGATCATGGCCCTGCTTCACATAGGCGCGGCGGAAGCGGTAGTGGCTGATGGCCACGCCCAACCAGGCGATGAAGCCGGTCATGCCGGAGGAGTTCAGCAGCCACAGATAGACCGCGTTGGTTTCAAACAAGGAGGTCAAAAAGCACAGCGCGGCGATCACGCTGGTGGCGTACAAGGCGTTGCGCGGCACGCCGTTGCTGGACAGCTCGGCGAAGCGCTTGGGCGCCATCTTGTTGCGCGCCATGGTGTAGAGCATGCGGGTGGACGCGTACATGCCGGAGTTGCCGGCGGACAGGATGGCGGACAGGATCACCGCGTTCATCAGGCTGGCCGCCATGGCGAAGCCGGCGCGATTGAACACCAGAGTGAACGGGCTGGCGCCCACGTCCTTCATATCGTTCTTCAGCAGCAGCGGATCGTTGTACGGCAGGATCAGGCCGATGATCAGGATGGACAGCATGTAGAACATCAGGATGCGCCAGAAAATCTGCCGCACCGCGCGCGGGATGGTCTTGCCCGGATTGGCGGATTCTCCGGCGGCCACGCCGATCAACTCCGTGCCCTGGAAGGAAAAACCCACGATCATGGCCACGCCCACGAAAGCGGCCAGGCCGCCCACAAACGGGCCTTGTCCCTGCTGCATCACCGACAAACCCGGCGCGATGCGCTGCGGGTTGGGGTCGGTCATGATGCCGAAGATCATCAAAAAGCCAATGATGATGAAGGCGACGATGGTGGCCACCTTGAGCATCGAGCACCAGAACTCGGCCTCACCAAAGCCCTTCACCGAGAAATAGTTGAGCACGAAGATGATCAACAGGAAGCCGGCGCTCCAGACGATGCCGGGCACTGCCGGATACCAGTAATGCATGATGATGGCGGCCGCGGCCAACTCCACCGCCACGGTGATGGCCCAGTTGTACCAGTAGTTCCAACCCTGGGCGAAACCAAAGGCCGGATCGACGAAGCGCGAACCATAAACCTGGAAGGAGCCGGACTCCGGCATGAAGGCGGCCATTTCGCCCAAGCTGGTCATCAGGAAGTAGACCATCAGGCCGATCAGCGCGTAGGCGATCAAGGCGCCGCCGGCGCCGGCCGACGCCACGGTGGCGCCGGAAGCCAGGAACAGGCCGGTGCCAATGGAGCCGCCGATGGCGATCATCGACAGGTGGCGCGCCTGCAAGGTGCGCCTAAGCTCTTGGCTCTCTTGTTTTTTTTCCATCTCTTTGTCTCAAGTGCGCCTGCTCGGCGACATTGCTTTCGGCTCGCTGCGGCCAGCCGGCGGCCTGTTGTCGCAACGACAGGCAGTCGTAATCGAAACCCAAAAGAATGACAGCAACCACGACTGTTGACTAGTCAAACATGGCTTTGGAGCTTAAAAAACGAAAATGTCATGTTCGCAAAGGAATATCGCACCCGGTTGGACTGCGACCAAGAGCCTGTGACAAGGTCCCGCGAGCGCCGCGCGACGGATCTGTCGCATGAATCATACAGTTTTCACCCGTCCCGCCCGCTCCAGCACGCGGCTTGAAGCGCGGCGCGACCGAGCCGTCGCACCGTGGTTTCATGGGAAAACTCACAGTCGACCGTCGTCTTGCCCCGTTTACAAACATGAATGAATCTCATTTGCAAAAATGACAAATAAAACCTTGTCATACAAAGAAAATTTTAAATTTAATCCAAATTAAAACAAATTAGGCATCACAAATCGTCACAACCGTATTTACAATTTTCACACTTCCACACTGAACAAAAACCACCCCAATTAAATAAAAAACCAATCGTACCTTATTCGTTCAACCCCTTCCGCATATCAATATAACGATTACTCATAACTCTATAGCGGCTAATTTTTTCGCCCGCTCTCAACATCTGCCATAAAATGGCCGCGCTTACTAAAAGCAAATCGTGTCCTTTCCATTATTTTGGTTACCACATAACGATAAGCAAAACGCTCGCGCATGAACGCGGGCAAGTGGCAATGCCATCGCTTTTGATTCCACAACCAATTGAGATAAACCATGAACGCCATTGTCGACCCTGTTTTTCACCCATTTGGAGTTTCCGCGGCGGATCTGGCCCGGCAAATACTGGGGCTGGTTTTCAAACTGCGCCGCATTCACCCGGAGGATCTAACCGCAACGGAAGATCTGGACGCGGAAATGGCCCCTCACCTTCCCAAAATTCAAGCCGCCGTAACCCGCCGCCAGCCGCTGCAAATGATTCTGCCGGCCTTCCCCGGCAAATCGCCCAATCGCAATAAAACCCTGGGCGCGATGCCCGATTTGGCCGAGCGCCACGCGATGGATAATCTGCATCAGCTTTGCAGAGACATTCAGAGCATCTACCCGCCGGGCGCTCAAGTCGCCATTTGTTCGGACGGATATTGTTTTTCCGACGTGGTGTATATCCCGGACGCGGAAGTCGCCGCCTATATGGACGACTTGATTCGCTATGCGCGGCAGCGCCATGGAGACAGCTTTCGCTTTTACGACTTGAAAGATCACTTCAGCTATATCGGCGACCTGGATTCGCAGCGCGAAGAATTGCTGATTCTTTACAGCGACTCCATCGAACAGATCAAACGCCAATGCCAGGACGAACCTGCGATGCGCGCGATGTACCAGGGCATTACCCGCTTCCTGTTCGAGGACGCGCAAGGCATGGAGCGCTTTGCCGGCCACAGCAAGACCAGCTTGCAGAAAATGGCGCGCGCCAACGCCTATCGAGTGATTCAGCGCAGCAACGCCTGGAGCCGGCTGCTGGAACGCGCGTTTCCGGACAGCTTGCGCCTGTCCATCCATCCGCAATTTCGCGTGTCGTCCAAGATCGGCGTGCGGCTGGTGGACAGCGTCGATGCCTGGCTGACGCCCTGGCACGCGGCCGCGATCAAGCACGAGCACGGCGTGATGTTGAAAAAGCGCAGCGACATCGACGAAAACCAGTCCGCCTTGGTCTTTGTCGACGGCCGGCCAAGCCACTTCATCGCCACCGCCGCCTGAAGCCCCTCCCCTTATTGTTCATTTCGAGTATCGCCATGCAAAACGAACCCCTTGTCGCTTCCATCGTCTCCATTTTGCTCGACACCTTCCAGGGCGATGCGGACCACCCGCAGCTTGAGTCCTACCGCCAGACGCTGAGCGCCCAAGTGGAGCGCTTCGTGCGCCGGCAACAGCCGCTGCAACTGCTGCTGCCGGGCTTTCCGCTGAAATCCCCCAACACCCGCGACAAAACCGCGTCCGACCGCCCCGACTACGCCGAATACGCGGCGCTGGAACGGCTGGACCAACTGTGCCGCGCCGTCGGCCGCGTCTACCCGGCTGGTTGCGCGCTGGAACTGTTCAGCGACGGCCTGAGCTTCCACGACCTGCTGGACATCCCGCGCGACACGGCCAACGACTATCACCGCCGGCTGCGCGCTCTCTACGCCAGCCCGGTGCTGCGCTGGCATGACTACGCCAGCGTCCAGCCCGGCTTCGACCGCCAACGCGACCGCGCGGAAAGCGTGCTGCGCCGCTACCTGCCCGCCGCGGCCGCGGACTTCTCCCAGCCGCTGCCGGAAAACCAGGCCGGACGCCAGCCGCAATGGCTGGGCCTGCTGCGCGAAGACAATGCGGCGCGCGGCATCGCCGAGGCCGAAGACTGGCCGCAACGAGCGCTGCGCCTGGCTTGGCGCGGCATCGCGCTGGACGCGATGCTGGCCGAGCACTTCCCGGAAGCCATCCGGCTGACCATCCACCCATCCGGCTCGCCCGGCGGCAAATTCCCCATCCGCCTGTCTCCGGCCCAGGCCGAGGCGGCCTTGCCCTGGCACCGCGTCTACCTGCTGAACCTGGCCGGCCGCGGCGAGCTCGTCTCCAAACGCCAGGCGCTGGACGCGCGCCGCGCCAAGGCGGTGAGCTTCGACGGCCAGCCCTGGCTCTATCTGGAACAAGCCGGCGCTGAGTGGGAGGGTTGCGAACTATCGGTCATGCTGGCCGGCCGCTTCGGCCTGCTGATCGAAAACCGCCGCCCCGGCGCCAACTGCCTGTCGCTGCCGCGCCCGGCCTTGACCCGCTTGGCTCAGATCTTCGGCTTCGTCGCACTGCGCGGCTTCGCCGTGGAGGACGAGGACAATCTGATCGACTTCAGCGCCCAGTTCGGCACCCCTTACATCTGGCAGTTCGGCGCGGTGCACAAGGTCAAGCCGGAGGAAGACGCCGACGGCTTCGTCCACTCCTTCGAGGAACTGCCGCTGCACTGGGATTTGAGCATGCTGCCGGCCGACAATGAGTTCGTGCGCAAGAACCCGCGCTTCAGCGCCAGCCTGTTCGCGCTGTATTGCAAGACAGCGCCGCAACACGGCGAAGGCCAGACCACGCTGGTGGACGCGCGCAACATCCTGCGCCAAGTGCCGACGGCCACGCTGGCCGAATGGGAGCGGCTGCAAATCCGCTACCACACCAAGTTCACCTATTTCGGCGGCGACGCCCGCGTCTATCCGCTGGTGGAAACCCACCCGGACACCGGCGAAGCGGTGCTGCGTTTCCAGGAGAACAGCAACTCCGAACTGCAAAAGTTCTTTGTCGACGTGGAAGAACGCGCCGACGACTACCCCAACCTGGTCCAAGAATTGCTGGAACGGGCTTACGCGCCGGAAAACCTGATTGAGCACGACTGGCACGACGGCGATCTAGTGCTGATCGACAACTACAACAGCCTGCACGGCCGCCGCGCGATGACACGCGCCTCGCGCGGACGCGAGCTGTGGCGTGTCCAGGTCCACAAAGGCCAAGAACCGGTTCAAAGACTCGCGAGCAAGGGCGAGATCGTAAACACGTTCTAAGGCCCGCCCCGCGCCGTCCGGCCCCGCCGGACGGCCTTGCCTCCCTCTCCCATCTCCCAAGAACCGCCATGAACCCACGCAAGCAGAAAATCCTCTTCGTCGGCGAGGCCGTCACCCTGGCCCATGTCGCCCGCCCCTATACCCTGGCCGCCGCGCTGCCCGCCTCGGACTACGATATCCATCTGGCCGCCGCGCCGCGCTTCGATTACCTCTACCAACGCCAGGACATCCATTACCATCCGCTGCTCACCAAGAGCTGCGAAGATTTTCTTCACGCCGTGGACAACGGCAAGGCCTTGTACCGCCGCGAGGAAATCATCGCCTACGCCGAAGAAGAATTGCGTCTGATCGAACGCCTGGACCCGGACATCATCGTCGGGGACTTCCGCCACTCGCTGGGCATCAGCGCCGCGCTCTCCGGCAAACCGCTGATCAACCTGATCAACGCTTACTGGAGCCCCCACCGCCGGCCGGAGCCGCTGCCGGTGCCGGAACTGGCCAAGATCAATCTGCACCGCCTGCCCGTGATGGCGCCGCTGATGCGCTGGATCACCCCGCTGGCCACCCGCCTGCTGGCGCGCTCGCTCAACCGCGCCCGCGCCCATTACGGCCTGGCACCGTTCGCCAATTGCTTCGAAGCCTGGAGCCACGGCGATCAAGTGCTGTACTACGATTCGCCGGAGCTGGTGCCGCTGGGCCCGTTGCCCACTCACCACCACTATCTGGGCCCGGTCACCTGGTCGCCGGGCGGCCCGCTGCCGGACTGGTGGCCGCAACTGCAAGACCGCCCCACCGTCTACCTGTCGCTGGGTTCCTCCGGCAATCTGGCCCTGCTGCCCACCCTGATAGATCAACTGCTGGGCGAAGGGCTGCAAGTCATCGCCAGCACCGGCCGCCGCCAGCGGCTGCCGCAGCGCTCCGGCCTGTTCAGCGCCGACTTCCTGCCCGGCGAGGCCGCCGCCGCCCGCGCGGACCTGGTGATTTGCAATGGCGGCAGCCCCACCAGTTACCAGGCGCTGCAGCAAGGCCGCCCGGTGATCGGCATCCCGTCCAATATGGACCAGCTGCTGGCAATGCGGCATATCGAAGCCTACGGCGCCGGCGTCATGCTGCGCCGCCACCACATCGAAACCGGCCGGCTGCCGCCTCTGTTGCGGCGCATGCTGTCCAAGCCCTCCTATCGCCAGCGCGCGCAGCAACTGGCCTGGCATTTCGCCGCCACCCGCCCGCACCTTACATTTCGACAAGTCTTGCAACAATTCGACATACAATCGCCGACGCAAGCAAAGCCCGGTTCAAACAAGGAGCGCATAATGCCGTAAGCATCGACCCTCGGCCTGCTGCGGCGCCCCTCACCGCCCATCCATGCCGGCGGTCGCCTTTGAACGATCCGGAGCGGCCCTCGCCGCTCCAACGCCGCACTCCTGGAGCCCCGCCGTGATCCAATCCGCCGCGCCTCGCCGCCCGTTTTACCGCTCTCCGCTGTGCTGGGGCCTTATCGTCGCGCTCGCGTTGGGCGGCTGGTGGTGGCGGCAACACACGGCCGCGGACCCCGCGGGCCAACGCCGCGCCGCGCCGCCGGCGGCCGTGGGCATGGCCGCCGCGCAGCGGCAGAACGTCCCCTTGCAGATCAGCGCGCTGGGCACCGTCAATTCCACTTACACCGTCACCGTGCGCAGCCGCGTGGACGGCCAGCTGGACAAATTGCATTTCGAAGAAGGCCAGCCGGTCAAACAAGGCCAGTTGCTGGCGGAATTGGACCCGAGGCCATTCCAGGCCGCGCTGGCCCAGGCCGAAGGCCAGTTGCTGCGCGACCAGGCGCTGCTGCAAAACGCCCAGTTGGATCTGAACCGCTACCGTCAACTGCTGGAACAGAACTCCATCGCCAAACAGCAAGTGGACACCCAGGCGGCGCTGGTGCGCCAGTACCAGGGCACGGTCAAGCTGGACCAGGGCGCGGTGGACAACGCCCGGCTGCAGCTCAGCTACAGCCGCGTCGCCGCGCCGGTGTCCGGCCGCGCCGGCCTGCGCCAGGTGGACCCGGGCAACATCGTCCACGCCAGCGACGCCAACGGCTTGGTGGTGATTACCCAAACTCAGCCCATCAATGTGCTGTTCTCCGTGCCGGAAGTCAGCCTGGGGCCGGTATTGCGGGCCAGCCGCGCCCAAGCCGGCCTCGCGGTGGAAGCCTGGGACCGCGACAACCGCAACAAGCTGGCCGACGGCAAATTGCTGGCCATAGACAACCAGCTCAACACCAGCACCGGCACCGTCAACCTCAAGGCCCGCTTCGCCAACGCCGACGAGGCCCTGTTCCCCAATCAATTCGTCAATGTGCGCCTGAGCCTGGGCGAACAGGAAAACGCCGTCACCGTGCCCGCCGCCGCAGTGCAGCTGGGCAAGGCGGGCAGCTACGTTTATACCGTCAACGCGGATAGCAGCGTGAGCCTGAACCAGGTGAGCGCCGGCGCGCGCGTCGGCGACATCGTCGTCATCGAACAAGGCCTGAAGCCCGGCCAGCGCGTGGTGGTGGACGGCCTGGACAAACTGCGCGACGGCGCCAAGGTCACGGTGGTGGACCGCGCCGCGCAAAACCTCCAGGCCGCCCAGGCCGCTGGCAAAAACGGACGCCACAAACGCGACGGCAGCGGCGCGGCCGGCAAACGCCGCGCCTCGGCGGCGCAATAAGCGCGGAGAAACGGCATGAATCCCTCGCGCCTGTTCATTTTGCGGCCGGTGGCCACCACCTTGCTGATGGTGGCCATTCTGCTTACCGGCCTCGCCGCCTGGCGCATGCTGGCGGTGTCCGCCCTGCCGGAGGTGGACTACCCCACCATCCAGGTGGTCACCCAATACCCGGGCGCCAGCCCGGAGGTAATCACCTCCTCCATCACCGCGCCCTTGGAGCGCCAGTTCGGCCAGATGCCCGGCCTGTCGCAGATGTCGTCCACCAGCTCCGGCGGTGCCTCGGTGATTACCCTGCAATTCAGCCTGGAATTGAGCCTGGACGTGGCCGAGCAGGAAGTGCAGGCGGCCATCAACGCCGCCGGCAACCTGCTGCCATCCGACCTGCCCAATCCGCCGGTGTACAGCAAGGTCAACCCGGCTGACACCCCGATCATGACCATTGCCGTCACCTCGCCCACGCTGCAACTGACCAAGCTGGAAGACCTGGTCGACACCCGGCTGGCGCAGAAGCTGTCGCAAGTGCCCGGCGTGGGCCTGGTCAGCATCAGCGGCGGCCAGCGCCCGGCGGTGCGTATCCAGACCAATCCGCGCCAGCTGGCCTCGCTGGGCCTGACGCTGGAAGACGTGCGCACGGCCATCGCCAGCGCCAACGTCAACCAGGCCAAGGGCAGCTTCGACGGCCCGCACCAAGCCTCCACCATAGACGGCAACGACCAGCTCAAATCCGCCGATGAATACCGCGGCGTCGTCATCGCCTACCGCAACGGCGCGCCCACCCGCCTGTCCGACGTGGCCCAAGTGGTGGATTCTGCGGAAAACACCCGTTTGGCCGCCTGGGCCGGCGCCACCCCCGCCATCATTCTCAATGTGCAGCGCCAGCCCGGCGCCAACGTCATCCAGGTGGCTGACCGCATCAAGAGCCTGCTGCCGCAGCTAAGCGACACCCTGCCCGGCGCGGTGGACGTCAAGGTGCTGAGCGACCGAACCGTGACCATACGCGCCTCGGTGGCGGACGTGGAATTCGAACTGATGCTGGCCATCGCCCTGGTGGTGATGGTGATCTTCCTGTTTTTGCGCAATGTGCCGGCCACTGTCATCCCCGCGGTGGCGGTGCCGCTGTCCCTGGTGGGCACCTTCGGCGTGATGTACCTGGCCGGTTTCTCCATCAACAACCTCACCTTGATGGCGCTGACCATCGCCACCGGCTTCGTCGTGGACGACGCCATCGTGATGATAGAAAACATCGCGCGTTACATCGAAGACGGCGAAACGCCGATGGCCGCGGCGCTAAAGGGCTCCAAGCAGATAGGCTTCACCATCATCTCGCTGACCATCTCGCTGATCGCCGTGCTGATTCCGCTCCTGTTCATGGGCGACGTGGTGGGCCGGCTGTTCCGCGAATTCGCCGTCACCCTGGCGGTGTCCATCCTGATCTCGGCTTTCATCTCGCTGACGCTGACGCCGATGATGTGCGCGCGCCTGCTCAAACACGTGCCGGAAGACAAGCAAGGCCGCTTCTACCACGCCAGCGGCCGCTTTTTCGACCGGGTGATCGCCCGCTACGGCCGCATGCTGACCTGGGTGCTGGAGCGGCAGACGCTCACCCTGCTGGTGGCGCTGGCCACCGTGGCGCTGACCGCCGCGCTCTATCTGGCCATGCCCAAAGGCTTCTTTCCACTGCAAGACACCGGCGCCATCCAGGGCGTCAGCGAGGCCTCGCAGTCCATCTCCTTCAGCGCCATGGCGCGCAAGCAGGAAGCGCTGGCGCAGCAGCTGCTCAAGGACCCGGCGGTGGACAGCCTGTCCTCCTTCATCGGCGTGGACGGCAATAACGCCGCGCTCAACAACGGCCGGCTGCTGATCAACCTCAAACCCAAGGAACAGCGCGACGATATCCGCACCGTGCTGAGCAGGCTGCAGCACCAGGCCGACACGGTGCCGGGCATGGCGCTCTATCTGCAGCCGGTGCAGGACCTGACCATAGATTCCCGCGTCAGCCGCACCCAGTACCAGTTCACGCTGCAAGCCACCAGCGCCGAGGACCTGTCCGCCTGGACGCCCAAACTGGTGGAAAAGCTGCGCCGGCTGCCGCAGCTGGCCGACGTGGCCAGCGACTTGCAAGACAAGGGCCTGCAAGCCTTCGTCAACATCAACCGCGACACCGCCGCGCGGCTGGGCGTCAGCACCGCCGCCATCGACAACGCGCTCTACGACGCCTTCGGCCAGCGGCTGATCTCCACCATTTTCACCCAGACCAACCAATACCGCGTGGTGCTGGAAGTGGACCCTCAGCACCAGCAAGACCCGCTGTCCCTGAAAAGCCTGTACGTGCCCACCGCCAACGGCGGCCCGGTGCCGCTGGACGCGGTGGCCAGCATAGAGGAGCGCCCCGCCGCGCTCGCCATCAACCACCTGGGGCAATTCCTCACCGCCACCGTGTCCTTCAACCTGGCCCCCGGGGCCTCGCTGGGCGCGGCGGTGGACGCCATCCGCCAGGCCGAGGCCGAGCTGGGCCTGCCGGCCAGCATAGACACCAAGTTCCAGGGCGCGGCACTGGCCTTCCAGGCCTCGCTGTCCAACACTCTGTGGCTGATCCTGGCCGCCATCGTCACCATGTACATCGTGCTGGGCGTGCTGTACGAAAGCTATATTCATCCCATCACGATTCTCTCCACCCTGCCCTCGGCCGGCATCGGCGCGTTGCTGGCTCTGCTCTTGTCCGGCAACGATCTGTCGGTGATCGCCATCATCGGCATCATTCTGTTGATCGGCATCGTCAAGAAAAACGCCATCATGATGATAGATTTCGCGCTGGAAGCCGAACGCGAACACGGCATGAGCCCGCGCGACGCCATCTACCAGGCCTGCCTGCTGCGCTTCCGCCCCATCCTGATGACCACCATGGCCGCGCTGCTGGGCGCGTTGCCGCTGATGCTGGGCGGCGGCATGGGCTCAGAGCTGCGCCAGCCGCTGGGCGTGGCCATGGTGGGCGGCCTGCTGCTCAGCCAAGTGCTCACCCTGTTCACCACCCCGGTGATCTACCTGGCCTTTGACAGGCTGGCGCGCCGCCTCCGCCGCAAGATCAAGCCGGCACTGAGCGCCGAGGGCGAGGCATGATCCCCTCCGCCCCCTTCATCCGCCGCCCGGTGGCCACCACCCTGCTGACCCTGGCCATCCTGCTGGCCGGCTTGCTGGCCTTCAAGCTGCTGCCGGTGTCGCCGCTGCCGCAAGTGGATTTCCCCACCATCTCCGTCAGCGCGCGCCTGCCCGGCGCCAGCCCGGAAACCATGGCCGCCACCGTGGCCACTCCACTGGAACGAGCGCTGGGCCGCATCGCCGGCGTCACGGAAATGACCTCGTCCAGCTCGCTGGGGTCCACCCGCGTCACCTTGCAGTTTGAGCTGGACCGCGACATCGACGGCGCCGCGCGCGACGTGCAGGCCGCCATCAACGCCGCGCGCTCCCTGCTGCCCACCGGCATGCCGTCCAACCCCACCTACCGCAAGGTCAACCCCGCCGACGCGCCCATTATGATCATCGCGCTGACCTCGGACAGCCTGAGCCGCGGCCAAATGTACGACGCAGCCGACACCATCCTCGGCCAGAAGCTGGCCCAGGTGGAGGGCATAGGCGACGTCAACGTGGGCGGCGGCGCGCAGCCGGCGGTACGGGTGGAACTGAACCCGCGCCAGCTCAATCATTACGGCATCGGCATGGAAACCGTGCGCGCCGCCATCGCCGGCACCAACGCCAACCGGCCCAAGGGCTTTCTGGAAAACGACGAACGACACTGGCAGGTGCAGGCCAACGACCAAGCCACCAAGGCCAGCGACTACCTGCCGTTGATCGTCAGCTACAAAGACGGCGCCGCGGTGCGCATCGCCGACGTGGCCGAGGTCAAGGATTCCGTAGTGGACCTGCGCAACGCCGGCCTCCTGGGCCAGCAGCCGGCGGTGATGCTGATGCTGTTCCGCCAGCCCGGCGCCAACATCATCGAAACCATAGACCGGGTCAAGACGCTGCTGCCGCAGCTGCAAGCCTCCATCCCCGCCGCCATCAAGATGCAAGTGGTGATGGACCGCAGTCCCACCATCCGCGCGTCGCTGCGGGAAGTGGAGCGTTCGCTGCTGATCTCGGTGGCCCTGGTGATCCTGGTGGTCTTCCTGTTCCTGCGCAACGGCCGCGCCACCGCCATTCCCGCCATCACCGTGCCGGTATCGCTGGTGGGCGCCTTCGCCGTGATGTATCTGGCCGGTTTCTCTCTCAACAATCTCAGCCTGATGGCGCTGACCATCGCCACCGGCTTCGTCGTCGACGACACCATCGTGGTGCTGGAAAACATCGCCCGCCACATCGAAGACGGCATGAAACCGATGCAGGCCGCCTTGCGCGGCGCGCGCGAAGTCGGCTTCACCGTGCTATCCATGAGCGTCTCGCTGATCGCCGTCTTCCTCCCCATCCTGCTGATGGGCGGCGTCATCGGCCGGCTGTTCCGCGAATTCGCCGTCACCCTGTCCGTGGCCATCCTGGTATCCCTGCTGGTCTCGCTGACCACCACGCCCATGCTCTGCGCGCGCTGGCTCAAACCGCGCGAAGAACGGCCGCCCGGTCGGCTGTTTCAATGGAGCGAGCGCGTCTTCGACGCCATGCTGGACGGCTACCGCCGCAGCCTGGATTGGGCCTTGCGCCACGGCCCGCTGATGATGCTGATCCTGGCCGCCACCATAGGCCTCAACGTCTACCTCTACCTGGCGGTGCCCAAGGGCTTCTTCCCGCAACAAGACACCGGGCGGCTCAACGGCATGATACGCGCGGACCAGAACATCTCCTTCCAGGCCATGCAGCAAAAGCTGCAGCGCTTCATCACCGTGGTGAGCCGTGACCCGGCGGTGGACACCGTGCTCGGCTTCACCGGCGGCGGCCAGCGCAACAGCGCCAATATGTTCGTCAGCCTTAAGCCGCTGAGCCAACGCAAGGAAAGCTCGGACCAAGTCATCGCCCGCCTGCGCAAAACCCTGGCGCGCGAACCCGGCGCCCAGCTCTTCCTGCAGGCGGTGCAGGACATCCGCATCGGCGGCCGCGCCAGCAACGCCCAGTACCAATACACCCTGCAAGGCGACGATCTGACCCAATTGCGCGAATGGACGCCCAAAGTCCAGCAAGCGCTGATGAAGCTGCCCATGTTGGCCGACGTCAACACCGACCAGGAAGTCAAAGGCCTGCAAACCACGCTGGTCTTCGACCGCGACGCCATGGCGCGGCTGGGCCTGACCCAAGCCCAGGTTGACGCCGCGCTCAACGACGCCTTCGGCCAGCGCCAGGTCTCCACCATCTACAACGCGCTCAACCAATACCGCGTGGTGATGGAAGTGGCTCCGCAATACTGGCAAGGGCCGGACGGGTTGGACAGCATCTTCCTGCAAACGCCGGGAGGCCAGCCCACCCCGCTGTCCGCCGTCGCCCGCTGGGCGCCCGGCAACACCGCGCTGTCGGTCAACCACCAAAGCCAGTTCGCCGCCGCCACCGTCTCCTTCAACTTGCCGCCGGGCGCCGCGCTGTCCGACGCCACCGACGCCATCAACCAGGCGCTGGCCGGCGTCGGCCTGCCCAGCAGCATTCACGGCAGCTTCCAGGGCAGCGCCAAAACCTTCCAGGCCTCGCTGGACAGCCAGCCGCTGCTGATCCTGGCCGCGCTGATCGCCGTCTACATCGTGCTGGGCATGCTCTACGAAAGCGTGGTGCACCCGGTCACCATACTCTCCACCCTGCCCTCGGCCGGCGTCGGCGCCTTGCTCGCCATCATCGCCACCGGCGGCGAATTCAATGTCATCGCGCTGATAGGCGTGCTGCTGCTGATCGGCATCGTCAAAAAGAACGCCGTCATGATGATAGACTTCGCGCTCAGCGCCGAGCGCGAAGAGGGACAAACGCCGGAACAGGCGATACGCCAGGCCTGCCTGCTGCGCTTCCGCCCCATCATGATGACCACGCTGGCCGCGCTGTTCGGCGCGCTCCCGCTTGCCCTGGGCCGCGGCGACGGCGCCGAGCTGCGCACCCCGCTGGGCATCTCCATCGTCGGCGGCCTGCTGCTCAGCCAGCTGCTGACCCTGTACACCACCCCCGTCGTTTACCTGTATCTGGACCGCTTCCGGCTGTGGTGCCGCCGCTGGCGGCCCGCGCGCGCCGCGCTGAACCGCGGAGCCGAGGAATGAAACCCATGAAAACACTAAGCCTTACGCTGGCCTGCGCGCTGCTGTTGGCCGGCTGCGCGCTGGGCCCGGACTACGCCAAACCCAAGCTGGACGTGCCGGCGGCCTATAAAGAAGGGGGCTCCGAAGAACCGTCGCGAGCCGATCGAGAGCAAGGCTCCCCCGTTAGACATTGGGGCGCAGCGACCGAGATAGTACAAACAGTACAGCGAGGAAGCGAGCACGGAGCAACGCAGCTATCGGACGGCGCAGCAGGTTTTTCGCGGCCCCCGGAGGATGGCCGCTGGAAAAGCGCCCAACCGCAAGATGCCCTTCCCCGCGGCGACTGGTGGCGCATCTACCAAGACCCGCGGCTGGACCAACTGATGGACACCCTGAACCGGCAAAGCCCCGGCATCGCCCAGGCCGAAGCGCAATACCGTCAGGCCCAGGCGCTCCTGAAACAGGCCGAAGCCGGGCTATTCCCCAGCCTGGGCCTCAACGCCGGCCAAAGCCGCGGAGTCAGTTCCCCCGGCCAAGCCACTTCCACCAGCTACAATCTGAGCGCCAACGCCAGCTGGGAACTAGACCTGTGGGGCGGCCTGCGCCGTTCGGTAGAAGCCGGTTCCGCCAAAGCCCAAGCCAGCGCCGCGCAACTGGCGGCGATACGCCTCAGCACCCAGGCGCAGCTGGCCACCGCCTATCTGCAAATCAGCGTAGCCGACCTGCAACTGCGGCAACTACAGGCCAATGAACAAGCGCTGGCGGAAACGCTGAAGTTGACCCGCAATCAATATCAGGCCGGCATTGTTTCCGACGCCAACGTGGCCCAGGCCGAAAGCCAATGGCAAAGCGCCCAGGCGCAGCGGGCGGACAAGCAACTGACCCGCGCCCAGCTGGAACATGCCATCGCCGCCGCGCTGGGGCAAGCGCCGGCCAGCTTCAGCCTGCCGGCGGCCGGCGCCGAACCGCGCTTGCCCAGCATCCCCGCCGGCCTGCCCTCGCAGTTGCTGGAGCGCCGCCCGGACATCGCCGCCGCGGAACGCGCGGTGGCGCAGGCCAACGCCCAAATCGGCGTGGCCCAGGCCGCCTTCTTCCCCACCCTCACCCTGTCCGCCAGCGGCGGCTACCGCGGCGCCAGCTTCGCCGACTGGGTCAGCCTGCCCAACCGCGTCTGGTCGCTGGGCCCGGCGCTAGCGCTCAGCCTGTTCGACGCCGGCCTGCGCAGCGCCCAGAAAGAACAAGCCATCGCCGCCTACGACGCCAGCGTGGCCGGCTACCGCCTGGCCGTGCTGTCCGCCTTCCAGGGCGTGGAAGACAATCTGGCCGCGCAAAGGCTGCTGGGCGAAGAAGCCGCCTCGCAACAGGCCGCGCTGGACGCCGCCCGGCGCGCGGAAACCATCGCGCTGAATCAATACCGCGCCGGCACCGTCAGCTATCTCAATGTGCTGAGCGCGCAAAGCGGCCGCATCAACGCGGAAACCACGCTGTGGAACGTGAAGAACCGGCAATACGCCGGCAGCGTAGCGCTGATCGCCGCGCTAGGCGGCGGCTGGCAGGAGACGACGCCGGCCCCATAGCGAGCGGCGGCGCCTAGGGCGGGCGGCGCCGTGGGCGATACCCGCCAGCGGTTTCCGGGCTTCGCCTGCTCCGGCGCCGCCCCGTTTCACCCTGGCCGCGAGATTGCAAGACCCGCGGAGCGCATCCCTCTCACCCCTCATCGCTCAAAGCCGTGGCCGCCTCCTCGCGAACATTGTCCAGCATGCCGTGGTAGTCCTCCATCGCCCAACGCACCAAGCGGCACAAACCGGCAATGGGCTCGCCGTCCTCAGAGCCCAAGCTCACGCACAAGCGCTCCGCCGCCTCCACGGCGGGGATCACCAAGTCCAAAGCCTCCAGCCCCAGCTGGCTGGCGTCCAGCACGCGGCCCAGCAGCTGCCGACGCTCGTCTACCTCGCATAGGGCGTTCATAGCCGCGCCTCCTGTAGCCAGGACAGCGGATCAAGGGAAATAGAGGGGGAAAAGAGAAAAAGGAAGAATCGCATCGCGGCCTCCAAGTCG
Organism: Chromobacterium haemolyticum; assembly: GCF_009936155.1. Classification (NCBI taxonomy): domain Bacteria; kingdom Pseudomonadati; phylum Pseudomonadota; class Betaproteobacteria; order Neisseriales; family Chromobacteriaceae; genus Chromobacterium; species Chromobacterium haemolyticum. The sequence continues at coordinate 2,004,115 of NZ_AP019312.1, read as the reverse complement.
TTTCCTGAGAGAAGGCCCGCTCGTGCAGCAGGTTTGAGCAGGCACGTGACAAGGTTGGAAGACCGGTTCGTTTGACCAAAGACCGGTAGCCAGTTAAGGCTCCCTGCCACGGCCCGCCCGGAATGGGCATGCGTGGCGGCAGACGTGGAAGTGCCAAAGCGGACACCTCCTGTCTGCGGTCAAAACGATTTTGGGCTTCCAAACCCGGCGCGGCGTGATTGGGCGCAGCGCGAGCCACAGGGTACTGAGCCGGGCAAGCAGCGTCAAGGCGCGGGCGTCTCGGGCGGAAAGAAAGCCAAACGGCGTGCATCCCATGCGGGAGCACGCCGTTTCCACAGCCATCAATCAGACGGACGGAAGGATTTTCGCCGACCTGCTGCACTCGGCCGCGAGAGCCGGCGGCGCTGAAACCCTTGCTAGAGCCATCGGCCTCAGCGCGTGGCGCGGCCTGAACCGGCACGAGCGACCTGCAGCAAGCGACACATGCTCGTCAGTGGCCAGGCATGCCGATGTTCATTCATGAAGCGGTACTTTACTCGGACTCCCTGGCAAAGTACCGCGCGGCTTTTTTTAGAATATCTCGCTCTTCTTCCGTGCGACGCAATTGGGCCTTAAGGCGAAGGATTTCGCTCTTGGCTTCGATCAGTTCAGCAGCTTGCTTCTCAGAGTTGTCCGGGTAACGGCTTTAACCCAGTTGTACAGGCTATGGCCAGGAACCAAGCCGAGCAGAAACCTCGACCACGGAGTAGCCACGCTCGGTGACTTGTTTGACGGCATCCTCTTTGAATTCTGGGGTGAAACGGGTGTGCTCACGGACATCCCGCCATGCCAAAATCATAAGACGGGAATGCCTACAGGAGCCGGGGCAGTCTAGGGCAGGATTGCCAACAGAAGCGGGGACAGTCCACCTATTCAAAGTCTGCTGCGCTTCGGCAATACGGCGTTAAAAACAAGCTCAAAATGCTCATGTACCACTCGACCATTCCGCTTTTTCGCTCGTTTCGCCTTGTCTCGCTCTTGCTCACGAGACTTTGAACAGGCACTAACAACAGCGTTCAGTCGCGGAAGTTGTTGAATTGCAGCGGAAAGCCGTTTTCCTTGTCGTCGGCGATTTCCTTGCGCATCAGCGCAATGCACTCCTGCAGCACGTCGCGCTTGGCGCCGGACACGCGCACCGCCTCGCCCTGGATGCTAGCCTGCACCTTGAGCTTGGCGTCCTTGATCAGCTTGACAATCTTCTTGGCCAGGTCGGACTCCAGCCCTTCCTTCACCGTCAGCACTTTCTTCACCTTGTTGCCGCTGACTTTTTCCAGCTTGCCGTACTCCATGCAGCGCACGTCCACGCCGCGCTTGGACAGCTTGTTCACCAGGATGTCGTTGACCTGGTCCAGTTGGAACTCGGCGTCGGCGTACAAGGTCAGCTCCTTGTCGCCGGTTTCGATGCGGGCGTCGCTGCCCTTGAAATCGTAACGGGTGGACACCTCTTTATTGGCTTGCTCCACGGCGTTGCGCACTTCCACCTTGTTCACTTCGGACACGATATCGAAAGACGGCATGAAATATTCCTAATAATGCTTGATGACGACATTTTAGAGGCTGACCTCGCCCTTGTCACTCGACCGCCCCCTCCTCGCCTTCGCCCAGCCGCGCCCGCATCGCTTCCACCTCCTTGAGCCGGCCGCTGATGCGGTCCCAATGCCGCGCGTTCAAGGCGGCGATCACCGCGTCCACCAACATCATCAACGGCGTGTTGCTGTCCCAGCCGGCCGGGCCGGCCGTGTGCGCCGCCAGCGTGTAGCGCGCCACCCGCGCCACCGGCGACAGCCATTGGTCTGTGAACAGCAGCACGCTGGTCTTGCGCTGCGCCGCCATTTCCGCGATGCGCAGCGCGTCGTCCCAATAACGTCGGATGTCGAAGATCACCAGCACGTCGTGCCGTCCCATATCCACCAGCGAATCCGCCCAACTCGCCGGCACGCCGCGCAAATGCACCACGTCCGGCCGCACCACTTTCAGGTGATGGCAAAGATAAGCCGCCAGCGGATCGGTCAGCCGCCCGCCCAGCAACCAGATCCGGTGCTTGCGTTCGCCCAGCAGGTCCACCGCGCAGTCGAACTCGGCGCGCGGCACCTGAGCAGCGGTCTGGCGCATCAAATCGGCGATGCGCTCCGCGTGACTGGCCAGAAAATCGTGATCGCCCTGCAGTTGCCCCGGGTCGTGGCGCATTAACGGCGATTGCAGCCGCAGCTCCAGTTCGGCGCGCAAGGCCCCCTGAAAAGCGGCGTAATTGTCGAAGCCCAGCTTGCCGATCAGGCGCAGCACCGTCGGCCCGCTAACGTCGGCGCGCTGCGCCCATTGCGCGATGGTTTCCAGCCCCGCCACCGGGTAGTTGGCCAGCAGTGCCCGCCCCACCTTGCGTTCGGTGGGGGTCAGCGCTTCGAACAGCGCGCGGACTTGCTCCGCGATCGAACGGCTTTGGCTCATTCTGTTGTCCCTTTGGCGATGCCGGCGTTTGCCGTGCCGCGCAGCATAACAGCGCCGGTATAAAAACGGCATTGTGTCATTGTGCCCACACTGCCGGTCCCATTCTAATATTTATTACAAATTTGGCTTGATTCATTTTTTTTTAACGAATAATACTACCCAAACAACATGGCGACGACAAAAAGCAGCCCATAAGGCAGCGATAAACCACCGCCAAAACAGACAGTTGCAAGCCAGACGATGAACGCTCGGCCGGTATCGGGGAAGTCAGACCGCGGCAATCAGGGAGAGACAGCGATGGAAGCACGCGACGTAAAGACAATCGCGGATTTGAAGGTTTTGATCGAAGAACGCCGCCTGAGTCAGATCAAGGTGGGCCTGGTGGACATGGACGGGGTGATGTGCGGCAAATACATGTCGCGCGACAAATTCCTGTGCGCGCTGGAAGGCGGCTTCGGTTTCTGCGACGTGGTGTTCGGCTGGGACGTGGGCGACAAGCTGTACGACAACACCCTGCTCACCGGCTGGGGCCGCGGCTACGGCGACGCCGAGGTGCGGCTGATTCCTGAATCCTGCCGCGACCTTCCACTGGAAGGCGATATGATCTTCGTCCAGGGCGAGGTGGTGGGCCGGCTGGAAAGCCTCTGTCCGCGCGGCCTGCTGCGCCGGGTATTGGAGCGCGCGCGCGCCATGGGCTTCGACGTGCTGGCCGGCTTCGAGTACGAGTTTCTGGCGGTGGACGAAGACAACGAGGCGCTGCAACAGCGTCTCTATCAGCACCCCAAGCCGTTGGGCAGCGGCGCCTTCGGCTACTCCATCCTGCGCAGCTCGGTGAACACCGACTTCTACCGCGCCTTGCTGGATCTGTGCGAGCGGATGCAGATGCCCATCGAAGGCCTGCACGAGGAGACCGGCCCCGGCGCGCTGGAAGCCGCGCTGTGCGTGGACAACGCCCTGCGCGCCGCCGACAACGCCGTCTGTTTCAAGACCTTCTCCAAGGTGCTGGCGGAAAAACAGGGCCGCATGCTCTGCTATATGGCCAAGTGGCACCAGGAGCAATCCGGCCAGGGCGGCCATATCCACATCTCGCTGCGCCGCCGCGACGGCGGCGACAGCGCCTTCCATCAACCGGGACGCGAACACGCGATCAGCGACGCGATGCGTCATTTCATCGGCGGCATCCAGCGGTTGATGCCGGAGTTCATGAGTCTGGCCGCGCCCACGGTCAATAGTTTCCGCCGGCTGGTGCCCGGTTACTGGGCACCCACCAGCTCGCTGTGGGGCGTGGACAACCGCACTGTGGCCATCCGGGCGATTCCCGGCAGCGCCAAGTCGCAACGCGTCGAATACCGGCTGCCGGGCGCCGACAGCAACCCCTATCTGGCGCTGGCCAGCGGCCTGGCCGCCGGCCTCTACGGCATCGAACACCGTATTGAGCCTGAAGAACCTGTCAGCGCCAACGGCTATCTGCTGGATGCCCCGCCCCATTTGAAACTTCACCGCACCTTGTGGGAGGCCGCCCAGGCGCTGCGCGCCTCCAGCGCCGCCCGCGACTGGTTCGGCGACGATTTTGTCGACCACTTCGCCGCCACCCGCGAGTGGGAAGAACGCGAGTTCCAGCGCCACGTCACCGACTGGGAATTGAAACGCTACTTCGAGATCATTTAAATGAGCGCAAACTACTCCGTCATCACCCCGCTGGACGGCTCCATGCTGTTACAGCGCAGCTATACCAGCCCGGTCCAGACCCAGGCCGCGCTGGACGCCGCCCGCGCCGCCCAGGCCGGCTGGCGCGCCACCCCGCTAGCCGAACGCAAGGCCTTGATCAACCGGGCGGTGGACTGGCTGAACGCCCACAAGAGCGACTGCGCCGACGCCATCACCCGCCAGATCGGCCGCCCCATCCGCCAGTCCCCTGGCGAAATCGGCGGCCTGACCGAGCGCGCCCGCCATATGCTGGATATCGCAGAGGAAGCGTTGGCCGATCTCCACCCCGCGCCCAAGCCCGGCTTTGAGCGTTGGCTGCGCCGCGAACCGCTGGGCACCGTGCTGGTGCTGGCGCCATGGAACTACCCCTTCCTCACCGCCGTCAACACCATCGCGCCGGCGCTGGCCGCCGGCAACTGCGTGCTGCTCAAGCACTCCTCGCAAACCCCCTTGATCGCCGACCTATTCCGCCAGGCGTGCGCCGCCGCCGGTCTGCCCATCGGCGTGTTCCAGACCCTGGAACTGGACCATGCCGCCACCTTGAAACTGACGGCCGCGCCGGAGATCGACTTCGTCGCCTTCACCGGCTCGGTGAGCGGCGGCCGCGCGGTGCAGCGGGCGGCCGCCGAGCGCTTCATCGGCGTCGGCCTGGAACTGGGCGGCAAGGATCCGGCCTATGTGCGCACCGACGCCGACCTGCCGGCGGCGATAGAAAATCTGGTGGACGGCGCCTTTTTCAACTCCGGCCAGTCCTGCTGCGGCATCGAACGCATCTATGTGCAACGCGGCCGCTACCGCGACTTCGTCGACGGCTTCGTCGAGCTGACCCGGACCTATCGCTTCGGCCATCCGCTGGACCCGGACACCAATCTGGGACCGATGGTGCGCGCCGGCGCCGCCGACTTCGTCCGCGGACAGATCCAGGCCGCGCTGACCGCCGGCGCGCGCGCCTTGATTCCGGCCGGTCATTTCGCCGCCGACGTGCCCGGCAGCGCCTATCTGGCCCCGCAGGTGCTGGTGGACGTGAATCACTCCATGAGCGTGATGCGCGAGGAGAGCTTCGGCCCGGTCATCGGCATCATGGCGGTGGATTCCGACGAAGAAGCGCTGCGACTGATGAACGACAGCGCCTACGGCCTGACCGCCTCGATCTGGACCGCGGACCGCGACGCCGCCGTCCATCTCGGTCAGCAATTGGAAACCGGCACCGTGTTCATGAACCGCTGCGACTATCTGGACCCGGCGCTGGCCTGGACCGGGGTCAAGGACACTGGCCGCGGCGTCTCCCTGTCCACGCTGGGCTATCAGCAGCTGACCCGGGTCAAATCCTTCCATATCAAGGGGTAAGGCGATGCAATTGCAAGGCAACTGGAACTATCCGACCAGCATCCGCTTCGGCGCCGGCCGCGCCGCCGAACTGCCGGCGCTGTGCCGCGAACTGGGCATGCGCCGCCCGCTGCTGGTCACCGACCCTGGCCTCGCCAGGCTGCCGATGCTGGCGCGGCTGCAAGCCCTGCTGAGCGACGCCGGCCTGGAGACGGCGCTGTTCAGCGATATGCGCCCCAACCCGGTGGGCCGCGACGTAGACGCCGGTGTCGCCGCCTTCCGCGACGGTCGCCACGACGGCGTGGTCGCCGTCGGCGGCGGCAGCGCGCTGGACGTGGGCAAGGCCATCGCTCTGATGTCCGGGCAAAAACGCCCGCTGTGGGACTTCGAGGACGTGGGCGACAACTGGCTGCGCGTCGATCCCGCCGGGGTCGCGCCCACGCTGGCGGTGCCCACCACCGCCGGCACCGGCTCCGAGGTGGGCCGCGCGTCCCTGATCATCGACGAAGCCGCCCACCGCAAGGTCATCATCTTCCACCCCGCCATGTTGCCCAAGCTGGTGTTGGCGGACCCGGAACTGACCGTCGGCCTGCCGCCGGCGCTGACCGCCGCCACCGGCGTCGACGCACTGGTGCACAATCTGGAAGCCTTCTGCTCGCCGTTCTACCACCCCATCGCCCAGGGCGTGGCGCTGGAAGGCATGCGACTGGCGCACGACTGGCTGCCGGCGGCCCACGCCGACGGCGGCAATCTGGAAGCGCGCGCCCAGATGCTGTCCTGTTCCATCATGGGTGCCACCGCCTTCCAGAAAGGCCTGGGCGGCGTGCACGCGCTGGCGCATCCCATCGGCGCGGTGTTCGACACCCACCACGGCCTGGCCAACGCCGTGCTGCTGCCCTATGTGCTGGTGCGCAACCGGCCGGCGATAGCCGAACGGCTGGCCGCCGCCGCCCGCTATCTGGGCCTGGCCGACGCCGACTTCGACGGTTTCCTGGCCTGGGTGCTTCAATTGCGCGCCGGCCTGGGCATTCCTCACACCCTGGCGGAGATCGGCATCGGCGCGGACGCCGCCGCCGACATCGGCCGCATGGCCAAGGCCGACCCCAGCGACGGCGGCAACCCGCTGCCGCTGTCCGCCGACGACTATCGCGCGATCTTCCTCGCCGCGCAGCAAGGCAGGCTGTGATGAGGCGCCCGCTGATCGGCCTGACCACCTACCCCGCCGCGCCCGAGCACGGCTATCACACGCCGCTGGAATACGTGGCGGCGGTGGTGCGCGCCGGCGGCGCGCCGGTGCAGTTGCCGGCGCTGGGCCCCGACATGGTGGACAGCTGGCTGGACAAGCTGGACGGCGTGGTGCTGATCGGCGGCGGCGACATCGACCCTGCCCGCTTCGACGGCGGCGGCCATCCCACCATTTACAACCTCAGCCCGGAGCGCGACGCCACCGAAACCGCGCTGGCGCGCGCGCTGCTGCAACGCAAGCTGCCGACGCTGGCGATCTGCCGCGGCCTGCAAATCCTCAACACCGTGCTGGGCGGCAGCCTGCACCTGCACCTGCCGGACGTGGTGGGCGAGGCCGTGCCCCATCGCGCGCCGCCGCGCGCGCCAACCCCTCACCCGGTGCGCGTCGCCGCCGATTCCTGCCTGGCGGGCCTGATCGGCACCGAAGCCCTCCCCCAGTCCTGGCACCACCAGGCGATAGATCGCCCCGGCCAGGGGGTGGTGCCGGTGGCCTGGGCGCCGGACGGTGTGATCGAGGCGATAGAAATCGCCGGTTTCCCCCAGCTGATCGCGGTGCAATGGCACCCCGAACTCTCCGCCGAGCGCGATGACGGCCAGCAAAGGCTGTTCGACGCGCTGGTCACCATGAGCGGCAGTCCGCCGCCCGGCTGAGCAAGGCCGCGCCTCGCCTCGCCTCAGATTCAGATATAGACACGAAGCCCGGATCACCGGGCCAGAACCCGGCCGGCTTCCGCCGCCGTTCGGGCGTCGGCGCGTACCCGCGCCTTGGCGGAACAACAGCAGCAAACAGACAAATGAGAGAGGAACATCATGGAACCAGTTCGGCATGAATCCGCGCCCGTGGGCGAGGATGAGAAACTGTTGCACAGCATGGGTTACGCTCAGGAGTTGTCCCGGCGCATGAGCGGCTTTTCCAACTTCGCCATCTCCTTTTCCATCATCTGCGTGCTGGCCGGCGGCATCACCGCCTTCCCGGCCGGACTCAGCGCCGGCGGCGGGGCGGCCATCGGCATAGGCTGGCCGGTGGGCGCGCTGTTCGCCGCCATCGTCGCCGCGGCGATGGCCCAAATCGCCTCCGCCTACCCCACCGCTGGCGGGCTCTACCATTGGGCATCCATCCTGGGCGGCAAGGGCCTGGGCTGGACCACCGCCTGGATCAATCTGCTGGGGCTGATCTTCGTCACCGCCGCGGTCAACTTCGGCGTTTATGATCCCTTCTTCAAAACCCTGGTCGCGCCGCTGCTGGGCCTGAATCCGGAACAGCTGGGCTGGGGCCATCAGACCCTCTTCCTCGCCGTGGTGGCACTGAGCCAGGCCTGGCTCAATCACCTGGGCATCAAGCTCACCACCCGGCTGACCGATCTGTCCGGCTATCTGATCTTCGTCGTCACCCTGGCCTTGGTGGTGTCGCTGCTGATCTACGCGCCCGGACCGCTAGACTTTTCCCGGCTGTGGACCTTCCACAACTTCAGCGGCGCCGACGGCGGCGCCTGGCCGCGGATGGACAATGGCGTGATGGTGTTCCTGGCCGGCTTGCTGCTCACCGTCTACACCCTGACCGGCTACGACGCCTCCGCTCACACCTCGGAGGAGACCCGCGAGGCGGCGCGCAACGTGCCCAAGGGCATCTTGCGCTCGGTGTTGTGGTCCGGCCTGTTCGGCTACCTGATGATCTGCGCCTTCGTGCTGGTGCTACCGGACCTGGGCGCTGGGGTCAAGGCCGGCATGGGCTTTTTCGACCTGCTACTGAGCGCGCTGCCGCCGGCCTTGAAAGCGGCACTGGGCATAGGCATCTTCCTGGTCAACTATCTGTGCGGCCTGGCCTGCCTGACCTCTACCTCGCGCATGATGTACGCCTTCGCCCGCGACGGCGGCTTGCCGGCCTCGCGCTGGCTACGCCAAGTGCATCCACAGCACCGCACGCCAGGCCCGGCGATCTGGGTCAGCGCCGTGCTCGCCATCGCCGCCACCTTGTACGGCGACGCCTTCCTGGTGCTGTCCACCGGCGCCGCGGTGTTTCTATACATTTCCTACATTTTGCCCTCCGCCGCCGGCCTGTTCGCCGAGGGCCGCAGCTGGACCCACAAGGGGCCGTTCGATCTGGGCCGGGCATCCAAACCCATCGCCGCGCTGGCCACGCTGGGCGGCGCGGTGTTGGTCTTCGTCGGCATCCAGCCGCCGAATGAAAAGGTCCTGTACCTGACCATCGCGCTGCTGCTGGTACTGGCCTTGTTCTGGTTCGCCTTAGGCGTGCGCAAGCAGTTCAAGGGGCCGCCCACCGGCCAGCGCATCCAGGGCCATCAGGCGCATATCCGCGAAATCGAAAGCGCGCTGGACGAGGCTGGCTGAACGCGCGGTCAGAACGGGAGGCCGGCGCTGCCGGATAAAGCGCTTGTCTCCCGACGGCAAATGCGGAATCATCCGGACACGAACCACCGCCAGAGAAACCCATGCTCGTCACCCCGGAACAATTGCTCGCCTTCACCGCCGCCGCCATGCTGATCACGCTGTCGCCCGGCCCGGACAATCTGATGGTGCTAAGCCAGGGCATTGCCCGCGGCCGCCGCCAGGGCGTGGCTTTCGGCCTGGGTTGCGCGCTAGGCTGCCTGAACCACACGGTGCTGGCCGCGCTTGGCGTCAGCGCGCTGATCGCCGCCTCGCCGCTGGCCTTCACCCTGCTGAAGTTCGCCGGCGGCGGCTACCTGATCTATCTGGGCTGGCAGGCGCTGCGCAGCCCCGGCGCCAACTTCCGGGCCTCCGCCGGTCAGGACTCCGCGCCCTTGGCCACCACCTTCCGCAAAGGCTTGATCGCCAATGCGATCAACCCCAAGGTGGTGTTGTTCTTCCTCGCCTTCCTGCCGCAATTCGTCAATCCGGCTCAAGGCCCTGCCGGGCTGCAAATCGCCGTGCTCGGCCTGGTCTTCACGCTGCAAGGCGCGTTGATTTTCGGCTGCCTCGGCTATTTCTCCGGCGCCATCGGCCAATGGCTGGCCAAGAGCCGCCGCGCCAGCCAGTGGCTGGACCGCGCCGCCGGCAGCGTGTTCATCGCGCTGGGCCTGAAGCTGATACTGGACCGCGGCCACTAGCGGCCCACACGTTTTCCGTAGGCGATAAAAAAGCCGGCAAGTAAGCTTGCCGGCTGTTCGCGGTATCGCGAGCCTTAGAACGTGTTTACGATCTCGCGAGCCAGAGCGAGACAAGGCGAAAACCGCTGAGAAAGCGGAATGTACAGAGGGTACATGAGCATTTCGAAGTAGTACTCACCGTGCCACGTTTCACAAAGCACAGCAGATCGTAAACAGGTTCTTACTTCTGGATCAGGAACTCCACCAACACATTCTTGAACAGGAAGCCGGACACGCCGAAGCCCAGCACCAGGAACAGGATGAACATGCCCATCTTGCCGGCCTGAGCCTTCTTGCCCAGGTCCCAGATGATGAAGCCCATGAAAATGATCAGGCCACCCAGGCACACGATCATCGAGATATTGGTGAATTGTTCTTCCGACACTTGTTGTCCTTTGCGTCCACAGCCGATCACGGTCCGGCGGGGTCCTGGCGATGCCGCCCCGCCTAGCGGCTAATAAGATACTCGCCATCGCCCGCCGGCTCAATGCCCGCGCGCGGCTATCGACGCCAGCGCAGCCGCTGCAGCACCAGGGCGACGCCCAGCGCGGCCAACAGCATACCCACCACCGCCAGCAGGCTCAGCTGTTCGTCAAACAGCCACCAGGCCTGCACCGCAGCCAGGCCCGGCGTCAGATAGAAATAGCTGGCCACCTTGCTGACCTCGCCGTCCTTCAGCATGCGCATCAACAGCAAGATGGCCAGCACCGACAGCGCCAGCACGCTCCAGCCCAGGGCCAGCGCCAGTTGCGCGTTCCAATGGATGGCGTCGCCGCGCTCCAGGCCCAGGGCCAAAACGCCGGTGATCAGGAAAGCCGCCAGATATTGGTGGAAAGCGCCGGTCAGCGGGTTCACCCCCTGGCCGAAGCGCTTCTGGTACAAGGTGCCGGCGGTGATTGCGCACAAGGCCAGCACCGTCAGCCACAGGCCGGGATTGGCGCCGAGCTGCAAGCCCTTGCCGCCCAACACCACCAGCAGCGCGCCGCCAAAGCCTATCGCCAGGCCCAGCCACTGCATCCGGCTCAGCCGCTGCTCGCCCATCAACCAGCTCAACACCGCGGTCAGTATTGGTTGCAGGCCGACGATGAGCGCGGTGATGCCGGCCGGCACCGCCAGCTTGATGCCGGCGAAGCTGGCGCCCAGATAGAGGCCGTGCAGCATGGCGCCACATGCCCATTGGTGCTTGGCCGCTGCCAGACCGGGCCAGGCGGGACGGAAGCAGGCAATCAGCGCGCCGAAGCACAGCAGGGTCAGCCCCATCCGTATCGCCAAAAAGGTGAACGGGCCGATGAAAGGCAGGCCTAACTTGGCGCCGATGAAGCCGGTGCTCCACAACAGCACAAAGGCCCAAGGAATCCAGGCGTTGGATCGATTATTGGTTTCCATGTCGAATTTTCATTAAAAAAAGCCCCCAGCGGGGGCTTTTCGGACCAAGCACGGAGCTTTAGCCGCGTTTCAGTTTGGCGTTGCCGGCAATCCGCATCCGCAGCGCGTTCAGGCGGATGAAGCCTGCCGCATCGGCGTGGTTGTAGGCGCCGCCGTCTTCATCGAAGGTGGCGATGGTGGGATCGAACAAGGAATCGGTCTTGGATTCGCGGCCCACCACGATCACATTGCCCTTATATAGTTTCAGCCGCACCCAGCCGTTGACCGTGGCCTGGGAGGCGTCGATCATGCCTTGCAGCATCTGACGTTCCGGGCTCCACCAGTAGCCGGTGTAGACCAGCTGGGCGTACTTGGGCATCAATTCGTCCTTCAGATGCGCCACTTCGCGGTCCAGGGTGATGGATTCGATCGCACGGTGCGCCTTCAGCATGATGCTGCCGCCCGGGGTTTCGTAGCAGCCGCGGGACTTCATGCCCACGTAACGGTTTTCCACGATGTCCAGCCGGCCGATGCCGTGCTTGCCGCCCAGGCGGTTCAGCTCAGTCAACACCTGGGCCGGACTCATCGCCACGCCGTTGATGGCGGTGATGTCGCCCTTCTCATAGCTGAGCTCGATGTATTCGGCCTGATCCGGCGCGTTCTCCGGGCTTACCGTCCACAGCCACATATCTTCTTCCGGCTCCGCCGCCGGATCTTCCAGCACCGTGCCTTCGTAGGAGATGTGCAGCAGGTTGGCGTCCATCGAGTACGGGCTGCCGCCGCCCTTCTTCTTGCTGATGTCGATGCCGTGGGTTTCGGCGTAAGTCAGCAGTTTTTCCCGCGAGAGCAAGTCCCATTCGCGCCACGGCGCGATCACCTTGACGTCCGGCTTCAGCGCGTAATAACCCAGTTCGAAACGCACTTGGTCGTTGCCCTTGCCGGTGGCGCCGTGCGACACCGCATCGGCGCCCACCTGATTGGCGATCTCAATCTGGCGCTTGGCGATCAGCGGCCGCGCAATCGAGGTGCCCAGCAGGTATTCGCCTTCGTAGATGGCGTTAGCGCGGAACATCGGGAACACGAAGTCGCGGACAAACTCCTCGCGCAGATCGTCGATGAAAATGTTTTCCGGCTTGATGCCCAGCGACACCGCCTTTTTGCGCGCCGGCTCCACCTCTTCGCCCTGGCCGATGTCGGCGGTGAAAGTCACCACCTCGCACTGATAGGTGTCTTGCAGCCACTTGAGAATCACCGAAGTATCCAGACCACCGGAGTACGCCAATACCACTTTCTTGATGTCAGACATTTTGTATTCTTTCAAATCCATTGATTACCGGATTCGGCCCGCGCTGCGCGGTCTCGCCGAATCGTTCGAACGGCGGGCGCTCGCCCGCATCGTGAGTTCAGTCGTAACACTGGCCCAGCAGCAGGAACTCGATCAGCGCCTTCTGCACGTGCATGCGGTTTTCCGCCTCGTCCCAAACCACGCTCTGCGGCCCATCTATCACCGCCGCGGCCACTTCCTCGCCGCGATGCGCCGGCAAACAGTGCATGAACAACGCGTCCGGCTTGGCCAGCTTCATTAGCTCCGGCGTCACCTGATATTCGCGGAAGGCCTCCAGGCGCGCCTCTTTCTCCGCCTCGAAACCCATGCTGGTGAACACATCGGTGGTCACCAAATCCGCGCCGGACACCGCGTGGCTGGCGCTATGGCTGGGTTCGAAATGCTCGGGGCCGTAGTGCTGACCATCCAAAGCCTTGAGTTCGAAGCCCACCGGCGTGGCCACCTTGAGTTTGAAACCCAGGATTTTGGCCGCCTGCAGCCAGGTGCGGCAGACATTGTTGCCGTCGCCTATCCAGGCCACGGTTTTCCCCTTTATCGAGCCGCGCTGCTCGATGAAGGTAAAGATGTCAGCCAGGATCTGGCACGGGTGGTACTCGTTGGTCAGGCCGTTGATCACCGGCACCTTGGAGTGCGCGGCCAGACGCTGCACCAGCGCCTGCTCGTAGGTGCGGATCATGATGATGTCGCTCATCCGGGACAGCACGCGGGCGGTATCCTCGATGGGCTCGCCGCGGCCCATCTGCGAGCTTTGCGAATCCAGGAACATCGCGTGGCCGCCCAGTTGCGCCATGCCCGCCTCGAAAGACACGCGGGTACGGGTGGAATTCTTCTCGAACACCATGGACATCACCTTGCCGACGAGCGGCTGGTACAACTGGCCGTCGCTACGTCGTCGCTTCAGGACCTTGCTGCGCTCAAAGAGGTGGCGATATTCCTCGTGGGTCAGGTCGCTGAATTGCAGGTAATGCCTAGGGGACGTCATGGTGCTCCATTTCAAAAAAAAAGCCACCGCGCGTTCGACACCGTTTCAGTGTCCTTCATGCGCGATGGCACATTACTACACGCTGGTCTCAAGTCATTCACAGGCGTCGCAAACATGTCTACGCAAAGCGCATGATTTACATAATTGCGACAAGAGTTATATTTATCGGAAATCAGCCTGTCTGACAAGCATTCATTTGAACAAGGCGCGTCCCGGCAGTTGCGCCAGCTCCCCTTCCTTGAGCACCCGCAGCAAAAACTCCCCGCCGTCCTCGGCCAAACCGTGCATTTCTATGGATTTCTGGGTTTTTTGCAGTCGCGCCAAATAGGCGAGGATGGTGTCGTCTATCACCTGACCGGGCACCAACACCGGAATGCCGGGAGGATACGGCACAATCTGGTCGCAGCAGACGCGCCCAACCAGCGCCGCGTTGGGACGGCCGTCGTCGTCCAGCAGCGGCAGTCGCTCGCCGGCCTCGTAGAAAGCGTCGCGCGGCAAGCTGGCCAGCCGGGAAAACCGCGGTATCTCCGGCATCCGCCCCAGCGGCCGCGGCGGGCGCTTTTCCTTGGCCAGGCGCAGCATCGCGTCATATAGCCGCGATACCTTGCTGCGGGTGGTGCCCAGGGTCAGCAGCAGCGTGATGGTGCTGAACGTGGATTTCTCCACTTGGATGTTGTAGCGCTCGAACAGCGCCTGCTGCAGCTCGTCCGCCGTGAAGCCGGACTGAGTGATGTCCACGGTCAGCTTGGTGGGGTCCAGTTGGATGCCGTCCTCGCGCACCTCCTCCGGCAGCAAATCCGACAGCTCCAGCACCCGGAAGGCGCCGGTGGAGTTGATCTTGTCGCGCAGCTCCTGCGCCAGCTTCAGCGTGCGATCCAGCAGCCGGTAACCTTCCATCACCGCCTGCTTGCGCGCCACGTCCAGGCTGGCGATCAGGTTGTACTGCGGGCTGGTCGACGCATGCATATTGAAGTTTTCCCGGAACAGGTGGGCGTCGAAGCCGGGATCGTTGACGTGAATCATGCTGGCCTGGGAGAACGCGGACAGCACCTTGTGCGTGCTCTGAGTCACATAGTCGGCTCCGGATTCCAGCGCCGTAGGCCGAAACGCCGGATGAAAGCGGGCGAAGCCGTACCAGGCTTCGTCTACGATGACCTTGATGCCCTGCTCGTGCGCGGCCTCGATGATGGGCTTCAGGTCGTAGCGCAGGCCGTCGTAGGTGCAGGAAGTCAGAATCAGCACCCGCGCGTCGGGATTGGCGTCGATGGCGGCGAAGATGGTTTCCTTGGGCACCGGGCCGAAAATGCCGAACTGCTTGTTGATGGAGGAATCCAGATACACCGGCAGCGCGCCGGACAGGATCACGCCGTGGTGTACCGATTTGTGACAGTTTCGGTCCAACAGCAACTTGTCGCCGGGCGCCAGCAGGGTCTGAAAGATCACCTTGTTGGAGGTGGAGGTGCCGTTAGTGGCGAAGTAAGTGCGCTTGGCGCCGAAGGCCTTGGCCGCCAGCATCTGCGCCTCCTCGATCACGCCGGTCGGGTGCAGCAGCGAATCCAGCATCGGCACCGACACCGACAGATCGGCGCGCAGCATGCTTTCACCGACGAAATCATGAAAATCGCCCACCCAGGGGCTGCCTTTCAAGGAATCGCCGCCGGAATGCCCGGGCGTGTGCCAGGAATCCTTGGCCATGCGCACGTATTGCTTGAGTTTGTCGTAGAACGGCGTCGCCGACTTCTCCGCCAGCTCCGCGGACAGAATGCGGAACCAGCCGTGAAAATCCAGCTCGTCGCGATAGAAATAACCGTCCACCGCGTGGCTGGCCAGGTCCTCCACCAACGCGCGCTCGTCATCGTCGAACAACAAAACGTAGAGTGAAATTTCCGGACGGAAGGCGCTGATGCGGTTGGCCAATTGGGCCGCCGGCTGGCTGACGCCCTTTTCCTGCAACTGCTTGTCCACCAGCACTACCTGAACGTCGCCATCGCGGGCGATCAAATCCAGCGCGTCCTGACTGCGCGCAACGCCGACGAAGGTCAGACCGTAAGGGTTTTCCAGCCGGACCGCGGCGGCGCCCAGTCCGGCCAGCACATCGGCCTGCCATTTGGCGTCGTCGCTGACCACCAGCACTCGGCTAACGGGTGTCATGATTGGGTTTCTCCTGTTGATGTTGCTTTGCGCTGTTATTAATGGATTTGTCTGTCTGACTCGCTCGCGCACTCGCTTGTTTTTATATTCGCCTATCCTATCCATATCGGTGCGTCGGCGTCATTTTGCAGTCGCACATCAGGGTTTCCCCATATTCAACGCAAGCTCGGCGCGGCCAGACAAGGCCGCCCCCCTTGCGGTACAATCGCCGCCATGCTGACCCCTGCTGAAAAAGACGCCATTCGCGACCATTACCGGACCATAGCCGACAACCTGCCGGGCTTTCGCCCGCGCGCCGCGCAACGCCGAATGCTGGCGGAAATCGCCAATGCGCTGTCGCGCAGCAAGGACAAGGAAGGCGACGACTGGCCGGAACGCGCCGGCGAAAGCATCGCCGTGATCGAAGGCCCCACCGGCGTTGGCAAGAGCCTGGCCTACTTGCTGGCCGGCGGCGTGATGGCCAAATCCCGCGCCAAAAAGCTGGTGGTCACCAGCGCCACCGTCGCCCTGCAGGAACAACTGGTCAACCGCGACCTGCCCTTCGTCGTAGAGAACAGCGGCCTGCCGCTGACTTTCGCCTTGGCCAAGGGCCGCGGCCGCTATCTGTGCCCGCAGCGCATCTTCGCGCTGACCGCCGAGAACGCCCAGGGCCAACTGCTGGACCTGGACCCGACGCTGGCGCTGTGGGACCGCAAACCGGAAGCCGGCGAAATCGAAACCCTGCGCCAGTTGGCCGACGCCTTCTACTACCGCCGCTGGAACGGCGACCGCGACGCCTGGGACAGCGTGATCGATGACAGCCTGTGGTCACGCGTCACCAACGACCGCCACGGCTGCCTGAAAGCCGCCTGTCCCAACCGGCCGGAATGCCCGTTCTACCTGGCGCGCGATGTGCTGGAAAACGTGGACGTGGTGGTGGCCAATCACGACCTGATGCTGGCCGACGTGTCCATGGGCGGCGGCGTGATCCTGCCGGCGCCGGAAGAAAGTTACTACTGTATCGACGAGGCGCACCACCTGGCCAAAAAGGCGGTCAACCAATTTTCCGCCGAACATTCCTTGGCTCAAGCCATGTCCTGGCTGGACAAAGTGGCCGCAGCCGCCATCCGCGTGGAAGCGCTGACCAATAAGGTGGAAATTGTCAGCCAGGCGATAGAAGCCGCCAGCGCCTGCAGCGAAACCTTGACCGAATGGCTGTGGCTGCTGGAAGGCGAAGACGCGCTGGCCGCCTCCAGCGACAATCTGGAACCCACCTGGCTGATAGAAGACGGCGCGTTGCCGGAGCGCTTCCAGGGCCCCACCGCCAATATGGCCACCTCGGCGCGCTCCCTGTTCAAGCAACTGAGCCTGCTCTCCGACGCGCTGGGCGAGGCGCGCAAGGACAAGGGCGGCGAGGCGGCGCAAGTCGACAAGACCGCTTCCGACCTAGGCTTTCTCACCGCGCGCGCCGAGCAGTTGCTGGCGGTGTGGGAGTTGTTTGAGAAGGAAACCGAGCCCACCAGCCCGCCTATCGCCAAATGGATTACCCGCCGCGCCGAAGGCAAAGGCGACTACCTGTTCTCCGCGTCGCCGGTCAGCGCCGCCGCCAGCCTGGCCGCCACGCTGTGGCGCCGCGCCGCCGGCGCCATACTGACCTCGGCCACGCTGCGCTCGCTGGGCGAATTCGAACTGCTGCTGTCGCAGACCGGCCTGAAGTGGATGCCGGAAGTCAGCTGCGTGGCGCTGGACTCCCCGTTCAATTTCGACGAGCAAGGCGAGCTATATCTGCCGCCGATGCTGGCCAGCCCCAAGGACGCCGGCGGCCATACCCGCGAAATCGTGGAATGGCTGCCCAAGCTGATCGATGTGAAAGAACCGGTCGGCACCCTGGTGCTGTTCTCCTCCCGCAAACAGATGCAGGAAGTCGCCGCCGGCCTGCCGGCCGCGCTGCGCGAGCGGCTGCTGATTCAGGGCGAAATCCCCAAAAGCCTGCTGATAGAACAACACCATCAGCGGCTGAAACAGAGCGAACCCAGCGTGATCTTCGGCCTGGACTCCTTCTCCGAAGGACTGGACCTGCCCGGCGAAAGCTGCGTGCACGTGATTATTGCCAAACTGCCGTTCGCGATGCCCGACGATCCGGTAGGCAAAACCCTGTCTCGCTGGATAGAGAAACGCGGCGGCAACCCCTTCATCGAGATCACAGTGCCGGAAGCTTCGATCAAGCTGGTGCAGGCTGTCGGCCGCCTGATTCGCACCGAGCGCGATTACGGCCGCGTCACCATTTTGGACAACCGGCTGCAAAAACAAAGCTACGGCAAGCGGCTGCTCGCCTCGCTGCCGCCATTCAAGCGCATCTGATTTTCGGGTAAAATACTAAATATTCAGCAACAAACAAAACGCCTGAACATAAAACGCCAAGCGCAAATCGCTTAGCAGACGATAAAAAACAGGCTAAACCAAAAGCAAACACTCCGGTCCACCGCCATGATCTGCAATCCATACGAAATAGTCATCCAGGGCATCACTTCCGAAGGGCGCACCTTTCGCCCCAGCGACTGGGCCGAACGCCTGGCCGGCATTCTAGCCTCCTTCGACGACCAAAAGCTGCACTATCACGCCCATGTCCGCCCGATGATGCTGGACGGCGTGCGCTGTGTGGCGGTGGATAAGAAACTGGAAAAAATCAGCCCGCAGGTGTTTTGCTTTCTGATGGACTTCGCCAAGGACAACGACCTGCGCATCGTCGATTGCCGCACCCTGCTGGACGAGGTCTACCCCAATCAATTCTTGGCGTAATTGCAACACTACCCCTGTCCGAATTGTCTTGATGCAACAACATTGCAACACCCACGTCATATTTTGTGGCTAAACTAATACAAGTGTTGTGGCGATACCGCACTTATCTACCTATAGATATTGCAGGTCCGTCAGCTTCGGCACCTGACTTTTAGTAAAGCAAAAACTGACTTGGAGCATTCAAGATGCAAAAGAAAAATCTGGCAGCCCTGCTTGCCGCAATGTTCGCCTTGCCCGTTGTCGCCCACGCTGACGTAACCATCTACGGTTTCCTGAGCGGCGGCATCGAATCGTCCAAAGCCACCGGCTCCGGCGGTTCCGAGTACAGCAGCCGCACCCGCATCGTCGATCACAACTCCCGCATCGGCTTCAAGGGCTTTGAAGACATCGGCGGCGGCACCAAGGCAATCTGGCAGGTGGAAAACAGCCTGCGCAACTTCGAACAAGGCGGCACCGACGACAAAGGTCAGACCGCGACCTTCGCCACCCGCAACACCTTTATCGGTCTCGACAACGGCGACTTCGGCCGCGTGCTGCTGGGTCGGTATGACTCCGCCTACAAGATGTTCACCGGCAGCGGCAACAGCGCGCTGGGCACCGACCTGATGGTCAATACCACTGCCGACAACTTCGGCAGCAGTTCGGTCAACAGCCGCGGCGAAGCGCGTATGGCTAACTCGGTTCACTACTTCTCCCCGAGCTGGGCCGGCTTCAAGCTGGGCGCGTCTTGGGGCGTGGACGAGAGCCGCGTGTCCGGCAACGACTCCAAACGCATCTCCCTGGGCCTGGGCTACACCTGGCAAGGCCTGAACCTGGCCGCCGCCTGGGATCGCCAGTACGATACCGCCGTTATCGCCAATACCAACTCGTACAACAACTCCAGCCCTGCGGTCCTGTCGCTGAACTCCGGCAAGAACGTCACCTTCTACGGCCTGGCCGCCAGCTATAAGTTCGACACCGGCACCTTCGTCGGCGGCAACTACGAGTGGGGTACTTACGACCAGGTAGGCGGCGGCCAAGTTAAGCAAGACGACTGGCTGATCGCTCTGGGCCAGGACTTCGGCGCGGCCTCGGTCAAGCTGTCCTACGGCCAGTTGGGCACCTTGAAAAATGTCGGCGCCGGCGTCAACGGCGACGACTTCAAGGCCAAGCAGTGGACTCTGGGCGGCACTTACAACCTGTCCAAGACCACCCAGGTGCTGGCTTACTACACCAAGATCAGCAACAACGCCAAAGCCAAGGCCAACTTCGCCAACAACCCGGTATACGATAGCAACCTGGGCGCCAGCAACGCTTCGTTGACCGCCGGCAACGACCCGCAAGCCTTCGGCGTGGGCTTCAAGATCGCTTTCTGATCCTGAACGACTGCCGTTCCAATCACGCCGCCGGCCTTGCCGGCGGCGTTTTTCATTTGCACAGGCTGGCGCGCAGCGCCTCAATCGCATAGCGCACTTTCGCAGGCTGGATATCGCGGCGCGGCGTCACCGCGTAGATCGCCAGCGGCGGCAGGCTCCACTCCGGCAATACCCGCAGCAGGCGACCGTCGGCCAACTCTTGCCGTATCTCCGGCTCCGGCTGCACCGCCACACCCATGCCGGCCAGCACGAACTGGCGCGCGGCGACGATGTTGTTGCTGACCAAGCGCGCGTCCGGCTCGACGGTGAAGCGGCTGCCGTCCGCGTGCTCGAAGGCCAGCCACCCCAGTTTGCGATCCGATAAAGCCACCCATTGCAACGAGGACAGTTGCTCCGGCCGCGTGATCGCCGGCTGGCGGGCGAGATAAGCCGGCGACGCGCACAGCACGTTCGGCCAGTCAGCCAGATGGCGCGCCACCAGGCTGGAGTCCTTGAGCACTCCGGCACGCAGCGCCAGATCGATGCGGTTGTCCACCAGGTCTATCATCTCGTCGTGGAAAAACAGCCGCAGCTTCAGACCCGAGTGCGCGCTCAATAAAGGCGTCAGCGCCTCGCTCAATAAGGCGCCGGCAAAGCCGGTGGGCGCGGCGATGCGCAGCTCGCCCACCGGCGCGTCTCGCAGCTCCAGCAGCCGCTGCTCGGCCAGCTGCGCCGCCGCCAGCATGTCGGCGCAGCCCTGATAGAACAGGCTGCCGGCCTCGGTCAACGTCAACTTGCGGGTAGTCCGGTGCAGCAGACTGACGCCATGCTGCTGCTCCAGCTTGCTGATATGCTGACTCACCGCCGATGGCGTCATGCCCAGCTCGCGGGCCGCGCCGTTCATCGACCCCTTATCCACCACCATGGCGAAAACCGCCATGCGTCGTAATGCATCCATTTATTAAGTCCAACTAAACTATCAATGCTATTTTTGCTGGATTATCGCTCTATAATCAAGCTGTTATTCTGAACGCCATCAAACTTCATTATGTTTGGGGCCCTCGTAAAACCATTACGTCAGGGTTTTCGGCCCCCTGTTTATCGCGAAAAGGAATCCCCATGAAAATCGCACTGATCGGCGCCAGCGGCTTTGTCGGCTCGGCCATCTTGCAAGAACTGCTGTCCCGCAACCATCAAGTCAGCGCCATCGTCAGCAATCTGTCCAAACTGCCGCAACACCCGCAGTTGAGCGGCGTCGCCGCCGATGCCTACCAAGTCGGTCAGATCGCCGCCGCCGTAGCCGGCCACGACGCCGTGGTCAGCGCCTTCAACCCCGGCTGGGACAAGGCCGATATCCAGGCGCTGGCGGTGAAGGGCCACGACGCCATCGTCGCCGGCGTCAAGCAAGCCGGCGTCAAGCGCTTCCTGGAAGTGGGCGGCGCCGGCAGCCTGGAAGTGGCGCCCGGCGTGCAACTAGTGGACACCCCGGAATTCCCGGCGGAATGGAAAGAAGGCGCGCTGGGCGTGCGCGAAGCATTGCGTCGCCTGCGCGAGGAAAGCACGCTGGACTGGACCTTCGTCTCGCCGCCGGCCTTCCTCCATCCCGGCGAGCGCAGCGGTAAATACCGCTTGGGTGGCGATCAATTGCTGTTCAACGGCGACAAGCCTGCTGATATCAGCGTGGAAGACCTCGCCGTGGCCATCGTCGACGAGCTGGAAAAACCACAACATCTGCGCCGCCGCTTCACCGCCGCCGCAGTCTAAACCCCAAGCCCGGCTCGCCCGGGCTTTTTCATGCCCTGTCCCCTCCTCGCCTTGCGCAAAGGGCCTCCCGCCCGCCCGGCCATGCCGTCCGAATGCGAAGCGGTTTCAACTCGCCGAACCCCCAACGCAACTTAGTCCTGACTCTATAATTCTAAATTGACAGCGGCCTCCAGCTTGTCTAGATTGCCCGGCTGCCGCAAGATGGCGGTGCGCTGGCACGCCCGGCGCCCCAGCCATGTGAAACCATGACAACGACAATAATAAGGACGGCCCAGGCCATCCTCACAACAACCCGGTTACCGGGACACAGCCCTTAAAGAGAAGCATTATGGCCATCAGTGTTTTTGATTTGTTCAAGATAGGCATCGGCCCATCCAGCTCCCACACAGTTGGACCGATGCGCGCCGCGCGCCAATTCATCGCCCGGCTGGAAAAAGACGAGTTGCTCACGCAAACCGCCAGTGTGCGCGCCGAAATGTTCGGCTCGCTGGGCGCGACCGGCAAGGGCCACGGCACCGACGTTGCGGTGTTGCTGGGCCTGCAGGGCGAGCAGCCCGACCTGGTAGACACCGACGCGGTGGACGGCATGCTGGCCGCCATTCGCGCAAGCAAGGCCATCGCGCTGCTGGGCAAGCACACCGTGCCCTTCGTCGAGGGCGAGCACCTGATCCTGCACAAGAAGAAAACCCTGCCTTATCACCCCAACGGCATGATTTTCGAAGCCTTCGACGCCGCCGGCGCCAGCCTGTCCAAGCGCGCTTATTATTCTGTGGGCGGCGGCTTCGTGGTCGACGAGGCCGCCATCGACGCCGGCTTTACCCCGCCGGGGGTCACCGAGCTCAAACACCCATTCAAGAGCGCCGCGGAATTGCTGGCCCTGTGCCAGCGCCACGGCAAATCCATCAGCCAGATCATGCTGGAGAACGAACTGGCCTGGCGCAGCGAGGAACAAGTGCGCGCCGAGCTGCTGAAAATCTGGCAAGTGATGCAGGACTGCGTCAAGCGCGGCTGCGAGCGCGAAGGCATCCTGCCCGGCGGCATGAAAGTCAAACGCCGCGCCGCCGACATGCACCGCAAACTGCTGGCCTCGCCGGAAGCAGCGCTGCGCGACCCGCTGACGGTCATGGACTGGGTCAATCTGTACGCGCTGGCGGTCAATGAGGAAAACGCAGGCGGCGGCCGCGTGGTGACCGCGCCCACCAACGGCGCGGCCGGCATCATCCCGGCGGTGATGCACTATTACGCCCGCTTCGTGCCCGGCGCCAGCGACGACGGCATCGTGCGTTTCCTGCTCACCGCCGGCGCCATCGGCGTGCTGTTCAAACTCAACGCCTCCATCTCCGGCGCCGAAGTAGGCTGCCAAGGCGAGGTGGGCTCGGCCTGCTCGATGGCCGCCGGCGCCTTGGCCGAAGTGCTGGGCGGCACCCCGGAACAGGTGGAAAACGCCGCCGAGATTGGCATGGAACACAATCTGGGTCTGACCTGCGACCCGGTGGGCGGCCTGGTGCAAGTGCCCTGCATCGAGCGCAACGCGATGGCCTCGGTCAAGGCCATCAACGCGGCGCGCATGGCGCTGCGCGGCGACGGCCAGCATTTCGTGTCGCTGGACCGGGTGATCAAGACCATGCGCGACACCGGCATGGACATGAGCACCAAGTACAAAGAAACCGCTCGCGGCGGCCTGGCCATCAACGTCATCGAAGTGCCGGTGAATATTGTTGAGTGCTGAGCCGCTGGCCTGTTAGCATCAAAGCCGATGGCGCTTGCGCGCCGTCGGCTTTTTTTACGACCTCATCCCGTGAAACACGAACCCGCCATGCATCACATCGCCACCGCCAGACTGCAACTGCGCCCGCTGCACGCCAGCGACGCCCCTTTCATGCTCAAGCTGCTGAACGAGCCGGCCTTCATCGCCAATATCGGCGACAAAGACGCCCACGACCTGCTCGGCGCGCTGCGCTATATCGAGGAGGGTCCGCAAGCCAGCTATCGTAAACACGGCCACGGCTTGCTGCTGGTGGAGCGGTTGGACGATGGCGTTCCGGTCGGCATCTGCGGCTTGGTCAAGCGCGAAGGCCTGGCCTATCCGGACATCGGCTACGCCTTCCTGGAACAATTCTGGGGCAGCGGCTACGCGAGCGAAGCCGCGCAGGCCGCCATAGAACATGGCCGCGAGCAGCTGGGGCACGCGGTGGTAGTGGGCATCACCGCGCCGCACAATCACGCGTCCATCCGCGTGCTGGAGAAAATCGGCCTGCTTTACCAGGGCCGGATCGAACTGCCCGGCATCGAAGGCGACAACTGTTACTTTGTGCCGCCGGCCCTGTTGAAAGATCAGCCCGCCTGAACTGGCGCCGCCGGCCGCAACCAGCGCCGGCACAGCAACACGCCCAGCACGGCGGCGGCCGTCGACATCGCGAACGTCGTCGCCATGCCGCCATGCGGCCACGCCAGCCCGCCGATCAGACCGCCGGCGCTGCCGCCGACGCCAAACGAGGCGATGATGTACAGCCCCTGGGCGCGGCCGTGGTGATGTTGGTCGAACATGCGGTGGATCAAGCCCACCGAGGCGGCGTGGTGCAGGCCGAAAGTCAGCGCGTGCAACAGCTGCGCGCCTATCGCCACCCAGGCCAGCTCGGCCGCGGCGGCGATCAAGGCGAAACGCAGCGCCGCAGCCAATAGCGACGCCAACATCAGCGTTTCCAAGCGCGCGCGCGCCATGATCTTGGGCATCAGCAGGAATACCGCCACCTCGCTGACCACGCCCAGGCCCCACAGCATGCCGATCGCGCCTTGCTCGTAGCCCGCCTGTTTCAAGCCGATGGAAAAAAAGGTGTAGTAAGGCCCGTGAGCGAAGGCCATCAGGAAACAACAGCCAAACAGGGCCATCACCTCAGGCCGCCGCAGCGTAGCGGCCATTGATGTCGACTGCCCGTTCTTGCGTTCAGCGGCCACCTCCGGCACCCGCCAGGCCACAGCCGCCACCAGCCCCAACAACGCGCAGAGCGCCCACGGCAGATTGCCGATGCCGATGAGGTCCAGCAGCAAGCCGCCGCTCATCGCCAAACAAACAAAGCCTATCGAGCCCCAGACCCGCACCCGGCTGTAACGCCCCGGCTGCGCGCGCGTCAGGTGGGCTGTACTGGCCTCCACCAGGGGCAGCGCCGCCGCCCAGAAAAAATGCGACACGGCCAGGCTGACGAACACCCACCAGAAGGCGCGGTCCAGCCCTACCAGCAGGAAGGCCGCCGCCGACAACAGAGAAGTCGTCAAGATGATGGCGCGCCGGCGTCCGCGCCGATCCGCCAACCAGCCCCAAAAGCCCGGCGCGACAATACGCGCCAACGTGGACAAGGCCATCAACACCGAGATCTGCCAGGCAGAGAAGGACAGCGACTCCAGATACAGCCCCCAGAACGGGCTGAATAGGCCCTGAAAGGCGAAATAGCTGAAATAGAACAGGCTGAACGGCAACAGGGATACAGCAGGTGACGCGGAAGACGGCATGATGTGAAGCTCGGCCCTTAAACGGACTCCTGGTTGAAAACCTAAAACGGCGCGCGGAATAGCACAGCAGACTTTGAACAGGCTCTCAGAACTGCCCTTTGAACTTGCCGATCTCCCGTCGCGCCTTCTTGGTGGGGCGGCCCTCGCCATGCGGAAAGCTGGCGCGCTCGGCCTTCAGCAGCAGCAGTTGCTCGTCGCGCGCGCGCTGCGAGGCCTCGTCTTCGCGGTAGAGCAGCTGCGCCTCCTGCGCCGGGCGGCGCTGGGTGCTCAGCGCCAGCACCTCGACTCGGTACTCCAGCTGATTGATGCGCATCACCAGTTGGTCGCCCTCCTTGACCACCCGCGACGCCTTGACTCTGTCGCCGTTGACCTGCACCCGCCCCAATTCCAGCGCTTCGTGCGCGAGTTGCCGGGTCTTGAAGAAACGAGCCGCCCACAACCATTTGTCGAGACGGACCTTGCCGTCGTCCTCGCCTGAGGCCGCCATTAGCGCACGCTCCATTCCGCGGAAGCCAGCCCCTCCAGCTTCAGGCTGAGCTTGTCGCCGGAACGCACCGCCGCCACGCCCTCCGGCGTGCCGGTATAGATCAGATCGCCGGCTTGCAGGCCGTAGATTTGCGACAGATAGGCGATGATGGCCGCCACCGGGAACAACATCAGCCCGGTATCGCCTTGCTGACGCAGCGCCCCGTTAACGCGCAACTCGAAGCTCAGCCGCTGCGGGTCGGCCACCTGAGCCGCCGGTGTCAGCCGGGACAGGCAGGCGGCGGTGGGAAAGCCCTTGGCCTTGGTCCAGGGATGGCCCTTGCTCTTGGCCGCCGATTGCACATCGCGCGCCGTCATGTCCAGACCGATGCCGTAGCCGGCCACATGATCCAGCGCTGCCGATTCCGCAATATCGCGGCCACCCTTGCCTATCAGCAACACCAGTTCGCACTCATGATGCACATCGCTGGAATAGTCGGGCAGACGCAACGGCTCGCCCTCGCCGGCCAGAGCCGACGTCGGTTTCAGAAACACTAGGGGCTCGTCTTCCAGCGGGTTGTTCAATTCCGCCGCATGCGCGGCGTAATTGCGCCCAATGCAGAAGATGTTGCCCACCGCGACGTCCTCTTCGCCCAAGCGCGCCTTGAATGCCGACATGACTATCCTTTCCCGTTCAGTCCAACACCAATTGAATCTTCGCGATTATCCCATAATTTCCATCCTCCCGGCATGCCAGGCCGAAAGGACAGCTAGGCAGATTGTGCACTGCGGCAACAAGATGCGGCTTTCGACGCGCCTTATCGTCCTCCTCCCGGTGAAAATGTCATGCAACCCTGTTACAGTCATGGCGTACCTTGCGACCGCACATTTTGTTGGAACCCGTTCAATGCCTTGAACAGCTTCTTAACTCGGTCCAATGCAGGAAAGCTTCGATAACGCTTCGGCACGTTTCAGGAGACAGCTTTGACCCAAGAAAGTACAAACCCGCTGGATAGTTTCTTCGCCAGCCTATCCGAGGCCAACCAACAGTGGATGCAGCAGTTCGTCAACAACCTGCCGCTGCCGCCGCAACCTGGAAGTGCTGAATTGCCGCTGGCCAACGCCTGGGGCGCCATGCTCAGCAACGCCGGCCAGCTGTTCGCCTGGCAAAGCAGCCTGTATCAGCAGCAGATGAATCTGTGGTCGCAGTTCCTTGGCCAGGCGCCCGCCGCCAACGGCGACGCCTCGGCGAAAAAGGGCGACCGCCGCTTCGCCTCCCCGGAATGGGACGAACATCCGTTCTACCACTTCCTCAAGCAGGGCTATCTGCTCACCAGCAAATGGATGACGGAGCTGGTGGACAACGCCCAGCTGGAGGAGGAAGCCAAGGACAAGCTAGCCTTCGCCACCCGCCAATACCTGGACGCGGTCTCCCCCAGCAACTTCATGCTCACCAACCCGGACGTGATGAAACGGGCGATCGAGACCAAGGGAGAAAGCCTGGTCGACGGCATGAAAAACATGCTGGAGGATTTCCAGAAGGGGCACATCTCGATGTCGGACGAGAGCCAGTTCGAGATCGGCAAGAACATCGTGGTCACCCCGGGCGAGGTGGTGTTCCGCAATGAATTGATCGAACTGATCCAGTACACCCCCACCACCGGCCAAGTCTACGAAAAGCCGCTGCTGATCGTGCCGCCCTGCATCAACAAGTACTACCTGATGGACCTGCAACCGGACAACTCCATGGTGCGCCACTTCGTGGCTCAGGGTTACCGCGTATTCCTGATCAGCTGGCGCTCGGCGGAACCCGAGATGAAGCACTTCACCTGGGAAAGCTATATCGAGAAAGGCGTGATCGCCGCGGCGGAAACCGTGCGCAAGATCAGCAAGCAGGACAGCATGAACGCGCTGGGCTTCTGTGTCGGCGGCGTCATCCTGACCACCACCCAGTGCGTGCTGCAAGCCCGCGGGCTCAAGTATTTCGACTCCACCACCTTCATGACTTCGCTGATAGACCACGCTGAGCCGGGTGAGATCTCCTACTTCATCGACGAAAACCTGGTGGCCAGCCGCGAAGCCAAAATCGCCGCTGGCGGCATCATCAGCGGCAAGGAAATAGGCCGCACCTTCGCCAGCCTGCGCGCCAACGACCTAGTGTGGAACTACGTGGTCAACAACTATCTGCTGGGCAAGACACCAGCGCCATTCGACCTGCTCTACTGGAACAACGACGCGGTGGATCTGCCTCTGCCGATGCACACCTTCCTGCTGCGCCAGTTCTACATGAACAACGCACTCACCAAGCCGGGTTCCATCACCCTGTGCGGCGTGCCCATCGACATCTCCAAGATCGACATCCCGGTCTATATCTTCGCCGCGCGCGAAGATCACATCGTACTGTGGAGCTCGGCCTACTCCGGCATCCACTACTTGACCGGCGCGCCGTCCCGGCGCTTCGTGCTGGGCGCCTCCGGCCATATCGCCGGCTCGATCAACCCGGTGACCAAGGACAAGCGCAACTACTGGGTCAACGACAAGCTGCCAGAACACGCGGACGCCTGGCTGGAAACCGCGGAAAGCCGCCCCGGCAGCTGGTGGAAGGACTGGGACGCCTGGCTGGCTCCACAATCCGGCAAGAAAGTCCCCGCTCCCAAGAGTCTGGGCAGCAAAGACTTCCCGCCGCTGCAAGCGGCACCAGGCAGCTATGTACTGGCCAAGGCCATGCCCAGCGTGGTGGCCAGCCTGCAGTAAGCGCTTGTTTACGATCTGCAACGCGTCGGCGGGATAGGACCAACACACTAGAACACCGCCCAAGTCCGCCGCCTTGCCTCAGTCGTAAAGCCGAGTTTTGTCAGCCACCCTAAAGCCTCGACGCGCCGCCGACCGGTTCCTCCGCCGGCGGCGCGTTGGCCGACACACCGACCTTCGCGGTCACATTGAAGAGAGACGGAGAAAAACATGGAAGTCGTGATTGTCGCAGCAACCCGCACCGCCATCGGCAGTTTCGGCGGCGCGCTGGCCAAGATCCCGGCCCCGGAACTGGGCGCCACCGTCATCAAATCGCTGCTGGCTCAAACCGGCCTGAAACCGGAAGACGTCAGCGAAGTCATCCTCGGACAAGTGCTGACCGCCGGCAGCGGCCAGAACCCGGCTCGCCAAGCCTTGATCAAGGCCGGCCTGCCCGTCACCACTCCGGCCACCACTCTCAACGTGGTTTGCGGCTCCGGTCTGCGCGCCGTTCACTTGGGCGCTCAGGCCATCGCCAACGGCGACGCCGACATCGTCATCGCCGGCGGTCAGGAAAACATGTCCTTGTCGCCGCACATCCTGCCCGGCTCGCGTGATGGTTTCCGCATGGGCAACGCTCAACTGATCGACACCATGGTCAACGACGGCCTGACCGACGCCTACAACGCCTATCACATGGGCATCACCGCCGAAAACGTGGCGGAGAAGTACGGCATCGGCCGCGAAGAGCAGGACGCGCTGGCGCTGGCCTCGCAGCAACGCGCCGCCGCCGCGCAGAAAGCCGGCAAGTTCAAGGACGAGATCACCCCGGTGCTGGTGCCGCAGCGTAAGGGCGATCCGGTGGCCTTCGACAGCGACGAGTTCATCAAGCACGACGCCAGCGCCGAAGGCCTGGCCAAGCTGCGCGCCGCCTTCAAGAAGGAAGGTACCGTCACCGCCGGCAACGCGTCCGGCATCAATGACGGCGCCGCCGCGGTGCTGCTGATGTCGGCGCAGAAGGCGGACCAGTTGGGCCTGAAGCCGCTGGCCACGATCAAGGGCTACGCGCTGACCGGCTGCGCGCCGGAAATCATGGGCATAGGCCCGGTGGCCGCCACCCGCAAGGCACTGGACAAGGCCGGCTGGACGGTGGAAGAGCTGGACCTGGTGGAAGCCAACGAAGCCTTCGCCGCCCAGGCGCTGGGCGTGGCGCGCGAACTGGGCTGGGGCCCGGACAAGGTCAACGTCAACGGCGGCGCCATCGCGCTGGGCCACCCGATCGGCGCTTCCGGCTGCCGCGTGCTGGTCACCCTGCTGCATGAAATGCAGCGCCGCGACGCCAAAAAGGGCCTGGCCACGCTGTGCATCGGCGGCGGCATGGGCGTGGCGCTGGCGGTGGAACGGCGCTAAGCCGTTTCGCGCAAACAAAAACCCACCGGCTCCGGTGGGTTTTTTGTACTCGCGGGCAGGTTCAGCCCGAGCGCGCATTGTCGCCATGCTGGAGCAGGAATGCCATATTCAGTTCCAGCGGCGCGCCCAGCCACATGGCGAAATCGCTGTGATCCTCTACATCGTCGCCAGTCAGCGGATGCAGCAGCACGCTCAGCCCCTCCCGGTTCAACATCAGCCACGGCACGATTTGGCCAAACAAAGCCGGCGCGAAAGCGATCTGGTAAGCGCCCACCGGGTGCGGCCCGTAAGCCTGCTCGCGCCAGCGCCCCAGTTCCACCTCGAAGCGCTGCGCCACCGCCTCGCGCAGCCGCCGCGCAGCCGGCTGTTGCGCCGCGTCATAATAAACATGGGCGTGATAGCCCGTTACCTCAATCGCCTGTTGCATCGCTCGCCCTTTGTCCCTTGCCCGCTCGCGGCGGACCGGCCCCGAATAAAGCCAGTGAAGCTATCGTCTCCACCGCAAAAAATCAAGACAGCATATTCCTGCCGCGCGCGCCGAAACCCCCCGCGCCAAACAAAAACCTCCTGGCCGCGATGGCAGGAGGTTTGGGCGATTGACCGGCCCACTGGCCGGTGTAGACGGTCGGATCGACCGTGGAGAGGAACAACGCGCGAATTGAAGCCAACGGCACGATCGGCACATCAAGGCTGCCGCATCGCCGCGGCGCTCGCCTTAGTGGGGAACAATGATGGGGGCGCCGTCCGGCCCATGTTTCTTCTGATGCTTGGCCGCCCGTTTCTCCTTGGGCGTCATCAACGGCTGCTTCTTGGCTTCCTTGCTGCTGTGTCTTGATTTACTCATGATCAGCTCCTTGGCATGCATCGGCGGTGCCGATGCCGGCTCCAGTATAGACCTGTCCGCGGCGCTTGTGCCGACTCAAGAAATGACATGGCAATCATCAGCTATGCTCATACTCTTGCGCCTCGGTTTCATTAGCCACAGAATGCATGGCATACATCCCCCGGAGCCGGCATGAACACCCTCGCAACCCCTCAACTGGACACCATTCCGCAACGCATCGCCACCCTGCGCGCCGCCATGAAGAACGCCGGAGTCGACGCCTGTCTGGTGCCCTCGTCCGATCCCCACCTGTCGGAGTATCTGCCGGCGCGCTGGCAAGCCCGCCAATGGCTGTCCGGCTTCACCGGCTCCATGGGCACGCTGATCGTCACCCACAACTTCGCAGGCGTCTGGGCCGACAGCCGGTACTGGGTGCAAGCCGAGGCCGAACTGGCCGGCAGCGGCATTCAGCTGGTCAAGATCGTCAGCGCAGCCAGCGCCGACCACCTTGGCTGGATCTCCAAGACGCTGAGCGCCGGCCAAACGCTGGCGGTGGACGGCGATTCGCTGGGCCTGGCCGCTGCCAAAGCGCTGCAAGCCGCGCTGGAACAGGCTGGCGCTCGCTTGCGCACCGATCTGGACCTGATAGACGTCATCAACTCGCAGCGCCCGCCGCTGCCGGACGCGCCGGTGTATCAACATGAGGCGGCGTTCGCGCCGCAAAGCCGCGCCGACAAGCTGACGCGCTTGCGCGCCGCCATGGCCGAAGCCGGCGCCGATTGGCACTTCCTGTCCACGCTGGACGACATCGCCTGGAGCTTCAATCTGCGCGGCAGCGACGTCAACTACAACCCGGTGTTCATCAGCCATGCGCTGCTGGGTCGGCAACAAGCCACCCTCTTCGTCGGCGAAGGCAAGGTTTCCGCCGAACTGCGCGCCCAACTGGCGGCCGACGGCGTCGAAGTCCAGCCCTACGCCCAGGCCAAGCCGGCGCTCGGCGCGCTGCCGGCCGGCGCCAGCCTGCTGCTGGACCCGCGCCGCGTGACCCTGGGCCTGCGCCAGGCAGTCAATTCAGCCGCCCGTGTGATCGAGGCGATCAATCCCAGCACCTTGTTCAAATCCTGCAAAACGCCGGAAGAAGCCGCCCACATTCGCGGCGCGATGGAACAGGACGGCGCGGCGCTGTGCGAGTTCTTCGCCTGGTTCGAAAGCGAGGTTAACCGCAGTCGCGTCACCGAGCTGACCATAGACGCGGAAATCACCGCCGCGCGCGCGCGGCGCCCCGGCTTTGTGTCACCCAGTTTCGGCACTATCGCCGGCTTCAACGCCAACGGCGCGCTGCCGCACTACCACGCCACCGAGGCCGCCCACAGCGAAATCAAGGGCGACGGCCTGCTGCTGATCGACTCCGGCGGTCAATACCTGGGCGGCACCACCGACATCACCCGGGTGCTGGCGGTCGGCACGCCGTCCGCCGAGCAAAAGCGCGACTTTACCCTAGTTCTGAAAGGCACCATAGGCCTGTCCATGGCGCATTTCCCGCGCGGCACCCTGTCGCCGATGCTGGACGCTCTGGCGCGCGCGCCGCTGTGGCAGCACGACATCGACTTCGGCCACGGCACCGGCCACGGCGTCGGCTACTTCCTCAATGTTCACGAAGGCCCGCAGAGCATTTCCCGCGCGGTGCCGGACGCCAATATGGCGATGCAGGAAGGCATGGTCACCTCGATCGAACCCGGCGTCTACCGGCCCGGCCGCTGGGGCGTGCGCATAGAGAACCTGGTGCTGAACGTGGCCTCGTCGCAAAATGAATTCGGCGACTTCCTGCGCTTCGAAACCCTGACCCTATGCCCTATCGACACCCGCTGCCTGGACTTCAACCTGCTGTCCCGCGCCGAGGTGGACTGGCTGAACCAGTACCATGCCGAGGTGCGCGCGCGCTTGCTGCCGCTGGTGGACGGCGCGGCGCGCGAATGGCTGCTGGCCAATACTGAAACCATCTAGACCCCTCGCTGCCCGGGCGCTCCCGCGCCTGGGCCATTCACATGCTTGATCGACTCAACGACCTACGCCTCTTCCTTGACGCCGCCCAACAGGGCAGCTTCTCCGCCGCCGGCCGCAAGCAGGGCCTATCCCCCGCCGCCGCCAGCGCCTGCATCCAGCGGCTGGAAGCGGCGCTGGGCAGCCGCTTGTTCCAACGCACCACTCGCCAACTGCGGCTGACCGAAGCAGGAGAAATCTTCCGCGACCACTGTCAGCGCGCGCTGGACACCCTGCAGCAAGGCCAGGACCGGCTGCAGCGGGAACAAAGCGAGCTCAGCGGCCTGATCCGGCTGTCAGCGCCGTCGGATCTGGGCCGACACGCCTTGCTGGACTGCCTGGACGAATTCCGTCGCCTGCATCCGGCGGTGCATTTCGCCTTGCAACTGGACGACACCCCGGCCGATTTAATCGGCGAAGACATCGACATCGCCATCCGCTACGGCCAGCCGGCGGACAGCAGCCTGATCGCGCGCGAACTGGCTGCCAGCCGCCGCGTGGTCTGCGCCGCGCCGGCGCTGCTCGCGCGCACCGGCACGCCCCGCCATCCGCGGCAGCTGGCCGAACTGCCGACGCTGACCCTGGTCACCGGCGACGGGCCGATGCATGAATGGCCTTACCGCGAGCATGGACAGCGCCGCGCGCTGCGGCTGGAACGCGCGCAGCAGAGCAACGACGGCGAGGTGATCCGCCGCTGGGCGCTGCAAGGCCAGGGCTTCGCCTACAAATCGCTGCTGGACATCGCCGACGATCTACGTCAAGGCCGCCTGCTCACGGTGCTGGACGAGTACTTCACGGACAGCGCGCCGCTGCACCTGCTCTATCCCGGCCAGCGCGGCCAGCCGCTGCGCATCCGCCGGCTGATCGATTTCCTGCGCGAGCGGCTGTCGGCGCTGCCGGCCACCGCGCTGCTGCCGGAAGCCGGCGCCCAGCCGTAAGCCACTGTTAACAATCTACTGCACGCCAGTGATGCGACCTTAAGTATAGATTTTGCTAATACAACAAAGAAATACACCACACAAAACCATCCATCGCATAAAAAATATAGATTTCTAAAGTATTCGGTCTCACTTCGGCAGCGCCCGCACCGGCTGCCGTAGAATCATCTTGCGTTTTGCGGGTGCGACGCGGCTCCAATCATCAAGGTAGATCTCGTGATACGGTCCTGAAGGCTCCAGACCTTCTTGTGGCAGATATGCTCTATAGAGCTTATCCAGCATGGCGGGCAGACCGCTAGTTTGGCCGACATAAAGAGTCTGTACGCACTTTCCTTCGGCAAATGCCTCCCAACGCAGAGCCTGTGAGGCTGCATCTTTTAGTTCCAGACGCATCTCCGCCGCAGATTCCTTAAGGCCCTCTGCATTAACCCAAACCGGCAAGCTTATCTGCACGCGCCAACGCCAATTTTTACGATGACCTGCTGAGAGGTCGCGCATATCGTCTGCCCAGTAGAGCAACTCCACCGGAGGCTCGACAAAGGACTTGCCCATACGCTCGCGAGCTTTACGCCGTATAGGATAGATAGCGGTATAAAGGCCCTTGATCGCCGCAGTGACAGACTGCTGCTCAGGAGCACCTTCACCATCCCAGACTGCGTATGGGAGCTTAGGCACATCAACCATGCTGAAAACCTCGGCTGGAGGAGCATAGAGCGTACGGAGCATAGCTCTGTCATGCATCAAGTCAATTATTCCTTCATTGGCCATGGCTTGCTCCTCATGTAATCCAAGGTGGAAATTATCCAAGTGCGCTCTGCCGCTAATTGACTAGCGGACAAGTCAAAAAGGACTTCAATATGATCAGGCATAGGCTGTCGCTGCCGACGCAGACATTCGAGCCTTTCCACTTCTGCCGTGACCGAAGACAAACGCCCCTCTAGCGCAGCCAGAGCTGACTCACGCGATAGTACCGGCCAATGAATCATCCCCAACAAAAGGGAAGAATACGTTGGACGATATGCTTCAAGGGCAGAGATTGTCTGCTCCAACAGCACCTGATGGCCTGCATCAGTAATCGAAAATGTTTTGCGTGCCTTAGTGCCAGCGGGAAGCTCTGCTAAAACCAGCCCCGCTTTTTCCAACTTCCCAAGCACAAAGTAAATAGAAGAAAAGCCGATCTGCGTCCATTCACGCATGCCTCGCGTTTCTATTACATGCTCAAGCTCATAGCCATGTCGCGGCATCTCTGCAACGAGGCCCAGCAGCAAGAGTTCGGAGTCGGTAAGGTTCATTGATTCAATATTCTAGTACTAGAATATTAAGAAGACAAGCACCGCCCAACAAGGTGCTGGCTGAAGTCAGCGTGAAATGAAAAACCGCGGTGCGGCCAATGGCCGTCCCGCGGTTGTGGAACGCAACTCAAAAACTCAGTTCGCCGGCACCTTGTCCGCCTGCAAGGCGAAGCGCGCGATCTCGTCCTTGCGCATGAAGGCGACGCCGGCATGGCTCTGCGCGTAGCGGATGAACTGCTCCAGCGCCTTGACTCGCGCCGGCGAGCCGGAAATACGGTCGTGGGTGCTAATCGACATCATCCGCCGCCGCGAGCCCGCCTCGGCGTAGAGCAGATCGAACTCGGCCTTCAGATCGGACAGATAAGCCTCGTTGCTCAAGGCCGGCGAATCGAAGCGCACAATGTCGTTGTTGCGCAAGGTATAAGGCACCACCACGAAGGGCTTGCCCTTGACCGGCACCGTGAACGGCTCGTCGCGGCTGACGTTGTCGATGTGATAGACAAAGCCCAGTTGCTGCAGAATGCCCAGGGTATTGGGCGTGCCGCGCAGCCAGAAGGCGTTGAAGCCCACCGGACGCGCGCCGGTGGCGCGCTCTATGCTGGCGATATTGGCGCGATAGGCCGCCTCTTCTTGCTCCGGCGACATCGGGTACTGCGGCTCCCAGGTCTGGCCGTGCGCCGCCGCTTCGTGGCCGCGCGCCACGATCTCGCGCGCTAGCTGAGGGCTGCGGTCCACCGCCTGCCCCACCATGTGCGAAGTCACCTTCACGCCGGTGCGATCCCACAGGTCCAACAACCGCGGAATGCCCTCCTTCACGCCGTAGTCGTACCAGCTTTGCATCGGCAGATCCGCGTACTTGGGGTCCAGCGGCGGGAACGGCCCGCTGGCGCCGCGCTCCGGCTGCGCGCCGGCCTCGAACTGCATGGAAATCGAAATCGCCAGGCGCGCGCCATTCGGCCAGAAGGCGCCGCCGCTTGCTGTGTTTGCCGTCATCTTGCTTGCTCCAGTCGCCGCCAGCGCCGCGCCGTGCGCCAGCATCAGCGCGGTGCCGCCCGCGGCCGCGCCGGCCAGGAACTGGCGACGATTGATGGGTAGGGTATCGGACATCTCGAGTCCTCTTGTTCTCTTCGGCGCGGCCTACAACAAGGCCCCACCCTCCACGTCCAGCACCGAGCCGGAGATGAAACCATTGGTCATCGCCAGCAGATAGGCTTGCGCCAGTTCCGGCGGCTGGCCGACGCGGCCGACGGGCAGGCCCTGCCCGATGCGCGCCAGCGTCGCCTGGCGCGCGGCGGAACCGGCCTCGCCCCACAACTCGGTGTCCACCACGCCGGGGCTGACCACGTTGACGCGGCGCGGCGCCAGCTCCTTGGCCAGATTCTTGGCCGCCGCCTCCAGCGCGGCGTTGACCGTGCTTTTCAGCAGGCCACCGCTGGAAAATTTGCGCGCCAGC
Organism: Chromobacterium haemolyticum; assembly: GCF_009936155.1. NCBI lineage: Bacteria > Pseudomonadati > Pseudomonadota > Betaproteobacteria > Neisseriales > Chromobacteriaceae > Chromobacterium > Chromobacterium haemolyticum. The sequence continues at coordinate 1,967,851 of NZ_AP019312.1, read as the reverse complement.
AGGCCGGAAGTGAAAGTCACCGACGCCCGCTCCGTCAGATAGGGCAAGGCCTCGCGCACCGCCAGCAGGCTGCCGAACAGCTTGACGTCGAAAGTCTGCCGCAGCGCTTCCTCGCTCAGCTCGGCCAACGCCGGCGCGCCGACCCGGGCGCCGGCGGTCAGCACCAGATGATCGATGCGGCCGATGTCTGCGAAGGCCCGGGCCAATGTCAGACTGTCGGTCATGTCCGCCTGAATCCCCTCGCGGTCCTCCTCGGATTGGACGGTACGCCCCAGCACATAGACCCGAGCCCCGGCCGCCGCGGCCGCATCCGCCACCGCCCGGCCGATGCCGGAGCCGCCGCCCAGCACCGCCACGGTCTGGCCGTGGAAAGAAAAGGTCGCCGCGTTCATGGCTTCACCACGCCCAATTGCTGCATCAGGGTCAGATTGTCTTCCAGATGCCAGTTCTCGGCGATGCGGCCATTCTTGACGCGGTACAGGTCGAAGGCCTGGAACTCCACCGGCTGGCCCTGGCCTTGCACGTCGCCGAAGCGGCCGCTGAAATGCCCCTGGAAATGCAGGCGCAGCGCGACGCGGTCGCCGGCCAGCACCATGTCGGTGACGTCCACCTTCAAATCCGGCACCGCGGCGCGGAACTGGCGCGAAGCCTGCAAGGGACCGGCCACGCCCTGCTGGCGGCCGGCGGGCAAGGTGCGGTCGACAAAGTCGGGGTCCAGCGCCAGCTCGGCGTAGCGCGAATCGCCGCTGTTCCAGAACGCCGCGTAGCGCAGCGCGGCCAGTTTCATCGCCGCCGCGCTGCCGGCCGGACGGTCCGCCCACACCCGCGCCGGCTGCGGCAGGTTTTCCGCCGCGCCGGCGAAGGCCGCGGTCAAGGCCAGGCCGAAGCCCAGCGCCAAGGTCAAAGCTTTCATCATCGTCTCCCGATTGCGGCGTCACCAACACAGCGACACCGGACCAGCGCATTGTGTCGCCGGCCATGGAATTTGATAATTGGCTTTATATTTGGATGATCTGCTTGTTGAATTTGAAAATAGGCGCAAAAAAAGGCGAAGCGCAGGCGCTTCGCCTTTCTCAAACACAAGCCGCAGCGGATCGTGAACGGGTTCTTAGAACGTGTTTACGATCTCGCGAGCTAAGGCGAGACAAGATAAAAACAAGCGAAAAAGCGGAGTGTACACACGGTACATGAGCATTTTGAGTTTGTTTTTAACGCCCCTTTCTACTCATCCCGCCGACGCGCAGCAGATCGTAAACAGGTTCTTAGCCGCCGGTGCCGCCCACGGTCAAACCGCCGTCTATGCGCAGCGTAGGCTGGCCCACGCCCACCGGCACGCTCTGCCCTTCCTTGCCGCAGACGCCAACGCCCTGATCCAACTGTAGATCGTTGCCTATCATGCTGACGTAGTTGAGCACGTCGGGGCCGTTGCCTATCAGGGTGGCTCCCTTGACCGGGTAGCTGAGCTTGCCGTTTTCGATGCGCCAGGCTTCCGACGCCGAGAACACGAACTTGCCGCTGGTGATATCCACCTGGCCGCCGCCAAAGTTGACCGCGTACAGGCCGTCCTTGACCGAGGCGATGATTTCCTGCGGATCGTGCTGGCCGGCCAACATATAGGTGTTGGTCATCCGCGGCATCGGAATGTGGGCATAGGACTCGCGGCGGCCATTGCCGGTGGCGCCCACCTGCATCAGCCGCGAATTCATCGCGTCCTGCATATAGCCCTTAAGCACGCCGTCCTCTATCAGCACGGTGCGCTGGGTGGGGTTGCCCTCGTCGTCTATCGCCAGCGAGCCGCGGCGCTCTTCCATGACTCCGTCATCCACCACCGTGACGCCCGGCGCCGCCACACGCTGGCCGATCTTGCCGGAGAAGGCGGAAGTGCCCTTGCGGTTGAAGTCGCCTTCCAGACCATGGCCTATCGCCTCGTGCAACAGCACGCCGGGCCAGCCCGGGCCCAACACCACGGTCATCTGCCCCGCCGGCGCCGGACGCGAATCCAGGTTGGTCAAGGCCTGATGCACCGCCTGGCGCGCGTAGCGCTCCAACACCTCGTCGTCGAAGTAGGCCAGGTCGAAGCGACCACCGCCGCCGCTGGAGCCCTGCTCTCGTCGGCCGTTTTGCTCCGCGATCACCATCACCGACAGCCGCACCAGCGGCCGCACATCAGCCGCGCGCACGCCGTCGTGGCGCGCCACGTAAACCACATCGTATTCGCTGGCCATGCCGGCCATCACCTGGATCACCCGCGGGTCCAGCGCCCGAGCCATCCGTTCCACCTTTTCCAGCAAGGCCACCTTGGCCGCCGCCTCCAGACTGTGACAAGGGTCCAGCGCCGGATACAGCGGTTTAGGCGCTCGCGGCGTTTGCCGTCCGGCGGAACCATCGCCGCCCGCCTGGCCGATGGCGCGCACCGCGTCGGCGGAACGGCTCAGCGCCTCCAGGCTGATGGCGTCGGAATAGGCGAAGGCGGTCTTGTCTCCGGCCACCGCGCGCACGCCCACGCCTTGGTCGATACTGAAGCTGCCGGACTTGACGATGCCCTCTTCCAGGCTCCAGGCCTCGCTGCGGGTGTATTGAAAATAGAGGTCGGCGTAGTCGATGGCGTGGTGGCGCATGCGCGCCAGCGTGGCCTCCAAAGCCGCCTCGTCCAGGCCGTAAGGCTTGAGCAGCAGGCTGTCTGCCGCGGAGAAAGCATCTTGCATCATGTCGGGTTCTTTCACGCGAGTACGCGGTGCGCCAGCGCCGGCAGGCGGGTGCGCACCGACTGGATCAATGTCGGGTCGATTTCGGCGAGGATCACGCCCTCGCCCTTGTCTATTTCAGCCAGCACGCGTCCCCATGGATCGATGATCATCGAATGACCATGGGTCTTGCGGCCGTTGTCGTGTTCTCCGCCCTGCGCGGAGGCCAGCACATAGCTCTGGTTCTCGATCGCGCGCGCGCGCAGCAGCGGCTCCCAATGCGCCTCGCCGGTGGTGGCGGTGAAGGCCGCCGGCAGAATCATCAGATCATAGGGCGACAGCTGGCGGAACAGCTCGGGGAAACGCAGATCGTAGCAGATACCGAAGGCCATCTCGGCAAAGCCGAGGTCCGCCTTCACCGGCTGCTCGCCCGGCCGGATGGTATTGGATTCGCAATACGTCTCTCCCAGGCCGGAAAAGCCGAACAGGTGGATCTTGTCGTAGCGGGCCCGTACCTCGCCATTCGGGTCGAACAGCAAGGTGGTGTTCAGCACCCTCTGCGGCTCCGGGCTGCGCAAGGGCACGGTGCCGGCCGCCAGCCACACGCCGTTCTCGCTCGCCATCCGCGCCAGCGCCCGCTGGATGGGGCCGTCGCCGTAGGCCTCGCACACAGCCACCTTGTCGGTTTCCTGTTTTCCCATCAGGCAAAAGTACTCGGGCAAGACCACCAGCCGCGCGCCTTTGGCGGCGGCTTCCGCCACCCAATGCGCGGCGCGCTGCAAATTGGCCGTCACGTCGGAGCCGGACACCATCTGCACCGCCGCCGCCAGGAATTTTTGCTTCATGGTTTTCCCCCTTTGTTCTGATGTATCGGACCGATCGCCGTGCGCACCACTTTAGGATCCCGCAGCGAACCGCTCACTTCGTAATCCACCGACAAGATGCGTCCCACCGGATCGCGCAGCACTTTCTGCGCCGCCAGCGTGGCGATGCCCACCACCGGATTGAGCAAGGCCGCGCCCGCCGCCAACGCCACGCTTTCCGCCAAGCGCGGCATTACATGAACTTTCAGCGTCTGGGTTTCCTTGCCCAGATCCAGCTCTCCGGAAATCGCCACGTCGGCGCCCGGCCCCTTCATTTCCACCTTGGGAGATGTGAACAGGCCGTTCCGCGCCTGCGCCTCGCCTTTCAGGCTATCAAAGGCGAAACCGTCGCTGAACACATCGGTGAAGTCCAAACGGATGCGGCGCGGCAGCGATTGCAAACTGAGCGCGCCCAACAGCTTGACCACGCCCGGATCCACTTTGGCGAAGCGCCCATCCTTGAAGTCTAGCGCCAATTCGCCGGACACCTTGGCCAAATCCAGATCGCCCAAGCCCCCGGGCCAATTCAAGCGGCCGCTGAGCACACCTTGGCCGTTGCGGAAAATCTCGCCCTGGCCCAGCCGCGCCAGCAGCTTGCCGGCGTCGCCGACATTCAGTTCGAAGCGGGCGTCGACATTGCCGGCGCCGCGCGCGTCCGAACGCACCGTGGCCTTCAGCGTGCCGTCGTTGGTCGTCAGCCGCAAGGGCGCCATCTGCCAGACGCTGCCTTCGCGGCGCGCCTCCAGTTCCAGCCGGCCCACCGAACGCCCCTGCAACACCAGTTCGCCAACGCGCACCTTCATCTCGGGCAGCTTGCGGTTCAGCACCGAGGGCTCGCCGCCGGCCTTGGCCTCGGTCGCGCCCTCCTTCTTGTCCGCCGGCAGCGTCAAGGCCAGCCGGCTCAGATTGGCTTGCAGCAAACCGTTGCCTTCCGGCCGGTAGCTGGCGTCGCCGCTCATCTCGTTGGAGCGCAGCTGTATGGTCCAGGCCTTGGACAGTTCGCGGTTGCCCAGCCGGGCATTGACCTTGTGCAGGCTCAGGCCCGGCAATACCAATTCCGGCGTTTCCAACTCCAGCTGCAAGGCCGGCAAAGCCGACAAGGCCCCCGCCCCCCCTCCGCCACTGGATTGCGTGGCGCCGTCCGCCAGCTTCAACCAATCATCCAACACCACTCTGGGTTGCGCCACCCGCACCGTCAGGCCGGACGCCGCCGGCTCGCCCGGCGCGCGTCCCACGCCCAAGGCGCCGGCCTGCAAGTCGCCGTGCTCGTTCAAACGCAAGCGTCCGCCTAGCATGCCGTCCAGGCTGAAATCCAGCCGCAGGGTCTGCGCGCCGCGCATCTGCTGCGGCCGCAACTGTAGTTGCAGCGGCAAAGCCGTCGCCGCGGCCTTGGCCAAGGGCGGCGGCAAGTCGAAGGCGGTGCCCTGCAGGTCCGAGACCACCGTCAGGCTCTCAAGACCTTGCTTGACGACGAACTGCGCGCGATAGCCGGACTTGCCCGCCGCTTGCTCCGCCAGCGCCGGCAGATATTGCTTCAACACTTGGCGCGAATCGGCCTGGCCGGCTAGTTCGAAGCGCATGCGCCTGTCGGCTCCGGTGTTGGCCTTCAACTGGAACGCGCCGCCGAAGCCGCTGAACTGCAGACCGGGGCTGTCCACGCCGCGTTCGGTGAAGGTCAGTCGGCCGCGGGCCTTGCTCAGCGGCGGAATCGGCAAGGATTTGAATTGCAAGGCGTTGTCGGCGAAGTGAAGATCGCCGCGCACCGCCACGCCTTGTTCTCCGGCCAGCGGTATCGCCAACTTCAGATCCAGGCTGGCATTCCCGCCGGCTTCGATCTGGCCGGTAAAGCCGTCCAGCCAGCCGTCCACCGGGCTTTGCGTGGTGAAGGCCAGCATGCGTTGCAGGCGGTCGGCCGCGCGGCCCTCCACCGTCAGCATGGGCACATTGGCGCCCAAATTGTCTATCACCGCCTTGACGCCGCTCAGCGGCACGCCCACCGTCGTGGCGCGGCGCGCGTTCACTTCCATCCGCTCGTTGCGGAACAGCAGTTGGGCGTCGATGTCGTCGATGCGAGGCCAGCCGGGCTGGTAACTGAGGCGCGCCCGTTCCACCTCGGCCTCCACCAGAAACTCGCCGCCCTTGCCGCCCTCAAAAGGGAACTGGTCCAGATCGCCGCGCAGCTTCATCGTAGCCTGACGCAGCCGCCCGCCTTGCAAGGCCTGGCGCAGCCAGCGCAAAGTGTGCTCGCCCACTTCATGCGGCAGGTACTCCGCCACCCTGGCCGCCGGCACCCCGGCGATGCTGGCGCGCAGATCCGCGATGCCTGCGCCTCCGCCCTGATGCCGATAGCTGCCTTGCAGGCTGCCGGATAGATCCGCGTTGGAGAAGGCGACCTGACGGAAGTCCAAAGCCACCGCCTGCCCCTGCCGCTGCCAGCCCACATCGGCGGTCAGTTTGTCGAAAGCCAGCGGCGCGACGAACACCGACGGATAGCTGACCTGGGACTTCCCGGTATCCAGCTGCAAGCGGCCGCCCTTTTCATCAAAGCTGATCGCGCCGCTGACCCCGGCCACGCCCGGCAGTTCGTCAAACGGCTGCCAAGCCAGCTTTTCAAAACGGGACTTGAGTTTGAAGGCCCTGGGCGCTTCCAGCGCGCCTTTCCAGCTGACGGTCAGGTCGCGCAAGGCGCCGCTGGGCGAAAAGCGCGCGAACAGCGGGTTGCGATCGGCGCCCAGCGCGTGGATGAAGGGCGTTAGATGGCTGAGGTCGACGTTGTCCAGCGTCAGTTGTCCGAAGCCCTGCTCGCCGTAGCGCCACTCGCCGTCGATATTGGAGTTGTCGAAAGCCAGCCCGCTGGCGCTGGCCAGGCTCAGCCGGCTGGCCTTGACCTTATAGCTGCCGCTGAGCTGACGCGTCAGCTGCAACTCGCCTTGCAGACGCGGCAACACCAGTTCGTGCGAATCCGGGGGCGTGTAGGCGGCGTCGTGGACGTTGACGCTGGCTTTCAAGGCGTCGATGGCGCCGTCGGAGAAGGACATTTCCACCGTGCCGCTGCCCTCTCCGCTGCGCAGCATGCCCAGCTGCTGCAAATAGCGCGTCCACGAACCCGCCCGGGCGCCGTCCAGCGCCACTTTGATCGAGCCCGACCACTGCTGCCAGGCGGCGATGTCGTCGCCGCGCCAGGAAGCGGTCAGATCGAAACCCTTGCCCAGTGACGCCGCCGGCTGGCCGGAGAGCTTCAGTCCGTGGCCGAACAGACCCGCGCTCAGTTTGAGCTGGCCCTGACTCAGGTCCAGCCTCGGCAGCCCCAGCAGTTCATCCTGCCAGCTCAGCCGCGCATCGATGATCTCCAGGCTGGACTGGCGCAGCAGCCAGTTGCCAAGACCGCTGCCCGCGGGGCCGGAACTCAGGTCGAAGCCGTTGAGATAGATCACGCCCTGGCGCGAACGCAGCAACTCTACCGCCGGCCCCTTGACCACCACGCTGGACAAGCGCGGCTCCAGCGCCAGCAGCGAACGCCACGACGGTTCCAGCGATACCTGGCGCAAGGTCAGCGCCTTGCCGTCCTGCGGATTGGCGATGGTGACACCGCCCAGTTCAAAGCGCGGACCGACGGTCAGCCACTCGCCGGACAGGGCCGCCACCTGCACCGGCCGTCCCAGCGACTGACTCAGATAACGCTCCAGCGGCTGGCGAAACTGGTTCAGATTGGGCAATAACCAAAAAGTGAACGCGCAAAAAGCCGCCAGCAGCAGTGTCAAGGCGGTGGCGACGGCCATTCCCAACAGCGCACAGGTCCGTTTCAGGACCTTGACCACATGGATATGGGACAGAACGGAGAATAGCTTTTCCAAATGCGGCAAACCGTTACAATGTGGCCATCAAGAATTGACATGCCGTAGGGGCCTATTATGCCAGCAAACACGGCCGCTGCCATTGCCCGCAGCCGCGAGTTCTCTCACTATCTGCAACGTTTGCTGACCGCCCAGCCCGCCGAGCTGGCCAGGCTGGAAAGCCGGCTGAGCCACCGCTTCGATGCCGCGGAGATGAACGCCTTCGCCGATTGGGAAGCGCTGACCGATGCCGAAAGACTGGCCCCGGCGCTGCGGCGGCTGCGGCAGGCCGTGGTGGCGCGACTGATCTGCCGCGACCTCAACGGCCTGGCGGATCTGGACGAGGTGGTATCCACCATTAGCGCGCTGGCCGATTTCGCCGTCCAACGGGCCCTAGCCTCCGCGCGCGCCGGCCTCGCCCACTACGGGGAGCCGATAGGCGAGGATAGCGGCGAGGTCCAGCAACTGATCGTCATCGGCATGGGCAAACTGGGCGGGGGCGAGCTCAACGTCAGTTCCGACATTGATCTGATCTTCATCTACCCGGAAAGCGGCGACACCGACGGAGCCTCCCGCGGCGGCCGCTCCATCAGCAACCACGAATACTTCACCCAGGTGGGCAAGCGACTGATCGCCCTGCTCAACGACGTCACCGCCGACGGCCAGGTATTCCGCGTCGACATGCGGCTGCGGCCCTACGGCGATTCCGGCCCGCTGGCGATGAGCTTCGCCGCCCTGGAAAACTACCTGCTGAGCCAGGGCCGGGAATGGGAACGCTACGCCTGGATCAAGGCCAGGCCGCTCAGCGGCGACGCGGCGGCGCTGGCCGACACGGCGCGCCCCTTCGTTTACCGCAAATACCTGGATTACAGCGCCTACGGCGCGATGCGCGACCTGCACGCGCAAATCCGCCGCGAAGTGGCCCGCCGCGATATGGCCGAAAACATCAAACTGGGACCGGGCGGCATCCGTGAAGTCGAATTCATCGCACAAGTATTCCAGCTGATACGCGGCGGCCGCGACCGCAGCCTGCAACTGCGCGGCACCCGCGAAACCTTGCGCCGGCTGGGCGAGCTGCGGCTGTTGGAGCCCGCCGCCGTCGACGAACTCCTGCAGGCTTACGCCTTCCTGCGCAATCTGGAACATCGGCTGCAATACCTGGACGACCAGCAAACCCAAACCCTGCCCGCCGGCGCCGACAACCGCGCCCGCATCGCCGCCAGCATGGGCTGCGCCGACTGGGACCAGTTCATGAACCGGCTTAACCAGCAGCGCCGCAAAGTCACCCGCCACTTCGAGCAAGTGTTCATCCTGCCCACCGAGGGCGCTACCGACCACCCCCTGGCCGATCTGTGGCGCGACATCGCAGACGAGTTGCCGGTGGAGCGGCTGCGGCAGATGAGCTTCGCCGAACCGGAACAAGTGGCGCGCCAGTTGCAAAGCCTGGCCCAAGGACAGCGCTACCAGCAGATGCCGTTAAACGGCCGCAAGCAGTTCGACCAACTGATGCCCGCCTTGATCGAGGTCGCCTCCCGCTTCGACAACGCCGACGCCACGCTGACGCGCATCATCGCCTTGATGGAGGCGATCAGCCGCCGCGCATCCTACCTGGCGCTGCTGACCGAATACCCGCAAACCCTGCAACGGCTCGCCTCGCTTTATTCGTCCAGCGCCTGGGTCTCCGGCTACCTGACCCGCCATCCCATCCTGCTGGACGAACTGCTGGACGCGCGCGTGCTCTACGCCACGCCTGACTGGCCACAACTGGCGGAACAGTTGGAACAACAGCTGCGCCAGGCCGACGGCGACGTGGAAGCCAAGATGGACGCGCTGCGTCACTTCCAGCACGCGCAATCCTTCCGCCTGGTGGCGCAGGATTTGGCCGGCATGTGGACGGTGGAGGCGCTGTCCGACCAGCTTTCGCTGCTGGCCGACATCGTGCTGGCCGCCACGCTGCGCCACGCCTGGCTGGACATCCCCAGCCGCCACTGCGACACGCCGCGTTTCGCCATCATCGGCTACGGCAAGCTGGGCGGCAAAGAGCTGGGCTACGCTTCGGACCTGGACCTGATCTTCCTCTACGACGACGAGCACCCGGACGCCGCCGAACTGTACTCGCGGCTGGCGCGCAAAATGTCCACCTGGCTGACCAGCGCCACCGCCGCCGGCGTGCTCTACGACATCGACCTGCGGCTGCGCCCCAACGGCGCCAGCGGCCTGCTGGTCAGCTCGGTCAACGCCTTCCGCCAATACCAGGAACAGCAGGCATGGGTCTGGGAACACCAGGCGCTGACCCGCGCCCGCTACGTGGCAGGCGACGCAGACGTCGGCGCCCAATTCGAACAGGAACGCCACGCCATCCTTACCCGCCGGCGCGAGCTTAGCGTGCTGCGCGACGAAGTGCTGGCGATGCGCCAACGCATGCTGGACAGCCACCCCGCCCGCGACGAAGACCCGAAAAACGCGCGCGGCGGCATCATAGACATCGAATTCATCGTCCAATACCTGATCCTGGCCCATGCCCACTCGCTCCCGGCGCTGACCGCCAACGCCGGCAATATCGCCTTGCTGGCCACAGCAGCCGAGGCCGGACTGATCCCCGCCGCCGACGCCGAAGCGGCGCGCAACGCCTATCGTCACTATCGCCGGCTCCAGCACGCCGCCCGGCTCAACGAAAAACAGACGGTCACGCCGGACGCGGCTTTGCAGCAGGACTACAGCCTATGCCGATCGCTGTGGCGGCTCGTATTCGAGCAAGCGCTCAATTTTTCCTGACAAACGGTTCACAGCGTCATAAGGGCGAGATAAACTCATTGGATACGGTCGGACAAGATCCGACCCTATCCGCAAAGCGAAAACACAATATTGGAGAACACCAAGATGTCGATGGCTGATCGTGACGGAAAAATCTGGTATGACGGCGAACTGGTGGACTGGCGCGACGCCACCACCCACGTTCTGACCCACACCCTGCATTACGGCATGGGCGTGTTCGAAGGCGTGCGCGCTTACGAAACCCCCAGGGGTCCGGCCATCTTCCGTTTGGAAGACCATACCGCGCGGCTGTTCCGCTCCGCCAAGATCCTGGGCATGGCGCTGCCGTTCACGCCGGAACAGATCAGCCAGGCTCACCTGGACGTGGTCAAAGCCAACGGCCTCAAGTCCTGCTATTTCCGCCCCATGGCCTTCTACGGTTCCGGAAAACTGGGCGTGGCGCCGCTGAAGAACGATGTCCGCGTAATCGTGGCCGCCTGGCCCTGGGGTGCCTACCTGGGCGACGAAGGCCTGGAAAAAGGCATCCGCGTGAAGACCTCCTCCTTCACCCGCCACCACGTCAACATCACCATGTGCAAGGCCAAGGCCAACGGCAACTACATGAACTCCATCCTGGCCAACAACGAAGCCACCGCCGACGGCTACGACGAGGCCTTGTTGCTGGATGTGGACGGTTTCGTGGCGGAAGGTTCCGGCGAAAACATCTTCATCATCCGCAAGGGCAAACTGTACACTCCTGACCTGACCAGCGCGTTGGAAGGCATCACCCGCGACACCGTGGTGCAGATCTCCAAGGAAATGGGACTGGAACTGATAGAAAAGCGCATCACCCGCGACGAAGTCTACAGCGCGGACGAAGCCTTCTTCACCGGCACCGCCGCCGAAGTCACCCCGATCCGCGAGCTCGACAGACGCGCGATCGGCGACGGCAATCGTGGTACCATCACCGCCGAAATCCAGAAGCGCTACTTCGACATCGTCAAAGGACTGGATGCCGAACACCAGCACTGGCTGACCTACGTCAACTAAGCAAGACGAGCCGCCCGCGCGGCGGCTCCGCAAGGAATACAGAATGGCTGAACAGAAAGAAAACACTCAACGCGTGATCGAAGTCACCCAGCACGACCTGCCGCTGCATTGCCCGATGCCGGACATGGTGTCCTGGAACTCCCACCCGCGCGTGTTCCTGCCCGTGCACAAGACCGGCGAAGCGCTGTGCCCCTATTGCGGCACCCGCTACAAACTGAACGGTCCGGCAGGCGGCCACCACTGAGCCTGGCCCCGCGCCGGCAACGCAGCTAAGGTGTGGCGCGAGCCGCACCTTTTTTGCTTGCCCGGCAGCCTCCGTCTGCAAACCCAAGCCGGGCCGCCGCGACCCGGTTTCGGTTTGCAATCGGAACATCTGCAATGAAGAAGAAAATCCTCGTCATCGGCCCCTCTTGGGTCGGCGACAGCGTCATGGCGCAACCGCTGTACCAAAGGCTGCACCAACGCCACCCCAATCTAGAGTTGCACGTATTCGCGCCGGCCTGGACCCTGCCGCTGCTGGCGCGGATGCCGGAAGTGGCCAAGGCCCACCTCAACCCCTTCGGCCACGGCGCCCTGCGCCTGGGCGAACGCTGGAAGGTGGCCCGCCAGCTGGCGGCCGAACGCTTCGACCAAGCCATCGTGCTGCCCAACTCGCTGAAATCCGCCTTGATCCCTCTGTTCGCCGGCATCCCCTTGCGCACCGGCTTCCTAGGCGAATCGCGCTACTGGATCCTCAATGACGCGCGCGAACTGGACGAACAGGCGCTGCCGATGATGGTGGAGCGCTTTTGCGCGCTGGCCGAAGACAAGGGCGCGCCGCTGCCGCGGCCGCTCAGCCATCCTCGGCTGGCGCTGACCAATGCCAGCCAGCAAGCGGCGCTGGACAAACTGAAGCTCGACGCCAGCCGCCCTGCGGTCGCCTTCTGCCCCGGCGCCGAGTACGGCCCGGCCAAACGCTGGCCGGCCCGACACTTCGCCGAGCTGGCGCGCCGCTTCGACGCCGCCGGTTACGCGGTATGGTTGTTTGGCTCCGGCAAGGACCGCGAAGTGGGCGACGACATCAGCCGCCTCTCCGGCGGCCTGGCCGTCAACCTCTGCGGCGCCACCGGTCTGGAAGAAGCGATAGACCTGATCGGCCTGACCCGGCTCGCCGTCTGCAACGATTCTGGCCTGATGCATGTGGCGGCGGCGCTGGACAAACCGCTGGTGGCGCTGTACGGCTCCTCCAGCCCCGATTTCACGCCGCCGTTGTCGACGCGGGCCGCCATCGTCTCCCTCAACCTGGATTGCAGCCCCTGTTTCGAGCGGACCTGTCCGTACGGTCATACCGATTGCCTGGAAAAAATGGAGCCGGATCGGGTCTGGCAAGCCGCGCTTCCGCTGCTGCCCGTCCACACCCAAGAAAAAACACAATAATGAGCACAGACAACACCACACCCGTCGAAGAAAACAGCCGCCGCATGGAACTGGTCCGCGCCGCGGCGATGCTGTTCCGCGACCAGGGCTACGAACGCACCACAGTGCGCGACCTGGGCAACGCGGTCGGCATGCAATCCGGCAGCCTGTTCTACCACTTCCGCACCAAGGAAGAAATCCTGGTCGCGGTGATGGCTTTGGGCATCACCAGCACCACCGAGCAATTGAAGCGCGCCCTGGACGAAGCCGGATCGCCGCGAGCCAAGCTGGCCGCGCTGTTCCGCGTCCATCTCAATTCTCTGCTGGGGGACAATCAGGCGGCGCTGGAAGTGATGCTGTACGAATGGCGCAGCGTGTCCGCTGCCGCCAGGCCCGGCCTGATCGTGCTGCGCGACCGCTACGAAGCGCTTTGGCAACAAGCGCTGGACGAGGCCGCCGCCGCCGGACTGGTCAAACCCGACACCGCGCTGCTGCGCCGCACCTTGCTGGGCAGCCTGCATTGGTCGGTGCAGTGGTACCGCTCCGAAGGCCCGCTGAGCGTGGATCAGCTGGCCGAACGCATGTTGGATTTGGTATTACTGCCACAAACCTGACCATTGGACCAGAAAAAATTCGGCAATCCACCGAAAAAGATTCTAGAATCAGCGATATAGGGCAACTGGGCTCTATACCGTCCTGGGCGACGGCAACGGCAACCACGGTTTGGAGAGAGCGATATGGCAAGCACCGGCAGCATAGGCAGCCTCAACTCTCTGCAGCAATTGCAATCGCTGCAGAACACGCGGCCTGAGCAAAAGACCCTGGAAGAACCGCGGTCCGCCACCCCTGCGGTTTCACAGCAAAACGTCAGCCAGACCGCGGTCCGGCAAAACCCCGACACAGCCCGCGTCGAGCAGCAACTGCAACGTCAGTTGAACACCGCGCAGGCCAATGCCGCGCAAACCCGCAACGGCGACCAGCAACGGGTTAGCCAGGAACAGGCCCAAACCGCCGCCCTGGCCAGCTCAGCCGCTCCGGCCGCCGCGGCCAACGACACCCCGCGGGCTCAACAGCGCGCCGCGGAAACGGCAAGCGCCAATCGCGCCGCCAGCGCGCCGCCGGCGACGCCTCCGCGCCCGACCACGGTGCCGGCGGCCAATGAGCAGCAAGCCGCCAACAATCAAGCGGAACAGCAGACCAACCAGACCAACAACAATGCGGTGGCCCGTTCCCAGCAACAGAACGCCAGCGGCCAATTAGCGGTCACTCAGTACCAGACCACCCAGTCCCTGCTGCAGAATAGCCCTTACCGGCCGCGGGTCTCGGAAGTGGCCTGACGCCACCCTCACAAAAAACGGCAATCCCAAAGGATTGCCTTTTTTTTGCCGAACGCGTACTCAGCGTGTAACGCTCCGCAACGCGCGGCAGATCGTGAACAGGTTTTTAGACTTCGCCGGTTTTGCGCCCCGGCCGCCACAACACGTCCGGTTCCCCTGCCTGCCGGTTCAGATAACGCGACAGCACAAACAGCAGGTCGGACAGGCGGTTCAGATAGCGGCGCGCCGCGTCTGACACCGTGTCCTGCTGCGCCAACGCCACCACTGCGCGCTCGGCGCGACGACACACCGATCGGGCTTGGTGCGACAGTGCGGCCGCCCTGCAGCCTCCGGGCAGGATGAACTCTTTCAGCGGCGGCAAATCCTCGTTGAGGAAGGCCACTACAGCCTCCAGCGCCTGCACGTGCTCGGCGCCCAAAGCGCTGTAGCCGGGCACCGCCAGCTCCGAGCCCAGATCGAACAAATCGTGCTGGGTCTCGGACAGCCAGGCTCTGGCCTCGTCCGGCAGCGTTTCCGCCAGCAACACTCCCAGCACCGAGTTCAATTCGTCCACCTCGCCCAACGCGCGGATGCGCAAGCTGTCCTTACCCACCCGGCTGCCGTCCCCCAGACCCGTGCTGCCGTCGTCGCCGGTCCTGGTGACGATATGCGACAATCGATCACTCATCGCGTTTCCCATCCTTTTCAATCTTGCCCAAAGAGTTGATTGTCTGGCGCAGGCTCTCCTTCAAGGCTTCGCCAAACAGCATCTCGTAATCTTCCTTGAGCTGATGCATTACGCCCGACAGCATCTGCTTGGCCTGCAGCTCCAAAGCGTCCTGCAACCACAGCGACAGTTCCACCTTCATCCGCGGCAGCATTTTTTCGTACATGGACTGCAGCAAGGCCTGTTCGTCTATCACCGCCACCGTGCCCGGCGGCGCATTCACCGCCTGAGGCGCCATCATCGCGGCGGCCGCGGCAGCCGAAGCCACCTCGGACACCTTCAAGACCTCCACGCCGCGCGCCGTCGACGCCTCGGAGGCCGGCCCCTGTTCCGCCTCGCCCGCCGACGACTCCGCGCCGACGGCAAGCGCCAAGCCTGCGGCTGCCAGCGCCCCGGCTCCCGCCGCCAACTCCGCGGCCCCCATTCCACACATCTCGGACTCGGACTCAAACACCGTGAGTTCGGGTATCTCGCCCTCGGCCATAGCCGGAGCCAGCGACTCGGGCTCGACATCCTCCAAGAACATTTCCGGCTCGGCCGCTACCGGCTCCGGCATGGCCGCCGTTTCGGTGGTTTGCGGCCCCAGCACGTCCTCCAGCAAAGGCTCGGCAGCCGCTTCGGCTACCGGCGGCTCGGCAAACACAGCGTCCAGCTGCGGAACATCCAGTTCAGCAACTTGTGGCTCCAACGCCTCGTCCCGCACAAACTCTGCCACCGCATCCGCTTCCGCCGGTTCCGCAAACGCAGCGTCCAGATGCGGAACCTCTGATTCGACGACTTTCGGCTCCAGCACTTCTTCCGGCACAGACTCTGCCGCCGCTTCGGCCTCCGTCGGCTCTGCAAACGCAGCGTCCAGATGTGGAACCTCTGATTCGACGACTTTCGGCTCCAGCACTTCTTCCAGCACAGACTCTGCCGCCGCTTCGGCCTCCGTCTGCTCGGCAAACGCAGCGTCCAGATGTGGAACCTCTGATTCGACGACTTTCGGCTCCAGCACTTCTTCCAGCACAGACTCTGCCGCCGCTTCGGCCTCCGTCTGCTCGGCAAACGCATCGTCCAGCCGCGGAACGTCCAGTTCAGTAACTTGTGGTTCCAACGACTCGTTCAGCACAGACTCTGCCACCGCATCGGCTTCCGCCGGCTCCGCAAACGCAGCGTCAAGATGCGGAACCTCTGATTCGACGACTTTCGGTTCCAGCACTTCTTCCGGCACAGACTCTGCCGCCGCTTCGGCCTCCGTCGGCTCTGCAAACGCAGCGTCCAGATGCGGAACCTCCAGATCTGCAGCTTGCGGCCCCAGCGGCTCGTCCAGCACAGGCTCAGGCACCGCTTCTTTCGCTGGTTCCGCAAATGCGGCATCCAGTTGCGGAACGTCCAGTTCAGCAACTTGTGGTTCCAACGCCTCGTTCAACACAGGCTCAGGCACCGCTTCGGCTTTCGCCGGCTCGGCAAACACTGCATCCATCTGCGGGACGTCCAGATCTGCGGCTTGTAGCTCCAGCGTCTCGTCCAACACAGGTTCGGCCACCGGTGCGGAAAACGCGGAATCCATCATCGGCGCATCCGCCTCAACAGCTTCCGGCATCGCCATGACAGGCTCCGTCCGCACCCCCGCCAGTGCCTGGTCGATCTCGGCCAGCAAGGGCTCCTCTCCCGGCACGTCAAGCTCAGGGACGGCGGAGGACTCCGGCGAAATCATCTCATCGGGAAACGCCATCGCCGATTCAAACACCGCCTCGGGCGCTACGGCCGGCGCATCATCAAACGCCGGCGCGGGTTCCAGCGCCAACTCGGCCAGTTCATCCGCCTCGGGCGGCGCCAGGAAGGGGTCGGCGGCGTTATCGCCCTTAGGCGGCGCAAATGGCTCTGGGCCTTCCGCCGCCGCTTCCGGCGCGCCGACGGATGGGACCTCGGCGGATTCCGGCCAGACGGGCACGGGTTCTTGCGCCGCGCTCTCCGGCCAACTCGGCAGCAAGCTGTCCACCTGGGTTTCCGGTCCGACTCCACCGCCCAGCACGCCGGTGGGCAGGCTATCCAAGGAAATGGAAGTGAAAGGCGTCGGCGCGGGTGGCTCGGCGGTTGGCGCCACCGCGTCCGGAATCTCTATACCAACGGGTTCCGGCTCAGCGGCCGCAAGCGCGGCGTCCCTTGCCGGCTCAGCTTCGGCCACTAGGGGCTCGGCAACGGGCGCCGAAGCAGGAACCGCCGCCAGCGCCTCTTCCGCGATAGACGCGGGTTCGTCAGCCACGGCCTCCGCTGCTTGCTCCTCGCCGGCCGGCTGCAACAAGAATTCGAAATCACCGGTCTCCGCCGCCGGCGGCTGCGCCGCTTCCGGCGAGGCCGCTGCGGGACTCCAACCTGGCAGCACTTGCTCGATGCCAAGCTCGGAGGCAGGTATGTCGTCCAGATCCAGCGACGGCAGCGAAGCCAGGTCCAGCAACGGTTCTTCGCCGGCAACAGGGGCGGCGATCAGTTCTTCCAGGCTCAGTTCGGGAATTTCCAACTCGGCGGGCAAATCCTGCGGCGGTTCGCCCAACTGGTCGGCCAGCGCGTCCAGTTCGCTGGAGAAATCAAAATCGGGAATGTCGATGACTTCGTCGCCCAAGGTAGGCACTTGCGACTCATCCACCACCTCGGTCAACACCGGCAGGTTGAGGCCGGACCAGTCAGGCTCTTTGGGCTTTGACGGCTCGCTCATGGTCACTTGTTGCTCATGTCGTGATGTTCGATTGCATAACCGCGCTCGCGATACGCCTTGAACCGCAGGCGCGCCGTCTCCAGCGACGCTTCGTCGCGTCCGACTATTTCCAGAATACGATCAAAGCGCTCCATCCGCTCCGGCAAATTCGATCCCAGATTCAACAAAACCGGGTGCTCCAACGCATCCGGCAGGCGCGCGGTCAGCCAGATCGGCGTGTCCGCCGCCTCGTCTGCGCCCAGCCGGCAGTGCGGCACGAAGCGGGTATCGCCAAAACTCCACAGCTGTCGGCTGAAGGTATCGAGCTGCTGCTCGCTGTCGAACCAGACCAGCAGCCGCTCCCCCTTGCGCATCACCGTGGCCGCCAGCAGGCAGGCGAAGCCCTGCGGATCGGCCACTTTGGTGTAAAAATCAATCCTGCTCATCGTCCACCGTTTCAGGGGTTTCACGGCGCGGACGGCCGCGTCGCACCACATTGCCCAACGCGATGTCCGCGCGGTCTTGCAGGAACTGCACCAGCAAAGGCACCGGACGCGCGGTAGCGCCCTTGTCCTTGCCGCCCTTCCAGGCGGTGCCGGCGATATCCAAATGCGCCCAATCGTAAGCCTTGGCGTAGCGCGACAGGAAGCAGGCCGCAGTGATGCTGCCGCCCGGACGTCCGCCGATATTCGCCATATCGGCGAACGGGCTCTTCAACATGTCCTGGTACTCGTCCCACAGCGGCATATGCCAAGCGCGGTCGGCCACTTCCTCGCCGGCGGCCAGCAGCTCGCGCGCCAGGCTGTCCTGGTTGCTGTACAGCGCTGTGGCGATATGGCCCAGCGCGACCACGCAGGCACCGGTCAGCGTGGCCACGTCGATCACGGTGGCCGGGTCGAAACGCTCGGCGTAGGTCAGCGCGTCGCACAGAATCAGCCGGCCTTCGGCGTCGGTGTTCAGAATCTCGATGGTCTGGCCGGACATCGAGGTGACAATGTCGCCCGGCTTCAGCGCGTTGCCGTTGGGCATGTTTTCGCAAGTGGGCACGATGGCAACCAGGTTCAGCGGCAGGTTCATTTCCACCGCGGCGCGGAAAGCGCCCAGCACGGTGGCCGCGCCGCACATATCGTACTTCATCTCGTCCATGCCCTCGCCCGGCTTCAGCGAGATGCCCCCGGAATCGAAGGTGATGCCCTTGCCCACCAGCACGATGGGCTTGTCGCCTTTGTCTTTGGCGCCATGATGGCGCAGCACGATCAGCCGCGCTTCTTCAGTACTACCCTTGGCCACGGACAGGAAGGAGCCCATGCCCAGTTCGGCTATTTCCTTGGGCCCCAGGATTTCGGCGTCCGCGCCGAAAGCGGCGGCCATCTGGCGCGCTTCTTCGCCCAGATAGCTGGGAGTGCAAACATTGCCCGGCAGATTGCCCAGGTCCTTGGCCAGCCTCATGCCGCTGCCGATGGCCAGGCCGCGCTGCAGGCCCTTTTCACCGTCGGCGAGATCGCTGCGGCGCGGCACCGCCAGCGTCAGCTTCCGCGGCTCGCGCACGGATTCGTCCACCTTGCTCTTGAAGCGGTCGAAACGGTACAAGGCGTCCAGCGTCACCACCGCCGCCTGCTCTATCATCCACTCTACATCGTGCTTCTTGACTGTCAGTTCGCTCAGGTAGCTGACCGCTTCCACCGCGGAAGTCTGGGTCAAGGCCTTGATCGAGGCCCGCACCGCCTCGCGGTATTCTTTGGCGCGGAACTCCCGCTCCTTGCCCAAGCCCACCAGCATCACCCGGTCGCACAAGGTGTGCGGCACCGAGTGCAGCACCAGCGTGCTGCCCAACTTCCCTTCCATGTCGCCGTGGCGCAGCACGTCGCTGATGAAGCCGTTGGAGATGCGATCCAGCAGATCCGCTGCAAAGGTCAGCTTGCGGGATTCGTATACGCCGACGATAACGCAAGCTACCCGTTGCTTTTCCGGACTGCCGCTTTTTATGTTAAATTCCATTGAGAACTCCCGTGTAGAGCGAGTGTCTGTAGCTCCACCTCTTAACCGGCCGTCGATGCGCAGGTAGAATCCTGACGGCCCGGCCTTCCGGTGAAGACGGATTTTGTTGTTGATTCCGAAATCGTCCGTTTTTGACGTTTCTGGATGGTCCCCGGAATTATCACAATGCTTTTCATGAAAAGTCAAAAAGGCACTGAATAAATGGTTTTTCAAAAAAGCCTGACTCGCGAGCTGACTTTGAGCGCATTAGGCGTTTTCATCGTGCTCCTGGCGATTATCGTTTCCACTCAGGCAGTCAATCTACTGGGCCGCGCAGCCGAAGGGCAAATGGCCAACGAGGCCGTTGCCGCGGTGCTCGGCTTCACCACGCTGGGCTTTTTCCCGGTATTGATGATTTTGACGGTTTTCGCCACCATTTTGGTGGTATTGACCCGTATTTGGCGCGATCACGAGATGGTGGTCTGGCTCAGCTCCGGCCTGTCTTTGAGCAATTGGGTGTGGCCTGTGATGCGCTTCACCCTGCCGCTGGCGATGCTGATCGCCGGCGTCACCCTGTTCATCGGGCCGTGGGCGGACCAACGCAGCCAAGACTATGCCGAACAGATCAAACGCCGCGAGGAGGTTTCCGCAATCTCCCCCGGCGTGTTCAAAGAATCCGCCTCGTCCAACAAGGTATATTTTATTGAGAACTACTCTGGCGAGCACGGCGCGGCCACTAATATTTTCATGCAGGAAATCACCGACGGCAAAGTAGCCACCATTTTCGCCAAATCCGGTTTTATTACCACCAAGCCGGACGGGGAGCGCGTGGTGGTGCTGGAACATGGGCAGCGCTACGTAGGCGAGCCGGGCAGCGCCAATTACGAGGTGGCGGAATTTCAGCGCTACACCGCCGGCATCGGCGAAAGCCAGCAGATGCCGGGCCCCTCCGGCAACCGCCAGGCCATTCCCACCGCCCAATTGCTGAGCCAGGACTCCGCCGACTACCGCGCCGAACTGGCCTGGCGGCTGTCGATGCCGATCAGCTGCGTGATTCTGGCGCTGCTGGCGATTCCGATGTCCTATTTCAACCCGCGCAGCGGCCAGACCTACAATCTACTGCTGTCCTTGCTGGTTTTCTTCGTTTATCAGAACGGACTGACCGTGGCCCGCAACTGGGTGGCCCAGGGCAAAGCCGGCGTCTGGCTGGTGCTGTTGGTGCACCTGGCCATGCTGGCGTTGGCGCTTGCGCTGTTGAGCTACCGCAACCGGCCGGCTCGTCCCATCGGCCAGGCCTTGTCCTTGTTGTTCCGGAAATCCTGATCCCGTCATGAAACTGATTCATCGCTACATCGTCGCCACCCTAAGCCAGGCGACCTTGTTCACCCTGCTGGCCCTGCTGGGCCTGTATGGCTTCTTCGACCTGCTGGCCGAAGTGCCCAACCTGGGCAAGGGCAGCTACACCCTGGGCAAGATGCTGGGCTATGTCGCGCTGCTGATGCCCGGCCACGCTTATGAGTTGATGCCGCTGGCGGTCTTGATCGGCGGCATGGTGGCGATGACCCAGCTGGCCACCAGCAGCGAATACACGGTGATACGCACCAGCGGGGTGACGCTGCCGCAAATCGCCGCCACGCTGCTGAAGTTCGGCCTCGGCTTCGCCCTGCTCACCGTGCTGCTGGGCGAGGTGCTGGCGCCGCGCACGGGCCAGCAAGCGCAAAGTCTGAAGCTGTCCGCCACCCACTCGATGGTGGCGCAGGAATTCCGCTCCGGCATTTGGGTCAAGGACAATCAGAACTTCATCAATGTTCATGAGATGCTGCCGGACACCTCGCTGCTGGGCGTGCGCATCTACACCTACGACAGCGATTTCCGCCTGGTGCGCACCCGTTACGCCGAACGCGGCTCCTTCTCCAAGGATGAGCAGCAATGGCGCCTGATCAATGTGCGCGAAACCATGCTAGGCGCGGATCAGTCGGTCAGCCGCCATTATCCCGAGCTGTCCTGGAAATCCATCGTCGAGCCGGAGATCCTGTCGGTGCTGCTGGTCGTGCCGGAACAGATGTCGGCCAGCGCGCTGCTAACCTATCTGGAGCACTTGCGCAGCAACAAGCAACAGACCCAACGCTATGAGATCGCGCTGTGGAGCAAGCTGTTCTATCCGCTGGCTTGCATCTCGATGGCGCTGGTGGCCCTGGCCTTCACCCCGCAGCAACGACGCCACGGCCAGTTGGGTATCCGCCTGTTCGGCGGCATCTGTCTGGGCATCGCCTTTCACTTCGTGAACCGCCTGTTCGGCCATCTGGGCCTGCTGTACGACTGGAACCCCATCTTGTCCGCCACGCTGCCCACCTTGCTGTTCCTGGTGGCCGGCGTCGCCATTATCGCCAGACAGGAAAGACGCTGACATGAACTCGCCGGCCGCGGACTCCCTCGCACACATGCGCCAGGAACTGGCCGGCAAACGTCAGGCTTTGACCGAGCAATACCATCAGCAGCGCAATCCTCAGGAATATCTGAAGCGGCACAGCCAGACGGTGGACGCTGCCTTGCAGGCGCTGTGGGCGCAATCCGGTCTGGACGGCGCCGCCAGCCTTATCGCCGTGGGCGGTTACGGCCGCGGCCAGCTTTTCCCCCACTCCGACATCGACCTGCTGGTGCTGCTGGACCAGCCGCCGTCGCCGGAGCTGGGCGAACGCATCGGCGCCTTCATCAGCCAGCTGTGGGACGTGGGCCTGGAGATAGGCCACAGCGTGCGCACTGTCGAGGAATGCCTGTCCGAGGCGCGCGGCGACATCACCATTGAAACCAATCTGCTGGAAAACCGGCTCATCGCCGGCGACGCCGCGCCCTGGCGGCGCATGAGCGCGCTACTGGACCGCCAGCGCGACCCGCTAGCCTTTTTCGAAGGCAAGACCCAGGAACAGCAGCAGCGCCACACTCGCCACTTCGGCGTCGGCAACAATCTAGAGCCCAATATCAAGGAAAGCCCGGGCGGCCTGCGCGACCTGCACACCATTCTGTGGATCAGCAAAGCCATCGGCCTGGGCGACAATTGGGACGCGCTAGTGCGCCGCGGCATCCTGACCTTGGCCGAGGCACGGCTGATCAAACACAGCGAACGCCAGTTGCTGGGTCTGCGCATCGAGCTGCACCTGCTGGCGCGCCGGCGCGAAGACCGGCTGATATTCGATTTGCAACAGCAACTGGGCCGAGCCCTGGGCCTGCAGGACACCCCGGCCAAGCGCGCCAGCGAACAAGCGATGCAGCTGTATTACCGCGCCGCCAAGACCGTTAACCAGCTCAACGGCATCCTGCTGCCCAATCTGCGCGGCAGGATCTACTCCCAAGTGCCGCGCGTCACTCAGAACCTTAACGAGCGCTTCTACACGGTCAACGGCATGCTGGGCATCCGTCAGCCGGATGTGTTCGAGAAATACCCGTCCGCCATCCTGGAAGCCTTTCTGATGCTGCAGCGCAACCCGGAACTGAGCGGTTTCGCCCCGCGCATGCTGCGCGCGCTGTGGCACGCGCGCAGCCACATCAACGAACGCTTTCGCAACAACCCGCGCAACCGCGAATTGTTCCTGCAGTTGTTCCGGGAGCCCAACGGACTGACGCGCTGCCTGCGGCGGATGAATCTATACGGAGTGCTGGGCCGCTACCTGCCCAATTTCGGCCATATTGTCGGCCAGATGCAGCACGACCTGTTCCACGTCTACACCGTGGACGAGCACATCCTGATGGTGGTGCGCAATCTGCGCCGCTTCGCCAGCAGCGCCTTTACCCACGAATATCCGCTGATGTCCCGGCTGATAAACGACTTCGAGCGGCCGGAAACGCTGTACCTGGCCGGCCTGTTCCACGACATCGCCAAGGGCCGCGGCGGCGATCACTCGACGCTGGGCATGGCGGACGCGGCGGACTTTTGCCGCCAGCACGGCTTGCCGGCCGAGGATGGCGAACTAGTGGTCTGGCTGGTGGGTCAGCACCTGACCATGTCCAGCGTGGCGCAGAAACAGGACATCTACGACCCGGAAACCGTGCGCCGCTTCGCCGAACTGGTCGGCACGCCGCGCCGGCTGACCGCGCTCTACCTGCTGACCGTGGCCGATATCCGAGGCACCAGCCCCAAAGTCTGGAACGCCTGGAAAGCCAAGCTGCTGGAAGACCTTTACCATGCGGCGATGCGCCAGCTGGTGCGCGGCGGCCAGCTAGACGTCGCCTCTGAGCTTGAGGAGCGCAAACACCAGGCCCAGGCGCTGTTGCGCTTGCACGCGGTGCCAAGCGGCGTGGAGGCCGCGCTGTGGCAGGAACTGGACACTGTCTACTTCCTGCGCCACGAAGCCAAGGAGATCGCCTGGCACGCGCGGCTGCTCAACCGCTTCGTCCATGCCGACGGGCCGCTGGTGCGCGCCCGGCTGTCCGACGACCACGAAGGCATCCAGGTGCTGATCTACACCCGGGACCGCCCGGAACTGTTCGCCCGCGCCTGCGCTTTTTTCGGCCGCACCCACTACAGCATTGCCGACGCCAAGGTTTACACCACCCGCCACGGCTACGCGCTGGACACTTTCCACGTCTTCGTGCCCGAGCATCATGACGGCGATTATCGCGACATGATCAATTTCATCGAGTTCGAACTGGCCGAGTGCCTGCGCCAGGAGGGCGAATTGAGCCTGCCCGCCTCCGGTCGCATCAGCCGCCACCTCAAACACTTCCCAATCACGCCGCAGATCTTGATTCGCCCGGATGACAAAGCCAGCTTCTACGTGCTGTCCATCGTCGCCGGGGACCGCCCCGGCCTGCTGGCGCGCATCGCCAAAGTGCTGTCCGACTACCGGATGAATGTGCAATCCGCCAAGATCATGACTCTGGGCAGCCGCGCCGAAGACTCCTTCCTGATCTCCGGCCCCGGCCTCAACGACGATAAGACGGTGCTGGCGCTGGAGAACGCGCTGATGGCCGCGCTAAGGCTCTGAGCAGCTCAAGCCAAGCCCATTCATTCGCTCCACTCATTGCTGACACCAGCAAACAGCATTGCTAACGTCATAAATTTGCGTTTTCCCTACAGTTTTTTCCACTTGCGAAAATTTATTTGTCATTGACAGACATCAAGGATTACACATTCAGCGTTCCCCATCGGGAGCAGCCCTTCCGCACCAAGGGCAACCAACCTGGACCAAAGGCGCGCCATCGAGCAACTACAAGCCTGGTCCAAGGGCCATGCCAAACAGCAGGCCCGCGCGGTACTTCTTCAGAGGAGAAGTGAATGTTTGCCAAGCAATACACTGCCGCACTGGTGTCCGCCGCCTTCTTCAGCATCGCGGCGCAAGCAGCAACCCTCAACTGGCAATCCACCAACACCCTGGCCCATCCGGTCCAATCGCTGATCCCGCAAGCACAGGACAGCGGCGAAGTCGCCGCCGGCCAGAGCGTACACATCGCGGTGGCCTTGAAAGTGCGCAACAAAGCGCAACTGGACACGCTCACACAGAGCATCCTGCAAGGCCGCAGCAAGCACTACTTAAGCAAGACCGAGTTCCTGGACCGTTTCTCGCCCACAGAGGCGCAGGCACAGACCGTGGTCAAACATTTGCAGGCCAACGGCTTCCGCAACATCAAAGTGGCGCCCAACCGCCTGCTGATCACCGCAGACGGCAGCGCCGCCACCGTCAAGGCCGGCTTCCAGACCTCGCTGCACCGCTACAACATCAACGGTCGCCAAGCCTTCGCCAATGTCGCCAACGCTCAGGTGCCCAGCCAGCTGGCCGACATCGTGCTGGCCGTGCACGGCCTGCAAAATGTTCACCAGTTCCACACCGCGCTGCGCCACCCCACGCCGCAGGCCTTCAAGACCGCCAGCGTCAGCGGCCACTCCCCCTCCGACTTCCCGTCCATCTACAACGCGAACAGCTTGCCCCCGGCCAGCAACACCACCGTCGGCATCATCGCCGAGGGCGACCTGACCCAGACGCTGAGCGATCTGCAGGACTTCGCCGGCAGCGCCGGCTACGGCACGGTGGCCACCTCGGTGATCAATAGCGGCACGCCCAGCAGCGACACCTCCGGCACCGAGGAATGGAACCTGGACAGCCAGGACATCCTCGCCGCCGCCGGCGGCGCGGTTCAACAGATGAACTTCTACGTTGCGCCGTCGATGACCAATGCCGACATCACCGCCGCCTTCAACTCCGCGGTCAGCGACGACACGGCCAAGGTGATCAACGTGTCGCTGGGAGAATGCGAAACCAGCGCCCAAAGCGACGGCATGACCGCCAGCGCCGACCAGATCTTCCAGGCGGCGGTAGCCCAGGGCCAGACCTTCTCGGTATCCACAGGCGACTCCGGCTCCTACGAGTGCGGCGGCCGCACCGCGCGCCAGAGCTACCCGGCGGTGTCGCCCTACGTGATCGCGGTGGGAGGCACTACCTTGTCCACCAGCGGCAAAACCGGCTATCTGTCTGAGAGCACCTGGAACGGCGGCGGCGGCGGCCCCAGCTATACCGAGAGCGCCCCTGCCTGGCAGACCAGCGCCGGCGTGCTGACCATTTCCAAAACCAAGCGCGGCGTGCCCGACGTCTCCTTCGACGCCGACCCCAACAGCGGCGCGCTGGTGCTGGTCAACGGCAGCACCTCGCAGATCGGCGGCACCAGCTTGGCGGCTCCGCTGTTCACCGGCTTCTGGGCGCGGATCGAATCGGCCAACGGCAACAACATCAACTCGCCGGCGCCGTCGATTTACAAATACTTCAAGGCCAACCCCTCGCTGTACCACGACGTCACCAGCGGCAGCAACGGCGCCTACAGCGCCGCCAAGGGCTGGGATTACACCACCGGCTGGGGCAGCTTGAACATCGCCAACCTGAACGCCTTCATCGCCAGGACCCCTGGGTTTTAAGCGCAACACTCTCTCGCCTTGAGCCCCGGTCCGCCGGGGCTTTTTTGCGCCTAGCCCCATCGCCGGCTAAGATGAGCCCACTTCGCGTCGGAAACCAAACATGAAAATCCCGCCCTCAGCCGCCATCCATCTACTTCACCGTTGCGCCCAAGCCAGCCTGGCCACTCACAGCACTCAACTGGATGGCTACCCCTACGCCACGCCGATACCCTGCGTGCCCGACGCCCACCACCGGCCCACGCTCTGTCTCAGCGCGCTGGCCGAACACTGCAAAAACCTGCGGGCCGACCCGCGCTGCAGCATCGCGCTGCTGGACCCGGCGGCGGAGTCCAGCCAGAGCGGCGCGCGCCTGACACTGCTGGGCGATATGGAGCCCTTCCAGCCCACCCCGCTGGAGCTGGCCCGCCACCTGCGCTACCAGCCGGAGATCGAAAACTGGCTACAACTGGATTTCACCTTCTACCGGCTGGAGCCGCGACGGTTGCGCTATATCGAAGGCTTCGGCCGCATGGGCTGGCTGGAGGCCGAGCAGTGGCTTGACGGCCCGGCGCTGGAGCCGGAGCAAGAAGCGGAGTTGCTGGAACAAAATACCGAGCTTCCCGCCGACGTCCGACTGCTGGGCGCCGATTGCCACGGCATTGACTATGAGATCGCCGCCGCGCGCCGACGCCTGGCCTTCCCCGCCGCGCTGGAGGCGGACGAGCTGGCCGCCCGCTGGCCGGAATGGATCGCGGCGCTGGCATGAAAAACGGGAGCCCTCGGCTCCCGTTCGTTCACATCCTGTTTGTGCCGCTGAGACGCGGCCGTTCACTTGAACAACATATGACCCAGCTTGCTGGCCTTGGTGTCCAGATAGCGGTCGTTGTGCGGATTGCGCCCCACCTCCAGCGGCACCCGCTCCACCACATCGATGCCGGCAGTGCGCAGGGTTTCGATCTTGCGCGGATTATTGGTCATCACCCGCACCCGCGACACGCCCAACTGCTCCAGCATGTGCCGGGCAATGCGGAAATCGCGCATGTCGGCGGGGAAGCCCAGCCGCTCGTTGGCTTCCACGGTATCGGCGCCGCCGTCCTGTAGCTGGTAGGCGCGGATCTTGTTGATCAGGCCGATGCCGCGGCCTTCCTGACGCAGATACAGCAGCGCGCCGCGGCCTTCGGCGGCGATGGCGGACAAGGCCGCCTCCAGTTGGAAACCGCAATCGCAGCGCAGCGAAAACAAGGCGTCGCCGGTCAGGCATTCCGAATGCAAGCGCGACAACACCGGCTCGCCGTCGTCTATCGTGCCCAGAGTCAGCGCAACGTGCTCGCGGCCGCCCACTTCCTCAAAACCATGCATGGTGAACTCGCCCCAAGGGGTGGGCAGCTTGCAACTGGCGACATATTCCATTCTCGGCTCATCCGCGCTGAGCTCGACAGCAGGCAATGACATTATTTCTCCGCTAAACCTGATAAGCGCGCCTGAATCCGCGCGCAATAATCTTTATTAACTGTGGTCGGCTTCCGGATTTTCAAGCGCTAAAGGCAAGGCGGCGAAAGGCTCGGCCAACACGATGGCGAGCGCTGCCAGCCACACCAGCCGCTCCGGCGTGAAGAAGCCGGCGCTGGACGCCTCGGCATCCAGAATGCCCAGCACATTATCGTCCGGCCCCAGCACCGGCAGGCACACCTCGCTCATCACCTTGGGATCGCACTCGTAATAGCCGCCGCCCTCGGCGCGCCAGGCTTTGACGTCTTCGATCAACACCGCCCAGCCGGTCAGCCCCACCCGGCTGTTGTTGCTGTACTCGGCGAAGGCCTCGGTCAAAGGAAACTCGGCGCGGCTGGGCACGCCCTGGTAGGCCAGCTTGACCAGCTTGGCCTGCTGGCCTTTGCCGATCTTCCGATATACGCCCAGCCAGTCCGCGCCCACCTTATGGTTTACCGACTCCACCAGCGCGTGCAGATTGCGCAAGGCCGCCGTGGCTTCCGGACTTTCGCCGCCGAACAGCGGCGCCAGATCATAAGGCTCGTCGGCCAGTTCTTCGAACAAAGAACAACTGCCATCCTCGCTCAGTTTGGGCACCTGGTAACGATACAGATTCTGCCGCGCCGCCGGCTTGTCCGCGTTCAACACCGCGGACAGGGTCAACACCGCGATCTGCAGCTCGGTGCGATCCAGTTCCAGGCTCTGCTCGCGCAGATAGTCGGCCAGTTGGCTTACGGGTATCATGACAGTGCTCCTGAAGGCGGCCGCGCCGCCCGATGCGAATGAATATCGAAACCCAGCAGGATACCAAAAACCGCCCCGCGCTGGCCAACCCCAGTCCAGAATACAAGCCCATGCCCGCCATCCATATTCCCTACTCGCCCCTCGTGATCAAGGCCGGCGCGCACGCCCGCAAGCTGCTGGCGCGCCAAGGATTGCCCGCCGCCAGCGTGGCCACCCTGCCCGGCGCCGCCGGCGGGCCCAAGGCGATAGGCATCACCGGCCTGGATCAGGCGGTGTTCGAATGGCTGAACCGCAACCCGCGGCGGCGCGAACTGGTCGGTGCCTCCATCGGCGGCTGGCGATTCGCCTGCGCGATGCAAGCCGAACCGAGCCAAGCGCTGGCGCGACTGGCCGCGCGTTACACCGAAGAAAGCTACGCGGCAGACTCCAGCGTGACCGACATCACCCGCCAGACCCGCCTGATGCTGGATGAGATACTGCCGCCGGCGGCGCGCAGCGCGCTGATAGACCACCCGCACTATCAGCTTAGCCTGTTGCTGGTGCGTTCCCACGGCCTGCTCGCCAGCGAAGCGCGCGCCGCGCTGCTGGGCGGCCTGGCGCTGAGCGCCGCGCTCAACACCGTGTCGCGCGGCCTGCTGCGCCACGCTTTCAGCCGAGTGATCTGCCATGACCCCCGCAGCGCCTTGCGCTTCAAGCCCGAGGACGACATTCCCACGCTGTGCCAGCCCTTGGGGGCGGACAATCTGGACGCCGCGCTGATGGGCACCATCGCCATTCCCGGCGTGCTCAGCGGCGTGCAGCTGCCAGGCGCCCCGGCGGCCACTTATCGAGACGGGGGCCTGACCGACTACCACCTGGACTTCCCCTTTGCCCAGGGCGACGACATCGTGCTGTACCCTCACTTCACCGAGCGCATCGTGCCCGGCTGGTTCGACAAATTCCTGCCCTGGCGCCGGCCCAATCCGGCCCACCACGCCAACACCGTGCTGATCGCGCCGTCGCGCGACTACCTAGCGCGGCTGCCCGGCGGCAAGCTGCCGGACCGCAAGGACTTCCACCGCTACCTGGGTCGGGACCAGCAACGCCAGCGTTTCTGGCGCCAGGCCACCGCCGAGAGCCAAAGGCTGGGCGACGCCTTCATGGCGTGGCTGGAGCGGCCGGACCTGGGCCAGGTTCAAGCGCTCTAAAACAAAAAGAGCCGGGAATCTCCCGGCTCTTTTCCTTCACAGCTCAGAACCCTTCCAATGTCTTGCGTGCAAAGGCGAGACAAGGCGAAAACAGCTGAAGAAGCGGAATGCACATACGGTACATGAGCATTCTGAAGACGTTTTCAACGCGCCTGTCTAACTAGCCCGCCGAAGCGCAGCAGACATTGAGCACGCCTCAACCGGCGCGGGCCCAGCACTCCTCGTCCGACATATTCACCGGCGTCGCCAGCAACTGCACCACCACGTCCCGCGTTTGCGCGCCCTTGCGCACGCGCACGGTGATCTGGTCGGCCACGCCCGGCTGGTCCTGATCGCGCCGGTAGTTGAATGCGCCGTGATCGGCCATAATGGCGCGGCCTAACTTGGGACCGCTCACCAGACTATAGCCGTCCGGCGCGCCCACGCCTTGCAGCTGGCCGCGCAGGCAACGCACAGGGCTGGAATAGCTGAGCTTGGCCAGACCCAGTTGCGCGTCGCCGCCGCCCGGTTGCGACGGCTGAGACGCGGCCGGACCCAACGGGCCTTCACAGCGCAGCGCGGCGCGCTTGGCCTTGAAGTCGTAGTCGGTGGCCGCGCAGTTGAGCGCCATCATATTGTTGACGCCGCTGCCGCGCAGCAGGTTCTGCAAGGCGGAGTCCAGCGTCTTGTCTAGTTCCTGGCGCGCCAGCGTCGCGGTGCCGGAACGCAGCGGCAAGGCGCCGTCGCATTCGAAGCGACGCAGCGCGCTGCGCTCGCCGTCGGCCCAGACGCGGCACGCCACCGGCAGGTAGCGGCGCATCGCGCCTTCGATCGCGCCGACGTCACCGGCCTGCCATTGCGCCTGCTTCAGCCAGTCCACGCCCTGCTCGGTCGAGGTATTGCCCAGCTGGCCGGCGCGCTGCGCCTCCACCTGACGGCCCACATAGTCGTGGAAGCCCTGCACCAGGCCGGCGTCGCGGCCCATTTCCGCCACCAGCGCGTCGAAGCGCTTGACGTCGTCGGCGCGCAGCGCGGCCAGAATCTCGGCGATGCGGCCCGGCTGTTGCTGGTTCAGATAGTAGAACCACAAGGCGGAATGGCTGTAGAAGTCCCAACCGTCGCTATAGCTGGAGCGCATGATGCGGGACGGCTCCAGATAGCTTTGCGGCCAGCCGTTGGCCACCACATCCACCACGTGGCCGCGCACCTTGATGCCGTCGCGCGAAGTGCTCCAGGCCATGAACTCGGCGAAGCCCTCGTCGTACCAGGCCATGCGGCGGTCGTCGCGGTAGAACTCGGAGCTGCCCCACATGCCGGGCTGGATGAAGCGGCCGGACAGATAGTGCACGTACTCGTGGCGCACCAGTTCTTCCAGGCTCAGATAGCTCTCGCGCGGCACTTCGCGCTGGAAGGTGTAGAAGGTACCGTCCTTCTCGATGTAAATGCCGCCGTTGTCGGTGGACAATTCATTGAGCAGGCCCTGGAAGCGCTGGTAGGCGGTCTTGCTGCCGTAGATCACCATGCGCAGCTTGGCGTTGGTGTCGCCAGTCACCGGCTGGCTGATGCCGCTGACCCGGCCCAGCTGCGCCTGCACCTGCTTCATCGCGTAGTACAACGGCTCCACCTCGGCCAGCGCCAACGGGGTTTCGAACACCAGATTACCGTTGTCGAAGCTCCAGCTATGCGGGAACAGATGCGTTTTCAGCTCCTGCTCCGCCTGGCAGATACCATAGCGCTCGCAGGGCACCTTGCCCAGCTTTTTCAAGGCATACACCGCTTCCGCCCACGAGGCGCCGAACTTCTCGCCGCCCAGCAGGCCGGCCACCGCGTCTTCCGCCAGCTTGGCGGTGCGCGGGTATTGCATGAAGCGACCGGTCTCGCGCACGGTGTTCAGATACATCTGCTCGTCGGCGAAGGCCGGTTGGCCGGCGCGGGTCAACCCTGCCAGGCTGCTTGCCAGCGCGTCCAGTTGACCAGCACCCGCCTTGGCGGCAAAGCCCTCGGTGTAATGCATATTGAACAGCGTGGTCTGCATCGGGTGCAGCGCGATGCGCGCCCAGTTGTTCTTAGCCGCGGCGTTGTAGCGGCCGAAGAAGCGCTGCAACAGCGGCAGCGCGTATTCCTGCTTGCGCACCGAGTCCGCCAGGATCAGGGTTTCCGCCACCGACTGGCGCAGATCGGTCGCCAGATACCAGGCGTCTTGATCGCCGCTGCCGTCACGCACCGGCTCGCTCCACAGTGCCGGGTTTTCCGCCAGCGCGCTCACCACCTGCATCACCGGCTCGTCCACCGGACGGCCGTAGTCGCCCACTTCCGCGGCGTGGCTGTACTGGGTGAAGTAACCCGCCTTCAGGAACACCGCCAGCGGCCACAAGCCGTTGGCGCTCTTGCCGTCCCAGTTTTGCGCGCGGGCGCGGGCCTCGGCCGCCACTTCGCGCATATTCGCCGGCGACACCACCCGGTAGCTGAAGGCGTCCGCCTGGAACAGGCGGTTCATGCAAGTGCCCTCTACGCTGGCGACATAACGCGCCAAGGCCGCGCCGGACAATTGTCCCAGCCTGGCTTCGTCGCACTCGGCATACCGCGGCACGGCCGCGGCCTCCTTGGCGCGACGCGCGCCGGTCTGCTGCATCGGCCCTTGCGGCTTGGCGCCGGGACCGGCGCCGTCAGCCGGCGCGCCGGGCGGCAAGCCATGCGGATAGGATGGTTTCTCCGACAAAGCCGGAGAATGCGAAGAGTGGCCGGCCTGCGGCAGATTGGCCTGCGGCGCCGGCTGGCTGACTGCCGTTTTTTCGGAATCGCTGACGCAACCGGCCAATAAGGCGGCGGCCATCACGGAAAGACTCAGTGCGCGCACGCTGCTGAGCGAAGCTGTTTTTATCATGACGCTATCCAAGACATTGATAATGTCGCATCAATAATGAAATGCGAACGTCAAATCATATCGAATAGCAAACGTCATGAAAATTTAGTTTAAAATAAAATCTCCAATTTAAACCATAATTACAACATTGGTATTTTTACCCTGTTTTTAGTCGAAAAAAGGGCGTAAAAAAAGCCGCATATGCGGCTTAAAATAAAGTTTGTTGCCAAACTAACGGTAATGCGTCAGTGCCTGGCCTCGCGCGCGGCAGCGACCACATCGTAGTCGAACAACTTGTTGGCATCATCTTCGTCGTAAACGTAATGCTGATTGCAATAATCACAGACGATTTCCACGCTGCCTTGCTCCAGCAACACCTCGCCCACTTCCTGGCCGCCCAGCATCTTCAACATGTCGCCGACGCGCTCCCGGCTGCAATTACAGGCGAAACTCACCGTTTCCTGATCGAATACCCGCACTGTTTCCTCATGGAACAGACGATGCAGGACATCCTCGGCCGGCAAGCTCAGTAACTCGTCCGCCCTCAAAGTGGCGCCCAGCATCTGAATGCGCTCCCAGCCTTCCGGATCTCCATGACCTTCCGGCAGCTTCTGCAACAGCATGCCGGCCGCGGTTTCGTCGCTGGAGGCCAGGATCAGCCGGGTTTCCAGCTGCTCGGAACGAAGCATGTAGTTCTCCAGCATTTCGCCTATGCTGTCGCCCTCCAGCGCCACGATGCCCTGCCAGGTTTGCGCCTTGTCCACGCGCGGCTCCAAGGTCACCACGAAGCGTCCATGAACTCCCAGCAAAGACTGGATGGACGCGCCGTCGGAAATGCCTTCGTCCCACTTTGCGGTGGCGCGGATAGTGCGGTCGTTGTTGCACTCCACCACCGCCAGTTTCAGGGCGCCGGCGCCGTGAAGCTGCAGAATGAGCGCGCCGTCGAACTTGAGGTTGGCGGCCATCAGTTCGGCCGCCGCCATCATTTCGCCGACAATCTTCTTCAAGGCAGGAGGGTAGCTGCGGCGAGCCAGCACCTGCTGCCAGGCGCCGTCCAACCTCACCAGCGCGCCGCGCACCGGCGCGCCGTCAAACAAAAATCGTTGCAATCTGTCTTGTGTGCTCATGCTATGTCTTTCTTTTCCTTGTCCGCCGCCAGTTCTACGGTATAGACCGTCATTGGCATTGAAGAACTGACGTCGAATTCGCAACCTGCGCGCACGCCGATTTCGGCGATCTCGCGCGCGCTGAGCGCTTGGTCATACACCGCGTACATCGCACCCATCGCGAACTTGCGGCCGGAGCCTATCGCCCAGATGCGCGAGAACTCGTAAATCTCGCGCATCGGATACACCCCGAAAATCCCATGACGGTTGGCGATCACCACCATCATCTGACTGGATTCGTACGGATCTTCCTCGTCCTCTTCGGGACGCAGGTAGAAACCGTCCTTCAGCTTGGGATGCAATTTGCGGAAGGTCTCGAAAATGCCCTGGCGGCTGCTCAGGTCTTTTTTCTTCAACTCTTTCAGCGCGCCTTGCAACACCAGATCGTGGGCGGCCGAGCCGGAGATGGCCAAATAGCTGTCCCCATGCTGGAAAATCTTGTTGTGGAAACAGTCATAGCCCGCCAACAGCTTCTGGTCGTCGCCAAAAGTGGTCTGGCTGTCGGCGGCGATCGCGATCTGATCGCCCTTTCTTACCGCCACGATGGTAGTCATCCCTGCGCCTTTTTCGTCGATGGCGGCCCCGGAGCGGCAGCCGCGCAAAACCGCCTATTGTATCGGCTTACGCCCGGCAACCCAAGCGTTGCTCCCGTGGCGGGACTCGGGAGAGATGGGGGCCGCCGGCGCGAATCTCAAGACCGCGCCGCAACCGCCACCTAGATGACAAGTCAGGTGGCTGACGATATAATGATATTGATTATCATTTTCAAAAAAGCCATGCAATTCCACGCTCAAGACTTCCCCATCGTCTGGCTGGACCGCAGCCGCCCGGATGGGCAGCAGCCCACCGACATCTTCGCCACCCTGGACCAGCTGCTGCTCCAGCAACGCCCCTTCGTATTCATCGCCAAAGAACCGGCGCCAACCGAACTGGACCTGCACGCGCGCATCATCCGCAAAATGGCGGCGCTGTGGGTCAAGGACAACCGGCTGCAGATCCGCCAATTGATACGCGGCACGATCGTGATTGCTCCGCAAGCCGAGCAACAGCGCTATCTTGACGAGTTCGCGCCGCGCTTCGAAAAGTTCTGGGGCTACCCGCTGCGCCACCGCCCGGACCATGAGACAGCGCTGAGCCTGGCGGCGGACCTGCTGGCCGGCCCGCCGGCCGCCGGCAGCGTCATCAGGCGTCGCGCAATTCGAAATCGTGGCTGATGTCAGCGGTCTTGCCCAGCATGATAGAGGCGGAACAGTACTTCTCAGCCGACAACTTGATCGCCCGCTCCACCGTCTCCGCCTTCAGATCGCGCCCAGTCACCACAAAGTGGAAATGAATGCGGGTGAACACCTTGGGCTCCTCGTCCGCGCGTTCGGCATCGATCTCCACCCAGCAATCACTGACTTGCTGTCGCGCCTTCTTCAAAATAGTAATCACGTCGTAACTGGTGCAACCGGCGGTGCCCAATAACAACAACTCCATGGGCCGCGGCCCCAAATTCCTTCCGCCGCCT
Source organism: Chromobacterium haemolyticum (assembly GCF_009936155.1). Taxonomy (NCBI): domain Bacteria; kingdom Pseudomonadati; phylum Pseudomonadota; class Betaproteobacteria; order Neisseriales; family Chromobacteriaceae; genus Chromobacterium; species Chromobacterium haemolyticum. Next base: position 1,932,758 of record NZ_AP019312.1, on the reverse strand, counting down.
TCCGGCGCGCCGTCCATCACCACCGCATGGCCGCTGCCGCTCTCGCCCAGGAAACACACGCCGTCCACCCACTTCAGCCTGGCCTTCATCCTTGCTTCTCCTCGTAGTCGGAATCCCGAAACGGCCTAGCCTAACATCCGGATTTGGGCGAACAAAGATTCACCGGTAAAATAGAAAGATTGTCCCGCTATATCCGAGCTGCGCCCAAACATGCTGGTACTTGGTATTGAATCCTCCTGCGACGAAACCGGAGTCGCGTTGTACGACACAGACGGCGGCCTGCTGGCCCACCAACTGCACACCCAGATGGCCATGCACGCCGAATACGGCGGCGTGGTGCCTGAATTGGCCAGCCGCGACCACATCCGCCGCGCCATTCCGCTGACGGAAGCCTGCCTGGCCGAAGCCGGCAAAACACTGGCCGACCTCGACGCCATCGCCTATACCCAAGGCCCCGGCCTGGGCGGCGCGCTGCTGGTGGGAGCCAGCGTGGCCAACGCGCTGGCCTTCGGCCTGAACATTCCGGTGCTGGGCGTCCACCACCTGGAGGGCCACCTGCTGTCGCCGCTGCTGGCCGAGCCCAAACCGGCGTTCCCCTTCCTGGCCTTGCTGGTTTCCGGCGGCCACACCCAACTGATGGCTGTACGCGGCGTCGGCGACTATCAAATCCTGGGCGAAACCCTGGACGACGCCGCCGGCGAAGCCTTCGACAAAACCGCCAAGTTGCTGGGGCTGCCCTACCCCGGCGGCCCGCTGCTGTCCCGGCTGGCGGAGGAAGGCGATCCGGCCCGCTTCACCCTGCCGCGGCCGATGCTGAACTCCGGCGACCTAGACATGAGCTTCTCCGGCCTGAAAACCGCGGTGCTGACACTGAGCAAACAAGTGGCGGACGCCGACGGCCACATCGACGAGCAAACGCGCAAAGACATCTGCCGCGCCTTCCAGGAAGCCATCGTCGAAGTGCTGACCAAGAAATCGCTGGCCGCGCTCAAGCAGTGCGACATGAAACGGCTGGTGGTGGCCGGCGGCGTCGGCGCCAACAAGCAGCTGCGCGCCGCGCTGGACGAAGCCGCTCGCCGCCGCCGCTTCGAAGTGTTCTATCCGCCGCTGGCGCTGTGCACCGACAACGGCGCGATGATCGCCTTCGCCGGCGCGATGCGGTTGCAACACGCAGAGCCGCCCGGCAGCTACTCGATCAAGCCGCGCTGGGATCTCAGCGCGCTGCCCCCGGCCTGACCCACCCCCATGCGCCGCGCCGGCCGCAAACGCCGGCGCGGCTTCGGACTCCTATGATTCAACTCAAAAACCTCAACCTGCGCCGCGGCCTGAAAGAATTGCTGCTAGGCGCCAACCTGACCCTCAACCCCGGCTACAAGACCGGCCTCACCGGCGCCAACGGCGCCGGCAAGTCCAGCCTGTTCGCGCTCCTGATGGGCGAACTGCACGCCGACAGCGGAGACGCGCTGCTGCCGCCTCACTGGACCATCGCTCACGTAGCGCAGGAAACACCCGCGCTGGAACGCTCCGCGCTGGACTACGTGCTGGACGGCGACCATGAGCTGCGCCAGCTGGAACAGGAGCTGCAAGACGCGGAAGAACGCCACGACGGCAACGCCATCGGCCACCTGCACGGAGAATTGGCGCGCATCGACGCCTACGCCGCGCCAGCGCGCGCCGGCAAACTGCTGACCGGCCTGGGCTTCGATGTCGACGCTCAGCAACGGTCCGTGGCCAGCTTCTCCGGCGGCTGGCGCATGCGCCTGAACCTGGCGCAGGCGCTGATGTGCCGCTCCGACCTGCTGCTACTGGATGAACCCACCAACCATCTGGATCTGGAAACCGTGCTGTGGCTGGAGGATTGGCTGCAAGGCTATCCAGGCACTCTGCTGATGATTTCCCACGACCGCGACTTTCTGGACAGCGTCTGTGACCACATCGTTGAAGTCGCCAACCAGGACTTGACGCTGTACACCGGCAACTACAGCCAGTTCGAAGTGATGCGCGCGGAAAAAATGGCTCGCCAACAAGGCGAGTACGAGAAACAGCAGCGCCAGATCGCCCACCTGGAGTCCTTCGTCAACCGCTTCAAGGCCAAGGCCTCCAAGGCGCGCCAGGCGCAGAGCCGGGTCAAGGCGCTGGAAAAACTGGAACGCATCGCTCCCGCCCACGTGGCTTCGCCGTTCGACTTCCACTTCGACAGCCCGGACAACCTGCCCAATCCATTGCTGAAGCTGGAACAGGCCGATGTCGGCTACGGCTCCGCCACCATACTCAGCGGACTGAACCTATCGGTGGAAGCCGGCGCGCGCATCGGCCTGCTCGGCGTCAACGGCGCCGGCAAATCCACCCTGGTCAAACTCTTGTCCGGCGACCTCGCCCCGCTGCGCGGCGAGATCGTCAACGCCCAAACCCTGAAGATTGGCTACTTCGCCCAGCACACGCTGGAGACCCTGCGCGAAGACGAAACGCCGCTGCAACACATGCAAAGGCTGGCGCCCACCACGCGCGAACTGGAACTACGCAGTTTCCTTGGCGGCTTCAACTTCCGCGGCGACGCCGCCACCGATCCGGTGGGCCCGATGTCCGGCGGCGAGAAGGCGCGGCTGGCGCTGGCGATGATAGTCTGGCAAAAACCCAACTTGCTGCTGTTGGACGAGCCCACCAACCACCTGGACCTGGAAATGCGCCATGCGCTGACCATGGCGCTGCAGGACTTCAGCGGAGCGCTGATCGTGGTGTCCCATGACCGCAGCTTGCTGGAAGCCACTACCGATATTTTCTGGCTGGTCAGCCACGGCAAGGTGCAGCCCTTCGACGGCGACCTAGAGGATTACCGCCAATGGCGGCTGACCCTGCTGGCCGACGCCGGCAAGCCCTCCTCCGGAGACGCTCAGGGCCTGAACCGCAAGGAACAGAAGCGCCAAGAAGCGGAAGCGCGGCAACGGCTCTCCCAACTGCGCAAACCGCTGCAGAACAAGCTGAACAAGCTGGAAAAGGAACTGGACCAACTCAGCGCGGCGAAAGCGGAGCTGGACGGCTTCATGGCCTCCGCCGACGCCTATGAGGATGCCAACCGGCAACGGCTGGCCGACGCTGTGCGTCGCCAAGGGGAAGTGGTGACCCGCCTGGCGGAAGTGGAGGAGGCTTGGCTGGAAGCCCAGGCCGAGCTGGAGGCGCTGGAACAGGCGGAATAACGGCGGCAACAGCCGGGGTTTTCCACAGCAATCACCGGATAACTTTGTGGATAACCCCGATCCATCGTCAAAAAAACTTTTGCAATTAGCCACTTGCCGCTTACGCTCATAAAAAAGGCAAAATCAGGGAACTTTCCCACCTTGCCAATGAGCAAATCTGGTGACAGCATGTGAATAAAACCGGCAACTCCATGATTGCAAAAAACAAATGACTGCCGCCTATTTTTTAAGCAAAACCCCGCGCCCCCCTCCCCGCCGCGCCGCATTCCCGTCTCCCATACGTCGCGTTCTGCTCGCCGGCCTGCTGCTCGCCGGCGCCGCCGCGGCCGAGCCCCCCATCCGGCTCAACACCCATCAGCAAGTTCCGCTGTCCTTCCGCAAAGAAGACGGCGCCCCCGACGGCTTGGCGGTACAAATCGTGCAGTGCGCGCTCAAGCAGCTACAACGCCCCTACTCCATCTCCTTCCTGCCATGGCCCCGCGCGCAATGGCAGGTGCAGCACCAACAAGCTGATGCCTTCTTCACCGCCACGCCGTCGGCGGAACGCGACAGCTACGCGGTGCTGTCCGCCCCCATCCTGCCCTATGAGCGACGCTGGTATCTGCTGAAGAACAACCCGCAGGCCCCGACCAGCAGCGAATTCAAGCGCCAGGGCCGTACCGCCGCCTTCAACGGCTCCAATATGGACGACTGGCTGCGCGAACACGGCTATCAACTCACCTCCACCCCGCCCAACAGCGAGCAATTGGTGAAAATGCTGCTGAACCGCCGTGTTGACGCCATTCTCGGCAATGCCTACGTGGTGGACGCGCTCATCGCCAAAATGGGCGTGCAGGAACAACTGCGCAGCGAGCTGGCGCAAAGCCTGCCCTTCGGCGTCTACTTCGGCAAAGCCTTCCTCGCCCGCCAGTCGCCGCAGTTCCTGACGCAATTCAATCGCGCGGTGCAAGGCTGCCGGGCCAAATAAAAAAGCCGCCAGATGATGGCGGCTTTTCAATGCGGCTTGGCTGCGGATTAGACCGGAGCGGGCTCCTTCATCAGCAATGCGCTCAACTCCGCCAGCTTACGCTTCAGTTCGCGACGATCCACCACCATGTCCACCGCGCCCTTGCTCAGCAAGAACTCTGCGCGCTGGAAGCCTTCCGGCAGCGTTTCGCGCACGGTTTGCTCGATCACACGCGCGCCGGCAAAGCCGATGCGCGCCTTGGGCTCGGCCAACACCACGTCGCCCAGGAAAGCGAAAGAAGCGGACACGCCGCCCATGGTCGGGTCGGTCAACACCGAGATGAACGGCAATTTGGCGTCGGTCAGCAGCTGCAAGGCGGCGCTGGTCTTGGCCATCTGCATCAGCGAATTCAGGCCTTCCTGCATCCGCGCTCCGCCGGAAGCGGCCACGCAGACGAAAGGCGCCTTGGCTTCCACCGCGGCGCGTACGCCGCGCACGAAGCGCTCGCCCACCACCGAACCCATGGAGCCGCCGATGAATTTGAATTCAAACGCGGCCACCACCACCGGCATCGATTCGATGCTTCCCTGCATGACGACCAGCGCGTCGTCCTCGCCAGTGTCGCTTTTGGCTGCGGTCAAGCGGTCCGGATACTTCTTGCTATCCTTGAACTTCAGGATATCCACCGGCTTGACCTCTTCGCCCAGCTCGCGCCGGCCCTCTTCGTCCAGCAGCAGGTTCAGACGTTCGCGCGCGGTCAGGGGGTGATGATGATTACACTTGGGACACACCTGCAGATTGCTCTCCAGGTCGGTGTAATACAACACGGCCTCGCATTCCGGGCACTTGCTCCAAAGCCCCTCCGGTACCGCGGAAGGTTTGTCGGCGCGGTTGTCGCGCTTGATCTTCGGCGGCAGGAGCTTGTTCAACCAGCTCATGCTGACTCCTTGATTCTTGGGCCCGCCGCCAAACGGCGGGCACAGTAAAACGGGGGCCAAGCCCCCGCAATGTTCTATCGGATGGCGGCCTTCAGTTCGGCCACCAGACGGGTTAACCGCTCTTTGGCGGTTTCGGGTGTCGCCGCCTCAATTTCCTGCACCAAGCGGCTGCCCACCACCACCGCGTCAGCGGCGGCGGAGATCGCCTTGGCAGTCGCGCCGTCGCGAATGCCAAAGCCGACGCCGATCGGTACGGTCAAATATTCTCTAAGGGCAGCAATTTTACGCGCTACGTCGTCAATGTCCAGATGCCCGGCGCCGGTCACCCCCTTCAGAGAGACATAATAGACGTATCCGCGCGCCAGTTTGGCGATTTCCGCCACACGTTGCGGCGGGGTGGTGGGCGCGATCAGGAACACCGGATCCAGGCCGTTGGCGGTCAGCGCCGCGGACAGATCGGCGGATTCCTCCGGCGGACTGTCCACGGTCAACACGCCGTCTACGCCGGCGGCCTTGGCCGCGGCGGCGAAGTCCTGGTAGCCCATGGCGAACACCGGATTCAGATATCCCATCAGCACCACCGGGGTATGGTCGTTGTCGCGGCGAAATTCCGCCACCATCTGCAACACCTGGCGCAAACCCACCTTGTGGACCAGAGCGCGCTCCGAGGCGCGCTGGATCACCGGGCCGTCGGCCATCGGGTCGGAAAACGGCACCCCCAGCTCGATGATGTCGGCGCCGCCCTCCACCAAGCCGTGCATCAGCTGCACGGTCAACTGCGGCGACGGATCGCCGGCGGTGATGAAGGGAATCAGCGCCTTGCCGCCGGCCAGCGCTTCAAAACATTGGGCGATACGTGACATAGCGCCTCCTTACAGGGTGATGCCGGCGAGGCCGGCCACGGTGTTGATGTCTTTGTCGCCGCGGCCGGACAGATTAACCAAGATCACCTGGTCCTTGCCCATCTTCGGCGCTTCCTTGGCGGCCCAGGCCAGCGCGTGGCTAGACTCCAGCGCCGGGATGATGCCCTCGAAACGACAGCAATCGTGGAAGGCGCGCAAGGCCTCGTCGTCGTTGATCGCCACGTAGTCGGCGCGGCCGATGTCCTTCAGATAGCTGTGCTCAGGCCCCACGCCCGGATAGTCCAGGCCGGCGGACACCGAATGGGTTTCCACCACCTGGCCGTTCTCGTCCTGCATCAGATAGCTCTTGGCGCCGTGCAATACGCCCAGCGGCGCGCCGCCGGAAATCGGCGCCGCGTGCTTGCCGGAGGCCAAGCCCAGGCCGCCGGCCTCAACGCCGACCATGCGCACGCCGTCAACGCCGATATACGGATAGAACATGCCGATGGCGTTGGAGCCGCCGCCCACGCACGCCACCACCACATCCGGCTGGCGACCGATGACTTCCGGCATCTGTACTTTGGCCTCCTCGCCGATCACCGACACGAAATCGCGCACTAGCATCGGATAGGGATGCGGGCCCGCCGCGGTGCCCAAGATGTAGAAAGTGCTGTCGACATTGGTCACCCAGTCGCGCATCGCCTCGTTCAGCGCGTCCTTCAACGTCTTGGAGCCGGACTCCACCGGCACCACAGTGGCGCCCAACAGCTTCATGCGGAACACATTGGGCGATTGACGCTTGATGTCCTCCGCGCCCATATACACCACGCACTCCATGCCGTAACGCGCCGCCACGGTGGCGGAAGCCACGCCGTGCTGGCCGGCGCCGGTTTCCGCGATCACCCGTTTCTTGCCCATGCGACGCGCCAGCAGCGCCTGGCCGATGGCGTTGTTGATCTTGTGCGCGCCGGTGTGGTTCAGGTCTTCGCGCTTCAAATAGATCTGCGCGCCGCCCAATTGCTCGGACCAGCGCTTGGCGTGGTAGACCGGGCTGGGGCGGCCAACGTAATGCTTGAGCTCATGGCGGAATTCTTCCCAGAACGACGGGTCGGCCTTGACGCGAGCGTACTCGTTTTTCAGCTCGTCCAGCGCCGCCATCAAGGTTTCGGCGACATAGACGCCGCCATGCGGGCCAAAATGGCCCTGGGCGTCCGGCAAGTCATAACGATCCATGTCTAACTCCTGATATGAACGCCGCCATTCTGGCGGCATCTTTGATTCCCTTGGACGCCTCCACACCGCTGGAGACGTCGACCGCGGCCGGGCGCACCTGCGCCACCGCCGCCGCCACATTGTGTTCGTCCAGCCCCCCGGACAGGATCAACGGCAGGGGCAAGGCCTTCGGCAGCAAGCTCCAGTCAAAGGTGGCCCCGGTGCCGCCGTGCGCGCCTTCAACGAAGGCGTCGGTCAGCACCGCGCGCGCGTCCGGGTATTGCGCGGCGATTTCGGCCAGGTCCATGCCTGGCTTCACCCGCACCGCTTTCAAATAAGGCCGCTGAAAGGAGCGGCAGAAAGCGGCGTCTTCCTCCCCGTGGAACTGCAGCATATCGATTGCGCACTCCGCCAACACTGCGCGCACATAACCCGGTTCAGGGTTGACGAACAGAGCCACCACGCTGACGAAGGGCGGCAGCGCCGCGATTACAGCGCGCGCCTGCTCGATGCCAACATGACGCGGGCTCTTGGCGTAGAACACCAGACCGATGGCGTCGGCGCCCAGCCGCGCGGCTTCCGCGCCGTCTTCCGGCCGGGTAATGCCGCAAATTTTGATTCGGGTTGTGCCGCCCACTCTCATCTCCACAAGGCCAGCCGCGCGGCGTCCGCCTGCGACGGCAAATCGTATATTTCCGGATAACCCACGCCAGTCAGATACAGACCATCCGGCATGAAGGTGGGCGGCGCGAAGGTGCGGTCGCGCGCCGCCAGCAGCCCCGCCATGTCCTCCGCGCGCAAAGCGCCCTTGCCGACATAGACCAGCGCCCCGACGATATTGCGCACCATATGGTGCAGAAAGGCGTCCGCCAGCAGATCGAAGCGGATCAGGCCGTCTTGCTCGCTGATGTCCAAGCGCTGCAAATCCTTGAGCGGCGACTTTGCCTGGCATTCGGACGCTCGAAAGCTGGAAAAATCATGCCGCCCCAACAAGTGGGCGGCCGCTTCCCGCATCGCCTCAACGTCCAACGCCTGATGAAACCAGCCCATCTTGCCAGCCAGCAAACAAGGCCGCACCTGACTAGTCAGCAGGAAATAGCTGTAACTGCGGGAAAACGCCGAAAAACGAGCATGAAACGCCTCCGGCACCTCTCGCGCCCACACCACCGCCACTTCCGGCGGCAGCAAGGCGTTGACGCCGCGCACCCAAGCATTCAGCGGCCGCTGCGTCAAGCAGTCGAAATGCACCACTTGCATGGCCGCATGCACCCCGGCGTCGGTCCTGCCCGCGGCCAAGGTGCCGATGTCGGCCACGCCGGCGATCTGCGCGATCGCCTGATTCAATCTGTCCTGAACCGTATTGCCATGCGGCTGAGTCTGCCAGCCGGAAAACGCCCGACCGTCATACTCGATGCCGAGCGCTATCCTCATGCCCACACCTTCTTCAAACACCGACGCGGCGCACCGCGTCGTTTCAGCAATAAAGCACTCACTCTACCTTATCCTGCCCGGTTTGCGCCACGACCAAACGATGACGTCTGCTGCGAACACGCGAGAAAAGCGGCCAACCACGGCATAAGACGCCGTCGACGTAAAACGAAAGGGCCGGCTCGCGATAAGCGCGCCGGCCCCTGTGACTCGCAATGCGCGATGGACGCCTCAGCGGCCGGCCTCCTTCATCAAAGCGTCCGCGGTTTCCTTGTCGCCCATCTCCAGATACAGCTTGGCTAGTTCCATTTTCTCCTCATCAGGACTCGCCGCAGCTGCCGGCGCAGGCGATGCCGCTACGGGCGTCGCGGGTGCGGGTGCGACAACAGGGGCGGGCTCTGCGGCCGCAAGCGGCTGCGCCGGCGCTTCCGCCGCCGGTTCGGGCTTGGCCTGGGCGAACAGCGGGTGGCCGGGCGCGACGGTCTGGCCGATCTCGCACACCCTCATCCATAAGGTGCTGTCCTTGCCGAACACGCCCTTGGCGGTGGTGGCCTCGGCGATGAACATCTGCTTGTCCTGCTGAGTAGACAGCACTTCCAGCAGTTTGTAGCGCAGATCCTGCCGCATCGGCTCGTGAGCCAGTCCTTCGCGCAGGATTTCCAGCGCCTGGTCGTCGCGGCCGTAGGCAAGGTAGACATCGGCCTCCGCCACCCGGTCCACCGAGGACAAATCGATGCCGTCGCCCTTCTTCAAGGAGCTCATCAAGGTCGTCAACGGCCCCAGCATCGAAGCGCCGGTGGCCGTGCCGCTCAAGGCCGGCGCGGCGGGCTCGACCTTGCCGCCGCCCTTGCGCTTGCGCCGCGCCAGCAGCAGGGCCACCAGGCCCAGCGCCGCCGCCGCGCCGCCCAGCTTCCAGCGCATCGACTCGTCGGATAAGATCGCGCCCAATTCGTCCGTCCAGCTATCGGCCGCCGTCGTGGCCGGCGGGGCATGGCCTTCGGCGGGCTTGGCCGCCGGCGGCTCAGGCGGCGCGGCGGGTTCGGCGTGCGGCTTCTCAGCGGGTTCCGGCATCACCGCCTGCGGCGCAGAGGCCGCCGCGACCGACATAGAACTGACCGCCGCCACCTTGGGTTCCGGCTTAGGCTCCGGCTTGGTCTCGACCTTGTGCTCCGGCGCGGCCTCGGGTCCGGGCTCTCTTTCCGTCGGAGCCGGCGCGGGAGCGGCGGCCTTGGCCGCCGCCTGACGCTGGTAATCCTGGATTTTCTGTTCCAGCGCCTTCGCTCGCTGTTCGGCTTGCTGTAAGGCCTGGTCCTGCCGCTGCAGCATCTGCTGCAAATTCCGCTCCTGCTGCGACGGCGCGGCCGCTGGCCGCGTGGATTCTCCGGCCGGGGCCGGTTTGGACGCCTCTTTGGCGACAGGCGGATGCGCCGGCTGGAGCGACGCGGCTGGTTTGGCCATCGGCGCGGCCTCTATGGGCTTGTGCTCCTGCGCTTTGGGTTCCGGCGGCTTGCGTTCCGGGGGCTTCTGCGCCGGAGGCTGATGTTCCTGCGGCGCGCGCGCTTGAGATTTGCTTTCAGGCTGCGCGTTTTTCTGAACCACGTGAGCCTCGGGCGACGCGGTCGGTCGCTTTGGCTCCGCAGCCCGGTCAGCGCCCTGCCCGCGCAATTGCCATTCCGCCGGGTACTCCAGAGCCACGCCGGCGCGCAGGCGATTGGCGTCGCCGGCGATAAAGGCCTCGGGATTGTCCTCGAGCAACTGCTGCGCCACCGCGCCCGCCTCGCCGCCTCCGCGCACGCGGCTGGCGATGCCGGACAGCGTGTCGCCTTTCAGCACCCGATACACTTTCAAACCCTGCGTTTTGGCGGCGGAAGCCGGTTTGATCGCCGAATGGGGGTCCAACAACACCGAGTAGTTTTTCTGCGCCTTGAGCTTGCCCGCCGCCACTTCCAGCCGGAAGGCGAGCATCGGCTCGGTCACCGGCTGCTCGGTACGCAGCTGCACATTGAAGCGGCCTTTGGCCACTTTCTCGACATGAGGCACGATGGAGGCCACCAAGCGCATTTGCTGAGCGCTGGGCTCGCCCTGGGCCGCCACCGCGAACAAGGCCAGACGCGGCGGCTCCGCCTGATCCAGGGCGCTGCCCTGCAAGGTCAGCTCCAGCAGCAAGGGCTCGCCCAAACGCGAACGCAATCGGGCGTCGCTCAGCCCCAGCGAATCCAGCCGCGGGGAGACATCAACGCCGGCCAGCGGCTTCTTGCCCTCCTCCCGCGCCGGCGCGGGTTTGTTGCGCGGCCCATCGCGGCGGTAATCCACCTCGAACTCGCGCACCAGCCGGCCCGCCGGCCAACTCAGATCCACGGCGAAACGCAACAGCGGCTCCGGATAACTGGCGGCGCCCTTGACTTGGATTTTTTGAACACTGCCATCCGGCTTGCGGACGATGGAAAACTGCAGATTACCGGCGGAACTGCTGTAAGTGGACAACAGCGGATAGCGGTTGCGGTCGGCCAGGCCCACCAGCACATTGTCGGAGGGTTCCTCGTCCACCACTGGGATCTCCGCCAGGAAAGGCTCTCCATCGGCGGACAACACCCGGATCGGCCCCAAACCGGCCGTAGCCGCCGCCGCCAGGCCCAGACCGGCCAGCAGCAACGCGATTTGACTCATGCGTGTCTTGAAAGACATGAACGAATTTCCCCACCCTCATTCTTCGAAGCCGCCGCGCAGCAGGTCGCCAACAGATTCTTATAACGTTTTAATTATTGCAACGAAACAACACAACAGCCACTTAGCGAGGATAAATCGAGCATCCTTGCCTCATTGCATCCAGGCAATGGCCAAAAAAGCCACACATTCTCATGCCATTCGCCTCAAATCACGTAGTGGAGCCGGATCGTCAAACGGCGGGAGGAGTTGCCCCCTCCCGCCGCGCATCGCCATCGCCTCAATCTCAAGCGCTAATCGTTGCCAGCAAGGCCTCGGCTTCCGCCTTGAGCGGTCCTTGCGCCTCGGCGATCAAATCCTGCAACACTTCTTTAGCGCCGTCGCGGTCGCCCATGTCCAGGTAGACCTTAGCCAGATCCAACTTGGTGGCCAGCGGATCGTCCAGCACCGACATGCCTTCGGCCTGCGCCGCCGCCGGCGCTTCCGCCTCTGCGGCCGGCGTCTCCGCCAGCATGTCTTCGTACAGGGATTCGAAACCCGCGGACGCGGCTGCTGGGGCCGCTGACGCAGCTGGCGCTTCGGCGGCGGCCGGCGTTTCCGCCGCCATGCCCTCCAGATTGAAGTCGAAGTCCAACAAATTGTTTTCCGCTGGCGCCGCGGCCGCGGGAGCCGCCTCCGGCTTGGGCTCCGCGGGCGCCGTCAGCTCCGCGTCCAGATCGAAATTAAGCAGATTGGCTTCCTCCGGCTTCTCCGCCTCTTCGGGCTGAGGCTCGGCAAAGAGCGCCGCCAGCGGATCATCCTCGGGAACCGCTGCTTCCGGCGCGGCGACGGGTTCAGGGGCGGCAGCCGGCGGCGTTGCCTCTGGCTCGCCGAACAGCTCCTTATCCAGATCGATGCCGCCCGGACTAGACACCGGCGCGGGCGCGGCTTCGATGTCCTCGCCCTCGCCGTCGGACAGATAGAGCGAGTTGGTCGGGTCTATGGAACGCCCCATCGCCGCGGCCTTGGCCCAGATCGGCCCATGGCCGTCGAAGGTGGCGTGCATTTCCCGCGCCAGCTTTTCAAAGCTGGCGACGTCAGGACGCGCCGCGTAGATCTCCATCAACTTCAGCCTCACCTCCTGGCGCGACGGGTCTTTGGCCAGCGCGTCCTTAAGGATGTCCTCGGCCTGAACGTCGCGGCCGTAGGCGATGTAGACCTCGGCTTCCGCCACCGGGTCGACCTCGGCCGCATCGATGGCGCCGGCCGCCTGGGTGAAATTGCTCATGAAGGAGTGGCCGCCGCCCACCGACGGCGGCTCCATGCCGGAAGACGCGCCGCGGCTCAAGGCGGCGCTGGTATTGTTGGCCGACAGCGACAAGGGCTTACCGCCCTTGCGCCGGCGCGCCAGCAACAGGCCCAACGCGCCCAACAGGCCCAGGCCGGCCACGCCGCCGCCCACTAGCGGCAAATGATCGATCACCTTATCCAGCAACGACGGCTCCGGCGGCGGAGGCGGCATCGCCGGCTTGGCCGCGGGCTTGTGTTCCGCCGGAGCGGGTTTGGCCGCAGGAGCCGGAGCCGGCTCGCTGGCGGCGTGCGCGGGAGCGCTGGCGGCGATGGGTTCCGCCGCTGTCGCGGCCGGAGAGGAACTGGGGCTGGAGTTAGTCATGGGCGGCAAGGGCTTGCCCGCCTGCAGGGCCTTCAATTGCTCTTCCAGCGCGCTGATGCGCGCCTCCGCGCTCTTCAGCGCTTGCTCACGCGCCGCCACCTGCTGCTCAAGTTCGGTCAGCTTGCCGCCGCCCGGCTCGCTGGGCACCAGCTTCAGCACATCGGAACCGGCCTTGGCTTCGGCAGCCGGAGCCGCGGGCTGACTGCCTAGAATGCTGGCCACCTGAGCGGCGCTCAGGGACTTGATCTTGCGGCTGGCGGGCACTTTCAGCACCGCGCCCAGTTTGAGACGGCTGACGTCGCCGTCGACGAAGGCGTCCGGATTGGCCTGTGCCAAAGCGGCCATGGTCTGGTCCAGCGTGGCGCCGCGCGGCCGCACCTTGCCGGCCAGGCCGCGCAGGGTGGAACCGGACTTCACTTTGAGAATGCCTGGCTGCGGCCGTGCGATGGGCGCGGCGTTGCCGCGATAGCGGCTGGACAGATTGCTGTCGGCGTAACTGGGCACGTCCTGCACGATGTTGGCGGACGGAGAAGCCATCGAGTAGTTGCTGGGATCCAACAACACCGTGTATTCGCGCACCGCGCGTCCCGATGAAGTCTTGGCTTCCACCACGAAACGCAGGTAGGGATCGTTGATGGGTCCGGAAGAACTGATGCGTATCATCGCGCCGCGCGAGCTGGGCGCTACGCTGAAGCGCAGCATATTGAGCACGGTGGCGTAATCAACGTTCAAGTCCTGAAACGTATCCGCCCCGGCCAGCCCTATCCTGGCGCTCTCCAACTCCGCCGCCCTTACCCCGGTCAATTCGATATCGGCGCGGAACGGCTCGCCCAGATTGGACCTGACGTTGATTTTCCCCAGCCCTGCCCAGGCGCTGGCGGAGCAGGCCAAAGCCACCGCCAGAACACCAATTCTGATTTTTGCCTGATGTGTCACTGTCAACCTTCCGGCACGGTTTATCTTGATTTTATTTGCGCTGGCCCAGCGGGCGCAGACGGTAACTGTTGCAATCTTAGGCCCTGCCGCAGTTTTTAGCTAGATTTCATAATGACGCCGTTTGCGCGCGTTTTTCGACTCCGCCATGAAACAGGGCGACACTCTCGCGAATGCCGCCCTATGCCCGCGCCATGCGCGGCTTCGGCCAAACCGCTTAAATCAGATCAAACCATTCTGCTTCAACAGCGTCTCGGCGATATTCACGCAATTGAGCGCCGCGCCCGCCTTCACATTGTCGGCGGCCAGCCAGAAGCTCAGCGTCCGGCCCTTGCCGCGCAGACGGCTGACCCACACCGCTTCATTGCCGGTAGCTTCCATTGGCGTCACATAGCCGCCCAACTTGTCAGCGGCCACTACTTGCAAGCCTGCCGCAAGCAGACGCTTACGCGCTTGCTCCATGTCAAATTCATGTTCGAATGCCGCATTCACCGCCCACGCGTGGCCGAAGAACACTGGCACCCGCACGCAGGTGGCTTCCACTTGCAATTGCGGCAAGTCCAACAACCGCGTCAGTTCGCGCTCCACCGAGCGCTCTTCTTCGGAGGTGCCGTCCGCGTCCAGCGCGCCGATCTGCGGCAGCACGTTAAAAGCGATGCGCTTGTCGTAAACCCGGCTTTCTGTCTCGCGCTGCGAGAACAGCGCCGTGGTCTGATCCGCCAGCTCTTCCATTGCAGCCTGCCCGCTACCGGACACCGATTGATAAGTGGCCACCGACACGCGCTGCAAGCCCAGCGGGCGCAGCGCCGCCAGCGCCAGCGCCAGCGGCGTCACCGTGCAATTGGGCACGGAGGCGAGCGCGGCTTCGCCGGCGTCCGCCAGCAAGGCGCCGTTGATGGAGGGAATCACCAGCGGCACACTGTCGTCCTCGCGGAAGGCGGAGCTGAAATCCACCACCGCCGCGCCAGCCGCGCGCGCTAGCGGCGCGTACTCGCGCGCCAGTTCGCTGCCGGCGGCGAAGATGGCCAGCGCCACGTTTTCGAAGGCAAAACCGTCGATCGGATGCACATCCAGTTCCAGGTTGCCATAAGCGGCGGTTTCGCCTTCCTTGTCCGCCGTGTCCACGGCAAAAACCCGGCCCACGGGCAACTGGCGCTGTGCCAGCAGTTCCAGTACCGCCTGGCCCACCAGGCCGGTGGCGCCGACTACGGCGAGCTGAATAGAGTTCGACATCGCTTTACTTTCTCAATCATTCATTGCAAACAGAATACCGCACGCAAAAAAGGGCACCTAGGTGCCCTTTTCAACTCGGCCGCCCTTCTCAAAGAGCGGCCCGGCAGTAGGAGCCCGCCAACGCGGCCCCCAGGCTGCCTCCATTCTACCCTGTCAACGCTCGATCAGGATACGCAACATGCGGCGCAGCGGCTCCGCCGCGCCCCACAGCAGTTGATCGCCAACGGTGAATGCGGACAGGTATTCGCCGCCCATCGCCATCTTGCGCAGGCGGCCCACCGGCGTGGCCAGCGTGCCGGTCACCGCCGCCGGGGTCAGCTCGGCCATCGAGGCCTCGCGGGTGTTGGGAACCACCTTGGCCCACGGATTCGCCGCGGCCAGCATGGCTTCGATCTCGTCCAAGGGCACATCGCGCTTGAGCTTGATGGTCAATGCCTGGCTGTGGCAGCGCATCGCGCCCACGCGCACGCACAAACCGTCCACCGGCACCGGATTGGCGGAGCGGCCCAGGATCTTGTTGGTTTCCACGCCGCCTTTCCATTCTTCCTTGGACTGGCCGTTGCCCAGATCCTTGTCTATCCACGGAATCAGGCTGCCGGCCAGCGGCACGCCAAAGTTCTGGCAGGGAAAATCGTCCGCGCGCAGGAAGTCCGATACTTTGCGGTCAATATCGAGAATGGCGGAAGCCGGGTCCGCCAGCAGGCCGGACACCTGGGCGTTGATCGCCCCCATGCCGGACAGCAGTTCGCGCATATTCTGTGCGCCTGCGCCGGAGGCGGCCTGGTAGGTCATGGAAGTGGCCCACTCCACCAAATCGTTCTGGAACAAGCCGCCCAAGGCCATCAGCATCAGCGACACGGTACAGTTGCCGCCGACGTAGTCCTTGACGCCGCGCGCCAGGCCCTGCTCTATCACCGCTTTATTGACCGGGTCCAGGATGATGATGGCGTTGTCTTCCATGCGCAGCGCGGAAGCCGCATCCACCCAGTAGCCGTTCCAGCCGGCGGCGCGCAGCTGCGGATAGACTTCATTGGTGTAATCGCCGCCCTGGCAGGTGACGATCACATCCATGGATTTGAGTTCGGCGATGTCCTTCGCGTCTTTCAGCGCCGGGGTGTCGCGGCCGATGTCAGGGGCCTTGCCGCCCACATTGGAGGTGGTGAAGAACACCGGCTCGGCAATCACCGCAAAATCATTCTCTTCGCGCATGCGCTGCATCAGCACGGAACCCACCATGCCGCGCCAACCTACAAAACCTACTCTCACTGGGGTTTCTCCTGGTATCTGTCTGTCAAATCGTCGCGCCCGCCTATGCGGCGGGCGGCTGTAATGTTGTCACCCCATTGTGCAGCGCGATAAAGCACCAAGCAATGGGGTATTTCATTTTTATTGTATTCAAATCAGAACAGACGGTTCGCCCCGCGAAAACCGGGCGTACCGTCCGGGTTCAGAGCGCCGACACCACCGCATCTCCCATCGCCGAGCAGCTGACTTTTTCGCAACCGGCCTCGTAAATGTCCGCGGTGCGCAGACCGCGCGCCAGCACGGTCTTCACCGCGTTCTCCACCCGCTGCGCAGCGTCTTCCAGGCCGAATGTGTAGCGCAGCATCATCGCCGCGGACAAGATGGTGGCCAGCGGATTGGCCAGATTCTGGCCGGCGATGTCCGGCGCCGAACCGTGCGAGGGTTCGTACAAGCCCTTGTTGTTTTCGTCCAGCGAGGCCGACGGCAGCATGCCGATGGAACCCGTCAGCATCGAGGCCTCGTCCGACAGGATGTCGCCGAAGATATTGCCAGTCACCATCACATCGAACTGCTTGGGGTTGCGCACCAGCTGCATCGCCGCGTTGTCCACGTACATATGGGACAACTCCACCTGCGGATACTCCTTGGCCACGTCTATCATCACCTCTTTCCAGAACTCGGTGGTTTCCAGCACATTGGCCTTGTCCACCGAGCACAAGCGCTTGTTGCGCTTCATCGCGATGCCGAAGGCGACGTGGGCGATGCGGCGCACCTCGCCCTCGCTGTAGCGCATGGTGTTGTAAGCCTCGCGCTCGCCCAGCTCGTTGACGGCGATGCCGCGCGGCTGGCCGAAGTAAATGTCGCCGGTCAGTTCGCGCACGATCATGATGTCCAGGCCGGACACCACCTCGGGCTTCAGCGTGGAGGCGTTGGCCAGCTCCGGGTACAGGATGGCCGGCCGCAGATTGGCGAACAGGTTCAAATCCTTGCGGATAGCCAGCAGGCCGCGCTCCGGCCGCAGCGGACGCTCCAGCTTGTCGTAGGCCGGGCCGCCCACCGCGCCCAGCAGCACCGCGTCGGATTCGCGGCACAGCTTCTGGGTGAACTCCGGATACGGCTGGCCAAAGGCGTCGTAGCCGGCCCCGCCCAAGGGTGCCTGCTCGGTTTCGATCGGCAGGCCGTCCTTGCGCAGCACTTCCAGCACGCGTTGCGCCTGGGCGATGATTTCCGGACCGATGCCGTCACCCGGCAGAATGGCGATTTTCATGGTGTTTTCCTTTTCAGTCTTGATGACCGCGCCGGGTCAGCCGCTCAACCAGCGCCCGCTCGCAACATTTGAATACGATATAAGCCGCCATCGCGGCATAACCGGACGCCAGCAATTCCAGCAACTGGCGCAGCGCGCCGTCCATCGCCGCCTGCCAGCCGGCGTCCAGCCACAGCTTGAAATTCAATTGCAACAACAGCGCCAGATTGACCGTGCCCGCGCCGAACACCAGAAAGCTCAAGCCCAGCAGCGCGAAGGCCCAGCAGGGATGGCGATGCAGCCAAGCCATCGCGCCGCGCCGGCCATCGCCGCGGACGGCGTTCATGTTCTGGCCCACAGCACCATCACGTCGGAACTGAAACTGCCGTCCGCCTCGATGGCGAAGTAATCGCGCACCTCGCTACCCATCCGCTGTTGCAGCAGGCGAACGGCCGCGGCCATCTCCGGCGGCGTGCGCATGCGCGCGGTCCAGGCGTCGAAGGCCAGCCGCAGCCGCTGACGGCGCAGGCTGTCCACCGCGAAACCGGCCTCGGCCAGCATCATCAGCCATTCGCCGGCGCTGTAATTGCGCACATGGCTGGAATCGCGCAACACTTCCACCGCCTGCAAATGCGTGTCCAGCAAGGGCTGCCCCGGCGACATCACGTCTATCAGCGCCAGCCGGCCGCCCGGTTTCAGCACCCTCCGCGCCTCGCGCAGCGCCAGGCCCACATCGCCCCAGTGATGGGCGGAATAACGGCTGAACACCAAGTCGAAGTCGCCGTCGGCGAAGGGCAGGCGTTCCGCCGAACCCTGGCGCGTGCTCAGATTGTCCAGCCCGCGCCGGGCCGCTTCCGCCGCCACCACCTCCAACATGGCGGCCGACAGATCGTAAGCCACTACCTCCCGCGCCGCCTCCGCCACCTGGAAGCCGACATGACCAGCGCCGCAGCCCAGGTCTAGCACCCGCGCTGCGCCATGTTCCGCCGCCGCCTGGCGCAGCTCGGCGAACTCCGCGCCTTCCGCATGCACTTGGCTGCTCAAATAGGCGGCGGCCTGGCCGCCGAACTGCTGCTCCACATGCTGTTTATGCCCGTGGCCGCCCTGCTGTGGCGTGTTCACTCAACCTCCTTTGCTCAGGCGAACAGCCACGGCTGCTCGCCGCGGCGCTTGGCTTCGAAAGCCTTGATCTCGTCCGCGTGCCGCAAGGTGAGGCCAATCTCGTCCAGGCCGCCCAGCAGGCAGTGCTTGCGGTGCTCGGTAATGTCGAAGGAGAACACCTGCCCGGCCGGCGTGCTCACCGTCTGCGCCGCCAGATCCACCGTCAGCTGATAGCCTTCGGCGGCCGCGCACTCGCGGAACAGCTGATCCACCGCGTCCGCCGCCAGCACGATGGGCAGCAGGCCGTTCTTGTAGCAGTTATTGAAGAAGATATCGGCGAAACTGGGCGCGATCACCACGCGGAAGCCCTGGTCGTCCAGCGCCCACGGCGCGTGCTCGCGGCTGGAGCCGCAGCCGAAATTCTCCCGCGCCAGCAACACTTGCGCGCCTTGATAGCGCGGTTGATTGAGTACGAAGTCCGGGTTCAGCGGCCGCTTGCTGTTGTCCATGCCCGGCTCGCCGTGATCCAGATAACGCCATTCGTCGAACAGATTGGGGCCGAAGCCCGAGCGCTTGATCGATTTCAAGAACTGCTTGGGAATGATGGCGTCGGTATCCACATTGGCGCGATCCAAGGGACAGACCAAACCGGTCAGGGTGGTAAATGCTTTCATCGTCAATGCCGTTTCCGGGCGCGAACGCCCGCCTTCAATTAGAGAGTGCGCAACAGAGGCCGCCCCGGCGGACGCCGGGGGCGGACCGCCGCATCACATTTTGTTGGACACGTCCTTGGCGGCATTTTCAATCGCCTGCCCGCCCTTGGACACGTCTTGACCCACGCCCTTCACCGTATTGCAAGCGCTCAGGGTCAGCGCGGCCAGTACCAACAACAGCAGTTTTTGCATGATTCTCTCCTTGGAACGGTTACAACGAACGCACATCGACGAAATGACCGGTGACGGCGGCAGCCGCCGCCATCGCCGGACTGACCAGATGCGTACGGCCGCCCTGCCCCTGACGACCCTCGAAATTGCGGTTGGACGTGGACGCGCAGCGCTCGCCAGGCTGCAGACGGTCCGCGTTCATCGCCAGGCACATCGAGCAGCCCGGCTCGCGCCACTCGAAGCCGGCGGCCAGGAACACCTGGTCCAGCCCCTCGGCCTCCGCCTGCGCCTTCACCAGGCCGGAGCCCGGCACCACCAGCACCTGCTTCACGTTGGCGGCCTTATGGCGGCCCTTGGCCACGCTGGCGGCCTCGCGCAAATCCTCGATGCGGCTATTGGTACAGGAGCCGATGAAGACAATGTCCACCGCGATGTCGTGAATGGGAGTATTAGCCTGCAAGCCCATATAGCTGAGTGCGCGCTCAATGCCGTTTTTCTTCACCGGATCGCTTTCCCGCGCCGGGTCCGGCACCGCGCCGTCGATATCCACCACCATCTCCGGCGAAGTGCCCCAGGTCACCTGCGGCAGGATCTCCTCCGCGCGCAGCACCACTTCCGCGTCGAATACGGCGCCCGGATCGGAACGCAAAGTGCGCCAATACGCCACCGCCCGCTCCCACTGCTCGCCCTTGGGCGCAAACGGCCGGCCTTTTACATAATCGATGGTCTTCTGGTCCACCGCCAGCATGCCCGAGCGCGCGCCGGCCTCAATCGCCATATTGCACAAGCTCATCCGGCCTTCCATCGACAGGCTCTCGATGGCCTCGCCGGCAAACTCGATCGCATAGCCGGTGCCGCCGGCGGTGCCGATCTTGCCGATGATGGCCAGCGCCACATCCTTGCCGGTGATGCCGCGGCCCAGCTTGCCATCCACCCGCACCAGCATATTCTTGGATTTCTTGGCCACCAGGCACTGCGTGGCCATCACATGCTCCACCTCGGAGGTGCCGATGCCATGCGCCAACGCGGCGAAAGCGCCGTGAGTGGACGTATGGCTATCGCCGCACACCACGGTCATGCCCGGCAGCGTGGCGCCCTGCTCCGGCCCCATCACGTGCACGATGCCCTGACCCTTGTCCTTGAACGGGAAGTACGCCAGCGCGCCGAAGGCCTTGATGTTGGCGTCCAGCGTTTCCACCTGCTGGCGCGAGATCGGGTCCTTGATGCCCTCGTCCCAATGATCGGTGGGCGTGTTGTGATCCGCGGTGGACACCACCGAATCCACGCGCCACAGCGGGCGGCCCGCCAGCTTCAGCCCTTCGAACGCCTGCGGGCTGGTCACCTCGTGCACCAGGTGGCGGTCGATGTACAGCAAGGCCGTGCCGTCCGCCTCCTGGCGCACCACGTGGCTGTTCCATAATTTGTCGTACAAGGTCTGTGCGGTCATGGTGTTTGCTCGAATCCGGTTATTCAACTTGAGACTGCCGCCGACGCCGCGGGTTTCCGCGCATCGGCCACAGGACTTTGTTCCGTGGACTTATCTTGGAGCCAAACTTTCCCGGCAACAAGCCAGTTGCTTATACTAGTAGCGATACTAATACCTAGAGCCCTGCCCCCATGACCGCCAGCAAAGACAGCGCGCCGCTGGGCCAATTCATCCGCGCCCACCGCGAACGGCTGAGCCCTGAACAAGCCGGCCTGCCGCCCGGCCAGCGCCGCCGCGCCAAGGGCCTGCGCCGCGAAGAAGTGGCCGCGCTGTGCGACATCAGCACCACCTGGCTGACCTGGATAGAACAGGGCCGCACCCAATCCGTGTCCGCGCCCACCCTGGCCCGGTTGGCCGAGGCCTTGCGCCTGACCGCCGCCGAGCGCGACTACCTGTTCAACCTGGCAGGCCTCAAAGACCCGGAACCGGAATGGCGCGGCCCGTCCGAACAGGCCAAGGCGCTGTTAAAGCAGGCCACCGCCCATATCGACTCCCCGGCCTACGTGCTGGACGCCGAATGGCGCGCCGTGGCCTGGAACCCGCCGGCCCAAAGGCTGTTCCGCGACTGGTTGGGCCGGCCGGACGCCAGCCGCAGCCTGCTGGACTTCATCTTCCTGGCCCCGGAAGCGCGCAGCTTCATCGACCAATGGGCGGAACGCGCCGGCCGCATCGTCGCAGAGCTGCGCGCCGATCTCAGCCCGCGGCTGAATCAGCCCGCCGTGGCCGCTATGATTGCGGCGCTGGAAGCGACAAGCCCGGAGTTCCGCCAATACTGGCAGCAACAGGACGTCCAGGGCCGCGAGGGCGGCAGCCGCGTGTTCCACCACCCCAGCGCCGGCCGCATCGAGCACCAGCAAATCACCCTCAAACTGGCCCAGGCGCCGGAATACAAGCTGGTGATGCTGCTTTAAGATCGACATCCCAAACAAGACGAGCCAAGGCAGAAAGAGAGAGCACAGAAACCACAAAATGGGAAAGGAATGATGGCATACAGTCCAGCCATGCCGTCGACATGACCGTTTCTTTATATTGGCCGCCGCCGAGCTTGGGCACACTGCGCCGCATCCTAACCACGGCGGCGCCTGACGCCGCCTCCCTCGCTCAGGAGCGCTCAATGAAAATTTCCAGCGACATGCTCAGCCGCATTCACCCGCGCGGCTGCGCCGACCCGGACACCCCGCCGCAAACCGCGCTGGCCGCGGATATCCGCAGCGCCGTCAACAACAGCGCACGCCCGTCCGCCATCACCCGTTCAAGCCCGCACGCCGCGCCGCCGGCCGAATCCGCCCGACGTTTGGTACCCGACACCCTGCAAGGCATTCTTGCGCAAGCGCAGCGCCAGTTCAGCCTGTGGCTGGCAGGCCGCCCCCAGGAAGACGCGCACAACCTGCTGCGCAACTACTACACCTCCATCGTCCACGACCATATCGACAATACCGCCGAGGCCGTGGCCCGCCAATGCCTGCCCCAAGCGCCCAGCAGCCGGCTGGCGGAACAAGCCAAGCACTACCGCGCCTTCGTCATCGACACCTCCGCCGCGCGCTTCCCCAGCCAGGCGGAGTACTTCCGCAAACAAGCCGGCCCCAGCCTGCTCAACAACCATCTCAGAGGCATCAGCACCCAAGCCGGACTCAACGACAAAGACCCCAAACACCAGGCCGCGCTGAAACAACTGGTGGAACACTGCGCCGTGCAGCTGGCCGTCCGCCTGCAGCAACTCAGTCCGCTAAACTTGCGCGATACGCTGGAACAAGCCCGCTGCGACTATCTGCGCGGCCAGGCGCCCGAGCATGCCGCGCCCCAACCGGAGCAGGACATCATCGCCCCGCTGCCGCCGGCCGAGGCCATCCTCCGACGCAACAAGGCCAACAGGCTCAAAGCCCACCGGGATTCCCGTCAGATCAACTTCAGACGGCTGACCGGCTTTAACTAAGCGCGGCTAAAAACCACGTTCACACCCCGCCCAGCGCCCGCAGCATCGCCGGCCGCTGGGCCTTGGGCAGCTTGGCCACATAGTCCCGCGCCGACTGATCGTACTTGTCCCTGTCCTCCAGCGAGGCGCCGTGCTTGAGCAGATCGGCCACCAACTGCGGCGCGCCGCTCAACACCGCCGCCATCAACAGCGACATCTGCGAAAAGCGCGTCGACACATTCACATCCGCGCCATGCTCCAGCAGCAACTTCGCCGCCGGCGCATTGCGCGCCTCCGCCGCGTAGAACAGCGGCGTCTTGCCGTCGTAGACATCCGCGTTCACATCCGCGCCGGCTGTCAACAAGGCCGCCACCGCCGTCGGACGGCCGCTCTGAATCGCGTACACCATGGCCGAGCTGGCGCCGTTGTCCAGACCCTGGTTCAAATCGCAATGATGCTGCCGCGCATACTCGACAATCGCCTGCTCCGAACCACGCAGCACCATCTTCCAATCCTGCTCCGAGCACGCCGCCGACGCCTGCGCGCAGACCAAGATCAGCGCCAAGCCGGCCAAGCTTCTCAATCGCATGGCTCCCCTCCCAATCAGCTAAAAGCCGCCACTATAAGCGCAAGCCTGCCGCTTGGCTCCCCCGCGCCCTTGACCCGACCGGCTCGCGCCGCCACAATCATCCGCGTGCCGACCTACATCCGGCACTGGGACTGGAACCCCAAAAACTTCACTCTCAGCGAACGGGCCGCTTTGCGGCCCTTATTGTTCGCAGCCTGAGCACGCCCATACGGCGGGCGCAGGCTGCGGGAACGGCTTCGGCCGTGCCGAGAGGAGAGTGAATCGGTGTTCCAGTCCCGTGGTCTTGCGCCCGCCTCCCGACTGGAACCGAGAAGCGGGGACATCATGCACGCTCTCATAGGAGTATCCCTAATGTCCCAAGCACTTCCCCCGCGCCGTCATTACCGGCCTAAGCCTCACGAAACCCAGGCCACGCAACTGCCCTTCGTCCGCTACCTGCCGCAACGCGGTCAGCCCCACCATTGGCAGATGCCGCCCGCCGACGACTACGTGGACGCCTGCGCCTACGGCCGCGAATGCGCCGCCCACCTGGCCCAATACCTGAAAGACAATCTGGACCGCCACAACAAGGGCCTGCTCGGCAAGATCGCCTACGATATCGACTTCCGCGACCCTCACCATGCCCGCGGCTATTGGGTGGGTTTCTTCAACTACGCGGAGCAGCTGATGGTGTTGGGCGCGCTGCGCTGCGACGTCTTCCAGCACGTGGACAGCGTGCACGCGATGCAACGCGCGCTAATCGCCAAAACCGAGCTGGAAGGCAAAGCGCCCGGCCGCAATAGCTAAGACGTAAAAAAACGGCGCGCCGGATTGGCGCGCCGCTTTCAAATTCTCGCTCATTAAAAAATCTTAACCCCAGCAATTCAAATCAGCCCAGCTTTGTTAAAAACACCTCTTTAATCAACTCCATATCTTCTCTCAGCCCATCCGCCTCTTCGTGATAGGTTTCAAAAAACTGCTCATCCACTCCCATATAAATTTCCTTCAGCTCATGCAACACATCCCGGTCAAATGGATCATCCACTGTAAATCCATCACTTATACTTCTCACTCGCTTAAATAGCGCAGTATAAATAGCAACCCTTCTGAATTGCGACCCAAGTTTACATGGCCTCTCTAATTCATCATAAGCACATGCGAACTGCTGCCCAAGGTCGTAGCCAAAACTAGCGCCTCTTGAAAACTCAGAGTCAACTGTCTTTAACACTGCCGCATAAGTACGATAACACTCAAAATCAACTTTTTTTTCTGGCATCACAACCTCCTACTCCGTAAACACATTCAGCTTAATATTAGGATAACGCAACCTAAACTGATCCACCACGCTACGACAACTAGGACACACAGCCTTCTCAGATAAAAGATTTATCGTTCCAGACACGTTTGAAGATGGACCCAATTTTTGAGCAATGTTTTCTAAAATTTTAAACTCAGTATCACTATCCCTCAAATAAGCCCTCGCGGAATTCAAGTATTTCACTGTTGCTGCCTGAGGCTTAAGAATCCATGAACTCATATCACCACTAGGTTTTGGAGTAAATTCGTCCCAAGCTTCATCATATCGACTAAACGCCTTCATCACCAATGGCTCCTTAGACAAAGCGGGAATATTCACTTCAGCAAAAGCAGCATTACCCACATCGGCAAATTCTCGCCTAACACTTTTCACCGCAACAAGCAACCTCGCCCTAATCTCTGGCGCACTAGTATTATCCAAATATCTAACTGTTGATGTACTTACGGGAAAGTCTTGAATCAGCTTCGAAATGTCCTTCAAAACCTCTTTTGCCTGCTCCTTTTGCCCCGCACTATTAAGCCTAACATAACGACGTGAAGCTTCAACAAGGGCTCCCCCCCCTAAACCAGATGGTAGAGCATCCCCTGCAGCAAACTCGCCTAATGTGATAGCCAGCTCATTAAGACAAAGCGGGTTACTCATACACGCTCTAGCCGCTGCAATAGCTGCGGGAGTGCCTTGAGCCGTTAGGAAGGCGGCAGCCAGCACCAAGCCTTGGGAGCTGCCCTTCTGATTTGCTTTCTCAACTAATGCTCTGATTCCACGACTTTTCCCAGCATAGAGATACTGGTCTACAGTACTATCCCCAAACTGGTTATTTTCCAACTCCGTCTTCGCCGCATTCACCGTAGTCGCGGCGGTGTCCGTCCCTCCCGTGGCAGCAGACAAGCCCGCCAGCAAGCCGCTCACCAGGCTTTCTCGTTGCAACTTCTGTTCCGCCGTCATGGTGTCCGGGCTGGTTTTTTGCAACGCATCCAAAGCATTGTTCAACGCCACCGCTGCGGCGGCCCCGGCGGCTCCCGCGCCGCAACTCTGCCCGCTGGCGCTGGCTCCGCCGCAGGCCAGCGCGGCGTGCAGCACTGCGCGAACAATTTCGCCTTCCGGCGTTTTAGCGCCGCCCTCCATCCCGTCAACCAGCGCTTTCACCTGCTGAGCGCCCAGCCCTTGCAGATAGGCGATGCCGGCGTTTTGCGCCATGCCGCCAAGGCCGTTGGCCACATTGCCGCCGATACCGGCGGTGACCGCTGTGAGGATCTGGCTGTAGGCCCCGCCTGGCGCCCACTTGGCGGCATTGGCCGCCGTCGCTTGCAGGCGCTCCTTCTCCACATCGCTCTTGGCCGGATCCTTTTGCGCCTTGTCCGCTTCTTCCTTCGCCGCCTTGGCTTCCGCGGCCTTGGCGGCGGTGAACACGCTGACCTGTTCGGTCAGCGCCTGCACCACGGCGAAGGTGGTTTGCAATTGCTGCTTGTCGAACTTGTCCTGCAGGGAATTTGCGCCGTCCCTGTCGCTGCTGACATCGCGGTTGAGCGCCGCGGCGGCTTGCTCCGCCGTCTGGCCGGTCAAGGCTTGCTGGCCGGCGCTGTCGGCGATGCTCAGTTTGCCGCCGCTGACGCCGGCGCGGGTGACGCTGTCCGCGCTCTCATGGGCTGCTATCGCGCCGAAGGCGTTGGCCCCGCCTCCGTTGCCGAATTGCTGAGCATGGATATCTTGCCCGCCCACAGCGTCCATGGAGCCAAACTTGACGTCTCCACCCTTCATGCTGCCGCTGCCACCCAGGCTGATGCTGCTGCCGCTGTAGTTGGCGTGGTTTTGCACATCGCCGACGGTCAGCGTGCCGGTGCTCAAACTATTCTTGCCGTCCGCCACCGCCTTGTCGCTGCTGGCGATGACGCCGCCCATGAGATGGGTATTGCCTTTGACCGCCACTTGGAAGCCGCCGTCTCCGGCCTTGAGGCCGGACTGGTTCTGCACGCTGGCGTAGTCGTTGTCCATCTTTTGCTGGCTGTAACTGCCGCTGGCGCTGAAGCCGAGTCCAACGGTGACGCTGCCGCCCAGGCTCTTTCCGCTGCTGTGGTACTGGTGCAGGTCTTGCTGGCTCTGGATGTCCAGATTGCCGCCGACATTGGCCACGATCTCCCGGCCGCGCGCCTCCGCGCCTTTGAGCACGGCGTCCCCGCCGGATTGCAGGGTCAAGGTATTGCCGGCGTTTACCGTGGCGTGGCGTTGATCGACGGTGTCGCCGCTTTCGCGGCCGAAGGAGTGGTTGGCGTTGGCGGTGACGCCAACGCTGAAGCCCCCCTGGCCGAAAGAAGCGCCGATGCCCACGCCCCAGCCGGAGCCGCTGTTCTCGCCGCGCAAGCTGCTGCTGTCCTGCGCCGACTGCAGCGCAACTTGATTGTCCGCCTTCAGCGTCGCGTTGCGGCCGGCCTGCAATTGACTGCCGACGATATCGATATTGGAGTCCTTCCCGCCGCCGCTGGCCTGTATCAGCAAATCTCGCCCCGCCTCCAACCGGGTGTCGGTATGCGTGAGGGACTGGCTTTCCTGCTTGCTGTCGCTGCGGTTGGCGCCGATGGTGACGCTGGCTGACACCAATTGACCGTCAGCCGCCGCCTGAGCCGCTTTATACCCGTTGTACGCGGCCAATGCTGCGGTGCCCGTTGCCAAGGCGCGGGTGCGCGAATCGGCATTCTGCCCGCCCGCCGCCACCTGGCCCATCTTATCCACCGCATCCAGCGCGCTGAGCACAGGGCTGCTGACTCCGGCGGTGACGCCCCATTGGTCCATGTGATGGGTTTCGACGCGGCTATCCTGATCCACGCCGGGCCGGATTTGCACGGACTTGCCGCTCAAGGTCAAATCCTGCCCCGCCGCCAGTTGGGCTCCGGCCACTCGCACCGCGTCGGCGGCGCTGAGCGCGACATTGCCTTGCAGGCTGGTGATCTGACTGAGGGCTGCGCTTTGCTGACTGCCGCTGCCCGACGCCTTGTCCTCTGTGTGCTGGACACCGACCGTGGCGGAGTGATTGCCTCCGCCGACATTGCCCAGGGTGAAGCCCTTGTTGTCCTGACTGAACTGGTAATGAGCGGTGGCGGCCAGCACGTTGACGCTGCCTTGATCCGCCGCCACGGTCACGTCCTTCACCCCCTGCAACGCAGAGCCCACCACATTGACGTCGCCGCCCAGGCTGACCACCCGGACTTGCTCGCCACGAACCTGGCTGGGGTTGAGTTGCTGGTCGTTCTGCCTGCCGTTGCCGTCTTGCCGCGCCTGGTTGTACGGCGTGAGCGAGGTGCCGCTGTGGTTGGGCACGCCCTCCAGCGCGCGAACCAGATCGCCAAGCTGCGGCGTGTACAAAGAGGCGCGCGAAGCGTGGCTGTAGCTGCTGAAACTGTCTTGCCTGTCGTTGACGCCCGCCAGAATGTCGACATTGCCCTTGGCGAACAAGTCCACCTTGCCCCCGGCCTGCAAACTGGAGCCGACGACGGACAAGTCTCCATTGCCCGGCAGTTGCTCCGGCTTGCCGCTGGCCAGCAGCTTGATGTCGCCACCGGCCAGGATGGCGCTGCCCACGCTGCTGACGGTGCGGTTATGTTGCTGATAGCCCTGCTCCAGCGAGGAATAGGACATATCCTGGCTGCTGCTGGACAGCGCGAAGGCGGAGATCTCCGCGCCCACGCCCTTGACCAGACCAAAACCGTGGCGGGTGCTGACGATCTCTTTCAGGTTGTCGAAAGTGTCCTTCAGCGTATTGACGGTTTTCATGGAGAAGCCGCTTTGCTTCTCCACATGGCTGCGGTCCACCACCATGACGTCCCGGCCATCCTGCACCAGCACGGAGTTGGCCCCCACCGCCACGTCGCCGTTCAAGGCGCTCAGGCTGCTGCCCTGCACCAGCAGCTTGCCGCCGGCCTGCACCGTTAAGTCGCCCTTCAAGCTGCCCACCAGGCTCTTGCTTTGGCTCTGGGTGGTGCCTTGGGCGTTCATCGCGTCGCTCAGCTCTTTACTGCCTATCATGAAGCCGCCCCAGCCCGTGCCGAAGAAACCGGACTTCTTCTCGTAGTGGTACTGGAAACTTTGGCTGGCATTGGTGCCGGCCTGGACGCGGATGTCGTTGCCCGCTTGTAGCGATGCCGTGTCCGTGCTCGCCACCTGACTCGCCTGGATGCCCAGATCGCGCCCGGCGCTGACGGCGACCTTGTCCGCCGACAGATTGCTGCCCACCTGGGTGGCGCTCTGGTGAGAACTAATGTCCACCGTGGTTTTCTTGCGCATGAAGCCGCCGGACGAACGCACCGTCTTGCTGTAATCGCTGTGCAGATTCGCCACCGAACCCAAGCTGACGTCGCGTCTCGCCGCCAGCGCGGCTTCGCCGTCGCTGGACAGGCTGGCGGCCTGAGCTGCGATGTCCCGGCCGGCCAACAGCGTTAGCCCCGTCTCTCCCCGCAGCGCGCTGCCGTGCTGGGTGAAGTCGTAATTATTGTGGACATCCTGGCCCCAACTGTTGTCGCTGCGGTTCTCAGTGGCCACCGCGCCCAGTTTGATGTCGTTGCCGGCGGACAGGCCCAGCTTGCCGCCGCTGAGCAGGCTGGCGCCGTTCAGCAAGGCGTCGCCGCCGGCTTGCAGTTGCAAGTCGTTCTTGCCGGAGAGACCGGCCACGGTCAGGGAATCGGTCCGCCAGTTGTGACTGCTGCCCCCGCTGCTGCCGATATCTTGCTTGGTGTTGGCCTCGCTCTGTAGCGTCAGTTGCTTGCCGGCCAGCGCCAGCAGGCCGCCGCCGGCCTGGGCCTGGGAGCCGTTGAGGGCTAGATTGCCACCGGCTTGCAGCAGCATATCGCCGCCAGCCTGCAGCTGGGAGGCATGGCGGGTCTGGTCCAGCGTCGAGTACGCGCCCCAACCCCAGCCATTCCAGCTACCCTGGCCTTGCTTGCTGTCCAATGTGGATTGCAGGGTCAGCTCATTGCCGGCCACGGCCAGCAGCTTGCCGCCGGCCTTGACCTCCGCGCCGCTAAGCGTGAGGTCGTGCCCGGCGTTGAAACCCAGGCTGCCGCCCACTTGCAGCGTGCTGCCGACATGGTCGACTTGCTGATAACTGTACTGGCTGCGGCCGGTGTTGCCGGCATGGCTGTAGCGGTTTTCGCGGCTGGCGATGCCCAGATCGCGGCCGGCCTGCAGTTGCGCGTCGCCGCCGACCTGCAGCTGCGCGGCTTGCAGCTTCAGATCATTGCCGGCCTGCAGCTGCAGGCTGCCTGCCTGGATCACGCTGCCGGCCTGGCTGTGTTGCTTGTCGTCGCTAACGCTCAGATCGTGGCGAGCGCCAAGACCCAGGTCGCCGCCCGCCAGCACTTTTCCGCCTTCGATGCGGATATCGCCCGCTTGCGCCAACAGGCTGTTGTCTGCTTTCAATGTGCCGCTGTTGATCAGCGA
Organism: Chromobacterium haemolyticum; assembly: GCF_009936155.1. Taxonomy (NCBI): domain Bacteria; kingdom Pseudomonadati; phylum Pseudomonadota; class Betaproteobacteria; order Neisseriales; family Chromobacteriaceae; genus Chromobacterium; species Chromobacterium haemolyticum. The sequence goes on along the minus strand of NZ_AP019312.1, from coordinate 1,902,530 downwards.
GCCATCGGCCAGCAGCTCCATATGGCTGCCGGCCAGCACCGCGCCCTGGCCGCGCAGCGATTGCTCCTGCGCCTTGGCCAGATAAACCACCGGCACCAGCACATCGTGGCTGTCGACATTCTGCTTCACCAGCCACACCATGTCCGCGGTGAGACGGGACATCTGCTCCGCGGACAGCGCCACGCCCGGCGTCAATTGGAATTGCTTGGCGTATTCCGCGCCCTGACTCATCAATTGCTGGTACTGCTGCGTCGCGTTGGCGTTGCCGCCGATGAAGCGCTTGCCGGTCAGCTCGGTCACCGCGCGGCTGACCAGTTGCTGCTCGTAGAAACCGTCGCCCAGGCGTTTTTCCACGCGGCTGGGGTCGTAGCCCAATTGTTTGAGCAGGTAGTCGGACGAGATGAAGTTGTTGTACTGGGTGAAGCGCGGGTCGGTTTCCACCAGGTAGGGCTGCGCCGGCGCCGGGCGCGTCTGGAACAGGCCGTTATTAGGCAGGCTATAGCCGCCGGCCACCGGGTTGGCCGCCTTGGTGCCGGCGGACTCCAGCAACACTTGCTGCGGCAACACCGAGGTTTTGGTCCCGTCCCACTGCGCGCCGGCTTGGCTGGTCACAGCGGACTTTTGCAGATCCGCCGCCGCTTGCGCGCCAGTCAGCGGCCCAGCCAACGCTTGCGCGGAGGCAAGGGCATCCAGCGGCTTGCCGCCCAGCTTCTTGCCCGCACTGGCCGCGTCGCCATCGGCTTGCGTCAAAGCCTTGCCCGCCGCGGTGTTTACCACCGCTGCTGCGGGCTGGTTATTGCCGGTAGTTAGAGAGATGTCGAGTTGCGAAGCCTTACCGTTGGAAATGGTGGGGGCTTGTAGTGAGAGTTTTTGGCCAGTGCTAATGGTGGCATCTAGCGACCCTAACACTTCTGTGTGCGTATCAACAATTGGGGAGGCTGTCCTTCCCCATAAAAAGTTACTTTGGGTAGTTGTTGTAACTGTCTTTAAAAGCTGCTGGCCAATGTTATTAACCTTATTCCCAGCCAACAATGTCAAATCTTCCCCCACAGAGATAGAGCTATACTTATTCTCTATTGAAGATGAGTTAACAACCAGTGAGCGCCCAGCTAATAAGCTTGCTCGAGCAGTAGACCCACTTGCAACATCTATAGCTACTTGGGTTGTAGTTGTTCTAGAAACTTCATCCTGAGCAGCAACCAAGTCGCGCCCCTTAACGGCGTAGTTCGCCCAAGCACTTGGCAACAGGTGTACGTTTGGATCAAACGGAGTGACTCCGTAATCGAGGCCTATGACCGAATACTGTCCATTTCTAGGCTCACCAAAGTAATAGAGCTCAAAGGGCTGACCAGGAAGGGATAGCACCTTGACTTCGCCATAAACCAACACCAATTGCCCTTCATTCCTTCCACCCGTTTTAGTATAAGACTGACTTATGTCTTGCAACACAACCCCATTAGGGTCTATCACAGTAATTGAACGCCTATCCGAATTCACCCCAATAATTTTAAAAGTGTGAAAATCAGCACCATACATGTCACACCCTTGCTCCGGACAACTACTCGAAAAATTAAATCCAGAAAATGAAACCTCGCCACTTCTAACTTGATTAAATAACGAAGTTTTTGCTGCCGCCCCATACCCCTTAAACGTTGTTTTAGTTTGAATGGATTTACTAGAGCTCTGGCTAATTGCCACAGGGCTTGCCTCATTACTCACCCTCCCCGCATCAATAAACATATTGCCATCGGACTGCAATGTCGCCACATGGTTAATCACCTGCCCTGCGGCCGCTCCGGCCTTGCCGATGCGCATATCCCCCTGGCTATACAACCAGCTGCCGTCGTGATTATTCAGGGTTTGCCCGATATCCAGCGCCATATTGCCGGCAGAGGCGATCAGACCCTGGCTGCCGCCGTTGTCCAGGCTGGCGGCCTGGATGGAGATATCGCCGCCGGTGATGGAGTGGGTGTTCAACACGCTGGCGGCGTTCAGTTGCAAGGCGCCGGCGCTGAGCTTGCCGCTATTGCTCAGCGCCTGGCTCAGCGCAGCGCTGAGTTTGCCCCCGGCGTTGACCTCGCCGCTATTGGTCCAGCTAACGCCGCTCAAAACCAAATCGCCGCCGGCCTGCAACTGGCCGCTATTGATCAGATTGCCGCTGCTGCTGATGCTGAGCTTGCCATTGGCCTGCAACTTGCTGCCCGCGACATGGATGAAGTCGCTGGCCAGGGTCAGGTTTAAGTCCTTGCCAGCCAGGAAAGAGCCGGAATTACCCAGCGTCACGGCGTCTATACCCAGGCTGCCCACGCTCAGCAGGCTGCCGCCGGCATTGTCCAGTCCTTGCGCCTTGATCCGCCAATCGCCGTTGCCGGCGATCTGGCCGCCGTTGTTCAATTGCCCGCTAAGCGTCACGCGGCTGTCGCCGCCGCCCAGCGCCAACAGCTTACCGCCCTGGTTGAGCAAGCTGCCGCTGTCCAAGCTCAAGGTGCGGCCGGCCTGGATCAGGCCGCCGGCATTGTCCACGCTGGCGCTGTCCAACTTCAAAGCGCCGTTGCTGCCCAAAGCGCCCTGGCGATTGTCCAGCGCTCCGCTCGCGCTGAGTTGCAAATCGCCCTGACTGCTGAGCGTGCCGCCGGCATTCAGCAAGTCCGCCGCCGTCACCTGCAGCTGGCCGTTGGACAGCACCTTGCCCTGCCGGCTATTGTCCAGCTGGCCGCTTAACTCCAGCTTGGCCGCGCTGTCACCGGCCTGGCTGAGCAGACCTTGCTGGTTGTTCAGCTCGGCGGCTTTCAGCTGCAGCTGCCCGGCCTGGATCTTGCCGCCCTGGTTCTGAGCCAGTTGCGCCACTTGCACGTCCAGCTTGGCCGCGCTTTGCAAAACGCCCTGGCGGTTGTCCAAGGCCAAGGCGCTCACCTCCAGACGGCCATTGCCGGCCAACAGGCCTTGAGCGGAGTTGTCCAGCGTCCCGCCGATGGCGACCTTGCCGTCGCCGGCTCCCAGCGCCTTGATGCTGCCGCCCTGATTGCCCAGGCTGGCCGCGTGCAGTTGCAGGGATTCGGCCTGCACCGTGCCGCCCTGGTTGTTCAAGGCCGCGCCCAGCTGCAATTGCAGCCCCTGCCCGCTGACCAAGGCGCCGCCCTGATTGTCCAGGCCTTGGGCCAACTGCAATGATTGCGCGCCCAGGCTGCTCAACGAGCCCTGCTGGTTGTTCAGCGATTGGGCCGCAAGCGTCAGGCCGCCGTTGCTGAACAAGGTGCCTTGCTGATTGTCGAGACGCTGGCGCACCTGCCATTGCGCCATGGACTGTCCCAAGTGGCGGATTTCGCCGCCCTGATTGCTGAGCGTGTCCGCTTTCAGATTCAGGTCTTTGGCGACGATGTGGCCGCCGTCGTTGTTCAAGCCGGCTTGCTTCTCCAGCTTCAACTGGCCAGCCGACTGCAGCGTGCCGACGTGGTTGTCGATGTCGGCGGCGTTAATATCCAGCTGCGCGTTGCCGGCGATCTTGCCCTGGTTGTTCAACTGGCCGCTGATCTCCAGGCTGCTGGCGGTGTCCTTGCCCAAGGCCAGGATCTGGCCTTGGTCTGCGTTGTTGACGCTGGCCGCCGTCAGTTGCAGATCCTTGCCGGCCTGGATCAGGCCCGCGCCGTTCTCCAGCTGACCGACCGTCAGCTTGAACGTGCCATCGCTGCCCAGCAGCCCGTCGTTGCGCAGCACCTCGCTGGCGCTGAGGGTGAACCCTTGCGAGCCGATCAGGCTGCCCTTGGCGTTGTTCAGCTGTCCCAGCTGGGCGTCCAGCTGCTGCTGGGCGAAAACTTCGCCGCCCTGATTGCTGAGCGTGTCCGCCTTCAGGTTCAGATCCTTGGCGACGATGTGGCCGCCGTCGTTGTTCAAGCCGGCTTGCTTCTCTAGCTTCAACCGGCCGGCCGACTGCAGCGTGCCGACATGGTTGTCGATGTCGGCGGCGTTAACCTTCAGTTCTGTATTGCCGGCGATCTTGCCCTGGTTATTCAGCTGGCCGCTGATCTCCAGGCTGCTGGCGGTGTCCTTGCCCAAGGCCAGTATCTGGCCCTTGTCGGCGTTGTTGACGCTGGCCGCAGTCAGTTGCAAATCCTTGCCGGCCTGGATCAGGCCCGCGCCATTCTCCAGCTGTCCAACCGTCAGCTTGAACGTGCCGTCGCTGCCCAGCAGGCCGTCGTTGCGCAACACATCGCTGGAGCTGAGGATAAAGCCTTGCGAGCCGATCAGGCTGCCCTTGGCGTTGTTCAGTTGCCCCAGCTGGGCGTCCAGCTGCTGCTGGGCGAAGACTTCGCCGCCCTGATTGCTGAGCGTGTCCGCCTTCAGGTTCAGATCCTTGGCGACGATGTGGCCGCCGTCGTTGTTCAAGCCGGCTTGCTTCTCTAGCTTCAACCGGCCGGCCGACTGCAGCGTGCCGCCGTGGTTATCGATATCGGCGGCGTTGATATCCAGCTGTGCGTTGCCGGCGATCTTGCCCTGGTTGTTCAACTGGCCGCTGATCTCCAGGTTGCTGGCGGTGTCCTTGCCCAAGGCCAGGATCTGCCCCTTGTCGGCGTTGTTGACGCTGGCCGCAGTCAGTTGCAGGTCCTTGCCCGCCTGGATCAGGCCGACGCCGTTCTCCAGCTGGCCGACCGTTAGCTTGAACGTGCCATCGCTGCCCAGCAGGCCGTCGTTGCGCAACACATCGCTGGAGCTGAGGATAAAGCCTTGCGAGCCGATCAGGCTGCCCTTGGCGTTGTTCAGTTGCCCCAGCTGGGCGTCCAGCTGCTGCTGGGCGAAGACTTCGCCGCCCTGATTGCTGAGCGTGTCCGCCTTCAGGTTCAGATCCTTGGCGACGATGTGGCCGCCGTCGTTGTTCAAGCCGGCTTGCTTCTCTAGCTTCAACCGGCCGGCCGACTGCAGCGTGCCGACGTGGTTGTCGATGTCGGCGGCGTTAACCTTCAGTTCTGTATTGCCGGCGATCTTGCCCTGGTTGTTCAGCTGGCCGCTGATCTCCAGGCTGCTGGCCACATCCTTGCCCAAGGCCAGGATCTGGCCTTTGTCGGCGTTGTTGACGCTGGCCGCCGTCAGTTGCAAATCCCTACCAGCCTGGATCAGTCCCGCGCCGTTCTCCAGCTGTCCAACCGTTAGCTTGAGCTGACCGTCGCTGCCCAGCAGGCCATCATTGCGCAGCACCTCGCTGGCGCTAAGACTCAGACTTTGCGAGCCAATCAGGCTGCCCTTGGCGTTATTCAACTGCCGCAGCTGAGCGTCCAACGCTTGCTGGGCGAAGACTTCGCCGCCCTGGTTGCTGAACGTTCTCCCCTTCAGGCTCAGGTCCTTGGCGACGATGTGCCCGCCGTCGTTGTTCAGGCTGGCTTGCTTCTCCAGCTTCAACTGGCCGGCCGACTGCAGCGTGCCGCCTTGGTTGTCGATGTTGGCGGCATTGATGTCCAGCCCGGCATTGCCGACAATCTTGCCCTGATTGTTCAGCTGGCCGCTGATCTCCAGGCTGCTGGCGGTGTCCTTGCCCAAGGCCAGGATCTGGCCTTTGTCGGCGTTGTTGACACTGGCGGCTGTCAGCTGCAAATCCTTGCCCGTCTGGATCAGGCCCGCGCCGTTCTCCAGCTGTCCAACCGTTAGCTTGAGCTGACCGTCGCTGCCCAGCAGGCCGTCGTTGCGCAGCGCGCCGCTGGCGTTCAGCTCCAGGCCTTGCAAGGCGGTCAATCGCCCTTGCGCGTTGTCGAGCTCCGCCGCCTTGATCTCGGCTTTGGCGTCGCTGTGCAGCTTGCCTTGTTCGCGGTTGTCGATTTTGTCCGCGCTCACTCTCAGCGTATCCGCGCCGGCGTGGCTGATTTCGCCATGTCGGTTGTCGATGGCCGCCGCGTCCACAGTCAGCGTTTTGCCCTGGCTGGCGATCACGCCGTCGCGGTTGTCCAGCAGCCCTTGCACGTCCACCAAGCCGGCGGCCGCGCCGCTTTGCGCAATCAGGCCGCCGCGGTTGTCCAGCGTCTTCGCCTGCAGTTCTAGTTGTCCGGCGCTCAACGCGCCTTGCCGCAGCTGGATGCCCTCGCCTGCGTGCAAGCGAGCCAGGCCCTTAGCACCCAGCTTGGCTTGCGAGGCGTTCAAATCCCCGTCCGCCGTCACCCGCAAATCGCCGTGGCTGGCGCCTAGAACCGCGCCCTGCAACTGGGCCTTGCCCGCCTGAATGCTCGCGTCGCCGCCGGCCAGCAATTCGCCATGGAAATCCAGGCTCGCGCGGCTGCGCAGCGTCAGCGCGCCGGTCTCGCCCAATTTGCCGTCGGCTTGTGCGCCGGCGGCCACGCTGCCCTTGCCCGCCACCGCGGCCGCTTCAATGTCGAGCGCGCCGCCCGCCGTCAGGCTGCCGTCCAGCTGGGCCGCGCCGACGGCGGCCACTTGCAGCGCGCCCTGACTGCGGGTCTGGCCGCCGTGCTCCAGCTTGCCGCCGCTGTTGAGCTTCATGTCTTGCTGACTGAAGGTCTTGCCCTTCAGCAACAAGTCGCCAGCGCTGGTCAACTGCAGATCGCCGGCGCGCGCGGCCATCTCGCCTTGTTGATTGACGCCCACCCCGGCCTCGGTGCCCACCAGGCGGATGGCGTTGGCGTACATGCCGCCCAGTTGCGCCACGTCCAGCGCAAAGGCCGGTGCGGCGGAACCATCGGCCGCCAGCGGCCTCGCCTGCAGGGTGTCGGCGTCCACCTGGTTGCGGCCCAGCACCAGATCCAGTTGCTTGGCGTGCAGTTCAGCATTGACTTGCAGCGCGCGGCTGATGATGGCGAATTTATCGACATTGCCGGCATTCAGGCCGGTGCCGCTGATGCTGACGGCGCCGCCGTTGACCTGGAAGCCGGTCAGCGCGCCCAAGGCGTTGAGCTGCGGCGTGCCGGTGCTCAGCATGGCTTGCTGGGTGTTGATGAAGCCGCAGCCGCTGCAGCTGATGCCCCATGGGTTGGCCACTACCACTTGCGCGCGCTGGCCGGCCACTTCCAGATAGCCGTTCAGCTGCGAGGGGTTGGCGTGGGTGACCTCGTTGAGGATGATGCGGGCGCTGCCGCCGGCCAGATTGGGATTGCCGCCAACATAGCCGGCCAGCTGGGTGTTGACGACTTGCGCGCTATTGTTGAGCACCACCCCTTTGGGGCCGACGTTGAATTGCTGGTACTGGTTGTGGGACACGCCGGCGGCTGTAGGCGCCGCGATCTGCACCACTGGCAGCCCGCTATTGGCCTGGATCACCGTCGGCCGCTTGCCGGCCGCCGCGCCGGGGTCGGCCACGATGTCCGCCGCCAGCGCGACGCTACCCAGGCTGACGCCCACCCACAGCGCGCATAGTTTGAAGCCGAAGCCGCGCGCGGCGGCGAATCTCGCCCCCGCCGCAGTCTGGCCGCGGCCACCGCCCTTGCCCTGCCCGCTTGCGGTTTCCTGCACCGCCATCAGTTGGCCGCGCGCTTGGTTGAAGATGATGCGATAGAGTGTTTTGTTCATGATGGCGTCGTCGAAACAGGACAGGGCCCGGCCTTGAACGCACGCTCAAGGCCGGGGGCTCGGCAAAACAGGCTTATTGCCAGAGCAGGGTCAGATTGAAATGGGTGATGGCGGGCCGGTTCCAGCCTTGCGGTTGGCGCATCGCGCGTTCATGGCTGAGCTCGGCGCTGAGTTTGCCCGCCAACTGCGCGCGCAGGCCGGCGGCCCAGCCGGAAAGGCTGCGGCTGGTATCGTCGGCGTAAGCCGGATGCGACACCCGGCCGGCGTCCAGGCCCAGATAGCCTTCCAGCTGCGCGCCGGCCGGGGCCGGTAGCGGCGCGCTCAGTTCATTGCGCCAATACAGGCCGCCGCGGCCGCTGAGGCTGTTGCTGTTGAAGCCGCGCACGGTGTAACGGCTGCCGATGGAGAACTGCTCGGACGGCAGCAGCGGGTCGGCGCTGTACTGGCCGCGCAGCTCGCTGCTCCAGCGCCAGGTTTGGCCGCCCAGGCGCAGCGGCAGCTGCAAGGCCAGCCGGCTTTGGAACAGTTCATGGCGGGCGGTGAAACCGGCGGCGGCGGTTTGCGCCTCGTTTTGCGCGCCCCAGCCGCCGATGCCGCGCTGATAGCCCAGCGAGGCGTCCAGCACCGCTTCGCCCAGATAGCGGCGATGACTGAGCTCCAGGCCGGCGATGGTCAGGTCGCGGCGTTGCTGCGCGATTTCCGCGTCCTCGATAAAACTGCGCGAGGCCTTGCGGGTCAGGCTGGCCTTGAGTTCGGTCTTGCTGCTCTGGTCGCGGTGCAGCAAGCGCGCCAGCGACAGCTGGGTATTGCGGCTGTGGCCGCTGGAAGAGAAAGACTGATTAATCGCCTGCACCGTTTGCCGGTAGGCGAACGCGCTATAGCTGGCAAACGCGGTCCAGTCGCCCCAGGGCAGCAGCCAGGACACGGTATGCGCCTGGCTCAGCGGATGGGCGATATGCTCGGCGTCCTGGCTCCAGGACAGGGACAGCAGGTCGTTGAAGCCGGTGGCGCCGCCCAGCAGCAGGCTGGCGTTGCTCTGCAGCCTGCCGGTGGCGGGCTGGCCGCTGTCGTCCAGGCTCAGTTGCCCGGTCAGCTGGCGCGCACGGCTGCGGCTGACCGCCACATCGCTTTCGCCCGGCTGTTGTCCAGGCACGATTTCCATTGTCGCCTGCTGGGTGGGCACTCGCCCCAGTTGTTCCAAGCCCTGCTCCAGCGCGCGCACATTGAGGATGTCGCCGGCTCCCTGCGGAAAGGCGGACGCCAGGCCGCGGTCGCCCGGCCCATCCTTGAGCCGGATTTGATGGATGCGTCCCGGCACCACCGCCAGCCGCAAGCGGCCCTGCCTCAGGTTCTGCTCCGGCAGATACACCCGGCTGGTGACATAGCCGCGCTCCACCATCGCATTGCTCAGCTCCGCCACCACTTGGTCCAGCTGAACCAAGCCCAGGCATCGGCCTTGCCAGCGAGCCGCCGCCGCGGGCAGCCAGCCGCGCCAGGCGGCGGGCATGCCCTCCAGCTCGATCCGCTTCACCTCGAAGCACGCCCCTTGATGCGGCTCAGCCACAGCGGGCGCGGCGACAGCATTGAGAGGGGATGGGGATTGCAGCACGTCGGGCCGCCGTTGCAGCTCTTCCCGCTGCTGCTCCAACTGCTGTTGCTGATGCCGAAGAATTTGTTCGTCCAGCGCGGACGCTCCGGCGGCGGGAACAAGAAAGCCGCCCAAAACGGCGGCCTGAATCAAGGTATGGTTCACGGAGGCTTAGAGTGATTATTTTAAATTATTTAAATGGTATTTATGCTCCCATTTTAAATAATGACAATCACAAGGTAACTACGTGAAAATACGTAACGCGTAAAAAAACCGGAAGCCTCGCTTCCGGTTTTTAGTCTGCCGCGTCTTGTCCCGCTCAAGCCAGAACAATGCTCTCCAGCTCCGGCAAGGCGATCTGGTGATCCTTGCTGTATTGGTAGTCGTGGAACACGTGCTCGGCGCTGAGCAGTTGATAGCTGCCGTCTTCACGCCGAACTGTAGTGTCTTTGAGACGATAGGTATTCTGCCCGCAGGTCCAACAATCGAAATTGCGCATCTGAGTGCACAAACAGGTCTTGTCCCACACCTTGATGCGGCGCTCGCCGGGATGGGCGGCCACTTCGCGGTTGTAGGCATCAATATAGGAACACCCGCCCTTGGCATCCAGCAGGTAGCCGTAGGCTTCGCAATTGGGGCGAATGCCGTCGCCGATGGCCGGACAGTGTTTGATCATGCGCATAGGATAGCCGGTGGGCGACAGCTGGTTGACTTCGATGTCGTCTTCATTGGCTTTGAAGTACTCCTGCTGTACTTTCTCCGGCAGACCGCATTCGCGTGCCACGGTGAAGCGGGTAGCCACCTGCACCGCGCCGGCGCCCATTTCCAGGAAGTTGGTCGCATCGCTGCCAGTGAACACGCCGCCGGCCGGAATCAGCGGAATGTCCAGCTGCTCGGCCCGCAGCCAGTCCCGGATTTCGGCGACGATAGTGGCCAGGTCGTATTGCGCCCAATCCATGCCGAAGCCCAAATGGCCGCCGGCCAGCGGGCCTTCCACCACCACGTAGTCCGGCAGACGATTGCTGCGCGCGCTCTTTTTCAGGAACAACTGCAGAGCGCGCAGCGAGGAGACGATGATGCCGAGCTTGGCGTCGCGGAAGCGCGGGTGGTCTTCCATCAGCGCGAAGGAGCCCAGGTGCAGGCCGGCGGCGAGGGTGATGCCGTCGATGCCGGCGTCCAGCGCGGCGTGCATGCGCGTGCGCAAGGTTTCCTTGGGCGCGTTCATGGTCAGCTTTTCCATGCAGTTGATGAAGACCAGGCCATCGCCGCGTTTGGCTTCCATGGTCTTGCCCACATGCATGCGGGTGGCTTCCGCCAGCAACCCCAAGTCGAACTGCACGACGGATTTGTCGCTGTTCTCGACATTGAATTTGTACTGTTTGAGCTTGTCTTTGACGTATTTGGTGTTGAAGCGGCGGTCGGTGACCGTGGGCACCATGGCGTCGGAAATATGCCCCACGCCGCCCAGTCTGGCCGCTTCCAGCGCCAGCGCCGAGGTGGAGATGTCCACACCCATGCCGCCAATCATGATGGGCACCAGCTCCTGCTTGCCCAGCCGCAGTCTGAAATCGTCAACGCACTTCATTAAATCAGCCTATCTCTCCTGAATGCTGGCCGGCATTATCCCCCGGCCTTATGGGAAAATCCATTTTTTTAGAGTTTTTGCTCCGAGGGTCCAGCCAAACCGCTCCCGTCAGCCCCAGCCGGTTCAAGCGCCCAGCCCTTGCCACTATGCGCCCGCCATATTGCAGCCATGCTACGCGCCGGCTCATTGAAAAAGCCGGGGGGGGGGCCCGGCCTTTCCCTGCATGCCGGCGCGTGGCAGGCCGCAAACTACGGTCTTACCAAATACGGATGCGTTCGTCTTTCGGCTTGAACATCTTGTCGCCGGGCTTGACTTCGAAGGTTTCGGCAAAGGCGTCGCTGTTGCTCGCCGCGCCGATGGCCCGGAACTCGCCGGGCGAATGCGGATCGCTCACCAAGCGCGACAGCAAGGCCTCGTCGCGAATTTTGTTGCGCCACACCTGGGCGAATCCATAGAAGAAGCGCTGGTCGCCGCTCATGCCGTCTATTGTAGGCGCCGGCTTGCCGCCCAAGGACAGTTGGTAGGCCTTATAGGCGATTTGCAGGCCGGCGTTGTCCGCGATGTTTTCGCCCAGCGTCAACTCACCGTTGATGTGCTTGCCCGGTAGGGGCTCGTAGCCGCTGTACTGCGCCACCAGCTTGCCGGTCAGCTGATCGAAACGGGCGCGGTCTTCCGCCGTCCACCAGTTGCGCATATTGCCGTCGCCGTCGAACTGGCTGCCCTGATCGTCGAATCCATGGCTGATTTCATGGCCGATCACCGCGCCGATGCCGCCGTAATTGGCGGCGTCATCCGCCTTGGCGTCGAAGAACGGCGGCTGCAGAATAGCGGCCGGGAATACGATCTCGTTCAGCGACGGGTTGTAGTAGGCGTTGACGGTTTGCGGCGTCATCCCCCACTCTTCGCGATCCACCGGCTTGCCCAAGCGGGCCAACATGCGGCGATATTCGAACAAGGAGCCTCGCTTGATATTGCCCACCAGGTCGTCGCGCTTGATCTCCAGGCCGCCATAGTCGCGCCACTTATTGGGGTAGCCTATCTTCAGCATGTATTTGGACAGCTTGTCCTGCGCGGCCTTCTTGGTGGCCGGGCTCATCCAGCTGAGCGTGTCTATGCTCTGGGCGTAGGCCTTCATCAAATTGCCCACCAGCGCTTCCATCTTGGCCTTGGACTCCGGCGGGAAGTAAGCCTGCACGTAGAGCTTGCCCAGAGCCTCCCCCAGATTGCCCTCTACCGCTTTCACCCCGCGCTTCCAGCGCGGCTGCTGCTCCAGCGTGCCGGCCAGCGCCTTGCCGTGGAAATCGAAACGGGTCTGCGCCAGGGCGCTGTCCAGATAGGGCGCGTAGGCGTCCAGCGTCTGCGCCGTCAGATAGTCCTGCCAGTCTTGCAGCGGCAGCTCGGCCGCCAGCTTGGCCCAGGCTTGCGCATAGCTGGGCTGGTTGACGTTGACGTTGACGGCGCTGACGCCGCCGGCCTCGGCCGCGTTCAGGAAGACTTGCCAGTCAAAGCCCGGCGCCCGCTTTTTCAGCTCGGCCACGCTCATCTTGTTGTAGGTTTTTTGCGGATCGCGGTTCTGTACCTTGCTCCACTGGGCTTCCGCCAACTTGGTTTCCAGCGCGAACACCCGCTGGGCTCGCCGTTCCGGTTCGCTGTAGCCGCCCAGCTTGAACAGCTTGGCAAGATAGGCGCGGTAGGCCTGGCGCGCCTTCTCGAAACGCGCGTCCTTGCCCAGGTAGTAGTCGCGGTCCGGCATGCTCAGGCCGTTCTGATACAAACCTGCCAGGTATTGACGCGCGTCCTTGGCGTCCGCCTCAACGTAAAAGGCCAAAGGCTGTTGCACGCCCAGACCCTGCGCCGCGCCCATCCATGCCGCCAGCGCGCGCTTGTCCTTCAGGGCGGCGATTTCCGCCAGATCTCCCCGCAGCGGCGCCAGGCCCAGCTTGTCCAGCGCGGCCTCGTCCATGAAGCTGTGGTACAGATCGCCGATCTTTTGCGCCTCAGCCGAGGCGCCCGGCTTGGCGGCGGCCTCCTCTATCAGCTTGCGGCTGCGCTCCTGGCTCAGGTCGCGCAATTGCTTGAAGGCGCCGTCATTGTCTTCGGACGCCGGCAGCACCGCGTGCTTGACCCAGGCGCCGTTGACCGCGTGATAGATGTCGTCTTGCGGACGCACCGCGTTGTCGAAATGCCGTTTGTCGATGCCGGACACGGCGCTGGCTTGCGCTTGCCAAGCCAGCAGCAAGCTGGCGGCCATCAGGGCTAACTTGATTTTCATCGGGGTTCCTTTCACTCCATTTCTCTGCGGCCCTGTTTTCATTGTTTTGGTTCCGGTGAAAATGCCGGGCCGGCTCACAATGGCAAGATAAAGGCAGCCCGAAGGCTGCCTTTTCCTCACAAGGGGTCAAACGTCAATTTCATGACAAAGACAAGATATAGATTAATACAGCCATATATAAGGAGTGCCTTGGCCAGACCGGCGGGCTCACTGCACAAACTGCTCGGATCCCACGATGCCCAGCTTGGTCACCCCCAGACGCTGCGACTCCGCCAGCACCATCGCCACCGGCTCATACCCAGCGTCCTTGTTCGGCTTGATATGAAACTCCGGCTGCGGCGCCCGCGCCGCCGCTTCCGTCAGCTTCTTCTCCAAGGCCTCCCGGTTCGCCAAGCGCTCTCCGTTCCACAAGATCCCGTTGTCCGGCCCAATGTCTATCTGCACCACCACCGGCTTCTCCATCGGCTTCGCCGGACTGCTCACCGGCATGTCCAGCTTCACCGCGTGCGTCTGGATCGGAATCGTGATGATCAGCATGATCAGCAGCACCAGCATCACGTCGATCAGCGGCGTGGTGTTCATTTCCACCATCAGGTCGTCGTCGGACGAGCCTACGTTCATTCCCATCTTCCTGCCCCTTCTAGTTCCGCGGCGGCGGTTCGGTAATAAAAGCGATCTTCACGATCCCCGCCTGCTGCACCGCCAGCACGATCCGGCCTATCGGGCTGTACTTCGCCCCCAGGTCGCCCCGAATGTGCACTTCCGGTTGCGGGTCCTTCTTCGCCTCCTTCACCAGCCGCGCCAGCAGTTCTTCCTGCGTCTTCACCGGCGTGGTGTTCCAGTAGATGGTGTTGCCGGTGTCCACCCCCAGCACGATGTTCTCCGGCTTGGTCTGCGTCGGGATGTTGCTTTCCTTCGGCAAGGCCATCTTCACCGTCTGCGTCACCACCGGCACCGTGATCAGGAAGATGATCAGCAGCACCAGCATCACGTCCACCAGCGGCGTGGTGTTGATCGCGGACATCACCGCGTCTTCGTCGCCCTTGCCGTGGCCTTGGCCGAATCTTGCGTTGCGCCCCTTCATCGTCGCCGCCTCAGCGCGCGTTCAGCAGGCTGGCGTGCAGGCGGCCGGCCACCACTCGCACCATGTCCAGCACCAGCTTGTTGCGACGCACCAGCCAGTTGTATCCCAGCACCGCCGGCACCGCCACGCCCAGGCCGATCGCGGTCATGATCAACGCTTCGCCCACCGGGCCCGCCACTTTGTCGATCGACGCCTGACCCGACATGCCGATCGCCGTCAGCGCGTGGTAGATGCCCCATACCGTGCCGAACAGGCCGACAAACGGCGCGGTGGAGCCGACGGTGGCCACTACCGACAGGCCGTTTTGCATATGGTGACTGGCGGAATCCACCGCGTCGGAGATGGCCATCGACACCCAGGTGTTGAGGTCCACGCGCCCGGCCAGTTCGCCCTTGTGCTCGGCCGCCGCTTCAATGCCGGCTGCCGCCACCGCGCTGAACATGCCTTCGTCGGCCAGTTCGCTGGCGCGCTTTTGCAGTTCCGCGCCGTGCGACGCCAGCAGTTCGCGGCCTTGCTTGAGCAGGCGGCGTTGTTCCAGCAGTTTGACGATGCCCACGTACCAGGTGGCCGCGGACATGATCAGCAGAATGATCAGGGTGCCGCGCGCGACGATGTCGCCTTGCGCCCACAGGGCGTCGATGCCGTACGGGTTGCTGGTCACGTGGGCGGTTTCGGCGGCCAGGGCGTTCAGGCTGCTCAGCAGAGCCACGGCGGTGAAGGCGATGCGGGTGATTTTGCTCATGTTCTGGTTCTCCTAAAGATTGCTTGTTCCGGTCGCGGCGCGCTCGCGCTCATTCGCCGGAATCGAGTTTGAAGCCGAATTCCTGGCTCAACAGGCTGTTGGGTTTGCAGCTGTAGCCTTGCAGCGCGGCGCTGATCGCCGACTGGAAGCCGCTGCGGTAGCGCGGCGGGATGCCGCCGTCGAACGAAATATTGGCGATGTGGCTGAAGCGGCCGTTGTCGCCCACCTGGAAGGCCACGCGCACCACGCCCTGGATCTCGTCCTGCTGCGCCTTGCTCGGGTACTCCGGGGCTTGCAGCTGGGTGCAGTTGGCCTTGGCCGACACCGGGCCCTTGGGCGCTTCCACCGCCGGGGCGGGGGTGGGCGCCGGCTGCGGGGCCGGGTCCGAGGTGGTGGACTGGATCGCGTTGGCCGTGGAGGTGACCGGCGGCGGATTGACCACCGGCGGCACGTAGGCCTGCGGCTTGGGCGCGGCGGTGGGCTGCACCACTTTCTCGATCTTGGGCGGAGGGGGCGGCGGAGGCGGCGGCGGTTCGCTAATGACCGCCACTTCCACTTTTTGCTGGATCACTTTGACCACGCCCTGGGCCAGGCCCGACACCAGCGCGTAGATCAACAGTGCATGGAAGACGACCACGCCGACCAAGCCCGCGATGCGGCGCTTGGGCGGGGGACCGCCGATTCCTCTGGCTGTGATGCTCGTCATGTTTATATCCACTGTCTTCTGATTCGCCCGGCGGCGGCGCGCCGCCGAGCCCGAGAACAGGGCGGATCCGATCCGCCCCGTCCAGTGTCCCGCCGCCTTAGAGCTTGTAATTAGCCTTGAGGAAGAAGGAACGGCCCATCGGATCGGTAAAGCGCGGATCGTAGCTACGCGGCGTGGTATCGCTCTGGTTGGAGTACGGCGGCTCTTGATCGAACAGGTTCTTGATGCCGGCGGTCACCGTCAGCTGCTTGTTCCAGGCGTAGGACCCAGACAGATTCCAGGTGGAGTAAGGCCGCACAGTATTGTTCTGACCTTTCTTCGAGTTGCTGTCGGTGTAGCCGGAACGATAGTTCTGCGCCAGCACCCCGCTCCACGCGCCCAGCGACCAGTTCATCGACAAAGTGTGCTGCCAGCGGAAAGCCGGACCGTTCGCATCGATGTAAGATCCAAGGTTGCTGAAGTACGGGCCCTCTTTCTCTTTCTGGTAGGAGTACTTGGACAGATAGGTGCCATCCAGGGACGCATTGAAAGTGCCAATCGCGGTCCTGGGCAACAGCCAGTTCATCTTGATGTCCACCCCGGCCGCGCTCAAATTACCCAGGTTGGAATAGTCATCGACGATATAAGACAGATTGCCGTTGCTATCGCGAATGAAGCGATCCGAATATTTGGACGGATTAGCGAAGATAGTATCTTCCGGGATCACATTGATCTGATTCTTGATCATGGTCCACCAGAAGTCGGCACTGGCGGTAAAGCTCTTCACCGGCTCGATCACGATGCCAAAGGACAAGGAGGACGACTTTTCCGGCTCCAGGTTCTTGTTGCCGCCGTAACGGATATCCCGCTGAATACTCTGGCACGCTAAGGCGTTCGCGCCCGGCACCGGGGTTTTGCCATTAGGGCAAGCACCGTAATCCACATAGGCACGGCCTGTCAGCTGCAACTGGTTAGGCTTGTGCATATTGTACAGAGACGGTGCACGGAAACCGGTACTGGCGGAGGAGCGGAACATCAGCTGCGGCAGCGGCTGGTACTTCACCGCCACCTTGGGATTGAAAGAGCTGCCGGAGTCGCTGTAGTGGTCGTAACGCGCGGCCAACTGCGCGTCCAGGTTCTTCAGAACTGGAATATCCGCCTCGCCGTACAACGAATAGGAGTTGCGGCTGCCAGCGGCGTCTTCGGTCTTGTTCTGACCAGTGCTCAGCGCATCGCGGGTTACCGCTTTGTTGTAGATCGTGCTCAAAGACTCGCGGCGTACCTCCGCGCCAAAGGCGATGGCCATCATCCCGGCCGGTAGTTGCAGCACTTCGCGGCTAGCCTTGATGTCGGCCATGTCTATGGTGGACTTGGCTTCCTTGGTCTGGCCGGTTATGCCCACCGAACGCCAGGCCGCCAGATTATTGCCGGACAAGTCAAACGGATCCAAAGCCCCGCTGTCGACCGCGGACTGCATCTTGCTCTTGCTAACGTAGCCGGAGTTCAGATTTTCCTTGACCAGGTTTTCCGAACGGCCGATGCCGGCGCGATAATCCCAACCGGCGATCAGGCCTTCCATATTCAGCATCAGGCGCTGCGTGACCGAATTGGCTTCAGTCACGCGATTACCTAGCGGGACGGTACGCACATATAACTGGTCGCGCTTGCTCGGGTCCACCGCGTTGGCGCGGGTGATATCTCCCCCAGTCGGCAACGGCGCGTTTTGGGAGGTGGTGGTGGTTTCGGTGCGGGTGTATTGCAACGACAATTCGTGATTGTCGCCAATGCGTTTAGTGGCCTTGATCACACCGGAAATCTGCTCTACCTCCGGAATAATGCTGGGGTACAGCGAGTAATATTCCTGGCAGTTTTCGCCATTGAACGTGGAGAACGGTGGCCGGCAATTCGGTGCGGACGGAGTCATTAAGTCCCCGGTAACCCCATCAACATAATTGCCAGGCCAGGCATTGGGACTGGAACCGGTATCTTTATTGATCAGCGAAGCAAAGCCGCGCTGAGATGCCATCACTGGGTCTTTTTTCTGGTAATCGATGGCGCCGTAAATATTGAAACCGTCGTTACCCAAATCCCCGTAGCCATAGGAAACATTGATGTTTTTATCATCGCCGCCGCCGTGCTGCGGATTGGAAAAACTGCCTCCAATGCTGAAGCCCTTCAAGCTCTTCTTGGTGATGAAGTTCATCACGCCGCCGATGGCGTCGGTGCCGTAAATGGCGGAGGCGCCGTCCAGCAACACTTCCACTCGATCAATCACGGAAAGAGGGATGGCGTTCAGGTCGGCGGAAGTACCGTCAATCGCCTGATTGGCCATGCGACGACCGTCCAGCAACACAAGGGTGTATTGATTGCCCAGACCACGCAAGCTTGCAAACGCGGCACCGCCCGTAGAGGCGCCCACTGCAGCTGCCGCACCTTGCGACGACTGGTTGGCGGCGATGCTGTTGACCACCTGCTCCACCGTGGTCAGGCCTTGCTTGGCCAGGTCTTCGGTTTTGAGAATAGTGACGGGCAGCGCTTTTTCCTGCTTGATGCTGCGCTTGATGTTGGAACCGGTGACCTCTACCCGATCCAGCTGACCGGAGTTCGCCTCAGCGGCGAATGCGAACGGCGCATGACTCGCCATGCCGGCCATGGCCAGGGCAAGCACTAGCTGCTTCTTTTGACTTCTCAACTTGATTTCTCCTTAACTGCACACGGAAACCAGCAACGCTTCTGGCGAACGTTTGCTGGATACTGCAGGTCGTCGACAATCGAACGTCATGACCGTGTTTCGAGTGTGTTAAGGATTGTTGCTTCCCGTCAATATTTGTTGAGGGATGATCCGCGCTGTCCGGCGGCCCGCGCCAATGTGCCGTTTGACGGAGAAATGCGTAAAAATCATGTTAGCGCTTGAAAATCAATAGACTATGCCCCTGATTTTTGCCAGCAGCTTTTACAATCCCCAGCTAATTCCATGTCATTTTTTATAGCGAACACAACTTGCCATTGTTGCTTTTTTGCATTTTTACGACAAATTTGTACAAGAATTTAAGATTAGACTAATTTTGCAAAAACTTATGCATTCGTTTTTTTAATGGCAGGCATGCAAAAAATCATGAATCGCCAATATCGTGCGTTCCGATTTAGCCCTTTCCACACAAGAAAAATCATTCCAAAAACATAAAACCCCGCCGCGCCAAACGACGCGACGGGGCTTGGTCAATCCAACTTGCCGAGGCTTAAAGCTTGTAGCTGGCTTTCAGGAAGTAGGCGCGCCCCACTGGATCCGCCACCACCGGATCAAAACCGTACTGGAAGGTCTTGGTCTGATTGCTGAACGGCGGCTCCTGATCGAACAGGTTGCGAATGCCCGCGGTAATGGTCAGCCTCTTGTCCCAGACATAGCTGCCGGACAGGTTCCAGTTGGAATATGGGCGCACATTGTGGCCTTCATCGTTGGGGTTCAGATCGGTATAGCCCGACGAATAGTTCTGCACCAGCACCCCGCTCCACGGCCCTTGCGCCCAGTTGAACGCCAGGCTGTGCTTCCAGCGCAAGGTCGGTTGCAGAATATCCTTGTACCAACCGCCCAGCGAGCTCAAATAGGGCCCCTTCGGCTCCAACTGTTGCTGGTACTTGGAAGTGTAGGTGCCATCCAGGTTGACGCTGAAATTGCCCCAAGCATTCTTGGGCAAGCGGAAGGCTAGGCTGATGTCCACGCCGGCCGCGCTCAAGGTACCCAGGTTCTGGGTGGTGGTGATCACATGGTTGAGCGAGCCATCCGCGTTGCGCACGAACTTGTCGGCGTACTTGCCCGGATCGGCGAAAATCACGCCCGGATCCAGCGCGCCTATGGTGTCCTTCACCGTGGTCCACCAGAAGTCAGCACTGGCGGTGATTTCCTTGATCGGCTCGATCACGATGCCGAAGGTCAGCGAGCTGGCCTTCTCCGGCGACAAGTTGTTGTTGCCCCCCTGTAGCGCTTCAAACTGGGTGTTGCAATCGTCCACCTTGTTGCCGCCGTTGGCCGGCGTGCCGCCTGGGCAGCGCAAGGGGTCGTTGAACTTGTTGGCGGTGTAGGTCTTGCTATTGGGCGTGAACACGTCGTACAGCGTCGGCGCGCGGAAACCCTTGCTGGCCGAGGAGCGGAACAAGACCTGCGGGATAGGCTGGTACTTGACGGCGACCTTAGGGTTGAAGGAGCTGCCGAAGTCGGTATAGCGGTCGTAACGCGCCGCCAGCTGGGCGTCGAAATTCTTGAAGATGGGGATATCCGCTTCGACATAGGCCGCGGTCACCCCGCGGCTGCCGCTGGTGGATTTGGAATCGGCGATGCCGGAACCCAGCGCGTACTGGGCGATGTCCTGGATCTGGCTGTCCAGCTTCTCGCGCCGGGTTTCCACGCCGAAAGCCGTCGCCATCATGCCGGCCGGCAACTGCAACACTTCCTTGCTAACCTTGAAGTCCGCCATCACCGTCTGGTATTTGGCGACCCAGCCGTCGCCCTTCAGTTCAGTGCTCTGCCAGGCGCCTGGCGCAGAGTCGCCAAAGGGGTTGATGGTGCCGTCCTGGAAGGCGGCGGCGATCTTGTCGCCGTGCACATAGCCGGACTTGTAGTTGATGGTGGTCTTGTTCTCGGAGTAGGCCACCCCGCCGCGGTAATCCCAGCCCGCCAGCAAGCCTTCGGCATTGAAAGCCAGCCGCTGCGTGGTGGACAGGCTCTCAGTCACGCGCGGGCCCAGCGGCACGGAGCGCGAGTTGATCACCACGTCGCTACCGTCGGTGGGAGTGCCGTCCGGCAAATGTGTCGGATAATACTTGTCACCGGCCTTCAACGTGGCGATCTTGGCCAGCGGCGCCGGCGAGATATGCGTGGTGCTGACGTTGCGCGCGCCCATGTACTGCAGCGACAGGGTATGGTCCCCAATCTGCTTGGTACCCTTGACGAAGGCGGTCAGTTGTTCCACCTCCGGCGTCAGGTCCATGTAGAGGTTGGCGTTTTCGCCACAGGAGTTGGCATCTATCGGCTTGGCGTACGGCGGTTTGCAATTCGGCGCCGCCGGGTTGTAGGCGTTGCCCTTGTAAGTAAAGTTGGACGGAAAGACCCGGCCGCTCAGATTGTCCGCAGTCAGGTATTTGTTGGCGAAGGAGCGGTTCAGCGTGGTGATGGCGTCCAGCTTCTGATAGCTCAAGGAGCCGTAAACATTGTAGCCGTCCTTGCTCAAGTCGCCGATGCCTGCGGTGATGCTGGCGCTGCCGGTATTGCCGCCCTTGTGATCGGTGGACACCAGTTCGCCCGCCACCGTCACGCCTTGGTAACTCTTCTTGGTGATGAAGTTGATCACGCCGCCGATGGCGTCGGTGCCGTAGATGGCTGAGGCGCCGTCGCGCAGCACTTCGATGCGCTCAATCGCCGACAAGGGAATGGCGTTCAAATCCGTGGCGTAACCGCCAATCGCCTGGCTGGCGACACGACGGCCGTCCAGCAACACCAGCGTGTACTGCGACCCCAGACCGCGCAGGCTGGCGTAAGAGGCACCGCCCGACACCGTCTGCACCGACGAAGCGCCCACCATGCTGGATTGGTTGCTAGCCAGCGAATTCACCACTTGTTCCACCGTGGTGAAACCCTGCTTGCTCATTTCCTCGGTGCGCACCACTGTCACCGGCAGCGCCTTTTCTTGCTTGATGCTGCGTTTGATGTTGGAACCGGTGATTTCCACCCGATCCAGGGTGCCGCTGCTGGACTCCGCCGCCCAAACACTGCCGGCTTGGCCGCCCAGGCCTGCCAGGGCCAAGGCCAGTACCAACTTCTTCTTGCTAGTTCTCATGATTTCTCCAGTCATGTGTCTAACCTGCTTAGCGCGCTTCTCTAGACACGCTTTCAGCAGATCATCCAGCCACAGACTATTTGTCATATGGCCTGACACGATGCTTGAAGCATTTATTACAGACGGTCAATTCACATCATAATTCGTCACATACCATTTTCCCGACTGCGGCCTCGCGCTAGCCGGGGCCCGTCACGCCGGCGCCCGGCACAAAGGCCGCCGGTAAAGGCTTGCAGCCGGCTGCGGCGCGCCGGCCTCCCCTGTAGCGGCCGCCAACACTCGTTGCCTTTTTGCCAATGCGCTGCGCGGCGCGATATTTTCATGACATGTGTAAAAATCAGAAAGACGATTAAATCAATGCATTTAACTCATGTCTGTCGGACATCGGCTCATAAGGCCGGACTCGGTTCGCAGTCCTTTAAGGAAACCGTGCGCTCCGGCTGCCCGGCCAACTGCGCCCGCATCGTCTGACCGGCCAACTCGTGCCCATCAAGCAAGCGCGGCTCCGCGCTGAAATTGACTGTCAGCCGGCTGCCATCGGCGAAACGGGTCTGTTGAGATAAGCGATCCGGCGTCAACCAGGCAAAGCCGGTCATGGCCTGAGTCGCAAGTTGCCGGTGCAGGGGCCGAAACACCTGATCCGCGCAACGCATCAGCGGCAGCCGCCGTGTCAGGCTCTCCGCGCTCACATGCCAGAGCGGCGGCGTGTTGTACAACCATTGCGTCAGCAGATTGTCGGCATAGGCGTTGCTGAACTTCAGGTTGTCGTACAGCCAGTGATTAGTGGTGACAATGGAGTCGTGGAACACCGCCTGGTAGAGCGGCAGCCGGTAGCGCGGCTGGTAGTAAATGTTCAGATAGGGTTGCTTTAAGGGGACCGAGCGGAAAAACACCTCGGGCTGATCCGCCGGAAACCAGCGGCCCAGGAAGTACGGCGACTTGGGGTTTTTCTGCAAATCGGGATCGCCCCACCCCAGCACCGGCACCTGCATGCCGTGCGCGAAGGCGATTCCTCGCGAGGTGGCCGCGTTGCCGTTCTCAGACCCCACCGGCACGCCGAAACGATCCCTCACCCAGGCCATGCTGCGTTCGTTGCCGGCCGCCACGTCGGCCTGGCTCATGCGCCGGCCCGGCGTGTAATCGTCAAACACCATGCCGGTGGCGTAGGCATCCAGAAACCAGCTGTTGAAGCCCAAAGCCTTATGCAGCGCCTGGCTGCGCTGACGCAACACAGGCCGCACGCATTCCGGATTGGTGTAATAGCCGGACTGCTGGAAACCGCTCTTGCGCCGGCCGCTGGCCAAGGTGATGCCGCAGTTTCGATACGCGGCGGCGCCCTGCTGCGCCGTCAGCCAGTCTTCGCGCTTCCCTGGCGGCAAGGCGGTTTCGTAGGAGTCGTAGGACGCCATCAGGTAGCCGGCACGCACGCCCTCCGCCATCGCTTGCGGCTGCCACAAGCCCCCTTCCCAATTGTCCACCCCCAGCCATAGCCGCTCCAATCCGGCCGCGCTCAAAACCCGGAGCGTGCGGCGCGATAAGCCGCCGCCCCAATCGTCCGGCTCGGCCAAGGCCGCGCCGAACACTGCTCTCACCTCGCGCCGCAAGCGGCGGTAAGGCGCGGCCAGCTTGCTCCACTCCGGCGCGGCGCTCAGCCAACCGGCGCGCGCCTCCGCCGTGGCCGCCTGGTTGAAAGCCGTCAACAAGACCCGGCGCTGGTAGGCGTCCGGCCGGGCCGAAGCCGCCCGCAACGCCGCGGCGGCTTCCGCGTCGAAGCGCCCTCTCAAGCGCCGCGCCAGCTCGCTGTCGCCGCGCAACAGGCTCACCCAGCGCCCCCAGTCGAGCACATCGGCAGCGCCCAGCAAATCGTTGCCCCATAGATAGACATGGCTGGCGCCCACCAGCTTGGCGGTTTCCGGCTGCGCGCGCATCTTGTCCGCCAGGCTTTCGAAACGCCCGGTCCCGATCAACCATTGCCGATAACGTTTGGCTCCGGCCAAGGGGTCGCCATCTGCCAGATGCAGCAGCAGCGTCATCGGCTCCTGTCGGTTCAAGACGTTGAAATCATGACTCAGCGCCAGCCCCAGGCCGGTGCCGTCCCGGCTGACCTTCAAACGATTGTTGAAGGGATTCAGCAGCAACCAATGCAAGCTGCTTGCGCCGTAATCCATGCCCCACAGAGGCAGGCTGAGGTTTTCCGAGGTGCTCAGCCCATCGCCGGCGAAGCGCGGCAGGAAATCCAGCCACAGCGGATCGCCGGCCGGCGCATAACTGCCCTCCGCCAAGGGCAGCAACAAGCCGCGCCCCATCGCCGCCGCCGGCTGCCTCAGCAGCTGCACGGTTTCCGCGGCGCCGGCCCCGGCTTGAACCGTCAACGTCAGATCCGGGCCGTCCAGGCGCGCGCTCAAGCGATAACGATCGCGCCCCCAGGACCAGGCGGCGCCGGCCGCGTCCTCGCTTAGGTTCGCCACCGCCCGCGCAGGGCCGCCCGTCGACACCGCCAACGGCGGCTGCCCGGCCGGCGTCGCGGTCACCGCCAGGGTGGCCGGGTCCAGCGCCACCCGCCACTGGGCGTTTTCCAAGCGGATCTGCGCCCAGGCGCTCAAGGGCAGGCTCATTGCCGCCAGCGCAAAAACAAGGGAATGGGGGGATATCGACATCGCGGGCACTCTCCATATTCGAATCAAGATGAAGAGATTAGAAAGGCAAAGGCCGTCGCGTTTGTCAGGCGAATGTCAGGATTTCAACGCGGCCCGACCTGGCGGTGCGCCACCCTCAGAACCAATTGACCGCGCGCCTCGACGCGAACCAAGGCAACGCTCTGCCATAGCTCGCCCGGGCTGGACGGCCAGCGCAGCGCCTCGCCCAATTCCCGCCGCCGCCACCAGACAAAACCGTAATCGCTGCGCCTCAGCAGCGATTGCTCCAGCCAGGGCTGCGCGCAAGCCGCGCGCGGCGGCGGCAAGCGCGATACCGCCAGCGGGCTGCGCGACAGCCAGTCCAGATTGGCCACCTCCGGCAACGCCAGCTCGGCCTGCCATTGCCGGCCGGCGGCGCTAAGCTGCAACCGATAGGCCCCCGCCGCCAGAGGCCGGCTCGAATCCGCGCTTTCCAGGCGGAAATCTTGGCCTTCCTCCCGCTCCAGCAAGCCGCCGCGCAACAGGTCATGCCCGTGCGCGTCCAATAAGCGCGCGTCCTCCAGCGCGCCGTGCCCGCTCAGCACGACCCGGTACGCGCGCGTCAGCGGCATGTCGCGCTGCGCCAGCTCCAGCGTCAAACGCGGCAGCCAGGCCGGCAGCGTCAACGGCGCGTCCTTGCCGCAATGCTCGGCGCTCAGCGCCGCCAAAGCCTGGGCCCAAGCCCGCCGCTGCGCCTGGCTGCGCAGAGCCGGCCAGCTTTCGGACAGCGCGCGCCAGGCGGCGTCATCGTCCGCCCCCAGCAAGGCTCGGTTCAAAACCGCCAGCGGATCGGCGCAGGCCGGCGCGGCCAGCGCCAGCCACAAGCACAATGCGCGCCGCATCAGAGCATCTCCAGCCGGTAGCCGACGCCGCGCACGGTTTCGATGCCAAGGCCGGGCAGTTTCTGCCTCAGTTGCAGAATATGCGTGTCCACGGTGCGAGTGGATGGGAAATGCTCATAACCCCAGACCTGGTTCAGCAATTCGTCGCGGCTCATCACCCGCCCGGCCATGCGCGCCAACAACGCCAGCAGTTCGAACTCGGTGCGCGTCAAGGCCACTTCCCTTCCCCGCCAGTTCGCCGACTGCCGGGCGGGCTGCAAACTCAAGGCTCCCAGGCTCAGGCTGCCGTCGCCCAAAGGCCGCAGCTGAGCGCGAATCCGCGCCAGCAATTCCGCATGGGCGAAGGGCTTGCTCAGATAGTCCCGCGCCCCCGCCTCCAGCCCGGCCACCCGGTCGCCCACCTCCACCCGCGCCGTCAGCACGATCACCGGCAGGGCTTTCTGCGCCAGCCAGCCGGGCAAATGCCGCAGGCTATCGCCGTCGGGCAAGCTGCGGTCTAGAATGACCAGATCGGCGCGCAGCCACTGCGCGGCGGCCTCTTCCGCCCGCCGCAGCCACAGGCAGCGATAACCGGCGTCCTCCAAAAAACGGCTCAGGCCATCGCCCAGCGTTGCGTCGTCTTCAACCAGCAGCAAAGTATTCATAAAGGGGAGTCCTGTTGCGGCGCCCGTTTGGCAGGCAGTTGCAAGCTAAACCTGGTGGGCGGGCCGGACAGGCGCAGCCGTCCGCCCAGCCGCGTCAGCACCCGCCTGACAATGGCCAGACCCAAGCCCATGCCCTCGCCGCCGCTGCCCCGCCGCGTCAGCCGACGCAGCCGATAATCCGCCAAACGGCCGCCGTCGCACACCGTCAGCGTCAGGCTGCGGCCGTCCCAATTCGCCAGCAATCGCCACGGCGGCCGGCCATGCCGACGCGCGTTGACCAGCAAATTGTCCAAGCACAGCCCCAACCAATAAGCAGGCAGCAGCAGCGTCGCGTCCTCGTTCAGGCAAAAAGCGGCCTGATGCCGCTCCGCGATCGCATCCAGCCATTCCGCCAGCCGCACCGCTTGCCGTCGTTCGTCCAACCTGTCGGCGGACAAATAATGACGGCTGGCTTCGGCCAACTGGCGCAGGCGGCTGACGCCGCCGGCCAAATGTCCAAAATGATCTTGAGCGGAATCCGGCAAGCGATCGAAGTCCCGTCGCAGCCCCTCCACCACGCCGGCCAGGCCGGCGATAGGCGTGCGCAGCTCATGGGTCAGCATCTGCAGGGCGAAACGCCGCTCCCGCTCCAGACGCCGCCGCTGCCAAGCCAGCCAGCCGCCGCCGGCCAGCGCCAGCCCGGCCAGCCCCGCCCATAGAGCCCGCCAAGACCAGGCCGACGCCGGCGCGGGGTTCAAACACAAGCCGTCCAGACGCTCCACACAGGCGCCCGCGTCCGCAGACACCCTCACCCCAACCGCTTCCGCTCGCTCCCGCCAGGCCGCGGCCGGGTAAACCCGCCAGTAGCCGTCGCGCAGCCGCCACAACGCGCCGTCCTGCCACAGCCAGTGCGCGCCGGCCAGCAAAGCGTCCAGATTGTCGTCGGACAAGGCGCCCAACAGTCCCAGCTCGTCGTTGCGCTCGCGCACATGCAACCAGTCCGTCGCCTCCGCCTTAGGCCGCCCTTGCCGCCAATGCGCGGCGCTGCTGCCGCCCAGGGGGTGGACCGGATGCCGGCGCAGCCAATCATCCGGCAAACGCCCGTCCACACAGCGTCTGCGTTCAAAATCACGCCATAGCGCCGGCACGGACGACACCTCGCCCTCGCAGCCGCGCTCGTGCGCCGCCAACTGCCGCAGGGCGCGCAGACTGTAGCGGGACCAGGCCGGCTGCAAGGAGGCCGGATCAATCAAGCCCTCGTCCAGCGACTGAATCCGAGCCAGCGCCAAAGACCGCGCCGGTGCGGATTCCGCCAAGACGGCGTCCAGCCTCGACGACAGCTCCCCGGCCCAGGCCGCATGACAGATCAGCAAGCAACAACACAGACGTAGCATCATGCGCCGCATTATACGGAAAACCCGCCGCCGCTCGGCTGACAGCCCGCCGCGAATCCGCTAGCATGCGTTTCCGGCTCATGACACAAGATCGGCATCCACGTGAAAGCAGGCTTTTCCTTCTTCGCCACCCGGCGCTTCTTTCCGCTGTTCGGCACCCAGTTCCTGGGCGCGTTCAACGACAACCTGCTGAAAACCGCCATCGTGGTGCTGATCAGCTTTCACGGCCTCAGCCTGGCCGGCCTGCCGCCGGAACAGCTGGTCAACTTGGCCGCCGGCGTGTTCATCCTGCCCTTCTTCCTGTTTTCCGCCACCGCCGGCAAATTGTCCGAGCGCTATGACAAGGCCGTCATCGCGCGCTGGATCAAGCTGGCCGAGATCGCCATCATGTTGCTGGCCGGCGCCGGCTTCTTCCTTCACTCCGCCGGCCTGTTGCTCGGCGCGCTGTTCCTGATGGGCGCCCACTCCGCCTTTTTCGGCCCGCTCAAATACTCGGTGCTGCCGCAATACCTGAAAGAACACGAATTGGTGGGCGGCAACGGCCTGATCGAAATGGGCACCTTTCTCGCCATCCTGATCGGCCAGATCGGCGGCAGCATGCTCACCACCGGCGGCCCCTACCTGATCACCGCCACCTTGCTGGCCACCGCCCTGCTCGGCTACGGCGCCAGCCGCGCAATGCCGCCGGCCCAGCCCGGCGCGCCGAAGCTTAAGCTGTCCTTCAATTTCCTCAAGGATTCCGTGCTGCTGATGCGCGACGCCTGGCGCATCCGCGACGTGCGCTGCGCCATCCTCGGCATTTCCTGGTTCTGGTTGATGGGCGCGGTCTACACCACCCAGCTGCCCACCTTCACCCGCCTGCACCTGGGCGGGGACGCCGGCGTCTACACACTGCTGCTGGCGCTGTTCTCCATCGGCATCGGCCTGGGCTCGGTGGTCTGCGCCAAGTTGTCGCAAGGCAAGCTGCAACTGGGCATGGTGCTGGTGGGCAGCGTCGGCATGACGCTGTTCGGCGGCGATCTGGCGCTATCGGCCATGCCGCACTATCGCGGCGAGCTGATCGGCCTGAGCGAGTTCCTGGCTCGCGCCGGCAGCTGGCGCAATATGGTCGACGTGGCGCTGCTGGGCTTCTTCGGCGGTTTCTTCACCGTGCCGCTGTACACTTGGCTGCAAACCGCCAGCCCTGACGATTTCCGCTCTCAGGCCGTGGCCGCCAACAATATCGCCAACGGCTTCTACATGGTGGCCGCCGCCATCGGTAGCGCGCTGGCGCTGAAGCTGTACGACAGCATCGCCATCTTGCTGCTGGCCACCGCGGCGCTCAACATCCTGGCCACGCTGCATCTGCTGAGCGCCGCCCCGATGATTTGGCGGCAGCGGCTGGACTGGCTGCGGGCGCTGCGCACTGATTAGAGAAAACCACGCGCCTCTGCCCCCTCTCGCTCAGCCTCGTTGATCCCATGAAAAAAACCGCCCCGATGCCTCGGGGCGGTTTCACAATACGCTAGGCTTTCATTGCGGCGCACAGTAAGTCGGCTCCGCGGGACAATTAAGAGCGAGGAAGACAACGCCCATCCCAGCACCATCAACCCGATTCCCGCCACGCACAGCGCCATACGTTCATGGTTCATGCATTTCTCCAAATAGCCACCGGCGATCTTGCCTGGCTCATGGAGATGCATCACAGCCGCTGATAATCCGCTGCCTTTCACCAAACAGCGAGGCAAGGCGAAAACGAGCGAAAAAGCGGTTTGAGATGGTGTTCAACGCCCTTGCCTAAAATCCCGCTGAAGCACAGTGGACATTGAACAGGGTCTTAACGGCGGCGCCATAAAAAAGCCCGCCATGGCGGGGACCATAAGCGGGCGCGCGGTGCCGGATGCGGACCGAAACCGGGGCATCCAGCGCGGCAAGCTTTAAGCAAGCACCTTGGCTGCGGCGTCGCGCAGCGCGGTGCGCAGGCCTTCCTCTATCACCGGGTGGTAGAACGGCATGTCCAGCATCTGGGCGATCGTCAGGCCTTGCTGATGGCTCCAGGCCAGCAAATGGGCCAGGTTCTCGGCGCGCGGTCCTATCATTTCCGCCCCCAGGAAGCGGCCGCTGGCGCTATCGGCGTAAACATGCAGCAAGCCTTGGTTGACGCCCATGACCCGGCTGCGGCCCTGGTCTTCGAAACTGACTTCGCCCACCACGAACTCGCCCGCCGGCAAATCGGCGAAGCGGCTGCCCACCATCATCATCTGCGGGTCGGAGAACACCACGGCGATGCTAGAGCGACGCAGACCGGGCTGTACCGCCGGATACAGCGCGGCATTGTCGCCGGCGGTCTTGCCTTCGTCCGCGGCCTCGTGCAACAGCGGCAGGATGTTATTGGCGTCGCCTGCGATGAAAACCGGCGAGTTCCCGCACTGCAGGGTCCGCGGATCAAACTTGGGCACGCCGCCCGCATCCAGCTCCAGACCGGCGTTTTCCAGCGCCAGGCCGCGCACATTGGGCGCGCGGCCGGTGGCGGCCAATACGTAATCGAAACGCTCGCAAACCTCGTCGCCGTCCAGATTGACGTAGCGAATTTGCGCCTTGCCGTCGGCCAAGCCCATTTCCAGCACCTTGGCGTCCGGGTCCAGGTAGAACTCCCGGCCCAGCGCCTGGCTGGCGTAGTCGCGCACCGCCGGATCGGACAGCGGCCCAACGCCGCCTCCGCGGCCGAACACGCGCACCTTGACGCCCAACCGGGACAGCGCCTGACCCAGTTCCAGGCCAATGACGCCGGGACCGAACACCGCCACGCTTTCCGGCAGCGTTTCCCAGTCGAACACATCGTCGTTGATGATCAATTTGTCGCCGAAGGCCTGAAACGGCGGCGGGATCAACGGCGAAGAACCGGTGGCGATCACCACGCGGCGCGCTTGCACCAACGTGTGTTCGTCTACCTGCAAAGTGGTGTTGTCGATAAAGCGGGCGTAACCGCGCAGCCGGTCTTGCGGCGGAATGCTTTCCACGCCATTGAGCACGAAGCCGACGAAACGATCGCGCTCCCGCTTGACTCGGTCCATCACCTCGCGGCCGTCGATGCGCACTTCGCCATCGATATGCACGCCGAAGGGCGCGCTGTGGCGCGGCTGGTGCGCGGCCTCGGCGGCGGCGATCAGCAGCTTGGACGGCATGCAGCCGACGCGGGCGCAGGTGGTGCCGTAAGGGCCGCCTTCAATGACCACGGCGCTGGCGCCGCGAGCCTTGGCGGCGCGGTAGGCTGCGAGGCCGGCGGTGCCGGCGCCGATCACGGCGACATCGATGTTCAAGGTATGCATCTCATTCCTTTCGGTATCGGGATACGGCACGGCACGCTGGGCATGCCGTCTCGTATCCCGGTAAAAAAAGGGCCGGACGGAGCATCCGGCCCGCAACAACTCCGGTGGCGTCAGGGCCCGAGCCACCGGGGGACGAACACGGTTGAGGCTTACTTGGAGAAGTACTTTTCCACTTCGTCGGCGGAGCCGATCAGCTGGCCGTTGATGAACACCTGCGGCGCGGTCATCTTGCCGGCCACGGCGCCCAGCACCTTGCCGCGCACCTTGTTGTCCAGCGGCACTTCAACGAAGTCGTAGCCGTTTTCGCTCAGCACCGCCTTGGCGCGCGCGCAGTGCGGGCAGCCCGTCTTGGAGAACACCACCACTTGGTCCGGCTTCTTGGCGCTGGGGTTGATGTAATCCAGCAGGGTATCGGCGTCGGACACCTTGAACGGATCGCCCGGCTCTTGCGGCTCGATGAACATCTTGTCCACCACGCCGTCCTTCACCAGCATGGAGTAGCGCCAGCTGCGCTTGCCGAAGCCCAGGTCCTGCTTGTCCACCAGCATGCCCATGCCCTCGGTGAAATCGCCGTTGCCGTCCGGAATCATCACCAGGTTCTGAGCTTCCTGGTCCTTGGCCCATTCATTCATCACGAAGGTGTCGTTGACCGATACGCACAGGATGGCATCCACCCCGTTGGCGAAGAAGGCCGGCGCCAGCTCGTTGAAGCGCGGCAGGTGGGTAGAAGAACATGTGGGGGTGAACGCGCCCGGCAGCGAGAACACCGCTACGGTTTTGCCGTCGAACAGCTCGGCGGTGCTGACATCTTTCCACTCGTTGTTGTCACGAACACGGAAAGTGACATTCGGTACGCGTTGGCCTTCACGGTTTTGCAACATGGCGAGACTCCTTGTTTGGATTGACTGACAGGTTTAATAAATCGATGGGTGCATTCTGATAGCTGACGGCAAATTCGTCTAATTGATTGTGCCAAGGCTGCTGATTTGCTTTTTTAATCGACAAGCAAGCGGCCTCACTAACCGTTAAAATTGCATAAACAAACCAACAATCAGGCCAACGCGGTGAAGATTCTGATTCTCGGCGGCGGACAGGTCGGCGCCAATGTGGCGGAGAACCTGCTTTCGGAAAACAACGACATCACGGTGGTGGATCAAAATGCCGCGCGGCTCAAGCAGCTGCAGGACAGGCTGGACATCCGCACCGTGGCCGGCAACGCCGCTCACCCGCAGGTGCTGGCCGAGGCCGGCGCGGCGGACAGCGACATGGTGCTGGCGCTGACCCGCGACGACGAAACCAATCTGGTGGCCTGCAAGATGGCCGAGGCCTGTTTCAACATCCCCACCCGCATCGCCCGCATCCGCTCCAGCGACTACTTGGCGTCCGAGCACGGCGACCCGCTCGCCCATTTCGGCATCGAGTCCGCCATCTGTCCGGAACAGATCGTCACCGACCACATCTATCAGCTGTTCGCCTACCCCGGCGCGCTGCAAGTGCTGGACTTCGCCGACGGCAAGCTGCAGCTGGTGGTGTCGCGCGCCCACTCCGGCGGACGGCTGCTGGGCATGCCGCTGCGCAATATCCGCGAACACATGCCGGACGCGGATTGCCGCGTCTGCGCCGTCCACCGCCGGGACAAGCTTCTGGTGCCGGACGGCGACACCGTGCTGGAGGAAGGCGACGAGGTGTTCTTCGTCGCAGCGCGCGAACACGTGCAGGCGATGCTCAAGGAGCTGCGCTTCAGCGAGCGGCCCTTGCGACGCATCATGATCGCCGGCGGCGGCAACATCGGCTACCGGCTGGCCAAACTGCTGGAAAACGATTTCAGCGTCAAAGTGATAGAGGCGCGGCCGGAACGCGCTCAGTGGCTGGCGGAACGGCTGGAGCACGCGCTGGTGCTGCGCGGAGAAGCCACCGACGAAGAGCTGCTGGACGCCGAGAACGTGGACGAGATGGACGTGTTCTGCGCGCTGACCAACGACGACGAAGACAACATCATGTCCACGCTGCTGGCCAAGCGCATGGGCGCGCGACGGGTGGTGGCGCTGGTCAACCGCACTAGCTATGTGGACCTGCTGGAAGGCCATCGCATCGACATTGTGATTTCGCCCCACCTGTCCACCATAGGCTCCATCCTGGCCCATATCCGCCAGGGCGACGTGGAGGCGGTCCATCCGCTGCGCCGCGGCGCGTCGGAGGCGATGGAGGTCATCATCCACGGCGACGCGCAACAATCACGGCTGACCGGCCGCCGCATCGATCAGATCGACATGCCGCAAGGCAGCCACATCGTGGCGGCCATCCGCGGCGAACAGGTGCTGATGGCGCATCACGATTTGACGGTGGAAAACGGCGACCATCTGATCATCTTCCTATCGCGCCGCCGGGTGATCCGCCAGGTGGAAAAACTCATTCAGGTCAAACTGGGCTTTCTGTGACCATGCATCTCACCGGCTTGCACCACGTGGCGATCATCGCCTCAGACTACGCCCGCTCGCGCGACTTCTACCACCGCATCCTCGGCCTGCCGATACTGGCCGAGCACTGGCGCGCCGAACGCCAGTCCTGGAAGCTGGACCTGGCCACGCCGGGCGGCGGCCAGCTGGAGCTGTTCAGCTTTCCGTCGCCGCCGCCTCGCCCCACGCGGCCGGAAGCCTGCGGCCTGCGCCACCTGGCCTTCGCCTGCGCCGACATCGCCGCCTGCCGTCAACACCTGCTGGCCGAGGGCGTGGCGCTGGAGGAGGTCCGCGTGGATGAATACACCGGCGCTCGCTTTTTCTTCTGCGCCGATCCGGACGGCTTGCCGCTCGAGTTTTACCAGCCGCGGGACTGAGACATGCGCAAAATCCTCGCCATCCTCTATGTGCTGTCCAAGCTGATCATGCTGTTCTCCTGCACCTTCCTCGCGCCGGCCTTGGTGTCCATCCTCTACCGCGACGGCGCGCTGGACACCTTCGTCACCGCCGCCGTGGCCGGCCTGGCCATCGGCCTGACGCTGTGGTCCGCCACCCGGCGTTACCAGCGAGAACTGAAGCCTCGCGACGGCTTCATTCTGGTGACAACGCTGTGGGTGGGCTTCGCCATCACCGCCTCTTTCCCCTTCATGCTGGCGCGGCCGGACATGCCGTTCAGCCATGCGTTCTTCGAAGCGATGTCCGGCCTCACCACCACTGGCTCCACGGTAATCAGCGGCCTGGACACCCTGCCGGCATCGCTCAACTTCTGGCGCCATTTCCTCAATTGGATGGGCGGCATGGGCATCATCGTGCTGGCGGTGGCGATACTGCCCATCCTCGGCATCGGCGGCATGCAGTTGTACAAGGCGGAAACGCCGGGGCCGATGAAAGACAGCAAGCTGGCGCCGCGCATCACCGAAACCGCCAAGAACCTGTGGCTGGTCTACAGCGGCTGGACGCTGGCGGTGGCGCTGGCGCTGAAAGCCGCCGGCCTGAGCTGGCTGGACGCGGTGTGCCACGCCTTCGCCGCGCTGTCGCTGGGAGGCTTTTCCACCCGCGACAGCAGCGTCGGCGCCTTCGATTCGCTGCCGGTGGAGCTGATACTGAGCTTCGGCATGATAGTCGGCGCGATGAACTTCGCCACCCACTTCCTGGCGCTGCGCCAGCGCTCGCTGCGCGCCTACCTGCGCGATCCGGAAGCCAAGGCCATGCTGTGGCTGCTGCTGGGCAGCATCCTGACGATGAGCGTCTACCTGTGGGCACACCATGTCTACGACTTCCCCACCGCGTTGCGCCACGTCAGCTTCAACCTGATCTCCATCGCCACCGACAGCGGCTTCGCCAGCGTGGACTACGCGCGCTGGCCCATCTTCGTGCCTTTGTGGATGCTGTTCCTGTCCAGCATCACCGCCTGCTCCGGCTCCACCGGCGGCGGCATCAAGATGGTTCGCACCCTGATGCTGAGCAAGCAGAGCGTCAACGAAATGACGCGGCTGCTGCACCCGGCGGCGGTGCAGCCGGTGAAAATCGGCGGCAAAGTGGTGCCTCAAGACGTCATGCTGTCGGTAATGGGCTTCATATTTGTCTACTGCATGTGCATAGTGATATTAAGCTTCGCGCTGATCGCCAGCGGCCTGGATTTTCTCAGCGCCTTCACCGCGGTGATCGCCTCGATCAACAACGCCGGGCCCGGGCTAGGCGTGGTCGGCCCGGCGTCGAACTATGCGTCGCTGTCCGACTTTCAAATATGGATTTGCAGCCTGGCCATGCTGTTGGGCCGGCTGGAAGTGTTTACCCTGCTGATCCTGTTCACGCCGGCCTTCTGGCGCAAATAGGACGCGAAGAATTTACCCGCCGCGCGCGGATCTGAACCAAAGCGGCGCTCAGCGCCGGATAATAAAGACGAACCCGGATCATGAACCCTATGACATTCACCGCCCCAAGCCGCATGCTCGCCCTCAGCCTGGCGCTGACGGCCGCCCTGCCCGCCTTTGCGGGCGCCGACGACGAACTGATCGCCGCCCGCGACGCCTTTCGCGGCAACAAGCTGGGGCAGCTGGCCAGCCTGGCGGGCGGCATGCCGTCCAACTACCCGCTGAAGGACTACCCGGCCTACTGGCTGGCGCTCAAAGCGCTGGACGGCGACGACGACGGCCCGGCCCAAAACTTTCTGGCCCGCGTGGACGAAGGCCTGATGCCCGAGCGCGTGCGCAACGAATGGGTGAAAAAGCTGGCGGCTCGCGAAAGCTGGAGCCGCTTCGCCGCGGAATGGAAAAAACTGCCGCCGGAAGGCCGTGATGAAGAATCCAGCTGTTACGGCCAGCTCAACGAACTCAATCAGGGCAAGGCGCCCACCGATCTGGACCGTTTCCTGGAAAGCCGGCCGCTGCCGGAGGGCTGCAACCGCCTGATCGCCGAGGCGGCGCGGCGCGGCGTCCTGAAACGGGACTGGCTGTGGCAACGCGCTCGCCTGCTGCTGGCCGGCAACTACCTGAGCCAGGCCCGCCAGCTGGCCTCCAATACCGGCCTGCCGCTGGACAATGCCGCGCTCAGCAAACCCGCCACTGCCGACCTGTCCACCCCCGGCGGTCAGGAAGCGGCCGTCTACGACATCGTAATCAAGGGCAAGGCCAATATCAGCAACGGCCTGGGCAAGCTGCTCGAACATGAAAAGACCTTAAGCAAGGAGCGCGCCGGCTTCGCCTGGGGCCAACTGGCGCTGCTGTCGGCGCGCAAACAACAGGCGGCTCAGGCGCTGCAATGGTTCGACAAAGCCGACGCCGACCAGCTGACCGCCGAGCAATGGGAATGGTGGGCGCGCTCGGCGCTGCGCCTGGAGCAATGGACCCAGTTGGAGAAAATCATCCGCGCCATGCCGGCCAACGTCGGCGCCAAGCCGTCCTGGCGCTACTGGCGCGGCCGCTCGCTGCAACAACTGGGCCGGCAGAACGAAGCCGCGCCGCTGTTCAGCCAGGCCAGCGTAGGTCACAACTACTACGCGCTGCTGTCGCTGGAGGAGCTGGGCAACAGCCTGTCCACCCCGGCCAGCAAGAGCGGCCCCAGCAAGGACGACATCAAGCAGATGAGCGAGGAACCGGCGGTCAAACGCGCGCTGGCGCTGCTGGAGCTGGCCGAACGCCACGTCAAGCCCGAGTTCCGCGCCGACGCGCAGCGCGAATGGCGCTGGGCGATGCGCAACCGCAGCGATATCGAACTGCTGGCCGCCGCCGAAGTGGGCCGCCGCGCCAGCTTCTACGACATGGCCATCTACAGCGCCGAGCGCACCAAGGATGAACACGATTATTCGCTGCGCTATCTGACGCCCTACCGCGATGTCACCCAGCGCTACGCCAAGCAGTTGGATATCGACGACGCCTGGGTCTACGGACTGATCCGCCAGGAAAGCCGCTTCATCACCATGGCGCGCTCCGGCGTCGGCGCATCCGGCCTGATGCAACTGATGCCTGCCACCGCCAAATGGGTGGCCAAAAAAATCGGCCTGGGCCAGTACGCGGTCAACGACATCGAAACCAATGTGCAACTGGGCACTTGGTATTTGCGCTATGTGCTGGACAGCCTGTCCAGCAACGAAGTGATGGCCACCGCCGCCTACAACGCCGGCCCCGGCCGCGCGCGCGCCTGGCAAGCGGACCGTACGCTGGACGGCACCATCTACGCGGAAACCATCCCCTTCACCGAGACCCGCGACTACGTGCAGAAGGTGATGGCCAACGCCGCTTACTACTCCAGCACCTTCGGCCACGCCAACATCTCCTTGAAGAACCGCATGGGCGTGGTGCCGGCGCGCTGAACCTCCGCTTGGTCCCCCCGGCGGCGGACCAAGCCCTCTCCCACAAGTACCATAAGAAAGGGACCTCACTCATGACTTATCAACGCATCTGCGTCATCGGCGGCAGCGGTTTCATCGGCAGCTACATCGCGGAACGCCTGACCGAACAAGGCTGCCAACTGACCATCGCCACCCGCCGGCGCGAACGCGCCAAGGCCTCGCTGCTGGTGCTGCCCGGCGTGCAGCTGGTGGAAGCGGACATTCACCGCCCGGAAGCGCTGAAATCATTGATTTCCGGCCACGACGCGGTGATCAATATGGTGGGCATCCTGCACGGCAACGCCGCGCAGTTCGACAAAGCCCACGTTCAGTTGAGCGAAAAAGTCATCACGGCCTGCCAAAGCCTGGGCGTGCGGCGGCTGATCCATATCAGCGCGCTGGGCGCCGATGAACGCGGCCCCAGCCTGTATCAGCAAAGCAAGGGCCGCGCCGAGACCCGCGTGCGCGAGAGCGGCCTGGAGTGGACCATACTGCGGCCGTCGGTGGTGTTCGGCCATGGCGACAGCTTCCTCAATATGTTCGCCAGCCTGCTGCGCAAAGCGCCCTTTCTGCCGCTGGCCGGCGCGCATACACGCTTCGCGCCGATCTGGGCCGGCGACGTGGCCCATGCGGTGGAGGCCAGCCTGTCGCACCGCGCCGCCATCGGCCAGAGCCTGGACTTGGCCGGCCCCGGCGTCTACACGCTGGCGGAACTGGTGAGCCTGGTGGGCCGCCACATCGGCAAGCCGCGGCCGGTGATCGCGCTGCCGCAAAGCCTGGCCATGCTGCAGGCCGCGTTAATGGAATGCCTGCCCGGACCTGCGCTGATCAGCCGCGACAATGTACGCTCGCTAAGCGTGGACAACATCAGTGATCAACCCTTCCCCTCCGCGTTGCTGGGCTTCCGCCCCACCGCGCTGGAAGCCTTGGCGCCGGGCTTGCTGGGCAGCGATGAATTCAATCTGACAATGTCCGCCTACCGCCGCCAGATTGCGCGCTGAACGGAAAGAATCAATGCAATGCTATATCGTCGGCGGCGCCGTGCGCGACCGCCTGCTGAAACTACCGGTGAAAGACCGTGACTGGGTGGTGGTGGGCGCCAGTCCGCAAGAAATGCTGGCGCTGGGCTATAAACCGGTGGGCAAGGACTTCCCGGTGTTCCTGCACCCGGACACCCACGAAGAATACGCATTGGCCCGCACCGAACGTAAAACCGGCAAGGGCTACCACGGCTTCGCCGTCTACGCCGCGCCGGACGTGACGCTGGAGCAGGACCTGGCGCGGCGCGACCTGACCATCAACGCCATCGCCGAGGCCCCGGACGGCAGCCTGATCGACCCCTACCACGGCCGGCGCGACCTCGAAGCCGGCGTTTTGCGCCACGTCAGCCCCGCCTTCGCCGAAGACCCGGTGCGTATTTTACGGCTGGCGCGTTTCGCCGCCCGTTTCGGCTTCACCGTGGCCGACGACACCATGACGCTGATGCGGAAAATGGTAGCGGACGGCGAAGCCGACGCCCTGGTGGCGGAGCGGGTATGGCAGGAATTAGCCAAGGGTTTGATGGAGGAGCGGCCATCGCGCATGTTCCTGGCCCTGCGCGCCTGCGGCGCCCTTGCCCGCGTGCTGCCGGAAGTGGACGCGCTCTTTGGCGTGCCGCAACGCGCCGACCATCATCCGGAGATAGACACCGGCGACCACGTGATGCGGGTGCTCGACTGCGCCGCCGCCGAGGGACTGCCGCTAACGGCGCGCTTCGCCGCGCTGACCCACGACCTGGGCAAGGCGCTGACGCCGGCGGAGGTGCTGCCGCGCCACATCGGCCATGAGGCCGCCGGCGAAGCGCCGCTGCTGGCCTTATGCCAGCGCTTGCGCGTGCCGGCGGACTGCCGCGACCTGGCGCGCATCACGCTATTGAGCCATACCAAAGTACACTGTGCTTTCGAATTAAAGCCAAGCACAATACTACGATTGTTCAAGCAAACCGACGCCTTGCGGCGGCCGGAGCGCTTCTTGCTGATGCTGGACGCCTGCCGCGCGGACGCGCGCGGACGCTTGGGTTTTCACGACCGGCCCTATCCGCAGGCGGACTATCTGTCCGCGCTGCTGGACGCGGCGCTGGCGGTGGATGCCGGCGGCATCGCCCGTCAGTGGGAAGACAAGCGCACCCTTCCGGAAGCGATAGACCGCGCCCGGACCCGCGCCATCGCCGTCCGCAAGGAGCAACTGGAGACGCACTGACATGGCCTCGATCTATCGCCTGCCGTCCACGCTGATGCGCGGCGGCACCAGCAAGGGTCTGTTCATCCGCGCCGACGCGCTGCCCGAGGATACCTCAACCTGGGAACGCATGTTGTTGCGCGCCATCGGCAGCCCTGACCCGCACGGCAAGCAGATAGACGGCCTGGGCACCGGCCGGGCCAGCACCAGCAAGGTGATGATCCTCAGCCCGTCGCGGCGCGAAGACTGCGACGTCGATTGCCTGTTCGGCCATGTGTCGATAGAGCATGCCTTGATAGACTGGTCCGGCAACTGCGGCAACCTCAGCGCCGCGGTGCCGCTGTTCGCGGTGATGGAAAAACTGGTGGAGCCGCGCGACGGCGTGGCCTCCATCGGCATCTGGCAGGCCAATGTCGGCAAGCGCATCATCGCGGAACTGGAAATCATGCACGGCCAACCCGTCTGGCAGGGCGACTACCATATCGACGGCGTCGCCTTTCCCGGCGCGCCGATCCGGCTGCGCTTCCTGGACCCTGCCGGCGGCAGTTCCGGCGAACTCTACCCCACCGGCAAGCTAGTGGACGAACTGGCGCTGCCGGACGGCAGCCGAGTGGAAGCCACCCTGGTGGACGCCGGCAACCCCACAGTATTCGTCCGGGCCCGGGATTTCGGCCTCAAAGGCGATGAGGAAATGGCGGCCCTGCAGGAAACCGCGCGCCACCGGCTGGAATGGGCGCGGGAAATCGCCGCCGTGGTCATGGGCCTGGCTCCCGACATCTTCGCCGCCCGGCGCGAACGGCCGGGCTCGCCGCGAATCAGCCTGCTGTCGGAAAGCCGGAACGAGGATTGCCAGATCAACGCCCGCATCCTGACCTCCGGCCGCTCGCTGCACCACGCCTTCACCGGCACCGGCGCCATCGCGCTGGCTTGCGCCTGCGCCACCGAGGGCACGCTGCCGCAGCAATTGGCCGGCGCGCCGGTGCGCGGCATGCCGCTGACCTTCAGCCACGCCAGCGGCAAACAAACCGTGGAAGCGGTTCTGGGCCACTCGGTCGAATACGGCTGGACCATCAGCGAAGTGGTGATGACCCGCACCGCCAGGCCGCTGATGCGCGGCGAAGTTTACATTCCGATGGACTAGCGGCGTGCAGCGTCAAGGCTGCGCGGGCTCCGCGGCCTGCTGTTGACGCAACTGCGCCGCCAACTCGCTCAAATCTTCGGAACCCAACGCTAGGCTCGCCTGATGCGCGCCAAGCGCCGCCGCGCCCGCCAGCGCGATGAACATCAACAACCGTTGCAGCGGACGCCGCTTCAATCGGTCCAACCAGCCCAGCACGCCCAGCGGCAGACCGGCCAGGAGGCCACCGACATGGCAAGCCTGGTCAACGCCGGACACCATGAAGCCCATGCCCAGGTTCAACAACACCACTTGCGCCAGGGCCTTGCCCTGCGAACCGCCCATGTCGGCGTCGCTGAGGCCGGCCACGCACAACGCCCCGGCCAGCCCCATCAAGGCGCCGGACGCGCCCACACTGGCCACCAGGCGGATACTGCTCTGCATCAGCAGGTTGGTCACCGGATGCGTGCCGTACCACCAAGCGCTGACCAGGCCCGCCGCCAGGCCGGCGGAAAGATAAATGGCCAGGAAACCAACACCGCCAAAGCGCTTTTGCGCCAAGGGGCCAATCAGCAGCAACATATACATATTGAGCAACAAATGCATGGCCCCGCCATGCACGAACATGCTGCTCAACAGCCGCCAGCTATCGCCGCTCAAGGTGAACGGCGCCAGATTGGCGCCCCAACTCACCAAGTGCTCGGGGTCGGGTTCGGTCCAAGAGACGCCAGAAGCGCCCATCCAGATGTATACAATCAAATTGGCGAGCACTAGGCCGATAGTGGCCCATTGTTGTCGAGCAAGAGAGGAAAGCCCGCCAAAGCGGGATGCGGAAGAGTCAAGCGCGGCTTCATTCATATGGTCTGATTTCCTGTCTTTCAATTTGCCGTTTAAATATCACCGGCGCATGATAAAACAGATCAGCTCAAATAAAAACCAATTGCTACTCAACAAGCATTAACAATGGTTCAAGCCATTGCCGCGCCGCGCCGTAACTCCCGCTCCACCTGCCGCAACATGCGCCGGCGAATCAGGCCGCTGACCGGCCGGATCAAATACCAGTAAGGCGCGAAACGCAAACGGGTGGCCACGTCGGGACAATGCACGCGGGTCTGAGTCGATAGGCGAACGCCTTCGGCGACGATTTCGCAATGAAAGCTCAACAA
This sequence comes from Chromobacterium haemolyticum, assembly GCF_009936155.1. Classification (NCBI taxonomy): domain Bacteria; kingdom Pseudomonadati; phylum Pseudomonadota; class Betaproteobacteria; order Neisseriales; family Chromobacteriaceae; genus Chromobacterium; species Chromobacterium haemolyticum. The sequence continues at coordinate 1,861,616 of NZ_AP019312.1, read as the reverse complement.
CAGCCGGGCTACGCCCGGCTCGTTCAAAGCGATGAAATCCTCAAGACCACCGATCTCGCGCAAACCGAAATCCGCGCGCCAGAACGCGCCCGCCAGGCCCAGGACCATCTCGCTCTCGCCGTCGCGCGCCAGCGGCGTGAAGCTGTGCATGCCAAACGGCGGACGGTTTTCGGGCAAGGCGCCGCTTAAACGGCCGGGCAGCTCGCGCAAGGCCATAAAGCGCCGCGCCCAGCGGTCGTCCGCCGGCGCGATGCGCTGCACCGCGTCCAATACCGAGTCCGACGCCGCCGGCAAGACCCGGGAGTGGGTCTCGACATACTGATAACTCGGCAGAATGCGTTCTGCCAACGCAAAGCGCTCCATCCGTCCTTCTCCGTTTCTGGCGGCGGGCGGCGAGTCTCAACCGGTCGCCGTCTCCAGCTGTCGCACCCGCTCGAACAAACACACCGTCGCCGCCATCGCCACATTCAGCGATTCGGCATGGCCCGGCATCGGAATCCGCACCCGCGCATCGGCCAGGGCCAGCGCCTCGGCGCTGACGCCGGCGCCCTCGTTGCCAAACACGAAAGCCACCGGACCGCGCAAATCCTGCGCGTACAACGAGGTGGAGCCCTCCAGATGAGTGACTAGCTTGCGGCCGTCGTAGCGCGCCAGCTCGGCGCACAGATCGGCCTGCTCATGGATGTTGAGCGCGAAGTGCGCGCCCATGCCGGCGCGCAGCACCTTGGGCGAATACACGTCGACACAGCCCTTGGATAGCATCACATCGTATACCCCCGCCGCCGCCGCGCAGCGCAAGATGGTGCCCAGATTGCCCGGATCCTGTATATCCTCCAGCATCACCCGGGATGCGTCCGCCAGGCTGGGGCGCGGCTGCGGCCGTGGGCACAAGGCCAGCAACTCCCCGGCACTGGCCAGTGCCGTGGCCTTGGCGAGCACGGTTTCCGGCACCGTGATCACAACAGTCGGCGCGCTCAGACGCCGCAACAAGACTTGCACCTCCGGATGCGCTGCCGCCGCCTCGTTGAGATACACCCTCTCGGGCACGATGCCTGCGTCCAGGCAGGACTCGGTCAGATGAATGCCCTCCAGCAAGATCGTTTGTTGCTTGCGGCGTTCGCGCGGGCTCTGCGCCAGGCGCGCCAACTGCTTGATTTCGTCGTTATGGGCGGAGGTGATGGTTTTGCTGATGTACGACATGTGTCCTATTGCGGCAGCAGGGTCAGGCGCGCCACTAAATCCTTGAATCGGTGATAACTGTCCTCGTCGATCGCCTGGCCGCTATGGCCGTTGTCGACATAGAACACGCCGGACAGCGTGTGCCCGACAAACAGGGTGATCAGGGCGAATTCATTGTCCCCGACATGCTCGAAAAACAGATCCTCGTAGCGCCGCTCCAACTGCTGGCGCACCGAGGCCGGCGCGTGAAAACTTTGCGGCTTGCTGGTCAACACCGCGAAGAAGGAACCTGGCTCCAGCCCCAAGGGCAGCTTGCGCAACGGATGGCTATCGCCCAAGCCCAGCTGATAACGCAACTTCAACGTATGCGCGTCCTGATCGTAACGGTAATACAGCACCCGCTCGAACTTAAGGTCGTTGGCCAGGTGGCGGATGGATTCGCGTATCGCCTTCTCCATCTGCTCGGCGTCGCTCAAAGCGGCGGTTTTCTGCAAACTCGGGCGCTTATACTCGCCTTCCAGCATCAACAGGCTGCGCACCGGGTACATATAGCCCACCGCCCTGGGGTGGCGCGCCACCGACAAAGCCGCGTGCACCACCGCCTGATGCGCCAGATACGGCGCGCAGCCTATCAGCTTGGCCGCGGCCTCCACGCCCACCTGCCAGGTACTGCGCCAAGTGCCCTGCTCCAAAGAGTTGGCCGTGGCCATCGCCAGGCGCAGCAACTGGCGACGCTTGGTCGGGCTGCCCGGCCCCAGCAAGGCGTTCAGGCCGGTTGGCAAAGGCATCAGCTTGATGAATTGCTCCAGCACCTGAGCGTAATCGCAATCGAAGGCGTTGGACATTTCCTGCAGCAGCGGGCGGTCCGGCAACTGATTGCGCTGCATCATGAACAAGCAGGCGGGCAGATTGTACAGCAAGGCGGCCACGAAACAGTCCTCCACCTTGTGATCGCCCTGCAAAGAGAGCCACTCCTTGATCAGCAAGGCCGCCACCCGGGAGCGGCCCAACCAGTCCTCCACCGCCTCCAGCACCTCCGCGTCCAGCTTGTCCGGCACCGCCTCCAGCGCGGCGACGCGGCCAAAGCGGTTGGTGACCGCCTCCAACCCCATCAGCAGCAAGGTCTGCTCTACCGAGGGGATGCTCTCATTGCGCTGCAAGGCGCGCGAACCGCCCACCACCCGGACCAGGTCCAGCAGCAGGAAGGGATCGGACAAACAGAGGTTGGCGAGGTCGGTGAAATTGATCAGATCGCTGTGGCGAGCGCAAATATCCTTCAGCTCGCCCAGCGTATTGGGCAGAATCGGCCAACGCCGTTCGGCGATGGACTTGATCCAGTTAGCAAGCTCCATGTGGGTGGCGCCAGATCAGTAGTTCGGTTTGCAAAGCGCCTCCCAGCGGGATGCGTTCATCGGGTTCGACATCGGGAACGGCGAAAGTATTGCTGACCAGCAGGCTGCCGGGCCGCCCCTCAGCCACAAACTTGCGCCAGACGCGCGCCATCGGCTCCGGGGATAGAAACACATAGACCGCATCGTACTCTCCCCACGACTCCCTCCAAAAACTGCGGCAGGAGAACTCCAACCGCCGCGGCCGCCGGGCCAGCCACCAGCGCGCTCGGGCCAACAGCCAACTGCCCCAAGCGCTTTCCAACGCCCTCACTCTGAGATCCGGCCGCAGCCGGCACAGCCAGACCGCCAGCCTGCCGTCGCCGCAGCCGGCTTCCAGCAAGGCGGCCCGCCCTGGCAGGAGCTCGGCCAAGCGCTCCGCCGCCTGGGCCGAGGAGCGATACAAGGGCACGCGCTCCAGCACGGCGTTGCGGCCCAGCGCGAAAGTCAGCGCCAACCCCAGCAAATACACCCAGGATGGCAAGGCCGCCTGATGCATCAAGGCCAGCGCGGGCACAAACAAGCCGTGCAGCAAGCGCTGCCAGCCGGGCAAACGCATGAAAATGGCCAAGGCCGCCGCGCACAGGCCTTGCAGGATCGCCCAACCCAGGGGCTGGGCGGCGGGCGCGACGAAAAACATCGCCGCCAACGCAGCCAGCAGTTGCAGGCCAAGATGACGCAAGCGGCTCAACAAGGCAACGCTCGCATCGGGATTATTTGGCCGGCGTTTCCGCCGGCGCGGCGGCTGGCTCGGCCCCGCTTTCCGCGGGCCCGCCGATCACTTCCTGGTTCATCTGCGGCTTGTAGCCGTCGTTGAGGATATTGCTCTCCGCTTCCTTGTTCAGCACCACGATGGCGATGCGCCGGTTTTCCGGGCTGAACACATTGGTCTTGACCAGCGGGTTGGCCGAAGACAGGCCCACCACGCGCAACACTTTGTTGTCCTGCAGGCCGCCGGCCACCAGTTCGCGCCGCGCCGCGTTGGCCCGGTCCGCGGACAGCTCCCAGTTGCTGTAACCGCCCTGGCCGCTGCCAAAGGGCTTGGCGTCGGTATGGCCGGAGATGCTGATCTTGTTCGGCATCATGTTCAACTCTTTAGCCAGTTGCTGCAGCAACACGCGAGTATGCGGCAGCATGCGCGAGCTGCCGGAGTCGAACATCGAGCGGTTCTGCTCATCGACGATCTGGATCTTCAACCCGTCCGGTGTGATCTCCAGCTTGAGTTGATTCTTGTACTCCTTGAGCAGTTCGCTGTGATCCACCGTGCTCTGGATCTTGTTCTGCAACTGCTCCATCGCCACTTTTTCCTGCTGCTTGCGCATGATCTCGTCCTGCGGCGAGCCCGACTTGTTGACCTGGCCGGTCTGCTTGGTCAAATCGTTGCCGCCGCCCTTGATCACGGAGGTGGCGTCGCCGGCACCTGCGCCGCCGGACAGCGCCACTTTCAGCGGCGTCTTGAAGTATTCGGCGATGCCGTTCAGCGTGCCCTGCGAGGCCGAACCCAGCAGCCACATCAGCAGGAAGAAGGCCATCATCGCGGTCACGAAGTCGGCGTAGGCAATCTTCCAGGCCCCGCCATGGTGGCCGTGGCCGCCCTTCTTGATGCGTTTGACGATAATGGGCCGTTGCGATTCGTCAGCCATGATCGCTCCCCCCGCTTATTTCTTCGCCTGTTTCACGTGATCTTCCAGTTCCTTGAAGGACGGACGATCATGCGAAGCCAAGACTTTGCGGCCAAACTCCACCGCCACTTGCGGCGCATAGCCGTTGAGGCTGGCCAGAATGGTGACCTTGATGGTCTGGTACACCCGGGTGCCGTCACCCAGCTTGTGCTCCAGAATGGTGGCCAGCGGGCCGACAAAGCCGTAAGCCAGCAAGATACCGAGGAAGGTGCCCACCAGCGCGTGGGCGATCAGCATCCCCAGTTCGGACGGCGGCGCGCCCACAGACTCCATAGTGTGCACCACCCCCATGACCGCCGCCACGATACCAAAGGCCGGCAGGCCGTCGGCCAAGCCCTTAACCGCGTTGACGGGCACTTCGCCTTCGTGATGGTGGGTTTCGATCTCCACATCCATCAGGTTCTCGATTTCGAAGGCGTTGAGGTTGCCGCCCACCATCAGGCGCAGGTAATCGCAGATGAACTCCACGACATGGTGGTCGTGCAGAACAGTGGTGTATTTGGAAAAGACAGGACTAGCTTCCGGATTCTCGACGTCGGCCTCGATGGACATCAGGCCTTCCTTGCGCACCTTGGTCAGAATCTCGAACAGCAGCGAGAACAGTTCCATGTAGAAGGCCTTGCCATAAGGCGTGCCCTTGAACACGGTGGGGAAGGCCTTCATCGTCGCCTTCAGCGGCGCGCCGCCGTTGGCCACCACGAAAGCGCCGAGCGCGGCGCCCGCGATCATCACCACCTCCAGCGGCTGCATCAACGCGGCGAGATGGCCCCCCGCAGCGACGAATCCCCCCAGCACGGAGCCAAGAATTATGAGGTACCCGATTCCGACGAACATGCGTCAAGTCCTGTCTTTGTGATTTTTCGGATCGCTGCGATTTCCATTACAGCACGACTTTTATTCTATTCATAATAGAAAAAGCGGATTGAATTGTATCAACCCGCTTTCCCAGCTGCAAAAAACATGGAAGGTGATATTCACTAGCGCTGAAAAATGACGAAACCAAGTACCGGCCGGCCTCCGAATCAATGCAGCAAGGTCATTTCCAACTGGTCGTCCTGTCCCGCCGTCAGCACAATCCGCAGCGGCATACACCCCTTCGCCAAGCGCCACTGCAAACACTGCGAGGCCATCTCCGGCAGCAGCTGCCGCCGGATCAGATGATCCAGGCCGCGCGCGCCATGGTCTCGTCGGCCGCAAGCAACGGCCATTGCCTGCGCGCAGTCCGTGCCGGCCTCCAGTTCAATGCCTTGAGAGGCCTTAAGATGCGTGGCCAGCGCCGCCAGTTTCAACTGGGCGATCTCCGCCAGAGCCGGCTCGGACAACAAGCCATACGGCACCACTTGCATCCGCGCCAACAGCGGAGCCTGGAAGTGGGCCAGCAACAAAGGGCGAAGCGCGTCTCGCCACGTCCCTCGCTCCGGTTCCCCCTCCTGTTCCAACAACAGCTCGCTGCCAAGATTCGACGTCATCAGAAACAGGGTATTGCGAAAATCGATTTCGCGGCCCTCCCCATCCCGCATGAAACCCCGGTCAAACGCCTGATAGAACAAATTCAGCACATCGCGGTGCGCTTTTTCCACCTCGTCCAGCAGAATCACGCTATATGGCCGCCGCCTCACCGCCTCGGTCAGCACCCCGCCCTGGCCATAGCCGACATAACCCGGCGGCGAACCTTTCAACTGCGAAACCGTATGTGCCTCCTGGTACTCGGATAAATTAATGGTCAGCAAGGCCTGCTCGCCGCCGAACAATAGATCGGCCAAGGCCAGGCCAGTTTCGGTCTTGCCTACGCCTGAGGGCCCGGTCAGCAAGAACACCCCCAGCGGACCTCGCCCCGGCGCCAATCCGGACTTGGCCGCCAGCAAAGACTGGGCAATCTCCTCTACCGCGGCCTCCTGGCCACGCACCCGTTCCCTCAAGGCCTGCGCCAAGCCCAATAGATTGACTGCGTCATCAGCCAGCAGTTTACCCACTGGCACCCCGGTCCAATCGGCAATCACCTCCGCCACCAAGGCGGCGTCCACGTCGGCGGCCGCCAAGCGACGCTCCCCTTGCAAAGCAGCCAACTCTGCCCGTGCCTGGACCAGCCGCGCCGTACCGTCTCGCCGCCCAGCCAACTCTCGGCACAACCGGCGCAGCGACTCCGCGCCCTCCCGCTCCTGCTGGTAACGCTGTCGCAAGGCCTCATCCTCAAGCCGAGCCGCCGCCAGTTCTGAATCGATCACCCGCAAGCGCGTCTCAAGCTGCGCGCTACCAGCGCCAAGCCCCGCATCATCCCGCAGGGCCTCCCTCTCGCTATTCAGCGCCAACAACCGCGCCTGCACGGCCTGCAATTCCGCCGCGCCGCCTTCCAGGCTCATCCGCGCCCGCGCCGCCGCAGTGTCGATCAAATCCACCGCCTTGTCCGGCAGCTGACGCCCGGCCAGATAACGCCGCGACAAACTCACCGCCGCCGTGATCGCCTCATCGCGGATCGCCACTTCGTGGTGCTCCGCATAGCGCGGCTTCAAGCCGCGCAGCATCAGACAGGCGGCGGCATCGTCCGGCTCTTCCACCTTCACCATCTGAAAACGACGTTCCAGCGCCGCGTCCCGCTCAAAATACTGTTTGTATTCGGACCAGGTGGTGGCGGCTATCGTCCGCAGTTCGCCGCGCGCCAGCGCCGGCTTCAACAGGTTGGCCGCATCGCTGCCGCCGGCGGCATTGCCCGCCCCCACCAACACATGCGCCTCGTCAATGAACAACAAGATCGGCTCCGGCGCCGCGCGCGCCGCCTCGATCACCTGCTTCAGCCGCTGCTCGAACTCGCCTTTAACCCCGGCTCCCGCCTGCAACAAGCCCACATCCAGCGCGAGCAAGCGTACCCCGCGCAAGGCTTCCGGCACTTCGCCGGCGGCAATGCGCAGAGCCAACCCCTCGGCTAAAGCCGTCTTGCCTACCCCCGGCTCGCCCACCAAAATCGGATTGTTCTTGCGCCGGCGCAGCAGAATATCCACCATCTGGCGTACTTCCTTGTCCCGCCCCAGCACCGGGTCGATCAAGCCCTCACGGGCCTTAGCGGTTAAATCGGCGGCAAACCGGCTCAAGGCCTCCGGCAATTGACCCTTCGTCGCGGACGCCTCCGAGCGGCTCTCCGACGGGACAAGCGCCTCCTCTTCCAGCCCAATCTCCTCGGACTCCGCCGAAACCCGCTCCAACCAGGTCCAGCGCGCGCGCACTTGCGCCGCGGACAAACTGAATAATGGCCAGGCCTGCCTACAAGACAAACGCTCCGGCGACGCCAGCAAGGCAAGATACAGATGGGCCGAACGCATCCGCTGGCCGCCGGAATCAAGCGACGCGATCAGCCAGGCCGACTCCAGCAAGGACTGTACTCCACGCGACAAGCCAGGCTTACCGCGCATGTCCCGCGGCAACCGCTCCAGCGCGGCCAACAAGCCTTGCCAGATTTCATCCACATCTATCTCGTAATGCCGCAGCAAAGCGGCTAAATCGCCATCGCCCCGCTCCAGCAGTTTCACCAGCCAGTGCTCAACCGTGATTTCGGCATGAGAGCGGGCCAGGCAAAGCCCGGCCGCCTCCTCCAGTGTTCGGGCGCAGTGTTCGTTCAGCCGTCGCAACAAATGAACAGACTCGAGTATCATTTCCGCCTTTTCCCAAACCAAACGCATGCCGGCCAAAACGGCCGGCATGGTTAAACGTACTGAAACCTCCGCCGGCAACCGCAATGCGCCGCGACCAAACATCTCGCGGGTCGCACCTCCGGCCCCCTCCGTCTAAACGCCGTGGTTGCCCGGCAAAGCGGGACTAACGGTTTTCAACCCAGCTGTCGGAGTGGATGATGTTGCCGTCCTTGTAGGCCCAGGTGATTTTCTCGTAGCGCATTTCCACCTCCTCCAGATGGTTGTAACGCTCGCGGCCCGGATCCTTGATGTTGTACATTTTGGGCGCCACCGACACGACCTTGACGTTGTCCAACTTGATGTTGAAGTACTCCTGCTCGCTGCCGGCGTCGTCGATCTGATACCACTTGAACTCCACCTCCTTCAGCGTCTGGCCGCTGGTCACCGCCTTGTACAGATAAGGCGATGAAGCGTCGAACTCCTTAACCAGAGTCAGGGCCTCATGGACACGAGTGCCAGTCAACTTGCCGGTATTGCCGTCCGTGGGAATGCGCACAGCGTGGTCGAACTCCACCACCTCCACGCTGTTCTCCCTGCCCTGCACCGTCACCGAGCCCTTGATGTCCGCGCCGCCGTCATCTTTCAACCACATGTACGCTGGTATCGCCATATCAAACCCTCCTAGGATTAACTTAATAATTTAAGTTTAGACAAGACCGCTCGCCCGCCTCGCCCAAGCGAAACGCCGCGGAGCAGCGCGCCGCACCCTGCGGCCGCCTCGTAACCGGGCCGCCCGTCACTTGACGGGCAGCGTCGGCAACAAGGTAATCTCCACTCGCCGGTTGCGCGCCCGGCCTTCGACATCGTCATTGCTCGCCAGCGGCCGGGTTGCGCCATAGCCCTGGATGGCGAAACGGGTCAACGGCAGCCCGGTCGCATGCGCCAACCAGTCTCGCACCGCTGCGGCGCGCTCCAGCGACAAACGCTGATTGGCTTCCGACTGGCCCACGCTGTCGGTATGGCCCGCCACCAACACGTTTCGCTCTGGATAAAGCGCCAGTGCCGCCAATGCCGGCTTCAAAGCCATCTCCGCGCCGACGCGCAACACAGCCTTGCCGCTATCGAACAAGGACAGGCTATCCAACAGCACAGAGGCCGGAACCGCCGCCGGCGGACGATAATCGGCAATCAACCGGACAATGCGCTCCCGCCACGGTTGCGCACGGTAAAATCCGAACCCCAAGCGCAAGGGCACGCCAAGGTCGACATGGCTCTGCAACTCCCTCGCGTCACTCTCCAACACCGACAAAGCCTCACGGCGCTCAACATCCCTCTCCACCGGCAGCGAGCGATAGTGAGCGACATTGGCCGACAAGCGCTCCAGCAACACTCGGTTGGACCAGGCCGACGCGGCAAACGCAGCCAATGCCGTCAGGCAGGCCAAAAGCCAAAGACTCAACGCCAACCGCCAAGCCGCAGGCAGGCGTCCACCCGGCTCCAAACCGAACAACCAGCTTCGGGGCACCCCTTCCCGCTCGCTCTTGCCTATGCTCAGCGAGCGCACCGTCAAACCACTCAAGGCCTGCCGGCAACGGCCCCATGGCGATAAAGCCGCATCCCTCCCCTGCGTCGGCAGCAAGGCGATTCCCTGCAAGCCAACCGCCGGAGCCGGCGTAGCCCCCTGCAACAAAGCAGGCAATACCTGAGTGCCTAGCCAGCCTCCCACCGCACCGGCGCGCAAGCGCAAATCGAAACGCGCTCGCGCATCCTCGTCGCCCAAAACCGGCGGTTGCAGCTCCGTCCGGCTACGCCAATCGTCCAACCACTCGCGCCACTGCCGCAAACTGGCGCTCGAAGAGCCTTGCAACACCACGCCCAAAGTCCCGCCGATACCGGAGCAACGCGCCGGCGCGGGGAATCCCACCAATAAATAAACCGGCAACCGACAAGCCAGACGGCGCTCCACATCGGCAATCGCCTGTCGCCACGCCTGCAAACGTCCCAACCAGGCTGCCTCGCCGCACTCGGCCGCCGCCTCCAAACGCAAGGCCAAGGCATCGGGCGGCGAACCCCGCCGCCAAGCCACCAGTTCCGCCACCGCGCGCTCCAGCAAGGCAGGGGTCGGCACCATCGCCCGCAGCATGCCATCCTCCGCCGCAACATAGGCTCCGCGCGGGCTTTCCAGTTCCACCACCGTGGCACGCCCATCTCGCCATCCCTGCGGCAAATCCAGCAAACCCGGCAGCAGCAGTTCTCGCGCCGCGCCGTCGCGGCGCCAGCGCCACATCCGCCAGCCGGCCCAACCCAACCAGAGCGCCGCAGCCGCCAAGCCCACCCCCAAGCGAACCATTGCGCCCCACGGCGCCATTTGCGCCAACCACCACGCTAGCATCGCCAACGACAATGCCCACAAGCAGAAAAAATGCGTGTGAATACGCATCGCCCGCTCCTTTACGACAGCGCCAAGGCGGCATCGGCAACACCCAGCCACCAGCTCAACGCGGCATATCCAAGCAGCGTCGCGGCCAGGCCAGCCCCAGCCGCGGCCAACGGCAAAGCCATGCGCCGGAAACGCCAGGACACCCCGCCGCGCAACATGGCCACCGCGCCATCAAACTCGCCGGCCGTCAACGGCGGCGGCGCCGGCACCAGCGCGCTCAGTTGTCCCAACAAGGCTTGACTAGCCGCATCGTCCTCGCCTCCGCGAAACCCCATGGCCAAAACCATTGCGTAGCACCAGCTCAGCGCCGGCTCCGCCGCGGGCTGAGCCAAATGCGCGCGCATCTGTCCCAGCAACACCTCGCCGGCCTGATAGCTGTTGAAAAAACGCACCTGTAAGGGCTCCCGCGCCCACTCCGCCCGTTTCGCTCCCTCAAGGCAGCGCAACGCCGCCTCGTCCAGCAATGCGCACTGCGCGTAACTGGCCCGCTCAATCAAGACCTCTCTGGCGCCTGCCTGGCGCAAACCCTCGCGCGTTGCGCGCACCAGGCCGGCCGCATGCTCGCGCCAATCCTCCACATGTTCCGGCGCGTCCTTGTCGGCCAACATCGACACCGTCAGCGCGGTATCCCGGAAACTGCGAGCCAAAGTCTCTGGCGGAAATAGCTTGCTCATGATTTCAACACCACAAAGAGTTCAAGCACCACGCCCGGCAAAGACGCGGGCACATAACAGGAACACGCCTGCGCCGCCAACATGCGCTGAAAAGCCGGATGACCGGCATCCAAGGCGAAGTACAAGTTTTCCATCCGTACCGGCAAAGCGGCCGGCAAGCGCGTCGGCACGCTCAAGGGCACGCCTCCGGACGCGGTGCTGACTACGGTTTCCACATCCTCCGGCGCACCGATCTTGCACACCGCCGGAAAACGCTCCAGCAACTGCGCAGGCGGCATGTCCGCCCTCACCGACAGATAAAAACCGCCTTGTTCTCCCAGCCTGGCGTCCGCCAGTTGGCCATGCCACATCGACGACTCCCCCCTCGCCAAAGACACCAGCACCACTTGGGAGGGAATCACCGTGTCCAAACAGCCCCGGATCCAGTCTTCCAACAACAGGAACCCAGGCCTGGCGTCTTCATGCCGGTAAGCGGGAATGTCCGCCAGATCTTGCTGTAGCGAGAATGTGGACAACATGCCGCACAACTGCGCCAATGCGCGATACAACGCTTCCGGGTGGCTGGCAGGCGTCTGCCGCAGATGCGCCAATACCGGCCAAGCGCTGTTCACGCAATGCAAAAACCAGAACAAGCCGGCATCCGACACGGAAAAATCCACCAACCCGTGTCCACGCTCACGCCGGCGCTCAGACAGCTGGCGGCTGCGCGCCAACAGCATTTCCTCTATTCGTTCAAGCAAATCCATCAAACCCGGCGCCGTGTCCAAACGCAACGCCGGTGGCCAGAACGAGGGATCCCGCACCCATTGCCCCTGGCCGTTTCGGCTCAAGCGCAGCAAAGGACAGCAGACATAATCCGCCCGCTCCTCGAACTCCAGCAGCAAACGGAAATTGCCGCGCTCCACCGCCAGCTCCGCCGGCGGGCCCTCGTACAAATCCTCCACCTCCAGGTATTCGCAACGCTGCCGCCTGGGCCGCGCCGGCGTCTCGCCGTCGCGCTCGCAATTGCCGCCGCCCGCTTCCCACAAGGGCAAGCCCAGGAATACCAGCACGCTCTGCGCCTCGGCCGGCGCGGCAAAATCCCGCGCCGACGGCAACCGATCGGCCTCGGCGCAGTCGGCCACGGCGCCATCCGGCAGGATCAGGCGCAGCCTTTGCAGCTTCAGCTTGCCCAGACTCAAAGCGGCCTCATCCCACTCCAGCTCCCAACACCCCCAAAAATAAGGCTGAGCCAAACGCCCAAACGAGGCCGCCAAGTGGGAAAACCACAATGACTGCTGTTGAAAATGCTGGGGGGACAATAAAGCGCCCTCCATCCACATCGGACGAAAAAATCTCATGCGAATAACCTCTGAGGCAAGCTCTTTAAAACACGACTACCACTGACAGCGCAAACCAGCACATAGGATTATTCCTAAAAAAACTCGCAAATTAATTCAAACCAACAAAAATAAAACCGAAAAAATCAAAGAAAAATACTTAAAAACTAATTCTGAAATTTAATTTCAAGCTAACAACAAAAAACAAAATGCCAAATGAATAAAATTTAAGTAAACATAGAAAATCTACGTCATTCTAGACACCAAACCGCAAAGCCTGTCAAATCAAAACCGTATTGCACCAATCCATGCAACCTGGTTAACATTGAAAAATAAACGCAAAAATAAGACAAATAAACAAAAACATAAGTACAGATGTAAAAAACAAAATCACGACAACCAAAAAAACAAAAGAAAACCACGACAACATGATGAACGGGGACACTCCGTCCATTTACCCATCTGGAGAAATGGACATGCATAAACCTTGATCGCAGGAGAAAACACCATGGCTGAAAGTTTTCAAAACGAAGTGCCCGTCGCGCGGGTCAACATCAAGCTGGACTTGCATACCGGCGGGGCCCAGAAAAAAGTAGAGCTCCCGCTGAAACTGCTGGTGGCTGGAGACTACAGCCATGGCCAGGAACAGCAGCCGCTGGCGGAACGGGAAAAGGTGTCGATCGACAAAAACAACTTCGACGCGGTGCTGGCCGAACTCAACCCCAAAGCCAAGCTGGTGGTGGAAAACATGCTGGCGGGTGACGGTTCAGAAATGGCGGTGGATCTGGACTTCAAAGCCCTGAGGGATTTTCACCCAGAACAGGTGGCGGCGCGTATTCCGGAGCTTCGCGCGCTGCTGGCGATGCGCAATCTGCTTCGCGACCTCAAAGCCAATCTGCTGGACAACGCCTCCTTCCGCCGCGAGCTGGAAAAAATTCTGCGCGACGACTCGCTGTCCGCCAACCTGCGCAGCGAACTGGAACGCATCATCCCGCTCGGCCAAGCCGCCCACTAAACCAGGAGCCCACTCATGTCGACCAAGAAGCAACAGCAGCCCGAGGACACCATCGTGCTGGAATCCCCGGTCAGCGTTTACGAATCGCTCTGCGCCAAGATCAACCTGGCGCCCGTGGCCAGCACCCAACCCATCGAGGCGTATCAGACCGCAGAAGTGATGTCAGACGCGCCGCTGGACGAACGCATCGCAGTGGCAGTGAACGTATTCCTGAAAATGATCCAGGAGGCCTCGCAAAAAGTGGACCGCCTGGACAAAAGCCTGCTGGACTTTCACATCGCCCGGATCGACGCGCAAATCAGCCGTCAGCTGGACGCGGTGATGCACAATCCTGTCTTCCAGCAAATCGAATCCGCCTGGCGCGGGTTGCGCTTTCTGGTGGATCGCACCGACTTCCGCAAGAACGTCAAGATCGAGGTGCTGGACGTCAGCAAGGAAGACCTGCGCAATGACTTTGACGACGCGCCGGAAGTGATACAGAGCGGCCTGTACCAGCACACTTACATTCAGGAATACGACACCCCCGGCGGCGAACCCATAGGCGCCATCATTTCCAACTACGAGTTCGACCGCGGCCCGCAGGACATCGCGCTGCTGCGCGACATCTCCAAGGTGGCCGCAGCCGCTCACATGCCCTTCATCGGCGCAGTGGGGCCGGCCTTCTTCGGCAAGGAAAGCATGGACGAAGTCGCCGCCATTCAGGACGTGGCCAACTACTTCGACCGCGCGGAATACATCAAATGGCGCAGCTTCCGCAACAGCGACGACGCCCGCTACATTGGCCTGGCCCTACCGCGCTTCCTGGCCCGCCTCCCCTACGGGCCCGACACCGTGCCGGTACGCAGCTTCAACTACGCCGAAAACGTCAAGGGCCCGGACCACCAGCGCTACCTATGGACCAACGCCGGTTTCGCCTTTGCCGCCAATATGGTGCGCAGCTTCATCGGCAACGGCTGGTGCGTGCAAGTGCGCGGCCCGCAAGCCGGCGGCCTGGTGGAAGATCTGCCCATCCATCTGTACGACTTGGGCATAGGCAATCAGGTGAAAATCCCCACCGAAGTGCTGATCCCGGAAACCCGTGAATTCGAATTCGCCAACCTGGGCTTCATTCCGCTGTCCTTCTACAAAAACCGCGACTACGCCTGCTTCTTCTCCGCCAACTCGGCGCAAAAGCCGGCCCTGTACGACACTAAGCAAGCCAGCGCCAACAGCCGCATCAACGCGCGGCTGCCGTACATCTTCCTGCTGTCTCGGCTGGCTCACTACCTGAAGCTGATCCAGCGCGAGAACATCGGCGCCACCAAGGACCGCCGGCTGCTGGAGTTGGAGCTCAACACCTGGATCAAGCTGCTGGTCACCGAAATGACCGACCCCAGCGACGAGCTACAAGCCTCGCACCCGCTGCGCGACGCCCAGGTCATCGTCGAAGACATCGACGACAACCCCGGTTTCTTCAAGGTCAAGCTGTTCATCGTGCCGCACTTCCAGGTGGAAGGCCTGGACATCAACCTGTCGCTGGTCTCGCAAATGCCCAAGGCCAAAAACTAAGCGCCCGTTCCCTCGGGCCGTCTCCACGGCCCGAGGGCAGGCCCAATCGGGAGAGCCGCCATGCCGCCGCAACAGCACTACCACCTGAAGATCGCCGAACTGCCGGCCGAACTGCTGTCGGTCGAATCCTTCACCCTACGCGAATCCCTGGGCCGGCCCTTCGCCGCCGACATCCGCGTCACTTCCGCTCGCCAAGACATCGACCTCGTCTCCCTGCTGGACCGCTACGCGCTGTTCTCCATCCACGGCCCCCACCCGGACGCCACCCTGTTTCCAGAGACTCCACCACAGCTATTGCGCCGCTGGCGCGGTGTGGTCAGTCACGCTCGCCGCCTCAGCGCCAGCCGCGACGAGGCCTTATACGAACTGCGCATCGAATCCCAACTCGCCCGCCTGGGCGAAGGCCGCTATTCCCGCATCTTCCAGCACCAATCCGTGCCGGACATCATTGAAGCCGTGCTGCGCCGCCACGACTATCGCGGCCACGAAATTACCTGGAAGCTGCGCCCCTTGTTCGGCCAAGACCATAACCCCTACCCCAAGCTGGAGTATGTGACCCAATATCAGGAGTCCGATCTGGACTTCATCCATCGCCTCGCCGAAAAAGCCGGCCTTTACTACTATCTGGTCACCGACCCCAAGAGCGCCGCCTGGGAAACCATCGTCTTCGGCGACGATGTCGACGCCTACGTCCGCACCGGCCGCGATCCCGCCCAACCTCCTCAGGGCGGCGTCAAGCTCAAGCTGCGGCCCCAGGCCGGCATGGCCGACAACGAGGAAACCCTGAGCCGCTTCGAACTGGCCGCCCAACCCATCCGCGCGCAAATCCAGCGCAAGGACTACAACTACCGCGACGCCAACCAGCCGCTGCTGGCCGAAGGCGGGCCACCGGCCAACACCCCCGGCGCGCGCGGCGTCGATTACCTATGGGGCGAGCATTACAAAGACCCGGCACAGGGACAGCGCGCGGTGCTGATCGCCCAGCAGCGCGAACACTGCCGCCAGTGGATCGCCGCCGGCGACGGCAACTGCCTGCAAGCCTTCGCCCCCGGCCAGATCTTCAAGCATGACGGCCCGGCGCTGGCTCCCGCCCCGGACGGCTGGCTGCTGGTCTCGGTCCAGCACCAGGGCGGCCGCCGCGACGCCTACCGCAACGCCTTCACCGCCACGCCCGCCGACCGGCCCTACCGCCAGGAATTATCTACCGCGGTGCCGAACATTACCGGCGCGCTGCCATCCCGCATCGTCGCCCCGGAAAAAACCCATTACGGCGCGATAGACCTGCAAGGCCGCTACTGCGTGCGCCTGCCCTTCGACCTGGACGAATGGTCGCCCGGCGGCGACAGCCGTCCGCTCAGATTGGCCCGGCCCTACGCCGGCCCGGAATACGGCCAGCACTTCCCGCTGCACCAAGGCACCGAGGTGCTGGTCAGCTTTGTGCTGGGCGATGTGGACCGGCCCTATATCAGCGGCTGCCTGCATAACTCCGAACTCACCGACAGCAACCCCGGCGCGCATTGGGACAGCCGCAACCTGATCCGCACCTGGGCCAACAACAAGCTGCGGCTGGAAGACCGCCAGGGCCAGGAACACATCAAGCTGGCCACCGAGTACGACAAGAGCCAGCTCAATCTCGGCCACCTGGTCAACGGCCAGCGCGCGCCGCGCGGCCAGGGCTTCGAACTCAGGACCGACGGCTGGGGCGCATTGCGCGCCGCCAAAGGGCTGTTCCTCTCCACCGACGCCCAGCCCAAGGCCGGCGGCAAGCAGTTGGACATGCAGGCGGCGCAAGCGGACTTGGACAGCGCGCTGAGCAATATGCAAACCCTGGCCGACATGGCCGCCCAGGCGCGGGCGCTGGCCGCCGACATCGAGCAACAGCGGCAACTGATGGCGGATCGCCTCAGCGAACTGCAAAAGTCCACGCTGCTCGCCCACGCACCGGACGGCATCGGCCTCAGCAGCGGCCAGCATCTGCAACTGGCGGCCGGCGGCAACCTGATCGCCACCGCAGGCGGCCATGCCGATATCGGCGCGATCAAACGCTTCACCGTGGCGGCCGGCGAAGCCCTCAGCCTGTTTGCGCACCGACTAGGAGCCAAGCTGATCGCCGCTCAAGGCAAGGTCGAAATCCAGGCCCAGCACGACGCTATCGAACTGGCCGCGCTCAAACAAATCCGCATCATCAGCAGCGGCGACGAAATCATCATCGCCGCCAACAAGAAACTGACCCTGCAATGCGGCGGCTCCTACCTGACGCTGGACAGCTGCAAGGTGGAAGCCGGCACCCGTGGCGACATCAAGCTGCACGGCGCGTCGCTGACCGCTCCCGGCCCTGCGTCCATGCCCACCCCGGCTTACGACTTCCCCAGCGCCAAGGTGGTGGAGCCGCG
The DNA here is from genome assembly GCF_009936155.1 of Chromobacterium haemolyticum. Classification (NCBI taxonomy): domain Bacteria; kingdom Pseudomonadati; phylum Pseudomonadota; class Betaproteobacteria; order Neisseriales; family Chromobacteriaceae; genus Chromobacterium; species Chromobacterium haemolyticum. The sequence goes on along the minus strand of NZ_AP019312.1, from coordinate 1,844,355 downwards.
CGATCACTATTTCACCCTCAACAACCCCGCTTCCGGCAAGCCGCACGCCGGCATGCCTTACACCATCACCGAACCGGACGGCGTCATCCATCGCTGCCAGACGGACGGCAGCGGCAAGACCCAAACCATCAAAAGCAGCTACGCCAAATCCCAACTCAAGATCGTGTTTGAGCCACAAGGAGAATAAGCATGGACTTCTGGATTACCGGCGAAGGCGTGACCCAGGCCGCCAGCCTGGCCAGCTACACCGCCATCCATTTCCCGCGCCAGCTGAGCCGCATCCGTCTCAAGCGCATTCCGTTTTGGGGCAAGGGCATTACCCACCAGGGCGGGGCCATTCGCGACAAGCCCCCCGGCCCCGGCCACTACTGGGTGGAAATCGCCCACGACGACCCCAGCATCACGGAAAGCTATGGCTGGTATCCGGCAGCGAATATCGCCGGCATGGAGAGCAAACTAGATCAGCTCAGCGCGATGTGGGATGTTGAGGGCTGCATCAATGGCGACTCTAAAGACCGCCGCGATGCAGATAAGGAGAATCCAAAGAAAAAGAAGTATGAACTCCTGGCTGGTCGCGGCATCGGTCACCACCCCTATCCCTACGACCCCAACCACGGCAACCCCAAAGCCCGCAGTGTCCAGCCGCTCTACCTGGGCTTGACTGACCAACGCGCGGAGACGGCGGTGATTGAGGAAATCCGCGCCTTCGCCGCCGCTTACACGAAACAATCCGGTGGCCGCTGGAGTTATCGACTGGACAGCTTTGGCGAAGCCAACTGCCACACCTTCATCTGGCGCATGCTGCACGACTGCCAGCTGATTGATCTGGAATTGCTAAACGCCGATATCGACCCCCACTTCGACAAGCTGCGCGGCCTGGTGCTGAAGGAGGCCGCCAAGGGCGCGGTCTTCGGCGGATCTGGCATCGGCGTGGCCGCCGCCCTCAGCACCGCACGCCGGCTGATCAAGCCTGACTATGTTGACCAGCTGGTAGCACACACCACCATGACGCGCGACGAGCTGAAGCGCCGGAACTGGTTATGAAAACCTGGCAAAAAACCTCACTGATCGGCGTTCTGCTGCTCATGTTGTTGGGCCTACTTGGTTATCACATTCAACAATACCCGGCCGTCCGATGGCTGGTTTTATGGATACTCCCCATGAGCCTGACTTATACCACCGACACTAACGGCGAACGCCTGCACGTCAACACACCCTACTATGTACGCGAATGGCCACGCACCTTTTCAACGGATTACTTCGTCGGAGAAATCCAAAGCTTGGAGACTACGGAGCAGGAAAGCGACCCTACCCAGATTGCTATTAATAAAATCCAAAAAATCGCTTATCGAAAGGGCAGCAGCTTTAAGCGCGAACCTTTCACAGACCCCATCGACTACGAACGCTTTGGCATCAAGGTCAACGGCATCTATTTCTTCGGACTGGATGCAGATGGCCAGATTAACCGGCTGCTGACCATAGAACAGGCGCTGTGGGAACCCGTCTATATCAAGGCAGACATCTTTGTTGCCGAGGTCCGCTCTGCCGAGAAGGTGATCAGAACAGAGATGGGTTCTGTTCTCTTCAGCTACTGGCCCGATACTGGGTCACGTAAAGAAGTACGCGGCTTTTATGTCGAGTCCAACGGGCGTAAGAAGTCCTGGCTAGTCAACTTTCCTGAACAAAACCGAAATAAAACCAATCACACCCGCTACTTCCAGGCCCAAACCGAACCCTTCACCGCCGACATCCCCCTTAAAGTCCTCGGCATCAAGACCGATGGCCGCTATCTGCTCAGCGTTCTGCCCGACAACAGTGCCGGCTTCCCTCGCCCGGAACTCGATGCACTGGAAGACCAGCGCCACATCGAATTGTGGGTGGCCGATGGCCAGGTCTATCGCGCCACCCTCACCACCTATGTCGTTACTGGCGAGAAATGGACTTTTTACAACGACAAAGGCGAATTGGAACGGCGTAACGGCTACGACATCGAGAACGGCCGCAAGGTGGAGTGGGCGCAAACGCTCGACCGAACCATAGGCCAACGCGGCGGCGAGTGGGTGCCGCCCCGGCCACAAGATGAGCAGGAAGATTAAGCCAATGCGCACTTGGCAAAAAGCCACGCTGGCCGGAATGCTGCTGCTCCTATTGCTGCTGCCGCTGGCCCTGTTCATTTATCAGGTCCATCACACCCCGCTCGCCCAACGGCTGTTTAACTGGATACTCCCCATGAGCCTTAACTACACCACTGACTCCAACGGCGAACGCCTGCACGTCAATATCCCGTACTACGTGCGTGAAAGTCCCCGGACCTTTTCTACAGATTACTTCGTTGGGGAAATTCAGACTTTAGAGGCGACGGAGCAGAAAGACGGCTACACCCAGATTGCTATTAATCAAAGCCAAAAAATCGCTTATCGAAAGGGCAGCAGCTTTAAGCGCGAACCTTTCACAGACCCCATCGACTACGAACGCTTTGGCATCAAGGTCAACGGCATCTATTTCTTCGGCCTGGATGCGGATGGCCAGATCAACCGGCTGCTGACCATAGAACAGGCGCTATGGGAGCCGGTTTATATCAAGGCGGACATCTTTGTTGCTGAAGTGCGTTCAGCCGAACGAGTCACCCGAACAGATATTGGCGCGGTTCATTTCAGCTACAAGTCCGACGATGGCCTACGTCAAGGAATACGTGGTTTCTATGTCGAATCAGATGGTCGCAAACGCTCTTGGCTATCCACTTTCACCGAGCAAGGCAGAGACAAAACCGACCATGAAATCAATTACCAAGCCAAAACCGAACCCTTCACCGCCGACATCCCTCTTAAAGTCCTTGGCATCAAGACCGATGGCCGCTACCTGCTTAGCGTCTTGCCCGACAACAGCGCCGGCTTCCCCCGCCCGGAACTCGATGCGCTGGAAGCCCCGCGCCACATCGAAGTGTGGGTGGCCGATAGCCAGGTCTATCGCGCCACCCTCACCACCTATGTTGTCACTGGCGAGAAATGGACTTTCTACAACGACAAAGGCGAATTGGAACGGCGTAACGGCTACGACATCGAGAACGGCCGCAAGGTGGAGTGGGCGCAAACGCTCGACCGAACCATAGGCCAACGCGGCGGCGAATGGGAGCCACCCCGGCCACAGGACCAAGACGATGATTGACCACAGCCGCCTCGAACGCCTGGCTCACCACCTGATCATGGTCTGCATCGTCGCGGCGACGCCGCTAAGGAGGCGTCATGCCGGTTGATCTCGAAAGCCTGCGCGCTCCCGATTACGAGCTGGGCGAGCCACCGCGCCTATGGGTCTGGCTGTTGATCCTGCTGCTGGTGATGGGCAGCGGCGCGGGACTGACCCTCTACCTGTGGCCGGCGGATCAGGCCAGCGGCTGGCGTTTCTGGACCTGTTTGCTGGGCCTGCCCTTCGTCATCTACCTGTTGCTGTTCACGCTACGCATGCGCGACCTCGAAAGCTGGCGCAACCAGCTCTATCTGGAGGAACAGGCGCGCCAGGAGGTGGAGCAGAACAATATCCAGTTTGGCCAGCAGCCGCTGTCGCTGCTGCACGGCGTCGCCTGGAGCGCGGCCGGCGATCTGGCGCAGACCCTGGCCAGTGTCCAAGCGCCCCAGCCCTTACTGGCCTCCATCCCGGTACACGGCCACCGTGACGAGGTGATCCGGCATACCCACCTCCCCGACAAAGACGCTCTGGACTGGCAAGCCTCGCCCGAGGAACGCATGGTGAAGCGGGTCAAATCCGCACTGAACAAAGCCTTGACGCCACTGCTGCCCGCGCTGCGCACGCTGCCGCCTCAATGGCCCTTGCATGTCGAATTACAGATCGACACCGACGGCGTGGCCGTTGATGTCATGGCGCTTTGGCGGCGGCAATGGGCATGGCGCGAGCTTCAGCCGGGCCCGGCATCGGAAACCCTCGTCGTCGCCAACGGCATGGCGCGGCTGGATAGCTGGCTGGATCAAAGCGCCCTCAAACACTGCCAATGCGCGCGGCTGATTGTCGCCGCGCAGTTTTACGAACGCCCGCCGGCTGACAGCGCCGAGGCGGTATGCGCTCTATTGCTGGCCTGGCCCCAGGGCGAGAACGTGCACCGGCTGCACCGGCCGGTGAGCAGCCAGGACCGCGATACCGACGCGGTGCTGGCCGAGGCGCAACTGTTTGGCGTCTGCGAGCCGGAGCAACTGGACGCGATCTGGTCGGCCACCAGCCAGAACGACGATGCCGGCTGGGCCGTCGCGCTGAGCCAGCAGCAGCCCCGCGCCGCCGTCGTGTCGATAGACCGCCAGATCGGCCATGCCGGCGTAGCGGCGGAGTGGCTGGCGCTGCTGTTGGCCTGGCAAGCCGCCGGTCCCGACACCCCGCAAGCCTTTCTGACCCGGCACGGCGAGCACGCCATGCTGGGCCTCGTCTACCAGGAGAGCGGACATGCCGCCCAAAATTAAACTACCGCCGACGTCCCTGCCTCGGCCCAATCGTCTGCTCGGCAAGCTGCGCCTGCGTTGGAGTTGGGCCGTGGTGTTGCTCATCGCGGCCTTGCTCATCATCCTGGCCCTGCTGCTGGATGAACGCCTGGGCTTGTCGGCCAACGGCCAACTACCCTGGGCGATCTGCGGCATCGCACTCTGCTGCGTGCTGCTATTGGCGCTAGGCAACGCCTTTGGCGACCTGTCCAGCTGGCTGACCCAGCGCCGCTGGCTGCCGCGCCAATACACGCGCCAAACCGCAGGTCCATCCGACGACGCCCCGGCCGAAAGCTGGGGCGCGGCGTTTCAGTTGATCGTCCAACGCTGGCAACAAAGACCAGCCCAGCAGCGGCCGCACTGGCTGCTGCTCTGCGGCGCGCCCGAGGCCGTCCGCCAGGCGGTGCCGGCGCTGGCCAAACAGCCCTGGCTGGAAACCGACGGCATGGTGCTGATCGACGCTTCCGCCGCCCCGCCCCCGGGCGGCTGGCGCCGGCTGCGCGGGCGCTGGCAAGCGCCGGCCGACGCCGTCATCGCCCTGCTGCCCCAAGCCGCCGACGCCGCCGCGCTGGCGGAACGCGCCGAGCAATTGACCATCGCCAGCGGCTGGACCCTGCCCATCACCCTATGCCAGCGCGCGCCCGACAACGCCGGCCCCGGCATCGCCGGCAGGCCCTTGCCGGCGCTGCCCGCCAACGCCGACGGCTGGGCCGATCAGGCCAGAAGTTGGGCCATGCGGCTGCCGCTGCGTGGGATTCCCACCCGCCAAGACAGCATGGCGCAGCCCTTTTTGCTGCGCTGTTCGCAATGGCTGGAGCGCGAGGCCCACACACTGGCCGAAGCCTGGCAGCGCTGGCGCGGCGGCCTGACCGCGCCCTCCGCCGTCAAGGCGCTGGCCTTGGCCAGCTGGCCCGCCGATGTCCGGCTGTGGAGCGGCGCGATCAGCCAGGGCTCCGCCTTCGCGCCGCGCCGTCGCGGCAGCCCGGCCCAGCGCCGGCTGGCCGCCGGCATTGCCGCGCTGTGCCTGTTCTGGCTGGCCGGCATGTTGGCGTCCGCCTATCAGAACCACGGCCTGATCGCCGAGGCCCAGGCCGCCATCGACGCCCAGCCTAAAACCGCCACCCTGAACAGCGCGCTCCAGCTGCAACGGCTGCTGGAGAAGCTGGAGGCCCGCCAGCGGCACGGCGCGCCATGGTCCGCCCGCTTCGGCCTGAACCGCGACGCCGCCTTGCTGGAACGGCTGCGCCCGCACTACGCCCGCGCCATCGGCCAGGCGATGATTGCCCCCGCGCGCGGCCACTGGGCGCGGCAATTGCAGGCGCTGAACCAGACCCCCAGCACCGAGTTGAGCACCGACCCGGCCCGTACCGAACAGGCCTATCAGGCGCTGAAAGCCTATCTGACGCTGGACCAGCCGGCGCGCGCCGAACCGGCCTTCCTCGCCGCCCAACTGACGGCCCAGGATGATGGCGGCTTCTCCCCGGCGCTGCGCCGCGCCATGGCGCAGTTCTACGCCGAACGGCTGGCCGGCCAGCCCGGCTGGCGCATGGCCGCCGATCCGGCTTTGGCCCAGGCCAGCCGCCAGACTCTGATCGGCCAGCTGGGCCGCCAGCAGGCCGACGACGCCCGCTACCAGCAGATCCTGGCGGAAGCCCAGGCCAAGTATCCGCCGCAAACGCTGGCCGCCCTGCTGCCGGGCCAGGACTTGCGCGGCCTGTGGCGCAGCGAGGCCAGCCTGTCCGCCGTGTTCACCCGCAAGGCCTGGGACGAGCATCTGCGCGCCGCCTTCACCGACGCCCACCGCCGCCAGGGCAGCACCGGCGACTGGGTGCTCAATGCCGAGCAGACAGGCCAGCCCAGCGCCGGCAAGGCGCTGGAGGCCGCGCTGAGCCAGCGCTACTTCGCCGACTACGCCCGCGCCTGGCAGCAATTCCTCAACGCCGTCTCCTGGCAGACGGAGGCCAAGCTGGCCGCCAACGCCCAGCAATTGCAGGTCTACGCCGATCCGCAGCGCTCGCCGCTGCGCGCCTTGATGGCGCTGGTGCGCGACAACGCCCGCGCCGGAGAACGCGCCGACAGCATCGGCGCCAATCTGATGGACAAGGCCCAGGCGCTGCTGGGCAAGAACGACGCCAGCGCGCCGGTCATCGCCGCCACAGAAACCGCGCCGCTGGCGCAAAGCTTCGGCCCGCTGCTGCGGCTGCTGGAAGAACGCCAGGACGGCTCCAATCTCAGCCTGCAACGCTATCTGGAGCGGGTGGCGGCCACCCGGCTCAAGCTGCAACAGGTGGCCGCCGCGCCGGACCCGGACGCCGCCGCCCGCGCGCTGGCGCAGGCGGTGTTCCAGGGCAAGGGCGGCGAACTGGCCGAAAGCCGCGACTACGCAGCCCAGCTGGCCGCCAGCCTGGGCGAAGACTGGCAGGGGGTTGGCCTGCACCTGTTCCTGCAACCCTTGAATCAGTCCTGGCACACCCTGCTGCAACCGGCGGCGGCCAGCCTCAACCAGTTGTGGGACCAGAGCATCATCCGGCCGTGGCAATCCAGCTTCGCCGGCCGCTACCCCTTTCATCATGCCGACGTCGACGCCTCGCTGCCGGAACTGGGCCGCTTCCTGCACCCCAGCGACGGCCTGGTGCAACAGTTCGTGCGCCAGCAACTGGGCGGGGTGCTGGAACAACAGGGCGATCAATGGTCGCCGGACCCGGCGGCGGCGCAGGCGCTGCGCTTCGACCTGAACTTCCTCAACGAACTGAACCGCCTGTCGCGGCTGTCCAGCCTGCTCTACGCCCAGGGCGACGCCGGCATCCGCTTCGAACTGAAGCCCATCGCCAGCGTCGGCCTGGCGGAAACCCTGCTGCAACTGGACCAGCACAACCTGCGCTACTTCAACCAAGTGGAAAGCTGGCAAGCAATGAGCTGGCCCGGCGATCCGCTGAAAGCCGGGGCCAGCCTGCAATGGCAAAGCGTGGACGCCGGACTGCGCCAGACTCAGGACCACCCCGGCCGCTGGGGCTGGCTGCGCCTGCTGGAGCAGGCCAAGCGCGAACAGCTCGACCGTTCCAGTTGGCAGCTGAGCTGGGCGCTGCCGGACGGCCATCAGGCGCGCTACCAGTTGCGCAGCGAGACCGGCGCCGGCCCGCTGGCCTTGCTGCAACTGGTGCAGTTCCAGTTGCCCACGCGGATTTTTATCGTGGAGCCGGGCAAACCGCCGGCCGCGGCCAAACAGGCCCGGCGCCCCCAACCTTGAAAAGGAGCGAATCATGACGCCCAAGCCCTTGCCGACGCCTAAACCATCCGAGGAATGGAACGTGCGCGAGCTTCAAGCGCCGCGCCAGGAAGACTCGCGGATAGGCGCGACCGGCCAAAGCCGGCCGCCCACGCACAACCCCGCCGCCATTCACCCGCCGGCCAAGGCTCAGGACCTGGCGTCGCCGCGTCGCTGGAGCGTGGAGGAGCTAAGCATTCTCCAACGAGAATATCCGCAACGGGGCGAGGCTTGCCGGTCCATGCTGCCGGGGCGCGGTTCCCTCGCCATCAATCTTCAAGCGCACAGAATGGGCTTGCGGCCGCCAACGCCGACCGCAAGCCCGGCCTCGTCCGGCAAACGCCCATGAGCTGGCTGCGCGCCTTGCTGGGCCGGGATACGGCGCCGGAAGAAGAGGCTCGCCAGCGGCTGCCGCGTTGGTCGGCCTGGCTAAAGCCGATTTCCGATGCCTCGCCCTGCGGCGAAGATCTGTCCCACGACGATGAGTTTCTAGCCTTGAAAGAGGAAGCGACCCGCCTTTCCGGCATGAACGCGCAACTGGCCTTGGCGCATGCGGAAACCTTGCTGAAAACCCGCGGTAAGGATTTGCGCGTGGCGGCCTATTACGCCTTCACCCGGCTACGCCAGGACGGCGTGGCCGGCCTGGCGGACGGCCTGGAACTGAGCGCCGCCTTGCTGGAACGCTACCCGGACACAGTCTGGCCACGGCAGCCGGCGCGGCGACGCAATGCGTTGGAATGGCTGGCCAGCGAACGCTTTACCAACCAACTCTCCGTGCTGGCCGATGACGACGACGCAGCTTGGCGGCGGGCCGCTGCCGCCTTACTGCTGGTGCAACGACTCTCCGCGGACAGCGAGGCGCCGCCGCAGCGGCTAGAAACACTGGGCCGCTGTCTACAGCCCCGGCTGCAAGCCGCCGACGCCGGCCATGCAGCCATGGGCATGCCCGTTCCCGCGGCGGTCGGCGCGGCTACGCCGCCGGCGGGCGCCGATGAGGTGGGCTCCTGGCGCGAACTGCTGGAACAGGCGCGACGGATGGCTGTGTTTCTGCGCCAACAGCCGGAAGGCCAGGCCGCCGCTCTTCGCCTGCTGCGCGCCGTGCGCTGGGAGGCGCTGAGCAGCCCGCCGCCCGGCGACGCCGATGGCCGCAGCCGATTGCCGCCGCCGCGCGCAGAGCTGCGTCAACAGCTAAAGCGCCTGCTGTTGCAGCAGCAATGGCGGGACTTGAGCGAGCGGGTGGAAAGCGCGTTCGCGGAAGGGGCCAACCACTGGTGGCTGGATCTGCAGCGTTACGCCTGGCTGGCGAGACAACATGACGGAGAGATGGGTGCCCCGTTGGCGGAGTTGATCCGCGACGATGTTCAACGGCTGTGCCAGCGGCTGCCCGGGGTGGAAAAACTGAGCTTCAGCGACGGTAGTCCGTTTGCGGAAGACGCCACATTGGAATGGCTGGCTCAATGGCGGCGGCCGGAAACCTCCGTTCTCGCAGCGCCGGCGGCCGACGAACGCGGAGACTGGCCGGAAACGGAAACTCAGGCCCACGCCATCGCCGCGCAGCAGGGTTTGCCGGCGGCCTTTGCCTGGGTGCAGGCCTTGCCGGCCATCGCTGGCGGCCGTGAGTTCTGCCTGCGGCAACTGCTGCTGGCCCGGCTGGCGGAACGTCACGGCCGCGCCGAAATGGCCATTCACTTGCTGGAGGCCTTGCTGCGCCAAGCAGATGGCCATCAGTTGGACATCTGGGAGCCGCAACTGGCCTTCGAACTGCTGGCGCAACTGGCGCGGCTGTTGCGCCAGCGCATGCAACGCAAGGACGCAGACCGTTCCGGCCTGGCCCAGCAACTGGAGCAGCTCAATGCGCGCCTGGCCGCGCTGGACCCAGCCCGGGCGCTGGCCGGCGCCTTCTCGTGAATTCGCCCGCGCCGCAAGCGGCGCTTTTTCCACATGTCGATGAAAGCCGCCCATGGATGATCTGACTCTGCGCTATTACGAAGCGGAAATGCGCTACCTGCGCGAAGCCGGCAAGGAGTTCGCCCGCGCCCACCCCGACCGCGCCGCCTTGCTGAATATCGACCGGTTGGGCAAGCGCGACCCTTACGTGGAGCGTCTGTTCGAAGGTTTCGCCTTCCTGACCGGCCGCATCCGCCAAAAACTGGACGATGATTTCCCGGAGCTGACCGAAGGCCTGGTCAATATGCTGTGGCCGCATTATCTGCGCATGGTGCCTTCGCTTACCGTGCTGGAGTTGCGCGCCGACGCCCATGCGCTGCAACAAGCCAAGCCGGTGGAAGCCGGCCTGAGCGTCCTCACCTCGCCGGTGGGCGCGAATGCGGTGCGCTGCGCCTACCGCACCACCCAAGCGGCGATGATTCGGCCCTTGCTGCTGTGCCAGGCCGGCACGCGGTTGGACGGCGAAGGAAGATCGGTGCTGGAGCTGCGCTTTGATCTGGGAGCGACGGCCAAGCGCGAGGCCCTGGACCTATCCCGTCTGCGCCTGTTCCTGGACGCCGATCCGCCCATCGCCTTCGCGCTGCGTCATGCGCTGACCCGACAGTTGGGCCGCGCGCGCCTGCGGCCTTTGGGCCGGGCAGGCTACCCGGTCCACGAGATGCCGACCCTGCGCTTCGAGCCAGTGGGCTTTAACGAGGCGGATCGGCTATGGCCCAAGGCCGACAACGCCTTTGGCGGCTATCAGTTGCTGCTGGAGTACTTTTGCTTCCGCGAAAAGTTCCAGTTTCTAGATCTAGCCGGCCTGGACGCGGCACTGCTCCCCGGAGACTCCACCGGCTTTACGCTGGAGCTGACCTTGACGCAACGCTATCCGGCGGACATGCCGTTCAACGCAGACAACCTACGCTTGCACTGCGTGCCGGCGATCAATCTGTTCCCAATGGAAGCCGAGCCGCTGCATGTGAATCATCTGAATCATGAATACCGGGTGGTGCCATTGGCGAGCCAGGGCCCCGAGATCGAGGCCTGGTCCGTGGACGAAGTCGTTTCCATGGATACCGAGAACGGCGGCCGTCACGCTTACCTGCCGTTCACCAGCTTCCAGCACAGGGGAGGCATGCTGCGCGATGAGGCGCCGGAACGCTTTTACCATGCACGGACCCGGCTTGGCGCGGCCGGCAGGCCGGAAACCTGGCTGGCTCTGGGAGGCCATCTTTGGGATTCGCCGTCGGCGGCGATGCGGGAGGAGATTCTGTCGCTGCGCGTCACGGGCACCAACGGCATGCTGCCGCGCAAAGCGCTGCGCGAAGCGCAGATCCTGGAGCGCTCCGCGGCCCCGCCGCTGACCCAGATCGCCAACCTGACCGCGCCCACCCTTCCCTGCTACCCGCCGGCGGAAGACCGCTATCAATGGCGAGTACTTTCTCACCTTGCGCCCAACTTTCTATCGCTGCTGAACGTAGAAGTGCTGCGCGGGACGCTGGCGCTGTACGACTGGACCGAAGACGAATTGAACCGCCAGCGGCTGAACGGATTGCTGGAGGTGAGACACCAGCTGGTTAGCAGGGTCAAGCAAGGTTGCATGGAGCGCGGGGTACGCATCGAACTGACGGTGGACCGAAGCGGCTTCGCCGGCCCGGGCGATATCCATCTGTTTGGGGATTTGATGCATCGCTTCTTCGCCGCCTACGCCGACATGAACCTATTCACCCGTTTCGAACTACGCATCCTGCCCGAAAACGAGCGGGTCCGTTGGCCGGACAGTAAAACGGAGGCGCCTCCGCTATGACGGAAACCGACTTTTACACTTGGCTGCAATCTGCTCCCGCCTATAACTTTTTCCAATTCTGCCGTGTTCTGGAGCGGCTGCCCGGCGACATGCGCTTGGGCGCGGCGGATAGTCCGGCCAGCGACCCGATACGACTGCTGCCCTCTCCGTCGCTGGGCTTTCCCGCCGGGGAAATCGTCCGCGCGGAGCCGGCTGATCCCGACACCGGCTGCCCACCGGTGCTGCGCACCACCTTTATGGGGCTTTACGGAGTCGACGCCGTGCTGCCCTATTACTTTCTGGACGATATCGCCGTCCGCCGCGAGGGCCACGAACCGCTTGCGGCGATGCTGGACTTGTTCAGCCATCGCCTCACCGCCCTGCTCTATCGCGCCTGGGGCAAATACCGTTATCCGCAAACCTTCAAGGCCGGCGGGCGCGACCCCTTATCCAAGGCCTTGCTGGGCCTGATAGGCATGGGTTTGGGCGAGGCGGCGGAACAGCGTCAACTGCCCGCCGGCCGCCTGCTGGGATTGCTGGCCCTACTGGGCCAGCGCACCCGCCCCGCCTCCGGCCTGGCCAGCGTCATCCGCCATGCGCTGCCCGGAGCCGGTGTCCGGGTGCGGGAGTTCCTACCCCGCTGGGCGGCGCTGGACGAACCCGCCCCCCTCTCCGGACGGCCACCGCTGCGCGCAGGTGAATTCGTTCTGGGCCGCCGATTGCGCGCCGCCAATCACGCGATCGCCGTCACCGTGCGCCCAAGTCACGCAGACTGCGTACCCTCCTTGCTACCCGGCGGGCTCTTGCATCAGGACGTGCTGGCGCTGACCCGGGTTTACCTGGGATGGCGGCTGGAAGCTGAAATCTGGCTTGAATTGCCCGCCAGCTGGTTGCCGGCCAGCCGCCTCGACCCCAGCGCCCAGCCCAGGCTGGGCCTGGGCTCAACCTTGGCCGGGGCAGCGGGCGAACGCTGGCGCCGCTTGCGCATCGGCCATTATCAACCACTGCCGGACGCCTGCGCCCGGCAGCCAGGAGAACCCGGATGAAACACCTCTTTCCCTCCCTGCGCGCCGGACTGCTCTTGCTTGCCCTGACCCTGCCGCTGAGCGGCTGCGGCCTGTGGCAAAGCACCAAGAACGTTACCGTCAGCGCCGCTCAAAAGATATTCCTGACCCGTATAGACCGCCTGAATCTGGATTTGATCGCTAGCGAGGAACTGAACGCCGAAGCCGGACAACGACCGTTGGCGGTAGTGGTGAGGGTGTACCAGTTGAAGGACAAGGCCGCCTTTCTCGCCGCCCCCTACTCAACGCTGCTGGAACAGGATCAATCCGCGTTAGCCGACGACCTGCTGGCCATCCGCCAAACGCTGTTGCGGCCCGGCGCGGCGGTCAGCCTGCGCGAGCCTTACCATCAGGACGCGACCTATGTCGGCGTGGTCGCGCTGTTCCGCCAAGTGGATGCGGAACGGCAATGGCGGCTGCTCTTGGATAAGAAGGAACTCGACAATGACAAGCCCCTGCAATTGGAGCTGCGCGGCTATGCGCTGGAGCGCCGTCAGACGGAGGGATGAATATGGGACCCGCATTATATGAAATGCTGACAGGGCAATTTTCCGACGGACAAGAGCTGGACGCTTTGGCGCCGGAACAGCAGTTCTCTCACAGCGTGATCGACAGCATCCGGCGCATCCTGAACGCGCGCGCGGGATCGCTCAAACATTTACCGGACTACGGCCTGCCGGATCTGGGCCACGTTTATCGCCATTTGCCCGCCAGCGCTCACCAGTTGATGCGCAGCATCGAGCAGACCTTGCTGCGCTACGAACCTAGGCTGGACGCGGTGGAAGTCGCTTTCCAAGACGATCACGAGCAAATGGTGTTGCGCTACCGCCTGCGTTGCCGCTTGAAACAGCACGGCGAACTAATGCTGGACGCAAGCTTCACGCCCGAGGGCGGCGTCAGATTAAGGGATGGGTCACAGTCGTAAAAAAACTCTAAGCCGACGGGCCGCCAAGCGCCGCGTAAAAGCCTGTTCAAAGTCTCGCGAGCAAGAGAGAGACAAGGCGGAAACGACCGAAGAAGCGGAATGTACATACGGTACATGAGCATTCTGAGGTCTTTTCCAACGCCGTATCGCCGCAGCGCAGCAGATCGTAAACAGGTTATAAGAAAAAAGCCGGGGCTGGCCGCCCCGGCTTGATGCCGGCCAATGCGCGAACCCGGCTCAGACCAGGCCGCTGTCCTTCAATTTGCGTTCGAATGTCTCCATGCAACGCGCGGCCACGCCCAGCATTTCATCGATTTCAGCCTTGCTGATCACCAGCGGCGGCGCGGAGACGATGTGGTCGCCGCAGGCTCGCATGATCAGGTTGTTGCTGAAGAAGATGTCGCGGCACATCAGACCGACGTCGCCAAACTCAGGGAACAGCTCGCGCTTGCTCTTGTCCTTGACCAGGGTGAACGCCTGGATCAGGCCGACACCGCGCACATCGTCCACGTGTTCGAACTGGCTAAAGGTCTCGCGCCAGCGCTTCTGCATATAAGGACCGGTTTCGTTCTTGACGCGGTCGATGATGCCTTCGTCGCGCAGGAGTTCGATATTGACGCGCGCCACGGCGCTGGCCACCGGGTGGCCGGAGTAGGTGAAGCCGTGGTTGAAATCGCCGCCGGCAATCAAACCCTGGGCCACGCGTTCGCCCACGAAAACCGCGCCGATGGGCAGATAACCGGAAGACAAGCCCTTGGCGGTGGTGAAAATGTCCGGGCGGAAGCCGAAGTGCTCGAAACCAAACCATTCGCCGGTGCGGCCAAAGCCGCAGATCACTTCGTCGGCCACCAGCAGCACATCGTATTTGCGGCAGATGCGCTCCACTTCCGGCCAGTAAGTGGCCGGCGGAATGATCACGCCGCCGGCGCCCTGGATGGGTTCGCCCACGAAGGCGGCCACTTTTTCCGGGCCGACTTCCAGAATCTTCTCTTCCACCCAGCGCGCGGCCACCACGCCGAACTCGTCCGGGCTCAGATCTTTGCCGTATTTGTACCACCATGGCTGCTCAACGTGGGCCATGCCTGGAATCGGCAGGTCGCCCTGCTCGTGCATATACTTCATGCCGCCCAGGCTGGAACCGCCGATGGTGGAGCCGTGATAACCGTTCCAGCGGCCAATCAGGGTTTTCTTGTCCTTCTTGCCCTGCACATCCCAGTAATGACGCACCATGCGTATCATGGTATCCACCGCCTCGGAGCCGGAGTTAGTGTAGAACACATGCTCGTAGCCGGCCGGCGTCACTTGCGCCAGCAGGTGGGACAGCTCCACCACCGCCGGGTGGGTGGTCTTGAAAAAGGTGTTGTAGAAGGGCAGTTCGTCCATCTGGCTCTTGGCCACGTCGGACAGTTCCTTGCGGCCATAGCCGATATTGACGCACCACAAGCCGGCCATGCCGTCGATGATCTTATTTCCCTCGGAATCCCACAGGTAAATCCCCTCGCTGCGAGTCATCACCCGCGCGCCCTGCTGGTTCAACGATTGGGTATCGGTAAACGGATGCAGATGATGCGCGGCATCCAGTTGGCGCCATTGTTCGGTCGTGCGTTGTTGATTCTGCATAGGACTTCCTTCCAGTATTCTCCAACGGGGCGTAGATGTTCTCTGCCGCCCCTCCTTCGCCATTGGCGTATTTTCAGTGCTTATCCTGGCTGTCCGGGCTGATTCTAACGGACAAATCAGCCCAATGTCATAGCTAAATCACACGTGCAGCAGCAGGAATTTGCGCTCCCACGGGCTGATCACGCGGAAGTATTCGGAGAACTCCTTCTCCTTCATCCCCACGTACATGCTGACGAAGCGTTCGCCCAGCACCTCGGCCATTTCCTTGCAGGAAGCCAGTTGCTCCAGGGACTCCTCCGAGGAGTTGGGGAACTGGTAAGGCAGCTCATACGCGTCCGTCTGGCGCGGCTCGCTGGGTTGCAGCTTGTTGATGATGCCCAGGTAGCCGCAGGCCAGCGTCGCGGCCATGGCGATATAAGGGTTGACGTCCACGCCGGGCACGCGGTTTTCAATGCGGCGCGCCGCCGGCGAGGAATGCGGCACGCGCAGCCCCACGGTACGGTTGTCGTAACCCCATTCGACGTTGGTCGGCGCCGCGGTATAGCGCGACAAACGGCGGAATGAGTTCACGTACGGCGCAAACAACGGCATGGACTGGGGCACGTATTTCTGCAGGCCGGCGATGTAGTGGAAGAACAGATCGGACGGGCTGCCATCTTCATTGGTGAACACATTGCGGCCGGTGTTCTTGTCCACCAGGCTCTGATGCATGTGCATGGCCGAGCCCGGCTCGTTTTCCATCGGCTTGGCCATGAAAGTGGCGTACATATTGTGGCGGAACGCCGCCTCGCGCACGGTGCGCTTGAACAGGAATACCTGGTCCGCCAGTTCCAGCGGGTTGCCGTGCAGGAAGTTGATTTCCATCTGCGCGGTGCCCACTTCGTGAATCAGGGTGTCCACTTCCAGATTCTGCGCGTGGCAGTAATCGTAGATGTCCTCGAACAACGGGTCGAACTCATTGACCGCATCAATGGAATAAGAACGGCGGCCGAACTCGGCGCGGCCGGTTCGCCCCACCGGCGCGGCCAGCGGGATATCCGGGTCCGGGTTGGGGGACAGCAGGTAGAACTCCATTTCCGGGGCCAGCACCGGCTCCAGACCCATCTCGTCAAACAGGCCGATCACGCGTTTGAGCACATTGCGCGGCGCCACGTCCACCGGGCTGCCGTCGGCGCGCTGACAGTCATAGATCAATTGCGCGGTGGGATCGACGGCCCAGGGCACAAAGCGCAGGGTGTTCGGGTCCGGGGCCAGCACCATGTCCGGGTCGGTCAGGTCCAGCATGCTGTCGTCGGGGTAGTCCCCGGTCACGGTCTGGATCAGCACGACTTCGGGCAGGCGCATTTCCGGGTCGGACACGAATTTGTCCTTGGGCACGATCTTGCCGCGCGCCACGCCGGTCATGTCGGGGACGATACACTCGACTTCAGTGATTCGGTGCTCTCGCAGCCATTCATTGATCTGATGGGTCATGATGTTCTTCCTCTGTGTGTGTTATTCCGAGTGGTGACACAAGGTCTCGGTTAATTGCGGCCCGCGTTGCCGCTGGTTGCGGCGTTGGCGGCAGGCGTCGCCAAATGCTTTGAAGATGGCCATGGACAGCGGGTTGTCCCAGTACTTCCATTCCGGATGCCATTGCACGGCGAAGGCGAAGCCCTTGGCGTCGCGCACGCGGTAGGCCTCCACCAGACCGTCGTCGGCCACCGCCTCGCAGATCAAGCGATCGGACAGCCGCTTGATGCCCTGCTGGTGCAGGGAATTGACCATGGCGGAGTCCTGCCCGGTCCATTGCCGCAGCAGGCCGTCATCGGCGAAACGCACCGAGTGGGACAAGGCGTACATCGCATCCACGTCCGGCGTGTCCGGCTCGCGGTGATCCCGCTTGCCCTCTTCTTCCTGCACGTGCTGGTACAGTTCCCCGCCCATCGCCACATTGATTTCCTGAAAGCCGCGGCAGATGCCCAGCAGAGGGATGCCTTGCTCCAGCACCTGCTGGATCAATGGCAAGGTGGTGGCGTCGCGCATCGGGTCGTGCATGGTGCCGGGCCGGCTGGGCGCGCCGCCGTAACGGTGCGGTTCGACATTGGACAGCGAGCCTGGCAGCAGCACGCCGTCCACCAGCTCCAGCACGTCCTTCAGCGCGGTCTTGTCGCCCAGCGCCGGCAGCAACACGGGCACGCCGCCGGCGCCGCCGGCCGCAGCGGCGATGTATTTTTCGCCTGCGGCGTGGAACGGCAACGGGCCTACCATCTTGATGTCACAGGGTATACCGATGATAGCTTGCAACATTTCGAATCCTTGATACGGGTTAGGAAGCCGCCTTGATGGCTTCTATCGGGTCGATGAACGGGTGACCCAGCGCCTGAGCCACCGCCTGGTAAGTGAGCCGGCCGCGACAGACGTTGAGGCCGTTGCGCAGATGAGCGTTGTCCAACAAAGCTTGGCGCCAGCCCTTGTTAGCCAGTTCCAGCGTGTACGGCAGCGTGGCGTTGGTCAGCGCCTGAGTGGAGGTGCGCGCCACGCCGCCGGGCATATTGGCTACACAGTAATGGACGATGCCGTCCACCACATAAATGGGGTCTTGGTGCGTGGTGGGCCGGCTGGTTTCAAAGCAACCGCCCTGGTCTATGGCCACGTCCACCAGCACCGCGCCGGGCTTCATGATCTTCAGCATCGGCCGCGTCACCAGCTTGGGCGCCGCCGCGCCCGGAATCAGCACCGCGCCGATCACCAGGTCGGCCTCGCGCAGACAGTCTTCGATATTGGCGGAGTTGGACACCAGCGTCTTGATGCGGCCGCCGAACACCATGTCGATTTCTTTCAAGCGCGGCAGCGATTTATCCAGTATGGTGACCTCGGCGCCGGCGCCCATGGCCATGCGCGCGGCGTTCAAACCCACCACGCCGCCGCCTATTACCACCACTCGCGCCGGGGCTACGCCCGGCACGCCGCCCAACAGCACGCCGCGGCCGCCCTGGGCTTTTTCCAGCGCGTGAGCGCCAGCCTGTATCGCCATGCGGCCGGCCACTTCCGACATCGGCGCCAGCAGCGGCAGGCCGCCGCGTTCGTCGGTGACGGTTTCGTAAGCAATGGCAATAGCATCCGATTCCAGCAATAATTTGGTCTGTTCCGGATCCGGCGCCAAATGCAGATAGGTGAACAGGATCTGATCCCGGCGCAGCATCCGGCACTCCACCGGCTGCGGCTCTTTCACCTTGACGATCATGTCGCTGCGTTCGAAGGTTTCTTCGGCGCTGGAAGCAATGGAAGCGCCGGCCTGGATATACTGTTCATCGGTGAATCCGATGGCAAGGCCGGCCTGGGTCTGGACCAAAACCTTGTGACCGTTGGCGACTAACTCCCGGACTCCAGACGGGGTTAGGCCAACACGATACTCGTGGTTCTTGATCTCCTTGGGAACACCGATCAGCATGTCGCTCTCCTCACTTAGATTTGTTGCGGAAGTGCCGCGCAAGCGTTTAAGAAAATTCACAACACGCTTGCCCCTTGTTTCTGATTCTGACTATAAACCCCCAACGATGCAAAGATATTCGATTTTGCGTCGCAGCAAGTAGTGCAGAGTCCGTACAAAATAATTATCATAAAGCGTCTAAAATTATTAACATACTGACGGAGCAGGAATCCATGGACGTTGGCGCGAGATTACGCATGGTCAGGGATCGTTTCGGGCTGTCTCAGCGGGAGCTGGCCAAACGAGCCGGAGTCACCAACGGCACCATTTCGCTGATAGAGCAAAATCGGGTCAGCCCTTCGATCAGCTCGCTGAAAAAAGTGCTGGAAGGCCTGCCGATGACGCTGGCGGATTTTTTCACCTTCGATTCCGACCCGGAACAAGCCCGAGTGTTCTACCAAGCCCACGAATTACCCAATCTGGGCAATGAACAGATCCAGCTGCTGCTGGTGGGCACCGCCCACGACAAGCGCGACATCGCCATCCTGCGCGAAGTCTACGAAACCGGCGCAGACACCGGGCCGGACATGTTGACGCACGAAGGCCAAGAGGGCGGCGTCATCATCAAAGGCAGTATAGAAGTGACCGTGAACAACGAGAGCCGCATCCTGGGACCGGGCGACGCGTATTACTTCGACAGCCGGCTGCCGCATCGCTTTCGCAATACCGGGGCTGAAACCTGCGAAGTGGTCAGCGCCAGTTCGCCGCCCACATTCTGAGCATCATTGAGAACAAGAAGCGCCGGCAAGACCGCATCCGGCGACCAGCAGGCCATAAGGCCAGGCCGGGGAGCTTTGCCCGCCGCGCCGGCTCCAAGCCCACGACAGACGACAACGCAGTCAAACCCGCGTCAAGCGATACCGGCGCCGCCAACGAACGGCGCAGGATCAATCAAAGGAGAGAGTAAATGGCTAGAACGCATGCCGAATGGAAGCAATTCGCCGCTCAACTGAAGATCGAAGGGCGCGCCTTCATCGCCGGCGAGTACTGCGCGGCGCAAGACGGCAAAAGCTTTGCCTGCAACAACCCCGCCAACGGCGAGAAGCTGGCCGACGTGGCCTGGTGCGGCGAAGCCGACGTGGAGCGCGCGGTGCGCGCCGCCCGCCAAGCCTTCGACTCCGGCGCCTGGTCCGGCCTGCCGCCGCGCGAGCGCGGCCGCATCCTCAAGCGCTTCGCCGCGCTGATCCACGAGCATGGCGATGAGCTGGCGCTGCTGGAAACCCTGGATGTGGGCAAGCCCATCAGCGACACCCTCAGCGTGGACCTGCCCGGCAGCGCCTACTGCGTGGAATGGTTCGCCGAAGCCATCGACAAGATTGGCGGCGAAGTGGCGCCGGTTGACCCCAAGGTAGTGGGCCTGGTCACCCGCGAAGCCATCGGCGTGGTGGCCGCCATCGTACCGTGGAACTATCCCATCATGATGGCCAGCTGGAAGTTTGGTCCGGCGCTGGCCGCCGGCAACCCAGTGATCATCAAGCCTTCGGAAAAATCCCCGCTCACCGCCATCCGCCTGGCGGCGCTGGCCAAAGAAGCCGGCATCCCCAGCGGCGTGTTTCAGGTGCTGCCCGGCGCAGGCGACGTGGGCAAGCTGCTGGCGCTGCACATGGATGTGGACTGCGTCGCCTTCACCGGCTCCACCGGCGTGGGCAAGCTGATCGCCGGCTACGCCGCGCAATCCAACCTCAAGCGCGTCTGGCTGGAACTGGGCGGCAAATCGCCCAACATCATTCTGCCGGATTGCCCGGACATCGCCCAGGCGGCGCGCGCCGCCGCCGGCGGCATCTTCTACAATATGGGCGAAGTCTGCACCGCCGGTTCCCGTGTGCTGGTTCACCGCGACATCAAGGCGCGCTTCCTGCAGGAGCTGGAAGCGGCCGCGGCCCGCTACTATCCGCAAGACCCGCTGGACCCGGCCACCAATATGGGCGCCATCGTGGACCGCATCCAGTACGACAAGGTGCTGTCCTACATCGGCAAGGGCGACAGCGAAGGCGCCAAGAAGCTGTTCGGCGGCAAACCGGCCCACACGGATACCGGCCTGTTCATCGAACCGACGGCGTTTGACTGCCCCAGCGCCGACCTGACCATCTGCCGCGAAGAAATCTTCGGCCCGGTGCTGTCCGTCATCACCTTCAACGACGTGGAAGACGCCATCCGCATCGCCAACGACACCGAATACGGCCTCGCGGCCGCGGTGTGGACCTCCAACGTCAGCACCGCGCACCAAGTGGCGTGCCGCCTGCGCGCCGGCACGGTGTGGGTGAATTGCTATGATGAAGGCGGGGACATGAATTTCCCCTTCGGCGGCTTCAAGCAATCCGGCAACGGCCGCGACAAGTCGCTGCACGCGCTGGAAAAATACACTGAGCTGAAGAGCACTCTGATCAAGCTGTAAACCGCGTTTACAGCGCCGCCGACAGGCTGCCCCTCCGGCAGCCTGTCTTGTTTTCATCCACCCTCGGCAAAGGATGCGCCATGATCAAGTGCCTGACCGCCCTCCTCTGCCTTTACGCCGCCGCGGCGGAGGCCGGTTCCCCGGCGCCCGCCTGCCCGGCGGAAGGACTGAGGATTGGGTACTACCCAACGGCCACCGCCTATGAAGGCGGCAAGGGCTACGACGTGGACCTGGTCCACGAACTGGCGCGCCGGCTAGGCTGCAATATCCGCGAAGAGCGCGAATACCCGCGCTTGCGCGTGCTGCTGCTGGTTCAGCACGGCAAGCTCAACCTGGCTACCTCCACCATCCCGCTGCAAAAGCGGCTGCGCTACGCCTGGGTGCTGCCCTATACCCGCGACCGCAACATGACCCTGCTCAACCCGGCGGTGCAAGGCAAGACGCCGGAACAATGGCTGAACGACCCCAAGCTGAAATGGGGCGCCGTCATCGGCTACCGCAACAGCCCGCTGCAGGACTATTTCCTGCAGCAGATGGCCAAGCGCGACAAGCTGATTTGCGCCGCCAACGAAGAAGACCTGATGGACATGCTGCGCAGCGGCGCCATCTCCGCCGCCTTCTCCCAACCCCAGATTTACGACCACTGGGTCAACGGCCAGCCGCGCGGACGGCTGCAAGTCAAAGTCATGGATCCCTTCCGCGACAGCAGCCTGGAAAACGGCCTCGTGCTGTCTCACCGCAGCTTCAGCGAACCCCAGATGCGCCGCTGGCGGGCGGAGCTGGACAAAATGCGCGCGGACGGCAGCCTGCAACGCATTCTGCGCAAATACCTGAGCGAAGACAGCGTGCGCAGCATGCTGGAATAACAATCTCTCCCACGCGGCAAGACTCGTCGAATCCGACTATAGCTAAACGGAACACGTACGGGAGAACAGCATGAAAGCACACTGGGCGGCGCTGCTTGGCGGCGCGCTGGCCTCGACAACAGCGCTGGGCGATTCGCCCTGTCCGGCTGACGGCCTGAGAGTGGGTTACTACCTGATTGGCAGCGCCTATGAAAACGGCCACGGCTACGACGTGGACCTCGTGCATGAACTGGCGCGCCGGCTGGGCTGCAAAATCGCTCAAGAAGACGTCTACCCTCGCATCCGCGTGCTCAAAATGCTGGAACACGGCCAACTGAATCTGGGCACCTCCACCGTTCCCACATCGGATCGCCGGAAATACGCCTGGATCTACCCCTACTTCTACAGCAAGAACATGATCTTGCTGTCCAAGCAGATCGGCTCGCGCACGCTTGATCAACTGCTGGCCGAGCCTGCAGTGAAATGGGGAGTGATCCGCGGCTACCGCCACAGCCAAGAACAGGACGCCTTCATCGAACAACTGGCCAAACGCGGCAAGGTGGTGATGGCCAACGACGAACGCGACCTCTACGCCATGCTGTCCCAACGCATCGTCACCGCCGCCTTCGCCCACCCTTTCAGCTACGACAGCTGGCTCAACTCCCCGGCCCTGGCCGGACAGGTGACGGTGCTGGACCTATTCCCCAGCTCGGAACGCATCGCCGGTGGCCTAATGCTGGCGCACAACGCCTTCAGCCAACAACAGGCTGAACAATGGCAGGCCCAACTGCAGCAAATGGTCAAGGACGGCTCCCTGCGCAAGATCTTCGGCAAATACCTGAGCGCGGACAGCGTGGCCCAACTGCAACTGCAGCCCTGATCCTTGTCCCAGCTTGCGCCTCCGCCGTCCGCTGCGGGACACTGAGTGGGTTTCGACCCAACGGACCCCGCGATGAAACTTTCCCGTCTCAGCCTGCTGCTGGCCATGCTGGCCAGCCCCCTGCTGCACGCCGCCCCGGCACCTCAGACCCAAACGCTCGTCATGCTGCGTCATGGAGAAAAGCCCGAGGGCGGCTACGGCCAGCTCAACTGCAAAGGCTTCAACCGCTCTCTGGAACTGGCCAAGCTGCTGCCCAAAAAATACGGCCGGGCCGACCAAATCTTCGCGCCCTCCACCGCCAGCCAGACCCGGGACCCCGCCGGAACTTTCAACTACATCCGGCCGCTGGCCACCATCGAACCCACCGCCATCTCGCTGGGCCTGCCGGTGAACAGCAACTTCGACATGGAAGCCATCGCCGCCTTGCAACAGCAGCTGGTCAACCCTCTGCAGCACGGCAAAGTCGTCTATATCGCTTGGGAACACAAACTGTTGCGCGAACTCGCCGTCAACCTGCTGCAGGACTACGGCGACAAGGGCGCGGCGGACAAAGTGCCCAAATGGGACAAGAACGACTTCGACAGCCTCTACGTCGTTACCCTCGACTACGGCCACAATCCGCCCAAAGCCAGTTTCCGCCATGAGCAGCAGGGCCTGGACAAGCTATCGGACAGCTGCAAACTCCCCTAAAGAACCGGTTACGCGTCCGCGGGATAACCCGACAAAGGCATTGAGCAGATTCTCCACTCGCACCGGACGCAAAACAGCCGGCCCATCAAGGGCCGGCTGTCTTCGTTTGCGGCAGGAGAATTACAGCGCCAGCTTGGCGATGGCGTCCTTGGCCGCGTGGATAGCGGTGGCGCGCTTGTCTTCGCCCATGTTCACCGCCTCGGCGCGGACAAAGGCCACGTCGTTTACACCCAGGAAGCCCATCACCGTCTTCAGGTAGTCTTCCTGGAAATCCATCAGTTGGCCTTGCTCGGTACTGTAAACGCCGCCGCGTGAGGACACCACGATCACCTTCTTGCCGCCGGCTAGGCCCACCGGGCCGTTCTCGGTGTACTTGAAAGTGCGGCCGGAGGCGGCCACGCGGTCCACCCAAGCTTTCAGCTGCGACGGAATCGAGAAGTTGTACATCGGCGCGCCGATCACCACCACGTCCGCGGCCAGGAATTCTTCGATCAGCTCATTGCTCAGCGCGGCTTCGCTGCGCTGGGTGGCGGTCCAATCCGCTTCGGCGGTGAAATTGGCGCCGATGATTTCGCCGGACAGATGGGCGATGGGCTGGCTGGCCAGGTCGCGGTAGGAGGTTTCCACATTGGCGTGGCGCTGGCGCAGAGTGTCGGCGACCACGGCGGTCAGTTGGCGGGATACCGAGTTGGCGGCGAGGATGCTGGAGTCGAGATGCAACAGTTTCATGGTCGGGTCCTTCGTGTCTTGGTAGAGAAAGTGATTGCATGATAGTTTTCCGAACCAATTCGCACTAGACTGCAAAAATCGGAAACATTGTTCCATCATCGAGACAATTATGCAGGACCTGAATGATCTGCTCTACTTCGCCAAAGTGGTTGAGCACGGCGGCTTCATGGCCGCCGGCCGCGTGCTGGGCATCCCCAAGTCCCGGCTGTCCCGCCGCGTGGCGGAACTGGAACAGCGGCTGGGAGTGCGGCTGCTGCAAAGAACCACCCGCCGCCTGTCGTTGACTGAAATCGGCCAACAGTACTACCAACACTGCCAGGCGATGCTGGAAGAAGCCGAAGCCGCCGACGAGGCCATCGCCCGCAGCAGCGCCGAGCCGCGCGGCCTGATCAAGGTCAGCTGCCCGGAACTGCTGTCCAAGACCCTGCTGGCCCCGGCGCTGCCCCGCTTCATGGCCCGCCACCCGCTGCTGCGGGTGCAACTGGACTCCAGCAACCGGCGCGTGGACCTGATAGAAGAAGGCGTGGACGTCGCCATCCGCGTGCGCAACTTGATAGAAGACAGCGCCAACCTGGTGGTGCGCCGGCTAGCCACCGCCCAGACGTCCCTGGTGGCCAGCCCGGCCTTGCTGGCCGAACGCCCCGCCCCCAAGCATCCGGCCGACATGGCCGGCTGGCCGGCGCTGACCATGAGCCGCCCCGACGGCCGCGGCCAGTGGGCCTTGCTGGACCAGGCCGGCCACGCCTACACAGTACAGATAGACAGCCCGAGGCTGATGACCGACGACCTGATCGTCCTGCGCGACGCCGCCATCGCCGGCCTGGGTGTGGCCGCGCTGCCGGAGTTGGTCTGTCACGAGGCGCTGCAGACAGGCCAACTGGTGCGGCTGCTGCCGGACTACGACATACCCTGGGGCATCCTGCACGCCGCCTTCCCCACCCGCCGCGGCCTGCTGCCGGCGGTGCGCGCCTTCATCGACTTCCTCGCCACCGAACTGATTCCGCCGGATCACCCGGTTTATCAGGTCGCGCCTTAGAACCTATTCAAAGTCTCGCGAGCTAAGGCGAGACAAGGCGAAAACGGCTGAGATCGCCGATGCGCAGCAAATCGTAAACAGGTTCTCAGCCCAACATCCACGGCCGCCGCCCCGCAACCCGCCTCTCCGGCGCGGGTGCCGCGACGGACCTAGCGCACACGGGTTGGTGACACGCTCTCTCATTGTGCGCCGCGGCTTGACTTGCCACGCTCGGCAAGCACAGCGCCGGAGCCGACAGCAAGCGCTCCCGGCTGAGCTGGCCGCAACAGGGACAGGCGGCCGGCTCGGTACGCGCCGCCAGCGCGCGGAGCAGGGAGAACGGGCCGCAAGAGGAACAGCGATACTCATAAACCGGCATCAGGGCATCCTCATTCCAGATCGTAGGATAGCGGCAACGGCACGCCATCCAGCGGCTGCCGCATAGGCCCGCCGGCCTGTGGCCTAATATCGAAATCGAAAATGTCCGTCGGCAGCCATAGCGTGGCGCAGGCATTTGGCACGTCCACCACCCCGCTGATATGCCCCTGCACCGGCGCGCAGCCAAGAATGCTATAAGCCTGGGCGCGCGAATAGCCGAACTTGCCCAGGTACTCGATGGCGTTCAGACAGGCCTGGCGATAAGCCACTTGCACATCCAGATAGTGTTGGCCACCGTGCTCGTTCACCGAGACGCCCTCGAAAATCAGGTAGTCGCCGTGACGCGGCGCCAGCGGGCTGGGCTGGAACACCGGATTGCGGATGCCGTAAGCCGCCACTCCGCCCTTGATCAAATCCACCTTCAGATGCGCCCAACCCGCCATCTCGATGGCGCCGCAGAAGGTAATTTCTCCATCGCCCTGGCTGAAATGCAAATCGCCAACCGACAGGCCGGCGCCGTCGATATAGACCGGCAGGAACACGCGGGCGCCCCGCGACAGGTCCTTGATGTCGCAATTGCCTCCATGCTCACGCGGCGGCACCGTGCGCGCCGCTTCTTCCGCCGCACGCCACGCCGTCTCACCGCCCAACTGCCCCATATGGGCGCTGGGAGCGAAAGGCAAGTGCGCCACCGCGCGCGGATTGTCGCGCAACAACTCGGCTTCACGTCGGTTCCACTCCAACAGTAGCGACCGACTGGGCAGGCAGCCAATCAAACCAGGATGGATCAGGCCTGCGAAACGTACACCGGGAATGTGACGGCTGCGGGCGTAAAGCCCCTGGAAATCCCATACCGTCTTTTGCGCATGCTGAAAATGCTCGCTGAGAAAGCCGCCGCCATTGCTGCGCGAGAAAATGCCGTTGAAGCCCCATTGCCGCTCCGGAAAGGCGCCAATGTCCAGCAGATCCACTACAAGTAGATCTCCGGGCTGTGCGCCGGCCACCCCCACCGGGCCGGACAGGAAGTGCACGATACTCAAGTCCAGATCACGGATATCGTCGGCGCAATCGTCGTTGTGCACACATCCGCCAGTCCAGTCGTAACACTCCAGCACAAACTCATCGCCTGGCTCAATCCAGCACGCCATTGGAATGTCAGGGTGCCAGCGATTATGGATCTGCGGATTGTCGTAAGGGGATTGATCGAGGTCGATCTTGATCAGGGTGGTCGCCATGGCTTGTGCTCCAGCATGATCGGGACCACGCGGGCCCCGCTTGCGAAAGTCCGCAGCCGACTGCCGCCGGCTGTGGTCCAGCCCCGCGCCGGCGGCTCTGACGCCTCGGCGATCCGCGGCCTGCGCCGCGTTGTTTTCTTTGTCGTTCGCGCAGCTCAACAGGCCGTGCAAACCATCGTGAACAGGCTCTTAGACCCGTTCACAAAAGCCCTGATCCTGCGTTGCGCCTCCTTGTCGTACGACTTGTACTGCCTGCGTCGACGCGCCTTGGCTCAGGTGCGCGGCGCGGTTTTGTTAGCGGCTCTTAGTGCCTGTTCAAAATCTAGCGAGCAAGAGCGAGACAAGGCGAAAACGGCTGAGAAAGCGGAATGTACAAGTGGTACATGAGCTATTTCGAAGCGGTTTTTAACGCGGTATCGCCGAAGCGCAGCAGATTATGAACAGACTCTTAGCGCGCTTTGCCGAGCATGCTCTCCAGACACGCCAAAGCCCGCGCCGCCAGCGGGTCCAAGCCGCTTGCCGCGCCGGCCGCGCGCCAATGCCCAAGCAAGCCTTCCCGCATGGCCGGCGTCCAGAAACGCCGCAGATGCTGAGCAATCTCGAACTCTGCGTCGCCGCCCTGAGCGTCCTCGAAAAAACGCGCAATCTCATTAACCATCTTCACCAGTGGTTCCGGCTTCATTCCACATCGCCCCCCGCCCGCCGCCCGGCATCCAACAACCTTAGCTGCTCATCGCCAAAGCCACGGAAATGACGCTGCCAGTCCGATGGCCTCGCAGTCTTCCTCACCTCCACCGCAGTAACCTTGTACTCCGGACAGTTGGTGGCCCAATCCGAATTGTCGGTGGTCACCACATTAGCGCCGGACTCCGGGTGGTGGAAGGTGGTGTACACCACGCCCGGAGCTACCCGCTCCGTCACCTTGGCGCGCAAGGCGGTGTCGCCGGCGCGGCTGCGCACCGCCACCCAGTCTTCGTCAACGATGCCGCGCGCCTCGGCGTCGGCCGGATGGATTTCCAGCCTGTCCTCGGCGTGCCAGACCCGGTTCTCGGTGCGTCGCGTCTGCGCGCCGACGTTGTACTGGCTGAGAATTCGCCCAGTGGTCAGCAGCAGCGGAAAGCGTTTGCCCGCCCGTTCCGAAGTGGCCACATAACGAGTGAGGACGAAGCGCCCCAAGCCTCGGGAGAAGGCGTCGACATGCATCACCGGCGTACCCTCGGGCGCCGCCTCGTTGCACGGCCATTGCAAGCCGCCCAGCCGGTCCAGCTTGGCGTAGCTGACCCCGGCGAAACTGGGCGTCAGCCGCGCGATCTCGTCCATGATCTCCGACGGGTGTCGGTAGGTCATCGGATAGCCCAAGGCGGCAGCTAACGCCGCGGTCACCTCCCAGTCCGCCATACCAGCCAGCGGACGCATCGCCCGACGCACCCTCGAGATGCGCCGCTCGGCATTGGTGAAGGTGCCATCCTTTTCCAGGAAGGAGCTGCCGGGCAGGAAAACGTGGGCGTATTTGGCGGTTTCGTTCAGGAACAAGTCCTGTACCACCACGCACTCCATCGCCAGCAGCGCGGCGGCCACGTGCTGAGTATTGGGGTCGCTCTGCACAATGTCCTCGCCCTGGCAGTACAAGCCCTTGAAACCGCCGTCCAGCGCCTCGTCCAGCATATTGGGAATCCGCAATCCCGGCTCCGACTGCAGACTGACTCCCCAGTCCGCCTCGAAGCTTTCGCGCACAGCATCGTCGGACACATGGCGGTAGCCGGGCAGTTCGTGCGGAAAGGAGCCCATATCGCAGGAACCTTGCACATTGTTCTGACCGCGCAGCGGGTTGACGCCGACGCCGGCGCGGCCAAGATTGCCGGTGGCCATGGCCAGGTTGGCGATGGCCATCACCGCGGTGCTGCCCTGGCTGTGTTCAGTGACGCCCAAACCGTAGTAGATGGCGGCGTTGCCGCCGGTCGCATACAGCCGCGCCGCCTCTCGGATCAGATCCGCCGGCACGCCGCAGACCTCGGCGATTCCCTCAGGCGCATTCTCCGCTTCGGCGGCGAAGTCGCGCCAACGCCGGAAGGCCTCGGCCTCGCAGCGCCGGTCGATGAAGTCCTGGTCCAGCAGCCCCTCGCTCACCACTACGTGGGCCAGCGCATTGAGCACGGCCACATTGCTGCCCGGCCGCAGCGCCAGATGCAGAGCCGGCGCCGCGTGCGGCGAATCGGCCAGATCAATGCGGCGCGGGTCGATGACGATCAGCCGCGCGCCCTCGCGCAGCCGCCGCCGCAGCAAGGAGCCGAACACCGGGTGGGCGTCGCTGGGATTGGAGCCTATCACCAGGATCACATCGGCGCTCAGTACCGAATCGAAATCCTGAGTTCCGGCGGATTCACCCAGCGTCTGCTTCAGCCCGTAGCCGGTGGGCGAGTGGCAGACGCGGGCGCAAGTGTCGATATTGTTGTTGCCGAAGGCGGCGCGCACCAGCTTCTGCACCAGATAGGTTTCCTCATTGGTGCAGCGGCTGGAGCTGATGCCACCGATGGCGTCTCGGCCGTAGCGCAATTGCAGGCGGCGGAACTCGCTGGCCACATGTCCCAGCGCCTGTTCCCAACTCACCTCCCGCCAAGGTTCGTGGATGCCGGCGCGGAGCATGGGTTTGACGATGCGATCCGGATGGGTGGCGTAGCCCCAAGCGAAGCGGCCCTTGACGCAGGAATGGCCATGATTGGCGCGGCCGTCCCGGTCTGGCGTCATTCTCACTACTCGCTCGCCCTTGAGTTCAGCGCGGAAACCGCAACCCACGCCGCAATAGGCGCAGGTGGTCGCCACGCTGCGCTCCGGCTGCCCCAACTCAACCACGCTTTTCTCCACCAAAGTGGCGGTGGGACAGGCTTGCACGCAAGCGCCGCAGGACACGCATTCCGAGCCGAGGAAGTCCTTGCCGCCTGCGGCGCGGACGCGGGAATCGAACCCCCGGCCGACGATGCTCAGCGCGAACGTCCCCTGGGTTTCCTCGCAAGCGCGCACACAGCGGTTGCAGACAATGCACTTGGCCGGGTCGTAATCGAAATAAGGGTTGGACTCATCCTTGGACTCAGCCAGGTGATTAGCGCCGGCCAGGCCGTAACGCACCTCGCGCAGCCCCACCTGGCCGGCAACGGTCTGCAGTTCGCAAGCGCCGTTGGCGGCGCACCCCAGGCAATCCAGCGGGTGGTCGGACACATATAGCTCCATCACCCCGCGCCGCAGCCTAGCCAGCGTCTCGCTCTGGGTTCGCACCGCCATGCCCTCGCTCACCGGCGTGGTGCAGGCGGCCGGGTAGCCGCGCTGGCCGTCTATTTCCACCAAGCACATGCGGCAGGAGCCGAACGGCTCCAGGCTGTCGGTGGCGCACAGCCTGGGCAGGCGCGCGCCCTGCAGCGCCGCGGCGCGCAACACCGAGGTGCCGGCCGGCACGGTGATCTCGACGCCGTCTATGCTCAGGCTCACCGGCGCGCCGGTACGCATTGGCGTGCCCAGGTCCACCGTGGGGGCAAGCTTGGGGTCAAACTGGCAGCTCATGGCGCATCCTCCTCGACGATGGCCGGGTCCAGGCCGAAATCCGCGGGGAAACCCCGCGCCGCGCTCATTACCGGCGAGGGGGTCAAACCGCCCAACGCGCACAGCGAACCGTGCCGCATGGTCTCGCACAAATCCCGCAGCAGGGTCCAATGCCGGCGTCGCTCCGTCGCGTCGCCGGCAGCCAGCAGCCGGTCTATCACCTCGACCCCGCGGGTGGAGCCGATGCGACAGGGCGTGCACTTCCCGCAGGATTCGGCGGCGCAGAACTGCATGGCGAAGCGCGCCATGCGCGCCATATCGGTACTGTCGTCGCACACCACCACCCCACCGTGGCCCAACATTGCGCCGACGGCGGCGAAAGCTTCGTAGTCCAGCGCGGTGTCGAACTGTTCCGGCCTCAGCCAGGCGCCCAAGGGCCCGCCCACCTGCGCAGCCTTCACCGGCCGGCCACTGGCGCAGCCGCCGCCGTAGTCCTCGATCAACTCGCGCAGGCTCAAGCCGAAGCCGCGCTCCACCAGGCCGCCGCGCCGCACATTGCCGGCCAGCTGAAACGCCATGGTGCCGCGCGAGCGGCCAACCCCGAAATCGCGGTAATACGGTGCCCCGCGGGCCAAGATAGTGGGCACCGACGCCAGCGTCAGCACGTTGTGCACCAAGGTGGGACGCCCAAACAAGCCGCTGATCGCGGGCAAGGGCGGCTTGGCCCTAACCTCGCCACGCCGGCCCTCCAGCGATTCCAGCATGGATGTCTCCTCACCGCAGATATACGCGCCCGCGCCCAGACGGAGCTCCAGCTCCAGTTCAAGGCCGCTGCCTTGCAGATCAGGGCCCAGGAAACCCCGCTGACGGGCAATCTCCAACGCCCGCCGCAGCGTCTCCGCCGCCGCAGCGTATTCGGAGCGGACATAGATGTAGCCGCGATTCGCCCCCACCGCCAGCGCCGCGATGCTCATGCCCTCGATCAACAGGAAGGGGTCGCCCTCCATCAGCATGCGGTCGGCGAAGCTGCCGGAATCGCCCTCGTCTGCGTTGCACACCACGTACTTGCAATCCGCAGCCGCCTCACGCACGGTGCGCCATTTGATACCGGCGGGAAAGGCCGCGCCGCCCCGGCCACGCAGGCCGGATTCCAGCACGCACTCCAGCACGCCCTCTCCGCCCAGCTCCAGCGCATGGGCCAGGCCGCGATAGCCGCCATGGGCCAGGTAGTCGTCCAGAGACAGAGGGCGGGTCAGCCCCGCACGCGCGAACAACAGCCGCTGCTGGCCTGCAAGGTAGGGCAAGCGTTCCAGCAGGCCCAACGCCAGCGGATGCTTGCCATCCGCAGTCAGCACGGCGTCGAGCACGCTGTCCGCCTTCTCCGCCGGCAACGGGCCAAAACCGAAGCGGCCTTGCGGCGTATCCATTTCCAGCAAGGGCTCCAGCCAATACAGGCCTCGCGAACTATTGCGCCGGATCTCCACTTCCAGCCCGCGTCGCGTCGCCGCCGCGGCCAGCGCCTGTGCGGTCAGGTTCGTGCCCAACGCCCGCGCCATGGAATCACAGGACAGATGGAAGGTCAGCATGCGCCGCCCTCCTCCAAACAGCCCGCCAACAAGACGTCCAACACGGCGGCGTCGACTCTCGCGTGCAATTCTCCGTTCAGCAGCAGCGCAGGCGCGCAGGCGCAAGCCCCCAGACAGTACACTGGCCGCAGCTCCAGCTTGCCGTCGGCGCTGCGGCCCGCGTCGTCCAGGCCGGTGCGCGCGCGCAGCCTTTGCGCCAGCGCCTCCGACCCCATGCTCTGACAGGCTTCCGCTCGGCATAGCCGCAGTTGGTGACGCGCCGGCGGCTCACTGCGGAAATCGTGGTAGAAGCTGAGCACGCCGCGCACCTCGGCCTGGCTCAGACGAAAAGCGCGGGCGATGTCCGGCGTCGCGGCATCCGGCACATAGCCCAGTTCATCCTGCAAGGCGTGCAGCAAGGGCAGCAAACTTCCCGGCTGCGCTTGGTGGCTGGCGATCAGCGCGGCGATGCGTACCTGTTGTTCTGCAGTCAAGGGCATGGCGACTCCTCAATCGACGTACTCCGTGTCAATCGGCAAATCTGGCTCCCTCATCCGAGGGGTCTTATTTGATCGGCTCGGCCAAGGCCATCAGCCACGCTAAATTGTAGGCCTGTTGTGGACTGCTGCCGATCTCATCCCACACTGCAATGGTGTAATATTTTTTGGAACTGACCCAAGTCAACTCCGATACTTTTTTACCTGATGGCGACTTTTTAACAACAAACCGAGCAGGCAGCCCCTGAACCTTTAGATTCATGAGCTCCTTTACTGCCATCACTCCCCCTCCATCCGCAATAAAATCCCATTCGTGCAGAATGATCAGGACACCATCGGGACGCCGGAACACCCGATCAAAACTGCTCCATGGCCCACGTAAGCTAGGCCCTTGCGGCACAACCCCCTCAAAACGATAAGCATTTAACTGACTAGCACCAATATCAGCAAGCTTGGATTTGGCATTGGCAGATACATCCTGCAAGGTTCTCAATCTATTTTGATAACTTGTAGCATATAGAACAGCCTCATCCGAAATTTTTTCATAATCCATCCGCCCATCAATCATAGATTTATTTCCAACATCTAGCTGCCGACTCTGCCCTGGGTTTTTATTAAGCACCCCTGGCAACTTATCAATAGATATAATTTTCAACTTTCCTGGTTCAACATCTAAAACTGGACTGAATGCCGCGCTATCATTTGCACTACTCAAAGTGGAGACAAGCCCTGACAATGCCGAAATAAACAAAATCATCTTAAAATTAATCACCTCCCTCTCCACCCCAAGCCACTTCCTATCAACGCACCAGCATGCGCAAGCGTAACGCGGCCAATAAACCAAGCAATGCCAGTAAGCATGCACTAGTTGCAATGAACACCGAACTCTCAGGAGCAATACCGAGAGTCCAAATACCGACAGCGCCTGCGGCATAGAGCATGGATGTATTCCATGCCAAGGTCGGAGCCGGACTCTCGCCAGACAACTGCATCACAGAGTCCTGTTGATTACTATCAAAAGCACCTGAGAATACAAACCAGGCTAGCACCGAAAGAATAGAAAGCATAACCCATGGCGACCCCAGCGCAATGGGAATGGCAACCGAAACACCCAGCACCCAGCACCCAGCACCCAGTAAGTCAACAACAAGGCTGATGACCTTCCCCTTTTAGCGCTCTTGTCGGATAAATACCCTGCAACAATAGAGCCAAGCAAGGTGCCAACTCCACTGAGCACGCCAACAATACCAACAAGCGTTTCCGAGAGAGCAAAATCTCGCATGAGCCGAACTGCCAAAAATGTATAGGCACCCAAACTAGCTGCATGAAATAAAAAGGTAAGTAGATAACTCCATTGCAACTCCTTTATCCTCCATGGCGCCAATAAGCTATGCAACCAATGATTAGATGACGGTCCTCCTCCTGCCTCTAGTCTGGCAAGAGGCCCAATCTTTTTCCATATCGAAGGCAAGGCAAGCAGCGACATACCTCCTAACACAGCGACTACGGCACGCCATGAGTAAAAGGTTGACGAGAATGCACCAATAGGGACTCCAAACACCTGTCCCAATGCAAAAGCAGCCATACCATAGCCAATAGATCTACCCCGCAAATGCGGGGCGACGGTCTGACTCATCCATATCCAGGCCGCAGGCCCAAAAAAGCTCACCCCCAATCCAGCCAGACCTCTACAAGCCAACACCAGCCCATAGTTCTGTGCTAGGGCTGATGCCATATTGCCAATAGCAAAAATAAAAATACCCGTGACAATCATCGAACGTGGACCAAGCTTTTTATAAAGCAACCCAATAAAAGGCCCTCCAATAGCCTGCACAAGCACGTAGGCCGTCACCAATTGCGCTGCTGCAGACAAAGACACTCTCAAATCGGAAGAAATATTTTCCAACAAAGGAGCAACCACATACATTTCAGCCCCAACCAAGAATAGAATGGCGTAAAGTGGCCAGAATTTCCGCATCAGCTGAGAAGTAGCTTTCTTTTCAGTCTCTCGCATAAAGACTCGGCTCATAGAGGTGAAACCATGCATCAAAATTCAGGGCTAGTTCAGCAGCCACATTAGCGACAAAGCCCCCAGAGATCTGCTCTTGATCAGCGGCCTCGTCTGCCAAAATAATTTTTACGCCAGGTTTAACCAAATAGGAAAGTGACAACAGGCTTAAATCATGACAACAGATAGCATTGAGAACATCCCTTGATCACATCGCCTTAAGCTGAAAAGGTGTATATATCCATCCAAGAGCCCGTGGTGGTGGTGAGCTCCAAGACAAGGAATCGACCGCACCTCCGCCGTACCCAGCACCATGAGCGTCACCCTGCGATTGCCTGTCATCTCTAGTTCCCTCACTGCCGCACCAGCGCGGCCTGCGTTCCTCCCGCCCCCGGTCTCCGTGCATTTCGGACTCCCGGCGGCATCTGCTCCCGATGCTAGGCAAAAAAACGGTGCCCACCTTGAGTCAAAACGACGCTTTTGCGATTAATTGCGCCATAGAGGCTCTTCGCGCCAACGTCTGACCGACGACAGCCAACACGACCAGATTCCGTTCAAACATTCCCA
This sequence comes from Chromobacterium haemolyticum, assembly GCF_009936155.1. NCBI lineage: Bacteria > Pseudomonadati > Pseudomonadota > Betaproteobacteria > Neisseriales > Chromobacteriaceae > Chromobacterium > Chromobacterium haemolyticum. The sequence continues at coordinate 1,809,478 of NZ_AP019312.1, read as the reverse complement.
CGTCCCCATCTTCGGCCGGACCTTATCCTTGATCAGTCCCATTCCCCGGTTTTCCACATCGGTGCTGAAGCACAAGTTGCGTAGCAGCCCGCCGACATTTGGGCAGCCGCCTCGTACCCCCAGCGTGTATTTGGCGCCGCTCAGATTGGGCTTGGCCAGTTGCTCTAACTGCCCAGCAAAACATTGATCTGCCGGTTCTTCATCAGCCCGAAAAACGCGACGAGCTCCGCTGGCGGCCAGCAACAGCGCGGTGGATATGGTTTTGAACCGCGTCGCCCATGACTCTCCGGCAACGATGACGGTGAAAGGCCGTTGCCGTGCCGCCAACAGGTTCTCAGGCCATCGCCCCCGCCGCCGCCAGATATCGCTGCCGCTCGTGGCTAGGCGGGTAGCCGAACAAGCCGCGGTAGGACTTGGAAAAATGCGAGGACGACAGGAAGCCGCAAGCCACGGTGACTTCCATCACGCTCATATTGGTTTGCAGCAACAGTTCGCGCGCCCGACGCAGGCGGAGGTCCAGATAATATTGCGCCGGCGTGGCGCTCAGATGCCGCTTGAACAGCCGCTCCAGATGACGCAACGACACGCCCAACTCCTCAGCCAGGCTCTCCAGCGAGCACGGGTTCTCTATATTGTTTTCCATAGACAAGACCGCGTTCTGCAAAGCCTCGTGCCCGGCGCCGATACGCGCCAGAAGCGGGATGTGCTGACGATCGCCGTCGTCCCGCAGCCGGTCCACGATGAATTGCACCAAGACATCGGCCGCCAGGCTCTTGCCTCCCTTGCGGCCAATCAGGTGACACATGAAATCCAGCGGCGCGGTGCCGCCGCTACAGGTAAAACGGTCCCGGTCCAACACAAACAAGTCCGAGGTGAACTGGGTGCGGGGGAACTCTTCTCTGATGGACAGCAGGTTTTCCCAATGGATGGCGCAACGATAGCCGTTCAGCACTCCCGCCTGGGCCAACGCGAAGGCGCCGGTGCAGATTGAGCCCAGCGGCACGCCCTGGGCGGCAAAGCGGCGGATCAGCGCCAGCACCTTGTCCGTGGCCGCCTCGCGCACTTGGCAGCCGCCACAGACGATGAGCATGTCGTACTGTTGCGGGTGGCCCGGCGCAGAGACCGGCGACAGACACAGGCCGTTGCTTGCGTTAACCGCTTTTCCGTCCGCAGACAGCAGGCTCCAGCGATACAGCTTCTTGCGCGACAGGTAGTTGGCCATGCGCAGCGGCTCCACCGCGTTGGAGAAGGCGATCATGGAGAATTGATCGAGCAGCAGGAAAGCTATATGCGACAAAGAAGCGGTCTGTTGCGATTCCATCACGACCTCCCATGCATGCGTAGCGAGGGCGATTGCCCTGCCCTCAGGGCCTCCTCAGAGCCCGCTGCGCTTCCGCGGGATTTTAGGCAAGGGCGTTAAAAACAAGCTCGAAATACTCATGTAGGCTTTTCCGCTTGTTCTCGCCTTGTCTCGCCCTTGCTCGCGAGACTTTGAACAGTCTCTCCGCCATCGGCCGCAGTCCTCGCCGCGGCACGCGGCCCCTGGCCCAGTCCGAAGAACATTGCAGCAGGAATCAGATAAACGAAAGCCGGCATGGTCTGCATGAAGTCCAAAGCCGGACACACAAAGGGCGTTGAGCAGCAGCAGAGACCCGCAGCAGACAGACAGGGTTAGCTCCAAGACGGAAACGGTTTGCCGGAAGCCGGCGGCCCAGATCAGGCGCAACGGATAGAGCGCGCCGTGAACCCAAAGCCACTGCGGGCAGCCTGCCGGGGCATGGAATGCCGGGGCCCGGCGTGCGCCAAGCGCGGCAAGCTCCAGTCAAAAGCCCCCGCCGCCAAGCGGCACACTGTGGCGCAACGCTGACAGTTACTCTCCTGGCAGGAACTTTGTCTATTGCAACGCAACAAAAGGAGGGTACAGTAGCCAGTTATCCGTCATACCAACCAAGAGGTGCCGTATGTGGTCGCAAACAGCCGTCTGGTCCAAGCTCTTCTCCTCCAACCCGGTCGCCGACTACTGGCGCGACGCCTACGAGCGCAGCATCCTCTACTGGGACGTGCTGCATGACCGCGGCGCGGACTATCTGCAACACGTGCAAAGCGGCAAACCGCCGGTGTTGGTGTTCGACTACAAGATCATTCTGGACGGCCGCAGCCTGCCGGACCCGGCCAACTACGCGCTGGCCGCCATCCTGCCGCCGGCCGGCTGCCCGGCCACCAATCCCGCGCTGCGCCCCTTTGTGGTGATAGACCCGCGCGCCGGCCACGGCCCCGGCATCGGCGGCTTCAAGATGGACAGCGAGATCGGCATTGCGCTGCAACAGGGTCACCCCTGCTACTTCATCATGTTCTTCCCCCAGCCGGTGCCCAGCCAGACCATAGAAAGCGTCAGCCGCGCGGAATACGTCTTCCTCAGCAAAGTCAACGAACTGCACCCGGACAGCGACGGCAAGCCCTTCGTCATCGGCAACTGCCAAGGCGGCTGGGCCGTGGCCATGCTCGCCTCCGTGGCGCCGGAACTGTTCGGCCCCATCCTGCTGGCCGGCACCCCGCTGTCCTACTGGGCCGGCGTCACCGGCAAAAACCCTATGCGCTACTCCGGCGGCATGCTGGGCGGCACCTGGACCGCCTCGCTGGCCGGCGACCTGGGCCACGGCAAGTTCGACGGCGCCCACCTGGTCAACAACTTTGAAAAGCTGGACCCGGCCAACACCCTGTGGAAGAAGCCCTACAATCTGTACGCCAAGGTGGACACCGAGCGCGAACGCTTCCTGGGCTTTGAACGCTGGTGGGGCGGGCACTACCTGCTGAACAAGCAGGAAATGGAATGGATCTCCCAGCAGCTGTTCGTCGGCAACCACCTGGTGGAAGGCAAGATCGTCAGCAGCGACCAGCACCGCGTGGACATGCGCAACATCCGCTCCCCCATCATCGTGTTCGCCTCCTGGGGCGACAACATCACCCCGCCGCAACAGGCGCTGAACTGGATACCGGACCTGTACGACAACGCGGAAGACATCCGCGACAACGAACAAACCATCATCTACTGCCTGCACAACAAAGTGGGCCACCTCGGCATCTTCGTTTCCGCCGGCATCGCCAACCGCGAACACAGCGAATTCGCCAGCGCGCTGGACCTGATCGACGTGCTGGCCCCCGGCCTGTACGAAGCCATCATCGAAGACGTGGCCCCCGGCACCCCCGGTCAGGAATACATCAAAGGCCGCTACATCATCCGTTTCGAAGCGCGCGAAGTGGCCGACATCCTGGCCCTGGACGACGGCCGCGAAGACGAACAAGCCTTCGAAGTGGTGCGCCGCGTCTCCGAGATCAACCAAGGCGTTTACAACCGCTTCATCTCCCCCGCGCTCCAGGCCGTCAGCAGCGAAGCCAGCGCCCAATGCCAGCGCCAACTCAACCCGGCGCGGCTGGAACGCACGCTGATCTCCCCGCTCAACCCCTGGCTAAGCTGGCTCAAGCCCGCCGCCGAATACGTGCGCGCCCATCGCCATCCGGTGAGCGCGGACAACCCGCTGTGGCGGCTGCAAGAACAATGGTCCGGCTGGATGGCGCAAAGCCTGGACCGCTACCGCGACCTGCGCGACGCCGCCACCGAACACTGCTTCAAGGCCGTGTACGAATCCCCGTGGCTGGCCTCCGCCGTGGGCGTCCAACCGGCCCGCGAAGCCCGCGCCGCCCGCTGCGACAGCTGGGAAAAACGGGAACGGTTGCAACTCAAGCGCCAAACGCTGGACCCCGCCTACGAAACCGGCACCCTGGCGGACGGCTTCGTGCGCCTGCTCACCTACGTGGCGATTGGCCGCGGCATCATAGACGAGCGCCCGTTCAACGCCATCCGCCGCATCATGCGCGACATCCGCCACGAATACCCGCTGACCCTGATGCAGCTGAAAGAAATCGCCCGCAAGCAAGTCTTCCTGGTGCGGCTGGACGAAGCCCGCGCGCTGGCCGGCCTGCCCAAGCTGCTGCAGGAAGAGCACCGCCGCCGCCAGGCCTGGCAGCTGGCGCACGAACTGCTGGCGCTCAGCGGCGACATCGCCCCGGAACAACAACAGCGGCTGGACCAAGTGGCCCACGCGCTGCAACTGGACACCCGCGCGCCGTCGGCTCCGGCCATCCTGCCGCCCAACGAGCCCATAGCGACAAGCGCAACCGCTCCCGCTCCGGCCCCCGCCGTCAAAACCAGCGCGCCGGCCAAGAAAGCGGCGCCGCCGCGCAAACCAGCCGCCAAAGCCCCGGCCAAAGCAGCGACGGCCGACAAGCCCAGCGCCGCCGCCAAACCCGCCGGCAGCGCGCCGGTTGCGGCCAAGCCGGCCTCAAGCAAGCCCGCGGCGGCCAAAACCGCCAAAGCGCCTGCCGCCAAGGCACCCGCAGCCAAAGCCCCGGCCACGCGCAAACCCGCTGCCGGCAACGGCGCGGCCAAGCCCAAGACGCCTGGCAACTAAGAAGCAGCCCGCGTGAAAACGCCCGGACAGCCTAGCCGCCGTCCGGGCGTTTTCGTGAAGATGGCGCACTGCAACATTTTTGCCTTCCCCCATGTATACAGTCGTTGACTGAACAATACAGCAAACGCTAATATCCTTGCCTGCTGCGGGAGAGAGGGGCATACGGCCCCCGCCGAAGACGCAAACTCCCATAATCGCTCAGGCCACAGTACCGCAGCCCATGGATACCAGCCGATTGGAGAGAGGCCCTAAGCGCCCGTTCATCATCTGCTACGCTTCAGCAAGCGCGCGTCAGATTATGTAACCGGCCCTTAGCGCCCACCGAAGGGGCAAGTGACATCCGGCAAAGCCCGCACACAGGCCGCGCCCGTCATCTAACTCTCAGGTAAAAGGACAAGGGGAGAGGCAATGCCGGCAGCGCCGTGCCCATGCGCAGCCCGCCGGCCATGCTCAGAACGTGTTTACGATCTCGCGAGCAAGAACGAGACAAGGCGAAAACAGCTGAGAAAGCGGAATGTACTCTTGGTACATGAGCATTTCGAAGCGGTACGCGCCGCGTCTCGCGAAGCGCAGCAGATCGTGCACCAGCTCTCAAGGAAAACCCGTGTTCGAAACTCTTGCCCAGGCCGCGCGCCACCTGGCATGGCCCGCCCATTGCCAACCTATTTTCCCACCTGGCTTCGCCGCACACCTCGGCGCCAGCCTGTTTGACCACTGCAACTACATGCTTACCCTGATCTATCTGATCGCCATCACCGCGGAAGCGATGACTGGCGCGCTGGCGGCCGGCCGCCGCAATATGGACATATTCGGCGTTACCGTCATCGCCTTCCTCACCGCCCTGGGCGGCGGCACCGTGCGCGACATCGTGCTGGGCCGCTACCCGATAGGCTGGACCCAGCACCCGGAATACGTCGGCCTCGTCATCGCCGGCGGCCTGGCCGCCGTGTTCGTGGCCCGCTACATGAAGCGCCTCAGCCGCGTCTTCCTGGTGCTGGACGCGCTGGGCCTGATCGCCTTCACCATCATAGGCTGCGGCGTGGCCCAGTCCATGGACTATCACCCGGTAGTAGTGGTGATGGCCGGCATGATCACCGGCATTGCCGGCGGCATCCTGCGCGACGTGCTGTGCAACCGCGTGCCCGTGGTCTTCCGTCAGGAACTGTACGCCAGCGTCTCCTTCGCCGTGGCCCTGCTCTACCTGGGCCTGATCAAACTGGGCGTGCCGCACGATCTCAACGTGCTGGCCAGCTTCGCCGTCGGCCTCACCATCCGCCTGGCCGCCATCTGGCGCGAATGGCGGCTGCCGGTGTTCATGTATCGGCACGATCTGCATTAAGCGCGGCCAAGACCCGCTAACAAAACTCCGGATCCTGCGTTGCGCCTCCTTGTCGTACCACTTGTACTGTAGCTTCGCAGAAACTTCGTTTTCTGCATCGGCAAGCCTTGGCTCAGGTACGCTGCGCAGTTTTGTTAGCGGCACTAAACCAGCAGGCCCCCGCCTGCCGGAACTTCCCGGCCCGGCGGCGGCCTATCCAAACCCGCCCCTGCCGAAAGCGCCTCGCATGTTGAGCCTTGCCCCGCAAAACCATCGTTTGGAAAACGCCATCGCCTGGGCGCAGCAACGCCCGGACGTGGATGCGCTGATCCTCACCGGCTCCTTTGCCCGCGACGACGGCAGCGTCGATATCCATTCCGATCTGGACCTGGAAATCATCAGCCCGGACCCGGCGGCTCTGGCCACGGACGACGGCTGGCTGCGCGACATCGGCCCCCTGATCACCGTGCTGCGCCTGGGCGAAGGCCAAGCCTGGCCCACCCGCCTGGCCATCTACGCCGACGGCGTCAAAATCGACTTCACCCTGGCCGGCCCCGCCCGGCTGCAAGCCATGCGCAAGGACGGGCTGGACCCGCTGTACCAGCGCGGCTACCGCGTGCTGCTAGACAAAACCGGCGTGGCCCAAGGCCTGCCCGCGCCGCATGGCCGTCCCGCCGCGCCGGCCCTGCCTTGCGAAGAACGCTTCCGCGAGCGGGTGGAAGAATTCTGGTTCGAAGCCTTTCACATCCCCAAATACCTGGCGCGCGGCGAACTGTTCGTCGTCAAATTTCGGGACTGGACCATAAAGGAACTGCTGCTGGAAATGCTGGAATGGCATGCCCATAGCCACCCCGGCGCGGCGGCGGACTGCTGGCATATCGGCACCCGGCTGCAACACTGGGCCGAGCCTGAACACTGGCAGGCGCTGCAACAGGGGTTTGGCCACTTCGACGCCGCCGACGCCGAACGCGCCTTCCACGCCACCCTGCGGCTATACAGCCAAGTGGCACGCGAAGTGGCCGCCCGCGCCGGCTTCGACTACCCGGAAGCGGTGGAAGCCGGCATCCGCGACTTGATCCGCGCCCCAACCTAAGAACCTGTTCAAAGTCTGCTGCGCTTCGTGAAGCGTTGCACGGTGAGTACGAGCTCAAAATGCTCATGTACCACTCGTACATTCCGCTTTTTCGCTCGTTTTCGCCTTGTCTCGCTCTAGCTCGCGAGATCGTAAACAGGCTCTAAACCAACGGCGGCGCGGCGGCCCTCACGCGTCTCGCCAGGCGGGGGCGGCTTCCCTGGGCTTGACCTTTGGTCATGGTTAGATAGAATCCTCTATCTTTTAGGCGTTCGCTTCCGTTCGCCTTTCTCAGCCACGCGCCTCCTCTCAACGGAAGCGCGCCAGCCAAGCCATACCGCAAACCGCCACGTCCCGTGGCCAGATACTTTGTCAGGAAATAAGATGCGTATCCACGCCCTTCTGCTGCCGCTAGCCCTTTACAGTGCGGTAGTTACCGCGGATTCATTCTCCCCCTCCCACCCGGCTTTTACCCAAATCAACAAGGCCATGACGGATAGTTTTCGCATACAGCAACAACTGATGCGGATGCCTACCCCGCCCGATATGTTCAAGAGAGAGAATAAAGAAACACCACCGCCTCAGGACGAGGCGGAGAAGGTTGATCGCCGGCAGGCTGAATCGGTGATAACGCCGCAACAACAGCCACGCCCTGATGAGCAGGCGGAGAGCGATTAACAAGCTCTGTCCCAATTGGCCGCTTCGACGCAGCCGACGCCAAACGCGTCCTCCACGCCATCTTGCAGTTGCACTCGCGAAGTGGCCGCCCGCGCCGGCTTCGATCGCCCGGAAGCAGTGGAAACCGGCACCTACGGCTTGAGGCGCGCACAGGCACAAACTCGCGACCACCGCGCCTTGACCCCGCTCGCATAGTGGGCAACAATCCCCGCGTGCCGCAAAACACGGCACCGAGATTGGCATCTCGAATAGCGTTGCGTCAGCAAGCATGTGCGTTTACGCACATGCTTGTGTTTTGCCATGACCTGACGGCAGGTGCATGGTGGGAGAGCGCTATGCGCTCGCCGGTCGCAACGCTCGGTAATGCCAATCCCATCACGCGCCTGCCAAATCCTCTAGCGGATAGGCAGCTTGTTAATCTTGTTTTATCGCAGGAGTAACGACATGCCGCAATCTCTCTTCCCGCGCCGACGGCGCTACCGCACCCCGATCCTCGAAGCCCAGGAAGTCCTACTGCCCTTCGTCAGCCGCCTTCCCGGACGCACCTACCCGCACTACTGGCAAATGCCGCCCGCGCCGCCCACCGCCGCCGAGGCCCACGCCTACGGCCGGGAATGCGCCGCCCACGTGCTGCAATGGTTCAAGGACAACCCGGCCTACGTGGGCCAGGGCCTGATTAGCCGCATCGCTCGCGATATCGACTTCAGCCGCACCGAGCAGCGCGGCTACTGGCTGGGCTTTTTCAATCATCTGGAATTGCTGATCTCGCTCAGCGCGCGGCGGATGAATGTCTACGCCTACACCGACCATCAACACCAGATGATGGACGCGCAGGTGGAGCGCTCCTTGTTGGAGCGACGGGTATTGAAGAAGAGTAAGTAAAGGGAGGCCCCCGGCGAAAGCCGGGGGTTTGGTGTTATGGGGGGGGGGTGGTTTGTCGGCAGAAGCAGACAAACATGCCAATGTGCTATTATAAGCATTGCCGACAAGGAGCCGTCGCTCATAGATGAGCAACCATCTATCCTTTATCAGGTTAAGAGCCGCGAACAAAACCACACAGAGAAACTGAGCCAAGGCGTGCCGACGCAAGCAGTACAGCGGACTAGCGCAAAAAGTATCACAGGCTCGGTGAATTCGGATGTTAGCGTTTCAAAAATATGACACTACCAATTACCGACACCATAATCGCTGCGCTAGCACAACTCGTAGACGATTCAAAATCCCATGGAGAGTATCGCGAGCCCTCTCATTCAGATATTGAGTTTTACGTTGGGCGAACCGGCTTAACCTCGGCAGACCCAAAAACTCAAGGTCAAGTAATTGGGAAAGCCAAGAGAGTCAGAGCGATTCTGTCATGGGCAATCGACAACAACCCCAACGCTGGCTCAAAACTCATCGAGCAACTGCTATCAAAGGTTCGAGCATCAGGGGGATTTCGGGAACAATCGGCCAATTTTGTCGGCACAGAAGCGATTCTGAATGCCATGTCTGCATTTGATGCCGAAGGTTATGAGCTTTCCAAAGACGGAGACATTCGACCAAAAGTTCTGGAAAACCTTAAAGGCCGAGAGTTATCCCAAGCGCTTCATGCATATGCACGCCGTGCCCAAAAAGGTGCTCACGACGCAGCATTACTTTCTGGCACTGGCAAAGACCTTCTTGAGGCAACCGCCGCACACATCCTTCAGACAAAATGGGGTTCATATTCGAGCGGAGCTAACTTTCAAGGTCTACTTGGGCAAGCCTATGTGGCGCTCGGACTTACTGTTCCTGAACAAGCCACACAACCGGGTGAATCTCCGACCAAAGCCCTCGAACGCGCAATGTTTCAAACTGCCTGTGCTATTAATCGTCTCAGAAACAAAGAAGGCACTGGTCACGGGCGTCCGTGGTTGCCTTCGATTACAAACACCGAAGCTACGGCCGCTATTGAGATGGTTGGCAGCATTGCAAGCTTTCTGCTCAACAAACTCGATGAAAACCGTTAATCCAGTGCTCAACTTCGCCCCCTCCAGCCACTCGACGCTACGCGATAAGGTTGCACAGCGTCGGTTAGCTATAGGTTAGATTTCACGATCCTATGGCTTCGACACCACAAGACGCAGCAGCAATCGAAAAGTTCGTGCTTAACGTCACAATTCCGATCTTACTTGAAACCACGAACGGGTTAGTCCATGCAAGTCTGGATTTGTAGCACAGGGCTTGTTGTGACGTCTGTACTTGCCTACCGCGCGTTGGACTGGTCGCGCTCGCGGCATTCACCTTGGTATTCCCAGGCCATGGAGAGCCAGCCCTGATGCCGTTCCCTGCAGACAATATCGCCTTTGAAAAAGCTCAGGTCTTGGCGTAAGGGAACGTGGATGACAAGCTCTCCCTTGCTGTGTGGGTCCATGGATTTGGTCTGCAGGGCAAAGCTTGCGCTCTTGCCTGACGTGATCTGGACATCTTGCACGATAAATTTTTCGGTAGTGAATGGCGCATGGTCAAATACACCGTTGAGAACGACAGCAGTCAATGCGGCATACGCAAAAATGACGAGTGTGAAGAAGTAATTTTTACTGCGTCCTTGCTTGTTCTTTATTGAAACCAACTGAGATAGCGCAAAAGAGATTGCCGCCAATAGAGTCCATATTGGCGTGTACTCTCCGGGAAGTAACGGCGAAAAATAGCGGTACTCACTGGCTACTGAAAACAAGAGCAGGCATAGAATAGCAATTGAAAACAACAACATAATAGTGCAATCAACCTTAACAGCACCGCCTCTTTTGTCCAGCAGGGATACGCCGAAAAATTTTGCACACATTGCCGGCAGAAGAATAGCCGCGCCCCCGACACAGATAGTGATGGCCGAGTACAGGGCGGGATACAAGGGATATATACACAGCAGAGTTAACACAAAAAGCGCAATCAATATAGCCAAGTTAACGGCTTTGATTACTCGCAACGTTTTCCTTCTCGCTACTGGAGTAGCACCATAGTCGGCATTGGATTCAATCAAGTTTTTGATAGTTCTCTCATCATTAAGCTTGAGACTGACGTGTTGCTTGAGAAAGTCATGAAGCGCGTATTTTTCCACATATTCATATGGCCATGAAAAAAGACAAACACCCTCATCATTCCCATAGAAAATTATGCGATCTTCTTGCTTCACCCTTTCGACTATATACCCATAGATATCAGCAGTTTTTATCGTCTTTTCGAACAAGACACTCTTAATAATTATCTCATTTTCTTTAACAATCGTTTTTTCAAACACAAGCACATCAATGATGCATATTTCAAGCATGGGCAGGAGGATATAGGCCGCAACTTTGATGGCCGTTTCAGCATCACTGGCCCAAGCAAGCAAGAAGATGAATACCGAGATGGAGAGGATGAACAAAACAAACTTTACACGCTTGGGAAGAGTAATGATTTTTTCGAAGTCCGACTGATTGTCCATGCGTGAGGCTCTGCGGCATTGGAATGATAAAGATATATTGTGACGCAGCACGCTAAGCCAGCCAAGTAGGAGGGGGCGGCGTCGTAGACTACATACCCGCCTCCTTTGCCATCAGCCCCCCCCTGCCTCTTCACTCCCCCCGCCAAAGCCGCCCCAACATCTCCTGCCACAGTTCCCGGTACACCGGATTGCTGGCGCCTTCGCCATGTCCGGGGTTGTCGGCGTTGGGGCGGTGTATCGGCTTGTTCAGCGCGAACGGGTGCCCACCCACAGCGGAGCTCTCGCCAAGTGACGCCCCCTTCCTCACCCCCCAAGAACCTGTCCAAAGCCTGAGAGGAGTAGCCCCTGCCCCTATAGCCGCTACTCCGCCCACATGCCGCGTAGGGTCACGCCCCTGCCTCATGTGGCACAATTTTCCTATTTCGGAACTTAAATCAAACAAATATTCCGAAAATGGAAAAATATCTTTGACGCAAGAACATGACAGATTTAATCTGAACTCAGATCATCTCGTGGCGTGGCCGGTATGCCGGCGCCTGATAACCAAAAGGAAACCGAAGTGGCAGATGAATACAAGCTTGATGAGTTGGACCTGGCCATCGTGGAAGCGCTCGGCGACAACGGCCGGCTCTCCCCATCCGAGATTGCGACAAGAATTGGGGACATCTCGGAACGGACCGTCCGCTCCCGTCTCGCCGCCATGATCGAAAACAAGCTCATTTATGTAGGCGCCATGCCGGACCCCTCGGCCGTTGGCGCCAGCGTGCTGGCCGACGTCACCATCGATGTCGAGCCCGGCAAGGTGTCCGAGGTGGCCAACCGCTTAGTGGACTTTGAGTGCATCAACTATGTGGCGATCACCTCCGGCGGCCAAGCCATTGCCATGGCCATGTCGGCCGCCACCAACCTGGAATTGCTGGAGTTCGTCGACACGGTGATCGGGAAAATTCCAGGCGTGCGCGCCACCAATGTCGTCATCCTGCTTTCCATCCTCAAAACCTTTGGCTGGAAGACCAAGTCGGCGGAGAAATTGAGGGCCAAGCTGCAAAACCAACCATAAACGTATCGCAACGATCAGTACGGCATCGGTATAGGGGAAGTGTAATGTACAGAATCGGTATCGACGTCGGCGGCACCAATACGGACGCTGTCGTGCTCAAGGGCCAGCAGGTGGTGGAAAGCGTCAAGCTTCCCACGACCGAGGATGTCATCACCGGAGTCACCAGCGCCCTGGCGGTGGTGATGGCGAAGGGCGCTATCACGGCGAACAGCGTGTCCGCCGTGATGATAGGCACCACTCATTTCCTGAATGCCTTGATTGAAGGCAATGGGCTGAACAAGGTGGCGGTGCTGCGCTTGTGCGGCAAGGCCACCGCCTCGCTGCCACCGATGGTGGATTGGCCGCCGGCGCTGCGCGAGCAAGTCTCCGGCTATGTGTCCGCCTTGCCCGGCGGCGCGGAATACGACGGCGCGCCGATTGCCGAGCTGGACGTGGCCAAGCTGAAGGAGGCCTGCCGCGATATCCGAGAACTGGGCCTGACTTCCATTGCCATCAGCTCGGTGTTTGCCCCGGTGAAGGCTGACGATGAAAAGCGGGCGCGCGACATTGTGATGTCTGAAATTCCCGGAGCCAGGGTTTCTCTGTCCCATGAGGTGGGCCGCCTTGGCTTGTTGGCGCGGGAAAGCGCCTGCATCCTCAATGCCAGCCTGCACAAGCTGGGCAAAAAAACTTTATCCGCGCTGTCCCAAGCCCTGGCGAAGCTTGAGCTCAACTGCCCGCTCTACCTGACTCAGAACGACGGGACTTTGATGAGCGCGGCCTATGCCGAGCGTTTCCCCATCTTCACGCTCGCCTCCGGCCCAACCAATTCCATGCGCGGCGCGGCGTTTTTGTCCGGGCTGAAAAACGCCATTGTGATCGATATCGGCGGCACCACTTCGGACATCGGCCTGCTGGTTGAGGGCTTTCCGCGGGAGCGGGTGCAAGGCGCGGAAATTGCCGGCGTGCGGACCAATTTCAAAATGCCGGATGTTTTGTCCGTTGGACTCGGCGGCGGTTCCATCGTCAATAGCGCTGGCGACGAGCTCTCCATCGGCCCGGTCTCGGTGGGTTTCCGGCTCAAGCAAGAAGCCAGGGTATTCGGCGGCGACACCCTCACCGCCACCGATATCGCCGTTGCCCACGGGCTGCTGGTTCTGGGCAACCCCGCCACGCTGGGCGATCTCTCTCCCGCGCTGGTAGAGCGGGCCGTCGACCGGATGCAAGACATGCTTTCCGCCGGCATCGAACGGATGAAGCCCGGCAAGCAGGATATCCCGGTCATTCTCACCGGCGGCGGTTCCGTGCTGATCAAAGACGAGCTCATTGGCAATTGCCGGGTGATTCGCCCTCCTCATTACGCGTCGGCCAATGCCGTTGGGGCGGCCATCGCTCAGATCTCCGGCGAAGTGGACCGGATCTTCTCCGTGGAGCGAGACCAGCGCGCCGCGGCCCTGGAGGCGGCCAAAACCGAGGCCCGGCAGAAAGCCGTCGCCGCCGGGGCCAAGCCCGACACGGTAGATATCGTGGAGGTGGATGAAACCCCTCTGGCCTATCTGCCGAACAACGCGACGCGCATCCGCGTAAAAGCCATTGGAGAGTTGCTGGCATGAAAAACTGGATTCTGAACGAACAAGACCTGGATTACATCGCCCTGGGGGCGGCCGTGTTGGGCACGGGCGGCGGCGGCAATTCCTACCTTGGCAAATTGCGCGCGCGCGAACAATTGCGCGCGGGCCGAACCATAGAGGTGATGTCGCCGGACGCGCTGAATGATGAGGACGCGATTATCTGCGTCGCCGGCATTGGGGCGCCAACGGTGGGCTTCGAAAAAATCGAAGAAGGACAAGAGTGTTTGCGGGCGTTCCGGGCGGTGGAGAGCGAGTCCAAGATCCAGGCCCGCGCCTTGATGACCGATGAAATCGGCGGGTCCAATTGCTTTGAACCGATGGTTGTCGCCGCGCTCACCGGCCTGCCGGTGGTCGACGCCGACGGAATGGGCCGCGCCTTCCCTGAAATGCAGATGAGCACGCTTGCCATCGCCGGCTGTCCGGTCTCCCCCTTCGCGCTGTCGGACGACAAAGGCAATGTCGTGGTATTCCGCCATGTCATTTCCTTCCACTGGCTGGAAAAGCTGGCGCGCGCCTGTACAACGGCGATGGGCTGTTCCGCCGGGTTCGCGCTAGCGCCGATGAGCGGGCTGGAAATCAAAAACCATGGTGTCCATCACACCATCAGCCAGGCCTGGAGTTTGGGCAAGCAAATCAGCGACGCGCGCGACAACAAAATAGATCCCATCAGCGCGCTGCTGGCGGAAAACAATGGCCGCCTGCTCTTCAAAGGCAAAATTTCGGACGTTAACCGCGCCACCAGCAATGGTTTTGCTCGCGGCCAAGTTGAGCTAGACGGCTTGGATGGTCATTCCGGGTTGGCCATGGAGATCGACTTTCAGAACGAAAACCTGATCGCCCGCGTCAACGGCGAGACCGTGGCCACCGTGCCTGATCTCATTTGCGTGTTGGATTCCGAGTCCGGCCAGCCGATAGCGACCGAGGAAATTCGTTTCGGCCTGCGGGTATCGGTCATTGTCCTGCCCGCCTCGCCGCTGCTGCGCACTCCGCAAGCGCTGGACGTTGTTGGCCCGAGAGCGTTTGGCTACGACCTGGACTACAAACCGGCGGCCGACTACATCAAACCGTTGCAACGCCATGCCAAGCCCAGTCAACCGGAATTGATTGCCGATTAAGCCCCGGCTTACGGCTTAGCCTTGATCCAATACCGCAGGGAGCATCCAAATGAAGCAATCCGCATCTCGATTGGCCGCCGGTTTGATTTGCGCGGGCCTGCTGTCCTCTCTTGTCTCTATGAGCAGCAGCGCTAGGGCCGGGGACGACGACACCTTGAACGTCTACAACTTCTCGATGAATATCGGCCGCGACACCGTACGCAAATTCGAGAAGGAAACCGGCATCAAGGTCCGCTACGACATTTACGACACCGACGATACGCTGCTGACCAAGCTGATGGTTGGCCACTCCAATTACGACGTGGTTTTCCCCAGCAGCAGTTACTTTATCAAGGAGATGGGCGCCGGATTATTCGCCAAGCTTGACCAGAAGAAGATTCCCAATGCCAAGAATATAGATCCGCAGATCACCAAGGCCTTGATGAATGTTGACCCCAAGGCCAGCTACGCCATGCCCTATATCTACGGCGTGACCGGTGTGGCGTACAACGCCACGGAAATCCGGAAACGCCTGGGCAGTGAGGCGCCGGTGGACAGCTGGGATCTGATTTTCGACCCCAAGTGGGTGGCCAAGCTAAAGAGCTGCGGCGTTTCCCTGGTGGACAACGGCGCGGAAACGGCAACCGACGCCTTGCTCAAACTCCGCCTGAACCCCAACTCCAAATCGCCAGCCGACTATAAAGCCGCGTTTGCGCATTTGAAGAAAATCCGCCCTTACGTCAGCCAATTCAACTCGTCGACCTATATCGACGAAATGGCCAACGGCAGCCTATGCGTTTCCACCGCGTTCTCGGGCGATGTATTAACCGCCAAACTACGCGCCAAGGAAGCCGGTCACCCGGTAGACCTGAAGTTTGTGATTCCCAAGGAGGGCGCGCCCTTATGGATTACCTTGATGGCGATTCCGGCTGACGCGCCGCATATGGAAAACGCCCAGAAGTTCATCAACTTCCTGCTGCGCCCGGATATTGCGGCGGAAATCACTACTGAAATCAAATTCCCGAGCGCCGTGAAAACCGTGCGAAATCTTGTCTCGCCCGATATCGCCAATGACACGATGATTTACCCCTCCGACGCGGACCGCAGCCGTCTGGTCCTCGAACAGGATGTTCCCCCGGCCATCACTCGCCTGGTCAACCGGGAATTCACCGAATTCAAAGCCGGACGCTAACCGGCCTCTCCCCGAACATTTCAAGAACAAGGCCCCCGCTGTCAGGCGGAGGGTGCGGGGAAGTCATGCCCTAAAGAGCAATAAACGCAAAGGAGATGGAGATGAAGGCACTGTTAGGAGCTGTGCTGCTTGCAGCTTTACCCCCGGCCGCCTTGGCCGCTTCAGCCAGCGACAACGATGCGGCGGCGCGGCTGGAAGCCCTGCAGCATAAAGTCGAGGCTTTGGAGAATGCGCTCAAGAATGCCGGCATCACGCCCTCCGGCGACTCCGCGCGGGCGGACGAGAGCGAAGAGATCAAGCAGCGCCTGAACAAGCAGGAATTGATGCTGCAGTCGCTCACCGACGCCGCCAGCACCGGGCCGATTGCAGGCCTGTCGGTCACCGGTTATCTAGACCCGGTCTACCTCTACAACGCCAACGCGAAAGACAGCGGCTTCCACTTCCTGGACCACAGCAACAATTACAGCTACTACAACAGCTCAATCGGCGACGTCTATCTGGACATCAAGAAAATTTTCGGCACCGGCCCTACCGCGCCCTTCGCCGAGATCCAGATCATGCCCAACCGCGGCGCCGGCAACGTCACCCTGGATGGCGCGTCCGGGGGCGGGCTATTCAACGCCGCCCAGGTCACCTTGCCCTTGAGCAGCACCCAGCAGATCATCGCCGGCCTGATGCCCAGCGTGTCCGGCTACGAATATCAGCAGTCCAACATCTTGCCTACGCTGACTCATAACCTGCTCTACGATTTCAGCGTGCCGGGTTATTTCGTCGGCCTGGGCTATACCGGTTGGACCGACAGCGGCGACTACACCTGGAAAGTGCTGTTAGGCAATGAGCAGAATCGCACTCATCCCAACTTGGCGGAGAATGCCGGCGGCGGGGCGCAAAGCAACCGGACGCCGACGCTGACATGGCGGATCGACAAGGTAAAAGGAGCCTGGGACTGGGGCTGGTCCGCGGCGCTAGGAAGGCAATCGGTCTACACCGGCAATGCGCAGGGCAGTTGCCCCTCCGGCCGCTACGGCTTGAACTGCCTGAGCGATAAACCGTTCACGCCTTATATGTTCACCGAGTTCGACGCCAGCTATGCGACCGCCGATTTCACTTTCAATGCCGAGCTGGACTTTGGCCGTCAAAAATCCGCGGCCTGGAACGGCGGGGACGCCAGCTGGTGGGGCGCCTCGCTGCTGGCCGTGCGCAAGTGGAACGTTGCACCGCTTGGCCTGCTTGGTACCGCTCTGCGCTGGGACTACCTGGATACCGGCCGCAACGGAGGCGGCGCCGGCACCACCTATACCGGCGGCACGGCGTTGAGCGGGATGCAAGCCTCCGCCGGCACCGACGGCGTCAACGGCTTCGGCATTGCCCCGGCCTGTTTGGCCGCTTCCAGCAACGGCGGGCTGGATTGCCGCGGCGCCAGACGCCAGGACGTGGCGCTGGACTTCATGCTCTACCCCACCTCGCAACTCACCTTGAAGTTCGAATATCGACACGACTGGGCGGATCAGGCCGTGTTCCAGAGAAGCGACGGCAGCTGGAGCAAAAGCAACAACCTGATCGGCAGCAGCCTCATCTACACCTTTTGATCCGTGAGCGCCTGCGCGCCTGTTTGCCCTGCATCCCCCCAGGTGCAGGGATTTTTTTCCCCAACGGTTTGCAACGATGAATTAACAGCCCCTGCGCCCGCCTCAGGAAGACGCAAAGGGGCGGGCTGAACCTTTAGACCCGCTAACAAAACCCCTGATCCCGCGTTGCGCCTCCTTGTCGTACGACTTGTACTGCCTGCGTCGGCGCGCCTTGGCTCAGATTCTCTGCGAGGTTTTCTTAGCGGCTCTTATTTCTATTAAAGAGAAGAGAAAAGATCATGACTATGCCCATGAGCCATCGAGAGAAGGAAGCCATCCACGCATCAAAGGCGGATTTCGTTCAAATCATCGACGTCGTCAAGAAGTTCGGAGACGCGACTGCCGTCAATCATGTGAACCTCAGCGTGGCCAAAAACGAGCTTTTCGCGCTGTTGGGCAGCTCGGGCTGCGGCAAATCAACGCTGTTGCGCATGCTGGCCGGCTTCGAACAACCCACCTCCGGCCGCGTGCTGATCGATGGCGACGACTTGGCAAAAATCCCGCCTTACCGGCGCCCGGTCAATATGATGTTCCAGTCCTACGCGCTGTTCCCGCACATGTCGGTGGAAGGCAACGTCGCCTTCGGCCTCAAGCAGGAAGGCCTGCCCAAGAACGAGATCCGCGACCGCGTCGACGCCGTGCTCGAACTGGTGCAGATGCGCAAGTTCGCCAAGCGCAAGCCGCACCAGCTGTCCGGCGGCCAGCAACAGCGCGTGGCCCTGGCCCGCTCGCTGGTCAAGCGCCCGAAACTGCTGCTGCTGGACGAACCCATGTCCGCGCTGGACAAGCAAATCCGCCAAGCCACTCAGATGGAGCTGGTCAATATCCTGGACAAGGTGGACGTCACCTGCGTGATGGTGACGCATGATCAAGAAGAAGCCATGACCATGGCCAACCGCCTGGCGGTGATGAGCGAGGGCGCCATCATCCAGATCGGCACCCCGCATGAGGTGTACGAATACCCCAACAGCCGCTTTACCGCCGAGTTCATCGGCTCCACCAACCTGTTCAAGGGCAAGGTGGTGGAAGACGAAGCCGACCACGTGTTCATTGACGGCCCGGATCTCAAAACCCGGCTGTTCGTCAGCCACGGCATCACCGGCCCGCTGGGCATGGACGTGAGCGTCTCGGTGCGTCCGGAGCGCATCAACGTCAGCCGCGCCAAGCCGGAGCAGCCATACAACTGGGCGCAGGGCACCGTTTCCAACCTGGCCTACATGGGCAGCTACACGCTGTTCCACATCACCCTGGAACACGGCAAGGTGGTGATCGCCAACGTGCCGAGCCTGGCCCTGATGCGGGAAGACGCCCCGTCCTACGACGATGAAGTGTTCGTCAGCTGGACTGAAACCAGCGCCGTGGTGCTGAGCAAATGAAAAATCTGATCCAACGCTGGCTGCCTTCGGGCCGCACCGGGGTGATCGCCATCCCCTTTGTGTTTCTGACGCTGTTCTTTCTGGTTCCGTTCTTGCTGGTGCTCTGCATCAGCTTCGCCCAACAGCGGATTGGCGTACCGCCGTACACCACGCTGTTTGAGATGCAGGACAACATTCTGCAGATCCGGCTCAACCTGGATCACTACTTGTTCATGTTGCACGACGATCTGTACCTGGCCACTTACCTGTCCTCGGTCAAGATGGCTGCGGTGTCCACCCTGCTGTGCCTGCTGATCGGCTACCCGATGGCCTACTACATGGCGCGGGCGGCCGAAAGCGTGCGCAACACCCTGATGCTGCTGGTCATGCTGCCGTTCTGGACGTCCTATCTGGTCCGCGTGTACGCGTGGATAGGCATCCTGAAAAACGACGGCTTCCTCAGCAACTTCCTGATGTGGCTGGGCGTGATCCATGAGCCGCTGCGCATCTACCACACCAACTGGAGCGTCTACATCGGCATGGTGTTCTCCTACCTGCCGTTCATGATCATGCCGCTGTACGCCCACTTGGTGAAGATGGATTTGCGCCAGCTGGAAGCGGCGTACGACCTGGGCGCCAAGCCGTGGCCGGCCTTCGTCAAGGTCACGCTGCCGCAGTCCAAGAACGGCATCATCGCCGGCAGCCTGCTGGTATTCATCCCGGCAGTGGGCGAGTACGTGATCCCGGAACTGCTGGGCGGCTCCGATACGCTGATGATAGGCCGCGTGATGTGGGGCGAGTTCTTCAACAATATGGATTGGCCGATGGCAGCGACGGTGACCTGCGCGATGGTGCTGCTGTTGCTGGTGCCGATGGCGCTGTTCCAGCACTACCAGCTGAAAAACATGGAAGGGGATCAACCATGATCAAGCCGAGCAAACCGCTATCGTATACCGTGCTTGGACTGGGCTACGCCTTCCTGTACCTGCCCATCGTGCTGCTGGTGATCTACTCGTTCAACGAGTCCAAGCTGGTCACCATATGGTCCGGCTTCTCCACCAAGTGGTACGCCGCGCTGCTGGAGGACGAGGAGTTGATCAACGCGGCCTGGCTCAGCTTGAAGATCGCCGTGCTGGCCGCCAGCTCTTCCGTGGTGATCGGCGCCGTGGCCGGCTACGTGCTGGCTCGCTTCGGCCGCTTCCGCCTGTTCCCGCTGTTCGCCGGCATGATCAACGCGCCGCTGGTGATGCCGGAAGTGATCATCGGCATCTCTATCCTGCTGCTGTTCGTCAATATGGAAAACCTCGTGGGCTGGCCACAAGGCCGCGGGCTGACCACTATCTGGATAGGCCACACAGTGCTGTGCGTGTCCTACGTCGCCATCATCGTGCAGTCTCGAGTGCGGGAACTGAGCCTGTCGCTGGAAGAAGCGGCGATGGGGCTGGGCGCCACCCCGCTCAAGACCTTCTTCGTCATCACCCTGCCCTTGATCTCCCAGGCGCTGGTCTCCGGCTGGCTTCTGTCATTCACCTTGTCGCTGGATGATCTGATCACCTCGGCGTTTTTGTCCGGACCAGGCTCGACCACCCTGCCGATGGTGATCTTCTCGCGTGTGCGCCTTGGCCTGAATCCGGAAATGAACGCGCTGGCCACGGTCTTCATCGCGCTGGTGACCGTGGGCGTGGTGGCCGCCAATCAGCTGATGAGCGCTCAGAAACGCCGCCGTAGCGAAGAGATGCGCATGGCTTTTGCGCAAGATTGACAAGCCGCGGGGCTTGGGGGGCCGCGACATTCAACCGGGGTGACCCTTGTATGCTTGCCGCGCCCCCTCAAGTTACGGAGAGTTTCAGATGGGAATCCGCATCAAACGCGGTAGCCCCGCCCTACCCCTCACCTCCCCGCTTAAGCTGCTCCAACATCTCCTGCCACAGTTCCCGGTACACCGGATTGCTGGCGCCTTCGCCATGCCCGGGGTTGTCGGCATTGGGGCGGCGTATCGGTTTGTTCAGCGCAAACTGGTGGTCCGCCGGGATGCGCATGGCGTTGTAGGAAAGGTGGATGGCCGAGGCGAAGTTCTCCTGCACGTGATAGGTGCCGAACAATCTGTCCGGCGGCGTGACGCCGGGGGAGGAGTACCAGGAGGCGATGCGGTTGTTGGCGCGCATGTCCCAGCCGCCGGAAAAGTCGATCACGCCTCTGACGGCCACTCGCTTGGCGATATAGGCGGCCATGCCGCCGCCTTGGGATTGCCCGGACAGCACGACCTTGCTCCAGTCTACGGCTTGCTGGTCCAGGTACTGTTCCCAACGACCTTGGGGGTCGGTTTTGGCCAGGTAGCGCAGCAAAGCGGTCAGTCTATGAACAATGGCGTCCTTGGGTTTGTCCTGGATCAGCGAGGTGGTGTTTTCCCCAAAGGCGCGCTTTTGGCGCAGTTGTGCCGCGCAGTCCGGATTGGTCGCCAGCACCGGCCGGGTGCAAACCTGGGAAACCGCCGGCGTGTCGATGTAGGACAGGATGATGAAGCGGTAGCCCTGAGCCAGGGCGGTGTCGATGAAAGCCTGTTCGCCCACCACGGTGCGCGTGGTTTCGCCGCCGGTTCCGGGCAGAAAAACCAATAGCGGCGCGCGTCCGCCCCTCTCTGATGAAAAAACGATGTGCGGCCCGCTGTTTGCCACGATCCCGCCATCGGTGTCCGCGGGGAGAATGTCCTTGCGGACGGCGTCCGCCCATGCGGCCGTGGCGCTACTGAACAGCAGCGCGGCCGCGGCCGTCTTGCCGGCCCATTTGACCCAGTCTGTCATCGCATTCCTCGCATCTTGAATAAATAGATTGAATTGCCCCGACGGCCTGGGTTTGCATGAACCCTTGGCTAATTTTCTCAGAACCTGTTTACGATCTGCTGCGCGTCAACGATACGGCGTTGAAACCGGCTTCGAAATGCTCATGTACCACGAGTACATTCCGCTTTCTCAGCCGCTTTCGCCTTGTCTCGTTCTTGCTCGCGAGATCGTAAACACGTTCTAAGACTCTACTCGCCATGCTCTGCGCGCAAAAGCGCGGCATGGCGGATCTAGGCCAGGAGTTTGTTTACGATTGTTTCCATGGACAAGTTTAAGGTCTCGCGGACGAGGGTAAGACCAGACCAAAGCCGCTGAACAAGCGGAAGGCACGCCCAGGGCGCTTGGCCCCGAGTCTTCATCAGGACTTCAGGCGCACGTCCCAAGGCACGTCCCGCACGCTGAGTATCCGGCAGGCGCCGGCGTCGGGATGGAGGGGGTTGAGCAGGTAGTTGTGGGCGTTGGGGGCCACCGCGCTGGGCACTTGCAGCGCGGCGGAGGCCTGGCGTTGCAGCCAGTGATGGCCCAGGCTCTGGGTGAGCGCGGCTTGCAGGGTCCAATCCTCAGGCAGGCTGGCCTGGTCCAGCGTCTGCACCAGGCGGTCCGGCAGCTCCACTTGCAGCAGGGTGAAGGTGGCGGGCATGATGGACACTTCCAGGTGCACCAGCGCTTCCAGCATGGCGCTGGCCGGGTGGTCCGCCAGGTAGACGATGGGCTGGCCGGCGGGGTGCCAGCGGCCGGGCCAGCGCAGCCCGCCCAGGCCGTTGAGATCGGCGTAGCGGCTGATGCGCCAGACGATCACGCGGCGTAGCCTTCGTTGGCTTGGGCGATCACTTGTTCCACCAGCCGCGCGCCGGGCTCGGTATGGGCCATGTCCAGCGGCGATTTACCCTCAAAGCGGTGCAGCGGCTTGCGCAGCCATTGGGCGGCGGCGTCCTTGTCGCCGAACAGATCTTCCGCCAGCAGCAGCAGCTTGGCCACGCGCACGCCGCGTTCGGATTCCTCGGTGCTCAGCGCCTGGCCCTTCTTGATGCGATGGGACAGGGTGCGCGGCGGGATGACGAACTCCAGTTCGCCACGGCTGAGGCCGGCGTCCACCAGGCGCTCCAGCATGCCGGTGTCCACGCCCAGTTCCACCACTTTGGCCACGTCGAAATCGTTGAGCATTTCCTGCCCCACCAATACGCTCAGTTCCTGCAACAGGCTGTGCTCCACCATGGGCGGGACCGGCGTCTCCGGCACGAATACTTGCAGCGCTTTCATGGTCCCTCCTTGGTTTGGCAATTTGCCCGTTAATTATCGGCATTTTGCTCAAACAAAACAAGGGCGTGGCTTGCCCGGCGGCGCCCAAGCCTTGCTCTAAATGCAACAGCGCATGCAAACCGGATGCTTTGATTGCGCCGGCCTGATTTTTGACGTTTGAAAACGGCAATGCGGATTTTATGCCTTTTAGATTGCAGCGGACATGAAAAAACCTCATATCAGCCCCATGCCCGGCCTTTGTCCCCCGCCTTGCCCCGCTTGACCCGGCATACACCCTATGTTCCCGTTTTGCGATGCAAAAATAACCATTAGGACTATCGGTACGGCGTGAATTATGATTGCGCCTATTCAATGAAGTCGCTCCGCTTCCCCTTCGTCACGAGGAGAGGCGCTGGCATTGAAACACTCCGTTGTTCCGGCCTGTGGGCCCATTCCTGATGTTCCAGAGTCCCGGCCAAGCTGGAGTCCATGCCAGCACGAAGCGCTGCGTCTTCACACATTGATGCAATCGCCAATTCATATGCGTTTGCTATGAAAAAAGATGAATATCAGCACCAATGGGGGGCATTATGTTAAGTCAATTCACGATTGGCCAGCGCATCGCCGCGCTGGCGGGCAGCTTGCTGTTTGCCGTGGCTTTGGTGGGCGGTTCCGGCTGGTGGTCCTTGAACCAGATGGATGGCGAGCTGACCTCGCTGTTTGACCAGAAAATCGCGTTCCGCTACCAGATGAACGCCATGCAGAGCAGCATGCTGCACATCCGCCAGGATGAGAAGAACATCTTCATCAGCATCGGCAACCCGGACAATTCGGACCAGAGCATCCAGACCAACAAGCAGTTGCTGGACAAGCACATCGCCGAGTTCAAGAACCAGGCCGGCGCCGCCAAGTCCATGGCCATGGCGGCGGATCACCAGAGAACCTTCGACAACATGCTGACCGGCCTCTCCGGCTACGAGCAGGGCATGAACGGTCTGTATCAGAAGATCGCCAGCGGCGAGATCAGCCGGGCCAATGTCGGCGACGCCGGCATCGCGCCGTTCAAGCCCAAGCTGTACGAGGCGCGCGACGCGCTCAACAGCCTGAGCAAGCTGGCCGACGAATCCGCGCAAACCGCCGAGGACGCGCTGGCGGTCAGCATGAAGAACACCCGCAATATGATGCTGACCATTCTGGGCCTGGCCCTGGTGGTGGGCGTCGCCCTGGCCTTCGCCATCGTCCGCTCCATCACCCGCCCCTTGCAGGCCATGCAGCAAACCATGCGTCACGCGGCGGAGAAAAACGACCTGACGGTGTCAGTGGATCAGACCGGCCGCGACGAGGTCAGCGAAACCGGCCGCGCGCTGGCGCAGCTGTTGGGCAATCTGCGCGCCTTCCTGCGGCAGACCCGCGAGGACGCCAAGCAGGTGAACGACACCGCCCACGCGCTGTCCGGCGTGTCCAAGCGCATCGCCGAGGCGTCCCAGGTGCAGACCGACGCCTCTTCCTCCACCGCCGCCGCGGTGGAGGAGATGACGGTGAGCATCAACCTGGTGGCCGAGCATGCGGTGGAAATGGCCGGCGAAGCCAAGAGCAGCATGAACGAGGCGGTAAGCGGTAGCGAAGTGGCCGGCCAGGCCGCGCAGCAGATGTCCGAGATCGCCAGCGTGATCAGCCGCTCCGAAACCATCATCATTGGCCTGAACCAGCGCTCCGATGAGATCGGCAACATCGTGGACGTGATTCACGACATCGCGGAACAGACCAATCTGCTGGCCTTGAACGCGGCGATTGAAGCAGCGCGCGCAGGCGAAACCGGCCGCGGCTTCGCGGTGGTGGCGGACGAGGTGCGCAAGCTGGCCGAGCGCACCGCGCAGGCCACCGGCGAGATTTCCGAGAAAATCAAGGCAGTGCAAGGCGACACCACCACGGCGGTGGCCAGCATGCGCGAAGCCACCGAGCGGGTGGAAGCCGGCGTGGCGCTGAGCGGCACCTTGTCCGAACGCCTGGCGCAGATCCGCATGCTGTCCACGCGCCTGCTGGAGAAAACCAGCGAGATCGCCGAGGCGATGCGCGAGCAGAGCACGGCCAGCAACGACGCCGCCAAGAATGTGGAGCGCATCGCCAATATGGGCACGGAAAACGGCTTGTCGGTGGAGGAGTCCTCCGCCATGGCGCAGCAGTTGTCCGGCCTGGCGCATGGACTGGATGCGGCCATTAACCGCTTCCGCGCGGATTGAGATAAAAAGCGTCAGAACTTGTTCAAAGTCTAGCTTCTCAAGCGTGAGGGCGCGTCCGGCTTGGTCCGGCCGCGTCCTCATGCCACAATCCGGGTTTTCGCCCGCCCTCTTCCCTACATGTCCGTCCTCGAGCCGCTGTACGCGCCGTTCGTCTCTTCCCCTGCTGTGCTGCTATGGCCGGCGTTGTTCCTGTTGCTGAGCCGCCAGCTGCGCCGCCGCGCCTGGTTCTGGCCTTATGTGGCGCTGTCGCTGCCGGGCACGGCCTTGCACGAGCTCTGCCATTTTCTGGTGGGCTGGCTGCTGCGGGCGCGACCCAGCCGCTTCAGCGTGTGGCCCCGCCGCAACGGCCGGCAGCTGACGCTGGGCCAAGTGGGCTTTAAACGGCTGACGTGGTGGAACGCGCTGCCCATCGGCATTGCGCCCTTGCTGTTGCTGCCGCTGGGCTGGGGCCTGCTGGCGCTGGCGGCGCGCTGGCCGTGGCTGAGCCCGGCGGCGGCCGTCCTGGGCTTTCTCGCGGCGCAGTGCTGGGACGGTTGCCTGCCCAGCAGCACGGATTTGAGCCACGCAGGCCGCTCCGCCCTGGCTTACGGCGCGCTGGCCTGCGGCTTGTTGGGCGCTTACGCCCTGCTGCATTACGGCTTCCGCGCGCTGGCCGGACAATAAAAAACCGCCGGGAGACCGGCGGTTATTAGCTGAAGCAAACGCGGCTTTAGGCCGGCGCCATCCCCACCCATCCCTGCGGAATCGACTCCAACAACTTGCGGGTGTAGCTCTCACGCGGCTCGCGGTAGATCTGGTCCGCGTCCGCCTGCTCCACCACTTCGCCCTTGTTCATCACCATCACTTGGTCCGAGATGTGTTTCACCACCGCCAGATCGTGCGAGATGAACAGATAGGACAGGCCGTATTCGTCCTGCAGGTCTTGCAGCAGGTTCAGCACCTGCGCCTGCACCGACACGTCCAGCGCCGATACCGATTCATCGCAGATCAGCACTTCCGGCTTCAAGGTCAGGCAGCGCGCGATGGCGATGCGCTGACGCTGGCCGCCGGAGAATTCGTGCGGGTATTTCTGCAGCGCCCCGGCCGGCATCCCCACCTTGTCCAGCAGTTCCTGCGCCAGCTTGCGCCGTTCGCCGCCGTCGCGGCCGATGCCGTGCAGCTGCATCGGTTCGCTCAGGATCTGCTCCACGGTGAAGCGCGGGTTCAGCGAGGCGTAGGGGTTCTGGAAGATGATCTGGATGCGCCGCTTGTAGGCGTGGAAGGCCTTGGCGTCCATGCCCAGCAGGTCCTGGCCGTGGAACAGCGCCTGGCCGCCGCTGGCCTGATGCAACCGCGCCAGGGTCAGGCCGACGGTGGTCTTGCCGGAGCCGGACTCGCCGACGATGCCCAGGGTTTTGCCCTTGGCCAGTTTGAAGGACACGTCCTTGACCGCGTGGAACTGACGTTTGCCGAACAGGCCTTCGCGCACGTCGAAGGATTTGCTGAGCCCGCGCACGTCCAGGATGATCTCGTCGTCCGCCTGGTAGCCGCGCTCGCGCTGCGGCGGCTCCACATAGCCGCCCGGTTGCAGGAAGTCGTCGATCACCGCCAGCCGCTGCGGCCGCCGGTCCAGGTGCGGCCGGCAGGCCAGCAGCGCCTTGGTGTAGGCGTCCTGCGGCGCGTCGAAGATTTGCTGCACGCTGCCCTGCTCGCGGATTTCGCCGTGGCGCATCACGATGACTTCGTCGGCGAACTCGCCCACCACGCCCAGGTCGTGGGTGATGAACAGCACCGCCATGTCGTGCTTCTTCTGCAGGTCCGCGATCAGTTGCAGGATCTGCTTCTGGATGGTCACGTCCAGCGCGGTGGTGGGTTCGTCGGCAATCAGCAGCTTGGGTTCGCAGGCGATGGCCATCGCGATCATCACCCGTTGCTGCTGGCCGCCGGACAGCTGGTGCGGGTAGCTGTCCACCTTGCTTTCCGGTTCCGGCAGGCCCACTTCGCGCAACAGTTCGATCGCGCGCCGACGCGCGGCGCGGCGGCCCAACTTGGCGTGCAGCATCAGGGCTTCCATGATCTGCTCGCCCACGCTGAACACCGGGTTCAGCGAGCTCATCGGCTCCTGGAAGATCATCGCGATGTCTTTGCCGCGCAGCGCGCGCATCTCGGCGCCGCCGGCTTTGAGCAGATCCCGCCCTTGCAGCAGGATCTGGCTGTCCGGGGTGATTTGGGCGTGCTGCGGCGACAGCAGCCGCATGATGGCCATCGAGGTCACCGATTTGCCGGAGCCGGATTCGCCCACCAGCGCTACGGTGCGCTTGGCCGGGATGTCGAAGCTGACGCCCTTGAGCGCCTGGAATTCGCCGCCGTTCTCCTGACGGAACGCTACTTTGAGATTGCGCACCGACAGCAGGGTCTGGTTTTGGGTCATGGTCTGTTCTCCCCCACTCACTTCGCCGCCGCGCGCGGGTCCAGCGCGTCGCGCAGCGCATCGGTCAACATGCTGAAAGCGGTCACCAGGGTGGACATGAACACCACCACCATGGCCAGTTGCCACCAATAGCCCTGCAACAGCTCTTCCGGCACTTCCGCCAGCATGGAGCCCCAGCTTACTTGGCGCACGTCCACGCCGAAGCCGAGGAAGGACAGGATCACTTCGTACTTGATCAGGCCCACCATCAAGAGGGAGAACTGCACCAGCAGCAGGTGGGAGACATTGGGCAGGATGTGGATGAACATGCGGCGGCCGTGGCTGGCGCCGATGGCGTCGGCGGCCTGCACGTACTCGCGCGAGCGGTTCTTGATGAACTCCGCGCGCACCAGGCGGAAGGTACCGGTCCAACTGGTCAGTGACAGCACCAGAATGACGGTGGCGATGCCGCGCCCGGCCACGGCGGCGAAGGCGAGCAGCAGCAGCATGTCCGGCACCGAGGTGAACACGCTGTAGAACCACATCAGAAAGTCGTCCACCTTGCGGCCGAAGTAGCCGGCCATCGCGCCCAGCGAGGTGCCGATCAGGATGGACAGCAGCGCGCCGAAGAAGCCCACCAGCAGCGAGGTCGCGGTGCCCTTGATCACTTTGTCCAGGATGTCGCGGCCGCGCTGGTCCGCGCCGAAGGGCAGCGACGCCACTTTCTTCACTTCCGGCACCGCGTACTGGGCGGCGTGCGGGCGCGCGGCTTCCAGCCAGTCATGGATGGGGTCTTCCGACGGTTTCAAGCGTTCGGTGGGCACGATGGCGCTGGACAGACCTCCAGCGGCGGCCGGTGTTTCCTGCTGGCGGTATTTCTCCAACAATAAAGTGGGCGGCGCGTAGGAGGCGGCGATTTCGTCGTTCCAGCCGCGGCCGGCCAGGTTGAGCCAACCGGCGGCGGCCAGCAGCATGAAGGCCGCCACCACCCACAGGGAAACGAAGCCGATGCGGTCGCGTTTCAAGCGTTGCCAACCCAGCGCCCACAGGCTGCGCGAGGGGGCGGCCGGCGGCGCGCCGGCGGTATTGTGCAATGTTGTCATGTCTTGTGCTCCGCGCTTACTTGAGTTGCACGCGTGGATCGATCCACTTGTAGATGATGTCGGCCAGCAGGTTGAACACCATGGCGGCGGCGGCGATGGTCACGGTGATGGCTTTGATCACTGGAAAATCGCTCTTGTCCACCGCCATCAGCAGTTCATTGCCCATGCCGGGTATACCGAAAAAGCGCTCCAGCAGCATCGAGCCCAATACCAGGAAGGGCAAGGACATCATCACCGCAGTGACCACCGGGATCAGCGCGTTGCGCAGCACGTGCTTGAACAGCACGGTTTTTTCCGACAAGCCCTTGGCGCGCGCGGTGCGCACATAGTCGTGACCCAACTCTTCCACCACAAAGCTGCGGTAGAAGCGCACATTGGGCGCCAGCGACACCAGCATGCCCAGGATCAGCGGCAGCGGCACGTAGATCAGCAGGCTGCGCAGCAGGCTGTCGTCGTCCCAGCCCATCACCGGAAACCAATCCAGTTTGAAAGCCAGCAGGTACTGGCCGACGATGATGTAGGCCAGCGAGCTGATGGACATGGCCACGGTGCAGATCAGCGTCACCATGCGGTCGGTCAGGGTGCCGCGGTAGTAAGCCACGACGATGGCGATGGGCAGCGCGGTCAGCAGTTCGAACACCAGCAAAGTGCCGGTCAGCGTCACTGAGGGGCCGATGCGCGAAGCCAGCGTGGCGGTGACGGACTGCTGAGTGGACCAGGAGGTGCCGAAGTCGAAGGCGGCCACTTGCTTGACGAAGAGCCAGAACTGCTGCGGCAAGCTCAGGTCCAGGCCCAACTGGGCGCGGATATTAGCCATGATTTCCGGCGTCAGGCGTTTGCCGGCCAGGATGTAGGTGGGGTCTCCGCCCACCCAGTTGAACAGCACGAACACCAGCAGCATGACGCCGAACATCGTCGGCACCATCTGCCAGATTCGGCGGATGATGAAATTGAACATCTGCTTCTCCAGAATATAGCGGCGCGGCTGCGCCCCGGATCAAGGCGGTTAGCGGCGCTTGCTCAGGTCGATGTCGACATAACGCCAGGACACGCCTACCGTGGCCAGCGGATGCGGTTTGTAACCCTTGAGATAGTCGTGACTGACGATATTTTCGAAGCGGGTCACGCCCAGCACATAGGGCTGATAGGCGGCCGCCACCCGATTCATGCGGTCAAACAGCGCGTCGCGCTCCGGGCCGTTGGGCAGCACTTGCGAAGCCTCGTAGGCCTTGTCGAACTCCGGCCGGCTGAAGAACGGCAGGTTGCCGATGCCGATCTGCTTGCTCCACAGGCCGGTGACGAAATCGTCGCCGTCCGGAATGGCGGCGGAACCGCCCAGCGACCACATCTGCACCTTGCCGGCGTAGGCGGCCTTGAGATTTTCGTTCCACTTGGCCACTTTGAAGGTGACGCGCAGCTTGATGCTGTCGAAAGCCTTCTGCCAGATCTGATTGAACTGCTTGTCGAAAGCGCTGCCTTGGGTGGCCTGGGTGATTAGCAGCGGCTGACCGTTGGGCTGGCGGCGGTAACCGTCCGGGCCTATCTTGTAGCCGGCCTGGTCCAGCAGCGCGTTGGCCAACGCCGGATTGAAGTCCGGCGCGCCGTGAAAGCGCGGATCGTTGCCCACCATGTTTAAAGGCACCAGATTTTGCAGCTGGATGGCCTGCCCGCTGTACAGCAGCTTGATCACTTCCTGACTGGGGTATGCCATGCCGATGGCGCGGCGCAAGGCAATCTTTTGCTTGCTGTAGCCGCCCACCACCGGGTCGCGCATATTGAAGAAAGCGTAAGTCAGGTCCATGCCCAGGTTGTGGTGCAGGCGAATGCCGCGCTGCGCCAGCGTTGGGTTGAGGCTGGCCTGGAAGGGGTTGGCCTCGCTGCTGTGCACGGTAGAGGGAATGGCGGACTTGGGCACGCCGATGTAGTCGATCTGCTTGTTGAGGAAGGACAGCCAGCGCGGCTGCTCTTCTTCTATCACCTTGATGTCGATGCGGCCGATGACCGGCAGCGTCTTGCCGCGCAGTTGCTCGGCGATTTCGCGGTCCTGAGGCGGCGCGTCGGCAGCCGGCTCGTCGGAGAACACTTCCTTGCGATAGCCAGGGTTGGCTTCCAGAATGATGCGGTTGCCCGGTTTCCATTCCTTCAGCATGAACGGACCGGTACCCACCGGGTGGGCGTTGGTGTTGCTGTCGTAGGCTTCAATCACCTCGCGCGCCACCGCGCCGCTGAATTTGGCGGCCACGGTATAGAGAAAGTTGTAATTGGGCTTTTTCAGCGTCAGCTGTAGGGTATAGCGGTCCAGCGCCTTGATGCCTTCTATAGGCTTATCGTAATCAAAGCGCCCTTTCTTGCTGGCCGCGCTGCCCGCCTCCGCCAACCCCAGCACATAGTCGGTATAGGAGGTGGCGTTGGGCGAGCTGACCTTGGGATCGGCGAAGCGTTTGATGCTGTAGGCGTAGTCCGCCGCGGTCAGCTCCCGCTTTTTGCCCTTGAAGGCCGGATCGTCGGCAAAGTAGATGCCGGGCCGCACCTTGAAAGTGAACACCTTGCCGTCCGCCGAAATTTCCGGCAGCGCCTGGGCGGTGCCCGGCTTGAGCTTGACCGGCCGCGCCAGATAATCGTATCTGAGCAGATTGTCGAAAATGTTCTCGATCACGCCCAGCGAATAGATATCGCTCATTTTGGCCGGATCAAAGCCGGTCTCAGGCGCTAGGAAAGACACCTTCAGCGTCTTGTTCATATCGGCCGCCTGAGCGGACGCGAATAGGCCCGCCCCCGCCAGCAGCAGGGGCAGCCATTTCCAGCGATTCATCTCGCTTACTCCTTTGTGTCACGGAGCCGGGAAACCCGGCGTCTCTATTGTTATGCCTGCTCCAGCATGAGGAAATGCCATGAGCAAGTGCCGTGACTGTAAAGCGAATCCGCCGGCTAGATCAACAAGAAACTATCAAAATGGCATCAAAGAAAAAACATGCCTATGCATAGAAAAACTCATGCTAAGCCAAGGGCTTGGCTCTGCATCAAGTCGCCGCGCGCAAGGCCCAGTCAAAACAACGGGTTGGCAGCAAACGGCGTAGCCACCAATACAATTTGGTAGGGAAAGTCACCCGGTAACGCGCCGCCGGCTTGGCCGCCGTGATGGCGCGATGCACCGCCTCCGCCACCGCGCTGGCCGGCAAGGTGAACGGCGCGGCGTGCCCCTCTTTCTTCAGCCTCGCCAGCTGCTGCTGATATGCGTCGCGATGATGGCTGGCGTCGATGTCCACGTTTTTCAGGAAACGCGCCAGCGCATTGGGACGGAAACGGCTTTCTATCGGCCCCGGCTCCACCAGGGAGACATGGATATTGGTGCCGTGCAGCTCATGACGCAGGGTGTCGCACAGGCCTTCCATCGCGAACTTGCTGGCGTTGTAGGCGCCGCGCCAGCGCATGGCGGCGAAACCGAGGATGGAGCTGTTGAA
The DNA here is from genome assembly GCF_009936155.1 of Chromobacterium haemolyticum. Classification (NCBI taxonomy): domain Bacteria; kingdom Pseudomonadati; phylum Pseudomonadota; class Betaproteobacteria; order Neisseriales; family Chromobacteriaceae; genus Chromobacterium; species Chromobacterium haemolyticum. The sequence continues at coordinate 1,777,288 of NZ_AP019312.1, read as the reverse complement.
CACGATGCGGCCATGACCCTGGGCTCGCATCACTTTGAGCGCGGCGTTGGTCAGTTCCCAGGGACCGAACAGATTGGTCTCGAACTGCTCGCGCATCGCCGCTCGGCTGATGTCCTCCACCGCGCCAGGCTGGCCGAAGCCGGCGTTGTTGAACAAGGCGTCCAGTCGCCCGCCGGCCATCTCCAGCGCCTGGGCCAGGCCGTCGCGAATGGAATCGGCGTCGTCCACGTCTAGCCGGATGCAGGCCATGCCCTCGCTGCATAGGCGCTCCACGTCGGCGGCGGCGCGGCAGCTGGCGATCACGCGCCAGCCACGCTGAGCCAGGATCACGGCGGTGTGGTAGCCGATGCCGCTGGAGCAGCCGGTAATCAGAATGGATGGTTGCGAATGCATGCTGGCCTCTGTCGTTTTCAATTGGCGACACCCTACCGCAAATGCGGACGACGGGGAATTGTCCGCTAGGCGCGTTCCCTTTCCGCGCAGTTAGCATCCCAACAGCATCCACGCTTGCCGAAAGCGCTCAATCGCCTCTGTCGCCGCACCCGGTAATTGGACTAGAATGACGGCCTTAAAGAGCCGCCTGCGCCCACGCGACACCGACGGAGCCCGCACGGCCCGGCCACCACGAAAGCACCATAAGGAAAACGCCATGGCTAAAGCCAACAAAGCGCCGGCCAGTTTCGAAACCGCACTGGCCCAACTGGAAGACATCATCCAGGCGATGGAAAGCGGCGACATGCCGCTGGAAACGGCGCTCGGCTCCTACAAGCAGGGCATAGAATTGATCAAGTTCTGCCAGGCCAAACTGGCCGACGCGGAACAGCAACTGAAAATACTCGAAAACAACGAACTCAAACCACTGGAATTGTCCAATGGCCAATAAACCTTTCATGGCCTGGATGACCGAGATCCAGCAGCAAGTGGAAGGTGCGCTGGAACGGCTGCTGCCCTCCGATCAGCACACGCCGCAAAAACTGCACGAAGCGATGCGCTACGTCTGCCTGGGCGGCGGTAAGCGGGTACGCCCGCTACTGGTGTTCGCCGCCGGCGAATTGGTGGGGGCCTCGGCCGACAACCTGGCCCGCATCGGCGCCGCGCTGGAGATGGTCCACGTCTATTCGCTGGTGCACGACGACATGCCCTGTATGGACGACGATGTGCTGCGCCGCGGCAAACCCACTTGTCACGTGGCTTACGACGAAGCCACCGCGCTTTTGGCGGGCGACGCGCTGCAAACCCATGCCTTCGATACGCTGAGCGCGCCGCTGCCGGGCGTGGCCCCCGCGGCTCAGCTCGCCATGGTTCACACCCTGGCCCGCGCCGCCGGCCACGCCGGCATGGCCGGCGGCCAGGCCATAGACTTGGCCAGCGTGGGCAAGGCGCTGAATCAGCCGGAGCTGGAATACATGCATTTGCTGAAAACCGGCGCGCTGATCCGCTCGTCGGTGTTGCTGGGCGCCATGGCCGGCCGGCCGTTGAGCGAGGAGGAAACCGCCCGTCTGGACGTGTTCGCCAAGCGCATGGGCCTGGCCTTCCAGGTGGTGGACGATGTGCTGGACTGCGAGGCGGACACCGCTACGCTGGGCAAAACCGCCGGCAAGGACGCCGCCCACGACAAGCCCACCTACGTCAGCCTGATGGGGCTGTCCGAAGCCAAGCAGTTTGCCCGCGACTTGCGCGACGAGGCGTTTGCCGCGCTGGAAGGATTTGGCGATTCCGCCCAACGATTGAAGGAACTGGCCGACTACATCGTCGCGCGCTCGTTCTGAGAAGCAGAAAACTATGTATCCCTTGCTCGAGACCATTCAAAGCCCCGCCGACCTGCGCAAGCTGTCGCGCCAGCAGCTTGCGCCGCTGGCCACGGAACTGCGCGACTTTCTGGTGGAAAGCGTCAGCAAGACCGGCGGCCACTTCGCCTCCAACCTGGGCAGCATTGAGCTGACCATCGCCCTGCACTATGTGTTCAACACCCCGGACGACCGCCTGGTGTGGGACGTGGGCCATCAAACCTACCCGCACAAGATCCTGACCGGCCGCCGCGAACGCATGGGCAGCATGCGCCAGAAAGGCGGCCTGGCCGGCTTTCCCAAGCGCGACGAATCGGAATACGACACCTTCGGCGTCGGCCATTCCTCCACCTCCATCGGCGCGGCGCTGGGCATGGCGGTGGCCGCCAAGACTCAGGGCATAGAGCGCAAGTGCGTGGCCATTATCGGCGACGGCTCCATGACCGCCGGCCAGGCCTTCGAGGCCCTCAACAACGCCGGCGCGATGGACACCGACCTGCTGGTGGTGCTCAACGACAACGAGATGTCCATCTCGCCCAATGTCGGCGCGCTGAACAACTACCTGGCCAAGCTGATGTCCGGCCGCTTCTACGCGGCGATGCGCGAAGGCTCCAGCAAGGTGCTGGGCATCGCTCCGCCGCTGAAGGAGATCGCCAGCAAGGTGGAAGAGCACGTCAAGGGCTTCTTCACCCCGGGCACCCTGTTCGAGGAGTTCGGCTTCAACTACATCGGCCCCATCGACGGCCATGATGTGGACGTACTGGTGGACACCCTGAGCAATATCCGCAGCCTCAAGGGGCCGCAGTTCCTGCACATCGTCACCAAGAAAGGCCACGGCTACAAGCTGGCGGAGAGCGACCCGGTCAAATACCACGGCGTCACCAAATTCGACCCTAGCAACGGTCTGACCAGCGGCAAGGGCGGCGGCAAGCCGCAATACGCCCAGGTGTTTGGCGACTGGATCTGCGACATGGCCAAGCGCGACCCGCGCCTGGTGGGCATCACCCCGGCGATGCGCGAGGGCTCCGGCCTGGTGCGCTTCGAGCAGGAGCACCCGGACCGCTATTACGACGTGGCCATCGCCGAACAACACGCAGTCACCTTCGCCGCCGGCCTGGCCTGCGACGGCGTCAAGCCGGTGGTGGCCATCTACTCCACCTTCCTGCAACGCGCTTACGACCAGCTGATCCACGACGTGGCACTGCAAAACCTGCCGGTCTTGTTCGCCATCGACCGCGCAGGCCTGGTGGGCGCGGACGGCCCCACCCACGCGGGCGCCTTCGACCTGTCCTTCCTGCGCTGCATTCCCAATCTGACGGTGATGGCGCCTTCGGACGAGAACGAATGCCGCCAGATGCTGTACACCGGCTTCCAGATGAACAGCCCGGCCGCGGTGCGCTATCCGCGCGGCACCGGCCCCGGCGCCGAGATCCAGGCGGAAATGACGGCGTTGCCGCTGGGCAAGGGCCTGGTGCGCCGCCAAGGCGAAAAAGTGGCCATCCTCGCCTTCGGCAGCATGGTAACGCCGGCGCTGGCCGCCGCCGAGGCGCTGAACGCCACCGTGGCCGACATGCGCTTCGTCAAGCCGCTGGACGCGGAGCTGGTGTGCCGGCTGGCGGAAAGCCACGATCTGGTCATTACCGTGGAAGAAAACGTGGTGATGGGCGGCGCCGGTTCGGCCTGCCTGGAAGCGATGCAGGCGATGGGCATCCTCAAGCCGGTATTGCAACTGGGCCTGCCGGACGATTACGTCGAACACGGCGACCCGGCCGGCATGCTGGCCGATTGCGGCCTGGACGCCGCCGGCATCGAGCGCAGCGTGCGCCAGCGGCTGGCGATGCTGTAAGCCTGCCCCTCGTGACAGAACAAAGCCCGGCTTAGCCGGGCTTTGTTTTTGCATGAAACCGCCTTTGGAAACGCTCAGGCCTCCAGCAGCTCTAGAATGAGCCGCGCGGTTTCCTCCGGCCGCTCCAGCGGAAACAGATGGCTGCCCTGCTGCATCCGCACCTGAATATTGAAGTGTTTGCGCATGAAGCGCAGGTCAGCCGGCTTGAGCACATCCGAACCGGTGCCAGCGATAAAGGTGGCCGGCACTTTCAATTGTCCGCGATAACGCGGAAAATCATGCGGCAGCGCGCAGTAGATTTCATGTTCGATCTGCGGCCGGAATTTGAGCTTGCGCCCGCCTTGGCCGTCGTCCACGGTGCCGTGCTCGGCGTAGTCGGCCAGGCAGTCCGGATCGAAACGAGCGAACATCGGCTTGCGGGCGAAGTAGTCGTGAACCATGGCCACCGACGCCCAGTTATCGCGTCGCTTCAGGGTGTTGCCGCCCGGGGTAACGCGGTCGATGAAGCCCAGCTTCTTGGCCAGCCAGATGCCGCGCGAGCGGAACGGCCCCATCAGCGGCGAATCCAGAATCACAATGCGCTTGAACAACTCCGGCCGGCGCAAGGCGGCGTAGAACATCAGAAAGCCGCCCAGCGAATGGCCGACGCCGACGATGGGCCCTTGATAGTGGCTTTCGATGTGCGCGATGGTTTCCTCTACCAGGTGGGGCCAGCAGTCTGTGACCGGATAAGCCGGATCGTGGCCGATGGCGTCGAGGAAGCCCACTTGGTGGCGCTCGCCCAGCGCGGCTAGAAACTTGCGGTAAACCGAGGCCGGAAAACTGTTGGCATGAGCAAAGTGAATCGTTTCTCGCATGATGTATGGTGTTGCGCCCTAGTTTTTATATAAATATTCTATCTTACCGTTTGCCCGGAATTTGAATTTAATGCATATTGTTTTCGCATAGCAAGACGCGGCCGCGACCCAGTCCGCCGCCCTCCGCGCTCCACCCGGCCGCCAAGGAACCAATGCCTGAGCGCGCCGGTCATTCAAACGCTAACGACCATAAACCATAGAGTCATCCCGTGCCAATCAACTTATCGCTACTCTCATCCCGGATCGTGGGCTTGCTCGCGGTCTCGCTGGCCTGCCTGGGCTTGAGCCTGCCCGCGCACGCCGTCAACCAGGACGACCTGCTGCCGGCGGAGCAAGCCTTCGCCGCCAAGGTTAAACGCGCCGGCGAACAGCTCAAGCTGACGCTGGACGTGGCTCCCGGTTACTACCTGTACCGCGACCGCACCCAGATCAGCAGCCAGCCGGCCAAGCTGGTGGGCGCGCCGCAGTTCCCGGCCGGCAAGGAAAAGAACGACCCTTACTTCGGCAAACAAACCGTATTCACCGGCAAGAACGTGGTGACCGTGCCGCTGCAGCCTAATGCGCCGGCCGAGTTCGAGCTGCAAGTGCGCCTGCAAGGCTGCGCCGACGCCGGCGTGTGCTACCCGCCTTACACCCACAAGCTCAAAGTGGGCGGCACGCCGTCCGCCGGCGGCAAGCTGGGCGAATGGCTGTCGGAGGCACCCCCTCAGGGAAAGTCCCCGGCCGGCAACAATGAGCTGGCAGCCCAGGGTTGGCTGACCACATTGGGCACCTTTTTGCTGGCGGGCATCGGCATGGCGTTCACCGCTTGCATGTACCCGCTGCTGCCCATCGTCTCCTCATTGATTGCCGGCCAGGGCGCTACCCTGACCCGCCGCCGCGGCTTCCTGTTGTCCTTCACCTATGTGCAGGGCCTGGCGCTGACTTACACCGTGGTCGGCGTCATCGCCGGCCTCACCGGCGCCTTGCTCACCGTATGGCTGCAACAGCCGGCTGTGGTGCTAAGCGCCAGCGCGCTGATGGTGGTGTTCGCGTTGTCCATGTTCGATCTGTTCACCATCCAGCTGCCGTCGGCGCTGCAATCGCGGCTAGCCGACACCTCCAACCATCTGTCCGGCGGCAAGTTCGCCACCGTATTCGCAATGGGCGCGCTGTCCGCGCTGATCATCGGTCCCTGCGTCGCCCCGCCGCTGGCGCTGGCGCTGGGCTATATCGGCAGCACCGGCGACGCCGCTCTGGGCGGCGCGGCGCTGTACGCGATGGCATTGGGCCTGGGCCTGCCGCTGATCTTGATCGGCACCTTCGGCGGCCATGTGCTGCCCCGCGCCGGCGGCTGGATGAAAACCGTCAAAGCCGGCTTCGGCGTCGTGATGCTGGGCCTAGCCATCTGGCTGGCCACGCCCTTCCTGCCGGGCGCGCTGGTCATGCTGCTGTGGGCCTTGCTGCTGATAGGCAGCGCGGTGTCCCTGGGCGCGCTGGAGGCACTGCCGAGCAACGCCGGCGCTCCGCGCCGCTTGGGCAAGGCCGCCGGCGTGGCGCTGCTCTTGATAGGCGCGGCGCAATTGGCCGGCCTGCTGGCCGGCGCTGACAACCCGCGCTACCCCTTGCGCTGGCTGGGCCAGGGCCAGGCGGAAGCCCGGGCCGAGGCGGTGTTCCTGCCCGCCGCCAGCAGCGCCCAACTAGACGCCTTGCTGATCAAGGCCAAGGCCGAAGGCAAACCGCTGCTGCTGGACTTCTACGCCGACTGGTGCGTTTCCTGCAAGGAGATGGAGGCGGAAACCTTCCCGAATCCGGCGGTCAGCCGCCAGATGCAGGGTTATGTGCTGGTCAAGGCCGACGTGACCGCCAACAACGCGGAGCACCAGGCTTTGCTCAAGCGTTTCGGCCTGTTCGGCCCGCCGGGCATTATCTTGTTCGACAAACTGGGGCAGGAAGCGGATCGCGTGATCGGCTTCACGCAGGCGGAAGCCTTCGCCAAGACCCTGGCGACGGTGAATCCGCAATAGCCGCAAGCGCCAATTGCATTCACGCTCATTGCATTGCAGAATCAGCGGGCCGATCTTTCGATCGGCCCGTTTTCATTTTCCGAGAGCCCCATGGCCATCAATAAAGCGTTCTCCAATGTCAGCATCCTGGCGGTGTTTCAGATCGCCATCATCGCGCTGCTGGTGATGTCGTGCCTGCGCGTGATCCAACCCTTTCTCGGCGCCCTGACCTGGGCCGCCATCATCGCCATTTCCGCTTGGCCAATGCATTGCCGGCTGCGGCAAAAACTGGGAGAGCGCCACAAATTGGCCGCCCTGCTCATTGTGCTGGCGCTGGCCTTGGCCCTGGCCATCCCCATCGGTCTGATGGCGCTGACCCTGGCCGACACCCTGCCCCATCTATCCGGCCTCACCCACGACCTGACCCAGCTGACGCTGCCCAACGCGCCTACCTGGCTGGCCAATATCCCGGTGGTGGGCGAAAGCCTGCAAAAGCTGTGGGGCAGCGTGCAGGCCGACCTGCCCGGCTTCTTCGAAAAAATCCGCCCGGCGGTCAACCAAGGCGCGTTGTGGCTGCTGTCCGGCGGCGCCAATCTCAGCCTGAGCCTGCTGGAAATCGTGCTGGCCATCATTGTGTCCGGCTTGCTGCTGATCAACGGCGACCGGCTGTGGGACATGGTGGAGCTGATCGTGATCAAGCTGGGCGGCGCGCCGGCCGGCGAATTGCCGGACGTGATCGCCCGCACCATACGCAGCGTCACCACCGGCGTAGTGGGCACCGCGCTGGCGCAGACCATCCTGTGCGTGATCGGCCTTTTGATCGCCGGCGTGCCCGGCGCGCTGGTGCTGGGCTTCCTCTGCTTCATCGTCGCGGTGGCGCAGATGCCCACGCTGATCGTCTGGCTGCCGGCCGCGGCCTGGGTGTTTTACACCGGCAACACTGGCCTTGGCATCTTCCTGCTGGTCTGGGGCTTCTTGCTGATCAACACCATAGACAATATTCTGAAGCCCTTGCTGATCAGCCAGGGCGCGCAGATGCCGCTGTCGCTGATCTTCCTGGGCGTGATCGGCGGCCTAATCGCCTGGGGGGTGATAGGTCTGTTCATCGGCCCCACCCTGCTGGCGGTGGCCTTGACCATGCTGCGCCATTGGCTGCGCCCTGAATGCCCGGAGCCCAAGACCGGCGAGGACGACACCTGCGAACAGGCCGGCGCTTCCGAATAACGCGTCAAAAGAGGCTGTTGACGATCTGCTACGCGTCGGCGCTGCGGCATTGAAAACGGCCTCAAAATGCTCATGCATCGTGTGCGCACCCGGCTTTTTCAGCCGTTTTCGCTAGCGCTCACAAGATCGTAAACACCTTCCAAATACAAAAGGGCTCGCATGCGAGCCCTTTTGTATTTGGCGCTCAAAACGCAGGACACTCCACTTCCCAGTCTTCCTCGCTCAGATGCAAATGGCAGGCCAGCCTCCAAGGCCGCGCTTCGGTCCAGCATTCGCTGGCGGCCTGGGCAGCGTCGATGGCGCCGGCGCGGAGCAACACATTGCGCTCCTTGCGGCTGGGCCGTTGCTCCGCCACCGGTGTCGCCAGCCTCACCTTGCAGGTGCCGCACGTGCCCTGTCCGCAGCGCCAGTGCAGGGGCACGTCCGCCAGCCGAGCCAGGTCCAGCAGGTTATCGCCAGCCGCCGCCTGCTGTTCGCCGAGCAGCGCGCCGTTTTCATCGACGAAACGGATGGTGGGCACGACTCACTGCACCAGCGGCAAATAGGGCAGCATATCGCCGCGCGCCACGGCCTGACCCGGCTCCAAGCGCACCAGGCCATCGGCCCAGGCACAGGACATCAGCACGCCGGAACCTTGCTGCGGGTACAGCTCCAGTTGCCAGCGGCCGTCCACGCACACGCGCCGCACGCGGATGAATTCACTGCGGCGCGCATCCGGCCGGGTCCAATCAAAAGCCGCCGGATAAGGGCCTTCCGGCGTCAGCGCCGATACCGGCAGGCCGGCGCGCCGCTCCAGGAAGGCCCTCGCCAACACCTGGAAGGTGACGAAGCCGGACACCGGGTTGCCGGGCAGACCGATGAAATCCGCCTGCCCCACCTTGCCGTAGGCCAGCGGCTTGCCCGGCTTGATTGCCAGCTTCCACAGGTCTAGCGAACCCTCGGCCTCCACCGCGGCCTTGACGTGGTCTTCCTCACCCACCGACACCCCGCCGCAGGTCATGATCACATCGGCGGCATCCGCGGCGTCGCGCAGCGTCTCCCGCGTGGCGCCAAGAGAATCGCGGACAATGCCCAGATCAATCACCTCGCAGCCCAGGCGCATCAGCGCCGGCGCCAGCCAATAACGATTGGAGTTGTAAATCTGGCCGGCGGCCAGCGGCCGGCCCGGCTCCACCAGTTCGTCGCCGGTGAAGAATACCGCCACCCGCAACGGGCGGAACACCGTCAGCGTCTCCACGCCGATGGACGCAGCCAGACCGATGTCGGCGGGGTTCAGCACCTTGCCCGCCGGCAGGATTTCCTGGCCGGCGCGGATGTCTTCGCCGCGGCGACGGATGTTCTGGCCGGCGCAGGCCGGCTGGCTGAAACTGACTGTGCCGTCGTCAGCCGTTTCGGCCTGCTCCTGCATGATGACGGCGTCGGCGCCGGGCGGAATGGGCGCGCCGGTGAAAATGCGCGCCACGCTGCCGGCGGCCAGCGCTTGCGGCACGCTGCCGGCCGGCACTCGCTGCGACACCGGCATCGCCGCGGTTTGCTCCCCGGCGCGCAAAGCGTAGCCGTCCATCGCGCTATTGTCGTGCGGCGGCACGTCCAGCGTGGCCAGCACCGGCTCGGCCAGCACGCGGCCGGCCGCGGCCAGCAATTCGACTTGTTCGGTGGCGGCCAGCGGCTGGGCGCGCTGCAGCAGCCAGTCGCGGGCTTGTTCAAAGCTCAGCATGGGACAGGTCCAATCTTGAAATCAGGAAGGCGGCGACAGCGTCCGCGTCGTCGCGGTGAAACCAGGGGATGTCCAGCGCCTGCGGCAAGTCGCCGACCACGGCCAGCACTTGCGGATCGGCCGGATGCAAGGCCGGCGCGGCCAAAGCGCTGTTGACCACTTCTATCTTGGGAATGGCTTCCTGTTTGAAGCCTTCGGCCAGGGCCAGGTCGCAGGGGCCCAGCATGGCCAAGTGGGCGGCCAACGGCAGCTCGTTGCTGTCCGCCAGCTCCTCCACCAGCATACGGCGACGGGCCGAAGCCAGCAGCACTTGCGCCGCGCCGGCCTGACGGTGGCGCCAGCTATCCTTTCCCGGGGTGTCCCAGTCCACATCGTGGTGAGTGTGCTTGATCACGGCGACGCGCAGGCCGCGCGCCGTCAGCCGGGGAATCAGTTTTTCCAGCAAGGTGGTCTTGCCGCTGCCGGAATAGCCGGCGAAACCCAACACGCGCATGGCACAGACGCCCCCATAAAGATTCAGGCGGCCATGATAGCATGGCCGCCCGCGGGCTTGACTCCTACCAAAGAGCTAGCCGCCTAGAGCGTATTTACGATCTTGCCGGCTAGAGAGAGACAGGCGAAAACAGCTGAGAAAGCGGAATGCGCATCCAGTCCATGAGCGTTCCGAAGACGGTTTGAACGCCGTATCGCCGAAGCGCAACAGACTTTAAACAGGCTCTTAGGCCGCATGAGCTAGCTTGCTGGCGGGCTCCGGCGTTTCAAAACGTTTCCAATCGACGATCATCACCTGGGTCAGGCCGCAGTCCACCGCCAGCTGCGCCTCGATTTCCTCCAGCACCTGATGGCAATGGATCACGCCGTTGATCACCACTTCGGCCCGGCGCATCACGCTGTCGTCCGGCGTGACAAACCATATGCAGTAATGGCCCATATTCGCTCCCCCAGGTGGTTTCATCGCGACGACAAGCGCATTTGGCCATCGTCAACTACAAATATCGTCCCAGTTGCCGCCAAACTTCAAGTTTTCTGTCAAACGCCAGGGTATGCGCCGGGCTGGAAGAAGGCAAGGCCAGGATGTCCAGGGCCAGCCCGTCCAGCTGTCCGGCCGCGCGCGCGGCGGTGGCGCCGTTGAAAGCAACCGCGCGCAGCCGCGGCAGGCTTTGCGCCAGTTCCCGCAGATCGTTAGCCTGCTGATCGCGGATGTCGGCGTCCAGGCTGCCTCGGCGCCGCGCGCTGGCAATCACGTCCCAGAGCGCCACGCCGGCCTGCTGCAGCGCCTCCAGGCGCTCGGCGTAGGCCAGTTCGACCAAGGGCCGGCCAGTGATCACCTGCATCAGCGGCCAGAATTGATTGCGAGGGTGGGCGTAGTACTGGCCAGCCTGCAAGGAGGCGTCGCCGGGCAAGGAACCCAGCACCAGTACGCGGGCGTCCGGCCTCGCTACCGGCGGGAAGCAGGATTTGGCGCCCTCGCCGCTCAAAACAACTGTCCCTGCTGACGCGCCAGCCAGGCCTTGACCGGGCCGAAGCTCTTGCGGTGAGCCGGCAAGGCGCCGTGCTGTTCCAGCGCGGCCAGGTGTTCGGCGGTGGGATAGCCCTTGTGGCGGGCGAAGCCGTATTGCGGATGCAGGGCGTCCAGGGCCACCAGTTCGGCATCGCGCGCGGTCTTGGCCAAAATGGAGGCGGCGGAGATGGCCGCCACCTTGGCGTCGCCCTTGACGATGGCTTCCCCCGGCACCGGCAGCCCCTTGGGCACGCGGTTGCCGTCGATCAGCGCGCGCGTCGCCTGCGGCTGCAGGCCTTGCACCGCGCGTGTCATCGCCAGCATGGTGGCGTGCAGAATATTGAGCTTGTCGATTTCCTCGACACTGGCGCTGGCGATACACCAGACCAGCGCGTCGCGCTTGATCAGCAGCGCCAGTTCGTCCCGGCGGGCCTCGCTCAGTACTTTGGAGTCCGCCAGGCCGGCAATAGGCTTCGCCGGGTCCAGAATCACCGCGGCGGCGAACACCGCGCCGGCCAGCGGGCCGCGGCCGGCCTCGTCGACGCCGGCGATCCTCTCCAGATCAAGCCCGCTCATTGCCGCCCCGCCACCTGCAACACCGCTTCCGCGGCCAGCGCGGCGGTGTCCTGACGCAGCGACTGATGCAGCTCGGTAAAGGTCTGCACCATCTCGCGGCGTGCGTCCTGATCTTCGTACAGCCTTTGCATCTCAGCCGCCAGCTTGGCCGGCGTGGCCTGTTTCTGCAGCAGTTCCGGCACCACGAAGCGCCCGCACAGGATATTGGGCAGGCCGACGTAGGGCAGACGGATTTTGCGTTTGACCAGGCGGTAAGTCAGCGCGGACAGCTTGTAGCTGATCACCATCGGCTTCTTGGTCAGCGCCACTTCCAGCGTGGCGGTGCCGCTGGTGACCAATACCGCGTCGCTGGCGATCATCGCCATCTGCGCGTGGCCGAACAGCTTGCGCAAGGGCAGATCCCAGCCCTTGCAGCGCGTCAGCATGCGGTCGAACAATTCCATCGTTGGGCGCGTGGCCAGCGGTACCAGGAACTGGGCGTCCGGATAGCTTTTCAGCAGCAACTTGGCGGTTTCGATGTACAGCGGCGCCATGTGCTCCAGTTCGCCGATGCGGCTGCCCGGCATCAGGGTGAACACCGGCGCGCGCTGCGGCAGCCCCAGTTGTTCGCGCATCGCGCTCTGGTCCGGCCTCAACGGGATCTCACTGGCCAACGGGTGGCCGACATAGGTCACCGGCACCCCGGCCTGGCGGTACAAGGGAGGCTCCATCGGGAACAAGCACAGCATGTGACTGACGCTGCGGCCTATCTTCTGCACCCGCTCCGGACGCCAGGCCCAAACCGAGGGGCTGACGTAGTGAACGGTGGGAATGCCGGCGCGTTTGAGCGCGGCCTCCAGATCCAGATTGAAGTCCGGCGCGTCAATGCCGATGAAAACATCCGGCTTCTCCGCAATCAGGCGGTCGCGCAGGGTACGGCGGATGCGCAGCAGCTCCGGCAAACGCTTGAGCACTTCGGCGTAGCCCATCACCGCCAGCCGGCTTTGCGGCGCATGGCTGACGAAGCCCCTGGCTTCCATCCGCGGGCCGCCGATGCCGGCGAACTCGATGTCGGGATAGCGCGCCAGCAGCGCGTCCATCAGGTGGGCGGCAAGAAGGTCGCCAGAGGCTTCCCCAGCCACCATGGCGACCTTCAGTGCCCGCTTGCTTTTAAACAAAGTGTCGGGCATGGATCTTAGCGAATGATGCCTCTGGCGGACTGGCCAAAGAAGCGGGTGAACGGCGCCAACTCGTCGTGACCGGCGGCGGCTTCCTCCAGAATGGCGGCCTTGGCGTCTTCGAAGGACAGGCCCTGGCGGTACAGCGTCTTGTAGGCGCCCCGCACGCGGCGAATCTGCTCGGCGCTGAAGCCGCGGCGCTTCATGCCTTCGGCGTTGATGCCGGAGGGCACCGCACGGTTGCCGTGCGCCATCACGAACGGCGGCACGTCCTGAGCCACGGCGCTGGCGAAGGCGGTCATCGCGTGCTCGCCGATGATGGCGAACTGATGCACGCTGGTGAAGCCGCCCAGAATTACCCAGTCGCCCAGCTGCACGTGCCCGGCCAGCGTGGCGTTGTTGGCCAGAATCACGTTGTTGCCCACCTGGCAATCGTGCGCGACGTGCACATAGGCCATCACCCAGTTGTCGTTTCCAACGCGGGTCACGCCCACGTCTTGGGCGGTGCCTGTGTTGAAGGTGCAGAATTCGCGGATGGTGTTGTTGTCGCCGATTTCCAGACGCGTCGGCTCGCCGGCATACTTCTTGTCCTGCGGCTGGGCGCCCAGCGAACAGAACTGGAAGATGCGGTTGTTCTTGCCGATGGCGGTATGACCCTCGATCACCACGTGAGGGCCCACCCAGCTGCCGCTGCCGATGCTGACGTTGGGGCCGATGATGGAGTAAGGGCCGATCTCGACGTCGTCGGCGATCCGGGCCTTGGGGTCGACGATGGCGGTTGGATGGATGGCCATGATCACACCTCGCGCTTGGCGCACATGATTTCGGCTTCGCAAGCCAGTTGGCCGTCCACCAGCGCGCGGGCGGAGTACTTGCCGATGCCGCGCTTGCTGGTGATCAGTTCCACTTCGAATGTCAGTTGGTCGCCCGGCACCACTTGGCGCTTAAAGCGAGCGTTGTCGATGCCGACGAAGAAATACAACTCGTTCTCGGCGCGCTCGCCCTGGCTGCGGATGGCCAGGATGCCGGCGGCCTGAGCCATCGCCTCGATGATCAGCACGCCCGGCATCACCGGGTATTGCTCGAAGTGGCCGACAAAGAACGGTTCGTTGATGGTGACGTTCTTCAGCGCTTTGATGCGCTTGTTTTCCTCGAATTCGGTGACACGGTCCACCAGCAGAAAAGGATAGCGATGCGGCAGATAGCGCATGATTTCGCGGACATCGATGGTGACGGCGTGTTCAGACATTGGGGGATTCCTCCTGATTCTTCATTTCTTTGAGCTCGCGCTCGAGCTGCTTGAGCCGCTTGGCCATATCGTCCAGATGACGGACGTGCACGGCGTTGGCCAGCCACTCTTTCATCGGTTGTAATGGGTAAGACGAGGCGTAGGTGCCCGGCGTCTTGATCGACTTCGACACCAGGGTGCCGCCGCCGATATGGGTTTTGTCCGCTATTTCAATATGACCGACGAACATCGCCGCGCCGCCCACCGTGCAGTAAGCGCCGATCTTGGCGCTGCCGGCGATGCCGACGCAGCCTGCGATGGCGGAATGCTCGCCGATCTGTACGTTGTGGGCGATCTGCACCAGGTTATCCACCTTGGCGCCTTTCCTGATGACGGTGTCCGCCATCGCGCCGCGGTCCACCGTGGTGTTGGCGCCGATTTCCACGTCGTCCTCAATGATGACGCGGCCGGTTTGCGGAATTTTGAACCAGTGGTCCTTCTCCCAGGCCAGGCCGAAGCCGTCGGCGCCGATTACGCTGCCGGAATGCACGCCGACGCGATTGCCCAGCACGCAGCCGTGGTAAAGCGTGACGTTGGGGTACAACACCACGTCGTCGCCCAGCACACAGTCGTCTCCCACCACCACGCCCGGCAGCAGGCGGCAGCGCTCGCCGATGACGGCGTTGCGGCCGATGCTGACGTGCTCGCGCACTTCGGCGCTGGCCGCTACCTGAGCGCCCTCTCCCAGCACCGCGCTGGGGTGCACGCCGGCTTGCGGCTGCGGCTGCGGGTGGAACAGAGCCGCCAGGCGCGCAAAGTAGAGATAGGGGTCGGCGGCGACAATCCAAGAGCGCTGGCTCCAGGCCTCGCTCTGCGCCAGCTCTTCCGCCATCTTGGGCGAAACGATCACTGCGCTGGCGCCGCTGTCGTCCAGCTGCTTGCGATACTTGGGATTGGCCAGAAAGGCGATGTCGCCGTCCGCGGCCGCTTCCAGCGGCGCCAGGCGGCCGACCGTCAGGTCCGGGCCGGCCCGCTCGCCGCCCAACCTTTCGATAATAAATGAGAGGGTATAAGCCATCAAAAACGAAAGCCGACCTGGGGTCGGCTTGCTCCCGTAATCATGTGTTGGCGCACCGGCCGCAGCCGCGCGCATCCGGGGCGGCCTTCACGCCGCCCCGCCCTGCCTTCAGCGGTCCAGTTCCTTCAAAACCTTGGGCGTCAGGTCGTACTTGGGGTTCACATACACCACGTCTTGCAGGATCAGATCGTACTGCTCGCGCTCGGCAAGTTGCTTGAGCGCGCGGTTAGCCCGCTCCTGCACCGAAGCGAACTCCTCGTTGCGGCGCTGGTTGAAGTCCTCGGACAGCTCGCGGCCCTTGGCCCGGTAATCCCGGTCCAGCGCCGCGTACTCACGCTCGTAGCGCTTGCGGTCGTCGGAATTCAAGCTGCTCTTGGCCAACTGAGACTCCAGCTCCTTGGCGCGCGCCTCCATCTTCTTCAGCTCATTGCGCCGCTCGCCAAACTCCTTGTCCAGACGCTTCTGGATGGCGATGGCCGGCGCGGCTTCGCGATAGATGCGCTCAGTGTTGACATAGCCTATTTTGAGTTCGGCCGCCTGGGCCGACATGGCGGCCATGGATAAGAGCACGGCCGCCCATTGCAATGCTTTCATATAACAACCCCGTCAATTTTAGAACACGGTACCCAGCTGGAATTGGAAGCGCTGGACTTTGTCGTTGTCCTTCTTCTTCAGCGGATTGGCGATACTGAATTTCATCGGACCGATCGGAGACAACCAGGTCAGCGCCACGCCCGCGGAATAGCGCATGCCGTCGCCAGCGGAACTGCCCGCCACCGTCGGATCCCACAAAGTCCCGGCGTCGAAGAACAGACTGGTGCGCACCGACTTATTGTCCTTCATTCCCGGGAACGGGAACAGCACTTCGGCGTTGGCCACCGCCTTGCGGGTGCCGCCCAGGTAATCGCCGTTGGTGTCGCGCGGGCCGATACTGCTGGTGTCGTAACCGCGCACCGAACCCAGGCCGCCCATGTAGAAGTTCTGAAAGAACGGCAGACGCGAAGTCTTGCCGTAGCCGTCGGCGTAGCCCAGCTCGCCGTTCAGCATCAACGTGAAGGTCTTGGTCAGCGGGAAGAACCAGGTCTGCTGATGGGTCAGGCGGTAGTACTGCAGATCGCCGCCCGGCAGGCCGGCGTCCGCGCCCACCTTGATGACCGCGCCGCGGGTAGGCCACAGCGCGCTGTCTCGGGTGTCCCGGCCCCAACTGATGGTACCCAGCAAGGTGTTGTTGTTGCTGCCATACTGGTTGACGAAGTCCTTGTAACGCTGCGGACTGTTATTGTAAGTGCTGATCTTGGTGTTTTCCGCGCCGATGCTGAAGTTGATGCGATCGTACTCGGTCACCGGCACCCCGAAGCGCACCGCGCCGCCTATGGTGCTGGTCTTGTACGCGGAGATATTGGTGGCGTCCGGGTTGTAGACGCGGTTGTACAAGTCGTATCCCAGGCTGACGCCGTCCGGCGTGAAGTACGGATCAGTGAAAGACAACGACAGGTTCTTGTTGACCTTGCCGGTGGACAGGCCCAGCGACATGTATTTGCCGGAACCGAAGATATTGCTCTGCGACAGGTTGGCGGACAATTGCACGCCCTCGCCCTGCACGAAGCCGATACCAGCGGACACGCTGCCGGTGGAGCGTTCCTTCAGGCTAATGTTCATGTCGACCTGATCGGCCGCGTCAGGCACCGCCGGGGTTTCGATGTTGACGTCCTCGAAATAGCCCAACAGCTCAACGCGCTCCTTGCTGCGCTTGATCTTGTCCGCGCCGTAAGGGGCGCCTTCCAGCTGACGCAATTCGCGGCGGATCACTTCGTCGCGGGTCTTGGTGTTGCCGGCGATGTTCACGCGGCGAACATAGGTCTTGCGGCCCGGATCCACGAAGAAAGTGAAGGCCACCGTCTGTTTTTCGTGGTCGATGTCCGGCAGCACGTTGACGTTGGCGAAGGCGTAGCCGGCCTGGCCCAGGCGGTCGCTCAGCGATTTCACCGACTCGGTGATGCGCTCGTTGTTGAAGGTGTCCCCGGACTTGGCCTGAATCAGCTTGCGCAGATCGGCTTCCGGCACCTTGAGATCGCCGGCCAGTTTGATGTCGGAGATGGTGAACTTCTTGCCTTCGTGAATATTCACCGTCAGGAACATATCCTGCTTGTCGGCGCTAATCGACACCTGCGTGGAATCGATGTTGAACTCCAGATAACCCTGGTTCTGGTAGAAGGCCTTGAGTTTTTCCAGATCGCCGGTCAGCTTCTGCTTGGAATACTGGTCGTCCTTGGTCACCCACGACAACCAGCCGCCGGTGGTCAGGCTGAACTGATCAATCAGCTCGGACTGTTTGAAGGCGTTGGCGCCAACGATGCGGATTTCCTTGATGCGCGCGGTCACACCCTCGTTGATGTCCAGCGTCACCGCCACGCGGTTGCGTTCCAGCTTGGTCACCGACGGGGTCACTTCCACGGAGTACTTGCCGCGGCTGTAATACTGGCGCTTGAGTTCCTGCACTGCGCCGTCCAGCAACGCCTGATCGAAAATCAGCGATTCGGCGAAACCGTTGTCCTTCAAGGCCTTTTTCAGTTGGTCCTTGCTGAACTCCTTGGCGCCGTTGATGTTGAGCTGGCTGACCACCGGGCGTTCGGCCACGGCCACGATCACCACGCTGTCGCGCGACTCGATGCGCACATCGTTGAAGAAGCCGGTGGCGAACAAGGCCTTGATCGCCTCGTTGGCCTTCTGGTCGTTAAAGGTGTCGCCCACCTTGACCGGCAGATAATTGAACACGGTGCCGGGTTCGGTGCGCTGCAGGCCCTCGACTCGGATGTCCTTGATGACGAACGGATCAACAGCCCAGGCCATGGAGGCCGTAGTCAAGCCCAATACGGCTGCTGCAAGCAATTTCAATTTCATAGATCGGTTTTAACCCCCAAATAGGCGGCTGAAATCATTCAGCAAGGCAAACGCCATCAAAGACGCCAGCAAGATGAAGCCAATTTTTTGTCCGAACAATTGCGCCCGCTCACTGACGGGGCGGCCTCTGATCAACTCCGCGACATAATACATTAAGTGCCCGCCATCCAGAACTGGAATCGGCAGCAGATTTAGCACGCCTATGCTGATGCTGATCAGCGCCAGAAACTCCAGATAAGGCGTCAAACCCTCGCGCGCGGTCTGGCCGGCGACATTGGCGATGGTCAGCGGACCGGACAAATTATCCAGCGACGCCTGACCCATCAGCATGCGCCCCATGAATTTGACGCTCATCCAGCCGGTATCCCAGGTCTTGGCCAGGGCGGCCAGACCGGCCTGCGCGGTCGAATAATGTTCGGTGTACAGCAGCTGCCGGCCCCAGCCTGCGTCCGCCTGCGGCGCAGCGCCGATGCGCCCCACCACTTCGCCGTCCTGCTGGTGGGCCTGCGGCCGCACCTTGATGCTCATCACGTCCGCGCCGCGCAGGATCTTCACCTCCAGATCCCGGCCGGGGCTGTTGCGCACCTCGGCCACCCAACCCTCCCAGTTGCTCAGCGGCTTGCCATTGAGCATCAGCAGTTTGTCGCCCGGCTTGAGGCCGGCGCTTTGTGCTGCGCCGCCCTCTTCCAACGCGCCGATCACCGGCAAAAAGCGCCCCGGCGTCAGGCCGGCGCTGCCTTGCTGCATCGCGGCCACCGCCTTGTCGCCGAAGCGAGCCGGGTCGATGCGGCGCTCAGCGCGTGCGCCTGCCGCGGTCTCCACCTGCACCACGGTGGCGTCCGGCGACATCGCCGCCTCCACCAGGGCAAGACGGATCTGCTGCCAGTTGGCCACCGGGCGGGCGGCCACGCTCAGTATCCGGTCGCCAGGGGCGAAGCCGGCCGCTGCGGCCGGAGTCTGCGCCACCACAGTACCGACCAGAGGCTTGATCTGGGTCACGCCCTGCGCCATCACCACCCAGTACAGCAGCACCGCCAGCAGAAGATTGGCCAGCGGGCCGGCGGCTACGATGGCGATGCGCTTCAGCACATACTGATTGTTGAAGGCTTGCGGACGCTGTTCTTCCGGCACCGGGCCCTCACGCTCGTCCAGCATGCGCACGTAGCCGCCCAGCGGAATCGGGCAGATCACCCACTCGGTGCCCTTGCGCCAATACGTCCATAGCGGCTTGCCGAAGCCAATGGAGAAGCGCAGCACCTTGACCCCGCACAAGCGGGCCACCCAATAGTGGCCCAGTTCGTGAAAGGTCACCAGCACGCCGATGGCGACCAGAAAGGCGAGCAGGGTCAGCATGCGGCCACCTGTTGCAGCGCGAAGGCGCGCGCCTCTTCATCCTTGGCCAGCAAGGCCTCCACCGAGTCGCTACCCACCAGGCTAACGCCGTCCAGAGCGGCGGATACCACCGTGGGGATGTCGACAAAACGTAGGCGTCCGTGCAGGAAGGCATCCACGGCGACTTCATTGGCCGCGTTCAGCACCGCCGGCGCGTCGCCGCCCAGGCGCAACACGTCGAAAGCCAGTTTCAGACAAGGGAAACGCTCCAGATCGGGCGCTTCGAAAGTGAGGTTGGACAAGGAGGAAAAGTCCAGCGAGCCCACGCCGGCCTCGACCCGCTCCGGCCAGGCCAGCGCACAGGCGATAGGGGTGCGCATATCCGGCGCGCCCAACTGGGCCATCACCGAACCGTCGCGATATTGCACCATGGAATGAATCACGCTTTGCGGATGCACCACCACTTCGATGCGTTCCGGCGGCGCGGAAAACAGCCAATGCGCCTCGATCACTTCCAGCCCCTTATTCATCAAGGAGGCGGAATCGACGGAAATCTTGCGCCCCATCACCCAGTTGGGATGACGACAGGCGTCATCCGGAGTGACGCGCAGCAAGTCCTCAGCAGAAGACTGGCGGAAGGGACCGCCGGAAGCGGTGAGGATGATCTTGCGGATGCCGGCGGCGTCCAAGTTGCCGGCGTAGTCGTGCGGCAGCGACTGAAAGATGGCGCTGTGCTCGCTATCCACCGGCAACAGGGTCGCGCCGTGACGACGCGCCGTGTCCATGAACAGACGGCCGGCCACCACCAGGGATTCCTTGTTGGCCAACAGAATGCGCTTGCCGGCGCGCGCCGCCGCCATCGCGGACGGCAGGCCGGCGGCGCCGACGATGGCGGCCATCACCACCTCGGCCTCCGGCAACGCAGCCACCTGAACCAGCGCAGCCGGGCCGTGCAGCACCTCGGCGTCCACGCCGGCCTCGGCCAAGCGTCCGCGCAAGGCGTCGGCCGACGCGGCGTCGCCGGTCACCACATAGGCCGGACGGAATTGCAACGCCTGTTGGAACAGGCGATCCACCTGGCGGTTGCCGCTCAGCGCCACCACCCGGTAACGCTCCGGGTGGCGCGCCACCACGTCCAACGTATTGACGCCCACGCTGCCGGTGGCGCCGAGAACGACAATCCCTTGCGGTTTCGTCATTGAAAGTGTTCCTGCGGTTACATGCCGCCCAGAGCGCGCAGCGCGTTGCTGACGGCGAGGACGGCGATAAGACTGTCGATACGGTCGTACACGCCGCCGTGACCGGGCAGCAGCCGGCTGCTGTCCTTGATACCCGACGCCCGCTTGAACCAGGATTCCAGCAGATCCCCCATCACGCTGACCGCGCTCAGCGGCAGCGCCAACAACAACAGCGCCCAAATCGGCAAGCCGATGTCTATCCAGCCCAGATGATCCACCAGCGCCACGTACAGGGCCACGCAGATCACGCCGCCGTACACCCCTTCCCAGCTTTTGCCCGGGCTGATGGACGGCGCCAGCTTGCGTCGGCCAAACGCCTTGCCCGAGAAATAAGCGGCGATATCCGCCACCCACACCAAGCCCATCACCGCCAGCAAGGCGAAGGCGTCCGCCGCTCCAGGGTGCGGCCGCCATTCCAGGAAGGCGAACCAGGCCGGCAACATCAGCAGCCAGCCCAGCAGCCAGGCCGGCGCGCCCTGACGGATGCGCCAACGCTTGGCCAGCCAGCACGGCACCAACAACAACCAGAATGCCAGCGTCAGCGCATGCTCAACCAGGCCCAGCCGGTAATGGCCGAACCAGGCGGCCGCGGCCAGCGCGCTGCTGACGGCCAGATACAGCCATTTGCCTGCGCCCGCCATGCCGGCCATGCGGCTGAATTCCCACAAGGCCAGCACGATGATCAGCCAGGAGAAACCGGCCCAGGCTTCAGCCGGGAATAGAAACAAGGCCGCCAGCATCAGCGGCAACAACACCAGGGCGGTCAGAACGCGTGTCAGCAGCATGGCTTAGCGCCCATCCCGGCGCAGATGCTCGGGCAATTGTTCGCTGGTGCGTCCAAACCGGCGCTCGCGGCACTGGTAGGAGCCGATGGCGATTTCCAGCGCCGCGCGATCAAAGTCCGGCCACAGCGTTTCGGTGAAGTACAGTTCGGAATAAGCCAACTGCCACAGCAAGAAGTTGCTGATGCGCTGCTCGCCGCCGGTACGGATGAACAGGTCCGGCTCAGGTGCCCACGGCATCGACAGACGCTGGGTCAGCGCCTCTTCGCCGATATGGGTGACGCCCTCTGCGATCAGGCTGTTGACCGCGTTGAGAATATCCCAGCGGCCGCCGTAATCGGCGGCGATGTTCAAGGCCAGACCATCGTTGCCGGCGGTCTTTTCCTCGGCGCGCAGGATGCGTTCCTGCAGATCAGCGCTGAAACGCTCGCGAGAACCCAATACCCGCAAACGGATATTGTTGCTGTGCAGTTTGCTCACCTCGTGCTCCAGCGCGCGAATGAACAGGTCCATCAGGAAGGACACCTCCTCCTGCGGACGCCGCCAGTTCTCGGTGGAGAAGGCGAACAGGGTCAGGCATTCGACCCCCAGTTCCTTGCAGGCTCCGACGATCTCGCGCACGGTGTCCAGGCCGCGCTTGTGGCCGGCCACCCGCGGCAGAAAACGCTTTTTGGCCCAGCGGCCGTTGCCATCCATGATGATGGCGATATGCCGCGGCACGGAACGCACCTCCGGCACATCCTTGGTAGAGCTTGCAAACAAGGTACGGCGCTCCTTAGACGGCCATCAGGTCGGCTTCCTTGGCGGCCAGGGCCTTGTCGATTTCGACAGTGTACTTGTCGGTCAGCTTCTGGATTTCATCCTGGCCGCGACGCTCGTCGTCCTCGGTGATGGCCTTGTCTTTGAGCAGGTTCTTGAACTCGTTATTGGCGTCGCGGCGGATATTGCGAACGGCCACGCGCGCGCCCTCGGCTTCACCGCGCACCACCTTGATCAGGTCCTTGCGACGCTCTTCGGTCAGCATCGGCATCGGCACGCGGATGATCTCGCCCATGGAGGCCGGGTTCAGGCCCAGGTCGGAGTCGCGGATCGCTTTTTCGATCTTGGCCAGCATCGGTTTTTCCCAGGGCTGCACGCCGATCGTACGTGCGTCCACCAGCGTCACGTTGGCCACCTGGCTGATGGGTACGTCGCTGCCATAGTAGTCCACCATGACATGATCAAGAATGCCGGTATGGGCGCGACCGGTGCGTACTTTGCTCAGGTCGGTCTTAAACGCTTCCAGCGACTTCTGCATTTTCTGCTCGGCAGATTTCTTGATGTCGTTAATCATGTCTACTCCAAATCGAAACTTAAAAAGACAAGGCGAAAACGGCCATTGCCGCTTTCGCCTTCAGCAATTTTCAAACTTAGCAGTGTACCAGCGTGCCTTCATCTTCGCCAAGCACGACCCGGGTCAGCGCACCGCTCTTGAAGATGCTGAACACCTTGATGTTCAGGTTTTGGTCGCGGCACAGCGCGAAGGCGGTGGCGTCCATCACTTTGAGATTGCGCGAGATCGCCTCGTCGAAGGTCAAGGTCTGGTAACGTATCGCGTCCGGGTTCTTTTTCGGGTCGTCCGTGTAC
Source organism: Chromobacterium haemolyticum (assembly GCF_009936155.1). Taxonomy (NCBI): domain Bacteria; kingdom Pseudomonadati; phylum Pseudomonadota; class Betaproteobacteria; order Neisseriales; family Chromobacteriaceae; genus Chromobacterium; species Chromobacterium haemolyticum. The sequence continues at coordinate 1,754,453 of NZ_AP019312.1, read as the reverse complement.
ACGCCGTCCACTTTGGTGGCTTTCAGCATGATGTCCACATTCATTTCCATGCCGCGCAACGCCGCGGCGGTGTCGGTGGTGAAGAAAGGGTTGCCGGTGCCGGCGGCGAAGATCACCACCTTACCCTCCTCCAGGTACTGCATCGCCTTGCCGCGCACATAAGGTTCCGCGATCTGCTGCATGGTCAGCGCCGATTGCACTCGCGCGATCAACCCAGCCTTGGTCATCGCATCCTTCAGCGCCAGCGCGTTCATCACCGTCGCCATCATGCCCATATAGTCCGCGGTGGCGCGGTCCATGCCCGCAGCCGCCGGCGCCACGCCGCGGAAGATGTTGCCGCCGCCGATCACCACCCCCACTTGCACGCCAAGCTCCACCACCTCCTTGATCTGCCCCACGATTTGCTCGATCGTGGTGCGGTTGATGCCATAGTTGTCATCGCCCATCAGGGCCTCGCCGGACAGTTTCAGCAGGATGCGTTTATAGGCAGGAACTTGGCTCATGGTAACCTCGGTTTGGCTGGATATTCGGTTTTTAGTTTGCAAAACGGCACCCTGCTAGGCAGGGTGCCGTCAATACGTCTCGCGACTGAGTACTTACAGCTTGGCGGCTGCGGCCACTTCAGCGGCGTAGTCTACTACTTTCTTCTCAATGCCTTCGCCCACTACGAACATGGCGAACGCCTTGACGGAAGATTTCTTCTCTGCCAGCAGCTTTTCAACGGTCACGTCCGGGTTCTTGACGAAAGGTTGGCCCATCAGGGTCACTTCGGCCAGGAACTTGTTGACGCGGCCTTCCACCATCTTGGCGACGATGTCGGCCGGCTTGCCGGATTCGGCGGCCTGAGCGGTATAGATCTTGCGCTCTTGTTCCAGGGTTTCGGCCGGAACCTGATCCTTGGATACGCAGATCGGCTTGGAGGCGGCGATGTGCATGGCCACGTCCTTGCCCACTTGCTCTTCGCCGGCGAAGTCGACGATCACGCCGATCTTGGCGCCGTGCAGGTAGGTCGCGATAGCGCCTTCGGTCTGGTAGCGAACGAAACGACGGATGGTCATGTTCTCGCCCAGCTTGGCGATGGCGGCCTTGCGGATGTCTTCAACGGACTGGCCGTCGATTTCCACAGCGGACAGCGCTTCCACGTCAGCCGGGTTGGCGATCACAACAGCCTTGGCGGCAGCGGCGGCCAGAGCCAGGAAGGTCGGGTCCTTGGCAACAAAGTCGGTTTCGCAGTTGACTTCCACCAGGGCGCCAACACCGCCTTCAACGAAGGAACCGATGATGCCTTCAGCGGCCACGCGGCCAGCCATCTTGGAAGCCTTGTTGCCGGACTTGATGCGCAGGATTTCTTCAGCTTTGGCAGCGTCGCCTTCGGCTTCCACCAGAGCTTTTTTACATTCCATCATGCCGAGGCCGGTAGCCGCGCGCAGATCCGAAACCATTTTTGCGGTAATTTCCGCCATACTTCGCACTCCTAATGATTTTGATTACGTGGGTCTAAAAAAAGGGGCTTGCGCCCCCTTTTCGTCTGCTTACTCGGCTTGAGCCGATTCAGCAGCCACGATCTCTTGCAGAGACTGGGCGCGGCCTTCCAGCACCGCGTCGGCCATGCCGCGAGCGTACAGGCGGATGGCGCGGCTGGAGTCGTCGTTGCCCGGGATCACGTAATCGATGCCGTCCGGGGTGTTGTTGGTGTCAACAACGCCGATAACCGGGATACCCAGTTTCTTGGCTTCGACGATGGTGCCCTTCTGGTAGCCAGTGTCGATAACGAAGATGGCGTCCGGCAGGCCCTTCATATCCTTGATGCCGCCCAGCGAACGCTCCAGCTTGTCGACTTCGCGTTGCAGGTCCAGCAGTTCTTTCTTGTTGTAACCGGTATCGCCAGCGGACTCCAGAATGGCGCGCTTCTCTTCAAGACGCTTGATCGACTGCTTCACGGTCTTGTAGTTGGTCAGCATGCCACCCAGCCAGCGGTGGTCAACAAACGGCATGCCGCAACGGGCAGCTTCTTCACGTACGATCTCACGAGCCTGACGCTTGGTGCCCACGAACATGATGGAACCTTTGTTGGCGGCCAGACGACGCACATAATCCTGGGCTTCCACGAACAGCGGCAGAGTCTTTTCCAGGTTGATGATGTGAATCTTGTTGCGGCTGCCAAAGATGTACTTAGCCATCTTCGGGTTCCAGAAGCGGGTTTGGTGGCCGAAGTGAACGCCGGCCTCAAGCATTTGACGCATGGTAACGTTGGTGGACATGCAAAAACTCCTTAAAGGGTTAAGCCTCCATCCGCGCAGACAACCTCGAAACGAGGCACCCTTTGGCGCGGATGTGCGTAATAGATGATTTTCCCCCGCCAGTATGGCAAGGGACGCGGGATTCTAGCACCGGACAGCGATCCGCTCAAGCCTCGTCGCGCGCCTCACGCGCTTTTTCACGCTGACGGCGCAGTTTGCGCCGCGTCATCCGCGCCACAAAGAAGGTGGGCAGCACGCCCAGAAAGAACAAGATGGATAGCGAAGCCAGCACGCTGTGCTGCGCCACCGCCAGCATCAGCACCACGTAAAGCCAGCCCAGCAACACGATCAGCAGCATATTTAAACAATCGTTTGAATTTTCCGGCAAAGCCGACAACAATGACAGCGCCGGGTCCAGCCCATTGCGCCCGCCAACCCCCGACCGACCGATATTGTAAAGCGAGCCCCGCCCCATGCAAACCGCCATTACCCGACTGCTCGACATCCAGCGCCCGCTAATCTGCCCCGGCATGAGCTACATCGCCACCCCGGAACTGGTGGCCGCCGTCGGCAACGCCGGCGGCCTGGGCATACTCGCCACCGGCCCGCTGACGCCAGAACTGACGCGACAAGCCATCCGCCGCGTGCGCGAACTGAGCGACCGGCCCTTTGGCGTCGGCTGCACGCTCATGATGCCAGGCGCCAAGGAAAACGCCATGGTCGCCCTGGAAGAACGCGTGCCTGTGATCAATTTTTCGCTGGGCAAGGGCGATTGGCTGATTGAACGCGCTCACGCCTACGGCGGCAAGGCCATCGCCACCGTGGTGACGGAAAAGCACGCGCGCTCGGCGGAAGCGTCCGGCGCCGACGCCCTGCTGGTCACCGGCCACGAGGCCGCCGCCCACGGCGGCGCCGTCACCTCGCTGGCACTGATCCCGGCCATCCGCAAGGCCAGCGCCTTACCCATCATCGCAGCCGGGGGCTTTGCCGACGGCCAGGGACTGATTGCCGCGCTGGCGCTGGGCGCCGATGCCGTGGCAATGGGCACGCGACTGGCCATGAGCAAGGAAAGCCCTGTGCACCAGCGCACCAAGGAGATGATTCGGCAACGCGGCGTGGCCGACACCTTGTACTCCAAGAACTTCGACGGCCTGTGGTGCCGAGTGATGGACACCCCCGCCGCACGCCAGGCCACGCGCAAGCCGCTGGGCCTGCTCGCCGCCGCTTGGCGCGCCAGCGCCGCCGCGCGCAAGCTGGGCATGCCCATCGCCAAAGTGGTGCTGGGCGGCCTGCTGAGCCAGCCGCAGGCGCTGCGCCAGCTGGCGCAGTTCGGCGCCGCCACCGAATCCATCCGCCTGGCGATAGAGGACGGCGACCACGACAAGGGCGTGCAGCTGATCGGCCAGGCCCAGGGCCTGATCGACGACGCGCCCGGCGTGGCCGAGCTGTTCGAACGCATCCTGGTCGAGGCGGACGCCTGCCGACAAAGACTCGCCGCCCTAGACCTCTGACAAACAAAAAACCGCCGCCCCCATCAAGGGAACGGCGGTTTTTGCAAGGCCAGCCCGAATCAGGACGCGGCGTTGGCTTTGGCCATCTTGCGACGATCCGATTCGTTCAGATAACGCTTGCGGATGCGGATGGACTTCGGCGTGATTTCCACCAACTCGTCGTCGTCGATGAACTCCACCGCGGACTCCAAAGTCAACTTGATCGGCGTGGTCAAACGCACGGCTTCGTCGGTGCCGGAGGCGCGCACGTTGGTCAACTGCTTGCCCTTGACCGGGTTCACCACCAGATCGTTGTCGCGGCTATGAATACCGATGATCATGCCTTCGTACAGCTTCTCGCCCGGGGCCACGAACATCCGGCCGCGGTCTTCCAGCTTCCACAGCGCGTAAGCCACCGCTTCGCCGTTCTCTTGCGAGATCAGCACGCCGTTGTGACGGCCCGGCATATCCGGCTTGACCGGCGCGTAGTCGTCGAACACGTGGCTCATCAAGCCGGTGCCGCGAGTCATGGTCATGAAGTCGGACTGGAAGCCGATCAGACCGCGCGCCGGAATATGGTACTCCAGGCGAGTGCGGCCGTTGCCGTCGGATTCCATATTGGTCAGTTCGCCGCGGCGACGACCGATTTCTTCCATCACGCCGCCCTGGTGATCGTCTTCCAGGTCGATGGTCAGGTTTTCGTACGGCTCGCACTTCTGGCCGTCGATCTCCTTGAACACCACGCGCGGCTTGGCCACAGCCATTTCAAAACCTTCGCGACGCATGTTTTCCAGCAGAATGGTCAGGTGCAGTTCGCCACGACCGGACACGCGGAACACATCGGAGTCGCCGGTGTCTTCCACGCGCAGCGCCACATTGGTCAGCAGCTCCTTGGTCAGACGATCGCGGATTTGACGCGAGGTCACGAACTTGCCTTCGGTGCCGGCCAGCGGCGAGGAGTTCACCATGAAGTCCATGGTCAGCGTCGGCTCATCCACGGACAGCATCGGCAGGCCTACCGGCTGCTCTTTGTCGCAAATGGTCACGCCGATGCCGATATCTTCGATGCCGGAGATGATGATAATGTCGCCGGCTTCGGCTTCTTCAACCGGCACGCGGTCCAGGCCCTGGTAACCCAGAACCTGGTTGATGCGGCCGGAAGCCACTTGATCGTCGTGGTTCATCACCACCACTTGCTGACCCGGCTTGATGCGGCCGTTCAGCACGCGCCCCACGCCCAGGCGGCCAGTGTAAGTGGAGTAGTCCAGCGCGGAAATCTGCAGCTGCAGGGGCGCGTCGGCGCTGCCCGGCGGGGTCGGCACGTGCTTGAGCACGGTGTCGAACAGCGGGCGCATATTGTCGGAAACCTCTTCCAGCTCGAGCTTGGCGAAGCCGTTCAGGCCGGAAGCGTAGATGATCGGGAAGTCCAGCTGTTCGTCAGTCGCGCCCAGCTTGTCGAACAGATCGAAAGTCTGATCCACCACCCAGTCCGGACGCGCGCCCGGACGATCCACCTTGTTGATCACCACGATCGGACGCAGACCCAGCGCCAGCGCTTTCTTGGTGACGAAACGGGTTTGCGGCATCGGGCCTTCTACGGCGTCAACCAACAGCAGCACGCCGTCCACCATGCCCAACACGCGCTCAACTTCGCCGCCGAAGTCGGCGTGCCCCGGAGTGTCGACGATATTGATATGCACGCCTTCGTACTCGATGGCGGTGTTTTTGGCCAGAATGGTGATGCCGCGTTCTTTTTCAAGATCGTTGCTGTCCATTACACGCTCGTCCACCTGCTGGTTCTCGCGGAAGGTACCGGATTGACGCAGCAGTTGGTCTACAAGCGTGGTCTTGCCATGGTCGACGTGGGCGATGATGGCGATATTGCGAATTTGTCGGGTCATTTTTGGAGGAGGATGGATACAGAAAAATCGCTGGATAATAGCACAAAAAACAGTCCCTACCAAAAATTCCGGCGGGCGACAAGCGTTGGGCTTTTGCGTACACTGCGCGGCAAACCGATTTTCGACGAGGAAACGCGCTATGTACGACTGGAACGCCTTATGGAAGGAGCACGAGGCCTACCGCACCGGCTACGCCGTCCAGCACAACGACGCCAACCAGTTGGCAGACGCCTTGTCCGCCACGCTGATCAAGCCGGCCGCGGGCATAGAAGACGTGGCCGTCTACGACAATGGCGACCGCTACCTGCTGGCCGGCCACAAAGACGGACTGCAACTGCTGGAGATCTCCAAGCACAGCCTGTTCGACATCACACTGCGCTTCGTCACCGAGGACGAGGAGCAGGACATCGCCCCGCCCTACATCGAAATCCATGTCGACAACCTGGCCACTGAAGAGCAGGCGGTCTGGCGCGCCGCGGTCAGCCGCGACGAAGAAGGTCGGATCTGGGTAGGCAAGCGCGCGCTGGACGAAGGCGTGGTGCCGGCCATGCCTTTCGACGAACTGTCCTTCACCGACGACGCCCGCTTCCGCGAAGAACTGACCCGCGTATGGCATGAGGACCTGCCGCAGTTGAAGCCGGCGCTGGAAGCCTGGTTCCAGCACGGCGCGCTGAGCGCCCCGGACGACGAGCCGGCCCACTACGGCGACGCCGCGCGGGTGCGGCAGATCTGCGACCGCTACGCCGAAATCGTGCGCCGCGAACAGGCGCTGCTGTCGCGCCAGTTCAGCGACCCGGAACTGCATCTGATCGCCCAGGTGCTGAAAGGCGTGCACTTCGACGACGCCGCCGCCTGCCGCGGCGTGTGGCTGGCGGTGGAGACCCGCATCATCGAAGAAGAGCTGGACCAGCAATGGAAGGTGGACGGGGAAAAGCTCCTAACCAAGATGAAGGCGCTCAGCTACGCGCAGGAAGTGGCGCTGATAGAAGCGCTGTCGCCGTTGCCGTCCAACTGAACACCTGAAACCGGAACGCGGGTAAAATGCCCCCGATCCGAGCAATCACTCCAATATATCCAAGCGACCGGCCCCGCCAGCACGCGCCGCGCCGGCCCTCATCGAGAAAGACTGAAAGATATGGCTCAAACAAGCGCCCTGAGACAACTTCCGCAAAGCAATCTGTTCCGCCCCGGCGACGTCTTCGTCCTGTTCGGCGAACTGTTCGGCCGCGGCTACGCCAACGGCCTGATCAACGAAGCGCGCAAGGCCGGCATGGACATCATCGGCATGACCGTGGGCCGCCGCGACGAAAACAACCAGCTGCGCCCGCTGAACGAAGAAGAATTGGCCGCGGCCGAGGCCAACCTCGGCGGCCGCGTTATCAATGTGCCGCTGATGGCCGGCTTCGACCAAGACGGCGCGCCGACGCCGACCGAACTGCTGGCCGCGCTGACCCTGAAAAGCTGGCAGGACGACAAGCTGGACTGGGAGCACATCGAACAATGCCGCCAGATCGGCGTGCGGCGCTTCAAGGACGGCGTCGCCCAGGCGATGGCCCAGCTGGAAGGCATGATAGCCGACGGCCGCAACGTGTTCTTCGCCCATACCATGGCCGGCGGCATTCCCAAAGCCAAGGTCTTCCTGGCCATCGCCAACCGCGTCTACAAAGGCCGCGGCGAGCGCTTCCTGTCCACCCAGGCGCTGCTGGACAGCGACCTGGGCAAACTGATCCTGCAGAACTTCGACGAAGTCACCGCCAACACCTTCCAGCACCTGATAGACGGCAGCGCCGCGCTGCGCGACCGGCTGGAAGCCGCCGGCGGCCAGGTGCGCTACACCGCCTACGGCTACCACGGCACCGAGATCCTGATCGACGGCGACTACCAGTGGCAGACCTACACCAACTACACCCAGGGCTACGCCAAGATGCGCCTGGAAAACGTCGCCCGCGCCGCCTGGGAACAAGGCGTCAAGGCCACGGTGTTCAACTGCCCGGAAATCCGCACCAACTCCTCGGACATCTTCGTCGGCGTGGAGCTGCCGCTACTGGCGCTGCTGCGCGCGCTGAAGCGCGAGGACGGCGGCGCTTGGGCCGACGCGCAATGGCAGGCCTGCGCCGCGCTGCTGCAGGACGGCCACACGCTGGAAGAAGTGCTGGAAAAAATAGACGCGCTCAATAGCGGCGAGGTGATGCGCGGCTTCCGCAACTTCGAAGCCTGGCCGATGCCGAACAGCCCGGAGCTGGCCGAGGTGATGATAGGCACCTCCGACGCCATCGTGGACCTGCATCAGGACAAGAAGGCCTTGATCACCGACCACCTGAGCAGCCTGGTGATCGACGCCACCGGCCCGCTGATGTTCCACGAGGCCGCCGCCCCGGCCGGCCCGGTGCTGTGGCTGAACCACGACATCATCGCGCGTCAGTTGAACCGGATGCACGCTTAAGAACCTGTTTACGATCTGCTGCGCTTCGGCGATACAGCGTTGAAAACACCCTCAAAATGCTCATGTACCAACCGTACATTCCGCTTTTTCGGTCGTTTTCGCCTTGTCTCGCTCTTGCTCGCGAGATCGTAAACACGTTCCAAGAAGCGATCAGCCCCCTTCCCCAACGCAAAAGCGCGCCCATTCAGGCGCGCTTTTTTTCGTCCCAAACCCGCTTAGCCCGCCAGCACCGGAAACAGCGTCAACACCACCTTGCCCAGATTGCGGTTGGCCTCGGCATAGGCGTGCGCGTCGGCCACCTGGGTCAAGGGGTAGGTCGAGTCCAGCGTCAGACGCAGCTCGCCCCGCGCCAAGGCCGGCAAAATCCGGGCCTCCACCGCCCGCGCCAAGCGCGCCTTCACTTCTAAAGGCTGCGGCCGCAGCGTGGAGCCGATCACGGCGATGCGCTTCATCAGCAGCGCCCCCAAGTTCAACTCCGCCTTGGCCCCGCCCAGCAGGCCGATATTGACCAGCCGCCCATCCGGCTTCAAGACCGAGACATTGTCGTTCAGATAGCTGGCGCCCACCGGGTCCAGCACCACGTCGGCGCCGCCCCACTCCTTGACCAAGGCGCCGAAGGCCGGCGTCTGCCGGTAGTTGAACGCCTGCGCCGCGCCCAATTCGCGGCAAAACGCCGCCTTCTCCTCACTGCCCGCGCTGGCGAAAGCCCGCGCGCCCAGCAAGCCGGCCAGTTGGATCGCCGCCGCGCCCACGCCGCTGGCGCCGGCGTGCACCAACACGGTCTCGCCGGCCTGCAAGCCGGCCTTTTCCACCAGATTGAACCAGGCCGTCATCCAGGCCTCGGGCAGGCTGGCCGCCTCCACCCAGGACAGCCAGTCCGGCTTGGCGATGGCCAGCGCCTCGTCCAGCAGCGCGTATTCGGCGTAGCCGCCGCCGCCAATCAGGCCGAACACCGCGTCCCCGGGCTGGAAGCGCGAGCCCGCATCCGCCTCCTCCACCACCCCGGCCACTTCCAGGCCCAGAATTGGGCTGGCGCCCGGTGGCGGCGGGTAATGCCCGGCGCGTTGCGCCAGGTCCGCACGGTTGACCCCCGCGGCCATGACCCCCACCAATAGCTGCCCGGCGCCGCGAAGCGGCGGCGCGATCTCGTCCAAGCGCAGGGTGTCGACTCCACCCGGAGCCGACTGCACGACTGCCAACATACCCCCTCCTTTTACGCTCAAGCGCCTGATTAACAATGCGAAAACCCTTTGCCAAGCCGGACGCGGGCGAGTATCATTTTCGCCCTTGTCTCGATCCGCGCGCCGGACCCGACGCAATCACCGTCTCGTAACACTGGGTTCCCTCACCCCATCCAAATAAAAAGGCCGACATCATGTTTAGCTTTACCCGCCAGCAGCGGCTGTCCGCGCTGCTGTGGCTGTCTCTGTTCCACATCGCCATCATCGCGTCCAGCAACTACCTGGTGCAACTGCCGATCACCGTGTTCGGCTTCCACACCACCTGGGGCGCGTTCACCTTTCCCTTTATTTTCTTGGCCACCGATCTGACCGTGCGCGTATTCGGCGCGCCGCTGGCCCGCCGCATCATTTTCGCGGCGATGCTGCCGGCGCTGGCGATCTCCTACCTGATCTCCACCCTGTTCTATCAGGGCGCCTGGCAAGGCGCCGCCGCGCTGACCAGCTTCAACCTGTTCGTCGCCCGCATCGCCGTCGCCAGCTTCGCCGCCTACGCGCTGGGCCAGATCCTGGACGTGCAGGTGTTCAACCGCCTGCGCCAGCTGAAAACCTGGTGGATCGCCCCCGCCTCGGCCATGTTGTTCGGCAATATCAGCGATACGCTGGCCTTCTTCTTCATCGCCTTCTACCAGAGCAGCGATCCCTTCATGGCCGCCAACTGGGTGGAGATCGCGCTGGTGGACTACAGCTTCAAGCTGCTGATCTGCCTGCTGTTCTTCCTGCCGATGTACGGCGTGATCCTGAACCGCATTCTGAAGCAATTGAGCTTGCGCGGCGTCGAACCGCAGCTGCGCACCGCCTAAGCGGCTCCCGCCTCAGAACGTGTTTACGATCTCGCGAGCTAAGAGCCTGTTTACGATCTCCGGAGCAATAGAGCCAAGAAAGCCAAGTGGATGAACTGCAAGCTAGTATTCAGCTTCCGCTCGCAGTTCTTCCACAGCCTTCTGCTCTTTTCCAACCAAGCGAAGCTGCGCTCAACAATCCATCGTTTGGGCATCACCTTGAACGTATGCAGCTCGCTTCTCTTCGCGATCTGTACCGTCACATACCCACCCAGAATCTCCCGCACTCCCTGCGCAAAGGGCTGACCTATGTAGCCGCTGTCGCACAGCAGGCTTTGCACCCGCTTGAGCCCACTCTGGCAACGTGCCAGCGCTTTGAGGGCTCCTTTGCGATCCGTCACCTCCGCTGTAGTCACTGCTACCGCGTGCGGTAAGCCCTGGGTATCCACTACGATATGGCGTTTGATGCCTGATATTTTCTTACCCGCGTCGTAGCCTTTTAACCCCGCTGTATCAGTGTTCTTCACGCTCTGCGCGTCGACGATCAAGAGCGTGCTTGAGGCGTTCCGCCCCAGTTTCTCTCGGGCCACGCCAACCTGATTTTTTTAATGCCAGCTCCAACACGCTTACGCCGTACAAGTCAGGTTCGGTCCATTTGCGCCAATACGCATAGACGTTCTGCCACTTGGGAAAGTCAGGCGGTAGATAGCGCCACTGACAACCTGTGCGCAGAAGATAGAGCACTGCGCAGAACACTTCATACAGATCCAGCTGTACCGGTTTAGTGTTACGTCGGACGCCACGCAGCAGCGGCTCTATCTGAGCAAACTTTTCTCGACTAATGTCGCTTGGGTAGGATTTTCTCTTCACTCGCCCATTATCGCTCACAAAAAGATCGTAAACAGGTTCTCAGACCAGCAGCCCCCAGAAAATGGGGGCTGACGCGGCCTATTCCAACACGCTAGCGCAAGCCAAACGCGGTCGGATTGATTACAATCGGCCATCATGAGTGAAAACTGCTTCCACTGCGGCCTGCCGGTGCCGCCCGACGTCCAGTTCCCGGTCAAATACCGCGAAGTCGATCAGCCCACCTGCTGCGCCGGCTGCCAGGCGGTAGCCGTCACCATCATCCAGTCCGGCCTGTCCGATTACTACCAGCACCGCACCGAGGGCGCGCGCCAGGCCGAACCGGTGCCGCTCGAGCTGCTGGAGCAGATCAAACTCTACGATTCCGACGAGCTGCAGCGCAGCTTCGTGCGCTTTGAAGCCGAAAACCTGCGCGAAGCCTCGCTGATGCTGGAAGGCATCACCTGCGCCGCCTGTGTTTGGCTCAACGAGCAGCACATCCGCCAGTTGCCAGGCATCGTCAGTGTCGACATCAATTACAGCAATCACCGCGCCCGCGTGCGCTGGGACAATAGCCGGGTTCAATTGTCCGCCATCCTGGAAGCGGTCAGCGCCATCGGCTACCGCGCCCACCCCTACGACGCCGAGCGCCAAGAAGCGCTGAACCAGAAAGAACGCAAGCAGGCGATCAACCGCCTGTGGGCCGCCGGCCTGTCCATGATGCAGGTGATGATGTACGCGGTGCCTATCTATCTGGCGCCGGACGGCGAGATCACGCCGGACTTTCTATGGCTGTTGCACTGGTCCAGCTTCATCCTGACTCTGCCGGTGGTGCTCTACTCCGCCGTGCCCTTCTACCGCGCCACCTGGCGCGATCTCAAAACCCGGCGCGTGGGCATGGACACCCCGGTGACCATCGGCATCCTCACCGCCTTCCTGTCCAGCTTCTGGGCGCTGATCAACAAAGTGGAACACGGCGTCTACTTCGACTCGGTGTCGATGTTCGTGTTCCTGCTGCTGGGCAGCCGCTACCTGGAGGGCATCGCCCGGCGCAAAGCCGGCGAGGCCACGGAAAGCCTGGTCAAGCTGATCCCCGCCTTCGCTCATCGCCTGACCGGCTGGCCGGATAACCGCCAAAGCGAGGAAACCACGGTGGCGCAGTTGCGCCCCGGCGACGTGATTCTGGTCAAACCCGGCGAGACCATTCCCGCCGACGGCCTGGTGCTGGACGGCCATAGCGCCAGCAATGAAGCGCTGTTGACCGGCGAAAGCCGCCCGGTGAGCAAGGACGCCGGCGCAGCGGTGATCGCCGGCAGCGTCAACACCGCCAGCCCGTTGGTGGTGCGGGTGGAACAGACCGGCCAGGACACCCGGCTGGCCGGCATCGTGCGGCTGCTGGATCAGGCGCTGGCGGAGAAGCCGCGGCTGGCGGTGATCGCCGACCGCTTCGCCAGCTGGTTCGTCGCGTTGCTGCTGCTGGCCGCCGCCGGCACCTATATCGGCTGGCACTACATCGAACCGGACCGCGCGCTGTGGATCATGGTGGCGGTGCTGGTGATTTCCTGTCCCTGCGCGCTGTCGCTGGCCACCCCGGCGGCCTTGACCGCCGCCTCCGGCCACCTCGCGGCGCTGGGCGTGCTGACCACCCGCGGCCACGCGCTGGAAACCCTGCCCAAGATCAGCGACGTGGTCTTCGACAAGACCGGCACCCTGACCCATGGCGATATGCGGCTGCTGGACAGCTGGACAGCGCCCGGCCGCGACGCGGCGGCGGCGCTGGCCACGGCGGCGGCGCTGGAGCAGGGTTCGGAGCACCCGGTGGCGCGCGCCTTGCTGGCCGCCGCCGGCGACGGCCCGCAGCAGGCGGCGGAAGCGCTGCGCAACCACCCCGGCCAGGGCGTGACCGGTCAACTGGATGGCCGCGCCTGGCGCATAGGCTCGCCGGAATTCATCGCCGCTCAGTTGGGCGGCTGCCCTCTTCCTTCCGCAGACTGGCACGGCGACAAAACCCTGATCGCGCTGGCTGATGAAACGGAACTGGTCGCCTTGTTCGCCATCGGCGACGCCGTGCGCGCCGATGCCGCGCCGCTGTTGCGCCAGCTGAAACAGCACGGCCTGCGCGTGCATCTGCTCAGCGGCGACGGCGCCGGCCCTGTCTCCAATTTGGCGCGCCAGCTGGACATGGACGCGCATATCGCCCGCGCCGCGCCAGAGGATAAATTGGCCTACGTCGGCCGGCTGCAAGCCGCCGGCAAGCGCGTGCTGATGGTGGGCGACGGCATCAACGACGCGCCGGTGCTGGCCAAGGCCGACGTATCCATCGCCATGGGCGGCGGCACCGACGTGGCGCGCGCCAGCGGCGACATGGTACTGATTGGCGACCGGCTGGGGCTAATCGCCAGCGCTTTCGAACTGTCTCGCAAGACCTTGTCTGTGATACGTCAAAACTTGTGGTGGGCCGCCGCTTACAATATCGTGGCGCTGCCCTTGGCCATCACCGGCCACGTTACGCCGTGGATCGCCAGCCTGGGCATGGCGTCCAGCTCTCTCATCGTAGTCGGCAACGCCCTCCGACTGGTCAAACGGAAATCCTGATGGAAAGCCTGTATCTGCTCATTCCGCTCAGCCTGGTGCTGGCCTTCGTCATCGGCGGCATTTTCTGGTGGGCCACCCGCAACGGCCAGTTCGACGATATGGAAGGCCCGGCGCATCGCATTCTGATGGACGACGACAAGCCCAAGGACGGCGGCGGTGGCGATGCTCCGCGCGGCGATTAAAGCGCCGTCCACCCGTCCAAACCACTCCCGGCGCCGTCCGTGCGCCGGTTTTTTCCGACCCGCCGCGGTGCGCCCCATTGTCCCGCAGCGGACCGAACCCTCACCCAAATCGAATAAAATCAAGGACAAAGCGCTTCAATCGCTTTCGTTCTCCGATTTTTGCTGTAAAATCGCGCACCTTGAGCAATATTAGCTAATCATCATCTAATAATCGTTGGATCCGCCTGGCCCGGCGCCATGCGCCAGCCGGTCAGCTTCCGCACCTTCATCTCAGGGTTGTTCGTGAATACCTTACAAGCTCTCGTCGGCATGTTGTTCCTGCTGGGCACCGCCTATGCGCTGTCCACCAATCGCAAAGCCATCAACTGGCGCATCGTGCTGATCGGTCTGATCATGCAAAGCACGCTGTTCTTGGTCATCAACTACGTACCGGCCGCGCGCGCGGTGTTCGAAGCCTTCGGCTCCGGCTTCGCCAAAGTACTGACCTTCTCCGGCGAAGGTGCCACCTTCGTGTTCGGCGACCTGGCCAAACCCAACGGCAGCATGGGCTTCTTGTTCGCCTTCATGGTCTTGCCCGTGATCATCTTCTTCTCCGCCTTCAGCGCCCTGCTCTACCATCTGGGCATCCTGCAACGCGTGGTGGCCGGCATGGCCTGGGTGATGAAACGCAGCATGAAGCTGTCCGGCCCGGAAAGTCTGACCGTGGCGGGCAACATCTTTCTCGGCCAGACCGAGGCCCCGCTGCTGATCCGCCCCTATATCAAGCACATGACCCGCTCCGAGCTGGCCTGCGTGATGATTGCCGGCATGTCCACGCTGGCCGGCGGCGTACTGGCCGCCTATGTCGCCTTCCTCGGCGGCAGCAATCCGGCGGAACAAGCCAAGTTCGCCACCTATCTGCTGATGGCTTCCTTCATGAACGCGCCGGCAGCCGCGGTATTCGCCAAAATCATCTACCCGGAAACCGATCGCGGCCATACCTCCAGCGACAAGCTGGACTACAGCCAGGAAGACGATCAGGGCAGCTTCATCAACGCCATCGTCAACGGCGCGATGTCCGGCATGAAGATGGCCGCCGCGGTGGCCACCATCATCCTGGCCATTGTGTCCATGATCGCACTGGCCAACTTCGTCGTGAAGGACGGCATCGGCGCGGCGCTGGGCGTCAACGAGATGATCAAGGCCTCCACCAACGGCGTGTTCGACGGGCTGACATTGCAATACCTGTTTGGCCAGGCCTTCCGCGTGTTCGCCTTCATGATGGGCGTAAGCTGGCACGAAACCCTGGAAGTGGGCAGCCTGCTGGGCCAGAAGATCGTGGTCAACGAGTTCATTTCTTACCTGGACCTGGCCAAGATGAAGGCCGCCGGCACCCTGTCGCCTCAAGCCATCCTGATTTCCACCTTCGCGCTGTCCAGCTTCTCCAACTTCAGCTCGGTGGGCATTTGCGTAGCCGGCATCGGCGCGCTGGCCCCGTCGCGGCAGAAGGAACTGGCCCAGATCGGCATGCGCGCGCTGGCCGCCGCGGTGATGGCGGGCTTCATGACGGCGACCACGGCCGGCCTGTGGATGTCCATTTTCTAAAAGTCTGCTCAACGTCTACTTCGCCTCAGCGATACCGCGTTGAAAACGACTAAGAAAGTGGAATGTACAAGTGGTACATGGGCATTTCGAAGTCGTGCTTGCCATGTAACGCTCCACGACGCGTGGCAGATCGTAAACAGGTTCTAGAAACTAAACACTGGATCTTGGCCACGCGCCCCACGAAAACCAAAACCAGTTTAGCCACGGAAACACACTTGCTTTTTCTTCCGTGAGTTTCCGTGATCAAGAAGATGGGCCGGCGCCGGAGCACTCACAGCGTCACTCTTTCTGTGCCAGCCGTTTTTGCAGATAGTGCAGATTGAACACCAAAGCGTGCGCGGCGACGCGGTGGATGCCGCGGGTGGCGGCGTCGGGGCTGTCGGGGTCGGTGACCGGCGCGCGGGTGGTGGCGAACGGTGTGGTCTCGTTGGCCGCCAGGTCTTGGCCGGCGTTGTCCGGGATCACGCTGTCCGGCGCGGTGATTTGCGCCAGATAGGTCAATAGGCGCGCAATGCTGGCTTGGGCGGCGCCGGTCTGCTTGACCGCCAGCGCCGCGCGCAGGGGGTCGAATTCGCGCTTGAGCTGACCGTACACCGCCGGCGCGAGCAGGCTCAGGCTGTAATCGTCGTCGCGGTACCAGGTTTCGATTTCGGTCCACAACTGCGCGCTGAAGTCCTGGGCGTCAAAAGGCTCGGCTACCGCCAGCACCGGCACCAGCACTGGCAGCCAGCGGCCATCGGCACGGGCAATGGCAGTGATTTCGGCCTTGATGGCAGGGTCGTCACTGTCAATGGCATAGCTGCCGGGGAATTGATCAATCCCGGAGAAACCCTGCAAGGTGGCGATTCTAACCCCAGGCAATTCCGGGCGCAGGATGGCGAAGTCCGCGGGCTCGCCACCGGGTGGCATACCATAAGGCTTATAACCAGGCCGAGGCTGCCAGCCGTAGCCGGCGCTGCCTTCGCCTTGTTTGAAATTTGGCCGCCAGGCCTCAGGCGTGAGCAGATAGCGATGCCCCCCCCTGACGATAAGTTCGGCTCTGGCCTCAGAGCGTTGATTCCACTTGGCCATCGCCGCCTCGTCCGTCACCTTGTCTCCGGTTTTCTTAGGAAACTCCTCGCTTTCCGGGATAACAAACGCCTGGATCGGCACGCAGCATATCCAGAAATAATCAATGTTCTGTACCGCCGGTTGGCCATTGCTCAGGCGATAACGATAGCTGAGCTGCTGGTCGGCGCCGGTCTCGATGGTGTTACGCAGCCGTGGATCAATCTTGTTCTGCAATACATAGCGGAAGGTTCTGACGCTATCCTCGTCAGCGTCGTAGTCGCGGACCTGCCAGACATCCTGGCCGGGCAGCCGGCTGAGGCTGCTCTTTGAGGCAGGGGCGCTGGGAGTGGCTGTTTCTTGGGCCAGGGCCGGCAGGCATAGGCAGGCCAGCAACATAGCGTGGGTGGCAAGTTTCATCGCGGTGATCCTTTCTTGGTGGCCTTGGCCTTGGCTTTCTCTTCGACGTTGGCCTTCGCTCCGGCTGCGGCTTTGGGCTTCTCGGCTTCGGCTGCGGCTTTTTTCATCCAGCCGCCGGCGTCCTTGCACTCTTTCTGGGTACCATTGGGAGCGCTGCCCTCCAGGTAGACGTGTAGATGTTCTACATCGCCCTGATCGGAGTGCCACAGAATTTTGGTGGTGGGCAGCCGATTGCTCAGCGCATCGAGCTTGTCAGACTTGCTGCACTGATCCTTATAGACGGCCGCCCTGATGTCCAAGGGGATGTACTTGGTACGCAGATCTACCGCAGTGCCGGCGCCATGATCGAAGTGCGACGGCCGCCAGCGGCCAGCGATGTCGAACAGGCCTCCCCAAGGCAGCGCAGCGTCATTGACCCCCACCGGTTTCCAGCCCGCGTCATTCATCGCATCAATCATGACGCGTAGGTTCTCAATGGACTGTCGGGTCAAGTGATGTCGTTGCTCATGTTTTTCATTGGGCCCGCCCACCAGCTGGGCCTTGCCTGCGGCTGGGATATAGGCTTCCAGATTGGGCACTTTGACGGTGACGACCCCTTCGGCACTATTGCAGCCCGGCTGCGCGCATTCCGCCTTCAGGCGGTGAATACCAGCGAATTCTGGGGCGGAGAGAAACAAGGGGATCTGGCCTTGCTCATCGGTGCGTAGCGTGGTGACGATTTCTCCCTGCTGGTTAGCTCTGAGTTCGGTTTTCCCCTGAAACAGCACGCCCAGCGGACGCGGGCCTGTGTGCTTGCCTTTGGGGTGACTGCCGCTGTCTTCTTCCACGGTCTGGCTCAGCTTGACCGCTTGGCCGGCCAGCGGTTTGCCATCGCCATCCAGCACTTGCACCCTGAGCCGGCCTTGCCAGGGCCGGAGCTTGACCGGATCGAGGGTGTGGGTAGTCTTGCCATCGCGCCTGAACGTAAAAGGCGCGCCAACGCCTGCCGGCTTGAGTTCCGTCGGGACATCGATGTGAATGACTTTGGATGAGGAGCGCCGGCACCATTGTTGCAGAGCGTCCAGCACATAGCCGGCCGCGCAGGCTTTGACGCATTGGCTCGGCCCAACCCTGGGGCGCGGCGGCTCGGGCGCGGGCGCCAGCGGCTGGCCATGGTCATCTAGCCGGGCGGGCGGCAGAAAACCATTGTCCGGCGGGCCGTTGTCCGCGGCGGCGGCCGCGCGGGCCGGGGCGGCGCCGGAGCCAGATGCGGAAGTCGCCGGCCCGGTCGTCAGGCAGCGGGCGGGTGTGGCCGCCTTCTTATCTTCGTCCCGATCTTGCGCCTGTACTGGCAGGGCTGGGGTGATGACCGCCCAGATCAGCGCGCCCAACAGTGTCTTTCCATGAGGTCGCATGGCGTTTTTCCTGTATCAGCGGCTTGCCTCAGCCTGCAGGCGGATCCTGTATTCCGAGATGCCCAGCCTTAAGCTAGGCTTGGAAAGCAGCGTTTTCCGGTCCACCACCACCCGCCAGTTGTCGCCATCCCGTTCGCGAAAAAAGGCAGCGACGCCCAGATATTGCGTCTCCTGGGACAGCGGCATGCTGGTATGCATGCCGGTACTGGGGACGACGGTGAAACTATCCGCGGACAGCGCGTCATAGGCCAGCACAGCCTGGTCCTGATCAAGCAAGGTCTGATAGAGGGCGTTGTCAAAAACATCCCGCTTTCTCAGCTGGTAGATACGCACCACGACCGACAACGCTTTGCCTGCGCTGTCGGCATTGGCGGTGTTGTCCGTGACAATGCCGACATTGAACACGTCCTGTTTTTTGGGGAAGACGGTTCGATAGGCGTTGCTGGCGGCCTCGGACAGCGTTTGCATGGCGCTGCAGCCAGTCAGCAACAAGACGAGGTGAAGCGCGACAAGGTATCGGAACATGACCCCTCCAGGAACATGATGAAGGATGCGATACGGCTAAGCCGGCCTCAGTCGAGCATTTAAGTTTCGTAGGGTCAAGGCAGCGCGGTCGCACTTCTCTCCGCACCCAAGCCAAGGCAAACGCACCCTTGGGTACCTCGAAAAACGTCGTGAGCGGTTCGAATGCGAATGAGAGATGAAGACCGATTAATGCCCTGGAGCCTGTTCAATACCTGCTGCGCTTCGTGATTTACACTCCCGCGCTCCGGCGCGGGGTTTTTCATTAACCCGCGGCGGCGTGCTAAGCTGCCGCCATTTTCACGCGCGGCACCGCTAATGGAACGCAAACACTGGGATATTTTCTGCGCCGTGGTCGACAACTACGGCGACATCGGCGTCGCCTGGCGGCTGGCGCGCCGGCTGGCCCACGACTTCGGCCTGGAAGTGCGGCTGTGGGTGGACGACCTGGCCAGCTTCGCCCGCATCGCGCCGGAGCTGGACCCGGCCTTGCCGGCCCAGCGCCTGGCCGACATCGACATCCGCCACTGGCCGGCGGACGGCCCTCCCGACGATACCATGCCCGCCGACGTGGTGATCGAAGCCTTCGGCTGCCGGCTGCCGGAGCGCTTTGAACAGGCGATGGCCGCCAAGACGGTCAAGCCGGTATGGATCAATCTGGAATACCTGTCGGCGGAAGACTGGACCCGCGGCTGTCACCGCCAGCCCTCGCCGCACCCGCGCTTGCCATTGACCAAGCACTTCTTCTTTCCCGGCTTCGGCGCCGACACCGGCGGCCTGATCTGCGAGCAGGGCCTACTAGACGTCCGCCGCCAATGGCAGGACGACGCGCTGGCGCGATGCGCCTACTGGCAGTTGCTGGAGCTGCCGGAACCAGCGGCGAACGAATGGCGGGTCAGCCTGTTCGCCTATGAAAACCCGGCCGTCACCAGCCTGCTGGCCGCCTGGGCGCTGGGCGAGCGGCCGGTGACCTGCCTGCTGCCGGAAGGCAAGGCGTTGCCGGACGCGGCCCGCGTCTTCGGCCACCCTCTGCGCGCCGGCATGCTGGCGCGCCAGGGCCAGTTGACGGTCAAGGTGCTGCCGATGACCGACCAGGACAGCTACGACCTGCTGCTGTGGTCCTGCGACCTCAATCTGGTGCGCGGCGAAGACAGCTTCGTGCGCGCGCAATGGGCCGGCCGGCCGTTTCTCTGGCACATCTATCCGCAGGACGACGACGCCCATCTGGCCAAGCTTGATGCCTTTTTGTCACAGTACGGCGCGGCGCTGCCCGTCGGAGCGGCGCAAGCGCTGACAGCCGCCAGCCATGCCTGGAACCACGGCGCCGATATGGCCGCCGCATGGACGGAATTGGCCGCCTGGCTGCCCGCATGGCGCGAACACGCCGCCATCTGGCCGGAAAAATTGCTGGCGGACGGTGATCTGGGCGACAGACTACTGCACTTTGTCCGGGAAATCGGCTAAAATACGCCGTTTTTCGGAAACCTTTTTTCCGACTTCAATCAAGAGTTTGGGACTTTTAGTAATGAAAACCGCACAAGAACTCCGCGCCGGCAACGTATTCATGGTAGGCAGCGACCCGATGGTCGTGCAGAAGGCTGAATTCAGCAAATCCGGCCGCAACGCCTCCGTTGTGAAAATGAAAATGAAGAACCTGTTGACCGGCGCCGGCAGCGAAGCCGTATATCGCGCAGACGACAAGTTCGACGTCATCGTGCTGGACCGCAAGGACTGCACCTACTCCTACTTCGCTGACCCGATGTACGTGTTCATGGACACCGAATTCAACCAGTACGAAGTGGAAGCCGACAACCTGGGCGACACGCTGAACTACATCGTCGACGGCATGGAAGAAGTGTGCCAAGTGACCTTCTACGACGGCAAGGCCATCTCCGTTGAACTGCCGACCACCGTGATCCGCGAAGTGGAATACACCGAACCGGCCGTGCGCGGCGACACCTCCGGCAAAGTGCTGAAGCCGGCTCGCCTGGTGGGCACCACCTTCGAAGTTCAGGTTCCGGCCTTCGTCAACACCGGCGAAAAGATTGAAATCGACACCCGCACCAACGAATTCAAGAAGCGCGCCTAAGCGTCATCTTGCTTCGCAGTGCCCAAAGCCGCCCGGCGCCGACGCGCCGGGCGGCTTTTGTTCGACCGCCGAGACGCAAAAAAGCCTTGCTTACGCAAGGCTCAACGCGCCGGACAGGCCGCGCCATTAACCGCAGACATCAACGTGCCGTCGGCGCCGCCACCTCGATTTTCACATGGCGGGTATTGCCATTCTTCTGATTAAAACTGCGATTAATCACACCGATAGCGCTACTGCTGCCCTGCTTGACCTCTTTGTCAAACAGGAAAGTCATCACGCCAAGATTACCCTTGATCAGCAATGGCTTGCTGGTGCCCTCCCAGTTGGAACTCAGCAATTGGGCCGCACCTTCGCCAACCATGTCCAATTCCAGGGTTTGATCGGTATGGCACCTACCGGGAGAGCGGTTGAAACCCGGATAAATCGCAACACTATCATTGCTTATCGTCCTGACGATTTTATTGCCGGCCTCCACCGGAGTTTGCGGACCCTCGCCGCTTAGCGTGTATTTAATCGGACAAGAGCCATTATTGACTAACTCAAAAGTATAGGCATCGGCAGCCATGGCATGGACGCTGCCCAAAAGCAGAGCGGCACTGATCGCCAAGTATTGAAACTTCATGATCTCTCCAAAAATTAAAATGAATAATCCAACCCTAAAAGAATGCAAATCGGCTGGAAAATCAGATTAATGGAGAGATTCTGAAGAGGAAAACATTCTCAAATCAATCTAAAAGCCACCTCGCGGAATGGCTTTGAGTCCTGCACCACCATCACATGGCCCGCCTCCGCGCAAAATCCAGCCACAGGTCCGCCACCTGGCGCGGTTGCTCCATCATCGGCAGATGGCCCACCTGCTCCAACACCTGCTTTTCACTGCCGACGATGGAGGCGGCGAAGCAATCCGCGTCCTCCACGTGCAGGATGCGGTCCTCGCGGCCCCAGACGATCAAAGTCGGCGCCTGGATGCTTGCCAGCAAGGGCCGCTGGTCCACGCTGTCTAACAGGTCGTCGAAAATCTTGCGCTCCACCTCAACGCGTTCCGCCTTGCGCGCCGCCGCCACTTCGATGGCGAAGCCGGGCACCGGCGGCGGCCGGTACATCGCCCAGTCCAACATCGCTCGCACCCCGTCCGCGCTGCTCATATCCAACATTGGATTTTCCCCGCTGCGCTGCCACAGCTCGGCCATTTCACTGGCGCTGACGCCGGCACCGGCGGCGTTGAGCAAGGTCAGGCTGGCCACGTGCCTCGGATAACGCGCGGCGAAGTTGGCGGCGATGGCGCCGCCCATGGAATTGCCGATCAAGTGGACATGCTCCACGCCCCAAACCTCCAGAAACGCGCGCAGCCGATCCGCTTGCGCCTCCACTCGGTAGCTGATGTCCAGGTTGGACATGCTGTCGCCGTGGCCTGGCAAGTCTGGTGCTATCAGCCGGAATGACTTGGGCAGGCGACGCGCCAGCATCGCCCAGTGGTCTTTTTCCGCGCCAAAGCCATGCAGCAGCACCAGCACCGGCGCGCCCGCCGGCGCGGCGCGCTCCAACCAGCTCAATTCACCCTGCTCCAGCCTGCGCCGTCGCGGCTTCAGCCCGGCCCAGCGCCGCTGCTGGCGCACGCCCCAGTCAAACAACCATTGCTTGCCATTCCAGATCCAGCGTCGCCACATTGCAGCCTCCTTGGAAAACCATCGATGGTAAATAGTGCTTAGAGCCTGTTCACAGTCTCGCGAGCAAGAGCGAGACAAGACGAAAACGGCTGAGAAAGCGGAATGTACAGGTGGTACATGAGCATTTCGAAGTTGCACTCACCGAGCCACGTTTCACAGCGCGCAGCAGCGCGTAAACAGGTTCTCAGCCGCGCTCCAGCACCTCTGCCACCCTCTGCCGCAAAGCCGGCAGCAGTTCGGCCTCGAACCAGGGATGGCGGCGCAGCCACAGTTGATTGCGCGGGCTGGGGTGCGGCAAGGGCAGCAGCGCCGGCCAGTGCTCGCGCCAGCGCTCCACCGCCTCGGTCAGCCGCGGATAACGCCCAGGCAGGTGATAACGCTGCGCGTACTGACCCAGCAAAATCGTCAATTGCAGATGAGGCAGGCCAGCCAGCAAGGGCTGACGCCAGGCGGCCGCGCATTGAGGCGGCGGCGGCAGATCGCCGGACTTGCCGGTGCCGGGGTAACAGAAAGCCATCGGCAGGATGGCGATGCGGGTCTCATCGTAAAACACCGTCTTGTCCACGCCCAGCCAATCACGCAAACGCTCGCCGCTGGGGTCGTCGAACGGCAGGCCGGACGCGTGCACGCGCCGCCCCGGCGCCTGGCCGGCAATCAGGATGCGCGCGTTCGGATGCCATTGCAGCACCGGGCGCGGGCCGTGCGGCAGGCTGTCCGTACACAGCCGGCAGGCGCGCACTTCTTGCAGCAGGCCGGCGGCGTCCATGCGCGTCGCCGTTTACAGCACCACGCCGGCCGGCGGCTGGTCGTGAGTCTGGCCGACGGACTGGTGCGGCAGCTCCAGATAGCTGCGCGACTGCATCTCGGTCAGCCGGCTGGCGGTGCGGAAGAATTCGCCGGCCTGCACCCCTTCGGTGTACAGCTGCTCCGGCTCGGCGGCGGCGGAGGCCACCAGCTTGACGCGGTTGTCGTAGAACACGTCCACCAGCCAGGTGAAGCGGCGGGCGATGGACGCCTCGCGCGCGGTGATCTTGGGAATGCCGCTGACGAAGACAGTATGGTATTCGGTGGCGATTTCCAGGTAGTCGGTTTGCGCGCGCGGGCCGTCGCACAGGGCCAGGAAATCGAACCAGATCGCCCCGGCGGCCAGGCGCTTAACCGGAATCTCGCGGCCCAGCACCTGGATGGAGCGTTTCTTCTGCTCCACGCCGTGGCTCAGGCGCTGGAACAGCTGCTCCATTTTCTCCTCGCTGGCCGCGTCCGCCGGCACCATGAACAGCGGCTCGCGCGTCAGCTCGCGCAGACGGTAGTCGTTGCCGCCGTCCACGTTCAGCACTTTCAGCTCGCGCTTGATCAACTCGATGGTGGGCAGGAAGTTCTGCCGTTGCAGGCCGTTGGGATAGAGGCTGTCCGGCGCGTAGTTGGACGTGGTGACCAGCACCACGCCGCGCTCGAACAGCGCCGACAGCAGCCGGCCCAACATCATCGCGTCGGCGATGTCGCTGACGTGGAACTCGTCGAAGCACAGCAGGCGGGTATCGCGGGCGATCTTGTCGGCATAGGCCAGCAGCGGGTCCTTGCTGCCGGCCAGCGCGCGCAGCTCGCGGTGCACCTCAGCCATGAAGTTGTGGAAATGAATGCGGCGCTTGCGGCGGTACGGCACGCAGGCGTAGAAGGCGTCCATCAGAAAGCTCTTGCCGCGTCCCACTCCGCCCCAGAAATACAGGCCCTTGGGCACGTCCGGGCTGCGCAGGCTGCGCCCGAGGAAGCGGTTGCGCTTGTTCTTGAACTCCACCAGCTGGTGCCACAGCAGGTCCAGTTCCTCAATCGCCGCGGCCTGGGCCTCGTCGTGGATGAAGCCGGGTTTTTCGCTGGCGGCCTGATACCAGGCCTTGGGGCTGAGATGGGCGTTCCCATCCGGGGAGAAAGTGTGCTGAGACATGGGCGGCGGAGTGTGCAAGCGCAATAAACGTACGGCCTGACATCATACCCCGTTTGCGCGCGGGGGCAAAAACCCAGGCGCCGCCGCACTAGGGCCGCGGCGCGGTAAAACAGAGCGCCGTTGCCTGTTTAGACCTGGCCGGCGACTCTTTGCACGCGCGCCTTGGCCACCAGCACGTCCAACACCTCCCGCGTACGCTCCGGCGGGGCCGCGGCAATCGCGTACTTGCCGTCCACCACCAGCATGGGCGTGCTGAAGATACGGTAATCCTTGGTGAACTGGGCGATAGCCTCCACTTGAGCCTTCACCGCGAAGGATCGATACACCGCCATGGTCTTGGCAACGTCCACGCCCGGCTGGCGGCGCAACCACTTCTCAAACTCCGCCTCCTTGCTCAAATCGACCTTGTCATGCTGCACCGCGCGGAAGGCCGCGCCATGCAGACGGTCCGAGAGGCCGGATACGTTCAAGGTGGCGAACACCCGCGCGTACCCTTCCATCGGTTTGCCCCACACCACATGCTTGCGCACCACGCGCACGTCCGCTGGCTGGGTCTTCAGCCAGGCGGATATCGCGGCGTCTTGAGAGTAGCAATGTCGGCATGGGTAGGAGAAAAACTCCGCCACCTCGATCTGATCTCCGCTGGACACCGGATGCGGCTTGGGCAACACCAGGTAATCCTTCCCTACCACGATCTGCGCTTGCGCCGCGCCCAGCGCCAGAACAAACCAACACAACAACAGTAACGCTCTCATTCACTACACTCCATTGATTCCGCCGCCGGGCTCCGTCTCAGTACATGCCTCGCGTTCAAGGGCGGGGTTAACTCTCAGGCCGTGGCCAACAAAGTCGGCACCTCAACCGGCTTGTCCACTTTGTTCAGCTTGATTTCGGATTTGGCCGGCCCACGCAGGCGCTGCAACTCCTCTTTCAGCAGCTTGATTTCCTCTTGCAACCTATGCCGCATGTCCGCCTCCGCCTTGCGCACGTCCAGGCTCAGTTTTTTCTCCATTTCCGTTGTCAGTTTCTCATCGAGAAACGACTCGTACTTCTTGAACAGCTCATCGCGGTAAACATCCAGCTGCAAGCGCAGCATGAGGTTTTCCTCCTCCATTTCGGCCAATTTGTGCTGGAACTGGGCGGCATTCATATTGAAGTTCATGCTTTCTCCTAGCAGATGGCTCGCAAACGGCGCGATCAGCGCATGCCGACAGGCCGGAGCGGGATTCCGGTTAAAAAAATATCCCTCTCCACGCAGGGAGAGGGAGGCAAACATGGGGAGTTTGCAATAGACACTAGGCAGCTCAACACCGGGGGATCGGCGTGAGACCCTATGCAAAGAACGCCGCATAAGATGGGCAAAGTATGCGCAAACGCTCCGCGAAAAAATATCTGACCAGTACGAAAAGCCGGCGCAGCCACGCTTTTTTTGCGCGCGTGGAAGCATGGCTCAAACCAGGCGGTTAAGCCCGTTCAAACCGTGACACAGACGCTGTTGCACCGGCTCCAACAAAGCCACCGCCTCCTCGCTGCTGAACAGCAAGGGCTCGTCGCGACGTTGCAGCAAGGTCAGGATGGCTTGCAAGCCAACATGAGCCGAACGAATCTCCATCAAGCCTTGCAATAGGCAAGCGTCCATTTCCGCGCACTGCTCGGCCATCTGCCGGCCAAGCTGAGACAAGGCGGTCTGATCCGGCCGGGCCTCGAGCAAATCCTGATTCAGTTGTTTCAGTTGCTCCATCACGGGCAATTGGTCTTTCATCGCCGCTCTCCTTATGGATGAGCCAGCGCGCGTTCAACGCCGGCGGCGATTTTCAAAATATGGGAGTCGCGGCCATGCAGCCCGCACACGCTCAAGCCGATCTGATCCGTCAGCGGCAGACTGACCGCGCAGCCGTCCAACAGATTGACGACGGCGCTGTTGCGCAGAACCAGCCGGTTCAGGTGAGCGTAAACGTCCTCGTTCTCCAACTCCGCCAGCTTGGGCGGCAAAATCGCCACGGTGGGCATCAGCCAGGCATCGGCCATGGACAAGCGATACGCGGCGGCTGCTTGCAGCTCGCGGCGTTGCTCCACCAGCTCCAGATACCTGACCGCGCTCAGGCCGGCCCCTTGCCGCAGGCTTTGTGCAATGCGCGGGTCATAGCAAGCGCCGCCCTCGCCCTCCAGCCGCGGGCCGTGCCAGCGCCAGGCCTCCGCCGCCGCCAACCCGCCTTGGGCCTCCATGTCCGCAATCCGCCCCAACTCCGGAAAATCGAAACGGATGATGCGAGCGCCAGCCCGGGACAAGCACGCCAGGGCGTCGTCGAAGGCCTGCGCCACCGCGGAGTCCACGTGTTGGGAAAGATAATCGTCAGTCACGTAAAAGCGGCGTTTTGTCACATCTGGCGGCAGGCCGCGCGCGTGGGAGGGCGTCCAGCCGCCGCTGAGCACCGCGTCCAGGATGGCGCAGCAAGAAACCGAACGCGCCAGCGTTCCGATGGAATCCAGCGACGGCGATAAAGGCAGACAGCCCTGCATCGGCACCCGCCGCGCGGTGGGTTTAAAACCAACCAGGCCGCAAAAAGCGGCGGGGATGCGCGCGGAGCCGCCGGTATCGGCGCCCAGCGCGGCCGCGCTCATGCCCAGAGCCACGCTGACCGCCGCGCCGGAGCTGGAGCCGCCCGCCACGCGCTCCGGATCTCCGGGATTGCGCGGCGTGCCGTAGTGCGAATTCAGCCCCAGGCCGGAGCATGCGAACTCGCTCATATTGGTGCGCCCCAACAATACCGCGCCGGCAGCGCGCAACGTCGCCACCACGGCCGCATCCCGGGACGCCGGCGGGTTGCGCTTGAACGCCACGGAACCGGCGGTGGTGACCTGCCCCTGGATATCGAATAGATCCTTCACCGATACGGGAATGCCGGCCAGCGGAGTGGGATAGAGCCCGGCGGCATCCACCTGCCGGGCCGTGGCCAGCGCGGCTCTGGCGTCCACCAGGGTGAAAGCCCGCTCGCCGGCTTCCTGGTGGCAGGCGATGGCGGCCAGCGCCTGCTCCGTCAGCGCCACGCTGCTGGTATTGCCCAGCAACAAGTCCCTGTGCAATTGCATCACAGAGGGTTTCATGCCGCCTCCCCTTCCTGAGCGAAACAGAAGGGTTTCATGGCAAACGCCTTGCTGTGGCGCGAGGCAAACTCATGACATTGCGACATAAGGCTCTCCTAAAGACGGTAGGAGATTGAACTCCTAATTGAACTCCTGGATTGAGCGCTTGAGAACGTGTTTACGATCTCGCGAGCTAAGGCGAGGCAAGGCGAACACCGCAGAGAAAGCGGAATGTACGCGTGGTACATGAGCATTTCGAAACGGTACTCACCGTGCCACGTCTCGCGACGCGCAGTGATCGTCAACAGGTTCTGAGGCCGCGAACAGACACCGCGGCTATCGCCTTGCTATCGGCAAGTGGCGCGCACGCCCCCGCCGACGCCTGCATGGAAAAGCAATGGCGCCGTTTCCTGCTGCTCGTCTTGAACGGCGGAACTGAGTTGTTGCAGGCGGGCGGCATAGTCATCCAGCACTTCGATGGATAGACGCGCCAATAAATATTGGTGGGAGCCGGGAATGGACTTGGCCTGGATGGCAGCCAAGGTGGAACGCAATAGAGAGAAGCCGTTCAAGGCCAGCGCACAAGCGTCCAAGGTTTGGGACAGCAGGCGCAGTTGATCTTGCCCGTTGACCGGGGGCGGTTTGGCTAAAGGAAGAAGGGAAAACAGTGGAGTCATTGCAATCTCCAAGTCAGCTTTGGAAGCCTGCTCGGATACGAGCAGGAGCGTGACAAGGTGGCAAGACCGGTTCTCCGTGATGTCGACCGGCAGCCCCGAGAGGCTCCCTGCCACGCCCTGCTCAGATGCAGATGCGTGGCAACAGACGTGCAGCGCCCAAGTGGACGCAACATGACTGCGATCACGGAGATTGATAGGCTTGCCTGCCCGGCGCGGCGTTATTTGGCGCAGCGCGAGGCAAAGAGTACTGAGATGGGGGCGTAGCGTCAAGCCGGAGACGGCCGCCCGGACAGGCGGAAAGCGGGAGGGAAGGTTTAAAGAGCCTGTTCAAAGCCCGGCGAGCCAAAGCGTGACTTTGAACAGCATCTTGGCAGGCTTCAAATAGTGGACAGCAGCTTCAACACGGCGGCGGATAAGCGCTCCGCGCACAATGCAATGCCATGCTCGGGCGTGCCCTTATCCCGGCCTTGGGCGTCAATGATATTGCTGACCGCCCGCAACACCAACACCGGCGTGGAGCCCACCCGGCGCGCGGCGCGCATCACGCCGGAGGACTCCATTTCAATCACGCCGCGGCCCAGTTCCAGCATTGCGGGAAACTTGTCGGCGGGCACCGGAAACTGGTTGCTGCTAAAGATCACCCCTTGCTTCACCTTGGGCAGGGCGTTCAACTTAGCCAGCCAATAGGGGTCCGCGTCCCACTCCGTTTCCAGCTGGCCATGGGTATTGCTGTTAAACAGACAGGACTCAAACGGCGTGCCTTTCAGGATCTTGTCGATGCCGTAAAGATCCATCTGCACGACTTTGTTGCCGGCAACGACATCGCCAATCCCCCAGCCATCCCCCACCGCGCCGGAAGTCCCCAAAAACAAGACCAGATCAATATCGCGCTGTTGCAGTAGCGCCAGCGTGGTCAACGCGGCGTCTTCCGTGCCCACGCCGGTCTCGGCCAGGTAAAGCTGGTGGAGATTGTATTGAAGGCTGCGACAGGACAAGGCGCCGAGCACAGGATCCGGCATCCACGTCGCGGATAATTGCTGCGACAGATGAGCGGATTCGGCGGGGAATGCCGACAATAGCAAAATATTCATATAAAGCCCCAAATTAGGTGGTTTAACGGCGAATACGCTAGCGCCTTCCGGCAAGCTACGCCGCATCAGGTTCAAACTGGCTGCGCGCCGGCTTGCCCCCAAGGCCGATGTTGATCGGCGGCTGTTGAATTGGCAGACCCAAACCTACCAATGATCTCCAGAGGCTCCAGATAGCATGATGTGCTGAGGGGTATTACGCGCTTCTGTCGGCAATGAGTAGGCGCGCCATGGGGCATGCATGGACTTCAAGATATCCTGCTCACACAAACCTGAGGACAGCTGCAAGACAATGGTGGTCATCCCATTGTCCGCCTTAAGGTCATTCACTGAAAAAGCCGCGCTATGCGTAACAATATTTTCAATATCGCCCTGGCTTAAAGTGATGTCGCTGACTTTATGATTTCCAATGCTGATGCTTAGCTGAATAGGCTGGTTTTCCTGGGAACAAGCGTTGAGTAAAGCGTTGTCGACAGAGACTTGAAATAACTGCGGCATGATACCTATACCTTTGCCTAAAGCGTGGCGTTAAGAACGTGTTTACAGTCTCGCGAGCGAAGGCGAGAAAAGGCTAAACCGGCGGAGGAAGCGGAATGTACATACCACCATAACGCATCGCACTTCCAAGCCGCGCCACTTAATACCCGCTAACAAAACCCCTGATCCTGCGTTGCGCCTCCTTGTCGTACGACTTGTACTGCCTGCGTCAGCGCGCCTTGGCTCAGGTTTTCTGCGAGGTTTTCTTAGCGGCTCTAAGCCGCCATGAGCTTGGCGCGACAATGCGGAATCATTTATGACATGCCCCACCGCCATGAATAATGCCAAGCGCAACGCTACACTTTAATTTTCTAAATTTTAATAGGACCAGTACTAAATTAAGGCGGCAAAGCATATTTCATATTGATACAGTTTTTGAGCGTGTTTGCGCTCAGCCCGGCAAAAGCAAAGCTTTGAACAGGTTCTCAAACCAAGCGGTGCCTCGCTGCCCTAAACGCTTGCGGCTGCGCGACATGATGGGCGGGCCCGCTCGGCTAGACAGTCCGTATTGGACAACTACAATACGAAATACCCCGCGCGGCCCGCCTCACCGGCTAGGAAACAAAGCAGCCCCCTATAAGAGCCTGTTCAAAATCTCGCGAGCAAGGGCGAGACAAGGCGAAAACGGCTGAGAAAGCGGAATGTACACGTGGTACATGAGCATTTCGAAGCGGTTTTCAACGCCGTATCGCCGCAGCGCAGCAGATTATGAACAGGTTCTAAGGCGTCTGGCCGAATAGAGGGGATCACTCCGCCCCTGACCGCATGGGCCCGAAACGCTCATAGCCCGCTGGACTGCAATTAAATGATGCGATATATTCCCCTCCTATTGGGAGATGGTGTTCCTCCTCACTTGAACCGCAGCAATAAGCTGCTGATGACGCCTACATAAACCTGGCCTTGGTCGGGAATGTGGGTGCGCACGCGCATATACCTTTCCCCTTGGTCAGCCTCAATCCCTTTGATACAGGCATGACTAATGCGTCCGTTACACCGCCCCGAACAACTTAAACTACTGCCCTACGTAGGCAAGTGGCTCGTGATTGCCAGCCTTATTGCCTTACTTGCAGGCAGCATCTCGGCTTTTTTTCTACTCTCTCTCGATCAAGCCACAGCTTGGCGCGAAGCCCACCGTTGGGTCATCTGGTTGTTGCCAGTGGCTGGTTTTGGTGTCGGCTGGATCTACCACCGGCTGGGCAAAACCGTCGATGGCGGCAACAACCTCATCATTGACGAAATCCACGAGCCCAAGAAAGTCATTCCCTTACGGATGGCGCCTCTGGTATTGGGCGGCACCATTATTTCCCATCTGTTCGGCGCATCGGTTGGCCGCGAGGGCACCGCCGTGCAAATGGGCGCCACGCTGGCGGATCAGCTGACTCACGCGTTCCGCATGAAGCCCGAGGAGAGACGCATTCTGTTGATGGCCGGCATGAGCGCCGGCTTCGCCGCCGTGTTCGGCACGCCGTTGGCGGGCGCTGTGTTTGTGCTTGAAGTTCTTGCTATCGGACGCATGCGGTATGACGCGCTGTTTCCTTGCTTTGTGGCCGGCGTCGTCGCCGATCAGGTATGCCTCGCCTGGGGGGTGCGCCACACTCACTATGCGATAGGCGCGGTTGTGCCTATTGGTTTCTGGAGCGTGCTGGCCGTGGTGGCCGCAGGCATTGTGTTTGGTCTTGTGGGGATGCTGTTCGCAACAGGCGCTCACTCGCTCAGCGCCGTGGTCAAACGCTTCATCGCCTACCCGCCGCTGCGTCCCTTTGTCGGCGGCATTGTCGTCGCCTCGGCGGTGTACTTGCTTGATGCTTACCACTACATCGGCCTGGGCATTCCCGACATCGTGCGCGCCTTTCAAGAGCCGGTGGCCCCCTGGGATTTCTTTGGCAAGCTGGTGTTTACGATTGTTTCGCTGGGCACCGGCTTCAAGGGCGGAGAGGTCACCCCGCTGTTTTACATTGGCGCAACGCTGGGGAACGCCCTGGCGCCGCTGCTGCATCTGCCTTTTCCCCTGCTCGCCGGCATCGGCTTCGTCGCCGTGTTTTCCGGTGCCGCCAACACCCCCATCGCCACCACGCTGATGGCGATGGAATTATTTGGGGCGGATATCGGACCTTTAGCCGCCATCGGCTGCATCACCGCTTACTTGCTCTCCGGCCATACCGGCATTTATCACGCCCAGCGCGTGGGCCGCAGCAAATATCGCGGCTCCATCCCCGAGGGGCTGCGCATTTCGGACCTGGCGCGGCTCCGCAAAGAAGAGCAGCGCGCGCCAACAAAAGAAAAGGAGGAAACATCGGGGAGCAAAACAGTCAGACAGCCCGTAAGGCTGCCACGCTCTGGCTTGCAAGACCGTGAACACCCCCTATGGAACAGGCTCGATGACCTCAAACCCCAGCCCACAGCACATTGTCGCCTTGCGGCTATATTTCCCCATGGCCTCCAAGGCCAAAGCAACGCGCTTCTGGCATCGCTTGAGCGCGCCGGCTCTTGCTCTCCGCCTACTGACCCTCGCCCAACAGGCGAAGATCCTGCAGGCGACGCTCCACCCAGTCAGCGCCGGCTACCTACCTGGCCAGCGGCTGTCGCACAGCCATCCGGAACTGACAGGCATGCGGCACCCGCAATGCCTGGAGCTGCTGGACTCCGAGCAGCGCCTACGGGACTTCATGGCCGAGCACGCAGAAGAACTGCGCAAGGTGCACGCCGTTCTGCTCCTATGCGAATTGCCGCTTACTCAACCAGGCGGCGCGGCGGCGACGCACGCAGATCCTCCCAGTCAAAACCAGGCCGACTAACAATAACCGCCAACACCGCATAGCCGCCGCGCCTAGTCCCCAGGCTCCCTACGTTCCAGATAATCACGCGTAAGATAAAACCACCATGAATCACCTTGAAACGCTTAACCACACGCTATTTTTACTATTGAACGCAAATGAAAACACGCCAGCCTGGCTAATCCGCGTGGCCGTTGTCATCGCTAACGATCTGATCTACATCATCCCGCTACTCTTGGTCGCCCTGTGGCTGTGGGGCGACGACAAGCTTCGCCATCAAGCCGTCAAGGCATGCCTCGTCGTCCTGCTGGCTTTAGGGGTGAACGGGTTAATCGGCCTAGGATATCCGCAGCCAAGGCCCTTCGTGATAGGCCTTGGGCATCTCTGGACGGATCATGCGCCGGACTTCTCTTTCCCCAGCAATCACATGACCATCTTGACCTGCATCGGCCTGACTCTGCTGTTTGCCGGCATGCTCAAACTGGGTGTCGCCATCCTGGCGCTGGGCATAGCCGTCGCCTGGGCGCGCGTATTCGTAGGCGTGCACTTCCCGCTGGACATGTTGGGCGCGCTAGCCGTAGCGGCCGGCGTTTGCGCGGTGACGACCGCGCTCTGGCCCAAAATAGGGGATCCCATTGCACAAGCGGCCATTCGGCTGTACCGCTTCTTATTTGCATGGCCGATTGCCGCCGGCTGGGTCCGCGGCTGACTTCCACTGGAAAGGGAAGCCACGCACCAAGGGGGAATCAAACAAGCCCAAGAAGGGCCGGGAGACGAGGCGGAGCCCCGCAAGGCTCCGCTCTGTGATGCGCAGGGCTGCGGCCAGCCAAGGCCGCCGCCCCTTGCTTTAACGGCCGATGCGGCTAAAACGCTCCTCCAACTGCCTGCGCCTGGTCTTGCCGGCGTGCATTTGATGTTGGCTGTCCACGTGGCGGTAAACCTTTACCTGCTGCGCGCCCAAGAACAGCATTTGCTCCAGATAGTTGAAAAAGCCTATCCAGTAGCCGCGCTGCTCACGGTCGTCAAAGCTGATGTCGCGCGCCACCCGGCCCAACAGGCCGCAACGTAGTAACGGTTGTCCTTCAGCCATTGCAGTAGATGGGCCGCGCATTCGCGGCCGTAGGCGCACATGGCGTCGAAGTCCTCGGAGGTTTCGGGCATCTGCCAGTAATGCGGATAGTCGCGCTCCGGGGTGTAGCGAACGAAGGGGAGCAGGATTTCCTGCTGTTCGATGGCGGCCAGTTTGTAGCGACGACGGCGAGGTAGGATAAGGGACATGCTGTTTCTCCTGCTGTAACACAAGATAAACCGCCTGCCTGAAAAGCGAGGTATTGGGCAGGCGCGTGGCAGGATTGGCGTTACCGTGTACACAAACCGGCGAGTGCATGACACTCTCCTACCATGCACCTGCCAAGTGGCACAGCCATAGTAAAGCAGGACCGCACCCATAAGGTGCGAATCCGTTGTGTACAGGGCGGGACGCCAATCCCGGCGCCGTTAATGAGAACGACGCTCGGGGATTGTCGCCGACGGGGCGGGGAGGGTCAAGGAGGGGTGGTTTTTGGAGTGAAGAGGAACTTGGCGGAGCAGTGCCTCTCTCTGCCCTATTCCTCACGACGCTGCGCTTGTCTTGCTTGGCCAGGTCAGCCCCGGCAATAAAAGCCGCGGATTCAATACCCGCCCCGCCGCGCGAAAGCAGCGCTTAGAGCCTGTTCAAAGGCTTGCGAGCAAGGGCAAGACAAGGCGAAAACAAGCGATAACTACGAGGGGGGGACATGAGCATTTCGAATGCCGGTTTCAACGCCGTATCGCCGACGCGCAGCAGACTATGAGCAGGCTCTTAGCGCTCCCCCGTCTCCAGCAGCAAGCGCCCGCCGCTGTTCAAATGCTCCACATCGCGCGCGCGCAGCGCATTGGTCGCCACTTGCGCGTCCACCCAGATTTGCGCCGTGAACAGCTTGCCGCGCGCCGGCTTGCCGTCCGCCACCGCCCATATTCTATGCTCAGCGTCCATCGCCACCTCCGCCGCGGCCTGCTCCAACGTCGCCTGCTCGGTGCGCGCGGCCGCCAGCAACACCGGCTGGCCGTCCAGCTGCGCCGCGCCCATGCTCATCCGGTAATGGCCCTTGCCATTCCACAAGGCCATGCCCTTGGCGGCCGGCTCCGCCTCCAGCCGCAGCCGGATGGCGCTTGGCGCCTCGCATTGAATGCTCAGCGTCATCCGCCGCTTGCCCAAGGCCTGCATTCCGGCTTGGGATCGCCCAAACTGGCCCTTGTTCAACACGCCGTAATCCAGTTGCTCGCCGCTCAAGCGCATCACGCAGTTGTCGGCCAACACGGCCTGGCACAAGAGCAGGCCGGCCAGACCGGCCGTTGCCCGCTTAATCATCGACTTCATTCCTTGCTCCTCGCTCACGCTTCCGCCCGACATACCGCATCCAGCTGCTCGTAAAACACCTGCTCGTCCACCGTTTCCGGCAGCGCGAAATCCAGCTGACAACGGTTGCCGTTAGCCGTGGTCACGGTCAGCGCCTGTCCCGGCTCGGCATTGTCGAGAAAGACCTTGCCGCCTTCCACCACGGTGGTGACGAAGCGATTGTCCGCCGTCAGCACCGATCCGCCGGCGCTCAGCGGCTGCCCCATGCCGTCCTTGACTTCCAACAACACGCGGCGGGTCTGGAACACGTCGAATTCGACATGGCGCACCGCGCCGCGGCTGACTTTCAGCTCCTTGTAGCCGTTTTTCAGCTCCACCGTGCGCGGCAAACTCTTCACGTCCACTTCCAAGCGGCTGACGTCGTAAGCCGTCAAATTGGGGATCACCGCGCGGCCGCCGGCGTCGGTCCACACCGCGCCGCCCGGCGTATTGACCCGCACCCCGGACACCTTGCCGGTGGACAGCACGCCAAAACTGTCCTGGATCTGTGCCGGGGAGGCGGTGACGCCGTCGCGGTGAAACGCCAGGCCGCCGCTCAGCCCGGCGGAAAAATGGCGGCCGGCGTAGTTCTGTCCCATGCCCAGCCGGGCACTGGCGTAACGCGGTTGCACGTTGACATTGGCGCTCACCCCGGTGCCGCGGCGGCTCTGTTCCGCGCTCAGCTGATAGCCCCAATACTCGTTGACGGTTTCGCTGACCGAGGTATTCAGGCTGGTGTCGCCGCCGCTGCTGCGCACGGTGCTGTTGATGCGGCGCTTTTCCAGCGGCAGGCTGAAGTTCAGATACCAGGCTTGATAACGGCGGCCGTCAAAGGAGTTGCGGCCGTTCTCCACGTTCAAATTCAGCGACATCCACTTGAAAGACTTGCCCCAGCTGCCCAGCCAGCGGCTGCTGACATGCCCGTCGAAACTGCGGCTGGAGGAGTAGGACAGCCGGAAGCTGCCCGCGCGCTGATGGCTCCAGCCCAGAGAGGCGGAATACTGGGCGCGGGTGCGGCGCTTGCGCGCTTGGCCCGCTTGCTCTCGACCATAGGCCGTCGTCGCCTCGCCCAGATCGCGGTAGCCCTCGGACTGAAACGAGGCGGACAAAGACGCACTCATCGCCTCGCTCATCCGTGTGCTCATCGCCCAGTTGGATTGATGGCCGAACACGCCCTCTTCCCGCGCATGGGAAGCCACGCCGCGCGCGCTCAAGCTGGTGTCGGCGCTCAGGCCGACATCCACCCCCAGGCCCAGGGCCTGGTATTGCGGCGTGCCCAGCGCGCCCAGCGTCCCTTGCGCCCGCGCGCCCAACGCCCAACTGCCGGAGCCGGTCAGCAGTAAGGGTTCTTCGCCGTCGTCGGCAACATCGCGCAAGCGGCCCATAGCCAGCGAATAGCCCAGCGGCGCAGCCGCATCCAGCGCCAAGCTTGCCACCGGCACCGTGAAGAGCCGCTCGCCGCCATCGCTCTCCGCCACCGTCACCTCCAGATCGACATGGCGGTTGTTGAGGCGAAGGTTGTCAAAAGAGAAGGGCCCGGCCGGCACTTGCGCAATATGGATCAATACCCCCGCCTGCCGTACCTCCACCCGCGCCACGCTATTGGCAATGCCCTCCACCCGTGCGCCGGGGCCGCCCTGCTTCAGTCCGCTCTCCGGCGTCCATTGCGCACCCAGCAACTGGCCGGCGGCAAACAGCGGACTGTCGACATTGATCACCCCCAGTTGCAGACGCGCGCGCTGGGAAACGAAGGAGCGCTGGGCGTAAGCGCCCAGATCGCTGAACTGCCCTTGACCGTTATTGGAGTAGTAGAACTGGCGGCTGCGCACAATCCAGTCGCCAACGTTGAGGCCGGCCTCGGTGTCCAGCGACAAACTGCGGCTGCCGCTGCCCAGCCCCTGATAGCTGCTCGCGCTGAGGTCGTAGTTCAGCATGCCGCCGACGCCGCCGCTTTCCAGCTGAATCTCTTCTTGCGACTGCGGCAGGATGGCCGCGGTGGGCACCAACAGCGCCACTCGGTTCAGATTGGGGTTCAGCTGCACCTGGGTCTGCGGCCAAGCACCGACAAAATCGTAGCAGGCCGGCGCCACGGAGACGCCCTCCGCCTCATCCGGGGGCGGACCTTGCAAACGCGCCTGTTCCAGCAAAGCCGGGCTGAAGCAAAGCTGGCCTTGCGCGTCGAACTCCGCCTCCACCTCGCCCAAGGCCTCGCCATTGCGCGACAAGCTCACTTGCTGCCGGCCCTCGGCAAAACGCGGCTTGCCGCGGAAGTACTCGGCCAAGGCCGGGTCCAGGCCACGCGCGCGCAAGATATCGGCGTCGAACATCGCCTCGTCGGCAACTTCCGCGCCCAGCGCCAGTGACGGCGTCGCACCCAAGGCCAACAGCAAAGCCGCCGCCAGCGGCCGCTTGCGCCACCTTTTCGGCCCTAGAGCATACGCCCATGCCTCCCCACGCCCACAGTGAGCCGGGGATTCTTGCCAAACCGTCAATTAGCCGTCCTTGGCCGTCAATGGCGCATCGTAGCTGTCCACACTAAAGCCATACGAGGTTGCCGGGTACAACCTCACCGCCTCAGTCCTTATCTCGGTGCCCGTAACCGGGAACGATAGTACCTGCCCAGGCAATACATAGCTGCGTTCCAACTGCACTGCAGTGCCCTGCGGCTGGAGATTCACGACCGGAGCCATCCTCACCACATAAGGGCTGTCGTTTGCCAATGTCAGCTGGCCTTCACTCAAGGACCACTTTAATAACTTCCATGGCTCACGATTTTTTGGCAAGCCTTTAGGGTGAATCACCAAAGGCAAATTCTGGCGGACAGCAAAATCCACTTTTGCACCTTCACCCTTGTGTCTTAGTGGAATTCCCTCAAAAATCACTCGCATCAACCCCTGAGTTAGTAACGGCTGCTTAGGCTTCAACATAAAGCGTATCTGTTGCTTCTCCCCAGCCTCTACTCTAGCCACAGGCGGCATCAACATGACTAATGGCTCTTTATTACTCTCTCCTGGCAAACTCTCTACCTTCGAGTATAAAAGCAGCGGTTGCTGACTAGTATTTTCCAACAACATTGCACCTCCACCAGCCTCCTCATTTAATAAAACAACTGAAGACTCCGGCAGCATACCGTCAGCAACAGCAAAAGGCATTAACAATACGAAAAAGCATCCCCAAAAAAACTGGCGCATCACAATAACCTTACAATTTCAAACCCTCCCCACAAAAAATGGAGAGGGCATATACATCAACTTAGCACATCACACAAAGAAGGCACACCACCATGAAGTGCCTCTTTCATCTTAAATATAGTACAACTCCATAGTTACCACTCCTTGAAATTCCAACGCGTCCTTCACACTTACCTGCTTATGGATAGCAAGCATGGAGGACACCTGTGAATCAAGTTTTGTAAAAGGAATATTTTTTTTACTGCCTGCATCGATAGCCGTATAGTAATTACCACCTTTAACAACTTGATAGCCTCCACCCAACGAAACCCATTCCCTATTATCACTAGAGACTCCATGAACTGCCCCGTCCACCAAACCACCTTTGTCACCCAAGACCTTCAAACGGCTGTTTGCAACATGAAAATAATGATGCCCAATAGGAGAACCATAATCAGAGGCAAGCCCAAAACTCCCAGCCCCTGGGGTACGAACAGCGTCAGGCATATTATCAATAAATTTAACAGAAACACCCGCGGGCTGGTCACACACTATGGAAAAGTCTTGCTGAGGTCCATAAACATAGTGATAACCATCTGTGCCATCCAACTTTTTATTATCTATCACACCATAATCAAAAACACCCCCCTTGGAAAATGACACAGAGCAAGCCGTCGGCTTAATTACACCTTTAACTTCAAACTGTGTTGACCCAAGACCAGATGCATACACACCCCCCGCACAAAATACACCAGCCACCACCACTACCCGAATACAATTAGATAACATTTAATTGTCCTCAATATCTCATGTTTATAAAGAATGAAAATTATACAAATTGAACTCAATATCAAACATATGACCAGTACGAAAACACATATGGGCACCTCGAAAAACCTAGACGAGCCCACCTGTTGTTAAAATTACGCTGTTCTGAACCTTGCCGAACTTGAACCCGATGAAACAGCGCAACGCCATCAAGAACGACCTGTTCGCCGCCGAACATCACCGCCAGAAGATCGACCGGCTGGGCGATCCGCTCTCCGAGATCGAGCAGCATATCGACTTTGCTGCTTTAGCTGCTCAGATCGACCGGGTGGCACCGAGACCGGTCAGCCCGCAGGGCGGTCGGCCGCCGTTTCCGACTGAAACGATGGTGCGGATTCTGGTACTCAAGCGGCTTTACAACCTGTCCGACGAGCAGATGGAGTATCAACTGCTCGACCGCATGAGTTACCAGCGTTTCTGCGGTCTGAGCCACGCCGTTAATATCCCCGACCGCACCACGATCTGGACCTTCGAGAACCAGATCGGCGAGACCGGCGCTCATGTGCTGTTCGACGGTGTGTCAGCCCAGTTGCTCAAGCAGGGCTATATCGCACGCGGCGGTCAGATCATTGACGCGACGCTGGTGCCGGCACCGAAGCAGCACAACAGTCGCGGCGAGAAAGAACTGCTCAATCAGGGCGCGACGCCGGCCGATTGGAAACCGGCCAAACGGCGCCAGAAGGACCAGGATGCAAGCTGGACCAAGAAGCACAGCAAATCCTACTTTGGCTACAAGCTGTCGGTGAACATCGACAATAAATACAAACTGATCCGCAAGTTCGCGACCGACACCACCAGCACGCACAACAGCCAGCATTTCGACAACGTCTTCGATACCGGCAACACAAGCCGGGACATTTACGCCGACCGCGGCTACCCGTCTGAAGCGCGTGAAGCTCAGCTTGCGCAGGACGGATTCCGGAACCAGATTCAGCGCCGGGGAGACACCAACAAGCCGCTGTCCGACTGCCAGCAGCGACGTAACCAGCGCATTGCCAAGGTGCGTGCTCATGTCGAGCATGTGTTCGCCGTGATCGAGCAGATGGGCGGCAAGTTAGTCCGCACGATTGGCCAAGCGCGAGCGAACTTCGCGCTGACGATGATGGCGACCTGCTACAACCTGAAGCGATTGGTATTTCTCCGCAAGGCGGGAATCCAAGCCTTCTGATGCTCGAACTCGCCTGGATCGCCGGGTTTGAGCGGAGAGCCGAGCAAAAAATCACGTAACGCGCCCCCAA
Organism: Chromobacterium haemolyticum; assembly: GCF_009936155.1. NCBI lineage: Bacteria > Pseudomonadati > Pseudomonadota > Betaproteobacteria > Neisseriales > Chromobacteriaceae > Chromobacterium > Chromobacterium haemolyticum. The sequence goes on along the minus strand of NZ_AP019312.1, from coordinate 1,714,259 downwards.
AAATGGCAGTTCATCTCGGAAGTTGCGCCGATTGTGGTCGCGGCAATCATGTTGTTGCCGGGTTCACTGAAAATCTCGGGTTATTCGAGGAGCCCTATACTGACCGGCCTATGCGTTAGCAGACAGGCAGGATTCGCGGGAACCCGCGGCGGGGAAGCGGCCCCAAGGAAGGGCCGCCAGGAGAAAAAAAGGTATCAGGACTTGTACAGCAGCAAGAGGTCCGCGTCGCGCTCCGCGCCCAGTTTGCGCATGGCGCTGGCTTTCTGGGTGCTGATGGTCTGCTTGCTGCGCTTGAGTTTGGCGGCGATGTCGTTGACGGTGAGCCCGGCGACAAAGAGCCGCACCACTTCGGCTTCGCGCGCGGTCAAGGCGCGCTTGTCGGCGGGTTGGGCCAGGTGGTCGACCTCCAGCAAACGCTCCACCGCCGGCGAGAAGTAGGCCGTTTTGGCCATGGCGCCGTAAACCGCCGGCAATAGGTGATCAACGGCGTCGGATTTGCTCAGGATGCAGTGAATGCCCAGGCTGCGCAGCGAGCGCACCACCAGGGCGTTGTCCATCATGGTGAGCACCACGATGCCCAGTTCCGGATAAAGCCGGCGCAGGCGTTCGAACATGGCCGCGCCGTCTCCGGACTCACAGCCCGGCATGGAATAATCGGACACCAGCACGTCGCAAGACTGGCTGGTCAGCAACTCCCACAAGGCAGTTGCGCTGCTGGCCTTGCCTACTACACGAATAGTGCTCTGACCGTTCAACACATGTTCCAAGCCACTGAGCACCGTGGGATGGTCATCCACCAAGAAGACTTTGATTTCCGCTGTCGCCATGTCGTTCACATGAAGTTTAAATAATCATTGTCAAGACAATCTATCTTTTATCTTTATAGATAAGAAAATATCCTGAAAATGGTCAACCGTCTAGCCAAGTCGCCTTCCGGAAGCCTCATGCGCAACTCAAGCTCACCCACCTCCCAAAGCCAGCCGCTCAGCCGCTTGCGGCGCATCCAGCGCATCACTTTGCTTGGCGGCGGCGTCGCCATCTCGCTGGCTCTGTTGGCCTTGACCATGCTGACGCTCTGGCTTTCCGGCAAGGAGATGTTGTCCGACCGCCATCAGGTATTCGACGCGGAAAACACGGCCTTGAAGGTGGTGCTAAGAGGACATGCGATTGATCTCTACCATCAGGTGAGCCAGGCGGAGACCGCCTGGTTAACCCTGCCTAGAAGGAGCCCAACACTGCTACGCCAGTTCACCGCTGGTAACGGTCAAGCTTGGCTGCAGGCCTCCCCCACTCACCCCCCAACACTGGCCTTGGGCAAGCTATCCTCACAGGATCCAGCCTCCCGTTTCGAGCCTTATCTTGTCCTAGCGGAGCATGTCGCCAGCTCTCTATGCGGAGGGGACTGCGAATTGCGGAAATCCTTAACCGCATATCTGTATAGCCCGGACCAGCAGTTTCTGGCGATAGTCCCTCCTCCATTGTCGCCATTGGCGCAAAGTGATCAAAGAGCAAGAACTCAACTGCGGCGTGAGTTTTTCGCCAACATGACCATGCTGCCTCCCGTAGCAACCGCCGATAGCCAAAGCAAACGCCAACAAGTTTGGCTAGGCTCCGCCGCCACTCCACTGACCAAGCACCCCACTATTCGCCTGGCTCAAACCGCCATGGCCCACGGCAAGCCCTTCGCCGTGTTCGCCCGGGATATCCGCATCGATACCTTGCTGAACACCTGGCGCCCGGACATCAATGATGAAACCACCTTGCTCGTCAGCCCCTCGGGGGTGTTCTATTTAAGCGTTGGTCACCAGGCGGCCCAAGGCGCGCAGCTCATCGCGACACTACGCAAAATGGCCTTGCCGGCAATCAACAATACAGTGTCGGACCTCCAATACCGCGATGGTGTATTCATCTTGCGCGCCCTCTTGCCCACACCGGGTTGGGTTCATATTCAAGTGTTTCCCTGGCATGGCTTACTCAATGACGTGAGGCTGCCGCTGATCATCAATCTCAGCGCGTTGCTGTTCGCCCTGATCTGCCTGTGGACCTTTATCCTGTTGCTGGACCGGAGAATCTTCAAACCCGCTTTTAGCAACGCCCAGCGCATTTACGAAAGCGAGAACTTGAATCGTGTCATGGTGGACACCTCGCCTTCAGGCCTGACGCTGCTGTCCATCGCCGACGGCTCCGTGCTGCTGGAAAACGAAGTGATGCGCCAGTGGGCGCGGCAAGGTGCCATCTCCCGCCCGCCCCTGCACCTGCAGCTGCTGGACGCTCACCTGGCCGCGTCGCCGCTCGGCACCACGCCTTGCCACCGGGATATCCAGTTTGCGCTGGCAGACGGCAGCGCCATGGCCTTGCACAGCACCACGATGGCCACGCGCTATCAGGGCATCCGGGTCCTGTTGTGCAATGTGGTGGACATCACCGCGCGCAAGGCGCTGGAACGCCAGTTGGAAACCGCGCGCCAAACGGCGGAAGCGGCCAACCAGGCCAAGTCCTCTTTCGTGGCCATGGTCAGCCATGAGATCCGCACTCCGCTGCACGCCATCGTCAGCAGCCTGGACCTGCTAGGCCGGGCCGGTTTGGCCGCGCCGCAGCAAGAGCGCTTGTCCGTAGCCAAGCACTCGTCGCAGGCGCTGCTGGCCATCATCAACGACATTCTGGACCTGTCCAAGGTGGAAGCCGGGCTGATGAGCGTGGAGAGCATCCCCTTTGATCTGGCCGCGCTCGGTCGCGAAGCCGCGGCCGTCATGGAGCCGCTGGCCCGTGCCAAGGGCCTGGAATTCTCCTGCATGATAGACTCGAACCTGGCACCGGCTTATCTGGGCGACCCCGGCCGCGTCCGGCAGATCATGCTGAACCTGCTTGGCAATGCCATCAAGTTCACGCTCAGCGGCGAGGTGCAGCTGGAAGTCTACCTGCAGGACGACAGCAGCTCGGATTCGCCGGTGGTCATTGGGGTGAGTGACAGCGGCGTGGGCATTCCCGCCGAATATCACGATCAAGTCTTCACCGAGTTCTCTCAGGCGGACCCCTCCATCACCCGCCGCTTCGGCGGCACCGGCCTGGGCCTGTCGCTCTGCCAAAAGCTGGCGGAATTGCTGGCGGGGACGATTGAATTCACCTCCACTCCCGGGGTGGGCAGCACCTTCGTCGCCACCCTGCCCTTGCCGCCTTGCGCCGCCGCGCCAACCGTCAAGCCGCCCGCCGTCGCGCCGATCCCGGCAGCGCCGGCGGCCCGTATCCTGGTGGTGGACGACCACCCGGCAATCAGGTCGCTGATCCAGGACCAGCTTTGTGAACTGGGCCACCAGGCGGACATCGCCGCCAACGGCGCCGCCGCGCTGGCGTTGGCCGCCCGCCAGGATTACGCCTTGGTGCTGACCGATCTGAGCATGCCGGACATCAGCGGCTACAACCTGGCCCAGACCCTGCGCGACAACGGCTTTTCCGCCCCTATCGTCGCCATCACCGCGCAGGCCGGCAACGCGGAACAACCGCTCTGCGCTCAGGCCGGCATAAACGAGCTCATGCTCAAGCCCTTTACCCTGGAAGAGCTGGATCAGGTGATCCGCAAACACCTGGCGCTGAGCCCCCCCAGCGCCCAGCGTCCCACAGCCCCCGCGCCCTTGTCCGCTGTCCGGCGCGCCGAACTGCTGAACGCACTAGACCATTCGCTCGTACTGATGCGACAAGCGCTGGAGCCGATGGATAAGCCACTGTTGATGCAGCAGTTGCACGCCACCAAGGGGGCTTTCGCCATGGCGAGGCTGGAGTCTGTGGCTGAGTTGTGCGCGGAGATTGAACAAGTGATAGAAGCCGACCGACGCGAGGAAGCCGGCACTCTGCTGGATCAGTTGGAGGCGCTGGCGAACGCGCGCTTGGCTCAAGCGTGAAACGACTATCGTTGTCCGGGCGGCATAGGCGACAATGACCAAGCGCTTAGAACCTGTTTATGATCTGCTGCGCGTCGGCGATACTGCGTTGAAACCCGCTTCGAAATGCTCATGTACCCTATGTACATTCCGCTTCCTCAGCCGTTTTCGCCTTGTCTCGCCTTAGCTCGCGAGATCGTAAACACGTTCTTAGAACCCTTGCAGAGGAGCCGCCCATGAAAATATCCGACATCCCGTTTGGAATCAGCGACTGGTCCGCGCTGGAACCCACCCGACACGACGGCGAAACCGGCTGTGCCTATTGGCGCACCCAGCGCTTCGGCGACATCCGCGTCCGCATGGTGGAATACACGCCGGGTTACCGCGCCGATCACTGGTGTGTCAAAGGCCACATCCTGTTGTGCCTGGAAGGGGAACTGCACACCACGCTGGCGGACGGCCGCAGCTTCACCCTGAAGCCGGGCATCAGCTACCAGGTGGCCGACGACGCCGAGCCGCACCTGTCCCATACCGAAACCGGGGCCAAGCTGTTCATCGTTGATTGAAGCCGACTCAAACCGCCCTCGCATGGGCCCTATACCCACTTAAAAGCATCACTCCGCACCTCCAAGTACGAAACGAGCCAACATGAAAAAACTCGGCCTGCTAGGCGGCATCAGTTGGGTATCAACGCTGGATTACTACCGTTATCTAAACGAAGGCGTCAACGCTGCGCTAGGCGGTCTCAACTTCGCCGAATGCATCGTCTACTCGCTGAATTTCAACGATATCCAGCAGCGCGGATGGGATGACTGGGACCATACCCATGCGCTGCTGCTCAAGGGCTGCCTGCATTTGAAAGCCGCCGGGGCCGAAGCCATCGTGCTGTGCGCCAATACCGCGCATGCTGTTGCCAATCAGCTGGAAACCGCGGTCGCTCTCCCCATCATCCATATCGCCGAGGCGACGGCGCGGGAAATCTCGCGGCAACGGCTGCAAACCATCGGCCTGCTAGGCACCAAGTTCACCATGGAACTACCGTTTTTTCAGGACAAGCTAAGCCAGCACGGCATCCGCGCCTTGATTCCGGAGCAGCAGAATACGCGCGATTTCATTCAACGCACCTTGCGCGACGAGCTGGGCCGCGGCATGGTTTCGCTGGCCACCAAGCTCGCCTATCTGGAAGTGATCCAGCAGATGATCGAACGCGGCGCCCAAGGCATCGTCTTCGGCTGCACCGAACTGCCGCTGCTGTTGGGCCAGGCCGACGTGCCGGTATCGGTGTTCGACACCACGCGGATTCATATCCGCGCCGCGCTAGAGTTCGCGCTCTCGGATACAGTGCTCCCGCAATAGGCGCTTGGAGCGGGTTCAAAGCCTAGCGAGCCAGAGCGAGACAAGGTGAAAACGACTTAGAAAGCAAAATGTATTCGTGGTACATGAGCATTTCGAATGCCGAGACTCATCGCACAATCTCTCTACCGACCCTCAGCAGATCGTAAACAGGTTTGTAGGTCGAAAGAGCTACAGGCGTGGTCCCCGCTTCTACATATACTGCCGGCAGATTGCCTATGGCGAAAACACACCCACCCATCCGACATCAAGGACATTCCATGCTCACTAGCGCCCGCAATCAATTCACAGGCAAGGTCGCCGCCATCCATCCCGGTGTCGTCAATGATGAGATCGACATCGCCCTGCCGGGCGGCAACAAGATCACCGCCGTCATCACCCAGCGCAGCACCGCCAATCTGGGCCTGACCGTGGGCGGCGAAGCCTTGGCCATCATCAAGGCGCCCTGGGTGGTCCTGGCCAATCCCGAGGCCGGCATCAAGCTTTCCACCCGCAACCGCCTGGAAGGCAGGGTGTCGGCGCTGCGTCCAGGCGTGGTCAATACCGAGGTTGAAATCCGCCTCAACGGCGGCGACGCCCTGGTGGCCATTGTCACCAAGGAGAGCGCGGAAGGCCTGGATGTGGCCGTAGGCAAGGCGATCGTCGCCTTCTTCAAGGCCTCCCACGTGATTGTCGGCGTCCGCACCTGAAGTCAGCCGGCGGTCTCCCCCGCGCGGAAATTCCATAGGCTCCATGCGGCAAGCCATTACGCCCTCTCCGCTCGTCGCCGGTCGCGCAGATAACGCCACACGCCGTTCAGGATGGCCGCCGGCGACAGTTCGGCCATGGCCAGCAAGCCATGGCCTTGGTGATAGTCCGGGTTGTGTTCGACAAAATAGCGCGCCGCCGGACGCGGATGCCGCAGCCAGAACTGGTGGTCTGTCTGACTGTCTCGGGTCAGAATGCCCAGCTTCACCACATAGGGCCGTTCCGGCGCGGGAACCGCCATGCCGAAACTGCCGCACAACTCCGCCGCCAGCCGCGCCAGCGGCTGCTCCATGCCCCGCTCCGGACTGGGCCACATTCCGGCGGCGTATTTATGCATCTGGATGAAGCTGGACGGGTGGATCATCGCGCCCAGAAAGTACATCGGCCGCCACGGGCTGCGCAGCCAGTAGCGCAGCATGCAGCCGGCCAGAAACGGCATATTGCTGTTGCGGCCGCGGTAGTCTTTGAGCAGCCCGGCTTGACCCCGCAAGATTTTGACCTCGCGCCCCGCCGCGCTGCGCTGGAACAGGTGAACGGCGCAATAGCCCACCGCCTGGCCGTGTTCTCCGCGATGCAGCAAAATGCTACTGTGCTCGGACTCCGGCAACACCATCTTGCGAAAGGCCGCCCGGTCCAGGCCGCTGAAGACGGCGTCGTGCACTTGGTAGGCCTCGTCGACCAGGCGCTCGCGCCCGGCCGGGGTCAACAAGTGCGGATAAAGAGTGTCTGAGTGAGTGATGGTGCCCATGGGTCCTCGCGCGGAATGGCGACGTCGAAACGCAGCGCATGGTAAGCAGCGGGTCCGGACACAACCACTGACAGATATGCCACTGTTGTTGTTTCTTGATGGAACCGTCCAAACGCGACTGGCTGCGCCCGCTTTGACCGTCGGCGCATGATCCCGCCGCAAAAAAAACCCCGCCAAGGCGGGGTTTGTCGTTTGACGCTGCGGATCAGGACTTGGCCGGCGTTTCCCAGCCGCCGCCCAGCGCCTTGTACAGGCCCACCACCGCGTTGAGTTGGTCCAGCTTGGCGCTGACCAGGCCCAGTTCCGCCTGGAAGCTGTTGCGCTGCGCGTCCAGCACGTCCAGATAACTGGCGTAGCCGTTGTCGTAACGCAGGTTCGCCAGACGCAGCGATTTGTTCAAGGCCTGGAACTGCGTGGTCTGCGCCGCCTGGATGTCGCGCGCCGCGCTGTAGCCGGACAGCGCGTCAAGCGCGTCCTTGAACGCGCTCTGCACCGTCTTCTGGTACTGCGCCAGCGCCTGCTTCTGCCGCGCATTGGCCGCGTCCACCGCGTAGCCGGTCTGGCCGAAGTTGAACACCGGCGCCGCCAGGTTGCCGACGAAGCTCCAGGTCCGCGTCGGGCCGGTGAACAGCGTGTCCAGCGACAGGCTTTGCGATCCCAGCGCCCCGCTCAGGCTGATGCTGGGGAAGTAAGCCGCGCGCGCCACGCCGATGCGGGCGTTGGCGGCGATCAATTGCTGCTCGCTGGCGGCGATGTCCGGCCGACGCTCCAGCAAGCTGGAGGACAGGCCCGCCGGCACTTCCGGCGGCGCGGACAGCGCATCCAGGCTTTGGCCGCGCTGGATGCCGCCGGCCACCAGCTGCTTGGGCGAGTAGCCGAGCAGCACGCCCAGCGCGCTTTCGGTCTGCGCCAGCGCGCTGGCGATCTGCGGCACTTTGGCGCGGGCGGAAGCCGCTTCGGCCTCGGCCTGCTGCTGGTCCAGCTCGGAGATCAAACCGCCCTTGAAACGCTTGGTTTGCAGCTTCAGCGATTCCTCACGGCTTTGCAGCGTGCGCTTGGCGATGTCCAGTTGGGCGTCGTAGGCGCGAAGCTGGAAATAGGTCTGCGCGGTTTGCGCGGCGATCGCCAGCTTCGAACTGTCGCGGGCGAAGCGGCTGGCGGCGAAGTCCGCGCGCGCCGCCTCGTTGCCGCGGCGCAGCTTGCCCCACAGGTCCAGTTCCCAGGACGCGGTGAGGTTGGCGTTGCGCACGTCGCTGACCAGCGGCGCGCCCGGCGTGGTTGTCGCCGTGGAGGTGCGGCCGCGCTGATAGCCGGCGTTGGCGTTCAACGCCGGCAGCAACTGGGCGCGGGCGATGCCGGCCTGGGCCGCGGCTTCGTCGACGCGGGCGGCGGCGGCGGCCAGGTCCTGGTTGTGTTCCAGGGCCTCTGCGATCAGCTGGTCCAGCACCGGATCGTTGAACTGTTTCCACCAGTCCATGGCGATGGCCGGACTCTGGGCCTGGGCGCTGTCCGGCAGCTCCAGTTTGGGGCGGCTATAGTCGGGGCCGACCGCGCAAGCGGTCAGCGCCAGCGCCACCAATGAGGGAATCAGGGCGCGTTTAAACATGGTCGGCCTCCTCCGCCGCAACCGGCTTTTTGCGCCGCTCGGACGCCTGCATGATCAGCCGGAAGAACATCGGCACAAAGAATGTGGCGATGAAAGTAGCGGCCAGCATGCCGCCCACCACCGGGGTACCCAACGCGCGACGGCTGGCGGAACCGGCCCCGCTGGAAATCACCAACGGCACGCAGCCCAGGATGAAAGCCATCGAAGTCATCACGATGGGGCGGAAACGCAGCCGTGCCGCTTCCAGCGCGGCGTCCATCAACGGCAAGCCCTGCTGACGCTGCTGCACGGCGAACTCCACGATCAAGATAGCGTTCTTGGCCGCCAGGCCCACCAGCGTGACCACGCCGATCTGGAAGTAGACGTTGTTGTCCTGATGGCCGATGACGGCGGCGAGCAAAGCGCCGAACAGCGCGAAGGGCACCGAGGTCACCACCGCCAGCGGCAGGCTCCAGCGTTCATACTGCGCGGCCAGGATCAGGAACACCATCAGGATGCCGAACAGGAAAGCCGTGGCGGCGGTGCCGCCGGCCAGTTTTTCCTGATAGGCGCTGCCGCTCCAGGCCAGCGCATAGTCGTTGCCCAACACTTGCCGGGTCACCTCTTCCAGCGCCTGGATGGCCTGGCCGGAACTGACGCCGGGCGCCGGCTGGGCCAGTATCTTGGCGGCATTGAAAATGTTGAAGCGGTCCACCAGCTCCGGCCCGTAGCTGGATTTGACTTCCACCAGGCTGGACAGCGGCACCATCACCCCCTCGGTGGAACGCACATAGATATTGGCGATGTCCTCCGGCCGCGCGCGGAAATCCGCCTCGGACTGCAACTGCACCTTGTAGGTGCGGCCGAACTTGTTGAAGTCATTGACGTAAAGCTGGCCGAAGGTGGCTTGCAGGGTGTCGAACACCTGGTTGATGTCCACACCCAGCGCCTTGGTTTTTTCACGGTCCAGATCCAGGTATTTCTGCGGCACGTTGGCGCGGAAGGTGGTGGTCACGCTGGCGAACTCCGGCCGCTGCCGCGCGGCGGCCAGCAGTTTCTCAGCCGCCTGGCTGAGCTTTTGCGCGCCATGGTCGCCGCGGTCCTGCAGATAAGCCTCCAGGCCCCCGGTAGTGGACATGCCGATGATGGGCGCAGGGTTGAAAGCGCTCATCACGCCGGTCTGCACGGTGCGGCCCAGGCGATTGAACTCGGCGGACACGGAGAAAGAGTCCTCGCCCTTGGCCTTGCGCTGGTCCCAATCTTTGAGGGTAACAAAGCTGGTGCCGCGGTTGGTCTGCTTGGAACCGGACAGGATGTCGAAACCGGTGAAGGTGGTGACGCTTTCCACATTGGGGTTGGCCATCATCAGCCGGTCGAATTCCGCCGTGGCCTTGGCGGTGCGAGTCAACGCGGCCGCGTCCGGCAAGGCGGTGTTGGCGAACAGCGTGCCCATATCTTCATTAGGCACCAACGAACCCGGCACTTTCTGGTACAAACCGACCGTGGCCGCCAGAATAACGGCAATCAGGCCGAAAGCGACGCCGACGCGGCGGTTGAGAAACAGCACGCCCAACACATAGCGGCCGGTCAAGCGTTCAAAAGCGCGGTTGAACCATTGGAAAAAACGCGGCGGCTGATGATGGCCGGGCTTGAGCAACAGAGCGCACAACGCCGGGGTCAGCGTCAGCGCGACGATGCCGGAGATGATCACCGACATGGCGATGGTGACGGCGAACTGCTTGTACATCACGCCGGTCATGCCGCCCATGAAGGCCACCGGCAGGAAAACCGCGCACAAGACCAGCACGATGGCCACCAAGGCGCCGGACACCTCCCCCATCGCCAGCACCGCGGCCTCCTTGGCGCTGCAGCGCCGCTCGCTCATGATGCGTTCGACGTTTTCCAGCACCACGATGGCGTCATCCACCACAATGCCGATGGCCAGCACCATGCCGAACAGGGTCAACAGATTGATGGAAAAGCCCAACAGCAGCATGCCGGCGAAGGTGCCGATCAGCGACACCGGCACCGCGATGCAGGGAATCAGCGTGGCGCGGAAATTCTGCAGGAACAAATAAACCACTAGGAACACCAGCACCGTGGCTTCCAGCAGAGTTTCCACCACGCCGTGGATGGAGACCTTGACGAACTTGGTGGTGTCGAAGGGAATGGTGTAGTCCACCCCGGCCGGGAAGCGGGCCTTGAGCTCCTCCATCTTGGCGGCGATGGCGGCGGATACCTTGAGCGCGTTGGCGCTGGGTTGCAGATAAGTGGTGATGCCGACGCTGGGCTTGCCGTTGCGGGTGCCGAGCACATCGTAATCGTTGCCGCCCATTTCCACCCGCGCCACATCCTTGACGCGGATCTTGGAGCCGTCCGGCATCGAGCGCACGATGATGTTCTCAAATTCCTTGGGTTCGCTGAGCCGGCCCTTGGCGTTGACCGTATAAGTAAAGCTGATGGGCGCGCTGGTGGGCTGAGCGCCGATCTTGCCGGCGGCGAACTGAGCGTTCTGCTCGCGCACCGCCTTGGCCACGTCGGACGGGGTCAGGCCCAGCTGGGCCATGCGGTCCGGCCGCAGCCACAGCCGCATCGCGTAATCCGTGCCGCCCATCATCGCCACATCGCCCACGCCGGGAATGCGCTTGAGCTCGTCCATTACGTTGAGCAGAGCGAAATTGGACAGGTAGTTGCGGTCGTACTGGCCTGTGGGCGAGCCGATGGAGATCACGCTGAGCACCGAGGTGGACTTCTTGCGCACCGTGACGCCCTGGCGCTGCACCTCGTCCGGCAGCTGCTTCATCGCCGCCTGCACCCGGTTGTTGACGTCGATGGTGGCCTGGTCCGGATCCGTGCCCACGGCGAAATAGACATTGAGGCTGAGCTGGCCGTTGGAAGCGGCGCTGGATTGCATGTAGAGCATGTTTTCCACGCCGTTGAGCTGCTGCTCCAGCGGCGCGGCCACGGTTTGGGCGATGGTTTCCGGCGTGGCGCCCGGGTAATTGGCCGACACCGACACCACGGCCGGAACGATCTGCGGGTACTGCTCCACCGGCAGCGCGCGCATCGCCGCCAGGCCGGCCAGCACGACGACGATGGACAACACGCTGGCGAAAATGGGGCGATTTATGAAGAAACGCGAAAACATAAGCCGCTCCTTACGCCTTGGCCGGCGCGGCGGTCACCGGCTTGACCACCGTGCCGGGACGGGCTTGCATCAGGCCATCGACAATCACCCGCTCGCCGGCCTTGAGGCCGGATTCGATCACCACCCGGCCGCCCACCTGGGCGCCCAGCTTGACCATCCTGGCCTGCACCTTGTTGTCCGCGCCCACCACCATCAGTTGATTGTCCGCTTGAGCCTGAACCACAGCCTGCTCCGGCACGGTCAGCACGTTCTTGCGCACGCCCAGATCCAGCAGCACGCGCACGAACTGGCCCGGCAACAAACGCTCGTCCTCATTGGGAAATTGCGCCCGAGCGCTAATGGTGCCGGTTTTGGGATCCACGCGGTTGTCGCGGAAATCCAGCTTGCCGCTTTGCGCATAGACCCGGCCGTCCGCCAGACGGATGCGAACCGGGTGGAGGGTGCCGTCATCCGCGCTCACTTTGCCGGTGGACAGGCTGTGCTCGTAATTGAGACTGTCCTGCTCGGAAATGGAGAAATTGACGTAGATGGGATTGAGCTGAGAAATGGTGGTCAGCGGCTCGGCGGCGTCCACGCGGATCAGGCTGCCTTCGGATTGCACCTGCTTGCTGGTCAAGCCGGGAATCGGCGCGGCGACGCGGGTGTAGTCCAGGTTGAGCTGGGCTTCCTTGACCTTGGCGTCGGCGGATTGTTTGGCCGCCTTGGCGGAGTTCAGCGCCGCCACCGCGTTGTCGTAGTCCATTTTGGAAACCGCCTGTTCCTGGTACAGCGGTCGGATGCGAGCCAGGTCGGCTTCGGCTTTTTGCAACGCGGCGAGCTGCACCGCCTGCGCGCCCTTGGCCTGTCCCAGCTGTGCCTGGTACGGAGCGGGATCGATCTGGAACAGCGTCTGGCCCTGCTTCACCGGCTGGCCTTCCACATAGGTGCGCTTGAGCAAAATGCCGCCCACGCGGGCACGCACCTCGATATCGCGGTAACCGGCGGTTTCACCCACCAGTTCCATGGTCATGGGCACGTCGCCGGGCGCGGCGGTTTCCACGGTGACTTGCGGCACGGCGGCGGCCTGTTGCTGCGGCGAGCCGCAGGCGGCAAGCCAAACGGGCGAGGACAATAGCAGGGCAAGCGACAATAGCTGTCGCGGCGAATAGCGCATTATTATTTCTCCATATGAGCGGGTATTCAGGATGGGCGGGCCAATCCAGGCGCAAGCGGAAACCTTGTAGGGTCAAGCGGACTGCTCTGAACCAGAGGCGCGGCAGCCCTGTTTGGAAGCGGCTTTAAACCGCCTCCCATTAGAACAGCCTGTTATGAAGGGTTTTTTTGAAAACAGCCGTTTTTGTAAATTGCGGGTAAATTCACGGGAAAACGGTGTAAAAAGTTGTGAATGCGAATCAAATCCATAATGACGGACGCGGCGCGCCGTTTTGGCGGTTTCCAGCCGCGCCGCCAACTGCCACCATCGCTAACGTGTAACGCTCCACGACGCGTAGCAGATCGTAAACCGGTTCATGGCAAAGGCTGGAAGGCTTCCAATAGACGCTCATAGCTGCCGTCCCGACGCATTTCGCTCAGGCCGGCCTCGAACTTCGCCGCGTTCTCCCTACCCTTGGGCCGCGCTTTGGAAAAAGCCAGCCAAAAGCCATCCAGGCTGACGCTCCCTGTCTTGTGGACGCGTCCTGCGGCGGCGGGGTTACCCCGGATGCGCAGCTGGCCGGGGCGCGTGTTCATCAAGATATAATCCACGCGGCGGGCCAAGAGCATGCGAATCAGGTCGTCATCCGAGTGCGCCACGGATTTCATGATTTTGGCATCACGCATAAAAACACTGGGATAGGTGTAGCCCTGGGTGATTCCCACTCTTCGTCCGGCCAAGTCGCGCAGATTCAGCCCGGCATCGGCGGCGGCAAGCGAGAAGATGGCCAGTTCCTCAGTGAACATCGGCGTGGGATGCCACCAGAACTGCCCGCGATTGTCGTCGGTAACGGTGGCGCTGAGACAACCGGCAACGCGGCCCACCCGCGCCAGCATCAAACAGCGCGCAAACGGCACCAGTACGAAGCTGACCAAAACGCCCTGGCGGCGGAAGGCCTCGCGCGCCAGTTGCGGCGCCAGCCCCTGCGGCGCGCCGTCGGCGCCGCGCGCCGAATACGGCGGCCAGTCATCCTCCACGGCGATGAGCAAAGACGGAGCCGATGCGGCCGCTTGCGCCGCCACTGCCAGCAGGGCTGCGCACAAGATTCGTCGAAACCACGCTTGCATCTGTATTCTCTCTCCCGCCACGACCCGGCCCGACAAGTGACAAGCGCCGCGCGCCAACAATCACCCGATGCCAAGGTACTGTTTCCTGGCCACGCGCGCGGACACGTTTAATATCGACAGTTTCTCTAGCCAAGACGCCCTCATCAGCGTCGCGGCCTTCCCTTTCCGGCGAAACCGCGCATGAAAACCGCGAGCCCGTCGATCGAATCTCCCTGAAACCGTATGACGCCACTGGACAACGTCCATCTTCGGTCGCCTCGGGAACAGCCGGCCTCCTGCGCCACCACTTTAGCTGAAGCGTGCTACGGCAAAGCGCTTGACCCCCACGCGCGGGCAATGCCAAGATCATGAGCCGCCCGCCTTCATGCTAACCGCTGCCGCTCGAGGAGATTGGTTTGGAACCGTTTTGCCATCCGCTGGAAGTGCGCTGGTCCGACTGCGACGCCAACCAGCACGTCCGCCATACCGCCTACGCCGATTTCTGCACCCACGCCCGCATCGAATGGTTGCGCGGCCAGGGCTTCGGCTTCGAACAATTTCAGGCGCTGGGGTTTGGCCCGGTCATTTTCAAGGAGTGGACCGAGTATTTCAAGGAACTGCGGCTAAGCGAACGCATTCACGTGCGCCTGGCCATCGCCGGCCTGAGTCAGGACGGCAAGCGCTTTTGCATCCGCCACGAGATCTACAAGGAGGACGGCCGTCTGGCCGCGCGTCACGAAGTCAGCGGTTCCTGGATAGACCTGACGCTGCGCAAGCTGACCGCCCCGCCGCCGGAACTGAGCGCCATCTTCGCCTGGGCGGAGCGCACCGAGGACTTCCAGCCGCTGGATTGAGCAACGCCGAACGCGAAAAAGCCCTGACTGAAACAGTCAGGGCTTTTTGCTTGCTTTGGCGGAGAGGGGGGGATTCGAACCCCCGTTAGGGTATTACCCTAAACACGCTTTCCAGGCGTGCGACTTAAACCACTCATCCACCTCTCCGGAGGTGTCTTGCTTGTTTGCGCCGGCTGAGCCGGAGCAATAAAAAAACCGCCAGGGCAGTTTTTATTGATTCTGGCGGAGAGGGGGGGATTCGAACCCCCGTTAGGGTATTACCCTAAACACGCTTTCCAGGCGTGCGACTTAAACCACTCATCCACCTCTCCAGAATCCCCGTGAAACAAGGCGCTTGGCGTTTCGTTCACAGAGGATGCGCAGTATATAAGCCCTATTCATCCGGCGCAAGTGTTTTGTAAGCGGAATGAGAAAAAAGCGCGTCGACATACTCGCCCACCCCTTCGCGCTCGCGCCGCAGCCAGCCGGCTATCGCCGCGCGAAAGCGCGGGTCGACGATATAGTGGGCGGACCAGGTGCGCTCCGGTTCAAAGCCGCGCGCCAGCTTGTGCTCGCCCTGGGCGCCGCCCTCGAAGCATTGCAGGCCGGCGTGGATCGCATACTCCAGGCCTTGGTAATAGCACAGCTCGAAATGCAGGCAGGGAATGTCGACCAACGCACCCCAGTAACGCCCGTACAGCACCCCGTCCTGCACCAGGCACAGGCTGGCCGCCGCCGGCTCGCCGTCCCGCTCGGCGACGAACATCAGGCAATGCGGACCCAGCCTCTCCGCCAGCAAGGCGAAAAAGGCCGGATTCAGATAGGGCGCGGAGCGA
Source organism: Chromobacterium haemolyticum (assembly GCF_009936155.1). Classification (NCBI taxonomy): domain Bacteria; kingdom Pseudomonadati; phylum Pseudomonadota; class Betaproteobacteria; order Neisseriales; family Chromobacteriaceae; genus Chromobacterium; species Chromobacterium haemolyticum. The sequence continues at coordinate 1,698,896 of NZ_AP019312.1, read as the reverse complement.
TGCTCCAGATAAGTCTGGCGGTAGCAACGGTAGAAAAACGCCCAGTCCTCGGCGGCTATGGCCTCGCCGCGCAGCGCCCGCACGCTGACGCCGGCCTCGGCCACCTTGCGCCGCTCCTGGCGGATCTTCTTGCGCTTGTCGCGGCTCAGCGTCGCCAGCAAGGCGTCGAAGTCGGCGTAGCCGCGGTTGCGCCAGTGGAACTGCACGCCATCGCGCAGCAGCCAGCCGGCCTCGCCCAGGACTTGCGCCTCCTCCGCCGTGGGAAACAGCACATGAGCCGACGACAAGCCGTGCTCGTCCACAACCTGCTCCAGGCCGGCGATCAATTGCGGCCAGGCCGCCGCGTCGCCCAGCAGCCGTCGGCCGCTCACCGGGCTGAACGGCGACGCCACCACCAGCTTGGGATAGTATTGCAGCCCGGCGCGCGCATAGGCTTCGGCCCAGGCCCAGTCAAACACGTATTCGCCGCGCGAATGGCGCTTCAAATAAGCCGGCGCCAGCGCCTGCAAGCGGCCCTCCCGCTCTACTGCCAGCGGCAAGGGCTGCCAGCCGCTGGCCTCGCCCACGCAAGCGGCCCGCTCTAGCGCTTCCAGCCATGGGCGGCCCATGAACAGATTGCCGCTCTCCCCCAGCCCGGCCCATTGTTCCGCGCTCCAGGCGCCCACTCTCTCATGCAATTGCAGCGACACCATGATTCCTCTCGGGCGTTTGCGCCGTCTATCAGGTAAAATTCCAGCTATCTCGAAACATTCGGTTCCCTATCAAGATGCGTATCGCGCTCGCCCAGTTCAACCCCGTTGTCGGCGATATCGCCGGCAACACCCGCAAAATCCTCGACCTCGCCCACGCCGCCATCGCCCAGGGCGCGGACGTGCTGGTCACGCCGGAGCTGGCCTTGACTGGCTACAGCCCGGAAGATCTGCTGCTGCGCGACAGCTTCTACCGCGCCTGCAGCCAGGCGCTGGACGAGTTGCTGGAGCTGGACGGCATCACTCTGGTGGTGGGACACCCGGCCCGGATGGGCTCGGAGCGCTTCAACGCCGCCACCGTGCTGCGCGACGGCAACCGCCTGGGCCAGTATCACAAGATGCTGCTGCCCAACGACGAAGTGTTCGACGAATGCCGCTATTTCACCCCCGGCGCGGCGCCCCTGGTGTTCCAGCAGGGCGACGCCAAGGTGGGCGTGCTGATCTGCGAGGACGTGTGGTCCGTCGACCCGGCCGCCGAAGCAGCGGACGCGGGCGCGGACGTGGTGGTGGTGCTCAACGCCTCCCCCTTCCATCGCAACAAGATTGAAACCCGCCACGACGTGGTGCGCTTCCGCGCCGAGGAAACCGGCCTGCCCTTCGCCTACGTCAACCTCACCGGCGGCCAGGACGAACTGGTGTTCGACGGCGCCTCCTTCGCCGTCAACCGCGCCGGCGAGGTGGTGGCCCAGGCCGCCGCCTACGACGACGAGCTGCTGATCGTCGACTTCGACAACGGCGACCTGCTGCCCGGCGCTAAAGCGGCGCTGCCCGGCCCGCTGGAAAGCGTCTACCGGACGCTGGTGACCGGCGTGCGCGACTACATAGGCAAAAACGGCTTCCCCGGCGCGCTGCTGGGCCTGTCCGGCGGCATAGACTCCGCGCTGACGCTGGCGGTGGCGGTGGACGCGCTGGGCGCGGACAAGGTGCACGCGGTGATGATGCCCTCACGCTACACCGCGGACATCTCGGTGACCGACTCCCGCGACATGGTGAACCGCTTGGGCGTGAAATACGACGAAATCGAAATCTGGCCGATGTACGAAAGCTTCGTTCAGGCGCTGGCGCCCAGCTTCGCCGGCCTGGCCGAGGACACCACCGAGGAAAACCTGCAGGCGCGCATCCGCGGCACCCTGCTGATGGCGCTGTCCAACAAGAGCGGCAAGCTGGTGCTCACCACCGGCAACAAATCGGAAATGACCACCGGCTACTGCACCCTGTACGGCGATATGGCCGGTGGTTTCGCCGTGCTCAAGGACGTGGCCAAGACCCTGGTGTTCGAACTGTGCCGCTGGCGCAATCTGCAAGGCAAGATCATCCCGGAACGCATTATTACCCGGCCGCCGTCGGCGGAATTGCGCCCGGACCAGACCGACCAGGACAGCCTGCCGCCCTATGAGGTGCTGGACGCCATCATGGCGCGCTACGTGGAGGAAAACCTGTCCGCCGAGGCCATCATCGCCGAAGGCTACGCCGAGGCCGACGTGCGCCGCGTGGTGCGGCTGCTGAAGATCAACGAGTACAAACGCCGCCAGGCGCCGGTGGGCCCGCGCGTGACCCACCGCGGTTTCGGCAAGGACTGGCGCTACCCGATCACCAATAAATTCAGCTGACGCCCGCAGCCGGGGCCGCCGCGCCCCGGCTCCGCATGACATAGGCGATGCCGGATGCGTTAAAATGTCCGGCTCGCGCCGAAACCGCCCCCCGCCCACCCGGCGCAGAATCTCGCTCAAGGAAACTCCATGCGTCTGAAAAAATCGGGACTATGCGCCGCGCTGTGCGGCATTGCGCTGCTGACCGGCTGCGTCTCCCCGCTCGCCAACAAGAGCGCCGACCAGGCCGTCCGCAAGATCATGCTGCAAAACTGGAACAGCAAAGGCTACAACATCGACGCCGACATCGGCTTCGACGAACTGAACGTCGCCGAAGTCGACAAAGCCAAGGAAGACGGCGGCCAACTGGAGCAGGCCGCCGCCTCCGCCGCCGATCAAATCGCCCGCAGCATGCGCCTCAACGTCAGGGCCGCGCTGGACGTGCCGGGCGGCAAGCTGGAGCTGATTCCGGCGCTGCGTCTGGAACGCCGCAACCTGCTGACCAGCGTGCAACTGCCGCTGCAATTCCACGCCAAGGACCTGTCCTTGCTGGTGGACCCGTCCGCCGCCTATCTGTTCGTGCCGGAAATGCAAGCCTACGAAGGCAAGTTCCTGCGCGTGCGGCTGCCGCAGCGCGTGGCCGACAACTTCCCGCTGCAGGCCATGTACCAGGCCATGCCGAAACTGCTGGACGAAGCCTACGCCAAGGTAGACAAGCAGGCGTTCAGCTTCCAGCCGCTAGACTCGCGCGCAGCGGAACTGGGCGCGCGCTACCGGCTGCGCATCGCCATGAACCGCGCCCAGGAAAACCAGATGGCTTCCCACATCATCGCCGGCCTGATCCAGGTCGCGCGTCAGGAAGCCGCGCGCAAACCGCAGATCAAACCCGGTACGCTGGGCAGCGAAAGCCTGCTGCAACTGATCGACAGCCTGATCAAGGCCTCCGAAGCCAATCCGCTGAACAGCAGCACCGTCAGCGATCTCTACGTCAGCCGCGGCGGTGACCTGCTGGCCATCCGCCAGACCATACGCTTCGACAGCCCGCGCTTCCGCGGCCAGGCCCACGCCGACATCCGCTACAGCAACCAGGGCAAGCCGGTGTTCGCCTTCCAGCCCGCCGAGGCGGACATTCTGGACCTGGAGCGCCTGGACAAGCCGGAATGGCTGAAATCGCTGGGCCTGGCGCTGCACGCGCTGAACCAGGCGCCGGCCGCCGACGACGAAGGCGCGGCCGCAGCCACTCCGGACGCGTCCGCCGCGCAATAATCGCTAACAAACCAGCAACGCCGCCGGCCCGCTCGAGGAAACCCCGCGCCGCACCGGCGGTCCCATCTTGGTCACGCGGCCCGGGCCGCCCACCGCAAGGATTTCCCCGCATGAAGATGAAACCGATCTCCGCCACACTCATCCTCGCCGCCCTGGCGCTGCCGGCCGCCGCCAACGCTGACGCCGTAGCCCAGCTCAAGGCCTTCGTCGCAGGCAACAAAACCCTGAGCGCCGACTTCAAACAAGTGGTCAGCAACAAGAACAAGCGCGAGGAAGCCAGCGGCCGGCTGGAAATCGCTCGTCCCGGCAAATTCCGCTGGGAGTACAACAAGCCCTATGAACAATTGATCGTCGGCGACGGCAAGACGCTGTGGGTCTACGACAAGGACCTGGCGCAAGTCACCCGCAAGGCGCAGGGCGCGGCGCTGGGCTCCAGTCCTGCGGCGCTGCTGGCCGGCAACAACGCCATCGAACAGAACTATCAATTGAAGGAAGCCGGCAAGAGCGGCGAGGTGGAATGGCTGTCCGCCAGCCCCAAGCAGGCCGACAACAGCTTCAGCGCCATCCGCATGGGCTTCAAGGCCAATATGCTGGTGGAAATGGAATTGACCGACAGCTTCGGCAACCACACCAAGGTCAGCTTCAGCGCGCCGCAGCGGAACCCGCCGCTTTCCGCCTCCCGCTTCGCCTTCGTGCCGCCCAAGGGCGTGGACGTGGTCAGCGGCGACTGAAACAGCGCCCACTTTCTTCCAGCCGCCTCCGGGCGGCTTTTCTTTTGCCCCGTGCCCAAAACGCCACAGCCCAGCGCCTTTCCCACCGGGCCGGCTTGACTTTCTTATATCGAAAAACATATCTTAAGATATATTTTCTTCAGGAGAGCCGCCATGCCTCACCGTCTCGACACCCTGCTCCGCCGCCTGGGCGGACGCCACGCGCATCATCGCCTCCACGCGATGGCCCATCACGGCCACGGCGGCGGCCATGGCCGACACAGCGGCTTCGGCGGATTTGGCGGCGACGACGAGAGCATGACCCGCGGCCGCAAATTCAGCTCCGACGAACTGCAGCTGCTGTTGCTGGCCCTGCTGGAAGAGCGGCCCAGCCACGGCTACGAATTGATCAAGGCGCTGCAAAGCCGCAGCAACGGCTTTTACAGCCCCAGCCCCGGCATGGTCTACCCGGCGCTAACCTATCTGGAGGAGTTGGGCCACGTCACCGTGAGCCAGGAGGGCAACCGCAAATGCTACGCGCTGGCGGAAGCCGGCCGCGTCTATCTGGAGCAAAACCGCGAGCAAGTGGAATGGATGATGGCGCGGCTGCAGCACATCGCGCGCAAGATGAACTCGATCCGCCGCGCGCTGACCGGAGAAATGCCGCCGCCGGACGACGCCGCCGGCAGCTGGATTCCGGAACTGACCCGGGCCCGCGGCGAACTGAAGCAAGCGCTGATGCGAACCGCCAACGTCGACGAGGACGAACAGCGCCGCATCGCCGCCATACTACAACAGGCCTGTGCGCAAATTCTGGGCGACACCGGCTAAGACCCGCTAAGAACGATTTACGCCCCCAAGCGCCCAGCCACGACTTCAACACAGGACTCCCTATGACCACACCCGAACTGACCGTTCAGCGCCTGCGCCACCCGCTGCGCTTCCGCCTGCTGCAAGTGCGCGCCATCCGCTCGCTCGGCCCCAAGCTGCTCCGCGTCACCCTGGGCGGCGAAGAACTGGCCGGCTTCACCACCGCCTCCTTCGACGACCACCTCAAAGTGTTCTTCCCCGAGCACCCGGACGCCAAGCCCGCGTTGCCGGCGCTGGTGGACGAAACCCTGATTTACCCGGAAGGCCAGCCGCGCCCGACCGCGCGCGACTACACCCCCTGCCGCTTCGACCCGGAACGGCTGGAGCTGGATCTGGAATTCGTGCTGCACGACGCCGGCCCCGCCACCAGTTGGGCTGCCCAGGCCAAGCCCGGCCAATACCTGGGCATAGGCGGCCCGCGCGGCTCCTTGGTCATTCCGGCGGCTTTCGACTGGCATCTACTGATCGGCGACGAATCCGCCTTGCCCGCCATCCGCCGCCGCCTGGCCGAACTGCCGCCCGCCGCCAAGGTCATCGCCCTGCTGCAAACCAGCGAGGCGGATCAGCGCTGCGAACTGCCCGAGCATCCCAACGCCGACGTCCGCTGGGTGCACCAGGACGCCGAAGCCGCGGAGCCGGCGCTGCTCGCCGCGCTCAAGCCGCTGACGCTGCCGGCGGGCGAAGGCTTTGTCTGGGCCGCCGGCGAATACCACGCCATCCGCGCGGTACGCCAACACCTGCGCGAAGAGCGCGGCATAGACAAGAGCCGCATCCGCGCCGCCAGCTACTGGCGCGAGGGCAAGGCCGCCAGCCACGAAACCCTGGAAGACTAAAACGACAAAGCCCCCGCCAGGGGGCTTTGTTCATCCGCCAGGCGAGCCTTAACCCAGCGGCCAATTCAATACCACGATCGAATCGTTGTAATCCTGATCCGCGCCGTCTTCCGCGCCCACCAAGGCCAGGTTCAGGCGATTGGCCAGCACCACCTGGCTGGACACCAGATCGGACTGCTTGCCGTTGACCGTCACCGCGATCCGCACCGCGCCGGAGCCGGAATTGATCACCCGGGTGCCCAAGTTGCGGTCGTCCACGCCGCTGCCGCTGAAAGTGGCGCGCGGTTCATTGTCCACGTACACGGTGATGTTTTGCTGGTAAGCCGCGTTGGTCAACGCGGTGACGCCGAAGTTGATGCGCGGGGGAAGAGTGAATACACCTTGCTGAGCCATGATCGTTCTCCTGTAAGGGTTCAAACGCCAAACCTCTCAGGCCGGTTTCCACGCGTCGACGCGCGGAAGGCGGCCACCGTCTCAAGCTGCCACTGCCTCCATTACCCTAGGCAAGCTCGCCCGCGTATTCACCGGGCCCAAAGGTCAGCAAGCCGCCAAGCCAAGACAGGCAAGGCCCGCAAGAAAAAACCGCAGCCTCGGCTGCGGTTTTAGTCTACAAGTGCCCAACAGGTCCGCTCGACCGGACCCCGTTTACCAAGCTGTCGGCAGAATGAATTCGGCCGGCACCTCATCCGCCAGCCACACCATCTCATTGCCGTGGTAGAAGGCCGTTCCCGCCGCATGCGCTGCGGCGGCATCCACCTTGAGCAAAACTGGCGCACCTGCCTTACGGCCACCCACCTGCATCGCAGTTTCGGTATCTACCGACAAATGCACATACTGCCGCTCCATGGGCAGCAAGCCGCTTTGGCGTATCAACGCGGCGGTTTCCGGCGACGTTCCATGGTAGAGCCACGCCGGCGGCGCGCTCCGCTGTTTTGACAATTTGCCCGGCAAAGAATGGCCGTAAAACGCGCGGATGCAGTCGCCGTCGATCTCATGTCGCTTCTTCTCGGAACGCGCGATCATTTCAATCAGGTCAGCAACCGCCAGATCGCGCCATTCTTTACGCTCGGCGCGCAGTGCCGCCAGCAAGGCCGTTAACGGCACCCAGCCGGCGTCGTCCAACTCCAGTTCATACAGCCAGGGCTCGTGACGCAAGGCGTGCGACACCGTCCGGCTCAAGCTTTGGTAATCCATGAGGTTCTTTCGCAAAACCGCGACCTTGGGCCGCGGCTGAATTGTCTATTTGCCGGCCGCGCTCAGTTGCGCGTCACCGCGTCTCCGGGCGAGTAAGCCGCGGCGTCTATGGGCGAATGCGCGGCGATGTATTCGCGCAGCATCTCGGCGTCGACGAAGCCGGTGTTGACGTAACCCGGATGCTTGTTCATCACCGGGTAGCCATCGCCGCCCGCGGCGATGAAGCTGTTGATCGCCATCCGATAGGTCTTGGACGGATCAATGGGCTGGCCGCCGATCAGCGCCTGCTGCAGCTGGCCGCCGACGATGCGCAGCTTGACACCGGCAAACTGGCCGAAGGCGCCCGCGCCGGGCGTCATGCTCGCGGCGGCTTTCAGATAGTCCAGCGCCTCCTGGCCGTTCAGGTCCACATAGGCCAGGGTGCTGCCGAAGGGGAACACCTTCAACACGTCGCGGTAGTTGATCGCGCCGGCCGGCAACGAATCGCGGATGCCGCCGGAATTGGATACGGCGAAGTCCGCCTTGACCTTGTCCATCATCACCTTGCCGACGAACACACCCAGATTGGTGGGCTGACTGCGCACCACGCCGCGGTCGCCGTCCAGCTTGGCGCTGGTCCGGCCCACCGGCACATCCAGCGCCGCCTGACCTTTGTTCTGATAGTTTTGCAGGAAGTTGCGCAACTTGCCGTCTTCCTCGATCAGCTGGGTGTACGGCACTTTCTGTTCCTTGCCGTCCACGCCCTTGACGCTTTTCTTCAGGTTGACCGGCATCAGCTGGTATTTGGAAAGCTTGAGCTTGCCGTTGCGGAACTCGAAATCGGCGCGGCCCACGTATTTGCCCCACTCGTGCGCCTGCACGATCCAGGCGCCGTTCTGGCGGTCCGGCGCGCAGGGCGCGCCCGGCACATAGGCGTCGTCGCGCTGGTTCTCCGCCTTCATGCACACTGGGTTCTGGCTGTGGCCGCCCACGATCAGGTCCAAGCCCTTCACCGCGCGCGCCATTTCCACATCGCCCGGCGCGTTCACGCCGTGCTGGCCGTCGGTGTAATGGCCCATATGAGTGGCGGCGATGACGATATCGGCCTTCTGGCGCAGTTCGGGCACCAGTTTGCCGGCCTCGGCGATCGGGCTGCGGAACTCGATGCCCTTGACCTGCTCCGGGTTCACCATCTTGGCGGTGTCGTCGGTGGTCAGGCCCAGCACCGCCACTTTCACCCCGCCCAGATTGAACATCGCGTAGGGATCGAACATGCGCTTGCCGTCCTGGTAGATATTGGCGGACAGCATGGGGAAGTTGACCCACTGGCGCTGCTTCATCAGCACCGGCACCGGCTTGTCGAACTCGTGGTTGCCCACCGCCATCGCGTCGTAGCCGATGCGGCTCATGCCGCGGAAGTCCGGCTCCGCGTCCTGCAGATCGGATTCCGGCACCCCTGTGTTGATGTCGCCGCCGGACAGCAGCAGCATGTAGCCGCCGTCGGCCTTGACCTCGGCGCGCACCTGGTCCACCAGCGTCTTTTGCGCGGCCAGCCCGTATTCACCGTCGCTATTGGGCCAGAAACGACCATGGTGGTCGTTGGTGTGCAGGATGGTGATTTTGTAAGTCTTGTCTTCAACGAAATTGCCTTTGCCCGGCGTGGCGGCGCAGGCGGAGAGCAGGCCGGCGGCCAACAGGGACAGGGCAAGCGGTTTCACGGACAGTTTCATCGTTAATCCTCGTTCTTATGCAGGCGGCGGCTTGCGCAAGCCGCAAAAATGGCGGACCCGCGGGCCCGCCATTGCTGGAAGTGATTCACCAGCCGGACACGCAAAGCGTCCAGCCAGGCGCCGGCGCTTACTTGCTCCAGCTATCCTTCAGGCCCACGGTGCGGTTGAATACCGCCTTGCCGCCGGCCTGGTGGTCGTGGCGGTCGGTGACGAAGTAGCCCAGGCGTTCGAACTGGAAGCGGGACTCCGGTTCGGCCTTCAACACGGCGTCTTCGACATAGGCGGTGACGGTGCTCAGCGATTCGCCGTTCAGGAACTGGCGGAAATCGACATACTCGCCGTCTTCGCCGCGCACCGCGTCCGGGCGCGGCTCGGTGAACAGACGCTCGTACCAGCGCACTTCGGCCTGGATCGCGTGTTCGGCGGACACCCAGTGAATCACGCCCTTGACCTTGCGGCCTTCCGGGTTCTTGCCCAGGGTGTCGTGGTCAATGCTGCACTTGAGTTCCACCACATTGCCAGCCGCGTCCTTGACCACTTCCTCGCACTTGATCACGTAGGAATAGCGCAGGCGCACTTCGCCGCCGGCTGTCAGGCGCTGCCACTTGGGCGGCGGCACTTCGGCGAAATCGTCCTGTTCAATCCAGATCTCGCGGGCAATCGGCACTTCGCGCTCGCCAAACTCCGGATGATGCGGATGGAAGGGCGCGCTGCGGCTGGCGGTAACGGCGGCGTCGTAGTTGGTCAACGTCACTTTCAATGGTTTCACCACCGCCATCACGCGCGGAGAGTCGTTTTCCAGCGTCTCCCGCACCGCGCCTTCCAGCACGCTCATGTCAATGATGTTCTCGCCCTTGGACACGCCGATGCGCTGAGCGAACAGGCGGATGCCGGCCGGGCTGAAACCGCGGCGGCGCATGCCTTCCACCGTGGGCATGCGCGGGTCGTCCCAGCCGCTCACCAGGCCGTCGTTGACCAGCGCCTGCAGCTTGCGCTTGGAAGTCAGCGCGTACAGCAGCTCCAGGCGCGAGAACTCGTACTGGCGCGGGTGGCAGCCGATGCTGATATTGTCCAGCACCCAGTCGTACAACGGCCGGTGGTCTTCAAACTCCAGCGTGCACAAGGAGTGGGTAATACCCTCGATGGCGTCGGAAATGCAGTGGGTGTAGTCGTACATCGGATAGATGCACCACGCGTCGCCGGTGCGGTGATGATGCGCGCGGCGGATGCGGTAGATCACCGGGTCGCGCAGGTTCACATTGCCGGAAGACATGTCTATTTTCAGACGCAGCGTCTTGCTGCCGTCCGGGAACTCGCCGGCCCGCATGCGGGCGAACAGGTCCAGGTTTTCTTCCACGCTGCGATCGCGGAACGGGCTGTTCTTGCCCGGCTCCGTCAGGCTGCCGCGGTACTGGCGCATTTCTTCGGCGTTCAGATCGCAGACAAAGGCCTTGCCGTTCTGGATCAGCTCCACCGCGTAGCCGTAAAGCTGCTCGAAATAATCAGAAGCGAAACGGACGTTGCCGTCCCAGTGGAAACCCAGCCACTCCACGCTGTCCTTGATCGACTGCACGAACTCGTCGGACTCTTTCTCCGGATTGGTGTCGTCCATGCGCAGATTGCACTTGCCCTTGTAATCATCGGCCAGGCCGAAGTTCAGGCAAATGGATTTGGCGTGACCGATGTGCAGGTAGCCGTTGGGCTCCGGCGGGAAGCGAGTGACGATGCCGCTGTGCTTGCCGGAAGCCAGGTCCTCGTCAATGATGTTGCGGATGAAATTGCTGACAACCGGCGCGTTGTTTTCCGTGCTCATTGTTTTGTGCAGTGCGATTTATGACTAATCGAAGATTGTAACCGATTTCGCCCCGACTGGGAGCGGACCGGCCACGTCCGCCTCCCGTTTGATCGCCTTACACCAAGACCTTGCCCGTCAACTGTTCCAACAGCGCCAGCGGCGACTGTTGCGGCTGCGCCATCTCCGCCGCCGGCAGCCAGAAAGTCTGCTCCAGCATGAACTGGCCGGACATCACCGCGTGAGACGCGTGGTCGGAGAAACAGACCCAGGCGCAGCCGGGCGGAAACGGCATGGTTTCCTGCGGGCATTGGCGCTGGTAATCTAAATCCGCCTTCATCGCGTCGTGCAAGTGCAACATGATATGGTCGTATGCGCTGCGCTTGCGCTTGGTGATCTTCAAGGCCGCCAGCAAGGCCGCCGAGCCCGGCCACTGCCGCGGCACCCGCGGCAGCATGCGCCGCGCCATGTCGGTGAACGGCTCGCCCACCCGCCACACCCTGGGCTCGCCATGCGGATTGATGTTGCAGAACACCCGCAGAATGCGTTCGCCGTAGTTGGGACGGGACGGAAACGCGTCCACGTGCAGCCGGCTGTCGTCTTTGCGCCAGGAGGTCCGGCGGTCTTCCACCCGCATCAGCCGCAGGCTGGTGGGCGCGGCGCGCAGCTTGCCCTGGTATTCCGGCAACAGCCGCGCGGCCAGATCGGCGGCCGCCCGCTGGTAACGCGCGATCAAACCGCGCACCGCCGCCTCCCGCTCCGCGCCGCCCACCACGCCGTGCAAGGCTCCGTTGTCCGGCTCCAGGCTGATGTTCTTGCGCTTGGGATCGGCGACGGCCGGATCCAGCAAGCCCCCCTCCTCGGCCAGCAGCTTGAAATCGAAGCTGGGCAGATACAAAACCTTGCCCTGCTCCAATTCATCCACGTAGCGGCCTTGCGCCGCTTCATCCACCAATACGATCTGGCTCGTCATATTGAGCTCCTACCTGAAACAATAATTTCCCTCGCGGAAGGAGCGTCGGACGCAAGGGGCTGACGCCCAGGCCGGACCGGCTTTACCCGACGCCCTCCTCCGGCCGCGCCATGGCGGCGGCTTGGCAAGCCGTTTCCGGCTTGGCGAGTGGGCCGCTAGGATACGCCTGCGACAGGAGAATGTCATGCCGAAACCCTCGTCTCCCATTCCTGCGGCCAGGACGCGCAGCGCCTTGATTTTGATAAGCAAAACCGTCCCTCCGGCAAAACCCTACTGCAACCAAGGCAATTCCCAATAAAAAACAAGCGCTTATTCCACAAGCAAGGCGCAACTATGGCATAATGTCTGGTTGCTCGAACTTCAGTCCATTGCCAGCATGACGACCGCACACGCCGCCAAACCGATCACCTCCTACCGCAAGTACTGGGCCAGCCGCTTTGGCCCCGCCCCGTTCCTGCCGATGACCCGCGCCGAGATGGACCAGCTGGGCTGGGATTCCTGCGACATCATCCTGGTCACCGGCGACGGCTATATCGACCACCCCAGCTTCGGCATGGCGTTGGTGGGCCGGCTGCTGGAAGACCAGGGCTTCCGCGTGGGCATTATCTCCCAGCCGGATTGGCACTCCGCGGACGCTTTTCGCGAGCTGGGCAAGCCCAATCTGTTCTTCGGCGTCACCGCCGGCAATATGGACTCGATGATCAACCGCTACACCGCGGACCGCCGCCCGCGCTCGGACGACGCCTACACCCCGCACGCCGCGGCCAACAAACGGCCGGACCGCGCCGTCACCGTCTATGCTCAGCGCTGCCGCGAGGCCTACCCCGGCGTGGGCGTGATGGTGGGCAGCATCGAGGCCAGCCTGCGCCGCATCGCCCACTACGACTACTGGAGCGAGAAAGTGCGCCCGTCGGTGCTGATCAACTCCAAGGCCGACCTGCTGCTGTACGGCAACGCCGAGCGCGCGTTGGTGGAAGTGGCGCATCGCGCCGCCAGGGGCGAAAAACTCAGCGAGATCCGCGACGTGCGCGGCACCGCTTTCATCGTGCCGCACGGCTGGCGTCCGGACGAAGAATGGCAGGAGATGGATTCCAGCGTGGTGGACCTGCCGGGCAAGGTGGACGCCCACCTCAACCCTTACCAGGAAATCCCGGAACAGGCGGCCGAAGCCACCAAGGACCAGGACCCGTCCAAGCCGCAGGTAATCCGCATCGAATCGCGCGAAGAACGGCTGGCCAAGCGCCGCGCCGAACGCGCCAAGACCGTGATCCGCATCCCGGCCTACGAAGCCGTGGCCCACGACCCGGTGCTGTACGCCCACGCCAGCCGCACCCTGCACCTGGAATCCAACCCCGGCAACGCCCGCGCACTGGTGCAGATGCACGGCGAGCGCGACGTGTGGCTGACCCCGCCGCCCATTCCGCTGACCACCGAGGAAATGGACCACGTTTACGGCCTGCCCTATGCCCGCAATCCGCACCCCAGCTACGGCGACGCCAACATTCCGGCCTGGGAAATGATCAAGTACTCGGTCAACATCATGCGCGGCTGTTTCGGCGGCTGTACCTTCTGCTCCATCACCGAGCACGAAGGCCGCATCATCCAGAGCCGTTCCGAGGAATCCATCCTCAAGGAAATCGAGGAAATCCGGGACAAAACCCCGGGCTTCACCGGCCACATCTCGGACCTGGGCGGCCCAACGGCCAATATGTACCGCCTCTCCTGCAAGGACCCGAAGATCGAGCGCTCCTGTAGGAAGCTGTCCTGCGTGTTCCCGGACATCTGCGAAAACCTGAACACCGACCACAGCCACCTAATCCAGCTCTACCGCAAGGCGCGCGCCCTGCCGGGCGTGAAGAAGATCAACATCCAGTCCGGCTTGCGCTACGACTTGGCCGTGCGCTCGCCCGAATACATCAAGGAACTGGTGCAACACCATGTGGGCGGCTATCTGAAGATCGCCCCGGAACACACCGAGGACGGCCCGCTGTCCATGATGATGAAGCCGGGCATGGGCGCATACGACAAGTTCAAGGAACTGTTCGAACGCTTCAGCCGCCAGGCCGGCAAGGAACAGTATTTGATCCCCTACTTCATCGCCGCCCACCCCGGCACCAGCGACGAAGACATGATGAACCTGGCGCTGTGGCTGAAGAAGAACAACTTCCGCCTGGACCAGGTGCAAACCTTCACCCCCACGCCGATGGCGATGGCCACCACCATGTGGCACACCCGCCGCAACCCGCTCAAGCGCTTGAGCCGCAGCTCGGAAAAAGTGGACGTGGTGCGCGACGGCTACCGCCGCAAGCTGCACAAGGCCTTCTTGCGCTACCACCACCCGGACAACTGGCAGATCCTCCACGACGCGCTGATCCAGATGGGCCGCGCGGACTTGATCGGCCACAGCAAACACTGCCTGATTCCGCCGACGCCGCCGGGCGACAAGGCCGCCGCCGTGCGCCACCGCATGGGCGCGCCGCTGTCGCGCAACAAGGCGCCCGGCCAGCGCGCCGCGGCCCCCGCCGGACACGGACAGCGCGGCAAACCCGCGCAGGCCAAAGCCACCGCCAAACCCGCAACCGGCAAAGCGCCGGCCGGACGCGGCAAGCCCATTAGCAAACCGGCCGGCAAACCAGCAGGCGCCGGCAAGGGCCGCAGCCGTTGAATCCAGCCGCCCACGGGCGGCTTTTTGCCGGCCGGCGGCCGGGCACTTTGCCCCGCCGCCGGCGTCTCAGAACGTGTTTACGATCTCGCGAGCTAAGGTGAGACAAGGCGAAAACAGCTGAGAAAGCGGAGTGTACACACGGTACATGAGCATTTCGAAGGTGTTTTCAACGCCGTATCGCCAACGCGCAGCAGATCGTAAACAGGTTCTCAATCCCCTACCCCGCCCAACGAGCCCGCCATGATCCACATCGACTTCGACCACAGCTACGCCCGCGACCTGCCCGACGCCTGCATGCCGGTCAAGCCCGAGTTCCCGCCCGCGCCGGCCCTGCTGTACTGGAACGCCGAGCTGGCGGAGGAACTGGGCCTGGACAGCAGCCAGACCAACGCCACGGAGCTGGCCGCCGCCTTCTCCGGCGCCGCGCTGCCGGCCGGGGCCAGGCCGGTGGCCCAAGCCTATGCCGGCCACCAGTTCGGCGGACTGTCCCCCTCGCTGGGCGACGGCCGCGCGCTGCTGCTGGGCGAAGTCATGGACCGCAACGGCCAGCGCCGCGACATCGCCTTCAAGGGCAGCGGCCGCACCCCGTTCTCGCGCCGCGGCGACGGCAAGGCCGCGGTGGGGCCGATGCTGCGCGAACTGATCATCGGCGAAGCCATGCACGCGCTCGCCATCCCCAGCACCCGCGCGCTGGCCGTGGCCGCCACCGGCGAAACCGTCTACCGCGAACAGGCGCTGCCCGGCGCGGTGCTGACCCGCGTCGCCGCCAGCCACCTGCGCGTCGGCACCTTCCAGTACTTCGCCATCCGCGGCGAGCGCGACATGCTGCGCCGGCTTGCCGATTACACCCTGGCGCGCCACTACCCCGGACTGGCCGGCGCCGAACAACCTTATCTGGCGCTGCTGCAAGCGGTGGCGGAACGCCAAGCCGAGCTAATCGCCCGCTGGATGCACGCCGGCTTCATCCACGGCGTGATGAACACCGACAATATGGCGCTAAGCGGCGAAACCATAGACTACGGCCCCTGTGCCTTCATGGACATCCATCACCCATCCACCGTGTTCAGCTCCATCGACAGCGGCGGCCGCTACGCCTACGGCAACCAGCCGGCCATCGCCCAATGGAACCTGGCCCGGCTGGCGGAAACCCTGCTGCCGCTGCTGGACCCGGACGAGCCCAAAAACGCGGTGCCGGCGGCCACCACCGTTATCGAAGACTTCGCCGAGCGCTACCAGGCCCACTGGCTGCGACAGGCGCGCCGCAAACTGGGCCTGAGCCAGGCGCAGGACATCGACCAGGAACTGGCGGAAGACTGGCTGGCGCTGCTGGCGCGCCAGGACGCCGACCACACCCTGGCCTGGCGCCGGCTGGCCGACGCCGCCGAAGGCCAAGACCAGGCGCTGACCCAACTCTTCAACGACCCGGCCGCCGCCGCGCCGTGGCTGGCCCGCTGGCGCCAGCGGCTGGACGCCGAGCCGCAAGCCGCCGCCGAACGCGCCGCCGCGCTGCGCCAGGCCAACCCGCTCTACATCCCGCGCAACCACTTGGTGGAAGAAGCGCTGGCCGCCGCCAGCGATCATGGCGATATGGGGCCGACGCTGGCGCTGCTGGACGCGCTGCGTCAACCGTTCAACGAACGCGCCGGCCTGGAGCGCTACACACTGCCGGCCGCGCCGGAAGTGGCGCAGGGGTATCGGACCTTCTGCGGCACCTAAGAACCTGTTTACGATCTGCTGCGCGTCGGCGATACGGCGTTAAAAACCAGCTCAAAATGCTCATGTACCGCTTGTACATTCCGCTTTTTCGCTAGTTTTTGCCTTGTCTCGCCTTAGCTCGCGAGATCGTAAACACGCTCTAAGAACTTTCCGACGCGACAAGGGCAAGCCGCCCGGCTTGCCCTTGCTACTCCACCCATCCTTCAAGCGCTCTGGCTCAAGTTCAGCAGCAACACGCCAACAACGATGAAGCCCACGCCCAGCACCTTCATCAACGATGCGCCCTCGTTGAAGATCCACACCCCCAGCAAGGCGGTGGTGGCGGTGCCCACCCCGGCCCATACCGCATAGGTCAGGCCGATTTCCAGCTTCTTGCTCACCAAGCCCATCAGCCAGATCGCCAATAGATAACACACGCCCATCGATAGGGTTGGCCATAGCCGCGTCAGCCCATGAGATGCCTTCAGAAGCAGCGTGCCCACCACCTCCGCGACAATGGAACAGGCCAGCAATAGCCAAGGATTCATGTTTGCTCTTTCAGGCAACGGCGCCGGCGGGATGACGCGCGCGCAAAGATAAATTAATCCAGACCAATCCAATGCGGCAATTCCGTACAGTTACCGCTCCCCTTCGGCATTGACCGCCTACCGCTCCGCTGCTAGATTCCGCCTTGGTGCTGAACACACCTGTCAGGCGAAACCCGCGCTCGTCAGTCGCGGCTTCTCAGCCCTATTCCGAACACGCCGTCAAAGCGGCCCGGAACGCCATGCCAGGAGTTCATCATGGATAAACATCCCGTCCCCACAGCCCCCGTCTCCCAACTCGAAACCGCGGAAGCACTGGCCAACGGCCTGGAAGCGCTGGATTTGCTGCGCCCTCTGCTGGTCAGCATGCGCCAGCAGATCGCGCTGCCGCGCCCGGATCTGGTACAACTGAAGGGCCTGTGTCACGCCGCCGGCTGGATTGCCGATGAGTACCACAGCTATCTAGAGGCAATGTGGCAGGAAGAGACCCGCAACAAAACCATGCGGTTCTGAGCCAGTCTTTGAACGGAAAAGGCGCAAGGCATACCGCCTTGCGCCCTTCTGTTGGTCTCTCTTGAAGATTACGCAGCGGCCTTCAGGCCAAGCGCTTCTCCATCACATAATCATCCATCACGAAGCCGTTGCCGATATCGAACACCGCCTCCTCGCGCACCTGGAAGCCGCCACGCTGATACACCGCGATGGCACCGGCATTGTGTTTGTTCACCGTCAGCACCAGGGTATGGCAACCGCGCTGCCGCGCCGCCCGCTCCACCGCATCCAACATATAAGCGCCCAGGCCGCGGCCGCGCATGTCCGCCAACAAATACAACTGCTCCAGCTTCATCTCCCCCGACGTCGCCGTCAGCGCGTAACTGCAATAGCCCACCGCCCGGCCATCCAGCTTCAACAGGCCGAACCAGCGGTCCGGCGCGTCCAGATAGGCGGATAGTTTTTCCGGGACATAACGACCGGCCAGCATGTATTCGATCTGCTCGCGGCTGATCATGCTGATGAAGTGCTGATGCCAGATCTCCCCCGCCAACTCGGCCAGGATGGAAAAATCGGCGGCGGTCAACGGCTCCAGACAAACATTTTGGCTCATGCGCGGCACTCTCCAGGTTGAACGGTCATATAAGAGCCTGTTCAAAGTCTCGTGAGCAAGGGCGAGACAAGGCGAAAACGAGCGAAAAAGCGTAATGTACACGTGGTACATGAGCATTTTGAGCTTGTTTTTAACGCCGTATCGCTGAAGCGCAGCAGACTTTGAACAGGTTCTAAGGAAAATGTGGGCGATACCGCTTGCTGACAAGTCCACAGGCATTCCATTCAGCGCGGCGGCTTCACCCGAGTTGGCAAGACAGTTAGAATGCAAAAACCATAAAATGGCGCTAAAAACCAGCCGCCGCCACCTTCCCGCAGCGAGACCCCATGCACTTCATCTTCGATATCGACGGCACCATTTGCTTCAACGGTAGAACCATCAGTCCGATCATTCAGGACGCGCTGGACGGCCTGCGCCAACGCGGCCACCAGCTGGGCTTCGCCTCCGCCCGCCCCTACCGCGACATCCTCCCGCTGCTGGATGCCCGCTTCCACGACACACTGATCATCGGCGCCAACGGCGCAATGAGCCATCAGCAAGGCGAGCTGCGCGGTCTGACCCCTATCCCGGACCCGGTGTTCGCTGACATCACCCAACTGGCGCAACGCTTTGCCGCGTCCTATCTGGTGGACCTGTACTGGGACTACCATTACAGCGGCGACGCCGGCCATCCCTTCCTGGCCAAAGTGGACCCAGGCAAGCTGGCCAGCCATGTCGGCGCGGAAGACATCCGCCAGCCGGCCAAGCTGCTGATCACCGCCTGCGCCGATGTCCCCGGCCTGCGCCGGGAGCTGGACGCCCACTCCGGCGTGGAACTACACCACCATTCCGACGAACAGATCTTCGACATCACCGCCGCCGGCGTCAGCAAGATGGCCGCGCTGCGCCAATGCGGCATCGACGCCGATGAGCTGATCTGCTTCGGCAACGACAGCAACGACGTCAGCATGTTTCTGGAGGCCGGTCACTCGGTGCAGGTGGGCGCCCACCCGCGGCTGGCGGAACTGGCCAGCGAACGTCTGCCGCTGGATCAGGACATCGAAGCGCGGCTGGTGGACGCCATCGCGCGGCTGAGCCGCGCCCCCTCGCCCGCGCGGCGAGATTGAAAAAGCAGGCTTCGCCAAGGATAAATAAGGTAGCGCCGCTCACAAAGAGGCTGCGTTGCGCCGGCTTGTCATACTCAATGAACCACCTGCGTCAACGCGCCTTGCTCCAGATTATCTGCGAGCGGCTCCGCCGCCCACATCCCGCCCGCCTCAACCCCATGGAGCGCTCATGGCCGCCACCCTGAAGCTGTCCGAACTGATCAGCTCGCTGAGCTACGCGCTGGACATCACCGAAGGCCAGCCGGAGGGCCACGGCATCCGCAGTTGCTGGATAGGGATGCATATCGGCCAATGCATCGGCTTGCCGCCGCAGCGGCTATGGGATCTGTACTACGCCATCCTGCTCAAAGACCTAGGCTGCAGCAGCAACGCGGCGCGCATCTGCGAGCTGTACCAAACCGACGACCGCAGCTTCAAACAAGATTTCAAGCAAGTGGGCGCCGGCCTGCCGCAGCTGCTGGGCTTCGTGTTCAAGAACACCGGCACCCACAGCGCGGGCTGGGCGCGGCGCGCGGTGTCCATCCTCAAGGTACTGCGCCACGGCCGGGCGATGGCGGACGAGTTGATCAACACCCGCTGCCACCGCGGCGCCGACATCGCCCGCCAGTTGCGCTTCAATGAAAGCGTGGCGCGAGGCATCCAATCGCTGGACGAACACTGGGACGGCTCCGGCCGGCCGCTGGGGCTGCGCGGCGACGCCATTCCGCTGAATTCGCGCATCGCGCTGCTGGCCCAGGTGATCGACGTGTTCCACATCACCCACGGCCGCCAGGCGGCGCTGGAGCAGGCGCTGCGCCGCGCCGGCGGCTGGTTCGACCCAGAACTGGTGGCCGCCTTCCGTAGGGTGAGCGCCAGGCCGGATTTCTGGCGGCAGTTGGAGGCCGACGACATCGATCAGGCGGTGCTGAGGCTGGAGCCGGCCCAATGCGCGGTGCCGCTGGACGAGGATTATCTGGATGAAATCGCCGAGGGCTTCGGCCTGGTAGTGGACTCCAAGAGTCCCTTCACCGCCGGCCACAGCCAGCGGGTGGGCCATTACGCCGACCAGATCGCCGCGGAGCTGGAGCTGGGCCTGGAACGGCGGCGCTGGCTGAAACGCGGCGCGCTCTTGCACGACGTGGGCAAGCTGGGCGTCAGCAACACCATACTGGACAAGCCCGGCAAGCTGGAGGCGGACGAATGGGAGGCGGTGAAACGCCACGCCGGCTACACCGAGGCCATCCTGGGCCGCATCGAACACTTCGCCGAACTGGCCTGGGTGGCCGGCGCCCACCACGAACGCCCGGACGGCGGCGGCTACCCGCGCGGCCTGTCCGGCGACGCCATCGCGCTGGAAACCCGCATCATCACCGCCGCGGACATCTTCGACGCCATCAACGCGGAACGCCCCTACCACCCGGCCACCCCGGCGCCGCAAACCCTGGACATCATGCGCCGGCACCTGGGCAGCGCCATCGACCCCGCCTGCTTCGCCGCGCTGGAACAGGTGCTGCGCCAGGAAGGCGCATTGTCTTGAGCGCATAAAAAACCGCCGGCGCGAGGCCGGCGGTTTTAGTGGCGATCAGCGGTTTTCACTCCAGCTGTTCGTTCAGCTTGAGCTTGCCCACCAGCCAAGTGTGATCGTAGCTGACAATCTCGAACGGATTGCCGAAGGGGTCGACGAAGGACAGCGAGCAGAAAAAGCGATGGTCGCGCACGGAGTCCCGAGCAATGGTCTGACCGTCGCGATTGGTGACGCGTTCGCCGGCCAGCTGGTCTATCCACTCCAGAAAATCCTGGCCGCTCACCACAAAGGCGATGTCGCCCTGATGGTTGGCCGCCCCGCTCTTGTCTTCGCTCACCGCCAGACGCACCGCCCCGTTGGCGTTGGCCAGCATGACCGCTCCGTGCGGGCCTTCGCGCATGTGTTTGTAGCGCGGGTCCGGGGCCATGGCCAGCACGCGCTGATACCATTTCAGGGCCTTGGGCACGTCAGTCACACGAATGTGGATGTGATCGATCTTGCCTAAAGTCAGCATGACTTCCTCATATTGTTTTTGATGCGATGGCCCTTGGGCGACGCGCAGTCCAGCTGAGCGGCGACGCTGTTCGCCCCTTGCCGCCGCCGGTATTTCTTTATAACAGCAAGCAGTCTATCCGCGCATTGTACTTGATTGCCATCAGGCTTGCTCGCGCTGCAACAAGGGCTGCAAATAGCGCCCGGTATGGCTGACCGGATTGGCCGCCACTTGTTCCGGCGTGCCGGTGGCGATGATCTGGCCGCCGCCGGCGCCGCCTTCCGGCCCTAGGTCGATTAGCCAGTCCGCGGTTTTGACCACGTCCAGATTGTGCTCGATCACCACCACGGTGTTGCCGCTTTCACGCAGGCGGTGCAGTACTTGCAACAGCAGATCGATGTCATGGAAATGCAGACCGGTGGTGGGTTCGTCCAGAATGTACAAGGTGCGCCCGGTGTCGCGCTTGGACAATTCCAGCCCCAGCTTGACGCGCTGGGCCTCGCCGCCGGACAGGGTGGTGGCGCTCTGGCCCAGCCGGATGTAGCCCAGGCCCACTTCCATCAGAGTGCGCAGCTTGCGCGCCACGGTGGGCACCACGCTGAAGAACCCCAGCGCCTGCTCCACCGTCATTTCCAGCACTTCGTGGATGTTCTTACCCTTGTATTGCACTTCCAGGGTTTCGCGGTTGTAGCGCTTGCCGTGGCAAACGTCGCAGGGCACGTAGACATCGGGCAGAAAGTGCATTTCCACCTTGATCATGCCGTCGCCCTGGCAGGCTTCGCAGCGGCCGCCCTTGACGTTGAAGGAGAAGCGGCCCGGGCCGTAGCCGCGCTCGCGCGACAGCGGCACGCCGGCGAACAGCTCGCGGATGGGAGTGAACAAGCCGGTGTAGGTGGCCGGGTTGGAACGCGGGGTGCGGCCGATCGGGCTTTGGTCGACATTGATCACCTTGTCCAGCTGCTTCAGGCCCTGGATGTCCTGATAGGCCGCGGGCTCTTCGCTGGCGCCGTTCAGTTCCCGCGCGGTGATCTTGTACAAGGTGTCGTTGATCAGCGTGGATTTGCCGGAGCCGGACACGCCGGTAATGCACACAAGCATGCCCAGCGGCAGTTCCAGGGTGACGTTCTTGAGGTTGTTGCCGCTGGCGCCGATCAGACGCAGCATGCGCTCCGGGTCCACCTCGCGGCGCTCTCCGCCCAGCGCGATGCGGCGGCGGCCGGACAGGTAGTCGCCGGTGATGGAATGGCCGCAAGCGGCCACTTCGGCCGGGGTGCCGGCCACCAGCACTTCGCCGCCGTGCTCGCCTGCGCCCGGCCCCATATCCACCAGATAGTCCGCGGCGCGGATGGCGTCTTCGTCGTGCTCCACCACGATTACGCTGTTGCCCAGATCCCGCAGCCGCATCAAGGTGGCCAGCAGGCGGTCGTTGTCCCGCTGATGCAGGCCGATGGACGGCTCGTCCAGCACGTACATCACGCCGGTGAGGCCGGAGCCGATCTGGCTGGCCAGACGAATGCGCTGCGCCTCGCCGCCGGACAGGGTGTCCGCGGAGCGGGACAGGTTGAGGTAATCCAGGCCCACATTATTGAGGAAGGACACCCGCTCGCTGATTTCCTTGACGATTTTTTCCGCCACCGCCTGCTTCTGACCACTGAACGCCAGTTGGGCGAAGAAGAGCGCGGTCTCCTTCAAGGGCATCTGGTTGATCTCGTACAGGGTTTTTTCGCCGACAAAGACGTGGCGCGCCTCCAGGCGCAGCCGCGAGCCCTGGCAATGCGGGCAAGGCTGGTTGTTCTGGTACTTGGCCAGTTCTTCGCGCACGGCCGCGGAATCGGTTTCGCGGTAGCGACGCTCCAGGTTGGGGATGATGCCTTCAAAGGGGTGCGCACGGCTGAACTTGGTGCCCTTCTCCGACATATAGCTGAATTCGATGCTGTCGCGGCCGGAGCCGTGCAGCACCACATTGCGCACTTTTTCCGGCAGGTCTTCAAAGGCGAGCTCGGCCACGGAGAAGCCGTAATGCTCGCCCAGCGACATCAGCATCTGAAAATAGAACTGGTTGCGTTTGTCCCAGCCCTTGATCGCGCCGGCGGCCAGGCTCAATTCCGGATGCGCCACCACGCGGCGCGGATCGAAGAAAGTGATTTCGCCCAGGCCGTCGCACTTGGGGCAGGCGCCCATCGGGTTGTTGAAGGAGAACAGCCGAGGCTCCAGTTCCGGCAGGCTGTAGGAACACACCGGGCAGGCGAACTTGGCGGAGAACCAGTGCTCTTCGCCCTTATCCATTTCCACGGCGATGGCGCGGCCTTCGGCGTGGCGCAGCGCGGTTTCGAAGCTTTCCGCCAGCCGCTGTTTCATGTCTTCGCGCACCTTCAGGCGGTCTATCACCACTTCGATGGTGTGCTTCTTGTTCTTGTCCAGCTTGGGCACGGCGTCGATTTCAAACACTTCGCCGTCCACGCGCACCCGCACAAAGCCCTGGGCGCGCAGGTCTTCGAACAGGTCAAGATTCTCCCCCTTGCGGCCGACGATGACCGGGGCCAGGATCATCACCCGGCTCTCCTCCGGCAGCGCCAGCACGTGATCCACCATCTGACTGACGGTTTGCGAGGACAAGGGCACGCCGTGCTCCGGGCAGTGCGGCTCGCCCACCCGGGCGTACAGTAGCCGCAGGTAGTCGTGGATTTCGGTGACGGTGCCGACGGTGGAGCGCGGATTGTGGCTGGTGGCTTTCTGTTCGATGGAGATCGCCGGAGACAGGCCTTCAATCAGGTCCACGTCCGGTTTTTCCATCAATTGCAGGAACTGGCGCGCATAGGCGGACAGGCTTTCCACGTAGCGGCGCTGACCTTCCGCGTACAGGGTGTCGAAGGCCAGCGAGGATTTGCCGGAGCCGGACAGGCCGGTAATCACGATCAATTGGTGGCGGGGCAAATCCAGGTTGATGTTCTTCAGATTGTGCGTGCGTGCGCCGCGAATGCGAATGCTGTCCATATTGGAGCGTAACTCACCGTCGGTCAGGGAACCTGTTAATATACCTGACTTGGCAAGTCTGACTCCACCAGATCTTTAACGCGCGGCGTCATCCGGAACGGCGCCGGACCGTTACTAGAACCATGGGGCGCGGCCCTCAGGCCGCAGCCCGCCAGCAACACAAACGACGCACACAAGAATGAACGCAACAGAACTCCGGGCCAGCCTTGGCCTCGCCGGCATCTACGCCCTGCGCATGCTGGGCATGTTCCTGATCCTGCCGGTATTCGCCCTGTACGCCCAAACCCTGGAAGGCGCGGACAACCACACGCTGATCGGCATCGCGCTGGGCAGTTACGGCCTGACCCAGGCCCTGCTGCAACTGCCGCTGGGCATGCTGTCCGACAAGATAGGCCGCAAAAGAGTGATTTACGGCGGCTTGCTGCTGTTTGCGCTGGGCAGCTTCGTCGCCGCCGGCGCGCACGACATCGCCACCCTGACCGTGGGCCGGATTATTCAGGGCGCCGGCGCCATTTCCGCCGCCATCACCGCGCTGCTGGCGGACCTGACCCGCGAGGAAAATCGTACCAAGGCGATGGCGATGATAGGCATGTCCATCGGCACCACCTTCGCCGCCAGCCTGGTGCTGGGGCCTCTGCTGGCCAAGTACATCGGCGTCAACGGCATTTTCGCGCTCACCGGCGCGCTGTCGCTGGCGGCGTTGATCGGCGTCTGGCTGATCATTCCGGACCCGGTCAGCTCCCGCTTTCACTCTGACACCGAAGCCAACGCCAAGCGGCTGCCCGCGGTCTTGAAAGACCCGCAACTGCTGCAACTGAATTACGGTATCTTCGCGCTGCACGCGGCGCAGATGGCGATGTTCGTCACCATTCCCTTCGCGCTGATCAAGACCGCCCACCTGGACAAGACCCAACACTGGCAGGTGTATCTGCCGGTGACGGTAATCGGCTTCCTGCTGATGGTGCCGGCCATTATCTACGGCGAGAAAAAAGCCAGACTCAAGCAAGTCTTCGTCGGCGCCATCGCGCTGATGACCGCCGCCCAGATGGGCATGGCGATGGCGCTGGACAGCTTCTGGCAGATCGTGATCTGGCTGGGCTTGTATTTCATCGCCTTCAATATCCTGGAAGCCACGCTGCCCTCATTGATTTCCAAGATCGCTCCGGCCGATGCCAAGGGAACCGCGATTGGCGTGTATAATACCGCCCAATCCCTTGGCCTGTTCCTGGGCGCGGCGGCCGGCGGCTGGCTGTATACCCGCTTCGGCCCGGCCGGCGTGTTCGGCTTCACCAGCCTGCTGATGCTGACCTGGCTGCTGTGGTCGCTGGCCATGCGGCCGCCCAAACCGGTGCGCTCGGTGATGTTTCACATCGGCGAGGACTGGCGGGGCGACGCCGGCGACCTGTCCCGCCAATTGGCCGGCGTGGCCGGCGTGCATGAAGCCGTGGTCGTGTTGGAAGACCGCGTGGCCTATCTGAAGGTATCGCAGCAACAGTGGGATGAAGCGACGGTGCAGCGCCTGATCGGAGCCACCTTCTGAGCCGCAGCGACAGGCCAAATATTTAGATTTTTATTCGGAGACATCGATGAACAGCATCACCTTTGACGGCCGTCTGGCCGCCGACGCCGAACTGCGCTACACCCCCAGCGGTGAGCCGGTACTGTCGTTCCGCGTAGCCAGCGACATCGGCTTTGGCGAGCGCAAGAGCACCAACTGGTTCAGCTGCCAGGTATGGGGCAAGCGCGGTGAATCGCTGAAGAATTACCTGGCCAAAGGCCAGCAGGTAACCGTTTACGGCCAACTGACCCTGCGCGAATGGCAGGACAAGGAGGGCAACAAGCGCTTGTCCCCGGACGTGCGCGTCAACGAGCTGAGCCTGCAAGGCGGCCGCAATGAGATGGGCGGCTCCGGCGGCGGCATGAGCGGCGGCGGCATGGACGACGGCTACGGCTACAACGCCCCGGCCCCGCGCCAGGAGGCGCCGGCCGCGCCCCGTCGCCAAGAGCCGCGCCCGGCGCCCAAACAGCTTGACGATATGGACGACGACATTCCGTTCTAACCGGAACCACATGTTAGATTGTTAAATTAGACTGGAAATACTCTGTGTAATCAGTAGATTGCACTTGGTTTTTCCGGTCTTTATTCTTTACGCCCATAATTCATATCACCGGAACCGTGCTGCTGTCGTAAAGTCCTGTCATCTGATGAGTCAGGAGAAGTGCGGTGACCACGTTTTTCATTCGAGAAGTGCGGATGCAGTCCGGTGAACACATCCCCCTGCTCGTGTCCGGTAGCCCCCTCGGACTACCGGTTCCCCTCGCAACCCGTTTTGTCCTGACCCAGTTCCGGCCAAAGGGCCTGAAAGCCAGCAGCATCCGCCAACGGCTCTCCGCCTTAGCCCTTGCTTACACTTTCTTTGCTAAGCATGGTATCCAGCTCGACGAACGGGCAGCCAAACGTCAGTTCCTAAGCCTGGAGGAGTTGGTAGCACTATCCGATTACTGTCGCCGGACGCAGAAGATTGGGACACAACGCGTAGTCGGCCCTGGCTATGCAGCGCTACGATTTCGGGTGGCTACCGATTACATTCGCTGGGTATCCGAACCCATCATTTCGCGGATCGTTGACGACTCACGCCGGGATGCCGCAATGGGAGCCCTGCAGAGCTTTCTCCAGCGCGCACGCACCGTCGCACCGGCACCTGGACGGCGAGATGCTTCAGTCGTCCCTGGAGAGCGCCTAGGCTTCACGCCAGAGCAACGTGCACTGTTCTTACGGGTCATCGAGCCGGGATGTTGTGACAACCCATTCAGGCCGCAGCTCCAATTCCGTAATTACGTCATGTTGCAGCTCGAGTTTGAGCTTGGCCCACGTGGCGGTGAAGTACTCGGGCTCAAGACAAGGGATGTGGACTTCAGTGTCGAGCCAGCATCGCTCACCATTCATCGTCGCCACGATGATCCGGAAGAGCCCCGCACCTCGGCACCTGCAACCAAGACCTTCGGACGCCTGCTACTCCTTGATGCCAAGCTGCGTGATTTGCTTGATGAATGGATCACGCGCCACCGGGCAAATCGACAGCAGTTTCCCGCGGCAGCCAAGCATCCATACCTCTTTGTCAATTATCGCGGCGAGCCGCTAGGTAGTCGGGGCTTCCGTAAAGTTGTTGAAAAGCTACGTCGCCATTATCCGATCCTGGCCGGTCTGTGCCATCACCTTTTGCGTCATGACTGGAACGATCGCTGGGTCGAATTGAATGAGGAAGAAGGTAGTGATCCGGAAATAAGTCTGCGCGATCAAAAATATGCGATGGGTTGGAGCCCCACTTCAACGATGCCACTCCGCTATGCCAGACGCGCCATTCGGAATGCCGCCAACAAGAAACTATTGCGAATGCAGCAGAAGGGTTGGAAGAAATGAATCACTCCATGCAATCTACATTCAATTTCACCGATACCTCATCGGAAGCCGATGACCAGACGGCGGTCATTGCCCTTTCAGGTGCAAGCATAGATACCTCGGGTACACAATGGCGGTTGAGTGCGACGGAAGTGTTGAACTGGGATCTAATGCCGTTACAGCAAGGCCCCATATTAATATCCACGGAGGCGTACTTCCGAAATTTCATTCGCCGAAGCAACCCACGCTATGTTTTTGGACAATTCAATTGGCTAAAGGCATGTTTCATTTCCGCAAGTAATACAGCCACCAATCTTAATGACCCCACGAAATACGACATTACATTATTTGAAGCTCTGCACAAGAACTTGAGAGAAACCGTTTCTTTAGGAACAGTTTCTAATTACCTAGACGCATACCGTCGTTGGTATCTGTGGTGCACCGATGCCCAATGCGAAGGATTCGACGAAGAAGTCGCAGCGGAACTGGAGAACCGCACCATTGGTGGCAACCTGAAAGGTGCGGCAGTATTACGCGACGATCCCGATGAGGGCCCACTGCGTCAGGTTGAAATAGAAGCTCTGATAGCACACCTGCACCGTGCTGGTGAAACCGCCACACTGGGTATTGAGCTGCTTGCGGCAGCATGGCTGTTTCTTGCTTTTGGTACAAATCCCAAAAATCTCATCCTCCTGAACGAGGAGGACTTGCTCACAACCAAGCAGGCTGACGGTAGCTTTATTTATGAGCTCCGCCTGCCACGAATCAAGAAAGGCCACGTCAATGAGCGCAGTGGTTTCAAAACCCGCTCGCTAGTACCGGAAATCGGTCAGTTACTGGAGCAATTGATCGAGCAAAATACCCGTGCTAGACGATTGGCTTTGCTAGAGCACAATCCAATTCGCTTTGCCCGCCCGCTATTCCGACGTGAAGCCCCTAAAGAGGCTCTTCTGGGCACTGACTTCGAATCCGATGCATATCGCAGAGATAACCAATGGTTCAATAATGCACTCTACCTTATCGTAACCACTCTTGATCTCAAATCGGCAGCTGGAGGACCACTCCACCTGACCCCTCGCCGCTTGCGCTATACCTTCGCAACCCGACTGGTACAGGAAGGGGCCTCCCCTATGGAACTGGCCGGGGCACTGGATCACACCGACCTCCAGCAAGTGATGGTGTATTTCAATACGCGTTCGGATGTTGTCGTGCGCCTCGACAAGGCCTTGGCGCTAAGACTAGCCCCAGTGGCGCAAGCATTCATGGGTATGCTGATCTCCTCTGCAAGCGAAGCATCCCGCGGCAATGACCCAGCAAGTCGTATCAAATTCTTGGACCGCGATGGTCTTCAACTGAAAAGCATCGGCAACTGCGGCAGTTTTGGTTTCTGTGGCTTATCGGCACCCATCGCTTGCTATACGTGTTTCAAATTTCAAGCTTGGCTCGATGCACCACACGAAGCAGTATTGGATTGGCTTATTGCTGATCGAGATGCGCATCTTTCACGTGGAGCCGATCCAAAAATGACCCAAATGCATGACACCACCATTCGCGCTGTCGCTCAGGTCGTTCTGCAATGCCAAATGCCCCGCAAAATGGAGGATGATCGATGAAATTTCAAACCGCAGCGCATAAGGCTGCCGAGCTCAATTTGATAAAATTTATCGATAATTCCCGCTCCAACACTCCTTTTGGCCCAATCCCTTGGGATGGCTTGTACTGGGAAGTACCCAAAAAATCACGAGCCAGTAGTGGTCGCAAGATTGAACGGATTTGGTTCAATGCTAATTTCGCCACAAAGACTACAACAAAAAATGCGGAACCATTTCCAGAGCCTTTTTCTTCATTCGTGAAATCCTTTATTTGCTATCGAGAGAGCCATGCAAAAAAAGGACTAGCGACAATGGATCATATGGTCGCAATACGTGCCCAGCGCTACCTGTTCGAGGCACTAAAGGATAGAGGGAATACACCGACGGCATTGGTTCCCGCGGACTTTGATAGCGCCATCAACCGTTGCCTGCAGTCAGAGCAGCATTCCTCAGCTTATCGCATTGGCATTAAACTTGCGGAAATAGCCAAGCTACTAGACAAGCATCGCCTGGTACCAATACGGATTGATTGGAAAAATCCGGTGCCACGCAATAGCGACGCTAGTGGCGCCATCGGAGCTCGAGTGGGTAAGGAATTTAACGAACACCGCAACAGCAAACTGCCATCGGAAGAAGTAATGAATTCCCTGGCGGACATCTCCAATAGAAAGGATTTGGAAGATCGTGATCTGTTGCGTCAACGAACAATCGATCTGCTTGTCTGTGGAGGATTTCGCATCAACGAATTATTGACCATACCACGTGAATGCTGGCGGGAAGAACAGCTGAAAGATACGAATAACGTCCCGCTGCTTGACCAGAACGGAAAACCCGCAGTGCGTTGTGGGATACGCTACATCCCAGAAAAAGGGGGGCACACCGAGACGCAAACCAAATGGCTGCCAACCGTCATGGTGGAGGTGGCCAAGCGGGCAATTAATGACATTCAACGCATTACCGAACCATTTTGGGCCATCGCGCAGTTTATCGCGAGAAATCCGAATAGAACTTTGCTACCTGAACCATGGCATTCTATGCCTCCAGACTCTCTGTTTAGTATGGATGAAGTTGCACAAATCGTTGGCCTCGCGAACTACAGATCAGCCAAACAGTTTGTCAAAGCAGCAAATCTACCATTAGCTAAAAAGCATGGAAAAAAGCGTTCAACTCAAGCTATCGTTAAAAGCGACTTGGAATTTTATCTCGCCTTGCAGTCCGAGCAGCAAGACATTTTCCCGCAAGGACAAGGGCACTATGGTCTGTCTGAGTGTCTATTTGTGGTGGGCATTAATTTCCTGGGATCACAAAGAGGAACATTGAATGGTACGGCAACATTGCTGACTGATGGGCAGATAAGTGACTACATCGTGGGTCGCAGTATGGGGTTATCAATTTTTGACCGACTAGGTTATTACGCAAAAAATGGCGAACTGCTCACAATCACCTCACACCAGTTCCGCCACTGGCTGAATACCTTGGCTAACGAGGGGGGGCTCTCTCAGCTAGAAATCGCACGCTGGATGGGCCGCAAGGATGTCAGGCAAAATTCAGCCTACAACCACATGACCGGGGTACAACTCGCAGCCAGTATTCATAAAAAACTACAAAATATTGAAATAAAAGGATTAATGCAGGACACCACCATTCGCATTAAAGACCCGGTAAGACGTGACGAATTTATCAGCTCATTGACAACTACAGCACACGTAACCGATCTAGGGATTTGCCTACACGATTGGTCAGCCTTCCCCTGCCCGAAGCATCGGTCTTGCATGACATGTGATGAACACTTAGTTGACAAAGGAAATGAAGATCAGAAGATTCGTGCCCTTGCCCTGAAACAGGATACAGAAGTACTGCTGAATCTGGCGGAGTCTGCAGATGAAGAACAGGCCTACGGAGTAAATAATTGGCTTGAGCATCAAAAAATTGCACTTAGCCGACTGGACACAATTATTACCTTGCACAACGATCAAAACATACCGGACGGTACGCTAATTCATTTAGGCGATTCAAAACATTTTATTTCAGCAGAAACGGAATAAAAATGCCACCTCGCAAACCTAACCAGCGACGACACTTGACCGAACGACAAATTCTGCATATTGCAGCCCTGATTAAAGAGTGGGCAAATTCAGCGCCACCAACATGGGAAAGAATTGTCACCCTAGTCGCGCAGGAATTACATCATCAATGGAGCCGGCAAACTCTTCAGTCACATCCACAGATTAAGCAGGCTTACGAAAATAAGGTCGCGGCCTTTCGTTATCAACTCAAAACCGGGAAACAACCTCCACAGCGCCTACCAGAACACATTGTGCTTGAGCAGAAGCTGGAGCAATTGGAGAGTGAAAACGAGGAGCTAAAAGCCAGGTTACATGAATACGATGAGCTACTATTGCGTTATCTAGGCAACGCTATTCGTTATGGCGTTACTCAAGAGCAATTGGAACAGCCTCTCATTCCCCCATCTCGTCAACAGACGGACCCGCTTTTGAAGAACTATCCGCGTAAGCATAAGAAAGATAAAAGCAACTGAGGCTGATTCCAATTTACACTGGCACTTCCTCAACAGTAGTGACGACAAGCAGCATTGCCCTACCCACTAAGCTTTGATGCCCAAGGCAAGCCCTCCTGATATGCGAGTTCCTTCAAGAGCAGAACAGTATCACGGTGGACACAGTGGCCCGCTAAATCCTGCAGAATTGAGAGCCGGATGTTACGAAGAAGCACGAGTAAATTTCTGACGCCTTCATGTAGATCTGGCTTTTGACACGTAGACACCAGTTCGAAAACAGCTCTTTCAGTACTCGATACGAGAACTTCAGGGTGCCGACCAGGAGCACTACCAAGACAAGTTGAATACTCTAGCTGATCATCAAAAATAATTTCATTTCTGTAGGTGATTGGAAATAAACGCGTAGCCCAGCTTGGGATTTCCAGTGTCCCAATCCCCCACAGAAATATTGGTTCTCTGAAATAAACATTGTGCCGAACCCCTCGCCAATAAAGTGCCGTTCTCTCTGCAACGTGCAATCCATCGACAAGGGTCGCCAAATAGCAAATCGTTCCATCAAGTGACGGGCTATCGCCACGCATCAAATAGACCCGCGGCTGCAACTCAGTCAGCCACCCTTTATCCGCAAGGGATGAGGATATGTCGACATTAATGCCAAGGTCAGCGAGCAGAGCCGTATCCAAGGGGCGTCCTCGTGGCGCGGTTGACATAAGCTGCTGAACAATCGATCTCTCGTCATGCATGTTTTCTGAACAATCTACTTGGTATATACCACCAAAGCTGCTCCGTCTCGACAGCCGGGACCAGTCGCAAAACTTTAGTTATTGTGCTAGGGCCCACTGGCCATGCTCTTTCCAACGATAGGAGCATGTTATCTCTGCGACACCGTGAATCGACCGGGTACTCAATGTGCGGTGTTCGGTCGAATACTCCTGGAATACTCCGCGCTGATCAGTTTTCTCTACTATCGACATCAGCCGCTCACAGATCCACTGACCAGTACTAGACTCCTGTGGCGGGAGCATAACCATGACATCTTCGACCTCTACTTGAGCTGATGCCATCAGCTGCACTAGCACTTCTGGTCGTGCCACCAGCAACCAATTCGCATCAATGCCCCCAGCTGTGTCGTTTTGGCTCACTCTGACCACAAAAGTGGCTTGGGTCAGTCCAAAAAAAACCGCATCCCATGCCGTATCGGGATGTGCTATGGCTTGCACTACAGGGTTGTTTGTACGCCAACCTTCCTTCGTCAGAAACATAAGTCACCAGCAAAAATGAACACTATAGATTGTAGCCCTATAGTGTTCATCATGGCGAGATACTGGGTTTTGAACAGATCACAAAACCCATGTCTCTACGTGACGGATTGGCACACGCACTGCGCACTGCACGGCGCGCTAAGGGAGTTTCGCAGGAAGCCCTCGACACAGTCTCAAGCCGGACCTACGTCAGCGCGCTCGAGCGAGGTTTGAAAAACCCAACAATTGAGAAGTTAGACGAGATAGCCTCGGCGATCGATATGCACCCACTGGCATTACTCACCTTCGCGTATGTTCGGTCAGGTAAGCATGCAAGCGTATCTACTCTGCTGAAGGAAATTGAAGAGCAAGTACAACTGCTCATAGAAAATGAAGAATCATTATCATCCCACAAGGCCACCCCATCCCTGAAGAAGTGAGCCCCCCCCTAGCCAGCATTCGATACCGCAAGCCAGCCCGCCCGGTGTGCATAAGCGTCGTACAAGGCGTGATGCCACGGCAGACCCGTCGTTGTATGGTATGCAGCCGCGGCACGATCAAATGCGGGGTTGGCTTGGTATTCCCTCAGATCAAGCCAGCCGGATACATTTGCTGGCCAAGTACCATCAAGCACATCAGCCAGCAGATCCCGGTCATGCTGAGAGTCACAGGCCAACACCACGTCATGCGGCAGCGAATCGAACCATTGGCGCAACCTGCCGGCTAGAGCAGTCTTGCTTATGCTCGCACCATCTACCTTGCCAAGCTGAGACCACACAGCAGCTTGCACAAAGGCTTTGCACTTCAAGCGGTCAAAGTCCTGCACTTCTAGATAGAGAACATGCAGGCCATCCTCACTAACCATGCCAATACTGATCAATTCGCAGTCGATGAAGTCCGTGAACTCAGTATCCAAGAAGATCAACACACTCGCCCCTCAAAATCGGTTAGATCGCACACTAGACTAGTGGCATAAAAGATATGCAGCAATCAGCTACTGGCAGCCTGCATGTTAGTAGCCTGAGCCACGAGAGTTGTGGCCGCAAAGCACAGCCCGGGTGAATCGCCCCCGCTTTCCTAGATAGCTCGTGAGCCTCACACTAGGCCCTACAAGGAGGTGTCATGAGCAGGCAGCGTTTCCCCGAAGAGTTCAAGATCGAAGCCGTCAAACAGGTCACTGAGCGCGGCTAGCCCGTTGCTGAAGTTGCCAACCGTCTCGGCGCATCTGCCCACAGCCTGTATCGATGGCTGAAACGCTACGACCCCAAGCGTGCCACGTCGGCCGAATCAGCGGACCAGCAAGCCGAAATCCGTCGTCTTAAGGCAGAGCTGAAACGGGTCAGCAGCGCGACATCCTAAAAAAGGCCGCCGCATACTTTGCCAAGGAGTCCGGGTAAGGTATGCCTTCATCCGGGCCTACGAGCAGCAGTTTCCGATCCGACGACTGTGTCGTGTCATGTCTGTGCATCCCAGTGGCTACTACGCCTGGAGAGCGTCTCCGCATTCACTCCGCGCCCGCGAAGACCAGCGTTTGCTGGGGCAAATCAAACAAGCCTGGCTAGAAGTGGCGGTGTCTATGGCTACCACAAGGTGTATGACGACCTGCAGGCTCAAGGAAAGCACTGCGGCAAACATCGTGAGGCACGGCTAATGAAGCAGGAGGGCTTGCGTTCGCAGACGGGCTACCACCGACGCTCTGGACATTACAGTGGCCGTCCGGCGGTGGCAGTGCCGAACCATCTGCAGCGCCAGTTCACCGTGGATGCGCCGAATAAAGCCTGGGTGACCGACATCACGTATATCCGTACGCATGAAGGGTGGCTGTACTTGGCGGTGGTGTTCGACCTGTTCTCGCGGCAGGTTATTGGCTGGTCGATGCATAGGGCGCTGGTGCTGAATGCCTTGTTGATGGCGGTATGGCGACGCCAGCCAAAGCAGGAGGTACTGGTGCATTCCGACCAGGGGAGTCAGTTCAGTAGTTACGACTGGCAGGACTTTCTGAAGGCCCATCGCTTGGTGCTCAGCATGAGTCGGCGTGGGAACTGCCACGACAATGCAGTGGCGGAGAGTTTCTGCCAGTTGATGAAGCGGGAACGCATCAAGCGAACAACCTATCACGACAGGGAGGACGCCCGACGAGACATCTTCGATTACATTGAGATGTTCTACAACCCGAAGTGCCGGCATGGTTCCGCAAATGGGCTATCACCGGTCGAGTTTGAGAAGCAATATTTCCAACGGCTCAAGAGTGTCTAGAGAAGCCGGGGTGATTCATTCTTTCCGGTCTTACGTGTTTTCGATAAGCGCATGATCGCCGCCGTCCCTCATGAAGAACAGTTGGAGCGTATACACCGCTATCTACGCGCACTTGGCGATGTCCACCCTCTTCTCGGCAATTGGTATCTACGGCACCTCCGTTCAGGAGGCGATGAGCAATAATGTGCTGAACGATCCCCAACACCTTTCTCAGGCGGCAACCGCAAGCTTCGACGCCGAGCATCCGATATGCGATATGGCTTTCGCTCTCGACCTGGAACGGATAAGAAGATCCTATTCGCCCAGGCAATTCGGCATTACCCGTGTTATGTCTTAGAATAGCCAGTTGCCGAAAGAACCGTCATGGCGATAGCCATGAAGGGCTTTCATTCTTTACAGACAAGTGTGGTGAAGATGAACAAGCCTTTCATTTCGCTGTGCCCTGAAATTACTCGGGCACACGCGCTGAAGCTCATGGACTGGTTGGAGGACGAGTCCGTCACCTGCTACCTGAGCGACTCGCGTCATACCTCACGCTTCATCGGGCAAGCCATCGATCAGGCTCCATTACCGATCCTGACCCATCTATTCAACCGGGACGGCAGATTCTTCATGGCCAATGACCGGCATGACGCCCCAGTAGGCTTTGTCCGTCTCATCAAGAGCGGCGCAAATTGCGAAATGGTTCTGGTCATCGGGGACCGCAACAAATGGGGCCGCAACCTTGGCGCCAGCACAATCCGCGAAGGCATGAAGCTGGCCTTCCTCGACATGCGGGCCGAGAAGCTTATCGCCAAGATCCACCCGGACAACGCGCGCTCGCTGAGAGCCTTTCAGCGCAACGGCTTTCTGCTTGAGAGCGAAACGCCGGCATTGAAGTCATTTTCCATGACGGCAGGACGCTATCGCCAGCTCTTGCGCGAAGGCGCAGTTGACGACTCCACAGGGATCTACATCACTGAGATCGACAAGGCCAGGCTCGAGAGCCTGATCGTACTCGAACAAGGCCCGGTCATTGTTGAGCTCGAACATGAGCTTGAGCGAGCCATTGTCGTCAAGCCGCAGCAGGTGGCATGTAATGTCGTCACGATGAACTCTAGGGCCTTGCTGCTGCTAGACGACGAGGAGATCGAAGTTGCCTTGGCCTACCCTGAAGACGCTGACAGCAAGGCTGGAAAGCATTCCGTGTGTTCCGATATCGGCGCCGCCATCCTGGGCTATCAGGAGGGAGACACCATCGACTGGCGAGTGTCTGATCGGACTCGCCGGATCGAGATCAGAAAAGTGCTCTACCAGCCGGAGGCAGCGGGCGATTTCCATCTGTAATTGCGCCTTTGGCTCAGTATGCGTCCATCAGGCGTGAGGGTGCCCCCAAAAGAAGGGGCATCGTTTTCCAAGCTTGATGCGGACTGCCCGCAAAAGGCCACACCATTCACTACCTACGACCGGACTACTGCCAACGGCTAGCTGGACATTACATGCTCAGCAGCGCCAAGACTTTGCACTGGCCACAGCAGTGTCTAGTTCGGTGACCTCCTCCCGCAAAAACGTAGCGGCGAAAAGTAGAGATTTCTGGCAAATTTAAGCCCATCCGGGCAGGAGGTTTGTCATGAAAAAATCGAAGTTCACCGAAGAACAGATCGCCTTCGCATTGCGCCAGGCGGAATCCGGCACCACCGTCGCCGAGGTCTGCCGCAAGATGGGTGTCTCTGAAGCCACCTTCTACAACTGGAAGAAGAAATACGGCGGCCTGGGTGTCAGCGAGCTGCGCCGCCTGAAACAACTGGAAGAAGAGAACGCCCGCCTCAAGCGCATGGTCGCTGACCTGAGCCTGGACAAGCAGATGCTGCAGGAAGTCATCCAAAAAAAGCTGTGAGGCAGGCCCGCAAGCGCGAGTTGGCCAACTTCCTGATTGACGCGTACCGCGTCAGCATCCGTCGCGCCACCGCAGTCATTCAACTACGGCAAGCTAGCTATTTTTATCGCCCTCATCCTCGAGACGATCGCGCGGAGCGGCTGCGGATCCGCGAGATCGCCGCCACGCGTATTCGTTATGGCGCGCGCCGCATCCACGTCCTGCTACGACGTGAGAGCTGGCAGATCAATCACAAGAAGACCTACCGGATCTACTGCGAGGAAGGTCTGAACCTGCGGCGCAAACGGCCCAAGCGGCGAGTGGCGGCCGCGCACCGGCAAGCCCGGCCGGCGGTCTCCAGTTTGAATGCCTGCTGGAGCATGGATTTCGTCGCCGATCAGCTGTTCAACGGCCAGAAAATCTGGGCCTTAACTGTAGTGGATAATTTTAGCCGGGAGAGCCTGGCGATCACGGTGGATTTCGCGCTGAAAGCCGCGGACGTGGTGGCTACGATGCGGCATGTTCAAGTCTTGCGCGGGACACCCCAACGGATTCAGGTCGACAATGGCAGCGAGTTTATATCGATGGCGCTGGATCAATGGGCATACCAACAAGGTGTCACGCTGGACTTCTCGCGGCCAGGAAAACCGACGGATAATGCTTTTATCGAGTCGTTTAATGGCAGTCTGCGGGATGAGTGCCTGAATGTGCATTGGTTTCTGTCGCTGGATGACGCACGTGACAAAATCGAGCGTTGGCGACAGGATTACAACGAATTCAGGCCTCACAGTTCGCTGGGCGACCAGACCCCGAGCGAGTTCCGACTTACTCATCTTTAAGCCGGAAATCTCCAGCTTAGACCGCTCGGTTAGTCGGGAGGAGGTCAATGACATTGTTTGGGTTGGTCAATATCTGGCTGGCGCGAAAGACCTTGCTGGCTGGGGGCTTAAGGGGTGAATGACCGGAGAGACCGGTCATCCTGATGACGGGCAGCCTGAAATCGGCGGGCCTACTGCCGAAGCACCTGCGAGAAATTGCATTTCTGTTTGTGCAGTCGGTTGTTCAGACCCTCCTTTAGCTTAATTAACTAAATCATATTTCGGACTTGGGCCATACTGATTCGCTCCTGCTTCCGAATCAAAAAAAGTAAAAACAAGGGGGGCTATAGGCACCCACACCCACCAACCACTACGACCTACATCGTGAAGTCTACGAATATAAACACTGAATGAGGCAAAATACAAAGGAAGGCAAATAAAAAGCGTAACAACCCCACCAATTTCCTGTGAACCTAGAACAGACAATGCAATCGCCTGTGAAACGAAAAAAATCAATATGTATGCCACACTAAAAAACAACATATAATACCAATACTCTTTCCGCCTGGCTCGCCCGTTAAAATTTGTAATATTTTTTAGTGCAAAAACAAACCAGCCGAATGAGCTCAAATCACGACCTTGGTTTTGACTTACAACAACTTTATTTGTCACGACACACTCCATCTATTACGCAAACAATACACTCCTGATCGGCAAAAACAATCTAAAATACGCCTTCCAATATGATGCATATCAAAAAGTCTTCACCACACCAAGAAACTAAGGGCACAATATAATCAGTTGTGAAAAACATTTCCATAAATTATTTTCGAAAAAGTACAGACTATGTTCCACATATCATTCCGTTACGCCAAGCTGAAGGCGGTTCGCTTACAGAGAATCCATGCTAGCAATAAAAAATCTAAAGGCCAACACATAAATAACAATTGTATAGGCAGAGGATGCATAGACCACCCCTATTTTAGCCAGCCAACCCAATGGTTTATTTTTTGCTATTGAAATGGCTGCCAAGATTAAGCCAACTATGGAAAAAAGCAACGACACTCCAAAATGAGAACTTTCAAAGCTAGCATAAAAACCAAGAGTGGTTACAGGATAAACAACAGAAAAAAAACATATTAAAAATGAAACAATTGCATACCACATATCAAAAAATCCTTTTCATCTATTTTCAAACATCGCTAAAAAAAAGCGCGCATATAAATATGCGCGCAAAGCCGTGGAGGAGAAACAAAGATCACGCACTACTTTTCACTACAATAACTTATTACCGCACGAACCTCCTTGAAGTAAATATTACAAAAACCCCATGATTTAATATGCCAAAGTTGAAAGAACTTGCTTGCCCATCTCGGCATATTTTTTCTTCATATCTTCGGTCACATTAAACGTTGATATTAATAGCTTTCCATCGAGACTAGATATCTGCATGACATTAAAAATATTAATATCATCGCCCGCAGGTGTAGTCATTTCAAGGCGCATCATTTTCTTGCCATTCACTTCTACATCTTTTACAACTGGAGAATATGCGCTCATTTGATTTTGCAATGCTTCTGCCAGCATGGGCAACTGCTCCTCTTTGGCCGATGTATTGGTCAAATTAAAAGCAAACGAGACTTTACCGTCTACCTCAGCATCAAACCACGCTTCTTGAGGTCTATTACTCGTTGCTGGGTATTTAACGTCTAAAATGGACTGGGGCATCTTTGTAAATTCTTTAGGCATGGCGACTTCTGCCTTGCCGTTTAAAATAGCAACCCCCTTTTGGTTGTTTTCAGCACCAGCATTGCTAGCATTTATTTTTTTGGTATCGTTTTTACTTACATCACCACTACAAGCAGCAAGCGTAAAAGCAGATACCATACCCACTAAAGCCAAGACAAAGCGCAAACTCATTTATTGACCCTATTCACAGTTATATTTAAAAAGGCATGGCCTCAAAAAAGAACCGCTGACGATAATAAATAATCACACTGTCTGGCTCAATAGAAAATTTTAGAAAGTGCTATAAAAAATTCCTCCCAAGCACACACACCCATCAAGCTTCTATCGGACTATCTCTACGACTCTGACAACCCATTTCTGTATCGACACTTTGGCAGCCCATTAATCGCCAACCCTATTGCCACACATAAAACCACTGTTGAATTAATACAAAAAAAGCCCACTTATTAGGTGGGCAAAGATGCTACGGGCGTGCACTATCAACCGACATGCATAATAAAACAACATTCAAAAAACTGATATTCAAGAGAGTTAGCGGCCCCATCATGTCGATATCTGAGTTGCGTTATATCTGCCGCTTAATGCACACCACAATAAAAATTATTAGATAGTTCCGGTTAATTAAATATGTAGAACTATACCCTGCGCTTCTTGGGTGGCACTGTTGTGCAGATTCTGAGAAGGCTTTCTTCCCTCTCTCCAAACAGAGCGGCATTAAGTCCTCTTTCAATCCCTAGCTCTCCTGCACAAAGAGATTTTCATCAAAAAACTATTTCATATATTTGTCAACATCTACTCCATTCATATGCATGACGGTGACAAACGCCGAAGCAAGCAATATATACAGAACCCCCGTCATAAAACACCCTCCTAGCGCAGCGATATACTTGCCCACTCCTTTCATACCACTTCGCATAATCCACCTATTAACGTAAAACCCCCCTCCCCCAGCAAGGCCACCCCAAGCCCCCCCTGCTACAATAAAAACAAATGGAATCATTATAAAAAACACCTGATACCACTTCAACTTTGGCACTACAGTTATACTCTCTCCATCTACTCTTACGCTGGGAATAAGGTCATAGAAAGAAGAGGTTACAAGTTCAATAACAACTATTTCTCCGTCGCCTCCTACTACGTGGTATTTATATTTATGTTTTGCAAAAAATTTCTTGCCTGACGTTTCTTTTCCTACAAAATTCCCATCTTGAAAAACCTGAACCTGAGCAAACATATTTTTAAAACACAATGACACATTAGTGCCATTCAGCTTGCCGTGTTTTAAATCGACTTGTATCGACATTGCAAAACCTTCAACATACGAGTGAGATTTATTTCGGCCACCAATTCTAGCCGCCTGAATATTTTAAGGAACTTCACATCGCACAAGCGCGACGCTTTGTGAGCATAACTTAAACGAGATATTTAAATAAAACCATAGTCTTTTTTAGATATTTCTAACATAAACGACTACCCAATAAAAAACCCGGGGCGAACCCCGGGTTGATTTGGCAAACTACCTTACCAGTTGTATTTCACACCGCCCTGCAGGCTGCCCTTCGTGAACGAAGACATGTCCGTCTTCACCCCCGCGCTGCCCCAGACTTCCAGCCGCTTCGACAGGTTGCCCTGCAAGCCCACCTTGAATTCGCCGTATTGCGATGGCAGATCCAGGCTCACCTGCTGAGCATCGAAATTCATCCCTTGCGAGCCACGGTTGTTGTACCACCAGTTCAGCTCCGCAAACGGACGCATCCGCGTTTGCTTCGCCTCATTCTGGAAGTCTCCTTGCAACCTCACACCCAGCCGCGCCAGAACCGTGCCCATCGATTGGCCAGAAATCATCGTGCCGGTCGATTCTTTATGATCATCCGCCCGGTAATCCGAGTAGATCAGTTGTACCTGCGGCTGCAGATAAACCTGCGCCCCCGGGCGCTCGTCGATCTTGAAGGAGTAACCCCCTTCCACCGAACCGGTGAACACCTGCGAGTGGTAGCTTTCCCCGCTCAGACCCTGGCCCTGAACCTGGTTATTGAACCGGCCATACATCAGCCAGGTGTCAATGTACGGACCCGAGAGCTCGTCTTGATGACCATACCACGTGCCATAGACGCCGCCGCTGACGCCATCCGCCTTGTGGCTGGCGCTCAACCAGCCATTGTCCACCGAGCCGGTATGACGCGAGTACTGACCCATCACACCCAGGTGGACTTTGCCATTCGCGCCAGCGCTGAAACGGGCAACATCGCTGCCAAAGTGCACCACTTGCTCCGTGCCATTGCCCGTCAGACCATTGGCATCCCAATCGGTTTGCGAGCCCGCTATGCGGAACCAGCTGTTATTGCTCGGCTCGCCACCGTTACCGCCCACACCCGGCGCTTGCGCCTGGCGTTCGCGCAGCGTATGCACTTGCCTGTTCAGTGCAGCCTGGCGGTTGGCCAGATAGCCGCCCACTTCTGGACGATAGACCGGTTCGCTCACGCTAGGCGGCTGCCGCGGCGCAAGCTCCGCTTCCGGCGGCCCGATCTTTTCTTCTGGCGGTGGCGGGTTAGTAGGCGCTATGGCCGACACCAGATACCAATCCTCGGTCTCGCCACCGTTGCCGCCACGCGCCAAACGGTAGTCATAAGCGCCATGTGCCAGCGTGCCCACGCCTTGGCGGTAACCATCCGAACGCGCGTCCAGCACAAATGCCTCCGCGGTCGTCGTCGCGCCGTTTTGCGTTTCCACCACGCGGATGCCTTGTTGCGTTTGTGCGCCATCGCCGCCCGCATGCTTGAACACCAAGTTGGTGTTACCCGTAACCGCGCCACCATCAAAGATCAGTTTGTCTGTTGCCGAGCTGTCGTCGCCCATATAGGTGTTCAGCACCACCGTGCCGTTCTGGCCCACGTAGTCGCTCTTTACCAGCAAACGGTTACCCACTTGACCACCGGCCAAATTGATGATGCCGCTATTGATCAGACCTCCAGCCAAAGTAAAAGTACTCGCTGCTGCCGTCTCATAACCCAGCAGTGTATTCAATGCACTGATTGTACCGGCATTGCTCACCACCCCCTGAACAGTGCCCTGGCCCGCAAGGATTGCACCTTGCTTCACTGCCACTTCTCCGGCACCGACACCACCCAAGTTAATGTTGGGCTGGCTCACGTCACCCACGA
The DNA here is from genome assembly GCF_009936155.1 of Chromobacterium haemolyticum. NCBI lineage: Bacteria > Pseudomonadati > Pseudomonadota > Betaproteobacteria > Neisseriales > Chromobacteriaceae > Chromobacterium > Chromobacterium haemolyticum. The sequence goes on along the minus strand of NZ_AP019312.1, from coordinate 1,656,514 downwards.
TCACCGCGCCTGCGTTGATAGCTGTTTTGCCGGCATAGGTCAGAGCATCACCCGCGGTGAGCGTACCAGCACCCTGCTTGATCAGATCTCCGTTGCCGGAAACCGTGTTGGCCAGGATCCAGTCGGTGGCGGTATCCACCACTAGCTGGCCCTCATTAACTAACTTGGCTTCGCCCAGATGTTTGGCCTCGGCCACTGTCAGAGAGGCGCTCTCCGCCGTCGCAAACTGCCCCGAGAAGACGCTGTTATCACCGGTAACGCTCACGTTGGCGCCACTGATCAGGTTCACTGCACCTCGACCGCTGATCACATTAGTCAGCGCGCCAGTGGCACCGTTGAGGTCCAGCGTACCGTCGTTGGCAATCACGCCCGTGCCAAGGCCTAGCGTATCGTTTATCTGCACCGTGGCGCTCTGGGCAATGTTCGTTCTGGATGACAGGTCCGCATTAGCACCCTGCACTTCGAGCAAACCACCAGCCACGTTTATCTGGCCAGCGCCCGTGAGACTTCCTGCTGAGAGGCCGCCATTGGCGATGGTCAGCGTGCCGTTATTGACGTCCAAGGTCGAGCCAGCGTGGCTATTAAGCAAGCCAATGGTCTGAGTGCGACCGTTCAAGTTGGTCGTTGCATTGTCGGAAATGTACAGCGCACTGGTCTGTCCTAACGCACCGTCCGCATCCAACCTGAGCGTACCGCTACGCACGGTAGTTTCACCAGCGTAGTCATTTCGCGTGTTGGACACCGAGAGCGTACCGTTGCCCGCATCGATAGCCAGATTGCCCTCACCAGTCAGCTTCGCACTCATGTCTGCTGCGGCACCCTTCTTGTCATGGTCCTGAGCCAACGAGAGCGTCTTGCCCGCCTGCAGATCCATTTCAGTCAGACCATAATTCACGTACAGGCCATCGCCAGGCGCCGAGGTCAGTCGGAAATCGTAAGTCCCCTTAGCCACAATTTCACTGCCCTGGCTAATATCCACCTCACGTTTGTCGCTGATCTTCTGACCATTCTGATCCTGCAACTCCAGCCCACCTCCCGAACCGATGATGGACTGTGCTTCGACTAACTTAACGCCAATCATGCCATCATCCTGCTCCAGCAGATTAGCGGTGTTTGGCGTATCCGGCACACTCGGGACATACGGTGCCGGCACCGTAACTCTAATCTGACCCTCTCCACTCGCGTCGAGCACATCAACCTTGATCACACTGCTGGCCACGGTCTGTTCCGGTATACTGGCATTGAATACTACTGTGCCACCCGCGAAGGCCAAGCCACCAATTTGCTGGGTACCGTCCCCGACGGAAATCAGGCTGTCCTGGCCCGCTTCCAAAGTCGCGCTGCCCAATGCCCTAGTGTTGGTACCTGACAAATCAAAGGTGCTATGCCCCACAGACAGCTTGCCCGAGAAGTCTGCTCCTAAGCTTGTCCCATTAGCCGCGCCAAAATCGAACCTCTGACCACCAGTAGAAGTGCTCACCGTTCCCTTGCCCGACAACGGATTGTTTAGTACAAACGCCTCGCCCGTGACTACTGCCAGCGTGCTGCCTGCATAGATCTCCACCGCCGCGTTGTCCGAGCCATCCTTGGCAACAGTCAGAGCGCGCTCAAGAGCCACTGTCGAGTTACCAGTCAGTTGCACACGGTCGAAGTTGTGGATCGCATCTGCATCAGCGTAGGAGTAGTGCGCACCATCGAAAACCAGCAGATTGTCTCCCTCAGCGCCCCCATCTACCTGCGTAAACTTAGCGTCGCCCTCTACCGTGACAGTATCATCACCACTACCACCCAACAGCGTGCCCTCCAACTGAGATCCCGCCTCCAAGGTAGCCGCATTGCGGCCATTGCCCAGTGATACGATGCCGGTAACCTTACCCGTACCACCGTTGATAAAGGTATGACCCTGGTCGTCAAGCGCTACCGCCACCGCGCTGGCCGAGGCCGCGGCGATCTGCCCATTGTTGCGCAGCGTCTGAGGATTACCCTCAATCAGCACCGCGTTCGCGTTCTCGGTCGACAAACGCGCACCGGCCCCCACCGTGACCTGCTTGGCCGCATCAATCCTGATGGCATTGCCGCCGTCTCCTGACAGAGTCAGCGACTGACTGTTGACCATCAGGTCGCCCGTGGTGTTGGCGTATACCCCTGCGCCGTTGCCCGTCACGTCTATCTTCCAAGCATCGCCCACCGTCAGGCTGCCATTGGTCACACCACCATCCTCGATGGACAAAGCAATGCCCTTGCCTCCGCGCAGGCTGCTTACGACGATAGTGCCGTGCGAGGTCTCATCGAGGTTATTCTCGGTCAACAGCGCCGCACCCGACCCCCGCATCTCCAGCACCGCGCCATCCACCAGGGTAGTCGCCGCCGTTGCCTTATTAGTGATCAGGTTGCCGTAACCCGCCCCCAAGCCCGTGATGCTCGCGCCTTCGGTTACCACAACACTCCCGGCGTCCGCCCCCACCAGAATGCCGGAAGCGCCACCATCTACCGTGATGGTGTCAGCCGTGCTAAGAGAAGCGCCCCCATGCACATGGATACCCGCCACGCCATCATCCACAGTGATCTTGCCTGCCTTGGCTCCGGCTACCACCGTCGAGCCCTTGCCCACCACTTCGATGGCAGTGCCATGCGACAGATGAATGTCGCCCGCATTGATCAGTTGCCCACCGTTCCTGACCACGAAGGCCGTTACATCCGTGGCGTTAGTGACTTCCACGTTGGCGTAGTTAGTGAAGATAGACTGAGCCGCACCTACCGCCTTTCCAGTAAGATCGTGCTTGGTGTTATCCACAACTACGGCGGTACTCCCATCCTTCAGCACAAGCCTAGCCGCCCCACTCATCTGTCCTGCCGCGCCGCCTTCAAGCTTTAGAGCCGTAGCACCTTCGCCCGATACGGTGATATCCGCACCATCCAGATTGATCGTTGAGCCCACACCCGTCACCTGTAGCGCAGTCGAACGCTCACCTGAGGCGATCAGCCTAGCTCCCACAGAATTGATGATCTTGGCTCCATCCTCAATACGAAACAGCGTCGAACCAGCCGTGGAAACTTCCAGGCCGGTGGCTGGCGAGGACTTGATGTCAATAGTGGAGGCCTTGCCGTTGGCGTTCGTGCCATACGCGAAGAATCCGATTTGACTTTCGCCTTGCGAGAAGTTAACCGTCCCGCCGTCGACCACTATCTTGCCAGCCTCGCGTGCGTGCACCCCTATCGCACCGTCGCCGTTGAGATTGACAGAGCCGCCGTTGAGAGCGATTTCTGCTTTATCACCCTGAGCCCAAGCACCATAGTTGCGACGATCAAGCGCAGCATCGCCATTCATGTTGACCTGCCCGGTCGAAATGATCCTACTCGCTCCGCCGCCAGGATCATAAGCCTTCATCGCGATGGAATTAACGACGAGTTCACCAGCCTTGCCTACATTGATCGTTCCGGTGTTAGTCACGTTCATCGCGTTGATTGCGGCCATCCCGATGTTCTCAGCCGGTGCAGCGCTCTGCATGGCACCCAGAATCTCGATGGTGCCACTGTTGGTCAAGGAGCCTCGGTTGCCCGTACCCATGGACCGCATGGCAGTCCCGCGCTGAGTCTGCGTTCCAATAACAATCTCCCCAATGTTCTCAGCAAAACCGTCGTTCTCCACGGAGATACCTGCGACAACGCCATTCGCTGCTGTAGTCAACGCGACATCGGAAGTTTCATCTGCAATATGGGTTTGAGGACCACGGCCTATATAGATGAGCCCATCTTGCTCATTGACAAATACCGCTCCGCCTAAGACTCTCGCTCCGACTACACCATACAGATTATCCGTAGTTCCATTGACCCCCACATTGATTGCACCGCTGTTTGATGCATTCGCCTTGGAGTCAGCCCGGAGACCTTCGGTCAGACCACCATCTCCACGCGTATTTACTGCGACGTTGATGACCCCCTCAGAACCGTTTTCGAACCTCGCATTATTTGACGTTCGAGCGCCCACAGCGTAGGAGATGCTGACCGCAGCAATACCACCATCATTATTGAGCGTAAAACCAGTGTTGATGGTGCCATTGTTAATACCCTGGCTCCCTTCATCACTAACAACAAAAGCATTCCCGTCATATTGCCCCCCGGTGGTCCGGACTAGAGAAATTGTACCGTTATTGACGATATTTCCCCCTTGGTCTGCCCGCATAATGCCTCCAAGGCTCCCCCCGCCCCGGTCTACTGTAAGTGCGCCGCTCGACGCCAAAGTACCAGTGGCATTGGCCCCACTTGCTCGAATCACATTGACAAGACCTCGATCTTCAGTAATTTCACCAGTGGCGGAACCCGGGGGCAATTCGTACTTGATATATTCGGTCGTCTTAGTAAAAGATTTGTAAAACTCATTTGTGTATTGCGCCTGATCCAGGCGTCCTGCCTCGAGTTCGGCAATGAGCCACGAGTTGTATGCCTTCAGATCCGTAATGCTCTGCATCTGAAACTGTGACCCATCGTACGCGGTGAGTGTGCCGCCCGTTGGAAACTTCGCAACCAGAGTAACCGCAAATTGACCTTCAGGTGCATCTGCTACCTGACCAGCATCGAAGTTAAATGTATTCTTCGAACTCCAATTGACATTGCTGGCAGTCTGACCATGTCCATCTGCGAGGACTAGCGCGGTCTGCTTTGCGACTAGAGTCTTACTGGTAGGGCCGTTGGCTAGATCAATATTCAGCGTACCACCGGTACTGTCCACAGTGCCTAACCGCAGATCAACGTACTGCGCGACATTCGATAGACCAAGCGAAATCAACTGGTTTCCAAGAACAGGAGTGAGTTCGGTAATTTTCTTATTGTCGATCACTGTCACCGTGCGTTTGCTACCTGTCGCCGGGTCCTCAACGGTGATGTTCAAATCTGGCGCAAAGGTACTAAGGCGCATCGCTCCGATAGCATCGAGCGCGCCACTAACCTTTCCTTCATCAATCAGTGCCTGTAAAGTCGTATACGTATGATCCCCATTGCTCCCGCTGAGGACTGTTCCTAGTGAACCTGTAAGGTTGGCGGTAGCTCCTCCATTGACAACAACGGCCCCAACCTGGTGGTCGTTGGTGTGCGGGTCGAAGCTCCCCAGTGTAAAGTCCTGCGCCATCGCGAGAATAGGCAGCATTAGCATGCCCGCCACGACGGCTGATCGACCACCGGATTTTCCGCGAGCGGTGGCCAGTTCAGAAACTGTCACCCACTGCTGGCTGACTGCACTCCATATCACTCGGTAAATCTTGTTCATTTAGTACTCCGCAATGCATTTATCGTAAGAATGCCGCGCTGTCTCTACTTCTGGCTGCCTTGTAAATTTCCTCTGGCTAAAGCGAGATTGAAGAAAGCAACAGCTCATCCCGTAGATCAAGGCAATGCAAAGCCCTGCCTAGGAGGCGGCAGGCAAATTTTCATTACAAATCAATATGTTTGATATAGAAAAATTTCGATTCTGATTGTTTGTACTATTGTGATTGCTGCGAGCAGAAGCGCATGGCACGCGGTAAGCAGAGCACGCGCGCATGCTAGCGCTTGACATATACGTCCATGCTTCTCGCGGTACCAGGACTCTTGTTGCATCCCGCTGAGTGCAGCTAACTACACCGCATGTGATGTAAGCTGCTTTGCTTGCGTTAGCGAAAATTTAGCGCAGACGCCTGAATGAGGTGAGACCCTGAGATTTGGCGCCGACTAGCTTGAACGGGAGCAAAAATGGAAACCTTGACAGAGCAACAGAGGAAAACCCTGCGTGAAACCAGCACATTTGTTTCAAACCTATGCACGGCTTTTCTGTTTTTTGTGATGATCAGCATCGTCATGCCTGACGACATTGAAGCTTCCAAATGGGGTTATATGATCAACCTAACGGCGGTAGAGCTAGTGACGATCTTGTTGTGCTACGCATCCGCAGTGAACAGATTGATTCGCGCATTGTTGGGGCTGTTGATCTTCCTGCTGGTATCGCTTTCCTATGGCTACCACTTCCGTCTGGACACGCCCACAGGGGTCAAACAACATTTTCATAATGGGATTTGCATGGAATATGATTATTCAAAAAATGTAAAAAGAGTAAACGTAGGTGCTGGCGGCAGAACCTGATTGCAAAATCAAGTCTTGCAGGATTGATCGGGATGTGAATGAAGAAGCTTATGCCATTTGCAATACATAATAAGTATGAATGTATGACGCCCGGATGTGCCCTCCAGGATTCTTTTCCCACGCTTGTGTGCCACTTGTGTTTCATCGCATTAGTACACCTTGGTACGCAGGAAGACACCCACCTAATACCAAACGCATCCATCTAAGCCAGCCTGAACCACCATATGAACAATTTAAAATACACGTACTTTGTCACAATTAATAATTTTGTCTATGATCAAAAAAGGGAAACACACTGAGTGAGCAGCTAAAATGAAACTAACTATGGTTATACTTTGCAATACTTACTGTATCGATCCTGGTCAGCCGTATACAGCTATGACTAGCTCTTGATTCAATAAAAAATTAAATACAATTTTAAAGCTATGGAAGCGAGCTTGCTCATGAAAGCGAATAATACTAAATGGAAGTTGGCGGTGGCGGATGATCACCCTGTAGTATTATCCGCAATGATAGATGCGTTCAATTCCACACAAGAGTTTGAAGTCTGCTTAACCGCAAATTCGGGCAACGAACTATTAAAAGGTCTTGAAAGCATCAATTGCAATATGATCATCACTGATTTTTCCATGCCATCTGAAGATGGCAGCGAAGATGGGTTGAGATTAATCGACCGCATAAAAAGAAAATTCCCAACCACTCCAATTGTTATTTTTACCATGATAAATAGCAGCGGAATAATTAATTATTTAATAAAAACTCAGGTTGCGGGCGTTGTTGGAAAATCTGAAGAGCTAGATACCTTAATAAATGTATGCAAGACCGCTATTTCTTCTAAAAAAACAGTTCTATCTCCCAAACTTAATGAATTAGTTAGAAAGCAAGCAAGGAACAGCAAAGTTTTGAACCAGAAAAATAAGTTAAGCGCGAAAGAATTAGAAGTTGTAAGGCTTTATTGTCAAGGCATTTCTTTGGTAGAAATCGCTAGAATGTTAAATCGAGCAGTTGGGACGATAGGTACACAAAAGCAATCGGCCATGCATAAACTTCAAATAGATAATAACGTAGAGCTAATTGCTTACGCCAAGGAAAACGGATTAATCCAATGAAGTACGACAACCCACCGTCACACCAGACAATAAAAGAGTTAAATTCTAGCTTTCAGCGTGAAAAAAGAACTTTTGGAATCATTGTTCTTTTAATGATTGCCACTGCAATCATTACCGCATCCATTACTATTGCCGGCAGGATAAATAAGCAACTAGAGTGGGAAAATAACTCACTTAGAATTGCCTATTCGGGCATTAAGGAATTTATTGAGTATAGACAAATGTCGATGGTGGCGTTTGATCTCCTATTTCAAGCTACCGCTCCGGATACCACATTAAACTTATCAAGCAGGTACGCTGGGTCAAAATGTCAACTCCTATCGCCATCTTTGTCGCAAAATGAAAGATTGGAAAATGTTTGCAATGAGATAATAGAGAGAATTTCTCTACCCAATGCACAATTACCACTTCTTATTCTGTCTTTAGATGGCAAGTCAGCCTACATAAACTCTTCCTTTCAAAAAAACAATAATATAAATGAAATCACTTCCAAAATTCCGACCAAGCTACTAGCTCAGAATTTATATGCATACGCAAAGAATTCTGACACAACCATGCAGACAGGAGGAAAAATTGCATGGATTTCCCCTCCTTCTATTACTGGAATAAACCGAAAAACTATTTTAGGGATTGCCATAATTAAAGAAAAAAAGGTTCCTAAAGTATTAGCGATAACGTCCATTTCAATTAACGAAATTCATAATGTCGCCTCTCCATTGCCTCGCAACATCAGCATAGCGCTGACAGACTATACGGGCAAAATTGTGGATAGCGACCTCTCTTTAGCCACCGCTGCTAAATTACAAGAAAATCTGGCTCCATTAAGACCAAATAGATACTACTGGATAAGGGACTATGGGTGGGCATCCTTAAGCTCACAAGTCGTTCCGGGGTTTGGCCGATTTATTGTTTCTATTTCATATTGGGAACTCTTTGATAAAATATGGCGCGACGTAGCAATTATTTTTCTAATAACACTTAGCTTAGTAATATTCCTGCTTTGTGTATTCAAGTACTGGAGCAAGAACTACTTAAAGCCAGCATATACAAGAGCGGCGCAAGCCCTTGAAATGGACATGTTAAATCACTTTTTGGTTCATACCATTCCTGTTGGCCTATGTGTATTAGAAAGACCATCACTAAACTTAATATTTTCTAATCAAGTGGCAAGTAGTCTCGTTCTTAAAAATGAGACAGGCCACATACTGCCAATTAAATTTCGAGAGCTATTCGAGCAATCTCAAATGCAGCACCAAGGTGGAAGCCCCATCGAGCAAATAGGACACTTTCAGTACTCATTTAATGACCCGCTATCTCATAAAATGATTTATTTGGAGGTAATATACTCGCCTGCAATTTTAGAGCAAACCGATGTATATTTTTGTGCAATTAACGATGTCACCCAACACTATGAAGCAAAAAGCATATTAGAAGAAGCGCGTAAAACAAGTGAACAAGCCGCAAAAGCAAAGATTAATTTTTTTGCTGCAATGAGCCATGAGATCCGGACTCCTTTGGCTTCACTCGTTGGAAACATAGAATTAATTACAAAAGAAGGCTATGTAGGGAAACAAGAAAATAGAATACATGCCATGCATTCGTCAGCGCAAAATCTGTTAAGAATAGTCAATGACGTATTAGATTTCTCAAAAATGGATCTTGGCGAGATGAAAATCCATAAGGAATGGACCTCTCTCACTAGAATTTTTAAGCAAACCGCATTAATTTATTCCGCAATGGCAATCCAGAAGGGGGTAAATTTTTATATATTTATTGATAGAAATATTCCAGAATTAACGCTTTTTGATCCGATTCGTCTTTCTCAAATCATAAATAACATTCTCAGCAACTCATTCAAGTTTACCAGTTCAGGGAAAGTAGCCATGAACGCGAGTTGGGAAAACTCAATTCTTTGCATATCCATTACAGATTCGGGCATGGGAATGCCAGAATCAATCAAAGGCAATTTATTCAAACCATTTACTCAGGCCAATAACTTAAGCAGTACTCAAGGAACTGGGTTAGGCTTGTCGATATGTCATCGGCTATGTTTGCTTATGGATGGACAAATCAAGATAGAGAGCACTGAAGGTGTAGGCACTCGCGTAGAAATAAAGATTCCTTTAGAGCAAAAAGGTAATACAGTATCAGGTGAAAAATGGGGAATCCATCTAGAACGCCCTCTTATTATTTGCAGGGCAAGAGAAAATAAAGAATGGTTGATGAATTTAATTGTCTCAACGGATCATTCCATTGTCGTTTCAAGTGAACTGAATGAGATAAGAAACATATCTCAGTTTGACTACATCTTTGTCACAGATGAATTTGAACTGCAGGACATTCAGCATCTTATAGATCAATGTGCAAAAATTATATACATAAAAAAAGATGGCGCACTCAAATCTAGAAAAATAAAAGACAATATCTCAGAAGCTAATTTGTATGATCCTAGATCAATAAAGCAAGCGATAGAGAACTTGAAAAATGAAACTTCAAACATAAAACAGGAAGATGTGCCCAGTGAACATTTGCACTCCAACATAAATATACTTATCGCCGAAGATAACAAACTGAATAGAGAGTTATTGATAGATCAGCTAAAACACTTGGGCATCCACGCCATAGGCGTAGAAAATGGGAAAGAGGCTTTAATTGAGCTGAAAAAAGGTTATTATAATGCCGTTTTTACAGACATTGATATGCCTGTTATGGACGGATATGAATTAACAAGAAAAATAAAAACCATTAGGCCTGCAATGCCAGTTTTTGCAATTAGTGCGAGTGCAAAACCTGATAAAACTGCTAGAAATGAGGGCGCCGAATTTACGGATTACCTCATGAAGCCAGTTGAGCTAGAGGACTTGCATAATATAATTGAGAATCATTTTTCACATGATAAAAAAAAGAGCCACCACCCATATAGGAATAACGAGGAGCTCACGCCCAATATCCCGGAAAAATATTTACGCATTTTACGCATAGAAATAAAATCTGAGCTGGAGAAAATTGACGAAATTATCCATAAAAAAGACATGGCATTGCTTGTTAAGTGGACTCACAAGCTATTGGGTGGGTTTAAGGTTCTTGGCCAGTCCGATTTGAGTGAAAAGTTATCAAAATTTTATGACGAAATAAAAAGCCGTCCACACTGGGATGCTAATACTGATATTGAGCTGAGCTCAATAATAGAGGAGCTAATTAAAATATCAGAATTTGAACCTCCGCCACTCTCTTAGGTAATAATAAATAACTTTTTTTGCGTCTGATGCCCCTAACATTTTTCCGCACAGGTCAGGTAAATCCTGATTGGTGTTTTGATCCCAATGCTAGACGGAGACGCCGGTTGTTGTAGAAACCGATCTGTAGAAATTCAGACTTGATATGACCGTCAGGCCTTGCCGGAAGGTGGGGTTACCGGTTTTGATAAAGGTGCGAATCTTCATCAAAACAGCGCGCAAGCGCAGGTGAATCACCCCGGCTTCTCTAGACACTCTTGAGCCGTTGGAAATATTGCTTCTCAAACTCGACCGGTGATAGCCCATTTGCGGAACCATGCCGGCGCTTCGGGTTGTAGAACATCTCAATGTAATCGAAGATGTCTCGTCGGGCTCCCTCCCTGTCGTGATAGGTTGTTCGCTTGATGCGTTCCCGCTTCATCAACTGGCAGAAACTCTCCGCCACTGCATTGTCGTGGCAGTTCCCACGCCGACTCATGCTGAGCACCAAGCGATGGGCCTTCAGAAAGTCCTGCCAGTCGTAACTACTGAACTGACTCCCCTGGTCGGAATGCACCAGTACCTCCTGCTTTGGCTGGCGTCGCCATACCGCCATCAACAAGGCATTCAGCACCAGCGCCCTATGCATCGACCAGCCAATAACCTGCCGCGAGAACAGGTCGAACACCACCGCCAAGTACAGCCACCCTTCATGCGTGCGGATATACGTGATGTCGGTCACCCAGGCTTTATTCGGCGCATCCACGGTGAACTGGCGCTGCAGATGGTTCGGCACTACCACTGCCGGACGGCCACTGTAATGTCCAGAGCGTCGGTGGTAGCCCGTCTGCGAACGCAAGCCCTCCTGCTTCATTAGCCGTGCCTCACGATGTTTGCCGCAGTGCTCTCCTTGAGCCTGCAGGTCGTCATACACCTTGCGGTAGCCATAGACACCGCCACTTCTAGCCAGGCTTGTTTGATTTGCCCCAGCAAACGCTGGTCTTCGCGGGCGCGGAGTGAATGCGGAGACGCTCTCCAGGCGTAGTAGCCACTGGGATGCACAGACATGACACGACACAGTCGTCGGATTGGAAACTGCTGCTCGTAGGCCCGGATGAAGGCATACCTTACCCGGACTCCTTGGCAAAGTATGCGGCGGCCTTTTTTAGGATGTCGCGCTGCTGACCCGTTTCAGCTCTGCCTTAAGACGACGGATTTCGGCTTGCTGGTCCGCTGATTCGGCCGGCTTGGCACGCTTGGGGTCGTAGCGTTTCAGCCATCGATACAGGCTGTGGGCAGATGCGCCGAGACGGTAGGCAACTTCAGCGACGGGGTAGCCGCGCTCAGTGACCTGTTTGACGGCTTCGATCTTGAACTCTTCGGGGAAACGCTGCCTGCTCATGACACCTCCTTGTAGGGCCTAGTGTGAGGCTCGCGAGGTATCTAGGAAAGCGGGGGCGATTCAGTTCGGCATGTTTAAAATCGAATTCTTTCTATTTCTAATCTTTTGAATTGTAAAGAAAATCCTGGTTGCCGTTTAAGTGGTAGGGCTCGGTGTTGCTCTCATTCTTACAGGCTGAGCATGAGCAGTGGTTCCGTTGTGGAAGTCCAGTGTGTCTGGGTTGGCGGGATATTTCTGACGTAGTGGCCAAGCAGCTATCGCACGGTTTTTAGTCACCAATATTCATTTAGGACAATCAGATGAACAAGATTTACCGTGTTATTTGGAGTGCAGTCACCCAGCAGTGGGTGACTGTTTCGGAACTCGCTCCCGCACGTGGCAAGAGTCGCTCGGCAGTGTGTGCTTCAGTTGTTGCGCTGACCATGGGTATCGGCGCCTCTTTTACCTCTAATGCGATGCCAGTGGTAATAGCCAAACCTGGAGAAACAGTTGAACTGGGAGAGACAGTTGTATCTTCTGAGGGGGGGAGCATTCGTGCAGATTCTACGGTACAGGCGAGAGGTGTGGATGCGATCATTATTACCAATGATACGACCATCACTGCCGATGGACAGGCGGTGAGTGCCGTGTACGCCCTGAATGGCGGCAGAGTAGAAATTAATGGCGGTAAGTTGGTAACAGGAGAAAGCAATCGTCTGCGAGATTCTCACGCTGTTGTTGCGAGCTCAGATGGCAAGGTAGTCATCAAAAATGCCGAAATCAATACTTATGGTCAGAACGGGGCTGGGGCAAGCACAGAAGGGGGGAGTGTTGAGTTAACAGACACTAAAATTAAAACAGCTCTGGGCCCTGGTGTAAGATCCACTTCAAAATCCGGCGAGCTTGTCATGAATGGTGGCAGTATTGATTCTGGAGGATATGGAGCATATGCCCAGTCTGGGGCCCAGCTAACATTGAACGATGTAACGGTTGTGAGCCAGGGGGGGGGTGCCCAGGCAAATAGCGGCTCGACGATTACTATCAATGGTGGCTCTTTTGAAACCAATGGTAACTATGCCTATGGTTTGTATGCTAACAATCCAGATAATAGCTTCATCGATTTGTCGAGCGAAAAGAAAACTGAAATTTTAACTTCAGGCGTTGGCTCTCACGGTGCTTATGTGCTGAGTAGTCGAATTAAACTAAATGGCGACTCTATAAAAACTACGGGCGACAATGCGTTTGGTTTGTATGCACAGGGGAATAAAAAAGGAGATGCTGTTATTAGTGCGGCACAAGCAGAGGTTGTCACGACAGGGGTGGGGGCTCATGCTGTGGGCGCTATGAACAGCGATGCGATGGTTGAAGTGATAGGTCTTACTGTCGTAAAAGAGGACGGTTCGGAAGAGGTTAAAAAAAGTAGCATCACAACCACAGGTGAAAATAGCAATGGCCTGTACGCAAGTAATGGTGCTTATATTAATGTGGTGCAAGCGACCATTACTACCAGCGGTGTCTCTTCTGCGGGGGCTGCAGCAAAAACTGGCTCGAAAATTGATCTTAACAGCGTTGAAATAGAAACTACCGGCCAGGCTGCATCCGGTCTTTGGGTAGATAATGCTCAAATCAATGCCGATGATGTCACGATCAAGACCTATGGTGAGCCGGGTAAAAGCACGGCTTCCACGGGGGCATCGCTATTTAATGGCGCAAGCTTGTTGCTTAGTAATAGCAGCATCGAAACACTGAAAGATAAGGGAATGGGAGTGGATGTTTTGTCTGGTTCAAATGCCACTCTGATTAATTCCAGCATAACCACCCATGGCGATTTGAGCACGGGCGTGGCGGCATGGAACGCCAGCGCTAATCTGGATCAGGTTGTCATCAACACGAGCGGCCAAAACGCACGCGGCGTGGTGTCCAGGGGCGATACGGCTTCTGTGCTAGTTGCTGGATCTACCCTCAACACAGAGGGACAAGGTTCGTATGGCATTCATGCCACCGAAGGCGGCAAGGCATCGGTCAATGGCAGCCAGCTGCAAACGGCCGGCGATCAGGCGTATGGCGTTGCAGCTATTGAGAATTCTGCCGTCCAGTTGACTGACAGCACGGTGCGGACGGATGGCGCTAGCGCCAGCTTGTATGCAAAGCAGGGCAGCCGCATTGATATGGAGGGCGGCTCGATTGTTGCTAACCATGCCATGGGCCGCGCCATTGAGTTCTCGTCGCAGCAAGGGCTGGAAGATGTGATTCGCCTGGACGGTACTCAGGTGGCCGCCGCGGGCACTGCTATCTCTGCACATGGTGATGGCGTGTCGCGTCTGGAGCTGGCCAACAGCACGGTGGCCAGCGCGTCCGGTTCGCTGCTGTTGGTAAACGAAAGTGGTATTGATCAGCGCTTTGTCCTGGATGCCTCGAATAGTCAGTTGAGTGGCGACGCATTGGTCGATAAGGCTTCCCAAGCGGAAATCAACCTCGCCAAGCAATCGAACTGGCAGGGCAAAGCAAGCGGCCTGGGTGCGCTTAGCGTGTCGGAGGATAGTATTTGGAACATCACCGGCTCGTCCGATGTGGCGGCGTTGAACCTGCAAGGCACCGCGGCGTTTGCAGCGCCGACTAGCGGCGATTTCAAAACGCTGACGGTAAAGAGCGACTACGTGGGCCAGAACGGCACGGTGGTGCTGAACACCTATATGGGCGACGACAGCTCGGCAACAGACAAACTGATCTTTGATGGTGGCGCGGTTACGGGTAACACCAACTTGGTGTTCAAGCATGCGGGCGGCGATGGCGCACAAACGCAACAAGGCATCCGCGTGGTGGAAACGCAAAACGGCGCGACGACGACCGCGGAGGCATTTGTGCTGGACGCGCGTTCGGATGGTTACCGCCAAGGCGTGGGCACGCTGGCACATGGCGCTTATGACTACCGTTTGGCGCGTGGCGGCAACGGTGGCGAGACCGAGGATTGGTATCTGGTGTCGGCCATAGCGCCTACTAACCCGCCACCGCCAGAAGAAAAGATCGGGCCGCCGGAAGCGGAGCTTGCGCCGCGGCAGCCGCCTAGCGTGAGCGAACCGGTCTATCGTCCAGAAGTGGGCGGCTATCTGGCCAACCGCCAGGCTGCACTGAACAGGCAAGTGCATACGCTGCGCGAACGCCAGGCGCAAGCGCCGGGTGTGGGCGGTAACGGTGGCGAGCCGAGCAATAACAGCTGGTTCCGCATAGCGGGCTCGCAAACCGATTGGGATGCCAATGGTCTGACGGGCAATGGCACGGAGCAAGTGGTGCACTTTGGCAGCGATGTTGCCCGTTTCAGCGCTGGCGCGAATGGCAAAGTCCACCTGGGTGTGATGGGTCAGTACTCGCGTCATACCGGCTCGGTGGACAATGGCTGGTTGAGCGCCAGCCACAAGGCGGATGGCGTCAGCGGCGGCGTCTATGGCACGTGGTATGGTCATCAAGACGAGCTCTCGGGTCCGTACATTGACACCTGGCTGATGTATGGCCGGTTCAATAACCAGGTTCAGGGCCAGGGTCTGAGCGGGGAAAGCTACCACTCGCAGGTGTTCACCGGTTCGGTGGAAGGGGGTTACTCCTTCAAGATCGACGAGCGCCCGGGGGCGCAGGTTTATCTGCAGCCGCAGGTACAACTGATCTACTCGGATTACCGGGCGGATGATCATAAAGAATCGACCGGCACGATGATTTCTGGCCAATCGATGGGCACGGTTCTGGCGCGGCTGGGTGTGAGGTTGCAAGGAGACTTCCAGAATGAGGCGAAGCAAACGCGGATGCGTCCGTTTGCGGAGCTGAACTGGTGGTACAACAACCGTGGCTCGCAAGGGATGAATTTCGATGCTCAGCAGGTGAGCCTGGATCTGCCATCGCAATACGGCGAATTCAAGGTGGGCTTGCAGGGCAACCTGTCGAAGCGGCTGGAAGTCTGGGGCAGCGCGGGGGTGAAGACGGACATGTCTTCGTTCACGAAGGGCAGCCTGCAGGGCGGTGTGAAATACAACTGGTAAGGTAGTTTGCCAAATCAACCCGGGGTTCGCCCCGGGTTTTTTATTGGGTGGTCGTTCATGTTAGAAATATCTAAATCTTTCTATAGACTATTGGGTGGACGAAACTATATCTTTATTTATTTTGGTAATTTAGCAATGATATTGAGTAAAAACAAAATAACAAGCAGCACAACAAACATCGCAGTAAGATTTCTGGTATATTTTGTTCCAATTGCGTATTTGCTATATTATATTATATTGTTTTACATATGGTGCATCGATGGCATTGATATCTACGTTGTTCTTGTTAGCTTCACTTTGATAATTATTGAAATTGCCACCATCGCCCTGCTGGAGTGGATCGACAGGGGCCGCTGAATAACGGAAAATAAAAACGCCAATGCCAATGATAACTATTACAATCTAAACTGAGAGGGATTGTAGAGTTTATTACTAGCGCTACCTGCGTGATTAAATCTATAGGTGATAGTATGTGGCATTCCATTTTTTTTATATTCGCCATAATTCTTTCAAATAATACTGTTGCAAAAAAGTTGTTTTTTGTTGCGGAGGATTTACCTCCTTTTTCATATGCTACTAGTGGAAACCCAGATTCGCCACTTGGTGCCTTGCATGATATTTTTAAGTTAGCGTGTCAGAGCGCAAAAATAAGTTGCAAAGTGCAAGTATTTCCATGGCGGCGAACGTACCATATGGCATTAAGTGGAGAAGCTGATGGAGTTGTTTTCATGTTGCCAACTGCCGAACGAGGGGAAAATTTTTTATTTTCTTCCCCAATTGTAACTTCTGGATACTCTTTTTTTGCTGATAAAAATAATATCTTTAGTTATAAAAACGGAAGGGATTTGGACAAAAAGCTAATTGTGGTTTATGGGCCATCTGGAATTTCAAATGCAGTAGCTGACCTGGCGGACAAGAACAACGCTACCGTTCTGATTGAGGTTTCAAACGACATAATTTTGAAGAAATTTAAGGCAGGCCGATACCCGGATGGTACAATACTAGCGATGAATTCTGATGTGGGGAATAGATTGATTGATGAAATAAAAATACCGGAATTAAAGAATGCTGGCACTTTCCAATCAGTAAAGTACTCAATAGCTTTTTCAAAAAAATCAAAGAATCTATCAGTCAAAGATAGCCTTTTTAAAATAATTGATGAAATGAATAAAAATGGAGAAACAAGTAAAATATTGAGTAAATACGGCTTAAAGCAATATTGAGAATTGCGTACATTTTATCTGGCAGTGCGTTAAATTTTTTATTTCGTCGATCATAGAAGTTCAGATCTGATCTAACGGGATGGCCTCTCCCCCTGCCAGCATAGATGTGCCAAAGCTGTAGTGACAAACCACCGCTTACCCAATAGGCATTGATCATGAAGATTCCGATTATCGACACTCAACAGCCACGAGCGTACGCCGAAGCGATCGGCATACCTGGTTCTCATTGTAAATAGTGTTGATTATATGGGCCAAGCGAAATCACTGCGATGCCTACGCAAATAGCCGGGACAACATGTAGTGTCTTTGATGATTGCGAAGATCATTTGACCTAATGTTGATATGGGAAAATTTTTTCAACATGGATGATCGTGGAGAATTTGTGCGGATTGAGGTGGATTTGTTAAGTTTTCATAGCCATTTGCTGAATACTTATCACCATGGGTTGTGTATCTCATGCAAAGCCTTAGCATCCCAAGACTGATTGATGTGACTTCACACTCAATGAAACATTAAACATCATATCTGTCATCTTCAGTGATTCTACTGCTTTAGAATTCGCTTTCTACTGAATTAACTACAATGAACTACCACTAGTCTTAAAGACTCATTCGATACAGAGTTAACTCGCGACCGGGGCGGGTATTCAAGTTAGTTATTGGTTCTGTGCATGTCGACCTTCTTATGGTGTAACGTTAAACTGAGCTAGCTTTAGGAGTGTGAATCAGTGAAATTAATCAAAAAAAAAACCGCTGAGGTTTATGGCTACATTATCAATGAGTTCATTTTACTTCAGTATTTTCGTACTATTAGTTTTCAGCAGCTTGATTCTGGTTTTTCCTTTGGCGTTTCATATGATTGCATATGGTGTCATTAATTTTATATTGATGATAATAATTGTTTTGAAATTGAAAATTTACGGCTTTGACAGATGGGCAAAAAGTAAAATGTTACTGCCGCAGTGCTTGTGTGCAACTGGTCATTTATGGCTAATACTAAGCGCTTTGATATTAAAGGAAGCAAATAATACGCCCTTATCTCATTATCCTCCAATATTTATTGCGGCCCCACTTGTTTTTATGTTTTGTGCGCATTACTTTGTTGGTGTTGTGCTTGGTATTAATAATTTACAAGGACAGAAAAAATTTTTGTAAAGAAAATTTTGGGCTGTTAATGCCAACTAACAAAACCTATTGATGCCTATACCTATTTCTTGGGGAAATAAAACGTAAAGTCGTTAGTCAGAAGCTCTGGAAGTCGTTGCAGCTGTACCCCAGTATCAAGCTCCCGTCAGGGAAGGAAGCCGCAGCTGAATGATTTTGCAGCCTCAATGGCATCTTTTCCGTTCTCACTACCGGCATTCCTTGGGAGGTCCAATGCCCCCCGGTATTGAATTGCACGTGGCTTTAGAGTTCAATAAAATAGCCACTCTACCTCTCGGCAAGGTCTAATGATCAGATCAAATCGGAACTTCTCCAGCTAAGCGCAGGATAACCGGAGTATCCGGTCATCCTGACAATAGGGTGCCTGAGATAGCTCAGCTGATTGGAAAAAACTTATCAAGGAATTTGTATTTCCATCACCGATAGTTGCTAATTCAGGTCTTCCCTGAGCTTACATAAACATACCATTCCCAGTGTATAAGCCTACACCAATACCTCCTCCGCTGAACTCCCCAAAATAAAGGTTGGGACCACCATCAAACTTGATTTTAGAATAAAAAAGCCAACCTTGAAAACCATATTTCGTTGGTTTTCCTTTAATATAAGAAGCTGAGTATTTAGACGAGAAATTCCCTTTAAACACCCCAACGCGAAACGCTAGCCCTGAATCAGAGGTGCTCGTGAACACAATCTGAGGAGTAGACTTAATGGCACAGATAAGCACTTTGTGCCCTGTAACTCCTGCCGCAGCAAACTCACACACTGTAGGCCAGGAATTTGTTGCGTCCGGAGACAATGCATAGACTTCCGCCCTGCGATTAACACCTAACATCTTATAGTTTAAACCACTTCCCGAACCAGTTGAATTATATTCAATGACTGCGTTCTCATCTTGCTTTTCACTTCTCAGGGAATTGACTTTAAACTCAATAACATCATCGCCTTTTTCTTTGGAAAAGTGAGAAACAAACTTCTGATTCCCCAAGCCTTCCAACCAAAGAGTCCCATCCTCACCATCAACATCAGCGTGAATATTAAATTTATTCATGCCAGAATAAACAGGACCGAGATTAATCCAATCCGAGCCGCTAGCCAATCTTATTTTAGCAGTGTAAGTTATTGATTTATTTTGAGTGTCGCTATCTATATTTATGTAGACAGGCTTTGCCATAGCTGCTGCGGAAAATACAAGTGGAAACATGATAAATTTAATTTTCATTCTTCATCCTTTGCTTTGCAAATGTTAAGGTTTGGTTTGGCTTTGCTGGCTTTCTTTACCCCTCCTTTGGCCGCTAAACATTAATCCGTGTTTTATAACTATGAAGGTAGGTTTGATATTCAATAATTTTGACTGAATTGCAAATCGCTTTGCGTGGTAAATTTTACATTTCGGCAAAATTTTGCAGACTAGCACGCTTCGCTTTTAATTCTCATAAAATACTTTGAATAGCCAACGGCGTTTAATATGGCTATTTTGAAAATAGACATCATCAATTTATCTTTGTTCCGCATTTTTTGACTCTCTAGCTGAGATATTTATTTCAATACAAAAATATACGAAACATACTCATACGCTTGACCGTAGAACATGCGTTGAATGGAGAGCCACCACACAGCCCAAATCGTTTGGCACTGAAGCAAGCGGAATTGGGTGCCTCTGGCGCACAGAACGACCTTCAGGAAGAGGGTATGGCTTACAGAAGCGGGTGGCAAACCACCATGAGCGGTTTGGGTCAACAGCCCCGGTCGTGAGCGTCATGGAAAAGGCTTCGTAAAGACGTCAGATATGGGTCATGGAAGACGAACAACCGAGAACTGCCTTTCAAGTACCGATAGTACTCATATGACATCAAAACCGGGGAGTGATCTTGCCCCGCGATCAGTAGGGATTAATACCTGCTTACGGTCCCGTCGGTGTCCAACATAGAGGCAACGTCAGCCTGATTCGGGCTCTTACGTTGAACTGCAGGAACCTTCGATGGCGATGCCAAGCGAAAGGCACAAGCAAGACCGATAAAAACGATGCGCCATCATGGTACGAGGCAAATCGTAGCAGTGTTGAAGCCTCTGTAATGGCGAGAGACCGAAGGGGTTGCGTCATCCTAGTCAGCTGTGGTGTCAACTGCATAAACAGGAAAAGCACGACCTCATTGAGTATTCGCATGAATTTCACTAGTAATTCTTACTTCAACACCAGCATACCTTCCTACTTGAAAGCCATCATCACCTCGCATTTCAAATCCGCAGCGCATTCGCGCGGTGATTCCATCACCCGGCTCTGAATCACCGCCAGTTTTTTGCTGAGCGCTCTTCGACCTAAGCAGTCGCTTAAGCCCACAATGAGTAATAGCTGCTTTCACATCGGGAAAGCAGCTATTCGCGTATCTAGTAAATGAGAGGCAATTCAGGCCATCAGAACTCGTACTTCTCTTTGCGCTGAATGAAGGCATCGCGCCCGCCTTCCAGAATGCTTGCCACCTGATCTCGAATCACAGGAACGTCAATCGAGCCTTGTGCTTCCAGTCCGAGACACCCTTGATTCTCAGCGGCTGTGAACACGCCAATCCACTCGGCATCTCCAAACACGGGGATGTTCGCGTTGTGTGTCGCGAACAAAAACTGTCGGCCAGTCTTGGCCTCCCTGAGTTCGCTGACGATTCGATCCGCGATGAAGGCGTTGTCTAGGTTATCCTCAGGCTGATCCATCAGAAGGGGATCGACATTCTCAAGCAGCAGCATGTGCAGGATTGCCGTGCACTGCTGGCCTGTTGAGAGCTTGTTGAGCGGCCGGAATACCGGATCGGCTTGGCCGTGAGCGACATTCAAAAAGATGTCCACGCGATGCTTCAGCTCCAAGGCCTCCAACTCCATCAGCTGAGACAAATGGAGCTTGGTGAGTGCGTCCGCCACAATCTGCGTGACGCCGCAATCGAGTTGCACGTCGGCAGACCCTTTCTGAATCGACTGGGCCAGCGACAACGGGGTGATCGTCTCGGCGTTCTCAATGAACGCAAGCCGCTTTTCGCCCACACCGTCCAGCCTACAACCAAGCAGGAACGTCATCAATGGCGTGCGGTCAGCCTCCGGCACAATTTCAACCTTGAGCTTGCCTTCAAGCCGCCTGTTCAGCTTCTTCGCAGCCTTCTGCAACACTTGTATGCGCTGTCCACGTAAATTGGACTGCTCGGCCAACAAGTTGCGCCGCTCCTGACGCAAGACGTCGCGCTGGGACTCGTGGTTAGTTGCCCGCGACTTCATGGGCTTGATGCGCTCGACCTCCCCCATCAACTTCTGATAGGCAACACCGACCTCCTGCCCGCTCTTTCCCGCAGTGGCGGGCAACGTCCGCAGCGCCTTCTCCAACTCGGCCTCGTGCTCCTGAATCGCCTGCTGCCATGCACCATGCTGGGTGGTGAACTGTCCTGCCCTGTCATCAAGGAAGGCCTGCATAGTGGTCAGATGGTCGGTGAACCCCTGCTTGAGTCCATCCAGCGTAGCGCGCATAGCGAGCAACTGGACAGCATCAGGCAACCCCTCAAGGGCCTCATCGTTGATGAAGTCAAGGTCAGGCAAGCAGTCACGCAGGTCTGAAAGCGCGTCACGAAAGCTCTGCACGCCATCGGTCGCGGTCTTGGCAATCTCTCGTTCGCGTGCAAGCAATGAGGTCTTCGCCAGCTTCTCCTTGATCCCCAGCTCATCAAACCCGCGAAGCTGCTCTTCCAGCTTCGGCAAGAGCTCAACCTGTGCATTCAGCTCGTCAAGATCGGTCAGGGACTTCATGAGCTTCTGCTGGTTGTCCTTCAAGCGCCTATGCACGTCGGCGCTCTTCGCCTCGTACTCCCCGTCTTGAGGAAGAAAGCGATCCAGCAACTGCACTCGGCTGGTTTCATCTTGGGCCAGCTCGTAAATCTCGTTCTGCCCATAAATGTCGATGCCCGGCAGCAAGTCGCGCGGAAGCAGGGTGGAGACATTGCCATCAATGTCACGCACCATCGGCGGCTCACCATGACGGCGCGAGATGGTGTACTGCTTACCGTTCTGGGCAGAGGACACTACTGTCAACTCAACCCGACCGGCCGAGCGACCAAGGTTCTCCTTGATGATCTCTTGATGGAGCTTCTGAGCCTGCTTGCCTTTGGGTGGCAAGTCCAAGGCGAAGCGCAGGCATTCGAGCAAGGTTGACTTGCCCGTTCCACGGCCGCCGATCACCGTGTTGAGATGGTCTGAAAAATCCACCCGGACGCCATCAAGGTAGCCACCGGCCACCGTCATGCGTACCACCTTGCCAATTGGGCTTTGGGCCTGCTGCGAGTTGAGCCGGACTCGCGACCCTGGATCAAGGAAGGCGACCTTGAACGCAGCGAAAGTAGGCCGTGTCATCTTGATGAAGCACGTTGCGCTCGGCTGATCCAAGTCATCAGGCTTGGCTACATCCTTGGCATTGATCGCTGCCACAGAGCGCTCACGCCGGTAGCTGTCGTCCTTGTTCAAAAACACCTTGCGATAGAAGTCCCCCTCGATGCTCGTCAGGTCGTCTATCGACCCCGGAATCTGGGCCGCGCGCAGCTTGGAGTGCTTCCATACGTGGTTCAGGCGGTTTTTCAGCAGCCCACTGTCCTGCGTGCAATGTGCGGCGTAGATGAACCCGCCCAATAGATCGACCTCTTCGATCAGTTCTTCCGAACTCAGCCGAGAAGGCCGGATGCCATTCGCTGGATCATGCAGCTTGAGGTTGCCAAGGTAGCGATCAAGCTGCTGCACTGTGGTGTCCTCGGGGAAGAGGCAGACATAATGTGTCTTGTCGTTTGAGGCGATCTCGAAGCCGGGAAACACCACGATCCCGTGCGGCTGTAGCACCTGACGCAAAGCATCGACGCTGGCCACGCTGCCGTGGTCGGCTAAACCGACAACCTTGATACCCAGCTCAAGGCACTTTTGAAGCAGAGCTTGATTGTAGCCGCCCTCATCCAGTCCGTGATCCGCTCCCCGGTAGGTACCGTTGTAGCCGACAGGATTAACCTGTAGCGCGCAGCGCCAAAACCTCGCGTAGGTGTGTTGATCGCTCATGAGAGATTCTGCTAGTTAGCTAACATCAGTTACAATAGCACAATAGCACAATGGCATATGCTTTGACTTTGGCCGAACTCCAGACTAGTTCTCTTAATCAAGGATGGCCACCATCGGCACTTGGGGTTAAAAATGGCCAGCTACAACCGGTACCCTTTCTTGGCTAGCGGGCTTCGGCAAGCTGCGCATACGCTTTGTTCAAGCTGGCTTTCTCATTGATCTGCCTACGATTTATCGACAGGTTTTGTTAGCGGGCCTAAGGCCTGCCATGAGGCGATTGCTACGCGAGATGCGATCGGGTGTATTCTGCCCCGCAAGAATGCGAAGCCATGAAAAGGTTTGCTGGGCGTGCTGGCTCGGAGCGAGATTCTGCGGACCACCAAGCGTCTAGGGTAGAGCGATCTGGAGGCGCTGGAGCAGCTATCATCGCCGCAGCCTGGTGGAAACCAAGATTCATTGCTTCAAACTGCTGGGTGAAGGATGACCGCCTAGTGCTTCTATGGTCAAGTGGCTGAGCTGCAGGACGCTCTGTCATCTGAAACCGCTTCAGCATGCTGGGCCGTCCTCGAACAGTGGCTGCGGCGTAAATCTGATTGGGGAAAGGGAGCACTCGCCCTGCCTGTGGTTTGTGTAACAGAGCCGGTAAGCAGCGAACAGGTCATTCTTGATGGCTCATCGGACACGGCCGAACGAGGTTCAGGACGATGTAATTATACCAGTTGGCTGGTGCATCGAGGTTTTGAGTTGCCCTAGGGTCTGTGCAATTCATGGATTTACGTAACAAAGCATACAATATCTCCACTATCTCACGATATCACATCATCTGATATTAGGTCGGCGTGCCGCGGAAGCGGCTTATCCCGGCACAGAAAAGATGGCTGATTTACCTCCCTATAGTGCAAAATCTCACGCATCCAAGTGGTATTGTTATAATTGGGGTTTTTTATTTTTGATTCGATTAATCCCAATATATACTTCGCTCTTGGCTCGCCATGTAATGCGGCTCGTCTATACCAACGAATAGCCATAGAATAATCAATGCCTACGCCTTCCCCCTTATGATAAAAGGTACCTAAATCATACATTGCATGTGGCTCTCCCTGCTCGGCAAGCATTCGTACATCCTGGACTCTAAATCTCAGTCCCTTTATGGCTTGCAAACACATTAGATTAAGTGCTGCAGGTGCTAATCCCTTATCTGCAGCGCTAGTATACCATTTTAAAGAGCTATCCAATGCCCCCCCCATTTTTCCTACTTCATACCATATACCAAGCTCATTCTGAGCAAATTTATCGCCAGCATTAGCTGCATCCAATATATATCGATTGCCAATCTGCTCATTGCCAGAGGCTATTTCAATCAGGCCTTTTAGATATAAGTATTTTGATCCAATGATCTCATTAGCCTTCTCTAAATATGCTTTCGCAATATTTAAATCTTTTGGCACTCCGCGTCCAATCAGATAAAGATATGCGAGTGCAAAATCAGCATTACTGTCACCTACATCTGCAAAATTTCTCCATATAGCTGCTGCCCGTTGGAAGTGGTGCTCCGCTTCATGTCTATTTGACTTCAAGCCTAGACGATAAGCGACAAGAGCCTCATTCTCAATTACTTTTTTTTCAGCAGCTTTTTCCCTGTCGCGCAAAATACTTTCAACACGGAGAACGGGTTCAACCCCACCTGGGTTATCTCCCGTAATAATTACAGGCTCCTTTTTTTCTTTCCCTCCCCCCAAGTCAGGCATCTTTTCTTCGTGCAACACAAAGATTGCAGCTTGACAATTTAAGATCCAACCTAGAATACATAACTGCGCACCAATGTTGTAAAGAATCTTCATTTCTTACCTTTATTACTTTTTGAACCAGCAGGAGAAATACCTATTTGTATTTCTACATGACTAAGGCTACCAGCCTTTAATGCAACCATACTGTCATTGATAGATTCCATACTATGACCGCCAGGAAGTGGCTCTAATCCAGCACCTAGCAGTGGTGCCGGCAATAAGTCAAAAACGCCAGCGTTCGCTGCATAACAAGATACTCTTTCCTTACCTGCCCGTTCTGCGCGAATTTTGAATCCAGCATCCTGATCTGGGATATAAATACTCGTCCTTGCGCGCACATCGCTAGCAGGCTGCATTGGATTAGGAAATATTTGAGAAACTACACCAGATGCATCTTGATAATAACAACGTAAAGCCGCACTGCGCCCTAAACTGATTTCCAGCTGAATTTGGTCGTTCACTAAAATAGTGTTTCCATTTTTAGAGCGCAAATCCATTGAAATAGGCCCCTGAGCGGGGGCATAGCCCGCAACTACAGAACTACTAATATCTGCTTTTGTATTTGAAAATTTATGAATATTATTAATAGGCGCGGCGGCACCAAATACATCGACAGGCACTTGAGCTGCAATCATACGCTCATAAGTTGGAAAACCCAACAGTCCAGTAGCAGGCAAGTTATTATCCATTTGATATTGTGCAATCGCTTTTTTTAGGTCAATACTTGAGCGACCATCAATCTCTTTTTCAAAATATGCCTGACGACGCAATATAGTCTGCGCAAATCGAAGCAGTTCTTCTGGCGAGGTTGACCGATACCAAGAATGCAGCTCTCGTTGGAACTCAGGCGCAGACTCTCCTAATGCAAGACATTTCCAATATGGCAATTTTAACCACTTCCCAACCAATTCAATCATTCCTAAATCTACCAGCCCACGAATTGCGATTCCAGTTCCTTGACTATGATCTTTAGAAAAAGAAAATTGAACACCTGTCTTTAAAATAGAACCGCCACCATCAAATGCCCCTCCACCTTTAGCGACAATTGCAGAATTAGCAGAATACAGCCCTGGAATTAGAGTACGCGTTTGCATTTCCCCAAGGTGCAGCTCCAAAGCTATTACAGATGCATTAACATCTGAATCCGTCGCAAAATCTGAATTTATTTCTTTACCCTTGATTAAACTATCAACTGATAGGCCTAGGCTATTTCTTTTGGCAATTATATTTTGATCTACATAACTGATTGCACCAGAAACATATACACTGGGAGGGGTTATGGATAATGCATTCATTCCCAGCAATAAGCTGCTCAAATACTGAACAGTATCCTGATGTGTGAAACTCACCTCATAGTCTACAAACTTAAACGCCCCACTACGCTGTGACATTTGGGATAAAGACGTGATAACAATATCTTTAACCGAAGCACCCGCCTTCCCTGAAGAATCAGCAATAGATTTACTGGTAATAAGAAACGGGCCTTGTTTCGACTCTGCTAACATATCATCCATACAAGCCAATGATTGACTAAATGAACTAATCGAACGAATAGGTTCTACTACTGGACTTCCCTCTGAATACGCTGATTTTAAAAACTCTTTATTATCTCGCGGTGACAACGTACACCCCGCGACAGATATAGCGACAATGGATGAAAGCAAACGACTTAGTACCTGACTGGACATTTTATGATACCGGCTCCGTCTATCCAAAATTTCTTTCCTACGTAATTTCTTAACATTCATTAACTACAACCCCCTTTATAATGACTATATTTTCTTTTGGGGTACGCCCGCCTGCACGCATATCACCTGTATTTATATTCCCAATTGATGTAGAACAATTTTTACGCCTAAAGCCATTGTCATTTTTTTTCTCAATAGTTAGCTCGCTATTACCAGTTCCTCCGTCAGAAGCTCGCAACACTCTATTTCTCGCCAATGCAGATGTGACCTTCGCATTTTGTGCTGGATCTACTCCTTTTCGAGTTGCAATCTCTTCTGCAAAAACAGCCCCCTTAAACACTAAGAAATTAATTAGAAAACATGATGCGAAAGTAATTATTATTTTCATGACATCCTCACATGCGGCGGCCATCAATAATATCCTTGGCCGCCGCAACAATTAATAACTACATGCACTATTTGCCAGTGACTGTTCCAACACTCAACTCAGCCTCGCTCCCAGGCATAGCCATATTTAAAAGAGCACCATTATTCACATCCAGCGTTTGAGTATTGTTCCCATCAATTTTTACATTACCCTCAACTGATGCCGCACTCAATTTCGCCTTAGATACCATGCCACTAGACATGTTAAGAATTGCACCATTTTTAACCTTTACTGCCTGCGTGTTATTTCCTTTTATTTCTACTTTCGCATATGCTGCGCTAGTGAAGCCCGCCATAATAGCAATTGCAATTAGCTTTTTCACAACAACCCCCTAAGTAAGTTTAATCGAACCTTGCCAATATAATGGCACAACCTTTAGATAACACACATGATCCTCAATATGAAAATACATGCAACAAAAGACTATCAATTTGGATCAAATCAATCTATCGAAATAAATAGAAATCCACCATGCAAGCAGCACGCTGCTGTCTTTAACCAAAATTTCATATTGATGGAGGGGCGTGTACTGGCTTTGGTGTAAACGGACATTTAGCAGGAAACTGCCACCTAATCTGGTACACAATAAGCTCGAAATTTCCTCCATCACCGACGCTGTCAGCAAAAAGGTCAAAGCTTGGCAGGCTCCCTCCCTGGATTCGTTCTATCCGGTCACCTACCTCGGCTGTATCCACGTGGAGGTGGGTTAAGGGGCTGTACGCGTGAAGGCCACCTATCTCGCCATCGGCGTTACCCTCGCTGGAGAGAAGTAGGTGCTGGGGATGTGGTTGGCTCAGACGGAGGAAGCCAAGTTCTTGCTTCTGGTCGTGACCGAGCTGCGTAACCGGGACGTACAGGACATCTTTATTTCCTGCGCCGATGGCCTGAAGGGTTTCCTGGAGGCTATCGAAGCTGCCTTCCAGAAAGCAGCTGTGCATCGTGCTCATGGTGCGGCACAGCTTGAACTACATGTTGTGGAAGCGTCGTCCGGAAGTAACCTCCGACTTGAAGCGAATCTACCAATCGTCCACGCTCGACGAAGCAGAGCAACGGCTAGCCGAATTCGAGGCAAAGTGGGATGGGGAGTATCTGCTAATTGGCCAGTCCTGGCGGCGTAACTGGACCGGGTTGACGCCATTCTTCGACGTCCCGCCGGAAATCAGGAAGGTGATCTACACCACCAACACCTATGCTATGAGCGCTGGTTACAAGCATTTCTCGGCAGTAAAACACCGTGTAATAGATGAAATAAGGCATGCAATACGGGCCATACGATACAATGTAGATAACAAGCACAACAGACCCATAATAGATATTGCGGACTCCAGCGCGTCTGGCCAGTCGTGCCAATAGTGGCTGTCCATTACTAGCTGCTAACGCTGGAGGTGACGGCATTGAATGCTAACCTGCTCCCCATAAACAGGGCCATCCGAAACTTAGTAAAGTTCGTCTTGTACTAGGAGAACGAACTTGAAGAAGCGGTCACGGAAGAACAAATTATCGAGTTTCTGAAGCAGGCCGAAGCCGGCGTGCTGGTGAAGGAGTTGTGCCGGCAGCATGGCTTTAGCGATGCCTCGTTCTACAACTGGCGGGCCAAGTTCGGCGGCATGGAGGTTTCAGATGCCAAGAGGCTGAAGGAGCTCGAAACCGAGAATGCCCGGCTGAAGCGCTTGCTGGCCGAGGCTATCTTGGACGCCGAGGCACTCAAAGTCGCACTAGGGGTAAAGCGTTAACCCCGCAACAGAAGCGTGAGGCGGTGCAGCGGATGCGCGAGATGACCCCTATCTCGAAGCGACGGGCCTGTCGGCTGGTGGGGTTGTCACGCAGTGTCCATGTCTATCAAGCACGAACGATGGTCAGGAATGCGCAGTCGAAGACACGACTAATCGAGTTGGCCCAGAAGCGGCACCGGTTTGGCTATCGCCGCTTGCACATCCTTCTGAGTGCGGGTCAACCACAAGCGGGTCTACCGGCTGTATCGTGAAGCGGGCTTGATGGTTAGGCGACGGAAGCGGCGTCATGGCGTTGCCGTGGAACGAGAGTCCTTAGAACGGCCAGATCGGTCCAATGCGGTGTGGTCAATGGACTTTGTCTCAGATGCGCTGGCCAATGGTCGACGCATCAAGGATGCTCACTATCGTGGATGATTTCAGCAAGGAATGCATCGCCGTGGTCGCAGATTATGGGATCTCGAGGCTCAACGTGGTCCGAATGCTGGAGCGGGCAGCCTGATTCCGGGGATAGCGGCCATTTTTCATTGGTCACACAAAAGTCAGCTTTGGCCGAGGAACATCCCCTAGGTTACGTCGAGCGTCAGCAGTGAACCTCTCTACTAGATGGCCACTACTAGCCGAAAGACTAAGTACTTTACACAAGCGATCTTTACTACTCCGTCTTCCCATGACGATTTTCCCCAAATAAATCATCAGCATGATGAACAATTTGCTGATATATAGTTCCGGTTACCGTTCTGATCCTCCCGGATCGTCAACTGTCGCACAAGACCGAAATGCATGGCGCCCTCAGCGGATGGCGCCGGAATTTCGGTCTTTTTCTTTGCGCATCATTCAACTCTCCGCAGGCGTCAACCGGATAGGGGTTAACAGCCCATGCGTCTTTCTTGCCCGCTCGTCACACCGCCCCCCATTTGCCGCGCCGCGGCATGATCGCGCTACCCGCCTTCCCAGCCAGCACAAAGTTTGCTGCGTCGCACCGTTTTCCGCATAGCTACCATAGCCTTTAAACACATGTATTGAGCAAGATTAATATTCCATCCACCCTCTCAAAATGTGCGTTTGCACAAATGAGACAAATCCCTCTTGCCAACATATGTCGAGTGAATTTTACTGTATCAATTTCATGCCGTATTGATATAATTTCCGCGTATTATCAAAACAACATATTCGACCCGTCTTATACGACATGTGCAGGGCAACCATGAAAAACGCCATAACGCGCACCCACCCCCCCCGGCCACGCCAATCCACGGCGTCGCCGACAGACCCCCCCTTCCCCGCGCCTATCTGCCGGCAGTAAACCAAGCCATGTACTAAGAGCCTGTTCAAAGTCTCGCGAGCAGGAGTGAGACAAGGCGAAAACAGCT
The DNA here is from genome assembly GCF_009936155.1 of Chromobacterium haemolyticum. Classification (NCBI taxonomy): domain Bacteria; kingdom Pseudomonadati; phylum Pseudomonadota; class Betaproteobacteria; order Neisseriales; family Chromobacteriaceae; genus Chromobacterium; species Chromobacterium haemolyticum. Next base: position 1,626,212 of record NZ_AP019312.1, on the reverse strand, counting down.
AAGGAAGCGAAATGTACAAATGGTACATGAGCATTCTGAAGCGGCACTCACCGTGTCACGTCTTACAGCTCGTTGCAGATCGTAAACAGGTTCTAAAAGCGGCTAACACACCCCTGATGCTACGTTGCGTCGACTTCCCGCACTCAAGTACTGCCTGCGTCGTCGCGCCTTGCCTCGGTTGTAACGCTGACTGTTATTAACCGCTCTAAAGCCGCCGCAATAGCGGAACGCGCGCTTTTCTGCCTTTGAAGCCGCGCCCTATCCGCCATTAATCCAATTTTAAATACATTGAATTAACTGAAAACACAATTTATTGGAAATATCATGCTAGAAGATAAATCAATCTGCCCACTGAGCGCCGCTCAGCAAGAAGTCTGCCTGGCCATCGGTCAAGAAGGCCGCAATCTTCATTACCACCTGTGCGATGTGATCGAATTCAACGGCGATTTGCAAACGCCCTTGCTGGAACAAGCCATCAGAACCGTGTGCCAACAGGTGGACACCCTGCGCGCCGCTTTCGAAACGGACCCTGCCACCGGGCAATACCGGCAACGCCTCCGCCCCAAGCTGCACAACGACTATTTTTCCTGGCACGACCTGTCCGCCAAACCGAACCCGGAGCAGGCCTACTCGGCCATGCTGGAAGAACTGCTGGCCGACGATATGGACCTGGCCGAGCAACCACTGATCCGCTATCTGATAGTCAAGCTGGCCGATCGTCGCCACCGCATGATAGAGCTGGGCTCCCACCTGGTGGTGGACGGTTTCGGTCACGCCATCTTGTTCAAACACATTACCGACTGCTATGTCCGGCTGGCGCGTGGAGAAGCCATCGAGCCGCTGCCGGCGCAGCCGCTAAGTCAAGTGTTCGATGCGGAGCAGGCCTATCGTCAGAGCGAGTCTTATCTCAAGGACCAATCTTACTGGCGCCAGTACTGCCTGGGTCTTCCCGACCCCACCCAGCTGGTGCCGGGCGAAGCTCCCCTACGCAAGCTGAACCGGCTACGCAAGGTCTTCTCCGGCGCGGCGGTGGACGGACTGCGAGAAACCGCTTCACTGCATCGGCTCCGCCTGTCCAGCGTGCTGCTGGCGGCCTGCGCCACCTATCTTCACAGAATGACCGGACAAAGCGAGCTGGCGGTGGGCATGCCGGTGGCCGCCCGCCAATTGAAAGCCCTGCGCGAGATTCCGGCCATGGTGGCCAACATCCTGCCGCTGCGCATCTCGTTCACGCCGGAATCCACGGTGTTGTCCATCGCGGCGGACATCCAACGCCAGTTGCGGCGTCATCTGTTGCATCAGGGCTACCGCTCGGAAGCCATGATCCGCGACCTGTACGCGGAGCGCGGCCACAAGCCTCTGTTCAACACCCTGCTCAATATCGTGGCCTATGACCAGGAAGTGGACTTCGACGGCTGCGAAGCCACGGTTCAGAACGTCGCCAACGGCCCCGCCGACCATCTCGGCATAGACATCTTCGACCGCAACGCCGACGGCCGGCTGGAGATAGGCTTCAACGCCAACGCCGATCTTTACCCGCTCGAGGCGCTGGAGCTGCATTACGCGCGGATGACTTTATTGCTGGAGCGTTTCGTCGACGCGCCGGAAACCTTCGCCTCAGACTACCAACTGCTGCTGCCCGGCGAGCTCGAGCGCTGCTATCCGCTGCCAGCACGCGCCGACGCGCCGCCAGTCTTCGCCGACGCCTTCGCCGCCTCCGCGCGGAGCCACGGCCACCTGCCGGCCCTGCGCCGGGGCGAACGCGAACTCAGCTACGCCGAGCTGGACGACCGCGCCGACCGTCTGGCCAGCCTGCTGCTGACGCGCGGCGTGCGACCCGGCGACGACGTCGCCGTCATCGTATCGCGCAGCATCGAATGGGCGGTTGCGGCGGTGGCGCTGTTCAAGCTCGGCGCCGGTTATGTGCCGGTTGACCCCGATCTGCCGGAAGCCCGCATCGAATACATTCTGGCCGACGCCTCGCCGGCCGCGGTCATCGTCGCCGCCGGCGGCGTCGTCAAAACCGAGCTTGCGCCGGAGAAACTGCTCTATCTGGACGCCGAGGCGCTGGACGCGCTGCCGCCTGCCGCTCTCCCGCTCCCTCGCGTGCCCCCCTCCGCGCCCGGCTATCTGATCTACACCTCCGGCTCCACCGGCAAGCCCAAGGGCGTGGAAGTGACTCACCGCAACCTGGTGCCTATCGCGGATACCGCGATCCGGGCGGCGGGGTTGCAAGCCGGCCAGCGCGTGCTGCAATTCATCGCGGCCGGTTTCGACATGTCGGTTCTGGAAATCATGATGACGCTGCTGGCCGGCGCCACCCTGGTCCTCTGCGATAAAGTCTCCAGCGCGCCCGGCAAGCCGCTAGCCGCGCTGGTGAAACGGGAAAACATCAAACTGCTGGTGATGACGCCCAGCCTGCTGGCCTATCACCAGACCGAGGACTTCCCTCGGGACACCGTCCTGATGCTAGGCGGAGAGCCGTGCACCCCGGCGCTGCTGGCGCGCTTCTCCCACTGCCGTCTGCTCAATGTCTACGGCCCAACCGAAACCTCCTTCGCCACCTCGATCAACGCCGACTACGGCGACGGCGACCTGTCCATCGGCCCCGCTACCGCCAACACCCGGCTCTACGTGGTGGACCCGCGGCAACGGCTGCTGCCGCCCGGCGCCTGGGGAGACTTGTTCATCGGCGGACCCGGCGTGGCCCGCGGTTACCGCAACAGTCCGGAGCTGACGGCCAAAGGCTTCGTCCCCGATCTACTGGACCCCGCCGACACCATGTACCGAGCCGGCGACCGCGTATTCTTTGACCACGCCGGCCACATTCACTATCAGGGCCGTCAGGACAACCAGATCAAGCTGCGCGGGCTGCGCATCGAACTGGACGAGATCAAAAACGCCTTGCTAGGCTGCGGCGGCGTGGAGGACGCCGTGGCCTTGCTGCGCGATCTGCCGCACGGCCCGGCCATCGTCGGCTATGTGGCCAACCAGCAGTTGGAGTTGGACAGCGAGGGGCTGAAACAGGCGCTAAGCCGTCAATTGCCCCATCACATGATTCCCAGCGTCATCATCGTGGTGCCGGCCTTTCCGCTCACGCCCAACGGCAAGCTGGCCACCAGCGAACTGCCCACGCCGACGCTGCAGGACGACGGCGAGCAAGCGCCGCCGCGCACCCCGGAAGAAGAAATCATGTGCCGGCTGTTCGCGACAGCGCTGGAATGCGGGGAGGTCTACGCCAATCAGAATTTCTTCGCGCTGGGCGGGCATTCGCTGCTGGGTCTGCAGCTGATCAACACTATCAGGGAAACCTTCGGCGTCTCTCTGGGCATCGCCGACTTCCTGGCAGCCCCCACTCCGCGCCAACTGGCTCAGCGGCTGGAGCGGCCAGCCGCTTTCAGCGATCCCTTCGACGCCATGTTGCCGCTGCGCGTTCAGGGCGGCCGGCCCCCGCTGTTCTGCATCCATCCGGGCGGCGGCATCGCCTGGCCCTATGCCGGCCTGCTGCCCTTTCTGCCGGAGGATCAGCCGCTGTACGCCATCCAGTCGCCGATACTGCGCGACCCGGACCGCGTCATTGAATCGCTGGATGAGTTGGCGGAGGAATACCGGCAGCGCATCCAGGCGGTGCAGCCGCGCGGGCCGTACCAACTGGCCGGCTGGTCGGTGGGCGGCAACCTGGCGCTGCGCCTGGCCGCCATGCTGCAGGCCGACGGCCATGAGGTCAGCTTCCTGTGCATGTTCGACAGCTACCCGCTGCAAGGCGGGCCGGCTTCTCTGAAGCTGGACGACGCCACCATCATCACCCGGATGACGCGCGCCATCGTCGGCGCGCCGCGCGCCGGCATCAAGGGGCTGAAGAGCGCCATGGAGGAAGTGCTGGGCGGCAGCCAGGTTGGCGATGAGTTTCTGACCCGGCTGGTGAACGACTCCAAACTGATGCTGGAGCTGCTCGCCCGCTGCCGCTATCAACGCTACGACGGCGACTTGATCTTCATCCGCGCCACCACCGACATCCTGCGCCCCGAGGATCAGCAGCCGTCGCTGTGGCAGCCTTACATCTCCGGCAAGCTGATCGAGTATGAAGTGAACGCGCCGCATGAATGTCTGCTGCAGCGCCAGTATCTGGAACAGTTCGGCGCTCAATTCGCCGCCGAACTACAACGGCGGACCTCGCTCGGTGTCGGCCAGGCTCAGGCGCAGCCGGCGTAGTCCCCCAGTATCAGCCTTGGCCCGCGGCTTGCCGCGGGCTTTTTCATTCCGACGAGGGCAGAGCGCCGCGTGCGGGGAACGACTGCTAGCCGCCTGCGCGCTTCACCGTCCAGCCGCGCTGCTTGAGCAGCCCAACCACCTGTTCGCAGTGATCGCCCTGGATCTCGATCACACCGTCCTTGACCGTGCCGCCGCTGCCGCAGGCGTTTTTCAGCTGCTTGCCCAGTTGCGCCAACTCCAACGCGTTCAGCGGCGCGCCCTGGACCACGGTGACCGCCTTGCCGTTGCGGCCCTTGGTTTCTCTGCGCACCCGCACCACGCCGTCGCCGGCCGGCGCCTCTTGCTTGCCGCATTGGCATTGGGCAACGGCGAAGCCGCACTGCGGACACATGCGGCCGTGTTCGGTGGAGTACACCAAGCCGCCGGAAACATTGCGCGATTTCATGATTTCAAACCCTGGGCCATTGACGAAACGGCCTGCATCGTCGCGGTTTTGCCCGGCTTTGGCAAGCCCGCGTCGCCGCCTCTTCGTCAAAGCGCTGGCAAACTCTCCAGTCTTTTGGCATATTTAAAATTCACCCCAGCCCCTCCCAGACCATGGACGAACTCTACCGCGACCCGGCTCCGGAACGCGCCCAACTGGATGCCCAGCCCGGCGTCACCGTGCTGGAATTCGGCGCGCCCTGGTGCGGCCATTGCCAGGCGGCCCAGCCCTTGATTCAACAAGCGTTGGCGGAGTGCCCCGGCGTCCGTCATCTGCAAATCGAAGACGGCCCGGGCCGCCGCTTGGGGCGCAGCTACCGCGTTAAGCTATGGCCTACGCTGATTTTCCTTCGTCACGGCCAGGAAGCCGCCCGCTTGACCCGGCCCGACACGGCGGCGGCCGTCAGCGACGCGCTGCGGCAATGCTTGCCGCCCGAAGAGCATGTTTACGATATCGCTAGCTAAGGCGAAAACAGAGTACACATAGGGTACATGAGCATTTCAAAGACAGTTCAACGCGGTATCGCCGACGCGCAGCAGATCGTAAACAGCTTCTGAAGTAAAGCCGGCCTCTCCCCCACCACCAGGAGTCTCTCTGATGAAAACCCTGCTGCCCTACATCAACTTCCACGGCCAGTGCGAACAGGCGCTGGCCTTCTACCGCCAATGCTTCAACGGCGAGATTGTGGCGCTGATGCGCTTCGGCGACGCGGACTTCCCCAGCCCGGACGAAGCCAAGAACAAGATTCTGCACGCGGAGTTCAAAGCCGAAGGCGTTCATTTCATGGCCTCCGACGGCATGCCGGGCCGCACGCCCGTCCTGGGAGAAAACATCACGCTGAACTTCATGCTGGACAGCGAGGCGGAGCAGACGGCGATCTTCGAAGCCCTGGCTCAAGGCGGCCAAATCAACGAACCGCTGCACGACGCCTTCTGGGGGGCCCGCTTCGGCATGCTGGTCGACCGCTTCGGCATACGCTGGATGAGCAACTGTCCGAAGCCGAGTTAAGCCTCCGCTCAATGCGGGCCGCGAGGCGGCGAGCGCGGCACGAACCCCGCCAAGAAACCGTCCTCGCGGCACTTTTCCCGCATTTATCTATACATACATAGCTATGCTAAAATAGCCGAATGCCACACCTGACCGTCACACCGGAAGCCGCTTCCCAGCTGCGCCTGCAACTGATGGCCTTGACGCGCCGGCTGCGCCTGGAAGCGCAGGACGACGAACTGCCGTTCGCCCAACTCTCATTGCTCGCCTGTATCGAACGCGCCGACGGCACAGCAACGCCGTCGGCGCTGGCTCGCGCGGAAAAGCTGCGCAGCTCCAATCTGGCCAGCCTGCTGCGCGAGCTCGAGACCGGGGGGCTGATTCTGCGCGCCGCCGATCCCGAAGACGGCCGCAAGGTCCGGGTCCGTCTGAGCGAAGCCGGCCGCAGCGTCCTTGAGGCTCACCGCCTGCGCAAAGACGACTGGCTGCGCGCCGCGCTGGCCGGACTGCCGCCGCAACGCCTGGAGCTGCTGCTTGCCGCCGGCGAGGTGCTGGCGGAGTTGGCCGCCGCTGAACCGCCGACCGCGCGCCAGCCTTGATCAATACGTAATTAGAGCCGCTAACAAAACCTCACAGAGAGCCTGAGCCAAGGCGCGCCGACGCAGAAAACGAAGTTTCTGCGAAGCTACAGTACAAGTGGTACGACAAGGAGGCGCAACGCAGGATCAGGGGTTTTGTTAGCGGGTCTTAAGGAGCTCAGCGATGAACACCGCTTTTATTGGTTTGGACTACATCCACGACATCATGGTCGAAGGCGGCAAGGTTGCCCGCTGCGCCGAACACGCGCGTCAACGCGGCGTCATCGTCGCCGCCAACCAGGCCATCGCAGAGACGCGCCGCCGCGGCTGGCTGGTGGTACAGGTGAAAGTGGGCTTCTCGCCCTCCTATGTGGAGCAACCTAAAAACTCGCCGCTGTTTGGCCGCGCGCGCGAATTCGGCGCGCTGGACCTGTCCGGCCCCGGCACCGCCTTCCATCCGGATCTGGACGTGAGGCCGGAAGACGCCATCGTGATCAAGCCCCGCGTCAGCGCGTTTTACGCCACCTCGCTGGAAGCCGTGCTGCGCGCCCATCGCATTGAACGCCTGATCTTGTCCGGGGTCAGCAGCACTTGGGCAGTGCAGGCCGCCGCGCGCGACGCCCACGACCGCGATTATCAGGTGCTAGTGCTGGAGGACGGCTGCGCCGCCGCCAGCGAAGAAGAACATCGGATCTCGATGCGCCAGTTGGAGACGATAGCGCGCATCATTCGCCTGGATGAGCTGGCCGCGCTATAAGAGCCTGTTCAAAGTCCCGCGAGCCAGAGCGAGACAAGGCGAAAGCGAGCGGAAAAGCGGAATGGCCAAGGGGTAGATGAGTATTTTGAGGGTGTACTCACCGTGTAACGCTCCACAACGCGCAGCAGATCGTAAACAGGTTTAAACCCCGATCAATACAAATAAATGCCCTGCTGCTCCGGCGCCGGCGCGGCCACGTCCTCGCCCTGCATCTCGCGCAGCGAGGCCTCAATGCCGTGGCACAGCGCGGACAACGGCAGGTCGTTGCCCTCCTTGCCAAACGGCTCTTCCAGCTCCTCGCCTATCACTTCCAAGGCCAGATAGGTGTAGGCGATGAAGACGGCGATCGCCGGCGTCAGCCAGCCTATGCTGGTGACTAGGCCGGCCGGCAGCAACAAGCTGTACACGGTGACGGTGCGGTTGAGCAACACCCGGTAAGTGAAAGGGATGGGCGTGGAGGCGATGCGCTCGCAGCCGCCCAGTACTTCGGACAAGGAGTTCAGATTGCGGTCCAGCGCATGCCATTGCATATCGCTCAACGCGCCGTCGCGGCGCATGCGCGCGGTCAATTGTCCCAACCAGGCCAGGATCAACGCCGGCTTGAAGCGTCCCGCCAACGCCTTGTCCAGGATCTCCTCCGGCAGCAGCCGCCGCAAATGCGCGTCGGCGTCGTCGCCGCGCAGCTGCGCCTTCAACGCGTAAGCGAAGGCGCAACAGCCGTCTATCAAGCGCCGCGCGTCGGCGTTGTCCGGCGCCAGCGACAAGGCCTGCCGCGCCAGCGAGCGGTTGACGATCAGCAAGCTGCCCCATAGCTTGCGCGCTTCCCAGAAACGTTCGTAGCTGACCGAGTTGCGAAAGCCCAGGAAGATGGCCAGCGACACCCCCATCAGAGTAAAGGCGGGAATGCTGAGCGCCGAATCCGCGTGCTCGCTCAGCCACCAGCCGCGCACAGCGGCGGCGGCGATGGAAATGAAGAAAACCAACAACAGGCGCGGCATGATGCGCGGCAACACCGAACCGTGCCAGACAAACAGCAAGCGCAGCCAGGAAGAGGTGGATCTAACAATCATGGTGGGAATATGACGAAGTAAGAACGTGTTTACGATCTCGCGAGCTAAGGCGAGACAAGGCGAAAACCGCTGAGAAAGCGGAATGTACACACGGTACATGAGCATTTCGAAGGGGTGTTCAACGCCGTATCGCCAACGCGCAGCTGATCGTAAACAGGTTCTAAAATGGTTGACCGGACTACATGATAGGGCAGCTTGCCCCTGCGCCGCCATGTTTGCGCCGGATTCAGAGCAAGTGGGGCGCCAGCGCCTCCGCCAGCCAATCCATGAATACCCGCGCGCGGCGCGGCAGGTTGCGTCGATGGGCATACAGCAAGGTCACCGGCATCGGCGCGGCGCGGAATTCCGGCAAGACTTCCACCAGTTCGCCTCTGTCCAGCAAATGACGCACGCCGGACTCCGGCGCCTGGATCAGTCCCAAGCCGGCCAGGCAGGCCGCCTGGTAGGCGTCGGCGTTGTTGACGATGACGCTGCCGCTCATGGCCAGCCAATGGCTGCCGCTATCGTCCCGCCATTCCCAGCCGGCCGGGCGCGCCCCCAGGGTGGAGACATAATGGACCAACCGGTGCCGCGCCAGGTCCTCCAGGCCGGCCGGCGCGCCGTAGCGCGCCAGATAGGCCGGGCTGGCGCAATTGAGCTGCCGAAAGCGTCCCAACGGCCGCGCCACCAGGCTGGAATCGCTGAGCTCCCCCACCCGCAATACGCAATCAAAGCCCTCGCGCACGATGTCCACCTTGCGGTCGGTGCTGCTCAACTCCAGCTCCAGCCGCGGGTGGCGTTGCAGGAATTCGTCCAGGCGCGGCAACACCTGATAGCGCGCCACGCCGCTGGGCATATCCACCCGCAGCCGCCCGCTCAGCGTCTCTTCGCCGCGCTGAAACATGCCCTGCAACTCGTCCATCTCCGCCAACACATCCTTGCAGCGTTCGTAAAAAGCCTGGCCGTCCTGGGTCATCTGCACTTTGCGCGTGGTCCGATGCAACAAGCGCGCGCCCAGCCAGGCTTCAGTCTGTTTAACCGCCACCGAGATGCTGGCCTTGGGCAGGCCCAGGCTGTCCGCCGCCTGGGTGAAGCTGGATAGCTCGGCTACCCGGACAAAAATCTGCATTGCTTCCAGCTTGTTCATCTCCACCGCCAATTGTTATGAATATACGAACACTATAATTAAATAACTCATATTTGTTTATTGAAAACCACACAATAAACTGAACTCATCGGGTCCAAACCTGCACCCGCCCCTACAGGAGATTCCCATGAGCAAGAAGATCGCAGTCATCACCGGCGGCAGCCGCGGCCTGGGCAAAAGCGCGGCCCTGCACCTGGCGCGCCAGGGCGTGGACGTAGTCCTCACTTATCAAAGCCGCGCCGCCGACGCCGAGGCGGTGGTTGCCGAAATCCGGGCCTTGGGCGGCAAGGCCGCCGCGCTGCCGCTGGACGTCGGCCAGAGCGCGAGCTTCGGCGCCTTTGCCGCCCAGTTGCGCCAGACGCTGAGCGAACAATGGCAGCGCGCCGACTTCGACTTTCTAGTCAACAATGCCGGCATCGGCATTCACGCCGCCTTCGCCGACACCAGCGAGGCGCAGTTCGACCAATTGATGAACATACAGCTCAAAGGACCGTTCTTCCTGACCCAGACGCTGCTGCCGCTGATCGCCGACGGCGGCCGCATTCTCAACGTTTCCACCGGCCTGACCCGCTTCGCCCTGCCCGGCTACGCCGCCTACGCGGCGATGAAGGGCGGCGTGGAAGTGCTGACCCGCTACCTGGCCAAGGAACTGGGTCCTCGCGGCATCGCGGTCAACGTCATCGCCCCCGGCGCGATTGAAACCGATTTCGGCGGCGGCCTGGTGCGCGACAACGAGCAGGTCAATGCCCATATCGCCGCGCAAACCGCGCTGGGCCGCGTCGGCCGGCCAGACGACATCGGCGGTGCCATCGCCACCCTGCTCAGCGACGGCGCGGCCTGGGTCAACGGCCAACGCGTGGAAGCCTCCGGCGGCATGTTTCTGTAATCCCCCCCATATCGGCGCATGCCAAGCGGCCACGTCAGGTTTTGTCAGTGAGATAAGTGGAAGTACTTATCACACTATCCACCCCCCGCGTAAGCCTTGCCAGGCAAGGCTTACGCGGGGGGCGCCGCGCCGCGCCACCTCCCGGCTACGCACTTGACATGAGCGCGGCTTGCCCCCTCCGGCAGCAGGAACTAATTTTTGATTATTCCCTGTCCCGGAAAGTAGCCGCCACATGCGCGCAGGCCTAAACCGCACTCTGTCCGCCGTCAGCGGGTTGGGCCTGCGTACTCAATTACTGCTGTTCGCGCTGGCCTGCCTGCTGCCCGCCGCCGTGCTGATCGGCATCGGCGCCTACGAATCGGCCCGCAATCTGCGCGACGCCGCGCAAATGCAAACCCGCGTCGTGGCCGACCAAGTGGATCAAACTCTGGCGGACAAGATCGTCGAACTGGAACGGCTGCTGGCACAACTGAGCCAACGGCCGCCGCTGCGCCGGCTCAACCCCGCCGAATGCGCCGACGCCTATCGCGATCTCACGCTGAGCTTTCCCTCCGTCACCCAGTTAACGCTCAGCAACGCCGCGGGGCAGCCGGTCTGCCGACATGCGCAAAACCTCGCCATGCACGCGCCCCCGCCCAACCACGGCTGGTTCTCCCGCGCGCTGGACGCCCCCGGACTAATGCTCAGCGAACCGCTGCAAGAGCCCGCCACTCGGCGTTGGATCATCATGCCCAGCTATCCGGTGCGTGATGAACAAGGCCGACGCGTAGGGCTGCTGACGCTGCAACTGGACCTGCTGGCGCTACAGTCCCATGTGCTGCCGGCCACGCTGGACCGCAGGCTGATCATCGCGGTGCTCAGTTCACAAGCGGCCTTTTTGCTGCGCTATCCGGACCCCTCGCTCTGGCACGGCAAAACCTCGGTCAATGTCGTCCGCACCATCTCACGTATCCACAGCAACGCCTCCGGCTTCGAACTGGGCGTCGGCCGCGACGGCGTGTCGCGCCTCTACTCCTATCGCAAGTTCTCCCAGGCGGACTGGCTGATCATCGCCGCCTTGCCGGAACAGGATGTCTTCGCGCCCTACTACAACCGCTTGCGCTGGGGCGCCGCCAACGGCATCGCCACCTTGCTGCTCTGCGGCTTGTTGGCGCAAAGCTTCAGCCGCGCGCTGACCCGCCCGGCGCGGCAGTTGGCGGAGACAGCGCAAGCCGTGGCCAGCGGCGCCTCTCAGGCGCGGGCGCAGGAACTGGGGCCGCGCGAACTACGCGCAGTGTCTCGCCAGTTCAATCACATGCTGGACCAGCTGCAAGCTCACGAAGCCGCCATCCGCCTCAGCGAAATGCAACGCGCCGGCATCATCGACACCGCGATGGACGCCATCGTCACCATCGACGCCGACTTGAACATCATCCTGTTCAATCCCGCCGCGGAACGAGCCTTCGGCTACCGCGCCGAGCAAGTGCTGGGTCAACGGGTCGACATGCTGGTGCCGGAATCATTTCGTTCCCACCACGCGCGGCTGATCCGAGACTTCGGCCGGAACGGCCCGGTCAGCCGCAGCCTTGCGCCGGCCGGCGGGGTACGGGGCCTGCGCGCCGACGGCAGCGAATTCTACGCCGAAGCCTCGGTGTCCCAGCTGGAGGTGGGCGGCCAGAAATATTACACCGCCATCATGCGCGACATCACCGAGCGACTGAAAACGGAGCAGGAGCTCAAACGCCACAGCCGACAACTGGAGTCGCTGCGCGACATGGGGCTCACCCTGCTGTCCGCCGCCAGCCCGAAGCAAACCGCGCAGGAAGCGCTACGCATGCTAGCGCAGTTGGTGCCGTTCTGGGGCGCATCGGCCACGGTGTTCGACTGGCGACACGAGGAGATCATCTTTTTGGCGCTGGAATGCGACGCTAAAGACGAAATCCCGATCGACAGCCGCTTCCCTTTCTCCAGCTTTGGTTTAAGCGACCTGGAGCAGCTCAAGCGCGGCCAGCCCAGCTTCATGCATGACATCACCACGCAGGCGCAACCATCCGCGCTGGTCAAATGGCTGCGCAGCCACGGCGTGCGCGCCTATCTGCGGCTGCCGCTGATGGCGGAAGGACAGCTGCTGGGGTCCCTGAACCTCGCTTTTCAGACCATCGCCCGCCACGACTTTGAACATCTGGAGGTTTCGCGGGCCTTCGCCCAGCAACTAGCCATCACCCTGCAGCACTCCTTGCTGCGGCTGCGCATAGAACGGCTCAACCGCGTCTACGCCATTCTCAGCGGCATCAATATGCTGATCGTGCGCTGCCACGACCGCCAGGAACTGTTCCAGGAAACCTGCCGCATCGCCACCCATAGCGGTGCGTTCAAAATGGTCTGGATCAGCACAATGGACCAGAGCGACGGCCAACACCGCCTAGCCGCTCTGCAAGGGCAAGCGGAACCGTCGCCCAACCCCGAGGCGCTGCTGCAGTTGTCCGCCGTTGCCATCAACAGCGGCGACAACCTCGTCTGCAATCAGCTTGGCGCGCAGCTGCCCTACACGGCGCGCGAACAATTGCTGGCGCAAGGCATCCGCTCGCTGGCCTGCCTGCCCTTGCCGCTGCCAGGACAACGCGCCGCCTCGCTAACGCTGTGTTCCAATGAGGCCAACGTCTTCGATCACGAAGAAATGCAGCTGCTATCCGAGTTGGCCGGCGACATCGCTTTCGCGCTGGACCATATCGAAAAAGAGGAACGGCTGCATTTCCTGTCCTACTACGACGAGTTGACCGGCCTGGCCAACCGCAGCCTGTTCCACGAGCGCCTGGCGCAGCAAATCAGCGCCAACCACAACGAGCAGCGACGCCTGGCGGTGGTCTTCCTCGACATCGAACACTTCAAATCCATCAACGACGTCTATGGCCGCTGGGCCGGCGACCAAGTGCTGCGCCTGCTGGCGGCGCGGCTGGAATCCTTTACCGAGGAAGCCCGGCTGCTGGCCTGCGTCAAGATAGACCGTTTCGCGCTAATGATCCCCGAAGTCAAAAGCGAGGAGGACATCGCGCGACAAGTCATGCAACTGCAAGAGCGCTGCGTCGCCCAACCCATCGCCATCCTGGACAAACAGCTGCGCGTTTCCGCCAAATTCGGCATCGCCACCTTCCCGGAAGACGGCGACAACGCGGAGAGCCTGCTGGAGAACGCGGAGGCCGCGCTCAAGCTGGCGCAAAACACCAATGAGCGCTATTTGTTCTACCGCCAGGAGATGAGCGAACGCGCCGCCGTGACGCTGGAGCTGGAAAATCGGCTGCGTTTGGCGCTGGAGCATCAAGAGTTCGTGCTTCACTACCAGCCCAAAGTGGACGCGGTGTCGCGGCAAATCATAGGCGTGGAAGCGCTGTTGCGCTGGCAAAGCCCCGAGCGCGGCCTGGTGTCGCCGGCGCAGTTCATCCCCTTGCTGGAGGAAACCGGCCTGATCCTGGAAGTGGGCGCCTGGGCGCTGCGGCAAGCCGCGCGCGACCATCTGCGCTGGCAGCAAGCCGGCTATCCGGCGCCGCGCATCGCGGTCAACGTTTCGCCGCTGCAATTACGCCAGGCCGATTTCGCCGAACAGCTGCAAAAAGCCCTGAGCGAAGGCGCCGCCGTGCCGGGCATCGACATCGAAATCACCGAAACCGTGGTGCTGGACAATTTGGATACTTGCGGCGAAACCCTGCGCCGCATCCGCGATATGCAGGTGGGCATTTCCATCGACGATTTCGGCACCGGCTACTCCTCGCTGTCCTATCTGGCCAAGCTGCCAACCCAGGAGCTGAAGATCGACCAGTCCTTCGTGCGCGCAATGCTGGAAGATCCGGACGCGATGACCTTGACCGGCGCCATCATCGCGCTGGCCCATTCCCTGCAGCTCAAAGTGGTGGCGGAAGGCGTGGAAACCGATGAACAAGCCACCGCCTTGACTTATATGTTCTGCGATACCCTGCAAGGTTACCTATTCTGCAGGCCTCTGCCGGCGGCGGAACTGGAGCGCCGCTTCTGGCTGGATCGGCCCGACCCGCGCGCGCCGCTGCTCAATATTGTTCAGGAGCCCGCCGCCACGCCGGCCACCGGCTAGAACCTGTTCTAAGTCTGCTGCGCTTAGAGCGGCTAACAAAATTCCTGATGCTGCGTTGCGCCGACTTGCCGTACTCAAGTACTGCCTGCGTCGGCGCGCCTTGCCTCAGCCGTAAAACTGATTTTTGTTAGCCGCTCTTAGGCGATACGGCGTTGAAACCGGCTCTAAACAGCTGTACACGATCTCCCTAACCGCCGCGTCGCCTTGACCCCGCCCCCGCTCTCGGCAACAATCCCCACGTTGCCGCCCAACAAGCGGCACACGGGATTGGCGTCCCGTTAAACGATAAAAAGCGGCTGTGGTTCTACAGCCGCGCACACCACAGCAATGCTCTGACGGGCAGGCTCGTGGTGGGAGAGTGCCATGCACTCGCCGGTTTTATCGTTTCCGGTACGCCAATCCTGCCACGCGCCTGCCCAATACCTCAGCCTTACCCGGCAGGTGGTTTATCTTGTGTCACAGCAGGAGAAACACCATGTCTTATACCCTACCTCCCCGTCGCCGCTACAAACTGGCCGCCCGCGAACAGCAGGAAACCCTGCTTCCCTTCGTCCGTTATCTGCCCTCCCGCAACCACCCCCACTACTGGCAGATGCCCGCCGCCGCCGAAAACTACGCTCTCGCCTGCGCTTACGGCCGCGAATGCGCCGCCCACTTGCTGCAATGGTTGAAGGACAATCCGGAATACGTCGGCTCCGGCCTGCTCAGCCGCGTCGCCCGCGACATCGATTTCGACGACCACAGCCAGCGCGGCCACTGGATGGGCTTCTTCAATTATTTGGAGCATATGCTGTGGCTGGGCGCGCGCCGGGTCCAGGTCTACCGTCACCTGGACAACCAACACCAGCTGCATGACGCGCAAACCCTGCGCGCGTGGCTTGAGGCGCGCCGGCAGCGACGTCAGAAACGTCCTCGCTAAAAACGTGTTTACGATACGTGCTGCATAAGCGTTGAGAAGGAGTGCGCCTCACGACGCACAGCAGATCGTAGACAGCCTCCAAGCACGCAAAAAAAGGGAGGCCTAGGCCTCCCTTCATCCCCGTTTGGGCCGCGCTGCGCGCGCCCTTGTTCTTCAGCTTACTTGGCTGCGGAAGCCGCGGCTTTCTTGTGGGTTTTCTTTACGGCGTGCTTCTTGTGCTGAGCCGGCTTCTTGGCGGCTTTGGCCGGAGCGGAGGCTTCCGCCTTGGCGGCTTGGGCCTTTTGAGCCGGAGCCGAAGCAGCCTGCTTGTGGGTTTTCTTAGCGGCGTGCTTCTTGTGCTGAGCCGGCTTTTTGGCGGCCTTGGCCGGGGCGGAGGCTTCGGTCTTGGCGGCTTGCGCTTTCTGC
Source organism: Chromobacterium haemolyticum (assembly GCF_009936155.1). NCBI lineage: Bacteria > Pseudomonadati > Pseudomonadota > Betaproteobacteria > Neisseriales > Chromobacteriaceae > Chromobacterium > Chromobacterium haemolyticum. The sequence goes on along the minus strand of NZ_AP019312.1, from coordinate 1,610,707 downwards.
GCCGGGGCGGAAGCGTGCTTCTTCACGGCCTTGTGCTGCGCTTTCTTGGCGGCGGGCGCGGCTTTGGCAACCGGGGCGGAAGCCGGCTTGGCGGCTTCGGCGGCGAAGCCGGCGGCGGAGCTCAGGGCGAAAGCGGCGGACAGTACGATCAGGCTCAGTTTTTTCATGGTGACATTCTCCAGTCGGGTCAGGGGGGCGTCCGTCTGCTTAAGTGCTGCCGCGACGCCGGGGCTTTGGTGTTTCCTTGCTGCGTATCCTAGGCGTCCCGGCTCGCCCCCGTCTGTGAGTCAGTTGTAAAGGCATGTAACGCAAAGTAGCCTTCCTACTGAGTCTGCACCTCAAGCTCGCTGATCCGATACTCTCCATCCAGCCAGGCCACCACCTCCCGCGCGCAGGGATGATCCACCGCCGCGTAACGCGCGCGCAGCGCTACGGCGCGTTCGCCCAGTTGATCCAGCCCCACGTCCTGCAAGGTCAGCACATCTCGCCACAACATGTCGGCCAGTTCCTCGCCGGCCACCACCTGGGCGGCGCGACGCATCGAGGCGCCGTATTGATAGCGCGGCCCCAACCTGTAGCTGTCCGCCAGCGTCAGCGCGGGAATCAGGCTGAGCGCGGCTTGCTGCGCCGGATTGATCCCGTGCGCCGCCAGCAGTTCGGCGTTGGCCGCGGACCGGCCGGTGAAACCGCGCACATGCAGGTATTGCGACATCCGCGCGCCGTCGTTCACTGGGTAGTTGTCCCACAGCACCGGCTTGCGGCCCAGCCATTTGCCCACTTGCAGCAAGTGTCCTGGCGAGATTTCACGCGAGCACACCTCCTCGCCGGTCCAGAAAATGTCGATGTCCGGCGCCAGCCACTGGCCCAGTTGCTGCAGATAACCGGCGGGACGCTGGCCGAACACCCGGTCCAGCACCGGGTCGCTGGAATAGTAGCTGGGGCACACCAGCAGACGCTCCACTTCGCAGCGCTGGCTCACCCAGGCGACGATCTCCGCCTGGCGTTCCGCCAGATCAGGCAGATCGCCGCGCATATCGTCGAACAGGATGGCCAATTGGCGGACGCCGATGCGCTGCAGTTGCTCCAGCTTGCGCGCCAGCGCCCGGCGGGCGTCGTCGTTGAAGTTCAGATACGCTTCGTACGGACTGAGCCCCATGCCGAAGCTGACCTCCTGCCCCCGGCAATGAGCGGCGAACGCCGCTAGCCGCGCTTCCTGCTCCGCCGGGTAGTCCTGCTGCCACTCGCGGCGCAGATACGCGTCCGCTTTCGGCGCGTACAGATAGAAACGATAGCCGTGCGCCGCCAGCGTGGTGACCAGCAGCTCCCGCTGCGCCCAGTTCCATGGCTTGCCGTAGAAGCCTTCGATAATGCCTAAAGGGATATTCATTTAGAGAAACCTTCCGCGTCCTCGACGCATCGGGGCCAGGCTGGCTCTTCGCGCCCGACCGGCTGCCGGGATGGCCGCCAGTCATCGGAAAATGATGACTTCATGCTATTGATTGACTCAATAAGCAGCGTCAAGTTGCATTAAAAGTCGAGAACATGGCTCGCTTATGCCATAGACGGCAATGCGTCCAACGCCGCGCACAAGGCCGTCAGTTCGCGGCCCAAGGTCTGGATATGCGCCGGCGTCGCGTCTTCGGCCCGTCCTTGTTTCAAAACGGCTTCCAGCGCGGCGGCCTCGGCCTGAACGCGGACCAGCCCCAAGGACCCGGCCGCCCCTTTCAGCGAGTGGGCGATGCGGCACGCTTCCTCGCCTTCCTCCGCGCGCGCCGCGTCCTCCAACCTGGCCGCGTCGTTGCGATGAAGGTCCGCGAATTTGCGCAGCAAACGCTCAAAGCGCTCCAGATCATTCCCAACAGTGCGCAGGCCCGCCGCCAGATCCACGCCGGGCAGGCCCATCAACTGCTCGCGTCGCCCGACGCCCGGCGCCGGATCGGGCGGCACGATTCCAGGCGGCGCAAGCGACGGCAGCCATTTCAACAACAATCCGAACAGTTGCTCCGGGTCCACCGGCTTTGCCACGAAGTCATTCATGCCGGCAGCCAGACAGCGTTGGCGGTCCTCTTCAAAAGCGTTGGCGGTCATGCCCAGGATGGGGATTTGTTCCCAACGCGGCAAACCCCGGATCCGACGCGTCGCCTCCAGTCCGTCCAGTTCCGGCATCTGCACGTCCATCAGCACCAGATCGTATATTCCGGCGGTGGCGCACTCCACGGCCTCCCTGCCGTTGCGCGCCAGCTCGGCCTTCAGGCCAACGCTCCCCAGCAGCCAGAGCGCCACCTCCTGATTGATGAGGTCGTCCTCCACCACCAGCACCCTCGCGTCCGCGCGCAGTCGTAATTCGGCCTCAACCTTGTCAGGCTCCACACCGGCCGGCTCGGCGGCAACGCTCTCCCCTTCCGTCAGCCAGGCCGTCAGCCAAAACACGCTGCCTTGCCCCTCCCGGCTTTCCGCGCCCACTTCGCCGCCCATCAACGCGGCCAGGCGCTGAGTGATCGCCAAACCCAGGCCGGTGCCGCCGTATTTGCGGGTGGTGGAATCGTCCGCCTGCTGAAACGCCTGGAACAGGCTGGCCAGTTTGTCGGCGGGAATGCCGATGCCGGTGTCGCGCACTTCGAAACGCAGCAGCAGACGCTCGCCCTCGCTCCGCAACAGCCGCGCACGCATGGTGATGGTTCCCCGCTCAGTGAATTTGACCGCGTTGCCCGCGTAATTGAGCAAGGCTTGCCGCAAACGGGTGGAGTCCCCGCGCAGACACGGCGGCACGCCGGCGTAATCGCTCTCCACGCGCAAACCCTTGGCCTGCGCCGGCTCGTCGATCAGCGAACGCACATGATCGAACAGCCCGCCGATGGAGAAGTCGGTCAGCTCCAGTGACAACTTGCCGGCTTCTATCTTGGACAGGTCCAGAATGTCGTTGATGATGCCGAGCAGATGCCCGCTGGCCACCAGCACTTTTTCCAGTTTGACCTGCTGCTCTGGCCGTGGTTGAGTGCGCATCAGCAAATGGGTGAAGCCGATAATGGCGTTCAAGGGCGTGCGGATTTCATGGCTCATATTGGCAACGAAGGCGCTCTTGGCCAGATTGGCCGCCTCCGCGCCCTCCTTGGCGCGCACCAGGGCCTGCTCGGTCTCCTTGCGCCGGGTGATGTCGGTGACGAAACCGATGATTTTGTCCGAGCCCCCCGGCTTGTCCGGCAGGTAGTACGCAATCATCTCCACCGCCACCAGCCGCCCGTCCCGGGTCCGTTGCTGGGTTTCAAACTGCGCCCGGCTTTGCTGCCGCAGGCGCTCCACAGTGCGCGCGTAGATTTCAGGCGTGGTGTTGGGCACGATGTCCGACACGTTCAGGCGCAGCATTTCATCGATGCCGTAGCCCAGCAGCTCCGCCGCGTAACGGTTGACGTAGACCAGCCGCCCGCTCTCCGCATCCACCCAGTGGATGCCGATGCCCACACTGTCCATGGCGAACTGAGTGGTTTGCAGCTTGGCGCTGGTGGCGCGCACCTCCGCGGTGCGCACCGCCACCAGTTCTTCCAGATGATGACGGTGCTGATCCAGCTCCATGGCCAACCGTTTTTTCTCGGTGATATCCTCTTGCAAGGACAGGTAATGACTGATCCTGCCATCCGGTTGCCGGATAGGCGAAATGTGGGCGAAGTCAACGTAATCGCTGCCGTCCTTGCGCCGGTTGAACAGTTCGCCTTTCCACGGCTGACCGGCCCGCAGCGCGCCCCACAACTCAGCATAGGTGTCCGCTGGAGTCAGCCCGGACTTGAGTAGATTGGGCGTCCGCCCCATCACCTCTTCCCGGCTGTAGCCAGTGTTGCGGACAAACGCTTCGTTGACGTATTCAATTCTCGTTTCCAGATCGGTGATGACGATGCTCTCCGGACTCTGCTCCACAGCCATGGATAGCTGGCGAATCCGCTCCGCCGCCTGCCGCCTCAGGCTGATGTCGCGGAAAGCGCCGTAGACGCCGCCGTCCGGCAGGCGGATCGCGTTCACTTCCACCGGCACCTCGGCGCCGTCCTTGCGCCGCAACAGCATCTCGGCGCTCAACTGTTCGTTGGACAGCAACCGCCGGAACAAAGACTGCGCATTGTCCGCCGTGGAGCCCACGCTGAAATCGCCCACCCGCATCGCCAGGATTTCCGGCTCGTCATAACCCAGCAACTGACAGGCCTGCAGGTTGGCGTATTGATAGCGCCCCTCCGCATCGGCCACCAACACCGCGTCGGCGGCATGATCCAATACGCTGCGATAACGCGCTTCGGCGCTGGCCAGCGCCTGGGTTTTTTCGTGCAGCGGCCGCAAATCGTTATAAGTGTCAAAAAAGCCGCAGAACGCGCCGGTCAGATCGTGCATGGCGGTGACGGACGCGTAAACCGGGATGATTTCGCCGTTGCTGGCGACGCGCGCTTGCTCGCCGGTCCAGCGCCCCTGCTGTTTCACCTGCTGCTCCAGCGCCGCTCGTTCCGCCCTCCTGACTGGATCATCCGGAATGAAGCGAGCAATCGAGGTGCCCAGCAGCTCGCCAATCGAATACCCCATTAATTCGCCAAACGCGGCGTTGACGTACAAGATGTTCTTGGCCGCATCGGTCATCACCACCGGCTGCGCTGACTGATCTAGCGCCTCCGCCAATTGGTGACGCTCTTCTTCCATGGATTTGCGCGCGGTGATGTCCTCGGAGAAGATCACAATGCCGCCGATGGCGCCGTCTCGCGCGTGCCATGGCCGCACTTCCCAACACAGCCACTGCGCCGCGCCGTTCTGGCGCAGAAAGCGGTCTTCCTCTTCGCGCACCACCTCCCCGGCCAGCGCGCGGCGATGAATTTCTCGCCAAGCTTCGGGGATTTCCGGAAATACCTCATAGTGGGATCGGCCGATGGTGTTCTGGCCATCCAGTTGGTAATCGTCCAGCCAACGGCGGCTGGCCGCCAGATAACGCATATTGCGATCGAACATCGCCAGCGCCGCCGGGGCGTGTTCGATGAATAGCAATAGTCTTTCCTCGCTTTCCAACAGGGCGGTTTCCATGGCTTTTCGGTCGGACACATCCTGCATTGCGCCCCGCACCGACACCACCTTGCCGCCCGCCAACACAGGCCTCCCGGACACCCTCACCCACTTGCGCCGGCCGGTGGCGCTGAGCAATTGCAGCTCCAGATCATAGGGCTCGGCCTCCGTCACGACGCGGCGCACCGCTTCCTCTATCCGCCGGCGATCCTCCCCATGGAAAAAATCCAACCCAATGCAGGTGTTGGCCGGAGCATCCGCCGGCAGGTCATGGATGCGGGCCACTTCCGAGGTCCAGCCGCAATCTCTGGTTGCGGGATCAAACCACCAGCCGCCCACCCGAGCGATGGCGCTCATTTCCTGCAGCAATTGCTCGCGCTTCCCCTGCTCCGCTTCGGCGCGCTTGCGCGCACTGATGTCCGATGCGATCCCGCATACCGCGTAGGCGCGCCCCTCTGCATCGAACAAGGGAAATTTGTACACCAAGTAGGTATGCGGACCATCGTCATGCGGCACGGTTTCCTCATACTCTCGAGCCTGACCGGTGCTCAGCACTTCCAGATCGGCGTCGCGCAACTCGGCCACCACCTCGGGCGGAAACAAGTCCTCATCGCGCAGGCCGCGCATGGCCTCTACGCTGATATGGAACAAATCGGGATAGCGTTGATTGACCAGCAGATAGCGGCCGTTTATGTCTTTGACGAAGATGACCGCGGTGGAGTTGTCGATGATGGCGTGCAATAACGCTTGCTGACGCGTCAGCTCATTCTCCGCCCAGCGCGACCGGCGGCGGATGAGGCGCTGGCTGAACAGGCTAAACATCAAGCCGCACAAGGCGAACAAGACAATAGAGGCGGCATCGGCCGTCCGGGTAATGACAAAGCTCCACTGCGGGGGTATGAACAGAAACCAAACCAAGGATACCGACAAGGCGGTGGCGACCAGGCCGCCGGTCAGCCCGCCCAGCATGGCGGAGAGGAAAACCGCGGGATAGAACAGGAACCAGACGTATGGGTGGATCCAGCCCCAAAACCACCACTGCCCGGCCAAAGCGAGCAAGGGCACGAGAACCCCCACCCCGAACGCGCGCCATGACAGGGAGGCGAGGCCCCCCCGGAAACGCCCTTTCCGCGCCTCTTGTTTAAAATCCGTCAATTCTCGGCCCCGACTCGAAAGCTGGCTTGGTTTTGTCAGTTCTCACGATAGACCACGCCTCTACGCCGGACAAACCGCCTACTGCCGACGCAGGCGTCTGGTTTCCCCCTCGGCGTCACACCATTGCAGCGTTCCGGCCTCAATCAACAGAGTCTCCGGCAGCACGGCGCTGCGCGCCAGTTGCGGCGTTTGCGCTTCCACGGTCAGCGGATAGGCGATTGGCTCGCCGTAACGGCGCGGGCTGCGCGCATAGCAGCCGTGCTCGTTGTAAAACAACTCCAGCCAAGCGCCTTCTCCATTCTCATAACGCCCCGGAACAAACAACTGTTCATCCGGCTGCTCCCGCCCCGGCGTTGGCAGGGCTTCCACCCCCTCTCCGCTGGCTATGCGCGCCAAATCCAGCCCCAGGCGCTCCACCGGCGAGCCGAAGGCATTGGCCAACACCACCACGCCGCCTCCGCCGGGCAAGACGCTCATGAAGGAGAAAAAGCCGTTGACATCGCCAAAGTGCTGGGCCAGCCGCAGCCGGCGGCCGGCCAGCGTCCAGTCCTCGCCGTAAAACCCATAGGCGTATTCCAGGGCGCCCACGTCCAGCATCAGCGCGGCCAGCCGGGCCGGCAAGGCCTCGCCCCGCTGCAGCGCCTCCAACCAGCGGCACAGATCACCCGCGCTGGAGGCCAGATCGTAGACGCCCCAAGCCACCGACATGTCCATCGGCTCCGCGTAGCGCCACGGCGCTCCGGGATGCAGGCCGCGCGCGGCCTGCGGCAGAATAACGCGGCCATCGTCGACGAAAGTGCGCTCCAGACCCAGCGGCCGAAACAGGTACTGCTGCCGATAGCTGGAGAAATCCTGATCCGCCACCCGCTCCACAATGGCCGCCAATAATAAATAGCCGGTATTGCTGTATGCGTGGGCAATGCCGGGCGGGCAAGCCGGCGGCAAAGCGTGCGCCCAATCGAGCAGTTCCTGCGGCCGATGCGCCAGCCGCATCCGCGTCGGCCAATATTCCGCCGCGCTGGTGAAGTTGGCGGTGCCGGCGCTGTGATTCAGCAATTGATGCAGGCTGATGCCCGCCGCATTGGGAAAGTCGGGAAAAAACCGCTCCAGGCTGTCGCTCAGTTCCAGCCGCCCCTGGGCCACCTGCTGCAGTACCGCGGCGGCGGTAAAGCTCTTGCTCAACGAGCCGATGCGAAACACCGTGTCCGGCTCGTTGGCCACCGCCAAACCCGGATCGGCCATGCCGCCGGCCACGACCACCCGCTCGCCGTTGGCCAAGCCGACGGCGGCCACGCCGTGCAGACAGCCCGCCGCGTTCCAGGAGCGCAGATACGTTTGCAACGCGGCCACCGTGCTCATCCCCATGCCCATCCCCTCTTCGTTTCGCGCCTCATCATCACTATGGTTTGTTTCCCCGCCGCTCGCCATGCGATCCGCGCCGCGACAGCCGCCTCGCCTTGCCTCCTCCGAGGCCGGCTCACGATCTCAGTAAAAGTAGTCGACCAGCAATTGCCAGACCCGCCGCGTCGGGCTCGCGCCGTAACGGCTGTCCGGCGCTCCGTCAAAACGCTGCCACTGCAAGGCCAGGTCCGCCGCGCCCAGGTGATAGCGGACCTCGGCCCAATTCATGCCGCTATGATCCACTAGGTCGAAACTGCGCATCGCGGTCAGATCCAGGCCATCCACCAGCGCATCCTGCCAATGCGCGCGCAGCAAGGCGGCGCGCCGGGTGAGCAGGCCGCCGCTTGCGCCGACTCCTGCCCGATAAGCGCCGTAGAGCGCCGGCTTGTCCCGCAGCGCTCGCCATTCATCGCCATCCGGCGCCGCGCCGTCCTGCTGCCCCTCCAAGGTCAGGCTCAGTTTGTTGGCGCCGGTCCAGGTCAGGCCGCCGGCCAGACGATTGCGCCAAGCAGAATCCGGCAGCCCCAGGCTTTGCCTCCAAGTAGTCTGCTGCCGCCCGCCGGCCCATTCCAGATAGACCACGGTGGCGTTGCCAAGCACACGCGACACATTGAAGCCCAGTTGCGGAGAACGGCCTTGCTCTTGCAGCAACAGCCATTGCGGATTCAGGTTTTCAGCGAAGCGATAGCTGCCGGCCAGCAGCAGCCGCTGCCGTGGATTGCTGGCGCCCCAGTCCAGGCTGGCCCCGTCCGGATTAGGCCCCGAACCCAGCTTGGGCGACCAGATCGCGGTCAAGGAAGCCCGATCCCATAGCCGCTGCCAGCGCAACATGGCGTTGCCGAGACGGTTCTGACGCAGGCTGTCCGGGTCCGCCGACACCACCGAGCGCACGGTGCCGGCGCCGAGAAAATCAGTGGGGTTGTAGCCCACGGCCACGCCGTAGCGGGTATTGACGCGCCCCAAGTCCAGCATCGCGTCGACGCCGAACTCGCGGCTCAGATAGGCCTCCTTCAGGGTATTGACGCCGTGGTCCCGCTGCGGCGAGCCGGCGAAGCGCCAATCCAGCCGGTTGGCCAGCACGCCGCGCCAGGCCGGGCTCAGACGGCCGTCCCAGCGCAGATCGAAAGACAGCCGCTGGCTATCGTCTCCCGGTCGCGGAGACAACGCGGACGCCTCCAGTTGAAGCTTCAGATCACGCGGCTTCTCTTCCTCCATCCGGGTTTGATCCGCCAGCCGCAACGCTTCCTCGTCCAGCGGCGCGTCGGCGCCCCGCGCGGCCGCGCACGCCAGTAGCAACCACCCAAGCGCTAGCTTCCGCATCGTCATTCGGCCCGAAAACGTGGCAGATAGTCGCGTTGCAACCAAGCTTCCGGCACCTCGCGCCAAGCGAACTGGCTGTTGCGCAACACCGTTATCCAGCGCGGATTGAGGCCGTCTATGATCACGGTTTCCGTCGGGCGCTCTCGTCCCAACACTGGCTGATAAGCGCGGTAGTACGCGGTCTTCAACAGGCTTCCGCTCTCTGCGTAGAATTGCGCCTTGCGGCTGCGATAGCCATCGCGGTCCACCCACAGATCAATCGCGTGGTAGGTGACGCCGGGATTGCGCGCGCTGAGCCGCAGCTTGTAGCAAAGCCGCGCCTGGCGATCCCCGTCCTGTATCGTCTCCTCGCCGGCCAGCACCGCTTGATAGTCCAGCGCCAGGTTGACAGTGACCACGTCGCCGTTGGCCGCCTGGCCCAGCAGCCGCTGCTGCGGCGAAATCGGCACGCTGGCCTTGCTCGCCGGATCGAAAAACCACAGATCGTTGCCGCTTTTGAGCATCAGCTTGCCGGCGTCCCGTTTGGGATTGATGAAACGCAGCAGGCTGCGGAACTGGCCGCTTTTCGGATCGGCGCGCGAATACACCGCCAGCGCGCTGGCCTCGTTCTGCTTGCCGTCCTTATAGCTGATCAAGGACACCACCAGCCCGAAGGAGCGTTCCGGATTGCGCACCGCGTCGCTATTGGTCAGGATGGTCTGCGCGTCGGGCGCGGCCAGCGTCGTCGTCGCCCACAAGGCAACGCTCAGCGCGGCCCAGCGTACCATTCTCACTCTCTTGAGAATTCCAAGCCTGTCACGCATGACGCAAAGCCTCCACGATATTGGCCGCGGCCGCGCGCCGCGCCGGCCACCACGACGACAGCAAAGCCATCGCCATCAAACCGCCGGCGGTCACCGCCATCATCCGCCACTCGCCCCAGACCCGCACCAGGATGGGGCTGGGGTCCACCTGCCCCGGCGGCAGCCAGGTTAGCCCGGCGTGATTGATCAGCCAGGAGAGCAACAGCGCCAGCGCAATGCCCAGTACTCCGCCGCCAAGGCCCAGCAGACAGCCCTCGCACAGGAACAGCCGCTGGATGCCGCGGCGGCGCAGCCCCATCGCCCGCAGCGTGCCAATCTCCACTGTCCGCTCCAGCACCACCATATTCATGGTGTTGCCTATGGTGAACAGCGCCACGCAGGCGATCAACACCGCCAGAAAGCCGAAAATGGTGCCGAACATGCCGGTGATTTGGCCGTATTGCGGCTGTAGCGTGGCAAAGTCGTGCGCCGCCAGCGGCTGGCCGCGCAAGCGGGTGGCGAACAGCTGACTCAAACGCGCCTCGGCCGCCGGAATCTGCGCGGTGTGCCTGAGCTGCAGCACGATGGCGGTGGCCATCGGCTCGCCCTGGCCGTACACCAACTGCTGAGCCTGGCGCAGATGCAGGCCGACATACATATCGTCCAGCTCCTTGATGCCTTGGCTCTCCACCTTGGCCACTTGCAAGCGTGCCACATTGGGCGCGCCGGCGGCGGTGGCGGCCAAAAGCTCGATCTGATCGTCGCGGCCGCCGGCCGGCGGCGCCGCCGCGGACAAGGCCGCCAGATCGGCCGGCAAATCGTCGCCGCCGGCCGGAACCGGCGGCGCCGCGCAATCCTTGAGCTTGAACGCCGCGCACAATTGCAGCACTCGCGCCACACCGGTGCCGATCACCGCCGCGTTCGGCGCGGTGCCGGTCAGCGCCACCGGCTTGCGCTTATCGTTGAAACCATAATCGTCCCAGCGTCGCAGCCGGTTCTGCGCGTCCACTTCGCTGCCGCGGGCGATCACCGTTCGAGAGGCGCCGGCCGCGTAATGGCCGGCAATGCCGCCCAAGCTCAACGTGGGCGTCACCACCGTCAACATCGGCCGCAGCACCGGGTCGTTCTCGATCTGCCGCATCACGGTCCGGTAATCGCGGATGCCATAAGCGGCGGGGTTGCCGCTGCCGTACAGGAAATAATCCCGATGCTGCACCTGCAGATGGCCGCCAGCGCGCACCATGCCGGTTTGCAACCCATATTGCACCGTGCGGTTGTAACCGCCGAACAGCAACACCGCCACCAAGCCGATAATCATCGTGGACAAGGTCGCCAAGGTGCGGCGACGATTGCGCAGCAGATTGCGCCAGGCCAGCTTCAAGGTATTCACGCCAAGGCCTCCTCTGCGTTCAGCGCGCCGACCCGGCCATCGCTGACCAGGTAGCGGTCATCCGCCGCCGCGATCACCTGTGGATCATGCGAGGAGAACACTACCGCCACACGGCGTTCGCGCTGCAATTGGCGCAACAAGGCCAGGATGGAGGCCCCGGTATGGCTGTCCAGATTGGCGGTGGGCTCGTCGGCCAGCACCAAGGCCGGTTCGTGCACCAACGCGCGCGCAATCGCCACCCGCTGGCGCTGACCGCCGGACAGCTGACCGGGCCGGTTCGCAGCCTTGTCCGCCAGTCCCACCGCCGCCAGCATCTCCAATACCCGCTCGCGCCGCCGCCGCGCCGGCACGCCTTGCAATTGCAACGGGTACTCGACGTTCTCAAACGCCGACAGCACCGGCATCAGATTGAAATTCTGGAAGATGAAACCGATGTGGCGCGCGCGAAAATCACTGAGCGCGTCGTCGCTCAAACAGCCCAAATCCTGATTCGCCACCATGATCTTGCCGGCATCGGCGCGGTCTATGCCGCCGATCAGGTTCAGCAAAGTGGTCTTGCCGCTGCCGGACTGGCCGGACAGCACGGTGAAGCGCGCCGCGGAGACTTTGAGGCTGACCTCCGCCAGCGCCGGCACGCGCACCTGCTCCATCCAATAGCTCTTCGACACCCCATTCAACTCCACCGCCCACATAGCTCCCCCCATTGCTTAAATCCAACGGCATCAATATGCATGAAATCAGCATAAAAAGCTTTGCCTTGCGACAAAACGCCCATGACGGGCGCCAAATGCGTGCCATCCACGCCAAGCAATGCGCATCGACACCGGTTTTCCATGGGAGTAGCATGGTTTTATCCCCCGCAAAGGAGCTTGCATGACACAAGACAAAACCCCGCCCCAAGCCCCCCTGCCCTCGGAAGCCGTCGCCGACGCACACCCTCCGGCCGTCAAGCCGCCGCCGCGTCGAGCCGCCGCCCACCGCCGCACCAATGTGGAACGCGCCCACCAAGAATCGGTGCAAGCCATCGAAACCGTCAGCCAACAGCCGGTGGCCTTGCAAGTGGCCGCCGCGCCGCAGGGCAGCGCGGAGGACAGCGTCAGCGCCGAGCTGCCGGCCAGCTATCCTTACCGCACGCGGATGCGCCGCCCGGAGTACGAGCAGCAGAAACAGGCGCTGCAGATCGAGCTGCTGAAAGTGCAGAACTGGGTCAAAGAAAGCGGCCAGAAAATCGTGATCCTGTTCGAAGGCCGCGACGCCGCCGGCAAGGGCGGCACCATCAAACGCTATATGGAACACCTGAACCCGCGCGGCGCGCGCGTGGTGGCGCTGGAAAAGCCTTCGGACCGCGAACGCGGCCAGTGGTACTTCCAACGCTATATCGAGCACCTGCCCACCGCGGGCGAGATCGTGTTCTTCGACCGCTCCTGGTACAACCGCGCCGGAGTGGAGCGGGTCATGGGCTTTTGCCATCCGCACGAGTATCTGGAATTCATGCGCCAGACGCCGCAACTGGAACGCATGCTGGTCAACAGCGGCATCCGCCTGTTCAAGTTCTGGTTTTCGGTCAGCCGCGAAGAGCAGCTGCGCCGCTTCATCTCGCGCCGCGACGACCCGCTGAAACACTGGAAACTGTCGCCTATCGACATACAGTCGCTGGACAAATGGGACGACTACACCGCGGCCAAGGAAGCAACCTTCTTCCACACCCATACCGGCGACGCGCCGTGGACGGTGGTGAAGTCCGATGACAAGAAGCGCGCACGCCTCAACTGCATCCGCTACTTCCTGTCCCGGCTGGACTACCCCGGCAAGGACGCGCACGTCGCCAGAGCGGCGGACCCGCTATTGGTGGGCGAACCGCATAGCATGGACGCCGAAGACGGCGACACGCCGCTGCGGATTTGAATGGCCGGCGCCACTCACTCCACCCTGAAGCGCGGCAGATAATCCCGCTGCAGCCAGGCCTCGGGCACCTCGCGCCAAGCGAAGCCGCTCTTGCGCATCACCGTCACCCACTGCGGATTAAGACCGTCGATGATGACGGTTTCCGTGGGGCGGTCCCGGCCCAGCGCCTGGCGATAACCGCGGTAATAAGCGGTTTTCAGCAGCTCACCGCTGGCGGCGTAGAACTGTGCCTTGCGACTGCGATAGCCGTCACGATCCACCCATAGCTCAATGGCGTGGTAAGTCACATCCGAGCGCCGCGCACTCAGCCGCAGCTTGTAGCTGGCGCGCGGCTTGCGATCACCATCGATCACGGTCTCTTCCGCCACAAGCGTGGCCAGATAGTCCAGGGCCCAGTTCGCTGTCACCACATCGCCGTTCGCCGCCTGGCCCAACAGCCGCTGCTGCGGCGAAATCGGCACGCTGGCCTGGCTCGCGGGGTCAAACACCCATAAATCCTTGCCGCTTTTCAGGGTCAATTTGCCCGCGTCGCGGCTAGGGCTGACAAAGCGCAACAGGCTGCGAAACTCGCCGCGCCGCGGATCGGCCCGAGAATACAACACCAAGGAACTGGCGTCGCTGGGCTTGCCCTGCTTGTAGCTGAGCAAATCCACCGTCAGGCTGAAAGACTTGCCGGGATTGCGCACCTCGTCGCTCCAAGCCAGTATCTGCTGCGCGTCCGGCGCCGCCTGGGCCTCCCCCAGCCAAACAAGCGCGATCACCCCAAAAATGTGCGGGCACTTCATGCTCCGTTCCCCTCCCTTTTCCGCCATCCCGACTCAGGCCTGCCCCAAGGCGTCGACGATGTTCCAACGCCCAGCCCGGCGCGACGGCCACCAGGACGACAGCAGCGCCACAGCCATCCCTCCCCCCATACACGCGGCCACCATGCGCGTCTCGCCCCAGATCCTGATCAAAATCGGACTGGGCTCCACCACTCCGGGGGGTAACCAGCTCAGACCGGCGCGGTTGATCAGCCAAGCCAACCCCAGCGATAGCAGCACGCCGCCCAGGCCTCCAATTGCCCCCAGCAAGGCACCCTCGCATAGAAACAGCCGCTGGATACCGCTGCGTCGCACGCCGATGGAACGCAGCGAGCCGATTTCGCGGGTGCGCTCCACCACCGCCATATTCATGGTGTTGCCAGTGGTGAACAGCGTTACGCTGGCAATGAGCGTCGCCATAAAACCGAAGATGGCGCCGAACATGTCAACGATCCGCTGGTACAGCGGCTGCAGAGCGGCAAAATCGTGAGCCGCCAGCGGCTGCTCGCTCAGACCGGATTGAAACAACTGTTGCAGCCGCTGGCGCGCCGCCCCAATCTGGCCGCTATTCTTCAACTGCAGCAGGATCGCCGTCACCATCGGCTCCCCCTCCCCATACAGCAGCCGCTGTGCCTGAGCCAAATGCAAGCCCACATAGACATCGTCCCACTCCCGAGCCCCCTGCCGCTCCACACCCAACACCTGCAAACGGGCGACGTTGGGCGCGCCGGCAGCCGTGGCCGTCAGCAGTTCGATCCGCTTGCCGTCCTCGGTTTGCGCAGGCCCAGTCAAGGCGGCCAGGTCCGGCGGCAATCGCTCGCTCTCCACAACGGCGGCCGTGCAGCTGCGGTCGCCATCGGATAGGCACAGCCCCAGGGTTCTGGCAACACCGCTGCCCAATACCACCGCATTGGGGCTGCTGCCGGTCAGCGCCATCGGCTTGGACGCCTGCCGAAGGCCGTGGGCGTCCCAGCGCCGCAAACGATCCTGGCCTGCCGGCTCGCTGCCTTGCGCCAACACCGTGCGCGATGCGCCGGTAGCGTAATAGCCGGCAATGCCGCCCAGGGTCAGGGTAGGTGTGACTGTCACCAACATGCCCGCCAATACCGAATCCGACTCGATCATGAGCTGGATGCGCCGATAGTCGCGGATACCGTAGGCAGCCGGATTGCCGCTGCCATATTGCAAATAATCGCTGTGCTGAACCTGCAAATGGCCGAGCTCGCGAACGAAAGCCGTTTCCAAACCGTACTGGACCGCTCTCTGATAGCCGCCGAACAACAACACACCCGCCATGCCCACCGCCATGGTCAGGACGCTTGCCCAAGTTCGCCGACGGTTGCGCAACAGATTGCGCCACGCCAGTTGCAGGACGTTCATGCCAGCGCCTCGCCCTCAGCCAGGGCGCGGACTCTTCCGTCACGGACCTGGTAGCATTCGTCCGCCGCCGCGATCACCAGCGGATCGTGCGAGGAGAACACCACCGCCACGCCGCGCTCGCCTTGCAAGCGCCGCAGCAGCGCCAGGATGGAGGCTCCAGTGCCGCTATCCAGATTTGCGGTGGGTTCGTCGGCCAACACCAGCGCCGGCTTGTGCACCAGCGCACGCGCAATCGCCACCCGTTGACGCTGACCGCCGGACAACTGCCCGGGCCGATGCGCCGCCTGTTTCAACAAGCCCACCTCGGCCAGCATCTCCAGCGCGCGCGCCTTACGGCGCCCCGCCGATTCGCCTTGCAAGTGCAGCGGGTATTCCACGTTCTCCAGTGCGGACAGCACCGGCAGCAAGTTGAAACTTTGAAACACAAAGCCCAAATGGCGGGCGCGGAAATCGCTAAGTTCGTCATCACTCAAGGCGGCTATGCTTTGTCCAGCAATAACGATATCCCCGCTGTCGGGGCGATCCATGCCGCCCAGCAAATGCAGGATCGTGCTTTTCCCGCTGCCGGAGGGGCCGGCCAAGACGGTGAATCTGGCTGCGGCCACTTTCAAATTCACATTCAACAAAGCCGGCACCTTTATTTGATCTAGCCAGTATTGTTTAAATACGCCACGCATTTCCGCCCCCATGAATCCGCTCCATAAAAATTGGCGCCACCCATTGATGATCCAAAGCCAAGCCACCCACTTTCCAACCGAATATATCTCAAAAAAACACCACGTTTTCACCAAGGATAAACAAAGCAATAAATCAGCAATTTAACGGCAAAATTAAATAATTAAAATCTTAAATAAAATTACAATTAATATTAAAAATTAAATAAATCATCAGGCAAAAGCCGGGGCGTGGATTGGAGAGCAGCGCCAAGCCGGCAACCGCTGGCCGGCTCAAAAAGACAATGCCTCAATAAGTATTGAGGCATTGCATACGACGCTTGGACTTACCGGGAGTCAGGAACGCTGCCGCTTCCACTCGCGCCGCGCGTCGCAGGCGGCGCGCAAAGGCGTGGACGACAGGCTGGTGGCGGCGAAATGCCCCACTTGGCGTGAAACCTTGGACAAGGCGGAACCGGACAGGCTGCCCACCTGCCAGGCATGCCGTAGCGGGTGCAGCGAGGGCGAGTCGTCGCTGGCCGCGTCCAGACGCGCCTGCACATCGCGGTTCACCTCGGACAGCCAGCGCTCGGTCAGCAGCATCCAGTCGCGCTGAGTATCCGCTTGCGCTTGCAACAGATTGGCGCCCACCAACAAGGTGTCATCCAGCCGGCGCTCCAGATCGCCCTGCGATATCGGATAAGCCGGCGCAAAAGCCGACCACCAGCCGACACAGGCTTCGTGCTGCGCTTCCAACAAGCGCTGCTGGCCGCGCTCCACCGCGTTGCGGTAGCTCTCCATCGCGCCGATCAACCAACTACGGGTCATTGCCACTCCTTCGGTCAAACCAGGCGGCCAGCGCGCTTTCGCGCGGCAACCGCCTCAGGAGCCTGCTTACGGAGACAAAGCGTTGCGGCTGAGAAAAAGACGCGCAGCGTCGTAAACAGGTTCTTAAGCCGCAACAGCGGGCAAACGCCACACTTGCAGCAATTCTTGCAACAAGGTTTCCAGCACCGGGTCGCCCCCCCGGTCCGATGGGTAAACAAATTGCAACTCAGCCAATTTGCGCACATCCGGCAGTACTGTCAACCTGCCTGCGTCCCGCCAGGCTTGCGCCGCCTCTTCCCGCGCCAGCGCCACCCCCACTCCGGAGGCCACCAGTTCCAGGATAGCGTCGAGATGATCGCACTCCGCTACCTTCTTAGGCGAAATGTTAAGTTCTCGCCACAACTCCGCGGTGATTTTGGAAAGGCTGGAGAATTGCGAAATGCCTATCCACGGCAATTTGCCCAATTCCTTCAAACCGCCGGCCAAACGCGGCGCCCAGGCGGCGGGCAAAACGATTCGGAACGGCAATTCCGCCAACTTGACCGTAGAGACGTTCACATAAGGGTTCTTGCCCAGGTAGAAGCCGGCATCCAGCTCCTTCTTACGGACCAGGTTCAGCACATCCACCGTCACGCCGTGACGCAGTTGGATGTCCAGCAAGGGATAGCGCTCCACCAAACCGGCCACCCAAGGCCCGATTTTCAGCGTGTCCGGCGTCAGCGTGATGCCTATCCGCGCCTTGCCGGACAACTGGCCCTTCAATTGTTTGGCATGGTTGATGATGCCGCTGGCCGCGCCCAGTATCGCCTGCGCCTGCGGCAAAAGCTCCTGTCCGATGCGAGTGAGCGACACGCCTCCCGCGCTGCGCTCGAACAACTGCATGCCCACTTCTTCTTCCAGCGCCTTGATTTGCGCGGTGACCGCCGGCTGCGACAGATGCAGCAATTCGGCCGCCTGTGTCAGGTGCCCTTGCTGAGCGACGGTGACAAAGGTGCGCAACTGATAGATTTCCATGTTCTCCCCTGACTTGGATGCCAGACGGCGGACCGGATCGCCGCGTGCCGGTCATGGGCGGCATGACGGCGGGGCTCCGACGCCCGTTTGAGCACTACCGCGCAACGCGGCGGCATGGCGGCCTGAGCAAAGCTTGGCCGATGGCGGGTTTTTCTTGTGCGAGCCATTTTCAGCGTAATGCCGGCTAAATAACAAGCGTTTTGTGCCTCGCCACCGCCCTGTCCAAGCATTTGCGCAAAGGCGTTCAGCCACCAAGGCAACCAGGACAGCCCCCGGTCACACTGACAACAGGACAACAATTTCACACCAGACAAAGAGTAAAAATTCTAATATAAATAATTGATTTTGCTTGATTATTGCACCACAGCATCGGTATGAATAATTTTACGCATCAAAAAAAGCGATTAGATTCGCCGCCACCGCCTCCCTTATGTTTTTAGCAGCGGCACCCTAAGCCGCGACCACAAAGGAGGATGCAATGAACGAGGACATACTCAAGAAAGTGCAGTCCAATCCCAAATTCAAGGAACTGGTGCACAAGAAAACCAGCCTGGGTTGGCAGCTCACTTTGATCATGCTGGCCATCTATTACGGTTTCATCTTGGTGCTGGCGTTCTCGCCGGCCACGCTGGGCCATCCGATCAGCGCCGGCGCCACCATGACCATAGGCATTCCCATCGGCGTGCTGATCATCATCTCGGCCTTCGTGTTGACCGGCATCTACGTCCGCCGCGCCAACACCGAATTCGACCTGCTCAACCAGCAAATCGTCGAGGAGTCCAAACAATGAAGCAACGCGTCTTGCAACTGGCCTGCGTCGCCGGCGTTCTACTGCCCTCCTTGGCCATGGCGGCCGGGGCCATTGAGGGCGATGTCAAACAACAGGCCACCAACTGGCACGCCATCATCATGTTCCTGCTGTTTGTGGCGTTTACGCTGTGTGTCACCTATTGGGCGGCTCGCCGCACCAAATCCGCCAGCGACTTCTACGCGGCCGGCGGCGGCATCACCGGTTTTCAAAACGGCCTGGCGATCGCCGGCGACTACATGTCCGCCGCGTCCTTCCTCGGCATTTCCGCCATGGTGTTCGAAAAAGGCTACGACGGCCTGATCTACTCGATGGGCTTCCTGGTCGGCTGGCCGGTGATCCTGTTCCTGGTGGCCGAACGCCTGCGCAATCTGGGCAAATACACTTTCGCCGACGTCGCCTCCTACCGGCTGCAACAAACGCCGGTGCGCAGCTTCGCCGCCACCTCCACACTGGTGGTGGTAGCCATCTACCTGATTGCGCAGATGGTGGGGGCTGGCAAGTTGATCCAGCTCTTGTTTGGCATGAGCTACACCTCCGCGGTGCTGATGGTGGGCGTGCTGATGGTGTGCTACGTGCTGTTCGGCGGCATGCTGGCCACCACTTGGGTGCAAATCATCAAGGCGGTGCTGCTGTTGTCCGGCGCCACCTTCATGGCCATCATGGTGCTGGCCACCGTGGGTTTCAGCCCGGAACTGATGTTTGAAAAAGCGGTGGCCGCGCATAGCAAGGGCGTCGCCATCATGGCGCCGGGCAAAACGGATCCCATCGACTCGATCTCGCTGGGTCTGGCGCTGATGTTCGGCACCGCCGGCCTGCCCCACATCCTGATGCGCTTCTTCACCGTGTCCGACGCCAAAGAGGCGCGCAAATCGGTGTTCTTCGCCACCGGCTTCATCGGTTACTTCTACATCCTCACCTTCATCATCGGCTTCGGCGCCATCATGCTGGTGCTGAATCAACCGGGCATGATGGAAACCGTGGTCAAAAACGGCAAATCCGTCACTCAGCTGATCGGCGGCAACAATATGGCGGCGGTGCACTTGGCCGAGGCCGTGGGCGGCGACATGTTCCTGGGCTTCATCTCCGCGGTGGCCTTCGCCACCATCCTGGCGGTGGTGGCCGGCCTGGCGTTGTCCGGCGCCTCCGCGGTGTCGCACGACCTGTACGCCAGCGTGATCAAAAAGGGCAAAGCCAACGAGGCCGACGAAATCCGCGTGTCCAAAATCACCACCGTGGTGCTGGGCGTGGTGGCCATCGTGCTAGGCCTGGTATTCGAGAAGCAGAACATCGCCTTCATGGTGGGCCTGGCCTTCTCCATTGCCGCCTCGGCCAACTTCCCGGTGCTGTTCCTGTCCATGTTCTGGAAAGGACTGACCACGCGCGGCGCGGTGATCGGCGGCTTCATCGGCCTGCTGTCCGCGGTGGTGCTGATCGTTCTGGGGCCGACGGTCTGGGTGGAGGTGCTCAAGCACGAACACGCGGTGTTCCCGTACAAGAACCCGGCCATCTTCTCGATGACCCTGGCCTTCGTTTCCACCTGGCTGATCTCGGTGCTGGACAAATCTCGTCAGGCCGATGAGGAAAAAGCCAAATTCGAAGCTCAGTTCGTGCGCGCGATGACCGGCATCGGCGCATCCGGGGCCTCCAAGCATTGACATTGACATAAGGCCGGGCCGAGGATGTCGGCCTGCCTTAAATACCCCACCGCGCCGCTCCAGCGGTTCCGGAGCGGCGGCATGACAACAAAGCTAATCCAGGAGAAGTTTATGTCCACGCTAGAATCCGTCCTCAAGGAAACCCGCAGCTTTCCGCCTTCCGACGATTTCCGCCAGAAAGCGGCAATCTCCGGAATGGAGGCGTACAACACGCTGTGCGAGCAGGCGGACGCAGATTATCTGTCGTTCTGGGGCGACCTGGCGCGCGACCTGATCACCTGGAAAAAACCGTTCACCCGCGTGTTGGACGACAGCCAGGCGCCGTTCTTCAAATGGTTCGACGACGGTGTGCTGAACATCTCCTACAACTGCCTGGACCGCCACCTGGCGGTCAACGCCAATCGCATTGCGCTGATTTTCGAGGCCGACGACGGCGCGGTCACCCGCGTCACCTACGCCGAATTGCACCGCCGCGTCTGCCAGTTCGCCAACGGCCTGAAGAGCCTGGGCGTGTCCAAGGGCGACCGCGTGGTGATTTACATGCCCATGGTGATCGAAGCCATCGTGGCGATGCAGGCTTGCGCGCGCATCGGCGCCATCCACTCCGTGGTGTTCGGCGGCTTTTCCGCCGGGGCGGTGCGCGACCGCGTCCAGGACGCCGGCGCCAAACTGGTGATCACCGCCAACGAAGGCCTGCGCGGCGGCAAGAGCGTGCCGCTGAAAGCCACGGTGGATGAAGCGCTGGCGATGGGCGGCTGCGACAGCGTCAAACACGTGGTCGCTTATCAGCGCACCCAAAACGCGGTCGCCTGGAGCGAGGGCCGCGACGTATGGTGGCACCAGCTGACCAGCGGCCAGCCGGAGCAATGCGAACCGGAATGGATGAACGCCGAGGATCCGCTGTTCATCCTTTACACCTCCGGCTCCACCGGCAAGCCCAAGGGCATTCAGCACAGCAGCGCCGGCTATCTGCTGGGCGCCGCCAACAGCTTCCGCTGGGTATTCGACTACAAACCCAACGACGTGTTCTGGTGCACCGCCGACGTGGGCTGGATCACCGGCCACAGCTATATTTGCTACGGCCCTTTGGCCAACGGCGCCACTCAGGTGATCTTCGAAGGCGTGCCCACCTATCCGGACGCCTCACGCTTCTGGCGCATGATAGAGCAGCACAAGGTCAGCATTTTCTACACCGCGCCCACCGCCATCCGCTCGCTGATCAAGCTGGGCGCGGACCTGCCCAAGCAGCACGACCTATCCAGCCTGCGCCTGCTCGGCACCGTGGGCGAGCCGATCAACCCCGAAGCCTGGATCTGGTATCACGAAACCGTGGGCGGCGGCCGCTGCCCCATCGTGGACACCTGGTGGCAGACCGAAACCGGCTCCATCCAGATTTCGCCGCTGCCCGGCGCAGTGGCCACCAAACCCGGCTCGTGCACGCTGCCGCTGCCCGGCATCATGGCCGACATCGTCGATGAATCCGGCGCCCAGGTGGACCCTGGCCGCGGCGGTTTCCTGGTGATCAAGAAGCCCTTCCCCAGCCTGGTGCGCACCATCTGGAACGATCCGGAGCGCTTCAAGAAAACCTATTTCCCGGAAGAGTTCAACGGTCAGTACTACCTTGCCGGCGATTCCGCCAACCGCGACGAAAACGGCTATTTCTGGATCATGGGCCGCATCGACGACGTGCTGAACGTTTCCGGCCACCGCCTGGGCACCATGGAGATCGAATCCGCTCTGGTGGCCAACCCGCTGGTGGCCGAGGCCGCCGTGGTCGGCAAGCCGCACGAGGTCAAGGGCGAGGCGGTGGTGGCCTTCGTCGTGCTCAAAGGCGCGCGCCCGCAGGGCGAGGAAGCCAAGAAAGTGGCGGCCGAGCTGAAAAACTGGGTGGCGCACGAGATTGGAAAGATCGCCCAGCCGGACGACATCCGCTTCGGCGAAAACCTGCCCAAGACCCGCTCCGGCAAGATCATGCGCCGCCTGCTGCGCTCCATCGCCAAGGGCGAAGAGATCACCCAAGACGTGTCCACGCTGGAAAACCCGCAGATTCTGGAGCAGCTGCAACATCCGCTGTGATCAAGCCATCGTCCGCCGCACCCGCAGGAGCCGTCGCGCAAGCGACGGCTTTTTCACTCCTTCCGCGCCCTCATCGTCCATCCGGGTGTTGAAGCCATTCGCCGTAGCACCGATAATTAGCGGTTTTTCAAGTGGAATCCGACAGCATGCCCGTTATCCCCCTGGTCGAAAGGATCGACGCCCTGCTGCCCCAGACCCAATGCGGACAATGCAGCCACGCCGGCTGCCGACCGTATGCGGAGGCGCTGGCGGAAGGCCGCGACCCGATCAACCGCTGCCCGCCGGGCGGCGACGACGGCATCCGGGCGCTGGCGGAGCTGCTGGGCCGGGACGTCATTCCCTTCGCCCCCGACGGCCCGCAGCCCAAACCGCGGGCGCTGGCCGTGATACGCGAAGACAGCTGCATAGGCTGTACCCTATGCATCCAGGCCTGTCCGGTGGACGCCATCGTAGGCGCAGCCAAGCAGATGCACACCGTCATCGCCTCCGAATGCACCGGCTGCGAGCTATGCCTCGCTCCCTGTCCGGTGGACTGCATCGACTTGGTTCCGGTGGCCGACCCGGCCGACGGCGAGCGCGATCGCGTGATGGCGCGCGCCGCCCAGGCCCGCATGCGCTACGAACGACGCCAAGCGCGCAAAACGCGCGAACAAGAAGACAAGGCCAGACGCCTGGCCGAGCGCGCCGCGGTAAGCGCCGCATCGCCGCCTCCGACCGCAGCGCCGGTCGCCGCGGCCGGTTCCGCGCCGGCGGCCGACAAAAACGAATTGATCCGCAAGGCGATGGAACGCGCCGCCGCGATGCGCGCCGCCCGCGAACAAGCAGACAAGGACAAGCCGTGAACGCCGTCAAACGCAAAGAAATATTCGCCCGTCTGCGCGACGCCAACCCGCACCCCACCACCGAACTGGAGTACAGCAGCCCGTTCGAACTACTGATCTCGGTGCTGCTGTCGGCGCAAGCCACCGACGTCAGCGTCAACAAGGCCACGCGCCGCCTCTACCCCGTGGCCAACACCCCGGCGGCCATGCTGGCGCTGGGAGAAGAATCGCTGGCGGACTTCATCAAGACCATAGGCTTGTACAAGACCAAGGCCAGAAACGTGATCGCCACTTGTCGTCTGCTGCTGGAAAAGCATGGCGGCGAAGTACCGCAAACCCGCGAGGCCTTGGAGGCGCTGCCCGGCGTCGGCCGCAAAACGGCCAACGTGGTGCTGAACACTGCTTTCGGCCAGCCCACCATCGCGGTGGACACTCATATTTTCAGGGTATCCAACCGCACCCGGATCGCGCCCGGCAAAGACGTGCGAGAAGTCGAGGATAAGCTGGTAAAATACATCCCCGACGAATTCAAAATCGACGCGCATCACTGGCTGATCCTGCTCGGACGCTATATCTGCAAAGCCAGAAAGCCTGAATGCGAGCGCTGCGTCATAGCCGACCTCTGCGAATATCCGGCAAAAACCGTTATGATTAAAGACAACTGAATCAAATACTGGAAAAACTCCGGTTCCGCCCTTATTTTCCGCATAGACATCAACCTAAAAGGATAGCCTGTGACAACGTATCTGCGCACCCTGGTTGGCGCCTTGCTCGCAGCCTCGTTGCTGTCCGGCTGCGACAAGGTCGAGCGCTTCTTCAAAGGCAACTCCCAACCCGCGCCGGTCGCCATTCCCGCACAACAGGATGGCCGCGTCGCCATGCTGCTGCCGGACTTCACTCAATTGGTCACCCGCGACGGACCGGCGGTGGTGAACATCCAGGCCAGCCGCGAAGAAAGCGGCGGCGCCCAAGCCAGCAACCTGCCGATTCCCGTACCGGAAGACGATCCGCTGTACGACTTCTTCCGCCGCTTCATCCCCAATCATCCGCCTCAACGCGAACAGCCGCAGGAAGAAAGCGTCTCCTTCGGCTCCGGTTTCATCATCAGCGCCGACGGCTACATCCTGACCAACGCCCACGTAGTGGCGGACAGCCAGCAGGTCAAAGTCATGCTGACCGACAAGCGCGAGCTGCGCGCCAAGCTGGTGGGCGTGGACAAGCGCACCGACGTGGCGCTGCTGAAAGTGGCGGCGGCGGACCTGCCGGTGGTCAAGATAGGCAGCCCGGCGGACTTGAAGGTCGGCGAATGGGTAGCCGCCATCGGCGCGCCGTTCGGCTTCGACAACACCGTCACGGCCGGCATCGTTTCCGCCAAGGGCCGCAGCCTGCCGGACGAGAACTTCGTCCCCTTCATCCAGACCGACGTGGCGATCAACCCCGGCAACTCCGGCGGCCCGCTGTTCAACCTGCGCGGCGAAGTAGTGGGCATCAACTCGCAGATTTACAGCCGTTCCGGCGGCTTCATGGGCATTTCCTTCGCCATCCCCATCGACTTGGCGATGAGCGTGGTCGATCAGCTCAAGGCCAAGGGCAAGGTCAGCCGCGGCCAGTTGGGCATTAACATCCAGGAAGTCACCCAAGAGCTGGCGCAGTCCTTTGGCCTTCAGCGCCCCAGCGGCGCGCTGGTGGTGCGCGTCGATCCCAAGGGACCGGCCTCTCGCGCCGGCCTGCAAGCCGGCGACATCATCCTGAAGCTGGACGGCAAAGCGATCGAAAGCTCCAAGGATCTCCCGGTGCAGGTTGGTTCCTTGCAACCGGGCACCAAGATCAAGCTGACGGTGTGGCGCAAGGGCGTGGAGAAGGAGCTGGAAGCCACGCTGGCGGAACTCGCTCAGGACGCGCCAAGCACTCAGCAGCCTCAGGAGGAAAACACGCCGCAGGGCTTCCAGTTTGGCAAACTGGGGCTGACGCTGAGCGAACTGACGCCTAATCAGCGTTCGGAGCTGGGCGTGCGCGGCGGCTTGCTGATCCAGAAAGCGCAAGGCCCCGCCGCCCGCTCCGGCCTGCAGGCGGGCGATGTGATCCTGGGCTTGAACCAGGTGGAAGTGTCCACCATCGCCCACTTCGAAAAAGCGTTGGCCAGCGCCAAAGGCCACATCGCCCTGCTGGTGCGGCGCAACGAGGCCGTATTGTTCGTGCCTCTGCGGCTGGAATAACCCCCGCCTCAATACGCAACGCCCAAAGCCGCCGCCAGGCGGCTTTTTCATTTCTCCGGCATATCGCCCGCGCGCTCGCGCTGCTAGGATTAAGCTTTCGCCATCCGCCCACAGGAGAGCCGCCATGGACTTTCACACAGCCGATCTATGCGATCAGTTCGACGAGCAACTACAGGTGTTGACGCCCGCGCTGCAACGCTACGGCGGGCAGACCCGCTTTTACGGCCGCATCGAAACCCTGAAGCTGTTTGAGGACAACAGCCTGGTGCGGGAAGCGCTGAGTCAGAACGGAGCCGGCAAAGTGCTGGTGGTGGACGGCGGCGGCTCGCTGCGTTGCGCGTTGCTGGGCGATCAACTGGGCGTGCTGGCGGTGGCCAACGACTGGGCCGGCGTGGTGATCAATGGTTGCATTCGCGACTCCGCCGCCTTGAACAAGCTGGCGCTGGGCATACGCGCGCTAGGCGTCCATCCGCGAAAATCGGTGAAGCGCGGCGAAGGCCAGCGCAATCTGAGCGTGGAGTTCGGCCAGGTGCGCTTCAGCCCCGGCCACTGGTTGTACGCAGACGAGGACGGGGTGGTCGTCGCGCCGGGCGCGCTCCACCCCGCGCCGTGACGCGAGGGCTTCTTCAGCCCTCTTCGCTCTTGCCCTCGGGAGCGTAAACGCGCGGTTCAAGCCTCGCTGCGTTGATAGATGGGCAGTTCTTGCTGCGCGGCGGGGCTGCCCCAGGGCAGGTGATGCTCCCACCAGATATGTCCGGCCGGCGCCACCCGTTCCGGATGGTCCAGCGAAGACACGGTGATGTCGAGCTCCTCCGGGTCCGATTCGTGGCGGTAAGTCAGGGTGGAGCCGCAATGCGGGCAGAACCCCCGGCTGACCGCCGCCGAGGAGTGATACAGCACCGGTTTTTCACCGCGCCAGTCCAGATCGGCCACGCGAACGGTGAACCAGGTCACGAAGGCCGCGCCGCTGGCTCGGCGGCAGCTTTTGCAATGGCAGTGCACCACATCGTAAGGCTCGGCGCGCAAACGGTAACGCACCGCGCCGCACAGACAACCTCCAGTCAGATTCTGGCTCGCGCTCATGATGCCTCCCTCGCTGCTGGGTTGACGATGGATTAAGAAACGGCCGTCCCCGCCAGCCCAAACCGGCAGTCAGACACCTCCGCTTTTTAAATATGATTCACCGCCGCCGCCAACGACAAGCTCAACCGCCAAATTAAGCGGGCCGCCGCCGCCAAGCTGATGCTGTGCCGCAACAAAACACAACGGCCGCCCTGAGGCGGCCGCTAATGGGCGAAACCGGAGACGGATCAGGCCGCCTGCGTCGGGGTTGCGCCCTTGACCTCGGTCATCTGGTTGTCGGCGTCGACGAATACCAGCTTTGGCTGATGATTCTTCAGCTCCGCGGCCTCGTACTGGGCAAAGGAGGCGATGATCAGCAGATCTCCCGGCGCGGCGCGGCGCGCGGCGGAACCGTTGACCGAGATGGTCCCGGAACCGCGCTCGGCCTTGATCGCGTAGGTGGCGAAACGCTCGCCGTTGGTGACGTTCCAGATCTGCACTTCTTCGTACTCCAGAATATCCGCCGCTTCCAACAGGTTCTCGTCAATGGCGCAGGAACCGATATAGTGCAACTCGCTGTGCGTGGTGGTTACTCGGTGGAGCTTGGATTTGAGCATATTGCGCTGCATGATTGCATCCTTCGTCCGCTGATCAGCGGAACACTTCGATGTTGTCGATCAGGCGGGTGCGCCCCAGTCGGGCGGCCGCCAGCACCACCAGGCGTTTTTCGCCGGCGTGCGCCACCGCCAGGGTGTCGGCCTGGCGAATTTCCACGTAATCCACTATCCAGCCGGCTTGGGCCAGATCGTCGCGCGCGGCCTGTTCCAGCGCCGCGTAGTCATGATCGCCATCCTGCAGCCGCTGCCGTATCTGCTCCAGATTGCGGTACAAACGCGGAGCTTCGGCGCGCTCTTCCGCGCTCAGATAACCATTGCGCGAGGATAGCGCCAGGCCGTCGTCGGCGCGGCCGGTATCTACCGGCACGATCTCGATCGGCGAATTCAGGTCGTCCACCATTGCTCGGATCACATGCAGCTGCTGGAAGTCTTTCTTGCCGAAGCAGGCCAGATCCGGCTGCACGATGTTGAACAGCTTGGTCACCACGGTGGCGACACCGCGGAAGTGGCCGGGGCGGAAAGCGCCGCACAGCTCGTTCTGAATATTCGGCGGCTCCACGTTGAAGTCCTGACGCACACGCGGATACAGCTCCTGCTCCTCGGGGAAGAACAAGGCATCCACGCCGGCAGCGCGCAGCTTATCGCAATCGGCGTCGAAGGTGCGCGGATAGGCGCCGAAGTCCTCGCCCTGGCCAAATTGCAGCCGATTGACAAAGATGCTGACCACGACCTTGTCGGCGCGTTCGCGCGCCGCCTTGACCAGGGCCAGATGCCCTGCGTGCAGATTGCCCATGGTGGGCACGAAGGCGAGCTTGCCCGCCTGGCGACGCCAGGCGCGCATCTCCGCCACGGTACGAATGATTTCCATTATTTGATGTCCTGGGCAGAGCCGATCAGAAAGTATGTTCCGCCGCCGGGAAGGACTTATCCTTCACCGCCTGAACATAGGACTGCACCGCGCCTTGGATGCTGCCGGCCTCAGCCATGAAGTCCTTGACGAAACGCGCCTTCTTGCCCGGGTACACGCCCAGCATGTCGTGCAGCACCAGCACCTGGCCGGACACATCGACGCCGGCGCCAATGCCTATGGTGGGCACGGAAATCGACTCGGTGATCTCGCGCGCCAGTTCCGCCGGCACGCACTCCATCAGCACCAGACTGGCGCCGGCTGCGGCGTGCGCCTTCGCGTCGTTGACGATGCGGCGCGCATCTTCCTCGCTCTTGCCCTGCACTCGATAGCCGCCGAAAGTGTTGACGAACTGCGGCGTCAGGCCAATGTGGGCGCACACCGGCACGCCGCGCTCCACCAGGAAGCGTGTGGTATCGGCCATATAAGCGCCGCCTTCCAGCTTCACCATGTGCGCGCCGGCCTGGATGATGCGGGCGGCGTGGGCGAAGGCCTGCTGCGGGCTTTCCTGATAAGCGCCGAAAGTCATGTCGCCCAGCACCATGGCCTGCTTGGCCCCGCGCGCCACGCAACGCACGTGGTAGAGCATTTCTTCTTCGGCCACCGGCAGCGTGGAGTCTATGCCCTGCACCACCATGCCCAGCGAATCTCCCACCAACAGAATTTCCACCCCGGCTTGCTCCAGCAAGGTGGCGAAGCTGGCGTCGTAACAGGTCAGCATGGCGATCTTTTGCTCTTCCTGAGCCATTTTCTGCAGGGTGTTGACGGTAATTTTCATGCCCGTTCTTCCTCGTTCAGTCGTCCATATCAACCGGCGGGGCGCTTAAAGCCTGTTTACGATCTGCTGCGCATCAGCGATATGGCGTTGAAAACGGTGACGCACCCCTTGTACATTCCGTTTTCTCGGCCGCAAGGCCTTGTCTCACTCTAGCTCGCTAGATCGGCAAACAGGCTCTGAGCGCGCGGCGGCTCAGACGCTCTTGTTGAAATAGTTGCGCTGGCCTCGCGCTTCGCTGATGCAGCGGATCAGCA
The DNA here is from genome assembly GCF_009936155.1 of Chromobacterium haemolyticum. NCBI lineage: Bacteria > Pseudomonadati > Pseudomonadota > Betaproteobacteria > Neisseriales > Chromobacteriaceae > Chromobacterium > Chromobacterium haemolyticum. Next base: position 1,581,854 of record NZ_AP019312.1, on the reverse strand, counting down.
GTTCGAAGTCCTCGTCTCCATCGACCAGATTCAGGTGATCGGTATTGACGATCAGCAGCGGCGCGGCCTCGTACTGATGGAAAAATTCGCTGTAGGCCTGATGCACGCGCTTCAGATAGCCTTCGGGGAAATTGACTTCGTACTCCGCCGCCCGCGCGGCCACCCGGCTCAGCAGGTTTTCCTCGGACGCCTGCAAATAGATCACCAGATCCGGCACCGGATGTTCCGGCATCGCCAGCGACGCCAGGCGCTTGTACAGCGCCAATTCGGCCTCGTCCAGATTGATCTTTGCGAACAGGGCGTCCTTCTCGAACAGGAAGTCCGACACCAGCGGGCTGGCCAGCAGTTCGCCGTTCAGCATGCTCTTGGCCATATCGGCGCGTTGCAGCATGAAGGACAGTTGGGTGGACAGGCCGTGAGCCGGCAGGTTGCGGTAGAAGCGCGGCAGGAAAGGATTGGCGGCGGGGTCTTCCGCCAGCATGCGCACGCCCCAGTATTCCGACAGCCGGCGCGCCAGAGAGGATTTGCCCGCGCCGATCGGCCCTTCGACCACGACATAACGCAATTGACTCATCGCTCGCTTCCTCTTAGCTAGTTGTTTCGAGACGCTCCACGCCTTGATCGGCGAGTCCGGCGGCCAGTTCGCCGGCCGTGCCCAGCTCCGGCAGCGTCAGATCAGGAGCGATCTCCGCCAGCGGGATCATGACGAAGCCGCGCAAATGCATGCGCGGGTGCGGCAGGGTCAAGTCTTCGTCGCTCTGGGCGACGCCGCTGTAATACAGCAGATCCAGATCCAGCACCCGCGGCGCATTGCGGAAAGTGCGCACCCGACCGAACTCGGCCTCGATCGCCAGCAGCCTGCGCAGTAATTCGCGCGGAGCCAACGCGGTGCCCACTTCCGCAACGGCGTTGATGAAATCCGGTTGATCGGCATAGCCCACCGGCGCGGTGCGGTACAAGGCGGACTGCCGCGTCAACTCGGTATCGGGCAAGGCGGCGATGGCGGCCAGCGCGGCGCGGATTTGCGCCGCCGGCTGTTCAAGGTTGCTGCCCAGCGCGATGAAAGCCTTAGCCACTTAGGCCTCTCCGCCGGATTCGCCCGCGGCTTTGCGGCGATTGGCGGGACGGCGGCGGCGGCGTTTCTTGGCCGGATCCGGCTCGCCGCTGGCCTTGGCGATTTCCAGCAGTTGCTCGCGCTCTTCCTCGTCGGCGCGCTGGAAGTCGTTCCACCAGCCCACCAACTTCATGTCCACCTCGCCGGCTTCTCCGCGCAGCGCGAAGAAATCGTAAGCGGCGCGGAAGCGCGGCTGCTCCAGGAAGCGATAAGCGCGCTGGCCGCTGCGGCTGTCGAAACGCGACTGCAACATCCAGATTTCGCGCATGGTCACGCTGAAGCGGCGCGGAATGGCAAAATCGTTGTCCTGCTCGGACTCCACGTCGGCAATCGCTTGCGCCAGCGCGTACACCGCGCGGTCGCCGGCGTTCAAACGCTTCTGCCAACGCTGATACACCTGCTTCCACAACAGGGTGGCCAGCAGGAAACCCACCGACACGGGCTTGTCGGCGCGGATGCGCTGATCAGTGCTTTCCAGACCCAGCTTCAAGAACAAATCGTCGCCCTTGTCGTCCAGCACTGCGTCCAACAGTGGAAACACACCGCGCGCCATGCCTTCCTCGCGCAGCTTCTTCAGGCAACCGTAGGCTTGGCCGGACATCAGCAGCTTGAGCATTTCATCGAACAGGCGCGCCGGCGGCTCCTTCTTCAGCAGATGAGCGTGGGTGCGGATGGGTTTGCGGGTGGCGTCGTCGATCTCGAAACCCAGCTTGGCCGCCAGGCGCACCGCGCGCAGCATGCGCACCGGGTCTTCCTGATAACGGCGGGCCGGCTGGCCTATCATCACCAGCTTGCGAGCGCGCAAGTCCTTGACGCCGTGGTGATAGTCGATGACGGTTTCGTCGGACGGATCGTAGAACAGCGCGTTCACGGTGAAGTCGCGACGGTGGGCGTCCTCTTCCTGGCTGCCGAAACTGTTGTCCGCCATGATGCGGCCGGTTTCATTGGTGTCGTCCACAGAGCCGCCGCGGAAGGTGGTCACCTCGATGGTTTCCGGCCCCATCATCACGTGGACAATGCGGAAACGCCGGCCAATGATGCGGGAACGGCGGAACACCCGGTGCACTTCCTCCGGCGTTGCGTTGGTGGCAACGTCGAAATCCTTCGGTGACACGCCCAACATCAAGTCGCGCACGGCTCCGCCCACCACATAGGCGGAAAAACCGGCCTCCTGCAGTCGGGTGGTGACTTTCAGCGCAGCGGAGCTGAGCTGGTCTCGGCGGATGCCGTGTTGCGGCAGAGGAATCACGCGCGCCTTGGTGCGGCGCTTGCCCATGCCGGCGGGCAGGTCCAGTACTTTACGGATAAACTTGCGGATCATTATGAGAAAGATAGTCGACTTGGAATGCCAGGATTCGCAAGACTAGTAGGTAGTCAAGCCGGCGATTATATCCCTATTCTTTGCAGAAAATACAATTCGCCGCCATATCCCGCCCCGTGGCCGCCTCCACGGCCGCCAATTGCCCCCTATCGATGATAGGCATACAATCGCTGCCGATTCGCCGACTCCGACAAGACCCCTCCCGTGCGCCCTACTCTCAGCTTTCATCTCCAAACCATTCCCAACGTGCCCGCCATCCGCCAGCTTTATGAGCTGGATGGCGAAATCGGGGAGGCCGACGTCGCCGATTTCGTGCTGCAGCGCTGCCGCGCCCAAAGCGGTACCGACTTCATTCCCTTCCATTTGCACCGCGTGGTTGCCATCGCCGGCGTACTACAACAGGATGGGCACACCCGTCTCGTCCAGCGGCTTGCCGTCGATGCCGGCGACGAAGCCGCGATGCTGGCGGACTGGCTAGCCCTGCTGCGCGACAGCCGGGCGCAGTTGATCAGTTGGGACGGCTCTCGGCTGGACTTGCCGGTGTTGCTCCATCGCGCGCTGGCCTTGGGCTTGCAACTGCCGGAACAGCTCCGCGCCGGCCGGACGCCGGACGCGCATTGCGCGCTAAGCGAGATCCTGAGCGGCGGCCATGCCGAACTGGCCACTCCGTTGGGCGAGCTGGCCCGTCTGTGCGGCCTGCCCGGAGAAGCCGAACTCAACGGCCCTCGGCGCTGGGAACTGTATCGAGCCGGCAACGCCGACGCGCTCGCCGAACACAATGTCCGCCAGGCCGCCAGCTGCCACCTGCTGTGGCTGCGCCAGCAATGGGTGGAAGGCGCGCTGACCCCGGCCACTCATCAGGCCTGTAGACAAAGCTTGCGCGCCGTCATCGCTGCGCAACCGGAGCCGCACTGGCGCGGCTGGCTGGCCGAGTGGCGCGAGGAGGCTGCGCAAGGGGATTGACAGCCAAAAGCCAAAAGCATAGGCTGACATGTATGCGCCGATTTGACACAGCTTGCGGGCGCTTAACAAATGCCAGCTAAAGCGTCAAACCGGTGAACCCGCTTGCGCTCTTAGTCGTAGGCGGGTTTTCTTTTACCCGTACAGGCAGTTAAGCAGACCAATCGCTTCGGATCGATGCATGAGCCGCGCCCCGTTTCCGTTTCGGGCATGCGCGGCAGGCGCCGAGTTAATGACAACTTGCAGGGCGCCCAAAAATCCTGCTAAAGCGTCGCCGGCGAAACCCAGAACCGGCGCGCCAACTGCGACCGAACCCTCTGGAGAACCGCCATGTACGACTGCCTGCAAGATAGCTATACCGATTTCTCTTTTGCCAATTTCGACGCCGTGGGAAGACCTCGCCCCCTTTGCGGCAGCCTGAGCGCCTCTCCGCTCACGCCGGCCGACACCCCCGCCCTGCAACAGCTGGCGGATTTCGCCCATGAGCTGGGCTATGAACTGGAACGCAACGGCGAACAGCTAACCGTACAGGACATTTCGCTGGTGGACGCGCTCAGCATCAACGCACGCTTTGGCGGCGAGTTGCTGATCAGTTGCGATCTGCGCCGCGACCCGCCCGCGCGCTTCTGATCTGGAGGCACCGCGCTCCCGCTCCGCCGGGGGCGCTTCCGCGCGTCCGTCTTGCTCTTGCCGCCCCATTGTCATGGCGCGGCAAAGACAAGGCAGCCCCGCAGCCGGTATAATGGCCAGTTCTCCGAGCTATCCCGCCCTACTCCCATGCTGTTTGAAATCAATCGCGCCCCGCGCGGGGCCGTGCTGCTGGAAGCCCGTCAAATCAGCCGGCTGGCCTTGCCGATGATGATCGCTCAGATCGCGCAGGTGGCCACCGCCTTCGTCGACACCGTGATGGCGGGCCGCGTCAGCACCGACGACCTGGCCGCCGTCTCCCTGGGCGCCAGCGTTTTCATCACCTTCTACGTCACGCTGATGGGCATCGTCACCGCGCTCAACCCCATACTGGCCCACCAGCTGGGGGCCGGCGAGCACGACAAATTCAAGGACACCGCGCGCCAGGGGCTGTGGTTCGGCCTGCTGATCGGCCTCTTGGGCGCGGCGATGATGGTGGCGCTGGAGCCGGCGCTGCGGCTGTGGCTGCACCTGCCGCCGGAAGTGACCGACAAGGTGATGCTGTTCATCACCGGCGCCGCGGTGGGCATGCCGGCGGCGATGACCCACCGCGCGCTGCACGCCTACGCATCCAGCCTGGGCCGCCCCAAGGCCATCATGGTGGTCAGCCTGTTGGCGCTGGCGCTGAACATTCCGCTCAACTATATCCTGATCCACGGCCTCTTCGGCCTGCCCAAGCTGGGCGGCGCCGGTTGCGGCTGGGCCACCGGCATCGTGTTCTGGTTCAACTGCCTGGCCCTGCTCGCCTATGTCAGCTGGCATCGCAATTTCCGCCAGTTCCGCCTACTGGAGCGACTGCGCGGCCCGGATTGGCGCATGTACCGCGGCTTCCTCAAGCTGGGCGTGCCAATCGGCCTGTCCTTCTTCGTGGAAGTCAGCCTGTTCTCCTTCATCGCGCTGCTGATCGCCGAACTGGGCACCGTGGTGGTCGCCACCCATCAATCCGTGCTCAATTTTTCCAGCATCATCTACATGTTGCCGCAAAGCGTGGCCACGGCGATGTCCGTGCGAGTCGGCCATCATGTCGGCGCCGGCGACTACCGCGCCGCCCGCTTCAGCTCCGGAGTAGGCCTGCTGCTGGGTCTGAGCATGGCCTTCTGCGCGATGCTCGCGGTGTTGCTGTTCCGCGAGCCCATCATGCGCATGTACACGCCGGACCCGCGCGTGATCGCGATGGGCTCCACCCTCTTGCTGTTCGCGGCGGTCTACCAGTTGACCGACGCCGCCCAAACCATCGCCTCCGGCGCCTTGCGCGGCTACAAGCTGACCACGGTGCCGATGATTATTCACATTCTGTCGTTCTGGTGCGTTGGCCTGGGTCTGGGCATCACCCTGGGCCTGACTGACTGGCTGACCAAGAAGCCCATGGGCGTATTCGGCTTCTGGACCGCTCTCGTCATCAGCCTGAGCGTGGCCGCGCTGTTCCTGACTCTCTATCTGGCGAGCGAAAGCCGCCGCCGCCTGCATCGACAACTTCAACCGGAACCGGCGCAATGAGCCTGACCTTCAGCCACCACTATCCGCTCAAACCGCTGAACACCTTCGGCATGGACGCGCGCGCGCGCGACTTCTGCCAGCTGGACTCGCTCTCTGATCTGCCTGCGCTGCTGGAAAGCCCGGCCTACCGCGCCGGCCCCGTGCTGTGGCTGGGCGGCGGCAGCAATCTGCTGTTCACCCGCGACTATTCCGGCCTGGTGGTCAAACTGGGGCTGCGCGGCATCCGCCTGCTGGAAGAAAGCGGCGACGATGTGATTGTCGAAGCGGCCGCCGGCGAAAACTGGCATGGCTTCGTGCTCCACACCCTGAGCCAGGGCTGGTACGGACTGGAAAATCTGAGCCTGATCCCCGGCACCGTCGGCGCCAGCCCAATCCAAAACATCGGCGCCTACGGCGTCGAGGCCAAGGACCACATCCATCAGGTGGTCTGCGCCGACCTCGATCACGGCGGCGCCGCACTGACGCTGGACAAGGCCGACTGCCGCTTCGGCTACCGTGACAGCGTGTTCAAACACGATGCCGCCGGCCGACTACTGGTCACCGCGGTGCGTTTCCGCTTATCGCGCACGGCTCGGCTGCGCACCGGCTACGGCGATATCCAGCAAGAACTGAACGCCGCCGGCATCGCCGCGCCCACGCCACAAGACGTCAGCGACGCGGTGATTCGCATCCGTTCCAGCAAACTGCCCAACCCCGCCGAACTGGGCAACGCCGGCAGCTTCTTCAAAAACCCGGTTCTGCCGGCGGAGCAGGCGCAAGCGCTGCTGGCGCTCCATCCCGCGTTGCCGCACTACCCGGCAGCCGACGGCAAGGTCAAGCTGGCCGCCGGCTGGCTGATCGACCAGTGCGGACTGAAAGGCTATCGCGACGGCGACGCCGGCGTGCACGCGCGCCAGGCTCTGGTACTGGTCAATCACGGCGCAGCCAGCGGCGACCAGATGCGCGCGCTGGCCGACAAGGTGCGCGCCGAGGTCCGTCAACGCTTTGGCGTGGAGCTGGAGCCGGAGCCCATCATTCTCTAAACAGCTGGCGCGAAACCCTCGCGCTCTCGACAAAAGGCGAAACGATGAATTCAAGCGTAGATGTGCTGGTATTCGATCTGGGCGGAGTATTGGTGGACTGGAACGGCATCGATCCGCTGGTGCGGCTTTCTCAGGGCAAGCTGAACCCGGAACAGGCCCGGCGCTTCTGGATGGAAACGCCGTGGATCGCCGAACTCGACACCGGTGCCTGCACGCCGGAAGCGTTCAGCGCCGCGATGGCGGAACACCTGGGGCTGGACATCGACGCGACGGAAATGACCGCGCAACTGGACAGCTGGCTGCGCGGCGCCTTCCCCGGCGCGGCGGAGATGCTGGCCCAGCTTGGCGCGCGCCATCGCCTGGCCGTGCTCAGCAACAACAACGCGCTGCACTGGGACAAAATCGAACGTGAATTCGATCTGCTGCACCGTTTCGACCGGCTATTCGCCTCCCATCTGATCGGCCTTCGCAAGCCGGACGACGAGGTATACCGTCATGTACAGCAAGAGTTGGACGTGCCCCCTCACCGCATCGCCTTTTTCGACGACAACATAGAATGCGTGGACGCCGCCCGCCGCGCCGGCTGGCAAGCGTTTCACACCAAGGGCTTGGACCAGGTGCAGGCCGCTCTGCGCGCCAACGGCTGGCTGGACGCCGTCTAGCGCTAGAACAGGCCGCCGGCCTTGCAGAAGATCGCCACCACCGTCAGCAGCCCAATCAGCCAAGACAATGAGCGCAAGCTGGCCTGGTCAGCCAAGTACAACAAGCCGTGCGCAACCCGAGCCGCGATGAAGACCGCGGCGGCGGCATCCAGAAATGCCGGCGGCACATGCATTCCCCACCCCACCAGCACCGCGGCGGCGAAGGTTGGGAACGCCTCCCAGGCGTTCTGCTGCGCCCAATTAGCCCGCTGCCGATAACCGCTGGCCAGGGCCATCGCCTCACGCGGCTTGTGGTTGTCCACCCGCGAACCGGCTTTGGCCACCCCGGCCCAGATCAATGGCAGCAGAGCGGCCAGCAAAAGGCTCCATAACGCGAACGGCATATCATTCTCCTATGTTGATCCAGCCTCGAACAAATGCTGCTTAAGATATTGCGAGTTAAGCGAGACAAGGCCTTGCGCCCAAGGACACGGAATACGCGGTTGGCTCATCGGCATCATGAAGCATGCTCGCCGCCCTCAAGACGAAACGGATGATAAACAGCTTCTCACGGCGCGCGGCGCCTATGCCCCAGATAGCGCCCGTCGTCAAAGGTGGCCACCCATTCCGGCCGGTAAACCACCAGCACCGCGGCCAGCAAACCTGTGGTAAAAGCCTCCGACCATGACAATAAAAAATAGAACGGAAGCGTCTCTTCAAGCAACTGGTCCCAGGGATAGGCGCCGGCCAGCCCCAAGACCAACAAGCCGGACAGGCCGGCGGCGAACATGCCGGCGCCGCCGGCGAGGAAGCCGTTGACGAAGACATAGACAAACAGATTACTGGGCAAAACGCGCTGACTCAAGCGCAGCGCCGCGGCGGACAGAGCCACCGGCGGCAAGATCATGGTCAGATAATTCAGGCCCAGCGCCGGCAAATCGGCCTGCCCGCTCAAGGCCAGCGCCAGCAAGGGTAGCGCCAAGGCCAGCAAGGCCAGCCACGGCCCCATCATCAGGGTGAACAGGCCGGCGCCCAGCAAATGGAAGGACAGGCCCGGCGCCACGCCGCCGCGCAGCAGCCACAAGGCCAGCGCCAGCACGCAGGCGCCCATCCAGGCGTTGCAAGCCGGCAAGGGCAAGCCGCGCCAGGCCACCCGTCGCGCCGCCAGCGCCAACAAAGACAAAGCCGCGCCATTACTCAGCCAAAACGCGACGTCGGGAAAAAATGATGCGGGCAAATCCATGACCTACCTACCGGCTTTATTATCCATTTCGGATGATACCAGAGCGTGCGCACCAACCCGCCTCCATTGGGTACAATGACGTTTTATTGGAGAGTTCCGCATGCCCGCTTTGCCCGCCCCTCACCTGATCGCCCAGCACGTCGCCGCCGCCCTGACCGAAGACATCGGCCGTTGCGACTGGACCGCCCTGCTGATTCCCGAACACAGCGCCGGCGCGGCGCGGGTGGTCGCGCGCGAGCCGGCTACCTTGTGCGGTCAGGCCTGGTTCGACGAATGCTTCCGGCTGGTTGACCCTGATTGCCAGGTGGAATGGCTGGCCGCCGAAGGCGAGCAAGTGGCCGCCGGCGCGGTGCTGTGCAATATCTCCGGCCCGGCGCGCGCGCTGCTGAGCGCGGAGCGCTCCGCGCTCAACTTCCTGCAAACCCTGTCCGCGGTCGCCAGCGAAACCCGCCGCTACGTCGACGCCGTGGCAGGCACCCGCGCCCGGATTCTGGACACGCGCAAGACCATGCCCGGACTGCGACTGGCGCAGAAATACGCGGTGACGGTGGGTGGCGGCGACAATCAGCGCATTGGCCTGTTCGACGGCATCCTGATCAAGGAAAACCACATCATGGCCGCCGGCGGCATCGCCGCCGCGCTGCGGGCCGCGCAACAACTGGCTCCCACCGACGTCAGCCTGCAGATCGAGGTGGAAACGCTGGAACAACTGGAGGAAGCGCTGCGCCATGGCGCCAAGCTGGCGCTGCTGGACAATATGTCGCTGGAGCAAATGCGCGAGGCGGTGCGCTTGACCGCCGGCCGCGCTCTGTTGGAGGCCTCTGGCGGCGTGGACTTCGACACCGTGCGCGCGATTGCGGAAACCGGGGTCGACCGCATTTCCGTGGGCAAGCTGACCAAGGATATCCTAGCCGTCGATCTCTCGATGCGATTCACCGCAGCCTGACGCCCCCGGACCCGCCTGCTGGCGGCGGGTTCCTGTCATACTTCGCCGCCTAGCGCTATAACTGGTTCATAACCCCCAATAACGAGCGTCATGGACTTCAACCTCCGCAAACGGAACAAACGCCCGGCACGCTATGCGATCTGGGGCTCCATTTTCTTCCTGCTAGCGACTCTGGCGTTGGTGGCTCTGGAACTGCTCAACACCTACCAACAGGAAGAGGAAAACGCGCTGCGACAGGCTAACGGCCTCAGTCAATTGCTGGCCGAGCGGCTGGCCGCCGGCGTCAGCGAAGCCGGGCTGATCCTGCAAAACACGAGTCAACTGCCGCAAGTCCAAACCCTGCTGCACACCGGAAAAAGCAGTGAAGACGGACAACAAAAACTGTATCAACAGCTGCAACAGCAACTGCAGCTGGCGCCCTATCTAAGCCGAATCGAAATCATAGACAGCGCCTGTCAGGCCATCTTCACTAGCCGCCAGGCCGCCATCGTGCGGCAGCCGCACAATGAATTCTGCCGCTGGCTGCATAGAAACGAAGACCCGGAAAACAGTTACACCGCCGCCCAACACAACCCCGAGCAACACGGCATCGTTCTGGCCAGCAAGCTGCGCGACGACAGCGGAAATGTCATAGGCATGGCCGCCGGCGTCATCGCCAACAATTTTTTCCAGGACGAAGTCTCTCGCGTCACCGTGGGTGAACACGGGGAAATCCTGGTGCTGGATCAACGCCAGCTGATGGTGGCGCGCTGGCCCAAACCGCCCAAGGGGCTGGAACGGCAGTTCCGGCCGCTCCAGCCGGCCAAACTACTCAGCCGCGACGGCAATCAGGCGCAATTCAGCGCGCCGTCCAATATCGACGGCGTCACCCGCCTGTACAGCCAAAGCCAGACGGGACGCTACCCGTTTCAAGTGGCGGTGGGCATCGCCCGCAAGGATTTCACCCGTTCCGTGCAGGAAAAGGCGACGCTGGCGCTGCTGGGCTGGCTGTTCATCGCCGGCATGACGCTGCTGGCCTTGCGCAATTATCTGTCCAATCTGCGTCAGCACACGCTGCTGAGCCGTAGCACGGACCTGATCCGGCAAAGCGAGGAAGAAGCCAAGCTGATCCTGGACACCGCGCCGCTGGCGCTGCTGTTGGTCAATCCCAAAACACGCCGCATCCAACGTGCCAACGCGCTGGCGCGAGCCATGCTTCAGTTGCCGCCGCGCGCGCCAGGGACCAAGGAAGATTCGGACATTCTCAACCTGCCTTTTCGGCTGCAGCCGCTGGAGCAGTGGCTGGAAGCCGGCCAGGAAATCGAGAGTCAGGAAATGGAGCTGGAACTGGAGGACCACAGCCGGCTCTGGGTCATTGTCTCCCTGCGTCCCTTGGGCGAGCGCACCCCGCCGTCCACCTTAGTGGCGCTCTACGACATCTCCAGCCGCAAACAGCTGGAAGAGCAATTACAGGAAAGCAACCAGCAACTGAGCGAAATGGCGGCCACCGACCCACTGACCCATCTATACAATCGGCGCTACGCCGACATGATGCTGAAAGACGAAATCAGCCGCTGCGAACGCTATGGACAGTCATTGACCATCGCGGTATTCGACATTGACCACTTCAAGCAATTCAACGACCGGCACGGCCATCAGGCTGGCGACAATGTGCTGGTGGCCGTGGCCAACGCGCTGACCGACACCACGCGCAACACCGACATCAGCGCCCGGGTGGGCGGTGAGGAATTCCTGGTGATTTTCCCCTGCACCCGGCTGCGCGACGCGCAAAAAGTGATGGAACGAGTGCAAGTGGTGTTGAGTCAGACACGCTTCCCGCTGGTGGATCAGAGCGTGACCTTCAGCGGCGGCCTAACCGACTGGAGGCCTCACGACACGCCGGAACTGATGCTGGCGCGCGCCGACCGCCTGCTTTACGAAGCCAAGGTCGCGGGCCGCAACATTCTGTTCAATGATCTGGACATGACCTGAACGGCGGCCCATCCTGCCCCGCCACGCCCAAGGCGTCGGACAGCAGCCATAGCATCGCCGCGGTGGCGCCCCAGATGCGGTGGCGCTGCCAGTTCAGCGACAGATAAGCTCGCAGCTGGCCGTCGTCCCCCTGATGGCTGTGGCGCTGATAAGCCCCGGTATCCATCAAAAGCGGCAGCGGCGCCTCGAACACCTCCGCCACCTCTCCCGGTTCCGGGCTGAGTTCGAACGGCGGCAGCACCAATCCCACCACCGGCGTCACCACAAAGCCGGTAATCGTCACATAGTCCGGCAAACGTCCCAGCAGCCGGACATGGCTCTCCGCCAGCCCAGTCTCTTCCCGCGTTTCGCGCAGCGCGGCGCGCTCGGCGGAACCATCGTCCCGCTCCAGCTTGCCGCCCGGAAAGCTGACCTGGCCGGCATGCGCCGGCAGATTTTCAGCGCGCCGGGTCAACAACACCGTCGGCCCCTCGCTATGCCACACCAGCGGCACCAGCACCGCCGCCGGCCGCAGCCCACCATCAGCCTGCCGGAAACTGAAATCGCCCACCCTGCCGGTAAAGTCATAAGCCGAAAGCCGACCGGCGATCCAGTCGGCCGCTTCTCCCGCCTCCATCGACCACATATTATTGTCCCCTGCCGTCATCCACTCGCCGGGCCAACACGCCAGCGGCATCCTTGCTCCATCTTAGGCCAAATCACGACCTCTCTGTCGGCGCCGCCATGGCTATTAACAAAAAACCCGCGCGCCAAACACCTGAACGGCGCCGGCGGATGCGGGCAAAAAAAATGCCAGGCGGCGAGCCTGGCACATGGCTGAGCATTTCTGCTTGAAACACTCTTAACGGCGCATCGAGTCGAAGAACTGCTGGTTCGACTTGGTGGCCTTGATCTTGTCCTGCAGGAATTCCATCGCTTCCAGATCGTCCATCGGGTAGAGCAACTTGCGCAGCACCCAGATCCGCTGCAACTGATCCTGCGGAATCAGTAGTTCTTCGCGGCGAGTGCCCGAGCGGTTGATGTTCAGCGCCGGGAAAATGCGCTTCTCCGCCATGCGGCGCTCCAGATGGATTTCGCTGTTGCCGGTGCCCTTGAATTCTTCGTAGATCACATCGTCCATGCGGCTGCCGGTATCAATCAGCGCGGTGGCGATGATGGTCAGGCTGCCGCCCTCTTCCACATTGCGCGCAGCGCCGAAGAAACGCTTGGGGCGCTGCAGTGCGTTGGCGTCCACGCCGCCGGTCAGCACCTTGCCGGAAGCCGGCACCACGGTGTTGTAGGCGCGAGCCAGGCGGGTAATGGAATCCAGCAGAATCACCACGTCCTTCTTGTGCTCCACCAGGCGCTTGGCCTTCTCGATCACCATCTCGGCCACTTGCACGTGGCGGGTGGCGGGCTCGTCGAAGGTGGAAGACACCACTTCGCCCTTGACCGAACGTTGCATCTCGGTCACTTCTTCCGGACGCTCGTCGATCAACAGGACGATCAGCACCGCTTCCGGATGGTTGGCGGTGATGGCGTGGGCGATGTGTTGCAGCATCACGGTCTTGCCGGACTTCGGCGGCGCCACCAGCAGACCGCGTTGACCCTTGCCGATCGGCGAGATCAGATCAATGATGCGGCCGGTGATGTTCTCTTCGGCGCGGATGTCGCGTTCCAGCTTGAACTGCTCGGTGGGAAACAGCGGCGTCAGATTCTCGAACAGAATCTTATGCTTGGAGTTTTCCGGCGCTTCGCCGTTGACCTTGTCCACCTTGACCAGCGCGAAATAGCGCTCGCCGTCCTTCGGAGTGCGGATCTCGCCTTCGATCGAATCGCCGGTATGCAGGTTGAAGCGACGAATCTGCGACGGGCTGACATAGATGTCGTCCGGGCCGGCCAGATAGGAGGTGTCTGGGCTGCGCAGGAAACCGAAACCGTCCGGCAGCACTTCCAGGGTACCTTCGCCGAAAATGCTCTCGCCTTTTTTGGCCTGGTTTTTCAGCAAGGCGAAGATCAAATCCTGCTTGCGCAGTCGATTGGCCCCGTCGATCTCGTTGGAAATGGCCATTTCAACGAGTTCGGAAACATGAAGATGTTTTAGATCAGATAAGTGCATAGCAGCCGTAGGTCGACTCGGTAACGATTTAGCGGAACGCTGAATTCGGAGGGTGGCGTAAAAATGGAACGGGCAACGCGTCTATCGCTACCCGTTTTGAGATTTTGCTGGAGAATAGACGCTTTACAGTTGGCTGTCAATGAAGGCGGTCAACTGGCTCTTGGCCAGCGCGCCCACCTTGGTGGCGGCAACCTGGCCGTCTTTGAAAATCATCAGCGTCGGGATGCCGCGAATGCCGAATTTCGGCGGCGTCAGTTCGTTTTGGTCGATGTTCAGCTTCACCACTTTCAGGCGGCCTTCGTATTCCTTGGCCACTTCGTCCAGGATGGGAGCGATCATCTTGCACGGACCACACCACTCGGCCCAATAATCGACCAGCACCGGCAGGTCGGCTTTCAGAACATCGGTATCGAAACTGTCATCGCTTACGTGGTGGATGAGATCGCTCATGGTTTCCTCGCTAAATATTTTGGTGGTGCATCTACTGCAATTGATGTGTGATGGTAGCAAGCGCGGAGTGCCGGAGCAACCGGAAATCCGGAGCGCGCCGCCGGGTTCGCTCTTCGTTCTTCCCTTATATACCACCTGGAACCACTTGACCTGGCCGACAATGCCGCTGCTGAAACGCCCAGGCTTCGGTATAATGCGCAGCTGTTTATTCCGAGAAGGACTCCAAATGGGCTTTCTGCAAGGCAAAAAGATTCTGATTACCGGCATGATCTCCAACCGCTCCATCGCTTACGGCATTGCCCAGGCCTGTCATCGCGAAGGCGCGGAACTGGCGTTCACCTATGTGGTGGACAAACTGGAAGACCGCGTGCGCGAAATGGCCGCGGACTTCGGTTCCAAGCTGGTTTTCCGCTGCGACGTGCAGAACGACGAAGAAATCAATAAATTGTTCGCCGACCTCGGCAAGGAATGGGACGGCCTGGACGGCCTGGTGCACGCCATCGCCTTCGCCCCGCGCGAATCGCTGGAAGGCGACTTTTTGGATGCGCTGAGCCGCGAAGCTTTCCAGACCGCGCACGATGTGTCCGCCTATAGTTTCCCGGCGCTGGCCAAGGCCGCGCGCCCGATGATGCAAGGCCGCAACGCCGCCCTGCTGACCCTGTCCTACTTGGGCGCGGTGCGAGCCATCCCGAATTACAACGTGATGGGCCTGGCCAAAGCCAGCCTGGAAGCCTCGGTGCGCTTCATGGCCGCCAGCCTGGGCAAGGACGGTATCCGCGTCAACGGCATTTCCGCGGGCCCGATCAAGACCCTGGCCGCCGCCGGCATTTCCGGCTTCTCCAAACTGCTGGCCATGGCCGCCGGACAGTCCTGTCTGCGCCGCAACGTCACCACCGAGGAAGTGGGCAATACCGCCGCTTTCCTGTTGTCCAATCTGTCCTCCGGCATTACCGGTGAAATCACTTATGTCGACGCTGGCTTCAGCATCAACTCGCTGAACGTTCCGGAAGCCTGATTCAATCGCCGCCATATCGAAATGGACCCGCCGGGTCCATTTTTTTATCCTTGCCGATAAACCGCCACACCGTCATTTGCTCCAAGATTAATCTCATTGAAAATAGATAAGCGGAGCGCTATTGCATTAAAAACAATGTGGCTGATATTCAAGGGACGCCAACGCCTGATTATAAAGTCATGCGGCCAAATCACATTGAATATCGATGATCCGCTCCGTAATGGGCCAGGCCGTCATAAACCCGGCCCAAGCAGTCGTCAGTAACGAGAACCCAGATCTCTATCCTCAGCCACCCCGCCCAGCATATGGGTTAGTTCATCGCAGGCGCGCACCATGCCGTCGCGCACACAAAACTCGGCGATGACCAGCATCCGCACCTGACCGCCGTCCCGCTTGTCCGCGGTAACCAAATGGCGGGTGAACAGCCGCTCTCCCTGCTCCGCCCAGCTCAGGATTTCAAGGCCGACCCGGCTGCACTCCCGCTTCAAATGGCGCAAATGCCTGACGAAAGCGGGGTAATCCAGATTGCGGCCGTCCGCCTGCTGCCGGTAGTCCGGATGCACCAGTCGGGCCAAGCGGCTTTCGTCTAGTTCCGGGCTCAGCAATGCGCATTCGAATAGTTCCCTCACCACAGTGATAGCGGTGTCTTGCATGGTTTTGCTCCTTAGTACCGGTTTACGATCTGCCTCGCGTAGACGATGCGGCATTGAAACCAGCATTCAAAATGCTCATGCACCACCTGTACATTCGGCTTTCTCAACCGTTTTCGCCTTGTCTCGCTGGGTCGTAAACACATTCTTAGAGTGGCTAACAAAACTCAGTTTCACGGCTGAGGCAAGGCGCGCCGACGCAGACAGTACATTGAGTACGGCAAATCCGGACAACGCAGCATCAGGGGTTTTGTTAGCCGCTCTTAGTTAGTAGGGACAGATGTCGATAAAGGGCGACGCGGCCCATGCCTCGCCGCCACCGTGGCCAGTATCACGCCCCGCGGCGGCGGCGCGTTATCGCTATAATGCCAACGGATAGCTCAAACAGGCCAAGACCATGCTGATCGCCGCCAACCGCATCCATCACCACGCCGCCGACCCCGACGCCTGGCACAGCCATGACAGCGGCCAGCTGAGCTTGCTGCGCCACGGCGTGCTAAGCATCGCCACCGACGACGGCCGGCTCTGGCTGCCGCCCGGCCACTTGGTCTGGATTCCTCCCGGCGTGCGCCACGCCTCGCATCGTCACGGCCTGATAGACGGCATCAGCCTCCGCCTTGCCGCAGCGGCCTGCGACCGGCTTCCCGCCTACGCGCAAGCCATCGCCTGCGATGCGCTGCTCCCCGCCATCATGCGGCGCGCGCTGGACTTCGCCGTTCCGCCTCTTCCCAGAGAACAGCGGCTGCTGGAGGTCTTGCTGGACGAATTGGAGCAATGTCCATCCTTGAGCCTGAGCCTGCCGCTGCCGCAAGACCGGCGCGCGCGCCGCGTCGCCGACGCCTTGACGGAAGCGCCCGATGACCCCCGCTCGCGCGACGACTGGGCGCAATGGGCCGGCCTCAGCGGGCGCAGCCTGAGCCGCCTGTTTCCAGAACAAACCGGGCTCAGCTTCCAGGCCTGGCGCCGCCGGTTGCGGCTATTGAAGTCCCTGGAATATTTATCGGCCGGCCAAGCCGTCGGCGTCGCGGCCTGGCGCTGCGGCTACGACAGCCCCAGCGCCTTCATCGCCGCCTTCCGCCAGGCCTTCGGCCACACGCCAACCCAGTTATTGGGCTGGTCCGCGGACGCCTTCAGCGAAAACTCAGGCTCTTGAACCCACTGAACAGCCCAGCCAACGCCTCGATCAACAACCCACCCTGAGAGCCTGTTCCACGATCTCGCGAGCAAAGGCGAGACCACAAGAAGTGCGTCGCGACATGAGCGGCGGCCATATCGCATGCCCGCCTTCAAGCCAGCAGCGACTCCAGCGCCGCGGCCAACTTGCCCGCGCTCCGCCGAGCCCATGCGGGCGCGGAGCCTCCGGCGCACAGCCTCTCCTCCAGCGCGTAGGCGCTGCGCACCAGATGATAGCCAAGCCATGGAACCGGTTCCGGAGCCCAACGGCGCACCTGCTCCAAACGCCCTTCAGACATGACCCAGGGCATGGAGGTCAAATCGCCGTCTCGCTCCAGGATCAATTCCGCCAGCGTGCGCCCCATCAAGTTAGACGCCCCCACGCCCTCGCCGCCGTAACCGCCGGCCATGGCGATGCCGGCCCGCCGGTCATACAGCGCATAGGGCGTGAAAGCGCGCGCCACGCCCAAGGTGCCGCCCCAGCGGTACTCAACCTCCGTAGCGCCCAGCGCCGGCAACAATTGACGCAGCAGACGCTCGCGCCAAGCGAACTCATCGCTGCCCGGATCAAAGTTCCATCGTTCACGGCCGCCCAGCCGGTAGCCCCCGCGCGCGCCAAACACCAGGCGGCCGTCCGCGCTGCGTTGCCCGTAAGTCACCATCCGGCTCAAATCGCCGAAAGCCTGACGATCAGCCAGGCCAATCTCATCCCATTGAGCAGACGACAACGGCTCAGTGGCCAACAGCAGGCTCTGCACCGGCAGCAGACAACGCGCCAAGCGGGAAAACTGCCCGGCCGCGCCTTCCAGCGCCGGCACGATGACGTCGGCGCGCAACTCGCAGCCGTCCAACCCCGCCACGCCGGGAGCGAGCCGGCGCACCGGGCTGCGCTCATGAATCCGCACCCCCAGCCGCGCCGCGGCCCGCGCAAGGCCTTGCGCCAGCCAGGCCGGCTGAATCACCGCGCAATGCGGCGAGAACACCCCGCCGCGCACATCGCGCGCACCCAACTGCTCTTGTGCCTCTTTGCGGTCCAGCCATCGAAAGTCGGCTTCGCCGTGCCCCGCCCGTCGCAACTCCCGCAGCCAGTTCCGTCCCATTGCCTCCTGCTCCGGATAGCGCGCCGCCGCGTACAACACCCCGCCATGGGCAAAGTCGCAATCGATGCGCTCCCGCGCCAAGATCTCGGCCACCTCGTCGACAATGCCGAACAACCGCCGCCGCGCTTGTTCACGCCGCTCGCCGTCCAGCCTGAGCAAATGGGCATCCTGATTGGCCAGTCCTCCGATCAGCCAGCCTCCGTTGCGCCCAGACGCGCCATAGCCGCAAGTTTCGGCTTCCAGCACCGCCACATCCAGCTCCGGCGCCATGCGCTTGAGGTAGTAAGCCGTCCAAAGGCCGGTATAGCCGCCGCCGATTACCGCCACATCGCAGCGCGCCGATTGCGTCAACGGCGGCCAATGCGGCTCGGCGGGGCTTTGATCCAGCCATAGACAGGCTTGAGTCAGTGAGGACATGCGCTCTCCTTGTTGCGGCCAACCGGCTAAGAACCTGTTTACGATATCGCGAGCAAGGGCGAGATCGTAAACAGGTTCTTAGGCTCGGCCGTGTCGCCAACGCTGTTATCATGAAGGTCGACCATACCCGTCCATTGCGAGAACCAGCTTATGGAAATTCTGATTTTTCCCGAAGCGGAAGTGCCCGCAGAACTGCGCATGCAAGTTCTCGAACTGCAAAACCTGGCCTGGCCTGGCGAACCGCCAACCCGCCCCGACCCCATTCACGATCCCGCGCTGGGGCCGCTGTCGCTGTTGCTGGTGGAGAACCGTCGGGTGCTGTCGGCGCTGGACATCCTCAGCAAGCAGCTAAGCCACGCGGACGAGAACTTCCAGGCCAGCGGCATCAGCTGCATGGTCACTCAGCCCGAGGATCGCAGCCGCGGCTTGGGGCGACTGCTGGCCGCCTCCGCTCGCGAAACCATGCAAGCCAATGGCGCAGATCTCGGCATCTTCACTTGCGACCGTCCCCTGCGGCGCTTTTATCAAAGTTGCGGCTGGAGCGAACTGCCTGGCGCCGTCTTGATCGGCGGCACGCCGGCCTCTCCGTTTCCCAGCAGCCAATTCGATAAAGCGACGATGGCCAGCTTTTTCAGCGGCAAGGCCAAGCAAATGGCCGCGCGCTTCGAGCATTGCGAGATTGCGCTCTACCCGGGGGATATCGACAAGCTTTGGTAAACCGCGAGACGCCGTCGGGCCGAAGCAAACGACGGTCCGGCGCGATCAAAACACCAATGCGGAGCGGTAGAATCATTCCTTCCGCGACAAACGCCAGCCTCAGTCCCTACCGGCGCTCTGTTCCGCCAATCCGCAAGCGACCCAACCACCATGATCGAAACGCCCGACATCATCGAAATCGAGTTATCCGCGCCCTACCGAGTCCAGGGCGAAGCCGCCCGCGGTCAGTCCGTTTGGCTGTTGGCCCGTCTCTGGCATGCCCACCATTTTGGCGACGGCTCGGTGCCCGCAGCAGCCTTGCGGCTCGGCTTCCCTGGCCAAAACAATATCCGCATGCTGATCTCGCGCGCTTTCGCCGATTTCGCGCGTTGGGGCGTGCAAGCGGGCTGGGGAGCCGCTCACGGCCAGCCCATCGCCACCCTGCCGTTGAACGGGCGCAGCCGCGGTCCATTCTGGCTGACGGCCGACATGGCCTCGCGACTGCGTTTCAGCGCCGGCGGTGTAGAGGTGGAGCGAGATTGGCTGGAACACTTTCTGGGCCTGCGCAGGGAGCGGGCGGAAAACCCGGCCGGCGATCTGTCCTACCTGATGCGCGACATGCGCTTCTGGCAGCAGATGGCGCAAGCGATCCGCGATGAATACGACGGTTTCGGACGCCGTCCCAGCCGTCAGATAGCTGAATCCTTCCACGTTGCGCGCCAGTTCGCCGATGACGATTTTCAACAGGCTCTGGCTTTGATGAAGGAAAGCCTGGCCTGGCGCCGCAGCGCCCAGTTGGACGGCAGCCGCAGCGCGCTGAAACGGCTGGACCGAGTGCTGGACGCCGGCAGCGTGCATCACGCCCACCCTACTTTCGCCGCCATGGCCTGCATCGTCAGAGCCTGGGAACGCTACACGCATGGCGATGCCGAAGCGGCTCAGACCATGCTGGAGCATCTGCAAACCTCGCCGGAGCTGCAACCGGTATTCCGCTACAACCCGCGGGTACGCTTCGAATGTCTGAATCTGATGGCGCTGTTGCACAAGCACGCCGCCACCAGCGGCGCGGGCATAGCGCGCCAGCAAGACCAGGCCGGCGCGGCTCTGCAAGCGCTGAGCGGCGCACTGGAGGCAGCTTACGAGGCGGATTCGATCGACGCCGCCCAACATGTGGCCGCCAATATCGGTTGGTGCTTGTGGCTGTTCTGGCAGCAAGGTTTGATCGACCCGGAACGAAAACAGCAGGTGAGCGCGGTGCAACTGCAAGCAATGCGCTGGCTTGGCCTATCCGAATGGATTTGCGACCGTTTCGGCTACGGCAGCGGCTCCGCCTGGAACCTGATTTTCATCCTGCGTATCGCACGCGGCAACTGTCCGCCACCGCGCTCGCGCAGCTTGGCCGCTTTCCGCGCACAACAGCCGCTGGCGCTGGAAACCGCCATCGCCGCCCTGCATCCCTTGCACGCCTCCTTGTCCCCGGCCAAGGGCTTTAGCCGCTGGTCCTCGGCGGCGGTCCTGGCGCTGGACGAGCAGCTAGCCGGCAAGGCCGCCTTCCCTCCCTTGCAACAAGCCAATCTATTGCTGGAAGCCGCATGGTTCCTGTTGCATGAGCAGGGCGCCGGACAGAAAGCTGCCGACACGCTCTCCCGCCTCCAAGCCTTGCTTCCCTCCTTGCGCCGCAGCGAGCGCAGCTTTTTCAACGGAGAGTTGCAACGGCTGCCCATAGAAGCGCCGTTAGCCGAGCCCTGCCCAAAAAAATAGCCGGCAAGGCCGGCTGAACACGGGTAGGCCGGTCTAGACCGGGCTCAACACATGCACGGACAGTCCGGCCACCGCGCCCTCGGTCGCGGCGATAAAGCCCCGCAGCGCCGGCGCGTCCAGATGCCGATCCAGCGCGGCCTTGCTTGCCCATTTTTCCATTACCACCAAACTGTCCGCCCCAAACGGCTGCGGAGAATCCGCATGGTCCAGAGCCGGGCCGTATTCAATGCAACCCTCTTCCTCGCGCATCAGGGGCACGATCGCATTCAGCTCTTGCAAGATTACGGCGCGCTGCCCTGGTTTGGCGGTAATCACGGCAACTACATGCAACGTGGCAATCCTTACATAAAGTCAACGACACGCCGCCGCGCGCATTCGCGGCAGCCACTGAAATACGGCAAGCGCCAAGACAAATGGTTCGGCTCCGCCTCAAGCGATAAAAACATATAGACGGAATGACCGGCTGAGTTAGACCGATTCATTGCGCCTAACCTGCCGAGTTTGATGTTACTGGAGGAATTTCTAAATTTCGGAGGGGAAAATAAAAAAAGCTCTGCAAATGCAGAGCTTTAAATATTTGATACTTTTGGAATTCTTTGGTCGGGGCGAGAAGATTCGAACTTCCGACCCCCTGCACCCCATGCAGGTGCGCTACCAGGCTGCGCTACGCCCCGACTCGAGAGAAACGTATTCTAAACTGCTTTTTAATTTTTGCCAAGCCCTGAATCGAGCCATTCTAAAATCGCCTCCAACTCGGTCCTCACCTCCTGGGCCGTTGCCGGGCGCACTTCCTGGCCGTCCGCGCCCAATCGCTGGCGGGCTCCGTGAATGGTAAAACCATCGTCATATAACAAGCCGCGAATGCGTCTGACCAATAACACTTCGTGATGTTGGTAGTAGCGGCGGTTGCCGCGGCGCTTCACCTGACGCAGCTGGGAGAACTCCTGCTCCCAATAGCGCAGCACATGCGGCTTGACGCCGGTGAGCTCGCTCACTTCGCTGATGGTGAAGTAACGCTTGGACGGTATCGACGGCAGATCAGCCTTGCTTGTTGGCATGGAATTGCTCGACCATTCCCTTGAGTTTCTGACTAGCGTGGAACGTTACCACACGTCGCGCGGTGATGGGAATCTCTTCCCCGGTCTTGGGGTTGCGACCCGGACGCTGCGGCTTGTCGCGCAACTGGAAATTACCGAAACCGGATAATTTGACGGAATCTCCGGACTCCAAGGCCTGGCGAATTTCTTCAAAAAACGATTCAACCATGTCCTTGGCTTCACGCTTGTTCAGACCCACTTGATCAAACAGCATGTCGGCCAGCTCAGCCTTGGTCAAAGTCATGTCACCCTCTCACACATCAATATTTCTAATCATTCAAAAGCCCGCCGACAAGCCGGCGGGCTCCACGCCTTGGGCTCAGCGCAGCTGAGCGCCCAGCTCGGCGGCAACGCCGTCCAGCAGGGCTTTAAGCGCCGGCTCCACATCTTCGTCGGTCAGCGTGCGGCTATTGTCCTGCAACATCACGCGGAAGGCCAGACTCTTCTTGCCTTCTTCCACGCCTTTGCCGCGATAAACGTCAAACAAAGCCACTTCGCTGACAATGGCGACGCCGTGCTTGGCGAAGCAGGCCAGCAATTGCTCCGTTTCCACCGCCTCGTCCACCACCAGCGCCAGATCGCGGCGCACCGCCTGGAACTTGCTCACCGGTTGCGCCTTGATAGGCTGCCGAGCTTCCACAGCGGCCAGATCCAATTCAAACAACACCGGAGCGCTGGACAAATCATATTGCTGCGCCCACTTGGGATGCAGTTCGCCAATCACGCCCACCGCCAGGCCATTCACCAGCACCTCGGCGCAGCGGCCCGGATGGAAGGCCGGGTGCTCTGCCTTGCGGAAGCTGGCTTGCTGCGGATGCAGCAGGGCTTCGACATCGGCTTTGACATCGAAGAAGTCGACTCGCTCCGCCTTGACCCCCCACTGCTCGGGCAAGCGCGGCCCCCAAGCGAGACCGGCCACTCTTTCCGGCTGGTCGAACCAGTCGGCGGATTTATTGAATACGCGCGCCACTTCGAACACGCGCACGCGCGGCTGCTTGCGGTTGATGTTGCCGACCAACACATCCACCAAGCCGCCGATCAAGGTGGAGCGCATCACGCTCATCTGCGAGGCGATCGGATTGATCAGACGCACCGGCTGCTCGTTGGCGGCGAAATCACGCTCCCAGGCTTCGTCGACGAAGGCGTAGCTGACGATTTCCTGATAGTCGCGGGCCGCCAGCAGATGGCGGATTTGATCGCGGGGCCGCAGCTCTTCCCGCTGCGCCAGCATGCGCATGCCGGAACGCGGGGCGTCTGCAGGAATCGCGTCGTAGCCGTAAACCCGCGCCACCTCCTCGATCAAATCTTCCTCAATCGCGATGTCGAAGCGGAAAGACGGCGCCTCCACGGTGAAAACCTCGCCATCCAGGCGGTGAGTCAAACCCAGCCTGCTTAGAATTTCACCGATCTGTTCGCTGCTCAGCGTCACGCCCAACAGCTTGGCGCAACGCGACACGCGCAGCTTGACCTCGCCGCGGCGCGGCAACTCGGCCGCGGCTTCCACCACCGGGCCCGGTTGCCCCCCGCAGATGTCCAACACCAGGCGGGTGGCGCGCTCCATCG
The DNA here is from genome assembly GCF_009936155.1 of Chromobacterium haemolyticum. Lineage (NCBI taxonomy): Bacteria > Pseudomonadati > Pseudomonadota > Betaproteobacteria > Neisseriales > Chromobacteriaceae > Chromobacterium > Chromobacterium haemolyticum. Next base: position 1,558,432 of record NZ_AP019312.1, on the reverse strand, counting down.
CATCGCGCTGTAGCTGGAAGTCCACGCCGCGCTCGTAACGGAAAGAGGAATCCGAACCGAAACCCAGCTCGCGCGCTTTGCCGGCAATCGCTTCCGGAGCAAAGAAAGCGCTTTCCAGGAAAATGTCTGTGCTGCCGGTGGTCACGCCGCTGTGCTCGCCGCCCATGATGCCGGCGATGGCCAGTGCTTTGCTCTGGTCCGCGATCACCATGTAGTCCGGCTTGAGCTTGACGGTTTTCTCGTTCAGGCACAGCAGTTCTTCGCCGTCCTTGGCCATGCGCACGACGATGCCGCCGTCCAGCTTGGCCAGGTCGAAGGCGTGCATGGGCTGACCTTGCTCCAGCAATACATAGTTGGTGATGTCGACCACGGCGGAAATCGAACGCAGGCCCGCGCGTTCCAGACGGCGACGCATCCATTCCGGCGTGGCGGCGGCGGCGTTGACGCCCTTGAGCACGCGCCCCAGGTAACGGCCGCAACCCGATTTAGCGTCTATGCTCACCGACAGCGCGTCGTCGATGACCGGCGCCACGGCGGGAATGACCACCGCCGCGAGTTCCGCCCCGGTCAGCGCCGCCACTTCGCGGGCGATGCCGCGAATGGACAGACAATCGGCTCGGTTGGGGGTGATTTTCAGCGTGAACAGCTGGTCGTCCAGGCCGAGGTAGTCGCGAATGCTCTGTCCCGTCGGCGCATCGGCCGGCAGCACCAGCAGGCCGTCGGCCTCGTCCGGCACACCAAGCTCCTTGCCGGAACACAGCATGCCGTTGGATTCGACGCCGCGCATTTTGGTCGGCTTGATCTTGAAATCACCGGGCAGCGCGGCGCCGGGCAAGGCGCAAGGCACCTTCAGGCCCACGGCGACATTGGGCGCACCGCAGACGATCTGCACCAGTTCGCCAGTTCCCACGTCCACCTTGGTCACACGCAGGCGGTCGGCGTTTTCATGCTTGGCCACTTCCTTGACTTCAGCCACCACCACCCCGCTGAAGGCCGGCGCGGCGGCGTTGACTTCCTCCACCTCCAAACCCGCCATGGTCAGCAGGTAGGACAGTTCGTCGGTGCTCAGCGACGGATTAACCCAGCTTCTCAGCCATTGTTCGGAAAATTGCATAGTATTCGGCTCCGTACGCGATCAGTTGAACTGTCTCAGGAAGTTGAGGTCGTTCTCGAAGAACAGCCGCAGGTCGTTGACGCCGTAGCGCAACATGGCGAAGCGGTCGAGACCGATGCCGAAGGCGAAGCCGGTGTACTTCTCCGGGTCGATGTTGACATTGCGCAACACATTGGGGTGCACCATGCCGCAACCGCCCACTTCCAACCAACCACGCTCGCCCAGCACATCGATTTCCGCCGACGGTTCAGTAAAGGGGAAGAAGGATGGACGGAAGCGCACTTGCAGGTCGTCGCGTTCAAAGAAACGACGTAGAAAATCGGTCACCACCGCCTTGAGATCGGCAAAGGACACGCCCTCTTCCACCCACAAGCCTTCCATCTGGTGGAACATCGGCGAATGGGTGGCGTCGGAGTCGACGCGATATACGCGGCCCGGAGCCACGATCTTGATGGGCGGCTGATTGCTCATCATGAAGCGCGCCTGGATCGGGCTGGTATGCGTGCGCAACACGTCGCCGCCTTCCACGTAGAAGGTGTCGGCCATCGCGCGCGCGGGATGGTTTTCCGGGATGTTCAGCGCTTGGAAATTATAGAAATCGGTTTCGATCTCTGGACCGTCCGCCACTTCGAAACCCATGGTGCGGAACAGGCCGGCGATGCGCTCCAAAGTCAGCGCCACCGGATGCAAGCCGCCGCCGTTGCTGCCGCGCCCAGGGAGGGTCACGTCCAGCGCCTCGGCAGCCAGTTGCGCCTCCAGCTTGGCGGCGTTCATTTGATCAAGGCGCTGTTTGTGCGCGGCCTCAAAAGCCTGCTTGGCCACGTTGATGGTGGCGCCGGCGGCCTTGCGCTCTTCAGCGGGCAGTTTGCCCAGCTGCTTCAGGAGTTCGGTCAACTCGCCGCTCTTGCCCAGATAGCGGGCCTTGACCTGCTCCAATTCAACGAGATCGGCCGCCGCGGCTAGCGCGGTCAGGCCGGATTGGAGAATCGCGTCAACGTTGTTCATCGTGTTCCACACCGTATGCGAAAGAAAGCTGGCCACACGCGCCCCAGAACCCGAGCGAGTCTGGCCAACCGTCTTGATCTTGAATCATGCTCGCGGCTTGGCCGCATTAAAAAAAGGGAGGCATGTGCCTCCCTTTTGATCCGTCCGGGCGATTAAGCAGCGAGGCTTGCTTTCGCCTTTTCGACGATCTGTGCAAAAGCCGGCTTGTCGAACACGGCCAGGTCGGCCAGGACCTTGCGGTCGATTTCGATAGAGGCTTTTTTCAGGCCGTTCATGAATTTGCTGTACGGCAGGCCGTTTTCACGAGCAGCTGCGTTGATACGAGCAATCCACAGTTGACGGAACTGACGCTTTTTCTGACGACGGTCGCGGTAAGCGTACTGACCGGCTTTCATCACCGCCTGTTTGGCGATGCGATAGACGTTCTTCCGGCGGCCGCGATAGCCTTTCGCCAGTGCGAGGATTTTCTTGTGACGAGCACGAGCGGTTACACCGCGTTTTACGCGTGGCATATTTTAGTCTCCTTAAGCGTAGGGCATCATTGCGCGAACAGAGGCCATGTTGGTGCTATCTACCATGGTAGTGCCACGCAGTTGGCGCTTGTTCTTGGTGGTTTTCTTGGTCAGGATGTGACGCTTGAACGCGTAAGAGCGCTTTACACCACCATTGCCCAGTACTTTGAGACGCTTTTTCGCGCTCGACTTGGTTTTCATTTTCGGCATGGACTGCTCCTGCTGAATTTTGATTAGATTAGACGCGAGGTGGTTGCCAGACGGATCTGGAAACGCTTGAAAAACCATCGTGTCACGCTTTTGGGCAGATCGTTGCCGACCTACAAAATCAACACGGCAGAGCGAACCCTGCCGTGTCGATTTGATGATTATACCGATTATTTCTTCTTCGGCGCAATCATCATGACCATCTGGCGGCCTTCGAGCTTGGGAAACTGCTCAACAACCGCAATTTCGGACAAGTCGGCTTCGACTCGCTTAAGCAATTCCAAACCGATGTTCTGGTGGGCCATCTCACGACCGCGGAAGCGCAGGGTGACCTTGGCCTTGTCGCCGTCAGCCAGGAATCGGGTCAAGTTGCGCAACTTGACGTTGTAGTCGCCGTCGTCGGTACCCGGACGGAACTTGATTTCCTTGATCTGAACCTGTTTCTGCTTCTGCTTGGCTTCGTGACGCTTCTTGGACTGCTCGTACTTGTACTTGCCGTAGTCCATCAGCTTGCATACCGGAGGCTGCGCGGTTGGGGAGATTTCCACCAAATCCACGTCACCTTCCTCCGCCAGCGCCATTGCCTCACGCAGACTGACAACACCAATCTGCTCACCTTCTTTACCTACCAGACGAATTTCACGGGCGGTAATCTCGCCGTTGATCCGTGCTTCGCGTTCCTGAGCTATAGCCAAATCTCCTATTAATCTAAACTCAATGCCTGCCGCCGCCGGAATCAGGCCTCAGGCATCTCAGCCTTGAGGCGCGCAATGAGCGCATCCAGCGTAAGCTGCCCCAGGTCTTCCCCGCGGGAGCGTACGGCAACCAACTCGCCAGCCTTCTCCTTGTCGCCGACGATAATCTGGTACGGCAACTTTTGCAGGCTGTGCTCGCGAATTTTATAGCCGATCTTCTCGTTTCTCAAGTCAAGATCAACGCGGAAGCCTTGTTCGCGCAGTTTCGCGGCCACATCGGCCGCGTATTCGGCCTGCGCTTCGGTGATATTCATCACCACCATTTGCACCGGAGCCAGCCACAAGGGGAAGGCGCCGGCATGGTTTTCGATCAGGATGCCGAGGAAACGTTCCAGCGAACCCAACGCCGCGCGATGCAGCATCACCGGGCGCTTGCGACTATTGTCGTCGGCCACGTACTCGGCATCCAGACGCTCCGGCAGCATGAAGTCCAACTGCAGGGTGCCGCACTGCCAGGAGCGGCCCAGCGCATCCTTGATATGATATTCGATCTTGGGGCCGTAGAACGCCCCCTCGCCCGGCAACTCTTCCCACTCCACGCCGCATGCGCGCAGCGCTTCGCGCATGCCTTCTTCAGCCTTGTCCCAGGTTTCTTCGGCGCCGATGCGCTTTTCCGGACGCAGCGCCAGCTTGATCGCCACCTTGTCAAAGCCGAAGCGCTCGTACACTTCCATCACCAGACGATGGAAATCCTTGGCCTCTTGGTTGATCTGATCCTCGGTACAGAAAATGTGACCGTCGTCCTGCACAAAGCCGCGCACGCGCATGATGCCGTGCAGCGCGCCGGAGGGCTCGTTGCGGTGGCAGGAGCCGAACTCCGCATAACGCAGCGGCAGGTCGCGATAGGAACGCAGGCCGCTGTTGAATACTTGCACATGGCCGGGGCAATTCATCGGCTTGACCGCGTAGTCGCGCTTTTCCGACTCCGTGATGAACATGTTTTCGCGGTAGTTGGCGGCGTGACCGGAACGCTCCCACAGATGGGCGTCCATCATCATAGGGGTACGGATTTCCTTATAGCCTTCGCGGTTCAGCTTGTCGCGCATGTATTGCTCGACGCTCTGCCACAACTGCCAGCCCTTGGGGTGCCAGAACACCATGCCCGGCGCCTCGTCCTGCAGGTGGAACAGGTCCAACTGCACGCCCAGTTTGCGATGATCGCGCTTTTCCGCCTCTTCCAGCATATAGAGATAGGCGTCCAGGTCTTCCTTCTTGGCCCAGGCGGTGCCGTAAACCCGCTGCAGCATTTCATTCTTGCTGTCGCCGCGCCAGTAAGCGCCGGCCACCTTCATCAGCTTGAACACTTTGAGCTTGCCGGTGGACGGTACGTGCGGGCCGCGGCACAGATCGGTGAATTCGCCCTCGCGATACAGGCTCAACACCTCGCCTTGCGGGATGGACTCAATGATCTCGGCCTTATAGGCCTCGCCTATGCTCTTGAAGTAGGCAATGGCCTCATCGCGCGGCAGCTCGTAGCGCTCCACCGGAATGTCCTTTTTCGCCAGCTCGGCCATTTTCTTTTCGATGGCGGCCAAGTCTTCCGGCGTAAACGGGCGCTTGTAGGCGAAGTCGTAGTAGAAGCCGTTCTCGATCTCCGGCCCGATGGTGACCTGAGCCTCCGGGAACAGTTCCTTGACGGCATAGGCCAGCAAGTGAGCGGTGGAGTGACGAATAATGGACAGACCGTCCGCATCCTTATCGGTGATGATGGCCAGATCGGCGTTGCGAGCGATGGTGTGGGAAGTGTCCACCAGCACGCCGTCGACGCGGCCGGCCAGCGCCGCGCGCGCCAACCCGGCGCCGATGGACGCAGCCACTTCATGAACCGTCACCGGTTTATCGAACGAACGGATCGAGCCGTCCGGCAAGCGAATGTCTGGCATGTCAACTCCAACAAGGCGAGAGAGAAATTTTTAGAAAGCGAAGGATAAAAAAAAAGTGCGGCCTGAGCCGCACTTTTTTTGCATGGAACAACCCGCAAGGCTCAGCTAGCGTGAGTATGTCGGGTTGTGGTAGTTCGCAAGTTGTACACTTGTAACGCTCCATGCGTTTGAATTTGGTAGGCACGATTGGACTCGAACCAACGACCCCCACCATGTCAAGGTGGTGCTCTAACCAGCTGAGCTACGTGCCTGTCGTCGAGTTGCGAATACTAAACAAGCCCACCCGTCTTGGCAAGCGTTTTTTTTCATCGGCCTCAAGGGAGAAATGGGAACAAAGCCCCAGCGGACGCGGCTTACGGTATACTAGCCGGCTGATTTTGCTAAACAAACATACCAGAGCAATCCCCGAATCATGCTGAAGTTTACCGTACATAAAACCTCCGGCGGCGCGCGGCGCGGCACGCTGGAGCTGAACCACGGCACCGTGGAGACGCCGGTGTTCCAGCCGGTGGGCACTTACGGCTCGGTCAAGGCGATGAGCCCGGTCGAGTTGAACGACATCGGCGCCCAGATCATCCTGGGCAACACCTTCCACTTGTGGCTGCGCCCGGGACTGGAGATCGTCGAACAGTTCGGCGGCCTGCACGAATTCATCGGCTGGGACAAGCCCATCCTCACCGACTCCGGCGGCTTTCAGGTATTCAGCCTGTCCGATATGCGCAAGCTGACCGAGGAAGGCTGCACTTTCCAAAGCCCGATCAATGGCGACAAGCTGTTTCTGAGCCCGGAAATCTCGATGAAGATTCAAACCGTGCTCAACTCAGACATCGTAATGCAGCTGGACGAATGCACGCCGGGCCAGGTGGACCACGCCACCGCGCAGAAGTCTCTGCAGATGAGCTTGCGCTGGGCCGAGCGCTCCCGCCGCGCCTTCGACGATCTGAAAAACCCCAACGCGCTGTTCGGCATCGTTCAGGGCAACCTATATACCGATTTGCGCCAGGAGTCGCTGGAAGGCCTGATGCAGGTGGGCTTCGACGGCATCGCCATCGGCGGCCTGTCGGTGGGCGAGCCCAAACCGGAAATGTACCGGATGCTGACCGAGCTGAAGGACATGCTACCCGCGGAAAAACCCCATTACCTGATGGGAGTGGGCACGCCGGAGGATCTGGTGCACGGCGTGGCCAACGGCGTGGACATGTTCGATTGCGTAATGCCAACCCGCAACGCGCGAAACGGCTGGATCTTTACCCAGTGGGGCGACGTCAAAATCAAGAACGCGCGCTACAAGGACGACAAGCGCCCGCTGGATGAAGAGTGCGAATGCTACGCCTGCCGCAACTTCAGCCGCGCCTACCTGCACCACCTGCACCGCGTCGGCGAAATTCTGGGCGCCCGCCTCAACACCATCCACAACCTGCACTATTACCAGGAATTGATGCGCCAGATGCGCCGCGCCATCGAGGAGGATCGTTTCGAAGACTTCCGCCTGGAGTTCGCCGCCAAGCGCGCCCGCGGCGTCAACTGAGGAACCACCTGCGCGGTCGGCCTGTCACAGGCCTGACCGTTGCAAGCATTGGAAAAAGCGGACCAGCATGGCTACAATGGTCCGTTTATTTTGACCAGCCATAACAATACATAATCTAAGGGAGTAGTTTGATGTCCTTTATCAGCCCCGCCTTCGCCAACACCGGCGCCGCAGCAGGAGGTTTCGATCTGATGGGTTTCCTGCCGATGATCGCCATCTTCGTGCTGTTCTGGTTCCTGATGGTTCGCCCTCAGCAGAAGCGCATGAAAGAGCATCAGAAGATGCTGTCGGAAATTCAGAAGGGCGATGAAGTCGCCACCCAAGGCGGCATCGTTGGCCGCGTAGCCAAGATCGGTGAGCAGTTCCTGACCCTGGAAATCGCCAACGGCGTGGAAATTACCGTTCAGCGCGGCTCGGTTTCCGCCAAGCTGGAAAAAGGCACGCTGAAGTCGCTTTAAGGATTCAGCCGACGGCCACCGCAGCGCGCTGCCGGTGGCCGGTTCATTTTCTTTTCCCGAACTAAAACATGAACCGCTACCCTCTTTGGAAATACCTCGTCATTGCGGTGGCCCTGATCCTTTCCGCGATCTACACGCTGCCCAATTTCTACGGCGAGACTCCCGCGGTCCAGGTCTCCAGCTCGCGCCAATCCATTCCGGTGGACACCGCCGTGATGACGCGCGTGGAAGAGGCGCTGAAGGCGCAGAACATCTCTCCCGACGGCCTGTTCCTTGACGGCGCCAGCCTGCGAGTCCGCTTCAAGGACGCCGACACCCAGTTGAAGGCGCGTGACGCCATCCAGCACGCGCTGGGTGACAATTACATCATCGCGCTGAACCTCCTGTCCGCCTCCCCCGCCTGGCTGACCAGCCTGAAGGCGCATCCGATGTTCCTCGGCCTCGACCTGCGCGGCGGCGTGCACTTCCTGCTGGAAGTGGACATGAAGGCCGCCATCGACAAGACGATGGAACGCTACGCCGGCGACCTGCGCCGCGAGCTGAAGAACAAGAAAGTCCGCTACGGCGCGATCAAACGCAACGGCAATACGCTGGAAGTGCAACTGCGCGACGCCGACACGCTGAAGTCCACGCAGGACGTGGTCTACCGCAGCCTGCCCTCGCTCACCGTCAAGAGCGACGACAGCAACTACCGGCTGACGCTGACCCTGAAGCCGGAGGAGATCACCAAGATCCAAGGCGACGCGGTCAAACAGAACATCACCACGCTGCATAACCGCGTCAACGAACTGGGCACTTCCGAGCCCATCATTCAGCAAAACGGCCCGAACCGCATCGTCGTGCAGTTGCCCGGCATTCAGGACACCGCTCGCGCCAAGGACATCATCGGCCGCACCGCCACCCTGGAAGTGCGCATGGTGGAGGATGACCCGAGCAAGATGGCCGACGCCATGGCCGGCAACGTGCCTGCGGGCTACGAGCTGCTGGACGAAGCCTCTTCGCGCGGCGTGCAGAAAATCCTGGTGCGCAAGGACGTTGAGCTGACCGGCGACAATATCAACGACGCCCAGGCCGGCTTCGACGAAAACGGCGCGCCCGCCGTCCACATCAATCTGGACTCCGCCGGCGCCTCCATCTTCCGTCAGGTAACCGCTGAGAACATCGGCAAGCGCATGGCGATGGTGCTGGTGGAAAAAGGCCGCGCCGAAGTGGTCACCGCGCCGGTGATCCGCTCCGAAATCGGCGGCGGCCGCGTACAGATCTCCGGCAGCATGAACCCGGCCGAAGCCAACGACACCGCGCTGCTCTTGCGCGCCGGTTCGCTGGCCGCGCCGATGAATATCGTCGAAGAGCGCACCGTAGGCCCTAGCCTGGGTCAGGAAAACATCGAGAAGGGCTTCCACGCCACGCTGTGGGGCTTCGCCGCCATCGCCACCTTCATGATCCTGTACTACGGCATGTTCGGCGTGTTCTCCGCGCTGTCGCTGGCGATCAACGTGTTCCTGCTGCTGGCGCTGTTGTCGATGATTCAGGCCACGCTGACCCTGCCCGGCATCGCCGCCATCGCGCTGGCGCTGGGCATGGCCATCGACGCCAACGTGTTGATCAACGAGCGCATCCGCGAGGAACTGCGCAACGGCGTGCCGCCGCACTCGGCGATCCAGGCCGGCTACACCCACGCTTGGCACACCATTCTGGACTCCAACGTCACCACCTTGATCGCCGGCCTTGCCCTGCTGATCTTCGGCTCCGGCGCGGTTCGCGGCTTCGCCGTGGTGCACAGCCTGGGCATCCTGACCTCGATGTTCTCCGCGGTAGTCGTTTCCCGCGGCTTGGTCAACCTGTGGTACGGCCGCCGCCGCAAACTCACCACGCTGGCCATTGGCCAAGTGTGGAAACCGGAAAACAAAGGATAAGGACCGGACATGGAGCTTTTCCGCATCAAACGGGACATCCCGTTCATGAGCTACGGCCGGCTCACCACGACCATCTCGCTGGTGACCTTCATCCTGGCCGTGTTCTTTCTGGCCACCCGCGGCCTGAACTACAGCGTGGAGTTCACCGGCGGCACCGTGCTGGAAGTGCAGTACCAGCAGTCCGCCGATCTGGGCGCCATCCGCGACAAAGTGGATGAGCTGAAGCTGGGCGAATCCACAGTGCAGAGCTTGGGCAGCAGCCGCGACGTGATGATACGCCTGCCCAACAAGCCGGGCGTCACTTCCGCCCAGCTGTCTGAAAAAGTGATGGGCATGCTCAAGGCCGCCGACAGCGGCGTACAGCTGCGCAAAGTGGACTTCGTAGGTCCCAGCGTGGGCGAGGAACTGGTGACTCATGGCCTGACCGCTACTATCCTGGTGTGCGTGGGCATCATGATCTACCTGGCCATTCGCTTTGAATGGCGTTTCGCCATCGCGGCCATCATCGCCAACATGCACGACGTGGTGATCATCCTGGGTTGCTTCGCCTTCTTCCGCTGGGAGTTTTCGCTGACCGTGCTGGCCGGCATCCTGGCGGTGCTGGGTTACTCGGTCAACGAATCGGTGGTGGTGTTCGACCGGATTCGCGAGAACTTCCGCAAACCGGGCATGAAGGGCCATAGCGTGGCCGAGGTCATCGACAACGCCATCACCGCCACGATGAGCCGCACCATCATCACCCACTTCTCCACCGAGATGATGGTGGTGTCCATGCTGCTGTTCGGCGGCCCGGCGCTGCACGGCTTCGCCATGGCGCTGACCATCGGCATCGTGTTCGGCATTTACTCGTCGGTGCTGGTGGCCAGCCCGATCGCCCTGTGGCTGGGCGTGAAACGCGAGCACATGATCAAGCCGGTGAAACCAAAAGAAGAAGCGGTCGTCTGATCATTTCTCCAAACGCTGGCCGGCTTGTCCGGCCAGCGTTACTTCCAACCCAAGTACCCCCAGACCGAGCGCAACGACATCATGGAAGCCATCACTTTTCTGATCGACTTCATCCTGCACATCGACACTCATCTGTCCCAGCTGGTGGCCGCCTACGGCCCCTGGATCTACGCCATCCTGTTCCTGATCGTGTTCTGCGAAACCGGGCTGGTGGTCACCCCCTTCCTGCCCGGCGACTCGCTGCTGTTCGTCGCCGGCGCGCTGGCGGCCATGGGCCAGATGAACCCGCACTTGCTGGTGCTGCTCCTGATCGTCGCCGCCATTCTCGGCGACGCGACCAATTACGCCATCGGCCGCAATGTCGGCATGAAGCTGTTCGAGAAATTCCCTCGCATCCTGAAACCGCAATACCTGGACCGGACCCACGCCTTCTACGAACGCCACGGCGGCAAGACCATCATCTTCGCCCGCTTCGTGCCCATCGTGCGCACCTTCGCGCCCTTCGTCGCCGGCATCGGCAAAATGCACTACCCGCAGTTCCTGCGCTACAACGTGGTCGGCGCCATCGCCTGGGTGGTCGGCTTCACTTACGCCGGCTACTTCTTCGGCAACCTGCCCTTTGTGCGAAAAAACCTGGAATTGCTGATCTTCGGCATCATCCTGGTTTCCTTCCTGCCGGGGTTGATTGAAATCTGGCGCCACAAGCGCGCGGCCGCCCGCGGCTGATCCGTAGTAGAATCGACAAGGCCGCCCAAGACCTGTTCTAAAGTCTCGCGAGCCAAGGCGAGGCAAGGCGAAAACGACTGAAGAAGCGGAGTGTACAGACGGTACATGAGCATTCTGAAGACGATTTCAACGCCGTATCGCCGACGCGCAGCAGACATTGAACAAGCTCTTCGCGCGGCCTTTTGCTTTGACATCAAGCCCCAATGCCGCCCATGAAACGCATCCAACGCCTGCCCGACCACCTCGTCAACCAGATCGCCGCCGGCGAAGTGGTGGAACGCCCCGCTTCCGCGCTCAAGGAAATACTGGAAAACAGCCTGGACGCGGGCGCCTCCAAGATCACAGTGGACCTGGCCCAGGGCGGCATCAAGCTGCTGCGCGTCACAGACAACGGTAGCGGCATCGCGGCGGAAGACTTGGCGCTGGCGCTGGACCGCCACGCCACCAGCAAGATCGCCTCGCTGGACGATCTGGAAAACGTCTCCACGCTGGGCTTCCGCGGAGAGGGTCTCGCCAGCATCGCCTCGGTGTCGCGGCTGACCCTGGTCAGCCGGCCGCCGAACGCGGAACACGCTCATCAAGTCATCGCCATCGACGGCGCGCTGCACCCGGTGGAGCCTGCGGCCCACTCGCCCGGCACCAGCGTGGAAGTGGTGGATATCTATTTCAACACTCCGGCCCGGCGCAAATTCCTGAAAAGCGAGAATACCGAATACGCGCATTGCGAAGCCGTTTTCGAACGCATCGCACTGGCGCATCCGCACGTTGAATTCATGCTGCGTCACAACGGCAAGGTCATCTGGCGCCTGCCGGCGCAAAGCCTGGCCGAACGCGTGGCCGCGATGCTGGGCAAGGACTTCGTCGCCGCCGCCATCGAAATCGACACCGCCGCCGGTCCGTTGACGCTCAGCGGCTTCGTCGCCTCTCCCACTTATTCCAAGGCCAGCCGCGACGCCCAGTACTTCTACGTCAACGGCCGTTTCGTCCGCGACAAGACCGCACTGCACGCGCTGCGTCAGGCCTATCGCGACGTGCTGCACCACGAGCGCCACCCCGCTTACGCGCTATTCCTGACCATGGAGCCGTCCGGCGTCGACGTCAACGTGCACCCGACCAAAATCGAGGTGCGCTTCCGCGAATCGCAGGCCATCCACCAATTCCTGTTCCACAGCGTGCACAAGGCCTTGGCCAGCACCACCGCCGGCGCCGCGCCTACCGTTCAGATCGCCAATGCGGATAGCGAAGTGGCGGCCGCTCCCGCGCTGACCCAGGGCGAATCCGCGCCGCTGTTCGACAAATCATTCAGCCGCCCCGCCGCTCCTCCTCCCGGCGGCTCCTCGCCGCAAACCGGCTTCCGCTACCAGCAGCAGGCGATGCCGCTGCACGTGGCCAGGGAAGCCACCGGCATCTACGACAAGCTGTTCGGCGGTCTTCGCGAGGAAGAGCGCGCCCAGGCCGCCGCGCCGGCGCCCGTGGAATACAGCCTGCCGCCGCAGCGCGTGGCCGCGCTGCCGCAAAGCACGGACGGCATTCCGCCGTTGGGCTTCGCGCTGGCGCAGCTACACGGCGTCTATATCCTCAGCCAGTGCGAAGACGGGCTGATTCTGGTGGATATGCACGCCGCCCACGAGCGCATCGTCTACGAACAACTAAAAACCGCGCTGGAAGCCGACACCATTCCAATGCAGCCCTTGCTGCTGCCGGTATCCTTCGCCGCCGATCGCATGGAAGTGGCGACCGCCCACGAACACGGCGAGGAAATGAAGCGGCTGGGCATAGAACTGGCGCCGCTGTCCCCCACCCAGATCGCCGTGCGCGGCGTGCCGGTGTGGCTGAAGGACGGCAACCCGGTGGATCTGGCGCGCGCAGTGCTGAAGGACGTGCGCGAATTCGGCCTCAGCCAGGTGCTGACCGAGCGCCGCAACGAACTCTTGGCCACCATGGCCTGCCACGGCGCGGTGCGCGCCAACCGACAGCTGACGCTGCCGGAGATGAACGCGCTGCTGCGCGACATGGAAGCCACTGAACGCTCCGGCCAGTGCAACCACGGCCGCCCCACCTGGACCCGGCTGTCCATGCGCGAGCTGGACAAACTGTTCATGCGCGGCCAATAAACGATGCGCGTCACCGTTCTGGCGGAAAACCACAGCCTGCGGCCGGACCTGATCGCCGAACCCGGCCTGGCGCTGCTGATCGAGGACGGCGAAGAGCGCATCCTGTTCGATACCGGCCGCAGCGACGCGCTGCTGTACAACGCCAGCCAGCTGGGCGTCGATCTCGCCACGCTGAGCCGGGTAGTGCTCTCCCACGGCCATTACGACCATAGCGGCGGCCTGCCGGCGCTAAGCCGGCTGCTGCGCGAACGCGCGGCGCCGCCGCTCCCGCTGCTGGCCCACCCCGAGGCCTTCCGAGCGCGCGAAGCGCGGCTGGGGCCAATCACGCTGCGCAAGCTGGGCGCGCCGCTTGCCGCCTCCGAACTGGAAACCAGCTTCGAGCTGCAACTGCACGCCCAGCCTCACGCCTTCGCCGACCGCTATGTCTTCCTCGGTCAGATTCCGCGGCTGCGCCACGCCGAAGGGCGCGGCGCGCTGGGCCGCCTCGTCGACGCGCGCGGCAGCCGGCCGGACCCGGTGGCCGACGACTCGGCGCTGGTCCGCCGCGGCGAGCAAGGCCTGATCATCTTCAGCGGCTGCGCTCATTCCGGCATCCGCCACATCGTCGACTACGCGCGCGAAGTCTGCGCCGAGCCGCGCGTCCACGCGGTGATAGGCGGCTTTCATCTGCGCAGCGCGGCGCCGTGGCGCGTCTGGCGGACCCGCCGCTACTTCCAGCAGCTGGCGCCGGAGCGCCTGCACGCCTGCCACTGCACCGGCTACGCCCGCCACGCGCTGGCGCGCCAGCACTCCATCGCCGCCGGCAGTCAACTGAGCTTCGACTAAACCGGTTTCGACAGTTCCTGCCGCGAAAAAACGACAGTTCCCTCGCTTCGCCATTATTCACGGCCGACGTGCCGCATTGCAGCATTCCGCCCGCCGCGCCTCCCCTATCCCAAGCCTCCAAACAGCGTAAGCGCCGCCCAGCCGGGCTTTGACCGGTTGGGAAAATCGCTCCCGCTCTGGCACTAGCAAACAGCCGCGTAAATACACCTGAAAAAAAGAACAGGTGTGTGCTTAGTCCCTCCATGCACATGCTTAGACCCAATACCACTTACATACAACTTTAATACAACTTAAATACAAGTCGGCGCTTCCCGCCGGCCTTTCGCCCCCGCCTTTTTCCAAGAAGGAGATGGACTGTGAGCAAAGCCTTACTGCTGCTGAAAACCGGCCTGGCCGGCACCGCCGTGGCCGGCGCCGCGCTGCTGGCCGCCCAGCACGCCCCCACCGCCGCCAAAGCGCCGGCCCCCGCCGCGCGTGACAGCCTGATCAGAACCGCGGCCGCCAGCTGCGCCGACCCGGCCTGGAGCTCCGGATCGATCTACACCGGCGGCCAGCGCGTCAGCTACCAGGGCCAGACCTGGGAGGCCAAATGGTGGACTCAGGGCAACACGCCCGCAGCCGGCGATGCCAGCCCGTGGAAGCTGATAGGCCAGTGCGACGGCGGAGGCGGAAACCCGACCGAACCGCCGCTGGTGCAAGTGCCGCCGCCCACCGGCAACGCGCTGTGCCGGCCGGAAGGTCTGGCGCGCACCGACGGCGTGGACGTGCCGTATTGCGCGGTCTACCAAAAAGGGGGCGCCGAACAACTGGCCAACGGCAGCCGCAAGCGTCTGATCGGCTACTTCACCAGCTGGCGCACCGGCAAGAACGGCCAGCCCGCCTATCTCGCCAGCGACATCCCCTGGGGCAAGCTCACCCACATCAACTACGCCTTCGCCCACGTGGACGGCAACAACCGCCTGTCGGTCGGCGAGAACAATCCCGGCAACCCGGCAACCGACATGAGTTGGCCGGGCGTGCCCGGCGCTGAGATGGACGCCAGCCTGCCCTATAAGGGCCACTTCAACCTGCTGACCCAGTACAAGCGCAAATATCCGGGCGTCAAAACCCTGGTTTCGGTGGGCGGCTGGGCCGAAACCGGCGGCTACTTCGGCGCGGACGGCAAACGGGTCAACAGCGGCGGCTTCTACAGCATGACCATCAACGCCGACGGCAGCGTCAACCAATCCGGCATCGACGCCTTCGCCGACTCCGCCGTCGCCTTCCTGCGCAAATACGGCTTCGACGGCGTGGACATCGACTTCGAATACCCAACCTCGATGAACGACGCGGGCAACCCGCTGGACTGGAGCGTGGCCAACGCCCGCCGCGGCTCGCTGAACAAGGGCTTCAACGCGCTGACGCGAACGCTGCGCGAACGGCTGGACCGCGCCGCCGCCCAAGACGGCCGCTACTACCAGCTCACGGCCGCGGTGCCGGCATCCGGCTATCTGCTGCGCGGCATGGAGGCCTTCCAAAGCCTGCGCAACTTCGACTTCGTCAACGTGATGTCCTATGACCTGCACGGCGCCTGGAACGAGTTCGTCGGCCCCAACGCCGCGCTCTACGATGACGGCAAGGATGCCGAACTGGCGCGCTGGAGCGTGTACACCACCGCGCAATACGGCGGCATCGGCTATCTGAACACCGACTGGTCCTACCACTACTACCGCGGCGGCCTGCCGGCGGCGCGCGTCAATATCGGCGTGCCCTACTACACCCGCGGCTGGAAAAACGTCAACGGCGGCAGCAATGGACTGTGGGGCACTTCAGTGGGCGGCAACTGCCCGACCGGGCTGAAAACCTGCGGCGACGGCGCAGTGGGCATAGACAATCTGTGGCACGACCTGGACGAACAAGGCCGTGAAGTGGGCGCTGGCTCCAACCCGATGTGGCACGCCAAAAACCTGGAGAAAAACCAGGCCGGCAGCTATCTGTCCGCGTATCTGGACCCGAGCAAGCCGGAAAACCAGCTCAACGGCAGCTACCAGCGCTTTTACAACGACACTCTGAGCGCGCCGTGGCTATGGAACGCCGGCAAGAAGGTATTCCTGTCCACCGAGGATGAACAATCCATCGCCAAGAAAGCCGCCTGGGTCGACGCCAACAACGTCGGCGGCGTGATGTTCTGGGAACTGGCCGGCGACTACGACTGGAAACAGGACCGCAACGGCGGCAAGGGCGAGTACTTCATTGGCACCACGCTGACCAGCCTGCTGTACAACGCCTTCAGCAAACCGGCCGCCGTCAGCGTCAAGCCCGCCGCCGCCGCGCCGGCAGCCACCGCGGCGATCGACGTGGGCTTCTCGCTTGACGGTTTCGCGCTGGGCGACAGCAATTATCCGATCAACCCCAAGCTGACCATCACCAACCGCTCCGGCAGCAGCCTGCCTGGCGGCACTGAGTTCCAGTTCGACGTGCCCACCTCGGCGCCGTCCAATTTCGCTGACCAGTCCGGCTTTGGGCTCAAGGTGATCAGCGTCGGACACAGCGGCAACAATATCGGCGGCCTGAAGGGCGACGCTCATCGTGTCTCGGTCAAGCTGCCGTCGTGGCAAACGCTGGCCCCGGGTCAGAGCGTCAGCCTGGCCGTGGTCTACTATCTGCCGATCTCCGGTCCGCGCAACTTCAGCGTGACCCTGGCCGGCAAGACCTATGCCATCCGCGATGAGGCGCCCTACCTGCCTTACTTACGCTGAACTCCCTCGTTCTCCTCAGTACCTTCCAAGCCGGGTTCGCCCGGCTTTTTTTCTGCGCCGTCTTCCGACGGCAGTTGCCATTGCATCAGCTCGTTCAAGCTGGCCAGCGCCGCTTGCGGCGTCAGGCCGAGCACCGGCTTTTTGCCGTCGAGAAAGCGTCGGTAAAACAATAAGATCTGTTCGGTTTTCATCGCTGTGGACTCCCGCTGTGGATGCGAGTATTGTCGGCGCAATATGAGGCAATAAAAATTGCTGACTTTTAATCAGGAAATTTCCCCTTATGTCCGCGCGGCTCACCCAGCAATACCAAAAACTCCACCGCCATTTCGCCGGCCAGGCCGAAGCCGTCTCGCTGCAGCAGCTGGCGGACCTGCTGTTCTGCACCCGCCGACACATGCGCAGCCTGCTGCAACAGATGCAGGCTCAAGGCTGGATAGCATGGCAAGCGCGGGCCGGCCGAGGCATGCGCTCGCGGCTGAGCTTTCTGCAAGCTCCGGAGCAGCTGCAACGGGAACGCGCCGCGCAACTGCTGGAGCAAGGCAAGGTGGAACAGGCGGTGGACCTGCTGGGCGACGACCGCGGCGAACTGGCGCCCTTGCTGCTGGCGCGGCTGGGTAAACGCTGGAGCCAGGACCGCCAGGTACTGGGCGTGCCCTACTACCGGCCGTTGCCCAATCTCTACCCCGGCACGCCGCTGCGCCGCTCGGAACGCCATCTGGTTGGGCAGATTTTCAACGGCCTAACCCGGATAAACGAGGAAAAAGGGGAAGTAGAAGGCGATCTCGCCCATCACTGGAACCAGCACAGTCCGCTGGAATGGCATTTTCACCTGCGCCCGGCGGTACGTTGGCATGACGGCGTCGAACTCAGCGTCGCCGATGTCCAGGCCTCGCTGCTGCGGCTGCGCGCGCAGCCGCTGTTTTCCCACCTGGCCGCGGTGCGGCCGCTGTCGCCGCGCAGCCTGGCGCTGGAATTGAGCGAGCCCGACCAGTGGCTGCCCTGGCTGCTGGCCGACAGCGCCGCTCTGATCTTGCCCGCCGACCACGCCTCGCGCGCCGACTTCGCCTCCCGCCCGGTGGGCACCGGTCCCTATCGCGTGGCCGCCAATACCCGCCATCAGCTATGCCTGCAAGCCTTCGATGATTACTTCGGCTACCGCGCGCTGCTGGACCAAGTGGATATCTGGATGGTGCCGGAGCTGGGCGAGCAGTTGGAGCACGGCGACGGCCAAGTCTGCGGCCTGGAAGTGCGTATCAACCCGCGAGAGCCCAGCGTGCAAACCGAGATGGCGCTGGAGTCCGGCGTGTATTTCTTGCTTGCCGACAGCCGCTCGCCCCTCATGCGCGATACAGCGCTGCGCGACTGGCTGGCCCAAACGCTGACCCCGTTGGCCGTCATGCACGAAACCGCGCCGGCGGTGCGCCAGTACTGGGCCCCGGCCGCGGGCTTGCTTCCCAACTGGCACCACGCCCAGCCCCCCCTGAACCTGCAGCCGCCGGCGGGGCTGAGCATGCTGCGGCTGGCCTATTACGAACAGCATCCGGAGTACCAATTGATCGCTGCCGCGATGACTCGCTGTCTTCTGAGCCGCGGCGTGGCGCTGGAGTGCCGCGCGCTGCCTTACGCCGACTGGGAACAGGGACAGGCCGAGGCCGACTTATGGCTGGGTTCGGTCAACTTCGCCACCCGGCCGGAATACTCTGTGGCCGCCTGGGTGCTGGGTACTCCGCTGCTGCGCCGCTGCCTGGAGCCGGCGCTGCCGCTGGCGCAATGGCGCCAAGGCTGGCGCCAGGGCCTGTTCCACGCCCAGGACCTGTCCGCCGCCGTGGTCCAACAACGCTGGATGCTGCCGCTGTTTCACAACTGGCTGCGCTTGCAGGGCCCGGCCCAGATGCAGGGCGTGCGCCTCAACAGCCTGGGCTGGTTCGATTTCAAATCCGCTTGGCTGCACCCGGACAGCTGAAACGGAGGATGACAACGAAGCTTCATGCATCTGTATAATTTCATATAAAGATACTTGATATGAAATATCTTCCCAGGAACACATATCCATGACATAATCGCCGCCATGGACAAGATCGACACCATCATTTCCCAGTGGCGACGCGAGCGTCCCGACCTCGATAGCGCCAGCATAGGCGTCATCGGCCGGCTGGCGCGGCTGGTCACTCATGTCGAGCGCGCGCTGGCCGACAACTTCGCCCGCTTCGGGCTCAAGGACGGCGAATTCGACGTGCTGGCCACGCTACGCCGCGCCGGCGCGCCCTATCAGCTCTCCCCCACCATGCTGTACACCACGCTGTTGCTGACCTCAGGCGCGGTCAGCAAGCGGCTGGACCGGCTGGAAAACGCCGGCTGGGTGGAGCGCCTGCCCGACCCCAACGACCGCCGCGGCATGCTGATCCGTTTGAGTCCGGCCGGGCTGGAGCTGATAGAACGGGCGATGAGCGCCCACATCGCCACCCAAGAAGCCGCGTTGTCCGCGCTGGCCGAGCCGCAACGCGAGCAACTGGCCGCGCTGCTGAGCCAATGGCTGCAAAGTTTCCCCGGAGAAGCGCAAGCCGAGCCGGACGTCATGCCCAGCACCGCCCCCACCGAAAGAAAAACCTCATGAAGCAAGACACTCCCGTTCAGCGCCCGCTGTGGCTGGCGCTGTCCATCATCCTGGTGGGCCTCAACCTGCGCCCCACCCTCGCCGCCATTGGTCCGCTGCTGGATCAGTTGCGCCACGCCACCGGCATGAGCTTCAGCGACGCCTCCCTGCTGACCACGTTGCCGGTGGCCACCATGGGCGCCGGCGCCTTTTTGGGCAGCTGGCTGGAACGCCGCGCAGGCGCGCGCCAGGGGGTGGTCATCGCCCTGCTGCTGATTCTGCTGTCCAGTGCGCTGCGCTGGCTGCCCGCCAGCTTCGGCGCGTTGTTGGCCACCGCCTTGATGGCCGGCGTCGGCATCGCGCTGGCCCAAGCTTTGATTCCCGGCTTCATCAAGCAGCATTTCCCGCATAAGGTCTCCGCGTTGATGGGCTTCTACATCACCGCCATCATGGGCGGCGCCTCCCTGGCCGCCGCCGGCGCGCCGTGGCTGGCCTCGCATAGCGCGCACTGGCAGAACGGGCTGGCCGCCTGGGCCGCGCTGGCCATATTGGCGCTGCCCTGCTGGCTGCTGAGCGCGCCGCGCGGCGCCCCCGGCGGCGGCTCCGCCGCCCGCGCGCCGCAATTCAGCCAGATTCCGCGCGCCTGGTTGCTGGCCTTCTATTTCGGCATCGGCACCGCCGTGTACGCCAGCTCGCTAGCCTGGTTGCCGGCCTTGTTCGTGCAATTGGGATGGAGCCAGCAGCAAGGCGGCCTGATGCTCAGCTTCATGACCGGCATGGAAGTGGTGTCCGGCCTGACCATTCCGCTGCTGTCTGCGCGCAGCCATGACATGCGCGGCTGGCTTACCCTGGTATTGCTGGCGGTGCTGGCCGGCTTGCTGGGCATGGTGCTGGCGCCGCACGGTGGCCTGCTGTTGCTGTGGGTGGCGCTGCTGGGCCTGGGCGTGGGCGGCCTGTTCCCGCTGACCATGATTCTGACGCTGCACCACTATGAAGACGCGCGCAACGCCGGCCAGCTGTCGGCTTTCGTGCAGGGGATCGGCTATCTGATCGCCGCGGTGGCGCCGTTCGCCGCAGGTTGGATCCGCGATGCCACCTCCAGCTTCAACCTGGCCTGGCTGTGCCTGGCGCTGTTGATCGCCGGCCTGCTGGTGCTGACCCGTCGCTTTGCACCGCAGGGCTACGCCGAGGCGATGCAAACCCCCGCCGCCGTCGCCGCGCAAACCCGCTAACCCCAGGGCGGCGCTACGCCGCCCGGCAAACCAGCAGGAGAAAGCAGATGAGCAACGCAATCCCCTTCAGCCTAAGCAATCCCGCCGGCCTCTACGACCCGGCGCCCAACGGCTATTCCCATCTGGCCATCGTCAACCCCGGCAGCCGCATGTTGCTGGTGGCCGGCCAGGGCGGCGAAAACGCCGCCGGCGAGCTGGCAGACGGCTTCGAGGCGCAAGTGCGCCAAGCCTTGGCCAATCTGCGCACAACGTTGGCCGCCGGCGGCGCCGATCTCGTCCACGTCGCCAAGCTGACGGTATTGATCGTCGATCACAGCGAGGCGCGGCTGCAGGCCTTCGGCGCGCTGTTGAGCGCCGCCTGGGGCGCGCTGCCAACGCCGACCTGCACGCTGATCCCGGTGCCGCGGCTGGCCTTGGACGGCATGCTGTTCGAGATCGAGGCCACCGCCTTCCTGCCCGCTTGAGGCGGAGCCAACCCGCCATGAACTTGTTCAAGCGCAGCAGGCTTTAAACAGACTATTAGACCATCAGATATTTATTCCACAGCTGATTGCGGAAACGGCTGGCAGGATCCAATACCCGCTTCAGTGCCAACAGCTTTCCGGCGTCGGGATAGGCCTGGTGGAATTGCTCGCGGCTGGCATGCAGCTGATAAGGCAGGTAATAGCTGCCGCCCTGAGCCAGCGCGGCGTCTATCAATTGGCGGGTCCATTGCCCCACTTGGCGCCGCGCGGCTTCGTCCTTTCCTTGCCGGTAATACAGCACCAGCGAGAACACCTCCTGCCGCGCCCAGGCCAATACGGTGCCAGCGTCCGCCGGTGAATGCCGAATCGACACATTGAGTGCGGCCACCTTGTGCGTTTCCAGAATCGTCGCCATCGCGGTGACAAAATGCTCCAGCTTAGCCACCGGGACAAAGTACTCCTGCAACACGAAGCTGTGCTCAGCATCCGCGATGCGGCCCAGCGAGGCCACATCCAGGCTGGCCTCCCTGTTGCGCCAGAGCACGGCGGCGCGGGCGAAGCGCAACGGATCCGCGATCTTCTTGCGCAAGACTGGCCCGCCAGGCAATTCTGCCCAGGCACGGATCGCGCCCTCTTGCAGCCAATAGCGCTGCCCTTGAGGCGTTAGCCGGCGGCTATCCGTCAGCGATTTATCACTCACGCGCCAAGTCACTGCGGTCGCCATCTGGAAATAAGGCGGCGCCAGATCGGCGTTGTGCATCAACGCACGGCTGTCAGCGCGGACATGCTTGAAGAAGAAATCGCGGTAGTCATTCAGACTCATGCGATTGACCTGCCGCTCCAACCGCTGGTTGTCCGTCAGTTCCAGCTCTACTTCGCAGATCACGCCTAGCGCGCCATAAGCGCCTATCGCCGCAAAAAACACCTCCGGCCGCTGTTGGCGGCTGGCCGATAGCAAACTGCCGTCGGCCAACGCGATCACGATGGAGCGCACGGCGTTCACCAGCGGCCCCAGGCCGACGTAACGGCCGTGGGCGTTTACCGACAATGAACCGCCAATGCTGAAGTTGGCATAGCTCTGCATGATTTTCACAGCCAACCCATGCGGGTCTATCCATTGCTGCAGCTCACGCCAGCTCATGCCGGCCTGAACCCGCGCCAAGCGCAAGCGCGGCTCCAGGCTGAGTAGGCGATTGAAGCGTCGCATGTCCAGATGCAAACTACCGGGACTGGCTATCTGCCCGCCCATGCTGAAGCGGCCACCGCCTATCGACACCGGGCCGGGCCACTGCCGCAGCGCTTGCTGAATGTCAGCATTGCTGCGCGGCGTCGCCACTTGCGTCACAGTCACCGGATTCATACCGGTGATGTCGTTGACCACTCCACCGGTGACTGTCGCCCCCCAGGCCAGCAGCGGCTGGCATAGCGGCGCCGCCGCACTCAACAGCCCGGCTTTGAGCAGGGCGCGGCGCAGCGGATCGACAGTGGAGGGAGGGACGGGACGGGGGGTAAAGGGAGGCTTCGGCATACGCAGCAGTCTACGGACAGCCCGATGTCATGACAAGCCGGCGCGGCACGCGCCGGGTCCGCGTCAACGCCGCGGCATGAAGCGCACGTAGTCCCCTTCGCTCACCTTGCCCTGCGACTGCACCGCGCCGACGGCGAAATTAGGCTGCACCTGGCTGATGATGACATCGCCGGCCAAGGTCTCCAGCACGCCCAGTTCGCGCCCGGAGATCAGATCCCGCACCGGTTGCGCGCTCTTGCGCTGGTAGACCAGGAATTTGTCGCCGACCGCAACGCCGTCCAGCGAGCCGGCGTTGATATACACCTGACGCGCGTCGACCAGTTTGACGATGCGGGCGGAGAACGGAATGCAAGAGATCACGTTTCCAATCCGGCTCACCGCCTGATCCAGCGCCCGGTTCACCGCCTGGCCGTAATCGCTCTGCCAGAACGCCGCCGAGGCAAATGGCCGCGGCGGATTGGGCGTCACGTCGCCCTTGGCCAGTTCCGACACCCGGTCTCTGGCCAGCAGCGCGCCGGTCAGCGCGTCGTAAACCCAGACTTCGGCGTCGAACTGGCGCTCAGTGGGCACGTACTTGACCCCGCCGCCAAACAGGCCGGCGAACGGCCCGTTGTAGAAGGTTCCCTGCTGACTGGTGTTATTGGACTCGTAGAGGGATTTGCGCAGCCCCTTGGCGGTGGCGCCGGTGGCGAGCACCCGCCCGGCCACCACGAACTGAGCGTCTTCGGATTGGCCGATGCGTCGGGCGATCTCCGCGCCGGCGGCCGGTTCGGCCACGCGCGAATCCGGCAGCACTGACACCGTGTTGGCGTCCAGCAGGCTGTACATGCGGTTGGCGCCCAGACGCCGCGACAGCTCGGTGGGCAGCCCGGTGGCCAGCTCCGGCATGTCGGACGCCTCCGCCGGCCGGTCCACCTGGAAATAAGTGGTGACGATCTTGCGACGCAGGCTGCGGCCCGGCGGCATCGCGCAGGCGGGCTCCTTGCCGCGCGCGGCGCCGGAGGGCTTGCCGGTGTCCACCTCCACCAATACATGGTAGAGCTTGCCCTGCTGGAATTCCTGCGTCACCTTGACCGCGCCCTGCGCCGGCGCCAACGGCGTCAGCGAGCCGGACTCGCTGCTTTTGCCGTAATCCAGCCCCTGCGAAGCCTCTACTCGCGCGCCCTGGCGCAGCGCCACCATCTTGAGCGCGTCCTGCAACGCCTGCTCGCGCGCGGCGGCCACGCCGTTGTCCAGCGAGGCCACGCCTTCGGCGCGCATGACCTCGGCGCCGACCGGACAAACAAAAGCCGCCGCAAACGCGGCGGCCAACAGGGTACGGAAACGAAACCGCATCATTGAGCCATGTAGTAGTTGCTGTTGTAGCGCGCCGCGCCGCAATTGCCTTCCGCGCACTGCAGGCCGGAAGTGGCGTTCTCCTGCGAAGCCTTCATCACGCTGCCGCCGGTCTTGTCCAGCGCCTGGCGGAATTGTTTGTAGAAATCCTGATCCAGCGTGATCTCGGCCACGGCCTCGCTGGTGCCATCCGGCTTCATGCTGTTGGAAACGATGTTGACCCCGCGCAGATAGGCGTCCACGTAAGTGCGGAAGCTGTCGCTGTTGGCGATCATATT
The DNA here is from genome assembly GCF_009936155.1 of Chromobacterium haemolyticum. NCBI lineage: Bacteria > Pseudomonadati > Pseudomonadota > Betaproteobacteria > Neisseriales > Chromobacteriaceae > Chromobacterium > Chromobacterium haemolyticum. The sequence continues at coordinate 1,534,276 of NZ_AP019312.1, read as the reverse complement.
GGACACCGAGCTGTTGCCCACCAGCTTCATGCCCTGCACCTGTTCGGCGATGGCGCGGAAAGCGTCCAGCCGGGCGGCGCGCAGCGCCAGCAGCTTGCGCTGCGACGGCGTCAGGCTGGAGGTGTACGGCGCCGCGCCGCTGCCCACCACCCGCACCACGATGGGCTGATAGGGGTTCACCTCCTTGACCACCACCTTGGGGGCCTCGGTTTCAATGCCCGGGCCGACGAAACCGACGCCGCTCGGCGTCATTCCCGCGGCGGCTCGCGGCGCTTCGGCGGCCTGCGGAGGACGCTCGGCGGTGGCGCAGGCGGACAAGCCCAGCAAGACGGACAGAAAGCAGGCAATACTGGGAATCGTTTTCATGGCAAATACCGTTGGATGTTGCTGGAATTATGAAGCGATCTAAGCGAACGTCAACCGCAACATCGGCATTCCTATGCAAAACTTGAATAAAAACAAAATCCAGATCGCGTCAGCAAGCGCCTACGCCGGCCCGGTTCAACTGCCGCGCCGAGGAAAACCCGGCAGCCAGCGCGGCCTTCTCCTTGGACAGCCCGGCGCCGCGCCATTGACTGGCCAGCGCCAGCCGCAGCCCGGTGTGATAGTCGTGCACCGATACGCCGGCGTGCTCGCGGAACAAGCGCGACAAATGCCTGGCGCTGACGTGCACCTGGCCGGCCAAGTCCTCCACCCTCCAGGCGCGGGCCGGATCAGCGGCGATCAGGTCCTGCGCCTTGTGCACCGCCGGGTGCAAATGGTTGCGGTGCGTCAGCCACGGCGACAACTCCGGGTCGCCGGCGGAACGGCGGAAATACACCACCATGTGGCGCGCCACATCGCGCGCCAGCCCCGGCCCGGCCAGCTCTGCGATCAACTGCAAGGCCAGGTCCACGCCGGCGGTGATGCCGGCGCTGCTGCTGATCGGCCCGTCCTGCACGAATACGCGGTTCTGCTGCACCCTGGCCTGCGGCGCGAGTTGCTGCAGGCGCTCCAGCAAGGTGTGGTGAGTGGTGCACTGGCGGCCGTCCAGCAAACCGGCTTCCGCCGTCAGCAGGCTGCCGGAGCAAATGCTGGCCACGCGCTGGCGGCTGGGGTCCACCTTGCGACGCAGCCAACGCACGATCTCGCGCGCCTCTGGCCGCGCGTAAGCCTCGATCGAATGGGCGGCGCCGCTGATCACCACCAGCGCCTCGTCCGGCAGAACCTCAGGCAATGGCGAGGCGCCCTCAAGGCTCAGGCCCAGCGAGGTGGGCACGCCGGATACCGGCGCGATGAAGTGTGATCGAAACGACGCCCCCAGTTGCGCGGCGATGCGAAAAGCGTCGGCCGGGCCGGCCAGATCCACCAGCAGCAGATTGGGCGGCAACACGAAAAAGACATCAAGCGCCACGCGTCGCCTCCCCCCCGCGCAAGCGCGCCAGCCAGCGCGCGCCGAACACGTTGACCGCCAAGCCGGCCAGCAGCAGCAGGCTGCCGGCGGCTTGCAGCGCGCTCAAGCGCTCGTCCAGCAACACACCGGACGCCAACACGCCCACCACCGGCACCAGCAGCGAAAACGGCGCCACCTTGCCGGCCGGGTGGCGCGACAGCAATCGGCTCCACAAGCCGTAACCGAACAAAGTGGCGACAAAGGCCAGATAGGCCACCGCGAACCAGGCCTGCGGCGTGAAATGCCCCAGAGCGGCGGCGATGCGTTCGCCCCCCTCCAGCCACCAGGACAGCAGGAAGAACGGAATCGGCGGCACCAGGCTGGACCACACCACCAGTCCCAACGGCTGCACGCGGTAGCCGGCGCGGCCCATCTGCCTCACCACCACATTGGACAGCGCCCAGCTGAAGGCGGCGGCGATGGTCAGCCCCAGACCCACCGCCGTCATGCTGCCGCCCTTGCTCAGGCCGATCAAAACCAGGCCGCCCAGGGCCAGCAGCAGCCCGGCCATCTGGCTGGCCTGCCAGCGCTCGCGCAGCCACAAACCGGCCAGGATCAAGGTGAAGAAAGCCTGTGATTGCAGCACCACCGAGGCCAAGCCTGCGGGCATGCCCAGCTTGATGGCGGTGAACAGACAGGCGAACTGGCCGACGCCCACGCTGAGGCCGTAGGCCAGCAGATAGCGCCAGGGCAACGCCGGCCGACGGATGAAGAACAAGGCCGGCACCGCGGCCAGACAGAAGCGCAAGCCGCCCAGCAGCAGAGGCGGCACATCGGACACGCCCCATTTGATCACCACGAAGTTGACGCCCCACACCAGCACGATGGCCAGCGCCTGCAGCAAATCACTCCACGACATCGCCGTCTCCTTGCGCCGACGCCCCCGGCCACAACACCGCCTGGGCGACGATGACGCGCTCGCCGTCGAAGGTTGCCGCCGGCGAGCCGTGCAGCCGGTAACCCAAGGCCAGCGCCTCGCTGACGCGGCGGCAGAAGCCGGCGTCGTCCGGGCCGCTCAGCAGACGATAGGCCGGCATGCCGTCAGGGGGAAGGGTGGGCCGCATGCAATTCTCCCATGGCTGCGCGGCGGGCCCTGCCCGCCGCATTCATTTTAGATAGCGCTTCACAGTACCATCAGACAGTCGCGATGGCGACGGTCAAATACCCGCTCGCTCAGCGCGCCAGCTTGGCCAGCGCCTGCTCCACGCTGACGATATCGGCGAAGCGGCCGGCCAGCACCAGCTCGGTCTTGGCCCGGATTTCCGCCGGGCTGAACACCTGGCCGCTATGCGGATGAGTCATCGCGAAGGTCAACGTGGCCTCGGTGACGAAGTCCACCTCGTAACCCAGGTCGGACGCCACCCGGGTGGTGGTTTCGCAGCATTGCTCGGTGCGGATGCCGGACACGATCAAGCGCTGGACGCCGTGGCGGATCAGCCAGGGCTGCAGGCCGGAATCGGTCAGCGCGTTGTGCACGTGCTTGACGAAGGTGGCGGCCGGCCGGTGGCGCAGCCATTCCAGCGGCCGCACCAGGCCGGAGGCGGCGGAAAAGGCCTCGTCGCCGTCTTCGTGCAGGATGTTGATCACCGGCGCGCCAAGCGCTTCCGCACCGGCGATCAATTGCTGCAGTTTGTCCTGAAAAGCCGGGATCTCGTCTTCCTTCCAATACGGGCGGTGGCGGAATGATTCTTGTGCGTCAATCACCAGCAAGGCGGTTTTCTTCATGGCGGTTTCTCCCTCGCGTCCAGGCTGGACGCTGTTGAACACAGCCCGAATGCTACGGACTCGCGCGCCTTTATTTAACGCTGATTACGGACAAGCCACTGTCAAAAACGGACATCGTGCCCACCGCTTGCGGCGCCGCCGGCGCGGCCGCGATCTCGGCGGCCCTGGCCGGACCGTGCGGCTGGAACTCGTCGTACAGCAACCACAGCGCGGTGGCGGCCATCAATACCCCCATGCTCAGATTAAAACCCAACAAGGCGCGCGGGCTGGCGAGCCAAGCGCGCAAACGTTCGCCGGCCCAAGCCCAGACGCCGATGCACGGCAGGTTGACCACGGCGAACACCGCCGCCAGCATGACCGCGCCCAGCCAGCGCTGACCGTCCGCAGCCGGCATGAACAGGATGGCGGCGTTGATCACCATCACCCAGGCCTTGGGGTTCAACCATTGAAACAGTGCCGCGCCGACAAAACCCAGCGGCCGCGCCGCCGCACCCGCCTCAGGTTGGCCGGCGCGGGCAATCTTCCAGGACAGCCACAATAGATAGGCGCACCCCATCAAGGCCAGCGGCAAGCGCGCGGTCTGGATGCCGTCCAGCAACAGCGACAACAGGCTGCCCACCAGGAACACTTGGAAGGCGCAACCCAGGCTGATGCCCAGCATGTGAGGAATGGTGCGGCGAAAACCGAAATTGACCCCGGACGCGGTCAACATCAGGTTATTGGGGCCGGGGGTGATGGACATCACCGCAACGTAGGACAATAGGGCGAATTCAGGCATGGCGGGCTTCTCTTTCACTTGCTCCGCGCCGTCCATCGACGCGGCATGGCGATGCAAGGGGCCGACGCGGCCCCGTTTTCCCCATCCATGCTACGCAGCGGCTCGCAACGCCAACAGCCGCAGCTGTCACCTTTCGCAGTGGTGACAGCGCGGCATTTCCTCAAACTGTCACCATCACCTATCATGGGTACTGTGTCTGTCTCCCGTCGCCCAAGCGCGGCAAGCTGTCCTCATGGAACCCATTGTCGCTCCCCAAGCCCCCACGCTGTATCAGCAACTGGCCGACGATCTGTCGCTGGCCATCAAGCGCGGCACGCTGCCGCCCGGCGCCAAATTACCGTCGGTGCGGCGCACCTCGCAAAGCCGCCAGCTCAGCCTGAACACCGTGGTGGCCGCCTACCGGGTGCTGGAGGACCGCGGCTTGATCGAGGCCCGGCCGCAATCCGGCTACTACGTGCGGGCGCGGCTGCCGTCGCCGGCTCGGCCGGCGGCCACCCTAAGCAGCCCCGCCGCGCCCACCCGCCCACAGGTCCTGGGCCTGATCGACACCGTGCTGGAGGCGCAGCAGAATGAGGACTACATCGACCTGGCGCTGGCCTGTCCGCATGGAGGAGACTTCTATCCCGGCAGCAAGCTGGGCCGGCTGATGGGGCAGATACTGCGCCGCCAGCCCGGCATGGTCAGCCGTTACGCACTACCGCCGGGCTCCTTGCGGCTGCGCACCCAGATCGCGCGCCGCGGCCTGGAACTGGGCATGACCCTGCAGGCTCAGGACATCGTGCTCACCCACGGCTGCATGGAAGCGCTGCAATTGGCGCTGCGCGCGGTCACCCGGCCCGGCGACACCGTGGGGCTGGAATCGCCCACCTATTTCAACCTGCTGCCGCTCATCGCCAGCCTGGGTCTGAAAACGGTGGAAATTCCCACCGATCCGCAAACCGGCCTGTCCATCGACGCGGTGGAACTCTTGCTGGCGGAAAAGCGCATCAACGCGCTGGTGGCGATGCCCAATGTGCACAACCCGCTGGGCTCGACCATGCCGCTGGAAGCCAAGAAGCGGCTGGCGCGGATGATCACCCGCCACCAGGTGCCGCTGATCGAGGACGCCTTGTACGCCGAGCTGCAGTTCGGCGACACCCTGGCGCCGGCGGTCAAGGCCTTCGACGACGAAGGCTGGGTCATCGTCTGCTCCAGCTACACCAAGACGCTGGCGCCGGACTTCCGCATCGGCTGGATGGAAGGGGGCCGTTTCGGTCACACGCTGCGCCAGCTCAAGTTCGCCTCCTCCGTGGCGGAGCCGGCGGTGCTGGCGGAAACCCTGGGCGCCTTCCTGGAGTCCGGCGGCTACGACCATCATCTGCGCGCGCTGAAGCGGCGCTACGCCGCCCACGTGGAGAAGGTGCGCGGCATGATCGCGCGCCACTTCCCGGCCGGCACTCACGCCACGGCGCCTTCCGGCGGCTTTCTGATCTGGGTGGAGCTGCCCGAGGACATCGACGCGGTGGCGCTGTTCCACGCCGCCATCGCGGAGAAAATCAGCATCATGCCCGGCCCGCTGTACTCCCCCAGCGGCCGCTATCCCAACGCCCTGCGGCTGTCCTGCTGCTATCCGCTGGACGAACGCTATCTGGCGGCGCTGGCGCGCGTCGGTGTTCTGGCCGGCCAGCTCCGGCGCTCCTGACGACCCGCCGGCGGCGCCTCCACGCGGTGGGCGTCGGGCGAGCCCGCGCCGAGCCGCGCGCGAAGACATTTTCAAGCCGCGCGAGGGTTTTTATGAACCGCTCATATTGCTATTAAGTAGTTGGCCTTTTTGCAATCCATGCCTAACAATGAAGCAAGACCTGACCGCGCCCGCAACGGGCGCGAGCGCAGAAAGAGACTTCATGCCGACGACCAAGAAACCAGCCGCCGACAGCAGGTCCGCCGCCGGCAAACACCAGCGCCGTCTGCGCGATCTGCTGAATCGCTACGACGCCGCCTTCTCCGCTGGCGCGTCGCTGGACAGCTTGTTACGCCAACTGGAACAACTGCGCGATTACGCGCTGCGCCACGCCATCGGCGAAGCGCAAATCTTGTCCGCGCTGGCCGCCCAACCCTTCCTGCCTCAGGACAGCGCCGCCGGACGGCAGGCGCGGCAGATGCTGACGGACATGACTCACAATCTGGGACGGCAACTGCTGCAGCCGGCGCAGCCCTCCTCCGCCAAGCCGCTGTCGCCGGCTCAGGCCATGCTGGAACAATTGGAAGACGGCGTGCTGCTGCTAGAGCCTGCAGGCCAACAAGTGCTGTACGCCAACGCCGCGCTGATGGAGTGGCTGGGCCTCGCCAACGCCCCCGCCTATCCTGTCGCACTCTCCGCGCTGGCGCCCGGCAGCGGGCTGACCGAAGCGTTGCGTCCGTTGCTGGCCTTGCCCAAGGGCAAGCCCAGCCAAATCGCCGCTACCCCGCTGCGTCGGCCGGGAGGCGAAGTCGGCCATGCCGACATCCGCGCGCGGCCGTTGCGGGCGGATGATCATGACTGCCTGTTGCTGACCTTTCACGACGCCACCGACCGGCTCACCTCTGAACAATTGCTGACACGCCATCTGGACATTCTCGCCCAACTGGCCGGCCTGTCCGCGGAACTGGCCAGCCAGCCGGCCGAAACGCTGTGGGCGCGCATGAGCGGCCTGCTGGAGCGCGTGGGCCGCTTCCTCGGCGCGGATCACTGCCTGTTGGCCCTGCTTGATATCGACGGCAAGCAAGTGCGCATCGCCCGCGAGTGGCGGCGCGAGGCGCGAGGAGCCGGCCCTCCGGCCGAAACGCCGGTCATTCCTCGTTCCAAGCTCTACTGGCTGGAACAACAACTGGGCCAGCAGCGCACGTTGCAGCTGAACGACAGCGCCGACGCGCCGGAAGCCGCCGCCGTCCTGCGGCAATTGCTGGGCGACAACGGACAGAGCGCGCTGCTGGCCACGCTGCGGCCTCGCCAATGCTGGCGCGGCGTGCTGGCGGTCAGCGCGCCGGCCCCCCACAGCTGGCTGTGGATAGAACAGCACATGCTGCAATCGGTGGCGGACATGCTGTCCAACTTCCTGGATCGCAGCCAGTACCACAGCGATGCCCAACGCCGCCAGAGCGAGGCGCTGGCCCAGGCGCGCATCGGTCATTGGGAATGGCGACGCGGCGACTCCGCGCCGCATTGGTCCGACGAGCTGTATCAACTGTGGCGGCTGGACCCTGCGCGGCCTCCCCCGCCGCTGACGCAATTGCCCGCGCTGCTGCCGCCCGGCGACTGGCATCCGCTGCGCCGCTGCCTGCGCCAAGTGTTGCGCCGGCGCGAAACCGCTCAACTGGACCATCGCATCCTGCTGCCGGACGGCGGCAACCGCTACGTGCGCCATCACATCGCGCTAGAACAGGATGACCGCGGCCGCGTCCTCCGCCTGAGCGGCACCTTGCAGGACATCAGCGAATTCAAGCTCCGCGAGCAGACCCTGCAACAAGCCGCGGCGGTCTACGAGCACACGCTGGAAAGCGTGATGATCGCCGACGCCGACCTGCGCATCCTCGACGTCAACTCCGCCTTCAGCGCGCTCACCGGCTACGCCCGCGCCGATCTTCTGGGGCAAAGCCCGCGCTTATTGCACTCCGGACGCCACGACGCCGGCTTCTACCGCCGGCTATGGCAGGCGGTGGCGGAACACGGCCGCTGGCAAGGCGAGATATGGAATCGGCACAAGGACGGCAGCGTGGAGCCGGCCTGGCTCACCGTCACCGCGGTGCGCGACGGCTACGGCGCGGTGCGCAACTATGTCGGCGTGTTCTCCGATATCGCCCAGATCAAGAAATCCGCCGCCGAAATGGCGCATCTGGCGCATTACGACTCCTTGACCACTCTACCTAATCGGCTGCTGTTTCTGTCGCGGCTGGAGCACGCCATTCAGACCGCCAAGCGCGAGCACCGCCGTGTGGCGGTGCTGTTCATCGATCTGGACAACTTCAAGCAGATCAACGACACCCGCGGCCACGGCGCCGGCGACCGCCTGCTGGTGGAAGTGGCCGCCCGGCTCAAGGACTGCCTGCGCGCCAACGACACAGTGGCCCGCATCGGCGGCGACGAGTTTCTGATCCTGCTGGAGAACCAGAAAGCAGACAACCCGGTCATCGACATCGCCAACAAAATCGTCAAAGCCTGCGCCCGGTCGTTCCGGCTGGAAGAACAAGAGGTGGAAGTGGGCTGCAGCGTGGGCATCAGCATCTACCCGCGCGACGGCCAAGACGCGGACACCCTGATGCGCAACGCCGACGCCGCCATGTACCAGGCCAAAAACGACGGCAAGGGCGCCTTCCGCTTTTACACCGAGGAGTTGACCCAGCGCGCGCGGCTACGGGTGGAACAGGAGCGAGAACTCCGCCTGGCGTTGGAGAGGCGAGAGCTGTTTCTGGTGTTCCAGCCCAAATACCACCTGCAAAGCGGCGCCCTAGTCGGCGCCGAGGCCTTGCTGCGCTGGCAACATCCAAGCCTGGGTCTGATTGGGCCGGACACTTTCATTCCGCTTGCGGAGGAAACCGGCCTGATCATTCCAATCGGCAGCTGGCTGATCCGCCACGCCTGCGGCATCTTGCGCCGCTGGCAGGATGCCGGCATCTCTCCGGGCGTGCTCAGCCTCAATATCGCCGGGGCGCAAATCCAGCGCGCCCCCATCCTGCAAACGCTGAAACAGGCGCTGCGCGACTGCCGGATTCCGCCGAGGCAGATCGAACTGGAAATCACGGAACGCTTCGTGATGAGCAATCCGGACGCGCATCTGAAAGTGCTGCGCGAACTGCGCCAGCTGGGAGTAGGCCTGTCCATCGACGATTTCGGCACCGGCTACTCCTCGCTCAGCTATCTGCGCCAACTGCCGGTGCAAACGCTGAAAATCGACCAATCCCTGGTGCGCGGCCTGCCGGACCACGAACACGAGGCCAGCATCAGCTTGGCCATCATCTCGCTAGCCAAAACCCTGCGTCTCGGCTTGGTGGCCGAAGGCGTGGAGAACGAGGCTCAGCGTCGCTTCCTGCTGGACGCCGGCTGCGAGCACGGACAAGGCTTTCTCTACGCCCGGCCGCTGCCGGAAGACGAGTTCGCAGAACTGGTCAAAAACGGCGGCTTGGCCCCGCTCCGCCCCTGAGAACCTGTTCAAAGTCTCGCGCGCCAGGGTGTGACGCTGAACAGACCCCATGCCGCCAAGGCGAAGAAACCGACTTGCCGATCAGATTTTCAACACAGCGACGGCGGCGGCGGATAAATCCATCTCCCTGATTTTTTTGTGAAAACCTCCTCTTCGCCGCGCCTGATTCGGCCATTGCCGGAAAAATCCTTGTATTTTTCTGACAAATCAGTGCGTTAGATATATAATACCGTTCGCCTCAGATTTTCTGATCGTTCCGGCAGCTGCCTGCTGGACGCTCCGCCTTGCCTGAGGGCTGCCTGTGAAGCCAGCCCCTCCCTAGCTTGGTTACCGAATAGACGCGCCAATAGCACCCGCTCGCGGCAGTCCACGTGACTGCCGCTGTGGCTGTTGGCCTACCGTATTAGAAAGGAATCGTAATGTCCAAAGAAGACATGATCGAACTGGAAGGTGTTGTCATTGAAATGTTGCCCGAGTCCCGCTTCCGCGTGCGCCTGGACAACAACGTCGAAATCCTTGCCTATGGCTCGGGCAAGATGAAGATGCACCGTATTCGCGTTCTGGTAGGCGACCGCGTCACTGTAGAGATGTCGCCCTACGACTTGACCAAGGGCCGCATCAATTTCCGTCATCCGACGGCGCCGGCCGGCGGCGGCACTCCTCGCCCGCATCACAACCGACGCCGTTGATCTGCCGGCATGATCCGCTATCGCGGTCATGCCCTGGAGCAACATTTGCGAGTCAATGAACTCAAACCAGGCGATTACATCGCCGAACAACACGATAGCGCCGCGATCACTTTTACCGTGATTGCGGTCCATGCAGCAGGACGTCACTGTCACATCACCTTTTCGTCAGAATTGGGGCTGGATTCCGCCAGTTACCCGCACGACGCCTGGATCAACGCCTCTCGCCCCTGAGACGGCCGCACAGTTACGATTGACGCCTAAAGCCGCACCCTGCCCGGGATCTCACCCCGGCGCCAGCCGCGGCCGCTTCCGCCTTGTTTGTCCGAACCCGGCTTAGCCTCGGGTCGGCCGCATTGCCGCGTCAATCTGATTCTCCCTAAAAAAGTCATTTGACATATCAAAAATTGGTTCCATAGTGGTATCTATGCCGTGCGTCGCGCACGGCAGAAAACCACCTAAGGGGCCTCGAAAAAACCATCGCGAGCGGTTTGTTAAGTACGGCGCGACGACGCTGCCGGACCGCGCACTGGGTTTGTCCAGGCCCCCATAAACGGCTGCCCCGATTCCACGCGGCACCCACCGCGTCGGCAGCTCGACAAAGGAGCCAACATGCGCAAACCCTTCTCCGCCCTGCTGCTCGGCCTGGCCTGCCAGGCCGTATTCGCCGCGCCCTGGAACGCCGGCGCTGCCTACCAAGCCGGACAACAAGTCCGATGGCAAGGCCAGGACTGGCAGGCGAAATGGCGCACCCGCGCCGAAACGCCGGCCGCCAATCCTAGAGGCAGTTGGACGCCGGTGGCGGCGGCCAAAGCCGCGGCGCAGGCCGAACCGGGCCAGCCTCAGCCGCCCACTCTGCAGCAAGCGCTGCAATACGAGGCAGCCCTGACCGATACCGCTTTCTTCCGCAACGTCAAAGCCTCGATCCGCACCTTGCCCAACGCTCAGGTGGAGCAAGTTGCGCCCGGCAGCGCAGCCAATCCGCTGAACGTGCGCCGGGTGGAACGGCTGCTGCCGGCGGCCAAGTGGGAGTATTACTTCTCGCGCCGCGACGCCAGCTACAGCTACCAGCGCTTCCTGCAGGCCATCGCCAAGTTTCCCGCCATTTGCGACGACTACAGCGACGGCCGCGACGGTGACGCCATTTGCCGCCACAGCCTGGCCACCATGTTCGCCCACTTCGCCCAGGAAACCGGCGACCACAACCGCAGCGACACGGTGCCGGAATGGCGCCAGGGCCTGAAATATCTACGCGAGATGGGTTGCGACGAAACCGGCCCCGGCTGCGGCTACAACACCGAATGCGCCGACCCGGTGTTCAACAAGGTGTGGACCTGCGGCAAGAACGCCGATGGCAGCTGGAAGAAATACTTCGGCCGCGGCGCCAAACAGCTGTCCTACAACTACAACTACGGCCCCTTCTCCCAGGCCATGTACAACGGCGACCAGTCGGTGCTGCTGAAGAACCCGGACCTGGTGGCCTCCACCTGGCTCAATCTGACCTCGGCCACTTTCTTCTTCGTCTTCCCGCAGCCGCCGAAACCATCGATGCTGCACGTGCTGGACGGCACTTGGGTGCCCAACGCCGCGGACAAGGCCGCCGGGGCCGGCAACAACTTCGCCACCACCATCCAGATCGTCAACGCCGAGTGCGGCGGCGGCACCGAACGTCAAGCGGCGCAGAATCGCATCGACTACTACCGCCAATTCGCCAAAGATCTAGGCTGGGACTACGGCAACGAACAACTGTCCTGCGCCAATATGCAGCGCTTCAGCGCCGCCAGCTCCGCCGCCTACAACATCTATTGGGAAAAGGACTGGAAATGGGGCAATGACTACAAATGCCAGTTGGTGAATTACCAGACACCGTACAGCGCGCTGCAAGCCGGCAACTACCAGCGCTGCGTCGAGGACAACTGGAACGTCAAGCTGAAATGAAATCGGCCGGCTCCGCTCACGCGGGGCCGGCCTCGCCAACGACTCTTGTTCACCCGTGCGTCACCTCCCTGTCCATTGGCCATGTCTCGGCTCCACGATAGGTCATCACGGCTAAACGCCGCGTCAATCCGGCGGCGACCACTCTAAAAATCGCATCAAGAACCTCAGCCCCTGCGCAAAGTCCGCTGTACTTCCTGAGCCCTGCTCTTACGAGCCTGTTCAAAGTCCCGCGAGCGAGGGCGAGACAAGGCGAAAACCACTGAGAGAGCGGAGTGTGCACGTGGTACATAAGCATCTCGAAAGCGATTTCAACGCCGTATCGCCGACGCGCAGCTGATCGTAAACAGGTTCTAAAGCCCAGCGGACTTTGGACAGGGTCGCGGGCACGGCGCTTGCTTCAACCAAGCCGTCCCGTTCTCCCCGGTGCCGCAATGTCCGCCCCTCCGCCGCTGCGCCTGCTGCTGGTCAACGACCACGCCAAAACCATCGCTTCGCTGCGCCAGGCGCTGGCGCGCGCCGGCTACGCCGTCGCCGCCGAAGTGGACGGAGCCGCGGCCTTGCTGCAGGCGGTGGAAGGGCTGCGGCCCGACGTGGTGATCGTGGACACCGAATCGCCATCACGCGACACCCTGGAGCAGCTGGCGCTGCTAGGCGAAATCGCCCCGCACCCGGTGGTGATGTTCGCCGATCAGGGCGACCTGCCCACGATAGAAGCCGCGGTCCACGCCGGCGTGGCCGCCTACGTGGTGGACCAGGCCGACGCCGCGCGGCTGGCGCCCATCATCGACCTGGCCCGCGCTCGCTTCGCCGAGGATGGCAGGCTGCGGCGACGGCTGGCGGCGGCGGAACAACAGCTGGCCGAACGCAAGCTGATCGAGCGCGCCAAGGGCATTCTGATGGACAAACGCCGGCTCAGCGAAAACGACGCCTACCAGGCGCTGCGCCAGCAGGCAATGCGCGAGGGCCTACGCATCGCCGAGCTTGCCCGGCAACTGATCAAAGCAGCCGAGTTGCTGGGCTGAACCATAAGGACACTCCCATGACCGCCCCGTACCGCCTGCGCCTGGGCTATCTGCCGCTAACCGACAGCGCGCCGCTGATCGTCGCGCGCCAGCTGGGGTTGGACCGCCGCCACGGCCTGGAATTGGAACTGCTGCGCCAGCCTTCGTGGAGCGCGGTGCGCGACAAGCTGCTGGACGGCCGCCTGCACGCCGCCGCGGCGCTGTACGGCCTGGCCTACGGCATGAAACTGGGCCTCGCCGGCCCGCAAGCCGACATGGCGCTGCTGATGACGCTGAACCAAAACGGCCAGGCCATCACCCTCAGCCACCCGCTGGCCGACGCGCTGACCGCGTCGCCGGAACAGGCACTGCGCCGCCGCGTCCGTCAAGACGGCCCGCCGTTGACGCTGGCTCACACCTTCCCCGCCGGCACCCATGCCTTGTGGCTCAATTACTGGCTGGCCGCGCAAGGCCTGGACCCACGGAGCGACGCGCGCCTGGTGGTAATTCCTCCGCCGCAGATGGGCGCGGCGCTGGAAGCCGGCCAGTTGGACGGCTTTTGCGCGGGCGAGCCCTGGCACCAGCAGGCGGCGGCGCGTCAGGCCGGCCGCATCGTCGTCGTCAGCGGCGAGATCTGGCCAGGCCACCCGGAGAAAGCCCTGCTCTGCCGCCGCGATTTCGCGCAAAAAGAGCCGGCCGCCTCCGTTGCGCTGATCATGACGCTGCTGGAAGCCTGCCGCTGGCTGGAGCACAGCGAACACCGCCGCCAAGCGGCACGCTGGCTGGCGCGGCCGGAACACATTGGTCTGCCGGAAACGCTGATCGCCGCCACCCTGCCCTCGGTCGCAGCCGGCGCGACCGCGCTGCGCTTCTTCGACCAAGGCCGGGTCAACTATCCCTATCCGTCCGACGGCATCTGGTTCGTCGACCAGTTCCGGCGCTGGGGCTGGCTGCGCGGCGACGAGGACGCTCAAACCGTGGCCGCCGAGGTCAGCCAGACCCGGCTCTACCGGCAGGCGGCGGACGCGCTGGGCCTGCCGCTCCCGGCCCGGCCGCAGCACAGCGGCCGCTTGTGCGACGGTGTGGACTGGGACGGACAAGCGCGCTACCCCGCAGCCTTGGGCCTGCCTGGCTGAGAACCTTCATGCTGCAACGCACAAACACAGTGCGCGGCTGGCTCTTTTCGCACCAGCGCGGTGCGCTTTTTCCACCGCAAGCCTAGATAAAGCCAGGCTTTCCTCCACCCCATGGCTGGCACGGCGTTTGCATAAGTCAAGCCGGGCCTGGCACAAAGACGTGCCGTGCCCACCCCAAATGCTTGTCCGGCCAATGGCGGCCGGGACGGCAACGGACAACGGCGTCCGCTCCTGCTATCACCGAGGAGCGAACGCCGTTTTTATTTTGGCCGGCCCCCGGCCGCTCGCGGCACAGGAGTTTCGCATGGACCGTTCTTTCTGGCACAGCGGGCACAAGCCCACCTTGCTGTCCACCTTTCTCTATTTCGACCTCAGCTTCATGGTCTGGTACCTGCTGGGCCCGTTGCAGGTGCCCATCGCCGCGGCGCTGGGCCTGGACACTCGCGAACGCGCGCTGATGGTGGCCACCCCCATTCTGGCCGGCGCGCTGCTGCGGCTGGCCGTCGGCATGCTGGCGGACCGCATCGGCGCCAAGCGCACCGGACTGATCGCTCAGATCATCGTCATAGCCGCCCTGCTGGCCGCCTGGCGCGTCGGCCTCTCCAGCCTGGGCGGCGCGCTGCTGCTGGGCCTGTTCCTGGGCGTGGCCGGCGCCTCCTTCGCCGTGGCGCTGCCGCTGGCCTCGCGCTGGTATCCGCCGGCCCATCAGGGCACGGCGCTGGGCATCGCCGGCGCCGGCAATTCCGGCACCGTGCTGGCGGCGCTGTTCGCGCCGGCGTTGGCGCTGCACTTTGGCTGGCAGAACGTGTTCGGCCTCGCCTGCCTGCCCTTGCTGCTGGTTCTGCTGCTGTTCGCCCGGATGGCCAAGGACGCTCCCGGCTCGCCGCCGCCCAAACGCTGGGCGGATTACCTGGCGGTGCTGGGGCAGCGCGACGCCTGGTGGCTGATGCTGTTCTACGCCATCACCTTCGGCGGTTTCGCCGGCTTCGCCAGCGCGCTGCCCGGCTATTTCCACGACCAGTTCGGCTTCGACGCCAAGACCGCCGGCCTCTACACCGCCGCCTGCGTGTTCGCCGGCTCGATGATGCGACCGCTGGGCGGCGTGCTGGCGGACCGCGTAGGCGGCACCCGCTCGCTGCTGGCCGTCTATCTGGCGGTGGCGGCGCTGTTGTTCGCAGCCGGCCTTGAGCCCGGCGGCGCCGGCGGCGCGCTGCTGCTGTTCGTGCTGGCCATGCTCTGCCTGGGCGCCGGCAACGGCGCGGTGTTCCAGCTGGTGCCGCAGCGCTTCGGCGACGAAATCGGCGCGGTCACCGGCCTGATCGGCATGGCCGGCGGCGTCGGCGGCTTCCTGCTGACGGCCGGCCTGGGCGTGATCAAGCAGGCCAGCGGCGGCTACGCCATCGGACTGTGGCTGTACGCCGCGCTGGCGCTGGCGGGCTGGGCCGGCCTGGCCGGGCTGCGCCAACGCTGGCGCGCCGGCTGGTCTCTCGCCAGCGCCCGACTCTGAAACCGCGAGGACACCCATCATGAACAAACCCAAACTGGTGGTGGTCGGCAATGGCATGGCCGGCATCCGCACGGTGGAAGAACTGCTGACGCTGGCGCCGGACCTCTACGACATCACCGTGTTCGGCGCCGAGCCGCACCCCAATTACAACCGCATCCAGCTGTCGCCGGTGCTGGCTGGCGAGCAGACCTTCGACGACATCGTGCTCAATCCGCGTAGCTGGTACGCCGAGCGCGGCATTGCCCTGCACACCGGCAAGACCGTGGTGGAGCTGGACCGCGCGCGTCGTCTGGTGCGCGCCGACGACGGCGGCGTCGCCCACTACGACCGTCTGCTGCTGGCCACCGGTTCGCTGCCGGTGATGCTGCCGCTGCCCGGGGGCGAGCTGGCCGGCGTCATCGGCTACCGCGACATCCGCGACACCGAGGCCATGCTGGCGGCCAGCGCCGACGGCGGCCGGGCCGTGGTGATAGGCGGCGGCCTGCTGGGCCTGGAAGCCGCCTACGGCCTGAAGCAGCGCGGCATGGATGTCACCGTGGTCCATCTGGCGGACTGGCTGCTGGAGCGGCAACTGGACCCCGCGGCCGCTCAGTTGCTGCAGGCCTCGTTGGAGACGCGCGGCCTGCGCATCCTGCTGGGCCGCCAGACCGCGGCGCTGCTGGACGACGGGCGCGGCGCGGTGGCGGCGGCGAAGCTCTCCGACGGCGAAACCCTGGAAGCCAAACTGGTGGTGATGGCGGTGGGCATCCGCCCCAATATCGCGCTGGCCGCCGGCGCCGGCCTACACTGCGAACGCGGCGTGGTGGTCAGCGACGCGCTGCAGACCTTCGACCCGCGCATCTACGCGGTGGGCGAATGCGTCAGCCACCGCGGCGTCTGCTACGGCCTGGTGGCGCCGCTGTTCGAACAGGCCAAGGTCTGCGCTAACCATCTGGCCCAGCTGGGCAGCAGCCGCTACCAGGGTTCGGTGATGGCCACCAAGCTCAAGGTCACCGGCATCGACCTGTTCTCCGCCGGCGACTTCATCGGCGGGGACGGCTGCGACGAGATCGTACTGTCGGACCCGGCCGGCGGCCTGTACAAGAAACTGGTGCTGCGCGAGGACAAACTGATCGGCGTCTGCCTGTACGGCGACACCGCCGACGGCGCCTGGTACTTCAAGCTGCTGCGCGAACAGCGCGCGATAGGCGATCTGCGCGAGCGGCTGATCTTCGGCGAAACCGCCATCGGCGACGTAGGCGTGCAAGGCCAGAGCCGCGCCGCCGGCATGCAGGACAGCGACGAAGTCTGCGGCTGCAACGGCGTCAGCAAAGGCGCCATCGTCAAGGCGATCAAGGAAAACGGCCTGTTCACCCTGGACGAAGTCAAACAATGCACCAAGGCCGGCAGCTCCTGCGGCTCCTGCAGCGGCCTGGTAGAGCAGATCCTGATGAACACGGTGGGTGCGAGCTTCCAAGAAGCGCCCAAGACCAAGGCCGTCTGCGGCTGCACCGATCACAGCCACGCCGAGGTGCGCAAGGCCATCCGCGACCACCACCTGCTGGATCACGCCGCGGTCTACCACTTCCTGGAATGGCGCACGCCCAACGGCTGCGCCAGTTGCCGGCCGGCCATCAACTACTACCTGCTGTCCACCTGGCCGCGCGAGGCGGTGGACGATCCGCAAAGCCGCTTCGTCAACGAACGGGTGCACGCCAACATCCAGAAGGACGGCACCTTCTCGGTGATCCCGCAAATGAAGGGCGGCGTCACCAACGCCGCCGAGCTGCGCCGCATCGCCGACGTGGCCGACAAATACCAGGTGCCGATGCTCAAGGTCACCGGCGGCCAGCGCATCGACCTGCTGGGCATACGCAAGGAAGACCTGATCGAGGTCTGGAAAGACCTGGGCATGCAGTCCGGCCACGCCTACGGCAAATCCATCCGCACCGTGAAAACCTGCGTCGGCAGCGAGTTCTGCCGCTTCGGCACCCAGAACAGCACCCAGATGGGCATAGACCTGGAAACCATGCTGGCCAATATGTGGGCGCCGCACAAGGTCAAGCTGGCGGTGTCCGGCTGCCCGCGCAATTGCGCAGAAGCCGGCATCAAGGACGTGGGCGTGATCGCGGTGGACTCCGGCTGGGAACTGTACGTGGGCGGCAACGGCGGCATCAAGACCGAGGTGGCGCAATTCCTGTGCAAAGTGAAAACCGCCGAGGAAGTGAAGGAATACAGCGGCGCCTTCCTGCAACTCTACCGCGAGGAGGGTTATTATCTGGACCGCACCGTCCGCTACATCGCCCGCGTCGGCCTGGACTACGTCAAGGCCCGGGTGGTGGACGACGCCGCCAACCGCCAAGCCTTGTACCAACGGCTGCTGTTCGCGCTGGAGGGCCTGCCCGACCCCTGGGCCGCCCGCATCGCCGGCGCGCAACGCCAGGAATTCATCCCCTTGAAAGTCATCGCCTGAGGCCGCCATGGAACCCACCCTGCCCCCTTCCTCCCGCTGGCTGCGCGTGTGCGCGCTGGACGACATCCCTTTGCTGGGCAGCCGCGTGCTGGCGCGCGACGGCGGCGACATCGCCCTGTTCCGGCCGCAGCCGCAACAAGTGTTCGCGCTCTTGGACCGCTGCCCGCACAAGGGCGGCCCACTGAGCCAGGGCCTGGTGCACGGCGCGGCGGTCACCTGCCCGCTGCACGGCTGGACCCTCAATCTGGACGACGGCGAGGCCCAAGCGCCTGACCGCGGCTGCGCGCGACGCTTTCCGGTCAGCCTGCGCGACGGCGACGTCTACCTGCAACTGTGAACCCGGGGACCGCGCCATGACCACCACCCCCTCCACCTGCTGTTACTGCGGCGTCGGCTGCGGCGTGCTGATCCACAGCGACGGCGCGCGCGTCACCGGCGTGGAAGGCGATCCGGCCCACCCCGCCAACCACGGCCGGCTTTGCACCAAGGGCCTGGCGCTGGCGGACAGCTGCGCCAGCCTGTCCGGCCGAGCGCTGCACCCAGAACTGCGGCTGACCCGCGACGCCGCGCGCCGGCGCGTGGACTGGGACAGCGCGCTGGACACCGTGGCCGAACGGCTGGCCGGCGTCATCCGCCGCCATGGTCCGGACGCGGTGGCGGTCTACGCCTCCGGCCAGTTGCTGACCGAGGACTACTATCTATTCAACAAGCTGGCCAAGGGCTTGATCGGCACCAACAACATCGACACCAACTCCCGACTGTGCATGTCCAGCGCCGTCAGCGGCTACAAGCTGGCGCTGGGCGCCGACGGCCCGCCCACCTGCTACCAGGATCTGGACCTGGCCGACTGCGTGCTGCTGGCCGGCAGCAATACGGCCTACGCCCATCCGGTGCTGTTCCGCCGGCTGGAAGCGGCCAAAGCGGCTCGGCCGGACACCAAGTGGATCGTGGTCGACCCGCGCCGCACCGACACCGCCGCGCTGGCGGACCTGCATCTGCAGATCCAGCCGGGCAGCGATGTGGCGCTATTCAACGGCATGCTGCACCACCTGATCTGGGAAGGGCTGATCGACGAGCGCTACATCGCCGCCCACACCGAAGGCTTCGACGCGCTCAAGCGCCTGCTGCGCGACTACTCGCCGCGCCAGGCCGCCGGCCTGTGCGGCATCGCAGAGGCCGAGCTGACCACCGCCGCCGAATGGTTCAGCCGCAGCCCGGCCAGCCTGTCGCTGTACTGCATGGGCCTGAACCAGTCCCGCCACGGCACCGCCAAAAACCTGGCGCTGATCAATCTGCACCTGGCCGCCGGCCAGATCGGCCGCCCCGGCGCCGGCCCCTTCTCGCTAACCGGCCAGCCCAACGCCATGGGCGGCCGCGAAGTGGGCGGCATGGCCACCATGCTGGCCGCCCACCGCGACATCTCCAACCCGCGACACCGCGCCGAAGTGGCCGCCCACTGGGGCGTACCGCCGGAGCGGCTCTCCAACCGCCCCGGCCTGCCGGCCATCGCGCTGTTCGACGCGCTCAAGGCCGGCCGGGTCAAGGCGGTGTGGATAGTCTGCACCAATCCCGCCCACTCGCTGCCGGACCTGGAACAGGCGCGCCAGGCGCTGGCTCAGGCCGAATTCGTCATCGTTCAAGACGCCTACGCCGACACCGACACCGCCGCCTGCGCCGACGCGCTGCTGCCTGCCGCCAGTTGGGGCGAAAAAGAAGGCGCGGTCACCAATTCCGAACGCCGCGTCAGCCGAGTGCGCGCCGCCGTGCCGCCGCCGGGCGAGGCGCGCGCCGACGGCTGGATCGCCGCAGAAGTGGGCCGCCGGCTGGAACGGCTGCTGTACCCGGACGCGCCCAGCCTGTTCCAAAACAGCGAGCCGGCCGCGGTGTTCGCCGAACACGCGGCGCTGACCGCCGGCCGCGATCTGGACATCAGCGGCCTCAGCCACGCGCGGCTGGAGCGGGACGGCCCGCAACAATGGCCATACCCGGCCGGCGCCGCCGCCGGCCAGGCACGGCGTTACGAAGACGGCCGCTTTCCCACCGCCAACGGCCGCGCGCAGTTCCACGTCACGCCCTATCGTCCGCCGGCTGACGCGGTCAACGCCCGCTACCCCTTCCGCCTGCTCACCGGCCGGCTGCGCGACCAATGGCACGGCATGAGCCGCAGCGGCAGGGTGGCGCGCCTGTTCTCCCACGCGCCGGAACCCACGCTGGACATGCACCCGGCCGACGCCGCCCGTCGCGGCCTCAAGGCCGGTGAACTGGTCAGCGTGGAAAGCCGGCGCGGCAGCCTGGTGCTGCCGCTGGCGCTCAGCGAGGACTTGCCCGGCGGCTGCGTGTTCGCCGCCATGCACTGGAGCGGTCAGCACCTGAACAGCGGCGGCGTCAACCAGGCCTGTTCACCGGCGGTGGACGCGCAATCCTTCCAGCCCGAACTCAAGCACGCCGCGGTACGGGTGGAGCGCGCCGAACTGCCGTGGCGGGTGCGCGCCGCCAGCCGCCACCCGGACCTGCCGGCGCTGCGTGCCCGGCTGCAGCCCTTGCTGGCCGGCTGCGGCTATGCCGCGCTCAGCCTGCGGCCGCCGGACATCCTGGTCTTGAACGCCGCCCACGCCCAAGCGCGGCCGGACTGGCTAAGCGAGCTGACTCGGTTGCTGGATCTGGACGGCGGCCCGCAATTGCAAACCTTCAGCGACGCGCGCCGCGGGCTGGAACAACGCATCGCCTGGCGCGACGACGCGCCCTGGGCCTTCGTCTTCGCCGGCGGCCAGGACGACGGCGCGCGGCTGTTGGCCGCGATGCAAAGCGGCCAGCCTTGGTCCGGCAACCGGCTCAGCGCGCTGGTCCCCGGCGCCGCAAGCGCTCCCGCCGCCGCGCGCATCGTCTGCAACTGCCTGCACGTGGACGCCGAGCGCATCCAGACCGCCATCGCCGCCGGCGCGGACCTGGCCGGACTCAAGGCGCGACTGGGCTGCGGCGGCGTTTGCGGCTCCTGTCTGCCGGAGCTGAAACGGATGCTGACGCGACAGACAGAACGGGAATATTGAAACCCCGGCGCAGAACTCTATGCTAAGGAAGTCCGGCGCTGTTACCCTCTGCGCAGGCGATAGCGATGGATGCGTGGATTGGGCTTGAAACAGATAGGACTACTACTTGCTGCGCTGGCCGCGCAGACAGCGACGGCGACGGCGACGGCGACGCTGGACATGGTCTACGGCGCGGTGGCCTCGGACCCCTATATGAGCGGCGAAGGCGATCAGATGCCGCCCCACCCCGGCGCGGTGGTGGAAATGGCGCAGGCGGCGGCTAAGGGCTGCCGGATCGCGCTTAAGCTGTCGCGGCTGCCGGGCAAGCGCCTGCTCACCGAGATGCAGCACGATCAGCACGACGCCGCCTTCATGTTTTCCCACAATAAAGAACGCGAAGCCTATTTTAACTACCCGATGCAGGGCGACGAACCGGACCCGCGCTACCGGCTGACCACGCTGGCCTACTCCTTGTACGCGCTGAAAAACGCTCCGCCGGCCTGGAACGGTAAAAACCTGCCGGCGCTGGGCGCCATCGGCGTCAACGCAGGCTGGTCCATCGCCGACGATCTACGCGCCAAGGGCGCCAAGGTGGAGACCGCCAAAGACACCGAGATGAACTTCCGCAAGTTGAAGGCTCGCCACATCGCCGCCTACGCCACGCAAAACCATATCGGCGACCGCTATCTGGAAGACCACCCGCAGGCCGGCATCGTCCGTTTGCAGCCGCCGCTGTCGCGCAAGGACTACTACCTGGTGTTCGGCAAACGCTGGCACCGGGACAACCCTGCATTGGCGCGCTGCCTATGGCAGCAGATCGGCACACTGCGCGAGAGCCTGCTGCCCACACTGCTGCGCCAGCCCTGGTACCGGCAGCCCTGAGTCAGACCGACAAATCCCGCAACTCCGCCGTCAACTCCTCCACCTCCAGCAAGTGGGCGCGGTCGTGTTGCAGCATGTCCTCGACCAGATCCTCCAGGCTCATCCGCCGCTCGCCGCCGAACAGGCAAAGCCGCCCGCGCTGAGCCGGCTCCGCGCCGGCCAAGGCGGCGAGCAAATGCCGCCGCCCGGCCACAAAATCATCCAGCGCCGCTGACCCGTCCTGCTCCAGATAAGCCAGTTCTAGCGACATCTCGTTGCCGTCCACCGAAGCGATCTCCGGCATCTCTTCTGCCAATACCCGCGCCACCCGTTGGCAATAAATCCGGTCCAGATCGCGCAGATGGCAAGCATGTTCAACCGCGGCGAAATCGATGCCGTCCGGCCGCCGCCGCCAATCCACGGCCGGAATCGCGCGCAGCGCCGCCGCTAATTGCGCCGGCATCCCCCGCAAAGCCTCCAGCCGCTGCGCCCAGTCCAACTGTTGCGGCGTCGGCGTCCACACCACTCCATAAGTGAAATAGCCGCCCGGCACCCGGCCGCGCGGACGCAACACCTCGTGATGATGGCGGCGCATCACCTCCGCCACCATCGCGCCGCAGAACTGGCGCGCGCTGGCGTCCGCTTCCACCTCGGGAAACAGCTGACGCACATCATGGACGATGGCCGCCACCGCCGGTACTTCGGCGCGCGACAAGGCCGCGTATTCCACATACCGTTGCGGCGTGTCGATCAAGGCCTCCAGCTGGCGGCCCAGCGCCTGCTCGCGAAAGGCGTCGAAACGGGAGTGCATAACCACCCCTTTTGTAACGTATCAAAATGATACCTTAGTAAACCAACAAATAATCGTCAAGGCTGATTTTTGTCATAATAATTCTTATTTAAAAAAGACAAATGATTGCAGATTCATGACAGCATTCGGATAATGCTAAACGTTTATTTAAAATCATCCGGCGACATGCAAGTTCGTTCGTCCCGACCGGCATACAAGGAGATAGGAATGGGGTTCTGGAACAAGGCCGACACTGCGCGACAGCAAGCGGAGTTGCTGCAATGCAGGCAGGAAGCCGAGCAACTGCGCACGGAGCTGCGGCACACCCGCGCCCGCGTCGACGAGGCGGAAAGCCAGTTGGCGGCCAGCCAGGCCGAGAACCAGGAACTTCGCGGGCTGATCGCCAACCTCTCCGCCTTCGCCCAATCGATGACCGACACCCAGCAATCGCTGGCCACCCTCTCAAGCGTGATGAGCCAGGAGAAAGACCGCGCCGTCGCCGCTCAGGACATTTCACTGCATAGCCGCCAATCCATAGACCAGATCGCCGCCGATCTGTCCAAGCTGGCCGGCGCCTCGCAAGGCGCGGCGGAAAAAGTGGGGGAACTGGACGCGCGCGCCCAAGAGGTGGGCGGCATCGTGCAATTGATCCGCGACATCGCCGACCAAACCAACTTGCTGGCGCTGAACGCCGCCATCGAGGCCGCCCGCGCCGGCGAGCAGGGACGCGGCTTCGCCGTGGTGGCCGACGAAGTGCGCAAGCTGGCCGAACGCACCGCCACCGCCACCGCCGACATCGCCAAGCTGGTGGAGCAGATTCGCGGCGACAGCGCCGGCAGCCGCAGCCAGATGGGCCAACTGGCCGAGCAGGCCGCCCGCTTCAGCCAAGACGGCGAGGCCGCCGCCGGCACCATGAAGCAGTTGCTGGACATGTCCACCAGCATGGAAGGCAGCATCGCCGCCTCCGCGCTGCGCGGCTTCTGCGAACTGGCCAAGATGGACCACCTGATCTACAAATTCCGCGTCTACCAAGTCATGTTCGGCCTGTCGGACGAAGACATCGGCCACTTCGGCTCCCACCAGCACTGCCGCTTCGGCAAGTGGTATTACGAGGGCGAAGGCCGCGCCAGCTTCTCTCACCTGCCCGGCTTCCGTGAAATCGAAGCGCCTCACGCCAAGGTGCACACCGCCGCGCTGGACGCCTTGCGCGCCCACGCCGACGGCGACAGCCGGGCCGCGGTGGAACAGGTGGCGGCCATGGAAGCCGCCAGCCTGCAAGTGTTGGCCGGGCTGGAGCATATGGCCGGCGCCGGCGCCGCGGAGCCGCGCCGTGGCTGAGGCCGCGTTCGCCATCCGCCCTCTGCAAGCCGGCGACCACGCCGATTGGCTGCCGTTATGGCGCGGCTACAACGCCTTCTACGGCCGCGAAGGCGCGACCGCGCTGCCTGAGGAGGTGGAGAGGGAAACCTGGCGCCGCCTGCTCTCGCCGGCGGAACCGGTACATGGGCTGGCCGCGGTCGCCGGCGACGCGCTGCTGGGCATCGCCCATCTGCTCTACCACCGCAGCACCATCCAGATCCAGGATGCCGCCTATCTGCAAGACCTCTACGTGACGCCGGCGGCCAGGGGAAGCGGCGTCGCCCGCGCGCTGCTGCGGGCAGCCGCGGACCGAGCGCGCGCCGACGGAGCCGTGGTCCTGTACTGGCGCACCGCCGGCGACAATCACGCCGCGCGCCGCTTGTATGATCAGGTGGCGGAGCTGGCGGACGCCGTGATCTACCGCCAAGTTTTGTGATCCAACCGAATCAGCGCAGCACGTCCAGCAAGATATCCGCTATCAATCCGCTGGCCGCCACCAGCACCAGATCCGCGCCCACCGCCCGCCACTCATAGCCGGGGTGGCGCGGCAGTTGGCTCAGCAAGGGCGCCGGCAATACCTGCTTGGCGATGCCGGGCGGCAAGGGCTTGCCGCGTGCCAGACGCTTGCGCATGCCGGGCGGCAGCGACTTATAGCCGGTCACCCCGGAGTCTAGCGCCAAGCGCCGCGCCGCGGCGACGCTGATGCCCGCCGCAACCAAATCCTTGTCCGTCCGCGCCGGCGACGCCCTATCCTGATCTTTATTCTTGTGCTTGCCCTGTCCCTCGCCATGCCCCTTGCCTTCCGGCGGATTGGCCAGCGTCGGCGCGGCCAACGCCGCCGCCAACAACAGCGCCGCCCATGATTTCCATCGCTTCATCTTCGTCTCCCGTCGCGCAAAGTCCGCTTTGCATTATCGACCAGCCGAGGACAAAAATTGTCCCTCCCAGCCAATCCAACCAAAAATATATTGATCACTACATTAAATGTAGAATACGCTACAAAAAAATGGAGCACATCATGGACTGGCTGCTGCTGATCACTTCCTTGCCCACCGAAAACGCCACCGCGCGCATGCGCGCCTGGCGCGCCTTGAAAGCTTGCGGCTCCGCCGCGCTGCGCGATGGAGCCTATCTGCTGCCCGTCGGCGACGCCCGCCTGCAACAGCTCGAGGCCATCGCCTCCGATATCCAGCAACACGGCGGCGTCGCGCGCTTGCTGACCTGCCGCCCGTTGGACGGCAGCCATTTTCCGCCGCTGTTTCAGCGCGATGCAGACTATCAGCAGCTGCGACAGGACATTCAGGAACAGTTGCTTGGCCTGGACCCGGACAACGCCGCAGAGCGGTTGAAACAATGGCGGCGGCTGGGCAAGGCTCTGGCCGGCATCGCCGCCATCGACTTCTTCCCCAGCGCCGGCCAAGAACAGGCGCAGGCGGCCTTGCAACAACTGGAAGCCGCCATCCAGCAGCAATTGTCGCCGGGCGAGCCGCATAGCCTGGAGATGCGTATCCCGCGACGCGCCCTGGCCGAGCACCAGGGCCGGACCTGGGCCACTCGCCGCCGCCCTTGGGTGGACCGGCTGGCCTCGGCCTGGCTGATTCGCCGCTTCATCGATCCTCAGGCGCGCATTCTGTGGCTGGCCGCGTCCGGAGACTGTCCGCCGGACGCCTTGGGCTTCGACTTCGACGGGGCCGCTTTCACTCATATCGGCGACAAAGTCAGTTTCGAAGTGCTGCTGGCCAGTTTCGAGTTGGACTCGCCGCCGCTGCGGAGGCTGGCCGCGCTGGTCCATTATCTGGACGTGGGCGGCGCGCCGCCGCCGGAAGCCAGCGGCGTGGAAACCGTGTTGGCCGGCCTGCGCGCCGCGCTGAGCGACGACGATCAACTGCTGGCCGCCGCCTCAAACATCTGGGACGGGCTGTACCAGCAATTCGCCAAGGAAGCCTGAATATGCCGCCCGAGCCCCCCCTAACCGCTCCCGCCCCCGTCGGTTTCTGGCAAGCCGTCCGCTTTTGGCTCAAGCTCGGCCTGATCAGCTTCGGCGGCCCGGCCGGTCAAATCGCCATCATGCATCAGGAACTGGTGGAGCGCCGGCGCTGGATTTCAGAACGCCGCTTCCTGCACGCCCTGAATTACTGCATGCTGCTGCCCGGGCCGGAGGCGCAACAACTGGCCACTTATATCGGCTGGTTGCTGCACCGCGGCTGGGGAGGCGTCGCCGCCGGTGCGCTGTTCGTGCTGCCGTCCTTTTTCCTGCTGGTGCTGCTGTCCTGGATTTATGTCGCTTACGGCCACCTGGCTTGGATCGCCGGTCTGTTCTACGGCATCAAGCCCGCGGTGGTCGCCATCGTGGCCCAAGCGGCCTGGCGCATCGGCACGCGCACGCTGAAACGGCCCTGGCTGTGGGGTGTGGCGCTAGCCTCCCTGTGCGCCATTGCGCTGTGGCAAACGCCGTTCCCGCTGATCGTACTGACGGCGGCCTTGATCGGCGCTCTGGCCGGCCGGCTGCGGCCGCAATGGTTCCAAGCCGGCGGCCACGGCGGCGCGGACGCGCATTTCGGCCCAGCGCTGATCGACGATCACACCCCGCCGCCGGCCCACGCCCGCTTCTCCTGGCTCCGGCTCGGCCGCGCCGCGCTGGCCGGCCTGCTGCTATGGTCCTTGCCGATGGCGCTGCTCGCCGCCGTCTACGGCTGGCACGGCGGCTTCACCCAGATGGGCTGGTTCTTCACCAAGGCCGCCCTGCTGACCTTCGGCGGCGCTTACGCGGTGCTGCCCTATGTCTATCAGGGCGCGGTGGCGCATTACGGCTGGCTAAGCGCCGGCCAAATGCTGGACGGCCTGGCGCTGGGCGAGACCACGCCGGGGCCGCTGATCATGGTGGTGGCCTTCGTAGGCTTCGTCGGCGGCTACGCCAAGGCGCTGCTGGGCCCGGACCACCTGTTCCTGGCCGGCGCGCTGGCCGCGGCGCTGGTCACTTGGTTCACCTTCCTGCCCTCCTTCATATTTATCTTGGCCGGCGGCCCGCTGATCGAACACAGCCATGGCCAAATCCGCCTAACCGCGCCGCTGACCGCCATCACCGCCGCCGTAGTCGGCGTGATCGCCAACCTCGCCCTGTTCTTCGGCTGGCATGTGCTGTGGCCGCAGGGCTGGCGCGGAGGCGTGGACTGGGCCGCCTCCGCCATCGCCGCCTTGGCGGCCTGGGCGCTGCTGAAACGACAGGTCAAAGTGATGCCGGTGATAGCCGGCGCGGCGTTGGCCGGCCTGCTGCTCAGCCTGTGGCGTCTGTCGTGAACGAACTCCCACTTCAA
Source organism: Chromobacterium haemolyticum (assembly GCF_009936155.1). Taxonomy (NCBI): domain Bacteria; kingdom Pseudomonadati; phylum Pseudomonadota; class Betaproteobacteria; order Neisseriales; family Chromobacteriaceae; genus Chromobacterium; species Chromobacterium haemolyticum. Next base: position 1,507,115 of record NZ_AP019312.1, on the reverse strand, counting down.
GAAAGGGCCGCGCGCATGCAGCCACGCATCCCCGCCACCATCTGGGCCCTGGGCCTGGTCAGCCTGTGCATGGACATGTCCTCCGAGATCATCCACGCGCTGTTGCCGGTGTTCCTGGTCTCCACCCTGGGCGTCAGCGCGCTGACCCTGGGCATTATCGAAGGCCTGGCGGAATCCACCGCGCTGATCCTGCGCGTGTTCTCCGGCGCCATCAGCGACTACTGGGGCCGGCGCAAAGGCTTGCTGCTGCTGGGCTACGGCCTGGCGGCGCTGAGCAAGCCGCTGTTCCCGCTGGCGCACAGCGCCGAAACCGTGTTGGCCGCGCGGCTGATGGACCGCGTGGGCAAAGGCATACGTGGCGCGCCGCGCGACGCGCTGGTGGCCGACGTCGCGCCGCCGGAAATCCGCGGAGCCTGTTTCGGCCTGCGCCAGTCCATGGACACCATAGGCGCCTTCGCCGGCCCGCTGCTGGGCATCGCGCTGATGTTCTGGCTGGCGGACAACATCCAGCAAGTATTGTGGTGGGCTTGCCTTCCGGCCTTGCTGGCCGTGCTGCTGATCGTCGCCGGCGTGCGCGAACCGGCCGGCGGCGAGCGCAAGCCCTTCCGCTCGCCGCTGCGCCTGGGGTTGCTGCGTCGCTTCTCCAGCCGCTACTGGTGGATCGTCGCCATCGGCGCGCTGTTCACCCTGGCCCGTTTCAGCGAGGCTTTTCTGGTGCTGCTGGCGCAGCGCCACGGCCTGCCGCTGAGCTGGTTGCCGCTGGTCATGGTGGTGATGAGCCTGGTCTACGCGCTCACCGCCTACCCGGTGGGCGTGCTGGCCGACCGCTGCAGCAAGAGCATGCTGCTGGCCATCGGCCTGCTGATCCTGATCCTGGCCGACGTCATGCTGGCGCTGTCCGGCTCCATCGCCGCCACCCTGGCCGGCATCGCCCTGTGGGGTCTTCACCTGGGCTTCACCCAAGGCTTGCTGGCCACGCTGGTGGCGGAGGAAACGCCAGCCGACATGAAGGGCACTGCCTTCGGCCTGTTCAACCTGGTTAGCGGCCTGTGCCTGCTGCTGGCCAGCGTGCTGGCTGGCTGGATGTGGGACCGCCACGGCAGCGCCAGCACCTTCGTCGCCGGCGGCGCTCTGGCCGCCACGGCCCTGGCGGCCACTTTGCTATGGCATTGCCGGGAACGGCGGCTTGCCAGTCAAACCGCCTAGCCACCTGTTCAAAACCTCCCGAGCGGGGACGAGACAAGGCGAACACAAGCGCCGCTCCAGCCATGGACAAGAACACGGGCAATGCAGTGAAATACGACATCATAAAAACAGCAAGCAACCGCCATGTCCCACACCTTTGTTTCCTCCACCGTCTGGCAACGGCTGGACGCTCCCGGCCACGATTACGCCGCCTTAGAACACAGCGAACTTGGCCCGCGCCTTAGCGGCTGCGCCGTCTTCGTCGAAGACGGCGTCAACTGCCTGCTGCGATACCAGGTGGACTGCGCGCCGGACTGGAGCACCCGCCGCGTCGAGGTGAGCGGCTACCGCGGCGGCGAAACCATAGCTTTGCTGCTGGAAAGCGACTCCGACCGCAACTGGCGGCTCAACGGCGCGGAACAGCCGCAGGTGCGCGGCTGCGTCGACATCGACCTGGCCTTCACCCCGGCCACCAATCTGCTGCCCATCCGCCGCGGCCGGCTGGACATCGGCTCGGCGCTGGAGCTGAGCGCAGCCTGGCTGCGGTTCCCGGCGCTGACCCTGGCCCCGCTGCCGCAGCGCTACACCCGTCTGTCCGAGTTCGGCTACCTCTACGAATCGCGACAAGGCGCGTTCCAGGCGGAACTCAGCGTCAGCCCGGACGGGCTGCCGCGCGAGTATCAGGGCCTGTGGCGGGAGGCGCGCTGACATGGCCGCGACTTACATTCGCCCGGCCGCGCCGGAAGACTTTGACCGTCTGGCTGAAATCGAACGCGCCGCCGCCGCCCGCTTCGATCCTCAAGACCTGCCGCCGGCGCTGGCCGGCGACGCGTTGCCCCGCGACGAACTGGCCGCCGCCCACGCCACCGGCCTGCTGTGGGTGGCAGCCGACGCCGACGGCGCGCACGGTTTCCTGCTGGCGCGCCGCTGCGACGACAGCCTTCACCTGCAGGAAATGGATGTCTACCCCGGACGCCAGGGGCAAGGCCTGGGTTCGGCGCTCATCGCCCACGCGGAAACCATTGCGCGCGGGCAGGGGCTGAGCCGCCTAACGCTGACCACGTTCGAGCATCTGGCCTGGAACGCGCCCTACTACCAAAGGCGCGGTTTCCAGCCCCTCGACGACGCAGACTGCCCGCCCTTCCTGTTGGCCCTATTGCGCACCGAAGCCGAACACGGCCTCAAGCGACGCGTGGCGATGCACAAGCCGCTGCGTTGAATCCGCCCGACAACACCGCAAGATTGGTCAGGCGCACGGCGGCGCGGCGGCGCTAGACTGGCGGCGCCAAGGAGGAAACCATGCGGCACGACACCGCCAGCCCGCGCCTGGACAAAGCGCTAGCCTATATCGACGCCCATCTGGACGCCGACCTGAGTCTGGAACGGCTCAGCCGGGTGGCCGCCTGCTCGCGCTTCCATTTCCACCGCCTGTTCCGCGCCCGCTTCGGCCTCAGCCTGCACCAATACGTGAGGCTATGCCGGCTGCGCCGCGCCGGCGAACGGCTGGCCTTCCGCCGCTGCTCCGTGCTGGATATCGCGCTGGACAGCGGCTACCGCAGCCCGGAGGCCTTTGCCCGCGCCTTTCGGCAAGCGTCGGGCCAAACGCCGTCGGCCTTTCGACGGCGGCCTCGCTGGCTGCCTTGGCATCAGCACTTTCACGCCCTGTTCCAACTGAGGAGCCTCTCCATGCCATCCCGCCCAATCCCGTTCGCCGTCGACATCGTGGACTTCCCCGCCACCCCGGTTGCCCTGCTGGAACACCGCGGCGATCCCGCTCTTATGGGCGACAGCCTGCGCGACTTCATCGCCTGGCGGCGGGAAAACCGCCTGCCGCCCAGCGCCGCCGCCACCTACAACCTGCTGTACGAAGACCCGGAAAACTGCGCCCCGGCGGACTACCGCTTTGGCTTGTGCGCCGCTTTCGACGGCCCCATCGCCGCCAACCGACAAGGGGTGCGCGCCGCGCAGATTCCAGCCGGACGCTGCGCCCGGCTGCGCCACATCGGCTCCGACGACGCTCTGGCCACCGTCGCTCGGCGCTTGTATGTGGAATGGCTGCCCGCCAGCGGCGAAACTCCGCGCGATTTTCCGCTGTTTCTCCAACGCATCCGCTTCTACCCGGACGTGGCGGAAAACGAAGCCGTCTGCGATCTGTTTTTGCCGCTGCAAACACCTACTCCTGCGCCGAAAATCGATTCCATCCCGACATTCAAACAATAACAACCAGGATATTCTAAAAACATTCCCTCAAGCGCCTTTTGCCGGCTTTGGGTAAACTAGCTCGCGTTAAATGCAGGGGTAATACACAATGCGCGCTCTTTTTCTGACTCGAATAAAAAAATGGATCATCAGCGTATTCAATCCGCCCTACCAATTGGTACTGTGCGACAGAATGCTCAAGAAGAACTCCAAGGAATATCTCTATCTGTTCAAGCTTTACGGCAGCCACGACTTCGTCAAGCTTTCCCACGCCGACATCCTGGCCAGCAATCAGATTCTGTCCGCCATCCGGCCGCGGGACCTGATAAAAATAGCGCTCTTGGAAAACAACAGGAAAGAAGAAGAGAAACGCTGCAAGGTGGAGGAAGAACTGCGCGGCAATCAATACCGGATTCATTTGCACGGCAATAGCGAAACGTTTTCCGGCGAAAGCATCTGCCGGAATATCGACTATTTCGCGGACCTGCATCCGCAGGAAGTCTGTAAGATCGCCTACGCCACGGGGTTTCAAAAAGGCCGCGCCGTCTCCGGCCACATCAGCCGCGCGGCGGCCGAGGCCCGCCGCCAGGACACGCCGGCGGCGGACAGCGCGGGCAAGGTGCTGGCGCTGCGACGCGCCAGGCCTCGCTGACGCCCGGGCGGCGTCGGGCTAGATCATGACTGTCTGGCTGCGGAAGCCGGCGGCGTCGAACGCCAGCAGCTTGTAGCCGCGCGCGTCCACGGTGTCCAGTTCCGCCGTGCCCTTGCGCCACTGGAAACAGGTGGCCGGACAGACCTCCAGCGCCACGCCGCGCGCCTCCAGCCGGTAATCCCCATGCGCATGGCCGCACAGCAGCACTTGCAAGCGCGGCGTCTCCCCCATCAACTCCCAAAACCGCTCAGTGTCTTGCAACATGCAGCTATCCAATAGCGGCGTGCCCACCGCCGCAGGATGATGATGCAACAGCACGGCGCAGCGCTTGCCGGCGCTCTCGGCTCCGGCCAACCGTTGCCGAAAGGCGGCGGCGGCGCGCTCGTCGATATGTCCGTCGTCCGTGCCCGGCCGCACCGAATCCAGCGCCAGCAGCAGCCAATCCTCCGTTTCCAGATGCTCCAGCGGCCGCATGAAGTCGTAACGGCCCAACACCTCGGCCGCCAAGGGCGCGGCGTCGTGGTTGCCGGCCAGCCAGTACACCGGCAGGCCCGTCCGCTCCAGCCGCTGCGCAAAACGCTCGTAGGAGGCGGCGCTCTCATCCTGGGAAATGTCTCCGGTGACCAGAATCGCGTCCAACTCCGCCGCGTGCCGCCGCTCCAATTGCTCCAGTACCCGGTCAAACTCGCGGTAAGTGTCGTAGCCCATCAACTGGCCGCCGGCCTCGGCGAACAGATGCGTGTCGGATATCTGCGCGGCTCTCATTGTCCCTCCTCCATTGCGTATTTGTTTCTCTTGACGTCTTCGTCGTCCTCCTTGAATACCGCCAAGGGGTTGTAGGACACGCTCCAATCAAAGTAATCGGTCTTTTCTATCCTCTTCACCACCCCCACCAAGTAATAGCCCACCGGCAGCAAGGCGATGGAAACGAACACTTTGTAAGACCAGGTGGTGGCGATGATGTTGAGCAGTTCCTGCCCGCTATAGCGCGACGACAGGCTGATGGGATAGGCCGTCGTCAGCAGCACCGCCTGTGCCAGCATGGACGCAATGACGTAGCGAATGAAAAAGAAACGGCCAGCGAAAAAGACCTTCATCCGCGACACGACAAACCCATTGCAAAAATAAGAGGCCGGAACCGAAATCCAAGTACCCACCATCACACGCCAAAACTCGTTGAACAACAGGTAATACTGCTTGGAAATCTCGTTATTATCCGGCTGCAGCAAGGCGAAGGCATTGATGATCAAAACGAAAAATGTCTGGCACACCACCAAAATCCACACCGTGCGCCCACCCAGCTTATAGCCGTACACCTCGGTGGACACCGTGGACAAAAGATAACAAAGCGAAAACACGATGCCGCTGGCGGTGATTTTCAAGCCGTAAATGTCCAGCGTCTTGTACACCAGCGAATCGCACACCACCATGATGGTTACCGACAAACCCACGATAAAACCATAAACTCTAAACTGTTCCACACCTTCATCCCGCGCTAAAAGTCTTAATCGCTTTGACCGCCACGCCAAGCACCTTGAAATCCCGGCATACGAAAGGCTGCAAATCATGCATCAAGGAAATGCTTGAAAACAGAAAATGCTCGCCGTCGATGAATATCCGACGGAAACAAGGCTGCTGGCCGGCCATGCTGACCAAGACCACATCGCCGTCCGCCGGACGCTCCTGCCGAGCCACGATGAAAACGCTGCCCTGGGAAAAACTGGGAAACAGCGAATCATTGTTCAACAACACCGCAAACGCCTCCGCGGCGTCAAAGCCGGCGGCATCCACAAAATAGCGTTCCGGCTCGATAATCATCCCGTCAAAAAACAGGGTCAACTCGGTGAATTTGATCAAGGGCACCGCTATGGCCGCAGGGCTGCCGACGGCTTCGCCTCCCAGATCGCTCTCCACGAAATCGCTCAACTTGACATCGAAAAACCGGGCCAGCTCCATCAAGGTCAGCAAAGTGGGGTTGCCCACGCCGCGCTTGATATTGTTGATCGTCGCCACGCCCAGGCCTATCGCCTCGCTTAATTGCGCGGCGTCTACGCCGGCGCGCCCCATTAGACACGTCAGGTTTTTCGACGCCTTGCTCAACAAAGCGCCATGCTCGGCCTCCTCTTTCCACACCGCCCTGCTCATTCAGCCCTCCATGCAAGTCGAATCCGTTTCGATTCCATTTTTAATTTCATATCCCAACATGCGCGCCCATTTTAAACGCAAGCGCCAAACCAGACGCAAGCATCAAACCATATTGTTCTTGTCAGGCTATTCTTTTGTAACTTCGTCACTACTCTTTTAAACAAAAAGACAATATAATAATTTGGCAACACTATATCATTCGAGGCATGCGCAAGATACTCGCGAACCATAAATTTAAAAGAAGAAAAATATCAACAAGAACAATTAAAACGACGCAATAGCCTGCCATCGCGCAATGCAGAGGAAACGCTTAAATGAGAATTTCAGAAGATGAATTCGCGCTGGACGTCATTGACGGCGAACCCGCCATCATTACCCAAGCCAGCGTGATTGGACAGCCGGGCAGCGAATGGGAAGGCTCCCCGGTATTCAAGAAAACCTATTTGCTGGAGTTGATCAGCCGCAGCCTGGAGCACGAGGTCATCAAGCCGGAAGACATCCAAAGCCTGATCCGAGTCGCGAAAAAACTCTGATCGCGCCGGACGCGTTTCCATCCTCGCCTCCGCTATTCGCCCGCCCTGGGCTTGGGTGCGTCGGGCCATTGCAATACAATGGCGTATCGACCGCCGCCAATCCCTTCCCTCGCCAACCCGGTGCAATGAGGAAGGCGGCGAAACACCACAGGCCCACACATGCCCCATCTGACACTGGAGTACAGCGGCAATCTGGCCGGCTTCGCCGCCGCGGACGCGCTGCTGGACATCAACCGCGCGCTGCTGGCCAGCGGCCACTTCGAAGAGGCCGATATCAAAAGCCGCGCCGTGGCCTTGGAAGCCTGCCGCATCGGCGTCCACGATCTGCCCCGCGGCTTCGTCCACGCCAAACTGGCCATACTCAGCGGACGCAGCCCCGAGGAGAAACAGCAACTGTCCGAACTGAGCCTGCAAGCGCTGGCAGACAGCGCCGCGCTGCCGCCTGGCATGGAAGTGCAATTGTGCGTGGAAATCCAGGAAATAGACCGCGCCAGCTACCGCAAACGCCTCATCGCCCGTTAACGGAGAAACATCCCATGACAGCGCTCAAACTCGCATCCCGCGGCCTGCTGGCCGCCGCCCTGCTCGCCGGCCTGGCCGGCGCGGCCCACGCCGCAGACGATATCGACCGCGTCAACCTGGAAGGCACGCTGGGCCAGGAACGCATCGGCATGAGCCTGCTGGTGAAAAACGGCAAAAGCTTCGACGGCGGCCACTACTTCTACGGCCGCTATCTGAAGGACATCCCGCTGCGCGGCAAGCTGCAAGGCGAAACCCTGCTGCTGAGCGAACCGGGCGGCGGCGTGTTCAAACTGCGCTTCAAAAGCAACGGCAGCGCCGACGGCCAGCCGCTTAGCTTCGACAACAGCGTGGGCCTGGACGGCGACTGGACGCTGAAAACCAAGACGCTGCCGGTGATGCTGACCATGGGCGACATGGCGCCGGCCTCCGAAGGCCGTTGGTATCGGGACGTCACCGAGGAAAGCGACGCCGCTTTCGAAGCCCGGGTGCAAGGCTTCCAACGTGCCGCGCTGGCCGGCCAAGCGCAGCAGGCCAGCCGCTACGTGCATTTCCCGCTTAGGATCAACCACAAGGGCGGCAGCCGACAGATCGCCAACGCCCGCCAGTTGCAAGCCGAATGGAGCGATATTTTCACTCCGGCCTACCTGGAGCTGCTGAAACAGCCTATGCCGCACAATCTGTTCGTGCGCAACGGCCAGGGCCAGGCGATGCTGGGCAGCGGCGTGGCCTGGTTCGACGCCAAGGGCGCGGCGGCGCTGAACCTGCCGGACTGACTCTGGCGCGGCGTAGCAGAAAGGGCGGCCACGGCCGCCCTTTCTTCATGGCGAAACAATCCGGCGTCAAAATATACTGCATTGCAGCATGAAACGTTTTATGCTGAAGACTCCCCGCCCGCCACCGGAGCCCGTCATGACCGCCGAACTCTCCGATCCGCCCCGCCTCCGCCTCAACGAACATCCGCAACGCCGGCAACTCAACCGCGAAGCCCACGCCAGGCCCGCGCTGCAGATAGCCGCCGACAACCGGGTCAGCTACCTGGCCTATCTGCACCGCCACATCAGCCGCGAACAGGAAAACTGGTTGTGCCGGGAACTGGCTCAGCAGTTGGGTCAACCGGCCCCGAACCCCGAGACTGGTCAATTCCAGCTGGACGCCCCGTTTGGCCGCGTGCGCTGGGAACGGCACGGCGAATTCTCCAGCTTCACCATTCTTGCCCACGGCGCGGAATCCAGCCCCTTCGCCCAACCCGCTTTGCAAGCCCTGCCGGCGGCCTGGTTGCCGCTGTTGCCCGGCAACGTGCTGGTGGCCGCCCATGCCGCGTTGCTGTCGCCCGGAGCGCTGCCGCTGCGCATTGAGGACCTGGCCGCCCAATGCTTCAACGGTCACGAACTGGCGGGCGCGGAGATAGGCGACGGCGCCGGCCGCGCCTACACCGATTTCCGCATCCATCCGGACGGCTTCTCCCGCTATCTGCTGGCGGACCTCTACATGGGCCGCCGCCAAGCCGGCCGCATGCTGCAGCGGCTGCTGGAGCTGGAAACCTACCGCATGCTGGCCCTGCTGGCGCTGCCGGTGGCCAAGAGCATCGCCCCGGAACTGGCCAAAGTGGACGAAGAACTGGCCGAACTCACCGGCGCCATAAGCGGCGCGGCCGCCGACAGCGAACCGCAGCTGCTGCACCGGCTGACCGAACTGGCCGGCGCCGCGGAAAACGCGCTGTCCCGCACCGACCACCGCTTCAACGCCTCCCTCGCCTATTACGACATCGTCCGCAACCGCGTCGCCGAACTGCGCGAACGCCGCATTCACGGCCTGCAACCTTTCCAGCAATTCGTGCAACGCCGTCTGGCCCCCGCCATGGACACCTGCCGCGCCGTGGCCTTTCGCCAGCGCGAACTGGCCGCGCGGGTCAACCGCGCCACCGCGCTGCTGCGCACCCGCGTTGACATCCGCCGCGAGCGGCAGAACCAAGCGCTGCTCACCTCGATGGAACGCCGCGCCGCCATGCAACTACACCTGCAGCAAACCGTGGAAGGCCTGTCCATCGCCGCCATCACCTATTACAGCGCCGGCCTGATCGGCTACCTGTTCAAGGGCGCCAAAGCCGCCGGCCTGCCCATCAACGTGGAGCTGGCCACCGCCGCAGCGGTCCCTTTGCTGGCGCTGGCCATCGCGCTGGGCCTGCGCTGCGCGCGGGACGCGCTGAGACGTCACGGCGAAACCTCCGGCGCGCCAAGCGGCTGAAACCTGCCCATTCAGGCAGCCGGCCCGCGGCCCCATCGGCTATACCGAAACCATAGACGCGGACCGCCGCCGCGAACTTTGCCGGCGCGGGTCCAGTCAGAAAAACGCCGCCCGCGCTCCAGCCCGACGGACAGAACCCACTGTCCGCGGCCGCGCCGGCCAAAGGAGAAACCGATGAACGACACGCTATGCGCTGCCGCGCAGTCTTCCTTCGCCCTCAGCCCCAGCCTGACCGCCTCGCTGCGGCAACTGGACGCCTATCAGGCCAATCTGAACATTGAGCAGATCCGGTTGTTTCACGATTCGCTGCAACTGAGCCCGGATGATCTGCTGCCCTTCCGTCAATTCAGCGACGAACGCTACCGCCGCAACCAGATCTATCTCAGTCCCTGGTGCGAGCTCTTGCTGCTCTGTTGGCGCAGCACCCAACGCAGCCGCATCCATAATCACCGCGGCAGCCTGTGCGGCTTGCGCGTGCTGCAAGGCGCCGCCACCGAAACCGTGTTCGAACGCACCGACCACGGCTTGGTGTACGCAGTGGAATCCCATCGACTGGAAAGCGGCAGCCTCACCATCAACAGCCATCTGGACATCCACCAAATCTCCAACCTCCAGCCCTACGGCGAAGACCTGGTCACCTTGCATCTATATTCCCCGCCGCTGCGCAAAATGGAGCTGTTCAGTCTGGAGTCGCCCCAAGTTGAACGCCCCGGCGACTCCATCAGCTGGGTGTACGAAATCTGACGCCGCGGCGGCCTTCTGGCCGCCTTGCTCCGCCGGCTCTACAATACAAATCCCCGCACGCACCAGGCCCAATCATGCCCTCCTCCCTCCCCGCCGAATTGTTCGCCGATCTGCTCACCCACTTTCCCTGGCTGGACAGCGCCCAACCCCCGTGGCACTGGCTCGGCCGGTTGCCCGACAGCCTGGCGCGGCAATGCGCCTTACTGGACCCTGCGCACTGGGCGGTGGACGGAGACATCGCCATCCACCGCAGCGCCACGATAGAAGCCGGCGCCGTGCTCAAAGGACCGTTGCTGATCGGCCCCAATTGTCGCGTAGCCGCCCACGCCTATTTGCGCGGCGGCGTGGCGCTGGCCAACGACGTGACGGTGGGACCGGGATCAGAACTCAAAACCTGCATCGTCGGCCCCTACTCGCGGCTGGCCCACTTCAACTTCGTCGGAGACTCCGTGCTGGGCGCGGACGTCAATATGGAAGCCGGCGCCGTCATCGCCAACCACTGGAACGAACGCCGCGACAAAACCATCACGGTGCGCTGCCGCCAGCAAGCCTGGACGCTGCCCACGCAGAAATTCGGCGCACTGGTGGGCGACCACAGCCGCATCGGCGCCAACGCCGTGCTCTCCCCCGGCACCCTGTTGCCGCCGCACGCCGTGGTGGCGAGGTTGGAGCGGGTGGAGCAAGACTCAGGACAGGGATAAACCAAAGCCCTCCAGATTCCCGTGCCGCCTAAGACCCGCTAACAAATTCCTGATGCTGCCTTGCGTCGGCGCGCCTTGCCTCATGCGTGAAACTGATTTTGTTAGCCGCTCTAAACGGCCAGTGCGGAGCGCCTAGCGTCTTGAGACCTTAGAGCCTGTTCAAAGTCTTGCGAGCTAAGGAGAGACAAGGCGAAAACGGCTGAGATAGCAAAATGTATGCATGGCCTCACAAGAGTGAACAGAGCGCAGGGCATGTTAATGAGTCTAGGCATTATTTCAATATTTCTTGTATAGTTGAAAAATGGAAAACAAAACCGCGACCCAAATCTTCGAATCCCTGTCATCCGGCATCCGTCTCGACATTTACCGGTTGCTAGTCAGACAAGGGATGGAAGGCATGGTGGCCGGCCAAATCGCCAGCACGCTCAAGCTTCCCGCCAACAAAGCGTCCTTCCACCTCAAGGGCATGACCCATGCCGGCCTGGTTTCGGTGGAGCAGGAAGGCCGCTACCAGCGCTATCGGGCCAATCTGAGCTTGATGCTGGAATTGATCGCCTACCTGACCGAAGAGTGCTGCGCCGGTCATCCGGAGCAATGCATCGACATGCCTGCGGACTCGTGCTGCCCCGAAGCCGTGCGATCCCCATTACCCAAAAACTGAAAGCAGACCCCATGAACGTGCTTTTTCTATGCACCGGAAACGCCTGCCGCTCCATCTTGGGCGAAGCCGTTTTCAATCATCTGGCCCCGGAGGGTTGGCGGGCCATGAGCGCGGGCAGCCAACCTACCGGACAAGTGCATCCACGCTCGCTGGCGTTATTGAGCCGTGAAGGCATTGCCGCCGAGGGCTGCCACAGCAAATCCTGGGACCATCTGCCGGCCACGCCCGACATCGTAATCACCGTCTGCGCCAGCGCCGCCGGCGAGACCTGCCCCGCCTACCTGGGACCGGTGCTGCGCACCCACTGGGGCGTGCAAGACCCCGCCCACGCTACCGGCTCCGATGCGGAAATCGACGCCGCGTTCATGTCGGCCTACCACATTCTGCGCGCCCGCATCGAAGCCTTCCTGGCCTTGCCGCTGGCCGAACTGCAACAAGACCGCGCGCGCCTGAAAGCGGAACTGGATCGTATCGGCTCCCTGCTGCCCTGAAGGCAAAGGCCTGTCCGCTCGTTTGGAAAAGGAGAGTTGTTTTGTCCACCTCTTGTAACGCCGCCCTGCGCCGGGACGACCCGGCCCCGATGAACCGGTTCGAACGCTACCTGACCCTCTGGGTTTTTCTTTGCATCGTCGCGGGAATCGCCCTGGGACACCTGCTTCCCCAGATGTTCCAGGCCATTGGCAAACTGGAAATCGCCCAGGTCAACCTGCCCGTCGGCTTGCTGATTTGGGTGATGATCATCCCCATGCTGGTCAAAGTCGATTTTGGCGCGCTGCACGAAGTGCGCCAGCATGTTCGCGGCATCGGCGTGACCCTAGTGGTGAACTGGCTGGTCAAGCCATTCTCCATGGCTTTTCTAGGCTGGTTCTTCATCCGCAATCTATTTGCCCCCATGCTCCCGGCGGAGCAACTGGACAGCTATATTGCCGGGCTGATCCTGCTGGCCGCCGCGCCCTGCACCGCCATGGTCTTCGTCTGGAGCCGGCTGACCCATGGCGACCCCTTGTTCACCCTGTCGCAGGTCGCCTTGAACGACAGCATCATGGTCGTGGCTTTCGCTCCGCTCGTCGGCCTGCTGCTCGGCATCTCCGCGATCACCGTGCCCTGGAATACCCTGCTGGTATCGGTGGCGCTTTACATCGTGATTCCGGTCATCCTGGCGCAGCTCTGGCGCAAGGCGCTGCTGGCCAAGGGCCAAGCCGCTTTCGATGCCGCCATGAGCAAGATCGGCCCCTGGTCGATGGCCGCCCTGCTCGCCACCTTGGTCCTGCTGTTCGCCTTTCAGGGCGAAGCGATATTGAAGCAGCCGCTGGTCATTGCCCTGCTGGCGGTGCCCATTCTGATCCAGGTGTTCTTCAACTCCGCCCTGGCCTACTGGCTCAACCGGCTCGTCGGAGAAAAACACAACGTGGCCTGCCCATCGGCCTTGATTGGCGCGTCCAACTTCTTCGAACTCTCAGTAGCCGCCGCCATTAGCTTGTTCGGCTTTCATTCCGGAGCGGCTTTGGCCACGGTTGTCGGCGTGCTGATCGAAGTGCCGGCCATGCTTCTGGTCGTTCGCATCGTGAACGCCAGCAAAGGCTGGTATGAAAGAGGCGAGTAGCCGCTAACGATTAAGGTGACCGGCTGCTTGAGAACGATGTGACGGCTCGCCATGCCTTTCATTGCGCCTCCCATCACAACAATCTGTAAATCCGTCCAATCTACACAGCTTAATGGGAAGCCCGTAAATGGACTTCCCATCCTCACAATCACACCTACCGCTTCCACAGAACTGAGGAATCACACTTTCTTAAAAGTCCCCGTGCCGCCAAAAACGCCAACCTGAATGGAAACATTAATGCAAGAGTTGAGCTCCGTGCCACATCTCTCAAAGCACAACAGACTTTGAATAGGTTCTTATGCCAACTCAGGACCATTTCTGGCCTAGCTCATTACAATCACGGATTCTTTTTCAGCTGACGAACGAGATGCTCACTAGCGTAGCGCCGCTGTTCGTGCAAGAAGCCATGAATACCCTGCCGCATCGCCACTGCCATGTCTGGTCGCTTTTCAGGCTTGCAGATATAGGTCCACAGAAAATCCTCCTGCGTATCAGGCTGGATATCCTCCATCTTGGCATGCTCAAACTCGGTTTCGTGTGGTTCGCCGTTTACATCGAAAGCCAACGTCAAACTCAGCTTGATCAGGCGCTGGGGACAATTGACTTCGTACAGTGACTCACTGTACGCATAATCAGCCATCGGTGCGTCCGTTTCAAATTTTGGAGCGTACAGCGTCCAGAATTTGATGGTGCCGTGAGACGATTGTGCAATGCTATCGCTATCGATCAACAACCCGCCCTCGCTGGGGTTGAAAAATGTGAAATCCCAACTGGAGGCACAGGCTACTGAAGAAAAAAGGGCAAAACCATAAAAGACGCTTTTCAACAATTTGATTTCCAATCTCTTCCAAAATTACGCACAGTGTAGTGGTGACCGGTGTGGAAGCAGCCCTAGTTTTTCCTCATGTTATGCAAGTTTGTCTATGCGGAGCTTCACAGCGGTTTTAAAGCTTTTAATTATAGAACGCGATATCGTGAAAATCACTGCGATGATTGAATAGCACAAGCAGTTCACTAGCAACTCGACTCGGGATTATCCGAATCACGTTCCATGCATGAATAAGCCTTTAGCTCCGCTGTTCAAAGGCGAGCTTCAGGCCAAGCCCAATCATTACTATCCCACTCGTCCGATACATCCATGTCAGACAACGAGGATTTTGGCGGAACCAGTTCGAAAGTAAACCGGCGAATACTGCCACTGGGCCTTTGACAATGAATGTCAAGCAGGCAAAAGCTATGCCTAGCATAAAGATGGAAAGCATAGGATGTGTCGCGTTTGCAGAGACGAATTGCGGTAGAAAGGCCAAGTAGAAAAGCACAATCTTTGGATTCGACACATTGGATAGAGCACCCTGCGCGAAGGTGCGAAGTGCCGATTCGGGAGCACTACGACTACTCACAAGCGTCAGATTTCCTGAGGCGCGAAACAGTGAAATGCCAAGATACAGAAGGTACAGAGCCCCGATCATTTTCAAGCTTGTGAAAAGCCATTCCGATGCTTGGAGGAGCGCCCCTAAACCTAGCGTTGCAAGCGCAGTATGCGCAATCAGGCCGACGCTTACCCCTGCAGCAGTGATGACGCCTGTACGGGTTCCTCCAGATAGAGCTCGGGACATGACCAGGACCATGTCCTGACCAGGGGTCAGGACGATGAGTAGAGAAGTTGCGATGAACGGCATCCAAAATATGTGTTGCATAAATTTCTCCTGAAATGATGTATGGGTAGAGCGCTCACTACAATGTGTAGTGGCCGCGCCATGTTGTAAAAGTATGGCCATCTTTCCGTGGAGATTGAGTGCAAACTTGACTACTTGCCGTGTAATTATTAGAGTCTGAATCTACTTTTCTCGCATTTCATAGTAAATTATGTCAACAAAATTGGATTCTATAGACAAGCGCATACTTCGTGCGCTGCAACGAAGCTCGAATCAGACAAATGTCGAGCTTGCGCAGCAAGTCGGTCTCTCCCCAACTCCCTGTCTTCGTCGTGTGCATCTCCTCGAAGAGCTTGGAGTCATTGAGGGTTACATTGCGCAGGTAAACCCAGTTGCTGTAGATCTAAAGTTTACGGCTTTTGTACGCGTGACTTTGGAACGCCAAAATAAGGCGACAGTAGAGCACTTTGCCCGGGAAATCGAAGGCGCCCCCGAAGTACTTGAATGTCATTTAATGGCCGGAAGCTATGATTATCTCCTGCGCGTTATCGCGAGGGACCTCGATGACTACCAACGCTTCCAGATGGAAGTCTTAACGAAGATTGAAGGTGTGCGTAATGTGGAAACCGAGATTCCACTGAAGCGGGTCAAGCAGACAACCCATCTTCCGATCTAGCATTTTCTTGCCTTTTAGATGCGATGTACTCGTTACGTTACATAGCGCCGTCAAAACGGAAGGCTGCCAGATCAAGTCTGAACTTATCCCACAGAACCCACTAAATTTGACGCCTGCGCGCCGGCCTTAAACAGCCAGCCCCCTGTCGTTCCCCAATCCATTAGTCCCAACAAAAACAATCCACGCAGCCACCCGCTTGACGCCCCACCCCCGCCTCAGTACCCTTGGCTTCGCGCAGCGCCCAATCACGCCGCGCAGGGCTGGCAAGCCCAGAAACCTTAGATTGCAGACTCGTTGCGTCGGCTTTGGCACAACTACGTCTGCTGCCACGCTGTGCCCATTCGGGCGGGCCGTGGCAGGGAACTCCCTGTGAGTTGCCGGTCTTTGATCTAAGGTACCGGTCTTGCCACCTTGTCACGCGCCTGTCCAAGCCTCACCGGACAGGTTTCCAACGCTGACTTGGAGACCGCAATGACTCCCCTATACTTCTATCTTCCATTTGCCAAACCGCCGCCGATGATCCGCAAGAAAGCACTACGCCTGCGGCCCCAAACCATTGACGCCCGCGCGCCGGCCTTGAACAGCCAGCCCCCTGTCGTTCCCCAATCCATTAGTCCCAACCAAAACAATCCACCCCGCCATCAGCTTGACGCCCCACCCCCGCCTCAGTACCCTTGGCTTCGCGCAGCGCCCAATCACGCCGCGCAGGGCTGGCAAGCCCAAACGCACTTGATTGCAGACTCATTTGTGTCCGCTTTGGCACAAGCACGTCTGCTGCCACGCTGTGCCCATTCGGACAGGCCGTGGCAGGGAACTCCTTGTGAGTTGCCGGTCCTTAATCGAGTGCGCCGGTCTTGCCACCTTGTCACGCGCCTGTCCAAGCCTCACCGGACAGGTTTCCAACGCTGACTTGGAGACCGTAATGACTCCCCTATACTTCCTCCTGCCTTTTGCCAAACCGCCCCCAGCCCGCCAGGAACAACTGCGCCTGCTAGCCCAAACCCTGGACGCTTGCGCGCTGGCCCTGAACTGCCTCACCCAACTGCGCGCCACCCTGGCCGCCATCCAAACCCACACCGCCCCCGCCTCCCACCAGCACCTATTAGCGCGGCTCTCCGTCGAAGTGCTGGACAACTACGCCGCCCAACTGCAACACATCAACGCCACGGCCCAAAGCGAGCACACCGCATGGGAGACAACATGAAACCCAGCTTGATGCAGTTGCATAAGGACTTGCTGCTGGGCAACACCAGCAGCGTGACGCTCACCATTCAGGCGCTCGACGCCATCGCCAGCCATCAAAAAACCGGCGGCGCGGCCTTCACCCAGGTCAACGCCAAAGCCGCCCTGGCCGTTGCCCGCCAGCTTGACGCCACCAGGCTCTACCCCTCCCCGCTGGCCGGCATTCCCCTCGTCATCAACGATGGCTTCGACATACAAGGCCAAATCACACGCGCCGGCTCCATGGTGCTGAAATCCAACCCGCCCGCCAGCCAAGACGCGACCGTGGTCGCAGCGCTACGCGCAGCCAGAGCCGTGCTGCTGGGGCGCGCCAATATGAGCGAGTTTTCTTACTCCAGCCTGGGCCTGAACCCGCACTACGGCACCCCGCTGAACCCCAGCGATCCCGCGCGCGTGGCCGGCGGCTCCAGTTCCGGCGCGGCGGTCAGCGTGGCCCTGGGCATGAGCGCGGCCGCGCTGGTGTCCGACAGCAGCGGCTCCGCGCGCATTCCCGCCGCCTTCTGCGGCCTGGTCGGTTTCAAGGCCACGTCACAACGGATGCCGCTGCAAGGCTGCCTATCCCTGTCCTACGCACTGGACTCCGTCGGCATCCTGGCGCGTTCGGCCTCCTGCTGCTCCGTCCTGGACGCCGTGCTCAGCAAGGGCTGGATGCCCGCCCACACCCGCAGCGGCCAAGCGCCGGGCATCAAAAGATGCCGGCTCTACGTCACAGAGGACTATCTCGCGGAGCAACTGGACCCCGCGGTGGCCCAAGCCTTCGACAAGGCGCTGACGCGCCTGTCCAAAGCCGGCGCCCGCATCATTCGCTTCGACTTTCCCGAACTCAGGCAGATTACAAAAATGAACGCCCAGGGCGGGCAAATCGCGGCCGAAGCCTGGCGCAAGCACCGCTCGCGGCTGGAAGGAAAGGACAGCGACCGCTACGACCCGCGCGTCGCCCAGCTCATCCGGCAAGGCGGGAATCAAAGCGCCGTGGATTATCAAGACCTGCTTGAGCAACGCCGCACGCTGCAAACCGTCGCCGCGCATCGGCTCTCCATGGCCGACGCCTGGCTCATGCCCACCGTGGCCATCCTGCCGCCCACGCTGGCGCAGTTGGAGGACGACGACGCCTACACCCGCTTGAATCGCCTGGTTCAGCGCAATAGCGCCGTCGTCAATCTGCTGGACGGCTGCGCCGTCAGCCTGCCCCTATCCCCCCAAATCGGCCTGAGCGTCTGCGGTCTGCATGGCCGCGACACCCATATTCTGAAATTGGCGGCCGGCATTGAAGCCACGCTGGCGCAGTTGGAAGGAGAATGACATGGATGCCCCCATGCCCGTGATGGAGCAATTGAAGCAGCTGAACCAACATTTACTGGACGCTCAGCCGGATCAAACCGCGCTGTCCCATCTGGGCCAGCAACTAAGCCAACAATGCGCGGAGATGGATGCCTGTCTGCTGCAGGGCTTGATGGAACTGCGCGCCGCCCATATCGGCTTGCAAGCCATCCTGACCCTGCTGCAACTCCACGATGAACCGGTACAGGTCAGCAGCGATGAAGCGGTGGCGCTGCTGGAGCCGGTGCAGCAGCGCTTGAGCCACGGCCTAAACCGCATCAACCGCCTGGTGTAGCCCGGTACATCGCAAGGAGCGCCCCGATAATGGGGCCTCTATGGAGTACAAGCAGGCATATGCCTTTCCATCAGCAGCAGCAGGGCGTTGGCCAAAACCGCCCCCCCGTTATCCAGAGGCAAAATGGCTACCCCCACCTCGAAAGCAGCCAGTAACGGAGACCACTCAGTAACAAGCAATGTAAGCACGATAGCCCTCATGGGTATTTTGCCATTTAATGACATGACTACAGCAAATTTTCTTGTTAACGAAAAAAATACGGCTATAATTCCGGTTGGCGCTACTCTCGCCACAGCAAATTTTTTGGTTTACGCATACTTTTCTCTAGAAGGAAATGGCTATTTTGACTACCATGCATGCCGGTCTGGCCGACGCTATTAAGCGCCACTTGGCTTTTCAGGTTGGCAAACCGTTTATGGATCGCATCCTTGATGATGCCATTGCACAGCTGTCCATGATCAAAGCCTCAGGCGGCGGGCACTACAAGAATCCCCGACTGCGCACCAAGGGCTTTGGGGTAAGCATCCCCATCATCATTGCCGATGTTTGTGAAAGCACAGCGCTGGAATGTGGCATGGATGCTAGGCTTGTCGACTCAAAACCCGCAGGCTACGTTTTTACCGAAATTGAAACCGACTCCTTCGTGATTGGCGCTCGACACGATCAGTCGCGGTGGTGGAGCATGGCCAAGCACCGATTGGAGCGATCAGAGCGAAATGCTGCACTTTTCCCGATGACCCCTGACATGTTCACGAGTTATAAGGAAATTGATGCTGACGAGAAGCTGTATGTCCAGATTTCGATAGCCGTTGACCAGCGAGAACTGAACCTCTCCCAGGCTATGTTTGAGATTCCGTTTCCATCGTTGAGAGGGATGTTCTTGCGGGTGCCTCTTGAAGAATTACGCACGCTCTTGCACAACGATGAGCCAACAGTCATCGAGCCGATGCCGAAGCTGAAGCGCCAACTGGCTGTGCTTGACGGAGGCGAATAAAAGTATCTTGTATTAGGAAATTTGCAATGCGAACAGGTGTAGTAGGTTTTCAAGGTAGTCGATTGATTCAGGCACGGACTGCCCGTGGCATGACTCAGTCCGCATTATCTGAGTTGTCCGGGGTATCCAGCCCATCTATTTCCAAATGGGAACGAGGTGAGCAATTTCCGGAGCCTGCCGCATTGGAAAAGGTGGCAACCGCACTTGGGTTGCCAGCCACTTGGTTCTTGCGGGCCATGCCTGACTTTGGTAAGTCAGGGTACTTCTTCCGCTCCAATACTTCCCTCACCAAAACTGCTCGTGCCATCGCCAGCATCCGGCTTGAATGGCTTCATGAGCTTTCAGCCTCGATCCAGGAGTGGATAGATTGGCCAGATGTAAACCTGCCAGTATCGTTGTCTCGTGAAGATGCCCTGCTTCTTACTGATGAAGAGATCGAGGATATTGCCACGCAATGTCGCAAGCATTGGCGCTTGGGCATGGGGCCTATCGATGATGTGATCCGGGTAATGGAGAGCGCAGGAGTAATTACCACCCGAGAGCCGCTGGGTTACATCAAAATGGATGGTGTTTCACGTTGGTTTGATGCAGAAAACCGCCCCTACGTGTTTCTGGCTGCAGACAAGGCGAGCTCTGTACGTAGTCGGTTCGATGCATCTCACGAGCTTGGCCACCTGATTATGCATCGGCATTTAACTAAGGCCGACGAAGAAGAACGCTACAGTGAACTTGAACGCCAAGCGCATTTATTCGCAAGTGCCTTTCTGATGCCTGCGGAAAGCATTTCTCTGGAACTGGCTCATCCAACACTGGATACACTACAGGTTCTAAAACGTCGTTGGAAAGTGTCGATCGGAGCCATGATCATGCGCGCATCAACCCTTAACCTGATTGGTGAAGCCTATACGACCCGCCTCTGGAAAAACTACAGTGCGCGTGGTTGGCGCAAAGGGGAACCACTAGACAACGTTTTGGAGCCAGAGTCCCCGCGCTTGATGCCTCGCGCTATCAAGATGCTGCTGGAGCAAGGTGGCTTCACCAAGCCTTATCTAATCGAAACAATCGGCCTACCTGCGGCGGACATTGAGCAACTATGTTCCTTACCAGAGGGCTACATGACAGGTGAGATGGCTACTGTTATCCAGCTTAACTCCCCAGTCTTCCGCCCTGCTCAAACCTCTAGGGCAGAGACCAGCACAGAACTGGCCCAAGTCATTTCTCTGCCGAATCGCAAGCGAATGTAACTAAGAGAAGCCGATTGTAAACACTGAATAGCCCTGGCTTTCTCAGTCAGAGTGAAGTCTGCTTTCCATGCAAAACCGGCTCTTAAGGTTGAAGATACCAACTGGCTGCTTTGGCCGGCGATTTGCCGGAGTCCTCACCCGGTCGGCAGCAGGTCGGCCTTAGCAGTCAGGGTTAATGGTCGGTTTGTGGTTCATACCAGCTTTGTAAAAGCACCGACGAAAGCCGAGGGGATTCAATACGATTGCAAATGCCTAAGCTATAGAAGTTCAGACTTGATCTGACACTCTCACCGCTCCCCCTTACCCAGCTTCTATTTTCAGTACATCAGGAAGTCCTCCTCCCCCCTTCCCGCGACATCCCCGCCAAGGCCGCGCCCATGCCGTCGCGCCGGATGCGCGCGCCCTCCGCGTCTATGGTCTCCATGATGTGTTTGGCGGCCTTGGCCAGCGTCGCCTTGCCCTCATCTGCTCCCACGTCGTAATGGGTCGCCGCCCAGCAACTTCATCGAGATCACTGCCACTGTCGATATCCTGCCTTGAGCATGAAGCCTCTTCGTATTTCCCAGCCTGACAATATGTGCTTTGCCCTGGAGCGCTCTCTTCAAGACCGCGAACGTGCCGTACCTGTCCTTTAGAACTGGGCCTCACCAAACCTTGACCTAGCTCGCTTGTACCGTCACAAGCCATCCAAATAGAATGTTGCCGCTCTCCATTGCGAACCAACATCATCAGGCCACTTTACGGAAGTGGTTTTTCTTTGCGGACATTCAATTTCTATGGATATCAGCCAGCTGCTTGCCAGTTTTTCCAGCGCCTTCACGCAAGACAATCGCCTGCTCACACTGTCCCTCGGGGATGGCAGCATCGCGGCTGAAACCCTGTTGCCTCAGACTCTGGAAGGCGAGGAAGGCGTTTCAGAGAGCTATCGCTATCAATTGACCTGCCTGTCTCCCAACGGCTCCATCGAATTGAAGTCTCTGCTGGGCGTGGCCGCAAAGATAGGCATTGCCGCCGCCTCCGGGGAAGAGCTTGTACGCTGCGGGGTGGTGTCGGAGGTGAAGCAGCTGGGGGCGGATGGCGGTTTCGCTCAGTACGGTTTGACGGTGGAAGCTCCTTTTTCGCTGCTGCGCTATCGGCGGACTTCACGCATGTTCCAGGACTTGACCGTGCCAGACATCATTAAGCAGATTCTGGCGGAGCATCAGGCGAATAATGCCCAGTTCGCACGGGTTCAAACCTTGGACATTCAAGTGGGTCCGGCTTCGCCGCGCAGCTACTGCCTACAGTACCGCGAGAGCGACTATGACTTTATCGTGCGCTTGATGCATGAAGAGGGTTACGGCTGGCGGTTTGCCCATTCTGAGAAAGACAAGCTGCCGCAAGTACAGCTGATCCTGTTTGATGATCCGTTTGGGCTACCCGCCGCCAGCATGGAGCGTCTGCGCTTTCACCGTAGCGATGCGACGGAAGAAGAGGATGGCTTAACCGCGTGGGAATCTTCCCGGCAAATCGTATCCGGCAATGTCGCTCTGGCGAGCTTCGATTACCAGCCTGTCACCAGCAATATGACGGGCGATGAAAGCCAAATCAATCAGGGGCAGAGCGGCAAGGCCTTACAGTCCACCTTGCAGGATTACGCGCCGCAGACACTTTACTATGCGAGCGATGCGGAGCAATTTGGGCATTACGCGCAGCTGCGGCAGCAGGCGCATGATTTACAAGCCAAGCAGTTCAGCGGCGGTGGCGCGGTCAGGGGGCTGCTGCCTGGCGAATGGTTCCGTCTGGACAACCATCCCAACCATGACGGGGACAGCAGCGAGCAACGTGAATTCGTGGTGACCAAACAGAACTTCATCGCTCACAACAACCTTCCCCAAGGACTGAAGCGGCTGCTTCAAACCGCCATCCCTGATCTATCCCAAAGCAAAGAACAAACTGAACCTGCGCCCTACCAAACCACCTTTACCGCTCAACGGCGCGGCATTCCGCTGACGCCGGCATACGCCTATACCCGGCATGCCAAGCCAACGAGTTTGGGCAGCCAGACCGCTACCGTGGTGGGGCCAGCCGGCGAAGAGGTGCATACGGATCAGTTCGGACGCATCAAGGTGCAATTCCATTGGCAGCGTGCTGAAGAACATCCCGGCATCGGCGCGGCGATGGATGACAAGTCCTCTTGTTGGATTCGAGTGGTGATGCCCAGTGCTGGGGCGGCTTGGGGGCATCAGTTCATTCCCCGCATCGGTCAGGAAGTCTTGGTGGATTTTCTGGAAGGAGACATTGACCGCCCGGTGGTTGTTGGCGTGCTCTATAACGGCAGCCACGCCACCCCGGACTTTAGCGGCGCAGGGGCTTTGCCAGCGAACAAGACCCTCTCCGGCATCAAGTCCAAAGAGCATCAAGGAGGCGGCTACAGTGAGCTGCTGTTTGATGATACCCCCGGCGAAGTTCGCGCCAAGCTTTCCAGTGAGCCAGGCAAGACCCAGTTGAACCAGGGCTTTTTGACGCATCCCCGCAAAGACGGGAAAGCGGAGCCACGCGGCAACGGCTTCGAGTTGCGAACGGATTTGTCAGGCGCGATCCGGGCTGCTCAAGGGGTTCTGGTCAGCGCCTATGCCCGTGAAGGCGCTGGCGGCAATCAACTGGACCGACAAGAGTTGATCGGCCAGTTGGAGATGGCGCTGTCCATTGCGAAGTCTCTCGCCAAGCAGGCGGAAGTGCATCATGCGGATGAGACCGACACCAAACCGCAAGAGCAACTGGCGCAAGACGTCAAACAATGGGAAGGTGGCAGCAATACCGCCAAGGAAGCCAAGAGTGGGCACAAAGCCATTCTGGCCCTCGGCGCACCGGAAGGCATTGCCCTGGCCAGCGAATCGAACATCTCGATGGCAACAGGCAGCACGCACGACTTGATTGCCGCCAAGGACAGCAACCAGAGCATAGGCCAGCATCTGCGCATGCGCGTGGGACAGTCTCTGTCCATCTTCGTGATGCAGTTGGGCATGAAGCTCATCTCCGCCTCTGGCGCGATTCGCATCCAAGCGCAGGATGACGACATTGAAATTATCGCCGCCAAGCGCTTACGTCTGGTGGGCTTGAAGGCTGTCAGCATTGAAGGGCCTCAGGTCAATATCACCGCGCAGAATGCCGGCGCGGAGTATGGGGGCGGGATCACCACGAAGACATCGGCCACGCATACCCAGCACGCCGCCAGCCACGCCATGACGGGACCGGCCAGTGTCAGCCCGCAAATGCTCAACCTGCCGCAAAGCGCCATTCAGACGAATGAACAGTTTGGCATAGCAGGCCGCTCCGGCAAGGCGCAATCCCAGATACAGCATGAAGTCCGCAATGGTCAGAACAAGCTGGAAAGCTCAGGCAGCACGGATGGCAGCGGCGCAACCTCTACGCTGACCGGCAAGGTCATTGATCAACTGAAAATGCATCTGAAACGGAACGGATAATGGCCGACGTATTAAGCACCGCAACCCGCCGCGTATCCTTGCAATTCGACAAGAAAGGCAACCCATATTTTGAATCCGTCAAAAGCCCGGACAGTTTCAAGCAGTGTGCTTTATGCGTAAAACCGCCGCATACCGTTATTCCGGTGATTTTTGTGCCGGGGATTATGGGAACGAATTTACGGTTACGGGATAAGAAGCAAATAAAAGCATGGGCTCCGCCTAATGGGAAGCTAGGCGGGATAGGGGCGGCTCTTAACGGAGCTAATCAATCGCCTGCGGAGCGTCAAATTTTATTTGACCCTAATAGTACCGAAGTTAACCCGGATGGCCCTTGCCAAGTTCCGGATAATTTGCATTGGGTCAGCGCCGAAGAGGCAAGGCGGCGTGGTTGGGGCGCATTGCATGCCGACAGTTACCACTTCATTTTGCAGCGCTTGGAAGTCATCCTCAATGACCAGTACAGCAGCCCGGGTCATCCTGAGGAGCGTGGTAATTTTCTGCTGCCGGAAATTGGCCTACTGGCCCATCTCAATGGCGGCAAGCAGACTGCTCCTCGCTCTGAAAAGGAACCGGACTACGCCAAGGCCGCAGCGGAGGCGGTAAAGGCTTGGAATTTGACCCCGCCAGGATTCAGCCAAGACGAAGTGCTGCGATTGGATGATTATTACTATCCGGTATGGGCGCATGGTTACAACTGGCTACAAAGCAATGAAGAGTCCGCGCAATCCCTGATCGAGAAGATTGATAAAATTATTGAGCATTACAAAAATACCAACTATTTCGATTGCGATGGCAAAGTTATTTTGGTCACCCATTCCATGGGCGGCTTGGTGGGACGTAGGGCGGCTCAGATGGCTCCTGACAAGATATTGGGGGTGGTGCATGGTGTGCAGCCGGTAGCAGGCGCGCCTGTGGTTTATCGCCGTTTCCGCGCCGGGACTGAGGTGGGCGGCTTTTTAGATATTGAAGGCGCCGCCGTGGCTGCCATCATTGGTTGGAATGCCGGGGACATTACGCCGACTCTGGCATGTTCGCCTGGACCGTTGGAGTTGTTGCCGACCAAGCACTACTCACCGGGCTGGCTGAAAGTTGTTAAGAAAGGCGGTAACGATGTGATTTTTAGCTTGCCGCAGGCTGATCCCTATGAGGAAATTTACAGCAAGACCACGGATGAGTGTTGGTGGGGGATGCTGGACCCAGGACTGATTGATCCGGCAGGAAGTATTAAGGAAGCAAAAACAACCCCGTTGGATGCGCATACTGATGCATTGAAATTTGCGAGGAAGTTTCATAATACACTAGATTTATATGCTCACCCGCAAACTTACGGCTACTATGGCATTGACGAAAAAAAATTCCGTACTTTTGGCCATATTCATTGGCAGGCTTCAGGCAGTATTCCAGGGGACGATGTCATGCCATTAATCTATCAAAAGGATAGTCAGCGAACCATGACGGGAAAAAGCACCGTTCCACTTTATCAAGATGAAGACTCGCCAAAAGTCAAATTCAAACTAAGCAATGAGCGTGACCAGGGAGGAGATGGAACGGTTCCTCTAGACTCTGGTAAAGTACTGGCCCAGTTGCAACCGACACCCAAAGCAGTATTTAGCATGTCGGGGTTCGACCATCAAATGAGCTACAAAAACAAATATGCGATTCAAGCTACAGTCTATGGCATTGCCAAAATCGTTCAACAAGCCCCTCCGCCCAAGGCATACTAAAGGACTGCCACGATGAATCGACTTGCTTTATTGCTTACCTTATTGATGGCCAGTCCTACCCTTTATGCTGCGGAGAATAAGATGTTTGACAAAATGAAAACCTACTGCTTTGGTCGTTACTTAGTTGACATTCCGCATGAAGCAGAACTCAAGGGACAGGGAAATAAATATATTGCTGCATCAATAAAAACCGAAAAAATCAGTAGGGAAGCCATGCTTAAGCTGGCGGAAAAAAAAGAAATCACCTTAAAAAACGAGCATGACAAATATGAAGATCAGTTTGCGGAAACTCGATTTTCAAACTCACCAGACAAGAGATTGGTGTTAGCAAAGTCAGAACCATTTGGACGACTCATGTATTCATTGGATGCCTATAAATTTTTAGGAAATGGATACACTGCACTTTCCTCAGTTCGTGCATTAAACAAAAAAAACATCCAGGAAACACTTTCTGAGTATGAGGCCTACCTACAAGGGATTCGTTATCGCTCGGATCGAGACATTCCGAAAGAGGCCGGTTTTTGCATTGCAAATGGCTTTGTCTCCAATGATGGAAAATCGCCACAGTTTGAGATGGCTTCAATCACTTTCGCCTTGAAGAATAATCCGGATGTTTGGTTCAGCATAGACAGCTTCACACTGTCAAAGCCAGAGCCATCCTTGCTGGAAAGGCAAAAGGCAGCAAAACTGGATGAGCGATTTCCTGGCAAGATAAAGGCAATCAGGAAGGGCGCTAGAACGGTAAATGGAATGCAAGGTGAGGAATCTCTAAATGAGTTCCCCTCTGACAACGGCATGGGTGTTGCACATAGTTTTATGTGGGAGGCACAGGGTGGTTTTGATAACCCCCTCAATCCAAAAGTCTCGATACAGCTAACCTCTGGTGAAGGCGTAGCCGGTGTTACCGGGGAGTCATCATTAAATGCAACACAAATGCAGCATCTCTATGAAAGCGTGATTAAGTCCATCCGAGTTCGTCCGGTAGCTCAATAAATTTAAGTGGCGTAACGGGTAACAACATTGATCAGTCCACGTCAACATTCATCGCTAAAAATAGTCTCTGGCTTTATGCGAGGCCACAGTGCAATTTATTAATTTTTGATATTGCAATTAGCAAGGACCATTCCTCTATGATTAATATTTCTAAGATTGCTACCTATTTTGGATTATTGCCTGCCGTATTAATGGCGACGGGTTGCGCTGTCAATAGGCCGCTTGAGCCTGAGGCGATTCGCGCCGCGATGAAAGCGACTTATCAATGTCATTCATCGCAACCAGATAAAGCAGGACAAGGTGAGCAAGGCACAAATAAAGGCTGCTATTTTGTGCTACATAGCCCGGAAACGGGAAGAGTGCTCAAGAATACTCCTTATTTACTTCAGGTCCATGACCCGAAGTCCAGCGACGAAGCACCTGCGATTTCTTTGCAGGGACGGACGGATGGCCAAGGAAGAAGCCAATTTGTATCGCCCCCTTTTGATATTAATGTGAATGCCGTGCGCTTTGTAGAGGTTGTGGGCAGTGGAGACTATCGGGGTAACTTTACCTTGGTTTCAAGAAGCGGAAAACCGTCTAGCGGGGCTGGATACAAGTTATTGGCGTGCGGGAAAGAAGTATATAAATCCCGTGCAGACTATCACGGAGAAACAGTGATTTATCAAATGCAAGATCGCTGTAACTTTTCAATGCAGCTTACAAGGTAAGCACGGAGCAGCTTTACTAGGCTGCCAGGAAAATTTGAATAAGCCACACGGACCCACTGCTGGAAGGTGAAAATGAAAACACTGAGATCGCTGGCGTGGAAATCTCTGGCTATATGCTTAATTGCAGGGAGAGCGATAGCATCGGAGGCTGTCCCGCAGCAGCCTCATGTGAAGAGCTTTGTAGATAGCGCCGAAACCTGTGTTCATCTATCTGGCGAATTGAGCGGAGAGAAGACCTCTGAGCAGATGAAGCTCGTTAAGCAGACCAATAAGACATGCGACATGGCAAAACGGAAATTTAAAAAGCTAGATAAGAAATATAAAATGAACACGCAAGAACAAGAAGTGCTTAACCAATATCGAGACGATTTGTCAGATTAGATCTGCCTAGAACAGTGTTTATGAGCACCCCAGTGCCTCGACTCCCGTCACCTCAGACGTAGAACTGATTGTTGTTGGCCGCTCTAAACAGACATTCCGAAGTGCGGCAGACTTTGCACAGCTTATTGAACCGCATCAATCGCCTAGTATAGACGCCAAGGAGCGCCTGGCGCTCCTTGGTGCTCAGTACACAGAACGAAATCACCCGTCCACGCCCAGCGCCGCCCTTACCTTCGCGCCGGCGATGTCGAACAGCGCGCCGGCGGCCGGCGTCAGGCCCAGCATGTGGATGCAGCTGTGGACCATGCCGTCCAGCTGGCGCACCGTCGTCGCCACCCCGGCCTGGCTCAGCCGCGCGCCGTAGTCCTCCGCTTCGCCGCGCAGCGGGTCGAACTCCGCCGTCAGAATGGTTGCGCCGGGCAGGCCGTCCAGGCTGGCCGCCAGCAGCGGCGAGACATGAGGCGACTCCCCCTCTTCCTCGGCGGACAGATAGGTGGCGTAGCAGAAGCGCATCAGCTCCCGCGTCAGGTAGTAGCCCTCGCCGTAGGTCTGGTAGCTGGCGCTGTCCATCCTGTGGTTCAAGGCCGGATAGATCAGCAATTGATGGGCGACGGACGGGCCGCCGTGCTCGCGCGCCAGCAGGCAGGCAGCAGCAACCAGATTGCCGCCGGCGCTGTCCCCGGCCACGCCCAGCCGCTTGGGATCCAGGCCAAGCGCTTGCGCGTGTTCAAACGCCCAGCACAGGGCGTCGTACACATCGTGCAGCGGCACCGGATAACGGTGCTCCGGCGCCAGCCGGTAATCGACGGACAGCACCACGCAGCCAGTGGCCTTGGCCAGCGCGCGGCAGGGGTTGTCGTAGACCTCGGCCGAGCCCAGGCACCAGCCGCCGCCGTGGGCGAACAGCAGCGCCGGCTGCGCCGCCTCGCTGGCCTCGGGCCAATAGCCGACGATGCGCAGCGGATGGCCGTCCCGCGCCGTCGCCTGAAACACTTCCACCCGCGCGACGGGTTCCAGCGGGCCGTGCAGTTGGCGCAGCCCGACGTCGGTGTCGGCGCGCAGCTGCGCCATGTCCGCCGGCGCGGCGGCGTCGCCCGCCGCCGCCTGCTCCAGCCACTGCTGGATCTTGATGTCCAAAGGCATGCTCAGTCCTCGCTTTCCAGGAAGGGCAGCAGCTCGGCGATGAACTCGTCGGCCGCCTCCTCCATGATGAAGTGGCCGCAGTCCGGGATCACCACGCCGCGCAAGTCGTCGGCCTGGCCGCGCATGGTGTCCAGCGGGGCCTTGCCGGTGGCGTGCTCGGCGCCGATGGCGAGCACCGGCATGGTCAGCTTGCTTTGCGCGCGCCGCTGGTTCTGACGAATGGTTTCCGGGATGGCCCGGTAGTAGGCGAAGCCGCCGCGCAGGCCCCCCGGCGAGGAGTAGGCGTCGATATACACCTCCGCCGCCACCCGGTCGCGCCGCCACGACCAGCGCTGGAACATGAAGTCCAGATAGGCGCGCTCGCGCCCGGCGATCAGCGTTTCCGGCAAGTCGGTCAGCTGGTTGAACATGAAGTGCCACAGGAAGATGTTCTCCTCCGGCGGCGCGAAGATAGACGGCGCCGACGCCAGGCCGGGGATCACCGCCTCGGTCAGCGCCAGCCGGCTGACCACGCCGGGGTGGTCGCTGGCCAGCGCGTAGGCCAGCCACATGCCCACGTCGTGGCCCACCACCTGATAGCGGGCGTGGCCGAGCCGCAGCATCACCTGATGCAAGGCTGCGGCGACGGCGCCGGTGTCGTAGCCGCTGTCCGGCCGGCTGGACAAGCCGGTGCCCGGCGGGTCGACGGCAATGGCCTGAAAACCGCGGGCGGCCAGCGCGCGCATCACGTGGCGCCAGGCGAACCAGGTTTGCGGCCAGCCTGGGATCAGCAGCACCGGGCGGCCCACGCCGGCGGTGACCACATGGACGCGCTGGCCGTCCAGCCGCACATAGTCATGAGTGAAATCGGGTTCGGTATCAATAAGAGGAAGTGCCGACATCTGTAGTCTCGCAGTGAAAAGTGGATGGAAGTCAGGCGATGCCCAGCATCGCGCGGATCTGCGCTTGATCGACCGCCGCGCCGGCGAAGTCGTCGAAGACGCGTTCGGTCACGTGGATGATGTGGCGGTTGATGAAGTCCACGCCCTCGCGCGCGCCGTCTTCCTGGTCCTTGAGGCAGCATTCCCACTCCAGCGCGGCCCAGCCTTCGTAGTCGTACTGCGCCAGCTTGGAGAAGATCGCCTTGAAGTCCACCTGGCCGTCGCCCAGCGAACGGAAGCGCCCGGCGCGCTCTGTCCAGCCGCTGTAGCCGCCGTAAATGCCTTGCCGGCCGTTGGGCCGGAATTCGGCGTCCTTCACATGGAACATGCGGATGTGTTCGTGATAGATGTCCAGGTAGGCGAGGTAATCCAGTTGCTGCAGCACCAGGTGGCTGGGATCGAACAGCATCTTGCAGCGCGCGTGTTGGTCCACCAGCTCGTAGAAGCGTTCGAAGCTGGCGCCGTCGTGCAGGTCTTCGCTGGGGTGGATTTCGTAGCACAGGTTGACGCCGTGTTCGTCGCAGGCGTCGAGGATGGGCAGCCAGCGCCGCGCCAGTTCTTCGAAGGCGGTTTCGATCAGTCCTTCCGGCCGTTGCGGAAACGGGAACAGATACGGCCAGACGAAGGAGCCGGAAAACGTGCCCATCTCGCTCAGCCCCAGCCGCCGCGAGGCCTGGGCCGCCATCCGCAGGCGCTCCAACGCCCAAGCGGTGCGCTCCGCCGGCTTGCCGCGCAGGTTCGGCGGCGCGAAGTTGTCGCACATCGCGTCGTAAGCCGGGTGCACAGCCACCAGTTGCCCGAAGATGTGCGTGGTCAGTTCGCTGATCCGCAGGCCGTGCGCGGCCAGCGTGCCCTGGATTTCATCGCAATAGTCCTGGCTGGCGGCGGCCAGCTCCACGTCGATGAAGCGGCTGTCCCAGGCCGGAACCTGCAAGGCCTTGAAGCCGGTGCGCGCCGCCCAGCCGGCGATGCCGTCCAGGCTGTTGAAGGGGGCGTGGTCCGCGCCGAATTGAGCCAGATGCAGGCTGGGTCCCTTGAGTGTTTTCATGTGTCACCGTCAATTGTTTGTCGATCGACAAATAATAGACGCCGGCCAGGCTACACGTCAACGGCGGAGCGCGATAAAATTCCGTCCAACATGATTCGAGCGAGGCGAAAAGATGGCGGGCAGGCCCAGGGAGTTTGACCGGGACCAAGCATTGCAACAGGCGATGCTGGCCTTTTGGCGGCGCGGCTACGAGGGCACGTCGATGTCCGATCTGGTGGCGGCGCTGGGCATCGCCTCGGCCCGGATCTACGCGGCCTTCGGCAGCAAGGAGGAATTGTTCCGCGAGGCAGTGGCGCTCTACGCCGCCGGGGACGGCGGCTTCGCCGATCAGGCCCTGAGCCAGGAGGACGACGTGGTGGCCGCCATCCAGCGGATGCTGGCCGACGCCGTGGCGCTCTACACCCGGGATGATCTGCCGCACGGCTGCATGGTGGTGTCGGCGGCCACCA
The DNA here is from genome assembly GCF_009936155.1 of Chromobacterium haemolyticum. Classification (NCBI taxonomy): domain Bacteria; kingdom Pseudomonadati; phylum Pseudomonadota; class Betaproteobacteria; order Neisseriales; family Chromobacteriaceae; genus Chromobacterium; species Chromobacterium haemolyticum. The sequence goes on along the minus strand of NZ_AP019312.1, from coordinate 1,475,665 downwards.
ATTGCTCGGAGCAGAACGACGGGGTGCTGGAATGGCTGCGCGCGCAGCGCCAGGCGCGCACGCAATCGGTGATAGACCGGCTGCGGCGCGGCGTCAGCGACGGCCAGCTGGGGCCGGATACGGATGTAGACGCCCTGGGCGATTTCTACGCCGCGCAATTGCACGGCATCTCGGTGCAGGCGCGCGACGGCGTGCCGCGCGAGCGCCTGCTGGCTTCTGTGTCCGTCGCCATGACCCCGCTCCGGATCGCCGCCGGCAAAGCTTGAGCGGACGCCGGCCGCCCTAGCCCTAGCCCTCCCGCGGCCACTCCGGGAACAGCGTTTCGGCCAGGTGCATCGCGCGCATCGGCAAACGGTGCGCCCAAGGGCGGACTTGGGCGGCGCAGCGCCGCCAGTGCTCGTGCGTGAACATGCGGCTGGGCGCGCTGGCCACCCACACCGCCAGCACCAGCGCGGCGCGCAGGGTGTCTGGATCGGTGCTCAAGCCTACATTGACCTGGGCTGCGGCGTGAATAGCCTCGCTGGCCGGCAGCGGCGCGCCGGGCGCGAAGCCCAGCCGCGCCATGGCCGCGCTCACCTCCGGCGCGCGAACGGGCTCCGGCGCGCAGGAACGGGCGGCGGCCAACAGCAAGCCGGCCGCTTGCGCCGCGCCGCCCATGCCCCACTCCGCCAACAGCGCTTGCGCCGCGCGCGGCGCCGGCCAGTTTGGCGTCGCCGACACCTCTCCATCCCGGTGCAAACCGCGCTCGCCGGGGTCCGACGCGGAGAGCGCGGCGTCCGGAAACAGGGGTGCCAGGGTTTGCCGCACGCTGCGCTCCACCGCCGGGGTATTGCCCTGGTGCCAGAAGTTGAAAATCAGCGCGTCGCGCGGCCGTCGTGTCAACAGCGACACCGAGTGGTAGGAGTGCGCGCTCATCTCAAAACCGAAGGCCATATTGGGATAGGGACGGATGCTCTGATAAACGGCCTCCGGCTCGTCGCCGGCGTGGATATTCAGCAAGCCGCCGTCTTCCGGGCTGTGGTCGCGGGTGAATTGCACCACCACGCGGTAGCCTTCGTAACCCAGACCGGGGTTGTCATTGTGCACGCCTATGCGTTGCCCCGGCACCATGCGGTGGCCCAGCACCTGGATGTCTTCCGCCGACAACGGCACCTCGAACAGGATTTGCATCTGATCGCGCAAATCCTCCAGGAAATCGTCCCGCACGAAGGCCGGCGCGTCCGGCCGCAACATATAGAGCCGGCGCAGATCCAGCCGATAGGTGACGAAGAAATCCCCCACCCGTTCCTCCCAAGGCAGCGGGCCGCTGAGCACCGCGCCCGCTTGTGCCGCCACCGTCTCGTCGAAGGTGTCGAAGCAGAGGAAGTGGCGGTACGGTTGCTCAAAGAACAAGACGTTTTCCAACATGGTTCGCCCCTATTCGCAATGAGCCGCGGCGTCGCGGCCGGCCAGCGCGCGGAACTGGTCCGCCCGCAGCGCCAGCGGTCGCCATAGCGCCTGCCCCAGCGCGGTCAACGCGCGCGCCCGGTCCAGCGAATCCTCCATCTGGGCGCGCCAGTCTTCCAATTCCGATACATTGCGCGCCAGCTCGCTATGCACCGCGACGCCGGCCATGATCAGCCGGTAATAGAAGATCAGCACGTTGACGAAGGCGTGGTGGGCCTTGAGGATGCCCAGCGTCGGCCTTTGCTCGCCGCGCGCCGGGGAATAAAAGGTTTCGTCCAGCGAGGAGTCGCTTAGCGGCCCCATCGCGGCGAGCTGGTGCAGATAATCGTGGCTGACTTCGTGAACCAGGGTTTCAGCGCAACGCAAGGGGTCCGGGTGAATGGTCATGTACAGCGCACCGTTGAGCATGGAATAGGTTTCGCTGTTGAACTTGCCCGGCTCCAGCCGCAGCGGGGACACCACGCGCAACAAGCGGGCGATCCAACGGTGATAAGCCGGGGAATGACGGGCGATCAGCGCCACAGCCCGGCCCAGGGAAGCCGCGCAACCGGGCCCGGGCGGAACGACGTCCGGATCCGGGCTCAGCAGGCAGCGCGGCAGCGGCCTCAGCACGATCTCCGGCCCCGTTTCGCCCAAGGCGACGGCCGGCAGTTTGCGCGCCGGCCCCATCACGCTGCGCCAGCCCTCGCCCGCGCGCTCGAAAACGCAGCCGCGTTGCGTGTGCGCGGCCGTGTCCAGCAGGATTTCCAGCCGTTTCGCGTCGCCGCTGACGCGGTAGGCCACGGCGGCCGGCAACGCGTAACCGGCGAAGCCCAGCGTCAGCGACCGGGACAGCCGCAGGTGGAATTCGCGTCCGGGCCGGTGCGCGCTCCAATGCAATGCGCATTGCAGCGCACGTGACAACAGCAGGTCCGGCTGGCGGGCCTCCTCGTCGCGTAGCGCTTGCAGATTGCAAAACGGGTGCGCCGCCAGTTCGGTTAGCCGCGCGGCCTCGGCTGCGTCGGCTCCGTCCGCACTTGACATGGCGGCGGCCATCTCGGATAGAGCCGGCGCGACGCCGGGCGCGTGGCGCTGCAACAAGGGCCGCCAATGCTCAAGAAAGACGTTCAATTGCCGGCCGCGCAGTTGCCGCGTCCAGCCGGCGTGCCAGTCTTCGTCGAAGGCTTCGAAAGGGTTGGAATAGGCGCGTGCGATTTCAGGGGTCATCGCGCAATCTCCTCGCTCAAGTTCTCCTCCGGCACCGTCAACGTCTGCAATCGTCGCTGCAGGGCGCACAGGAAGCGCCGCCCGGCCGGGCTCAGGCTGTGCGCCCGCTCCAGCTCGGCGGCCATCCGCGGCAGCCAGTCTTGCAAATCCGCCATGTGATGACGCCAATCGGCTTCCGCCAGCCGGCCATTGCGCCGCAAGGCGTCGAAAAACAACGCCACGTTGCCGAAGGCGTGATAGGCCAAAAGCACCATGACGGCCGGACGCCGGCAGCGCTTGACCGGGGAATACAGCCATTCTTCGACGCCGCGCTCGACCAGAGGAAACAGCCGGTCCGCCAAGTGAAAGTGCTGGTGGCTAGCTTCATGAACCAAGGTTTCCGCCATATCCAACGGCGAGGCGAACAGCGTCATCGACACCAGCCCCGGATAGTGCAGGCTGCTCCAGCTGGACACCTGACCTCCGCTTCGCCGCAGCGGCCGAACCAGGCGCGCCAGACGGCGCACCCAGGGGCCGTAGACCGGCGCGCCCTGATCGAGCAAGGCCAGCCCGGCGGCCAGCGCCTGCGCGGCCGCCGCGTCCGGCTCACCAGCGGGCTGTCGGCGGTCGTCCGGGGTGCGCGCCGGATAGGCGGCAAGCGTCGGGCTTCTATCCGCTCCGCCCCAGGACCGCGACTCAATACTCAAAGCCAGCCGCGCGCCGTCCGCGTCGGCGGCGCTCAGGCTCAGCCGCCGCCCGTCCGCGACGACGCGAAGCGCGCGGACGTCGACGATCCGGTCCGGCAGCACAAGGGTGCGCGGCGGGTTCCAATGCGCGCGCCATTCTCCCGCGACGCCGCTCTGATGCGCGTGCCAGGCGATCTCCAGCGCGCAGGCCAGCAGGAAACCGGCGCGCGGCTGGCGTCCCGCCTGAACCAGCGCGCCCAGCGACGGGTGCCACAACCGTTCGAAGTCCGGCTCCGCCTCGGCCATGTCCCGCAACACCCGCTCCGCGCCCGCCGGCAAGGCGATGCCCGGCGCGGCGCGCTCAAGGAAAACGCGCAGGCTTTGCCGCCAGGCCTGGGCCGCGCAGCTTTCCAACAGCGCCAGCCCGTCCGGATCGCCTGGGCAGGCGGCGCTGGCGACGAGGTCGTCAAATGGGGTGGACATCGTCGCTGCCCGCGGTGAAGTCGAAAGCTTCCAGGCCGCTCACGGCGCGGCCGCCACGGCTGAGCCGGCCGGCCTGATAGCTCACCCGCTCGACATCGCCCAGCTCCGCGCGGAAGGCGGCGGAGCCGCCCAGCAGCAGCAAGCCGCCGTCCGCCATCGGCTGACCGTAGACCAGCCCCAAGCGCGGGTGACGCAGCACCAGGCTGCGCAGATGGCGCACCGCGGCCAGGCCGAAGCCGGGGTCGACGCGGCACAGCGCTTCCCAATGGCGCATCGCCTGGGCTCGGCTGGCCTCGCAGTCGGCACGGCAGGGAAAGTGGCTGAGCAGATGCCAGCCGAACACGTCCAGCATGGTGTTGGTCCAGTAGGGCAGCGCGCCGCCGTCCCCGGCAAAGACCGGCTCCAGGCGCGCGTGGTGATGCTCGCGATGCGCCAGATAGGCTTGCACGCAGCAGTCCGGGTAACCCAACAGCCTGCCGGCGATAATGTCGTTGTCGGTGAAGCGCGCCGCCAGTTCCGCCAATTCACCGTCGCGGGCGGCGAAGACGAAGGCGCGCGCGTCCGGCGCGGCAGCCTCGTCGCTGGCCACGGCGGACACCACGTAGTCGTCGGCATCCGCCACCGCCGGCCGCAGCGCCCGTTCCCAGCGGCGGGCGTGCAAGCCCAGCCGCCGCAGCGCGTCGATCACGCGCGCCGCGTCGCGGTAAGCGCAGGACACCCGCGCCAGGGGCTTGGCGCCGGCCAGGGTCAACGCCAGGTCCACCCGCGCCGCCTGAGTCAGTTGCGGCAAGATGGCGCGCAAGCCCTCCGGCGAAGCGGCCGCCGCCGTTCTTATTGAAAGGCCACCAAATGCCAGCGCTCCGTGGGCAGCCTCGCCACTTCGCGCCCGTCCCGCGCGTTGAGCACGCATAAGTCCTCCTGTTGCCATTCAATGCAATCGCCCTGGTCCAGCCGGGCCTCCGGCAGGCGATCGCTGGAGCGCAGCGGCCGCCATCCCTGGTAGAACACCGCGTCGCCCACGCCGCCGCCGTAGAGTTGCGCGCCGAAATTACCGTAACGCCGCGCCTCCGGCGGCGCTTCCTCGTCGCGCAGCAGCAAGGGCAGCGGCAGCAGTCGCTCCAGTTGCGCGGCGAAGGCCGGAACGGTTTCGCGCAACGCGTCCAGCAGCGCCGCGGCGTAGGCTATGCTGGCGCGGCAGCCCAGATGGCAGGGAAAGTGGGAAATCAGGTAATACGGCGAACCGCGCCCCACTTCCATCTCGGTGAGGAAAACATTGAGCCGCCAGTCGCGCCGGCCTGGAGTGCGCGCCACGCGCAGCAGATCGGTCATCGGCGCGGCGCCGAAGTATTCGTTGGCGGCGATGCAGCAGGCCGGGTAGCCCAGCGCCCGCCCCAAGGCCACGTTGTCTTGCCTCCGCTGGGCGTCCAAACCTTGTTCCAAAGCGTCCGCGTCCAGCGCGTAATAAACGCGGACGTCGCTGCGGCTGAAGGCGGCGCGCTCCGCCGCGGTGGCGTGGCGATAGCCCCAGTCGTCCGGCGGCGGCACGTATTGACCGTGGCGCAGGCCGCAGGCGTCCAGCAGCGCGCACAGCCGCGCGGCGCTGTCGCGGCCGGCGGTGAAGCGCGCCAGCGGCTTGAGGCCGGCCAGCACCGCCAGCGCCTCCACCGCGATGCGCGCGCCTTCGCCGCCGGCCAGCAACTCGCCGGCGAGGAGGTCTCGGGCGGCGCTCATTGGGTGCTCATCCGGATGATGGTCAGCGCCTGGTCGACGCGCTGCGGCCGCTCTCGCATCAGCTTCACCACGAAGTCGAACAGGTGCCGGGTGCGCTGACAGCAGGAGCTGGTCAAGGGCTGCGGATCCAGCGAATGGGTTTCGCCCTTGCTGACGATGGGGGACACGCCGCAATAAGGCCGGTAGGCGCACACCTGGCAGGCGTCGTGTTCGCGCAGCGAGTAGGACACCAGCTGGCGCGCCTTGTCGGAGGTGACCGCGGCGGCGTAGCTGTCGGTGTGCACATTGCCGATGCGGAAATCGGCGTGGCCGCGGCCTTCGTCGCAGCCGTAGACATTGCCCAGATGATCGTAGGCCAGATTGCCCAAGACCATGCCGCTGGGGTTGCGGAAGTCCACGTATTTGACGTCGCGGTTGTTGAACAGCTTTTCCAGCGCCAGCGAGAAATAGCGTTCTTCCAGCAGAATGCCCTGGTCCCACAGCGAAAAGATGTAGTCCAGCGCGTCGCGCCAGGCGTTGAAGAACTCGTCCATGTCCATGCCCACGTTGTCCCACTTGCCTTTGGCGAAACCCATTTTCTGCACCGGGGAGAAGAAAATGGAGGACTGCCCTTCCGCCACCGCGAAGTCGACGTAGTCGCGCAGCTTGTGCAAATTGTTGCGCCCCACCACGATCAGCGAGGGCACGTCCAGGCCGCGTTCGCGCATGCGGGCGCGGTTGCGGCGGATGTCGTCCCAATGGCAGCGGCCGTCCCAGTCCACGCGCAGCGACGGATGCTCCGCGGCGTCGAACTCGATGGAGGTGGTGATGTTGATGCGGCTGGCCGCCAGGTAGTCCAGCACCTCGTCCGGCAGTTCCACGCCGTTGCTGACGATGGAGAAGGACAAGGCGCGCTTGTGCGCCAGGTTCTTGATCATGGCGTAGGCGTGCAGATAGCGCACCGCGCCGAAGTTGAGCGTGGCTTCGCCGCCCTGGAATTCGAAATGGATGCGCGAGGACGGCGATTGGTAGGCGAAGTCGACGATGGCGCGCGCGGTGGCTTCGTCCAGGTCGTAGCGGGCCGGGTCCGAGCTGTCCCGCACCACGGCCGCGTGGCAGTAGGCGCAGCGCAGATTGCAGCGCCGCGTCATGCCGATGATGTGCAGCGCGGTGCCGGGAAAGTAGTTGGCGGACCAGTCTTCATAGGCGCGCATCACGCTGTCGGCGTTGCGCGCGGTGAGGATCAGACCGCGCTCCTCCAGCAGATCGTGCAAGGCCCTGGGCAGGGCGATGCTGCGCAGCGCGCGGTATTCGTCCCGGCTCAGCAGCGCCCAGCTGCCCTGGTCGCTGGACAGGAAGACGCCGTCGCCCACGTCCCGGGCGCGGTAATTGGGCTTCCAGCGGTCGCGCAGCCGGAAGTCGGCGAAAATCTCCTCCATGCCGGCCCGGTCCGGCTGGGCGGGCGCGGCCGCGGCGGCGCGCGGCGCCGGCCCTTCAATCGGGCGAATCGGGGTGACTACGTGGTTCATGACGGGCCTCGCAAACGAGTGGCGGATTCAGGCGATCAGATAAAGTTGCGGATGCTGGCGCGAGAAGCTGGCGATGAGGCCCAGCGAGGACAGGTCCTGATGATCGAACAGCACGCGCAGAAAGGGCTTGTCGCGCCGCGGCTGATAACGCTCCAGCGCGGCGACGCGCACCTCGTCTATCAGCTCCGCCGGGATTTCGGCCAGCGGCCGCACCCAATCCTGGCCGTGGCGGATCAGCGCGCCGCGCTCGGCGCCCGGACAGGCGTCGGCCAGCCGGCAGCCGCGGCAGGCGAGGGTTTTCTCGTACCAGGGATGGGTGTCCACCGCCGGATCTGAATCCCGGATCAGCAGGTCGAGAAAATCCGGTATCAGGCAAGGCGCCAGTTTCTCCAGCGTCACCGGCACGCCCAGCGCGCGGAACAGCGGCACGATGGCGCGCAGCCTTTCGCGCACCAGCGCCGGGTCGGCGATGGAGTCGATGAATTTGCCGGTGCGCACGGTGCCGCTGAACTTGAGCCGCGACGAACCGGCCTCCACCGCGGTCACGCCGGTGGCCAGCAGGTGTTCGACGTTTTCCGCCAGGATCACGATATTGGTCTGGATGTCGAAACCCAGCTCGCTGAGGTGGCGGATGCCCTGCAGGGTTTGCCGGAACGCGCCTTCGCGCACGCCGTTGAGCTTGTCGTGCAGGTCGGCGTTGTGGCCCATCAGGCTGGTGCGCACTTCCAGCCGGCCGTCGGCCATGGCCGCCAGCCGCTCCGCCGACGGGCGGTGGGAGAACAGCCGTACATTGGAAGCCAGGCTGACGCGGCGACCGGTTTTCAAGGCTTCGCGCAGCACCTCCCAGAACACCGGGTCTATGGTGGGCTCGCCGCCGAAGATGTCCACTTCCTCGTCCGGCGCCGCCTGGTCAAGCTCGGCCGCAATCTCCTCCAGCGGCCGAAAAGCGCGCTGGGCGATCTCGTCGTCCACGATGCAGAAGAAACATTTGTTGTTGCAGGAAGCCGTCAGCCGGATGATCATCGCCGTCGCCCCACCAAGAAGCCCGCAAGCGGGCCGCCAGAAAATCCGTCCCGGCGCGGCAGCCGCGCCGGGGTCCGCTCCGCCGCGCGGCTATTTGACGCCGCGCTTCAAAGCCGCCTTGATCTGGGGGTTGTTTTCGATTTCCTTAAGCACCAGCGGGTCCTTGAGCGCGTCGCGCACCGCCGCCGGATTCAGCGTGGTGGACACCGCCGGATTGGTGACCAGATCGCCCGGGGAAAATACGCTGGCCGCCTTGTCGTGGATATGGCCGTCGTTGTCGTGGATATTGCTGCGGTCGCTCCAGTCGCGGCTATGCCCGGCCGCCACCACCGAGCCGGCCAGCAAATCGCCTGACACCCGGGTCAGGTGATCGAACTGGGCGCGCAGACGCGCGACGTCGATCTTTTTCAATTCGGCGACCGTCGCGCTGTTAGCGCCGGCGTCCTTCGCCGCGGCGATGGGGTCCGACAAGAACTTGGCGCGGAAATCGTTATCGCTCACCGCGCGCATCAGCAGTTTGTTCACTTCCGGTTGGGCCATGATGTCCTCCTGGCTTAAGCACTGTGACCGAGGCGTGCTTGGCTGCGCCGTCGTCTGGGTGGAGCGGATACCGGCGGCGCGTTTTGCGACTGGAGGCAATATGCGGTTCGCGCTCCCGATCGGCTTCACGCCGGCAAGGGGCCTTCGCCGCTGAGCCGCTAAGCGGCCGCCGCGCCCCCGGGGAATCTCCGCACCCACCCAAATGCCTCGCCCATCCGCCTCGTCATCCAGCCTGCCTGCGTATCACTGGAATGAAAAAGCGCCGACGGTTTTCGTCAGCGCTTTAACTATATTCATGCGTTTTTAATATATCTGTACGTTAAATTACCTAAAAAAGACTTTGATTGATGGAGCTTCCATCCCACCCCGCCCCCGCCTCAAACTCATTCTTTACCGACTTGATGCCGTCAAGCAACCACGCCGCATTGCCACATATTTTCATTGCTCATAGACTCGGGCCTCCGCATCCGTACGGCGGTCGGCGCAGCGCGACATGATCCTGGTTGAAATGGCTCTTAATTAATATATTAAAAATCATACCGATGAAGTAGGGTCACGCCTTAGCAAAACGGATGGGACCATCACGCCAAATTGGGGAAACAACGCATCCACCACTCAAGACTAGGGAGTTCAATATGTTTCGCCCCCTCCTCTGCAGGCAAAGCACATTCAAGCGATTGCCTATCCTGTTACTGTTCGGCCTTGCTGCTACCGCCGCCCAAGCCGCGCCTATCCGCGTCATGACGCTGGGCGACTCGATTACCGCCGGCTTTCCTCTCGACAACTACCGTCTGGCGCTGGGGACACAAACCCGAGAGCTAGGCTGCGACGTGTCCTTGGTCGGCGCCGGCAGCACCTTGCAACCCGATGCGCTGCAGCCCTTTCCCTCCCGCCATGCCGCTGCCTGGGGCTTCCAGGCCATGCAGATCGACCAGTTTTACATCAATCACTGGATGTCGGATGCCAAACCGGACGTGGTACTGATGCACTTGGGCACCAACGATAGCTGGGCGGGCGGCAGGCCGGCGAAAGACACGCTGGCGAGTTTGGGCAATCTCATCGATAAGATCCGGGGCCAGAACCCGGCGGTCAAAATTTTTATGGCGCAGTTGATCGGCACCACGCTGTACTTCGATCCTGTCATCAAGCAGCTCAATACACTAATCCCGGGTTTGGCGGCGCAAAAAAGCACGCCGCTGTCACCGGTGATCGTGGTGAATCAATCGGAGGGCTTTAACCCGGAGGTGGATACGGATGACGGAGTGCACCCTACCGTGGCCGGCAAGGTCAAGATCGCCGGCAAATGGTTGGCCGCCATGCAGGCGCAAGGCATGTGTCCGGCAGGCCCCAAACTCGTCAATGCGACGCTGAACAAGCCGGTTGCCGCCTCCGCCAGCCCATGGGGCGGCGGCGCTCCAGAATTAGCGGTGGATGGAAATGTGCAGACCGGCGGCTGGAGCCGCGCAGTGACTGATAACACCGCGCAAACCCTGAACGTGGATTTGCAGGGAACGTATCGCTTGAGCTATTTCGAGCTGGGACATTACTCTGTCTTTCCCGACATCAAGAATCCTTACAATACCCAGGCTTATCGAATCCAAACCAGCATGGACAATATTGTCTGGTCCACGGTCGTCACGGCCTCCAATAACGCCGCCGGCCAAACCACGCACACCATCCCGCCCACGCATGCCCGCTATTTGCGCCTGATTGCGGATCCCCCGTTCTATGGCAATCTGCTGACCATCCGCGAATTCAGAGCGATGGGCGCTCCGCAATAGCGATCCGCAAACGCCATTCCACCGACCGACCACACTCGCGAGCGGTCGGTGGAATCCTCTCCTCGCTACCCACTCACACCAGCTTGGCCAACATCATGTCCGCGGTCTGCAAAGCGCCCTCCACCCAACCTTGGGCGTCGGAATAGGCCTCGCCGCACACATACAGCGGCTGGCCGTCCAGCGGCTGGATGATCTGCCGTTTCACTTCCCAGCTTTTCACCCCGATGTTCCAGCTGTTCCAGCCGCCGCCGAACGGATCGTCGCCCCAGTCGCGGAAGGCGGCGTTGCGCACTTTGGGCGTGTAGGACAGGCTGTGCATCACCGTCAGTTGGCGGGTGACTTCTTCGGTCATCATGCGCGGAGCCTTGTAGCGGTGCCAGCTCAGTTCATTGGCGCGCACATGGTCGTCCGCGCCGATGAAGGGATCGGCCAGCTCCGCCACCTCCAGGCCCTTCTTCCAGGCGCTGTGACGGCGGCCGCGCAAGCCGTCCCAAAAGCCGGTGTTGTCGCCGTCGTCGTAGCTGGCCAGCAACATGGCGTGGCCGTGCAAAGCGGGCTGGCCGTTGCTGCGCGGCCAGTAATAGGTCTGGCGCACCGGCAAATCGGTGACGGAACGGCCGGACTTGACCGGCACGTATTCGCCGTCGGCCTTGCTGTAGCCGGTATTGAGCCACCAGGGGCTGTTGTAGGTGGTGAACAGCTTGAACAGCGGCCGCGGGGTGACGCTGGCGGTCAATTGCTGGAAGCGCGCGGACTCCTGCAGCCAGGGGCTGGTGGCGGACAGCAGTTCCAACGCGCGGCGCGGCATCGCCAGGATCAGGGTCTTGGCGGACACGGTACCGCCCGGCGTCTGAAACTGAAAGCCCTGCTCGCTGCGCGTCACGCCGCTGACCGGCGCTTCCAGGCGCACCTCGCCGCCGGCTTGTTCAAACAGCTGGGCCAACACCAGCGGCACTTGCTGAAAGCCGTTGCAAAACCCCATGTATTGCGCCGATACGCCGAAGTCGGACAGAAACCACGGGATGGCGTCGGCGGCGTTCCAGTTGCACAGCGTGGTGTCGTAACCGCCGGTGTCTTCGGCGTATTGATAGGCTTCGCCGGTGATCACGCGGAACAACACGTTCCAAAAACCCTGCTGGTACAGCGGCACGCCGCCGAAGCTGGCGCTCTGCGCCATCAGACGACGCTCTTCCTCGGTCAGCGATTTATTGGTGATGCCGGGCACGATTTGCTCGATGGCGTCGATGATGACGCTGCCGCCGGTTTGGCCTCGATCCAGAAAGTTGAGCCGGTACGGCACTTTGTCCGGCTCGGTGGTGAAGTCTTGCAAACGCAGGTAAACCCCGCGCAGATAGGCGATGTTTTGCGGCTCGTCCACCGGGAAGCGGTAGAGCTCGATCTGTTCCGGCGCCGGCAGCAGCGCATTCAATTCCTGGATCAAGTCGTAAATCAGCGGCTGCACCTCCGGCAGGATGCGCATGCCGCCCAGTTCCGCCACCATGTCGGGAATGTCCGGCGGCCGCACCGACAGCAAGCGGCCGCCGATGTGATCGCTGGCCTCGAACACCGCGATCTTGCTCTGGGGATAATGCTGTTGCAGCCGCCAGGCGCTGTACACGCCGGACACGCCGCCGCCGACAATGGCGATGTCTATGTTTTCGCTAGCCATTTTTGCTCGTCCTCGCTGAGTGAAGCCGGGATCAGAAAATCACCGGCACATTGGCCGGCTGGCCGTTGTCCGTGTTGCGCTGGGCGTCCCCGTCCTGAACGTGGAAGCAGTCCAGCCGCGGCTGGTTGCGGTAGCGGGCGTTGGCCTGCTGCGGCGTGGGCGGCGGCTGGTCCAGGCCCACGGTCTGCATATCCAGCACATAGGCGCGGCCGGCCAGCGCGTGGTCCAGCCCGCGCCGCACCGCGGCGCGCACCGCCTCCGGATGCGCCACCACCTCGCCCTCCATGCCGCCAAAGGCCTTGGCCAGGGCGACGAAGTCCGGCTTGGGCCGGTGAATGCGCAGGTATTCCGGATCCTGGGTGCGCGCATGCCAACCGTAGCCGGCCGCGTCGCCGTACATCGCCTCCACTTGTTGCAGCCCCATTTGCAGGGTGTGGTATTCGTGGTTGTTGGTGATGATGTAGAGCACGCCCAGTTGGCGGTGCTGAGCGGTCCACCAGGTTTGCGGGTAAAACAGCGAGGAGCCGTCGCCGGTGGCCGCCACCACGAAACGGGTGTCGATGCCTTGGCACCCTTGCGCCTCCAGCTTGATGCCCAGGGTGGCGGGCATGGACCAGCCCAAGGAGCCGCCACCCACGCAGTAGTAACTGATCGGCGCGGCGGCCTCTTCGGTGAACGGCAACAGGTATTGGAACGGCGCCGGGTCCGACACCGCTTCGTGCACGTAGACGAATTGCTTTTCCAGCCCGCGTTCGCTGATTTCCAGGCGCAAGGCGTCGGCGATCACCACCGCCCAGATTTCTTGCTGACGCATCGCCTCGCACAGATACGCATCCCATTGCACACGCCGCGCTTCGGCCTTTTGCCGCAAAAGCTCATTGCGTTGCCGCGCGGCGGCCGACGGCTGATCGCCGATCTCTCGGTTCAGCAGCGGCAAAGTGGCCTTGATGTCGCCGAACAACGCGCACTCGCCGTAGTAGTTCTTGCCGATGTCCCAGCTGTTGTTGCTCAGGTAAACCTGGCGCACCGAGGGCGGAATCAAGGGGCCGTCGCTGTACTTGAACACGGTGACCTGGGCTTGGTTGCTGAAACCGCACAAGAAGGCGACGTCATGGCCGGCGAAAACCTTCTGCAGATCTTTTTGCCCGCCGGGTAGTTCGCCTTGCCAGTGGTAATCTCCATTGGGGAAATTGGCCAGGCTGCTAAAGGTTTGCAGCGACACCGGCGCGCCGATCAACTCCGCCAGCGCCTGCAGTTCCGGCCAGGCCTCCGCGTAACCTGCGGCGTCGCCCACCACGATCAGCGGGTTGACCGCCTCGCGCAGCATGGCGGCCGCTTGGCGGATGGCGTCGGCGTCCGCGGTGAAGTGCGGGGAGATGCGGGTAATGCCGGGCAGGCGGTCGCCATCGCCGATGCGCCTCATGGTGAACTCCCAGGGAATCGCCACGAACACCGGCCCGTTGGGCGGCGCCATCGCCTCCTTGAAGGCGCGCTGCAACACCATGGGCAGCTCCTGCTCGGTGCGCACCTCATGCGCCCACTTGGTATATTGCCGCGCCAGGTCCACCAGGTTGGAGGCCAACAAAGGTTCTTGGGTGACCAGCTCGTTCTGCTGCTGGCAACACAGAATCACCAGCGGCGCCTGCGAACGCCAGGCGTTGAACAGATTGCCGATGCCGTGGGCGATGCCCGGGGTAACATGCACCACCACTACGCCGGGCTTGCCGGTCATCCGCGCCGACCCCATCGCCGCGCCCATGGCGATGTTCTCGTGCAGGCACTCGATGTACTCCACCTGGTTTTCCGGGTAGGACGTACCGTCGATGATGGGGATTTCATTGGTGCCCGGCACGCCGAAAATGCGATGGATGCCCAACTCGCTCAATGCGTCGAACACATAGTCCCGGGCCCAGCGTTGCCCGCCGCTTTGTTGTTGACTATTCATACCGTCCCACCCCTCTTCATAAGTTGTCGTCGTTATGTGAGTGGTAATCCAGGCGGGAGGAAATGCAATCCGGATAATTTCTGTGTCGAAAACACCAATGCGGATTGGCGCTGAGACGAACAGCGCGCCCGCTTCCGACAAATAAGGCTTGCGCCGCCGCGACAAGGTCTCGCCGCCTATGCTCATCCCCGTCCAAAAGGACAGCAAGATCCTGTACGGCCAGCCGCCGGCATTGACTTTGCATACCAGCCAAATTAAGGACTTTCCGCGTCAAGCCCTGATGGGCTAAGGGTTTCTACTAGGCGCATCGGCTGCGGATGCGCTCCAGCGCTTGTGCTAACATGGAGCGTTCCTGTCGCATCGGTCAGGCTCCAACCACGCCGCCCTCCGGGGAGGTGCCCACCGCCTGCCCCGTCCCGAATCATGCGCAATGGATAGAGCCGCCGGCCATGGCGGCGCCAAAATGATAAATAAGCATCCGAGACTGCCAACACAATGAACAAGACCAATACCGTTGACCATCTGCCGGTCTCACAGCGCATCCGCAGCCGCCTGCGGCAAGCCGGCGTCCGTTTTCACGCCAACGACAATATCGCCGCTCATATCGAAGATGGCGAGCTGGACCAGTTGCAAGCCGAGGTTCAGGAAAAACTGAAAGCGGTGCTGGAAAGCCTGGTCATCGACACCGAACACGACCACAACACCCAGGACACCGCCAAGCGCGTGGCCAAGATGTTCATCAGGGAAGTCTTCCGCGGCCGCTATGTGGCGATGCCCGCCAGCACCGAGTTTCCCAATGTGGAAAAACTCAACGAATTGATGATCGTGGGCCCCATCACGGTGCGCAGCGCCTGCTCCCACCACCTGTGCCCCATCATCGGCCGCGTTTGGGTGGGCGTGATGCCCAATGAACATTCCAATCTGATCGGCCTGTCCAAATACGCGCGGCTGATAGATTGGGTGATGACCCGTCCGCAAATCCAGGAAGAAGCGGTGTCGCAGATTGCCGACCTGCTGATGAAAAAACTGCAGCCGGACGGCCTGGCCATCGTGATGGAAGCGGACCACTTCTGCATGCACTGGCGTGGCGTGAAAGACAGCAACAGCAAGATGACCAACAGCGTGATGCGCGGCTCCTTCCTCAGCGACGCCAATCTGCGCCGCGAATTCCTGTCCTTGATGCATAAATAAGGCTGTCGCCGGCGGCAAGACGGCGCACAGCGACTAAGATGAAAACGAGGCCGCGCCGGTCTGGCGCGGCTTCTTCGCATTCAAGGGAAACATCATGCTGGTACGCCTGACCTACTGCAGCCGCGCGCACAAATCCGTAGACAGCGATCTGGTGGACGACATCATGATCGCCGCGCGCAAATACAATCCCGCCCAGGGCATCACCGGGGTGCTGTGCTACAGCAAGGACGTGTTTGTTCAATCGCTGGAAGGCGGCCGCGCCGAGGTCAACCTGCTGTACCAGAAACTGAGCCACGACCCGCGCCATCAATGTCTGACACTGCTGGATTATCAGGAAGTGGAACAGCGCCGCTTCGCCAACTGGAGCATGGCGGAGGTGATGATGGAAAAACTCAACACCTCGCTACTGTTGCGCTATTCCGCCCAGGCTCGGCTGGACCCGTTCAACCTGCCCGGCGCCAGCACCGCCCTGCTGCTGGAGGCGCTGGCGGAGGCTGGCAGCACCCAGATCCGCCACTGAGAACCTATTCAAAGTCTGCTGCGCTTCGTGAAAAGTCGCCCGGTGAGTACGACTTCAGAATGCTCATGTACCACATGTACATTCCGCTTCTTCAGCCGTTTTCGCTTTGTCTCGCTCTAGCTCGCAAGACTTTGAGCAGCTTCTAAGCAGCGGTTTACGCTCTGCTCCGCTTCGCTAAACCGCGCCCGCCGCCTGCGCGCGCAAGCCGGCGCTCGACTCCTGCAACACATAGGCGACGACGATGCACAGCAGCGACAAGCCGGCGAGCGCCAGCCAGAATTGTCCGGCATGGCCGTAGTCCGCCATCCAGCGGTAAACCGCGACGCCCATGCCCCCGCCCAGCGACTCCCCAAGCGCGGTGCTGATGGACAGCACGCTGTAAGCAACCGCCCGGCTTTCCTGGCCGATCAAGGACAGCAGCAGCACGTCCATGCTGGGCGCGAACATCATCTCGGCGAAGGTGAACACCAGCACGAAAGCCAGCGCGCCGATATAGCCCGGGAGAATGAAGGGCATGATGAAGGCCAGCCCGAAGGTGGCGTAGGAGGAACGGACAATGCCCAGCGACTTGCCACCGCTCCAGCGGTGGGCCAGATGGGTGACCAAGAGCTGCAACGCGATCACCAGCAAGGCGTTCATGGTGTACAGCCAGCCAAGCTTGCCCGGCTGGGCCAGCGTTTCCGAGACATAGAGCGCGAGCACGTTGAACAGCTGGCCGTACAGCAACCAGCAAAAGAAATTGATCAGCAGAAAGGGAGGAATGCCGGGCACGTAGAGCAACTTCCAATAGGCTAGAAACGACGGCGCGCCCCCACCGGGGCGCTTCATGCCCAGCTTGCCGAAGTTCAGGAAGGTCACCGCGCCGGCCACGCAATAGGAGACGGCGATACCGATCAGCACTAGCTGGTACTGCCCCTTGGCCGCCAAGTACAGGGCCAGCGGCGCCGCCGCCGCCGCGGCGATATTGATGCCGATATAGGTGATGGAGAACAGCTTGGCGCGGTTCTCCATCATATCGCTGGTCGCCGCGGCCAACTGCTTGCTCGCCAGCGCGTTGATGGAAATACCGGTGCCGGACAAGGCCAGCGCACAGGCGGTCAAATACACGTCCTTGGCCGAATACAGCAGCATGAAACCGGCCGCGGCCATGACGCAGCCTATCAAGACGGACTTCGTCGCGGCCATCCGGTCCAGCCACGGCGCCAGCGGTATCTTCGCCGCCTTGGTCGTCAAGGTGAACAGAATGACCAGCATGGCGATCTGTTCCGCGCGGAACCCGGCCTTGTTGAGCGTGACCACCAGGGTGGAAACCAGGCCGTAGTAGCCGAGATAAGTCATGATGTAGTGCGCGGTGATGTACAACACGCTGCGCCGGACCGGATGCGAGTTCATGCTTGCCTGTCTTTATTCGAGTTGATCCAAGAAACGGTTCAAAGTCCGCCCTGCTCCGCGCTCAGCGGCTCCCATTCCACCCGCACCGCGTCGCGCGCGGCCTCCGCGTTGGCGACGGCTTGCTCTATCGTGTCGCCCACGCACAGCACATAGCCCTGGCGGGAATTGGACGATTTAAGCGTCTCGCAGCGTAGGCCCGCGTGCAGCTGGCACTCCACCCGGACTACGCCCTGGGCGCTTTTCGCCTGCTCAATGCCGCTCACGCTCAGAATGCGGGCGTTCTCGTAGGAGAAGAAGCGGATGGCGGCGGCCTTGGCCGCGGGCTTGCGCTCTGGCCGCGGCAGATCGGTAAGCGCCGCCATGGTCTCGCCGGTAAGATTGACGCCGCTGACCATCTCGCACATTTCCCAGATTTGATCGCCGCCTATCCGGGTTTGCGACTCTATGATTCTGGGCCCGGACGGCGTCAGGCGGATCTCGGTGTGCGCGGGCCCGGTTTTCTGACCGATGACGTCCAGGAAACGGCTGACCAGCGCCTTGACCGCCGCCTGCTGCGCCTCGTCCAGCCGCGCCGGCACCTGGTGGCCCAGCTCGATGAAGCGCGGCAGCGCCGTGACCTCCTTCTCGGTAATCATCGCGATCTGATGCAGGCCGTTGATGGACAGCGACTCCACGCTGTACTCCGGGCCGTGCAAAAACTCCTCGGCCAGGACCGGCCCGTCCATCACCGCGCGGGAGCCGTTCCAGCGCTCCTCCAGATGCGCGTCCTCATCCACGAAGAACACGCCCTCGCTCAGGCCGCCGGCAAACGGCTTCAGCACCATCGCCTCGCCGTTGAGCGAGCGGAAAAAACTTCTCGCGTCGTCCAGGCTTTGACATACCTGGTATCGCACCGGGCTCAGGCCGTGGCGGCCCAGCAGCTCGCGCATCTTGATCTTGTCGCGCGTGTTCAGCACCGCTTCCAGATTGTCGCCGGCGACGCCGAGCTCGATCGCGCATTGCGACGCCGGATGCAGGCCGTATTCGGTGAAGGACACCACCGCGTCGAACGGATCCTTGGCGTGCCAGGCGCGCGCCAGCAGCAGCACCTCCTCCATGTCTTCGTAATCCATCACCGCGTAGCGGGCGGCCGCGCTGTACTGCCGCTCATTGACCCGCTCCGGGATCTGCATCATCGAATAGCGGGCGCCCAGCTGCTCCAGCCTATCCAGCGTGTGGTTCAATCCCCCTACAACCAATACATGCGCTTGCTTCATTTATTCTCTCCTGATGAGGTGTCCCAAGCTGCGGGGCGAAAGCCGGATCATGGACGCAGTTTCGACAAATCGATGCCCATGCGCTTGGCCCAGACCCGGTTGCGCATCATCACCACGTTGAACAGTTCGGGATGAGTGAGCTTGACCTCTTCCGGATTGAGGGCGAGCGCCAACAGTTCCGCCATCCGTTGCCGGATATGGGTTTGCAGATTGGCCTGGTCCAGGCACTTCCGACCCAGGCCGATGGAATTGCTCAGTAATTTGATGCGGTGGAACCACAGCGCCGGCAGATAGAGCACGTCGCCGGGCGTCAGCGTGCATTGCATCAACTGGGCGGCGGGATCGTCGGCCAGCGCTTGCAGATCGGCGTCCCCCGTCTCCGTTTCCCGCAACATCGCCTGCGGCCCCATGACGGTCCAGTGCTTTTCCCCCACCAGCTGCACATGCATGACGTCTATGGTGTAGGAGTCCTGATGCAGCCGGGTGACGCCGCCTCGCTGGCCCAGCCAGAGCTGGTGATTGGTGGAGATCACTTCGCCGTACAGGTCGCGGCGGAAATCGTACTGGGCGATGTCCAGTTCCGGCATGTCCTCGGCCAGTTCGGGGCAGGAGGCCTGGTAATACCATTCCTGCAGATAGATGGGCGTCGCCCCCGGCCCCTCGTTGTTCATCAGCATGTCGACGAATTCGGAGAAGCTGGCCTGGACGGAACGCTGGCTGCTATAGCTGTTGACCACCACCGGCGTTGCGCCGCAGCGCCGGGCCAGATGTTCGAAACTCCAATGGCGCACCGCCGGCCAGTCAGCGGCGTAGCCTTCCAGGATCACCGGCCGCTGCCGATGACGGTATTCGCGGTCGAAAGTCTCCTTGCTCAAACCCCTGCGGCGCTCAATGTCCGGCGCCCGGCGCAGGGCCTCGGCGACGGGGCCGTCGGAGAACGCGTTTTCAACGAGCTGCAAGCTGGCGACATCGCGCCGCTTCAAGATATTCGCTTCGATCAGAACGGGAGCGTTTTGCATGGATTCCTCCAATAGACTTAGAGCCGCTAACAAAACCTCGCAGAGAGCCTGAGCCAAGGCGCGCCGACGCGGGCAGTACAAGTCGTACGACAAGGAGGCGCAACGCGGGATCAGGGGTTTTGTTAGTGGGTCTTATTGGCGAGCGTGCGCCCGCAGAATGGTGTCCCTTATCGTCGTCAGCACTTGCGGCCGCAAAGCGTCCTGATGCGGCAGCCAGCGATGGATGAAATGTTCGCAGTCGTTCAGCCAGACAATATGCTTGCTGTGGGCGTTCTTGGCCGCGGCCAGATAGCCGTCCAGCGTCTCGGCGGGCACCACCGCGTCCTTGTCGGCGCCTATGATCAGCAAATCGCCGCTGAATTCACTTATGCCCGCATAGGCTGGGGAGTCAGGATAGGGACCGGGCCGGGCCAGGCCGCCGTCGAACCGGGATTCGGCGGCGTCGGCCGGATAGCTTGCCGGGCAGAACAGCACCAGGCAGGCGGGCTTCAGCACCGGCGCGACCCAGGCGGCGAGATGGCCGCCCATGCTGGTGCCGATCAGGGTCAGCGGCTCGCGCTTGTCCAGATGTTCGGCGGCGGCCAGCGTTTCCTCGTAACGACGCCGCAGGCAGGCCTCTTCCATCGCCCCGCTGCTGTCGCCGTTGCCGGAGAATTCGAAGCACACCGAAGCCAGGCCGTGCCCGGCCAGGTGGTCCAGCACATAGCGTATGGTGTGCCGGTTCGCGGTCTTGCCCAGCCCGTGCAGGGTGAGGATGCTGCTTGCCGCGCCGGCGTCCGGCTGCACGCGGGTGGCGGCCAGCCAGTGCTCGCCGGCGCTAAAGACGAAGTCTTCCGTTTTCATCGGCGGGCTCGCGGAAATGTCGGGGGCGTCCATATTCTTGCCTGCCCGGCCGCTCAACGGCTTGCCGCGGCTGCCAGCTCTGGGAAACGTTCCGCGCGGACCCGCTCCCACTCCTGGCGCAGCACGCTGTAATAGATCACATCGCGACGGCGGCCGCCGGGCATGAAGTTGAAGCTGCGCAGCACGCCTTCCTCCGTCGCGCCGATGCCGGCCAGGCCCGCGCGCGCGCCGGCGTTCAACACGTCGGTTTTGAACTCCACGCGCTCGCACTCCAGCGTTTCGAAAGCGTGCTTGAGCAGTTCGAACTTGACCGCGCGGTTGATGCCGGTGCGCCGCGCGTCCCGGCACAGCCAGGACCAGCCTATTTCCAGGCGGCGCTCTCCCTCGGCGAGATTGCCGTAAGCGGTGCTGCCGACGATGCGGTCCGTCCGGCGGTCGATGATGGCGAACACGATGCGGCTGCCGTTGAGGGTGTCCTGTATCGCCTGCTCGACGAAACGGCCCAGATCGTCCGGCGTCTGAATGCGGGCGACGAAATACTCCCAGATGGCGGGCTCGAACACGATGCGCTCAAACGCCGCGTAATCGCCGATCTGAATCCGGCGCAAACGCACGCGTTCGTTTTCCAGGGTGAGGTCCTTCAAATTACGCCAAGTCATTTATCGCTCCTTGCATAGGTTTAAGCGGGCCACAAGTCAGAAAGAAGGCTGCGGCGCCCGGCAATCCCGCACATACGCCGCGTCCGCCGAAAACGCTTCCGGCGTCCGCGCGTGGCGCGCATAGATTTCGTCCAGCTGCGCCGCGTAACGCTGATGAATCATTTTGCGTTTGGGCTTGAATTGAGAAGTCAGCAGGCCGTTTTCGATGGAAAACGGCTCGTCGACGATGAGCGCCGCCAGGATGCGCGCCTCCGGAAACGCTTCCTCGTTCAGCGCCCGGATATGCCGGCGCAAGGCCTCGGCGTCCGCCCCGGCCAGCGCCGGAGACAGGATGGCCGTGATGAAAGGCTTGCCGGTGCCGTACAGCACGCATTCGTGCACGTCCGGATGGCGGCGCAAGCCCTCCTCCATCGGCCTCGCCAGCACGTTGCGGCCGCTGGCCATGGTCAAGATGTCGTCCACGCGGCCGTGGATGTACAGGAAACCATCCTCGTCCACATGGCCCAAGTCCCAAGTCTTGACCTCGGCGCTGGGCAGAAAGCTTTTTTCGCTGACGCCGGGATCGCACCAGGTATAGCGACAGTTGACCGGATGACGGCTGGCCACGATCAAGACGCCGTCCTTGTCGAAACGGATGGATTTGTTCGGCAATACCTTGCCCACGCTGCCCAGGCGGAAGGCGCCGGGGTGATTCTTGGCGACGATGCAGGCCTCGTTGCTGCCGTATCCCTCGTACAACGGCACGCCGGCATGGTTGAAGAATTCAAGCACGGTCCGGCTGGCCGGGGCGGAACCGGTCCACAGATAACGGACGCGACCGCCGAGCGCGGCCTGTATCTGCGCGCCGCGGGCGGCCGGGTCGCCGTCCCCGTGCCGCTGCAATAGGCTGGCGCGCAAGGCTTCGTAAAAGCCAGGCACCCCCATGACAACGGTGGGCTGGCAAGCCTTGGCCATGTCCAGCGCCTGATCCAGATCCGAAAGCGTGATGTCGTGTCCAAACGCCAGCGCCGAATAAATCCAGTAGCGCTGCTGCAGCAGGGCCAGCCGCAGGAACACCAGCAGATTGTCGCCGTCCCCATGCGCGAACATCGCCTGCACTTCATTGATGGAACTGTTGACGCTGGCGACAGTGGCTTCCAGGCCCTTGGGCGCGCCGGTGCTACCCGAGGTGAATTTGATCGCCAGCACGTCGGCCGGGTCATAGCCGGCATGCAAGGGCCGCTCCGTCGCGTCCGCCTCGGCGCATTCGGCCCAGGCATAAACCTCGGCGATGTCGAAAACCGCGCCCGAGCGGTCCACGCCCTCGGCGAACAAGGCTTTCAAGTCGTAGAGGTCCACGATGCGCGCCGGCTCGAAACGCCCGGCCTCGAAGCCCGCGGTCACCGCCCCCAGTTTCAGGACGGCCAGATCCAGCAGCACGAATTCGATCCGGTTGCGGGACAAAACGCCCACCCGGTCGCGCGGGCGCAAGCCCAGCGCTTGCAAGCGCCGGGCCACGCGCGCCGCCTTGCGGTCCAGTTCCGCCAGCGTCCAGGCGCGCACGGCGCCGTCTTGCCGAAACCGGATGACATGTTGCTCGTCATCGCATCCGCGCAGCGCGACGGCGTTGACCAGATCAACGTCTTGGCCGCGCGGCGCTTGAGACATCATCTCGCTCATGACCGCCCTTCCTCCGCCGCGTCCGCCCGGCGCAGCGGCGTGAAGAAACGCTGCTCCGCCAAGTTCAAAGACGTGCCCGGCGGCGACAGCTCCACGCTTTCCGGCCAGACGTCGACGCGCTCCATGCCCAAGGCGCGGCCCAAGCGCTGGGCGAAGCGCGGCATCAACGGGCCGGCGGCCTGAGCCAGCAGGCGGGCCGTGGCCAGCTCCAGCGCGATCGTGGTCCGGTACTCGTCGCGCAGCGCCGGATTCAGACGGATGCGCTCGTTCGATTTGGCGAAGCGCAGCGCGCCGGCCACCAGCCCGTCCAGATCTTCCACCACGCGGTTGAGCGTAAAACCATCGGCGCCGTAATGGGTGCTCAGGCTGGCCAGCCGGTTGCTTAGCGCATCGAAATAGGCGGTGTGCAAGGCGGTCCAGTTGCCGGCGTCGGGCGCACGCTGCTGGAAATCCTGCCGCAAGCGCTCGCCCAGGCCGGCCAACCAGGCCTGCCACTGGCCCAAGAGCGTCCGCTCCACGCATGCATGGAAGTCGTCCAGCGTGAAATTGGTCCGCTCCTGCTCGCCGCGCGTGCGCGCCAGGTAATAACGCACCGCGTCCACGCTGTCGGGGCTCAGGATATCCTTGCCCCATACCGCGTGCCGGCGGCTGGTGGAGAACTTCAGGCCCTCAAGCAGATAGAACTCGTTCTCGTTGTAGTCGATGTCGCATTGCCAGTCCGGAAAGGCCATCCGGTACAAGGCCGGATAGAGGATGGAGTGGTAATAGCTGTTGTCGTAGCCGAAGAAGTGGACGATCTTCCAATCCGGCTGCGGCCGGTCCGCTTGCCAGGGCTTGCCCAGCCGGCCGCCCAGTTCCGCAATGCCGTACAGGAAGCCGTACGCCATTTCCGGCCACACCCAGATCACCTGACTGCCCTCGACCTCCTCCGCCGGCGGCACGCCCCACTGCGCCGGATGAGTGATGGGCACCCAATAGTCCTTGCGCGCCAGCACCCGCTCAGCCAATTGCTGCAAGCGCGGCGACACCTTGCTCAGGCGGTGGTGCTGTTCCACCGCGTCCTTGAAGGCGGATAGATTGATCATGTAGCGGCGGATGGCGCCGGTGACGGGAACCGCGTCCGAGAGCCGCGAGCGCGGCGCGTCCAGGTCCACGCAGTTGTTCGGCTCGCCGCACTCCTCGCAGATATTGCCGCCGCAAGGCGAGCCGCAGCTTGGACACTTGGCGGAAACGTCCACCTCGTACAGATAGTCGCCGGTTTCGGCGTCGAACAGCGCCGCGTCGGAACGCAGCTGCGCGCCGCCCCGCACCAGGCGCGAGAAGAAATCGCGCAGGCCGGCGGCGTAGCCGGGGTCGCGGGTGGTGACGGTGTATTGATCCAGATGGATGTCCATCAGGTCCAGCGTGGCCTTGATCTCCGCCGAATAATGGCTGGCCACCTGCTGGGGGCTGCTGTTTTCCTGGCGGGCGCGCCCCACCACATAGCTCTGGTAATCGTCGCTGCCGGTGAGGTGATAGGCCTCGTGCCCGCTCGCGCGCAGAAAGCGCACATAGACGTCGGCGCCCAGATAGGGGCCGGACAGATGGCCCAGGTGCAGGTCGCCGTTGGGCGTGGGCGGCGTGGAAAACACGAACACCGGACGCCCCTTCAAACGCGCGGCGCCGTTGTCTTGCGCGGCGACGTCGCGTTTGGCCGCGTCCCGCCAGTAAAAGTCGCAGAAGCGCAGCGGCTGCTCGCCGGGATTGCGCAACACGTGTTTTTCAAACGGTTTGAACAACACCAGGCTGCCGGCGCGCACCGGCTGGGAGCGGCCGTCGGTGTCGATGACGCCTTCGCCGCTCAAAATCAGAAAGGCTTCCAGTTCGTCGTGCTTGTGCGGCTGGCTTTCCCCGCCGGGCTCGACAACGCCGTAAGCCAGTCGCACGCGCTCCTGGTCGCCCAGGCCGGCAATGGACGCCATCTCGATGCCGAAAGCCGGCGCCAGCTGCGCTTCGTTCAAGTCTATGATGTGCATGATCGGCTATCCCATGGTGAGAGTGTGATTGAGCAGGGCGACGGCTTCCGCGGCGACGCCGGGAGCAAGCCGATAGCCGGAGCCGTTGCACGCTCCGGCGAACAGAATGCGTCGATGGCGGCCTAGGTATTGCGCCAGCGGTTCCCGGCTTGGACTGTAGGCGTCGCAGAACACCCGGCCCGAGCCCGCCAGCGACTCCAGGTCCGGCGCAACGCCCTTCAACGTCTCGCGCGCCTCCGCGATCTCGCGGGCTTCCACCCTGGCCTGCCGGCACTGCTCCGGCGACACGTCCCATTGCTGGCAGGTGTAGCTGAACAGCCAGTGCCCGCGATGGGGAAGCGGCGCCAGAAAAGCGTCCTCGGCGGGGAAGAACAGCGCGGCCCCCTCCTCCGCCGGCCGCTGAATATGCAGGGCCACCACTTTCTTGACGCGGACGCCTAGCCCGGCGGTCAGCCCGCTCCAGCAGCCCTCGTTGACCCACGGCCCGGGGGCCAGCACCACGGCGTCGGCGGCCAGCTCCCGGCCGCTGGACAGGGTCAGGCGAACGCTGTCGGCGCTCTCGTCCAGAGCCTCGACCCCAATCCCCTCCAACACCTCGGCGCGGCGGCGCAGACGCTGCGCGTACCATAAGGCCAGCCTCTGCACATCCGTCACATGACAATCCGGCATCCGCCACAGCTCGCGGCCGGCCGGCAGATCCGGCGCGACGCGCGACTTTTCCTCCGCCGACAAGGGCAGCAAGCCGGCGCAGCGGGCGCGGACCTCCTCTGCGTCAACCGCGCCGGCCGCGACGAAAAAGTCGAAGCCATGCATGGGCAGCCGCGGATGGCGGGCGCGCAAAGTCTGGTAATAATCCGCGCTGGCCGCGCTCAGTTGGCGCACGCGCTCGGAGCGTCCCACCGGAAAATGGACGCCGGCGGAATACATCGACGCTCCCGCGCCGACCAAGCCGCGGTCCACCAGGGTGAGCCGGGCCCTCGGCTCGCGCTCCAGCAGGCGCGCTGCTATCGTGCAGCCGAGAATGCCGCCGCCGACGACGACGATGCATGGTGTCGTCATGCCCATTCCCTCTTGTTCTTGCGCTCGTCCGCTAAGGTTGAAGCCAACGGCGCCCAGGACACGAAAGCGGCATCGACGTTGTCGGCGCGCGGCGCGTCCAGCATGCGGTTGATGACGATCTGACTGCGCCACGCTGTCAGGCTGAGGTTGGGATCGGCCAAGCCGCGCTGCTGGCGGATGGCGTTCAGAATGAACAGGCTGCGATTGCGCGGCAGTTTGCCCAGCGCCGCGTAATCCCGGTCGACGGCGATTTCCTCGCCCTCCCGCTCCAGACGCTCCCGCAGCGGCTGCAGGAAGGGCGTGGGCGCCGGCTTGAATCCGCTGGCCCAGATCACCACGTCCGCTTCCAGCGTTTCTGACGCGTTGGCACCCAAATGGCTGGCGGCGATGGACCAGCGCTCGCCGTTCCGGCCGATGGCGCGCACCTCGCGGAAGGGCAGCAAGCTGATGTCGATAGGCGCGCGTTCGATGAAACGCAGCGAATAGATCTGTTGGTAGAGACTGCGCAAGGTGCACTCGGAAATGCCGTCGCTGCTGAGCAGATTGCGCTTGATGAACGCGCTGCGGAAGATTTCGTCCTGCTCGTAAAAGTAGTTGGAATGGGTAGGCGTATACAGATCGTTGGTGAACGGCGAGTCGTCTAGCGGGAAGTAGTTTTCCCGGCGCGACAGCCAGCTCAGCGCGGCCGGCGCCTGACCGCCGCCGCGGCGCAGCAAATCCAGCACCACCTCGGCGCCGGACTGTCCGCCGCCTATCACCAGCACGCGCTTGCCCGCCGCGACGCCGGCCTTGGCGGCGAAGTCGCTAATGTGGAAATGCGTGACCTCGTCCAGACAGGAGCGCGCGAAGTCCGGCACCTCCGGCACAATGCCGACGCCGACGACCACGTTGTCGCCCTGCACCCGTCGCTTCGTGGTTTGCACCACGAAAGCGCTCCCGTCGAAATCCACCTCCAGCACCCGTTCGCCAAAACAGATATTGCCGTTGTTCTCCGCCGCCCATTTCAGATAGTCGCGGAATTCCAGCCGCGACACCTGATCGAAACGCGCATTGAGAAACTGCAGCAATCTGCCGTGCTGATGCAGATAGGACACAAAGGAGAAACGATTGGTCGGGTCCGCCAGCGTGACCAGGTCCTTGAACAGGGAAACCTGCAGCCCCGCGCCTGGAATCATCATGCCGTCGTGCCAGGTGAACGCCGGTTTCTGTTCGAAGAAGATGCTCTTGATGTCGTGCTGGCCATGCAAGAGCGAAGCCACGCTCAGATTGGACGGCCCGCTGCCAATGCCGATGCAGTGATATTTCATGATGTATTGGCACTCGAAGTGTATGCAAGACAAAAGGAGCCGCGATGAACTGCGCGTCGCAGCGGCGGAAAACCCAACCGGCACTCTCATTCGCAATCAACAACAATCATCAAACCGCCAAAGCATTGCCGGGGCGCAGCGCCGCCCGCTCCGACATGAACATCCACTGTTTCGTCCAAGCCAGTACTAAAGACCAGGCCGTATCCCGTTGTAGAAAAACCCCAAACGTCGTTTCGTCTCCACGCTCGCCAAACTCCATGCCGCTGCGCCGCTGCGGACAGCCATCCAAAAACCCGCGTCTTCCATGGCTAAGAGGCCGAATTTCGCAAGCAGTATCGATCAATATATTCCAATGTCATTCAAGCTATCACATGACTTTTGTCATGTCAAACAACATTAAAAACCAAAAATAGATGATAATCGTCAAATAGATACCATTAATCAGGACAGTTTTCGGGGGAATAAAATCTGTCGTCATCCCGACGACGACGACGGCGAATCCAGGCGGACGCCGCCGTTTCAAACGCAAAACAGGCCGGGAATCCCGGCCTGTTTTGCTAGCTCGCCTGACTCGAAATCAGGCGTGGGTCTGGCTGCTTCAGCCCAGCTGAAACGGATACACCGAGCCCAAGCCCAGGATGCCGCTCAACTCGTCCAAGGCGGTGCGGCTTTCGATCAGCAGCTGCGGATCGGCCAAGTCATCGCTGCTCAGGCGGTCGCGGTAGTGGCGGTCCACCCAAGCGTTGAGCGTGGCGAACAGCGCGTCGCTCATCAGCACCTTGGGGTTGACCGCGGCAATCTCCGCAGCGGACAGCGCCACGCGCAGCCGCAGGCAGGCGGGGCCGCCGCCGTTCTGCATGCTTTGCTTGAGGTCGAACACCTTCACCTCGTCGATGGGGCCGCCGCTGGCGACCAGCTTGCCGAGGTAAGCCCAGACGCGCGGCTGATTGCGGCACTCCTCCGGCACCACGATGATCATTTTGCCGTCCGGCTTGGACAGCAGTTGGCTGTTGAACAGATAGCTCTTCACCGCCTCCTCTACGCTGACCTCCGCCGCCGGCACCTCCACCGGCACGAAGCTGCCGCCAACAGCGGCCAGCTTGGCGCTCAGCTCGGCCAGCACCTTGTGCTGATCGAAGAAGGATTTCTCGTGGTGGAACAGCACTTGGCGGTTGCCCACCGAAATCACGTCGTTGTGGAACACGCCGGCGTCTATGGTGTCCGGGTCCTGCTGCGCGTAAACCACGCGCTCCGCGCTCAGGCCATGCAGCCGAGCCACCGCCTGGCAGGCTTCCAGAGTCTGGCGCGCCGGGAATTTGGCCGGCTTGGGATAGCGGGCGTCGAAAGCCGCCGCGCCGAACACGAAGAACTCCACGCCCGTGCCGTCGTACTCGGCGCAGAAACGGGTATGGTTGGCCGCGCCCTCGTCGCCGAAGTGCATCTGCGCCGGCAGCGCCGGATGCACCGCGAAGCGGGACTCGTCGGCGAACATCGCCCGCAGCAGCCGGCCCGTGGTTGGGTGCTCGATCGAACGGTGGAATTTATTGTTCAGATTGGCCGGGGTGAAGTGCACGCGGCCATCGGCGGTATCGCCGGACGGGCTGACGGTGGCGGCGTTGGCCGTCCACATGCAGGAGGCCGAGCTGGCCGCGGCCAGGATGGCCGGCGCTTCCTTGGCGGCGCGCGCCACCACTTCGGCGTCGCTGCCCGCAAAGCCCAGCAGGCGCAGGCTGGCCACGTCCGGACGCTCGTGCGGGGCCAACACGCCCTGCTTGAAACCCAGGTCGTGCAAAGCCTTCATCTTGGCCAGGCCTTGCTTGGCGGCCAGCTTGGGATTGGACGCGGCGCTGACATTGCTGGTGGACGCCACATTGCCGAAGGACAGGCCGCTGTAATTATGCGTCGGGCCCACCAGACCGTCGAAATTCACTTCATAGGCGTTCACAGCGTGATCCCCGGCGAAAGTTGGGCCGGCACGGCCAGGCTGTCGCATTCCAGCGAGGCCACCGGATAGGCGCAGTAATCCGCGGCGTAATAGGCGCTGGCGCGATGGTTGCCCGAGGCGCCCACGCCGCCAAAGGGCGCGGCGCTGGAGGCGCCGGTCAAGGGCTTGTTCCAGTTGACCACGCCGGCGCGGCTTTCCAGCAGATAGCGCTCGTACAGCGCGCGCTCGTCGGACAGCACCCCGCCGGCCAGGCCGAAGCGGGTGTCGTTGGCGATGGCGATGGCCTGGTCGAAATCGGCGTAGCGCACCACTTGCAGCAGCGGGCCGAAGTATTCCTCGTCCGGACGCGCGGCGGCGGTGGTGTCGATGATGCCCGGGCTCAGCAGCGCCGCGTCCGGCGTCAGCCGGCGCATTTCCAGCAGCGCCTTGCCGCCCGCGGCCAGCATCGCGGCCTGGGCTCGCAGCAGTGCCTCGGCGGCGGCGCTGGAGATCACCGCGCCCATGAAGGGTGCCGGCTCGGCGTCGTATTTGCCGACGCGCAGCTTGGCCGTCACCTCCACCAGCCGCGCCAGCAGCGCGTCGCCCCAGGCGCCTTGCGGCACCAGCAAGCGGCGCGCGCAGGTGCAGCGCTGGCCGGCGGAGACGAAGGCGGACTGGACGATGTGGTGGACGGCGGCGTCGATGTCCTGGACGCCTTCCACGATCAGCGGATTGTTGCCGCCCATTTCCAAGGCCAGGATCTTGTCCGGATGACCGGCGAAATTCTTGTGCAGCAGCGCGCCGGTGGCGGAACTGCCGGTGAAGAACAGGCCGTCGATGCCGGCATGGCCGGCCAGTGCCGCGCCGGTATCGCGCGCGCCTTGCAGCAGCGCGATCACGCCGGCCGGCAGGCCGGCTTCGGCCCACAGCCGCACCGTTTCCTGCGCCGTCCACGGCGTCAGTTCGGACGGTTTGAAGATCACCGCGTTGCCGGCCAAGAGCGCCGGCACGATGTGGCCGTTGGGCAGGTGGCCGGGAAAGTTGTAGGGGCCGAACACCGCCACCACGCCGTGCGGCTTGTGGCGCAGCACTGCCTGGGCGTCGCCCATGGCGGCGGCGCGTTCGCCGGTGCGCTCGTGGTAAGACTTCAGCGAGATGTCCACCTTGTTGACCATGGTGGTCACTTCGGTCAGCGCCTCCCACAAGGGCTTGCCGGTTTCCTGGGCGATGACGCGGGCCAGCGCGTCCTTGTTGGCGCTCAAGAGTTCGCCGAAGCGCTTGGCCACCGCAACCCGCGCGTCCAGCGGCGTGCGCGCCCAGTGCTTGAACGCGGCCCGGCCGGCGGCCACGGCGGCGTCCACCTGGGCGGCGTCGGCGGCGCGGCCCTGCCACAGCGGGCTATTGTCGGCCGGATTGGTTTTGCTCAGCGCCGCGCCGGCGCCTTCTTGCCACTGTCCGTTGATGAATAAGCTGCTCACTATGCATTCTCCTTGGGGTAGAGCGCGACGCAACGCAGATGACCGCCCTCTTCCACATTCAGCGCCTGCGCCTGTTCCGGCGTCAGCAGGATTTCATGGGTGGGCGCCAGCGTCTCGGCCAGGATGGCGCGGAAGCCGGCCAGCGAGTCGTTGGACACCAGATAGAAGTTCTTGTCGCCTTCCGGCAGCGGGTCCGCCAGCCGCGCCGCGGCCACCGAGCTTTCCTTCACCGCGCGGATTTCGCTGGTATAGGTCTGCACCGTCGGGCCGGCGTCGAAGATGTCGACATAGCCTTCGTAGCGGAAGCCTTCGGATTCCAGCATCGCCACCGCCGGGCGGGTATTTTCGTGCGTCTGTCCGATCACCGCCTGCGCCTCCGGCGGCAGGAAGTCGATGTAGACCGGGTGCTTGGGCATCAGCTCGGCGACGAAGGCTTTCTGGCCGACGCCGGTCAGATAGTCGGCGTGAGCGAAGTCGATGGAGAAGAAATGACGGCCCAGGCCTTCCCAGAACGGCGAGCGGCCTGCTTCGTCGGACACGCCGCGCATCTCGGCCACCACCAGCTTGCCGAACAGCTGCGGGAACTGGGCCAAGAACAGGAAGCGGCTCTTGGACAACAGGCCGCCGTTGCGGTTGGCGCGGTAATCCGGGTGCAGGAACAGCGTGCACAGCTCGGAATAACCGGTATGGTCGTTGGACAGGAACAGAGTGTCGTGGCGCGAATACACGCCCAACTCCTCGGAGGCGTGGACGATGGTCCCCACGCGGTAGTTGTACCACGGCTCCTTCAGGCCCACCGCGGCCTCCAGCGCGCAGATGCCGGCGATGGCGCCGGTGGCGCCGTCTTCCATCACAAAGACATAGCCTTGGTCGGCCTTGTCCAGCTCGCCGGCGAAAGACAGCACCGAGCGGGCGATGCGGCGCGACAGCCGCTCTTCGTTGACCGGCAGCGAGGTCAGGCCGACGCCGGCGCTGCGCGCCAGATTCATCAGGCCGTCCAGGTCTTTGTGGGCTACGGGGCGGATGAACATCATGCTGCGGACTCCTTCTGCTGCAGGCCGGCCACCTGGACCTGGCCGCCGCTGGCGAGGCCCAGCGCGCGGGCGGCGTCGGGATTGATGAAGGCGACGCCGTCCACCACCGCCACGCGGCACACCGCGGCGGCGAATTCGCTGGATTCGAGATTGCTCAACAGCTGCGGCTGCGCCTGCTCCGGCAGGCTGGCCAGCACCTCAACCGGATAACAACGGCTGGTTTCCAGCGTTTTCAGCCGGTCCACTTCGGCGGTGAGCACCGCGCCGCCGTCGAAGATGTCGATGTAGTTGTCGGCCTCGAAGCCCTCGTTGCACAGCAATTGGCAGGAGCGCTCGAAACTGGCGTGGATTTGGCCGATGGCGTGCTGGGCCTCGTCCGGCAGCAGCGGGACATAGATAGGGTAGCTGGGCATCAGCTCGGCGATGAAGGTCTTGCTGTGGCTGACGAAAGCCTGCTCCACCTGCAGGAAATCCATATTGAAGAAGCGGCGGCCGATGGCGTTCCAGAACGGCGATTGGCCGGCGTCGTCGTGAATGCCCTGCATCTCCGCGATCACGCGGCGGCCAAAGCGCTCGCGCTTGCTGGCGATGAACAACAGCCGGGCGCGCGACAGCAGCTCGGCGGCCAGCGGCTCCAGATGGCCGTCCACATAGAAACCGCACAGCTGCACCATGCCGGTCAGGTCATGGCACATATTCAGCACGTGCACGCGGTTGTTGACCTTCAGCGCGCGCGATGCGTGCACGAAGATCTCGCTGCGGTAGCTGTAGAAGGGCTCGTCGAAACCGGCGGAAGCGTTGATGGACGCGGTGCCCAGCACCTGGCCGCCTTCTTCCAGCACGAACATATAGTATTCGCAGCCGGAATCGCCAGTGGCTTCGTGTTCGAAGGCGGATACGGACTGTTGAATGCGTTCGAACAGCTTTTCCCGGTTGTTGGGCAAGCTGGTGACACCGATGCCGCTGGCCACCGCCATGCGTTCGATGGCGGGCAGATCGGAGGTGCGGACAGGACGCACGGTAAGCATGGGACATCTCCCCTAATCGCTGAAATCCGGCCAGGCCGCGGCGGGACCGCGGCGCAGCATCGCCCGCGCGCCAGCCGGGGGCAGGAACGTGGGGGATAACAGTATTTGTGTCTGGAGCAAGGGCGGCCGCGACGGCCGCCCGGAATCAGTGCCGCGAGGCCCTTATTGAGCGGAGGTCAGCTCGGCGATGGCGGCCTCGAAACGCGCCAGGCCTTCGTCGATGTCCATATCCTCGATCACCAGCGACGGGGCCAGACGCACCACGCTCAGGCCGGCCACCAGCAACATCAGCCCCTGCTTTTCAGCGGCTTTCAGAAACTCCTTGGCACGGCCGGCGTAAGCGTCGGTCAGTACGCAGCCCAACAGCAGGCCCATGCCGCGCACGGTCTTGAACACCTGGTATTTGGCGTTGATCGCGTTCAGGCCGTCGACGAAGCGCTGATGCTTGGCGCGCACGCCGTCCAGCACCGCCGGTTCGTTGACCAGCTCCAGCACCTTGTGCGCCACCGCGCAAGCCAGCGGGTTGCCGCCGTAAGTGGAGCCGTGGGTGCCGATGCCGAAGCTCTTGGCCACTTTCTCGGTAGTCAGCATCGCGCCGATCGGGAAGCCGCCGCCAATACCCTTGGCGGAGCTGAGAATGTCCGGGGTCACGCCGTATTCCTGGTAAGCGAACAGCGAGCCGGTGCGGCCCACGCCGCTTTGCACTTCATCAAACACCAACAGCGCATTGTGCTGGTCGCACAGCTCGCGCGCGGCTTCCAGGAAGGCCTTGTCGGCCGGCATCACGCCGCCCTCGCCCTGGATGGGTTCGATCACCACAGCACAGGTCTGGTCGGAGATGGCCGCCTTGAGCGATTCGATGTCGTTGTATTCGAAGTGGGCAATGCCGCCCGGCACCGGGCCGAAGCCTTCGGTGTACTTGGGCTGGCCGCCCACGCTGACGGTGAACAAGGTGCGGCCGTGGAAGGAATTCTTGCAGGCCAGGATCTGGTTCTTTTCCGGGCCGAAGTGATCGGACCCGTATTTGCGCGCCAGCTTGAAGGCGGCTTCATTGGCTTCCGCGCCGGAGTTGCAGAAGAACACGCGCTCGGCGAAGGTGGTCTCGGTCAGCAGCTTACCCAGCTTCAAGGCCGGCTCGTTGGTGAACACATTGGACACGTGCCACAACTTGGAAGCTTGCTCGGTCAAGGCCGCCACCAGCTGCGGGTGGCAATGGCCCAGCGAGTTGACGGCGATGCCGCCGGCGAAATCGATGAATTCGCGGCCGCTCTGGTCCCATACGCGGGAACCCAGGCCCTTGACCGGGATGAAACCGGCCGGGCCGTAATTGGGGACCATGACTTGGTCGAAATCGGCGCGCGTTACAGTATTGCTCATCTTGATGGTTCCCTTCCTGCTCTATCGTCGTTTCTTATCCGTATCATGAAATCCTGAGCCGGTCGCGGAGCCGGCTTTATCGACGATTTCATGAAGTTTCAATGATTCTAAGGTAAGCCCGTCGCAAATCCATATCCGGTTTGCGACACCGCCGTATACATTCCTTGATACAGCGCAATAAATTTTGTCCGACAACATCCATTACAGAGGGCAACTGTGTCCAATCCTGCTGTAAACGCCGCCCTCCGGCTTGAAGCGGAATGAGCAAGATAGATCAACACCATTGCCTTAATCAACGCCTGAGCGGCTATTCGCAATGAAAAACGCCCGGGCCAACAGCCCGGGCGCCCTTGTCTTGCTCGCATCGGCGCTCAGTCGCCGCCTCGCGACTCCTGCCGGCTAAAGCGCGCGCCATCGCCGCTAACGCCGCGCCAGTAGGACGCTTCCGCGCCCTGGCCCGGCCGGTACGGCGCCCAGTTGCGTCCATCTGGCGAGAACTGCAGCGCCTGGCCGGGGAATTCCGTCAACACCCCGGCCGACCCGCTATCCAGGCCCGGCGGCGCGATGCGCAGGCCGATGCCGGCGCCTTCCAGCTTGGCCGCCTCGCGCCAGCCCAGCACCGCGGCGAACTGTTGCCAATCCCGGTTCAAGGCCGTGCGGTCCACCAAATGGCTGACGCCTAACTGATAACGCTCGCCCTGACGGTAAGGCCGTTCCCAGCCCGCGCGGTGCCAGGCCCGCTCGGCCAATGCCAGCAGCCGCGGATAGGCCATGTATTCAAACTGGGCGTCGCTGCGCATCACCTCGCTCCAGGCTTGGCCCTGAATGCCGGCGAAGCGCGCTGGCGCGGCCTCGCTGGGCACTTCAAAAGCCTTGCCTTGGCGATCCGTCATCACCTCGGCGTTCTGCGGCAGATTGTCCGGCGCGAAACTGAACACCTTGTAGCTGTCCGTGGCGCGCGAGGCCCAGTAATAGCCCCGCTCCTTGGGGTTAAGCTCATAGGGGAAGTCGAAGTACAAATAATCCGGCATCGCCAGCACGGTCTGGAAACCCTTGTTGGCGAACTCGTGCGCCTCCTTGGCCGCGCCCCAGAACAAGGTGTCCCACTCGGTCACCATCACCTTGGAGGTGGCGAAGCTCTTGGGCGATTTCGCCCCCTTCAAACCGTCCTGCCAGGCCCCCATCGTGGCGATGCCATGCCGCGCCAGGATGCGGCTGACGTCTTCGGCAAACTGCAAGGGCAGATCGGCGACGGTTTTCCCCGGCTGCCCCGCCAGCAAGGCGCGGCAGGCCGGCGAACGCGCCCAGGGCTTGTCCTGTTCCGCCAACTTGATCTTGCCCTTGCCTGGGTCCTGGCCGGACAGGTCCTGGAAGCCGCCGCCCAGCAGGATGTTCTTGGCCTCGTCGCCGCCAAAGTGCCAAGTGGCGAGCGGCGCGCCGGCTTCGCGGTGCATGGCGGCCACTTCCGACACCACTTTGTCGACAAAGCGCGGCACGCCGGGCACGCAGGGGTTGACATAGGTGTGACGGTCGTAGAATTGCACCGACAAGGTATTGGAGCGGTCTTGCGGATCGATCAGCCGGTAAGCCGAAGCCGCCTCCGGCTGACCCAACTGGCTGAGATGGCGGTAGCGCCGTTCCATCGCCATCACCGCCGCGCGCGCATGCGCCGGCATGTCAATTTCCGGAATCACCTCGATGAAGCGCGCCTTGGCGTAACGCAGCAATTCCACATACTGTTCGCGGCTCAAATAGCCGCCGCCGGAACGGTTGTCCGGGCCGGAACCCAGTTGCGGCAGCAGGCAGTGGTCCTCGTTCAGATCATGGCAGCGGCGCGCGCCGACCTCGGTCAATTCCGGCAGGCCGTTGATCTGCAAGCGCCAGCCTTCGTCGTCGGACAGGTGCAGATGCAGCTTGTTGAGCTTGTAGGCGGCCATCTGTTCGATCAAGCGCTTAAGCGTGGCCGGCTGGCGGAAATTGCGCGCCACGTCCACCATGAAGCCACGGTGGCCATAACGCGGCGCGTCTTCCACCGTCAGCGTCGGGATCTCTCCCCCGCCCTGCGGGATCAGGCCCAGCAAGGTCTGCGCGCCGTAGAACAGTCCAGCGGCGTCTTGCGCGTCTATGCGCGCGCCGCCGCGCTCCACTCGCAGGCGGTAGCCGCCGGCGACGGCGATGTCGGCCGGCAAACCCTTGACCACCGCGCCGCTGACCGGCAGGCCCTGACCGGCCAGGCCCAGTTGGCTGCTGCGCTGGGCCAGCGCCGCGCGCGCGTCCGAGGGCAAGGCCGGCAGCCGCCAGCTCAGGCCGCCGGCAGCCGCCTTGCCACCATCCCGCTTGACGCGCAGCGCGGCGGGAATCACCCGCGCGGCCACGTCGGCGGCGCCCAGTTGCGGACCCCGGCGCGCAAACTCGCGGTAGCGTTCGGCAGCGTCCATCAAAGGCCGCGCCTCCCCCGCCGGCGACTTCCATTCATCACCCGGCAACGACAGCAAATAGCTGGCGTCGTCATCGTCATTGCGCGCCAGCACCGCCGGCTCCTGGCCTTCCGCCGTCAAGTAGGGCCGCGGCAGCACGTCGCTGTTATGCAACATCCAGTACTCGGCCACCAGCGGCAGCTCCAGCTTGGCGCCGGCGGCGATGCCGGCAAAGCCGGGCTTGGGGGTCAGCCGGTACAGATCGCCGGTCAGATGGCTCAGCTCGAAGTCCGGGCTGTCCAAGCGCAGCAACCGGCGAATGCTGTGCAAATACAAGCTCCAATCCTTGGGCGGCACCGCGGCCGAGCCCTGGTTACGCAGAATCAGCCGCCCTTTCAAACAGCTGCCCCAGTCCGCGCCCAACTCCACGCAGGGCGCGCCGGCGGCGGCCCCCTTATTGCTGTCCACCGCTACAGCCAGAGACAGGTCCCGCGCCAGCGCCGCGACATCCGGCTGCGCCCACGCCAGCGCGCTGGCCGACAACAGGCCAGCCGCCAATAGTTGTTTCGTCCTCATGCTCACCTCTGCGATTTGCGTGGCGCGCCGCGCGGCGGAAACCCTACCGCCGCGCCTCCCATTCGTCATCCGCATGCCACCGTGGGCACAGGCTAACTGGTATTAATGTGGTATTCAATGCTCAAGATCAAAATCGTGCTCTCCCGCCTCGGACTGCTAGCATGATGATGGCGGAATGCAAATATCTGTGAAGCCGGGGAACGCCGGCGTCATGCCGACGGTCTAGCCGCGGTTGCCGCCGAATCCGCCGCCGCGGGCGGATGGCGCGCGATTACTCAACACCAACAGGAACGCATCATGCGCAAGACTCTATCGCTCGGCCTGCTATTGCTGGCCGCTCTGCCTGCAATGGCTCAGGACGCAGCAGACCCGCAAACCTTGTTCAGCCTGCCGCTGACCGCGTTCAAAGCCTCGGACCGCGACGCCTCCCAACGGCTGTACCGTGCGCCGGACGCTCAGCTGAACGCTTACAAATCCATTGTGGTGGAGCCGCTGTATTTCATGCGCCACCAGCCAGACGGCGACTGGCAACTGCTGCAAAGCGGCGAGGAAAACCGGATCGCCGCTTATTTTCAACGACGGATGACCGAAGAGTTGCATAAGGTCGGCATCCCTGTCAGCCGCGAAGCGTTGCCGGACAGCGCCCGCCTGCGCGTGGCGGTCACCGGCATGGCTCAGGAACGGCCGGGCGTGGAGCCGCTGGACATCTTGCCGATCAAGGCGGTGTTCAATCTGGGCCGGCTGGCCGCCGGCAAGGAGCCTTATCTGACCAAGGTGGCCAGCATGGGACAATTGGAAGACGCCAATAACGGCAAACTGCTGGCCGGCAGCGTCAATCTGCGCAAAAGCGACAAAAGCCGCCAGCGCGGCGAACCAGTCAAATTGGAGAGCCTGGAAAGCCTGATCGACGACTGGTGCCGCGATAGCGCCAAACTGCTGGCGCGAGGCATGGCGGTCAAGCCAGGCCAGCCCTGAACACTGTCCATAAAAATGCCGGCCCCTTTCCACGGGTACCGGCATTTTTATATCGAAGCTCTCTTCGGGACTTGCCCTTTAGAACATCACGATGTGCACACGCTCTTGGCAAAAGCATCAAAACTCAGATTCTTGCGCTTGGCCAGGCACATTGAACGGCATGCCTTGTCGAATGCCGCCGGCTTGTAACTGTCGTCAAGTTCGGCGATACCGCGAGCGCTCCAGCCGGGGAAATCATCGCGCAGCTTCGCATTACAATCATTTCCGTTTTGTCCGGCGTCCACACATGAGTCGGCATACTTATAGACCCACTGACAGTTTTCCTTGCTGAGCTCCGCTTTGGACTTGACGCGCTTAACCTTTTTCGCCGGCTTATCGCCATCAAAAACCACGGTTTCCTGTCTACCGTTTTCCAAGCTGAAAACCACCTTCAAGCGCTCGCCTTCAACACGGGCTTTCGCCTCGACCCCCATGGAGAAATCTCCTAGCTTGAATTTTTTACTGGAGCCTCCCTTGCTTACCGTCAGCAGATAAAAGCTTTGCTCCACACAGCCGCTGCCACCGCAGTGGCTATTGAACAAGACCACGTCCTTGTCTTTGAGCTGAAAGCTTCCTTGCAGATAAACACTGTTTCCATCCGCGTCGTGCAGCATTTTTTTACCTAAAAACAACTGCCCAGCCCCATCTTCGGACACTGTGCCATACCGGGTTTTCAAGCTATCAGCGTTACTGATATTTGCTGCCAGCAAATTGAGCGCCAAGACACAGAACAATAGTTTTTTCATTACATGCCTACCCACATCAAAACCATCATTATGGCATTAATATTTTAAATATTAAAATCTAACAGCATGTTTGTAACGACAATAAATCCAACTGGCTTCACTTAAGCAAGGCAGTTCTCTATGACGCCAACACCATCCTTAGCAAACTCCGCATAAAAAAACCCCCTGCCTTGGCAGGGGGTGATGCTAGCCGACGGCCGCTCCGCATCGGAGCGGCGCTCAGGCTGGCTTACTGGGTTTTCAGACCGAAGGAATCGGCAGTCGCCTGCGCGGTCTTGGCTTCTTCTTCCAGCAGGGCCTTGATGGACAGGCGGATGCGGCCGCGGTCGTCCATTTCGATGGCCTTGACCTTCACTACCTGGCCTTCTTTCAGATAGTCGGCCACATTCTTGATGCGCTCGTTGGCGATCTGGGAAATGTGAACCAGACCATCCTTGCCCGGCAGGATAGACACGATGGCGCCTACATTGTTGTCGAGGATCTTGACCACGGTGCCTTCGTACACCTTGCCCACTTCCACTTCAACAGTGATCTCTTCGATGCGCTTCTTGGCGGCTTCCGCGCCTTCGTTGCTGATCGAAGCGATGGTGATGGTGCCGTCTTCCTCGATGTTGATCTCGCAGCCGGTGTCCTTGGTGATGGAGCGGATGGTTTCGCCGCCCTTGCCGATCACTTCCCGGATCTTGTCCGGGTTGATCTTCATCACGTACAGACGCGGAGCGTGAGCGGACAGCTCTTGCGGGCCGTCCACGGCTTCCTTCATCAGACCCAGGATGTGCATGCGGCCTTCCTTGGCCTGATCCAGCGCCACCTGCATGATTTCCTTGGTGATGCCCTGGATCTTGATGTCCATCTGCAGCGCGGTCACGCCTGCGGCGGTACCGGCGACTTTGAAGTCCATGTCGCCCAGGTGATCTTCATCGCCCAGGATGTCGGTCAGCACCGCGAAGCGATTG
This sequence comes from Chromobacterium haemolyticum, assembly GCF_009936155.1. NCBI lineage: Bacteria > Pseudomonadati > Pseudomonadota > Betaproteobacteria > Neisseriales > Chromobacteriaceae > Chromobacterium > Chromobacterium haemolyticum. The sequence goes on along the minus strand of NZ_AP019312.1, from coordinate 1,436,198 downwards.
CCTTCCAAGATCAGACCCATGGCGATACCAGCCACGTGCGCCTTCAGCGGCACGCCGGCGGACAGCAGCGACAGGCAGCCGCCGCACACGGAAGCCATCGACGAGGAGCCGTTGGATTCGGTGATTTCCGACACCACGCGCATCGAGTAACCGAACTCGGATTCCGGCGGCAGCACGGCTACCAGCGCGCGCTTGGCCAGGCGGCCATGGCCGATTTCACGGCGCTTCGGCGGGCCCATGCGGCCGGCTTCGCCGGTGGAGTACGGCGGGAAGTTGTAGTGCAGCATGAAGCGCTCGGTGTACTCGCCGGCCAGCGCGTCGATGATCTGCTCGTCCTGCTTGGTGCCCAGGGTGGTCACCACCATGGCTTGGGTTTCGCCGCGAGTGAACAGCGCGGAACCGTGGGTGCGCGGCAGCACGTTGTTGCGGATGCTGATCGGGCGCACGGTGCGGGTGTCGCGACCGTCGATGCGGGCTTCGCCGGCCAGGATCTGACCGCGAACGATCTCAGCTTCCAGACCCTTGAAGATGCCCTTGATCTCATTGGCCTTCAGGGTATCGGTGTTTTCGGTGATCAGGCTGGACTTAACCGCGTCCCAGGCTTCGTTGATCGCCACGGTGCGGGCTTGCTTCTGACGCAGGCGGAAAGCGTTGGCCAGTTGCTCGCCGGCGATGGCGCGCACTTGGGCGATCAGCTCTTCATTGGCGACCGGAGCGGCCCAGTCGAACATCACCGGGTTCACTTCGTCGGCCAGTTCGTTGATGGCCTTGATCGCGGCTTGCATTTGCTCGTGGCCAAACACCACGGCGCCCAGCATCACGGCTTCCGGCAGTTCTTTGGCTTCGGATTCCACCATCAGCACCGCGCGCTCGGTACCGGCAACCACCAGGTCCATTTCGGAGGCGGCCAACTCGGTGCGGGTCGGGTTCAGGATGTATTCGCCATTGGCGTAGCCAACGCGCGCGGCGCCGATCGGGCCGGCGAACGGCAGGCCGGAAATGGCCAGAGCGGCGGAAGCGCCGATCATCGCCGGGATGTCGGAATCCACTTCCGGGTTCAGCGACATCACGGTGGCGACGATTTGCACGTCGTGGAAGAAGCCTTCCGGGAACAGCGGGCGGATCGGACGATCGATCAGGCGGCTGGTCAGCACTTCCTTCTCGGACTGCTTGCCTTCGCGCTTGAAGAAGCCGCCCGGGATCTTGCCTGCGGCGTAGGTGCGCTCGAGGTAGTCCACGGTCAGCGGGAAGAAGTCCTGGCCCGGCTTGACGTTCTTGCCGCCAACCACGGAGACCAGCACCACGGTGTCTTCAACGGTGACGATGACGGAGCCGGACGCCTGGCGTGCGACTTCGCCGGTTTCCAGAGTCACGGTATGACGGCCGTACTGGAAAGACTTAGTGATTTTATTGAACACAGGGTTTCCCTATTTCTTGGTGTGTGACAAATAATCGCAAGCCGAAAAAACAACGGGAACCCCTAAAAATTCTGACCAAGGCATATGGATCCGAATTTTTAGAGGCTCCCCCCGTTGTTACAGCAGTAATGCTCGCGATCTTGATGCGGCATGAAAAAGTCGCAGCACGCTGCGACTTTTCCAAAACCCAACCTTACTTGCGCAGACCCAGACGGGCGATCAATGCGCGATAGCTATCGGCATCGGTGCGCTTCAGGTAATCCAGCAGACGACGACGACGGCTAACCAGCTTCAACAGACCACGACGGCTGTGGTGATCCTTGGTGTTGGCTTTGAAGTGCGGGGTCAGGTCGTTGATGCGAGCGGTCAACAGAGCCACTTGCACTTCGGACGAACCGGTGTCGCCTTCGCTGCGCTGGAAGTCTTTAACGATGTCTGCTTTTTGAGCGGCGGTCATTGCCATTTTGGGGTAACTCCAAATTATCAGTAGGGGTTTTTCAACCCGACAAGTGCAGCGAGCAAGCAAGGCCGAAACCCCGACAACCCATCAACACTCCGGTTGCGGCCTTAAGGCCGCCGGCGTTCAAGACGTTGCCGCCTTGCTCGCCAGGAGCCGGATCGGATGCAGGCGACCATCGTCGCGCGCCTCGCCCAGCCCCAGAAATTCCCGGCTTCCCTCGCGGTAAATCCGGAAACGCTGCATTTTCGCACATTTTTCGGCAAAACGCACGGGCTGCCCGTGCATGAATTTACCGGCTTCGTCGGCGCCCAACTCAGCTTCCGGCAGATGGCGCACCAGGATGTCCGCCGGAAGCAGCAAAGCCTCCCGCTGCGGCATGTCCAACGCCTCAATGTCAGTCAGCTGCAAGGCCTCGCCCAGCGAAAAACCGCCGGTGGCGGTACGGCGCAAACCGGTCAAATGCGCGCCGCAGCCCAAGGCTTCGCCGATGTCGCAGGCCAGGGTGCGGATATACGTGCCCTTGCTGCACAGCACCTCGATCACAGCGCTGTCGCCGTCCAGGCTGATCAGCTCCAGCCGGCGAATATTCACCCGCCTCGCCTCGCGTTCAATCTCAATGCCGGCGCGCGCATACTCGTACAAGGGCTTGCCCTGATGCTTGAGCGCCGAATACATCGGCGGCACCTGGGAGATTTCGCCTCGGAACGCCGCCATCGCCGCCAGCAAGCCCTCGCGGTCGAAAGCCACCGGGCGCTCGGACACTACCTCGCCCTCTACATCGCCCGTGGTGGTGACCACGCCAAACTTCACCGTGGCGCGATACCCCTTGTCCGCATCCAGCAAATAGGAAGAAAACTTGGTCGCCTCGCCCAGGCACACCGGCAACAGGCCGGTGGCCAGCGGATCCAACACACCGGTATGGCCGGCCTTGGCGGCGTTCAGCAGCCAGCGCGCCTTTTGCAAGGCGCCGTTGCTGGAGATGTCGTAGGGCTTGTCGATCAGCAGCACGCCGTCTATCTGTCGGCGATTGCTGCGCGGCTTGCTCATTCCTTGCCCTCGGCGCCGTCCTCGCTGGACGGGGCTTCCTGGCCGCCGAATTTTTCGGCGTCCTCGCGCGCCACCTGATTAATCAGGCTGGTCATGTGCATGCCGCGCTCCACCGATTCGTCATAGACGAAATGCAGCTGCGGCGTGGTGAAGATCTTGATGCTGCGGCCCAGCTCGGAACGCAGATAGCCTGCGGAGCTTTCCAGCGCTTCCTGTGTCGCTTCCCGCGTCTTCTCGTCCATCACGGTGTAGAACACCTTGGCGTGCGAGTAGTCCCGGGTCACTTGCACCAGGGTGATGGTGATCCAGCCTGCGCGCGGATCTTTCAAACCCTTGCGGGTCAGTTCCGCCAATTCGCGCTGAATCTGTTCAGCGATGCGGTCGGAACGGGAGAAACCTTTTTTGGCTTTTGCCATATCACTTCCAATCAACTTTGCGCGGCGTCGCCGCCGCTCAAGGCCACGAAACCCACGAAATGACACGGCCTGGGCCGCCATGTCATTTCGTGGTTTTCGCGGCGAAATTAAAAAAGGCGAGCGCCCGCCGACCTCACGGTCAGACCGGCGCCCGCCCCTGGCGTCTCGCTTACAGAGAGCGCGCCACTTCCACGATTTCGAACGCTTCCAGCTGGTCGCCTTCTTGGATGTCGTTGAAGTTTTTCAGCATCAGGCCGCATTCGTAGCCCTGCTTCACTTCCTTCACGTCGTCCTTGAAGCGCTTCAGGGAGTCCAGTTCGCCGGTATGCACCACCACGTGGTTGCGGATCAGACGGATCGAAGCAGTGCGCTTGATCATGCCGTCGGTCACCATGCAACCCGCGATATTGCCCACCTTGGACACCGGGATCACCTGACGGATTTCCACCGTGCCCAGGATCTGCTCTTTCTTCTCCGGAGCCAGCATGCCGGACAAGGCCGCTTTCACTTCGTCTACCGCATCATAGATGATGTTGTAGTAGCGGATGTCCACGCCCTCGCTCTCCGCCAGCTTGCGGGCGGCGGCGTCGGCACGGGTGTTGAAGCCGATCACGATGGCCTTGGAGGCGATCGCCAGGTTGACGTCGGACTCCGAGATGCCGCCCACGCCGGAGTGCAGAATGCCCACGCGCACTTCGTCGGTGGACAGCTTTTGCAAGCTGCCGGCCAGCGCTTCGTAAGAACCTTGCATATCGGCCTTGATGATGATGGACAGGGTTTGCACCTCGCCCTCCGCCATCTGCGCGAACATATTTTCCAGCTTGGCCGCCTGCTGCTTGGCCAGGCGCACGTCGCGGAACTTGCCGGCGCGGAACAAGGCGATTTCACGCGCCTTCTTCTCGTCGGTCAGCACCATCGCGTCCTCGCCGGCCTGCGGCACGTCGGACAGACCCAGGATTTCCACCGGAATCGCCGGACCGGCGGATTCGATGGCCTTGCCGTTTTCGTCCATCATGGCGCGAACGCGACCGAAAGCGGTGCCAGCCAGGACCACGTCGCCCTTCTTCAGGGTGCCGGACTGCACCAGCAGCGTGGCCACCGGGCCGCGGCCCTTGTCGAGGCGAGCCTCGACGATGATGCCCTTGGCCGGGGCGTCCACCGGAGCTTTCAGCTCCAGGACTTCGGCTTGCAGCAGAATGGCTTCCAGCAGCGCGTCGATGTTCAGGCCCATCTTGGCCGACACTTCAACGAACTGGGTGTCGCCGCCCCAGTCTTCCGGCACCACTTCGTGCGATACCAGTTCCTGGCGGATGCGCTCTACGTTGGCGCCCTGCTTGTCGATCTTGTTCACCGCCACCACCATCGGCACCTTGGCCGCTTTGGCATGGTGAATGGCTTCGATGGTTTGCGGCATCACGCCGTCATCGGCCGCCACCACCAGCACCACGATGTCGGTGGCTTTGGCACCGCGGGCACGCATCGCGGTAAACGCTTCGTGACCCGGGGTATCCAAGAAGGTGATCATGCCGCGCGGGGTTTCCACGTGGTAGGCGCCGATGTGCTGGGTAATGCCGCCGGCTTCGCCCGCGGCGACCTTGGCGCGGCGGATGTAGTCCAGCAGCGAGGTCTTGCCGTGGTCGACGTGACCCATCACGGTCACCACCGGGGAGCGCGGCAACTCGGCCATTTCCACAGTTTCGCCGCCGCCCAGCTCCAGATAGGCTTCCGGATCGTCGGCCTGAGCCGCCTTAGGCACGTGTCCCATTTCTTCCACCACGATCATCGCGGTTTCCTGGTCCAGCACCTGATTGATGGTTACCATCATGCCCATCTTCATCAGCGCTTTGATCACCTCAACGGCCTTAACGGCCATCTTGTGCGCCAAGTCGGCAACGGAAATGGTTTCCGGTACCAGCACTTCGTGCACGATAGGTTCAGTCGGCGCTTGGAAAGCGTGCTGATTGTTCTGCTTGTGACGGTTTTTGCCGCCGCGGGATTTCCAGTCGTTGCCGGCATCGCCGCCCTTGGTCCTCAGACCGCGGCCGCCCTTCTTGCCTTCATCCCAGCGATCGCCGCCCTTCTTGTTGCCGCCGCCCTTCTTGGCGTCGGGACGGCCGGCCACCGTAGCCGGAACCACAGGAGCGCCGGGCGCGCCGGCAGCCGCCGGACGCGGACCGCGGTTGTCGCCCGCCGGACGCGGACCACGGTTATCGCCTGCAGGACGCGGGCCACGATTGTCGCCTGCCGGACGCGGGCCGCGGTTATCGCCTGCCGGGCGCGGGCCGCGATTGTCGCCCGTCGGGCGCGGACCGCGGTTGTCGCCTGCCGGACGACGATCGTCGCGGCGCGGTTCGTCACGGCGTGCCGGCTCCGCGGCGCGTACCGGCTCGGGAGCCGGCGGCGGCGGAGGCGGCTGCAGCGCGGCCTGGCGGGCAGCCTGACGGCGTTCTTCGCGCTCGATCTTCTCGCGCATCAGCGCTTCCTGACGGGCGCGGAACGCGGCTTGACGCTTTTCTTCCGCTTCGCGGGCGGCAATCTCTTCCGGGGTCAGGATGGACGCCACGGTGGGACGCTGCGCCGGCGCGGCCGGCTTGGGAGCGGCCGGCTTGGCGGCTTCCTGACGCGGCGCTTCCGCCGGCTTGGACTCGGGCTTGGCTTCCACCGCTTTCGGAGCGGGTTCCGGCTTAGGCTCGGGCTTGGCTTCCGCTTTCGGCTCGGGCTTGGCCTCTACCACCGGCGCCGGTTCCGGCGCCTTCACCGGTTCGGCCGGGCGGGATTCCGCCGCGGCGGCGGGCTGAGCCGCGGACGCCTCTTCCGGACGCACCACGAAACGCTTCTTGCGGGTCTCCACCTTGACGGTACTGCCGTCGGCGGTCTTGATCTCGCTGGTAGACTTGCGCGTCAGGGCGATGCGCGACTCTTCGTCGCGCGCGCCGTGGGAGCGCTTCAGATAGTCTAGAAGCTGGGTCTTGTCTTGCGCGGATAGCGCGTCATCCGGCGAACGCTTGCTCACGCCCGCCGCGCCCAGCTGCTCCAGCAGGCGCTCCGGGGTGAGATTCAGCTCACTGGCAAATTGTTTTACGTTTGTCAAAACCATGCGTCTTCCCAAATTCTGTAAATTCTTTCCGGACAGGCCTTACTGGTCGAACCAGTGCTCGCGCGCCTTCATGATGACGGCGCGGGCGGTCTCGGCTTCCATGCCGGTCATGTCCACCAGATCGTCCACGGCCAAGTCGGCCAGGTCGTCGCGGGTGATCACGCCGCCTTCGGCCAGCTTGCGAACCAGCTCGGCGTCCAGGCCCTCGATATCGCGCAGGCCATCGGAAACGCTTTCCACCTTTTCTTCGGACGCAATAGCCTGTGTTAAAAGAGCGTCACGTGCGCGGCTGCGCAGATCGTTGACCAGCTCCTCGTCAAACCCTTCAATCTCCAGCATTTCCGCAATTGGCACATAAGCCACTTCTTCCAAAGCGGCAAAGCCTTCTTGCACCAGTACGGTGGCGACATCCTCGCTCACGCCCAGGGCGCTCACGAACAGATCCCGCACGGCGGCGTCTTCCGCCTGGTGCTTCTCTTCAGCCTCGGCAACGGTCATGATGTTGAGGTACCAGCCGGTCAATTCGGCGGCCAGCTTGACGTTCTGGCCGCTACGGCCGATGGCCAGCGCCAGCTGTTCCTCTTCCACCACCACGTCCATGCTGTGGTTGTCTTCATCCACCATGATGCGGCTGACCTCGGCCGGCGACAGCGCGTTGATCACGAACTGAGCCGGTTCCGGCGCCCACAGCACGATGTCGATGCGCTCGCCGCCCAGCTCCTGGCTGACCGACTGAACGCGCGAACCGCGCATGCCGATGCAGGTGCCCTGCGGGTCGATGCGCGCGTCGTTGGCTTTAACCGCGATCTTGGCGCGCATGCCGGCATCGCGCACGGCGGCCTTGATCTCCAGCAGGCCTTCGTCGATTTCCGGCACTTCCAACTCAAACAGCTTGGTCAGGAAATCCGGAGAGGTGCGCGACAGCACCAACTGCGGGCCGCGCCCCAAACGATCAATGCGCAACAGGAAGGCCTTGACGCGGTCGCCCACGCGCAGGTTTTCCTTGGGGATCATCTGATCGCGCGGCAGCACCGCTTCCAGCTTGCCGCACTCGACGACGGCGTTGCCGCGCTCGATGCGTTTGATGGTGCCGGTCACCAGGTGCTCGCGGCGCTGCAGGAACTCGTTCAGCAGCTGCTCGCGCTCAGCGTCGCGGATGCGTTGCAGGATCACTTGTTTGGCGGTTTGAGCGCCGATGCGGCCAAACTCCACCGCTTCCATCGGCTCTTCGATGAACGCGCCCACTTCGATGCGCGGATCGCGCTCACGCGCGTCGATTACGCCGATTTCCTTGCTTTCCGACTCCAGCAGCTCGTCTTCCACCACCAACCAGCGGCGGAAGGTCTGGTATTGGCCGCTGTGACGGTCGATTTCGACGCGCACGTCCATCTCGTCATCGGTAAACTTTTTCTTGGTTGCCGAGGCAAGCGCCATCTCAAGGGCGGAAAACACCACATCCTTGCTGACATTCTTTTCGCTCGCCAGGGCATCCACCAGCAACAAAATCTCGCGACTCATTCATTCCTCTCCGATTTTTGTCCTTTTGCGTGGCTTTATGGCCGTCCAGACATCAAAACTCAGGCTCCAGCCTGGCTTTGTCGATATTGGCAAACGGAATTGCCATGATGCGGCCATCCACATCCAGCTTCACAGAGTCTTCCTCGACCCCGGCAATACGACCGGTAAATTTCTTCTGCTGCTCGATCGGCATGCGCGTCTTGATCTTGGCAAGCTTTCCGGCGAAGCGGACGAAATCAGCCTCTTTCTTCAGCGGACGGTCCAAGCCCGGCGAAGATACTTCGAGTCGCTCGTAGTCGATGTTCTCGACCATGAAAAGGCGGGTGAAGTGATTGCTCACCTGGACGCAATCTTCCACGGTGATGCCACCCGGCTTGTCGATAAAAACGCGAAAACCGCCCCCCGGGGTCATTTCGAAATCGACCAACTCATAGCCGAGACCCGGCAGGGTGCTGTCCAGCAGCAAACGAACATCCATTGCTTTTTCCACAAATAAAAAATGGGCGAAACGCCCATCCCTAACCGACGCGATTGTAACCTATTCCATTGAAAAAGAAAACCGGCGAACCACCCGCCGCCAACGGACTCGGGCGGCTGTTTGCGCCGGACTTCTTTGCGAGCGGTTCTAGTTACGGTACATTACCGGGCACTCAAACAGCAGTTTGACGTCATGAGCGGCCAAGCCGCCGCGACATAACAAATATTATAGTTACCAAAAGGTACGACGCCCGCCGGCGCGCGACACGCTGGCGCGACTCTCGTTAACCAGCACGATGGAGAAACCGGGATTTATGGAAAAGGTGTGGCTCAAAAACTACCAGCCGGGCGTAGCTCACGAAATCGACATCAATCAGTTTCAATCCGTGGTCGAGGTTTTCGACCGCAGCGTAAAGAAATTCCATGACCGCCCCGCTCTGGCCTGCATGGGCAAAGAGCTCAGCTACCGCGAGATGGATCAGCTTTCCGGTCACTTCGCCTCCTATTTGCAGCATGAGCTGAAACTCCGGAAGGGCGACCGCGTGGCGGTGATGATGCCCAATTTGCTGCAATATCCGGTTGCGGTGTTCGGCACCCTGCGCGCCGGCGGCACCGTGGTCAACGTCAACCCGCTGTACACCCCGCGCGAGCTGGAGCATCAGTTGAAGGATTCAGGCGCGGAAACCATCGTAATCCTGGAAAACTTCGCCAATGTGCTGGAGCAAGTGCTGCCTCGCACCCAGGTCAAGCACGTGATCGTGGCCTCCATTGGCGAGATGCTGGGCTTCGCCAAGGGCATGCTGGTCAACTTCGTGGTGCGCAAGGTTAAGAAAATGGTGCCGCCATGGCGCCTGCCCGGCCATGTCCGCTTCAGCGACGCCCTGTCCCGCGGCGCGCGCGCGCCTTACAGCCCGGTGGAACTGGGCCACGACGACATCGCCTTCCTGCAATACACCGGCGGCACCACCGGCGTGTCCAAGGGCGCAATGCTGCTGCACCGCAATATTGTCGCCAATATGCTGCAGGCCGGCGAATGGGTGAAGCCGGTTATCCGTCCAGGACAAGAGATCATCGTCACCGCGCTGCCGCTCTATCACATCTTCTCGCTGACAGCCAACCTCATGGTATTCACCGAGGTGGGAGCGCTCAACATCCTGATCACCAATCCGCGCGACATCCCCGGCTTCATCAAGGAAATGGGCAAGTACCCGGTTACCTGCATGACGGGGGTCAACACCCTGTTCAACGCGCTGCTGAACAATCCCGAGTTCGCCAAGCTGAACTTCTCCACCTGGCGCCTGGCGCTGGGCGGCGGCATGGCGGTGCAAAAAGCCGTGGCGGACAAGTGGAAGCAAGTGACCGGAGTCACTCTGGTGGAAGCCTACGGCCTGACCGAAGCCAGCCCGGCCGTGTGCATGAACCCCCTGGACCTCCCCGCCTACAACGGCGCCATCGGCTTGCCGGTGCCCTCCACCGAAATGCAACTGCGCGACGCGAACGGCAATGAAGTGGCGCCCGGCGAACAGGGCGAGCTATGCATCCGCGGCCCTCAGGTGATGAAAGGCTATTGGAACCGCCCGGACGAAACCGCCAAGGTGTTGAGCCCGGACGGCTTCCTCGCCACGGGCGATATGGCCATGCTGACCGCGGATGGCTTCGTCAAACTAGTGGACCGCAAAAAGGACATGATTCTGGTATCCGGCTTCAATGTTTACCCCAACGAGATCGAAGACGTGGTGGCCGGCCACGCCGGGGTGCTGGAAGTGGCCTGCATCGGCGTGCCGGACGACAAGTCCGGCGAAGTGGTTAAGGTGTTCGTGGTGCGCAAGGACCGCGCGCTGACGGAAAAGGACATCATCCAGCATTGCCGCGACAACCTCACCGGTTACAAAGTGCCCAAGCTGGTGGAATTCCGCGACGAATTGCCCAAGACCAATGTCGGCAAGATTCTGCGCCGCGCGCTGCGGGACGAGAACAGCGGCGCCAAACCAGCCTGACGCATGCCGACACCATGAAATCGCCGCCGCCCGTCCTGTCGGGCGGCGTTTTTTTTGGACGCGAGACGGCTACACTTTAAAAAACCGTTTTATTGATAAACCTTGCCGCTTCCGGGTGCCCGATTATGTTGATGCTGCCGTTTTTCAAATTGATGGCCGAACGCCGCGCCAGCGATCTGTTCTTCACCAGCTTCTCTCCGCCGATGATCAAGCAGAACGGAGAACTGCTGCCGCTGAATGAAAAACCGCTGACCGCGGACATGGTCAAGCAACTGGCCTACAGCTTGATGAGCGAAGAGGAGATAAGCGTCTTCGAGCAGGAGCGGGAAATGAATCTGGGCCATCCCGTGCCCGGCCTCGGCAGTTTCCGCATCAATATCTTTTGGCAGCGCGGCTCGGTGGGCATGGTAGTGCGCTACATCCTGCCCAATATTCCTTCGTTGGATCACTTGCAGCTGCCGCCGATACTCAGCGAACTGATCAAGCTCAAACGCGGCCTGATCCTGGTGGTAGGCTCCACCGGCTCCGGCAAAAGCTCCACCGTGGCGGCGATGCTGCAAACCCGCAACCAGACCATGAGCGGCCACATCCTCACTGTGGAGGACCCGATCGAGTTTCTGTTCCGCCACGACAAATCCATCGTCAACCAGCGCGAGGTGGGCTTCGACACCCTCTCCTACGCCCGCGCGCTGAAGAACGCGATGCGCGAAGCGCCGGACGTGCTGATGATAGGCGAGATCCGCGACCCCGAAACCCTAACCCAGGCGGTCACGTACGCCCAATCCGGCCATCTGTGCATTTCCACGCTGCACGGCAACAACAGCTATCACATGCTGAGCCGAGTCATCAATTTCTTCCCGGCGGAAAGCCGTGCCGCCTTGTTGATGGACCTCTCCTCCGCGCTGAAGGCGGTGGTTTCGCAGCGCTTGATCCCCACCGTGGACGGCGCCCGAGTGCCGGCGATTGAAATATTGATCAACACCCCGCGCATTTCGGAGTTGATCCGAAACGGAGAGATAGACAAAATCAAGGAGGCCATCGAAAGCAGCATGAGCGATGGTTCGCAAACCTTCGAACAGGCGTTGTACCGGCTCTACAGCACGGGACGCATCAGCCTGGACGAGGCCCTGAGAAACGCCGACTCGCCCACCAACCTGTACTGGCTGATCAATCAGAGCAAGGAAAAAGCGGCGAGCGGCGACGATAAGCAAGCCGGCGACGAGCCGCCAAGCTTCGACAGCATCAAACTGGACCTGTAACCCACCCATGATTACTCTTTACGGCATCCCCAACTGCAGCACCGTCAAAAAAGCGCGCCGATGGCTAAGCGACAACGGCCTCGACTACCACTTCCATGATTTCAAGAAACAAGGCGCGGACGCCGCCAGCCTGGAGCGCTGGGCCGACGCGGTCGGCCTCGCCAAGCTGATCAACCGCCAGGGCACCACCTGGCGCGGGCTGCCGGACGAGGTCAAGGCCGGCGCCGATCAACTGCCGGCCGCCCTGGCCTTGATGCAGGCCACCCCCTCTGTGATCAAACGCCCGGTGCTGGACGCAAATGGCAAGATCAGCGTCGGCTTCGTCGAAGCCGACTGGGCGGAGCGCCTGCTGAAATGAGCGCAACCCTAGAACTAGCGCGGCAACTGATCCGGCTGGACTCGGTCACCCCTCGCGACCAAGGCTGTCAGGAGCTGATGATAGCCCGGCTGGAAGCCATCGGCTTTCGCGTGGAGCGCATGCGCTTCGGCGACGTCGATAATTTCTGGGCGCGCCGCGGGGACGACGGCCCGCTGGTCTGCTTCGCCGGCCACACCGATGTAGTGCCCACCGGCCCGCTGGAACAATGGGACAGCCCGCCGTTCGAACCCACCGTCCGCAATGGCTTGCTCTACGGCCGCGGCGCCGCCGACATGAAAGCCTCGCTGGCGGCCTTCGTCACCGCCTGCGAAGATTTTGTCGCCCTCCACCCTGGACACACGGGCTCCATCGCCCTCTTGATCACCTCGGACGAGGAAGGCGTGGCGGTGGACGGCAGCGTTAAGGTAGTAGACGCACTGGAAGCGCGTGGCGAAACCATAGACTATTGCATCGTCGGAGAACCCACTTCGGATCAAGCCCTGGGCGACACCATCAAAAACGGCCGCCGCGGCTCGCTGTCCGGCCAGTTGATCGTGCACGGCATCCAGGGCCATATCGCCTACCCGCATCTGGCCAAAAACCCGGTGCATCTGATGGCGCCGGCGCTGGCGGAACTGGCGGCGACGCGCTGGGATGAGGGCAACGCCTTTTTCCCGCCCACCAGCTGGCAGGTCTCCAACATCCACGCCGGAACCGGCGCAAGCAACATCATCCCCGGCCATTGCGAAATTCGCTTCAACTTCCGCTTCTCGCCGGAGAGCAGCGCGGAATCGCTGAAGGAGCGCGTCTGCGCCATTCTGGACCGCCACGGCTTGGGCTACGAACTGCACTGGCAGTTGTCCGGCCAGCCCTTCCTGACCCAGCCAGGCAAGCTTACCGATGCCCTCGGCCGCGCCATCACCGCCGTCGCCGGCCGCCAGGCCGAACTGTCCACCACCGGAGGCACCTCCGACGGCCGCTTCATCAAACGCATCGCGCGCGAACTGGTGGAGTTCGGCCCGGTCAACGCCACCATCCACAAGCTGAACGAATGCGTGGAGGTGGCCGACATCGAACCGCTGTCCGAAATTTACCGCCGCACGCTGGAGCAATTGCTGAACACGGACTGAGCTGAATTCCAGCTATGCTGAAACCGGTTGCGCCCAATTGGGCCAACCGGTTTTTTACGTGGAGACGCCCCTGTCTGACGCAGTGCCGACGCTTCCCGTCTCCCGCCTGAATGCGCAGCCCTTCAGCGAAAGGTATGATCCGAACCATGGAAGTCGAAATCGCAAAAATATTCATCGCGCTGCTGGTGCTGGTCAATCCGCTGGGCGCCATCCCCATCTTCATCAGCCTGACGCCCACCTCCAATCAATTGGAGCGCAAGAAGATCGCCAAGACCACGGCCATCGCCGTAGCCATCGTGCTCTGCCTGTTCGCCGTCGTCGGCGAAACTTTGCTGCGCTTTCTCGGCATCAGCGTCGGCTCCTTCCAGGTGGGCGGCGGCCTGCTGGTGATGCTCATCGCCATCGCGCTGATGAACGCCAAGCCGGGCCCCACCAAAACCACCAAGGTGGAACGCGAGGAGGCGGAAACCAAAACCAATATCGCCGTGGTGCCGCTGGCAATTCCGCTGATGACCGGGCCGGGCACCATCTCCACCGTGATCATCTATGCGACCACGGCTTCATCATGGGTACAGGTGGTTTACCTTTTGGTAAGCAGTTTGCTGGTGGCCATCACCTGCTACGGCGCGCTGGTACTTGCCTCCCCGCTGTCGCGCCTGCTGGGGCAAACCGGCATCAACATCGTCAACCGGGTGATGGGCATGCTGCTGGCGGCGGTGTCGGTGGAAATCATCGTGGACGGGATTTATCGGCTTTTCCCGCAGCTTGCCAGATAAAATCCCGTAAAACCCACAAACTTGGCAGGATTATTGTGTGGAGGCGATCAGCACAGTCCCACGCATCCAATACAGCATGAAGCGGGACCGGCCAGGGGAAGCACCCGTTTCATGCACGGGAAACTCATTGTTTTCACTTGAAGTTTCCCTAAATACCCGTCAAGCCCCAGCCCTGATCTGTATATAGACAGATTACGCTGTATACACATTTTCAAGAGCAACTGTTCATTGTTTGTACCGATCCCAAGCAGTACTAATAAGGGGTTTTCATCCAATGGTCATTTTGCCATGTCTAGCCAGCAAGCCGTCCCCATTAAAATCTATCCGCGCCTGACCACCGGCCGCTTCAACAATGTTCGGGTGTTCATGGTTCTCGCCACCCAACTGGTGTTCTTCGGCCTGCCTTGGTTGCAGTGGAACGGCAGACAGGCTGTGCACCTGGACCTGGAACAACACCGTTTCCTGATTTTCGGCCTCACTTTCTGGCCGCAGGATTTCATTTTTTTCGCCGCCTTGTTGGTGATCTGCGCGCTGGGTCTGTTCCTTTGGACCGCGCTGGCGGGCCGGCTTTGGTGCGGTTACAGCTGCCCGCAGACAGTCTACACCCAGATCATGTTGTGGATCGAACGACTAACCCTGGGCGATCACAACGCGCGCCGCAAGCTGGACGCCGCGCCGATGAACGTGAACAAATTCACGCGCAAAACACTGGCGCACGGGCTGATGGGGTTGTTCTCGCTAATCACCGGCTTCACTCTGGTGGGCTACTTCACCCCCGTGCGCGAACTGGCCGCCGCCGCACCCAGCCTGGCCTACGGCCCGTGGGAAAGCTTCTGGATACTGTTCTACGGCGGCTTCACCTGGCTGCTGGCCGGCGTGCTGCGCGAGAAAGTCTGTCTGCACATGTGTCCGTACGCCCGCTTCCAAGGCGCAATGTTCGACAATGACACCCTGATCATCTCCTACGACAACCGCCGCGGCGAACCACGCGGCAAAAGCAAGCAGGCGGCGGACAAGGCGCGCGGCAGCTGCATCGATTGCGGCATCTGCGTGCAGGTTTGTCCCACCGGCATCGACATCCGCAACGGCCTGCAATACGAGTGCATAGGCTGCGCCGCCTGTATCGACGCCTGCGACCAAGTAATGGACAAAATCCATGCGCCGCGCGGGCTGATCCGCTACACCAGCGCCGCCGCGCTGGAAGCCGCCGGCAAACCGAACCGCCCCAGCAGCAGCCATCGTCCGCGGGTCATCGTTTACTCCAGTCTGTTGGCCGGCATCATCGCCCTGTCCACCACCGCGCTGATCCTGAAAAAGCCGTTCAAAGTAGACGTTCTGCGTGACCGCGCGGTCCTGGTGCGCGCCACCGACGACGGCCTGCTGGAAAACAGCTACAACCTGAAGCTGATCAACACCAGCGAACAAGCGCAGCGCTTCAAGATCCAAGTGGAAGGCCTGCCCAGCCTGAGGCTGGACAAGCCTGGACAGGTGGTCGAAGTCGCGCCCACGCAAACCGAGACCGTCACCGTGCGGGTGCAGGCCGAACCCGAGCACGCCACCCGCGGCGCGCACGACATCTACTTTGTGGTCAGCTCGCTGAGCCATGACGGTAGTATGATCAGGGAAAAATCCAGCTTCATCGGCGAATGAATCTAGGACCGGCCGACGTTTTTTCAGCGCCAAGCAAACGTCGGCGATCCTAGGCAGTCCATCAGGAGTCAAGCCGCGGCGCAACGCCGCCGCGGTCCAACCGCCAGGAATACAATGAGCAAGACCAGTCAACTGAGCCAGCGCTTTCGCCATGCCATCGAGCAAGGCCATCTGCGCCCCGGCGATCGCATGCCCTCGCTGCGCAAACTGTGCCTGGACCACAAGGTCAGCATCACCACCGCCCAACGCGCCTACGCCGAATTGGAAAAACAAGGCCTGATCGAATCCCTCCCCCGCTCCGGCTTCCGGGTGCTGGGCCTGTCTTCGCTGTCGCTGCGCCAAGCGCCGCCGCTGCCGGACCACCCCGGGGAGTTCCGCGCCGAGCACCTGACCATGGCGCTGCCCATGCCATGGGGCTGCCCGTTCATGAACCCGGTGCTGATCAACACCACCCCGCTGACCCGCGCGCTGACCCGCGCGCTCAGCGATTACCGCTACGCGCTGTCCAGCACCGACAGCGAAGGCTACGAAGGCCTGCGCCGAGAACTGGCACTGCGCTACCTGGCCCAGGGCGTGGAGCTGGACGGCGAGGAAATGCTGATCACCTGCGGCGGCATGGAGGCGCTGAACCTGGCGATCCGCTCGGTGGCCCGCCTCAGCGGCAACGACTGCATGCTGGTGATCACTCCGGCCTTCCCGCCCATCTTCGAGCAATTGGAACACCTGGAGCTACGCGCAGTCGACTTCAACTGCCCGCCAGGGCAGCCGCTGGACCTGGAGCGGCTGGAGGCGCTGCTGATCCAGCACCAGCCGGCCGGCATCATCGCCATGCCCAATTTCCAACACCCCACCGGCCAGGTGATGAGCGATTCGCAAAAAGCCGCGTTGCTGGCGCTGGCGGAACGCCACCGCGTGCCCATCATCGAGGACGACACCTATCGCGAGCTGTACTTCGGCGAAGGCGCGCCGCTGCCGCTCAAAGCTTTCGACCAGCGCGGCAGCGTGCTGCACTGCTCCTCCTTCAGCAAATCGCTGGCTCCCGGCTATCGCGTGGGCTGGATCGCCGCCGGACGTTTCCGCGACAGCATTCTGGGCCTCAAACTATGCAGTTCGCTGGCCACGCCGCTGCCCAGCCAGATGGCGCTGGCCCGGCTGCTGGCCGGCGGCCATCACGAGGACATGCTCAGCCTGCTGCGCCAGCGTCTGCAAAACAATCTGGCCGCGCTGCAACAACAGATTGCCGCCCACTTCCCCGCCGACTGCCGGATGCCTAGGCCTCAAGGCGGCTACTTCCTGTGGGTGGAGCTGCCGCCCGGCGTCGACTGCCGCCGCTTGCTGCCGATGGCGATGCAACAAGGGCTGCACTTCGCGCCGTCCCAGATGTTCCACACCCCTGGCCAGGACACCGGCAACGCGATGCGGCTGAACTTCAGCTTCTTCGATCCGCTGCAACACCGCTCCGGCGTGCCCCTGCTGGCCGAACTGCTCAGCCCGGCCAACGTCCGCTAAGTCTCCTCAGGCCCGGCCACGAGCCGGCTCCAGCCGCTTGCGCTGCCCCAGCAGGGGCAGCAGCAAGGCGGCGGACAGCATGGTGGTCACGGACAGGGCGAGGAAAAACCCGTCCCAGCCCCAGGCATCGGTCACCTTGGCCAAGGGATAGCCGGACAGCGCCGCCCCCAGATAGCCGAACACGCCGACAAAACCAGTGGCGGCGCCCGCCGACTCCTTGTGCGCGGCCTCGGCCGCCGCCATGCCGATCAGCATTTGCGGCCCGAAAATAAAGAAGCCGATGAAGAAGAAGCTGCCGGCGATCAATAAGTAGTGATCGACGCTCAATGTCCACAGCAGCAGCACCGACAGCAAGATGCCCAGCGTGAAGATGATGTTCATCGGCACCCGGTTGCCGCGGAAAAAACGATCCGACCCCCAGCCTGCGACAATGGTGCCGATGAAGCCCCCCACCTCCAGCCAGAAAATCGCCGGGTTGGCCTTCAGCAACGCGTAGCCATGCTGCTCCTGCAGATACTTGTTGCCCCAATCGTTGATGCCGATGCGCACCACATAAACGAACAGATAAGACGCGGCCAGCAGCCAGATGAAACGGTTGCCGAACACATAACGCCGCAGCACCTGCGCCATCGGCAGCTTGGCGCTGTTCTTTTCCTGCTCCAGTTCCAGTTCGTCTCGCCGCCAGACGCCCACCGTAGGCAACCCCATGGACGCCGGCCGATCGCGCAAACGGACGCATAGCAACAGACCGACGGCGATGCCGATAAGGCCCGGCACGATCATGCCGTAGCGCCAGCCGTACCCCATCGCCAAGGCGCCCGCCAGCAGCGGGATCAAGGCTCCGCCGACATTGTGCGAGGTATTGCAAATCGCCCACCAGAAACCCCGCTCGTTGCGCGAGTACCAGGCCGTCATCAGTTTGGCGCACGGCGGCCAGCCCCAGCCCTGAAAGAAAGCGTTCAGCGTCCACAGCGCGGTGAAGGCCAGCAGGCTGCTGCTGAAGCCGAACAGAATGTTGACGATGCCGGTGGCGATCAGCCCCAGGCCCATGAAGTAACGCGGATTGGCGAAGTCGCTCATCATGCCGGACACGAAACGCGACACGCCGTAAACAATGTAGAACATCGACAGGATGGCGCCGCCGGCGGCCCGTTCCCAGCCCAGGTCGTCCAGCATCGCCGGCATGATGGAGTTGAAACTGCGGCGGGTGAAATAGTAAACGGCATAACCGGCGTACAAGCCCAGCATGATGTGGAGCCGCCAATGGCGGTAGCTGGCGTTGATTTCTTCCTGGCTCTTGTCTACCGGCGCTTCCGGCTGCGCGCGCAGCCAACTCAGCCATGGTCTCAGGGACATGTGCGTTCTCCTCTGTCCGCGCCGCTGCGACGGCGGCGCTGTTGTTACTGGCGCGTCTCCGCGCGCCTTGCCTCAACCCAGGCGCTGAATCAGATCCAGCGCCTCGCGATGGCGGGCTGGATCGCCCGCCGCCAATACCCGGCTGCCGCTGTCCAATGTGATCGCCCTGCCCTCCCAATCGCTGATCACGCCGCCGGCGCCCTCGATAATGGGCCGCATCGCCGCGTAGTCGTAGAGCTTGAGGCCGGCGTCCAGCGCCAGATCGGTGCGCCCGGAGGCCAGCAGGCCGTAGCTGCGGCAAGCGCCGCCGTAGACCCGCCAGCCGCTGCGCTGACAAAAGCCCTGCCATACCGGCCTTTCCTCCGGCAGAAAAAAATCCGGGCTGCTGACCGAGACGAAAGCCCGCTCCAGGCTGGCGCAGCCGCGGGTGCGGCATTCGCGGGCTCCGTCGCGCGTAAACAATAAGGTGGGCAATCCCTGACGCCCGATCCAGCAATCGTCCGTGGCCGGCTGATCTATCACGCCCAGCACTGGCGCCCCCTGATGCAAAAGCGCGATAAGCGTGCCGTAGACCGGCATGCCAGCCATGAAAGAGGCGGTGCCGTCGATAGGGTCCAACACCCACAGCCATTCCGCGTCTCGCTCCCGCGCGCCGAACTCCTCGCCCAGCACCCCGTGGCCCGGATAGCGCAACAGGATGCGCTCGCGCAGCTTTTGCTCAATCTCCAGATCCAACTGGGTCACCAGAGTGCGGTCCGGTTTGAACTGCGAACTCCAGTCAGAACGGGAAGCCAGCAAGTCGCGGCTGTCCGCCACCAGTTCCCGAGCGAAGCTCAGCCATTCGTCCAACTGCCCTTGGGAATACCGCATCATTCAAACCTCCTTTCACTGCATCACCGCTCTTGTCGTCCACTGGCCGTTCTTGACCTCGGAAATCGTCACCGCCGCCTTGTTGAGATCGCCTTTGGCGTCGAAGGAAAAATCAGTGCTGACCCCGGCGTAGCTAAGCTTGGTCAAGGCCGGCATGAAGCGCGCCGGTTCAACCGAGCCCGCTTGCTGCATCGCGGCGGCCACCATCATCATGCCGTCGTAGAACTACGGCCCAAGCCGCACCACATCCTGTTTGAAACGCGCCTGATAACGCTGGCGGAAAGCCTTGCCCGCCGGTCTGTCGTTCAACTGGCCGCCGGGAATCCCGGCGAAGTGGCCTCCCGCGCTGTCGCCGGCCAGGCTGAGGAAGGTAGGCGTCTGCAGCATGTCTCCGCCCAACAGCCTTGCGTCCAGGCCCAGCCGCTTCATCTGCTTGGCCATAGGCGCGGCCTGGGCGTCGGCCCCGCCGTAAAAGATCACCTGGGGCCGCAAGGGCTTGACCGCGGTCAGAATGGCGGAGAAATCACTGGCCTTGTCGTTGGTGTATTCACGGCGAGCGATCTTGCCGCCGCTGGCCTGCACCGCCTTGGCGAACTCGTCGGCGATGCCCTGACCGTAGGCGGTGCGGTCGTCTATCACCACGATGCTCGCCGCCTTCAGCGTCTGCACCGCGAAGCGGCCCAACGCCGCCCCCACCTGGCTGTCGCTGCCCACCAGCCGGAAGGCCGTGCGATAGCCCTGCCGGGTATAAGCCGGGTTGGTGGACACAGACAACTGCGGAACACCGGCGGCGGCGTAGATGCGCGCCGCCGGGATCGACACCCCGGAGTTGAAATGGCCGAGCACCGCCTTGACGCCGGAGTCGACGAAGCGCTGGGCCACCTGAGTGCCGATGCGCGGATCGGCCTGATCGTCCTCCGCCAGCAGTTGGAAGCGCACCGGCTGGCCGCCGACCTGCAACTTGCGCGCGTTCAATTCGTCCACCGCCAGCCGCGCGGCGTTTTCATTGTCCTTGCCGTAATGCGCCTGCGGGCCGGACAAGGGCGAGGCGAAGCCGATCTTGACCAGAGTTTCGGCGGCGGCCGGCCAGGCGCCTATCAGCAACGCGGCGCCGGCGAGCGCCGCTCGCAAGGGGGTAATGGATTTCATCTCGTCTCTCCTTTGTTTTGACATGGGTGCTGCCGAAGGCGGCCCGGCGCCGCGTTGGCGACGCCGGGCCTGACTCTAGTTCACATACCAGATGGTCTTGGTCTGCTGATATTGCTCCAGCGCTTCCAGGCCTTTGTCGCGGCCGCCGAATCCGGACTGCTTGAAGCCGCCGAAGGGTGTGGTGATGTCGCCTTCGGAAAAACCGTTGACCGACACCGTGCCGGCGCGCAACGCGGCGGCGACGCGCTGCGCGCGCTTGACGTCTCGGGTGTACAGCGAGGCGGCCAGGCCGTAGACGCTGTCGTTGGCCAAGCGCACCGCCTCTTCCTCGCTGTCGAAGGTGCTTACCGCCAGGATCGGGCCGAAGATTTCCTCTTGGAAAATACGCATCTTGGCGCTGACCTGATCGAAGATGGTGGGCTCGATATACCAACCGCTGCCCAGCTCTGCGTGGATGCGGCCGCCGTGAACCAGCCGCGCGCCCTCGGCCTTGGCCGCTTCCAAATAGGCTTTCACCCGCTCGAAATGGGCTTGCTCCACCAGCGGCCCCACCTGCACCGCCGGATCGGTGGGCAGGCCCAGCTTCCAGCCGGCCAGCCGACGCTTGAGCTTCTCAAGCAACTCGTCCTTAACCCCGGCGGCGACGATCAAGCGCGAACCGCAACTGCAGTTTTCGCTCATATTCCAGAACGCCGCGGCCAGCACGTCGTCGACGATCTCGTCCAGCGCCGCGTCCTCGAACACCAACTGCGGGCTCTTGCCGCCCAGCTCCAGCACCACTTCCTTCAGATTGCTCTCTGCGGCGTATTGCAGGAACAAACGGCCCACTTCGGTGGAGCCGGTGAAGGACACCATGTCCACGTCTTGATGCCGGCCCAGCGCCTCGCCCACCGCCTGGCCGGAGCCGGTGACCAGGGTCAGCGCCGCGGCGGGAATACCTGCCTGATGCGCCAATTGGGTAATGCGATAAGCGCTGAGCGAGGTCTGCTTGGCCGGTTTCACCACCACCGAATTGCCGGCGGCCAGCGCCGGAGCCACTTTCCACGCGTACATCTGCGCCGGGAAGTTCCACGGCAGCACCGCGCCCACCACGCCTATCGGCTCCTTGACGATGAAGCCCAGCGCCTCCGGCCCGGTGGGCGCCACCTTGCCGTAGCACTTGTCTATCGCCTCCGCGTACCAGGCGAAGGTGTCCAGCGTGGCCGGCAGATCGGTGTTCAGGCATTCGGTGATCGGCTTGCCGGCGTCGATGCAGTCCAGAGCCGCCAGTTCCTCCACGTGTTCGCGCAAAAGCGCCACCCACCGTTGCATCGCCTGCTTGCGCTCCGCGGGCGGCCGACGCGACCATTCGCCGGACTCGAAGCAAGCGCGCGCCGCCGCCACCGCGGCGTCGACGTCGGCGGCGTCGCCGGCGGCGACATGGCCGATCAGGCTGTTGTCCATCGGCGTCATATTGTCCAGCCGCGCTCCCCTGCCCTCATATCCGGGGATCAGCAAGCCGGCCCACAAACGCCCGGCGCGGGCGCTCTCGAATACCGCTTCCTTGCTTAATGGCATCTCAGTCTCCCGTTAACGATCGAACGCGGCCAGCGCGTCGAGAAAAGCCTTGGCTTCCGAGCCTGGCAAAGGCAGTAGGGGCAGACGCACATCTCCGGCTTCGACGCCGTGGCGGCGCACGCCCAGCTTGGCCTTCTGGTTG
This sequence comes from Chromobacterium haemolyticum, assembly GCF_009936155.1. Taxonomy (NCBI): domain Bacteria; kingdom Pseudomonadati; phylum Pseudomonadota; class Betaproteobacteria; order Neisseriales; family Chromobacteriaceae; genus Chromobacterium; species Chromobacterium haemolyticum. The sequence continues at coordinate 1,414,012 of NZ_AP019312.1, read as the reverse complement.
TAACCGCCGGACTCCATCGCCTGGATCGCCGGATACATAGCCGCCATCAGCATGCGTACTCGCGCCCAGTCTTCAGCCTTGGCGGCGTTCAACATCGCCACCTGCTCGCCGGGGAAGACATTGGCCGCGCCGCTGATCCAGCTGCGCACGCCCCAAAACAGGAAATCCGCCGCCTGGTCGTCGCAACCGCAGATCACTTCGAAATCCGGCAGCCGCGCCTGAATCAGCGCCAGCGCGCGGCTGAAATCGCCGCTGCTTTCCTTGATGCCGACGATATTGGGCACGCGGCTCAACTCGATCACGCTGGCGACGTCGATGGACACGCCGGCGCGGGCCGGGAAGTTGTAGAGAATGATGGGCAGCGCGCTGGCGGCGGCTACCGCCTTGAAGTGAGCGACGATGCCGGCCTGATCCGGCAGGCTATAGGCCGGCGGCGCCAGCATCAGCGCCTCGTAGCCCAGCTCCGCCGCCTGGCGCGCGCGCGCTATCGCGCCGCGGGTGGATAGGTCGTTGGCGCCGGCGATCAAGCGCAACCGGCCCTTGCCCGCCTTGGCCACGCATTCCAGCACTTGGCTGCGCTCGTCTTCGTCCAACGCGTAGTATTCGCCGGTGGTGCCGCAGGCGACGATGCCGGCGACGCCTTGTTCGATGAAGCGCTCGACCAGCTGCCGCAGCGCCGCCAAATCCAGGCGGCCGTCGCGGTCGAACGGCGTGACGATGGGGACCAGAATGCCTTGTTGTTGCATAGGGTGTTTCCTTTGTGCTTGAGGGTGGACGGAAGCCGCGCGGCTCAAACCGGCGTCGCGGCGGCGGGACGGGTGCGCCAAATCGCAATGTCGGCGTAGCCGTAGAACACGCTAATGGCGATCACCAGCAGGTGGTACCAAAGAAAGGGCAGATACTGCAGCGTGGACACGCCCAGCGTCGCCGCCATGAACACGCCGCCGTCGCTCCACGGCACCATGGGCGCGGTCACAGTGCCGCCGGCCTCGACATTGCGCGACAACACCCTGCGCTCAATGCCCTGCAGATCGTAATTGCGCTCGGTGATGGTGCTGGCGGTGATCAGCGACACATAGGCGGCGCCGCCGAAGAAATTACCGAAGAAACCGCCCAGGAGCGTGGAGACGGTCAGCCGGCCCGGATTATTGGCCCAGCGCAGAAAATTAGCGCTGATCACCTCCAGAATGCCGGCGCGCTCCATCAGGCCGCCAAGGCCCAGAGCGAACAGGATCAGCGCGATCACGCTGAGCATGGATTCAATGCCGCCGCGATTGAGCAAGGTATTGAGAAACTCCACGTCGGACGCGGTGCGGTTGCCGAAATACGCGGTGCGCACTGCGTCCAACAAGGGCATGTCCTGCGCCCACCAGGCGCAGACCACGCCCATGACCGCGCCGGCAGTGATCACAGGAATGGACGGTAACCGCATCGCCAGCATCCCGATCACCGCCGCCGCGGGCAGCAGCAGCCACCCATTTATGACGAAGTGCGAGGCCAGCGCCTGCATCGCCTGATCTGCGCGACTGGTATCCAGGCTGGCGTCCGCATAGAAGAAGCCGACGCCGAGGAACAACAAAGCGGTCAACAGCGTAGCCGGCGCGCTGACCCACATCATTGAACGGATATGGTCTATCAGATCCACCTTGCACAAGGAGGCGGTCATCACCGTGGTGTCCGACAGAGGCGACATCTTGTCGCCGACGTAAGCGCCGGAAATCACCGCGCCGGCCACCAGCGGCAAAGGCATGCCGAAACTGTAGCCTATGCCCATCATCGCGATGCCGGCCGTGCCGGCGGTGCCGAAGGAGGTGCCGGTGGCCAGCGAGGTCAACATGCAGATGACGAAGGCCGCGCCCAGAAATATCTGCGGGTCCATGATGGCCAGGCCGTAGTAGATGATGGCCGGCACCACGCCGCCGGCGATCCAGGCGCCGATCAGCGCGCCCACGGTGATCAACACCAGCACAGCCACCATGCCATTGTGAATGCCCTGAATCAGCCCCTGCTGCATATCGTCGTAACTGCGGCCCAGCCACACGCCCAGGCCAATCACCAGAAACCAGCTGCTGAACAAGGCCAGTTGGATGGGCAGATCCAGCACATTGAGGAACAGGAACATGATGGCGACGAAACCGGCCATCACCGCGACGACCTGAATCGCGCTCGGCAAGCGCGGCGATGTTTGCTGCATGGCGTCTCTCCTCTGCGGGTGGGTGGCCGGCGGCTCTCAGCAGCCGGTGCGGCCGCGGCGCTAAAAACGCGCCAAGCGGTAAGGATGCAAATCCAGGCCGCTGGAACGCTGCAACACCATGTCGCACAGCAACGCGCCCGTGGTGGCGGCCAGCGTAAGGCCCAAGTGGCCGTGACCAAAGGCGAAATACAGGCCGGCTCGATCCGGCGCAGGGCCGATCACCGGCACGGTGTCAGGCAGCGACGGCCGATTGCCCATCCACAAGGTCATGCCCTCGGTGGAGAAATCGCCGACGATGGCCCTCGCTTTGTCCAGCAGGATCTCCGCGCGCCGCCAATCCGGCGCCGCGTCGCGGTGCGCCAACTCCACGGTGCCCGCCAGCCGCAAACCGCCATCGGCCAACGGCAGAATCACGAAGCTTTCGCTAGCGCACTGGATGAAATGACGCAAGGCCACGCCGGCCTTGGGCAGGTTGACGTGATAACCGCGCTCGCTTTCCAGCGGTACCCGGTAGCGGCACTGGCGGGTGAAGCGGTCGCTCCAAATACCGGCGGCGACGATCACCTGCCCGGCAGCCAGCGTGCGACCGTCGGCGCAGACCACGCCGTCCACCTTGCCGCCACTCTCGCTCAAGGCGGCCGCTTCCGCTTGTTCGAAGACGCCGCCCGCGGCGACGAAGGCATCAAGCAGGCCGCGGCTGAACAGATAGGGATCGTCGACATGGGACCAGGCCGCCACCTTGACCGCGCGCGCCCACCCATCCCGCAGCGCCGGCTCGCAATCCTGAGCGGCCGCCTGATCCAGCATCTGCCAGACCACGCCGTGCTCGGCCTTGCGCCGCCAGGACGGCAAGGCCTGTTCAAGCTCGGCCGCGTCGCGGTACAAGGTCAATGCGCCGTGCCGCCGCCACATGCCGTCCAGCCCGGCCCGCGCCACTAGCGGCGCGTAGTCGGCGGCGGCTCGGCTCAACAAGGCAGCCAGCGCGCGGGTCAGCGAAGCCACCCGCGCCGGCCGGCTGGCCAGCGCGAAGCGCGCCAGCCACGGCGTCAGCGTCGGCAAATAGCGCCAGCGCACCGCCAGCGGTCCCAGCGGATCCAGCAACCAGCCGGGCAATCGCCGCCAGACTCCGGGCTCTGCCAGCGGGATCACATCGCTGACCGCCAGCGCGCCGGCGTTGCCGTAGCTGGTTTCCCGCGCCGGCTCGCCGCGGTCCAGTAACAACACATCCAGTCCGGCCAGCCGCAATTGCAGCGCCGTGGCGATGCCCACGATGCCGGCGCCGACGACAATGACTCGCTCGCTCATGCTCAGGCCACCTCGAAACCGTGAACGTAGGGATCGGCGTCGTCCAGCAGGATGCGGTTGTAAGCGGTGAAGCGCGCCCAGCCCTGAACCGAAGGCACGATTGCCGGATAATCTCCAACCTGGGTCTCCGCCAGCACGCGGCCGACGAACTGGCTGCCGATGATGCTCTCGTGGACAAAGCTCTCGCCGACGGCGAGCAGGCCGCGCGCATGGCGCTGCGCCAGCCGCGCCGAAGTGCCGGTGCCGCATGGAGAGCGGTCCAGCGCCGACTCGCCGTACAGCACCGCGTTGGCCGCGCTGGAGCCGGCGTTCTTGGCCGCGCCGGTCCACTGGCAATGGCGGACGCCGCGGATGTTCGGGTCCAGCGGATGGACGATGTCGTAATGCCGGTTCAGGTATTCGCGCAGCTCGCGCCCCATCGCCACTAGTTGCGCCGGTGAGTAATCCGCCATGTCGCGATAGCCCGGCTGCGTCTCGACGATGGGATAGAAATTGCCGCCGTAAGCGATGTCCACCCGCAAGCGCCCCAGCGCCGACACCTCCGCCTCCACGTCCCGCAGATAGAGGAAGGACGGCACATTGGTCAGTGTCACCGCGGCGACCTTGTCGCCCTCCATCCGGTACTGCGCCGCCACCTTGCCCGCCGGCGTGTCCAGGTTCAGCACCCCGGGCGTTGCCGGCGTCACCAGGCCGTGCTCCAGCGCCATGGTGACCACGCCTATGGTGCCGTGGCCGCACATCGGCAGGCAGCCGCTGGTCTCGATGTAAAGCACCGCGATGTCGCAGTCCTCCCGCGTCGACGGATACAGGAAGGCGCCGGACATCTGCGCGTGGCCGCGCGGCTCGAACATCAGGCCGGTGCGTATCCAGTCATAGCGGCGGATGAAGTCCAGCCGCCGCTCCGCCTGCGTCTCCCCGTCCAGCCGCGGGCCGCCGTTCACCACCAGCCGCACTGGGTTGCCGCAGGTATGGCCATCGAGACATTCGAATTCGCTCACCGCCATGATCTTGCTCCTCGCTTGTGATGGGGCCACTCTAACCCCGCCATTTTTTGAATACAATTTTGCAGACATAAAATGGAAAGGCGATAGTGATGGGAAAGCGTTTCTTTACATCAAAATCAAATTTTGATCCAATGAAATCATATTGTTATTGTTTGTTGTTTTTTAATCACCTTGCATTGCAACATATTTCACACCATATCAACTCGTGAAAAAAACGAAAAAATCATCAATAATTGAATACAAAATCACAACCCAATCCGTAAACAGCACCCGCAAAGATCAAAGCCGGCCGCAATCAAGTCTCCGTTGCCTTGACCATTGCCGACCCACCCCGCGCCTGTGATAATTTGAGAACTCCAACTGTCGACACCGCCATGCCTCGAACCACAGCGCCGCGCCAAACCCTCACCGCCACCACTACCGACACGCTGCGCCAGCGCATCTTGCTGGGAGAATGGCCGGCCGGCACTCAACTGCGCCAGGAAGCGCTGTCCAAGGAATTGGGCGTCAGCCGGGTTCCCTTGCGCGAGGCGCTGCGGCAACTGGAGGCGGAAGGTTTGGTGGCGATTACCGAGCGACGCGGCGCGGTGATCGCCCAACTGTCGCTGCCGGAAGTAATGGAGTTGCTGCGGGTGAGAGTGCTGCTGGAATGCGATATGTTGCTGGAGGCCGTGCCGCGGCAAACCCAGGCGGATCTGGACGCGGCCGGCGCGCTGCTGACGCAGTTCGAAGAGGCGCTGCGCCGACGGGATGTCGGCGCCTGGGGCATCCTGAATTCACGCTTCCACCTGGCGCTGTATCAGGCGGCCAACCGGCCGCAAACCCTGGCGCTGATAGAGCAGCTTCACAATCGCACCGACCGCTACACGCGTATGCAGATTCTGCTGACCAATTTCAGCGACCGCGCCCACCGCGAACACAGCGAAATGCTCGAATTGTGCCGCCGCAAGGATGCAATCAGCGCTGCAGCCTTCTTGCGGCAGCACATTCTGAACGCGGAAGAGGCTCTGGAAGCCTGGCATCAGGAGCGCCAGAGCGAAACCGGCCGAGGCGCGCGCAAACCAGCCTGAACCCCGCCCCAAAAACTCGGCAAACGCTTGGTTTCAAACAAAAAAGTCCTGAAACACACTATATCCAATGGTTAAAATAATGATTTTGACATCATTTTTTAAGCCGTTTGATTATAATCAACTAATGTACAGTTTTGAAAATGCTATGTGCATTAAAATAACAGAAAAATAAATTATTCCAACGGTTTAACAGCACACAAAATCAATATAACCAGATGTTTTTTAAATAAAAATAAATAGACAACCATCTTGCCGCACTCATTACCGCCGCCAATCTGTATACACCTGATTACATCAATCTGTACATTGCCTGTATCCATACAATGCGATAACAATGCTGCGACAATTAAAAAGCGATTCATCATAGTTAGACTTCGGCAGCCGCCTCATAGTCTGATTGTCTGACCAAAATCAGACGCGACAAAATCGCTCGCAGCCGGAAAAGACTGTCCACTCTCCGGCACCTCTTTCGTGTCAGCAGAACCAGAACGAGCTATTTCGATGCCAAATTTAGACAGAAAATATGACATTCAGAAATTGAATGAAGATCAAATCGCCATCAACATCAATGGCAACACCGTCGTCGCCGCGCAGGGAGAGACCGTACTCAGCGTGCTCAACGCCGTTGGCTTGCGCCGCGTCAGCCGCAACGACAGCCAGCAAACCATGGGTTCCTACTGCGGCATGGGGGTATGCCACTGCTGCCTGGTGCGCATCGACGGCCGCTACAAACGCCGCGCATGCCAAACGGTGGTGCAAGCCGGCATGACCGTGGAAACCGCGGCCAACCGCATCGAACTGGAGGGCCTGCAATGAGCATGCGCCCCATCATCGTCGGCGGCGGCCCTGCCGGCATGGCCGCCGCCATCGAGCTGGTCAATCATGACCAGCCCTGCACGCTGATAGACGAAGCCTCGCGCCTTGGCGGCGTGGTTTATCGCGGCCCCTTGCGTCAAGGCGTGACCCTGGACTACCTGGGGGAACGCTACCGCGACGCCATGCAGGCTCTGCACGCGGAGTTCTCCAAGGTCAGCCACGCGGTAGAAGTCAAACTGAACACCCGCATTGTCGGCGGCGAAGCCGGCCAGTGGCTATACGCGCTGAATGAACAGGAAAAAGTCGAAAAGATCGACTTTGAACAATTGCTGCTGTCCGCCGGCTGCCACGAACGCAGTGTGCCTTTCCCCGGCTGGACCCTGCCCGGCGTGATCATGCTGGGCGGCCTGCAATTACAGATCAAGAGCGGCGTGGTCAAACCGCTGGGCCGCACCACCATCGTAGGCACCGGTCCCTTGCTGCCACTGGTGGCCTGTCAATTGCACCGCGCCGGCGCCGACGTTCAGGGCGTCTACGAAGCCAGCTCCTTTGGCCGCATCGCCAAGGAAACCCTGGCCATGCTGAACAAGCCGCAACTGTTCCTGGACGGCCTGAGCATGCTGGCTTACCTGAAACGCCACGGCGTGCCGCTGCACTATGGCTGGGGCGTGGTGGAGGCAAGCGGCCAGCAAGAGGTGCAGGAGGTCACGGTCGCGCCTTACGACGACAACTGGACGCCGGACCTGAACCGCGCGGTCAGCCTGACCACGGAAACCCTGGCGGTGGGTTACGGCTTCATTCCACGCACCCAACTGACGCAGCAAATGGGTCTGCGCCACGCTTACGACGCAGACGGCTTCCTCAAGCCGGAAATCAACGGCTGGCAACAGAGCAGCGAAGCCCACATCCATCTGGCCGGCGACATCGGCGGCCTGCGCGGCGGCGAAGCCGCCATGCTGAGCGGCCGCATCGCAGCCCAATCCATGCTCAAGCAAAGCGGCGCGATCAGCGCCGAACTGGCCGAGAAAAACCGCCAGCGCTATCTGACGGAGTTGAAGGCGGTGCTGCGCTTCCGCGTGGGCATCGACAGCTTTACTCAGCGCGGCAGCGGACAGCTGACGCTGCCGCGGGAAGACACGGTGATCTGCCGCTGCGAGAACGCCCTGCGCCAGGATATCGACTCCGCGCTGGAACAAGGCGTGCAGGACTTGATCAGCCTGAAGATGCGCACCCGCGTCAGCATGGGCGACTGCCAGGGCAAGATGTGCGTCGGCTATTGCAGCGACCGCCTGCGCGAGCACACCGGCAAGGCGGACGTGGGCTGGATCCGGCCGCGCTTCCCGCTGGACCCCTTGCCGTTCTCCGCCTTCCAAACCGAAACCGAAGAGGCCTGACCATGAGCAGACAATACGACATCGTGATCGCCGGCGGCGGCGTGATCGGCGCCTCTTGCGCCTACCAGCTGTCCAAACGCAAAGACCTGAAAATCGCGCTGATCGACGCCAAGCGCCCCGGCAACGCTTCGCGCGCCTCCGCTGGCGGCCTGTGGGCGATCGGCGAATCGGTAGGCCTGGGCTGCGGCGTGATTTTCTTCCGCATGACCTCGGCCAAAAACAAGCGCGAGGCGGCCGGCGCCGCCATCGCCGTGGACGCCAGCACGCCGCACATCCTGCCGGAGTCCTTCTTCAATTTCGCGCTGGCCTCCAACGCGCTGTATCCGGCCCTGCATCAGGAATTGATCGAAAACCACGGCATGGATTTCAAGTTCGAGGAGACCGGGCTGAAGTTCGTGATCTACGACGAGGAAGACCAGCTCTACGCCGAACACATCGCCGCGCAGATCCCCCACCTGTCCGACCAAGTGCGCTGGGTAGACCAGGCTCAGTTGCGTGAAAACGAGCCCTACATCAGCCACGAAGCCACCGGCGCGCTGGAGTTCCTGTGCGACCACCAGGTCAGCCCCTTCCGCTTGACCGACGCCTACACCGAGGCGGCGCGCCAGAACGGCGTAGACGTGTTCTTCAACACCAATGTCACCGGCGTGCTCAAGCAAGGCTCGCGCGTCACCGGCGTTCGGACACTGGAAGCCGGCGAATTCCACTGCCACACCCTGATCAACGCGGCCGGCTCCTGGGCCGCCGAGCTGAGCCAGTGGGCAACCGGCGTCGACATTCCGGTCAAACCGGTCAAGGGCCAGATCGTGCTGTCGGAAAAAATGCCCAAGCTGCTGCGCGGCTGCATCACGACCAGCGATTGCTATATCGCGCAGAAGGACAACGGCGAGATCCTGATCGGCAGCACCACCGAGGACAAGGGCTTCGACGTCACCAACACCTATCCGGAAATCGCCGGCCTGGTCAAAGGCGCTATCCGCTGCCTGCCTGAGATGCAAAACATCAACATCAAGCGCTGCTGGGCCGGCCTGCGCCCCGGCTCTCCAGACGAACTGCCCATCTTGGGTCCGATGCAGGGCGTGGACGGCTACCTGAACGCCTGCGGCCATTTCCGCACCGGCATTCTGACTTCCGCCATTACAGGCGTGATGCTGGACGCGCTGGTGCGCGGCGAAACACCGCCGCTGGACGTAACGCCCTTCCTGGCCGACCGTTTCAACGCCCCGGCCGCCAAGCCGACGCTACAGGAAGCCGTCGAACTGGCGCTCTCCTAAAACGCGAAGGCCTGCGCGCGCGCAGGCCTCCCCGCTGACTCAGATGTTCCTCTGTTACAGGCCGGCTAATCCGGCCTGCTTTTTTTTTCCCCTCCGGACCAGCCCTTCAAAGCCGCTCAAAGCCTCGTCTGCAGGAGCTAAACATAACGAAAACCGCTGAGAAGACGGAGTGTACACACGGTATATGAGCATTTCGAAAGTGTTTTCAACGCCGTATCGCCGACGCGTAGCAGATCGTGAGCAGGTTCTTACTGGCCAATGCCGCGGCGCTCATATACCGCCTGCGCCAAAGTGCCCAGATCGACGTATTCCAGTTCGCCGCCCACCGGCATGCCGCGCGCGATGCGCGTCACCTTCAGGCCACGCTCCTTCAGCAGCTCGGCGATCATATGCGCGGTAACCTCGCCCTCCGCGGTGAAATTGGTGGCGATGATCACCTCCTGCACCGCGCTGTCCGCCGCCCTCACCAGCAGCTTGTCCAGATTGATGTCTCGCGGGCCGACATTGTCCAGCGGCGAGATGCGGCCCATCAGCACGAAATACAAGCCGTCGAAACACTTGGCCTGTTCCAGCGTCAACAGATCCGCCGGCATCTCCACCACGCACAGCAAATCCTGACGACGCTCCTCGTCGGCGCAGATCGGACACAGCGGCGTTTCGCTGAACGTGTTGCAGCGCTCGCAGTGGGTCAGCTGGGTCAAGGCGCGGTCCAGCGCGCGCGCCAGCTTGTCCGCGCCCTTCTTGTCGCGTTGCAGCAGATGGAAGGCCATGCGCTGCGCGGTCTTGGGACCGACGCCCGGCAACACTTTCAGAGCGGAGATCAGGTGGTCTAGAGCGGGAGGGTTCTTCATCGCTTTCACAATCGGTAAAAACGGCGGCGCAAACGCGCATGCCGCCAGGCAAAGACCAGACGGAAAATGCCGTAATGCAATGTCAAAAGCCAGGGCGCGCGCGGCGCGAAGCCGACGCGGTCCACTACTTCGCAGCCATCGGGCAAGGCGCGCACCCGCCGCCGGTGCAGCCAGCGCCGCTGGGTCAGCATGGTCGAACGCTCGTCGAAGGCGCCCGGTTCCAGCCGCGTCAGCCCCAAGTCATCGTATTCCACCGGCAGCAGGCCAAACAGCAGAATCCAGCAACGTCCGATTTGCGCCGGAGGCGTCAGCCCGGCAGGCAGGGCCTTGCCCGGCAAGCGCATGTGGAGCCAGGGCCACAATTCGTCGTTGACGCCGGCGGCGCGGGTGGCGTGCGCCCACACTCTGTCGGCATTCACGCTCAGCCGGCTGCGCACGGTGAAATGGGCGAATCGGCGCATGGCTACCCCGGAATCAACGCAAAAATGGCCCGGCGCGCGCCGAGCCATCCGGATGCCGAAATCGTCGCGATCAGAACGGCAGCTTCATGCCGGCCGGCAGGTTCAGACCCGCGGAAAAACCGGACATCTTTTCCTGGGTGGTGGCTTCCACCTTGCGCACCGCGTCGTTGAACGCGGCGGCGATCAGGTCTTCCAGCATTTCCTTGTCTTCCTTGGCGTCGTCCAGCAGGCTGTCGTCCAGGCTGACGCGCTTGACGTCGTGAGAGCAGGTCATCACCACCTTGACCATGCCGGCGCCGGACTGGCCCTCCACTTCCACCTTGGCCAGTTCTTCCTGCGCCTTTTTCATATTGTCCTGCATTTGCTGGGCCTGCTTCATCAGGCCGGCGATGCCACCTTTGCCAAACATAATCGTTTCACTCCTTCACGGGTTGAATGGTTTCGATGAGCAGCGTCGCGTCGAATTCGCGCACCATTTGCTGCACCACCGGATCGTTTTTCATATTCTCGCGCGCGATGTTCAACTGCTCCTGCCGATGGCGAGCGTCTTTCATCGCCGGCGTTTCCAGGCCCAGCTCCTCCACCGTCACGGCCAATTCCACCGGCCGGCCGAAGCGTTCGCTCAGTGCTAACTTGAGCTTGTCCTGATAATCGCGGCTGGTCATGTGGCGGAAGCTCTCCGGCACCGCCAGCGCCAGGCGATCCTGGCTCCAGTCCTTCAATACCGCATTATGGGCCAGCATGCGCGCCGCGCCCAGCTTGGCGCCCAATTCGGTCACCAAGGCCTGCCAGTCGCCGTCAAACTGATAATCGACCGCTTCCTCCGGCTCTTGCTGCAGATAGGACGGCATCTCCTCGTCCGCCGCGGCGCCCTGGTCCCAAGGCACATCGTCGGGGCTAACGTCGCCGTCGCTACCGTCGTCCTCGTCATCCGCGGCTTCCGGCTTGGCCGGCGGCGCGGCCTGCGGAGCCGGCCTGGCTTCCGGCGCGGCAGGCTCGGGTTCGGGTTCCGCCGCCGGGGCGCTTTCCTGTGCCGGGGGCGGCGCGGACTGACGCGGCGCCGGCGAACTCAGGCCGGCGGCCTGCAAAGCGCGCGCGGCCGGCGAAATCCCCCCAGACACGGCCGGGGCCGACTGCGCTGGCGGCTGTTGCGGCCGCGTAGACGCGACGGCGGCTGGCCGCGACGGCGCGGACTCCGGCTGCGTGTTGGCCGGGTGGAAGGCCAGCATGCGCAGCAGAGTCATATTGAAACCGGCGTGCTCGTCCGGCGCCAGCGCCAAGTCTTTGCGGCCATGAATGGCGATCTGGTAATACAGCTGCACGTCCTGCGGCGAGATGGCGTCCGCCAGCGCCTGCAACGCGTCGCGTTCCGGCTCGTCCTGGGCGATCGCCTGCGGCACGGTCTGCATCAGCGCCAACTGCTGCAGCAAGACCGCCAATTCGCTCAACGCGCCTTCAAAGCTGACGCCGCGCTCGGCCAGGCTGTCGGCTTGCGCCATCAGCTGCGGGCCGTCGCCGGCCGCCAACGCCTGCAGCAAGGCAAACAGGTAACGGCGGTCCACCGCGCCCAGCATCGCGCGCACGCCGTCTTCCTTCACGTCGCCCAGACCGTAGGCGATGGCTTGGTCCAGCAGCGACTGCGCGTCGCGCATGGAGCCGGCGGCCGCGCGGCCCAGCAAGGCAAGCGCCGGCGCTTCGTAGGCGATGCCTTCCACATCCAACATATGGGCCAGATGGCCGGCCACTTGCTGCGGCGTCATATTGCGCAGCGAGAACTGCAGACAGCGGCTCAACACCGTCACCGGCACCTTCTGCGGATCGGTGGTGGCCAGGATGAATTTGACGTGGGCCGGCGGCTCCTCCAGCGTCTTCAGCATCGCATTGAAGGCGCTCTTGGACAGCATGTGCACTTCGTCGATGATGTAGACCTTGAAGCGGCCGGAAGTCGGCGCGTACTGAGCGTTTTCCAGCACTTCGCGGATATTGTCGATGCCGGTGTTGGACGCGGCGTCGATCTCCAGCAAATCGACAAAGCGGCCGGTGTCGATCTGACGACAGGCCGAGCACTCGCCGCAAGGCTCCGCGGTGGTGCCGGTTTCGCAATTGAGGCTCTTGGCCAGAATCCGGGCGATGGTGGTCTTGCCCACCCCGCGCGTCCCCGTCAGCAGATAAGCGTGATGCAGACGCTGTTCTTTGAGGGCGTTGGTCAAGGCGCGCACCACGTGCTCCTGGCCGACCAGATCGGCAAAGCGCTTGGGACGCCACTTACGGGCAAGGACTTGATAGCTCATGGGGGCGGATTTTAATGGCAATTGCCGCGCGTGGCGACAGGTTTCGCGCCGCCGCGGCGCGCGGCGCGCGGGGTCACGGCTGGGCGGCGGCCTGGCCCGCCAGGTAGCGCTGGCGCAGCTGATCCGCGATTTCCTGCACCGCCTTGGCGTACAGCGTGCTGCGGTTGTAGCGAGTGATCACGAAGAAGTTGTTGAGGCCCAGCCAATATTCGGTAACGCCGGGCGCCGTTTCCAGCGGCACCAGCACCGCCGGCACGTCGTCGGCCACCGGCGACTGCGGCGTCACGCCCATTTTCTTCAGCTCGCCCACGGTGTAATGCAGATTGAACTTGTCGGCGATCAGCTGATCGATCTGTGGCCCCGGCTGGACGCTGGCCGGCAGGATTACGTCGTCGCCGTGGCGCCAGCCGTGGCGCTGGAAGTAATTGGCCACGCTGCCGATCACGTCGTCCGGATCGCTCCAGATGTCGCGGTGACCGCTGCCGTCGAAATCCACAGCCCATTTTCGGAAGCTGGACGGCATGAACTGCGGCCAGCCCATCGCCCCGGCGTAAGAGCCCTTCAGCGTCAGCGGGTCCTTGCCCTCCTCCTTGGCCAGCAGCAGGAATTCGGTCAACTCCTTGCGGAAGAAGTCCGCGCGGCGCGGATAATCGAAGCCTATGGTGGACAAGGCGTCCACCAGGCGGAAGGATCCGGTGTTGCGGCCGTAATGGGACTCCACGCCCAGGATGGCGACGATGAGCTCGGGCGCCACGCCGTATTGCTGCTCGGCCCGCGTCAGCGCGGCCGCGTTGGCGCGCCAGAACGCCACGCCGTCTGCGATGGTCTTTTCTCCCACCGTGGAATTGCGGAACTGATACCAGGGCCGCGAAGTGGACGGCTTATCCAGTATCTTGATGATGTTGGGCTTGAGTTCGACGTTGGCGAACACAGCCTCCAGCTCCGGGCGGTTGAACTGGCCGCCTGCCACCTGCTCGTCGATGTAGCGCTGAACGTCCGGACGCGCCAGGAAAGCCGCGTCGGCCTGTGCCAACTGGAAGGAGAACAGAGCCGCCAACGGGGCCAGTTTAAGCAGAGATTTCATGGGCTGGTTTCTGAATATGCGTTTTTGACTTAGCCGCGCTCCTTTAAGAAAAGCGCGGCGCGAAAACTAAAAGCCGCAGGCCTTGCGGCGGCGGCCAAAACCGCCGAACGGCCGGCTCCTAGCTTTAGAGCCTTTTTACGATCTCGCGAGCAAGAGCGAGACAAGGCGAAAACAACCGAAAAAGCGGGATGTACTCGTGGTACATGAGCATTTTGAGGGTGTTTTCAACGCTGTACGTACCTCCGAAACGCAGCAGATCGTAAACAGGTTCTTAGGCCCGGAACGACAAGGCGCTGGACACCAAGCGCGCGGTAATGTCGACGATAGGGATCACCCGCTCGTAAGCCATCCGGGTGGGACCGACCACGCCCAGCGCGCCGACCACCTGGCCGTTGATCCGGTAAGGTGCGGTCACGACCGAGCATTCGTCCAGCGTCACCACGCCAGACTCCTCGCCGATGAAAATGTTCACGCCCTGCGCTTCCCGCCCCTGGTTCAGCAGCTTCAGCAGCTCGGTCTTCCGTTCGAAGACATTGAACAGCTGGCGCAGCCGCGACAGATCGTCGGACAGGTCGTTCACCTCCAGCAGCCGGTTGCCGCCGGCCACCACCACCGCCGCGTTGCTGGCGCTCATCGAGCTTTGCCCCAGACGGATCGCCGCCGACATCAGTTCGGCGATGTCGCCTTGCAACTGGCGCAACTCGTCCGCCACCCGGCTGGCGATGCGATCCAGCCCCTGGCCGGCGTAATGCTGATTGATGAAGTTGCCGGCTTCTATCAGTTCCGACGGCGAGTAGTCGCGCTCGGTGGTCAGCAGATGGTTCTGCACGTCCCCATCCAGCGTCACCAAGATCATCAGCACCCGCCGCTCGGACAGGCGCAGGAATTCGATCTGGCGGAAGGCGATGTCGGAACGCTGCGGCGTGACGATCACGCCGGCGAAGTGGGTCAGTTCCGACAGCAGCGAGGACGCCGACTGGGCAATGCGTTGCGGGCTGTCCGGCTGCAGGTTCAGCTCCAGCTCGTGCAGCGCCGCCTCTTCCAAAGGCCGGATGGTGAGCAGGCGGTCGACGAACATGCGGTAGCCGCGCGCGGTGGGCACCCGACCGGCCGAGGTGTGCGGCGCCGCGATCAGCCCCATCGCCTCCAGTTCCGCCAGCACATTGCGGATGGACGCGGACGACAGCTCGACGCCGGGCAGCATCGACAGGGTCTTGGACCCCACCGGCTGGCCGTCGACGATATAGCGTTCGATCAGGACCTTGAGCAGGTGTTGCGCGCGTTCGTTCATCATGATGGCTTCATTGTACACAGGGTGGACACTTGTAAAAGTGGTCGCAATCACAACTTTTTCAAGCGAGATCGCGCTTTCCCGTCCCGAAGGACGGTATCGCCGGCAAGCGGCCCTGCCGTTGGCCAAGGCTTTATGAGATAATCGACGCCATCTTTTCGGCTATCGGCGCAGCAAACGCAAGCGCGGCGGGCCTTCCCCGCCCGCGCCCCGCAAACCCCTGTCCGGCATCGGGTTTTTCCGCCAACAGGACGCTTGCCGCCGCTGGCCGACCATTCATTTCGTTTAGCGCCCCACACTGGAGACAGCATGGCATCCGAAGACAAGAGCAAAGCGTTGGCCGCGGCCCTTGCCCAGATTGAAAAGCAATTTGGCAAGGGTTCGATCATGCGCATGAGCGACAACCAGATCAACGAAAACCTGCAGGTGGTCTCCACTGGCTCGCTGAGTCTGGACTTGGCGCTTGGCGTCGGCGGCCTGCCGCGCGGCCGCGTCGTGGAAATCTACGGCCCGGAGTCGTCCGGTAAAACCACCCTGTGTCTACAAGCGGTGGCCGAGATGCAAAAATTGGGCGGCACCTGCGCCTACATCGACGCGGAAAACGCGCTGGACCCGCAATATGCGCAAAAGCTGGGCGTCAAGGTCGACGACCTGCTGATCTCGCAGCCGGACACCGGCGAGCAGGCGCTGGAAATCTGCGACATGCTGGTGCGCTCCAGCGGCGTCGATCTGATCGTGATCGACTCGGTGGCCGCCTTGGTGCCCAAGGCTGAAATCGAAGGCGAGATGGGCGACAGCCACGTGGGCCTGCAGGCCCGCCTGATGAGCCAGGCGCTGCGCAAGCTGACCGGCAACATCAAGCGCACCAACACCCTGGTGATCTTCATCAACCAGATCCGCATGAAGATCGGCGTGATGTTCGGCAACCCGGAAACCACCACCGGCGGCAACGCGCTGAAGTTCTACGCCTCCGTGCGCCTGGACATCCGCCGCACCGGCGGCATCAAGAAGGGCGAGGAAGTGATCGGCAACGACACCCGCGTCAAAGTGGTGAAGAACAAGGTGTCGCCGCCGTTCCGCCAGGCTGATTTCGAAATCCTGTACGGCGAGGGCATCTCCCGCCAGGGCGAAATCATCGAGCTGGGCGTCAAGCACGGCTTCATCGACAAGTCCGGCGCCTGGTACGCCTACAACGGCCAGAAGATCGGCCAGGGCAAGGACAACACCCGCGAGTGGCTGAAGTCCAACCCGGAAATCGCCGCCGAAGTGGAACGCAAGATCCGCGACGCAGTGGGCATCAAAGTGGAAATCACCGAAGGCCAGCCGGACGAAGAGTTCGCGGACGACGCGCTCGACGCCTGATTTCCCGAATGGAAAAAAGCCTGAGGGCGCGAGCCGTCGACCTCCTGTCCCGCCGCGAATACACGCGGCGGGAGCTGGAGCGGCGGCTCGCTCCGTTTGCGGAAAGCCCGGAACAACTGACCGCGCTGCTGGACGATCTGGCCGAACGCAGCTGGCAGTCCGATCAGCGCTTCGCCCAGCAGTTCGCCGACAGCAAGGGCCAGCGCTACGGCAGCCGCCGGCTGCAACAGGAAATGCGCCAGCGCGGCGTGGACGCCGAGCTGATCCGCGACGCCTTGCAAGGCCGCGACGACCTGGCCGCCGCCCAGGCGCAATGGCGGAAGAAGTTCGGCCGCATGCCGGACACGCCGCAGGAGCGCGCGCGCCAGATCCGCTTTCTGGCCGGACGCGGCTTCCCGATGTCGGTGATCGGCAAGGTGCTCAGCGGCGTCGACGACGACGACTTTCCCGCCGACGAGGACTAAGCATGCAAACGCGCAGCATCGCCACCCAGATCGACATAAACGCCGCACCGTCCGCGGTCTGGCGCGTGCTGTGCGACTGGGCCGCCTATCCGGAGTGGAACCCCTTCATCGTCGGCCTGCACGGTCGCCAGCAGACAGGCTCCCGGCTGGTGGTCAGCATCCATCCGCCCGGCCGGCCGCGACTGACCTTCCGCCCGCGGCTGGAGGTCTTGCAAACGGCGGACGAACTGGCGTGGCTGGGGCGAGCGCTGCTGCCCGGCCTGCTGGACGGCCGCCACAGTTTCCGTCTGGAAGCGCTGGAAAACGGCGGCACCCGACTGCATCACGACGAAACTTTCAGCGGCCTCTTGCTGCCCTTGTTCGGTCAGGCCTTGCTGGCCGATGCCCGCAAAGGTTTCGAATTGATGAACCAGGCGCTCAAGCGCCGCGCCGAAACCCTTGCCAGCGCGGGCGCGGCTTGACACAATCAGCTGTCCGCGCCGCTCTGGGCTTGAGCCCCCAAAGCGGCCCAGAATTCGCAATCTTACGAAATCAAACATGAAAACCTCTGAAATTCGCCAGAAATTCCTGGATTTCTTTGCCGGCAAAAACCATCAGGTGGTGCCTTCCAGCAGCCTGATTCCCGGCAACGACCCCACGCTGATGTTCACCGTCGCCGGCATGGTTCAGTTCAAGGACGTGTTCCTGGGCTTTGAAAAGCGCGATTACACCCGCGCCACCACCAGCCAGAAGTGCCTGCGCGCGGGCGGCAAGCACAACGACCTGGAAAACGTCGGCTACACCGCGCGCCACCATACCTTCTTCGAAATGCTGGGCAACTTCAGCTTCGGCGACTACTTCAAGCAAGACGCGATCACCTTCGCCTGGGAATTCCTGACCGGCGAACAATGGCTGAACCTGCCCAAGGACAAGCTGCTGGTCACCGTCTACGCCTCCGACGACGAAGCCTACGACATCTGGCACAAGAGCGTGGGCCTGCCGGCCGACAAGATCATCCGCATCGGCGACAACAAGGGCGCGCCGTACGCCTCCGACAACTTCTGGACCATGGGCGACACCGGCCCCTGCGGCCCCTGCACCGAGATCTTCTACGACCACGGCCCGAGCGTGGCCGGCGGCCCTCCGGGCAGCCCGGACGAAGACGGCGACCGCTTCATGGAAATCTGGAACAACGTGTTCATGCAGTTCAACCGCGACGAGTCCGGTACCCTGCATCCGCTGCCCAAGCCGTCGGTCGACACCGGCATGGGCCTGGAACGCCTGTCCACCGTGCTGCAACACGTCAAGTCCAACTATGAAACCGACGCGCTGGCCTGCCTGGTGCGCGCCGCCGCGCGCGAAACCGGCGTGGCCTACAGCCAGGAGGTGCCGTCGCTGAAAGTGATCGCCGACCATATCCGCGCCTGTTGCTTCATGGTCGCCGACGGCATCCTGCCGTCCAACGAAGGCCGCGGCTACGTGCTGCGCCGCATCGCCCGCCGCGCCATCCGCCACGGCTACAAGCTGGGCCAGAAAGGCCTGTTCTTCCACAAGATCGTCGCCGATCTGGTGGCCGAGATGGGCGACGCCTATCCGGAACTGCGCGAAAAGCAGGCGCATATCGAAGACGCGCTGCGCGCAGAGGAAATCAAGTTCGCCGAAACGCTGGAAATCGGCATGGGGCTGGTCGACTCCGCCCTAGAAGGCGGCAAGACCGAGCTTGACGGCGACACCATCTTCAAGCTGTACGACACCTTCGGCTTCCCGGTGGACCTGACCGCCGACATCTGCCGCGAACGCGACATCCACGCCGACCTGGAAGGCTTCGAGCGCGCGATGGAAGCGCAGCGCGAGCGCGGCCGCGCCGGCTCCAGCTTCAAGATGACCGGCAAGGTCAGCTACAGCGGCGCCGACACCTGCTTCCACGGCTATGATTCCGCCAGCACCGACGCCAAGGTATTGGCGCTGTTCAAGGGCACCGAGGCCGTCGCCGCGCTGGAAGCCGGCGAAGAAGGCATCGTGGTGCTGGACGACACCCCCTTCTACGCCGAAGGCGGCGGCCAGGTTGGCGACGTGGGCGAGATTTCGCTGCAAGGCGGCATCGGCGCGCTGTTCGACGTCAACGACACCCAGAAGATCCAGGCCGCGGTATTCGGCCACAAGGGCAAGCTGGCCCGCGGCCGCTTGGCCGTCGGCGACAGCGTGACCGCCACCATCGACCTGCACGCGCGCGCCGCCAGCGCCCGCAACCACTCCGCCACCCACCTCCTGCACGCGGCGCTGCGCCACGTGCTGGGCGCCCACGTGGCGCAGAAGGGCTCGCTGGTCAACCCGGAACGCACCCGCTTCGACTTTGCCCACGGAGAACCGGTCAGCGCCGAGCAGATCGCCGAGCTGGAACGCGTGGTCAACCGCGTGATCAGCCACAACCTGCCGGTCAAGGCCGAAGTGATGAGCATGGAAGCCGCGCAGAAATCCGGCGCGATGATGCTGTTCGGCGAAAAATACGGCGATGAAGTGCGCGTGCTGACCATGGGCGACTTCTCCGCCGAACTGTGCGGCGGCACCCACGTGCAACGCACCGGCGACATCGGCCTGTTCAAGATCGTCGCGGAAAGCGGCGTCGCCGCCGGCGTGCGCCGCGTCGAGGCCGTCACCGGCGAAGGCGCCATCGCCCACATCCAGGCGCAGGACGCCCTGCTCAAGGAAGCCGCCGGCGCGCTGAAAGCGCAGACGCCGGAGGAAGTGACCGCCAAGATCGGCAGCCTGCAGGACAACGTCAAGACTCTGGAAAAAGAGCTGGCCAAGCTCAAGGGCCAACTGGCCTCCTCCGCCGGCGACAGCCTGGCCGACGGCGCCGCCGACGTCAACGGCGTCAAGGTGCTGGCGGTGGAACTGCCGGGCGCGGACAACACCGCGCTGCGCGAAACCCTGGACAAGCTGAAGGACAAGCTGGGTTCCGCCGCCATCGTGCTGGCCGCCAAGGGCGACGGCAAGGTGGCGCTGGTGGCCGGCGTCACCGCCGACCTGACCGCCAAGCTCAAGGCCGGCGAACTGGTCAACTTCGTCGCCCAGCAGGTGGGCGGCAAGGGCGGCGGCCGTCCGGACATGGCCCAGGCCGGCGGCACTCAGCCGGAAAACCTGGCGGCGGCCTTGGCCGGCGTGCAGGCCTGGGTGGCCGGCAAGCTCTAAGAATCTGTTCATAGTCTGCTGCGCTTCGGCGATACGGCGTTGAGCAGGCTCTAAGCCACACGCTTCACTCCGACAAAAGACCGCGCGTTTGCGCGGTCTTTTTTTGTCCGCCTTTTGCCAAACCGGCCTGATTGCGCGCATGCTGGACCGGGACATCGCAGAGGAAACCGCCATGGACCGACTCGAAGCGCTGGAACTGCGCGCGGCGCGCGCCGACGAACTACCCGCCGTACTGACCTTGATCGCCCTCGCCTTCCAACCGCTGGTCGCGCGTTTGCCCAGCCGTCCCACCGCGCTGGACGAGACCGAAGACAGCCTGCGCCAGCGGCTGGACGCAGGGGGACAAGTCTACATCGCCAGCCGGCAGGATACGCCCTTGGCCTGCCTCATCACCGCGCCGCTGAACGCCGTCGCGGTGGAATGCAAACGCGTGTGCACCCACCCGGACTGGCAGGGCCAAGGTCTGGGCAAGCGCCTGATGCTGCACAGCGAAGCCCTCCTGAAACAACAAGGTCTCATCCGCATCCAGTTGGCCACCCGCGCGAGCATGCCGGCCAATCTGCGCTTTTATCAGGCGCTGGGCTATCGCATCGTCGCGGAAGATCCTTACCCGGCAGGCATTGCCGATCTGCGTATCATTCTGGAAAAACAATTGTAGACGGAGGACGCGGCTTTCTTGCTTCAGGTCAAGGGAATCAGGATTACGAAATACTAATATTGAGAGGCTTAATTTTGGCTTCTCCTTTTGTTGTTTGCATTTCAGCCCTGCTCGCCTCTCCGACCAGGGCATTTTTTTGCGCGCCGCCCAGCATAAAGGCGGCCGCAGCCGCCTTTATCATCCATTCCACGCCGTTTAGAACACCAGCTTGGCCCCGATCAACCCCAACATCACCGCCAGGGTCGGCCGCAGCCAGCGTTCCGCCAGCCGCCGCGTCAGCTTGCTACCCAGCCAGATGCCGGGCAGGGAGCCCACCAGCAAATTGGCCAGCAGCATTACATCGACATTGCCCAGCCCGGCATGCCCCAGGCCGGCCACCAGGGTCAGCGGCACCGCGTGAGCGATTTCGGTGCCTACCAGCCGCGAAGTCGACAGGGCCGGATAGAGCAGAAACAAGGCCAGGGTGCCCAGGGCGCCGGCGCCGATGGAACTCAGCGTCACCAAGGCGCCCAGCGCCACGCCGGTGGCGATGGTCAGGCCAATGCGCGGCTCCAACGACAGGCTGGCCGCACCACGGCCGCCCAGCCAGCGCAGCAGCAAGGGCTTGCCCAGGATGGCGGCGGCGGTCAGCAACAGCGCCACGCCCAACACCAACTTGAACAGCGTGTCCAGCATCTTTTCCGGCAGCTGCAGATAGGACAGGCCGGCCAGCACCAGCAAGGCCGCCGGCACGCTGCCGGCGGTCAGCCATGCGGCGATGCGCCAGTCGACATGCCCCTGGCGGTGATGCGCCGCCACGCCGCCCATCTTGGTCAAGGCCGCGTACAGCAGATCGGTGCCGACCGCGGTGGCCGGAGAGATGCCGAACCACAGCAAGATGGGCGTCATCAGCGAGCCGCCGCCCACCCCGGTCAAACCGACGATGAAGCCCACCGCCAGTCCTGCGATCGCATACCCCCACTCCATAACCCCCCCCCCTTGGCCGCGCCATTCGATAGCGGGATGCTACGCCAGTTTCATATAACGATTTATACCGTTTTGAAACAACATTATTCGAAAAGTGATTTGCCTCAAAGACTTGCTTCAACCGCCCTCTGAATCATGCTGCGGTAACATCGCGCCGGTAGCGTGAAAAGGCGGAGACGGCAAGCAAACGCAACTTTTGCTTCTAACCGTAACCAAGCAGGGCTTTACAAATCTTCAAAATAGCGTCAATGTCAAAGGGTCAGGGTTTGCCCTGGCCTCACACAAGTACGTGACCGAGAGGTGCAAGGATGATGACTTCCCGTATTCCTCTGAGTGTTCGCAGAAAGCAGGCTAGAGACCAGCACGAGAGTTTTCTCTATGCGGTTGCAAAGCCTCAGTTGAGTGATGCTGAGAGGTCGCGCCAGCAGAAAGTGCGCCAACGCGCACATGATCGGGACGATGCCCGGTTCCTGGCCGACCGCTGCGACGACCTGTTCTGAACACCCGCCCGGCGGATTTCCGCCTCATGACGGCTAGCGACCCAGCCTGACGCCAGGCCGCAGCCCTACTCGCTTGCAAGCCGCGGCGCTGCATCTCTTCTGCGCCGCAGCTTTACTGTTTTTCCTCTTTTCCCGCTACCACCCCGCCAGGCCACTGGCGGCAGGCCGCGTGCGCTCCCTAGACTTATCCCCGCGTATAAAAAAAATCCGTTTTCCCGCCCAAATCTGGCTTGAAATGAAATAAAGGCCAGTTTTTCAAACATTTTTATACGATTTTTATCGGCTACCATGGGGTTTTGTCGGGTTTTTGACGTGCGCTTGCGTACCTTCTCATTACTGATTCGAATGGAGATTTTCATGATGGATGCCGTCTATCTGGGACTCGTCCTGCTGTTTGGCGCGCTGAGCTACGGCTTTGTCGTCGGCTGCCAACACTTGGGAGAAAAGAAATGAGCGTCTGGTATCTGCTTAGCGCGCTGATCGCGCTGGGCCTGCTTGGCTATCTGATCTACGCACTGCTTAAGCCGGAGAATTTTTAATCATGTTCGCCAATTTCATCGGCTCGGCCGCACCCTTGCAGCTGGGCTTGTTCCTGCTGGTGCTGCTGGCGCTGGCCTGGCCTCTGGGCGCCTATATCGCCCGTGTGATGCAGGGCGACAATGTCGGCCCCCTGCGCCTGTTCGCGCCGCTGGAGCGCGGTTTCTACCGGCTGGCCGGCGTTAAGCAGGACGAAGACATGGGCTGGCGCGGCTACGCGGTGGCCTTGCTACTGTTCAATGTGCTGGGCGCGCTGGCGCTGTACCTGTTGCAACGCGTGCAGGGCTGGCTGCCTTTCAACCCGCAGGGCATGGGCGCGGTGGCGCCGGACTCCGCGTTCAACACCGCGATTTCCTTCATCACCAACACCAACTGGCAAGGCTATGGCGGCGAGTCCACCATGGGCTATCTGGTGCAGATGCTGGGCCTGACGGTGCAGAACTTCCTGTCCGCCGCCACCGGCGCGGCGGTGGTGCTGGCGCTGGTGCGCGGCTTCGCCCGTCACAGCTCGGCCAAGATCGGCAACTTCTGGGTGGACGTCACCCGCTTCACCCTCTACGTGCTGCTGCCGCTGTCCTTCGTGTTCGCGCTGGTGTTCAGCCAGCAAGGCATGATCCAGAACCTGTCCGCCTATAAAGACGTGCAGATGGTGGAGACCACCCATTACCAGCAGCCCAAGACCGATGCCCAGGGCAATGCGGTCAATGGCGCCGACGGCAAGCCGGTGATGGTGGACGCCAGCACGCAGAAACAGACGCTGCCGATGGGGCCGGTGGCCTCGCAGGAGGCGATCAAGCTGCTGGGCACCAATGGCGGCGGTTTCTTCAACGCCAACTCCGCGCATCCGTTCGAAAACCCCACCCCCCTGACCAACTTCCTGCAAAGCCTGGCCATCTTCCTGATCCCGGCCGCGCTGTGCTTCATGTTCGGCCGCATGGTGGGCGACCAACGCCAGGGCTGGGCCATCATCGCCGCGATGACGGTAATGTTCGCCTGCGCGGTCGCGACAACCACCGGCGCGGAACTAGCCGGCGTGCCGCAGTTGAGTGCCATGGGCGTGGATCAACAGGCCAGCCATGTGCAGGCCGGCGGCAATATGGAAGGCAAGGAAACCCGTTTCGGCGTCATCGACACCTCCTTGTTCATCGCAGTGACCACCTCCGCCTCCTGCGGCGCGGTCAACGCCATGCACGATTCCTTGACCCCCATAGGCGGCCTGGTGCCCACCTTCCTGATGCAATTGGGCGAGGTGGTGTTCGGCGGCGTCGGTTCCGGCCTGTACGGCATGCTGATCTTCGCCATCCTGGCGGTGTTCATCGCCGGCCTGATGGTGGGCCGCACGCCGGAATACCTGGGCAAGAAGATAGAAACCTACGAGATGAAGATGACGGCAATCACCATTCTGGTGACTCCGGTGCTGGTGCTGACGCTGACCGCCGTCGCGGTGCTGGCCGCCTCCGGCAAGGCCGGCATCCTCAACCCCGGCGCCCACGGCTTCAGCGAGGTGTTGTACGCCTTCACATCGGCCGCCAACAACAATGGCAGCGCCTTCGCCGGCCTGTCCGCCAACACGCCTTTCTACAACATCGCCACCGGCGTGGCCATGTTCTTCGGCCGCTTTTTCATGATTGTGCCCATCCTGGCCATCGCCGGATCGCTGGCCGCCAAGAAGCGTCTGGCCGTCACCGGCGGCACCCTGCCCACTCACGGCCCGCTGTTCGTGGTGCTGCTGATAGGCACCGTATTGCTGGTGGGCGCGCTCAACTATGTTCCCGCGCTGGCGCTAGGCCCGGTCGTCGAGCAATTGCAGATGATCAACGGTCGCTGAGCCTGACGGGAGGATGCAGAAAATGAACAATATCAACCATTCCAATATCCAGCCCGCTCAAGCGAGCCATCGGAGCGCGGCCAAGTCCATGCTGGACCCCAGCCTGGTAAAACCGGCCATCGTCGACTCCTTCAAAAAACTATCGCCGCGCACTCAATGGCGCAATCCGGTGATGTTCGTCGTCTACATCGGCAGCATCTTGACCAGCGCGCTGTGGGTTCAGTCGCTGGCCGGCCAGGGCGAGGCGCCGTCCGGCTTCATCCTGGCGGTGGCGCTGTGGCTGTGGTTCACCGTGCTGTTCGCCAACTTCGCCGAAGCGCTGGCCGAGGGCCGCAGCAAGGCCCAGGCGGCCAGCCTGCGCTCCGCCAAGAAAAACGTGGTGGCCAAGAAACTGTCCGGCCCCAGCCACGACGCCGGCAAGACCGTGATAGACGGCAGCAGCCTGCGCAAGGGCGACTATGTGTTGGTGGAAGCCGGCGACGTGATCCCGGTGGACGGCGAGGTGATTGAAGGCGTGGCCTCGGTGGACGAGTCCGCGATCACCGGCGAATCCGCTCCCGTGATCCGCGAGGCCGGCGGAGATTTCTCCTCGGTCACCGGCGGCACCCGCGTGCTGTCCGACTGGATCGTGGTGCGGATTTCCGTCAACCCGGGCGAAACCTTCCTCGACCGCATGATTGCGATGGTGGAAGGCGCCAAGCGCCAGAAAACTCCGAACGAGATCGCGCTGACCATCCTGCTGGTGGCGCTGACCATCGTGTTCCTGGTGGTCACCGTCACCCTGCTGCCCTTCTCGCTGTTCAGCGTGGAAGCGGCCAAAGCCGGCTCGCCGATCACCATCACCACCCTGGTGGCCTTGCTGGTCTGCCTGATCCCCACCACCATCGGCGGCCTCTTGTCCGCCATCGGCGTGGCCGGCATGAGCCGGATGATGGGCGCCAATGTGATCGCCACCTCCGGCCGCGCGGTGGAAGCCGCCGGCGACGTGGACGTGCTGCTGTTGGACAAGACCGGCACCATCACCCTGGGCAACCGCCAGGCCTCCACCTTCATCCCGGCTCCCGGCGTCAGCGAGCAGGCGCTGGCGGACGCCGCGCAACTGGCCTCGCTGGCCGACGAAACTCCGGAAGGCCGCAGCATCGTGGTGCTGGCCAAAAAGCAATTCAATCTGCGTCAGCGCGAACTGGCCAGCCATGAAGCCGTATTCATCCCCTTCACCGCGCAAACGCGTATGAGCGGCATAGACTACGACGGCCGCCAGATCCGCAAGGGCGCCATCGACGCCATCCGCCGCCATATCGCCGATCAGGGCGGCCAGTTTCCGGACGCGCTGGCCAAGAGCGCCGATGACGTGGCGCGTCGCGGCTCCACTCCGCTCTTGGTGGCGGAAGGCAACCGCGCCTTGGGCGTGATTGAGCTGAAGGACATCGTCAAGGGCGGCATCAAGGAGCGTTTCGCCGAGCTGCGCCAGATGGGCATCAAGACAGTGATGATCACCGGCGACAACCCGCTGACCGCCGCCGCCATCGCCGCCGAAGCCGGCGTGGACGACTACCTGGCCGAGGCCACGCCGGAGGCCAAGCTCAAGCTGATCCGCAGCCACCAGGCCGAGGGCAAGCTCGTGGCGATGACCGGCGACGGCACCAACGACGCGCCGGCGCTGGCCCAGGCCGACGTGGCTGTGGCGATGAACACCGGCACCCAGGCGGCCAAGGAAGCCGGCAATATGGTGGACCTGGACTCCAACCCCACCAAGCTGATCGAAATCGTGGAAATCGGCAAGCAGATGCTGATGACGCGCGGCTCGCTGACCACCTTCTCCATCGCTAACGACGTGGCGAAGTACTTCGCCATCATTCCCGCCGCTTTCGCCAGCACTTACCCGCAATTGAACGCGCTGAACGTAATGGGCCTGAACAGCCCGGCCTCGGCCATCATGTCGGCGGTGATCTTCAACGCCGTCATCATCGTGTTCCTGATCCCGCTGGCGCTGAAGGGCGTCAAATACCAAGCCAAAAGCGCGGCGGAGCTGCTGCGCGGCAACCTGCTGATCTATGGCCTGGGCGGGCTGCTGGTGCCCTTCGCCGGCATCAAGCTGATCGACATGCTGCTGGGCGCGCTGGGCCTGGTATGAGCACTGAAAGGAAAAACCAAATGAAACTGTTACGTCCCCTGCTGGTGGTGTTTGGCGGCCTGACCCTGATCACCGGCCTCGCCTACCCGCTGCTCACCACCGGAGCGGCCCAGGCGCTGTTTCCGTTCCAGGCCAATGGCAGCCTGATCGAGCGCGACGGCAAGATCGTCGGCTCGCGGCTGATAGGCCAGAACTTCAGCGGCCCGCAATATTTCTGGGGCCGTCCATCCGCCACCGGTCCAATGCCGTACAATGCCGGCGGGTCCAGCGGCTCTAACCTGGGCCCCACCAACCCGGCGCAGCTGGACGCGGTGAAAGCCAATGTGGCGCGCATCCGCGCCGCCCACCCGGCGCAAAGCGGCCCGGTGCCGGTGGACTTGGTCACCGCTTCGGCCAGCGGCCTGGATCCGGAAATTTCCGCCGCCGCGGCTTTCTACCAGTTGGAACGCGTCGCCGCCGCCCGCAAGATGGAGCCGGCCGCGCTGCGCAAGCTGGTGGAAAGCCGGGTGATAGGCGAAACCTTCGGCTTGCTTGGCGAGCCGCGCGTCAATGTGCTGGAATTGAATCTGGCGCTGGACCAGGCCGCCACAGCCTGATCGACCTTCGGCGCCGGGGGCGCAGCGGGCTTGCTCCGCCTCGTCCCCGGCGCCGATGAATGAATAAGAGCGTGTTTACGATCTAGCGGGCTAGAGCGAGACAAGGCGTTGCGGCTGAGAAAGCGGAATGCGCAAGTGGCACGTGAGCATTTCCAGGACGATTTCAATGCCCTTTTCCATCCATCCTGCCGACGCGCGGCAGATCGTAAACAGGCGCTAAACAAAGCTCGCATATGACCGATTCCCGTCCCGATCCGGACGCCCTGCTCGATGAGCTCAAACGCGAAGAACTAGACGCCCAGCGCGGCCGGCTGAAGATTTTCTTCGGCGCCTGCGCCGGCGTCGGCAAGACTTACGCCATGCTGGCGGCGGCCCGCGCCAAGCGCCAGGACGGCGCGGCGGTGCTGGTGGGCGTGGTGGAAACCCACGGCCGCAAGGAAACGCAGGAACAACTGGCCGATCTGGAAGTCCTGCCGCCAAGACAGATCGCTTATAAAGGCCACGAACTGGCTGAATTCGATCTGGACGCGGCGCTGGAACGCCGGCCCCAGCTGATCCTGATGGACGAGTTCGCCCACTCCAACGCGCCCGGCTCTCGCCACCCCAAACGCTGGCAGGATGTGGAAGAACTGCTGGCCGCCGGCATCGACGTTTACACCACCCTCAATGTCCAGCACCTGGAAAGCTTGAACGACGTGGTCGGCCAGATCACCGGCATCGTGGTGCGCGAAACCCTGCCCGACCATGTGTTCGACCGCGCCGACGAAGTGGCGCTGGTGGACCTGCCGCCGGACGAGTTGCTGGGCCGCCTGGCCGCCGGCAAGGTCTATCTGCCTCAGCAAGCCGAACGCGCGGTGAAGAACTTCTTCCGCAAGGGCAATTTGCTGGCGCTGCGCGAACTGGCTCTGCGCCGCACCGCCGACCGCGTGGACGCCCAGATGCGCGCCTACCGCGCCGACCAGGCCATCAACCCGGTGTGGCATGCGCGCGAGCGGCTGCTGGTCTGCGTCGGCTCCAGCGCCGGCATCGACAAGCTGATCCGCAGCGCCAAGCGCCTGGCCGCCAGCCTGGACGCGGACTGGATCGCCGTCTACGTGGAAACGCCCCAGCAGCGCAAACTGTCCGAGGATCAGCGCGCCCGCGTGCTCAAGGGCCTGAAGCTGGCGCAGGAGCTGGGCGCGGAGACCACGGTGCTGGGCGGCAGCGAGTTGGCGCCCACGCTGCTGGCCTATGCCCGCAGCCGCAACGTGTCCAAGCTGGTGCTGGGCAAATCCGCGCGCGGCGGCTGGTCGCGGCTGTGGCGCCGCCCGTTGGCCGACGAACTGAGCCGCCGTTCCAGCGACGTCGATCTCTTCGTGGTGGCCCATGAGCAGGAAGACGCCTCCGCCAACGCCGCCGCCAAAACCGGCGGCAGCCTGTTGTTCGAAGATCAGGACAGCCCGCGCTCGCGCTTCGGCTACCTCGCCGCCTTCGTCGCCTGCCTGCTGACCACCGCGCTGGCCGGCCTGCTGATTCCGCACGTGGCGCTGGCCAACGACATCATGATCTACCTGCTGGTGGTGGTGCTGGTGTCGGTGCGCTACGGCCGTGGTCCCGGCATGCTGGCCTCGCTGCTGTCGGTGGCCTCCTTTGATTTCTTCTTCGTGCCGCCGCATATGTCGTTCGCGGTGTCGGACACCCAATATCTGATGACCTTCGTGGTGATGTTGCTGGTGGCCTCCATCATCAGCCAGCTCACCGCCCGGCTGCGCTTCGAAGCCAATATCTCCACTTATCGCGAACGCCGCACCCGCGCGCTGTACGACCTGGGGCGCGAACTGGCCGGCGCGCTGACCGCCGCGCAGATTGTCGATACCGCCGTCAGCCGGCTGGAACCGCTGTTCGCCGCCAAGGTCAGCCTGTTCCTGCCCAATAGCGGGGACGAGCTGCGCTCGGCCGGCGAGGGCCGCGGCGATGCCGATATCGGCGTCGCGCAATGGGTTTACGACCATCAGCAGCCGGCTGGCCTGGGCACCAACACCCTGCCCGCCAACGCCGCGCTTTATGTGCCGCTGCGCGCGCCCATGCGCAACCGCGGCGTGATCGCGCTCCTGCCGGAAGTCACCGACCAGGCCTTCCTGCCGGAGCAGCAAAGGCTGCTGGAAACCTGCGCCGCCCAGATCGCGCTGGCGCTGGAACGCGTGCATTACGTGGAGGTGGCGCAGGACGCCATCGTGGCCATGGAGTCCGAGCGGCTGCGCAACAGCGTGCTGTCGGTGGTGTCTCACGATCTGCGCACACCGCTGACCACCATGGCCGGGCTGTCCGAGCGGCTGTGCTCGTCCAATATGGACGACGGCCAGCGCGCCGAGATCGCCGCCGCCATCCAGGACGAGGCGCTGCGCATGAACAAGCTGGTGACCAACCTCCTGGACATGGCGCGACTGCAATCCGGCGTCAAACTCAACAAAGAATGGCAGATGCTGGACGAGGTGGTGGGCAGCGCGCTGCGCGCCGCCGAACGCGGCCTGCGCGGCCGGGAGCTGACGCTGGAGCTGGCGCCGGACCTCCCTGTGCTGGAGTACGACGCCGTGCTGCTGGAGCGGGTGCTGGTCAACCTGCTGGAAAACGCCGGCAAATACACCCCGCCCGGCAGCCACATCACACTGGCGGCGCGGCGCGAGGGCGCGGAGGTGGTGGTGTCGGTCAGCGACGACGGCCCCGGCCTGCCGCCCAATATGGAAGAACGCGCCTTCGACAAATTCTCGCGCGGCGCGGCGGAATCCAGCACCCCCGGCGTGGGGCTGGGTCTGGCGATCTGCCGCTCCATCGTGGAAATCCACGGCGGCCGCATCAGCGCGCGCAACCGCTCGCCTCACGGCGCGGAATTCCGCTTCAGCCTGCCGGCAGGACAAGCGCCGGCGCTGCCGGAAGAACGCCCCGAACCGCGAGCCTAAACCTGAGCGAAACCCTATCATGCAAGACGCACCGATCAGCATCGTCGTCATCGAAGACGAAAAACCGATCCGCCGCTTTCTGAGCGCGGCGCTGGAAGAGGAAGGCCTGACCGTCCACGAGGCGGAAACCGGCAAGCAGGGCCTGATCGAAGTGGCCACCCGCAAGCCGGACCTGGTGATACTGGACCTGGGCCTGCCGGACATGAACGGCCAGGACACCATCAAGCAACTGCGGGAATGGACCGACCTGCCCATCCTGGTGCTGTCGGCGCGCACCCAGGAAACCGAGAAAGTAGCCGCGCTGGACGCAGGCGCCGACGACTACCTGACCAAGCCCTTCGGCGTGGCCGAATGCCTGGCGCGCGTCCGCGTGCTGCTGCGCCGCCGCACCCACGGCAGCGCCGCCGCGCAGCAGGTGTTTCAGTTCGGCGACATCAAGGTGGACTTGGTCAACCGTCTGGTGGCCAAGGCGGAGACGGCGGTGCACCTGACGCCGATAGAATACCGGCTGCTGTCCACCTTGATACGCAGCGCCGGCAAGGTGATCACCCATCGCGAGTTGCTGCTGGCGGTATGGGGGCCGTCGTTCTCGGAGCACAACCAGTATCTGCGCGTCTATATGGGGCATTTGCGCCAAAAGCTGGAAGACAATCCGGCGATGCCGCGCCACATCCTCACCGAGACCGGAGTCGGCTATCGGCTGGTGGAGGGTTGAGCAGGCCGCCGCTTAGAGCGGCTAACAAAAATCAGTTTTACGGCTGAGGCAAGGCGCGCCGACGCAGGCAGTACTTGAGTACGGCAAGTCGGCGCAACTCAGCATCAGGAATTTTGTTAGCCGCTCTTAGAAGCTGTTCATGCTCCAGTGAACCAGGGGAATGTGCAGCCGCTCAAGCGCTGCGCCCCACCCCGTTCTCCACCGCGAACACCGCCGCCTGCACCCGGCTGCTGAGGCTGAGCTTCTTCAGGATGTTCTGCACATGGATCTTGACCGTGCTCTCCGCCAGGTCAAGGCTGCGCGCGATTTCCTTATTGCTCTTGCCCTGAGCCAGAAAGCCGAGGATTTCGCGTTCGCGCGGGGTCAGCCGGTCCAGTTCCTGCTCCGCCGGTTCCACCGGCGCCGCCGCGCCGTGGCGGAACTGGGCCATCAACTTGGCGGTCATCGAGTCGCTCATTACCGATTCCCCGGCGGCGGCGCGCGCCACCGCCTGGGTCAGAAAGTCCGCGTCGATGTTTTTCAATAGATAGCCGCGCGCGCCGGCCTTCAGCGCCGCGGTCAGGTCGTCGGCCTCCTCGGACACCGTCAGCATCACCACCGCCCGCTTGGGCTGGTCCTGCAGCATCAAGGTCAAGGCCTCCACGCCGGAGATGCCGGGCATGTTCAGGTCCAGCAGCACCACGTCCGGGTCCAGCTGCTTGGCCAGCTTGACACCCTCGGCGCCGTCCGCCGCCTCGCCGACAACGTCGAAGCCGGCTTGTCGCGCCAGCAAGGCCTTGATTCCACTGCGGAACAAGGTGTGATCGTCCACCAGTAGAATGCGTATGCTCTGTTCTGACATCATCGAATCCAGGGGTTTTTAAATTCAGATATGGACAGTATGAGAGCTGTCTAGCCGTCGCGCCAGTGGCTCAAGCGGCCATGCGCCGCGCACGCGGCAGCAGCAGGCTGACCAGGGTGCCCGCCTCCGGGGTGGATTCAATGTCCAGTTGCAAGCCGGCGCGTTGCGCGCGTTCCTGCATGATGGACAGGCCGAAATGGCCGTCGCCCTTGTTCCGCACGGTATCCAGATCGAAGCCGACGCCATTGTCCAGCACGCTTAGCACGAAGACCTCGCCGTCGTCGCTGAGGCTGACCGTAACCTGGCTGGCCTCGGCGTGCTTGCGCACATTGGACAAGGCCTCTTGCAGGATGAACAGGATTTGCAGCTGCTGCTCCGGCATCAGCGGCGCGCCGGCCCCGGTGGAGCGCAGTTCCACCCGCAAGCCGGTCTGCTTGCGGAATTTGTCCAGCAAGCTGCTTACCGCCTGACTCAGGCTCTCCGACAGCTTGGAGCGGAAATTATTGAGCAGTTCGCGCACATCATCGTAGCTTTCCTTGACCCCGGCCTCGAACAAGGCCAGCGTGTCGTCCACCAGCCCCGGATCCCCGCTGTCCAGCGCCTGCCGCATGATCTGGGTTTGCAAGTTCAGGAAAGACAGACCTTGCGCGATGCTATCGTGCAGGCCCTGGGCCACCAGGTTGCGCTCTTCCAACACAGCCAGTTCGCGCTCCTTGGCCGCCAGCCTCAGGTTTTCGATCGCCACCGCCAAATGCTGACCCAACATCTCCAGTTGCCGCACTTGTTGCGGCAGCAGAATACGCGCCTGGCGAAAATGCAAATTGAAAATGCCCAGCGTGCGGTTCTGCGTCGCCACCGGAAAGGCGCTGACTACGCGGAAGCCTTCACGGCTGCATTGCTTGTCCGGCAGGCCGCGCATGTTCTCCACCCGGCTCTCGGCCTTGGCGGCGGCTTCTCCGCACAAGCAGTCGCCCACTTTCAAGCAGTGTTCGTCGCGCAGCAGTCCCTCCGGCAAGCCGTCGTCGGCCACCACGAACACCATGCCCTGGCCGTAGTCGGTCAAACGCACAGCGCCACCGTCGGCGTCGAAAGCGCGCATCACCCGGGCCAGAAAACCCTTGCACAGCGCTTCCAGCGGCTGGGATTGATTGCAGAAGGAGGTGATTTCGTACAGCAGCGCCAGCTCCTGGTTTTTCTGCTGCAGGCTGGCGGTCTTGCCGCGCACCCGCTCTTCCAGAGTGGCGTGGGATTCGGACAAACAGGCCGCCATCAGATTGAAGCCGGTGCTGACCTGGCCGAACTCGTCGTCGGTTTCCACCGGCACCCGCACGCTGTAATCGCCTGCAGCCAACTGGCGTATGCCCTGGTGCAACTTGTCCAGCGGCCTCAGCACGATCAGCAGCATCAGATAGATCAGCGCGACGGTGCCCACCACCGCCA
Source organism: Chromobacterium haemolyticum (assembly GCF_009936155.1). Classification (NCBI taxonomy): domain Bacteria; kingdom Pseudomonadati; phylum Pseudomonadota; class Betaproteobacteria; order Neisseriales; family Chromobacteriaceae; genus Chromobacterium; species Chromobacterium haemolyticum. The sequence goes on along the minus strand of NZ_AP019312.1, from coordinate 1,380,829 downwards.
TGCTGGCGAGCAAGAGCTGCAACAGGCGAAGGTAGTCTGTATTGCGGGCGTTGTAGGCTTCCATGCCGCTGACGAAGGTGTTGATGTCCTCCACGTAGAGCGCCACGCGCTCGGCGAAACGGGCGGCCTCCGCCGCGTTGTCGCCGGGCCGCGTCAGCGCGTTCAGCAGCACCGGTTTCAGTTGCTCGCGCCACTGCCTTTCCACCTGACTAAGCGCCTGCTGAATGTCGGCCTGGCGGGGCACCAGCAGCGGGCGCGCGGGGTCGCCGCGGCGCAGCCGCTGCAAGATGGCTTCGTAATTGAGCATGTCGCGACGCAAGGCGTCGGCGCGCGCGCCGTCCTGGCCGCTGAGCTGCAAGTCCAGCGCCAGCCGAGTGACGCGCATGCGCAGGCTGCCGGCGTCGTTGATCGCCGCCGCGCCGCCCTCTTGCTGCCAGGACAGCCACAGCGTGGCGCCGATGGAACCCAGCGCCACCAACAGAAACACCGCCAGCACGCCGATGATCTTGGCGCTGAGCCGCTGCCCCAGCGGGCCACCCAGCACCGGGGACACGTTCAGCCGCATCGCCGTTGTCCTAGCCACCGGTCATCGACATGAAGCGCACCAGCTTTTGCGGCTTCTCGCTGAATTCATGACGCTCCGGCTTCAGCTCTATCGCGGTACGGATTGCAGCTTCCAGTTCGGCATCGGAGATACCGGCGCGCAGCAAGGGGCGCAGTTCGAAACTTTCCTCCTGGCCCAGGCACATGTACAAGGTGCCGTCCACAGACAGCCGCACCCGGTTGCAGGTGGCGCAGAAGTGTTGGGATATCGGGGTGATCAGGCCCAGCGAGAAACCGCCGTCCCGGGTTTTCCAGTAGCGGGCCGGACCGCCGCCCAGGGTGGCGGCCTGTTCGACCAGATCGAATTCGGTTTGCAACTGGCGCAGCACCGGCTGCAAGTCCAGATAACTGGCGGCGCGGCCGGTATCGCCCATCGGCATGGCTTCAATCAGCCGCAGCACGAAGCCATGCTGGATACAGAAGGCGACCATGGCGCCGATGTCGGCGTCGTTGACGTCCTTCATCGCCACCATATTGATCTTGATTGGGGAAAAACCGGCGTCCTTGGCCGCCATCAAGCCTTCCATCACCCGCGGCAGGCTGTCGCTGCCGGTGATGTCGTGCACGCAGTCGCGGCGCAGCGAGTCCAGGCTGACGTTGACGCGGCTCACCCCCGCGGCGCGCAGCGCCTGAGCGTGGCGCGCCAGCTGAGTGGCGTTGCTGGTCAGCGACAGATCGTTGAGACCGGGCAGCGCGGACAGGCGCGCCGCCAGCTCCGGCAGATTGCGGCGCAGCAGCGGTTCGCCGCCGGTCAGCCGCAGCCGCCGGGTGCCGAGCCGCGCGAACGCCGCCACCACCCGTTCGATTTCGTCGAAGGTCAGCCAGTTGGCTGGCTCCTCGAAGCCTTTGAAGCCTTTGGGCAGGCAGTAATTGCAGCGCAGGTCGCAACGGTCGGTCACGGACAGACGCAGATATTCGATGGAGCGCCCGAAGCGGTCGGTAAGCATGAGTTCCTCCATGGCAGCCAATGATACCGCTTAGTCGCAACCAAGTGGCCCGGCTGTCGCCGCCAATCTGATATTTCCTGATTCAATTTTACTAGCTAGACCGAAAATTCGCAGTCCAACCAAAGCACGCAGGCCCCTAGTCACTTCTAACTAGGGGCCAGTCGGCTGAATTGAAACCTGAAGAGCGGCTTGCGCGGCAGCGTCGAAGCGCAGCGGACCGTAAACCGGTTCTCAGAGCCTGTTCAAAATCCCGCGAGCAAGAGCGAGACAAGGCGAAAACAGCAGAGAAAGCGGAATGTACAAGTGGTACATGAGCATTTCGAAGCGGTACTCACCGTGCGGCGTCTCACGCAGCGCAGCAGATTATGATCAGGCTCTCAGGCGTGCTTGAACTTGTCCACCAACTCCACCAGCTCGCTGGCCGAAGCGTTGAGCCGGTCGGACAAATCCGCCACCTCCTGCACCAGGCCGGAGTTCTCCTCCGCCAGCGAGGCGATCACGCTGATATTGTTGGCCACCTCGCCGCTGGCCGCGGTCTGCTGCGCCATCGCCGCCGCGGTGCCCTGGCTCTTGGCCGCCGCTTCGCTGGCTTCCTGGTGAATTTCGTCCAGATCGTTGACGGTCTGGCCCACCAGTTCCAGGCCGGACTCCATGCGCTGACGCGCCTCCTGCATATGGTGAGCGGCGGTCTGGGTCTCGCCGCGGATGTCTTCGATCAAAGAGGTGATGTCCAGCGTCTCCTTGCCGGTACGTTCGGCCAGCTTGCGTACCTCGTCCGCCACCACCGCGAAGCCACGGCCCATCTCGCCGGCGCGCGCCGCCTCGATCGCCGCATTCAAGGCCAAGAGATTGGTCTGGTCGGCGATCTCGCGGATGGCGGTGATGATGGAGCGGATGTCCTCGGACTTCTGCTGCAAGGACTCTATCCGGCCGCCGGCGTCGTCCAGCACCGTCGAGGTCTGGTTCATCGCCTGGGTGGTGCTGCGCATGCGTTCGCGGCCGTCGCTGACGCTGCTCTGCATCTGCTGCGCCACGTTCAACGACAGCCGGGTATTGGCGCTGACCGACTCGATGCCAGCGCTCATCTCCTCCACCGCCGCGGCGATGCCGGCGGCCGACTGGCTCTGGGTTTCCGAAGCCTTGGCGGCGCGGTGGGAAATCGCCAGCATTGCGTGCGCCGCCTCCACCAGGCTGTGGGCGTTGTGATTGACTTGGTTCAGGGTTCGGGCGAAGGCCTCCACCAAGTGGTCGAAAGCCTTGCCCATGCGCGCGATTTCATCATGGCCGCGGATATCGGCGCGCGGTCGCAGGTCGAAGTCGCGGCTCATCGAGGTCATCAGCAGCTCCAGCCGCTGCACCGGCACATGGATGCCGCGGTAGATGGAAAAGCCCAGGCCGCCCAAGGCCAGAATCACCAAAGCGGAACCGCCCAGCGTCACCCACAGATCGACGCGAGCCTGGGATACTTTGGCCGCTACCTGACCTGCCAGATCGGACAACAATTTGTCCTGCAGCGTCTTCAACGCGCCGATGCGCTGGGTTGCAGCCTGAAACCACGCCGCCGGCGCCACGCCGACCGGCTGGCCCAGAGCTTGGCCCAATAGCTTATCCCGCAGTGTCTGCAGGGCCTTGGCCTCCTCGCCGCCCTCCACCGCGTCCACCTGGGTGCGCAGCGCTTCGTCCGCCATCAGCCGCAGCTGGCCGGCGCAAGCGTCCTGCTTGGCCTTGAGGCCCACCGCCTGGGCAAAGCTTTTCTGGTCGAAAACGCCGCCGTTGAGCACGCCGTTGACATAGCCGCGCTCGCGGCCGGCGAACTCCTTCTCGCACTGCAGGCTGAGCAAGGCCGCGGTGCTGCGCAGCAGATCGCCGTCGCTATTGGCCTGCGCCAGCTTGGCTATCAAGCCGATCAAGGCATCGATGCGGATGGAATAAGAAGCAAAGGCCTCCGATGCCGGCATTGCGCGTTTCTCCACATCGGCACGCAACCGGGACAGGCTGTCCAACTGGCTGCTCACGGCGGACAGATCGCCTGCCAAGCTGCTGGCGGCGTGGTTGGCCGCCTCGTCGCGGAAGGCGGCCAGGTCCTTGTCGCTGGCCAAACGCGCCTGTTGCAAGGGCGGCGGCAGGCCGGCGGCCTGACCGCTGAGAAAGCCGTTGCTCAGGCCGCGTTCAGTCTGCAAATCATGGATCAACTGGCTGGAACGCGCCGCCACCTGGATCAGGCGATCCGAGCGTTGCAATTCCGACAGGGTCTGGAAACGATCGACGGCCAGCACCGAGGCGAGGCCAATCAGCGCGGCGGAAAAAGGCAGCAGCAGCAATAGCAGCTTGCTGGCGAGGGATAGCCTGGACAGCATGGCGGGCTCCGATCTCTATCGACTGTTTCTCTTGATTTTCCATGACAATGGAAACCAACACCCATCAATATAGATCAAGCCCGGCCCATGCTGAATACGGCGATGTGACTAATGACTATGGTCGACGGGACACTCAGCAACGGCCTTTCTTGGCCTGTCCCGGCGGGCAGAAATAGCCTTTGTCGTGGTGGTGACGATGACGGTGCTTGCGGTAACGACGACCGTCGTCGTCGCGGCGTTCCGACGCCGCCGGCTTGCCGTAGTCGTGGCCGATGGCCGCGCCGGACGCGCCGCCCACCGCGCCGCCGATGATGGCGCCGTTGCGGCCGCCCACCGCCTCGCCCACCGCCGCGCCGGCCGCGCCGCCCAGCGCGCCGCCGACGATGGTGGAGGTGTCCGCCATGGCGGTGGAGGCCAGGCCGGCCAGGCTCAGCGATAAGATGACAAGTGCGCGTTTCATGCGGCTAACTCCTGAATTTAAACGGATGGCCCAGCTTAACCGTTTGGTTGACAGCCGGCTGTTTCGAATTGTTAGGAATTGTTCGCTCTTGTTATCGCTTCACAACTTCTCGAATTTATATGTAGCCGGACGGCATGAAAAACGGCGGAGCGCCCTTGGGCGCGCCGCCGCGTTCTCATGCGAAAACCAAGCGAATCAAGTCCGCGGCCGCACCAGCTGCCAGGCCCGGCCCAGATAGGTCACCGCGCCGAAGCCGCTCCACACGTGCACCAGACGGGTGAACGGGAAGATCACGAACAAGCTCATGCCCATGAACAAGTGCGCCTTGAACACCGGCGAGGCGTCGACGATGAAGAAGGCCGCGTCGCCGCGCAAGGTGACGATGTGCTGGGCCCAGCTCATCAGCAACACCATCTCGTGGCCGTCCAGGTGCTGCGCCGACACCGCGATGGTGCTGAGACCCAACAACAAGGTGGCCAGAATCCACAGCAACACCAGCTTGTCGCGCCAGGTGGTGTTGGCCGACAGCCGGTCGCAGGTGAAGCGGCGGTGCAGCAGAATCAGAATGCCAATCAGGCACAGGCCGCCCATGATGCCGCCGGCCGTCATCGCGAACACTTGCTTGAAGCTGTGGCTGACGCCCAGCGCGTCCCACACCGCCACCGGGGTCAGCAGCCCCACCAAATGGCCGAAGAACAGGCCGATGATGCCGAGATGGAACAGGATGTTGCCCAGCCGCAACTGGCCGCGATACAGCAGCTGCGAGGATTCGCTCTTCCAGCTGTATTGCTCGCGGTCAAAGCGGATCAGGCTGCCCAGCAGGAACACCGCCAGCGCGATGTAGGGGTAGATGCCGAATACGAATTGGTGCAGATAGTTCATGTTGCTCTCCTGGCAGCGGGATTCAGCCCTGCGGCCGCTGCGGGTAAAAGTTCACCGGAGCGATGGCCGGCCGCGCCGGCTTCAGCAACGGCTCCACGCCGTCCGCGCCGGGGCCGAAGGTCTCCAGCATCTCGTCCATGTCGCGCACCGGCGGCACGGTCAGCGCTTCCGGCGCCACCGGCGACAGCAGCACCAGCCCCTGCAGCACGCCGGCGTAGTGGGAACGGCTGTCGGCCAGCTTGCCGGCCACGTGGGCGATCACGTGCACCGCGTCGGAGAGCAGCCGGGCGGCCTCCTCCGGCTGGCACTGCGCCAGAAACTCCAGGAACAGCGGCAGGTAGTCCGGCAGCTCGTTCGCCGCCGGCTCGAAACCCTGGGCCTGGTATTCGGCCAGCAGGTCCACCATGGCCTGACCGCGGGCGCGGTCCTCGCCGTGGATGTGCTCGAACAGATGCAGCGAATGGCTGGGGTTGCGATCGAAGGTCTGCACATAGCGTTCTTGCAGGGTGATCAGATCCTCGCCTTCCAAGGACAGCAGCAGCGGCTCCAGCAGCCGGGCGATGCGCGGCTCCGCCGCGACTTCGACGCGGATGTCGTCCGCCGCCGCGACCAGGTCCGGCTCCGGGTAGCACAGCAGGGCGGATAAGGCTTGATAGATGCGCATGGCGTTCTCCCTCACTGACCGGAATTGGACTTGCGGTCGCGCCGCATGTCGTGGAACACAATGGGGGTGGCTTTCTTCTTGCCGAACAAGCTGGCGTCGGACTCGCCGCCGGAGCAGCCGTTGCCGAAGGTGAAGCCGCAGGACGCCTTGTCCTCGAAAGTGTTTTCCACCAGTTCCTTGTGGCTGGACGGAATCACGAAGCGGTCTTCGTAATTGGCGATGGCCATCACCTGGTACATTTCCTCCACCTGGGCCGGATTCAAATGGGTGCCCTTGAGGGTGGCGGCGTCGGACACCTTCTCCACGCTCTTCTTGCGCATATAGCGCCGCATCGCCACCATGGTTTCCAGCGCTTTCACCACCGGCTCTTCCTTGCCTGCCGTCAGCAGATTGGCCAGGTACTGGATGGGGATGCGCAGATCCTTGACGTCCGGGATGATGCCGTTCTCGCCGATCAGACCGTTTTCCATCGCGGACTGGATGGGCGACAACGGCGGGATGTACCACACCATCGGCAGGGTCCGGTATTCCGGGTGCAGCGGGAAAGCCACTTTCCACTCCATCGCCATCTTGTAAACCGGGGAGCGCTGCGCGGCGTCCAGCCAGCTTTGCGGAATGCCCTGCTTCTGCGCCTCGGCGATCACTTCCGGCGCGTTCGGGTCCAGGAACACGCCCAGCTGCGCCTCGTACAGGCTCTTCGGGTCTTCCACCGCGGCGGCTTCGTCTATCTTGTCGGCGTCGTACAAGAGCACGCCCAGATAGCGGATGCGGCCGACGCAGGTTTCCGAGCACACCGTCGGCTGGCCGCCCTCGATGCGCGGGTAGCAGAAGGTGCACTTCTCAGCCTTGCCGGAGGTCCAGTTGTAATAGATCTTCTTGTACGGGCAGCCGGACACGCACATGCGCCAGCCGCGGCATTTGTCCTGATCGATCAGCACGATGCCGTCGTCTTCGCGCTTATAGATGGAACCGGACGGACAGGACGCGACGCAGGCCGGGTTCAGACAGTGCTCGCACAGCCGCGGCAGATACATCATGAAGGTGTTCTCGAAGGCCGAGTACATTTCCTTCTGGATGCCTTCGAACAGAGCGTCCTTGCTGCGCTTGGCGAATTCGCCGCCCAGGTCGTCCTCCCAGTTCGGGCCCCATTCGATCTTGTCCATCTTCTTGCCGGTCAGCACCGACACCGGCCGCGCGGTGGGCGGGGTCTGCATTTCCGGCGCGTTCTGCAGGTGTTCGTAGTCGTAGGTGAACGGCTCGTAGTAATCGTCTATCCCCGGCATATTGGGGTTGGCGAAGATATTGCCCAGGATTTTCAGCCGGCCGCCCTGACGCGGCTCCAGCTTGCCGTTGGGCTGGCGCACCCAGCCGCCCTTCCACTTTTCCTGGTTTTCCCATTCCTTGGGGTAGCCGATGCCGGGCTTGGTTTCCACGTTGTTGAACCAGGCGTATTCAACGCCGTCGCGGCTGGTCCAGACGTTCTTGCAGGTGACCGAACAAGTGTGGCAGCCAATGCACTTGTCCAGGTTCAGCACCATGCCGATTTGAGCGCGGATTTTCATTGTTGGTCTCCTGCCGGACTATCCATCCAGTCCACTGAATTCATCTTGCGCACCACCACGAACTCGTCGCGGTTGGCGCCCACGGTGCCGTAGTAGTTGAAGCCCCAGGACAGCTGCGCGTAGCCGCCTATCATGTGGGTGGGCTTGGTCACCGCGCGGGTTACCGAGTTGTGGATGCCGCCGCGCTTGCCGGACACTTCCGCGCCCGGCACGTTCACGATCTTCTCCTGGGCGTGGTACATCAGCGTCATGCCCTGCGGCACCCGCTGCGACACCACGGCGCGGGCGGTCAGCGTGCCGTTGACGTTGAACACCTCGATCCAGTCGTTGTCCACGATGCCGGCCTTCTTGGCGTCGTCCTCGGACAGCCATACGTGCGGGCCGCCGCGGCTCAGCGTCAGCATGCGCAGGTTGTCGGAATACGTGCTGTGGATGCCCCATTTCTGGTGCGGGGTCAGGAAGTTCAGCACCAGTTCGTGGTTGCCGTTGCCGTGCTTGCCCAGCACCGCCTGGGTGGTTTTCAGGTCCACCGCCGGCTTGTACACGCACAGGCCTTCGCCGAAGGCGCGCATCCACTGGTGATCCTGGTAGAACTGCTGGCGGCCGGTGATGGTTCTCCAGGGAATCAGCTCGTGCACATTGGTGTAGCCGGCGTTGTAGCTGACTTCTTCGCTTTCCAGGCCGGACCAGGTGGGCGAGGAAATGATCTTGCGCGGCTGCGCCTGCACGTCGCGGAAGCGGATGCTGTCGTGCTCGCGCGGCTTGGCCAGGTGGGTGTGGTCGCGGCCGGTGATCTTGGACAGCGCGTCCCAGGCCTTTACCGCCACATGGCCGTTGGTTTCCGGCGCCAGGGTCAGAATCATCTCGGCGGCGTCGATCGCGGTTTCCAGCTTGGGCTGGCCCTTGCCGGCGCCTTGGCTGGCCACCTGATTCAGGCCGCGCAGGATGTCCACTTCATGGCCGGTTTTCCAGCTGATGCCCTTGCCGCCGTTGCCGGCTTTTTCCAGCAAGGGACCAATGGTGGTGAACTTGTCGTAGATCGCGCCGTAGTCGCGCTCCACCACCGTCATCTTGGGCATGGTCTTGCCCGGCATCGGCTCGCACTCGCCTTTTTTCCAGTCCTTGGGATCGAAAGGCTGGCCCAGTTCTTCCGGGGTATCGTGCATCAGCGGGGTCAGCACCAGATCCTTCTGCACGCCCAGGTAGTCCTTGCCCAGCTCGGACAGCTTCTTGGCGAAACCCTTGTAGATTTCCCAGTCGGTGCGGGACTGCCACAGCGGCTGCACCGCTTCGGACAGCGGGTGGATGAAGGGGTGCATGTCCGAGGTGTTGAGGTCGTCCTTCTCGTACCAGGTGGCGGTGGGCAGCACCACGTCGCCGTACAAGCAGGTGGTGGACATGCGGAAGTCCAGCACCACCAGCAGGTCCAGCTTGCCTTCCGCCGCCGGGCGCACGGTGATCTCGGTGGGCTTGATGCAATCGTCTTCCGAGTTCAGCACCGCGTTCTGGGTGCCCAGCAGGTATTTGAGGAAGTATTCGTGGCCCTTGCCGGAACTGCCCAGGATGTTGGAGCGCCACACGAACATATTGCGCGGGAAGTTCTGCGGGTTGTCCGGGTCGTTGCAGGCCAGGTCCAGCTTGCCGGACTTGAGGCCGTCCACCACGTAGGCGGCGGCGTCCTGGCCGGCGGCGGCCGCGGCGCGGGTCACGTCCAGCGGGTTGGCGGACAGCTGCGGCGCGGACGGCAGCCAGCCCATCCGTTCGGCCTTGGCGTTGTAATCGATCAGCGCCATGCCGGCCATGCGGCCGTCGGCGGTGGGCGCCAGGATTTCGCCGACGCCCAGTTTTTCATGCCGCCACTGGCTGGTGTGGGCGTAGAAGAAGCTGGTGCCGTTCATCTGCCGCGCCGGGCGGTTCCAGTCGCCGGCGAAGGCCAGCGGCGCCCAGCCGGTTTGCGGACGCAGTTTTTCCTGGCCCACATAGTGGCACCAGCCGCCGCCGGACTGGCCGATACAGCCGCACAGCATCAGCATATTGATGATGCCGCGGTAGGTCATGTCCATGTGGTACCAGTGGTTCAGCGCCGCGCCGACGATGACCATGGACTTGCCCTGGGTCTGATCGGCGTTCTGCGCGAACTCGCGCGCCACCTGGATCACCAGTTCCGGCTTCACGCCGGTGTGCTTTTGCTGCCAGGCCGGGGTGTAGGGCACGTCGTCCATGTAGTCGACGGCGACGTTGCCGCCGCCCAGGCCGCGGTCTATGCCGTAGTTGGCCGCCATCAGGTCGAACACCGTGGCCACCAGGGTTTCGCTGCCGTCGGCCAGGCGGATGCGCTTGGCCGGCACATTGCGGGTCAGCAGTTCATCGTGCTCGGCGCCGAAGTAAGGGAAGCCCACGCCCACCACCGCGTCGCTTTCCTTGATCAGGGACAGCTTGGCGGATACCTCGCGGCCGTTGCCGCCGTCCTTTTGCTCCAGGTTCCACTTGCCGGCCTTGCCCTCGGCCTGGCCCCAGCGGAAGCCGATGGAGCCGTTGGGCGCGACGATGTCGCCGCTGGCCTCGTCGATCAGCAGGGTTTTCCAGTCCGGGTTGTTGTCTTCGCCCAGGCTGCCTTCCAGATGGGAGGCGCGCAGGAAGTAGTCCGGAATGCAGCGCTCGCCGTCTTGCTTCAGCGCCACCAGCATTGGCATGTCGGTATAGCGGCGGATGTAGTCGGTGAAGTAGCCGGATGGATTATCGAGGTGGAATTCCTTGAAGATCACATGACCCATCGCCATTGCCAGCGCGGCGTCGGTGCCCTGCTTGGGCGCCATCCAGATGTCGCCGAACTTGGCCATTTCGCCAAAGTCGCTGGACACTGCCACCGTCTTGGTGCCCTTGTAGCGCACCTCGGTGTAGAAGTGGGCGTCCGGGGTGCGGGTCATCGGCACATTGGAGCCCCACACCATCAGATAAGTGGAGTTGTACCAGTCCGCGGACTCGGCCACGTCGGTCTGCTCGCCCCAGGTCTGCGGGCTGGCCGGCGGCAAATCGCAGTACCAGTCGTAGAAGGACAGCGGCACGCCGCCAATCAGGCTGAGGTAACGGCTGCCGGCGGCGTAGGACACCATGGACATCGCCGGGATCGGCGAGAAGCCCACCACCCGGTCCGGACCGTATTTCTTGATGGTGAAGGCGTTGGCGGCGGCCACGATCTCGTTGGCCTCGTCCCAGCTGGCGCGCACGAAACCGCCCTGGCCGCGCTTGGACTTGTACTGCTTGGCCAGTTCCGGCGTCTGGCTGATCTTTTCCCACGCCTCCACCGGGCTCAGAGTCTGGCGCGCTTCGCGCCACAGTTTGGCCAGACGGCCGCGGATCATCGGATATTTGACGCGCTGGGCGGAGTAGACGTACCAGCTGTAGGATGCGCCGCGCGGGCAACCGCGCGGTTCGTGATTGGGCAGGTCCGGCCGGGTGCGCGGGTAATCGGTCTGCTGGGTTTCCCAGGTGATCAGGCCGTTCTTCACATACACCTTCCAGCTACAGGAACCGGTGCAGTTCACGCCGTGAGTGGAACGCACCACCTTGTCGTGCTGCCAGCGCTGGCGGTAGGCGTTTTCCCAACCGCGATCCTCGTTGACGACGGCGCCATGACCATTGGCAAAGGTGGAGCGGATCTTGCCCAGGAAATTCAAACGGTCGAGAAAGTGACTCATCTTGCCTCCAAATATCGGGGTCCGCGCCGCGCGGGCCGGCGGCTCCAGCCACCGGGGGAAACGGACCTTTTCACTTGATTGCAAGCTTAGAACCTAGCGACAAGCATCGACATTCGCCGAAGGTTGGCGCGTGGCGGCGCATTGGCACTAGTCACGGTTAGTACTTTGGCGAGACGGACTAGCCAGAAAGAACTAGTGGCGATATTCGACCCTTGCCGCCGAAAAATAAAATGTTATAACATAACAAAAATAGCGAACAGCCAAAGGCCTTCGCCACCCGCATCGCCCTCACCTAATCGGACCCCATGCCATGACGCCCACGCCCTCCTCCTCCGCCGCGCTAGACGCCAGACTGCCGGTCACCGTGCTGTCCGGCTTCCTCGGCGCCGGCAAGACCACCTTGCTCAACCACATCCTCAACAACCGCGAAGGCCGCCGCGTAGCGGTGATCGTCAACGACATGAGCGAGGTCAATATCGACGCCGCCCTGGTGCGCGAAGGCGGCGCCGCGCTGTCCCGCACCGAGGAAAAACTGGTGGAAATGAGCAATGGCTGCATCTGCTGCACCCTGCGCGAAGACCTGCTGCTGGAAGTGTCGCGGCTGGCGGACGAAGGCCGCTTCGACCAGCTGGTGATCGAATCCACCGGCATCGCCGAACCGCTGCCGGTGGCGGAAACCTTCACCTTCGCCGACGAGCAGGGCCGCAGCCTGGCCGACTCCGCGCGGCTGGACACCATGGTCACCGTGGTGGACGCCTGTCACTTCCTGCGCGACTACGCCTCGCGCGACCATCTGCGGCAGCGCGGCGAATCGCTGGGCGAGGCCGACGAGCGCACGGTGGCGGACCTGTTGATCGAACAAGTGGAGTTCTGCGACGTGATCGTGCTCAACAAGACCGATCTGATCAACGCCGCGGACCAAGAGCGGCTGGCCGGCATCCTGCGTCAGCTCAACCCGCGCGCCCGCATCGTCGAAGCCCGCTTCGGCCAGGTGCCGCTGGACGCGGTGCTCAACACCGGCCTGTTCGACTTCGACGCCGCCGCCGACGCCCCCGGCTGGCTCAGCGAGCTGCGCGGCGAGCACACGCCGGAAACCGAGGAATACGGCATCGCCAGCTTCGTCTACCGCGCGCGCCGCCCCTTCCACCCACAGCGCTTCTTTGAACTGGCGCAGCGGGAATGGCCGGGCGTGCTGCGCTCCAAGGGCTATTTCTGGCTGGCCAGCCGCCCGGCCCACGCCCAGCTGTGGTCGCAGGCCGGCGCGGTGTGCCGCCACGAACTGGCCGGCCAATGGTGGGCCGCCACCCCGCGCGAATACTGGCCGCAGGACGAGGACAGCCTGCGCCAGATCGAAAGCCACTGGCAGGACGGCATCGGCGACGCGCGCCAGGAGCTGGTGCTGATCGGCATCGCCATGGACGAAGCCGAACTGCGTCGGCAACTGGACGCCTGCCTGCTGGACGAGGCCGAAATGGCCGCCGGCCCGGCCGCCTGGGCGCTGCTGCCGGACCCGTTCCCGCCCTTGGAAACCGCCGCCGAGGACCCCGCATGAACGCCCCGCTGCCCGATATCGCGCGCAGCGGCGCCGCCGCCGCGCTGCTGCCCTTGAACTGGGTGGGCATGGACGGCATCGCGCTGCCGCTGCGGCTGGCGGACGCCGCCCACGGCTGCGTCGCCGCCCGCGCCAGCGTGCAAGTCAATCTGCCCCGGCCGGCGATCAAGGGCATACACATGTCCCGGCTCTACCGGCTGCTGCAGCCCCACGCCGACGCCGCGCCGCTGAGCCCGGCCGCCCTCAGCCGGCTGCTGCAAGAGATGGAGGACAGCCAAGCCGACTGCGGCAGCAACGCCGCCCGCGCCGAATTCCGCTTCGAACTCTTGTGCCAGCGCCCGGCGCTGGTCACGCCGGGCCTGTCCGGCTGGAAAGCCTACCCGGCGGCGCTGGGCGCGGAACGGGACGACGACGGCTGCCGACTGTGGGCCGAGGTGGAAATCGCCTACTCCTCCACCTGCCCCTGCTCCGCCGCGCTGGCGCGCCGGCTGATCGCCGACGCCTTCCGCCAACAGGACGGCGCGGCCACGCCGGACGCGGTTTACGACTGGCTGCTGGAACACGCCACCCTGGCCACCCCGCACAGCCAGCGCAGCCAGGCGCGCTTGCGTTTCGATATCGCCGCCGACGCCGCCGGCTGGGACCTGGCGGCGCGCATAGACCTGGCCGAGCAAGCGCTGGCCACCCCGGTGCAAACCGCGGTCAAGCGCGCCGACGAACAAGCCTTCGCCTCCCTCAACGGCGCCAACCTGATGTATGTGGAAGACGCTGCGCGCCGGCTGCAAGCGGCGCTGGCCGGCCACGGCCTGAACCGGGTCGACGTGCGCCATCAGGAAAGCCTGCACCCGCACGACGCGGTGGCGGCTAGCCGACTCTCATAACTTATCCACGATCTCGCGAGCAAGAGCGAGACAAGGCGAGAACAGCTGAGAAAGCGGAATATACATTCGGTACATGAGCATTTCGAAGATGTTCTCAACGCCGTATCGCCGCAGCGCAGCAGATCGTGAACACACTCTCAGGGAGCAGCGCTTGATACGCAAGAACCCCTCCGGCCACCTGCCGGTGATCGCCGAATCCGCCTACGTCGACAAGACCGCCATCCTCTGCGGCAAGATCATCGTCCACGACAATGTCTTCATCGGCCCCTACGCGGTGATCCGCGCCGACGAAGTGGACGCCAACGGCGAGATGGAAGCCATCGTCATCGGCCCCCACTCCAATATCCAGGACGGCGTGGTCATCCACTCCAAGGCCGGCGCCGCCGTCGCCATCGGCGCGCACACCTCCATCGCCCATCGCTCCATCATCCACGGCCCCTGCGCCGTGGGCGAGCGCGTCTTCATCGGCTTCAACAGCGTGCTGTTCAACTGCCGCGTCGGCGACGGCTGCGTGGTGCGCCACAACGCGGTGGTGGACGGCTGCGAACTGCCGGCCGGCTGCTACGTGGCCTCCACCGAACGCATAGGCGCGGCCAGCGACACCGCGCGCCTGCCCAAGGCCAGCGTCTCCGCCGCCGAATTCTCCGAAGACGTGCTGCGCGCCAACAGCGAGCTGGTACGCGGCTACAAAGCACTGCAAAACGAGTTCTGAATGAGCGACATCCTGATCCGCAACGCCCGCCTGGTCAGCGACGGCCGCGAGTGGGAAGCAGACCTGCGCGTCGGCAACGGCCGCATCCGCCGCATTGACGCCAGCCTGCCCGGCCGCCCCGGCGACATCGACATCGACGCCGCCGGCCAATGGCTGCTGCCCGGCATGATCGACGACCAAGTTCACTTCCGCGAACCCGGCGCGCCGCACAAGGGCGGCATCGCCAGCGAATCCCGCGCCGCGGTGGCCGGCGGCGTCACCAGCTTCATGGACATGCCCAACACCCGGCCGGCCACCACCAGCCTGGAGGCGCTGGCGGACAAGGAAAGCCGCGCCGCCGCCGGCTCGGTGGCCAATTACGGCTTCCACCTGGGCGCCACCCGCCACAATCTGGACCTGATCGCCGCGCTGCCGCCCAACCGCGCCGCCGGCGTCAAAGTGTTCATGGGCGCCAGCACCGGCGACCTGCTGCTGGACGACCCGGCCGCGCTGGAACGGCTGTTCGCCTCTTGCCCGCTTCCCATCCTCACCCACTGCGAACACACGCCGCGCATCCGTGAGCGCGAAGCCGCCTGGCGGCTGCGCTTCGGCGACGATATCCCGCCGGACCAACACCCGCTGATCCGCGACGCCGAAGCCTGCTACCAATCCAGCCGGCTGGCGGTGGACCTGGCGCGGCGTCACGGCAGCCAGCTACACGTGCTGCACCTGAGCAGCGCGCGCGAACTGGAGTTGTTCCAGCCCGGCCCCGTCGCCGGCAAGCGCATCACCGCCGAAGCCTGCGTCCACCATCTGCTGCTGGACGACAGCGACTATGCCCGCCTGGGTCACCTGATCAAATGCAATCCGGCGATCAAGAGCCGCGCCGACCGCGACGCGCTGCGCCAGGCGCTGCGCGACGGCCGCATCGACCTGATAGGCACCGACCACGCGCCGCATGCCTGGGAGGAAAAACAGCAACCCTACACCCAAGCCCCGGCCGGGCTGCCGCTGGTCCAGCACGCGCTGCCGGCGCTGCTGGAACTGGTGGCCGACGGCGAACTGACGCTGCCGCAACTGGTGGACAAGACCAGCCACGCGGTGGCCCAACGCTTCGCCATCGCCGAACGCGGCCATCTGCGCGAAGGCTATTGGGCCGATCTGACGCTGGTGGAACGCCTGCCCGCGCCGCGTCCGGTCTGCCATGACCCGCTGCTGGCCCATTGCGGCTGGACCCCGTTCCCGCATCTGGCCTTCCGCCACGCGGTCAGCGCCACCATCGTTTCCGGCCAATTGGCCTGGTTTCAGGGACGCATCCAGCCGGACTGTCAGGGCCTGCCGCTGCGGTTTATGCGTTGATGGCTGGTTCACGATCTGCCGCCCCGGGAGCATTGCTTAATGCATTGAATCCGCTTCGCGGATGATGGTTTTCATTGCCGGGGCTGCCCGGCGGGCAGGAAGGGGAATTTGCTCGGCCAAATTCCCCTTCACCCCAAAGGCCGCCCTGCAAGCCTGGCCTGCGGCTTCCCGCCGGGGCCCGTCAGGCCCGAGGCGCGGCTGAACTCTCTACGTGCGAATCTTTGATTCGCTCAGTGATGGCGCGCTAACGTCGCGGGACTCGAACAGGCAGCCGCTTAAGACCTCGGGCCTGCCACCCGACGGCAGGCTTGAAGGGATCTAGGGCAAGTCGGATACGTGGTTTCTCCTGCATCTAGTCATGTCTCAGCACACTAGAAAAATCGTGAGCAAACACCAAAAACGCAAAAAGCCGTCGTTTGTCGCCAAACGACGGCTCAAGCTTTCCCCGGCGGGGATCTCCCGCCGCTTGGCTTTGCCATGCCCTGCCAACGCGCTATTGAGACGTCCGCATGCCCCGGCCAAGGCGCCGCCACCGTCTTGCCATGCGGCGCGACGACATACGGGCCGAGGGGATATAGCAAGGGGACTCAGCGCTTAAACGCGGCGATAAGCAACGCTCAGCAGGTTAGGGTCGGGGGAAAACAAGGTTCGCGGAACGCGATTCGAATCAATCATGGCTTACACCTCCAAGATGGGTTAAGCCTGTGTCCCGCTGCTAAACGGGAGTGGCAGGCACCTGGCGAGGTTAGCAGACCGGCATCTTGGAACCGGCAGCCCACGGAGGGGCTCCCCGCCGGCACCTGCCATTTGCGCGTGCGCCGACACAAACCAAGCCACGACGAAGTGGCTTGGTCTGTCCAAGATACGAGAAGAGCTGCTAAACCCCTTGTGCCGAGATTGCGACGGCACGCGGGGATTGTTGGCGAGCGGGGAGGATAAGTCAAGGCGGCGCGGTCCGCAGCTTAGCCGTCTCAGGCATTCCTCCTCCAAATACCGTAAATGGAGCGGCAGGCAGCTGACAGGGTTAGCAGACCGGCATATCGGAACCGGCAGCCCGCAAGGGCTCCCCGCCAGCGCCCGCCATTGACGCGTGCACCAACACAGACAATAGATCCCGAATGTTTGTCACCCGGCCAGACTCCATCTTGGACAAGCAAGCGGGAGTGGCAGGCATCTGGCAGGGTTGACAGACCGGCATATCGGAACCGGCAGCCCACAGAGAGGCTCCCCGCCAGCGCCCGCCATTGACTCCTGCTCCGACATTAACGATGCCACACGACGGCTGACAGAGGCGGTTGGCAAGTCAGGCGGATACCTCAAGACAACGCAGAATGGAGGCGGCAGGCGCCTGACAGGGTTGACAGACCGGCATCTTGGAACCGGCAGCCCGCGAGGGCTCCCCGCCAGCGCCCGCCATTAACGCCTACGCCGACACTGACAATGCCGCAGCGGTACGCAGACGGAAATTGTTGACACGCCGGCGCATTACGTCAAGCCAAGGTGGTCGGATTGAAACCGCATCGCCATTCCGCTTTCCATTCTCTCCCCGCAATAAAAAAACCCTCGCCCAATAAAATGCCATCCACATTCAAAACCCCAGCCATCGAACCAATAGAAAAAACGACAATGTTCTTACACAACTATCTTTATTTAATACTTTCCTAAAAATCAATTTAACAATCAAAATCAATGACATGGAACTGTAATTATTTACCATTGACCTTAAAAAACAAACACCGGAATACTGTAAATACAAAATTCAATCATTTAAAAAAATGATCACAACAATGGCTCGCTCGCTTCATTCCATCACTTAGGAGCGCCATATGCGATTGTATAAAAGCCTTGCCCTTGCCGCGGGCCTGATTCCCTTATTGTCCGCGTGCGAAACCGACGAAGCCAGCCCCTTTGCCGCCGGAACGGCACAAACAGCCAGTTTCAAACAAGCCGCCAGTTCCGTCATCAAAACCGATTTCGAAATCTTCAAACAATGCGTGGACAACTGCATTCTCTCCCCGGCGGAACCGGGTAAATTCATCAGCACCTCATTGCCGCTACAAATCACCCCGTCGCCGGACGAAGGCGTGCTGTATTACTCGATGTTCGTGCAAGACCGTTTCACCACCGCCGCCAATAACAGCGCCACCATCAAGATCGACGATTTCGCCAAGGTCCGGATCAACGACGGCCAGGGCACCGGTCACGCGCCGGGCACCTTGACCATTGAACTGGCCACCCCGGACGGCAAGGTCAAGAAATTCACGCATAAGCGCCGCACTGAATGGTTCACGCTGAATTGGGCGGTGCCCATCGGCAAAGACGCGCCCACCAGCATCAAGCTGTTCATCATGGACATGGACAGCAATAAGAAGATCGTCGATCACTCGCCACTGTACAGCGTGGACCTGGACGACACCGCGCTGGCGCGCTGGCCGGACAAGGCCAAGCTGGCGTTCAGCTCCGCCAATCCGAGGAATGACATCATCCTGTCTTGGCCGGGCGTGGGCTACACCGCCGCGCCAGCGCAGCACAACCGCCAAAAGCGCTGGAGCGAATGGCATAGCGGCGTCCTGCTGTGCTGGCTGGACCCGCTGGACGCCATCTACAACTACGTCACCCAAAACCGCTGCCAGTTGAACAAGACCTGGGAAGGCGCGCTGTACAAGGTGGTGGCCGGCAAGCCGCAGATCAATGAATTCAAGCCGCTGGCCAAAGCGCCCATCCAGCACCGGGTGCACTTCAGCAAGGAAAACGCACTGGGCGCGCTGTCCGCCCACCGCGTCTGCGGCATCCCGCTGGAGTCGCTGGCCCGCAGCCGCCAGCCCAGGGGCTGGGAAGAGCTGTCCGCTTGCGGCTTCCGGGTGGAAAACATCGTCGGGCTATACATCGCCACCCGGCTGTCCTTCGACCGTTTCCGCCAGGTGGTCGATGACTTGATCCATTCCCGCCCGGTCAGCGGCGCGCAAGACCCGGTGGCGCTGGAGCAATTGGGCACCGCGGTGCGCGAAACGCCGGGACTCGCCCGCGAAGGCCTGGCCGAGGCGGAGGCCCTTCTGGACACCTACCTCGACTATCATCCTGGCGCCAGCGCCGATGACGCGCAAAGAGCGGACGTGCTGTCGCTGACGTGCCCGGCCGACAGCGAGCCTTGCGCCGCCGCCAACGCCGACGGCGCCCACGTCAACCTCGAGTACCACCCCGGCTCAAGCTTCTTCGCGCCGGGCGAGCCGGTGGAATTCCTCGCCAACGGCACCACCCGCAACTGGAGCCAGGAGCGCCTGCTGGCCACCCATCAGCGGCTGCTGGACCAGGGCTATGTCTTCGCCGGCTATCACGGCGGCTCAACCATCGCAGCGAGAAGCATCGTCACCGGCGGCATCACGCCCCGCACCCAGGAGCTACCACCGATCTGGAAGGGCTTCTACATCGCCGGCAATCCGGAAGTCGCTTACGGCTACGCGCTGGACAACGACAACCCCCGCTCTCGCGGCATCATGATGCGCATCTACGTGCCTAGAACCGCTCTACCCCAATTGTTCCGCACCAGCCAGCCGCTCAGCGACGAGGCCGCGGCGCTCAGGGAGATGAGCCGCCTGTTTGGCCGCAACGTCACACTGGATAGTACCTTAGGATATGAATCCATCACCGGGCCACAAGCTCCCGACGAGGCGGATGAAACCGTCCTGGGTTGGCTTATGGCGCGACATTCAGTGGCGATTCCGTCGATGATTCAGGGCAACGGCAACAACGCCGGGAAGATCGACGTGCCGGACTACGAGAAGAAGATCAGCGCTCTGCCCGACTACGTCACTAAGCGCTGACATCCGCCAGGGGGTGAGACAGCGCCCTCTGGCTTTCTCAGAGCCTGTTTACGATCTGCTGCGCGTCGGTAGAGAGATTGTGCGATGAGTGCCGTCTTCAGAATGCTCATGTACAACATGTACATTCCGCTTCTTCAGCCGTTTTCGCCTTGTCTCGCTCTTGCTCGCAAGAACGTAAACAGGCTCTCAGGGCCCTGGCGCAAAAAAGGCCCGCTGTTTCCAGCGGGCCAAGTCTTACCCCAATTTTGATCAAGCGGCTCAAACCTTGGCGGCGGCCAGTTCCCGGCTCGCGTCCGGCGCCGGCCGCGCCAGCAGCTCCATCCACTTGCGGCAGGCGGAGAGCAGGATCACCAAGCCCAGCGCCAGCATGGCGATGGAGATGGCGGCATTGAACAGGTTGTAGCCCTTGGCCGCCGGGTTCAGATAAACGTGCTTGATCATCCAGTAGCCGGCGTAATTGACGGTGACGTAGAGATAAGCTAACGGCACCAGGCAGGTCATCATGTAAGCGCGATTGTGTGACAGCCGCAGGATGATGGTGGCGCCGATGATCAGGCCGATGGACGCCATCAGCTGATTGGACACGCCAAACAAGGCCCACACCGAATTAATATCGCCGGAGTTCAGCAGATAGCCCCACAGCAGGCAGGCCACCACCGACGCGCCGATGGCGCCGGGCATCCAATCGGTGCGCTTAAGCGGCGCCCAGGCGTCGCCGACGAAGTCCTGGATCAGATAGCGGGCGACGCGGGTGCCGGAATCAATGGCGGTGAGGATGAACACCGCTTCGAACATCACCATGAACTGGAAGAAATAGGACGCCAGATTATGGAACCAAGGGATGCGGGTGAAGATGTCCGCCATGCCCACCGCCAGTGTCACCGCGCCGCCGGTACGGCCGTACAGGTCCAGGCCGATTTCCTGGGACAGCTGCGGCAGGTTCACCACCTGCATGCCCAGCTTGGCGAAGGCGTCCGGCGCGGAGTTGATGGCGAAGTAATCCGCCGGATGCAGCGCGGTGGCGGCGATCAAGGCCATCACCCCCACCACGCATTCGGCCAGCATCGCGCCGAAGCCCACCGGAAGGATGTCGCTCCAGCGGTCTATCTGCTTGGGCGTGGTGCCGGAACCGATGAAGGCGTGGAAGCCGGAGATGGCGCCGCAGGCGATGGTGATGGAGATGAACGGCCATACCGGGCCGGCCAGCACCGGGCCGCCGCCGTGGATGAACTGGGTGACGGCGGGGAACTGGATTTGCGGGTTGATGAACACCACGCCCACCACCAACAGGCCGAACACCCCTATCTTCATGAAGCTGGACAGACATGCGCGCGGGGTCAGCAGCATCCACACCGGCAGCGCGGTGGCGAAGAAGGCGTAGACGGGCAGCAGCAGGGACACGGTGGACGCCTTCAGCGTCAGCAGCTCGCCCAGCGCGGTGCCCTGGATGTAGGGGCCGGCGAACACGCAGGCCATGATAGCGGCGACGCCGACATAGCTGGCGTTCTTCATGTTGCCGGTGACACGCTCCCACAGGCCGACGGCGATGGCGATGGGAATGGTCATGCTCACCGCGAACGCGCCCCAGGGATTGCGCTCCAGCGCATGCACCACCACCATGGACAGGCCGGCCATGGTGATGGTGATGATGAACAGCATGGCCAGGCCGGTGCACCAGCCGGCCCAGGGGCCTAGCTCGGTCTTGGCCACTTCCGACAAGGATTTGCCGTGATGCTTCATCGAGGCGAACAACACCACGGTGTCGTGCACCGCGCCGCCTATCACACAGCCTATCAACAACCACAACATGCTGGGCAGATAGCCGTACTGGGCGGCCAGCACCGGGCCCACCAATGGGCCGGCCGCCGCGATAGCGGCGAAGTGGCCGCCAAACGCCACCCACTTGCTGGTGGGCACATAGTCCTTGCCGTCCTGCAATTCATGCGCCGGTGTCACGGCGCTATCATCGACACCCAATACCTTGCGCGTGAAGAACACCCCGTACAGGCGGTAGCAGATGGCAAGTATGCAAAGGGTGGCGATCACGAAGGTCAATGCGTGATCCATTTTTGTCAGCTCCGGTGATAGTCTCACCCGGAACTTACGCGCGGGCGCGGACTCCGTGGGGCGGAAACCGGCTCAGCGGCAGTATGGCGTCGCCAGCGGCGGCTGGAGCGGAGCGAACGGCGCTCAGGGCTGCCAGTCCTGATACGGCTTATGCACCTTAACGTAGGCTTTCTGCAGTTCGCCGCTGGCGCGCGCGGCGCGGATGGCCCGGTTCAGCGCCTGGTGGACGAAGTCGCCGCGGCGGTTGCAGTTGAGGAAGAACACATCCGGGTAGTCGTCGAAGCGGGCACGGTGGATATTGCTCAGTTTGAACTTGCGCACCAGATAATCCGCCTCCTCCTGCGCCCACAACACCCCGTCCACCCGGCCCAGGTTCAGCTTTTTCAGCGACAGTTCCAGGTTGACCACGCTCTTGCTGGGGAAGCCCCAGTTCACCGGCGGCGCCTCAATGTCGTACTTGGCCAGATTGGCCATGCGCAGCACGTCTTCCCTGTCCAAGGGTTTGTTCTTGTGGGTGTAAAGCACGAAAGTGACCTTGCCCAGCATCTCCTTGGTGAATTGGTAGGGCGTGGCGTCATCGGCGCCTTCGCGCAGCTTCATGATGGGGAAGCGAAAGTCCGCGTTCTTGTCGCTGGTATCCATGTACACGCGCTTGACCGGCTCTATGCTGAAGCTGATCTTGCCTTCCTTGTAATGTCTGGCCACCACATGCAAGAGTTCGGCGAACGGGCTGGTCTGGTTGTTTTCCAACAATTGCGGCAGGAAGACGGCGATGCCGTGTAGATCCGGCCGGGTGATGTTCGGCGAACTGTCCTGCGTCGCCGTGCCGTTGCAGGCCAGGAGCAAGCCGGGCGCGCAGCCCAGCGCCCAAGCCGCGCAAAGCAGTAATTGTTTTGCCATCGAATGTTTCCCCCTGGACTGAGGTGTAGCACACCCGCGGTGGCTGCGCGGCGCATTCGGACGGGCGGCCGCTAGCTCGCGATACCCAATGCGTCCTTCAAGGGCTTCAGATACCGACGGCTAACCGGCAAGCTGTGGCCGTCCAGCGTGCAGACGGTGGCCACGCCGTTGTCGCCGAACAGGATTTCCCGGATCGCAGACAAGCGCACCAGATATTGCCGGTGGCAGCGGAACAAATCCGTGCGCTCTTCCAGCGTGCGCAGCGTCAGCTCGGTAAAGCGTTCCACACCGGCGGCGTCCACCACGTACACGCCGCTAAGCCGGGAACAGACATAGGCCACCTCTTCCAGCCGGCACAGCACGATGCGGTTGACACCCTGGCAGGGAATCAGGCTTAACGGCGCCAAGCCGCATACCGCCTCCGGCGGCGGCGCGGCGCGCTGGCGCAGCCGCGCCAGGGTCTTGGCTAACCGCGCCGGGTCCACCGGCTTGAGCAGGTAATCGCAGGCATGCTCTTCGAAGGCTTGCAGCGCGTAGGCGTCGTAGGCGGTGACGAACACCACTTGCGGCATGGACTCCGGGTCCAGCATCGCCAGCATCTCCAGGCCGCTGATGCGCGGCATCTGGATATCCAGAAACACCACGTCCGGCTTGCGGCGATGGATGAAGGCGATGGCCTCCACCGCGTTGCCGCACTCGCCAACGATGTCCAGGCCGCCGGCGGCCTGCAATAGCTGGCGCAATTCGTCGCGCGCCAGCGGCTCGTCGTCCACCAGCAGCGCGCTGGGCAGGCCGGCCGCGCTCACGCCGCCGCTCCGCCGCGCTGTTCGTCCGCCCGCGGACAGCGACAGGGCAGCAGCAGGCTGACCCGGGTGTAAAGCTCAGGCGCGCAGTCCACCGCCACCCCGTAGGCCTCGCCGTAACGGGCGCGGATGCGGCGGTCCACCAGCGACATGCCCAGGCCGTCGCTCTGCTCCGGCTTGCGGTAGAGCCCGGCGTTGTCCTCCACCGTCACCCGCAGGCCTTGCGCGTCGCAGCGGGCGGCGATGCGGATGCGCCCCGGCTCCAGCAATTGCGAGGTGCCGTGCTTGATCGCGTTCTCCACCAGCGGCTGCAGGGAAAACGCCGGCAGCTCGGCCCGGCGCGCCGCCTCCGGCGCCTCGATCTCCACTTGCAGCCGGCCGGCGAAGCGGGCCTCCTCAATGCGCAGATAGGCGCTGACATGGTCTATCTCGTCGCCCAGCGTGGCCATCTCGCTGGAACGCTTCAGGTTCTTGCGAAAAAAGGTGGACAGGTATTGCACCAGCTGGCGCGCGTGCTCCGGGTTGCGGCGTATCACCGCGGACAGGGTGTTGAGCGCGTTGAACAGGAAATGCGGATTGACCTGGGCGTGCAGCAATTTGATCTCGGTCTGGGCCAGCAGCTGTTTCTGCTGCTCGTACTTGCCTTGCAGTATCTGGTTGGACAGCAACCGGGCGATGCCCTCGCCCAGGGTCAGGTTGATGCCGGAAAACAGCTTGTTGCGCGTCTCGTACAGCTTGATGGTGCCGATCACCCGTTCGTCCTCGCCGCGTAAGGGGATCACCAGCGAGGAGCCCAGCTTGCACGCCGGGCTGATGGAGCAGCGGTAAGGCGTCTCGTTGCCGTCGGCGTACACCACCTGGTTGGCGGCAATGGCGCGCTGGGTCAGCGGCGAGGTGATAGGCGTGCCCGCCAAGTGGTGGTCGGCGCCGGCGCCGATGAAGGCCAGCAGCCGCTCGCGGTCGGTCAGCGCCACCGCGCCCACGCCCAGCTCCTCGTACAGGATGCGCGCCATGGTCATGCAATTGTCGCGGTCGAAGCCGTGGCGCAGCACGCCCTCGGCGCGGGCGGCGATCTGCAGCGCCTTGGAAGAGAAGGCGGAGGAATACTTCTCCGCCAGCGCGCGCCGGTCCAGCAGGATACGCATGAACATCGCCGCGCCCAGAGTGTTGGCTATCATCATCGGCAGCGCGATGCTGCGCACCAGATGCCAGGCCGCGGCGAAGGGCTTGACCGCCGCCAGCAGAATCAACATCTGCAGGCATTCGGCCAGCAGCGCCACCGCGGCCACCGCCAGCGGGTCGAACACCCGCCCCACCTGACCGCGCCGCACGAAATAACGGTGCACCAGCCCGCCCAGCAAGCCTTCGGCCATGGTGGACGCCATGCAGGCGCCGGCGGTGACCCCGCCCAGCGAATAACGATGCAAGCCGCCGGTGAAGCCCACCGCCAACCCCACCCACGGTCCGCCCAGCATGCCGCCCAGCACCGCGCCGGTGGCGCGGGTGTTGGCGATGGAATCGTCGATGTGCAGGCCGAAATAAGTGCCCATCACGCAGAACACCGAGAACACCAGATAGCACACCAGCTTGTGCGGCAGGCGGATGGTGACCTGGGTCAGCGGGATGAACAGCGGCGTCTTGGACAAGAGATAGGCGATCACCAGGTAAACGCACATCTGCTGCAACAAGGTCAGGATCAATGAAAATTCGGTCAACATGCGGGCGGAGAAATAAGGGTGTGCCGCCGAGCATAGGCGACGGTTCGCCGCCCGACTTTGGTCTGGATCAAACCGTTTTCAAGCGCCGCCGGCGCAAACAAAAACGGCCGCCAAAGGCGACCGTTTCTTTCATGCGAGCATTACACCGGGACCACCGGAATCTTGCCTATCTTCACGCGCCACTCGGCCGGACCGGTGTTGTGCACGCTGGATCCACAGGAGTCCACCGCCACCGTCACCGGCATGTCCTTGACCTCGAACTCGTAAATGGCTTCCATGCCCAGGTCTTCAAAAGCCACCACCTTGGAGGCCTTGATCGCCTTGGACACCAAATAGGCGGAACCGCCGACGGCCATCAGATAGACCGCCTTGTTGTCCTTGATCGCCTCGATCGCGGTGGGGCCGCGCTCGGCCTTGCCTATCATGCCCAGCAAACCGGTCTGCTCCAGCATCTGGCGGGTGAACTTGTCCATGCGGGTGGCGGTGGTGGGGCCGGCCGGGCCCACCACTTCGTCGCGCACCGGATCCACCGGGCCCACGTAGTAGATGAAGCGGTTGGTGAAGTCCACCGGCAGCTTCTCGCCCTTGTTCAGCATGTCCACCATGCGCTTGTGCGCGGCGTCGCGGCCGGTGAGGATCTTGCCGTTGAGCAGCAACACGTCGCCGGGCTGCCAGCTTTGCACTTCTTCCGGGGTGATGGCGTCCAGGTTGACGCGCTTGCCGTTGGAGTTGTCGTAAGTGATGTCCGGCCAGTCTTCCAGGCGGGGCGCTTCCAGCACGGCCGGGCCGCTGCCGTCCAGGTGGAAGTGCACGTGGCGGGTGGCCGCGCAGTTGGGGATCATCGCCACCGGCAGGCTGGCCGCGTGGGTGGGGTAATCCAGAATCTTCACGTCCAAGACCGTGGTCAGGCCGCCCAGGCCCTGGGCGCCGATGCCCAGCGCGTTGACCTTTTCAAACAGCTCCAGGCGCAGTTGCTCCACGCGGCTCAGTTCCGCGCCGCTATCGGCCTTGGCTTTCAAATCCTGAATGTCCACGTGGCTCATCAGGCTTTCCTTGGCCAGCAGCATCGCCTTCTCCGGCGTGCCGCCGATGCCGATGCCTAGGATGCCCGGCGGACACCAGCCGGCGCCCATGGTGGGCACGGTCTTCAGCACCCAGTCCACGATGGAGTCGGACGGATTCAGCGCGTAGAACTTGGATTTGTTCTCCGAGCCGCCGCCCTTCGCGGCACAGGTCACTTCCACGCCGTCGCCTTCGACGATCTCGAAATGCACCACCGCCGGGGTATTGTCCTTGCTGTTCTGGCGCTTGCCGGCCGGATCCAGCAGCACCGAGGCGCGCAGCTTGTTGTCCGGGTTCAGGTAAGCGCGGCGCACGCCTTCGTTCACCATCTCCTGCACCGACAGTTCGGCGTCCCACTGCACCTTCATGCCCACTTTCAGGAACACCACGGCGATGCCGGTATCCTGGCAGATCGGGCGTTTGCCTTCGGCGCACATGCGGCTGTTGATCAGGATCTGCGCCATGGCGTCCTTGGCCGCCGGGCTTTCTTCCTTCAGATACGCCTGGTACAGCGCGTCGATATAGTCTTTGGGATGGTAATAGCTGATGAACTGGAAGGCGTCGGCAATGCTTTGCACGAAGTCTTCCTGACGGATGATGGCCATTTTCGGGTTTCTCCAGCGTAGGGCGATTTTGGGGCTTGCCCTGTTATTTTATGGAGGCGCGCCGTCCGCGCCAATCCAAACCCTCAACAGTACCCGATAATACCGTCCGCGGCCAGCCAATGCCCGCCGCTCCGGAACGCTCCAAAGTCTCGCGAGCAAGAGCGAGACAAGACGAAAACCGCTTAGAACCTGTTTACGATCTGCTGCGCGTCGGCGATACGGCGTTGAAAACGCTTTCAGAATGCTCATGTACCACCTGTACATTCCGCTTCTTCAACCGTTTTCGCCTTGTCTCGCCTTAGCTCGCGAGACCGTAAACACGTTCTTAGAACAGCTTCTCAAGCGCCGCTGCGGTCCTCGCGATCTTCCCTTGGACTGCGGTCAAAACGCTTGCGATAGGCGCGGGAAAAATAGGACGGCGACTCAAAGCCGCAAGCCACGCTGATCTCCACCACGCTTAGCTCCGTCTGGCGCAGCAGCCAGCGGGCGCGGTCCAGCCTCAGCGCGCGGTAGAACTCCGCCGGCGAGGCCTTGAGATGGGCGCGGAACAAGCGCTCCAGCTGGCGGCGGGTGGCGCCGCAGCGCGCGGCCAGTTCCTCCGGCGGCCACGGGTCCTCCAGTTGCTCCTCCATCAGCCGTATCGCCTGCGCCAGCTTCTTGTTGTGCACCTGATAGCGGCTGGCCACTTGCAGGCGCTGATGCTCGGACGGACTGCGCATCTGGCCCTGCACCAGTTGTTCGGACACCGCCAGCGCCAGCTCGCGGCCGTGGCGTCGCGCCAGCAAGGCCAACGCCAAGTCCAGCCCGGCCGCCGCGCCGGCGGAGGTGGGCCGCTTCTCGGTCAGGAACAGCTCCTGGCTGGCCGTCACCTGCGGGTAGCGTTCCCGGAAGGCCGGAATCGCTTCCCAATGCAGCGTCACCGTCTCGCCGCGCAGCAGGCCGGCCTCGGCCAGGATGAAGCAGCCGGTGTCTATCGCCCCCAGCATCACTCCCCCGCGCTCCAGCCGCCGCAGCGCCGCGCCCAGCTCCGGCGTGTAATGGCGCAGCGGATGGAAGCTGCTGACCACGAACAGACAGGTGCATGGCCCGGCCTCCGCCAGCGCGCCGTCCACCATCAGCGCGATGCCGTTGCTGGCCGCCACCGCCTGACCATCCACGGACAGCAGCCGCCAGCGGCTGGCGCCGGGCTGAAAACGGTTGGCGATGCGGAAGGGTTCCATCAAGGCGGCAAAGCCAATGAAGGAAAACTCCGGCAACAACAGAAAATGGTATTCGTCCACCGTGCCCTCCCTCCCAGTTCAAAGCCCAGCATAAGCGCGAGCGCCCGGTTCGCGCTAATGCAAATTGTCGCGCAATGAAAAGTAAGCGTCGCCGCCATCCGCTCCGCCGCCGCCGGCAAACCGTTAAATCATCGACAGCCGTCCCCCACTCAAAGGCTTTTGAAGGAGTCCCGCCATGCAACAGCACGCCGCCATCCAGCTCCCGCCCGCCGCGCCGCAACTGCCCGCCGATTTCTGCAGCGACATCGACCGTGCTCACACCCTGCCGGCGCGCTGCTACACCGCCGACGAAGTATTCCAGTACGAAAAAGAACAGATCTTCGCCAAGTCCTGGCTGTGCCTGTGCCACGGCAGCGAGCTGGCCCGGCCCAACGATTACGTCACCCGCCGGGTGATAGGCGAGAACATCCTGCTGCTGCGCGACCGCGACGGTGTGCTGCGCGCCTTCTACAACGTCTGTCCGCATCGCGGCCACGAGTTGCTCAGCGGCAGCGGCCAAGCCAAGAATGTGATCACCTGTCCCTACCACGCCTGGGCCTTCAAGCTGGACGGCCAGCTGGCGCACGCGCGCAACTGCGAGCAGGTGGCGGACTTCGACCGCGTCGGCAGCCATCTGAGCCCGCTGCGGGTGGCCGAATACTGCGGCTTCGTCTTCGTCAACATGGACCCGGACGCGCCGGACATCGAGGTCGAATACGCCGGCCTGCAAGAGCACTTCATGCAAGTGTGCCCGCAAGTGGCGGACTTGAAAGTGGCCGAACGCGTGGTCACCACCACCCCGGCCAACTGGAAAGTCATCGTCGACAACTATATGGAGTGCTACCACTGCGCGCCGGCCCACCCCAGTTTCTCGCAATCAGTGTCCACCGAGGGCTACACCCACAGCTTCCACGGCCGCTGGACCTTGCAGCGCGGCGCCGCCCAATCCAGCGACAGCAGCTACGCCTTTGACGGCGAGGCCGCCAACCAGGCCTTCAACGGCTACTGGCTGTGGCCCGGCGTGATGTTCAATGTGGTGCCCGGCGACGCGGCGATGACGGTGATCTACGAGTTTCCGGAATCCGCCGGCGTCACCGTCCAGCATTATGAAGTCCTGTTCCTCAATCAGGATTTGAACGAGGAACAGCGCCGCTTCGTCAGCTGGGCGCGCGACGAATTCCGCCCCGAGGACCTGCGGCTGGTGGAAAGCGTGCAGCGCGGGCTGCAATCTCGCGGCTACCGCGGCCAGGGCCGCATCATGGCGGACAGCCAGCGCAGCGGCATCAGCGAACACGGCATCGCCCATTTCCACCAGTTGGTGGCCGCCGCCTACCGCGGCTGAACCGGAGCGCCGCGCATGCCCGCCATCGTCACCGAAATCTGCGCCATCGAAGAAGTGGCCGCCGGGGTCAAGGCCTTCACCCTGCGGCCGCTGGACGGTCCGGCCCCGCCCTGCCCGTCCGGCAGCCACATCGTGGTGGACATGCCGCCGCCGGGCCGGCCGGCGGCCTACTCGTTGCTGGACCCCGGCGGCGGTGTCTACCGCATCGCGGTCAAGCGCGAGCCGGATTCGCGGGGCGGCTCAAGCTATCTGCACGCGCTGCAGCCGGGCAGCCGCCTGCGGGTGCAAGCGCCGGCCAACCGCTTTCCGCTGGCCGCCGCTCCCGGCACGCGGCTGTTCATCGCCGGCGGCATCGGCATCACCCCCTTCATCGCCCATATGGCGGCGCTGGGCGATGACGCCAACTACCAGCTGCACTACGCCTTCCGCGACGCCGCCAGCGCCGCCTTCGCCGCCCAACTGGCCGAGCGAAGCGAGCGCGGCGACGCCAGAATCCGCCTGTACGAGAGCCGAGCCGGCCGCAGGCTGGACCTGGACGCCTTGATCGCCGCCGCGCCGGCGGACAGCCAGGTGTATGTCTGCGGGCCGGAACGGCTGATCGCAGCGACGGCGGACGCCTGCGCGCGGCGCTTGCCGGCCGGGCGGCTGCACTATGAGCGCTTCAGCGCCGACACGGTGGCCGAGAGCGCCGGCTTCGAGGTGGAACTGGCCCGCTCCGGCCTGCGGCTACGGGTGGACGCCGACGAATCCATTCTGGCGGCGATAGAGCGGCAGAGCTCGCTGCGGCCGGACTGTCTATGCCGGGAAGGCTATTGCGGTAGCTGTGAAACCAGGCTGCTGGCCGGCGACGCCGAGCACCACGACCAATACCTGAGCGAGGCGGAGCGGCGGGAGCGCATCATGATCTGCGTGTCGCGAGCGGCGGGGAGCGGGCCGCTGGTGCTGGATTTGTGACTAAGGCCCGCTAACAAAACCCCTGATCCTGCGTTGCGCCTCCTGGTCGTACCACTTGTACTGCCTGCGTCGGCGCGCCTTGGCTCAGGTACGCTGCGCGGTTTTGTTAGCAGGCCTAAGAGCCTGTTCACGATCTCGCGGGCTAAGGCGAGACAAGGCGTTGCGGCTGAAGAAGCGGAGTGTACAAGTGGTACATGAGCATTCTGAAGCCGTACTTACCGTGTAACGCGTCCACGACGCGCAGCAGATCGTAAACAGGCTCTAAAGACCTCCCCAGCTCACCCCAGCACCGTGCGCGCCAGCTGTATCCCGTGCTTCTTCAATTTGTACTGCAAGGTGGCGCGCGGCAGGCCCAGCCGGCGCGCCGCCTCGGTCAGATTGGCGCAGCCCTCCAGGCAATCCACCAACAGCCGGCGCTCATAGCTCGCCATCCGCTGCTCCAGCGTGCCCTCGGCGTCCGGCGGCGGCGGGGCCGGCGGCCGCCGCTCTTCCGCGCGCCGCTGCGCCGCCTCGCCCTCCTCCTCCAACAGCAGGAAGTCCAGTTCGTCCCCGCCTTCGCACAGGATCAGGCTGCGCAACAGCACGTTTTCCAGCATGCGCACATTGCCCGGCCAGTGATAGCGCAGCATGCGCTCCATCACCGCGTGGCTGATGCGCTGCACGCGGTGGCCGGTGACCTTGCCGTGCTTGCGCAAAAAGGACTGCGCCAGCAGCGGGATGTCCCGCAGCCGCTCGCGCAGCGGCGGCACCGCCAGGCTGCCCACGTTCAGCCGGTACAGCAGATCCGGCCGGATCTTGCGCTCGTCCAGCATCCGCTGCGGCGACTCGTTGCTGGCGGCCACCACCCGCACATCCACGCGCACCTCGGCGCTGGAGCCCACCCGGCTGAACGTGCCCTCCTGCAAGGCGCGCAACAGCTTGCCCTGGATGGACAGCGGCAGCGAGTTGATCTCGTCCAGAAACAGGGTGCCGCCGTGGGCGGACTCCAGCACCCCGCGCCGGTCCTCGGCCCCGGTGAAGGCGCCGCGCACGGTGCCGAACAAGGTGCTTTCAAACAGCGGCTCCGGCAGCGCAGCGCAATTGAGCACCACGAAGGGACGCTCGGCGCGCGGCCCCTCCTGGTGCAGCAGCCGGGCGAACAATTCCTTGCCGGTGCCGGTTTCCCCGTGGATCAACACCTGTACGTCGGCGCGGGCCAGCCGCCGGCCCTGATGGATCAGTTGCTTCATCGCCGCGTCGTCGGTGATGATGCCGGTCAGCCCGCCGTCGCCCTCCTCCGCCACGCCCTGCTGCAAGTCCACCAGCGCCTGATGCAGCGGGCTGACCACGGCCAGATCGCGGGACAATTCCACCGCGCCGACGATGCGGCCGTCGGCGCGCTTCAGCGGCAGCGTGGTGTGTACCTGGTGCACCGCCTTGCCTCTGGGGTTGCGGTAACGCTGGTAATGATTGCGATAGCTGCGGCCCTGCCGCAGCGCCTGCAACAGCGTGCTGCTGTTCTCGTCCAGCTCCGGGTACAGCTCCAGCAGATAAGTCCCCAGCGCCTGCTCGGCGGTGTAGTCGTCCAGCTGCGAGCACTCCTGGTTGTAATAGGCGTAGCGCCCGTCCTGATCGATGATGGCCACCGACAGGCCGATCGCGTCGAAGAAATCGCCAAACAGCGCAATGCCCTGGCTCAGGTCCGCGTCCATCTCCCCCCCTCTACTCCGCACCATCAGCACGGGTGCCAAAAATTCGGCGTTTTTATGAATAGTTGCAGTATTGACGGTTTTTGTCGCCGCGAGCAAGCGCAAAACCCTTTTAAATTCATGCAATTAAAAAACAGGCCCGCTGGCATGGATGTTGCCACACTCAGCAGAGCCGCGCCCACACGCGACTGACAATAACGGGGACCTCGAAAACCGTAGCGAGCGGTTCGAGAGCAAGGCGCACCGCGCACAGCGACCGAGCTAGTACAAGCAGTACAGCGAGGAAGCCTGTGGCTGAGCGAGGCTTACGCATCGCACGCCAACGGAGCAACGCCGCTATCGGACCGCGCAGTAGGTTTTTCGAGGTACCCAACAGCAGGCTGCCACAGCCGCAAGGAGGAGAGCCCATGCATCACCCCGCCCCCGCCATCCACCCTCCCCCCACGCCCATCGTCGCGGTGGAAAACCTGCGCAAGCGCTTTGACAGCCAAGTCGTGCTGGACGGCGTCTCCTTCGCCGCCTCCGCCGGCGAAGTGGTGTCGCTGATCGGCGCCAGCGGCTCCGGCAAAAGCACCCTGCTGCGCTGTCTCAACCTGCTGGAAGTCCCGGACGACGGCCGGGTGCTGATCGCCGGCGAGGAAATCGCCCTGCGCACCGACAAACGCGGCCGGCGCGCGCCGGTCGACCCGCGCCAGGTGGACCGGCTGCGCTCGCGGCTGGGCATGGTGTTCCAGAACTTCAATCTGTGGCCGCACATGACGGTGCTGGAAAACCTGATCGAGGTGCCGGTGCGCGTCCTGCGCCAGCCGCGCGCCGAAGCGGTGGCGCTGGCCGAGGCGCTGCTGGAGAAAGTGGGTATGGCGGACAAGCGCCAGGCCTATCCGGCCTTCTTGTCCGGCGGCCAGCAACAGCGGGTGGCCATTGCCCGCGCGCTGGCCACCCGGCCGGCGGTGATGCTGTTCGACGAACCCACCTCCGCGCTGGACCCGGAACGGGTGGGCGAAGTGCTGCGGGTGATACGCCAGTTGGCCGAGGAAGGCTGCACCATGCTGCTGGTCACCCACGAAATGGCCTTCGCCCGCGAAGTGTCCAGCAAGGTGCTGTTCCTGCATCAGGGCCGCATCGAGGAAGCCGGTCCGCCGGAACAGGTTTTCGCCGCGCCGCGCAGCGAACGCTGCCGCCAGTTTGTCAACGCCTGACGCCCCCAGGGAGAAACCCCATGAACTCACTCCGCACCCTCATCGCCGCCTTCGCCGTCCTGTGCTGTGCCGCCGCGGCCGCCGCCAATCCGCTGCGCATCGGCATCGCCGCCGAGCCCTACCCGCCGTTCACCATCAAACAGAGCAACGGCCAATGGAGCGGCTTTGAAGTGGAACTGGTGCGCAAACTGTGCCAGCGCCTCAAGCAAAACTGTCAGATCACCGAAGTGTCCTGGGACGGCATCATCCCCGCGCTCAACAGCAAGAAGATAGACGTGATCTTCAACTCCATGTCCATCACCCCGGAGCGGGAAAAAGTCATCGCCTTCAGCCTGCCTTACTACTACACCGCCTCTGAGTTCGTCGGCCCCAGGGGCCAGAAAACCGTCCTCAGCCCGGCCGGCCTCAAGGGCAAGACCCTGGGCGTGCAATCCGCCACCACGAACGCCAACTTCCTGAAGAAATACTACGGCGCCGGCTCCGCCATCCGTTACTACAACACCCAGGACGAACTGAACGCCGACCTCGTCGCCGGCCGCGTGGACCTGATGCTGCTGGACGCGCTGGCCGCCAGCGATTTCCTCGGCGGCAAGGACGGCGCCGGCCTGGAATCCAAGGGCCTGGCGCCCAAGGACCCGCTGTTCGGCCCCGGCATAGGCGCCGGCCTGCGCAAGGCCGACACCGCGCTCAAGCAGCAGTTCGACCAAGCCATCCTGCAACTGCGCGCCGACGGCAGCTTCGACGCCATCCAGAAGAAATACTTCAAGGTCAACATCTCGCCGGACGCCAAGTGACAGCGCCCCGCCAGCCCGCGCCGCCCCAGGGAGAGCCTATATGCTGGATGCACTGCAACAAGCCTACGACGCCGTAGTCCGCGACTGGGGCCCCGCCCTGCTGCAAGGCGCCGTGGTCACGCTGGAAATCTCGCTGGGGGCTTTCGCGCTCGGCCTGGTGATAGGCCTGGCCACTGCGCTGGTCAAACTGGGCGGCCACCCGCTGCTCAAACGGCTGGCCAACGCCTACACCAGCGTATGCCGCTCGCTGCCGGAGCTGCTGCTCATCCTGCTGCTCTACTACGCCGGCGGGGACGCCATCAACGCGCTGGCGGCGCTGCTGGGCCAGCCGCAAGTGGAGGTGAACGGCTTTGCCGCCGCCATCGTGGTGCTGGGCATCGTGCAAGGCGCTTACGCGGCGGAAATCATGCGCGGCGCGGTGCAGGCGATACCGCACGGCCACATCGAAGCCGCGCGCGCCTTCGGCTGCGGCCGCTGGCTGACCGCGCGCCGCGTGATCCTGCCGGAGATGATGCCCTACGCGCTGGCCGGCCTGGCCAATCTGTGGCTGGTGCTGATCAAGGACAGCGCGCTGATCAGCGTGGTGGGCTACAGCGAACTGCTGTTCACCACCAAACAGGCCGCCGGCTCCACCCGTCAGTACCTGCTGTTCTATCTGACCGTGGCCGCCATCTACTTATTGATGACCCTGCTGTCCAACGCCGGCTTCAGTCTGATTGAACGCCGCTTCCGCCGCTGGCAACCGGCGCTGTGAACGGGAGACCCGCATGAACTTCCAATGGCTGCAAGACTACGGCCCCATGCTCTGGCGCGGCGTCACCGTCACCGTGCAACTCCTGCTGCTTTCCGGCAGCCTGGGCTTCGCGCTGGCCGTGGCGGTGGGCTTTGCCCGGCTGTCCCGCCAACCCTTCCTCGCCTGGCTCAGCCTGTCCTTCACCAACCTGATCCGCGGCACCCCGCTGCTGGTGCAGATCTACGTGCTCTATTACGGTCTGGGCAGCCTGTTCGCCGGCTTTCCGGCGCTGCGCGACAGCCCGCTGTGGCCTTTCCTGCGCGAAGGCTTCTGGTACGTGGCCCTGGCGCTGGCGCTGAGCGTGGCCGGCTATGTGGGCGAAGTGGTGCGCGGCGGCCTGGCCGCCGTGCCTAAGGGCGAACTGGAAGCCGCCCGCGCGCTGGGCATGTCGCGGCTGACCACGGCGCGGCGCATCTGGCTGCCGCGCGCGCTGCTGATCCTGCTGCCGTCCCTGGCCGGCGAAACCGTGCTGCTGCTCAAATCCACCGCGCTGGCCTCCACCGTGGCGGTGATGGACGTGCTGGGCGCCGCCAACCTGGTGCGCGCGCAAACCCTGCGTACCTACGAACCGCTGCTGACCGTGGCGCTGATCTATTTCGCGCTGGCCTGGCTGATAGAACGCGTCTTCCTGCGACTGGAAAAGAGACTGCCAGTCCGCACCGCCTTCTGATACCGCGCTATCCCATTATTACGGAGACCCCCATGCGCTTTTCCCCCCTGGTCGAACGCATCGCCGGCGAACGCGTCGATGCCTGGAACATCCACTTTGCGGCGCAACAAGCCGCCGCCCGCGGCGAGGACGTCATCATCCTCAGCGTGGGCGATCCGGAGTTCGCCACCCCGGCCCCCATCATCGAACGCGCGGTGGCCGCGCTGCGCGACGGCGACACCCACTACAGCCCGGTGGACGGCCGCGCCGACCTGCGCGCCGCCATCGCCCGCCGCCACGCCGCCGCCACCGGCCTGGACATGGACGCCGACAACGTCATCGTGGTGGCCGGCGCGCAAAACGGCCTGTTCTCCGCCGCGCTCTGCCTGTGCCAGGCCGGCGACGAAGTGCTGGTGCCGGAGCCCATGTACCTGACCTACGAAGCCAGCATCCGCGCCAGCGGCGCCGCGCTGGTCCCGGTGCCCGTCAAACCCGCGGACGGCTTCCACCTGGACCTGGCCGCGCTGGAAGCCGCCGTCACCCCGCGCAGCCGCGCCATCTTCCTCGCCACCCCCTGCAACCCCACCGGCGCGGCGCTGTGCCCGGACGAACTGGCCGCGGTGGCCGCGCTGGCCCGCCGCCACGACCTGTGGGTGGTGGCCGACGAAGTCTACGCCGGCCTCAGTTTCGAAGCCCCGCACCACAGCATCGCCGCCCTGCCCGGCATGGCGGAACGCACGCTCACCCTGGGCAGCCTGTCCAAATCCCACGCCATGGCCGGCTGGCGGCTGGGCTGGGCCGCCGGCCCGCGCCCGCTGATCCAGCACATGGGCACGCTGGCGCTGTGCATGCTCTACGGCATCCCCGGCTTCATCCAGCAAGCCGCGCTGCTGGCGCTGCAAGACTACGACGCCTTCGTCGAGCCCGTCCGCGCGCTGTATCAACGGCGGCGCGATCTGGCCCACAGCCTGCTCAGCGGCGTGGACGGCCTGCAATGCCCGCTGCCTGAAGCCGGCATGTTCCTGCTGCTGGATGTGCGCGGCTGCGGCCTGGAAGCCGGAGATTTCGCCTGGAAGCTGTTTGAAGCCACCGGCGTCTCCGTGCTGGACGCCGCCGCCTTCGGCCCCACCGCCGCCGGCTTCATCCGCCTGGGCCTGGTGGTGGACGACGAACGCCTGGCCGAAGCCTGCCGCCGCATCGCCCGCTTCGCCGGCCAACTGCGCGCCGCCGCGCCAAGACAAAAGGAATCCGCATGAACGCCACCCTGGGCAGCTACCTCACCGCCTGGCTGGCGGCTTACGGCGTCGACACCGTGTTCGGCATCCCCGGCGTCCACACCATCGAGCTCTACCGCGGCCTGGCCGGCAGCGGCATCCGCCACATCGCCGCCCGCCACGAACAAAGCCTGGGCTTCATGGCCGACGGCTACGCCCGCGTCAGCGGCAAACCCGGCGTCTGCTTCGTCATCACCGGCCCCGGCCTCACCAATATCGCCACCGCCATGGGCCAGGCCTACGCCGACTCCATCCCGCTGCTGGTGATCTCTGGCGTCAACGCGCGCGGCAAGCTGGGCTCCGGCGACGGCCACCTGCACGAACTGCCGGACCAGCACGCGCTGGCCAGCCAAGTCGCCGCCTTCAGCCACACCCTGACCGCGGCGGCGGAACTACCGCAAGTGCTGGCGCGCGCCTTCGCCGTGTTCGACGGCGCCCGCCCGCGCCCGGTGCACATTGAAATCCCGCTGGACCTGATGGCCGCGCCCGCCGACGGCCTGCCGCCGCCGCAAGCGCCGGTGATGCGGCTGTTGCGCGGGCCGGCCGCCCCCGCCGCCATCGACCGCGCCGCCCGCCTGCTGTCCAGCGCGGAGCAGCCGCTGCTGCTGATAGGCGGCGGCGCGCGCCAGGCCGCGCCGCAACTGACCCGGCTGGCGGAAATGCTGGACGCGCCGGCGCTGATGACCATCAACGCGCGCGGCGCGCTGCCGGACGGCCACCCGCTGGCCCTGTCCTGCAGCCCCTCGCTGCCGGCCGCGCGCCGCCTGATCGCCGCCAGCGACGTGGTGCTGGCCGTGGGCTGCGAACTGGGGCCCACCGATTTCGACATGTACGTGGACGGCGGCTTCCGCCTTCCCGGCGCGCTGATCCGCGTCGACATCGACCCGGAACAACTCTGCCGAGGCCGCGGCGCGGATCTACCACTGCTGGGCGACGCCAAAGAAACCCTGCAACTGCTGACGCTGCGGCTGACTAACGCCGCCCGCCAGGGCGCGGAGCGCGCCGACGCCGCCCGCCGCCTGGCCGCCGCCGAAATGGAACCGGAAAACGCCGCCGACCTGGCCTGGCTGCACCGCGTGCGCGACATCCTGCCGCAAGCGCGCTGGGTGGGAGACTCCACCCGCCTAGTCTACGCCGGCAACCTGGGCTTTTGCGCGCCGCGCGGCAACAGCTGGTTCAACGCCTCCGTGGGCTTCGGCGCGCTGGGCTACGGCCTGCCCGCCGCCATCGGCGCCGCGCTGGCCGAACCGGAGCGGCCGGTGCTATGCCTGGCCGGCGACGGCGGCTTCCAGTTCACCCTGGCGGAAATGGGCACCGCGATGGAAACCCGCGCCCGCCTGATCGTGCTGCTGCTCAACAACCGCGGCTACGGCGAAATCAAAAGCGCGATGCGCGCCGCCAAGATGGAACCGCTGGGCGTGGACCTCTACACCCCGGACTTCCCGGCGCTGGCCCGCGCCTACGGCTGGCGCGCCGAAACCCTGGCGCTGGGCACCCCGGAACCGCTGCTGCGCCAGGCGCTGGAACAGGCCGCCGCCGCCGCCAATCCCACCCTGATAGAAATCGAGGCCTAAGAGTCTGTTTACGATCTTGCGAGCTAGAGCGAGACCAGGCGAAAACGGCTGAAGAAGCGGAATGTACATATGGTACATGAGCATTCTGAAGTCGTTTTCAACGCCGTATCGCCGACGCGCAGCTGATCGTAAACAGGCTCTAAAGCGCGCGCCGGCCCAGCCCCGGGCCGCGCGCCGCAAACTCAATTTGCATACAACCCGGCCGCGGCGATAACATGGCCTATCCACGGCGGCACCCGCCCCGCAAGCAATGCGAGACCGGCTCCGGGCATCCCTATGAGAGAACTCGAAATCGTCGAACAACTGGTCCTGGGCGTAGACCCGGCCGGCCGGCGCGACCCGCTTGGCACCCCCACGGACCCGGCGCTGGACAAGGCGCGCGCGCTGTATTACGAGCAGCTCAAACGCGTCGCCAAACAACACGCCGCGGACCCACCCTCCGCGCCTGAGCCACAAGTGGCCCCCGGCGGCGCACGCCAGGGCCAACGCTGGACCATAGCCGAAGACAACCGCTTGTCCCTGCTGTGGGAAGCCTCCCCCGCGCCAGTGCGCCAACTATCGGAAAAACTGGGCCGCAGCCCGCTGGCCATCGTCTCCCGGCTGGTCCGCTTAGGGCTGTACGAGCATCAGCAAGCGGCGATGCAAGCCGACAACGCCCGCATGCAAGCACTGGACCTGCCACCGCTCTGGGACGTGCCCGCCGCCACGGAAACGCCGCCGGCCAAACCCGCCGCGCCGCCCACGGCAGACAAGCAAGGCGCGGTCTGGACCGTGGCCGACGACCAACAACTGAAAACCCTATGGCACAGCCCGGCCCAGCCGGACAGCCAGGCCATCGCCAAGCAACTGGGCCGCAGCCGCGGCGCCATCCTCGCCCGCCTGGTGCGCCTGGGCCTGTTCAGCGACCGCGACGCGGCGTATCAGGCGGACCAGGCTCGGCTAACCGGCTAGCCGCCCTCATCCTTTTCTAAATCACCCGTTCAAACGACACCATGGCATTCACCTTCGCAAATATTTTCAAGAATCGTCCCCCACAACAAGCAAGCACACCGGCAGCAGTTCCCGCTCCACAGCCAAGCGCAGCGCCTACGCCGCCGCAGGCCATAACGCCTATCCAGCCCGCTAGCCCAATAAGCGCGCCAACTTCCGCGCCTAGCCTGCCGCCAGTCACAACTCAGCCCTCCGCTCCAGCCCAACCCGCCCCCAGCTCAGCGGAAAAAAAGGGCCATGAGGGCGAGAAAGCGCTCAACGCCTGGTTCAAGCAGCACAAGCTGGCCTATGTCGGCATCTGTCAGAACAAAAACAGCTTTGCCACCCTATTCCATGGCACGGCCAAACGGCCGGACTTCCTGCTCCTGCTGCCCTCGCTGGGCATGATCGCCATCGACGCCAAGAACTACACCCCATCGCGCGGCGAACTCACCCTAAGCCTGGAGGAAGAGCTCAAAAAAGCACTCACCTTCGAACGGCTATTCCGCCTGCCGCTGTGGTACGCCTATTGCGATAAAGCAAACTTGGGCCAGAACTGGTACTGGATCAGCGCGCTGAAAGCGCTGGAAGTGGGCGAAGTGCGAGATGGCAGTAATGGACAATTCCTGGCCATCAAGATGGAGCACTTTGAAACCATCGCCAGCCCCAAGGACTTGGCCAAGTTGTATACCCATACCTTGCCGAGTTTGGAGAAGGTGGCGGCGGGGGTTTGATTTGGGAAGTTGATGATGAATATATCGTCAATTTCTATACTTGAATATTAATCACACAGAGATATATGCGACCAACTTTCATGACTTTGTTATAGCTTGAGACTCATCAGCGTCGGTCTGTTATTAGCATATGTAAGCAGAACAATTTCTGGAGCATAGCAATGTATAAAAAGTATCTTGAAGTTGCATGGATGAATGTTACGGAGTTTGTTCCACTCGACCTTGACAGCTTGTCGGAAAATATCCAAATCACTTCAACACTGGAAGAGTGGCCGGCAGCTGATGATGCCAAGCCAAGGACATCCCGTTTCGTCAACTACAAGACCTATAGTCAGGTTGAACGAAGAGGCGATGGGGGCTTTGTCGTGAGAATTACCTATAAACACAACAATAACCTGCATATCCAGTACGAGGATGCCTTATGGGGTGTTTCCACTATCGTGATTCCGCAAGGCGCTCGTAGCGGTGAAGCCAGTTGGACAGGGTTTGATACAGAGAAATACGACGGTACGGTCCAGTGGACGTGGCGCGACAAGGAGGAGAAGCAGAGAACTCGCTCCAGCAAAACAGTCGTGGACCGAGATCAGCTCCGGTTCCGTCATGCGTTGCTGAGCCTGGATAAGTGCTGCGGCATCACCGGTGAAACAACGGAACGTGCGCTGGAGGCCGCACACATTGTTCCAGTGGCCGAAGACGGAATGGAGTGGCTGGAAAACGGAATTTTGCTGCGAGCGGATCTACACCGACTATATGACAAGCATCTGTTTACTATTCAGCCAGATGGCAAGGTGAAATTGCAAGGAGAGTTGTCGGATGCCTACATAGAACTGCTAAAGGATAAGAGACTACCCACATCAGTACTGATACGAGTTAAGGCTGCGTTGGAGGTAGCTAATAGCCTTCAAGGCTGACTGTGGGTTTGTCATAAACTCCGCGTAAATCAACCATTAGCCAACAATCTGTCGTAAAGACAGCTATGGGCGAGTTGCAGCCTATTAGATGAAAACATGGCAGATCGTCGGTCATTTCCGCCGTTCGGCTTGCCGGTCTATCTGGGTTGTAGTGAATCGGTTACCTACCATTAGACAGTCTCGCCGCACTGAACAACAGCCCTTAATCGAGCAAAGATTAATGTCTGACCCAGTACTACCTTTTTCTGATCATAACAGATAACGACAGCAGTGAATCATAATGCCATTATTGCAGAGGTCGACGGGTGGCACCACCATGGAATCCATCATAGATGGATATACGGAAAAACTCATAATTAACACCTTGATAAACATGCAATTTAGCGACGAAAACAGATATCAGCAATATAAATCAACATGCAAATCATCGTGTCCGTATATACGCCACTAGAACCCATACCCGTAAAATCAAGAACACAAGAGATCATGCCAATATAAGCAAGAAAAAACCACTCTACTCAAGTAGTATTTGATAAGATTAAGCCGAATGGCGAGCTACGCCTTCGTCTAATACATGAAAATAGAACACGGCACACACGTATGTGTCACTCACCAAGGGAGCAATAATGTCCGTAAAATACATGGTTAAGGCATTCATTCCAAAAGTTGCTGGTTGCGGAGCGCAAGATAATGGATGGGATGAAGCTCGGTGCACTCAATTTGAAGACTTCTTGAATACGCATGCTGTAGATGGCTGGCGCTTTCACTCAAGCGAATATCGCGAAGTTACGGTCAAGGGCTGCGGAGGCGGAAAGGGTGCCTGGCTCGTTTGCACATTCGAGAAAGCAGAATGAAAAGTCTCGCGATATTCGCTATCCGATTCTATCAAAAACGCTTGAGGCATCTTCACAACAGAAAGTGTATCTATACACCTTCCTGCTCAAACTACGGAATATTGGCGCTACAGAAATACGGCCTCCTGAAAGGGTGTTACTACACCTATTTGAGAATCAAGCGCTGTAACGGAGCTCTGTATCAGGGAGGGATCGATTACCCATGAAGAGTTCGAACTCTACGTTCGAGGTGGTATGCGCGAAAAACTGTGTAGGTGCCTCAACTCCAAGTTGATGTGTAGAAGTTCAGACCTGATCTGACAATCTCCCGTTTTGACGGCGCCCGACTGTCAGATCAGGTCTGAACTTCTACATGTAACGCGTCCACGACGCGCAGCAGATCGTAAACAGGTTCTTAGGCCCGCTAACAAAACCCCTGATCCAGCGTTGCGCCTCCTGGTCGTACTACGTGTACTGTAGCTTCGCAGAAACTTCGTTTTCTGCGTCGGCGCGCCTTGGCTCAGGTTCTCTGCGAGCTTTTGTTAGCGGGCCTTAGTAGTGGTAGCGGCACTGCAAGATGGTCAGAACGTTGCTCAGGACAGCGTAGACCAGCCGATGCTCATCGTCGATGCGACGCGACCAGAAGCCAGCAAACTGGTGCTTAAGCGGCTCAGGCTTGCCGATTCCCTCAAACGGGTTGCGCTGGATGTCCTTGATCAGAGCGTTGATGCGCTTGAGGGTAGGCTTGCTGCTCTGCTGCCAGTAGAGGTAATCCTCCCATGCGTTGTCATCAAACTTGATCTGCATTACTCGCCCTCGTCTTCGAGAAGCGTTCTCTCTTTGGCCGCCCCGCTGTGAAACCTTGCCGCCGCATCGGCCAGACGCTTGGCATTTTCAGGGGAGCGCGTCAGGTAGGCGGTTTCTTCCAGCGCGTTGTAGTCGGCCAGCGACATGATCACCACCGGTTCACCGCGCTGGGTGGTGACGATCACCGGCGCCCGGTCTTCGTTCACTTGACGCATGACTTCGGCCAGGTGCTGGCGGGTATGGCTGTAGGTAAGCGCTTTCATGGTATTCCTCGCTCAAATCGACAATGATTGTACAAATCATAGCACAACCCAGGCGACATGGTTCACGCACTAAGAACGTGTTTACGATCTGCTGCGCGTCGTGGAGCGTTACACGCTGAGTACCCCTTCGAAATGCTCATGTACCAACCGTACATTCCGCTTTTTCGCTCGTTTTCGCCTTGTCTCGCCCTTGCTCGCGAGATTTTGAACAGGCTCCCAGTGCGCCGCCGCCGGGTGACATGTGCCCGCGCCTCCATCTCCGAATATGTCAGAGCCTGCGGGCCGCAGTCCGAAAAATGCCGCCCTGCCGATAAGCAACGCCAAATAATAGGTGGGGTCCAAACAAAACAAAGCCCTCCCCAATGGGGAGGGCTTTGTCTGAATGAAGCGGGGGAATCAGTGCTGATGCCCGTGCTCGCCATGCACATGCTGGTGAGCGATTTCCTCTGCCGTTGCCACGCGCACGTCCACAACCTTGACGACAAAGCGCAGGGCTTTGCCGCACAGCGGGTGGTTGCCATCCAACAATACCGTGGGGCCTTTGATCTTGGTAACGAAGTAGTAGCGCGGCTCGCCATCCGGGCCGATGCGCTGGATTTGGCCGCCTACCTTCACGCCGGGCGGGAAGTCCGACTTGGGCATGGTAGTGACCAGGGCTTCGTCGCGTTCACCGAAGGTGTCTTCGGTAGCCAGTTCCAGCGTGGTTTGAAAACCCGATTCCTGGCCTTCCAGCGCGGCTTCCAGCTTGGCGAACAGGTTGTCGTAATCGCCGTGCAGGTAGGAGACGGGCTTCTTGCCATCGTCGTAAACCAGACCCTGGCTGTCGGTGACTTTCATGCGCAGGGTGACGGCGGTGTTGGCGGTGATTTTCATGGCGGGCAATAACAAAAAAATGGAAGCGGGAAGGTTCTCAGTTCAGCGAGGGAGTGTCAACTGGATCGTCTCTCGTTTGCCAGCCACTGAGGTGGCAGCAGTAACCCTCTTTCATCGGGACAACTGAAGGAGCACTGTGGCTAATCTGTCACCGAAGCTTCTATTTCTTCATAAACGGATCAATTCAAGTTGTCTTCAGATAAGAAAATGGGT
The DNA here is from genome assembly GCF_009936155.1 of Chromobacterium haemolyticum. NCBI lineage: Bacteria > Pseudomonadati > Pseudomonadota > Betaproteobacteria > Neisseriales > Chromobacteriaceae > Chromobacterium > Chromobacterium haemolyticum. The sequence continues at coordinate 1,337,068 of NZ_AP019312.1, read as the reverse complement.
AACCACCTGTTTACACATAAACTCCGAGTTGTTCTTTATGAAGTCCATTTTTTCCTCATTGCATCATGTTCAAAGGGTGAAGATAATCGATAGTGGAAGCTTAAGGTACCGCTTCGATTTGTATGCTATACAAGTCTGGAAATAATATGGCAGCATCTATCAACCACGACTACAATCAGCCACAACAAGTTTGCCGTACAGATTATCAGACCGCATAATTTTTGAGGTGGAAAATGTTTGCAAAAGGTATCAAAATTTCATGGTGGCATCCCACAGAGTACATCAACATCGATTTAGATTCACTTTCTACCGATGTAAAAATCAAGACAACAAACGAATGGTGGCCAGAAAAGAAAAAATTTCTACACTACACCACCAGCAGCGACATTACACAGCATGTTGATGGCGTATTTACACTTACAATTAGATATACTCCAGAAAATAATCCTCACTTACCCAATGAAAATACTTACTGGGGTACATCTACCATTGTCATTGAACCAGGAGCACAGAATGGTACTGCTACTTGGGATGGGGCAGATAATCACGACTATGATGGAACGGTAAAATGGACACGGCTTGATGGTCTTTTCAAGGCAAAGAAACGTACAACAACAACCAAGATGGAGCGCGAACAGACTCAGTTCCGTGCTGCACTGCTGAGCATAGATAGCTGTTGTGCTATCAGTGGTGAAACCACTGAAGCGACATTAGAAGCTGCACACATCATTGCGTCGAAGCATGGCGGTGCAGAGGTGATTGAAAATGGCATTTTGTTACGAGCTGACTTACACCGCCTAATGGACACCAACAAAATTAAAATCCAGCAAGATGGCCATGTTGTCATTACCGGCCAACTTTCTGATGATTATAAAAAACTGCTATATGGCAAGAAACTACAACCAACCATACTAAACCGGATTGCCCAGGCCTTGGCTAAAGCCGAGGAGCTAGGTCCGGTTGCTTCCAACGAGTAGGAAATTCGCTTTGAATGACCATTTAGACCGAAGGCAACCAGTCTTAGTATCCGCCACTGTAGGGATAGCCCCGTCCCCAATAGCCAGCCCCGTTCCCGGGGCCGGCTGCCCTTCCCTGCTTATCCCCTCTTCTTCCGCCGCGGCTTCCGCTGCAAGGTTTCCAGCTCATCCAGGCTGAGATGGAAGCGCTGCATCGCTTCCACGTGCTGCGCCAGGTCCACCTGTTGCGCCCCCAAGTTCAGCAGTATCTCCAGATAGTTGAAGAAGCTTTTGCACATGCTACGGCGGTGGCTGCGCTCGCGGAAATCCATATCGCTGGCGATGCGGAACAACAGGCCGCGCGCCGAGTGCTGGCGGTTGAGTTTCAGCATCTGCGCCAGGTGGGCGGCGTACTGACGGCCCAAGGCGCAGGCTTCGAATTCATCCTTAGGCTCGGCTGGCTGCCAGTAATGCGGATAGGTGCGGCCTTTGATGCGGCGGATGAAGGGCAGGCTGAGGTCTTTGGCGTGGGGGCCGGCGAAGCGGTAGCGCGAGCGCGGCCCTAGCGGCGGGAGTTGAGATGCGCCCTGATGGACGCCTTGGGTTTCAGTAGCGGACGGAGTGAGTTCGATGCCGAGCACCGGACGGACAGGCTTTACCATTTGCAACCTCCTGAGCAGAAGGGCCCGGCCGCAAGGCGGCAGGGCGGGCACATGACAAGAGTTGGTCTACCGGTGTGCTACCGTACAAAGCCGGCGCGCCCGCGAGGGCGCCACTTGCCACGGCCCGCCCGAATAGGCAAAGCAATGGCCGCGGATACGCTGTGGAAACAGCGGATCCGCGACGGCAGCACAATTCAGGAGACCAATCCCGAGCGCCGCGATTGCTGCGGCGCGGGGGCTATTGTTGGGGAGGAGCGGGAGGGCGTCAAGCCGGCGGGGTCTTTAGGAGCCTTGAATGGCTGCAAGTCACTCGCCAACACGCCATTTGACGTACTAACAGCCTAAGCATTGCTATTGGGCTGTTCTGTTGGTGGCAGGCCTACATTTCGGCCTCAACCTCCCAAGCTAATACCGGGCCTTTGAAGTAAGCACCCGTTGCAACCATCGCCTCAACTTCCCGCTGAGAGGGGAAGCCATCCGCGTATTTGCTCCATTTCTCCATCACATAGCCAGCCCACCACTGGCTGGCATCCACGAGATGAACCTTGCCCTCATATACCGACTTGAACTCGTAGCCCTCAGACCGTAACTGCTCCACGGCCACGCTCAGAGCCTCTTGGTAGTCTTGAGCCGCCACGAAAAAACACACGATGGCGGCCGTCCATTCCGCGGGCATGTCAAGGTTCGTCCCCTTGCCCACCACGATGGGACATTCAAAAAGCTTGGTTTCCAACAATAGAATTGGAGGACAAGAAGATGTTATTTCTTGCAATATCTCATTTGGAATGGCATCGGAGAAAACGATGTCCATCGGGATGACTCCGGAGAAGGCAGCCGCAACTTCTGGTCTTTGGCTATCAGACTTGCCTGGCGCATCAAGTACCAAACAAATACGCTGCTGCTCTTCATGCGCATATTGCAACTTGGCCAAATACCCATTTTTGAGGCCAATGCCCAATAGTCGTTTAGCAATTTCAATACGAAGGGCATTAAGCCCTGTACCTTGAACACTCCCCGCAAATTTTATTTTTGCCGCAGCCTGCTGAATAGTCTTGACCGGTTTCTTCCCGAATAACTTACTGAACATAAACTACCTAAATTTAATAAAAAAGAGGGCTGCTCATCTGTGCAACCCGGTATTGGAGTTTTAACCGCGGCTCTTAAGACAAAGGCACCGCGTCAGCCGCCGATCCCGCCTGCGCATTGACCAGGGTGATGATGAAGTCCCGCATCCAGCGATGACCGGGGTGCTGCTGGGTGCGGTCGTGCCAGGCCATGCCCACTTCAAAGCTTTCCGTGGGCAGCGGAAACTCCACTTGTTTTAGCGCGTCGCCGCGGTCTTGCACCAGGCGCTGCGGCACCAGCGCGACAAAGTCGGATTGCGCCACCATTTCCGGCACAAACAGGAAGGACGCGGCGGACAAGGCCACGTTGCGGCGCAGGCCCAGCGCCGCCAGCGTGCGGTCCACCGGGGTGAAGAAGCCGTTGCCGTCCAAGGACACGATGACGTGGTCCAGCGCCGCGTATTCTTCCACGCTCAGCCCTTCCTTCAGGGCGGGGTGGTCGCGGCGGCCAATCAGCACATAGTGTTCGTCAAACAGCCGGCAGCTGTTCAGTTTGGACGGGGCGGCCGGCGGGGTGAGCAGCGCCAGGTCCAGATCGCCCTGCTCCAGCTGCGCCTCTAGCCGGTGCGGGTCCAGCGTGCGCACCGCCACCCGCACGCCGGGCGCGCTTTTGTGCAGTTCCCGCGCCAGCGGGATCAGCAGCGCGGCTTGCAGGTAATCGGTGCAGGCGATAGCCACGGTAAGGTCCGCGCTGGCCGGTTCAAAGTCCTGATGTCCGGCCACGGTGGCGCGCACTTCGTTCAGCGCCTTGCGCAAGGGCTCGAACATTTCCAGCGCCTTGGCAGTGGGGTACATGCCGCGGTGGACGGTCACCAGCAGCGGATCGTCAAACAATTCGCGCAGGCGGTTCAATTGCGCGCTCACCGCCGGCTGGCTCAAGCTCAGCCGCGCGGCCGCGCGCGTCACGTTCTGTTCCACCAGCAAGGCTTCCAGCGTTACCAGCAGATTGAGGTCGAGTCGTTTGGTATCCATCTGATGAATAGTAAGCAATAAAAACCGTGATTTCACGGATTGTTGACCACGCGTCAGACTGACGGCTTTCCCCCTTTAAATGCTTGGAGGCCGCATGAACCGACACGCCCTGATCATCCACGCCCACCCGGACCCAGCGTCGCTAACCGCCCAATTCGCCGCGCTGGCGCGGCTGACCTTGCAACAGCAGGGCTGCGAGGTCATGGAGTCCGACCTCTACGCAATGGGCTGGAAAGCCGGCGCCGACGCGCAGGATTTCCCGGACCGGATCAATCCACAGCGCTTATTCCTGATCTCCGAATCCCAGCACGCTTACGCCAATGGCCGGCAGAGCGCCGATGTGGCGGCCGAACAGCAAAAACTGCTGGCGGCGGACTTGGTGATCATGCTGTTTCCGCTGTGGTGGTACGGCTTGCCCGCCTTGCTCAAGGGTTGGATTGACCGAGTCTACGCTTACGGCTTCGCCTATGGCTATCGCAACGAAGGCAACCGCTGGCGCTACGGCGACGGCGCGCTGAGCGGCAACGCGCAATGCTGGCCGCGATGGTGGGCGGGCCGGAGCGGGACTACGGTCCGCGCGGCATCAACGGGCCGCTGGAGCAACTGTTGTTTCCCGTGACACATGGCTGCCTGTTCTACCCCGGCATGGAGGTGCTGCCCACGCATGCGGTGTACGACGCCAACCGTCTTTCCGGCACCGATATGGATGCGGCCAAGGACGCCTGGCGGCGGAGGCTGCTTGGGGTGTGGGATGAAGCGCCGATTCCCTTCCGCCGCCAGAACGGCGGCGATTACCCGGACGGCCACACTTTGGGCGAACAGGCAGCCGCCGACGCCAGCGGCCTGACGGCGCATATCGCCGGCTGACGGCGGCTACAAACGCCAGCCCAGCCGCATGCCTTCATAGATGGCTTCTTCCGCGGTGCGCGGCGCCAGGCAATCGCCTATCGCGTGCAGCTCGGCCCCGCAGCCGCTCAATTCCTCCCATAAACCATCCTCGGCCTGGTGCCCCTGACACAGCACCAGGCAGTCCACGTCGCTTTCCACCATGGCTTCCTCGCTGGCGGTGTGCAGCAGATACACGCTGTCGTCGTCGTGGCCGTACAGACGCGCGTACGGCGTTACCGCCACGCCGGCGCGCTGCAGTTGGCCGGCCAGGTGGTCTCGCACATACATTTGCAGCGCTTCGCCGGCATGGGTGCCGTTGACCGCCAGCCTCACCTGGTGGCCGGCGGCGGCCAGCCGCAGCGCAATGCCGGGGCCAATCCAGTCGCAGCGCCAGTCCGCCACCAGCACCTTGCCTCCCCTCACCGCTTCGCCGCGCAGCACTTGCCAGGCGTCCAGCACTTGCATTGCGCCGCCGCCTTCCAGCGCCGGCCAGCGCGGCCGCGCGCCGGTGGCCACCACTACCGCGTCCGGGGCCAGCCGCCGCACCAGTTCGCGGTCCACCCTGACGTTGCGCCTCACTTCCACGCCGGCCAGTTGCAGTTCCCGTTCCAGATTGGTGATCAGGCCGCCGAATTCCGCGCGGCCGGGCAGCAGTTGCGCCAGCAGCGCCTGGCCGCCCAGTTGCGGGCCGGCTTCGTAGAGGCTGACCTGATGGCCGCGCTGCGCCGCGATCACCGCCGCCTTCATGCCCGCCGGGCCGCCGCCGGCCACCAGCACTCGCCGCGGCGCGGCGGCCGGCCGCAGTTCGCCGTATTCCAGTTCGCGGCCGCTTTGCGGGTGTTGGATGCAGGAGATGGGCAGGCCGCGGTGGAAGCGGCCGATACAGGCTTGATTGCAGCCTATGCAGGCGCGGATGTCGTCATGCCGGCCCTGCTCGGCCTTGGCCGGCAGTTCCGGGTCGCAGATCAGCGCGCGGGTCATGCCGCAGCCGTCGGCTTGCCCGCCGGCCAATAGTTGTTCTGCTTCCTGCGGCTGGTTGATGCGCCCGGCCAAGAGCACCGGGATGCTCAGCGCGCGCTTGAAGCGCGCCGCTTGCGCCGCCAGGTAGGCGGCCGGCAACGCCATCGGCGGCGCGATGTGGATGGCCGCGCCCAAGGTGGCGGAGCTGCCGGCCACCAGGCTGACGTAGTCCAATTCGCTCTCCAGCGCCCGCGTCGCCGCCAGCGCCAGCTCGGCGTCCATGCCCTCGCCTTCTTCCTCGCCGGCGGAGATGCGCAGGCCCACCACAAAGCCCGGCCCGCCGCCGGCGCGGGCGGCGGCTACCGCTTCGCGCAGGAAGCGCAGCCGGCCGGCGTCGTCGCCGCCGTAGCCGTCTTCACGGCGGTTGACTTGGGGGTTGAGGAATTGCGCCGGCAAATAGCCGTGGCTGGCGACGATCTCGGCGCCGTCCACGCCGGCGGCGCGCAGCCGCCGCGCCGCCGCGCCGTAGCCGGCGATGATTTCGTCTATCATTTCGCGGCTCAGCGCGCGCGGCTGCACGTGGAAGCGCTCGCTGGGCGTCGCCGACGGCGCGTAGGCCACGCTCAGCAGGCCGTCGGCGCTTTCCATGATTTCGCGGCCGGGGTGGAACAGCTGGGCAAACAGCTTGCAGCCTTCGGCGTGCACGGCCTCGGCCAGTTGACGGTAGCCGGGCACGCAGCTGTCGTCGGTGGCCATCAAGGCGTGCGAGGTGTAGCGCGCGGTTTCGTGGACGCCGGAGACTTGCAGCACGATCAGGCCGACGCCGCCGCGCGCCCGCGCCCGGTGGTAGGCCACCAGCGCCGGGCTGACCCGGCCATCCTCCGGCAGCACGGTGTCGTGGCCGGTGGACATGATACGATTCTTCAGCAGCGCCGGGCCGATGCGCAGCGGGGAGAACAGCAAGGGGAACAAGGTGCTCATCGCGTGGACCTTTGATCGGGTTGGCGGACGCCATCGCAGTGGCGCTTTGATTTTGCTTAAATTAAAATTTATTGCAAATTTTTTTAATAAAATTCAAGCATGAACCGCGGCCAAGCGCCGTCGCACAGGATTTCATCGTGAGCAAAAACGCAACAACCGCCGCCGAGGCCCCGCTGCAGCTGGGCGCGCGCATCCGCCAACTGCGCAAGCGCCAGGGCCTGACGCTGAGCCGGCTGGCCGAAACCAGCGGCCTGTCCGTGGGCCACATCAGCCTGATAGAACGCGAGCTGGCCCAGCCATCCATCAACGCGCTGGTCAATATCGCGCGCAGCCTGGGGGTAACGGTGCAATGGTTTTTCAACGACCCCGCCGAGCAGGCCGAGGATGAGAAGGACTACATCGTGCGCCGCGAGCAGCGGCCGCGGCTGGACTACCAGAGCGGCTTCGTCGACCACTTGCTGACGCCCCGGAACCAGCGCCAGCTGGAGATGATCCACTGCCTGATCCCGCCCGGCGCCAGCTGTGACGAGGGTTACAGCCACAACGGCGAGGAAGCCGGCTTTGTGCTCAAGGGCTCGCTGGAGCTGTTTGTGGGCGAGCGCCAGTTCCATCTGGAACAGGGCGACAGCTTCGCCTATTCCAGCAGCGAGCCGCACCGCTACCGCAATCCGGGCAGCGGCGAGGCCATTGTGATCTGGGTGATTACTCCGCCCAGCTTCTGAGAACCAGGCCAAAGTCTGCTGCGCTTCAGCGATACGGCGTTGAAACCATCTTCAGAATGCTCATGTACCACGTGTACATTCCGCTTCCTCAGCCGTTTTCGCCTTGTCTCGCTCTTGCTCGCGAGACTTTGAACAGGCTCTGAGAGCCTGTTTACGATCTGCTGCGCGTCGTGAGACGTGGCACGGCGAGTGCCGCTTCGACATACCCACGCGCCCCTAGCAAAGCCGCTCCCGCAGCGGCTTTCATCTTATTCCGCGCTGGCTTGCGCAGCGCCTGGCCCGCTCAAGGCCAGCCGATACCGCAACAAATTTTTAATAAAATTAAAATAATTTTTACAGTTTTTTGATCAATTCCTAGACTGTTCAATCCGGCAAGGCTAAAAGCCGCTAACAAAACCACGCAGAGAACCTGAGCCAAGGCGCACCGACGCAGGCAGTACAAGTCGTACGACAAGTCGGCGCAACACAGGATCAGGGGTTTGGTTAGCGGATCTAAGCCGGCCCCGCCGGCATAAGAGGAGATTGGTCATGAAACTGACGTATCTGAGCATCGCCGCCAGCCTGCTGGCCGGCGGCGTCGCCTCCGCCAGCGAACTGGTGGTGGTGTCCTACGGCGGCGAAAACCAGGCGGCGCAGTCGCGCGCCTATTACACGCCCTATCAGCGTCAAAGCGGCGTGCGCATCGTCGCGGACGCCTGGAACGGCGAGTTCGCCAAGATCAAGGCGATGGCGGCCACCGGCCGCGCGCGCTGGGACGCGGTGGAGGTGGACGCCGCGGCGCAGGGGCGCGGCTGTGAGGAGGGCCTGCTGGAGAGGCTGGATTACAAGCGAATAGGCGACAAGGCCGACTTCGTGCCGGGCGCGGCCCAGCCTTGCGCCATCGGCATGTTTCTGGCCTCCATGGTGCTGGCTTACAACGAGGACAAACTAAAAACCGCGCCGCAAAGCTGGCGCGATTTCTGGGATGTGAAGCGCTTCCCCGGCAAGCGGGCTTTGCGCCGCGGCGCGCCCTACACGCTGGAGATCGCGCTGCTGGCGGACGGAGTGCCGCCTGCCCAGGTCTACAAGATCCTATCCACGCCGGCCGGGGTGGACCGCGCCTTTCGCAAGCTGGATCAACTCAAGCCTTATATCCAGTGGTGGGAGAGCGGTGCCCAACCGCCGCAATACCTGCTGTCCGGCGACGTGGTGATGAGTTCTTCCTACAACGGCCGCATCAGCCTGGCGCGGCGCGAGGGCCGCAAGCTGAAGATGGTATGGCTTAACAACATCAGCGAGTTCAGCTACTGGGCCATTCCCAAGGGCTCGCCCAACAAGGACGAGGCGCTGAAGTTCATCGCCTTCGCCAGCCGGCCGGAACAGCAAAAGCTGTATTCGGAGCAGATGCCTTACGGCCCCAGCAACCGCAAGGCGCTTAGCCTGCTGCCGGCCGCGGTCCAGGCCGACTTGCCCAGCCACCCGGCCAATATGGCCGGATCTCTGGCGATGGACGCCGCGTTCTGGACCGATAACGGCGAGGCGCTGGAGCAGCGCTTCGCCAGTTGGGCGGCCAAGCAGCCATAAACAGCGGCGGGCGATCCACCGCGCATTTCGCCAGTTCCCAACAAGGCCCGCCGCCGCGACGGCGGGCCGCCAGGCTCGACTCAGGCCAGCCCCCACAGAGTGAAGGCTACGTCCGGCGTCCAGCCGGGGTTGGACCGGTGCGCCTGCAAGCAGCGGTAATGCAGGCCCTGATAGCTGACGCCGTCGCCCACTTGGTAGTCGTGTTCGTTCAGCCACTCGGGAAATTCCGGCCCCGGATCGCCGCCGGTGGTGCTGGCGGTCACGCTGTTGCTGGGACCGGAGGCCTGGCCCTCGGCATCCAGCGCGGTGACGAAATAGCGGTAGGCGGTGCCGGGCCGCAGGCCGCTGTCCAGATAGTTGAGCGCGCTGGTTTCGCCCGCCGGCTGGTCGTCGCGGTGCAGCTGGTAATGCGTCACCGCGTGCTCGCCGCCTTGCGAGGCTTCCCAACTCAGGCTGATGGCGGTGTCGCTGCGGCTGTCCACTTTGAGGTTTTGCGGCGCGCCGGGACGGCCGCCTTCGCCGCCGCCGTGGATCAGTTCGGCGTAGTCGCGGACAAAGCCCCAGTCATAGGGCCGGCCTTCAGCGTTATGCCCGGCGTCCCAGTTGACGGACCAGGTCATCAAGCCGCGGATGGGGTTGCCGTCGGCGGCCAAGCGGCTAAAGGCGCGGTAAACCGCGCCGGGGTCCGCCACGAAGCCGGTGGCGGCGGCGTCGTTGTTGGCCGGCAAGCCGATGGCGAACTTGTCCGCCGGAATACGCAGGAAGCCGCGGGTGCCGTTGACCAGGCTATCGGTCAGGTAGTAAAGGAAATCTTCCTTTTGTTCCTGGTTGTCCTGGGACAGCCAGGCGTTCAGTTCGTCCACCCAGACGCCGTCGCCGCCCTGGTTGTAGTACTGCGGGGCGATGAAGTCGTAGTAACCGTCCAGCGCGGCCAGATACGGCGCGTATTTGTCGCCCACTTTCAGGTAGGGGAATTCCGGTGCCATGCTGATGATGAAATGCCGGCCCTGGGCGGCGTAATGGTCTTTGACCCGCTTGAGCGCCGCGGGGATCACCGCGCTGTTGTCGGCGGCGGCGATGGCGCTTTGCTCCAGGTCGATGTCCAGGCCGTCAAAGCCGTAGGTTTCCACCAGCCGGATGATTTCGTCGGCCAGCGCTTGCTCTTGCCCCGCATGCAGTTCGATGTGGGCGTCCGCGCCGCCCAGCGAGATCAACACCGCCCGCCCCTGGCGATTGAGTTCGCCCACTTGTTCACGGAAGGCTTGATCGCTCAGATTGTAAGGTTTGAAGGTGGGAATGCCGGCGCCCTTCATGAAGGCCACCGCCACAATGTTGTAGTCGGCCGGCGCTTCCGCCAACGGCAGGTCCGCGGATTGGCCGCCCTGATAGCCGTTGCCCGGCTCCGACGGCCAGTTGTGCCAGAAGCCCATCAAAAAGTTGCCTTCAATCTCCGGCATCAATGCGGCGTCGTCGCTCAGCGCGCGCTGTTCCGGCTTGGCGAATTGGTTCATCTGCCCTTCCTTTCATGGTGGCGACGGCGGCGGCCTAGGCCGCCGCGCGTTTCCAGAAGCGCCTTGATTAGCTGAAGTCGAAGTCGATCACTTGATAGAAGGCGTTGCCGGTGTCGGCCACTTCCCACACCGCCAGCACCACGTGGTAGCCCTGGCGTTCCGGCAGCCTGACATTGTGGATGGTGGGGTCCGGCGGCATCAGTTCGGCGCCGTGGGACCAATACGGCTGGGCGGTCAGTTCCACTTTGTAGAAGGGTTCGGATTCAAACTGGGCGCGACTCAGCGGCTGGTTGGGATTCCAGCCGGGCTTGGTGATGAAGTAGTTCCAGCGCCGGGTCAGATGGACGGCGTGGTAGCTCCAGTGGAATTCCTGCGTCTGGCCGGATTTGACCGGGTGCTTGTGCCAACGCTCGGCGCTCTGCTCGTCCAGCACCGCGGCGAAGGCCTGGCCGGCGCTGGCGATCTTGCCGTCCGCCGGCGGCGCCACATTGGCCACGTCGTCCGGCGCCAGCGGGTCGCGCAGGCCGCCCGCGATGGCGGGGAAGAATTTGCCGCCTTCCAGGCCGTTGACCTGCCAGCTTTGCAACGGGCACTGGGCGTTGACGCCGTCCACGCAAAGCTGGCCGCGCGATTCCGGCTTGAACACTTGGCCATGGCGCGACTGTTGGCCAGGTCTGGATTCGACATTGGTGTAGCTCATCAGGATACCCCCGGGTTGATGTCAGGACGGCGGCGGCCGGCGCGAGCCGAACTGCCTGCCGCCAACATCTTATTATCCCGATGGAATACGCAATGCTGTCCTTTCAGCTGGACACCAATCCCAATTCATGGTCTAGCGGCCTGGCCAGCCGCCACAGCGCCTGGTCCAGCTGCGCGCTGTCTCCACAGGGCGTTGGCAGCGCCGGCGCGGGTTCCGCCGCCGCCAGCTGCTGTTCGATGAAGGCATGGATGCGCGGGCGGCGCGGTCCGCGCATGGACTCGCCGCAGGCTATCTTCACCGCCAACAGGCGGTTGATCTCAACCGCCAGCTCGGCGTCGTCCACAACCCCGGCCGCCAGTTGGGCGAAGCGCGTCGGCGGCATGCCGCGCCCGGCGTCCAGCCAGCGCACGGCCAGCAAAGCCCTCAGCACGTACAGGTATTTTTTCAGACAGATACTGTCGCCCTGCAGGTGGGCGTTGAAGTTCTTGCGCGCCATCGCCAGGTAGTGCCAGCGGCACTTGAGGTCCGAGCGGAAGTCCGGCGCCAAGCCGCGCAGCAGGCGCAAGGCCTGCGGGTCCGCCCGGTACACCAGCGGCGATTGCAGCCATTCGCACAGCGTGGGGTTGGAGCCTTGCAGCAGGCGCAGCGCCTTGCGCAACTCCCAGCCGCTGATGTCCAGCTCATCGTTGATCGGCAGTTCGATCACGTCGCGCTGCGGCATCACGCGCAGATACCATTCCGGCTCGTGCACGTAGATGAAGCGCACGTCGTAATCGCTGTCCGGCGACGGAAAGCCCCAGGCGCGGCTGCCGGATTCGCAGGCGTAGAGCACCCGCACCCGGTGCCGCCGTTCCAGCGCGTCCAGTTCGCGCCGCACCCGCTCGCGCATCGCGTCTTCCAGCGGGTGTTGAAATAAAAATTCTCGCATTGTCTTTGTCTCCAGGCCGTCGGCGGAGCCTCCCGCCCTGTCGGCACCTTTCTTTAGAGCGGCTAACATTGTCCGTTTCACGCCTGAGGCCAATCGGCGCAACGCCGCATCAGGGGTTTGTTAGCCGCTACTAGAACCTATTTTCGATCCGCTCCGCGCAGAGAGACGCCACACGGCGAATGCCGCCGCGAAATGCTCATGCACCTCGTTTTCGCCCTGCTTCGCCCTTGCTCGCAAGACCGCAAACACGCTCTTTGAACCTGTTCAATGTCCACCGCGCACCCGCCAAACGGCTAGCAAAGAGCGTTAAAAAACGCGCGCGCCGGACTGGGAACGGGCCTTCACCCTTTAACGCAGACCACCTGGCGCAAGGTATGCACCACTTCCACCAGGCTGGACTGCGCCGCCATTACCGCGTCGATGTCTTTGTAAGCCATCGGGATTTCGTCGATCACGTCGGCGTCCTTGCGGCATTCCACGTGGGCGGTGGCGCGCCGCTGGTCTTCCAGATCGAAACGGCGCTTGGCTTCGGTGCGGCTCATCGCGCGGCCGGCTCCGTGGCTGCAGGAACAGAAGGCCTCCTTATTGCCCAGGCCGCGCACGATGAAGCTCTTGGCGCCCATGGAGCCGGGGATGATGCCCAGCTGGCCCTTGTGGGCGGCCACCGCGCCCTTGCGCGTGACTAGCACGTCTCGGCCAAAGTGGGTCTCGCGCTGCACGTAGTTGTGGTGGCAGTTCACCGCTTCCACTTCGGCGTCGAAGGGCTTGGCGATCACGCCGCGCGCGGCGTCCACCACATGGCGCATCATCAGTTGACGGTTTTGACGCGCATAGTCCTGAGCCCACCCCACGGCTTCCACGTAGTCGTTGAAATGAGAGCTGCCTTCTTCGAAGTAAGCCAGTTCGCGGTGCGGCAAGTTGGCGATGTGCCGGCGCATATCCGTCTGGGCCAGTTCAATAAACAGGTTGCCGATGGCGTTGCCCACGCCGCGCGAACCAGAGTGCAGCATGAACCAGACCCGGTCCGCCTCGTCCAGGCACACTTCGATGAAGTGATTGCCAGTGCCTAGCGTGCCCAGGTGGAGGTGGTTATTGGTTTTCGCCAACTTGGGATATTTGGCCGCGATGGCGTCGAAGCCCGGCAGCAGCCGCGCCCAGGCGGCGTCCACGCCGGCCGGCGGTCGCTGCCAGGCGCCCTTGTCCCGCCCGGAGCGGGGGGAACTGCGGCCGTGCGGCACGGCGGCTTCGATGGCGCCGCGCAAGCCGCCCAGTTGGTCCGGCAAATCCGCGGCGCTCAGCGTGGTACGCGCAGCCATCATTCCGCAGCCGATGTCCACGCCCACCGCCGCCGGAATGACGGCGCCCACGGTGGGGATCACGCTGCCGATGGTGGAGCCCTTGCCCAGATGCACGTCCGGCATCACCGCCAGGTGCCGGAAGATAAAAGGCAGCTGCGCGGTTTGCAGCAGTTGCTCGCGCGCGGCGTCCTCCACCGGGACGCCTTGCGTCCACATCTTGATTGGCGCGCCATTGGGCGCTTGCAGGGTTTGGTAGGGATTCACGGTCATATTCTTGTCTTTCTTTGTGCATATCTGTTTTTAGAGCCGCTAACAAAACCGCGCAGCCTACCTGAGCCAAGGCGCGCCGACGCAGAAAACGAAGTTTCTGCGAAGCTACAGTACAAGTCGGCGCGACTCAGGATCAGGGGTTTTGTTAGCGGGTCTTAGAGCCTGCTCACGATCTCGCGAGCAAGAGCGAGACAAGGCGAAAACGAGCGAAAAGCGGAATGTACACGTGGTACATGAAGCATTTTGAGCTTGTACTCACCGTGCAACGCTTCACGAAGCGCAGCAGATCGTGAACAGGTTCTTAGCGCGCTGCCGGCGCGCTTCGCCCCAAGGGCGGACAGGCTTGCGCCTCCGCACCCATTTCGCTTATTGCCAGAATCGTGCCAGCTTGAAGACAACTCGAAATAAAACCAACAAACCATTGATTAAACAATAACAAACCTTCCACGAGGCAACCAATCTCCGGATTTTGAAGAAACACAGCCAAGTCTTTTTTGATAAAATAATCTATTCAATTATCCAAATAGATAATATATGCGCGAGAGAGTGGCGATTGGTTTCCTGGGCACGGTGCTGGACCGGCGCGGCCACGGCGCCGAGCGCTGGAAAAAATGGCGGCCCTCGGTGGGCATTTGCGCCCAGCCCAACATGCCGCTGCGGCGGCTGGAGTTGCTGCACGACAACCATCATTCGCGGCTGGCGCAGCTGACGGCGCAGGACATCGCCGCGGTGTCGCCGGGCACCGAGGTTCGGCTGCATCCGGTCAATCTGCAAGACCCATGGGATTTCGAGGAGATGTACGCGGCGCTGCACGACTTCGCCGCGCGCTACGCTTTCGACACCGAACGCGAGGATTACCTGGTCCACATCACCACCGGCACCCACGTGGCGCAGATTTGCTGGTTTCTGCTCACCGAATCCCGCCACCTGCCGGCGCGGCTGCTGCAAAGCTCGCCGGCGCGCCAGGGCCAGCGCCTGGCCGGCGAGGTCAGCCTCATCGACCTGGATCTGTCGCGCTACGACCAGATCGCGCAACGTTTCCGCCAGGAGAGCGACGACACCGTGTCCTTTCTCAAGTCCGGCATCGCCACCCGCAACCCACGCTTCAATCGCCTGATCGAGCAGATCGAGCGAGTGGCTGTGCGCTCCGACGCGCCCATTCTGCTCAGCGGCCCCACCGGCGCGGGCAAGAGCCAGCTGGCGCGCCGGCTCTACCAGCTGAAAAAGACGCGCCATCGACTGGACGGCCGCTTTGTCGAGGTCAATTGCGCCACCCTGCGCGGCGACAGCGCGATGTCGGCCTTGTTCGGCCATGTGAAGGGCGCCTTCACCGGCGCGCACGCGGAACGCTTCGGCCTGTTGCGCAGCGCGGATGGCGGCATGCTGTTTCTGGACGAGATAGGCGAACTGGGACTGGACGAACAGGCGATGCTGCTCAAGGCCATAGAGGAAAAGCGCTTCTTCCCCTTTGGCGGCGATTGCGAGGTGCACAGCAATTTCCAGTTGATTTGCGGCACGGTGCGGGACTTGCGCCAATGGGTGCGCGCCGGCCGTTTCCGAGAGGATTTGTACGCGCGCATCAATCTATGGAGCTTCGACTTGCCCGGCCTGGCCGAACGCCGCGAGGACATCGAACCCAATCTGGAGTTCGAACTGGCGCGCCACGCCGAGCAGCACGGCCAGCGCGCCCGCTTCAACGCCGAGGCGCGCCGCGCCTACCTCGCCTTCGCCGCGTCTCCGCAAGCGCGCTGGCAAGGCAATTTCCGCGAGCTGTCCGCCTCGGTCACGCGGATGGCCACGCTGGCCGACGCCGGCCGCATTGACGAAGAAGGCGTCAACGAGGAAATCGCGCGGCTGCGCCACGGTTGGCAAGAGCAAGCGCCGGACGAAGCCTTGGCGGCGCTGGACCCGGAGCGTCTGACGCGGCTTGACCTGTTCGACCGCATGCAATTGGAAGGCGTGCTGCGCATCTGCCGCGACGCCGCCTCGCTATCCGAGGCCGGCCGCCGGCTGTTCGCCGCCTCGCGTCAGCTCAAAAGCCAGCCCAACGACGCGGACCGGCTGCGCAAATATCTGGCGCGCTTCGGCCTGGATTGGGAGCAGGTGCGCCGCCGCGATTTAGGCTGAACGGCCTATTGCCCGTCCGCCGCCGCCAGCGTAGCATTCATAAGGTGTAAAAAATATATACCTTAAAAGGCGACCACCATGCCGGACCCGCTCTCAACCGAACAGCAACAGGAAGTGGACTTGGCGCGCAACTTGCTGCGCCAGGTCATAGACCCGGAAATCGGCGTCAACATCATCGACCTTGGCCTGGTCTATCGCATCGACCCGCAAGCCGAACATTTGTTGATCGAGATGACCATGACCTCGCCCGCCTGCCCCATGGGCGAAATGATCATGGATGAAGTGGAATTCGCGCTCACCCACGGCCTGCCCCCGCAGCGCCGCATCCATGTCAACTTGGTTTGGGAGCCGGCCTGGTCGCCGGAAAGGATGAGCGAGGACAGCCGCCGCCATTTCGGCTGGCGGGCATGAGCGCCCGGCTGCCCTGGCTGGGCCTGGCCGCGCTGTCCCTGCTCTGCGGCGCGCTGGCCGGCCTGGCTCGCCTGGGCTGGGCAGTCCCCGCCGCGACCGCTGCGCTGGCCGGTTGGCACGGCGCGCTGATGATAGGCGCGTTCTTCGGCGGGGTAATCAGCCTGGAGCGGGCGGTGGCCTTGAACCGCCGGTGGGCCTTGCTTGCGCCGGCTGCCGCGGGACTGTCCGGCCTGAGCCTGATCGCCGGCCTGCCGCCGCTGACGGCGGAGTTGCTGCAGACGCTGGCCGCGGTTGTCTTGCTGGCCGGCGGCGTCCAGGTGCTGAGGCGTCAGGTCGCCGCTTTCACTCTGACCCTGGCCGCCGCCGCGCTGTGCTGGCTGATCGGCAACCTCGCCTGGTTGCTGGGCGGCGATTTGCAGGCGGCCATCCCCTGGTGGCTGGCCTTCCTGATTCTGACCATTGCCGGCGAACGGCTGGAGCTGACCCGATTGCTGCCGCTTGCGCCCTCCGCCCGGCGCGGCTTCGCGCTGGCGGCCCTGGCGCTGGGCGGCGGCGCGGCGCTGTCCCTGTGGCGGCCGGACGCCGGTCTGCGGCTGTACGCGGCGGCCTTGTTGGCGCTGGCCGTCTGGTTGCTGCGCCACGACATCGCCCGGCGCAACGCGCGCCAGCGGGGGCTGACCCGCTACATCGCCGTCGCCCTGCTCTGCGGCTACGGCTGGCTGGCGGTGGCCGGCGCCTTGGGCCTGGCCGGCGCGCTGCTGCCCGGCCATCCCTGGCGCGACGCGGCTTTGCACGCGGCGGGCCTGGGCTTTGTGTTTTCCATGGTGTTCGGCCACGCGCCCATCATCATTCCCGCGCTGACGCGGCTGAAGCTGCCTTACCGCCCGCTGTTCTACGCGCCGCTGGCGGCCCTGCACCTGTCCTTGCTGCTGCGGCTGTACGGCATGCTGGGCGCTTTCGCCTGGCGGCGCGCGGCCGGCCTGCTCAATGCGCTGACCCTGCTGTTTTTCGTCGTCCTGCTGCTAAGCAGCTTGCGGCGCGGCCGCGCCCCGGCGGATAGACTCCGGAAAGAACCCACCTCATGAAGCGACACCCCGCCTTGCAGGAATTGTCCCGCGAACACCATCACGCCTTGAAAATGGCGCGCCAGGCCCGGCTGGCCGCCGAGTCCGGCGACCCGGAACGGCAAGCGCAATTGGCCGCCGCGCTGCGCGCCTGGAGCGCCGACGCGCTGGAACGGCATTTCGCGGAAGAAGAAACAGCGTTGTTGCCGCGGCTGGCGCAGACCGAGCACGCGGCGCTGGCCACCCGCGCCCTGGACGAACACCGCCGGCTGCGCGAGCTGATCGCGGAATTGGCCACGCCGCAAGCAGCCGCGCTGGCGCGCTTCGCCCAGTTGATGGAAGCTCACGTGCGCTTTGAGGAGCGCGAGCTGTTCGAACGTTTTCAGGCTTGTCTGCCCGCGGCCGACGGCGCGGCGCTCAGCCCCTAGGCAAATCCAGCGCCATCTGCCGGCGCAGCCACTCCAGCACCGCCCGCCGACGCGCGTCGCCGTCGAACGGCCTCGACGACAACAGCACATAGCCGGAGCCGTCCTCGCAAAAGCCGGCCGGCGCCGTCAACTGGCCCAGCCTCAGCGCGTCCGCCGCCATATAGAGCGAGGCGATGGCCAGGCCCATTCCCGCTTCGGCCGCCTGCAAGCTGAGGTAAAAATGTTCGAAACGCCCAGCCTCTCCCGCAGCCTCCACGCCCTGCGCCGCCAACCAGCGGCTCCAGGCCGCCGGCCGGCTGTCCGCGTGCAGCAGGGGCAAGGCGCGCCAATCTCCGCCCGCGGCCTGCAGCCGCGCCGGCGCGCACACCGGCCCCATCCGCTCCCGCGCCACTTCGGCCACGTGATCGCCCAGGCCCCAGCCGCTGTCGTCTCGACGCAGCGCCAGGTCGATTCTCTGTGAGGAAAAATCGACTTTCCCGCCGGCGGCGGACAGCAGCAACTCGATGTCGGGATGTTCGGTCTGAAAAGCCGGCAACCGCGGAATCAACCAGCGCATCGCAATGGTGGGTTCGCAGGACAGCCGCAGCGGCGCGTCCGCTTGCCGCTGCGCGCGGGCCGCGCCCTGCTCCAGCACGCGCAAGGCCTCGGCGCAGCTTTGGCGGAAGCTCTCGCCGGCCGCGGTCAGAAACACCGCCCGGTTGCGCCGTTCGAACAGGGCCACGCCCAGCCCCTCCTCCAATTGCTTGACCTGGCGGCTGACCGCGCCGTGGGTCACGCACAGTTCCGCGGCCGCCTTGACGAAGCTGCCGTGGCGAGCGGCGGCTTCAAAGGCGCGGACGGCGGTCAAGGCCGGAATGCGATAGCTCATCTGTGACTTTTCCTCACTCAATGCAAGGACAATAAATCGATTTTCCCCGCGCGCCAAGCCCGCGACAATCGCGGCGTCTTCTTCTGAAAGCCTTATCGCGATGAACGAACTCCTGACCGTAGCCCTGCTTACCCTGCTCGCCGTGATCAGCCCCGGCGCCGACTTCGCTGTCATCACCCGCAACAGCCTGCAATACGGGCGCGGCCACGGTCTGCTGGGCGCCTTCGGCATCGCGCTGGGCGTGCAATTCCATGTGCTGTGCGCGCTGCTGGGCGTCAGCCTGCTGCTCAGCCGCACGCCCTGGCTGCTGGCCGGATTCAAGCTGCTGGGCGCCGCCTACTTGCTCTACATCGGCTACCGCACCTTCGTCCAGCCGCCGCTGGCCGCCGGCCCCGCGGAGAGGGACCGCCGGCAAAGCGCCTGGGCCGCGCTGCGCGCCGGCCTGCTGTGCAATGCGCTGAATCCCAAGACTTCGCTGTTCGTGCTCAGCCTGTTCAGCCAGGCGGTGAACGCGGACACGCCGCTGTCGCTGCGCGCGGGCTACGGGCTATTCATCTCCGCCGCGTATCTGGCCTGGTTCGCGCTGGTGGCCTTGCTGTTTACTCAGCCGCGGCTGCACGCCGGCATGCTGCGCCGCCAGCGCGGCTTAAACCGGATCATAGGCTGCGCCTTGATCGGCCTGGGCACCGCGCTGGCCCTGCGCTGAAACCGCCCATTTGTCATCAAGCAGGCCCTTTTGTCTGGCAAACTGCCATGCTGTGAACCATCACGCATAACGGACAAAAAATGGTCATACCGGGGACTCTCATCCGCCCGCTGCTGGCGGCGCTTGGCGCATGCTGGGCGCTATCGGCCGCGGCGGCCGACATCAACGCCTATACCGAGGATCTGCCGCCGCTCAGCTATGTGGAAAACGGCCGGGTCAAGGGCTATGCCGCCGAGGCCTTGCGCCTGGTCGCGGCGGAGGCCGGGCTCAGCCTGGAAATTGAAGTTCAGCCCTGGCTGCGCGCATACGCCACGGTGCGGAAAACGCCGGACGCGCTGTTGTTCGCCATGGTGCGCACACCGGAGCGGGAAACGCAGTTCCAATGGGTGGGGCCGATAGGCCCTCGCCGCGTCTTCCTGTATCGGCTGTCCGCCCGCCGCGACATCCGCCTGGGCAACGCGGCCGACGCGCGGCGCTATCGGGTGGGCGCGCTGGCCGGCTCCGCCGCCTTCAGCCGGCTGGCGGCGCTGGACCCGCGGCGCGAAGGGCTGGACGCCGGCCAGGACGACGCGGCCAATCTGAACAAGCTGCTGCTGGACCGCGTCGATCTGGTGGCGATGCTGGACTGGGCGATGCGCTGGCATCTGGACAAGCTGAAACTGCCGCCGCGCACGGCCGCGCCGGCTTATTTGCTGGACGGCGGAGGGCAATACTGGTTCGCACTCAATCCGGACACGCCGCCCCAGCGCGTCTTCCGTTTGCAGAAGGCCTTGAACCGCGTCGCCGCGGACGGCCGGCTGCGGCTGCTGCGCCGGCGCTATCTGGGCGATTAAGAGCCGCTGACAAAACCTCGCAGAGAACCTGAGCCAAGGCGCGTCGACGCAGAAAACAAAGTTTCTGCGAAGCTACAGTACAAGTCGTACGCCAAGGAGGCGCAACGCAGGATCAGGGGCTTTTGTTAGCTGGTCTAAGAACCTGTTTACGATCTTGCGAGCTAAGGCGAGACAAGGCGAAAACAAGCGAAAAAGCGGAGTGTACATACGGTACATGAGCATTTTGAGTTTGTTTTTAACGCGGTATCGCCGACGCGCAGCAGATCGTAAACAGGTTCTAAGCCGGGTCGAAGCCCGGCGGCGCAAGCTTATCGCGCAGCAGGCGGATTTCGTCGCGGTGCAGCGCGGCCAGCGCCTGCGCCTGGTTGCGGCCGGCCTCGGTCAGATGGATTTCCACCTGCCGCCGGTCGTCGCGGCCGGGCCGTCGCCGCACCAGGCCCAGCTCCTCGCAGCGGCTGGCCAACGCCACCACGCCGTGGTGATGGGATTGCAGACGTTCCGCCAGTTCGCCCACCGTGGCCCAGTCGCGGCCCGGATAGCCTTGCACATGCAAGAGCAGTTGGTATTGCAGCGGGGTCAGGCCGTGGCCGCGGCAGGCGTCTTCGCTGAAACGCAGAAACACGCGTAGTTGATGGCGGAATTCGGACAGGCGTTCAAAATCCGCCTTGCTCAGGACGGGGGAGTCTGAAAAGGGATTCATGCTTGAATTTATATCACATCATGATACATATTGAGAGTATGTAACCGCCCGCCATGCCAGACCGTCCTCAAGGAGCTTTGCCATGAAACTAAGCCATTATCCGAAGATGCTGTTTTCCAGCCACGGCGGCTGGGACGCGTTGCGCGGGAGGCCGCCGTCGCCGCGCAGCTTGATGCTGAAGCTGGTGCTGCCGTTCTCGCTGCTGCCCGCCTTGATGATCTGCTACGCCGGGCTGGCCCACGGCCAGCTCTACGCGCCCGCAGCCGGCCTGGACCGCTGGCTGGCCGCCGCTGCCTTGTTTTTCATCGCGGAGCTGGCCACCGTGCCGCTAATGGCCTGGACGCTGCAAACCCTGGCCTCCAGCCACAAACTGGCCGCGGGTTTCGATCAGTGCTTCCTGTTGGCGGCCGGCGCGGCGGTGCCGCTGTGGCTGTCCAGCCTGGCCTTGCTGGTGCCGGATCTCGCCTTCAATCTGCTGGGCGCGCTACTGGGCCTGGCCGCGGCCTTCGCCCTGCTCTACCACGGGCTGCCGGCCATATTGGGACTGGAAGAGGAAGTAGAGTCCCAGCACTTCGCCTATAGCGCGCTGTGCGCCGGCGCGGCCGCCTGGGCTTTGTTGCTGGCCTTGGTGCTGCTGCCTTTGTTCGGCGGCTGGTGATTCAAGCGGGCGGCGGCAACCGCGTCACGGTTTCGATGCGGGCGATGCCGCCCTCGCCGCAATGATGGACCACCGCCACCTTGGCGGCCTGGCCCTCGCGCAGTTCGTCCGGCGGCAAACCCAGATCTTCCGCCAATTTCTCCAAAGTGACGTTGGGGATCGGGCTGCGTTTCTGCTTGCCGGTGAAGCGCCAGTAATTGATGCGCGACCAAAGTAGCAGACATAAGCCGATCAGCGCGATCTCAAAGCCGTAGTCGAGCAGCTTGCCCAGGTGTTCCGGCGCATCCTCCGCGCGGAGCGCCGCAGGCAACACGTCCCGGCCCCAGATCAGGTAGCCGACATAGGCCAAGGCCGGCAGCCACAGATAGAACCACGCCAGCCAGCACACCAGAGTCATCAACCAGGACAGCAGCCGCTGCAAGGCGCTCATATTGTGCGAGGCCTGGATGATCAGGCCGTCTCCCAGCCGGCTCATGCCCTCACTCCCCGGTCCGGGCTGACCCAGCGCGCGCGCTTGCCCTTTTTGCGGAACACGGCCTGCGGGAAAGCCACGATCGTTGTGCAGACGTTCAGCAGCCAGTAAACCAGCGGATACCAGACCATCCAGTAGTAGTTCTTGCCCAGCTTGGCGTCGTACTGGCTGTCCATCATCTTGCTGATCATGAACTGCAGCATGCAGGTGCCGCCCAGCACCATGCCGTGCCAGCGCGGGATCAGCGGCGTGCCCACCTGGGGCAGCCAGTCGCCCAACACCAGGCTCAGCAACCAATACACGATGATGCCGGCCATGGTGTAGGACCAGACCACGCTGAGGAAGTATTCGGAGTACACCGGCCACATGTGGCGATGCCGCCAGGTGCGCAGCACCCAGGCGTTGCGCATCAGCGCCTGGGTGCCGCCCTTGGCCCAGCGCAGCCGCTGCTTCCACAAGCCGCGCAGGGTTTCCGGCATCAAGATCCATACCAGCGCGCGCGGTTCGAAGCGCACGTTCCAGTGCTTGAGCTGGAGTTTCCAGCTGATGTCGATATCCTCGGTCAGCATGTCCTCGCTCCAGTAACCCGCCTGGTAAACCGCGGTCTTGCGGAAGGCGGTGATCACGCCGGACACGGTGAACAATCTGCCGTAAGTGCGCTGCGCGCGCTTGATCAGGCCGATGATGGCGGTGAATTCCCCCACTTGCAGCCGCCCCAACAAGGTGGTGCGGTTGCGGATGCGGGGGTTGCCGGTGACCGCGCCCACGCGCGGCGAGGTCAGGAAATGGCGCATCAGCCATTTGCCCGCGTACGGGTCCAGCAGCGCGTCGCCGTCTATGCATAGCAGGTATTCATGACGCACAAGCGCCAGCGCGGTGTTGAGCCCCACCGCCTTGCCCTGGTTGGTGGCCTGGTGCACCACGCGCAGCCGCGGATGCGCGGCGGCCAGTTCGTCCAGGATGGCGCCGGTGGCGTCCCGGCTGCCGTCGTTGACCGCGATCACTTCGAAGTCCGGATAGTCCAGCGCCAGCGCGTAGGCCAAAGTCTCGCGCACGTTGTCTTCCTCGTTGTAGCAAGGCACCACCACGCTCAGAGGCGGATAATCCAGCACTGGCGGCTGGTTCAGCGGCGGATCTTTTCTTTCGTAGTGGAGGTAGTAATGCACCGCCCCCACCATCCACAAATACGCCATGAACAACGGATAAAAAAAGGCATATGCCAGCAGCAATATCAATGCCAGGTCCACAACACGTCTCCTCGCCCCTTGATGCGATGAATCATCAATCGTCTAACGGTCCCGCCGCCCCATGAGCAGGGCCCGGCTCCGGCCGCGGCGCGCCTTGTCGCAGGCGCTTGGCCACCGCCGTCGGCCTTCATTCTTCCGGATGCGCCGTCAGCGAAAACACCCGCTTGAACGCCTTCAGCCTGGGTTGGTCATGGAACAAATCATCCGGGTAGTAGGCGATATGCCGCGCGCCCAGTGTGTTGAGCTCGCGTACCGTGGCCGCCAGTTCCGCGGTGGGAATCGGCTTGCGGCTGCGCCAATCGACCGCCTGCAGTTCGAACACGGTTTTTTCCAAGGCACCCGGCTTGGCCGCCACCTTGTCGAACAGCCGGCGCATCCAGGCCTTGGGGTCGGCCGCGTTTTCCATATACGGCATCGCCATCACCGCCACCCGATCGTAACGGTTCAACGCGCTGTCGAAGGACTGGGCGAACCAGGTTTCCGAATCCGGGTTGAGCACCACCTCGGCGTAGAGATTGCGCGCGGTGCGCAAGTCCGGCTGGTATTGGCGCACCACGGCCGCTAGTTCCATGCTGAAGTCGTCCAGCAAGGCGGTTTTGGCGCGGGTCCAGCGCGCCATTTGCTCTGGATCGGCGCGCACTTCGGCCACGTCGGCGGCCAAGCCCTGCCCTTGCCGCGCTTGACGCGCCGCCTGGCCGGCATCTTCGAAATCGGACAGGGTGGCGTCGTCGTGGAACAACAAGCCGCCGAAGCGGGAGCTGCGCGCCAGGTCTTCGTAAATTTCGCGGATCAGCTGGCGCACCGGCGGGGAATACGGGGTTAACCGCGCATAGCCCTGCACCTTGGCCTGAGCGCCTCCGGTCTGCTCCGCCAGCACCCGTTCGCCTGCCAGCGGATGGCCTGCCGGCAGGGCAAAGCCCAAAAGCGGCATCCAGGCGTAGACCCTGACGTTGGCCCGGGTCTGCAATTGCCAGGCGGCGCGGTTGAAGAGGTCCGCGCGCATCGGCAGATGGCGGTTGGGGAAATACAGCGCCTGCGCCACGCCGTCGCCGTCGGGATCGGCAAAGGCCTGAAGGTAGACGGTGCTCACGCCCATGGCCTTGACCCGGTCCAGCAGCCGGCCCAGGTTTTCGTCTTGACGTTTGGGGTCGGGGTCGTAGATGTAATCCAGATCCACGTGCATGATGCGGCTGGGTTCGGGCCGGACGCCGTCCGGCCAGCCGTTCAGCTGCTTGAATTGGTAAGCCAGATCGGCCAGGTCCATATTGGCGTCCAGCAGCACCCGGCGGAGCGAGGACAGCGGGGTGGCGCGGTCGTTGATGCCCGCGCCCAGCCCCATGGTCACCGGCATGCCCTCCTTCGCCGCCACCTTCGCCCCCTGCGGCGAATAGCTGCCGTAAGGCCACACCATCGCTCTGGGCGCCGCGCCCAGCCGCGCCTTGAGCAGCGCGCTGTTGCGGCGCAAATCGTCGCGGATGCGCGCCAGATAAGCCGATTCGCTTTCGTAGCCGCCGGCGCGGTAGGCGCGGGCGGTCAGGGCCGGCTCAAGATTGCCCTGGGGATTGGCCAGCACGCCCAGATGAGAGGCATAGCTATGGCTGGCCACTTCCACCAGGCCGCTGGCCCGCATTTCGCGGATTTGCTCCCAGCTCAGGAATTTGCTCCGCCCCGCCACGCCGTCGCCGTAGCTGACCTGGCTGCCCTCGGGCGCTTCCAGCCAACTGCCCACCAGCGCAATCACGGCCGGCGCCTGGAACAGCTTCAGCACCGGATAGACATTGGTGTACACGCTGCGGTAACCGTCGTCGAAAGTCAGCAGCACCGCCTTGTCCGGCAAGGGCTTGCCGCCGGCGCGATCGTCCAGCACCTGCTGCAAGCTGACAAAGCTGTAGCCCTGGCCCCGCATCCATTCCATCTGTTTCACCAGCGCGCGGGCATCCACCGCGAACGGGTCCGACGCGCCGCTGTCGGTCTTGTCCACCTCGTGGTAGCACAGGATCACCAGCCGACCGGCCGCCGCTTGCGCCCAGCCGCTCCACAACAGGCAGGCCGTCATCAGGGCCGCCAGCCATTGTTTCATTTTCATCAGAAGCGCCAATCCAGATTGAGATACACCTTGTTGCCGGTTTCCGCCTTGCCGTCATAGGGATGGCGCACCCGGGTGAAGCCGTAGCGCAGGCTGCCGCGGCTGCCCCAGCGCCACTCTTGTTCCAGCAGCAGACCCCACACGCCGCCGGCGCCGAAGTCACGCTGGGTGTAACTCCCCAGCGTCAAGCCCAGGCGCTGATGCCAGGTGGTTTCGTACTCGCCCCACAGCTTCCATTCCTGCATCGCCGTCACCGAGGCCTCGCCGTCGGCGCGCGGGTTGAAGTAGCGGGCGGACGGCACCGCGTCGTTGGCGCTGGCCGCCAGCGTCAGAATGGTGTTGAGCTTGTAGCGCGGGCCGCTGACCCAGCGCTGGTCCCAGTTGGCCGACACCGCACGGCGCAGATTGCCGTCGGACAAGGACAGAGCCTCGGCTTGCAAGGCGTAGCTGCGATAGTCGTCGGCGCGGTATTGCAGGCTCAGTTGGGTCCGGTTGCCGCGCACATCGTCCAGGCGGCCTTTCAACGGCGCTTCAGCGCTGTTCAGCTCAAAGCGAGCACCCAGTGTCCAATAGTCGTCCGGCGTCCAGTCGTAGCCGGCGAAAGCGCCGCCGCGACGCCCGCCGTCTATCTGACCGGTAAGGCCGAATTCGCCGCGCCCTTGTTCGCCGCGCCATTCCGCGCCCATTCCCAGCGCCTCGTAACGTGCCGAGGCCGTCTCGTTCACATAGCTGGCGCGTTGCAACTGGTGCAGACCAAACAAGCGCCAGTGGCCGAACGGCGAGGAATACAGCCGCGCCGAGCTTTCCCAGGCGTTTTGTTCGCCCGCGCCCTGGCCGCCGCTCAAATCCTTCTTCCCCTCCAGCACCAGCTCCGGCCGCCGTTCCAGCCGGGCGCGTTCCCTCAGCTGGCGCACGCCGGCATTGTCCACATCCAGCTCGCTCAGCCTCAGCAGCTGGCGGTCCGCCTCGTCCAGCTCCTGCAAGTCCAGCGCGGCGCCGGCCAAGCCGGTTGCCGCCGCTTCCGGCTGGTCCGGCTCGTCCACGCTCAGCCGAGTGAATACGCCTCGCGCCAGCCGCGGCCAGCCGCGCATCAGTGCCAGGCTGCCCTGGTTCTGTCGCAATTCGGGATTAAATGACGCTTCGTCCAGCAAAGCCTCCATCTTCTTCCAGCCCCCGCGGGTGTCCTCTTGGTAGGCGGTCACCATCGCGTCCAGCAAGGCCACGCGCTGGAACGCCGGATTGAACACGCGCCGGCCGCTGGCGCGGTCGGTTTTCAGCCGGGGAGCGGTGGCTTGCAACGCGGCCAGCTCCCGGCGGCAGGCGGCGTGCTGGCCGGACTCCAGCAGGGCGTAAACCAGGCCGATGCGCCAATCCAGCGCCTCGTCCGCCTGCGGCGCGTCGCGCAACGCCGAGCGGTACAGCTCCTCTGCGCGCAGCGGCTGGCGCTGGTTGAGGTAAGCGTCGGCCAAGGCCGCGCGGGCATACGGCGACCACGCCTGGCCGGCCTGCCGCCGGTCCAGAGCGATGGCCTGCGCCGACAAGCCGCGCTGCTGCAACATTTGCACGCGGTCGTCCGCGGCCAGCGCGGCGAACGGCGGCCGCGCGGCTTCAGGCCGCGCCGCGATGTCCTGATTAAGCTTCAGCGCCGCGTCGGTTTGCGCGTGCCGGCCAGGTCCGCTGTCCTGGCTTTCCTGAATGCGTCCCCAACGACTCAAAGTCGCCGCGCGGTCGAAATCAACCTGCAAGGCCAGCCGGGGATCCGCGATAGACGCTTGACCTGCCTGCCACGGCGCCCCCAAGCGGAGCAAGCAGCCCAGATAACTACGCTCCAGCTCCGGGTCTCCGGGAAAGCGCGCCCGCGCGCGGATCAGATAGTCCAGCGCCCGGGTCAGGTCCCCGCTTTGCAGCAAGACGTATGCACGCGCTCGGGTCAACTCCAGTTCGTCGGCCGACGAGCCGGCCGGCGCGGCGTCCAGAGTGGCCAGCGCCGCCGCGCCGTGTCCGGCCTCGGATTGGGCCATCGCCAGCCCGGCGCGATAACTGGCCGCCGGCTGACGCGCCAACAACAAACGGTACAACCGTTCGGCCTCCGCCGCGTCGCGCTGGTCGCGCGCAACGCGCGCCAGCAGCGTCAGCGCGTCCGCCGACATGTCGGCTTCGTGACCCGGCAGCAGCCGCAAGGCCTCCGCGCCGCGCCCGCTCCAGCACAACAGGGTCAAATAATCGTCCAGCAAGGGCGCGGCCAACGGTCCTCGCGCGCGCTCCCGCTCCAGCATCGCCAGCGCCGGCGCAGTCTGCCCTGCCCTAGCCTGGACAATGGCCGCCGCGTACTCCGGCTGTTTCCAGACCGGCGTTTCCGCGCCCGCCGCGGCGCCGGCCAACAACAAACCAGCGGTCAGGCTGGTGAATAGATTTCGCGTCATGCTTGACCCGTCATGGTCTCTATCAACATCGAGTTATAAGTTATTAAACCAATACTAAATTTCACTTAATTAGATAGCAAGCTTTTTTTTCTATTTAAATCTATGATTTAAAATTATCCGCATGAAAACCGACCCCACTCGCATGAGGCCAATATAGCCGCTGGCGCGCAGCTTGCTGGTTCGACTGACGATTCCATTCTTCCCAATAAAATATGCTTGACGTATAGTACGCATAACGTACTATATAACGACAGGCGGCCGCCTTACCTCATCCACTCAAGGAATCAAACTATGCCTATCGAAGTATTGGAATTGCACCATCATGGCTTGCGCATGCCGCTGAACCTGGTTGAGGCCATGGGCGCGTTTTATCGCGACGTGCTGGGCCTGGACGCCGACGGCGGCCGCTGGCACATCCCCGGGGTACCCGGATTTTTCCTGGACCTGGGCAACGACTGCCAGATTCATCTATTGGGCAACGACGGCGTGTCTCCGTATGCGCAGGGCGCGGATCAGGATCCGGTGGACAATCACGTAGCGCTGGCGGTGAGGAACATCGCCCAAGCGGAGGCGGAATTGCTGCGGCAAGGCATCGTCCACTGGAAACAGGCCAATGTCGCCGCGCCGGAACTGACGCAATTGTTCCTGCGCGACCCGGCCGGCCACTTGATAGAGCTGCATCAGATCGGCCACTGCCGCTGCAAAGCCAGCGACCGCGCCCGCGCCGACGCGCTGGCGGCGGCGGGCGCGCAGCCCAGCGCGCCGCGCTGATAAAGACGGGTTCAGTCCGCTTTCAATCTACTCCACACCTTGGCTAGCAAGGACCAAAGCGCCGCGCATTCGCTCTCGTCCAGCGCCTCGGTCAGGCGCTGGCAAGCGCGCCAGAAGCCCGGCAGCGCTTGCCGCAGCAGTTCCCGGCCGGCATCGGTCAAGCTCAAATCCAGGCTGCGGCGGTCTTCGTCGCGCAGTTGCCTTTGCAGCAGACCGCGCCGTTCCAGCCAATCCAGCTGGCCGGTAACGGTGGAGCGGGTCACGCCCAGATAGTCGGCTATCGCCGACGGGGTGAGCGGCCCGTTCCGCCACCATCCCCGCTCTTGCAGCGAAAACAGCATCAACACGTTCAGCTTGCTTTCAGTCACATCCAAAGCCTGCAGATCCGCGTTCACCGCGTCCAGCACGTCGTCGCTCAACCACAGCAGCAGCAGGCCGAGCTTGGCGTGGGTCTGGCTCACCTCCTCGCCGGCGCTATGCGCCAGCAATTGCAAATGTGGGGCGATGGCCGGCTCCAGCGCGCGCACGGCGGCGGAGGCATCGGACGGAGGAAAGGAGGTGGCGGCGTCGGCGGGCATGGCTTCAAGACATAGAGGAGGAATCAAACCCGCGGCAGGCTTCGCCTACCGCGGAAACGAGGGCAGCGCGCGGCGCTCCCGCGGCTATCATAGTGGCGGGCACGGCGCGAAGCAAACGCCCGTAGGATCCAGGCTCGCCAGATCGTAAACGCGTTCTCAGGGCGCCGGCCGCCAGGCGGACTTGCTGGCCGCTTTCTTGAATATCTCGCGGTTGCGGTCCGTGGCCGGCGGTTCGGAATCGCCGAAGATGGCGCGCATCCAGTGGCCGTCGGTGGGATTGGGCATCAGGATGAATTTGCGGCCGAACAGCTCGCGGTCTTCCTCCATCAGCCGCGCCCGCTCGTCCACATTCTTCACATAGTATTTGCGTTGGAAATCGTTGAGGTTGTCTCCCAGCAGAAGCACCACCTCGTACTGGGCGGCAATCTCCTTCTGCCTCGGCTCCTTGTTGGAGCTGTCCCGCAGAATGGTCACGTGTTTTTCGTCGACGTAGGGGAAGCCGACGGCGCGCAAATTGCCCAGCGCGTACTCATAGGTTTTGTCGCCCTGGTCACGGCTGCTGACGTAGAACACTTCCACGCCCTGCGACTTGGCGTAATTGAAGAAGTCCAGCGCGCCGGGTGTGGCGGTGAGCTTGTTTTCCGGAATCCATTTGTCCCAGATCGCGTCGTCGAAGAAATCCCGGTCCTTCTGGATCAGATAGCCCCAGTAATTGACGGCGTTGAGCACGGTGTCGTCGATGTCGGTGATCACGGCCAGCGGTTTGTCGCCGGGCTTGCGCGCCGCCAGCGCCTGATCCAGCCGCATCCGCGCCAGATTGAAAGCCTGGTGGTAGAGCGCGCGGTATTCCGCCGCGGTCTGCTTCCAGGCCGCCGCGGCGATCAACAGATTGTTGCCGCCGTTGCCGGACGGGCCGTTGCGGTTGTCGGCCTCGGCTGCCTGCGCGCCGTATCCTACGCTGAGCGCGCACAGCGCGGCGATGGCGGCGCGGCTGAGTTTGTTCATGGGAATCTCCTTTGTCGTTTGCTCTTGTCCAGGTCCCGGACACCACGGAACCTGGACAATCTACCTTGAGACGACCTAGCTTTAAACCTGTTTATGATCTCGCGAGCTAGAGCGAGACTTTGCACGGGTTTTTAGCGTAAACCCGGCACCTTAATGAGAATTGATTCTTATTATCAATATTTGCCATACCAAAAGCATGCCCTGTCCGCCTGATTTGCCGCCAACGCCTCGCCTCCCCCGAGGATTGAAAAATTTCTTGAAACTAGACGACCGGTCTAGTAGACTTCAGCCCATGTCACGTCCCAACCAGTTTTCAGACACTCGCGAACACCTGCTGGCCACCGGCGAAGCCATCATTCTAGGCAAGAGCTTCTCCGCCGTGGGCCTGGCGGAAATCCTCGGCGCGGCCGGCGTGCCCAAGGGTTCGTTCTACCATTACTTCCGCAGCAAGGAAGGCTATGGCGTGGAACTGCTGCGCCGTTATTTTGAGAAATACGACGGCAGACTGGTTAGCTTTCTGTCCAAGGACGCCGGCAGCGCCCGCGATTGCCTGTTGCATTATTTCGACGGCTGGCTGGAAACCCATCGCTGCGACGAGCCGCAACGCTGTTGCCTGGCGGTGAAGCTGGCGGCCGAAGTGTCCGACCTGTCCGAGCCGATGCGCGAAGCGCTGGCCGAAGGCATGAGCTTTGTAGTGCGCAATTTGGCCGCTTGCATCCGCCGCGGCCAACAGGAAGGATCGCTGGACGCGGACCTGCTGCCGGACGAAACCGCCAGCGCGCTGTACAGCTTGTGGGTGGGCAGCGCGCTGCTATTCAAGACCCAACACTCGCGCGCCCCGCTGCTGGCGGCGATGACGCACACGCAACAAATTCTGCGCGCTCCGTAAACAACACGAAGCCGCTCGCACACTCCCCGCTCCCCGGAGCGGGTTATTTTGAAATTACAACTAGACGACTGGTCTACTTTAAGGAGCCTAAAGCATGAACCCGACACTGGAACTGATGCAAGAGCACCGCAGCGTGCGCAGCTACCAGGACAAGCCCATT
Source organism: Chromobacterium haemolyticum (assembly GCF_009936155.1). NCBI lineage: Bacteria > Pseudomonadati > Pseudomonadota > Betaproteobacteria > Neisseriales > Chromobacteriaceae > Chromobacterium > Chromobacterium haemolyticum. Next base: position 1,306,107 of record NZ_AP019312.1, on the reverse strand, counting down.
CCCGCCGAGGTGCTGGATGCAGTGCTGGACGCCGCCTGGAAAGGCCCCACCTCCATCAACGGCCAGCAAGTGACGCTGGTGGTGGTTCAGGATGCGGAACGCCGCCGGAAAATCGCCGAGATCGCCGGCGGTCAGCCGTGGATCGCCCAAGCGCCGGTCTTCGTCGCCATCGTGCCGGATTTCTACAAGACTCGTATCGGCGTGGAAAAAGCCGGTTCCGAGCAAGTGATACACAACAGCGTGGAAGCCTTCGCCGTCGGCGCGGTGGACGCCGGCATCGCGCTGGGCAACCTCATGACCGCGGCCCGCTCCGCCGGCCTCAGCGTGGTGCCCATCGGCGGCATCCGCCGCGATCCGCAGGCCATGGTGGAGCTGCTGGAACTACCGGAACTGACCTTCCCGCTGGTGGGTGTGGTACTGGGCTACGCCGATCAGGACAGCGCGATCAAACCGCGGCTGCCGCGCGCCAGCTTCGTGCATCGTGAACGCTACCAAGCGGCGGAACTGCCTGCAATGATCGCGCAGTACGACGCCGCCATCATGGATTACTGGAAGAGCATTCAGCGCGCAGACGGCCAGCCCTGGTCCGCCAACACCGCGCAGTACTACCGCAACGTGTATTTCCCGCAGGTCGCGCCGGTGGCGCGCAAACAGGGTTTCGGCTTCGATCAGTGATCGCGCCCATCTCATTTTCTCCCGCTTAGAGCCAAGGAAACCGCAATGCAAGCCGACAAACTGTTCACCCCGCTGCGCGTAGGCGCCGTGACCCTGAAAAACCGAGTGGCGATGGCGCCGCTGACCCGGCTGCGCAACACCGAGCCGGGCGACGTACCCACCGCGCTGGCGGAAACCTATTACGCCCAACGCGCCGGCGCCGGCCTGATCGTGGCCGAAGGCACCCACATCTCCCCCACCGCCAAGGGCTACGCCGGCGCGCCGGGCATCTACAGTGAAGCGCAAGTGACGGCCTGGACCAAGGTCAACGCCGCGGTGCACGCCAAGGGCGGGCTGACGGCGCTGCAGCTGTGGCACACCGGCCGTATCTCCCATCGCTCGCTGCAACCGGACGGCGAAGCGCCGGTGGCGCCGTCGGCTATCCAAGCCGACAGCCGCACCAATATCCGCGCCGCCGACGGCAGCCTGGTGCGCGAGCAGTGCGATACCCCGCGCGCGCTGGAAGTCTCCGAGCTGGCCGACATCCTGGAAGACTACCGCCGCGCCACCGACAACGCGCGCCGCGCCGGTTTCGACCTGGTGGAGATCCACGGCGCCCACGGCTATCTGCTGGACCAGTTCCTGTCGCCCCAGGCCAATGTCCGCACCGACGAATACGGCGGCAGTGTGGAGAACCGCGCGCGCTTCCTGCTGGAGGTGGTGGACGCGGTGGTGTCGGAATGGGACGCCGATCACGTGGGCATCCGCATCTCGCCGCTGGGCATCTTCAACGGCATCAGCAACACCGACCAACTGGACATGGCGCTCTACCTGGCCGAAGAGCTGGCCAAGCGCAAATTGGCCTTCCTGCACATTTCCGAGCCGGACTGGGCCGGCGGCCCGGTGCTGGACGAAGGCTTCCGCCAGGCGCTGCGCCAGCGTTACCCGGGGGTGATCATAGGCGCCGGCGCCTATACCGCCGAGAAGGCCGAAACTTTGATCCGCAAAGGCTATATCGACGCCGCCGCCTTCGGCCGCAGCTATATCGCCAACCCGGACCTGGCAGAACGCCTGCAAAGCGGCGCGCCGCTGAACCCGCCGGACCCGGCCACCTTCTACGGCGGCGACGAGCGCGGTTATACCGACTACCCGTCCATGAATAGCTAAGCCGCCGCTCACCGCCAAACATGCGGCGCGTCTCCCCTCCCGTGGGAACGCGCCGTTTTTTCATTGCCTCCCCCATCCAGGCTTGCCGGCCGGCTATTTTCCGCCCTCAGCCGATACCGGCCGCGTAAGCAAGCATTGACGGGCTTTTAACGCCAGGCATGCGCCTTGACCGGGCAGCGGGCAACTGTGCACAATCGCTGCCGTGCCGTTCCTCGCGGCACCGGACTTGGCCGTCCGGCGAACTACACTGCGAACAAGCGCTTGAGTCTTGCGTTTGGATCGCTGCACTCGTGCGCGCTCACAATGGCGGGCCGGGTGGGGACACCTTAGCGGGTGTGCCGGAGTCGTGTAGTCCGGTCGGCCAACCCTGTTCGGTCTGCCACCTCCGCTTGGCCGTGGGGGTGGCAATGAAAAACCGCTACACGGAGGTGATCATGTCGATCAAAACCCCATCCCGCCGCCATTACCGTCCGGACCCGGACCCAACGTCCCGCGCGGAATTGCCGTTTGCCGGCAACGCGTCCAACCGGCGCGGCGTCCATTGTTGGCAAGTTCCGCCCATAGACGACCAACACGCCGCGCATTTGCTGGGCCGCGAATTCGCAGGACATTTCATCAAGTATTTGCAGGACAACCCCGACAACGGCCTGCACAATCTGCTCGCTCAAATCGCCGCGGACATCGACTTTAGCGACGACAGCGCCGCCAAAGGCTATTGGGAAGGCTTCTTCAGCCTGCTGGAGCAAGTGCTGGCGCTGACCACCTCTCTATTGGACGTATTCGACTACATCGACCGGCTCAACGCCCGGGAGGCCGCCGAACGCGCGCTAAAGTCCGCAGCAACCCCCGGTACTTAACAATTTCAGCAAGCGCCGAGGCGCCTCAGCATGAAAAAAGGAAGCCGCAAGGCTTCCTTTTTTTGGGTTCCGCGCCGGGCGCCGGAATCAGTTGCGGCCGCAGCAGGCCTTGTACTTCTTGCCGCTGCCGCACGGGCAGACGTCGTTGCGGCCCACTTTGTCGCCGTCGCGGCGCACGGTGCTGGGCGCCTGTTCCTTGGCGCGCCAGTAGGTGTGAACCGCGGCCAGCGCTTCCAGCATTTCTTCCTTGTAGCCTTCCACTTCCTCGTCGCTGAAGGTCAGCAGATCTTCGCCGTCCTCTTGCTCGAAAGCGCCGCCCAACACCAGCATCGGCATCATCAGGCTTTCGAAGCCCTCGTCCTCGTCGGCCACTTCGAACCAGTCTGTGTCCACCACGTCCAGCGCGTAGAGGAAGGCGTTGGCCCACGGCCAGTAATCCGGCTCGTCGCTGTCGCTGTCGTCTTCCGCGTACAGGATCAGGTCCAGTTCCTCGCCATTCGCCAGCGCGGCGGCGGTGGCGTCGTACAGCTTCTGCAGCAGGGTTTTCAGCTCGGCCGCGTCGTCCGCGTTCTCAAAGGCCGGCGCGTCGCCCAGCACTTCTTCCAGCCAGAAATCGGCGTCCACCGCGTCCGGACCGCACGCCAGCGCGGCGAAAAAGCCCTGCACTTCGTCCGGGCGCATGGTGCTGCCGCTGGCGGACAAGGGGGTCAGCAGGTTTTCCAGACGCAGCAGATCGGCGTCGTTGAATACGGTAGTCATGATGGATTCCTCAGCTTAAAGATCGGTCTGGCGGCATTGTAAGCCAAAAAGCCCCGGCAAGCCGGGGCTTTTGTTCCCATGGTTTGCGACGGGTCAGGCGGTCTTGCCGTCCGCCAGCCCCAACTTCTCCTTCATCTTCTCCCGCATCACGAATTTCTGAATCTTGCCGGTAATGGTCATCGGGAAACTATCGACGAATTCGATGTAACGCGGAATCTTGTAATGCGCGATCTGCCCCTGGCAAAAAGCACGGATATCGTCGGCGCTGGCGCTTTCGCCGTCGCGCAGCCGGATCCACGCGCACAGCTCCTCGCCGAAGCGCTCGTCCGGCACCCCGATCACCTGCACGTCCTGAATCTTGTGATGGCGGTAGAGAAACTCCTCCACCTCGCGCGGGTAGATGTTCTCCCCGCCGCGGATCACCATGTCCTTGACCCGGCCTACGATGTTGACGTAGCCGTCCGCGTCCATCTCCGCCAGATCGCCGGTGCGCATCCAGCCGGCGGCGTCTATCGCCTCGGCGGTCTTGGCCGGGTCGCCCCAATAGCCGGGCATCACCGAATAGCCGCGGGTGTGCAGTTCCCCGCTCTGGCCGCGCGGCACGATGCGCCCTTCCACGTCGACGACCTTCACCTCCACATGCGGATGGATGCGCCCCACCGTGGCCACGCGCTTGTCCAGCGGCGTGTCGGTGGCGCTCTGGAAGCTCAGCGGACTGGTCTCGGTCATGCCGTAGCCTATGGTCACCTGGCTCATATTGAGCTGGCTGGTCACCCGCTTCATCACTTCGATAGGACACGGGCTGCCGGCCATGATGCCGGTGCGCAGCGTGGACACGTCGTAATCGGAAAAATCCGGCCGGTCCAGCACCGAGATGAACATCGTCGGCACCCCGTGCAGGCCGGTGCAGCCCTCCTCCTGCACCGTGCGCAACACCTCCTGCGCGTCGAAGCTCTCCGCCGGAAACACCATGGTCGCGCCGTGGCTCAGGCACAGCAAGGTGCCCAGCACCATGCCGAAACAGTGGTAGAGCGGCACCGGAATGCACAGCCGGTCGTCCGGGCCGAAGGCCATCGCCGCGCCGGCGAAGTAGGCGTTGTTCAGAATATTGTGATGGGTGAGCGTGGCGCCCTTGGGGCTGCCGGTGGTGCCGGAGGTGAACTGGATGTTGATCACGTCGTCGAACTGCAGCGTCTCGCCCAGGCTTTGCAGGCCCGCCTTCTCCTCCGCCGACGGCGCGGCCATCAGGTCGGCGAAATTGAGCATGCCCGGCGTGCGCTGCTGCCCCAGGCGGATCACCATCTCCAGCTGCGGCATGGCGGCGGACTTGAGCCGGCCCGGCTCGCAAACGGCCAGCTCCGGCAGCAGATCGGCCGCCATCGCCAGGTAGTCGCTGCTCTTGAAGCTGGGCGACAGGACCAGCGCGCGGCAACCCACCTTGCTCAGCGCGTATTCCAGCTCGGAGCGGCGGTAGGCCGGATTGATGTTGACCATGATAAGGCCGGCCTTGGCGGTGGCGAACTGAGTCAGTACCCATTCGGCGTTGTTCTGCGACCAGATGCCGATGCGATCGCCGGGCTTGAGCCCCAGCCGGATCAGGCCGCAGGCCAGCCGGTCCACTTGCTCGCGCAGCTCCTCGTAGCTCCAGCGTATCTGCTGGTGGCGCACCACCAGCGCCTCGCGGCGGCCATGCTCGCGGCAGGTCTGGTCGAACAATTGGCCTATGGTCTGGCCGATCAAGGGTTGCGGACTGGCGCCGTGGACATAGCTGGGCAGGGTCATCTCAATCTCTCTCCTGGTAGACGGTACGTATCGCTCTTGTTTTTTCATTCATCCCATAAGTTGACGATTACGTAAACGTAAATCATGCTAGGGCTGAGAACGCGTTAAAAAAAAGCTACAATCGCCGCTTGCCCTGGAACACACCATGACCGAACCCGAATTCTTCAGCATCTCCGACCTGGCGCGCGATTTCGACGTCACCCTGCGCACCATCCGCTTCTACGAGGAACAGGGCCTGATAGAACCCCAGCGCGACGGTCGCCAGCGGGTATTCAACCGCCGTGACCGCGCCCGGCTCAAGCTGATCCTGCGCGGCAAGCGCATCGGTCTGTCCTTATCCGACATCCGCGAAATCCTGGACATGTACGAACAGGCCCACGACGAGGCCAGCCAGTCGCAAAAACTGCTGGACTTGGTACTGGAGCGCCGCCGCCAGCTGGAAGAACAACGCCGCGACATCGACGCGGTGCTGGAAGAAATCACCCGCCTGGAAAGCCACTGCCGCACGGTGCTGGCGCAGCCGCCGGCCGCGCGCAGCGCCTGATCGATTCAAACCGGCTCAAGGCCTCGCCAGCGATAAGGCAGCAGCCATCGAGCCGGCTTTCAGAGCCTGTTTACAATCTTTTGTAAGCGCGATAGAGCGTTGCTAGAAACGCAGGAAACCACGTATCCGATGGGCCCCTGCTCCCTTCAAGCCTGCCGACGGGTGGCAGGCCCGAGGTCTTAAGCGGCTGCCTGTTCGAGCAGCGCGACGGTAGCGCGCTGCGAGTCCAGCCGCGCCTCGGGACTGACGGGAACCGGCGGGAAGCCGTAGGCCAGGCTTGCAGGGCGGCCTTTAGGGTAAAGGGAGATTTGGCCGCGCAAATCTCCCTTTCCGTTTGCCGGGCGGAACCAGCCCTAAACCATCATCCGCGTAGCGGATTCAATGCTTTGAACAATACTTCCGATCAAAAAAGATCGTAAGACAGACCATCAAGCCAACACCATCACCTCGGCCACCGGCCGGCGCGGCTTCTGCGGCCAATTGCCGGCCGCCGCGCGCCCCACCGTCACCAGCATCACCGGCAACTCGTCCGCGGCCAGGTCAAACTCCCGCGCCACCGCCTCGGCGTCGAAACCGCCCAGCGCGCAACTGGCCAGGCCGCGCTCCTCCGCCGCCAGCAGCAAAACCATCGTCGCCAATGAGGCGGAACGGATCGCCTCGTCGCGCTGCGCGCGCGTCGTCCTGGTGAGCGCTCTCCGCCGCGCGCAGCCAGCCGTCGCGTACCGCCGGCGGCAGGATGCCCGCGTCCACCGACGGCCGCAGCGACGCCTCCAGCCCGCGATGCGCGTTCAAGGTGCCGCAGCAGATAAAGGTCACCGCTGCGTCGGCCACTTTCTGCTGGCCGTAGCTGGCCGCCTGCAAGCGACGCTTGGCCTCGGCGCTGCGCACCGCGACGAACTTCCAGTTCTGCAAATGGTAGGCGCGACGGCGCGCGGGTGGCGGCGTTCAGCAGTTGCTCGATCTCCGCATCCGCCAACACGTGGGCGGGATCGAAATGATTGGCCGACACGCGGTTTTCCAACAGGGTTTGCAAAGCGCTCTTCATGGACAGACTCCTTATGATGATTTCTTCTGATTGATTTCATTACCGCTCAAGACCGGACGCGCGCCGCGCCGGCCATGATCTGATTGTCCGCCGCCGGCGGCGCGGCCATGCTGCGCTGCACCGCCAACACGCTGGCCAGCACCGTGGCCAGGCCAGCCAGCTGCAACAGCCCCAGCGCCTGCCCCAGCAGCAGCCAGCCCAGCAACACCGCGGTCAGCGGGCTGAGCAAGCCCAGCGAGGACACCGCCACCGACGGCAGCCGCGTCAGCCCGCGGAACCACAGCAAATAGGCCAACAGCGCGCCGAACAGGCACAGATAGCCGTAGCCCAGCCACTGCGCCGCGCCCAGCGTCGGCAAGGCCGGGTCCAGCGCCCAGGCCAGCGGCGCCAGCATCAGCCCGCCCAGGCCCAGCTGCCAGCCGGTCAAGGCGGCCAGCGGCGCGTCCGGCCGCCAGCGCCGGGTCAGATAAGTGCCGCTGGCCATCGCCGCCGCGCCGCCCAGCGCCGCCAGCATGCCGACGCCGTCCCAGACCGCACCCGGCGACAACAGCAAGGCCGCCATGCCGGCCACCCCGGCCACGCCGGCCCAGGCGGCCGCCCGTGCCGAACGGCGGCCATCCAGCCCCCAGGCCAGGCCCATCACCAACAGTGGCTGGGTGGCGCCCAACACCGCGGCCAGGCCGCCCGGCAAGCGGTAGGCGGCCACGAACAACAGCGCCTGGAACACGCCGATGTTCAAGGCGGACAAGACCAGCAGGCGGCCCCAGTCGCCGCGCCGCGGCAGGTGGCGGCTGGCCAAGATCAACAACAAACCGGCCGGCAGCACCCGCAACAAGGCGGCGGTGAACGGCCGGTCCGGCGGCAGCAGCTGGGTGGTGACGATATAGGTGGAGCCCCAGATCGTCGGAGCCATCGCGGTCAACAACACATCGCTCCAACGGGAGGCCATCAGGCGCGCAGACATGGGCATTCCTTTCGCAATCGCTTATAATCGCATCGAAAACTGACTTGAATTCAAGATAACATTGCCTTGAATTCAAGACAAATAAAATCTTGAATTCAAGATAAAGGAATGTGCATGACGCAACAGAACGCCGGCGACGCCGTGGACGCCATCCTGGCGCAATGGCACCGGGAACGGCCGGACCTGGACGTGGCGCCGATGGGCCTGATCGGCCGGCTGCGCCGCTGCTCCACCCTGCTGCAACAAAGGCTGGACGCCACTTTCGAGCAATTCGGCCTCAGCGGCTGGGAATTCGACGTGCTGGCCACGCTCAGGCGCGCCGGCGCGCCGCACAGCCTGGCGCCCACCGCGCTGTTCTCCTCGCTGATGATCAGCTCCGGCACCATGACCCACCGCTTGAAAGTGCTGGAAAGCAAGGGCTGGATAGATCGCCCCGCCTGCGCCGAGGACGCGCGCAGCACCCTAGTGCGCTTGACTGAAAGCGGGCTGGAGCTGATAGACCGCGCCGTCACCGCCCACGTGGCCAACGAGCACGCCATCCTGTCCGGCCTCAACCAGCGCAGCCAGGACGCGCTGGACCGCAAGCTGGCGGAGTTGTTGGCTACGCTAGAACCTCATCCTTAAGAGCCTGTTCAAAGTCTGTGGCAGTTCGGCGATACGGCATTGTGAGCTGCGATGGAAACCACGTACCCGATGCGCCCCAGATCCCTTCAAGCCTGCAGCCGGGTGGCAGGTCCGAGGTCTTAAGCGGCTGCTTGTTCGAGCAGCGCGACGTTAGCGCGCCATCACTGAGCGAATCTAAAGATTCGCACGTAGAGAGTTCAGCCGCGCCTCGGACCTGACGGGAACCGGCGGGAAGCCGTAGGCCAGCCTTGCAGGGTGGCCTTTAGGAGTGGAGAGGATATTTGGCCAAGCAAATATCCTTTCCCTGTCCGCCGGGCAGCCCCGGCAATGAAAACCATCATCCGCGCAGCGGATTCAATAGCATGGGAATCAAGAGCCTCCAGCCATGACGCCCGCCTAATCTGCGCCCGCCTGCGGCCAAAGCCCGCCGCATGGCTTAAAATCAGGGCTTGAGGCCGGCCCCTGCGGGCGCGGCCGCCCCACTCCCAACGCCATGATAGAAAACCAAGCCATGCTGCTGGCGGTGTTCGAACGGGCCGCGCTGATGTTGATGGCGCTGTTCTTCCTCACCCGCACCCGCCCGTTTCAACACCTGCTGCGCAAACAGGACCACAGTCCGGCCGAACTGGCGGCGGTGTCGCTGCTGTTCTGCCTGTTCGCCGTGTTCAGTACCTATACCGGCATTCCGGTGGACGGCTCGCTGGTCAATGTGCGCATCATCGCCATCCTGTCCGGCGGCATCCTGTTCGGCCCCTGGGTGGGCATACCGGCCGGCATCGTCTCCGGCCTGCACCGCTACCTGATCGACATCAACGGCTACACCTCGCTGCCCTGCCTGATCTCCAGCGTCTGCGCCGGCCTGCTGGCCACCTGGATCCACTGCCGCGCCGACAGAGGACGGCTGTGGCTGTACGGCATCCTGGCCGGCATGCTGTGCGAAGGGCTGACCATGGGCCTGATCCTGCTGCTGACCGAGCCGGCGGTAGGCGTGCCCATCGTCCGCCACATCGCCTTCCCGATGATTGTCGGCACCGTCTGCGTCGGCCTGATCATCAAGCTGGTGCAAGACCTCAACGACGAAAAAGAACTGCTGGCCGCGCGCCAGGCCAAGCTGGCGCTGACCATAGCCAACCGCACCCTGCCCTATTTCCAGAACCTGGACCGCGACGCCATGGTCCAGGTCTGCACCGTGATCCGCGACCAGCTGGACGCCGACGCGGTGGCCATCACCAACACCTCGGACGTGTTGGCTTACGTGGGCCTGGGCAAGGACTACTACGAGATGGACGAGCACTCCGCCATCGGCGCCATCACCCGCCAGGCCATCGCCGGCGACCAGATCATCATCGAGAACAATCTGCAGCAATACCACCTGGCGGACTTCCACTCGGTGATCATCATCCCGCTGCGCGAAAAAGCCGGCGTCAGCGGCACCCTGAAAATCTTCTACCGCAAGAGCCACGGCATCAGCACGCCGCTGCGCGAAGTGGCGGTGGGCCTGTCCCAGTTGATCTCCACCCAGATGGAAGTGTCGCGGGTCAAACAACTGGAAGAGATGGCGCGCAAGGCGGAATTCAGCGCGCTGCAAAGCAAGATCAACCCGCACTTCCTGTTCAACGCCCTGAATGCCATCTCCTCGCTGATCCGCATTCAGCCGCAGCAGGCGCGCCAGCTGATCTCCAACCTGGCGGACTACCTGCGCTACAACCTGTCGCTGGGCGACCGGCTCATCGACATCCAGGAAGAACTGCAACAAGTGCGCGACTACGTGGCGATAGAACAGGCGCGCTTCGGCGCCAAGCTGACGGTGGAATTCGATATCGACGACGTCCACGTGCGCATCCCCAGCCTGCTGTTGCAGCCGCTGGTGGAAAACGCCATCCTGCACGGCATCCAGCCGCGCAAGGAGCCGGGCCGGGTCAGCATCGCGGTCAAGCGCGACGGCGACAAGGTCCATGTCTGCGTGCGCGACACCGGCTACGGCGTCAGCCAGGAAGTGCTGGACGGCGTGGCCGCCGGCACGCTGTCCAGCCGCAGCATAGGCCTGAGCAATGTCAACCAGCGGCTCAAACTACTGTACGGAGAAGGTCTACGGCTGACCCGGCTGGAGCCCGGCACCGCCGTTTGTTTCGATCTGCCCGCCACCGAGGAGCCGGCATGCTGAAAGCCCTGATCGTGGAAGACGAATACCTGGCGCGCGAGGAACTGGCCTATCTGATCCGCGAGCACAGCCGCATCGACATCGTCGCCAGCGTGGAAGACGGGCTGGAAGCGTTCAAATTCCTGCAGGAACACGAGGTGGACGTGGTGTTCCTGGACATCAACATCCCGTCGATAGACGGCCTGCTGCTGGCCAAGAACCTGCACAAATCGTCGCGGCCGCCGCGCATCGTCTTCGTCACCGCTTACAAGGAATTCGCGGTGGAAGCGTTTGAAGTCGAGGCTTTCGACTACATCCTCAAGCCCTATAACGAAGCCCGCATCATCAATCTGCTGGCCAAGCTGGAAGCGCAGACCCCACCAGCGGCCGCCGCCGCACCGGCCGAGGCCCCGGCCGCCAGCCGCACCGTCAACCTGGTCAAGGGCGACAGCATCATCGTCACCCCCTGCGAGCAGATCTACTACGCCGAGGCCGACGAGAAAGTCACCCTGGTCTACACCGCGCACGACCGCTACGTGATGTCGATGAGCATCAGCGAATTCGTCGCCCGCCTGCCGGCCGACAGCTTTTTCCGCTGCCACCGCTCCTACTGCGTCAACATCCACAAAATCCGCGAAATCGCGCCCTGGCTCAACAGCACCTACATCATCAAACTGTACGAGCTGAAGGCGGAGATTCCGGTCAGCCGCAGCAATATCAAAGCCTTCCGGCAGTTGATGCATCTTTGAGCGTTGGTCGCCCGCGCGGCGCATTAAACCGGCTGCCAGCCGGCTCCTGAATAAGAACCTGTTCATAATCTGCTGCGCTGCGGCGATACGGCGTTGAAACCGGCTTCGAAATGCTCATGTACCCTATGTACACTCCGCTTTCTCAGCCGTTTTCGCCTTGTCTCGCGCTGGCTCGCGAGATTTTGAACAGGCTCTAAGGCCAGACATTCCATTGGCAAGCCAGCTTGGCAATGGAAATGCCATCCACTCATGCGCGCCATTTCCAGAGCCTGCAACTGGTTCGCCGCCGTCTGCACTTCATTCCGCGCCGCCTGCATCTCATGCCGCCGCCGCGCCCCCTACATAAGCACAGGCTTATAGTCACACCAACAGTAATGACTTTAAGCGAGCAGCGCCATGAACGCCTCAAGCAACACCATCCGCTACCGTACCCTGGCCGGCACCGTCCTCACCCAATTCGCCCTTGGCTCCGTCTACACCTGGAGCCTGTTCAACGCCCAACTCTCCGCCAAGCTGTCGGAACCGGTCAGCCAAGTGGCTTTCGCCTTCGGCCTGCTCAGCCTGGCACTGGCGGTGGCCTCCTCGCTGGCCGGCAAACTGCAAGAACGCTTCGGCGTACAGCGCGTCACCCTGGGCGCCGGCCTGATGCTGGGCCTGGGCTTCTTCCTCACCGCCCAGGCCAATAACCTGATCATGCTGTATCTGTGCGCCGGCGTGCTGGTGGGCCTGGCCGACGGCGCCGGCTACCTGCTGACGCTGTCCAACTGCGTCAAATGGTTTCCGGAGCGCAAGGGCCTGGTATCCGCCTGCGCCATCGGCGCTTACGGTCTGGGCAGCCTGGGCTTCAAATACATCAATCTGGCGCTGCTGGCCCGCTTCAGCCTGGAAACCACCTTTGAGCTGTGGGGCCTGATCGCCATGGCCATGGTGGTGGCCGGCAGCCTGCTGATGCGCGACGCGCCGCAGCAACAAGCCGCCGCGCAGCAGAACGCCAGCCATGACTACACCCTGGCCGAGGCGATGCGCCAACCGCAGTACTGGATGCTGGCGCTGATGTTCCTGACCGTGTGCATGAGCGGCCTGTACGTGATCGGCGTGGCCAAGGACATTGGCGAAAGCTATGTGCACCTGCCGGCGCTGACCGCCGCCAACGCCGTGGCGGTGATCGCGGTGGCCAATCTGTCCGGCCGCCTGGTGCTGGGCATTCTCTCCGACAAGATGCCGCGCATCCGGGTGATCACCATCGCTCAGATTGCTGCGCTGGCCGGCATGCTGACCCTGCTGTTCGTGCCCCTGAACGCCACCCTGTTCTTCCTGGCCATCGCCTGCGTCGCCTTCAGCTTCGGCGGCACCATCACCGTCTACCCGTCGCTGGTCAGCGATTTCTTCGGCCTCAACAATCTGACCAAGAACTACGGCGTGATCTATCTGGGCTTCGGCATCGGCAGCATCGTCGGCTCCATCGTCGCTTCGCTGTTCGGCGGCTTCCTGGCCACCTTCCACCTGATCCTGGCGCTGTTGATCGTCGCGCTGCTATTCTCGCTGACCATACGTCAGCCGGGCAGCAGCAAGGAAGCGGAGTTCGAAGCCGAGCCGCATCTGGGCAAAGCCTGATTCCCGCGCCGCTCGCCGCAACGCCCCCGTTTTGGGGGCGTTGTTGTTGGGGGGTTAGCCTCCCGTTGCACTTTCAGCGGACACGCCGCGTTTTGCGGCTTTTTCGTATCCGACTTGTTATGGTGTTGCCTGAATCTGGGCGGGCCGTGGCAAGGGTGCCCTTGGGCGCGCTGGGCTGAAAGCCGGTGAGACTAACCTTGTCATGTGCCCGCCCTGCCTCTTTGCGGCATGGCCCCTCTGCTCAAGAGCATACAAATGGTAGAGCTTGTCCGTCCGATATTAGGCTACGCAGAGCTTGATTTCGGCGGTCCTTTTCTTTGCTAGACTTCGCCGGCTTGACGCCCTTTCCCGCCTCCCCAAACAATAGCCCCCGCGTCGCAGTAATCGCGGCGCTCGGGTTTAGTCTCCCCAATACGAATCACTGCAACAGATGCGCTGTTTCCACAGCGCATCTGTTGCCATTGCTTTACCTATTCGGGCGGGCCGTGGCAAGTGGCGCCCTCGCGGGCGCGCCGGCTTTGTACGACATATCACCGGTAGGCTAACTCTTGTCATGTGCCCGCCCTGCCTCTTTGCGGCATGGCCCTTCTGCTCAAGAGCTTACAAATGGTAGAAGCTTGTCCGTCCGATATAGGCTGCGCAGCACTTGATTTCGGCGGTGATTTTCTTTGCAGGGCTTCGTCGGCTTGACGCCCTCCCGCTCCTCCCCAACAATAGCCCCCGCGCCGCAGCAATCGCGGCGCTCGGGCTTAGTCTCCCGACTTGGATTCCTACCGCGGATGTGCTGTTTCCACAGTGCAGCCGTTGCCATTGCTTTGCCTATTCGGGCGGGCCGTGGCAAGTGGCGCCCTCACGGGCGCGCCGGTTTTAGTAGGAATCCACCGGTAGACTAACTCTTGTCATGTGCCCGCCCTGCCGCTTTGCGGCCGGGCCCTTCTGCTCAGGAGGTTGCAAATGGTAAAGCTTGTCCGTCCGGTGCTAGGCATCGAACTCACTTCGTCCGCTACTGAAACTCAAGACGTCCATCAGGACGCTTCTCCACTCCCGCCGCTAGGGCCGCGTTCGCGTTACCGTTTCGTCGGTAGCGAAGCCAAAGACCTCAGCCTGCCCTTCGTCCGCCGCATCAAAGGCCGTACCTATCCACATTACTGGCAACCGGCCGAGCCTAAGGATGAGTTCGAAGCCTGCGCCTTGGGCCGCCAATACGCCGCCCATCTGGCGCAGTTGCTGAAGCTCAACCGCCAACACTCGGCGCGTGGGCTGTTGTTCCGCATCACTAACGACATGGATTTCAGTCAACGCGGCCACCGCCGCAGCATGTGCAAAAGCTTCTTCAACTATCTGGAGATACTGCTGAATTTGGGGGTGCAACAGATAGACTTGCCGAAGCATGTGGAGGCGGTGCAACAGCTCTATTCGGAGCCTGGATGAGCTGGACACCTTGCAGAGGAAGCCACGGCGGAAGAAGAGGCGCTAAGAACCTGTTTACGATCTTGCGAGCTAAGGTGAGACAAGGCGAAAACAGCTGAGAAAGCGGAGTGTACACACGGTACATGAGCATTTCGAAGGGGTTTTCAACGCCGTATCACCGACGCGCAGCAGATCGTAAACAGGTTCTAAGGCTGTGTTCACGATTTTTTAACCATGGGTTCGGCATTGTTAGACACGGAGGAGACCGCATATTCGATGCGCCCCAACTCCCTTCAAGCCTGCCGTCGGGTGGCAGGCCCGAGGTCTTAAGCGGCTGCCTGTTCGAGCAGCGCGACGTTAGCGCGCTGCGAGTTCAGCCGCGCCTCGGGCCTGACGGGGCCCGGCGGGAAGCCGCAGGCCAGGCTTGCAGGGCGGCCTTTAGGGTAAAGGGAGATTTGGCCGCGCAAATCTCCCTTTCCGTTTGCCGGGCGGAACCGGTCCTAAATCATCATCCGCGCAGCGGATTCAACATCGCAAATACGTTTGTAAAGCTGCCCAAGAAACGGAACGCCAAGCTCGCCTCAGCCCCGCCGCTTGGCCAGCCAGATATCCAACTGCCGGGCGAAAGCCTGGCGGTCCGCCTGGCTCAAAGGCGGCGGGCCTTCGGTCTGCACGCCGCTGGCGCGCAACGTGTCCATGAAATCCCGCATCGTCAGCTGCGCGGCGATGGTGTCCGGCGAATACACATCGCCGCGCCAATTCAGCGCCTGAGCGCCCTTGCCCAAGGCCTCGGACGCCAAGGGAATGTCGCCGGTGATCAAGAGATCGTTCGCCGCGATGCGGCGGACAATCTCGTTGTCCGCCACATCAAAACCCTTAGGAACCTGCAAGGCGCGGATGTTGGGCGCTTTCGGCACCGTCAATAGCTGATTGGCGACAAACACCAGCTCCACACCGGTGCGCTGCGCCGCCCGGCACAATGTTTCGCGGATCACCTTGGGACAAGCATCCGCGTCCACCCATATCGTCATTGTCTGTTCTCTGCATGCAAACCCGACCATGATAACGGTTTCACGCCGGTTTCCGTCGTCACCATGTTGACGCTTACGTAAACGTAAGTAATGATAGAGCATATCACGCGAATCACGCGCGCCCATCAGAGGAGAGAAACCATGTACAGCAGCCTGCGCTTCGCCTTTGGCGATACCTACGATATGTTGCGCGAAACCGCGCGCGACTTCGCCCAAAGCGAAATCGCCCCGCGCGCCGCCGACATCGACCGAGACAACCTGTTCCCGGCCGACCTGTGGCGCAAGTTCGGCGACCTGGGCCTGCTGGGCATGACGGTGGACGAGCAGTACGGCGGCACCCAGATGGGCTATCTGGCCCATATGATCGCCATGGAAGAAATCAGCCGCGCCTCCGCCTCGGTGGGCCTGTCCTACGGCGCGCACTCCAATCTCTGCGTCAACCAGATCCACAAGAACGGCAACGACGAACAAAAACGCCGGCTGCTGCCCAAGCTGGTGTCCGGCGAGCATGTCGGCGCGCTGGCGATGTCCGAGCCCAACGCCGGCTCCGACGTGGTCAGCATGAAGCTGAAGGCGGACAAGGCCGACGGCGGCTACCTGCTCAACGGCAGCAAGATGTGGATCACCAACGGCGGCGACGCGGACGTGATGGTGGTCTACGCCAAAACCGACGTCAACGCCGGCGCCAAGGGCATTACCGCCTTCATCGTGGAGCGCGGCTTCGCCGGCCTCAGCCACGGCAGCAAGCTGGACAAGCTGGGCATGCGCGGCTCCAACACCTACCCCATGTTCTTCGACAACTGTTTCGTGCCGGACGCCAATGTGCTGGGTGGCGAAGGCAACGGCGTCAAGGTGTTGATGAGCGGCCTGGACTACGAGCGCGCGGTGCTGGCCGCCGGCCCGCTGGGCATCATGCAGGCCTGCATGGACATCACGGTGCCCTATCTGAACGACCGCAAGCAGTTTGGCCAGGCCATCGGCGATTTCCAGCTGATGCAGGGCAAGCTAGCGGACATGTACGTCAAGCTGTCGGCCAGCCGCGCCTATGTCTACGCGGTGGGCCAGGCGCTGGACCGCGGCGAAACCGGCCGCCAAACCCGCAAGGACGCCGCCGGCGCCATCCTGTACGCGGCGGAAGGCGCCACCCAGATGGCGCTGGACGCCATCCAGTGCCTGGGCGGCAACGGCTACATCAATGAATACGCCACTGGCCGCCTGCTGCGCGACGCCAAGCTGTACGAGATCGGCGCCGGCACCAGCGAGATTCGGCGTTGGTTGATTGGGCGCGAGCTGATGGCGGAAACCCGGTAGTCGCGGCGGATAAAATGCCTGATGCCTCGTTGCGCAGCCTTGCCTCAGGCCTTTTCTCCCGCCGCACTCGGCCGCACTCCAGCAAGACTTGACAGTGCGCCTCGTCGATAGCGAATGACAAGGTAAAACGATATGCCCATCCTCGAATCCAAACTCTCGCCGCGCGCTGCGGATTTCCAGGCCAACGCCGACAAGATGCGCGCGCTGGTGGCCGATCTGCGCGACAAGGTGGCCAAGGCCGCGCTGGGCGGCGGCGACAAGGCGCGCGCCAAGCACGCCGCCCGCGGCAAGCTGCTGCCGCGCGAACGCATCGATCTGCTGCTGGACCCCGGCGCGCCTTTTCTGGAACTGTCCCAGCTGGCCGCCTTCGGCATGTACGACGACGACGCGCCCGGCGCGGGCCTGATCAGCGGCATCGGCCGCATCGCCGGCGTGGATTGCCTGATCATCGCCAACGACGCCACGGTGAAGGGCGGCACCTATTACCCGATGACGGTGAAGAAGCATTTGCGCGCCCAGGAAATCGCGCGCGACAACCGTCTTCCCTGCGTGTATCTAGTTGATTCCGGCGGCGCCTTCCTGCCCTTGCAGGACGAGGTGTTTCCGGACCGCGAGCACTTCGGGCGCATCTTCTACAACCAGGCCAATCTATCCGCCGCCGGCATTCCGCAAATTGCGGTGGTGATGGGCAGCTGCACCGCCGGCGGCGCTTATGTGCCGGCGATGTCGGACGAAACCGTCATCGTCAAGGAGCAAGGCACCATCTTCCTGGGCGGCCCGCCGCTGGTGAAAGCGGCCACCGGCGAGGTGGTGACGGCGGAGGAGCTGGGCGGCGGCGACGTGCACGCCCGCGTGTCCGGCGTGGCCGACCACCTGGCGCAAAACGACGCCCACGCGCTGTCCATCGCCCGCCGCATCGTGTCCAGCCTCAACTGGCGCAAACAGGGCGAGCTGGACCGCGCCGAGCCGCGCCCGCCGCGCTACGCGGCCGAGGAAATCTACGGCGTGATTCCGGCGGACCCGAAAAAACCCTTCGACGTGCGCGAGATCATCGCCCGGCTGGTGGACGACTCCGAGTTCGACGAATTCAAGCAGAACTACGGCGCCACCCTGGTCACCGGCTTCGCCCGCCTAAACGGCTACCGCGTCGGCGTCATCGCCAACAACGGCATCCTGTTTTCCGAATCCGCGCTCAAGGGCGCGCACTTCGTCGAACTGTGCTGCCAGCGCGGCATTCCGCTGCTGTTCCTGCAGAACATCACCGGCTTCATGGTGGGCAAGAAGTACGAGAACGGCGGCATCGCCAAGGACGGCGCCAAGCTGGTCACCGCCGTGGCCTGCGCCCGCGTGCCCAAGTTCACCGTGCTGATAGGCGGCAGCTTCGGCGCCGGCAACTACGGCATGTGCGGCCGCGCCTATTCGCCGCGCTTCCTGTGGATGTGGCCGAATAGCCGCATCTCGGTAATGGGCGGCGAGCAGGCGGCCGGCGTGCTGGCCCAGGTGAAGAAGGAACAACTGGGCGACGCCTTCGGCGCCGAGCAGGAAGAGGCGCTGAAAGCGCCGGTGCGCGAGCAGTACGAGCGCCAGGGCCACCCCTATTACGCCAGCGCGCGGCTGTGGGACGACGGGGTGATAGACCCGGCGCAAACCCGCGAGGTGCTGAGCCTGGCGCTGGAGGCGGCCCTGTCCGCCCCGGTGGAAAGCACGCGCTTCGGCGTGTTCCGGATGTGACGGCGAGAGGCGATACCGATGAGCTACACCACGCTTGAAATCGAACACAGCGGCAAGACCGCGACGATCTGGATAAACCGGCCGGACATCCACAACGCGATGAACGAAACCCTGATCGCCGAGCTGACCGCCGCCTTCACCCATCTGCAATTGCAGGCGGACTGCCGCGTCATCGTGCTGGCCGGCCGCGGCAAGAGCTTTTCCGCCGGCGCGGACCTGGACTGGATGCGCCGCGCCGCCGGTTACAGCGAGGAGCAGAACCTGGCCGACGCGCAGCGGCTGGCGGCCATGCTCAAGAGTATCTACCGCAGTAAGAAGCCGGTGATCGCCCGCATCCACGGCGCGGCGCTGGCCGGCGGCACCGGCCTGGCCGCGGTCTGCGACGTAGCCATCGCCACCGAGGCCGCCAAGTTCGGCCTGACCGAGGTGAGGCTGGGCCTGGTGCCGGCCACCATCGGCCCCTATGTGGCCGACGCGATAGGCTGGCGTCAGGCGCGGCGTTATTTTCTGTCCGCCGAGCGCATAGACGCCGCCACCGCGCTGCGCATCGGCCTGGTGCACGAAGTGGTGCCGGCCGAGGCGCTGGACGCGCGCGTGGCCGACATCGCCGAGGCGATGGCCCAGGGCGCGCCGCAAGCGCTGTCATCAGCCAAGGACTTGCTGGCCATGCTGCGCGAGGGCTCGCCCTGGGACGATCAATTGCTGGAGGACACCGCCGGCCAGATCGCCAGCGTGCGCGCCGGCGCCGAGGCGCGCGAGGGCCTGGCCGCCTTCTTCGACAAACGGCCGCCCAACTGGTCATGACGCGAACAAGAAACAAGGGACGGACCATGTTCAATAAAATACTGATCGCCAACCGCGGCGAGATAGCATGCAGGGTGATCAAGACCGCGCGCGCGCTCGGCATCGCCACCGTCGCCGTTCATTCCGACGCCGACGCCGACGCCCGCTTCGTCAAACTGGCCGACGAAGCCTACCGGCTGGGCCCCGCCCCGGCGGCGGACTCCTATCTGCGCGGCGACTTGATCCTGGACATCGCCCGCCGCAGCGGCGCGCAAGCCATCCATCCCGGCTACGGTTTCCTGTCCGAGAACGAGGACTTCGCCGCAGCCTGCGAAGCCTCCGGCATCGCCTTCATCGGCCCGCCCGCCTCCGCCATCGCCGCGATGGGCAGCAAATCCGCAGCCAAGGCGCTGATGGAACAGGCCCAGGTGCCGCTGGTGCCCGGCTATCACGGCGAGCGTCAGGAACCGGACTTCCTGCGCGGCCAGGCCGACGCCATCGGCTACCCGGTGCTGATCAAGGCCAGCGCCGGCGGCGGCGGCAAGGGCATGCGCATCGTGGAAGCTTCCGCGGACTTCGAAGCGGCGCTGGCCTCCTGCCAGCGCGAAGCGCGCGCCAGCTTCGGCGACGACAAGGTGCTGGTGGAGAAATACCTGCCGCGCTCCCGCCATGTGGAAATCCAGGTGTTCGCCGACCGCCAGGGCCAATGCGTGTATCTGTTCGAGCGCGATTGCTCGGTGCAGCGCCGCCATCAGAAAGTGCTGGAGGAAGCGCCTGCGCCGGACTTGCCGCCGGCCACCCGCGAAGCGATGGGCGCGGCCGCCTGCGCCGCCGCGCGCGCGGTGGGCTATGTCGGCGCCGGCACCGTGGAGTTCATCATGGAAGTGCTGGCCGACGGCAGCCCCGGCCGCTTCTTCTTCATGGAAATGAACACCCGGCTGCAAGTGGAGCACCCGGTCACCGAGATGATCACCGGCCAGGACCTGGTGACCTGGCAACTGACAGTCGCCAGCGGCCTGCCGCTGCCCTTGAGCCAAGAGCAGCTGCGCATAAACGGCCACGCCATCGAGGCGCGCATCTACGCCGAAGACCCGGACAAGGGTTTCCTGCCCGCCACCGGCACCCTCTATCACCTGCGCACGCCGGCGGAATCCGCCGTCGTGCGCATCGACACCGGCGTCGTCGCCGGCGACAGCATCTCGCCCTTCTACGACCCGATGATCGCCAAGCTGATTGTCTGGGGCGAGGACCGCCGCCAGGCGCTGCAACGGCTGGACGCGGCCTTGGCCGACTACCAAGTGGCCGGCGTCACCACCAACATCCCCTTCCTGCGCCGCATCGTGCAGCACGCCAGTTTCGCCAGCGGCCAGGTGGACACCGGCCTGATCGCCCGTCACCACGACGCGCTGCTGCCGCCGCCCGCCGCGCCGGACGCTGAGCAACTGGCCCTGCTGGCCCTGGCCGAAGCGCTGGCCGCGCCCGGCGCCTACCCGGCCAGCGCCGGCTGGCGGCTTAACGGCGCGCTCAGCCGCAGCCTCGTGTTCCACATCGCAGGCGAGAACTACCCGGTGACGCTGCGCCATCAGGGCGATGGCTTCGAGATCACCGCCGCCTGCCGCCAATTCTCCGCCGCCGGCCGCCTGGACGGCGGAACGCTGCGCGCGCGGCTGGACGACAAACAACTGGAAGCCGTGGTCGCCCGCAGCGGCCAGCAACGGGTGCTGTTCGCCGCCGGCCAACGGCTGGAAGCGCAGTGGCTGGACCCGCTGGCGGTGGCCGCCGAGGAAGTACACGGCGAAACCCATTTGAAAGCGCCGATGCCAGGCCGCATCGTCGCCCTATTGGCCGCCACCGGCGTCAAGCTCAACAAGGGCGACCCGCTGCTGATCCTGGAGGCGATGAAGATGGAACACACCATCCCCGCGCCGGCGGACGGCGTGGTCAAGGCTTTCTATTTCGGCACCGGCGAGCAGGTCAA
Source organism: Chromobacterium haemolyticum (assembly GCF_009936155.1). Classification (NCBI taxonomy): domain Bacteria; kingdom Pseudomonadati; phylum Pseudomonadota; class Betaproteobacteria; order Neisseriales; family Chromobacteriaceae; genus Chromobacterium; species Chromobacterium haemolyticum. The sequence continues at coordinate 1,284,964 of NZ_AP019312.1, read as the reverse complement.
CGACGGCGACGAACTGGTCGACTTCGAAGCGGAGTGAACCTCATGGACCCCATCATCATCAATCACCCCGGCTTGAATCTGGCCGGCTACAGCATCGCCACCCGGATGGAGAACGGCGACAACCTGCGCCAGATCCCCGAGTTCTGGGGCGAATACGCGGCCACGCTGCGCCAGCCGCTGCTGGCGGCGCTGGGCCGCGCCGACGCCGCCGAATATGGGCTGATCCACGACTTCGACCCGGACACGGGCCGCTTCGGCTATATGATAGGGATGGAATGCGCGCAGCCCTTGCCGCTGCCGCCAGGCTGCGAGCAGCGGCGCACGCCGCCGGCCAAGTGCGCGGTGTTCACCACCCAGCCGGCCGGCAGCGACGCCGAGTTCGGCCAGGCGATCCAGGCCGCCTGGCGCTACATCATGCAAGAGTGGCTGCCGGCGTCCAAGCAATGGGAACAGGCGCCGCTGGGCACCTTCGAGCGCTACGACGGCCGCTGCGCGCCGGACCAGCCGCAGCGCCAGATGGACATTTACATCCCGGTGCAGCCGCGCCGCCGCTAACGGAGAGCCGAAGTGCCGCATATGAAGATTGTGGAAGTGGGCCCGCGCGACGGGCTGCAAAACGAAAAACAAGCGCTGTCCACCGCCGTCAAGCTGGAGCTGATCCGCCGCCTGGCCGCCAGCGGCCTGCGCAGCATAGAAGCCGGCGCCTTCGTCTCGCCCAAATGGGTGCCGCAGATGGCCGGCAGCGCCGAGGTGATGGCCGGCCTGGACCTGGCCGGGCCGGTCTCCTACCCGGTGCTGGTGCCCAATGAACAAGGGCTGGATGCTGCCTTGGAGGCCGGTGCGCGTGAAATCGCCGTGTTCGGCGCCGCCAGCGAAAGCTTTAGCCGACGCAATATCAACGCCAGCATCGCCGAAAGCCTGCAACGCTTCGCCCCGGTCATGGCGCGCGCGCAAGCGGCCGGCGTGCCGGTGCGCGGCTATGTATCTTGCGTAGTCGGCTGTCCTTACGAAGGCCGCATCGCGCCGGCCAAGGTGGCGGAAGTGGCCGCGCGCCTGCTGGACATGGGCTGTTATGAAATATCGCTGGGCGACACCATAGGCGTGGGCACGCCGTCCAGCGTGCTGGCGATGCTGGAAGCAGTGAGCAAGGCTGTGCCAATGACGCAGCTTGCCGGCCACTTTCACGACACTTACGGCATGGCGATCAGCAATATTCATGCGTGTTTGAACGCGGGAATGATGACATTCGATTCTTCTGTTGCCGGCCTTGGCGGCTGCCCTTATGCTCTGGGAGCTTCCGGCAACGTCGCCACCGAAGACGTGGTTTACCTGCTGCACGGCGAGGGTCACGATACCGGCGTCGATCTGGCCGCGCTGGTGGACACGGCCTGGTTCATCGCCGACGCGCTGGGCAAGCCGCCGGCCTCCAAGCTGGCTTACGCCTTTGCCGACAAGCGCGCCGCCAAACCGGAGCAATAACAAGCCGCCGCCCGTCCATGGGCCGGCGCGCGGAGAAAATATCAGGAGAAAGCATGACCCCCGACACGCCCATTTGGACCCCCTCCGCCGGCCGCCTGGCCGGCGCCCACCTGACCGCCTTCGCCAAGCTGGCCGAACTGTCCTACGACCGCAAGCTGAACGGCTACGCCGATCTGTGGCGCGCCAGCGTGGCGGATCCAGCCCGCTTCTGGTCGTTGGTCTGGGATTACTGCGGCGTGATCGGCGACAAAGGCTCGACGGCGCTGAGCGACGGCGACAATATGCTGGCCGCCCGTTTCTTTCCGGAAGCGCGGCTGAGCTACGCCGAAAACCTGCTGCGCCGCGACGACGACGGCGACGCGCTGGTGTTCTGGGGCGAGGACAAACTGCAACGGCGCTGGAGCTGGCGCGAGCTGCGCGCCCAAGTATCGCTGCTGCAGCAAGCCATGCGCGGCGCCGGCATCCAGGCAGGCGACCGCGTGGCGGGCTTCATGCCCAATATGCCGGAAACCATCGCCGCCATGCTGGCCGCAAACAGCCTGGGCGCGGTGTGGACCAGCTGTTCGCCGGACTTTGGCGTGGACGGCGCGACGGAACGCTTCGGCCAGACCGAGCCCAAGCTGCTGTTCTGCCCGGACGGCTATTGGTACGCCGGCAAGGCGGTGGACATCCGCGCCAAGATGGCGGCGCTGGCGGAGGCGCTGCCCTCGGTGCGGCAAATCATCGTGGTGCCCTATCTGGGCGAAACCGGGGTATTCGCGGAAAATGTGCCCAAGGCCATTACCCTGACGGATTTCACCGCCGCGTATCAAGCGCAAGCGCTGCACTTTGAACGGCTGCCGTTCAGGCACCCGCTGTTCATCCTGTATTCCAGCGGCACCACCGGCAAACCCAAGTGCATCGTCCACGGCGCCGGCGGCACCCTACTCCAGCATCTGAAGGAACAGCAGCTGCACGGCGACGTGCACCACGGCGATCGTCTGTTCTACTTCACCACCTGCGGCTGGATGATGTGGAACTGGCTGGCGTCCGGCCTGGCTTCCGGCGCGGCGCTGATGTTGTTCGACGGCTCGCCCTTCGTCGGCGAAGGCCGCACGCTGTGGGACTATGCCGAACGGCAGCGCTTCACGCACTTCGGCACCTCGGCCAAATACATAGACGGCCTGCGCAAGAGCGGCATTGTGCCGGTGCAAGAATGGAAGCTGGATTCGCTGCGCGCGGTGTTCTCCACCGGCTCGCCGCTGGTGGCGGAAAGCTTTGACTGGGTTTACGCCAACATCAAGGCCGACATCAATCTGGCCTCGGTGTCCGGCGGCACCGACATCGTGTCCTGCTTCGCGCTGGGCTGCGCCAGCCTGCCGGTCTATCGCGGCGAGCTGCAATGCCGCGGCCTGGGCATGGCGGTGGACATCTACAACGAATACGGGCGCCCGGTGCGCGGCGAAAAGGGCGAACTGGTGTGCACCCGCCCCTTCCCGTCGATGCCGGTGGGCTTCTGGAACGACGCCGACGGCGGCAAATACCGTCAGGCTTATTTCGGCCGTTTCGACAATATCTGGTGCCACGGCGACTACGCCGAACTCACCGCCCACGACGGCATGATCATCTACGGCCGCTCCGACGCGGTGCTCAACCCCGGCGGCGTGCGCATCGGCACCGCCGAGATTTACCGCCAGGTGGAGGCTTTCGACGAGGTGCTGGAGAGCATCGCCGTCGGCCAGCAATGGCAGGACGACGAGCGCGTGTTGCTGTTTGTGCGTCTGCGCGCCGGCGCGCGGCTGGACGAAGACCTGCAGCAGCGGATCAAGACGCAGATCAAAACCGGCGCTAGCCCGCGCCACGTGCCGGCCAAGATCATCGCCGTCGCCGACATTCCCAAAACCATCAGCGGCAAGATCGTCGAACTGGCGGTGAAAAACGTGATCCACGGCCTGCCGGTCAGCAACGTCACCGCGCTGGCCAACCCGGAAGCGCTGAAGCTGTTCGAGAACCTGGATGAACTGCAAAGCTGAACCGGCGCGCAGTCAATGAAAAACCCCCGCATTCATGAATAAATGCGGGGGTTTTTCTTGCTAATGCGGATGAATACGCCGCAACAGCGCAAACATCATGTTCTGCTCGCGCGGCCGGGAGCCGTACCACAGCACCTCCCAGCCCGGCTCGGCAATTCCATCGTCCTCAGAGCGCACCACCAGTTGGTAGTCGCAAGGCGAGGCGTTGCCCGCCGGATAGGACACCAGATCCAGGCCGGCGTAATAGCGCCAGCTGATCAGCGCCAGCTGGTTGCGGCTCTCGGTCGCCACGCAGGCGGCGTTGGCCGGCAGCGCCTTCATCATCCGCTCCACCACCGGCCGGTAACTCTTGGCGGCGTCGAACCACGGCAGCCACAAGGTCATGCCCAGGCCCCACAGCAGAGTCAGGCCCGCCGCCCAGTTGCTGATGGCCTGACGGCCGCGCAAATGTTTGCGCGTCAACGCCCACAGCCACACCAGGGTGGCGATCACCGCGCACACCGCAGCCAAGCTGGAGACATGGGCTTGGTAATACGGGCTGAAGTACTGGGCGCGCCCGGCCAGGCCCCGCGGCCAGCCAAAGTTCATCGCCGCCCAGCCCGACCACACCAGCAGTGCGAAGAAGCCGAAGGTCATCAGGCCGAACCAGTTGAGGAAGGCCGCCGCGCCGCGCTTGAGGTTGTCCAGCTCCACCGCCGCCAGCAAGGACAGCGGCAGCAGCAGCGGCATCGCGTAGGTCATATTGGGCCGGCTGGACAAGGTCAGCAGAATCAGCACCACGGCGAAGAACATCAGCGGCAGTTGCAAGCGCGCCTGATCCAGCCTTTCCCGGTTGCGGTACAGGGTCCAGCCGGCCAGCGGCCAGGCCGGGAACGCGAACCACAGGGCGTTCAGGCTGTAGTAGCCGAAGTCGTGAAACAGCTGCACCCGGCCGAAGCCGTTGAGCTGGCCCAGCGAGTAGTCGTTCCACCAGAGGCTGAACGCGTCCGGATGGCTCTTGGCCAGCGCCAGCGGCCACACCAAGGAAGTGGGCGCGGCGATCAACAGCGCCAGCAGCACGGTAATCGCGTACTGCTTGCTGCGCCAGGCGGAGAAGGCCGGCAGCAACAACACCACCATCCACAGCAACAGCAGCTCCATCAGGCTGGCGCTGAGGAAGATCGCCGCGCTGGCCGCGCCCAGTAAAGCGCCGGCCATGCCGGGCGACCTCAGGGTTAAGGACAAGGCGTAGAAGGCGGCCGCGAAACCGGCGAAGCCGGCCACCACCGAGGTGAGCTGATGGCCGGTTTCCACCAGGCCTACGCAACCTATCAGCACCATCACCACGCTGCGGCCGTGACGGCGACCGATCAGGTCGCGGCCGGCCATGCCGGCCAGCAGCAAGGCCAGGGCCATGAACAAGGGTGTGGCTAGCCGCGCCGCGTCGTGCGGCGCCAACAACCAGGGAGACAGCAGCTTGACCATGATGGCCGCCACCCAATAGTACAAGGGCGGGCTATCCAGATAGGGCGCGCCTTGCACCGTGGGCAACAGCCAATTGCCTGTGTCCAGCATGCCCTGCACCGCCGCCAGCACGAAGGGTTCGTCCGGCTTCCATGGGTCGTGGCCTATAATGCCCGGCCACAGCCAGACGAAACACAACAGCAGCAAGATCCACGGTTTTTCCGTGGGCTTGGCCAGAGTTTGGGATTGTTCCGAATAAGTGAGCATGAGTCTCGTTCAAACGGTTTCAATCGGCCGACGGCAATGCGCCGCGCAGCCGGGCGATCAGAATGCGCCAATCCACCTTGCGCTTGGAAATGGAATTGCGCAGTTTGTTGCGGCGGCGCTGGCGCTTATGTTCGGGATCGGCCTGTATCGTCTTCAAGCGCGACTCGTCCCAGGCGAATTCGCTGCAATACTCGGCCTGACGCGCCACGTCCCATTCCGGTTCCATGCCGGCGAACACCTCCGCCAAGTAGAGCGGCGCCTCGTAACTGTAGTTCCAGTAATGGTGCAGCGCATCCCCCAGCGCCAGCGGCTCGCGGCCGTCGCAGGCCACCAGCGACCAGGCCAACTGCTCGGTCCAGTTGCGCGCTTCCACACGCGGCAGCAGGAAGTCATTGACGCGCAAGGCAGTTTCGAAGAAGGGCACCATGTCGGCGGAAGCGCCGACCACGCCGGCGTTCCACATCGCCAGACCCCGGACGTCGGCCACCCCCATCTTGCGCAGCTCGGCGCCGTGCTTGTCCACCGCGGCGAGATAGTCCGGGAAGAAGCCGGGACCAAACACGCCTTCGTTGACGTGCATGCAGCTGGCCTTCCCCTCTTCCAGCCGGGCGAACAACTCGTCCGGCACGCGCAGCCAGCGGGTATCGCAATCCACGTACAGCACGGCGGTGCCCAGTTCACGCGCCGCCTTGAGCATCACTTCCAGCTTGATACGGTGCACGTAGTCGAACTGGCCCCGATAAGCTTGCAATTGCGCCCGGCTCAAGGTCTCCGTGCGGACCAGCGGGTGCGCGGGCACGCTGTCCGGCGCGTCGGTGTACACCATGATCTTCACGTCCTGCCGCTGCTGCTTCAGCAGCAGATGCAACAGGCTCAACACGGAAAAGCGGGTCTGGTCGTAGTATTTCTTGCCGCCGTGGGACAGGTAAACGATGTGGATCGCCATGGCCTCAACCTTGCAGATGTGGATGCGCGCGCCGCCGGCCGGGATCTGCCAGGCCCTGCCGCCGCCGGCGCGCCGGAATCATAGTGCCTGTTTACAATTTGTTGCGCGTCGGCGATACGGCGTTGAAAATACCTTCGAAATGCTCATGTACCGTGTGTACATTCCGCTTTCTCAGTCGTTTTCGCCTTGTCTCGCTCTTGCTCGCTAGATCGCCAACAGACTCTGATAGAAAAAAGGCAGCCTGAGCTGCCTTTTTCTGGGTGTCCAACGTGTTCTCGGCGCTTAGCGCTTGAAGAAGCCGCCGAACTTTTGGTTGAACTTGTCAACGCGACCGGCGGTGTCGACGATCTTTTGCTTGCCGGTGTAGAACGGGTGGCAGTTGGAGCAAACTTCAATGCCGAACGCGTCCTTGGACATGGTGGACTTGGTCACGAACTGGCTACCGCAGGAGCAGGTAACGGTCAGGTCTTTGTAAGTCGGGTGAATATCGGTTTTCATCTGTCTTCCTTTCAAATCGGGTACAGGGGATTTGCCTGTACTGCTTGCGAAACTATCGATTATCCGCGCTTTGCCGCCGCTTGACAAGTGCAAAATCTACTGTCAACGGCGGCGGCAACGACTCAGGCGCGACGCCAGATAGTGCCCTGGGCCCCATCCTCCAGCACGATACCCTTGGCGGTCAGCTCGTCGCGGATGCGGTCGGACTCCGCCCAGTTCTTGCTGGCTCGCGCGTCCTTGCGCGCCTGGATCAGCGCTTCCACGGCTTCGGCCGACAGCTCGTCGTCGCCGACGCCGCCCTTGAGAAACTCCTCCGGGTCGCGCTGCAGCAGGCCCAGCACGCCGCCCAAGTCCTTCAGCAGCCGCGCCTGCCGCGGGTCGCGGCTCTTATTGACTTCGCCGGCCAGTTCGAACAGCAGCGCCACCGCTTCCGAAGAATTGAAGTCGTCGTTCATCGCCGCCTGGAAGCGCGCTGCGAACGGGTCCTTCCAGTCTATGCCTGCGGCGGCCGGCAGCTCCAAGCCGCGCAAGGCGGTGTAGAGCCGGGTCAGGCCGTGCTTGGCATCGACGAGGATGCTGTCGGTGTAGTTCACCGGGCTGCGGTAATGGCTGCGCACGATGAAGAAGCGGATCACCTCGCCGTCGAAATGGCCCAGCACGTCACGGATGGTGAAGAAGTTGCCCAGCGATTTGGACATTTTCTCGCCGTCGACGTTGATGAAGCCGTTGTGCAGCCAGTAGTTGACGTACTGGTGACCGTGCGCGCCCTCGGACTGGGCGATTTCGTTCTCATGGTGCGGGAACTGCAGATCCTCGCCGCCGCCGTGGATGTCGAAATGCTCGCCCAGGTGATGACAGCTCATTACCGAGCACTCGATATGCCAGCCCGGACGCCCCGGACCCCACGGGCTGTCCCAGGACGGCTCGCCCGGCTTGGCGGCCTTCCACAGCACAAAGTCCAGCGGGTCGCGCTTGTGCGGATCCACTTCCACCCGCTCGCCGGCGCGCAGCTTGTCCAGGGTGCGGCCGGACAACTTGCCGTAGCCCTCGAACTCGCGCACCGCGTAATACACATCGCCGTTGTCGGCGGCGTAGGCCTTGCCGTTGGCGATCAGTCTTTCGATCAGGGCCACCATGCCCGGCACGTGCTGGGTGGCGCGCGGCTCGAACGTCGGCGACAACAGGCCCAACGCCGCGGCGTCCTGGCGCATGTCGGCGATGGTCTCTTCCACCAGTTGCTGCGGCAGAATGCCGCGCTCCGCGGCGCGCTTGATGATTTTGTCCTCGATATCGGTGATGTTGCGCACATAGGTGGCGTCGTAGCCGGAGGCGACGAACCAGCGGTAGATCACGTCGAAGGCCGTCAGCATGCGCGCGTGGCCGATATGACAGAGGTCGTAGACCGTCATGCCGCACACGTACATACACACCTTGCCGGGCTCGATGGGTTTGAACTCTTCTTTCTGGCGGGTCAGGGTGTTATACACGGTCAACATGATGGAACCTATTAGAGGTTGGGTCAAAAAGAACAATTGTAACAGAGCCGTCAAGTCCTCCGCATCGCGATTGTGTCGCGACTGGCGGCCGGCGATGCGCTTGGCCGCCAGATGGCGGATAATGGGCTTTTTTCCCCTAGCCCTGGTCCGCCATGAGCCATACCCCGCTTTCCGACGCCGACTACCAACGCCTGGCCGCCACCCTGAACCGCTTCCTGCCGCAGCAAGGCATGAACCTGGAACGCCTGGACGGCTTTTTCGCCGCCCTGCTCAGCGGCCCGGAACAGATCAAGCCTACCGAATGCCTGCCCATCATCATCGGCGAAGCCTTCGACGACGATTCCGCCTTCCCCAGCGACAAGGCGCTGGAACAGTTCGCCAAACTGTTGATGGGACATTGGCTGGACATCTCCGCCTCGCTGCGCGAAGACGGCGCCTTCCAGCCCTGGCTGGAGCCGGACGCCGCCGGCGAGCTGCGCGGCAACGACTGGGCCGAAGGCTTCTCCGAAGGCATGCAGTTGCTGAACGAGGACTGGGGCCTGCTGTTCGACGATCCGGAACAGGCGCCGCTGTTGGAGCCCATCCTGACCCTGGCTTTCGAGCGCAATCCGGACCCGGAAGTGCAAGTTCCCGCGCTGACGCCGACGCAACGCGAGCAGTGCCTATCCGCACTGTCAGAATCCGTACATGGCATTCACCGCTTCTTCGCCGCCATCCGCCGCCGGCTGGAAGAGGAGGAACAAGAGCTGGAGCGCCGGCAACGGAGCTGAGCCGGTCAACCGGGCCGTGGCGGCGGCGTTGATAAGCAGGCCGGCGCAAGCCGTCCTACCACCGCCACAGGACCCGTCATGAATCCCATCGAAGCCCTGCTGTTCGCCGTCATCCAAGGCGTTAGCGAACTCTTTCCCGTCAGCAGCCTGGGGCACGGCGCGCTGATCCCGGACTGGCTGCACTGGTCCATCAACCGGACGAGCCCGGACTTCCTGCCCTTCATGGTAGTGCTGCACCTGGGCACCGCCGCCGCGCTGCTGCTGTATTTCCGCCGCGATTGGCTGCAATTGATCAGCGGCTTTCTCAAGGCCCGCGGCAAGGCAGACAATCCGGAAGCCCGGCTGCTGTGGCTATTGATCGCCGGCACCGTTCCGGCCGGCCTGCTGGGCCTGCTGCTGGAGAAGCAACTGCGCGCGCTGTTCGCCAGCGCCACCGCGGTGCTGATCTTCCTCAGCCTGAACGGCCTGCTCCTGCTGTGGGGCGACCACCTGAAACGAAGGCAAGCCCATCTGGATCTGGAAAGACTAAGCCTGCCGGACGCGATCAAGATCGGCGCCGGCCAGGCGCTGGCCCTATTGCCCGGCTTCTCTCGCTCGGGCGCCACCCTGGTGGCCGGCCTTGCTCACGGCCTGGATTACGCCTCGTCCGCGCGCTTCTCTTTTCTGCTGGCCACCCCCATCATCGCCGCCGCCGGCGTGCTGGAAGTGCCCAAGCTGGCGCATAGCCAAGCTTCGGCAGGGCTGCTACTGTCTTGTGGCCTGCTGTCCGGCGCCTGCGCTTACGCCAGCACGGCTTTTTTGATGCGCTATTTCAAGAAAAGCGAGATCGAATCCTTGCGGCCATTTGGCTACTACTGCCTGCTGGTGGGGCTGGGCGGCCTGCTGATCAAGCTGATTTAAGAACCCGCTTACGATCTGTTGGACAGTGGCGATACCCAAAGGGGGCTCGGCCAGTGCGCCTTGCCTCCCCTTGGCTTGCGAGATCGTAAACATCCTCCAAATACCTCAAGCCCGTTTCTCAATACGCATACCATTGCAACAAACAGGATTCCAATCATATATTTGAACAAATTTTGAGCACAGCTTATTGGACTGATCGGTCTAGTGCTTTAGAATCGGAGAAATAATATCCAGGGCCGCTCTCGACAGTGGCCCTAACTAATTTTTTGAAGAATGAGTGTTTTGGAAGAAAAAAGAAACGAGCGCCTGCCCGCGGACCTGGCCAGGCGCGCAACCGCCATTATCGAACTACCCGATGGCGTGCTGGTCACTGCGGCCAGAGGCGGCCGGTACAATCTTCCTGGCGGCAAGGCCGCCCGCGGCGAACTGCGCTCCCAGGCGCTGATCCGCGAAGTGCGGGAAGAAACCGGCTTGCGCATCAACTCCATGCTATACCTGTTCGATCACATCACCCCGTTCAACGCGCACAAGGTTTACCTCTGTATTGCGCAGGGCCAGCCGCGCCCGCAGGGAGAGATCGAACGCATCGCGCTGGTATCGTCGCCGGACACCGATATGGATTTGTTCATAGAAGGCCGCGCCATCCTGCGACGCTACGCGCGGCTGCGCGGCGAGGTCACCGCCAAGGGCGACGCGCTGCGCGCGTTGCTGGGGCTGGCCCGCTACATCGCCAAAGTGGATTGAGCCCGCCTGGGCGCCGTCGCGCTCGCCATGCAAAACAGGACATGCCAAGGCATGTCCTGTTGCTTTTCCAAACCGTGGTTCAGGCTCAAATGCCGGTTGTCGGCGCCGAGCCCTCCCCTCCGCGCGCGGCGTCGGCCACGCCGGCGGGCAAATCCACCCAGCCCGCCGCGGAACCCAGCGACAAAGCCCCGGCCAGCAGCACCATGGCCACCGGCGCGAACAACAATACGCCCAGCGCCACCCGCAGCCGGTGAATTCCGGACACCACGGCCAGCGCGTTGACCAGCACCAAGATGCCGAAGATGGACAACACCGCGTTGACCGCCAGCGCCGCGTCGTCCGGCAACCAGCTGGTCAGCGGCTCGATGAACTGCAGACCGCTGGCCACCGCCACCAGGCCGAACAGCGAGCCATGACCGTCCCATTTGGCAAAACGCAGCCATAAACCGATGAAGCTGGCGAAACACAGGGTTTCCGCCAAGGTGAACAACACCATGAACAGCATGCGCCCGGTCAGGTTGTTGCCCAGTTCGGCAGTGTCCGCGCTGGCCACAAGGCCCAGCGCAATCAGAAACAGCAGGGTCTGCCAGCGCGGATACTGATACTCGCCCAGGGGCTTGACCCGGAAGCGAAGCAAATCCACCACATCGTCAATCAGCAGGCGCATGTCCGCTCTCAGTCAAAGACTACCGTCTTGTTGTTATAGGACAGCACGCGGTTGTCCATATGCCAGCGCACGGCGCGCGACAGCACCACTTTCTCCAAATCGCGGCCTTTTTGGATCAAATCGTCCACTTCGTCGCGATGAGAAATGCGGGTGACTTCCTGCTCAATGATCGGGCCTTCGTCCAGATCCTCGGTCACATAGTGGCTGGTGGCGCCGATCAGCTTGACCCCGCGCGCAAAAGCGCGGTGGTAGGGCTTGGCTCCGTCGAAGGCGGGCAGGAAACTGTGATGGATGTTGATCACCCGGTCCGGATACCGCTCGACGAACTTGTGCGACAGAATCTGCATATAACGAGCCAGCACGATGAAGTCCACGCCGGCCTCTTCCAGCAAGCGGAACTGCTCGGCCTCGGCCTCGGCCTTGTTGTCCTTGGTGACCTTGATCACATGGAAGGGGATGCCGTTGAACTCCACCAGCCTGCGGCAGGTTTCGTGGTTGGAAATCACCAGCGGAATCTCGCAGTCCAGTTCGCCGATGCGCCAGCGGTGCATCAGGTCCACCAGACAGTGCTCGTACTGCGACACGAAGATGGCCATCCGCGGCTTGCGGGTGGACAGCGACACTTTCCAGTTCATCGCGTGCTCGTCGGCAATCGGCTGGAAGGCGGCGGCGAAATTCTCCATCGGCAGGGTGAAACCGTTCACATCCCACTGCACCCGCATCAGGAACAGGTTTTCGCTGGTGTCCTGATGCTGGTCCGCGTGCATGATGTTGGCGTTGTAGGTCATCAGGAAATTGGCGATCGCCGCCACTAGGCCCTTCTTGTCCGGCGCGCTGATCAACAGCGTGGCCGACTGCTTGTCTTGACTCATGATCGGATTCTGCTTACTGCGAACTAAAACCGTCGATTTTACGATAGCCGGGCCGCCATCGTCTCGCTTTGTTTGCAAGCATTTGCCATCAAGCACGCCGATAAAACAAAAACGCCGCCGCCACGGCTGCGGCGACGGCGTTTTCGGCTGAACGAACGCGCCGTTCAAGCATGCATATTGGCGGAATCCAAGGTGTTTTGCAGCAAGGTGGCCACCGTCATCGGCCCCACGCCGCCCGGCACCGGGGTGATGAAGCCGGCGCGTTCGGCCGCCGAGGAGAATTCCACGTCGCCGCACAGTTTGCCGCTGTCCAGCCGGTTGATGCCCACGTCGATCACCACCGCGCCCGGCTTGATCCATTCGCCCTTGACGAAGTTAGGAATGCCCACCGCCGCCACAACGATGTCGGCCGCGGCCACTTCAGCGGCCAGATCGGCGGTGGCACTGTGACACACTGTCACCGTGGCGCGCGCCAGCAGCATTTCCAAGGCTTGGGGACGGCCAACGATATTGGAGGCGCCGACGATCACCGCCTTCTTGCCCTTGGGATCAATGCCGTACTCTTCCAGCAGCGTCATCACGCCGCGAGGAGTGCACGGCCGCAGCAAGGGCATCTTGATCGCCAGCCGGCCCATATTGTAGGGATGGAAGCCGTCAACATCCTTTTTAGGATCGATGCGCTCGATCACCGCCTGCGGATCAATCTGCTTGGGCAGCGGCAGCTGCACCAGAATACCGTCGACATCCGCGTCGGCGTTCAAGCGATCAATGATATCCAGCAGTTCCTGTTGGCTGGTGCCGGCCGGCAAGTCGTAGGCCAAGGAACGGATGCCGGCTTTCTCGCAGGAGCGCTTCTTGCTGCCCACGTACACCGCGGACGCCGGGTCCTCGCCCACCAGAATCACCGCCAGCGCCGGGGCGCGCTTGCCCGCGGCCAGGCGCGCCTGCACGCCCTCGCCCACCAGGGCGATCAGTTTTTCCGCTACCGCTTTGCCGTCAATCAGTTGTGCTGCCATGGGCCGGTTCCATAAAGAAGCTGAAAAAGAAGGCGCATATTCTCGCATTTTTCGGCCGCTTCCGAAATGCCGCTGCGCAACAAAACTTACTTAACATCAAGATAAATAAAGGGAACTGCCACCTCCTCCGCCACGCGGCCAATATTGCGCCCCAGAACGGCCGCAATTTAATTGCAAACAGGTGTTGACAGCCTAAATCGCCATCCGTATAGTTGCGGTCTCTGTCGTCGGGGCGTAGCGCAGCCTGGTAGCGCACCTGATTTGGGATCAGGGGGTCGCGAGTTCGAATCCCGCCGCCCCGACCAGACGAGGCAAAACCCGACCTGAGCGCCCGTAGCTCAACCGGATAGAGCACCGGCCTTCTAAGCCGGGGGTTACAGGTTCGAGTCCTGTCGGGCGCGCCAAAGTAGTTGTGGTACAATGCAGTCGTTTTTCAGTGGTGGATGTAGCTCAGTTGGTAGAGTCCAGGATTGTGATTCCTGTTGTCGTGGGTTCGAGCCCCATCATCCACCCCACCCTATTTCAAGTTGCCGCCTCATGGCGTCGGCTCACCGCTTTCGGCGGTGGATGTAGCTCAGTTGGTAGAGTCCAGGATTGTGATTCCTGTTGTCGTGGGTTCGAGCCCCATCATCCACCCCAAATCTTAAAAAACCCGGCCAAACGCCGGGTTTTTTCATTTTTGCGACTCATAAGGTCAGTTTTGGGCCTTGTCTGACAGTTCAAGCTCCGTATAATCGAATACATTTGCATGACACCGCTTGACTGACGACGACACCCACCACCATGACCACCATGCAGCCGATCAAGCGCCAGACGCTCACCAGTGCCGTAACCGAATCCTTGCGCCAGCGCATTCTCTCCGGGGAATTCGCCGATGGCCAACAACTGCGCCAAGAGGCGCTGTCCAATGAATACGGCGTCAGCCGGGTGCCGGTGCGCGAGGCGCTGCGCCAGCTGGAAGCCGAAGGCCTGATCCAGATCATCGACCACAAGGGCGCACTGGTGTCCAAGTTGTCGCTGGAAGACGTGCTGGAGCTGCTGGAAATCCGCGCGATGCTGGAGGGCTCGGTTCTCAAAGCCGCCATCCCCTGTCACACCAAGGCCGATCACGATCTGGCCCAGCAAACCCTGCGCGAATTCGAACAAGCGCTGCGCAACAACGACGTGCGCCACTGGGGCGAGTTGAACTCTCGCTTCCACCTTGCGCTGTACCGAGCCGCCAAGCGGCCAAACACGCTGGCGCTGATCGAGCAACTGCACAATAAAACCGACCGCTACACCCGGATGCAGATCTTGTTCACCCGCACCATGGAACGGGCGCACGAGGAACACAGCAAACTGCTGGAGCTGTCACGCCAAGGCAAGGCAGATGAAGCCTCGGAATTCATCCGCTTTCACATTCTGTCCGCCGGCCACGCCCTGGAAGACTACCTGCGCAACCAAAGCCCGCAGAACGCCTTGAGCTGAAACCCGCCGCTCCGTCTTCAAATTATTTGAACCTGGCGCGCAATTCTTTGCGCTATCAAGCGCCATGGCGGCGCGTAATAATCCGATCATGCCAACCGCCGGACGCGAGTCCGGCCCCACAGGGAGACATGGTCATGCAACACTCTTTCATCAGCCGGGAAGCGGAGCGCCTGGTCGACGGCCAAGCGGTGACCGACGGCGCAGGCGTGCGCCTGCTTCGCGTGCTCACCGCCGATCTGCAGCGACGGCTGGACCCATTCCTGATGCTGGACGAATTCCGCTCCGACAATCCCGGCGATTACATCGCCGGCTTCCCCAGCCATCCGCACCGGGGCTTCGAAACCGTCACCTATATGCTGGCGGGCCGCATGCGCCACCGCGACAACGCCGGCAACGAAGGCCTGCTCGGACCCGGCGGCGTGCAATGGATGACCGCCGGCCGCGGCATCGTCCATTCGGAACTGCCGGAACAGGAAGACGGCCTGATGCATGGCTTCCAGCTGTGGCTGAACCTGCCGGCGGAACGCAAGCTGTGCGCGCCGTGGTATCGCGACATTCCCGCCGCCGAGATTCCAACAGCCCCGACCGACGGCGCGGCGCGGCTGATCGCCGGGCGTTGGCGCGGCCAGGCCGGCGCGGTGGAGCGCGAGCTCACCGAACCGCTCTATCTGGATCTGCATCTTGACGCCGGAGGCGAAGAGGCGCTGGAGATACCCTCCGGCCACAACGCGTTCATCTACGTCTACCAGGGAGAGGTCGCCGTCGGTGCACAGCAACGCGGCGTCAAGGCAAGACAGATGGCGGTGCTGGACAATCGCAACGGCAGCAACGGCGTCAGCGTTCGCGCCGAGATCGACAGCCGCTTGTTGCTGATTGCCGGCAAGCCCTTGGGCGAACCCATCGCCCAGTGGGGGCCGTTTGTGATGAATACCCGCGAGCAAGTGGAAGAAGCCATAGCTGATTTCCGCGACGGACGTTTCTAAGAACCTGTTTACGATCTGTTGCGCGTCGGTGATACGGCGTTGAAAACAACTTCGAAATGCTCATGTACCATGCGTACACCCCGCTTCCTCAGCTGTTTTCGCCTTGTCTCACCTTAGCTCGCGAGATCGTAAACACGTCCTAAGAACCCGTTCAAAGTTTCGCGAGCGAGACTTGAACACCCCCTAAACGCAACTCATTGCCTGGAGCCGCCATGCCGCTGCTTACTCAAACCATCGTCAGTCTGGACCGCGACATCGGCTTTCCGGTGCGCCGCCTGTTGCCCACCCGCCAGGCGCGCCGGGTCGGCCCCTTCGTATTTCTCGATCACATGGGTCCGGCCCATTTCGCCGCCGAAGGCAGCGCCGGCGATGTGCGGCCCCACCCTCACATCGGCCTGGCCACCGTCACCTATCTGTTCTCCGGCGCGATGATGCACCGCGACAGCCTGGGCACGGTGCAGCGCATCGAGCCCGGCGCGGTCAATCTGATGACCGCCGGCAGCGGCATCACCCACTCCGAGCGGGTGCCGGCCGACATCCGCCAACAAGGCGTGGCGGTGGAAGGCATGCAGCTGTGGCTGGCGCTGCCGGACGAACTGGAAGAATGCAAACCCGCCTTCGCCCACTATCCGGCCGAGGATTTGCCGCGCTGGAACCAGGCCGGGGTGGAATTGAATCTGCTGATCGGCGCCGGCTGGGGCCGGCTCTCGCCGGTCGCCTATCCGCTGCCGGTGTTCTACGCCAGCGCCGTCATGCCTGCCGGCGCGCGGTTGACGCTGCCGGAAGGCGTGGACGAACTAGCCGCCTATGTCGCCTCCGGAGAGTTGGACGTGGACGGCGCCGCGCTGGGCTCCAATCAGTTGGGCCTGCTGCAAACCGGCCAAGGCGGCGAACTGCTCGCGCTCAGCGACAGCCGGGTAATGCTGCTAGGCGGCACGCCGCCGGCCAGCCCGCGTTATCTGGACTGGAACTTCGTGTCCAGCAACCGCGATCGTTTGGCTCAGGCGCGCGCGGACTGGATTGCGCAGCGCTTCCCGATGGTGCCGGGGGAGACGGAGTTCATTCCCCTGTGAGAACCTGTTTACGATCTACTACGCTTCAGCGATACGGCATTGAAAACGTCTTCAAAATGCTCATGTGCCGTGTGTACATTCAGCCGTTTTCGCCTTGCCTCGCCCTTGCTCGCGAGATCGGAAACACGTTCTAAGGGAACAGCCCCAAAACAAAACCCCCGCCAGTTTCCTGACGGGGGTTTTCGCTTGGATCGAACGCCTTACTTGCTCTGAATGCCGCCTTGTACCACGGTCGACGTATTCTGATGTTCGGCGCGGATCAGCGGCGCCTTGCCGGAAGTCACGTCGCTGACAGCCTGTTTCAGAATGCCGGACGGCGTGCTGTTCAGCTTGACCCCGCCGCCGCCGTTGTAGCGCTCAGTGGCGATATCGGTGGTTTCCACTTTGGATTCGCCCAGGTCCACCTTGCCGTTGGCGGACGAAACGGTCGCGCCGGTCAGCTGGGTCTTTCCGCCCACTTGCAGCGTCACGCCGTCTGCGCCGGCGATACCGGTGACGGTACCCACCGAGTTGTCGCGTTTGACGCTGACGTCCACATCGGCCTTCAGCTCGGTGCCCTTGTCCTGGGCATTCAACAGCTTGTCCTTCAGCGTATTGCCGCCTTTGCGCGCCAGAGTGTCCAGCGTGCCGGACTTGGCCGGTCCGGAAATCGGCTGCTCGGGCAGGGTGACGGTTTCACTGTTGACGTTGAAGCTCACCGCATTAGTGGTGTCTTCCTTCAGGCCCTTGTTGAAGGCGAAGCGTTCATACTTCTCCTTCACCTTGTCGGACGCGGCGTTGACCAGCTCGGTGCCCTTCTCTTTCACCTTGTCCTTCAGCGGGCCGGCTTTGTCGGCGGCCTGGTCAACCAGGCTGGCTTCCTTGCCGTTGGAGCTGTTGGCGCCCAGCGACACATCCACCTTCACGCTATTGTCGCGGTCCTGACGGCTTTCCAACGCCAGTTGGCCGCCCACCTGGCCGGTGACGGTCTTGCCGCTGACATTGGCGCCGGCCAGGGTGGCATTGCCTTCGACGTTCAGCTCCACTTGCTGCTTGGCGGTCACGGCGGCGTTGGCGTTGCTCAGCTTGTCCTGCTGGTCCACCTTCACCTCCAGACCGGCTTTGACGTCATGCACATTCTTGGTGCTGTCAGGCTTGATCTGACCGTTTTCCTTATCGCTGCTGGCCTTGTTGCCGCCGCCGATATTGCCGGCCACGCTCCAGTTGTTGCGCTGGCTGCTGGACTGCGCCGACTCCAGGCGGACATCGCCCTGGCTGTCCAGTTTGACGCTGTCGCCCTGCAACTGGGTGCCGCTCAGGCGGACGCCGCCGTTGCCGGCTTCTACGCTGGCTTGGCCGCCGCTGATCACGCTGCCGCCTGCCTGGCTGCGACTGGACTCGTCGGTGCTGGCGTAATTGCCGCCGGCGCCCACGTTGAAGCCCTTGCTTGCCTTCTCTTGACCGTTGCTCTGGCTGCCGCCGGCTTTGACATCGAAGCCCCACTCGCTGCCGGATTTGTCGGCGCTGGATTCGGCTGCCTTGAACTCCACCTTGCCACCCTTCAGCGCCACGTCGCCGCGGCTGGCGATCTTGTCGCCCTGCAGGGCCAGCTTGCCCCCGGCCGTCAATGCCACGCCGGCATCGGCGTCCACGCCGCCGGTCACGGCGACACTAGAGTTGGCTTGCTGCTTGTCCACGTTCACCGCCACCCCGCCGCTGCCGCCGACATTCTTGCCGCCGCCTTCGATCGGGCTGGTGGTGATGGCCAGGTTGGCCTTGCCGCCCACGGTGCGCTGCTCGCTGCTACTGGTGTTGTTCGCCTGGGTGAAGCTCAGGTCGCCGCCTGCGTTGACGCTGGCCGCGCCCTTGCCGCCGGCGATGGCTACGCCCTGATAAGCAGCGTTGTTGTCCACCTCCACCTTGACGCCGTTGCCGGCGCGGATGCCGCCGGTCACCGCGGTGGAGCTGGACGAAGCGCTGGTCACCGTGCTGCCGCTTCCTGCCGCCTTGACGTTCACGTCCTCGCCGGTGGTGGTGTAGACGCGCACGCCCACATCCGCCTCGGTCTTGCTGCCGCTCTGGCTCTGGGTATTGGCCGCGGCGGTGAACTGATGGCTATCCGCCTTGATCTCTACCGTGTTGCCGGCCTGGTACTGGGTCCCCTGGTCAGTGAGCCCGGCCTTGGCGTCCACCTTGATGTTGCCGCCATTCAGGCTGCTGGCCTGCGCGGTGCTGGACTGGCGGGTCTCAGTGCCCACGCCGGCCTTAACGCCAAGATCCACGCCCAGATTGGCCGCGCCCAAATCGCCTGCGGCGCCGGCCGCTCCGATCACATCGCCCTTGGCTACTTTTTCACCAGCCGCCACCAACGGACGGGTCACGCCGCCGTAATCGGCGTTGACGCCCACTTCCACGCCCCAGTGGCTGCTGTCGGTAGTGGTTTTCTGGGTGCTGTTGGCCGCCTGGTTGTCAATGCGGCCGCCGGCCAGCTTGATGTCGCCGTCAGCCTTGACCTGGGTGCCCTGATTGCGGATTTCGCCGTCGCCGTTTCCGGCTACGATGCTGACACCCCCCTTGGAGCTGATGGCGCTGACCTGGGCGGTACTGCTCTCGGACTGGCTACGGCTGTTCTTCTGGTCCACGCCCAGCGCCACGCCGGTCTTGTCCAGGCCGGCGTCGATATAGATGCCGCCGCCGGTGACGCTGCTGCTCTTGCTTTCCTTCACGGTGTCCTGCGCCGCGTTCAGGCTGACGTTCTGACCGCTGAGGGCCGCGCCGCCGGCGCCGGCGTTCAGCTTGGAGCCGGTCACCGTCAGATCGCCCTGGGCGTTGAGCGCCACCTTGTCGCCGGACAGCGTCGCCGCCTGGTTCTGGGTCGCGTCGCGGTCCACGCTGCTGCTACTGTGCTCGATGCGCACGCCGCCGCGGTACTGCTTGTCCCCGGTGACCTCGCCAACGCCGCGCAAGGCCAGCTCGGTATCCTTGCTCTCGACCGTGTCGCGGGTCTGCGACGCCGCCACCTTGATGTCGCCGTTGGCGGTTACGTTCAATTCGCCGCCGGCTCGCACCTGGCTGCCGCTGATCGCCACGTCCTTGGCGGACTGGATGGTCAGATTGGTGTCGGACTTCAGCTCGGCGTTGACCGCTTGCTGTTGGCTGGCATTGCCCTTGCTGCTGCTCTTGGTGATGTTGAAAGCGGTGCCGCTGCGCTGATCGGTACGGGTTTGCGATTGATCGACCACGCTATCAATACTGATGTCGCCGTTGCGGCTCACCGCCACCGCATTCTGCTCGCCGCGGGCGCGGCTGCCGGCAATGGCCACGCTGTCGCCGCGCAGCGTCAGCTTGCCGCCAGCGGTCAGATCGCTGCCGGTGTTGACGGTATCGGTCTTGCCGTTGTCGCGGTTGCCCCCGCCGCCGATGCCGCCCCAGTAAACCTGGTCGTTGCGCTGGCTATTCTGGTTTGTCGTCTGCTGCACGCCCAGGCCGAGCGCGCCGCCCGCGTCAAGGGAGGCGTCGCGGCCGGCGGCCAGCTTGGTCGCCTTGGCGTCAATATCGCCGCGGGCGCGGATATCCAGATCACGCCCGGCGCGCAGCTGGCTTTGCGCCAGACGCTGTTCGGTGGACGCGTTGTCCCAGGAACCTGTTTCCAGGCTGGCGCCGTCGTTCTTGCGGTTGCCCCGGTCGCTACGGGTGTCGGTTTCCGTCACCCCGCTCAGCTTCACGCCGCCGTCGGCCTGCAAACGGATGTCCTGGCCAGCGCTGACGCTGCCGCCGCGAATGGCGATCTGGCCGCGCGGCTGCGCGCCGTCCGCCGCCTGATTGTCCGCCGCCGGCGCCGCCGCGATCAGCGTGGCATCCTGCTCGGCGCGAATGCGCACGCCTTCCTGACGCTGACTGGTTTCACTCTGGTCGCGGTTGTACGCCCAAGAATTTTTCCAGGCGTGATTGCTGCTGCTGGACGCGCTTTCCGCTACTTGGCTATCCAGCGTCAGATCCTTGCCGCTAAGCGCCACATTGCGGCCGCTGATGTCGGTGGCGGCCAAGGTCGCCGCGTCGCCGGCGCTAAGTGTCACATCGTCGCGCGCGCTGATGACGCTGCGCTTGATGCGGGTGTCGCTGCTATTGCTGGCGGTATTGGTCTCGCCGGTTTTCCAGATGAACCAGCTCTCGTCGTGGCCGCTGTCTTGAGCGGTGGAGGTTTCCGCCCGCCCACGGCTGTCTATTTGCCGCGCGGCCAAAGCCACCTTGCCTTCGCTGGCGCGGATCTGCGCGCCTTCCAGCGCCAGTTTGCCCTGGCGCGCCTCCACCGACACTTCTTGCGCGCCGTTCAGGCTACCGCCCACATTGACGCCCGCGCCGTCCGCGGTGCTGATGATGTTGATGCGGCCGGCCTGCATCGCCCCCAGAAACACACTATCCAGCGAGCCCACGCCCTCAGGCGCCTTGTCGCTGCGCAGCACCTTGGCGTCCTTGCCTTGGTAATCCACCAAGTTGAAGCCGGCGCGGACATTAAGCTGCTCGCGCGCGGCCACATTGCCGCGCACATCAATGCGCGGCGCGATCAAATCCAACACATTGACGCCGCTCAGACCGGCGCCGTTAACGGTGAGCGCGTTGCCGTTCATCGCCGCCTGCAGGGAGGCGATGGCCCCGTTCTCGATATTGGCGTTGCCCACCAGCAGAGATGCGCGCGGGGTGTTGATAAAACCGCAGCCGCTGCACGTGATGCCGTTGGGGTTGGCCAGCACATAGTCGGCGGCCTTGCCGAACACTTCCTGCTTGCCCAACAGCAAGGACGGATTACGGCTGATCACCTCGTTCAAGATCACGCTGGCTTCGCGTCCGCCCAGCAGCGCGTTGGCGCCCAGCTGGCCGGCCAATTGCGACTGCCCGCCAACGGCGGAGTTGTTGAACACCGCGCCCGGTTTGCCGACGTTGAAATCCTGGTACTGGTTATGCGACAGACCCGCGGCGCTGGGCGCCACGATATTGACCACCGCCGCGCCGTTGGCAGCGTTGCTCACTTGCGGCTGCGCGCCGTTGCCCCCGGCGACGATGCCGGCCGCCATCGCGGCCTCCACCGCCCAAAACGCCAGTGTCAGCGCCGCGGCGACTTTCCCCGTTACCGATAAGCCGAAATTTATTTTTTTCTTCATGATTTGAGTCCCGTTCATTCAGAGAACAAGCAGATTCGGTCCAAAACCGTCTTTCCAGACAACCCATGTTCCGCGGGCTGAGCCGGCCTGCCAGCCGGGCCCATCCAATGAAACATGCGTTTGATTTCGAATCTACGTCTCTTTTTAAATCAATTCAAATGAAATACTGCCAATATCGCTTAGTCGCTTTCGCGGTTAAATTCTTTCAAAAAATTTCCATGTCGAAAAATAAATACCAAAAGCATCACCAGGACAATGCAAACCTGGCGAACAGCTGATGGCCTTCCTGCTGCCAACCCGCGGGCTTGTACAAGGGCCGGCTGTATTCCAGATCCAGACTGGCCTTGCGATAGCTGAAGGCCAGACCCAGGCTGGCCCCGGCAATGCTTTGCCACTGCTGAACCGAGCGATGCGGCAGCACCCGGCCTCCGTCCAGACCAATCCGCGGCGTCACGCCGACGCCGGCCGCCTCGAAACGACGCGACAAGGTGTTGCGCCAAGACCAGCCGGTTTCTCCGGCCAGGGTATTGCGGCGGAAACCGCGCACCGCACTGGCGTCGGACACATCCATCTGCTCGACGCCGGGCAGATAGTCACGGCTGGTCTGCCCCGTTAGCGCGCTGTTGAGCTGATAAGGCCCGCCGGGCAGACCCAGGCTTTGAAACCAATTCAGCGAAGCCTTCCACTTGGTGAACTGCGGATTGGGGCCGTCCGGCGCACGCGGGTCCGACGCGCTGGCGCCCAGCCAGCGCGTGCCGCGCTGCACGCCGGCGTCGGCGATCAACACGCCGCCGCTGAGTAATTGCAAGCGAGACAAACCCAGCTCGGCCACGCTCAGCGTGGGGCTGGTGATCTCGATCTCGCTGTCGAGAAAGTAATTGCGCACCCGCTTGTGCGTCAGTTGCGCCATCAGCGAGGTGGTCTGGTCCTGGCTTCGGCTCAGTACCCGGTCCACTCGCAGGCCGCTCTGCGCGGTGCGGCCGGACAAATTCACCGCGCTGTACTGCAATTGCAGCGGGTTCAGATAATCTGCGCGGCTGGCGAAGGCGCTGAAAGTCCAATAGCCATAGGGCAGAGAGTAAAACAGCGATTCGCTGCGGCTATGCCGCACCGCGTTGTCGTTGCTGGTGCGCTGCGCCGACACGCTGACGAAGTCGGACAAACCCAGCGGGCTGTCCCAGGACAGACCCAGGCCAGCCTGAACCCGGCCCGTGCTGTCGCGGCCAGTGTTGTCGGCGTTGAAGCTCAAGCGCCAGGGCGCATCCTTGTTGTTGCGCAAACTGAGGATGGAACCGCCGACGGTTTCGCCGGGCAAGATATCCAGCGTCGCCTTGCTGGACGGCAGCCGGTTGGCCTGGTCCAGCCCCTGGTCGGCGTCGTGGATGTTCAGCGGCCGGCCGACCACGCCGGGAAACAAGGTGGCCGGGTTGCTGCGACTATCGTCGCTGACGATTTTCTCCACCCTGCCTTCATGCACGCGCAAGGTCAGCACGCCCTGCTCGTCCGGCCCTTCGGCCGCCACGCGCGCGGCGATATAGCCCTTCTTCAGATAGAGCTGGGTCAAGGCGCGGCTATAGCGGTTCAGCTCCTCGTTGTTCAGGCAATCGCTGGCCAGTTCGCCCA
This sequence comes from Chromobacterium haemolyticum, assembly GCF_009936155.1. NCBI lineage: Bacteria > Pseudomonadati > Pseudomonadota > Betaproteobacteria > Neisseriales > Chromobacteriaceae > Chromobacterium > Chromobacterium haemolyticum. The sequence goes on along the minus strand of NZ_AP019312.1, from coordinate 1,261,570 downwards.
GAGAAGCCACTTCCTTACGGCTCAGCAGCTTGATGCCGGCCAGACGCACGCCCTTGACGCGCAGGCAATCCAGCTCGCTCATGTCCGCGGCTTGCGGCCGCCGCATCATATTGCTGTCCGGCTGCATTTGCCGCAGCCGATGTTGCTGGATGATGGCGTCGAAGCGGCGGCTGTTGTCCTGCAACAGGCGCCGCGAATCGTTTTCCATTTGCTGATGCATGCTGCCAGACATGCCGGGCACTTCCGCGGCCTGCGCCGTCATGCCCCAACAAACGATCCCCGCCATCCGCCAGAACTGGGCTGGAGATGGGTTTTTATATTTAATCATCATCGGATTCGTAACTATTTTTAAATAAAGGAAAACAGAAATTCCATGACGCGTCCAGACTAATGAGAATAATTATCAAATAATGACACTATTACCCAGCCTTGATGCCAGCCTTGCGGCATCAGCGCAACACAAAATGCAATATAAATAAAAAAACCCGGCCAGTGGCCGGGCTTTCCTCTTAGTCGTTTGATTATGAAATATCTTTCAGAAGATCAGAAAAAACTTATTCGAACACAAAGTGGGCGCGCTTGATATTGCACAGCAATTCATAGGCAATGCTGCCGGCGGCGGCGGCCACCTCGTTGACCGATACCGTATCCCCCCACAACTCCACCTCGCTGCCAATGCCCGCGGCGGGCAAGTCGCTCAAATCCACGGTGATCATGTCCATTGACACTCTGCCGATGATGCGCGAACGGCGGCCGTCCACCGCCACCGGGCTGCCGCTGGACGCCAGCCGCGGATAACCGTCGGCGTAGCCCCCGGCGATCAGGCCCACCCGAGTAGGCCGATCGGTGACAAAGTTGTTGCCGTAGCCGATAGGCTCGCCGGCGGCCAGTTCGCGCACGCCGAAGATCCGGCTGCTCAGCCGCATCACCGGTTTCAGCGCATCGCCTTGCGGAAAACCCGCCGGCAAAGGGCTGGCGCCGTAGAGCAGGATGCCGGCGCGCCCCCAGTCGCGACGCGACCGCGGATGGCACAGGATGCCGGCGGAATTGGCCACGCTCTCCTCCCCCGGCAAGCCCGCGGTGGCGGCGTCGAAGGTTTCGATTTGCGCCAGCGTCATCGGCACCGTCGGCTCGTCGGCGCGGGCGAAATGGGTCATCTTGACGATGCTCTCCGCCTTGCCGCTGGCCTGCAGCCGTTCCCAGGCCGCGCGGTAATGCTGCGGCAGGAAGCCCTCGCGATGCATGCCGCTGTCCAGCATTAGCCAGACTCGGAACGGCGCGGCCGGCTGCGCTTCTTCCAACATGCGCAGTTGCTCTTCGCTCTGCACCACCAGCCACAGCCGGTGGCGCTCGACCTCTGCCAGCTCGGCCGCCTCGAACACGCCCTCCAACAGCAGAATGGGCGCGCTCACGCCGGCGGCGCGCAGTTGCAACGCTTCCTCCAGACAGGCGACGGCGAAACCGTCGGCGACATCGGCCAGCGCCTGGGCGCAACGCGCCGCGTCGTGGCCGTAGCCATTGGCCTTCAGCACCGCCAATACCCGCCCGCCATGCTGACGCTTGGCCAGCAGGTAGTTGTCGCGCAGGTATTGGGTGCGAATGGCGGCGATCAGCGGCCGCATGCTCAAGCGCCCGCCACGGCCGGACGAGCCGCCGGCACCACCAGGGTTTCGCCCTGTTTGGCGTAGCGCTGCATGGACAGGCCGTCCAGGCTGATCTCCGGCTTGGCGCCGGTGATAATGTCGGCCAGCACCTTGCCGGAGCCGGCCCCCATGGTCCAACCCAGGGTGCCGTGGCCGGTGTTCAGCGACAGATTGGCGAAGCGAGTGCCTCCCACGATGGGAGTGCCGTCCGGCGTCATCGGACGCAGGCCGGTCCAGAAGCTGGCGGCCGGGATGTCGCCGCCATTCGGGTACAAATCGCCCACTACCATTTCCAGCGTTTCGCGACGGCGCGGGTTCAGCGACAAATCGTAGCCGGACAGCTCGGCCATGCCGCCGACGCGGATGCGATCATCGAAGCGGGTGATCGCCACCTTGTAGGTTTCGTCCAGCACCGTGGACACCGGCGCGCCGGCCGGGTTGGTGATCGGCACCGTCAGCGAATAGCCCTTGACCGGGTAGACCGGAATGTCGATGCCCAGCGATTTGACCATGTCGCGGGAGAAGCTGCCCATCGCCACCACGTAGTGATCCGCGGTCAGCAAATCGTCGCCGACACGGATGCCGGTAATGCGCTTGCCGTCGCTCTCAATGCCGTCCACAGTCACGCCGAAGCGGAATTCCACGCCCTTGGCGCGCGCCATCTCGGCCAGGCGCGCGGTGAACAGATTGCAGTCGCCGGTTTCGTCATTGGGCAGTTGCAGGCCGCCCGTCAGCTTGTGCTTGACGCTGGCCAGCGCCGGTTCCACCTCCGCGCAGCCGTCCCGGTCCAATACTTTGAAGTCCACGCCGCACTCCTTGAGCACGGCGATATCCTTGCTGACGCCGTCCACTTGAGCCTGGCTGCGGAACAGCTGCAGCGTGCCGCCCTGGCGCGCTTCGTAGCCGATCCCGGTTTCTGCGCGCAGCTCTTTCATTTTGTCGCGGCTGTATTCGGCCAGACGCATCATCCGGCTCTTGTTGACCGCGTAAGCGTCTTCATTGCAATTGGCCAGCATCTTGGCGATCCATTGCAGCTGATACAAGCTGCCGTCCGGCTTCACCGCCAACGGCGCATGGCGCTGGAACAGCCACTTGGCCGCCTTCAGCGGAATGCCCGGCGCGGCCCAGGGCGTGGAGTATCCGGGGGAAATCTGGCCGGCGTTGCCAAAACTGGTTTCCAGCGCCACGCCCTCCTGACGCTCCAGCACCGTCACCTCGCAGCCCGCCTTGGCCAGATACCAAGCCGTGGACACGCCCAACACACCGCCGCCCAGCACGATCACCTTCATTTTCTCTCTCCGTTTGCAGCACTACATGTCTATAGTGATTTTGCGTAGTATATTAATGAAACACTGGGTTTTTTCACCAAAGTATCGTCAGACTACAGATTTTTAAACTGCAAAATTTTATATACACAGTGAAAACATGAAGAAAAGCGCAAGCGGCGATAAGGCACTGGATAAAACCGATCTGAAAATCCTGCGCCTGCTGCAGAAAAACGGCCGCATCTCGATGACGGAACTCTCTGAAAAGGTGGGACTTTCCACCACGCCGTGCACCGAACGAGTTCGTCGAATGGAACGCGACGGCATCATCGAAGGCTATTACGCCCGCCTCAATCCGCATGCGATGGGCGCGGCGCTGTTGGTCTTCGTGGAGATCAAACTGGAGGCCAAATCCGGCAATATTTTCGACGCCTTCCGTCGCGAAATCATGCGTATCCCGGAAATTCTGGAATGCCACCTGGTGTCCGGCGAATTCGACTACCTGATCAAAGCGCGCATTCCGGACATGTCGATGTACCGCAAGCTGCTGGGCGACATCCTGCTACAACTGCCGTCTGCCAAGGAGTCCAAAAGCTACGTGGTGATGGAAGAGGTCAAGGAGACCCTGCTACTGCCTCTGGGAGAATAAATAAGCCGTTTAAAATCCAAGACTTGCATTTGATTTAAATCAAAAAAGTCTTGCATTCCCCTCCCATCTAAGCCAAACCACAAGCAGCGGTTTCTTGAGTAAAAACACGTAGAACCTGCTCGAAGGCTCGCGGGCTAGAACGAGACGAGACGAAAACGGCTGAAGAAGCGGAACGTACCTGGGGTACATCTGCATTCTGAAGCGGTTTTCTACGTCGTATCGCGAACGCGCAGCAGCCTTCCAACAGGTTTGCAGGCGGGAGATGAGGATGTTCGGCTTCATGAAAGCGGTGGACAAAACCGCGGACACGGCGCGGCAGGTGCGCCAGTTGGAAAGCGTGCTGGACCACGCCGATAATCTGATCATGCTGTGCGACACCAGCCGCGACAACGTGATCTTCTACATGAACAAGACCGCGCGCGACATCCTGGGCCGACACCGGGAAATGATGAACCAGAAATTCCGAGCCGGGGTCGACGTCAATCACGCTCATGGCCACAGCATTCATCAGTTCCACCAAAATCCGGAGCACAACCGCCGCATCCTGGCCGACCTGGCCAGCCGCAAGATAGACCAGCACATCGCGATGATTCCGGTGGGCGAGGTGATGTTCAAGACCAAGGTATTCCCAATCTGGGACTCTGCCCATCCCGACCAACTGCTCTGCTTCATGGCCAGCTTCCAGGACGTGTCCGCCGAAATCCGCGCCCAAGAATTGCAGGACCATGGCAACCAGCGCCGCGAATTCCTGGAGGCGCGCGTCAACGAGCTCTCCGATAATATGCAAGCGATGAGCGCCACGATAGAAAACGTCGCGGTGCAGACGTCATCGGCTTCCGAATCCGCGGACCTCATGCTGGGCGAGGCCAAAAAAAGCGTGGCCATCGTCAACGACACCAGCCAGAGCATGCAGCAAGTGGGCAATATGGTTCGCCAAACCGCCGACAGCCTGATGTCGCTGGGCAAACGCTCGGAAACCATCGGCCAGATCGTCAACGTGATCAAAGACATTGCGGATCAGACCAATCTCTTGGCCTTGAACGCGGCGATCGAGGCGGCGCGAGCCGGCGAGATGGGACGCGGCTTCGCCGTGGTGGCGGATGAAGTGCGCAAACTGGCCGAGCGCACCACCAAGGCCACCCAGGAAATCGGAGACATGATCCGTGCGATCCAGGGAGAAGTGCAGCAAAACGTCCGCGCCATTGAACTGGGGCGCGACCAGGTGCAAACAACCGAAAGCGACTTCCAACGGGCCGAAGCCGCACTACACACCATCGTTGGCGAGATCAACACCATGCGCAATTTCGTGGTGGAAATCGCCAACGCCTCGGAAGAACAGGCTGCCACCTCGCAGGATATTGCCGATAAGCTGAGCGACATCACCCGGCAAAACTGAAGTAAAAACGCTTCACAAGCGAAGGATGGGGCGGAATAATTAAACGCTCCACCCTTTCGCTTTGAGGCCACCATGAGCTTAGCGTCCGTCCAGGCGTTTTTCGCCGCCCGTCAGCTGGACATCCCCATCATAGAGCTGGAAGTCAGCACCGCCACCGTGGCGGAGGCCGCCGCCGCCCACGACGTGGAGCCCGGCCGCATCGCCAAGACGCTGGCCTTCCGCCTGAACGACGGCCGCGATGTGATCCTGGTCGCCCGCGGCGACGCCCGCATCGACAACCGCAAATTCAAGGACGCCTTCGGCAAGGGCAAGATGCTGCCGCCGGACGAGGTGGAGGCCATCACCGGCCATCCGGTGGGCGGCGTCTGCCCGTTCGGCCTCGCCACCGAGCTGCCCATCTATCTGGACGTATCCTTGCAGGCCTACGACGAAGTGCTGCCGGCCGCCGGCGCCGTCCACAGTGCGGTGCGCTTGTCGCCGCAGCAGCTGCACCACATCACCCAGGCCGACTGGGTGGATGTGTGTCAGGCTTTTGTCTAGGAAGCAGTTACGCTCCGCTGTGCATCGTCCTAAGCCGTGCTGCCGAACCGATGCAAAAAGCCGCCGTTTGTCGCCAAACGACGGCTCAAGCTTTCCCGCGGCGGAATCCCCGCCGCCTGCCACGCCAGGCCAGCGCGCTATTGAGACGCCCGCGCATCCCAACCAAGGCACCGCCACCGTCTTGCCATGCGGCGCGGCGACATACAGGCCGGGCAGGCGCAGCCAGGAGTCAGCGCTTAGGCGCGGCGGTAGCCGGCTTTCAGACTGTCAGGGTCAAGGGAAAACAAGGTTCGCGGAACGCGATTCGAATCAATCATGATGAGGTCTCCGATATGGGTTAAGCCTGCTTCCCGCTGTCAAACGGGAGCGGCAGGCGCCTGACAGGGTTGACAGACCGGCATATCGGAACCGGTAGCCCACGAGGAGCTCCCTGCCAGCGCCTGCCATGTACGCGTGCGCCGACACAGACAATGCCGCGCGGTGGCGGCAGTCTGCCGATAAGTTTGGAGCTGTCAAACCCACTTGTGCCGAGATTGCGACGGCACGCGGGGATTGTTGGCGAGGCGGATGGATAAGTCAAGACAGCGTGGTCCGCGCCGCCGGCGTCCGCCATGCCAAGAAAAACGCCCGGCAAGCCGGGCGTTTCGCATCCATCCAGACGAAGGCGCTCAGTAGCCCAGCCCCATCGCTTCCTTGACGTCCTGCATGGTGGCGCGCGCCACTTGCTCGGCCTTGGCGTTGCCGGCGGCCACCACTTCCTTGACTAGCTTGGGGTTGCTCAAATACTTCTCAGCGCGTTCAAACATCGGCTGCTGTTCGCGGAGTACGCCGTCTATCACCGGTTGCTTGCAGTCCAGGCAACCAATGCCGGCGCTGGTACAGCCCTGCTTCACCCATTCGCGGGTATCGGCGTCGCTGTACACCTGGTGCAGCTGCCATACCGGGCATTTGTCCGGGCTGCCCGGATCGGTGCGGCGCACGCGGGCCGGATCGGTCGGCATCGCCCGCACTTTTTTGGTAACGGTGGCCGGGTCTTCGCGCATGGTGATGGTGTTGCCGTAGGACTTGGACATCTTCTGGCCGTCCAGACCCGGCATCTTGGACGCCTCGGTCAGCATCGCCTCGCATTCGGCCAGAATGCTCTTGCCCTTGTTCTCCAGCCAGCCGAACAGCCGCTCGCGATCGGCAGCGCCCAGGTTCTGGCTGGCGGCCAGGATCTCGCGCGCGCCGGCCAGCGCCTCGGCATTGCCGTCTTGCAGATAGGCGGTGCGCAGGCGGTCGAACTCCTTGCCGCCCTTGCCTATCTTCTTCACCGCGGCGCGGGCCAACTCTTCGAAGTTGGGCTCGCGGCCAAACAGGTTGTTGAAGCGGCGCGCCACTTCGCGGGTCAGTTCGATGTGCGGCACCTGGTCTTCGCCCACCGGCACCAGGCCGGCCTTGTAGATCAGGATGTCGGCAGCCTGCAGCAACGGGTAGCCGAGAAAGCCGTAGGTGCCCAGGTCCTTGGTGGACAGTTTTTCGATCTGGTCCTTGTAGGTGGGCACGCGCTCCAGCCAGGACAGCGGGGTCACCATGGACAGCGCCAGGTGCAGTTCCGCGTGCTGCGGCACTTTGGACTGGATGAAAACAGTAGCCTGCTCCGGGTCCACGCCGGCGGCCAGCCAATCTATCACCATGTCCCACACGCTCTTGCCGATGATGGAGACGTCGTCGTAATTGGTCGTCAGCGCGTGCCAGTCCGCCACCATGAAGTAGCAATCGTGGGTGCTTTGCAGCTGCACCCAGTTCTTGATCACGCCGTGGTAATGACCAAGGTGCAGGCTGCCGGTGGGGCGCATGCCGGAAAGAATGCGGTTGGCGAACATATATGAATTCCGTTTCGGGTAATAAGCGCAACAGCGCCGGAAACGAATTCCGGCGCGTCAGGATTAGTGTGAACCGGGCGCTTTAAATCAAGGCGCGCACCAGCCCGTACATCAAACCGTAGAACGGCCGCAAAATGGTGGTCAGCAGGCCGGTGGCGATCAAGGCCAGCAGCACCCACATGCCGTAAGGCTCCAGCTTGGAGTACTTCCAGGCCATGCCTGGAGGCAGAAAGCTTTCCACGATGCGGCCGCCGTCCAGCGGCAAGATGGGCAGCAGGTTGAGCAGCATCAGCGAGATATTGATGCCAATGCCGGCCTGACTCATCAGCGCCAGCGGTTCGCTATAGCTGGTATCCATGCCGATGGCCAGCTTGAACAACAACACCCACAGCAGGGTCATCAGCAGGTTGGCGGCGGGCCCGGCGGCGGCCACCAGCCGGCCATGTTCGCGCGGCTTGCGCAAAGCGCCGAAGTTGACCGGCACCGGCTTGGCCCAGCCGAAGATGAAGCCACCCAGCGTCACGGACAGCAAGGGCAGCAGCACGGTGCCGATCGGGTCGATATGCTTGAGCGGATTCAGCGTCATCCGCCCCATCATATAGGCGGTGCTGTCGCCGAAACGGCGCGCGGCATAGGCGTGGGCGGCCTCGTGCAGCGTGATGGCGAACAACACCGGCAGCGCGTAAATTGTGATTTTCTGGATCAGATTAATATCGCCCATGATGTCTCTTGTGGGTTGAAAACAGTGTAGTGAGGCAAAGGCGGCGCTTATAGACCGAACAGCGCCGGATCACCCTTGCCGCGGCGCAGCAGTTCCACGCCCTCGGTCATATCGATCACGGTAGTGGGCTCGGTGCCGCACCAGCCGCCGTCTATCACCGCATCCACCGCGTGCTCCAGCCGCTCGCGGATTTCATACGGGTCGGTCAACGGCTCCCCGTCGCCGGGCAGCATCAGGGTACAGGACAAAATCGGCTCGCCCAGCTCCTCCAGCAAGGCCAGCGCCACTTTGTGATCCGGCACACGCAGCCCAATGGTGGAGCGCTTGGGGTGCAGGGTGCGACGCGGCACTTCGCGAGTGGCTTGCAGAATGAAGGTATAGCTGCCGGGAGTGGCGGCTTTCAGCATGCGGAACTGGCTGTTGTCCACCTTGGCGTAATTGGCCAGTTCGGACAGATTGTGGCAGACCAGGGTCAGATGATGGCGCAGGTCCAGCTGGCGGATATCCAGAATGCGTTCCATCGCGGGCTTGTCGCCCAACATACAGCCCAGCGCGTAACAGGAGTCGGTGGGATAAACCACCACCCCGCCCTCGCGCAGGATCTTCACCGCTTCGCGCACCAGCCGTGCTTGCGGGTTATCCGGGTGGATCATGAAAAACTGTGCCATGGCGCGTTCGCCTCAGAGCTGCTCTGCGGCTTCCGCCGCGCGATTGATCAAATAGCTGCTTTGCAACAGGCCGCTGGCATAAGCCCGCGTGCTCTGGTGTTGCAGCCTGATGTCGCCATCCAGGCCGCTGAATAACGGGATACCGGCCCCCAACAGCGCCGGCACTCGGTTGAGAATCAGCCGGTCCAACAGACCGGCGCGCAGGAAAGCGGACACCAGCCGGCCACCGTCCACATAGACATGGCGTGCGCCAGAAGTCCGTAGATCCGCCAGCAGGCGTGGGGGTGCCGCGGCGCTTAATTCCACCTGCGAGCGCAGCGCCGCCGGTATATCGGCCGGCTGCAGGCTACGGCTGGCCACGACCACGCGCAGGCCGACATAGGGCCACTCGGGAAACGACAGTACTTTGCGGAAGGTGGCGCTTCCCATCAGCAATACGTCCACTGTCGCCATGAAGTCGGCGTAGCCGTAGTCCTCGTCTTCACAGGCCACTTGCTCCAACCAGTCCAGCGCGCCGTCTGCGCGCGCTATGAAACCATCTAGGCTGGTAGCGAGATAGGCGCTGGTGCTCAAGCTCATGCGAGGGTCTCCGGGTGAATGATGCGCGCGGCCAGCGCGTCCCAAATGGGTTTGCAGATCGGCGGCAGGTCGTCGGTGCGGCCGACGTCGCGGCCGCCCTCGCCAGGCGCGTGGAAATCGCTGCCGGCGCTGGAGTACAGCTCGTGACGGGCCGCCAACAAGGCGAACTTGTGCATATCGTCCAGGCTATGGCTGCCGCTGGCCACTTCGATGCCGCGGCCGCCGGCCAACTTGAAGTCGTTGATCAGCCGCTCGATCAAGGTACGGCCCATATCGTAGCGGCCAGGGTGGGCGATCACCGCCTCGCCGCCGCCGGCGCGGATCCAGCCCACCGCGTCCTCCAGGCTGGCCCATTCGTGCGCCACGTAGCCGGGCTTGCCCGGGGTCAGGAATTTACGGAACACGGTGCGCACGTCCTTGACCTGCCCGCTATTGACCAGGAAGCGGGCAAAATGGGTGCGGCCTATCATTTCCGGGTTGTCGCACAGCGCCATCGCGCCTTCGAACGCGCCTTGTATGCCCACCTTGATCAGTTCATCCGACATCTGCCGCGCGCGGTTGACGCGGCCGTCGCGGATGGATTGCAGGCCGGCGGCCAGCGTCTCCTGTTCCGGATCAATGCCCAGACCGACGATGTGCACGGTGTGCTTGCCCCAGGTGACCGAAACCTCGACGCCGTTGAGGAAGGCCAGGCCCCGCCGCGCCGCCTCGGCCCGCGCCGCGGCCAAGCCGTGGGTGCAGTCGTGGTCCGTCAGCGCCACTAGCGTGGCTTCGCGCTCTGCGGCGCGCGCGATCACCTGCTCCGGCGGCAAAGCGCCGTCGGAAGCGTGGGAATGGAAATGCAGATCGATGCTGGCCATGCTCATTGTCCGTTGGCGGCGGCCTGGCGCGCGGCTTCGCGCAGTTCCCAGGCTGCCAGTTTGGCGCGGTATTCCGTCATCAGCGCGTTATAACTGTCCCAGATGCACGGGTCGCAGCCGCTGCCGCAGCAAGCGTCATCCGGCGGGGGCTCTGGCGCCTCCGGCGGCGGGTCGAAGTCGTCGTCGTTCATGGCGCCGCGACGCGGATGGAAAAGCCCTCGCCGCTCACCTGCTGACCCGCGCGGATCTTGCAGGTCTTGCGCAGTTCCACCTGACCGTCCACCCGCACATTGCCTTCGGCGATGAAATGTTTGGCGGCGCCGCCGGAATCGCAAACATTGCAGATTTTCAGCAGGTCGCACAAGGCGATGTATTCGCCGCTCAATTCAAAGGTTTCATTCATTTTTGCACACTCGATTGGGACAGGGCTGTGAGCGGGCTGTGGACAAGAACCGCAGCGCCTTCATTTTTCACGCCTTTTTACTGTCGCTTATTTTTTAATCTATTGCCGACATCTATCCACGCCATGGCAGGACAAGCTTGTGGGCCTGTTGTGGATAATTGCGGCAATTTGCTGAATTTCCAGCGCTTTCTTCTTGCCGGTCAAAATTTAGGCAATTCACCCGGCCAAATCGCGGCCAGCGCGGCTAGCGCCTGGGCCATGCGCTGTTCGTGCGCGCCGCTCACCCTGGTGGCGTCAATGCCCGCCTCTTCCAGCGCCTGCCGGTAGAGCCCGAACAACCAGTCGCGTTGAGTCGGGTGGCTGCGCAGCGGATCCGGCTCCCAAGGAATGTCCGGCTCGGCCAGCAGAGTCAAGGCGTAATCGCCAGGCCGGTACAGCTCCAACAAGCCCGGGCTGCAGCGCCCATGCGCCACCTCGCTCCAGATCTTGCAATTCAATGCGGTGGTGTCGCACAACAAGACTTGGACGTCGGCGGCCAATGCCTGTTCCGCCGCCAACTGTCCTCGCGCCACTTCCTCAATAATCTCCGGCGTGGAACGATACGGACGCGTGGCGAAATAGTCGCGCGCGTATTCCGGCGCCCAGGCGGCGGCAATGCCCGATGCATTCAACGCGGCCGCCAGCGCGCGCGCCAACGTGGTCTTGCCGCAAGACTCCGGCCCAACAATGGCGATCTTCAACGGCCGTGTCGCGCCCTTGAACATACCGCTGCTTTCAAAATACGGAAAAGCGGTCAATTATACGCCGCTTGCCGCGCTATCAACAGCCGGGCAGCTGTTCTCAACAAGCAGAGGGGACAGCCCTGTGCGCCAACTGTGGACAAGGAAGCTAAGCCCTTGCCGCGAAATGGATTTGTCCGCATTGATCAAAAAACAGGCAAATCACGGGATTACTCACATCCAGCGTGAAAAGCCATGTGGGACAATTGTGGATAAGACAGCCAAGTCCTTGTTCCGCCAAGCGCATTTTCGGCCGCTCATTTTTTAGGCAAAACAGCACGCCCCCTCATGACATAGCGGTAAGAAAACACCAGCTCCGGCCATAGCTGGCCGCCGTCGGTCGCCCTGCCGCTTGCCCACACCCAAGGTGCAAAGCCATGTGGGCGAGCTGTGGACAAGCGCGACAAGGCCCTGAAAAACCGACACAAAAAAAGGCCGCTCAAAAAATGAGCAGCCCGAGTAGTGAACGGCGTTTTAATGCGCGCTCATCTCGCCACGCAGGGGCCTGGCCAGTTGCGCAGCTAGTTGCGGGCCACTAAGACCGGCGGACAGCAACACGTGCAACTTGGCAAGCGCCGCCTCCGGCGTCAGGTCCGCCCCCGCCACCGCGCCGGCGCGCGCCAGCGGCTGACTGGCGGCGTAAGCGCCCACTTCCACCGCCCCCCTCGGCGCCTGCGTGATGTTGAGCACCGCGCCGCCCCGCGCGGTCAAGGCCTTCACGCCATTCAATAGCGCCGGATCTGCCGGCGCGTTGCCGCTGCCGTAGCTCATCAGCACCGCGGCGTCCAAGGCAGGGTCCGCCATCAGGCGGCCGGCCAGCGCCGCGCCCTGGCCCGGACTCAGGAACAGGCAGGCGATGCTCAGATCCTCGCGCAGCGCCTTCGGCTGAAATTCTCCCTGCCCCGGCAACCAGACAGCCTTGTTCCAATGAGGATGGATGGCGAAGCGGGCCAGCGGCTCCGCATTGGGCGAGCCGAAGCCGGCGAAATGCTCAACGTCCAGCTTGCGCGCGCGGCTGCCGCGCAGCAGCAGGCGGTCGAAGGCGATGGCGACTTCATGCAGCGCTGGCTGGCAGGCCGCTTCCAGCGCGTCGGCCACATTGTTCCAGCCGTCGGAGCGAGGATGCAGCAAAGGCAGCTGCGCGCCGGTCAGCACCACCGGCTTGGCCAGGCCGCGCAGGGCGAAGGCCAGCACGCCTGCGGTATAGGCCATGGTGTCGGTGCCGTGGATGACGACGAAGCCGTCGTAGTCGCCGTAACGCTCGGCCAACGCGGCGATGATGCGGTTCCAGTGACGCGGCTCGATGGCGGAGGAATCGATCAACTCGTCGAATTCGACTACGTCGAAATCTAGGCCGGGACGGCGAAAGCGTTCCAACAGCCCGGGCAACAGGCCCGGCGACGGCGCCAGGCCGTCCGGGGTTTCGGTCATTCCGATGGTGCCACCGGTATACAACACTAAAACGCGGCTCATGTGGTCTCCTGCAAACAGTGTCCAATGCCGCGATGGTAGCTCAATTCGCCGCCTCCGCGGCAGGACTGTCCACGCGCAGACGCACCGCGTCGTGCCTCCAGTACTCGTAATCGCAATCCAGAGTAGCGCCGGCGGCATCGCGATTGACACGGCGAACCAGCAAAATGGGGCCGCCCTCGGCCAGCATCAGCGCGTGGGCCACGCGCCCCTGGGCCGCCGCCGGCAGAATGTCGAAAGCCGCGGCGGCGTATTCGATGCCGTAACGACGGCGATACAGCCCGGTCAACGATTGGCTCAGGTCCTGGCCCTGGATGTCCGGAAAACGCTCCGGCCGTAGAAAGTGCTCCACGTATAGCGCCACTCGCCCGTCCAGGCTGCGCTGACGGCAGATCTTCCACAAAGAGCTCAAGGGCGGCACCTCCAACGCCCGGCACAGCTCGGGCGAAGCCAGCACGGTCTCCACGCTTAAAAGCCGAGTTTCCGCCGTCCGTTGCTGCGCGTCGGCCATGCGTTGGAAGTGGTTGCCGTAGAGCGGCGCGTACTCCAGCCGCGGAAAGGCGACAAACCAACCTCGCCTTTCTTCGCGATACACCCGCCCTTCGGCCTCCAACACCGCCAGCGCCTCCTTCAAGGTGATGCGAGTGGTTGCGAACAGCTCGGCCAGCGCGCGCTCCGACGGTAGGCGGCCGCCGGGCTGCAGCAAGCCGCCCTCGATTTGCTGCAATAAGGCGGCGCGGATGCGCGCGGCCTGGGAAAGCGGTTTCGGTTCAGGCATCAGGACTAGTCCAACGATCAGGTCTCCGCCGGCTTTTTACCAACAAAAAATGACAAGGAAATTAACTGGCGCAAGCGCCGCTGGCCGCCACTGCTCTGATTCGTCACCAATCTGCAATCAAATTGCCATGCTACGTAAACTGGAATGTCATCTCCGCGGAATACCATCAGCATCGCTTTTATTTGACCTAGTCCAAAGGGATGGATGCCATGAACAAACCGTTGCGCTGCGCCGTGCTGGGCGCTCTGGCCCTGCTGGCCAACACCGCTTTCGCCGATAACCTGAACGCGCTGATCCAGGCCGCCAAGAAGGAAGGCGAGCTGAACGTAATCGCTCTGCCCCATGACTGGTGCGGCTACGGCGGCGTGATCGCCGGCTTCAAGGCCAAGTACGGCATCAAGGTGAACGAACTGAATCCGGACGCCGGCTCCGCCGACGAACTGGAAGCGATCAAGGCCAACAAGAGCAATAAGGGCCCGCAGGCGCCGGACGTGATCGACGTGGGCCTGTCCTTCGGACCGCAAGCCAAGGCCGCCGGCCTGCTTCAACCCTACAAAGTGTCCAACTGGAAAACCATTCCGGACAGCGTCAAGGACAAAGACGGCTATTGGTACGGCGATTACTACGGCGTGCTGGCCTTCGAGGTGAACAAGGATCTAGTCGCCAAAACGCCGACCGACTGGAGCGACCTGCTGAAGCCGGAATACAAGAACGCGGTGGCGCTGGCCGGCGACCCTCGCGCCGCCAACCAGGCGATCCAAGGCGTGTTCGCCGCCGGCCTATCCCAGTCCAAGGGCAATGTGGCCAAGGCCGCCGACGCCGGCCTCAAATTCTTCGCGCAATTGAACAAGAGCGGCAACTTCGTGCCGGTGATCGGCAAGGCCGCGTCGTTGGCCCAGGGCAGCACGCCCATCGTGATCCGCTGGGACTACAACGCCCTGGCCGACCGCGACACCCTGAAGGGCAACCCCAAGGTGGAGGTGGTGGTGCCCAAGAGCGGCGTGGTGGCCGGCGTTTACGCCCAGGGCATCAGCGCCTACGCGCCGCACCCCAACGCGGCCAAGCTGTGGCAGGAATACCTGTTCTCCGACGAAGGCCAACTGGCTTGGCTCAAGGGTTATTGCCACCCCACCCGCTTCAACGATCTGGCCGCCCGCAAGAAAATCCCGCAGGACTTGCTGAGCCGGATGCCGGACGCCGCGGCCTATAAGAAAGCCTTGTTCCCCACGCTGGAACAACAAGAGGCGTACAAGGCGGTGATCACCAAGCAGTGGGACAGCGTGGTGGGCAGCAACGTCAAGTAAGCCGTTTCGCCCTGATTGGCGCGCGGCGCTTCCGCCGCGCGCGGGCTCTCTTTGGAAACACGCCCTCATGTCCGCATCTTCCAACTCCCTCGCCGGCCGTGCCGGCCCAGCGTCGCCGCGCCGCGCCGGCGGCGGCTTTGTCTCGCTGTCCTGGCTGGGCGTGGTGCCGTTCTTCCTCTTTGCGCTGCTGTTCCTGCTGCTGCCCACCGCCCGCTTGCTATTGGGCGCTTTCCAGGACGCCGACGGCCATTTCACGCTGAACAATATCGCCCGGCTGTTCGAACCGGCGATTCTCGACGCCTACAAGATCAGCCTGCAGATCAGCGCCGCCTCTGCGCTCTTGGGCGCGGTCTTCGGCCTGCTGCTGGCCCTCGCGGTAATCCGCGGCCGGCTGCCGGGCTGGATCCGCCCGACGCTGGCCACCTTCTCCGGCGTGGCGTCCAACTTCGCCGGCGTGCCGCTGGCCTTCGCCTTCCTGGCCACGCTGGGCCGCATGGGCCTGGTGACGGTGCTGCTGCGCCGCTACCTGGATTTCGACCTCTACGCTGGCGGTTTCAGCATTCTCAGCTTCAGCGGCTTGACGCTGACTTATCTCTACTTCCAGATTCCGCTGATGGTGCTGATCGTCAGCCCGGCCATCGACGGCCTCAAAACCGAATGGCGCGAAGCCTGCGACAGCCTGGGCGGCTCCGCTTTTGCTTACTGGAGCCGCATCGCGTTGCCGGTGCTGTGGCCCAGCATCCTGGGCGCGGCGCTGCTGCTGTTCGCCAACGCCTTCGGCGCAGTGGCCACCGCCTACGCGCTGACCGGCAGTTCGCTCAACATCGTCACCATCCTGCTGTACGCGCAAATCCGCGGCGACGTGCTGCACGATCAGAACCTGGGCTACGCGCTGGCGCTGGGCATGATCGTGGTCACCGGCCTGTCCAACGCCGCCTATATCTGGCTGCGCGGCCGCGCGGAAAGGAGCCGGGCATGAAACACCAGCCAGCCCACAAACCATCGTCGCGTCTGAGCGCCTGGATCGCCGTCGTCGCCGGCGGCCTGTACTTCCTTCTGCCGCTGTTGGCCACCTTCGAATTCAGCCTGAAGATGCTGCGCGAGGGTTACAGCCTGGAAGCCTACAAACTGGTGCTGCAGGATCCGGGCTTTCAGCAAAGCTTCGCCTATTCCGCGCTGATGGCCCTATTCACCATCGTCACCGGCATCCTGCTGGTGGCGCCCACCGCGTTCTGGATCCAACTCCGGCTACCGCGGCTGCGGCCGCTGGTGGAGTTCATCACCCTGTTGCCGCTGGTGATTCCGGCCATCGTCATCGTGTTCGGCTATCTGCGCCTGTTCGGCAGCGATGCCTGGCTGCCCTTGACCGGCAGCGAGCGCGGCACGGATCTATTGCTGGTCTGCAGCTACGTGACGCTGGCCCTGCCCTATCTATACCGCTCCATCGACGCCGGCCTGTCCGCCATCGATGTGCGATCTCTGGCCGAGGCGGCGCAAAGCCTGGGCGGCGGCTGGCGAGTGATTCTGCTGCGGGTGATCTTCCCCAATATCCAGTCCGCGCTGTTGTCCGGCGCGTTTCTGACCTTCGCCATCGTCATCGGCGAGTTCACTATGGCCAGCTTGCTGGCGCGGCCGGCCTTCGGCCCTTATCTGCAATTGATCGGCGCCAACCGTGCTTACGAGCCGGCAGCGCTGGCCATCATCGCCTTTTTGATCACTTGGGCGGCCATGGGCCTGCTACAGGTGGCCGGCCGTCACCGTCGCGCGCTGCGCGATGCCGCGGCCTCGGAATAAGAAAGAACCCCACAATGGCATACCTGGATATCCAAAATCTGCACAAACGCTACGGCCAGCACACGGTGGTGCACGACTTCAATATGAGGGTGGAGGCCGGCGAGTTCGTCACTTTCCTGGGTCCGTCCGGCTGCGGCAAGACCACGGTGCTGCGGATGATCGCCGGCTTCGAAACGCCCAGCGGCGGCGCCATCCGCCTGCAAGGCGAGGACATCACGGCCTGCGCGCCGCAAAAACGCGGCATCGGCATGGTGTTTCAAAGCTATGCGCTATTTCCCAATATGAGCGCTGGCGAGAACATCGCCTTCGGCCTGAAGATGCAGAAGCGCGCCGCCGCAGACATCCGCAGCAAGGTAGCGGAGGCGCTGGCGCTGGTGGAGCTGTCCGGCAAGGAGAACCACTATCCGCATCAGCTCTCCGGCGGCCAACGCCAGCGGGTGGCCTTGGCGCGCGCGCTGGTGGTGGAACCGCGCATTCTGCTGTTGGACGAGCCGCTGTCGGCATTGGATGCGCGCATCCGCAAGAATCTGCGCGAGCAGATCCGCGACATTCAGCGCCGGCTGGGGCTAACCACTATTTTCGTGACCCACGACCAAGAGGAAGCCCTGACCCTGTCCGACCGCATCTTCGTGATGAACCAGGGGAAAGTGGAACAGGAGGGCGCGGCCGAAACCATCTACACCCAGCCGGCCACCGAGTTCGTCGCCCGCTTCATGGGCAATTACAATCTACTGTCCGTCGGCGACAGCCGGGCGCTGTTCGGCCTGGAAATCCAGGGCCATCTGGCGATCCGCCCGGAGTCCATTCAACTGTTGCCCGGCGACAGCGCGGAAACGGACAGCTTACCAGCAGTGGTGAAGCAACGCCAGCTGCTGGGTAACATCGTCCGCTATCAGGTGGAAAGCGCCGGCGCGCTGCTGCAGGTAGACCGGCTGAACCGCAATCCGGCGGACTTGCTGGCCGACGGCGCGCCGGTGCGGCTGCGCATCCAGCGCGACGACATGCGCGAAGTGCGCTAGCCGTCGTGTGGGCGGCGGAAATAAGCCATCTGCCGACGCAGGCTGCCGGCGCGTTGCGACACTTCCTGCGCCGCCGCCGACAATTGCTCGCTGGCGGCAGCGTTGCCCTGAGACAGTTGGCTCAGGCCCTGCATCACCTGATTGATACCGCCCACATGCTGCGCCTGGGCCACAGCCTCCTTGGAAATGTCCCGCACCAGTTGCCGGGTTTGCTGGCTGGACTCGACGATGGCGCTCAGGCTTTTGCCCGCCTCCTCCGCCAGCCGCACGCTGCCCGCCGCCACTTGACCGATTTCCTTGGCCGCAGCTTGGCTACGCTTCGCCAGCTTGCGCACTTCATCAGCCACGACGGCGAAGCCCTTGCCCAACTCGCCGGCGCGCGCAGCTTCGATGGCGGCGTTGAGCGCCAGCAAATTGGTCTGATAAGCGATGTCGTCGATGATGTCGGTACGCTGGGCGATCACATGCATCGCCTCAATGGTTTCGCCAACGACCCGCCTGCCCTCCTCCGCCTGGCGCGCGGCTTCGCTGGCCACGTCGCCGCTGAGGCTGGCGTCGCGGGCCATCGCGAACATCTGGCCGGCGATCTCGTCCACCGCGTGGCTGGTCTGCTCGATGTCGGAGGAAGTGCGGCAGGCGCTGTCGGACAAACCCTGCGAGGCGCTGTTCAATTGCAGCGCGGCGTTGGCCACCGCGTCCGCGTCCTGCTGCACTTGACCGATCACCCCGCTCAGCTTTCTCCCCATCTGGCGGATGTGCGCGGCCAGGCTGTCCTCGTCCGACGAGGCCAGCCGCAGGCGGAAGTCCAGCTGGCCGCCAGCCAGCTCGCGCATGCCGTGCGCCACTTCATCCGGCTCCGCGCCCAAGGTCCGCAGAATGCTGCGCGCCAGCAGCAATGCGGCTGCGATGGGCAACAGCACCCCGGCCAATACCGCCAAGGCCAGCCAGCTTTGCCAACGCGCAGCGGACTGCTGCGCCGCCAGTGCGTCTCGAATCCGGACCAACACCGCGTTCTGCACTTCCTGCAGCGCGTCTATGCGCCGGCTGGCCACCTCGAACCATTCCTCGCTCGACAAGCTCTGCATCGCGCCCGGACCACGCGCCAGCACCGCGTCGCGCAGCGATTCGTACGCGCCGCTAGCGTTCAGCGCCCGGTCCAGCAAGCGCTCGTCGCCCTCGCTCTGCCGGTACAGGCTGCGGCATAGCGCCTCCTGCGACACCATACCGCTGACCAGGCGGAATTCGTTGATATTGAAACTGCCCACCGCCAACACCCCGCCGATCAAGCCGCGCGCGCGGCCGGTGTACTCCGTCTGGCAATGCAAGGCGGACCACTGTTGCACCAATGCGCGCACGTCCTCGCTTTGCGAGTAGAACAGCGTGATGACCTTGGAGAGCCGCTCGATGACTTCGGTGTAACGCTCAAACGCCGGCAATGGCGAAATGTGGCGCTGCGCCACATCGCGGCGCAGAGTAGAGAGCATCTCCACTGTTGGCAACTGCTGGGAGAAAAACAAGCCTGCCTTGCGCGACAGTTCGTCGGCAGGTTGCTGACGCAAGCTGACCAGCAAGGCGTCGGCCAGCGCTTTTTGCCTCGGCAGGGCGGCCGGCATCGGCTTATGCTCGTTCAGATAACGGTTGCTCAGCCCACGCTCGATCTGCAGCGCGTGAATCAGCTCCCCCACTTTCTGCACATTATCCGCCAGTGCCTGATCCCGCTGTAAAGCCTGGACCGTCCGCCATTGCGCAAAGGCAAACCACAAGGCCCCGCACAACAAGAGCAACACCAGCGGAGCAATCAGCAAGGCCAGCTTGTGCACCAGTTTCAGACGGAAGTGCATCGGGTATCCTGTATACAAGCCATGGATCAAAAACCGCCGGGCGCAAGTCCCTTCGCGGCGGTCTAACCGCTCTAACTATAGGCAATGGCAGGGCAAGGCAAGAACACCGGCATGGCGAGCGTGCGGACCAAGCTGCGTGCAAAGAAAAACCCGCCGCGGAAGACGGCGGGCTATGGGGAAACGACGATCAGGCCGCGCGCAGGCTGGCCACCATGATCCAGCCGATCAAAGCCGGCGCCATCGCCATGCAGAAGCCGCGCATCAACCGCATGCGGCGGCCGGCGCCGTCGCCGGCCAGCTCGCGGCGCACCACCGGCCAAGCCTTCCAGCCAACGAATAAGGCCAGCAGCAGTTCACCCAGCGGCATCAGCAGCTTGGAGGTCAGGTAGTCCAGCAGATCGAAGAAGCCCATGCCGAACAACTGGTATTCGCTCCACACCCCCAGGGACAAGGACGCCGGAATGCCCAGCAGGAAGATCCCCAGCGTCATTACCCAGGCCGCCTGGCCACGCTTGAGGCCGAACTCGTCCATCGCGAAACTGGTCACCACCTCCAGCAGGGACACCGAGGAGGTCAGCGCCGCCAGCAGCAGCAGGCAGAAGAACATCACCGCGAACAGCTGGCCCAACGGCAGATGGGCGAACACCGCCGGCATGGTGATGAAGGTCAGGCCCGGACCAGCGGACGGATCGAAACCGAAAGCGAAAACCGCCGGCAGCACCATCAGACCCGCGAGGAAGCACGTCGCCACCGTCAGTAGGATCACCCACAACGCAGACCCCAGCAGATTAGATTCCTTGCTCACATAAGAGCCGTAGGTGATCATGATGCCGAGGCCCAGCGACAGCGAGAAGAAAGCCAGGCCAAGCGCGTCCACCAGCATGGCGCTGCTGACCTTGGAAAAGTCCGGGGCCACGAAATACTTCACGCCGTCCCAAGCGCCGGGCAGCGTCAGGCCGCGGACGATCAACACCAACATCAACACAAACAAGGCCGGCATCAAAAACTTCGACAGGTTTTCGATGCCCTTCTGCACACCGCCGGCCACCACCCATACAGTCAACAAGGCGAAGCCGGCATGGTAGGCGATAGGTTCCAGCGGGTCGCTGATGAAGCCGTTGAAAATGGCGCCCAGGGTTTTGGCGTCCGACGTCATAATGCCGCCCCCCAGCGCCTTGACGATGTAGGCGATGGTCCAGCCACCCACCACGCTATAGAAAGACAGAATCAGGAAACACACCAAAACGCTCATATAGCCGATG
Organism: Chromobacterium haemolyticum; assembly: GCF_009936155.1. Lineage (NCBI taxonomy): Bacteria > Pseudomonadati > Pseudomonadota > Betaproteobacteria > Neisseriales > Chromobacteriaceae > Chromobacterium > Chromobacterium haemolyticum. Next base: position 1,240,734 of record NZ_AP019312.1, on the reverse strand, counting down.
ATGGGCCAGCCGCCGCCGGCCAGCTGCCGGAAGGCGCCTACGGCTCCAGCCTTGGACGCGCGCCCCAACGCCATTTCGGCCAGCATCAGCGCCAGGCCCAGCGTCAGGCAGATGCCGAGGTAAATAAACAAGAAGGCGCCCCCGCCATTGGTTGCGGCGACATAGGGAAATTTCCAGATTGCCCCCAGCCCGATGGCCGAGCCGGCGGCGGCGAGGATGAAACCGAGGCGCGAGCCCCATTGTGATCTTGCCATAATGCAGTCTGCTTCTTTGTCCGAATATTTGTTTTTGAATCGCCGAAATCGACGCCCGCGCCCAAACGCGATCGCCGCAGCGGCAAAGGTGCTGTTTTGCGCCGACGAGGCGCAGCCCGCGCCAGGCCAGATCATGAAGCCCGGGAGCGAACGGAAGGGACCCGGCAAGCCGGGCAAGGGAGAGAAAACCGCCGTGTGGGCGGACCGAAAGCCGCGTCAGGGGTGGCGACGGACTACGGTTCTCGCTAGTGTATTTTGCGTACAAACACGAATTTACCATGATTGATGGCAATTTCCAGCGTACGCAGGCAATTAATTCTGATTTCCAGGATAAGCGCGGTCATTTCCCGGCAAAGATAAGCAAGCCAAGTCCCAGCCAACAAGTTGAGCATGAAATATCTGTACTCAGGGAATACACTTAGAGCGGCGGACAAAAATCAGCCTCACGCCCAAGGCAAGGCGCGCCGCGGACAAGACGGTGAGCCGAAGCAAGGCGGCGCCCGGCATTTTTGTCAGCCGCATTTAAGACCAGCGGCCTCACTGCTACGCGCCTGGCCACGCCAGGAGCGAACTCGCCGGCCTCACGCGACTTACGGAGAGCCCTATGGCGATACTGCAAGCCTTTCAATCGCTGATCGACACTGTACAAGGCGCCTTGATCATCGCGCTTCCCGCCGATGGCCAGATCGTCAGCGCCAATCAGCTAGCCGCCATTCTGCTGGCCACCCCGCACGGCGACCTGATCGGCCAACCCTTCTCCCGCTTCCTGCCCGACCCCGCCGACGGCGAACTGCTGGCCGGCGAACTGCGCCGCACCAGCATGATCTACAACCGTTCGCTGACCTTGCAAGCAAGCGGCGGGCGCTGCTTCGAGGTTCAGATGTCGCTGCGCGAAGTGGAGCTGGAAGGCGCGCTCATGCTGATCTACAGCTTCAGCGACCGCACGGAAACCAAGGTAATGAGTCAGTTGCTGGATTTTGAGCGCAATTTGGTGGAGCGCTCGATCAGCCTGATGAAAAGCCTGCGCGCGGAAGAAAAACTGACCGACGACGACAAACTAACCGGCGTGGCCGGCATGCACCGTCTGCTGTCCGCCGCCCACGCCGAAACCGGCCGCGCGCGTCGCTACGGCGGCGCCGTCTCCGGCTTGATCCTCAGTTTGATGAACGTGCCGGAACCGATGCCGGAGCTTGATGAAGGTTCGGCTCATCGCCACTTGCTGCGCCTCGCAGGCAGCCTGTGCCTTCAAAGCACGCGAGACAGCGACCTCGTTGCCCAGCGCGAAGATGACGCCTTCATCATTCTGCTGCCCAATACCGGGGTCAGCGGAGCCAACGAACTGGCGCGCCGGCTCATCAAATCGCTGCGCCAGCTGAGTTTCGTGTATCAGGGAGAAGAACGCAAAGCGGCGGCCTGCGTCGGGCTAAGCGCTCTACGCGGCAGTGAAAACACCCCCAAGCCCATGCTGGACCGGTTGAACGAAGCCCTTCAGAAAGCGCGGGAAGGCGGCCCCAACTACATCGTCAAACTCCCCTGAGCATCCCGCAAGGCCAAGTTCCCGCCCCCAAATGCAAACCAAGCGGCCTCCATCCCCATCCACCCGATAAACGACAAACCGGCGAGACATCGTTTTGACGCCCCGCCGGTTTCGCTTACTGCCTTGGCTTGTCAGCAACTCACTTCAGCGTTCTTGCGCGCATAGAACCACCAGCACAAGACCATGCAGCTAATATAAAAAACGATGAAGCACAGCAGTGCCGGCTCCGCCCCGCCGGTCGCCTTCATTGACGCACCAAAGCTTTGCGGAATGAAATAGCCGCCATAGGCGCCGATAGCGCTGATGAAACCGCCCGCCGCGGCCGATTCCTTAACCCCATCCGCCTCGGCCTGCTTGCGCGCCTCTTCGCCTCGGCCAGCCGCAGCACGCAGCCGCCCCGTAGTGAAGATGGTCGGAATCATCCGGTAAGTCGAACCATTGCCCACGCCGGCCATGGTGAACAGCAGCAGGAACATGGAGAAGAAACCGGCAAAGCTACCGCCGTTCAATTGACCGGCCGCGTCATGCGCCGGTAGAAAATGCAACACACCCGCCACAGCCAAGGCCATCACCGCGAACACCCACAGCGTCACCCGCGCGCCGCCGAGCTTGTCGGAAATCACACCGCCGATAGGACGCACCAGAGCGCCGAGCAAGGGGCCGATAAAAGCGAACTTGGCCACCGGCACCTCAGGAAACTGGGTTTTGGTCAACAGAGCGAAGGCGCCGGCAAAACCGATAAAGCTGCCGAAAGTGCCAATGTACAGCCAACACATCAGCCAATTATGCTTACGGCGGAAAATCACCGCCTGCTCGGTGAACGAAGCCTTGGCGTCAGCCAAATCGTTCATGCCGAACCAAGCAGCCGCCGTCGCCAAGACGATGAAGGGCACCCAGACGAAACCGGCGTTCTGCAGCCACAGACTCTTCTCCACCCCGTCCTTGACATAATGCTGCGCATCGCCGCCAAAGGCGCCGAACATGCCGCCAGTCACTACCAGCGGAATCACAAACTGGGCCAAGGACACCCCGAGGTTGCCGAAACCGGCGTTCAAACCATTGGCCGCGCCCTTCTGCGCCTTGGGGAAAAAGTAAGCGATATTAGCCATAGAACTGGCGAAATTACCGCTGCCCAGCCCGCACAGCAAGGCGATCGCCAGCATCACAGGATAAGACGTCGTCGGATCCTGCACCGCAAAGCCCAGCCATACAGCCGGGATCAACAGCGAGGCGGTGGATAAGGTCGTCCATTTACGCCCGCCGACGATGGACGGCATGAAGGAGTAAAAAATGCGCAAGGTCGCGCCGGACAGCGCGGGCAAGGCCGTCAGCAAAAACAGCTGATCCTTGGTGTAATTAAAGCCCGCGTTCGGCAGGTTCAGCGTTACCACGCTCCACAATACCGAAATGACGAAAGCCAGCGTCAGACACGGAATCGAAATCCACAAATTGCGCCGCGCAATGCTCTGGCCTTCCTGTTGCCAGAACTCGGCGCTCTCTGGCTCCCACCGTTTGATGACATAAGACATGACTCAACCCTCCCCGTCGGCCCGAGTCATGGCCGGGCCGGCGCTATTTGACAATCTTTTAACGGCGGCGCTTAAACGCGCCGCCATGCAACTCAAACTCAACGGCTGGCGGCAGCCGCCAGGCGCAAACGCTGCTCGGCCACCGGCTTGAACGAGTAATGCATCCAGACCAGGCTGACGCAGACCGCGCCGTACAGCAGCATGAAGCAGCTGGAATGCACCCCGGCCAGGTCCACCAGCGCGCCGAACAGAATCGGCAACACGAAACCGGCCAAGCCGCCGGCCAGCCCCACCACGCCGGATACCGCGCCGATGTTGTCTGGAAAATCGTTAGCGATGAATTTGAACACCGATGCTTTACCCACGGCCATCGCCACGCCGGCGATGAACAAAATCGCAGTGAACAACACCGAGTTCAGACCGATATGCAAGCTCCAAGGCCCCTTGACGGTGGCCACCACCATCTCGGTTTGCGGATAAGACAGAATGAAGAAGCAAACCCATAGCACCCACATCACCCACCACGTGGTGCGATACGCGCCGAAGCGGTCCGACATCCAGCCGCCGATCGCGCGCAATACGCCGCCGGGCAAGGAAAAACAGGCGGCGAGAAAAGCGGCGGTTTTCATATCAAAGCCGTACTCGCCGACAAAATACTTGGTCAGCCACAAGGACAAGCCCACATAGCCGCCAAACACCACCGAGTAATACTGCGAGTAGCGCCACACCCTCGGGTCGCGCATCACCCTCAGTTGATCGATGAAACGCTGGCCGCCGCCGCTCAAATGCGCCGGATTGTGATGGCTGCAAAACCAGAACAGCAGCGCCGTGGCCAGCATCACCCCGGCGTAAACCTGGGGCACCAGCGTCCAGCTGCCCAACGCAATCAAGGCCGGCGCCACGAATTTGTTCACCGCCGCGCCTGAGTTGCCCGCCCCGAACACCCCCATCGCCCCCCCCTGATGCCGCGCGTCGAACCAGCGCGCCACATAGGGCGTACCCACCGAAAAACTGCCGCCGGCCAAGCCGATGAACAGACCGATCAGCAGGAAATGCCAGTATTGGGAGGCGTACTCCATCAGATAAATCGGCAGCACCGTGCTCAGCATCAGACAGAACAAAACAATGCGGCCGCCATAACGATCGGTCCAAATTCCCAACGGCACCCGCACCAGCGAGCCGGACAACACAGGCATCGCCACCAGAATGCCGAACTCGGTCTCGTTCAGCCCCAGTTGCTGCTTCACTGGAATGCCCACCACGCCCATCATCATCCAAACCATGAAACAGACGGTGAAAGCAAAAGTGCTGACGACCAGCACCGAATACTGCTTATATGCCTCGGATGTCATCGTTTCTCCCTCAGTGGCCAGACGGCCGGCCAGTCCAATTCCATATTCACACCATACTGCCGGCGCGAAGGAAAACCCATTCGCCAGACGTGGGCAAGGGCAAGGAAAAACGATCTAATCGAAATAGTTCTTTTGGGTGGTATTCGAGAAAGGAACAACACAGTAGAGGGGGAAAGCGGCGAGACGGTCCGGCTTTGCGCCAATGCAAGTTACAGCCCCGACGACATTGGCTAAGATAGGCACATTGCCAACAAGGGAGCTTCCCCCATGAATGCCGCCAAAAAAATACGCCGTTTCATCGAAGAAGGACACGACCCGCAGCAAATGCAAGTGCTCAAGGAACTGGCGACCGCATTGGAAATGGGCCGCTCTTTCGATCTAAGCCTGCTCTACGATATCGACATGCGTTATTTCGACGTCGCCATTGATCTACTGAAAGACTGGCGCTTCGATCATCACATCGCCTCTCGCAGCAAACTGCTGGAGCAGTTGCTGACCGAGATCGCACCGGATAAACAGGTGAAAAAACCGGAAAGCCCAACCGAAAAACCCGCAGCGGTCAAACCCGTCAAGCCCAAAAAATAAGTAAACAAAACGGCACTGCCGTTTTGCTTATTCTGTCTCCAGCGCGCCTCAGACGCACGAAAGCCTCCCAACGGGAGGCTTGTTGTAGCGCCGTCTCAGCCGCTCCAACGCAAAAGCCCAGCTCGTATGAGCTGGGCTTCGCAATCGGGCGTCTGGCGGTGTCCTACTTTCACATGGCGAATGCCACACTATCATCGGCGCTAAGGCGTTTCACGGTCCTGTTCGGGATGGGAAGGCGTGGGACCACCTCGCTATGGCCACCAGACATAAACTGGTACAAACTAGAAGAAGCCTGAGTTGATGTTTCATCAACCCACATATATTCGGTATTCAATTGTGTCGCACAACCACTATCTCATCGTCTCTCGGTTACCCAAGACACTCAAATGATAGGATCAAGCCTCACGAGCAATTAGTATCGGTTAGCTTAACGCCTCACAGCGCTTCCACACCCGACCTATCAACGTCCTGGTCTCGAACGACTCTTCAGGAGGGTCAAGCCCTCAGGGAAGTCTCATCTTCAGGCGAGTTTCCCGCTTAGATGCTTTCAGCGGTTATCTCTTCCGCACTTAGCTACCCGGCAATGCGACTGGCGTCACAACCGGTACACCAGAGGTGCGTCCACTCCGGTCCTCTCGTACTAGGAGCAGCCCCCGTCAAACTTCCAACGCCCACTGCAGATAGGGACCAAACTGTCTCACGACGTTTTGAACCCAGCTCACGTACCACTTTAAATGGCGAACAGCCATACCCTTGGGACCGGCTACAGCCCCAGGATGTGATGAGCCGACATCGAGGTGCCAAACACCGCCGTCGATGTGAACTCTTGGGCGGTATCAGCCTGTTATCCCCGGAGTACCTTTTATCCGTTGAGCGATGGCCCTTCCATTCAGAACCACCGGATCACTATGTCCTGCTTTCGCACCTGCTCGACTTGTCGGTCTCGCAGTTAAGCTACCTTTTGCCATTGCACTATCAGCACGATTTCCGACCGTACCTAGGTAACCTTCGAACTCCTCCGTTACACTTTGGGAGGAGACCGCCCCAGTCAAACTGCCTACCATGCACTGTCCCCAATCCGGATCACGGACCAAGGTTAGAACCTCAAACACACCAGGGTGGTATTTCAAGGACGGCTCCATGAGAACTAGCGTTCCCACTTCATAGCCTCCCACCTATCCTACACAAGTCTGTTCAAAGTCCAATGCAAAGCTACAGTAAAGGTTCACGGGGTCTTTCCGTCTAGCAGCGGGGAGATTGCATCTTCACAAACACTTCAACTTCGCTGAGTCTCAGGAGGAGACAGTGTGGCCATCGTTACGCCATTCGTGCGGGTCGGAACTTACCCGACAAGGAATTTCGCTACCTTAGGACCGTTATAGTTACGGCCGCCGTTTACTGGGGCTTCGATCAAGAGCTTGCACCCCATCACTTAACCTTCCAGCACCGGGCAGGCGTCACACCGTATACGTCCACTTTCGTGTTGGCACAGTGCTGTGTTTTTGTTAAACAGTCGCAGCCACCGATTCTCTGCGACCTCTCAAAGCTCCTCCCGCGGGGGATTCACTCTAAGAGGCATACCTTCTCCCGAAGTTACGGTATCAATTTGCCGAGTTCCTTCTCCTGAGTTCTCTCAAGCGCCTTAGAATTCTCATCCTGCCCACCTGTGTCGGTTTGCGGTACGGTTCTTATGCAGCTGAAGCTTAGTGGCTTTTCCTGGAAGCGTGGTATCAGTCACTTCAGGTCCGTAGACCCTCGTCATCACGTCTCGGCCTTAAGGGAAGGCGGATTTGCCTACCTCCCCAGCCTACCGGCTTAAACAGACTATTCCAACAGTCTGATGACCTAACCTTCTCCGTCCCCACATCGCACTGCATAAAAGTACGGGAATTTTAACCCGTTTCCCATCGACTACGCTTTTCAGCCTCGCCTTAGGGGCCGACTCACCCTACGCCGATGAACGTTGCGTAGGAAACCTTGGGCTTTCGGCGAGCGGGCTTTTCACCCGCTTTATCGCTACTCATGTCAGCATTCGCACTTCTGATATCTCCAGCATCCCTTACGAGACACCTTCTCAGACCTACAGAACGCTCCCCTACCATCTGCACTTACGTGCAAATCCGCAGCTTCGGTTATCAGTTTGAGCCCCGTTACATCTTCCGCGCAGGACGACTCGACCAGTGAGCTATTACGCTTTCTTTAAATGATGGCTGCTTCTAAGCCAACATCCTGGCTGTCTAGGCCTTCCCACTTCGTTTACCACTTAACTGATCATTTGGGACCTTAGCTGGCGGTCTGGGTTGTTTCCCTCTTGACGATGGACGTTAGCACCCACCGTCTGTCTCCCATGCTCGCACTTTCCGGTATTCAGAGTTTGCCATGGTTTGGTAAATCGCAATGACCCCCTAGCCATAACAGTGCTTTACCCCCGGAAGTGATACATGAGGCACTACCTAAATAGTTTTCGGGGAGAACCAGCTATCTCCGAGTTTGTTTAGCCTTTCACCCCTATCCACAGCTCATCCCCTAGTTTTGCAACACTAGTGGGTTCGGACCTCCAGTGCGTGTTACCGCACCTTCATCCTGGCCATGGATAGATCACTCGGTTTCGGGTCTACGCCCAGCAACTAAAACGCCCTATTCGGACTCGGTTTCCCTACGCCTCCCCTATTCGGTTAAGCTCGCTACTGAACGTAAGTCGCTGACCCATTATACAAAAGGTACGCAGTCACGGAACAAGTCCGCTCCCACTGTTTGTATGCATCCGGTTTCAGGTTCTATTTCACTCCCCTCCCGGGGTTCTTTTCGCCTTTCCCTCACGGTACTGGTTCACTATCGGTCGATCATGAGTATTTAGCCTTGGAGGATGGTCCCCCCATCTTCAGACAGGATTTCTCGTGTCCCGCCCTACTTATCGTACGCCTAGTCCTTGGAATGTGTTTTCGTGTACGGGGCTATCACCCACTATGGCGGTCCTTTCCATGAACCTTCCACTAACACAATCCATAACACGTACAGGCTCTTCCGCGTTCGCTCGCCACTACTAACGGAATCTCGGTTGATTTCTTTTCCTGCAGCTACTTAGATGTTTCAGTTCGCTGCGTTCGCCTCCTCGTGCCTATGTATTCAGCACGGGATCTCCTTGCGGAGGGGTTTCCCCATTCGGACATCGCGGGATCAAAGCTCTATTGCCAGCTCCCCCGCGCTTTTCGCAGGCTTACACGTCCTTCTTCGCCTATGATCGCCAAGGCATCCACCAGATGCACTTAGTCGCTTGACCCTATCATTTCAGTAACCTGGATCACTAAAACAACAAGTTGTGTTTGTGCGACGACTACACCGCCCCTTTTGATATGGCGACGTAGCCTAGATACAATCAAATACCCAAGATGACGATCCAGCCAATGAAGAGTTAACTCCATCGTCCTTCTCGCCGTCTTTATATATTCGGCTTCTTCAGTTTGTTAAAGATCAGTGCGTTTAAACAACGCGATCACAGTACTCATTAAGCACTCTGATCGCGACACTCAAACTCGCGAATAACCGATAGGCTGTAAGTACTCGATCAACAACCTTCTCTAGAAAGGAGGTGATCCAGCCGCAGGTTCCCCTACGGCTACCTTGTTACGACTTCACCCCAGTCATGAATCCCACCGTGGTAAGCGGCCTCCTTACGGTTAGCCTACCCACTTCTGGTGAAACTCACTCCCATGGTGTGACGGGCGGTGTGTACAAGACCCGGGAACGTATTCACCGCAGCATGCTGATCTGCGATTACTAGCGATTCCGACTTCACGCACTCGAGTTGCAGAGTGCGATCCGGACTACGATCGGTTTTATGAGATTGGCTCCACCTCGCGGCTTCGCGACCCTCTGTACCGACCATTGTATGACGTGTGAAGCCCTGGTCATAAGGGCCATGAGGACTTGACGTCATCCCCACCTTCCTCCGGTTTGTCACCGGCAGTCCCATTAGAGTGCCCAACTTAATGATGGCAACTAATGGCAAGGGTTGCGCTCGTTGCGGGACTTAACCCAACATCTCACGACACGAGCTGACGACAGCCATGCAGCACCTGTGTTAACGCTCCCTTTCGGGCACCACCACATCTCTGCGGCGTTCGTTACATGTCAAGACCAGGTAAGGTTTTTCGCGTTGCATCGAATTAATCCACATCATCCACCGCTTGTGCGGGTCCCCGTCAATTCCTTTGAGTTTTAACCTTGCGGCCGTACTCCCCAGGCGGTCAACTTCTCGCGTTAGCTTCGCTACCAAGGATTCAAACCCCCAACAGCTAGTTGACATCGTTTAGGGCGTGGACTACCAGGGTATCTAATCCTGTTTGCTCCCCACGCTTTCGTGCATGAGCGTCAGTGTCATCCCAGGGGGCTGCCTTCGCCATCGGTATTCCTCCGCATCTCTACGCATTTCACTGCTACACGCGGAATTCTACCCCCCTCTGACGCACTCTAGTCGTGCAGTCTCCAATGCCGTTCCCAGGTTAAGCCCGGGGCTTTCACATCAGACTTGCACAACCGCCTGCGCACGCTTTACGCCCAGTAATTCCGATTAACGCTTGCACCCTACGTATTACCGCGGCTGCTGGCACGTAGTTAGCCGGTGCTTATTCTTCCGGTACTCTCAGCCCCAGTAGGTATTAACCACTGGGATTTGCTCCCGGACAAAAGTCCTTTACAACCCGAAGGCCTTCTTCAGACACGCGGCATGGCTGGATCAGGCTTGCGCCCATTGTCCAAAATTCCCCACTGCTGCCTCCCGTAGGAGTCTGGGCCGTGTCTCAGTCCCAGTGTGGCGGATCATCCTCTCAGACCCGCTACTGATCGAAGCCTTGGTGAGCCTTTACCCCACCAACTAGCTAATCAGACATCGGCTGCTCGTATAACGTGAGGCCTTACGGTCCCCCACTTTCCCCCTCAGGGCGTATGCGGTATTAATCCGGCTTTCGCCGAGCTATCCCCCATTACACGGTACATTCCGATGCATTACTCACCCGTTCGCCACTCGTCAGCGGTGCAAGCACCCTGTTACCGTTCGACTTGCATGTGTAAAGCATGCCGCCAGCGTTCAATCTGAGCCAGGATCAAACTCTTCAGTTCAATTCCAAGCAAATTTTCTGGCACGCAAGATCAAAGAAACATCGAGACATTTCTCGTCTTGCAGTGCAAGTGTTTGGTCATCGACCGAGCACTTACACCTATCGGTTATTCGTTCTGTTAAAGATCGGTGCAGATTGCTGCGTTTCGTTTCCGTCGCTGCGTTGTCTGCTGAGGAGGCGAACTATACGTCACGCCCCCACACCCGTCAACACCTTTTGCGACAAAAACCTCAACAAAAGCGGGCCAGGCCGGGCAAACCCTTGATGCGGCAACGAATATCCATAAAGGGTATTTACCAACTCCTACCCCATGACCCGACTATCCATAAAAAACGGGCCAAAGCTTAGCTTCGACCCGTGTTCGACTCCATCCTAAAGGATGGAAGTCACGGCAAAACCGGCAGCCTTTCCAAAGCCTGGACCAACTCCACCTCGCTCAGACACCAATCACTGCCTTTATCCATTACCTTGCCCAGGGAAAGCTGAAAATGCTTGCCCTTGGCCGTCATGTAGAACTCTTTGCCCAATACATATAGAGAGAGTGGTAGCAGCAAAGCATTGACCACCTTGCCAGAACGCTGGCAAGGGACGAACAAGGCGATATGACCTGCCAGCCAAACCTGCTCAGGAGGCAGCGTCGGATCAATCAATCTCACATCGGTTGGTCGCAATGAAGCCGCCACAGGTCTTCGACTCAGGGTTTCAACCCCCAGATAGATCTGATCCGTCGAGTTCCGCTTCACCCGGCGCACTACGCCGAGACTCCAACCGTCCACCGATTTCTCGCGAAAACCGATCAGCGCACCCAACCCCACCCATTCATTTCCCATCGCACCAAGGGTGACGCCAAGCCCGGTTTGGCTGACATTGTCTACCTCCCAACGCGAAAACTCCTCTTTGGCCGGCTGAGAACCCCCCTCCCCGCCCGAGGCCAGCCCTGGCATGGGTACCCCCTTGTCCCGCTTCCTCGTGGTCACGAAGCCATAAATACGTATATTGGCTGCGTCATCGAAGTTGCCATCTTCTAGCGCGCCTGTTTGCTTGGCCTCGTCTACCCCCCGAATCAAACGGTGCAGCACCGGTAGGCGATACGCCACTTCTATGCTCTGCCCGGAGACAGGCACCCGTTCAGCCCTCTCGAAACGCATTTGCTGGGGAGACCACTCACGCATCAAAGCACGCAGAGTATTGGCATCAATGCCAGGCTCCATCATCCTTTTGATTTCGGGCGGCACTCTGCCGGCATCTAGCACGATACTCCAGCCGTGCAGGATCTCAACCAAGTCCGTCGTCCCCCAGTAGCGGGCCGCCTCGTCCACCAAACCGCCTGTCGCCCTCGTCGCGGGATGGGGTCCTTTTAAAGAAACCACAAAACTCGAATATTCCGCGCATGCTCGTGTCAAAGACATACGGTTACTCAGCACCTGCAGCAGTTGATAGGCAAAGTGCAACTGTCTGGCGCTGAGATTGCCCCCGGTCAATACGGCGAGCATGTGCAAGATGAGAAATTGATCCTGAACCGTGGTGGCCGGCTGGCCATCGCCGAATAAAAACACCGGCACGGAATCGCAACCATGATGCTCTGCAAACCAATAGAGTTGGTTCACCCCCAGCCAAAAAGCCTCCTCCGGATTAAAGCTCCGGATCCAGTGCCAGCGCGCATGTTCGCCAAGGTAGAACATCATTCGCGACAACACGATGGGCAACAGGGTCAGCACCTTGGCGCCTTCGACCGAGTCGGCGTCGACCGTCAGCACATGCTGATAGCTGTCGATAAAACATTTTCCGTAGGCCAGTATCTGGCTTCTCAGCTGCGCTTCCAGCGCTTTGGGCATGCGCGTATTCAGCAAGTATTGCGCGCAGAGGTTTTCATGCAGCGACTCCGTCTCTTGGTTGAGAGCCAGCAGCGCTTCGACGCGATCCACTGAAATATTGTGCCAATCCAACTCCAATGGCGACAGCAATGCCACCACGCGCTCATGCGCGGCCGCACCGTGCTCCTTCTTCAAAGCCGCCACAAACTCCCTGGCCGCTTCCGCGCTAGCCAATGGGTCGGAGCGACCTTTAGCCCCTCTTGAAAAAAAATCCAGCATAGCCGCCCACTCTCAAGACAATGTCAGCACATTTCAATCACTATACGAAACAGCTTGAACGCTACATCCATTTATAGCAAGCCTCAAGCCGGACCGCTGGCCGTCAGACAAAGAAAAAGCGCCCATGACAGGCGCTTTTGAAATTCATTGCAAACCCGCAGTTTGCTTAGATAGCCAGTGCTTCCAGCGCTTTGCCGCTGGAGATCCACTCTTGTACCCACACCGGCTTGCGGCCGCGCCCGGTCCAAGTCAGTTCCGGGCTAACCGGGTGACGGTACTTGGCTTCCACCGGCTTGCGCACGCCGCCGGTTTTGCCCAGCACTTCTTCCACGCTCAGGCCGTAAGCGCGAGCAAGCTCAATGATTTGTTTCTTGGCTTTGGACTTTTCTTCGCTTTCGCGGCGCTTGATTTCAGCTTCGACATCGGCGCGCAGAGCCACCAGCTGGGTAAAATCCAATTTCGACAGTTCCATTAGCATGTTCCCAAATATATTGTAAGAGTAGTGGTGCATTACAGATGATAATGTAGCCAAGCCTTTCTACTCAAGTCAAGGAAACAAAACAGAAATTATCAATTAATTCTCAAGCCCCTCATTCAAGGAATAGGGCAGGTCCAGTTGCAGAAGCCTTATTGTATAGGCCTCGTCAGCATAAATACCCTCTTCCCAAGCTTGAAATTGAACAACGGCCAAACCTTCATATTGTTCCGGAGCCACTTGGCAAACCGCCGACAACATGCCAATCGACTGACCCGCTACAGATGGGCTATAGAGTTTAGCGCCGATGGCAAGCGGCTGTTTAAATGCTACCTTGAACAAACGACGCTTCAATTTTCCCAAATACTGCGATCTGGCGACGATTTCCTGCCCCGGGTAGCAGCCTTTCTTAAAGCTCACCCCTCCAATCAACTCCATATTCGCCATCTGCGGCACAAATTGCTCCTGAGTCGCCAGATGGACCCAAGGAATACCCGCGTCAATATCCCGCCATTCCCAAACACCGGAAGAAATCAGGCTGGCGTCGTCCGTCAGCTTTTCCCCCACCCACTCTGCGCCTGCCTCGTCCACAACCAGCACCCAGCCTGTCCCAGGCAAGCCTATCAACAGGCCCGGCTCAACCCGCACCATCTCTCGCGGCCCTGGTGTTGACGCCAATGCGGACTCGATCGTCAGCGCCGCCAAGGCCGCCTTGCCCGCAAGGCCTATCAAGGTCAGGTTATCCGCAATCGATACCTTCACCTTGGAGCGCAGCACAAACATGCTCAAGCGCTTGGCCACGTAATCGGCCAAATCCGCAGATACCGCCAGGTAATAAGTTTCATCGCAACGCCAAACCAGAAAACTGGCCAGCATCCTTCCTTTGGCCGTAGAGTAACTGCTGTACTGAGCGCGGTTTTCATCCGACAACTCACGCACATCGCTAGAGAGTTGCCCTTGTAAAAAGGCCTCTGCATCCTCTCCCGCCACCTGGATGATTTTGTGCTTATCCAAAATCGATATTGCGACACCGGCGCGCAATGAGTCCAACTGCCGCAGATGAACATTCATTTCCACCGCATCTTTATTCGCCCGCTGCGCGCGCGCATCCAGCGTGAGCTTCCCGTCCAGATTCATTTAACCCACCTCAAAAACGCGGCTATTCCCGCATGGTCAACAAACGAAATTTTAACGCGCCGCAGCCCCCCTTCGCCAGCGATGAATTGCCGGCGCACGCCCCTCCTTCGCCCCGCTTGGCGGGCCCAAGCGATTTTCAACCGCGCAAGTGTTGACAGCCCGACAGGCTGAAGCTATAGTTCGCCCTCACTCAAATCCCTGATAGCTCAGTTGGTAGAGCGACGGACTGTTAATCCGCAGGTCGCAGGTTCGAGCCCTGCTCGGGGAGCCATTACGGCCCTGTTTGAGAATTGCTTGTTTTCCATTCCCTGATAGCTCAGTTGGTAGAGCGACGGACTGTTAATCCGCAGGTCGCAGGTTCGAGCCCTGCTCGGGGAGCCAAAACAAGACAGCATCACTGAATGATGATCCCTGATAGCTCAGTTGGTAGAGCGACGGACTGTTAATCCGCAGGTCGCAGGTTCGAGCCCTGCTCGGGGAGCCAAGTTTCCAAAAGCCACAATCGCCGGATTGTGGCTTTTTCCATTTCTGCTTCCGTTTTACAATCGGCCCACCTTCCCCATTGGAATAATAATGATTTCCAGACCGATTGCTTTTGCCGGCGGCGCTATCTTGCTATGGGCTTCGCTGGCCACGCTTGGCACCCAAACCCGCTCGCTTCCCCCATTTTTTGTGGTTGGCGTCTGCCTGTTGATCGGCAGCCTGCTCAGTATCCGCCATTGCCGCGACTGGAAAGTGCCGCCGCGCACCTTACTGGTCGGAATCTATGGCTTGTTCGGCTACCATTTCTTGCTGTTCTTCGCATTTCGGCACGCGCCGGCCATGGAAGCCAATCTGCTGAATTATCTATGGCCCCTGTTGATTGTGATACTCTCGCCCATCCTGGTTCCCGGCACCATACTGCACGGCCGTCACATTCTGGCCGGCGCGCTGGGTTTCAGTGGAGCGGCGCTGATTGTCAGCGGAGGCAAGCTCGCCTTGTCCAGCAACTATCTTGTCGGTTATCTGCTGGCCATCGGCGCCGCCGTTGTGTGGTCGACTTTTAGCCTGCTGACGCGCAGGCTGCCCAGCTTCCCCAATAGCGCGGTCGGCGGGTTCTGCCTGCTGTCCGGCTTACTTTCCCTACTATGCCACTTCCTGTTCGAACCCAACGTCGCCCCCAGCGCTGGTCAATGGCTGGCCTTGATCCTGCTGGGCATCGGCCCGATGGGCGGCGCCTTCTTCCTATGGGACCGCGCGCTAAAGGAGGGGGACCCCAGACAGATAGGCTCCTTGTCCTATGCCACGCCCTTGCTGTCCACCCTGCTGCTGATAGGCACCGGACAAGGGCAATTGAACGCTATTGCAATAACCGCCATCGTGCTGATTCTTGGCGGCGCCCTGCTTGGCAGCCTGCCTGTTCGTCCACGTTCGCTTGCTTGAAAATGCACTTGAGGTGGAGTGCAGCCAATTGAATACTCTATAATCGTTAACGCTATTTAAACAGAGGTTAACCATGTCCATTATCAAAGAATTCAAAGAATTTGCCATGAAAGGCAATGTCATCGACCTGGCGGTCGGCGTGGTTATCGGCGGTGCCTTCGGCGCCATCGTCAAATCGCTGGTTGACGATGTGATCATGCCCCCCATCGGCTTGCTGGTAGGCAATGTTGATTTCTCCAATATGTTCTTCGTACTAAAAGAAGGCAGCAAGCAGCTTGGACCTTATGTGTCGGTGGCCGCGGCCAAGCAAGCTGGCGCCGTCACACTGAATATCGGCTTATTCATCAACGCCATGGTCAGCTTCACCATAGTGGCCTTCGCTATTTTCATGCTGGTCAAGGCCATCAATCGACTGAAGCGCGAAGAGCCTGCCGCCGCCGCGCCGGCTCCCGCCACCAAAGAGTGCCCATTCTGCGCATCCAATATTCCGGAAAAGGCTTCTCGCTGCCCTCAGTGCACATCTCAACTCTAAGAGCCTGTTCAATGTCTGCTGCGCTTTAGCGATACGCAGCAGATCGTAAACAGGTTCCAAGCCCGCCGATTGCCCCGCTACGCCAACTGATTTAGAATCAGCTAGATCTGGGGGAGTAGCCTCGGCGCGGTTTTCAGCGCCGGCATGCATCAACAAGCTTGGCCGTCACGGCCATGGTGCATGCGACGAAAACTTCCGTTTGGCAAGACCCATGACATGTCTGCGCAATGCGGGGCTGCGGCGCGGGCTTGTCATGGCGTATGCGCAGCCCCCGGAGTCTTCATGGAAGCCTTTCTCATTTCCACCGGAATCGTCGCCCTGGCTGAAATCGGCGACAAAACTCAATTGCTCGCACTGATGCTGGCCGGCCGCTACCGCAAGCCGGTTCCCATCGTTTTCGGCATCTTCGTCGCCACTTTGCTCAATCATTTCGCCGCCGCAGCGGTGGGTCACTGGCTAATGAGCAAAATTGGCCCGGATCTCATGCGTTGGGGGCTGGGCCTTTCCTTTCTCGCCATGGCGGGCTGGATGCTGATTCCGGACAAGCTGGATGAAGATAGCCGGCTCCTAGAGCGGTTTGGCGTTTTCGGCACCACCTGTATCGCTTTCTTTATCGCGGAAATGGGCGATAAGACACAGTTGGCCACCGTCGCCTTGTCCGCGCGCTTTCCCGACGCCTTGCTGCTGGTGGTGGCCGGCACCACTTTGGGCATGATGCTAGCGAATGTGCCCGCGGTGCTCTTGGGCGAGGTGGCCGCGAAGAAGTTGCCGCAAAAAATGGTGCACACTATTGCCGCGCTGCTGTTTGCCGGCCTGGGCGTCGTCACTCTACTGACCCCCCTGCAAATTTGAAGCACAGCTCAAAACAAAACGGAGGCCGCGGCCTCCGTTTTGTTTTGCTTCCACCCGGCAACATATCAGTTCCGGCCGGCTCCGCGTCCAAGCGATTCCAGCAGTTCCTCCGGGTTGAAGCCCAGTCGGAAGCCGCCCCAATGCTTGCCTGACAGCATGATGGGCAGCACCACCTCCGACAACACTTCTCCAGTATCGCGGGTGTACGTCTGCAACAGGAAGGATTGTGTGCTGCGAGCCGCCCGCAGGCCGGCGACGTCGGCAAACTTGCGCTTGTCTCGGCTATTGATCAAGTCCTTGGCCGGATCCCCGCTCAAGGGCTGGCTATACCAACTATTGTGAGTCGGCGCGTAGCCATTGGTATCCACCGCCAGACAGAACACACCGCCTGGCACGGACTTGGCGGCGCGGTCGTACACTGGCTGCATCAGCTTTTCCAGTTTGGCGTCGTACTGCGTGCGGAACTTGGCAGGCTTGGCGCCAGCGATGGGCTGGTAGTTTTGATCGAACAGCGGTACGCCCGCGGCCAGCTGCGCGGTCATGATGGCTTGCAACTCATCCCGCGCCCCCCTGGCCGTCTGCATGATCTGGTCGAACTCGCCCTCGCCCAAAATGAAGCGCGCCACTAACTGCTGCACCTGCTCCGCAGCCCCGGACAGCTTGGTGGCCGACTCTTCCGTATGGTTCAGGCGGTCCGTCACCTGATGACCTAGCTCGTGAATTTCCGCCACATGAAGATTGACCTGTCCATTAGAAGCGACGAACTCCGACATGGTGGCGGCGATCTGACTGAGACTATTCGCCGTTGTTTCAAAGTCTCCCATCATCTTGCTGAAATGCTCCGACGCCTTGGAGACGATTTCGCGAGCAGACTTGGTGTCCTCGGTGATCTGGGCGGTTTCCACCTGGGTTTCCGACACCAGCCCCAGCATATCGTCGATATTATGCGAAATCTCGTCCGTCGCTTTTTTGACTCGCTCCGCCAGCTTGCGCACTTCATCGGCCACCACGGCGAAACCGCGTCCGCTCTCGCCGGCCCGCGCCGCTTCGATCGCCGCGTTCAAAGCCAACAAATTGGTCTGATCCGACACATCCTTGATCAGATCCACAATGGTCTTGATGCTGGACGAGCGCTGGCTCAAATCATCCACAGTGTGGTTGAAATGGCCCACCTTCTGATTAATGCCGTAAATGCTCTCAGCCACGGACTTGAGCTCGGCGTAGGACTCCCGCGCCACGTCCAGGTTGGCCAGGGTGGTGGATGAAATCGCCTGGGTCTGCTCTGTGACCTGGCCCACGCCCTCGGTGCTCTGATCACTGGCGGCCCGGACTTGCGTCGCCAACTGATCCTGTTTGCGCGCCCCCTCCAGCGACTCAACCACATTCTTTCGGGTGCGCGCCGAATCCATCGCGATCCGCACCGTCATCAACCGCACATTGCTAATGATTTCGCGCATTTTCAGCAGAAAACGGTTATACGACAGCGACAGTTCGCGGATTTCGTCATGGGTGATGGTGGGAATGTCTCTGGACAGATCGCCCTCGCCGGCGCCTATTTCATTGAAAATCCGGATAATCATTTTTAGAGGCCGGACAATCAAAAAACGAAGATACCAGACCATAAAGGCAATGAAGACGAAGCTGATCATCCACAGCGCCATCGTCCAAAACAGGGCTCCGTCTATGCTGGACTCGATGCCCGCCAACACTTGGGGCGAAGCGACTTGCCCTTTCAGCAGGCTCCGAATGTCTTCCAGAACATAATAAACATAAGCCACCATGCCCAACTGAAACAGGCTGATAAAAAAGAAACTGCACAATTTCTTGGTCAACGTATCCCAGAAAGTCTTTTCCACCAGGGTATACACGCGCCAGAACCACTGCATGACTTCTCCTCTTGCTCCGCAATCCTGTTCAGCGCCTGATTCAGGCCCCGCGCCATCCGGCGCTTTGGACCTGATTGCCGCTGTTATCTAGAATTATTGTTGTTTATTGACTTCAGTCAGCCATCCTAAGCGATGGCGGCCTTGTTTTTGGAATAGTTGGCGGACTATTGATTATCATCAAATAGGCAATGCCAATGTATTACAAATCTTCGCTTCCGTGTTGCCTTCTCCACACCATCCAGAACTCCTGACCGCCAAATACCGGCACGCCGTCCTCCTGCGGCTGACAGCTCTCCAACGCGAAAGCCGGCTCCAGCAAAGCGCTTAAGGCCGACATGCTCAGGCCGAACGGCGGGCCGCGCGAGGTGTCCGCGATGAAGAACACGCCCGCCAGCGTGCCGCCGGAGCGCAGCAAACGAGCCATGTGCTCCGCATAGCGTGTATGCAGGCGGGGCGGCAGCGCGCAGAGAAAGGCACGCTCAAACACCGCGTCGAAAGGCGGCTCGTGCTCGACGGCGAAAAAATCCGCCTGCTGGATATGAGCGGCCGCCTGCGGCCATTGCGCGCGCGCGATCGCCACGGCCTGCTCGCTGAAATCGATGGCCAACACCTGATGGCCGCAGTCCAGCAACAAGGGTAAATCTCCGGCGCTGCCGCAGCCTGGAAGCAGGATTCGGCTGGCCGGCTGACGCTGAAAAAACGCCAAGGCCTCCGGACTGGTTTGCGCACCCTCCCAAGGGGTCACGCCATCGCGATAACGCACATCCCAAAACTCGGTCAAAGAACTATCCTGCGCCATCTCTCCTCCTAGTGATGCTCAGCCCCTGCCTGCTCTCTCAGGAAGGCGGCAACCTGCGCCGGGCTCCAGCCGGCGCAATCCCGCTGGCAAACCGCACCGTCCCTCTCTCGCCAAAACAGGCAGTCTCCATCCATGCGGAACCATAAGGACAGGCAAGGCACGCTCATCCACTCGCCGTCCTCAACTTGGTGAAGCTCCGGCAGGCAAGTGAAGACCGCGGCGATCTTCAACCCTCGCTGGCGCAGCGGCAGTTGCAACCAGACCCGTTCCCGCTCCTCCGCGTCCATAAAACACCAATTCGAGATTTCATCAAAGCTGCGCGCGCAGCCGCGGCAGATATCGTCGCCCACCGCGGTGGAACACACAGCGATGCAAGGCGAGTCAGGCCGTTCTGTCGTCATACCCGCCCCTTGAAACAATAATGTCATATTTCTTGACGCACCAAACTAAAGTGTCAGATAAATGAATAGTCATAAAAATAAAATATCCGCTGTCATGACCCGCAACGAAACCTTGATTTTCCGCACGCTGCGCCTGCTGCAGACCATGCACATCCAGTACCTGGACGAACACAAACTGTTTCTAGCGCTCTCTCGCGAATCCGGCGGCGAATACAGCGCGGACGACGTTCACGAGCATCTAGTCTACATGGAGCAAAACGGCTTGCTCAAACCCATCCGCACCGCGGACAACCATACCGCCTACGCGCTGGATTGGGGCGGCTACGATTATCTGGACCCCTCCTGAAAAGCAAAAAGGCAGCGCGAAGGCTGCCCATGATCCGCAACGCGTCAGCGCCGGTTCATAAATAATCCCGCATCCGGAAATAAGCCATGCCCAGCACCAAGGCCGGCGTGCGCAACCAGCGGCCGCCGGGAAAGTGATTATGACGAATCTTGGCGAACAGGTCGAAACGCGAAGCGTCGCCGGCCACCGCCTCCGCCACCACCTTGCCGGCCAAACCGGTGATGTTGACACCGTGTCCGGAAAAACCCTGAAGGTAATAGATATTACCGTCCAAGCGTCCAAAATCAGGGGCACGGTTTGCCGTGATATCGCAGAATCCGCCCCAAGCGTAGTCGATCTTGACGTCTGCCAGTTGCGGGAACACCCGCAACATGTCGCTGCGCATGCCTGCGGCTAGATTGGTCGGCTCGCGTCCGGAATAGCTGACCTTCCCGCCGAACAACAAACGGTGGTCGGAGGACAAGCGATAGTAATCCAGCACGAAATTGGTGTCGCACACCGCCATGTCGTTGGCGATCAGAGCCTCGGCCCGCTCCTTGCCCAAGGGTTCGGTGGCAATTACATAGGTGCCGGCCGGCATGATCCGCCGCTCCAATTCCGGCACCAGCGCGCCAATATAGGAGTTGCAAGCCAACACCACCTGGGTGCAATTGACCACGCCCTGCTCAGTCGCCACTTGCGGCCGCGCGTCGCGGGTCAGGCGCAATGCCGGGCTTTGCTCGTAAATGGCGACGCCCGCCTCGCGCGCGGCTCGAGCCAGCCCCAGCGCATAGTTCAAGGGATGCAGATGACCCGAGCGCGGATCGTAAAGGCCTCCCTGATAGCGCTCGCTGGCTAGCCGCCTTCTGAGTTCGGCCTTATCCCACAGCTGCATGCCGCTGTAGTCATAGGTCTGCGCCGCCTCTCGCTGCCAGTCCTCCAATTCCTGCATATGCCGCGGCTTGACCGCCACGCTGACATAGCCGCGTCGCCAATCGCAGTCGATGCGGTGCTGGCTCACCCGCTGCTCAATGATCTCCACCGCCTCCACCGACATATTCCACATCTGCTTTGCCAGGCTGTCGCCCAGCTGCGCGCGCAACGTGTCAATGCCGCAGGCGAACCCGGCAATCACCTGTCCGCCGTTGCGCCCAGAAGCGCCAAAGCCTATCTGCGCGCCTTCCAACAAGACGACGGAAAATCCTCGCTCCCGCAGATTCAACGCCGCCGACAAACCCGCCAGCCCGCCGCCCACCACACAGACATCGCAGTCGACCGCACCTTGCAACGCCGCCCCGGGCTCCCAAGGCCGAGCGGTGGCGGCGTAATAGGATGGCGCATGGGCTTGATGGGCAAAACGAAGCATGGAAACCTCTCATGAAGACAAATGATGCGGCGGCAGGATCAAGGGATGGACAAACGCGTCAAAGCCTTTCCTTTCGCGATGGAAGATGAAAAAAGCGGATGCCCGGCCGCGGGCATCCGCTTGCGGGCAGTTCTTACCGGGTCAAAACCACAGGAACATCCTGCCGCCAGCTGACGAACACCGCGTCGCCCCAGGTTGGCGCGGTTTCGCCCGCGTCATACCAGCGCGAAGACGGCACCACCGATTTGACGACCTTGCCGCTGGCCAGTTTCACGTGATAGATGGAATAACTGCCCAGATAAGCGATGTCCTCCACCACGCCGGCTGCGAGATTAGGCCCCGCCGGCAGCGGTTTGATGTCCAGCCGCACATCTTCCGGGCGAATGCTGGCCCAAACACGCATGCCCTTGGGGCCGGTAATCCCGTGATCGATGCGGATGTCCCCGCCCAGCTCCGGCGAGCGGATTTCCACCAGGTCCGGCTCGTCCACCACCACCGCGCCCTCGAAAATATTACTCTCGCCAATGAACTCCGCGGTGAAGCGACAGTTGGGGTAATCGTAAATTTCAGACGGCGTGCCCACTTGCAACAAGGAGCCCTCGCTCATGATGCCGATGCGGCTGGCCATGGTCATCGCCTCTTCCTGATCATGAGTCACCATGATGCAGGTCACCCCCACCTGTTCGATGGTGTTGACCAGTTCCAATTGGGTCTGTTGGCGGAGTTTTTTGTCCAGAGCGCCCAAGGGCTCATCCAGCAGCAGCAGCTTGGGGCGCTTGACCAGGCTGCGCGCCAGCGCCACGCGTTGCTGCTGACCGCCCGACAACTGATGCGGCTTGCGGTTGGCGTACTTGCGCATCTGCACCAGGTCCAGCATCTTGCCCACCCGCTCGGCGATCTCGTCCCGGGACACCTTATCCTGCTTCAAACCAAAGGCCACGTTCTGCTCCACCGTCATATGCGGAAACAACGCGTAGCTCTGGAACATCATGTTCACCGGCCGCTCGTACGGCTGCAGGCCCTGCATGTCTTCCCCGTCGAGGATGATGCGGCCCGAAGTCGGCGTCTCCATCCCCGCCAACATGCGCAACAGCGTGGACTTGCCGCAGCCGGAGCTGCCGAGCAAGGCGAAAATTTCATTTCTGCGGATATCCAGATCGACATGATCCACCGCGACATGATCGCCGAACTTTTTCAGCACGCCGGCAATGCGCAGATAAGCCTTGTCTGCGTCGGTCTGCGCCTCGGCGGCTTGGGCGTTGTAGGCGGAAAAAGCGGCTTGGGCCGGTTTGGCGGCAACAGCTTGCGTCATTGAGTCGTTCCCTCTATTGCAGTTCCGCAGCGGCGCGGGCCTGCTGCGTCCGCCGCGCGGCCCTCGTTTCGAGGCGGCGGGCGGCAATCGAATGCCTTGCTTGATGATCGCGCCGGCCGGGGCCGGCGCGCATGGGGTCAAGAGTCCGTCCGGCTTTCCGCGCCGGCCGGCGGCCCCGCCGCGAGGGCGCGTGGCCATGCCGCCACCGCCGTGTCCGTTGCCAACATGATGTCTCCTCTGTGCGGCGCCGAGAGCTGCCGCGGCCGGACGGCCGCGACGACAGCAAGCGCCTTTGTCGTTTTAGTCTTGAACAGAAGCCTATGCCACGTTTAATAAATTTGACAACATCTAGTGCAAACACTCTCGAAAAATTATCTCCGCTGTGGCGCGCGCGCCTCACCCGGACAGATCAGCAAGGCCCGCCAATCCGGCGGGCGCGATCAAGATGGCCGGCAAACGCGGCATGATCGTTATTGTTTAATTCGTCAAACACTTTACCCTTATCCAACGCTTGGGAACCGCCAGCGTAAATGCCGGCGTTGCGCCGGCCCGTCTTCCTGAGCCCGCGCCGCCAGCAAATTGCCCCGCAAGCGCCGGCTCGCTCTAGAATGAAGCATGCATGTTGACGTCGCCCAACGCCTGACCAAAGGAAAAACGCCATGCCCTATGCCGAAATCTCAGGACACAATGTCTATTACGAACTCAGCGGGCAGGGCGCCCAAGTGCTGGTGCTATTCAATGGCATCACCATGTCCACCGCAGCCTGGGCTCTGCTCCAGCCTCAATTGGAGCCGCATTTCCAGCTGTTGCGCTTCGATTTTCTCGGCCAGGGCCAAAGCGACCACCCCGGCGGCGACAAATATCCGCTCGGCGAACAAGCCGACCTCGCCGCCGGTCTGTTGAATCATTTGGGCATTGCCGAGGTCTATCTCACCGGCTTGTCTTACGGCGGCATGGTGGCGCAGCACTTCGCGCACCGTCATCCCAACCGCGTGTCGCGCCTGCTGTTGGCCGCCACGCTGGCTTGGGCCGACAGCGTCAACAATCACATCAGCGACAGCTGGATCGCGGCCAATCAAAGCGGCGGGCTGGACTTGCGCTACGCGGTCAGCGTCCCCTGGCTGTTTTCCAGCCGTTTTCTCGCCAGCAACG
The DNA here is from genome assembly GCF_009936155.1 of Chromobacterium haemolyticum. NCBI lineage: Bacteria > Pseudomonadati > Pseudomonadota > Betaproteobacteria > Neisseriales > Chromobacteriaceae > Chromobacterium > Chromobacterium haemolyticum. The sequence continues at coordinate 1,216,608 of NZ_AP019312.1, read as the reverse complement.
CCGCCATGCTGGACGATATGAAGTTGATTGCCGGCATGGTGGACTGGGATGCGGTGATCCGGCTGATCGCCGGCGTCACCGAGCACGACGCGCGGACCTGGCTGCACGAGCTGGCCATGCCCTGCCATATACTGGTTGGCGACGAAGACCGCCTGACGCCCTTGTATCAGGCCGAATTGCTGCGCGAACGCCTGCCCGCCGCGCAGCTGGAAATCCTGCCGGGCGCCGGCCATGTATTGCATATCGAGGCCGCGGACGCCTTTGTCCGCAGCATTATCCGTTTTGGCCACAGCTAAAACGCCCATCGTCAGAACAAGGAGAACCGAATGACCGTCGAGTCCGTTTTGCTTGCCGTTGATCCAAAGGGAATCGCCACCATCACCCTCAACCGCGCCGAGCTGCTGAACGCGCTGGACGACAACACCGTCGGCCTGCTGACCGCGATGCTGGAAACCCTGGCCGAAGACCCGAGCGTGCGCGCCGTGGTATTGACCGGCAGCGGCATCAGCTTTTCCGCCGGACACGATATCGACTGGATGCGGCGGATGGCCGGTTTCGGACGCGAAGAGCTGGAACGCCACGCCCGCCTTCTGGCCAAGCTGCTGCGCACGCTGGACACCTTGCCCAAGCCCACCATCGCCAAAATTCAGGGATCCGCCTTCGGCCTGGGCGCAGGGCTGGTCGCCTGCTGCGACGTGTCCATCGCCAGCTCGGAAGCGCTGTTCAGCTTTTCCGAAGTCAAACTGGGGGTCATCCCCGCGCTGGTGGCGCCCTATATGGTCCGCGCCATCGGAGAGAGATCAACGCGCCGTTACTTCATGACCGCGGAGCGCTTCAACGCCGGCAAGGCCAAGCGCCTGGGACTGGTGCACCAAGTGGTGGAAAGTGATGAGCTGGACATGGCGGTGGACTTCCTGATCAACCATCTGCTGATCAACGGCCCGGCGGCCATGCTGGAAGCCAAACGCTTGCTGGCCGACATCGCGGGCCTGGACGTGGGGGAAGACAGCATGGAAATCTGCATCCAGCGCATAGTCTCCGTCCGCCTGAGCGAAGAGGGCCGCGAAGGCATCCAGGCCATGCTGGAAACACGCAAACCCTCATGGATGGATTGAGCGCCGCGGACGCACGAGAACGGCGCGGCTGGCCCCGCCGCCCCTATGGATGCGACAATGCGGCCAACTTCACCGCATTGTTGCCGCCATGTCCAATCACAGCTTCTTTTGGCACGATTACGAAACCTTCGGCGCCGTGCCCCGCCAGGACCGCCCGTCGCAGTTCGCCGGCATCCGCACCGACGCCGATCTCAATGAAATCGGCGAACCGGTCATGCTCTACGCCCGGCCGGCGCCCGATTACCTGCCGTCTCCGGTGGCCTGCCTGCTGACCGGCATCACCCCGCAGTGGTGCTTGCAGCATGGCGTGGCCGAGCACGAATTCGCCGGCGTGATCGAACGCGAACTGGCGACGCCGGGCACGATTGGAGTTGGTTACAACTCAATCCGCTTCGACGACGAAGTCACCCGCTTTCTGTTCTGGCGCAATCTGATGGACCCCTACGCGCGCGAATGGCAGAACCAATGCGGCCGCTGGGATCTGCTGGACCTGGTGCGCGCCACCTTCGCGCTGCGCCCGGACGGCATTCAATGGCCGCAACACGAAGACGGACGTCCCAGCTTCAAACTGGAACATCTAAGCGCCGCCAACGGCCTGGCCCACGAAGCCGCCCACGATGCGCTCTCCGATGTGCGCGCCACCATTGCGCTGGCGCGCCTGATCAAACAGCATCAGCCCAAGCTGTTCGACTTCTACCTGTCGCTGCGCAAAAAAGACGCGGTCAAGGTTCAGCTCAGCCTTCACGCCCCCAGGCCCGTGCTGCACGTTTCCGGCATGTACGGCGCGGAGCGCGGCAATATGGCCGTGGTCTGGCCGCTGGCGGCTCACCCTTACAATGCTAACGAGGTCATCGTCTGGGACTTGTCCCACGACCCCCGCGAACTGCAAGGCCTGGGGCCGGACGCCATCCGCGAACGCTTGTACACCCGCAGCGAAGACCTGCCCGAAGGCGTGCAGCGCCTGCCGCTCAAAACCGTGCATATCAATAAATCGCCCTTCGTGGTCGCCAATCTCAAGGTGCTGAGCCCGGAACGCGCCGCGCATTGGGGCCTGGACATGGAGCAAGTCCAGCGGCACGCGGACTACGCCGGCGCCTTGCCGGACCTGACCCCGGTCTGGAGAAAAGTCTATAAGCGCGAGTCAGGCGAGCCCCGCGACGTCGACGAGAACCTCTACGGCGGATTCGTTTCAAATAACGACCGCAAAGTGCTGACCAAGCTGCGCCGCATGTCGGCCGACCAGCTCGCCGGTGAAATGGCTTTCTTCGAGGACCCGCAACTGGCCGAACTCTTGTTCCGTTACCGCGCGCGCAACTTCCCGCGTTCCCTGTCCGGCGAGGAGCAACAGCGCTGGCAGACATGGCGCCAAGCCAAGCTTAACGGCGGCCCCGGTCGTGATTTTCAGCAATTCCGTCAAGAACTGGCGGAGGCCCGCGCCGGCGAGCTAAACGAACAGGCGCAAAGCGTGCTGGCACAGTTGGAGGCCTACGCCGCGCAGCTGTAAGAACCCAATCACAGTCTCGCGAGCAAAAGCAAGACAAGGCGAAAACAAGCGAAAAAGCGGAATGGTCGAGGGGTACATGAGCATTTTGAGCTTGTACTCACCGTGCGACGCTTCACGAAGCGCAGCAGACTTTAGAACAGGCTCCAAGACTACAGCGTCCGCACATAACGCCTGGCGACGAACAAAGCCGCCAGGCTCAAACCCACGATCACGATCATCGCCAAGGTCGATGCGCCTTCATAGCCCCAATAACCAGACATATATCTCCCTTTAAAGCCTGTTCATAAATCTGTCACGCCGTGAAGATACGACGTTGCAGCGCCTTCGAAAGGCTGGTGCCTCATCGCCATGCCGCCGTCTCAGAACCCGTTCAAAGTCTCGCGAGCCAGAGCGAGACAAGGCGAAAACGAGCGAAAAGCGGAATGGTCGAGTGCATTTTGAGCTTGCGCTCACCGCGCAGCGCTTCACGAAGCGCGGCAGATTATGAACAGACTCTTAGCCATTCACTCCTTGTCTCGCCGTTACCCGCGCGGTAGCTAACAGGTTCTCAAGCCAAACCGGTCTGGCGCATGCGCTCCAGCCCAAAATCGCTGACGCGATAGTTGAACAGCAGACGCGCCCCCTCTTCTTGCCAGCGCTCGCACAGCGCCACCACCAGGCCGCTGGCGCTCAAATCCGCCAGGCAGGCCCGTACCATGCCCAAACAATAAGCATCATCCGGTTTGTGGTACTCCCTGCAGATGCGCCGGGCCAGCTCCACATCCCACAAACCCGGTTGCCCGGCCAGGGTTTGCAGAATGAAACCTTTGATATGCACCTTCATGCCCCCTCCTCCACATTGCGCACCGCGCCCGGATGGCGCTCACTGTCCGACACCATGACGAAGCCGCCCAGAATCACCAAGGCCAGGCCAATCAGAAAATGCCACTCGGGAAAGTTCAAGGTAAACGCCGCGGTGAACAGCGTCGCGAACAGCGCGTAGAAAGCGCCGATTGCCTGGCCGCGCCCAACACCGATCAAGGGAAAGGATTTGTACCAGGCCACCGCGCAGAAAGCGAAACTGAGACCGCCCACCGCCAAATAGAGCATAGGCCGCCACGACCATAGCTCGCCGGCCAGCGAATACACCGGCAAAGGGGTCAACCAGGCCAACGCCGGCAAAATCAGCAACACCCAATACAGCGCCTCTGCCAGATAACGGATCGCCACCCCGCAATCGGGATCGGTCACATCCATCGCTCGTCCAACGATGGCGCCCTCCAGCCCCCAGCCCAGCGCGGCCAGCGCGCCGCCCAGATAGCCCAGCCAGCGCGCGGCGCCCTCTCCGGCCAGGTCGCCTGACAGGCCCGGCGCGTAAATCGCCGCCCCTCCCAGCACGATCACCGCGATGCCCAGTGCCGCGCGGCGGCCTATCCGCTCGTGATACCACAGGCGCGCCACCGCCGCGCCCACCACCGGGTACAACAGGCCAGCCACTGCGGCGAACACCGCGCCCACATAGCCCATCGCCAGGTAGGAGCCGAAATTGGCCATCAAACCGCCCAATACCGCCGCCAGGAAATACCACTTGGAAATGCCGCCGAAACGCCATAGCGTGCGAAAGAAGTCGGCCAGCTTGCCCAAGGCCGCCAGCCATAACAATTGAAACGCCGCCACCAGGCAAGCGTGAAAAGCCGTCAACACCGCGGCCGCCATCAAAAACGGCTCGGGACGCCCTTGCGCCAGCCCGGCCAGCGGCGCCTCGTGCCACACTGCGGCGCCCGGCACATACCATGCGCCCCACAACACCGCCGCACAAAGCGCCCAGCCATAGCCCCAGCGGGTCCGGCGGCGGAGATACTGCTGTCTGTGGATGCTGTTCATAGCGCGTCAGCTCCGGTTATCGGACGCCGCCCACACACCCTGCGGCGCCTACTCTGGGTTGAAACGCAACAAGACTCTATCCATCTGCCTTGCCAGACGAGGCACAAAAATTACCATAAGTTAATTTTTTTACCAACAGTAAATCAAAATGCCGTCGCCAATATGTGACCGCAAAGCGGGCGCAAAAAAGCCCGCCGACAAGCGGCGGGCTCCGTATCCTCCTTGGCAAACCGCAGGAATCAGCGCGGCCCCAGGGCTCCAATCAAGCGATCCACCGCGCCGTCGCTTCCCCGCTCCACAGCCAAGGACAACACCAGCGGCAAGGTTTTGCCGCCCTCGGCATGCCATAGCACATCCAGCTGCGCGCGGCTGGACATATTGAATATCCCTTCCAGGCTGTCCAACCAGCCCTGCCTCGACACGATGCGCAAGCCATCCAGAAAACGCTGTTCGGGGGCCTCCTCCAAGGCTTCGCCGAACAACAGCCGCGCGGCCTGCGGCGACAAGCGCAAGCGCCCGGCGGCAAGGTCCCACTCCCAGCTAGCCATGGCTATGGACTGCAGCGCCAGCTCGCTACGGAGCCGGGCCTCCTCCAGCGCGCGGCGGGCGGCGCGGCGCTCGGCCGCTTCCTCCACTACGGCAATCAAATGCCATGGCTCGCCGCTCACGGGATGACGGCTCAGCGAGACGCTGACATTCACCCAGACATGGCCGCCCTGTTTGCGCAGCAAACGCTTCTCCAGCGAAAAACTGGCCACTTCCCCGCTCAGCAGCCTATCCAACCTCAATAGATTGTCTTCCAGATCCTCGGGATGGGTCAGTTGCTGAAAGCTCATCCCCTCCATCTCCTGCGGCGGATAACCGGCCATCTCGGCCAGGCGCCGGTTCACCTTGAGCCAACGTCCGTCCAGACCCAGATGCGCCAACCCCAGCGCCGCCTGTTCGAAAATCTCCCGAAAGCGCTCCTCGCTCTCGCTGTAGGCCAGCGCGGCCTGTCGGGTGTCGGTCACGTCTTGGGTAGCGCCTATCATCGCCTCCGCCCGCCCTTCCCCGTACAAGACCTCGCCCTCTTCGTGGATATGTCGGCGACGGCCGTCAGGCAGCAAGATGCTGTACTCCACGCAATAGGGTTGGCGCTCGTCTATCGCCCGTCGGATGGCCTGATCAATGCGCCCCCTGTCCTCCGGCGCCATCGCGGCGAAGTAGCGCTCCATCGTTACTTTGAAGGCCTGCGGTTGCCAGCCGAAAATCCGGTAGGCCTCGTCCGACCAGATACAGTCGTCGTTGCGCACGTCCCAAAACCAGCTTCCCAGATGAGCAATGGACTGCGCCTTGTCCAGAATGGCCTGGTTCTGGCGCAGCGCCTGCTCGGCCAGGCAACGCTGGGTGATGTCGAAGCTGACGCCTATCATCTTGACCGGCCGGCGGTCCGCGTCCGGCACGCAAGTGGCGCGCGAGGCGATCCAGCGCGTTTCGCCCGTTGGCCAGCGCACGCGAAACTCCGCCTCGTAAGCAAGACCGGAACTTAAACATGTCTCCAGTTTGGCGCGCAGCGCCGGCGCGTCTGCCGGGTCCAGCGCCAGCCAGAAATCCGTCAACGCGCGAACGGGCCGGCCGAACAGCTGTTCCGCGTTGGCGGAATAGGCCACCGCATCGCTAAGGATGTTCCACTCCCAGGTGACAATGCCGGACACCTCCTGCGCAAACTTCATCCGCGCTTCGCTTTCCATGATCTCTGCCAGATGCTTGCGGCGGATCTCCGTCAATTGCGCGTCCGTGGTCGCCGCCGTGGCCAGATCCAGCACCGCTTGCTCGCCGTAGCGCAGCCAGATCCAGTTCACGCCTAGAAAGTCCGCCAACACCCGCAGCTTGCGGTATTCGATTTCCCCGCCGCGCGTCCATTTGTGGACGGCCGCGGACGACACGCCCAGGGCTTCCGCCACTTGTTTGAGCATGACGCGCTTGCGCCCCAGCACGTCCTTCAGACGAACGGCGAAGGTTTCATCCCCGGCGGGAACAAGGGCTTGACTGAGTTGATTTGACGACACGGAACTGGTAGCGGCGGCGGGCCGCGCCTCCTGGGTAATTGAATGCGAACGGGACGCGGCGATGCGCGCGCGCCACAGCCTGCGGCTGTCGACCCGTCATGTTAACCCAGGCTGGAAAAATCCCGAAGCGGACAAAATAACCCGGCGCAGCCAAACCTCAGCGGGCCTCCGCCCTGGCGGGAACGCGAGCGATATAGCCAAAGCAAATCAAGCCATCGCCACCATAGCCGGATCTAGATTGCAGTCCATGGCTAATCGACACTACAATTAAACTAAAGGTAAATTAATTTACCAATAGTTAATTTTACAATCTGTGCGAGGCTGCCATGATCTCAACCCAGCTCTTCATCGATGGCCAATGGCGCGACGCCGCCAATAGGCAAACCCGTCCGATTCTCAACCCCTGCGATGAAAGCGTGATCGCCGCCGCCGCGGACGGCGGCCTCGCCGACACCCGAGCCGCCATCGCCGCAGCGCGCGCGGCTTTCGATCACGGCCCCTGGCGCTCCAGCACTCAGCGACAACGCAGCCGTCTGCTGCTGGACATCGCCCAACGGGTGGAACGCGAGAGCGAAAGCCTCGCCGCCTTGGAGACACTGAACACCGGCAAGACCTTAAGCGAGAGCCGCACCGACATGGGCGACATCGCCGCCACCTTCCGTTATTTCGCTGGCCTGGTGGCCACCGAAAGCGGCCAGGTCAATTCCGCTCCTGAGCACGTGATCAGCCGAAGCTTGCACGAGCCGGTGGGCGTCTGCGGCCTGATCACTCCCTGGAACTACCCTTTGCTGCAAGCGGCCTGGAAGATCGCGCCGGCCCTGGGCGCCGGCAATTGCGTGGTGCTCAAGCCCAGCAGCCTGACCCCGCTCAGCAGCTGGCGCTTCACTCAGTTGCTGACAGAGCTGGACTTGCCTCCCGGCGTGTTCAACCTGGTCAGCGGCAGTTCCGAGGTAGGGGCTGAATTGGCGGAGCATGCCGATGTCGACCTGCTGTCCTTCACCGGCGGCGCCCAGGCGGGGGCCAGCATCATGCGCGCCGCCAGCGGCAACTTCAAACGCATCGCCCTGGAGCTGGGCGGCAAGAACCCCAACATCGTCTGCGCCGACGCCGATCTGGACGCCGCCGTCGACTACGCGCTGAACGCCGCCTTCTTTCACGCCGGCCAGGTCTGCTCGGCCGGTTCGCGGCTGCTGCTGCAAGACGAGATTCACGACGACTTCGTGAAGCGGCTGGCGGAACGGCTTCCGCGCATCGTCGTCGGCCCCGGCCAGCAGCCGGACACACAAATGGGACCAGTGCAGTCGGCCCAACAGCACGACAAAATCCTGAGTCTGATCGCCGCAGGAGTGAAAGAAGGCGCCCGTTTGGTCTACGGCGGCGGCCGCCCGGAAGGCGAGCGCTACAGCAAGGGCTACTGGCTGCAACCCACGCTACTGGTCGACGTCCACGCGGACATGCACATCGCCAAGGAAGAGATCTTCGGCCCGGTCATCACCGTGGAGCGCTTTCGCGACGAAGCCAAGGCGCTGCGGCTGGCCAACGACACCCCTTACGGCCTGGCGGCGGCGGTGTGGACCCAAGACCTGGCGCGCGCCAACCGCATGAGCCGCGCGCTGCGCTTCGGCACGGTTTGGGTCAACGACTACCACCCCTACTTCCCGGAAGCGCCGTGGGGCGGCTTCAAATCCAGCGGCATAGGCCGCGAGCTTTCGCGCATCGGCCTGGACGAATACACCGAGCTGAAGCACAGCTACATCAATCTGGCGCCCAAGCCCATGGGGTGGTTCGGCGCTTGAACCTCCCATCGCCCGGCCCCCGCCTTCGTTCACGTCCGAGGAGAATCAAGATGAGCACCACTCAGGAATACGACTACATCATCGTCGGCGCCGGCTCCGCCGGCGGCGTGCTGGCGGCGCGGCTGAGCGAGGACAGCGACGTCAGCGTGCTATTGCTGGAGGCGGGCGGCCCGGATTGGCGGCTGGACTGGCGTACCCAAATGCCGGCGGCGCTGGCTTATCCCTTGCAAGGCACCACCTATAACTGGGCCTATATGACCGAACCAGAGCCGCATATGGGCGGACGACGCATGACCCAGGCGCGCGGCAAGGGGCTGGGCGGCTCCTCTCTGATCAACGGCATGGTCTATATCCGCGGCAATGCGCTGGATTATCAGGGCTGGGCCGAGCTGCCGGGTCTTGGCGACTGGAGCTACGCCGATTGCCTGCCTTATTTCCGCAAGGCGGAAACCTACGACAAGGGCACCAACGACTATCACGGCGGCGATGGGCCGCTTCACGTGACCACGCCCAAGGCCGGTATCAGCCCTCTGTTCGAAGCCTTCATCGAGGCCGGCGAGCAAGCCGGCTACCGCCGCACCGACGATCTCAACGGTTACCGCCAGGAGGGCTTCGGCCCGATGGACCGCACCACCACCACACAGGGACGGCGCTGCAGCGTGTCTCTGGCCTATCTGGACGCCGCCCGCGACCGCGCCAACCTTTCGGTGAAAACCCGTGCGCTGGCGGACCGCGTCTTGTTCGACGGCGCGCGCGCCGTCGGCGTGCAATATCTGCAGGGCGAACGCAGCCAACGCGCGCGCGCCTTGCGCGAAGTCATCGTCTGCAACGGCGCGATCGCCTCGCCGCAGCTACTGCTGCGCTCCGGCGTCGGCGACGCCGCCGAGCTCGGCCGCCACGACATCGCCGTGGTCGCCCACCTGCCCGGGGTCGGCGCCAACTTGCAGGACCACCTGGAAATGTATCTTCAGTATGAATGCCTGAAGCCGGTGTCGCTGTACCCGTCGTTGAGCTGGTGGAACAAGGCTCGCATCGGCGCCCAGTGGTATCTGAACGGCAGCGGCCTGGGCGCAAGCAATCACTTCGAAGCCGGCGGCTTCATCCGCAGCGACGAGGGCTTCGCCTTCCCCAATCTGCAATACCATTTCTTGCCGCTGGCGGTGAATTACGACGGCAGCCACGCTGTCAAGATGCACGGTTTCCAATGCCACGTCGGCTCAATGCGCTCGCCCAGCGTCGGCCACGTCAAACTGGCCAGCCGCGACCCCCGCGACCCTCCTCAACTTCAATTCAATTACATGGCCCACGACACCGACTGGCGGGAGTTCCGCGCCGCGGTGCGGCTCACGCGCGAGATCATCGGCCAACGCGCGCTTTCCGCCTTCCGAGGCCGGGAAATCCAACCCGGCGCGCGAGTAAGCAGCGACAACGAAATCGATCACTTCGTCAAAACCCACGCCGAAACCGCGCTGCATCCGTCCGGCACCTGCAAGATGGGCAGCGCCGACGACCCGACGGCGGTGGTCGACCATCAAGGTCGCGTGCACGGCTTGTCCGGCCTGCGCGTGGTGGACGCGTCCATCATGCCGCGCATCGTTACCGGCAATCTGAACGCGCCCACTATCATGATGGCGGAGAAGATCGCCGATCAGATCCGCCAACTGCCGCCGTTGCCGCGCTCGAACGCGCCGTTCTACCAGGCCGCCCGCAAGCAAGCCTCCGCGACGGACGATGCGCAAGCGCTTCCCCTATAGCCGTTTTCCCAGGAGCTTCGCCATGTACGACCTCATCGGCCTGATCGGCGTCATCAGCTATCTGGGCGCTTACCTGGGCAGCCAGCTATTCGGCTTGCGCACATCGGATCTTCGCTATTTCGTCCTGAATCTGCTGGGTCCGGTCTGTATCCTGGTATCGCTGTCCAACCACTTCAACCTGGCGTCCTTCGTCAACCAGTGCATGTGGTTCCTCATCACCCTGGGCGGCTGGTGGCGCGCCAGCCGCCGCCGGGCGCTGCCGGCGCCCGAATCCGGCTCTTGAGAACGTGAACAGGCTCTAAGAACGTGTTTACGATCTCGCGAGCTAGGGCGAGACAAGGCGAAAACGAGCGAAAAAACAGATCGCTAACCGGTTCTGGATCATGGGCGGCGCTGTCCGCCCATGATCCACTTATGCGACAATTCGCCGATTGAACCGCAAGACCCGCTCATGAACGACATCCCGCACGCCATCCTGCTGATGGGCCCCACCGCCTCCGGAAAAACCGGCTTGGCGCTGGAATTGGCTCGACATTTTCCGGTGGAGATCATCAGCGTGGACTCCGCGCTGGTCTATCGCGACATGGACATCGGTACCGCCAAGCCCAGCGCGGCGGAAATGGCGCAATGCCCGCATCACCTGATCGACATCATCAGCCCGCTGCAAAGCTATTCCGCCGCTCAGTTCCACTCCGACGCCAACCGGCTGATCCGCGAGATCAACGCCCGCGGGCGGCTGCCCTTGCTGGTGGGCGGCACCATGCTTTACTACAAGGCCTTGCTGGAAGGCTTATCCGACCTGCCGCGCGCCGACGCCGCGCTGCGCGCGCAATTGGACGCCGACGCCGCGCAAGCCGGCTGGCCGGCGATGCACGCGCGGCTGGCGCAGCTGGACCCGGACACCGCCGCCCGCCTCAACCCCAATGATTCGCAACGCATCCACCGCGCGCTGGAAGTCTGCCTGCTCAGCGGCGAGCCGATGTCACGCTTGCTGGCTCGCGGCAAGGAAGCCGCGGCGGATTTCCGCCTGCTGTCGCTGGGTCTGGTGCCTGCGGAACGCGGCTGGCTGCACCAACGTATCGCACAACGCTTCGAACTGATGCTGGAACAAGATTTCCTGGCCGAAGTGCGGCGCCTGCGCGCCGATTATCCGGCGCTGACGCTGGAGCTGCCGTCGATGCGTTGCGTCGGCTATCGCCAGGCCTGGGAATATCTGGACGGCGCCGGCGATGAGCAAACCTTCATCGACAAGGGCGTCGCCGCCACCCGCCAGTTGGCCAAGCGCCAGCTGACCTGGATGCGCAGCCTGGACCTTGTGCCGGTCAACGCCCAGCGGGCCGACTTGGCCGAAGAGCTGGGCGCCGCCGTCGCCGCCTTCCAGGCCGGCGAGCCCATGCCCGCCGGCCTGCGTTTCAACGGCGTGTATTAATTGCTCACCAGGGCCGGCTGGCCGACGCGCACAGCGGCACCACCGGTCCGTTGCTTCCTGTGTCGAGGAAGCCGTCGCTGATCCAATCGCCTCCGCGGGTGCGGTTCCACACATCGGTGCGGCCCCATACGCCCTCCACCGCTTCGGCGCGCACATGGCACTGCAAAGCGACGCTCTCTCCACGATTGACCGTGCCGGTGACGCCGGCGCTCAGGCTAGGCGCACTACGCAGATTCACCCTCCCCTCGCCCTGCGCCGGCGTCGCCACTCCACTGGCGCCCGCGGGCGCGCCGCCGCCGTAGTTGTTCAGCAGGCCGCCTACATTGACCCGCGTCCCGTTGCGCAAAGCGTACCCTTGGTAAGCGCGGTTGCCGGCGAAGAACTGCCAGCCGCCGAACAGCTTACCGTTCACCGGCTCGGCCCGGCCCTGATACAACAAGGAAAAATGCACATGCGGGCCGGTGGTGCTGCCGCCGCAAGGCAGGCCATTGCCGATGGTGCCCAGATAAGCGCCCGGATTGACCCGCGTCCCGTCCGCCAGCGTGTTCAGATTGATCATATGGTAGTAAGTGGACGAGAAGCCGTTGTCGTGCACCAGCTTGACTAAGCCGCTGCCGCCGCGCACGCAGCTCTTGTAGATCACCCCGGCCTGCGGCGCCAACACCCTGCCGTCGCCGCCGGCGAAGTCGATGGAATCGTAAGGCTGGCTTTCCCCGCTATAGCCGTGCGGGCCGCCGGTCATGCGCCAGGCCGCGCCCTGCCGCCACGGCAGGCCCAGACCGGTGGCGTTGGGCGCGAACGGCAAGCCCGGCCTGGCCGACTGGCTGCCCCAGGCGCGGCGCTCGTCCGCGTTGAGCCAATCGGCCGGCGCCAGGCTCAGCATCGCGGCGAAGCCCGGGCTGCCTTCCAGTTCCAGCGTCCAGCCCTGCGCGTCGCGGCGCGCCAGGAACAGCCTGGACACCGGCACATGATCCATCGCCGCGATCGTGGTCATCGTCGGCAGCGGCTGGGTCACCGATCCCAGCACCCAGCCGCCATCGGCGCTGTCGCGGTTGACCTCCACCAGCATGTCCAGCATCTCCCCCTTGGCCAGCGGCAACATGGGCTGCAAGGCCTTGACCGCCGCCTGGCGCAATAAGGGGTCCGGCTGCTTCGATTCCGCCTGCGCGCCGCCGGCCAAGCTTGCCAATACCGCCATCATTAGAGCTGCTTGTTTCATTTTGGGCTCCATTCCTGGTTGGGAAAAACCAAAGCGACGCAATGCCAATGACATTACGCCGCGAACCATAGGGTTATAGAAAGACCCGTTCTTATTTCCTGCTGGCCTTTGGCCCAGCAGACAGCCTACAAAAATCAATAAAAAAGCCCACGTCGCATGACGTGGGCGGTGGCGGCGGCAAGGGCCTCTTAGAACCTGTTTACGATCTGCTGCGCGTCGGCGGGATGGATAGAAAGGGTCATGAAATCGGCCTCGAAATGCTCATCTAACGCGCGTACATTCCGCTTTGTCAGCCGCTTTCGCCTTGTCTCGCCTTAGCTCGCGAGATCGTAAACACGTTCTTAGCGTGCGGCCACCAGCTTGATTTCCACTTTCCAGGCCGGATTGGCCAGCTTGGCTTCCACCGTGGCGCGCGCAGGCACGCTTCCAGCCGGCACCCAGGCGTCCCAGGCGGCGTTCATCGCGTCGTAGTCGGCGAGATTGGCCAGGAAGATGGTGACGTCAACAATCTTGCTCTTGTCTGAATCCAGTTCCTTCAGCAGCGCGTCGATCTGCTTCAGCACGTTCTCGGTTTGCGCCTTGGCGTCGGCTTCGGTGTTTTCCGGCACCTGACCAGCCAGGAAGATCAGGCCGTTGGTGACCACGGCTTCTGCCAGACGCGCGCCCTGCTTGTGACGATAAATGCTCATGCGGATTCCCCTTGAGTGAGTCGGAACAAGACGAAGATTCTAACCCGGCCGCGCCGGCTATTGCCATGCCTGGCGCAAGTCCTCGATCAGCGCCGCCTCGCCCTCGATGCCCACCGACAAGCGGATCAGATTATCGGCAATGCCCAGCTCGCGCCGACGTTCAAGCGGAATCGACGCATGCGTCATCGCCGCCGGCAGGCACACCAGGCTCTCCACTCCGCCCAGGCTTTCCGCCAGCGTGAACAACTTCAAACGCGCCAGCACCCGCCGCGTTTCTTCGGCGTCGCCTTTCAAATAGAAAGACACCACGCCGCCGAAACCCTGCATCTGCCTGCGCGCCAGCTCATGTTGCGGATGGCTGGCCAGGCCCGGATACAATACCCGCTCCACCTGCGGCTGGGCTTCCAGCCAGCGCGCCACCGCCAGCGCGTTGCTGTTGTGGCGCTCCACCCGCAAGGCCAGCGTGCGCAAGCCGCGCAACACCAAGAAACTGGCGAACGGGTCCAGCACCGCGCCGACGGCGTTGTGCAGGAAAGCCAGCCGCTCGGCCAGCTCAGGCCGCCGCCGGCTCACCACCGCCGCGCCGGCGATCACGTCGGAGTGACCGTTCAGATATTTAGTGGCGGAATGGACGACGATGTCGAAACCGAAAGCCAGCGGCCGTTGCACCACCGGCGAGGCGAAGGTGTTATCCGCCACCGTGATCAGCCCGTGCCGCCGTCCCAACTCGGCCACCGCCGCCAAATCCACCAGCTGGTTCAGCGGATTGGACGGGGTTTCCACCCAAATCATGCGGGTGTTCGGTCGGATCGCCGCCTGCAAGGCCTCTAAGTCCTCCGACGCCACATAGCTAATCTCCAGCTGAGCGCTTTGCTTGCGCACCTGCTCGAACAACCGATAAGTACCGCCGTACAGATCGTTGACCGCGATCAGGTGGCTGCCCGCCGGCAGCAGCTCCAGCACCGTGGCGATGGCCGCCAGGCCGGAGGGAAAGGCGTAGCCGCGCACGCCGTCTTCCAGCTCCGCCAAAGCGCGCTCCAAGGCTTCGCGCGTCGGGTTCTGCGAACGTGAATACTCGTAGCCGCTGTGTTCGCCCGGCGCGTACTGCCGGTAAGTGGAGGTGGCGTAGATGGGCGGAATCACCGCGCCGAAGGCGTCCTGATGCAGTCCGGCGGTGATGGATAAAGTGTTGAAATCGGTCATGGCGTTTACTTTCAATACGGATGGCCGGTCCCGTTCGGACCGGCGCTTAATTAGGACTAAACGGAGCGCGAGCGCGGCTGACGGCGCCAGAAAGCCAGCAGGTCGGCCTGAGTGATCAGGCCCAGATAGCGCTCGCCGTCCACCATCAAGGCAACGTGGCCGTCGTTGAAAATATGCAGCAGATCCTGCAAAGAAGCCCGCGGCGACAGGGTGCGCACCTCGCTGGTCATCGCGCTGCGCACGTTCTGACGGAAGTTTTCCGGCTCGCCGTGCACTGACAGCAGCAAATCCCACTCGTCCAGAATGCCGACCACCTTGTCGTCGGCCAGCACCGGCAACTGCGACACATCGTGCAGGCGCATGCGTTGATACACCACGTTCAAGGGCTCGTCCGGGTGGCAGGAAACGGTGCTGCCGTCGGCATGGCGGCGCACGATCAAGTCGGTCAGATCGCCCAGCCGCGGCAGCTCCACCAAGCCGTTGTCCACCAGCCAATCGTCGTTGTACATCTTGGACAGATACTTGTTGCCGCTGTCGCACACCAGCGTCACCACCCGCTTGGGCTCGGTTTGGGCGCGGCAATAACGCAAGGCCGCCGCCAGCAGCGCTCCGGACGAGGATCCGGCCAGAATGCCCTCCTGGCTCAGCAAAAGGCGGGCGCTGTCGAAGCTTTCCTGATCGCTGATGCGATAAGCGCGCTTGACCAGGCTGAAATCGGTTTGCGGCGGGATGAAGTCCTCGCCTATCCCTTCGATCAGCCAGCTGCCGGCCTCGCCGTGCCGCCCGGTTTCAACATGGTCGGCCAATACCGAGCCCACCGGATCCGCCAGCACCAGTTCCACCTGCGGCGCCTCGCGGCTGAAAAAGCGCGTCAGGCCAGTCAGCGTGCCGCTGGAGCCCACGCCCACCACCACCGCGTCCAGCTCGTGGCGCATCTGTTCCCAGATCTCCGGACCGGTGCCGGTTTCATGCGCCAGCGGATTGGCCGGGTTGTTGAACTGGTCGATGTAATAAGCGTCCGGCGTTTCCTTGGCGATACGCGCGGCCAAGTCCTGGTAATACTCCGGATGCCCCTTGCCCACGTCGGACCGGGTCAGCACCACTTCCGCGCCCAAGGCCTGCAGATGCAGAATCTTCTCTCGGCTCATCTTGTCCGGCACCACCAGCACCAGCCGATAGCCTTTTTGCGAAGCCACCAGCGCCAACCCCAAACCGGTGTTGCCGGCGGTGGCCTCGACAATGGTTCCGCCCGGTTTCAGCTTGCCTTCGCGCTCGGCCGCGGCAATCATCGACAACGCCACCCGGTCCTTGATCGAACCGCCCGGATTGTGGCTTTCCAGTTTCAAATACAGCTCGCACAGGCCGGTGTCCAGATGCGCCACCTTTACCAGCGGCGTATTGCCGATCAAGGACAAAACGGATTGGTCTTGCATATTGAAATCTCCTAGCTACCGCATATAAATATTATTTTTAAAAACTTGTAGTTATATAGAGAGTAAAAAAAACCGCCGCTTCACACCACGGCGGTGGCTTGCAGAAAACTATAGAAAAACACCAGTTCCGGATTGCTGCGCAATTGGCGCAGTTCCCGCGTCATCGCCGCCACCAGCGCGGCGTCCACTCGTCCGGCCTCGATCAGTTGATCCGCGGCCGACAACAACAGCTCAGTCCAATAGTCCAGCACTTGCTGTCGGCGGTGCGGGTCGCGGCTGTCCAGATGCCAGGTCTTGACCTGGGTTTCGACATGGCGGAAACCCAGCCGCAGCAGCATATTGCCCAGCTTGGCGCCAACGAAGGGATCCCCTCCTACCGCCAGTTGATGATCATTGAAAGCCAGCCAGTATTGCTGCAGATGGGAGGAATAAGGCGACAGGAAGAAAGAGGCGTTCATCGCCTCGGTGGCGTAGAGCCGAGCGCCAGGCTTCAAGACTCTACGCACCTCGGCCAACACCCGCTCCGGCGACAATACATGCTCCAGCACCCAGCACAGGAAGGCGGCGTCGAAGCTGGCCGGCTGGAAGTCCAAATCCTCGGCATCCATATGCAGCAGCCGAGCACGGTCCTGCCATGGGCTGCCTTGCAGACGCTGGCGGGCCACAGCCAACTGACGCTGGCTGAAGTCGACGCCGGTCACCTCCAGATCAGGATAGCGCCGCAGCAGAATCTCGGTCTGCGCACCGACGCCGCACCCTACTTCCAGCAATTGGCCGACGCCGGAGAAATCGATGTCCCGGTACACGACGGATTCTGAGAAGCGCGCCTGGCGCACCAAACGCGCCTGCTCGGTAGCGGAAAAACCATGAATATAGGGCAGCTCGCTCGCCCCGTCGGTCAGTTGCAGTGTAGCCATGTCCATCTCGCATAGTTGCATCAAGATGGCCCATTATATTTCCAAATATTATTACAAATATAAATTTTATTTCTCATTTTTATATAAAAAACAAATCTAATTGGCATGCAAAAAGCATAGTTGCCAACCCGCGCGGACGCAAAAAAACCCGCAGCACGCTGCGGGTTTTTATCGAATCAAACCGGCTTAAACCATTGCGGCCTGCCGCAAGCTTATCGAGAAACGCTGCAAGGCGGCGATGCCCGAAGCCTCGGCGCGGGTGCACCAGTCCTGCAGCTCCTTGAGCAGCTGTTCGCGGCTCAGCGTGGAGCGCTCCCACAAGCGGGTCAGCTCCTGACGCATCGAATACACCGTGGCCAGCACCTGGCTGTGTTCCATCAAAGCGGCCAACTGCATGCGCTCGGTTTCCGGCGTGTCCTTGGCGTCCTGCTTCAACCACACTTTCATCTTGCGGCTCAGCTTGCTGCCGGAAAAGTCCGGCAGATTGATCTTGTCCAACTCGCTGCGATACACCTCCTTCAACTCACGCGCGTAACGGGAAGCGATGGCGTAGCGGTTGGAAATGATGGCCTGCAAATGTTCAAGATCCAATTGCGGACGCGAAGCGTCCTCGGCCAAGCGCGGCGCCACTTTGCGCACCTTGGCCAGACCCAGGATTTCCAGAATGCGGATATACATCCAGCCGATGTCGAACTCGTACCATTTATACGACAGCTTGGCCGAGGTGCCGAAGGTATGGTGGTTGTTGTGCAGCTCTTCGCCGCCCACCAGAATGCCCCAGGGGAAGATATTGGTGGACGCGTCCTCGTTCTCGAAGTTGCGGTAGCCCCAGAAGTGGCCAATGCCGTTGATGACGCCGGCCGCCCAGAACGGGATCCAGATCATCTGCACCGCCCAGATCGTCAGCCCAATAGGCCCGAACAACACCAGATTGATCAGCAGCATCAGCACGATGCCCTTGGCGCTGTGACGAGTGTAGACATTGCGTTCCAGCCAATCGTCCGGGGTGCCGTGGCCGAACTTGTCCATGATGGCCTGATCCTTGCAGGCGCCGCGGTACAGTTCCGCGCCCTCCCACAATACCTTCTTGATGCCCAAGACCTGCGGGCTGTGCGGGTCATCCGCAGTCTCGCACTTGGCGTGATGCTTGCGATGGATGGCGGCCCACTGTTTGGTGACCATGCCGGTGGTCAGCCACAACCAGAAGCGGAAGAAGTGACTGGGAATGGGGTGCAAATCGAGCGCGCGGTGCGCTTGGTGACGATGCAGAAAGATGGTGACCGCTGCGATGGTGACGTGGGTCAGCGCCAAAGCGACCACGATATAGCCCCACCAGGGGAGGTCAAGCACGCCGTTTATCCAATTCATGTACTAATCGCGCCTCGTAAATCAAACTAGAAGAAAGACTCTATTCTATACAAGCGGTCCGCCAATGTCAGACCGTTTTGCGTTTTCGCCGATTATCCATCCGCCGCAAACGCGAGTTTGGACCCCGCCAGCACCCTTGGGTTCACTCGCCGGCAGTAACGCAAGCGGCGGACGATGGTGTACCATAGGGTCTCATTCCATCCTAGTTAAGAAAAAGCGCTAGTGTTGCCAAATCGTCGTCTGATCATTGCCGGCGCCACCCTCGGTGGCCTGTTCGTTCTGTATGGAGGCGCAACCCTGTGGGCCGGCGTCAAGGCGGAGCAGACCTTGCAGGAACAGCACAAGATGCTGGCCGACCTGCCGCTGTTCAAAGTCAAATCCCACAGCTACCAACGCGGTTGGTTCTCCTCCACGGAAACCACAGAACTGGTGTTCAACCGCCACTTGTCCGGCCCGTATGAAAACATGCTGCCCGACAATGTGAAGCCCTTGTTGAACGCCACCATCAAGTTCACCAACCACGTCAAGCACGGCCCCCTTCCCGGCATCGGCGATTTCGACTTCCGGCCCGGCCGTGCGCTGGTGCGCACGGAGTTCGCGATGAGCGACTCCACCCGCAAGACGCTGGCCAGCTTCTTCGGCGACAAGGAACCCATCACCATCTTCAACCGTCTGGGCTTCGGCGGCGGCGGCGAACTGGACGTCAAGGTTCCGGCCTTCGACTATGAGGAAGCGCTGTCCGGCGTGAAGATGAAATGGAAGGGCTTTGACCTGAAGCTCGACTACGCCAACGGCTACAAGGAATACAAGACCGAGGCGCTGTCGCCCGGCTTCCTGCTGGAAGCCGCCAGCAAGGGAACCGTCGCCTTCGACGGCGTGCGCTACGTTTCCGACATCCGCCCGGGCAGCACCGGCGTCAAGCTGGGCACCAGCGAGCTGACCGTGGGCAATGTCCGGCTCAACTCGCGCGAAAGCGTGCCCTACAGCATCAAGCTCAATGAGCTGGTCTATCTGATGACCCGCGTGCGCGTCGGCGAATTCATCAACCCCTCCGGCGAATTCAAGCCGTCCGCGGTGACTCTGAAGGATTTCCGCTACCAGATCGTCACCAGCGAGCAGGACGACTACGTCAACACCCGCGGCAAGTTGAACTTTGCCGAGTTCAACTTCAACGACCACCGCTACGGTCCGATGCGCCTGGACATTTCGGCCAACCATCTGCACGGCCCGACGCTGGTCAAGCTGGACCAGGCCATCGGTCAGATCCCCTTCGAAGGCGTGGACCCGGCGCTGCTGCGCAAGCAATACATCGACACCATCAAGAAGAACGGGATTCCGCTGCTGCAGAACGACCCCAAACTGGTGATCAACGAGTTCTACCTGAAAATGCCCAACGGCGAAGCCAAGCTGGAAGGCAGCCTGGGCGTCAAGGGCCTGCAGCCGGCCGATCTCAACGACGCCGCGCAGTTCATCAGGCGCTTCGAAGTGGACGCCAAGCTCAGCCTGCCGCGCCAGACGCTGGAAGACCTAGTGATCGCCCAGGCGCGCACCCTGTTCACCGTCGACCAGAGCGCCGAAGACCAGCCCAATATGAAGGAAGTGGAAGACCTGGCCAAGAACCTGCTGGACAGCCAGTTGGCGCAGTGGAAGAGCGAACAGTACCTCGTGGAGGACAAAGGCCAGCTCAACACCGAACTCAATTACGGCGGCGGCGTGCTGACCATCAATAAAAAGAAAGTGGCCCTGCCTTGGGAGGAAGCCGAGGTGGAACCCCCACGTGACGCCTCCCAGCCCAGCACCGACAAGAATACGGACAAAAAGAAATAAGGCGGCGGACGCCATATGCAAAAAGGGCTGTCTTACGACAGCCCTTTTTCTTTCCCGACCCGGTCGAAACCTGGCCGCGTTTAATCGTCGTGCATCTGGCTTTGCAGGTAGTTCTGCAGTCCCACGCTTTCAATCAAGCCCAGCTGCGTCTCCAGCCAGTCCACATGCTCTTCCTCGCTCTCCAGAATGTCTTCCAGCAAGTCGCGGGTCACATAGTCCTTGGCGCTTTCACAGTAGGCAATGGCTTCGCGCAACACCGGCAGCGCGTCCATTTCCAGCTTCAAGTCGCATTCCAGCATTTCCTTCGGATTCTCGCCGATATGCAACTTGCCCAGATCCTGCAGATTCGGCAAACCTTCCAGAAACAGCACGCGCTCGATCAACGCGTCGGCATGCTTCATCTCATCGATGGACTCGTGGTATTCGTGCTCGTTCAGTTTCTTCAAACCCCAGTTCTTGTACATGCGGGCATGCAAAAAGTACTGGTTGATCGCGGTCAGTTCGTTCTTGAGGATCTGGTTCAGATACTTGATAACTTTTTTATCGCCTTGCATCGCGCTCTCCGGGAAGAAATGATTCTTCCATTATGACATAGCGCGCGCCAGTCTCAAGTTGTCAAAGCCAAAATAAGGGACTACGCCCCGCTTGATGCGGTGCGTGGGGGATTTGCAGTTCGCCCGGCCTTGGCCGAGACTAAGCAACAGGCGGGGGTCAGGAATTAAGCGGCGCTGCGCGCGGTCGAAGCCGGACCAAGCGCGTGGACAGCCTCCTTGCGAAGTTGGTTAGCCATGCAGGCGCATTTGCCGCAATCGGTCGCCACCCCAAGCTCGCGGCTCAGATCGCACATGCGGGTCGCGCCGTTGTGCACCGCTTCGCGGATTTGCTTGTCAGTTACGGCGTGGCAGAGGCAAACGTACATGGCAGTTCCGGTGGTGAATTAACTCGTGATTGAGTTAAAGTAATCGAGAATCGTTATCAAGAATATAGATTCAAACAAGAATCATTGTCAACAAGAAAGCGCAGACCATGACGCAGTGGAAACCAAATGCGACAGTTGCGGCAGTCATTGAGCTGGACGGGCGCTACCTGATGGTGGAGGAGCTGACCAGCGACGGCATCTGCTTCAACCAGCCCGCCGGCCATCTGGAATACGGCGAAACGCTGGAAGACGCGGTGAAGCGCGAAGTGCTGGAGGAAACCGGCTGGCACTTCCGGCCCTTGGGCCTGGTGGGCATTTACCTGGTGGACCGTCCCAACAGCGACATCACCTATCTGCGCTTCGCCTTCTACGGCCACCCCTTGCGCCGCGAGGACTATCCGCGGCTGGACGACGGCATCCTGTCCGCGCAATGGCTGAGCCACGAGGACATCGTCGCGCTGCGCGGCCAGCATCGCAGCCCAGTGGTGCAACAATGCCTGGACGACTACCGCGCCGGCAAGCGCCACCCCTTGTCGCTGATCCACCATCTGGGCCGTTAGCGGCCGCCTCAGCCCACCGCCCGGAGCCGGCATGTCCTTGAGATCATTGTCTTTCCTATTGGCTCTGCTGGCCGCCTTCCCATGGGCCGCGCAAGCCAGCGCCATCAATATCTGCTACCATTACGGCTGTTCCAGACATGCCTACGTAGACATCTCCGCCGAGGCCGACGCCTGGCTGGCCGCCCGCCTGTCCGCCGCCGACAGCCCGGAAACCGAACGTTCCGCCGTCAGCGACGCCGTCACCGCGCTTTACCACATCGCCGCGCGCACGCTGCCGATCTGGCAGGACAAGGGCGGCAATTTCCGCGACGGGCCCGCCGAAGGCCGCATGGACTGCGTGGACCACAGCAGCAACGTCACCACCTTCCTCACCTATCTGCAGGATCACGGCTGGCTGCAATACCACACGGTGGGCAAACCGGCCTGGCGCGCGCCGCGCCTGCTCGACCTGCATTACACCGCGGTGCTGCGCGACATGCTCTCCGGCCAGAACTGGGCGGTGGACAGCTGGTTCAAGGACTTTGGGCAAGCCCCGGTGGTGCTTGCCCTCGATATTTGGATGGAAGGATATTCCCCGTGACGGGTAAGAAAAGAATTGTCGTCGGCATGTCCGGCGGCGTGGACTCCTCGGTGACCGCCTCGCTGCTGAAGCAGCAGG
This sequence comes from Chromobacterium haemolyticum, assembly GCF_009936155.1. Taxonomy (NCBI): domain Bacteria; kingdom Pseudomonadati; phylum Pseudomonadota; class Betaproteobacteria; order Neisseriales; family Chromobacteriaceae; genus Chromobacterium; species Chromobacterium haemolyticum. The sequence continues at coordinate 1,194,306 of NZ_AP019312.1, read as the reverse complement.
GGCACGAGGTGATCGGCGTCTTCATGCAGAACTGGGAAGACGACAACGACGACGAGTACTGCTCGATCAAACAGGACGCGCTGGACGCGATGAGCGTGGCCGACATCGTCGGCATCGACATGGAAATCGTCAACTTCGCCAAGGAGTACAAGGACCGCGTGTTCTCCTACTTCTTGAAGGAGTACTCCGCCGGCCGCACGCCCAATCCCGACGTGCTGTGCAACGCCGAAATCAAGTTCAAGGCCTTCCTCGACTACGCGATGGAACTGGGCGCCGACTGCATCGCCACCGGCCACTACGCGCGCAAGCTGGAACAGGACGGCACCCACTACCTGATGAAGGCGGTGGACCACACCAAGGATCAGAGCTACTTCCTGTACCGGCTGCAGCAACATCAGCTGGCCAAGGCCATTTTCCCGCTAGGCGACATCCGCAAGACCGAGGTGCGCAAGCTGGCCGAGGAAGCCGGCCTGCCCACCGCGGCCAAGAAGGACTCCACCGGCATCTGCTTCATCGGCGAGCGGCCGTTCCGCGAGTTCCTGCAACGCTATCTGCCCACCAAGCCCGGCGAGATGATCCTGCCGGACGGCAAGGTGGTGGGCGAGCACATCGGTCTGATGTATTACACCCTGGGCCAGCGCAAGGGGCTGAACATAGGCGGCGCGCGCGACGGCACCGGTGAACCATGGTTCGTCGCCGGCAAGGACATTCCCGGCAACAAGCTGATCGTGGTGCAAGGCCATGACCACCCGCTGCTGCTGAAGCCCGCCTTGGCGATGGCTGACCTGAGCTGGACGCTGCCGGCGCCGCCGGCGGCAGGCGAATACGCCGCCAAGAACCGCTACCGCATGGCCGACGCCAACTGCAATCTATCCGCCATCGTCGACGGCCAGGCCACGTTGACCTTCCGCGACAAGCAATGGGCGGTCACCCCCGGCCAGTCCGCGGTGCTGTACGACGGCGACGTCTGCTTGGGCGGCGGCATCATCCAGTAAGCCTCCCGCATGTCCAAAAAACCCCGCGCCGAATCATCGCCGCGGGGTTTTTCCGTTTTCATCATCAAGCTTGAGGCAAGGGCTGCAGCCGCCGCAGCCCCAGGCTGATCGCCAGCATCGCCGTCAGGCTGGCCGCCAGCACCGCGGCAACACCTTGCCAACCACCCCGCCCCCACATCAAACCGGACAAAGACCCCACCAGGCTGGAGCCCAGATAGTAGGCGCTCAGATAAATGGCCGAAGCCAGCGCCCGCCCCTGCCGCGCCCGCAACCCCACCCAACTGCTGGCCACCGAGTGACCGGCGAAAAAGCCAAAGGTGAACAAGGCGATGCCGGCCACCAGCAGCGTCACGCGGTCGCTCAGGGTCAAGCCCAGCCCCAGCAACATGGACAGCACCATCAGCCACAACACATTGCGCCGGCCCAGGCGGTCCGACAACTTGCCAACCCAGGCCGATGACCAGACGCCGACGATATACAGCGAAAACACCAGCCCCAACAAGCTCTGGCTCATATTGAACGGCGCGGCCAGCAGACGAAAACCCAAATAGTTGTACAAGCTGACGAAACAACCGGACAACAAAAAGGCGCTGACGAACAAGCAGGGCAGCCCGGGGTCGCGGAACAGGCCCTTGGCTTCCCGCCACATGCGGTCCAGATCGTGCCGGCGCGGTTGGAAATGGCGCGACGGCGGCAGGTTGCGCCAGAACAACCAGGCGCCGGCCACGCCAAGCAAGGCCAGTGCCAGCATCGCCCAGCGCCAGCCTAGATGATCGGCCAGCAAGGAAGCGATGAAACGGCCGCTCATCCCGCCCAGCGCGTTGCCGGCGATATACAGGCCCATAGAGTGGCCCAGTGACTTGGCGTCCACCTCTTCGCTCAAATAGGTCATCGCCACCGCAGGCAAGCCGGCCAGAGCCACCCCGAACGCCGCGCGCAGCCACAGCAGATGCTGGAAGCTGTCCGCCAGCGCCGACAGCAACATCAGCAGCGCGCCCAGCGCCAGCGCCGCGTTCATCAAGGGGCGCCGGCCCAGGCGATCCGCCAGCAGGCCGGCGGGAATCAGGCTCAGGGCCAGACTGCCGGTGGCCAGCGACACCACGCCGCTGGAGGCGGCCGGCGACAGGACAAAATCCTGAGCGAACATCGGCATCAGCGGCTGCGCGCCGTAAAGCATGGCGAAGGTGCAATAGCCGCCGACAAACATGGCTCGCGCAGTGGCGCGAAACTCTGAGGTGCCTGCATGCAATTTGACCGGGGGAAGGCAGGGTTCGGACGGCGGCGGCGCGGCGGCGCGAAGGCAGGGAGATGACGAATCGGCGGACATGAAAAGCTTTCAATGCGAAATATGGCTTTGAGCTTAGTCTTGGCCGAAAGCGCAGTCCAATATATATTTAAACATCATTTGATACTTTTAAAATATCAATCATGGAACTACGCCATCTACGCTACTTCGTTGCGGTTGCCGAGGAGCTCCACTTCACCCGCGCGGCCCAGCGCCTGCACATTGGCCAGCCTCCGCTCAGCCAGCAGATTCAGGCCCTGGAATCCGAACTGGGCGTGCGGCTGCTGCGCCGCCACCAGCGCAAGGTGGAGCTGACCGAGGCCGGCCGCCAATTCCTGGGCCGCGCCCAGCGCATTCTGGCCGACGCGGAACTGGCCGCGATGGAAGCCCGGCGCGCCGCGCGCGGCGAAATCGGAGAGTTGAGCATAGGCTTCACCTCCTCTTTGCCGCTGTCCCCCATCCTTCACACCGGCTTGCACGATTATCGCCAGCGCTTTCCGGAAGTGCGGCTCAAACTGCGCGAGATGTTCACCACAGACCAATACCAAGCCTTGCAACAACGGCGACTGGACATCGGCTTCGTGCGCTTCAACGGTCTGGAACCCATGGCGGACATCGCGATGGTGGAATTGCAGCGGGACGCTTTGCGGGTGGTGATCAGCGCCGATCATCCGCTGGCGGGCCTGCCGGCGCTGCGGCTCGAGCAATTGCGCGGGGAGAGCCTGATCGGCTATCCCCAGGAGGCCGGCACCGGCTTGAATACGGTGCTGCGCGAACTGGCGCGCCGCCAAGGCATGGACTGGCGGCCGCGACAGGAGGCGGGCGAGGCGATCACCCAAATCGGCCTGGTGGCCGCCGGACTCGGCATCGCCATCCTGCCCTCTCCGTTGGAATGCGTGCGGCTCCCCGGCGTGTGCTACGTGCCGCTGTTGGACGAGGGCGCTTATCTGGCGATGGGCTTGGCCACCCGTCTGGACGAAGATTCGCCGCTGGTGGCCCAGTTTCTCAATTTGATGCGCGAGCGCTGGCTCAACGACCGCCGCTGACGTCCAGCAAGCTGCCTGTACAGAAAGAGCTGGCGTCGGACAACAGCCAGACAATGGCGGCGGCCACCTCCTCGACCGCGCCGCCACGCCCCATCGGCACGCTGCCGGCCAGGCGCTCCACCCGGCCGGGCTCGCCGCTGGCGGCATGAATGCCGGTATGGATCAGCCCCGGCCGCACGGCGTTGACGCGAATGCCTTCGGCGGCCACCTCCCCCGCCAGGCCCAGGGTCAGGGTATCGATGGCCCCCTTGCTGGCGGCGTAATCGACATACTCTCCGGCCGAGCCCAGCCGCGACGCGGCGGAAGAGACGTTGACGATGGCGCCGCCAACGCCGCCATGGCGGGTGGACATCCGGCGCACCGCCTCGCGACAACAGAGAACGGGACCCAACACATTGCTGCGAAAGACTTGCTCCACCCGTTGCGCCGAGTAATCCTCCAGCCGGCCAATCGGCGCGGTGACGCCGGCATTGTTGACCAGCGCGTCCAGGCGGCCAAAATGCGCCGCCACCGCGTTGAACAAGCCCACGATGTCCGCCTCGAGCGAGACATCTGCGCAAAACGCTTCGGCGTCCGCGCCCGCTTGCCGCAGCTCGGCCACAACCGCCTCCGCTCCGGTTTGGTCAAGGCGGTAATTGACTGCAACGCGCCAGCCCTCCACTGCCGCCAGACGCGCGGTCGCCGCGCCTATGCCGCGCGAAGCGCCGGTAATCAACACCACTTTGACGCCCATCTTCACCCCTTGCGCATGAATTGCTGATGCCAGCGCGTGCGCGCGCCGCGCGCCGCGCCGAAACGCTCCGCCAAGCGCTCTCCGTCCCCCGCCGCCAGCATTTGACGCAATTGGTCCAAACCGGCGCGGTAGCGGTCGAGTTCCTCAAGCAAGGCGTCTCGGTTGGCCAGGCTGATGTCGGTCCACATTTCCGGATGGCTGCCGGCAATGCGGGTGAAATCGCGAAAACCAGTGGCGGCGAAATCAAAGCAGCGCTCGGCATCGGCCTTGCCCGCCACCATGTCGACATAGGCGAAGGCCAGCAAGTGCGGCAGGTGGCTGACGGTGGCGAACACCGCGTCGTGCTCCTGCGCCGTCATGCAGTGGATTTCCGCGCCGCAGGCGCGCCATAGCGCCGCCACTCGCTCGGCGACGGAAGGCAGGGTCTCCGGCAACGGCGTCAGCACGACTTTGCGGTTTTCGTACAAGCCGTACTGCGCGGCGGCGGCCCCGGATAGATCGGAGCCGGCAATAGGATGCGCCGGCACGCAATGCGCCAACTGGTCCGGCAAATGTCGGCGGTACAACTCCACCACGTCGCCCTTGGTGCTGCCGGCGTCGGTAACGACCGTCTCTGGACGCAGCCGCGGCGCCATCGCCGCCATCAGCGCGCCCATCTGCCCCACCGGCGAGGCCAGCAACACCAGATCGGCACGCCCGGCCACCTCGGCCAAATCCTGGCTGATTTCGTCCACCACGCCCAGTTCCAGCGCTCGCTCCAGGTTTTCCCGGGTGCGGCCGACGCCGATCACATGCCGCGCCATCCCGGCGCGCTTCAGCGACAGGGCGAACGAACCGCCAATCAGGCCCACGCCCACCACCACCAGGGTATCCATCCCTTGCTGCACCGCTTCTCCTCTATCCATCGCCTTGGAACCTAGAACGGCTATCATACCTGCCTAGTGTTGGCTGACAACCACTCCGTTGCGACGCATCAAGCGCGCGCCCTGCATAGGACACCCGATGAGCTACAGTTTTTATTGCTATTTCAAGGTCGACACGGACAACGCGCCCCTGCTTGCGCGGCTGCGGGCGCTGCAAGCCGGCGTCCTGGCCCGCGCTGGCGTCGCCGGCCGCCTACTGCGTCGACGCGACGACGCCGGCACCTGGATGGAAGTTTATGAGGAGATAGCCGACGCGGACGCTTTCCGCCGCATCTGGCAGGAGGTCAGCGCCGAATGCGGACTTGCGGCCTTAAGCCGCCATGAGGAGTGGTTTCAGCCGCTGGATTAAGGAGCTGTTCACGATCCGCTGCGCGTTGTGGAGCGTGACACGGTGAGTATCCCTTCGAAATGCACATGCACCGTGTCAGCCGTTTTCAAGGCGATATCGCCGAAGCACAGCAGACTTTGAACTGGTTCTAAGAGCCTGTTCACGATCTCGCGGGCAAGAGCGAGGCAAGGCGAAAACGAGCGAAAAAGCGGAATGTACACGTGGTACATGAGCATTTTGAGCTTGTTTTTAACGCCGTATCGCCGCAGCGCAGCAGATCGTGAACAGGTTCTAAGAAATCGGCCAGCTCAGGGTATCTGCCGGCCGCGCCAAGTGAAATCCCTGGACAAAGTCGCAACCGGCGGCGCGGGCGATGTCCAGTTGCATCTCGCTTTCTATGCCCTCGCCCACCACCTTGGCCCCGTGCAGCTTCAGGATGGCCACCAACTCGGCCAATTTGTCTCGCAACGCCGGCCGCATCAAAGCCCGCCGCATCAGCACCTTGTCCAACTTGACGTAATCAGGCTCCAGCAGCCACACCCGTTCCAGATTGGACGCGCCCTGGCCAAAGTCGTCCAGAGAAATCAGGAAGCCCAGATCGCGGTAGCGTTGCACCGCGCCATGCAGCCGCACCGGATCGCTGACCGCATCCTCGACAATCTCCAGGCACACATGGCTAGGCTGCACGCCCAGCAGTTGCAAGACCTCGGCGAAAAACTGCCCATGCGCCTCGCTGACATTCACCAAGTGCTGGGCATTGACGTTTAGCGACAGCACCAGGCCCGGCGGCGGCGCTTGCAACAAGAAATTGAGCAGATGCAGACAGCGCAGCTGTCGGTCCACATACACGGTGCGGCGCGGCGTGGTTTCCGCGGCGAACAGCACCGTGGGAATCAATTGGCCGCCAAAACGGTCCGACACCCGCGCCAGCGCCTCCACCGACCACAACTTCGGCTCGCCGTCCTGCAAACGGAACACCGGCTGGAAGACGCTGCGAAAGCGCCAGTCCTCGTGCTGTCCGCGCACGCGCTCATCACGCCAGGACAAGGGCTCCTCCTCGAAGCCATGCCGCGCCAGCATCTGATTCAAGCGCGGCAACGCCGCCTGCGCGCGCGGCGCGCCCAGGTCCCAAACCGCCGCCTCACACTCCGCCATCGCCGACATCGCGCCTCCCGGCATGCGCCAAGAAAACAAACAAGAAAAAGGCCGAACATCGTTCGGCCCAAACAGGATACGAGAGAAACCTGCATGCGGTTCCATTGAACCGGCAAACAGAAAAAGGCCGGCTTTCAGGCGACAGCGCCGCCGAAAGCCGCCAGCGCTCTACTGCGCCAGAAAGACCGGCTCAATATACATGGCTCTCTTTATCTCTAAAAATAATTAAATGCTCGTTGTATAGTCCGCATAAATCTATGAGTCGAATTCAGGCTTGCTGCGAAGCCGGCTTGGCTTCCGTCTCCTCCGCCGGCTTTCCCATGATGCGGTCCAGCCACAACGCGATCACGCCGTCGCCAGTGACGTTGCAGGCGGTGCCGAAACTATCCTGCGCCAAATAGAGCGCAATCATCAGGGCCAGGCTGGCCTCGGGGAAATGCAACATGCTGGCCAGGATGCCCAGCGCCGACATCACCGCGCCGCCCGGCGCGCCCGGCGCCGCCACCATGGTCACACCCAAGAGCAGGATGAAGGGGAACATCACATCCCAGCTAGGCACATCCAGGCCGGCCGTCATCAACATCACCGCGGTGGCGCAAGTCACCAGCGTGATGGTGGAACCGCACAGGTGGATCGTGGCGCACAGCGGCATCACGAAATCCGCCACCGGGCCGGAGACTTTCATCTGCTTGGCCGAGCGCAGCGCCACCGGAATCGTCGCCGCCGACGACATGGTACCCAATGCGGTCAGGTAGGCCGGCAGCATATTGCGGATCAAAGACCAAGGGTTGCGGCCGCTGGCGAGGCCCGTCACGGTGTACAGCAGGGTCAGCCAGATCCAATGCATGGCGATGGCCAGCACCAGTACCACGCCAAAGGTCTTCAACGTGGAGAACACGGAGCCGTCGGCCGCCATCTCCGCGAAAACGCAGGCGATATAGGCAGGCAACAACGGAATCAGCACTTTTGCCAACACCAGTTCGACGATGTCCTTGCCTTGATCCACCACTTCCTTGAGGCGCTGCGCGCGGGTGACGGCGATGCCCAGGCCAAACACGAAAGCCAGCATCAAGGCGGTCATCACGTCGAACAGCGGCTTGATCTCCAACGTGAACAAGGCCTTGATCGCCGCCGGCTTATCGGTGGCGTGCACGCCCTGAGCGATCAGCGACGGCAGCACGCCGGAGGAGACGGCGAAGGCCGCCAAACCGGACAGAATAGTGGAGCAATAGGCCAGCCCCACGGTCCAGCCCAGCATCTTGCCGGAGTTGGACTCCAACGCGGCGATGCCGCTCATGATGTAAAACACGATAATCAGCGGAATCATAAAGCCGATGAACTGCCCGAACAGGGCTTTGAAAGTCATCAGCAAGGCCAGCGGCCCATCCGGGGCCCATAGCCCCAGCGCCAGGCCAACCGCCATGCCGGCCAGTAGTTTAAGGATCAATTTCACGGCAACCTCTCTGAGCTTGGTCTTAATGTTGTTCGCGATCCGCGCATGCGCTTGCCGCCATGCCTGGTCCGGACACGGCGCGCCAGTCGGAAGAATGGAATCCGCCCGGCAAGGGCGGCTTGGACAAGAAAGCAGACGCGGTCTGGGCAGGCCTGCCGACAACGCCGGGAACTGCCCTCCCGGCGCCAGGCTTCAACCTTCAGGCTTGAAGCGACAGGCTGTGTTGCAGGGCGCTCAGCAGCGGATGAGGTGTCCAGCTGCGCTCGCCCAAGCGGGTAATCTGCCAGATACCCATCAGGCTATTGGAGAGAAACACCGCATCGGCGTCAATCAAGCGCGACGTGGAAAGTCGCGTTTCAGTAAAAGAGCGTCCGATATCCAAACAATACGCGGTCAACCAATCCCGCACCGCTCCGTTCACACCGCAACGGTCCAGCCTCGGCGTGACGATCGCTTCGCCTTCCAGCACGTAGACATTGCTCATCGTGCCCTCGACCACCCAACCCTCCATGTCCAGCATCAGGCCCTCGGCGACGGCGGGATCTTGCCACTCAGAACGCGCCAGCACGTTCTCCAGCCGGTTTAGGTGCTTGATGCCGGCCAAAGCCGGCTGCAAGGCCAAGCGGGTTTCGCACCAGCGCGCCGTCACGCCCTGTTCAGATCGCTCCGGCGGATAGCCGTTCCAGGCCGCGGCGCTGACGATGCGAGTGCAGGACGGGGCCTCCGGCATCGCATAACCACGCGCGCCTGCGCCGCGGGTCAGCATAATCTTGGCCGCAGCGCGCGGCAGGCCGTCTCCCGCCGCGGCCAATTCCGCCAGCAGCAAGCTCTCCTCCGGCGGGGGCAGACGCAGCCTGCGCGCGTCGTCGCACAAACGCGCGTATTGCCACGCCCACAACCTGGGCTTGCCCTCTCTCAGCTCCAGCGTCCGAAACACGCCGTCGCCGTAGGCCAGGCCGCGATCCGCAGCAGCGACCCCCTCGTCGGCGCGGCCGTTGATCAGCATCGCCATCAGGCCTGCTCCACGCCCAGCGCCCGCAGCAGGCCGCGCGCCTTGTGGCGGGTTTCCTGCAGTTCGCGCTCGGGGTCGGAATCGGCGACGATGCCGCCGCCGGCGCGAAAACGCAGCGAGGCGCCCTCTTGCATGAAAGTGCGGATCAGGATGTTCAAGTCCATGCTGCCGTCGCGGTTGAGGTAGCCAAGGCTGCCGGTATAGGCGCGCCTAGCGCTGTTTTCCAGTTCGCGAATAATTTGCATGGTGCGCACCTTGGGGCAGCCGGTGATGGTGCCGCCGGGAAACAACGCACGCAGCGTGTCAGCCGGACCCACGCCGGAACGCAGGCGGCCTCGAACATTGGATTCGATGTGATGGACATAAGCGTAGCTTGCCACGGCCATCAATTCGTTGACCTCAACGCTGCCGGGCAGGCAAATACGCCCCAGATCATTGCGCTCCAGATCGATCAGCATCACATGCTCCGCCCTCTCCTTGACGCTGGAAATCAACCGTTGCTTCAAGGCGGCGTCTTCCACCGGGTCCTTCGAGCGCGGATGGGTGCCGGCGATCGGCCGCGTTTCCGCCCATCCCTCGCTCACCCGCACCAGTCTCTCCGGCGAAGAGCTGACGATCTGCGCGTCGCCAAAGTCCGCCAAGGCCGAAAACGGCGCCGGGTTGGCGCGGCGCAGAGCGGAGAACAGATCGACGGCGGCCACGCCGGCTTCCAGCTCGGCGCGCCAGCCGCGCGAAATATTCACCTGGAACACATCGCCTTCGTAGATGTAGCGCTTGAGACGGACGACCGCGTCGGTGTACCACTGCGGCGGATCTTCCTCCAAACCCCGCAGGGCCACCGGACGCGGCGCGAACACCGGCGCAGCTTGGGCCAGGCTCAACGCCCGCTGCCACAGTTCGGCGCTTTCCGCCACGATCCAGCCGCAGCCCTCGCGGCGATCCACCAGCACCGCGGCCGGGGTGCGCGCCAACGCCGCCAGCGGGAAGCTGTCCGGCAACGCTTCGGGCACGCTGGGCTCGAACTCGGACAGCAGATCGTAGCCCAGGTAAAGAAAATGCCCGCCGACAAAAGGCAGTTGGTGGCGGTTATCGACCTCTTGCGGCTTGAACTCCGCCAAGCGGCGCAGGAAATCGCCGCCTTCGCCCGCGTAAAACAGCTCGCGCCCGTCTTCCAGCAACAAAAGATCCCAGCCGGTGTCACCGGAGGACATCATCAAGTAGGGAAAGGTTTGCGGATCCGCCGCATGCATCGCCAGCAGGTCCGGCGCAAAATCCAGTTTCTGAGTGAACATCGAGAAAGTCCCGGGCCGGCAGCCCGGCGCAGCTTGCCGCCCGCTTTGACCCGGACGGCGTGAAAACAAAGAAAAACCGCTGCGAGTGTAGCGCAGCGGTTCGGGCTGTCAATCGACAAGACTACGATCAGACGCGCTTGAACACCAGCGTGCCGTTGGTGCCGCCAAAACCGAAGGAGTTGGAGATGCCGATGTCGATCTTCATCTCGCGAGCGGTATTGGCCACGTAGTCCAGATCGCAGCCGGCCTCCACATCCTGATCGTGCAGGTTGATGGTGGGCGGCGAAACCTGGTTGTGCACCGCCAAAATGGTGTAGATCGCCTCCACGCCGCCAGCGCCGCCCAGCAAGTGGCCGGTCATCGACTTGGTGGAGTTGACCACCAGCTTCTTGGCGTGGTCGCCAAAGGCCAGTTTGAGCGCCGTGGTTTCATTGGCGTCGCCCAAAGGCGTGGACGTGCCGTGAGCGTTCACGTACTGCACTTGGTCGGCGTTGATGCCGGCGTCGCGCAGCGCGTTGCTTATGCCGCGCGCGGGCCCCTCGGCGCTGGGCGCCGTGATGTGGTGGGCGTCCGAACTCATGCCGAAGCCGATCAACTCGGCGTAGATCTTGGCGCCGCGTTTGACCGCGTGCTCATAGTCTTCCAGCACCAGCACGCCGGCGCCCTCGCCCATGACGAAGCCGTCCCGGCCCTTGTCCCAGGGACGGGAAGCCGTGGCCGGGTCGTCGTTGCGCGTGGACAAGGCCTTCATCGCGGCGAAACCGCCGATGCCCAGGCGGGAAACCGCGCCTTCGGCGCCGCCGGCCACCATGACGTCTGCGTCACCGTACTGGATCATCCGCGCCGCGTCGCCGATGCAATGCGCGCCGGTGGTGCAAGCGGACACGATGCCGTAGGTCGGACCCTGATAGCCTTTCAGGATGGATACCTGGCCGGCGATCAAATTGATCAGCGAGCCCGGAATGAAGAACGGGCCGATCTTGCGCGGGCCGCCTTCCTGCAAGGCCACGCCGGTTTCCTCGATCAGCGGCAAGCCGCCGATGCCGGAGCCGATGTTGACCCCGACCCGGGTCTTGTCCAGGCCCGGAATATCATCCAGCCCAGCGTCCGCCACCGCCTGCAAGGCCGCGGCGATGCCGTAATGGATGAACAGGTCGTTGCGGCGGGCTTCCTTCGGCGAGATATAGTCGCTGATCTCAAAGCCCTTCACTTCGCCCGCGATCTGGCAAGCCATGTCGCTGGCGTCGAAACGGGTAATCTTGGCGATGCCGCTGTGGCCGGCCAGCAAATTGGCCCAACCGGTGGCGACGTCGTTGCCGACCGGGGACACATGGCCCAGGCCGGTTACTACAACTCTGCGTTTTGACACGAAGAATCTCCGTGAGAGATGGGAGGGCAGTCTCCCGACGAGACCGTCCACGCATTACGATGCCCTACGGTTTGGCAGGGATCAAACGCGCGTTTGGCATCCTCTTGGCAAAAGACCTCTGCGAAGAGACCAGAAGGCTCCGGGCAGAGGTCCTAATACCCCTCGAAAGGGAAGGAATTACTTGTTCAAGTGAGCAGTGACGTAGTCGACGGCTTGCTGAACGGTGGTGATCTTCTCGGCCTCTTCATCCGGAATTTCGCACTCGAACTCTTCTTCCAGAGCCATTACCAGCTCAACGGTGTCGAGGGAGTCGGCGCCCAGATCGTCCACGAACGAAGATTCGATTTTCACTTCGGCTTCGTTCACGCCCAGTTGCTCGGCAACGATCTTCTTAACGCGCGCTTCGATGTTTTCCATTTGTTTAAACCCTTGACCTTTCTGATTCGGGATAACAAAACCCCGGTATTCTACAAAAAAAAATTAGAGCAGCCTACCTAAATCTCCAGGTGGGCCGCAAGCTCGTTCACGGCATCAACATGCCGCCGTTGACATGCAGCGTCTGGCCGGTGATATAGCCAGCGCGATCCGACGCCAAAAACGCGGTGGCGTCGGCGATATCCTTGGCGTCGCCCAGGCGGCCCAGGGCAATCTGCTCGACCAGCGCCGCGCGTTGCGCTTCCGGCAGCGCGCGAGTCATGTCGGTATCAATGAAGCCGGGCGCCACGCAATTGACGGTGATGTTGCGGCTGCCCACTTCGCGCGCCATCGACTTGGTGAAGCCGATGATGCCGGCCTTGGCCGCCGAATAGTTGGTCTGGCCCGGATTGCCGGACACGCCCACTACCGAGGCGATATTGATGATGCGGCCGAAGCGCGCCTTCATCATGCCCCGCAGCACAGCCTTGGACGCCTTGAACACCGATTTCAAATTGGTGTCCATGATGTCGTCCCAGTCCTCGTCCTTCATCCGCATCAGCAAGCCGTCGCGAGTGATGCCGGCATTATTGACCAGGATCGCGATTGCGCCGAACTCTTTCTCGATGGATTCGACCAGCGCGTCGATCGCGCCGGCCTCGGTCACATTCAGCACCCTGCCGGCGCCGCCCTGTGCGGACAGACGCTCATGGATGCTCGCTGCGCCGGCCTCGCTGGTTGCGGTGCCGATCACCACGGCGCCTTCGGCGGCCAGCGCCGCGGCGATCGCCGCGCCGATGCCGCGCGATGCGCCGGTGACCAATGCCACTTTGCCTTGCAGGCTCATTGCAGTCTCCTTATCGTTATTCCCGGCCCCGTCTTGGCGAGGCCGCATTGCATTCAGTTCAGTTCGCCGCGAGCGGCTTCCAGCGCCGCCACATCAGTCAGCGCCAGGCATTTGACGTTGCCGTCGATGCGCTTCGCCAAGCCGGCCAATACCCTGCCCGGCCCGCATTCCGCCATCTGCGTCACGCCATCGGCGGCCAGCTTCTGGATGGTCTCGGTCCAACGCACCGGCATGTACAACTGGCGCGTCAGCGCGTCGCGAATCTGCGCCGGCTCGGTGTAGCTGGCGACGTCTGCGTTGTGCAGCACCGGAATGGCCGGAGCGCTGATGTCCGCCTGTTCCAGCGCCGCGGCAAGCTGCTCCGCCGCGGGCCGCATCAGCGCGCAATGCGAGGGCACGGACACCGGCAAGGGCAGCGCGCGCTTGGCGCCGCGGGCCTTGCACTGCTCCATGGCCCGTTCCACCGCGCCTTTATGTCCGGCGATCACCACCTGGCCCGGCGAATTGAAATTGACCGCTTCCACCACTTCGCCCTGAGCCGCTTCCGCGCAAGCGGCGCGGATGTCCTCGTCGGACAAGTTCAGGATGGCGGCCATCGCGCCGACGCCCACGGGCACCGCGGATTGCATCGCCTCGGCGCGCAGGCGCACCAGTTTCACCGCTTCGGCGAAGGGTAGTGCCGCCGCCGCCACCAAGGCGGTGTACTCGCCCAGGCTGTGACCGGCCACCAGCGTCGGCTGCCGGCCGTTCAACTCCTGCCAGGCCAGGTAAGTGGCGTAGCCGGCGGCCAGCATGATGGGCTGGGTGTTGACGGTGGCGTTGATCTCGTCGGCCGAGTCCGCCTGCAGCATCGCCCACAGGTCGACGCTCAAGGCGTCCGATGCTTCGTCAAAAGTGTGTTTCACCACGGGCAAATCGGCAAAGCCATCCATCATTTTCAAGCTTTGCGAGCCTTGGCCCGGGAACAGAAATGCAAACGCCATAGTCGACTCCTGAGAATTCGACGCAAGAATGACGCAAACCGGCGACGTCTGCCAAGCCTAACGATCAAATATCGCTCAGACTAGTGACCTCACGGTCAGCCGTCGGCGGCTTGCGCGCCAATGTTTGGATCAGATCTTCAACAATACAGCGCCCCAGGCGAAACCGCCGCCTATACCTTCAAGCAACACGGTCTGGCCTCGGCGAATGCGCCCGTCGCGCACCGCGCTGTCCAAGGCCAGCGGAATCGATGCGGCGGAAGTATTTCCCTGTTGCGGCAATGTGACGATCACGCGGTCCATCGGCAAGCCCAAATGCTTGGCGGTGGATTCGATGATGCGCAAATTGGCCTGATGCGGCACCAGCCAGTCCACTTCGCTCTTGTCGACGCCGGCTTCCGCCAGCGTCTTGACGGCGATGTCGGACAAGGCCTTGACCGCGAATTTGAACACAGCCGGGCCATCCATGTGCAGATAGGGCATGCCCTGGATCTTGCCGCCTGAAATCTGGGCCGGGGTGTTGAGAATGTCCTTGTAGCGCCCATCCGCGGCCAGCTTGGCATGCAGGATGCCCGGCTCGTCGGAATCGCCGAGAATCACCGCGCCGGCGCCGTCGCCGAACAGCACACAGGTGCGGCGATCGTCCCAATCCAGCACCCGCGACATGATTTCCGCGCCCACCACCAAGGCGCGACGGGCCATGCCGCTCTTGATGTAGTTGTTGGCGGTCACCAAGGCGAACATGAAGCCGGCGCATACCGCCTGCACGTCAAACGCCGCGCAGCCGGGAATGCCCAGTTTTTCCTGCAGCAAACAGGCGGTGCTGGGGAAGACCATGTCGGGAGTGGTGGTGGCGACGATGATCAGATCGATCTCGTGTTTGTCGATGCCCGCGCTCTGGATCGCGGCTTCCGCCGCCTTGAGCGCGAGATCGCTGGTTTTGTGTTCCTCTGCCGCAATATGGCGCGCGTGGATGCCAGTGCGCGAGACTATCCACTCGTCGCTGGTATCCACGCGTTCGGCCAACTGCGCATTGGTGAGCACCTGCTCGGGCAGAAAGCTGCCGGTGCCTAGAATGCGGGAATAGCCCATGGTTGTCAGTTCGCTTCCGCCTCGGACTGCTTGAGATTATTTAATTGGTGAGCAATCCGGTCGGCGATGTGACCAATCACGTCGGAGCCGGCTTCCTCGCAAGCCTGCTCCAGCGCGTAACGGAATCCTGTGACATCGGTCCCGCCGTGGCTTTTCACCACGATGCCGCGCAGCCCCAGCAAGCTGGCGCCGTTGTAGCGGCGAGGATCAATGCGTTTCTTGAAGAGCTTGAGCACCGGCAGCGCGGCCAGCGCGCACAAGCGCGTCCACCAACTGCGGCCAAACTCTTCTCTCAGGAACACGGCGAACATGTGAGCCAGCCCCTCAGCTGTCTTCAAAGCCACATTGCCGGTGAAACCGTCGCAGACTACCACATCCACCGTGCCTTTACAGATGTCGTCGCCCTCCACGTTGCCGTGGAAATTGAGTTCGGACTGGCGCAGCAGTTCAGCGGTCTTCTTGATATTGTCGTTGCCCTTGATCTCTTCCGAGCCGATGTTCAGCAGGCCCACGCTAGGAGTGGCGATGCCGCTAAGGCACACCACCAGTTCGGACCCCATGATGCCGAACTGCAACAGTTGTTCTGGAGTGCAATCGACGTTGGCGCCCAAGTCCAACACGCAAGACAAGCCCTTGACGGTGGGCAGCATCTTGGCGATGGCGGGCCGGTCGATGCCGGGAATGGTCTTGAGCACGAAACGCGCGGTCGCCATTAGGGCGCCGGTATTGCCGGCGGACACGGCGGCCTGAGCCTCGCCTTCTTTGACCAGATTGATGGCCACCCGCATCGACGAGTCTTTCTTGTTTTTCAAGGCGAGCTGAGGCGCCTCATCCATGCCCACCACTTGGGTGGCGTGCTGGATGCGGATGCGTTCACGCGCGACGCCTTGATGCGCGTCCAGTTCCGCCTCTAGGGCAGGCTGGTCGCCAACAAGAATCAAACGGGTGTCGGGATGGTTCTGCAGGAATTGGATCGATGCAGGGACGGTAACCTTGAGGCCAACGTCACCGCCCATTGCATCAACCGCGACGGTGATAGTCATCAACGAGTGCGGTAATAGTGCTGCCTAATCAGTGAGGAAAGTAGGAAAACGGGGAGATTACTCGCCCTTGGTCTTCACAACTTTGCGGCCGCGGTAAAAACCGTTCGGGCTGATGTGGTGGCGCAGGTGTGCTTCACCGGTGCTGGCTTCTACGGCCAATGCCGGGGCGGTCAGAAAATCGTGTGCACGATGCATGCCGCGCTTGGACGGGGACTTTTTGTTCTGTTGAACAGCCATGGTCGACTCCTAAGAAATTCAAGTAGATTCGGTTCGAATCCGGGTTTTACTCGGACTTGGGTCTCTTAAGCGCCGCCAGCACCGCAAACGGATTGGGCTTGTCAGCCTTGGCGAGCGAGAGAGTTTCCCTGCCGCAATCGTCGTGTTTCGGCGACAACGGCAAGCCCATAATGATTTCGTCTTCGATCAGCGCAGTCAGGTTCAGTTCCGGTTCGGCGATGATCGCGTCCAGCTCTTCGTCTTGCTCGCAAGCTTCTTCCAGCTTGTCCGGATCGGTAAACAAGGTGACCACCGAATCGGTGTCCAGGCTGTACGGCATGCTTTCCATGCAGCGCTGGCAAGTCACTTTGAGTTCCGCCGACAAATGAAGACGCAGCGACAAACGGTTCAACCGGTCGCGAAAACCGTCCAGGGCGTATTTTACTTCCCCGGAGGCGTCGGACAGGTCGCTGTGCACACGCTCATCCAGCTCGCCAACCGGCAGTTTGCCGGCTTGCGAACGCCCTTCCCGGGCGAACTTGAGCGGATCGATCAAAATCGGTTTAGACATAAACCTCGCATGGTACAATCCATTCCCCTGATTTGTCAAAAGAAACAAGGAGCCCTTCGCGCGCGCCGCCAGGCCGCCCCGGCTCCGCAACAAGCGACGTCCACATCATGCAGATCGTACTGGCCTCCACCTCCCGCTATCGCCAAGAAATCATCGCCCGTCTGGGCCTGCCCTTCCACGCCGAACCGCCGGTGTGCGACGAAACCCCGCTGCCGGGCGAAACCGCGCTGGAAACCGCGCTGAGACTGGCGCGCGCCAAGGCGCAATCGCTGGCGGAGAAGCATCCGCAAGCGCTGATTATAGGTTCCGACCAAGTGGCTTTGCTTGACGGACAGCAGATAGGCAAGCCAGGATCGTTTGAAAACGGCGTCAAGATGTTGCAATGGATGAGCGGCCGCACCGTGGTGTTCCATTCGGCGCTGGCCTTGTACAACAGCGCCGAAGGCCGCCTGCAGGAAACGGTGGGCATCACCCGCGTTACCTTGCGCGAACTGAGCGAAGCGCAAATCCGCAACTACCTGGAACGCGAACCGGACGCGCTGCACTGCGCCGGCAGCGCCAAGAGCGAAGGCCTGGGCGGCGCGCTGCTGGAACGCGTGGAATCCGACGACCCCAACGCGTTGATCGGCGTGCCCTTGTTCAAATTGATTACGATGCTGGCCAACGAAGGCGTGGAGATTTTGCGATGAGCGGCACCCTGTTTCTAATCCCCGCCCCCTTGGGCGACGAATCCATCGCCTGGCTGCCCGAAGCCGAACGCGCCAAGGTGCTGCACCTGACCCGCTTCGTGGTGGAGGCCGAAAAAACCGCGCGCAAGCATCTGAAGGCGCTGGGCGTCAGCGCGCCCATCCGCGAACTCGCCATGAGCACGCTGAACGAGCACACCCCGGCCGCCGACGTGGCCGCCTTGCTCCAGCCGCTGCTGGACGGCCACGACCTCGGCCTGATTTCCGAAGCCGGCTGCCCGGCGGTGGCCGACCCCGGCGCGCAACTGGTGGCGCTGGCGCACGAACGCGGCTTGCGAGTGGAGCCCTTGATCGGCCCCTCCTCCATCCTGCTGGCGCTGATGGCCAGCGGAGCCAACGGACAGTGCTTCGCCTTCCACGGCTATCTGCCGGTGGACGCCGCGGACAAGGCCAAAATCGTCAAGGAACTGGAGCTGCGTTCGCGCCAGCGCAACGAAACTCAAGTCTTCATCGAAACGCCGTACCGCAACAACGCCTTGCTGCAACAGTTGCGGGACACGCTGTCCCCCGCCACCCGGCTGGCAGTGGCTTGCGACCTGACTTTGCCGAGCCAGACCATCGTCAGTCGCCGGGTCAAGGACTGGCCCAAAGACGCGCCGGATCTGCACAAACGTCCGGCCATTTTCATCATTCACGCCGCCTGAGCCCGCCATGGCCAAAATTCCGCCGCTGATCCACTCCCTGCTGGATACCGATCTTTACAAGTTCACCATGCTGCAAGTGGTGCTGCACCAGTTCCCCGCCTCGCACGGCGAGTACGAGTTCAAGTGCCGCAACCGTCCAGACATGCCGCTGACCCAGCTGAAGAAGGAGTTGGAAGCGCAACTGGACTGGCTGTGCCAGTTGCACTTCACCCAGGAAGAGCTGGCCCATCTGCGCACGCTACGCTTCATCAAGAGCGATTTCGTCGATTACCTGGAGCTGTTCCACCTGCAGCGGCGCTTCATCACCGTATCCTGCCAAGACGAGGAACTGGTGATTCGCATCAAGGGCCCGCTGGTGCAAGCGATGTTCTTTGAAATCTTCGTGCTCGCCATCGTCAACGAACTGTATTTCCGCCGCCTCGATTCAGCCGAGGTCCGCGCCGAAGGCCTCCGCCGGCTGGAAGCCAAGATTGCCGTGCTGGAACGCTTCCGCGACAGCGAGGCCGAACAGCAACGCTTCCCCTTGCTGATCGCCGATTTCGGAACCCGCCGCCGCTTCAGCCGGGAATGGCAGCAGCACGTGGTGGAGCGCCTGAACAACGCGCTGCCGGACATTTTCCGCGGCACCAGCAACGTTTATCTGGCCTGGAAACTGGGCATCACCCCGATAGGCACCATGGCGCACGAGTTTTTCCAGGCCTTCCAGGCGCTGGGGGTGCGGCTGCGCGATTTCCAGAAGGCGGCATTGGAATCCTGGGTGCAGGAATATCGCGGCGACCTCGGCATCGCGCTGACCGACGTGGTGGGCATGGACGCTTTCCTGGCGGACTTCGACCTTTATTTCGCCAAGCTGTTCGACGGCCTGCGCCATGATAGCGGCGACCCCTATCAATGGGGCGAAAAGGCGATCGCACATTACCGCAAGCTACGCATCGACCCGGCCACCAAAATGCTGACCTTCAGCGACGGCCTGAGCGTGGACAGCGCGCTGGACCTGCACCGCCACTTCAGCCCCAACATACAAGTCAGCTTCGGCATCGGCACTCATTTCACCAACGACATGGGGCTTGAGCCGCTGCAAATTGTCCTCAAATTGGTCAGCTGCAACGGCCAGCCGGTGGCCAAGCTGTCCGACAGCCCGGGCAAGACCATGTGCAGCGACGAAACCTTCCTCGCCTATCTGCGCCAGGTGTTCAAGGTGGCGCTGCCAACCTGAGAGCGTACTCAAAGTCCGCTGCGCGTCGGAAGGGAAATTGTGCGATGAGCGCCGGCTTCGAAATGCTCATGTACCACGCGTACATTCCGCTTTCTCAGCCGTTTTCGCCTGTCTCGCCCTAGCTCGCGAGACCTTGAACAGGCTCGGAGCCCTCCTCGAACGCCAGCGCGCTTAGCACTTGCCGGCGCGCCGGTTCTGGCAACCCTTCGCCGGCCAGCGCGACCGTCTGTCTGCCCAAGGCTTGATAGACGGCGCGCAACTCGCCATCGTCCATCGCCTGCAAATGCAGGGCCACCGTCGACGCGTCGCCCCGCGCGATCGGCCCGGTCAAGGCCGCTTGCGGCCCTAGCGCCAGCGCGTTCTCCAAGGTCTGCCGCATCAGACCGCCCAGCAAGGGCGTAATCAATTCTTCCGGCACACCGCCCTGCCCGGCCAAGTGCCGCGCGATGGCGGTCAGCGTCACCAGATAATTGGACGCCACCGACAAGGCCGCGTGATAGGCCGGCTTGCCGCCGTTGGTTAGTTCAAACGGCCGCCCGCCTATGGCCTGCGCCAGCGCCCGCAAAGCGACGCACGCCTCGGCATCGCCCTCCAGCGCGCACAGCACGTCGGAAAACCCTTCAAGCGCGACAGCGGGATCGGCGAAGGAAAACGCCGGATGCAGGCTGCCGATATACGCGCCGCGCGCCGCCGTCGCCCGCAATAATTCGGACCCGCTAACGCCGCTGGCGTGAAACACCACAGCGCCGGACGGCACGCCGGCCGCGGCCAGCCGCTGGGCGCAATCGGCGATCGCCGCATCCGGCACCGCCAGCAGATAAAGATCGGCGGCGGCCAAATCCGCCCACTCCGTCACCGGCCGGCCCATGCCTATGAAGGCGCAGGCGGCGGCGGCGGAGCCCATATTGCGCGTCATCACGTCCTGCACGCTGTAGCGGCCGGAACGCCGCGCCAACGCCGCCAAGGTCTTGCCCAGGCGCCCCGCGCCTATGATATTGATCCGAAACACGCTTCCCCCTGAACATCTCAACCGCCTGGGCGAGACCCGACCCGGGCGCAGACAAAAAAACATCGTTGCACGATAATGCGGTGCATGGACGCCGCGCATCGGCGACGCCTGCCTCCGGGGAGATCCCACCATGAAGCTCGCCGTTTTTCTCGGCGTCATCGCCGCCGTCTTTCTCTACCTGATCACGCTATACAACGCGCTGATCAATTTGAAGCACCAGTTGACGCAAAGCTGGGCCAATATTGATGTCATCCTCAAACAGCGACACGACGAGTTGCCTAAGCTGGTGGAGGTTTGCCGGCAATACGCCCAGTTCGAACAGGAAACCCTGACACAGGTCATGGCCGCCCGCGGCGCGGTGGCCGACTCCGCCCGGGCCCGGGATCCGGAAGCCCTCGGCGCAGCGGAAGGCCGCCTGCACGGTCTGATCAGCCAGCTGTACGCGGTGGTCGAAGCCTACCCGGCGCTGCAGGCGGATCAGCAATTCTCGCAATTAAGCGCTCGTATCAGCCAACTGGAAGAAGCGCTGGCGGATCGCCGCGAACTTTACAATGAGGCGGTCAAACTCCACAACGCCCGCATCGAACAGTTCCCTGATGTGCTGCTGGCCCGATTATTTCACTTCCCGCCGGCCCGGCCGCTGCGTTTTACCGCCGCGGAAACCCGCGACGTGGACATGAAAGCGCTGTTCGCGCGCGACTGACATGCCGGCGCTCCCCTCTGTGCTGCAAGTCCTGGGGCTGACCCTGTATCTGCTGGCCGCAGCCATATCACTCCTTGGCGGAGAAGCCCGCCACGGCCTGCTGATCGCGGCCATCGTCGGGCTGATAAGCTGGCGTATGAACTACCGTCATTATCGCCAGGTGGCGGACACGCCCACCTCCAGGCTGGGCAGCGTGGCGTTGGGTCAGGTCGAATTATGCGGCCGGGCCCGCTGCCATCCCGGCGCGCCCAACTACAGCCCCTTAAGCGGCAGGCGCTGCGCCTGGTATCGCTGCTGGCGCATAGACGAGCGCCGCAAGCTGGACTGGGATAACTGGCTGGCCTGGGCCTTGCAACGCTCCAACCGAATGGCAACCAGTACCAACCCGCCGGAAATCAGCAGCGACGACAGCTTCCTGCTAGTGGACGGCGACGCGGAAGCCACCATCCTCCCCGGCGCAGCGCAAGTGGTCGCCCGCCACCGGCGCCGCTGGCACGAGGATGGCATGCTGCTGTTAGAGGAATGGATAGACGAAGACGAGGCCATCTATGTCCGCGGCCAGTTGCGACGCCTGGATTCTCGCGCCACCGCTCTGGACTTGCGCCTGGACATCGGCGCCAAACTGGCGGAATGGAAAAACGACAAGGAAGACCTGTTGCGACGCTTCGACCTGGATGGAGACGGCCAACTCAGCGGGCAGGAATGGTCACTGGCGCGCGCGGCGGCTCAACGCGAAGTCATCGCCCTGCAGCAGGAACTGGCGCGACAGCCGGCCTCCTTGCTGCTGAGTGGCGATGAGCAAAGCGGGCCGCTCATCATCACCACCTTGTCGCCGGAACAAAGCGCGCGATGGTTCCGCCGCCGCGCCTGGCTCCACGCCGCCGTGGCGTTCGCCTGCGTATTGGGCTGGCTCAAGCTGGCTCGGCTCTAAATCACTATACTGAAGCCAGAGCACTCGCCACTTGGCAGGAGCGCACATGATCCGCTTGATCTACAGCAGTGCAGCCCACCACCCGGTTTCCGCCGAAACCATGCACAACCGCATCCGCCGTTTTCGCGACTACAACCAAAGCCAGGGCATCGCAAGCGTGCTGCTGATGCTGAACGACGACTTCCTGCAAATACTGGAAGGACCGGAAGAAAACATCGACGCGCTCTATCAACGCATCGCGCGCGACCCGCTGCACCATCAACTGACCTTGCTGTCGCGCGAGGAGATCGACCACCCCATGCTGGCGAACCATCCGCTGGAGTACCTTGCCCCTTCACCGCAAGCAGACGGCAAACCGCTGTCCGCGGCCGCCATCGCCCGAGACGCCGGCTGGACCCTGCACGGCAAGGTCCAGCAAGTAATCCAAAGCTTTCTCGACGGCAAATGGCATCACCACCTGCCCAACGGCATGAATCCGCAAGTACTGCGCCGCGGCTGAGAACCTGTTCACGATCTGCTTCGCATCCGAAACGCGACACGGCGAGCACGGCGTCGAAATACTCATGCTCCCTCAGCTCATTCCTCTTTCTCAATCGTAAACAAGTTCCAACCAAGGCTTAAGACGCGGCAGCCGCCAGCGCCTGGTCGACATCGGCCAGGATGTCGTCGATGTGTTCGATGCCTATCGACAAACGCACCATTTCCGGCCGCACCCCGGCGCGCAATTGCTCGTCGGCCGACAACTGGCGATGGGTGGTGGTGGCGGGGTGGCAGGCCAGCGACTTGGCGTCGCCGATATTCACCAGCCGGGTCACCAACTGCAAAGCGTCGATAAAGCGCCCGCCTGCCGCCGCGCCGCCCCGGATGCCGAAGGACAGTACGCCGGAAGCCTTGCCGCCGAAGTAACGCCGCGCCAGCCCGTGGTTCGGGTGATCCTCCAGCCCGGCGTATTCAACCCACTCCACCGCAGGATGAGCTCGCAGATGCTCGGCCACTTGCTGCGCGTTGGCGCAGATTCGGTCCATGCGCAACGCCAGTGTCTCTATGCCTTGCAAAATCAGAAAGGCGTTGAACGGCGCCAGCGCCGCTCCCATATTGCGCAAGGGCACCACTCGCGCCCGCGCGATATAGGCAGCCGCGCCCAGCGCCTCCACATAGTTGACGCCGTGATAGCTGACGTCCGGCGTGTTCAAGCGCGCGAAGCGCTCGGCGTGCTCCGCCCAGGGAAAGCGGCCGCTGTCGACGATGGCGCCGCCTATGCTGTTGCCGTGCCCGCCCAGATACTTGGTCAGGCTGTGCACCACGATATCGGCGCCGTGCTCGAACGGCCGGCATAGATAAGGAGACGGTACCGTGTTGTCGACGATCAGGGGCAGACCATGACGATGCGCCTGCTCGGCGAAGGCGGCGAAATCGACCACATTGCCTAGCGGATTGCCGATGGACTCGCAGAACACCGCCTTGGTGCGCGCGTCCACCAACTCCGTGATCTGCTCCGGCCGGCGATAGTCGACGAAGCGCACCTCGATGCCCAGTTGCGGCAAGGTGTGGGCGAACAGATTATAAGTGCCGCCATACAAGGTGCTGGTCGCGATGATGTTGTCGCCGGCCTCGGCGATGGTTTGTATCGCATAGGCGATCGCCGCCATGCCGGAAGCCACCGCCAAGGCGCCAATCCCGCCCTCCAGCGCCGCCACCCGCTTTTCCAGCACGTCGGTGGTCGGGTTCATGATGCGGGTGTAGATATTGCCCTGCACCTTGAGATCGAACAGATCCGCGCCGTGCTGGGTGCTATCGAAAGCGTAGCTGGTGGTTTGGTACAAAGGCACCGCCACCGCCTTGGTTGTCGGATCCGGCGCGTAGCCGGCATGCACCGCCAGGGTTTCCAGTTTCATCTCGTCAGTCCTTCCTTCTATAAAGTGAGTCGCGCGGCGTCCGCCCATGCCACCCGCCCACCTTAACCGGGAACCGAAACCAACAAAAGAAGCGAAACCTAAAACCGCCAAACCAAACAATCTATGCGGAAGCGAGCACAGACAATAGCCGAGACATTGATCATCAACCAGACCAAACAAATCAAATTATGTTTTTGCAAACAAGGAGTTGCCGCTCACACACGAAATCACAGCGATGCGTAAAAACGTCGGACCTCAAGCTATTTACATAGCCAATGCTTTCTATTATGATTCAGATACGAATTCATTTTGATGTGCTTCTTGCAGCATCGTGAATTCTCTTCAAGTCACGTTGATTTTTGAGCCCGCCTTCCGCGGGCTCATTTTTTTTCACTCCACACACTGCTCTCCTCTCGTCCAAACCCCGGCATACCCGCCCGTCATCACGCTTTCCGCTTGATAGTGTTTTTTTACAACAGTGACCGCCAATGAGTGAATTTCATAATTTCCCCATTTGCTTCATTGGCTTATGCAGACATTCGCATGTAAAACCACACATACAAAGCAACAATTGGTTGTTGATTTGCAACACAGCGTTTACCGAAAAGTTGCATTTAAACAACTTAGCCAATAGCATTTGCTCACATTCCTAAACCCATATAAAAGGATGACTTGACCATGAAAAAGAGTCTGATCGCCCTGCTGGTAGCTACTCTGCCGGCTGCAGCTTTCGCTGACGTGACCATCTACGGCAAAATCAAAGGCGGCGTTGAATACGTTGACAATGGTTCCACCAAGCAAACCAACATCGACGACCTGGGTTCCCGTATCGGCTTCAAAGGCAAGGAAGACCTGGGCAACGGTCTGAAGGCTATCTGGCAAGTTGAAACCGGTTTCGCTATTGATGGCACCGGCAAAGCAAATGACGACGGCACCGCCAATAGCAGCAGCGGCACTTTCGCTAACCGCAACTCCTTCATCGGCCTGCAAAGCGATCTGGGTACCGTACGTCTGGGCAATGTATCCAACTTCTTGGACAGCGATATGGGCATCGTTGACAGCTGGGAATACAAGAACGACGCGCTGGGTCTGGGCGTGTTCACCCGTGACGGCACCCGCCTGAAGAACTCCATCCGCTACGACCTGCCGAGCATCGCAGGCTTCAGCGCAGCCCTGCAATACGGCACCAAAGAAGACAAGAGCAAAAACACCAAAGCTCGCGAAACTTCCATCGTTGGCCTAGGCTACGAAAACAGTGGCTTCTTCGGTAAGTACGCTTACATCCATGAAAGCAAAGCGCTTGTTGATAGCGTGAACGACGGCACCGGCGCACCTTTCAGCGTAAACCAAACCGCTAACGACAAGCATCGCCTGGAAGTTGGCTACAATGCCAACAACCTGCTGGTTGCCTTCGGCTACCAACAGCAAAAAGGTGGCATGGATATCGTTGGTTGGAGCAAGTATGTAACTCCGGGTTTTGTTATTCCTGCAAACTTTGACGGCAATACCAAGGTTAAAACTCGCGAATACGCTCTGACCGCTGCCTACACTCTGGGTGCTTTCACCCCGAAATTCACCTACGCTCATGGCGACAAGGTTGAAGCAGGCGGCGTGAAACTGAACGACACCGGCTACAACCAGTACGTACTGGGTGTTGACTACGCGATCTCCAAGCGCACCACCTTCGGCGCGCAATACGGTCAGATCGACGTTAAAGGCGGCGTGAAGGATGCCAACAAGGATCTGAAAGCCTTCGGCGTAAACATGATCCACGCGTTCTAATTTGTCGGTTCGACGCAAGAACCTACGAACATGAATGAGAAAAAGGCCCGCGCAAGCGGGCCTTTTTCATTGCTTCAAAAGTGCCCCTGCCGCCCACACCCCCGCGTCAGGCAAAGTAGAGACAGCCTTGGGAAAAACATAAGAAGATCAACGCGTATACAGCTGCAGCGGCGCCATTTCACCATGTGGGACAATGCTTGCTCCCACTCTTGCCCCCCCCAAAGCCTCACAAGCAAAAGCGCCGCCAAACCTTGTGGCGGAAAGAAAAGGCACACACAACACACGGGCATTCTTGACGACAGGCTCTTCGCCCCAAGTTGCAGGATGCGTGATCTGCGCCCTCCCGGCCCTCCCATGCATGCGGGCGCAAAAAAAGGGCAAGCTTGGCTTGCCCCCGATCTAAGAACTACCGAAACACCCTCAAGCCGAAGCGGCCTCGAACGCCCAGGTGTCCTCCAGCCCGAACTCCGCCCAGCACTCGCCGTTAGACCTGGCCTGCTGGCCAAAGGCGCGCAAACGCAGATCGCCGTGCTGCAACAGGTATTCCCAGCGGTCTCCCAGATACATCGATGCGATCAGGCGCGCCGGCAGGCTGTTGTCGCCGGGCTCGTCCTGCACCCGCAGCCGCTCCAGCCGGATCACCGCCTCCGCCTGCTGCCCCACCTGCAATGCCTGCCGCGCGGTGGCTTGCAGCTGCCAGCCCTCGCCCTGCAGGGTCACGCTGTCGCCGTCCCGGGCCGCCACCTTGGCCAGCAGCGTGTTGTTGGCGCCCATGAATTGCGCGGTATAAAGGGAAGCCGGCGCGGAATACAGCTCGGTGGGACTGCCGGCCTGCTCGATGCGGCCGTTCTTCAACAACAAAATCTGGTCCGACATCGCCATCGCCTCGCCCTGATCGTGAGTGACGCACAAGGCGGACAAATTCATCGACACGATCAATTCGCGCAGCCAGGCGCGCGCCTCTTCGCGCAGCTTGGCGTCCAGATTGGACAAGGGCTCGTCCAGCAGAATCACCGGCGGGTTGTAGACCAGCGCGCGGGCGATGGCCACGCGCTGCTGCTGGCCGCCGGACAGTTGATGCGGATAGCGCTCGGCCAAATGCCCGAGCCCGAGCTTGTCCAGAATCTGCCTCACTCGCGCGCCGATTTCCGCCGACGGAGTCTGACGCAGCTTCAAGCCGTAGCCGACGTTCTGCGCCACGGTGCGATGCGGCCACAAGGCGTAAGACTGGAACACCAGTCCCAGCGAGCGTTGCTCCACCGCCAGATTGCAGCCGGCGGACGCGTCGTACAAGGGGCGGCCGTCCAGCAGGATTTGGCCGGCCGACGGCTGCTCCAGCCCGGCGATGGCGCGCAGCAAGGTGGTCTTGCCGCTGCCGGAAGCGCCGAGCAGGGATACAACCTGGCCGGCGGCCAGATCAAAGGAAACGCCCTTCAAGATTGGATTCTGCTCGTAATTCAGATGCAGATCGCGCACGCTCAGCTTAGTCATGAAGTTTCACTCCCAGACGCAAGGCCAGCGCCAAGCCGGCGCCCACCATCAAGATATTGATCACAGACAGCGCCGCCACTTGGTCCACCGCGCCGGTGGCCCACAGGGACACCAGCAGGGAACCGATCACCTCGGTGCCCGGCGACAGCAAATACACCGCGGTCGAATACTCCCGCTCGAAAATCATGAAGATCAGCAGCCAGCTGGACAGCAGGCCGAAACGGATCAAGGGCAGCGTCACGTCCAGGCTGGTCCGCCGCTGGCTGGCCCCCGCGGTGCGGGCGGCCTCCTCCAGCTCCGGCCCCACCTGCAGCAAGGCGCTCTGCACTAGGCGCATGCCGTAGGCCAGCCAGACCACGGTGTAGGCCAGCCAGATCGACAGCATGCTGTTCTTGGCGCCCTGCAAGCCGGGCACGAACAGGAACACCCACAGGAAGGCCAGACCAGCCAGGATGCCCGGCACGGCGCGCGGCAACAGCACCAGATAGTCCAGCAGACGCGCGCCCCAATCGTGGCGGCGGTGGCCGGCGAACCCGACCAGGGTGTAGAAGCTCACCGCCAGCGCGCCGCCTATGATGCCGACGCCCAGGGTGTTGACGATGGCGCGGACGATGTTGTCCTCCTCGAACACCAGCGCGTAATGATCCAGCGTCAGCGTTTCCAGCAAGGACACGCCCTCGCCCCAGTGGCTGACCACGGAGCGCAGCGCGATGCCGGAAATCGGCACCACCACGGTGAGGAACAGCCACAGCAGCACGATGGCCAACGCCAGATAGCGCCACGGCCCCAGCGACAAGGGGTGCTGACGGCCGGCCTTGCCCTTGAGCGCGACGAAACGCTGGGCGCTGCGCAACAGCCGGCGCTGCAACAAGACCAGCGGAAAGGTGATCGCGATCAGACATACCGCCACCGCCGCCATCAGGTGATAGGACGGCACCCCCAGTTTATTGGTCAGCTTGTACAGATAGGTGGCCAACACCAGATGCCCTTCCGGGTCGCCCAGCACCAGCGGCAGGCCGAACACCTCGAAACCGAGGAACACCACCAGCACGCCGGCGAACAGCATCGACGGCATCACCATGGGCAAGCTGACGTCGCGCGCCACGCGGAAGGGGCTGGCGCCGGCCACGCGCGCGGCCTCTTCCACGTCCGAGCCCAGATTGCGCAAGGCCGCCGACGCGTACAGATAGACATGCGGCACATGAGTCAGCCCCGCCACTACCGCGATACTCAGCAGGGAATAGATGTTCCACGGCACCTCTTCCACGCCGAACCACTGCTTGAACCATAAAGAATAAAAACCCACCGGCCCGGCCGCCACCACATAACCGAAGGCCAGCACCATGGGGGACACGAACACCGGCGTCAGCAGCAAGGGCTCCAGCCAACGCCGCCCGGGCAAGTCTGTGCGCGCCATCACAAACGCCAGCACGCCGCCCAACGGGATGGCGATCAAGGCCATGCCGGCGGCGATCACCAGCGAGTTGCCGAGCGCGGACCAGAAATCGGGGTCGGCGAACACAAAGCGGTAAGCGGCCAGCCCCATGCTCTTGTCCGCCATGAAGAAAGGCTGATCCAGCAGGCTTTGGTAGATCACCAGCGATAGCGGGGCCAGCACCAGCAGGGCCAGCGCGCCCAAGACCAGCCAGCGGCCGGCGGCGCTCCAACCCGGCCGGCCGCCGTGCGCGGCGGCGTCGGCGGCCGCGGCGGGGGCTGTCGGATTAATGGAGGAATTCATGCTTGCTCCCAGGCCTGCGCGCAGGCCTCTGCGCCGTCCGCGCGCGGCGGACGGCTGATTGAATCATCGGAAACGCCGGCCGCGGCGGCCGGAGGGAGTCGCTACTTCTTCAGCGCCTGCTGCCAGCTGCGCATGAAGTCCAGCCGCTTGGCCTGGTCCAGATAGACCAGCAGGCCGGTGCCCACCTGAATGGGCTTGGCGCTGCCGCCCAATTGCTGGTTCAAGGCGGCAATGGAAGTCGCGCCGCTCACATCGCTGCGCAGCGAGAACAGATCCGACTGGTTAGCCAGCACGGTCTGGCCGCGCTTGGACAATAGATAGTCCAGCCACAGTCGCGCCGCGCTGGGATTGCGCGCTTTCTTGGAGATGATGGCCAGCCGGCTGACCACCTGGGTGTAGTCCTTGGGATAGACGTAGCCGATGGCCGGGTCTTTCTTCGCCTTGGCGTAAGCGTAGGAGCCGAGGATGTTGTAGCCGATCAGGTTCTCGCCCGAGGAGATCCGCTCCATCATCGCCCCGGTGGACGTTTGCAGCTTGACGCCGCTGGCGCCCAGCATACGCGCCAATTCCCAGGCGCCGTTGGCGTTGTGGCGCACGTCCTGGGTCAGGAAGTTGAAACCGACGCCGGACTTCTCCACATCGTAGGTGGTGACCTTGCCCTTGAAGCGGGCCGGGTTCGCCTTGAGGATGCGCACCAGGTCGGCGCGGGTCTGTGGGATTTCTTCCGGCTTCAGCAAGCGCTTGTTGTAGACGATGGCCACCGGCTCGTAGGTGGTGCCGTAGGCCTGCTGCTGATAATGCGCCCAGGACGGCAGATTGGCCGCCTCTGGTGAAGCATAGCTGGCGGCGTAGCCGTCATTGACGAACTTCACCTGCAGATCCATCGCCGAACTCCACACCACGTCGGCGCTGGCGCTGTTGGCCGCGTTCTCGCTGATGAAGCGGTTGTAGATCTCGGTGCTGTTCATATCGTGGTATTCCACTTTGACGCCGGGATACAAGGCCTGGAAGTCCTTGATCAGGGGCCGCGCTGCGGCGCTGTCGGTGGCCGAATACACCACCACCTTGCCTTCCTTGACGGCGGCGTCCACCAGGTTCTGGTAACTGGCGGGATAGCCGGCGGGCAATGCAGCCCAAACGGCGGCGGAACCCAGCGCACAGCACAGCGCGGACAGGCTTCTGACTCTATTCATGGTGTTGCTCCTAGGTAGATGAAGATGTTGGCGACATCTTTCGAATCGCGCAGCTCTATTGGCTTCGCTTGCCCAGCCATGATATTAGAGTAAAGCTTTCAATCCGCTTTCAGTGACTCAACCATGCGCCTGCTCTTGGTGGAAGACAATCCGGCCTTGTCCGAATCGCTGGCCCAGGCCTTGCGACAGGCCGGTTTCGCGGTGGACTGTATGCTCAACGGCAGCGACGCCGATCATGTGCTCCGCACGCAAGACTACGCGCTGGCCATCCTTGACTTGGACCTGCCCAAACTCAACGGCTGGGAAGTCCTGCGCCGGCTGCGCGGCCGCAAGCAAACGCTGCCGGTGCTGATACTGACCGCGCACGGCTCGGTGGAAGAGCGGGTGCGCGGCCTGGACCTGGGCGCCGACGACTATCTGGCCAAGCCCTTCGATCTCAACGAACTGGAAGCTCGGGTGCGCGCGCTGATCCGCCGCAGCCACGGCCGAGAGAGCCCTCTGCTGGAATTAGGCCCCCTCAGCTACGACAGCGTCGGACGCCAGTTTCAACTGAGCGGCGACGCGCTGCACCTGACCCCGCGCGAGCACGCGGTGCTGGAAGTGCTGATGCTGCAAGGCGGCAAGGCTATCGGCAAGAGCCAGCTATCGGAAAAGATTTTCGGCCTGGATGAAACCGGCAGCGCCGAAGCCATCGAAATCTATGTGCACCGCCTGCGCAAGAAACTGGCCGGCCAGCCGGTTTCCATCGTGACCCTGCGCGGGCTGGGCTATCTGTTGACCACTCCGTAAATGCGAACCGCCCTCTCCCGTTTCAAACCCGCCAGCTTGCGCAAGCAATTGCTGCTCGGGCTGTCCGCTCCACTGCTGCTGATGCTGGCGCTGGACGGCTGGATGACTTACAACCGCGCCTTGCAGGCGGCCAATACCGCCTTCGACCGCATGTTGCTCAGCTCCGGCCGCGCCATCGCCGACGGCGTCGCCGCCCATGACGGCGCCGTCAGCGTGGACATCCCCTATTTCGCCCTGCAGATGTTCGAGTCCAACGCTTCCGGCAAGGTGTTCTATCGCGTCAGCCGCGCGGACGGCGCGCTGCTCACCGGCTACGACGATTTACCGCTGCCGCCGCCGCGCCGGCGCGAGGGCATCCGCTACCAGCCCGATTACATGGACATCCCCTATCACGGCGAAATGCTGCGCCTGCTGACCTTGCGGCTATCGGTGCGCGACATGAGCACGCTGCGCAGCCAGGACGTGTGGATACAGGTGGCGGAAACGCCTGAATCGCGAGAGCAACTGGCACGTACCTTGCTCATCGGATCCCTAGCGCAGGAAACGCTGCTCGGCATCCTCATGCTTGCCATCGTGCTGCTGGCGGTTGGCCATAGCCTGCGCCCTTTGCGTCGTCTGTCCCGTAATGTGGTGGCGCGCAAGGAAACCGATCTCAGCCCCCTGCCCAGCCGCGAGTTGCCCACCGAGTTGACGCCCTTGGTGGAGGCGCTGAACCAGCAAGGCGTGCGCTGGCATAAATTGCAGGCGGCGCGCCGCCGCTTCATCGACGACGCCGCCCATCAGCTGAAAACGCCGCTGGCGGTGATGCGGACGCAAGCGGAGCTGGCGCGTCGCCAAGCGCTCGAGCCCTCATTGCGCCAGCTATTGGACAAACTGCTCGCCTCTCTGGACAGCGCCAGCCACGGCGTGCACCAGCTATTGCAACTGGCGCGAGTGGAGCCGGACAACGGCCAAGCCATCGAACTGCACGACATGGACCTGGCAGCCTGGGTCAGGGAGTGGGCTCTGGAGCAAGCGCCCTGGGCGCACGGCCAAGGCGCGGATCTGGGTTACGAAGGGGAGGATACGGTGCGGATACGCGGCAACGCCGGTCTGCTGCGGGAATTGCTGGCCAACCTACTGGACAACGCCATCCGCTACCACCCCAGGGACCGGGACGCGCAAATCACGATCGCGGCCGGCGCGTTGCCGACGCCGTGGCTGCGTGTCGACGACAACGGCCACGGCATCGCAGAAACGGAACAAGACAAGGTATGGCTGCGTTTTTATCGCATCGCCGGCGCAGCCAGTAGCGGCAGCGGCCTGGGCTTGGCCATTGTCAGGGAGATCGCCCACCGGCACGGAGCGGCGGTGGAGTTAAGCCGCAACGCCGGGGGCGGGCTCTGCGTCAAACTGCAGTTCCCCCCGGCTGGCAACGAAGCGGTTTAGAACGGGAGCTGGTACAACGGGTTACGGCTATCGGCGCCTTCCGCGCGGATGCGCTCCAGTTCGGTGCGCAAGGCGGTCAGCAACCATTGTTCGCGCATTTTGTCCCCTTCCGGATGCTCGTTCAGCATTCGGTACAAAGCCATGCCGTGGAAGGTAGTCATCATGGTCAGTAAAGTGGCGAAGAAGCCGGTAGAGATCGCGTAACGCGGAAACAGCGACGCCATCATCGCGACGAATCGATCGCGGAAGTAATTGCTGGAGCTGGCCAGGAAAATTTCCCGCAGGTCGGCGGTGGTTCGCGCCGCCATCAGCAGTTCCATCAACACGATGTGGCGCGGCGACAGCACCAAGGCCTTCATCAGCGCGACGATTCTCTCCTCTTCCGGCATCGTCCCCGGCATTTCCGCCGCCAGCTTGAGGCCGGCCTCGAAAATATCGTCGACCACCTTGCGCCCCACCGGCAGCATCAGTTCGTTCTTGGTGGCGAAATGGCGGAATAAGGCCCCCTGGGAGACGCCGGCCCGGCTGCAGATCAACTGCACGCTGGTACCGTGATAGCCAAACTCCAGCAGACACTCGATGGCCGCTTCCACCAGTTTCCCTATGGTGGACTCCCTACGACTTTGTTGTGTTCGTCTAGTTTGCATTATATTCTTATGTCATGTTTATCCCAACCAAGGTTTGATGATACGCGAAACTTTTGCCATAAGCGAGGGTGAGCGCACGCTAAATAGGCCAGTGAGTAGTTTCAACTAGAGACGACGGGGAAAATGATGTTCTTTTTAAGATTACTTCCCAATAACACTTAAAAAGAGAGCGCAAAAATTAGAATAATTATTATTAAATTGCGTAGTCCTGATGATTTGGAACATTTTGCATGGCAGGCTGTCTTCCCTGCCGTATCCACGGGGGCCTGGCTGCCGGCGTGGCATCCGCGCAACGCGGTAAAATAGCGGCAAGATCGCCGCGGATATGGGAAAAACACTGCCACTGCCAAGACAATGGCTCTCACCGGCCTTTGGCTGCTCAGTCCTCTATCCACTCGTTCTCAGAGTACTAGGCTTCTTCCCAAGATAACAAGCACGCACTCAAGCAATGTCATCTTTAGGAAGCAGACAGTTTCTAATCGAAAAAATAAATACGCCAAAACAACATTTCAACAAAAATACGATGCTCAATTACTTGATACTGGAAAATATTCACTTATATGTTCACATCCGAACATTACTCGGAGTCTAGCCCCCCCGTGCTGACAAAACCTGACGGACCAGCCTCAAACAGCCAGTCCACCGGGCTCAATTCAACTGCGCTCGCCCAAAGTCCACACGTCCAAACGGGCTAACCGCATAGCCGCTCAAACTCTTGCTTGCCAATGCGTAAGCGGTGGGGTGCGCCAACGGCAGCCACAAGGCTTGTTCCTGGATCAACTTTTGCGCCGCCAGATACAGTTTGGCGCGCTGCGCGAAGTCGCTGCTCTTCTTGCCATCGCTGATGAACTTGTCCAGCTTGACGTCGCAGAAACGCGCGAAATTGGTGCCGGACTGCACCGCCGAGCAGGAGAATTGCGGTGTCAGAAAATTGTCCGGGTCGCCATTATCACCAGCCCACCCCATGAACAATAGCTCATGCTCTCCGGCTTTGGCGCGCTTGATCAGCTCCCCCCACTCGATCACCTTGATCTGCACCTTAACGCCGATCTTGGCCAGATCCGACTGCAACAGTTCGGCGCCGGCCTTGGGATTGGGGTTCAGCGTGCTGCCGCTGGGCCGCACCCATACCGTGGTTTCGAAACCGTCTGGATAGCCTGCCTGGGCCAGCAGCTTCTTGGCTCGCGCCGTATCGTAGGGATAGGGCTTCACGCCCTTGTTATAACTCCACGTATTGGGCGGATAAGGCAGGTCCGCCGCGGTGGCGGTGTTGTCGAATACCGTTTTCAGGTAGCTGCTCTTATCGAAAGCCAGGTTGAGCGCCTGCCGCACCAAGGGGTTGTTCAGCGGCTTTTTCTGGCTGTTGAAGGCGATGAAGGCCGTCATGAAAGCAGGGGTCTGCAACACCTGCAGCTTGGAATCGACCTTGGCCGCCAACACATCCTGCGGCTTGGGTGACAAGGCTAGCTGGCACTCTCCCGCCTTCAATTTCTGCGCCCGCACCGCCGAATCAGGAGTGATAGCGTAGATCAACGCGCCGACCTTGGGTTTGGCGCCCCAATAGGCGAGGTTTGGCGCGTAGCGCACCACCGCGTCCTTCTGGAAGCTACGGAAGACAAAAGGGCCGGTACCGATGGGCTTGGCGTTCAAGTCCGCCTGACGACCGGCCGCCAGCAACTGCCCGGCGTATTCAGCCGAGTAGATCGACGCGAAACCCATCGTCAGGCTGGACAGAAAGGTGGCTTCCGGATAGTTCAGCTCGAAACGCACGGTATTGGCATCGACCTTCTGCACGGCCTTGATCAGCTTGGGAAACTGCATCGACTGCGCGTGCGGATAACCGTTCGGCGCGCTCTTGTACCAAGGGTGCGCGGGGTTGAGCATGCGTTCGAAGGTGAACACTACGTCGTCGGCCGTCAGCTTGCGGCCAGGCTTGAAATAATCGGTGGCGTGAAACGCGACATTGGGACGCAGCTTGAAGGTATAGCTGAGGCCGTCCTCGCTGACCTGCCAGCTTGCGGCCAGCCCCGGGGTCACTTTGCGAGTAGCCGGATCGTATTCGACCAAGCGGTTCATCAGCACGTCCGCCGACGCATTGGTGGTGACGAGGGAGTTGTACTGCATCACGTCGAAACCTTCCGGATTGGCGTCCGTGCACACGGTCAACGGGCGCGCGGCCAGTGCCAGGGTCGGCGCCAGGGCCAAAGCCAACATCGTCAATTGCTTGTTCATCGGCATTTCCTTATCAAACTGCATGGCATCTTCGGTATCAGAAACGAAGGTTAAGCGAATAAGCGCAAAAAACAAACCATCGATTATGCATATTCATATTCGCACCGCGGGCAAGGCCGAAATTTGAGCCCTGAGCAAATTGCCGCTACAGTCAAAGCGAACAGCCAGAATACAAAGCGCCATCGACATGACCCGCCGCCACTGCCTGCTTGCTCTGCTTTTGACCTGCCTTGCCGCCACGCAACCGCGGGCCGCGCCAAACCCCACGCTGGACATCCTCACTGAGGATGATCCGCCTCTGACGTTTGAGCAAGACGGCAAGGCCTCCGGCCTAGTGGTGGAGGTGGTTCAAGGCATACAGCGCCGCGTCGGCAACCACGACCCCATCTCCGTTGTGCCTTGGGCGCGCGGCTACCGCCAAGCTCAACAGCAGCCGAACACCGTGCTGTTCAACACCAACCGCACCCCAGAACGGGAACGCATGTTCAAGTGGGTGGGCCCGGTTACCGAAACCCTGGGCTGCCTGTTCGTGCGGCGGGACAGCCCGATCAAGCTGCAGACGCTGGACGACGCCCGCAAACTGCCGCAGATCATGGTGGTTCGGGACTGGTATCTGCAACAGCTGCTAAGCGCGCAGAACTTCTCCAATCTGGCCACCGTGGCCACGCCGGACCAGTTGCTGAACATGTTGATGCGCAAGCGCGCCGACGTCATCGTTAGCGAAAACACCACCCTGCCCCACCAGCTGCGGCAACAGGGCTTCGACCCGTCCCAGGTGCGCAAGGCGCTGACCTTCTCCCACACTTACGGCTACATCGCCTTTTCCCGTCAGACGCCGGACGCGGTGATCAAGGCTTGGCAGCAGGCGCTGGATGAGATGAAGCGCGACGGCAGCTTCGCCGCGCTGTACCGGCACTGGCTGCCCGGCGAGGCGGTACCCGGCATTAACCCGCCTGCCCCCTGATCACTCGAAGCGGCTGCGCCACCAGGCCACCAGCTCCTCGGCCGGCAAAGATCGCGAATAGAGATAACCCTGACCGCTATGGCAGCCGCGCGCCAACAGCAAGGCGTGCTGGGACTCGGTTTCCACCCCTTCGGCCAGCACTTGCAGACCCAGGCTTTCCGCCATCGACACGATGGCCGCCACCATCGCCAGGTCGCGCTCGTCGCTATCCAGCCGGATGATGAAGCTGCGGTCTATCTTCAATTCATCAATGGGCAGCCGCTTGAGGTAGGACAATGAGGAAAAGCCGGTCCCGAAGTCATCCACGCTGACGTGAAAGCCCATGCGCTTGAGCATAGGCAGCGCCTTCATTGCGCTATCCGCGTCCATCAAGGTGCCCTCGGTGATCTCCAAGCACAGTTGCTCTGGCGGCGCCCCGCTTTCTTCTGCGATCACGCGCAAGCGCGACACGGCGTCCGGCAAACCGAAGAAGCGCGCCGACAGATTGACGCTGACTCGCCAGGGCGGCAGCCCCTGCCCTCGCCAGGCCACGACCTGCTTGCAGACATTACGGAACACGTATTCGTCGATATCGATGATCAAGCCTGTTTTTTCAGCGATGGCGATGAACTCGGCCGGCGATTGCCTGCGCCCATCCAACTCCCAGCGCAACAAGGCCTCCACCCCCAGCATGTCCTGGCTGCGCAACGTCAGTTGCGGCTGGTACTCAAGCCTCAGTTCCTGCCGCTGCAGAGCCTGGCGCAGACCGGTTTCAATCTGCAGGCGCTGACGCACGCCGTCGGCCATATCCTCGGAGAAGAAACAATAGCCGTTCTTGCCCGCGTACTTGGCGCGGTACATCGCCATATCGGCGTCGCGCATCAAACCCTCCGGCGTGTCGGCGTCGCAGGGGCAGCAGCTAACCCCGATGCTGGCGGACAAAAAATAACGGTGATCTCCGTCCTGGCACGGCGTCGCCAGCGCCGCCAGCATCTGTTCGGCCAAGTGCTCGGCGTCGCCGTCCGCGGCGTTTTCGGCCAAAGCCACAAACTCGTCGCCTCCGATGCGAAACAAAAGATCATGCCCGCGCACGCAAGCGCGCAGCCGTTCTGCCACGATACGCAATAGGCGGTCTCCCACCTCATGTCCCAAGTTATCGTTGATAAGGCGAAAATCGTCCAAATCCACCAACAGCAGATACAAGCGCCGCCCCGAACGCTGATGATTCCTCAAGCTCCATTGCAGCCGCTCATTCAACTGCACACGGTTGGGCAGCTGAGTCAGACTGTCATGCTTGGCGAGAAACTCGATATCTAGCTGCGAACGCTTCAAGGTGGATACGTCTCGGGCAAAACCCATGGCGCGCCGCGGCCGTCCCTGCTCGTCTCGCCACAGGCTTGCGCTCACCTGCATCCATACCTGCCCCTGCTCCGGCGTGGCGATGCGAAACTGACATTCGTGCAGACTCTCTCCAGCCTCCGCCGGCAAAGCCAGCCACCGCCGGCGCAGCTCATCCAGATCCTCCGCATGGATTTGCCCCAGCAAAGCGTCCAGGCTGTCATGGCGATAATCCTCGGCCCGCCCGAAAATGCGCCCCACCGGCCCCTCCTCATGCAAGACGTCGTCGACCAGATCCACCTCCCAGGCAATCTGCTCCGCCGCGTACAACGCTTGCTTCAGGCGCATCGCCGAGCGGCGCCGCTCTCCAATCAATCGCCCCACCCGCGCCAGCAACTCCGCCACGGAAAACGGCTTGAACAAAAACTCCTGCACGCTGTTCTGCAGCATCCGCAGCCGCAGCGAGTCGTCGGCCCTCGCTGACAGCATCACCACTGGAATGTCCTCGGTCTGTCGATTGCCGCGCAGCGCCGACACCAGCTCTTCGCCGCCCATGCCCGGCATCATCAGATCGCTAATAATCAAGTCCGGCTGCTCGCTCAAGGCCAATTGCAAACCGCGGCCGCCCTCCGGCGCCGTCATGACTCGATAATGTTTGCCCAGCGCGCCGGCGATGAAGGCGCTCATATCGCGGTTGTCCTCCACCAACAGCACCAGCGCTTGGCCGTTTTTGTCCGGCAAGGCCGCGGTCTCGCCCAGTTGCGGCGCGGGCAAAGGCACCGCGCCGCCGGCCAGCAGATCGTCCAGCCGCAAGTATTCCGACACCACCGGCGTCCCCGCCGGCGCCTCCAAGGGCAGGCTCAGTTGGAACAAGGCGCCGCCGCCCTCCGCCGCGGACAAACACACTTCGCCATGGTGCAGTTCGATAAACTCCTTGACGATGGCCAGGCCCAGCCCGGTACCGCCATGGCGACCGTAATCGCCGTCCTCCACTTGCACGAAGCGCTCAAAAACCTTGTCGCGCATCTCGGCCGGCACCCCCGGCCCATTGTCACGCACCCGAATGTCGGCTTGCCGCCCTCGCAGTTCCAGCGCGATCTGAATATGACCGCCGTCCGGCGTAAATTTGAAGGCATTGGACAGCAGGTTCAACAAAACCCGCTGCAACTTGATCGCATCGACCTGAGCCGGGGCCGTTGTCGGTGCGGCCACTTGGTAATCGATGCGTCTGTCGCTGGCCAGAGAAGCAAAATAAGAGGCGACATGGCGCACCAACTCGGCCAGATCCAGCTGCACATAACGCAGCTTCAGCTCCCCCGCGTCCAGCTTGGCCACGTCCAGCAAATCGTTCACCTGCTGCAACAACATGCGCGCCTGCCTCTGGATCAAGGATAGATTGGGCGCCTCCCCCGGCTCGGCTTGCCCGGACAGGAAGCGTTCGACCTGCCCCAGAATCAGCGTCAGCGGGGTGCGCAGTTCATGACTGACATTGGCGAAAAATCGCGTCTTCATCTGGTCCAGCTCCCGCATTTGCTGATTCAAGCGGGCCAGTTCGCTATTCGATTCCTTCAAGTCGGTGTTGGCGCGAGCGATCAGCGCGTGCTGATTCACCATTTCGGCTTCTAAGACCGCCGCATTATTCTTCAACCATTCGACGGAAAAATCCCTCACCGCGCTCTCGCCGCGCAAGCGCACAAACTCGCTGACATCCTGAACGCTGTGGATGATGCAGCTGACGCTGCCGTCGGCGCGCTTCACCGGCCAATTTGTCGGGCTCCAGTAGCGCTCCTCGAAGCTCCCGTCCGGTCGGGGAATATCGTATTTCTGCATCGCCATGCTGTCCTCAACCCCGGTGGACAGCACACGCTGCAAAGAAATGCGCAGATTGCGCGAGCCCTCGCCTTCCGGGTCGTCGGGATTGACCGGAAAGATATCGAACAGATTGCGCCCCAGGATGGACTCGCGCCGGGTCAGCGTCGTCTGCAGATAAATATCGCTGGCGGCGACGACATTGAAATCGGTGTCCAGCACCAAGTACAGCCCTGGCGACCGTTCGAACAACAGCTGAAAATCCGGCGCGGCAACCGCAGCCGGCACGCTCAACGCCAACGCAGCCTCCTAATTGATAGGGTTTACATACCAACGGCAAGCAGCCTGCCGTCATATCCTCCATTAAATATGATAGTCGTATATTCACTCAACTCCAGTGTCAGATGGCCGCGTCTACACGCAAAAAAGCCCCGGCCAAGGCCGGGGCTGCTTTACGCTTGCCTGCGCGAATCAGGCGTAGCTGTCGGTGGACGGGCAACTGCACACCAGATTGCGGTCCCCGTAAACATCGTCGATGCGGTTGACGCTGGGCCAGAACTTGTTTTCCAGCACATAGGGCAGCGGGAACAAGCCGGTTTCACGGCTGTACGGACGCTGCCACTCGCCTGCGATGTCCGCCTTGCTGTGCGGCGCGTTGCACAGCGGATTGTCGTCCGCAGGCCACACGCCGTTCTGCACTTTGTCGATTTCCTGACGGATCGCCGCCATCGCCGCGATGAAACGATCCAGTTCCGCCTTGGGCTCGGACTCGGTCGGCTCAATCATCAGCGTGCCCGGCACCGGGAAGCTCATGGTCGGCGCGTGGAAGCCGTAATCCATCAGCCGCTTGGCTACGTCCACCTCGGTCACACCGCTGGCGGCCTTGAGCGGGCGCAAGTCGATGATGCACTCATGAGCCACCCGGCCGTTGGCGCCGGTGTACAGCACCGGAAAGTGC
Organism: Chromobacterium haemolyticum; assembly: GCF_009936155.1. Lineage (NCBI taxonomy): Bacteria > Pseudomonadati > Pseudomonadota > Betaproteobacteria > Neisseriales > Chromobacteriaceae > Chromobacterium > Chromobacterium haemolyticum. Next base: position 1,154,060 of record NZ_AP019312.1, on the reverse strand, counting down.
TCGGCCAATCGCGTCGCCACATAGTTGGCGGACAACAAGGCGTTCTCGGTGGCCTGCTTCATGCCCTCCGCGCCCATCATCGCGATGTACATATAGGAGATAGGCAAAATGGAGGCCGAACCGAAGGGCGCAGCCGACACCGCGGTCTGACCGGGCAGGGCGGTGGGCACCGACGCCACCACGTGGTTGGCGATGAACGGGGCCAAATGCGCCTTCAAACCAATCGGGCCCATGCCCGGGCCGCCGCCGCCGTGCGGGATGCAGAAGGTCTTGTGCAGGTTCATGTGCGACACGTCAGCGCCGATGTCGGCCGGACGGCACAAGCCCACCTGGGCGTTGAGGTTGGCGCCGTCCATATACACTTGGCCGCCGTGTTGATGGATGATCGCGCAGATTTCGCGAATGGGCTGCTCAAATACGCCGTGGGTGGACGGGTAGGTAATCATCAAGGCCGCCAGCTGCGCAGAATGCAGCTCGGCTTTCGCCTTCAGATCGGCAACGTCGACGTTGCCCGCCTCGTCGCAGTCCACCACCACCACCTGCATATTCATCATCTGCGCCGTGGCCGGGTTGGTGCCGTGAGCGGAACGCGGAATCAGACAGATATTGCGCTGGCCGTCACCGCGCGACTCGTGGTAGCGGCTGATTGCCAACAGGCCGGCGTACTCGCCCTGGGCGCCGGAGTTGGGCTGCATCGAGATGATGTCGAAGCCGGTGATCGCGCGCAGCTGCGTTTCCAGACCGGCGATCATTTCCAGATAACCCACTGTCTGTTCGCGGGGCGCGAACGGATGCATATTGGCGAACTCCGGCCAGGTGATCGGAATCATTTCGCTGGTGGCGTTCAGCTTCATCGTGCAACTGCCCAGCGAGATCATCGAATGATTCATCGCCAGGTCGCGGCTTTCCAGTTTCTTCATATAGCGCAGCATCTCGTGCTCGCTATGATGGGTGTTGAACACCGGGTGGCTCATGAAAGCGGATTCGCGCTTCAACCCGGCCGGAATCGCATCGGCAGCCGCGGCGTCCAAGGCGGCGATATCGGCGCTCTTGCCTGTGAAGATTTCAATCAGACGCGCCAGATCGGTTTCAGTGGCCGCCTCGTGGAAAGCCACGCCCAACACATTGCCGCCTGCGCGGCGCAGATTGTAGCCGGCGGCCAACGCCGCCTGATACACCGCGTCGGCCTTGGGAGCGTCAACTTGCACCGTGTCGAAGAAACGATCGAACACCAGCTTGCCGCCATCGGCCTTGACCGCGTGCGCGAAAATGGCGGCCAGACGGTGGATGCGGGCCGCGATGCGCTTGACGCCCTCCGGGCCGTGATACACCGCGTACATGCCGGCGATATTGGCCAGAAGCACCTGGCTGGTGCAGATATTGGAGTTGGCTTTTTCGCGGCGGATGTGCTGCTCGCGGGTCTGCAGCGCCATGCGCAGCGCGGTCTTGCCTTTGGCGTCCACGGACACGCCGATGATGCGGCCAGGCGCCGAGCGCTTCATTTCGTCCTTGAACGCGAAATAGGCGGCGTGCGGTCCGCCGAAGCCCATTGGCACGCCAAAGCGCTGAGTGTTGCCGATGGCGACGTCCGCGCCCATCTCGCCCGGAGATTTCAACGCCACCAAGGCCATGATGTCGGCGGCCACCACCGCCACCGCGCCCTTGGCCTTGACCGCGGCGATGTGCGGGGTCAGGTCGATCAAGTCGCCGGCCTCGCCCGGATACTGGAACAAGGCGCCGAAGTATTCGCCCTTGCCCGCCTCTTCCGGGTGGCCCAGTACCAGCTCAAAGCCGAAATACTTGGCGCGGGTCCGCATCACGTCCAGGGTTTGCGGCAGCACGCGGCTGTCCACGAAGAACTGGCCGGACTTGGCCTTGGACACCCGGCGCGCCATCGCCATCGCCTCGGCGGCGGCGGTGGCCTCGTCCAGCAAGGACGCGTTAGCCAGTTCCAGGCCGGTCAGGTCGATCACCATTTGCTGGAAATTCAGCAAGGCTTCGAGACGGCCTTGGGCGATCTCCGCCTGGTACGGGGTGTAAGCGGTATACCAGCCCGGGTTTTCCAGCAGGTTGCGCAAGATCACCGTTGGGGTCAGCACCGGGTAATAACCCTGGCCGATGAAGGATTTGTTGACCACATTCTTGGCGGCGACAGCCTTCAGCGCTGCCAGCGCCTCGGCTTCCGGCATGGGGTCCGGCAGCTCCAATTTGCGGTTCAGGCGGATGTCGGCCGGCAGCGTCTGCGCCACCAGTTCGTCAATGGAGGCCACGCCGATAGCGGCCAGCATTTGCTCGCGCTCTGCGTCGGACGGGCCGATGTGGCGGGAGATGAATTCTTTGCGGTTGAAAAGTTCGGAGAGAGACATGAGTACGAGACCTTCTGTGCTTGCCGTCCGCGCCGCGGCTTTCGCGGCCAATCGGGTGTTGCTGGATATCCGGGCGAAAAAAACGCCTCGCGGCCAATCAGGACTGCGAGGCGGTTTTCACCATCAGGCGCCAATTTCCTTGGCGTAGGCGGCGGCGTCCATCAGGGCGTCCAGGTCCGCCGGATTCGCCGGCTTGATCTTGAAGAACCAGCCCGCCCCGTAGGGTTCGCTATTGGCCAGTTCCGGTTCGGCTTCCAGTTCCTCGTTGATGGCCAGCACTTCGCCGGCAACCGGACAGTAAATGTCGGAAGCGGCCTTCACCGACTCCACCACGCCGGCCTGCTCTTCCTTGGCCAGCTTGGCGCCCACTTTCGGCAGTTCGACGAAAACGATGTCGCCCAGCAATTCTTGCGCATGCTCGGTAATGCCCACGGTCACGGAACCGTCAGCTTCCAGACGCAGCCATTCGTGGCTTTCAACGTATTTGAGTTCGGCGGGGATGTTGCTCATGAGTGTCTCCAGTCAAATCCAGGTCTTAACGATTATTCCCGGCCGCGTCGCGCGGCCTGCCTGAGCGATCGGCTCAGGCGAAAACTTTCTTGCCGTTGCGCACGAAAGGCATCTTGACCACGCGCACTTCGGTCAAGGTGCCGCGCAGGTCCACCAGCGCCTTGTCGCCTGTGCCTGCCGGCACGCGCGCGATCGCGATGGAATGCTTGAGCGTGGGCGAGAAGGTGCCGCTGGTGATCACCCCTTCGCCCACCCCTTCCACCACCACTTTCAGACCTTCGCGCAGCACGCCGCGCCCTTCCAGTACCAGGCCCACTTGCTTGGTCTTCACGCCGGCGGCTTTCTGCGCCTCTAGCGCCTTGCGGCCGATGAAGTCGCGCTCTGCCGGTTCCCAGGCGATGGTCCAACCCATGCCGGCTTCCAGCGGGGAAACGGTTTCGTCCATATCGTGGCCGTACAGATTCATGCCGGCCTCCAGCCGCAGGGTGTCGCGCGCGCCCAGACCGATGGGCGCCACGCCGGCAGCCTGCAATTGTTGGAAGAAAGCGGCGGCTTCAACGCCGGGCAGCATCACTTCCAGGCCGTCTTCGCCGGTATAGCCGGTGCGGGCATAGAACCAGTCTCCTGCCGGCTGGCCTTGAAACGGCTTCAAGTTCTGGATGACGGCGGCGAGTTCGGGCTTGACCGAACAGACCTTGGCAATGGCTTGCGGGCCTTGCACCGCCAAGATGGACAGATCGCGTCTTACTTTGATGTCGACGTTGAAGTCCGCCTTGTGCCCTTCCATCCAGGCCAGATCCTTGTCGGTGGTGCCGGCGTTGACCACCATGCGATAGCCGTAGGAGGTCAGGTAGACGATCAGATCGTCCACCACGGTGCCGTCGGGCGTGAGCATGCCGGAATACAGCGCCTTGCCTTCGAAGCCCAGCTTGGCCACGTCGTTGGCGATCAGCCGCTGGAGCCAGGCCTTGGCGTCCGGCCCGCTGATGTCCAGCACCGTCATATGGGAAACGTCGAACATGCCGGCGTCGTTGCGCACAATTTCATGTTCTTTTAGTTGGGAGCCGTAATGGATGGGCATTTCCCAGCCGGCGAAATCGACCATCTTGGCGCCGGCGGCGATGTGGGACTCAAACAGGGGGGTGCGTTTCGGGGCCGTCATTGGTGCGTCCTTAGCAAAAGCGTGTAGTGTTGCTCTATTCCCTACACCCCTCTGTCCCTGCACCTGAGATTTTCCGGCCTTGCGACCGTTAGCCCCTTCGGTGGGCATCCGTGGACGCCGCTCTCCAGATTCGGCGAACTGGCTGCGGCCAGTCCGATAATGCAGTCCTTTTGCCTGAGCGATTGCGGGTGCGCTTGCGCCTTCGGCGGTGGCGCGGACGGCCACTCTCTCCTGCATGACGTGCCAGATTATGGTTGCTGGACCGGGCCTTGGCAAGCCGTGTTTATCTTCAACTTAAACAATGACTTAAAATATTCGAAACCGCAAATCATTGAACGGATATTGCTTCGTTTAAGATCGATTACGAACACATTTCACTTCGTTATCGATCACGCAATCGACAAACTCCCCCTCCAAGCAAAGCTGATCGTAAGATGACATCCATCTTTACCCAGCACGAGCTCTATCCGATATGGAAAGGAAACCGCGATGCGAAAACTAATCAACGATCCGCGCCATGTGGCGCGGGAAATGCTGGAAGGGCTGGCCGACACCCTGCCCGGCCTGGCCCTGCTCGAAGAGGAAAACGTCTTGCTGCGCGCGGATCTTCCGGCTGACGGTCAGCTCGACAAAGTGGCGCTGATCTCCGGCGGCGGCAGCGGCCACGAGCCCGCCCACGCCGGCTACATCGGCCACGGCATGCTGGACGCCGCCGCAGTGGGCGACGTATTCACCTCGCCCAGCGTAGACACCGTGCTGGCGGCGATCCGCGCCGTCGCCGGCCCTAAAGGCGTACTGCTCATCATCAAAAACTACACCGGCGACCGGCTGAACTTTGGCCTGGCGGCGGAGCTGGCCCGTGCCGAGGGCATTGCCGTCGACAGCGTGGTGGTGGCCGACGATGTAGCGCTTCGCGACACCGTGGAGCCGGCGCGCCGTCGCGGCATCGCCGGCACCGTCCTGGTGCACAAGATTGCCGGCGCGGTTGCCGCCAGCGGCGCCAGCCTGGCCGAGGTCGCCGCCGCGGCGCGGCAGGCGGCGGAACAGGTAGCCACCATGGGCGTGGCGCTGGGAGCCTGCACCGTGCCGGCGACCGGCCGCCCCGGCTTTCAACTGGACGACGACGAAGTAGAGTTGGGCCTGGGCATTCACGGCGAAGCCGGCGTACGCCGCGTGCCGCGCCAATCCGCCGACGCCTTGTGCGCGACGCTGCTCGACGCCATTGTCAGGGACCGCGGTTGGCAGGCCGGCCAACGGGTGGCAATGCTGGTCAACGGCCTGGGCGGCACTCCGCCGATGGAGCTCGCCATCGTGGCGCGCAGCGCGCTGGCCTCGGCGCGACGGCTCGGCTTGCATGTGGAACGGCTATGGAGCGGTAATTTCATGACCGCGCTGGAAATGCCGGGCTGCTCGCTGTCGCTGCTGGCGCTGGATGAGCAGCGCCTCGGCTGGCTGGATCAAGCCACCCAGGCTCCGGCTTGGCCCGGCTCCGGCCTTCTGCCGGCGCGACGCCAGCTGCGGCCGGCGCCGCCGCGCGCGGCAGCAGGAGCCCTCTCCATCGCCAAAGCCGACCCCAAGCTGCGCGCCGTGGCTTGGGCCGCGGCCAAGGCGCTGGACGCCGCCGAACCGCTGTTGACCGAACTGGACGGAGCGGCAGGCGACGGCGATCTGGGCGTCAGCATGCAGCGCGGCGCGGCGGCGATCCGCGCCTTGCCGGACAGCGCCTGGAGCGATCCGGCCACGGCGCTGCGCACCGTCAGCCAGGCCTTGCGCCAGGCCATCGCCGGTAGCTCCGGCCCGTTCTACTCGACAGCCCTGCTGCGCGCGGCGCGGCGACTGGACTCATCGAACGCGCCCAACCCGCTCGACTGGGCCGCGGCGTTCAAGGACGGCGTTGCCGCCATTGCGGAACTGGGCGGCGCGCAGGTGGGCGACCGCACCATGCTGGATACCTTAACGCCAGCCGCCAACGCTTTCGAAGCCGCTCTGAACGACGGCCAAAGTCCAAACGAGGCGTGGCATTCCGCGCTGAAGGCGGCGGAACGCGGCTGCGCGGCCACCGCCGCCATGCGGCCGCGCTTGGGACGGGCCAGCTATCTGGGCGAACGAGCGCTAGGCGTGCCCGACGCGGGAGCCAGCGCCGCGCTGGTCTGGTTGAAGGCGCTGGCCGGCTAACGCTTGACGATGCGGCCACCGCAAGCACGCGGCGGCCGCGTCAAATCAGGACGGCTCCAGTTCCATGGACGGGTAAACCCAGTCCACGCCCAAAGCCTGCCCCCACAGGCAGTCGCCCAAGTCGTAATGCCACCATTCCTCGGCATAGTTGCTGAAACCGGACTGTTTCATCAGATTGAACAAGACGCGGCGATTGTGACGCACCGCCAACCATCGTTCGGACGAAAAGCCCTGCGCGGGATCGTGCGGCGCTTCGAAGTAGTCGGTGCGCGACGCCGGCTCGGCCGCGTCGAAAGCGGTGCCGAAATCGCAGATCTCCCCGGTATCCCGCCGGCAAATCGCCAGATCAATCGCGCCGCCCGAATTGTGCGGCAGCACCGCGAAACGAGCGGTATCGTCGGGATGGGCGGCAAACAAGCGAGCCTGCCGCTCCACCGCCGCCGCGTCCCAATCCGGATGCGCGGCGCGCACCTCGTCCAACACCATTTGAAATAGATCGGCCTGAGTCTCGCGGCTGCGGTAAGCGTCGAACAACAACAGGCCGTAATCCGGGGCCAGCCGCGCCGCCGCCTCGCGCAAGCGGCGCGCAACAAAGGCCCGTGCCGACATTCGCTCGGCGCAGCCTTTGCGGCCGGCGAGGTAATAGCTGTTTTCCGGAAACAAACCGTCCGCGCGCTCCAGCGCGCAAGGCTCGTTTTCCTCCCGCATCCGCGCCAGCGTTAAAGCGTCCGGCATCGGGTAAGCGAAATCGATGGCGACAAGCAGGCTATCGACGGCGGCTATCCTCATGGCAACTCCCAGTCTGAAACCAAAGCGCCCTAGTAAGCCACCAGCCAGCGGCATAGGCAAGTCCATTTCGCCATGACGACAGCCTTGATCCCAAAGAAAACGCGGCCGAGGCCGCGTGTTGGATCCTGCGCCGCCTCGCTCACGAAGGGTCGGCGTAACGTTCCTTCACTTGCCAGACATAAACCGGCAGGCCCAGCAGCAGCAGGATCATGCCCCACATCACGATGTCGGCACCGGAGCCGTATAAAGCCCACACCGAATAGGCGAAGCCCACACCGGCGAAGCACAGCGGCGCCAGGTAGTCCTTGCGCTGGAACTGCTGGGGGCGCATCAGCATGATGGCCAGCAACGCCATCGAGCAAAACGCGTAAGGCAGCAAGGTAGTGGCGGTGGCCAGCAGAATAATGAACTCGAAAATTTTGACGCCGCCGTCGCCCCCCGCGTATTTCATCGCCATCAGCACCGTCACCAAGCCGCTGGACAACACCAGGCCGAAAATAGGCACGCCTTGCGGGTTCATCTGAGCAAAGCGGCGGGGAAACAGGCCGTCGTGCGCGGCGGCGGCCGGCACATGCGCCTGCATCAAGCTCCAGCCGTTCAGCGCGCCGAAGCAGGAGACAATGGCGCCGAAACCCACCAGATAGTAGCCCCAATCGCCCCACATCAGCCTGGCTGCGTCGGCGAACGGCGCCTGCGAGGCCGCCAGCATCGCCGGCGGCATCAAGCCCATCAAGGCCACCGTGGACAAGATGTAGAGCACCGTGGCGATCAGGGTGCCCAGCACCGTGGCGCGCGGAATGGTTTTTTCCGGCGCGATCACGTCGCCCGCCGGCACCGACGCCGACTCCAGCCCCAGAAAAGCCCACAGGGTCAGCGCCATGGTGGCGGACACCGAACTGAGCAGGGGCTTGTCGTGAGGGTTGAATACGATGTTGTCGGGCTGCAAATGGAAAAACCCGATGAAAGTGACAGCGGCCAACGGCAACAGCTTGAGCAAGGTGGTCGTCACCGCCACTAGGCCGGAACTGCGCGCGCCGCGGCTGTTGATCCAGGTGACAATCCAGATCAGGCTGATGGCGAATACGCCGGCCAGCAGATTATCGTGCCCCAACACCGGAAAGAAGACCTGCATATAACTGGTGGCGGCCACCGCCAGCGCCGCGTTGCCGGCCCACAGCGCAATCCAGTAACCCCAGGCGATCCAGAAGCCGGCAAAGCCGCCGAAGGCTTCATGAATATACGCGTAGGGCCCGCCCTCCTTGGGCAGAATGGCCGCCAGCCGCGCAAACACCAAGGCCAGGCAGATCGCGCCGGCGGCGGTGAGCAGCCAGCCTATCATCGACACGCCGCCGAACGGCGCCAGCGACGCCGGCAACAGGAACACGCCGGAACCGATCATATTGCCCACCACCAGGGCGGTGCACATCCATACCCCCAGCGCCCGGGTCTTGGTCTTGCTGTCTAAATTGGTATTGCTCAAGGCTTGGTCTCCATCGGGCCTGCCGATTGACGGGCGCGCCGCGCGCGCGTGTTTCTACGATCATGCGATGGCGCCGGCGGAACGGGCTTGGCCGATTCCGTTCGCATTCAGACTGATACGGCTGAAAAAGCGCCCATGATAGAGGGCCGCACCCACAAGCTGGGCATGCTTTCTTTAAGCCGCTTGACCGGAGTCAACTGAAGCGGGACTTTGCGCCAGTGCGCGCGCATGAAAAAAAGGCGGCATTAGAACACAAATTCGACATAAAAACATGTCGCATTTTCCGTATGTCAACGAGAAGGCGATGGCAATCCGCTTGTCGCGGCCGATGATGCGCAACAAGCGCGTGCGCAGATGCCAATATAGGTCAGCAGGCAGGGAAAAAAACACGTCAAATGCATATTTTTGGCATAAAAGGGCGCAATTCAGGCGACCACCACCGGCCCTGCCGGCACCCGCGCCAGCGACCAGTGAGTGCGCGCCCACTGCCACAACTCGGCTAAACCGTCGCACTCCTCCGGCGGCGCATGCCCCAGACGGCTCAAGGCCAAACGCAGTGAAGCGGCGGCGTCCTCCGCCGCCACCGCCGGCGCCAGCGTCTGCTTGGACAGTTTCTCCCCCGCGGCGTTAACCAGCACCGGCAAATGACAATAAGCCGGCGTATTCGCGCCCAGCGCGCGCTGTACCGCTACCTGGCGCGGCGTGGACACCAGCAGGTCGGCGCCGCGCACCACATCGCTCACCCCTTGCTCCGCATCGTCCACTACCACGGCCAATTGATAAGCCCAGTAGCCGTCCGCGCGCAGCAAGACAAAATCGCCGATATCGGCCGCAAGGTTCTGTCGGTACGCTCCTTGCAGGCGGTCATCCACCACGGTCTCGCCGGGTTCCACCCGCAGGCGCCAGGCTCGCCCCCCCTCCTCCGGACGCCTCAGCCGGCAATGGCCGGGATAAACGTAACCGTCCAGCCCGCGCCTCGCGGTCTCCGCGATTTTCTTGCGCGTGCAATTACACGGATAAGCGTGGCCGGAGACGATCAATTGCTCCAACGCCTGCCGATACAAGTCGTGGCGACGGCTTTGGTACACCACTTCGCCATCCCACTCGAAGCCATAGGCTTCCAAGGTGCGCAGAATGGCGTCTGCGGCGCCGGCCACCTCGCGCGGCGGGTCCAGGTCCTCCATCCGCAGCAGCCATTCGCCTCCGCGCGCGCGCGCCTCCAGATAACTGCCGACGGCGGTGCACAGGGAGCCGGCATGCAACAAACCGGTGGGACTGGGGGCAAAACGCCCGCGATAGGGAGAAGCGTTCATGACAGATAGGAAATTTACGGCGGCAATGCGTTGTGAAGGGAATTTCTGGCTAATAATGTTGACTGATACGCTCAAATCATCGCCCAGAGGCCGCGCCAAACGGCGCAGCCGGCTTTCGACGACCAAGGAGCCAATATGGCCTACGTTGTAACCGATGCCTGCATCAAATGCAAATACACCGATTGCGTCGATGTCTGCCCGGTGGACTGCTTTCACGAAGGCCCCAACTTCCTGGCGATTGACCCGGAGGAATGCATAGACTGCACGCTATGCGTGGCGGAGTGCCCAGTGAACGCGATCTACGCGGAGGACGACGTGCCGCCCGGACAAGAAGGCTTTGTCGCGCTCAACGCCGAGCTTTCCAAGCTCTGGCCCACTATCACCGAAAAGAAGGATCCGCTGCCGGACCACGAGGACTGGGCGGCGGTCGAAGGCAAGCTGCAACACCTGGAGCGCTGAGAACCGGTTCAAAGTCTCGCGAGCAAGAGCGAGGCAAGGCGAAAACCGCTGAGAAAGCGGAATGTACACGTGGTACATGAGCATTTCGAAGCGGTTTTTAACGCCGTATCGCCGATGCGCAGCAGACATTGAACAGGTTCTGAGAACCGGTTCAAATGAACAGTTCTATATCCCCGGACTTGCCGGCCACCTCCGGCTGCATCACCTGCTGGCGATAGCGGTTCTCCTCGGTGATCACGGTGCGGCTGCGCTTGAGCTTCTTGACCAGCACCTTGCCGCTGTCGGTGAAGAAGTACACTTTGCGCGCGCAGTCGCCCAGCAGGTCTTCGGCCAGGATGGGAATCCTTTCCGCATCCAGATAAGCGTGGATGAAGCGGCGGTTGCGCTCGCCCACGTTCATCACCGACATGCCGTCCAGCACGTTGCCCCCGCCAAACACCTTGGCCTCCATGCGGTGTCGCATCGCGCCCAGCTTCTGCATCTCGGTGATCATCAATTCCATCGCGTGAACGCCAAAGCGCGCGGCGGATGCGCCCTCACCCACCTCGATGCTGCCTTCCGGCAGCAGGAAATGGTTCATGCCCGCGACATTGGCCGCACGGTCCAACATGCACACCGCCACGCACGACCCCAGCAGTGTTACCAACAGCTGCGGCTGGCTGGTAACGTAGAAGCCGCCGGGAAACACTTTCACCGCCTGGCTTTGAAAATGCTTGTCGAAATAGGAATGGCTGCTGAAATGCACCGCGCCGCTGTTCATAACATCGCCTTTTCCGCCCTGCCGTACAGGCAGGCCAAGATTTTGGGGGCCAGCGCTTCCAGTGGCCACTCTTGTTGCACGCCGCCGGCCTTCATCGCCTCGCGCGGCATGCCGTACACCACGCAACTGGCCTCGTTCTGGCCGAATGTGACGGCGCCGGCGTCGCGCATCTTGCGCAGGCCATCCGCTCCGTCCCGCCCCATTCCTGTCAGGATGACGCCGATGGCGCGCTTGCCCAGGCCGCGCGCGGCGGAGTCGAACAGCACATCCACCGACGGCCGGTGCCGGTTCACCCTCTCGCTCTGGTCCAACTCAATGCGGAAACCGCCTGCGGCGGCCTGCACCCGCATATGCCAATTGCCTGGCGCGATATAGGCAACGCCCGTCTTGATCGGCTCGCCGGCTTCCGCTTCCTTCACTCTCATCGGGCAGTAACTGTTCAGCCGTGCGGCGAAACTGCCGGTAAAATACTCGGGCATGTGCTGAGCAATCAGGATGGGCGGCCCGTCGGCCGGCAAGCCGCTCAATAGGGTTCGGATCGCCTCGGTGCCGCCGGTGGAAGCGCCCACAAAAATCATCGCTTGCTGGGCGCTAGCGCCCAGAAAAGGCGTCTGCGGCGCCAAGGCCTCGGCCGTGCGATGAAAGCGGTGCGGCGCACGCACCCTGGCTGCCGCCACCGTCCGGATTTTGTCTCTGATCTCGTGGGCGTAATCGCCCATCCGTCTGGCGATATCGTGCGCCGGCTTGGACATAAAGTCGATCGCGCCCAGCTCCAGCGCCGTCAGCGTCGCCTCCGATCCTTGCTGCGTCAGCGAGGAAATCATCAGCACCGGCGTCGGCCGCAAGCGCATCAAACGACGAAGAAATTCCAGGCCGTCCATGCGCGGCATTTCGACATCCAGCGTGATGACGTCAGGGTCCAGCTCGCGGATGCGCTCGCGAGCGATGAATGGATCGGAGGCGGTAGCCACCACCTCCATGTCTTGCGCCTCGTTGATGATGGAGGTCAGCAGATTGCGGATCAAAGCGGAGTCGTCTACCACCACCACGCGAATTTTCTTGTCGAACCCCATCCACGCTCCCGAATCGATAAAAGGGCGGACACGCCGGCTAGGCCAGCCGATAGCTGGTTTTGCCGCAAGGCAGGAAGGCGTCGCTCAGATGCAGGATGTTTTCCGAATGCCCCAGCAATAGCAAACCGTCCGGGGCCAGATGCCGCGCCATATGATTGAGTATGGCCGCCTGTGTCGGCTTATCAAAATAGATCAACACATTGCGGCAAAAAATGACGTCGAACTCCCCCAGCGGCGGCCACTCATCCGCCACCAGATTCATCTGGAAAAAGGTCACCGCTTCGCGCAAGTGTTTCTTCAAGCGCACCTTGCCGTCGTTGGCACCCACGCCCTTATCGAAAAAACGGCGCAATTGCGGCTCCGGCAACTGGCTGACGCGCTCGCGAAGATAGACGCCGTACATCGCCTGCTCCAATACATGAGTATCAATATCGGACGCCAGCAATTCACAGGGGAATGGCCGTAAAGACTCCGCCAATTCCGCCATGGTCATGGCGATGGAGTAAGGCTCCTCGCCCGTCGAAGACGCCGCGCTCCAGACCCGGTACGGCCGGCCGCGCTTCCGCCAGCGCTCGGCGTGCGCGCGCAGCATGCTGAAATGATGCGGCTCCCGAAAAAACGAAGTCAGATTCGTGGTCAGCGCATTGACAAAGTTCTGCCACTCCCCCGATAAGGCGTCCTGATCCAGCCGGTCCAAGTACTCGGCGAAACTTTTCAGTCCCAAAGCCCGCACTCGCTTGGCCAGCCGCGCGTAGGCCATATGGGTCTTGCTGTCGTTAAGAGCGATGCCGACTCGCCGGTAAACCATGCCGCGGATGCGGCGAAAATCCTCTGGCGTGAACTTGATGTCCAGTTCCAGCCCCATCAACTCGGCCCCCTCGGCTCCACGCTCATCCTAGCCTGCGTCAAAACTCTTCCCACTCGCCGTCCGTCAGATTCACTTGTGGCCGCAGTCGCTCCGGCACCACGATCTTGCCGGCTGGTTTGAGCGGCACGGTCTTGGCTCCGGCGACATGAGCAACGACATGCTCCGCCGTCTGCGCGACGTGCGCCTGCATGGGCCGCAAACGCTGCCCCGGCTCCCCCAGTTTGAATACCTGGACCGCGTCGTCCAAATAACGCGCTTGCTCTTCCAGCGACTCCGCGGCCGCCGCGGCCTGCTCCACCAGCGCGGCATTCTTCTGAGTGTTTTCGTCCATCTGCGTTACCGCCAGATTGACCTGTTCGATGCCCGAGCTCTGCTCAATCGACGCGGCGGAGATGTCGCTCATGATGTCGGCGACGCGGCGGATGGAAATCACAATCTCGTCCATGGTGCTGCCAGCCTCGTCCACCAGCTTGGAGCCGGACTCGACCTTAGCCACCGAGTTGCCAATCAAGCCCTTGATTTCCTTGGCGGCGGCAGCGGAGCGCTGCGCCAGGTTGCGCACCTCGCTGGCCACTACGGCGAAGCCCCTCCCCTGCTCACCCGCCCGCGCGGCCTCCACTGCGGCGTTGAGCGCCAGGATATTGGTCTGGAAGGCGATGCCGTCAATCACGCTGATGATATCGACGATCTTGCGCGCGCTGTCGTTGATCTCGTTCATGGTGGCCACCACATCTCCCACCACTTTGCCGCCGCGCGCAGCGATATCGGAAGCGCCGGTGGCCAGCGTGTTAGCCTTTTTGGCGTTCTCCGCGTTCTGCCGCACTGTACTGGTGATTTCCTCCATGCTGGAAGCGGTTTCCTCCAAGCTGGCCGCTTGTTGCTCGGTGCGGCTGGACAAGTTGGCGTTGCCGGAGGCGATCTCACGCGCGGCGGTGTTGATCGCGTCGGTGGACTCCTTGATATTGGAGACGATTTCCTTCAAGCGCTCCACCGTGGTGTTGGTATCGTTCTGCAACTGGCTGAACAGGCCTTGGTAGTCGCCCTTGATCGCATGGGTGAGATCGCCCTTGGCCAAGGCCGCCAGCACGGTGGCGATATCGCCCAGGCCCTGGCTGGTCACCGCCAGCAGTTGATTGACGCTTTCGCCCAACTGTCGGAAAAAGCCGTCCTTGCCTTCCAGATTGATGCGCCGGTCGAAATCGCCGGCCGCGGCCGCCGAGATGATGCCAGCCACCTCTTTCTCGATCTCAACTTCCCCGGTGCGATCCTTCCACTCCACCACCGTGCCCAGCCGCGAGCCGTCTGTGCCGAATACCGGATTGGCCACCAAGCCGAAAATACGCTCGCCAATATTGATCTGCGCGCGATAAGTGGAGCGCAGGTTGGCCAACAGGTCGCGCTGATGCGCCGGATTGCTGTGGAACACATCCATATTGGTGCCCAGCAAGGCGCGCGCGTCGAAATTGGGCAAGGCTTTGCGCATATCCGCTTCGGCGCGGCGCATCATCTCCAGCACGCTGTGATTGGTGTAGATGATGTTGCGATCATTGTCGGCGATCATCACATTGGTGGAGGCGTTGTCCAGAGCATTGCGCACTCTGATGTTTTCAACCGCCTTCTCGGCCAGCAAACTCATCGACGCGAACAGACTATGCTTATCGCCCGATTTGACCTTGATCTCAGAACGTACCTGGCCCTCGGTCAACTCCCGCATCACCTTGACCAGCTCCGCAGGCTCGCCGCCCAACTGGCGCATCAGCGAACGGATGATGAAGACGCCAAAGCCGATGCCGATCGCCAGCGCCAACAAAGTAAAGCCAAACAGCAGCTTGTAAGCCTGTTGGGAATTGTCGCTGGCATCCTGTCCCGCCTTGCGCATCAGCCCCTCCTCAAACGCGATGTAGCGGTCGATCGAGGTCATGTATTTAAGCTGGGTATCGCGCAGGGTCACGAACAAGTAATCGCGAGCCTGGGCATCCCGTCCCTGCGCTTGCATGCGTCGGAACACATTCAGTTCAGAGCGGAAACTGGCTTCATCGGAGCGCATCGCCTCGAACAGCGGCCGCCCGGCGTTGCCGACATTCGGCTCCAAGGCCGCCATTCGCTGCGTCAGATTGACCAGGCTCTCGTCAATCTGCTGGTTGAGCTCCTTGGTAAGCTGGACATCCTTGGTCAACAACAGATTACGCACGTCCCGCGACGCCAGGTCGACATTGGCAGCAATCTTGTGCGCGGCGCTAACCTGCGGGATATGCACGCTGGAGATATTGACCAGATCGCCGGCCAGGCCCTGCAGTTGTCTGACCGCCAGCGTCATCGCCACCGCCAGCAACAGAATCAACAGGCCGAAGCCCAACATCAGCCGATGGATCACTTTCATATTATTCATGCTCCGCCCCCTCAAAACAGGCTTGCGGCCGCGTTTATACGCGGCCCGCGGTGTCAGTCAACGCCATTTCCTCGCTACCCATCAAACGCTCGATATCGACTACGATGATCATGCGCTCGTCCAGCGTGCCCAGTCCTTCGATATAGGCGGTGTCCACCACCGCGCCAAACTCCGGCGCGGCTCGCAGAGCCTCCCGCTCCAGTTGAATCACATCCGACACCCCGTCCACTACCGCGCCGATGACACGCCCGCACACATTCAACACGATCACCACGGTGAACTCGTTGTACACCGGCTCCCCGATGCCGAATTTCAAACGCAAATCCACGATAGGCACGATATGACCGCGCAAATTGACCACGCCCTTGATGAAGTCTGGCGCGTTGGCGATGCGGGTCACCGCGTCGTAGCCGCGGATTTCCTGCACCTTCAGAATATCAATGCCGTACTCTTCCGCTCCCAGCGTGAACACCAGCAGCTCATTGCCCGAACGCCTGTGCGCCAACCCCGGGTCGTTCCGTTCCGCCACCATTTTTTTTCCTTGTTGTTTCATGCGTCCAGCGTCATCCGCTGGTTGTGCCGCGCAATCGCGGCGATATCCAGGATCATGGCCACCTGGCCGTCTCCGAGAATAGTGGCGCCGGAAATGCCGTCCACCTTGCGGTAATTCGTTTCAAGGTTTTTCACCACAAACTGCTGCTGGCCGATCAAATCGTCCACTAACAGCGCCAGCCTGCTGTTGCCGGCCTCCACGATCACCAGGATCGCCTCGCTCGGGGTCTGTTTCGCTTCGGGGATGGAAAAAAACCGTCCCAACGGCACAATCGGCAGGTATTCGCCGCGAATGCCCACCACCTGGCCGCGCGCGGCCACCGTTTTGATTTCATTCGGTGCAGGCTGCAGCGACTCCAATACCGCCCCCAAGGGCATCACATAGGTTTCCGCGCCGATGCGCACCGACATGCCGTCCATGATCGCCAGCGTCAACGGCAAATGAATGCTGATGGTGGTGCCAATGTCGGCCATGGAGTCAATCTCCACACGGCCGCCCATGCTCTGGATATTGCGCTTGACCACATCCATGCCCACGCCGCGGCCGGAGACCTCGGTCACCTCCGCCGCCGTGGAGAAGCCGGCCTCGAAAATCAGGTTCCAAACTTCAGCGTCGCTTAGCGAATCCGGCGTAGCCAAACCGCTCTGTCTCGCCTTGGCCAATATCCGTTCCCGATTCAGCCCGGCGCCGTCATCGCTGACTTCGATGACGATATTGCTGCCTTGGTGGAAAGCCCGCAGCGTAAGACGCCCCACCGGGCCCTTGCCGCCCGCCAGCCTCGCTTCCGGGGATTC
The DNA here is from genome assembly GCF_009936155.1 of Chromobacterium haemolyticum. Lineage (NCBI taxonomy): Bacteria > Pseudomonadati > Pseudomonadota > Betaproteobacteria > Neisseriales > Chromobacteriaceae > Chromobacterium > Chromobacterium haemolyticum. Next base: position 1,137,369 of record NZ_AP019312.1, on the reverse strand, counting down.
GATGCCATGATCCAGGCTGTTTCGCACCAGGTGGGTCAACGGGTCGGACAATTTCTCGATGAAGCCTTTGTCCAGCTCGGTACTTTCGCCCATCATCGTGAGCTCCACCTTTTTGCCCAAGCGACCGGCCAGGTCCCTCACCACGCGCGGAAAGCGGTTGAACACAAAGGCGATGGGCGTCATCCGGATCGACATCACCGCCTCCTGCAACTCCCTCGCATTGCGTTGCAAAGCGCCGATGCCACCAAGCAGGCGCTCATGCGCCACCGGATCCAGGCCGGCCCCGGATTGTGTCAGCATGGACTGGGTGATCACCAACTCGCCCACTAGGTTGAGCAGCAAATCCACCTTGTCGATATTGACCCGGATAGAATTCTCGCTCGCCGCGCCTCCGCGCGCCGCAGGCTTGGCCGCGTCGAACTCCGGCGCCAGCGCCGGAACTTCGTCCCGCTCCGCCGCCTCGGCAGGCGGGGGCTCGAACAGGCCGAATCCGTCTCCTTCCAGCCATACTGAAGTGTCCGGTTCCGGAGCCGCATCGAGGAACAAGCCGAAACTGCCCTCCTCCTCGACGCCATGATCGACATTGATGCGGAAATGCTCCTGCGGCACGGAAAATGCCAGCGACTCAGCCACCTCCCCGGCGTCCAGCGGCGAAGTGAACACGGCAACCCAGGGCAGCTTGTCAAGCTCTTCGCCGCGCTGCACCACGCTCAAGTCGCCGTGCTCGGCCAGCGACTCCAGCAAGGCGTCGATGTCGACGCCGTCCACCACGTCGATTTCCAGATACAGCGTCCAGTGCCGCGTCTCCTCCGGCGCCCGGCGCGCCTCGGGCTCAGCCGGAGCGGCCGCCAGCGCCTCCAACTGCGCCTTTAGCTGAGCGGCTTGCGCGGCGTCGACATCGCCTTTGCCCTTGTGCGCCGCCAGCATCCCGTACAACACGTCTTTAGCTCGCAGCACCAAGTCCACAAGATCCGAACTCAAGACGCGCGCGCCGCGCCTCACCTCATCCAACAGCGCTTCCAGCACATGAGTCAAATCCGCCATATCGGCGAAACCGAACGTGGCCGCACCGCCCTTGATCGAATGCGCGGCGCGGAACACCGCATGCAAATCCTCCGGCTGCGGACAGGACTGATCCATGCCCAGCAACAGGCTCTCCATGTTGGACAAATGCTCATCCGCTTCATCAAAAAACACCTGATGAAACTGCGACATGTCGATTGCCAAAAGCTCGCTCCTCGTCGTGCCCAAGATCAGCAGATTCAGCCGATCACGCGCTTGACCACATCCAGCAGCTTCTGCGGATCAAAAGGCTTGACCAACCAGCCCGTGGCCCCGGCCGCGCGGCCAAGCGCCTTCATTTGATCGCTAGATTCCGTGGTCAGCATCAGAATAGGCGTCGTTGAATACGCCGGCAGTTTGCGCAAGGAGCGGATCAAGGTCAGGCCATCCATGCCCGGCATGTTTTGGTCGGTCAGCACCAGATTGAACTGGCCTCCCTGCGCCTTGGCCAGGCCGGCGTTGCCGTCCCCGGCCTCCACCACCTCGTAACCAGCGCTTTTCAAGGTGAACGACACCATCTGTCGAATCGAAGCGGAATCGTCAACCGTCAGTATTTTTTTGTGCATAACATCCCCGTTTCAGGAAACCTCCCTGCGTTCGGTCGCCTGACGCGGCTCTTCGCTCGTCGTCAGTCCGACACCGTTTGCGTTGGGTCCGTTTCCCATTCTTTACCTTGCTCGCTCGTCATCACGTTCCGCAACGGCGAGACGACAGATCCGCCCAAGCGCGAAAATTCGCGCAGATATTAATGATTGATCAACTAAAAAGCCCGCCGATTCAAGCCTGAATCCGCGCTGCGCCTACGCATGCGGCCAAGAAACGTCGTTAAACCGGCCGCGGCGACACCGACACGGCGAAAGCCAACGACGACATGTCGTCATTGTATGGGCTGCTGAAGCCTAGCGGAATTGACGGCAAGGGGCCATAGCCGTACGCGTCGGCCGAGGAAACGCTGGACAAGCGCAACAGACGCGACAGCAGGTACGGCAGATCCGACTCTTCCATGCCATCGCTGTGCGCCAGGAAATGCTGGCCCTCCGCCCAAGGCAACGCCAGCGGCGGCTGCAATTCGATGTCGGCGCGCAAGCCAAGCGGACTGCACATGGAGGAAAAACGCCGCTCAAGCCTGGTGGACAGAAACAGCAAGATATCCGGCATGCCGGCATTGACCAGTCGCACCTCGCGAGCTCCCCAGTCAATTTCCAGCAAAGCGCTGCCGACATAGCGCCCGTCGGCCACATGGCGATGCATGAAGGCATTGAGTTCGCGCAACGTCGGCAAGGACAAAGGCTGCCCCAGCAGCACCCGCGACGCCCCCAGCGCCAGCAGTGCGGCGTCCAGCGCCGATCCTTGTCCGTGACCGGACGCGTCCCCAAGGATCAGCAAGGTTCGTTCCGGCAAATCCGCGCGTAACACCACGTCGCCGCCCACCGCCTCTACCGGCTTGACGGACACTTCCAAGGGAAACATGCGGACAGCCGCCTGTTTCGACGGCCTATACAGGGACATGGCGCCGTTTATGATGTCGAACGCCGCCGCGCCGAATAAACACGGGCAAAGCGCATGTTGCTGCCAATGCCAGGCCAGCAGCCGGTTGCGCAGCAAGTCCGCGTCGAAGTCTCCGCGCAGAAAGTGAATATTGGGCGTGGCCAGCCAGGGCGCAGGACGCCCTGACGAAAACACCCACAAGGGCTTGTCGCCCTCCCACTGCTCGAACAGCTCGGCGGGAGCGTCCGCCAGATTCGTCAGCCAAAGGTCCTGCTTGCCGCCCACTGCGAAGTCGGCGCCACCGCAAAACCACCAATCCAGCGCTGACAACCAAGGATCGCCACGAACCCGTGCCTCGGCATCAGCGGACAACCAGGCCCGGATGCGCACAGACGCTCCAATGCTTGAACTTACTTAATGGTGAACATCTTGTTGAAGCAGGCGATTTCAAACACCTGCATCACCGCCTCGCGACAATTGATCAAGGTCATGCTCTTTTTCTGCCCAGCCGCACGCTCCTTCAGCAACAGCAGCATTCCAAGCGCGGAACTATCCAGAAACGGCACCTGATCGAAATCAATCTCAATCTCTTGCACCTCCGGATTGTCCAGCAGTTCCTGGCTGGCCTGACGGAATTCCCGGTGCAGGTTGAAATCGAACTGTCCGATCAGGATCATCTTCCCAACTCTGCCCTCTACTTTGACAATGGGTCTCATGCGGCGTCCTCGGCTTTCTTCTGAATAAACGGCACATCCATCACGGTTGCATCATCGGAAGGCTAAGCTCGAAACAGGCTCCGCCCTCCCCCTTGTTGAAACAACGCACTTGTCCGCCCAGCTCGTCCACCACTTTCTTGACGATGGCCAAGCCCAAGCCTGTACCACCGGGCCGGGTTGTGAAGAACGGTTCAAACATCTTCTCCAACTCCTCGGGATTGAACCCGGGGCCCGAGTCCTCCACCCGAAACAGTAAAGCGGTCTCACCCTCCTCCACCGATAGTCGCACCACATCCCCGCTTGCGGAGAAGTGCCAGGCGTTCTCCAACAGATTCACCAAGGCCCCCTGCAAGGCTTTGCGGTCCACCAAGACCTTTATGGCAGATGACACCACTACATTGCAATCAAAAAGCACGCCTTTTTCATGACATTGTGGTTGCATGACCGCGCGTAAATCCTCCAGCAGCCCCTCCAGATCCAAAGGCTCCAGCGTCGTTACCTGACCACGGACAAAACTCAGCATGTTCTGGATCAAACTCTCCAGCGCCCGCATCCGCGCCAGGCTCTTGTCAACGAAACGAGCGCGGTCTTCCGCCCGCGGAATATCCTGCTTCAAGTTCGCCGTGTACAACATCGCCGTGGCCAACGGCGTGCGCAGCTGATGCGCCAATGCCGCCGCCATGCCTCCCATGGACGCCAACTTCTGCTGGCGGGCCAATTCTCCGGTCAATTGATGCAAACGAGATACATCGTGAATAAGCACAATCTGCCCACCGACAGATGGCAGGTCCTGGCATTGCATCGTCAACACCAAACCCGGCTCCCCATGCAGATGGCAATAAGTGTCGTCCAGCTCCGAACGTACAAGCCCTGCAAGCATGTCTCGCCATAAAGCCCCTACAGAACAACCATTTAGCATCCGGCTGGCCGCGGGATTCACCGCCGAGACCACGCCTTCGGCCGAGACTTGGACCACACCCGCGGGCAGCGCCTCCAGCAGCAAGCCCAAGCGCTCGGCCAGCATCGCGTTCTCATCCCGCTGTTTGCGCAGCTGATTATTGGCTTCGTCCAATTGCGCATTGAGAACTGTCACTTGGCTCTCAAGTTGTCTATATGCATCAATAAGTTGGCCGGATACCGCATTGAATTGCTCGAACGCGGCTTCTAGCTGCTGCTGATCTTTGAGGCTTGAAACCATATGCCGAATCGCTTGCGAGTTATTTGTAAAAACCACTTAAACAGTATGATAATGAATGGGTATCGCTGAGCCAAGCTGTTATCTGGCATGAGGCTCAGCAAAAAAAACCGGGCAAAACCGATATCTGGCGTATAAAGGGTAGTAGTACGCCACTTCAAAAGAATGCAGCGGAGGTTTCTGTGTCAGAGCTTCTCAAAAAAATCGACGCCAGGACGAAACTGGCCGGCACCAACAAGCTGGAAATCCTCCTGTTCTCGTTGGGCCAGGATCAGCGCACGGGGCGCAAGGAAATCTTCGGGATCAACGTGTTCAAAGTGCGCGAAGTCATGCGCACACCGGAAATCACCTCCGCGCCCGAAATGCCCTCCTCGGTGGAAGGCATGGTCAGCCTGCGTGGTGCGCTGGTGCCGGTCATCGACTTGGCCAAATACACCGGCGTGGTGACCAGCAACAAACCGGAAATCATGATCGTCACCGAGTACAACGCCCACACTCAAGGCTTCCTGGTAGAGGCGGTGGACACCATCCTGCGTCTGGACTGGTCCGCAATGCGCGTGCCACCGGAAATGATCACCAACCGCATGGCCGGCCTGGTGACTGCCGTCACCGAACTGGACAATGGCACGCTGGTCATGATGATGGACGTGGAAAAAGTACTGGCGGAAACCACCATCATCGACGACGGCCACACCTTCCTCGGAATCGAGCCGGTCAAGGAACCACGCCGGATTTTCTTCGCCGACGACTCCGCCGTGGCGCGCAAGCAGATTGAACGCACGCTGGAAGCGATGAACATCCAGTACACCTCCGCCATCAATGGCATGCGCGGATGGGAAGAATTGCAGAAAATGGCCAATCAGGCCGACCTGGCCGGCAAAAAACTGTCGGATTCGCTGCACTTAGTGCTGACCGACGTGGAAATGCCGGAAATGGACGGCTATATGCTGACCAAGATGATCAAGAGCGATCCGCGTTTCAACGGCATTCCGGTGTTGATGCACTCCTCCCTTTCCGGTTCCTCGAATCAGAAGCTGGGCGAATCGGTCGGCGTGGATTCCTACGTCGCCAAATTCGAACCGCAGAAACTGTCGATGAAACTGCGCCAGATGCTGAATCTGGAACCCAAAGACTAAAGATCAAGTAAGCAAAAGCATTAAGGGAGAGGGACAGATATGGCAGCCACAGACGCCTCCTTGCTTGCAACCGTTGACGCCAGAACCAAGCTGGCGGGTTCCAACAAAATGGAGATTCTGCTGTTTTCGCTTGGAACGCGGGAAACCTTCGGCATCAACGTTTTCAAAGTGCGCGAGGTGTCGCAGACCCCCGCCATCACCAAAACACCGAACATGCCGTTTGGCGTGGAGGGCGTGTTGTCGCTGCGCGGCAATATCATCCCGGTCATCTCGCTTGGCAAGTTCATCGGCGCCGACCAGACCCGCAGCTACGAAACCATGATCGTCACCGAATTCAACAAGAGCACCCAGGCCTTTCTGGTTGACTCGGTGGACCGCATCATCCGCGTTGATTGGGACAAGGTGCGCGCGCCGGAAAACATGATGGCGGCCAGCGGCACCAATCAGAATCTGATCACCGCGATTACCGAACTGGAAAACGGCAAACTGGTGTCCATTCTGGACGTGGAGCAAATCTTGGCCAGCGTGGTCGGCGAGCCGCGCCTGCCCGACGTTCCCACCGCTCAATTGGAAAACGATCAGTACATCTTCTTCGTCGACGACTCTGTCGTAGCCCGCAAGGAAATCACCGGCGTGCTGGAAAAGATGGGCATCAAATTCCAGCAGGCCACCAACGGCCGCGAGGCATGGGACCGGCTGCAAACGCTGGCCAACCGCAACTTCGGCGAGGACGAGTGCCTGCACGACCACCTGAAGATCATCCTCGTGGACGCCGAAATGCCGGAAATGGACGGCTATGTGCTGACCAAGCTGATCAAATCCGATCAGCGCTTCCGCGGCATCCCGGTCGTGATGCACTCCTCGCTGTCCTCCAACGCCAACCGCGCGATGGGCTCCAGCGTGGGCGTGGATGCCTATGTCGCCAAGTTCGACCCCGGCGTACTGGCTGAAACTTTGATTCCATTCCTGCAGAGGTAGTCGCTACAATATGCGGCTCGATGAATTTCAGATAAATCAGGACACACCTCAATGGCAGACAAGAATATTCGCTTCCTAGTCGTAGACGACTTCTCCACCATGCGGAGAATCGTGCGCAACCTTTTGAAAGAGCTAGGATTCACCAATGTCGACGAAGCCGAAGACGGCATGGTTGCGCTGCACAAGTTGAAGACTCAGCATTTCGACTTCATCGTTTCCGACTGGAACATGCCCAATATGACCGGCATCGAACTGCTCAAGGCAGTCCGCGCCGACGCCCAGCTCAAACACCTGCCCTTCATGATGATTACCGCGGAAGCCAAACGCGAAAATATCATCGAAGCGGCCATGGCCGGAGCCAGCGGTTACATCGTGAAGCCCTTCACTGCCGCCACCATGGAAGAGAAAATGAGCAAGATCTTCCAGAACATGAATAAACCAGCCTGAGTGCCGAAAAAAAACGGTCTGCGTCAGTATTGAGGAGGATTTACCGTGTCCAATCACATCATGGAAAGCGGGGATAACCCGGAGCTTGAGGCTCTGTTCGACAGCATCTCGATGCAGCAGAGCGAAGCCCCTCCGGTGTCGGAACCCGCCGCGCCCGAAGCCGCGGCAGCCGTTCCGCAGCCAGCCGGGACTGCCGGCAGTCCTACCTCGATGTATGAACAAATTGGTCAGTTAACCCGCAAAATGCATGATGCGCTACGCGATCTAGGCTACGACAAATCTCTGGAAAAAATGGCGGATGCGATTCCAGACGCCAAGGACAGGCTGACTTACATCGCCACCCTGACGGAAAATTCGGCCGAACGCGTGCTCAACGCCACTGATCTGGCCAAACCGTATCAGGATCAGTTGGAAAGCAAGGCGCTGGAATTGTCCTCGCGCTGGGAACGTCTGTACGCCAACCTGTTGACCGTGGAAGAGTTCCAGCAACTTGCGGCCGACACGCGCAGCTACTTAAATGAAGTGCCGGCCCAGACCCAGGCCACCAGCACCCAGTTGCTGGAAATCGTCATGGCCCAGGACTTTCAGGATCTGACCGGTCAAGTCATCAAAAAGATGATGGGCATGGTCAAGCTGCTGGAAAGCGAGCTGGTCAATTTCCTGATCGAGTTCTCGCCCGAGGCGAAAAAAGAAGAGCTGGGCATGGGCACCAATCTGCTGAACGGCCCCGTGATCAACCCGGAAGGGCGCACCGATGTGGTCAGCAGCCAGCAACAGGTCGACGACCTGCTGGAAAGCCTGGGCTTCTAACGAACAACACGCAGAACAGAGCACGCGAGCAAGGCGTGGCGGGAGTGGAAAATGAGCGAATTCGCCGGCATGGAAGAGCTGCTGCAAGACTTCTTGATGGAGTCTACGGATCTCCTTTCCGATGTAGACAATAAACTGGTCGAACTGGAAAAGCGTCCGGAAGATAAGGCACTGCTGAACGACATTTTCAGAGGCTTCCACACCATCAAGGGCGGTGCAGGCTTTCTCAACGTCGGCCCAATGATCAATCTATGCCATCGCACCGAAAACCTGTTCGACAAACTCCGCAACGGTCAACTGCACATCACCGCCGGTATCATGGACGTGATTCTTGACGCCACAGGTATCGTCCGCGACATGTTCGGCACCATGGGCCAGGGCCTGATGCCCAGCGAAGCCGACCCGCGCATCCTAGCGGCTTTGGACGCCGCACTGGCGGGAGAGGCCTTGTCCGAAGAAGCACCTACCGTCGAACCAGCTCCGGCCGCAGCCCCCGCTCCGGCGCCGGCGACAGCCCCCTCGGCTCCGACACCCGCCGCCGGCAACGGTCAAGGTCCGGACTGGAACCAGCTATACCAAGCCGTCGCTCCGGGCGGCGCGCCCGCGCCGACGCCGGCGGCTACGCCTGCCCCCGCGCCTCAAGCCGCTGCGGCAGCCCCGGCCGCGCCTGCGCCCGCGCCGGTTGCAGCCGCTCCCGCGACCCCCAAACCGGCGGCTAAACCGGCTCCGAGCAAGCCGGCCGCCAGCGCGCCCAGCAGCAGCGGCCCCCAGGAAAACACTATCCGCATCGATACCGTGCGTCTAGACATGGTGCTCAACCTGTCCGGCGAAATCGGCCTGACCAAGAACCGCCTGACCACGCTGCGCACCGAGATCCTGCAAGGCAACCGCGATACCAACACACTACGCTCCCTGGATGAAGCGATCAGCCAACTGGACCTGCTGGTAGGGGATCTGCAAAACGCGGTGATGAAAACCCGCATGCAGCCGATTGGCCGCCTGTTCCAGAAATACCCGCGCTTGGCGCGCGACCTAGCCCGTCAGTTGGGCAAGGAAGTTGAGTTGGTGCTGTCCGGCGAAGAAACCGAGCTGGACAAGACCATGATTGAGGATTTGAATGATCCTCTGGTCCACTTGGTGCGCAACGCAGTCGACCACGGCATCGAACAGCCTGAAGACCGCATCGCCGCCGGCAAGAAGCCGCAGGCGCTGGTGCAGCTGACCGCGGAACAAGTAGGCGATCACATCCTGATCGAGATCACCGACGACGGCAAAGGCATGAACGCCGACGCCCTGCGCCGCAAGGCGATCGAAAAAGGTCTTATTGATCAGGAAAGCGCCAACTCTCTGGATGAAAAACAGTGCCTGCAGCTGATCTTCCTGCCCGGCTTCTCCACCAAGGACCAGATTTCCAGCGTGTCCGGTCGCGGCGTGGGCATGGACGTGGTGCGCACCAATATCCAGAAACTGAACGGCCGCATCGATATCAACTCGGTGCCGGGCGAAGGCACCCGCATCAGCATCTCGCTGCCGCTGACACTGGCCATCCTTCCCGTGCTGGTGGTGCGCGCTTGCAACCAACCGTTCGCCGTGCCTCTTGCGATGGTGCGTGAAATCATCACCATCGACCCGAACGCGATCCAGGAAGTGTCGGGCAAACCCACCATCGTGGTGCGCGACGAAATCCTGCCGCTGAAAACTCTGGCCGGCCTGCTAGGCTGGGAGCCGACGCAGAAACCCTACTTCGGCGTATTGATGCAGTCCGCGGAAAAGTCCTTCATCCTGGCGATCGACTCTTTCGTCGGCCGCGACGACGTTGTGATCAAGCCGCTGCAGAACATTCGTCCGAAAGGCGTGGCCGGCGCCACCCTGTCCGGCGACGGCTCGGTCGTACTGGTACTAGACATGGAAGATTTACTCTCCTCCAGCGAAGCCAGCAGCAGCGTCACTCGATCCGCGGACCTGATCGCCACCTGAGCAAAGGCATACCGGGACAATGACCTCGACGAGCGCCTTCATAGGCAGGCAGGCCGTTCTCAATCGCAACCAGCAGCTCATTGGCTATGAGCTGCTTTTTCGTCCTAGCGGCGAGGCCTCAGGCGTCGGCAAGCATACAGAACTGCAAGCCGACACTCAGGTGCTGGTCAACACCCTCAACAATATGGGCACCAGCTGGCTGATCGGCAGCAAGCTGGCCTTCATCAACATCGGCGAAGCCATGCTCAGCAGCGAGTTTCTTGAGCTGCTGCCGCCGCGCCGCGTCATTCTCGACATCTCGCCGCGCATCGTGCCCTCCAACGAACTGCTGTCGCGCGCGCGGCACCTTCGCTCGCTGGGTTTCGGCATTTCTCTGGACGACTTCAGCTTCGAATCGCCGGCTGCGGCCTTTCTGGAACTGGCCAACTACGTCAAGCTGGACATCCAGCACCAAGACACAAACCGCTTCCAGATGCTGGCGTCGCGCTTGCGCAGCTATCCGGTGATCCGCATCGCCGAACGCGTGGAAACCCACGCTCAGTTCCATCTCTGCAAGGAACTGGGCATGGACGGTTTTCAGGGCTTCTACTTCGCCCAGCCAGAAACGCTGTCCGCCAAGGTCATCCACCCATCTTTTCGCAACACCCTGGAGCTGCTCAACCTGCTGCGGCTGGACGCCGACATCCGCGACGTCGAGCAGGTTCTCAAACGCGACCTGGCCCTGTCTTACAAGCTGCTGCGCTACGTCAACTCCGCGGCCGCCGGCCTGAACACCAGCATCAGCTCCTTCTCTCACGCAGTCACCGTACTGGGATACCAAAAGCTCTACCGCTGGCTGACCCTATTACTGGTCACAGCCTCCGATGAAGGCCACGCGCCCCCAGCGCTGCAAAAAACCGCGGTCACACGCGGCCGCTTCATGGAGTTGCTGGGCAAAGCCCACGGCGAGCGTCACGATACCTGCGACAATCTGTTCATCATCGGCATGTTCAGCCTGCTGGACGTGCTGTTCGACATGCCGATGGCCAACATCATCGAGCACCTGCAGCTGCCGGAAACCATCACCGAAGCCCTGTTGCACGAAAAAGGCACGATGAGCCGCTTCCTCAAACTGGTCAAAGCCTGCGAGGACGGCCAACTCACCGGCGTGCCAGAACTCTGCGCCCAATTGAACCTCAGCAGCGAACAGTTCAACCAGGCCCATGTCTCCGCGCTCGCCTGGGTGGAAGAACTCGGCTTATAATTCGCAGTCTTGCAGTACGCGCTTAAGCTTGAGACCGAATTCCCCGATGAAATTGCTTGCCATTGATTGCTCCACCTCGTTTCTATCCCTAGCCATTGACAACGGCTCGCGTATTTTCTCCTTCCACGAGAAAGTCGAGCAAAAGCACGCGGAACGCGCGCTGCCGGAATTGGCTTGCCTACTGGAACAGGCGGAATTGCGCCTGGAGCAACTCGACGCCATCGCCTTCGGCCAGGGCCCCGGCTCCTTCACCGGCCTACGCATCGCCTGCGGCCTGGCTCAAGGGCTGGCTTTCTCCGCCGGCATTCCGGTTATCGGCATTCCAACGCTGGACAACGTCGCTCAACAAGCCAGCACTGGCACGGTGCTGGTCTGTCTCGACGCCAGGATGCAGCAGGTTTACAGCGCCTGCTATCGAGTCGCCGAAGGTGCCGCGCCGGAACGGCTGGACCCGATAAGCGTCGGCGCGCCGGAAGCCGTGCTTTGGCCGGAGCGAGTCGATATTGCCGCTGGCGACGGCTTTGAACGCTACCCCTGTCTGCAAGACAATGCCGGCGTCGCCATCGTCCGCGCGGATCTGCTGCCCAACGCCATCGCCTACTTCTCGTTGGCGCGCAGCGGCCGTTATCCGCAAACTCACCCGCGCGAAGCGGAACTGCTTTACGTGCGTAATAAAGTCGCCCTGACCGCACAGGAACAGCAGCAGGCACGCCAGAAATGACCCCGTACTACCACACTTTCCAGCCCGACGACACGAGGCAGCTGGCCGAGCTAGAGAGCCGCGCCTGCGCACACGGCTGGTCCGCCGCCCAATACCGGGACTCCGTGCGCTGCGGTCACCAGTTTCACGGCATGTTCGCCTCGAACCAACTACGGGGCTTCGCCGTGACCCAAACCGTGCTGGACGAAGCGGAACTGCTCAACATCGTGATAGATCCACAATGGCAAGGCCAGGGCTTGGGCAAACAACTACTGCGAGAACTAAGCGCCACTCTGGCCGCAAGCGGTGCAAGGCGCCTATTCCTGGAAGTACGGGCCGGCAACGCCGTTGCCCGCAGCCTGTACGCAAGCCAAGGTTTCGTTGAAAACGGCCGACGCAAGAACTACTACCCCTGCGCCGACGGCCGCGAAGACGCGGTCCTGATGGAGGCCACGCTATGAGCCGCGCCGCGCTGATTCAAAGCGTGATAGGACTGGGCCCATCCTGGGAAGCTCGCCCCGGTTGGTTCGAGCAGCATCCTGCGGCGCTAAGCCGCCCACAGGAAACACTGGTGGAAACCGATATGGTGCCGGAGGTGTGCCCGGCGCCGCCGCGCGAGGAGGCCGTCACGCCGGCCCAGCCGGCCGTACTGCTTGCCCCCTCGCCTGCAGCCGACATCGCCCCACCCGTCGCGTCTCCCGCACCTCAAGCCCACGCCTCACCTTTGCTAGAGTGGGACGCGCTCGAACGCACGGTACGCGATTGCCGCGACTGCCGCCTTTGCCAAACCCGCACTCAAACCGTTTTCGGTCGCGGCAACAAGCAGGCGCGCTGGCTGTTGATCGGCGAAGCGCCGGGCGAACAAGAGGACAGACAAGGCCAGCCCTTCGTCGGCCGCGCCGGCCAGTTGCTGGACAACATGCTGAGCGCGACCGGACTGGACCGCGACCGCGATGTATATATCGCCAACGTGCTCAAATGCCGCCCGCCCGGCAACCGCAATCCTAGCGGCGATGAAATTGCCTCCTGTCAGAACTATCTGATCCAGCAAATTCAGCACATCCAGCCCACATTGATTCTGGCGCTTGGCCGTTTTGCCGCCCAAACTCTGCTGCAAACAGAAAAAGGCATTGGTCAATTGCGCGGCAAGCTGCACAGCTACCAGGACATCCCTTTGATCGTCAGCTATCACCCGGCCTACCTGTTGCGCAATCAGCCGGACAAACAAAAAGCCTGGCAAGACTTGGTGTTCGCCAAAAAGACTTTCGGCCGCCTAAGCGCCGATTAAACGCAAAACCCCGCCAAGCATGCTTGACGGGGTTTTTTAGTCCCAAACCATAAAGAAAAAAACCCTTCTCCGTGCACCAGAGAAGGGCTCTTTACTTTCGCGTTCCCGCGGAAACCGGCTTATTTCAGCTTGGTTTCTTTGTACAGAACGTGTTTGCGAGCAACGGGATCAAATTTCTTGATCTCCATTTTTTCCGGCATCGTACGCTTGTTCTTCGTAGTCGTGTAGAAATGGCCGGTGCCAGCAGTGGACTCAAGCTTGATTTTATCGCGCATGTTATTACCTCAGTAGCTTTCTGGTTGACCGCAATCAGATCTCGCCGCGAGCGCGCAGATCAGCCAGCACTACATCGATGCCAACCTTGTCGATGGTACGCAGTGCCGCGTTGGATACGCGCAGACGCACCCAGCGGTTTTCGCTCTCAACCCAGAACTTGCGATATTGCAGGTTGGGCAGGAAACGACGTTTAGTCTTATTGTTGGCGTGGGAAACATTGTTCCCGGTCATCGGACGCTTGCCGGTGACTTTGCAAACACGCGCCATGTTAAACACTCCCAAAACCGGTAAAAGCTGGCTTTATATCATAGATAAAGCCAGACACTCAAGCAGAAAACGCACCCTTTTACTGCATGGGCGCGATCGTGTATGAAACAGTCGGCGGCAATTGTACCGTATTCGCCACAGAGATGCGAGCACTTCTTTGCCAAGCCGCGCGACGCGACCGGCGGCTGCTCGGGGTGTCGGCGCGACTTGCAACAACATGGTTCGAAGCGATTCAAATCGCAACGATTTCAGGGTAGAATCCCGGATTCCCATAGAGCCGTAATCTCATGACCAAGTACATCTTCGTAACCGGCGGTGTGGTGTCCTCCCTGGGTAAGGGCATTGCCGCTGCGTCCATCGCCGCCATCCTCGAGTCTCGCGGGCTGAAAGTCACCATGCTGAAGCTCGACCCCTACATCAACGTCGATCCGGGCACAATGAGCCCTTTCCAGCATGGCGAGGTGTTCGTCACCGAAGACGGCGCGGAAACCGACCTTGATCTGGGCCACTACGAGCGCTTCATCCACGCGAAGATGAAGAAAAGCAACAACTTCACCACCGGTCAGGTATACGAGTCCGTGATCACCAAGGAGCGCCGCGGCGACTACCTGGGCGGCACCGTGCAAGTGATCCCGCACATCACCGACGAAATCAAGCTGAAGATGCACGAAGGCGCGGCCGACGCGGACGTCGCCATCGTCGAGATCGGCGGCACCGTGGGCGACATCGAATCGCTGCCGTTCCTGGAGGCCATCCGCCAGATGCGCTCCAATCTGGGCCGCAAGAACACCCTGTACGTGCACCTGTCCTATGTGCCTTACATCGCCACCGCCGGCGAGATCAAGACCAAACCGACCCAGCACTCGGTAAAAGAATTGCGCGAGATCGGCATTCAGCCGGACATCCTGCTCTGCCGGATGGACCGCGAACTGCCGGAAGACGAAAAGCGCAAGATCGCGCTGTTCTGCAATGTGGAAGAAAACGCCGTTATCGGCTGTTACGACTCCGACTCCATCTACAAAGTGCCGGCCATGCTCCACAACCAGGGCATCGACGAGATCATCGCCGAGCAGCTGCAGCTGGACCTGCCCAAGGCGGATCTGTCGGTATGGGGCCGCATCATCGACGCGATCGAGCACCCGGACCACAGCATCAACATCGCCATGGTCGGCAAATACGTTGACTTGACCGAGTCCTACAAATCGCTGACCGAAGCGCTGAAACACGCCGGCATCCACACCCGCACCAACGTCAACATTATCTACGTGGACTCCGAGGAAATCGAACGCGACGGCGCCGATTCGCTGAAGGACATGGACGCGATCCTGGTGCCGGGCGGCTTTGGCAAGCGCGGCGTGGAAGGCAAGATCAAAGCGGTCAAATTCGCCCGCGAAAACGACATCCCCTACATGGGCATCTGCCTGGGCATGCAGATCGCGCTGATCGAATACGCTCGCGACGTGGCGGGCATGGCCGGCGCCAACTCCACTGAATTCGACCTCGACACCAACTTCCCCGTGGTGGCGCTGATCGACGAATGGGTCAACCACGACGGCAAGGTGGAAAAGCGCGACGAAAACTCCAACCTGGGCGGCACCATGCGCCTGGGCGGCCAGCAGTGCGACCTGGTTCCGAACTCCCTGGCGGCGAACATCTACGGCGACAGCGAGATCGTCGAGCGCCATCGCCACCGCTATGAAGTGAACAACTACTACATTCCGCGCCTGGAACAGGCCGGCCTGATCATCAGCGGCCGCTCCGCCGGTCATGAGAAGCTGGTCGAAACCATCGAGCTGGCTAACCACCGCTGGTTCTTCGCCTGCCAGTTCCATCCGGAATTCACCTCGACTCCGCGCGACGGCCACCCGCTGTTCATCTCCTACGTGAAAGCGGCGCTGCAATACCAAGCGGACAAGCAAGGACCCAAGGCATGAAACTGTGCGGATTCGAAGTCGGCCTCAACCAGCCGCTGTTCCTGATCGCGGGCCCCTGCGTGATCGAGAGCGAACAGATGGCGCTGGACACCGCCGGTCAGCTCAAGGAAATCACCTCTGAACTGGGCATCAACTTCATCTACAAATCGAGCTACGACAAGGCCAACCGTTCCTCCGGTTCCTCCTTCCGCGGCTTCGGCATCGATGAAGGCCTGCGCATCCTCTCGGAAGTGAAACGCCAGATTGGCGTGCCCGTGCTGACCGACGTGCACAGCGAAAATGAAATCGTGCAAGTCGCCAGCGTGGTCGACGTGCTGCAAACGCCCGCCTTCCTGTGCCGCCAAACCGACTTCATCCGCGCAGTCGCCCAGTGCGGCAAACCGGTAAACATCAAGAAGGGCCAGTTTCTGGCCCCTGGCGACATGAAGAACGTGATCGACAAGGCCCGCGCTGCCGCGCAAGAAGCCAACCTCGAACCAGACAGCTTCATGGCTTGCGAACGCGGCGTGTCCTTCGGCTACAACAACCTCGTATCCGACATGCGTTCGCTGATGATCATGCGCGACACCCAGTGCCCGGTGGTTTACGACGCCACCCACTCGGTGCAGCTGCCCGGCGGCCAAGGCACTTCTTCCGGCGGCCAGCGCGAATTCGTGCCGGTGCTGGCGCGCGCCGCGGTGGCGTCCGGCATCGCCGGCATCTTCATGGAAACCCATCCGGACCCGGCCTGCGCAATGTCCGACGGCCCCAATGCCTGGCCCTTGCCGCGCATGAAGGAACTGCTGACTACGCTCAAGGCGCTGGACGAGTTAGTCAAGCACAATCCCTGGCCGGAACACACCCTGTAAACCGGCAGGCGCAGATCGCAACCGGCTCCGGCCGGTTGCTTGCCCTCCGCCCGAACACAACCAGCCTTTGAAGGAAATGTAAATGAGTTCGATCATCGATGTGGTAGCTCGTGAGATTCTGGATTCGCGCGGCAATCCGACCGTGGAAGCAGACGTATTGCTGGAGTCCGGCGTCATGGGTCGCGCGGCGGTGCCCAGCGGCGCCTCCACCGGCGAAAAAGAAGCGCTGGAACTGCGCGACGGCGATAAAAGCCGCTATCTGGGCAAGGGCGTGTTGAAGGCAGTGGAAAACATCAACACTGAAATCTGCGAAGCCATCATCGGCCTCGACGCCAGCGATCAGACCTTCATCGACAAGACCCTGATCGAACTGGACGGCACCGAAACCAAATCCCGCCTCGGCGCCAACGCGCTGCTGGCCGTGTCCATGGCGGTGGCCCGCGCCGCAGCCGAAGACGCAGGCCTGCCTCTCTACCGCTACCTGGGCGGCGCCGGTCCGATGGCCCTGCCGGTTCCGATGATGAACGTCATCAACGGCGGCGCTCACGCCAACAACACCCTGGACATCCAGGAATTCATGATCATGCCGGTGGGCGCGCAAACCTTCCGCGAAGCGCTGCGCTGCGGCGCCGAAATCTTCCACAGCCTGAAGAAGATTTGCGATCAAAAAGGCTACGCTACCACCGTGGGCGACGAAGGCGGCTTCGCGCCCAACCTGAAGAGCCATGAAGACGCGATCAAACTGATCCTGGAAGCCATCGACGCCGCCGGCTACGTGGCCGGCCAGGACGTGATGCTGGCGCTGGACTGCGCCTCCTCCGAGTTCTACAAGGACGGCAAGTACCACCTGACCGCCGAAGGCCTGCAGCTCACTTCCGAGCAGTTCGCCGACTACCTGGAAACCCTGGTCAACAACTACCCGATTCTGTCGATCGAAGACGGCATGAGCGAGCACGACTGGGACGGCTGGAAGCTGCTGACCGAGCGCCTGGGCTCCCGCGTGCAGATCGTCGGCGACGACTTGTTCGTCACCAACCCCAAGATTCTGGCCAAGGGCATCGAAGGCGGCCTCGCCAACTCGCTGCTAGTCAAGGTCAACCAGATCGGCACACTGTCGGAAACGCTGAAAGCGGTTGATCTCGCGAAGCGTTCCCGCTATACCAGCGTTATGAGCCATCGCTCCGGCGAAACCGAAGACAGCACCATCGCGGATCTGGCCGTTGCCACCAACTGCATGCAGATCAAAACCGGCTCGCTGTCCCGCTCCGACCGCATGGCGAAATACAACCAGTTGCTGCGCATCGAAGAAGAACTGGGCGATGCGGCCTACTACCCGGGCAAAGCTGCCTTTTACCACCTGAAGTAATCGTATGCGCTGGCTGACCCTGACTCTGGTGACAGTAATACTGGCCCTGCAATGGCCGTTGTGGTTTGGAAAAGGTAGCTGGCTCAGAGTCTGGCAGCTGGACAAGCAACTACAGGAACAGCGGGCGACCACCCAAAAGCTGGTGGCCCGCAACGCCGCGCTGGACGCGGAAGTGCGTGATTTAAAACAGGGGACGGACGCCATTGAGGAGAGAGCCCGCAATGAACTTGGCATGATTCGGAATGGTGAAGTTTTTTTCCAATTGCTGGATCCGGTGAAGCCAACGCCTCGCTAAATATCCGCCCGGACCGCACTGTAGAGCTGAACAGACAACAAGAATGACGTCCGGTCTAAAAAAGTCCAAGGTTTGGGCAATGACAACACAAAACCCCATCGAAGTCGCACGAGAAACGCTCAAACAGCTGACGGTGCGCAAGCTGTTGCCGACGCCGGAAAACTTTGAGCGGGTCTATCACGAGCTGACGCAAACGCCGGTCGACCGCGACAACAAGCTTGCCGTGTTGCTGCTGCGCGCACTGGAAACCCTGCCCCAGGAAAGCGTGCAGGCCAAAGTCACTCTTACCCGCCTCAAGCAAGTCTGCGACGAAAATCGCTGGGAACAAGCCCCGCAACTGATCATCGACTTTCTGCGCGCCTCTCTCAGCGCCAGCCAGCAACAACACAGCTGGGGCATGCTGATCCAAAATCTGATCCGAAACTGGGACCTTCGGCTGCCCAATATGCCGCAGCACCACAAGCAGTCCACGCTGGAACGGGTGCTGATCAATTACGGCAACCAGCCGGACGAACTGAACCAGAAACTGGCCACGCTGATTCAGAACTGGACCCAGTCCATGCCCCCGTCCAATGGCAACGGCGCGGCAAGCTCCGACACCCCCGCTCCGGTAGCCGGCCTCGATGAAGACGGGGCCGACGCGCCCAGCAACAGCTGGCTGGCCTGGCAGCGCACGCTGAGCTTCGCCCTTAAGCACGGCCTGGAGCCTCGCCTGATCAACTACCCGGAATTGGTGGATGCGCTGGAGGCGCTGCTGGGCGAACTGAATCAAGTGGCCGACGACGCCACGCTCAACGCCTACATGCCCAAGCTGCGGGCCTTCATGATCAAGCTGGAGCTGCAATCGCAGCAAGACGACCGCCTGGTGTCGGCGATGACCAACCTGCTGCGCCTGCTGCTGGAAAACATCGCCGAACTCAACCACACGGACACCTATCTGGTGGGCCAGGTTCATTCGCTGCAGGACATCCTCAGCCATGAGCCGCTGTCCATGCAGCAGGTCTACCAGATGGAGTCCAGCCTCAAGGACGTGATCCGCAAGCAAGGCCAACTGAAAACCTCGCTGGACGAGGCGGCAAGCTCGCTGCGCTCCTTGTTGGACCGCTTCATCTCGCGGTTGGCGATGATGACGGACAGCACCGACGACTTCCAGAACAAGATCAAGGACCACAGCACCCGCATCAAACAGTCGCAGAACGTCGAGGAGCTGGGCAGCATCATCGGCTCCTTGATGGAAGACACCTCGCTAATGCAACTGGACCTGACCCGCTCCCGCGATGAGCTGCTGTCCGCCAAGGAGCAAGTGGAAGCCGCCGAACAAAGAATCGCCGAACTGGAAACCGCGCTGGAAGCCGCCAGTGCCAAGGTGCGCGAAGATCAGTTGACCGGCGCTTTCAACCGCCGCGGCCTGGCAGAGCATTTCCAGCGCGAAATCAGCCGCGCGGAGCGCACCGGCGCGCCACTGTCCGTCGCCCTGCTCGACGTGGACAACTTCAAGCAACTGAACGACAAATACGGCCACCTAGCCGGCGACGATGCCCTGAAATACCTGGTGGACACGATCAAGCACAGCCTGCGCCCAGCCGATATCGTCGCCCGCTTCGGCGGTGAGGAATTCGTGATCCTGATGCCGGACACCCCGGAAGAAGAAGCCGTCGCCACCGTGCAGCGGCTGCAGCGCGAACTAACCAAAACGTTTTTCTTGGCCAACAACGACCGCCTGCTCATCACCTTCAGCGCCGGCGTCGCCAAATGGCATTTGGGCGAACAAGAAGCCGACGTGCTGGAGCGCGCCGACCAGGCAATGTATCAAGCCAAACTCAACGGCAAGAACCGCGTGCACTCGGCGGAGGAGCAGCCACCCTCACTGATGTCGCCCCAGCTATAAACAGCGCTTGGACATCCTCTCGGCGGCGGCTAGTTCCCGCCGCCTTTTTTCATCTGTTTTCCAGCCTCGGCGCGTTGACGCCGCACCGTCTTGGGGTCCGCGATCAAGGGTCGGTAAATCTCCACCCTGTCATGCTCGCGCAGCGGCGCGTCGTCTTTCACCGCCTTGCCGAATACGCCCAGCTTCAAGCTCTCCGGCGCCCATTCAGGGACGCGCGCCAGCAGGCCGGACAGCTCCACCGCCTGGCGCGCCGTTGTGCCCGGCGCCACCCGCAAAACCACCAGCTCCTGAAGCTCGGGCAATGCCAACGCCACTTCCACCTGCAAAACTTCAGTCATCGCCGTACACCTTGTCCGCTTCCTTGATGAAGGCGTCCACCAGCGTGCCGGAAATATGTCCGAACACAGGGCCGATGATCATTTCCAGTATCTTGCTGGAAAACTGATAGCTGAGCCGGAACTCCACCTTGCAGCCGATCTCGCCCAAAGGCAGGAAACGCCAGCGACCCTCCAAATGCTCGAACGGACCATCCACCAACTCCATCAGAATGGCCTCGCCCGCTTGATTGGTGTTGCGAGTGGTGAAATGCTGCTTCACTTTCAGATAATCGATGTGCAAGCTGGCCACCACCTGATCGCCCTCGCGCGACAACACCTCGGCCTTGCCGCACCAGGGCAGGAACCGGCTGTAATGCTCGATATCATCCACCAGCGCAAACATCTGCGCCGGCGTATGCGCCACCAATACGCTTTTTTCAACCACCTGCATCCATCGCTCGCTTATCGTCTCCGCTGCCCCATCCCTGGCCGGGAAATTGTCAGCATCGGTAAAAACCGCAAGTTTAACAAAATCCGGCGCGCCCTACCCGGCCTCATCCCGGCTTCGCGTCAAAGCGCTGTGTTTTCATGGCTTTGGCAAGCCGGCTGCTTCTGATACAATAGAGGATTCATTCAAAAAACATCCCGTAGGCGACATGAGCATCATCCAGAACCGCAAGGCCTTCCACGACTACTTCATCGAGGAAAAGCTCGAAGCCGGGCTCGTGCTGGAAGGTTGGGAGGTCAAGGCCATCCGCGCCGGCCGCGTCCAACTGAAGGAAAGCTACGTGGATTGGAAAAACGGCGCGTTCTGGCTGATCGGCTGCCACATCACGCCACTGCAATCCGCGTCCACCCACGTCAAAGCCGACCCGGTTCGTCCGCGTAAACTGTTGCTGTCCCAAGAACAGATCAACCGCTTCATCGGCAAGGTGGAACGCGCCGGCTACACCATGATGGCGCTGGACCTGCACTACACCCGCGGCAACATCAAGGCGGAAGTGGGGCTGGCCAAAGGCAAGAAGCTGCACGACAAGCGCGACACTGAAAAAGACCGCGAATGGCAGCGCGAGAAACAGCGCTTCATGAAAAACCAGCGTGGAGCCGCCTGATGAACCGCAGCGCGGCCTTGCCCATCGTGCTGATTTGCCTGGGATCGGTCTGGTTTCTGAAAAGCACCTCGCTGCTGCCCAACACATCCACCCTGCTCGCCTTGCTTCTGGCCGCCGCCGGAGTCTTGTTGTTCATCGTGGACGGCTTCAACAAATCCACCCTGGTCACCAGCCCGCTGCTGGTCTACGCCGGCGGCGCGATCTATCTCTACGACAATCTGGGCCTGCGCCCCAGCCATCTGCTGTCCTTCGGCATGATCGTCGCCGGCCTGCTGATGCTGCTGGCCCGCAGCGAGCATATACCGGAACGCAGCCGCAGATTCCGACTGCCGTCGAGGGACGGCGAACAATGAAAGCAGGCCCGCGCCGCCGCGCGCTCAACCTCCTGCGACACAATCTCAATCATCATGGCCGCACGGCCCACAACATTTCCTGAAGGATAGGCATGGACAAAGTCCTCATTCTCGATTTCGGCTCTCAGGTCACCCAGCTGATTGCCCGCCGCGTACGCGAAGCTCACGTTTACTGTGAGCTTCATTCGTTTGACATGCCGCTTGAAGAAATCCGCGCATTCGCGCCCAAAGCCATCATCCTCTCCGGCGGCCCGAACTCGGTGTACGAATCCGACTACCAAGCAGATCCGGCGCTATTCGAACTCGGCGTTCCAGTGCTGGGCATCTGCTACGGCATGCAGTTCATGGCCCAGACCCTGGGCGGCAAGGTGGAAAGCGGCGACAAACGCGAGTTCGGCTACGCCCAGATCAAGGCGCGCCACCACTCCAAGCTGCTGGAAGGCCTGCAGGATCAGATCGACGACGCCGGCAACGGCTTCCTCGACGTATGGATGAGCCACGGCGACAAGGTGACCGCGCTGCCGGCCGGCTTCCAGGTGATCGCCGAAACCCCGTCCTGCCCGTATGCGGCGATGGCGGACGAAGCCCGCGGCTTCTACGGCGTGCAGTTCCATCCGGAAGTGACACATACCAAACGCGGCACCGAGATGATCCACCGCTTTGTGCTGCACGTAGCGGGCTGCAAACCCAGTTGGACCATGCCCAACTACATCGACGAAGCGGTGAAGAAAATCCGCGAACAAGTGGGCGACGAAGAAGTCATCCTCGGCCTGTCCGGTGGCGTGGACTCCTCCGTAGCCGCCGCACTGATCCACCGCGCCATCGGCAATCAGCTGACCTGCGTTTTCGTCGATCACGGCCTGCTACGCCTGAATGAAGGCAAGATGGTGATGGAAATGTTCGCGCAGAACCTGGGCGTGAAAGTAGTGCATGTGCAGGCGGAAGCCGACTTCATGAGCAAGCTCGCCGGCGAAAGCGATCCAGAGAAGAAGCGCAAGATCATCGGCGCGGAATTCATTGAGGTGTTCGACCGCGAATCCGGCAAGCTGACCAACGCCAAATGGCTGGCTCAAGGCACTATCTACCCGGATGTGATCGAATCCGCCGGCGCCAAGACCAAGAAAGCCCACACCATCAAGAGCCACCACAATGTGGGCGGCCTGCCGGAAGACATGAACCTCAAACTGCTGGAGCCGCTGCGCGAGCTGTTCAAGGACGAAGTTCGCCAGTTGGGCGTCGCGCTCGGCCTGCCGCACGACATGGTCTACCGTCACCCCTTCCCGGGCCCGGGCCTTGGCGTGCGCATCCTTGGCGAAGTGAAGAAAGAATACGCCGACCTGCTGCGCCAGGCTGATGCCATCTTCATCGAAGAACTGCGCAATACCGTGGACGAGAAAACCGGCAAGAACTGGTACGAGCTGACCAGCCAGGCCTTCGCCGTGTTCCTGCCGGTGAAATCCGTTGGCGTAATGGGCGACGGCCGCACTTACGATTATGTCGTCGCGCTGCGCGCCGTGGTCACCAGCGACTTCATGACCGCCCACTGGGCGGAACTGCCTTACAACCTGCTGGGCCGCGCCTCCAACCGCATCATCAATGAGGTGAAGGGCATCAACCGCGTGGTTTACGACGTGTCCGGCAAACCGCCGGCCACCATCGAGTGGGAATAATATTGCATTAGTCGCTGACATTCAGCAGCTATCGTAAAAATCAGCAGCCCCGGGTATTAGCTCGGGGCTTTCTCTTTTCTGCTTTCGACAACTATCGATTGAAGACGGAATTTTTTACCGGTATTCTTGACGGTATTCCCTATCCGTTTCATCGACTCAAAACACCATACCGTCACAGCGCAAAGCGCATTTTGACGGTATAAATCAGGCTGATATTCAGCACTGGCGCGGCTTTTAGCGGTTTTACCGCCAGCCCTGGCGATGACGGTAAAAACCTGCCCCCGGAGACGGTAACCGTGCTGACAGATACCAAGCTGAAGAATCTCAAGCCACAGGACAAGCTTTACAAGGTCGCCGACCGCGACGGCCTCTATGTAGCCGTGTCTCCTGCCGGCACCATCACATTCCGTTACGACTACCGTCTGAACAACCGTCGCGAAACCCTGACCATTGGCCGATATGGGCCGGCCGGCATCACCCTGGCCGCCGCGCGCGAGGCCCTGATCGAGGCCAAGAAGGACATCGCCGCCGGAAAGTCGCCGGCCAAGGAAAAGCAGCGCGGCAAAAAGCAAGAACGGGCCGCCAAGACCTTCGGCGAGTTTACCGTCGCTTGGCTGGAAGATTACGCCATGGCCGAGAGCACCAAGGCCATGCGCGAGAGCATCCTGAACCGCGACATCCTGCCAACATTCAAGAATCGGAAGCTCAGCGAGATCAGCGACGAAGACCTGCGCGACCTGTGCGACAAGATAAAGGAGCGCGGCGCGCCGGCGACGGCCGTACACGCGCGCGAGATCGTCCAGCAGATTTACCGCTGGGCCATCGGAAAGGGGCAGAAAGTTGTGAACCCGGCCGATACCGTCAGCGCGTCGTCGATCGCAACATTCAAGCCAAAGGATCGCGCACTATCTCCGGACGAGATCCAGATCTTCTTCGCACAGTTGGAGAACGTCAGCACACTGCCGACTATCCGCCTGGCGCTCAAGCTGGTACTGCTCACGATGGTGCGCAAGAGCGAACTGCTCAATGCGACGTGGGACGAGGTGAATTTTACAGATGCGGTGTGGACCATCCCGGCGGGCAGGATGAAGGCGCGCCGGCCGCATAACGTCTACCTGGCCCAGCAGGCCTTCGACATCATGGTGGCGCTCAAGACGTGCGCCGGCGGCTCGAAGTTCATTCTGCCGTCGCGCTATGAAGGGGATAAGGGAATGTCGAATTCCACCCTGAACCGGGTCATTGATGTGACGGTGGAGCGGGCGCAGGCGCAGGGCCTGGCGCTGGAGCCGTTTTCTGTCCACGACCTGCGGCGGACTGGCTCGTCGCTCCTCCATGAGGCGGGATTCAATAGCGATTGGATCGAGAAGTGTCTGGCGCACGAGCAGAAAGGGGTGCGCGCGGTGTACAACAAGGCGGAATACTCTGTGCAGCGGCAGCATATGCTGCAGGAGTGGGCAAGCATGGTGGACGGCTGGATCGCAGGAAAACAATACAAGCCTTCGCTCCTGCCGCCCACGATGTAGGCTCATGCGGCCTTCTTGGTGGGCCGTGTCTTGCGCTGGTGGACATCCGGCCCGGGAACCTTTTCTGCGTCGTTGGCGGCCTCTTTGCGCGCCTGAATCCAGTCCACCACCTCGTCATAATCCCAGACCACGCAGCGGGCGGTAAGCGGGAAGCGCTTCGGGAACTCTCCGCGGCGCTCCATCTCGTAGATAGTCGAGTCAGCCAGCGGGACCATTTTGCGCAGTTCGTCGCGGCGGATTGTGCGTTTCAGGTTGGTATTCATTGCAATTCCTTTTCTATATAAATGATGAAGGGCCGCCCTCGGGCAGCCCTAAAAAACAATCTCCGGATCGGCCCACCGGCCGCCCCACTCCGCCATTTTGTCCGGCAGCCACTCGCTACGGGTGCAGCTCGTTCCGGGCGTCGGCTCAGGCCGCTCCGGGCCCAGGTAGATGACCTCAGCGCCACGGCGCTGGGTGTAGCGGTAGATGGGCGGTTGCGGGTCAGCCACTGGAGCAGCCCTGGATCATCATCGCGGCGTCGATGGCAACATCGAACTCCGCCTCCGTTGGGAATGCATCATCACCGCGTTCTCGGCATACCTTTGCCAGCATCGACTGAATCGCATCCTCAACCTCATACCGATCTTCATCCGATATGAGTTCGGCACGCACAGCCCGATACCGCGCCGCGTCCTGCTCCAGCTCGGCGATGCGCGCGGTCAGCGCCAGGACCGTGGCGGGGTTGGCTGCTGCAGCAAAAGCCGCGTCTCGCTCGCCATCCGCAATGAAGTTCGAGTTGCCGGACAGCAGTACTTTGGGCCCGATGTCGGTATCGACGCAGACATCATATGGCCCCACAACTTGCCGACGTTTTCCTGTTTTCCACGGCCCGGGCGTAGCCGCGCGCGCCAGACTGGCCAGCTCGGCCAGTTGTTCCTTGGTGATCATTGCTATCCTTTCTCGTCAGCCCGCGTTAATCGCGCCGCCGAATTCGCCTAAAACTTTCGCCGTGGCCTTCATCTCGTCCAGGATCAGCGCCGCGTGCCCGTGGTCAACGGCGTAAATCCAGGTGACGAACTTGCCGTCAGCCGTCCCGAACTCGACGCCAAACAGCTTCCACTGCACGCCATTGACTAAGACTGCCGGCTGCAAGATAACTGGGTTCATGCCAGCACCTCCCCCACTTGGGCAGCCACTTCAAGCACTGCGCGCCGCATGGCCGCTGCCGCATCGTCTCCAATCTTGACCACGGCGCAGCAGTAGCAACCATTGAAGGCCTTGATCTCCTTGTCCCCTTGCCTGGTGTCGATCTGCAGCTTGACCTGCAATCGCCGGCTCTGGCCGTCGCGATCATCGGGTCTCCATGCTTCGCGACCAGTTACAGGATCGTCAAAGTAGAAGCTCTGACAGCTACTAACCCAAGCAAGACCGTCGACTTCCATGGCCTTGGCCGACAGTTCAAGCAGTCTCTTCAGTTCAGCGTCCATTGTTTCCATCCTCTCCGCTTCGGCTGGCCACGAGCGCCTGCTTCCATGCCGGCCATGTGTCTATGGTTTCGCCGGCACTCTCCAGCGTTGTAAGGAGCTGTTCCAGTCGCTGCTCCGCGTCCATCTCATATGCTGGCATGCCTTCTTTGCAGCTCGGGCAATACCAAGTACCCAAGCCCGGCGCGTCCGGGTCCGGGATGAAGTTGGCCGGCGGCTCGCCGACAAAGACGGTGCCGCCCACCGGCTGCGTGTGGACGTGCGGGGCGTGGCCGTAGTACGGGTAGCCAACGTCACCATTCGGCGCGGTGCAGTGCTCGCACGCCATCACTCGCCCCTTTCGCTTCTGCGCTCGAAAACCCTGCGCGCCACCATTCAGCAGTGACGCCGCTGGACCAGGGGCAATTGCTAATGCTTCCTCCGCTGAGCGCGTACCGCCGGCCGGCGGCAAAGACTTTGGAGTGCAGGGAGTCGTAGCCAGTGTCGAACTCAACCGGCGGCAGCCGTGTCACTACCTTGTCACCGAGTTTGAGCTTCATTCGGCACCGCCTTCCTGCGCCTCGGCCGCCAGGCGCGCGCCGGCCTCCTTGACCTCCCACGGCTGCAACTTCCGTTCTGAGACAAATTGCCCATCAGGGTGCCGGTACATCAGCCAGCCGTGAAACCGGCCACCATCAAGGCACACGGCCTTGTCGGGGCTACGCTGTACCAGGACAAACCCATCCGGCACGGCATGCGCTTGCTGAACTATCAAGGAATCCTTGACGGTTGCGTGCGCAGCTTCGAGCATGGCGCGCAACTGACGAGCGTAAATGTGCAAACGCGTAACATTTCGACTTGCGACTTGTAGGAGTTGCCACGTCTCGAAATGCTCGTCACTCCATGATTCTGGCTTTAGCTTTTGGGCGTAATCGAGATCAGCAATACTCACGCGCCCGGGGAAGTCCGGCACTACCGCTACCGTGGGCTGGAGGCTGGTGGCCTCGGCTGCTGCGATGGCGGCCCTGGCAGGCGAGAACACATCGTTGTCCCAAGCCATGCCGGCTTCGCCCTGTATATGTTTCAGCGCCTCAAGCAGCTGCTTTTCCAGTTCAGTCATGTTGCTTCTCCTTGCCGGCCAGCATTGCGCCTCGGCATGAATTCCAGCCGTAAACAAAATCCAGCGTTCCCTGCTTGTATGACTTCCATGCAGGAACTGGCGGAGCGGTGTAGAGCGCAGTAACGTCCGGGAGGTCTTCCCAGCAGGATTTGCAGCCCGTCGAGTCGATAAACGAGGCGTTCGTCCCGCGCTTCACATGCGCCACCGGCTCGGGGGCCGGCTTCTCTCGGGCCGCCTCTGCCAACACAGACGGATCGGCGCCGCGCTGGTGCAGCATCATCGCCAAATTGGCCACGTCCTCGAAGTTGCCGGCGTTGTCTTTGCCGATGTGGTCGACGAGCAGCTGCGCCAGGTACCCGACGGAGCATTTCGACGGGTCGTCCCAGCCGGTGCGGCCCTTGGCGCGCGCGTCCGCGAGCTTGGCTTTCATGGCCAGCGCGAAGCGGTCGACTGCAACGTCGTCCGGGTGCCGGCTGGCAGTGGCGGCGAGAATGGCGTTGAATGCCTCGGCGGCGTCAACCTCGTCCGGCTCACTCGCGCCACATACCGCGCAGAAGTATTCGCCGTCGCCGAAGAGAGGGTCTTCAACCAGTCGGCATTCTTCGGAACTGCCCAGCCAGCCGCATTTGCCACACAGGCACAGGAAGTAACGCCCCGCCACCGGTTTGGTGCCAATGGCGCGCGCGGCGTCGATCAGGTTCTGTTGCATTGTCATGCCTCCTTACTCCAGTTTTGCCGCGGTAATTGCGGCCAGTGCTTGGCGTTCGGCATCGGAAAACGCCCCCGGCTTGTCGCCCTTTACGGTAGCCAGCAGGTTTTCGAGTGCGGCGAGCAGTTGGGAATGCTCTGCCAGCTTCTTCGCGACCTGCTTATCAACGGCAAGGCGAATCTGGCCGCCGTCTTCCAGCGCTTCAGTCGGGACACCTTTCAGGGCGTTGACGCAGGCCACGATGCGGCGGCAGTTCGCGGCTCTCATTCGGGGATTGTTGGCTCCGAAGTCCAACGCAACTGCCACGGCTGCTTGATCTCCCATGGCACTGATGACGGTTTCCAGATGGCCATCGTTGTCGTAGGTTTCGGCCACGCACCACGGTTCCGGTGTATGCATGCTCACGCCTCCACTTTTTTGAACGAAATTCGCCACACATACGGGTTCGCATCCCAGCTGCCGGCGCCGTAGAGCTCTACCCATAGCAGCTTGAACCATGTAATTGGGTCGTGAGGATTGGGCTTGCCGTCGACCATTGGCGGCCAGCCTTCGTCCTGAGCGTCAGCGAAGGTGATGTCCTGCAGCCGCTCAACGCGGACATCGGTTATCTCCAGCAGGATGGTGGGAATTCGATCTGTCGGGGTGTTCGGCTCAATGATTTCAAGCTCTGCGCCTGATACAAGTTGGCATATGGCAGATTGGGTCATGCCAAGCATTCTTGCCGCATGGCGCTGGCTGAAAAGCCCGCGCTCAATCCCCCATCTGACGTGCTCGCGCTCAACATCGGAAAGCTTGGCGGAATGATGCTTTTCTCCCTCAATACCATTTCCATGGAACTTTCTGTCGCGCCAATTTTCAGCCTGTGTACCCCACGCTAGATTTTCAGGAAGACTATTTTCAGGATTGCCATCAAGATGGCGAACTTGTGCGCTGTCAAATGGGGCTGCCCCGTAGAATGCTTCACAGACTAATGAGTGCACCGTTCTAGTTGTTTTTCGGCTGCCGTCCATAATGGTGACTGACGGGTAGCCATTAGCATTGCCATGGGCTTTTAACGGTCGCCAGTCCCCCCTGGCGCGCGAGTAGATAACCCCATCACTACCGGCGCAGTAATTTCTGCCAACGTGCGGGATTCCCTTGGAAACAATCAGCCGGTCGCCGGGCTGGCCGTAGGGGCATTGGGCGTCGATGAATCCGTGTTGCCACGCCCCATCGACTTGCTGGCTCAGCGTAAATCCATCGATCCATGCGTCCAGTTCTCGCAGTCGCTCTTGGGTTACGTCGGGTTGCGGCTTGATGATCCGCCGCGTCTGGGTTTTGGCGCCGGCCAGCAGCGCGCGGATCATCTCGCCGCTGAACAAAATCGGGCGTTCTTTCATGCTCACTCCCAATAAGTAAGGGCCGCGTGCGGCCCTGTAGTTTTCTTGACGCTTTAAGTAGAGCGCTTCCATGTCCTTTTTTTGCGGCGCGCCCAGCGTCGATCTGCGTCTGCGGGTATCTGAATTGCAACGTGGTCAGGTTTTTCTCGCAAAATCGTCCTCAACTTTTCGTTTCCGGCAACATGAATTGCAATGCCAGGTTTGGAACTGAGGATTTTTTTTCCTTTGATGTCTGTGCTGTAGAACATATAGCTGCGGCACAAGCCGGTTCCGCGATCAACTGCTAAGAAGTAGGCTTCGCCATCAATGATTTCGTCAGCCGGTACAATTTTTATCCAAGCCTGAACCATGTGTGCCTCTCAATGAAATTGGGCCGCCGCGGCGACCCATCGAATTACCATCCGGCCATCTCGATAGCCGGTGCGGACCCAGCGGCCGGTCATGCGGCGGCCCTTTCGTTCTGCTTTGCACAGAGCTGTGCGACCTGGACGAGCCACTCAGCAAACGCCGGCGGCGTATGCTCGCGCTCGGCCTTAGTTATGGATGGCAGCCGAGGGTAAGACTTCGTGGGACGGACGCAGTGGGTTGGGCGGCCCGGGCGGAACGGGATGGGCGGCAAGTCACGCGGCGCGCAGCCAACGATGTAGAGCCACGTCGCTTTCTCGGCGCGATGCCCCCAGTGGAACTGCTCGACCGCAATACTCCAGCCGCCATACTCGTCTTGAAACTCACCGGGCTTTGGTAGAAACGCCTCATTCCACAGTGAGCTTTCCGCCGGATGCTCAAGCACACCACCGAATTGGCGGATTTGCCGCAGAGCAAAGAGCGCCAACTCCTTTTCACCCGAGCGGGGTTTTGCAAACTGCCGCAGCCGGCCCCAGGCTCTGCATGGAGGATGAGCCACGACTGGGCAGCCGCCGGGCCACGCCATAGCATCACGCTCTGCGTCCCAAGCATCTACGCCGACCATCTGCTTGTAGACGCTGTCGGCGCGGACAAACAAGGCGGCCACTGGCTGCAAGGTCATACGGGCTCCTCGCGGGCGTTAAAAAGCCCACTTGCGTGGGCTTCGTTCAGGCCGGCTGTGGCGGCGCCGGTGTCGGGTGCTTCCTGCAGGTGTTGCGGGTTCATGCTGCGATCCTTTCTCAAAAGTGCTGGGCTCAAATTTCGTGGTTTCGCGTATTTGCCCACATACTTCCAGTTGCCATACTTCATCACCACGCCAAAAAGGAGCTGCCATGGAAGAACTATCTGCTGAAGAACAACAGTGGCTTTCAACCGTGCTAAACAGTCCAGACCCGGTGACAGGCATGCCGGAGGATGTTGCGTACTCGCTTGAAATGAAGTTTCTAATTGAAAGGTCTCTTGATGGCGGCCATGTGCCATCCATCAAAGCGGTTCAGTCAATGAAGTATCTTGGCTGAGCCTGTGGCTGGTTGATCGGAGCGCCGGGATTGAGCCGGCGCCACTGCGCGAGGTCGTCGTCGGTCATGGAGTTTTCTTCCTAAAGATTTTGGTTAAATCATGATTGACGCAGTAGCCACGTCTTCTAAGCACGTTGGCTAGTTTTGCGCGGTCATGGTGGCTTGAAGTTGCTTGGCCTAGAAGTCCGAAATAGCTATTCGCTGTTTCGAAAATCTGATCAGCTGAGACACTGGCCGTCCTGTATATGGCCTGCCTGAATGAGCGGCGTCTCGTTGTCCGGTGCCATGGCTTGATGACTTGCCCGACAAAATCTATTCCCCTGACGATTGGCTGCAGTATTGTTTTCTTTGGGTTCAGCCTGGCATGAAGCATTTCTGGCAAGAAAGCATCAATCTGTTGTAGTGCGCCGTTAAGCCACTGCGGTGACTCGTGCAGGATTACAAAATCATCGACGTAGCGGATATAGTGGCGCGCGCCAATACGGTGTTTGGCGAACTGGTCTAGTTCGTTCAGGTAGACGTTTGCGAAAAACTGGCTGCTGAGGTTGCCGATCGGTAAACCGAGGTGCGGAGCTTGCTCTAGAAGCTGCTTATGCGGCGGAACTCGTGCCAAAAGCCCAGGCGAACCACGATATTCGAAATCTTGGCGCGGATCGTGAAACAGAATCATCTCGGCCAGCCACATCCACCAAGGCTCGTGTATCTTCTTGGCGAGCAAGCTGCGCAACACCTGTTTGTCAATGCTGACAAAGAAATTGGCGAGATCCCCCTTCAGGTAGTAGGCCGGTCGGCTCCAGTTCTGCGTGATACTGCGAACCTTTGCTTCCAGTCGCTCGGCTGCGTATAGCGTTCCGCGTCCCGGTATACAGGCGCAGCTGTTAACAATAAAAGAGGCATGAAATCTTGGCGCCACCTTGTTGTAGAGCAG
Organism: Chromobacterium haemolyticum; assembly: GCF_009936155.1. NCBI lineage: Bacteria > Pseudomonadati > Pseudomonadota > Betaproteobacteria > Neisseriales > Chromobacteriaceae > Chromobacterium > Chromobacterium haemolyticum. The sequence continues at coordinate 1,105,475 of NZ_AP019312.1, read as the reverse complement.
GTGATGCACAATACGATCTCGAAAATCAGCCGCCCATACTTCTCTTGGCTTCGGTCTGGTGACAACGAAGCATATTGACCTGCCAGGCCGATAGCTTCCATCTTCTAGTTCTTCGTAAAGCTGGAACAGGTTCCGCTCCAGTCTGGACTCGAAAGTCAGGGCGCTGGAGGTATTGCGTTTGTAGCGGCGGCAGTCGAAGTAGGCTGCCACCAACTCCTGAAAAGAAAAGCCAACGCTTGAATCTGCGGACGGCTCGTGCACGCAATTTGTTGTTCTTGTCGTTGTTGTTCTGATTGCCATTTTTGAAGTTCTGTTCGTATGCGTTGTTGCGCGAGTACTGCGTCGGTTCGTGCTATCTACGTCGCCCCACTGAAGGTTTGGCCAATCAGCGAAGAAACTGCGCCAGACCTGCCCAGCTTCTGCTGGCGGTATCCCTAGAGCGCATATCGGTGGCCTCGTGAGCCAGCGGCACGACCAGATTCAAAATCGCACAGGATTGATCGCCTTGACGATCAGCCAACGGGCGATGCGGCGGCGTGCCTCCTCCAGCCTTGGGCTTGCTTGCCCATCTTCCCCGTCAGCTCGATGGCCTGGGCGTACTGCCCTCGCGAGATCAGCCGCATGTCAACAGACAGCCGGAGAGTCAGATCCACTACCTGCAGGCGCTCCAGCATCTCCACTAGGTGCGGCACTTTGTCCCTTGCTGCGTTGGCCCGGTAGACCAAAATCGACAGGAAAACACATTCACGCCGTAGTTCATCACCAAGAGAGCGCTTGAAATCGCGGGGCATCGTGGTTGTGAGCCGGGTGATCAGCGCCAGTAGGTCGTAAGTCACCTTGTAAATCGGAAGTTGGGTATGCAATGCCATGGTGTTTAATGAGCGCGGGGCGAGCCCGCGCTGAAATGGTTAAATGGCTGAATTGACCAATCTGCGGACGGCTCGTGCACGCAATATGCTGTCCTTGCCGTAGCCGTACTGAGTGCCATTCGTGAAGGTCTGCCCGTAGGCGGTGTCGCGCGAGGACTGCGTGCTGGACCAGTGCCACTCTTTATCAAACAACTCAGGAACATTCGCGTAGCAAAGGGACAACTCGCGACGTGCCGGCAAGTAGAAGTCGGCGTGGCCGTCGATGACCAGGCCGGCCGCCCACTTGGCAGCGGGGTGGTCACGCTCAGACTCGCAGAGCGCCAGGGTATTGGCCAGGCCGTCGAAGTCACTCTTGGCGTCCGGCTCGTCGTGGTCGTAACCGCCCCAGGCTATCTCTTGCACGTTTGAGGCCGGGTCGGTCGGCACGACCAGGTGGTAGTCGGGTGCGTCGTGCTCTGCACGCATCAAGCCAGCATAGATACCACCCTGGCCGGGCCAGGCTTCGCCGATTCTCGGCAGCTTGGAGTCGCTGCGCGCCGCCGGCTCGTGAAGGAATTTCTCGATAAGTATGCGCGCGGCTTCTTCAGCCGGTACCGACAACGTGGCATTACCAAGTGGAAGGTTGATGGTTGCTTGCTTCATGAATCACCTCAGAAAAAGAAATTGCCGAGCGCTGCGCGCCCGGCTAAATGGATGAATGGATCAATTGCTGATGAGAACCCTGCGGACGGCTCGTGCACGCAATGTGCTGGTCTTGTCGTAGCTGAGCTGAAGGCCATTCCAGAAGCTCTGTACGTAGGCGAGGTAGCGCGAGTACTGCGTAGACGACCAATACCAACCAGGATCGAATGCCTCCGCTCCTCCGGCAATGAAGGCATCGACGGCTGTCTGTGCCGGTTCATGCTTGGTGTACGGATAGCCAACCGGAATACTGCTAGCGTTTTCACCGTCTCGGAACGCGCAATAGTTTTCATCCGACGTCGGCTTCAGGTACCGAAAGCACATTTCCAATTCATCACGGCCCGGCAGATACCAGTCTCGTAGGCCATTGATATCAAGCCTAGCAATCAAAGAAGCGAGTTCACTACCTGCCTCTGCCATGTGCCTGGTATTTTCAGCACCATCACAGCAACTGCGTGCGCCAGGGATCTCCACGCCATGCTCTCCCCACGTGCCCTTGGTCTCCCCGACGGATTTCGGCGCCACGATTAGGGCATATTCGTCGGATCCAACATGAAAGCGGCAAACATAAAATCCGCCGCCGAATGCCTCACCCGGCTTTGCCTGAAAATTCTCCATGCTCATCTCCATTCCAGATCTAACGATCTGGTTGTCTTGCGATAAAAAATCAGTTTCCCATCCCGCTTCGCCACCACGAGAAGGCCTAGCTTTAATCCGTCCTGACATATCTTTCTTGCCGAATCCAAGCTCATGCAAAGCAAGTGCATCGCCTCTTTCGCCGTGAATATCGAGGAGGGCAACTTGCCAACTTTTTCGATGACAGTGGTCCGGCTGTATGTCAGAACAACCGATTTGATTGTTAACTTCGGCACCACAAAAAGCTGAGCCAGCGCCGGCACAACCCGCGGCTTACTTCTCAGTGGCGGGTAGTTCATTGCGCTCTCTCAATCCACTCCGTAGCCAAGAGTTTTCTTGCTTCAGTCCGGCTACTTCATCGGCAAGCCTGTGGTTGGCTTCTTCGAGTGCTTTGCACGATTGGCACTCGCCTTGTTTCTCGTCGTGTTCGCACATGATGTGCTCCAAAGAAGAAGCCCGCTGATGGCGGGCTTGTTTTCGTAATGCCGAGCGGATCCACATTCGGCGGCGGTGGGGTTTTACTAGCATTGCTATTCGGTGTCCTCGGCACCATCTTCCTCTTGTTTTCCTTGCCATGGACGAACAGGGTGAAGCGGGCACCGTGTGATCTGGCATGTTCTGATCTGCCCTCTTGGATTTGGGTCTGCTCCAGCTCCAACGCATTCCCAGCACATTGCTTTAATTGCCAGAGCCTTTGAGCGAGGATTTGCTCTGGCTTTTTCAATCGGGTCAAGCCGCACTGCCTGAACGCCAGACTGGCGCAGTTCTTTAGCTCGCTCCCTAGCGATCTCCAATGGCGATTGGCTCATGGGAACCTCCAGTTAGAATGGGATCGAATCGTCGTCCAGATCATCCATTTGCTTCGGTGCAGGACGTTGCTCCTGACGCCGCGGCGCGGCCGGCGGATCTTGGCGGGATGACCGCGACTCGCCGGCTTCCTGGCCGCCACCTTGAAGGCTCAGCTCATTGACGCGCACATCTGGTGACAAGCGCTTGTTGCCATCCTTGTCTTCCCATTCGCGCATGGTCAGTTGGCCGTAAACGGTTACCTGCTGGCCTTTGGCCAGGTAATTCTTCAGCGATTCACCGCGCTTGCCCCATACCTGGCAGCTGAACCAGTTGGTGCTCTTGCGCTCGCCAAAGCCGATGTCGCTGGCTACGCGGAACGACAGTACCGGCTCACCGCTGGGGGTGTAGCGCAGCTCGGCGTCGGCGGCTAATCTGCCGTCGAAAGATATGCTGTTCATGATTGTCCTCAGTATTGGATGGCGACATGGCGCACTTGTTTTTTGACGATGGCGCAGACTACGGCCTTGGCTTGTTCTTCGTTCAGGCTGGTAGCCATCAGGTCATCCAGCGCCTCACGATTCACCATCGCACGGTGGGCAGTATCGGCTGCTCGGCGGCGTTCTTCGGCGGCCTTCGCCTCAGCTTCCTGCTCTTGCCGGCGCCGTTCGGCCGCGGCAGCTTCCTCGGCGGCTCGCTTTGCGTTTGCTTCAGCCTCGATGGCCGCCTGCCTGGTGCGCTCTTCTGCTTCCGCTTTCTCGCGGACGGCTCGTGCTTCGGCATCCTTTGCGCGTTGCTCGGCGGCTTCGCGCTCCTGTTCTGCCCGCTCGGCGGCAAGCTTTGCTTCAAGCTCGCGACGCATGGCGGCCTGTCGCTCGGCCTCGACCTTTTCCTCAGCTTCACGACGCGCTTTCTCTTCAGCCTGACGCGCTATCTCGGCCTCGCGTTCTTGCTGGGCGCGCAGATCGGCTTGGCGTTTTTCCTCGGCCAAACGGTCATGCTCGCGGTCCATCAGCAGCGCTATTTCGTGATCGGCTTCGATCTGGCGAGCGAGGGCTGCAGCCTCTTCGGCGGCCTTCTGTTCAGCGGCGATGCGTTCTTGCTCCGCTTCCCAGTCGGTCAATGGCTGACGAACTTCGTCTTTAAGAGCATCTAGGGAATCCCGCATGTATTTGCGGTTTTCGTCGATCAGCTTCGGCAGCTCCTTCAGTTCAGCCACGCGCTCCTTGGCAAGGTCATCCAAGTAGGTTTTAGCCTTAGCCACGTTGTATGCCACGCTGGCAATGCTCTTGCGACTAGTCGCCGTGGACAGGTCCGGCGCGATGCTCATAGCCTTGGTGCGGATCTGCTCCAATATCCCGTCAAGGGTTGGTCTATGTAGAAAGACCTCCTGAACGGAGGTCTTTTCGATGACTACGAGGTCTTTGATGTCTTCGGCTGCCATCTCATGCCGCCTTTCTGTTATCGATTAGATGCGACCATTGATCACCGAACGTGTAGCCCAGCTTTTCAAGGTTGCGATCCATGTCGTAGGTGAATTGCCCGATTGCGTCGGCAAAGGTTTTCATCTTGGCCTCGTCTCGCTCAATCGTGACGCTGTGGAATATGTAATTGCGGACATCTGGGTCGTGGTTGGCAAATACCCAGGTTTCACGACCAGTAACGAACATGGAAAACTGAACCTGCTCTAGGTATTCCGGCTTGACCTCCTCGTCAAAGACGAACTTTAGATAAACCGCCGTATTGAACGGGTTCTTTGCCTCAATGCCGGACAAATCGCCAATTAGACCGTCAGGGCTAGCCCCATAGCGCATATGGTCATCGCCATATATGAACGGAATGGACTCGATTTCAATGCCGCAGTCGAAGGCATACAGGCCAACACAGGACGATTCCTGCTCATGTCCCCATGTCGTCGCCTTGCCACCGCTTCGCTTCTGCTGCCCTGTGGCAACTTCTGCGATCAGTTCCATCATGTAAGTGCGTCGTGCCTCTCCAACGCTACCTGCGGTGCGGCCTTTGGCAATCAGATCCCTGGCTCGGCTGGCGGTGATGACGCCAAATCGCATGATTTCCCACTCGTGGGAACCTTGTTCAACCTTGGAACCATCAAAGCCCATCCGTCCCAGTGTCAGCCGTGCAAGGTCATGCCGTAGCTGCTGATTGGTTCTTGGTGTCATTGATCTTCCTTTGCACAAAGGAGATGAGGGTTTGCATGTCGACCATGGTCACGCTCTCCATGCCCTGTCCTCTGTATGGCGTGTTGCGGGGGTATGCTGACGAAAGCTGCTCCCACGTTCTGCCGTATTCTTCCAGCAGCTCCGCAAGAAGCGCCTGTTGTTCTTGTGTACTGGGAGTGACATCACGCTCAGAATCACGAACAAACCCCTCTCCACCCTCGGTGTCCATGTGGTGGATGGCCTGCTGAAGCCGATCACGGTGCGGCCAGTATTTCGATGCCTGCTTGACGACCGTCTTCTTGACCATCTCCAATTCATCCGTGACCCATGGACATTTCTTGGAGCTGTCCTGCTGATACTTCTTCCAAGCCTCGGAACGATCGCGGATCGAGTAAATGTCCGCGATGGTCATGCAGTGGGTGAGGTAGTCGCCGCCATCAGTCTTGACGACCACATACGCGCCGATGATCTTGCCGCGTTGCTCATCGGTGGCGAATGGGCTGTATTTATGAATTGGCGCGGTGTCGATTGCCGTTAGCTCGAACGTGTCGCTCTCGCGGACGATCAGCGCTTGCCCCCACTGGATAGCGCCGGTCTGCTGGGCGAGGTGCATCATGCCCATATAGCTTATGTCGAGGCATACTTTGCCCTTTCGCGGCACAAGGTAAGCTTGCTTCTTGGCTGGGTTCAGACTGATGCCGATGGCGGCCACATTGACCACAGCGTCGACAAAAGACTGTCGGTTGCCATAGGCGATTTTCGCCAAGAAGTCGTTGCCTTGCAGAATCTGCATGGCAAACCCCGACTCAGCGCCGAAGTTGAGCGTAGGATCGGAAAGCACCGCGTCAAACTGCGGCGCAATCGCGGTGATGTCTCCTTGCAGTGTTTCCAGTTGGTTTGCCATATCTGTCTCGTGAAGTAAAAGGCCACTTAGGCGGCCTTGCTAAGTTTGATTGCCAGCTCAGAGACGCAGTCCCTTGCCGCCTGTTTGTATTTCTCAGCAGCGGCGCCGTTGTAGCTGTCGTCTACAGCTGCTTCGAACTTATCCAGCGGCCCCCAAAAACAACCGGCTGCAATGTGCGGCACATCGCCAACCCAGGCCGCAAAAATAGTCCGATCGTTGCGGCCGCATTTCTCGCGATATGCGACGTTCGAGATTTTGGCCGGGTCTAGATACACCGAGTCCGCAGTGAAATTGTCAGGCAGCGCGGTGATGCCGGTGCCCTCCAGGTCCAGGTAGCCGCCGACGGTCAGGCCATCGGGCAGCGCGGTGATGCCGGTGCCCTCCAGGTCCAGGTAGCCGCCGACGGTCAGGCCATCGGGTAGCGCGGTGATGCCGGTGCCCTCCAGGTCCAGGTAGCCGCCGACGGTCAGGCCATCGGGTAGCGCGGTGATGCCGGTGCCGCGCAGGTCCAGGGAGCCGCCGACGGTCAGGCCATCGGGCAGCGCGGTGATGCCGGTGCCGCGCAGGTCCAGGTAGCCGCCGACGGTCAGGCCATCGGGCAGCGCGGTGATGCCGGTGCCGCGCAGGTCCAGGTAGCCGCCGACGGTCAGGCCATCGGGCAGCGCGGTGATGCCGGTGCCCTCCAGGTCCAGGGAGCCGCCGACGGTCAGGCCATCGGGCAGCGCGGTGATGCCGGTGCCGCGCAGGTCCAGGGAGCCGCCGACGGTCAGGCCATCGGGCAGCGCGGTGATGCCGGTGCCGCGCAGGTCCAGGTAGCCGCCGACGGTCAGGCCATCGGGCAGCGCGGTGATGCCGGTGCCCTCCAGGTCCAGGGAGCCGCCGACGGTCAGGCCATCGGGCAGCGCGGTGATGCCGGTGCCGCGCAGGTCCAGGTAGCCGCCGACGGTCAGGCCATCGGGTAGCGCGGTGATGCCGGTGCCCTCCAGGTCCAGGTAGCCGCCGACGGTCAGGCCATCGGGCAGCGCGGTGATGCCGGTGCCCTCCAGGTCCAGGGAGCCGCCGACGGTCAGGCCATCGGGTAGCGCGGTGATGCCGGTGCCGCGCAGGTCCAGGTAGCCGCCGACGGACAATTTCCCATCATCTGCTTCCGTAAAATCGATGCCACGCTTTGCCAGATAAGATTTCAGATCCATTTCACTTCTCCAAAATTTAAGGCCGCTTAAGCGGCCTGTTGAATGGGTTCATCCCCTGCGAGTTGCCGGTACATTCGGCGCTCTTCGCTATCGTCGCGCCGGCGTTTCAGCTCTGGCGGCATGGGTGGGGTTTTGATGTTGGGTTGAAGGTCGTGGCTACGTGCACGCTGCTTGATTTCCAGCCAATCGCGGATCGTGGTGTCGTGGCCGATCATGTTGCGTTTCCTCTATTGATTTGGTTGCGCGCCATCTCGACTAGCCTCTGGTCTGCCTTTGTCAGAACATCTAGCAGTAGGCGTTTTTCCTCGAGGTAAACGGCAGCGAACTTCGGGTCGTGCTCGACGATGCTGGAGGTGTTGCTGATCATGTCGGCGACTTTGATCGTTTGAACCCACCATGGTGCCTCGGATAATCTGAGGCGGCTGGCGGCTTTTCTTTCTGCACGATTGCCAATCTCTATATCAGACAACAGCATGACGCCGCATGCCACTTCAGCGCCGAATTGACGCATGAGATCTCCGAGTTTGATTGCCTGATCCTCAACGCAATCGTGAAGCCATGCCGTTGCCACCAAGGGATCAGAGTTTGGAGATTCGACAACTGCGGCCACAATTCCAGCAACCTCGGCAAGGTGGTCGGTGTACGGTTTGTTTGTGTATTTTTGCCGCTGATTTGCGTGTACCTTGAACGCAAACTGCATCGCTTGAAAAGCTAGGATGCCCATACAACCTCCGCACTCAAAACACTGGCTTCTCTAGCGCGCTCAAAATCTTCACGCATCAGACCGATAATTTGCCCATCATCCGTAAGCGTGGCGTTGATGAACGGCTTAATGGCATTCAACAACTTATCCCGCTGTGCCTCTGCCCTATCCGCCCGCTCCGTCTCGCCGGCCTGCATGGCCTTGGCCGCTTTGAGTGCAAGACCCTGAGCGGCGTAGTCGGCTTCGAGCTTTTCGACGCGCTGGCGCATATCGTCCGCGTAGACAGTCAGCGACATCACACCGCCTTCTACCCTGGCCAACTCTTCAAGGTCATCTTGCGGCATGCCGGCCACGGCGTTTACTGCGGCCACGATGCGGCAGGCGTTGTCCATGTCTAGGCTGGTAAGTTTCGCGATGGTTTGTCCGACGGGGCCAACGATTTGATATGGCGCATCAGAGATTGACCACGGCTCTGGTGTGTACGTCATCACGCCGCCTCCTTGTTCATGGGTACCCCATACCGCGCAACCCACATTTCAACCGCGCCGCACAGTGCGGCCAACTCGTCCGGGTACTCGTGCAGCATCGCGTAAACGCGGTCGCGCTGCTCTTCAGACCAGACGGAAATCTTGCCGCGCTCTGGCCGATGGAAATGGATGTCCAGGCGGTGCAGCGCAATGGCGTTGATAGCTTCGATAGGTGTCATGCTGCTTTCTCCATTTCACACCGGTAGTAATCGCCAGCGGCTTCATCCAACAGCTGTCCGGCCAGGTCTTTTGCTGCACGGACATCACCGGCATACGCTGCCGCCAATGCCATGGCGCTGAGTTGCCGCGTCTTTTCGTTCCTGCCGGCGGCGTCATCCCAATCAACGCCGTCCGCGATGTACGCATCACGGGCCCGCTCGATGTCTAGCCGCTCCTCTTCTGCTCGCGTCTCCGCCGCGATATGCCGCGACAGATCGCCAATAACAGCGCAGCCCATTACAGCTGCTCCGCGGCTTGCACCAGCATCTGCACCGCAAAAAAAATGGCGACCAGAAGTAGGCCGCCAGCAAATCGAAGCAGGAACTGTGTCATGAGACTTTCCTCCAGCCGTAGGCGACCATGCCGGTCATATCCTCGGCGCTTTTCACTGCCCGTTTGATGTCGAGAGCAATGACGGTGATGCGCTGGCGGGTGCGCGCCCACGGGCGCTGCAAATCAATGTCGTATGCGCTCACTTTGCCGTCTCCTTCATCTCATCCAGCCGATCTTGGAAGAAGCCAATCACCCGCTCTTTCGACATCGACCGCAGTTTCAGATCGTCGAAGTCGCGGGCATGTCGATCACCGCTTGTTGATAGCCAGTGAGGTAGACATTGCAGTTGTCGTTGTAGAGAAGGTGTTTACCACCGATGGCGCGGATGGCCTGTTTGCTGGGAGGTTTCATGTGGAATCCCTTCGGCAAAGTTGCTCCGGCACTTTCACAATTTGACCAAGCTCAGCCATAACGATGCAACGCATAGTTGCGACAAGATACTCATCGCCGAGAGCGGTCTCGTGGGTAATGAACTCTTCTGCTCGCCACTGCGCGTCAGATAATGGCGTAACAGAAACTGCAAACTTATCGAGCAAAGGTCCGCCATGTGCCCACTCTGTCGATGGGCAGAATCTGTGAAGAGTGTGCCCATGTGATACAACGCACCCGCCGTCCAAACCTGGCTGCGGATTTTTCTGCCCTGATGCGACAGCCACCGCATAGTCCAAAGCCGCTCCTGTCAGTGTCGGGGTCTCAATTCCATTCATTTCCATTACTCTCCCCTTTCATCGCTGTCAGCATGGTAATTTTTCAGACAGAGATACGTGACGCCGTTGCCTTGCTGGCGCATCAGCTTCACATTGCAACTGATGAATTCGCATAGCGGCTCAAGGTCGGAAATTTCTTGTGTTATGCTGTTGCGCTCCGCGTCAGCCCAATGTAATGGCGACAGTCTGTCTCGGTTTCGCTTTTGCTGTGAAATGTGAGATGCCAGAGCCATTCCAATCCGCTTCATGCTGTCAATGGTGAGGCGCATGGATTCATCGGAACTATAAGTCGGTTGTCCGACCTGGGCCGGCGACGGCGCGGCGGCGAGCATGGCGCGCCACACATGTACTGCGGTCGTCCCCTTGCTCTTGTCGGTTTCGACCGTGCCATCTGTACCGATTTGCCATGCTGGGATTTCTTGCCCATGGCGAAAATGTCCAAGCTCGCGGAACATGATTGGATCACGCCCGGCATCCCACATTTGCTCGGTTGGCTCTATTGGAACCAGTTGCCAACCATCCGGAATAGCCGGAGAGTTGGGCGCCAGTTGAACCTGTAAGGATTCCTTACCGGTTGCAGGCAGCGCAGCTTTGAGCGCAGCCATAGCATCCACGGCCACATTCAGCGACAGTTCAATCTCGCGGCGGTAGTCATTGCCAAGCGTCTTCGCCATCAACATGCTGTGATGTATCGTGTTCAACGCTTCCAGCATCTTCCATTCCAAATCAGTCATTGGATTAATCCTTAGCAGCAAGCATGGCATCGCGGCAGGCGTTCCAGCCTTCAACATAACTATCTGGAATGCGCTCACCCTTGGAGACCACGGAGTATTGCATTTCATCCGGCACGGCCGCCGGCTGGGCTCTACCTGCCGCGTTCAATGCATCTCGCACGTCATACATGAATTCGTAATCCCAGCACGCGATGCCATCTACAAGATCTATCGAATCGATGAGTTTTTGTAGCGCAGGATGACCGGTGTTCGGCTTGCGTGTCTTCATCGGCTGCGCGGCCTCGGCGACCGCGATGGCGGCGCGAGCTTGCCAGCCTTCCCACAAGAAATTCAGGTAGTCCAGGCCTTCTCCGTACGTGTCACCGTTTCGCATTTCCGTCAGTTCGTTGCACAGATCCTCTATGCTGTATTGCGCCACGTTTGCCGATGCGCTTTGCCATTGCTTGGCGTAGAACAGTTCGAATGCTGCGCGCTCATCCAGTGATTTCAGCATCTGCTTTTCCAATTCAGTCATCTCTGCACCCCACCGAACCCAGCGCCTTCGGACGACAGTTGCGCCTTAGTCTTGTAGTCAGCGGCGTTAATCCGCTCTTTAGATGCCGCGGCAATGATCGCGGCGTTACGGTCAGATGCGCGGACACCTTCAACGCGCAAACTGGTTTGCCCGCGACGACCGCGCGGCACGAAATCAACATTCCACGTTTTCATCTCTATCTCCAATAAAAATCCTGCTCTAGGCGGGGTGGGTACAACCGGCATCAGGCTATCTATTAAGACTGCCGGCGCTGTTGCATAAGGCCGAAGGGCCTGCTCACCCGCGCTTGTCGGACGGAGCGCGCGCCCGAGAAGTAACCCGCTTTCGCGGCCACCGGCGCGGTACGGTGGGGTCGTCTAAATCAGCACCAGATAATGATGGCCTGCTGCGGCATGGCCTCTGCCACCATCCAGCTACAGCTGCGCTCATGCCCGAATTTCAAAACCTCAAGCAGCGCACATACAAAATGCAGTTCACGTTTCATGTCAGTCTCCCCAGTAGGATGCACAGCAGGCGGCGTCCGTGGCGTCATGACCAGGCGCAAAACCTTCTGCGATAAATGTTTCCCCTTCGAAAATCTGGAAGTACGTAGCGCGATGGCCACGATAGACTGTGTTCTTCTTGGATTTAATGGTCATGGTCGACATGGCATCCTCCAAAGAGAAAGCCGCCTTGCGGCGGCTTGTTGCTTCCCCGGCTTAGCTGGACAAATTGACCCAGCCATTTCCCGTGTTAAAGCTGAACTCCCATGTAGCCCAGCCCATGTGATTGGCAAATTGTCGAATATCGTTTTCGCAGGTGATGCCTTCAAAAACCGGCAGACGATATTGTTTACCGTTGACGATGAACGTTCCCATATACGCTGCCTTTTTGAATAGATGAATGGCTAAATGGGTAATCTGCGGACGGCTCGTGCACGCAATTCGTTGAGCTTGACGTGGTAGTGCTGAGTGCCATAGTCGAAGGTCTGCTCGTAGGCGGTGTAGCGCGAGTACTGCGTATTGCTCCAGTACCACTCCGGCTTGAACTCGGCTTTCAGGTTTGCGTACAGGAGCGCCTGCTCTTCGCGGCTTGGCAGATCGCCGCCCTGCTCTGCGGCCCAGGCCCGCGCATCTTCCCACGCCTTCTCAACATCGCCATCCAACAGCACAACGTGATGCGACGGCTTGCCGTCGATCAGGATCAGGCCAGCGTACTTCTCGCCCTCTTGCAGCTCAGGCAGAGTGATTTCCATTGCGGTACTCCCGTAAAGAAAGCCCGCTTAGCGGGCGAATAAGTGGCGGCATGCGCTGGGGTGGCGCCCCATTAGCCTGCCAAGGTTGCGCTGCTCTCACCAACACAGGAGCGGGCCGGACTCGACACCGGCTTAATGTTCCCGTCATTCGTACCCTACTCGGACGATAGCGCTGGCCATCGATAGGGTTCAGGTGTGTCCATCCACACCGCCGCTCTTGTGTTGGCCCCGGCCTCTCACCGGGTCGTCTTGGTCTATTCGGCAAACACGGTCCAAGCACCGTGGAGGGACCGCGCTCGGCAAAGCGGTCTGCCTGATTGGGTTGTTGGTGTCCACCCCTATCTCAAGGCTGGCGCTCTCGTCGCGCTTCAAAGTCCGGGGCCGAAGCCGCTTAGCTCCACGCGATCACCAACTGTTATGCCGACCGGATTTGCACCGGCACCCATAGTTGCTCTTAACCATGTTCATCTTGTTTGGCGGCATAACGGTTGGCCTGGGTCCGTCAACCGCTCCCAGCGCGGCCTTCCCTCATATCTGACGGTGATAACCGCTTACGCCGGTCAGTCGGAAAAGCCGTTTAGTCCGCTCTCGCCTTTGTGCTGCATCACACATTGAAGCGGGCCGGGCGCTACTCCGGCTAATGCAGTCGTTACATCCTGAGTCCCTGACTACGCCAGCCTCCAGCCTTTTGCTTTCGGCTACTGGATTTGCACCAGTGACATTCAGAGGCGATGCCCGTTCGGACTATCGGAGCTCCCCGACGTGGATTTCGCCACGCTGCCGGTCCAACTCAATCACTGCTTAGGATGTATCAGCGTGTCTGCTTTCCACGCCGCCGCTTCAATGTGCCGCCTCGTGAGAAGCGGCTTGCCGGGTACAGCGTCCGGCGCCGGTAGCGATGTTCCTCCGGCTGATTGTGCTGCGATGTCGTCGTGTATAAGGCTGGTTGACTGCGTTATGCCGTTCGCCACACGGCTAGTGATCTGGTGCGCCGTAGCGCCATCCGTGGCCCAGTACTCGCCTGCCACCTCCACCCGCTCGCTTCCTTTGCTCGGTCGCCTGGCCGTGGTCACCAGTCTTACTCACTCCACACCACCCTCCCCTCATCTGCGATTTAAGGCCCTTGCCATCGCCTTGCGGCGCGCATCGGGTGGGTGGCTTGGTATTTCCTCCCCCGTTTTCTGCCACGGTGGGCTTGGCATCTCTCTGCCGCCAAGGGTGGTTCTCACGCCTGACTGACTTTCTTCGCGCCTGAGATGGCGCCGCTCCATCAACCAACATCAGCGAGCTGAAACCGTGTAGCTGTGTCCTTGGAGAGATTCGTTGAACCTCCCTCGCTCTAGCGCCGGACCTGGGCTACTCGCGCTCACTGGCCTTACTGTCGTCTTGCAGGCACTGTTTCGGCATTGCTGCCGGATGGCGGTGGTACTTGTCTGTTAAGGATCGGTGGCAATGTTTCGCTGCCTGTTGAACAAACTTTAGCTGCCAGCAAAACATTTAGCAAGACATTTATTTAGCACCACGCGAAATAATTGCGAAAGTACAACACCGTGCGAAACGTAGGCTTTGTCACAGAGGGCTACAATGCCAATGTCACAAGGAGGCAAAGATGAGAGCTATGGTATGCGTGGGGTGCTTTTCGTTGGTGCTGCTGGCTGGGTGCGGTGGCGATGAAGAGGTGGCAGCGGCACCAAGGCCGCAGAAGCCAGGTTTTGTGGTTTGTGATGAGGCAGACATTCGTGCTCATGCACTAGAAGCGGTTTCGATATCGGACGGGATCCAGATATGCAACGAGCTGAAGCTGGCAAAAGGAAATGAACCGACAGAACGTTTGTACACTTCAATGGCAAAGGCTTTTGTTGCGTTCAGGCTGAAAGGCAGCTCCGATACTGCAAAAGACCTCACCTATCAGCTGATGGGTATCGTTGATGCGAGAGGGCAAAGCAAGGACGAGCAGGCATCCATCACTACTTTTGATGTGGTTTTCAAAATGTACAGCGCCTGGAATGGTCACATCACCCCAAAGGATGTTAATGCTTTCCTGCATGACTCCGGGCCGGCCAGTGCGTCACTTTCGGATGATGGCTTGGTTAACATGATGGCCGTAGTTTTAGAAGAAAAAAGGGCAAGAGGATGGCAGTAGCCTGGCAAGCGGGTTCATCTCATGTGTCGCATGCGATGGTGGTGATGGGACTGGTAGTGGCCGCGGGCGCGACAGCGGGGGTGACAATCAACGTGCCGGTGTCGCCGGCGGAGAAGTACGCGCTGGAGAGTCCAGCGGATGGATGGGAGCTGCTACAAAAGCACGCGCTGAAGACGTACCCGGACATCAAGGCCGTCCGCGTCCCGAAAATGCCGGGCGTGGTTCCAGGCGATACCGAGACGGTCAGATTAAACAGGCAAGATTTCCAGATCGGCCTGTTCTTCGCGAAGCAGATCAAGCTTGCCGACGGGCAGACCCTGTTCAACTTCATGACCAGGTGTAGCGGCGGGATGGATGCGGCCAACGGCGCCAGCATCGGTTTTGACAAGCAGAAGCCCTATATACACCTGCAGTTCTTCCCCAAGCTCCGGCGCGCTTACAGCGGGGAAGCCACGGATCTGAACCTCATCTTCCGTAGGGATGGCGCCACGATACGGCCTGAGAGCGAGTTCTTCTCCACCAACATCCTCACAGATCAGAACTACCTGCAGCGGCATGATATGAAATGTCGTTTAGCCACGAACAGGTGACAATACGGCAACTCAAGTTGTCAAAGCGTAAAGAAATTTCACGAACTACACTTGATACATCTAGGTCGTATACATACACTACACAACAATGATTAATTCATTCACCCACAAGGGCTTAGAGCGATTCTACCTTACCGGGGATAGGTCCGGCATAGACCCGAGCCATGAACAGAAGCTGACGCTACAACTGACAGCGCTCAGCTCTGCCAAAAGCCCGAAGGACATCATGGTGCCTGGCTGGAAAGCACATCCAATGAAAGGAAAGTTTCGTGGCTACTGCTCGATAAAGGTGAATGGGAACTGGCGATTGACCTTCCGCTTCACCGCGGACGGACACGTTGAACTGGTTGACTACCAGGATTACCACTAGGAGAAACACGATGAGCCGAATGCACAACCCGGCGCATCCTGGCGCCGTTCTTAAGGAATGGCTGGACGAGATTAGCATCACTGCAGCAGCTGGGCAGCTCGGCATTACGCGGGCCCATCTTTCCCGTATCCTTCATTGTCACGCCGGCATCTCAGCTGACATGGCGATCCGGCTGAGCGAGTACCTTGGAACATCGCCGGAGCTCTGGCTAGAGATGCAGATGAACTACGATCTCTGGCATGCCGCTCAACAGGAACGACCACAGATCGAAAAACTTGCTCATGCTTGAGCGATCAAACAGCCCGCCGCTAGGCGGGTTTTCTCTTTCCTGCACCGTCACCATGTCGGTGAACCCAACGAAATGGTCGCCATAGTCCGATTGATCTTCATCATCAGAACATTCTATTTCCATACGCTTCCTCCGTGTCTTAAGTTTAATTTAGGAGGAGACTATGCAGGAATTCATCACCAGGCTGCCTGAGGTTACAAGGCTGCTCACAACAAAAACAGCAGTAAGCGTATACCAGACCACCGCCTTCCAAAGCATGTTGCTCAAGGCCCGCTCGCGTGAAGACATCGAGGCCGCGCTTGCTGTGATCAGCGCTGTTGCCGAAGCGCCGGCCATACTTGTTGGATTCTGTGGAGATGACGATCTGCAGTCTGCGATGGTCGTGAACCGCGGCTGGCCAGAAGCTTGGCTCCTCCGCTACGCAGAGTACAAATACCATCTAATCGACCCCGTGGCGCTGGCGCCGGCCGGCGAGCCCATCATCTGGAGCCAGTGGCTCAATCCTCCGACCCCCACTCGCACAGTGCAGTCATACATCGAAGACTGCCGGCGTTTCAAGATGACGCACGGCCTCACTTTCATCAACAAAATCGGTGACTGCCGCATCTTCATGTCGCTAATCGGCCAGCAGGTAGAAGACTGCCCGGTGCTGCGCGAAACGCTGTCCATGGTCCTGCCTGAACTCTCTCACGTAGCCTACCGAGTTTTCGCGTCAGAGCGACTTTTAGCGAAAATGACAAACAATCAGCGTTCCATAATACACTGCATTATTAAGCACGGGCTTACACAAAAAGAGATCGCATCACATTTAAGCATGCCTCTCAGCACCGTTCGATACAGCCTTGATCAGCTTAAGATCGAGTTCGGATGCGCCACTATGGAACAGTTGATGTACAGGATCGGTAATGGCGAAATGTAATGCGTTTTAAACAACACATTAACAATAAAGATTTTCGCATCAGTACAGTTTTTTTCTGTCTACTGACGAAAACGCTAGTGACGCTGACGCATTTCAGCCGGACAATAGTCGCATAACCACAGAACATGACTGACAGAAGACAGTCAGCGACAGACAATGCCCGACTTGACGAGGAGAGAACGATGGCTTACTGCGAGAAACCTGTAAACAAACCCTGTATCCATCGCAAAGACTGCCATCATTTCAGGGAAGATCCTGAAGATGACGATGAAATCGCTAGGCTAACAGTTATGTTGTTCAAAACAGGAGAAATTGAGGTACGCAAGAAGGGGGACACCACCCTGCTAATGCGTGTGATGAGTCAGTAACCGTAAGGGGCCCGATGGCCCCTTAAGATTTTTTCTTTGCATGCAGATCTAGTGCGCGTGCAATGACCTTGTGAAGTTCTTCAGTCTCTAACTTGCCCATCTGTTGGACAAGCTCATCTATAGAGCCGGCCACTATAACCGTCTCTTCCTCATCAGAGTCAGAGTGAATTTGGTCTAGCCAACCATGAGGCAGCCGCTCCGAGTCCTCGATACGTCTGGCGATATCGTCCCCCATCCGCCTGTCGGCGGATTTCAGGGTTGAAATATACGAGGCAGACGACCCAGTGTTTGCGGCGATTCTCGCCGCAGCTCCCCTACCGGCAAGCAGCTTTTCCAGGTTCAGTCTACGGATAGCAAAAACATCCAAGTCCATGGGTTCATGGTAAGAAAATTTAGCTAATGGCGAAATAAACACACCGCTAAACAATGTGCGTTTCGCTTGCGAAATGTTTTGCTTACTGCTAAAGTTTCTTGTATGAAGCTGCATGACTACCTCCGCACGATCTCTCCGCAGGAAAGAGAGAAGCTAGCAGATGAATGCCTGACCTCAGTTGGCTATCTGTACCAACTGGCTGGGAATCATCGCCGCCCATCCTTTCCCATGGCAAATCGAATACATCGTGGAACCAATGGAAAAGTCACCTTCTGTGACTGGTGTGCTGCAGACGAAGTATCGAATAACCCAAGCGAATAAAAAACGATCTTTCTTCATGAAAAGGATCACTATGACAACGTCATTAGATCTAGCAATACTTCAGACAGTCCGCCGCGCCGGCGGTCCTGAAGTCGTTGCTGGGTGGATCGGCAAGACAGAGGGCCACGTCCGTGCTTGCTGCAATAGCAAAGGTGACCGGAGTTTTACCGTTGATGACCTTGAAATGATCTTCGACCACTCGGGTGATCTGGAGATTCTGATTCAGATGGCAGCGTGCCGCGGTCTGAATATCTCTGCAGATGAAGCCTCATCTGGAGACAGCACCGACACCCTACTTCTGAAAAAGCTGATTGCGGACCGTCTGTCTGGCCGCGTCAAGCCATCTGACGAACAGAAGCTACTCCGCGACATCGTTGGTCACGACGATGCCATCAACGTCCTGACTGACATGGTCGGCGCTCTATCCGACTGGTTGAAAGCCCTGAATGACCAACGACAGCGTGCACTTCAGTACCGGTGATTACGAATGGCCCACTCCGCAGGCCCTGTTTGACCAACTCAACGCGGAATTCGGTTTCACGATTGATGTGTGCGCTACAGCAAAAAACGCGAAGTGCACCAAGTTTTACACGAAGGTTGATGACGGATTGGCCCAGAACTGGGCCGGCGAAGTGGTCTGGATGAATCCGCCCTTCGGACATGAGATCAAGCTGTGGATGGCTAAGGCTTACCGCAGCAGCTTAGACGGCGCCCTGGTTGTGTGTCTGGTCCCGGCAAGAACGGATACGAGATGGTGGCACCGGGTAGTGATGAAAGCCTCGGAAGTACGGGTTCTCGACAAGAGGCTGAGGTTTGACGGAGGCAACCACAAAGCGCCGTTTCCGGCAGTAGTGGTTGTGTTCAAGCAAGGGTATAGCGGCTGCAAGCTGAGCGCTTACAAAGTGCCAGGCAAAGGTGGCCGGATGGTGGAAATCAAGAGCAGTTAGCCGCCAGCGGCAGGCTGGAAAAGCAAAACCCCCGATCATCGCCGCTCCAACGGCTCCCGGGGGTTGCAACAACACTAGGAGTCATTATGACCGACTTTACTCAGACTTTCAACGTAGACATCCCGTCCGAAATGCCGGCTGACGAGGCCTGGGATCGCGCCAACTTCCGCCCGCACAAAGTGGTGCTGGAAATGTGGCAGGACAATGAGGTGATCAAGACCCGCCACCAGGCGCTGATCTCTCGCCCGCTGATGAACAAGATCCTGGATCTGCTCGCACAGCACCGGGCCGGCTACAGCATCTCTGAAATTGGCCGTGCACTGGGCATCACCTTCGAATGCGCTTCTGCCAACGCTTCCCAGCTGGCCGACGATGGCGCCATCACCCGCCGCGATGTGGGCCGCGAAGTCGTCTACATGGTGCAAAGGAAAGCGGCATGAGCGACTTTGACCTTCATCTCCACATGCAGCGCGTGGCTTGGCTGAGCAATCGCATGCAGCGCGCGTGGAACGCCAAACGCCTGGACTGGGCCCACCGCTACTGGTTGGTGCTCAGCAACGAAATCAACAGCCGTCCTGCTGACGTTGTGGCAGCGATGGAGAGAAACCAAGGTCTTGCCGCATGAGCAACAAAAACCATTTCACTTGGCAAGCCGCCGTATTTTCTTCTGACTTGCCGGCAAATACCAAGTTGGTGCTGATTGCTGTTGGTGCGCGGATGAACCAATTTGGCCAAGGCGCATGGCCCAGCTACAACACGATTGCGGCAGATACTAGCCTGTCTCGTCGCACTGTAATCGATGCCATAAAGCTTGCTGTCGAACGCGGGTTCATCACCAAAAAAACTCGTCACAAAGCCGCTAAGTCTGGCGACGGTTTTGTCGTAACCAATGACACTAACGAATACGAAATATCGTGGGTAGGTGGTGCAGGAACTGCACCAGGGGTGGTGCAGGAGCTGCACCAGGGTGGTGAACAGGCTGCACCAGGGGTGGTGCAGGAGCTGCACCCTAACACTCCCTTAGAACACTCCCAAGAACACAAAAGAGAGAGCACGCGTAAAACGCGCGCCACCTCCTCGGCTGTTTGTTTGAAGACTTGGCTGCAGAACATCAAGGCTGCTGGCGAGAAGCCGGTTCCTGAAGACGATTCGATTTTTGAGTACGCCGATCAGGTTGGCATTCCGATTGAGTTCCTGCGGTTGTGCTGGGCAGAGTTCAAGGACCAGTACGTCAACGGCGGCCGCAGCTCGAAGCGCTACACCGACTGGCGCCAGACCTTCCGCAACGCTGTCCGCGGCAACTGGTTCCGGTTGTGGGCGCTGGACGCTGAGGGTAAAGCCATTCTGACCACGCAAGGCCGTTTCGCTGAACGCCGTCATGAGGAGAAAGCTGCATGATCCAGCTACACTCCACCGAAAGCGAGATGTCCGTTCTGAGCGGCCTGCTGATTGATCCGCGCCGGCTGGACGATGTGCAGGAGGTTCTGACCGCTGCGGACTTCTACGACCCGATCAACCGCACGATCTTCCTGGCTATCGAATCTGTCGGCCAAGCGCGCAGTGTCGCTGACGTGATGACTGTGGCTGACCAGCTTGAGCGCCGCAAAGAGCTCGACGGCATCGGCGGCTACGCACATCTGGCAACCGTTGCGCAGTTCACCCATAGCGCGGCAAACATCATGCGCTACGCCCGCATCGTTGCTGACCGCGCAGTGCGTCGGCGCTTGCTGGCTACCGGCGAGCGCCTGGCAATGGCTGCGAACGAGGCCGAGGACGTTGATGAGCTGATTGACTCCACACTGCGGGCCATTGAGCAGATCCAACCGGAATGCGGCGAGGACGACCTGGCCACCGGCTCCGACCTGTGCAAAGAGTCGCTGGACTATGTGACAGAGCGCTACGAGAGCGGCGGCGGACTTGGCGGTACACCCACCGGCTTTACCGATATCGACCATCGTCTGCTGGGGCTTAAACCGGGCGACCTGATGATTGTGGCCGGCCGCCCTGGCATGGGTAAAACCGTCTACGCCCTGAACATTGCGGAATACGTTTCTGATCACGTCGGTCCCGCCCTGTTCGTGTCGCTTGAAATGAGCAAGCTGCAGTTGGGACTGCGCCAACAAGCCAACTTTGGCGGTATTTCACTAAACGCGCTGCAAAGTGGCGACTTGACCGCAGAAGACTTCGAGGTGCGTTTGCCGCTGGCCGTGAAGAAGGCTACCGAATCTCGCTTGTTCTGCGACTTCCGTCCTGCACTGTCTCCCGCACAAGTGAAAGCCAAGGCCAAAGCGCTCAAGCGCAAGCATGGATTGTCCCTGATCGTTGTCGACTATCTGCAGAAGATGACCGTCCGCGGCGCCGAAAACCGCCTGAACGAAATCCGCCTCATTGCCTCCGGCTTGAAGAACCTGGCCAAGGAGCTGCAGGTGCCGGTGATCGCGCTGTCCCAGCTGTCTCGTGCGGTGGAGCAGCGCCCCAACAAGCGGCCAATGATGTCGGACTTGCGGGAATCTGGCGATATCGAGCAAGAAGCCGATGTGATCCAGTTCCTGTACCGCGATGAGTATTACAACCCTTCTGGCCCATACAAGGGTGTCGTTGAGGTTATCACGAGCAAGCAACGCATGGGCGAACCTGGAAACGACTACCTGACTTTCCTGGGCCAGTTCAGCCGGATGAGCAACGCGGACATGCAGGAAATTCACCGCATGGCCGCCCTGGAAGATCTCTCTACCACTCGCCGCTCTGCTTCGAAAGGGTTCGACTGATGAAAACCTTCCTGTCTCTAGTCGTGCTCTTGATTGTTCTGGCAATTCTTGGATCGCCCATGTGGCTGCTGGCCGTTGGCGTGGTGAAAGGGGTTCAGCAATGAATGCTCTCCAAATTCTTGGCCAAGTTTGCATGGCTTTCTGGGTAAGCGCCGAGCCTTACGGTGCTTTTGAAGAGTGGAAAGGCATCGCCCGTGTTTCCAATACCGGGTATGCACGTGGCCGGTGCATTTTCTGGCGCACGCGTGCCGTGGTTTCCCATGACCGCGCGCTTGATATAGCCCATGGCGGCGAATTTCCTACTCGCGGTGAGCTGGTCGGAGGCGTGAAATGACAATTCGAAATGAAGACGTTCTTTACTGCGACTTTTGCGGTAGCAGCGCGATTGATTCTGTGGTCGGTTTCAGCGAAAGCCGTCTTGGTAACAACGTAGCTATCTGCGATACGTGTGTTGAAGTCGCAATGCTGCTCATTCTTCAACATCGGCTTGGCATAGATGCCAAGAAGGGGGAAGACGATGGGGGAAATGCATGACCGACACCTTCGTTATCGCACGCCCCCAGGATCTGCGCACCGAGATGGTCCGCGTATGGGAATCCGTCAAGGCCCTAGTGGATGGCGAGCAAGAAGCCGTTCAACTGAGCGTCAAGAAGATGAGTAAGCGCAGCGCCGAGGCCAACAGCTTGATGTGGGTGCGTTTGCACGAGCTTGCCGAACAGACCGACTGGCATGGCATCAAGCTGTCGCCGGAAGAGTTCAAGGATCTGCTCTCCGCTGGCCTGGCCAAGTCCAAGGTTGTGCCAAACATCGACGGAACCGGCTTCGTGATACTTGGCCAGCGCACCAGCAAGTTCAGCGTCAAGCAAATGAACGAACTCATCGAATTGATCCACGCCTTCGGCGTGGAACGCGGAGTACGGTTTAGCGCCGATCCGCGGTTGATTGGGGGGAAAGCAGCATGACTATCACCGTAAATTTCGGTTTCTGCCTGCCTCGGCTGAGTGTCGGTCGAGTGATGGGCGGCCCTGCAGTTTTTTTCATCTACACAGGCTTCTGCGAAGTTGGCATCTGGCGAGGTAAGGCCGTTGGAATTCTGTCAGAGGCCATCCGTGGTATTGCGAATGATCCTGAATGGCTGACCCTCAACGCCCCGGCTATGCGACACGCCCGACGCCGTGCTATGGCCAAGGTTCGGGCCGAATACTTGGCAACGCAACGACACTGGCTTGACCGTGCTTATGAGCAAATCGGCGAGCTTCAGCAGAAGCTGACCAAAGAGCAGGCCGACAACTACGCCATGAGCCGGGTTATCGCTCGTCTTGGTCGGGAGGATGTGCGGTGATCAAATTCTTGATTGGTTTTGTTTGCCAGATGGCGGGCATCGTCATTGCAGTTATCGGATACAGCCATCACGATTTTGGAACGGCAACTTTTGGCTACGGCATGATCAACGGCGGAGGCTTCCTTATGTGGAGTGATCCGAAATGGTGAAGCCTAGCAAGATCGTACCGCGCCCTGGGTCAACTCCCGGCACCGGCCGGCGCGACAGTGGGCGCATCACCAGTCAAGCAATTCGCGACAGCGCCGCCGGCGAGGAATGCACGCTTCAGATTGCCGGCGTTTGCAACGGCCGCACGGACACGACGGTCCTGTGCCATCTGCCTGACGAAAGCCACGGCATGGCGCGCAAGGCTGACGACATCTCCTCTGCATTCGGTTGTGACGCCTGCCATGCGGTGCTTGATGGCCGCACGCCGTACAACTGGCAGCCGGGCGAGAAGGACTTCTACATGCGTCGCGGCATGGTTCGCACACTGCGCCGGCTGCGTGAAAAGGGTTTGCTGATCATTAAGGGTGTGGCATGAGCGATAACTTGGCTTGGGTTCTGGTTGTTGCGATGTACTTGGGGTTATCTGGACTCGCTTTATGGCTGCTTTTCCAACTGATCAAAGGAGATAACAAGTGAACATAGCCTGCCCCAATTGCAACCACGAAGGGAAACACGGCGTTCACTCCGCAGCCGCCCAGCGCTACATGTGCTGCAACTGTGGCCGCACCTTTCGCCATCGCGTTGCCCAGGCCGCGACCGTGGCGCGCAAGGTAGACGGCAATCGGTTTGTCGTCACCTGCGCCGTGTCTGGCTCGCCGGTCCATGCGCCGTTTCTGAAGAGCTTGCAACAGTACTGCCGCGAAAACGGTGCGAAGCTGATTGTGGTGCCGATCTCCTACCGTAACCCAACCAGCAATCTGGAAAAGCCGCACGAGTGGTTCGCCCCTGAGATTTCACGCTACATGGAGTCAGGCCGTGTTGAGCTCTGCCCGGGCGTGATGCTGCTGGCAGACGTTCCGACTCAGCCGACTGCTGTGCGCCCTCTTTCCGGTTTGCACACGATGTCCGGCGAGAGCCATGGCATTTTTGGCCATCCCAAGATTGCACTGGAGAGCGTGGCCACTGGCATCGGTAAGTCGTCCAAGTTTGTCCTGACAACTGGCGCCGTCACCCGGCCTGTCTACAGCCAGAGCAAAGCTGGTAAGAAAGGTGAGTTCCATCAGGTTCAAGGCGCCGTTGTCGTTGAGTGGGATGGCGCAAACGCCCACTTCCGTCACCTGAATGCCGGTAAAGACGGCAGCTTCTACGACCTGGACCAGAAGTACAGCACCAGCAACGCGAAGCGGCTGAGCCACCGCGCCAAGGTGCTGACCCTTGGCGATCTGCACGGTGTCCGCCATGACCGCGGCGTGCTGGAAGCTACCGTTTTCGGCAAAGACAGCCTAGCCAGCCGGCTACGCCCAGAAACCATCGTGCTGCATGACGTTCTCGACTTCCAGAGCGCCAGCCATCACAACGATTTCTTCGACAAGTTCCGTCTCCGCAAATCGGCCGGCGACGATGTAGCTACCGAGATCCGCGAAACCGTGGCGCTTATCGGCCGCATCGCTGACGAATCCGGTGCCAGCCAAGTGGTTCTCGCCGGCTCCAATCACAACGAGCACATCTACAAGTGGCTGGAAGACCACCGTAACGCCAACGACGTACAGAACGCCATCGTTTATCACGAAACCAAGCTGGCCATGCTGAACGCGATAGCCGCTAACGAAGACCTGGACCCGCTGGAATATTGGGTGCGCAAGCTCCTGCCGGACAGCAGCAAGGTCCACTTCCTGAAGCGAGACGAATCGTTCTCGGTGGATGGCGTCGAGTACAGCCAGCACGGCGATCAAGGCATCAACGGCGCCCGCGGCAGTTTGCACGGCATGACCAAGGCCGGCGCGAAGCTGGTGATCGGCCACAGCCACAGTCCTGGCATAGCAGACGGCGTCTATCAGGTCGGCACCTCCTCTTCCATGAGCATGGGCTACAACACCGGCTTGTCCAGTTGGGCTCACACCCACTGCGTGCAGTACGAGAACGGCAAACGAACCCTGATCAGCGTTCAAAACGGGAAATGGAGAGCGGCAGCATGAGCCATGGATATTCGCTGTACACCCACTTCCCGCCTATCAGCAAGGCTAAGCGCGGCGAGTTCAGGCAGTCGGTGGCGCGGGCTTTCGGTGACAAGCCGGCGCTTGAAGGCTCGATCAGTGTGTCGATCATCGTTAACCCGCCGTCCGAGTTTTCGGCGGAGATTGCTCACGTAATCGACGCGGTGATCGACGCTATCAAGCTGGCTGGCGTGATCGGCAAAGGTTCACGTATCGACGCGATCAGTATGGAGCGTGGACTGCATCGCCCGGGCGGCGGCGTGTTGATCCGGGCCCAGGTAGGAAGACAAGAAAGAACCGACTGGAGGAATGCGGCATGAGACTTGGTATCGACCCTGGGATAAGCGGAGCCATTGCGGTGCTGGATGGCGACAACTTGGTTGAAGTGCACGACATGCCTGTTGTCGAGCTCAAGAGCGGAAAGACAACGAAACGCAGCGTGTCGCCCGCCATGCTGGCCAACATTATGCGTCAGTATCCTGACGCCCATGTGGTTGTCGAGAAGGTCGGCGCGATGCCAGGCCAAGGGGTTTCCAGCATGTTCAACTTTGGCAAGAGCGCCGGCATCGTGGAAGGCGTATGCGCTGGCCTTGGCCTTCCTGTTTCATTCGTAACGCCTCAGCAATGGCAGAAGCGCGCCGCCCGTCGAGATGGCAAAGACGGAAGCCGGGCACGCGCGGCCGAGTTGTTCCCAGCCAAAGCTGGACTTTTTGCACGGGTAAAAGACGACGGCCGCGCCGAGGCGGTACTGATCGCAAAATTTGGTCTGTGAAAGGGGAAAGTGTATGAGCGCAATGATCGATCTGGGTGTACTCCGTGCCCTGGCAATGCTGAAGGTGCCGGTAGAGGCTCACGAAATGATGGAGAACTGGGGACGTTGGCAGCGTTCCGGCACCGGGCTGGCAAGCCGCCGCTCAGGCATCGAGGGCCGCAACTATCGTTCAAACCGTTGCGAGATCTGCTTTGAAAAGACCAACCCCTGTGACCTGTGTCGCTACACCAAATCCAGTGGCAGCATGATCGACGAGCGCGCCGCGCTGCTGGTGGAACGCGCTATCCATGGCCGGCTCGTGGGTAACTCAGTGATCGCCGGCTTTCCTCAGCGTGATGTGACCATCCTTTTGGCCCACTTCCGCGGATATCGGAACGCGGCCGGCGAGTGGCAGCCCAGCAGCCCGAAAGTTCTATGCCGTCAGCTTGGCATAAACGTCGCAGAATACGAAAACACCGTATCAAAACTGATACAAATGACTTGGAACCGCGTGAAAAAGGCAAAAAATGCTTGAACTGCGCATTTGAGTCGTGTATTATGCAGGTACAAACTGTCACCTCCTCACCGGAGAGTAATTAAGCTGCCGAATGGCAGCTTTGTTGCGCCCGGACGGTTTGTACCAACATCACAGCGGCGACGGTGGGTTTAGGTAAGCACCTCGCTGGGAACATATCCAGCATCATGGATTATCGGCGCCGATATAAAGTGATGTGTAGCGGATGGCCGGGGCAGATCCGGCCCGCTGCGATGTTGGTGAATGCGCATTGGTGAGCGCTGAGACTACAAGATGGATACGACTCGGTGAGCCGAAAGGCCGTGGGAACCCTGGTAAGGGGGAAGTCAGGTAAGCTGCTACCCGTAGAATAGAAATGCCATCGCCGGGATCACCTCCGGCCACCAACAACCATCATGCTCCGTGGAAACCGAGCCCCTCGGCAGTACGGCGGAGATAGGCCTGAACTGGAACAGCTACCCAGTGGGCGACATATAAGCCAACCTGGTGGAAAGCCAGGGCCAACACGTATGTGAGCTGTAAAAGGCCGGGTGGCGGCCGTGGGCTAGTTGATAGCGCCCTGAATCCGCTTCAGCTTACAGCCGTGTTGGTGGAAGCAAGATGATGCTCTGCTCAGCTATTATGCGGAGCGATAATACGCATCAGCCCTATCGCGGTGTGGCCACACTGCGGATTATGGGAACCTCAGGCTCGTGCCATTCGAGGCCACCAACAACCATCAAGCACGGAGGAAGCATGGCTAAGAGCCTCACAGACACGCAACGCATCGACTCCGTGCGAGAAGCTGCGGACCATGTGTTTAGCCGGATCCGGACCCTTACTCCTGAAGAGCGAAAACAGTTGGCTGATCTTGGTGAGCCAATAGCTGGTGCAAGTTCTGACTTGATCAAGTCCCCGCAAGTGCCGCTTGATGGGTGCTTCATCCCAGATGAAGTCAAGAACGAACACTACCAGATCGCCACCAAAGAGCATGAGGCAAAGATAGACGCCGCCTTGGGCCTGACCGTCATGAATATCCGTATCGACATCGCCATGGCAGAGCGTCTGAAGAAGCTGGCCGAGCATGAAGGCGTTCACATCAACTGTCTGCTCCGCGGTGCGTGGCTGGATATTCTGGAGCGCAAGGGATTTTAAGGCGCAGTAGCGTGATTCTGCCACCGGGCGATAACGGCCCGATAACCAACATACGCTGACAGCCGGGAAAGCACCGGCACCAATACAAGCCCTACGTTACGACGTGGGGCTTTTTGCATTTGGAAGATAGCGCCACGGAGGCAAACAGGTTTTGAAAGCCTGGCCGGCGGCACCGCCGACTGTTCGACTCAGTTATCTTCCGCCACTTTGCGGGCGTAGCTCAGCCGGTAGAGCATTTGCCTTCCAAGCAAACTGTCGCGAGTTCAATTCTCGTCGCCCGCTCCACGCTGGATTAGCTCAGTAGGTAGAGCGGCTGTTTTGTAAACAGCGGGCCGCGGGTTCGATCCCTGCATCCAGCACCAAAGGAATTACCATGGCACAGATCATACGATAGGCCGTCAGCAGCAAAGCGCATTCGCGCAACTGGCGGCCGGGAGAAGCGTATGAACAAGCCCATGGCCCGCGCCTTGCGCCGGCACCACGTCGAGCGCCTGGTTAAGAAGCGCCGTCGCCACTTCGGTCGACAACTGAGTCCACAAGAATCAAGCAAAGTCGTGAACACCCCCACTCCATGCTCGTGCTGGATGTGCGGCAACCCGCGGAAGTACTTCAAGCAGAAAACCTACCAGGAGCAGAAGCAAGATGGCTATTTTTCGTCGTCTCTGGAATGCGCTGCTGCGTGCGGCTTATGAGCTGCGCTACCTGTTGGACCATATAGCGATCCTGAGGTGCAAAGGTTGGCCAAGATGGTCAAGCCTGGCCTTGAAGCTGGCTATCTGAAAATCCGTTGGGTAAACACCTCGCGAGGACGCCGGCCGACTGTCTATTTTGACGTTCACTCCAACGCTGGCAAGAAAGAGCTACAGCGCCGAGTCGAGAAATTCAATCAAGAGTTTAAAGACCGTCCCCCACGGTCAGCCAGGTGAGCGCCCTGCTCCTTCAAATCCTGGCATCCCACGCAGCACGACCGCCGACGACACCGTAAATCACAAGTATCGGCTATCGCTGCAAACCCGGGGAAGCGGCTCTCCCGCAGCCGAGGCTGCAAAACCGCACCCATTCAACGAGGCCACTATGAAACTGGTACACGCAAAAGTTCGGTTCGAAGCGATACCGTTTCGGCCTTATCAGATCCTGCTCATGCCATCCGGCAAGTACGCATGGTTCATCCATCACAACCGCGACGCACGGACTGTGAAGATCCGCTACTTCGGTGACTTCTATAAAACGGAATTCAGCGTTGGCGCTTTCCAGACCATGATTTCTCAAAACCTGATCTCTACGGGAGTGGCAGCTTGAGCGAAGCAATCACCATCCGCGCCGGCAACATCGTCGGCCTGAAAGCTTGTGTCCAATTCTGCCCTGATGAGATGGCGCGACAGATCGAAAACATCCTGAACGACTACGGCAGCCAGGTGAGCGACACCCGCGCAGAGGTTGTCAAGCGTCGGATCGCTGCGGCCATTGCGGATTTGGCTGATGTTCGCCTGTATAGTCTGGCCATTTCTTGAGCAAGTGGTATTAGAAAATCAGGCTTAAGTGCGAAAAATACCGGGGCTATACCCGCAAAAACCGGTTTTGGATAATACCACTTGGGGGAGATATGGGATTTTTCAGCATATTTCATGAAGAGCGCGAGGCGGTCCATAAAAGCCGCGTCGCCCTACCCCCTTCGCCAACTCCGGAAATCCGCGCGGCCATGGTCTACTCGAAAGACCTTCTCGAAGCCGCCCAGCGCCTCCACCGCGCATGGAACCGACATCAGCTCGAAGACGCCATCAGCTCTATCGAACGGCACATCGCTGCGATGCGGGCTGCGACAGACAAGTGACCTTCAGACTAAGGGGGGCAAGATGAATGACATCCAAAGCTTCCAAGGCTTCCACGTTGGCCAGCGCGTAGAGGTGATTGGCCAGGACATCTGCGCCCGCGTCGATGCCGTGATGTTTGACGTCAACGGCTTCCAGATCCGCATTCGCTACTGGCACGACAACATGCGGCGCGAGGAGTGGGTGGCGCCTGACGAGATCAGGGTTTCGAAAAAGGCGACGACATGAAAATGACCATCATGCACAACGGCGTAACGGCCACTATCGATGGAACGGTGGACGAATGCGCCAAGCTCCTACGCGAACTGTCCGTAGTGGTGACGCCTGGAATTGGCCCGCAAAAGCCAATGGTCGATTTGAGCAAGGGGCCATCTGGCGCTGTTGCATATACCGTCGACTTTACTTATGACCACATGCCATCTTGGAAACTCACCCGCGAACCGCCTGTGCTTATTTCCCAATAAACCCGCCGAGGAGGCATAGCCTCTATGGCACGAGAGCTAACGGACAAACAAAAGCTGTTCGTCGAGAAGTATCTCGGCGAGGCAGAGCTAAATGCCACATCAGCATACCTGATGGCTTACAGCAAATGCAGCGAGGCAGCAGCGCGCAGGAATGCTTCCCGGCTGATGACAAATGCTGACATCCAGAATGCCATTAAAGCCAGGCGCAAAGAGCTTGCAGCTTCACTGAACATCACTCCGGAAAAGGTTCTCAAGAAGTGGTGGGAGCTGGCAACCGCAGACGCAAATGACCTGGTTGAGTACCGCCGAGACTGCTGCCGCCATTGCTGGGGTATTGACCATCAGTACCAATGGACAGAGGCCGAATACGAGCAAGCCCAGTCCGAGGCCAGAGAGAAAGGCGATGACTCGCCGTCTTGCGCAGGTGGATTTGGCTTCATCTCAACCCGCGCACCGCATCCAGAATGTCCAGAGTGCCAAGGGGAAGGCCGCGGCAAGATTCACGTCCATGATACGCGCAGGCTGAAAGGCGCCGCTCGCGAACTGTATAACGGCGTCCATCAAGGCAAGGACGGGCTGAAGTTGTTATTGCGTGACCGAGACAAGGCGCTTGAGCAGGTGACTAAAATCCTTGGCATGTACGAGTCGCCAGAGTCCAAAGCGCGCATAGATGAAATGCATAAACTGGAAGTTGAGGCGAAACGTCTGGCAATCGCCAAGGCGGCCAAAGATCTGGAAGACCCGAACAACCTAGGCCTGCCAGAGCCAAAACAAATCATCATAGGGGTGGAAGATGCAAGCCTCCCTGACGCTGAATAGGCCACAGCATCGCTTTATCAGCCACCCGAAGAAGTTCAGCGCTTTTGTTGGCGGATACCGGAGCGGCAAAACATATGTAGGATGCGTGCGACTGTGCATTAACGCACTGGAACATCCTGGCATACCGCAGGGTTACTTCGCACCGTCCTACCCGCAGATCACCGACATTTTCTTTGACACGCTGCCAGGTGTTGCAGAGTCATTCGGGCTATTCGCCGATATCGTCGAGTCGAAAAAGCGCGTGTACCTGCGCAATGTGAAAGGGCAATGCCTTTCTGTCATCGTTTGCAAGAGCATGGAGCATCCTAGCCGCATTGTCGGCTTCAACATTGCCCACGCCCTTGTCGATGAGATCGACTGCATGAAGATCGATAAAGCCGACGCCGCTTGGAAAAAGATCATCGCTCGGATGTCGACAGTCTGGCCAACCAGACAAGAAAACACGGTTGACGTCACGACGACGCCTGAAGGCTTCAATTTTGTTTATCGTAAGTTCGTCAAAGAACTGGCTGATAGGTCGGATCAGCAGGCGTTCTACGGCATCGTTCATGCATCAACCCGAGACAACGCCAAGAACCTGCCACGAGACTATATCCCGTCTCTAAGGGCCACATACCCAGCCAATCTGGTCAACGCTTACATTGATGGCAAGTTCGTAAACCTCACCAGCGGGTCTGTTTATCCGAATTTCGACCGCAAGCTGAACCACTCCGACGAAGAAATAGCGCCTGGCGATGCGCTACATATCGGCATGGACTTCAACGTCCTGAAAATGGCCGCTGTGGTGTACGTCATCCGAGACGGCAATCCGCACGCTGTAGCCGAACTGACCGATGTGCGCGATACGCCAGCCATGGCGCAGATCATCGCTGAACGCTGGAAAGCCGCCGGCCACGCCATCACGATCTATCCGGACGCCTCTGGGCAGAACACAAGCAGCAAATCGGCGTCCGAGTCGGACATCAGCATTCTTAAGCAAGCGGGCTTCACGATTAACGTCGGCAGCCAAAACCCGGCGGTCAAGGATCGCGTGTTGGCCACCAACGCCATGCTGCTCAACGGGGAAGGCAATCGGCGCCTGCGCGTCAATACCCGTAATTGCCCCAAGTTCACAGAAGGCTTGGAGCAGCAGGCATACGACAAGAACGGCGAGCCAGACAAGAAGTCCGGCGTGGATCACGTTAACGACGCCGGCACCTACCCGATTGTCCGCATGTGGCCAATCGTCAAGATTGTTTCCTCTCAGCGCCCACTGCGCCTGTAACCGCCACCTGGCGGGTTTCTTTTTGGACCAGCCATGCCGCAAAAAAACACAGTTCGACAGCGCTCGGCACTCATCGACGAGATGGCCGAATGCCTCCCCATGATCAAGTGCCTGATGGGCGGCACCGAGGCCATGCGGGAAGCCGGCACCCTATACCTTCCAAAGTGGCCCAGTGAGGCCGAGCAGGATTACAAGGTTCGAAAGAGTGTCGCCACCCTCTTCCCTGCATTTGAATGGACTGTCGACGTGCTCAGCGGCAAGCCATTCTCAAAGCCAGTCAGTTGGGACGGTGTGCCGAAAGACATCGAGGCGCTGTTTGGCGACATTGATCTGCAGGGCACGAACCTACACAACTTCCTGTATGAAGTGACGCATTCGGCAGTATCTGATGGCTTCTGCGGCATCCTTGTCGAATACCCGCAAGCCAGCGGCGTCAAGTCGCGCGCCGATGAGAAGAAGGCCGGACTGCGCCCGTACTGGGTCAAGATAGACCTGAATAGTCTGCTAGACGTTAGATTTGAACGCGTCAACGGCAAGCAAGTCATCAGCCAGTTGCGTTTCGTTGAGTCTGTTGTCGAGCCAGACCCAGAAGACGAGTTCTCCCAGCTTTCCATTGAGCAGGTTCGAGTGATCGAGCCAACTCGCTGGCGCACATACCGCGAAATACAGGTTGCCAACGCCCGTGAAAAGGAATGGGTGTTGCACGAAGAAGGCGTAAACACGCCAGGAGTCGTTACATTCGTTCCCGTCTACGGCAAGCGCAAGGGGCACTTCAAGTCCAAGCCGCCGCTGGCCGAACTGGCCTATCTCAATGTCGAGCACTGGCAATCGAAGTCTGACCAACAAACCATCCTGCACGTTGCGCGCGTTCCGCTTCTGTTTCTGCGTTGTTTTGGTGAAGGAGACATCGTTATTGGCGCCCATTCTGCGCTTATAAGCAACGATGAAAAATCCGATGCTCGGTACATTGAACATAGTGGTGACGCCATCGAGGCCGGACGGCTCTCGCTCCAGGATCTTGAAGATCAGATGCGCCAGATCGGCGCAGAACTGCTGGTAGTCAAGCCAGGCCGCATGACGATAGCCCAGACACGGGCTGACAACGAGCCCCAGACATGCGCACTTCAACGCATCGTGCAAGCTGTAGAGGGCGCCGCCGACCAGGCGCTTTCCTTCACGGCAGACTGGATGAAACAGCCGACTTCAGGCTCGATCGACATTTTCAGCGACTTCGGCGTAGCGAATCAAGCCGAAGCCACGCTGCAATTCCTGCTGGACATGAACCAGGAAGGCAAGATTTCGGATGAAACCTTGTTCGAAGAGGTTCAGCGCCGCGGCCTAGTCAACGACATGTTGACGTGGAAGGCCGAAAAAGCACGGATCAAGAAGTCTCCACCATCGCCGGATCAGACAGCCTGACCCGGAGTCCCCAAGCCGCCTACATGGCGGCTTTCTTTTTGCCGCAAGCCGGATGGCAAGCGGTGCCTGCGCTGGATAGCGCGTATTACAGGGTATTCACACAATGAAACTCAAGCTCAACGAGCAAGGATTCGCTTACGTTCAAGACGGCAAGCCGGTTTTCGTAGACGACCAGGGCAAGGACATCGCGTTTGATGCCGTCGGCACCAAGGAAACCATCTCTCGACTGAACGCCGAGGCAAAGAGCCATCGCGAAGCCAAAGAAGCTGCCGAAGCCGCGCTGAAGAATTTCGAAGGCATCGCGGACCCGGCCGCAGCGCTCAAAGCGCTGGAAACGCTGAAAAACATCGACGACAAGCGCTTGGTGGATGCCGGCCAAGTCGAGCAGATCAAGCAGCAAACCGCTCAAGCCTACGAGCAGCGCATTCAGGCACAGGAAAAGGCACACGGGGAGACGCTGAATCGCATCACGCAAGAGCGCGACACCCTGCAAACCACCCTGTTCAACGAGCGAATCGGCGGCCAGTTCGAGCGCTCAGGCTTCATCAAGGAAAACCTGATCACTCCTCCCGACATGGTGCGCGCTGTCTTCGGCAACGCATTCAAAGTCGAGGGTGACAAGGTCGTGGCCTACGACCACACCGGCAACAAGATCTTCTCCCGCTCGCGACCGGGCGAGATTGCTTCGTTCGACGAGGCGCTGGAACAGCTGGTCGATCACTACCCGAACCGCGACTACATCCTCAAGGGAACAGGCTCCTCTGGCGGCGGATCGCAAGGCGGCGGCCAAGGCGCCCGCGGCAAGACCATCAACCGTGCTGCATTCGACAGCATGGACGCATCGGCGCGATCCGAGTTCTTCAAAAACGGCGGAACGCTGACCGATTGATTCACCACCTGCCACGCCTCGGATGGGGCCGGCGCAACTGGACGGATGTCCAGAACACATCTCATCTCAACTCATCTGGATATTCCATAAATGGCTAACACCCTGACTAGCCTCGTACCTGACCTGTACGAGGCTCTTGACGTTGTGTCTCGTGAAATGGTGGGCTTCATCCCCTCCGTCACACTGGACGCCAATGCCGAGCGCGCCGCGCTGAACCAGGCCATCCGCGTTCCCATCACCACATCGCAGTCTGCTGCTGACATCGCCCCCGGCCAACTGCCGCCGGATACCGGTGATCAGACCGTACTGAACAACCCACTGACCATCACCAAAGCCCGCGCCGTTCCGTTCCGTTGGACCGGTGAGGAGCAAAAAGGCGTGAACTCCGGCCCTGGCTATCGCAACATCCGCGTGAACCAGATCGCCCAGGCGATGCGTACCCTGACCAACGAAATGGAAGTGGATCTGGGTAACCTGTCTGTCTATGCCTCTCGCGCATGGGGCACCGCGGGCACAACCCCGTTCGCCAGCGATCTGAGCGACCCGGCTCAGGTTCGCAAGATCCTGTCCGACAACGGCGCCCCGCTGTCCGACCTGCAAAGTGTGATCGACACCACTGCCGGCGCAAAAATGCGCTCGCTGGCTCAGTTGACCAAGGCGAATGAAGCCGGCACCACCTCGCTGCGTGAACAAGGTCTGCTGCTGAACATCCACGGCTTCAACTTCCGTGAATCCGCTGGCGTGGCCTACCACACCCCGGGCACTGGCGCCAGCTACGTGACCAACGGTTCCCACGCCAAAGGCGCTACCACCATCAACGTACAGACCGGCACCGGCACCATCCTGGCCGGCGACGTGCTGACCATCGGCAACTTCAAGTACGTGGTGACCACTGCTCTGTCGGGCGGCTCGCTGGTAATCGCTGCGCCTGGCCTGATGGCCGCGGTGAATACCGGCGCAACCGTCACCGTGAACAGCGCGTTCACCGCCAACTTTGCGTTCGCGCGCACCGCTCTGGTGCTGGCCACCCGCGCTCCGGCCCTGCCGGAAGAAGGCGACATGGCCGCAGACCGCATGCTGATCGAAGACCCGGTTTCCGGTATCGCCTTCGAAATCTCCATGTATCTGCAATACCGCCGCGTTCGTTACGAGGTGGCTGCTGCATGGGGCTGCGCCAACATCAAGCCTGAGCACACCGCTCTGCTGCTTGGCTAACAAGACCGGGCGGCTCCGGCCGCCCATTTTTGGAGATAGACATGGCAGCACAGAAACAAAAACAGGACGACGTGGGTGTAGAAGTTGGCGCACAAGAAGTGGCGTTCGTGCAGATGGTGCGCAATCCCGATGTTTACCCCGAGCCGCACAGCGCAACCGTGCACCCGGACGAAGTAGCCAACTTCCAGCTCGGCGGCTGGACGAAACAAGAATAACGGAGCGGCCATGTTGACGGATCAGCAAAAACTGGATGTAAGACGCTACGCAGGCTATCCGCTCACGGCCAACACCCCAGTCGACAACGCTAGAGACTTCGCCTATGGCTGGGTATCGCCTGGCGTTTGGCAGACGCTGTACGAGCGGCTGAACAACCTCAGCACGACCGAGCAATCCACGCTGATCAACGTGTACTTGACCAACTTGGCGACGCTTGAGCAGGCGATTGTGGCGTCTGTCGATAACCTCGACACCCAGGCCGCTGCCGTATGGGTCCACAATAAGAGCGAAGTTCAAGACAAATCGGCTCTTTTTGACCAGTGGCGCCGCAGAATGTGCGCCTTCATCGGCATCCCGCCCGGTCCATCGCTGGGAAGCGGTGGATCACGCATCACCAGGGGCTGACCATGGACGGCGTAAAGCTCAATTCAAAAGTGTGGGCTGGCTATGCCAAGGCCGCGAAGAAAGTCGGCACGCCATACCAGCACTTCCGCCCGTCCAGCGCCAGCAATCCGCTTGCCGCCGGCAACCGATTGGCTGATTTGCCTGTCAGCTTGAACGCAAACGACCCGAAATACTCGCGGCCCAACATGTACGGCAAATCTACGTGGTATGCCGTTGCCGATGGCTCCGCGCTGCAAGTTGGTGACTACATCGTCGGCATTGAGGGAACGCTGTTCGTCGCTGCGCTACAGCAATTGCTCCCCATCTTCATGGTGGACTGCAATCGCACGATAACGGTGCTGCGGCCGACGATGGATTCCGGCGTCGGTCAGGTTGGATACGGCGGAGACACATCCGCTACAGAGCAGCCGTTGATGACAGGCTGGCCGGCAAGCGTGCTGCAGTGGACAAAGGGCGAAATGAACGAGGTGAAGCTGCCCGGCGACCTGCGAGTCCCATGGTGGACCGTGCTTGTCCCGGTGTGGCATGGCGTTACTCTACGCATGAGCGACATCATTACAGACGATCTCAATCGCCGGTACGTTATCTCAAGCGCTGAGCTCACCGACCTAGGTTGGCGCCTCACAGCAATGCAATCTCAGGTGTGACCATGGCAGACCAATCCGACGTTATTACGCAATTGGCGGCCATGTCCGCGGCGGTGCTGTATCCGTCCGGCACCGCGCAGCCCAGCCCAAGCGGCTATCCGGTGAAAGTCTATCCTGGATGGCCAGTTCCAAACGTCTTGGACGCTGACTTGCTTGCTGGAAAGGTGCATCTGAGCATCTACCCACTAGCCACTGAGCGCAACACGACTCGACACATCAGCGAAGGCTGGCGACAGATACAGGCGCCGGCGCACACGATCACCGCGACCGTATCAGGAAACGCGGTGACAATAGCAGGCACAGCCAGCGCACAAAACGTACTGATTCAAGTTGACGGCCAGGACTACATCTACACCGTCCAGCCTTCAGACACCATCAACGGAATCGCAGCAGCGCTCTCGGCCATGATACCGAACAGCACAAGCAGTGGACCCGTGGTGACCATCACCGGAGCGCACGCCATCATCGCCCGCGTTGGCGGCTTTGGCCAGATTGCGCGAGAGATCAGGCGTCAAGAAAAGCAGTTCCAATTATCGGTGTGGGCCCCTACTCCAGCCGCCCGCGACGCCGTGGCCAAGTTCATTGATACCGCACTCGCCGACGTGTACAACCTGGCGTTTTCGGACGGATCGATCGGCTTCATGCGGTATTCACACAGCAACCAGACCGACCAAACGCAAAAAGCCGGACTCTACCGGCGCGACATCGTCTACACCGTCGATTTCGCAACAACGCGTGTTCAGCAAGCTACTGAAGTTGTGGCGCCCGTTCTTGGCGTCGTCAGCGAACTAAGCGGCCAGACCATTCTCACCAAAAACCTTTGAGGGCTGCCATGGCAGACAAGAAAGATTCGCCGGCATTTGAGCTGGTGGTCAAGCACGCCTTTGCCGATTTCGATATCGGCGACGTGATCAAAGACGCGGCCAAGATTGCGGAGATCCTGAACGGAGAAACCGCAGCCTACGTCCTGAAGCGCCAACCATCCGCCGGCTAACACCCAGCAAGAAACCAAGAACCCGCCACTCGGCGGGTTTTTTTATTGGAGGAAGCCATGCCCATCTACCCGGCAGGCAATTTGAACACGGCGGCGCTTCAAGCCCCGGATCTGTACATCCAGATCGTGCCGCCCAAGACACGCTACATCAACGGCGTGGCAACCGACATTCTCGGACTGGTGGGCGTGGCGTCGTGGGGCGCGGTAAACAGCCCGATGCTGATCGGCTCTCCCGATGATGCTCGGCTGAAGCTTGGCACCCAGCAAGTACGCAAGTATGACCTGGCCAGTGCAGTCGCAATCTCGATCCAACTTGGTGCGTCGAACATCCGCGCAGTGCGCGTGACAGACGGCACCGACGCCGCGGCAACGGCGACTTTGGTCGACTCTGCCGGCACTCCGGCTACGGGCGTCACGCTGACGGCCTACTACACCGGATCCCTCGGCAACTCTTTGAGCGCCGTCCTGGGCGCAGGAACTGCAGTCAACAGCTTCAAGCTGACCGTGACGTTGCCTGGCGTGCAGCCGGAGGTATTCGACAACCTCACCGGCTCCGGCGCCGCCCTGTGGCAAGCCATTGTCAGCGCGGTCAACAACGGCCAAAGCGGCCTGCGCGGACCGTCGCAACTGGTCATCGCCACCATCGGCAGCTCCAGCGCCGCGCCGCCGGCTTCGCAAACGGCAACGTTTACCGGCGGGACCGACGGCACAACCACCATCACCGATGCGACGCTTATTGGTCAGGACGGATCCACCGGACCCAACCGCAAGGGCATGTACGCCCTGCGCGGTACCGGAGCACAAGTAGCCAACCTGATCGACCTGACCGACTCGACGCAGTGGCCGACGATGACCACGTTCGGGCTGTCCGAAGGTTGCTACATGGTCACTCAAGGCGCCGCCGGCGCTTCGTATACCACCGTATCCACCGCGCTTAACACAGCGGGTTCTGACAGCTACGCACTGAAAGTGATGGTTGGGGACTGGGTGTACTGGCAAGACCAGCCCAACCAGAAGCAACGCATGATGGCGCCGGCGACCTTCTCGGCAGCCAAGATTGCATCGCTGGCGCCGCACCAATCGCCGCTGAACAAGCAATTGCTCGCCGCCGTGGCGACACAGCGCACGCTGGCTCAGCAGCCGTACAGCCTGGCCGAGATCGGCGCAATCAACTCCGCACGGCTGGATGTCATCACCAATCCCTGCCCCGGCGGCAATTACTACGGCCATCGCTCCGGCCTGAACTGTTCCAGCAACCCGACCGTCAACGGCGACAACTACACGCGGATGACCAACTTCATCTCGCTGACGTTGGCCGCTTCATTCGGTTTTGTTGTCGGTCAGTTGCAGACCATCGACCTTCGCAGAACAACCAAGAACACCATCGAGACGTTCCTACAGAACCTTGAGGATCAGGGAATGATCGGCAACCCAAATGGCGGGAAGTCTTTCTCGGTTCAGCTGGATGCCGCAAACAACCCAGACAGCCGCGTTGCGCTTGGTTACATGCAAGCCGACGTGCAGGTCAAGTACCTATCCGTGGTGCGCTACTTCCTGATCAACCTGGAAGCAGGACAGAGCGTCAGCGTCGTCGTTTCCAATAACCCCCGCGCGTAAGGACTCATCATGCCAATCAATGGCTACACAGTCGGCAATGACACGAGCGTCGATATCGTGGACCCGTACGGGGGACCGATCAATCTGGCGAAGATCATCAACTTCGAGGCCAAGCCGAAAACAAACAGCGTTGAAGTCACCGCCCTTAATGGGCAAACCGACGAGATGCTGATTCCCAAGGGCTGGTCAGGGACTTTCGAGGTGGAGCGCACTGACTCCACCCTGGAAGACTTCTGGGCCCGATGGGAATCGGACTACTACAACGGCGCCCCTCAACTCCCCTCCGCGGCCACCATCACCGACACCACGTTGGAGAACAACGGCAGCCGCACCACCTACCGCTTTACCAAGGTGCAATTGAAGCTGGAGAGCGCCGGCAAGCGTGAGGGCGGCAAGACCGTCCGCATGCAGGTCAGCTTTACCGCCCAACGGCGCCTGAAAGTGTAAACCCTTTGGCGCGGCAGCCCGGCAGGGTGTGGGATTTCGTCACCCCACCGCCGCGCCTACTGACGACTCAAGACGAGAGGATATAAACCATGGCAAAAGTTACCGTGCGCTCCGAAGAAGACGCCAACACCGATGTTGTTCAGAAGCAGAAACCAAAATTCGAATCCGTCACAGACAGCCTGGGGCGGGTCATCCAACTGCGTCAGCTCGACCCGCTGCAGCAATCGCGCCTGGTGATGGCCGTAGGCGGCGAAGTCAGCTCGAACTCAGCCTACATGAACGGCTTCGCGCTGCCGGCCGCAATGGTGGCCTTCGTCGACGACGAGCCGTTTGGTCTGCCGAAAAACCTGGATC
The DNA here is from genome assembly GCF_009936155.1 of Chromobacterium haemolyticum. NCBI lineage: Bacteria > Pseudomonadati > Pseudomonadota > Betaproteobacteria > Neisseriales > Chromobacteriaceae > Chromobacterium > Chromobacterium haemolyticum. The sequence continues at coordinate 1,065,664 of NZ_AP019312.1, read as the reverse complement.
AGATCGAAACTCGTCTGACTCTGCTGGGCAACGAAGGCATCGCCGCCATCGGCGAGTGGCTGGTTGAAAAGTACAATGCCGCGAAAGAGGCGGCCGAAGAACAAGAAAAAGACGCAACACGGAACGCCGCAAAAAACTAGCGCAGAACCCCGACTTCGCTAACCGCTGCTGGCTGGTGAAGAACGGGGTTCCATTCGACCGCGTGTTTGAAGTGGGCGTATTGATGGAACATGAGCGCATGGCCATGAGCATCAAGTTTTCCGAGTTCGAAGGAAATGAGTTCGACTGGGAAGCGATGCGGTTCAAGGAGAAGAAAGATGGAGTTTAGTAGCCTGGGCGAGCTGGCACTTCATCTGGCGGCCGTCTCAGCCGCCCACCATCAGCACATGCATGAAGGCTTGGAGAAGTGCGCCAAGCGCATCGAGGAGACGGCCAAGGCGGAGATTGGTACTTACCAAGCCGCCGTTGGTCCCTTCCCTGCCTGGGATCCGCTGGCCGACTCGACGGAACAGCAGAAGGCTCAGAAAGGTTATCCAGCGGACTCCCCACTTCTCGCCTCTGGCGACATGCGCGATTCCATCGAACACGTTGTCCGCGGACACGAGGCAGTCATCGGCGCCAAAGACAAGAAGATGGTCTACCACGAGTTCGGGACCAACAAAATCCCGCCACGCCCGGTATTCGGTCCTGCCCTCTTCCGCAACAAGGAGTTCATCCTGCGGACGATTGGCCGCGCCGCAGTATCTGGACTGGTAGGCGGCCAAAACATCGTGCCTGGACTTGGGTATGATGGGAATTAATGACTGAAAGCATGGCTTACATGATAAAAGCTTGCAATTGATGCCAACTAGCACGCAATGACGAATGCGTGAATTTTAATTTCGTATATCGTTTATTTACTAGGGTATGCCATGCTTTTCCACCCTGCAATAAGTTCTTTGTTTGATGATCTGTGCCTAGCACTTTCAGATCCTGAAAAAGCAGAGGCGATTGCGCATCAACTGATTGATACTGCCAAGCGTTTGACGCCAGATAGTTACAGCTACTCGCTTAGTTCTATCTCTCGGATCATAAAAGAAAACGAATTCATTGGCGGCGACTCAAAAAAGGAATCGGTCGCGAAAAAGGTCAGTGAAATAATACTCGCTGCAATTTGACAATATAGAAATAGACAACCACGCTCCGGCGTGGTTCTCAGTTTACCGGTTCGGCCGTCATTGACAGAGTCCAAGCACCAGTAGACGATTTAGACTTTGCACCAACAATCTCCAGAAGTCCTACTTCTTCAGTTTTGTACTCAACAGACAGCACTTTGAATTTCATTTTCGTGTCAAGCATTATGCATCTGGCGTTTGGGTTGTCATTGCTAATAAATTTGCTATTTCCTTTTGTTACCTCTCCTTTCATGAAGTTAGACATTACATCAAATAGATCATCTTTATCCAAGCAAGCCATGGATGAGTTGGGGAATGTGACGATTTGCTCTGGTTTGATCTTTAACACTTCCTTAGTTTCTATGGTCGCTGCCTGGGTGGTGCTGGCCTCAACCTTGGCGACAACATCAACTTTTTGAGTGTTTTCCTGTGCTGGCGGCGATTTTGAAACCTCTAGGTTGGCAGCAATCGAAGACAAAACAACAAAGGCTATAAATAGAGAAGGTAGTGTAATTTTTCTGCTGAGTACAACACCATTTTTGTCTTTTAGAAGCTCTGGCTTAAATGCAGCAAAAACAAACAAAGCCATGCAGAAAAGACCAGATGCAAATAGCACGTCGCTCATAAATAACTCCACACCAAAAAATGAACGATGAAATAAATCAAGTAGCCGCAAATAAATACGGCGAAAGCAGCAAAAGCGAATGCACAAAGCCAATTCCATGCCCGCGAAATTCTACGAGCGACACCATCCTTGCGATTAATGCTGCTAACAACATAAAAATCTGCATCAATAATTCGTGATCGTCGCATGGCATCCCCTGCCAACAAACATGACCACTGGATAATAGCATATGTCCGACGCATTCTCAGCATACTCGGTTGCGATCAAACTCAGCCTGGTAGGTAACGCGGCAGCCGGCGTCATGGCGCTTTCAAAGCACCTGCAAGGCGCCGGTCAAGACGCCAAGCAACTAGAAGACCGGATGGCATCCATAGGAAAGCAACTGGCTCTTGGCGGGGCAATGCTTGCAGGCGGGCTGGCTATCGCGCATATGTTCAAGGCGCCGATTGATGCCGCAAAGTCCTATGAACTGGCCTTTACCAAGTTCAAGACGATGAACCTTGGCGAGAGCATCAACAAGCAGGCGGATCACTTCGCCAGAAGCGCCAATGTGCTCGGCGTATCATCTAAAGACCTGATGGAGTCTCTGTCTGAGTCTGTCGGACTTTTTGGTAGCTTCGACATTGCACAGCGGCTAGTCCCTACTATTGCATCACTCAACGCAGCAAACAGTGCCATTTTTGCCGGCAAGGTTGGTCACATAGATGAGGGATCAACTAGGGCACTGATGAAGTTCATTGACCGTCGCGGCGGCACTCATGATGAAGAAACGTTCATGAGAAACCTAAACCTCGCGCAGAGGATGGTGACTGGATCTGGTGGATTCATCAAATTTAGGGATCTGGAGCAGTTCTCGCAAATGGGCGGAACAGCCTTCCGTGGGCTTTCAGATCAAGGCATTCTGAACATGGCTCTGCTGTTGCAAGAACAGGGAGGGGCCAAAGCTGGTACAGCTTTGATGTCTATGTACCAGAACCTAGTAGCCGGGCGCACGCCGAAAAAAACCATGGCCATGTTGCAAGAATTTGGTCTTGGTCACCTGGCTATGGAAAAACACGCCACCGTTGGCGGTAAGGCATTAAAGTCACTTGTGATGCGCGATGTAAAAAATGCCGACCTGCTTCAGTCTGATCCAGCGACATGGATCAGAACAACTTTTATTCCTGCATTGGCAAAGAAAGGCATAACAAGCGAGGCAGGAATTCTAAAGGCGACCAACGATCTTATATCAAACAGGACTGCATCGAACCAAGCATCTATTATGTCAACGCAAGTTATGCAGTTGATGCGGGACGCAAATCTTACAAAAAATGCGATGGACGTCTCAAAAACCATTGATGTATTCAAGAAAGACCCCAACAGTAAGTTCGCTGATTTGCAGGCAAAATGGAATTCCTTGATGATAAATCTTGGAATTGCAGTGTTGCCGATTGCAATAGACGCTCTAGAGTTAATCATCCCAAAAATCATTAAACTATCAGATTACATAGACAAAAACAAAGAGTCAGTAAGCAGGTTTGCTGAAGGACTGGCATACTTCTCAGGCTTTCTAATCGGCGGTGGTCTGATAAACCTGATTGCTGGTGCCGGGCGAGGATTCGCCTTGCTATTCACGGTGCTATCTGGTGGAGGAGGCGTCACAGGAGCCATCATGAAAGGTATCGGCTTCATAGGAAACCTTATCATGATTGGATTGCGCGCAATACCAGTCATCGGATGGATTTTGATGATCGTCACCGCGGCAGTCTGGGTCTATCGCAATTGGGACTTTGTCAAGGCGAAAGCTAAAGAGATTTGGGGATTTATTGGGCCTTATATCACCGGGATTTGGGACGGTATTTGCAACGTTGCAAAAACAGCATGGGCCGCACTGACATCAGGGTTTAAGAGCTTTATCGGCTTCTTCCTGGATCAATGGCAATGGGCGTTCAATAACCTGATCGACATGGTCAACGCTTTCCTGCCGGGCGTCGCCAAGCTCAACAGATTAGACTTTGCAGACAGGTGGAATCGAAAAGAAGCCAGCTACTCGAATGAAGGCCGCGGGCACTCCGTTCCGGTGCCTCCGAAGCAGAGCACGACAGTCCAAGTTCACACAAAGCTACAACTCGACTCGAAAGTGCTTGGCGAGTCTGTGACCATCCATCAAACCCGCGAAGCCACCAAGCCGATGACAGGCATGCGCGGCTTCGACGCGGTAAGCAGCGTCGTGCTGCCCACCATGCCAAGCGGCTTCTACCCGAGAGGATAAAAATTGAGCATTCTCGACAGCCTACCCAGCTTCGCCCCAGGCGGCGACCCGTTCGCAACCCGGCTGACACTGGGTAGCTTCGAGTTCCAAGGGTTTGAGGTTCCTGAGTCGATCAAGATCGGCGCCAAGCAACAGGTCGCGGTGCACAAGCTGGTCGGCGGCAAGCGCGTGGTTGATGTCCTCGGCACTGACTTTGACAACCTGACATGGACAGGCTGGATGGTCGGCACTTCGGCGCCGGACCGCACCAAGGCCATTGAGGACATGCGCGACGCCGGCATGCCTGTGACTTTCACGCTGGAGGATTACTCTTTCAGCGTGGTGATTACCGGCTTTTCGTCAGACTTCCAGCACACCTACCGACGCCCCTACTCCATCGAGCTGACAATCATCGCTAGGCAGGATGCCGTGAGCGCGCTTGATGCACTGACGGGGTCGCTTGATGCTCTGATAAACAGCGATATTGGCGAGGCGCTAGGTCTGTCGTCGATCATCAACGTCCAGGCCGTGACGGATGCGGTAACCGCGGTGCAAACCGCTGTGTCTCAGGTGCAAGACATCGCCAACGCTACGGTATCGGCGGTGCAAACCATCATCCGGCCCATCATTGCTGCTCAGAAGATTGTGAACGCGACGATAGCTCAGGTGAATGCAGCCATCGCCGACATCACCACCCTCGGCGGCCTTATCCCCGGTAACCCAGTGTCCAAGGCTGCAACCAACGTACTTCGCCAGGTGGAGGCCTACACGCAGTTGCCTGGGCTCTACCAGATGCAAGCCGTGCTAGGTCGCCTGCAAAAGAACGTGCTGGCCGGCCCGCTCGCCAACGGCACAGCCAGCGTTGTGACCAGCAACACGAGCTTGCAGCGCCTGGCGGCTGATGCCTATGGTGATCAATCCAAATGGACCGGAATCGCGTCGGCCAATAGCGTCACTGACCCCAAAGTCACTGGGATACAAGAGATCAAGATACCACGAGGCCTCTAATGGACCTGAACAACCCTGTGATTACCCCGAACGCCAGGCAAATTGTCGGGCGTTTTCTTTTGAATGGGGTTGAAGTGCCGTTTGTCTCGTTCGAGGTGGATTCGAACTCGTTCTATAGCGCGGACACGTTTTCTGCCGAACTGGCGATATCGGCTTTGCCGAAGAGTATGGGGCTGCTGAACTGGTGGGCGAACCAAACAAGCATCGAGGTGCAGATCAGCGTTGGCATTCTAAGCAAACAGACCACCGACTGGGAAACTCTCATCATCGGCGGGGTGGATCGCTGGAGCTTTAACCCCGCCCGCTATACCGTAAGCGTGGAAGGCAGGGACTACACCGCCAAGTTGATCGATGTGAAGACGGCTGAGAAGTTTGCCAACCAGACCGCCAGCCAAATCGCGACCACATTAGCCAAACGCCACGGGCTTCGGCCGGTGGTCGTGCCCACCAAAACACTGGCAGGCACGATCTACAAGATCGACCACGTCCAAATGAAGGACGAGCGCAGCGAATGGGATTTGCTGTCCTACCTGGCCGGCGTGGAAGGCTATCAGGTCTACGTCAAGGGCAACGATCTGCACTTTGAGCCCACAACCAAGCCGACGCCAAAGGACATCAATCAACTGAAGTCACAGCTTGAGGCAGTCAACAAGAAACGCGACCAGGCCGCGTCCAAGAGCATGGCGCTGAACAATCAGGCCATGGATCTGGTGACGCAAAGCGATAAAGCACGCGCTGCTGGCAATAAGACGCAAGCAGATTCCCTGCTCAACCAAGCCGCGGCGCTGAACCAACAAGCCGGCAAAGTGCAGTCGGACGCGCATGCAGAAACAGACGGGCCAAAAGCTGCACTGGAAAAGCAGATCGCTGCCGGCATGAACTTCGACGGCACCTATGTGATCCGCTGGGTGCAGCCAAACCAAAGCCACCCAGCGCAAGCCAACTGCTCTGACGATTTGAAATTTGAGCGCGACCTTACGCTTGCCAAAGGCGTCACCGTACAGATCCGCAGTTGGACAAAGGGAAAGGCATTCACCGTTTCCTATCCACAGAACACGGCCAAGGGCATCACGCCGGGGCAGGCAACAGCCAAGCGGCAGGTATATAGCATCGTTCGCAGCGGGCTAACGCGAGACGCTGCGATGAAGCTGGCGCAGCAAACCCACAAGCAGATCACCGATCACGAGATGCGAATGAGTTGTTCACTGCCTGGTGACAACATCCTGATGCCCAGCACCATAGTCAGGGTGGAAGGCACGGCATCGCCATTTGATCAGCTGTACTTCGTAGATTCCGTGCGGCGTTCATTCAGCTTTGATAGCGGCTATTCCATGTCGCTGACGGCCAAAAACCATAACCCTAACTCGATGATACTGCCATGAGCGTCCAACGAATGATCCAGGCCATGCAGGCCAAGATGGATGACAGCAACTCGCCGAATCGCAAAGGGACCATATCGGGCTACGACCCAAGCAACTACGCGGTGAAAGTGGAAATACAGCCGGAGGGATTCATTACTGGATGGATTCAACTGGACGCCGCCGGAGTTGGCAACGGATGGGGCATTGCGGTCGGACCGCAACTTGGTGATGAGGTGACGGTTTCGTTTGAGGGTGGTGACTTCCAGCTAGCGTCAGTGGTGTCAAGACACTTCAACGACGTTAACACTCCTATCGGTCCGCCAGCAGGCGAGATTTGGATCAAGCATAGTTCCGGATCGCTCCTGAAGTTCCACAACAACGGATCAATTGAAGTCGTGGCGCCAGCTACCATCAGCTACACGGCTGCACAGCATCACTTCGTCGGCCCGGTGCAGATGGATAACACACTTCAAGTCACACAGCAGATAACCGGCCAAGGAGGCATGGCCATTTCTGGCGGATCTGGTGCCTCTGTGAACGGCAACATGGTGGTAAGTGGCGGAGATGTCACGGCGGACAGCATCAGCCTGAAAGGCCATAAGCACGGTGGAGTGCAAACCGGCGGCGGAATTACTGGGGTGGCGCAATGAACGACATAAACCACTTCATCGGCAACGACCTGGCGCTGTCGCCAACCGGAGACCTTTCTCCGGTTAATGGACTAGACCGAGGCAAACAGAGGGTTCTGAGGCGCCTACTCACCAACCCGGGCGACTATCTGTTCCACCCAGACTATGGCGCTGGCCTTGGCCGGTTTGTTGGCGCAGTCATCAACATCCCGCAAATTGTCGGCCTCATTCGAGGCCAGATGGCACTAGAGGAATGCGTAGCCAGAAACCCTGCACCAACCATCACTGTGTCTTCGAGCCCAGACGGCACGCTTGCCGTTGGGATTGCGTACACAGACGCGCCCAGCGGTGAGCCAACCACACTCTACTTCGATGTGAGCTGAAATGGATCTGAATATAAAAGACTTCTCTACCCTGGTTCGAGATCAGGTCACAGCCATTCAAGCTAGAGCAGCCGGATTGGTCGATTTCTCGATTGGCGCCCTGACAAGAGCGATAGTCGAATCAAACGCCAGTGTTGTTCAGTGGATCCAACAGTTGATTGTGAACCTGCTGGCCACAACACGCGCTGCGACCTCTTCTGGAGCCGACCTTGATAGCTGGATGGCTGACTTCAGTTTTTACCGTCTGTCCGCAGTTCAGGCAACTGGGGTGGTGACATTTTCAAGGTTTACCGCAACCAACTCTGCCCTTATTTCTATCGGATCTGTCGTTGCGTCATCTGACGGATCGCAGCAGTACTCAGTGACCATAGATACAACCAACGCGCTATATAACGCCAATCTCAACGGATATCTAGTTCCATCTGGAACTTCATCAGCTACTGTTCCTGTCACAGCAAATACCGCTGGCAGTGCTGGAAATGCTCAAGTTGGCACGATCACCGTGATTGTTGGGTCAATCAGTGGGATAGACACCGTAAACAACTCTGGCGCATTTGTGAATGGGATTGATGAAGAGTCGGACGATGCCTTCAGAAGCCGTTTTGTCCTGTGGATTGCATCTCTGTCTAAATCCACCAAGGCCGCAATAGGTTCTGCGATTATGAGCCTGCAACAAGGTGTTAGCTACACGTTAACCGAGAACAAAGATATCAACGGAGCAACGGTCGTAGGCTATTTTACAGCAGTGATTGATGACGGAAGCGGAAACCCTTCAAGCACATTCCTATCATCTGCTGCCAATGCAATTGAAGCAGTCCGCCCATTCACTGTGACATATGGCGTGTTTGGACCTCAGATCGTTACCGCGAACGTCTCAATGACGCTAACCGTCGATTCATCGGTTTCAAAGCCTACCGTTGTAGCCTTGGCCACAACCGCTCTGCAGACATATATAGCAGGGCTGACGCTTGGGCAACTCCTGCCATTCACACAGCTGGCTGCCGTGGCATATGGAGCGAGTCCATATGTGCAGAATGTTTCGTCCGTCACCCTAAACGCCGGCACCTCTGATTTATCCGCCACTAGCCGGCAGGTTATCAGGGCCGGGACTATTAATGTGAGTTGATATGACAACTGGTGACCAGCAGGATATGTTCGTGCGACTTAAGTCGCTACTACCGCCGTGGTTCAACGATAACAACCCTGTACTTGATGCATTACTGTGGGGCGCAGCGCAAGCGCTAGCATGGTCATTCTCACTATACCTTTTCGCAAAACTGCAAACCCGCATCAAAACAGGAACTGGTGGATGGCTTGATCTGATCGCGATGGACTTTTTTGGATCTAGCCTGCCGAGAGGAACTGGCGCTTCCGACGCGAGCTACCGCAACCGGATCCTGATTAACCTGGTGCGCGAGCGCGGTACGCGCTACGCGATCACCAAGGTGCTGACCGATATCACTGGTCGCACGCCGCTCATCTTTGAACCGAGGCGGCCGGCGGACACCGGCGCCTATGGCGTCGGCCAGTCAATCGGCTACGGCATGGCCGGTGGCTACGGATCGCTAGTCATGCCTTATCAAGCCTTCGTGACAGCCTATAGGCCTCTTAACCAGGGCTTCCCATACATCGCCGGCTACGGATCTTCAGTCGGAGGATATAACCAAGGCTCTCGCGCCGACTACGCTTCTCTATCTCAACTTGCAGCCGTTACCGATGCCGATCTTTTCGCGGCAGTTGAGGCGGTTCGTCCTATCAGTACGCAAGTCTGGATGCGCATTTTGGGCTAAAAACTCACCGATTCACGTAATCAAGGGCCACTTTGTGGCCCTTTTCTTTTGGAGCCTACATGGACCGCCAGATCGTTTACCCAGGGGCCATCCCGCTCGAGACGGACATCCTCAATACCAACAAAAACATGATGATCGCGCTATCCAAGCTTTCTGCCGCGGTCCTCGGTACCAGCACAATAGCCAACGGGTTTGCCGTCACTCCTACCGCGCCGGCATCGTTGCAGGTCAATGTAGCTGCTGGCGAGATTTACGGTATGGCGAACATTGATGCCACCGCCTACAGCTCTCTGGCGGCTGACACGACACACGCGGTTCTGAAGCAAGGTATAGCGCTGGACCCACAACTGCTTACGTTAACCGCGCCTGGAACAAGTGGATACTCTGTCAACTACCTGGTACAGGCCACATACCAAGACCAAGATGCCAATGCTGTAGCATTGCCCTACTACAACAGCTCAAACCCATCGCAGCCGTGGAGCGGCCCGGACAACACTGGTCAGACACAATACACCGCACGCAAGGGTGTGGCAGTGGTTCAGGCCAAGGCAGGAATCGCTGCTGCAACAGGCAGCCAGCAAACACCGGCACCTGATTCGGGATATATAGGCCTGTACGTGGTCACTGTTGCTTACGGACAGGCGCAGATCACAACGTCGAATATATCTCTATATGCGAATGCGCCGTTCATTCCTACCAGCCTGATAAATGCAGCTGGTTTGAACTTGCCGAATATATTTTCCCAGCCGCAGACTGTGCCGAACGCCACTCAAAGTGGACATGCCGTAAATTTTGGGCAATTAAATTCGTCCATTACTGGCTTGAAAAGAACTTTTCTCAGTTACAGCGCAGGCACAGCCCTAACATCGGGCGCTGTTTCGTACAACACAGATGTTCAATGGCTTGGCTCTTCATCAGGAACAATACAACTACCAGTTGGAAACACTCTGCCAGTAGAGACATCTTTTCATTTTTTTAATGAAGGGACTTCTGCTGTAACCGTTAGCATCAATCTAGCAACATCATCTTGGCCGTGGCCCGACGTTTTGAGAATCGGCTCGTCGACTTATTCTTCGATCACAATTCAGCCAGGCGGCGACGTGCTGATTCGTTCTAGTGGTAGCTCCGAGTTTGAGTGCATTTCTGGATCTGGCCTGTATCAATTCAATCCAATCATCGTAGCAAACGCGACGCAGAGCCAGCATGCCGTTGCGCTCGGACAGTTGGCACTGGCCATCGGCACCACTGCGCCGCAGTTCGATAACGGCCTGAAGTTTTCTACGACGGCGTTTGTGCAACGGGCGCTCGGAAGTTTCTCAAATTTCGGCACAATAGCTGCATCTAGGAATCTATCTGTATCAGATATTGGAACCGCACTCGCGTTTTCTGGTAACTACACATTGACGCTTCCAACACCGTCAAGCCTAGGTTTGATAAATGGAGCGGCATGCACTCTGTATTCAACGTCCTCGACCGGTACCATTTCAGCTGGGTCCGGGGTAACTCTGTCTATGGCAGGTTCCATATCATCTCTGGCCGTTAATGCAGGGCAATCATGCACAATCGTTGTAGTCTCCGGGACTCAGTGGCAAGTTATCAGTTCTACTGCCGGGCTTTCACAGAATGCAGACTTCGGTTCGTCGCTCGCCGGCAATGGCTACCAGAAGTTGCCAAATGGCTTGATTGTTCAGTGGGGGTCTAGGAACTCCACTGCCTCAACCGATACGCTGACATTGCCACTCACATTCCCGAACGCGGGACTCCAAGTCTACGTGACAGATAGCGGGAACGGCAGAGTTGCCTTCGGTGCATCATTCGCTTCTACATCTACTGTAACGGTGTACTGCGCATCGGCAGGAAATCTTTATCGCTACTTCGCCATAGGAAATTAAGAGGAAAGCTATGTACTACTCAAAATCTACTGGCGGTTTCTACGACCCTGTCATTCACGGTGAGGCAATCCCTTCCGACGCCGTCGAAATCACGACCGAAGAGCATGCAGCCCTGCTTTCTGCGCAATCCGCCGGCAAGGTGATACGAGCCGGCGAGGACGGTAAGCCGCTGTCTGTTGATCCGCCGCCACTGACCACTGCCCAGCTCTCCGACAAGTCGAGGACGCAGCGAGACCTGCTGCTTGTGAATACACAATGGCTGGTCCAGCGCCACCGAGATCAGTTGGAAATCGGTACCGCAACTACGCTTAGCGCAGACCAGTTCAAAGAGTTGCAAACCTACCGCCAAGCACTGCGAGATGTTCCGGCGCAAAAGGGCTTCCCTGCATCGATTACCTGGCCGGCTGTGCCGGCATGCGCGCAAGAGGTCGAGTAACACATTAAGTCCGGGGCCGCATGCGGCTCTTCATTTTTATGCCCGCCGCGCGCGGGCTTCTTCATGCCAAACAAGAAGGGCAAACCATGCCGCACCCGGCCGCCGAACCGCTTGAGGTAACAGTAGCCAGGCTTGATGAGCGTTTTCAGGGCTTTCAGCGAACTTCTGTGCAGATGGCTGATGACATCAGGCGGATGGCTGAGAGCTACGAGAAGCTGGTCGAAAGCAATGAGCGAATCAGTCTGCTAGAGAAGGATGTTGCAGCCCATAAGGACAGCATCGCCACGCTGTGGAAGAAGCATGACACCCTGGCCGCAATCATCGTTGAGCGCCAGACCGAGCAGGGCCAAGACGCAAAAAAGGTGCTGTTCAAGCTCCTTGAGTTAGCGCTCGCCGCAGTAATCGGCGGCATCGCCGCCCATTACGGCGTGACGCCTCCAGCCTGACCTTTCCACAACGCCAACCAACAAGCCCGGCCCAGAGCCGGGTTTTTACTTTTAAGAGGCTGACATGCAGCTGACAACCGCGATCGCCGCCGCCGGCACCGGCGCCACCGTAGGGCGCGCAGCCCAGTGGCTGCCGCACCTACAAGCGGCCTGCGACAAGTTCCAGATCAACACCCGCAACCGAATGGCCTGCTTCCTGGCGACTATCGGTGTTGAAAGCGGCGCGCTTTCCGCTGTAGTTGAAAACCTCAACTACTCGGCGGCTGGCCTGCTGGCAACTTGGCCGAACCGCTTCACGGCCACAACCGCAGCGGCGTGTGCGCGCAAGCCGCAGGTCATCGCCAACATCGTCTACGCATCTCGGATGGGCAATGGCGCGCCGGCAAGCGGCGACGGCTGGCGCTATCGCGGACGCGGGCTGATCCAGATAACAGGCAAAGACGGCTACACGGCCGCCGGCGCCGCTCTTGGTCTTGACCTGATTGGCCATCCAGAGTTGCTGGAACTGCCAGCCCATGCCGCCATGTCAGCGGCGCACTGGTGGCACGCCAACGGCTGCAACCAGCTGGCCGACGCCGGCGACATGACCGCAGTGACGCGGCGCGTGAACGGCGGCACTAATGGCCTTGCCGAGCGCAAAGCGTTGTACGCCGCAGCGCTGCGCGCCATCCCCTCCTAAACCCAATCGATACTAAATGCCCGCCGCGCGCGGGCGTCGTTATTTCTGGAGCAGTACATGGAAAAATGCCGACACGGGCTAGACATCGAAAAAGCATGCAGCCGATGCGTCGGCGATGCCATGCAGACGATGCCGGCCGTATCGCCCCAGCACCAGCGCATGATCGACCTTGCCAGTCGCATCGCCGCGCCGGCCAATGAGCACGAGCACACCGACACACTGATCGAGGATGTGTTCTACCCAGATCATCCGCCGCGCACCGAGTCGGCGACGTTCAGGGCGACGAAGAAGGCCGGCCACGCCGCCCGGTTGCCATGCGCGATCAGTGGCCATACCGAAGGCGCCGAATATCACCACCTGGCCATCGAGTGGGCGTTCACCGGTGGCGTCGACTGGCGCGTAGTCAAGGGCGTGGCCACTGGCGAGATTACGCAGCTGCCGGTGCTGGATCTGGAGACCGACCAGCCGACTGGCAAGACCTTCGCCGCCACGGATTCCCTACTGTGGGCGCTGTGCAAGCTGGCAGAGATCCGTGGCTTCGACTGGCACGCCTTCGACCCGGCCAAGCCAGAGCTGTTCGTGGACAGCATGCAGAACATGCTGGTGCTGCACAGCAAGTTCCACCGGCACCGTAACCACGGTATCCACGCCCTCACCTTCCCCGTGTTCATCTTCCAGGCATTCCCGCGCGCGCCGGGCTTCGTGTTCGCGGCTGATGAGATGCAACAAGTGCATGCGACCACAAATCAAAAGGAGGCTGCGTGATGCTGCTGACTGCTCTGACGAAGTGCATCAAGGATTGCCTGACCGAGAACGACGGCACCAGCTATTGCCCTTTCCGTGTGGCTGGCGCGGCACTGGCCGGCAGCGGTATTCCCACGTTTATATGGGGCACAGTGCACACGGTGCTTAAGACCGGGGAGCTGGACTATGTGGCATTCGCAACTGGACTCGGCGGCATGCTGACGGGCTTCACTGTGCTGTGCGCCGGCGTCGCGCTGAAGGCGAAGACCGACACGCCAGCGCAGCCACAAGGAGGGCAATGATGATTTGGATTTTGAGGAATTGGAAGCTGCTGGCCGCTCTGCTACTGGCCGCTGGGCTGGTTGCTGCTGGCTGGCATTACCGCGCCGTACTTGCTGCGCGTGACACAGCCCAGGCGCAGATTAAACAAGCTCAGGCCGCGCTGGCCACCAAGACGAAACAGGATGCTGTCAGCGCCAGAGTCGACGCCTCGGCTACCGCCACTGCACAGCAAACCCAAATCGTCTACCGGACCATAAACAAAGAGGTCACCAAGTATGTGGAAACCCACCCTGCTTACTGCACTCTGCCTGCTGGCTGGGTGCAGCTCCACAATGCAGCCGCCATCGGCCAGCTTCCCGACACCTCCGGCTCAGCTCATGACGCCTCCGGAGCAGCTGCAAATGCTGAATGAAGGCGCGAACGAGAACGACGCACTCCAAACGGTCATCGGCAACTACGAGGTGTGCCGGCGCACGGCCGACAAGCTGGGTGGCCTGCAAGAGTGGGTGAAGCAGCAAGCCGCGGTGCAGTAGCTATGCTGGAATCTGGCCACAACCGGATTCCAGCATGCCACCCGAAGAAATCCTTGAACGCGCCGCGGCCGCGTTCGACCACCTGGGCCGGAGCAAAAGCCTCACACTCGGCCAGGGCGCGCGGATCGTCGCATCGTTTCGCGGCGTTGAGCCGCTGGCCGGCGACCTGTTTCCGGCGGATGACCGGCAGCTGGAGCTGGCAACGTGGATGCTGATGCTGATCGGTGAGACGGATAGATTGCTGGAGAGGTATCGCGGACTTGGATTGCCCGGTCAGCTGAAAATGGCGGAGGTGCCATTGCTGCAGGCTGCGATAAAAGAGAGGTATCATGAGGTGATAGGTGGCAAGCCGGCGAAGCCATATTGATAGGTACATTTCCTTGGCGACGGTATATTTGACGGTATAGCCATTTTCATACCCACCCATAACCATTGACCAGCAAAGAATACAGCCCATCAATTAACAATTGAGTGGGAATAAGCGCCTTTCTATCAACCCCGGCCCAGCGCCGGGGTTTTTTCTTGTCCATGCCCGGTGTAATTTATGCCGTTAAAATGCAATTGACTATCGCCACATTTCCCAACACGCGCTAAACTGGCGGCATGTTTGCCATATCGCCATATTCGCATTGCCTTAAGCAGATCCGAGCCCCCCGACTAGCCACCGTCGGCGCGCATTGAATCCGATCCCAGCCGCTCCTCCGCCGTCGCCCCCGAACCCTCATGAACGCCATCTCCACGCCTGCCGCCGCACTTTCACGCACCGACTACCGCACCCTGGGACTGGCCGCATTGGGCGGCGCGCTCGAAATCTACGACTTCATCGTCTTTGCCTTCTTCGCCGCCACGCTCAGCCACCTGTTCTTCCCGCCGCAAATGCCGGAATGGCTGCGCTTGCTGCAAACCTTCGGCATTTTCGCCACCGGCTATCTGGCTCGCCCGCTGGGCGGCATGCTGATGGCCCACTTTGCGGACCGCTTGGGCCGCAAACGGATGTTCAGCCTAAGCATGCTGATGATGGCCGGCCCCTGTCTGCTGATCGGCCTGCTGCCCACCTACGCCCAGATCGGTTATCTCGCGCCGCTGCTGCTCTTATGCCTGCGGCTGCTGCAAGGCGCGGCGGTGGGCGGCGAAGTGCCCAGCGCCTGGACTTTTGTCGCCGAGCACGCTCCGGCCCGCCACCGCGGCTACGCGTTGGGCCTGCTGCAGGCCGGCCTGACCATGGGCTACCTGCTGGGCGCGCTCACCGCCACCCTGCTGGCCGAAATCTTCAGCCCGCAGCAAATGCAGGATTACGCTTGGCGCATTCCGTTCTTGCTCGGCGGCCCGCTGGGCCTGTTCGGCGTCTGGCTGCGCCGCTGGCTGAATGAAACACCGGTATTCCTGTCCCTGCGCTCTCAGCGACAGGAACGCGCCTACCCGCTGTTGGAAGTGCTACGCTCTCACCGGAGCACGCTGCTGCCGGCCGCGCTGCTGACCTGCGTACTGACCTCGGCTGTAATAATCCCGGTCGTGGTAACACCCACCTTGCTGCAGCAACACTTCGCCTGGTCGGCCAAGGATGCCTTCGCGCTAGGCAGCCTCGGCATCGTGTTTCTGAACATCGGCTGCGTGATCGCCGGCCGCGTTACAGACCGTGTCGGCCCTTTGCACAGCCTGATCCTCTACAGTCTGTTGCTACCCGTGGGCATTGGCCTGCTCTACGCCAGCCTGATCGGCGGCTGGCGCTGGCCCGGCGTCGCCTACGCCATCGCCGGCTTATGCTGCGGCATCGTCGGCGTGGTGCCTTCGGCGATGATCAGTCTGTTCCCCGCGGATATCCGCGTGTCCGGCATCGCCGTCACCTACAACATCGCCTATTCGCTATGGGCCAGCGCCGCGCCGCTGCTGCTGATCGCCGCAGCACCCTGGAGCCCCTGGGTCTCCGCCTGGTTCGGCCTAGCTATGGGCGGCGTCGGCCTGTTCGCGGCCAGCCGCTTCCGCGCGCCTAGCGTTCCACATTGGGAAAACGCAGCCTATAGCCGGATTTGACGCAGTCGAAATCGGTCAAATCCAGTGTTTGACGTCACTGGCCCAGCCTGATAGGTTGATGGTAGCCAGCTTGATTGCTGCACCGCGAGAGCCGTGCCATCGCGGAGTTCCCATTCATTTTCACCAGGAGATCTTTATGTCCAATGCCGCTGCAATCGCCAAGGAAAAAGAACAATTACTGGATGACGTGCGCCAGGTTCTGGTCAGCACCGAAGAGCTGATCGACGCCTCGCTGGACGACGGCAGCCAGAAAAGCAAGGAAATCCGCCAGCGCGTCAGCGAAAAACTGAAAGTGGCCAAGGCCAAGTTGCTGGATGCCGAACAAGTGGTGGTCGGCAAGGCCAAGGTCGCCGCCAAGGCGACAGATCAATACGTGCATGAAAACCCTTGGAAATCGATCGGTATCGCCGCTGGCGTCGCCTTCCTGCTGGGCATGCTGGTTTCCCGCCGCTAAGGCATGCCGCAACGCCAATCCCTGCCCCGTCCCGGCAGCCTGCGCTCCTTCGCCGGCGGGGTGGCTTCCCTGCTGCTGACCCGAGCGGAGTTGCTGTCGCTTGAAGCCCAGGAACTGAAAGACGACATCATCGGCAGCCTGTTCACCGGCATGCTGGCGCTGATTCTCATCGCCGTAGGCCTGACGGCCGGACTGCTGCTGGTCTGGACGCTGACTCCGCCGACTCTGCGCGCCTGGGTCCTCGCCGTCTGCGCACTGTCGTTCTGCGGCGCCGGCGCCTGGCTAGGCTTCAGCTTGCGCCGACGCCTTCGCGACCAAGGACCGGCCTTTGCCACCACCTTGGAAGAAGTTCGCAAGGACTGGGCGGCTCTGGGCGGAGGAGACGCGCCGTGAACCCAAAGGACCGCGCCATCAAGAAACAGTTGCTGGTGATGAAGGGTGAAGCGCTCAGAGTCAAACTGCGCCTGGAGTTGAATACTCTGCGGCGCCATCCTCTAGGCGCAGCCGGGGAAGGTTTGAAGGCCTGGAGCCGGCAGCGCGGCCTCGGAAAAATTCTGGCCACGCTCGGCAGTCTGCTGCCGCCCGGCGGACGACTGCAATCCTGGCTTGGCACCGGCGCGCGGCTATGGGCGCTGTGGCAGCTGGGGCGCCGGCTCTGGCGCAGCCGCTGATCAAGCCTGGACGTTCACGCCCGCGCCGGCCTCCGCCTCAACGTGGACCTGAACGTCCATTTCTCCGTTCTCCGCTATTTCTCCAGTCGCCAGCATCTTCTCGATGCCGGCCATATCCTTGTCCATCTCCCTGATCATCTTCCGGAATTCCTGAT
Organism: Chromobacterium haemolyticum; assembly: GCF_009936155.1. Lineage (NCBI taxonomy): Bacteria > Pseudomonadati > Pseudomonadota > Betaproteobacteria > Neisseriales > Chromobacteriaceae > Chromobacterium > Chromobacterium haemolyticum. The sequence continues at coordinate 1,048,161 of NZ_AP019312.1, read as the reverse complement.
CCGCTTGCAGCTGGCGCGTCTGCTGCTTGAGCCAGTTTTGCAGCTGCTTCAGCTTCATCATGATGTCCTGGATCACCGGGTCTCCCGCCACCGGATTGCCGCCGGAAAGCGGATTACCGCCCCCCGTCCGCGGCGCGGCGCCATCGTCGCGAGCCACAACCCCCGCGTTCTTGTCGCCGTTGGCGGCAGCCGCGTCGCCGCGCGCGCCGGCGGCCGAGGACGCTTCCCCCGCCTGGTCCTTAGCCTGCCGCGTCTCATCCTCCACCGCGGCGGCTTGAGCCTGAACCTGGGCCGCGGCGCCGGACGCGTCTCCGCCGGCGTCCGCCGGCTCGGGCACGGCCGCATCCGAGGCGGCCGCGCTTGCCGCCTCCACGTCGCCGCCTACGCTCACCGACATCATGGAATCGGCTGCATTTTGCGTCATGCTGGCCACTAACTGTTTCAACTCCTTGACCGCGCGGGCCAGTTCCCCCGCCAGCGCTTTCAGACTGGCCTTGTCTCGGCCCGCCATCTGCGCCATCTTCAGCAGCATGTCCACCTTCTTCTTCAACATCTCCTTTTGCATGCCATCCACTTCGGGCGAACGCTTGGGCAATGGCCGCAAAGTCACTTTCAGTTGCTGCATGAATTTGCCCAAGCTTTGCTGCAAAGAAGATTGCAGCTGCTGACGCGCCTGTTGCGCCGGACTGGCCGGCAAGGAAGCTGTTGGGGAGGCCGCCTGGGCCGCCGCGGATTCGGCGAAATAAGCTGCCGCGGCGCGGCCGGCCGATGACTTGGGTTGGGACGGCGTATAGGAGGCGGAATAGGGCTTTATCACGGGCATATAAGAAAAAACCTATGGTTATGACATTCTATCGGCCGTGAAAGGGATTTCTTTACGCTAAAATCGACATCATGCAAGACAAACCCCTCCCGTCCGCCAAGACCATCGCGATCAGCTCGCCGCTGACCTCGCCCCCACTGCCGCCCGCGGCCATCGCCTGGCTCGCCGAAATCGGCATTATCGACGCCGACACCCTGCGGCAACGGGGCCCCGTCTTGGCTTTCTTGCAATTGAAAAGCCGCGGGCGCACCGCCACCCGCAAACTGCTGTTCGCGCTGGAAGCCGCCTGCCGCGGCATTCATTGGAGCCAGCTTGAGAACGAGGCTAAAGACGCCTTGCTGCGACAGCTCGCCGCACACCCGCCCGTGGCAGCTCCGCCGCCCGACTCTGAAATCGCCCGCCATCTGACCCAAGCCCTGGAACTGGCCGCCCAAGCAGGCCTGGAAGGCGAAATCCCGGTGGGCGCAGTCGTTGTCCGGCAAGGCGAAGTGATTGGACGCGGCTACAATCAACCTATAGGCCGGCACGACCCCAGCGCCCACGCCGAAATCATGGCCATGCGCGACGCGGCCGGCCTGTTGGGCAATTACCGCCTGGACGGCTGCGATCTATACGTGACGCTGGAACCTTGCCTGATGTGCAGCGGCGCCATCATGCACGCCCGCATCGCTCGCGTGATTTACGGCGCGCCCGACGCCAAGACCGGCGCAGCCGGCAGCGTGCTGGACGTTTTCGCGGACAGCCGTCTCAATCATCACGCCGCGGTGTTCGGCAAACAACAGGCGGATGCCTGCGCGCAACCGTTGACGGCGTTTTTCCAAACCCGTCGGAAAGGCTGATGCCATGCTGCGACTGATGCTGGCCCTATTCTTGAGCGCGTCCGCTTTCGCCGCGGACACGGAAGACGACGCCTCGCTGACAATGGATCCGCTGGCGGCGGCTGCGTTCGCCGCTAGCCAGCAAACCGCCGCGCCCTTGCTGGACACCCATCCCAATCCTCGCCATTACGGCGCGCCCTGGGTTCTGGTTGGCGTGCGCAGCCAGACCCTGCGTCGTTACGACGGCTGGGGGCTGCTGCAGCGCGAATATCAAGTATCCACCGCGCGCAACGGCGTGGGAGAAGTCAGCGGCAGCTACCAGACACCGCGCGGCTGGCACCGAGTCTGCGAGCGCATCGGCGCCGGCGTAGAGGCCAACACCATTATTTTCCGCCGTAAAGTGACGCCCTGGAAGTACACGTCGGAACTACACGCCCAGTACCCGAACAAGGACTGGATCCTCACCCGTATCCTGTGGCTGTGCGGTGAAGAACCAGGAAAGAACCAAGGCGGCGAGGTAGACAGCTATAATCGAGCCATTTACATTCACGGCGCCGGGGATCATGTGCCCTGGGGCACCCCCAGTTCCCTCGGCTGCGTCCGCATGAAAAACCCGGACGTAATCGAACTGTTCGACGCCACCGACAACGGCATTGATGTCCTGATTGATGAGAACGCCTGATGCATTCCGCGCTGACCCTGACCACGCCCGCCCTGCTGTTTCCCGCCATCTCCTTGCTGCTGCTGGCCTATACCAACCGCTTTCTCGGCCTGGCCGGCATCATTCGCAACCTGTACGAGGAGTACCGCGACAGCCAGGATCCAAAAATCCTGCGCCAGATCGGCAATTTGCGCACTCGCATCACCTTGATCAAATGGATGCAGTGCCTGGGCATCGCCAGCCTGTTCTTGTGCACAGTGGCGATGTTTCAGGTTTATACCGGCTGGCAGGCCTGGGGGGAGCTGACTTTCGGCATCAGCTTGCTGTGCATGATCTGCTCGCTGGCCGTGTCCTTGATAGAGCTTCTGCGCTCGTCGGACGCGCTCAACATCCTGCTGTCCGATCTACAGGCGGAATACGACAAGCGACGCTAAGAACCTGTTTACGATCTGCTGCGCCTCGGCGATACGACATTGAAAACGCCTTAGAAATGCTTATGTGCCGTGTGTACACTCCGCTTTCTCAGCCGTTTTCGCCTTGTCTCCCGCTTGCTCGCATAACCGTGAACGGCTTTACACTGGGCGTCGCGCCACCAGCAAGCTTAACGGCATGCTCACTTGACGCGCTTGCCCGCCATCGCCCCAGGCACGGGCGATGCGACCGGAAGCATCGTCCAGCACATGCTCGCCTAAAGTCTGCTTGCACAGCTTGCTGGCGGAAAGCGTGTTTAGAAAGCCCAGATATTGTTCCAGCGTCCAATCGCAGCTAATCGCCAACTCCGGCGCTTCAAGCGTAGGCAGCGGGCAACCCGCTGTACTGTAGCCATCCCACAAAATCTGGCAGCGACTAGACCAAAACGGCTCGATGATGGAAATCAAAATCGACGCGGCGCGGTCCACCTCGGGGGAAACCCGGCATAGATGATAGCCCCACGCGGCGAATACTCCGCCCGGCTTGAGCACTCTTCCCACCTCCGGCCAAAACGACGGAAAGTGAAACCAATGCAGCGCCTGCGATACCGTGATCAGATCGAAAGCGGCGTCGTCGAAAGGCGTGACCTCGGCGGGACACTCCCGGTAATACACCTGATTATGCGCCTCGGCCTGACCCAGTTGCGCGGAGCTGATGTCGGTGGCGTCTACCCGCGCGAAGCTCTCCCCCAACCTCACAGCGGTCTGGCCGTTGCCGGTTGCGCAATCCCAGGCCCGTTCGCGCTCGAGACACTGCGGCAACAACCACTGATACAAGGCCTCCGGATAAGCCGGACGAAACCGAGCATATAAATCCGAATACAGGCTGAAAGTAGCAACGGAATTGGATAGCATGTTCGCTCTCTACAATTGCTGTAGCTTTCCATTAGATGACAGCCTAGACCGTCATGTCCATTCGTCATAACAGACGTTCACAATATATTTCAGCCCAGGCGTATTCTCAAGTCGTCCGCGGCACGAGTAGAGCTGCAAATTCAGCACGCCCACCGATAAAATGCTTATATCATAACTTACATACAATCACCAGCCGTCGCAACGGCATCCGTATCAGGAATTTCAAAGCGCACCAACGGAAATGAAACAGGCGGGAATGAAGAAACCAACAGCGATGGTCGCCGGAAATGCAAAAAGCCCGCGGTAGCGGGCTCATTGCAGTTTCAGAAGAGGATTGTGGTGCCGGTAAGAGGAGTCGAACCCCCGACCTTCGCATTACGAATGCGCTGCTCTACCAACTGAGCTATACCGGCACGTCACTCCGCACTGAAGCAGAGCGCGTAATAATAAACAGTTTCCATCGATTTGAAAAGGGGCGGCGCGCGTTTCCAAATATCCGAATTAATTTATCCGCGCTTTAATGCAAAAACCCTGAATTCAAATAATTGAATTCAGGGTTTTGAATCTGGTCGGAGTGAGAGGATTCGAACCTCCGGCCTCTACGTCCCGAACGTAGCGCTCTACCAGGCTAAGCTACACTCCGATTTACTGCGTTCGACGCCAAGCGCCGAGGAGCAGAAATTTACTACATCTGATGTTTTCTGACAAGCTTTTTCTATTCATATGGTCGGAGTGAGAGGATTCGAACCTCCGGCCTCTACGTCCCGAACGTAGCGCTCTACCAGGCTAAGCTACACTCCGACGACCATCTGCAAGCTTATCTGAAAACCACCCCGCTACCATGCTGGCTGCGGTACAATCTGTGGCATCAGAGGACGCGCATTATGGAACAAATATGTGGTTTAGGCAACTATCTTTTTACCGTTTGAATCAAGACGACTCCCCTAATACCGAGCAGCTTTCCGCCGCGCTGGAAAAGCGTCCATTCCAGCACTGCATGGGACTGGACTGGTTCAGCGAAGGCTGGGTTTCCGCCGCTGGTCACCTGGACGCTCCCGTCTTCGCCGTGCGCGGCTGCCAGATGGTGTCGCTGCGCCGCGAAGACAAGGTGCTGCCCTCGTCGGTGATCCGCGACTTCGTCGACCTGAAGGTCGCCGAGATCGAAGACAAGGAACTGCGCAAGGTCGGCCGCAAGGAAAAGCTGGCGCTGAAAGAGCAGATCACCGACGACCTGCTGCCGCGCGCCTTTGTGCGCAGCAGCCGGATGAGCGCTTATCTGGACACCCGACGCGGCTGGCTGATGGTGGACTCGGCCGCAGCCAGCAAGGCGGAGGCGCTGGTCTCCAAGCTGCGCGAAGCGCTGCCGCCCTTCCCCGCCGCGTTGCCTCGCACCAAGATTGCGCCGCATACCGCGATGACGGACTGGCTGGCGGCTGGCGAAGCGCCTGCCGGCTTTGAGCTGGATTCCGATTGCGAACTGAAAGACAGCAGCGAAAACGGCGCGGTGGTGCGTTGCGCGCGCATCGACCTGACCGCGGACGAGATTCGCCAGCACATCGCCACCGGCAAGCAAGTGACCCGGGTGGGCCTGATCTGGCAAGAAAAGATCCGCTTCCAGCTGACCGACATGCTGCAGTTGAAGCGGCTGCAGTTCCTGGACTTGCTGCAGGACGAAGCCAGCCAGGCCGGCGACGATAGAGAAAGCCTGTTCGAAGCCACCTTCACCTTGATGAGCGAAGAACTGGGCGAGCTGGTTGACGCACTGGTTGCCGCCCTGGGCGGCCTGGAAGATGCGGCCAGCCCGGCCGCAGCCGCCCCGCAGGCGGTCAACGCGCCAGCCGCCGCCGAAGCCGGCTCCGACGTCGGCACCGAAGTCCCCTGGGATTAAGTCCGTCCCGGCCCCGGCCGCCCAAGGCCGCCGGGGCCATAGCTCTACGCGAGTTCAAGCCGCTCAGCATAGCCATGCGCTAACATCTAGAAACAAACAATCAATTTAACAAATAATTAGCCATCGCCGATACTGGAGGCACTTCCCACAAGGACGACCGCGATGAAAGCTGCAAACTGGCAAGACCTCTGGCTTGAGCTGTGCTCCAGCTTCGCCTGGCTGCAATGAAAGCACAGCCACACGCCGACAGGCCCAAGATCAAAAAGCGGGAAGGTTTTTTTGACATTTAAATAGTAATGATTATCATTCAATAAAAGGAGCGCATGATGACCATGTACCGACAACAACTGAGAAAGCTGAAGCAGCAGACGCAGGCCGAGCCACCCGGCCAGCTCCCGCTGCGGCGACTGCTGGGATTTATCATCTTCATCGCCGGTTGCGCCATTCTGCTTGGCGGCTTGCATTAGTCCGCCGCCTACCGCCATTTCCCGGCCGGCAATGCCGTCAGCGCACTCTATTATTTCCAAATAGTAAACAATAAAGCCAATAAATAGCGGTTTATCAGGTAATTTCTGTGTATTAAGCTGAAGCCATCCATAGAATGAAAGCTTCAGCCATGACTACTCGCCTACCCGCGCTGTTCATCTCGCACGGCGCTCCCACCCTGGTGCTGGAAGACAGCCCAAGCCGCCACTTCATCGCCCAACTGGGAACGACGCTGCCGCGCCCTCGCGCCATCGTCATCGTTTCCGCCCACTGGGAAACCCGCGGGCTAGTGGTCAACCACAACCCAAGTCCGGAAACCATTCACGACTTCTACGGTTTCCCCGAGGACTTGTACCGCCTGAGCTACCCGGCGCGCACCGATGCGCCGCTCTGCGCGCGCCTGCATGAATTGTTCGCCGCCGCCGGACTACCGGCGCAAAGCACCGAGCAACGCGGCCTGGATCACGGCGCCTGGACCCCGCTGATGTTGATGTATCCGCAGGCGGACATTCCCATCGTCAATCTGTCGCTGCCGCATCAGGCGCCGGCCGCTGAATTGATGCGCATAGGCGAAGCGCTGCGTCCGCTGCGCGACGAAGGCGTCTTGATCGTCGCCTCCGGCAGCTACACCCACAATCTGCGCACGCTGGCGCCGGAGGGTTCGGTACCGGCGCCATGGGCGCTGGCCTTCCGCGACTGGATGGACCAGCAGTTGCTGAGCGGCGCTCAGGATGCACTGGCCGACTGGCTGCAACAAGCGCCCTATCCGCGCCATAACCACCCCAGCGACGAGCACATCGCCCCTCTATGGATTGCGCTGGGCGCCGGGGGCCGCGGCGCCAAGGCTTCCAAACTGCACGACGACTGGCGCATGGGCAATCTGTCCATGGCCAGCTGGCGCTTCGACTAGCCGCCCGCCGCCGGCGGCGCGGCATCGTCGTCCTTGTCTTCCTCGTCCCAGCCCAGCGGCTTGACGCCGGGCGGCAGCTCCGGCGGCGGCTCCCGCCTGGCCAGCCTGATCAGAATGCCCAGCGCCGTCACAGCAGGCGCGGCGGCGATGATCACCCAGAACAGGGTGGAATGCATCAAATCCATATCCGCTCCCATGCAAAACGCCCCGGCTGGAGCCGGGGCGCGATGTCTTGCCCGCCTGCGCTTAGCGTTGACGCAGCAAGCGCGCAGCATCCAGCGCGAAATAGGTCAGGATCCCGTCCGCGCCGGCCCGCTTGAACGCGATCAGGCTTTCCAGCATGCATTTTTCCTCGTTCAGCCAGCCGTTCTGGAACGCGGCCTTCAACATCGCGTATTCGCCAGACACTTGATAGGCAAAGGTCGGCACCCGGAAGGTGTCCTTGACCCGGCGGATGACGTCCAGATAGGGCATACCCGGCTTGATCATCACCGCGTCCGCGCCTTCCTCCAGGTCCTGCGCCACTTCCTGGATTGCTTCGTCCAGATTGGCCGGATCCATTTGGTAGTTGTTCTTGTCGGCCTTGCCCAGATTACCGGACGAGCCCAGCGCATCGCGGAATGGACCGTAGAAGCCGGACGCGTACTTGGCCGAATACGCCAGGATCTTGGTGTGGATGAAGCCTTCCTCCTCGAAAGCCTCGCGGATCGCGCCGATGCGGCCATCCATCATGTCGGACGGGCCGAACATGTCCACGCCGGCTTCGGCGTGACAGAGACCTTGCTTGATCAGGATCTCGGTGGTTTCGTCATTGAGCACATAGCCGCTGTCGTCCATCACGCCGTCCTGACCGTGGATGGTGTAGGGATCCAACGCGCCATCGGTCATCACACCCAGTTCGGGAAAACGTTTCTTCAGCTCGCGCACCACGGTAGGCACCAGGCCTTCCGGGTTGTAAGCCTCTTGCGCGCTATTGTCCTTGCCGGACTCGATCACCGGAAACAGCGACAGCATCGGGATACCCAATTCCAGCGCCTGTTCGGCGGTGTGCAGCAGCTTGTCCAGCGTCTGGCGCGGCGCGCCCGGCATCGACGGCACTTCCACCACCCGGTTCTGCCCCTCCATCACAAATACCGGATAGATCAGATCGTTGGCGGTCAGCACGTTTTCACGCATCAGGCGACGGGAGAATTCATCTTTGCGCATGCGACGCATGCGAGTGGCGGGAAAATAACGATTGGCAAAAATCATGACAATTCCATTAGAAGGATCAGCCCGGCCATTGTACGCCTGTTGCCGCCGCCCCGCAGTGGATGCCGGCCGGCAAAACAGAGTGTTCTGAATTTTGCACGCTCGGCCTGCGGACAGCGCCGGACACCGGCGCTGTCCGCGTCCAACTTGGCTCAGCTCTTACGCGGAGCAAGCTTGCCCTCATCCTCCTCATGAGCAGCCTGCGCCGCCAATTCCGCGGCCAGATTGTCCTCCGCGCGTCGCCCTTCCCAATAAGCGGCGTTGACGATGCCCAGTTTCTCCGGATGGAACACCGGGTCCAGCCCCTGCGCCTTCTGCGCTTCGTAATCGCGCAGACAGGCCAGCGCTGGTTTTTGCATGAGGATGATGGCGATGATGTTGAGCCAGGCCATCAGGCCCACGCCGATATCGCCCAGCCCCCAGGCCAGATCCGCGGTTTTGACCGTGCCGTACACCGTGGCCGCCATCAGCGCGATCTTTAACACGAAGCTCAGCCAAGGCAGCTGTATCTTGCGGTTGATGTAGGCGATATTGGTTTCAGCGATGTAGTAGTAGGCGACGATGGTGGTAAAGGCGAAGAAGAACAGCGCCAGCGCGACGAAGATGGAACCAAAGCCCGGCATGATGCTTTCCATCGCGATCTGCACATAGCCAGGCCCCGCCGCCACGCCGGCAATGCCGGTGAACATGGCCTGGCCTTCCGGGCCCTGCACATTGTATTGGCCGGTGATCAGCAACATGAAAGCAGTGGCGGAACAGACGAACAGGGTGTCGATATAGACCGAGAAAGCCTGCACCAGGCCCTGTTTGGCCGGATGCGACACCGCAGCGGCGCTGGAGGCATGCGGGCCGGTGCCCTGACCGGCTTCGTTGGAATACACGCCGCGCTTCACCCCCCATTGGATGGCGAGGCCTAGAATGGCGCCGAAGCCGGCCTCAAAACCAAAGGCGCTTTTCAGCACCAACGCTATCACGCCGGGCAGTTGCTCTATGTTCAGCGCGATGATCACGCAGGCGACGATGATATAACCCAGAGCCATGAACGGCACCACCGCGCCGGCGAACAGCGCGATGCGCTTGACCCCGCCGAAGATAATGAAACCCAGGATGATGGCCAGGACCGCGGCGGTGACGGTGGGCGCGATGCCGAAGGCGGTATCCAGCGAGGCGGCGATGGAATTTGCCTGCACCCCCGGCAAGAGCACGCCGGTGGCGACAATGGTGGTGATGGCGAACAGCCAGGCATACCACTTCATGCCCAGACCTTTCTCGATGTAGAAAGCCGGCCCGCCTCGGTACTGGCCGTCTATTTTCTCCTTGTAGACTTGGCCCAACGTCGATTCGACAAAGGCCGAGCTGGCGCCGAGAAAGGCCACCATCCACATCCAGAAGATGGCGCCCGGGCCGCCGAAAGTAATTGCGGTGGCCACGCCGGCGATATTGCCGGTGCCCACGCGGCCGGCCAAGGTCATCGCCAGCGCCTGAAACGAGGACACGCCGCTGGAGGTGCTCTCCGTATTGAACATCAGCCGCAGCATTTCCTTGAAGTGGCGCAACTGCAGGAAGCGCGTACGCACAGACAGGTAAAGCCCCACGCCCAGACACAGGTAAATCAGTGCCGGGCTCCAGATAACGCCGTTGACGGCGTTGACGAATGCATCCATGAAACTCTCCTTTGAGCGAAGCCGGGTGTGCTTCGCCTGACGGCGGACACCCGGATATTTTTATGTTCTCGCCCCGGAGCGGGGTTCCGGAGCCCCTCCAAGATAAGGCCGTAGACCGGAACCCTCCAGATAATTCATTTTAAAAAAACGCTCATTACAACAAGTTACCCAAAAACATTTGACCAATAGACAAAATGATGAAACAAAAAAAACGGCAAGCTCGCTCGCTTGCCGTTTTGCGCCTACGCCCGCGGGGGCCGCTCGGATATCCCTTTAGCCGAAGAAATCCTTCAGCTTGTCCATGAAAGACTTGGAACGCGGGTTATGAGTCGCCACATCGCCCTGGCTGATGGCGTCGAATTCACGCAGCAGCTCTTTCTGGCGATCGGTCAGCTTGACCGGGGTTTCCACCACCACATGGCAGTGCAGGTCGCCGTAATCGGCGCCGCGTACCGCCTTCACGCCTTTGCCGCGCAAGCGGTAGACTCGGCCGCTCTGGGTTTCCGCCGCGATTTTGACCTTGGCCATGCCGTCCAGCGTGGGGATTTCCACTTCGCCGCCCAGCGCCGCGGTGGAGAAGGAGATCGGCATCTCGCAATGCAGATCCATGCCGTCACGCTGGAACACCGGGTGCGGCTTGATGTGGGTGACCACGTAGAGATCGCCGGACGGGCCGCCGTTCTGGCCCGGTTCCCCTTCGCCGGATAAGCGGATGCGATCGCCCTCGTCCACGCCGGGCGGAATCTTCACGTTCAGCGTCTTGTTGGTCTTTTTCTGGCCCGCGCCGTGGCAGCTGGTGCAGGGATCGGAAATCTGCTTGCCGGTGCCGTGGCAGGTTGGGCAGGTTTGCTGGATGGAGAAAAAGCCCTGGCTCATCCGCACCTGGCCGTGGCCACCGCAAGTGGTGCAGGTCTTCGGCTGGGTGCCGGGCTTGGCGCCGCTGCCGTGGCAGACTTCGCACTCTTCATGCGAAGGGATGCGGATCTGCTTCTCGCAACCGCGCGCGGCTTCTTCCAGCGAGATTTCCATGTTGTAGCGCAGGTCCGCGCCGCGATAGACGTTGGAGCGCCCGCCGCCGCCGCCGGAGCGTCCGCCGCCGAAGATGTCGCTGAAGATATCTGCGAAATCGCCGAAGCCTCCGAAGCCCGCGCCGCCGCCAGCGCCAGCCTGCGGGTCCACCCCGGCGTGGCCGAATTGGTCGTACGCGCCTCGCTTCTGGCTGTCAGACAAAACCTCGTAGGCTTCCTTGACCTCTTTGAACTTCTCTTCCGCTTCCTTGCTGTCCGGGTTGCGATCCGGGTGATACTTCATCGCCAGCTTGCGGTAAGCCTTTTTGATGTCGTCGTCGGAGGCGTCGCGATTGACGCCCAACACATCGTAGTAATCTTTCTTGGACATGTTCCTGTCTCTCTCAAAATTCAGCCTGCACGGGAAGCAAGCCCCCTGCGCGGCCGGCCACCATACGCCAATGACCGGTCCGAGCCGCGGAACACTCCGGCGGGCCCGGCCCGGTCATCAGGCGTCAAGACATCGGCTGGCGATTAAGCCTTGTCTTTCTTCACTTCTTCAAACTCGGCGTCGACGACGTTGCCGTCTTCCTGCTTGCCCGCCTGCGCGTCCGCGCCGCCCTGCTGGGCGCCGGCTTCAGCCTGCTGAGCCTGGGCATACATGATTTCGCCCAGCTTCTGGCTGGCCTTGGCCAGTTCTTCGGTCTTGGCTTCGATCGCGGCCTTGTCTTCGCTCTTGGCCACTTCCTCGGCCGCCTTCACCGCGTCTTCGATCTTGGCCTTCTCGGCAGCGTCGATCTTGTCGCCGTGCTCGGCCAGAGATTTCTTCACGCTGTGGATCAGGCCTTCCGCCTGATTGCGCGCGGTGACCAGCTCGTGCAGCTTCTTGTCTTCCTCGGCGTTGGCCTCGGCGTCCTTCACCATTTGCTGGATCTCGGCTTCGGACAAGCCGGAAGAAGCCTGGATGGTGATGTTGGCCTGCTTGCCGGAAGCCTTGTCCTTGGCCGACACATGCAGGATACCGTTGGCGTCGATATTGAACTCCACTTCGATCTGCGGAATGCCGCGCGGCGCCGGTGGAATATCGCCCAGGTTAAACTGACCCAGGCTCTTGTTGGCGGAAGCCTTCTCGCGCTCGCCTTGCAGCACATGGATGGTGACCGCGGTCTGGTTGTCGTCGGCGGTGGAGAACACCTGCGACGCCTTGGTCGGGATGGTGGTGTTCTTCTGGATCAGCTTGGTCATCACGCCGCCCAGGGTTTCAATGCCCAACGACAGCGGGGTCACGTCCAAGAGCAGCACGTCCTTGCGGTCGCCGGACAGTACCGAACCCTGGATCGCCGCGCCGACAGCCACGGCTTCGTCCGGGTTCACGTCCTTGCGCGGCTCCTTGCCAAAGAACTCTTTAACCTTTTCCTGCACCTTGGGCATGCGGGTCTGACCGCCGACCAGGATCACGTCGGAGATGTCGTTGACCGACAGGCCGGCATCCTTGAGCGCCACGCGGCACGGCTCGATGGAGCGCTCCACCAAGTCCTCAACCAGGCTTTCGAACTTGGCGCGGGTAATCTTCATCGCCAAGTGTTTCGGGCCGGTAGCGTCCATGGTGATGTAAGGCAGGTTCACCTCGGTCTGGGTCGCGCTGGACAGCTCGATCTTGGCTTTCTCCGCGGCTTCCTTTAAACGCTGCAGCGCCATCACGTCGTTCTTCAGGTCCACGCCCTGTTCGCGCTTGAACTCGGTCACGATGTAGTCGATCACGCGCTGGTCGAAGTCTTCGCCGCCCAGGAAGGTGTCGCCGTTGGTCGACAGCACTTCAAACTGGTGCTCGCCGTCCACATCGGCGATTTCAATGATGGACACGTCGAAAGTACCGCCGCCCAGGTCATACACCGCGATCTTGCGGTCGCCTTCCTGCTTGGACAGGCCGAAAGCCAGTGCCGCGGCGGTCGGTTCGTTGATGATGCGCTTCACTTCCAGACCGGCGATGCGGCCGGCGTCCTTGGTGGCCTGGCGCTGGCTGTCGTTGAAGTAAGCCGGCACGGTGATCACCGCCTCGGTCACTTCCTCGCCCAGATAATCTTCAGCGGCCTTCTTCATCTTGCGCAGTACTTCGGCGGAGATTTGCGGCGGGGCCAGTTCTTGGTCGCGCACTTTCACCCAGGCGTCGCCGTTCTTGGCTTTCAGAATTTCAAAAGGCATCAGGTCGATGTCTTTCTGCACTTCCTTATCTTCGAAGCGGCGGCCAATCAGGCGCTTGGCGGCGTAGATGGTATTGCGCGGATTGGTCACGGCCTGGCGTTTGGCCGGCGCGCCGACCAGGATTTCGCCGTCGTCCATGTAAGCGATGATGGACGGGGTGGTGCGAGCGCCTTCGGCGTTCTCGATGACTTTCGGGTTGCCGCCTTCCACTACCGATACGCAGGAGTTGGTGGTGCCCAAGTCGATGCCAATGATTTTACCCATGTCGAAGTTCCTTTATCTTAATTCGTTTCAGCGGCCATTTGTTCGATAGCGACCGCCTGTTGTCTCAATAGGTATTGGCTATGCCCATTATTTCAAGAGGAGCACGCCGCCCTTTTTTATGCTTTCGCCTTAGCCACCACCACCATCGCCGGACGCAGCACGCGGTCCGAGATCTGGTAGCCTTTTTGCATCACTCGCACGATGGTGTTGGGCTCGGCGTCGGCCTCTTCCGCGCTCATCGCCTGATGCTGATGCGGGTCCAGCTTGTCGCCCGCCTGAGGGGCGATGTCCTTGATCTGCGCCTTGTCGAAAGCGGAGATCAACTGTTTCAGCGTCATGTCCACGCCCATCTTCAGGGTGTCGATCTGGCCGCTCTGATCCAGCAAGGCCATTTCCAGATAGTCCTTCACCGACACCAACTCGCCGGCAAACTTGGTGATCGCGTACTTGTGCGCGGCGGCGACGTCTTCCTGCGCGCGGCGGCGCTGATTTTCCAGATCGGCGCGGGCGCGCAGCAATGCGTCCTTCAGTTCGGCCACTTCCGCATCCAGAGCGGCGATCCGCTGCTCTGCGCTCAGTTCTTGCTCTACGGCCTGCTCCGCCACCGTTGCGTCGATATTGTCATTGTCCACGGCGTCTGCCGCGATGTTTTGCTTGTCCTGCATGGCAATTCCTCGGATTTGGATTCAGCGGTACGAATAGTCCCGACTCAAGGTAGGGGCTTCATCGCGGAATTCAAGTCCTGAAAACGACTGAACCGCTTCAGACCGCCGCGCCCAGGCTGCCAAACGCGGATGTGCGTTTGCGGACTTTTATTTTCTAAAAGCAAACGCTTGAGCGAGCCGCAATATTCGTTTTAGGAAAGTTGCTGTTAGCTTTTGAAAATCAACAATTTTCTTTGTGCTGCACTGCACACAAGCGTTTTTTTTTGTGCTAATAATTGAGCCACACCCGCAAGTGCACTGCCGGGCGGCCCTCTATCCACAGGGTCTGAGCGGCGGGCATGCCGAGCCGGCTCCATGAGGGCCGGCCGCAAGAAAATCCGGAAAAACCGGATGAAACAGATCGCTTAATGAGGACGCCGGCGCCTGCCGGCGCGCACAGAAACGTATCGAGAAGGGCTTTAGCATGACGACTCGCGAACAACGCATTGCAGCCATCCAGAAAGACTGGAACGAAAACCCCCGCTGGAAAGGCATCAAGCGCGGCTACAGCGCCGCTGATGTGGAACGACTGCGCGGCTCGCTGCAGATTGAGTACTCGTTGGCGCGCAACGGCGCGGACAAACTGTGGGGCCTGCTCCACAGCGAGCCTTACATCAACTGTCTGGGCGCGCTGACCGGCGGTCAGGCCATGCAGCAGGTCAAGGCCGGCGTCAAAGCCATTTATCTGTCCGGCTGGCAAGTGGCCGCCGACAACAATGAATATTCCGCGATGTACCCGGACCAGTCGCTGTATCCGGTGGACTCGGTGCCCAAGGTGGTGGAGCGCATCAACAACGCCTTCACCCGCGCTGACGAAATCCAGCATTCCAAGGGCGTGGCGCAAGGCGACGCCGGCTTCATCGACTACTTCGCCCCCATCGTGGCGGATGCCGAAGCCGGTTTCGGCGGCGTGCTGAACGCCTATGAATTGATGAAGGCGATGATACGCGCCGGCGCCGGCGGCGTGCACTTTGAAGACCAATTGGCCTCGGTGAAGAAATGCGGCCACATGGGCGGCAAGGTGTTGGTTCCGACCCAGGAAGCCGTGCAGAAACTGATCGCCGCGCGCTTGGCCGCCGATGTTTACGGCGTGCCCACTCTGGTGATCGCCCGCACAGACGCCGAAGCCGCCGATCTGTTGACCAGCGACTGCGACGAGCGCGACCGTCCCTTCCTGACCGGCGAGCGCACCGCCGAAGGCTTCTACAAGACCAAGAAAGGCTTGGAGCAGGCGATCAGCCGCGCCATCGCCTATGCCGACTACGCCGATCTGGTCTGGTGCGAAACCGGTACACCGGATTTGGAATTCGCACGCAAGTTCGCCGAAGCGGTTCACGCCAAGCATCCGGGCAAACTGCTGGCCTACAACTGCTCGCCGTCCTTCAACTGGAAGAAGAACCTGGACGACGCCACCATCGCTAAATTCCAACGCGAACTGGGTGCGATGGGCTATAAGTACCAGTTCATTACCTTGGCCGGCATTCACAACATGTGGTACAACATGTACGACCTGGCGCAAGATTATGTTGCACGCGGCATGTCCGCCTATGTTGAAAAAGTGCAGGAGCCGGAGTTTGCCGCTCGCGAACGCGGCTACACCTTCGTATCCCACCAACAGGAAGTGGGCACCGGCTACTTCGACGACGTCACCACCGTGATCCAGGGCGGCCAATCCAGCGTCACAGCGCTGACCGGCTCCACCGAGGAAGAGCAGTTCCACTAAGCCTCGGCTCAAACCAAGAAAACGCCCACCTTGCCGTGGGCGTTTTTATTGACCTGCCGCTGCGCCGAAAAGCTACTATTCAAACCCACGGCTCGCGATACCGAAAATGCGTCAAGCCGTCTAGATTGTTTAATGCGACTAAATAATTAATTTATCCGACGACGCTTTTTCAATTCGCCATCATCGCCAATACTTGCACAAGGCCCACCTCGCTGCGGGCCTTTGTTAATTCACGGCAATATGAAAGGCTCGCCATGGCGAAAGTCGTCGTTGTATATCACTCCGGTTACGGTCACACCCAGCAAGTGGCCCAGCATGTCGCCGAAGGCGCAGGTGCGCAATTGCTGGCCATTGACGCCGAGGGTAATCTGCCCGCCGGCGCCTGGGATCTGCTCAACAGCGCCGACGCCATCATTTTCGGCTCGCCCACGTATATGGGAAGCCCGAGCTGGCAGTTCAAGAAATTCGCCGACGCCAGCTCCAAAGTCTGGTTCACACGAGGCTGGCAGGACAAGGTGTTCGGCGGCTTCACCAACAGCGCCAGCCTGAACGGCGACAAGCAGGTTTCGCTGATTTATCTGCAAACCCTGGCCTCTCAGCACGGCGGTCTGTGGGTCAGCCTGGGCTTGCTGCCCAGCAACGCCAAGAACGCCAGCCGCGAGGACATCAACAATCTGGGCGGCTCGGTAGGCCTGCTGGTGCAATCGCCGTCCGACGCCAGCGTCGACGAAATCCCGCAGGGCGATCTGGACACCGCCAAGGCCTACGGCCAGCGCGTGGCCGGCATTGCCGCCAAACTGCGCGGCTAAGAACCTGTTTACGATAAACTCCGCGTCGTAAAAGACAAAGGGGGCCAACGGCCCCCTTTCTTGCGTCGATGCTTGTCGCTCAGCCGCGCATGGCCAGTTGGTCCAGCAGCTTCTGATGAATGCCGCCGAAGCCCCCGTTACTCATCACCAGCACATGGTCGCCCGGGCGCGCCGCGGCCACCACCGCTTGCAGCAGCGCGTCGAAATTATCGAAGGTTTGCGCGCGGTCGCCCAGCTCTGCCAAGGCCTCGCCGGGATTCCACCCCAGATTGGCGGCGGAACAGAACACCAGGTCGGCATCGGCCAGAGAGGCCGGCAGCGCAGCCTTCATCGTGCCCAGCTTCATGGTGTTGGAGCGCGGCTCCAGCACCGCCAGGATGCGCGCCCCGCCTGCCTTGTGGCGCAGGCCGGCCAGGGTGGTGGCGATGGCGGTGGGATGATGGGCGAAATCGTCGTACACCGTGACTCCGGCCGCCACGCCGCGCACCTCCATCCGCCGCTTTACGTTTTGAAAGCGCGACAATGCATCAATGGCCTGGCTCACCGCCACGCCGACATGACGAGCGGCGGCGATTGCCGCCAAGGCGTTGAGACGGTTGTGCTCGCCCATCAAATCCCAACGCACCCGCCCCTGAATCTGGCCGTTGAGCAGCACATCGAAATGGCCATTGTCCTCCAGCGCGCCCAACTGCCAGCCGGCGTCCGCGCCAAAGCGTTCCACCGGCGTCCAGCAGCCGCGCTCCAGCACCCGATCCAAGCTCGCCTCCCGGCCATTGCTGACGATCAGGCCCTGGCCCGGCACGGTGCGCACCAGGTGGTGGAACTGAGTTTCTATCGCCGCCAGATCGGCGAAGATGTCGGCGTGGTCAAACTCCAGGTTGTTCAGCACCGCGGTGCGCGGCCGGTAATGGACGAATTTGGAGCGCTTGTCGAAGAAGGCGGTATCGTATTCGTCAGCCTCAATCACAAAGAAGGGGCTGACGCTCGCCGCGTCCTGACGCGGCGCGCCAGGCAGGCGCGCCGACACGCCAAAGTTCTGCGGAATGCCGCCGATCAGGAAGCCCGGCGCCAGGCCGGCATCTTCCAAGATCCAAGCCAGCATCGAACTGGTGGTGGTTTTGCCGTGAGTGCCAGCCACCGCCAGCACCCATAAATCCTTGAGCACGTTTTCCGCCAGCCACTGCGGGCCGGAGATATAAGGCAGCCTGCGATTGAGGATTTCCTCCATCAGCGGCTTGCCGCGCGTCACCACATTGCCCACCACGAAGATGTCCGCGCCGATGTCGGCCTGCTCCGCGCCGAAGCCCTGGGTCAGCTCGATGCCCATGGCTTCCAGCTGGGTGCTCATCGGCGGGTATACATTGGCGTCGCAGCCGGTGACCTTGTGGCCGGCCTGTTTGGCGATAGCGGCGATCCCCCCCATGAAGGTGCCGCAAATGCCCAGGATATGGATGTGCATAGTTTGGTTCAGCGTATTGAAAACGGCAAAACGGCAAGCATACCGGAAAGCGGCGGGGCCGACATCCATGCCCTCCGGCTCGAACAAAACAAAGCCCGCGACAGCGGGCTTTGTCTGCAACAGGACGGCGTCAGAAGAAAATCAGCGTCATCAGCACAAACAAGGGCAACAGAATGGCGCAGGACCAGCCCAGATAGCCGAAGAAGCTCGGCATCTTCACATGACGATGCTCGGCGATGGCCTTGACCATGAAATTGGGCGCGTTGCCGATATACGTATTGGCGCCCATGAACACAGCGCCCATGGAGATCGCCAGCAGGGTGTCCGCCATCGGGCCCATCAGCACCTGAGCGTCGCCATGCGCCAGGTTGAAGAACACCAGATAGGTGGGCGCATTGTCCAGGAAGCTGGACAGAATGCCGGTCATCCAGAAATACATCATGTTCACCGGCTGGCCGTTGGCATCGGACACCATGCGCACCAGGCCGGCCAAGTGGCCGTCGGCGCCGGCGCGCAGAATGGCGATCACCGGGCCGATGGTGACGAAGATGCCGGCAAATAACTTGCCCACTTCCAGAATGGGATCCCAGTTGAACTCGTTGCCGGCGCGCACTTGCTTGGGAGTGATCCACAGCGAGGCGAAGGCCAGGCCGATCAGCGCCAGATCGCGAATGATGTTCTGCAGCTCGACATGCGTGCCCATGATGTCGAACTCCACGCCCGGCTTCCAAACGCCGGACATCAACACCGCGCCGACAATGCCGGCCAGCAGGAACAGATTACGCTTGCCATGCAGCTTGATCGGCTTGTCCTTGGAGCGATCCACCTCCGGCAGCGTGCCCGCCTGGGCTTCTTTCTTGAAAAGATAGCTGTCCAACACGTAGAAAATGGCAAGCAGCGCCAGCGACAACACCAATACCGGCAGCGCCATGTGCTGCACCGTCCAGCCGAAGCTCACCCCCTTGAGGAAGCCGAGAAACAGCGGCGGGTCGCCCAGCGGAGTCAGGCCGCCGCCGATATTCGCCACCAGGAAAATGAAGAACACCACCACGTGCACATTGTGCTTGCGCTTTTCATTGGCGCGCAGCAAAGGGCGGATCAACAGCATCGCCGCGCCGGTGGTGCCCATGATGGAGGCCAGCGCGGTGCCGATCGCCAAGATGGCGGTATTGAGCTTGGGCGAGCCGTGCAGCGAGCCCCACACCAGAATGCCGCCGGACACTGTGTACAGCGAAAACAGCAGCACGATGAAGGGAATATATTCGGCGAACAGGGCGTGAACGATCAGCGCCATCGAAGTGCCCAGGCCATATGCCACCGCGAAGGGCGCCAGGAATAGCACGGTCCAGACCGCGGTGATCTTGCCGAAGTGGTGGTGCCAGATACCCGGCGCGAATATGGGGAACAGCGCGATGGACAGCAAAATGCCGGCAAACGGCAGTCCCCAGGCCAGGCTCAAGGTGGCGCCGTCCAGTTCAGCGGCTTGCGCCAGCGCCGGCAGCAGGGCCAGCGCGGCGGCGCTAAAGAGTTTTTTGGTCATCTATCTTCCCGAGGGCATGACGCCCATTGATAAAAGCGCCATCGCCTGCGCCGCGTGAGGGCAGGCTATGCAAAGAGTGGATTCCGGCAGTGTTATCGACGCGAAACGGCAGCCGGATGCCGTTGCGCTGACGCTTAGCCGTCAGGCCGGCGCGGATCTCGTCTCCGTGGGAGCGGCGCCTCCGTTTCGGCCAGAACGGTTACAAAGCGTTACATCGTCCCATAACTCGGGCAGTCCGGACAAGGAAAACCGGAATCGGAACCAAGAGTTTTTGCGCAATTGCCACGCTAATTAAGCATTTGATGAAACAAGGCCGGCGGCTCATTGCCGCCGGCCTGATCTTGAAAGCTGTTCAAGGGCCCTCGAACAAGAATGCTTAGAGCCTATTCACGATCTCGCGAGCTAAAGCGAGACAAGGCGAAAACGGCTGAAAAAGCGGAGTGTACATACGGTACATGCGCATTTTGAAGCCGTACTCACCGGTAACGCTCCACGACGCGCAGCAGATCGTGAACAGGTTCTCAGCGCTGAATGAACTCGATCTTGTAGCCGTCCGGATCCTCGACGAAGGCAATCACCGTAGTGCCGTGCTTCATCGGGCCGGCTTCGCGGGTGACCTTGCCGCCCTTGGCGCGCACCATGTCACAGGCGGCGTAGGCGTCCGGCACTTCCACGGCGATATGGCCGTAACCGGTGCCCAGTTCGTAGGACTCGGTGTCCCAGTTGTGGGTCAGTTCCAGCACCGTCTGTTCCTCTTCCGCACCGTAACCCACAAAGGCCAGGGTGAAGCGGCCTTCCGGATAATCCTGGCGGCGCAACAGTTTCATATCGAGCACTTCCTGGTAAAACGCCAGCGAGCGCTCCAAGTTGCCCACTCGCAGCATGGTATGTAGTAAACGCATCATTCTTCTCCTTAGAACCTGTTCACGATCTGCTGTGCGTCGTGGAGCGTTACCGGTGAGTACGGCTTCAAAATGCGCATGTACCGTATGTACACTCCGCTTTTTCAGCCGTTTTCGCCTTGTCTCGCTCTAGCTCGCAAGATCATGAATCGGTTCTTTATTCATTAATCAAAATGGAACAGCTCGGCGCCGCGCAGCTTCAGCCAACGCCGCGCCGCCTGCCAGCCCGGGTACAGACGCGCAGTCTCCGCCCAGAAGGCGGGCGAATGGTTCATGTGTTCCAGATGGGCCAGCTCATGGGCGATCACATAGTCCAGCACCGTCGGGGGGGCTTGCAGCAAGCGCCAGTTCAGCCGGATGATCCCGGCGGCGGTGCAACTGCCCCAACGCGTGCGCGCCGACGACAGCTGTAGGCCGCAGGGCTGGCGACGACAGCCGCGCGCCAGTTCCGCCATCCGCGCCGGAAACCGCAAAGCAGCCTCTCGCTTGAAGAAACGGCGGACCGCCTGCTTCAAGGCCGCCGCGTCGCCGTGCGCGATACCGGTAACAATCAACCCGTCCGCCGTCTGTCTAGCCGTGCGCCTCGCGCCCGCTGTCAGCACGATGGGCAGCGCTTCCCCCCGCCAGCGCAGCTGGCTGAGATCTTCGGCTTGCCGCCGCTCTAGCCTCTGTCGCGCCACATGACCGGCGATCCAGTCTCGACGCTCCAACAACACTTCGCGCAGACGGGCGGCGCTAACCGCCGGATGGGCGACCAGCTCCACCCTGCCCGCGCCCACCCTAATGCCCACGCTCTTGCGCGGACGACGGGTCAGCACCACATCCACCTCGCCGTCAGGCAGCGGCAGACGCAGCCAGACGCTTGCGCTTTTCATCCTCGTCCGCAAACGGGCCGACGCCGCCGATCTCGCGCTGACGCGCCTCGATCCACTGCTCGGCCTCCTTCATCATCGCCTCCGGCCCCAGCTCTTCGCTCGGCACAATGGGCTGGCCCACCACCACGGTGATTTCGCCGGGGTATTTCAGGAAGGCGTTGCGCGGCCAGAACTCGCCGGCGTTGTGCGCCACCGGCACCAGCGGCATGTCGAACTGCTTGGCCATGCGCGCCGCGCCCAGCTTGTATTTGCCCGCCACGCCCGGCTTGGTGCGGGTACCCTCCGGGAATACCGTGATCCAGAAACGGTGGCGTTTGCGCTCCAAGCCCTGCTCCAGCAGACGCTGGTTGGCGTTGGCGCGGTCGGAGCGGTTGATGATGATGGGGTTCATCAGCACCAGGCCCCAGCCGAATACCGGAATCCAGGTCAGCTCTCGCTTGGCCACGTACACTTGCCACGGGAAAATCTTCTGCAAGGCCAAGGTTTCCCAACCGGACTGGTGCTTGGAACAGATCACCGACGGCTGCTCAGGCAGATTTTCCGCGCCCAGCACCTTGTATTTCAAGCCGATCACGTGCTCCAGCATCCACAACAGGCTCAAGGCCCAGCTGACGCCGAACACATGGCGCGCGCGGCGCGGCAGCGGCGCGGACAGCAGCAGCAGAAAGAAGAAGAGCGGCGTGATGATGATCAGCACCAGCCAATACAGCAGGTTACGAAGCCATAAACTCAGCATGCTTGGAACACTATCCTTTTCTGAAGTCAACGTTCGCGGGAATCGATCAGATATTCCGCGGCGTCGTACAAATCGTCGAACACCAGGGTGCCGGCCGGCAGCTCGCCGTCGGCCAGCGTCTTGGCCCCCTTGCCGGTCTTGACCAAGATGGGCAGGCCGCCCACCGCCGCCACCGACTCAAGATCGCGGCGGCTGTCGCCGATCAGCGGCAAGCCGTCCAGTTTCACATTGAAGCGCTCCGCAATCTCCAGCACCATGCCCGGCAACGGTTTGCGGCAGTCGCAGCCGGCGCTGGGGCCGTGCGGACAGAACAGCACCGCGTCGATGCGGCCGCCGGCCTGGCCCACCAGCCTGTGCATCTTCTCATGCATGGCGTTAAGCGCTTGCATGTCGAACAGGCCGCGGCCGATGCCGGATTGATTGGTGGCCACCACCACGCGCCAGCCGGACTGGGTCAGATTGGCGATCGCCTCCAGGCTGTGTTCGATCGGCACCCACTCCGCCGGCGATTTGACGAAATCGTCGCGGTCCTCGTTGATCACGCCGTCGCGGTCGAGTATCACTAGTTTCACGGTTGTCCCCGTCTAGAGCGCCGGGGCGGCCGGCGGCCGCCCCATCGAATCACTCCGCCAGCAGCGAGATGTCCGCCACGCGGTTGAACAAGCCGGCCAGACGCGCCAGCAAGGCGATGCGGTTGTTGCGCACCGCGGCGTCGTCCGCCATCACCATCACGCCGTCAAAGAAAGCATCCACCGGCGCGCGCAGCGAAGCCAATTGGGTCAGCGCGGCGGCGAAATCGCGGGCGGCGAATTGGCCGTCCACCTGCGGCGCCAGCTGCTCGACGGCGGCGAACAGCGCCCGCTCGGCCGCTTCGCTCAGCAGCGCGGGATTCACCGCGCCCACTTCGCCTTCGGCCTTCTTCAGGATGTTCTTCACCCGCTTGTTGGCGGCGGCCAGCGCGGACGCTTCCGGCAAGGCCTTGAAGGCGGCCACCGCGGACAACACCGCGCGCACTTCCGCCAGCCGGCTAGGCGCCTGCGCCAGCACCGCGTCGATCTCGTCGCCCTTGTAATCGGCTGCGAGGAAGTTCTTCAGACGGTCCATCATGAAGCCGAACACCTCGTCGGCCACATTGGCGGACAGCTTGCCTGCCGGGAAGGCGGCGGCGACGATGTTCAGCAGCGCCTTCACATCCAGGTCCGCTTCCAGCGCCATGCGCACCACGCCCAGAGCGGCGCGGCGCAATGCGAACGGGTCCTTGTCGCCGGTGGGGATCAGGCCGATGCCCCAGATGCCGACGATGGTTTCCAGTTTGTCCGCCAGCGCCACCGCGGTGGCGATCTTGCCTTCCGGCAGCGTGTCCCCCGCAAAGCGCGGGTGGTAATGGCCTTCGATGGCGGCCGCCACTTCGGCATGCTCGCCGTCGTGCTGGGCGTAGTACATGCCCATCACGCCTTGCAGTTCTGGGAATTCGCCCACCATGTCGGACACCAAATCGGCCTTGGCCAGATAAGCTGCGCGGGCGGCCAGCGCGGCGTCTGCGCCCAATTCATGGGCGATGGCGCCGGCAATGCTCTGCAGACGCTCCACGCGCTCCAGTTGCGAACCGATCTTATTGTGGTACACCACATTGGCCAGACGCGGCAGCCGGCTGTCCAAGCGCGCCTTCTGATCCTGCTCGAAGAAGAACTTGGCGTCGGACAGACGCGCACGCAATACGCGCTCGTTGCCGCCGACGATAAAGGACGGATCGGCGGTTTCCAGGTTGGACACCAGCAAGAAGCGGTTCATCAGCTTGCCGGACGCGTCCAGCAGCGGAAAATACTTCTGGTTCTGCTGCATGGTCAAGATCAGGCACTCCTGCGGCACGCGCAGGAATTCGGCTTCGAAGCCGGCTTCCAGCACCACCGGCCACTCCACCAGGCCGGTCACCTCGTCGAACAAGGCTTCCGGCGCGGCGATGGTGGCGTTCAGGCGGGCGGCGGCCTCGGTCAGTTTGTGGCGGATCAGTTCGCGGCGAGCGTCGAAGCTGGCCACCACCTTGCCGGATTCATGCAGGGTGCGCGCGTAGGCGTCGGCGTTGGCCACCGTCACCTCGCCTTCGGACAAGAAACGATGGCCGCGGGTGCTCTGCCCGCTTTGCAGGCCCAGCACCTCGCCCGGCACCACCGCGTCGCCGTGCAGCATGATCAGGCCGTGCACCGGGCGCACGAATTGCACGTCCAGGCTGCCCCAGCGCATCAGTTTGGGCGCCGGCAGCTTTTTCAGCGCCAGCGCCACCACGTCGGCCAGCACCGCGGCCAGCGGCTGGCCCTGCTTGACGCTTTCATAGGCGTACACATCCTGCTTGCCGTCGCTCATCGTGGACAGCGCGGACACCTCCACGCCGCAGGAACGGGCAAAACCGGCCAGCGCCGGCGTGGGTTGACCGTCCTTGAATCCGGCGGTCACGGCCGGGCCTTTGCGAGCGATCTTCTGGTCCGGCTGCAAGGCGGCCACATCGGCCAGTTGCACCGCCAGGCGGCGCGGGGAGGCGTAAACCGTCGCCTCGGCGTCGGCCGGCGCGAACTGCATTTTCTTCAATTCGTCGCCAATGGTCTGGGCAAAGCTGGCGGCCAGCTTTTCCAGCGCTTTGGGCGGCAGCTCCTCGGTGAGCAGCTCAATCAGCAATGTCTGGTTCATATTCACTCGAAAACTTAACGCTTGGCGGCCCCGGCGGCTTCGCAGATCACCTTCATCATGGCGTCGGCGACCGATCCCTGATACACGGGCTGCCATTTCCAGGCGTGACGCGGCACTGGAAATAGGGTTGAGAACAGGTGCCTGTTGTTGCGATCGAAATAATCGGAACTGACAAACACATACTGGTACTTACCGCAGTCGGCGTAACCGACGCTGCGGCGGATATTGAATTTCAGCTTGTAGCTTTTCTCGTACTGGACCTTATCGAACCGTTCCTGGTTGACGAAGTGCACCAGTCCGTCCTGTCCCAGCCACAGCGAGTTGCCGTCAATCGCCAGTTGCAGCGCCTTGCCGTCCTGATACGCCACCCAATCGGCGGCGGGTTCGGCCAGCGCCGGCAGCGCCAACGCGGCGCACATGCATGCGAAAAAAGCTTTCATGCGCATACCCTCTGTCAAGAAACGGCCGGGGCGGCAAGTCAAGCTCAGGCCTGCCGGCACATCGGGAAGCCCAGCGCTTCGCGGGCGTCGTAATAGGCCTGCGCGACGCCGCGGGACAGGGTGCGGATGCGGCCGATGTAGGTGGCGCGCTCGGTCACCGAGATCGCCCCGCGCGCGTCCAGCAGGTTGAAGGTGTGGCCGGCCTTGAGGATCATTTCATAGGCCGGCAACGGCAGGCTGGCCTCCAGCAACGACTTGGCCTCGGCCTCGTAATCGTTGAACTGGCGGAACAGCAGCTCGACATTGCTGTGTTCGAACGCGTACTTGGATTGCTCCACTTCATTCTGGAAGAACACATTGCCATAAGTCACCGGCTGGTCGTCCGGCAAATGGGTCCAGATCAGATCGTAGACGTTCTCCACGCCCTGCAAATACATGGCCAGGCGTTCCAGGCCGTAGGTGATCTCGCCCAACACCGGCTTGCAGTCCAGTCCCCCCACTTGCTGGAAGTAGGTGAATTGAGTCACTTCCATGCCGTTAAGCCATACTTCCCAGCCCAGCCCCCAGGCGCCCAGGGTCGGGTTTTCCCAGTCGTCCTCAACAAAGCGGATATCTTGCACCGTCGGGTCCAGGCCCAGCTCCTTCAAGGAGCCCAGATACAGTTCCTGAATATTGGACGGAGACGGCTTCAGCACCACCTGGAATTGATGATGCTGGAACAGGCGGTTGGGGTTTTCGCCGTAACGGCCGTCCTTGGGACGGCGGGACGGCTGCACATAGGCCGCGTTCCACGGCTCCGGCCCCAGCGCCCGCAGAAAGGTGGCGGTATGGGAAGTCCCCGCGCCCACTTCGGTGTCGTAAGGCTGCAGCAAGGCACAGCCCTGGCGGTTCCAATAGTGCTGGAGCGTGAGGATGATTTCCTGGAAGGTAAGCATAGACGTGGTAAGCAAAGTGAAAAGTCAAAGGCCGATTCTACCGCCTAGCGCCCCCCGCGCAAAGCCAAGCCGTTGGCGGCAAATCAAAAAGGCCGGCGAAATATCCTCCCGCCGGCCCGCCTCGCGTCGCCTCGCCCTCATTTGCCCGTCACTGGCACCATGTCCCGGAACTTGCGCTTGGTGTATTTGGCGTAGATACGCTCCACGCTGCCGTCGCGGATCAAATCGCCTATCGTCGCGTCCAGCCGGGCGGCCAGCGCCGCCTGTCGAGCGCTGAAATTGGGCGATAAATCTGTGCGGTCTATCACCGGCTGCAGTATCTCCACATTCTGCCGCAGGGACGCGCCCCAGACATCGCACAATACAAACTGGCGGTGACCGCCGATCAGCATCGCGTAAAGCTGATCCTCGTCGTTGCTCGGCTCCAGTTTCCAGTTGGGGTAGTTCAGGATCTTCGGCGTATAGGTGTAGCCGCGCACCATGCCCACCGCCTGGCCTTGCACCAGCTTCCAGTCGAAGGATTTGACCGGCGAACCGCTTTTCACACACAAGGCCACCGGGTAGCTGGAGTAAACGTTTTTGAAACGCGGCGTCTGCGCCGCGACTTCATTGTCGATCACCGCGTCGTAATCGCCGGTTTTGATGCCTCGCAGGCAACGCTCCCATGGCGCGGCCTCCATCGTGACCGGCACGTTCATCCGGCGGAAGGCCTCTTGCAATACGTCGTGGCTGATGCCGGAGTCCACCTTGCCGTTTTTCACATAAGTGAACGGTTGCCACTCCACTCCGCATAGTTTGACCGGGGCCTGCGCCGCCGCGCCCGCCGCCAGCAAACCGGCTCCGACAGCCGCCATCCATAGACTCGCCCGCATCGCCCGCTCCTTTCACCCAGCTGTCCGCGACGATTTGTTATATGCCGTATCCGCGACAATGCAAAGCCTGCTCCGCCAGCCGGTCGGCCAGCGCCCGGCCCTTGGCCAGGCAATCCGGCAGCGACACCCCATCCAGCCAGTTGGCGCACACATGCAGACCGCGCTCGCTCGCGGCCGCCGCCAGCGGCCGCAAGGCCGCCATCGCCAAGGTGCCCTGCGGCAGCGCCTGCGGCCAACGCACGATGCGCTGGCTCAAGGGCTCGCCCTCCAGGCCGAACAGGCGCGCCAGTTCCAGGTTCAAACGCCGCAACAAGGTCTGATCCGGCAATCCGGCCAACTCCGCCTGGCGACGGCCGCCGATAAAACTGGTCACCAGTTTCAAACCGGGCGCCGCCGTGTGCGGATAAATCCGGCTGGACATCAAATGCCCCAAGGCCAAAGCCTGCTCGCTGGCAGGGTGCAAACCGCCAAACCCATTCAGCGGCCGGCGCAGCGCTTGCTCCTCCGTTACCGTGGCGACTACGGTCAGCGGCGCATAGGGCAGCGCCGCGCAGGCGCTCGCCCAATCCGGCTCGCAGTCCTTCAGCAACAAGGCCGCCTGCGGCGCAGGCAAGGCCAGCACCACGGCACTGGCCAGTTGCGGCCCCCTCGGCGTCAACACCCGCCATCCCTCATCCGCGCGCTCCAGCCCCAGCGCCGGACAGCCCAGCCTCACGTCCAGATCCCGCGCCAGCCGCTCGGCCAGGCTGGACAGCCCGCCCGCCAGCGTGAACATCCGTTTGCGTCTCACCACCCCGCGCCGCCAGCGCCGCCACATGCCCAAGGCCAGCGAACCGGCCTCCCGCTCCGCGGCCGCCAATGCGGGCAAGCATTCCGCCATCAGCAACTCTTCCGGATCTCCGGCGAATACGCCTCCGATGAACGGGTCCACAAGAGTGGCCAGCGCTTCCTCTCCCAGCCGACGCCGGAAAAAGGCCGCCACCGTTTCCGCCTGCGCTGGCGCGGAACAACGCCAGGGCTCGCTCAATAAACGCCATTTGGCGCCCCAGCTGAAGTAGGAGCCGGTCAGCAAAGCGGCCAGGCCGTCGGGCAAGGCACGGTAGTGACCGTGCCGCAACACGAAACGCCGCTGCGGCCCCGGCGCCGGCGACAAGGGCGTCAGCCCAAGCTCCAGCAGCCATTGCCACAAGGCTTCGTCCGCCAACACGGTGTTGGGCCCCGCCTCCATCAGGCCCGGCGCCAAATCCAGGCTCAGCACCTTGCCGCCCACCCTGCCGGACGCTTCGAACACCACCGCATCCACGCCATGCTGGCGCAACTGCCAGGCGCAGGCCAGGCCGGACATTCCCGCGCCTATCACCGCAATCATTTCCCTCTCCCTCTAAATTGGGCCTGTTCAAGAGGCCGCTAACCAAACCTCGGATTCCGCACTGCGCCCCCTTGTTGTACCACGGGTCTTGCCTACGTCGGCGCACCTTGCCTCAGTCGTGAAACTGGCAATGTTAGCGGCTCTTCCTGTTCACGATCTGCGGCGATACGGCGTTGAAAGCCCCTTTAAAATGCTCATGTACCATCTGTACATTCCGCTTGCTCAGCGGTTTTCGCCTTGTCTCGCTTTAGCTCGCTAGATCGTCAACACGTTCTAAAGCTAAAAGGCCGCCCAGCGGCAGCCCTTGATAAGTCCCAGTATGCCTGGCGCGGCCCGCGCGCCAGTTGATCCGCGGCAAGCCGGTGCACAGAGGGAGTCCGGCTCGCGCCCAAATGAACACCATCAAGACGACAACAAGCCATCATCTACGTGCAGCATTCGCACACGCTTGATTCATTGTGCAAACCCATTTGCCCAGCACAATGAATGACAAGAAGATTTCGTCATTCATTATGCTGGCTACATGTGCAAACGCTGATGAGCATCCCTAGCGCCCGCATCAACAAGAAATTGTATTTCCACCCACAACGCTGATTATCCAGAGCGGCCTTTACTTTTCACGGCAAAAAAACAAACGCTCAAACCCCTGCACCCTAAAAAACCAATCCCCGCGAGAATATTTACAAATTATTTAGAATTGTTTATTTAAAATCAAATAACACAAATAATGCCACAGCCCATAAGGCAAAATATTGACAAGTGCATCCAAATCGCCACTTTCGATAGGAGCATCGCTTCACTCGAAACCAAGGAGGGCGAGCTCCAAAGCTCTCTCTGATGCACAAGGCTATTATTCATGCAAAGGAATACTAAAATGCAATTAAAAAAATCAATAACCACAACGTTTGTTTTATCGCAGATTGCAACCGCATTACTTGCGATGACTCCAATTACGGCTTCAGCCCATGGCAGCATGATAGACCCACCTAGCCGAAACTATAATTGCAATGCGAATGACAGCGTAGAGTACCCCAGGACAATTGGGTGTCAGAACGCAGTTAAATATGGCGGCAAGCCAATGCTCTACAATTGGATGGGGGTTGCTCAAATGGGAGCGAACAGCAATCACCAGAAAGTTGTCCCCAATGGCCGACTGTGCGCAGGCGGCGACGCGTCGTGGGCCAAGGGTCTGGATATTCCGCCCAAAGATACCAAATGGGCCGCAACATCCATCAAACCCGCCGCCGATGGCACGGCCACCTTTAAATACCAGCAAACCGCTCCTCACGCGACAAAATACTTTAAAACCTATATCAGCAAAGACAGCTATGACGGTAGCCGTGCCTTGCACTGGGAAGATCTGGTGCAGATTGGCGATTCCGGCGCCAAGCCGGGCGAGCGCATGACTGAGCTTAAAGTGAAAATCCCATCTGGCATGACTGGGCCCCGCGTTATTTACAACGTTTGGCAACGTAGCGACAGCGCCGAGGCTTTCTATAGCTGTTCTGATGTTGAAATTGTAGCGGCTAACATTCAATGGAAACCTATCCGAGCCGTACCAGGCCACCTCGTTGAACCCGGCACTAAAATTACCTTGCGGGTATTCGATATGGCACGTGGCGCGGATAAGGAAAGCCACAGCATTACCGTGACATCAGCACAAGCCCAGCCGGAAGAGTGGCTCTATGCGCTGGCTCAAAAAGTCAATAGCAAATCCCAGATTGTCAACATGGGGAAACTAGTTGGCAACAAAGTAGAACCACAACGTTCTTCCACCGAGAATACGCTATATGGCAATGGCCAGGAATATGACTTCGCCGTGGACATGGAAACGCCGGAACCGCCGCCTCCTGGCGGCGGCGATGTCCCAATCGCTAAAATCATGGGCGCCAGCGAAGCCAAAGCGGGTGAGCGGGTGACTTTATCCACCGCATCGTCCACGGGTAAAAATCTGAAAACACAGTGGAAATACTCTAACTCTTTAGCCGTAACACCCATTGATGAACTACTGATATTCGTCGCGCCTGAATTAAAGCAGGATCAACGATTCACTTTTGAAGCCATCGTCAGCAATGACAAGGGAAAGGATACCGCAAAACATACCGTACTCATTAAGGCCAAAGACAATAACGGCGGCGGCAACAATGGCAACTCTTCCACCTGGAATAAAATGATTGAATACAAGCAGGCTTGTACAAAAGTTAGCCATAACGGTAAGGTTTGGTTGAACGGCTGGTGGACTACAGGCATAGAGCCCGGTTCGGAGGGCGCTTGGGGAGTATGGCGTCAGGAAGGTAGTAAGGAAATGCACGCCCAGTGTAAATAACAGCAATCCAAACTAAGCCCCTTCTTCAGCCCTGCGTATCAAACGCGGGGCTTTTTCCATTCTTGACCGCATCTAGCGGCATGGCTGCTTGGGTTTGGAAAGTTTGTTAGAACCTGTTTACGATCTGCTGCGCGCCGTGGAGCGTTCCACGGCGAGTACGCCTTCGAAATGCTCATATACCACGTGTACATTCCGCTTTCTCAACCGTTTCCGCCTTGTCCCGCTCTTGCTCGCTAGATCGTAAACACGTTCTTAGCCCCTCACCCGCTTCCCGCCCTTGACGCCCCCTCCCAGCCTGTTTAGGCTTGGTTCCGCGTCGTGCCCAATACACGACGCAGGGCTGGCAAGCCCAAGATCGTTTAACCGCAGACTAATAGTGTCCGCTTTGGCACAACTACGTCTGCTGCCACGCCGTACCCATTCGGGGCGGGCCGTGGCAGGGAGTCCTCTGGACTGCCGGTCTATTGGTTAAACGAACCGGTCTTGCCACCTTGTCATGTGCCTGCCCCAGCCTCGCCTGGGCAGGTTTCCAAAGATGACATGGAGACCGTGATGACCTTTTCCACTTTTCCCCCCGCCATGCCGCCGCCCGCCTGTCCCCATTGCCCAGGCCAACAATCCACGCCCGCCACTGTGCCGGTGATGGAGCAGCTGCACCTTTGTTCCCAGCGCTTGCCCGCCGTTGCCGGCGATATGGTGTTGCTGGGCGAACTGGGCCAGCAGTTAAACCATTGCTATGTCGAACTGGACACCGCCCTGCTGCGCGGCGTGATGGACATGCGCGCCGCCCACACGGGCTTATTGGCCTTGATCACCTTGTTGGAACGCCGCGACGAGCCGCTGTTGTTTACCAGCGAGGACGCGCTGGCCTTGCTGGAGCCGATACAGCAGCGCTTGAAACAGGGGCTGGAACACTTTAACGGCGTGCTGTGATGGCTATTAGGGAGAGCATTGCCATGATGAAGCTGCTGATCCAGCATAACCAGGCTCTCAAGCGCGCCGCCCGTTTGATCATTGCTTATGAGATGCGCCTGGGGGTGATTTCTCTGGCGGACAAGAACCCACTCCACCCGGCCAATACCGAAGACATCCATCAGGAAATCAAGCAGGCGTTGACGGCTTTCCACCTTTGGCGCAAATGGCGTGGCGAGCACGAGCCTGCCCGCGCCGCTTTATTGGAGATGTGGGCATCCGGGAAATGGACCAACCGCGATACCTGTGTGCGGCAGTGTTATCGTCTGGCGGGGTTCAAGAATATGGTCACCGCCCGCCAGGCGCTGGTGGGCGCGCCGATGCCAGAGCCTTTGGCCGTCCGAAGGCAACGCGCCATGTGGGCGGAGCCTTAGAACGTGTTTACGATCTCGCGAGCTAGGGCGCGACGAGGCGAAAACAAGCGAAAAAGCGGAGTGTATGAGTGGTACATGAACATTTTGAGCTTGTACTCTCCGTGCAACGCTCCACGAAGCGCCGCAGACTTTGAACAGGTTCTTAGCCAGCGCTCGCCCATAGCTCGGTTCTACCCGCAACCGGCTTGCCGTCGTCGTCCACCAGCAGGAAACGGACCTCCGCCGCTTCGGCTTCGCAAGGCAGGGGCAAGTCCAGCGTTTCCCATGCCTGAGGCGCCACCATGTCCGCCGTTAGCGGCTGGGCAAGTTCGCCAGCGCAGACCAACTCCAGAGCGCGGAAGGTGGCGTAATAAGGGCTGGGATTGTCGATGCGCAAGCCCTGGCCGTCCTTCGTCGGCACCAGCGAGAAGCGCAGCTGCTCCGGCACCTTCTCCACTGGCGAGGGCAGCTTGGCCGGCCGCATGAAAAGCTTCATCTGGGTGCGCAAGGTAACGGTCAGCGTTTGCGCGTCCGCCGGCAGATCGCCTGGCTTCGGCGGAATCTCATACAGATTCAACCAGAACAATGACTCTCGGTCCGCCGGCAAGGGCAGGCCGGTGGCGATCAGGCGTAGGCTGATCTGCCCTTGCGGGTTCAGGCGGAAGATAGGCGGCAAGGCCACCGCCGCCGCTTCCGCGGAGTCCGGCCCGGACTCTAGCCGGCCGTCGTCCACCCAGGCTTGCACCATCACTGGATAGGGGTTGAGATTGGCCAATTGCAGCGATTGCTCGGCGCTGCCGGCGGCGAACACCACCCGCGTGGATTCCGCCATAATCCCGGCCGAAACAGAGCAAGACAAGCAGCCCGCCACTCCCCCGGCCACCATGCCGCGTCTAAGCTTATTGAACACGAATCACCGCCTGCACCGTTGCATGGAAACGACCCGCCGTCGCCGTCATCCCCGGCAGCTTGGTCAAACGCGCCCGCAAGCGCGTGGAATAAGCCGTCTCGCCGTTGGGCCTGCCGGTTTCACTCGCTCCGCTCAACACGGGGTACCAACCGTCTTGCCTGCCCCCCAAGGTCAGCCATTCATTGCCCAGGAAGTTCATGGTCTCGCTCCCCTGTTCCCGAGTCAGTGTCACGCCAACACCGGCAGCCACGCCCACGCTCCCGTAACCGTCCGACAATAAATGAGTCGCCCCGCTGCCGCTGGAGGTCAAGCCCAAATGAACCGCGCTTTGATAGTTGGCGGGCTGCACCAACACGCCCATCGCCGTCTGGCCTCGGCCTGTTCCGCTACTCATCCCATTCACCAGTCCCTCTGCAACCGGCCCAGTCTGGCAACTGAAATGGATCTCCAGCGGCAGCTCCCGCTGCTCTCCCGCATTCAACTGCTGCGCGCTGATCCTCGGAAACGACACTACGGGGGTGACGTTGGACACCGCGCAAGTGGCCGAGCGGTTGATATACAACTTGTCGTAAAACTTGACCGCGCCAATATAATTTCCTCGGTTATAGTCAGGGTAATTAGAGTTCGAATCCGTATTCACATATTCGACGCCCGACCCCACTCCCGGCCCCTTAAAAACCGTGTAGGCGATGCCATAATCAAAAGGGAAACCGCCGCCAATACCCGTGCCTCCCTGAGCCGGAAGACCATCCCCGCCGCCTCCGCACCCTGCACACCCGGACATCTCCTCATTACTGACTCGGAATAGCTCCACCCGGATATTGGTGAAATTCTTCACCTTGATCAGCAGCTTGCCCTGGCTATCGGCATCCAGCCCCGTCAACAAGCGCCTCTGCCAGTGCCTCTGAAAAAACATGCCGTCGGCCAAATTGGTAAGACGGCTGACCACGCCCTGATAACGAGTACGGTAGCCCCGCTCCACCCCAAACTTTGAGCCGTCTTCATGCATCCCGGTCAAGGGATATGGCCCATTGGTCGTGTAGTACTCATACACTTGATTTTGATCCGCGGCATCGCAGCGGAATAGCACCTGCTCCGGAGAGAGATAAGGCGTTCGCCCCAAGGAAGTGCTGGGCGCCACGCCGCTGGACAGCAAGGTGCCATCCGGCTGAAACCGGCTGCTATTGATGTTGATTGATGCCGGCACCGCCTCGGAACCCCCGCCATGACCAATGCCTGGCGAGTCCCAAACCGCCACCACCCCCTTGTCTGGCTCAACATAGTCGTTAGCATTCGGATTCGTCGACGGCGTAGCCCGCGACACTCGATAACAAGCCCCTTCCGCCTGAGCGCTCAGCATGCCCCCCAACACCGCCAACAACGCGACGCATTTAATTTTTATGCTTACCTTCATTTCACTGGACACGGACCACCACCTGTGCGGTCGCGTTCAAGGAGCCAGGCTTGACCTTCTTGCCCGGCAGGCGAGTCAGCGTCGCGCGCATCCGCGCACGATAACGAGTCAAGCCATCCTGGTTGCCCGATGTGTCGGCATCCTGCAATACCGGATACCAGCCGGCAGCGTTACCGCCGCCGGTAATCCACTCACTGCTCAACCAGTTCAGCTTCTGTCCATCCTGCCGGCTCAGCGCCACGCCTACTCCAGTGGCCACGTCAGGATTAACGCCATAGCCGTCGGAAAGCAGGTGGGTGACCCCGCTTCCGCCGGGCACCCCTAGCCCCTCTTTTTGCGCCGCCAGGTAATTGGCAGACTGAACTAGCAGCCCCATCGCCGTCTCCCCGGCTTCGATGCCGCTTTTGAAACCAGTCAGGCCGGCATTGCCCGGCGCGCCGGTCTGACATTGCAGGTGGATGTCGATGGCTAAAGTACGCTGTCCGCCCTTCTCTAATTCCACCGCGCTGATGGGAGGGAAAACCGCCACTGGCGTCACTGTTTCCACACGGCAGCTGGCGCTTCGGCGCACTTTCACTGTGAGATACGGATTGATGGCGCCAGGCCAGTCACCGTAAAAACCGGACCACTCGGACGCGTGATCTGCGTTTGGCTTCAAATTTGGCGACAGGCCGCCGCCTTGAAACGCGCTGTAGGCGATAGGCTGGCTGTTATCCCAATTCTGGCCGGCCGTGCCATCCTGCCAGCTATCACTATTCAATCCCTTGGACGGGCTGTATTTGAAAAACTCAATCTTGTAATTGCTGAAATGCCTGGCCTTGATCAGATACCAGCCTTTTGAGTCCCTGTCCTTCTCCATATCAAGCTCCAGCGGCCGCCGCTTCCAATAGCGCGACGCGTATTCGCCGGTGTTCAGATTGGTCACCCGCGAGATCAAGCCGCGCTGTATCGTGCGGTAGGACTCAGGCAGACCGATGGCGCTACCCATCTCCTCCTTGCCGGCGGTATCATTATCCCCATTGGTTGAGTAATACTCGTAAAAAGTGCTCGGATCATCCGTCGGCTGGCAGCGGAACAGCACTTGCTCCGGCGAGTACCCCCCAGTATGGCCGGACCCCAGGTCGAAGATGCTCAGTACCTTGTTGCTCAACAAGGTGCCGTCGGGCTGGAACACCTCATTATTGATATTGATGGTCATCGCCATCGCCCCCTGGCCTGCGCCATCGTGTGCGCCATCCCAAACCCTAACCTCGCCCTTGCCAGGTTCGACATAATCCACCGCATTGGTATCAGTCGTCGGTGTGGAACGCGATACGCGATAACACGTGGCTTCCGCCGACACGCTGTACAGCCCGCCTCCCAGCAAGGCCAACAAGACGGCGGCTCCGCGCCGCCGCACCGTCGCATCGTGTTGAACTGTCATCTTGACCCTCATTGTTTGACCAATGGCGCGCACTCAGCCTCCAGGCGGATAATGGGCCGACTGGCGGCATCGTCTTGCAGCGCGTACGGCAAGGCGCATTGGCTATCTCTCGCTTCGCCCCACTTCACCCTCAGCCTGGCCTTGCGCGCGGACACCCGCGCATAGGCCTGTCCGCCCTGGCCCACCATGCCGACATTGACGCCGTCTTCCGCATACACCATCGCCCCCATGGGCAGGGCCGAGCCATCGGCCAGCCGCCCCTTGATCAACAGCGCCTGGCCGCGGCGGGTAGCGAACGTCAGCCTGACCGCCGCGCCGGCGTACGGCGCGGTGCGCAACTGGTCGCCCTGCAGTTCCACCCCATCGGCCAGGCCCTTGCTGTCCAACGCCACATCGTTGTAACGATACGGCGTCAGCGACGGAATCAAGGCGTAGCCGGCGCGGTCCACCGTGGCGCCCATGCCGTTGCGCACCGCCGCGCCGCTGGCGCCGGGCGCTTCCACCAGACCAAAGGTCTCGCTCAGATAAGGACCGAAAGTCACTCCCCCTCGGTGCACCGCCAGCGCGCCTCGCGCGCTGACGCCGGTTTGGCTGAAGTTGCGGCCGCGCGAATAGCTGCCGCCCACCGTGACCACCGGGAAACGCTTTTGCACATTGGCGCCGAAAGCGCCTGAACTACTTTGCGAGCTGTGCGAGGCGTTGACGCCGTAGCTGACCGTCTGCGCTTCATCAGCAGTGCCGCTGAGAGACAATTGCAGATTGCGTTCGCCCTCGCTGCGGCTCGTCGACGCCGACAGCATCGGCGCGCGCCGGATCTTGCCCAGCGGCACCGACAGATTAAGCATCACCGTATTACGGACCCGCCCGCTATCCAGCGGCTGGAAAGTCCCCCCACCGCCCTGCAATTGGCCGACGCGCTGGCGCGACACCGACACCCCGTAGCTAATGGAGCGAAACTGGTTCTGATAGCTGAGCTGCAATTGGGTGTCCCGCTCTTTGCCTTTGTAGTAATCGCTGATAGCGGCGGACAGCCCCAGGCTGCCGTAGCCGCCCAGCCGTTGGTTGATGCTGACGGTGAACTGGTTGCGTTGCTGGAAGGTGCTGGAATTCCAAGTCTCGCCGCGCTTAAAAGCCTGCCGCGCGCCCAGCGCGTCAACCAGATCGCGGTAGCCTCGGGTGGAATAGCGATAGCCGGCCAAGGTGATGGAGGTGGCGGTGGGCTGGATGGTATGGCTGTACGACAGGGCCGCGCGCCAGCCGTGGTTCAAGCTGCCGTCGCCGTCGCGGGAACGTGAATAGGTGGCGTCCGCGCCCAGCGCGCCATAGCGGGATCCCCACACCATGCCGCCCAGCAAGGCGGTGTAATCGGAAGCCGCCCGCGCGCCGATATTGGCGGTGAGCGCGTTGTTGATGCCGCGCTGATAGGTGAAATCGGCGAACACCGGCTTGTCGTCCAACACATTGCGCAGTTGACCCAAGGTCAGACTGTAGCGGGTCTGATCCGGCCGCATGGACCCAGGCACCGAAGCGAAGGGCACGGTAAAGCGCTTAACCTGCCCGTCCGCCTCGGTGATCTCCACTTCCAGGTCGCCCTGGTAGCTGGTGGGGAACAGGTCGTCAATCACGAAAGGGCCGGGCGCCACCACGGTCTGATAAATCTCCTGCTTACCCTGACGCACCACCACCCGGGCATTACTGTCCGCCACGCCGCGCACCACCGGCGCGTAGCCGCGCAAGGACTCCGGCAACATCCGGTCGTCGCTACGCAGCTGCACGCCGCGGAAACTAAGGCCGCTCAGCAGGCTGCCCCCGGTAGAGCTCTCCCCCAGCGTCAATTCGCTCTGCAAGGCGGGCAAGGCGCGCTGCGCGTAGCTGCGGATATGATTCCAACGTCCGCCGCCGGCCATGCCTCCGCTGTAGTTGGATTGCTGACGCAAGCGCCATAAGCCCAGGTTGATCCCGGCATCGGCGGAAACATAATGATAGCTGTTGCTGATGTTCCCGCTGCTGGAACGATAACTGTTGGCGTCGTAGTTGACGAAACCAATGGCCGCGCCGGCATCCAGATCCTCCTCCGCCACATAGCCGCGCGGCCGCCGCTTCATCGCCGCTTGCGGCACCGACAGGTCCAGGCGCAAGCGCGGCAGGTCAAACACACTGCTGGCGCCGGGAATGCGCAGAGCCAGCGGCCAGCACGCCGCCGCCGCGTCCTCGGCAGACGGCAAGCTGTCCGCCAGCACCCCGGCTTTGAGCAGGAAAGCCTGGTCCAGGCAGGCGGAGGTAGGATGTTCGCCTTCGCGGCGAAAACTCACCGTCTGACGGGAATTAAAGACGCCATTAACGAAGACATCCACCAGGTAGTCGCCAGGGTCCACTTGATTGGGTGTGTTGAAACGCTCAAGGCCATCCGCCAACGAAGACCCCAGCAGCAAGCGACTGTCGAAACGATAGGCCAACAAGGCCGGAGCCGTCTCCGCGGCCGCCTCAGCCCAGACCAAGCCGGGCGACAGGCAGACCGCGCTGGCGGCCAACACTGGGGGAAGGCCAGGAAGCCACTGGCCGCGATAAGTATTTGGGGTCATTTCCGAGGAGTCATTCCGCTGTCACGGCGGCGGACTCGACTTCATTCACGCCGCCGTAATCATTGACATGCTTGAAACGCACTAAGAGCGGGCCGCTAGTCTGCGTCAGCCCCGGCACCGGCCAGTTGGCGCGCGAAAAAGGCGCCAGCATGTCCGCGCTGAAGATATGAGCCTTCTCACCGCTCACCACCTCGCCGCCGATTAGCGAGAGGTAATAGCCGCTGGGATTGTCGGCGACCAGTCGCCACGCGCGTCCCTGCCGTTGCAAGGAGAAGCGCAACTGGCCAGGCGCCTGCTCAACCTTGCCCTGGATGCCCGTCGGGCGGTAGAACAACTTGAGCCGGCTTCGCAGCATCACCATCATCTGGTTTTGCTCTGAAAATTCGCCGTTGACCGATGGAATCTGCAGCATATTGAAGTAGTAGACCGACTCCCGGTCCTGCGGCAGCTCGCTGCCGTCAAACACCAGCCGCACGGTCTGGCCGGCCTTGGGTTCCATGCGGAACACGGACGGCATGGCCGCGAACGGCGCCGTGGCGCGCTCCGGCGCAGAGTCCACCTCGCCGGCGTCCAACCACACTTGCACCACATTGGGTATCGAATCTTCGTTGCGCAGTTGGATGCTGCTCTCGCGGGCCTGGCCGGGATAGACGATGCGGGTATTGTTCAACACCACGCTAGCCCAGACCGCCGGCCAAGCCGCCAGCAAAATCAGCCCCGGCAGCAGCGCGCGCCGGAGCGCTGCGCTTAACGCGCCGCGCTCCGGCGGGCTGCTGCGTTTACAAGTAGGAAACCGCATACTGCACGCTGCCCAGTACCGACCCTGCGGTGGCGGCGCCTTCGGCATAGTAGCGGACGGCAAACTTATGCTCAGCCGAGGTAGCACCCTCCAGCAGCTCCAGACCTGGCGCCTTGTACCCCCCCGTCAGATCGAACGGAGTAGCCGGCGTAGCGGGGTCCAGTAGCTGCAGCGCCACCATCCCGGCGGTGCCGACGTTGCCGATATTGCCATCCGCTGTCAGGCTGTTGGCCACAAACACGGTATTAATCTTGGTGCCGCCAGCGGGTGCTGCTTCACAACCAGTCAGGCGAATGGTGAAATCGGTTTGCCCAGCCACGTCGCCTAGAGTGCTCAGACTGGTCGCCGGCACCGTCGGCAACAACACCAGCGGTGTGGCAGCATTGCCGTTGATATCCACCGAGCAGGTTTGCGAGGTCACTTCACCCTGGAAATTAATGGTGTTATCCGCCCATGCCAAAGCGGGCAAACACAAACTGGCCAAAACGGCAATTTTTTTCATGAAACTACTCTCCAATTGATATTGAACGCGCCTTTCAGACTCATATCACCTACTGCGTCGAGCCTGCGAATAAAGACAGGCGCAGTCTACGTTCTCCGGTTCAAACCACGAATAGGATTACTCCTAAAAAAACAAGCAATTACAAAAAACCGTAAGACCATCCCATTTCACTTCAAATAAAATTAAATTTATATTTAATAAATTAACATGAAGATTCTTTGGACGAATTTATTTGAATACACGTCATCCAAGCTAAACATCTCCGCATAATTAATTTATTCCTTGCCAGTCAACCCCACCGCTACGACGGTATAGGGAAAACATCCCCGGCACACGGCTCCACCCCTTATTCCAGCAGTTGGTCAAGGCGGTGTGGCATGGACGGAAGGTTTACGCTGACGCGTCAATGAACACCGCCCCGGCAGCTTAGCGGCCACCGGGGCGGGTTTGCGACGGCGACCGGCCTCAAGCCGTCGCCATCAAGGCCTTACTTGCCTTTGCACTGGTGGTGCATTTCCGGCGCGCCAACCACACGCCAAGCCCCCCACGGACCATCCGAGCCCGGTACAAGTCCCTTTGTCCACCAGCCGTTCATCCACTGCTTACCGTTGTAGGTCACCTTGGTGCACACCTTGTCATAGGTCTTGGCGGCATCCCAGTTACCCTCCACCGGCGGCGTGGTGCCGCTGTCGTCGGCCTTGACCGTCAGCGCATGCGCGGCGGTTTGCTCGCCTTTGCTGTTGCTGACCTTGACCTTGAAGCTGTAGGCGGTGTCCTGCTGCAGCGTCGGCGCTTTGAAGTTGAGGGTGGCGGAGTTCAGCGGCAGACCAGCAATATTGGGCGACACGGTCCACAAGTATTTCAAGTTGCTGCCGGAGGCGGCCTGGGCGCTCAAGCTGACGGCTTCGCCCGCCTTGGCTTCGGTCTTGCCGGTAACCGTGACCTTGCCCGGCGCGATTTCATCCACCGGCGGCGGCTTGATCTCGCCCATGGAGGTTTCGATTTCGAAGTTGTAGGCCTTATTGAGGCCATAGACCACGTTGTCGGTGGCGCTTTCCAGCGGCTTGACCTCGTTGTTCACCAGCTTGCCCAGCTTGACGATGCGGGACTCCTGATTCACTTGCTGAGCCAGCGCGTACACCCATTTTTCCGGCTGCTGCTGACCAGCGGCCACTGTGATTTCATGACGCCCAATATCGCTGCCGCGCGCGCGGTCGAACACGCGCATGGTCACTTTCATGCCAGGGCTCAGCACCGTTTTGCTCTTGTCGATTGTGCCGCTATGTTTCCACTGAACATTGGCCGAAGCCACATCCACATCGGAGCAGGAGTAGAAGGCTTCGTCGTTGTCGTCCGGAGCGCGCTGCCATACGGTGTAGACCACGCGCTTGCCGGTAGCCCAGGCCGGCAGCGTCACCGCGATGTCGGTGTAGCCGACTTTACGGCTGGCCAGATCGCCAGTCAGCTCCGGCCTATCGCGGCGTTGGTCCTTGCCGATGGACACCAGATCGTTCCAGGTCAGCGGCTTGGAGGGATCGTAGCTGTCCTTGCTGATGAATACCTCGAAATACTTGGTGTAGTGCGGAGCGCTCTGAGCGTAGCGGAAAGTCATTTTTCCATCCGCGCCCGGCGTCAGCACCGTGGCCGTCGGCCAGCTGTGCTTGGGGTTGTCCAGCTGGGCCCAACTGCCGGCTTTACCGCCGCCGCACAATTTGCCGTTGGGCACCAACTGCTGATGGTTGCCATCCGATTTAGCCTGGGCATTAGCGGTCCAGTCATCGACAGCATTCGCCGCGGCCTTGCAGCCCGAGAATTTGCTGGAGCCGTTCCAATGTCCACCCTCCAGCTTGCAAGCCACTTCACGGCTTACCGGGTAAGACATGGAGCCATGGGCGGAGGAGGTAGACGGGACAATGGCCATCAGGGAGGCGGCGATCTGGCTCAAAGCCAACACCGGCAGTGCGAGCTTGCCGGCGGTGCGAGGTGCGGTCATGTTTCTAAAACCTTAGTCTAGGGTTGGGTTGTCGCTCTTCTTGGCCGCCATCGGCCGAAAAAGGACTTGCCCGCATTGTTCCAAACCCCACCGCAGCACCCAATCATTCTCAATAAAAGCTAAATTTGGGAAATTCTTAATCAATATCCGCGATCAGCGGCAAAAGCCCGACAGGCCAATGCCTGCCGGGCAGAGCCCGAAACCGGGTCTTACACCTGCGCCCAGCTGGAACTCAGGCTGGGAGGGATGGCCATCCGAGCATTACTTGCCCTTGCACTGGCCGTGCATTTCAGCGGCGCCCGCCGCACGCCATACGCCCCACTTTCCATCCGACCCCGGAACCGTGCCCTTGGTCCACCAGCCGTTCATCCACTCCTTGCCGCCATATGTCACTTTGGCGCAGGGCTGGGCATAGGTTTTGGCCGCGTCCCAGCTGCCTTCAACCGGCGGCGGGGTATTGTCGGCCTTGACCAGCAACTGGTGGCTGGCGCTCTGGCTGCCCATCACATTGCTGACCTTGACTTGGAAGGTATAGCGGGTGTCTTGCTTCAGCGTCGGCGCCTTGAAGTTGAGGGTAGCGGCGTTCAGCGGCAGCCCGGCGATGCTGGGCGACACGGTCCACTGATATTTCAGATTGGTGCCGGCAGCGGGTTTGGCCGACAGGCTGACATTGGCGCCGCCGTTGACGCTGGCCGGGCCGCTAACGGTGACTTTGCCCGGCGGAATCTCGTCCACCGGCGGCTTGCCGCCCTCGTCCGATTGCTCCAGCGCGAAGCTGTACTCCTTGCCCAGGCCGAATACGGTGTTGGCGGCAGCGTTCTTAACCGGCACCACTTTGCCGTTTTCCAGTTGGCCGACTTTGACCACGCTGGATTTTGCGTTGGCCTCAGTGGCCAAAGCATAGGTCCAATCATTGGCCGCAGTTTGGCCGGCGGCGATCTTGATCGAATGCTTTTCAAGATCCGTACCGCGCAATTTATTGAAAATGCGCAGGGTGATGGTGGTGTCGAGCTTGGCGTCGAACGGCCTGGACACCAGCGGCCCCAGTGGCTTGAAGTCGACGTTGTTGGCCACGATGTCAACGTCGGAGCAGCTGTAGAAAGCTTCGCCGCTGTCGCTGCGCTGCCATACGTTGTAGATCACCCGCTTACCCTGCATGCCGGCTGGGATCTTGACGTCCAGCTTGGTTTTGGCGCTAGGCGCCACCGCGCCGGAGTCGCCGATCAGTTGCAGGTCGTCCCATTTCAGCGGACGCTTGAAATCATAGGAATCCTTGCTGATATAGGATTTGAAATAGGCCGTCTGATGCTGAGCTGTCTGATGATAGGTCATCGTGTATTTGCCGTCCGGCCCCGGCTGGATGGTGGTGGCCGGCCAGTCAACGGCCGCATCCAGGCCGCCAAATTTTTTAGCGCCACCAGCGCACAGCTTGCCGTTGGGCACCACTTGCTGGTGATTGCCGTGGGCGCTGCCTTGGAGCACGCTATTCCAGTCGTAGATGGCTTGCGAGCCGCCGCCTTGCTTGACGGCCTGGCACCCCGGTGTTCGAGGGGATTCAGGATTATCCGCGGAGTGGCAATATTTAATGCGGCTAATCGGCTCT
Organism: Chromobacterium haemolyticum; assembly: GCF_009936155.1. Taxonomy (NCBI): domain Bacteria; kingdom Pseudomonadati; phylum Pseudomonadota; class Betaproteobacteria; order Neisseriales; family Chromobacteriaceae; genus Chromobacterium; species Chromobacterium haemolyticum. The sequence goes on along the minus strand of NZ_AP019312.1, from coordinate 1,004,939 downwards.
TCCATCGAACCATGGGCGGAGGCGGCGACTGGTGCCAGCAACATCAGAGAAGCGGCGATCTGACTCAACGCCAGCGCGGGCAGAGCGAAACTGCCGGCCTTGCGGGATTGGGACATGGTGTTCCTTGTATAAAGGTGGGTGGGGTACATCAGCGTCCGTTCTAGGCCTTCCGCGCAGCGGCGATAGGATATTGAACGGCTTCAGAGGCCGGGACAGCGCCCAGCGCCGTCACTGCCCGCACCATTGTTCCAAACCCCTACTGCTCCCCCAATCAATCTCAAGAGATGCTCAAGCAGACCCGCACGCTCCAAGCTCCTTCTCCGCCTCTATCTTTGGAGCCAGCAACAGGAACTCACTTCCGAGTCTGCTTTGAGATTTGACCTCTACCCTGCCGCCATGGCTTTGCATCACCGCCTTGACAAAGGGCAGGCCCAAACCAGCCCCGTCGCGGCGGCCTTCGTCCACTTGATAAAACAGTTCAAACAGCCTGGGCAGCGCATGCTCGGGAATGCCTATGCCCTGGTCCGTCACGCTGATGCCGGCCATCTCGCCCCATCGTTCCAGTCTCACCACGATATGGCTATTGGGCGGCGAGTATTTGACGGCGTTGTCCAGTACATTGACCACGGCGCGCAGCAGCATGTCGTAATGCCCTCGCACCCAAAGCGCTTCCACTGTTTCCGGCCCATGCAGCGTGATGCGTTTTTGACGGGCGCTGGCTTCGATCTGGTCCATCGCGTCTTCGGCCAGATCGGTCAACGCCACTGGCAGAAAGCTGGACGGATCGAGTTGTTCCGCCCTAGAGAGTTGCATGAAATCCTGCGCCACGCGCAGGCTGTAATGCACTTGTCGACGGAGATCGTTGAAGAATTGATCCTGCCGCGGCCCGGTCTCGCCGCCTCGCTGTTCAATCATCGCCAGCATGGTGGTCAACGGGTTGCGCAGGTCGTGCGCCATCTGGCGCAGCACGCGCCGGTCGCCGGATACGCTGGCCTTGACGTTTTGCAGGTCTACCAGACTGATCAGGCTGCTGGACAGTCCGTCGCACAGTTCATGACAAGGCGTGACCAACAACAAGTGCTCGCCCTGGCCGCTACGCACCTCTTCCACGCCGATACCGCCGCTGCGGAGCGCCTTCTCGCGGGCCGGCGCGGCCAGATCCAGCACCCAGGCTTCAGCTTTATCCGAGGCGCCGTGCTCGCACAGCAGCTTGCGCGCCGCCTGGTTGCTGAGAATGATTTTGCCGCCCTGTTCAAAGAAAATGGGGTAAGGCAACATATTGAGCACGCTGGCGTAAGAGTTTTGCCAGGCGCGCATCTGCCGCATCAAGCGCTCTATTTCATCAGCGCCGGCTTCGGTCACCTGGGCGCGTAGCGGCAGATTCATGCCGGCCTCGCGCAAGCTCAGTTGCATCGCAGCCATTTCCTGCCGTAACAATAGATGGGTCTTTGTCTGCCAGCGCCAAGCGCAGCCGGCGTAGATCAGCAGACCTCCGATCAAAGGCGAGCTCACAGGAATCCAAACCTGGCTCTGCAGCAGTAGCAAGGTGGACACCAGCCAACAGCCTCCCAGCCACAAACAGGCGCGGACATGCATGCGCGCCGGCGGCGTCAACAGGCAGATCAGCAACAGGACGAACATAATGCCGAAGTTGACCAATAGCTTATACGGAGCGGCCAACATGGCAACCGGGCCGTGATTCATCAGGGTTTGGGTTTGCAAGGCCAGAATCTGGCTGCGGGTGTGACCTTCTCGATCCAGTGGATAACGGTTGGCGCGCAGCCCCTTAAACGGGTCCAGCGCCAGGTGCCCCACAAAAACGATCTTATTGTGAAACGCCTGCCGCGGCACCGCGCCGGTCAACACATCCAACATCGAATACTGCTGAATATGGTGCTGAGCAGGCAGCACCAGCAGCCAGCCGTCGGCTTGCGGCGTGCAGCGCCGCCACAGCGCGGCAAAACACCAGGTATTTTCCCGCGGCGGCAGCTCATAGCCGGCGACGCGGATAGCCTCCATCACCATATGCGGGGCGAGTTTCTCCCCATGCAGCTTGTAAGGCACGATGCCGGTGACCACGCTGCGGTCGCCAATCAGCAGCTCGCGATGTCCTTGCCCAGCCGCAGCGGCGTACACGGCTGAGGGTCCGGGGCCGTCTCTCCCCTCCCCTTGCTGGAATTCGGCCGGCAAAGCCAGCACTACGCGGCCATGACGCCGAATGGCGTTCGCCAGCATGCCTTCGTCTCGGCGCGACATCAGGTTCATATTCAGCGCCACGCTGTCCGCCTGGCTCAGGCGCTCGAGCAAAGAGGCATAGAGCACATTGCCGTTGACCTCTTCGCGCCCCAACGCCTGGACCGTGGCCTGGTCGACGTTGACGAGCACGACATCGTGTTCATCGTCTTCGGTTTGCAGTGTGGAGAGCAGTTCGAAATACAAGCGGTCCAGCGAATGGAACAGGGCATCCTGATTGGGGATGGCAAACACCACCGCCAACAGGACGAAAGCGATCAGGAAGCGCACATCATGCCGACGCACGCGCCGAAGCGCTTGGCAAAACCATTTCATAAGACATCCAAAACGCGGAATGAGAACGCAGGGGATCGAACTTCCGACGCCAGACTCTGAACTTGTTTAAAATCCACCGGGCAAGCGGGGCAAGACAGCACCGGCTGAAGACGCGAAGCGGGCATACGACAGGCGCGCATTCAGAAGACGACGTTCATCACGCGCGGCGTCCCCCGATGCGCCACGGATTATGAACAGCTCAGACTCTCTCCAGCCGGTAGCCGTAGTTGTACACGGTGGAGATCACCACGCCGTTGCGCGGTCTCAAACCCAGCGCCGAGCGCAGATTGCTGACATAAGTGGCCAGGCTGGCGTCGTATTTGCGGTCCGGCTGGCCCCAGATGCGCTGACTGAGGAAGTCCTTGGTCAGAATGCGGCCCAGGTTGCGGAACAACAGCGTGGCCAAAACGAATTCTCGCGCCGGCAGCGTGGCTTTGCCGCCGGGAAAACTGATGCTGCGCGCCTCCGGGTTGAAAGTGTAGCCGTCCACCTCGAACGAGGCCTCCGGATCACCCAGCCGCTGCTGCTTGCGGAACTGGGCGTTCAACCGCGCCAGCAGTTCCCGCTCGCGAATCGGCTTTTGCAGGTAATCGTCGGCGCCGTGCTCCAAGGCCAGCACGATGTCTTCTTCGTCGTCGCGCTGGGTCACCATCAGAATGGGCAGCGCTTGCGGCAACTTGGCGCGCGCCCACTTGAGCACCTCCACTCCGTCCCGGCCCGGCACCCCCCAATCCAGCAGCATCGCGTCGCAGCGCTGTTGCCGAAATTGAGCGACGAATTGGTCTCCATCGGCGCAGGTGATGGGCTGATGGCCATGCTGCTCCAACAACCTGACGATGCTGCTGGATTGGAGCGGGCAGTCTTCTAAAATTGCGACAATCATAATATGTGTTTCGGTTAAATGAGGCGGATTCACGGTAGAAGCGGCAACGGAGAGCACCAGTGCCTCTGTGCGCTCGCGAATTCCAAAGCTATAGACAGGAGGCCGCCGCAAATCGCAAAAGAAGGTGATTCTTACGGAAGGATGACTAGGGAAGATATAGGATTACTCTTAACTTTCTCAATAAGCCCTTAATTAATCCATCCTCATTAGGATCAAAACAAACAAAAAATCATTCCAAAGCAATAAATATCCCCTGCATCAGCCTCACAGCGCGGTTGGCGCCAAAAACACCCATTGCCGGTAGCTGCCCTTGTCGGCGAAATCGCCCAGCTCCGCGGCGAAGCCCCGCTGTTTCAGCGGCCGGCCCTCCGCCAGGCTATGCACGCCCACGATGCCGCCGTCCGCGCCCTTGATCAGCCCCCATTCCGGCTTGCCCGTCAGCGGATCGGCATAGAGCCGGCGCAGGTAGCGGCGGGTAAAGGGCAAGCGCTCGTCCTTGAGCAGGGCTTCCAGGGACTTGGGATAGGCCGGCGCGGGGCCGGAACGATGGTAGGCGGCGATGGCGCGCTGCAATTGCAGGCCGATATGCAGCAGCTCTTCTTCTTTGTCGCGTTGCAGTTGCCGGCTCCAGGCGCTGGCCGCCGCGCTGAGGGCGACGCCCATGGCCAGCGACAGCGCCAGCACCCCCAGGTAGGCCAGCCCGCGCTGCTTACCAACTGCCATAGCTGCTGCCGTCCAGGCCTACGCCAGGCGCGCCGCTGGCCACGTCGCCAACGCCCCCCTCCTCCGCCGGCTTGGTTTGCCAGCCGTCGCGCCGGCCGGCAACGGGATCGAGCGGCAACTCGCGCAGATAGCGGCCGCCCACCAGATCCTGCAAGGCGGACGGATTGGCGCCGTGGTCGGCGCGGTAGTCGTCTATCGCCTGGCGCAGCGCGGCCAGATTGTGGCGCAGCACGGTTTCGCGGGCGCGATCGTTATGCTTGAAGTAGCTGGGGCCAACCAGGGCCATCAGCGCGCCGATGATACTCATGACCACCAGCAATTCAATCAGGGTGAAGCCGCGCGCCGGCTTACCATTGTTGGTAGGGTACGCCATTGATGCCCTTTCTGAGGCTTTTGGAACGGATGTCGTATACGTCGCCGCCGGAGGAGAACGCCTCGGCCGAGCTGGCGTAGCTGCGCGTCTCCCAACTGGCCGCCGGGTCCGCGCCCGCGCAGCCTTCGCACATCGGATCCGCCGGCAGCCGCCTCAGGAAGTAGAGCTTGCCGCCGTTGGGGTCGCTCTTGTCCGTCACCCCGTCGACCAGGCTGGCGAGGCTGGGCGGGTAGCCGCTGCGATCCGGCGAAACCTCTATCTTCTTGTCAGTCACCGCTTGGCGGTAGGCGTCGATGGCATTGCGGATCTGCCGCAGGCTGTGTCTAAGCTCCGCTTCCTGCGCGCGCCGTCTGCTCAGTTCGCTCAGCGGGAGACTGGCTCCCAGCAGCAACGCCATCAGGGTGAGCGCGGCCAGCATCTCGATCAGAGTGAAACCGGTTTGACGCGACATAAGCACCTCAGGGCGCGGCCAGCGGGCTGTCCAGCGCCGGCGCGGCGGCATTGGCGGGAACGACCGGCCTGGCCGCTTCGGTAGTCAGACGCTCCAGTGTCATTCGCCCCTCTGTGCCGGAATGGAAGTAGCTGTTGGAGGCCGCCGGCAGGTCCAGCGCCCGCTCGATGCGCGGAGTCAGCAGCAAAATGAGCTCGGTGTTTTCCGCGCTCCGCTTCTGGCTGCCGAACAAGCTGCCCAGCCAACCCAGGGTGCTGAGACCGGGCAGGCCGCTGCTGCCACGGTCGTACTGCTGTTTGATCAGGCCGGCCAGCACCTGGGTTTCGCCATCTCGCGCGGTCATCACGGTTTCGGCGTTGCGGGTGCTCATCGGATAGACGGTGCCGCCGCCGGCGGTCTTGACTTCGCCCTTGAGATTGCTGACCTCCATATTGACCTTGACGCTGACTTCATTGCTGAGGCTGATCCGCGGTTCCACTTGCAGGATCAGGCCGACATCCTGATAGTTGACCGACTCCGTCACCACGCCGTTGGCGTTGGTGGTGGTAACCACCGGCACTTTCTCCCCTATCTTGATGCTGGCCTTTTCCATATTACGCACACGGATCTTGGGGTTGGCCAGCACCTTGGTCTTCCCCTGTCTTTGCAGAAGTTTGATCGCCGCGCCCAGGTCCCCGCCATTGCTGCCTCCTACGCCGATGCCGTCGCGGTTCAGGCCCAGCAGGTCTCCCACCGTCACCTTGTCCGAGCCCTCTTTCGGCAGCACCGAAAAACGCAGCTCCGCCGGATAGTCGACGCCGACGTCGAGCACGTCGTTGGTGTTCACCTCCAGTACTTGCACATCCATGGTCACTTCGGACTGAGCGATGTCCAGGCTGGCCACCAGCCGTTCGATCACCGCCATCACTTCCGGCGTATCCCGCACGATCACCGCATTGGTGCGCTCGTCCAGGTGGACGTTCTTGGGCGAGCTGATCTGGCGCAGCGCGGCCAGCACATGGCTGGCGTTGGCCTGACTCAGGTAGAAGGCGCGGGTGAGCAGCTCCTGATATTCCTTGGCTTTTTCCGATCGCGCAGAGTAGATCAGCATGCTGTGCTGGCTAAGCACTTTCTTTTCCAGCTGATGGGTGCGCAACAGCAGATTGATGGCATCTTCCGCCGTGGTCTGACTGGCTACGATGCTGGCGGGGGCGGCGATGGGCACTTCCGGGTCGAACACGAAGTCGATGCCGGCCAGTTGGGAAATCGCGTCGAAGATGCTGGAAATCGGCTGTATCTTGAAGTTCAGCGTCACCGGCTGTCGCAGGGCTTCGGCCAGGCTGGGGCGCGCGTCACGGCGGCCGGCTTCCTGATTTTGCAGTTCATCGCGCAGCGCTTGCGCTTGCGGGTAGTCGGGCTGTTCCTGCAAGATGCGGCCCAGCCGTTCCAGCGCCTCGCGCGGACGCTGCGCACCGATCTCGGCGGCGGCGTCCAGCTCCAGCTTCAACCGCAGCCGGCGCTCCAGTTGCCGTTTCAACTGCTGGGCGCGCATATGCTCCGGCGCCAGCGCCAGCAAGCGGCTCACTTCCGCCAGCGCGGCCGCGTCGTCGCCGGTGTCCATCCTGGCCTTGGCCGTCCGCAGAGCCTCCTCCGCCAACGCCGCGCTCTTGACCACAACGTTTTTGCGGCGCTCGACATCGTCGGGCTTCCGCCGCAAGGCGGTTTCGGCAGCGCGCAATTGTTCTTCTGCGCCGGGCTGGGAAGCCGGATCGAAGATTTTCTTGACCGGCCCGGGCAGCGCGCATCCGCCCAGCGTCAATCCGAGGGCGAGGGCCAGCAGTGTGGGTTTGCAATGTCTCATGATGCCTGGTGCCTAGTGAAAACGGCGTCGTCGCGGTGACAATGACGCCTCAGTTAGCCAATGGATGCAGCGGAATCGAATGCTCTCGCCCTTCGGTGTCCAGCAGCAGCACGCGCTCCGCCTCCACAGCCTTGAATGTGTATTGCTCCGCCAGCTTTGCGCCCGGCTGCAAGGCCTTGGGCATCCTGCAGCCAGCGCATAGCAGGAAACTGCGCCCAAGCCCCTCCAACACCACCACGCGCTGGCCGTCCTGCCGCCATTCGCCGACGGCGCTGAACGGCGCCGGCGCGGCTTCAGACGGAGCCTCCGGCAAGGGAGCGGCCAGCTCCGGCGCGGCGTCCGCCGGCGGGACGACGGGCTTGGTCTCCTCGCGCAGAGACGCCCAGTTCTGAATTGGAAACAGGTTGACGCCGCCGGCCTGCGGCCCTTGCGCCAGCGCCAGCGTCGCACAAGCCAGCGCGAGGCCGCCCAGCCAATGCGCGCCCCGCCTCATCGCCCTGCTCCCAGCAGGCTGAATCGCATGCGCATGCTCAAGGCCTCGGTGTCGGTGTGCGGCCGCTCCAGCGTCAGCGCTTCCAGCCTCAACAGCGGCTGCGCGGCCAACTCGCCCAAGGCCGCCATCAAATCCGGATAACGTCCGCTGGCGCTCAGCTCCACCGAGACGCGGCGCAAAGCGCCGCCCGCCTCCACTTCCTCCCGGTAGCTGGCCTCGGACACGCTCAGACCGGACTGTCGCAGTTGCTCCAGCAAGGCCAGCTTGCGCGGAACCAGCGCCAGCCGCAATTGGGCCTGCCATTGCCGCTCTCGCCCCGCCGTCGTCGCCTGCTGCGCGCGCAACGGGGCGCTCAATTGCTGACGGCGCTGTTGCAAATCCGTATCTTGCGCCTCTTGCACCAGCGCGCCGTAAACCAGCAGCAGACCGGAGGCCGCCAGCGACAACCGGCCGCCGCGTCCCAGCCGGCAAGCCAGCGTTTGCCGTTGCCAACGCAGCCTGGCGCGCCATTGCCGTCCGCCGCCGACGGGCCGGGCGCCGCGTTTGAAAGCCACAAGCCAACGTCCAGCGCTTTGCATCCAGGCCCTCATCGCAAGACCACCTGCACCGTGGCCAGCACCGCCTGGTTCGGATCGCCGGGCTTGAGCCCGTGCCGCAGCAGCTGCGCCTGGCCCTGGCCGGACGGCAGATTCAACCGTTCGACGAAATGGAACACTTCCCGCAGCTCCGCCGCGGCCAGCTCCAGCCTGGCTTGTTTGCCAGCGCCTTCAAGATGCAGCGACAAAATACCCAAGCGCGGCGACCAGGCTTGTTCGATCGCCCTCAGCAGCGCCGGGCGCAGCCGGGTTTGATCGTCGCCTTGGGCCTGCAGCAAGGCCTGCGCCTTGCGCGCTTCCGGCGAGGCGGCCTGGTCGCGACGCTGTTCGCGCTCGCGCAAGAAACGTTGTTGCTCCCGCCGCTGCTCCCAGGCAGCGGTGTCCTCTGCCAGCAGCTCCAACTCCCATTGCCGCCAGCCCAGCGCCGCCAACAGCGTCAGCAAGACAATGGCGGCGACGCCGGCCAGCGGCGCGCTCGCCTCGGGGCGGCTAAAGTCCAGGCCGCGGGCATTCAAGCGGCGCATGGCTGGCTAGCAAGAAGAGGGTGGGGAAAACCCAGCCAGCGCGCTCGCGCCGCCAGCGGCTGCTGCGTCGGACCTTGGGTCGCGCACCAGTCGTAGTCGCCGCCGGGCTCGCGGCCGCACAAGGCCTCTGCCGCCGCCACGCCTTCGGCCGCGCACTGTCCCGGCGCCAGCGCCAGGGTGAGCAGTTCTTCCCAACCGCGCTCGCCCCGCCACAAGCAGGTGACGGCGCCAGCCTCGGCCAATACCAGCCCGCCCGAGGCCGGCGCGCGCGAATGGTGTTGCAGGCAGGAGGACAGCAAGTCGCGGCAGCCGGCCAGCCGCCAGCCGGCCTCCCGCGCGGCGGCGCGCAAGCCGGCCACTAGCGGAAGCTGGGCGGCGAAGGCCAGCCGCGCCGCGCCGTAAGCCGCCGGCGCCAGGCGAATGTCCAGTTCCCCCGCTACGCCGCGTTCGCGCAGCAGCCCCTGCGCGTAGGCCCGCCACTGGCCGCGCTGTCCGGGCAGACCGTCCTGCCACGGCAAGAGCTGACTATGCGCCCACGGATATCCCAACAGCACTTGCACGCGGTTGCGCCAAGCCGGCCGTCGGCGCTTGACGCCGCCTAGCAACATGGCCAGCGCCTCGGCCGGCTTGCCGTGATGACGACAGCGCCACGGCTGGCCCGGGATGTCGCCTGGCGGCAGCAGGGTGGCCAGTTCGGCGTCGATCAATACGATTCTGTCATTCCATGGCCACGGCACGGCTGACCTCCTGATAGGTGGTGAGTCCGCGCGCTACCGCCTCCCGGGCGGCGTCGCGCAGCGATTGATAGTCGGCGCATTGCGCCAGCGCCTGTTGGCGCTTCTGCGGCGAGCGCTCCAGCAGCGCGTCTTTCATCCGGCTATCCAGACGCAGCACTTCCGCCAGCGCAATGCGGCCGTGGAAGCCGCCGCCGCGACAGTGGTCGCACCCCGCGCCGGCGCAAGCGACGCAAAGCCGGCGCACTAGGCGCTGCGATACCACGCCGTTGAGCGCTTCCAGAAAAGTGGCCGCCTCCACACCCATGTAGAGGAAGCGGTCTATCACGCTAAAGGCGTCGTTGGCGTGTACCGAGGACAGCACGCGGTGGCCGGTCAGCGCCGACTGCACAGCGATGGCGGCGGTTTCGGCGTCGCGGATTTCGCCCACCAGAATGGTGTCCGGATCATGACGCAGGATGGAGCGGAGACCGCGGGCGAAGGTCAGACCTTTTTTCTCGTTCACCGGAATTTGCAGAATGCCGGCCATTTCGTACTCCACCGGATCTTCGATGGTGATGATTTTTTCCTCGCCGGTGTTGATCTCCGCCAGCGCGCCGTACAAGGTGGTGGATTTGCCGCTGCCTGTGGGTCCGGTGATCAAGGTCAGGCCGTAGGGCAGTTGCGCCAGCGCGCGCACGCGGCGCGCGGTCTCTCCGTGAAAGCCCAAGCTGTCCAAGTTCAGGCTGTCGCCTCGTTGGGATTTGTCCAACAGGCGCAATACGGCGTTTTCTCCGTGGGCGCCCGGCATGATGGAGACGCGGAAATCCACCTCGCGGCCTTGCAACGCCACCTTGAAGCGGCCGTCCTGCGGCACGCGCTTTTCCGCAATGTCCAGGCTGGACAGCACTTTCAGCCGCGACATGGTCTGGCTGGCCGCCAACTGTCCCGGCACCTGACGTATGGACTGCATCACGCCGTCGATGCGGTAGCGGATTTGCAGCCCGTCGTCGCGCGATTCCAGGTGGATGTCGCTGGCGCGGCTTTGCAAGGCGTCGTACAGGGTCATGTTAACCAGACGAATCACCGGACTTTCATCCTTGGCCAGGCTGGTCAGCGAGATCGACTCCACCGCTTTGGCCAGGCTGTCCTCGGCCAAGTCCACTTCCGCGCCGTCCATCACCCGCTCGCGGGCCTCCGCCTGCTTCAGCCAGGCGTCGACCACGCCTGGTAAACAGATAGCGAAGCGCTGCTCGCCGCCCAACAGCCGGTTTTGTAAACGCAGTCGCAGATCCAGCCGCAGCGGCTCGGCCATCACCAGATACAGCCCGCCCCGCCACTCCAGCGGCGCCGCCCGACAAGACAGGGCCTCAGCCAGAGGCAGCAGATCGAAGCGCGCAGCCGCCTCTCCTACCTGAGCCTCGCTCAGAGCGGCCAGGCCCAGCAGCCGGGCAGCCAGCGGCAGGCTGCCCGGCTCGCGCTCCAGTTGCCTGCTCAACAGCTCGGCCATAGGCAGGTCTTGTTCTCCGCTTTCGCGCCTCCATTGCCAACCGGCCGGCGACGCGGAGTCCATTAATGCTCCCATCACACCTCCTCTAAGCCTGTTCGTAATCTGCCGCGCTGCGGCGATACTATGTTGAAAACTCCTTAAGAAATGCCCATGCACCACCGGTACATTCCGCTTTCTCAACCGTTTTCGCCTGGTCTCGCTCTTACTCGAGAGATTTGAACTAGCCCTCACCCCATCCCGCCGGCCAATTCGAAAATCGGCATATACAGCAGGGCGACGATCAGACCGACCAAACCGCCCACCGCCAACATCAAAATCGGTTCGAATACTTTGCTGAACACTTCTATCGCTTGATCCAGCGCGCCGTCGTGAAACTGGGCGATGCGCTCGCACATGCCGCCCAGGTCGCCGCTCTGTTCGCCAACCCTCAGCAGCCGCTCCGCCACCGCCGTGGTCAGCTCGTGGCGCGCCAGGGTGTCCGCCACCGGCCGGCCGGCGCGCAACTCTTCCAGCGCGCGGTCCAGGCGCTGGCCATACGCGGCCGGCAGCAGCCGTCCGGACAATTCAAAAGCCTGCAAGGCCGGCGTGCCGCCGGCGATCAACAAGCCGGCGGTGCGGTAAAACCGAGCCAACACAAACAGACGCGCGACATCGCGCAGCCGGGGCAGCGTCCACAACAGGCTCAACAAAAAGTGCTGAGTGCGCTGCGCGCGCAACAGCAGGCACAGCGCAGCCAGTCCCGCGGCCAGGCCCGCCCCCAGCAAGCCGCCGTGCGCCTGCACTAGCCGCGCCCACCACAGCATGGCTGCGGCGGTGGCCGGCAGCTCGCGCAGCGATTCGAACACCACGGCGAAACGGGGAATCACGAAAAACAGCATGAACAGCAGGATGCCGAAACCAACGGAGAGCACCAGCGCCGGGTAGACCAGCGCGCCGGTCACCCGCTTGCGGATGGCGACAATGCGCAGTTCGTAGTACTGATAGCGCTTCAAGGCCGCCGGCAGCTGGCCGCTGCCTTCGGACGCGGCCACGGTGGCCGCCAGCAGGGCCGGAAACACATCCGGCTGGGCCTCCATCGCCCGCGACAGCGGCTGCCCCTGGTACAGGGCTTGCAATAGCCGGTCCAGCACGCTCTGCAATGCTTTGTCGCCTCCGCCGGCCTGATCGCGCAGCGCTTGCAGCGCTTCGATCAAAACCAGGCCAGCCTCCAGCAACGCCGACAGTTCTTGCAACAGCAGGCCCAGCGCCGCGCCCTTGAGCGCGCGCTCGGCTCGTCCGCCGCCGGCTTCGCGCGCAGCCTCCAGTACCAGGCCGTCGTCCGCGCTCAACTGAGCCAACGCGGCAGCCTCACTGTCCGCCCGCACTCGATGCGTCCTCACCTCGCCCTGCCGCAGCACGCTGATCCGATAGGCCCCCATCTCAGCGCCTCGCCTCGCGTTCCGCGCGCAATTGCAGATACTGCCGCCACACCTTATCCACGTAACGCTTGCGCGCGCCTTCGCGGGCCGCCGCGCCGCCGGCGTTGTAGGCGCCCACCGCGCGCCAGGTGTAGCCGTAACGCGCGATGAAGTCCGCCAGAATGGACGCGCCCACCTGTATGCTCAGGCAAGGCTCGTCCAGCAGCCGCTGACGACTGATGCCGCGCTTGGCCAGCGCCGGCAGATGAATGCTGTTGATCTGCATCAGGCCGATGTCGTGACTGCCGTTCTTGTTGTAATTGACCGCGAGGGGATTCAACGCGGACTCCACCTTGGCGATCGAATACAGCAGCAGCGGGTCCACCTGGTAGCGAGCGCCGGCTTCCCTCCAGCAATTGGCCGACGCCTGCGCGCTGCCGAACAACGCGGCGCACATGGTCAGCAGCGGCAGCAGACCCTTACAGCGCATGAGCCAGTTCACCGTCGCCCCCCGTCCGTCCGGCCTCGCCCAGAGAAACGATCTCGGCCTCGGCATCGGCATCGCGGCCGGGCACCCGCCATTGATACGGCCGGCCCCAGGCGTCCATAGGCACGTCCTTGGCCAAGTAGGGGCCATGCCAGCCGGCCACGCCCGGCGGCGCTTTCACCAACGCCTCCAGGCCCTGTTCCGCGCTGGGATAGACGCCGACGTCCAGCCGGTATTGCGCCAAGGCGTCACCCAGGGTTTTCATTTGCGCCTGGGTGGCCTTGACCTTGGCCTTGTCCACTTGGGAAAACAGCTTGGGCCCGACATAACCGGCCAACAGGGCGATGATCAACAACACCACCAGTAATTCCAGCAGCGTGAAGCCACCTTGACCGGCCGAGCGCCGTCCAGCGTTCATCGTCGTCATAAAATCGCTTGTCCAAAAAAAAAGGCCGCGCCAGGGGCGTGCGGTTGAAGATGAAGACAGATCCGCGCCACGAACGGCGACGGTCCTGCCCGTTGCCAGCGCATGCTCACATGAGGCTTCCGCCGTTCTCAATGTTTCTGAAAGGAATCTAAAACCGAGCGCTCCGATACAAGACGGCCGGCACAGGGAGGCCGCCCGCCGACACAGGTGGACGAATTGAGAATGGCTTCAGAATCATGGCGCCATCGCCGGCGGCTGCGTTTGAATAGCGTCTTTTTTAACTGCGTGCCGCCGCCATCCCCTAATCGGCGCGGACGCACCTTGGAGAAACGTATGTCACCTTCCGCTCTGGTCGCCACCAGCCATAGTTACCCGCGTCTGCAAATCCTGTTTCACTGGCTAAGCGTACTCTTGATGGCCAGCCTGGCGCTGGCCGGCGGGCTGCGTCACGTCTTGGTCAAACACGCCTCCATCGAAATGCGCAGCGTGATGATCGTGCATATCGGCTGCGGCATGGCCCTGCTCTTTCTGACTCTGCTTCGCGCCGCCGCGCGGCTGGCCGGCCCTGCGCTGCCGCCGCTGGCCGGCAGCGGTCGCGCGCAACGCGCTTGCGCCCACGCCGCCCATCTGGCGATCTACGCCTTGATACTGGCCTCCTGCCTGCTGGGCTGGATCATCGTCAACGCCAAGGGCCTGGCAATCCCCATGCCCCTGTTGGGCTTCGAGTTTCCGCGCCTGGTCGCGGCCGACCCGTCCCTGGTCGTCGCGACAGTGCGCTTGCACGATTGGCTGGGTTGGGCTTGCTACAGCCTGCTCGCCGTCCATATCGCCGCCGCCATTTGGCACCATGTCGCGCTGAAAGATGACACGCTGCGGCGCATGAGCTGGCGGCGCCGGGTTCCGGATCCGGCTCCCGCCGTGACCGACTGCCACCGTTGCTCGCCGGACACCGAGGCGCAGAACGAGAGCTTGACGCCAAGCGACCGGCTGGCCTCCTGATTCACGTTCCCCCCTTAGAACCTGCTCAAAGTCTCGCGAGCAAGAGCGAGACAAGGCGAAAACGGCTGGAGAAGCGGAATGTACTGGTGGCCTCCGAGCAATTCGAAAGGGCGCTCCCCCTGTTACATTCCACAACGCGCAGCAGATCGTAAACAGGTTCTAACAGCCAGGCTCCAAGCAGGAAGCGAAATGGCACAATCGGAGTCTTGATCACTCCCCCGCCCTACACGGAGAACCGCCCCATGTTACGTACCTTATCCACCATACTGTGCTGTCTGCCTGCTCTGGCCCTGGCTCAAAGCGTGGAACTATCCTTCGTCGACGCCAAGGGCAACGCCGGCCCCGCCGGCAGCATCGTCATCGAGGACACGCCCTACGGCGCGCTGCTAACGCCCAATCTTGAAAAACTGCCGGCAGGTCTGCACGGTTTCCACGTACATGAGAAACCTTCCTGCGCGCCGTCCATCGGCGCCAACGGCGTGGCCACGCCGGCCGGCTCAGCCGGCGGCCACTGGGATCCGGACAAAACCGGCACTCACGCAGGCCCATACGGCCAAGGCCACAAGGGCGACCTGCCCGCGCTATACGTGGGCGCCGACGGCAAGGCGAACTATCCCGTGCTGGCGCCGCGCTTGAAAGCGGCGGACTTTGCCGGCCATGCGCTGATGGTGCACGCCGGCGGCGACAATCACAGCGATCACCCGCAGCCGCTGGGCGGCGGCGGCGCGCGCGTGGCCTGCGGCGTGGTCAAATAAGCCTGGCCGCGACAGCCCAAACCGGCGCGATTGACAGCGCCGGTTTTTTTATCGACGATGGTCAAATTCAAACGACCGTTTCAAGGCAATGAAACCACCCGCCTGGCTGTTCAAATTCCTGCTCAATCTATGGCCGCCCTTTCTGGGCGCCGGCATTCGCGTCAAACGGCTGGCCACCGACTTCAGCGATATCGAGGTGCGGCTCAAACTGGGCTTCAGCAATCGCAACTACGTCGGCACCCATTTCGGCGGCAGCCTGTACGCGATGACCGACCCCTTCTTCATGCTGATGCTGATGCGCCAGTTGGGGCGGGACTACTATGTGTGGGACAAGAGCGGCAGCATCGACTACATCAAGCCGGGCCGCGGCACAGTGCGTGCTCGCTTCCGACTGGAGCCGGGCATGCTGGAGGATATCCGGCGGCGCACCGCCGCCGGAGACAAATACCTGCCGAAATTACAAGTGGATATTCTGGATCAGCAGGGCGAGTTGGTGGCGAGGGTATTCAAGACCTTGTACATCAAACGCAAGAAGAAATGAGGCGGCGCGCCCCCCTCTCTTCAATGCGTGGAAAACGGCAGCAGATAGCGCTTGCCGTTCAGGCTAAAGACAGCGAGCCAGTCGCGGCTGCCGCTGACGCACAGCGGCAGGGTGACCACCGCCTTCCAATCGGCGCCGTCGCGCACAAAGGTGTAGCGATTGAAGCCCATGTCCATATCGGCCATATTGAACTCCACCTGCGGCGCTTCCCGCGCCGCGACGCCTTCCAAACGAATCTCGAACGGCTTGCCATTTTGCGGCGGCGACGCGAAACGCCACACGCCGCCGCCGGGCAGATCACAGGATGGCCGGCCGGCAACGCAGGCCAACGGCGTCGGCTTGGTCGGCTGCCGCTCGCCGTACCAGCGGTAGATCAAGCTGAACTTGAGGCTGGCCAACAACAGCAAGGCGCCGCCCAGAGCCAGCCATTTACGCTGCTTGGCATTCATCGCCAAGCTCCCCGCATCAAGGCGACGCCGTGCGCGCCATGACGACGGGCGGCATCCAGATCGTCTAGGCTCATGCCGCCCAGCGCGTAGACCGGCGCGGGCGCGCCGGCGGCCAGGCACTCCCGGAAACCGTCCCAGCCCAAGGGCGCCGCGCCGGGATGACTGGGGGTAGCCGCCACATGGCCGAGCAAGGCGTAGTCCAGGCCCAGGTCTCCGATCCGCGCCACTTGCGCCGCATCATGCGCTGACGCCCCCACCCAGGCGAACGCCGGGCGCACCTCCAGCGAGGCCAGCCGCGCGGCGTTCAGATGCACGCCGTCCACCGGCCATTCCACCGCCCAGGACGGATCCGCGTTGACCAGCAACTTACCGCCGCGCTCATGGACGATGGCCGCCGCCTTGGCGACGAAGTCGGCGAGCTCGGCGCGTGACATCTGCGGCTCGCGGATCTGCACCATGCCCCAGCCTGACCCCTGCTCCAGCCGCCGCAACTGGGCGTCGACGCCGATCTCATGCGCGCAGCTGATCGCATAAGCCGCCGGCAGTTCAAGCGATTTGAGAATAGGCCCGTTGGCCGGCAGCATGGGTTGCACCGTGCACGCGCCCGGCGTCTGCCAGGCGAAGCGCTGGCCTTCCCGCGACTGCGGCTCGCCGCGCCAGGACCAGACCCGGAAGAAACGCAGCCGCACCGAAGCGTGTTCGTAATGGTGGACCTTGGTCAGCCACGGCGTCGCAGCTTCCATCTCAATACCCATTTCCTCGTACAGCTCTCGCGCCAGCGCCTGCTCGCCGCTCTCGCCCGGCTCCACCTTGCCGCCGGGAAATTCCCAATAACCGGCGTAGGGTTTGCCCTCGGGCCGGCTGCCCAGCATGAAACTGCCGTCCGGCCGCATCAGCGCGCCGGCCACTACCTCTATGATCTTGCTGTCGCTCATCGCTTGGTCTTGCCCGGTGAATATCGTTCCGGCTCTCGGCGGCCGGCAGCGCATTCTACCCCAAGCGCCCCCTAGCATTAAGGGCGCCGCGGCGCCCTTAATGGATTCAAGCTTGTCTCAACCCGGACGGCCCGGCTTGGTGCAACCCGCGTCCTTATAAGGCTGGGAGCTGAACTGCGTCCAACCCGGCCCCAAAGAGAATTGCGAGCAGGCAAGCTTGCCGTCGATCTTGCTCTGCCACAGATACCAAGGAGCGGGAGCGGCCAAAGTCATCAAGGGAAAAGACAAGGCCGCCAGGGCCAGAATGATTTTGCGAGTCATCGTGCGTACCTCAGGACAAGTGAAGAAAAGCATGATCCAGACCTAATAACCTGCTCAAAGTCTGCTGCGCTTCATGAAGCATTTCACGATGGGTACAAGCATCAAAAATGCTCATGTGCCCCTCGTGCATTCTGCTTTTTCGCTCGTTTTCGCCTTGTCTCGCCCTTGCTCGCGAGACTTTGAACAGGCTCCAACAGTGATCATGCGCATAAAATGCCAAACAAATATACAGCATAATACTAATGGCATAAAGCTTATCGTATTGCTTCGCACAGAGGACTGCTTCAAAACCTATCCGCCCCTTCCCTCCAACATCCAATAATGCAGGGCGCCTTAGCGCCCTTGTTTTTCACCGCTCTTAAAATTTAGTGCTTAGAACGTGTTTACGATCTCGCGAGATAGGCCGAGGCAAGGTGAAAACGGCTGAGAAAGCGGAATGCAGGCGTGGTACATGAACATTTCGAATGCCGTACACACCGTGCCACGCGTCACGACACGCGGCAGATCGTAAACAGGTTCTTAGCCCTGAACTGAAATCGTCGACCTCAACACACGGCGCCGCTTTGAACAAGCGGGACCGCGCGCCAAGAGCAACCCAGCCAAGGCCTAGCGTCGAGCCTAATCAGCCCGGACGGCCAGAAATGCGGCAGCCCGCGTCTTTAGTAAGGAATGTTATTGAACAAAACCCACCCCGGGCCATAGGAGAATTGCGAGCACACCAGCTAGCCGTCAAACTTGCTTTCCCATCTGTACCAAGGAGCCATGGAAGCAAAAGCCATCCAGGAGATGCTTAGGCCCTTAGCCAGCAAGGCGATTTTACGAAAAGTCATACACACCCCAATACATTTACTTGTCATTAATATACAAATACAAAATGCACAAAATGCACATCGCATCGAGTGAAAAGTAAATACTTCGTCATATTCGCGGCGATATTGCCAAGTCAGAAAAATCATAATATGCATTAAAAACGCAAAAAAATGAGCCAATTGCTGGTTTCAGGCGCGGCTGATAAGTCTCAAAGTGTTACCATTAGCACTGTAAACCTGCGAAATCTGCATATTTATCCCGATTGTCATTCCATCTCGTGGCGACACAAGGCAAGCCATCCGCGCTCCGCCTACGGGCTTGATCGATTTCGTCATGACCTCCCCCATCCCGCTGAAGGAGCATGCACTTGGACACCTTAAATTCACTCATCCTGGCCGGCTCGCTGGTATTCCTGGCCAGCCTGGTGGTGTCCTCCATCGCCTCCCGTTTCGGTGCCCCGCTGCTCTTGGTCTTTCTGGCGCTGGGCATGCTGGCCGGCGAGGATGGCCCCGGCAAGATCGTGTTCAGCAATTACCAGCTCAGTTATGTGGTCGGCACCATCGCCCTGGTGGTGATCTTGTTCGACGGCGGCCTGCGCACGCGCCAGGACAGCTTCCGCATCAGCCTGAAACCAGCCGGGGTGCTCGCCACGCTGGGGGTGTTGATTACCACCGGCGTGACAGGCTTGTTCGCCGCCTGGGTGCTGAACCTCAGCTGGCTGGAAGGCTTGCTGATTGGCGCCATCGTCGGCTCCACCGACGCCGCCGCGGTGTTCGCGCTCCTGTCCGGGCGCGGCCTGGAAATCAACCGCCGCGTCGGCAGCGCGCTGGAGATAGAATCCGGCAGCAACGACCCGATGGCGGTGTTTCTGACCTCGGCGCTGATAGGGGTGCTGGGCCAGCAGGGCCAGGATGCCGGCATCGCTGCCATGTTGTGGCTATTCATCAAGCAAATGGGCCTGGGCGCGCTGGCCGGCTGGGCCGGCGGCAAAGCCATGGTTTGGCTGTTCCAACGGCTGGGTCCGCGCGGCGCGATGCTGGCGCTGTTCAGCCTGGGCACCGCCGGCGCGCTGTTCAGCCTGACCACCGCGGCCGGCGGCAGTGGCTTCCTCGCCATCTATCTGGCCGGCATCGTGGTGGGCAACGCCCGAGTGGCCGATCTGCCCAATCTATTGAACATCCACGACGGCTACGCCTGGCTGGCCCAAGTAACCATGTTCCTGGTATTGGGGCTATTGGTGACGCCGTCCAATCTACTGCCGGTGGCGCCCTACGCGCTGGCGATCTCCATCGTGCTGATGCTGGTGGCGCGGCCGCTGGCGGTGTGGCTGTGCATGCTGCCTTTCCCGGTGCCCAAGGCGGAAAAGCTGTTCATGAGCTGGGTGGGCCTGCGCGGCGCGGTGCCGGTGATTCTGGCTATTTTCCCGCTGATGGCGGGCTTGCCCAATAGCCAGCTGTTCTTCAACGTGGCCTTCTTCGTGGTGATGATGTCGCTGCTGTTCCAAGGCTGGACCATCGCGCCGCTGGCGGAGAAATTGAAGCTGAAGCTGCCGGCGCGGCCGGACGTCGAACACCGAGTGCCCGTGGTCAGCGGCCAGGAAGCCCGCTACGAGGCCGCCTCCTGCCTGGTGCGCGCCGACAGCCCGGCCGAAGACCAACTGGCCGGCGAACTGGCCTTGCCCAGCGGCGTGCGGCTGGTGGCGCTGTATCGTGATGAACAAGCGCTTGAGCCGGCGGCGAGCCAGACGCTGCGCGCCGGCGACTGGGCCTGCCTGATCGGCCCCGGTCCGGCTCTGGAGACGGCCGGCGAGGCCTTTCATCCGCCCGGGGACGATCCTTATTACGGTTACTTCACCGTATCCGGGCTGGCGCGGTTGGGCGATCTGGCAGACAGCTACGGCCTGACGCTGAGCGAGCGCGACCGCGCCGACAGCATCGCCGAATACTGCAAACGCGCCTGCGGCTATCCTCTGGTGGCCGGCGACGTGCTGCGGCTGGACCGGCTGGAGATGGTGATCCGCGCCGCGGCCGACGGTCAGGTCAAGAGCGTGGGCCTGCGCTATTTGAAGTCATAGCAAGGCCTTGCGCTCCTTGGCGCTGCGCCCGGCCCAATCGCAGGCGAACTGCCAGGCGACGCGGCCGGAGCGACTGCCGCGCAGATGGCTCCAATGCAGCGCGGCCTTTTCCGCCTCGGCGTCCAGCTTCAGGCCAAAATGCGCTAGCCACTCGGCCGCCGCTGCCAGGTAGGCGTCCTGATCAAACGGGTAGAAAGACAGCCACAGGCCGAAGCGGTCCGACAACGACACCT
This sequence comes from Chromobacterium haemolyticum, assembly GCF_009936155.1. NCBI lineage: Bacteria > Pseudomonadati > Pseudomonadota > Betaproteobacteria > Neisseriales > Chromobacteriaceae > Chromobacterium > Chromobacterium haemolyticum. The sequence goes on along the minus strand of NZ_AP019312.1, from coordinate 984,837 downwards.
TCTCCTCAATCGCCTCCCCCGGATGGATTTCGCCGTCCTGCACCCAGCCTTCGCGGTTTTCGCTCATTTTTTCCGGCATCAGATGGCGGCGGTTGGAGGTGGCGTACACCAGCACATTATCGACGCGGCGAGCCAGGCCGCCGTCCAGCGCGGTTTTAAGCGCCTTGTAGGCGTCGTCGCCCTGCTCGAAGGACAGATCGTCGCAAAACAGGATAAAGCGCTCCTTGCGCCCAGCCACCAGCTCGACGATACGGTTCAGATCGCCCAGTTGCGCCTTGTCCACTTCGATGAGGCGCAGGCCCTTGGCGGCGAACTCCGGCAGCAGCGCCTTAACCAGCGAGGACTTGCCGGTGCCGCGCGCGCCGGTGAGCAACACATTGTTGGCGGGCCGGCCCTTGACGAACTGGCGGGTGTTGCGCAGCAGCTGCGCGCGCTGGGCGTCGATATGGGTCAGTCGCTCCAGTTCCGGCGCGTGCGGCTCCGCCACCGCCTCCAGCCAGCCGGCCATGCCCTGGCGCTGCCAGCGGAAGGCCAGCGCGCTCCAGTCCGGTTCCGGCCGCGCTGGCGGCAGCAGAGGCTCCAAGCGCGTCAGCATGGCTTCGGCGCGGGTCAGCAAAGCTTGCAACTGCTCCATGATTTCCCCTTGATGCGAAACGACAAAAACAAACAGCCTGGCAGAAAGCCGCCAGGCTGTCGATGTCCGCGGCCGCCGCCGCGAGCGTGTCAATCCGCCAGATGCTGGAACAAGGGTGTGGACAGATAACGCTCGCCAAAGGAGGGAATCACCACCACGATCAGCTTGCCGGCGTTTTCCGGACGCTTGGCCAGTTCCAGCGCCGCCCACACCGCCGCGCCTGAGGAAATGCCCACCAGCAGGCCCTCGCGCGCCGCCACCGCGCGCGCGGTTTCCATCGAATCCTCATTTTTCACCCGGATGATTTCATCGTAAATGCCGGTGTTGAGAATGGCTGGCACAAAACCGGCGCCGATGCCCTGGATCGGGTGGGGGCCTTTGGGGCCGCCGGACAGCACCGGGGACGCGTCCGGCTCCACCGCTACGATGCGCACGCCGGGCTTGCGCGCCTTCAGCACTTCGCCCACCCCGGTGATAGTGCCGCCGGTGCCGACGCCGGCGACGAAGATGTCGACCTTGCCGTCGGTGTCCTTCCATACTTCTTCGGCGGTGGTGTTGCGGTGGATGGCCGGGTTGGCCGGGTTCTCAAACTGCTGCGGCATGAAGTGGCTGTCCGGATTCTGCTCTACCAATTCACGCGCCTTGGCGATGGCGCCGCCCATGCCGTCGGGTCCCGGGGTCAGAATCAACTCGGCGCCATAGGCGCGCAGCAGTTGACGGCGTTCCCGGCTCATGGTTTCCGGCATGGTGATCACCAGCTTATAGCCGCGCGCGGCGCAGACCATGGCCAGGCCGATGCCGGTATTCCCGGAGGTGGGTTCGACGATGGTAGTGTCCGGGCCGATCTTGCCGGCCTGCTCGGCGGCGTCGATCATCGCCACAGCGATGCGGTCCTTAACGCTGTGAGCCGGGTTGAAGAACTCCAGTTTGGCGACCACAGTGGCACCGCAGCCTTCGGTCACCCGATTAAGCCGCACCAGCGGGGTGTTGCCGATCAAATCCGTCACAGCATTGGCAATTCGCATCTTTATTCTCCACAGACTGTTTTGAAGAAAACCATATTACCCAGCATCATAAACAAGCTGAGCAACGAACCAAAATATTGTTTGCTTATAATCGACAAACTTGGCAGTCTCAGCCGGCCCCGCGCGCGCCGCGGTCCGGCAACTACACTGAAACCATTGCCCATCACCCGCAGACCGAGGCCCATTCCCCGCTTATGCCAACACAGGAAACCCTGATCCCCCTCACCGGCTGGCGCCGCAAGCTCTACATCATCATTTACGAGGCAGACACCCGGCCGGGCCGCATCTTCGACCTGGCGCTGATCGTCGCCATCCTGCTGTCGGTGCTGACGGTGATCTTGGAGAGCGTGCAAAGCATACAAGCCGCTTGGGGGCCCCAACTCAAGATTCTAGACTGGTGTTTCACCATTCTGTTCACTATCGAATACGCATTGCGGCTGATCTGCATCCACAAGCCGATGCGCTATGTGAAAAGCTTCTTCGGCGTCATCGATCTGCTGTCGGTGCTGCCGCTGTATCTTGGGCTGCTCATCCCGGAAAGCCGCTTCCTGGCCGATATCCGCATCCTTCGCCTGCTTCGCATGTTCCGCATTCTCAAGCTGACCCGCTACATCGGCGAGGCCAGCGAGTTGAAACGGGCGATGCTGGCCAGCCGCCGCAAGATCACGGTGTTTCTGGTCACCGTGGTCTTGCTGGTGGTGATTCTGGGCACGATGATGTTCGTGATAGAAGGCCCGGAGCACGGCTACACCAGCATCCCGGTCAGCATTTACTGGGCCATCGTCACCCTGACCACGGTGGGCTTCGGCGACATCACGCCCAAGACGCCGCTGGGCCAGGCGCTGGCCAGCGTAGTCATGATTACCGGCTACGGCATCATCGCGGTGCCCACCGGCATCGTCACCGCGGAAATCGCGCGCGGCAGCGGCGCCAAGGCCAAGACTGTGGAAGCCGTGTCCGGCACTCGGCTGTGCCCTCATTGCTTCACTGAGGGCCACGACTGGGACGCCCGTTTCTGCAAACACTGCGGCGGCCAGTTGCCGCGCCCGTCCAAGGGCGAGGTCAGCTAGCCTAGCCGGCCAGCAAGCGCCGGTAGCGGTCGGCCATCGCGTCGTCAAAGGCCACCAGCAGCACGCGCCGCAGCGTATGAGGCTCCTGCGCCAGCCACTGACGGACGGAGCCAACCGCGATATCGCTGGCCTCCGTTGCCGGGTAGCCGTAAACGCCGCAGCTGATCGCAGGGAAGGCAATGCTGGCCAGCCCGTGCCGCGCCGCCAGCGCTAGACTGTTGCGGTAGCAGGCGGCCAGCAACTCCGCCTCTCCTTGAGCGCCGCCCTGCCAGATCGGCCCCACCGTATGAATCACATGCCGCGCCGGCAGCTGGTAGCCGGCGGTCAGCTTGGCTTCGCCGACGCGGCAGCCGTTCAAGGTCCGGCATTCCGCCAGCAGTTCCGGCCCGGCTGCGCGGTGGATGGCCCCGTCCACCCCGCCGCCGCCCAGCAAGCTGGCGTTGGCGGCGTTGACAATGGCGTCCAGCGCCAGCGTGGTGATGTCTCCCTGCCATGCCGTCAATTCGGTCTTCGCTTCCATCGTTTCCCCTCCTCCGTCCATGCCGCCATTATCCGCCCGCGGGCGGCCGCGGGCGCAAAAAAAGCCGGCTTTTGCCGGCTTTTTCACACTCCGCCTCAGGCGGGATTGTTCAACAGCGAATTCCGTCGCGAATACCCAAAATACACCACCAGGCCGATCAACAGCCAGGCCATGAAACACAGCCAGGTCAGCAGCGATAGCTGGGTCATCAGGAAGCCGCAGCACAGAATGGCCAGCGTCGGGATGTAGGGCACGCCCGGGCAAACGAATTTGCGCGGCAGATTGGGCTCGCGCTTGCGCAGCACGATCACCGACAGCGCGATCAGGGTGAAGGCGGCCAGAGTGCCGATGTTCACCAGTTCCGCCAGCGTGTGCAGCGGCACGAAGCCGGCCAGCAGCGCGATGATGGTGCCGATCAGCCAGGTGGCCTTGTACGGCGTGCCGTACCTGGGGTTCACCTCGGAAAAGATTTTGGGCAGCAGGCCGTCGCGCGACATGGCGAACAGGATTCGAGTCTGACCATAGGTCATCACCAGGATCACCGTCATCATGCCGAGGATGGCGCCCAGATCGACGAAGCCGGCGAACCAGTCCAACTTGGCCACTTGCAAGGCCAGGGACACGGGATGATCAACACCGGCGAACTGCATATAAGGCACGATGCCGGTCATGATGGCCGCCACCACCACGTAAAGCAGGGAGCACACCCCCAACGACCAGATCACCCCGCGCGGGATGTCCTTGGCCGGGTTCTTCACTTCCTCGGCGGCGCAGGTCACCGCGTCGAAGCCGATAAAGCTGAAGAACACAATGGCGGCGCCGTGGAACACGCCGGAGAAGCCGAAGGGCAGCGCCGGCTGCCAGTTCACCGGCTTGACGTGCCACACGCCGATGCCGATGAACAGCAACACCACGCCCACCTTGATCAGCACCACCACATTGTTGACGCGCTTGGACTCCTTGATGCCGAAGGCCAGCAAGGCGGTGATCACCATCGCCACGCAGAAGGCCGGCAGATTGAACAGCGTCTGTTTGCCTGGCAGCGAGCCTGCGGCGGCGGTCAAGTATTCAGGCAGAGTCACGCCAAAGCCGGACAATAGGCTCTGGAAATAGCCGGACCATCCCACCGACACCGCCGACGAAGCCAGCAGGTATTCCAACAACAAGTCCCAGCCTATGATCCAGGCGATCATTTCGCCCAAGGTCGCGTAGGCATAGGTATAAGTGGAGCCGGACACCGGCAGCATGGAGGCGAATTCGGCGTAGCACAGCGCGGCGAAGCCGCAGGCGAAGGCGCTGATCACGAAGGACAGCACCAAGCCGGGGCCGGCCACGGTGGCGCCGGTGCCGGTCAGCACGAAGATGCCGGTGCCGATGATGGCGCCGATGCCGAGCATGGTAAGGTCGAAAGCGGAAAGCTCCTTGCGAAGCCCACGCGAGGTTTGAGCGGTAGCCAGCATTCCCTGGACGCTCTTTTTGCGCATCAAACTCATTTGTTTCACTGTCCCGTAACGGCCGTCCGGTACAACGACAAAGCGCCCGCTGTCCCGGCGGGCGCTTCATACTCGGATGGGGCCTGTATGATCTGTTGTGTCCTATCCCCCGCTGCTCTGTCCGTCGTCGGCTTAGAAAAGGCATGACAAAATCCTGATGCCGCGTTGCGTCGACTTGCCGTACTCTGTGTACTGTCTTCGTCGACGCGCCTTGCCTTAAGAAGCTGTTCAAAATCTAGCGAGCAATGGCGAGACAAGGCGAAAACGGCTGAGAAAGCGGAATGTACGAGTGGTACATGAGCATTTCGAAGCTGATTTCAGCGCCGTATCGCCGACGCACAGCAGATATTGAACCGGTTCTCAGACGCTACGCTGATTTTGTTCGCCGTTCTTGACTAGCCGCCGATCCACGCAGTTCATGCCGGGGAAGAATGCGATAGTACCGCAGGGCCCGCCGTCGGCAATACGGGAAACCCCATATAGCCTGAAATATCCCAACCCTGCGCGTCATCATAACGCAAAACAAATCATGGCAATGGCATTAAATCTATCAATTTGCGCGCGGCGTTCTCCAGTTGCTGGCGGCCGTTGTCGCCGTCGCCCAATTCCTGCTGGCCCTGCCACAGCACAGTGCCGTCGGCGCTGTTGACCACTTCCAGCGCCAGCGTGCGCACGGTGCGCACCTGGTAGTCCGGCGACCAGTACATGCCGCCGCCGTAGCGCCAATCTCGCCAGCCGCCGGCATACCAGCGATCCGCCGGCCAATACACCTGGCGCTGCTGGCTTTGCTTGAAACACAGCTTCCACTGAGGCCGCGTCTCATCCACTGCCGCTCCCTTCAAAGCCAGGCGATCCAGCAGCCATGCGCGCATGTCCACGCCGGCGCCGGCCGACGGCAGGCAGCTAAGCCCCACCGTGCCCGCGCCGGCCCAGGCCGGAGCGGCCGCCAGCGCGGCAAGGAGCGCCACCATCGCTGTTTTCATCTTCATGCCTCAATTCCAATAAGCCGCATCAGCATATACTGACCGCAGATAGTCGACGAAGTGCCGCACACGCGCCGGCAGTAAGCGCCGCTGCGGCACCACCGCGCATACCGGATAGTCCGGCGCGGAGAACTCGTCCAGCACCGTCACCAAGCGGCCATCGGATAGATCGTCCTTCACTTCCCACAGCGAACGCCAGGCCAAACCCAAACCCTGCAACGCCCAGTCGTGCAACACCGCGCCGTCGTTGCACTCCAGCCGGCCGGACACGCGCAGGTTCACCGCCTCGCCCTCGCGACGAAACGCCCAGCCGCGGCTCTGACTCTCCCCCAGCGACAGACAGTTGTGCTCGGCCAGGTCCTCCAGCCGGAGCGGCAAACCGTGACGCGCCAGATAGGCCGGGGCCGCTACCACCACACGACGGTTCTCCGCCAGCCGGATCGCCACCAGCGAGGAATCCGCCAGGTCTGAAATACGGATCGCGCAGTCGATGCGGTCGCGCTGCAGGTCCACCAAGCGGTCAGACAGATCCAGCGTCACCTTCACGTCCGGGTGAAGTTGCTGAAAGCCCGCGATGTGCGGCGCCACGTGCTTGCGGCCGAAACCGGCCGGCGCCGAAACCCGCAAATGACCTCGCGCGCGGCCGCTGCCGGAAGCCACCGCCGCCTCCGCGTCTTCAAGATCGGCGAGGATGCGCTGACAGTCTTCGAAAAAGGCCGCCCCCTCCTGAGTCAAGGCCAGGCTGCGCGTGCTGCGGGTCAGCAGCTTGACGCCCAGCCTCTCCTCCAGCGCGTCGATGCGCCGGCCTATGATAGCGGGCACCACCCCCTCCTGGCGCGCGGCGGCCGACAAGCTGCCCTGCGACACCACGGCGACAAAGGTCTCCAATTGTTTAAACATCCGGGCCGCCCCACGATTAGCTAACAAAAAGTAAAAGATGATATGTCTATATATGCATTTTTTTTTACGCTTTGCCTAGCTAGACTAGCCAGGTCCCGTTTCATTGTCCCAGGTCCGAATGCGGGCGCCGCCCGCCCCGGCCAACACTGCAAAGGAGTCCCAGCATGGCAGCCACGCTTCCTCAGGGGATCGAAATCCTCGCAACGCTCACCCCGGCCTACGCCGACATCCTCAGCCACGACGCGCTGGCCTTCGTCGCCAAGCTGCACCGCCGCTTCGAACCTCGCCGCCGCGAACTGATGGCCGCCCGCGCCGCGCGCCAAGCCGAGCTGGACGCGGGCAAGCTGCCGGACTTCCTGCCGGAAACCGCCGCCGTACGCGCCGGCGACTGGAAGATCGCGCCGCTGCCGGACGATTTGCTGGACCGCCGCGTGGAAATCACCGGCCCGGTAGACCGCAAGATGATGATCAACGCGCTCAATTCCGGCGCCAAGAGCTTCATGGCGGATTTCGAGGACTCCAACTGCCCGAGCTGGGACAACCAGATCAACGGCCAGATCAATGTCCGCGACGCCTACCGCAAGACCATCTCCTTCTCCAACCCCGACGGCAAGCAGTACCGGCTCAACGCCGATACCGCCACCCTGCTGCTGCGTCCGCGCGGCTGGCACCTGATGGAAAAACACGTCAAGGTAGACGGCGACATCGTCTCCGGCGCGCTGTTCGACTTCGCCTTGTCCTTCTTCCACAACATCGTATTCTTACGCAGCTTGGGCAGCTCCACTTATTACTACCTGCCCAAGATGGAAAGCCATCTGGAAGCGCGGCTGTGGAACGAGGTATTCGTGTTCGCCCAACAGGAGCTGTCCATCCCGCAGGGCACGATCAAGGCCACAGTGCTGATCGAAACCATACTCGCCGCTTTCGAAATGGACGAAATTCTGTACGAACTGCGCGAGCACAGCGCCGGCCTCAACGCCGGCCGCTGGGACTATATTTTCAGTTGCATCAAGAAATTCCGTCAGAACCGCGACTTCTGTCTGGCCAACCGCGCCCAGATCACCATGACCGTGCCCTTCATGCGCGCCTACGCGCTGCTGCTGCTGAAGACTTGCCACCGCCGCGCGGCGCCGGCGATAGGCGGCATGGCGGCGCTGATCCCGATCAAGAACGATCCGGCGGCCAATGAGAAGGCGCTGGCCGGCGTCCGGGCGGACAAGGAGCGCGACGCCGCCGACGGTTACGACGGCGGATGGGTGGCCCACCCCGGCCTGGTCCCCATCGCCGCCGAGGCCTTCGGCAAAGTGCTGGGCAACGCGCCCAACCAGATCGCCAAACAACGGCCGGACGTTCAGGTCGGCGCCGCCGAACTGCTGGACTTCCGCCCGGAAGCGCCGATCACCGAAGCCGGACTGGCGATGAACATCAATGTGGGCATCCAGTACCTGGGCGCCTGGATTTCCGGCAACGGCTGCGTTCCCATCCATAATCTGATGGAAGACGCCGCCACCGCGGAGATCTCCCGCTCTCAGATCTGGCAATGGATACGCAGCCCCAAGGGCGTGCTGGACGACGGCCGCAAAGTAACAGCCGAGCTGTTCCACCAGTTGCACGCGGCGGAAGTGGCCAAGCTCAAGGCCGAGTACGGCGCGCGCTGGACCCGCCAGTACGACGATGCCGCCGCGATGTTCTACCTGCTGACCACCTCTGACGATTTCGTCGAGTTCCTGACGCTGCCTGGATACGAATACCTGGCCTGACAGGACAGATGGATCCCGACGGCGCTAATGTCGGGATTTGTCAGCCTGGCTGCGTAGCTTTGCGGATTGAAGCCCATGGACAACGGCCCTATCATGGGCCGCTTGTCATAATTCACCTTGCAAAGCGCGCCCGCCAGTCATCTGTTCAAGCTCTGGCCACCGCTCGCGAGACAAGACGCCGCGTCCGCCGCGCGAGGTTTCACGACGCACAGCAGACTTTGAACAGACCCCACATGCAAAGCATCCTCGACTTCCAGGCCACCGTGCTCAGCACCACCGGCTACGGCCTGGCGCTGACCGCCATTATCACGATGTTCTGGCTGCGCAACCGCGGTGAGCGGGCCTTCCTGTATTTCTGCTCGGCCGGCGCCAGCGTCAGCCTGGGCGGCATGTTCAGCCTGCTACCCATCGGCCTGCCGCCATGGCCGCAACTGGTATTCAACAATCTGCTGTGGATGCTGTTTCATCCCCTCGCGCTCTGCGGCATTCGCCATCTGAACGGCAAAAGTCCGCGCGTCTGGCAAAGCCTGTTGCTGGTTGCCGCCGGCATGGCCGCCTATCTTCAAGCCGGCCCGGCCGATATGGGGGAGCGCACCATCGCGATCTGCCTGGTCTATCTGGTCGCCTGGCTGCTGGCCGCCCGCGAACTGTGGCCTGGACACTCCCGCATCGCCGGCGCCGGCCGCAAAATGGCGCTGGCGGTCAGCCTGCTTTATGCCCTGCTGGCGCTGGCGCGCATCGTGCACGCCATCTGGGCCGGCAACATTTACAACGCCGACTCCATGAGCTTTTCCATGCTCAGTTCTCTAGGCATGCACTGGCTTAGTTTCAGCTTCATCTTGTGCGCGCTGTACATCTGCTACGAACGCGCGCTGGAACGGACCCAGCATCAGGCCAGTCACGACGGCCTGACCAATCTGCTCAACCAGCGCGGCTTCCGCGAACTGGCCGAGGCCGCCTGCCGCCGCGCCTGGCGCGAGCGCAAGCCGCTGGCCCTGCTGCTCTTGGACGTCGATCACTTCAAAAGCATCAATGACCGCCACGGCCACCAATGCGGCGATCTGGTGCTGCAACAACTGGCCGCCTGTCTGCGCGCCCAAGCGCGCGCCGGCGACATAGTGGGCCGTTACGGCGGCGAGGAATTCGTGATGCTGCTGCCGCGCACCGGCTTGCACGACGCTCACGCGGCAGCTCAACGCCTCATGCGAGCGGTGGCCGATCTGCGGCCGCAACCTGCCTCAGCCGCCCCGCCCTTGCGCATCAGCGTCAGCATTGGCGTGGCCAGCACCAGCCAGCAGCCTTATGATGGCCTGTCCAGCCTGTTCCGCGCCGCGGACAGCCAGCTCTATCGGGCCAAACGTAACGGCCGCAACCGGATAGAACTGGCCGAAGGACAGTATGCCGTCGGAAACTTTTCTCGGGCATGATGGGCCTACACACTGCGAATCGGACTTTTCCGATCAAGACAACAATGTCATGGGAATCGACACATGAACAAACAGACTCTCTTGCTTGCCAGCTTAGGAACCCTGCTCGCCGTCAGCGCCGCCCCGGCCCTGGCCGACGCCACCCAGCTCAATCTGTCCGCCAGCGCCCAGCGCGAAGTGCCCAACGACCAGATCAGCGCCACCTTCTACCAGCAAATGAGCAACGCCCAGCCGGCGGTGCTGGCCGATAGGCTTAACAAGGCCGCCGCCCAGGGCATCGCTCTGGGCAAAACCTATACCAAAGTGCAGCTGTCCAGCGGCGGCTACAACACCTGGCCCAATTACGACAAAAACGGCAAGATCCAGGGCTGGCAAGGCCGGGTGGAAATCCAGCTGAAAAGCCGCGATTTCGCCCAGGCCGCCGAACTGATGGCCAAACTGCAACAGAACTTATTGCTGCAAGGACTGCAGTTCAGCGTATCCGACCAGGCGCGCAAGGAAGCGGAGCAGAGCATGCTGCCGGAAGCCATCGCCAACCTGGAAGCCCAAGCCAAGATCGCCGCCAAGGCCATCGGAAAAAATGTCAGCAATATCAAGGAACTGGATATTGGAAGCCAGTCCCCCATCTTTCGTCCGCCTATGATGATGAAAGCCGCCGGCATGGCCGCCAACGCGGAAGTGGCGCAACCGGACCTGCAGCCAGGACAATCTCAACTGCAACTGCAAGTCAGCGGCAAGGTGGAGTTGAAGTAAGCCTTCCAGCCGCCACGGCATTGCGCTAAAGTAGTCGCTCGCCGGGCCTTATCCGTCCGGCGAGCACTTCGCCTGCCATCATCCAGAACGACCCGAAACATGAAACTGATCGCCTCGTTGACCAGCCCCTACGCCCGCAAGGTGCGCATCGTGCTGGCCGAAAAGAAAATAGACTGCCCGCTGGAGGAAGACGTGCCATGGAACGCGGACACCCGCGTTGGCGACTACAATCCTCTGGGCAAGGTGCCGGTTCTGGAACTAGATGACGGCTCGACGCTCTACGACTCGCGCGTCATCGCCGAGTATCTGGATAACATCTCGCCGGTATCGCGCATTCTTCCCCAGGAAAACCGCCTGCTGATCGCTACTCGGCGCTGGGAAGCGCTGGCCGACGGCATCGTCGACGCCGCGGTGGCCATCGTGCTGGAAAAACGCCGCCCGGACGATAAGCAGATGCAGGAAGCTATCACCCGCCAACGCGGCAAGATAGACCGCGGCCTGGCCGCGCTCGCCGCCGATCTGGCTGACCGCCAGTGGTGCAACGGCGTGGGCTACAGCCTGGCCGACATCGCCGTCGGCGCCTGCCTGGGCTATCTGGACTTCCGCTTCCCGGAAATAGACTGGCGCGACAGCCACCCCAATCTGGCCAGTCTACTGGAGAGGCTGATGACGCGGCCGTCCTTCGCCGACACGCTGCCACCGACCGCTTGAATCGCGCCGCCGCCAAGAAAAACCGGGCCTGAGCCCGGTTTTTTCATGCCTGTGCCCGCACAACGGATCGTGAACGACACTCAGCCAGGCCGCGGCGCCAGCATGATGATGGCCATCCCGCACAAGGCCACCGCCGCGCCGGCAATGTCCCAGCCGCTGGGCCGCACGCCGTCCACCAGCCACAGCCACAACAGCGCCACCGCCACGTAAACGCCGCCGTAAGCGGCGTAAACCCGGCCCGCGGCCGCCGGATGCAGGGTCAGCAGCCAGACGAACAGCATCAGCGACAACCCGGCCGGCAGCAACAGCCACCACGGCCCCTCCTTGCGCAGCCACAGCCAGGGCAAGTAACAGCCGACGATTTCCGCCACCGCGGTCAGGCCGAACAAGAGCAATAATTTCAAAGCATTCAACATGGGGTCTCGCTGCGCGCCGGCATCAGATCAGGCCGGCGGCGATATTGATCATCAAGGCCAACACCGTGGCGTTGAAAAAGAAGGACAGCACGCAATGCAGCGTGCCCACCTTGCGCATGGCGCTGGTGGTGTAGCTGACGTCGGCCGTCTGTCCGGACGTGCCTATGATGCAGGCGAAATAGAGGAAGTCGCCGTAATCCGGCTCCTCCTTACCGGGAAACTCCAGGCCCGGCGCCAGGCCGCGCGCGTGGGCGGCGTAGTAGGCCCGCGCGTAATGCAGCGCGAACATCACGTGAATAAAGGCCCAGGAGGAAAAAATGGTCAGGATGGCCAGCGCGACGTGGACGGCGCGCGGCCAGCCGTGCAGGTCCTTGACCGCCGCCAGCTCCAGCACGATGGCGGCCAGGCTGGCCAGCGCCGCCAAAACGGCCAGCGTCATCACCAGCGTCTGCCCCTCGTCCTCCAGCCTGGCCCAATGGCGGATGTGCTGACGGCCCTCGCTGAACATCATCCAGGCCACCAGCGCCAGATAGAGCGCGGCGCCGGCGTTCCAGCCGACGATGTAGCGGGTGATCTCCCGCATCGGCAACAGCCAGGGCAGCGCCAGCACGGTCAGCAGGCCGACGGCGGCGGCGATCGCCAGCCGCGGACGGGCCAGCAGCATGCGCGCCGGCGCGAACCGGCGGATGGAGCGAAACAGGACGGACATGGCGGCGAGACTCCCCGACGATGGACAGGGCCTCAGTGTACCCATCCCGGCGCGGGCGGCAAGCCCTCGCCGCTCAAGCCGGCGGTTCGCTGAAGCGCCGGGTGAACAAGCGGCGGAAGGTCTCGAACTCGCCCGGCGCCAGCGTCAGCCGGCATTGCCTGCCGTTGCGGGTCTCGGTCAGCGCGTCCTCGGTCAGCACCCGGCTGCCTTCGGCGGTCAGCAAAGCCATCAGCCGGGTCTTGTTGAACGGCGAACGCGGGTCTTCGGAGATGCGGCGCTGGATCTCGCTCAGCGCGCCGCAATCGGCGATCTCATCGTCCAGGTCGAAGCCGTAGGCGATGCGCCAGCCCTCGCCCGGCGGCCGCCGCTCCAGTTGCGCGAAGCCGGCGCCGGCCGGCCAGGCCACCCGGTAGTCGCCGTTGGCGGAGCGCGCCACTTCGCCGCACAGCGGCACCATGCGCAGCGGCTGCTTGAGGCCGTAGCCGCAATCCAGCAGATAGCCCTGGCCTTGATGCCACAGCAGAATGGCGACATGGGTGCCTCCCAGCGGCAACCAGTCCTGGCTGTCTTCATCGAAGATCGTCGCGCGGATCAGGCTGGCTTCCAGGCCGTTGCGGCGCAGGAAGAGATAAAGCAAGGGATTGAGTTCGTAACATAGGCCGCCTTCATCGCGCAGCGCGATTTTTTCCAGCAGGCTGTGCTCGCTGATAGGCTCGGGCCCGCCCTGGAACAGGCTCAGGTTTTCAAACGGCAGGCTCAAGGCCGTCTCGCGCAGCAAGGCGTCGATGTCTTCGAAAGCCAGCGGCCGCTGCGCGTCCCAGCCGATGCGGGCCCGAAATAGAGCGTTGATGTCCGGCATAGTCCCTCCCGTCTAACTTCAGACAGGCAATCTAACAGCCGTCGGACGGGATCGACAGATCAATTATCCGGGCGAAACGTTCAAAAAATTTGATGGTCCGCGCCCGCTACGCTCAAACATTGCTCACCACCAGTGTTCCAGCTGCACCCCGAAGGTGGAGCCGCTCAGCGCATGGCCGAAGGCGCCGCCGTCGGCCAAAGTCGAGCCGGGCGCGGCCGCCTGCTGGGCGGCGCGGTTCCAGCGCGCGTAGGTGTAGAAGAAACGCAGTTCCGGCCGGCTCCAGAACGCCTTATCCAGCGCCAAGGTCGGCGCAATGGTGAACTTGCTCAGGGTGCGGACTTGGCCATCGGCGGCCTTGACCCGGTCGAAGCCCACTTCGGCCGCCAGCTTGAAGCGCTCGCCAAAGGCGTAGACCGGCCGCGCGCCGGCCGACCACCAGGTCTGCCCACCGTCCGGCCGCGCGTCGCGTTGCCAGGCCAGCATCAACTGGCCGCCGAATTCTCGCGTGGCTTGCCAGTCCAGCGCCTCCACCAGCCGGCTGCGTCGCGTGCCGCTGTCGCTGACGAGACTGCCGGTGCCGCCCAGGCCGGTGCCCGGCCCCACCCCGTATTGCAACGCAAACAGGTTGCGTCCGCCCAATACGCCTTTTTGCTCGTGCAAGGCGCTGAGCGACCAGCCGCTGTTCGCGCCCGTCACCTGGCCAGCGCGCTGGATGTAGCTGAGGCCCAGAGTCAACTCGCCGCCGGGATTGACGGCGATGCCGCCCAATTGCAGATCATGCTTATTAGCCTGATCCGCCTGCCACCAATTGTCGTTGCGCGAGAAGGCGTAGCTGAGCTTGAGCGCTTGGCCCAATTTGAAATCCTCCAAACCGAAACCGGTGCCGCTGGGGTTCCAGAAATAGAAGTCGGCGATATGCACGTCGTGCCGCTTGTAGTAGCGCCGCCCCGCCCACAGCGTGGCGCCGTTCAGTTCCGGGATATCGCTCCACTTGGCGTAGGCCTGCGGCAAGCGGACATTGCCATTGTCGCCCTGGAAAGTCAGCGAATGGCCGTTGCGGTTGTACAGGCTGGCCATGCCCACCACGCTGAGCTTGCTGCCGTTTTCGGCCTGGAACAGCTGCTGGCCCAGTTCCAGCTCGGCGTACTGCTCGCATTCGTTGCCCAGCCGGTACTTGGTTTCGGCGCCGGCCAGCTGAAAGCAGCTCTGCTTGCCGCCGCTGTCGGAACCGCCGGCGCCCAGGCGGGCGTAGCCGTGAAAATCCAGTGCTTGCGCGGCGGCGGGCAGCAGCAGGGGGGCGGACAAGGCCAGCAAGGCCAGGCCGCGGGGGGTGAATTGAGTCATTGTTCTCTCCATTTCCCTTAGTTTTGGGCACAACGCGGCCTGCCGGCCGGGAATGCCGGCAGCTCGCAGAGGATTAACTCCTCGAAAATTCTGAGGCTCAGTTCAGAACGGCGCGGTAGATCAACGATTCGTAAGGCCGCAGCCGCGCCCGGGCGGGATGAGCCGCCGCGTCGGCGTAATTGGCGCACAGCAACTGCCAGGCATGGTCCGGACTCAGGTAGTCGGCAGGCGGCGAGTAATCTCGCTCCTCGGCGCTGAAATTGCTGATGATCAGCAGCTTCTCGCGCTCGCCGGTCCGCGCGTAGACCCACAGCGCCGGATCCTCCGGCGTCAGGCAGCGGTAATCGCCGTCGCTGAAGATCGGGTATTGCTTGCGCAGCGCGATCAAGCGCCGGTAGTGCTGCAGCACCGAGTCCGGATCGCGACGCGCGGCGGCGACGTTCACCGTCGCCGCGTCCGGCGCCAGCCCTATCCACGGTTCACGCCGCGAAAAGCCGGCGAAACGGCTGTCGTCCCATTGCATCGGCGTACGTGAGTTGTCGCGCGACTTCTGCCTGATCGCCGCCATCGCCTGCTCGCGGTCCAGGCCGCTAGCCAGCAACTGGCGATAAGCATTGTGGGTTTCCACATCTCTGTAGTCTTCGATGTCGGAGAAACCGGGGTTGGCCATACCGATTTCCTCGCCCTGATAGATGTAGGGCGTGCCTTGCAGGCCGTGCAGCGTGGACGCCAGCATCTTGGCGGACTCCACGCGGTAGCGGCCGGCGTCGCCGAAGCGCGACACCACTCGCGGCTGGTCGTGGTTGCACCAGAACAGAGCGTTCCAGCCGCCGCCCTCGTGCATGCCGCGCTGCCAGTCAGACAGAATGCGCTTGAGCGCGATGAAGTCGAAGGGCGCGGCCCGCCACTTCTCGCCGTCCGGATAATCCACTTTCAAGTGGTGAAAGTTGAAGGTCATCGACAGTTCGCGCCGCTCGGGGTGCGAATAGGCGACGCAATGCTCCAGCGAGGTGGACGACATCTCGCCCACTGTCATCAAATCCCGGCCGGCGAACACTTCGCGGTGCATCTGCTGCAGGTATTCATGCACTCGCGGGCCGTCGGTGTAGAAATGGCGGCCGTCGCTGTCGTCCTCGGAGAAAGCCGGATCCTTGGAGATCAGATTGATCACATCCAGCCGGAAGCCGGACACGCCCTTGTCCGCCCAGAAATTCATCATGTCGAACACCGCGCGCCGCACCGCCGGGTTGTCCCAGTTCAGGTCCGCCTGCGTTTTGTCGAACAGGTGCAGATAATACTGACCGCTAGCCTCGTCCCGCTCCCAGGCGGAACCGCCGAACTTGGAGCGCCAGTTGTTGGGCCTGTCCCGCCAGATATAGAAGTCTCGATAGGGATTGTCCCTACCCTGCAACGCCTGACGGAACCAGGGGTGATCGGTGGAGGTATGGTTGACCACGATGTCCAGCATCACCCCGATGCCGCGCAGCCGGGCCTCGGCCAGCAATAGCTCGAAATCGGCCATGCTGCCGTAAGCCGGATCGATCGCGTAGTAATCGCTGACGTCGTAGCCGTTGTCGCGCTGCGGCGAACGATAGAACGGCGTCAGCCATATATAATCCACCCCCAGCCAGGCCAGGTAATCCAGCTTGTCCGCCACGCCCAGCAAATCGCCGGTGGCCGCTCCGTGGTGGCTGTAAAAGCTCTTGGGGTAGATCTGGTACACCACCGCGGATTTCAGATTCTTCTTCATCGGAACGGCTTTCGTATCAGGACTGCGGCAACTGGCGGCGCGCCAATACCCAGGTCAGAGCGAACGGCGCCACCAGAGCCACCACCATGCCCACCATGAACATCGGAATCTGCTGCGGGATGATGGAGATGAAGGCCGGCAAGCCGCCGACGCCGATCGCCGAAGCGCGCACGTGGCTGAGGGTGATGGTGGCGGCCGCCAGCGCCGAGCCGACAAGCGCCGCGTAGAACGGCAGCTTGTAGCGCAGGTTGACGCCGAACATCGCCGGCTCGGTGATGCCGAAGAAGGCGGAAATCGCCGAGGTGGACGCCATGCTCTTCTCATTGCTGGCGCGCGCCAGCCAGAACATCGCCAGCGCGGCGCTGCCTTGGGCGATATTGGACAAGGCGATCATCGGCCAGATGAAGGTGCCGCCCTGATTGGCGATCAGCTGCAAATCCACCGCGATGAACATATGGTGCATGCCGGTCAACACCAGCGGCGCGTACAAGGCGCCGAACAACATCGCGCCCAGCAGCGGCGCCAGGTTGAACACATAAACCAGCGCATCGGTAATGGCGATGCCCAGGTGGCGCGCCACCGGACCAATCACCGCCAGCGCCAGCACGCCGCTCACCACGATGGTGACGATGGGCACCACCAGCAACTGGATGGAATTGGGCACCCGCGGCCGCAGCCACAGCTCCACCTTACACATCACCCAGGTGGCGGCCAAGATGGGCAGAATCTGGCCTTGATAACCCACTTTCTCGATACGGAACCAGCCCAGCACATCGAAATACGGCAGCGCCGCGCCATCCAGCCCGGCGGCGGCCTTGCCGTAGTTCCAGGCGTTGAGCAGATCCGGATGCACCAGCAGCAGGCCCAGCACGATGCCCAGCACCTCGCTGCCGCCAAAGCGCTTGGCAGCGGACCAGCCCACCAGCGCCGGCAGGAACACAAAGGAGGTGTTGGCCATCATGTTG
Organism: Chromobacterium haemolyticum; assembly: GCF_009936155.1. Lineage (NCBI taxonomy): Bacteria > Pseudomonadati > Pseudomonadota > Betaproteobacteria > Neisseriales > Chromobacteriaceae > Chromobacterium > Chromobacterium haemolyticum. The sequence continues at coordinate 967,518 of NZ_AP019312.1, read as the reverse complement.
ATCAGCCCCCACACCCCGTCCAGGCCCGGGTAGGCGTCCAGCAGGCTCTTGCCGTCGATGAACATGCCCTTGGCGCCCAGCAGATTGTTCAGCCCCATCAGCAGGCCGGCCACGATGATGGCGGGCAGGATGGGCATGAACACATCGGAGAACACTTTGACCAGCTGCTGCAAACGACCCTGCTTCTGATCGCCGCTGGACTTGACCTCGGCCACCGTAGCGCGTTGCAGCGCCGCCAGCTCGATCAAGGGCTGGTAGACCCGGTCCACGTCGCCGGAACCGATCACTATCTGGAACACGCCGCCGTGGCTGAACTGACCCTTGATCAACTCCACCTGGCGCAGCGCCTCCTGGTCCACCCGGCTTTCGTCCTTCAAGGACAAGCGCAGCCGGGTAATGCAGTGCGCGGCCTGTTGCAGGTTGTCGCGGCCGCCCACCGCTTCGAGTATCCGCGCGGCGATCTTCTGGTAATCGTGGCTCATCTGAGGGTCCCTGTATCTCTCGGCCTGCCGGTCTGCGCCGTCTAGCCCGTTATCAAACCTGGCGGCGGTATTGGCAAGCGCCGCCGATGCTGATGGCACGCTAACTGGTACAGACGAGTTGTGTCAATACTCGTATAGACGAGTTTGCGCAAAATCAAACGCGCCGGTGCGCTAACGCAACAGGCGCCATAAATCGCTTCAGATCAAGGAATGACGGCGAGCGCCGCCGGGCCGCTATTTACGGCGGGCGACGTCGGAGAAGAAGAATTTGTCCAGCCGATGGCGGGATTCGGTGTATTCGAACTGCCGGCCGTCGTAGAGATGGGTGTGGTTCTTGACCACGATCACGTGGTCCATGCCGTTCAGGTCCAGGTAGCGGCGGTCGTCGTCGTTGCAGGCCTGCGCCTCTATCACCCGGCGGGCGTAGCTGATGTTCAGGCCCAGCCGCTGTTCGATGAACTCGTAGATGGAGCCGGCGGCGGCTTCACGGTCCAGCCCCGGCACCAGGCTGGCGACGAAATAGTTGATGTCCAGGATCACGTTTTCATTGTCGATATTGCGCACCCGCTTGATCTTGAGCAGCGGGGTTTTCTCGCGCACGTCCAGCAGCTTGGCCAGTTGCGCATCCGCCGGCACCGTCTCCATCTCCGCCACCCGGGAACTGACGCGGCGGCCCAGGTGCTGGTGCGCCTCCTTGAAGCTGACGATGCCGCTGAGCTGGAATTCGATATTGCCGGAGCGCAGTACAAACACGCCCTTGCCGTGGATTTTCTGCACATAACCGCGCTCCTGCAGCATGTCCACCGCTTTGCGCACGGTGCCGCGGCTGGCCTCGTAGCCCTGCATCAGTTCGGTTTCGGAAGGAATGCGGTCGCCTTGCTGGTAACGCTGGTTGTCGATGTCGGCGACGATGTCGGAAAAGATTTGGCTGTATTTGTTCACGGCATGGATTCGGCAAGATCTGGCGGAGCGCCCCAGTCCGGCAGTCTGCCTCAAGCGCGAGCGGCGCGCCAGTCCGGTCCGGACGCTCTTGCGCCATGCGCAATAGTGCATTGCTCGCGGCGGCTATTCCGCCCGCTGCTGCTGCGGCGCACACTGGCCCCTCCTTCACGCATCCCCATGGAGAACAAAATGTCCCCGTCCGATACCCTTCGTCCGCCGCTGCCACCTTTCGACCGCGCCGGCGCCGTCCTCAAAGTCCGCCTGGCCGAAGACGGCTGGAACAGCCGCAACCCGGAACAAGTGGCTCAGGCCTATACCGAAGACAGCCAGTGGCGCAACCGCGCCGAATTCCCGCACGGCCGCGCGCAGATCGTCGACTTCCTCGCCGGCAAATGGCGGCGCGAACATGAATACCGGCTGATCAAGGAACTATGGGCCCACGACGGCGAGCGCATCGCGGTGCGCTTCGCCTACGAATGGCGGAACGAGGCCGGCCAGTGGTTCCGTTCCTACGGCAACGAAAACTGGGAGTTCGCCGCCGACGGCCTGATGCGGCGTCGTTACGCCTGCATCAACGATCTAGCCATCCGCGAGGACGAGCGCCTGTTCCACTGGCCGCTGGGACGCAGGCCGGACGATCATCCCGGCCTGAGCGAGCTGGGCTTGTAAACAAGACCTAGGCAGCCCTCACTCCGCGAAGCAGGCATCTTCCAACAACATGTCCTCGAAGAAAGCGCCGAAGGGCCGGGACGGATGGCGGATGTGGATTTCCAACACCCACAGCATGCGCGCCGGCGTGAAGTCCACCTCCGCCAGCGGCCCCTCGTGAATGGCCGCGTGCGGGAAATCCGCCAGCCGATGGCCGGATAGGTCCAGGTTCAGTTCCCAGCCGCGGGCGGTGGCGCAGTCCTCGGCGAAGCGGTACAGCTCGCGCCCGCTACAGCCCTCGCTCGCCCATTTGCGCCTCACCTCGTGGAAGATGGCGCGGGCGTCGGCGGCGCAGCGCGCCATCTCCGGATCGGCGCCGGTGACGAAGCTGTCGCCACCGTCGCCCTCCCACTGTTTCCACACCGGGCCGATGTCGATGAAGAAAATATCGTCGTCGCCCAGACGCACGCCGGGATCGGAGGCCGCGCCGAAAGTCTTCAGCGTGTTGCGGCCAAAGCGCACGTAGACGTCGTGCCAGCCGCGCAGCATGCCGCGCTCGGCCAGGATGTCCTTGGCCTGTTCCACCGCGTCCTCCTCCAGCATTCCGGGTTGCATCGCCGCGGCGATCAGCACAATCGCCTGTCGGGTTTTATCGCGCACCGCCATCAATTGCCTCGGGTCAAAAGCCGGCCCCACGCCTTCCAAAGCCGATTGCCGAATATTTGCTTCCATTTCATGCTCCTTTGCTAAATACGGGCAGGCGGCCGCCTACCCTGGAATGACAACGCTCAGACCCTGCAAACGCGGATGCAAGGCGATCTGGCAGGCCAACCGGCTGTGGCCGTCGCCGGCTTCCAGCGCCGCCAACAGCCGCCGCTCCGCACGCTCCATCGCCGGCAAACGCGGCAGCCAGTCCCGCTCGACGCGAACCAGGCAAGTGCCGCAGGCGGCCTGCCCGCCGCAAACGCCGCGCATCAGCCCGGCGGCGGCCAGCGCCTTCATCAGGCTGCCGGAAGCGGCCACCTCCAGCCGCCGCTCCCCGCCGTCCGCGACGCGCACGCTTAAAGCCATCGCTTCCAAGGCTGGCGCGGCTGAAACCGCCGGCTGAAACGCGTCGGCCAGGAAGTGCTCCTCCGGCAGGCCGCACTCCCGCGACAACAACTGACGCGCCGCGTCCACCATTGCCGGCGCCCCGCAGGCGTAGGCCTCGGCAACGCGCAAACAGAGGTAATCCTCCGCCGCCGCCTGCTGGACGAAGCCGCGCCGTCCATGCCAGCCCGGCCCGGCCTCGGACAGCACCGGCTCGAAACGAAAGCCCGGACGCTCGCGCTCCCACGCCCGCATCTCCTCAAGCAAATACAGGTCGTCCGCGTTGCGGCCGCCCCAATACAAGGTCACGGGTCGCGTTCCGGGCACTCCCAGCCCCTGCTGCAACATCGCCCGCAGCGGCGCGATGCCGGTGCCGGTCGCCAACATCAACGACCGCTCGGCGCCGGAGTCCTCCCGCCACACGCAATCGCCGTATGGCCCCTCCAGCCATAGCGTGTCTCCCGGCCGCGCTTGCCGGCGCAACCACTCGGAAAAAGCGCCGCCCGGCTGTAGCCTCACATGCAGCTCGATATCGCCATCGGCTCGCGGAGCCGCCGCCATCGAATAACTGCGCGTCAGCCCGCCCGGAGCCGTCACCGAAACGAACTGCCCGCTGCGAAAACACAGCGGCGCCGCGTCAACGCACTCCAACCGCAATCGGCAGACATCGCGTCCCAAGCGCTCCATTGCCGCCAGCCGGTAGCCGCGCGCGCCGCTGTCTTCCTGTTCCCTCATTTGCCACTCCTTGATATCTCGCGCGCCGCGTCGGCGGCGCAGATGAACGACTAGACTTTAGGCCGCCTTTGGACCAGCAAAAACATCCAGTTTTGATAAGATTGATGGTCCAGAACCAAAATAAGCACATTAGGGAAGGTGGCCGCGCATGCTGCGAAAATGGGATTTGCAACTCCGCCTGGATAGAGACGGCGGGCTGCCGGTGCATCTGCAAATCGCCCAGCAGATCAGCGCCGACATCCAACGCGGCCGGCTGCGGCCGGGCGCGCCGCTGCCGGGCAGCCGCGAGTTGGCCGCGCAGCTAGGCGTCAACCGCAAGACCGCGGTGCTGGCCTATGAGGAACTGGCGGCGCAAGGCTGGCTGCTGACCCAGGGCCGGCGCGGCACCTTCGTCGCGCCCAGCCTGCCGCTGCTGTCGCCGCGGTCCGCGCCGGCCGCCGCGCGGACGCCCGCAAGCGTCCCCGCGCACGACGACATCGACTTTGGCGACGGGGTGCCGGATTCACGGCTGATTCCCTTCGACGTGCTAGGCCGCGCCTACCGCCGCGCGCTGATCGCCACGGCCCGCGCCGGGCGGCTGGCCTACGGCGACCCGCGCGGCGAACTGCCCTTGCGCCAGGCCTTGGCGGAAATGCTGGACATGGAGCGCGGCCTCAACGCCGACGCCGAGCGCATCTGCGTGGTGCGCGGCAGCCAAATGGGCATTTATCTGGCCGGCCGCGCGCTGCTGCGGCCCGGCGACGCGGTGGGACTGGACGCGCTCAGCTATCCGCCGGCGCGCGAAGCCTTTCGCTCTCTGGGCGCGCAACCGCTGGACGTGGAGCAAGACGCCGCCGGCATGCGGCCGGACGCGCTGGAACGGCTATGCCGGACTCAAGCAGTCAAGGCCATCTACCTGACCCCGCACCACCAGTACCCAACCACTCTGATGATGCCGGCAGAACGCCGACTGCAACTGCTCGCCCTGTCGCGGCGCTACGGTTTCGCCATCATCGAAGACGACTACGACCACGAATTCCATTTCAGCCACAGCCCGGTGCTGCCCATGGCCAGCCTGGACGCCGCCGAACGCATCGTCTACGTGGGCTCCCTGTCCAAAGTGCTGGCGCCTGGCCTGCGCGTAGGCTACTTGGTGGCCGACCCCGCCCTCATCCAGCGTTTCGCCGCCGACATCATGCTGATAGACCGCCAGGGAAACGCCGTCACCGAGCTGGCGGTGACGGAATTGATGCATAGCGGCGAGCTGAAGCGTCATCTCCGCCGCGCGCTGCGCGTCTACCGCGCGCGCCGCCAGGCGCTGGCCGACGCGATAGACAGCCACCTGGCCGGCCTGGCCGAATACGAGCTACCGGAAGGCGGGCTGGCGCTGTGGCTGCGGCTGCCGTCCTGGGTGGACATGCCGCGGCTAAGCGCGGACGCGCGGAGCGCCGGCGTGCGTTTCCTGCCCGGCGGCGCCTTTGGCAGCGACGGCCGCGACATCCCCGCGCTGCGTCTGGGCTTTGGCGCGCTGGAACCGGCGCAACTGGAACAAGGCGTCGCTCGTCTGGCTCAGGCGCTGCGCCGGCAAATTCCAGCGGCGGGATTGCAGTCGTCATGACGAAGAACTAATCTGAGCCGATACCCCGCCTGAAAGATCCGCCATGAACCACGCCAATGGCCCTTACCGGCTCACGCTGGAACGCCTGATCGACGCCCCGCCGGAACTGGTTTACCGCGCCTGGACCGAAGCCCGACTGCTATGCCAATGGTTCACCCCGCGTCCGTGGACCGTGGCCTCGGCCGAACTGGACGTCCGGCCCGGCGGCTCCAGCCTCGTGGTAATGCGCAGCCCGGAAGGACAGGACTTCCCCAATCGCGGCGTCTATCTGGAAGTGAAGCCGGGACGCCGCCTGGTCTTCACCGACGCCTATACCGAAGCCTGGCTGCCGTCGGCCAAGCCCTTCATGACCGTGACCTTGGAATTCGAGCCCCTCGACGGCAAGACCCATTACCGCGCCGACGTTTTGCATTGGACCGAGGCCGACTTGCGTGAACACGAGGCGATGGGCTTCGCCAGCGGCTGGGGCCAGGCCACCGATCAATTGGAAGCCTTGCTGGCCGGACTGCGCGCAGAGCATTGAGCACGTATTCTTTTTTTATCAATCGCTTAGCTCCAATCGCTGTCGCCAGCCCCCTGTGGGGCCGCCGCGCGCCTTGCCAAAACAGACAAAAAACGCTACATTCGGGCGCTCTAGCCGAAAACGCGCGGGTGTAGCTCAATGGTAGAGCAGAAGCTTCCCAAGCTTACGACGAGGGTTCGATTCCCTTCACCCGCTCCAGTCCGATTCCCCAACCCGTAACCTAGATCAAACCGCTGGCATGGCCCATCCGAGCATCCACCCATGAAATTGAACTCCGGCCGGCTGTGGCTTCGCATCACTGTTTACAGCCTCACCGCCTTGGTCGCGGTCGTCGTGCTGGTGCAATCGCTGATCTATTGGCAGTTCGATGAAGCCCAAGTGCGCGGCACCCTGTCCCACGCCCTGCAAGATACCGGCCGCGTCATCAGCATCGAAGGCCGTGTCACCCCCGTATTGTTTCCCGCCCCCGGCATCCAGATTGAAAAGCTCTCCGTCTCCGAGCCGGGCCAGCAAACGCCCTTCGCCCGAGTGGAAGAACTACGCGTCGGCCTGGCCTGGTGGCCGCTGCTGTTCGGCAACCGCGAAGTCAGCTCAGTGGCGCTGTACGGCCCCAGCGCCAATATCAGCCGCGGCGAAGACGGCCGCCTATCCATCGCCGATCTGTTTCAACGCCATAGCCAGAGCAGCTTCTCCATCAAGCTGGACACGCTGAAAATACGCGAAGGCACTCTGGTGCTGTCCGACCAAATGACCCATACCGACAGCCGCGTCGCCAGCATCAGCCTGGACGCCGAGGATCTGCGAGGCGGTGCCAGCCTCAGCGCCGGCGCCATCCTGGAACAGGGCTCGCGCCCGGTGCGGCTGGCGGTCAACACCCCGTTGTCCATCCAGGACGATCAGGTCAGCCTGGAAGCGCTGGACGCGGTGGCGATGACCCAAGTGCCCGGCCTGGGCGAAAGCAAGCTCACCGTCAGCGGCCAGTACAAGCTCAACTTCGCCACCTTGCAAGCCACCGGCAGCAATGTGGCGCTCGCCTTCAGCAGCGAGCGGCCCAGCAGCGAAGTCCACCTGGCGCTGCCTCAAATCAACGCCAGTTTCGACGAGCTCACCATGCCCTCCGGCCAACTGAGCGCCAAGCTCAGTTACGCGCGCAGCCAGTACCAGCTGGAAGCCGCGCTGGAAAACCTCAAGCTCAACGAGGCAGGCCTGTACGCCGACAAGCTGCACGGCGACTTCAACTGGCAGGCCGGCTCCACCAAGGTCAACGTCAAACTCAACGCGCCGCTGTCGATGGCCGGCATGAACCAATTGCGAATGCAGCCGCTGGCGCTGACCTCCACCATCACCACTCCGCTGCTGCCGCGCGGCAAGCTGGTCTCCACCATGGACGGCGCTTTGGACGGCGACCTGGACGAACCGCGCTTCAATCTGCGCGTCGCCGGCAAGATGGACGGTTCCGACCTGGCGGTCACCGTCAGCCAGTACGGGCTGATCAAACCGCGCCATGAGGCAACAGTGTCCGTGGGCCGGCTGGACCTCAACCGCTACCTGCCGGAAAGCAAGGGCGACCCGGTGGCCATCTTCCAAAACACTGGCGACATCCCGCTGGACTGGCTGGACCTGTTCGACCTCACCGGCAAGGTGGCGATAGGCGAACTGGCGGTGGGGCGCTTCCGCATCAAGCAGATCAGCAGCAATGTGCGCATCAACCCGCGCGAACTGGAGCTGGACCAGATGTCGGCGGACATTTACGAAGGCCGCTTGCAGGGCGACGCCAGCCTCAGCCGCCGCGACGTGCCTCAGCTGAAGGTGAACCAGACCCTGCAAGGCATGAAGATCCGCCCGCTGCTGGTTGACTTGTTCAACTTCAGCCGCCTGGACGGCAAGGGTAACGGCAAGATAGATATCAACGCCGACGGCAAATCCTTCGCCCAGCTGCGCAACACTCTGAGCGGCAATGTGCAAATGAGCCTGAACAACGGCGCGCTGACAGGGATCGACTTGGTGGCCGCGCTGAAAAACCTGCCGGCCGAGCTGAAGGAATGGAACAGCGCCGCGCAGAACGACCAGAAAACCACCTTCTCCACACTGTCCAGCAGCTTCCGCCTGGACAAGGGCGTGGCGCGCAGCCAGGACCTGAAACTGGCTTCTCAGCTGATGAATGTGGGCGGCGGCGGCAAGATAGACCTGAAGCAGAGCATTGTCGACTACACCATGGACGTGCAGGCCAACCCGCTGGCCTTCGCCCGCCTCAAGGGCGTCAACGTGCCGTTGAAGATCACCGGCCCGCTGAACGCCCCGGTGTACGCGCTGGACTTCAACGCCATGGTCAAGGGCAAGAAAACCGAAGTGGAAAAACAGCAGGCGCTGAAGCAGCAGTTGCAAAAGCAGATCACCACCATCCTGCCTTAGAGCTTGTTCAAAGTCTGCTGCGCTTCGGCGGGATGGATAGATAAAGAGCGTTGAAACCCGCTTCGAAAGACTCATGTACCACACGTACATTCCGCTTTCTCAGCCGTTTTCACCTTGTCTCGCCCTAGCTCGCAAGATCCTAAACACGTTCTGAGAACCCGCATTAACACGAACGGCCCCCGCAGCGTGAGTCGCGGGGGCCGTTTCGGCTTTCTCTCGTCGGACCTTAGTCCCCCTGCAGAATCCGGTACTCGGCCAGCGCCAGCTGCTCCGGCGTGCCCAGCAACACCAGCGCGTCTCCCTGCTCCACCTCGAAACTGTCGTCGAAATCGGTGCGCCGCACCCGCTGACGGCGAATCGCCTTTAATTCCACGCCCAAATCCCACAGATGCAGATTAGCCAGCGGCTGGCCCACCGCCGCCGCCCCGGTGCAGACCTGAATGCTCTGCAGCCGCGGCACCAAAGCCTCGTCCATGCCCTCGCCCTCGTCGCTGACACCGCGGAAGAAACCGCGGAACAGGCCGTAGCGCTCCTCGCGCACCGCGCGGATGCGGCGCACCACCCGGCTCGGCGGCACGCCGACCACCAGCAGCGCCTGCGAGGCCAACATCAGGCTGCCCTCCATCACCTCGGCCACCACCTCGTCGGCGCCGGCGTGGCGCAGCTGATCCATATCGCTGTCGTCCACGGTGCGCACAATCACCGGCAGCCCCGGCCGCGCATGCTCCACCGAACTCAGAATGCGCAAGGCCGCGTGGGTGTCGGCAAACGTCACCACCACCGCCTTGGCGCGCATCAGGCCGGCAGCCACCAGCACCTCGTGCTTGCCGGCGTCGCCGAACACCACTGGATCGCCGGCTTCTCCGGCCTCGCGCACCCGCTCCGGATCCATGTCCAGCGCGAAGAACGGAATGTCCTCCGCCTCCAACAGCCGCGCCAGCGCCTGGCCGCTGCGACCGTAGCCACAGATCACCACATGGTCGTTCTTGGACATGCTCTCCACCAGCATATGGTGCAAGTCCAGCGCCTGGAACATCCAGTCCTGCTTGATCAGGCGGCGGGTGATCTTGTCGCCGTACAGGATCAGGAAAGGCGCAATCAGCATCGAGATCAGAATCGCGGCGATAGCCGCCTGGGCGGTGCCGGCCGGCACCAAATGCAGGTTCAAGGCCAGCGCCAACAGCACGAAGCCGAATTCGCCGCCTTGCGCCAGGGCCAGGGCCGCCCGCATGGACTCATTGGACTTGTGGCGGAAGCCGCGCGCCACGCCGAACACCACCGCCACCTTGATCGGCAGCAGCAGAGCCAACATCAGCAGCACTTCGCCGAAACGCTCGAACAACACCGTCAGCTCCAGCTTCATGCCGACTGTGACAAAGAAGAAACCCAACAGGATGTCTCGGAACGGCCGGATGTCCTCCTCCACCTGATAGCGGTATTCGGTTTCCGAAATCAACATGCCGGCCACGAAGGCGCCCAAGGCCAGCGACAGGCCGGACAGCTCGGTGAGCCAAGCCACGCCCAAGGTCACCAGCAACACATTGATCATGAACAGCTCGCCCGAGCGCTGCCGCGCCACCAGGTGGAACCACGGACGCAGCAGGCGCTGGCCGAAGAACAACAACAGGGCCAGCACCACCACCACCTTCAACGCCGCCAGGCCCAGATCCATCCATAAGGTATCGCTGCCGCCGGCGAAGGCCGGGAACAGGATCAGCAAAGGCACCACCGCGATATCTTGGAACAGCAGCACGCCAATGGCCAACTGGCCGTGAGCCTGGTTCAACTCCAGCCGCTCATTGAGCAGCTTGCTGACGATGGCGGTGGAAGACATCGCCAGCGCGCCGCCTACGGCGAAACCGGTCAGCGGGCTGCCACTGATCCAGCCCACCGCCAGGCCCACCAACAGCATGGTGACCGCCACCTGGCCAAAGCCGACGCCGAACACCAGTTGCCGCATCGCGCGCAGCTTGGGCAGGGAAAACTCCAGGCCGATGGAAAACATCATGAAGACAATGCCGATCTCGCCGAGAAAGGCGGTTTCCTCGCCTTGCGGAATCAAATTCATCACGCCGGGGCCGGCCAGGAAGCCCACCACCAGATAGCCAAGCATGGCCGGCACTTTCAGGCTGCGGCACAAAGTCACCGACAACACCGCGGCCAGCAAAACCAAGACGATAGGGGCAAGAGACGAATGCATCGCGCGGCGGAACTCCTGAGGCTGATGGGATGGAAGGCTGCAATTTTTAACACATGCCAAGCAAAAGATGCACCAGCCTGCGTTCAGCGATTATAACCTTTGATATACTTTCGAATTATGGAAAAAGTACAAGCTCCGTCCCGGCTCCAGTTGGCCCGGGAAGTCCTGCAGATAGAATCCGAAGCCATCACCGCGTTGTCGCGCAGCCTGAACGGCGACTTTCTCGCCGCCGTGGACCTGATCCTGTCCAGCCCCGGCCGTCTGGCGGTCACCGGCATGGGCAAGTCCGGCCACGTGGCGCGCAAGATCGCCGCCACCCTGGCCAGCACCGGCACGCCGGCCTTTTTCGTCCATCCGGGCGAGGCCGCCCACGGCGACCTGGGCATGATCACCGCTCAGGACATCGTGCTGGCTTTGTCCAACTCCGGCGAAAGCGACGAGATCATCGCGCTGCTGCCGGCCTTGAAGCGCAAGGGCGTGCGCTTGATCTGCATGACCGGACGCGAAAGCTCCACCATGGCGCAGGAGGCCGACATCCATCTGGACGCCCGTGTGGAAAAGGAAGCCTGTCCTCTGGGGCTGGCGCCCACCACCAGCACCACAGTGCAAATGGCGTTGGGCGACGCGCTGGCGGTCACGCTGATGGACGCGCGCGGCTTTGGTCAGGGCGATTTCGCGCTATCGCATCCGGGCGGCAGCCTGGGCCGCAAGCTGCTGGTTCACGTTTCCGACATCATGCACAGCGGCGACGAATTGCCGCGGGTGGCGCCGGGCACGCCGCTGAAGGACGCCTTGCTGGAATTGTCGCGCAAGCGGCTGGGCATGCTGGCCGTCTGCTCCGCAGACAACGCCCTGCTGGGCGTCTACACCGACGGTGACCTGCGCCGCACCCTGGAACGCTCCGCCAATCTATACGATCTGACCATAGATCAGGTGATGAGCCCCTCGCCGCGCACCATAGGCCCGAAAAAACTGGCAACCGAGGCGGTGTTCCTGATGGAACAGAACAAGATCACCAGCCTGCTGGTCGTAGACGAAGACAACAAGCTGATCGGCGCGCTGCACCTGCACGATCTATTCAAGGCCGGCGTGATCTGAATCGCCGGTATTAGCAAGGACAAGCATGCAAAGCATTTTCGAGCAGGCCCGCAAGGTCAAGCTGCTGATCATGGATGTGGACGGCGTGATGACCGACGGCCGCATCTACTACAACGCCCACGGCGAAGAAAGCAAATCCTTCAACGTACAAGACGGCCTGGGCCTGCGCCTGCTGCAATCCACTGGCGTCCAGTTGGCCATCATCTCAGGCCGCGCCGACCGCTGCGTCGAACATCGCGCCCGCGCGCTGCACATCGATCATTACTACGGCGGCGTGCACGACAAGAAGCTGGCGCTGGGCGAACTGCTGGAACTCACCGGCCTGACGGCCGAGGAATGCGCCTTCATCGGCGATGACCTGATCGACCTACCCATCATCACCCGCGTCGGCCTGGCCGTCGCGGTGCCGGAAGCGCCGGCCCTGGTGCGTCAGCGCGCGCACTACGTCACCGGCTGCTCCGGCGGCAAAGGCGCGGTGCGCGAACTGGCGGAACTGATCATGCAGGCTCAGGGCTCCTTCGATCCGATCCTGGCAAGGTATCTGGCATGATCCGCCTGCTGCGCTCCCACCGCCTGTTCCCGCTGCTGCTAGTGGGCCTGACCGGCCTCTTGACCGTGTGGCTGGACCAAGTCTCGCGCTGGGACAGCAACCGACGCGAACTGGACCCGGACAAGCCCGAATACGTGGCCGAACACCTGACCGCCACCCGCTTCGACGCGCAAGGCAAGCTCAATGAACGGCTGATCGCCACCCGTATGTGGCAGTACCCGGGCAAGGACGACGCCTTCTTCGAGAACCCCGAGCTTTACCAGTACCAGCAAGGCGCGCTGCAATACCAGTTGATCGGCGACGTCGGCCGTTACAACAACAAGACCCAGCAAGCCTATTTCGACAAGAAGGCGACCATGATCCAGCCCGCCGCCGCGGACAAGCCGGAAACCAAGGTCGTCACCAGCGCCATGCACGTCGACACCGCCAAGAAAATCGCCCGCTCCGCCGCGCCCACCGTGTTCTATCACGGTAAATCGCACGGCAACTCCGTGGGCTTCGTCTATCAGCAACAGACAGGTTTGTTGAACCTGCTGTCTCACACCAAGATCATTTATGAAAAATAAGCTCCGTCTCCTGCTGGCCGGCCTGGCGCTGGCCGCCGCTTCCGTCGCCCACGCCGAACAGGCCGACCGCACCAAGCCGATGGAAATCACGAGCGACAACGGTTGCACCATGGACCAGATCAAAGGCGTGTCCACCTGCGAAGGCAATGTGGTGGTGATTCAGGGCACGCTGCGCCTGAACGCCGACAAAGTCGTCGCCACTCAGGACAAGCAAGGCCAACAGACCCTGGTGGCCACCGGCCGCATCGTCACCTTCCGCCAAAAAATGGACGGCAAAAACGAATGGGTGGAGGGCCAGTCCAGCCGCCTGGACTATAGCAGCGCCGCCAACCTCGCGGTGCTGACCGGCAACGCCCGGGTCAAGCGCGAAGGCGATCTGGTGGTGGGCAATGTGATCACCTACAACACCCAGAACGAAACCTACCAAGTGACCGGCGGCACCGCCACCGGCCCCAACAAGGGCCGCGTCACCGTGATCCTGCAGCCGAAAAACACCGCCTCGCAGCCGGCGGCGGCCAAACCCGCCAGCGGAGCCAGCAAATGACGCAAAGCGTGCTCAAGGTTGAGCGCCTGCGCAAGCGCTTCAAAAAACGCACCGTGGTCAAGGACGTGGCGCTGGAAATCGCCAGCGGCGAAGTGGTGGGCCTGCTCGGCCCCAACGGCGCCGGCAAGACCACCAGCTTCTACATGATCGTCGGCCTGATCGGCGCCGACGACGGTGAAATCCGCCTGGACGATCAGGTGATCACCCACTACCCCATCCACCAGCGCGCGCGCCTGGGCCTGGGCTACTTGCCGCAGGAAGCCTCCATTTTCCGCCGCATGACGGTGGAAGAGAACATCAGCGCCATCCTGGAAGTGTCCGGCCTCAAGGGCAAGGAACTGGAAAAAGAGCTGGACCTGCTGCTGGACGACCTCAACATCGGCCACCTGCGCGACAGCAGCGCCTTGTCGCTGTCCGGCGGCGAACGCCGCCGCGTCGAGATCGCTCGCGTGCTGGCCACCCGGCCGCGCTTCATCCTGCTGGACGAACCCTTCGCCGGCGTCGACCCGATCGCGGTGATCGACATCCAGAAAATCATCTCCTTCCTGAAGGAACGCGGCATCGGCGTGCTGATCACCGACCATAATGTCCGCGAAACCTTGCGCATCTGCGACCGCGCCTACATCATCAGCGAAGGCTCGGTGCTCGCCTCCGGCGAACCGGAAGAACTGGTCAACAACGAGAAGGTGCGCGAAGTCTACCTTGGCGAACACTTCCACCTGTAAGCGATGAAACAGACCCTTCAGCTCAAGGTATCGCAGCAGCTGACCCTGACGCCGCAGCTGCAGCAGTCGATCAAGCTGCTGCAGATGTCCACTCTCGACCTGCAGACCGAAGTCGAGCGCTTCTTGCTGGATAATCCCTTGCTTGAGCGCGGCGACGAAGCGCCGCAGGGCGAAGCGGCTGACACCACCGCCGGCCAGGAACAGGACGGCGCCGCGGAAACCCGCGACGAGGCCTCCGGCGACGACGGCGAGCGCGGCGCCGAGGCCGGCGAACTGAGCGACTGGGGCAGCGGTGGCCGCCGCGGCGACGGCGACGACGAACTGGACCCGATGCTGAACGTACCCTGTCCGGTCAGCCTGCGCGAGCACCTGCTGGCGCAACTGGGCGAAGTGGCGCTGCCCACGCGCGACCAGGCCATCGTTCAGTTGCTGATCGAAGAGCTGGACGACGACGGCTACCTGGGTCAAACGCTGGAAGACATCGCCAGCCACCTGCCGCTGGAACTGGAAATCGAAGCCGACGAACTGATGATAGGCCTGCGCCTACTGCAACAGTTCGACCCGCCCGGCGTCGGCGCGCGCTCGCTACCGGAAGCGCTGGCGCTGCAATTGCAGCGGCTGGATCCGGACGAGCCCCAGCGCGAGCTGGCGCTGGCCATCGTCCGCGACCACCTGACCTTGCTGGGCAACCGAGACTACACCCGGCTGAAAAAGCAGCTGAGCGTGGACGACGCCGCGCTGCGCGCCGCCCAGGCGCTGATTGCCCGCCTCAACCCCCGCCCCACCGCCGGTTTCGGCGCCAGCGACACCCAATACGTGATCCCCGACGTCTCGGTCAGAAAGCGCAAGGGCCGCTGGGTGGCCGCCCTGAACGGCGGCGCCGTGCCCAGGCTGCGCGTCAACCAGATGTACGCGCGGCTGCTGGCGGAAAACCGCGGCGGCAACGGCGAAATGTCCTCACGTCTGCAAGAGGCGAAATGGCTGGTGAAGAACATCCAGCAGCGATTTGACACTATCCTGAAAGTGGCGGAAGCTATCGTTGAACGGCAGCAATCGTTCTTTGAACACGGCGAAGTGGCCATGCGCCCGCTGATCCTGCGCGACATCGCGGACGAGCTGGGTTTGCATGAATCCACGGTTTCCAGAGTGACCACCCAGAAATACCTGCTCTGCCCGCGCGGCCTGTTCGAGCTCAAGTATTTCTTCGGCAGCGCGCTGGAAACCGACAGCGGCGGCGAGTGCTCCGCTACCGCGATCAAGGCGCATATCCGCAGCCTGATAGACGCCGAATCGCCGAGCAAACCGCTGTCCGACAGCGCTCTGGTCGAAGCGCTGTCCAAACAGGGAATACAAGTTGCCAGACGCACGATAGCCAAGTATCGTGAAGCCATGCAGATACCGCCGGTCAACCAACGCAAGACGTTGTGAGCCAGGCGGCGGAATACAGCGATCCGGCCGACCCGACCGGACTGTCAACACCAGAAGGAGCTAGGGTATGAACCTCAAAGTAACTGGACTGCATCTGGAAGTAACTCCCGCCCTGCGCGAATACGTTGAAACCAAAATGGAGCGCGTTACTCGACATGTCGACCATGTGATCGACATTTCCGTTACTCTGTCTGTTGATAAACTGGTGCAAAAGGCTGAAGTCAACGTGCATCTGTCCGGCAAGGACATTCACGTGGAAGCCACCGAATCCGATATGTACGCCGCCATTGATCTGTTGATCGACAAGCTGGACCGCCAAGTGCTGAAACACAAGGAAAAGCAGTCTGAACACCGTGCTCCGGCGCCTGAAGCCAGCCTGTAATCCCTTGAATTGGAAGGCGGGAGCCTGCGGGTTCCCGCTTTTCTTTGCACTTGCCCGTTTTCAGTACTATCAAGGCAACGTAGAATTGCCGGGTTTTTCTCAGCCGCATGCATAATCCAATATGAACCTCATCGGCAAAATCCTGACCCCCGAACACGTGTTGCTGGATCTCGATGTCGCCAGCAAGAAGCGTGTGTTCGAGCAGGTCGGCCTCTTGGTTGAAAATACCCGGGGCATCGCGCGCAGCGAAATCTTCGATTGCCTGTTTGCCCGCGAAAAACTCGGCTCCACCGGCCTTGGCCAGGGAGTGGCGATTCCCCATGGCCGCGCGCGCGGCCTGAAGGAAGCAATGGGCGTGTTCATCCGCCTGAAAGCGCCTATTCCGTTCGACGCCCCCGACGGCAAACCGGTGCAGTGCCTGTTTGTGCTCTTGGTGCCGGAACAGGCCACGGACCTGCACTTGCAAGTGCTGTCCGAGCTGGCGCAATTGTTCTCCAGCCGCCAGATGCGCGAGCAGATGCTGGGCATCTCCATTCGCGACGAGCTTTACCAGCTGCTCAACAATTGGGTGCCCAATGCCTAGCATCAGTGTCCGCCGGCTGTACCAGGAAAACCAGCAGAAGCTCAACCTCACCTGGGTTGCAGGAACCGGCGGCGCCGACAATATGATAGGCAACGACGAACAGCGCCCGACTCAGGCGCTGGTCGGCCACCTCAACTTCATCCACCCCAACCGGGTCCAGGTGCTGGGCCTCGCCGAGGTGGACTATCTGAACCGGCTGGAGCAGTCCGCCGCCAAGACCGCGCTTGATCAGCTGTTCCACAAGAGCATGTCGGTGGTGATGGTGGCCAACGACCAGCCCGTGCCCAAGCTGCTGCGCGACTACTGCCACACCCACAACGTCCCGTTGATGACCACCAAGCTGGAAAGCCCCTACCTGATGGATGTGCTGCGCATCTATCTGGCGCGGGCGCTGGCGGTGTCCACCGTGCTGCACGGCGTCTTCCTCGACGTGTTCGAGATCGGCGTGCTGATCATGGGCGATTCGGCGATGGGCAAGAGCGAGCTGGCGCTGGAACTGATTTCCCGCGGCCACGGCATGGTGGCAGACGACGCGGTGGAGTTGTACCGCATCGGTCCGGACACGCTGGAAGGCCGATGCCCTCCCCTGCTGCGCGACTTCCTGGAAGTGCGCGGCCTTGGCATCCTCAATATCCGCACCATCTTCGGCGAAACCGCGGTGCGGCCCAAGAAGGTGCTGCGGCTGATCATTCATCTGGTCAAGGCCAATGATCAGGCGATGCAGGCGTTGGACCGCCTCAACATCCAGTCGGAAACCCAGGACATCATCGGCGTCACCATCCGCAAGGTCGTGCTGCCGGTGGCCGCCGGCCGCAACTTGGCGGTGCTGGTGGAGGCCGCGGTGCGCAACTACATTCTGCAGCTGCGCGGCATCGACAGCACGCGCGAGTTCATCGAACGCCACACCAACTTCCTCAGAGACCAGGAAAATGCGCCTGATATTGATTAGCGGCCTGTCCGGTTCCGGCAAGTCGGTGGCGCTGCGCGCCCTGGAAGACGCCGGCTTCTACTGCGTGGATAATCTGCCGGCCACCATGCTGCACGAGGCGATGTCGCTGTACGCCGACTACGGCTACGAGCAGATCGCCATCAGCGTGGACACCCGCTCCGGCCCGTCGCTGGGCGCCTTGCCGGCGGAAATGGAAAAACTGCGGGCCCAGCAGGTGGACGTGCGCCTGCTATTCCTGGAAGCCACGCCCGCCACCCTGGTCAAGCGCTTCTCCGAAACCCGTCGCCGCCATCCGCTGTCCGGCGCCGACGTCACGGTGGAGGAAAGCATTCTGCTGGAACAGGACATGCTGGCCGAGATCATGGAGTTGGGCACCCGCATCGACACCAGCGAGCTATCCGCCAACGCGCTGCGCAGCTGGGTGCGTGAACTGGTGGACGCCGACAGCAGCCGGTTGACGCTGATCTTTGAATCCTTCGGCTTCAAACACGGCCTGCCGCGGGACGCCGACTTCGTTTTCGACGTACGCTGCCTGCCCAACCCCTATTACGACCCGCAGCTGCGCCCCTTCACCGGCCGCGACCAGCCCATCATCGACTTCTTCCAGCAAACGCCGGAAGTGCAACAGATGGTGGGCGACATCCAGCAGCTGGTCAGCAAATGGCTGCCCTGTTTCAGCATGGAAAACCGTAGTTATCTGACCGTCGCCGTTGGCTGTACCGGCGGCCAGCACCGCTCGGTCTACATCACGGAACAACTTGCCCGCCTGTTCGCCGCCGAACAGGTGTTGGTGCGCCATCGCCAGCTCTACCGCCAGAACTGAACGCGTTCGGGCCGCCCGCCTAAAGGAGACATTCATGCGCCCGATCAAAACCGTCACCGTCGCCCTGACCGGCGCTTCCGGCCTGCCCTACGGCTTGCGGCTGATCGATTGCCTGATCGCCGCCGGCATCCGCGTCTGGGTGCTGTATTCGCAAGCCGCCCAGGTAGTGGCCAAACAGGAAATGGACCTGACCCTGCCGTCGCGCTCGGCAGAAGCCCAACAGTGGCTGATGCAACGCAGCGGCGCCCTTGACGGCCAGCTGGCGGTGTTCGGCCGCGAAGAATGGTTCGCGCCGGTGGCGTCCGGCTCCAACCCAGCCGACGCCATGGTGGTCTGCCCGTGCTCGATGGGCACGCTGGCCGCCATCGCCCAGGGCAGCAGCGACAACCTGATCGAGCGCGCCGCCGACGTCAGCATCAAGGAACAGCGCAAACTGGTGCTGGTGCCCCGCGAAGCCCCGTTCTCCGCCATTCATCTGGAAAACATGCTCAAGTTGGCCCGTCTTGGCGTTGTCATCCTGCCGCCGTCTCCGGGGTTCTATACTCATCCCAAGACCGTGGACGACATGATCGACTTCGTGGTGGCGCGAATTCTGGATCAGCTCCGCATAGACAATCAATTGACGCCGCGCTGGGGCGAGCCCGCCTCGGACAACCCCGCGGCGCCCTAACCAGCCGCCGCGCCGCTTGCGGCCCGGCCAACGAGGAGCATCGGGATGCCGACACAAGACCAAAGCATTCTCAGCCTGGACGCCTTGCGCCAATTGGAGCGCCAAGCCACCGACGCCGGCTACAACCTGATGCAGCGCGCGGCGATGGCTACCGCCGACTGGGTCAGCCACCACCTGCCCAGCACCTCCCGACTGCTGATCTGCGCCGGTCCCGGCAATAACGGCGGCGACGCCTTGTACGCGGCGCTGGAACTGATGCGCCGCCGCTTCCGCGTCGATGTGCTGGTGCCCACCCAGCCCACCAGCCCCGCCACCTCGGAAGCGTTGCATGAGCTGGAACAAGCGCAAGGCCATGTGATGTTCGACCTGCCGCGCGACTACCGCGCGCCGCATCTGGTCATCGATGGTCTGTTTGGCGTGGGCCTGAGCCGGGACTTCGACCTAGAATGGACCACCCTGATCGACCGCATCAACCAACTGGGCAGCCCCATCCTGGCGCTGGACTGTCCCAGCGGTCTGGACGCCTATACCGGCGTGCCCGCCAACACCGCGATCCAGGCCAGCCACACCCTGACCTTCCTATGCCAGAAACCCGGCCTGTTCAGCGCCTCGGGCGCCGACCTGGCCGGCAACGTGGAGCTGGACCTGCTGGACTGCCCGCCTAGGCTGATTCCCGCGGCGGACGGCAGCATTAACCAGCCGGACGTCCGCGCGCTGCTGCGGCCGCGCAACAGTCACAAGGGCCTGTTCGGCACCGTCTGCGTGATTGGCGGCGCGCCGGGCATGCTGGGCGCGGCGCTGCTGGCCGGACGCAGCGCGCTGGCTTGCGGCGCCGGCAAGGTCCATGTCTGCCCGCTGGACGACCGGCTGCCGGTGGATCCGGTGGTGCCGGAACTGATGATCTCCGCGCTGGACGAAGTCGCCGATCTGCCCGACGCGGACGTGCTCGCCGTCGGCCCCGGCCTCGGCCTGCAAGAGCTGGCCAGCCGCCTGCTGGACCAAGTCATCCAGCAGCCGCAGGCGCTGGTGCTGGACGCCGACGCGCTCAACCTGCTGGCCAACGACCACGCCGCCGCCGCGCTGATCGCCAAACGCCAGGCCGGGACCATCCTGACCCCTCACCCGGCGGAAGCCGCGCGCCTGCTGGGACAAAGCACCGAAACGGTGCAAAAGGACCGCCTGCTGGCCGCGCGCCGGCTGGCCAACCACTTCAACTGCGTGGTCGTGCTCAAGGGCGCCGGCAGCCTGATCGTCGGCCCGGACGGCTTTTACCACTTGAACACCAGCGGCGGCCCGGCGCTGGCGGTGGCAGGCCAGGGCGATGTCCTGACCGGCATCATCGCCGCGCTGCTGGCCCAACGCATGGAGCCTTTCGAAGCCGCCAGCCTGGCGGTGCACATCCACGGCCTGGCCGGCGATGATTTTGAAATGGAAACCGGCGGCCCCATCGGCCTGTCCGCTTCCGACACCGCCTGGCGCGCCAGCCTGATGCTGAACCGGCTGATCCAGGAACGGGCGCAGGAACAGGCAAGCTGAAACCCAGGCGAGCTCCCCGGTGAAAATCCATTTGCATTAGAATGAGTCATCGGCGCGCGGGCCGGCGGCATGGCCGTCCCGCGGCCCCTCATCCGTCACCCTGGGGATTACCTTGCAGTCACAATCTAAAGCTTACGCCTACGGACTCGCCGCCGTCCTGGCCTGGTCCACGGTGGCCAGCGCCTTCAAGATCAGCCTCGCCCATCTCAGCCCGGCTCAACTGGTGCTCTACGCCAGCGCCGCCTCCCTGCTCTGCCTGCTTGGCTTGCTGGCCGTCCAGGGCCGGCTGCCGGAGCTTGCGCCGGCCTTGCGCCGCCACTGGCGCGCCTCTCTTATCTTCGGCGCGGTCAACCCGGCGCTGTACTACCTGATCCTGTTCCAGGCCTACGCGCTGCTGCCGGCGCAGGAAGCCCAGGCCATCAACTACACTTGGGCCTTGACCATGAGCCTGCTGGCGGTGCCGCTGCTCAAGCAGAAACTGCAGCGCCGCGACATCGCCGCCGCCTTGGTCTGCTATCTGGGCGTGCTGGTGATAGGCACCCGCGGCCAGGTGCTGGAACTGCGGTTTTCCGATTCGCTCGGCGTGGCGCTGGCGCTGGCCTCCACCCTGCTGTGGGCCGGTTACTGGATCTTCAACGCCCGCGACACGCGCGAGCCGGTCATCGGCTTGACGCTCAATTTCGCCTTTTCGCTGCCGCTGAGCCTGGCTTGGTGCGCTTATACCGGTCAACTGGGCCCGGTAGCCTGGCAAGGCCTGGCCGGCGCCGCCTACGTCGGCGCCTTCGAAATGGGCTTCACCTTCGTCTTGTGGCTGACAGCGATGAAACTGACGCCAAGCACCGCCCGCATCGCCAACCTGATTTTCCTGTCGCCTCTGCTATCGCTGGCGCTAATCCATTTCCTGATCGGCGAAGCCATCCTGCCCTCCACTCTGGTCGGACTGGGCCTGATCCTGAGCGGACTGGCGCTGCAAAAGCTTGCCCCGCGCGCCAAGCCCCCCGCGACGCTGAGCGCCGACAGCGGCGGCTGACCGGACTCATCCGGATTTGGTATTCGCGCCAGAACTGCCTAGGATTCAGTGTGGGCACTTGGAACTGTGAACATAATGAAAAGCATAAAAACCAAATTGATGTTCTGGTTGATGGCCTGGATCACCGCCATTCTGGGGACGACAGGCCTGTTTTCCTATTTGCACAACCAAGAACGCAATGAGGCCGACTACCAATCCCAACGCGCCGCGGTCAAAGCCCGCTTGGCGATGTCGCTGCCGCACAGCGTCTGGCAGCTGGACGACGAGAACGTCAGGCTGACGCTGGACAGCGAGCTGAGCTGGCCCTCCATCATCGCCATCAGCGTCAAGGGGGAATCCGGGCTCAGCCTGGGCCGCAGCCATGATACCGACGGCAGCATCCGCGACATGCCGCCGTCGGAGGAGCCGCGTTCGGACGATATGCTGAACATCCCCATCATCTATCAGGGCAAGGAGCACTTGGGCAACGCCACCGTCTACCTGTCGCGCCAGGCTTTGGCCAAGCATCAGCGCGACCAACTGATCGAACTGTCCGCCCAGATCCTGCTGCTGGACGTGATGATCTTCATGATCATGTCCTTCAACCTGCAACGCTTCCTGTTCCAACCGCTGGCTCGGCTGCAGCAGGCCTTGAACACCGCCATTCGAGCGCCGGACGCCAGCGGCGCTCAAGTCACCCATGTCGCCGACGACGAGATCGGCGGCATCGTCAACGGCTTCAACCGCATCGTGGCGCGCACCGCCGGCGACCTGGCCAAACGCACCGAGGCCGAAGCCGTGGCCCGCGCCGAACGCGACCGCGCTGAAGAGGCTTATCGCCAGTTGATGGAAGCGCAGCAAACCCTGGTGGAAACCGAGAAGATGGCCTCGCTGGGTAGCCTGGTGGCCGGCGTCGCCCACGAGATCAACACCCCGGTGGGCATCACCCTGACCACGGCCTCCCACCTGGGGACCGCCACCAGCCACATCATAGAAAAAGTGGACGGCGGCACCGTCAAGAAAAGCGACTTCCAAGCCTATCTTGACACCGCCAAGGAATGCAGCGACCTGATTCTGTCCAATGCCGAGCGCGCGGCCAACCTGATACACAGCTTCAAACAGGTGGCGGTGGATCAGACCAGCGAAGCGCGGCGCAGCTTCCAACTGCAAGACTATCTGAATGAAGTGATCACCAGCCTGAAGCCGCGCTTCAAGCATGCCAATACCACCATCAGCGTACAGTGCGAGGAAGACATCCTGCTGGACAGCTATCCCGGTTCCTTCGCCCAAGTGGTCACCAATTTGATGGTCAACTCCCTGGTACACGGCTTCGAAAATCGCAGCAGCGGCAAAATCCTGATCGAAGCCCGGCGCAATAACCCTCATTACATCACGCTGACGCTTAGCGACGACGGCAAGGGCATCCCGCCGGAAAACCTGAGCCGTGTATTCGATCCCTTCTTCACCACCCGCCGCGGCAGCGGCGGCAGCGGCCTCGGGCTCAACATCGTCTACAACATCGTACGGCAACGCTTGGGCGGGTCGATCGAGGTGCACAGCGAAGTGAACAAAGGCACCACTTTCACCATCACCATGCCCTGTTCCGCCCCGGTCAATCAGAGCAAGGAGAACATAGCATGAGCGACATCACCAACCAGGAAGACGACTGGCTGCTGGACGATGACGCTCCAGCAGAACCCGCGTCCGTCGTGAACGATGGCCGTCATCCATGGAAAATCCTGATCGTCGACGACGAAAAGGACGTCCACACCGCCACCCGCATCGCGCTGCGCAATATCCGCTACAAAGAACGACCGCTGGAACTACTCAGCGCTCACTCCGGCAAGGAAGCTTATGAAGTGGTGCGCCAGCATCCGGACATCGCGCTGATCATGCTGGACGTGGTGATGGAAAGCGAGGACGCCGGGCTGAAGCTGGTGCATCAGATCCGCCAGGACCTGAAAAACGGCCTGGTGCGCATCGTGCTGCGCACCGGCCAGCCCGGGCAGGCGCCCGAACAGGAAGTCATCCTCAACTACGACATCAACGACTACAAGACCAAGACCGAGCTGACGGTGCAAAAGCTGTTCACCACCATCATCTCCTCGCTGCGCGCCTACGAAAACCTGCTGTCGCTGGAGAAAAACCGCCAAGGCCTGTCCAAGATACTGGAAAGCGCCTCCGACCTGTACCAGCTGTATTCGCTGCGCGAGTTCGCCTCCGGCGTGCTTCGCCAGATCAGCGCGCTGTTGGACATCGGCAGCGATGGCATCCTGTGCGTGCGCAACGACAACAGCAACGGCCGGCCGGAACTGGAAATCCTGGCCGCCTCCGGCAACTATGAATCGTTGGGGCAAAGCGGCGATCTGAGCCCCTTCCCCGAGCTGGAGCAGGTGATCCTGCGCTCCTTCGCCGAAAAACGCAGCATCTACCAGCACCCTTACGACGTGCTCTACATCACCTCGCGCAACGGCCGCGAATTCATCATCCACTTCACCCCGCAGTGGCCGCTTGAAGAAGTAGAGCGCGACCTGCTCGATGTATTCTGCCAGCGTATTTCCGCCGCCTACGACAACCTCTATCTCTATAGCCAGCTACGCAGCGCGCAGGAAGCCACGGTAGTGGCGCTGGCGGACTTGGCGGAATTCCGCGATACCGACACCGGCAACCATGTGTTGCGCGTGCAGAGGCTGACCGACGCCATCGCCTGGCAGATGCGCGACAACGGCGCCTATCCGGAGCTGATGGGCAAGGAGTTCATGGACATGGTGGGCATGGCCAGCATCTTGCACGACGTGGGCAAGGTGGGCACCCCGGACCACATTCTGTTCAAACCAGGCAAGCTGGACCCGGACGAGCGGGTGATCATGGAACAGCACGCCACCATAGGCGCGCAGATACTGGCCAGATCAGCCAGCATGGTGGAAGGCATGAGCTATCTGTCGCTAGGCTCGGAAATCGCCGGCGGCCACCACGAGCACTTCGACGGCAACGGCTACCCCAGAAAGCAGAAAGCCCAGGAAATTCCACTGTCGGCGCGTATCGTCGCGGTGGTCGACGTGTTCGACGCCCTGCTCAACAAGCGGCCCTACAAGGAACCGTGGACGCTGCGCGACACCATGGACTACATCTCCGGCCGCGCCGGCAGCCAGTTCGATCCGGAAGTGGTGCGCGCTCTGGAAACCCTGGTCAAAGAACGCCGGTTGCAGGATTTGCCGGATGAGTAAGCGCGCCTCGGGCGCTGAGCAAAGCCGGAATAAAACAGGGCGAAAACAGCGCTTGCGCTGATTTCGCCCTTCTTCCGGCCCGCCGCTACGGGAGGACTTCAAGCCGTGGCTCAGGCCACGTAGAACAAGACGCTGACAAACTGGCAGACGCTGCCGCCCAGCACGAACAAATGCCAGATGCCGTGACCGTGGCGTATTTTCTCGTCGTTGAGAAACCAATAAATGCCCACGCTGTACAGAATCCCGCCCAAGGCCAGCCAAAACAGCCCGCCGCTGGGCAGCGATTCAATCAGAGGCGGCAACGCCACCAACACCAGCCAGCCCATCACCACGTAGAGAATCATCGACAGCAAACGGGTGCGCCGCCCCAATGTCAGCTCCTGAATGATGCCGAACACGGCCAAGCCCCAGCTGACGCCAAACAGGCTCCAGCCCCAAGCGCCGCGCAGGGTCACCAGCGCGAACGGCGTGTAACTGCCTGCGATCAGCAGATAGATCGCCGAATGGTCGCACTTCTGCAGCACCGCCTTGGCGCGTCCGCGAAAGCTGTGATACAGCGTGGAAATCAGATACAAAGCCACCAAAGTGGCACCGTACAGGCTGAAGCTGACCACTTTCCAGGGGTCGCCCTCACGCGCGGCCATGGTCACCAGCACCACCAGGCCGGTAATGGCCAGCAAGGTGCCGATCAAATGGGAAATCCCGTTGAAACGTTCCCCGTGATACATAGGTATTATCCTTGCGCCGGCATCGCTCCGGCTTGACGTGCAAAAACTTTTGGAGCCGCTAGCGGGCTCCGGGTTCAATTGTCCGCCTGTTGCCGCCGGCGCGCCAGCCCTTTCTCGACGCGCCAAAACAAAAGCGGGCCGCAGGCCCGCTTTTGCTTACACGGCGAATCCGGCGCCTGTCGACGATCGCTCAGCGGATCGCCAACCGGCCGCGGCTCAGGCGCCCAGCGCCTTCAGCACCTCGTCGCGCACGGTTTCCACCGCGCGGGTGCCGTCGATCTTGATGTATTTCGGCGCCTTAGCGTCGCCGCTGGCGGCGCGCTCGCCGTAGAAGCCCACCAGCACCGCAGTCTGTTCGTGGTAAACCGCCAGGCGCTTCTTCACGGTTTCTTCCCGGTCGTCGTCGCGCTGGACCAGCTCTTCGCCGCTCACATCGTCCTTGCCGGCCACTTTCGGCGGATTGAAGCTGATGTGGTAGGTGCGGCCGGAGGCCAGGTGCACGCGGCGACCGGCCATGCGCTCGACGATGGCCGCGTCCGGCACGTCGATCTCCACCACGTAGTCGATGTCCACGCCGGCGGCGATCATCGCCTCCGCTTGCGGGATCGTGCGCGGAAAACCATCAAACAGGAAGCCATTCGCGCAATCCGCGTCGGCAATGCGCTCCTTCACCAGGCCGATGATGATGTCGTCGCGCACCAGGCCGCCCGCGTCCATGATCGCCTTGGCTTCCAGGCCCAGCGGCGTGCCGGCCTTGACCGCGGCGCGCAGCATGTCGCCAGTGGAGATTTGCGGGATGCCGAATTTTTCCTTGATGAAATTGGCCTGGGTACCTTTGCCGGCGCCAGGCGCCCCCAACAGGATCAGTCGCATGAAGATCGCTCCGTCAATTTGAATAAGATGATTTGATATCGAAATCCGGGCCGCGCCGAGGCGGCCCGGCTTATGGGTTCCGTCCGTCGCCCAGCAAGCGGCGCACGCGTTCCAGGTCCTCCGGCGTATCCACGCCGGCTGGCGGCGCGGACTCTACCACCGCCACCTTGATGGCGAAGCCGTGCCACAACACCCGCAACTGCTCCAGCGCTTCAAACCGCTCCAGCGGCGCCGGTTCCAAACGGTTATAGGTCTTCAGAAAACCCGCCTGATAGGCGTACATGCCGATATGCCGCAGCACTGGTAGGTCCACGGGCAACGCGCTCGCATCTTGTGCAAAGGCGTCGCGGGCATAGGGAATCGGCGCGCGGCTGAAATACAGCGCGCGGCCGGCGTGGTCCAGCACCGTCTTGACCACGTTGGGATTGAACATGTCGGCGGCATCGCGGAACGGATGCGCCAAGGTCGCCACCGGCGCGTCGCCGGCGGCCAAGAGCGCCGCCAGTTGGTCGATCAGTGCCGGGTTGATCAGCGGTTCGTCGCCTTGGACATTGACCACGATCTCATCGTCGGCCAAGTTCAGCGCCTGCGCCACTTCGGCCAGCCGGTCGGTGCCGCTGGCGTGGTCGGCGCGCGTCATCAGCGCTTCAATGCCGTGAGCGCGGCAAGCGGACAGCACATCGTCGTGGTCGGTGGCCACGATCACCCGGCTTGCGCCGCTCTTGGCCGCCTGCTCGGCAACCCTCGCCACCATGGGTTTGCCGGCGATGTCGGCCAGCGGCTTGCCCGGCAAGCGGCTGGATGCCAGACGCGCGGGAATCACCACGCAAAAGCCGCGGCTCATTTTATCTCTTCTTCCGGCGCCAGTTCGCGGGCCTCGGCTTCCAGCATCATCGGAATTCCGTCCTTGATCGGGTAAGCCAGCCGGTCGCCCTTGCAGATCAGTTCCTGCTTGGCCTTGTCGAAAACCAGCGGTCCCTTGCACAACGGGCACACCAGAATATCCAGGAATTTAGCGTCCATGTTTTATCTTCAGTCGATCCAGAATCCAAGCGCTCAGATCAGGCTCCAACTCCGCCTGAACCGGCAAAACCCATAGTCTAGCACGCTGCGCTGCATCATGAATCACCCGCCGCAGCTTGACCGCGTCCTTGCTAGTGACGATCACCGCGTCCATGCCGGCCGGCAGGTCGGCGGCTTCGAACTGATGATGATCTGGCCAGGCCAGACAAAGCTCCGGCCGCAAGCCCAAGCCGGCCAGCGTGTCGAAAAAGCGCTGCGGGTGGCCGATGCCGGCCATCGCCGCCAAGCGCAAGCCGGAGAAATCCGCCGCCGCTCGCGTCTCGTCGGGCGCATCCAGCCGCTGCAAGGGTGCGGGTCGCAGACGCATTGCAAAACGTCGCGGCCCGGCCGGCAGAGCCAGGCCGGCGGCATCGCCGCCATTGACCACCACCGCATCCACCGACCCTAGCCGCGACCACGGTTCTCGCAAAGGCCCGGCGGGCAACAAGCGGCCGTTGCCCCCTCCGCGCGCGCCATCCAGCACCACAATCTCCAGATCGCGGCTTAGCCGATAATGTTGCAATCCGTCGTCGGTCAATAACAGCTGCACATCAGGGTTCAGCGCCAGCAGATGGCGGCCGGCGGCGACGCGGTCCCGCCCCACCACTACCGGCGCGCCGCCGGCGGCCAGCAGGAGCGGCTCGTCGCCCACCTCCTCCGGCGAACTATCCGGCCGCACCAGCGTGGGCTGGCGATGACTGCCGCCGTAGCCGCGGCTGATCACGCCCGCCTTGACGCCGCCTTGTTGCAAATCGCGCAACAAGGCCAAGGTCAGCGGCGTCTTGCCGACGCCGCCGACATTGATGTTGCCCACCACCACCACCGGCGCGTCCAAACGTTCGGCGCGCAGCCAGCCGCGGCGGTAAGCAAAGCGCCTGGCCGCCGCCAACAGGGCAAACAGCCCTTCCAGCGGAGCCAGAAGGGCTGTCAGCCACCAACGCGGCCGATACCATTGCCGTTCTATCCAATGCATGCTGCTATTGCGAACGGGTGGCGAAGGTCAACTGGTTGAGCCCGGCCTCGCGCGCCGCCTCCATCACCGTCACCACGGATTGGTGTGTGGCCTTGGCGTCGGCGTTGACAATGACGATGACGTCGCTCTTGCCCGCCGCGTCGTCCTTCAATTTATTCAACAAAGCCGCCTTGTCGCCGGCGGCGAGTTTCGCTTCGCCCACCGCCATCTCTCCGTTGGCGGCTACCGCCACGGTGATTTCCGACGACTTGGTCTTGGCCTGCTCGCCCTGAGCGGCCGGCAGATTGATCTTGAGTTCGGCGAACTTGGAATAAGTGGTGGTGACCATCAGAAAGATCAGGATCACCAGCAGCACGTCGATCAGCGGAATAAAGTTGATCTCGGGCTCTTCGCGGCTGCGGCCTCGGCGGAAATTCATGCTCAACTCCCGTTTTTACGCTCGCCGTGCAGCACTTCCACCAGCTTGACCGCCTGCGACTCCATCTCTACCAACAGGCCATCCACCTTGGAGCGGAAATGACGATAGAACATCATGCTGGGAATGGCCACGATCAGGCCGAAGGCGGTGTTGTACAGCGCGATGGAAATGCCGTGCGCCAGCGCCTGTGGGTTGTTGCCGGCCGGCGACTGCGAACCGAAGATCTCAATCATGCCTATCACCGTGCCCAACAGGCCCAACAGGGGCGCCATCGCGGCGATGGTGCCCAAGGTGGTCAGCAAGCGCTCCAACTGGTGCGCCACCACGCGGCCCTCGTCCTCAATCGCCTCTTTCATCACTTCGCGGTTGCCGCCGACATTGCGCAGGCCGGCGCAAAACAGGCGGCCCAGCGGCGAATGCGCCTGCAGTTTGCGCAACAGCTCCTCGCTGGCGCCGGCGCGGCGGTATTCCTGCAAGGCCTGCCCCAGCAGGCCCTCAGGCGCCACGCTGCCCTTTCTCAGGCTGAACAACCGTTCAAAGATAATCGCCAGCGACACGACCGAGGCGGCGATGATGGTCCAGATCGGCCAGCCGGCCGCTTCAATGATTGACCACACGAGGGGGTTCTCCGAAAAACGATTGCAAACACTAGGGTCCGCCGCGCCGGCTCGACTCTTGCGAAACCCGGAGCGACAGACCCTGAACTTTAGCGGCATCCATGCAGATTCAGCAACCGGCGCCGCCGCGCGCGGCCGTCGCCGCAACCGCAAACAGACGCTTAGAACCTGTTTACGATCTGCTGCGCGTCGGCGATACGGCGTTGAAACCCGCTTCGAAATGCTCATGTACCACGCGTACATTCCGCTTTCTCAGCCGTTTTCGCCTTGTCTCGCCTTAGCTCGCGAGATTGTAAACACGTTCTTAGCGGCGAAAACTGCGCAGAGTTGTCAACAAAGCCGCCTAAACCCATCTTTTATAAAGACTTTCGAATACTCGCCTTATTTCGTCGGCGGCGCTCGAAACTCAACTTGACGAAAGCCGCGCCAGGCAAGGATTTCAAGCAAATCTATCAATTTCGCGACCATGATTGGGCACTGCCGCTTTTTTAACCTTTGCCAGCAAAAGCCAAGCCCCGGCAAGCAATCCACACTGTTATCCACAAGGTTATTCAGCCGCCGCTGTGGATAATTGCCTCGCCTCAATCGCGCAAGGAAATCACGCGCCAGTCCTGCTGCTCCGCGTAAGCGCGCAAGGTGTCGTCCGGATCCACCGCCACGGGGTGGTCGACCAGCTTCAGCAAGGGCAGATCGTTGTGCGAATCGCTGTAGAAAAAGCTCTGGCCGTAGCTGTTCATGCTCAAGCCACGCTCATCCAGCCACTGCTGCAAACGGGTGATCTTGCCCTCCTGGAAACTGGGCACGCCGCTAACGCGGCCGGTAAAGCGTCCATCCTCCTCTTCTTCCAGCTCGATGGCGATCAGGTGCTCCACGCCCAGCTCGCGGGCGATCGGCCCGGTGATAAAGCGGTTGGTGGCGGTGATGATGATGATCTCGTCGCCCTGAGCCGCGTGCGCCGCCAGCAAATCGCGCGCTTTGCGGGTAATGATGGGCTTGATGTGCTGCTCCAGGTAGTCCGCGTGCAAGGCGTCCAGCTCTGCGCGGCTGAAGCGCTTCAAGGGCTCCAGCGCGAAAGCCAGATACTCGTGGATGTCCAGCGTGCCCTGCTGGTACTGCTGATAGAAATAATTGTTGCGCTCGTCGTAATGCGCTTGCTCCAGAATGCCGCGCTGGATCAGAAAACGCGGCCATTCGAAGTCGGAATCGCCCGCGATCAGGGTGTGGTCGAGGTCGAACAGCGCCAAGTTGCGCAATGCGGTGGTATTGGTCATGGTTCCGGGCTTGCGGTTTGCAAAACGTTTTTCACCAGCGGCACGGTGATCGGCCGCCTCATGGCCAGAGAGTAGCGGTCCAATATGTCAATCATGCCGATCAGGCTGGACAGGTCGCGCCGCCAATGCGTCAGCAAGTAGCGGTAGACATCGTCCGGGATCGACAACTGACGGCTGGCGGCGTGGCTGCGCAGCGCGGCCAGTTTGTCCTCGTCCGACAGCGCCTTGACCTCGAACACCAGGCCCCAGCCCAGCCGGGTGCGCAGATCGTCGCGCACCGCCAGGGCCATCGGCGGCTGGCGGCCCGCCATCAACAGCCGCGACTCGCCGCTTTCTTTCAGCGAGTTGTAGAAGGAAAACAGGGTAATCTGGTCGTCCGGCGCCAGGTCGTCGACGTGGTCGACGGCGATAAAGCTGGCCTCGCGCGCAAAGTCAGGCAGATGCTCGGTCTTGCCGTCCAGATAGATGGAGGCGCGCCCCAGCCGCTCGGCGTGGGCGATCCAAGCCTGCAGCAAATGCGTCTTGCCGCAACCGGGCTCGCCCCACAGATAGATGAAGCGCTCGCCGGCCTCGGCCGTCAGCGCTGTGATCACCTCGCGGTTGCGTTCGGCCAGGAAATTATCGAAGGCCGGCAAGGGGGTGGGCGTCAAATCAAGTATTAACTGGTCCAAGTGAAGGCGATCAAACTGGGTTTTGATGTCTATTTCTGATTTTACGCTGATAAAAGCGTGTGTTGAAATACGCGCGCGCCAGAAAGCGGCATATCACCAAGGTGGCGGCCGCCATCGGCAAGGCCAGCAGCAGGCCTGCGAAGCCCAGCAACTGGCCGAAAGCGAGCAAGGAAAAGATCACCGCCACCGGCGATAGGCCGATGCGCTCGCCCACCAGCCAAGGGGTGATCAAAAAGCTTTCCAGCAACTGGCCCGCGCCGAACACGCCCAGCACCAGCAGCACATCGCCGGCGGAATCAAACTGCAGCGCGGCGGCCAGCCCGGCCAGAGCGAAGCCGAGAAAAGTGCCCAGATAAGGGATAAACACCAACAAACCGGCCACCACGCCGATGGCGATGCCGGACTCCAGCCCCAGCAAGGCCAGACTGGACGCGAAAATCAGCGCCATGATCAGCATCACCGACAGTTGCCCGCGCAGGAATTCGCCCAATACCCGGTCCAACTCCCCCGCCAGGGACTCCACCTCGCCCGCCCAGCGCCGCGGCACCAGCGTGGCCAGCGTCGCGGCCATCCGCGGCCCATCCTGCAGGAAATAAAACAGCAGCACCGGCAACAACAGCAGGTTGAACAACAGGCCGGCCAGCATGAAGCCGCTCTGGGTCGCCCGCAGCGCCACCGCCGACAGCGCGCCCTTCAAAGCGCCGGCGTTGGCGGCCAGCACTCGCTTCCAGCCGGCCGCGTCCAGTTCCAGATGGATGGCGAACTCGGTACGCAGCCAGGGCAGCACCCGCCCCTGGGCGAAATCCGCCAAGACAGGCAAGCGGTCTATCAAGCCCTGGGTCTGCTTGAACAGCATGGGCGCCACCACCAGCAACAGGGCGATGGTGGCTGCCATGCCGGCCAACGTCAACAGGCCGGCGGCCAAAGGCCGCGGCAAGCCTTTCCCGGCCAGACAGCGCATCGCCGGGTTGAGCACATAAGCCAGCACCGCGGCCACCGCGAACGGCGTCAGCGCGGCCGCCAACTGCTGCAACAGCCAGCCGGCGAACAGCAAGGCTGTTGCGCCGATGACCCAGGGAATCAGACGGTTTTGGGAGCGTTTCATCGCGACTTCAGTTAAAATGTGCTGCTTTCGCGTCGGCGAAAGCTTGATGTAAAAATACTTCAAGTTTGCAGAAAGCGAGTTTACCTTGAACACCACTTCCCTCAGTTACCGTGATGCCGGCGTCGACATTGATGCCGGCGACGCGCTGGTCGAGAACATTAAGCCTTATGCCAAGCGCACCATGCGCCCGGAGGTCATCGGCGGCATCGGCGGTTTCGGCGCACTGGTGGAGATTTCCAAGAAGTACAAGGAGCCGGTGCTGGTTTCCGGCACCGACGGCGTCGGCACCAAGCTGAAACTGGCCTTTGACTGGAATCGTCACGATACCGTGGGCATCGACCTCGTGGCAATGAGCGTCAATGATATCCTGGTGCAAGGAGCGGAACCGCTGTTCTTCCTCGACTACTTCGCCTGCGGCAAACTGGACGTGCCTCAAGCCACCGACGTGATCAAAGGCATCGCCGCCGGCTGCGAACAGGCCGGCTGCGCGCTGATCGGCGGCGAGACGGCCGAAATGCCCGGCATGTACCCGACCGGCGAATACGATCTGGCGGGCTTCGCCGTCGGCGTGGTGGAGAAGAGCGCCGTGATCAGCGGCCGCGACATCGCCCCAGGCGACGTAGTGCTGGGCTTGAAATCCAACGGTGTGCACTCCAACGGCTACTCGCTGGTGCGCAAGATCATCGAGCGCGCTCAACCCGATCTGGACGCGCCGTTCGAGGACGGACGCAGCCTGCGCGACGCCATCATCGCCCCCACCCGCATCTATGTGAAGCCCTTGCTCAAACTGATGCAGGCGCTGCCGGTCAAGGGCATGGCCCACATCACCGGCGGCGGCATCACGGAGAACACCCCGCGCGTGCTCCCGGAGCATGTCGTCGCGCAGATCGACGCCGCCGCCTGGCCGCAACCCAAGTTGTTCCAGTGGCTGCAGCAGGAGGGCAAGGTGGATAGCCAGGAAATGTACCGCACTTTCAACTGCGGCATCGGCATGGTGGTGATAGTGGCGGCGGAGCACGCCGACCAGGCCGCCGCGCTGCTGCAGGGCGAAGGCGAAACCGTGTACCGGATCGGCGCGGTACGCGCCCGCAATGGTGACGAGCATCAAACCCAGATCGCCTAAAGCGCTGCGTTGGATGCTACTGGCGCCGCTGGCCCTGCTGGCGGCGTTTGTCATTTATCGCGAGGCCGTCATCCTGGCCGATCTTGACCGCTGCCTGGACCAGGGCGGCAGCTGGCACGAACAGCAGTTGCGCTGCATCACCGATGCCGCCGACTGGGAACACTATCTGGCAACGTCTCCGTCGATTCCAACATGAAGAATATCGTCATCCTGATTTCCGGCCGCGGCTCCAATATGCAGGCCATCGTCGACGCCAATATCGCGGGCGCGCGCATCGCCGCGGTGATTTCCAATCGCCCGGATGCCGCCGGCCTCGCCTGGGCGGCCGAGCGCGGCATCGCCACCGCGGCGCTGGACCACAAAACCTTCGCCAGCCGCGAGGACTTCGACGCCGCGCTGGCGCAGCTGATAGACAGCCACCAGCCGGATCTCGTGGTGCTGGCCGGCTTCATGCGCATTCTCAGCGCCGGCTTCACCCGCCGCTACGAAGGCCGCATGCTGAACGTGCACCCGTCCTTGTTGCCGGCCTTCACCGGCCTAAACACCCACCAGCGCGCGCTGGAAATGGGATGCAAGGTAGCCGGCTGCACCGTGCACTTTGTCACCGCCGAACTGGACCACGGCCCCATCGTCGCCCAGGGCGTGGTGGAAGTGCTGGACAGCGACGATGCCGACACACTGGCCGAGCGCGTGCTGAAACTGGAACACCAGCTCTACCCGGCCGCCGTGCGCCGCTTCGTCGCCGGCGAACTGAACATCGTCGCCGGGAAGACCTCCAGCCGCGCCTCCGTTGCCGGCAGCCTGATGGCGCCCGCGCCCTGAATCCATGAAAAGCCGTCGTCTGATCCTGCTGGCCCTGGCCCTGTCGCTCGCCATTCATCTTGGCGTGCTGGGCTCCGGCCTGCTGCCGGAGGTGCGGCTGGAGCTGCCGCCGGACCAGGATTTGCGCGACATCAGCGTCAAGATGCAGGCGCTGGACGCCGACGAACCGGCGGCCAAGACAGCGCCGCAAGGCGCCGTGGCCCAATTGCGGCCGGCAGCGCCCAAACCGGCGCCGGCCAAGCCCAAGCCCGCCGCCAAGAAGGCGGAAGCCTCGGCGCCGCAGGCGGCGTCGGAACCGGTCGTCGCTCAGGCGCGGCCAAGCAAGAAGGCCAGCAGCGCGCCGGCGGCGGAGCCCAAACCCGACGCCTCCATGCCCAGCGCGGAAAGCAAAACCGCCTCATCGGCGCCGGTCGCCGATAATATGGCGGCGAACGACAAGGACGAGGCCAGCGCGCCGACGGCCGAAGCCGCCGCCGCCGACGATGGCTATCTCCACCCCAAGAGCAAGCTGCGCGGCTTCCCCCGTCAAGCCACGCTGGGCTACCAGGTGTTCTACGGCTCGGCGATGCTGGGCACCGGCACGCTGGACTGGAGCCGCGGGGACGGCGGCTACCGGCTGGACATCAACGCCAACCCCTTTATCGGCCCCAAGCTGCGCTATCTTTCCGAAGGCCATTTCAAGAGCAAGACCGGCTTGCTTCCGGACAGCTTGCAAGCCTGGCGCGGCGGCCAAGTCAAAGAGTCCGCGCATTTCGACTACAATGCGGGTCAGCTGCGCTACGGCGATCAAGGCGACAAACTGCTGGATCTGAAGCCCGGCGCGCAAGATGTGTTCAGCCTCGCTTTCCAGCTGGGGCTGAAAGGCGGCGAACTGGGACCCGAACCCATCCAGATCACCACCGGCAAGAAAGTGTACGAATACCCGATGCGCCCCAGCGGCGAGGCCGATTACGACACCGGCGCCGGCAAGATTCGGGTTATCGTGTTCCGCGCCCAGGGCGACGGCGACATTAATGAATTCTGGCTGGCGCCGGAATTCTCCAATCTGCCGGTGCGCATCCAGCGCATCGACAAGGATAAACGGATCGACCTCCGGGCCGTCCGCATCGACGTGAACGGCGCGCCGCAATGGAAGCTGCCGCCGCAACCCACGAGAAAACACAAGAATGACTATTAATCACCATCAACTGAAACATATCGAAACCGTCATCGGCCAGATGATCCGCTTCGACCGTCCGGCCGACGCGGTGCTGTCGGCTTATTTCCGCGAACACAGCAAGCTGGGCGCCAACGACCGCCACATCATCGCGGAAACCGCTTTCGGCGCGCTGCGTCGCCTGCTGCAATTGCGCGCGCTGATCTCGCCGGACAAGGCCACCCCGCGCCGGCTGGCTCTGGTGGCCCTGCTGAAAATCCACAAGCTCAACGTCAAGGAGCTGGGCGACGCCGCCAGCGCCGGCGAAAAGGAATGGCTGGGCCAGATCAAGGGCAAAGTCCTGCCGGCCAGCCTGGAAGTGGACGCCGAGCTGCCGCAATGGGTGATTGAGCGCCTGGGCGAGCAAACGCCTGAGCAGGTGATCGCGTTGGGCAAGGGCCTGGCGGAAGGCGCGCCGCTGGACCTGCGCGTCAACACCATGAAGATGAAGCGCGACGAATTGCTGGGCCGCTTGCAGGCGGACGGCCTCGAATGCGAGGCCACGCCCTACTCACCGTTGGGCATTCGCCTGAAAACCAAGCCTTCGCTGGCCAAACACGAGCTGTTCAAAGCCGGCGTGTTCGAGGTGCAGGATGAAGGCAGCCAACTGCTGGGCCTGATCACCGGCGCGCGTCGCGGGGAAATGGTTGTCGACTTCTGCGCCGGCGCCGGCGGCAAAACCCTGCTGCTGGGTGCGCAGATGGCCTCCAGCGGCCGCTTGTACGCTTTCGATGTTTCGGAAAAACGGCTGGCCAAGCTCAAGCCGCGCCAAGCGCGCTCCGGCCTGTCCAATGTCCACCCGCAATTGCTGGCCTCGGAAAACGACACCAAGGTCAAACGCCTGGCCGGCAAGGCCGACCGCGTGCTGGTGGACGCGCCTTGCTCCGGCCTGGGCACCCTGCGCCGCAATCCGGACCTGAAATTCCGCCAAAGCCCGGACAGCGTGGCCGAACTGAACGCCAAGCAGGCCTCCATCCTGGCTTCCGCCTCCCGCCTGGTCCGCGCCGGCGGCCGCTTGGTCTACGCCACCTGCAGCTTGCTGCCGCAAGAAAACCAAGACATCGTCGCCGCCTTCCTGGCGGACCACCCCGATTTCAAACTGGTGAAAATGGACGAGGTGTTGGCGGAACAGAAGATCCCGCTACAAATGGGCGACTACCTGGAACTGAAGCCACAGTTGCACAATACCGACGGTTTCTTCGCCGCCGTACTAGAAAAAAACGCCTGAGCATGCCTCAACCCCGGCCGCTGATGCGCCCGGGGTTTGTCTTTCAACTCAATACGCCTTACCATTGAATATTAGAAAAAACTCACATATTCATCCGCAAAGGCCGGCTCCATGCCAGACTCCCCCACTGCCAGACAAGTCCGCAGCCGCGTCC
This sequence comes from Chromobacterium haemolyticum, assembly GCF_009936155.1. Taxonomy (NCBI): domain Bacteria; kingdom Pseudomonadati; phylum Pseudomonadota; class Betaproteobacteria; order Neisseriales; family Chromobacteriaceae; genus Chromobacterium; species Chromobacterium haemolyticum. The sequence continues at coordinate 930,560 of NZ_AP019312.1, read as the reverse complement.
AGCGCCGTCTGCGCTACCTCTACTTGTCCGCAGTCCTGTGGCGCCGCCACATCCCGATCTGGACCGCCGCCATTCTGATTGGCCTGATGGCCAGCGTTTTCGCCAACGGCAGCCATCTGTCGCACGCCATCTTCACCCGCATCTACGACAATTCGCCTTACTGGAGCCTGCTGATCACCCCGGCCGGCCTGGCGCTGGCCATCTGGCTGATGCGACATTACTTTCCCGGCTCCGCCGGCGGCGGCATCCCGCAATCCATCGCCGCGCTGGAAGGCGGCATGCAGGCGCTGCGCGAACGCATTCTGACCATACGCGCCGCGATCGGCAAAATGCTGCTGACCCTGATCGGCATCAGCTCCGGCGCCACTTTCGGCTACGAAGGCCCCATCGTGCAGGTGGGCGCGGCCATCAAATATTCGCTGAACCGCCACGCGGCGCTGCGTCATGAAGGCGCGGCGCGCAGCTTCATTCTGGCCGGCGGCGCCGCCGGCGTGGCCGCCGCCTTCAACGCGCCGCTGGCCGGCATCGTGTTCGCCATCGAGGAAATGGGCCGCACCTTCGACTTGCGCGCCAGTTCCACCATTTTGCTCTCGGTGATCGTGTCCGGTCTCACCGCCACCGCCATCCTCGGCAATTACAGCTATTTCGGCATGGTGTCGGTGAATATGGAGCTGGAGCAGTCCTGGCTCGCCATCCCGGTCTGCGGCATCATCGGCGGCCTGCTCGGCGGCGTCTGCTGCCGCATCATGCTAGCGCTGACCTTGCGCTTGCCCGGCCCGCTGCACGACTGGCGTCTGAAAAAACCGGTGGTGTTCGCCGCCGGCTGCGGCCTGGCCTTGGCGGTGATCGGCATCGCCAGCGACGGCATCACCTTCGGCACCGGGTATTTTCGCGCCCGCGAAATCATCGAGGGCAGCGGCGCCGGCATGCAGGGCTACGGCCTGCTCAAGCTGCTCAGCATGTTCATCAGCTTTATCAGCGCGGTGCCCGGCGGCATGTTCGCCCCATCGCTGGCGGTAGGCGCCGGCTTTGGCTTGAACATGGCCAATCTGCTGCCCTTCCTGCCGCAAACCTTGATCGTGCTCTTGGGCATGGTGGGCTTCTTCGCCGGCATGACCCGCGCGCCGATGACCGGCTTCATCATCGTGATGGAAATGACGGACTCCTCCGCCATGATCATCCCGTTGATGGCCACCGCCCTGCTGGCGTCCAATGTATCGCGGCTGATCACCCGCCGCGCGCTGTACGACGGACAGGTGCACATCTTCCTGCGGCAATGGCACGCGGGCCAGGCCGCGTCCGCTGCGAAGCAAATTGACCCGCGGGCGGCCGAAAAGTAAAATAACCTATTGAAACGCTCGGGTATTTCTCCGCGCAAGCGGTGCCCGCAGCCACATTGACGATCCAAGCAAGGACCACTGAATGAGCGCGCAACAAACCATCCAGCAAACCGTGACCGACAACCCGGTGGTGCTGTTCATGAAGGGCTCGGCCCAATTCCCACAATGCGGCTTTTCCTCCCGCGCGGTGCAAATTCTCAAAGCCTGTGGCCTTGAACAGTTCGCGACCGTAGACGTGCTTCAGGACGCCGACATCCGTCAGGGCATCAAGGATTTCTCCAACTGGCCCACCATTCCGCAACTGTATGTCAAAGGCGAATTCATCGGCGGCTCCGACATCATGTATGAAATGTTCCAGAACGGTGAATTGCAAGAGCTGCTGAAAGACCTGTAAGCACCTCTCCCAGGTCCCGGCCATGGCCGGGACCTTTGTTTTTGCAGCGGAATTTACCGTTTCGAAAACACCCGCCATGTCATACAATCAGGGTGACATCCGCTTGCCCAACCCAAACCGCCCCATGCCGACACATCAGGAAACCAAAGCCGTCCTCAGCCCCGCCAGCGCCATGCCTATCGAAGAGATCTGGCGCGCGCTGGTCAACGATCAGCTCATCCCCTGGTTCCAACCGATAGTCGAAATCTCCAGCCGGAAGGTGATCGCCGCCGAGGCGCTGGCGCGCTGGCAGCATCCGGCGCTTGGCGTGTTGTCGCCGGTCAGCTTCGTGCCGGCGATGGAAGAGCGCGGCATGATCCGCGAACTCACCGAACTGATCCTGGAAAAATCGCTGTACGCCTGCAGCGATTGGCAGGAACGCGGCCATGACATTCCGGTCACCATCAACCTGACCTCGATGTCGCTGGACGACGACAGCCTGTGCGAGCAACTGCTGCAGAAAGTGCGCATTCTGGGCCTGGAGCCAGCCAAGCTGACCTTGGAGTTCTCCGAATCCACGTTGCGACAGCACTGGCAGAAAGCCGACGCGCAGCTGTCCCAGTTGCGCACCGCCGGCTTCGGCATCGGCATCGACGAATTCGGCATCGGCGTCACCCTGACCGATAAACTGCTGATCAGCCATTTCAGTCTGTTGAAAGTGGATCGCGCCTTCGTCCAAGGCGTCAGCTCCAACCAGCATCTGCAAGCCATCCTGCGCGAAGACATAAGCCTGGCCAAAGCGTCCGGGCTCACCACTGTGGCCATCGGCGTGGAGGACACCGCCGACCTGGCCACGCTGGCCGAACTAGGCTGCGACGCGGTGCAGGGCTATATCTGCAGCCCGCCGCGGGCCGCCGCCGAATTCTTGCAGTGGATTTCGGAATGGGAAAAGGGGTAAAATACGGCCCCATACCAAATACCCCGCACCGGCAGCCCAAGACCTTCCAAGGCTGTCGGCTTCATATAATTAATACCAAGAGCTGCTTTTGGCGCGCCCGCGCCGAAAGCAGCTTTTTGCCAAGGTATGGGAACGTCTCATGAACATCACCGTCGTCCAGCATCCGCTGGTGCAACACAAACTCGGCCTGCTGCGCGAAGCCGACACCAGCACCATGAAATTCCGCCAGTTGACCCAAGAGCTGGCGCGCCTGCTCGCCTATGAAGCCACCCGCGACTTCGAACTGGAAAGCGTCACCATAGACGGCTGGTGCGGCAAGATCGACGTCCAGCAAATCAAGGGCAAGAAAGTTACCGTGGTGCCCATCCTGCGCGCCGGCATCGGCATGCTGGACGGCGTGCTCGACCTGGTGCCTTCCGCCAAGATCAGCGTGGTTGGACTGGCCCGCAACGAGGAAACGCTGGAGCCGGTGTCTTATTTCGAGAAGTTCGTCGGCAATCTGGACGAACGCATCGCCATCATCATCGATCCGATGCTGGCCACCGGCGGCTCGCTGGTCGCCACCATAGACCTGCTCAAGCGCAACGGCTGCAAACAGATCAAGGCCGTGGTGATGGTGGCCGCGCCCGAAGGCGTGAAGATCGTCAACGACGCCCATCCGGACGTGCAGATCTACGCCGCTTCCCTCGACAGCCACCTGAACGAGCACGGCTACATCATTCCCGGCCTGGGTGACGCCGGCGACAAGATCTTCGGCACCAAGCAAGCCTGATCATGAGCCATTCCAGCGCCGCTGCCCCGTTCCGGACGCGGCGTTTTTTTGCGTGCCTCATCCGGTCTCAGCCATGACAATACGCCCCGCGGCCGCCAGCGACTTGCCCGCCATCTGCCGTCTTGCCGACGAAATCAATCTGCAACACCATCTTGCGTTGCCGCACACTTTCGCCGACAACGGCGCCGCAGACCGCGACAGCGCGTTCTGGGCCGGTCAGCTGAACACGCCCAACGCCGCGCTGCTACTAGCGGAGACCGATGGCGAGGTCACCGCCTTCGTCGCCTTGACCCTGCTGGACCTCACCCTCCCCTTCCTGCTGCCTCGACGCATTTGCCGCGTCGCCACGCTAGTGGTCACGGCGGAGCGGCGTGGGCAGGGCCAAGGCTCAGCCTTGCTGAACGCGGCCGAAGACTGGGCGCGGCGACATTCGGCCGACGAGATCCGGCTAGAGGTGAAGGATTTCAACCAAGCCGCGTTGAACTTCTACTTGCGCCGAGGCCTGGAACCGCAAGCGCGCATTCTCGGTAAACGGCTGCTTTAGGCCATGCCCCCCATTCAGACAGAGACGACCCCAGAGGCTAAAATCATGCTCCAACAAATCAAGCTGGCCGTGTCCGGCGCCCAGATCCTGTTCGTCGCCTTTGGCGCGCTGGTGCTGGTGCCGCTGCTGACCGGCCTCAATCCGGCGATGGCGCTGCTGGGGGCCGGCATCGGCACCCTGCTGTTCCAGTTGTACACCGGGCGCCAAGTGCCGATCTTCCTCGGCTCCTCCTTCGCCTTCATCGGCCCCATCATCTATTCGATGCACACCTGGGGCCAGGGCGCGACGCAGTTCGGCCTGTTCTGTGCCGGCTTCATGTACTTCCTGTTTTCCGCCGTGGTCCGCTGGCGCGGCATGGCCTTCGTCAACCGGCTGCTGCCCCCGGTGGTGATCGGCCCGGTGATCATGATCATCGGCCTGTCGGTGGCCACCGCGGCCTCCGGCATGGCTATGGGCCTCGCCGGCGGCAAGCAGGTCACGCCTTACGCGGTGTCCATGCTGCTGGCGGCGATCTCCCTGACCACCACCATCATCGTGTCCATCTTCGCGCGCGGCCTGTTCAAACTGGTGCCCATTCTGGCCGGCGTCATCGTCGGCTATATCGCCGCCGCGCTGTTTGGCGTGGTGGACTTCGCCAAACTGGCGGCCGCGCCCTGGTTCGCGATGCCGGCCTTCCACAGCCCGGAAGTCAACTGGGCGGCCGCGCTGTTCATGCTTCCGGTGGCCATCGCCCCGGCGATTGAACATATCGGCGGCGTGATGGCGATAGGCGGCGTCACAGGCAAGGACTACACCCAATCGCCCGGCCTGCACCGCACCCTGTCCGGCGACGGCCTGGGTGTCTGCGTAGCCGGCCTGATCGGCGGCCCTCCGGTGACCACGTACGCCGAAGTCACCGGCGCGGTGATGATCACCCGCAACTTCAACCCGGTCACCATGACCTGGGCCGCGCTGTTCGCCATCGCCATGGCCTTCTTCGGCAAGTTCAACGCGCTATTGCAGTCCATCCCGCTGCCGGTGATGGGCGGCATCATGGTGCTCTTGTTCGGCACCATCGCCTCCATCGGCCTGAAAACCCTGATCGAGGCCAAGGTGGACCTGATGGAACCGCGCAATCTGGTGATCATCTCGGTGGTGCTCACCTCCGGCATCGGCGGCCTCAGCCTGAAGCTGGGCGATTTCGAGCTGGCCGGCGTTGGCCTTTGCTCGCTGCTGGCCATCGTGCTGAACTTGTTGCTGCCCAAGCAGGCCACCAGTCACGACGGCATCGTCGAGGGCCAGGACATCTAAGATGTCTGTTCATAATCTGCTGCGCTTCGTGAGGCGTGACACGGTGAGTACCGCTTCGAAATGCTCATGTACCACTCGACCATTCCGCTTTCTCAGCGGTTTTCGCCTTGTCTCGCTCTGGCTCGCCAGATTTTGAACTGGCTCTAAGAATCTGCCCGCGGCACGCATGACCAGCCGGCCTCCTCACGGACGCCGGCTTTTTCACGGCCGGAGTTCGCCCGCTTCCACCGCCTGCTCCAAACGCTGAATGAACCACTGCAACGCCTTGCCAGGCTGTGCCTGCTTCCAGGCAAAGCACATCTGGTGGTCCGGACTGTCCTCGGCCACTTCCTTGGCCACCAGATCACCGCTGGCCAGATAAGGCCCCACCATGGAGCGCGGCAGATAGCCGCTGCCCAGGCCGGCCAGGATCACATCCAGCTTGGCGAGGCTGCTATGCACGGTCAGCACATCCTGACCATCGAGCAAACCTCCGGTGCGCGGCTGCAAGCGTCGTGAAGTGTCGCCTATCGCCACCGCGCGGTGCTGACGCAGCACATGCGGCGGCAGCGGCTTATCCTCCGCCGCCAGCGGATGACCGGCGGCCACCACCAGCACAAAATCGTAACTGCCTATGGTGCGGGTGAAATAGTCGCCGGGAGGCGGCATATTAGGCGCGCCTATCACCAGATCGGCGCGGTCGTCGTACAGGGCGTCCCAAGTGCCGCCAAAAATCTCGCTGCGGAAAATCAGTCGCGTGGCCGAAGCCAGTTGATCGAATTCCGCGATCAACGGGATTACCTGGCCAAAGTCCACCAGATCCCCGATCACGATGCGCAACTGATGCTCCCAGCCCTGGGCTTGCTTGCTAACCCTCAGCTCCAGCTGACGCGCCGCGTCCAGCAGATGGCGGCCGTCCTTGAGCAGACGCTCGCCGGCCGGCGTCAGCCGGGCGCGGTGTCCGCTGCGATCGTATATCTGCACGCCCAAACTCTGTTCCAGCTTCTGCACGGTGTAAGTCACCGCGGAAGGCACCCGGAACAAAGCGTCCGCTGCGGCGGCGAAGCTGCCGTGGTTGTCGATGGCGTCCAGCACCAGCAAAGCATCGAGTGATAGTTTCATATTCAAATTTACTGATGGTTCAGTGCAAATCATTCCGCTATCTGCGGCCAAAAAACATCCTTAATATTCAGTCACTAAGTCGCGCAGCCTGCCAGAGCGGGCAGCCTGACTCCTTAGCGGAACGCCGGATCGATTCTAGCATTTTGAACATCCAGGCTGCCGCCAAGCCACTTAATCACACAAGGATTTTGACCATGTTGAAGCAAACCGTTATCGCCGCCCTGTCCCTGATCGTTCTGTCCGGCGCCGCCGCAGCCGGCGGCGAAGGCGCCAGCAACGCCCGTGAAATGCGCGAGCGCATGCAAACCCAGATCGCCGCCAAGCAGGCGCAAACCCCGGCCCAGGCTCAGCAAGCCAAATAAGCGCGCACCCCACACTTTACAAGGAATTCCCCATGTTGAAACACACCGTTATCGCCGCCCTGTCTCTGATCGTTCTGTCCGGCGCCGCCACAGCCGGCGGCGAAGGCGCCAGCAACGCCCGCGAAATGCGCGAACGCATGCAAGCCCAGATCGCCGCCAAGCAAGCTCCGGCTCCGGCCCAGACCAGCCAGGCAGGCCGCTAATCCAGCTTTGTAAACGCGATCAAAGTTCATTAGCACACGATCACAATCGTTTACCGCACTGCGGCAAAGCCCGCCATAGAATGTCGACTCAAGCCCTGTCGCCGGCCCCAAACAATCCGGCCGCGGCAAGATCGCAATGAAAGGAAATCACCATGAAGAAAACCGTACTCACCGCACTATCCCTGATCATCTTGTCCGGCGCAGCCATGGCCGGCGGCGAAGGCGCCAATAACGCCCGCGAAATGCGCGAGCGCATGGATGCCCAGATCGCAGCCAAGCAAGCCGCCGCTTCGCAGCAAACCCCAACAGCCGGCGCTCAGACCAACCAGTCCGCCAGCTAAGATGGCAAGCCGCCCCTCCCGCCCGCGCTCCGCGGCGGGAGGCCAAGCCCCCCCCGCGAAACGCGATTCACACTCGTTTGCAAATTGATCGCCGCCATGACCGGACAAAGTCCCGGCACTCACTAGAATTCAATGGCGATGCAGGCCGCTAGCACAGCGACAAGCCTCGCCAGGCCCTTAGCCGACCTCCGTCGACGCCCTGCGCCGAGCCGGTCGACCGGTCGATTTGCCATGAAAGGAAACATCATGCTGAAGAAAACCGTACTGACCACTCTGTCCCTTATCCTGCTGTCCAGCGCCGCGATGGCGGGCGAAGGGTTGTCCAATATGTGGGAAATGCGCGCGCGCATGGACGCGCAATTGCAAGGACAGCAGCAGCAAGCGCCGCAAGCGCAAGACGCCGCAGGCAAGTAAGCCGCGCGACACTCAGCCAGCGCCTGCCTACGCAGGCGCTTTGTCATTCCAGCCCGCGCAGCCGCGCCATGATCAGCGTGTCCTCATAGCGTCCGGCGCGCAATTGCTCCTTGCGTCTGCGTCCCTCCAGCTCGAAGCCGAACTTGCGGTACAACGCTATAGCCGGCTCGTTGTCGTGCACCACGGCCAGTTCCACCCGCAGCAGCCCCAGCCAATTATCCGCTAGCCCAAGCACCGCCCTCAGCAATGCCGATCCCACGCCGCGACCGTGCCATTCCGGATGCACCACGATAAACAGGCTGGCCGTATGCCGGATGCGCGGGCGTTCACCACAAATCAAACCGGCATTGCCTATCACCCGGCCATCGCTGTTACAGGCCACCAGGGAATGCACATGTGGCTGCGCTTGCGCCAGCTTGCGCCGCCAGTCTTCAACCGATTGGTAAGGCAGCTGCAAGGTATTGGCCACCACCTCCTCGAACACCATCATCGCCGCCAAGGCCGGCGCATCCTCCGGCTCAACCTTCCTGATCAGTAAATCGTGCATAACATTCCCCCGAAAATTGCAATTCAGAAATCACCATCATGACTGGGAGAAGCTTGCAACGGCAAGAACAATGACATTCAGATGCCGTGATGGCGCATGTCCGGGCCAAAAGCGGTATCCTGAACACCGCGACCAAGACCAATAAGCAAAAGGAGAATAGGATGCTGATGCACAAGGAACAGGCCAGCCTGCTAGTGGTGGACATCCAGGAAAAGCTGGCGCCGGCGGTAGTGGACGCGGCCGGCATGGCGGCGCGCTGTCGCTGGCTGATAGGCGTGGCCGCCGATCACGGCCTGCCGGTAGTGTTTTCCGAGCAATACCCGCGCGGCCTGGGGCATACCCTGCCGGAACTGCTCGCCCAAGCGCCCGACTCGCAAGTGGTAGAGAAAACCCACTTCTCCTGCGTTGCGGCGAACTGTCTGCCGGAAACAGTCCTAGTCCGGCCTCAAACCATCGTTTGCGGCATGGAGGCCCACGTTTGCGTGCTGCAAACCGTGCTGGAACTGCTGGAACTGGATAAACAGGTCTTCGTGGTGGCGGACGCGGTATCCAGCCGCAAGGTGTCCGACATTGAGCTGGGTTTGCAGCGGATGCGAGACGCCGGCACCGTCATCGTCAGCAAGGAAATGGTGTTGTTCGAATGCCTGCGCCAAGCCGGCGGAGAGCACTTCAAACGAATGAGCCAGCGTTACCTGGTGGGCGAGCAGCCATAACGCAAAAATGAAACGGGGCCGTCGGCTTCGCCGATCGACCCCGATCCAAGGCGGCTTTGCCGCTCTCTTATCCCCTTTGGAGACTGGCGCGAGACACCGGGCCATGCCCTGGCGTCACCAGATCGCTTTATATTTAGCAATTGCCGTGCCAAGTTAACAGTAACTGGCCAAGCCATTGATTAATTAATACCTTTGCAACACAAGACCGCTCAAAGCATGGTGTAATGAATGCCTGCGGGCACAAGTTGCACCAAATAAAGGCAAAAACCCCAATAGGGCGCACCAAAAAAGTGCAATGCGCGGCGACGGTCTGAACTTTCTCAACCTCTCCTACGCCTAATATCCGACTACACTCGGCGGTTTTGCATCCGGCCCAGATCTGCTCCACAGGCCACCTGCAACACCCCGCCACTCAACGGGCAGCCGCCGCAGCCCGCCACGATAACGACAATAGGAAAGCACATCATGCAAGCAAGCGTTTTCAAGGACATTCTCAACACCCTGCCCGCCGTCGACGATATCCGCGCCATCGTGCTGCTGGACGCCAGCGGCGAGCCGGTCGGCCGTTTGGAGAATCAGCCCGGCACCGCCGGTTCGGTACGCGTCTACCATGCCCTGATCAAGAACCACGGCCACATTGACCGCAAGGCCGCGCGCGAAGGGCTGGCGCTTTACGCTGAACATACGCCGGACGCCCGCGCCAATCCGGGCAAGCACCCCAATATCGACCGCCTGCTGTCCATCGCCGAGGCCGACGCCCCCGGCCTGCGAGCGCGCCTGGTACTAAATCAGGACGACTGAAACGCCCCGCGCGCCCAAACAAAAAGCCCGCTCGGATGAGCGGGCTTTTTCGTAAAGCGATTCCCGAAAGCGGAAATTAAGCTTCGGCAACAACCACGATCTTGATCGGGGTAACAACGTCGTGATGCAGAGCGATCTCGATGTCGTACTCGCCGATGGCCTTGAACGGGCCGTTCGGCAGGCGAACTTCGAAACGCTTAACCGGCACGCCGAAGGCGGTCACGGCTTCAGCAACGTCGACGTTGGTCACGGAACCGAACAGACGACCGTCAACGCCGGCTTTCTGAGCGATGGTGACAACCGCTTCGTTCAGCTTCTCGGCGCGGACCTTGGCGTCAGCCAGGATCTCGGCTTGCTTGGCTTCCAGTTCGGCGCGGCGAGCGTCGAACTCTTTCAGGTTGGCTTCGGTAGCGCGCTTGGCTTTGCCTTGCGGAATCAGGAAGTTACGACCGTAACCATCCTTGACTTTAACCACATCACCCAGTTGACCCAGGTTGGCAACTTTTTCGAGCAGAATGATTTGCATCTTTTAAGTTCCTTTCCCGGCTTAGTGCTGGTCGGTGTACGGCAGGAAGGCCAGGAGGCGAGCACGCTTGATAGCAGTGGTCAGCTGACGCTGGTAGCGGGCCTTGGTGCCGGTGATGCGAGCCGGGATGATTTTGCCGTTTTCGGCGATGAAGTCCTTCAGGAGATCAACGGATTTGTAGTCGATTTCCTTGATGCCTTCTGCCGTGAAGCGGCAGAACTTCTTGCGCTTGAAGAGTTGACGAGCCATTTTGACTAACCTTTTACAAATTCAACATATTCGATATTGAGCACTAACCGCGGATTCCTGAGGCTGCGCTGGGACAGAAAGCCGGTGAGGTTCACCGTGTTTCCCGCCAGTTTCCCGGAAAACTTCCGGGCTTCTTCGCCTATCAGCACGGCCTGTATTTCGCAGGCCACATCCCGATCAAAACCGTGAGCTGTCTGTCTGGACTGATGCTTGAGCCACATTTCCAATACCGGCAAGCCGGCGGGGGTGTATCTCAGCGCATCCTCGCGGTCGACCGTGGCGGTCAGAGCCAGACGGTTCTGCAAGACCTCGCTCCTCGCCGATTAGGCGGAAGCTTCAGCCTCGGCTGCCGGCTGCTGGGCGTCCAGCAGGTTCTTGGCCTTTTCGTCCTTCATCATCGGGGACGCTTCGGTAACCGCGCGATCCAGCTTGATGGTCAGGTGACGCAGAACAGCGTCGTTGAACTTGAAGGCGTGTTCGATCTCGGCCAGGGTTTCGGACTGGCACTCTACGTTCATCAGAACGTAGTGAGCTTTGTGCAGCTTCTGGATCGGGTAAGCCAGTTGACGGCGGCCCCAGTCTTCCAGACGATGGATCTTGCCCTCAGCGGCCAGAACCATGCCCTTGTAGCGCTCGATCATGGCCGGAACCTGTTCGCTCTGGTCCGGGTGGACGATGAACACGATTTCGTAATGACGCATGTTAACTCCTTGTGGCTATTGAAGCCTTTTGCCATGCAGTTGCAAAAGGCAAGGGGTTGAAACCGCAGCATTCTACGCGCTTAGGCGGTGACAAGCAAATAAAATCAGTGCCTTCCGCGCCGCGGGGTATGCGTATGTGGCAAAAACGGCGGCTTGGCGTCTGCAAGAGTCCCGAGGGCGTGGACAAACGGATTCTCAGAGCCTGTACAAAGGCTCGCGAACCAGGGCGAGACAAGGAGAAAACGAGCGAAAAAGCCGAGTGTACGAGGGGTACATGAGCATTTTGAGCTTGTACTCACCGTGCAACGCTCCACGAAGCGCATCAGACTTTGAACAAGCTCTCAGAGCTTTTTGTCACGCGAGATGTCCACCACCACCCCATTGCTCAAGGTCACGGTGGTGGTGTAGGGAACCGCGTCGTTGGCAAGCCAGGACAGCGTACGGGTACTAGTTTCCACCACCGTGTTGGCGCCCTTGGTTTTGACCGTCGGACCGTTGCTGCTGTAGTCGGGGGCACCGGTCTGAGATACCAACTCGGCCTCGGACATGCCCTTATGCAGCTTGATGTAGACCTCGAACGGGATAGGCCCCGCCGTGGCCAGCGCGGAAACGAGAGAAAGCAAAACAGCGAGCGGGGTTTTCATACGTACTCCTTTGCGACGGCGCGGTTCAGCGCACTTTTTTGACCACATCTATCAGTTCGGTCACCATGCCGGTGGCGTCGCCCTGATGCAGCGCGCGCGCCACGCAGCCTTTCATGTGATTTTCCAGCAGTTGCATGGACACCGCGTCCAACGCCGACTTCACCGCCGCCACTTGGGTCAGGATATCCACACAGTAGCGATCCGCCTCCACCATGCCGCTGATGCCGCGCACCTGGCCCTCAATGCGCGCCAGCCTCTTGACCAGCGCGCTCTTCCCCGGCTGCACCACGGTTTTATCGGAAAGCGGGGCCGCTGCGTCGCAACAGCCGTCCTGCGGTTTTTCTTGCGTCATGTCCATCCTAATCCAAGCGGGTTCAAAGCGAGCCCGGCCATGCTTAAAACAGGCCGGGCAACAGCCATTGTGACGCAGTTGCGCACGGCCGCCTAGGCCTCTACTTTCAGCATGCCCATCATCCCGGCGTCCTCGTGTTCGAGGATGTGGCAGTGGAACATGCGCAGGCCTGGCATGTCCTGACGGAAACGCAGTCGCAGCGTCTCCCCGGCGGAGACATTGGCCACGTCGCGCCAGGCCAGGAACGGTTCATCGCGCCAGACGCCGTCCTTGCGGCGCGCCAGCGCCTGGAACTGGGTGCCGTGAATGTGGAAGGGGTGGTCCATATCCGCTTGGTTCACGATCTCCCACTCTTCCACCAACCCCACCTTGCCCACAAAGTCAGCCCGTCCCATATCGAAGGTTTTGCCGTTAATCAGGAACATCGCGGCGGGATTGGCCATATCCTCGGACAGCACCACTTTGCGCCGCACCGCGGGCTCGCCCAAGAGCTCGATCTCGCGCAGTCTCGCCGGCAGCTGCGCAGTGGTTTCGGTCGCGGCTCCGCGGCGCAGCTCCAGCAGCGTCAAGGTGTCTTCCTGCTCGGCCGACATCATCTTGCCGCGCCGATACGGCAGGGCCAACAGGCCGGCGCCATGACCAGGCGCGAAGCGTCCGGTCACCACCAGCTCGGCGCGGGCACCGGGCGGCAGCGAGAGGCTGTCGATGCGGCGCGGCCGCTGCAGCAGGCCGCCGTCGCTGCCGACCAGTTCCAGTTCATGGCCGGGCAAGGCCAACTTGAGCACGCGCGCACTGGTCGCGTTCCAGATCCGCCAGCGTTGACGCTCGCCCGCGCCCAGCGTCAAATGCGGTCTCCAAGCGCCGTTGACCAGCACGAACTGGCCTTCGCGGCCGTCCATGCGATCCGCTTCGCTGCTGGCCGCTATCTTGCCTTCGGCGTCCAACTTCAGGTCCGACAACACCAGCCTTTGCTCCGGCAGATGCGCCAGCGGATCGCTGCGGCTCTTGACCACGAACACGCCGGCCAGCCCCATATACACCTGCTCGGCGGTATGGCCGTGCGGGTGCGGGTGATACCAATAGCTGCCGGCGCAGCCTTGCGGCAAGGTGAAACGGTATTCGCGGCTCTGCCCCGGCGCCACTGGGTCTTGCGGATTGCCGTCCTGGTCCGCCGGAATCGGCAGGCCGTGCCAATGAATGGTGGTGGGCTGGGACAGGCGGTTTTCGAAATGCAGCCGCACCTCGTCGCCTTCAAACACTTCTATCGTAGGTCCCGGCACCTGGCCGTTATAGCTCCAGAACACGGTAGCGGGCTTGCCCGGCAGCAGCGGCAACGCTTGCGCGCCGGCGCTCAAACCAGCTTGAAACACGCCGGGGGCCGCACTCTGATTGCGCAGCAGCGGCAGGACCGGCAAGGCAAGGCCCGCCGGCAGGCCAAGGCCGGCCGCGGCCGGCGCCGTCTCCGCGCCCATCGCGCCATGCCCCATCGCGCCATGATCGACGGCTGACGGCTGCGCCGCCCAGGCCTGCCGCAGCAGCGGAACCAAGGCCAACGCCGCGCCGGCGCCGATGAATCCACGTCTATCCATCACTGCACTCCTCTCTTAATAGGATACCCAGGTAAGGTATCAACAAGACTATGGCTGCGCCAGATCGGTTCCAAATTCTGTCTACTTTTTTAGGCCGGCATCTGATCACAGTCAAACCGAGCGCCCAAAGAAAAGCCCCCGCGTTGCGGGGGCCTGGTTTTCGGGACAACCGGAATCAGTCGGCCTTGGCCTGGGCCAGCGTGCGCTGGCGACGGCTTTCCGACAACACCATGCCGGCGGACACCGACACGTTCAGGCTCTCCACGGTGCCGAACATCGGAATGGACACCAGCACGTCGCAGTGTTCGCGGGTCAGCCTGCGCATGCCCTCGCCCTCCGAGCCCATCACCCAGGCCAGCGGGCCGGCGGCGTCGCAGTGATAGAGGTCGGTGTCCGCCTCCATGGTGGTGCCGGCGATCCAGATGCCGGCGTCTTTCAGGTCTCGCAAAGTGCGCGCCAGATTGGTGACCGTGATATAGGGAATCACTTCCGCCGCGCCGCACGCTACTTTGGACACAGTGGCGTTGAGGCCGGCGGAACGGTCCTTGGGCGCGATCACCGCGTGCGCGCCCATCGCGTCCGCCACCCGCAGGCAGGCGCCAAGATTGTGTGGATCAGTCACGCCATCCAGAATCAGAAGCAAGGCCGGCTCGCTCAGATTATCCAGCACGTCGTCCAGGTGCACGAAATTGCGGCTGGCGTCTATGGTGGCCGCCACGCCCTGGTGGCGGGCGTTGCCGGTCATGCTGTCCAGGCGCTCCTTGTCGACGATGTGCAGCTTGATGCCTTCCTCGGCGGCCTTGTCTATCACCGCCTTGGCGCGGGCGTCGTGGCGGCCGCCGGCCAGCCAGATTTCCAGCAGGCTCTTGGGGTTCTGCCACAAACGGGCATTGATGGCGTGAAAGCCGTGGATCAGGCGTTTGTTGCTCATGGCGATTCTCTAATGACAATCCCGCCATTTTAGAGCGCGCGGCGGTTCAGGGCAAAACCGGCTTGCTTTCAGCTGCCCAGCACCTCCACGCCGGACATCAGCTCCAGTTGCCGCTGCTCGCCCACGGCGACGATGCCGGCCAGCAAGGCAGGCAATTCCGCCGCCGGCACCGGGCGGCCAAAATGATAGCCCTGCAGCAAGGCGCACCCCTTGCTGGTAAGGAATTGCGCCTGGCGCTCGCTCTCCACCCCCTCCGCCACCACCTGGAATTGCAGCTTGCGCGCCATCGCCAGGATGGCCTCGGCGATGGCGGCGTTGTCGCCGTCGTCCGGCAAGCCTTCAACGAAGGATTGATCAATCTTCAAAGTGTCCAGCGGGAAACGCTTCAGATTGGACAATGAGGAATAACCCGTGCCGAAATCATCGATGGACAAGCCCACGCCCAAGGCCTTCAACTCGCCCAGTTGGCGCACCGCCTCCACCGGGTTGAGCATGATCATGCTTTCGGTGATTTCCAGCTCCAGCCGCGCGGCGGACAGGCCCGCGGCCCTCAGCGCGTCCGCCACCTTGAACGGCAGCATCTGCTGTTCAAACTGGCGCGCGGACAGGTTCACCGCCAGCCGCGGCACCGTCAGGCCCTGACGGTCCCAGGCCGCCAACTGGCGGCAGGCCTCTTGCAGCACCCAGTCGCCGATGGGTTTGATCAGGCCGGTTTCCTCCGCCAGCGGGATGAAGCGGCCCGGCGGCACCAGGCCCAGTTGCGGATGGCGCCAGCGGATCAGCGCTTCCGCGCCCAGCACCCGGCGGCTGACCGCGTCCACCTGCGGCTGGTAGTGCAGCTCCAGTTCGCCGCGCTCCAGCGCCAACCGCAGGCCGTTCTCCAGCAGCAGGCGTTCGAAGGTCTGGGTGTTCATTTCCGCGGCGAAGAACTGATAGGTGTTCTTGCCCGCCTCCTTGGCGCGGTACATCGCCACGTCCGCGTTCTTGAGCAGGGTCTGGGCGTCGGTGCCATCGTTGGGATAGACGCTGATGCCTATGCTGCCGGTGACGTAGACCTCGTGGTTTTCCAGCCGCAGCGGCTGGCCCAGCGCCGCCAGCGTGTCTTCTGCGGCGGCCACAAGGGCGGCGGCGTCCTTGAACCCTGTCATCACCAGGGTGAACTCGTCGCCGCCCAGCCGCGCCAGCAAACCCCGCGCGCCCACCGCCCGCTGCAAACGCAGCGCCGTCTCGCGCAACAATTCGTCTCCGGCCTGATGGCCGAAGGAGTCGTTGATCAGCTTGAAACGGTCCAGATCGATGAACATCACCGCAAGCGAGCCGCTGGCGCAATCCAGGCTGATGATGGCTTCGTCCAGCCGCGCGGTCAGGCTGCTGCGGTTGGGCAGTTGCGTCAGCGGATCGTGATTGGCCAGGAACTGCAAGCGTTCCTCGGATTGCTTGCGCAAGGTGATGTCGGAAAATACCGCCACGTAGTTGCTGAGCGCGCCGCCGGCGTCGCGCACCGCCGAGATCGCCAGCTCTGCCGGATACCACTCGCCGCTCTTGCGGCGGTCCTGCATCTCGCCCTGCCAATGGCCGCGGTCCGCCAGCGCTTCCAGCATCGCCTGCCGGCCCAGCTGCTTCTGATCTCCAAAGATGCGCGACACCTTGCCCAGCGCCTCGTCCTCGGCGTAGCCGGTAATCCGGCTGAAAGCGTGGTTGACCGCGATGATGCGCGCCTCGGCGTCCATCAGCAGAATGCCTTCCGCCGAGTTTTCGAACACCTTGGCCGCCAGCCGCAGATTGGCGTCCGCCGCCAACCGTTCGGAAATATCCATCACCACGCCGATGATGGCCTTCTTGCCCTCGTAATCGAACAAGCGGCTGTGGATCTCCACGTCCACCACCACGCCGTCCTTGCGCACCGCGCGGGTGCCGTACTGCAGCACCGCGATGTTCTCGCGGTAGCGCTTGACGATCTGCTGGCGGATGCGCACCGCCTCGCCCGGCACCAGCAACAGGTCCATCGGCATGCCTTCCAGCTCCTTGGGCTGATAGCCGACAATGGCCGCCAGCTTGGGATTGGCGTAGATCAGCTTCTCGTCCTGCAGGATGTAAATGCCTACCAGCGATTGCTCCACCAGAGCGCGGTAACGCTCCTCCGCCTCGCGCTTGGCCTTTTGCTCCTGACGGGTCTGAGTGATGTCGGTATCCACGCTGCCCACCCCGGCCGGGCGGCCATGAGCGTCGAACAGGGGAAACTTGGTGACCAACAAATGGCTGAGCACCCCGTTGAACAGGAAGCTCTCTTCAAACTGGCGCGGCTCCAGGCAGGACAGCACCACAGCGTCCTGCGCGCGGATTTGCGCGGCGTCCACCACATCGAACAACTCTTCCACCGTCAAGCCCTGCATGCCCTGCGGCGAGCGGCCCACCCGACGCGCATAGGCGGCGTTGGCCAGCAGAAAGCTGCCGTCCAGACCCTTCAGCGACATCATATTGGGGCTGTTGTTGACCAGGGATTCCACTCTGGCGCGAAATTCACGCAGCGCGCTCTCGTTCTGGCGATGGCCATCGGCCAACACCGATACCAGCAGAGTCGCGCAACTCAAGGCCAAGGTCAGCGCCACCTCGCTGGCGCCGTTAAGCGCGCTAGCGTGCATGGTCAACTCCGGCGCCAGCACGTACAGCGACAGCAGACCGAGCACCCAGGCCCCCACCAGCGCCGCGCCGCGGAAACCCACGCGGAAAGCAGCCCACAACATCAGAGGAAAGAACACCAGTTGGCAGGGCAGCGAATAAGCGAGGCTACTGCCCAGCAGGCTAAGCCACGCCACGCAGGCCAAAGCCAGGATCAGGCCGGTTTCCAACACCTGACGCCGCGTCGGCGTTGCGCCGGACGCATACAAGGCCGGCGGCACGCACAAGGACAGGGCCAGCCCGGACACGCCCCAAGCCTGCGCCGCCCACGACCACAAGCCCTCCATGCCGAACCAGCGCCATCCGGCGCCGGCGGCCAGACCGGCCAGCAGAACCGACGGATAGCAGGCCAAGCGCAGCAGCAGCCGCAACAAGTCCGCCGGCTGACGCACCGCCAGCCCTCCGCGCAAGCCGGCCGCGTACAGACCGGGCGCCAACGCGTACAGGCTGATCAGCAGCAGAGCGGCCCATTGCGGCGACGACCATTGAGCGGCCAGCGCGGCGGCGGCCACCGGCCACCACCAGGACTGCCGCCAGCCGCGACGCAAAAGACGATAACTCCATACGCCGTGAGCCAGAAAGGCCGCCAGCGAAAACCCCAATACCGGCTCGCGCGGCCAGAATGCCGTGCACGCCAAAAACCCGAGAAACACCGCCGCGTCCCGGCAAGCCGATCCGACTGTCACACCACCCCGCTCCCGTTCGCGCCGGCGCTCTGCCGCGCGCCGCAATTAACTTTGCATTAAAAAATCAAATGCATATATGCCAAATGAAAAACAAAACCACCCGACTGACATACAATATATGCAATTGCCGGATGCAGCCAGACAATGCCGATGAAAATATTCACCCCGCCGAACACAAGCCGCGCCGACCTTGCGCAAGCCCAGCGAACGGCGCGCGGCGGACGGCTGCTATAATCCCGAAACCGCCAAGCCCGAAACCGCCAAAACTAGTGAAGCAGCATGTTGGATAATCTCCCGCGGATACCTCCCGCCAGTCAGAAAACTCGTCACGGACGCCTGCCCGCCGGGCTGGACGCCAACATCGTCGCCCGCCTCGCAGCCCAGCGGCGTCCGCTGCTCATCCTCGCCGCCGACGCGCAATCCGCCCAACGCCTGCAAGCCGAGGCCCCATTCTTTGCGCCCTCGCTGCGCGTGGCGCTGCTGCCGGACTGGGAAACCCTGCCCTATGACCACTTCTCCCCCCACGGCGAACTGGTCAGCGAACGGCTGGCCACCTTGTGGCAGATCCATCAGCGCGAATGCGATGTGATCATCGCCCCGGTCGGCACTGCGATGACGCGGCTGGCGCCGATAAGCTATTTGCTGGGACGCACCTTTTTCCTGCAAGCCAAGCAGCGGCTGGACGTGGAACAGCTGCGCGCCAATATGGTCACCGCCGGCTACCACCACGTCACTCAGGTGATGGCCCCGGGAGAATTCTCCATCCGCGGCGGCTTGATCGATCTGTTCCCAATGGGCTCGGCGCTGCCTTACCGCATCGATCTGTTCGACGACGAAATCGACAGCCTGCGCACCTTCGATCCGGACAACCAGCGTACCCTGTACCCGGTACCGGAAATCCGGATGCTGCCGGCGCGCGAGTACCCGGCGGATGAAAGCGGCGTCACCGCCTTCCGCCAGCGCTACCGCGAACGCATCGAAGGCGACCCCAGCAAAAGCCGCATCTATAAAGACGTCTCTCAAGGCCTGTGGCCGGCCGGCATCGAATACTTCCTACCGCTGTTCTTCGACGACACCGCCACTCTGTTCGACTACTTGGGCGACGACGCGCTGATTGTGTTGCACCATGATGTGCAACACGCCGCCAACGTCTTCTGGCAAGACGTGGAAAGCCGCTACGACATGGCGCGCGGCGATCTGGAACGCCCGGTACTGCCGCCGGCCGACATTTTCCTGCGCCCGGACGAACTGATGGCGCGGCTCAAACCCTACGCCCGCATCGAACTGGCCGGCGACGGCGAGCTCGCGGAAGGCTGCGCCCCGCTGCCGGAGCTGGCGGTGGAGCGCCGCGCCGAGCAGCCACTGCACAAGCTGGACGCCTTCATCCGCAGCGGCCGTCAGCGCATCCTGATTACAGTGGAAAGCCTGGGCCGCCGCGAAACCGTCCACCAGTTCCTGCAAGAGCACGGCATTAAGCCGCGCCCGGTGGACGGCTGGGCCGAATTCATCGCCGGCGAGATGCCGCTGGCGCTCTGCGTGGCACCGCTCTACACCGGTTTCGCCCTGCCCGGCGCCGGCATCGCCGTAGTCACCGAATCCGAGTTGTACCAACATGTGGCGCGCAGCCACACCCGCCGCAAAAGCGCGCGCGCCGGTTCCGACTCCATGCTGCGCGACCTGGCCGAAGTCAAGGCGGGGGATCCGGTGGTGCATGAGCAGCACGGCATCGGCCGCTACGTGGGCCTGGTGTCCATGGACCTGGGCGAAGGCGAAACCGAACTGATGCAACTGGAGTACGCGGACAGCGCCACCCTCTATGTGCCCGTCAGCCAACTGCACCTGATCTCCCGCTACGCCGGCGGCGCGGCGGACCAGATCCACCTGCACAAGCTGGGCAATCCAGCCTGGGAAAAAGCCAAGAAACGCGCCGCGGAAAAAGCCCGCGACACGGCCGCGGAACTGCTCAACCTTTACGCGCAACGCGCCGCGCGGGAAGGCCACAGCTTCAGCCTGTCCCATCAAGACTACGACGCCTTCGCCGCCGGTTTCGGCTTCGAAGAAACCCCGGACCAGGCCAGCGCCATCGAAGCCGTGGTTCAAGACATGTGCTCCGGCAAGCCGATGGACCGGCTGGTCTGCGGCGACGTCGGCTTCGGCAAGACCGAAGTGGCGCTGCGCGCCGCCTTCGTCGCTGTCCTTGGCGGCAAACAGGTGGCAGTGCTGGTGCCCACCACCCTGCTGGCGGAACAGCATTTCCAGAATTTCTCCGACCGCTTTGCCGACTGGCCGGTGAAAATCGCAGAACTCTCCCGCTTCCGCAGCGCCAAGGAAAGCAAGGCCTCGCTGGCCGGCCTGGCCGACGGCGGCGTCGACATCGTCATCGGCACCCACAAGCTGGTGCAGCCGGACATCCAATTCAAGAACCTGGGCCTGGTTATTATCGATGAGGAGCACCGTTTCGGCGTGCGCCAGAAAGAACAGCTCAAACGGTTGCGCGCCAATGTGGACGTGCTGACGCTGACCGCGACGCCGATTCCGCGCACCCTGTCAATGGCGCTGGAAGGGTTGCGCGACTTCTCCGTCATCGCCACCGCCCCCAGCCGCCGGCTAGCGGTGAAAACCTTTGTCAGCCCGATGGCCAACGGCGTGATACGCGAAGCGGTACTCCGCGAACTCAAGCGCGGCGGCCAGGTTTTCTTCCTGCACAATGAGGTGGACACCATAGAAAACATGCGGGAAAAACTGGCGGAACTGGTGCCGGAAGCACGCATTGGCGTGGCCCACGGTCAATTGCGCGAGCGCGAGCTGGAACAAGTGATGCGCGACTTCCTGCAGCAGCGCTTCAATGTGCTGCTGTGCTCTACCATCATTGAAACCGGCATCGACATCCCCAACGCCAACACCATTCTGATCAATCGGGCCGACAAGTTCGGCCTGGCCCAGCTGCACCAGCTGCGCGGCCGCGTCGGCCGCAGCCACCACCAGGCCTATGCCTATCTGCTGACGCCGGAAGGCATCACCAAAGACGCGATGAAACGGCTGGAGGCCATCCAGATGTCCGAGGAGCTGGGCGCGGGCTTCTACCTAGCGATGCACGACCTGGAAATCCGCGGCGCCGGCGAGGTGCTGGGCGAAGGCCAATCCGGCGAAATGCAGGAAGTGGGTTTCTCTCTGTTCACCGAAATGCTCAAACAGGCGGTGCGCGACCTCAAAAAAGGACGCACTCCGGACCTAGACGCGCCACTGGGCGTCACCACTGAAATCAATATGCACAGCCCGGCGCTGCTGCCGGACGGTTATTGCCCCGACGTGCACGAACGGCTGGTGCTGTACAAGCGGCTGGCCACCTGCGAGAGCGAGCAGGAAATCGACGACATTCACGAAGAGCTGATCGACCGCTTCGGTTTGCCGCCGCAAACCGTCAAGACCCTGATAGACAGCCACCGCCTGCGCCTGCTGGCCAAGCCGCTGGGCGTGCAAAAGCTGGACGCCAGCGAGGTAGCCATTCAGGTTCATTTCGTCAAGAACCCGCCGATAGACCCTATGAAGATCATCCAGTTGCTGCAAACCAAGCGCAATTACCGGCTGGCGGGCCAGGACAAGCTGCGCGTGGAGGCCGATATCCAGGACGTGGCGCTGCGCGTGGTCAGGGTCAAGGAACTGCTGAAGGAGCTGAGCGCCTAAGAACCTGTTTACGATCTGCTGCGCTGCAGCGATACGGCGTTGAAAACCGCTTCGAAATGCTCATGTACCACTCGTACATTCCGCTTTCTCAGCCGTTTTCGCCTTGTCTCGCTTTTGCTCGCGAGATCGTAAACACGTTCTAAGAGCGGCCAACAAAACGTCTGATCTTGCGTTGCACCGCCTTGCCTCAGCCGTGAAACTGATTGTTGTTAGCCGATCTGAAGAAGAGGTTCACGATCTCGCGACGGATCATGAATCTTTCCTTCGGTGCACCAGCGACGGTCAAGCCAAAAGCATAACCGTCCGGCAAAACCAAGCCGTCGGCATCCGCCCCGGACGAAAGAAGAAAGCGCTTACTTGAGCAATATCAAGACAAACGAGGACAGCGACTCTGAGGCAAAAAGCCTTGCCCCTTGTTTTTACAGGAAAAATTAACGTCACAGGATTGAAACCGAAAACCCTGTGGATAACTTTGTTGATAAAACTGTGCAAATATGCTCTCAAGCCAAGCGCCAAGCCGTTTTGGGCCGGAGCCCGCCCTGGATAAGAAAACAATCAAGTTATTGATTTTGTTGAATTTTTTAGAGATATCAAACGCTACGCAAGCCAAGCTGCAACTCGCTTTAGCTGAAAATATTTTCCACCCACCGCTGTGGATCACTTGACAACCATGTTTTTTACCGCACCCCAGAACGACGTCATCAGCGTCTCCTCCCTCAACCGCATGGCGCGCGATCTGCTGGAAAGCGGACTACCGCCGATGTGGATAGGCGGAGAAATCTCCAACCTCACCCTGGCCGCGTCCGGGCACGCCTATTTCTCCTTGAAGGACGGCGGCGCCCAGGTCCGCTGCGTGATGTTCCGCGGCAAGGTGTCGCAACTGCCCTTCCGCCCGGCCGAAGGCATGCAGGTGGAGCTCAAGGGCACCGTCACCCTGTACGAGGCCCGCGGCGACTTCCAGATCAACGTCGATCAGATGCGTTCCGCCGGCCTGGGCCGCCTGTACGAGGCCTTTGAAAAGCTCAAGGCCAAGCTGCAAGCCGAGGGCCTGTTCAATCCCGCGAACAAGCGCCCCTTGCCTGCCCACCCAGCCGCCATCGGCATCGTCACCTCGCCGGCCGCTGCCGCCTTGCGCGACGTGGTCAGCACCCTGCGCCGGCGCATGCCCGGCATCCCGGTGATTCTCTACCCGGCCCAGGTGCAGGGTGAAGGCTCCGCCCAGCAAGTGGCCGACGCCGTCCGCCGCGCCGGCGAACGGCGCGAGGTGGACGTGCTCATCGTCTGCCGCGGCGGAGGCAGCATTGAAGACCTGTGGTCGTTCAACGAGGAAATCGTCGCCCGCGCGGTGGCCGCCAGCCCCATTCCCACCGTCAGCGGCGTCGGCCACGAAACCGACTTCACCATCTGCGACTTCGTCGCCGACAAGCGAACCCCCACGCCCACCGCCGCCGCGGAACTGGTTTCCCCCAGCCGCGAACACCTGAACGCTCAGCTCGAAACCGCCAAGCGCGGCCTGGAACGCGCACTCGGCCGCCTGCTCACCGACAAGTCTCAGCAACTGGATTACCTGGCGCGTCGGCTGGCTCATCCGGGCGAAAAGCTGCAACGCCAGCGCGAGACGCTCCAGCGTCAGCAAGAACGGCTGCAACGCCAGCTGAGCGGTCTGTTCGAACAACGGCGCTGGGCGCTGCAACTGGCGGACAGCAAGCTGCAGCGCCGGCGGCCGGACCTGGTGCATGCAGCCCAAGCCATGGACCGTTTGCAAACCCGGTTGCAACGCGCGCGCCAGGACCTGCTCATCCGGCAAACGCAGAAGCTGGACACCCTGGCCGCCACCCTGTTGGCGCTCAACCCTGAAGCGGTGCTGGCCCGCGGCTACGCCATCGTGCAAAAACAGGACGGCACCGCGGTCAAGTCCCCGAAAGAGCTCCGCAACCACGAACGCGTCAGCCTGCTTCTGGCCGAAGGCAGCACCGAGGCTGTGATTGACCATCCACAAGGCGCGCAGCCCAGCTTGTTCTGAACCCAAGCTGCGCAGCCAAAAGAGAATGGGGGCCGTGGCCCCCGTTCGCCAGAGCTTCGGCGCAGCCTGAATATCCCCGCGGCGCCAAGCCGCAAGACAATGACGATTAGCTTTAGATGCCAAAACGTTTACTCATTCGACATTTAACTGCGCTAGCATCCGGCGCGGGAAATAACGCCAAGCGCGTCTTGCCCATTCGTCTTTGAGTCTGTTTACGATCTCGCGAGCAAGGGCGAGGCAAGGCGAAAACAAGCGAAAAAGCGGAGTGTACGAGTGACACATAAGCATTTTGAGTTTGTACTCACCGTGCAACGCTTCACGAAGCGCAGCAGACTTTGAACAGCTTTTTACCGCAGCCAGGGAAGCTTCATGTCGCCGGTACACAAATGGGAAATCACCGTCGCCGCCAGCGGCTACTATCCCGACCTCGCCCATAATTTCTTCGGCAACGACATCGATCTGGGCTACGAAAACGACCACATCGGCATGCAGTTCTACGCCTATTCTCGCCATATCGACGAACTGGACGACCCCGAGCACGTTTCCCAACGTCTCTTGCAGCTGCTGCTCAACGACGCCTTGCGCGCCGCCGCCGGCAGCGTCAGCAGCATGCCGGTCCAGTTTCTGGGCTTCAGCGCTTACGAAAACGGCTGCCGCTATCCCATCAGCGCCCATCGGATCGAAGAAGAACCGTTCAGCCACAACCCCAGGATCGACCAGATTCACACCCGCTACGAGAATCCCCGCCAACGCTACCCGTCCTATCTGCTCTACCTGGCCAAGCACGACCCCTGCCTGCGCGATCTGCTGTTCCTGCTGGGGCTGATCTCCACCAACACCACGCTGGAAAATGTGCTGGCCTGGAGCACGCTGTACAAGATACTGGACAGCGTCAAACACTACGACGCCTTCGCCGACCCGGAGCAGCTCAGCCTGTTCACCGCCGCCTGCAACAACACCAGCATCCTGGGCATCTACGCCCGTCACGGCGCGTCGGAGAACCCGCCGCCCAAGCGCGCGCTCACCGATATCGACGACGCCAGCGCGCTGATCGCGGGCATGACCGCACGCTTCTGCCGTAGCTACGTCGCCGCCAAATATTCCTGAAAAACGGTTGCCGCTCTCGCAACCATGGCATTGCGGGTTTTCGTGGGGGTACAGCGGCCGGCCAAGTCCGCGCCTGCCGGAGCCCCCCATGCCCGAATCTAGCGGAGCCTTCGAACACATCCTGGCCGCCTATGAGCCGGCAACCCGCGGCCTGCCTTACTTGACCTGCAACAGGTCCGCCAGATGAACGTCCACGCCGCCGGCCGCGCCCACCGCGTTGACGTGGTCGAAATAATCGTACCAACCGCTGGCGCGGATACCGGCCAGCATCGCCTCGCAGGCCTCTTGGCTCGGCAGGCTCCACACGCCCAGGAAACGATAGGGCACAGCCTGATCCGCGTCGGCGGAAATCTGGCTTAAAGTCAGCAATTGAATGCCCAAGCCAGGCAGCGCCTCGATATTAGTTTTGACTTGGTCCAGGAAATCGGTGCGGTGCAAAAAACTCAAAGCCAGCCAAGCCGGCTTTGGGCTGTACAGTTCCACCAGATAATGCGCCATTTAGGGTCTCCATGAGTATGAACAGCCGAAGCCGCGTCCTCCAGATTAAGCCGCGCTCGGCTTCACATGTCATTGCATCTTATTGCCAGCTGAAAAACTTTGATGTTATAAAAAGCATCCGCCCGCTCCCATTGAAATTTCGGTGAGCGGCGCACAGCCACCGCGGCTACCGCCGCGCTAGCCAGATCCCCCAACAAGAGCATTCCGCGCGCCCCTCCCTGCCTGGCAGCAGCCGGGCGTCGGCGGCATTGCCATCGCAGGACAAAGATTCATCATGCAGTGTAGACACGCCCTATTGCTGTCGCTGGCCGCCTTGAGCGCGAGCCTGACGGCGGCTCCCCTGCCTTCTTACGACTTCGCCTTGAAAGATCCGTGGGACGCTCGCGCCAAACCATCAATGAAGCCGACGGATAAAAAGAACAAGCCGCTCAAGTTCAAAAGCGCGGTGCAGTTGAAAGACCTGGACGCCGGCCCTGATTTTTCGGTCAAAGCGGATCTGAGCACGCCCAGCTTGCGGGAACGGAGGCAAAGAGAGCGGATGCAGCATTGCATCGGCATCAACCCGCCCCCGGGTTGCCCCAGCGCCGGCTTCAACCCGCTGCCGCGTTGCTTCGGCCAGAGCAATTGCGAGCAACACGCCCCCCCGCCGGCTCATCCGCTCAGCGGCCCCACCCGGCAGCAGCCGGGAGATTACTCGCTGCGCGGCAGCTGGCTGCCGCGTTGAGACGCAAAAAACCCGCTCCTTGCGAGCGGGTTTTTCATTGCGGCTGGAAGCGGGCAAACGTCAGCGGGCGTTTTGCGCCAGCCGCGCCACTTCCTCGGCGCTGCGCTTGTGGTAGCCCAGCAGATAGTAGGCCACCACAAGGAAGGCCAGCCAACCCGGGCCAATAATCAAGGCGATGCGAGTGTCCGGGAAATAAGCCATCAAGCCCACCACTAGGATCAAGAATCCCATTGCGATGTAAGAACCATACGGCCAAAACGGCATCTTGTAGGCCAGCGCCGCCAGCTGCTCGCGGCTCAGAGTGCGACGGAAGCGCAGTTGGGCCAGCAGAATGATCACCCAGGTCCAGATCGCCCCAAAGGTGGAAATCGCGGTCAACCAGGTGAATACCTCCTTGGGCGCCAGGTAGTTGAGCAGCACGCCCATCAGCAGCGCGAATACCGACATCAGCAAGGCGAACACCGGCACGCCTTGGCGCGACACCTTGGCGAACACAGGCAGCGCCTGCTGTTGCTGGGCCAGGTTGTACAACATGCGGCCGGTGCTGAAAATACCGCTATTGCACGAAGACAGCGCGGCGGTGAGCACCACGAAGTTGATGATGCCGGCGGCGGCGGGGATGCCCAACTGCTCGAAAGTCAGCACGAAGGGGCTGCCGCGGGTGCCCAGTTCATTCCACGGGTAAATAGCCAGAATGACGAACAGCGCGCCGATGTAGAAAATCAGAATGCGCCAGAATACCGAATCCACCGCGCGAGCCAGCGCTTTTTTCGGGTTCTTGGCTTCGCCGGCAGTCAGGCCCAGCATTTCCACGCCCAAATAAGCGAACATCACCATTTGCAGCGACATCAGCACGCCGCTGAAGCCGTTGGGCATGAAGCCACCGTGACTCCATAGATTGGAGATGCCGGTGGCCACCCCGCCGTGGCCCAGGCCGAACACGATCATGCCCAGGCCGCCGATGATCATCAACACAATAGTGACGATTTTGATCAGTGCGAACCAGAACTCGAATTCGCCATAGGCCTTGACCGCGATGAAGTTGACGCCGCCCATGGCCACCAGCGCGGCCAGGGCCCAATACCAGGCCGGAATGTCCGGGAACCAGATACCCATGTAGACGCCGACGGCGGTGATTTCCGCCATGCAAGTCACCAGCCACAGAAACCAATAGTTCCAGCCAGTCAGGTAGCCGGCCAAGGGGCCGAGGTAATCCAGCGCGTAACGGCTAAACGATCCGGCCACCGGGTTATGAATGGCCATTTCTCCCAGCGCGCGCATGATCAGGAAGATGGCGAAGCCGCCTAGGGCGTAAGCCAGCATGATGGCGGGGCCGGCCATTTTGATGGCGGTGGCCGACCCCAGAAACAGGCCGACGCCAATGGTGGCGCCAAGAGCCATGAGGTTGATATGCCGCTCTTCCAGTCCCCTGTGCAGGGAGTCCTGAGCAGGTTGCATAGTTGCTCCTTTAACTGTCTTTGTATTGCGTAAGGGTTGAGGCCTTGGCGCTTAGAACCCGTTTACCATCTGCTGCGCTTCGGCGATACAGCATTGAAAACACCCTAAAAATGCTCATGTACCACGAGTACATTCCGCTTTTTCGGTCGTTTTCGCCTTGTCTCGCTCTTGCTCGCGAGATCGTAAACACGTTCTTAGAGCCTGTTCACGATCTCGGGAGAGCATTTCGGAAAAGGCACTCACGGTGTAACGCTCCGCAACACCCAGCAGGTCGTAAACAGGTTCAAGAGCAGCGCCGCCGCCGATGTTATGGCTTGGGATTGTCGTTGTAACCCATAACACATGGGGCAGGAGATTACCTCAAGACTTTTGTCATGTCATGTTTCAGAATATAGATACGCGCAAGAAGCATAAATACGACTCTTAATGCCGATTCCCCCGCATCGGCGCCAACATCCCCCTGCGCGCAGCCCACCACCGGTCTTGATCTTCGGCATCCAATAGTCCTACCAAAGCCGACAGGTGCTATCAATAAAGCGTTGAATCGGTTTATCGAGCCGGGAGCATGCACCTATGCGGCACCACAGCCTCAGCCTGAAGCTCAACCTGGCCTTCATGCTCATCATGTCCGTCCTGCTGGCGGCGTTCGGCGCGCTGGACTACTGGCGCACCCAACAGGAATTGCGCCAGGCGCTGGACAGCGAAATCGCCGCGATCGGCGCGCGGCTGGCGACAAACCTGGCCGGGCCGATGTGGAATTTCGACAGCGCCCAAGGCTTGCGGGTGCTGGAGGCGGAGATGGGAAAACGCGCGCTCCGCGGCATTTTCGTCCGCGACGCCAACGGCGCGCCGTTCGCAGGTTACCGCCGCGAGGCCGACGGCTCGCTGCTTCGCGTCGGAAAGCCGGCCTCTGATGCGGATATGACCCGCGAACGCATCGTGGTCTTTCACGACGGCGCGACCGCGCGCACTGTCGGCAAACTAAGCCTGCAAGTGTCCACGGAAGAAATCCGCGAGAAACTGCACGCGGTACTGTGGCGGGTATCGGCGGAAATCCTGCTGCTGGATCTGGTCACCGTCATGGTGCTGTCCCTGCTGGTGCGCCGCCTGCTGCATCAGCCCATCCGCGAAGTGAGCCAAGCCCTGCACGCCATCGCCGATGGCGATCTGACCGCACCTCCGCGCTACACCAGCCAGGACGAGCTGGGCGACCTGGCAGAATCCACGCGCCGGCTGGTGGCTAAGCTGGCCGGCATTCTGGGACATATCGACGCCTTCTCCTCGGACCTGGCCAACGCCGCGCGTCAGATCAGCCAGGCAGTGGACACACTGAGCCAGCAAGCGGCAGAGCAGGCCAACAACATCGACAAGAACAGCGCCAGTCTCGAACAGATCTCCGCTTTCGTGTGGAAGAATCGGGACGATGCCCGCACCACGAACCAGATGGCCAGCGACAGCAGCAGGCATGCGGCTGCCGGTGGCCAAGCGGTGGACGAAACCATCGCCGCGATGTGGGATATCGCCAATAAAGTGCTGATCATCGACGATATCGCCTATCAAACCAATCTGCTGGCGCTGAATGCGGCGATAGAGGCCGCGCGCGCCGGCGAACACGGCCGCGGCTTCGCGGTGGTGGCAGGAGAAGTGCGCAAGCTGGCGGCGCGCAGTCAGCAGGCGGCCAAGGAAATCAGCCAGCTGACGCAAAGCAGCGTGCGCCGCGCCGAACACGCGGGCGAACTGTTCAACCAGATGTTGCCGACGATACAAAGCACCGCCAGCTTCGTGCAAGACATCAACCAGTCATCCAACCAGCAAGCGCTGCAGGTGGAACAGATCAATCAGGGCGTCAGCGAAATCAGCCGGTCGATGCAAGCCAACGCCGCGGCGTCGGAACAACTGACCGCCACCGCGCGCGGCATGAGCGAGCAGGCGGTGGAGCTGGCGCAGACCATAGGCTATTTCAAATACTGAGCCGGCCGTTGCGCAAAGAAAAAACCGCCGGGCTGACGCGCGGCGGCTTGAAGGGCGGCTGCGGGGCTCACACCGCCTTGAGCTTGCCCTTGGCCGGGCGCTCCTCGGGCTTGGCTTCCGCGCCCGCTTCGCGCTCCCAGCTTTCCTTGTAGGCGCGGCCGTAATAGCTGTCCAACAGCAGCTGCTTCAATTCGCTGATCAGCGGGTAGCGCGGGTTGGCGCCAGTGCACTGGTCATCGAAAGCGGCTTCCGCCAGCAAGTCCACCTTGGCCAGGAAGTCCGCCTCGGCCACACCGGCGGCCTGAATGGACGCCGGAATGTCCAGCGTGCGCTTGAGCGCGTCCACCCATTCGATCAGCTTCTCCACCCGCTCGTGGTCGCGACTGGCTTCCAGGCCCAGGTGGCGGGCGATTTCAGCGTAGCGCGCCACACTCTTGGGCCGGTCGTACTGGCTGAAGGCGGTCTGCTTGGTCGGCACATCGGCGGCGTTGTAGCGAATCACATTGCTGATCAAGAGCGCGTTGGCCAGGCCGTGGGCCAGGCCGAATTCGGCGCCAATCTTGTGCGCCATCGAATGGCAAACGCCGAGGAAAGCGTTGGCGAAGGCGATGCCGGCGATGGTGGCGGCGTTGTGCACCTGCTCGCGCGCCTTGGGATCGCCGGCGCCGTTGCGATAGGCGGACGGCAGGTAATCCTTCAACAGCTTCAGCGCCTGCAAAGCCTGCGGGTCCGAATACTCGTTGGCCATCACAGAAACGTAGGCTTCCAGCGCATGAGTCACCGCGTCGATGCCGCCGAAGGCGGTCAGCGACTTGGGCATATTCATCACCAGATTGGCGTCGACAATGGCCATGTTCGGCGTCAGTTCGTAGTCGGCGATCGGGTATTTGACCCCGGTGTTCTCATCGGTGACCACGGCGAACGGCGTCACTTCCGAACCGGTGCCGGAGGTGGTGGGCACCGCCACCAACTCCGCTTTGCGCCCCAGTTTAGGGAACTGGTAAATCCGTTTGCGGATGTCCATGAAGCGCAGCGCCAAGTCTTCGAAATGTACTTCCGGATGCTCATACATCACCCACATGATCTTGGCCGCGTCCATCGGCGACCCGCCGCCCAAAGCCATGATCACGTCAGGCTTGAAAGCATGCGCCAGGTCCGCGCCCTTGCGCACCACCGCCAGCGTCGGATCGGCAGGCACCTCGAAGAACACCTCCACCTCCAAACCCATTTTCTTCAGCAGACGGATAGGCTCGTCCACGAAACCATTGTCGAACAGATACTGGCCGGTGACGATCAGGCAGCGGCGTTTGCCGGACAGGTCTTCCAGCGCCACCGGCAGGCAGCCGCGGCGGAAATAAATGGACTTGGGCAGCTTATGCCACAGCATGTTTTCGGCCCTCTTGGCCACGGTCTTCTTGTTGATCAGGTGTTTGGGGCCTACGTTTTCCGAGATAGAGTTGCCGCCCCAGGAGCCGCAGCCCAGGGTCAGCGACGGCGCCAGGCTGAAGTTGTAGAGATCGCCGATGCCGCCTTGCGAGGACGGCGTGTTGATCAGGATGCGCGCGGTTTTCATCTTGTCGCCAAAGTAGCGGATGCGCTCTCCTTGCAAGTCCTGATCGGTGTACAGCGCCGAGGTGTGGCCGATGCCGCCCATCGCCACCAGCGCCGCGGCCTTGTCGCAAGCGTCGATGAAGTCGCTGGCGCGGTACATCGCCAATGTCGGCGACAGTTTTTCATGGGCAAAGGCTTCGGCGGCGGATACATCGCTGACTTCGCCGATCAGCACCTTGGTGGCCGGCGGCGTTTCGATGCCAGCCATCGCTGCGATCTTGGCCGCGCTCTGGCCGACGATGGCGGCGTTGAGGCCGCCGTCCTGCAGAATCACCTTGCGCACCGCCTCCGCTTCGCGTTTGGACAGGATGTAGCCGCCGTGCTTGGCGAAGCGCTCGCGCACCGCCTCGTAGATTTCGTCGACGATGATGACGGACTGCTCCGACGCGCAGACCACGCCGTTGTCGAAGGTCTTGGACATCAGGATGGAGGCGACGGCGCGCTTGATGTCGGCGGTCTCGTCTATCACCGCCGGGGTATTGCCGGCGCCGACGCCGATAGCCGGCTTGCCTGAGGAGTAAGCGGCCCGCACCATGCCCGGCCCGCCGGTGGCCAGGATCAGATTGAGGTCAGGGTGGTGCATCAGCTGATTGGACAAGGCCACCGAAGGCTCGTCTATCCAGCCGATGATATCCGGCGGAGCGCCGGCCGCCACCGCCGCCTGCAACACCAAACGCGCCGCTTCGCAAGTGGAGCGCTTGGCGCGCGGGTGCGGCGAGAAAATGATGCCGTTGCGCGTCTTCAAGGAAATCAAGGCCTTGAAAATGGCGGTGGAGGTGGGATTGGTGGTGGGCACGATGCCACAGATCAAGCCGATCGGCTCGGCGATGGTGATGGTGCCGAAGGTGTCGTCCTCGGCCAGCACGCCGCAGGTTTTATCCTCCTTGTACTTGTTGTAGATGTATTCGGAGGCGAAGTGGTTCTTGATCACCTTGTCCTCCAACACGCCCATGCCGGTTTCCGCCACCGCCATCTTGGCCAGCGGTATCCGCGCGTCCGCGGCGGCCAGCGCCGCCGAGCGGAAGATGTGGTCCACCTGCTCCTGGCTGAAGCCGGCAAACGCGGCCTGCGCTTTTTTCACCCGCGCCACCAGCGCATCCAGTTCCAATTCATTGCCTACGGTCATTTCAAGTCTCCCAAACAGTTAAACCTGTTGCGACGAGAGAATGACTAATTGGTGACAATCTATTTTCATTTATGAAAATATAATCTAGACAATATTATTGTCCATTCACCGCTCATTCTCATCGCTTAAAAACTTTTTGTAGCAAGCGCATTACATCAATACACTTTCAACGCAGAAAACCCTGTCGCCCGCAAACGCGAAACCATAGCGGCGGCATCAATAAGCTCATGCTAAGCGAAAAAACGATATTCGTTTTTGCGCATTGCCAAACAAATACGGATTAAGCGGAGAAAAAATGTCCCAACCGGAATCATCAGGGGAAAAACGCGCGCATCCGCTGTAATGGAGACGCTACCGCGCCGACGCCGCGCAAATAGAATGGCCGCCTGACGGCGGCCATGGCGGCGAAGCAAAAAAGCGGCGTGCCGCTATTTCATAAAGCTGTATTTAAAGAACTGGCCGGCGCGGGTCATTTCGCGGATCTTGGCCGGATCGGTCTCGCCGTTCAGATTGGTGATCACCAGCTTGCCATAGCCTTGCTTCAGATCGTTGCGGAAGTCGTAGAACGCGCCCAGCACCGCCAGCTTGCCGGCCTCCACTTCGCCGGCGTAGGTCATGATCGCAGTTTCCACTTGGTTGTTGACGTTCAGCAGCGCGCCGTTGGTGGGGTCAATGCCCTTGGGAATATCGATGGTGGCCAACTCTTTGCGTATCGCCGGCTCCAGAGCGCCGTAGTCGCCGGAGGCGGCTTTGATCGCACCGCAGGCGGCATGGCCGATGATGATCAGCAAGGGGGTATGCAAATGCCTCACCCCGTACTCCACCGAGCCCTCGGCGGTGGCCAGTTGATTGCCGATGTCGCGCACCATGAACAGATCGTTGACCGCGTCGGCGTGAAAGGCGTTGGTTTGCACCCGGGAGTCCGAGCAGGTCACCACGGTGGCGCGCGGGCTCTGATGCTCGGAGAATCGCTCGAAATAGGCCTTGTCGTGCGACTTCATATAGCGGGCGTTGGCTTCGACGATAGCGTCCACCACGCCGCGCACTTGCTGGGCTTCGGAGGCGAGATGCGCACCGGCGTGCGCGTCGCCGTGCTCGGCCGGAGCCGCCTTGCGCTTGGGCTTGGCCACGCGGCGCTTTTTCACCGGCGCATGCACTTCCGGGCTGGGCTCGCTCAAATTCTTGGCCGCCGGCGGCGGCGCCATCTTCACCGCCGGCTCCAATTTCTCCGGCGGCTTGGTTTCGGCATGTTTGGCTTCAGCGGGCTTGCCCTCGGCCGGCTTGGCTTCCGCGTGTTTCGCTTCGGGCTTGGCCTCCGCTTTAGCGGCCGGCTTGGCTTCGGGCTTGTGTTCCGCCGCCGGAGTTGCCGGCTTGGCCGGTTCCGCCTTATGGGCGTCAGGCGCCGCCGGCTTCAACTTCAGCGGCAACTTGATCACCGTCTTGGGTTGAGACCCTTCGGCCGGCGCGGCCTCTTCCGCCCAAACCTGAGCCGTCAACAACAGCAGACAAAGCGCCAGTTGGCGCTTGCGTCCAAGCATCCCCATTTACAGCTCCTTATTGTCATCTTGGCGGTCATTATATTTATGCAATATCGGCCATGTTTGATAAAACTGAAAGACGATATTAATTGACCTGCAATTAACACAAAATTATGACAATAAGTTAAACAAGAGATGCTCCACATGCAAACCGCGACTACGACTCAGCTGCTTTGTATCCAATACTCGACAATGCGTCCCTCCTCCACCCGATAGCAGGCACTGCCGATTTGCCGCACCGGCTCGCCGCTGCCGGCCAGATTTCGCCCAATCTGAGTCCAGCGCGCGTACGCCTTGTCTCCGTCCACCAGCAGTTCGTCCACCCGAAGTTCGAAAGCGCCGTAGTCGCGCAGGAACTCGCGCACGTGCGCCGCGTAATCCGCCGGGCTGCGCTCCAGCGTGTACGGCGACTCCGCCACCAGTTGATGCGCCAATACCTTAGCCGCCAGATAGTCGCTCGCCGCATCCGGATTGCGTCCGGAACGCACCTCGTTCAAAAACCCCGTTACTACCGCTCTGGTATCCCGCATTTTCGTTTCTCCTCGATTCAACATCACGGTTAATGAAATACTCGTCGGTTCCGGGCGCAATCGACCGGATTGGCGCACTGCCGCCCCCCGCTCAACGCCGCATACCTCACGCGCTCCAGCTCCTCGGTTTCGTCGCGAAGCGCGCGCTGCGCGTGGGCCCGCATGCCCTCCCACCACAAGCGGCCCAGCCGCCCCCAAAACCGACCCCAAGCCCCCTTGATCCCCCATGCCATGATGCGCTCCAATTGTTCTGCTATTGATCAAGAAAGCATGCTAATCTACATGCCCATACAATAAAATCCGTGAAATACCCACACACTGTTCTGAAATGAAAACAAACCACCCTCCCTCTCCGGATGCTCTGCTGGCCTTCGACGCGCTGGCCCGCCACGGCAGCTTCACCGCGGCGGCCGACTCGTTAGGCTGCGCCAAAAGCCGCGTCAGCCAATTGGTCAAACAACTGGAACTGGAGCTGGGCACGGTGCTGGTGCTGCGCAATACCCGGCGCGTGGCGCTGACCGAGGCCGGCCAACGGCTGGCCATACACGCGCGCCAATTGCGCGAGATGCTGGACCGGGTGCGCGGCGACGTGGGCAATGTTCAGGATTGCGTGGAAGGCCCTCTGGTGATCAGCTCCGCCTCGGCCTTCGCCCAGTTCCTGCTGGTGCCCATTTTGTCGGAGCTCTCCAATCAGTACCCGGGGCTGGAGATGCAGTTGCAAGTGGAAAACCGGCTGCAAGACCCTGTGGCCGAAGGACTGGATTTTTGCGTGCGCACCCGTAATGTCTACGACGACGGACTGGTGGCCAAACCGCTGGGCTTCATGCGCGAAACCGTCTACGCCTCGCCCGGCTACCTTGCGCAAGCCCCCAGACTGGAACACCCGGAGGACTTGTGCCTGCACCGCGTGCTGTACGACTCCAGCAAGGCCCCCAGCGAAACAGTGGAATGGGCGCTGGAAAAAGACGGCGTCTATGTGCGCATGCCGGTACGGCCGGTGCTCAGTTGCAATCAGTATTCTCCGCTGGTTTCCGGCGCGGTGGCCGGCTGTGGCCTGGCGCTGCTGCCCCACTACGTGGCCAACAGCTTTCTCGCCACCGGCCAGTTGGTGCCGGTGCTGCCGGGCTGGAGCCACGACTGCTGGCCGGCTTTTCTGGTCTACCCTTACCGGCACCCGTTGCCGCGCAAGAACGAGGTATTCATCCAACACGTGGTGCCGCGGCTGCGCGCGCTGCTGGCGGCGGAACCGCAAACGGCTTGATCCAGACCAAAACGCGCGGCACCTCCTATGGGCTATGCTGGCGCGCGACCAGGCGCTCGGGAAAAGCGCGGGCAAACGATTGGAAAGGGATTTATGCAACACAGCGATATTCTCATCGTCGGCGGCGGCATGGTGGGCTCGGCGCTTGCCGCCGCGCTGTCCGGCCACGGCCTGAGCATTGCGGTGCTGGAGCAGACGCCGCCCGCCCCGTTCGACGCGACTCAGCCGCCGGATCTGCGGGTTTCGGCGATCAGCCCCGCCTCGGCGCGTTTTCTGGCGGGCATCGGCGCCTGGGACGCGGTCCTGGAAATGCGCGCGGCCCCCTATCTGCGCATGCAGGTGTGGGAAGGCGAGGAAACCGACGGCACGCTGTTCACCGCCGAGGAGGCCGGCGAAGCGGCGCTCGGGCACATCGTGGAAAACCGAGTGGCGCAATTGGCCGCCACCCAAGCCCTGCTGGGAAAAGCGGACATCGACTATCTGGCGCCGGCCGCCATCCGCCGCATCGTCTACCAGCCCTTCGCCTCGCGCGTGGAACTGGAGGACGGCCGTCAGTTGAGCGCCCGCTTGCTGGTCGCCGCCGACGGCGCGCGCTCATCGGTGCGCGATGCCGCCGGGATCGGCGTCACCAGTTGGGATTATCCAATGCACGCGCTGGTGGCCTGCTGCGAGCAGGAACAAACACAGCAGGACATCACCTGGCAACACTTCACCCCCACTGGCCCGCAAGCCTTTTTACCGCTGACCGGCCAATACGGATCCTTGGTCTGGTATCACCGCCCTCCGGAAGTCCAGCGTTTGCTGGCGCTGGACGAGGCGGAACTGGCCGCGGCCTTTCACGCTGCCTTTCCGCGCAAGCTGGGCAATATCCGCCGCATCGTGGCCAAGGGCAGCTTTGCGCTGACCCGCCGTCACGCGCAGCGCTATGTCAAGGACGGCGTGGCTCTGGTGGGCGACGCCGCCCACACCATCCACCCGCTGGCCGGCCAAGGCGTGAACCTGGGCTTCCAGGACGCGGCCAAACTGGCCGAAGTGATCCTTGAAGCCGCGGCCCAAGGCCGGGATTTTGCCGCCGTCGACGCGCTGCAGCGCTACCAGCGCGCGCGCAAACCGGCCAATCTGGCCATGCAAACCACGATGGACGCCTTCTGCTATGGTTTTGGCAACGACATTGCCCCGCTGCGGCTGGCGCGCAAGCTGGGGATGCGCCTGGCCAATCACGCCGGCCCGCTGAAGCGCGAAGCGATACGCTACGCGCTAGGGTTGAGGGGCGGCTGACGCCACACGCATTCCTCCTTGCTCGCCACGGCGTCATCGCGGTTTAGCGGCTATGCTGAAGCGTTCGGACTTCATCCGCGCCGGCGCCGCTTTCACGGCTGGCCGGCCACCGTTCAAGGAGACTGCCCAATGAAACGCCTGCCCTTGCTGACCGCGCTGGTTTGCGCCTTAGGTTCGCTGTCCACGCCTGCCTTGCCCTTCTCTCTTCCACACGGCCCGCTGTTCAGCCAGGCAGGTGGCAGTGGACATGACGGAGGAGGAGGTTCCGGCGGCGGTGGACATGAAGGCGGAGGCGGCGGTTCTGGCGGAGGTGGGCATGACGGCGGCGGGGGCGGTTCCGGCGGAGGCGGACATGACGGCGGAAGCGGCGGTTCCGGTGGCGGCGGACATGACGGTGGCGGGGGCGGTTCCGGCGGAGGTGGACATGAAGGTGGCGGCCCAGGCTCCGGCGGCAATCACGAGGGAGGCCCGCAAGGCGGCCATGCTCCCGGCAATGCCGACGGCGGCCCGCAGCATGGGGCCCCTCCCGGCGGAGCGCCTCATGGCGAACCTCCGGGAGATCGTCGCGCGGCGCCAGGCGCCGACGACGCGGCCGCTCAGAACAAAGGCCAGCAATAAGCCGGCGGATAGAACAAGGCCGCGCCTAAAGGCGCGGCCTTGTTTATGGTCCGGAGGCGATAGCTAACCCCCTCTCAGACCGCCTCCACATTGTTATGAACCTCGCTATCGCGCAACACTACCTGCGCCCATACCGCAGCATCCATATAGTACTGGTTGACCAAATCGACGTCGAAATCCAGCACCTTGGCCAACGCCTCGATCTGTTCAGTGTCACCCTGCTCGCAAGCCAGCGCCATCGACAGGAAAGGCGCGAACATGCCGCGTTGTTCCACCACCGCCTCGCGCACAGGCGAGGCCAGCTCCAGTGGGTCCAGTACATCGGGGAAAGGCGCGCCCAGCAAAACGTCCAGCATGGAAAACATGCCGGTGAGGAATAGATGCTCGGCCTCCACACGGTTACCGCGGTAGCTGCCCATGCGCTCCAGCAAGCGGGCGCGGATCAGTGATTTTTCCAGCAGCGACACCGCGGTGCCGTCGTCCTTGCGCGAGGTGAACAGCAGCATGGACAGCCACTTGAACAAGGTTTCCCGGCCCAGCAGCAGCAAGGTTTCCTCAATGGTCTGCACCTTGCGCGACAGGCCGTGCACCGGCGAATTCATGAAACGCAGCAATTTGAACAGCAGCACGGAGTCCAGCTTGAACTGGGTTTCGATCTCGGCGGCCGCGGCATTGGCGCGCAACATGCGCATGATTTGCAGCACCCGGGTCTGGCTGGCATCCACCTTGCCGCCTTCCAGCGCGCGGACGGTGGCGATGAAAGGCCCGTGGAACAGGGCGAAGCGATTATGTCCCGGCCCGCGCAGACAGACATCCAGATCCTCCGCGGTGCCGACATTGCGCGCCATCCAGCGCACAGTGGGGTAACGCTTGGGCAATTGATCCAGGATGGGCTCCAACACCTTGGCCGACGGCGCGTCGAAATCCAGAATCATGAAGTCCATGCGGCTGAAAAGATCGTTCTGCAGATGGGCCGGCAAGCAGCCCGGATCATAGGCGGCCGGCTCCAGCGCGAAACGCATCGCTTTTTGCTTGAGCGCGTCCAGCCGCTTGATCATATCCTCGGACACCGAACCGGTCTGCGACGGCTCCAGCACGAAGATCACGCTGCTGGCCGGCATATTCGACAGCATCGGCTCGTCCAGGGTGTCGATAGAGATATGGACAAAGGCGCGGCGGAAGGCCAGCAAGCGGAAAATGTCCATATTCTGCAGGGTGCTGAGCATCAGCCTGTCAAACTCCTGCTGCTTGCCGGCTGCGATATTGCGCTTGCCCTGACGCACAAAGAAATCGTAAGCCACCACCCGCTGCAGCCTGTCCATCACCGGCTGATGGGAAACGAAGCCCAAAGTGGGCGGCAAATCCAGCGGCGGCGCGTTCTCCAACTGCCGGCTGGCCGGCGAGTCGTGAGCCAGCTCGGTGAACGGCGCGGGCACAGGCTGTTCGTCGCTCGTGGAGTCCGAAGATTTCTTCATACGGCCGGTCAGGCCGCTGATCAGATTTTTCAGCATGTTCCATCCTACCGGATATGCCGGCGTCGTCCCGGCTTACGGTTTACAGTCTAGCCGATTCGGCCGGCAATTCTGGGAGTATCTACCGAAACATCGCCGCATTGCGCGCGATGACGCATAGCGTGGTCGATCAACACCAGCGCCAGCATCGCCTCTGCGATGGGGGTGGCTCGGATGCCGACGCAAGGATCGTGGCGGCCGTGGGTTTCCATGGTCAGCGGCTGGCCTTGCTTGTCTATCGAGCGGCGCGGCTGGGCGATGGAAGACGTCGGCTTAATGGCGATGGACACCTCGATGTCCTGGCCGGTGGAGATCCCGCCAAGCACGCCGCCGGCGTGATTGCTGGCAAAGCCCTGTGGCGTCAGTTCGTCGCCGTGCTCGCTGCCGCGCTGGGTCACGCAGCCAAAGCCGGCGCCGATTTCCACGCCCTTGACCGCGTTAATGCTCATCATTGCGTGGGCGATGTCGGCGTCAAGACGGTCGAACACCGGCTCGCCCCAGCCCACCGGCACGTTCTCGGCCACCACCCGCAGCCGCGCGCCGATGGAGTCCAGACTCTTGCGCACGCTGTCCATATAGCTCTCCAGCTGCGGCACCACCTCGGGGTCTGCTGCAAAGAAGGGATTGCCGGACACATGCTCCCAAGCTTTGAAGGGAATGGCCACTTCCCCGATCTGAGTCATATGGCCGCGGATAACGATGCCGTAGCGTTCATGCAGCCATTTCTTGGCGATGGCGCCGGCGGCCACCCGCACCGCCGTTTCGCGGGCGGAAGAACGGCCGCCGCCGCGCGGGTCGCGGATGCCGTACTTATGCCAATAGCAATAATCCGCATGACCGGGACGGAAGGTGTCGGCGATATTTCCGTAGTCCTTGCTGCGCTGATCAGTATTGCGGATCAGCAGCGCGATCGGCGTGCCGGTGGTCTTGCCCTCGTACACGCCGGACAGGATTTCCACCGAGTCCGGCTCGCGGCGCTGGGTGACGTGACGGCTGGTGCCGGGCTTGCGCCGGTCCAGTTCCGCCTGGATGTCGGCTTCGTTGATCTCCAGCCCCGGCGGGCAGCCGTCCACCACGCAGCCAATGGCCGGGCCGTGGCTTTCGCCGAAGGAAGTCACCGTGAACAACAACCCCATGGTATTGCCTGACATCTTCACTGTCCTTTGTATTCGGAATCCTTGGCGAAGATTCTAGCACGACCCGCCAGGCTACCAGCCGGCCGCCGTCGCCATGCGGCGGCGAAACCAACCGGTGATGGACAAACGCTGCCGGCCGGCCGGCAACACTTCATGCCAGAAGCGGTCGGACAAAAACAGCGCCAGGGTGCCGGCTTCCGGCCGGACATCGACATGACGCTCGCCCTCCTCGTCCAGGTACAGGCGCATCTCGCCGCCGGCCTCGGCCGGCCAGTCATCGTTCAGATAAAGCACCGCCGTCAGCGCGCGCGCGTCGTCGTCGCGAAAGCGGTCCAGGTGTTTTTTATAGAAAGCGCCCTGCGGATACACGGCGAAGTGGGACTCCAAGTCTTCCAGGCCCATGTAAAACGCCTGGTTGACCGCCTGTCGGACGGCATCCAGCTTGGAGAAATACAAGGAGGCGGCGGAGTCCGCTTGCTCCGGCTCCAGCCACAGCACCGAATCCGAACGGATTTCACTGCGGCGGTTCTGCTGCGCGGCGCGCCCAACAGCGGCCTCATGGAATTTTCCCTGCTGCCAGTTGATCAGGCACTCCTCGCGCAGCAGGCGGATTTCTTCAACGGTGAACAGGCTGCGGTCCACGACCCAGCCCTGTTCGGCAAGGTTGTCGATAACGGGCCCCAGCAAATAGGGCGAAACTTCAAAATCTTGTGTCATGGTTCATTCTCCCAGGCGCGATTTCTACCACAGTCGCGCTTCCAGGAAAATGTGATTTATCAGTAATTTTCGACGACCTCCTCGTAACGCCCATGCAGCCATGCCAATACCAGCGGGAAATGGTCCCGGATGGCATCAGGATGGGTCAACAATGACACATGGTTGTAGTCGTGCAGGTGGCCGGCGCGCCGCGACAGCAGACACAGCCGCGACAGATGCGGGCCGGATTCATCGCGAAAACGGCGCACGTCTTCAGGATGGCCGCGACAGGGATCGTTGCCGGCGGCAAAGTACAAGGCTGGCGGCAAGCGCGCGCTTTGGGCGGCGGCGCCGTAGTCGAAGCCGTCGTCGCTATCCACCCAGGGCTTGGGCTGCGCCCACAGCTTGCTTTGCAGATGACTCTTGTCGCTCTCATCGTCCGCCCCCAGCCGGATGCGCCGCGCCGGCAGGTAGCCGAACAGGCGTATCAACACACGCGAGGCGATATTCCACATGAAGTCCACCTCCACCAGCTTGTTCAGATTGCGCACCCTCACGCTGCGCTTGCTGCCGAAGTAGACCAGGCTGGCCACTTGCTCCGCCAGCTCGGGAAAACGGATCAGGCAGCTGGACATGTGCACGCCGCCCCAGGAATGCGCCATCCAATGCAACGGCGCGCCGTTCTTGAGTTCGCGAATGTGGCGATGCAGCGCCGGCAGATCCTCGCAAATGGTCTCGGTCTGCCCGTGGCGCGAAGCGCGGCTGATCTTGGGCTGGCTGCGGCCGCGGCCGCGCAGGTCGGCCACAAATACATCGCAGCCAGCCTCGGCCAAGTAATGGGCCAGCCCTCGACCGGACTCGCTGTAAAAAGTGCGGCCGTTGGCCATCACCCCGTGCAGCAGCAACACCGGCGGGCCGTCCTCCCGGCAATAAATGCGTTTCAGATACAGTTGCTCGTCGCCCACCGCGACAAAGTGGTCTTGCTGGCGCTTTTCCATGCGTTCTCCTCGTATCGGCGTCTGCTTCGTCGTCTGCGCGACGATTCAAACAAGCGCTTGATCATGACAAAAAAGTCGTCAAAGAGAAAGCTCGCCACGCGTCACAACCGGTACTCCATCTCGCAAGCCAAGACGAAAACGGCGGAGAAAGCGGAACGTACACACCGTACATGAGCATTTCGAAGGGGTTTTCAGCGCCGTATCGCCGACGCGCAGCAGATCGTAAACAGGTTCTCAGATCTTCAAAGCCGCAGCCTGCCAGCACCCAATGCTCCGGGCCTGTCGCAAGGCCTCGCCGCGCAACGCCAGCCACCAGGCCAGCGCGCACAAGCTCGCCATCACAGCGAACAACACCCCGCCGGACGCGCGGGCCAGCATCCAGCCGGCCAACATCGGCCCCAACGCCCCGCCCAGGCTGGCCAGATTCTGCGCGCCATAGTAGACGACTTTGCAGTCCTCCGGCGCGATCGCGTCTATGTACAGGTATTCGGCCGGCACCAGCACGATCTCCCCCACGGTGAACACCAGCATCGCAGCGCACATGCCCAGCAGCCCGCCGGGCGCCCAGCCCAAGCCCAAAGTCCCCAGCCCCAGCAGGAGGAA
This sequence comes from Chromobacterium haemolyticum, assembly GCF_009936155.1. Classification (NCBI taxonomy): domain Bacteria; kingdom Pseudomonadati; phylum Pseudomonadota; class Betaproteobacteria; order Neisseriales; family Chromobacteriaceae; genus Chromobacterium; species Chromobacterium haemolyticum. Next base: position 888,073 of record NZ_AP019312.1, on the reverse strand, counting down.
GCCGGCGCCGATGGCTTTCATCAAACCGGAGCCCCTGATCCGCCGGCCCAGCGGATATTGCAGCAAAACCACGCCAACCGCGTTGCAGCTGATCAGCGCCGACATCCAACGCAACACCTCGGCCTCCGGCAGCGACTGCATCAGATACAAGGGCAGATAGCTGGAAAAACGGGCGTACACCAAGTTGGCCAAGGCACAGCTCAAGGTGAACAAGACCAGCACCCGGTCTTGCCGCAAACGGCCCAGCGTCGCCAGAAAGCCCGGAGCCGGCGCGCCGGCCTCCCGGCGAGGCGCACAGGAGCCGCGCGGGGTCGCCAGGCCTCCCGCCGCGGCCAACACGATCGCGCACCAGAACGGCCAGTCGCCTCCCCAGGCCAGCAGCAGGCTGCACAGCAGCGGCCCCAGCGCCCAGCCCACGTTGGCCAGGGTGTAGCGCAAGGAGAAAGCCTTGCCGCGCCGCTCCGGCGGCAGCAAATCGCTGATCAAGGCCTTGATCGCGATGCTGTGCACCGCCTGGCCGATCTCGCTGAGCGCCAGCGCCAACGCGCTCCACCACAACTGCTGGCTCAGCGGCAGCACTAGATAATTCAGCGCGATCAACGCCACGGAGCCCAACAGCACCGGCCGCCGCGGCCAATGATCCAGCAAATGGCCGCCGTACAAGCCCATCAAGGCGGACAGCAGCAAGACTCCGCCCAGCAGCAAACCGGTCTGCTCGCCGTTCAAGTTCAGTTGCCGCCCTAGAGTCAGCACCAGCAAGGGCGCGATCACCGCCCGGCTCATCGTCAACAACCAGGAGCTGGCCAGCAAGCAACGCACCTGGATTTCTTTTTCGTCAATCATGCCAACGCCTATGCAAACAGGAAGTTCCCCCAGTATCCTGCTAAAAGCGGAATGCAAAAATGGATAAAAACAGAACAAATCGCTTCCGCTTTTAGCGGAGTCCTCAGCGGGAAGCAGACATGAAGCTGGAACAACAATATCAGGCGCTGCATCAGGCCTACGCCGACCGGCAGCCCGCGCAGCCGGGGCTGGCCGAACTGTGCGCACTGTGGAAGTGCAGCGAGCGCAACGCCCGTTTGCAACTGGCCAAGATGCGCGCGCGCGGCTGGCTGTCCTGGGAGCCTGGCCGGGGACGCGGCCGCAAATCGCGGCTAAGCCTGCTCTGCCGGCCGGAACAGTTGGAATGGGAGCGTCTGCAACACCTACTGCGCGACGGCAAACTGGAGCAGGCTTTCGCCCAATTGCCGCCGCAGCGGCGTGAACAATTGCTGAGCGCGCTGCCACAATACCTGGGCAGCGCCGCGCAAGGCCGCTGCCTGCGCATCCCGATACCGCATGCGCCGTTGAGCCTGGACCCGATCACCGTCAGCGGCCGGCTTGAGTCCCATCTGGTCCGGCAGATTTTCGACCGCCTGTGTCGCTTCGACCGCGCCTTGCAAAGCCTGCAGGGCGGCCTGGCTCACCACTGGGAGAGCGACGCCGAGGCCCGACGCTGGCGCTTCTGGCTGCGCCCCGGCCTGCAATTCCACGATGGCGCGCCCTTGCAAGCCGACGCTGTGGCCGCCAGCCTGTTGCGCCTGCGCGAACCGGACAACCCCTATCAGCGGCAATACCGCCATCTAAGCTCGGTCGAGGTCCACGACGTGCAGTCCTTCAGCTGCAGCTTGGACGACGCCGATTTTCTCTGGCCGCAGCGGCTGGCCACCGCCAACAGTTCCATCGTCCCCTTGCGGCGCAATGCCGACTTCGACCGCCTCCCGATAGGCAGCGGGCCGTTCCGGGCGCTGCGTCACAGCGAGCAGCGTCTGAGCCTGGCCGCCTTCGCCAACCATTACCGCGAACGGGCGCTGCTGGATGAGATCGAACTGTGGTTCATTCCCTCCGGCAACGACGGCCAAGACTTCCACCTGCGTTTGGATTACGCCAACGACGACGCCAACGGCAGGCTGCAATCCGCTTGCACTTATTTGCTGCTGAATCCAGCACTGCCTGACAGCGAGCGCGCACCGCTGATGCGCTGGCTGGCGGAGCCGACGCTGGTCCAGGCCAACGACGCCCTGCAAACACCGGCGCTAGGCCTGCTACCAGGCTGGCGCCATCCATTGCCGCAAGCAGGGCGCCGGCCTCGGCTCGACCGTACCCGGCTGCGCCTGTTCCATTACGACCTGCCCTGCTTCCCGCCGCTGGCCGCCGCCATCCGTCAACGCCTGGCCGGACTGGCCATTGAGTTGGAGATCCACGCCCTCAGCCGACGCGCTTTTTTTCACGACCAGGACTGGTGGCGACAGGCCGATCTCATGCTGTGCAGCGAGGTACTTCACGACGATCGCGACTATAGTTGCCACGAGTGGCTGGGCACCCGGCAACCGTTGCAGCGCGGCCTGAGCGCGGAGGCACAGGCGCGGCTGAACGCGCAGTTGCGGGATATTCAGCGCCAAGCGGACAGCAGGCGGCGCATGGCCGGATACGCCGCCATCGGAGATTGGCTGTGCGCGGAAGGCTGGGTGCTGCCGCTGTCTCATGAGCGCCAGGGGCATCAGGCCAGCCCGCAACTGGCCGGCCTGCAAATGAGTGAAAACGGCTGGACCGATTTCGCCGGCCTGTGGCTGCGGCCTGTCCAATCGGACTGGCCGGCATGAATCCCGATGAATTTTCCCTTCTTGGGGACTTGAGAATCCCAGCGACGTCCCTATATCGACAACAGGGCCCGCTTCACACCTAAACCATTGATCGAAAAGGAGAGTAAGATGAACATCCTGCCTTCCCGCGGCAATGTTAGCCTGTTTGACGAACTGTTCCGCGACTTCACCCCAGGCTTCTTCATCAAACCGCTGCACGGCGATCCGCTGCCCAGCCAGATCAAGATCGACGTGAAGGAGTCCGAAACCCAGTTCATCGTTCACGCGGATATTCCCGGCGTCAGCAAAGACGACATCCACGTGGAAGTGGACGGCCCGCTGGTTACCATTAAGGCGGAGGTGCGCCAGACGGACAGCGAGCGCAAGGACGAACGCCAACTACGCACCGAGCGTTTTTACGGCGCGGTATCGCGCAGCTTCCAACTGCCGGCGGAAATCGAACGCAACGCGGCCAGCGCCAAATACGAAAACGGCGTGCTCAGCCTGACGCTGCCGAAGAAACAAGGCAGCCAAGGCGGGCAGCGGCTGCGCATAGAATAAGCCTCGCGGCAAATACGCCTCGTCGGCCATGAAAAAAGCCCCGGTTTGAAACCGGGGCTTTGTTTTCAGCAGCGCGAGGCGGCTCAGGCTTCCAAAATCTTGGACACGATCTCGTACACGTCCTTGGACAGCGGCTGCCCGGCCAGACGCTGCAATTGCTCGCGCATCAGCGCCTGACGCGCAGGCTCCAGCTTTTTCAGCCGGCGGAAGGCGTTGACGATGCGGCTGGCCACTTGCGGATTGATCGCGTCCAGCGCCAGCACCTGATCGGCCAGGAAGCGGTAGCCGCTGCCGTCGGCGGCGTGGAACAAGGCCATATTGGCGCCAAAGGTGCCAATCAGCGCGCGCGCCTTATTGGGGTTCTTCAAGGTGAAGGCAGGATGCTGCATCGCCGCCTGCACATGCTCCAGCGTGCCCGGCAGCTGGCTGCTGGCCACCAGCATGAAGAACTTGTCCATCACCAGGGCGTCGCCCTGCCAACGGGAGGCGAAAGCGGTGAAGCAATCGTCGCGTTCGGCGCCGTCGCGATCGCGCAAGGCCAGCATCGCGCCCATCTGATCGGTCATATTGTCCGCCTCCCGGCACTGCTTGGCGGCGGCTTCCGCCGGCCAGGCGTCGTCCAGGCGGTTCAACATGGCCAACGCGCGGTTTTTCAGATCGCGCTTACCCGCGTCTTGCGGCTTGTAATCGCGGGTCTGGCTCAGCTCGTACGCCTCGCGCCACTCGCCGCGCAGCGCCTGCGCCAACTCGTCCAGCACGAAATCGCGTACCTGATGGATGCTTGCCGGATCGGCCACCTCCACCATCTCCAGAATTTCCGCCTCGGAAGGCAGGGCCAGCATCAGAGCCTTGAACGCCGGATCGGCTACATGATCCTTAAGCACCGCGCGGAAAGCGGCGACAAAGGTCTCCGGCAGCTTCAGTTCGCCGCCGGCGGCCAGCGTCGCCAACAGCTGCTTGAACAGACGCTCGGCCAAGGTTTGACCGGCTTCCCAACGGCTGAAGCTGTCGCTGTCGTTGGCCATCAGGAAAGCCAGTTGGTCGTCGCGCCAATCGAAATCCAGCTTCACCGGCGCGGAGAAACCGCGCAGCAGCGAAGGCACCGGCTCGGTCGGTACGCCGACGAAGGTGAAGCTCTGCTCCGCCGCCTTGACGTCCAGCACGCGGGTGCCGCCCTGCGCTTCGGCTTCGCCCTCCAGCTGCAGCGGCAGGTCGGCGCCGTCGGCGCCCACCAGGCCCAAAGCCAGCGGGATGTGGAACGGCTGCTTCAGTTCTTGCCCCGGCGTGGGCGGGCAGGATTGACGCACATTCAACGTGTAGCTACGCGCCACGCTGTCGTAGCGGCCGCTGACGCTGAGCACCGGGGTGCCGGCCTGGCTGTACCACAAGCCGAACTGGCCCAGGTCCACGTCGTTGGCGTCGGCCATCGCCGCGCGGAAGTCGTCGCAGGTCACCGCCTGGCCGTCATGGCGCTTGAAGTACAGGTCCATGCCCTTACGGAAGCCGGCCTCGCCCAGCAGGGTGTGATACATGCGCACCACTTCCGCGCCTTTTTCATACACCGTCATGGTGTAGAAGTTGTTCATCTCGATATAGCTGTCCGGGCGGATGGGGTGCGAGGTGGGGCCCGCGTCCTCCGGGAACTGGTGAGCGCGCAGGCCCTTGACATCCTCAATGCGCTTGACCGCGCGGCTGCTCATGTCGGCGCCGAACTCCTGGTCGCGGAACACGGTCAGGCCTTCTTTCAGCGACAGCTGGAACCAGTCGCGGCAGGTGACGCGGTTGCCGGTCCAGTTGTGGAAGTATTCGTGGCCGATCACCCGCTCCACGCCCTGGAAGTCGGCGTCGGTGGCGGTGTCCTTGCGCGCCAGCACGTACTTGGTGTTGAAGACGTTGAGGCCCTTGTTCTCCATCGCCCCCATATTGAAGTCGCCGACGGCGACGATCATATAGATGTCCAGATCGTATTCCAGGCCAAAGCGCTGCTCATCCCACTTCATAGAGTGCTTCAAAGACTCCATCGCGTGCTGGGTCTTGTCCTGATCGGCCGGTTCGGTCCAGATCTCCAGCGCCACTTCGCGGCCGCGCATGGTAACGAACTTGTCCTTCAGCGCCGTCAGCTTGCCGGCCACCAAGGCGAACAGATAAGACGGTTTCTTATACGGGTCCACCCACTTCACCCAGTGGCGCTTCTTGTCCACCATGCCCTCGCCCACCTTGTTGCCGTTGGAGAGCAGCACCGGGAATTTGTGCTTGTCCGCCATGATGGTGGTGGTGAACTTGGCCATCACGTCGGGACGGTCCAGGTAATAGGTGATTTTGCGGAAGCCTTCCGGCTCGCATTGGGTGAACAGATTGCCGTTGGACGCGTACAAACCCATCAGGCTGGTGTTGGCCGCCGGGTCGATCTCGGTCTCCACCTCTAGGATGAAGCTGTCGGGCACGCCGCGCACGGTCAGTTGTTCGTCGGCCAGCGCGTAGCCGCTTTCGTCCAGGCGCTCTCCGTCCAGCGTTACCGCCACCAGCGCGGCACTGCCGTCCAGCACCAGATCGTCCTGGCGCGCGGCCTTGTCGTTGCGGGTCACCACCAGGCGCGCATGCACGCGGGTGGCGTCGTCTTCGATGTCGAAGCTCAGATCGACCCGGTCGATCAGAAAAGCGGGGGCTGCGTAATCGTTGCGATACTTGACTTGCGGCTGTTGAGCCATGTCTACGTCTCCTTCGATGCCGGCTGCGCCGGTCTTGGCTGGAGGGGAACCGCGCCGGGGAACGGCACCGTCCCGATGAATGTTAGCGGCGCAGCCACCGGGCGCCGTCGTCCTGCAACAGCAACCGGCAGGCGTCGGCAGGCGCGGCTTGCAGCTCCACTTGCGCGCTGATCAGTTCGTCGCGGCGGAACCAATGCAGTTTAAGCTTATCGCCCGGCTGATAACGCGCCAGCGCCTTGTCCAGATCCACCGCTTTGAGCTTGTCTATCGCCACGATCACGTCGCCGCCGGACAGGCCGGCGCTTTGCGCCGCGCCGCCGTCGTAGACATTGAGCACACGCACGCCCTGGGCCTCGGCCACAGCCTTGACCCCCAGGCTGGCCGGCGCAGGCTTGCCGCTCAGCGCCAGACCGCCACGGTCGCCGGCGTTGGCCGCCGGCTCGAAGCGCAGCTCCACGCCCTGGGCCGCCAACAGTTCGGCCAGCGGCAGGGGCTCAACGCCGCGCAGCGCGCGATCGAAAAAGGCCTTGAGATCCAGGCCGGTAACGGCCTGCGCCTGTTTTTCCCACTCGTCCTCGGCCAAACCCTTGCCGTCGTCCAGCCACTTGCGCCACAGCGCCCGCATCACATCGTCCAGCGACTGACGGCCCTGGCTGTCGCGGCGTATGGTCAAGTCCAGCGCCAACGCGGCCAGCGCGCCCTTGGTGTAATAGCTGACGATGCTGTTGGGGCTGTTTTCGTCTTGCCGGTAATATTTGGTCCAGGCTTCGAAACTGGATTGCTCCAAGGTCTGCTTCAGGCGGCCGGCGCCGCGCTCCACGCCGCTGATGGTTTCCGCCAGCAGGCCCAGATAGCGCTTTTCATCGATCAGACCGCAGCGCACCAGGCTCAGGTCGTCGTAATAGGAAGTGATGCCCTCAAAGGCCCACAACAAACGGGTGTAGCCTTCCTGGTTCAGATCATAGGGCGTGAACGCCGCCGGCTTCATCCGCTTGACATTCCAACTGTGGAAGTATTCGTGGCTGATCAGACCCAACAGTTTCAGATAGCCGTCGCCGATCTCCTCAACGCCCTGTTGCGGCAAATCGTCGCGGTTGGCCACCAGCGCGGTGGAAGCGCGATGCTCCAGACCGCCGTAGATGTCTTTGCCGACGAAAAGCATGAACACATAGCGCTCGAACGGAGCCGGCTCGCCAAACAATTTGATCTGGTATTCGCAAATTTTCTTGGTGTCGCGCGCCAAGCGCTTGAGGTCGGCGCGGAAACGACCGGAGACAACGAATTCGTGCGGTACGCCGCAGGCTTTGAAGCTGACTCGCTCGAAGGCGCCCAACTCCACAGGATGGTCGATCAACTCGTCGTAGGAAGCCGCCTGATAGCCGCCGAAGCCGGTTTTCTTGTCCGCGCCGCGCGCCGGCAGACTGGTCGCCACTTTCCAATCGGCGTAGGCCTTGCCTTCCGGCGGCAGGATCTCCACCGCGCAGGCCTCGTTTTCATAGCCGTCCACCGCCAGGAAAACGCTGCTGCCGTTATAGAAGCCGCGCTCCGCGTCCAGATACGCTCCGCGCACGGACAGATCAAACGCATAAACTTTATAGCGCAGAACCAGCACGCCCTTGACCGGCGCGGCTTGCCAGCTGTTTTTTGTCAACTGGACCAGCTGCACCGCTTTTCCCGCGGATTCCGCGCGAATTTCCACAATATGCCTGGAGAACTCCCGGATCATGTAACTACCGGGAATCCAAGCCGGCAAGGAGAAAATCTGGCCGTTCTTTGCGGGTTTGGAAACGGTCAGGACGACCTCGAAAAGATGCGCCTCAGGGGCGCGGGGACATAGGGTGTAGCGGACGGAAACGGTCATGATCTGCCTGCAATCGTTGCAAAACCTTCTTATTTTAGCACTTGCCGCGGGTAAACGCTGCGTTTTATGACATCTTGATCCAGGTCAAGAAGGCTGGGCCGCCAGACAATACAATCTCGCCAGTAGCAACAGTATTTGCAAGAACTGTCACGCTCGCTTGAGACATAAATAAAGACAAATGGGAAAGCGACATCCCCGGCCGTCCAAACTGGCCCGATATGGGTAATTGATTTAGAATGCCGGGTTAACTAAATGGGGAAATTGCGCTGTCGCAATACGGGATGAACTGCTAATACAGACATCAGTACCGCTGCGATCTGGGTCAAGCGCTTGATTTTAATAAAAGTCGTTTTCCCTACGGCTTCGTCTGGATACAGTCACATCAGTACAGATTGGGACAGTCGCCCGGACTTCAAGCCGTCGATTAGATATGTCACGTTCTGAGTTAGCAACCTTGGAGAAAACCCTAAATGGAAACGCAATCCACTTATAACTATAAGGTGGTGCGCCAATTTGCCATCATGACCGTCGTGTGGGGCATTGTCGGCATGTTGGTGGGCGTCATCATTGCGGCCCAACTGGTCTGGCCCGATTTGAACTTCGGCCCATGGTTCCACTTCGGCCGCCTGCGCCCGCTGCACACCAATGCGGTCATCTTCGCCTTCGGCGGCTGCGGTTTGTTCGCCACTTCCTACTACGTAGTGCAGCGTACCTGTAACGTCCGGCTGATCTCCGACAAGCTCGCCGCCTTCACCTTCTGGGGCTGGCAACTGGTGATCGTGCTGGCCGCCATCACCTTGCCGCTGGGCCTGACCACCAGCAAGGAGTACGCCGAGCTGGAATGGCCGATCAAGCTCCTGATCGCGGTGATCTGGGTTGTTTACGCCATTGTTTTCTTTGGCACCATCGCCATCCGCAAGGTCAAACACATCTACGTGGCCAACTGGTTCTACGGCGCCTTCATCCTGGCCGTGGCCCTGCTGCACATCGTCAACTCCGCCTTCGTGCCGGTGTCGCTGTGGAAATCCTACTCCGCCTACTCCGGCGCCGTGGACGCCATGGTGCAATGGTGGTACGGCCATAACGCCGTGGGCTTCTTCCTGACCGCCGCCTTCCTGGGCATGATGTACTACTTCATCCCGAAACAGGCTGGCCGTCCGGTTTACTCCTACCGCCTGTCCGTAGTGCACTTCTGGGCGCTGATCTTCACCTATATGTGGGCCGGCCCTCACCACCTGCACTACACCAGCCTGCCGGACTGGACCCAATCCGTAGGCATGGTGTTCTCCCTGGTGCTGCTGGCCCCGAGCTGGGGCGGCATGATCAACGGCATCATGACCCTGTCGGGCGCTTGGCATAAGCTGCGCACCGACCCAGTGCTGAAATTCCTGGTGGTATCGCTGTCCTTCTACGGCATGTCCACCTTCGAAGGCCCGATGATGTCGATCAAGACCGTCAACGCCTTGTCTCACTACACCGACTGGACCATCGGCCACGTGCACTCCGGCGCGCTGGGCTGGGTGGGCTTCATCACCATCGGTTCCATGTACTACCTGATTCCCCGCCTGTTCGGCCGCGAATCCATGTTCAGCCTGAAGCTGGTTGAAGCCCATTTCTGGCTCGCCACCGTCGGCGTGGTGCTGTACATCGCCGCATTGTGGATCTCCGGCGTGACCCAGGGCCTGATGTGGCGCGCGCTGAACCCGGACGGAACCCTGACCTACGCTTTCGTTGAGGCGGTCAAAGCCACCTATCCGTACCACTTCGTGCGTCTGCTCGGCGGCTTCCTGTACCTGCTCGGCATGTTCCTGATGGCCTACAACACCTTCCGCACCGTAACCGCGGGCCGTGCCGTAGACGCCAAGATCCCGGCCATCACCGCCCACGCTCATTGAGGCGCAAGGAAACATCATGGATAAGATACAAAAACTGATCGAAGAACACGTCGGCTATCTGATCGTGTTCACCCTGCTGGTCGTCAGCGTGGCCGGCCTGGTGGAAATCCTGCCGCTGGCCTTCCAGAAATCGACCACTCAGCCGGTGGCCGGCGTCAAGCCCTACACCGCCGTGCAACTGGCTGGCCGCGACATCTACATCCGCGAAGGGTGCCACACCTGCCACACGCAGATGATACGTCCGTTCCGCGCTGAAACCGAACGCTACGGTCATTACTCCGTGGCCGGCGAGTCGGTCTACGACCACCCCTTCCTGTGGGGCTCCAAGCGCACGGGCCCGGACCTGGCCCGCGTGGGCGCCCGCTACTCCGACGAATGGCATCGCGTGCACCTGATCAACCCGCGCGACGTGGTTCCCGAGTCCAATATGCCGGCCTTCCCGTGGCTGGCCAAGAATCTGGCCGACGCCGACATCGTGCCGACCAAGATGAAGGCGCTGCGCCTGGTGGGCGTTCCCTATACCGACAAAGACATCGCCGAGGCCAAAGCCCAGGTGGAAGGCAAGTCGGAAATGGACGTGCTGGTCGCTTACCTGCAAGGCCTGGGCCTTGCCTTGAAGAACGTTCGTTAAGCCATGGACTGGGTAACCATCGGGCGCTCGCTGTTCACGGTAGTGTGCTTTGCATTCTTCATCGTGGTGCTGGGCATCGCCTACAGCAAGCGCTCCAAGAACCGGTATGAGGATGCGGCCAACTTGCCCTTCCTCGACGACGACAAGGTGCAGGAAGCGGAACAAGACCAAGCTTCCAACGGAGCAAAAAAATGAGTGATTTCGTGAGCGAATTCTGGAACATCTGGATCACCGCGATCGTGCTGGGCGGCCTCGTTTGGCTGACCTATCTGGTGTTTTCACAATCCAAGATCAAGGTGCAAAAGGGCGAACAGGTTGAGATCACCGGCCACGTGTGGGACGGCGACCTTTCCGAGTACAACCACCCGCTGCCGCGCTGGTGGATGTTGATGTTCTACGTGACCCTGGCCTTCGCCGTGGTCTATCTGATCCTGTACCCTGGCCTGGGCACCTGGAAAGGCGTGTTCGGCTGGACCTCGGTAGACCAGTACAAGAAGGAACGCGCGCAGGCGGAAGCCAAGTATCAGCCGCTGTACGACCAATTCCTGAAACAGGACGTCAAGGCCGTGGCCGCCGACCCCAAAGCTCAGGAAATGGGCAAGCGCCTGTTCCAGACCTACTGCGTGCAGTGCCACGGTTCCGACGCCCGCGGCGCCAAGGGCTTCCCCAACCTGACCGACAATAAGTGGCTGTGGGGCGGCGATATCAAGACCATCCACACCACCATCTCCGAAGGCCGTCACGGCCAGATGCCGGCCTGGGGCGCGGCGTTCGGCGAGGAAAAGGTCAAGGACGTGGCCAACTACGTGCTATCCCTATCCAAGCGCAAGCATGACGCGGAGCGCGCGGTGCGCGGCAAGGAAACCTTCGCCACGGTCTGTATCGCCTGCCACGGCGCGGACGGCAAGGGCAACCCGCAACTGGGCGCCCCCAACCTGACCGACAACAACTGGTTGTACGGCGGCAGCGAGAAAACCATCATCGAAACCATCACCAACGGCCGCAACAACCAGATGCCGGCCTGGAAAGACTTCCTGGGTGAAGGCAAGGTGCATCTGTTGACCGCTTACGTCTGGGGCTTGTCCAACAACCCCAAAGCGCCGCAATAAACCGGTACTGATCTACTGCCCGCTCATGCGGGCAGTATTCTTTCGCGAGGATGTTATATGATTTCATATAACATCTCCGCTCCGATGCAGCCGCGCATTTCGCCAAGCCCATATCCCCATGGCCTTGGCCAAATCCGCAGAGAAGGAAACGCCCATGTCCGATTCGCTCAAGGAAATCCCGATCAAGGTAGAACCGCCGCGCCAAGCCGGCTCGCAGCCCGAGGCCACCGAGACCGTTTCTCTGTACGAGTCGCAAACCAAGATTTATCCGCGTGCCGTCAAAGGCCTGTTCAACAATCTGCGCGTGCTCTTCGTCGTCGGCACCCAGTTGGTTTTCCTGGGCTTGCCCTGGCTGAACTGGAACGGACGCCAGGCGCTGCATTTCGATCTGATCGAGCGCAAGTTCTATCTGTTCGGTCTCACCATCTGGCCGCAGGACTTCGTCTATCTGGCCGCGCTGCTGATGTGCTGCGCCTTCGGCCTGTTCACTTGGACCACCATCGCCGGCCGGCTCTGGTGCGGCTACTCCTGTCCGCAGACGGTTTACACCGAAATCATGCTGTGGATAGAACAATGGGTGGAGGGCGACCGCGGCAAGCGCATCAAGCTGGACAAGGCGCCGATGAGCGCGCGCAAGTTCCGCCTCAAATTCACCAAGCACGGCCTGATGATCCTGTTCTCGCTGTGGACCGGCTTCACGCTGGTGGGCTACTTCACGCCGATCCGCGATCTGGTCGCCGCCGCGCCCCGCTTCGACTACGGGCCGTGGGAAACCTTCTGGATGTTCTTCTACGCCGGCTTCACCTATCTGCTGGCCGGCTTCATGCGCGAACAGGTCTGCAAATACATGTGCCCATACGCGCGCTTCCAGAGCGTGATGTTCGACGCCGACACCCTGATCATTTCCTACGACGAGAAGCGGGGCGAGCCACGCGGGGCGCGCAAGAAAGGCAGCGATCCCAAGGAGCAAGGGCTGGGCGCCTGCATCAACTGCAGCATCTGCGTTCAAGTCTGTCCGGTGGGCATCGACATTCGCAACGGTCTGCAATACGAGTGCATCGGCTGCGCCGCCTGCATCGACGCCTGCGACGAAGTGATGGACAAAATGGCCTATCCGCGCGGCCTGATTCGCTACACCACGGAAAATGCGCTGGAAGGCAAATACCCTGAGAAAGCCATCGCCTCCCGGCTCAAGCGTCCTCGCGTGATACTGTATACGCTGGTGCTCGCCATCGTCATCGCCACCGCCATCGGCTCCATGTGGATGCGCAAGCCGTTCAAAGTGGATGTGATCCGCGACCGCGCCTCGCTGGTGCGCGAAACCGATGCCGGCTGGCTGGAAAACACCTATATCATTAAAATTATCAATACTACGGAACAGAATCAGCATTTCAGGATCACAGCATCGGGCTTGCCCGGCCTGAAAGTGCAGGCCGACCGCGGCGATATCGCCGTTGCCGCCACCGGCAACACCGACGTCACCGTCCACGTGCAGGCCGACCCGCAGTACGCGACCAAAGGCAGCCATGAAATCCGCTTCCTGATCCAGTCCATCAACCACCCTTCCCTGCAAGTGGAAGAGAAGTCCAGCTTCATCGGAGAGTAATACATGCAGCATACCGCCCCCGCTCCGCGCCCCTGGTACCGCGAACCCTGGCCCTGGATTCTGTTCGGCCTGCCGCTGGTGTCCGTCATCGTCGGCGTGATGTTCCTCGCCACCGCGATCCGCACCGACGACGGCCTGGTCACCGACGACTACTACAAGAAGGGCAAGGCCATCAATATGGAACTGCGCCGCGACAAGCAAGCCTTCAATATGGGCTTGAGCGCGCAGCTGATGGTGGGCACGGACCAGCGCACGCTGCGGCTGATCACCACCAGCAAGGTGCCGCTGCCCGCCGTCATCACCATGCGCATGGTTCACCCGGCGCAGGACGACTTCGACCAACAGGTGGAAATGCGCCAGGCCGGCCCCAACCTCTACCAGGCCGTGCTGCCGGCGGTGCCGGTCAAGGCCAATCATTGGTACATCCTGCTGGAAGACCAGGCCAAGCAATGGCGGCTGCAGGGCGAATGGAAACCCGCCGAAGGCCAGACCGTCTCCCTCGGCCATCAAAACCTGGAGCCGGCGGACTGATGATGAAGCGACTGACCCGCTCCCTATGCGCATTGGCTCTAGGCCTGGCCTTGAGCGCAGCCCACGCCGGCGGTTTCGTGCCAGCCTATCTGACCGGCAATATCGCGCCTCAACAGAGCGCCACGCTGTCCCAGGCCAAGGACGTGCTCGTCAAAGTGCGCCTATTGGATCAAAGCCGCCAAGACGCGCCGCCCCAACTGCTGGCGGAGCAGATCCTGGAAAAACCACGCAGCATTCCGGCGGACTTCTCCCTGTGTTACGACAAGCAGGCGATCAAGCCCGATGGTCGCTATGTGGTGGAAGGCCAGATCTTTGTGAACGGTGAACTGCGCTACAACAGTAGCCGCCAGACCGAGGTGCTGCGCGCCGGCGCCGACGAACATCCGCAACTGAGGCTGGACACCGTCGGCGGCAACTAAGCCGTCCGCCTCCCGGCCCTGCCTCTGGCAGGGCTTTTTCTTTGCCCCTCCTCCACCGCCCAGACGAGTGTTGCTGTTTTGCCTCAGAGTCGGCGAATCGAAACACAACCCGTTCCGCACGCCTCCATCCAGCTGCAAATACACATAAACCCCTCTCCCAACGGGATTTTCGACAATAGCCCAAATACGAACCCTCACTGCATTCATGTCATTTTACTTACAAATAAATATGACAAATGAGGACAGTTAGTGACGCATTTACTCTATTAATTACGATTGTATGGCAGTAAAGATTAAAAAATTTTCACATACAAACATTTCCTAGTTATTATCAAAAATTGCCTACAAAATCCAAGGCAATTAAAAAATACAACAACACCTCACTCGACCTTGCTCGTTCAAGTGGTGTCACTCAAGTCACACAAGGAAATAATCTATGTCGACCACTTCGCATCCCAAAGGGCTCTACCTGCTTTTTGTGACCGAAATGTGGGAGCGCTTCAGCTATTACGGCATGCGCGCCATTTTCGTGCTGTTCATGATCAAGGCCCTGATGTTCGACAAGGCTCACGCCGCCGACATCTACGGCACTTATACCGGCCTGGTCTATCTGACTCCGCTGATAGGCGGCTATATCGCCGACCGCTACTGGGGCAACCGCCGTTCCATCCTGGTGGGCGGCGTATTGATGGCCATCGGCCAGTTCATGCTGTTCTTCTCCGGCTCTTTGCACGACAGCAATGTGCAAAGCGCCGCCTGGCTGCTGTACGGCGGCCTGGGCATGCTGATCGCCGGCAACGGCCTGTTCAAGCCGAATATTTCCTCGATGGTGGGCCAGCTCTATCCTGAGGGCGACAAACGCGTCGACTCCGCCTTCACCATCTTCTACATGGGCATCAACGCGGGCTCGCTGATCGCGCCCTTGGTGTGCGGCACCCTGGGCGACACCGGCCACCCCGCCGACTTCAAGTGGGGCTTCATGGCCGCCGGTTTCGGCATGCTGCTGAGCCTGGTGATCTTCTCGCTGTTCAAGAACAAATATCTGGTGACCCCGCAAGGCAAGCCCATCGGCATGGCGCCCAAGCGTCACCACGACAGCGGCGAGAAAGTCGTACACGCCCCGCTGACCCGCGTGGAGAAGGAGCGCCTGGCGGTGATCCTGCTTGTGTCCGCCTTCGTGATCTTCTTCTGGTCCGCCTTTGAGCAGGCAGGCGCCTCGCTGACCTTCTTCGCCGAAGAACAGACCAATCGCAATGTGCTCGGCTTCACCGTGCCGGCCTCCTACTTCCAGTCGATCAACCCGATCTCGGTCGTGATTTTCGCGCCCATCTTCGCCCTCATCTGGACCAAGCTGGGCCAGAACAACCGCGAGCCGAACTCGCCGGTTAAAATGGCGCTGGGTCTGTTCTTCCTTGCGCTGGGCTACTTGGTGATCGCCTTCGGCGTCGAAGGCTTGGAGCCGGGCGTTAAGGTCAGCATGCTGTGGCTGGTCAGCCTGTACGTGCTGCACACCTTCGGCGAGTTGTGCCTGTCCCCCATCGGCCTCTCGCTGGTGGTGAAACTCTCCCCAGCCCGCTTCACCGGCCTGATGATGGGCATCTGGTTCCTGTCCAACGCCGCGGCCAACAAGTTCGCCGGCACCCTGTCGGAACTGTATCCGGACCCGAGCAAGCCGGTGCCGCACTTCCTCGGCTATGCCATCAACAATCTGCATGATTTCTTCATGCTGTTCGTGGCCATGGCCGGCGTCAGCTCGCTAGTGCTGTTCGCACTGTCGTACAAACTGAAGAAAATGATGCACGGCCTGCAATAAGCGCCGCGCGGCCCCGCAAGCCGGGGCCGCCAGCAAGATCCCAAAGCCGGCCTCCGCCGGCTTTTCGCTTATTCCGCCATCCACACAGGAGCGGGAAAAGGCTTTATCATACGGAGCTTCCGGCTCCTGACTCATACTCGCCGCCGCGCCCGCGCGCGCCGACGGCACCGCATCCCGAATGAAACTATCGACCCTTCCCCGCTGGCAGCAATGCGGCATCGCCGTCTTGCTGCTGTTGCTGCTGTTCCGCCTCATCGGCCTGTGGACGATTCCGCTGACCGACACCACCGAGGCGCGCTACGGCGAAATCGCCCGCAAGATGCTGGAAACCGGCAACTGGGTAACACTGTGGCACGATTACGGCATCCCCTTCTGGGCCAAGCCGCCGCTTTCCAGCTGGTTGTCCGCCGCCGGCATGGCGCTGTTCGGCGTCAATGAAGCCGCGGCGCGGCTGCCTTCGCTGCTGCTGGCCATCGCCACCCTGGGACTCTGCGCTCACCTGATGCTGCGCCGCAGCGGCCGCGAAGCCGCCATGGCCGCCGCGCTGATCCTGGCCAGCAGCCTGCTCTTCCTCGGCGCCGCCGGCACGGTGATGACAGATCCGGCGCTGTTGTTCTGTGTAACGCTGAGCCAGGCCGCCTTCTGGCACGCTATTGCACGGGGCAGCCGTGGCTGGGGCTATGTGTTCTTCGCCGGCCTGGGGCTGGGCTTGCTGGCCAAAGGGCCGCTGGCGGTAGTGCTGGTGGGCATGCCCATCTTCTTCTGGGTATTGCTGCGCAATCAGTGGCTGGCGCTGTGGCACAAGCTGCCATGGATCCGCGGCACTCTGCTGATGTTCGCCATCGCCGCGCCTTGGTATGCGCTGGCGGAGCTGCGCACGCCTGGCTTCCTGGATTACTTCATCATGGGCGAGCATGTCAGCCGCTTCCTGGACTCCGGCTGGAAGGGCGACAAATACGGCTTCGCCCACGCCACCCCGCGCGGGATGATCTGGCTGTACACGCTGGGGGCCATTTTCCCCTGGTCCGTCGCCATGCTGGCCTGGCTGGCGCGCCACGGCGCCAAGCTGCCTCGCCTTCGCCGAGACGACGACGGCTGGTTGCTCTATCTGGCCTTGTGGACGCTGATGACGCTGCTGTTCTTCAGCCTGTCCGGCAACATTATCTTCCCCTACTCGCTGCCCATGCTGCCCGGCTGCGCGCTGCTATTCGCCGAGCTGTGGCACCGCGCGCGCGGCGGCGACGCGAAGCGCAGCGCGCTGCCCGGGATAGCCGCGATCGGCGCACTGTTGATGCTGACGCTCCTGGCCTTCAACCACTACGACGGCAACCGCTACCTGCGCACTCAAAAACAGGTGGTCGCGGGCTGGCTGGCACAACAGCCGAGCGCGGACAGCGCCCTGATTTATTGGAGTGGCCGCCGTGAATTTTCCGCGGAGTTCTACTCCCACGGCCGCGCGCGCACCACGCAGGATCCTCAGCAACTGCGCGCTTGGCTGGCCGGCAAGGCCGGCAGCTTCATCGTCTGCGACGTCAACGGTCTCGAACGGCTGCCCGCCGACGTTCGCGCTCGTTTCACCGAGCGCGCCCGCTTCAACATCATGAGCGACACCATGTTGCTGCTGGCCGATACCGCGCCGGCGGCCCCGACCGAGGCCAATTAATATGAGCAACGCCTTCGTCCCTCCTTATCTGCTTGGCCTGCGCGCCAAAGAACGTCCGGCCGACCCGCTGGTCAGCTGCGTGGTGCCCGCCTACAACGAATCCGCCAACATCGTGCCGATGCTGCAGACCCTGCATCAGTTGCTGAACGACGCCGGCTACCGCCACGAACTGGTGGTGGTGGACGACGGCAGCCGCGACGACACCGTGGAGCAGGTGCTGACCCACGCCGCGGAACTGCCGGTGACGCTAATCCAGCTGTCCCGCAACTTCGGCAAGGAGATCGCGCTCACCGCCGGCGTCGACCATGTACAAGGCGACGTAGCCGTGCTGATCGACAGCGACTTCCAACACCCGCCGGAGATGGTGCCGGTGTTTCTGGAGGAATGGCGCAAAGGCTACGACATGGTCTACAGCGTGCGCAGCAGCCGCGAAGACGAGTCGCTGGCCAAGCGCCTGTTCACCCATGCCTTTTACCGCCTGGCCAACAGCGGCAGCCGCCATAAGATGCCCGCCGACACCCAGGACTTCCGCGTGCTGGACCGCTGCGTGGTGGAAGCCTTGCGCCAGATGCCGGAGCGCAACCGCTTCATGAAGGGTTTGTATCACTGGGTGGGCTTCACCCAACGTCCGATGCCGACCCAGACCCGGGAGCGCCGCGCCGGCCAAAGCAGCTTTAACTACCGCCGGCTGCTGGATTTGGGCATCACCGGCCTTACCGCCTTCTCCAATATGCCGCTGCGCATCTGGACCGTGATCGGCTGCCTGATTTCGCTGTGCTCCATCGCTTACGCGGCCTGGGAGCTGACCCATACCCTGCTGTTCGGCAATCCGGTCAGCGGCTGGCCAACGCTGGCGGTGGCCATCAGCTTTCTCGGAGGGGTGCAACTGCTGTCCATCGGCATCCTCGGCGAATACGTCGGCCGCATTTTCGACGAGGTCAAACAACGCCCCACCTATCTGGTCAGCCGCATCAGCGGCCAGGGTGCGAGGGATGCGGGGAACCCCGCCGAATGAGCCGCGAATTGTTCTGGTTCGGCGTGGTCGGCGTTTCCGCCATGCTGGTGCACTTCGCCATGGTGGCTTGGGTGCTGGTGCCGCTCGGCATGGCGCCGCTGCTAGCCAATGTGCAGGGCTTCCTGATCGCTTTCCAGGTCAGCTACTGGGGTCACCGGCAGCAGACCTTCCAGGCTCGGCATATCCCCCATCGCCAGGCCTTGCCGCGCTTCTTCGGCGTTGCCTGCCTGAGCTTCATCGTCAACGAGGCGATGTACGGCTTGCTGCTGCGCTTCACGTCGCTGAATTATCGCGCCGCGCTTTTGCTGGTGCTGATCGTCGTGGCGGCGCTGACCTTCGCGCTCAGCAAGTTGTGGGCCTTCCGCGGCGAGGAGCCGATACAAAAACCACACATAAACCCTTAATTTCCAGCACAAACGGATATAAAACTTTATCCGCTTGCCCCGGTCACACCCCCATGACAAAACGACTGACACTCTGCGCCGACGACTTCGCACAGTCCGACGCCATCAGCGCCGGCATTCTGGAGCTGCTGGCCGCCGGCCGCCTGTCCGCCACCAGCGTGATGAGCCAGGCGCCCAGCTGGGCCAGCCACGCCTCCGATCTCAAAGCCTTTGACGGCAAAGCCGACATCGGCCTGCATTTCAATCTGAGCCATCCCTTTGGCGATCAGGCCCGCCCCTTATCGCACTGGCTGATGAAGAGCCAGTTGCGGCAGCTGTCGCGCCCGACGCTGCGTGATGCCGCCGCCATGCAAATCGATCTGTTCTGCCAACATTACGGCCGGCTGCCGGACTTCATCGACGGCCACCAGCATGTGCACGCGCTGCCGGTGGTTCGCGACGCCTTGTTCGAAGCCATTGCCCAACGCTGGCAGGGCCAGGCGCTGCCCTATCTGCGCGCGCCGGATCGTCTGGGCCACCCCGGCGACAACCGGCTCAAGGCGCTGGTGCTGCGCAGCGTCAGCACCGGTTTCGACGACGGCGCTCGCGAGCAGGGCTTCAGCACCACGCCTTGGTTTGGCGGCATGTACTCGCTGACGCCGCAAGCGGACTTCGCCGGGCTGATGCAGCAGTGGCTGGCTCGCAGCCCGGACCGGGGCCTGATCATGTGCCATCCCGGCCACTTGGCCGTGGATAAAGACGACCCGATTGCCGCGACGCGGGACAAGGAATTCCGCTTCCTCGCCAGCCAGGCCTTCTCCGACCTCTGCGGCCAGTACGGCGTGGAGTTGGCCCGTTTCGACAAGGCCGCTCCCACCACTACGCTGGCGGCCTGAGCAGGCCGCGGCCGGCCCTCACACTGCCGGCCAGCTCAAATCCCAGGGGGCGCCCAAGCCTTGCAACATCGCACTACAGACATCGGACAGGAAGGCCTCCCCCTGGCTCGGCCGACAGACAAAGCTGAACTGCTCTCCCTCCAGTTCGAAGCGCAAGGCGTAGGCGTGTAGATAGCCCCTGTCCGCCGGCGCGCCGCCGTAGAGCAGATCGCCCAGGATAGGCGCGGATTGCGATTTCAAAGCCACTCTCAACTGATGGGTCTTGCCGCTGCGCGGCCGCAACAGGAATAAGCGCAGGCCCGGCTGCAACGAATAGCTGAAGAACTGCGTCACCGCCGGGTTTTCCTGACTGTTCAGCAAACGCCAGGCGCCTCCGCGCCCCTTGCCCATGTCCCCCGCCACCTTGCCCTGTTTCTTGCTCGGCTTGCGGTCGGACAGCGCCAGATAATATTTCTCGATCTCTCTCCCGGCGAAGGCTTCGCCCAGCCGCGCCGCCGTCTCTGCCGAACGCGCCACTAGGATCAAGCCGGAAGTGATGCGGTCCAAGCGGTGCACCGGCCACAAAGCCTCGTCGCCCAGACCGGCGCGCAAGGCCTCCATCAAGCCGGCCTCCTCGCCGTCTCGGTGAAAGCTGACGCCGGGCGCCTTGTCCACCAGGTAGAAGCGCGGCTCCACGTGCAAGAGGGTGAACGCCGCCTCAGGCATCGGCCCCGTCCTGGCTGGAGGCTTGGCGCATGCGCTGCTCGGTTTCCATCCGCATCTTCTTGCGGATTTCCGCATCGCGGAAACGGTGCTGCTGCTCCGCCGTTTCCAACGACAGCGGCGGCACCGGCACCGCTTTGCCGTTCTCAAACGCCACCATGGTGAAGTAGCAGCTATTGGTGTGGCGCACCGTGCGCTTCTGAATGTCTTCCGCCACCACCTTGATGCCCACCTCCATCGAGGTGCGCCCCACATGATTGACGCTGGCGAGAAAGGTCACCAGTTCGCCAACGTGAATGGCCTGCTTGAACAGCACCTGATCCACGGACAGCGTCACCACGTAACAGCCGGCGTAACGGCTGGCGCAGGCGTAAGCCACTTGGTCCAGCAGCTTCAACAACACTCCGCCGTGGACATTGCCGGAAAAATTGGCCATGTCCGGCGTCATCAACACCGACATTACCAACTCGCGCTGACTCGCCTGCTCCACTTGCTGCGCCATGTTTCGCTCCCAAAAAATCCGAAACCGCCTATTGTGCCCCCATCCCTCCTTTTTAAACAGTTTTTGCCCATGCTGCTTGGTAAGACTTTTGACTTGGGCAAAGCCGGCCCATAGCGGCTAAACTGAGAAATATCAAGCTAAAACCGTGAATTCATGAGCCTTTCCGGAATATCCAGCTACGGCGGTTATGGCGGCTACGCATTACAGACCAGCCACGGCCCCAACTGCCAGTGCCCGGCTTGCCAGCAAAGCCTGGCAAGCGCCGCAGCGCCGGTGGGGACAGCCGCATCCGGAAACCGCGCCAGCAACGCCGATGCCGCTCCAGATCAACCGGATCAAGCCAAACCCAATGCCGCGCGCGGCATCGACGGCAAGCCGCTGGACGAGCAGCAGCAAAAACAAGTGGAAGCGCTGAAGGCCCGCGACAGCGATGTGCGCCAGCACGAACAAGCGCATCTGGCGGCCGGCGGCGCGCTGGCCGGCGGCGGCGCCACCTATAGCTATCAGCAAGGCCCGGACGGCAAGCAATATGCGATAGGCGGCGAAGTCGGCATCCGCCTGGCGCGGGGCAGCACCCCGCAAGAAACCATAAGCAATGCCCAGACCGTGCAGCGCGCCGCGCTGGCGCCGGCCGACCCCTCCGGCCAGGACCGCGCGGTGGCTGCCGCCGCCGCCCAGATGGAACAGCAGGCGCGCATTGAACTGATGCAGCAGCAAGCCGGCAAGCAGGGCTTGAGCCCGCTTCAAGCGCGGCAGAAAATCAACAGCCCCGAGCAACAAGGCCCGGGGCTGGGGTCCAACATCGATACCTACGCCTGAGAGCCTGTTTACGCTCCGCTACGCTGCGGCGGGATCGTCAGGCAAGGGCGTCGAAACCCGCTTCAAAATGCTCATATACCGCATGTACATTCCGCTTCTTCAGTGGCAAGCCCTTGTCTCGCCCTAGCTCGCCAGATCGTAAACACGTGCCAGATTCAGGCGACATCCCACGCCATCTCCCTCACTCCGCCTTGCGCACGCCGCGCGCCAGCCGCAGACCGTTGGCGATCACCACTAGACTGGTGCCCACATCGGCGAACACCGCCATCCACAAGCTGGCCATACCCAGCATCGCCAATACGAAGAACACCAGCTTGGTCAACAAGGCCACCGCGATGTTCGCTTTCAGCACCCGCGAAGTGCGCCGGGCGTGGCTGAGCAAATCAGCCAGCTTGGCCAGCTTGTCATCCATCAAGGCCACGCCGGCGGTTTCCAGCGCGCTGTCAGAACCGGCCGCCCCCATGGCGATGCCCAGGTCGGCCCGGGCCAGCGCCGGCGCGTCGTTGACGCCGTCGCCCACCATCGCCACCATCTTGCCGGAGGCTTGCAAACGGACAATGCGCTCCAGCTTGTCTTCCGGCAACAAACCGCCGTGGGCTTCTACGATGCCGGTCTGCGCCGCCACCGCCTGCGCCACCAGCTGGTTGTCGCCGCTCAACATCACCGTCGCCACGCCCAACTTGGCCAATTGACGCAGAGCCGCCGGCGCTTCCGGACGAATCCGGTCCGCCACCGCGATCACGCCTAGCGCCCGCTCGCCCTCCAGCAACACCAAGGCGCCCTGTCCCGCCAACTCCAAGCGCGACAGCTCGGCCTGCAAGGCCTCGCTCAAAGCGCCCTGCTCCCGAGCCAGCCGGCTGCTGCCCAAAGCCAGCTTCCGGCCGTCCGCCAAGCCGCTGACGCCGCGCCCGGCCTGCTCGCTGACCTGTTCCGCCTCCGGCCAGGATAGGCCTCGCGCGTTCGCCGCCGCCAGCACCGCCTTGGCCAGCGGATGAGTAGAGTGCGCGTCCAGAGCCGCTGCCCAACGCAACAACTGATCCTGATCCACCTCGGCCAGCGTCACCACGCCCGTCACTTGCGGTTCGCCCTCGGTCAGGGTGCCGGTCTTGTCGAAACACACCGCATCTATCCTGGCCGCCATTTCCAGCGGCGCGCCGCCCTTGATCAGCAGGCCGTGCTTGGCGGCGGAGGCCAAGGCGCTGACCACGGTCACAGGCGTGGCGATCACCAGCGCGCACGGGCAGGCGATCACCAGCATCACCAGCGCGTTGTAGACCGCCTCGTTCCAGCTCAGCCACCCCAGCATAGGGGTAGACACGGCAAACAGCAGCGCGGCCGCCAACACCACCGGGGTGTAAACCTCGGCGAAGCGGTCGATAAAACGCTGCGTCGGCGCCTTGCTGGCCTGAGCATTGCGCACAGTGTCGATGATGCGCGCCAGCACGCTGCCGTTGGCCCCCGCCGTGGTCAGCACTTCCACCACGCCGCTGCCGTTGATGCTGCCGGCGAAGACCGCCTCGCCCGGAGACTTGTCCACGGGCAGGCTCTCGCCGGTGATAGGCGCTTCGTTGAACGCGCTGTGGCCTTGTTCGATGCGGCCGTCCAGCGGCACTCGCTCGCCCGGACGCACCCGCACTCGGCTGCCCGGCGCCACGTCGGCGGCCGGGCGCTCCACCCATTCGCCGCCGCTCTGTACCCAGGCGGTTTCCGGCGCCAGCGACATCAAGGCTTTGACCGCTTCGCCGGCGCGCGCCAGCGACATCGCCTCCAGCCGCTCGGCGATGGCGAACAGGAACAACACCATCGCCGCCTCCGGCCATTGGCCAATCAGCATCGCGCCTATCACCGCCACCGACATCAGGAAATGGATATTGAGCGTGCGGGTGGACAGCGCGATCCAGCCCTTTTTCAGCGTGGGAATGCCGCCCAGCAAGATGGAGGCCAAAGCCAACGCCGCGCTGCCCCAGCCCTGGTCTGCTCCGCTGAGCCAGGCCACGCCTTCCGAACCCGCCGCAGCCAGGCCGGACAAGGCCAGCAGCCAGTTGCCCCGGCGCGAAGCCTTGGGCTGCTCCACCGGCGCCGAGGCGTCGCTCAGCTCCACCGCCTTCATGCCCACCTTGGCGATGGCTTGTTTAACGCCGTCCAGATTGGGCAGGTCGTGACGCACCAACAACACCCGCTCGATAAAGTTGAACTCCAGCGCGGCCACCCCGACCATGCCGCCCAAAGCCTTTTCAATCAGCTTGGCCTCGGTCGGGCAGTCCATCGCCTGGATATGCAAGCGCGCTTGCTGCCGGCCGCCCTCGCCCAGCGCCACCGCGCGCGGCGCTTCCGCGCCGTGATCATGGCCTGAGCAGGACTTGCCGGCATGATCGTGTCCGTGGTCGTGCGTGTGACCATGATCGTGGTCATGATCACGCTCACGCGCCGGCATCGCCGCCTCTAATTTGTGGCCGCAGCAATCGTCCGCCTGGCGCGGATCCGGCTTGCCCTCTCCTCCCCGGCAAGAAGCATGGCCGACATGCGGCGCAAGCCCGCGTCGCTGTTTTTGCGCTGGTTGGAACATGGTTGCCTCCCTTGGTCGGATTAATATAGCCTCATTGCAAACCCTATAGTCGCTACAGGGTCAAGCTTTTTTGCTAAAATTCCATTATCCGGCGGAAAACCGCCGCCATCGCCCCATTGCCGGGCGTCTTGCGGGAGGACTGAGATGCTGATTGGAGAACTGGCGCGCCAGACTGGCTGCGAGGTGGAAACCATACGTTATTACGAGCGTGAAGGCCTGCTGTCCGCGCCGCTGCGCAGCGCCTCCGGCTATCGCCGCTACAACGCCGAGCAATTGGGCGAACTGAATTTCATCCTGCACTGCCGTTCCTTGGGCATGTCGCTGGCCGACATCCGCCAACTAGCCGCGTTCAAGGCCGACTCCTCGCTGGCCTGCGACGACATCAACCAGCTGATAGACCGTCAGGTCAGCAAGGTCCATCAGCAGGTGGAAAGCTTGCGTCTGCTGGAACAACAGCTGCTGGCGCTGCGCGACCGCTGCCACGACCATCACACCGTGGCAGAATGCGGCATTCTGCAAACCCTGGTGGAAGCGTCCGAAGGCGAACCTTGCGTCTGTCACACGCCCTTCGGCCAGGATCCGCACCCTCACCCCCATTCCGTGGAGAAGCAATGACCCGTTTGTTCAAGCCCGCCACCGCCGCCGCGACTCTAGCCGCGCTGGCCCTGTCCGCCTGCACCACCAACCCTCAAACCGGCCAGACCGAAATCAGCAAGACCGCGCTCTACGGCCTGGGCGGCGCGGCGGCCTGCGGCCTGGTGGGCGCGCTGACTCATGGCGGCAAAGGCGCCCGCAATTCGGCGCTGGCCTGCGGCGCGATCGGCGCCGGCATCGGCGGCTATATGGATTACCAGGAAAAACAACTGCGCGAGAAGCTGAAGAACAGCCAGATCGCGGTCGAGCGCATTGGCGACCAGCTCAAACTCTCCCTGCCCGACAACATCACCTTCCCCACCAACGGCTATCAGTTGAACGCCAGGGTGCAAAAGCCGCTGGGCGATATCGCCGGCGTGCTGGTGCAATTCCCCGACACCTCGATCACCGTGGCCGGCCACACCGACAGCACCGGCGCCGCCGCCTACAACCAGACGCTGTCGGAGAAACGCGCTCAGTCGGTGACCGAATACCTGCAGGGTCAGGGCGTCAACTCGGTGCGGGTGCGCACCATGGGCTACGGCGCGACCCAACCGGTGGCCAGCAACGCCAGCGAAAGCGGCAAAGCCAAAAACCGCCGCGTGGAGATCATGATCACGCCGCAGCAAATGGGTTGAACCCACGGCAGGCATCCAAGCCCGGCTCCGGCCGGGTTTTTTCACGCCCCAGGCGGCTGATGGGCAAAAAAAATGGGCCAACCCACTGGGTCGGCCCTAACAACGCTCGTTTGGGGAGATGAGGAGAAACCACCGCACGCCACCCCACGGGAATGCGGTCACAACAAGTACACACACAAACTACAACAACAAACCTATCAGCGGCGCGGCGAACACCGTCGCCAAACCGCCCAGCATCATGGTCAGGCTGGCCACCACGCCTTCTTCCGCGCCCAGTTCGCTGGCCTTGGCGGTGCCGGCCGCGTGGGCGGCGGCGCCGAACAAGGCTCCGCGCGCCAGACTGGAGCGCAGCGGCATCCAAGCCAGCATCACTTCGCCCAACAACATGCCGCACACCCCGGTCATCACCACGAACACCGCCGTCAAATCCGGCGAAGCGCCAATGCCCGAGGCCGTGGCCAAAGCGAACGGAGTGCTGATCGATCGCGGCGCCAGGCTGCGCTGCAACAAGTCGGACAAGCCCAGCAGGCGTGCCAGCCAGATCGAGCTGAATACCGCCACCGGCATGCCCACCAGCACGCCGCAGCTCAGCGACAACCAGTGCCGGCGTATCATCGCCCGGTGCTCGTAGATCGGCACCGCGAAAGCCACCGTGGCCGGTCCCAGCATCCAGGTCAGCCAACGGGTGTCTTCGAAATACACCCGGTACGGCACCTTGGCCAAGACCACCAGCGCAATCACCAACAGCGGCACCGCCAAAATCGGGGCGCTCCACCAGCTGCGCTTTTTCAGATAAAACTTTTTGACCAGCCCGTACAAAACAACGGTAATCAGCAAGCTGGCCAGTGCAATCTCATGCTCCATGCGTCTTCACCTGCTTCTGGCGGCCTTGCCAACGCAGGGCCACTTCCAAGCGATAACATTTATCCACCACCCAGGAGGTCGCCGCCATCACCAACAAGGTGGACAACACGATCACCGCCACAATCCGCAGCCCGGCGGCCATGATCACGTCCGGGTACTGGATCACCGCCACTACGGCGGGGATGAAGAACAACAACATTTCAGCCAACAACCAGCGGGCGCCGCTGCGGCACCAGTCCAGCGGCAACCAGCCCAGCCAGAGCGCCGCCAGCACCAGGAACATCCCCAGCACGCCGGCAGGCACCACAGGCAGGAAATGGCTGCTCAATTGACTGGCCGCGATCCACACCAAGCTCAGCAAGGCCACCTGACCGATGGTCAGCGCCACTTGCTTGAATGCGGAAAGAGTCGGATTTGCCATGATTGAGCCACTACACAACACAGGGAGTGGTTCGAGTATAGAGCGCCGACATGCATTCAAAAAATGAATTAAAATTATTTCACGCATTCCAATCTGGAATGCATGATCCGGACAAGCACATATGGACATCCGCGCGCTGCGCTATTTCATCGAGGTGGTCAAACGCCAAAGTTTCACCAAGGCGGCCGAAGCCCTCTATGTGACTCAACCCACCATCAGCAAGATGGTGCGCCAGCTGGAGGAGGAATTGGGCTGCCCGCTGATCCTGCGCGAGGGCCGCAGCTTCCGACTCACCGACGCCGGCCGCGCCACTTATGAGCGCGGCCTGGACGTGCTGTCGGCGATGAACCAGTTGAAAACCGAGCTGTCCGACCTGTCTGCGCTCAAACGCGGCGAGCTGGTGGTCGGCCTGCCCCCCATGGTGGGCGTGGCCTTCTTCGCTCCGGTGGTCAGCAGCTTCCGCCAACGCTATCCGCAGATCGAACTGAAAATGGTGGAAGACGGCGCGCTGGCGATCGAGAGCAGCGTGCGCAGCGGCGAACTGGAAATCGGCGTGGCGGTGTTGCCGGTGGACAACCAGGCTTTCGATCAATTCGCCGTGGTGCGCGACCCGCTATGCCTCGTGGCGCCGGCCGGCTCGAAGTGGCGGGGGCAGAGCGTGGTGCGGCTGGAGCAAATCGCCAATCAGCCCTTTGTGCTTTACCCGCAGGATTTCACGCTGGCGCGCCGGGTCAGCGACGCCTTCCGCGAGCTGGGCCGCCCGCTGCATGTGGTGGGCCGCAGCGCGCATTGGGACTTCATCGTCGAACTGGTTTCGGCCCACATGGGCGTCACCCTGCTGCCGCGCTCCATCGTGGAACGGCTGGACCGCGCAGCCTACGACGTCATCCCGCTGGCGGAACCCAAGCTGGTCTGGCACCTGGCGCTGATCTGGCAAAAGAACGGATACTTGTCGCATGCGGCACGCGCCTGGCTGGCGGTAACCCGCGATGTGCTGGGCGGTTTGGAATAACGCCGGTCAACCCAAGGAACACCGAATATGAAACGATATCTGAGCGTCGCCCTGTTCGCCCTGCTGCTAAGCGGCTGCGCGGCCTTGAACTACCAGAAACCACAAGTCAGCATCGCCGACGTCAAACCTGGCAAGGCCACGCTGTTCGAACAAAGCTTCGAAGTCAGCCTGCGGGTCAGCAACCCCAACAATCTGGCCTTGAACGCCAAGGGCATGACCCTGGAACTGAACGTGGCGGGAGAGAAGCTGGCCACGGGAGTCAGCAATCAGGCCATCGCCGTACCTGCGCTGGGCGAAGGCGTGGTCACGCTGCAATTGCACACCTCGCTGGCCGGCTGGCTGAAGCAGATAGGCAAGGCAATGGAGGCCGGCAACGGCGGCATGCTGGAATATCAACTGAATGGCACGCTGGAAGACTTGAACGGCATGGGCCGAGTGCCCTTCCGCAGCAAGGGCGAGTGGAAGCTGCCCGGCCAGTAAACGCCCCGTCGCCGCCTTGCGCGGTCTTGCCGGCGCTTCCGGACCGCTGCTATCTGCCCGCGGCCCCGTCGACGACGGGGCCGACACTCACTGCCGCGGCACCGCCACGCAGTTGTTGCCCTCGAAGCTGACGGTTTCCACCAGCTGGCTCTTGGGATTGACCACGAAGTTGGTGGTGCAGCTGTAATGGGTGGAGCCGCCGCCTATCATGCCGGTATTGACCCAGCGTCCCGGCGTTTCTATGGTCTTGGTCTGGCCATTCTCGTTGTAAGTCACCTTGGCGCCCGGCTCGTACACGCGGTTTTCGCGCAGCGGCTCGCGCTGGGTGAACTCTTTGCTGTAGGTGTAGAGCATGTTGCCGTTCGGCATCTTCAGCGTTTTCTGCGGCGCGCCCCACTCCGCCAGCAATTGATTCACGTCGCGGCCCTGCCAGTAGTACGCCTTCTGCGCATAGCCT
The DNA here is from genome assembly GCF_009936155.1 of Chromobacterium haemolyticum. Taxonomy (NCBI): domain Bacteria; kingdom Pseudomonadati; phylum Pseudomonadota; class Betaproteobacteria; order Neisseriales; family Chromobacteriaceae; genus Chromobacterium; species Chromobacterium haemolyticum. The sequence goes on along the minus strand of NZ_AP019312.1, from coordinate 859,267 downwards.
TCCTGCGTCGGAAAGGTGCCGCAGGCGGTCAGCAGCAGCGCCGACACCATCATCAGTCTTTTCATCCGAAATCCTTCAATCCCCGTTTCACTATCCATAGCATAACAAAACGCCGGCCCCTGAACGGAGCCGGCGCAGTGTGACTGACCATGGGGCCGCGCAAGAGTTTCCTTGCGCGGACAATCCGCTGGTTTACAGACGGAAACGGTTGAAGGTGCTTTGCATCCCGCGCGCCAGATCGTTCAAGGCGCCCAGGGTCTGCATCGCCGATTGCAGCGCGGAGTCGGAATCGATGATCTGGTTGTTGATCGACTCGGTGCTCTGCGCCATCGCCGTGGTGGCGTTGTGCTGCTCGCTGGTGGACAGGGCCACGTCGCCGATCTTGTCCACCACCTGCTGCATCGCCTCGCTGATCGCGGTCAGGCGCGCGCGCGCCTGGGCGGTCAACTCCACGCTATTGTCCACCGCGCCGACGGTGCTGTTCATGTTCTGCACCGCCTTGCCGGTTTCGCCCAAGATGTTTTCCACCATCTGGCTGATTTCCACCGTGGCCTGACCGGTGCGCTCGGCCAGCTTGCGCACTTCGTCGGCCACCACAGCGAAGCCGCGGCCCTGCTCGCCGGCGCGCGCGGCTTCGATCGCCGCGTTCAAGGCCAACAGATTGGTCTGGTCGGCTATGTCGCGGATCACGTTGGTGATCTTGGAAATCTCCTGCGAACGCTGCTCCAAGGACGCCAGCAGGCCGGACAGCTCGCCCACCGATTCGCTGGTGCGTGACATCTCGCTGCTGATGCGCTGCATGTCGTTGGCGCTTTCGCGCGAATGCTCGCCGGTATTGCGCGCCAGGCTGTCGGTTTCGCGGGTCGCGTCGGCGATGTGGGAGATGCTCACCGTCACTTCCTCGATCGCCGCGGCGTTGGAGCTGGAAATGTCAGCCAGCACGTGGGAGTCGTCGGCCAGGCGCTTCACCGCGCCGCTGACTTCGATCACGCCCTGAGTCAGTTGTCCGGCCTCGTCGCGCAATTCGCGGAACATGCCGTTCAGGCGTTGCACGAACTGGTTGAAGGCCTGCGCGGTCTGCGCCACCTCGTCCTCGCCGGCCACTTCGATGCGGCGGGTCAGATCGCCTTCGCCCTGGGAGATTTCGCGCATCGCGTCGCGCACCTGGAACAGGCCCTTGAGCAGGCGGCCCAGATAGGCTGAGCTGAAGGTCAGCATCACCGCCAGCACGATGGCGACGGCGCCAGCGATCAGCCAGATGATGCCGTTGACCTGGGAGGAAATCACCTCCTCGTCCGCGGCCACGCCCATCACCCAGTCGGAGCCGGCGATAGGTCGCAAGGCCACCATATAGGCGCCGCCGTCGATGTCCACGCTCTTGGCCTGGTCGCTTTGCAGCAGGCTGGCGAACGCGGCCTCGTCCAAGGCCGGAATCACGCTGCCTATGGGCTTGAGCTCATTGCCCGGCTTGGGATAAGCGATGATCTTGCCCTGCTTGGTCAGCAGAAAGGCATGGCCCTTGCCGGCCAGCTTGATGTCCAGCACCGACTTGACCAGCTTGTCGATCAGGATGTCGCCGCCCACCACGATGTCCTGGCCCTTGACCTTGTCGGCGATGGTGATCACCAGCTTGTCCTTGGTTTCCGGCTCGGAGTCCTTGTACGGATCGGTGACGATCAGGCCGTCCTGGGCCTTGGACTGCTGGAACCACGGACGCTGCGCCGGCTGGTAGTCGGCGCTGGGCTTGGGACGTCCCGGCACCGAGTATTTCATGTCGCCGGTCGCGCCGTTGCCGGCGTAAATCACGTTGAAGCCGCCACCCTTGGCCAACTGCTGCAGATAGTAGCTGACCTGCGCGTCGTCGGCGTGGCTGAGGCTGGCGCTGATCAGATTCTTGCGAACCGACAGCCATTCGGACACGAAGCCGCCCTGTAGCTGGGCGACCTGGTTGATCTCCCGCTCCGCTTCTTGATAAGCGTGGGAGCGGATATTCAGGCAGGCGGTGATGGTGATGCTGAGCGTGGCGACCAGAATGGACACCGCTGTCAGCAGCGTGAGCTTGTGACGGATGGAGCGCATGATAAGCCGTTGCTGATAAAAGCGTTATTATCCGTCATACGAGATGTCATGCATTGTTAAAAATAACAATGTCTTTAAATATTTGCGCATGTTTTAAATCAAACAACTACATCAATCATGCGTTTCAAATACTCGCAAGGCCTGTAAACCCTACCTTGCCCACGCTTGCGTCACAAAATGTCGACAATTTGCCCTAACCACGACAATTTCACCTCAATTTGAGCGATACTTGCGCCTGGACGCGGCCACGGCAATGGGCTGCGCCCGGTTATTAGACAGAAAGGGGCCAAGATGAGTAAAAGCGGCGAACGGTCGCAAACCTTTCAAAACATCATTGACGCCAGCCTGCAGCTGTTCAATCAGGAGGGCGAGCGCGTCATCACCACCAATCATATCGCCGAGCGGATGAATATCAGCACCGGCAAGTTGTACTATCACTTCCGCAATAAGGAAGAGATCATCAGCGAGCTATACCAGCGCTACGTCAAAGGCATGGCGGAGCAGCTGTCGGCCGCGCTCCGGCACAGCAACTCGATCGAGGCGATGGTGGGAGCTATGGAAAAAACGCTGCGGCACATTTGGAGCTTCCGCTTCCTGCCCAAAAGCATGCCCAGCCTGTACTACCTGCACCCGGAACTGGCGGAAAATCACCAGCAGTTGTCCCGTGGCCAGTTGGCCGGCAAGCTGGCCCAATTGTTCGCCCGCCTGCGCGAACAGGGTGTGCTGCTGGGCGACGACAAGCAACTGGCTCATCTGGTCCAGCACTTTCAGATGGTGCAGACTGGCTGGGTAACCACGCTCAAGCACTCCGCCACGCCCAGCGAGCTGGAGCGCATGGTAAAAGACGGCTGTCGCAGCCTGCTCTATCTGCTGACGCCTTACGTCGATCCGCGCTACCGGCCGCCGTTCGACCGCGTCTGCGCGCGCTACGCCTGAACGGCGACGCATAAAAAAACACCCCTGGCGAGCCAGGGGTGTTTTGCATGCGGCCTTAGAATCCATCCACGATCTCGCGAGCTAGAGCGAGACAAGGCGAAAGCGGCCAAGAAAGCGGAATGTACATCTGGTACATGAGCATTTCGCAGTCGCTTTCAACACCGTATCGCTGAAGCGCGGCAGATCGTGAACAGGTTCTTAGATCATGCCCTTGCTTTTCAGCAGCTCAAACATGGTTTTGCCGATTTCCGCCGGGCTGCGGGTGTAGGCGATGCCGGCCTTCTCGAAGGCCTTGAACTTCTCTTCCGCCGTGCCCTTGCCGCCGGAGATGATGGCGCCCGCATGGCCCATGCGCTTGCCCTTGGGAGCCGTCACGCCCGCGATGTAGCCGACCACCGGCTTGGTCACGTAGGACTTTGCGAACTCGGCCGCCTCTTCCTCGGCGGAACCGCCGATTTCGCCGATCATCACGATGGCGTCGGTGTCCGGATCATCCTGGAACAGTTTCAGCGCGTCGATGTGGCTGGTGCCCGGGATCGGGTCGCCGCCGATACCGATGCAGGTGGACTGGCCCAGACCCAGCGCGGTGGTTTGCGCCACGGCTTCATAGGTCAGAGTGCCGGAACGGGACACGATGCCGATGCGGCCCGGGTTGTGAATGTGCCACGGCATGATGCCGATCTTGCACTCGCCCGGGGTGATGATGCCGGGGCAGTTCGGGCCGATCAGGCGGATGCCGGCTTCGTCCACGGCTTTCTTCACGTACAGCATGTCCAGGGTGGGCACGCCTTCGGTGATGCAGACGATCAGCTTCACGCCGCTGTCGATGGCTTCCAGGATGGAATCCTTAGCGAAGGCCGCGGGCACGTAGATCACCGAGGCGTCTGCCTGGGTCTGACGCACGGCGTCCTTCATGGTGTTGAACACCGGCAGGCCCAGGTGCTCGGAACCGCCTTTGCCCGGGGTTACGCCGCCTACGACCTTGGTGCCCACTTTCAACGCCTGCTCGGCGTGGAAAGTGCCGTTCTTGCCGGTGAAGCCTTGCACCAGCACTTTGGTGTCTTTGTTTACCAATACGCTCATTTTGTATTCCTCAGCTCAGTGCGGGTCTCAGGCAGCGGCCTTGACGGCGGCGACGATCTTCTCGGCAGCGTCGTTCAGACCCTGGGCGGAAGTCAGTTTCAGACCGGAGTCGTCCAGGATCTTGGCGCCCAGCTCGGCGTTGTTGCCTTCCAGACGCACCACGACCGGCACGGTCACGTTCACTTCCTTCACCGCGGCGATGATGGCTTCGGCGATCATGTCGCAACGCACGATGCCGCCGAAGATGTTGATCAGCACGCCCTGCACCGAGGTATCCGCCAGGATCAGCTTGAAGGCTTCGATCACGCGCTCTTTGGTGGCGCCGCCGCCCACGTCCAGGAAGTTGGCCGGTTGGCCGCCCTTCAGCTTGATGATGTCCATGGTGGCCATCGCCAGGCCGGCGCCGTTCACCATGCAGCCGATATTGCCTTCCAGCGCCACGTAGTTCAGGTCAAACTCGGAAGCTTTCACTTCGCGTTCGTTTTCCTGGCTCTTGTCGCGTTGCGCCAGCAGTTCCGGGTGGCGGTACAGCGCGTTGGAGTCCAGGTTGATCTTGCCGTCCACGCAGGCCAGCTGGCCGTTTTCACGCAGTGCCAGCGGGTTCACTTCGAACAGGGCGAAGTCGTTTTCGACGAAGGCCTTGTAGGCGCCCAGCATCAGCTTGGTGAAGGCGGCAACTTGCTCGCCCTTCAGTTCCAGCGCGAAAGCGGCGTCGCGAGCCTGGAACGGCTGCATGCCCACCAAGGGATCGATCTCGATCTTGATGATCTTTTCCGGGGTTTCCTCGGCTACTTTCTCGATTTCCACGCCGCCTTCGGTGGACACCATGAACACCACGCGCTGGCTGCCGCGGTCAACCACGGCGCCCAGGTAGAGTTCACGCTGCACCGGGTACATGTCTTCGCACACCAGCACGCTGTTCACCGGCTGGCCGGCGGCGTCGGTCTGGTAGGTCACCAGGTTCTTGCCGATCAGGCCTTTGGCCACTTCGGCGGCTTCTTCGCGGCTTTTCACCACTTTCACGCCACCGGCCTTGCCGCGGCCGCCGGCATGCACCTGAGCCTTGACGACGGCGAATTTACCGCCCAGTTTATCGTAAGCGGCAGCGGCTTCTTCCGGCGTAGCGGCCAGAATGCCCTGTTGCACCGGCAGGCCGTATTTGGCCAGCAGCTCTTTCGCTTGGTATTCGTGCAGGTTCATCTATGGTTTCCTTTCGGAGAAATGGATGGCGGGCTGAAACCGACGCCCCTATTTCTTTGAGTCGCTTGTAAACCTTTAATGTATCTGGCGCGCGCCGTCACCCCCCAGGCTGACCGGCGTCGCCGCATACTCCGTCAACCGGCCCCCAAGGGAGCCGTTTTGCCGAGCCGTGCGCGATTGTACACGACCCGGCGAACGCTTAGCCGTGCAAAGCGCGCTTGTCGGCGGCCAGAGCGGCTTCGTGTATCACTTCCGACAAGGACGGGTGGGCGTGGACAATGCGCGCCAGGTCTTCGCTGGCGGCCTTGAACTCCATCGACACCACGCCTTCGCTGACCAACTCGGACACCATCGGGCCTATCATGTGCAGGCCCAGGATGCGGTCGGTCTTGGCGCAGGCCAGGATCTTCACCGTGCCTTGCGCCTGGCCCAGGCCCAGCGCGCGGCCGTTGGCGCCGAAACCCGAAGTGCCCTTCTTGTACTCTACGCCCTCGGCCTTCAGCTGCTCCTCGGTCTTGCCGACCCAGGCGATCTCCGGAGAAGTGTAGATCACCCACGGAATCACGCCGAAATCCACGTGCGGCTTCTGGCCGGCAATGCGCTCGGCCACGGCCACGCCCTCTTCCGACGCCTTGTGCGCCAGCATCGGGCCGCGCACCACGTCGCCGATCGCCCATACATTGGGCAGATTGGTGTGGCAATGATCGTCCACCGCCACAAAGCCGCGCTCGTCCAGTTGCAGGCCCACCGCGTCGGCGCCCAGGCCCTGGGTGTTGGGCACGCGGCCGATGGAGACAATCAGCTTGTCGAACTCGGCCTTGACCGCTTCGCCGTTCAGTTCGTAATTGACGGTGACGCTCTTCTTGCCGGCCTTCACTTCGCCGATCTTGACGCCCAGCTTGATGTCCAGGCCGGTGTCCTTGGTCAGGGTCTTGAAGGCTTCCTTGGCGATCTGCTGGTCGGCCGCGGCGAGGAAGGTCGGCATCGCTTCCAGGATGGTCACTTCGGCGCCCAAACGCTTCCAGACGGAGCCCATTTCCAGGCCGATCACACCGGCGCCGATCACGCCCAGGCGCTTGGGCACGTCCGTCAGCGCCAGCGCGCCCTCGTTGTCCAACACCAGCTTGTTGTCGGTGGCCAGGCCCGGCAGCGCGCGCGGGCTGGAACCAGTGGCCACGATCACATGGCCGGCTTCCAGGGTGTCCACCACCTTGCCGCCGTCGCTGACCTCGATCACCCACTTCTCGCCTTGACGGCCCTTGAAGCTGGCCAGGCCGTGGATATTGGCGACCTTGTTCTTCTTGAACAGGAAGCTGATGCCCGCGGCGTTCTTGGTGATGATGTCGGTCTTGCGCGAAATCATCTGCGCCACGTCCATCTTGGCGCCGGAGACGCTGATGCCGTGCTTGGCGAAATCATGCTGCACCGCGTGGAAGTTTTCCGACGACTGCAGCAGCGCCTTGGACGGAATGCAACCGACGTTCAGGCAGGTGCCGCCCAGCGACGCCTTGCCTTCCGGGTTTTTGAACGCATCCACGCAGGCGGTGTTGAAACCCAGCTGGGCGGCGCGGATGGCGGCTACGTAACCGCCGGGGCCGCCGCCGATCACCACTACATCAAACGATTGGCTCATCTTGTTTTCCTTTGTCGGTGGCGGGCGCGCGGCCCGCCGGCTGCCGGGTCTACTTGCCGACCTTCAGCAGCAGAATGCCGAATGCGATCATGAACAGACAGAGAATGCTTTTGCCGATCAAGCTGTACAGGTCTTCGCGCACACCGTTTTGGCGTTTTTTCCAGGTCAGCCAGCCTATGGCCACGCCGGCCAGGATGGCGGCAATTCCGTAAAACCAGTCGGGCAACTGCATTCAAGCTCCATTCATCGCAAGACAGGCCGGGAGCGCGCCCCCGGCCGCGGGTGATTACAAGTCGAGGATCAGGCGGGCCGGATCTTCAATCGCGTCCTTGATCGCCACCAGGCTCAGCACGGCTTCGCGGCCGTCGATGATGCGGTGGTCGTAGGATTGGGCAAGATACATCATCGGACGCACCACCACTTGACCGTTCTCAACCACGGCGCGCTCCTTGGTGGCGTGCATGCCCAGAATCGCGGACTGCGGCGGGTTGATGATGGGGGTGGACATCATCGAACCGAAGGTGCCGCCGTTGGAGATGGTGTAGGTGCCGCCGGTCAGTTCTTCCACGGTCAGCTTGCCTTCCTGGGCGCGCTTGCCGAAGTCGGCGATCTGCTTCTCGATGTCTGCCAGGCTCAGTTGGTCGGCATTGCGGATCACCGGCACCACCAGGCCGCGCGGGCTGCCCACGGCCACGCCGATGTCGAAGTAGCCGTGATAGATGATGTTATTGCCGTCCACCGAGGCGTTGACGATCGGGTATTTCTTCAGCGCGGCGACCACGGCCTTGACGAAGAAACCCATGAAACCCAGCTTGATGCCGTGTTCCTTCTCGAAGCGATCCTTGTACTTGGCCCGCAGGTCCATCACCGGCTTCATGTTCACTTCATTGAAGGTGGTGAGAATGGCGTTGGTCTGCTGCGACAGGATCAGGCGCTCGGCCACGCGCTGACGCAGGCGAGACATCGGCACGCTCTGTTCCGGACGGTCGGACAGGATGGCGGCGACATTGACCGCGGCCGGGGTGGCGGACAGCGCGGCGCCGGCTGCGGCCGGAGCCAGCACCGGACCGGCCTGTGCCGGGGCGGCTTGCTTAGCGGCCTGCACGTCTTCCTTCAGCACGCGGCCGTCGCGGCCGGAACCGGCCACCTTGGACAGGTCGACGCCGGTTTCCGCGGCCAGTTTGGCGGCGGACGGCATGGCGGCGGCGCCTGCCGGGGCGGCGGCGGGAGCCGGAGCAGCTGCCGGGGCCGGAGCGGCCGCTGCCGCCGGAGCCACGTCGCCGGCCTTGGCGGCGGTGTCGATCTTGGCGATCAGTTGGCCGGACACCACGGTGACGCCGTCTTCCACGATGATTTCAACGATCACGCCTGCCTGGGGCGCCGGCAGTTCCAGCACCACTTTGTCGGTTTCCAGATCGATCAGGTTCTCGTCGCGGCTGACGGCTTGGCCAACCTTCTTGTGCCAGCTCATCAGCGTGGCTTCGGATACGGACTCGGGCAGTTGCGGGACGGTGACTTCAATCAGCATGTTCTTCTCCATGTAGAGGCAGCCCTCCGGCTGCCTCGAACTCATTCAGTGGTTATTTGGCGACCGACATGGCTTCTTCAACGAAAGCCTTGAGTTGGGCGACGTGTTTGCTCATATAGCCTACGGCCGGGGAAGCGGACGACGGACGGCCGGCGAACGACAAGGACTGCTTGGCCCCCAGCAGGCCTTCCAGGCGGTGACGGATCTGGTACCACGCGCCTTGGTTGCGCGGCTCTTCCTGCACCCACATCACTTCGCGAGCCTGCGGGAAGCGCGCCAGCTCAGCGGCCACCTGCTCGGTCGGGAACGGGTACAGCTGCTCGATGCGGACGATGGCGATATCGTCGTCCAGGCCGCGCTCCTTGCGGGCGGCGGCAAGGTCGTAATACACCTGGCCGGCGCACAGCAACACGCGCTTGACCTTCTTGGCGTCCTGCACCACCGAGTCGCCGATCACCGGGCGGAAACTTCCGCTGGTGAACGCTTCGATCGGGCTCATCGAATCCTTGAAGCGCAGCAGGCGCTTGGACAGGAAGATCACCAGCGGCTTGCGGTACGGACGCAGCACCTGACGACGCAGCATGTGGAACATCTGCGAAGCTTCGGACGGCATCACCACTTGCATATTGTGCTCGGCGCACAGTTGCAGCCAACGCTCCAGGCGCGCGGACGAGTGCTCCGGGCCCTGGCCGTCGTAGCCATGCGGCAGGATGGTGGTCAGGCCGCACAGACGGCCCCACTTGGTCTCGCCGGAGGAAATGAACTGGTCGATGGCCACCTGGGCGCCGTTGGCGAAGTCGCCGAACTGAGCCTCCCAAATCACCAACTGATCCGGAGCGGAACAGGCATAACCGTATTCATAGGCCAGCACCGCTTCTTCGTTCAGGATGGAGTCGATCACCAGAAAATCAGCCTGGTTGTCGGACATATTGCGCAGCGGCACATAGCTGCCCTGGTCCCAGCTCTCACGGTTCTGGTCGTGCAACACCGAATGGCGGTGGGAGAAAGTGCCACGGCCGGAGTCTTCACCGGACAGGCGCACGCCGAAACCGTTGGTCACCAGGCTGGCGTAAGCCAAGGTCTCTGCCATGCCCCAGTCCGCGTTCTGCTCGCCGGCGGCCATCGCCTTGCGCGCGGCCAGCACCTTCTGCACCGTCGGGTGCAGCTTGAAGCCCTCCGGCAGCGAGGTGAACTTGTCGGTCAGGCGCTGGATGTCGGCCTGCGGCAAGGAGGTGTCGGTCGGGTGCGCCCAGTGGGTGCCGAGGTACTGGCTGAAGTCCAGCGCGTGCTCGCGCTTGTAGTTGGTCAGCGCGGTCTGCTCTACGTGCTCGCCCTTGTCCAGCGCGTCGCGGTAGGCCTGGATTTGCGCGTCGGCTTCTTCCGCCTTCAGCACGCCTTCCTGCACCAGACGCTCGGCGTACATCGCGCGCACGCCCTGATGCTTGGCGATTTTCTTGTACATCATCGGCTGGGTCAGGAAGGGATCGTCGCCCTCGTTGTGGCCCAGCTTGCGATAGCACACCAGATCGATGACCACGTCCTTCTTGAAGGTCATCCGGTAGTCCAGCGCGGCCTGCATCACATAGCAGACAGCTTCCGGATCATCGCCGTTGACGTGGAAGATCGGCGCTTCGATCATCTTGGCCACGTCGGTGCAGTACATCGTCGAACGGATATCGCGGGTGTCCGAGGTGGTGAAGCCCACCTGGTTGTTGATCACGATATGGATGGTGCCGCCAGTGCCGTAGCCGCGGGTCTGCGACAGGTTGAAAGTGCCCTGGTTGACGCCCAGACCGCCAAAGGCGGAGTCGCCGTGAATCAATACCGGTACCGCGGTCTTGCGTTCCGTGTCCTTGCGGCGCTCTTGACGCGCGCGCACCGAGCCCTCCACCACCGGGTTGACGATCTCCAGATGAGAAGGGTTGAAGGCCAGCGACACATGCATCGGGCCGTCGGCGGTCGGGATGTCCGACGAGAAGCCCATGTGGTACTTCACGTCGCCGGAAGCCATTTGCTGGGCGGCCTTGCCTTCGAACTCGGCGAACAGGTCGCGCGGCAGCTTGCCCAGGGTGTTGACCAGCACGTTCAAACGGCCGCGGTGAGCCATGCCGATGATCAGTTCCTGCACGCCCTGGCCGGTGGCGTTCTGGATAAGATGGTCCAGCGCGGCGATAGCCGACTCGCCGCCTTCCAGCGAGAAGCGCTTCTGGCCGACGTATTTGGTGTGCAGATAGCGTTCCAGCGTCTCGGCGGCGGTGATCTGCTTCAGGATGCGCTGCTTCTTGGCCGCGTCGTAATGCGGCGTGGACAGGTCGCCCTCGAAGCGCTTTTGCACCCAATGCTTTTCATCCGACTTGGTGATGTGCATGTACTCGACGCCGATATTGCCGCAGTAGGTCTGCTTCAAACGCGCCAGAATGTCGGACAGCGGCATCTTCTGCGGGCCCACCAGCGAGCCGGCGTTGAATTGCACAGCCATGTCGGCCCCGGTCAGTCCATGGGTAGCCGGATCCAGTTCGCGCACCAGTTCCTGATCCATGCGCTTGAGCGGGTCCAGGTTGGCCTGGCGGCTGCCCAGCACGCGGTAGGCGGAAATCAATTTCAGCACCCCCACCTGCTTTTGCATGGTGTCCCATTCAGCCCCGCTGCTGGCGCGCTGGCCGGCGGCCGGCTTCTTGGCCAGCTGAATGAAGGATTCCTGGATCGGCATGTGCGGCACATCGCGTTCGGCAGCGCCCGGCGCTTGCGCCAGCTTGTCGAAATAGTCGCGCCACTCATTCGGAACGGAATTGGCGTCAGCGAGGTACTGTTCGTACAGCTCCTCGATGAACGGTGCATTCCCACCGAACAGGTAAGAATGGCTGTACATGGATTGCATCATGGGGCTACCCTTTGTCGTTTCTGTTCGGAATCCGGCCAGCTACGCCCTGGCGCGAACTCCCTGTTGCAGCATGGGGAAAACGCTATCGGAAAAACTTTCTTGTTGTGCTTCCCATAACATTCTGACCCTGCCCCGGCCCGCCTTCGGGCCGGAAAAAAAGGCTGACTGAAGCCCTGCTCCAGCCAACCCTCGTTCCTGCTTACTTGCGTTTCTCCACCGGGGTGAAATCGCGGCGGGGAGCGCCGGTGTACAACTGGCGCGGACGGCCGATCTTCATCGCCGGATCGGAGATCATCTCGCTCCAGTGGGCGATCCAGCCCACGGTGCGGGCCAGCGCGAAGATCGGGGTGAACATCGACACCGGGATGCCGATCGCCGACAACACGATGCCGGAGTAGAAGTCCACGTTCGGGTACAGCTTGCGCTCGATGAAGTACGGATCGGACAAGGCGATCTTTTCCAGCTCCATCGCCAGCTTGAACTTGGGATCGTTGTGCAGGCCCAGTTCGTTCAGCACTTCGTCGCAGGTCTGCTTCATGATGGAGGCGCGCGGGTCCATGTTCTTGTACACGCGGTGGCCAAAGCCCATCAGCTTGTAGCGCTTGTCCTTCACGCCCTGCATGAAGTCGGCCACGTTTTCCACGCTGCCGATCTCGTCCAGCATCTTCAGCACGGCTTCGTTGGCGCCGCCGTGAGACGGGCCCCACAGGCAGGCGATGCCGGCGGCGATGCAGGCGAAGGGATTGGCCCCGGAAGAGCCGGCCAGACGCACGGTGGAGGTGGAAGCGTTCTGCTCATGGTCCGCGTGCAGAGTGAAGATGCGGTCCAGCGCGCGCGCCAGCACCGGGTTCACCTTGTACTCTTCGCACGGGGTGGAGAACATCATGTGCAGGAAGTTTTCCGCGTAGGTCAGGCCGTTTTTCGGGTAGGAGAACGGCAGGCCCTTGTTGTAGCGGTAAGCTTGCGCGGCGATGGTCGGCAGCTTGGCCACCAGGCGATGCGCGGAAATGCGGCGATGTTCCGGATTGGAGATGTCCAAGGAGTCATGGTAGAAGGCGGACAGCGCGCCCACCACGCCCACCATCACGGCCATCGGATGCGCGTCGCGGCGGAAGCCCTTGAACAGGCTCATCAGCTGATCATGCAGCATATTGTGGCGCATGATGCCGCGTTCGAATTCCTTGCGCTGCGCCGCGGTCGGCAGCTCGCCGTTCAACAGCAGGTAGCAGACTTCAAGATAATCGCTTTTCTCGGCGAGTTGCTCGATCGGGTAGCCGCGGTAGTAGAGCTGTCCCAGATCGCCGTCGATAAAGGTGATGCCGGACTCGCAGCTGGCGGTGGCCAGGAAGCCCGGGTCGAACGTGAACATGCCGGTTTTGGAGAAGGTGCGGATGTCTACGACATCCGGCCCCAAAGTGCCGCTCTGGACCGGCAAATCCAGAGTTTCCTTACCCTCGTTGTATGTGAGCGTTACTTTGCGATTAGTTTCCACAGCAATACTCCCAGTCGGTTTATGGTCGTTGTAATTGGGGTGATGCATAGCCGTCAGAGCGAGCGGAGAATCGCCACGATGGCCATCTCTTCAGGATCGTCCAGATCGGCCTTGCCGCTGACGACATCCAGAAAATCGGTATCGGGCAAATCTAGCAACCGCCTATAAGCCTCAATCTCAGCCGGGGCCAACTGGTCGAAGGGGCCGGCGAAGAACTTCTCCAACACCAGATCCAGCTCCAGTAGCCCCCGCCGGGACCGCCAACGGATCCGCTTGAGTTCAATCGGATCGTAGGCGGTCATACTGCACGCTTGACCATCAGGTCCTTGATCTTGCCAATCGCCTTGGTTGGATTCAGGCCCTTGGGACACACGTCCACGCAGTTCATGATGGTGTGGCAACGGAACAAGCGGTACGGATCTTCCAGGTTGTCCAGACGCTCCTTGGTGGCTTCGTCGCGCGTGTCCGCGATGAAGCGGTAGGCGGCCAACAGACCGGCCGGGCCGACGAACTTGTCCGGGTTCCACCAGAAGGACGGGCAGGACGTCGAGCAGCAAGCGCACAGAATGCACTCATACAGGCCGTCCAGTTCCTTGCGGTCTTCCGGCGACTGCTTGCGTTCGCGCTCCGGCGGCGGCGTGTCGTTGATCACGTAGGGCTTGATCGAGTGGTACTGCTTGAAGAACTGAGTCATGTCCACGATCAGATCGCGGATCACCGGCAGACCCGGCAGCGGACGCAGCTCGATCGGCTGTTTCAGGTCGCGGAAGTCGGTCAGGCAGGCCAGGCCGTTCTTGCCGTTGATGTTCATCGCGTCGGAACCGCAGACGCCTTCGCGACAGGAGCGACGGAAGCTCAGCGTGTCGTCCTTCACCTTCAGCTTGACCAGCGCGTCCAGCAGCTTGTGCTCGGTGGAACTCATCTCCACGCTGATGTCCTGCATGTACGGCTTGGCATCGGTTTCCGGATTGTAGCGGTAGATGCGGAATTTGACGGTTTCGGTAGTCATCTTGATGGAACCCTTAGTAGGAGCGGGTCTTCAGCGCGATCGTGTCGACCGACAGCGGCTTCAGGTTGACCGGCTTGTAGTCCAGACGGTTGGCTTCGCGATACCACAGGGTATGCTTCAGCCAGTTCTTGTCGTCGCGGCCGTTCGGGGTTTCCTCGGTGTCCTTGGCGTCGTCGCGCACATGGGCGCCGCGGCTCTCGGTGCGGGCATTGGCCGAGATCATCGTGGCCTTGGCCACTTCGATCAGGTTTTCCAGCTCCAGCGCCTCGATACGGGCGGTATTGAAGACATTGGACTTGTCGGAAATCTCGGTGCGCTGCACCATCTTCTCCACTTCCAGAATCTTCTCCACGCCTTCGGCCAGCATGTCCTTGAAGCGGAACACGCCGCAGTGCGCCTGCATGGTGCGCTGCATGGCTTCACGCGCATCGTTGACCTGCACGCCGCCGGTCTGGGTGTTCAGACGCTCAACACGGGCCAGCGAGCGTTCAACATCCGCCAGCGCCAGCTCCGGCAGATCTTCCGGCTGCTGCTTGATGAACTCGATCATCGAATTAGCCGAGCTCTTGCCGAACACCAGCAAATCCAGCAATGAGTTGGTGCCCAGGCGGTTGGCGCCGTGCACCGACGCGCACGCGCATTCGCCCGCGGCATAGAAGCCCTGCACTTTTTCGCCATGCACCACCACTTCACCGTGGTAGTTGGTGGGAATGCCGCCCATTTGGTAATGGCAGGTCGGCACCACCGGAATCGGGGCCTTGATCGGGTCCACGCCGGCGAACTTGATCGAGATCTCGCGGATGCCCGGCAGCTTGGACATGATCACTTCCGGATCCAGATGAGTGATGTCCAGCAGCACGTGATCCTTGTTCGGGCCACAGCCGCGGCCTTCGTTGATCTCGGTCACCATCGCGCGCGACACCACATCGCGGGACGCCAGATCCTTGGCGTTGGGCGCGTAGCGTTCCATGAAACGCTCGCCCTGCGCATTGCGCAGAATGCCGCCTTCGCCGCGCACGCCTTCGGTGATCAACACGCCCGCGCCAGCCACGCCGGTCGGGTGGAACTGCCAGAACTCCATGTCTTCCAGCGGAATGCCTGCGCGTGCGGCCATGCCCAGGCCGTCGCCGGTATTGATGAAGGCGTTGGTGGACGAGGAGAAGATGCGGCCGGCGCCGCCGGTGGCGAACAGGGTGGCCTTGGCCTGGAACACGACGATTTCCGAAGTTTCCATTTCCATGGCGATCACGCCCTGGACATTGCCGTTGGCATCGCGGATCAGGTCCAGCGCCATCCATTCAACGAAGAAGTGAGTGTTGGCGCGCACATTGCGCTGGTACAGCGCGTGCAGCATGGCGTGGCCGGTCCGGTCGGCCGCGGCGCAAGCGCGACGCACCGGCTTCTCGCCGAAGTTCGACATATGGCCGCCGAACGGGCGCTGATAGATGGAACCGTCGGCGTTGCGGTCGAACGGCATGCCGAAGTGTTCCAGCTCCACCACCACCTTGGGCGCTTCGCGGCACATGAATTCGATGGCGTCCTGATCGCCCAGCCAGTCCGACCCCTTGACGGTGTCGTACATATGCCAGTGCCAATGATCTTCCTCGGAATTGCCGAGCGAAGCGGACACGCCGCCTTGGGCGGCAACGGTGTGGGAGCGGGTCGGGAATACCTTGGACAGCACAGCTGTCTTCAGGCCGGCCTCGGACAATTGCAAGGCCGCGCGCATGCCTGCTCCGCCTGCCCCAACGATAACGGCGTCGAAATGACGAACAGGAATACCCATTACAGCCCCCAGACCACTTTAACGGAATAGATAAAACAGGAAACCAGCCAAACGATGGTGAACACGTGCAGCGCCAGGCGAACGCCCACCGGCTTCACATAGTCCATCCACAGATCGCGGATGCCCACCCATACGTGGAGGAACAGGGCGATCAAGCTCACCTGGGTCAGCAGTTGCACCCAGAACTGGCCGAAGAACGCCTTCCAACCTTCGTAGCCGGACGGCATGGTCAACAGGAACAAAGCCAAAGCCACGGTGTAGATCAACATGATCACCGCGGTGACGCGCTGCATGATCCAATCGCGCAGGCCATAGCCGGCGCCGACGACATTGCGGTTTACCATAGAGCAACTCCCAGAACCACGGTCAGCGCCAGGCTGACTGCCACAACGGTCTTGGCGGTGGCGCGGGCGGTCTGCAGTTCAAGACCTTTATGAATATCGAGGAAGAGGAAACGGATACCGGCACAGAAATGGTGCATATACGCCCACAACAGGCCGAGCAACACCAGCTTCATCAGCGGGTTGCCCACCACGGCGCGGTAGGTTTCGAAAGATTCGGCCGAACTCAGCGAACCGTGCAACAGGTAAATCAACAGTGGGAGAGAAAAGAACAGCGCAACACCGCTGATCCGGTGCAAGATCGAGACGATGCCGGGAATCGGCAATCTGATCTTGGCCAGATCCAGGTGCTTTGGTCGTTGCTTCTGCATATGGCTTCCTTGGATGTTTTTAGAACCAAGAGGTTACACAACAGACGACCCGCTACGAGGCCGCCCGCCTGAAGGGCTCCGTTTTTGTTATGGCTGGATGCCCGTCATTACCGCTCATGCCGCACCAGGAATATCGCGGTGCAATATGACCCGGGGATTCTAGCAAAACTGGCTGGCCGCGGCCTGCCTTTCGCCGCCGGCCCAGCCGTCCACGTCACGTCAAAAGCCCGCCGCGTCAAGCCCGGCGGGCGGTATAAGCCCAGTTGTGCGTCAAACAGTAACGCTGCCGCCACTCCAGCGGCACGCCCTCCATCGAGCCTGAAATCCGTATCAGGCTCAAGGCCGGCGCCTCGGCCACCATGCCGGTGACGCCGAGCAACGCGCTTTCCTCGCGCGGCAGCATCAGCGCGCGGAACTGCTCGCACAATACTTTCAAACGGATGCCGAAGCGCTGCTGCAGCGCCTGATACACCCCGGACGAACCGCGCAGCCAGCGCGCGTCCAGCCCCTCAAACTCGTCGGCCGGCAAGAAGGCCTCATCCACCGCGACCGGGATGCCGTGCCAGCGCCACAACTGCCGAACTCTCAATAAAGGCGCAGCGCGCCGCAATTGCAATGCCGCGGCCATGTCATCGCTGGCGTTGCCTCGCGAAATACCGAGGAACTCCCTCGCCAGATCGTCCGGCTGCTCGTTGAACAGCCCCGGCGTCAACAGCAGGCCTTCGCCCCATTCGCTGGGCGCCGGCGCCACGAAAGTGCCCCTGCCCTGCGCGCGATACAAAAGACCATCGGCCACCAGTTCGCTCAAAGCCTTGCGCACCGTGCCCTGGCTTGCGCCCAGCTCGTCCGCCAAATCCCATTCACTGGGCAAGGCATCGTTTTCCTGCCACTCGCCATCGCCGATCCGTCGCAGCAACTGCTGCTTGATCTGGCTGTACAGCGGCTGTCTACGCAGCGGTCGATCTGTCATGTTCTCTGTTGTATCACCAAACAAATCAAGCGTAAAGACAAGTCTTATATAAGACATAAGACTTTGCCGCCCCTATCAGCTTTTCTGATGAGGATTCCACCCCCACATTGGCTATACTCCGTGTTACACTCAGCCGCACAAAAGCATTCAATGCTGCAGAGCAACATCTGCATATCGTCATTATCGGATACATCAAAGGAGAGTCCGCCAATGAAAGCTCCCGTTCGCGTCGCCGTCACCGGCGCAGCCGGCCAAATCGGCTACAGTCTGCTGTTCCGCATTGCCAGCGGCGAAATGCTCGGCAAGGATCAACCGGTCATCCTGCAACTGCTGGACCTGCCGCAAGCTCAAACCGCCCTCAAGGGCGTGATGATGGAATTGGAAGACTGCGCCTTCCCCCTGCTGGCCGGCATGGTCGCCACCGACGATCCGAACGTGGCCTTCAAGGACGTCAAGGTCGCGCTGCTGGTAGGCGCCCGCCCGCGCAGCAAGGGCATGGAGCGCAAGGATCTGCTGGAAGCCAACGGCGCCATCTTCACGGTGCAGGGCAAGGCGCTGAACGACCACGCCGCTCGCGACGTGAAAGTGCTGGTGGTGGGCAACCCGGCCAACACCAACGCCTGGATCGCGATGAAGTCCGCTCCGGATCTGAATCCGAAAAACTTCACCGCCATGTTGCGTCTTGACCACAACCGCGCGCTGTCCCAGATCGCCGCCAAAACCGGCAAGCCGGTGGCCGCCATCGAGAAGCTGGCGGTATGGGGCAACCACTCGCCGACCATGTACGCCGACTACCGCTTCGCCAGCATCGCCGGCCAGCCGGTCAAGGCCATGATCAACGACGAAGCCTGGAACCGCGACGTATTCCTGCCCACCGTGGGCAAACGCGGCGCCGCCATCATTGAAGCGCGCGGCCTCTCCTCCGCCGCTTCCGCAGCCAATGCCGCCATCGACCACGTCCATGACTGGGTGCTGGGCAGCAACGGCAAGTGGGTGACCATGGGCATTCCGTCCGACGGCTCCTACGGCATCCCGGAAGGCGTGATGTACGGCTTCCCGGTTGTATGCGAAAATGGCGAATACAAGATTGTGCAAGGTCTGGAAATCGACGAGTTCAGCCGCGAGCGGATGAACTTCACCCTGGCCGAACTGGAAGAAGAGCGCGCCGCCATCGCTCACCTGTTTGGCTGATCCATCCCAAGTCTTTTCAGCAAAAGCGCACCTTACGGTGCGCTTTTTTGTCTTTGATCAAGACCCGATTTCCCGACTGCCTATATTTAACAGACTGCCATTTGGAGTTGAGCATGATTGAAGTCGAAGTACTGAACCAAATCGCGGCCAAGATCGACGACCTGGCCACCCGTGGCGCCGATATCCGGGGGTATCTTTGACTACGACGGTAAAAAAGACCGTCTGGAAGAAGTATCCCGCCTGACCGAAGACCCGGATATCTGGAACGACCCCAAGCGCGCTCAGGAACTGGGCCGCGAGCGCAAACAGTTGGAAGACGTGGTGCTGGTGATCGACGAGATCAGCGCCATGGTCAGCGACAGCGCCGAACTGTTCGAGATGGGCCGCGCCGAAAACGACGACGACACCATCCTGGCCGTACAGGCCGATCTGGACACAGCCGAAGCCAAGCTCGCGCAGCTGGAATTCCGCCGGATGTTCCACGACCCGATGGACCCGAACAACTGCTTCCTGGATATCCAGGCCGGCGCCGGCGGCACCGAGGCTCAGGACTGGGCCGGCATGCTGCTGCGCATGTATATCCGCTACGCCGAACGCAAGGGCTTCAGCGTGGAAGTGCTGGAAGAATCCGAAGGCGAAGTGGCCGGCATCACCAGCGCCACACTGAAGATCAGCGGTGAATACGCCTACGGCTTGCTGCGCTCCGAAGTCGGCGTGCACCGCCTGGTACGAGTGTCCCCGTTTGACTCCAACGCGCGTCGCCACACTTCGTTCTCCTCCGTCTTCGTCTACCCGGAAGTGGACGACAGCTTCGAGATCGACATCAATCCGGCCGATTTGCGCGTCGACACCTACCGCGCCTCCGGCGCCGGCGGTCAGCACATCAACAAGACCGACTCCGCCGTGCGCATCACCCACAATCCCACCGGGATCGTGGTGCAGTGCCAGAACGACCGCTCCCAGCACCGCAACCGCGACGAAGCGATGCAAATGCTGCGCGCCAAGCTGTACGAACTGGAACTGAAAAAGCGCAACGAGGCCAAGCAGGCGCTGGAAGACACCAAGACCGATGTGGGCTGGGGCCATCAGATCCGCTCCTACGTCTTCGACCAGTCCCGAATCAAGGACCTGCGCACCAGCTACGAAGTGGGCAATATCAAGGGCGTCATGGACGGCGACCTGGACGGCTTCATCGAGGCCAGCCTGAAACAAGGCGTCTGAGCCTAAACTCGCTTAACCCGGTCGTCGCCCGAGCGGCGGCCAACAGCCATTGCATTGAATTACGGAGTGAACATGTCTGAACACGAGCAAACATCGCCTAGCCAGGACGAAAACCAGATCATGGCGGAACGCCGTCAAAAGCTGAAAAGCATCCGCGAACAGCGTATCGCCTTCCCCAACGACTTCAAGCGCAGCCACTTCGCGCAAGTCCTGCAGGACACTCACGCCGGCAAGGAAAAAGAAGCGCTGGAAGCCGAAAAGATCGAGGTTGCCGTCGCCGGCCGCATGATGTTGAAACGTGTGATGGGCAAGGCCAGCTTCGCCACGCTGCAAGACGGCAGCGGCCGCATTCAGGCCTACATCTCCAATGACGGCGTGGGCGAAGGACTGCACGCCGAGTTCAAGCACTGGGACTTGGGCGATATCGTCGCTGTCAAAGGCACCCTGTTCAAGACCAAGACCGGCGAACTGACGGTACAAGCCAGCGAAGTGCGCCTGCTGTCCAAGAACATCCGCCCGCTGCCGGAGAAATTCCACGGCATCACCGATCAGGAAACCAAGTACCGTCAGCGCTACGCCGACCTGATCATGAACGAAGACAGCCGCCAGACCTTCATCAAGCGTTCCAAGATCATCCAGAAGGTTCGCGACGTGATGGTGGGCGAAGGCTATCTGGAAGTGGAAACCCCGATGATGCACCCGATTCCGGGCGGCGCCGCGGCCAAGCCTTTCGTCACCCACCACAATGCGCTGGACATGCCCTTGTACCTGCGCATCGCGCCTGAGCTGTATCTGAAGCGCCTGGTGGTGGGCGGCCTGGAACGCGTGTTTGAAATCAACCGCAACTTCCGCAACGAGGGGATGAGCACCCGCCATAACCCCGAGTTCACCATGATCGAGTTCTACGAGGCCTATAGCGATTATCAGCGCATGATGGAGATGACAGAGACCATCATCCGCGAATGCGCGCTGGTGTCCTGCGGTTCCACCACCGTCAGCTATCAAGGCAAGGAAGTGGATCTGGGCAAGCCTTTCGACCGCTTCACCATCGTCGGCGCGATCAAGCACTACAACCCGCAGTACACCGACGCTCAACTGGCCGACGCGGCCTGGGTGGCCAGCGAGATCAAGCGCCTGGGCGGCAAGCTTCCTCCCGCGCCGGGCCTGGGCAGCCTGCAACTGGCGCTGTTTGAGGAATGTGCCGAAAGCCTGTTGTGGAACCCGACCTTCATCATCGACTACCCGGTGGAAGTGTCCCCGCTGGCGCGCGGCTCCGACAGCAAGCCGGGCCTGACCGAGCGTTTCGAACTGTTCATCGTCGGCCGCGAACACGCCAACGGCTACTCCGAGTTGAACGACCCGGAAGACCAAGCCGCGCGCTTCCTGTCCCAAGTGGCGCAAAAGGACGCCGGCGACGACGAAGCGATGCATTACGACGCCGACTACATCCGCGCGATGGAATACGGCCTGCCGCCGACCGGCGGTTGCGGCATCGGCATCGACCGCCTGGTGATGCTGCTGACCGACGCGCCGTCCATCCGCGACGTCATCCTGTTCCCGCAAATGCGTCCGGAATAAGCGCCTCCCGCCTCCGGCACGATGAAGCCGCTCGCCAACCGCGAGCGGCTTTTTCATTCGCGCTCGTTCAAGGCCGCGCCAAGGCCGAAGCCGCGTTTCGAACCAGCCCCGCCCACAGCGCTGCCGATTCTGATCGGGCCGCCCCCCTGTCCCCCTCGCTTGCTTGATCTCGGCCAGAGCGCGCCCGCGCCAGGCGAGTATCATGGCGATGCGCGACGCGGCGCCCTGCCCGGCGTCGCAAGCCGTGCAGGCCCGCTCCCCATAGGGTTCTTCATCCCCAAGGAAACGCTTTCATGCCCAAACTGCTGCAAGTCCACTTCGACTACCCCGGCCCCTTCGGCGACGACATGAGCGCGCAACTGCAAGCGCTGGCGGCCTCCATCAATCAGGAACCCGGCTTCATCTGGAAGATATGGACGGAGAATCCGCACCGGCAAGAAGCCGGCGGCGTTTATCTGTTCGCCGACGAGGAAAGCGCGCAAGCCTATTTGCGCATGCATAGCGCCAGATTGAAGGCCTTGGGCGTAAGCGAGGTGAGCGGCAGAATCTTCGACGTCAACCCGGCGCTCAGCCAGATCAACCACGCGGATTTCGTCTGCGACCCGGTCCAGGGCTGAGCGGCCGGAAAGTTTTGCTTTTGTTTGCCAAACCCCTTTGCCGCCAACATTAGACATCATTCCGCCGTGCAACTTCGCGCATGCGCAATAGTCCCGGACGATATTGGCAGTACAACACTCGCTTGTACGACCAGAAGGACATTCGCCATGAAACGCCTATTCGCATTCGCCGCGCTGACCGCCTCGGCATGGTTCTGCGCCATGCCGGCCCAGGCCGGCGTCTCCATCGCCATCGGCCAGCCCGGTTTCTACGGCCAACTCACCCTTGGCGGCTTCCCGCCGCCGCAACTGATCTATCCGCAACCGGTGCTCATCCAGCCCGCTCCGGTATCGGCGGCGCCGATGTATCTGCGGGTGCCGCCCGGTCACATGAAGGATTGGCGTCGCTACTGCGGCCGCTACGGCGCCTGCGGCCGCCCGGTCTACTTCGTCCGCGACGAGTGGTACCGCCAAGTCTATGTGCCGCGTTACCAGCAGGTCCGGCACGGCCATGAGCACTGGCGCGAACATGATCGGCGCGAGTGGCGCGGCGGCGACGATCACGACCATGGCCGCGGCCATGAGCGCGACCGCCGCGACTGGCGGCGAGACCGCTAGGGCCCCGCTCAGCGCTGCACCGTCGCCATCACTTCGGCCGCGTAGCGCAGGCCGCTGACCGCCTCCGGTGGAAACAGCGCGTCGATCTCCGCCCGCTCCGCCGCGCTCAGCTCCACCGCCAGCGCGCCCAGGTTGTCGTCCAGATTGCGGATGCGGCGCGCGCCGGGAATGGCGACGATGTGATCGCCGCGCGCCAGCACCCAGGCCAGCGCCAATTGCGCCGGCGAGCAGCCCTTGGCCTCGGCCAAGGCCTTCACCCGGTCTACCAGCGCCAGGTTGCGTTGGAAATCCTCGCCGAGGAAGCGCGGATTGGCGCGCCGGTAGTCATCGGAGTCGAAATCGTCCGGGCTGCGGATCGCCCCGGTCAGAAAGCCGCGGCCCAGCGGGCTGTAGGCGACGAAACCGACGCCCAGTTCCCGGCACAAGGCCAGCGCCTCTTGTTCCGGATCCCGCGTCCACAAGGAGTATTCGCTTTGCAGCGCATGGATGGGGTGGACGGCGTGCGCGCGACGCAGAGTCTCGGGCGCGGCTTCGGACAAGCCCAGATAACGCACCTTTCCGGCGCACACCAGCTCCGCCATCGCGCCCACCGTTTCTTCGATCGGCACTTGCGGGTCCACGCGGTGCAGGTAGTAAAGGTCGATGACGTCGACGCCCAAGCGCTTGAGACTACCCTCGCAGCTGCTGCGCACGTACTCGGGCCGGCCGTTGACACCGCGCGCGGCCGGATTGGCTGGGTCCATCACGATGCCGAACTTGGTGGCCAACACCACCTCCTGACGGCGCGACTTCAACACTTGCGCCAATAATTCCTCATTGCGATAGGGGCCATACATATCGGCGGTGTCCAGCAGATTGACACCGCGATCAAGCGCGTGATTCAGCGTGCGCAGCGATTCCGCATCGTCATGCGCGCCGTAAAAAGCACTCATGCCCATGCAACCCAAGCCCAGCGTGGAAACGGAAGGACCATTACGGCCCAGGGTTCGTTGCTTCATGTCTGCCATCTTTCGTGATCGGTTGAGATGCCTGAAGCATATGCGCTTGCCATCACCGGAAAAATAGGCTTAATCTACATGTATTACGTAGAAAAACTTCACAATGACGCAAAACTCCCTGCATGCGCTGCAAGCTTTCCGCTTGATAGCCCGGCACGGCAGCTTCACCCGCGCAGCCGCCCAGCAAGAAATCACGCCCTCGGCCCTCAGCCAGACTCTGCGTCAGTTGGAGGCCCAATTGGGCGTGCGCCTATTGAATCGCACCACCCGCAAGGTTGGGCTCACCGAGGCAGGCCAAGCGCTGCTGGCGCGGATAACGCCGCTGCTGGAACAGCTGGATAGCGCGCTGGACGACACCCGCCAGTGGCAAGGACAGGTCAGCGGCACGCTGAAACTGACCTTGCCTCACACCGCCGCCAGCCTGCTGCTGTATCCGCTGTTGCCCGGCTTCATGCGCGCGCACCCGCAGCTGCGGCTGGAGCTGGACGTGAACAATCAATTGGTGGATATCGTGGAGCGGGGCCTGGATGCCGGCCTGCGCTTTGGCGAGAGCCTGCAACAAGACATGCAGGCGGTGGCGGTCAGCGCTCCGCTCCGCTTCTGCGTGGCGGCAAGCGCTGGCTACCTGCAGGCGCGCGGCACGCCCGAGCATCCGTCCCAGTTACGACAACATGATTGCCTGCGCTATCGCTTCGCCAGCAGCGGCCAGATCTACCGCTGGCAATTCGTCGACGCAGGGCGGCCATTCGAAGTCTCGGTGCAAGGCCCGCTAACCGCCAACGACACCGCGGCGGCGCTGCACGTCGCGCTGGGCGGTCTCGGTCTCGTTTATTTGCCGCAAGCGATGGCGGCGCCTCATCTGGCCGACGGAAGTCTGGTGAGCGTGTTGGAGGCTTGGATGCCGCCTGCGGAGGCCTTTTACCTGTACTATCCCCACCACCTGCATCAGCCGGCAAAACTGCGAGTGTTCATCGACTACTTGAGACAGGCCATGGCCAGCCCCACGACAGCCGCTCACTGACAGCCCGCCGGCATCATCCCTCCCGGCAACAATTGCGCCCGGCCGCCTTGGCCCGATACAAGGCGACATCTGCGCGCTGGAGCAAAGCTTCCACTTCCAGACCCGGCTTTACACAGACATGGCCTATGCTCAACGTCAATGGCACTGGCTGTTGCTGCCACAGCAGATTGGCGCAGGCGAGCCGCTGCCGGACACGCTCCGCCAGCGCCGCCGCCTTGGCATGGTCGGCGTCCGGGGCCAACAGCAGGAACTCCTCCCCGCCCCAGCGCGAACAGATCAAGTCCGGAAACGCCTCACGCAACAAACGCGTTGCTTCCACCAGCACATAGTCGCCGCCGTCATGGCCAAAACGGTCGTTCACCAGCTTAAAGTGATCGATATCGCACAGCAGCACGGCGAACGGCCGACGCGTCTGCAGCCATTGGAGCCAGGCGGACTCCAACTGGCGCACCGCCTCGCGGCGATTGATCAATCCGGTGAGAAAATCCGTGCGCGACAGACGCGCGTTATCGTCCATCATGCACTTGAGTTCGTCCACGTCGCGAAAGGTGACGATGTGCCAATTAGGCAGCAGGTCGGCGTGCAGTTGCGCGGTGACGATGAACCAACGCATCCGGCCATCGGCGCAGCACACATGCACCGTCATCTCCGCCAGGTTGCGGCCCAGCGCCAGACTGTCCTTCACCGCCTGCAACCAGCTCTGCTCCACCTCCAAGCGGTAAGCCGGATCGGGATAAGCCAAACGGAACCAGGCCTCCATGTCCGGCATCTGCTCCAGCGTGTAACCTATCTGTTGCAGGAACGCTCGGTTGAGGTATCGATGGATGCGCTGGCCGGGCTGGTCCAGCTTGGTGCCAGACTCAGAAATCAGGATGGGAATAGGCACGAAGTCCAGGCTGCGCGACAACACTTCCTTGCCGATATCCACCGCATCGTCGCCAATCCTGAAAGTCATCAGCGCACTCCCGCCCAGCCTTGGGTCAGCTCATTCCTGCGGCAACAGGCAGTCCTGAGCCAGCAGTTTGACGAACTCGTCCGCCGGTAGCGGCCGGGCGATCAAGTAGCCTTGCACGTACTCGCAGCCCTCGCGTTGCAGGAAGTGCCATTGCTCTATCGTCTCCACCCCTTCAGCCACCACCTTCATATTCAGGTTCTTGGCCATATTGATAATGGCGCGGGCAATGGCGGTGTCGTCGGCGTCGTGCGGAATGTCGCGCACGAAGGAGCGGTCGATCTTCAGCTTGTCCGCTTTGAAGCGCTTCAGGTAGGACAGGCTGGAATAGCCGGTGCCGAAGTCGTCGATGGACAGCTTCAACCCCATATTCTTCATATTGTCGATGGCCTGGATGGTGGCCATCGCATCCTCCATCACCACGCTCTCGGTCACCTCGATGTCCAGCGCATGGCCGGGCAGGCCGTTGGCGGCGAGCGCCGAGGTGATCTGCTCGGCCAGATCGGACTGGCGGAACTGCAAGGCGGACAGATTGATGGCCAGAGTCAATTCCGGCAGGCCCTGGCTGCGCCAGGCGGCCAACTGGCGCGTAGCCTCGCCTATCACCCAGTTGCCGATCTGAACGATGAAGCCGCGTTCTTCCGCCACTTCGATGAAGCGCACCGGCCCCAGCACGCCCAGTGATGGGTGATTCCAGCGAATCAGCGCCTCCGCGCCGATGATGCGTCCGCTGGCCATTTCCACCTGCGGCTGGTAATGCAGCACGAACTCCTCGCGCTCCAGCGCAAAACGCAGCTGGCTTTCGATCGCCAGGATTTCGCGAGCGCGGGCGTTGAGATCGGCAGTGTAGAACTTGTAACTGTTGCGGCCCGAAGATTTAGCGTGGTACATCGCCGCGTCGGCATTGCGCACCAAAGTTTCGTAGTCGCGGCCATCGTCCGGGTAAACGCTAATGCCTATCGACGGCGTGATGGTGATCACATGGTTGTGCAGTTCTATCGAGGCGGAGAAAGCATCGCGGATGCGCTCCGCCGCCAGCGCCGCTTCGCCGGGATCGGAAATCACCGGCAGCAAGACGATGAATTCGTCGCCGCCCTGACGCGCCAGCATCTCTCCCGGCCCCAGCACGCCCTTGATGCGGTCCGCCGCCACCTGTAGCAGGGTGTCGCCGGCAGTATGGCCCAGCGATTCGTTCACGGTCTTGAAGCGGTCCAGGTCCAGCAGCAACAGCGCCAGCCGCTCATTGTCGCGGCCGGCATTGTGGATCGCCAGCTCCACCCGGTCCTGCATGTGCACGCGGTTGGGCAGGCTGGTCAATACATCGAAATGCGCGAGGAACTGAATGCGCTCATCAGCCGCCTTGCGTTCAGTCAAGTCGCTGAAAATCGCCACATAGTGGGTGATTTCACCCAGGCTGTTGCGCACCGCGTTGATCGCCAGCCATTCCGGGAACACCTCCCCGTTCTTGCGCCGATTCCACAATTCGCCCTGCCAGGAGCCGTGGTCGGCGATGGACTGCCACATCTGCTCGTAGAACGGCTGGTCGTGGCGGCCGGAGGACAGCACGCTGGTCTTCTGGCCCAGCACTTCATGCTGGGTGTAGCCGGTGATTTCGGTGAAGGCGCGGTTGACGCTGCGAATGCGCTTGTCCGCGTCGGTGATCATGATGCCTTCCACGGTGTTCTCGAACACCTTGGCCGCCAGTTGCACCCTCTCCTCCGCCGCGCGTTTCTCGGAGATGTCTCGCACCATGCGCCATACCGCGTTGATGCGGCCGAAGGCGTCGCGCATCGCCACGGTCTTGACGCTGACCGGCACCGGATTGCCGAAGCGGTTGATATAGGTGGCCTCGAACTCGTCGCAATAGCCGAAACGCAGCACCTTGTTGTCCAGATTGAAGCGCTCCAGCGCCTCGCTCTCCGGCCCCACCAAAGTCCAGAAATTCTGCAGTTTGAGCTGATCCAGGCTGTAACACATCAGGTTGAGGAAGGCGGGGTTGGCGTCTATCACCTGGCCGTCCAGTGAGCTGATCACGATACCGTCGAGGTTGGACCAAAACAACTCGCGGTATTTGTTCTCGGAGCGGCGCAGCGCGTCCTCCACCTCGCGGCGCCGGGAAATATCCGCCTCCAGCGCCAGCGTCTTGGCGCGCAGCTCGTCCAGCAAGCGCTTAAGCTCGGCTCGAGTCCATTCCAAATGCTTTCCGAGATGGCCGATCTCATCTCGGCGCTGCCATTCGAACGGCCGGTCCAGCTTGAGCTCGGCCAGCAAACGCGCCTGCTCGGTCAGCGCCTTCATCGGGCTGAGGAAACGCGAATGCAAAATGCTCATGATCAGCAGGATGGACAACACCAGTTGCGCCGCCAGAATCATCAGGATGTTCTTGATCTGGTTATTGAGAGCGATGGCGAGATGCTCATTATCGAATTCCAGCGTCACCTGGCCGATTTCCTCGCCGCGATAAATCACTGGTTTTTCCACGAAGGACACGCTGCCGATGCGGCGCTCCGCGCGTACCGAGGACAAGAATATCTGATTGGACTGGGTATCTGTGACGCGGATGGAAACCACCCGCGCGTCTTCCATCACCGAAGCGATCAAGGGATTGCCCGCCTGGCGGCTCAGGTTCCACAAAGGCTCCTGCATACCTAGGGCCACAATGTCCAGCAGGCGTTTTTGATCGGTTTCCAGCTGGGCGGTCAGTGCATCCCTTTGAATATTGAAGCTCAGATAACTGATGATGGACGCGGGAATCAGCAAGCCGAGCACTACGGCGATGAGAAAGACAGCCCTAAGGGATAGGCCGGTACTGGCTGTGGATTTATCGTCAGCGTGGTGTGCCATGTTTGCGTTTATTATCGCTCGCCATTAGCCGCAGGCAATTGAGCCCATGCGTCAGTTGTTCATATTTTCAAAAGTATACACCGGATAATCCCGGCAAAATGCTGGAATATTCACTAGTCATCGCCTTGTCAAGTTCGGATCCGGCAAGCCTTCCGCAGGCACGCTCCGGCGCCGCTTCCCACGCTCCGTCATTGCCTTGAATTTAGCCTCGGCCTACAATCCACGTCACTTCAAAATCGCGCCAGGATTGCCCCATGTCCCAGTCCCGTTATGACAAAGTTATCACCGCCCGCTGGATCATTACCGTAGAGGAAGACGGTGAAATCCTGGAAAACCACGCCATTGCTTTGAAGAATGGCAGGATTGCCGCGATTATTCCAGCCGACCAAGCCGGCGCGCTGGAGGCGGATCAACGCGTGGAATTACCCAACCACGTACTGATGCCCGGCCTGATCAATCTTCACGGCCACTCCGCGATGACGCTCTTGCGCGGCCTGGCCGACGACAAAGCGCTGATGGATTGGCTGACCAACCATATCTGGCCGGCCGAAGGCAAACATGTCCGCGACGACTTCGTGTTTGACGGCGCGCTGCTGGCAATGGGGGAAATGATCCGCGGCGGCACCACCACCATCAACGACATGTATTTCTATCACGGCGCAATGGCTCGCGCCGGCCTGGCCTCCGGCATGCGCACCTTCGTGGGCTGTTCCATCCTGGAGTTCCCCACCAACTACGCCAGCAACGCCGACGACTACATCAGCAAATCGCTGGCCGAACGTCGCCAGTTCCTGGGAGAAGAACTGATCACCTTCACGCTGGCGCCGCACGCGCCTTATACGGTGTCGGACGACACCTTCGCCAAAGTGGTGACGCTGGCCGAGCAAGAAGACATGTTGATCCACTGCCACATCCACGAAACCGCGGACGAGGTGAACAACAGCGTCAAGGAACACCACCAGCGCCCGCTGGCCCGCCTGCAACAATTGGGCTTGCTGTCCCCGCGTCTGATCGCCGCCCATATGGTGCATTTGAACAACGAGGAAATTGAAATCGCCGCCAAGCACGGTGTGTCGGTAGCGCACAATCCCTCGTCCAATATGAAACTTGCCTCCGGCATCGCCCCCATTCCCAAAATGCTGCAGGCAGGCATCGCCGTGGGCATAGGCACCGACGGCGCCGCCTCCAACAACAAGCTGGACATGCTGGCGGAAACCCGGCTGGCGGCGCTGCTGGCCAAAGTGGGCACCCTGGACCCCACCTCGGTGCCGGCCGCCGCGGCCATCCGCATGGCCACGCTCAACGGCGCTCGCGCGCTGGGCATCGCAGACAAGGTTGGCTCGATCAAGGCCGGCAAACAGGCCGACCTGATCGCCATCGACCTCTCCGCCATCGAAACCGCCCCGGCCTTCGATCCAATCTCCCATGTGGTCTACGCGGCTGGCC
This sequence comes from Chromobacterium haemolyticum, assembly GCF_009936155.1. Classification (NCBI taxonomy): domain Bacteria; kingdom Pseudomonadati; phylum Pseudomonadota; class Betaproteobacteria; order Neisseriales; family Chromobacteriaceae; genus Chromobacterium; species Chromobacterium haemolyticum. The sequence goes on along the minus strand of NZ_AP019312.1, from coordinate 829,493 downwards.
GCGAACAAGTCAGCCACGTCTGGGTCAAAGGTCAGGCTCTTTTGGAGCAACGCCAACTCAAGACCCTGGACGAAGCCGCGCTCAAGGCTCGCGCCGAAGACTGGCGTCATCGCATCCTGGCGAAATAATCATGATCAATGTAGACGAAACCGAAATCGACAAATTCAGCCAACTGGCGCACAAATGGTGGGACATGAGCGGCGAATTCAAGCCGCTGCATGAAATCAACCCGCTGCGCTTGGGCTTCATCGACGAACGCGCGGCCATTGCCGGCAAGCAAGTGCTGGACGTGGGTTGCGGCGGCGGCATCCTGGCGGAGAGCATGGCCGCGCGCGGCGCCGCCGTCACCGGCATAGACCTAGCCAAAAAGTCGCTGAAAGTGGCCCAACTACACAGCCTGGAGTCCGGCGTGGCGGTGGATTACCGCTGCGTGGCGGTAGAGGAACTGGCGGAGGAAGCCCCGGCAAGCTTCGACGTGGTCACCTGCATGGAAATGCTGGAGCACGTGCCGGACCCTCAAAGCGTGGTGCGCAGCTGCGCCAGCCTGGTCAAACCCGGCGGCTGGGTGTTCTTCTCCACGCTCAACCGCAATGCCAAATCCTACCTGCTGGCGGTGGTCGGCGCCGAATACGTGCTGAACATGCTGCCTCGCGGCACCCATGAGTACGCGCGCTTCCTCAAGCCCTCGGAGTTATCGCGCATGGCCCGCAACGCCGGTCTGGATATGGACGCGGTCCGCGGCATGAGCTACAACCCGCTGGCCCGCATCTACTCGCTGGGCGAAGATACCGCCGTCAACTATCTGATGGCCTGCCGTCGCCCGGAATAGGCGGCAAGAAAAAAGGCCTTCGCCAAAGGCGAAGGCCTGAATCACACTCCCGGTTCCACACCGGACACAACCCGCTAAAGTTCGCGAACGCCGCGCCGGCTTCAACGCCCTCGCGGGACGGCCCGCTTGCGGCGACATTAGGCTTGCGCCGCTCGTCGCCTGCTAGGCTGCTTTCCCCGCGCGGGCCGGCCGCCGGCCGAGTCCGCGAGACGGCGGAAATACCTCTCCGACGCCTCTCGCTTATTCTGATAGCCCCTCTCGTGTCAGCGATTTCAAACAAGCGTTTTAATCGTATGATTGATATGATGAATGCGCAAGCAAAACCTCAGTAATGCTTGTCTAGTGCGGCAAGTTGACAACAGTTGGCCTCAAAACCACTGATAATGTTTTGATAACAACAATCTGTCGGACAAACTACTGCCAGACAAACATTGCAGTTTGATTGCCCTCGCATATCAAACATAGGAAAATAATAATATTCTATTCCGGAGAGCAAGATGACGTTCAAAGCGAACGACTCACTGACCGAACAAATCGCCCAATACCTGGGCAAACAAATCATACAAGGCACGATGCAAGCAGGGGAGCGCATTCAGGAATTGCGCATTGCGTCGGAGCTGGAAGTCAGCCGCGGGTCCGTGCGCGAAGCTTTATTGATTTTGCAACGCCGCCATCTGGTGGAGATTTTCCCGCGCCGCGGCGCGGTGGTGTCCAGCATCACGGGTCAGGATGTGCGCCATTTCTTCGAACTGTGGTTTCTACTGCTGGATCAAGCCGTCTGTAACCTCGCCACCTCTTGGCAGAACGACGACCTGGCCCACTTCTTCGAAGTCACCACCCAGTTGGCCGAATGCAACCGCAAAGACGATTTGCAAGGCTTTTACGAACACGGCGTCGATTTCCTCGACACCCTGTACCTCTATGCCGGCAACCGCTACTTGGAGCACACCCTGAAGGATTTGCTGCCGCTGACCCAGCGTTGTCTGTTCGCCATTTTGCGAGCCGGCAAGAGCCAAATGGAACAGACCCAACTCTTCCTGGAAAACCTGCTCAAGACCATCATCGCCCGCGACACCGCCAAATTACGCCAGATGGTGGCCGAATTCGGCCAACAATACAGCCAGCTGGCGCAGAGCGCAGCCGAGTCGCTAGCCGGACGCCATTGACGCCCACCGCCCGGCCAAGGCCCGGGCGGCGTCCAACACCAACTCCTTCCCCTCGTCCCTGCGTTTGCCTGCGCGCCAAGCCATTGTCACCTCCCACTGCCAGGCAGGTAGATCTGCAATTTTCAGCCGGCGCAAAACACCGTCGGCCAGATCAGACTGAATCGACAACTCCGGCATGAAGCAAAGAAAGCCGTGGCGCAAAGCCAGTTCCCTGGCCGCTGACGCCGGCTGCACCGCATGGATGGGCTGGGCGACGGTGCGAGCCAGACGCAGCCGTCGTATCAACTCGTCACACTCCACACCCCAGTACTGGGGCGCAATCCGGTAAGCCGCCGCCTCCTCCAGATACAGCGGCTGTTCGCGCTCCGCCAAGGGATGCCCGGCCGCAGCCACCGCCACGATGGGAGAGCGCCACAGCGTTTCCATCTGAATGCCCGCCATCGCCGGGCAACGCAGCACAAAACCCACCTGCACCAAACCGGACAACAGGTTCTGCATGATCTGCGATGAATGGTCGGTGTCGCAGCGGATTTCCAGCGGCGCTTCGGCCAGATCCAACAACAAGGGGCCAAAAACCGCCGATGTCAGCGATGGCAGACAAGAAAGCCGCAAGCAGGGTAAGGCCGGCGTGCCCTGCAGGATTTCCCTCCCCTGCTCCAGAGCCGACACCGCCTGCTGTGCCGATGGCAAAAAGGCCAGGCAGGCCGCTGTGGGTTCCGCGCCACGCCGATGGCGATGAAACAGGCATACCCCCAGTTCCAACTCCAACGCTTGCACTCTCTGACTGACCTGTGGCTGCGACCAGCCGCGCTTGGCGGCAGCCTGACTGAAGCTGCCCAACTCAGCGATATCCAGCAGCAGGCTCAAATCCGAGAGGACGATAGACATAAGAAAATCCAATATTAACTATTACAGATTAATCAGTTACAGAATATCAGGGGCACTCATAGAATGACATGAAAATAAGGAGATTTCATGGCACTGCTAAAGCGGGCCCGGACCTTGGGCAAAGCTTTCATCCTGGTGGACAACCTGATCGTGGTATTCGGTTTCTTCATGGTTTTTCCCTTGATCAGCCTTCATTTCGTCGATCAACTCGGCTGGACCGCCGCCGCGGTGGGCTTTGGATTGGGCCTGCGTCAATTCACCCAGCAGGGGCTAGGCCTGTTCGGCGGATCCTTGGCTGACCGTTTCGGCGCCAAACCCCTGATTGTGGCCGGCATGCTGCTGCGCGCCGCCGGCTTCGCCGCCATGGCGCTGGCGGACTCGCCGTGGCAGCTCTGGCTGTCCTGCTTGCTCTCCGGCCTGGGCGGCACGCTGTTCGATCCGCCCCGCTCCGCGCTGGTGGCCAAATTGACAAGACCCCGCGAGCGCAATCGCTTTTATTCCCTGCTGATGATGCAGGACAGCGCCGGCGCAGTAGGCGGCGCCCTGTTCGGCTCCTGGCTGCTGCAGTTCGACTTCCGCTGGGTCTGTCTGGGCGGCGCTGCCGCGTTCTTGGCCGCGGCGGCGACAAACGCCTGCCTGCTGCCGGATTATCGCGTTGCCGCGCGGCGCGCGCCGGCGCTGGCCTCTATCCGCACGGTGCTGAACGACCGCCGCTTTCTGAAACTGGTGCTCACGCTCAGCGGCTACTACCTGCTCAGCGTGCAGATCATGTTGCTGCTGCCCATCGCAATCAAGCAATTGACCGGCACCCCTCAGGCCGTCGGCTGGATGTACGGACTGGAAACCGCCTTGTCGCTCAGCCTGCTTTACCCGCTGGCGCGGCTGGGCGAACGCCATTTCCGCCTGGAAACCCGAGTACTGGCCGGCATTGCGCTGATGAGCCTCAGCCTGGCCTGCATGACCGCGGTGCGGCAACCACTGGCCGCCTTCGTCATCCTGGCGGTGTTCTTTCTCGGCACCCTCATCACCGAACCTGCGCGGGAAACCCTGGTCGCCAGCCTGGCTCGTCCGGAAGCCAGAGCAAGCTATATGGGCGCCAGCAGGCTGGGGCTGGCCTTAGGCGGCGGCGGAGGCTTTCTCGCTGGCGGCTGGCTGTACGACTTTGCTCAGAACCAGCATCAAGCCGGCCTGCCCTGGTTGCTGCTGGCCGCCGCGGGCGCGCTCACCTTTATCGCGCTGGCGCGCCAATTTGGCCCAGCCGCGCCAAGAGCGGCCAAAGCAGCGGTCTGACAACAACAAAAGCCCGCCGGATGGCGGGCTTTTCATCAATCAGCTGGGCTGTTTGCCTTACGGCAGACAGACAGTAAAACCGGTGTTACGCGTTCTGAATATTAGACGCTTGCTTGCCCTTCGGACCGGACACCACCTCAAAGCTTACACGCTGCCCTTCTTTCAGGGTTTTGAAGCCTTGCATGTTGATGGCCGAGAAGTGAGCGAACAAGTCTTCGCCGCCTTCATCCGGAGTAATGAAGCCAAAACCTTTAGCGTCATTGAACCACTTAACGGTACCTAATGCCATTCTTACTTCCTTGCAAAAAAAGGCTGGTGAAGCCGACCAACTTAGAGCTTAATAAGAGTTGTCTGGCTTGCCTAGCGCAAAAAAATGCCAAACAGTTAAGCCAAGCACCAGCTGCATTTCTACGCAACCCGCCGCTCATCGTCAAGTCGAAGAGGAAAAGTGCCAGTCCCCTTGAAAAAAACTCTCGGGGAACCCAAATTGAAGTAAGACGCAGATTCCACGAAAGCCGACATGTCTACGCAGTTCAAGGACGATGCCATACAAGAGGCGTCCCGGGTTAGGGAAAACCCACCCCCGATGTATAAGGTCTTGTTATTGAACGATGATTTCACCCCAATGGATTTTGTGATCCAGGTTCTCCAGCAGTTCTTCTACATGAACCGCGAAAAGGCCACTCACATCATGCTGCAAGTCCACACGCAAGGTCACGGCGTGTGTGGCGTTTATACCAAAGACGTGGCTGCAACAAAGGTCGAGCAGGTGTTGCAATATGCGAAAGCGCACCAGCATCCGCTCCAGTGCGTTATGGAGGAAAACTGATGATTGCCCAGGAGCTTGAAGTAAGCCTGCACATGGCGTTCATGGACGCAAGGCGCAAGCGCCACGAGTTCATCAGCGTGGAGCATCTGTTACTCGCGATGACCGACAACCCGTCGGCTGCCGAAGTACTGCGCGCATGTGGAGCCAATATCGACCAGCTGAAAAAACAGCTGGGCGATTTTATCGATGAGCACACCCCCACCGTGCCTGGAGAGGCGGAGGTGGAAACTCAACCCACACTCGGCTTCCAGCGCGTGATTCAGCGCGCCATCCTGCACGTGCAGTCTTCCGGCAAAAAAGAGGTGACCGGGGCTAACATCCTGGTGGCCATCTTTGGCGAGAAGGACTCCCACGCGGTGTACTACCTGCACCAGCAAGGCATTTCGCGGCTGGACGTGGTGAATTTCATTTCTCATGGAATCACCAAGCAGCGCTCGCAGCAGCAACCGCAAGAGCCGCGCGACAGCAGCGGCGAAGCGGAGAGCGAGGAACAGGCCACCGGTCCGGGCGGCGCCTTGGAAAACTACACGCAGAACCTCAACCAGCAGGCGCGCGAAGGCAAGATAGATCCGCTGATCGGCCGCGAATCCGAGTTGGAACGCACCGTTCAGATCCTGTGCCGCCGCCGCAAGAACAACCCGCTGCTGGTGGGCGAAGCCGGCGTGGGCAAAACCGCCATCGCCGAAGGCTTGGCGCGCCGCATCGTCAACGGCGAAGTGCCGGAGATTCTGGCCAAATCCACCGTTTACGCACTGGACATGGGCGCGCTGCTGGCCGGCACCAAATACCGCGGCGACTTCGAACAGCGGCTGAAGGCGGTGATCAAGCAACTGACCGAGGACAGCAACGCCATTCTGTTCATCGATGAGATTCATACCCTGATCGGTGCCGGCGCGGCCTCGGGCGGCACGCTGGACGCGTCCAATCTGCTCAAGCCAGCCCTCTCCAACGGCAGCCTGCGCTGCATCGGGGCGACCACCTACAACGAGTACCGCAGCATCTTCGAAAAGGACAACGCGCTGTCGCGCCGTTTCCAAAAGATCGACGTCAACGAACCGACGGTGGAACAAACCGTGGAAATCCTCAAGGGGCTGAAGTCGCGCTTCGAGGCTCACCACGGCGTCAAGTACACGCAATCCGCGCTATCCACCGCGGCAGAGCTGTCGGCGCGCTTCATCAACGATCGCCATCTGCCGGACAAAGCCATCGACGTGATAGACGAGGCCGGCGCCGCGCAGAAAATTCTGCCCAAGTCCAAGCAGAAAAAGGTCATCAACAAGACCGAGATCGAGGACATCGTCGCCAAGATCGCGCGCATTCCGCCCAAGACCGTATCGTCCGATGACAAGAACGTGCTGAAGAACCTTGAGCGCGATCTGAAAAACGTGGTGTTCGGGCAGGAGAAGGCCATCGAAGGACTGGCCAGCGCCATCAAGATGACGCGATCCGGCTTGGGCAATCCGCAAAAGCCAATCGGATCCTTCCTGTTCTCCGGCCCCACCGGTGTTGGCAAGACGGAGGTGGCGCGCCAGCTAGCCTATATTCTGGGCGTGGAGTTGATCCGCTTTGACATGTCCGAATACATGGAACGCCATGCGGTGTCCAGGCTGATCGGCGCGCCTCCGGGCTATGTCGGGTTCGAACAGGGCGGCCAACTGACGGAAGCGATCAACAAGCATCCGTACGCGGTGGTGTTGCTGGATGAGATCGAAAAAGCACATCCGGACATCTACAACGTGCTGCTGCAGGTGATGGACCACGGCACGCTGACCGACAACAACGGCCGCAAGGCGGATTTCCGCAACGTGGTGATCATCATGACCACCAACGCAGGCGCCGAGTCTTTGTCCAAGCCCACTCTGGGCTTCACTCAGACCAAGGCGACCGGCGACGAGATGGGAGACATCAAGAAGCAGTTCAGTCCGGAATTCCGCAACCGTCTGGACGCCATCATCCCGTTCAAGATGCTGGACGAGCAGATCATCTTGCAAGTGGTGGACAAGTTCCTGATGCAGTTGGAACAGCAGCTGGCCGAGAAGCGGGTGGATATCCACTTCACCGACGAACTGCGCCGCTACCTGGCTAAGAACGGTTTCGATCCGCTGATGGGCGCCCGCCCGATGGCGCGTCTGATTCAAGACACGCTGCGCAAGGCGCTGGCAGACGAGTTGCTGTTCGGCCGGCTGGTCACCGGCGGTGAAGTCACCGTCACCGTGGTGGACGACAAGGTGGAGCTGCAATTCGACCACCAGGCTCTGACGCCCGAACCCGCCTGATTTTGCTTACGCAACACGCAACGCCCGCTAAAGCGGGCGTTTTTCTTTTCGTCTCAACCGCGCGGATGATGCTTGGCGTGCAGCTGTTTCAAGCGCTCCCGCGCCACATGGGTATAAATCTGCGTGGTGGATATGTCCGAATGCCCCAGCAAGAGCTGCACCACGCGCAAATCCGCGCCGTGATTGACCAGATGGGTGGCGAAAGCATGTCGCAACACATGCGGGCTCACTGCCGGCAAGCCCTGCCGTTTGGCGTACTGCGAAATCAAATGCCAAGCCATCTGCCTCGTCATGCCCGCCTTGCGCTGGGTCACGAACACGGTGTCGCAGACCGCTCCCGCCAACAAGAGCGGCCTCGCCTCTACCAAATAGCGCTGCAACCACTCCTGAGCCAGTTCGCCCAAGGGCACCAATCTTTCCTTATTGCCCTTGCCCATGGTCTTGACCAAGCCGTCCAGCAAGTTCACCTGCTGCAGCGTCAGGCCTACTAGCTCGGACACGCGCAGGCCGCTGGCGTAAAGCAGCTCCAGCATCGCCCGGTCGCGCAGGCCCAAGGGCGTGGCCACATCGGGCGCCTCCAGCAAGGCTTCCACATGCCGCTCGGACAGAGACTTGGGCAAACGCGGCCCTTGCTTGGGCGCGCGTAAGCGGGCGCAAGGGTCGTCATCGCGCAACCCCGCCTGCGTCAGATATTGATAAAAGCGCTTCATCGCCGACACCATCCGCGCCCGGGTCGCCGGTTTCTCTCGATCCACCCCCAGCAATAACGCCTGCTCCAGCTGCTCGGGGCCAGCCTCCGTCAAACGCGCGCCGCTATCCCCCAGACGCGCGGCCAGCTTGCCAAGATCGCGTCGATACGCGGCCAGGGTGTTCTTGGACAAACCATCGCTCAGCCATAGCTGGTCCAAAAACGCATCGATGGCCTCCTCGGCCGCCTTCATCTCTTCGCTGCTCGCATCCATTTTGTCGTCGTCCGCTGAAGTGCGCGTCAAGCCGCCCGCGCGGAACACTCATGCCGAATAATCTTCAGTCTTTGTCCGACTCACCGGCAAAACATTCCCTCGCAAGTCCTACCTCTTCATCACGCGCGAGCCGGGCCTGGCGGAAAGATATCCAGAACGGCGCGCAAAATATCCGTCTTGCGCCTATCTCAGCGCTGCTCAACACCCAAACTCATGCGCCAGCAGCCACTGCTTGATGTCGACGGTTTCCCGGCCCAATGAGCGATTAAAGCCGCCCAGGCTATTGCGAGCCACCACGCGGTGGCAAGGCACGATGATGGGCACAGGATTGCGTCCGCAAGCATTGCCCACCGCCCGCGCCGACGAACCCAGCGCCGTGGCGATATCCTGATAGCGCCTCATCTGCCCGCAAGGAATCCGCTCTATCTCGCCCCAAACACGCAGTTGGTGTTCGCTGCCCTGCAAACGGTAGGGCAGGCTGAAGCCGAAACGCGGATCAACGAAATAAGCGCGCAGTTGCTCCGCCACCTCTTGCTCCAGGCTGCGCGGCATCGGCGGTCTGAGAGCTTGCTGCTCAGCCAAGAATTCCAGATTCACAAGCGCGCCGTCGAGACACAAAATGCCCAGCTGCCCGAACGGCGCGTCGATTACCGCGCTGTATTCCATTTTCCGCCTCCGATGCTCCGGCAATAAAAAAGCGCAAGGCATCGCCTTGCGCTTTGAACCGTCATCAAGCCTAAGCCTGACTCGACAAGGCTTAACCTTGCTTGCGAGCCGGCAGTTTTTCCTTGATGCGTGCGGATTTGCCGGTACGGCCGCGCAGGTAGTACAGCTTGGCGCGACGCACGTCGCCGCGGCGCTTCACTTCAACGGAAGCCACCAGCGGGGAGTAGGTTTGGAAAGTACGCTCTACGCCTTCGCCGGCGGACATCTTGCGCACGGTGAAAGCGCTGTTCAGGCCAGCGTTTTTCTTGGCGATAACCACGCCTTCGTAAGCCTGCAGACGTTCGCGGTTGCCTTCCTTAACCTTCACCTGAACGACGATGGTGTCGCCCGGTGCGAATTCCGGCAGGGTCTTGCCCAGGCGGGCGATTTCTTCTTGCTCGAGTTTCTGGATCAGATCCATGATTCACTCCTGGTTTTTCTGGAGATCTTGTTCCTGCTGGTACTCCGCCAGCAGCCGAGATTCCTGTTTTGTCAAAATACGGCCTTGCAGCAAATCCGGGCGACGTTGCATCGTCCTGCCCAGCGCCTGTTTCAGCCGCCATTTAGCGATCAGCGCATGATTACCGGACAACAACACATCCGGCACCCGCATGCCCTGATAGTCTTCGGGTCGGGTATAGTGCGGACAATCAAGAAGCCCGTCCACAAATGAATCTTCGTAAGCCGACTGCGCGTCGTTCAGGACGCCTGGGAGCAAACGCACCACCGCATCCATCAACACCATGGCCGGCAGCTCGCCGCCGGACAAAACGTAGTCGCCGATGGAAATCTCCTCGTCGACTTCGCGCTGGATCAACCTTTCATCCACGCCCTCGTAGCGGCCGCACAGCAGGATCAAGCCCGCTCGCTGCGACAGCTCCGCCGCCTTCTCATGCGTAAGCGGACGGCCTTGGGGTGAAAGATAAATCACATGGCTGCGCTCGGCTCCGGCTTGCGCCTGCCTCGCCCTGGCCGCAGCGATCGACTGCGCCAATGGCTCAATCTGCATCACCATGCCGGGGCCGCCGCCATAAGGCCGGTCGTCAACCCGGCGGTAGTTGTCGTGCGTGAAATCGCGAGGATTCCAAGCCTGAAAACCCCAAATGCCCAAATCAAGCGCCCGCTGGCTAACGCCAAAGCGGGCGATGGAATCGAACATCTCCGGAAACAGCGTTACCGCGTCGATTTGCATCAGTAGTCCAGACCCCAGTCCACCTGGATCTTGCCTTCGGCAAGCTGGACTTCCAGCACATACTGATCCACAAAGGGAATCATGCGCTGAGCGTCCGCGCCCTGCACTACCAACAGATCATGAGCGCCGGTTTCCATCAATTCACTGACTTTGCCCAGCACTTCGCCTTGCTGATTGACGACTTCCAGGCCGATCAGATCAGCCCAGTAGTATTCGCCTTCTTCAGCGGCCGGCAACTCTGCGCGCGGCACAGCGATCTGCATGCCGCGCAAGGCTTCGGCCGCATCGCGGTCTTCCACGCCTTCCAGCTTGGCGGCAAGCGCCTTGGGCTGGAGAGCGCCATTTTCAAATGTGTACGGCTTCCAGTCGTTCTCCTTGCCCAGCCACCAGACCGGGTAGTCGAACAGACCGTCAGCGTATTCGGTGTCGGCCTGGACTTTTACCCAGCCCTTGACACCAAAGGCGCCACGCACAAACCCCATCACTACGAGATCTTCGCTGCGCATGCGCCTAGTCCGTCAGTTGATGTATCAACGAACGCTTAGGCAGCGGCCTTCTGCTCTTTCAGCAGCTTGGCAACGGCGTCGGAAACTTGAGCGCCAACGCCTACCCAGTGGTTCAGGCGGTCCATGGTGAAACGGACGCGCTCTTGCTTCTCGTTGGCAACCGGGTTGTAGAAGCCAACGCGCTCGATGAAGCGACCGTCACGACGGTTACGGGAATCGGTCACCACGATGTTGTAGAACGGACGGTTCTTGGCGCCGCCACGTGCCAGACGAATCACTACCATTGTCGATTGTCCTTGAATAAAAACGGTATGTAGAAAAGCCCACGATTTTAGGTCAGTTTTCCCTTATCTTGCAAGCGCTTAATGCAAGACGGCTGTCAAGCCCGCCGTTACAAGCTCTTGGACACCATGGTCAGGGCCCGGTCTTCCGGGTGAGGCTCAACGGAAAACCCCAGCTTGTGCATCAGTTTCAGCATACCCTTGTTGCCGGCCAACACCTCGCCGCGCATCACTTTCAGGCCCTGCTCGCGCGCCGCGTCGAACAAGGCGCTCATCAATAAATAACCTATGCCCTTGCCCTGCCAACGGTCGGCCACTTCCAGCGCGAACTCGCAGCCTTCGTTGTCCGGATCGGTGATGAAGCGGGCCACCGCCAGCATTTCCTCGCCGTCCTTGTGTTCCCGCGTCATCGCCAACGCCATTTCGCGGTCGTAATCCAGCTGGGTGAAACGCACCAACATGCTTTGCGACAATTGCTTGATGCTGGACAGGTAGCGGTTGTAGCGGCTTTCCTCGGACAGATTGCGCACAAACTCCTGTTGCATATCCGCATCTTCCGGCCGCACCGGCCGCACCATTACATTGGTGCCGTCGTTCAGTTTGGCGCACACCACCATGTGGCTGGGATAAGGCATGATCGCCATATGACCGTAGCGCTTCAAATCCGGCCGCCGCGGCCGCACGATGATGCGGGCGTCGAGCGCGATCACCCCCTGCTCGTCGGCCACCAACGGATTAATGTCCATTTCGCGCAGTTCCGGCAGTTCGCACACCATTTCCGACACATGCAGCAGCACATCCTCTAATTCGTCCTGATCCACCGCCGGCAGGTTCTTGAACGCCCCCAGCAACTGGCCGATGCGGGTATGGCGGATCATGCTGGCCACTAGATAACCGTTGAGCGGCGGCAGCGACAGCGCGCGGTCGTGCATCACCTCCACCGCGATGCCCCCGGCGCCGAAAGTGATCACTGGACCGAAGGCCTCGTCGTGGGTAACGCCCACCATCACTTCGCGGGCGAAGCGGCGCTTGCGCATCGGCTGCACCGAGACCCCGTCAATGCGCGCCTCCGATCTTGCCTGCCGCGTACGGCTGATGATGGCGTCGAATGCCTCGCGCAGCGTCGCCTCGTTGCTGATGTTCAGTTCCACTCCGCCAACGTCGGACTTATAAATAATGTCCGGCGAATCGATCTTCAGCACCACAGGGTAACCAATCTTGTCGGCCTGCTTGACCGCCTCGTTGGCGGTACGCGCCAGCCGGGTGGGATTGACCGGGATCTGAAAAGCGGCCAGCACTTCCTTTGACTCCCGCTCGGACAAGATATCCCGCCCATCCTTCAGCGCGGCAGCGATGACCTTGCGCGCCTTGGCCACATCCGGATCCGCGCGCTTGCCTTCCAGCGGCCCCGGGGTCTGCAACAGCAACTGCTGGTTGCGCTGGTAGGCCGCCAGATTGCGGAATACCTCAATGCCGTACTCCGGCGCGCGGAAGTGCGCGCATTTGGCCTTGGAAAACAGTTCGCGGCTTTCCGACACCTTGGCGTCGCCCAGCCAGGACAAAAACAGCGGCTTGCTGGATTCGCGTTGCAAGCCAATCATCAACTGCGCGGTTGTCAGGTGATCCGTGCCGGCCTGCGGAGTAAACACCACCATCACGCCGTCCACATTGGGATCGTCCAAACAGGCCTTCACCGCGGTGCGAAAACGCGAGGGACTGGCGTCGCCGATGATGTCCAGCGGATTGCCTCGCGACCAATTGCGCGGCAAGACGCCGTTGAGCAGTTCCATGGTGGCGTCGGATAGCTTGGCCAGCTCCACCCGGTTGGAATAGGCGCTGTCCGCGGCCAGCACGCCGGGGCCGATGCCGTTGGTGACGATGGCCAACCGCTTGCCGCCCACCCGGTAGTTGGCGGCAAGCACTTTGGCGGCGGTGAACAACTGGGCAATGGTGTCCACGCGCAGCACGCCTGCACGCGCCAGCGCGGCGTCGAACACATCGCCGCTTTCCACCAGATTGCTTGAGTGCGTGACCCCGGTCACCGCGTCTTCGTAACGCCCGGACTTGATCACCACCACCGGCTTGGTCCGCGCCGCGGCGCGCAAGGCAGACATGAAACGGCGCGCGTCGTGAATGTGGTGGACATGCAACAGAATGCCCTGGGTGAAGTTGTCCGCCACCAGGTAATCCAGAATTTCGCCAAAGCCGACGTCCAAGGCGTTGCCCACCGAAATCACGCTGGAAAAACCGATGCCCTTGCTGTCCGCCCAGTCCAGCATCGCCGTGCACAACGCCGACGACTGCGACACCAGCGCCAGATTGCCCGGCCTCACCTTGCTGGTGTAATTGCTGGCATTGAAGCCCGCCACCGGCCGCATCAGGCCCAGCACGTTGGGCCCCAGGATGCGGATGCCGAAATGACGGCTGATCGACAGCGTCTCGTTGATGATCTCCCGCTCCAGCTGCTCGCTGTCCGCGAACTCCTTGGCCAGCAGCACCGCCTTGATGCCCTTCTTGCCGCAATCCTTCATGATCGCCGGCAAAGTCCGCGTGGCGGTCACCACCACCGCCAGGTCCACGGGTTCGCTGATCTGCCGCACCGAAGCCACCGCGGGCACCCCGGCCACCACCTTGTGGTTGAGATTGACCGGAAACAGCTTGCCCTGGAAGTTGCCCGCCAGCAGATTGGCGAACACCGCCTGCCCGATCGAGCCCGGCGTGTCGCTGGCGCCGATCACGGCGACGCTGCGAGGCGAAAACAACGGTGTCAGGTAATGCGGCCTCATTGATGCTTATCCTCGGAAATAATGGTAACCGGCACGGTTTTCCCCGCCGGCGGCGGCAGGGGCCACTCCGGCTGCAAAGTCACATGATCGATGCCGAACTCGCGCGACAGCATGCGCTGACAGGCGGCCAGGATGCGCGGCCAATCCTGCGGCGCGCTCACCTGCAAATGCGCAGACAAGGCCACGCGGTCGGCAGCCATGGTCCAGATGTGCAGATCATGCACCGACCTCACCCCGGCGATGCCGCCCAAGGCGCGACCGATGCGGTTGAAATCCAGCTCCGCCGGCACCTCTTCCATCAACACCGCCAACGACTTGCGCAACAACCTCCAAGTCGACGACAGGATCAGGCAGGCCACCAGCATGGACAAGATCGGGTCCGCCGGCGTCCAGCCGGTCCAAAACACAATGGCCCCGGACGCGATCGCCGCCAGCGAGCCCAACAAATCTCCCATGACGTGCAGCAGCGCCGCCTTGCTGTTCAGACTGTGCGCGCCGCGGCTCAGAATCCACGCGGCCAGCACATTCACCATCAAGCCCACCACCGCGATGCCCATCACGCCCAGGCCGTTGACCGGATGCGGCTCCAGCAAACGCCGCACCGCCTCCACCGAAATGAAGACGATGACGCCGAACATGAACAAGCTGTTCAGAAACGCGCCGATCACCTCCGCGCGGCCATGGCCGAAGGAATGCGACTCGTCCGCCGGACGGCGGCCTATATGCGCAACCCACAAGGCCAGCAGCAGCGATATGGAGTCTGTCAGCATATGGCCGGCGTCGGACAGCAGGGCCAGGGACCCCGTCATCCAGCCGCCCACCGCCTCCACGCAGGCAAAACCTACCGTCAGCAGCGCCACCCAGCGCAAAGCGCGCATGCTGGCGGCGCGCGCCGCGGCCCCCGTCACCCCGCCATGGGGATGACGATGCGGGTGATTGTAATCGTGCTCGTCGTCGTGCTCGCCGCCCGCCGAGCCATCATCATGCAGACTGAACCTTGACGTCATATTGACCTCCGGCAAGCCGAATCCATCTGGCTCCGCTCCGCCGCGAGCGGCCTAACAAGAATGGACTGGCGCGGACACTACAATATTGTTAATCTTTACTGTTTAGCAATAGCTCTTTACTGCACCGCACAAAGTCGCCCACGCTCTGGTTACATCAGAGGCCGAATGGCGGCGGGAGTCGATCCATCATGACGAAACGCGTCGTCACGCTTGCTCATTACTATACCCAGCCTGAAATCCAGCAAATGGCCGACAAGGTTGGCGACAGCCTGGAGCTTTCTTTGTACGCCAAGGAAGCCAATGCCGACATCATCGTTTTTGCCGGCGTGCGCTTCATGGCGGAAACCGCGAAAATTCTCAATCCCCAGGCGGAAGTGATTCTGCCCGACGCGGGCTCCACCTGCTCGTTGGTGACCCAGACCGACGTGGCCGCCTTGGCCAAATGGCGCAAGCAGCACCCGGATCACGTGCACGTGTCCTACATCAACTCCAGCGCCGAGCATAAAGCGCTGTCCGACTGGATCGTCACCAGCCGCAATGTCGACGACATCATTGCCCACCTGTACGCCGAAGGCAAAAAAGTCATCTTCTCGCCGGACCGCAATATGGGCGGCTACCTCAACTACCAGTACGGCTACAACATGCCGCTGTGGTCGGCAGTGTGCGAAGTGCACGACAAATTCAACGAAGCGGCGCTGGACGAGGCCTTCGCGGTTGCCGGCTCGGAAAAATATCTGATCGCCCACCCGGAAAGCCCGCTGCCGGTGCTGAAGAAGGCCGACTACGTAGGCTCCACCTCCGGCATGCTCAACTGGGTCAAGCAATTCTCCGGCAGCTCCGACGCGGTGATCTTTGTCGCTACCGAAGACGGCATCCTCTACAACATGGGCCTGGCCCGCCCAGATCTGGACCTGCGCCAGGCGCCGATCTACGCCGGCTGCCAATGCAACTCCTGTCCGTACATGAAGATGAACACCATAGAAGCGGTGAAGCGCGCGCAACAGGGCGTGGGCTTGCGCATCGACTACCTCAGCCGGGAGCAAATGGACGCGGCGCGGCTGCCGATCGAGCGCATGTTGGAATTCAGCCAGCGTTATTACGCCTGAGCCGCCTTCCCCAACCCGCCCACCGGCGGGTTTTGTTTATCGGTCTTCCACGCCGGACTTTTCCGCGTCATCGTTGGAGCGATACAATCAGCCGGGCCACCTTTGCCGGCCAAAACAATAGAAAGACAGCATGAAGTTTCTCATCAGCAACGACGACGGATATTTCGCTCCGGGACTGGCCATGCTGGCGCAAACCCTGTCCCGCCATGGCGAAGTCGTCATTGTCGCGCCGGAGCGGGACCGCAGCGGCGCCAGCAACTCCCTGACCCTGGATCGCCCCTTGACCGTGCGCAAGGCCGCCAACGGCTTTCACTACGTCAACGGCACTCCCACCGACTGCGTGCACCTCGCCGTGACCGGCATGCTGGACTTCAAACCGGACATGGTGTTCAGCGGCATCAACCACGGCCCCAATATGGGCGACGATACCTTGTACTCCGGCACCGTGGCCGCCGCCACCGAGGGCTTCATGCTGGGTATCCCCTCCATCGCGGTGTCGCTGGCGGGCTATAGCGGCCAGCACTTCGCCAGCGCCGGGCTGGTCGTCGATCAACTGGTGGAACGCTGCAAACGGACCCCGTTCCGCGAGCCGGTGCTGCTCAACGTCAATGTGCCCGACATCGCCCCGGAAGCGCTGGGCCAATTGACCGTCACCCGCCTGGGCCGCCGCCACTGCGCGCAGCCGGTGATCAAGTCTCAGAATCCGCGCGGCGAGACGATATACTGGGTAGGACCGGTCGGCAACGTGCAGGACGCCGGCGCGGGCACGGATTTCGGCGCGCTGGCCAACAACGATATTTCAGTGACGCCGCTGATGCTGGATTTAACCGCCTATGGCCAACTAGACGGAATCAAAACATGGCTACACCACAGCTGACGCCGGGCCAGCCGGCCTACGGCATGCTTTCCGACCGCACCCGACGCCGCATGGTCGAGCGATTGCGCCAAAACGGCGTGGCCGACGAACGCGTGCTGACCGCGATGTCGGACGTGCCGCGTCACCTGTTTGTAGACCAGGCGCTGGCCACCCGCGCCTATGACGACGTGTCGCTGCCCATAGGCCACGGCCAGACCATATCCCAGCCCTTCACCGTGGCGCGGATGACGGAAATCCTGTTGAATGGCAAGAAGCCGGGCAAGGTTCTGGAAATCGGCACCGGCTGCGGCTACCAGACCGCGGTGCTGCTGAAGACCGGCGCCGAGGTCTACTCCATTGAACGCTTGGGCGTCATTCTTGACAAAGCCAGACGCAATTTGCGCGCCGCCAAGCTGGTACACGCCCGCCTGGTTCACGGCGACGGGCACTTCGGCCTGGCCGAGGCCGCGCCTTTCGACGGCATCATCATGACCGCCGCCGCGCGCAACATTCCCCAGGCCTTGGTCGAACAACTCAACGACGGCGGCCGCATGATCATGCCGATAGGCGAAGAGGAACAGTACTTGTGGCTGATAGAGAAAACCGCGCAAGGCCTGCAGAAAAGCCGGCTGGACCCGGTGAAATTCGTACCCTTGCTTGCCGGACGCAGTTAAAACTGCAAAAACACAACAGTTTCTTTGTCCGACAATTTATCAAATCACTTAAACAGACTATAAAAAACAAAAGTATGCTAAAAATGCATTGCAGCTATGCATATATATTCACGGCCTCGATCGGCATCGCTCTGAGCGGATGCAGCAGCATCGTCCAGCAGCCGGCCCCCGTGGAAAGCGCAACACCTGCCGCCACTCGCAACGCGCCGCCTTCGGCGCCCGTCGCTACAACCGGCAGCGGTGCGGCGGTGGCAACGCCGTACCAAGATAACGGAGGAGTGTCCGCCGCGCCGATAGGTTCCGCCTCGGCAGCGGGCGCGACAACAAGAGAAAAGACCCATGTGGTTCAGCCGGGGGAGAATCTGTTCCGCATCTCCCTGAACAACGGCCTGAAATACAAGGATGTCGCGGCCTGGAACAACCTGCCGGACAACAATATCAAAGTAGGACAAGTGCTGCGCTTGACCCCGCCCGGCGGAGACGCCTCCCCGGCGGCCAGCGCCGGCCAGCCGACGGCGGCCGCCGCGCCGGCCCAGTCAAGCGCTCCGGTGGAAAGCGCAACTGTCCAAGCTGGCGGTGTCAAGGCCTACCCCAAAGCCCTGAAACTGCCTTATAGCGCAGAAGCAGCAAAATCCTTGTCCGCCCAGAGCGAGGGTGGACCGGGCAACAACAAGAACGCTCAAGCCCCGATCAGCTCCGCCGGCTCGCCGGCGGCGGCAAGCGCTCCGGCCAAGGCCGAAGCCCCGGCGGCGACGCCGTCCGGCAAGCCAGAGGCCAGCAAGCCCGCGGCGAAAGCGGACGAAGACGCGGTGCCGTGGCTATGGCCTACCGAAGGCAAGATGATCCGGGGGTATTCCGATAGCAGCAAGGGCATAGACATCAGCGGCCGCAGCGGCCAGCCGGTGTTGGCGGCGGGAGACGGCAAAGTGGTGTACAGCGGCACCGGCCTGCGCGGCTACGGCAAGCTGATCATCATCAAGCACAATAAATCCTTCCTGTCGGCCTACGCCCACAATAGCCAGTTGCTCGTAAAGGAGGGCCAGTCTGTCAAGCGAGGGCAGAAGATTGCCGAAATGGGCAATTCCGACGCCGACCAAGTGAAACTGCACTTTGAAATCCGCCGCCTCGGTAAACCGGTGGATCCGATGCAGTACCTTGACCATAAGTCCTGACGGGCGGCCGGGGCCCCCGTCCAGGATCAGAAAGAGACGGGGGTAGAACATGAGTAGCGAACTCGACATTCTCGAAGAGCAAGAAATTCTCGACGAGGAAAGCAATGAGGAAGCTGTTGCTGAAGTGGAGGCAGAGGAAGTCGGCGAAGCGCAGCCGGTATACGAAGAAGTTGCCGACGTCACCCAAATCTACCTCAACGATATCGGCAACAACGCTCTGTTGACGCCGCAGGAAGAACTGGCTCTGGCCCGCCGCGTGGTGGCCGGCGAGTTCGAAGCGCGGCAAAAGATGATCGAACACAATCTGCGGCTGGTGGTGAACATCGCCAAGCATTACATCAACCGCGGCCTGGCGCTGCTGGATCTGATCGAGGAAGGCAATATCGGTCTGATGCACGCGCTGGAGAAGTTCGATCCGGAGCGCGGCTTCCGCTTCTCCACCTATGCCACCTGGTGGATTCGCCAGAGCATAGAACGCGCCATCATGAATCAATCTCGCACCATCCGCCTGCCGGTGCATGTGATCAAGGAGCTCAACGTTTATCTACGCGCCTCGCGCCATCTGGAAAGCCAGATCGGCCGCGAGCCGACGCTGGATGAAATCGCCCATCTGGTGGGCAAGCCGGTGGACGATGTGCGCAAGGTGATGAACCTCAACGAGCGCATGGCCTCGCTGGACGCGCCGCTGGATATCGACCCGATGCTGTCTATCGGCGAGTCCATTCCGGACGAGCAGCATGACGAGCCGGAAATCCAGTTGCACAACAGCCAGTTGGAACACTTCGTCCATGAATGGCTGGGCCAACTGAACGAGAAGCAAAAACTGGTGATCGAGCGCCGCTACGGCCTCAACGGCTACGAGATCTGCACGCTGGAAGAGTTGGCCGCCGCACTGAGCCTGACCCGCGAACGCGTGCGCCAGATCCAGATTGAAGGCCTGGAACAACTACGCCGCATCCTGCGCCGCAAGGGCATCTCCAAGGACTTTCTGTTGTAGCTCGCGACAGCGTCATTCGCCGCCAGCAGCCCCCGGTTTCCCGGGGGCTTCGTTATTTGCGCGCCAGACGAAAACGGCGGCAGCGGCGCAGCCAGTCCATATGCCGAGCGGCGTCTACGGCGCGCGAACGATAGCGCAAGGCCACGTAATCATTCACCAGCGCCTTCAGCTGTCGGTATTCCGCATCCGCCAAACCGGGTTTGGCGCGGCGCAGCAACTCCAAAGGACCATCGCAAGAGCTGGCCTCAATCCGGCGCCGGCGCAGTTGCTCCAACAGCAGCCTCCATCCCCGCGCCATCGGCGCCTCTCGCCCGCGGCCCCGCCGCCACCACCAAGCCAAGGGCAGCCCCGCCAGCAAGACGCCGACAAACAAAGCCTGCAATACGCTGGTCGCGCTTACGCCTTCCCCCAGCCCCAAGCGTTGAAACACGTTACGCTGCCGAGCGGCGTCGTAGCCCACCACCCATTGCTGCCAGGCAAAGCCCGCCGCTTGCCAGTTTTGACGTAAATTACGCAACCAGGCCGGCGGCAGGCCCGTCACCCCGCCTTCCTTCAACGCCGGCACAGCTTGTTCCGCGCCGTCCGCTAGACGCAGCGGCGCCACCGCGCCGGTGGGATCGACGCGCAACCATTGTCGGCTCCCCGCCAGCCAAATCTCCACCCAAGCGTGAGCGTCGGACGACTTCACTTGCCAGAAACGCCCCACCGGGTTGTATTCGCCGCCCTGATAACCGACGACAATCCGCGCCGGCATACCGGCGGCGCGCGCCAGAAATGCCAATGCCGACGCGTAATGCTCGCAAAAACCTTGCCGGCTGGAAAACAGGAATTGATCGATCTCGTCTTGCTGGTCCAACAACGGCGGATTCAACGTGTAGCGAAAGCCCTGACTTCGAAACGCCTGCAAGGCGGCCTGCACGAAAGCGCCCTCCCCGCTCGCCGCCAACTCTCTCGCCCAAGCGCGCGCTCGGGAATTGCCGGGCGGCAAGCGCAGGTAAAGCGCTCGCTCGGCGTCGGACAAAACCGCCTGGTAGCGCGCGCCTAAGCGGCTGACGGCGTAAAAGCGCTGCGTCCTTCTGTCCTTGCCGTCTCCGCGCAACACCATGCCGTATCGCAAACTTGACGCGCCCTCGCCCGGCTGCGGCACATCCAGCGCCGGCACGCGCCCCTTGTCCGGCTCCAGCGTGATCGCGTACTCCACCGCCTCGCCGCCGCTGATGCTCTCCTCCGCCTCGCCGCGCGCCTCGCCGCCGCTCCAGCGGCTGCCGTCGAAACGGTCCAGCAACAAGACCCGCCAGTACATCTGCGCCCGCTGCGGCGGCCGCTGCGGGAACACAACGGAAAACGCCGGCTCCCGGCTCAGAATCAGCTGACTGACGCTGCCCGGCGCCAAACTGTCACCCAGACCGCTGACCGCCTGCCTGCCCGGTTCGCTGGGCATGCTCCACAGCGGGCCGGATAGCCGCGGCATGACTACGAACAAGACCAGCATCAAGGGCAGCGCCAGGCCTAAGGCCGACGCGGCCGAACGCAGGCTGCCTCGCCACGGCGCGCCCTCCAGCGCCGCCATCGCGCCGGTCAGCGCCAACAGGCTCAGAGCGAGCCAGACCGCAGCCACCGGCGACTGATCAAACAGCAAGGGCATGGCGGCCAGAAACACCCCCAGGGCGATCAACACCCGCCAATCCCGCAGTTGAGCGCACTCCTGCGCCTTGAAGCCCAGCAGCAGCAGCAAAATACCAACGCCGCCCTCCCGCCCCACCAGGGTGCCGAGCGTGCGCCAGGACAGCCAGGCGGCCAAAAGCAGCGGCGGCAACAGCCACCAAAACGCAGGAGGCGCTCTGCGCCGCCAGACCAAGACCGCCTTGCCCAGCAATAAGGCAAAGGCCAAGGCGACCAGCCACAACGGCAGGTGCAACCATAGCGGCGCGGCGCTCAGGGCCACCGCCGCCAGCGTCGGCCACACCCTGCCGCGATCAGGGACGCTCATCGCCGCGCTCCAGATACAAAGCCAGGGCCGTCAGCGCCAATAAACGCTGTTGCGGTTGCGGGCCCACGCTGCGTGTCGGCAGCTTCAGCACATAAGGTTGGCGCAGGCGCTCGCATTGCTCGACGCGCCAAGCCAAGCGCGACAGCTTGAGCTCCACGTCGCCGCCACGGCCGTAATCCTGCCAATCCAAAGCCAGCAAGCCGGCGCGCCCTTCCCCGGCAAATTGCTTGCTGACCAACGCGCCTCTGCGCGCCAGCACTTTCCAGGCAATGCGGCGCGGCGAATCCCCGACTCGATACGCGTCCAGATGAGAGAAGTCCTCTTCCTCGCCCGGCTGATCGCTGGGCTGATCGCCGCCGCCCAGGCTGCGGCCGCGCTGGCCGTCCTGCAGAGGGGCGGGAAACAACAGCGCCTGAGCCCTCAGCCTGACCCAAGCGCTGGCGCGCACCAGACCAAACGGCGCCTCGCTCCAGATCTGACAGGCCGGCAAAGCCATATAACCGCGCCGGCTGCCGCAGACGCTCAGTTCCACCTCGAACTCCGCGCCGCCGGGCAGCCGTTCAATCCGGGTCTCCACGCCATCCTCAAGCGCCAAGCTCAGTTGACGCTCGCCGTCGTCCTCATGCCGCAGCAACACGCGAAAACGCGCGGCATCGCCAGCGAAGATGGGCTCCGCGTCCAGCGCGCGCAGCTGCAGACCGGCCAATTGCCGGTAAGCCAGCAGCACCGCCACCAGCAGCAAGCCGGCCACCCAGAACGATAAGGCGTAGGCCAGACTGACGTCGTAGTTCAATGCGCCTATCCACACCGCCAGCGCCACCAGGCCAAGCGTCAGGCCAAAACGGGTGGGCAACAGATAGATCCGGTTTTGTTCCAGCCGGCACTGCGGCTGCGGCTGCGCGCGGCGCAGCATCCATTGCCGCAGACGGCGGCGCGGATCAAGGGATGGGAACATGGGCGAGCAGGCCGCTGGCGGCGTCGCCGCCATTGCCGCCTAACAGGCGATGGCCGGCTACGCTGGGAAAAACCGCTTTCACGTCCTCCGGCAACACGTGATCGCGCCCTTCCAGCAAAGCCCAGGCGCGCGCCGCGGCCGCCAGCGCCAAACCCGCGCGCGGGCTCAGCCCCGAGGCGAAGCGGCTGTCCCGGCGCGTGGCCTCCACCAAAGCCAGCACATAGCCGGCCAAGGCCGGGCTCACGGTCAACTGCGCGGCCTGACGCTGCAGCGCGACCAAGTCGCCGGGACGCAAGGCCGGCACCAGTTGAGCCAGCAGTTGACGGCGGTCTTCGCCTTGCAGCAAGGCCAGTTCGGCCTCGCGCGGCGGATAGCCCAGCGAAATGCGCATCAGGAAGCGGTCCTGCTGCGACTCCGGCAAGGGGAAGGTGCCGGCCTGTTCCGCCGGGTTCTGGGTGGCGATGACGAAGAAGGGCTCGGGCAAGGGATAGGTCGCGCCGTCGACCGAAACCTGGCGCTCTTCCATCGCCTCCAGCAAGGCGGATTGCACCTTGGGCGACGCGCGATTGATCTCGTCGGCCAGCAGCACCTGGGAAAACACCGGCCCCTGATGGAAGTGGAAGGAGGCGGAATCTCGCTGGTAGATATTGACGCCCAGAATGTCCGAAGGCAGCAGATCGCTGGTGAACTGTACCCGACGGTACTCCAGGCCCAGCACCCCGGCCAGGCCGTGCGCCAGCGTGGTCTTGCCCACGCCGGGAACGTCCTCGATCAGCAAATGGCCGCGAGCGATCAAGCAGGTCAAGGCCAGGCGAATCGCCTGCGGCTTGCCCAGGATCAGCTGATTCAGTTGACGATACGCAATGGAGAGAGATTGCATTTGCACCCGCTTACGCGCACTATTTATCGATATCACATATCCCGCGCCCATTGTACGCAACAAGGAATCGCACGTGTTGACCTGGCTGAAAAATCGCTTGCAACGCTCTGGGCTCACCGCCTACATCACCCACCCGGACTGTCTGCAGCACAATATGGGCGTGGGCCACCCGGAATGCCCGGAGCGCCTGATCGCCATCCGCGACCAGCTCATGGCCTCGCAGATACTGGACGGGCTGCAGGAAATCGAAGCGCCGGAGGTCACCGAACAACAACTGGCGCGCGTGCATCCTCCGCACTATCTCGAATATCTGGAGTCCTGCTCTCCCAGCATAGGCACTTTTCGCGTGGATCCGGACACCGCGATGTCCGCCGGCACGCTGCAAGCCGCCCGGCGCGCCGCCGGCGCCGTGGTCAAAGCGGTGGAGCTGGTGGCCGAGGACAAGGCGCCCAACGCCTTCTGCGCGGTGCGCCCGCCTGGCCACCACGCCGAAAGCGGCAAGGCGATGGGCTTCTGTTTCTTCAACAATCTGGCCATCGGCGTCACCCACGCGCTGTCCCACTATCAGTTCGAACGGGTGGCGGTGATCGACTTCGACGTCCATCACGGCAACGGCACCGAGGAAATCCTGCGCGACGATCCCAGGGTGCTGATGGTGTCCGTCTTCCAGCATCCGTTCTACCCCTATTGCGGCGACGCGCCGCTGGGCCCCAACATGCACAATGTGCCGCTGAAGGCAGGCAGCGGCGGCCGCGAGTTCCGCGAAGCGGTGGAGACGGTCTGGCTGCCACTATTGCACGACTTCCAGCCGCAGATCCTGTTCATCTCCGCCGGCTTCGACGCCCACCGCGAAGATGATATGGGCTCTCTGGGGCTAGTGGAGGCCGATTACGAGTGGGTGACCCGCCACCTGATGCAGATTGCCGATCTCTACGCCGACGGCCGCGTGGTGTCGGTGCTGGAAGGCGGCTACGACCTGTCGGCGCTGGGCCGCAGCGTGGCCGCCCACCTGCGGGTGCTGTCCGACGGCTGATCCTGGCTGCTCAAAAACAAAAGGCCGTCGCAATTGACGGCCTCTATGTTTGGCGGAACACCGTTCAGGAGGAGCTCTTGTCGGTGCCCTTGCCGCCTATCTTGTCCTCTTGTCCCGTCAGGAGCTTGATCAGATTGGACTTATGGCGATGCACCACCAGAATGGCGATGATAATGCAGCTGCCGAAATAAACGCTTTGCGGCCCGACAATGAAGTAAGCGTATACCGGTGTAAGCACACAGGCGACGATGGCGGACAGCGAGGAGATTTTCAGCACGAAAGCGACAAACAACCAGGTGGCCAATGCCGCCAGCGCCAGCCACGGGCTAAAGCCCAGCAATACCCCCACCGCGGTGGCCACGCCCTTGCCCCCCTTGAAACCGAAGAACACCGGCCACATGTGGCCGATCAGCACCGCCAGCGCCGACATCGCGATAGCCTGCTCCCCCAGGCCGTATTGCGGGCCGAACCAGGCGGTCAACGCTACCGCCACCCAGCCCTTGACCCCGTCGCCGAGCAAGGTCAGCACCGCCGCCAGCTTTTTACCGCTGCGCAACACATTGGTGGCGCCCGGGTTGCCGGAGCCGTAACTGCGCGGGTCGGCCATGCCCATGGCCTTGCTGACAATCACCGCGAACGAGAGCGAGCCAATTAGATAAGCCGCAACAACAAAGGCAAAAGCTGTCGTGGTCATGGTGTATCCATTAGAATAGAAGGCTTCGGATTTTACGGTATCGGGCGGCAAACCCCAACTCCCAGACAAACTGATGGACATCATATTCCTGCGCGAAGTGCGCGCCGACACCATTATCGGTGTCTACGAATGGGAGCGGAAAGCCCCGCAAACCATTGAAATCGACCTGGAAATCGGCATTCCCAGCGAAGCGCCCTGTCACAGCGACAATATCGGCGACACCATACATTACGGTGTCGTGGTGGAGCGCTTGCGCAAGGCGCTGGCGGAGCAGCATTTCCTGCTGCTGGAAGCGCTGGCGGAGTACATCGCCAAGGTGATCCGCGAGGACTTCGGCGCGCCTTGGGCCAGGGTATCGGTTACCAAGCTGGGCATTCTGCCCGGCGTCAAACGCGTCGGCGTCCTGATCGAACGCGGCCACCGCCCGCGCTGAGTCCAAGCTCCGGGCATTGACGTCCGGGCCCCGGCGCTTGATGATGTGTAGGTCATAGCGCTGGAGCGCCCCATGCCTCGTCTATCCGTCCCGGAATTCCAAAGCCTGATCGATCAGGAACTGCCCTTGGTCCGCCTGTTCGGCATCCGGACCGAGTCCATTGCCGACGGCGGCGCGGTATTGCGCATGCACTTCAACCCGGACCTGATCCGGCCGGGCGGGACCATCGCCGGCCCCGCCCTGATGGCGCTGGCCGACGCCACGCTGTACGCCGTGGTGCTGGGGATGATAGGCAGGGTGGAGCTGGCCGTCACCACCAGCCTCAACATCAACTTCCTGCGTAAGCCGCCGCCGGCGGACGTGATTGCGGAAGGCCGCATCCTGAAGCTGGGCAAACGGTTGGCGGTGGGAGAGGTCTTGCTGTTGTCGGCCGAGCAGGAAGAACCGGTGGCCCATGTCACCGGCACCTACTCGATTCCACCGCTGTCAGGAAGCTGAGGCGGCTGCGGGCCTCAGTCGGTGTTCACTTTCAAACGCAGGCCAAACTGCTTGGGCGTCAAACGCAAGGACAGCTGAGCTTGCTTGTTCAAGTCCAGCACCGGGGACAACGACAGACGATTGCTGACCGCTTCGCGCTCAAAGCGCAGGCCGCCAATGGTGATGTCCTTGCCAGCGCTCCGGGGCGCGGATTTGCCTCCCTCGTCGGACGGCGAGGCGCAAGCCCAGGCTTGCGGCAGACACGCCTCAGCAACGCCCGCGCATCCCCACAAGCCCAGCCACAATATCAACAACTTGCACGCCATGCGCTCCATCTCCGCCAGATGAAATGCGAGAACCTCCTCTCATCATGGACACTGGCGCGCCGGCTGCAAGTTTTTTATTGATTGCGCATGAAATCGGCGGTGTTATGGAAAGCCTCGATCAGCTTTTGTTTCAGCCAATCCTCGGCCACCAGTTCGTCCACCGCGCGGCTCATGCAGGACATCCACTGATCCCGCGCCGCCTCGTCCACCGCAAAAGGCATATGGCGCATGCGCAGCCGCGGATGACCAAAGGCTTCCATGTACAAGGAAGGGCCTCCCAGCCAGCCGGACAGGAACATGAACAGCTTCTGGCGCGAACCGCTCAGGTCCTGCGGGTGCATATCGCGCAGCGGCTTGACCGCCGGATCGCTATCCATGATGTCGTAAAAACGGTCAGTCAACCAACGCACCACGCCTTCGCCGCCCAATAATTGATAGGGCGTCATTTCCCGCACTTCATCGCTCACGCTTTATTCCCCGTCGTCGGCCGCACCAGCGCGGCCGCCGTTCTGGCCCGTTCGCGGGCCTGTTCCACCGTGTCCGCCGTAGCCAGAGCCACGCCCATGCGGCGCTTCAAATAACTTTCCGGCTTGCCGAATAAACGCAAGTCCGCCCCCGGCACTCGCAAGGCGGCATCCACGCCGTCAAAGGCGATGCCCGCCTCGTCCAGGCCGCCGTATATCACCGCCGAGGCACCGGCGCTAAACAACGCGGCGTCCACCGGCAGCCCCAGAATGGCCCGCGCGTGCAGTTCGAATTCGCACCAGCGCTGAGTCGCCAGCGTCACCAAACCGGTGTCGTGCGGCCGCGGGCTCACTTCGGAGAACCATACCTGATCGCCCTTGATGAATAGCTCCACGCCAAACAAGCCTCGGCCGCCCAGCGCATCGGTTACCGCCTTGGCCACCTCGCGCGCGCGCAATAAGGCCAACTCGCTCATAGGCTGAGGCTGCCAGCTTTCCACGTAATCGCCGCTGCGCTGCAAATGACCGACCGGCGCGCAGAAATGCGTGGCGATACCGCCTGCCTCGTCCGTCGCGCGCACGGTCAACTGAGTGATTTCATAATCGAAATCGATGAAGCCCTCGACAATCACTCTGCCCTTGTCCACTCGGCCGCTGCTGGCGGCGTACTGCCAGGCCTTGGCCACGTCCTCCGGCCCGCGCAACAGGGATTGCCCCTTGCCGCTGGACGACATCACCGGCTTCACCAGGGAGGGGTAGCCGATGCCGTCGTCTATCGCGGCTTGCAACTCTTCCAAACTGGACGCGAACGCGTACGGCGAGGTGGGCAGCCCCAGCTCCTCCGCCGCCAGTCTGCGTATTCCTTCGCGGTTCATCGTCAAGTGGGCGGCGCGCGCGGTGGGAATCACCTCGGCCAGGCCATCCGCCTCAATACGCAGCAGCTCGTCGGTGGCGATGGCCTCGATCTCCGGCACGATCAGATGCGGGCGCACTTGCTCCACCAGCCGGCGCAAGGCCGCGGCGTCCGACATGTCGATCACATGGCTGGCGTGGGCCACCTGCATCGCCGGCGCGCCGGCGTAACGATCCACGGCGACGGTTTCCACTCCCAGCCGCTGCAAGGCGATCACCACCTCCTTGCCCAGCTCCCCGCTGCCCAACAACATCACCCTGACGGCACTGCGACTTTGCGGCGTTCCGATACGCATGACGATCTTTCCTGGATATGAATGGCTTAGCCCGCCGGAGGCGGACGATGGGAATCCGAATCGGCGCGATTTTACCATGCGTCGGGCATCGACTCGCTTCAGTTGAGCCTATCGCTCAAGCACGGCAAAACTCAAAATCCAACGCTGGCGTTTCGCCGCTGATGATCTCGGCCAGCGCGCGCCCGGAGCCTGCGCCTTCGGTCCAACCCAAGGTGCCGTGGCCGGTATTCAGATACAAACGCCTCAAGCGGCTGGGGCCGATCAGCGGCACATTGCCCGGCGTGGCCGGCCGCAGGCCGCTCCAGAAACGGGCGCGCTCCCAATCACAAGCGTCGCCGAACAAGGCGCGGCCGCGCTGCAGCAACAAATCGCAACGCCTCGGCTCAAGGTGGGTGGAATAGCCGGATAGCTCAGCAGTGCCGGCGATGCGCAATTCGTTGCCCAGCCGCGACACCACCACCTTGTGGGCCTCGTCTGTAATGCTGGTCAACGGCGCGGCGGCCGCATCCAGAATCGGCAGAGTAGCGGAATAGCCCTTGGCCGGGTACACCGGCAGGCGCAAACCGGCCTGCGCCGCCAGCAATGGCGAATAAGAGCCCAGCGCCAAAACATAGGCGTCTGCCTCAATCCGCCCGTAAGCGCCGTCAGCGGCGGTAACGGACACTCCGCTCACCGCGCCGTCGGCGCACTCCAGCGCATTGATCCGCGTCTGAAAGCGGAACTCCACGCCACGCAGCGCACAGGCCTGGGCCAGAGCGACGGTGAAGAGATGCACGTTGCCGGACTCGTCGTCCGGGCTCCAGCACGCGCCGCTCAGCTTGGGCTGAATGCGCGCCAAGGCCGGCTCCCTCTCCAACGCCTGCAGCGGCGTCAGCAGGCTTTTTTCCACACCCAGCGCGCGCATCCGTTCGCAGACGTTCCGGGCCTGCGCCAGTTCCGCCGGCGAAAACAGCAAAGTCAGGATGCCCCGCTGCAACTGCTGGTAATCGATGCCCAATTCCCGGCGCAAGCCGCGCAGCGTATCGCGGCTGTACAGGCCAAGCGCCACCATCTGGCGCATATTGCGCTCGCTGCGCCCCGGCATGCATTCTCGCAGGAAATCCAAACCCCAGCGCCATTGCCTCGCATCCAGCCGCGGCCGGAACAACAGCGGCGCGTCATCGCGCAACAGCCAACTCAATACCCTCCACGGCGCGCGCGGATTGGCCCAAGGCTCGGACTGACTGACCGAAATCTGGCCGCCATTGGCGAAACTGGTTTCTCTCGCCGCGCCGCTGGCACGGTCCACCACCACCACTTGGTGGCCCCTCTCCGCCAAGAACCAGGCGGTGGATACGCCGATGACGCCGGCGCCCAGGACAACTACTCTCATCGACTCTCCACAAAAGCCAATGGGCAAGACCCGCTTGCCCATTAGCCTTGCCAGCCGCGATCTGCCGTTACGGCTTCTTCGCGTGCTCGTAAACCGTCTTGCCGCGCAGATGGAAATAGTCCGACGCGAAATAGAAATTCTCGGAATGACCGACGAACAGCAGGCCGTCCGGCTTCAAAAGCGGCGCAAAGCGCTTTAGCACGCCAAACTGGGTGTCGCGATCGAAGTAAATCATGACGTTGCGGCAGAAAATGGCATCGAACTGACGTTTAACCGACCAGTTGCTCTCCACCAGGTTCAAACGCTGAAAGGTGATCATATTGCGCAGCTGGGCCTTGGCCTGGAAGCTGCCGTCCGGCTGCTTGTCGAAGTACTTCGCGGCGTAACCGGGCGGCAGGCGCGCCACTTTGTCGGCGGCGTAAATGCCCTTGCGCCCGGTTTCCAGCACGCTGGTGTCCAAGTCGGTGGCCAGCACGCTGATGCGCGCGCCCGGCACCGCCTCCAAGGCGGTGATCGCCAGCGAGTATGGCTCTTCCCCGGTGGACGACGCCGCGCACCAGATCGCCAGTTCTCCGCCTGCCGTCGCTTTCTTCTTCAGATGCTCGGCCAGCAGCGGGAAATGATGTTCTTCGCGGAAGAAGAAAGTCAGATTGGTGGTCAGCGCGTTGACGAACTGTTCAAACTCGCGCTTGCCGCTGATCGACTCCAGAAAATCGACGTAGGCGGCGAAACCGGGAAGCTTCAGCTCGCGAATGCGACGCACCAGGCGGCCGTAAACCATGTCTTTCTTCGACGGGTTCAACGAAATGCCCGCTTCCTTGTAGATCAGTTTGCGAATGCGCTCGAAGTCGGCATCGCTAAACGCGAATTCACGCGTGAATTCGATCTTCGGCAAGACGACGGGTGGCAGCTTATTCATTTTGTTGTCCCCATAAAAAAGGCCCGGGCAATAGCCCGAGCCTGTATTCTACCGCGTCCGGATCACACCGAGAACGACGAACCACAACCGCAGGTGGTGGTGGCGTTCGGATTGCGGATCACGAACTGGGAGCCCTCCAGGCTTTCCTGGTAATCGATCTCGGCGCCGACCAGATACTGGTAGCTCATCGGATCCACCAGGAAGGTCACGCCTTGTCTCTCTATAGCGGTATCGTCTTCATTTGCGATTTCGTCAAATGTGAAACCGTACTGGAAGCCGGAGCAGCCGCCGCCGGTCACGAAGACACGCAGTTTCAGATCGGGATTGCCTTCCTCGGCGATCAGCTCCTGCACCTTGGAACAAGCGCTTTGGCTGAAGTTGATCGGGGACGGCATTTCAGTTGCAGCATTAGTCATGTCAAACCTCGCAATTCAGTTCCGGGGCCTCGAGAAACCCGCCAACAGTCCACAGCGGCCTGGCTGCGCGCGCTGCGGTTTCTCAAACTCCTTCTCAAGCCGGCAGAGCGGCATTCACCCACTATTTTAGTCGGATATTGGGGCCGATGGCGAGTCTTCAAGCGAACTAGTTCTTTCCGCGCATGCGCGGGTGTCTCATGGCAGCAAGGGAACGATGCCCAACCCCGCCTGTTCCGGCAGCCCAAACATCAAGTTCATGTTCTGTACCGCCTGACCCGCCGCGCCCTTGACCAGATTGTCTATCACCGACAACACCACCACGGTGTCGCCGCCCTGCGGCCTGTGCGCGGCGATGCGGCACACATTGGCGCCTCGCACCGAGCGCGTCTCCGGATGGCTGCCGGCCGGCAGCACGTCGACGAAGGCTTCGCCCTCGTAGCGGCGCTCGAAGAGCGCCTGCACATCAACGTCGGCCGTCAACCGCGCGTACAGCGTGGCGTGGATGCCGCGTATCATCGGCGTCAGGTGCGGCACAAAAGTTAGCCCCACAGGCTGAGCAGCCGCACGGCCCAGGCCCTGACGGATTTCAGGCAGATGGCGGTGGCCTGCCACGCCGTAAGCCTTGAAAGAGTCTCCGGCCTCGGCCAGCAAGGCGCCCACTTCCGCCTTGCGCCCGGCGCCGGACACGCCGGACTTGCAGTCGGCGATCAGGCTGGACAGCTCCACCGCGCCGGCTTCGATCAAGGGCAGGAAGCCCAGCTGTACCGCGGTCGGATAGCAGCCCGGATTCGCCACCAGTCGCGCGCCGCGTATGGCCTCGCGGTTGATTTCCGGCAGCCCGTACACCGCTTCGGCCACCAGATCCGGCGAGCCGTGGCTCATGCCGTACCATTTTTCCCACTCGGCGACATCCTGGATCCGATAATCGGCGGCCAGGTCCACCACCCGCACGCCGGCGGCCAGCAGTTCGCGCGCCTCGTTCATCGCAATACCGTTGGGTGTAGCGAAAAACACCACATCGCAGTCCTGCAGCCGGGCTTCGTCGGGAGTGGAAAACGCCAGATCGATGCGACCTCGCAAGCTGGGAAACAAGTCGGCCACCTTCATGCCGGCCTCCTTGCGCGAGGTGACCGCAGTCACGCGCGCCGACGGATGGCCTGCCAGCAAGCGCAGCAATTCGACACCCGTGTAACCGGTGCCCCCGACGATTCCCACCTTGATCATGCCCATTCCTTTATATAAAACAGCGTCGCAAAAACGACAGTGTAGGCACTGCGATGCTGCCTTGCAATATGAAAGGGGAGAAGCGGGAAAACGACAGGCAAAGAAAAAACCGCCTGGCAAACGCAGGCGGTTTTCTTGAAAACAGAATTCGGCGAATTAACGCTTGGAGAACTGCTTGGCGCGGCGAGCTTTGCGCAGGCCGACTTTTTTACGCTCAACTTCACGAGCGTCGCGGGTCACGTAACCAGCAGCGGACAGAGCCGGCTTCAACGCGGTGTCGAAGTCGATCAGCGCACGGGTGATGCCGTGACGGATCGCGCCGGCTTGGCCGGTTTCGCCGCCGCCGACAACATTCACCTTGATGTCGAAGGATTCGAGGTTTTCGGTCAGCGCCAGCGGCTGGCGGATTACCATGCGACCGGTTTCACGGGCGAAATATTCATCAACCGGCTTGCCGTTGACGATGATCTGGCCCGAGCCCTTTTGCATGAACACGCGAGCTACGGAGCTCTTGCGACGGCCGGTGCCGTAGTAGTATTTACCGTTCATTTCTACGCCTTAAAATCAGATTTCCAGCACTTTCGGCTGTTGAGCAGTGTGCGGATGCTCGGAACCGGAGTACACCTTGAGTTTCTTGATCATGGCGTAGCCCAGCGGACCCTTCGGCAGCATGCCTTTTACGGCTTTTTCCAGAACGCGCTCCGGGAACTTGTCTTGCAGTTCGGTGAAGCTGCGCTCGTAGATACCACCCGGGTAGCCGGAGTGACGGTAGTACTTCTTGTCTTGTGCCTTGGCACCGGTAACGCGCAGCTTCTCGACGTTGACCACGACGATGAAATCGCCGGTATCTACGTGCGGGGTGTATTCCGGCTTGTGTTTGCCACGCAGGCGACGGGCGATCTCAGCAGCGAGGCGGCCCAAAACCTTGTCGTTGGCATCGACCACAAACCAGTCGCGTTTAACCTCATGCGGCTTGGCAGAAAAGGTCTTCATGGAACTCTTCCATCGTAATTCTTGAAAGTTACGGATTCTATTACAGCCCCGATCCAGCTGTCAAACCCTTGTGAGACAACAGAAATCCGGCTACCGGGCGGCGACGCTCCCGCAGAGGGGAAAATGCGGTTGGAATGAAGGGTTTGGCGGAGGCGGGGCAAAAAAAAGCGCAACATCTAGCTTTGTTGCGCCAAGTTCCACCTAAAGAAGGAGGATGGAGGAGACAACACCAAAACGCACACTTTGCATGCCACGTCCTGATGCAGGTTTCATTATCTGCAGAGACTTGCTTCATTGCAAGGCTTTTTGTGCATCGCACTATAAATCGTGGCTTTTTACGTCACAAATACAAAAACTACTATTAAATCAATGGCAAAATCACCACCGCACTGCAAGGCAAACTGGGAGCGGACTTGTCTTTTATCTCAATTCCTGCGCCTCCAGGCGCCAAAACGGGGCCTAAAGGCCCCGTTGCGCTGTCAGACAATCGGCAACGCTTACAGCTTGATCGCCGCGGCCAGAGCCACTTCCATCATGTCGCGGAAGGTGGTTTGACGCTCTTCGGCGCTGGTGGCCTCGCCAGTGGGGATGATGTCGGACACCGTCAGAATGCCCACCGCGCGCGCGCCGTATTGCGCGGCCACGCTGTAGATGCCGGCAAGCTCCATTTCGATGACCTTGACCTGCATTTTGTCCAGCACTTCCAGCATAATGGGCTGCACGCCGTAGAACAGATCGGCGGAGAACACATTACCCACCGTCACCGGCTTACCCTGCTCCGCCGCGGTGTCCACCACGGCGCGCAGCAGGCCGTAATCGGCGATGGCGGCGTAGTCGTGGTCGTTAAAGCGCATGCGGTTGACCTTGCTGTCGGTAGACGCGCCCATGGCGACGAAGAGCTCGCGCAATTTGATGTCAGGCGTCACCGCGCCGCAAGAGCCGATGCGGATGATGTTCTTGACGCCGTAGTCCTTGATCAGCTCGGTGGTGTATATGCTGGCGGACGGAATACCCATGCCGTGAGCCATCACCGACAGGCGTTTGCCCTGGTAGGTGCCGGTGTAGCCGAACACATTGCGCACCGTGGTCACCAGCTTGGCGTCTTCCAGAAAGGTTTCCGCGATCATCTTCGCGCGCAGCGGGTCGCCCGGCATCAGCACGGTTTCGGCAAAATCGCCCGGTTGGGCGTTGATATGTGGGGTCGCCATCGTCTTTAGTCTCCAAATTCAAAAGAGCCCCGGCGCGTCAACGCCGAGGCGTATTGCATTCAGCCGCGTCTCACAGGAAGGACTGGCCGTAATCCATGGGGCTCAGGCCCAGGTGAGCCGCCACGGTCTGGCCGATGTCGGCAAAGGTGGCGCGTTCGCCCAGGGAGCCGGCCGGCACGTTCTTGCCGTAACACAGCACCGGGATATGTTCGCGGGTATGGTCCGTGCCCTCCCAGGTGGGATCGCAGCCATGGTCCGCGGACAGGATCAGAATATCGTCGTCGCCAAGCGCCGCCATCACCTCAGGCAGACGCGCGTCGAACTCCTCCAGCGCGCGGGCGTAGCCGGCGGTGTCGCGGCGGTGGCCGTAACTGGAGTCGAAGTCGACGAAGTTGGCCATGATGATGGCCGGCCGCTCGCGGTGATCGCGCATCGCGCTCAGAGTGGCGTCCCACAATTGATCAAAGCCGGTGGCCTTGTGCTTGTGGGTAATGCCTACATGGGCGTAGATGTCGGCGATCTTGCCGATGGACACCACGTCGCCGCCGGCCTTGGCCAGTTTTTCCAGCACCGTAGCCGCCGGCGGCTCCACCGCCAAGTCCTTGCGATTGCCGGTGCGCACAAACTGGCCTTTGCCTTCGCCGACGAAGGGACGGGCGATGACGCGGCCGATATTGTACGGCTCCAGCAGTTCGCGGGTGATCTTGCACAACTGGTACAAACGCTCCAGGCCGAAGGTTTCTTCGTGACAGGCGATCTGAAACACCGAATCCGCCGAGGTGTAGAAGATGGGCTTGCCGCTCTTCATATGCTCCTCGCCGAGCCGGTCCAGGATTTCGGTGCCGGAGGCGTGACAGTTGCCCAGATAGCCGGGTAGTTCCGCCTTGGCGACGATGGCGTCCAGCAGTTCTTGCGGGAAGCTGTTGTCGTGGTCGCTGAAATAGCCCCAGTCGAACAATACCGGCACGCCGGCGATTTCCCAGTGACCAGAGGGCGTGTCCTTGCCGCTGGACAGCTCGCGCGCGTAGCCGTAGGCCGCCGCGGGCTCCGCCGGGTCCATGCCCTCCGGAAAATAGCCGGAGGACAAGCGGCAGGCGTGACCCAGGCCCATGCGGGATAGATTGGGCAGGGTCAGCGCGCCGTTGCGACCGATGTTGGCGCGGCCGGCGGCCGCCTCCATGGCGATGTGGCCCAGCGTGTTGCTGCCGGCGTCGCCGAACTGCGGGGCGTCGGCGGCGGCGCCGATGCCCAGCGAATCCAGAATGAGAATGATGGCTCGTTTCATATTGCCGCTCCGGGATTACTGCTGGCGAATCTTCTGATAGACCAACGGCAACGCGGAAGGTGCCGCGTCCGCCAGTTGGATCGCCGCCTTGAGGCGGCGCTCCGCGTCGGCGAAGCTGTTTTCGTCGGCCGCGTGGATAAAGGCCAGCGGCGCGCCGGCGTCGATGCGCTGGCCCAGCTCGACGAAGCGGGACAGGCCAACGCGGAAATCCAGCTCGTCGCTGGGCAGGCGGCGCCCGCCGCCCAGCGCGCACACCGCCATGCCGATGCCGCGGGTGTCCATGCCGCCGACGAAGCCGGCGCGTTCGGCCAGCACCGGGCGCACGATGGGCGCCGGCGCCATATGGGAATCATAGTTCTCCATGAAGTCGGCCGGCCCGCCCAGCGCGGCCACCATACGGCCGAAGATCTCGGCGGCGCGGCCGGAATCCAGCGCGGTCTGCAGCTTGTCGCGCGCCTCGGCCTCGTCCTTGGCCAATTTTCCCACCACCAGCATCTCGGCGCACAGCGCCATGGTGACTTCATGCAGCCTCGGATTGCGCTCGTCGCCCTTCAGGTAACGCACCGCCTCGCGGGTTTCTATGCTATTGCCGGCGGTCCAGGCCAGCGGCTGGCTCATTTCGGTGATCAGCGCGCTGGTGGCCACGCCGGCGCCGTTGCCCACCTTGACGATGCGTTCCGCCAGTTCCACGGATTTCTCCATCGTCGGCATGAAAGCGCCGGTGCCCGCCTTCACGTCCATCACCAGGGCGTCCAGGCCGGCGGCCAGTTTTTTGGACAGAATCGACGCGGTGATCATCGCCACCGACTCCACCGTCGCAGTCACGTCGCGCACCGCGTAAACGCGGCGGTCGGCCGGTGCCAGGTCCGAAGTCTGTCCGATGATGGCCACGCCCACTTCCTTGACCACGCGGCGGAACTCGTCCGGGCTGGGGAAAGGATTGTAGCCGGGAATCGCCGACAGCTTGTCCAGCGTGCCGCCGGTATGGCCCAGGCCGCGGCCGGAAATCATGGGCACGAAGCCGCCGCAGGCGGCCACCATCGGCCCCAGCATCAGCGACACCACGTCGCCGACGCCGCCGGTGGAGTGCTTGTCCACCACAGGGCCGGGCAGATTAAGGTCACTCCACTGCATGCGGCGGCCGGAGTCGCGCATCGCCAACGCCATATGCACGTTTTCTTCCAGGGCCATGCCGTTGAAGTACACCGCCATGGTCAGCGCGGAGATTTGACTATCGGCCACGCTGCCATCGGTGATGCCGGCGACGAACTGCTGGATGTCCTGTTGCGACAGCGCCTGGCCGTCGCGTTTCTTGCGAATGATTTCCTGAGGCAAAAACATGGCATTCTCCCTGCCTTGCGCCTGCCGCGACGAAACGCGCCGCGAGCAATAAATAATGGCCGGGACCCGGGCCACGGCCAAGAATTAAGAGCCGCTAACAAAACCGCTTAGCGCACCTGAGGCAAGGCGCACCGACGCAGGCAGTACTAAAGTACGACAAGTCGGTGCAACGCGGCATCAGGGGTTTTGTCAGCGGCGATGAAACAGCGAACGATCAGTAGCCGCTAATCGGCTTAACCTCGCCCCCTTCGATTTCCGCCTGCAAATTGCCCAGCAGACCGGACGCGCCGAAACGGAAGCGCGCGGCGCTCACCCATTCCGCGCCCAGCAGATGCTCGGCCAGATCCAGGTATTCCACCGCCTCGGCCGCGGTGCGCACGCCGCCGGCGGCCTTGAAGCCGCAAGCGCCGCCGGTTTCACGGATGGCGGACAGCATCACGCCGGCCGCGGCCAGCGTGGCGTTCACCGGCACCTTGCCGGTGGAAGTCTTGATGAAGTCGGCGCCGGCCTGAATGGAAATCAGGCTGGCCTCGCGGATCAGCGCCTCGTCCTTCAGTTCTCCGCTTTCGATGATGACTTTCAAGGTCTTGCCGTCGCAAGCATCCTTGCAGGCCGCCACCAGTTGTGCGCCCACTTCGCGGTTGCCCGCCATCAGCGCGCGATACGGAAACACCACATCCACCTCGTCCGCGCCGTAGGCGATCGCGGCGCGGGTTTCCGCCACCGCGATGGCGATGTCCTCGTCGCCGGCCGGGAAGTTGGTGACGGTGGCCACTTTCACCTCGGGGCAGCCGGCTTCGCGCAAGGTTTTCTTGGCAATGGGCACAAAGCGCGGGTAAACGCAGACCGCGGCCACGGTGCCGGCTTCGCTCTTGGCCTTGCGGCACAGCGCGGCGACCTTATCATTGGTGTCGTCGTCGTTCAGCGTGGTGAGGTCCATCAGGGACAGAGCGCGGCGCGCCGCGGCGATCAGTTCGGACATGAGCTAACAAACCTTTCAAAGATGAACAGCCAGGCAAGCCGGGCGCAGCGCTCGCCAACCATTCCAAAACCTCAGCGCCGCCGGACAGCGGCGGCGCAAAAAACCCATTATGAAAATTTCTTCAAGTCAAAGCAATGCACAGCGACGGTGAACTTGTGCCAACGCAAACTCGGCCGCGCCGGCAATTAGGGGACCTCGCAAACCGTAGCGAGCGGTTCGAGAGCAAGGCGCACCGCGCGCAGCGACCGAGATAGTACAAATGGTACGGCGAGGGAGCGAGCACGGCGCAACGCCGCTATCGAGCAGCGCAGTAGGTTTGCGAGGTCCCCTCTATAAACGCCGCGCCTCCTGCACCCCGCTCAACTCCATCATCCGCGACAGCACCCGGCTGATGTCCTGCACCTGGCGCACCTCCACAGTGAAGCGCATGCGGGCGCGGGTGTCGCGCGACAGGGTGTTGACGCCGATCAGGTTCAGCTTCTCGCGCGACAGCACGTCGGAGAGGTCGCGCAGCAGGCCGGGGCGGTCCATTGCGATGATTTCGATGTCGATGGGGAACACGCTGCTGCGCTGGTCGCCCCATTCCGCGGCGATCAGCCGCTCCGGCGCTTCCACCGACAGTTTTTTCAGAGTCAGGCAATTGGTACGGTGAATGGAAATGCCGCGCCCCTTGGTGACGAAGCCCATCACCCCGTCAGGCGGCGCCGGCTTGCAGCACTTGGCCAGCACCGTCATCAGATTGTCCACGCCCTCGATCAGCACGCCGCTGGCGTCGTGGCCGCCCTTGCTGGCCTTGACCAGGCTTTCCGGCGCCACGTCCGTCGGCGGCGGCGGCGCGAAGCTGACGATGGCGTTGGACACCACGCGCGTGGTGAGCTCGCCGTGGCCCAGCGCGCCGTACACTTCTTCCAGTTTGTCGTAGCCCAGCTTCTCCGCCAGCGCGCCCAGATTGGGCTGCATATGGCTGTGGCGCGCCAGCTCGCGCTCAAACAGCATCTTGCCGGTTTCGCGCACGGTGTCCGCGTTAAGCAGGCGGATGTGCTGGCGGATCTTGGAAATGGCGCGATGGCTCTTCACCCAGCCGTCGTGCAGCCAGTTCACCGAGGGCCCGCCCTCCTTGGCCGTGAGGATTTCCACCCGCTGGCCGTTTTGCAGCGGCGTGGACAAGGGCACGATCTGCCCCTCCACCTTGGCCCCACGGCAACGGTGCCCCAGATTGGTGTGCACCGAATAGGCGAAGTCGATGGGGGTGGCGCCAAAGGGCAAGGCGATCACCCGGCCTTGCGGCGTCAACACATAGATGGTGTCGGCGAACAGCTCGGTCTTGAACGCCTCGGCCAGACCTTCGCGGTCAGACATCTCCTCGCGCCAGTCCAGCAATTGGCGCAGCCAGGAGATTTTCTCCTCGTAGGCGGCGTCGCCCTTGCCACCCTCCTTATAGCGCCAGTGCGCAGCCACGCCGAACTCGGCGTGCTCGTGCATTTCGAAAGTGCGGATCTGCACCTCCACCGCCTTGTCCTCCGGACCGATCACCGCGGTGTGCAAGCTGCGGTAATTATTGGCCTTGGGGTGGGAGATGTAGTCGTCGAACTCGCCGGGAATCGGCTGCCAGGTCCCGTGAATAATACCCAGCGCCGTGTAGCAGTCCGGCAGCCGCTCCACCAGAATACGCACCGCGCGGATGTCGTAAAGCTCGCAGAAATCCAGCTTTTTCTTCTTCATCTTTTTCCAGATGGAGAAGATGTGCTTGGGCCGGCCGGCCACCTCCGCCTTCACGCCGGCGTTCTTCAGTTCCGTGCGCAAGGTGTCCAGCAGCCGGTCGATATAATCGATGCGCTCCAGCCGGCGCTCGTCCAATAGTTTGGCGATGCGCTTATAGCTGTCCGGCTCGGTATGACGGAAGCCCAGGTCCTCCAGCTCCCACTTGATCTGCCACACCCCCAGGCGGTTGGCCAAGGGCGCGAACAGGTCCAGCGTTTCCGTGGCGATGCGGCGGCGCACCGTCTCGTCGGCCACTTCCGCCAGGTAGTGCATGGTCTGGGTGCGCCAGGCCAGCTTGATCAGCACCACGCGGATGTCCGCCACCATGGCCAGCAGCATCTTGCGCATGGTTTCCGCCTGACGCGCGCGCTCCTCCGGCGTGGAGAGCTTGTCTATGCGCGCCAGCTCGGTGATGCGGCGCACGCCGTTGACCCCCTCCACCAACACCGCCACCGTCGGATTGAAGGTTTCGGAGAGCCAGGCCTGCCAGTCATCGCGGTAATCCGAAGCGGCGAACATCAAGGTGGCGACGATGGCGTCCGGCAACAGATTCAGATCCGCCACGATAGCGGCCGCGGCCACCGCGTGGTTGAACAAATCCTCGCCGGTCTGGGCCATGGTCTTGCCGCAGTACAGGGCGCGCGCCT
Source organism: Chromobacterium haemolyticum (assembly GCF_009936155.1). Lineage (NCBI taxonomy): Bacteria > Pseudomonadati > Pseudomonadota > Betaproteobacteria > Neisseriales > Chromobacteriaceae > Chromobacterium > Chromobacterium haemolyticum. Next base: position 789,363 of record NZ_AP019312.1, on the reverse strand, counting down.
CGTCAAAGGCGCGGGTGATCATCGCCTGCTCTTCGCCGCTCAGCGAAGAAGACAAGCCCTCCAGCCAGCGCTGCGGATTAGCCGCGTCTGCCAGGGTGTCAGCCATCGAACGAACTACGGAAACCATATCAACCCAGTAACTCAATCAAATCGTGTTTCGACAGCGCCCGGCTACTCGGCCAAGCGCAACAACAACCGGCGCACCGGCGCGGGCACACCGGCGTCCGGCGCTTCCGCCAACGGCAGCCACTGGCCGTTGTCTTCCATCGCCGCGCCGCCGTTCAAGCCATCCAGGCGCGCCGGCAACGGCGTAATGATCAAACGATAATGCGTGAATACATGTTCCAACTCCGGCCAGGCCGGCAACGCGTCGCCCTGCCCCGCGCACTGCAGCCAGTCCTCGGCCTGCGTCGAGGTCTCAAACTCCGGCAACGACAACAGTCCGCCCCAAATGCCGGAAGGCGGCCGCCGCTGCAGCCACACCTTGTCCTGGTGCGTGGCCAGCAGCATCACCGTATGGCGCGTGGGCACGGCCTTTTTGGGCCGCGGCGTCGGCAGCTCTCCGGTGCGCCCCTCGCGCGCCGCCACGCAGCCGTCCACCATCGGACAGACGGTACAAGCCGGCTTGCCGCGGCTGCACACCGTGGCGCCCAAGTCCATCAAACCTTGAGTGTAGGCGCTCATCAGCGCCTCATCCTGCGGCAACAATGTTTCGGCCAAGCACCACAAACGCTGCTCCACCGCCTTCTCGCCGGGGAAACCGGCAACGCCGAAACAGCGGGTCAGCACGCGCTTGACGTTGCCGTCCAGAATGGTTTCCCGCCGGCCAAAAGCAAAAGAAGCAATCGCCGCCGCGGTGGAACGCCCCACGCCGGGCAGACGCTCCAGTTGCTGGCGCTCGGCCGGGAAGCTGCCGCCAAACTCAGCCATCACCATCTGCGCCGCCTTGTGCAGATTGCGCGCCCGGCTGTAATAGCCCAGGCCGCTCCACAGTGTCAGCACATCCTCCTGCGGCGCGGCGGCCAATGACGCCACGTCCGGAAAGCGGGCGAGAAAGCGCGGGTAATATTCCAGCACGCTTTTGACCTGGGTCTGCTGCAGCATGATCTCGGACAGCCAGATCCGGTACGGGTCGCTGACCTGCCATGGCAAATCATGGCGTCCATGCATTTTTTGCCAGGCGGTCAGCCGCGCGGCGAATGAGCTGTGCAACATCATTTATCATCTTGAATCGAACCGGATATGGTAGCGGAAACCCTTGCAGTCACCAAGCAGCCTCCGGACAAATAAGTTAAAATCAAAGAATTGCTTAAAAGTCTGCTTACTCAAGGAAGTTCCATGTCCAGTTTCCGTTCCCGCCAGCGTGCCAATATGCGCCGCGATTTCAATAGCCGCGACAATGAGGCCAGTTCGCCGGCAGGCGGAGACAACCCGGCCGGCAAAGGGCCGCTGGTCCAGAAAAAAGCGCCGTCGGCCGACACCGCGCCGCGCGCGCCCTATTCCGGCCCGCGCCCAGGCAACGCCAAGCCCAATTGGCAAGACCGCGGTCCAGGACAGGGGCAAGCCCCGCGCGACGGCGGCAAGCGTGGCCCATACCAGGGACGCGACCAACAAGCCGGGCGCGACAAGCCCTATGGCAACGACCGCCGGCCGCAAGGCCAGCAGCGCTTTGAGCGCAACGAAAGCCAGGACAGCTTCAATAAGGACCGCTTCAATAAAGAGCGCGGCAACAACTGGCAGCCGCGCAGCTTCGCCCGCGACGGCGAAGAGCGCCCGCAAGGCAGCGGTCCCAAGAAGCCCTTCCATCACCGCGAAGACCGCGAGCTGCGCGATTACAGCCGCGACCGAGGCCCATCCGGCCGCAAACCGCTGAACGCCACGGCGGACGTGGAACAAGAACGCAAGCCTTACAGCCGCGACCGCGGCCCGTCCGGCCGCAAACCGCTGCATCTGGAACGGGACGGCGAACAAGGCGCGCCGCAAGGCAAGCCCCGCTGGCAACAGCGCGACGGCGAACGCCATGTGGATCAGCCGCGCAAGCCGTTCAATCCGTCCGCCGACCGTGAGCAACGCTTCCGCCGCGACGACGCAGAACAGGCGCCGCGCAAGCCTTGGCAGGAACGCCAGCACAGCGAGCAGCGCGAAGATGGTCCGCGCAAACTGTTCGGCAAATCTGCCAACCGCGACAACCACTTCCGCCGTGACGACGCCGAGCAAACACCACGCAAGCCATGGCAAGAGCGCCAACACGGCGACCGCGACAACCGTTTCCGCCGCGACGACGCCGAACAAGTGCCCCGCAAGCCGTGGCAGCAAAACGAACCCGCTGAACGCGGTGAGGACGGCCCGCGCAAGCTGTTCGGCAAATCCGCCGAACGCGACAACCGCTTCCGCCGCGACGACAGCGAACAAGCGCCGCGTCAGGACCGGCGGCAAAGCGAGCCGGCCGAACGCAGCGAAGGCGGCACGCGCAAGCTGTTCAGCAAACCGTCCTATCGCGATAACGACGTCCGCCGCGACGACGCCGAACGCGCCCCGCGCCAAAGCTGGCAGCAAGAAGAACGCCCGCGACACGAGCGCCGCGAAGGCGACGCCCGCCAGCTGTTCGGCAAGCCGAACGCCGGCGGCCTGAAGCCGCTGGGCGACCAGCACCGCGTGGAAACCCGCGGCGAACACCGCCACGCCGAAGCGCCGCGCCACGCGCCGTCCGAACGTCAGGCCCCCAGCCTGACCCAGGTGCGCGACAGCGTACTGTCCCTGTTCGCCCCCTGCCCGCGCGGCCTGGAAGCCATCCTGGCCGACGAATTGCGCAGCCTGGGTGCGCGCGACATCGCCACCGCCGACGGCGGCGTGGCCTTCGCCGGCGACCGCGACCTGCTGATGGTGGCCAACCTGCACAGCCGCACCGCCAGCCGCGTGCTGCTGCAACTGGCCCAAGGCGGCTACCGCAACGAGCAGGACATCTACCGCCTGGCGATGAACGTGGACTGGCCGCGCTGGTTCGACGTGTCCAACAGCATCAAGCTGAAGACCGACGCCATCCGCTGCCACTTCAAGAGCCTGGACTTCATCTCGCTGAAAGTGAAGGACGCGATCTGCGACCGCTTCCGCCAGGCGCAGCTGGGCCGTCCCAATGTCGACACCCGTCACCCGGACGTGCGCGTCCACGTATTCCTGACCGAAGACAGCGCCACCATCTACCTGGACACCAGCGGCGAGCCGCTGTTCAAGCGCGGCTGGCGCCAGGAAACCGGCGACGCGCCGCTGCGTGAAAACCTGGCCGCCGGCATCCTGATGCTGACCGGCTACAACGGCAGCCAGCCGCTGCTGGACCCGATGTGCGGCAGCGGCACCTTCCTGGTGGAAGCCGCCGACATCGCGCTCAACCGCGCGCCGGGTCGCCAACGCAAATTCGCCTTCCAGAAACTGCGCGGCTTCGATTCCGCCAGTTGGGAAAAACTGCTGCTGGACGCTCAACACGCCGAAAAGCCGCTGACCAAGCTGACGATCAACGGCTCCGACCGCGATCAGTCCATCATCAACGTCGCCAAGGACAACCTGGAACGCGCCGGCCTTGCCGGCCTGGTGGAACTGAAGGCGATGGACGTGCTGGACGCCCGCCCCAACGGCGAAAACGGCATCCTGGTGGCCAACCCGCCCTACGGCGTGCGCATGGACGAACTGGACCAGCTGGCTGAATGGTACCCGCAACTGGGCGACTGGCTGAAGGCACACTTCGCCGGCTGGCACGCCAACCTGTTCAGCGGCGACCTGCGTCTGGCCAAGCTGATCCACCTGTCGCCCAAGCGCCGCACCCCGCTGTACAACGGCTCGCTACAATGCCGGCTGTTCGTCATCAATATGGTGGAAGGCAGCGCCCGCAAGGAAAAACCGGGCGAGCAGGCTGAAGCCATCGAGCAGGACGATCACGCCGCGGAATAACTCCGCGCGCGGACAGCAAAACGGCGAGCCATGGCTCGCCGTTTTTTATGGAGCGCCCCTCCCCCTCTAAGAGTCGCAGTGATCTGCCCCCTCCAGCCATACCAGCGATAAGGCGAGAAGTCCTAGGTTTGCATGGTAGTGATACTGCTTGATAGTTCGGTGATCCGCTGCTGGCGATAGCGCGCCGCAAACACTGCTGGTGGTATGCGGCCAATCGAACCGTGGGGGCGCACCTGGTTGTAGTCGTCCCCCTCCCAGCGCCACACTTCCACATTATTGCCGTCCACCACCGCCCGTGGCGTGCCCAACTGGTCGTTGTGGACATAGAACACCTCAGGCATCGCCGCCCACGCCCAGTGGCTGATCAACACCAGTGCTGCCAAGCTTCCCAAGCGCGCCAGCCGCGCAATCATTCTTTTCATCATGCTCCGCTCCCTCAGTATTTCAGCACCGCCACCACTTCATCCCCCAGCCACACATACTCCATCCGTGGCTGCCCCTGCAGGCTGTATTCGCCCAGCAAGTGTCCCCACTGGTCGTACACATAGCGCGTGTCGTTCTTCATCCTCCGCTGTCCGTTAGCGCTGTAGAGATAGCGGAGGCATTTATCAATGGGCAAGAAAAAGCCCCGCCGATTTGGCGGGGCTCACTAGTTATTTTTTGCTTCGTTGTTTTTTTAAATTGATGAGATTGAAAAATCAATAGCGCATTGGCGATAGTGTTCCGCTTTACATTACAGTGGCACACCACCTACAACTCTGCAGACTATAGCAACTAGCTACCTTGTAAAAATCGGCTTATCACAAGTAATCACATCGATCACATCATTCATTGTAATAAGGGCATAGTGCTTTAATGACTGTCCATCATGCATACCACAACTCTCCCGATTAAACCATCTAAGGAAATTAGAGTTTTTAATTTGATAAAATGGACCACCAGAACAACCTATTTTTTTTAAAAAAGCTAGCGTTAACAATGCATCCCCCTCATCAATACGCCGGTATGCAAGATGCGTTTCGAATCTAACAATAAGCTTGCAATCATTTTCATCTATCAAAATAATTTCCAAGCCATCTCTAGAGTCTTTTAGCTCAACGCAATCATATGAGTGCATTCCAAATTTATCATGAAAAACGGAAGAAAACTGCTGCATCACCAATACCTCACTTTAATTCTACTTCTACCATCTTGAATTTCCAATGTTGGTGGACCATTTCCATCTGTGCCACTATAGGGCCTGACCACCAATTTCCGCCCATCAGCCAATTTACCACCACGAGACCCTCCAGGTAAGTCCTTCACACCAGTTGGGTTTAAACTATCAAAATCCCTATCCGCTTGCTCCACTCCTCCCGGCTTATTCCAAATATCTGACACTCCTCTGGTTTTTCTTCCAGGGGTCGCATTGGGAACAGGAGGCTCATCACTAGCTTTACAAGCATTATTTCTGCCTCTATCGTGCCTGTGATAGCCCGGTATGCTAGGAAGCACATCCCTCCCACTCATTCCAGGAGTCGGCGGCAACGGTATAGGAAGTGGTATCCCTCCAGGTCCAATTAGGACAGCATCCAGACCAGATGGATCAATCGCATTACTCGGATTTCCTTCAACATAGGCATACGTCGACCACTGCCCTCCCTCTAAACCCAAAGGATCACTCTGCACATACCGGCCCGTCGACGGATCATAATCCCGCCAGCCGTTGTACATCCTGCCGGTCTCGACATCATAGTACTGTCCGGGATACCTCAGGTTGAACACAAACGCCTGGCCCGTCCCCGAGGGGTCCTGCTCCGGCGGCTGTTCGCCGTAGGCATCCCCCTCCCAGCGCCACACTTCCACATTATTGCCGTCCACCACCGCCCGTGGCGTCCCCAACTGGTCGTTGTGGACATAGAACACTTCCGGCATTGCCGCCCACGCCCAGTGGCTGATCAACACCAGCGCTGCCAAGCCTCCCAAGCACGCCAGCCGCGCAATCATTCTTTTCATCATGCTCCGCTCCCTCAGTATTTCAGCACCGCCACCACTTCATCCCCCAGCCACACATACTCCATCCGTGGCTGCCCCTGCAGGCTGTATTCGCCCAGCAGATGTCCCCACTGGTCGTACACATAGCGCGTGTCGTTCTTCACCCTCCGCTGTCCGTTGGCGCTGTAGAGATAGCGGTGGCATTTATCAATGGACAAAAAAAGCCCCGCCGATTTGGCGGGGCTGGCTAATTATTTTTTGCTTGGCTACTTTTGAGCTTGGCGAGATTGAAAAACCAAGAGAGTGTTGGCAATACCATTCTGCTTTAACCCGTCCCCCAACACATAATTTATTTTCATACCCTATCAAGCCAACCGAGACCCTCCGGCATATACATGCCAACCAAAATCATGCCGATCTATCCAATGAATTACGTCTTCTCCATGAAAAATATAGCATCTTTAAAAAACGGTAAATCAGAAAAAGACTAATAATCGACAGCAAGCCCCATACGCTGACATTCGCAAGCAACCGATCTCTTGAATAGCTGGGTCCAGCAGCTAAATTTATAGCCTGAAACATGCCAAGGATAGAATACAAACACACTAGACAGCTTACAAGCAAGGCAAAGGCCAAAAGACATGTTTTTATAATTTCTGGGGACTTTCTCATTTCGTACACTCCGCAATCACATCTTTAACAAACGATTGGCACTGATTCCACGGAGCCCATCTCCCAGTCTCACGGCCTAATCTCAATTTAGCATTGACACACTGTTCATCGACTTTCGGAGGAGCCTTCTCACAACTTGCATTCGGTTTTGTAGACTGCCCGGAATGATTAACAACTTGAGTTGGCGTGAATGGTAAGTCAATATTTCTTTGACCAGGAATGACCCCTGGTGTAGCCCCCATACCCGCTTCCACAGTATCAGTTTTAATCCACTGATGATGCACTTTACTCAACGGCCAAGGTAGATCAGCGGCGCGAGAGCAAATAAACACGGCGAGCCCTTCTTGATCACTATAAGAAACCGGACTCCCCCCCACATAAGCATACGTCGACCACTGCCCTCCCTCTAAACCCAAAGGATCACTCTGCACATACCGGCCCGTCGACGGATCATAATCCCGCCAGCCGTTGTACATCCTGCCGGTCTCGACATCATAATACTGCCCGGGATACCTCAGGTTGAACACAAACGCCTGGCCCGTTCCCGAGGGGTCCTGCTCCGGCGGCTGTTCGCCGTAGGCATCCCCCTCCCAGCGCCACACTTCCACATTATTGCCGTCCACCACCGCCCGTGGCGTCCCCAACTGGTCGTTGTGGACATAGAACACTTCCGGCGTTGCCGCCCACGCCCAGTGGCTGATCAACACCAGCGCTGCCAAGCCACCCAAGCGCGCCAGCCGCGCAATCATTCTTTTCATCATGCTCCGCTCCCTCAGTATTTCAACACCGCCACCACTTCATCCCCCAGCCACACATACTCCATCCGTGGCTGCCCCTGCAGACTGTATTCGCCCAGCAAGTGTCCCCACTGGTCGTACACATAGCGCGTGTCGTTCTTCACCCTCCGCTGTCCGTGGGCGCTGTAGAGATAGCTGTGGCTCGCCCCGCCCTGGATGGTCTTGCTCAGGCGGCCCGCGCCGTCGTAGCTGTCTTCCAGCCGGCCGTCGCTGCTTTGCTTGCCATCCTCCAGGTAGCGGTAGGTTTTGCCGCCCATTTGCAGCAAGCGGTTGCTGTCCGCCGCCAGGGTCTGCGCCAGCGTGCCGCCATTGCTGCCGGCCTGGGTGCGGTTGCCGTTCGCGTCGTATTGGTAGCTCCAGTTGCTTGTGCCCAGCCGCTGGCTGAGCAGGCGGTCCAGCGGGTCATAGCCGTATTCCTGGGTGCGGGCCGGCGCGCCTTCGTCCCGCAACTGCAGCAGGCGATCCGCCGCGTCGTAATGCTGGCTCTTGTTCAGCGCCGGGCTGGAGGTGGCGCTGATGCGGCCATCCGCGTCCTGGCTGCGGGCAAACACTTGCGCGCCGTTGTAGTGGTAGCTGCGCACTCCGCCCAGCGGGAAGTAGACGATGTTGCTGACCAAGGGCTTGTCGCCCAGGGCAATGGCGCTGACTTCGCCGTGCTGGTACTGGTAGTTCAGCACTTGCCCGGACGGCAGCGTCTGTCGCTGCACTTGGTTGGCGGGGTTGTAGGCGTACTGGACGCTCAGTCCCGGGGCGCCGGCATAGGCCGCGGCCGGCAAGGTGTGCGTCAGTTGGCTGATCCGACCCAGCGCGTCGTAACCGTAAGCCAGCGTGCCGCTTTGGTCGCTGATCCGGCTCAGATAGCCCGGCAGCTTGTCGTCCCAAACGTAGTTGACGGTTTGGTCCGGGTAACGCGTCGTGGTGATCCGACCCAAGGCGTCGTACTGGTAATGCGCGGTCACTTTGCGGGCATCCGTCATTTGCGTCAGCCGGCCCGCCGCGTCATGGACATAGCGGCTCTCTCCGCTATCCGGGCTGGCCAATACGCTCCGCTTGCCCAGGCCGTCCGTGGTGTAGCGGGTGGTCAGCTGTCGCGGGTCGGTTGCGCTGCTCAATTGGTCCAGCAAGTCGTAGCCGTACTGACTCACGCCGCCCAGCGGGTCCGTCTGCTTGATCAAGCGGCCCAGCGGATCGTATTGATTGATCGTGGTCCGGTTCAGCGCATCGCTGGCTTGCGTCAGCCGGCCATTGGCATCGTATTGATAGCTGTAGCTTTGTCCCGCCATGCCGATGATCTGTTGCAAGCGGCCCAGTTGGTCGTACACCCGGTTCTGCTGCCGGGCCAGCTTGCCCGCCGGATCGCTCACCTTGATCTGGGTGCGGTTGCCGGCATTGTCCAGTTGGTAATCGATGCGGTTGCCTTGCGCGTCGGTGATGCCGGTCAAGCGGTGGGCGGCGTCGTAGCGGTAGGACAGCAGCGAGCCATCCGCCAAGACGATCTGGTTCAGGTTTCCCACGCCGTCGTATTGGTAGCTCGTTGTCGTCACCGCGTCCGGCTTGGCGCTGGCGTAGCGGCTGGTTTCCAGCAGGCGGCCACGCGGGTCATAACGGTAGCGGGTGACGATGCCGGCCGCGTCGGTAAGGCGTCCCAGCCGGCCATTGGCGTCGTACTGGTCCAGCGTTGTCACTTGCTCCAGCGCATTGACGACCTGGGTCAGGTTGCCTTTGTCGTCATAGCCATAGCGGGTCTTGGCACCCACGGGATCGGTCATGGTCAGCACTTGGCCATAACGATTAAAGGTGTAGCTCCAGCTTCTCGCCTCCCCTATTGCGGTCACATTCAGGCCCGCGCCGCCCGTGGCGTCCTCCGTGGCTTGCTCGGTATACGTCAGCAGCTTGCCTTGGCCATCGTAGGCGTAGGTTTCCAGCTTCTTGGGGCTGGCGATCTTGAGCGGCAGCGCCAGGCTGGCATGCCATTGCGTGGAGATGGTGCGCGCCTGCGGCGTGCCGGCGGCTTCAATCCGCTGCGTTTCCAGATTGCGGCTCAGGTCGTACTGGTAAGTCGTTTTGACGCCGTTGAAGTCGGTGCGGGCAGCGATGTTCGCCTGATCGTCATAGCTGATCGCGGAGCTGGCCGCGGCGCAGCCGGAACCGCCAGGCTGGCTGGTGCCGGTGGGCAGCTTGAGGCCGTTGATGGTGGTGAAGTTGTAGGTGCGAGTAGCCTTGAGAGGGTCCAGCACGCTGGTGCTGGTCGAGGAGGTGTAGTCGAGAGTGTAGTTGCCCACGCCGCCGGCTTGCACATTGGAAACGGCGCGTCCTTGGCCGTCGTAACTCCAGGAGGCATAACGCTCGCCGTTTTCGTCGATGAGGCCGGTCAGCAGGTGAGTATAGGTGGCGTTCTCGTACAGATACCGGATGGACTTGCCATCCGGGTAGGTCACGAGGGCTAGATTGTCATTGCTGTCGTAAGCGTAGCGGGTGATATTGCCGGCACCATCAGTCAGCGAAGCGATGCGAGCATTGGGGCCACGGGCCAGAATCAGCGCATTACCCCAATTATCCGTAATACGGGTCAACAGTTTGCCGGCATCGTCATAAGTGAGATTGACCAGTTGTCCGTTCATTTGCTTGAGCTGGGTTAGCTTGCCCGCAGAGTTATAACTCTCGATGGAACCATCAATGGAGGATTGATAGGTCCAGCCGGTCAACTGGCCCCCGCCCTCCATCTGCGGTGTCAGGACATCCTTGATGTCAGAGGATGTTACCCAGCCTGCTACAGTATTGCTGAAAGACAGGGTCTTGCCATCGGCGCGCAGTACGCTGGCCAATTTACCATCAGCACTCAGGGTAATAGAGCGGTCAAAAGTATGCTGCCAGTTGGGCCCCAAAGCGCTGACCACGCCCCCCAGGGAGTTGTAGGCTCGGGTAAAGGAAAAATGGGCGCCTTGCCAGTCGGTAGCGAGTTCGAAGGTATTGCCAACCGTGTAGTTGATGGGGTCGGCAATGAAAGGCAAAGGACTTTTCGCTCCGGAACAGGATAAGGAGCCAGATGGGCTGCCGCTGTTCAACGGCTGGGAGTCGGGGCGAATGCAACGCTGTTTGTCTGGCGATAGTGTATAACTTTCTTGGCAATATTTTTCACTAGGAAAAGACCAACCACCCAAAATATTGTTTGGATCAGGCTTTCCCGTAAACTTATCTATACGAATAGCGTAGCAATGTACACCAGCAGTGCCTACCACTTCATAAACGGGAAGGCCAACCATGTGAGCCGCAAAAGCAGCGCACTGACTCGCAGACATACCCGCAGAAGGAAAAGTAGTATCAGCTATACAGCGCTCATAAAACCCCATGCATAGAAACAAAAGAATAAGCCTTAACATAGTCCCTCCAACACGAATAAAAATACATCATAAGCAATTTAATATCATTTTGATCCTAAACTTATTTAAATAAGCAAATGAAAGTAGTTTTTACGAACCCCCTGCTTATCGCATTACAAATAATCCGATTCTGGGCATTGGGTATCATATGACCCAGTCCCTCCCCCATAGGCAAATGGGATTGTGGTGCGCCTCGATGGCCAAATTAGCAATATGCTGACCACAGTCTGGTGAGGATTTAGCGCTCGGCCTTCATGAAAGCGCGCAGCCTTGATGCATTGAGAGGAAGGTCACTACTAAATAGCCACGCAGCACAGAAAACCATGCGGTACTCACGTCTCCCGACGAGCGAATGCCTACATTGCATTGAAACGCAAACACCATATGCCTATATCATTTCAAAAAGCAAGGCAGCGTGGTATGAATGCGTAGGTCGATTGATATCGCGCAAGCCGCGTGATGCTTAATCTGGCGGGCCGCTGATCTTGAACTTCCGATCCACCTGTTTGCCCAGCACCACACCACTTGCCTTTAAGCTCATGGTCGCCGCGAAGCAAGTCATCACATGCGAATGCTGAGACACCCAGGCAGTGAGGCCCTGAGCCGGTTTGTGCTGGACGCTGCCGCTTGACCCCACCCAGCCCATCGGCAACAATCGCCGCGTGCCGTTTCACTTAACGGCGCTGGGTGTGAGAGCCCATATAAAGGGAAAAAGGGGATGCCACTGCGTATGCAGTCGCGTCCAGAACGCTATTGCTTCGCCATCCGGCGGGCCGTGGCGGGGAGGCCTTTACGGCCTACCGGCTTCCTTTTTCCCCGGTCTCTCAACCTCGTCACGCGCCTGTCAGCCCGTTTGAGAGCGAGCCCGCAGGCGAGCCACGAAAAAGGAGCGTTCCCCATGTTGGTTCTACCCTTGTTCAGCTATCCCCCGCCCTGCGACACGCCAGCCCGCGCCCCGGTTCAGGAGGCGCAGCCATGAACCCCATCCCCAGCTTCATTGAACTAGACCGCCTGATCCAGCAACTGCGCGCGCAGTGCCTGCGCCAAGACGCGCCGCCCATTCTCGAATCCGAATGGAAACGGCTGACGCATTGCAGCCAATACCTCCACGACAGCTGTCACGCCGCCTCGCTGGAGCTGGGCCAGATCAGCAGCGCGCTGGCCGGGCTGCTGACGCTGCTGGATCAGTCCGAGATCGAGCATCTGGACCGAGAGCAGGCGTATTGCCTGCTCGAACCCTTCACCCGCCGCTTGCAACAAGCTTATAAAGCCTTGCAGGAACTGAGCTGATCTCGTCAACGCCCGCCAGCCCCGCCTGGCGGGCAGGACTGAGAAGCAGGCCAAACGAATAAAACCGTCGCAATCCGGACTAACCCATTCGGCATCGCCATGAGATAATCCCGCCCGGACGCGCGCTTAAAAGCCAGAGCCTTAGCCACAAGGCCTGCGCGCCATCGTTACCCTACAACGCTGCAAGCACACACCATGCAAACCTCTTTCCTATCCGCCACCGTCCTGCTGATCCTGATCACCGATCCGCTGGGCAATATTCCGCTATTCATCGCCGCGCTCAAGCAGGTCAAGCCGGAACGCCGCCGGCGCGTGGTGTACCGCGAATGCCTGATCGCCTTCCTGGTGCTGTCCGCCTTCATGTTCTTTGGCCGCAATTTCCTGGACCTGATGCATCTGACCGACGATTCGATGCGGGTGGCCGGCGGCGTGATCCTGTTCCTGATCGCCATCAAGATGATCTTCCCCGGCGAGGGCAGCGTGTTCGGCGGCGACAAGATGCACGGCGAGCCCTTCATCGTGCCGATCGCCGTGCCGTTGATCGCCGGCCCCTCGGCGATGGCCACCGTGCTGCTGATGTCCACTCGCGAGCCGGAGCGGATGCTGGAATGGCTGGGCGCCTTGACCATCTGCATGTTGGTGACGCTGCTGGTATTCCTGTTTTCCGGCAAGCTGCAAAAGCTGCTGGGCGAGCAGGCGATCACCGCGCTGGAGCGGTTGATGGGCCTGGTGCTGACCGCGATCTCGATTGAGATGCTATTGGGCGGCGTGGCGTCCTATATCAAGCAATTCCATTAAGCAGTTGGTCAATTATCCGCGGCGCCTCGGCGGGAGGACTAGTAAAGGGCTTTAAGAACGGCTTTTGAATGTTTATTGACCCTATACATTCCATTTCTTCCGTCACAACTCCTTGTGCCGCCCTAGCTCGCAAAAACGTAAACACGCTCTCAGAAGACTCCACGCTTCGGATCCATCGAGCGCGCGCCCTAGCGATAGTGTTTGCGCAGCGCGTCGACCACGCCGTCGCGCTGCATACTGAGCAGCGTCTTGTTGAGTTTCTGCACGATGCGCTCATCCACCCCCAGGTTGCAGGCGAGGTACATCTGCACCGTGTTGAAGCTGAACAGCAGGCGGATGGGCAGGCGATTGGCGGAGGCGATGTAAGCGCCGCTGAACTCACCGCTGGCCCAGAAATCGATATGGCCGGCCACCAGCTTCTTGGCATTCAAATCGTCCGCTCTCGCCAGCTCCAGTTTGAAGCCCAGATCGGCCAGATACTGCGACGTGCCCGAACCTTTGTAGCTGCCTATGGTGTAGCCGCGCGCGTCCTCCAGCGTGGCCACCCCCGTGGGGCTGTGGGGGCCGGCGAACAGGCTCCAGGAATTGCTGACCAGCGGCCCCACCCATTTGAACTGCCCCTCCCGGCTCGCCGTGCGCGAGGTCGAGTAAACGCAGCTATTGCTCTCCTGCTGCGCGATGGCGTAGGCGCGCAGCCAGGGCAGCAGTTCCATGCTGTACGGAATGCCGGCGCGCTGGAACAGTTCGCGCAGGATGTCGGTGGACAGGCCGCCGATCTTGCCCTCCTCCAGCGCGATGTTGAACGGCGGGTAGTCCTCGGTCAGCAAGCGGAGGCGAGGCGAGGCCGATTCCGCCATGACGCAGACGGAGAGCGCGCCCAACAACAGGGCTAGGTAGACAAATGCGTGCCTCATGGCGGCAAGCCTCCCGCTGGATTCTAACGATGCGTCTTCCAAGCATAGAAGCTGACGGCTTGGATGGAGCCTTGCCTCCGCCAAAACGACGCGGCCATGCCAACGCGCAGGCGTGATTTGGTTCGTGTTGGGGATATCCCGCATAGGGATATCGGCAATTCGTCGCCGCTCTTCCTCTTGCTAGCATCCGCAGTCATGGGCCATCAAGAGCCCGCTTTTGATTGCATAACAACTTCGGCCCTCCCCGCGCCGGAGTCAGACAACGCTACAGGGACCGCGATGCGAACCAAAACCCCTCTTTACCAGCGCCTCTATTTCCAGGTGCTGCTGGCCATTTTCCTCGGCGTGATGCTCGGCGCCTTCGTTCCCGACCTGGGCGCGAAGATGAAGCCGCTGGGCGACGCCTTCATCAAACTGATCAAGATGATGATCGCCCCCATCATCTTCGCCACCGTGGTGGTGGGCATCGCCAAGATGGGCGATATGAAGGAAGTGGGCCGCGTGGGCGTGAAAGCGCTGTTCTACTTTGAAGCCGTCACCACGCTGGCGCTGGTGATCGGCCTGGTGGTGGTGAATGTGCTCAAGCCCGGCGCCGGCCTCAATGTGGACCCCAGCACGCTGGACGCGCACTCGGTGGCCAAGTACGCGGCCAACGCCAAGGAAATGAGCAGCATTGATTTCCTGATGCACATCATCCCGGACACGGTGGTGGGCGCGTTCGCCAACGGCGAAATCCTGCAGGTGCTGACCTTCTCGGTGCTGCTGGGCCTGGCGCTGACCAAGATGGGCGACAACGGCAAGACCATCGTCCACATCCTGGACGAGTTTTCCCATGCGCTGTTCGGCGTGATCAATATGCTGATGAAGCTGGCCCCCATCGGCGCCTTCGGCGCGATGGCCTTCACCATCGGCAAGTACGGCGTGGGTTCGCTCAAGCAGTTGGGCTTCCTGATGCTCTGTGTCTACCTCACCTGTTTCGCCTTCGTCTTCGTTGTGCTGGGCACCATCGCCAAACTCAACGGCTTCAGCCTGTGGCGCTTCCTGGTCTACATCAAGGAAGAACTGCTGCTGGTGCTGGGCACGTCTTCGTCGGAATCCGCGCTGCCGGGCATCATGAAGAAGCTGGAGAACCTGGGCTGCTCCAAACCGGTGGTGGGCATGGTGATTCCCACCGGCTACTCCTTCAATCTGGACGGCACCTCCATCTATCTGACCATGGCCGCCATCTTCATCGCCCAGGCCACCAATGTGGAGCTGACGCTGGCGGAGGAGCTGGGCCTGCTGGGCGTGCTGCTGCTGACGTCCAAGGGCGCGGCGGCGGTGACCGGCGGCGGCTTCATCACCCTGGCCGCCACGCTGGCCACGCTGGGCGGCAAGCTGCCGGTGTCCGGCCTGGCGCTGCTGATCGGCATCGACCGCTTCATGTCAGAAGCCCGCGCCATCACCAATTTGATAGGCAACGGCGTGGCCACCATCGTGGTGGCGCGCTGGGAGAAGGCGCTGGACGAAGAACGCATGCGCCGCGTGCTGGCCGGCGAGCCGGTTCTACCGGAGGAGCCGGCCGCCGCGCCGCTGCCCGCTCAGCTGGCCGCCGCGAAAGCCGCCCAATCCTGAACTTTTGTTTTCCCAGCCCTTACAGCCTGCGTCCACGCGGGCTTTTTTTATGCTCATAGCAAAACGGCGGCTTGATTTTGCCGTCATGTGGTCCACGATAGAAGAATGGGCATAGGGAGACGAGAATGAGCGACTTCATGTTGCAATACGGCGATGAGTTGTTGCCGGTGGAGGGGGACTTCCCTGAAGTGGGCGCTTATCTACCCAGCTTCATGCTGGTGGGCGACGGCAAGCAGGACGTGTCGCTGGAAGGCTTGGGCGGCGTGCCCAAGCTGATTCTGACCTTGCTCTCGCTGGATGAATACGAGCATGGCGGCCAATATCTGCTGCAGGAGACGCGGCGCTTCCTGGAGCGCTGGCCGCAAATCAGCCTGGCGGTGATTACGGTGGATTCGCCGTCCTCTCTGGCCCGCGCCCGGCGCGAGCACGGCTTGCCCCACGTTACCCTGCTGTCCACGCTGCGCGGCCGCGATTTCCACAAACATTACGGGGTGTTGATCCGCGAATATCCGCTTAGCGGCTACACCGCGCCCGCTCTGCTACTGGCCGACGGCAGCAACATCATTCATTACGCCGAGCGGCTGCGCAACACCCAGGATCTGTTCGACTTCGAAAGGATCAACCACTTGCTGCGCGAAGCCGAGGAACAGGCGCTGGAGGCGCAACAAGAATTGGAGCACGAGGAGCAGTTGAAGGACGAAGGCCCGTCACAGTAAGCCCCCAATAAAGACACGGGCCCGGCCTGCTCATGCAGCGCCGGGCCCGTCGCATTGGCCAGGGGAAAGCGGCTTACGGCAAAACTTCCACCAGCTTGGCGTCCACCTTGGTCGAAGTCAGTTCCTTGTCCACTTCGCCGACGATGCGCAGCTTGCTGTTCTGGTCGAATTTTTTCGCCGGCAGGCGTTTCTGGCTGATCTTCACCGTCATCGAACCGGTGGCGTCGCGGAATTCATAACGCTTGTGGTCGATCTGGCGCACGATTTTGCCTTCCAGGGTGACCGGGGTGTCGTCGGCGGCTTTCTGCGCGGCGGCTACGGTAGTGACCGCGGCCGGCACGCCGGGGCCGGCGAATTCCGCCTGAGCGGCGAACGGCAGGGACAAGGCGGCGGCAGTGAGCAGAACGGTGATGGTTTTCATGTTGTGGCTCCTTAAGTGTTGGTTGACGGTGCCATTAAAACAGCGCCGGCTTAACGCAAACTTAAGCGTTCGCCCGGGCCCCCAACAAGCGGCGCGAAGAGTCCGGATCGGCCGCATAGCCATGCTGAGCATAGCGCGCCTGTTGACGGTAATGCGCTTGTTCGCTGGCGATTCGCTTGTCCACGCCCTTGAGCGCAAGCTGCAACTCCGCGTTCAATCTTAAGTCTTTATGCCCGAAGCTGGCCGGCAGCGGTTTGATCTCCGCGGCGATGGCATCGCGCAAAGCGCCCAAGTCCGCGTAGCTGCCGCGCTCCACGGCCTGATTGGAGCAAGCCTTTAATACTTTGGCCAGCGCGCTGGCCTCCTTCGCCTGGGGCGCGTTCAGATAGCGCGGGATCAAGACATCCAGTGTCTGATGGGAAACCGGGAGAAATGGGAGTCGCATGGGTGCATCCTGATAAAGGTGATGAGTCGAATCGTTGATGCCGCCCAGCATATGCATCCGTTCCCGCGCCAGCTTGCAAGAAACGCCGGACAAAACAAAACCGCCCGGCAAGCGGGCGGTTTGAAAGCGACGGAACTGCGAACTTAGCTGTTCAGTTCGCGCGCCAGATACAGCCAGGTTTCCACCACGGTGTCCGGGTTCAGGGACACGGTTTCGATGCCCTCTTCCACCAGCCACTTGGCGAAGTCCGGATGGTCAGACGGGCCCTGGCCGCAGATGCCGATGTACTTGCCCTGCTTGCGGCAAGCCTGGATCGCCATGTGCAGCATGGCTTTGACCGCTTCGTTGCGCTCGTCGAAGGTGGAGGCGATCGGGCCGCCGGAGTCGCGGTCCACGCCCAGCGTCAGCTGGGTCATGTCGTTGGAGCCGATGGAGAAGCCGTCGAAGTGCTGCAGGAACTTGTCCGCCAGCACGGCGTTGGTCGGCAGCTCGCACATCATGATCAGGCGCAGACCGTTTTCGCCGCGCTTGAGGCCGTTGGCGGCCAGGATCTCCACCACTTGCTCGGCTTCGGACAGGGTGCGCACAAAGGGAATCATCACTTCCACATTGGTCAGCCCCATCACGTCGCGCACTTTCTTGATGGCGCGGCATTCCAGTTCAAAGCAATCGCGGAAGGATTCGGCCACGTAGCGCGCGGCGCCGCGGAAACCGATCATCGGGTTTTCTTCGTGCGGCTCGTACAGTTGACCGCCGATCAGGTTGGCGTACTCGTTCGACTTGAAGTCGGACATGCGCACGATGACCTTTTTCGGATAGAAGGCGGCGGCCAGAGTGGACACGCCTTCGGCGATCTTGTCGACGTAGAAGTCCACCGGGCTGGCGTAGCCGGCGATGCGGTCGCTGATGGTGGCTTTCAGATCCGCCGGCAGCTTATCGAACTCCAACAGCGCTTTCGGGTGGATGCCGATCTGACGGTTGATCACGAACTCCATGCGCGCCAGGCCCACACCTTCGTTCGGCAGCTGCGCGAAGTCGAAAGCCAGTTCCGGGTTGCCGACGTTCATCATGATCTTGACCGGGGCCTTGGGCATCTTGTCCAGTTCCAGGTCGATCACTTCCACGTCCAGCAGGCCGTCATAGATGTTGCCGGTGTCGCCTTCGGCGCAGGAAACAGTGACCTGCATGCCTTCGGACAACACTTGGGTAGCGTCGCCGCAGCCCACCACGGCCGGGATGCCCAGCTCGCGCGCGATGATGGCAGCGTGGCAAGTACGGCCGCCGCGGTTGGTGACGATGGCGGCGGCGCGTTTCATCACCGGTTCCCAATCCGGGTCGGTCATGTCGGTGACCAGCACGTCGCCCGGCTTGACGCGGTCCATCTCGGACGCGTCCTTGATGGTGCGCACCACGCCCTGGCCGATCTTCTGGCCGATGGCGCGGCCTTCGCACAGCACTTGCGATTTGCTGTTCAGACGATAGCGGCGCAGCGTGTCCTTGCGGTCTTCCTGCGACTTCACCGTTTCCGGGCGGGCCTGCAGGATGTAGAGCTTGCCGTCGTGGCCGTCGCGGCCCCACTCGATGTCCATCGGACGACCGTAGTGCTTCTCGATGATCAACGCGTATTCGGCCAATTCGGCCACTTCGGCGTCGCTGATGGAGAATTGCTGACGCTCCAGCGGGGGCACGTCCACGGTCTTCACCGAGCGGCCGGCTTGCGAGGCGTCGGTGAACTCCATCTTGATTAGCTTGGAGCCCATGGTCTTGCGCAGCACCGCCGGACGGCCGGCTTTCAGCGTCGGCTTGTGCACGTAGAACTCGTCAGGGTTTACCGCCCCTTGCACCACGGTTTCGCCCAGGCCGTAAGACGCGGTGATGAACACGACGTCTTCAAAGCCGGATTCGGTGTCGATGGTGAACATCACGCCTGCCGCGCCGCAGTCGGAACGCACCATGCGCTGCACGCCGGCGGACAGAGCCACTACGTCGTGCTCAAAGCCTTTGTGCACGCGGTAAGAAATGGCGCGGTCGTTGTAGAGGGAGGCGAAAACGTGTTTCATCGCATCCTTGACGTTGTCAAGGCCGCGGATATTCAGGAAGGTTTCTTGCTGGCCTGCGAACGAGGCGTCGGGGAGGTCTTCGGCGGTGGCGGAGGAGCGAACTGCAACGGAGATATCGGCACCGCCGGCATCGGCCACCATCTGATCCCAGGCCTCTTTGATATCGGCGTCAAGCTTGGCGGGGAACGGGGTGTCGATGATCCATTGCCGGATTTCCTTGCCGATTCGGGCCAGTTCGCTGACATCGTCGATGTCCAGATTGGCCAGTGCGGCGCTGATCTTGTCGGCCAGACCGTTGTGCTGCAAAAAATCCCGGTAAGCCTGCGCCGTGGTGGCAAAGCCGCCTGGGACGCGAACCCCGGAGCCGGCCAATTGGCTGATCATTTCACCAAGGGAGGCGTTCTTGCCGCCTACCTGCTCCACATCGGTCATGCGCAGTTTCTCGAACCAGATGACGTAGTTCTCAGCCATCACTTCACTTCCTGTGTTGGATTGGGACGATAGGGCCGCATTCTAGCCGAATTACGTGCCAGATGCGTAGCGTCTTTTGCAGCGCAACACGGGTTTTCGGCCGAACAAGGACAAGCATTGCAACAGAATCAATAAGTTGACAGACATTCCTGATGAAAATGATTGTCAAAACCGTGTAATTTACGCACTACACGGCTAAGCGGCGCTCCTAGCGGGTTTCGTCGCGGCCTTTCAGAGTATAGAATCCTTTGAACCCCGGGCGCGCCGCAAAGCGCGGCAGGCGCGGTTCCGGCCTTGTTCACTCGCAATACAGGTGTTTGCATGCCCCACCATCTCCGCTCCGCCTTCTTCGTTTCCGATCGCACCGGCATCACCGCCGAATCGCTGGGCCATACGCTGCTGACCCAGTTCGACACTGTGGAATTCAAGCGCGAGACCATTCCCTTTGTCGATACCGTGGAAAAGGCCGAAGCGCTGGCGGAGGTTATCCGCCAAGTGTCGGAAACGGATCACCTGAAGCCGCTGGTGTTCACCAGCATCATCAACCCGGACGTGCGCAGCGCGCTGCAGGTTGAGAACGCGGTGATGATAGATTTCTTCGACACCTTCATTGGCCAGCTGGAACAGGAAATCGGCCAGCGCGCCTCGCTGAGCGTGGGCAAGGCCCACGGCATGGTCAACGAGGAGAAGTACGATCACCGCATCGAAGCGGTCAACTTTTCGCTGAACCACGACGACGGCGTCAAACTGAAGGACTTGCATGAAGCGGACGTGATCCTGGTGGGCGTATCCCGCTCCGGCAAGACCCCGACCTGCCTGTATCTGGCGCTGCAATACGGCATCCGCGCCGCCAACTACCCGCTGACGCCGGAAGACCTGGGCAGCCCTACGCTGCCCAAGTTGCTGCTGCCGTTCAAGGACAAGATCTTCGGCCTGACCATCGACCCGGCGCGGCTGCACCATATCCGCTCCGAGCGCCGGCCGGACTCCAAATACGCCAGCATGGACAACTGCCGACGCGAGGTGAACGAGGCCGAGTCGATGTTCCGCCATCACGGCGTCCCCTTCATCAGCACCACTCACAAGTCCATTGAGGAAATCGCCTCCACCATCATGCACAAGGCGGCGCTGGGCCGGCGTTTCTAAGAAGCTGTTCAAAATCTGCTGCGCTTCGGCGATACGGCGTTGAAAACATCCTAGAAATGCTCATGCACCACTTGACCATTCCGCTTGTTGGCTCGTTTTCGCCTTGTCTCACCCTAGCTCGCGAGACTTTGAACAGGTTCTAAGACCCGCTAACAAAACTCCTGATCCTGCGTTGCGCCTCCTTGTCGTACCACTTGTACTGCCTGCGTCGGCGCGCCTTGGCTCAGGTTCTCTGCGAGGTTTTGTTAGCGGCTCTAAGCCTTGCCCGTATCCCATTGGAACCGGCCGGCGTCGCCCGGCCGTTTTCATGCCCACCGCCTAAGAAGCTCAACAACAATATCCATATAGCACTTTGTTTATTATCACTTTTTTACAATTTTGCCCGGAACATATAGCAAGCAGGCGCTCTCAAACAAGCATCTTGATCCCTTGAACCGGGCCCCCCGATGCATATCCTCTCCATCACCGCGCAACTCAAGGCCGCCGCCTCGCCGTTGAGACAAGTGAGCGCGGTCGCCGCCAAGACTGACAGCCGCGCCGCCGCCAGCGACCCGCGCAAGGAAATGGCGGAGTTCGTCGCTCCTCACCCGCAATCCTCCACGACCAACAGGGATGCCGCTTCCCACGGTGAGTCTTTCGAACGGCTGTTGCGCCAAGCTCAGAGCGCGGCCCGAAACAAGAATGTTTCGCCCTATTCCGAAGACCTCATGCCGCCGGCCGGCAGCCTGCTGCATGTCCTGGCCTGAAAAGACGCTTGACGCTGCTTTGCTCGCCGTGCTCTGATAAAGCCCATGAACTACGCAACCGCATTCGCATCCTTTTTTTGGTGGTGGCGCCTGAACTAAGGCGGCACCGGCGTTTGCACACCCAAAACCCGGAAGCTGCCGATACGGCGGCATAGGGTTTCCAGCAGTACCTCTCCTCCCCCGGATCGGCAGTTTCCAGCAAGCTCACTGGAGACCAATATGAATCTGGACAACATCACAGCCAAAGACATCATCCTCACTGGCGACCGCACCACCGGACAACTGCATCTGGGCCATTATGTAGGCTCGCTGCGCAACCGCGTGATTTTGCAAGACCGTTGCCGTCAGTTCCTGCTGCTCGCCGACGCCCAGGCGCTGACCGACAATATGGGCAACTATCTGAAGGTACGCGACAATGTGCTGCAGGTGGCGCTGGATTACCTGGCGGTGGGCATAGACCCGGAAAAAAGCACCATCTTCATCCAGAGCCTGGTGCCGGAGCTGACCGAGCTGTCTTCCTACTATCTCAACCTGGTCACCGTGGCGCGGCTGGAGCGCAACCCCACCATCAAGGACGAGATCAAGCAGCGCGGCTACGAGCGCGACATCCCCGCCGGCTTCCTCACCTACCCCGCCGCCCAGGCCGCGGACATCACCGCCTTCAAGGCCAGCATCGTGCCGGTGGGCGAAGACCAGATTCCCATGATCGAGCAGACCAATGAGATCGTGCGCCGCTTCAACGCCAGCGTAGATCAAACGGTGCTGGTGGAAGCGCGCGCGGTGGTGCCGGAACACGGCTCCCGCCTGCCCGGCATCGACGGCAAGGCCAAGATGTCCAAATCCCTGGGCAACACCATTACTTTGTCGGCCACGCCTGACGAGATCCGCCAGGCGGTGAAGATGATGTACACCGACCCCAATCACCTGCGCGTCGCCGACCCGGGCCAGGTGGAAGGCAATGTGGTGTTCACCTATCTGGACGTATTCCATTCCGACCCGGCGCAAGTGGCGGAATGGAAGGATCATTACCGCCGCGGCGGCCTGGGCGACACCGTGATCAAGAAACAGCTGGAGGAATGCCTGCAGGCCTTGCTGGAACCAACCCGCACCCGCCGCGAACAGTACGCGCGCGATCCGGCCGCGGTGATGGAGATGCTGAAGACCGGCACCCAGCGCGCACGCGCGGTGGCGGCCGCCACGCTGGCCGAGGTTAAGGCGGCGATGGGCTTGAACTACTACTGAGAACCTGTTCATCGTCTGCCGCGCTTCAGCGATGCGGCGTTGGGAACGACTCCGGCATGCCCATGCGCCACACAGCAGCCTACGCCTTGTCTCGCCCTAGCTTGTTAGGCTGTGAAACCGATTCCGAAAGGCTTTTTAATGGAACATATCTACCAATGCCAAAACCTGGATGAGGTGCGGGGCCAGATCGACCGCATCGACCGCGCTCTGGTGTCGCTAATCGCCGAGCGCGGCCTTTATGTGCGTCAGGCGGCGGCGTTCAAGCACAGCCGGGACGAAGTGGAAGGCGGCAAACGCGTCGATCAGGTGATGCGCCGCGTCGAGCGTCTGGCCGGCGAACTGGGGGCCGACGCGGCGCTGACCGCGGCGGTCTACCGCACGATGATAGAGTACTTCGTCGCCGATGAAATGGCGGTCTTCCGCGCCAAAGCGGCTGGCGATTGAGGCGAAGGCCGGCTTTCCCTACAATCGCTTCCATCCGCTGACCGTCGGCCGCCCTTCCCGGCCGGCGTCTTTCCCGCGGCTGGAGAACACGAATGAACAAGATAGCCCTGTTGCTGCTCGCCTGCCTGGCCGCGCCCGTGATGGCCGAAGAGGTGGGCGAGGTGTCCACCACCTTCAAACTGCTCAGCCCCAACGACAAGGTAGTGGTGGAAGCTTTTGACGACCCGGCGGTGCAAGGCGTGGCCTGCTATATCTCCCGCGCCAAGACCGGCGGCTACAAGGGCGCGCTGGGGCTGGCCAAGGACCCGTCGCGCTTCTCCGTGGCCTGCCGCCAAGTGGGCGCGATCAAGTTTTCGCGGCCGCTGCCCAAGCAGGAACAGGTGTTCAAGGAAGGCGCGTCCTTCATCTTCAAGCATGTGCGCGTGGTGCGCATCGTCGACGCCAAGCGCAATACGCTGACCTACCTCAGCTACTCCGACAAGCTGATAGACGGCAGTCCGGACAACGCGCTGACCGCGGTGGCGGTGCTGGATCAGAAAATCCCGCTACAGCCCTGAAATAAAAGCGATTGATTATTAACGATTTCTTGACATGACGGGCATCAGCTAAACGACAGCTCGACGCGCAGGCCGTCATAGCCCACTTCCACGCCGGGCGGGCATTCGGCGCTGAGTGCGGCGAACTCCAGCCGGTGGGTCATGTGGATCAGCACCGTGCGCTCCGCGCCGATGCGTTTGGCCCAGGCGAAGGATTGGCTCACGCCCAGGTGGGACGGATAGGGGTCGTGGTTCAGGCAATCCAGGAACAAGACTTTCAGCCCTTGCAGCAAAGACAAGCTGCTGTCCGGGATGTCCGACACGTCGGTCAACCAGGCCATATCGCCAACGCGCCAGCCAAGGCAAGGCCAGGAGCCGTGTTGCAGCGGCACCGGCGTCAGCGTGACGCCGCCGCAGTCCACCGGCCCGTCCACTTGCTGTGGCAACAGCACCGGCTTGTCCCACATCTTGGACGGCGGCAGCAAGGCGTAGTCGAAACGACGCTTGATGTTGTCCAGGGTGAAGACGTTGCCGTAGAGCGTGATCGGCCCCTTTTTCACATAACAAAAAGCGCGCAGATCGTCGATGCCGTTCAGGTGGTCGGCGTGCGGATGGGTATACAACACCGCGTCCACCCGGCTCAGCCCCTCGCGCAGCGCCTGCTGCCGCAGGTCCGGCCCGGTGTCGATCAACAGCCCCTGGCCGGCCACCTTAATGTAGGCGCTGGCGCGGGTGCGGCGATTGCGCGGATCCGCCGAGCGGCAGGTAGCGCAATCGCAGCCTATGGCCGGCGTGCCGGAGCTGGAGCCGCAGCCCAGGATGGTGACTTCAAGCGAGCCCAATGACGTTTTCCAAGTAACAAGACATCAGCGGCAGCGCTCCGGGCGTTCCGCCTTCTCGCGCACCCAGCCGCCGTCGCAACGGACATTCCCGTCCGCGTCTTGCTGGCAGCTGCCGCGCGGCTGCTTGGCGCAATACGGATTGCCATCCCGCGACAACAGGCAGGCGCCGGGGCCGGCGTAGGTGACGCCATTGGCGCGCACCACCCCGCCGCCCGGATACGGCGAGCACAATACGTTGCCGAATTCATCAATCGCGCATTCGCCCTTGCCGCACATCGCCTGTCCGCGCTGCACCAGAGCGATGCCCCCGTCTTCGGAACAATAGCTGCGGCCGTTCAGATTGACGCAATTGGCCCAAGCCTGGGCCGACAACAGGACGGCCAGCAAGGCCAGCCCGGACAGCAAGATTCGCTTCATGCGCTTTCTCCGCTTCAACGACCGGCCTTGGAGAAGAGCCGGAAAAAATTATCGCTGGTGACGCGCGCCACCTCTTCCAGATCGATGCCGCGCAGTTCCGCGATATGCGCGGCCACATGGCGGACGTAGGCCGGTTCATTGATCTTGCCGCGATAGGGCACCGGCGCCAGATACGGCGAGTCGGTTTCGATCAACATCCGTTCCAGCGGTACTTTCTGAGCCACCTCCTTGACCTGTGCCGCATTCTTGAAAGTCACCACGCCAGAGAAGGAAATGTAGAAGCCCAGCTCCAGCGCCGCCTGCGCCACCTCCCAGGTTTCGGTAAAGCAATGCATCACGCCGCCGCACACTTCAGCGTTCTCTTCACGCATCAGGCGGATGGTGTCCTCGGCGGATTCGCGGGTATGAATCACCAGCGGCAGGCCCACGCGCTTGGCGGCTCGGATATGGGCGCGGAAGCGTTGATGCTGCCAGTCCAGATCGCCTTTGCACCAGTGGTAGTCAAGGCCGGTTTCGCCGATGCCCACCACTCGCGGATGCGCGGCCAGCGCCACCAGCTCGTCCTCGCTGTATTCTTCCGCCTCCGGATCGTCCGGATGCACGCCCACGGTGGCGTACAAATTGCCGTGGCTTTCCGCCAGCGCCAGCACTTGCGGATATTTGGGACGGCTGACGCCGATCACCAGCGCGTGGCTGACCTGGTTGGCCTGCATATTGGCCAGCACTTCCGGCATGCGCGCGGCGAGGTCGGGAAAATTGATGTGGCAATGGGAATCGATAAACATAGTTGCGTCAATCAGGCTGCGGCGCGCGGAAGCGCGTCGCGAAAACAATCACATGGTATGGGTGGGTCGGCTGGAGTTGAGCACGCCGCTGAGCAGGGCCTCGATCTTGTCCTTGGCCTGCTTGCCGGCGTCGCCGGCGACGAACTCGACGCCGACGCCCTGCACCCGGCTGTTATTGGCGCCGGCCGGCGTCAGCCACACCACCTTGGCCTGCACCGCGATGCGCTGCGGGTCGTCCATCAAGGTCAGCAGCAGGAACACTTCCTCGCCCAGCTTCATTTCCTTGTTGGTGGGAATGAAAATGCCGCCGTGGCGCACAAAGGGCATGTAGGCGGCGAACAGCGCGCTGCGCTCCTTGATGTGCAGGGACAGCACCCCGGGACGGTTGGGGTTGAGGTCCGGGCGAGTGGCGGAAGTGTCCATACTTGCTAACCCTCAGTGTCAGGCGGCCTTGCCGCTGGCGAATATCTTGAGATAGTCCATCAGCACCGCCTCCAATTGCAAGCGCGTGTTCAGCGTATGCTGGCCAAACGGCGCCAGTTGGTTGAGCGTTTGCTGGCACGCCATCAATTGCGCGATGTCGGCGCGCGCCGACAGCTGCTGCAAGGCGCGCTCCTGATCTGGATAATAGCGGAGCAAACCGGCCAGTCTCAAACTCGCTAGATCATGCAGCCATTTCATCAGCCAGCCGATGGGTAGCAGCAGCGGCAGTTTCTGTTTGTCCACCGCCTCCGCCAGCTGCAGCACATTGGCGAAGCTGGGCTGGGCCAATCCTTGAACAAACTGGCCACGCAGCTTGGCCAGCGCCGGATCGTGGTCGAACAGCGGCGCGCCGCCATTGTGGGCCAGCTCCAGTTCGGCGTCGGCCACGCCTTGCTCTCGCAACCAGGCCAGCGCTTGCGCCTGGTCCGGCCGCGTCAGCGGGAATTGGCGGCAGCGGCTGCGTATGGTGGGCAGCAGGCGTTGGGGCGCATGCGCCACCAGCAGAAACAAGACCTCCGCCGGCGGTTCTTCCAGGATTTTGAGCAAGGCGTTGGCGGCGGCCGGATTCAGGCTTTCCGCCGGCTCCACCAGCACGATGCGCCGGCCGGCGCGATGGGCGCTCAGATGAGCGAAGTCGATCACCTCGCGCACCGCCTCGATTTTGATCACCGGCAGCTTGCGGCTGACCTTCTTGCCCTCCGCGCCCTCCTTGCCTTCTTCGTCCTCATCGCCCAGCGGCGACAAGCGGCGGAAGTCCGGATGAGTGCCGTGCAGATACCAACGACAGGCTTCGCATTCGCCGCAAGGACGGTGACCGGCTTGGGGGCGTTCGCATAGCAAGGACTGGGCCAGATGTTCGGCGAACTCCAGTTTGCCGATGCCCGCCGCGCCGGTGAACAACCAGGCGTTGGGCAGGCGGTCGCGCTCGGTGTTCAGCCGCGCCCAGTCGCCTTGTTGCCAGGGCAGCAGCATCACGCGGCCTCCAGCAGTTTTTGCAAGCAGGCCGCGATATCCACCTGGATCTCGGCGATGGAACGGCTGGCGTCCAGCACCGCGAAACGCGGCTGTCCGGCGGCGCGCCTCAGATAGGCTTCGCGCACGCGCACGTGGAAATCGGCTTTTTCCTGCTCAAAGCGATCCAGCTGCCGGGTCTTGGACATGCGCTCGGCCGCCACCTCCAACGGCAGGTCGAACAGCAAGGTCAGATCCGGCTGCAAACCGTGTTGCACCCATTGCTCCAGTTCGGCGATGCGCTCGAAGGGCACGCCGCGGCCGCCGCCCTGGAAGGCGAAGGTGGAATCGGTGAAACGGTCGGACACCAGCCACTGGCCGGCGGCGAGCGCGGGCTCGATCACGCTGTGCAGCAATTGCTGGCGCGAGGCGAACACCAGCAGGGTTTCCGCGTCCAGCGAGGCCTCGGTGTCCACCGCCAACAGCAGTTCGCGGATTTTCTCTCCCAGCGGAGTGCCGCCCGGCTCGCGGGTGAATACGGCGTCGACGCCGTGTTGCGCCAGCCAATCGCGGATAAAGGTCAGATGGGTGCTCTTCCCGGCGCCGTCTATGCCCTCCAGGCTGATGAAGCGGCCGCGTTGCTGCTCTAGCGCCATTACTGTCCTTTCTTCAAGATGTATTTGCGCACCGCCTGATTGTGTTCGTCCAGCGTCGCGGAAAAGTGCGAGGTGCCGTCGCCTCGGGCGACGAAATACAGGGCGTTGGTTGCGGCCGGATTAGCCGCCGCGTCCAGCGCCGCCTTGCCCGGCAAGGCGATGGGCGTCGGCGTCAGCCCGGCGCGGGTATACGTATTGTAAGGCGTGTCGCGGCGCAGATCAGCCTTGCCTATCTTGCCCTGGTACAGGCTGCCCATGCCGTAGATCACCGATGGGTCGGTCTGCAGCCGCATGCCCTGCTTCAAACGGTTGACGAACACTCCGGCCACCATTGGGCGGTCGGCGTCTTCGCCGGTTTCCTTTTCGATCAGGCTGGCCATGATCAGCAGTTCGTAAGGCGTGCGGTAAGGCAGCTCCGGCTTGCGTGCCGCCCAGGCCGCCTCCAACCGTTGCTGCATGGCGCTGAAAGCCTGCCGGTACAGTTCAGCGTCTTCTATGCCCGGGCTGAACAAATAGGTGCTGGGAAAGAACAGGCCTTCCGGCTTGGCGTCGCCAAAGCCGAGCCGCCGCATGATCTCCTCGTCGCTCCAGTCCTTGGCGGTGTGCTGGATATCCGGGTTGCGGTCTATCGCCTGACGGAACTGGCGGAAGGTCCAGCCCTCGATCACCGTCAGGCTGGCCTCGTCAGGGTGGCCATCCGCCAAGCGGTTCAAGATGTCCAGCATCGATGCCTGGCCGTCGAAACGATACAGACCCGCCTTGATCTTGCGGTCCACGCCTTGCAGGCGGGCCAGGGCCACCATCACCTGACGGCTGCGAACCACTCCCTCCTGTTCCAGCCCGCGCGCCACCTGGCTCAGGGTGCGGTTGGGCCCCACGGTCAGCTTGTAACCGGCTTCCGGCAAACCAACCGGAATCAGAACCACCCAGGCCAGCCAGGCACAGCCCAGCGCCAGGCACAGCAACATCAGGCGAAACAGTGTTTTCATCATTTGACGGAAAGAATCAGGCAGCGCAGCGGAACGATCGCGCATGATACCAGACAAGCCGGCCTGACCGACATGTCAGGCCTTCCTCCCGCAATCAAGCAAAGTTTGCGCCAAATCAACTGTCCACCTTTCCATTTTGCATAGTTTTGCTCGCGTTCTATACCTGATTAAATGGACTGCTTAAATGATGCGAGTCTTTTCATGAAGCCATTCTTCAATCTGGGATGCGCATTGGTGGCCTGGACGGCGCTGGCCAGATTGGCGGCAGTCCGGCAGACCGACAGGGATTTATGGCGCCTGCCTATGGCGGCCTTCCGGCAAGGCCGGCATGCGCAGCAATTGACTTACCTGCAATCGCCCGCGGCGCTGAACGACTACCACGCGCTGATCGTGGAACCGCTGTTGCTGCTGAACCGGCAACAGGACGGCGGCTGGCAGTTACTGCAAGCCGCGGAACAAGAAATCGTCAACCAGATCCTGCGCCGCCAAGTGGCCGCGCTGTTGCAAGCCTGGCCAATCGCGCTGACCGACGTCGCCACCCCAGGCGTGCTGCGCTTGCGCATCGCGGTGGCGGCGCGCCAGTCTCGGATCGCCCAAGACAGCCAACCGTTGAGCAGCAGCCACGTGGCCCTGCAGCTGCCTTGCATGGCTTCCAATATAGAACCGTATCTGCAACTGGTGTCCTCGGTGTCTCAATTGGAAGACGCGATGGGACGAGGCGTGGTCGCCGGCGGCGTCACCATGCAGTCACAGGCCGAAGCCGAAGCCAGCGACGAGGACGACGGCTGGCGGCAATTGCTGATCCAGGATTGGTCCCCGTTGCTGCGCCAGCAATTGACGCCGACGGCGCGGCACGGCGCGGCCTCGCCTGCGCAATAAACCGCATGACGATAGTCCGCCTCGTCACAAAGTTGCAACAATATCGATGGAACGCCGCTGGGCGGCCGCAGTCCATCTCCCACGCAATCCCCATTGAGCCCGCACGATGAAACCCTTCTTTAAACTCGCCTGCGCGCTGATGGCTTCCGCCTTACTGGCCAATATCGGTCACGCCGGGGACAAGCCGGAGAATCTGGTCCTGCTGCCCAGCGAAGCCTTCCACCCCAGCCCGGATCATGCCGGCCAGGTGTTGTACCTGCAGCCCGGCGTTGATCTGAAACGCTATCACGGCATCCTGATCGAACCGCTGATCTTTCTGGGCCGCCAAGCGGACGGCCAGTGGCAGGCCACGGCGGCGGATGAGCATAACCGGCTCGACGCCTGCTACCGCAACAGCCTGGCCCGGGCGCTATGCCTCGAGGGGCTGCCGGTGGCCGACGCGGCCGGACCGGGCATCGCCCGGCTGCGCGTGGCGGTGGGCGACATGCTGAGGGAACTGGCCGGACCGGATGCGCGGCGGCCATTGCAGGCCTCACTCAATCTGGCCCGCTTCGCAGACGACATCGACCCCTACCTCGCCCAAGTCTCCACCATAGGCCAGCTGGAGGACTCGGAGTCCGGATTGCTGCTGGCCGGCGGCGTCAACCTGCTGGGAAAAGAATTAAATCCGGACGACGCGCAACCCTCCAACGCGGAGTGGCTGCAACAGCGCGTCGACCTTTGGAGCCGCCATCACGCGCGGCAGATGGCCCAACACTTGGCGGCGGCTACACCGTTTGGGGAGTAGGCTAGCGCCCGGGCTGGCGGCATAATGGTCGCCTCATACCCTGTCAGGAAGCAGACCATGCCGCGCAAAGTCTTGAGCTTGTTGCTGTTGCTGTCCCCGCTGTTCGCCGCCGCCGACACCGTCACCGTGGCGGTCGCCAGCAATTTCCAGCAGACGCTGGACAAGGTCGCGGTGGAGTTCAAGGCAGCCAGCGGCCACGACATCAAGGCTAGCGGCGGCGCTTCCGGCAAGCTGGCCGCGCAGATCCGTCAGGGCGCGCCGTTTGACGTGTTCCTGTCCGCGGACGACGAACGCCCTGCCGAATTGCTGCGCGACAAGATAGGCAAACCCGACAGCCGCTTCACCTACGCCATCGGCAAACTCGCGTTGTGGAGCAAGCAGCGCGACGACGCGGGCGAAGCCGCGCTGCGCGGCGGCAACTTCAACAAACTGGCCATCGCCAACCCGGCGGCCGCGCCCTATGGCCGCGCCGCGGTGGAAACCCTGACAGCGCTGAAGCTCGCCGACGCGCTCAAACCCAAGTTCGTCACCGGCGACAATATCAGCCAGACCATGCAGTTCGCCCAAGTCGGCGGAGCCGACTTCGCCTTCGTCGCTTATGCGCAATTGTTGGAGCAAGGCATCTCCAAGCACTACTGGCTGGTGCCCGCCAAGCTGCATCAGCCCATCCGCCAGGACGCGCTGCTCGTGCGCGACACCCCGGCGGCCAGGGCCTTTCTCGCCTTCCTCAAGGGCGACAAGGCCCGCGCGCTGATCAAGAAAGCGGGCTACGACTTCTCGCAATGACGGCTTCCGAATGGGCGGCCATCGCCCTCACGCTGCGGCTGGCCGCCATCAGCACCCTGATCCTGCTCATGCTGTGCGTGCCGCTGGGCTGGTGGCTGTCGCGCACGCGTTCCCGCCTCAAACCGGTGATAGAGGCCGGCGCAACCTTGCCGCTGGTGCTGCCGCCCACGGTGTTGGGCTTCTATCTACTGGTGGCCTTCGGCCCGCATGGTCCCATCGGCCAGCTGACCGCCTGGCTGGGCTGGCCCGGCCTCGCCTTCACCTTTCAGGGGCTGATCATCGCCTCGGTGCTGTATTCCCTGCCCTTCGTGCTGCAGCCGCTCATTGTCAGCTTCAACGCGGTGCGGCGCGAGGAAATCGAAACCGCGATGATGCTGGGCGCCAACCGCTGGCAGCGGCTGACCCGCGTCATTCTGCCTAGCTGCCGTTCCGGCGTGCTCGCCGCAGCCAGCATGGGCTTCGCCCACACCGTGGGCGAGTTCGGGGTGGTGCTGATGATAGGCGGCAATATCGAAGGGGAAACCCGGGTCATTTCCATCGCACTGTACAACCATGTGGAGCAGGCGGACTACGCCAGCGCGCACCGTCTGGGGCTATTGCTGGTCTTGTTCGCCTTCTCCACCCTAGCCCTGGTTTATCGTCTCAACACGCGTCAGCGCCGCTACGACTGAGAACCTGTTCGCGCTTTGACCCGTTGTCGATTTTGCTAACGATACTGATATCTATTGATGCAAGCCGTTACATGACGTCAACAAAATGCAGTGTTCATGCGCTATAACTTGGAGTATCGTTTTTCTCGCCCGTCATGGGACCGACAACCCGCCCTACTAAGGATGAATCATGCGCAAATACCTGATGATCGCTGTTTTGGCCCTGACTTCCGCCAACCTGGCGCTGGCTGACGCCGCCTGCGACGCCAAAGCCGCCGAGAAAAAACTGGCCGGCGCCGCCAAGAGCAGCTTCCTGAAGAAATGCGAGAAAGACGGCGCCGCCGCCAACGCCCAAAAAAGCTGTGACGCCAAAGCCGCCGAGAAGAAACTGGCCGGCGCGGCCAAAGCCAGCTTCGTGAAGAAATGCGTGAAGGACGCGGCCCCGGCCAAGTAAGTCTCCTTCCCGGCGGCCTGTCCGCCGGGACAGCCCGCTCGCCGGCAAATTCCTGATTCTTCGCCTACACTGAGAGGTGGCAACAGGGATTCTGCGGGTGAGCCATGGCAAACAATATCCTCGGAAATTACAATCCGCTGTTATCGCTTTTCGGCAATAACAATCAATTCTTGAGCGGTTTATTGGGCTCGTCGCCCATTGTGCCGCTGATCCGCAGCAGCAACAGCTCGCAAAGCGCCGGCACCGATCCCAATGTGGTGCTGATTTCCGGGCTGGGCCAGTTGCTGTCCAGCCTGAACGTCTTCCAGGACAGCCTGCAACAGATCTATTCCCCGTACGCGGTCAACAACTCCATCAGCGGCAGCAGCAGCAATCCGTCGGTGGCCAGCGTTTCCACCGCCGCCGGCGCGCAAAACGGCAATTACAGCGTATCGGTGTCGCAGCTGGCGCAGGCGCACAGCGCAGTCACCGCCTTTACCTTGCCGGACACCAGCAGCACCGCGGTGGGCAGCGGTACCCTGACCATCAAGACCGGCAGCTACGCCTACACCTCGCCCACCTCGGCCACCAGCTTCACTCCCAGCGGCAGTTCGGCCACGCTGTCCATCAACAACGGCACGCTGTCCAGCATCGCCACCGCCATCAACGGCTCCGGCGTCGGCATGGTGGCCAATATCGTGCAGAATGCCTCCGGCAATTATCAGTTGCAGATCAGCGCCGCCCAGACCGGCGCCAGCAACAACTTTCAGATCCTGGTCAGCGATAACGACGGCAACAATACAGACCAAAACGGCCTGTCCCGTCTCGCTTTCGACCAAACCCAGGCGGTGGGCAGCGGCCAGAACCTGACCCAGACCCAGGCCGCGCAAAACGCCAACTACCTGATCAACGGCGCCTCGGGCTCCAACGCCGGCAACAGCGGCATCTCGCTGGGCTCCTCGGTGTCCATGGACCTGCTGTCCACCGGCAGCACCAATATCTCGGTCAAGCTGGACCTGAACGGCCTCAACGGACAGGCGCAATCGCTGGCCGACGCCTTCAACACCCTGCAAGGCAGCCTGAACGCGCTGCTGGTCAGCGGCGGCTTGCTCAGCCGCGACCCCATCGCCAAGCAATTGGCCAGTAGCATGAACCAGCAGGCCGCCGCCAGTTACAGCAACGGCAGCTCGCTGCTGGTCAAGCTGAACCAGATCGGCCTTAACTTCCAGTATCCGCAACAGTTCGGCCAGATGGGCAGCCTTAGCCTGAGCAACAACAGCCTGCAAAGCGCTTACAGCGGCGACTCCCAAGGCGTGGCCAACCTGCTCTACACCGCTGCCCGAGCGTTGAACTGGCTGGCCAATAGCTACGCCTCCTACGGCAACGGCACCATCCCTCAAACCCTGACCGCCTTGCAAAAAATGCAGTTCAGCCTGCAACTGAGACAATCCGCCACCCCGGCGTCCAACACCATTCCCGCCAATCTCTCCTCCCTGACGGTCAATCAGTCCGGCTCCATCCAGCTGAGCGCGCAACAGATCAGCGCGCTGTCGCTGTACGCGATGGTCTACTCCCTAGGGGCACCCTAT
Source organism: Chromobacterium haemolyticum (assembly GCF_009936155.1). Classification (NCBI taxonomy): domain Bacteria; kingdom Pseudomonadati; phylum Pseudomonadota; class Betaproteobacteria; order Neisseriales; family Chromobacteriaceae; genus Chromobacterium; species Chromobacterium haemolyticum. The sequence goes on along the minus strand of NZ_AP019312.1, from coordinate 755,508 downwards.
GCGGTCAGCTCCCAGATTCTGAACAACGGTCTGGGCCTGTCCGGCAACAGCGGCAACGGCATCTCCACTTATGCATGATTGATATTTGCTATTTGTTTTCCATTTAGCATTGTCGGCACTGTATTGTCCCGCTAAAATTCATCGGATGATTGGATGAATCAGGAGCAAGTCATGTCGGCGCTTCCCTATAAACGCTCGCTGGTCGACATCGCTGTGGAAAACATCGCCAAGCGGCTGGCGGACGGCGATTGGCCGCTGGGCGCTCGCATTCCCACCGAGCCGGAACTGGCGGAACAACTAGGCGTCAGTCGCAACACGGTGCGCGAGGCGGTGCGGGTGCTGCTGTACGCCGGCCTGCTGGAGGTGCGCCAGGGCGACGGCAGCTATGTGCGCGCCACGGTCAACCCCGGCGACGCCATGCGCGCCATCAGCCGCGCCAGCCTGCGCGAACATCTGGAAGTGCGCTGCATGCTGGAGGAAAACGCTGCGCGGCTGGCCGCCAGCCGCTGCCCGGAAGCGGATCTCAGCGCGATAGCGGACGCGCTCGCGCGGCGTGGAGAACGGCTGCCGCAGGAGCCTCTGGAAAACTTCATCGAACGAGATCTTGAATTTCATCTCGCCGTCGCCAACGCCAGCGGCAACCAGGCACTGGCGGAACTCTACGCTTATTTTTCGCGCGCGGTGCGCCAACACGTGCAGCAATCCATCCTCGATGAGGCCCTGCCGGACCCTGACCTCGCCGCCCACCACGCCATTTACGAAGCCATCCGGCTGCGCCGGCCGGACGAGGCCGCGCGCGCCGCCGCCGCCATCACCCGACCCCTGCTGGAGGCGCTGGACCGTTTGCTCAATCGCTCCGCCGCGGCTTGAGCCAGATTCGAGTCGGCCCCCTGGCGCGGGGAGCCCGCTCCGACAACAACAAAAGCGCAGAAGGAAAACCCATGTCCACCCCCAAATCCGTGCCGGATCATTTGCCGGTCGAAGACACGCTGATCGACGCCGAGATAGACGACGCCGGCGTGCAAAGCCAACGTCCCGCGCTGCACCGTCCCTGGCTGTTGCTGCTGGGCCTGATCCTGGTCGGCGTCAACCTGCGGCCGGCGCTGTCCAGCCTGTCCCCAGTGCTGCGCGACGTCGCCGCCAGCCGCGGGCTCAGCGGCCTGATGGCCGGCCTGCTCACCACGCTGCCGGTCGCCTGTCTCGGCCTGTTCGGCCCCTTGGCGCCGCGGCTGGCCCGCCTCTGGGGCAGCGAAAAAACCATCGCGCTCATCCTGGTGACGCTGGCGCTGGGCATTTTGCTGCGCACTCAGTTCGGTCAATTCGGCCTGTTCGCCGGTTCGGCCTTGGCCGGCGCCAGCATCGGCGTCATCGGCGTATTGCTGCCCGGCATTGTCAAACGCGACTTCCCCGCTCAGGTCAGCCTGATGACCGGGGTCTACACCATGGCGCTGTGCCTGGGCGCGGCGCTGGCCGCCGGTCTCACCGTACCGGCAATGCGCTGGATGGGCGACAGCTGGCAAGGCGCGTTGGCGATCTGGGCCAGCCCGGCGCTGCTGGCCTTGCTGGTGTGGTGGCCGCAAACGCGGATCCGGCAGGCGTCCCATCACGGTCAATGGCTGGTGCGCGGCTTGCTGCGCGATCCCTTGGCCTGGCAAGTCACCTTGTTCATGGGTTTGCAGTCGTCGATGGCCTACATCGTGTTCGGCTGGCTGCCGTCCATCCTGATAGACCGCGGCGAGACCGCGCTGCACGCCGGCCTGCTGCTGTCCATTTCCATCATGGTGCAGGTGGTGTCCTCGCTGCTGGTGCCGGCGCTGGGACAGCGCTGTCGCGACCAGCGCCCGCCGATCGCCGTCACCGTGGCGCTGGTGATCAGCGGCCTGCTCGGCATGCTGTTCGCGCCGACAGACAGCCTGCTGTTCTGGGCGGTGCTGCTGGGTCTGGGCCAAGGCGGCCTGTTCAGCATGGCGTTGAGCCTGCTGGCGTTGCGCTCGCCGGATCCCCATGTGGCCGCTCATCTGTCCGGCATGGCCCAGGGCGTCGGCTATGCACTGGCTTCTCTCGGTCCGCTCAGCGTAGGCCTGATCCGCGACCAGACCCACAGCTTGTGGCCGCTGGGTCTGTTATTCACACTCATCTCCGCCGCCACCTTCGCCATGGGCATGTTGGCTGGGCGCAAGCGTCTGGTGCAGGTGGAGTCGCGTCCGCTCTAAGAGCTTGTTCAAAGTCTGCTGCGCTTCGTGGAGCGTTGCACGGTGAGTGCAAGCTCAAAATGCTCATGTACGCCATGTACATTCGGCGTTCTCAGCCGTTTTCGCCTTGTTTCGCCCTTGTTCGCGAGATCGTAAACAGGTTCTAAGCCATCCGCGGACCAAACAAAACCCCGGGCAAGCCCGGGGTTTTGTTTGACGGTGAAACGGCTCAGCCTTTGGGCCGTCCGACGATGCCGTAACGCAGCCACAAATCCGGCAGGCTCTCCTTCCCCAGCGGAATCGCCGCCTTGCCCAGCGCCAGCCTGTCCGGCAACGAGGCCATGTCGCCGTCCCAGCCCGGCGCCCCTTCTTCCAGCACCGCGGCCAGGTCGCGGTCATCCACCGCCGCCAGCTCGCCGCCGATCTCGATCAACAACATGCCTTCCGGCGTCAGCCAGGCGGAGCGCGCAGGCACGTCGTCGTCGTACGGCAGCGTGCTCCAACCCGACGGAGTGCGCCGCGCCACCAGCGGCGCGGCGTCCAGCGTCACATAGACTTTTTGCGGCCCGTTCTGCACATAACAGCGCCCCAGACCGTCGCGGCTGTAGTTGCGGCCAAAAAACTCGGTCATCGCCTCATGCTGCAAGCGCTCGTCCTTGATCCACCACTGGCCGCGCGCGTCCAGCCGCAACCAGCCAAACACGGCGGGCACGTTCGGCCACTTGGCCATTGCCGCCTGTACTATCGCATCCATCATGCGTCTCCTTGCGGGTTTCGCCCCGCTTGACTCTCAGCTTTGACCACCAAACTCAAATCGCTCTCAACACCGCCATCGGCGAAGTCCGGGTCACTCTCCCGACGAGCGGCCAACCGGCCACCACCACCACCAGCGCGCCACAGGCGATGCCGGCGGGCAACAGCCACGGATTGAACACCAAGGGCAGGTTGAACAATTTGACCGAAGCCAAAGCGCCGATGCCCATCGCGCCCAATGCCGCCAATAAACCGGAAAACGCGCCCAGCCAGGCCAGTTCCGCCAGCACCACGCTGCGCACCTGCCGCCGCGACGCCCCCAGCGCCCGCATCAGGCCGACATCGAACAGCCTCTCGTCGCGAGTGGCCGCCAGCGACGCCCACAACACCAGCACGCCGGCGGCCAAGGCCAGGCCGAACATGGCCTCGATGCCGCGCGACAGCTTGTCCATCATCGCCCTCACCTCGGTCAGGATCGCCCCGACGTCGATCACGGTCAGATTGGGAAACTCGCCCACCAGGCGATTGACGAAATCCTCGTCCGCCGCCTCCAGCCGGAAGCTGGTGATCCAACTGGCCGGCTGCTGACTGAACTGACCGGGCGTGCCGATCACGAAGAAATTGACGCGGAAGCTGTCCCACGGCACTTCGCGCAAACTGGTGACCTTGGCGCGGTAAGCGGTGCCGGCCAGATCGAAAACCAGCGTATCGCCCAGCTTGATGCCCAAAGTGCCGGCCAGTTCCCGTTCCACCGAGAACTGCGGCGGAATCCGTTTCTGAACTGGCCACCACTGGCCCGCCGTCAGCTTGTTGCCCGGCGGCAACTCATCGCGCCAAGAGAGGTTGAACTCCCGCTCGGCCAAGCGCCGCGCGCGTTCGTCCTCATACGCGGATGGCCGCACCGGGCGCTCGTTGATCGCGATCAGCCGCGCCCGCACCATGGGCGCCAATTCAGGCGCCGCGCGTCCCTCCGCGGCGAAGGCGTTGCGCACGCCGTCGAGCTGGTGGCGCTGAATATTGATGACGAATTTATTCGGCGCGTCCGCCGGCACGCTGCGTTGCCAGGCGCCGATCAGGTCGTCGCGCACAATGGTCAGCGTCAGCAAGGCCATCAGGCCCACCGACAAGGACACGATCTGGATCACCGCCAGCCAGTGACGGCGGGCGATATTGGCGATGCCGAAGCGCCAGCCCACGCGGCGTCCGCGCGGCAGCCGCCGCATCAGATAGACCACGCCCAGCGCCAGCGCGCCCACCGCGGCGAAGAAACCCAGCATGCCGGCCAGCAGCCAGCCGGCCACAGCCAGGTCGCCAACTTGCCAGGCGGCCAGGCCCAGCAGCGCCACCAGGGCCAGCAAGGGCGCCAGCAGACCCTGACGCGTCGGCGTCAATTCATCGCGCAGCACCGCCGCCGGCGGCACGTCGCGTATACCCATCAAGGGCGGCAGAGCCAGGCCGGCCAGCAACACCAGCGAGGCCAACGGCCCCACCAGCCAGGTCAGCCAGCCCGGATCCGGCAGAATCTCGCCGACATAACCGCTGGCCAGCCGCATCAGCGCCAGTTGCACGCCGAAGCCGCCGGCGGTGCCCAAAGCGCCGGCCAGCAGACCCAACAATAGAAACAGGCTGACGAACAAGCCCCACACCTCGCCCGCCGTCAGACCCAGGCAGCGCAACACCGCCACCTGCTGCCAATGGCGCGCCAGGTAACGGCGAACCACCAGCGCCACCGCTGACGCAGCCAGCGCCACGGTCAGCATCGCGGTCAGGCCGAGAAAGCGCCGCGCGCGCTCCAGCGCTGTGCGCACCTCCGGCCTCGCCTCCTCGACGTTTTCCAGCCGCGCGTCTTTGGGCTTGGCCTTGTCCAGCCACTGGCGGAAATCGGCGATGCCGCGATCGTCGCCGGCGAACATCAAGCGCCAGCGCGCGCGGCTGCCTTCCTGGATCAGGCCGGTGGCGGCGAGGTCGGCGCGGTTGAACATCAGCCGCGGCACGAAGTTGTACAAATCCATCGCGCCGTCCGGCTCGCGGATGATTTCGCCGGCCAGCCGCAGTTGCGCGCCTCCCACGCCCAGGGTGTCGCCCAGCTTCAGCTTCAAGCGCCGCATCAGCCTGGCGTCGGCCCAGGCAGTGCCCGCGGCCGGTCGCAAGCTGCCGCTGGCGATGCGGCCGTCGGCCAGCCTCACGCTGACTTCACCGCGCAGGGGATAGTTGTCGCTGACCGATTTATACGTGGCCAAAGCCGCCTGGCCGCCGGAAAACACCATGGAAGGAAAGCTGATGTTGTCGGCCAGCCGCAGGCCCCGCTTCTCCGCTTCGCGGCGGATAGGCTCCGGCGCCGGCTGATTGCCGTTGAGCACCAAGTCCGCGGCCAGCAGCTGCGTGGCCTGGGTGGTCAGCGCGCGCTCTACGCGGTCGGAGAAAAAGGCCACGCTGCTCATCGCCATCACCGCCACTACCAGGGCCAGGGCCAGGATGGTGAGCTCGCCGGACACCAGTTCGCGGCGGATGAAGCGCAACACCAAGGTTAAGCGGCCGGCGAGAGTCATGAGCGCGCCCCGTTGAGCTTGCCTTCCACCAGCCGGTAGATGGCGTCGCAGCGGCTGGCCAGCTCGGTGTCGTGGGTGACCAGCACCAGAGCGGTGCCCTGCTCGGCGTTGAGCTGGAACAGCAGATCGATGATCTGGCGGCCGCTGTGCGGGTCCAGATTGCCGGTGGGCTCGTCGGCGAACAACAGCCCGGGGTGAATGACAAAAGCGCGCGCCAAGGCGACCCGTTGCTGCTCGCCGCCGGACAGGTGGCGCGGATAATGGCCCAGCCTATGGCTGAGGCCGACGCGGTCCAGCATCTGGCGCGCCGCTTCGCGCGCGTCGGCGCGGCCGGCCAGCTCCAGCGGCAGCATCACGTTTTCCTGCGCGGTCAGTTGCGGCATCAGCTGGAAATTCTGGAACACGAACCCCACCTTGTCTCTGCGCAGCAGCGCGCGCGCGTCTTCGCTCAAGCCGGACAAGGCTTGGCCAAACAAGGACACCTCGCCGCCGGACGGATGATCCAGACCCGCCAACAGGGACAACAGGGTAGACTTGCCGGAACCGGAAGCGCCGACGATGGCCACGCTCTCGCCCGGATACAGGGTTAGCGTGGCGCTGCGCAGGATGTTCAGCGGCTCGCCGTGGAAATGCACCTGCTTGGCCAGCTCGCTGGCCGCCAACACCGCCTGAGTTTCAATTGGATTCATTTATGCGCTCGATACTAAGCAAAGTTCTACTTTCCGCCGGCCTGTGCCTGCTGATGTTGCCGGCGTCCGCCGCCACGATATTGGTCTTCGGAGACAGCCTGTCCGCCGGTTACGGCCTGTCTCCCGGCCAGGGCTGGGTCAGCCTGCTCGCCAAGGAGATGGGGGCGAAGCACCGCATCGTCAATGCCAGCATCTCAGGCGAAACCACCGCCGGCGGCCTGGCCAGGTTGCCAGACGCGCTGGCGCGCCATCGCCCGGACATCCTGGTGCTGGAGCTAGGCGCCAACGACGGGCTGCGCGGCCTGCCGCTGGAACAGATGCGCGGCAACCTGTCCAAGATGATCGCCTTGGCCAAACAAAGCAAGGCCAAGGTGGTGCTGGTGGGCATGGCCCTGCCCCCGAACTATGGCCCGCAATATGGCGCCGAGTTCCGCAAAGCCTACGCCGACTTGGCCAAACGCGAGCGCCTCTCCTTCGTGCCCTTGCTGGTGGCCGGCTTCGAGGCCGATTTGTCCCAGTTCCAACCGGACGGGCTGCACCCTGTCGCCGCCGCCCAGCCCGCGATGATGCGCACGGTCAAGGCCAAGCTGCCGCTGAGCTGAAACACCTCCCGCGCGGCGGTTTTCCGTTGCGTCGTGACATTTGCGGCGGTGACTGTCTTAGAGCCTGTTCAAAATCTCGCGAGCAAGAGCGAGACAAGGCGAAAACGAGCGAAAAAGCGGAATGTACACGTGGTACATGAGCATTTTGAGCTTGTACTCACCGTGCAACGCTTCACGACGCGCAGCAGATCGTGAACAGGTTCTAACCCCGCTCCGGCTCAGCATCCCACACGCACACCCGGTTGCGACCGGATGCTTTGGCCCGGTACAAGGCGGCGTCCGCCTGCAGCAAAGCCTGCTGGCTGCCGTTCAGCGGCGGCTGGCCCGCCACGCCGATGGACACCGTCTGCGCGTAGCCGTCGGGCAATCCGTCCAGTTGAGCTTGGGCCAGGCGCAGCCTGACCGCCTCCATCTTCTCCGCCAGCCTCTCAGGCGCCAAGCCAGGGGCCAGCACCACAAACTCCTCTCCGCCATAGCGCGCCAGCGTCATCCAGCCCTCCAGACAGGAGGCAATGAGCTGCGCCGCCTGCTGCAACACCTGGTCGCCCACCAAATGGCCAAAGCGGTCGTTCACTTGCTTGAACTCGTCCAGATCCAACATCGCCAGGCTCCAGACCGCCTCGTTGGACTGATCCAGTTCCGCCATCCGGCAACGCAAGGCCCGCTGATTCAAGCAGCCGGTCAACACGTCGGAGTCCGCCAGCAGATTCATCTGCTCTGCCGCCTGCTGCAACATCTGCCTGCGCTGTTCCAGCAGTTCCCGCTTGGCCGCGCTTTCCGCGTACAGCGCTTGCAGGCAGCGCAGCACCACCGCATTGCGCTCGCGCAGCCTCACGGTGTCGCGCAGCAGGGGATTGAAGCTGGACAGGAATTCCCACTGCACCAGGATGAAGATCACCGCGCCCACCAGCAAAGCGCTGTACAGCAAAGTGCCCTCGCAGTGGAAACGATACAGCGGGTATATCCAGTAACCGACGAAAAACGTCAGGTGCAGATCGCGGCACGGGGCCAGCAGCAGGCAGACCGCGGCGAAGCCGCCGGCCAGCCACAGCACCACCACGATGCGGTAAGGCCCCTCCGTCTGGGGAAACATGAACCACATCATCATGCTCCACACCAGCGCGCTGAACAGCATCAACTGCCGCAGCGCCTGATAATGCCGGAACACTTGGTCCTGGCTATGCGCGTCACGGCGAAAACGATAAACCAGGCGCGCGAACAGCAATTGCATCAACAGGAACATCCCCACCCAGCTCAAGATGCGCCAGCCGGGCGCATGCCCGAACATCAGCAGACCAAACAGCGGGATGGCGATGAAAGATTGCAGAATCGAGAGCTGGAGCATGGAAACGAACTGACGCACCAATTCCGCCTCCAACTGCGGATGAGGCGCTTGCCAGGGAAACGGCATCAGAATGCCCAGTCTCCGCCTCACGCCTCGGCCTCTCTCGCCAGGCAGACGCGGTCGCGCCCCTGCGCCTTGGCTTGATACAGCGCCTTGTCCGCCTGTTGCAGCAGACTCAGCGGGTCCACGCCCCGCCGCCAGGCGGCCACGCCGCAGGACAAGGTCACGGGCAAGTCGCCGGTCAGACGCCTCCAGTCCCAGCCGCCCACCTTGCCGCGCAGCGCTTCCATGCGCCGGTTCAACTCGGAGCCGCTGCAGGCAGGCGCCAGCAGCAGGAACTCCTCCCCGCCGTAACGGCCGAACAGCTCGCCGTCCGCCAGCGCCTGCTGCGCCAGCGCGCACAGCTGTTGCAGCACCTCGTCGCCGCGCGCATGGCCGCAACTGTCGTTGATGCGCTTGAAATGGTCCAGATCGATGATGGCGATGGCGAAAGGCGCGCCCTGGGTTTCCGAATGCTCCAGCAAGCGCTCCATTTCCCGCATCAAGGAACGCATGTTCAACACGCCGGTCAAGGGATCGCGCGAGGCCAGCTCGCTGATGCGCTCCACCGCCCCGTCCAGTTCTATGTTTTTCTGCTCCAGCATCGCGTTGTAACTATCCAACTGCGCCTGCTCCAACGTCAACTCTCGCATCAGGCTGGCGTTTTCTGCGCGCTGTCCCATGGATTCCAGCGCAAAGCGATGCAACAAAGAAGTGAACAGCGTCAGCGACAGGCAATAGACGAGGCCGGAAGCGCCCACCCAGCGCAACACCGGTTCCGGAGAGAGAAACAAACGCAGCAGCAGCAAGCCCCAGAGCGGACCGACGAAGCCGTAAAACAGCTCGCGGCGCGCCGACAGCATCGCGCCTTGCACCGCGCTGACCGCAATGCCCCACAGCACCACGATCAGGCTGTATGTCAGGTCGTCGCCGGGCATCAGAATCCAGGCCGCGACGCCCCAGCCCGAGCCCGCGGCGACGATCTGCGCTGAAAAACGCCGGTACAAGGCGGCGATCTGCCAATCGTCGTGTTCGGGGCAACGGCTGGCGCGCCAAGTGGTGCCCCACAGGCTCAGCAGCAGCAGGCTGAAAAGCAACAGCCACAGCAAGGCGGCCGCGAGCGGCGCCCTTCCCCATTCCAGACCGGTCAGTAAAGCCGCGCCCAACAAGGCGTGCGGCACAGACAGGTGGGTGGAGCGCATCACATGCAGCATGGTGTAGCTGTCCAGCTGGCTGATCGGCAAAGACATGGCTCGGGCCTGTCGTTATCTTGGTAACTTATTGTTAGTTATAGCGAGCAATGCGCCAAGTCGGCCAAGGCCGCGCAAGAAAAAGCCCCGCGGGCCAAGGCGCGCGGGGCAGGGTCGGACGCAATCCGTTTACGACGAATTACAGGTCCTTGGCGTTTTCAGCCAGGTAGGAAGCCACGCCCTCGGCGCTCGGCTTCATGCCTTTCTTACCCTTGTTCCAACCCGCCGGGCACACTTCGCCGTGCTCTTCGGTGAATTGCAGCGCGTCAACCATGCGCAGCATTTCGTCGACGTTGCGGCCCAGCGGCAGGTTGTTCACCACTTGGTGCTGCACCACGCCGGAGCGGTCGATCAGGAAAGAACCGCGGAAAGCGACGCCGCCATCGGCTTCCACGTCGAAGGCCTTGCACAGTTCGTGCTGAATATCGGCCACCAGGGTGTAACCAACCTGGCCAATGCCGCCTTTTTCCACCGGGGTGTTGCGCCATGCGGCGTGGGTGAACTGGCTGTCGATGGACACGCCGATTACTTCCACGTTCTTGGCTTTGAAGTCGGCCAGACGGTGGTCGAAAGCGATCAGTTCGGACGGGCACACGAAGGTGAAGTCCAGCGGGTAGAAGAATACTACCGCGTACTTGCCGGCGGTAGCTTGCTTGAAGGAGTAGTTGTCAACGATCTGACCATCGCCCAGCACGGCGGAGAAGGTTTTCGCGCCATCGAAGAAGGGGGCTTGTTTGCCAACGAGTACGGCCATTGCGGATCTCCTTAAAGGTCTTGGTATGACTGCGCTTCCCTGATCGGGCGTCGGGAAACGCGGCGGAATGCGAGGCTTTATAAATCAGGCCCGCCGATATCGGCAAATTGTAAATCCATATCGTTGCGATAAAGTTTTGCAATGCCGGCCCGGCAGGCGCTCGCGTCAAGTATGAGGCCGCTATTAGATTGGGCCAAAAGCGCAAGGTTCAAGCCAAGGACGCCGAGAGCCGCCGAATGAAAAACGGCCGCTGCTTGCGCAACGGCCGTTATCGTCGGATCAAACCGGCATCAAGCGGACGGCTCGGCCTTCTGGCGCAGACGCAGGTTCAGTTCGCGCAGTTGCTTGTCGTCCACCGCGTTGGGCGCGTTGGTCAGCAGGCACTGGGCGCGCTGGGTTTTCGGGAAGGCGATCACGTCGCGGATGGATTCCGCGCCGCACATCAGCGTCACCAGGCGATCCAGACCGAAGGCCAGGCCGCCGTGCGGCGGCGCGCCGAACTTCAGGTTGTCCAGCAGGAAGCCGAACTTGTTCTGTTGCTCTTCCGGGCTGATCTTCAGCGCGCCGAACACTTTTTCCTGGATGTCGGCGCGATGGATACGGATGGAGCCGCCGCCGATTTCCCAGCCGTTCAGCACCATATCGTAGGCGCGCGCCAGGCAGGCGCCCGGATCGGTGGCCATCAGGTCCTCGTGACCCGGCTTCGGGCTGGTGAACGGATGGTGGCAAGCGGTCCAGCGATCGTCGTCCTCGTCGTGCTCGAACATCGGGAAGTCCACCACCCACAGCGGACGCCATTCCTTGACGAAGTAGCCGTTGGCCAGGCCATGCTCGTGGCCGATCTTGATGCGCAGCGCGCCGATGGCCTCGTTCACCACCTTGGCCTTGTCCGCGCCGAAGAAGATGATGTCGCCGTTTTGCGCGCCGGTGCGCTCGATGATGGCTTTCAGGCCGCCCTCGGACAGGAACTTGACGATGGGCGACTGCAGGCCTTCTTCAGTCGGCTTGCTGGCGTCGTTGACCTTGATGTAAGCCAGGCCCTTGGCGCCGTAGATGCCGACGAACTGGGTGTAGTCGTCGATTTCCTTACGGCTGAGGCCGGAACCGCCCGGCACGCGCAGGGCCACCACGCGACCATTGGCCATGTCGGCGGCGCCGCGGAACACCTTGAACTCTTCCGACTTCATCACATCGGTCAGTTCGGTGAATTTCAGGTCCACGCGCATGTCCGGCTTGTCGGAGCCGTAGTAGAACATCGCGTCGGCGTAAGTCATGCGCGGGAACTGCGGCAGCTCCACGCCCAGCACGTCGCGGAAGATCTCCTTGGTCATGCCCTCGGTGATGTCCATGATCTGGTCCTCGTTCAGGAACGAGGTCTCGATATCGATCTGGGTGAATTCAGGCTGACGGTCGGCGCGCAGGTCTTCGTCGCGGAAGCACTTGGTGATCTGGTAGTAGCGGTCAAAGCCGGCCACCATCAACAATTGCTTGAACAGCTGCGGCGATTGCGGCAACGCGAAGAATTCGCCCGGATGCACGCGGGACGGCACCAGGTAATCCCGCGCGCCTTCCGGTGTGGAGCGGGTCAGCATCGGGGTTTCGATGTCGATGAAGCCCTGCTTGTCCAGATGGTTGCGCACGCCCATCGCCACCTTGTAGCGCAAACGCAGGTTTTTCTGCATCGCCGGGCGGCGCAGATCGATCACGCGGTTGGTCAGGCGCACGTTCTCGGACAGGTTTTCGTCGTCGATCTGGAACGGCGGCGTGGCGGCGGCGTTGAGGATTTCGATGTCCTTGGCCAGGATTTCGATCTCGCCGGAAATCATCTTGCTGTTGGCGGTGCCGGCCGGGCGCTCGCGCACGATGCCGGTGATGGACAGCACGTATTCGCCGCGGCTGCTGTCGGCCAGTTGAAACGCTTCCGGGGTGTCCGGATCAATCACCACCTGCACCAGACCTTCGCGGTCGCGCAGGTCGATGAAAATCACGCCGCCATGGTCGCGGCGGCGATGAGCCCAGCCCTTCACGGTGACGGTCTGGCCGAGGTATTTCTTGTCAATAAGTCCGCAATAGTCGGTACGCATTTGGGTAAACCCTTTTATTCAAATTCGTTGAGGCTTCCCCGCCCGGGGGAAAGAAAGGCGTTAAGGGCTAGACAGGGTGTCGGTCTAGCCCTGCCGATTATGTTCGTCGTTCAGACGTGGACGCTGAGCGGCCGGCGGCGGGTTCGGCGCCACCATGCCCATGGAGATCGCGTATTTCAACGCCTCGTCCACGCTCATGTTCAGGTCGCGGGTGTCCTTCTTGGCCACCATCACGAAATAACCCGAAGTCGGGTTGGGGATGGTGGGCACGTAGACCCCGATGAACTCGTCGTCGGACAGCGATTCGGACACGACTTCAGGCAGCGGGCCGGTCTGAAACGCCACCGTCCACATGCCGGAGTGAGGGAACTGCACCAGCAGCGCCTTCTTGAAGGCCTGGCCGGAGTCGGACAGCAAGGTGTCGCTGACTTGCTTGACGCTGTTGTAAATGCTCTTCACCACCGGGATGCGCGACAGCAGCGCATCCCACATGTCCAGCACGCGCTGGCCCAGCACATTGGCGGCCAACATGCCGGTGCCCAGCAGGATCAGCACCGACAGCACCACGCCCAGGCCCGGCAGATGGAAGCCGAGCAAGGCCTCCGGCTGCCATTCCTGCGGCAACAGGTTCAGAGTCTGGTCCAGCGAAGTGACGATCAGGTTCAACACCCACAGCGTCACGGCCAGGGGCAGCCACACCAGCAAGCCGGTGACCAGATACCCCTTTAGCGTCATTTTGATTTGCGGCGTCATCGGGGTTTACGCGCACCCACAGCCAGTGCCGCAACTATGTCCGCCGCCGCTGTCAGAAGACGCGCTGTCCGACGACGCGGAGGACGAGCCGCCCTTGAAGTCCGTGGCGTACCAGCCGGAACCTTTCAGCTGGAAGCCGGCCGCGGACAGCTGCTTGCGATACTCGGCGCTGCCGCAGGCAGGGCACTGCGCGATCGGCTCGTCGCTGAGTTTTTGCAGATGCTCTTTGGCGACGCCGCAGGCGCCGCAACGGTATTCGTAGATTGGCATAGCTTTGCTTCCCCACCAGTAATCATGATGGCATAATAAACCGAACTCATGCTGCACTGCACTATCCGAGCGTGAACTTACGCTCGGCATGCCTAGTCGGACAGATGCGGACGAAGCGCCTTGAGATCAAGCCTTCGTTCCCGCCAAATCGTCGATTATATCCGACTGAATCGTCAATACAAAAATCCCTTTGCTTCATTAGCCCGCAATACTGCCCTGCAACCCTACAAATCCCGGAGGTCACATGGTTTACCAAGAGGGTCAGATGGAAAGCATTCGCAACATTCTTGCCGGCAAGAAAGGCTTGATCGTCGGCATCGCCAATGAAAACAGCATCGCCTACGGCTGCGCCAGCGTGCTGCGCGACCTGGGCGCCGAATTCGCCGTCACCTACCTGAACCAGAAAGCGGAAAAATACGTGCGTCCGCTGGCCGACCAACTGGGCTCGCCGCTGGTGCTGCCGCTGGACGTGGAACAGCCGGGGCAAATGGAAGCGGTGTTCGAGGCGATTCGCCAGCAATGGGGCAAACTGGATTTCGTCATTCACTCCATCGCCTTCTGCCCCATGGACGATCTGCACGGCCGCGTCACCGACTGTTCCCAAGCCGGCTTCCAGCAGGCGATGCGCGTGTCCTGCTACTCCTTCATCGAGATGGCGCGTCTGGCCGAGCCCTTGATGATTCAGGGCGGCAGCCTGATCACCATGAGCTATTACGGCGCCGACAAGGTGGTGGAGAACTACAACATCATGGGCCCGGTCAAGGCTGCGCTGGAAAGCGTGTCGCGCTATCTGGCCAGCGAACTGGGCCCCAAGAACATCCGCGTGCACGCGGTGTCTCCCGGCCCGCTGCGCACTCGCGCCGCCTCCGGCATTGCCCACTTCGACCAATTGATCGAAGATGCCATCGCGCGAGCGCCGCAAAACCGCCTGGTGGAAATCGAGGACGTAGGCACCACCTGCGCCTTCCTGATCTCCGAAGCCGCCCGCGGCCTGACCGGTCAGACCATCTATGTCGACGGCGGCCACCACATCAAGGCTTGAGGAGACACACCATGACTCGCGACGAACACGCTTTTTCCGACATCCTCCAACAGGCCGTCGGCCTGGGCCCGCTGCCGATGGCCGTGGCCCACCCCTGCAGCCGCGAAGCGCTGCTAGGCGCGGTGGAGGCAGCCGACCACGGCATCGCCACTCCCATTCTGGTCGCCCCCGCCGCCAGGCTGGCCAAGTTGGCCGACGAACTGGAAGTGGACCTGAAGCGCTTTGAGCTGGTCGACGTGCCGCACAGCCATGCCGCCGCCGAACAGGCGGTGACCCTGGTGCGCGAAGGCTACGCCGACATTCTGATGAAGGGCAGCTTGCACACCGACGAATTCATGGGCGAAGCGCTGGCGCGCGGCACCGGCATCCGTACCGACCGCCGCATCAGCCACGTTTGGATCATGAAAGTGGAAACCTATCCGCGCTATCTGTTCATCACCGACGCCGCGATCAATATCGAGCCGGACCTGATGACCAAGCGCGACATCTGTCAGAACGCCATCGACCTGACCCAGGCGCTGGGCATTTCCCAGCCCAAGGTGGCCATCCTGGCGGCGGTGGAAACCATCAATCCGGCGATGCGCTCCACACTGGACGCCGCCGCGCTGTGCAAGATGGCGGATCGCGGCCAGATCACCGGCGCCATCCTCGACGGCCCGCTGGCCTTCGACAACGCCATCTCGCGCGAAGCCGCCGACAGCAAAGGCATCGTCTCGCCGGTGGCCGGCGACCCGGACATCCTGCTGGTGCCGGACCTGGAAGCCGGCAATATGCTGGGCAAGCAGCTGACCTATCTCGCCGCCGCGGCTTCGGCCGGCATCGTGATGGGCGCGCGCGCGCCCATCGTGCTGACCAGCCGCGCCGACGACGCCAACGGCCGCCTCGCCTCCGCCGCCGTGGCCAATTTGCTGGCGCACAAGCGCCGGCAAAGCGGGCCGCGGCCATGAGCAGGGTGCTGCTCGCCGTCAACGCCGGCTCCTCCACGCTGAAATTCCGCGCCTTCGCACCGGATGGGCGCCAATTGCTGGCGCGCGGCATGGTGGACCGCTTCGGCCAGGCCAAACCGGAACTGCAATTGCTGGACGGCAAGGGCCAGACGCTAAGCCGCCACGCGCTGGACGACGGCGGCCGCGCCAACGCCATCGCCGCGGTGATCAACAGCCTGGCCGACCAGCAGCTGGAGCCGCTGGCCGTGGTGCACCGGGTGGTGCACGGCGGCGGCCGCTTCACCGCCGCCGTGCGGCTGGACGCCGACATCCGCGCCCAGCTGGAGGACTACGTGGCGCTGGCGCCGCTGCATCAGCCGGTCAGCCTGTCCGTGATTTCCGCCTTCGAAGAGTACGACGCCCGTTTGCCGCAGTTCGCCTGCTTCGACACCGCCTTCCACGCTCAGCAGCCGGAAGTGGCCACCCGCTTCGGCATTGCCCGCCACTGGCACGACGACGGGGTGCGCCGCTACGGCTTCCACGGACTGTCCTACGCCGCCATCGCGCGGCGGCTGCCGGAACTGGGCCTGGACCGCGCCAAGGTGGTGGTCTGCCACCTGGGCAGCGGCGCCAGCGCCTGCGCGCTGGACGCCGGCCGCAGCATGGCCTCCAGCATGGGCTTCTCCGCGGTGGACGGACTGATGATGGGCAGCCGTCCCGGCTATATCGACCCTGAAGTCATTCTCTACTGGCAGGAACAGGCCGGCATGAGCGTGGCCGATGTGCGGCGCGAGCTGTACAAGAACTCCGGCCTGCTCGGCGTCTCCGGCCTGTCATCCGATATGCGCGAACTGCTGGCCAGCGATTTGCCGGCGGCGCGCGAAGCCATCGAGCTGTTCTGTTACCGGGTGGCGCGCGAAGTGGCCAGTCTGGCCGCGGCGATGAAAGGCCTGGACGCGCTGGTATTCACCGCCGGCGTGGGCGAGCACTCGCCGGAGGTGCGCGGCCGGGTGCTGCAACAGCTGGCCTGGCTGGGCTTTGAAGCCGACCAGGCGGCCAACCTGGCCCAGGCCAGGCGGCTGACCACCGCCGCCAGCGCGCGCGCCGCCTATGTGCTGCCCACCGACGAGGAGGGCGAGATGGCGCGCCAAGCGGCCGCGCTGCTGCAATAAGCGCAGGGCCCGCCCATGGGCGGGCCCGCTGCCAGCCTGCTCACATTCTTTCCAGCAGCCGCGCAGCGGACTCCAGTCCCGGACAGCTCGCGAGGGCTCACTCCAGCCAATCGCTCATCGTCAGGCCAAGGCCCACCGCGCGGGTGCGCACGTTGTAGTCGATCAGGTTTTCGCCATAGCCGTCGAAAGCCTGCACATAACCGCGCAGCTTGCCCCTCAGCGGGAAGCTCCAATCCAGCTGCAAGCCGTGCTTGCCGCTGTCGAAATTGGGCCGCCACAAGGCGCTGAAGGTCTGGCCGCGATATTGGTAGATCGCCTGTAAATCGCCGCGGCCCATGTATTTGACGATGTCCGGATTATCGTCCTTGTCGCCGGACTCCGGCAGCCGCGCCCACCAACGCCCCTGCAGGGTAAACGGGCCGTTGTCCAACGCCGCCATCGCATACACCCGGTTCCAGCTGCGCGACAAGGGATTGGCGCGGCCATTGGACTGGTGCAACAAACCCAGGCCGCCCATGCGCAGCCGGGTGTCACCCCAGGCCCAATTGGACGGCAACGGGAAAGTCAGAATCAGCTCCGGCTCGTAGTCGGTCTCGCGGAACGGCGCGGAATGCGCCTGGTTGTAGATTTGCCAATGCGATTGCTGGGTGTAGGCGAACCACAGGTTCAGCGGGATATCGAAAATGTCTTCCCACACCTTGGTCTTGAACGACAGCTGGAACTTGGCCTCGGTCTTGTCCAGATCCCCGCCCGGCGTCTGACTGGGCGCACGGGTTGGCGATTGCGGCTCGTTGTTGGGCTTGGCCATCTGCCAGACCGGCAGATAGTAATTGGGGCGGTACAAGCGGAAACCGAAAGTGTCGCCGCGGGAGCGGCCGTCCAAGTCCCATGCTTCTGTCAACCGGCTGGGAGCCGGTACAGCGTCCGGCGGAACGCCGCCGGCCGAAACCTGCCGCTCCTGGGACGGAACGGCGGGGGAAGGCAAGGCCGCCGCGGGCTGGCCGGCGGCTAGTCCGTCATAGCAGGCCAAACGCAGCTTGGCGTCCGCCAGGCGGCCGCACTCGGCCAGTTGCTGCGGCAGCTCCGCCGCCAGGGTCTGCGCCGCGCACAAAGCCAGCGCACAAGCCGTCCATCCAGACATAGCCATGCCTCCCCCAGGGAAATCAATGCGCCAGACACACAAAAGGCCCCGCGATGCGGAGCCTTTGCGTATTCTTCAGCGCTGGGCTGTGATCAGGCCATGGCCTTGATCTGAGCCGACAGACGGCTCTTGTGACGAGCGGCCTTGTTCTTGTGGAACACGCCCTTGTCAGCAATGCGGTCAATCACTTTTTCGGAAGTGTGGAACACTACCTTGGCAGCGGCTTTATCGCCGGCTTCAACTGCCTTGAGCACTTTCTTAACTGCAGTACGGAATGCAGTACGCAGGCTGGCGTTGTGCGCGCGCTGCTTAAGGGCTGTGCGTGCACGCTTGCGAGCTTGTGCGCTGTTAGCCATGAATCTTTCTCCTGATGAGCGGAATCTGAAACCCGCGATTCTAAGCCCTAAACTCAGGTTTTGCAACAATAAACCTGGCGGCGTACACTAGCGGGCCTGCTCAACGCTAGATAAACCACCCGCAACATGAATCTGCTCAAGGCTCTGGCTGCTGTCAGCAGCATGACCATGGTGTCCCGCATCCTGGGCCTGGTCCGCGACACCATCATCGCTCGCGTTTTCGGGGCCGGCATGGCCGCCGACGCCTTCAACGCCGCCTTCAAGATTCCCAACATGCTGCGCCGCCTGTTCGCCGAAGGCGCGTTTTCGCAAGCTTTCGTGCCCATTCTGGGCGAATACAAGAACCAGCGCAGCGAAGAGGAAACCCGCGAATTCGTCGCCAAAATCACCGGCGTGCTGGGTTCGGTGCTGCTGCTGGTCACCGCCGTCGGCATGCTGGCCGCGCCTCTGATCATGTGGATATCCGCGCCCGGCTTTTACCGCGAACCGGCCAAAGCGGCTCTGTTCGCCGATATCCTGCGCGTGTCCTTCCCTTATATTTTCTTCATTTCGCTGTCGTCCATGACTGGCAGCGTGCTCAACAGCTGGGGCAAGTTCTCGATTCCGGCCTTCACGCCCACCTTTCTCAACCTCAGCTTCATCGTGTTCGCGCTGTTCTTCAGCAGCCACTTTGATCCGCCCATCATGGCGCTGGCCTGGGCGGTGTTTGTCGGCGGCCTGGTGCAACTGGTGTGGCAGTTGCCCTTCCTGAAACAGATAGGCATGCTGGCGCGCCCGGTGTTCGCCTTCCGCGACCCGGCGGTCTGGCGTGTGATCAAACAGATGGGGCCGGCCATTTTCGGCGTGTCGGTGGCGCAGATCTCGCTGCTGATCAACTCGACCTTCGCCTCCTTTCTGCCCACCGGCAGCGTGTCCTGGATGTATTACGCGGACCGGCTGATGGAGTTCCCCTCCGGCGTGCTGGGCGTGGCGCTGGGCACCATCCTGCTGCCCTCTCTATCCAAACACGCGGCCACCCGCTCCGACGGCGAGTTCAGCGTGCTCTTGGACTGGGGCATCCGCCTGTCGTTGCTGCTGGCGGTGCCGGCCACGGTGGGCCTGGGCCTGCTGTCCGGCCCGCTGCTGGCCACGCTGTTCACCTACGGCAAATTCACCGCCCACGACGCGCTGATGTCGCAGCAGGCAGTGATCGCCTACTCCTTCGGCCTGCTCGGCCTGATTCTGGTCAAAGTGCTGGCGCCCGGCTTCTACGCGCGCCAGGACATCAAAACCCCGGTCCGCATCGCCCTGATCACCCTGTGCCTGACCCAAGTGATGAACCTGGCCTTCGTGTTCCCGCTCAAGCACGCCGGCCTGGCGCTGTCCATCGGCCTCGCCTCCTGCCTCAACGCCGGCCTGCTGCTGCGCGCGCTGCTCAGACGCGGCATCTACCAGCCCTCCGCCGGCTGGGGCGGCTTCCTCGGCAAAATGGCCGTGGCCATCGCCGCCATGGCCGCCGCCTTGCTGGCGCTGCAATGGCTGCTGCCCATCCACTGGCACGGCCCAGCCTGGCTGCGCGTGGCCTGGCTCAGCCTGCTGGTGACGGCCGGCGCGGTCGTCTATTTCGCCGCGCTGTTCGCGCTCGGCTTCCGCCCGCGCGACTTCATGCGCCGCGAACGCTAAACATGAGCAGCCTGCCGCGCACGCCCTTCCTGACGCCCGCCGACCGCCAGGCCGCGGGCGTGCTGCTGGTGAGCTGTCTATGCCTGACCCTGCTCTACTACCCCGCCAACCGCTACTGGATGCTGGACTGGCTGCAACAATCGTGGCCGGCGCTGGGCCTGTCCTTCCGCCAGCAGGTGGTGCACAACCCGGACACCGATCTCTACCGCGCCGCCTATTGGGCGCTGGCCAGCATCGCCAGCTACTGCCTGCTGCCGCTGCTGGCCATCCGCCTGCTGGACCGCCGCCCGCTGGCCGACTTCGGCCTGGCCTGGCCGGACCGCGCCGCCTTGAAAACCGACCTGAAGCTGTTTCCGCTGTTCTACGCGGTGATGCTGCCCCTGGTATGGTGGGCGTCGGGACAGCCGGGCTTTTTGAAGATCTACCCTTTTTTCCGACTTAGCGCCGGCGAAAGCCTGTGGCCGCACTGGCTGCTGTGGGAGCTGTTGTACTTCGCCCAATTCGCCGCGCTGGAATTCTTCTTTCGCGGCTATATGGTGCATGGGCTCAAGCCCAGGCTGGGCGTCAGCGCCGTCTTCGTGATGGTACTGCCCTACTGCATGATCCATTTTGAAAAACCGCTGCTGGAAAGCCTGGCCGCCATTGTCGCCGGCGTCGCGCTGGGCGCGCTCAGCTATCGCTACCGCTCCATCTGGCTGGGCATCGCCTTGCACTGCAGCGTGGCGCTGACCATGGATGTGATGGCGCTGTGGCGCAAGGGCCTGCTTTAAAAAGCGGCTCACGACCTGCGGCCTCTTTGAAAATCGATATAATTCAAGCCATGAACACTCAATCCATGTCTCCGGAGCAATCGCCTCTGGGCAAAACCGTCAGCTACCAGGACCATTACGCCCCCGGCCTGCTGTTTCCGATCCCACGCCAAGTCAAGCGCGATGAAATCGGCGTGGACGCCGCCGCGCTGCCGTTTGCCGGCGTGGACATCTGGACCGGTTTCGAGCTGTCCTGGCTCAATGCACGCGGCAAGCCGCAAGTGGGGATCGCCACCTTCCGCATTCCGGCCGACAGCCCGAAGCTGATCGAATCTAAATCGTTCAAGCTCTATCTGAACAGCTACAACCAGACCCGGATGGCCGGCCTGGACGCGCTGCGCCGCCAACTGGCCGACGACCTATCCGCCGCCGCCGGCAAGGCGATAGGCGTCGACATCATGCTGCCGCAACAGTTTGCCGGCGAAACCATCGCCGAACTGGCCGGCGACTGCATCGACGATCTGGACATTGAGGTGGACAACTACGCGCCCTGCCCGCAAATCCTGCGCGCCGACGCCGGCGACGTCGTCAGCGAAACGCTGTGCAGTCATCTGCTGAAATCCAACTGCCTGGTCACCGGCCAGCCGGACTGGGGCAGCGTGCAAATCCGCTACACCGGCCCGCGACTGGACCGCGAGGCGCTGCTGCGCTACCTGATAGGCTTCCGCCAACACAATGAATTCCACGAGCAATGCGTGGAACGCATCTTCACCGATCTGCTGCGCGCCTGCGCGCCCAGCCGGCTAACCGTCTACGCGCGCTACACCCGCCGCGGCGGGCTGGACATCAACCCCTTCCGCAGCAATTGCGGCGAGATGCCGGTGGGCAACACCCGCACCGCGCGGCAATAAGCTTGTTCTGAGCGGGAAAAGCAAACAGGCCGGCAAATGCCGGCCTGTTTGTCGTTCTGGAAACGATGATCAATGGATCTTAGAGCCTGTTTACGATCTCGCGAGCTAGGGCGAGACAAGGCAAAAACGGTTGAAGAAGCGGAATGTACAGGTGGTACATGAGCATTCTGAAAGCGTTTTTAACGCCGTATCGCCGACGCGTAGCAGATCGTAAACAGGCTCTTAAGGATAGAACCAATAAAGGCTATACCCCATCGCATGCACCTTGCCCGCGTCCAGCCGCATAGTCACCTTGACCTCGCTGTTGGAGTTGAAGTGGCCGAGCTTGAAATCGTCGGCCTTCAAATACTCCTTGGGCGCGAACACCTTGCGAATCAGCACCTGATCGTCCGAATCCTTCAGCGTCACTTCCAGCATCGGATAGGCCTGGGAGTAAGTGGCGTGGTTCTTCAGCGTGGCGGACAACTGGATCAGATTGGGGAAATCCGGGACGAAGGCCAATTCCGACCACTCGGTGCGCACGCGGGCGATGTCGGTGGGCCAAGGCACCGCGCAGCCTACGGCGCCGCACAGGCTTTCCAGCGTCGGACGCAGCTCCGGCACTTCCGCCGCGATCCGGGTGCGGTTGAAATACACCAATTGGCCGGCCAACACCAGCACGCCTATCACCGAGGCGAGGACAGCCAGGAAGGTTAGCGCCGGATGGCGTCGCCGCGGCGACTCGTCCGGCACGTCCTCACGGTGGCTAGACAGCGGCTCGACGCGCGCTTCCTGCATCGGTCTGGCGGGGGGCTCTTCAAACTTGGGCTCAGCAATCGCTGCCGGCGCGGCTTCCGCTTCCGGCTCCGGCGCGGGGCGACGACGGTTGCCGAACACCTCCGGCGCGGGCTCCGCGGCGGCAGGCGGCTCGGCGTCAAACGGGTTGCCCAGCGGCGCGCTGACATGGCGATTCTGCATCGCCTCCGCCAAAGCGCGCTGGAACTCCTCGACGTCGGCGCGGGCGGCCGGGGCCTCCTCCGCCATCGGCGGCGGCATCAGCAATTCGTCCGGCGGCGCTTCCGCCACGCTGGCGCCCGGATCGAAATCCGGCACTTCCAGCTCGAAATCGTCCAGCGCCTCGCGAGGCTGGGCAGCCGGCTGCGGAACGGCCGGCTGCGGCGCCACGGCGCGCGGAGGCTCCGCCGGCGGCGCTTCCGCCGCGACGAAGTGCTCGGTGGCGTTGAACACATGCGAACAGCGCCCGCAGCGCACCAAGCCATTGGCGGCCGCTAATTGGGCATCATTGACCTTGAAGCGTGTCTGGCAATTGGGGCACTGTGTCGTATATGTCATACCGTGGGACGTCGGGTTCCTGTCAGTCTGGTCCATCCTTCGTCGAACACCGGAGCGTCCATCTGGAACCATTGTTCGTAGATGGCCGACAATTCTTCGGCTTGTTCGGCGAGAATGCCTGAAAGCACGATTCTACCACCGGTTTTGACGTGGCTCGCCAGCAACTGGCCCAACATGCGCAGCGGATTGGCCAGAATATTGGCCAGTACCACGTCGTAGACCGCTTCCGGGTTCTGGTC
This sequence comes from Chromobacterium haemolyticum, assembly GCF_009936155.1. Taxonomy (NCBI): domain Bacteria; kingdom Pseudomonadati; phylum Pseudomonadota; class Betaproteobacteria; order Neisseriales; family Chromobacteriaceae; genus Chromobacterium; species Chromobacterium haemolyticum. Next base: position 732,698 of record NZ_AP019312.1, on the reverse strand, counting down.
CGGCAGGCGGAAATCCGCCTTGACCTGGTTCTGCTCGGCGTTGTCCTGGCTGGCCCGCACCGCCTGCGGGTCGATATCCACGCCCAAGGCCGAAACCGCGCCCAACTTCAGCGCGGCGATGGCGAGGATGCCCGAGCCGCAACCGTAGTCCAGCACGCTTTCTCCGCCTTGCAGATGCGCGTCCAGCCACTGCAGACACAAGCGCGTGGTGGGATGGCTGCCGGTGCCGAAAGCCAGGCCCGGGTCCAGTTGCAGGTTGACGGCGTTCGGCGCCGGCGGTTCGTGCCAGGTCGGCGTGATCCACAGCCGGTCCGAAATCCGGATCGGATCAAACTGCGACTGGGTCAGACGCACCCAATCCTGCTCTTCCACCCGCTCCACGTTGTAGCTGGGCAGGCTCAGGCCGCAGGCGTTGGCGGCGGCGGCGATCAGCAGGGCCACGTCGGCCGCTTCATCAAACAGGGTGATGATGCGGCTGCGGCTCCACAGCTTGTCCACCGGCTCGCCGGGCTCGCCGAAAATGGGTTCTTCGCGCTCGGTGCCGGCAAAAGCGTCCTCGATCGCGGTGGACAGCGCGCCGGCGTCCATCAACGCGTCGGCCAGACGCTCGGCAACGGTTGACTCGGCGTCAATGGTGGCTTGCAGCCAGGCCATCACGCGCCCCCTTTTTTCTGCTGCGACAAACGCTGCTCCAGATAGTGAATGCACGTGCCGCCGCGTTGGAAGGCCGCGTCCATGAACAGTTCCTGATGCAGCGGAATGTTGGTCTTGATGCCGGAAATGGAGATTTCCGACAGCGCCACCCGCATCCGCGCCATCGCCTGCTCGCGGGTATCGCCGAAGGCGATCAGCTTGCCCACCATGGAATCGTAATGCGAAGGCACGGTGTAGCCCTGGTAAATATGCGAATCGATGCGAATGCCCGGGCCGCCGGCCGGATGGTAGCTTTCGATCTTGCCCGGGGACGGCACGAAGGTGAACGGGTCCTCGGCGTTGATCCGGCACTCCATCGCATGGCCGCGCAACACCACGTCTTTTTGTTTGTAGCGCAGTTTCTCGCCGGCGGCGATGCGGATCTGCTCTTGCACGATGTCGATGCCGGTAATCATCTCGGTCACCGGGTGCTCAACCTGCACGCGGGTATTCATCTCGATGAAGTAGAACTCGCCTTTCTCGAACAGGAATTCGAAAGTGCCGGCGCCGCGGTAGCCGATGCGTCGGCAAGCTTCGGCGCAGGCTTCGCCTATCTTCTGGCGCTGCTTGTCGGTGATGCCCGGCGCCGGCGCTTCCTCAATGATCTTCTGGTGGCGGCGCTGCATCGAGCAGTCGCGCTCGCCCAGATAGATGGCATTGCCGTATTCGTCGGCCAGGATCTGGATTTCGATGTGGCGCGGCTCTTCCAGGAATTTTTCCATGTAGACGGTGGGGTTGCCGAAAGCCGCGCCGGCTTCGGTGCGGGTCATCTGCACCGAATTGATCAGCGCGCCTTCGGTATGCACCACGCGCATGCCGCGACCGCCGCCGCCGCCGGCGGCCTTGATGATCACCGGGAAACCGATTTTCTTGGCGATCTTGACGATTTCGGCCGGATCGTCCGGCAAGGCGCCGTCGGAGCCCGGCACGCAGGGCACGCCGGCCTCTATCATCGCGTTCTTGGCGGACACCTTGTCGCCCATCTGGCGGATGGTGTCCGGACGCGGGCCGATGAACACGAAGCCGGACTGCTCGACGCGCTCGGCGAAGTCGGCGTTTTCCGACAGAAAACCGTAACCCGGATGGATGGCCTGGGAGTCGGTCACTTCAGCGGCGGCGATCAGGGCCGGCACGTTCAGGTAACTCTTGCCGCTAGGCGCCGGGCCGATGCAAACCGACTCGTCGGCCAGCTTCACGTACTTGGCTTCGCGGTCGGCCTCGGAATGCACCACCACGGTCTTGATGCCCATTTCGCGGCAGGCGCGCTGGATACGCAGGGCAATCTCGCCCCGGTTGGCAATCAGAATTTTTTCAAACATGGAATTCTCCGCTGGCGGCCCCGCCGGCGTCGTCGCCGGCGGGGCCGCCAATGCTGTCGTGGCAAACGACAAGGGCACAGACGCTGCGCCGTGCCCCCTTGCCGTCAGCCTGTCGTCTGGCTTACTCGATGATGAACAACGGCTCGCCGAATTCCACCGGCTGGCCGTCTTCAACCAGAATGGCCTTGACCACGCCGGAACGGTCGGCTTCGATCTCGTTCATCAGCTTCATCGCTTCGATGATGCACAGGGTATCGCCAGCGTTGACGTTCTGCCCCACCTCGATGAAGCTCTTGGCGCCCGGGCTGGGCGAGCGATAGAACGTACCCACCATAGGCGATTTCATTGCGTTCTTGTCGTTACTGGCCGGCGCGGCGGCCTCGGCAACCGGAGCGGCAACGGCTGCGCTTTGCGCGTTGGGCACTTGCAGCGCGGTCATCGGCTGAGCGTAAGCCATCTGCGGCGCGGCGGATACGCGGGTGATGCGGACTTTTTCTTCCCCCTCGGTCACTTCGAGTTCGGCGATGCCGGATTCCTCGACGAGATCGATCAGCTTCTTGAGTTTACGGAGATCCATTGATAATCCTTCGAGTGGGATATTCGGTAGAGTGAGTCAGGCTTGCGCGGCAAGGTGCCGGATGGCGTGCGCAAGCGCCAGTTCATAGCCGTGGGCGCCGAGTCCGCAGATCACGCCGACCGCGAGGTCGGAGAAATACGAATGTTGGCGGAACGGTTCGCGGGCATGAACGTTGGAAAGGTGGACTTCGATAAACGGCACTCGCACCGCCGCCAGCGCATCGCGCAAGGCGACGCTGGTATGGGTGAAAGCGGCCGGATTGACCAGAATGAAGGCAGTACCGTCATGCAGGCACTGCTGCACGCGATCAATCAACACATGTTCCGCATTGCTCTGCAATGCCGACAATTCAAACCCCGCGGCGCTAGCCTGCTGTTCCAGCCGCTGGTTGATATCGTCAAGCGTTTCCCGGCCGTAGTGCTGCGGCTCCCGCTGTCCCAGCAGATTGAGGTTGGGGCCATGCAACACGAGGATTTTTCCGGTCAAAGCCTGCTCCTGTTTATCATCTTGGGCGCGAGTTTGCCGCAATTCGCTGCAAGATGTCTAGCTTTTGCATCATTTAAAACAGTTGTTTGGACACCAGACACGGTCATTCTTCGAGTCAAAGCACTAGTATCCACGGGCGTTTTTCCACGTGGCAAGTTTTTACCGCCTTGCCGAAAATCGATGTTGATTCAGCGCAAATCCCGCCACTTCGCTCACTAAGCTGATGCCGGAGGGCGGCGGCACGGGTATAATTTGCCGATTCTGAATCTTTTACGTCTTATGCAGCTTTCCGACTTCGACTACCACCTGCCCGAGCGCTTGATCGCCCAGCACCCTCCGGCGGAGCGCGGCGCCAGCCGCTTGCTGCGCGTGGCCGGCCATGACCGCGCCAATCTGCGCTTCACCGATTTCATTGATCAGGTCAGCCCCGGCGACGTGATGGTGTTCAACGACACCCGCGTGATCAAGGCGCGGCTGTTCGGCGAAAAAGCCAGCGGCGGCAAGATCGAGGCGCTGATTGAACGCGTGCTGGACGCGCACACCGCGCTGGCCCACGTCCGCGCCTCCAAATCGCCCAAGCCCGGCACCCGGCTGATCTTCGCCGATCGCTGGGAGGCGGAGATGGTAGAGCGCCACGGCGAACTGTTCAAGCTGCGCTTCCTGGCCGAGGACAATCTGTTCGACATCCTGGAAGCCTCCGGCAAGCTGCCGCTGCCGCCTTATATAGAACGCGGCGCCGGCCACGAGGATGACGAGCGCTACCAAACCGTCTACGCCCGCGAACGCGGCGCGGTGGCGGCGCCCACCGCCGGCCTGCATTTCACCGAGGACATGCTGGAGCGGCTGCGCGCCAAAGGCGTGCGGCTGGCCTACGTCACCCTGCACGTCGGCGCCGGCACCTTCCAGCCGGTGCGGGTGGACAATATCGCCGAACATAAGATGCACAGCGAGATCTACGAAGTGCCGGAAACCACTCGCGCGCTGATAGCGGAAGCCCACGCCGCAGGCCGCAAAGTGCTGTCGGTGGGCACCACCAGCATGCGCGCGTTGGAATCCGCGGCCCGCGGCGGCGAACTGACCGCAGGCCATGGCGAAACCGACATCTTCATCACTCCGGGCTATCGCTTCCGGGTGGTGGACCGCCTGCTGACCAATTTCCACCTGCCCAAGTCCACGCTGCTGATGTTGGTCTCGGCCTTCGCCGGCTACGAGGAGATCCGCGCCGCCTACCAGCACGCGGTGGAGCAGGAATACCGTTTCTTCAGCTATGGCGACGCCATGCTGCTGGAACGAAAAGACTGATGCGCGGCTTAATCGGCCGCCTTTAGAGGATCAGACCATGTCCGGACTCTCCCCCGACGCGCCCGCGCCGCAGGACATCCAGCTACACGCGGTATCGCGCGTGCTGGAAATCAGCTTCGACGACGGCGCTCGCTTCGAACTGCCTTGCGAATACCTGCGCGTCTACTCGCCATCGGCGGAAGTGCGCGGCCACGGCGCCGGCCAGGAAGTGTTGCAAACCGGCAAGCGCCATGTCGCCGTCACCGCGCTGGAGCCGGTGGGCCATTACGCGCTGAAGATCACCTTCGACGACGGCCACGACAGCGGGCTGTACAGCTGGAGCTATCTATACGAGCTGGGCGCCAAGCGCGACCAGTACTGGCAGGATTATCTCAATCGCCTCGCCGCCGCAGGCGCGAGCAGGGAGTGACCATGGACAAGACGACCCACTTCGGCTTCAAGACCGTAGCCGAAAGCGAAAAAGCCGCCAAGGTGGCCGATGTGTTCCACTCGGTGGCCAAGAAATACGATGTGATGAACGACCTGATGTCTGGCGGGCTGCACCGGGTGTGGAAACACTTCACCCTGACCACTTCCGGCGTCAAGGCCGGCGACAAGGTGCTGGACATCGCCGGCGGCACCGGCGACCTGTCCCGAGGCTGGGCCAAGCGCGTGGGCAAGAGCGGCGAAGTGTGGCTGACCGACATCAACAGCTCCATGCTGACCGTGGGCCGCGACCGGCTGCTGGACGAAGGTCTGATACTGCCGGTGTCGCTGGCCGACGCGGAGAAACTGCCCTTCCCCGAGAATTACTTCGACGCGGTGTCGGTGGCTTTCGGCCTGCGCAATATGACGCATAAGGATGCGGCGCTGAAGGAAATGTGCCGGGTGCTGAAGCCGGGCGGCAAACTGATGGTGCTGGAGTTCTCCAAAGTGTGGAAACCGCTGTCGCCGTTCTACGACTTCTACTCCTTCAAGGCGCTGCCGGTCATGGGCAAACTGGTGGCGAACGATCCCGACAGCTATCAGTACCTGGCGGAATCCATCCGCATGCATCCGGATCAGGAGACGCTGAAGCAGATGATGCTGGACGCCGGCTTCGGCAAGGTGGACTACCACAATATGAGCGGCGGCGTGGTAGCCCTGCACAAGGGCTACAAGTTCTAAGAAGCTGTTCATAGTCTGCTGCGCTTCGGCGATACGGCATTAAAAACAAGCTCAAAATGCTCATGTACCCCTTGTACATTCCGCTTTTTCGCTAGTTTTTCGCCTTGTCTCGCTCTTGCTCGCGAGATCGTAAACAGACTCTTAAAGAACCGGTTTATCATCGGCGGCGCTCCGGCAATGCGGCCTTGAGACTAGACCCCTTCACCTTCCAATCACGGCGGAGACAACGCATGGGCATCCAGATTGCGGCATTCAACCACTTGTTGAACCAGCACCCGGCGGTGCGAGCGGAACTGGCCGCGCACGCCGGCCGACGCGTCGCCGTGGCGCTGCCGCCCTTTCATGTGGCCGGCGTGATCACCGACGACGGCTGGCTGGCCGCCTGCGAGGGCGAGCCGGAAGCCACGGTGCGGCTCAAGCACGCCGTCGCGCTGGCGGCGGTGGCCGGACGGGACCCGGCGCTGAACGACATCCAGCTGGAAGGCGACGCCGAACTGGCCGCCGCCCTTGGCCGCCTATTGGGCCGCTTGCAGTGGAACGCCGCCGAGGACCTGTCCCGGCTGGTGGGCGACGCCGCCGCCCAACGCGCGGAAACGCTGGCGCGCGCCCTGCTCGGCTTCAAGGGCCAGGTGGCCTGGCGTTTGGCCGCCAACTGGGTGGAGCATCTGCGCGAGGAAGCGCCGGTCCTGGCCGGCCGCCGGCAAGTGCAAGGCTTCGTCGCCGCGGTGGACACCTTGCGCGACGACGCCGGCCGCCTGGAAAAACGCCTGGCGCGGCTGCAGGCCGCGCTGCAACAAGAACAGACAAAGGCCTGACGGCACATGCGGATTTCGCGCTTCATCAAAATTGTTGGCACTTGCTATCGCTTTGGACTGGACGACTTTCTGGAAGGTCATTCCAAACTCGGCTTCATCCACAAGCTGTTCGCCCTGCTGCCGCGGCGCCGCGACGCCAGTGCGCCGCTGCCGCAGCGGGTGAGGCTGGCGCTGGAAAGCCTGGGGCCCATCTTCGTCAAATTCGGCCAAGTGCTGTCCACCCGCCGTGATTTGCTGCCCCCGGATTACGCCGACGAACTGGCGCGGCTGCAAGACCAGGTGCCGCCTTACGACGGCTTGCAAGCGCGCGAGATGATAGAACGCAGCCTGGGCCGCAAAGTGGACGAACTCTACGTCGACTTCGACAACACCCCGGTGGCCAGCGCCTCGGTGGCCCAGGTGCACAAGGCCTGGTTGCGCCAACCCGACGGCGGCCGCGGCCGCGAAGTGGCGGTCAAGGTGCTGCGCCCCGGTATCCAGCCTGTGATAGAGCAAGACCTGGCACTGATGGCCACGCTGGCCGGCTGGGTGGAGAAGCTGTTCACCGACGGCAAGCGCTTGAAGCCGCGCGAAGTGGTGGCCGAGTTCGACAAATACCTGCACGACGAACTGGACATGATGCACGAGGCCGCCAACGCCTCGCAGCTGCGCCGCAACTTCAAGAACTCGGACATGCTGATCGTGCCCGAGGTGTTCTACGACTACACCAGCCGCGACGTGCTGACTCTGGAATGGATGCACGGCATCCCGGTGGGCCAGGTGGACCGGCTGCGCGAAGCCGGCGTGGACCTGTCCAAGCTCAGCCGCTTCGGCGTGGAAATCTTTTTCACCCAGGTGTTCCGCCACGGCTTTTTCCACGCGGACATGCACCCGGGCAATATCTTCGTCGCCGCCGACGGCCGCTACATCGCACTGGACTTCGGCATCGTCGGCACCTTGACCGACACCGACAAGCACTACCTGGCGGTCAACTTCCTCGCCTTCTTCAACCGCGACTACCACCGCGTCGCCACCGCTCACATCGAATCCGGCTGGGTGCCGAAAGACACCCGCGCCGAAGAACTGGAAGCGGCGGTGCGCACCGTGTGCGAACCCATCTTCGAAAAACCGCTGTCGGAAATCTCCTTCGGCATGGTGCTGCTGCGTCTGTTCGAAACCAGCCGCCGCTTCAATGTGGAGATCCAGCCCCAACTGGTGCTGCTGCAAAAAACCCTGCTCAATATCGAAGGCCTGGGCCGCCAGTTGGACCCCAATCTGGATCTGTGGGACACCGCCAAGCCCTTCCTGACCAAGTGGATGAACGAGCAGATAGGCTGGCGCGGCCTGCTGCGCACGCTGAAGCACGAAGCGCCTCAATGGGCCACCACTCTGCCCACGCTGCCGCGCAAGCTGAATGACGCGCTGTCCTCCGCCAACAGCGAGCTGCTGATCAGCGGCTATATCCAGCTGATGCGGGAACAAAAGCGCCAGAACTGGCTGCTGGCGCTGATCGCCGTCCTGCTGGGGGCGCTGCTGCTGAAGAACTGGCTTTAAACCTGTTCACAGCTCGCGCAGCGCCGTCCCCTCCACTGGCTTGCGCAGCCAGCCCTCCAGCAGCTTGTAGCTGTCCAGATCGAAAGACGGCGCGCCCTCCAGCGGGCCGCCCTCGCCCTGACGCGACCCCAGATAGCACCAGCGGTCGAACACATGCTCGGCGCGCTCGCCGGTCACTTCGTCGGTTTCCACCACCGCGATGGCGCCGGCGAACGGCCAGGCCTTCACTTTCAGCTTGGCCAAGGCGCCCAGCAACCGGATATCGTGCACCTCCGCCGGCTCGCGGCCGACACAGGCGCCGCGGCAACGGCCCAGTTTCAAGGCCGCGCACGGCGCGCCTTTGCGGCTGGTCACCGCCTCCACTCCCAGCACCGACTGGCACAGCGCATTGCCCAGCGCGATTTCCGCCAGGATCTTGCGCGCCTCGCGCGCATGGCGGAACAAGCCGTACAAATCCGCGGTGCGGCTAAAATCCAGTTCGCGCGCGTACACCACCTTGGGACGAATGAAGCCGTCCTCCGTCACCAGTTGGATGGAACACAGCTCAGGACTGAGCTTGCCGCGATGGTTATGCCTCGGCGCCAAAGCGTGTATGCGCTGCAACTCCAGCAAATGCGCGCCGAAATCGCCCAAGGTCTCCTGCCATTCCACCCTGCCTATCGGCTCGCCGATATGCACCTCGCGGCTCTTGCCTCCGCCTTTGACCGCAACGAAATGCGCCAACACCCGGTTGCGCAGATTGCTTCCCCGGCCCACGTACAAGGGCTTGCCGTCCTCGCCGTACAGCGTGTACACCCCCGGCACGTCCGGCAGCAGTTCCAATTGATCCTGCAAGGCCGCCGGCAAGCCGGCCAGCTCCGGCGGCGCGGCCAACACCGCCGCCATCGCCGCGCCCATCGTCTCCGCGCCCAGTTCAAGATGGGCGATGTCCAGAAAACGGCGCACCGCCTCCGCGTCCGCCAGCGCCCGGTGGCGCTCCGGCAGGCGAATGTCGTGGCGCTCTATCAGGCTGTCCAGGCTATGCTTGAAAAACTGCGGGTACAGGCGGCGCGACAGCTTCACCGTGCACAGCGACTGGCTCTGGAAGCGCAGCCCGACACGGCGAAACTCGTTTTTCAAAAAGCTGTAATCGAAACGCGCGTTATGCGCCAGAAACAGACGGCCGGACAGCATCGACAGCAAACGCTCGGCCAAGTCGGAGAAATTCGGCGCCTCCGCCACCATGGCGTTGGAAATGCCGGTCATGTTCTCGATAAAGGGAGGGATGGGCTGGCCGGGGTTGATCAGAGAGCTGAAGCGCTCCACCCGGTCTCCATCGATCAGGATGACGCCCACCTCGGTAATGCGGTCGCGGCTGATGTGGCCGCCGGTGGTTTCCAAGTCGACAATGGCGCAAGGCTGGGCAAACAGAGGGTTCAATGTCTCGCTTTCAAGTGCGGCGCGCGGCGGCTTGATTGCACTATAGCCACCGCCCTGGCCCCGCAAGGTTGCAAATCAAGAGCGGCATTTTACTCCAAGAGCCGGGGCGCAATCCGCTTTCCGCCGCATTCCGCCGCCGCTATTTCGCCTTCGCCACCGGAATATCTTCCCAGCGCGTGGTATAGGCCGGCGACAACATGTCCTGCTTCATCTTCCAAGGCTGTTCCAAGCCTTCCGCCAACAACTTGACCGTGCCGCGGCCCATGCGCTGGTTGATCGCGTCCAGCGCCGCCATCAAGCGTTTCCCTTTCTCTGGATCCGGCCCGCTGGCGAACAGGTCCGGCTGCGCCCGCTCCGCGTCCACCAATTGCCAGGCCATCACCCCGCACTTCTGGTAGCTGGCTCCGGGCCGCCACAAGCGTTCAAGCGCTCGGCTGGCCGCGGCCACCAACACCCGGCTGTCGGCGCTGGCCGGCAGCAAGGGCACCACCTCGCTGTCCCGCTGCACCGTGCCCTGCTGGTACACGCCGCGCTGCAGGCTCACTTGCAGGAAGGAGGCTAGGGAGCCTTGCCGCCGCAAACGCTCCGCCACTTGCGCCGCGTGCATCGCCACCGCCTCGCCCGCTTCCTCCAGCCGCGTCACCTTGTGGCCGAAGGAGCGCGTGGACATCAAGGACTGCCTCGGCGGCAGCGCCTCCTCCAGGCTCAGGCAGGAGAGGCCGTCCAGTTCGTCGGCGATGCGCGCCACGGTGACGCCGAAACGGCGGATCAGCCAATCCCGGTCCGCCTCCGCCAGCGCCGCGGCGTGGTTTACGCGCTCCAGCCGCAGCTTGACCGAAAGCTTGCGTCCCACGCCCCAGATATCCTCCACCGGCACGGCGGCCAGCAAGCTCCGCAGCTCCGCCGCGTCCAGCGCTTGCAGATTCATCACCCCGTCGCAGGCCGGATTTTGCTTGGCCAGGTGGTTGGCCAGCTTGGCCAAGGTCTTGCTGGGGCCGATGCCGACGCACACAGGCAGGCCCAGGCCGCGCAGCATGGCATAGCGCATCTCTTGCGCCAGCCGTTCCGGCTCCGGCTCGCCGCCGATGTCCAGAAAGCATTCATCTATGGAATACACCTCCTGCGCGCGCGCGAAGCCGGCCAGCAGCCGCATCGCGCGGCCGGACAAATCGCCGTACAAGGCGTAGTTGGAGGAAAACACCGCCACGCCCAACTGCTCCAGCCGCGCCTTGTGCAGGAAGTAAGGCGCGCCCATGGGCACGCCCAAAGCCTTGGCCTCGGCCGAGCGCGACACGATGCAGCCGTCGTTGTTGGACAACACGACAATGGGCAAGCCGGCCAGACCAGGGTTGAACACCCGCTCGCAGGAAGCGTAAAAGGAATTGCAGTCGACTTGGGCGTAACAGGATGGCATGGCTGGGCGGAATGGCGCGAATCCGGCGCGGTGGGAACTGCTTATAGTGTAGCCTTCCCCGCCCGGCGTAAGCGAGCGCGCAAAGAAAACGGCGCGCCTTCAAATGGAGGCGCGCTGTCTTTACCCCCTCAAACATCAGAGCGCGAGGCTGTCCAGCAAGGGCGAGGAGAACAGACGGTACGGGTCATAGGCCGCCAGCGCCGCCTTGGCCGCGTCCCAGTTGGCCGCCGCCGGCTGCCCGGCGCGGAAGGCGTTGGGGATGGTCGTCTGCAGCATGGCGGAATCCGCCCACGCCGCCTGATCGGTATAGCCCCAGCCCTTGGACCACTCAGGACGCACCGCCGCGTAAGAACCGTTGAAATTGGCCTCTATCCACTGCTCTATCTCGCGATAGAACTGGTTGGCGTACGGCGTGCCCGGCAGCGTCAGAATGTCCAGCCACACGGCGACATTCCATTCAGGATGATCCGGGCGCGGGCGAATGGCGGACAGCGCCGGCGCCACGCCGCCGCTCAGCGCCGCCTCGCTCGGATCGTCCAGCCCGGTCACGCGGATTTCGACCGGCCCGTTCATAGGATAGCGGCCCTGCTGCTGATACGCCTGCACCCGCGCCTGATAGAAGGTGACGAATTCATTGAGCACGCGCTGCACGTTCTCGCGACGGGTCAATACCGCGTAACCGTTGGCGGTGACGCGCAAGGTGGTGGGCTTGACGTAGAGCAGCAGGTTTTTGGACCAGCCCCACAAGTCCCAGCTGGCCGTGGCCACCAGGCCGGCGCTGGCAGCGGCGAACTGCGCCTTGCCGAAGGCCGGCGTCAGCTTGCCGTCTCCCAGCGACAGAATCTTGTTGGCCAGATCGGTCACTTCGTCGGGCAGGTTGTCGGAGAAGGGATAGTTGAACGGCTTGTCGGTCTGGCGGGAGAACAGCGGCTTGTTCGGCGTCACCGTCCACACCTTGAGCCAGGGATTGCTAGTGAACGGGAACCAGATCGCCTCCACCCGGCCCGCGCTGTCCAGATAGCTGGCGAAGGTGCGTCCGCCGCTGCCCGCCGCGGCGAACATTTCGCCATAGGGGATGTTGAACCAGCTTTGACAACGCAAACGCTGGTTGGGCGCCGCCTGCAAAGTGGCTTCCACGATCAGCGAGCGGCCCACATGCGCCAGCAGCGGCGCGATTTGCGGATCGTTGCGGGCAAACTTGCGCAGCGCGTAAGCGCCGCTGGCCTTGTCGTAAACCACGGCGGTGAGGCTGAGCACCAGATTGCTGATCGAGCCGTAACTGGCGCCGGCCAGACGGCGTTCGCCCTTGGCCGGAATCGCGGTGCCGTGGCCGTTGATGGCCAGCACGCCGCCCAGGGTCAGGTCCCCCGGCGCCGGCGCGGCGGTCACGCCCAGGCCGGCCTTTTCCAGGCCGGTAAGCAAGGCTTCCATAGTGATGCCGGCCTGGGCCGTGACCTTGGCCACCGGACCTGAAGCGTCGATGGACATCGCGGTCAAGTATCGCGTGGTGTCCAACAACACCACAGCCGGGCAGCTGACGCCGGCGGCCAGCGTCAACGGCGACCAGTTATGCATCATGCCGCGCGCCCGCACCTTATAACCGTTGTCCTTGGCCCAGTTGGCCACCTTCACCACCTCGTCCGCGGAACGCGGCGCGCAGGTCCAGACATCATCCACCTTGATATCGCCGGCCCAGTTTTTGAAGCTTTGCTTATATAAGGGGATTTCCGCAGGGAAATTATTGGGTTGGCTGCAAGTCAGCCTCCCCGCCATGATCCGTTCGGCCGGCAACCATCCCGCCAGCGCGCCCGCGGAAGCCAGTTTCAAGCTTCCGGTCAAAAAGTCCCGACGGCTGGCGGCCAAAGGTTTTTCCGCATCATTCGAACTCATTCCAAAACTCCTCGCAAATGCAAAAGTAAAAATAAAAACAATACGGATTAAACATGAATTATTTAAACCGTATTTAGCAGGAATATTTGAAAATTTATAATGCGGATCGCTGATTTAGCTATCCCATTATCTTAATAGAATGACGCTATCATGTAATACAACCATTAAAAACCTGACTTATTTACCAGTTAAATTGCTTCACTAATTTAATTCACATCAGTGTAGATTTACGCGACACACACATGGCAGTACAGAAGCATATTTCGGCATAATACTTTCTAAATAAGATTGGAATAACTCAAATGAAAACCTTCCCGCTTACACGCCGGCAGCTGGAAATTTATTTTCATCAATCGTTATTCTCCGCGCCCGAACTATTCAATATCGGCGGTTTCATCAAAATACAGGGCGCACTCGATATCGAAACCCTGCAAGCCGCGCTCGCCGCCCTGATGGAGCACACGCCGGCGCTACGCATCGCCATTGACGATGCCGACGGCCAGCCACGCCAAGTGCTGTGCCCGCGTCATCCCCGCCCGTTGACGGTAATCGACACCCGCGGCGAGCCGGAGCCGGAACGCGCTGCCCGGGAATGGACCGAGCGCGACTTCGCCCAAGCCTTCGCGTTCGATGGCCAAACCCCGTTGGCCGCCTACACCTTGCTGCGTCACGGGGAAGAGGATTTCATCCTGTACGGCCGCTTCCACCACATCGCCTTCGACGGCTGGGCCATCGCCCAGCTCTACGGCGAGAAGTGCCGTTACTACAATCACCTGCGCCAGGGCTTGCTGCCGGCGCCGACGCCGATGATGACGCCGGCCGAATTGGTGGAGGAGGAAGACGGCTACTACGAATCGCGCCATTACGCGAAGGACCGGGAATACTGGCAAAACAAACTCGCCGGCTACCAAACCCGGCTGTTCACCGACGCCGGCGGACAACTGAGCTGCGGGCAGCGCAGCTTCCAACTGTCGGCGGAAACCTACAGGCGCATCGGCGAACTGGCCGCCGCGCACCAGGCCACCGTCTTCCACTTTTTCATCGGCCTGATCTACACCCATGCGCTGCGCGAGTTCGGCGCCGACGATCTGCTGTTGGCCCTGCCCATCCTCAACCGCCGCAATGCCTTGGCCAAGAACACCCCGGGACTGTTCGCCAGCCTGTGCCCGCTGCGCTTGAAGCTCCAACCGCACTGGAGCTTCGCGGAACTGCTCAGCCTGATCCAGCGCGAACTAAGAGCCGATTTCCGCCATCACCGCTATCCGATAGGCGAAACCGAAGGCCTCGGCCGGGACAGGCTGCCCTACGAAATCAGCCTGTCGTACGAGAAGCACGATTACGACGCCATGTTCGACGGCACCGTCAGCAATATGACCGCGATGCGCGCCTTGTCGCAGCACTATCCGCTGAAGGTCTTCGTGCGCGAGGCGGACTCGCGCCAGCCGGTGAAAGTGGACCTCGACTACAACCTGGCCAGCTTCGCCGAACTGGATGCCGCCGCCTTCATCGACGGCGTGGAGCCCTTGCTGCACAGCCTGCTGCGCGATCCGGAGCAAACGCTGGCCAAGGCCCCGCGCCTCGCCGAGCCGCCCGCGCCCGTCGCCCCGCCGCACCCCGACCTGTGCAGCTGGTTCGAGCACGCCGCCCGGGCCTTCCCCGAGCGCGTCGCCGTTCAGGGCGAAGCCTCCGCCCTGCGCTACCAAGAACTCGACGCCCGCGCCAATCAATTGGCCCGGCAATTGCTCCAGCTCGGCGTGCTACCGGAACAGCGCGTCGGACTCTGCTGCCAACGCCAGCCCGATCTCCTCGTCGCCATGCTCGCCATCCTCAAGGCCGGCGCCGCCTATGTGCCGCTGGACCCCGGCTACCCCGCCGAGCGCCTCGAGTTCCTCGTCCGCGACAGCGCCATCCATGTCGTCGTCGGCGACGCCGAATCCGCCGAAGCCCTGCCTACCGGCCTCGCCCTGCGCTGGCTGGATGTGGCCGTCTCCTCCGGAGACGCCACGCCGCCGCCGCGTCGTCTGCATCCGCGGCAGGCCGCTTACGTCATCTATACCTCCGGCTCCACCGGCACCCCCAAGGGCTGCGTGGTCAGCCACCACAATGTGGTCCGATTGATCGCCGCCACTGCCGAGCGTTTCGCCTTCGGTCCCGACGATGTCTGGTCGCTGTTCCATTCCTACGCCTTCGATTTCTCGGTATGGGAGATCTGGGGACCGCTGCTGTTCGGCGGCACTTGCCTGGTGGTGCCTTACTGGGTGTCCCGTTCGCCGGAGGCCTTCGCCGATTGGCTGCAGCAGCATCGCGTGTCGGTGTTGAACCAGACCCCGGCCGCTTTCCGCCAGCTGATCCCCGCCGCCGCCGCTCACGCCTTGCCGGACTTGCGTCTGGTGATCTTCGGCGGCGAGGCGCTGGAACTGGCCAGTCTGGAGCCCTGGTTCCAACAACGCGGCGATCAACGTCCCGAGCTGGTCAATATGTACGGCATCACCGAAACCACCGTGCATGTCACCCAGCGCGCCATCCGACAGGCCGATCTCGACGCTCGCCGGGGTCAGGTCATCGGCCCGCCGATTCCCGATCTGGCCTTCCACCTGCTGGACCGCTTCCTGCAGCCGGTGCCCGTCGGCGTGCCCGGCGAGATCTATGTCGGCGGCCCCGGCGTCGCTCGTGGCTACTGGAACCGCCCGGCGCTGACCGCCGCCCGCTTCCTGCCCAATCCCTTCGCCGCCGACGGCTCCCGCCTGTATCGCTCCGGCGATCTCGCCCGCCGCCGCGCCGACGGCGAGATCGAATACCTGGGCCGCGCCGATCATCAGGTCAAGCTGCGCGGTTTCCGCATCGAGCTGGGTGAGATCGAAGCCGCGCTGTGCCGTCTGCCTGCCGTGCGCGAGGCTCTGGTCCTGCTGGACCGCCCCGCCGCCGGCGAACCCCGGCTGGTGGCCTACGCCGTCGGCGACGCCGAACCCGCCGCCCTGCGCGCCGCGTTGGCCGCCGAGCTGCCCGAGCACATGCTGCCCGCCGTCATCGTGGCGCTGGAGCGTTTCCCGCTGACCCACCACGGCAAGATCGACCGCGCCGCCCTGCCGGCCGCGCAAGCCGCCAGCGACGCGCCGCGCGTCGACCCCCGCTCCGACGCGGAACGCGCGCTCGCCCAAATCTGGGCCGACGTCCTTGCCGTGCCCCTGCCCGGCATCGACGACAATTTCTTCGCCCTGGGAGGCGATTCCATCCTCTCCCTGCAAGTGGTCGCCCGCGCCCGCGACCAGGGCTTGGCCCTCAACGTGCAACAGCTGTTCAGCCGGCCCACCATTCGCCAGCTGTGCGAAGCGCCGGAGCCCGCCGACGACGGCGCAAGCGCCGCCGCGCGGCAAGCCTTCTCGCTGATTTCCGACGCCGACCGGCTGCGCTTGCCGGACGACGTGATCGAAGCGCTGCCCATGTCGCGGCTGCAGGCCGGCATGCTGTTCCACAGCGAGCTGTCGCAAAACGGCGCCATCTTCCACGACATTTTCAGCTTCGATCTGCGCCTGCCCTGGGACGAAGCCGCCTGGCGCGCTGCTGTTCGCCGCTTGGCGGAACGCCACGCCGCGCTGCGCACCACCTTCCACTGGAACGCCTACTCGGAACCGCTGCAGCTGATTCATCGCGACGGCGACATCCCGCTAAGCGTCGCCGACTTGCGCGCGCTGGCGCCCGAAGCGCAAAGCCGGGCGCTGGCCGACTTCGTCGCCGCGGAAAAAGCCCGGCCCTTCCAGCCACAATCCCCGCCGCTGCTGCGCCTCTCCCTGTTCCGGCTGGACACCGGCCGCGCGCGGCTGACGCTAAGCTTCCATCACGCGATTCTGGACGGCTGGAGCGTGGCCACCTTGGTCACCGACCTGCTGCGGCTGGCGCGGCACGCGCAAAGCGCCGGCCCGGCCGACGCGTCCGGCGCGCTGAGCGCGCTGTTCATCGAACAGGAAAAACAAGCCGAGAACACCCCTGAGCTGAAAGCGGCTTGGCGGCAACGGCTGGCTGGCTTGGAAGCCTCTGTCTTGCCCCGGTTGAGGCCTCAGCCGGCCGCGGGCGGCGCGCGCAGCGTCCGCCGTCTCAGCCGCATGCTGCCGGCCGAACTGTCCATGGCGCTGGACGCCGCCGCCGCGCGGCTGGCGCTGCCGCTCAAAACCGTATTGCTCACCGCTCACCTGCGCGTGCTGGCGCTGCTGACCGGTTCCGCCGCCGCCAGCACCGGCTACGTCACCCACAGCCGCCCCGAACGCGAAGACAGCGCCGCCGCGCTAGGCCTCTTCCTGAACACCGTTCCGCTGAGCGTGGCACTGCGAACCGGCAGTTGGGCGCAACTGGCGCGCCGCGTCTTTGCCGAGGAAA
The DNA here is from genome assembly GCF_009936155.1 of Chromobacterium haemolyticum. NCBI lineage: Bacteria > Pseudomonadati > Pseudomonadota > Betaproteobacteria > Neisseriales > Chromobacteriaceae > Chromobacterium > Chromobacterium haemolyticum. Next base: position 715,733 of record NZ_AP019312.1, on the reverse strand, counting down.
CGGCCTTGCAAGCGCTGCGTCGCCTGCCGCTGGCCGCCATCATGCAACTGAACCACGGCAGGCGCGGTTTCGAAGTCGGCTTCAACTACATCCACTTTCATGTCTACGGACAAGCGCTGCGCTTGCCCGACGTGACGGTGGAAGGCGTGGAAGTGTTCGAGGAAACCGACTTTCCCTGCCTGGTGCAATTCAGCCGCGATCCACGAAACCAAGGCCTGGAACTAACGCTGGCCTGGGACGAGGCGGAATTCGACGCGCCGCAGATGGAGGATATGGCCGGCTATCTGCAAGGGGCGCTGGCGTCGCTGGCCGAAGATACCGACGCCGATTGGCTGGCCGCGCCGCTGCTGAACGCCGAGCAAGCCGCCCAGGCACTGGGCCCCGCGCCCATTTCCATCGCCCCGCCCCATCCCGACCTTTGCAGCTGGTTCGAACACGCCGCCCAGGCCTTCCCCGAGCGCGTCGCCGTCCAGGGCGAAACCTCCGCCCTGCGCTACCAAGAACTCGACGCCCGCGCCAATCAGCTCGCAAGGCAATTACTCCAGCTCGGCGTGCAGCCGGAACAACGCGTCGGCCTGTGCTGCCAGCGTCAGCCCGATCTCCTCGTCGCCATGCTCGCCATCCTCAAGGCCGGCGCCGCCTATGTCCCGCTGGACCCCGGCTATCCCGCCGAGCGCCTGGAGTTCCTCGTCCGCGACAGCGCCATCCATGTCGTCGTCGGCGACGCCGAGTCCGCCGATGCCCTGCCCGCCGGCCTCGCCCTGCGCTGGCTGGATGTGGCCGTCTCCTCCGGCGACGCCGCGCCGCCGCCGCGCCGCCTGCACCCGCAGCAGGCCGCTTACGTCATCTATACCTCCGGTTCCACCGGCAACCCCAAGGGCTGCGTGGTCAGCCATCACAATGTGGTCAGGCTGATCGCCGCCACCGCCGAGCGTTTCGCCTTCGGTCCCGACGATGTCTGGTCGCTGTTCCATTCCTACGCCTTCGATTTCTCGGTGTGGGAGATCTGGGGGCCGCTGCTGTTCGGCGGCACTTGCCTGGTGGTGCCTTACTGGGTGTCCCGCTCGCCGGAGGCCTTCGCCGATTGGCTGCAGCAGCATCGCGTGTCGGTGTTGAACCAGACCCCGGCCGCTTTCCGCCAGTTGATCCCCGCCGCCGCCGCTCACGCCTTGCCGGACTTGCGTCTGGTGATCTTCGGCGGCGAGGCGCTGGAACTGGCCAGTCTGGAGCCCTGGTTCCAACAACGCGGCGATCAACGTCCCGAGCTGGTCAATATGTACGGCATCACCGAAACCACCGTGCACGTCACCCAGCGCGCCATCCGACAGGCCGATCTCGACGCTCGCCGGGGTCAGGTCATCGGCCCGCCGATTCCCGATCTGGCCTTCCATCTGCTGGACCGCTTCCTGCAGCCGGTGCCCGTCGGCGTGCCCGGCGAGATCTACGTCGGCGGCCCCGGCGTCGCTCGCGGCTACTGGAACCGCCCGGCGCTGACCGCCTCCCGCTTCCTGCCCAACCCCTTCGCCGCCGACGGCTCCCGCCTCTATCGCTCCGGCGACCTCGCCCGCCGCCGCGCCGACGGCGAGATCGAATACCTGGGCCGCGCCGATCATCAGGTCAAGCTGCGCGGTTTCCGCATCGAGCTGGGCGAGATCGAAGCCGCGCTGTGCCGGCTGCCCGCCGTGCGCGAGGCTCTGGTCCTGCTGGACCGCCCCGCCGCCGGCGAACCCCGGCTGGTGGCCTACGCCGTCGGCGACGCCGAACCGGCCGCCCTGCGCGCCGCGCTGGCCGCCGAGCTGCCCGAGCACATGCTGCCCGCCGTCATCGTGGCGCTGGAGCGCTTCCCGCTGACCCACCACGGCAAGATCGACCGCGCCGCCCTGCCGGCGCCGGAGCCGCTGGCGCGGCGCGCCTTCGAAGCGGCGCGCACGCCCAGCGAATTCCTGGTGGCGGAGGTGTTCGCCGATCTGTTGCAGCTGCCGCAAGTCAGCCGCGATGAAAGCTTCTTCGAGTTGGGCGGCGACTCCATCCTGGCGGTGCGCGCCGCCAACCGGCTGCGCGAACGCCTGGGGGTTCCGCTGCCCCTGCGCCTCCTGTTCGAACATCCGCGCGCGGCGGAACTGGCGCAACACATCGACGCGCAGCGCGGACAGACATCGGCCGCCTCGCCGGTGCGGCAAGCGCGCCGCCAGCTGGCGCGCGTCACGTTCGGCGCCGACGGCGACACCTCATCCCAGCAGTCCAATCAAGGCCAACCATGAACGCAATTGACGCCCACGCCTCTTTCGACGCCTATGTTTTCCCGCAATCCGGCGCCCAGCGCCGCTTGTGGACGCTGGCGGACCTGGCGCCGGACTCGACGGCCTACCACATCCCGCTGGCCCTGCGCCTGCGCGGCGCACTGGACGCCGACGCGCTGCAAGCCGCTCTGAACGCCCTGGTGGCGCGCCATGAGATCCTGCGCACTCAATACGATCTGGTCGACGGCGAACCCTGCCAGTTGATCCGCCCGCAAGCCGGTTGCGAGCTGCCGCGCACCGCCTGCGACGAGGCCGGCCTGCCGGCGCGCTTGCGCGCGGAAGCCGCCCTGCGTTTCGATCTGCGGCGCGATCCGGTGATCCGGGCGCGCCTGTTCGTTCTGGGCCCTCAACACCATGTGCTCTCCATCGTGATCCATCACATCGCCTGCGACGGCTGGTCGCTGGGCGTGCTGGTGCGCGAACTGGGCGCGCTCTACCCGGCGCTGGCCGCCGGCCTACCCGTGCCGGCCCTGCCCGAGGCGCTGCAATACGCCGACTTTTCCGAATGGGAACGCGAAACCCGCGCCGGCGGCGACAGCGACGCCGATGCGCTGCGCTACTGGCGCGAACGCCTCGCCGGCCTAGACGGCGAAATGGAGCTGCCCGGCGATTACGCCGCCGGCCAAAGCCGGAGCGAGGAAGCCGGCCACGTCAGCCTGACGCTGCCGGCCTCGCTGGTCGACCCGCTGCGCAAGCTGGCCCTCGCCGCCGACGCCACCTTGTTCATGGCCTTGCTCTCCGGCTTCCAGGCGCTGCTGCAAAGGCTGAGCGGACGCGACGACATCTGCGTCGGCAGCCCTGTGGCCAATCGCGACCGCGCCGAGTTCGAACAGACCCTGGGTTTCTTCGTCAACACCCTGATCCTGCGTCAGGATCTGAGCGGCTCGCCCAGCTTTTCTCAATTGCTGACGCGCAACCGCGCCGATTGCCTGGACGCCTTCGCCCATCAGCACGCGCCCTTCGATCAGGTGGTGAAACTGGCCGGCTCCCGTTCCCAGGCCCAGGACGCGCCGTTCCGCGCCCTGTTCGCGCTGCAGAACGCGCCGCTGGGCCGTTTGGACTGGCAGGGCGTGGAAGCGGAAGCGCTGCCGCTATTCCCCGCCGACGCCAAATTCGACCTGAGCCTGATGCTGGAGCCGGCCGGCGACGGCCTGCGCGCCACGCTGGAATACCGCGCCGGCCTGATCGGCGCCGACACAGCGGCCCGCTGGCTGGAACACTATCGTGAACTGCTGCAATCCGCGGCCGCTCAACCGGATTGTCCTGTGGCGCGGTTGCCGCTGCTGAACGCCGAGCAAGCCGCCCAGGCACTGGGCCCCGCGCCCATTTCCATCGCCCCGCCCCATCCCGACCTTTGCAGCTGGTTCGAACACGCCGCCCAGGCCTTCCCCGAGCGCGTCGCCGTCCAGGGCGAAACCTCCGCCCTGCGCTACCAAGAACTCGACGCCCGCGCCAATCAGCTCGCAAGGCAATTACTCCAGCTCGGCGTGCAGCCGGAACAACGCGTCGGCCTGTGCTGCCAGCGTCAGCCCGATCTCCTCGTCGCCATGCTCGCCATCCTCAAGGCCGGCGCCGCCTATGTCCCGCTGGACCCCGGCTATCCCGCCGAGCGCCTGGAGTTCCTCGTCCGCGACAGCGCCATCCATGTCGTCGTCGGCGACGCCGAGTCCGCCGATGCCCTGCCCGCCGGCCTCGCCCTGCGCTGGCTGGATGTGGCCGTCTCCTCCGGCGACGCCGCGCCGCCGCCGCGCCGTCTGCATCCGCAGCAGGCCGCTTACGTCATCTATACCTCCGGTTCCACCGGCACCCCCAAGGGCTGCGTGGTCAGCCACCACAATGTGGTCCGATTGATCGCCGCCACCGCCGAGCGTTTCGCCTTCGGTCCCGACGATGTCTGGTCGCTGTTCCATTCCTACGCCTTCGATTTCTCGGTGTGGGAGATCTGGGGGCCTCTGCTGTTCGGCGGCACTTGCCTGGTGGTGCCTTACTGGGTGTCCCGCTCGCCGGAGGCCTTCGCCGATTGGCTGCAGCAGCATCGCGTGTCGGTGTTGAACCAGACCCCGGCCGCTTTCCGCCAGTTGATCCCCGCCGCCGCCGCTCACGCCTTGCCGGACTTGCGTCTGGTGATCTTCGGCGGCGAGGCGCTGGAACTGGCCAGTCTGGAGCCCTGGTTCCAACAACGCGGCGATCAACGTCCCGAGCTGGTCAATATGTACGGCATCACCGAAACCACCGTGCACGTCACCCAGCGCGCCATCCGACAGGCCGATCTCGACGCTCGCCGGGGTCAGGTCATCGGCCCGCCGATTCCCGATCTGGCCTTCCATCTGCTGGACCGCTTCCTGCAGCCGGTGCCCATCGGCGTGCCCGGCGAGATCTACGTCGGCGGCCCCGGCGTCGCTCGCGGCTACTGGAACCGCCCGACGCTGACCGCCTCCCGCTTCCTGCCCAACCCCTTCGCCGCCGACGGCTCCCGCCTGTATCGCTCCGGCGACCTCGCCCGCCGCCGCGCCGACGGCGAGATCGAATACCTGGGCCGCGCCGATCATCAGGTCAAGCTGCGCGGTTTCCGCATCGAGCTGGGCGAGATCGAAGCCGCGCTGTGCCGGCTGCCCGCCGTGCGCGAGGCTCTGGTCCTGCTGGACCGCCCCGCCGCCGGCGAACCCCGGCTGGTGGCCTACGCCGTCGGCGACGCCGAACCCGCCGCCCTGCGCGCCGCGTTGGCCGCCGAGCTGCCCGAGCACATGCTGCCCGCCGTCATCGTGGCGCTGGAGCGCTTCCCGCTGACCCACCACGGCAAGATCGACCGCGCCGCCCTGCCGGCCGCGCAAGCCGCCAGCGACGCGCCGCGCGTCGACCCCCGCTCCGACGCGGAACGCGCGCTCGCCCAAATCTGGGCCGACGTCCTCGCCGTGCCCCTGCCCGGCATCGACGACAATTTCTTCGCCCTGGGAGGCGATTCCATCCTCTCCCTGCAAGTGGTCGCCCGGGCGCGGGCGCAAGACCTGCCGCTGAGCCCGCGCCAGCTGCTGCTGGAACCCACCATCCGCCAACTGGCCGCCGCGCTCGGCACGGCCGCGGCCGAGGAGGAAGCCGCGGCCGCCGGCCCGCTGCCGGCCACGCCCATCCAGCGCTGGTTCGCCGGCCTGGGTCTGGCCGAGCCGCGGCACTGGAACCAAGCGCTGGCGCTGCAACTGGCCCGCCCCGTGGACGCGGTCCGGCTGCAAGCCGCGCTCGACGCAGTGGCCGCGCGCCACGACGCCTTCCGCCTGCGCTTCACGCCGGAGCCGGCGCTAAGCGAAGAGACCGGCGGCTGGCCTTGCCGCGAACTGGAACTAACAGACGACGGCGACGAAGCCGCGCGCGCGGCGCTGGAACAAGTCCAGCGCGAGCTAGACCCAAGCGCCGGCCCGCTGGCCCGCGCGCTCTTGCTGCGCCGCGGCCCACAAGCGCCGGTGCTGGCGCTGATCGTCCACCATCTGGCGGTGGACGCGGTGTCCTGGGGCATTCTGCTGGACGATCTGAACCAGGCGCTGGACGCGCTGGCGCACGACGAAACGCCGCAACTCCCCGCCGTGCCAGCCCACTGGCACCGCTGGGCGGAACAACAACGGGCCGAGGCCGCCGAGGCGGACCCCGCGCCTTGGCTCAGCCAGGCCGAGGCCGGTTTCCCGACGCTGCGCCGCGACGCCGCCGCCCCTGCGGCCAATACCGAAGCCGCCTCGCGGCTGCTCAGCCGCGAATTGGACGCGGCCTTGACCGGCCGCCTGCTGGCCGCCGGCGCCCGGGCAGCCGGCCAGCGCGTCAGCGCCCTGCTGCTGTTGGCGCTGTGGCGCGCGCTGGCGCCCCGGCTCGACGCCCCGCGCTTCGCTGTGACGATGGAACACCATGGCCGCGACGCCGAATCCGGCCTGGACCTGTCCCGCACCGTGGGCTGGTTCACCGCGCTGTATCCGCTGAGCGTGGCCGGCGACGCCGCCGCCGCCGGCGCGGCCGATCTCCTGGCTTCCATCGCCGCGCAATTGTCGCGGCTGACGCCCGTCGCGCCGGAATACGGCCAGGCGCGCTGGCTGGGGCCGGATCTGGACGCGCGCCGGCAACTGGAGGCGGCCGGCCTGCCGGAAATCAGTTTCAACTACCTGGGCGCGCCGCGCGGCGTCGACAAGGCCTGGTTCCAACTGCGGCCCGAGTTGATTACCGGAGAACGCGCCGCCGACAACCTGCGCCCCTTCGCGCTGGATCTGGTGCTGGTCGTGCTGGACGGCAGGCTGCGCGTGGACTGGCGCTACCCCGGCGGCCAGTTCGAGCCGGCCACCGTCGCCGGCTGGGCCGACGCCTTCGCCCGCGAACTGGCGCTGGCGCTGGACGAGATCGAAGCCGCGCCGCTGCTGGCCGCCGATTACCCGCTGGCCCGTCTGGAACAGGCCGCCGTCGAGGAGCTGGCGCGCCGGACCGGCCCCTTCGACGATCTCTATCCGCTGTCCCCGCTGCAACAGGGCATGCTGTTCCACAGCGTGGCCGACGCCGCCGACGGCGCTTACTTGGAACAACTCAGCAGCGTGGTCAACGGCGCGCTGGACCCGGACGCCTTCGCCGAGGCCTGGCGCGCGATGCTGACGCGCCATCCGCTGCTGCGCTCCAGCGTCCACTGGCGGGGCCTGACCCAGCCGCTGCAGGCGGCGATGCGCGCTGCGCCGCTGCCGATCAGCCGGCTGGACTGGTCCGATCTGGCCGAGCCCGAAACCGCGCTGGCCGACTACCTGGCCGCAGACGCCGCGCGGCCCTTCGCCCTGGACGCCGCGCCGCTGATGCGGCTGGCGCTGATCCGGCTGGGCCAGGACCGCTGGCGCTGGATCTGGAGCTATCACCACCTGCTGCTGGACGGCTGGTCGCTGCCCTTGTTCTTCCGCGAGCTGCTGACCCTGTACCGCGCGCTCAGCCGCGGCGAAACCCCGGCCCTGCCGCCGGCGCGGCCGTTCTCCGCCTATATCGGCTGGCTGGACCGCACCGGCCGCCGCGCCCGCTCGGACGAAGGGTTCTGGCGTCGTTACTTTTCCGGGCTGGAACACCCCACCCTGCTCGCCGGCCCCGCCGACGGCGACGCCGACTTCGTCGAACGGGAAATCCGGCTGTCGCCGGAATGGAGCGCGCGCGCCGCCGCCGCGATGCAGGCTTGCTCCAGCACGCTGAACACCCTGTTCCAGGCCGCCTGGGCGCTGACCCTGGCGCGCAGCGGCCACGGCGAGGACATCGTCTTCGGCACCGCCTTGTCCGGCCGCAACGGCGATCTGCCCGGCATAGCCGAAATGATAGGGCTGTTCATCAACACCCTGCCGCTGCGGGTGCGGCTCAACCCCGCCGCCGACGCGCGCGCGCTGCTGGCCCAGGTACAGACCAATCAAGCCCAGGTGCAGGACTACGCCCACAACCGGCTGGTGGACGTCCAGCGCTGGGCCGGCCGCGACAACGCCCAGTTGTTCGACTCGCTGCTGGTCTTCGAGAACTACCCCGCCGACGCGCTGCTGCGCGACGAGGCCGCCGGCCTGGGCTTTGAAACTCCGCGCTTCAGCGAGCACACCAATTATCCGCTGACGCTGGCCGTGATCCCGGGCGCGGCCTTGACCGTCAAGCTCACCTTCGACCGCAGCCGCGTCGCGGACGCCGCGGCCGAGGCATTGTTGCAAGGCTTGCTCGCCGTGGCGGAAGGCCTGGTCGCCGCTCCGGACGCCGCCGTCGCCTCCATCGAGCTGCTGCCGGCGGAAGCGCGGCGGGCGCGGATAGCCGACGCCGCCCGGCCCCCGCTGGCGTCGCCGCAACTGGCGCAGCGCCTGTTCGAGCGCCAAGCCGCCGCCGCTCCGCGCGCGCCGGCGCTGCTGGACGAAAACGGCGCGCTTGATTACGCCGGGCTGGACGCCCGCGCCAACCAGCTGGCCCACCGGCTGCAAGCGCTGGGCGCCGGCCCGGAAACCGTGGTGGGCGTGCTGCTGCCGCGCGGCGCGGCCGCGGTGACCGCGCTGCTGGCCACGCTGAAGGCCGGCGCCGTCTATCTGCCGCTGGACCCGGCCTACCCTGCCGAGCGGCTGGACTACATGCTGGCAGACAGCCGCGCCGCCATCCTGCTCAGCGAAACCCGCCTGTTGCCGACGTTGAGCCGGTTGCCCGCCAGCCTGCTCTTGCTGGACGAAGCCCCAGACGCTGCTGACGCCGCGCCGGACTCCGCCCCGCCCTGCGCCGCCGGCGTCGACAACCTGGCCTACCTCATCTACACCTCCGGCTCCACCGGCTGGCCCAAGGGCGTGGGCGTCAGCCATCGCGGCGTCGCCAATCTCTGCCGCGCCCAATGCGAAGTGTTCCAGGTGGACGCCGGCAGCCGGGTCTATCAGTTCGCCCCGCTGAGCTTCGACGCCTCGGTGTCGGAAATCTTCATGGCGCTGGGCAGCGGCGCGGCCCTGTGCCTGCCGGAGGCCGACGCCGCGCAAGATCCGGCCGGCGCTCTGCGCCGCGCCGCGCAGCGCCACGGTCTGACCCACGCCACCCTGCCCCCGGCGCTGCTGGCGGCGTTGGATCAAGACGATCTACCCGGCCTGCGCACCCTGATCGCCGCCGGCGAAGCCGCCGCGCCCGGCCTGCTGGCGCGCTGGGCCGCCGCCCGCCGCGTGGTCAACGCCTACGGCCCGACCGAAGCCACGGTCTGCGCCAGCATGCGGGTCTGCGACGCCGTGGAGCCGCTGCCGTCCATAGGCCGCGGCATGGCCGGCGTCCGCCTCTATCTGCTGGACCGCTGGGGCGCGCTAGTGCCGCCCGGCGTGCCCGGCGAGATCCACATCGGCGGCGAGGCGCTGGCGCGCGGCTATATCGGCCAGCCCGGCCGCACCGCCGCCAGCTTCGTGCCGGACGCCGTGTCCGGCCTGCCCGGCGCGCGGCTGTACCGCAGCGGCGACCTCGGCGAATACCTGCCCGACGGCGGCATCCGCTTCCTCGGCCGCGCAGGCGGCCAGGTTAAACACCGCGGCTACCGCATCGAACTGGACGGCGTCGCCGCCGCGCTCAGCGCCCATCCGGGCGTGGACGAAGCGCTGGCGCTGATCCGCCTGGACGGCGAGCGCCGCCAACTGGTGGCCTACGCGCGGCTCAAGCCGGAAGCGGGCTTCGACGCCTCCGCGCTGCGAGAGCACCTGGCCGCCCGCCTGCCGGCCCACGAACTGCCGCAAGCCATCGTCGGCGTGCGGCAATGGCCGTTGACCCCCGCCGGCAAAATAGACCGCGCGGCGCTGCCGTCGCCGGAGGAGGCCGCGCCGGACTCGCCGGACGCGTACAAGACGCTGAACCCGGCCGAGGCCGCGCTGCTGGAGATCTGGCGCTCGGCGCTGGGGCGGAGCGGCATCGGCGTTCACGACAATTATTTCGCCGTCGGCGGCGACTCCATTCTGGCCCTGCAGATCGTCTCTCGCGCCAAGCAGGCCGGTTTCGACATCGAGCCGCGCGCGCTGTTCGCCCATCCCACGGTGGCCGGACTGGCCGCCGTGGCCGGCGCCGCCGCGCGGCGGGCGCACATCGAGGAGCCGGAACAGGCCGAGGCGCCGCTGGCGCCGATCCAGCGCTGGTTCCTGCAACAAGACTGGCCCGCGCCGCAGCACTGGAACCTCAGCCTGCGGCTGAGCCTGGACTCCGCCGCGGACCCCGCCGCCTTGCAGGCGGCGCTGACGGCCGTGGCCTTGCGGCACGACGCGCTGCGTCTGAGGCTGCGCCGCGCGCCCGACGGCGCTTGGAGCCAGCATTACGGGCCGCGCGGCGCGCCGCCGCTTGAAACGCTGACGCTGCGGGCGACGGAGCCCGCCGCCCGCGAGGCGGAGCTGCAAACCCGCTGCGCGCGGCTGCAGGCTTCTCTGGACCTGGAACACGGCCCGCTGCTGCGCGCCGTGCTGATCGAGGCCGGGCCGGGCGGCCGCGCCGAGCTGTTGCTGATCGCCCATCACTGGGTAGTGGACGTGGTGTCCTGGCGCATTCTGCTGGACGACCTGGACCAGGCCTACGGCCAGGCCATGGACGGCGCCGAACCCTCGCTGCCTCCCGTGCCCGTCAGCTACCGGGCCTGGGCGCAATCTCTGGCGGACGACGCGCCCGCGCTGGCCGGCGAGTTCGACTACTGGCGCCGCGCCGTCTCCCCGCTGGCCGCGCCGCCGGGACTTGCCGCCGTCGGCCGCGTGGCGGAACGCCGCCGCGCGACGGTCAGCCTGGACGCCGACGCCAGCGCCGCGCTGCTGGAGGGCGGCGCCGAACGCTACCGCGCTCAGCCGCAGGAGTTGCTGCTGGCGGCGCTGACCCTGGCCTGGCGCCGGCTGAGCGGCCTGCCCGCGCTCGCTCTGGACCTGGAAAACCACGGCCGCAACGCGGCGGCCGGCCCCGCGCCCGATCTGTCGCGCAGCGTGGGCTGGTTCACCTGCCTGCACCCGCTGCGCATAGAGCCGGCCGGCGACGGCTGGGAGCCCGCGGCCGCGGCGACCAAGGCCGCGCTGCGCGGCGTGCCCGGCGGCGGCATCGGCTTTGGCGTGCTGCGCTATCTGGGCGACCCGGCCCAGGCCGCCGCTCTGGACCAGGCGCCGCCTCGGCCGCTCAGCTTCAACTACCTGGGCCGGCTGGACGACGCCGCCGACGGCGTGCTGCCGCGGCTGCGGGCGCGGCTGTCGACGCTAGAGGCCGGGCCGGCGCAAGACCCGCGCCAGCGGCTACCACACGCCATCTCCGTCAATGCCCGCATAGAGAAGGGCCGCCTGCGGCTGGACTTCGACTACGCCGACGCCCACGAAACCCCGGCGCTGGCCGAACAGTGCCGGCTGGCGCTGGAAGAACTGGCCGCGCTCTGCCGCGCCGGCGGCCTGCCCGCCGTCGCCTACCACACCTCGGACTTCGCCGGCGTCGCGCTGGAGGAGAACGAATTGGCCGCCTTGCTGGACGACCTCACCGACATCGAATGAACATGACAAGCACACCGAACCTCAAAGACCAGATCCAGGACATCCTGCCCCTGAGCCCGCTGCAACGCGGCGTCTTGTTCCACACCTTGTTCGCGCCCGGCTCCCCGGTCTATTTCGAGCAATTGATCTGCCGGCTGGACGGCGCGGTGGATCCCGCCGCCATGGCCGACGCGCTGGAGCGGCTGGCCGAGCGCCACCCCATCCTGCGCACCGCCTTCGTCACCAAGGGCCAGGCCGAGCCCCGCCAAGTGGTGTTTCGCCACGCGCGGACGCCGCTGGACGTCCACGACTGGAGCCGGGACGATCCCGCCGAGCGCGAACGGCGGCTGGAAGCGCTGCTGGACGAAGACCGCCGCCGCGGCTTCCAGCTGAACCGGCCGCCGCTGATGCGGCTGACCCTGCTGCGCTACGGGCAAGAGGAATGGAGGCTGATCTGGAGCCATCATCACATTCTGCTGGACGGCTGGTCGCTGCCCATCCTGATGCGCGATTACTTCGCCCTGCTGTCCGGCGCGGCGCTGCCCTCGGCGCCGCCGCCCTTCGCCGCCTACCTCAGCTGGCTGGGCCGCCAGGACCAGGACGCCGCCGCCAAGCGCTGGCGCGCCGCGCTGGGCGATCTGGCCGCGCCCACCCCGCTGGGCCTGGACCGGCCGGCGCTGCCGGGCGCGCTGGCCGGCGCCGACGTCGGCCAGATCGAGATGCGGCTGGACTACCGTGCCGACGGCGACCTCGCGGCCGCCGCCGAACGCTGCCGGGTCTCCCCGGGCAGCCTGCTGCTGGGCGCCTGGGCCATCCTGCTCAGCCGATACAGCCGCCAGGACGACGTGGTCTTCGGCCTCACCCTGTCCGGCCGGGCCATTGATCTGCCCGGCGTGGACGGCATGGTGGGTCTCTTGATCAACTCCCTGCCGCTGCGCTTGCCGGTGCCGGCCGACGCCGCCCTGCCGCAATGGCTGGCCGAGGTGCAACGCCGTCAGTTGGAGCTGCAATCGCTGTCGCACAGCGATCTGGCCGAAGTGCAGCGCCACAGCGGCGTGCCGCGCGGTCAGCCGCTGTTCGAAACCCTGGTGGCGATAGACAACTTCCCGATAGGCGAGGCCCTGCCCTCGGACGGCTTGGGCTTCCGGATATCGGACGTCTCCCAGCGCGAGCGCACTCACTACCCGCTGACCCTGACCCTGGTGCCGGGCGCCGGCGGACTGAGCTTGAAGCTGGGCTTCGACCGCGCTCGCGTGGACGATGCTCCGGCCGCGGCGCTGGCCGAAGCCTACCTGGAGCTGCTGCGCCAGATCGCCGCGCGGCCGGACGCCGCGCTGCGCGAGCTGGGCCTGGTGCGGCCCAGCGCGATCCAGCCGACCGCTCCGGCCGGCCGCGGCGGGCCGGGCACCCTGGCCACCGCCTTCCTGGCCGCCGCCGAGCGCTTTCCGGACCGCATCGCCGTCAGCGACGGCCCCGCGACGCTGAGCTACCGGCAACTGCGCGCCCAGGCCGCCGCCATCGCGGAACGGCTGCGTCAAGACGGCGTGCAGCCCGGCGTCAGGGTAGGCATTTGCCTGCCGCGCTCCGCCGGACAAATCGCCGCCATGCTGGGGGTGACGCTGGCCGGCGGCGTCTATCTGCCGCTGGATCCGGACTATCCGGCGGAGCGGCTGGCCTACCAACTGGCCGACAGCCAGGCGCTGCTCACGCTGACCGACGCCGAACTCAAGCCCCGGCTGCCGGCGGAACACCGCTGCCTGTCGCTGGCGGAGATAGGCTGCGGCGCCAGGCCGGCGGCGCGGCCGCCCGCCGGCCTGGAAGCCGGGCACGGCGCTTACGTGATCTACACTTCCGGCTCCACCGGCCAGCCCAAGGGCGTGCTGGTTTCCCACCGCAACGTGCTGCGCTTGTTCTCCGCCAGCGCCCGCCACTTCGCCTTCGACGAAAGCGACGTCTGGAGCTATTTCCACTCCTTCGCCTTCGATTTCTCGGTATGGGAAATCTGGGGCGCGCTGCTGCATGGCGGCCGCTGCGTCGTGGTGCCGCGCGAGCTCAGCCGCGATCCGGCCGCCTTCGTCGAACTGCTGGGCCGCGAAGGCGTCACCGTGCTGAACCAGACCCCGTCGGCGTTCAAACTGGCGATAGCGGCCGAAGCCGCCGCGCCGCTGCCGCGACCGTCCGCGCTGCGCTGGGTGATCTTCGGCGGCGAGGCGCTGCGGCTGGCGGAATTGGGCCCGTGGCTGGAGCGGCACGGGGACGACAGTCCGCGGCTGGCCAATATGTACGGCATCACCGAAACCACCGTGCACGTCACCTTCCGCCGCATCCGCGCCGCCGATCTTGAGGCCGGCGGCGAACTCAGCCCGATAGGCGAGCCGCTGGACGACCTGAGCCTGGAACTGGCCGACCCCTGCGGCCACCCCGTTCCCCTGGGCGCGCCCGGCGAAATCTTGGTCGGCGGCGCCGGCGTCAGCCTCGGCTATCTGAACCGCCCGCAACTCAATGCCGAACGCTTTCCCGGCGTCGGCGCGGAACGGCGCTACCGTTCCGGCGACCTGGCGCGGCGAATCGCCGACGGCGAGCTGCTCTACTGCGGCCGCATCGACCATCAAGTGAAGATTCGCGGCTTCCGCATCGAGCTGGGCGAAGTGCGCGCGGCGCTGCTGAGCCATCCGGCGGTGCGCGATGTCCATCTCGTCGCCGCCGACAACCAACTCATCGCCTATCTGCTCGCCGACGACCCCGCAGCGGCCGGCGCCGAAACCCTGCGCCGCCATCTGGCCGCGCGCTTGCCGGCGCATATGATTCCGGCGGTCTTCATCGCGTTGACCGAGTTTCCGCTCACCCTCAACGGCAAGGTTGACGCGCGCGCGCTGCCCTCGCCGCAAGGCGCGCGTTCGGCGCTGGACACGCCCTATGTCGAAGCGGCCACCCCCAGACAAAAGCTGCTGGCGGAGATCTGGCGCCAGGTGCTGGACCTGCCGCGCGTCGGCATACGAGACAACTATTTCACGCTGGGCGGAGATTCCATCCGCAGCGTGCGCATCGCCGGGCTGGCCAAGGAACGCGGCTGCCCGTTGAGCATCCAGGACATTTTCCGCCACGGCACCATCGAAGCCATCGTCGAAGCGATAGGCGAAGCCGAAAGCACGGCCGCGCCGGACACGGCACTGCCGCCGTTCGCGCTGATTGACGCCGCGGACCGCGCGCGGCTGCCGCCCGAGGTGGAAGACGCGCTGCCCCTGGCCAGACTGCAGGCCGGCATGCTCTTCCACAATGAATACGACGACGGCCGCAACCTGTACCACGACGTGTTCTCCCACCGGCTGCGCGTCGATATCGACCCGGAGCGCCTGCGCCGGGCGCTGGCGGAGCTGAGCCGCGAACACCCGCTGCTGCGCACCGGCTTCGCGCTGGCCGGCTACTCCCAGCCGCTGCAACTGGTTTGGCTCGATCTGACGCCCAGCCTGGACATCGACGACCTGCGCGGCCTTTCTCCGCAGCAACGGGACGACGCCGTCGCCAGCCAGCTGCGACAGCTAAGCGAACAGCGCTTCGCGCCGGAACGGCCGCCGCTGCTGCGCGTCGGCTGCCTGCGGCTGGCCGAGGACGAGTGGCAGCTAACGCTGGCTTTCCACCACGCCATCCTGGACGGCTGGAGCGTGGCCACCTTGTGCGCGGCCTTGTTCAAAAAGATGCGCGACCAGGGCGGCCCCGCGCGGGCACCGCGCGCGGCCTTCCGAGAATTCGTCGCCGCCGAACGCGCGGCGCTGGCCGATCCGGCGCAACGAGACTACTGGCGCGCACAGCTGAAAGGCCTGCCGTCCGCCGCCATCCCGCGCTGGCCTCAACGCACCGCGCCGACGGGCAAGGCCAGGGAGGGCTCGCGGGAAACGCGCTTGCCAAGCGCCACCGCCGCGGCGCTGATCCGGCTGGCCGCGGACAGCGGCATGCCGCTGAAAACCCTGCTGCTGGCCGTGCACGCCCGCGTGCTGGCCTGCTTGTGCGGCCAGGACGAAATCGTCACCGGCCTGGTCAGCAACGGCCGGCCGGCGGACGCCGACGGCGCCGAAGCCTTGGGCCTCTTCCTCAACACCCTGCCGCTGCGCGTCCGCGTTGGCGGCAGTTGGCGCGCGCTGCTGGCGGAAACCATGACGGCGGAGGGAAACAGCCTGCCCCGCCGCTTCTTCCCGCTGGCGGAAATCCTCAAACTGGACGAGGCCGCCCGCTTCGACGCCTCGTTCAACTATGTGGATTTCCACGTCTACCGCGAACTGAGCGAGAGCGGCGGCCTGGAGGTGCTGGACAGCAGCCGCCTGGAAGCGGTGGACATCCCGCTGGCCGTCACCTTCAGCGCCAGCCGCGCCGAGGGCGCCGTCACCCTGGGCTTTTCCTACGACCGCGCCGCCTTCCCCGACGAGCAAGTGGCCGCCATCGGCCGGCTCTACCTGGCCGCCGCCGCCGCGCTGGCGCGAGACCCCGACGCCCTCTGCCTGGACGCCGCGCTGACGGAGACCGCTGTCGAGCCGCTACGCGGACCGTCCGCCGGTCTCGCGGCCTTATCGGTGCCGCAGGCGGTCGCCGCCATCGCGCGGCGGCAACCGGACGCGCCCGCCGTCGCCGGAAACGGCGAGGCGCTGAGCTACGCCCAGCTGGACGGCCAGGCCAACCGGCTGGCGCGCCGGCTGTTGGCGCATGGCCTTGGCCCGGACGCGGTGGTGGCGCTGGACTTGCCGCGCTCGCCCGAACTGGTGGTGGCGATGCTGGCGACCTTGAAGGCCGGCGCCGCCTATCTGCCGCTGGACCGAGGCCAGCCCGAGGCACGCCGCCGCGAAATCCTGCGGGAGGCCGCCCCGGCGCAGCTGCTCAGCCTGAACCCCGCCGCTTATGCGCCGCCCGGCTGCGCCGTCTTGCAGGCGAACCTGGCCGACGATCTGAACGACGAAGACGCGGCGGCCCCCGCCGCGCCCGTCCATGGCGACGCGCTGGCCTATCTGCTGTTCACCTCCGGCTCCAGCGGTCGCCCCAAAGGCGTCGCCGTCGGCCGCGCCGCGCTGGACAACCACATGGCCTGGATGAACCGCCGCTACCCGCTGGACGCGGACGACGCGGTGCTGCAGAAAACCCCGGTGGGTTTCGACGCCTCGGTCTGGGAGTTCTGGGCGCCGCTGACTCAGGGCGCGCGGCTGCTGCTGGCGGCGGAGGACGGACACCGCGACCCGGACTACCTGATCCGCGCCGTGCGCGAACAAGGCGTCACCGTGCTGCAGCTGGTGCCCAGCCTGCTGGCCGTGCTGCTGTCGATGCCTGACTTCGCCGGCTGCCGCGCGCTGCGCCGGGTCTTCGTCGGCGGAGAAGCGCTGCCGGCCGCCACCCTGGCCCGCTTCCACGCAGCGCTGGACATCCCGCTGGTCAACCTCTACGGCCCCACCGAAACCGCCATCGACGCCTCCAGCGCGGAATACCTGCGTTCGGACCCGCCCGCGGCCGCCATCGGCATCGGCCACCCCATAGACAGCGCCGTCTTCCATGTGCTGGACGCCCGCCTCAATCCGGTGCCCCCCGGCGTGCGCGGCGAACTGTACATCGCCGGCTGCGGCCTGGCCCGCGGTTATCTGGGCCAGCCGGCGCAGACCGCGCGGCGCTTTATCCCGGACCCGCTGTCGCCGTTGCCCGGCGGCCGCATGTACCGCAGCGGCGATATCGTGCGCCTGCTGCCGGACGGCGTGCTGGAATACCTGGGCCGCGCCGACGGCCAGGTCAAGCTGCGCGGCCAGCGCGTGGAACTGGAAGAGATCGAAGCCGGCCTCGCCGCCTGCCCCGGCGTGCGCCAAGCCGCCGCCGCGCTCTACCGCGACCGCTCCGGCGCGGACAAGCTGGCCGGTTACGTAGGGCTGACGCCGGAGGCCGAGGCCGGCGACTGGCGAGCCGCCATCCTGGCGGCGCTGCGCCTGCGTCTGCCGGAATACATGCTGCCCGCGCAATTGATCGCGCTGCGGCAATGGCCGGTCGGCGCCAACGGCAAAACCGACCGCGCCGCGCTGCCCGCGCCGCAGGCGGACGCGGCGGCCCCAATGCGCAGCCGCGCGCCCAATACCCCAGAGGAACAGGTTTTGGCCGCGATCTGGCGACAAACGCTGGGCCGCGAAGACATCGGCGCCGACGACAACTTCTTCCAACTGGGCGGGGACTCCATCCTAGGCCTGCAAATCGTGGCTCAGGCCCGCCAGGCCGGCCTGACGCTGGCCGCGCGCGACATCTTCAGCCACCCCACCATCGCCGAGCTGGCCGCCCAAGCGCGCCCGGCGCGGCAGGAAGCCAAGCTGGAGGACATTCCGCCAGGCGCTCCGCTTCCGCTGACGCCGGC
The DNA here is from genome assembly GCF_009936155.1 of Chromobacterium haemolyticum. Taxonomy (NCBI): domain Bacteria; kingdom Pseudomonadati; phylum Pseudomonadota; class Betaproteobacteria; order Neisseriales; family Chromobacteriaceae; genus Chromobacterium; species Chromobacterium haemolyticum. The sequence continues at coordinate 698,112 of NZ_AP019312.1, read as the reverse complement.
CCAACGCTGGTTCTTCGAACGCGTCGACACCCTGCCGCGTCCCGGCCACTGGAACCAGGCGCTGCTGCTGAGCGTGGCCGCCGGCATTTCCGCTCCGACGCTGCGCAGCGCCCTGCTACGGCTGGAACAGAGCCACGACGCCTTCCGCCTGCGCTTCTCCGCCGGAGCCGACGGCTGGCGCCAACACTACGCGCCGCGCGAGGCCTTGCGCGAAGAAGACTGGCTGGAACGCGTCGATCTGAGCGCGCTGCCGGCGACCGAACGCGCCGCCGCCGTCGAGGCCCGCGCCGAAGCGGCGCAGCGCGAGCTGGATCTGGAACGCGGGCCGCTATTGCGAGCCGTGCACTTCGATTGCGGCGACGGCGAAGCCGGCCGGCTGCTGATGGTCATCCATCATTTGATTGTGGACGGCGTGTCCTGGCGCGTGCTGCTGCAAGATCTCGCCGGCCTGCTTGCCGGCGTCGCCCCCATGCCGGCGAACGTCGGCTTCGGCCATTGGGCGCTGCGCCCGTTCGAACCCTCCGCCGAAGAACGCGCTTACTGGCTAGACCAGGCGCGGCTGGCCGCCGACGCGGTCCGCGTCCCGCTGACGGCGGAGGCGGCGCGCGACAACCGCTACGGGATGACGGACACCGTGGAGCTGTCGCTGGACAGCGGCGAGACCGCCGCCCTGCTCCGCGGCGGAGCGCTGCGCGCCAGCGCCGAGGAAATGCTGCTGACGGCGGCGCTGGGCGCGCTCCGCGACTGGCTGGGCGCCGACGCGCTGGTCCTCACCATGGAAGGCCACGGCCGAGACGACGAGGCCCTGGACCTCTCCCGCACCGTGGGCTGGTTCACCGCCCTGTATCCGCTGACCGTGACCGGCCTGGCCGAGGCTTCGCCGCCGCGGCTGCTGCGCCGGGTCAAGCAAGCCTTGCGCGCGGTGCCGGCCGGCGGCGCCGGCTACGGCGCGCTACGTCAGGCGGCCGACGCCCGCGCGCTGGCCGCCATGCCGGAACCGCAAATCGCCTTCAACTACCTGGGCCAGTTCGACGCCAGCCTGCCGGCCGACGGCGCGCTGGCGCCTGCTCCGGAATCCGTGGGCGCGATGGAAGACCCGGATGGCTTGCGCCCCCGGCTGATCGACATCGTGGCCCTGGTCAGCGACGGCAAACTGTCCCTGCGCTGGAACTACGGCCGCGCCACGCTGCCGCGCGCGACGGTGGAGGCCCTCGCCCGGCAAATGCGGCAGCGGCTGCTCGCGCTGCTGAGCCTGGACGCGGACGCCGCGGCGGCGGCGCTGACGCCGGACGACTTCCCGCTGGCCGCGCTGGATGAGACCAGCCTGCCCGCGGCGCTGGGCGAGCGCGGCGACATCGTCGACCTGTGGTCGCTGACGCCGGTGCAGGAAGGCATGCTGTTCCACTCGCGAATGGAAGCCTCTTCCGGCCCCGCCGGCGTCTACATAGAACAAGTGGTCGCCGAACTGGACGGCGCGGTGGATCCGGTCTTGCTGCGCCAAGCCTGGGAGCAGGTGCTGGCGCGGCACGACGCGCTGCGCGTCAGCTTCGCCTGGGAAGGCTTGGCCGCGCCGCTGCAACGGGTCCATCGCGCGCCCGCGCTGCCGTTCTCCATCTGCGAAACGCCGGACGAGACCGCGCTGGAACGCTATCTGGCCGACGACCGCGCCGCCGGCTTCGCGCTGGACGCCCCGCCCTTGATGCGCCTGGCGCTGCTGACCCGGAACGGCGCGCCTTGGCGGCTGGTCTGGACCCATCACCACGCACTGCTGGACGGTTGGTCGATGGCCGTCGTCTTTGACGAGGCCCTGACCCTGTACCGCGGGCTGAGCCAAGGCCAGAGCGCGGCGCTGCCGCCGGCGCCCTCGTTCGGGCGCTTCATCAAATGGCTGCGCGCGCACAGCGACCGCCAAGCCCAGGAAGACTTCTGGCGCGACTACTTCAGCGGCTACGCCGCCGCGGCCGATCTGGCCTTGCTGCCGGCCGGCGGCCCGCCCCAGCCGCGCGCCCATTCGCTGCGGCTGGACTCCGCGCTGACCGCTGAGTTGCGGCGGACGGCGCGAGAGCGCAAAGTCACGCTCAACACCTTATTCCAGGGCGCGCTGGCGGTGGCTCTGTCACGCGTCGGCCGCTGCGACGACCTAGTGTTGGGCGTCACCATGGCCGGCCGGCCCGAATCGCTGCCCGGCTGCGACGCCGCCGTCGGCCTGTTCATCTCCACCCTGCCCTTGCGCGCCGACTGCTCGGCCGCTCAAGCGGTGGACGATTTTCTCCACCGGCTGCAGAACGCCCAGAGCCGTCTGGGCCCCTTCGAGTCCAGCGCCTTGGTGGACATCCAGCGCTGGAGCGGCCTGTCCGCGCGCCAGGCGCTGTTCGACGTGGTGCTGGTCTATGAGAACTACCCGATTCGCGCCTCGGTCGGCGACGTCGCCCAAGCGCTGCGCGTGGGCGCGGCCTCCGCGCGCGAACAGTCCAACTATCCGCTGACCCTCTACGTCAAGCCAGACGCCGACACCATTGAGCTGGACGGCGTATTCGACGCCGGCCGCATCGAACCGGAACGCGTCGCGGCGCTGCTGGAAGCGCTGCCGCGGCTGCTGAGGCAGATCGCCGGCGGCGCGGCCCGCGTAGGCGAGTTGCGTCTGGCCGAACCGACGCCTCCGGCCGCCTTCCCGCCGCCGGAGCGCGGCGATAATGTGCTCGCCATGTTGACCGCCGCCGCGCGGCTCAACCCGGACAAGATCGCGGTTGCCGCCGAGGACGGCGAGCTGAGCTACCGCCAACTGGTGAACGGCGCGCGCGCGCTGGCGCGCCGGTTGGCGGAGCGCGGCGTCGCTCCCGGCGACACCGTGGCGCTGGCCCTGCCGCCGGACGGACGCGCGCTGACCGCCCTGCTGGGCACGCTGTGGGCCGGCGCGCAATACCTGCCGCTGGACCCGGCGCTGCCGCCGCTGCGGCGCGACGCCATCCTGGAAGACGCCCGCCCCGGCCTGGTCCTCGTCGACGGCGAGCAGACCGGCTGGCCCGCGTCCGCCAAACTGCTGACGCTGCCGACGCCTCTGCCTCAAGCCGACGGCGACGACGCTCCCTTGCCCGGCGACGCGCTCCACCCGGAAGCGCCGGCCTACACCCTGTTCACCTCCGGCAGCACCGGCCGGCCCAAGGGCGTGCAGATCGCCCATCGCTCGCTGGCCAACATCCTGCGGCATTTCAGCGCCGAACCCGGCTTCGGCGCGGACGACGTGTTGCTGTCGGTCACCACCTGGTCCTTCGACATCGCGGCGCTGGAACTGCTGTTGCCCCTGGTCCGCGGCGGCACGGTCGCCATCGCGCCGGCTTCGGCCAGCGGCGACGGCCCGGCGTTGGCCGCCGAGGCCGCGCGCCGCGGCGCCGGCGTGATCCAGGCCACGCCGGCCAGCTGGCGCATGCTGCTGGAAGCCGGCTGGAAGCCCGCGCCCGGGCTGCGCGCCTGGTGCGGCGGCGAGGCGCTGCCCGCCGACCTGGCCCGCGAGCTGCTGGACGCCGGCGCCGCGCTGTGGAACGTCTACGGCCCCACCGAAACCACCATCTGGTCCGCGCTGCACCGGGTCGACGGCGCGGAACTGCCGCCGCCGGCCGGCCACGCCGTCCGCCGCACCACGCTGTGGGTGGCCGACCACCACGGCCAGCCGCTGCCGCCGCAACTGGCGGGCGAACTGCAGATCGGCGGAGACGGCCTGGCTTTGGGCTATCTGGGCGCGCCGGCGCAAACCGCCGCCCGTTTCCGACCCGACCCGCTGGCCGGCCGGCCCGGCGCCCGCGTCTACCGCAGCGGCGACCTGGCCTGCCTGCGGCCGGACGGCAGCGTCCGCGTGCTGGGCCGGCTGGACGGCCAGGCCAAGCTCAACGGCTTCCGGCTGGAGCTGGAGGAAGTGGAAACCAGGCTGCGCGAACTGCCCGGCGTGCGCCAGGCTGCGGCGGCCGTCCGCCGCGACCCGCAAGGCCACGCCCGGCTGGTGGCCTACCTGGTGCCGGACGGCGGCGGCGCCTGGCGCTCCGGCGACGAAGCCGACCCGACTGCCTTGCAGCGGGTCCGCGCCCAGCTATCCGCCGCGCTGCCCGGCTATATGCTGCCCAGCCGCTTTGTCACCCTGGAACAGTTGCCGCTGACCGCCAACCGCAAGCTGGACCGCAAGGCCCTGCCCGAACCGGCCGCCAGCGCGCCGACCCGCGCCGGCAGCGCCCCTCAGGGCGCGCTGGAGCAAGCGGTGTGCGCATTGTGGGAAGAAGTGTTCGAACGCGCCGGCATCGCCGCCGACGACGACTTCTTCGAATTGGGCGGCCATTCGCTGTTGGCCACCCGCATCCAGGTGCGCGTCAACAAAATCTTCCGGCAAACGCTGCCGCTGCGCGCCACCTTCCACGCCCAAACCCCGCGCGCCCTGGCCGCGCTGCTGGCGGAGCGCGAGTCCGCGCCCGGCCTGGCCGCCAAGATCGCCGCCGTCTACCTGAAGCTGCGCGGCATGTCCGACGCCGAGCGCGACGCGCTGCGCCGGGCCGCCGCTCAACCCTCCACCATGGAAACCGCAGAATGAAACTGGAACACATCAACGCCATCGTCAGCGGCGCCGCCAGCGGCATCGGCCGCGCCTTCGCTCTGGAGCTGGCACGCGCCGGCGCTCGGGTCCACGCCGCGGATCTGGACGCCGCCGGCCTGCGCCGGCTGGAAGAAGACGCCGCCGGCCTACCCGGCTCGGTGCGCGGCTCGGTGCTGGACGTGAGCCAGGAGGCCGCGGTCCGCGCTTTTCTGAAAACCGCGTCGGAACAGGCGGAACCGGCCAATCTGCTGGTCAACAACGCCGGCATCCTGCGCGACGGCTGGCTGGTGAGGCTGGACGTGGAAGGCTTCGTCCGCAAGCTGCCCACCGCGCAATGGCGGTCGGTGCTGGAAACCAACCTGACCGCGCCTTATCTGCTGAGCCGCGAGTTCGCCGCCGCTCGCGTGGAGTCCGGCCTCAAGACGCCGGGCCTGATCGTCAACATCTCCTCGGTCACCAGCGCCGGCAATCCCGGCCAGTCCAACTACGCGGCGTCCAAGGCCGGCCTGGACGCGCTCACCCGGACCTGGGCGCTGGAGCTGGCGCCCTTCGGCATTCGCGTGGCCGGCATCGCCCCGGGCCTGACCGACACCCCGATGGCCGCCGGCCTGGCGCCGGCCACCCGCGAGGAACTGATCGCCCAGGTGCCGCTGCGGCGCATGGCCGAGCCGGCCGAAATCTGGCAGGGGCTGAAATTCATCATCGAATGCGACTACTTCAACGGCCGCATCATCGCAATCGACGGCGGAGCCACCTTCTCGTGAACCCGACACTCGCCACCCCGGCCGCGGACATTCCGCGCCGCATCCATCAGATCTGGTATCAAGGCGCCGCCGCGCTGCCGGACAAATATCGCCGCTACCGCGACACCTGGATGCGGCGGCATCCGGACTGGGAGTTCGTGTTCTGGGACGCGCCCCGGATGCAGGCGCTGGTTGACGAACACTACCCGTGGTTCGCCGCTCGCTACGCCAGCTTCGAGCGCGACATCCAACGCATAGACGCCGCCCGCTACCTGTTCCTGGCGCTGCACGGCGGCTTCTACATCGACATGGACATCGAAAACCTGCGGCCCATAGACCCGCTGCTGCCTGGAAGGCGGCTCATCCTGTCGCGCACCCACGGTTTCAACAACGCGCTGATAGGCAGCGCGCCCGGCCACCCATTGTGGAACACGGTGCTGGACCGGCTGGCGGCCGGCCAGTCCGCGCCGCTGGACCCGGCCATGCCGGCCAGGCTGCGCGAGTCGCCGGCGATGCGCACCGCCGTCACCGTGGGCCCGCGCTTCTTCACCTGGTGCGCGCAGCAAAGCGGCTGTCTGGACGACCCGGCCACGCTGTGTTGCCCCGGCTATTACTTCGAACCCGGCTCGCCCACGCCGGACGGCAGCTCCTGGCCGCCGGCCAACGACCCCGACGGCGGCTATGCCCGTCACCACATGGACCTTAACTGGCTGGGCCTGCGCCACCGGCTGTTGTCCCGGCTGAACCGGCTGCTATTGCCCTGGCTGACTCGGCGGCTGCCTTTGCAATGAAAAAGTCGCCGCAATGCGGCGACTTCAAAAACAACACATAACAACCATTAATTAGCGGAAGGGGAAGCCGTTTGATTTTCCTGCATGAATTGTCTCAGGCTCAACGGACGCATATCCGTCCAGTTCTTTTCAATATAGTCCAGGCATTCCTGTTCCGCGCCGCTGACGCCAAGCGAGCGCCAGCCGGCTGGAATGTCGCGATATTCCGGCCATATCGAATATTGCTCTTCATGATTCATCACCACGATGTATTTGGTTTCGTTCATCGCGTCCTGCGTCATATCAACCTCCGTGCCGTCGCTAGAAAATTAAGACAGTTTTCAAATAAATTAATTTACCCAATCAAAACATTGCGAAGAACGTGTTTATGATCTCGCGAGCTAGAGCGAGACAAGGCGAAAACAGCTGAGAAAGCGGAATGTACGAGTGGTACATGAGCATTTCGAAGGTGTTTTCAACGCCGTATCGCCGACGCGCAGCAGGTCGCAAACAGGTTCTAATTGGAATTGTTTAAATCGGAGAATACCGACCCACAAACCCGCCAAAGAATATACCGCACAAATTGAATATTTTTACAGACCTCGAAAAATAATCGAAATCAAATCGGGCGCGATAAACGCGCAGCCCGATGGGCGACGACAACACATCACCTGGAAAGCCATTGAAATGAGCGTTAGCGATTGGAACGATAACGATCTGGACCTTCTCGACCATTTGCTGGAACAAGAGCTGGACGTCTTGCCCCCGTCCCCCGCGCCCGTGGACGGCGGACGGATTCCGCGCGGCGACGCCGTCTCCGGCCCGCTGTCCTTTCAGCAGCAGCGGCTCTGGTTTCTACACCAGCTCAGCGCCGGCGCCGCCGCCTACAATATCTGCTCCGCCTTCCGCCTCAGCGGCGCCTTGCAGGCGGACGCGCTATGCCGGGCTTTCGATTGCGTGGTGACGCGCCACGCCTCCCTGCGCACCGCCATTCGCGAAGTGAACGGCGTGGCGACGCAAATCCCGCAGCCCGCCGGCCGCGCCTTTATCGATCGACTGGACTGGTCCGCCTTGCCGGCCGAAGAAGCCGCGTCCCGGCTGGAAACGCTGGCGCGCCGGGAAAGCGCTCACGCCTTCGACCTGTCCTTCGGCCAGCCGCTGCGCATCGCGCTGGTGAAGCTGGCGGCGGACGAGCACGCGGTGGTGCTGACCCTGCACCACATCGTCGGCGACGCCTGGTCCCTGGCGGTGCTGATGGACGAAGCCGCCAGCGCCTACGCCGCGCTCAGCCGCGGCCGCGCGCCGGATCTGCCAGAGCTGCCCATCCAGTATCTGGACTACGCGCGCTGGCAGCACGCCTGCGGCCGACAAGACCGCTGGGACGCCGACCTCGCCTATTGGAAAACCCAGCTAGCCGGGCTGCCCACGCTGGAGCTGCCCACCGACAAGCCCCGGCCGCCGGTGCAAAGCTTCGACGGCGCCACCGTGGGCTTCGCCGTGCCAGCCGACACCGCGGAACGCCTGCGCCGGCTGGCGGCGGCCGAGCGCACCACGCTGTTCTGCCTGCTGCTGTCCGCCTTCCAGGCGCTGCTGGCGCGCCACGCGCGCCAGGACGACCTGGCCATCGGCACCTCGCTGGCCGGACGCGAACGAGTGGAAACCGAGGCGCTGATCGGTTTCTTCGCCAATATGCTGGTGATCCGCGCCCGCATCGCCCCGGAAGACAGCTTCCGCCAGTTCGCCCGCAGGCAATCGGACGTCATGCGCGATGCCGTCGAACACGCCGCGGTGCCCTACGACCAGCTGGTCGGCGCACTGGGGCAAGCCAGCCGCGACCCCAGCCGCAACCCGCTGTTCCAGGTCGCCTTCACCCTGCTCAACATCCCGGCGGCGATGCCGACGCTGGACGGGCTGCGGCTGACCCCGGTGCTCAGCCAGGAAGCCGCCCGCTTCGACCTTGAGCTGTTCATGCGCGAGACCGAGGACGGCCTGTCCGGCGCCTTCTCCTACAACACCGCGCTGTTCGAGCGGCTCTCCGTCGAGCGTTTCGCCGAACAACTGGTGATTCTGCTGGACGCAGCCAGCCGCCAGCCGGACGCGCCGCTGGCCGCGCTGCCGCTGACCACGCCGCAACAGGCCGCCTCCCTGCTGACGCTGCCGCTGCGCGCCGCCGCGCGCGATGGCGAACCGGTGCACCGCGCCTTCAGCCGTTTCGCCGCGATGCAAGCCGACGCCGCGGCGCTGCGCTGCGACGGCAGGGAGCTCAGTTACGGCGAACTGGAACGGCTGTCGGACGCCGCCGCGCGGCGGCTGGCGGCTGCCGGCGTGCGGCCCGGCGATCCCGTCGGCCTGTGGCTGACGCCCTCGTTCGAACTGATGATCGGCGTGCTGGCCGCGCTCAAGGCCGGCGCCGGCTATGTGCCGATGGACCCGGCCTATCCGGCCGACCGCATCCGCTACATCCTGGAAGACAGCGGCGCGTGCGCCGTGCTCAGCACCGAGGCGCTGGCGCCTACGCTGCCGCCCTTCGCCGGCCCGCTGCTGACTCTGGACGCGGCGGAGCCCGCGCCGTCGGCGGCGCTGCCGGCCGGCGACGACCCGGACGGCCTGGCCTACATCATCTACACCTCCGGCTCCACCGGCCGGCCTAAAGGCGTGGCGGTCAGCCACCGCAACTGCGCCCGGCTGTTCTCCAGCAGCGCCGAGCTGTTCCAGTTCGGCCCGCGCGAAGTGTGGACGCTGTTCCACTCCTACGCCTTCGACTTCTCCGTGTGGGAAATCTGGGGCGCGCTGGCCCACGGCGGCGTCCTGCTGATTGTGCCGCCGCTGCTGGCCCGCTCCTCGGACGCCTTCTACCAGCTGTTGTGCGAGGAAAAAGTCACCGTGCTGAGCCAGACCCCGTCGGCCTTCCGCCAATTGATGGCCGCCGAGGAGGCAAACCCGCGCGAAGGCGATCTGGCGCTGCGCTACGTCGTCTTCGGCGGCGAGGCGCTGGACCTCAGCAGCCTGGAGCCCTGGCTGGACCGTCACGGCGACGACTACCCGCGGTTGATCAATATGTACGGCATCACCGAAACCACCGTGCACGTGACCTTCCGCCGCATCGGCCTGCCCGAGATCAAGCGCAAGCTGGGCAGCGTGATCGGCGCGCCTCTCCCCGACCTGTGCATCCGCCTGCTGGACGATGCGCTGCAGCCGGTGCCGCCGGGCATGGTGGGCGAAATCCACGTCGGCGGCGCCGGCGTGGCGCTGGGCTACGTCAATCAGCCGGAGCTGAGCGCCCAACGCTTCATGCCGGATCCGCACCTGGACAGCGGCCTGCGCTTCTACCGCAGCGGCGATCTGGCCCGCGTCACCCCGCGCGGCGAACTGGAATACCGCGGCCGCGCCGACCAACAGGTCAAGCTGCGCGGCTTCCGCATCGAAACCGCCGAAATCCAGGCCTTGCTCAGCCAGCACCCGGCGGTGGCGGAAGCCGCCGTGGTGGTGCGCGGCGAAGGCGATCAGGCGCGTCTGGTCGCCTATGTCGCCAAACGTAGCGGCCTGGAAGCCGCCGCCGCCAAGGACAAGGAAAAGGGCTGGCTGCCCGCCTTCGACATGATCTACGAGGACGCGCCAGCCGAGGACGCCGACCTCGATCTGGTCGGCTGGACCGACTCCTACGACAACGCCCTGATTCCCGCCGCCCACATGCGGCGCTGGCGCGACGAGATCCTGAGCCGCATCCGCGCGTTGCATCCGCGCCGGGTGCTGGAAATCGGCGTCGGCAGCGGCATGCTGTTGCTCGCCGTCGCCCCGGACAGCGAGCGCTACCACGGCCTGGACTTCTCCGCCCGCGCGCTGGAGCGCCTGGGCCGCACCGTGGCCGCGCGCGGCCTGAACCAGGTGAAGCTGGAGCGGCGCGAAGCCCGCGACCTGGCCGGCCTGCCGGACGACTTCGACACCGTGATCATCAATTCCGTGGCGCAATACTTCCCCGACGCCGCCTACTTCCTGGATGTGGTGGACCAGGCGCTGGCGCGGCTGCGTCCGGGCGGCAAACTGCTGCTGGGCGACCTGCGCCACCTGGGCATGCTGCGGCACTTCCAGGCCAGCCGCCTGCTGCACCGCCTGCCCGCCGCCGCCCGCCCGACGCGGGCGGAACTGCGCCGTCAACTGGACGCGCTGATCGCGGAAGAAAAGGAACTGCTGGTGGACCCGGCGCTGTTCCGCCGGCTGGCGCGCCGCCGCGGCGACATCGCCGCGATAGAAATCCGCCTGAAAGAAGACGGCGGCGACTGCGAACTGACCACCTATCGCTACGACGTGGTGCTGAGCAAGGGCGCGCCTAAGGCCGCTCCCGCCCCTGATGCGCGGCGCCCGCGGTCCGGCCTGGCCAACCGCCGCGCCGCCGAGGTCAACCGCTTCCTCGCCTGGCTGGATCATGATCAGGTCAACAGCACGGCCGACGACGAAACCGCCGACGGCCAGCCCTGGCGGGCGCAAGCGCTGCCCGACACCGCCGAGCCCGCGGAGCTGTTGGCGGCCGCCGCCGCCGACGGCCTGGCCGCGCGCCTCTGCTGGAGCGAAAACGCCGCCGACGGCCGGTTCGACCTAGCGTTGGCCGCCACCGCCGACGCCTTGCCCGCGCTGCCGCTGGAGCGGCTGGACTGCGACGACGACGGCGAGCCCGCCGACTGCTTCAACACCCCGGCGCAAAGCCAGCCCCGCGACGCGCTGGGGCCGGAATTGCGCCGTCATCTCGCCGCGCGGCTGCCCGACTACATGCTGCCCGCCGCCTTCGTCACGCTGGACAAGCTGCCGCTGACCCATAGCGGCAAACTGGATTGGCGCGCGCTGCCCGAACCCGGACAGTCCGAACAAGGCTGCGTCGATGCCGGTGCGCCGCCGCGCAGCCGCGCCGAAAGCGAAGTGGCCCGCATCTGGGGCGAAGTGCTGGGCGCCGGCGGCCTGGGCCGCGAACAAAACTTCTTCGAAGCCGGCGGCCATTCGCTGCTGGCCACCCGGGTCATGTCCCGGCTGCGCGCCGAATTCGGGGTCGAACTGCCCCTGCGCACCTTGTTTGAACACCCGACGGTGGCCGAATTCGCCGTTGCCCTGGCGGAACGCGTAGAGCTGGAAGACCCGGCCGCGCCGGCTTCCGCTCCGGAGCGCCGCATCCCCCTGGCGAACCGCTCGCGGCCGCTACCGTCCTCCTTCGCCCAGCAACGCTTCTGGTTCCTGGAGCGGCTGGACCAGAGCGAAAACGGCGTCTACAACATCGCCCAGGGCCTGCGCCTGCGCGGCCGCCTGAGCCTCCCCGCGCTGCGCGCCGCGCTGGCCGGCGTGGTCCGCCGCCACGAGGCGCTGCGCACCCGCTTCGAACTGAGCGACGGCGAGCTGCGGCAAATCATCGAAAACGGCGACGGGCCGGAACTGCAAGAACTGACGCTGCGCGTGACCGCCGGCGAGAGCCTGGAAACGGCGCTGAACCGCGCCGCCGAAGCCTTCGCCCGACCCAAATTCGACCTGGAGGCCGCGCCGCCGCTGCGCTTCGCCCTGCTGCGCATCGCGCCGGACGACGCCGCTTTGCTGATCGCGCTGCACCACGCCCTGTCCGACGGCTGGTCGCTGGGGGTGCTGGTGCGGGAGTTCGGCGAACTGTACGCCGCCGCGCTGGAGCAACGCCCGCCCCGCCTGCCCGCCCTGCCCATCCAATACGGCGACTTCGCCCAATGGCAACGCGACGGCCTGGCCGGCGAGCGCTTCGAACACATGCTGGCACGCTGGAAAACACGGCTGGCCGACGCCCCGGCGGAACTGGAACTGCTGGGCGACCGGCCGCGCGGCATGGGCGCCATCGGCCGTCCGCGCCGTGGGCGCTTCGTCCGCTTCGGCTTCTCGCCGGCGGAAACCCAGAGCCTGCGCCGGCTGGCCGAACGCGCCGGCGGCACGCTGTTCATGGTGTTGCTGGCCGGCTACGCCGAACTGCTGTCGCGGTACAGCGGCCAGCGCGACCTGGTGATAGGCAGCCCCATCGCCAACCGTCAGCACGCGGACCTGGAGGGCCTGATCGGCTGCTTCGTCAACACCCTGGCGCTGCGCGTCGACTTGGCCGGCGCGCCCAGCGCGCTGCAATTGCTGGCGCGGGTGCGCGATGTGGTGCTGGAAGCCTACGAACTGCAAGACCTGCCCTTTGAAACCATCGTCGACGCGCTGCGGCTGGATCGCTCGCTGACGCGCAACCCGCTGTTCCAGACCATGCTGGTGCTGCAAAACGCGCCGCTGGACACCCTGCGCCTGCCGGGGCTGGAACTGGAAACGCTGTCCAGCGACGACAGCTCCCCGCGCTTCGACCTGACCCTGACCCTGCACGAAGCCGACGGCGGCCTGCAGGCGATGCTGGAATACGACGTCGACCTGTTCGAGGAAGCCGGCGCGCGCCGCCTGGCCTCCCGCTTGCAACGCTTGCTGCTGGCCATGGCCGCGCAGCCGGAGCAAGCGCCGTCGCGCCTGCCGCTGCTGGACGCGGACGAAACCCGGCTGCTGCTGGAACAAGACGGCGAAGCGGCATCCGCGCCGGCCACCCTGCTGCCCCTGATCGAGGCCAGCGCCGCCGCCGCGCCGGAGGCGACGGCCTTGAGCGACGAGCGCCGCGACCTGAGCTACGGCGAACTCAACCGCCGCGCCAATCAACTGGCGCGGCGTCTGATCGCCCTCGGCGTCGGCCCGGAGGACATCGTCGCCATCGCGCTGCCGCGCTCCGCCGATACCGTGGTGGCCTTGCTGGCAGCGTTGAAAGCCGGCGCGGCCTATCTTCCGCTGGACCTGGACTACCCTCCGGCCCGCATCGCCTTCATGTTGAAGGACGCCGCCCCCCGCTGCGTGCTGACCCTGAGCGACGCAACGCTGCCGGACGGCGCGGCGCGGCTGGATCTGGACGACCCGGCCTTGCAAGAGCACCTGGCCTCGCTGCCTGACGGCAACCCCGCCGACAGCGAGCGCGTCCGCCCGCTGCGGCCCAGCCACCCCGCCTACCTGATCTACACCTCGGGTTCCACCGGCGCCCCCAAGGGCGTGGCGATCCAGCACGGCAATCTCCACGCCTCCACGGCGGCCCGGCTTGCCTTCTATCCTGCGGAGCTGTCGCGCCCGGGCACCGCCTTCCTGCTGCTGCCCTCCTTCTCCTTCGATAGCTCGGTGGCGCTGCTGTTCTGGTCGCTGGCCTGCGGCGGCCGGCTGATCGTCAGCCGCGCCGGCGGCCAGTTGGAACCCGGCTACCTGGCCGGCCTGGTGGAACGCGAGCGGGCCGACGTCTGGCTCAGCCTGCCCTCGCTGTACCGGACCGTGGCGCAAGCCCAGCCCGCCGGCTGGGGCGGATCGCTGCGCGCGGTGCTGTTCGGCGGCGAAGCGGTAACGGCCGGCGACCTGATAGGCGAGGGCCGGCGCTTCTACAACGAATACGGCCCCACCGAGGCCACCGTCTGGGGCACCGCGACGGAAATCGTCGCGCGCGACGGCCAAGCCATCGACATCGGCCGCGCCATCCCCGGCTACCGCGCCTACATCCTGGACGAGGCGCTGCAGCCGACGGCGCCCGGCCTGGCCGGCGAACTCTATCTCGCCGGCCCCGGCGTCGCCCGCGGCTATCTGCGCCGCCCGCGGCTGACCGCGGAACGCTTTCTCCCCAACCCCTTCCGGGACGGCGAGCGGATCTACCGCACCGGCGACCGCGCCCGCTGGCTGGCCGACGGCCGCATCGAATATCTGGGTCGCGGCGACCAACAGCTGAAGCTGCGCGGCTACCGCATCGAAACCGGCGAGATCGAAGCCGCGCTCAGCGCGCAGCCCGGCATCGCCGCCGCCGCGGTGGCCTTGCACCACGCGCCGCCCGCCGCCGCGCGGCTGGTGGGCTATCTGGTGCCGACGGACGGCGAGATCGACACCGCCGCGCTGCGCAGCGCGCTGGCGGAGCAATTGCCGGAATACATGATTCCCAGCGCCTGGGTCAGCCTTCCAGCCCTGCCGCAAACGCCCAACGGCAAGCTGGACCGCCGCGCGCTGCCGGCGCCGGAACTGGCCGCGCGCGCCTACCGCGCGCCGAGCACCCCGCTGGAAGAACAACTGGCCGCGCTGTTCGCCGCCACCCTGGGCCTGCCGAGCATAGGCGTGGACGACAGCTTCTTCGACATGGGCGGCCACTCGCTGCTCACGCTGCAACTGCTGTCCCGCGTCCGCGAGGAACTGGGCGTGGAGCTGCCGCTGGCCTCGCTGTTCACCTCCGGCACCGTCGCCGAGTTCGCCCGGCTGGTTCAGGAGGCCGGCCAAGCCGCCGCGCCGTCGGTGCTGGTGCCGATACGCACGGACGGCGACGACGCCACCTTGCTGTTGGTCCACGACGGCTCCGGCCAGATCATCGGCTATCAGAAGCTGGTGGAGCGGCTGTCGCCGCGCTGGCGCGTCTACGGCCTGCAAGCGGCGGGGCTGGACCCGGCCGTCGCGTCCGACGACAGCGTGGCGGCCATGGCCGCGCGCTACGCCGCAGCGGTGCTGCAAGCCGGCCTGTCCGGACCGTTGATCCTAGCCGGCCACTCCTTCGGCGCGGCGGTGGCGGCGGAACTGGCGCGGCGGTTGGTCGAGGCCGGCGCCGAAGTCAGCCTGCTGGCGGCGCTGGACGCGCCGCCGCGCCCGGACGCCGGCTTCCTGAGCGAACTGCCCCAGGACGAGGCCGGGCTGCTGCACTATATGAGCCGCACCGTGGAAATCGCCACCGGCAAAGCGCTGGCCGTCTCGGAAGACATGCTGCGTCCGCTGGACCGAGCCGGCCGCTTCGCGCTGCTGAGCCGGCGGGTGCAAGACTCCGGCCTGTTCCCGCAAGGCATGGACCCGCGCCGGGTGGAAGCCATGTTCGACGTCTACCGCGCCAACCTGCTCAGCCTGCGCGGCCACCAGCCTCGGCCCGCGCTCTGCCCGGTGGCGGTGTGGGTCACCGACGGCCTGGCCGCCGCTACGGCCGGACCGGCCGACCTGGGCTGGTCCGACTACGCCGCCGGCCCGGTCCAAGTGTTCCGCGCCGCCGGCGAACACGCCGACATGCTGCGCGAGCCGCATGCGGCCAGCCTGGCGGAGAGCCTGGAACACGCGATGAGGGCCCGCCATGTCTAAGCCCATGCCCGTCCAGCCGGCGCTCTGGCGCGACCGGCGCTTTCTCTGGCTCTCCGCCGCCTGGTTCTGCGCCATCCTGGGCCAGCAGACCGCGCTGATCGCCCTGCCCTGGCTGGTGCTGCAACGGGGCGGCGACGGCCTCGCCCTCGGCCTGATCGTCACCGCCATGGAGCTGCCGCGCGCGGTGTTCATCATCGTCGGCGGCGCGGTGGCGGACCGGTACTCGCCGCGGCGGGTGTTTCAGTGCTCGCTGCTGTGCTGCGCGGCGCTGCTGGCCCTGCTCGGCTACGCAGCCTACCGCGGCGGCCTGCCGCTGGCCTGGCTCTACCCCTTCGCCGCGGCGATGGGCGTGGTCGCCGCCTTCACCGGGCCGTCGGCCGCCGCGCTGCTGCCCAACACCGTGCCGGAAGAAAAGCTGCAACAGGCCAACTCCGTGTTCATGGCGGTCAACCAGCTCACCTTGCTGACCGGCCCCATGCTGGCCGGCGCGCTGATAGCCCTGCCCGGCGTCCGCGCCGGCGGCGGCCTGGGCCTCGCCTTCCTGCTGGGCGCCGCCTGCTTCCTGAGCGCCGGCCTGATGCTCAGCCGCCTGCGGCCGCGCGCCGCCGCACAGGCGCCATCGGCGCAATCGGCGCAATCGGCCGCCGGCATACTGCGCGCCATCCGCCGCGGCGCCGCCTGGACCTGGGGCGACGCCACCCTTCGCGCGCTGTTCTTCTACTGGGCGGTGATCGCCTTCCTGACCGCCGGCCCTATCCAGATCGGCCTGCCGCTGCTGGTCAAAACCGCGATGGGCCTGGACGCCGGCCACTTCGGCACCCTGCTGTCCGCGCAAGGCGCCGGCAGCCTGCTGGGCATGGCCCTGCTCAGTCTGCTGCCGCTCAAGGCCCTGGGCCGGCTGGGATGGATGGTATTCTGCGCCGACGCCCTGATGGGCGCGCTGATCATCGGCCTGGGTCTGTCCCCCGCGTTTGCCGCCAGTTGCGCGATGATGTTCCTGATCGGCCTCTTGGGCGGCCTGGTTCAAGTTCGTCTGATGGCCTGGATCCAGGCCCGCATTCCGGCGGAAATGCGCGGCCGGGTCATGAGTTTTTTAATGTTCATGATGGCGGCGGTCACGCCCTTGTCCACCACGCTGGCCGGCGTGAGCCTGGCGTCCGCGCCGGTGCGCGCCTTGTTCGCCGGCGCTGGCCTGCTGCTGATCGGCGTCGCCGTGCTGGCGCTGTGCAGCCCCCGGCTGCGCGCCATCGGCGCGCCCGGCGGCTCAGGCCCGGCGAAGCTCCGCCCCAACCCTTCACTGCAAACAGGAGACTGAATCGATGCACCCCTCACCCTGGCTCCAGCGTCAGCCCAGCAGCCAGCCGCCGCGGCTGCGCCTGTACTGCTTTCCCTACGCCGGCGGCCATGCCGGCGCCTATGCCGGCTGGCAAGGCCGCCTGCCTCCCGAAGTGGAAGTCTGCGCCGCGCAACTGCCCGGCCGCGCCGCCCGCTTCCGCGAAGCCGGCTTCAAGGCGCTGCCGCCGCTGGTGGACGCGCTGGCGCGGGAGCTCCCGCTGGACGACGCCCCGCCCTTCGTCTTCTTCGGCCACAGCATGGGCGGGCTGATCGCCTTCGAATTGACGCGGCTACTGCGCGCCCAAGGCCGGCCGCTGCCGCAGCAGCTGATCGTGTCCGGCTGCGACGCGCCGCAACACCGCCAGCCGCCGCGCATGCTGCACCGGATGGACGACGACGGCTTCATCGACGCGCTGCGCGACTACAACGGCACGCCCGCGGAGATCCTGGCCAACCGGGAAATGATGGACCTGCTGTTGCCCACGCTGCGCACCGATTTCGAACTGGTGGAAACCTATCGCTACCAGCCGGCCCCGCCGCTCTCCCTGCCCATCACCGTGCTGGCCGGGCGCAACGACCGTCAACGCCTGCCGGAACAAACCGAAGGTTGGCAACGGGAAACCGCCTCGCCCTCGCGCGTCCACTGGTTCGACGGCGACCACTTCTTCATCGCCAGCGCCCGGGACGCCGTGCTCGCCCATCTCAACAGCGAACTCGCCGACGCGCTGTCCAGCCACGCAGCCGCCATGCCGGAACCCGCCTGAACCGCAGCCGTCCGACGCGAGGCCGAGCGCAAACGCGCCCGGCCTCGCGTCGCCTCCATGGCGGACGCCCGCCCCTTGCCACCCCGCCGCAAGCGCGTGATAATCCCGCCGTGCTGTACTTCAGCACCGGGCTTGGCAGCCCGAACCAGTAAGGCGGACAGCCGCCGCACGCGGCATTTTTACGTCCGTTGCACACCACAGGGTAAGTCTTACGCTAAGGCTGGCCGTGGTGGGGGCGTGCTTGCACGCGCCGGGTCCTTACTGCCGGTCTGCCAACCCTGCCACGCGCCTGTCTCCACGCTTGGCAGCGAAGGGGCAGGTTTAATGCTCAGTAAGGAGTCATCACCATGACTAGCCCCGTTCAATCCCATTCCCACCACATCCCATCGCTATCCACCTTGCTGCTCCAGCTGAAAAACTTGCGTCAACAGGATGCCACGCTCCACCCCATTGACCCGCTATTGCGGCAACTCGACGAGTACTGCGAACACTTCGATCACAGCCTTCATCTGCTCAGCCTGGAATTCAATCAAGTCAGCACCGCCTTGTCTGCGCTGGCGGCGATGCTGGAGCAATCCAAGCTAGACACGCTGGAATGCGAGCAGGTGTATTGCCTGCTGGAACCCTTCGCTCGCGGCTTGCATCAGACTACGATGCAGATGCTGGAATTGGCCTGAGCCTGATAAATGACCAAAGCCCCGAGAAGGGGCTTTGGCCGGAAGATCGGACTTAGCATGTTGGCATGAAGCGACATCCTGAATCCGCCCGCTCGCGGCCATGTGAAATTTTTTTCAAAAGTCCTTGACGCTCAAAAGCCGGATCTATATTATTCCGCTTCTCGCAAGACACAACGTCTCGCGAAACAGCGCACCCGTAGCTCAGTTGGATAGAGTATCTGGCTACGAACCAGAGGGTCGGGCGTTCGAATCGCTCCGGGTGCGCCACAACTTAGTGTCCCTATAGTTTAGCGGTTAGAACACCGCCCTTTCACGGCGGTAGCCGGGGTTCGATTCCCCGTGGGGACGCCACTAGCACCCGTAGCTCAGTTGGATAGAGTATCTGGCTACGAACCAGAGGGTCGGGCGTTCGAATCGCTCCGGGTGCGCCACAATTTAAGTCCCTATAGTTTAGCGGTTAGAACACCGCCCTTTCACGGCGGTAGCCGGGGTTCGATTCCCCGTGGGGACGCCAGCTTTCTCAAAAAGCCCGTCATGGCAACATGACGGGCTTTTTGTTGTTTCCGCCAGGCGGCCATCCGGCCGCCCCGCCTTACCCTTCCGCCCAAGCCAGCGTCGCCCTATACCCCTCCGGTGCCTCCAGCGCCCAGGCTCTTGTCGCCGGCCAGCGCTCAGGCGCGGCCATCCGCAACGGCAGCTCCTTGTTCGTCAGTTCCAAGGCCTCGAACGCGGACAGATGCTGGGCAATACCCACCCCCCAGGCTTTCAGCACCGCCTCCTTGATGGTCCACAACTGAAAGAAAGCCCCCACGTCCCGGCCGTGCCCACATAGCTCCAGCTCCCCCGGCAGCAGGGTCTGCTCCGCCAGCGCCGGCACGTCGCGCATGGGCTGCACCGTTTCGATGTCCACCCCCACTTGCCCGCCGCGCGCGATGGCGATCAGTGCGTAAGCGCCGGAGTGAGACACATTGAAGACAGGCGCTCCAGGCCAAGCCAAGACTGGCTTGCCGTGTTCTCCCAGCTCAAACACCAGCGCGTCCGGCGCCAGGCCGGTCTCTTGCGCCAACAGCCGCCGCAAAGCCAGCCGGGTCAGAGCGAACTGCAGCTGATTGATGGTACGCAGATAGCGCAGGCAACGCTTGCGCTCGTCCTGACTCAAGCCCGCCAGCAGCGCCTCGTCCACCGGCCAATCCACATCCAGCCCCACGCGGTACAGCCGCAAAGCCTGCGGCGCGCCCGCCGGGCAGGGCAAGGGCTTGATCAAAGCGTTCAGTTCCATCCGCCTCTCCGCGCAAAACCGCCATTATCCCCGGCCTGCGCCGGCTCGGCCATGCCGTTTTGTGACCCCCGCGCCACAGGCCCGCCCTTTTCGTTCGCCTCGCGGCCTTGTCCAGCTTGAATTCGATAATGAGAATCGTTACCATTTGGCTATGGATAAATTCATGCAAGCCCACACCGCCTCCAAGTCCGGCTCCGGAACCGGCGCTGCCAGCCTGTCGCCAGTGCTGCGCAGCTGCGAGCTGTTCGCCAAAGGCAAGGAAATCCTGATCGAACATCAGGGCGAGATGTACCGCTTGCAGTTGACCCGCAACGGCAAGCTCATCCTGATCAAATAGGTCCCAGACCACACACACCGCAAGCCAGCCAAAATCAGCCAGCCAGCGGAAGCACCCAACCTTAGGAAGTTTGGAGTTTCCATGGCCATATTTCGCGCCACCCCCTTGGTTTTGAGCCTGGCCGCAGCCTGGCCCGCGCTGGCGGCAACGCCGGCGGAACTGGAGACCGTTCAGGTCACCGCTCACCGCAGCAGCAAACCGCTGGCGGAAACCGCCCCCAACGCCAGCGTGATCTCGCGCCACAAACTGGACGATCAACTGGTGCGCGACATCGCCGACGCGGTCAAATACGAACCCGGCGTGGAAGTGGCCACCGATCCGGCGCGCCGCGGCAACGCCGGCTACACCATCCGCGGCATAGACGGCAACCGCATCCTGATGCTGATCGACGGCATCCGCCTGCCGGAGTCCTATGCCGGCGGCGGCAGCAATAACGGCGCCGTTTCCGGCCGCGACTACGTGGAACTGGAAACCCTGCGCGCCATCGACATCGTCAAGGGCCCCACCTCCAGCCTGTACGGCTCCGACGCCATCGGCGGCGTGGTGGGCTACCGCACCAAGACCGTGGACGATTTCGTCCCGGAGGAGCAAGGCGTGGGCGGCAGCGTCAAGGGCTTTGGCGGCACCGCCGACAACGGCTGGGGCAGCAGCGCCGGCGTGGGCATCAAGGGCGAGCGCAGCGATCTGATGGTGCTCTACACCCACCGCAACGGCCATGAAACCGATAATCAGGGCAATAACGACAGCAGCGGCACGCTGCGCACCAAGCCCAATCCGCAAAGCTGGGACAGCGACAACGTGCTGGCCAAGCTGGGCTTCAAGCCTGCCGCCAATCAGCGGCTGGAGCTGACGCTGGAACACTATCGGCGCGATGCCAATACCAATCTGCTGAACACCTTGACCTCGACGGTACGCAAAAATGAATCAGAGGACAGAACCCAGCGCGACCGTGTGTCGCTGGCCTGGGAGGGTAAACAGCTGGGCGCCTTCGACCGCCTGGCGGTGAAAGCCTATTACCAGAAGCTGGACAACGCGGACACCAACACCGAATGGCGCAGCAACGGCCAGCGCATCTTCTCCGACTACGGCTTCACTCAGGATAGCTACGGCCTGACCCTGGAGGCCGAGCACAACTTCCAGGCCCTCTCCGCCGAGCACCAGCTGCTGTGGGGCGCGGACTTGAGCCGCAGCGACACCAGCCGGCCGCGAATGAAGACCTTGTTCAACACAAATGGCAGCAGCAGCAATGTCGTGGGAACCGATACCTTCCCCAACAAGACCTTCCCGGACAGCCGTTCCGAGCGCATCGGCCTGTTTGTCCAGGATGAGATCAAGTTCGGCAACGGCCTGGTGGCCTCGCCGTCGCTGCGCTGGGATCACTACAAGATGACGCCGCAGCCGGACCAGGCCTTCGCCAACGGCAACCCCAACAACTATCAGGTGCCCACCTTCAAGGACGGCGCCTTCTCGCCCAAGCTGGGCCTGAGCCTGCCCTTCGCCGATCATTACACCGGCTTCCTGCAGTTCTCCTCCGGCTTCCGCGCGCCGCCGTTCGATGATGCCAATATGGCTTTCTCCAATACAGCTGGCAGCTACAAATACCAGGTCATTCCCAATCCCAACCTGAAATCGGAAACCAGTCGCGGCGTTGAACTGGGACTTAAGGGCCAGTGGACGGACTTTGACTTCGGCGTCACCGCCTATGCCAACCGCTACCAGGACTTCATTGATCGAGTTGGACTGGGCATGATTGATGGCTTTGACACCTACCAGTACCAGAATGTCGGCAAAGTCGATATCAAGGGCGTGGAAGGCCGCGCCGCCTGGCGATTCGCGCCGAGCTGGCGCGCGATGGCCTCCATCGCCTACACCCATGGCCAGAACAAGCAAACGAACGAGCCCTTAGCCAGCATCAGCCCGCTGAACGCCACGCTGGGCCTGCGCTATGACCAGGCGAACTTCGGCGGCGAGGCCTTGCTGAAACTGGCCCGCGCCAATACTCGCCTTCCCAACCTGCGTCCTGAAGAAGCACGCGGCCAAAGCACCACCCCGTTCAAAGCGCCCGGCTACGCGGTGCTGGACCTGACCGCTTACTGGAAACCAGCCAAGAACACGGTGCTGCGCGCCGGCGTGTTCAACGTCTTCGACCAGAAATACTGGAAAGCCGCCGATGTGCGCGGCAAGTCCAGCAGCGACCGCACGCTGGACCTGTTCACTCAGCCTGGCCGCAACGTCAGCGCCAGCGTCGAATACACCTTCTGACCGCGAGCGCCCGCCCCTTGGCGGGCGCCCGCCTTTGATCGCTCCAAGGAGAACCCGAATATGACCGACTTCAGCCAGCTGTGGGATCGCTTCCAAATCCTGAAAGCCAGCCAGCCGAAACTGCGCGCGCGCGACGCCGCCGACGCGCTGGGCGTCAGCGAAGCCGAGCTGGTGGCCGCCGATCCGGCGAGCCAGGCCCTGCG
The DNA here is from genome assembly GCF_009936155.1 of Chromobacterium haemolyticum. NCBI lineage: Bacteria > Pseudomonadati > Pseudomonadota > Betaproteobacteria > Neisseriales > Chromobacteriaceae > Chromobacterium > Chromobacterium haemolyticum. The sequence continues at coordinate 676,022 of NZ_AP019312.1, read as the reverse complement.
GCCGCATTGGAACGACATCTTGAGCCAGATCGGCCACCTGGGCCCGGTGATGGCGCTAACGCGCAATCACGCTTGCGTGCATGAAACCACCGGCGATTACCGCAATGTGCAGATCGACGGCAAGATCGGCCTGGCCATCAACCCGGTCATCGACCTGCGCATTTTCCTGTTCCATTGGCAGCACGCCTTCGCGGTCACCACGGCCGGCGCGCGCGGCGAACAGCGCAGCCTGCAATTCTTCGACCGCTTCGGCGAAGCGGTGCACAAAATCTATCTGACCGCCAATAGCGACGTGGCCGCCTATCAGCGCCTGGTGGAGAGCTTCGCCGCGCCCAAGACCGTGCTGCGCGTAGATCCGCCGGAAGCCGAAGCGGCGGAGCTGGACGACGAGGCCATCGACAAGGCAGGCTTCCAGCAGGAGTGGCGGAGCCTTAAAGACGTGCACGCCTTCCACCCCTTCCTGCGCCGCTGGGGCGTGTCCCGTCAACAAGGCTTTCGCCTGGCGCCTGAAGGCCAGGCCTGGCGCGTGCTGCCGGAAGCGGTGGAGCAATTGCTGCGCCGCGCCGCCCATATCGAAGCCCCCATCATGGTATTCGCCGGCAACCGCGGCATGATCCAGATCCACACCGGCCCGGTGCGCAATGTGCAGATCGTCGGCAACTGGCTCAATGTGCTGGACTCTCACTTCAACCTGCATCTGCGCACCGATCTGATTGCCGAGGCTTGGGTCACCCGCAAGCCGGGCGACCACGGCGTGGTGACCTCGCTGGAACTGTTCGACGACCAGGGCCTGTCGCTGGCCACTTTCTTTGGCGAACGCAAGCCAGGCCAAGCGGAACGCGTGGAATGGATCAAGCTGCTGGGCGAACTGCCGGCACTGGAGCGCGCCGATGTCGCCTAAATTCGCCTTCGCCGCCCTGCTGGGCCTGGCTGCCGCTTTGCCCGTCTGGGCAGGGAACCTCGAAAAACCGTCGCGAGCCGTTCGAGAGCAAGGCGCACCGCGCGCAGCGACCGAGATAGTACAAACGGTACAGCGAGGGAGCGAGCACGGAGCAACGCAGCTATCGAACCGCACAGCAGGTGTTTCGAGGCTTCCCACGCAACGCATCGTGGTGATGACCCCCGACATCGCCGATATCGTAGTGGCGCTGGACGCCGGCAAGGAAGTCGTCGGCCGCGACCGTTCCAGCAAAGCGCCGGCTTTGGCCCAGGCGCAAGTGGTGGGTTTCTCCCGCGCGCTGAACGCCGAAACCATCGCCCGGCTCAAACCCACCCTGGTGTTGGGCAGCGCCGAGGCGCAACCGCCCACGGTGTGGGCCCAGCTGCGCCAATTGCAGGTGCGCGCCGAGGAAGTGACGCGCCGCGAGGACGGCGCGGATTTCGCCGACGCGATCCGCAAAGTGGGGCAACTCTTGGGCCGCGACGCCCACGCCCAGCAACTGGCCAGCCGCTGGCAGCGCGAGATGACGCCGCGCCCGGCGCGCGGCGTGCGCTACTTGGTCAGCTATGACGGCCAACTGGTGGCCGGCCGCGACACCGCCGCCGACACCCTGATCCGCGCCGCCGGCGGCGTCAACGTCGCCAGCCAGCTGTCCGGCTTCAAGCCGATGGCGCGCGACGCCTGGCAGAGCCTGCGGCCGGACGTGATCATTCTGGGCAGCCACACCGGTGCGGTGCACGGCGGCAAGGAAGCCTTCTCCAAACGGCCGGAAATCGCTTCCACGCCGGCCGGAAAACAAGGCCGCATCTACCTGCTGCCGGCCAAGGACTCGATGATGGTGGGCCTGAACAGCCCGGCGGTGGTCGAGCAGATGGTGAAGATGTGAGCGCGCTGACCATAGACGCCGCCGCGCCCAATCGCGGCCGCTGGCTGCTGCTGGGCCTGATCGCCGCCAGCCTGCTGTTGCCCTTGCTGGCCTTGTCCAGCGGCGGCAACGGCCTGGCCTGGCCGGACTTCAGCGATCCGCTGCTGACCCAGCTGCGGCTGCCTCGCATCGCCGCGGCGCTGGGCGTGGGCGCGGCGCTGGCCGCCAGCGGCGCGGCCTTGCAGGCGCTGTTCCGCAATCCGCTGGCCGACCCCGGCCTGATCGGCACCTCCAGCGGCGCGGCGCTGGCCGTGGTCAGCATGCTGGCCATCGGCGCCGCCGGCCTGTCCTTGCCGCTGGCCGCCTTTGGCGGCGGCCTGCTGGCCACCTGGCTGATCCTGTTGCTGTCGCGGCTGGTCCGCGGCGGCCTGGCCGGTCTGCTGTTGATGGGCTTGGTGGTGGGCGCCTTCTGCGGCGCGGTCACCAGCCTGATGATTTTCATGTCCGACGACCTGACCCTGCGCGCCGCCACCAGCTGGCTGGCCGGCAATCTGTCCTCCGCTTCGTCGGAACGGCTGCTGGCCTGCCTGGGCGTAGCCGCCCTGGGCTTGCTGATCCTGATCGCGGTGGGCCGCGATCTGGACTGCCTACTGCTGGGCGAAGACGCCGCCCAATCCCTGGGCATCGACGTGCGTCGCACCCGCCGGCTCACCGCCGTTGGCGCGGCGCTGGCCACCGGCGGCGCGGTGGCGCTGTCCGGAGTGATCGGCTTCGTCGGCATGATGATCCCCAACGCGCTGGCCCTGCTGATGGGCGGCTGCCGCCGCAGGCTGATCCTACTGTCGGCCTGGGCCGGTGCCTTGTTCCTGCTGGCGGTGGACACGCTGGCGCGCACCATCGCCTGGCCCATTGATCTGCCTGTGGGCCTGATGGCGGCATTCGCCGGCCCGCCGTTCTTCGTATGGCTGTTCCGGCGACAACAAAGGAGTCTGATCAATGGCTGAAACCACAACCCTGTGCGTGCGCCAGCTGGCCTGCGACATCGGCGGCAAGCGGATTCTGGACGACATCAACCTGGATTTGCCCACCGGCCGGGTCAGCGCGCTGCTAGGCCCCAACGGCGCCGGCAAAACCACCTTGATGCGGCTGCTGGCCGGCCTGGACACGCCCAGCGCCGGCGCGGTGCGCCTGGCCGGCCAGTGCGTCGGCCGCATGGAGCCGTCGGTGCGCGCCCGCCGCATCGCCTGGGTGCCGCAGCACATTCCCTCCGGCATTCCGCTGACGGTGCGCGAGTTCGTAATGCTGGGCCGCGTGCCCTACCTCGGCGCTTTCTCTCGTCCGCGGGTTGAGGACAAAAGCGCGGTGGCGGATGCCCTGGGCACGGTGGAGCTGGATGATTACGCCGACAAACGGTTGGATCAATTATCCGGCGGCGAACGCCAGCGCGCGGCCATCGCCCGCGCCTTGGCGCAGCAAGCGCCGGTGCTGCTGCTGGACGAGCCCACCAATCACCTGGACCTGCGCCACCAGCACCGCTTGCAACAACTGCTGCTGGAGCTGTCCCGCCAGGGCCGCACCGTGGTGCAGGTGCTGCACGATCTGGCGCTGGCCGCCAGCTACGCCGACCACGTGGCCTTGCTGGAACAGGGCCGGCTGGTGGTGGCCGGCGCGCCGGAACAGGTGCTGACGCCGGAGCGGCTGCTGGCGGTCTACCGCTGGCCAGTGCGTTTGCAGCGCAACGGCAACGACTGGCAGGTCAACGCCGCCTTGGCGCAGGCACAAAAGCCCGCGGCACTGGCTGCCGGGGCCTGAGAACTTGTTCAAAGTCTGCTGCGCTTCGTGAAGCGTTGCACGGTGAGTACAAGCTCAAAATGCTCATGCACCCAACCATTCCGCTTCCTCAGCGGTTTTCGCCTTGTCTCGCCCTAGTTCGCGAAACTTTGAACAGACTCTGAGACCAAGTCCAAAAATAAAAACCCCCGGCTTGCTTGTGCGAGCCGGGGGTTTTTCGCGATCTGGCCGCGCTTATTTCAACGCGTAGATCGCCGGCAGATTGCGCCAGGCGCCGCGCACGTCCATGCCGTAACCGAACACGTAGCGGTCCGGCACGTCCAGGCCGACGAAGTCCGCCAGCATCGGCTTTTCCTTGCTGATCAGCTTGTTGGCGAACACGCCGCTGTAGAAGGCCTTGGCGCCCATGGCCATCACTTTGTCGCGGATCGCCGCCATGGTGTGGCCTTCGTCCAGGATATCGTCCAGCACCAGCACCACGCGGTCGCGCACGTCTTCCTTGGGCGCTTGTTTCCACACCAGCTCGCCGCCCTGGGTCTTGTCGCCGTAGCGAGACACGTGAACGTAGTCAAAGTCCAGCGGGAAAGCCAGGCGCGGCAGCAACTGGCCGGTAAACACCACGGCGCCGCCCATCACGGACAAGACCAGCGGATAGGTTTCGCCCAGTTCCTCGGTGATTTCCACCGCCATGCGGTCAACGGCCGCGCTGACTTCCTCGGCGGTAAACAGCACGTCGGAGCTGTTGATCAGGCCACGGGCCTCGGCAATATTGGGCATGATGACTCCTTGATTCACACACGCAAACGCCGCTCTTGCCCATATCATCAAAAAAACAGGAGCGGCGTGATTGAAAAAACGATTAGTTCTTGGCCAGCGAGCGCAGATAGGCTGCGAACTCGACGCCCACCTCATGATGCTGCAAACCGTAATTGACCGTGGCTTTAAGATAGCCCAGCTTGGAGCCGCAGTCGTAACGCACGCCCTTGAACGGCAGCGCCAACACCGGCTCGTCCTTCATCAGCGCCGCGATGCCGTCGGTCAGCTGGATTTCGCCGCCAGCGCCGGCCGTGGTGTTGACCAGCTTGTCGAAGATGCGCGGGGTCAGGATGTAACGGCCCACCACCGCCAGATTGGACGGCGCCACTTCCGGACGCGGCTTTTCCACAATGTGCTCGACTTGCTGATGGCCGCGCGCGTCCGGCGCCACCTTGACGATGCCGTAGGAACTGGTTTCTTCCGGTGCCACGGTTTCCACTCCCAGCACCGAAGCATGGGTTTCGTCGAACAGCTTGACCATCTGCTCCATCGCGCCCGGCGCGCCTTCAATCAGGTCGTCGGCCAGGATCACCGCGAACGGCTCGTTACCCACCACCGGCCGCGCGCACAGCACCGCGTGGCCCAAACCAAGCGCCTCGGTCTGACGGATGAAGATGCAAGACACCGACGGCGGAATAATGCCCTGAACGGTTTCCAGCAGCTTCTGCTTATTCTTGTTTTCCAGTTCGGTTTCCAGCTCGTAAGCCTTGTCGAAATGGTCTTCAATCGAACGCTTGTTGCGGCCGGTGATGAAAATCAACTCGGTCATGCCCGCGGCAATCGCCTCTTCCACCGCGTACTGGATCAGCGGTTTGTCCACCACCGGCAGCATTTCCTTGGGGCTGGCCTTGGTGGCCGGCAGGAAGCGGGTGCCCAGGCCGGCGACGGGAAAGACCGCTTTCGTGATTTTTTTCATGCCCATTCTCGTTAACAAGCGTTGACAGGCGCGCATTCTACCGCGCCCCGGCCCGCGGGTGAAAGTCCCGGCCTCACAAACCGGCGGCAAAACGCCGCGCCAGCGCCTGAGCCGCGTTTTCCAGCACCGGCCCCCAAACGCCGGCTTCCGCCTGACGCCAGACCCGCATCGAGTCGTACCACGGGGCTCGCTCGCCGGCGGCCAGGAAGAAGGGCGCGCTTTCCGCGCGCATCAACACCCACACCGGCTTGCCCATCGCCCCGGCCAGGTGGGCGACGGCGGTGTCCACGGTGATCACCAGATCCAGCTCCGCCACCCAGGCGGCGGTGTCGGCGAAATCGCTCAAGGCCGGCGTGGCCAACAAAGCTTGCAAAGCCGAAGGCGGCTCGCCCTGCTGCAGGGACACAAAATCAATGCCGGGCAGCCGGCACAGCGCGGCGAACTCTTCCGGCGGCACCGATTTGTGGCGACGCCAATGATCGGCCTTGCCCACGCCCCATTGTCCGCTCTCCCACACCACGCCGACGCGCGGCCGGCCGCCGCGGCACGGCGGGATGCTTGCCGCCGGCACCGCCGCCAGATAAGGCTGAGCGGGCAGATTGTCCAAGGTGATGCCCAACACGCCCGGCAAGGACATCAGCGGCAGTTGGCAATCGAACACCGGCGCGGCCTCCGGCTCCAACAATTCCACGCCATCGAATTGAGCGAACAGGCGGTGGAAGGTTTTGGGGCAGGCCAATAGCAGGCGCGCCCTCGGGTGCTCGGCTCGCAACCGCGGCAGGAAACGCGCCATCTGGAGGCCGTCGCCCAAGCCCTGTTCCGCCCAGAGCAGCAAGGTGGATGCGCCCAGCGCTTGGCCTTGCCAGCGCCGATCGTGGTGGCGCGGCTGCAGAATGGCCTCCCAGCGCGCCTCGTAATACGGCCAGGCCTCGGCGTAGCGGCCGGCCAGCAATAGCGCGATGGACAGGCTGAAACGCAGATTGGCGTCGTCCGGGTCCAGTTCCAGACCGCCTTGCAGCACAGCGATGGCGTCGTCCAGCAATAAGGCGCAGGTGCAGGCATAGCCCAGGTTGTTGCATCGCGCCGGACTGACTCCGGCCAGCTCGATGGCGCGCAAATGGCAGGCGATGGCTTCCTGATATTGCAAGCGGTGCTGCAAAACCACGCCCAGGTTGCTCCAAGCGTCCACATGCTCGGGCTCCGCCGCCAGCGCCTCGCGCAACAGCGCCTCCGCCAGCTCCAATTCGCCCAATTCCTTGAGCAGCACAGCCAGATTGCATTTGATGTTGACGGACTGCGGATTGAGCGCGGCGGCGGCCAGGTAGTCGTCCAGCGCGCGCGCGCTGTCGCCTTGGCGCAGGCGGGCGTTGGCGCGGTTGGCCAGCGCCTGCCAATCCTTGGCGTTCCGCCTCAGACATTGATCAAACGCCTGCTCCGCCTCGCGCCAGCGGCCTTCCGCCGCGAATTGATTGCCTTGTTCAAAGGCTTGGTCCGCCATATCCGCTCCTTGGCTTACTTTCCGGCCAGCAAGGCTTGCAAGCCGGCTTCGTCCACAATCGCCACGCCCAGTTCTTCCGCCTTGGCCAGCTTGCTGCCGGCCTCCGCTCCCGCGACGACGTAATGGGTTTTCTTGGAGACGCTGCCGGATACCTTGCCGCCGGCGGCTTCTATCAACTCCTTGGCCTGATCCCGGCTCAAGGTCGGCAGCGTGCCGGTCAGCACCAGGGTCTTGCCTTCCAGCACCCCAGCCGCCGCGGCTTGCGCCGGCAGCGCCGCCAGGATCTCGTCAACCAAGGCGGCCAGCGCGCGCAGGCTGTCGCGCTTGCCCGGCAAATCAAGCCAGTCGGCCAGCGCGTTGATCACCTCGGCCGGCAACTCCAGATCCAGCAGCGCGCGCCGCTCGCGTTCGGCCAAGGCGGCCAGGCCGTCTATCTGCGCCGCCAATTGCTGGCTGCGCACCTCGGTCAAACGCGTAATGTCCAGCCGCGCCAGCAACACGGCCGGCTGTAGGCGCTCGGCCAGGCGCGGGGACGGCGCGTGCTCGTCGGCCGGGGCGACATGACTCAACAACGCGTCCAGCGCGGCTTCGTTATTGGCTTCGGCGAAAAAGTCTGCCAGCGATTCCGCCACCACGCCGCCAATATCCGGCAACGCCGCGAACAAGGCCGCCGGCGAACGGCGGATCAAGCTCATCGTCCCCAGCCAATCGGCCAAGGTTTTGGCGGTGGATTCGCCCACATGGCGGATGCCCAGCGCGAATAACAGCCTCGCCAGCGGCGGCCGTCGGCTGGCGGCGATCGCCTCGATCAGGTTTTCCGCCCACTTGCTAGCCACCTTGCCCGCCTTGACGGTTTCCGGAGTCACGCCTTCGTCCTCATCGGCGCGGCGCTTCATCTCCAGCAAGTCTTCCAGCGTCAGCCGATACAGATCGGCCACGCCGCGCACATAGTCGTACTCCACCAGCTTGTCGATATAGCGTTCGCCAAGACCGTCGATATCCATCATGCGGCGGCCGGCGAAGTGTTGAATCGCCTGGCTGCGCTGGGCGCGGCAGGACAAGCCGCCGGAGCAGCGCGCCACCGCCTCGCCCTCTTCGCGCACCACGTGGCTGCCGCAGACCGGACAGACCGCCGGCAAACGATAGGCGGGGTATTGCGGCGTTTCGCCGGCGCTGAACAGATCGCCTCCGGCTGCCGGCTGCATTGGCCGGCGCTCCAGCACCACGGACACCACCTCGGGGATCACGTCGCCGGCGCGGCGCACAATCACGGTATCGCCGACGCGCACATCCTTGCGCCGCGCCTCGTCCTCATTGTGCAGGGTAGCGTTGGTGACGGTGACGCCGCCGACGAACACCGGCTTCAAGCGCGCCACCGGGGTGATGGCGCCGGTGCGCCCCACTTGCTCCTCGATCGCCTCAACTTGAGTCAGCGCCTCCTCGGCCGGAAACTTGTGGGCGATGGCCCAGCGCGGCGCGCGCGACACAAAGCCCAGTTCATCCTGCAAGGCGCGCTGGTTGACCTTGTACACCACGCCGTCGATATCGAAAGGCAGGCCGGGACGTCGCTGCCTCACCTGTTCGTAATAGGCGATCAAGCCATCCACGCCGCGCACCACCGGCCGCAAATCCTCGGCCACCACCGGGAAGCCCAGCTCGCGCAACCAGGCCATTTCAGCGCTGTGGCTGGCCGGCCAGTCCGCGCCTGCCACCTGAGCGATGGAATAGGCGAAGAAAGACAAGCGGCGCTGAGCAGTGATGCGCGAATCCAGCTGACGCAGGCTGCCAGCGGCGGCGTTGCGCGGATTGGCGAAGGTCTTGTCGCCGCGCGCCGCCTGCTCGGCGTTGAGCTTGTCGAAGTCCTGTTTCAGCATCAACACTTCGCCGCGCACTTCCAGCAGGCTGGGCACGGCGGCCCCTGCCGGCAAACGCAGCGGAATCGCGCGCACGGTACGGATGTTCTCGGTGACGTTTTCGCCCGTCACGCCGTCTCCGCGAGTCGCAGCCTGGACCAGCACGCCGTCGCGGTAGAGCAAAGAGATCGCCAGGCCGTCGAACTTGGGCTCTGTTGCGTACTCCACCTCCGCGGCGTCCAGGCCCTTGCGCACCCGCTCATCGAACTGCAGCAGTTCCTCATGGCGCAGTTCCCGCTCGCTCAGTTGCATATCGGAAAACGCGTTGGACAGCGACAGCATGGGCACGCTGTGGGTCACTTGCTGGAACTCGTCCAGCGGCGCGCCGCCGACGCGTCGGGTAGGCGAATCCGCGCTCGCCAGTTCCGGGTGCTCCTGTTCCAGCTGCTGCAGCTCCCGGAACAGGCGGTCGTATTCGGCGTCCGGCACCGTGGGCGCGTCCAGCACATAGTATTCGTGGCCGTAGCGGTTCAGCAGTTGATGCAGTTCGGCTACGCGCTGTTGCGGGGTGAGGGTGGTCATGTTCAGTCGGACTCAAACAGAAAAAGCCGGCGTGGCGCCGGCCTTGGAAACGGAAGATTATCGAGCGGGCCGATTACCCCAGTGTAGCGGCTGGACAGCAAAGAGACACCGGGGCTTGCGGCCGGTCAGGCAAACAGCCGCAAGGCGGCCACGCTGCCGGGGGCGATGCCGCGGTCGTCCATGCTGCCGTAGATGTGCAGCAATTGGTCGCGAATGCGGGTCAGGCCGGCGTCGGACAGCGGACGGCGGTTGTCGTCCACCAGTTGGGCGTCGAACTCCTGCGCCAACTGGCGCGCGAAATACACGGCCCGGTCGAACACCTCGACCCCGCCGGCCACGCGCGGCACGTCGAACAACAGAGTCAGCGCCGGGAAGGATTTGTCCAGCAGCGTGTGGAAGGTGAACGGCATCTGGTCGGCCGCCATCAGCGAATACAGGGTGTTGCCGGAGTCCGCCAGGTAATGGAAAGCGCCGTCCGGCTCCAGTTGCAGGCCGGCGGCCTCGGCGAAACTGCGCAGCCGGGTGCCTTCTATCGGCCCCTGCGGCACGATGTTGATGCCGATCAGCACGTCCACGTCGGCGCAGAAACGGTCCAGCTCGCGCGCCGCCACCAGCTTCTGCTGACGCTGCGGGAAACTGACCGCGGCGTCGTGCTCCTCGGCGAAACGCGATACTTGTTGGCAGAAACCGGCCAGTTCCTGCTCAGTCACCGCACCGCTGCGATCCACCATCTGCATGCTGACGTTGATCTGCTTGTAACGGGTTCCAGGCAGGGCTTCGGCCGGCTTCCACAGGCCTTTTTCCGTGCGGCCTATCAATTGGGTGCGCTTGCCCACGTTGAAACGCGGGATCGCCGCCAGCTCGTGCGGCGCATGGAACACCACCTCGGCGATGAAATCCAAAGACGGGTCCAGCATCGCCACCACCAGCGCCTGGTGATCGGCGGAGTCCATCTGCGGAGCCTCGTCCTCTTCCTCCACCACCGGCACCGCGTCGAAGACCGCCTCGCGCGGCCGGTCAGGCTCGGCTCGCGCCTGCTCCACGGGGATTTGCGGCTCAAAGTAAGCGGCGGCGTAGTCGTCCGGCTCCGGCGAGGCGTCCACCAGCACCGGTTCCATCCGGTCCTGCTTCACGCCGTCGCGCACATTGTTCTTGGGTACGTCCAGCAGCACGTCGTCGTGGCCGCGCGTGAAGGCCTGGCGAGTCTTCTTGCGAAAACGCCATTCCTGAAAAGCATTGAATCCGTACACCAGAGCGATCACCGCGCCGCCCAGTATCAATACACCAATCTGTAATTCGCTCATCAGCCAGTCCGCATTAAGGCGAATAATCGAAGCCGTCGGCAGCCTCCTCGCCGCGCGCCGGCGCATCTCTCAATGCGCGATGCGGCGTCTTTCGGCAATAGCCGGGCCGACAGCCTCCCTTTAAGTATTCGGCAACAAAACCGTTCGAATCTGGCGTTTCGGCCAGTCGAGAACGGCGATAGACCACGGTTATTATAACGAAAGCCTCAGCTTGCGCATCATTTGGCGGCAATTTAGACGTAAATGCCGTGCCGCCAGCGTAAATCAAGCCGGGGCGATAGCTGATGCGGGCAATTTGGCGCTTCAAACCGGGTTCTCAACCTGAATTGGATGCCGAATCGCCCCTGCTGGTTCCATCAGACCGCGTAGAACGGCTCCAGCCAACCGTTGTACGTCGCGAATCGGCCCGCCGCAAGCGGGCCAAATGGAAGCGGAACGTCATTTTCAGTGCCGAAAGGTCCGGCAGATGACATTTCTGACAGGGGCGCTCTGAAATATCTCGTGCCAGAATATTTCGTGTTCATGCAAATGAATGATTCCAAATCGTCTTAAACACTGCTTAGGAAAGCAAGGGATAGATCGATGAAAAACACTTCTCAAGCCAGTTTCCTTCCGGTGGTCCACGAGCTGGCGCGCACCTACCAGGCATTCGAACAGTTTGCCAGCCAGCACATTCGTCAGCTGGGCCTGACTCCGCCGCAATTCGACGTGGTCGCCACCCTGGGCCATAGCAAGGGCATGAATTGCAAGGAGCTGTCCGACCGCACGTTGATCACCAAAGGGACGCTGACCGGCGTCATTGACCGGCTGGAAGACAAGGGTCTGGTTACCCGCACCATGCAGCCAAACGATCGCCGCAGCGTGTTCGTTTCCTTGACCCAGCACGGCGAACGTCTGTTCGATCAGGCCTTCCCCGCTCATATCGACTATATGCAGATCGCCTTCAAACGCTTTGGCGAACACGACCTGTCCGGCTTCTGCCAGGAACTGGGCCGCCTGCGCGAAGGCTTCAGCCTGGCGCTGGAGGAGCAGGAAGAAGTCACGGCTTAGCATCTCCAGCCGTCACCGCCCTTTACCCGGCGGCGAGACGCGGCCCCGCGATGCGGCCCGCGCCCTCGCCGCCATTGCATTTTCAATTCCGGCCGCGCCCGCGGCTCAAGGGCTTTGAAAACGCACCGGCACCATCAACACCGAATCCACCGCCTGGCCATTGCGTTTGGCCGGCGCGAAGCGCCAACGCTCCACCGTGGTCTTGGCCGCTCGGTCCAGCCGCGGATAACCGCTGCTGACGGCCACCGTCACCTCGCCGGAGCGGCCGGCGGCGCTAACGCTCACCCGCAGTAAAACCGTACCCTGCTCGCCGTTTTCCCGTGAGCGTTCCGGGTATTCCGGCTGCGGATTGTTCAGATATTCCGCGCGGTACAATGCCACGCTGTCCACGCCGCCCTGCGATGTGCCGCCGCCCCCCGACCGCGCGGCGGCCCCGCTCTTCGCACCACTGTCGCCGGCGGACTCAACGGCGCTTGTCGCCGGCCCGGCCAGGCCGGCCTCAGGTAAAAGCGGAGGCGCCGCAAAACGGGCGCTTGGCTTGGAGCTTGGCCTGGCCGCCGCTTTATTTTCAACCTTGTTGCCGGCCTGATTCCCGGTCTTGGCCGCATTTTGAGCGATAACGGGCTCAGGTCCGCCCGCGGGCTGCGCCAGTCTCAGCGTCAACGCGGCCACGCTTGGCTGAGGCGGACGGCCTTGCCAAGCGAACAATAGCAAGGCATGCAGCGCCAACGACGCCAACAAAGCCCAACAAACCGGGCGCGCGCCCATCTTTCGCCTCAGCAGCGCATCCGGCTGCCCGGCCGGCTGTAATGCCACCAGGCCACCAGCATGGACACCAGATAAAACACAAAGAACATGCCGAAAGCCGGCAGGAAACTACCGAAGGCGGCCAGCGCGCTGCCGAAGGATTTGGGAATCACGAAGCCGCCGAACGCCGCCATCACCGAACTGACATTCATCGCCGACGCGCCGCGCCGCCCACCGCGCGCGTAGGCTTCCGCAACGTCCAGGCCCGCGGCCTTGGCCCGCTGGCCCGCCTGCAACAGAAAAACCTTGGGCGCCAATTGAAAAGACGAACCGTTGCCCACGCCCGCGGCGAAGAAAATCAACTGAAACATGGCGAGGAACAGCCAGAACGAACCGCCGTTGCCGGCGGAAGGCATGCTCAGATAAACGCCGACGGTGGCCAGCGCCATCACCCCGTTGCTGAGCATGGTGGCGATGCCGCCGCCGATGTGGTCGCCCATCCAGCCGCCCAGCGGCCGCGACAAGGCGCAGACCATGGGCCCGATAAAGGCGTAGGGCGTGACATCGATCAGCGGGAACATATTGCGCGCCAGCAGAGGAAAGGCGGCGGCGAAGCCGAGGAAAGTGCCGTAGCTGCCCATGTACAGCAGGCAGATATACCAAGTGTGCGGATCGCGCATCGCGTCCAGCTGATCATGCGGCGTGATGCGCAGCTTGGGCAGATCATGCGCGTACAGCAAGCAGGCCAGCGCGATGACGACGATGAAGGGCAGCCACAGATACCCGGCGTTCTGCAGCCACACCGGGTGCACGGCGCCGCCAACGCCCCAGATCTGCGGACCGCCGGCCGCGCCGAACAAGGGCAGCAGAATCACCACCGGGATCGCCAATTGCGCCACCGACACGCCCAGATTTCCCAACCCCGCGTTCAACCCCATCGCCAGCCCTTTGGCCGCCTTGGGAAAGAAAAAGCTGGTATTGGACAGATGGGAAGCGCTAGCGCCGCCGCCGATGCCGCACAAGCCGGACACCAGCAACAGCATGGGAAACGGCGTCGAAATATCCTGCACCACCGTGGCCACGCCCAAAGCCGGCAGCAAGAGCAGCAAGGTGGAAATGCCCAGCCACAGGCCGCCGCCCACCCAGCTCCATATCCATGAGTACAACAGCCTCATCAAGGCGCCGACCAGCGGCGGAATCGACACCAGCAGGAACTGCTGCTGATTGCTGAGCGCGAACCCGACCGCCGGCAGGTTGACCACCACCATGCTCCACATCATCCAGATATTGAAGTTCAGGTGCAGCGACAGGATGGACAGCCAGAGATTGCGATTGGCGATGCGCCGCCCGCGGCGCAGCCAGAAAATAGGGTTTTCAGGTTCCCAACGCTTGATGCTTACGGTCATGCCTATTCATCCAGCAATGATATCGTCCGGCGGCCGCTGCCGCCGGGAAGCTGCGCAGTATGCCATTCGCGCGCGCGCTACATTTTGCGCGCCGTCAAACCGAAACTAATGAAAACAGTCTGCGGGCAGCTCGAGCCTTCAGAGCCTGTTCAAAGCCTCGCCTGCTAGAGTGAGACAAGGCGAAAGCGGCTGAGAAAGCGCAATGGTCAAGTGGTGCATGAGCATTTTGAGCTTGCACTCACCGTGCAAAGCTTCACGAAGCGCCGCAGACTTTGAGCAGATTCTCAGGCGGTTTCCCGCATTTTCAACGCTTCCACGATGTCCACCGCCACAATGCGGCTGACGCCCTGTTCCTGCATGGTCACGCCCACCAGTTGTTCGGCCATTTCCATGGTCAGGCGGTTATGAGAAATATAGAGAAACTGGGTTCGCTCCGACATCTGCTTGACCAGATCGCAGAAACGGCTGGTATTGGCGTCGTCCAGCGGCGCGTCCACCTCGTCCAGCAGGCAGAACGGCGCCGGGTTCAGCGAGAACAGCGAGAACACCAGGCTCATCGCAGTCAGCGCCTTTTCTCCGCCGGACAGCAGGTGAATTGTGCTGTTCTTCTTGCCCGGCGGCTGGGCGATGATCTGCACGCCGGCGTCCAGCAAGTCCTCGCCGGTCAGCACCAGCTCGGCGCGGCCGCCGCCAAACAGCGTGGGGAAAAACTCCCGCATCTTGGTGTTGACCGCATCGTAAGTGGCTTGCAGCATCTCGCGGGTTTCGCCGTCTATCTTGGCGATGGCCTCCTCCAGCGTGGCCATCGCCTGATTCAGGTCCTCGGACTGATTGGCCAGGTAGTCGCCGCGCTTCCGGGCCTCATCCAGTTCTTCCAGCGCGGCCAGGTTGACCGCGCCCAGGCCTTCCAGCGCGCGCGCCAGCCGCGCGATCTCGGCGGCCAGCGCGTTCGGCTTCACCGACTCGCTCAGATCGGCCATCAGCGCGGCTTCGTCGGCGCCGGCGCTGGCCAGTTCTTCGGCGAAACGCTCCATCGCCAGCCTCGCCTCCTGGTGCTTGAGCAACCAGTCCGAGCGCGCTTCGCGCAGCGCCGGCAAAGCGGCGTTGGCTTGCTGTTGTTGCTGGGTCAATTCGCGCAGCTTCTCGGTCAGGCCGTTGAGCCGGTCACGCACCGCGCCCAGGCTGTGCTCGCGCTGTTCGCGTTCGGCCAAGGCCAGTTGCAAGGCCTCTTCGGGCACCGCCTCCTCCACCGCCTCGGCTTCCTCGGCTAGAGTCTCCAAACGCTCGGCCAGTTGCTGATCGCGCTCATCCAGTTCGCGGCCTCTCCGCGTCAGCTCCGCCACCTTCTGCTCGGCGGTGCTCATTTCCAGCTTGATCTCGTGCAGCATGCGCTCGGCGTCGCGCGTCTTGTTGCGCGCCAACTGCAACCCCGTCTCGGCATTGAGCCGGTCGACTCGCATGTCTTCCAATTGCACCGTGAGTTCTTCCAGCGTCAACGCCGTCTCTTCGCCCAGCATTTCGGCTTCGGCGATGCTCTGGCGCGCCAATTCGCCCTCTTCGGCGATGCGCCGGCGCTCGGCCTCGATCGCCGCCAGCCGCGCCGCGCCCTGGCGCGCGGCCTGGTCCAGCTTGACGTGCTCCAGGGTCGCCGCGTTCAGCTCCGCCTCCAAACGGGTCAACGCGCCCTTTTGCGCCCGCACCGCCTCGGCCAGCATGCCGCCGCGGCTTTGCAATGATTCGCGGCGCCGCTGCAAGGCGTCGATTTCCGGCGACAAGGTCTCCAAGCGCGCCTGGGCCGCCTCCAACAGTGCCTTGCGCGCCATCAGCCCGTCGCCGCCGGCTTCGGCGTGCAGGCACAGGCTGGCGGCGTAAACGCGGTGGCCTTCCGGCGTCAGCAGGCAAGCGCCGGCCGGCAATTGTTCGCGCAAGGCCAGTGCCTCGTCCAACGATCCGGCCAAATAGACGCCGGCCAGCCAGTCTTGCAAGGCGGCCTGAAAGGGTTGGGCGGCTCGCACCTGTTGCAACAGCGTCGGCCACGAGCGCTCCGCTTCCCAGCCGCGCGCCGTCGCGCCGTCCGCCAACGCCAGCGCCGCCGGCGGCAATTCGCCGGACAGCGCGGCGGCGCGCGCGGCCAGGCGTTCGCCCAGCGCCGCTTCCAGCGCCGGCTGCCATTTAGGCTCCACCTGCAGGCTCTGCCACAACTGCGGCGCCTCGGCCAGGCCCCGGCGCTGCAGCCAGCCGTCCAATTGCTCGCTGGCCGCCTCGCGCGCCAGCATTCCGGCCAGCGCGGCGGCCTCGGCCTCGGCCCGCGCCTGTTCGCCGCGCAGCGCGGCCAGTTGTTCGTCCAGTTTTTCGCGCTCGGCGGCCAGGTCCGCCTGCTTGGCCTCGTCGGCCACCAGCCGGCCTCGCACCGTCTCCAGCGCGCCGCGCGCGCGTTCCACTTCGGCGGCGGCGGCTTGCTGCCGCTCTTGGTCCGGCAGATTCAAATCGCTCAGTTCTCGGCGCAACGCGTCTTCGCGGCCGGACAGCTGCTCCAGATTGCGACGCTGATGCTCGCCGTTCTGGCGCGCCAGGTCTCGATCCCGGCTGAGCTTGGCCTGCTGCGCGGTCAGCCCGTTCAACTGCTGCTCTATCGCGCGGTATTCCGCCTCGGCGGTGGGTAATTCGTCGGCGCCGTCTTCCAGCGTCATTTGCGCCTCTTCCAGCCTCATCTGCGCTTCTTCGCGCCGCGGCAGCCAGTCGTCCAGCTCAGCCTTCACTTGGCCGCGGCTTTCGGCCAGCACCTGACGCTCGGTGCGCACGGCACTCAGCTCTCGGTCGACGCGGGCGCGGTTTTGCTCTCGGTGGCGCTGCGCCTCTTCCAGCCGCGCCAGTTGGGCGTTGGCCTCGAACAAGCGCTGCTGCGCCTCGTGCACTTCGTCGCTGGCGGCGAAATGGCTTTCGCGAACGGTTTCGGACTCGGCCTCCACATGGGTGACCGCCGCTTCCAGCGCCGCTTCTTCGGTTTCAATGCGCGCCAGTTCCCCGCGCGCCGCCGCCTCGTTGCGCGCGGCCTCTTCCCGTCGCGCCAGAGCCAGCAGGTTTTGCTTATGGGTCAGCGCGCCGCGCAGATCGTGGTATTGGGCTGCCACCTCCGCCTGTTCGGACAAGCGCTCCACCTGCCGCTCCAGCTCTTGTCGCAAGTCGGCGATGCGTTCCAGATTGGCGCGGGTGTCCGCGATGCGGTGTTCGGTTTCGCGGCGGCGCTCCTTGTACTTGGACACGCCGGCGGCTTCTTCCAGATAGGCGCGCAGTTCTTCCGGCCGCGCCTCGATGATGCGGGAGATCATGCCCTGCTCAATCACCGCGTAACCGCGCGCGCCCACCCCGGTGCCTAGGAAAAGATCCGTGATGTCGCGGCGGCGCACTTGCTGGTTGTTGATGAAGTAGCTGGATTCGCCCTGGCGGGTCAGCACCCGCTTGATCGCCACCTCCGCGTACTGACCCCATGCGCCGGTGAGCGCGCCGTCGCCGTTGTCGAACACCAGTTCAACCGAAGCGCGGCTAACCGGCTTGCGCGTGGACGAGCCGTTGAAGATCACGTCCTGCATCGATTCGCCGCGCAGTTGCTTGGCCGAGGACTCGCCCAGCACCCAGCGCACCGCGTCTATCACATTGGACTTGCCGCAGCCATTGGGGCCGATCACCGCCACCAGTTGACCGGGCACGGCAATGCTGGTGGGATCGACGAATGACTTGAAACCGGCAAGCTTGATGTGGGTGAGACGCAAGATGTCCTCGCAATGGCTGGGCGAAAATCGGCATTTTAGCAGTTGCCCGCGCCGGCCGCGCGTCGCGCGCGGACCTGTTGCGCGTCGCGCAGCCGCATCTACCCAGACAGCCCACTTATGCCATAATGGCCGCATGGAACCGCTATCGTTGTCCAATCAATTCTTGATCGCCATGCCCAATATGGCGGACCCGCTGTTCTCTCGCTCGCTGGTCTTCGTCTGCGAGCATGGCGAGCACGGCGCCATGGGCCTGATCGTCAACAAGCCTTCCGGCATCGCCATGGCGCAGTTGTTCGATCAAATCGATCTGCCGCTGGACGGCGACTCGCTCCGCGCCGAGCCGATTTACTTCGGCGGCCCGGTGCAGCCGGACCGGGGCTTTGTGCTGCACATGCCGGTGGGCAATTGGCAATCCAGCCTGCTGGTCACCGACGACATCGCGCTGACCACATCCAAGGACGTGCTGATGGCGGTGTCCGAAAACCACAAGCAGCCGGACCGCATGCTGATCACGCTGGGTTATTCCGGCTGGAGCGCCGGTCAGCTGGAGCAGGAGATCGCCGACAACGGTTGGCTGACGGTGCCGGCGCAGCCGGACATCATCTTCGGCCTGCCCTGCGAGGAGCGCTACGACGCCGCGATGGCGCTGCTGGGCTTCGATCCTTCCCTATTGTCCACGGATGTCGGCCATGCCTGAAGGTTGCGCCTTGGCATTCGACTTCGGCGAGCGCCGCATTGGCGTCGCCGTCGGGGACACCCTGCTCGGCATTCCCCACCCGCTCATCACCATAGACACGGAAATCAACGACGCCCGCTTCGCCGCCATCGCCGCTTTAATCGCGGAATGGCGGCCGGCGCAGCTGGTGGTGGGGCTGCCGATGCACATCGACGGCACTGAACACCAGATGACGCAACTGGCGCGCCGCTTCGCCAACCGGCTCAAGGGCCGCTACGGTCTGCCGGTGTGGCTGGTGGACGAACGGCTGACCTCGGTGGTGGCCGAATCCATGCTTGAAGAAGCCGGCGTGCGCGGCCGCAAGCAGAAGCCGGCGCTGGATCAGGTAGCGGCCCAGGCCATTCTGCTGACCTGGTTCGAGCACCCCGGACAAGCCGTCTGACCCCATCATGAAATTCTCGCCGCAAGCCCGGGTTAGCGCGCTGATGCTGGCCTTTCTCGCCAGCCTTCTGGGCTTGATCGCGGTCTTGCTGACACCCAGCCATCAATTACGCGAATGGCGCAACGCGCCGGGCCACGTGGAGAGCAGCCGCATGCTGGTGGTGTCCAGCACCGAACACCCCGATCAACTTTACTGGCAGCCCCATGTGCAATACCTGTACACGGTGCGCGGCCAGGTCTACCACAGCGACCGGCTGTTCGCCGTCGACAACGCCCTGCCCGGCGACCGCAGCAACGCCGACGACCTGACGCGGCGCTTTCCCGCCGGCAAGGCGATCACCGTCTACTACAATCCGCGCAGCCCCGCTGAGTCCGTGCTGATCAAGGGCGGGGACAGCGATATCGGCAGCGCCAAATTCATCCTGGCGGCGCTGAGCGCGCTGTTCGGCTGGGCGCTGCTGTATCGGCTGCGGGCCAAGCTGCCGCTGCCGCGCCGGCGCGTTCACCGAGGCATCCGCGCCCCATGAGCGAAAAAGTCATCGCCCTGCTGGTCATCGCCATCGGCTTGGCCGTTTCCGTCTATCTTTGGCAGCAGTCCGTCAAAGCCCAGCAAGCCTCCGCCTGGCCCAGCGTCGTCGGCAAGATAGTCTCCAGCGAAGTGGACTGGCGCCATGCGCGCGGCGGCGACAGCTCGGATCGCAGGGAATACCGCGCCGTCGTACGCTATGAATACCACGTGGCCGGCCGTATCCACCGCGCCGAGCGGCTGCGCTTCCCCAATCCCGGCTACGGCAGCAGCGATCAACAAGCGCTCGAAATCGTTCAGCGCTACCCGGCGGGTCAGGTCGTACAAGTGTTCTACGACCCGCAAAATCCCGAAGAGGCTTGCCTGGAGCCGGGCAAGCACTGGTCGGCGTGGTTGGCGCAAGCCGTGGGCGCGCTCGTGGTCCTTATCGGCCTATGGCTGCTGCTGCGTTAAAACCGACCTCTCACCCCCTACTCACTGCTAAAACTGTCCACCCGGACATGTCATTACAAAGTCATTATTTATTACGCTAACGGTGGCTGTTTTAATTTTTGGCGTAAGCACTGACAAAAAATGACATTGCCGTCACAATGTCGCCCCAATCCCGGATTTCGAGCCATTGCCCCGATGACACGCGCGCTGTCGATACTCTTGCTGTGCCTGCTGTTAATGGGCGGCGCCGCTCATGCCGGCTTCCAGACCTTCAGCGAGCGGGACGCCGGCGCCTTTTGCAGCGCCGACGCCAGTCTCGGCATCAATCAAATATCCAGCCCCGGCTGGCAAGCGCGTTTCCAGCCGCTGCCCGACGGCAAACTGGCGCGCGGCTACGGCCACGACACCTGCTGGCTGCGGCTCCAGCTACATGATGTGCCGCCACGGCCCTGGCTGGAGCTGATCCCCAGCTATTTGGCCCGCTTAAGCTTATTCCAACCCCTGCCAGACGGCGGCTGGCGAAGACAGGACATCGGCTCCTGGCGGCCGATGTCCGCGATGGAGCTGCCGTTGATGGCCGCCAGCTTTTCCCTGCAGCCGAGCGAACAGACCGTGTTCGTCAAGATCCAGTCCCTGGCTCTGAACGCGCAGCCGCGCCTGTGGAGCGAGCCGGATCTGGTCGCCCACCACAACGAGCGCCTGCTGCAACTGGGCCTGATTTACGGCTATATGCTCACCATGGTGCTGATCGCGCTGGCGGCCTGGCTGATCACCCGCCAAGCGCAGCACGCCAAGCTGTTCGGCTACATCCTGGCGGTGGCCTGCCATCGATTCGCCACCGACGGCATGGCACGCCTGCTGCTGTTTCCGGAACAGCCCCAGATCGCGCTGCTGTGCAATTACGTCGGCCTGGGCGCCGCCGTCATGCTGGGCTGCGCCTATTTCGCCCATCTGCTGGAACTGAAGCGCGACTACCCCCGCACCTACCGGCTATACCAGCTGCAGGCCGCCGCCGGCGCCGCCACCGTGCTGTGCGCCTTGTTCTGGCCCTTTGGCCTCGCTTACAGCATTCCGGTCACGCTCTACGCCGTCATCTTCATCAATCTGCTGACCTTGCCGGTCTGCTGGCGTCTATGGCAACGCAACGATAGCGGCGACCGCCTGATCGCGCTGCACCTGCCCACCAATCTGGCGCTCAATATCCCCGCGCTGCTATTGCACCTGGGGCATATCCCCTATCAATCCTGGATCCAGGAATACGGCCGGCTGGCCGACCTGCCACCCATCACCCTGCTCTACATCGGTCTGTTCCTGCGCATGCGCACGCTGGAGCGCGAACGCATCGAGGCGCTGCACCAGGCCAGCCAGGCCCAGGCCGATAGCCTGCGCCAGCGGGAGGCGCGCGAGGAGCAGACCGATCTGCTGGCGATGATCACCCATGAAATCCGCACCCCGGTGGCCATCATTGACGCCGCCAGCAGCAGCTTGCGTCTACTGGAGGAGGACGCGCCGGAGCCGACCGTGCTCGCACAGCGTCAGGCCCGCCACGAGCGCATTCAGCGCGCGCTGCTGCGGATGCAGGAATTGATGCGGCTGGCCGAACAACACGGCCGAGCCGATGTGAGCGACGCCAGACTGCACGCGCAATCGCTGGACTTGCTGGAACTGACCCGCCACAGCCTGGAACAGCTGGACGCGGATGAGCAGCGGCGGTTCCAGCTGCAAATCGGCCAAGAGCGCATGCCGCTCTACGGAGACGCGCAGCTGCTGTCGGTGCTGTTGCAGAACCTGATGGAAAACGCCCTGAAATACGCGCACCCGGACACCCCCATTCAAATCGGCATCCGCCGCCAAGCCGACCGCGTCGTCTGGCAGATCAGCGACCACGGCCCCGGCATCGCACCGGGCCAGGAAGAAGCTATTTTCCAGCGTTTCACTCGGCTAGCGGAGACCAGCAACCGTCCCGGCCTGGGGCTAGGCCTCCATCTGGCGCGGCGCATCGCCGTTCAGCACGGCGGCGAACTGGGCCTGGACCCTGACTGGCCACACGGCGCTAGTTTCATCTTGTATCTACCGAAAGCCGCTCATGACGCATATAGCCTTGCTTGAAGACAATCCGGACCTGCGCGAAGAGTTGCTGTTCCAGCTCAAACGCTGTGGCTTTCAAGCCACCGGCCTGGCTTGCGGCCAGGAGTTGGAGCGGCACTTGGCCGAGCATCCCTGCCGCTTGCTGATTCTGGATCTGGGCTTGCCCGATATCGACGGCATGGCGCTCAGCCGGAGGCTGCGCGCCAGCCACCCCGGCCTGGGACAAGTCATGCTCACCGCGCGCGGCGCGCTGGACGACAAGGTTCAAGGCTTGCAGCAAGGCGCCGACGCCTATCTGGTCAAGCCCACGCCGCTGGCGGAACTGCTGGCCACGCTGGCCAGCGTGCTGCGGCGGCTGGACGGCGACGCGGCGGAACGCGCCGACGGGTGGCGCTACCACGCCGCCAATCGCATGCTGACCGCGCCCAACGGCCAGCAGTTGCACCTGACCCACGCGGAGCACCAAGTGCTGAGCGCAATGCTGCGGCGCGCGCCGGAACCGGCGCACCGCCGCGAATTGGCGGAAGCGCTGGGCGCCAATTACCTACACTACGATGAGCGCCGGCTGGAAACCTTGATCAGCCGGCTGCGGCGCAAACTCAGCGGCATCGCGCCGCAGCACAATCCTATCCTGGCGGCCCGGGGCGTGGGCTATGGGTTCAGCGAGCCCTGCCAGCCGCTTTGAGCAGGCAAATAAAACGCGGCCCGGAATCGGGCCGCGCATGGGCGGGGTGAGAATGGACGCCGGCTCAACGGCTGCCGGATTTCTTGCTGTCTCTCTCCTGTTGCCTGGCTTCGCGCTCGGCGGCCCGGATGGCCGCCAACTCCTTGGCCCGCTTTTCCCACGCCAGCCATTCGGCCGGGCGTTCCAGCGTGATGCGGCCGATATTGCCGTCGCGAAAATCGGTCAGCACGATCTCAGCCGCCTTTTGCACATTGATCTTGCCGCCGGACTGCACCGCGCCGCGCTTGCGGCCTATCATTTCCAGCACCTGCCAGTCCTGCTGGCCGGCGATGTCGTCCAGCTTGTAGCGCGCCGTCAATTCCGGCGCATAGTGCTGGAGCAGATACTTGAGTAGCTCCAACGCCACTTCCTCCTCGTCCATCGCATTGCGGCCCACCGCGCCGCTGGCCGCCAAATTGTAGCCGCCCTCTTCCACCTCGATCTTGGGCCACAGCATGCCCGGGGTGTCGAACAACTCCACGTCGTCGGCCAGAATGATGCGCTGTTCGTTCTTGGTAACGCCCGGCATATTGCCGGTCTTGGCCACCTTGCGGCTGCTCATGCTGTTGATCAGCGTGGATTTGCCAACGTTGGGGATGCCGCAGATCAACACCCGCAGCGGCTTTTCCAGGCCGCCGCGCGTCGGCGCCAGCTCGCGGCAGGCCGCCACCAGCTTCTGAGCGGGAGCGCGTTCGCCGGCGTCCATGCCCAGCGCCTGGGTGTTCTTCTTGGCGCGATACCATTCCAGCCACTGCAAAGTGGCGGCGGCGTCGGCCAGATCCTGCTTGTTCAGAATCATCAGCCGCGGCTTGCCCTTGGCCATGCGCGCCAGCATGGGATTGGCGCTGGAAGCCGGCAGCCGCGCGTCCAGCATTTCAATGACCACGTCGATGTCTTTCAATCGCTCGGCCACATCCTTGCGGGCCTTGTTCATATGGCCGGGGAACCATTGGATTGCCATGCTTCTAGCGCTTTCTTATCGGATCAAGTAGATAGGTTAGACCATTATGGTCCAGCTCCTGCATCAATTGCAGCAGGCGGCCAATTTCGCCGGGGGGAAATCCTTCGCGGGCGAACCAGTTCAGATAGTTGCCGGGCAGATCGCAGATCAGCGTGCCCTTGTGTTTGCCAAACGGCATGGCCCGGGTCACCAGGCTTTGCAAATCATCGGCTTGCATTGCGGCTCCCTTCAAGCAAGTTGCGCATTGTGCCAAAACCGCGGCGCTCTGACCATGCCCGTTGCCCGGCTCCGGCTTGACATGGCGCAAACGCGGGCGCGGTTTAACTGGGGACGAGCAGGCACGGGGTTTAGCATGTAGGCGGCCTTCAAAAACCAGCGGCGTTCGCCGCCCATTTTCCGGTTCGCGCAGAACCCTTGCGGGCGCCGGGCATCATCCATGTCCGCGCCCGTCTTTTTTACCGCTTTACTCCGGCATCGGCTTGCCGTCGTTGAAATTCAGGAAACCGCGCACGATGCGGTAGACGTACCACACCCAAGTGACGCCCAGGATCACGAAGCCCACCAGGATCCAGGCCAGCGCCACGCCCAGCACAGTGCCGAGCAAGGCCCACCAGAAAGTGCGGATCTGCCAGTTGAAATGGCTCTCATAGCGCGTGCCGCGCACATCGTCGCGCTTGACGTAGTTGATGATCACCGCCACCAAACCTGTCAGGCCGACAAACAGGCTGATTGCCTGCAGGATATAGACCACAAGGGTCAGATTATTCAGTTTGCGTTCGTCTTCTTGCGTAATCACGTCCATCGACATCATGCCTCCCCGGCTTAAATTTCATGCGAAACAATTAACAAGATACCCTAGCCAGCAGCGCTTGCAAGCGCTGCTCGCAATGCCGCGTCAACGCCGCCTCCGCTCTGCCGCCGGCCAAAGCCAGCGCCACTTCGGCGCTGCGGCTCCAGGCTTGCAGGCAGGATTCGCCGCCGGCGTCCGCCACCAGGATGGGCAGCGCCGGCGCAAACGGCTGGCCGGTCTGTTCCGACCACGCGCGGCAGCGACGGTTCGCCAGATCCAGCAGGGAAAAGCTCTCCGCCGTCACCAACACATGGCTGAGACCCAGCAGCAGAATGCGCGCCGCCAGCCAATCCGCGGCGTCGGCCAGCCGCGCCGAGGTCTCCCCGCTCCGTTCGCGCCAGCGTTGCGCCGCCAGCAGCATGGCCATCGCGCGCAGTTGCGGCAAGCGGCTTTCCAGCACGCCGCCGTCGCGTCGCGCGGCGGCCATCCACGCGGCGTCCGGCGCCGGATGGTTGGCGTAGCGTTCGCCGTCGGTCAACACTCTCACCGGCACGGCGTCGCAAGGACATAGCAGGGACCAAGACTGGCGCGCGATTTGCGCGGCATCGCTGACTTCATTCATGGAACGGACCTCCTAGGGGTCTGGCCTGGCTTCCGGAGGTCATGTATTTCGGGGAGGAAAAACAAATGCCGCCGGTAGCGCGGCGGCATTTATCGGGAATCTTTACTAGTGCTGGATCAATCTTTCAGTTCACAGCCATCCCTTGGCGCCGCCGGTGTGCGGTACCAATAAAAATAGCTGTTGAAGAAGGCGAAAGATTGAGTCATGTCGTCCATGCTGCCAATAATCGGCCCGGCTTGTCAAGAAAAACCCCGGAGCGCGCTCCGGGGTTTCGCCAAATCATCCCGTTTACATATTGGGATAGTTGGGGCCGCCGCCGCCTTCCGGCGTGGTCCAGACGATGTTCTGGCTTGGGTCCTTGATGTCGCAGGTCTTGCAATGCACGCAGTTCTGCGCATTGATCTGCAAGCGCGGCTCGCCTTCTTCGCGGCCGACGATTTCGTAAACGCCGGCCGGGCAGTAACGCTGTTCCGGCGCATCGTACTTGGCCAGATTGAACGCCACCGGCACGCTGGCGTCCTTCAGCTTCAAATGCGGCGGCTGGTCCTCGCCGTGATTGGTGTTGGAGATGAACACCGAGGACAGGCGGTCGAAGGTCAGCACCCCGTCCGGCTTGGGATAGGCGATGGGCGCGCACTCGTCGGCCGGCTTCAGGCTTTGATGGTCGGCCTGGTGATGGCGCAGCGTCCACGGTGCCTTGCCGCGGAACAGGAAGGTGTCCAGCGCCGAATAAATCATCGCCGGCCACAGGCCCCAGCGGAACGACGGCCGGATATTGCGCACTCGGTGCAACTCCTCATGCAGCCAGCTCTGCTTGAACTTCTCGCTATAGGCGGTGGCTTCGCGCGCGGGCTGCTCCTGGCCCAGCAGTTCGAACACCGCTTCCGCCGCCAGCATCGCCGACTGCATCGCGGTGTGCGTGCCCTTGATCTTGGGCACGTTGAGGAAGCCGGCGGTGTCGCCCACCAGCAAGCCGCCGGGGAAAGTCAGGCGCGGCAGGCTTTGCAAGCCGCCCTCGGTCAGCGCACGCGCGCCGTAGGACAGGCGGCGGCCACCCTCGAACACCTTGCGGATGGCCGGATGGGTCTTGAAGCGCTGGAATTCCTCGAACGGCGACAGGTAGGGGTTCTGGTAATCCAGGCCGATGACGAAGCCCACCACCACTTGGTTGTTCTCCAAGTGGTACATGAAGGAGCCGCCGTAGGTGGCCGTGTCCACCGGCCAGCCCACGGTATGGGTGATGCTGCCCGGCTGGTGCAGTTCCGGCTTCACTTCCCACAACTCCTTGATGCCGATGCCGTAGGTTTGCGGATCGGCGCCGTCGTGCAGGCGGAAACGCTCAAACAAGGCCTTGGTCAACGAGCCCCTACAGCCTTCGGCGAAGATGGTCTGCTTGGCCCATAGCTCCATGCCGGGCTGCCAGGCGTCGGTCTTTTCGCCGTCCTTGCCGATGCCCATGTCGCCGGTGGCCACGCCCTTGACCGAGCCGTCCTCGTGATAAAGCACTTCGGCGGCGGCGAAGCCGGGGTAGATTTCCACGCCCAGTTCCTCGGCCTGCTGGCCGAGCCAGCGACAGAAATTGCCGAGGCTGACGATGTAGTTGCCGTGGTTGTGCATCTGCGGCGGCGTCGGCAGCTGGATGGATTCGGTCTCAGTCAGCAGCAGGAAGCGGTCGGACTTGGCCTCGGTGTTCAGCGGCGCGCCTTTTTCCTTCCAGTCCGGAATCAGCTCATTGAGCACTCGCGGTTCGATCACCGCGCCGGACAAGATGTGCGCGCCGATTTCCGAGCCCTTCTCCAATAGACAGACGCTGACCTCCCGGCCCTGCTCCGCCGCCAGTTGCTTCAGGCGAATCGCCGCGGTCAGCCCGGAGGGGCCGCCGCCGACGATCACCACATCGTATTCCATGTAATCGCGTTCCACTGCATCTCCTTAATCGCGCGCCGGGTTCAAAAGCCCCGCTACCGCATGCATGTTGCATGGCGCGCGATCAAAAATCAAACAACCGTTTAAAAACTGTCAGACGCCCGACCGTCGCCCGCGCGTCTGACTTCAATCTGTAAGGGCTCGCCCTGTTGCAAATGCACATCGCGCTGCGGAAAAGGCAGCTCGATGCCGGCCTTGGCCAGCGCGCCGTCTATCATGTGGCGCAAGTCGCTGGCCACCTGCACGGAGTCGGCGTCGCCGATGTCCAGCCAGTATTCCAGTTCAAACTCCAGCGCGTCGACGCCGAAGTTGCTGAACAGCACCCGAGGCGGCGGTTCCTTGAGCACCAGGCCATGACGCTCCGCCTCCGCCAGCAACAGATTGCACACCTCGCGCGGCGGGCTGCCGTAAGCCACGCCGATGGCTATTTTCCGGCGAATTCGCCGGTTGCTGTACGTCCAGTTGGTCACCGCGCTCTCCACGAAGGTGGAGTTGGGGATCAGCGTTTCGATGCCGTCGCCGGCGCGCACCACCGAAGAGCGCAGCCCTATGCTGCTGACGGTGCCGCTGATGCCGCCGACCTGAACGAAATCGCCCACTTTCAGCGGCCGTTCCACCAGCAGCATCACGCCGCTGATCAGGTTCTTCAGCAGGTTCTGAGTGCCGAAGCCGATGCCGATCGCCAAGGCGCCGCCCAGGAAGGCGAACACCGTCAGCGGAATCTTGACCAGATTAAGCGCGAACACCACCAGCAGAGCGATCACGCAGACATAACTCCAACGCCACCAGATATTGGCGGCGGCTTCGCTCACGCCCAAGCGATGCGTGGCCAGGCGCCGCAAAGCGCGCAGCAGCGCAGTGCTGGCGGCGTAGCCTATCAGCAGCACCAGGATGGCGCCCAGACTCTTGCCGATGGTCACGCTGCGGGTGGCCTGCACTTTCTGGCCGTTGATTTCCACGCTGTCGTCGGCGCTGAACAGCTCATAATTCCACAGCGCCCGCGACGCCTGCAACACGCGCTCGCTTAGCCGACGGGACACCTCCTGCGGCGTGCCCTCCGCCGGCGCGCCGACATCGAACTCCTGCTGCAGCAGCAGAATGCCGGTCAAAGCCGCCTGCACCGGCTGCTGAGCGGCGTTGACGATGTCCAGCCGCTGGCGCAGCAGTTGCAGCATGGCCAGCGCGTGGCCGCTGCCGCGGTCCAGACCGATCTCATGCTGCACGTCCGCCATCTTGGCCATCGTCAGCTCGGCCTCTTTTTGCAGATAGTCGCGCACCGCGCCCAACTCCTCGCCGGCCTGGCGGCTGGCGCTGGCCACTTCGGCCAGGTTGGCCGCCTTGCCGGCGTACAGCTGGTAGCGGTATTCCCAAATGCCGCCTTCCTGTGAGTTGGCCTCTTGTCGGATGCGCGTCAGTTGCACCGCGAGGTCGCTATTGTCCAGAGCCTGGCGTTGCTCGACTGTGCGCTGGGTCAAATCCTGTAGCAGGGCAGCCTGCGCCGGCGCGTCCTTTTTAAGCTTCAACGCGGCCAGCTGCCTCTCCAACTCCTCCAACTCGGCCTTAACCCGGCGGCGGCGCTGCTCATGCGCGCCCATTTCCCGCTCCAGCCGCAGGCGTTCCTCTCCCAGCCGCCGTTGCACCCCGTCCAGCTCGGCCGGCTGAAAGCGGACCTGTTTGCCGATGCCGTCCAGTTGCTTGCGCCAGAGCTCCAGCTGCGCCTGCAACGTTTGTTGGCGGATGCGCAGCACCTGTCCCAAGGCATCGAACTGCAGCAACTCCGACGCGCTGATGTCGCGACGCCAACGCGCGCCGTCCATCTTCCAGCGCAGCGCCTCGGCCTCTCCGGCAGCCGCGCCCTCCAACTGTTCCCGCGCCTGGCGCAAGCTCACTTCATTAAGCTTGAGGCTGTTGCGCATCGCTTCCTGCATCTGCGACAGCATCAGTTGCTGAGCCTGCTGGGTCTCTTTCTCCCAGCCTCCAGTCTGCAAGCGGCTGCGCAAGCCTTCCACCAAGGACACCGGATAAGGGCCGGCTTGCGCGAAACCGCTCCAGATCCGTAAAGCCTCCTCGGCCTCGGCTTGCTGCCTCAGCCGCTGATCGCGTTCACCCGCGAGATCCAGCTGCCAAGCGTAGGACGCCACCAGACGCTCCAGCAAGGCGCGACGGAACAACAGCTCTCCCGGCGTCACGCCGGCCGGCAGCTTGTCCAGCTTGATGGTTTCCAATTGATCCAGCGCCTGCTGTGCCTCGGCCAGCTTGTCCGTCAGGCTGACAGCGGGCGCCGAAGCCGCCTGCTTCGCCGCGGGCTTGGGCATTGTCGGCAGAGCCGCGTAAGCCGCGGAGCTCGACAAAAACCCGGCAAGCAGACAACAGGCGAAAATGAAGCGGCTCTTCACGCTAGGCATTTCATTCAACATGACGGTGGACCTTGCCCTGGCGCAGACCGCCGGCGGCAACTCGACGGCGCATTTTCGCACGAATCCGCGCGCGACACCCAGACGCCTAAAATGCCGAAAGCATCTCCAGGCTTCAGATCACGCCCGCGCCGCGCAAACGGGCGATAGCCTCGGCGTCGTAACCGGCCTGCTCCAGCAAGGCGTCGGTGTGCTGCCCCAGCCGGGGCGGCGCGTCGCGATATTGAGGCGGCGTGTCCGACAGTTTGATCGGGCAGGCCACCAGAGGCACCTCCTCGCCGTCCAAACCCGGCAGTTCAATCTGCATCCGCCGGTGCCGGATTTGCGGGTCGGCGAAGGCCTCGTCCACGGTGTTGATCGGCCCGCAGGGGACGCCCGCCTGGTCCAGTTGCGCCAGCCAGGCATCGCGCGGCTGGGCCAAGAAGCCGGCGGTCAAGAAGGGCACCAACACGTCCCGGTGCGCGACGCGCTGCGGATTGCTGGCGAAGCGGGGATCGTCGGCCAATTCCGGGCGGCCAATCAGTTCGCACACCGAGCGGAACTGCCGGTCGTTGCCGCAGGCCAGGATGAAGTGGCCGTCGCCGGCGCACTTGAACACC
This sequence comes from Chromobacterium haemolyticum, assembly GCF_009936155.1. Lineage (NCBI taxonomy): Bacteria > Pseudomonadati > Pseudomonadota > Betaproteobacteria > Neisseriales > Chromobacteriaceae > Chromobacterium > Chromobacterium haemolyticum. The sequence continues at coordinate 646,285 of NZ_AP019312.1, read as the reverse complement.
TGATAGGGCACGATATTGGGATGGGCGTTGCCCAGGCGCGGCGGCACCGCGCCGCCCACCAGCCAGTTCATGTTGACGTTGGCCAGCATCGCCAGCGCGCAGTCGAACAAAGCCATGTCGATATGCTGACCGCGGCCGCTGCCTTGCCGCGCCCACAAGGCGGCCTGAATCGCGTTGGCGGCGTAGAGCCCGGTGAACAGATCGGTGACCGCCACCCCCACCTTGTGGGGTTCGCCGTCGGCCGGACCGGTGATGCTCATCAACCCGGACATGCCCTGCACGATGTAGTCGTAGCCGGCCATCTGCGCGTACGGTCCGTCCTGACCGAAGCCGGTGACCGAGCAGTACACCAGCCGCGGGTTGAGTTCGGCCAGGCTGGCGTAGTCCAACCCGTACTTGGCCAGCCCGCCCACCTTGTAGTTTTCGATCAGCACGTCGGCGTCGGCGGCCAGCCGGCGGACGATCTCCTGCCCCTCCGGCTTGGCGATGTCCACGGTCAGCGATTTCTTGCCGCGGTTGGCGCACAGAAAATAGGCGGCGGTGCCGTCCGGCAGGCTGGGTGGCGCCCATTGCCGGGTATCGTCGCCGCAGCCCGGGCGCTCCACCTTGATCACTTCCGCGCCCAGATCGGCCAGCAACTGGCCGGTCCACGGCCCGGCCAATACCCTAGACAAATCCAATACCTTGATGCCTTCCAGCGCGCCCGTCATCTGCGTCTCCCGATACATCGGTCCATCGAAAAAAAGCGGCCCGGCAAGCCGGGCCTCCAAGGACAGACAGGAATAACGGCGCGGCCGGCCTCCCGGCCGCGCCGGCTTATCAGGCGAACGCCTGAATACCGGTCTGGGCTCGGCCCAGAATCAAGGCATGCACATCGTGCGTGCCTTCGTAAGTGTTGACCGCCTCCAGATTCATCACATGGCGGATTACGTGGAATTCGTCGGCGATGCCGTTGCCGCCGTGCATGTCGCGCGACAGCCGGGCGATGTCCAGCGCCTTCCCGCAGTTGTTGCGCTTGATCAGCGAGATCATTTCCGGCGCGGCCTTGCCCTCGTCCATCAAACGTCCCACGCGCAGCGCGGCGTGCAGGCCCAGCGCGATTTCAGTCTGCATATTGGCCAGCTTCAGCTGGATCAGTTGGTTGGCGGCCAGCGGGCGGCCAAACTGCTTGCGGTCCAGCGTGTACTGACGCGCCGCGTGCCAGCAGAATTCGGCGGCGCCCAGCGCCCCCCAGGCGATGCCGTAGCGCGCCTTGTTCAGGCAGCCAAACGGCCCTTTCAAGCCCTTGACGCCCGGCAGGATGGCGTCTTCCGGCACCAGCACATCGTCCATCACGATCTCGCCGGTGATGGAGGCGCGCAGCGAAAACTTGCCGTGGATCTTGGGCGCGGATAGACCCGCCATGCCTTTTTCCAACACGAAGCCGCGGATTTCGTCCTCGTCGTCCTTGGCCCAAACCACAAACACATCGGCCTGCGGACTGTTGGTGATCCACATCTTGCTGCCGTTGAGCAGATAGCCGCCATCCACTTTGCGCGCCCGCGTCTTCATGCTGGCCGGGTCCGAGCCGGAGTCTGGCTCGGTCAGGCCAAAACAGCCCAGCCATTCGCCGCTGGCCAATCGCGGCAGGTATTTGTCTTTCTGCGCGTCCGAGCCGTAAGCCCAGATCGGGTGCATCACCAGGCTGGATTGCACGCTCATCGCCGAACGATAGCCGGAATCCACCCGCTCCACCTCGCGCGCCACCAGGCCGTAGGCCACGTGGCTGAGGCCTGCGCAGCCATAACCTTCGATAGTGCAACCCAGCAGGCCGAGCTCGCCCATCTCGTTGATGATTTCGCGGTCGAAGCGTTCTTCGCGGTTGGCGCTCAACACCCGCGGAAACAGCTTGTCCTGACAGTAGTCATGGGCGCTCTGCTGCACCATGCGTTCTTCTTCGCTCAGGCATTCCGCCAAAAGCAAAGGATCGTCCCAACTGAACGGCGCGCGACTGGAAGGGGCTGCCATAAGTTCTGTCTCCGCGTTAACTTGTTCCGCATTGCGGAATTTGGTTTCACATTGCAGAATAGACTAATCGCCGTCTGGACGGATGTAAAGCGTTTTTGCGAAACTCGACGCCCGCCCGCAGCGCGCAACCCAAGCGGAGGCTCACCAAACAAGATGGATGCAATGGATTTGGAAACAGATAAGGACCGGTTGTTCATCACCGCGCTGGCGCGCGGGCTGGAAGTACTGGCGGCGTTTCGCCCTGGCGAGCTGGCGCTATCCAACCAGGAGCTGGCCAAACGCACCGGCCTGCCCAAATCAACAGTGTCGCGTTTGAGCTACACCTTAACCCGGCTGGGCTATCTGGCCCAGGACGAGGCCAGCGGCCACTACCGGCTAGGGCTGGCTGTGCTGGCTTTGGGCTCCACTGTCCTGGCCAGCTACGACATCCGCCAGATCGCCGGACCGCTGATGCGCGAGTTCGCGCTGGAACAGGGCATGTCCATCAGCCTGGCGCTGCGCGACGGCAGCGATATGGTCTATCTGGAGACCTGCCGCAGCCCGGCGCGCATCTCGGTGCAGCTGACCGTGGGCTCTCGGGTACCGCTGGCCACCACCGCCATAGGCCGCGCTTATTACGCCGGCTTGCCGGAGACTGAGCAACTCAAGCTGCAGCCGGTGCTGGCCGCGCGCTACGGCGCGGAATGGGGGGAAATCAGCACGCGCTTGGAGGAGGCCCGCCAAGACTATCTGCACCAAGGCTATTCCGCGTCCTTTGGAGAGTACGAACCGGATGTGATGGCGGTGGGCGTGCACTTGGCCGTGCCCGGCCAGCCGGCGATGGCGCTGAACGCCAGCGGCCCGGCCTTCGCCTTGCACGAAAGCGCGATGCGCGAACGCATCGCGCCGGCCTTGAAGGCCTTGCGTCAGCGGCTGGCACCGCTGGGCTAAGAACCTGTTTACGATTGGCTGTGCGTCGTGGAGCGTTGCACGGTGAGTACGGCTTCGAAATGCTCATGTACCGTGTGTACACTCCGCTTTCTCAGCCGTTTTCGCCTTGTCCCGCCTTAGCTCGCGAGATCGTAAACACGTTCTAAGCGCGCGAGACCGTTCGCCGGGTTCAAGCGGACTGGATGTAATGGACCAGGTGATTGATCACCTGCTCCTGCTCCTCGATGGTGGCGCGGACCAAGTCGCCAATGGACAACATGCCCATCACATCGCTGCCTTCCAGCACCGGCAGGTGGCGTATGCGCTTTTCCGTCATCAGGCCCATACAGTCGTCCAGCGTCTGGCTGGGCGTCACGTAGACCACGCGGCTGGTCATGATGTCGCGCACCTTGGTGCCGGCGGAAGTGCGTCCCTGTAATACGATGCGCCGCGCGTAATCGCGCTCGGAGAAGATGCCGACGATGCCGCCCTCCTCCATCACCAGCACCGCTCCAATGTCGTTTTCCGCCATCACCTGCAAAGCCTGGAACACCGTGCTCTCCGGGTTCACATAGACCAAGGCGCGGTTTGGCTTGCTGTCCAACAACTGTCTTACCGTTTGCATGCATGTCCCCTTTCAAACCGGCAATCCGGCCGTTCCCGTGGCCCTCTCCCACCGCCAGACGACGCGGACGAGCGCCTACCAATCCACTATAGCGCAGGCTGCGGCGCCTCGGTAAGCACGCAAGCCTGCCGGCCATCCCCAGGTCGAGACCTCGCGGCTCGTCAGGCCCGGATCATGGTGCCGACGCCCGCGTCGGTCAGGATCTCCAGCAACAGCGCGTGCGGCACGCGGCCATCGATGATGTGCACCGCGTTGACGCCGTTGCGCGCCGCGTCCAGCGCCGAGCTGATCTTGGGCAGCATGCCGCCATGTATGGTGCCGTCGGCGAACAAGCCGTCCACTTGCTGCGCGGACAAGCCGGTCAACAGCTTGCCGTTCTTGTCCAGCACGCCCGGGGTATTGGTCATCAACACCAGCTTTTCCGCGCTCAGAGTCTCCGCCAGCTTGCCGGCTACCAGGTCGGCGTTGATATTGTAGGCTTCGCCGTCTTCGCCGACGCCTATGGGCGCCACCACCGGGATGAAATCCTGGCTGTCCAGCAAAGACACCAGCGACGGATCGATGCCGGAGATTTCACCCACCTGGCCGATGTCGATCTCGTCGTCGGTTTCGGATTTCAGATACATCTTGCTGGCGCGGATGAAGTGGCCGTCCTTGCCGGTCAGGCCAACGGCCTTGCCGCCGTGCTTGTTGATCAGCGAGACGATTTCCTTGTTCACCAGGCCGCCCAGCACCATTTCCACCAAATCCATGGTGTCCGAGTCGGTCACGCGCATGCCCTGAATGAACTCGCCTTGCTTGCCTACGCGGTTCAACAGTTCGTTGATCTGCGGGCCGCCGCCATGCACCACTACCGGGTTGATGCCCACCAGCTTGAGCAAAACCACGTCCTTGGCGAAACCCTCTTTCAAAGCCGCGTCGGTCATGGCGTTGCCGCCGTACTTGATGACAAGGGTCTTGCCGGCGAAACGGCGGATATAGGGCAGGGCTTCGGCAAGAATCAGGGCTTTTTCTGCTGCATCGGTCGGCACGGCGTTCTCCATGGTTGCGCCGGGCCGTTGCCGGGCCGGCGATATGACGGTTCTGACCTGATGGTCTGATCTGTTGCATTTTAATCAAGCCGGTTAATGAACTGTAATTTATTAATTGCAGAACAACGGCATTCTGCAATACATTCCAACTCATTAATGAACCGATATTCATCTATATCCCAATGGCACAAGTCCCCGCCTCACGCTGGCAGCGCAAAAAAGACGCCCGCCCCAGCGAAATCCTGGACGCCGCGCTGACCCTGTTCGTAGAAAGAGGCTTCAGCGCCACCAAGATGGAAGACATCGCCCGCGCCGCCGGCGTGACCAAGGGCACGCCTTATCTGTACTTCCAAAATAAGGAAGAGATCTTCAAAGCCATGGTGCGCCACCATCTATCCAGCCGGCTCAGCGCCTTCGTCGAACTAGAACAGCAACACACGGGACCGGTGGGCGAGCTGCTACAAATCCTCCTGCTCAAGTGGTGGGATGAAGTGGGCGCCACGCCGGCCGCCGGCCTGTGCAAGCTGGCCATAGCCGAAGCCACCAATTTCCCGGAACTGGCGCGCTTCTACACCACGGAAGTGATTTCCCCCTGTTTGAGCATGATCGAGCACATCCTGCGCCGCGGCATGGACAGCGGCGAATTCCGCGTCCTGCCCATCGCCAGCAGCAGCGACGCTCTGCTGGCCCCCCTGGTGATGGCGATGACCTGGGCCCACTCCTTCGCCAAGGTGGTGCCCGATGTCTGCGGCTACTCGCATCAATACTCCCGCGCGCACCTGAGCGAAGCCTTGCAGTTGGTGCTGCAAGGCCTGAAGAATCCAACCTACGAGAATTGACATGAAAACTGCCGCTCACTGCCTCTGGCTAGGCATCGTCAGTCTGACCCTCGCCGCCTGCGGCAAACCGGAGGCGCCTCCGGAAGCGCCTCGCCCCGTCCGTTACGTGGTGGCGGGCGCCACCGCCCAGCAACAAGGCGATAGCTACTCCGGCGAAATCCGCGCCCGTCACGAGACCAATCTGGCCTTCCGCGTGGCCGGCAAAGTGGTGGCCAAGCTGGCCAATAGCGGCGACCGGGTAAAAAAAGGTCAGGTGCTGGCTCGGCTGGACCCCAGCGACTACGCGCTGGACCTGTCGGCCAAACAAGCTCAGTTGGCCGCCGCGCAATCCGACCTGGGCCAACAAGAGCTGAACCTGAAACGCTACCGCGAACTGCTAGCCAAGCAGTTCGTCAGCCAGGCGCAGGTGGACGGGCAACAGAACGCGGTCAACGCCGCCCGAGCCAAGGTGGATCAAGCCAAGGCGCAGCTCGCCGCTAGCCGCAATCAAACCGGCTACACCAGCCTGGTGGCGGACGCCGACGGCGTGCTGAGCCAGATGGTCGCCGAGCCCGGCCTGGTGGTGGCCGCCGGCCAGGCCATGGCTAGACTGTCGCAGGACGGCGCGCGCGAGGTCGCGGTCCAAGTGCCGGAGAACGCACTGGACAAGGTACGCCGCGCCGGCCAATTCCTGGTGACTCTATGGAACGGCGGCGCGCCGATGTCGGGCACGCTGCGCGAGCTGGCGGCCGACGCCGATCCCGCTACCCGCACTTACGCCGCGCGCGTCGCCATCAGCGGCGACTCCAGCCGCCTGCAATTGGGAATGACCGCCAGCGTCGCCTTGCCTAACGCCGCGGACGCGCAGATGCGCCTGCCGCTGACCGCCTTGCTGGACGAACAGGGCAAGCACTATGTCTGGCTGATCGCCCCCAACGGCAAGGTCGCTCGCCGCGCGGTGACGGTCAGCCGCGTGGACGCCGACTCCGCCACCCTGTCCCAGGGCGTGCGGCCTGGCGACAAAATCGTCACCGCCGGCATCCACCTGCTGCGCGACGGCCAGGCCGTGAAACTGTTGGAGCACTGAGACGGTCATGAAAAAACTGAATCTCTCGGAATGGGCGCTGCGTCACCAGTCCTTGGTGCGCTACCTGATGGTGATGCTGATGCTGGCCGGAGTCTGGGCCTACACCCAGCTGGGCCAGAAGGAAGACCCGGAATTCACCTTCAAGGCCATGCTGGTGCAAGCTTACTGGCCCGGCGCCGGCACATTGGAGATGGAACAGCAGGTCACCAACAAGCTGGAGGAAAAGCTGCAGGAGATGGGCGAGATTGACTACGTCCAAAGCTATACCAAACCGGGCGAGAGCCTGCTGCTGATTTCGGTGCGCGAAGACGTGCCGCCCAAGAACGTGCAGCAACTGTGGTACCAGGTGCGCAAGAAGATAGGCGATATCCGCGCCACCCTGCCCGCGGAAGTCCAGGGACCGTTCTTCAACGACGAGTTCGGCGATACCTTCGGCAACATCTACGCCTTCGCCGGCGACGGCTTCAGCTACGAGGAAGTGCGCCAATACCTGGAGGACGCCAAGCGCGAGATCCTGCGCGTGCCGGACGTGGCCAAGGTCAGCCTGCTGGGCGTGCAGGAGCAACGCGTCTACGTGGACCTGTCCACCGCCAAGCTGGCTTCGCTGGGGCTGGATACCGGCGCAATCTGGAAAGCCTTGCAACAACAAAACGCGATGACGCCGTCCGGCGTGTTCGAAACCGCCAGCGACCGCATCTGGGTCCGCCCCACCGGCAACTACGCCAGCGTGGAGGCCATCGCCGCCACTCCGGTCACCGTCAACGGCAAAACCTTTCGCTTGGGCGACATCGCCTCGGTCAAACGCGGCTACATTGATCCGCCTCTAAGCACCATGCGCTTCAACGGCAAGCCGGTACTGGGCATGGCCATCACCATGAAGGGCGGCGGCGACGTGCTGCGCCTAGGCAAAAACCTGAATGCCGCCATGCTGCAGATCCAGTCCAAAATGCCGGTGGGCCTGGAAATCCATTCGGTTTCCGACCAGCCCAAGGTGGTCAAGAACGCGGTTGGCGAATTCATGCGTTCGCTGGTGGAGGCCGTGGTCATCGTGCTGGCCGTCAGCTTCTTCAGCCTGGGCCTGCGCACCGGCATCGTGGTGGCGCTGTCCATACCGCTGGTGCTGGCGATGACTTTTCTGGCCATGTATTTCTTCAATATCGACCTGCAGCGTATCTCGCTGGGTTCCTTGATCATCGCTCTGGGGCTGCTGGTGGACGATGCCATCATCGCGGTGGAAATGATGGCACTGAAGCTGGAACAAGGCTGGAGCAAGTTTCAGGCCGCCACCTTCGCCTACACCAGCACCGCCTTCCCCATGCTGACCGGCACCCTGATCACCGCCGCCACTTTCCTGCCCGTGGGCATCGCCAAGTCCAACGCCGGCGAATACGTGTTCAGCCTGTTCGCCGTGGTCGGCATCGCGCTGGTGCTGTCCTGGATCGTCGCGGTGGTGTTCACCCCCTACCTGGGCTACAAGCTGTTGCCGGAAAACCTCCAGCACCACGAGGCGCACGATGTTTACGACAAACCGTTCTACCGCCGCTTCCGACAAGTGGTGGAATGGTGCCTGGAACGTCGCAAGACCGTGATCGCGCTGACTCTGGCCGCCTTCGTGCTGTCCCTGCTCGCCTTCAAGCTGCTGGTGGCCCAACAGTTCTTCCCCTCGTCCAACAGACCCGAACTAATGGTGGACATGTGGCTGCCGCGCGGCGCCAGCCATCAGGCCACCGAACGCGAAGTAGAAAAACTGGAGGCCCTGCTCAAACGCGACCCGGACATCGTCAGCGTCACCAGCTACGTGGGCAGCGGCAGCCCGCGTTTCTATCTGCCGCTGGATCAGCAGCTGCAACACTTGAACTACGCGCAGCTGATGGTGATGACCCTGGACGAACATGTGCGCGAAGACGTGAAGAAACGGCTGGAAAAGCTATTCGACAACGACTTCCCCAATGTCCGCGGCCGGGTGACCCGGCTGGAGAACGGTCCGCCGGTGGGCTACGCGGTACAATTCCGGGTGATGGGCGAGGACCACGCCAAGGTGCGCGCCATCGCCGCCCAGGTGGAGGCGCTGATGCGTGCGCATCCGTCCACCCGCCAGGTCAACATCAACTGGGGCGAGCAGGTGAAGGCCCTGCGCATCCGCATTGATCAGGACAAGGCGCGCGCGCTCGGCCTGTCCTCTCAGCAATTGTCGCAGCAATTGCAGATGCTGATTTCCGGTGCCACCGTGACCAACTTCCGCGAAGGCGACCAGGCCATCGCCATCGTCGCGCGGCTCAATCCGGACGAACGCAAGAATGTCGCCGGCCTCGGCAACTTGATGATACAAACCGGCAGCGGCCGCTTTGTGCCGGTATCGCAGATCGGACATATCGAATATCAGCCGGAAGAAAGCATCATCTGGCGGCGCAACCGCCTGCCCGCCATCACGGTGAGCGCGGATCCGGCGGAAGGCGCCCAGGGCGCGGACATCTCCCGGCAGTTGCTGCCCAAGATGCAAGCGCTGGAGCAGACGCTGCCGCTGGGCTATCACATCGAAACCGGCGGCAGCATGGAATCCAGCGCCAAATCGCAAAAAGCCATTGCGGCGGTGGCGCCGTTGATGCTGGTGGTGGTGGTAACCCTGCTGATGTTGCAGCTGCACAGCGTGCAGCGCAGCATCATGGTGCTGCTGACCGCGCCGCTGGGCATGATAGGCGTGACGCTGACCCTGATCGCTTTCAGCGCGCCGTTCGGCTTCGTCGCCATGCTGGGGGTCATCGCGCTGTCCGGCATGATCATGCGCAACTCGGTTATTCTAGTTGACCAGATCGAACACGACATTCGCGACGGCATCGATCCCTGGCACGCTATTGTCGGCTCCACAATTAGACGTTTTAGGCCTATCATGCTGACGGCATTGGCGGCCATCCTGGCGATGATCCCACTGAGCCGCAGCACGTTCTGGGGACCGATGGCCGTGGCCATCATGGGCGGGCTGCTGGTGGCCACGGTACTGACCCTGCTGTTCCTGCCGGCGCTGTACGCGCAATGGTTCAAGGTACGGCGGCCCCAGGCCTGACGGCCCCTTGCCGCGCGACAAGACAAAACAAACCGAGCATATAAACACAAATGAACAAGACCCGATTCCGATTGCCCCTGCTGGGCAGCCTGTTGCTGCTGGGTTTCGCCCTGCCGGCCCACGCCTTCGACCTGGTTGAAGCCTGGCGCGCCGCCCGCGACTACAACGCCGACTTCGCCGCCGCGCGCTCCGACCTCGACGCCGGCCGGGAAAAAGCGACGCAAGGCCGCGCCCTGCTGATGCCCCAGGTGGGCGCCACCGCCAATTACAATTACACCAATCCAATCGCACCCGCGGGCCAAGGCGGTTACGACTCCACCACCTACGGCGTCAACTTGCAACAGCCGCTGTTCGATGTCAGCAAATACACCGGCTACCAAAAAGGCAAGCTGGCCACTCAGCAAGCGGAAACCAGCTACGGCGCAGCTGAACAACAGCTGATCCTGGATACCTCCCAAGCTTATTTCAACGTGCTGCTGGCCAAGGACACCCTGTCCGCCACCAGCGCCAGCAAGAAAACGTTCCAGCAACAATTGGAACAAGCCAAGACCGCCTTCGAAGTGGGCACCGCCACCATCACCGACACCCACGAAGCCCAAGCCGGCTACGACGGCGCGGTGGCACAGGAAATCAAGGCGATCAACAGCCTGGAATTGGCGGAGAACAATCTGCGCCGCATCACCGGGCTGGACCCCAAAACCATTCAACCGGTGTTGGACAAGCTGCCGCTGGAACTGCCGACGCCGGCTACCCTGGAAGCCTGGATCGGGATCGCCCTGCGCAACAGCCTGAGCATCAAGGCCGCCGAGCAAACGCTGGAAATCGCCGGCAAGAACGTCACCGAGAAAAAAGGCGGCCACCTGCCGGTGATCAGCCTGACCGCCGGCTACAGCGATACCCAGACCCGCGCCCCGATGCAGCAGCCCCACACCCGCGGCAGCAGCATAGGCGTCGGCATCACCCTGCCCTTGTTCGCCGGCGGCGGCATCAACTCGCAAGTGCGCGAGGCGGCGGCGCAGCAGGAGTCCGCCAAAGACAAGCTGGAAGCCGTCCGCCGCCAAGTGCGCGAAGACGTGCGCCGCACCTTCCTGGGCGTTACAAACGGCGCGGCTCTGGTGCGCGCTCAGGAGCAATTGCTGATCTCCGCCAAGAGCAAGGTGGAGTCCACCCGCCTGGGCAAGGAAGTGGGCATCCGCACCAATATCGACCTGCTGCAAGCCGAACAGGCTTACTACTCGACGCTCACCAGCCTGGCCACCGCCAAGTATGAGTATCTGATCGCGCGGCTGTCGCTGTCCCAGGCCGCCGGCCAATTGGATAGCGAGGTACTGAGCAAGCTCAACGCCGTCATCCGCCGTTAACCCCCGCTAAGAGTGGCTAACAAACCCCTGATGCTGCGCGCCGACTTGCCGTACTCAAGTACTGCCTGCGTCGGCGCGCCTTGGCTTAGGTTCTCCGCAGCCATGCCAACAGGCATGGCCGCCGTCTCCCCGCCCCTTCCACGCTCCTCCGCTGGCATCCGCGCAACAGGTGTTTAATTTTTTAGTGCGCGTGTAGCTTTTTGCTAAACACAAACATAGAATGCCTGAGAACGTGCTTACGATATCGCGAGCGTGGGCGAGACAAGGCATTGCGGCTAAGAGAGCGGAATGTACGCATTTCGAAACCGTTTTTAACGCCCTTGTCTAAACTATTCCGCCAACGCGCAACAGATCGTAAACAGGTGCTGAGACGGTCAGACAAGAATAATGAAAGCCAAGCCACGGAGCGGCCAGCCGGCGCCACGATAGACCGGCATCGCTCCGACACCGATTCGCGGCGGCCCGCCATACGCGGCGCCGGCCGCACAACGTCGAGGAGATAGCAGATGAGCAATAAGGATTTGATGCAACGCAAGGCCGACGCCACCCCGCGCGGCGTGGGCGTGATGTGCGGCTTCTTTGCCGAGCGCGCCAAGAATGCCGAAGTCTGGGATACCGACGGTAAACGCTATATCGATTTCGCCGGCGGCATTGGCGTATTGAATACCGGCCATCTGCATGACAAAGTACAGGCCGCGGTCGCCGAACAGCTGTCCCGGTTCAGTCACACCTGCTATCAAGTTGTCCCTTACGAATCCTATATCCGTCTTGCCGAGCGGCTGAACCAACTGACGCCGGGCCAGCACGCGAAGAAAACCGCGCTGTTCACCACCGGCGCCGAAGCAGTGGAAAACGCGGTGAAAGTGGCGCGCGCCGCCACCGGCCGCGCCGGGGTGATCGCCTTCGGCGGGGCCTTCCATGGCCGCACCCTGCTGGGCATGGCGCTGACCGGCAAGGTGGTCCCGTACAAAGTGGGCTTCGGCCCCTTCCCCAGCGACGTCTATCACGCTCCCTATCCCAACGCGCTGCACGGCGTGTCCGTGGAAGACTCCCTGAACGGGCTGGAAAAGCTGTTCAAGTACGACGTCGACCCCAAACGCGTCGCCGCCATCATCTTTGAGCCGGTGCAAGGCGAAGGCGGTTTCTACGTCGCGCCCAGCGAGTGGGTGGTCCGGCTGCGCAAGATTTGCGACGAGCACGGCATCCTGCTGATCGCCGACGAAGTGCAGTCCGGTTTCGCCCGCACCGGCAAGCTGTTCGCGATGGAGCACTATCCGGTGCAGGCCGACCTGATCACCATGGCCAAATCGCTGGCCGGCGGTTTCCCGCTGTCCGCGCTGACCGGCCGGGCCGAGCTGATGGACGCTCCCGCCCCCGGCGGCCTGGGCGGCACCTATGCCGGCAACCCGCTGGCGGTGGCCGCGGCGCTGGCGGTGATCGACGTCATCGCCGAAGAAAAGCTGCTGGACCGCGCCAACCGCCTGGGCGAGCTGCTGAAGGAAAAACTGCACGGCCTGAAGAGCGCGGTGCCGCAGATCGCCGAGGTCCGCGGGCTGGGCGCGATGCTGGCGGTGGAGTTCAATCAGCCCGGCAGCCCGCAACCCGACTCGGACTTCGCCAAGAAAGTGCAGACCAAGGCCTTGGAATCCGGCCTGATCCTGCTGACCTGCGGCGTCTACGCCAATGTGGTGCGCTTCCTGTTCCCGCTGACCATAGAAGACGCGGTGTTCGAAGAAGCCCTGGCCAAGCTGGAAGCCGCGCTCAAAGCTTAAAGGCCGCGCCGGGCCCGCGCCGCCGGCGCGGGCCTAGTCCGACATCTCTGCGTTGGAGAACCCATGTTGAATTTGAAAGACCCCGCGCTGCTGAAGCAGCAGTGCTATGTGAACGGCGCCTGGCTAGACGCCGACAACGGCGAAACCATTCCCGTCACTAACCCCGCCACCGGCGAAACTATCGCCAGCGTGCCCAAAATGGGCAAGGCCGAGGCCGAGCGCGCCGTGGCCGGCGCGGCTGAAGCCTTCCTTCTCTGGAAACGCAAGCCGGCGAAAGAACGCGCCGCCCTGCTGCGCCGTTGGTTCGATCTGGTGATGGCGAATCAGGACGACCTGGCGGTCATCCTCACCAGCGAACAGGGCAAGCCGCTCTCGGAAGCCAAGGGCGAAATCGCCTACGGCGCGTCCTATATCGAGTGGTACGCTGAAGAAGCCAAGCGCCTGTACGGCGACACCATCCCCTCTCCCGGCGCCGACAAGCGCATCCTGGTCAACAAGGAAGCGATCGGCGTCACCGCAGCGATCACGCCGTGGAACTTCCCCAATGCGATGATCACGCGCAAAGCGGCCCCGGCGCTGGCCGCCGGCTGCCCAATGGTGGTGCGCCCGGCCAGTCAGACCCCGCTCTCGGCCCTGGCCCTGGCCGTGCTTGCCGAACGCGCGGGCATTCCCGCCGGCGTGTTCTCGGTGCTCACCGGCGGCTCCAGCGAAATCGGCGCGGTGCTGACCGGCAGCGACTTGGTAAAGAAATTCTCCTTCACCGGCTCCACCGAAGTGGGCCGCAAGCTGATCGCTCAATGCGCGGACACCGTCAAAAAAGTGTCGATGGAATTAGGCGGCAACGCGCCTTTCATCGTATTCGACGACGCCGACCTCGACGCCGCGGTGGAAGGCGCCATCATCTCTAAATACCGCAACGCCGGCCAGACCTGCGTCTGCGCCAACCGTCTGCTGGTGCAGGATGGCGTCTACGACGCCTTCGCAGAGAAGTTCGCCGCCGCGGTGGCCAAGCTCAAAGTGGGCAACGGTCTGGAGCCTGGCGTCACCCAAGGCCCGATGATAGACATGAACGCAGTGGCCAAAGTGGAAGAACACATCGCCGACGCGCTGGCCAAGGGCGGCAGACTGGTGGCAGGCGGCAAGCGCCACGCGCTGGGTCACAGCTTCTTCGAACCGACGGTAATCACCGACGTTACGCCGCGAATGAAGGTGGCCAAGGAGGAAACCTTCGGACCGCTGGCGCCGCTGTTCCGCTTCCATTCCGAAGAAGAGGCGATCCGGATGGCCAACGACACCGAGTTCGGCCTGGCCAGCTACTTCTACGCCCGCGATATCGGCCGCATTTTCCGCGTGTCAGAAGGTCTGGAATACGGCATGGTGGCGGTCAACACCGGCATTCTGTCCAACGAGGCCGCGCCCTTCGGCGGCGTCAAGCAATCCGGCCTGGGGCGTGAAGGCTCCAAGTACGGCATCGAGGACTATCTGGAAATCAAATACGTACTGCTAGGCGGCATCGACCAGTAAAGCGCCCCGCCAATGCGAAACGGGCTGGATATCCAGCCCGTTTTTTATTGCCGCAACCGCTGCGCTTAGAACCTGTTCAAAATCTCGCGAGCAAGAGCAAGCGCTGAAGAAGCGGAATGTACACACGGTACACAAGCATTCTGAAGAGGCTTCCAAGGCCGCATCGCCGAAGCGCAGCACACATTGAACAGGTACGGCTAACAAAAATCAGTTTCACGGCTGAGGCAAGGCGCGCCGACGCAGGCAGCACTTGAGTACGGCAAGTCGGCGCAACGCAGCATCAGGAATTTTGTTAGCCGCTCTTAGTGGAACTTGGCCAAGGTCTCCGACAGGGGAATCCCTGCCTCTTTCAGGCATTCAGCCAGATCCCGCCAGGCCTCGTCGCGCTCAGGCGCCACATCCGGCGTCACCAGCCACGGCGCGTGCGCCGCCACTTCCTCTCGGCCGCGCAGGCGGAAGCCCACTTCGTAGCCCTGCATTTCCGGCTGATATTCCGCAACAGCCTCCAGCTCTTGCACCCCGCCCGCGCTCGCGGCCAGCAAGGCCGCGGTCACACCCAGGCGCTTGCGGTTCCAGGCTCGCACACCGGTCTGCACCGCCTCCCACCAGGGCAAGGGCGCGAACAGCTCGGCCTCGCCGTATTCCATCTCGGCGCCCACCGCCTGCTGTACCAGCGGCATCGCCGCATCCAGCGCCTTGCGCGCCAAACGGCGCGCCTGCTCCGGCGGCAAAGCCCCGCGCTCCACCAAGAAGGGAATCCAGGCCAGCACCAGTTGCGGCTCGTTGGTCTTGCGCGCCGCCTCGTATGTGGCGCGCGAGGAGTCCGGATCCAGCGGCGCGAAATCGCAACCCGCATCCATCACCGGCGCCAACTGCACCAGGTCTTGGCAGGCGCGTTCGTTCAGCATCTCCAGAGAGAACAAGGTGGGCGAAATCCACAGTATCGACTGCTCCGGCACCTCAAGTGCATCCGCCAGCGCCACTTCCAGCCGCTCCAGCTGAGGGAAATGCCACCACACGCCGCCCTGGGCGCGTGAAAACGCGAACGGCAAGGCCCAGAGTTCGAACGACACCACCGAGCCATCCTTGCGCATCACCTCGGGGAAAGCGATTGCGTCGCGCGCGCAATTGACCAGCAACTGACGCGCGGCCGGTTGGGACAACAGCGCCAGTTGCGACTCGGTGAACACGGCCTGGTCGCCGGCCGCCAGCGCCATCTGCACCTCGCCTGCCAGCTGCGCGCGCTCCATAGGCTGATCCACCGCGCGGCGCGCCAGCTCCACCAATTGCTTCACCGCTCGACCGCGCTCCGCCGGAGGCAGCGGCTCGGTAGGGCCGGTACGCATCTCGCGCGGAACCGGACCCGCGGCCTCGCGGTCGGCATAGGCCTTGTGCAGACGCTGATAAGCTTGCATCGCTTCGTCGCAGATCGCCTGCAACTGACCCACGGTCGGCATCTCGTCTTCATTGCTGAAGTTGAAGTCGAATAAACGCAGACGCAGATTGCAGACATAGACCGTCACATTGTCCGCTTCGTCGAACAGCATGGCGCTAGTCAGACCTTCGCGATCGCGTCCGGGAAAGTCCGTGTCGTCATCGCCAAGCAAACGGCAAACAAAAGCCGGCGCTTCGGTGTGAATCAGGTACTCGGAACCTTCCAGGCCCTGATCGTCAACGGCATCACCAAAAATGAAGCGGTTGGGCAAAAACGGCTCGCCCTTGATGCGGGCATTACGCGGCAGGGATTTCATCTGGCAAGCGAATCTATTCAATAAATCAAACACTCATTGTACCTGCCTAGCGTGGCGGCTTGAAGTCCGCTGGCCAAATCAATCCTCTCCCCTCCATTGCGCCAATGTTCGACGCTGCTCGCCCGCCGCGTCGAAATTGTCAGCGGACAACCAGTTCTCGAAGCCCAGCCGCAATGCCGGCCACTCATGATCCAGGACGGAAAACCAGGCGGTATCGCGATTACGCCCCTTGTAAACCATGGCCTGCCGGAATAGACCCTCGAAGCGGAAACCCAGCCTTAGCGCCGCCCGCTGTGAAGGCTGGTTCAAGGCGTCGCATTTCCATTCATAACGGCGATAACCCAGCGCGAAGGCCTGACGCATCAATAGATACATCGCTTCCGTCGCCGCCGGCCTGCGCTGCAGCAAGGGAGAGAAATTCAGATGCCCCACCTCGATGCAGCCCATCTTCGGGTCAATGCGCAAATAGGCGGCTACGCCCAGCGCCTCCCCGCTGACAGCGTCCACAATCGCGTAAAAGTGCGGATCACGCTGCCGTTGCTGCTCGGCCAGCCAATCAGAGAAGTCAGCGTAAGCGGCAAACGGGCCATAGCTCAGATAAGTCCAGTTGCGCCCCTCCGCGTCCGCGCCCATCGACGCGAACAGGCCTGGGCCGTGCCGCTCGGCCTGCAGCGGTTCCAGCCGGCAGAACTTCCCCCGCAGATCCGTCTTAGGCGGCCAGGCCGCCTCGCGCCACTCCGACACCGGCAGCCCCACCGCCTGGCCCAAGGCGTTGACCGTGCCCGCCGACGCCATGCTCGCCTCAATCATCCCCTTCCCCTTCAGCATGCGCAGGACACGGAGACGCCAGCTCGCGCCGTGGTTGCATAGCCGTCGCGCACCCACCAATCCAGGCCGCCCTGCAATTCGCGCACATTGAAACCAAGACGCGCCAGTTTCAAGGCCCCTTTGGTCGACGCATTGCAACCGATGCCATCGCAGAACGACACCAGAACCGCATCCCTGGGCAAATGCGCGGTGCTTGCCTCGTCCATGGTTCTATGCGGCACGGACACGGCGCCGGGCAGGGTTTCCTTAAGGAAGGCCTCTTCCGCGCGCGCGTCGATCAACACCAATTTTTCTCCGGCTTGCAAAGCACTCCAGACATCGGCGGCGTCCATCTCGTACGCCAGCTTGGCGGCGTAAAAATCTTGCTGACTCAACATTTTTTTCTCCTGTGCCCTTGTAAATGCTGTTAGCCTAAGCGACAAGTCATACCCCAAACAGTGCCACCATGCAAACTATGGAGGAACCACTTTGTCCACCGAGTGGTTGATCGATTTCCTGCGCCAGCGGCTGCAACGTCAAGGCGCGGAAAGCCTGGCTCGCCAGCTGTACCGCTTATTGCGCGAACTGATCCGCGCCGGTCAGTTGGCCGGCGGCGCGCCCTTGCCGGCCAGCCGCGCGCTGGCGGCGGAACTGGCTCTGGGCCGCAACACCATTCTCAACGCCTATGAACAACTGGGCGCCGAAGGCTATCTGGAAAGCCGTCACGGCTCAGGCACTTATGTCGCGGCCTTATTCAGCCCGCGTTCCGCGCCGCCGCAGCGCGCTCAGCAACACCCGGGGCTGTCGCAACGCGGCCAGCGCGTCTCCGGCCACTGCACACTGCCCACTGGGCTGGCTGGCGCCTTCGCCCCCGGGACGCCAGAGCTAAAACAATTCCCCCACGCCCAATGGCAGCGCTGCCTGCAAAACCATATCCAACGCCCGCAGCTGGACCATCTGCACTACCGCCACGACGGCGGTCTGCCCGAACTCAAGCGCTCCCTCAGCCAATACCTGTATCTATCGCGCTCGGTGCGCTGCCAGCCGGAGCAAATCGTCATCACCCAAGGCGCGCAGCAAGGACTGGAACTGCTGGCCCGGCTATTGGCCGACCCCGGCGACGACGCCTGGGTGGAAGATCCCGGCTACAGCGGCGCGCAGGCCGCGCTGCGAGCAGCGGAACTGAACATCGTCCCGGTTCCCGTTGACGCCCAAGGCATGGCCCCGACGCCCGCGCATCAGGCCATGCCGCCGCGCCTGATTTACATCACCCCGTCCCATCAATATCCAACCGGCGTCGTCATGTCGCTGGCGCGGCGGTTAGCACTGCTTCAATTAGCCAAGCAGCACGACAGCTGGATCATCGAAGACGACTACGATAGCGAATTCCGCTACACCACCCACCCCATCGCCTCCCTGCAAGGGCTGGCCGACAGCGAACGCGTCATTTATCTCGGAACCTTCAGCAAAGTGATGTTTCCGGCGCTGGGACTGGGCTACCTGATCCTACCCGAAGCGCTGGTGGAGCCGTTCCGCCGCGTTCAGGCGCGTTTGTACCGGGAGGGCAATTACCAGGTGCAAGCCGCGCTGGCCGACTTTATCGAACAAGGTCATTTCGCCCGCCATATCAAGCATATGCGCGAGCTCTACCAATTGCGGCAACAACTGCTGCGCGGCACTCTCCAGCGCGCGCTGGGCGACGCGCTGCCGCTGTCAGCCGGCGAGGCCGGCCTGCACTTGGTAGCACAGCTGCCGACCGGCTTCGATGAATGGGAGCTCAGCAGCTCCGCAGCCCGCCAGCAACTGTGGCTGCGCCCATTGGCCAAGCACTTCATCGGCCCGGCGGACCGCAACGGATTAGTGCTAGGCTACGCCGGAGTGGAAGAACAGGAACTTCACGCCGCCGCGCTCAAGCTGGCGGCGCTATTGGAAACGCGATGGAAGTGAAACCTACGCTGCTGGTCAGCGCCTGCCTGCTGGGGCAGCCCGTACGCTACGATGGCCAAGCCAAACCGCTGGCTGAACATGCCTGGACTCGATTGCGCCGGGAATTCACCCTGCTCCCCGCCTGTCCAGAATGCATGGGCGGCCTACCTACGCCCAGGCCCGCGGCGGAGCTGCGCGGAGGCGACGGCGCTGCCGCGCTGCGCGGTCAGGCCACGGTTGAAACCGCCGCCGGCGAAAATGTCAGCGCCGCCTTTGTGCGCGGAGCCCAGGCCAGCCTGCGCCTGGCTCAGGCCCATGGCTGCCGGCAAGCGCTGTTGAAGGCCAACAGCCCCTCATGCGGCACGCTCCGCATCTACGACGGCGAATTTTCCGGCCAGCTCAAGAATGGGGAAGGCGTGACCGCCAACCTGTTGCGACAGGCTGGCATCAAGGTCTGTTCGGAAGACCACATGGAAGAATTGCTGAAAGCGCCTGGGGAGTAAATCCCCTAGACGCTCTCGTGAACGACCTTTACAAAAACTCGAGGCGGCCGCCGCTCAAGTGATACATCGCGCCGGCGATCTTGATCCGGCCCTCTTTCTCCAACTTGGCCAGCACATCGCTGCGCTTGCGAATCTGATCGATGGTATGCAACACATTGCTGTGTGCCACCGCATCGACAAACTCCGCATTCTTGCTGCTGCGCTCGCCATCGTACTTGGTCAGAGAAATCGCCGGCCGAATGCGCGCCAGCAACCCCGTCAGGTTGCCCAGCTCCACATGGTCGATAGCCCCCTTGATGGCGCCACAAGCGGTATGCCCCATCACCAGCACTACTTTGGCCCCGGCAACCGCGCAAGCAAACTCCATGCTACCCAGCAAATCGTCATTCACCACATTGCCGGCAACCCGGGAATTAAAGGTTTCGCCGATGCCCGCATCCATCACGATTTCCGCCGGCGCGCGCGAATCTATGCAGCTGAGCACCACCGCGGAGGGGTACTGCCCCTCCGCGCTGGAACGCTTTTGCGCCAGGTAGTCGTGCTGCATCGGCTTGCCGCTTCGGAAGCGCTCATTGCCTTTCGCCATCTCCGCCAGCACTTGCTCCGGCGTCATCGCATCCCGCTGGGACTTGCTCAAAGACGCCGCATACGCCACGCCGTTCAGGCCCCCGCCGGCACCCATGGCAAATAGCGCCGCGGCGCCCAAGGCGGTTTTCATCACCGTCCGTCGGCCGATAGACTCGCCGCAATTCACTTCCCGACACAGATGCTCGCTCATTCGCGTCCTTTCCTAGTGTAGTGACATAAAGGTACAGTGGTATAAAGTTTTTTAATTTTATTTAGTAACTATTTAATTAGATGATAGTTAGCGACTTAGTTCACTGCACACGCAATTAGGACATGGAGATGAAAAGCCCTCTCCCGCAGCCAGCTGCCGGACACAGAGAAGAAGAAGAAAAGAAGGAAATAGAGAAAACAAACGGAAGAAACCGGCGCAGACGAGTTGCCTCAGACGCACGAAAGCCTCCCAATGGGAGGCTTGTTGTAGCGCCGTCTCAGCAGCACCAACGCAAAAGCCCAGCTCGTATGAGCTGGGCTTCGCAATCGGGCGTCTGGCGGTGTCCTACTTTCACATGGCGAATGCCACACTATCATCGGCGCTAAGGCGTTTCACGGTCCTGTTCGGGATGGGAAGGCGTGGGACCACCTCGCTATGGCCACCAGACATAAACTGGTACAAACTAGAAGAAGCCTGAGTTGATGTTTCATCAACCCACATATATTCGGTATTCAATTGTGTCGCACACCCACACCTCGTCGCTCAGTCTCCCAAGCCACTCAAATGATAGGATCAAGCCTCACGAGCAATTAGTATCGGTTAGCTTAACGCCTCACAGCGCTTCCACACCCGACCTATCAACGTCCTGGTCTCGAACGACTCTTCAGGAGGGTCAAGCCCTCAGGGAAGTCTCATCTTCAGGCGAGTTTCCCGCTTAGATGCTTTCAGCGGTTATCTCTTCCGCACTTAGCTACCCGGCAATGCGACTGGCGTCACAACCGGTACACCAGAGGTGCGTCCACTCCGGTCCTCTCGTACTAGGAGCAGCCCCCGTCAAACTTCCAACGCCCACTGCAGATAGGGACCAAACTGTCTCACGACGTTTTGAACCCAGCTCACGTACCACTTTAAATGGCGAACAGCCATACCCTTGGGACCGGCTACAGCCCCAGGATGTGATGAGCCGACATCGAGGTGCCAAACACCGCCGTCGATGTGAACTCTTGGGCGGTATCAGCCTGTTATCCCCGGAGTACCTTTTATCCGTTGAGCGATGGCCCTTCCATTCAGAACCACCGGATCACTATGTCCTGCTTTCGCACCTGCTCGACTTGTCGGTCTCGCAGTTAAGCTACCTTTTGCCATTGCACTATCAGCACGATTTCCGACCGTACCTAGGTAACCTTCGAACTCCTCCGTTACACTTTGGGAGGAGACCGCCCCAGTCAAACTGCCTACCATGCACTGTCCCCAATCCGGATCACGGACCAAGGTTAGAACCTCAAACACACCAGGGTGGTATTTCAAGGACGGCTCCATGAGAACTAGCGTTCCCACTTCATAGCCTCCCACCTATCCTACACAAGTCTGTTCAAAGTCCAATGCAAAGCTACAGTAAAGGTTCACGGGGTCTTTCCGTCTAGCAGCGGGGAGATTGCATCTTCACAAACACTTCAACTTCGCTGAGTCTCAGGAGGAGACAGTGTGGCCATCGTTACGCCATTCGTGCGGGTCGGAACTTACCCGACAAGGAATTTCGCTACCTTAGGACCGTTATAGTTACGGCCGCCGTTTACTGGGGCTTCGATCAAGAGCTTGCACCCCATCACTTAACCTTCCAGCACCGGGCAGGCGTCACACCGTATACGTCCACTTTCGTGTTGGCACAGTGCTGTGTTTTTGTTAAACAGTCGCAGCCACCGATTCTCTGCGACCTCTCAAAGCTCCTCCCGCGGGGGATTCACTCTAAGAGGCATACCTTCTCCCGAAGTTACGGTATCAATTTGCCGAGTTCCTTCTCCTGAGTTCTCTCAAGCGCCTTAGAATTCTCATCCTGCCCACCTGTGTCGGTTTGCGGTACGGTTCTTATGCAGCTGAAGCTTAGTGGCTTTTCCTGGAAGCGTGGTATCAGTCACTTCAGGTCCGTAGACCCTCGTCATCACGTCTCGGCCTTAAGGGAAGGCGGATTTGCCTACCTCCCCAGCCTACCGGCTTAAACAGACTATTCCAACAGTCTGATGACCTAACCTTCTCCGTCCCCACATCGCACTGCATAAAAGTACGGGAATTTTAACCCGTTTCCCATCGACTACGCTTTTCAGCCTCGCCTTAGGGGCCGACTCACCCTACGCCGATGAACGTTGCGTAGGAAACCTTGGGCTTTCGGCGAGCGGGCTTTTCACCCGCTTTATCGCTACTCATGTCAGCATTCGCACTTCTGATATCTCCAGCATCCCTTACGAGACACCTTCTCAGACCTACAGAACGCTCCCCTACCATCTGCACTTACGTGCAAATCCGCAGCTTCGGTTATCAGTTTGAGCCCCGTTACATCTTCCGCGCAGGACGACTCGACCAGTGAGCTATTACGCTTTCTTTAAATGATGGCTGCTTCTAAGCCAACATCCTGGCTGTCTAGGCCTTCCCACTTCGTTTACCACTTAACTGATCATTTGGGACCTTAGCTGGCGGTCTGGGTTGTTTCCCTCTTGACGATGGACGTTAGCACCCACCGTCTGTCTCCCATGCTCGCACTTTCCGGTATTCAGAGTTTGCCATGGTTTGGTAAATCGCAATGACCCCCTAGCCATAACAGTGCTTTACCCCCGGAAGTGATACATGAGGCACTACCTAAATAGTTTTCGGGGAGAACCAGCTATCTCCGAGTTTGTTTAGCCTTTCACCCCTATCCACAGCTCATCCCCTAGTTTTGCAACACTAGTGGGTTCGGACCTCCAGTGCGTGTTACCGCACCTTCATCCTGGCCATGGATAGATCACTCGGTTTCGGGTCTACGCCCAGCAACTAAAACGCCCTATTCGGACTCGGTTTCCCTACGCCTCCCCTATTCGGTTAAGCTCGCTACTGAACGTAAGTCGCTGACCCATTATACAAAAGGTACGCAGTCACGGAACAAGTCCGCTCCCACTGTTTGTATGCATCCGGTTTCAGGTTCTATTTCACTCCCCTCCCGGGGTTCTTTTCGCCTTTCCCTCACGGTACTGGTTCACTATCGGTCGATCATGAGTATTTAGCCTTGGAGGATGGTCCCCCCATCTTCAGACAGGATTTCTCGTGTCCCGCCCTACTTATCGTACGCCTAGTCCTTGGAATGTGTTTTCGTGTACGGGGCTATCACCCACTATGGCGGTCCTTTCCATGAACCTTCCACTAACACAATCCATAACACGTACAGGCTCTTCCGCGTTCGCTCGCCACTACTAACGGAATCTCGGTTGATTTCTTTTCCTGCAGCTACTTAGATGTTTCAGTTCGCTGCGTTCGCCTCCTCGTGCCTATGTATTCAGCACGGGATCTCCTTGCGGAGGGGTTTCCCCATTCGGACATCGCGGGATCAAAGCTCTATTGCCAGCTCCCCCGCGCTTTTCGCAGGCTTACACGTCCTTCTTCGCCTATGATCGCCAAGGCATCCACCAGATGCACTTAGTCGCTTGACCCTATCATTTCAGTAACCTGGATCACTAAAACAACAAGTTGTGTTTGTGCGACGACTACACCGCCCCTTTTGATATGGCGACGTAGCCTAGATACAATCAAATACCCAAGATGACGATCCAGCCAATGAAGAGTTAACTCCATCGTCCTTCTCGCCGTCTTTATATATTCGGCTTCTTCAGTTTGTTAAAGATCAGTGCGTTTAAACAACGCGATCACAGTACTCATTAAGCACTCTGATCGCGACACTCAAACTCGCGAATAACCGATAGGCTGTAAGTACTCGATCAACAACCTTCTCTAGAAAGGAGGTGATCCAGCCGCAGGTTCCCCTACGGCTACCTTGTTACGACTTCACCCCAGTCATGAATCCCACCGTGGTAAGCGGCCTCCTTACGGTTAGCCTACCCACTTCTGGTGAAACTCACTCCCATGGTGTGACGGGCGGTGTGTACAAGACCCGGGAACGTATTCACCGCAGCATGCTGATCTGCGATTACTAGCGATTCCGACTTCACGCACTCGAGTTGCAGAGTGCGATCCGGACTACGATCGGTTTTATGAGATTGGCTCCACCTCGCGGCTTCGCGACCCTCTGTACCGACCATTGTATGACGTGTGAAGCCCTGGTCATAAGGGCCATGAGGACTTGACGTCATCCCCACCTTCCTCCGGTTTGTCACCGGCAGTCCCATTAGAGTGCCCAACTTAATGATGGCAACTAATGGCAAGGGTTGCGCTCGTTGCGGGACTTAACCCAACATCTCACGACACGAGCTGACGACAGCCATGCAGCACCTGTGTTAACGCTCCCTTTCGGGCACCACCACATCTCTGCGGCGTTCGTTACATGTCAAGACCAGGTAAGGTTTTTCGCGTTGCATCGAATTAATCCACATCATCCACCGCTTGTGCGGGTCCCCGTCAATTCCTTTGAGTTTTAACCTTGCGGCCGTACTCCCCAGGCGGTCAACTTCTCGCGTTAGCTTCGCTACCAAGGATTCAAACCCCCAACAGCTAGTTGACATCGTTTAGGGCGTGGACTACCAGGGTATCTAATCCTGTTTGCTCCCCACGCTTTCGTGCATGAGCGTCAGTGTCATCCCAGGGGGCTGCCTTCGCCATCGGTATTCCTCCGCATCTCTACGCATTTCACTGCTACACGCGGAATTCTACCCCCCTCTGACGCACTCTAGTCGTGCAGTCTCCAATGCCGTTCCCAGGTTAAGCCCGGGGCTTTCACATCAGACTTGCACAACCGCCTGCGCACGCTTTACGCCCAGTAATTCCGATTAACGCTTGCACCCTACGTATTACCGCGGCTGCTGGCACGTAGTTAGCCGGTGCTTATTCTTCCGGTACTCTCAGCCCCAGTAGGTATTAACCACTGGGATTTGCTCCCGGACAAAAGTCCTTTACAACCCGAAGGCCTTCTTCAGACACGCGGCATGGCTGGATCAGGCTTGCGCCCATTGTCCAAAATTCCCCACTGCTGCCTCCCGTAGGAGTCTGGGCCGTGTCTCAGTCCCAGTGTGGCGGATCATCCTCTCAGACCCGCTACTGATCGAAGCCTTGGTGAGCCTTTACCCCACCAACTAGCTAATCAGACATCGGCTGCTCGTATAACGTGAGGCCTTACGGTCCCCCACTTTCCCCCTCAGGGCGTATGCGGTATTAATCCGGCTTTCGCCGAGCTATCCCCCATTACACGGTACATTCCGATGCATTACTCACCCGTTCGCCACTCGTCAGCGGTGCAAGCACCCTGTTACCGTTCGACTTGCATGTGTAAAGCATGCCGCCAGCGTTCAATCTGAGCCAGGATCAAACTCTTCAGTTCAATTCCAAGCAAATTTTCTGGCACGCAAGATCAAAGAAACATCGAGACATTTCTCGTCTTGCAGTGCAAGTGTTTGGTCATCGACCGAGCACTTACACCTATCGGTTATTCGTTCTGTTAAAGATCGGTGCAGATCGCTGCGTTTCGTTTCCGTCGCTGCGTTGTCTGCTGAGGAGGCGAACTATACGTCACGCCCCCACACCCGTCAACACCTTTTGCGACAAAAACCTCAACAAAAGCGGGCCAGGCCGGGCAAACCCTTGATGCGGCAATGAATATCCATAAAGAGTATTTGCCAACTCCCGCCCCATGACCCGACTATCCATAAAAAGCGGGCCGGCGAAACGCCGGCCCGTACCGTTGCGAGGGCCTGAAACCGCTTATTCCCGCCGCACATCCAGCAGTTCGTGCAGCTGATTCAGCGTGGAATCGTCCTTGACCACATGCTGCAGCCACTCTTCCAGGCTCATCTCGGCCCAGCGCGCCGCGCGTTCGGCCAATAAGGCCACCGGGCTGTGCGGTTCGTTGCTGCGGAAGTAACGAGCGACTTCGCTCAACATCAGCACCGCTTCCTGGCGGCTGCGGATCTGGCCGTTGAAGGCGACGGGGGCCGTCGAAGCGGCGGGGGTGGGCGCGCTATAGCTTTGGGTCACGGCTTTTCTTTCCACGGCGGGTTCGACGGGAGCCGGCGCAACGCCGGCCGGCGCGGTTTGTTGACGGTAACGCAGCACCAGGTCCTGGCAGGCGTAGATGCCGTTGCGGATATCCGCCAGGCTGGGCGCTTCGCCGCCGAAGCGCTGGTCCACTTGCTCGTCCAGCGCTTCATAGCGGCCCAGCGCCTCTACCAGCGCTTCGGCCTGGCTCTGGAACCAGGCGTGGCCGGACAGGTTGGCGTTCTTTTCGAACTCGTCGCCGGAGAGCTTGCCCTCGGCGATGGCGGCGGCCTTGGCGTCGGCGTCTTTCAAGCCCAGGTTTTCCACGTCGCGCGATTGCTGCCAGTCGTTCCAGCCGTAAGCGCCGAACTCGGGCTTCAGCAACGGCACGTTGCGGATGGCCAGCCCCAGCTGCTGGTTCAGCCATTCCAGCTTGCCGACGCGTTCGTCCAGATCGTGCGGGTCCAGTTCCGGATAGCCGCTCTCCCAGTATTGACGCAGCCAGCCGTCCAGCGCGGCCAGGCCCAGGGCCAGGCCGGAGATGCCGTTGGCCTGGACCTGGGCTTCCGCGTACCAGGCCAGCAGTTGCAGGTCTTTGCTGCTTTGACGCAGCGCGTCTTCGCACAGGCGGATGACTTTGGGCCATTCCGCCGTTTTGAGGGTTTGCTCCCAATCGCCTTGCGACAAGCCCGGGTCGTCGCTGCGGCGGGCTTCGCGAATCTGGTCGAAGAGAGTGGAGTAAGCCAGGTCCTCGCCCGCCGACGATGAGCCGGGGATGGGAGCCAGCAGTTGCTCCACGGTTTGTTCGATGTTTTCCATGCTTGTGTGGCTTCTATATATAGAGAGGTTGCGATCAGCCCTTGCCGACTTCCGGCATGGTGGAGATCAGCGAGGCGCCGCAGCTGACTTTATGGCCTTCCAAGGCCACCGGCTTGCCGCCCACCACCCAGGTGGGGTCGCCTTCCACGATGGTGCAGTTGACGTGCCCCTGCTGCGGGCAGG
This sequence comes from Chromobacterium haemolyticum, assembly GCF_009936155.1. Taxonomy (NCBI): domain Bacteria; kingdom Pseudomonadati; phylum Pseudomonadota; class Betaproteobacteria; order Neisseriales; family Chromobacteriaceae; genus Chromobacterium; species Chromobacterium haemolyticum. The sequence continues at coordinate 619,374 of NZ_AP019312.1, read as the reverse complement.
TGACGGAGTCGCCCAGGCAGGCGACCTGCTTGCCGAACAAGGTGGTGCTGGAGGCGGCGCTGACGACGTTGCCGCCATGATCGGTGGGGTCGCCCAATCGGATCACGCGTTTCATGCGGTAGTCTCCTTGCGCGGCGGCCTGGCCATGGCCAGCGCCACGTGGTCGTTGCTGAATTGAGTGAGGACGGCCGGCGCGGCCAGCCGCGCGCTGTGGCTGACGACGGCGGCGGCCAGCATGGCGTCGGCGGCGACGCCGACGTCGCCCCAGTCCCGCGCCAGATTGCTGGCCTCCTCGATGGGGTGCAGTTCCACCTTGTGCCGGCTCAAGGCGCTGGCTATGGCCGCCAGGCGCACGCCGCCGCCGTCGACGTCGCCGCTGTTGTGGGTCAGCCAGGCCAGCTTGGCCGCCTGGTCGTTTTCCGGCTTGGCCTCCTCCGGGCTGAACGGGTAGTCCAGCAGCGCGGCGTTGACCAAGGCGTTGTCCAGCACCGCTTGCAGCTGGCGCGCCAATTGCAGCGCGCGCTCCTCCTGCACCGCGACGGCGCTGGACTGGCCCACCTGGGCCAGCACCGGCAGTTGGGCCAGCCCGGCCTGATGACGGACCGGCACCATGCCCCAGCTGCCGCTGGAACGGCTGAAGTCCTTTTCCCAGTAAGGCTGGTAAGGATCGGCGCCCTCGGCCACGGCGACCGGGCCGAGCTCGGGCTCCGGCAGCTGCTCGCGCAGGAACAGCAAAGCCGCCACCGCCAAGCCGGACTTGCCCAAGCGGCGCCGGCGCGCCGTAGCCGCGGCATCCTGCGAGTCGTCTTCGTCGGCGCCTTGCAGCAAGAGCGGCGCGTCGGCGCCGAGCACGATCACGCCCGGCAGTTCCGGCTCCTGTTGCAGCAGCTGCCGCGCGCGGTCCGCCACCGTGCCGGTGCCGGCCCCCGCTAGGAAGCGAGCCTCCGGCGTCGGCCAATCGTCTTCCAGCGTGTCGGCCATCGCCTCCGTCTGCCATTCCTTGGCCGCGGCGATCTGCTCGATGCCGGACTCGCTGGGCAGCACTTCCATCATCAACGGCAGCCAGGCCGCGCCGGGCGCGACCGCATAGAGCTCCCGCAGCGCCTCGACCACATGCGGCCGCAAGGCTTGCAGCGCTTCGTCGGCGTCGATGTCCGCCGCATCCAGACACGACCACAGGCAGCCGTCCGGCGCTTCAACTAGCCAGCTCGGCTCGCCGTTGGCCGGGACGGCGCGCGCCCACAGCCAGCGGCAGTCCACCGCCGCCTGGCGTTCGCGCAATTCGGCCAAATGCCGTTCGCGGGCGGCGTCGCGCGCGGACTGGCGCTCGGCCTCCGCCGCGGCCTCCTGGTCCGCCTCTTCCTGCTTGGCGCGCTTTTCCTTCAGATAGCCCCACAGCTTGACGCCGGCGCTGAGCAGCATAGGCGGCCCCAGATGCAGCAGCAGGATGGCCGACGGGCTGATGCGCTGCCAGCTTTGCGGCAACACCAGCCACAGCAGCCCCCACCAGGCGACAGTGCTGACGCCGAACAGGCCCAACATTTTCCACATGGACACGATTCCTCAGCTCAGCCGCACTTTGACCTGCTCGCCCTTGAGCGAGACGGCGATCTTCTTCACCGGCTTGCCGCTGGCCATGCGCGCCAGCAGATCGCTGGAGATCTGCGCCAGCAGGGTACGGGTCAGGATGGCGTCGGCGTTGCGCGCGCCGCTGTCCACGTCCAGGCAGCGCGCCGCCATCTGTTCCGCCAGTTCCTCAGGGAACTCCACTTGCGCGCCGTGGTTGTCGGCGATGCGCTGACGGATCTTGTTCAGTTTGAGGCCGACGATGGCGCGCAGCACTTCATCGCTGATAGGCAGATAGGGCACGATGGTCAGGCGACCGAGGAAGGCCGGCTTGAACACGCTTTGCAGCGTGGGCCGCAGGATCTCCACCAGGTCTTCCGGCGTCGGGTCGCGGGTTTCGCCCTCGACGGTGACGCCGTGCTCGCAGGCGCGCATCACCAGATCGGTGCCGGCGTTGGAGGTCAGCAGAATGATGGTGTTCTTGAAATCGACCTCCCGGCCTTCGCTGTCTTCCAGCAGGCCTTTGTCGAAGACCTGGAAGAACAGCTCCATCACGTCCGGATGGGCTTTCTCCACCTCGTCCAGCAGCAGCACCGAGTAAGGCTTGCGCCGCACCGCCTCGGTCAGCACCCCGCCTTCGCCGTAGCCGACATAGCCCGGCGGCGAGCCCTTGAGGCCGGACACGCTGTGCGCTTCCTGGTATTCCGACATATTGATGGTGATCAGATTGCGCTCGCCGCCGTACAGAGCCTCGGCCAGCGCCAGCGCGGTTTCGGTCTTGCCCACGCCGGACGGCCCCACCAGCAGGAACACGCCCTTGGGCTTGCCCGGGTCTTCCAGATTGGCCTTGGCGATCTGCACCCGCTCGGCGATCTGCTCCAAGGCGTGGTCCTGACCGATGACGCGCGCGCCCAGCAGCGAGGCCAGCTTCTGCACCTGCTCCAGCTCATTGCTGACCATGCGGCCCAGCGGGATGCCGGTCCAGCCGGAAATCACGTCGGCGATCACGCTCTCGTCCACGCACTCGAAAGCCAGCGGCTGGTGCTTTTGCAATTCGCGCAGCGCCTTGCGCTTGGTCTGCAGCGGGCTCAACTTCTTGCCCTTGGCCGGCTTGGCCTCGGCCTGCTGCTGTTTGAGCTCGTCGATTTCCGCGATCAGCTTTTGCTGCTCGTCCCAGGCGGCGTGCAGCTTCTCCAGGTCCGCCTGCAGTTCGGCGCGCCGGGCTTCCAGTTCGGCGATGCGTTCGGCGTGGCCTTCTTCGCGCTGCAGCGCGGTCACTTCGCGGTCGATATTGTCTATCAGCACCGACACGTCCTCGATCGGCCCCGGCTTGCCGGCGCGCGACAAGGCGACGCGGGCGCAGGCGGTGTCGAGCACGCTGATGGCCTTGTCCGGCAGCTGGCGGCCGGCGATGTAGCGGCTGGACAGGTGCACGGCGGCGGCCACCGCCTCGTTGAGGATTTCCACCTTGTGGTGCTCGGCCATCGCCGGGGTCAGGCCGCGCACCATCTGCACGGCGATTTCCGGCGCCGGCTCTTCCACCTTCACCACCTGGAAGCGGCGCGCCAGCGCGGCGTCTTTTTCAAAGTACTTCTTGTACTCGGCCCAGGTCGTCGCCGCGATGGTGCGCAGCTCGCCGCGCGCCAACGCCGGTTTCAACAGGTTGGCCGCGTCGTTCTGGCCGGCCGCGCCGCCGGCGCCGATCAAGGTATGAGCCTCGTCGATGAACAGGATGATGGGCACCGGGCTGGCCTTGACCTCGTCTATCACCTGGCGCAAGCGGTTCTCGAACTCGCCCTTGACGCTGGCGCCGGCCTGCAACAGGCCCAGGTCCAGCGTGCGCAGGGTGACGCCGGCCAGCACCGGCGGCACTTCGCCGTGCACGATCTTGCGCGCCAGGCCTTCCACCACCGCGGTCTTGCCCACGCCCGGCTCGCCGGTGAGGATGGGGTTGTTCTGCCGGCGGCGCATCAGGATGTCTATCATCTGACGGATTTCGACGTCGCGGCCCAGGATGGGGTCGATCTTGCCGGCCTTGGCCTGAGCGGTCAGGTCTATCGTGTATTTGTCCAGCGCCGGGCTGCCGCGCTTGCCGGCCGCGGGCGCGGCCATCGCCGGCGCGGCGTCCTCGCTCGCCGCCGGCGCGTTGGCCGAGGCCTCGCCGCCGTGCTGACGCAAGGCGGCGTAAGCGCCTTGCAGGCGGCCGGCGTCCTGACGCGCCAGCGCGGCGGATCCGGATTGCAGCGCGCCGCGCAGCGCCTCGTCCTGCCACAGCGCCAGCAGCAGGTCCAAGGTGGACACATCGTCCTGCCCCTGCTCAGCGCTGGCCAGCAGCCAGGCCTTCTCCAGCCACTTGGGCAGCCAGGCGGACAGCACCGGGTTACGGGTGTTGCCGCTGCGGAAGGCGTCCAGCGCGGCTTCCAGCTCGCGCTCGATGCGCGGCAGGTCCGCGCCCAGCGCGTGCAGCGCCGCCAGCGCGGCGTTGTTGTCCTGGTCGAACATCGCCAGCAGCGCGTGTTCGATCTCGATTTCAAAATGCGTGCGCGCCAGCGCGCGGCTGGCCGCCTGCTCAATCGCCTGGCGGGCGGTGGGGGTCAGCCTGTCGATCAGGGCTTTCAGGGATACGGACATATCGTTCCAATACGCTCAAAATGAAAAGTCGATTCCGCCCGCGCCGCTCAATGCAGCAGCGCGTAGCGCATGTCTTCCGGGTCTTGTTTCTGCGGGCCCAGCCAGCAATTGCCGCCCAGGCGCAAATCCGCCGGGCCGCCCAGCTGCGCCGCCGGCACGTCGCGCTTGTCCAGCACCAGGCTGACGTCCGCCGCCAGATTGTGGCCGACGGCGAATTGCAGCAGCGCCTGCAAGGCCTGCGCACCGGGGCCGCCGGGCAGCAAGGCCTCGAACTGGGCGCGGCGCATGCTGCCCAGCCGCAGCTGCAGCTTGGTCTGGCGGTCCCAGACCCGGGAGCCGGCGAACAAGGACACGCCCAACTCGCTCTCGCTGTCGCCCAGCCGGCTTTGTTCCGCCGCCGGCACCTGCATCCACTGGCCAACGAACTGCTCCAGCGCGGCGTCCACGCCGAAAAAGCCCTGGATCAGCGTTTCCAGCGCCTGCGCCGACAAGGGCTTCTGGCTGAGCAGGCCGGCGTAATAGATGAACAGATTTTCGTCCAGGCTCGCGTCCGGCCCCATCTGCTTGCGCAGCTGCGACAGGCCCAGGCCGCCCAGGTCCAGCAGGTTGCGGGTGAAGCCGTCGCGCTCGCCGGCCTCCACTTCCAGCCAATAGCGGTATTTGCGCCAGGCGCCGAAGAACAAGGCGGTGGCGCGATGGCTGAAGATGTCCAGGAAGGCGTGCAGCGATCCGTCCTTGTACTGCTGACGACGCTCCAGCAGCAGCTCGGTGTAGCTGGTGGGCAAGGCGCCGCTGGGCCCGGTCAGCCCGATGAAGCTGACCGTCATCTCGTCGGTGGCGTCCAGCTGCTCCGGCTCCTTGGCCGGCTGATAACGGCTCAGTTCGCTGGGCGGGAAGGACAGCGAGGCCAGCGAGCGGAACCGCAGGCTGGCCGGCAGCCGGCCGCGGCGCTCGCCGCGCTTGCGCGCGGACAGGCCCAGGATGCGCACCGCCTGGAAGAAGCCGAACTGGCTGGCGTCGCGCGCCAGCTCCAGCTTCAGATCACGAGGGCTTCGCCGGCTCGGGCTGGCCATGAGGCTACCTCCTCGTCTTGTTGAACCGCATGCACCCGCAGGCGGGTGAAACTATTGGGCGCGCAATACAGCGCGAAGAAACGCTCCAGCACCGCGGCGAACAGATAGACGCTGCCGCCGACGTAGTAATCCGGGTCCAGCGTCAGGCGGATTTCGCTGCCGCGCACGAAGCCGCTGAAATCGCGGCCGGACACGCGGGCCACCGCCGGCTGGCTTTCAATCCCCACCACGCCCTGGATCTGGCGCACATTCACCGGGGAATCGGTCAGGTTGTACAAGGCCAGCATTTCCTGCAAGGCGGCGCAGCCGGAATCCACGATGGACATGTAGTTCAGCGACAGATGCGACACCAGCCGCCATTGCACCGCGCGGCCCAGCGGGCAGCGCTGGCTGGCGCTGGGCTTGCGCAACAAGCGCACGCGCTTGACCACGGAATGGCCGGGCAGGGAAAAATCCGTCCGCTGGGTGGACTGGCTGCCGCCAAACGGAATCTGTTCCGGCAGATCGCGGTTGCTGCACAGCAGCTCCAGGCTCAGCACCTCGGTGGCCGGCCGCACCGCGTTGAACTCCAGGTCCGCCAGATGCAGCTCCAAATCAGTGCCCTTGTCGCTCTGGCGCGGCGACGGCTCCCGGCTGGCGTGCCAATAAAAGCGCGGCGCCTTCTTTTCGCTGCCGTGGCGTATCGCGTAAAACGGCGGCACCTCCTCGCTGCTTTCGCCGTCGCCGGATTTCTCCACCCTCACCACGCGCTTGATCTGGATCGCCTCGTAAGCCTGCTGCTTGCGCGCGTCCACCAGCACCGGGTAACTGGCTTTCTGGTGGGTCACGCGGATGGGCTCGCCCGGCTGGGTGAACAGGTTGACGATGGGCGTGCAGCCCAGCTTCAGGTGCTGGGCCTGCAACTGGGTCTGCAGCCGGTTGTGGCGCTCGCTGTCCGGGTATTCGTCCAGCAGCAAGCGCAGCACCAGTTTCTCGCCGTCCAGCCGCGCCGCCGCCTTGTCCAGCTGCAGCAGATCGACGAACAGGAATTTGTCCGGATAGCAGAAGTACTCGGTCAGCAGCCGATAGCCCATGAAGGAGCGCTCATCGTAGTCCAGCAGGCCCTCGTCGCGGCCGAAGCCCACCGCCCGCAGGCTGCTCGCCGGCAGTTTGCGCGTGCGCGCCGGGTCTTCGCTGCCGTCGCCCACGCTGACGCTCTGGACATTGGACAGCAGCATCTCGTACAGCAAGTGCATCAGCGCCGGTTCGCCGTCCAGGAAGAAGCGCAGCGATTGCAGACCGATGGCGTTGACCGCCAGGCCGCCGTGGGTGTGGAACTCCAGCGTCAGCACCGCCGCCGCGTCCGGCGCCAGCTGCCGCAGATAGGGCGAGCCGCTGGTCAGCTCCAGCTTGGCCTCGGTCAGCGACAGCGGATACAGATCCACCGGATAAGCGCTGCGGAATTTGCACACCACGCCCTGCATCGCCGGCGCGTGCACCGGCTGGCCGCGCTCCACCCGGTAGCGCTTGGCGATCTCCGGCCGCTGCGGATCGCATTCGAACTGCACGATGGTGGCCGAGGGAATCGGTTGCAGATAGTGCGGATACAGCACATTGAGGAAGCTGGCCGCCACCTCCGGATATTCGTCGTCCAGCTTCTTGTGGATGCGCGCGGCCAGAAAGGCGAAGGACTCGATCAGCCGTTCGGTGTGCGGGTCTTCGCACTGGTCGCCTTCCATTTGCAGGCGGCCGGCGATCTTGGGATAGCGGCGCGCGAACTCGCCGGACAGCTGGCGCAGGTGTCCGAGTTCGCGTTCGTAATACGGCAATAAGGATTCAAGCATTAAGGCTCACGCGCAATTCATCAAATATTCATTTCAGCAGGCGAGCGCCGCCCGCCCTGTTTTAGTGTTTGTGCCCGGCCAAGTCTTCAGCCGACCCAATACCGCAGCGGCAAACGCCAGTCCAGGCCATGCCGCCAGGCGTAGTACAGCCACAAGCCCACGGCGGTATACAGCAGCGGCAGCAGGTTGTAAGCCAGCAGTTCCAGCCAGGAACGCAGTTCCGACTCCCCGCTCGCTTGTCGGATCGCCTTGGGGAAGCGGCCCTCGTAGCTCAACAGCAGCGAGGCGTAATGACCCAGGCCCCAAATCACGAACACCGGCGTCAGCACCAGGCGCAACCACAAGAAGCTGCGCCCCAGATCGAAACCGCCCGGCAGGCTTAGCCGCGACACCGTCCACATGCTGCTCAAGGGGTTGGGCCACTTGCTGCGCAGCCGCTTCGGCGCCGGCACCGCGTCCGCGCCGTCCTCCATGAAGCGGCGAATATATTCCCAGAACGACAGCAAATGCTGGTAGTCCCGGCTCGGCAAGCCGAGGAAGGCGCCATCCACGCCCAGCGGGCTGTGCGGATTGTCGGTAGACTCCGCCCGCGCCGCCAGCACCAGCATGCCGCCTATGCCCTGGTGATTCGGCATGTCCTTGGGCAGGCCAACATCGATCATGTCCCAATCGTAGGCTTTAACTCCACCTAAAAAACCAGGCCGCAATAAATAAACTTTGCGCGTTTGACGGTTGAAGCGCACCACCAGTCGGCGCATGGTAAAAGCCTCTAAGCACCACATTTTTAGCAAATAACGAAAGAAACAATACCAAACTATCGGAGTGATAACCACAAACCCGACAAAGCCAATCCAAAAGTCTAAATCTGGCTCAAAGTCGAATCCAAAATCGTCTTTACCTGTGGCCAACTGAAAAACTAGAGAGCTTAAAATATAAGTACAGGTATATAACCCATAACAAACCACACCAAATAGAGAGGTCAGCAATCCCCTCTTATCATCATTGTACGTACAGACATCCAAATAGATGTCCGTCTTCCGATAGATAGAACCATTGCAATCCAACTGCTCAGACCGGCTCTCTTTCACATCAATTTCACGGGCATCCGGGTCATAATATACACCCCGCGCCCGCATTTTCTTGGCGTCGTCCTTATTTTCTTCGGCAATGTCTTTCTGGATATCATCAAACCAGGAACCTGGCTTATGTTTGCGCCGCCCCATCGCCAGCGACCATTCCAAAAAGTACATAAGCCTCTCTTCCTGTTTTCAAATCGCCATCATCATCCGGCTTTGCCTATAGCCCCAAATAAGACAGCGGCAAACGCCAGTCCAGACCGTGTCGCCAGGCGTAGTACAGCCACAAGCCCACGGCGGTATACAGCAGCGGCAGCAGGTTGTAAGCCAGCAGTTCCAGCCAGGAACGCAGTTCCGACTCCCCGCTCGCTTGCCGGATCGCCTTGGGGAAGCGGCCCTCGTAGCTCAACAGCAGCGAGGCGTAATGGCCCAGGCCCCAGATCACGAACACCGGCGTCAACGCCAGGCGCAACCACAAGAAGCTGCGCCCCAGATCGAAACCGCCCGGCAGGCTCAGCCGCGACACCGTCCACATGCTGGTCAAGGGGTTGGGCCACTTGCTGCGCAGCCGCTTCGGCGCCGGCACCGCGTCCGCGCCGTCCTCCATGAAGCGGCGAATATATTCCCAGAACGACAGCAAATGCTGGTAGTCCCGGCTCGGCAAGCCCAGGAAGGCGCCATCCACGCCAAAATCCCGATAAGGATTTTCGTTTTCTTCCGTCTTAACCGCCAATACCAGCATGCCGCCTATACCCTCATGATTCGGCATATTTTTTGGCAAAATGGCGTCAACTTCCTCCCAGTCATAAGCTTTGACCCCGCCCAAAAAACCAGGTCGCAACAAATAGACTTTGCGCGTTTCTCTATTGAATCGCACCATCAATCGGCGCACAGTAAAAGCCTCTAAACGCCAAGCCTTTATTAAATAACGAAAAAAAACAAAATACAACAATGGAACAACGACACTAAATGCTACCAAAGGAAAAATCAAACTAGAGAGAGAAACGACCTCTCCACTCTCATCAAGTCCTGTTACAGCTTGCCGCAAAATAAAAACCAAAAAATCAACTCCACCTATAAGATAAAGACAAACTACTCCCATAAGTAAAGTGATCAAACCTCGTTTATCATCGTTGTAAGTACAAACATCCAAGTAAGCCTTTGTCTTACGGTAGATAGATCCATTGTCATCCACCACCTCTGAACGGCTTTCATGGATATCCGACTCTTTCGCCGTCCGCAAATGCCCTAGGCCTTGAGCGAACAGTTTTTTCTCATGTTTTTTTTCACGCTCGGCATTCTTCTTTTGTTGCTCATCCCATATCGATCCAGGTTTGTAGCGCTTGTGGTCCAAGACCACCATCCATTCCAATAAATACACAACTCTCGCCCCATGCTTGAGACACACGCGAACTAGCTGACAGCTTGCCCATCACTGAGCGCCACAGCCTTAAAGGGCCAACCACTTAAACGCCCAAGTACTGCAAAGGCAAACGCCAGTCCAGACCGTGCCGCCAAGCGTAGTACAGCCACAAGCCCACGGCGGTATACAGCAGCGGCAGCAGGTTGTAAGCCAGCAGTTCCAGCCAGGAACGCAGTTCCGATTCCCCGCTCGCTTGCCGGATCGCCTTGGGGAAGCGGCCCTCGTAGCTCAACAGCAGCGAGGCGTAATGGCCCAGGCCCCAAATCACGAACACCGGCGTCAACGCCAGGCGCAACCACAAGAAGCTGCGTCCCAGATCGAAACCGCCCGGCAGGCTCAGCCGCGACACCGTCCACATGCTGCTCAAGGGATTCGGCCACTTGCTGCGCAGCCGCTTCGGCGCCGGCGCCGCGTCCGCGCCGTCCTCCATGAAGCGGCGGATATATTCCCAGAACGACAGCAAGTGCTGGTAATCCCGGCTCGGCAAGCCGAGGAAGGCGCCATCCACGCCCAGCGGGCTGTGCGGATTGTCGGTAGACTCCGCCCGCGCCGCCAGCACCAGCATGCCGCCTATGCCCTGGTGATTCGGCATGTCCTTGGGCAGGCCAACATCAATCATGTCCCAGTCATAAGCTTTGACCCCGCCCAAAAAACCGGGCCGCAATAAATAGACTTTGCGCGTTTGACGGTTGAAACGCACCACCAGTCGGCGCATGGTAAAAGCTTCCAGACGCCAAACCTTTAGTAAGTAGCGAAAAAAAATGAACCAAATAAGTGGGACAATGCACACCAAGACGGTTAGAGGAAAAAACAAATCCGCATCATAATAAGAGGCCCGACCACTCGCATCGACCCCTGTTATGGCTTCCCTTAAAATAGCAATCAAAAAATCAGCGCCACCAACAAGATAAAGGCAAACTACTCCCATAAGAAATGTAATCAGCCCTCTCTTTTCATCATTGTAAGTACAAAGATCCAAATAGGTTTTCGTTTTTCGATAGAGAGAACCATTATCATCCAATAACTCAGACCGGCTCTCTTTCACATCAATTTCACGGAAATCCGGGTCATAGCGTACACCCCGCGCCAGCATTTTCTTGGCGTCGTCCTTATTTTCTTCGGCAATGTCTTTCTGGATATCGTCAAACCAGGAGCCTGGCTTATGCTTGCGCCGTCCCATCGCCAGCGACCATTCCAAAAAATACATAAGCCTCTCTTCCTGTTTTCAAACCGCCATCATCATCCGGCTTTGCCTATAGCCCCAAATAAGACAGCGGCAAACGCCAGTCCAGACCGTGTCGCCAGGCGTAGTACAGCCACAAGCCCACGGCGGTATACAGCAGCGGCAGCAGGTTGTAAGCCAGCAGTTCCAGCCAGGAACGCAGTTCCGATTCCCCGCTCGCTTGCCGGATCGCCTTGGGGAAGCGGCCCTCGTAGCTCAACAGCAGCGAGGCGTAATGGCCCAGGCCCCAAATCACGAACACCGGCGTCAACGCCAGGCGCAACCACAAGAAGCTGCGACCCAGATCGAAACCGCCCGGCAGGCTCAGCCGCGACACCGTCCACATGCTGCTCAAGGGATTCGGCCACTTGCTGCGCAGCCGCTTCGGCGCCGGCACCGCGTCCGCGCCGTCCTCCATGAAGCGGCGGATATATTCCCAGAACGACAGCAAATGCTGGTAGTCCCGGCTCGGCAAACCGAGGAAGGCGCCGTCCACGCCAAAATCCCGATAAGGATTTTCGTTCTCTTTAGTCTTAACCGCCAATACCAGCATGCCGCCTATGCCTTCATGATTCGGCATGTTTTTTGGCAAAATGGCGTCAACCTCTTCCCAGTCATAGGCCTTGACCCCGCCCAAAAAACTAGGTCGCAACAAATAGACTTTGCGCGTCACCCTATTGAAACGGACTACCAATCGACGTTTGGTAAAGGCTTCTAAACGCCAAGCCTTTAGCAAATAACGAAAGAAACAGCCCCAAACTACAGGAGTGATAACTGCAAACCCTACAAAACCAATCCAAAAATCCAAATCTGGCTCAAAGTCGAACCCAAAACTATCTTTACCAGTTATTAGCTGAAAAATGAGAAAGCCTAAAATATAAGTACAGGTATATAATCCATAGCAAATCACGCTAAACAGAAGGGTCAGCAAGCCTCTCTTATCATCATTGTAAGTACAGACATCCAAATAGGTACTCGTTTTTCGGTAGATAGAGCAATTGTCATCTACCACCTCTGAACGACTTTCACGAATATCCGACTCCTTCGTTGTCAGCAAATGCCCCAAGCCTTGTGCGGACAGCTTTTTCTCATGCTTTTTTTCACGATCGGCATTTTTCTTTTGCTGCTCATCCCATATCGATCCAGGCTTGTAGCGCTTGTGGTCCAAGACCACCATCCACTCCATCAGATACATCTCACTTTACCTCCAAGACGGCGGCGTCCAAGCCCGCCCCCTCTTCCGCCGCACTGCCGAAGCCAGCGGCCTTTCTATCCTTACGCAGGCAGGATTTGTCACACCAGCTTTCCAACGCATTATCGCTAAACAGCCAGATCGCCACGGTCAAACCTATGCCTGCCACAGTAAACAAGCGCGCCCCGCGTAATAACAGCAACGCGATACGCTCCCCTGCAACGAACTCACTAGCGGTAAGCGCTCCTTGCAATAAAGTCCGACCAAAACTGCTGGTCGCACGCTTTAGCAACCACTCTAAAAATGGCCCGGAAGCCCCCAATGCAATACCAACGCCAACAATTGCCCCTGAAGTTGATACAACACCTCGTAAAACATAGGCAATCATCAATTTTGAATTTTTTCCTAACTGATCACTCGCATTGTCAAAATCCACAAACGCGCCAATTACACCCGCCACCGTACCCAAGCTGCCGGAAGCCAGCTTCAAGGCGCCGACGCCCACCTTGCTACCGCTGATCAGCGCCGGGTTGCGGCTCTCGCCTATCTTCTCGCAGACGCTGCCGGTCAGCTCCAGCATCACCGCGCCCAGGCCCAAGGCGGCCGCAGTCAGCTCCCAGGCCTCGCGCTGCGCCGGCTTTTCCCCCAGCTTGCCGGCCTTCATCATCACATTCATCATTTCCAGCATCGCCACCACCGAGCCGAAACGCAGGCCGTTCATGCTGTTGGATTTGCTGGCCGCGGTCAGCAGCTTATTGATCTGATTGCGCTGGGCCTTGGCCGCCGCCACGCTCTTGGCATCGAAGGCGTTGGGATTGGGGTAGGCCGCCGCCAGATCCTTGTTCATGATCTTGCCCAGCGACAGCGACAGCAGCCGGTGGACCACGCCGGCGCGCAGCACCTGCTTGTCCAGCAGCTTGCCGCCCGGCATCCGGGCCAGCCCGGCGTGGCCCAGCTGCAGCAGCAGCAGGTTGACGCCGCCCAGGTGGGCGGTGCTGACGCCGCTGACATGGGCGACGGTTTCCAGCTTCTCGGCCAGGTCCTTGACCTTGGACCAGACATCGCTGATGCCCTTGCCGGCCTCCTGTATTTTTTCATAAGGGGACAGCGCGTCGCTGAGCCCGCCTTTCGCCACATAGGCCTCGGTCGCGGTCTTAAAGTTCAGCATTGCGGCTTTGAACACCATCGCGCTGGGCTTCAGGTCTTTTTGCTCGACCTGCTTGATCAGCCATTCCTGACCAATGTCGCAGCTATTGAGGCCGTGCACGCAAAAACCGACCTGGCCGGCGAAAGCGACGCCGCTCTCAAAGTGCTGGTCATCGTAAAACCCCAGGGTGTCGTGCAATAGCGGCGCGTTCAGCCACTGCATCAAGTCTTGCGCCCGCTCCTGGTTTTTCTGGTCGCAAACGTCGCCCAGCGCCTCAAAGCTCTTGAGCACCGCGTTGTAGGACGATTTGGGCCACAAGCGTTTGCCGTATTTCTCCCAGGCACCATCCCCTATACCCTTGGCGTACTTGCGCCGCCATTCCTGCTTTTTGCTTTCGTACTCTTCCCGGTTCTTGTAGATGCTGTCATACGGAATGCCTCTCAAATCCGGAGCCCGGAAATTCGGATTAGTTTTCGCCTCCTTGGCCAAGTCATCCAGGGCCACCCCCAGTTTGGGTTCGCGCCGACTGATGGCGCCGTTGCGAATCAGTTCCTCGGCATTGTTGACCGAGCGGATGATGGCCATCAGTTGCTCGTTCTTGTAATTGGCGAACACGGTGCTCTCCGCCGCCATCACCGTGCAGAGCCGGGCGATGGACAGATTGCGCCAGCTGTTCAGTTCCTGGGCCAGACCCAGCGGGTCGTGCAAGACGATGGCCATGCCCTTTTTATTGAGCAGTTCCACGCCCAGGTTTTTCAGCCGCCCGGTATAGGGGTAAGGCTCATTCTTGACCAGCTTGGCTTCCGCGCCGAAGAAGGGGTGCATGTGGTTGTTGAAGCGCGGGGCCAGCTTGCGCTCGCCGCCTTCGATGGAGCGGAATTCCACCACCTTGGAGCGCAGGTCGCCCGGCTGCAGCGCATGCGGCTGCGTCACGGCCTTGGCCTGGAATTTTTGCAGCTTGTTATGCAGCTTGCTGTCGGATTCGATCTTGCTCAGCGCGGCCTTGGACAGCGGGTCCGGCAGGAACAGCACGCGGAATTCGCTGACATCCTGCGCTTTCTCGATGGAGATCATCGAGGCGTTGATGTCGTCGCCCTTGGTGGTGCAGGTGAACGGCGGGGGCTGCACCGCGTCGCCCAAGGCGATTCTGGCGATGTAGCCCTGGTGATTGACCGCCCAGGCGCTCTCCCATTTGAGTTTGCCCGAACGCTTGGTCATCACGTACAGATAACCTTGGCGCAGCATGCGGACGGTGTAGGCGGCGGTGCGCAGCTTCTTGTCCGCCACGCCCTGGCCCAGGGTGCCGCTGAGTTCCGGAAACTCGGCGTGCCCCTCCTCGCTCGCCGCCACCGCATAGCGCAGCGGCAGCAGCATCAGCCCGGTCTTGCCGCAAAATTTGTTACCGCAGGGGGTTTTAGTGCTCACTTGATTGATTCCAGGTTTTCCGACGCTGCCTTGCGCCAACTTGCCTCAGGCCTTAAACCGACGATATTGGCCGCCGACATCACGCAAACGGCTGCTGCCTTGCTTTGTTCCAAAACTCCGCGCCGGCGAACAGCAGCCACTCCGTCAACGCCGGGGCTCTGTCTTGCCGGTACTGCTCCAGCTCCGCCGCCACGTCCGGGTAGCGCTCTTCGCAGTCCCTTCCCAACAACCACCACAGCGCGACGCAGCCCGCGGCTTCATCCTCGGTGTCCACCCAGGGCAAGGCCGCGGCTTCGCGCAGCCAGCTCAGCGCGAGCGGGAAGTCCGGCCACTGCGCCGCCACCGCGTCGGGGTGCAGTTCGCTCAAACCCGCCACCGTGCGCAACAGCTTGTGGTAATGCGCGGCCCAGTCCAGCCGCGCCCAGTGCTCGGCGCGCAGCGACACCGCGCTGGCGCGGCCCTTGGCTTCGTCTATCGCCATATGCCGATACGCGGCCGGATGGGCCGGATAGCACCAATGATCGATAGGCCCCAGCAACTGATTCTTGTCCTCGCCGCTCAGGCTCTGGTCCAACAGGCTCGTAATCCTGGGGTCGTAGTAACGCAGATGATGTTGCCGTCCATCGGGATGCGGCTGGGCGAACAGGCGCTTCAAATGCCTAGCCACCTGCTCCGCCGGCTGCGCGGACCGAAGCCAGGCGCTGACCATGACGGCGCCGCCCTTGCGCAGCGAGTCGCCGATGTCGTCGGTCCCCCGACTTAGCCAGGCCTGGCGCTCCTCCGGTCCAAAGTCCACGGTTTGCGCCAGGTCTATCAGCAGCGGCGCCTGTTCCGGCGCATGGGCAAAAAACGCGTCGTTCAACACCGTGACCGCGGGCTCCGGAAAACAGGCCGCCAACTGCTCCGACGCCAGCGGGTCGCCCGGAGTCCGGTCCAACAGCAGATACCAGCCTTCCGGCGCATCCGCCTGCAAAATTTCATGCAAAGCCTGCATAGTTCCAATCTCTCATCCTGGCCGCAACGCTCAATCCGGATACGGCGCGCTCGCCGCGCCGGCGTGCGCGGCGTCCGCGGCCTGGTAGTTGCAGGGTTGCGGAGGTTTGAACGAAGGGGTGGGCAGACTGGTGCTGGCCGGCCCGCTCCAATCGTGGCTTCCGCCCTTGAAGCTGACGGTGCCCGGCGCATGCAGCTCTATCTTGCCGTCCTTGATCCGCACATAAGCGCCGCCGCTGGTCAGCAGAATCTCCTTCTTGCCGTTCCACAGCTGCTGGCCCTTGATGGCGGTGATCTTGACGTCCTTGTCCGCGGTGACTTCAATGCTGTCGCTCTGCGCCTGCACCTGGATCTTGCCTTTGGCGGCGATCAGCTTCAGCGCGATCTGGTCCTTGACCCCGGTGACGAACAGGCTGATGTGCTGGCCCACATTGTGCAGCCAGCGCCGGCCCGAGGTTTGGTTGGTGTCGCGCTGCGCCACCAGGTCCAGATTGGTGCCGGCCGCCAGAGTCTGGCTTTGCTGGCTCAGGCTGGCGATGCCCGCCGGCGCGGACAGCACGATCAGCGGTTGCTGGCCGGCTTGGTCTTTTGCGGTCTTGCCGTCTTTGTCGGTGTTGCTGCCGGCTTCCCAGGCTTTCAGCGCGGCGGCCTGGTGTTGCAGGTGGCCTTCGGTTTTCTTGGCGGCTTTGGCGTTGTCCGGACCGATTTCCTCCGGCCCGGTTTCCATCGTATCCGCCTGCTGGCCGGTGGCGGTCTCGCCCAGGCTCTGGCTCAGGCCCAGGGCCGCGTCCAGCTGGCTTTGCGCCTGTTCACGCGCCAGTTGTTTGCCCCCAGCGCCGTTCTGCGCTTCGGTGCTCAGCAGCAGGCCGTGGCCGGCGCGGATGGCGCCGTGGCTGTCGGTTCTGAGTTCGAAGCCGTCGCCGCGTGGTTCGGCTTTGCCGTTGCTGCGCGGCTGGGTCAGGAAGCCTTGGTTGAGCTGGGTTTTGCCCGGTTCGCTCGATAGCTTGGCTCTGACTTCACCGGGGGTGTCGTCGAACAGCAGTTCGTTGTACTGGCCGCCCTGGTGTTCCTTGGACTTGATGCCGGACAGGGTTTTGTTGGCCGGCAAGGCGCCGGCGCCGCTGAAGTCCGGCGGCGGGTGGCTGCCGTTGTAGAGCACGCCGGTGATCACCGGGCGGTCGATGTCGCCTTCGATGAAGTCGACCAGCACTTCCTGGCCGATGCGCGGAATGAATTGGTGGCCCCAGCCGGCGCCGGCGCTGGGCATGACCACCCGCAGCCAGCAGGAGGATGTGTCGTCCAGGTTGGCGCCGATGCTCGGGTGTTCGTCCGGCCGTTGCCAGTGGAATTGCACTTTGATGCGGCCGTGTTGGTCGGTGTGGACTTCCTCTCCTTGCGGCCCCACCACGGTGGCGGTCTGCACGCCGCGGGATTTGGGCTTGGCCAGCTCGGTGTGGGCGTAGGCCGGGGTCAGCGGCACGCCGCGGCGCTGGGCGTCGAAGTCGGCGCGGAAGGGCTGGGCGTCCTCTGCTTTTGCCAGCGCTTTGAGGTCCGCCGGCAGGTTGTTGCGCGCGCTCAGGGTTTGGCGGGTGACGACGAATTCGCGCTGTTCGCTGCTGTCGCCGTCGTGGGCCGGGTGGTCGTCCAGGCGGAACCACTGGCCGGCGGCCAGGCCGCGCACGCTGCCGCCGCCGCTGAATTGCTTGGCCTTGAGGTCATGCGCCTGCTGGCGCAGTTGGGCGTAGTGGCTAAGCTGGTCGGCGTCGCCGGCGTAGTACAGCGATTGCGGGTCGTAGTCGTGCAAGGAAGACTGCAGCGCCTTGCCGTTCTGGCCTTGATCAATGCGGCTGTCGTCGCCGCTGTGCTGGGTAGAAACAGGCTGGTAGTCGAAGCTGGCCAGCGCCACCGCGCCGGGGACGATCTGGCGCAGGGCGTTCCATTCGGTCAAGCCGTCCTCGGCCTCGGTGGCGTCGCTGCGGTGGAAACGCACCCGTTCCACACTGGCCGGCGGCAGGCTGTAGGGGTCGTCGAAGGCGACCAACCGCACTTGTGGTGTGTCGCCGTCGAGGTGATCGAAACGCCAGGCATAACCCTCTTCGTGCAGCAGCCGCACGATGAAGTCGTAATCGCTCTCGCGGTATTGCAGGCAATAGCTGCGCGGCGAGGCTGGGCCGGTCTTGAAGTCCAGCGTCTGCACCCGGGCGAACACCGGGTTGGCCTGCTGATGCTCGGCCAGGATCTGTTTGACGATGTCCGGCACCGACAGGTCCTGGAACACCCGCGAGCTGACGCGATGCCGCAGCAGCGCGAACGGCGGCTCTATGGTGAGCTGATAACGGCTGAAACCGCCGTCCGAGCCCAGGCTTTCCACCTTGGACACCACGCCGCAACGCAAGCTCTCCGCGCCGGCGGCGTCGAGGATGCCGAGCCGGGCCGGCAGACCGAGCAGGGTCTTGAGTTCGATGGCCCCGTCCGGGGACAGACAGGTGAGCTGGTAGGCGTAAGGCCGGGACACGCCTTCCTCGCCGGCCAGGCTCAGGGGCAGCAGTTGCTCGGCCGCCACGCTGCCGTCGCCCAGGCTGAGGGTGAGCAGGCGTTGGTCTTGATTGAAGGCGGAGGCGAAGCTGGCGAGCAGGGTGCTGAGGTCCATGGCGTTAACCTAATTCAAATCGACTGCGCAATTGGCGAGTCCTTAAGCAAACCCCGCGCTGCCACACCGGGTTTGCTTAAACACCCGAAAACGCCCGGCCGCCCGCTGACGCGGAGCGGCCAGGCGCCGGAATTCAGTTGGCGATCAGACGCACCGCATGCAGCTGGCGCTCGGTGTCGTAACGCACGGTGATTTTATTGGCCGGCACGCCGGCATCGGTCAGGAACTGCTTGACGGCGATGGCGCGGGTTTGCGCGGCGGCGCGGGCGTTGCCGATGTCGCCGCGGTAGCAGTGGCCGCGCACCAGGATGGATTTGGCGGTCTTGAGCTTGGGCAGCAGCAATTGCAATTGAGCCTCGCCCACCGGGGACAGTTTGGGGCTCATTTTTTCAAACGGGATCAGGTTGGGGTCTATGGCCATATTGGCGGCCACGGCCTTGTCCAGCGCGGCCTTTTCTTCCGCCGCCTTGATCACGGCGGGGTCGTTGGAGGCTTGTTGAGCGTTAGGATTGGTCTTGCAGCCCACCAGCGACAAGGCGAGCGCGGCGACCATCAGCAAACGTTTCATAGCATTACTTCCCGGATTGACTTTAAACATGGGCAAAGAACAGCCGGGAAACCGCTGCGCCGGGCCGGCGCGCGGCAGTTTCCCGGATGCCTAAAACCCGCCCGAAAGACGGGCGGGTCAGCTTTACAGCACCGCTAGGGAATTAGGCGATCGCCTTGTTGGCGGTCAGGTCCCAACCGGAGCTGACGTTGCCGCTGGTGCCGCCACCTTCGCGCTTCTGCTGGGTGTAGGTCCACTTGATCTTGCCGTAAGTGAAGCTCACTTTTTCGCTGGGGAAGCCGCTGTCGTTGGCGGAGCCGTGCGGCTCAACCTTGGCGATCAGGACTTGTTCCATCTTGATCTCCATGTACTTCACCTTGTCGCCACCGGCACGGCACAGTTCGATGGTGATTTCCTTGATGTGCTGGCCCTTGCAGCAGGCTTCGTAAATCTTCGGGCTGGCTTTGTCCAGGAAGTGGGTGATTTCGTAAGCACCGTGGTTCACGCGCTCGGCGGTGGCGCCGCCGGCGGAGCTGGCGGTGGCTTGCGCCGGCTGTTCCAGCTTGTGGGCAAAGGATTGGATCTCGATCCAGTCGGCGTGCTTCTCGTCGCTGCTTTCGCCAGGAATACCGTCAATTTTCAGGAATGCATCAAAAGCCATTTACTTCTCCTTAAACAAAGGTCAAAAATCGGAGGGCGCTCCCTCCCATTCCAAAAGACGCCCGCCTCCGCCGCCGCGCCGGAACGCGGCGGGCAAACGCGGACTCTCCAGCTTTAGCCCGCCGGTTGCGGCAGTTCCGCCACCAGACGCAGGGAAATGGTCAGTTCATCCAGCTGGAAATGCGGCCGCAGGAAGGCGGCGGCGCGATAGACGCCCGGTTTGCCCGGCACTTCCACCACGTCGACGCGCGCTTCGCGCAGCGGGTATTTGGCTTTGGCTTCCTGGCTGGCGGAGTCGTCCAGCAGCACGTATTGCGCCAGCCAGGTATTCAGGAAGTCCTGCACGTTCTGGCGCGAGGCGAAGCTGCCGATCTTGTCGCGCATGATGGATTTCATGTAATGCGCGATGCGCGACACCGCGAAGATGTAGGGCAGCTGGGTGGACAGGCGCGCGTTGGCGTTGGCCGAGTCCGTGTTGTAAGTCTTGGCCTTCTGCGCCGATTGGCCGCCGAAGAAGGCCGCGTAGTCGGTGTTCTTGCAGTGCACCAACGAGATAAAGCCCAAGTCGGACAACAGTTTTTCGGTGCGGTCGGTGATCGCCACTTCGGTGGGGCACTTGAGCGCCACTTCGCCGTCGTCGGTCTTGAAGGTGTGGGCCGGCAGGCCTTCCACCAGGCCGCCGCCTTCCACGCCGCGGATGGCCGCCAGCCAGCCGTATTGGGCGAAGGCGGAGGTCAAACGCGCGGCGTAGGCGTAGGAGGCGTTGGTCCACAGGTATTTCTCGTGGGTGCTGCCGTCCACGTTTTCCTCGAAGTCGAACTCCTCCACCGGCACGTTATCGCGGCCGTAAGGCAGACGGCCCAGCACGTGCGGCAACACCAGGCCGACGTAGCGGGAGTCTTCGGATTCGCGGAAGGATTTCCACTTGGCGTATTCGACGGTGTCGAAGATCTTGGCCAGATCGCGCGGCTTGCCCACGTCGGTGAAGCTTTCCAGGCCGAACAGGCCGGAGGCGGCGGCGGTGATCAGCGGCGCGTGCGCGGAGGCGGCCACGTGGGACAGCTCGTCCAGCAGGTAGAAGTCTTCCGGGTGGCGGGTGAATTCGTAATCGCCCACCAGGCCGGCGTAAGGCGCGCCGCCGAAGGTGCCGTATTCTTCTTCGTAGATTTTCTTGAACAACGCGCTCTGGTCGAATTCCGGCGCCGCCTTGAAGTCCTTGACCAGGTCTTTCTTGGAGGCGTTGAGCACCTTGATCTTGAGCATGGTGCTGGTTTCGGACTCCATCACCAGGTATTTCAGGCCGCGCCAGGAGGCTTCCAGCTTCTGGAAGTCGTTGTGGTGCATGATCTCGTTCAGTTGGGAGGAGATCAGCGCGTCGATCTCGGCGATGCGCGCGTCGATGCTGGCGGAGAGGTCGCGCGATACGCTGACGCTGCCTTCCAGCACCTGGTCGACCAGTTCGCCGATCAGATCGCGGGTGTGGCCCTTCTCGTTGTCGTTGGTGGCGACGCGGCTTTGCTCGATGATGGAGTCGAGCAGGCTGCCGGCGGCCGCCGGCGCTGCGGCCGCGCCGGCCTCAAGTTGTTGTTCTGCGCTCATCTATCACTCTCCCGCTTTGTCCGGATGCGCGGCCTGGCTGATTGCCTTCAGCTTTTCGGTATCGCGCACCACTTCGTCCAACAGTTCTTCCAGCTTGTCGTTGCCCGCCATCTTGTTGCGCAGGTCGGCCAGGCGCTTGCGCGCGTCCAGCAGCTTTTTCAGCGGCTCGACCTGACCCACCACGTTCTGCGGCTCGAAATCCGCCAGTTCTTCGAAGTTCAGTTCCATCGCCAGCTGGCTGCCGTCGTCCTTCAGCTTGTTGTCCACCTTGATGGCCAGACGCGGCGCCATGCCCTTGAGCACTTCGTCGAAGTTGTCGCGGTCGATCTGAACGAACTTGCGTTCCTTCATCTTGGGCAGCGGCTCCTTGCTGTGGCCGGAGTAGTCTCCCAGCACGCCCAGCACGAAGGGCAGTTCTTTGGTTTCGATGGCGTCGCCGATTTCAACGTCGTAAGTGATCTGCACGCGCGGCGGGCGTACCCGCGACAGTTTTTTCTGTGTGCTTTCTTTGGCCATGATGGTTCTCTCTCAAGTTCACAAAGCTCTGATGGGAGCGGCCTGCGCGAATGGCCGGCCGTTCCGGTGTTACGCCACTACTCAGGCCACGCTGCGCGACAGGCTGGACGCCACCTCGCGCAGCTGCGCCACCGAAATGGACGGATCGTTCAGCCTCCGCCCCAGGATGTAGGCCGCTTCGGCATAGGCCTGGTGGCTGCGCCACGGCGCCTGCGGCTCTGCCACGTCTACGATGAAACGGGCGTCCAGCTGCCCGCCCCAGCACTGCGCGACGATCTGCTCGTTCAAGTCCCCCGGCAGCAGCGCCAGGAAACGTCCTTCCGGCCGCTGAATCAGCAGGCATTGCTCCGCTTGGCCGGCCTGGCCGGCGGTGGCCGCCTGGTACAGCGACAGCCAAGTGGCCGCGGCCAACATGTCTTCGCCGTCGCTGTCCGGCAGCGGCAGCAGATAGGTCTGCGCCGTCAGGCTGCCCTGGAACTTGCGCAACAGCTGGTGGTGGAAGGTGAAGGCCAGCAACACCGTTTCCAGATCCGGCAGGCCCCGGCCGCTTAGCAGCCGGCTCAGATGGGAAGCCGGCGTCACGCTCAGATGTCGCTCCAATAGTTGCTGCGCCAAGTCCAGATCCGCCACGGAAGAGATGCCGAACAAGGACTGCTCCTCCAGGAACTGGCGGCAAGCCAGCATTTCCACCGCGTTGTCGATGGCGCTGCTCAATTGCTCCTTCAGGCCGGAGAAGAACAGCTCGTTGGCCAGCATCAGCACGGACAGCGGCGGCAAGGCCGCGTCGCAAGGCATCAGCGAGGCCGCCACCAAGGGGTAATTGCGGCCGCTTTCATCGCGGCTGGGCTGCATCACGCCCAGCGACAGCCACATCTGGTCCCGGCTGCGCAGCACAAAGCTGGTGCCCGGCATCGCGCGGTAGCGCTCCACCGCTTCCGGCCCGGCTTCCAGCCCGCCCAGGCTTTGCGCCAGCAGCTGGTCCAGCTGGGTGGCCGCCGGGTGGGTGGCGTTGACGCGGACGAAGTCGCCGCGACGCGGCAATTTGCCGAAAATGCAGAATTGCGGGGGCGTTTCCTGCGCCCGCTTGAAATTGAACGCCATGACTGTGTCTCCCTTATAGCGTCACGCGCTCAGGCAAGGTCAGCTTGTAAAGCTTGTTCAGTTGCAGCGGATTGACGCCGCCAACCATGCGGAAATTGAATTTCACCGTCTGCGCCTCGCCGTCGGGCTTGCGCAGGTTCCAGGTGAGCTGGGCGGAGTCCGGGCTGTCCTGGCTGACCTTGGCGCTGGACAGCAAGCGCATCAGGCCCATGCGGCCCGGCTGATTGCCCACCACGCTGCTGGCGCCGCTGTAGGACACCACCTGGATGCGGGCGCCGGCGTTCTGGCCGTTGCCCGGCCAGGTGAACGGCTGCCAGGCCTGCGGGCCGTTGCGGTAGCGCAATTCCTGGCCGTCCACCTCGAACACGATTTCGGACAGGCCCGGCGTCGGCGTCGGCTGCAGTTCGAAACGGGTGTTCTCGCCGTCCTGCAACTGGGCGTTGGCCAGCGCGGACAGGCTGCTGACGCTGGACAGGAAGGCCGGGTTGAACTTGACCCCCATATTGCCCCAGGCGCGCGGCACCAATTGGTCGCCCTTCTTCTGCACCAGGCCGTTCAGGTATTTGTTGATGAATTTGTCCAGCGTGCCGTCGTTGGCTTTGACGAAGCGGCTGATCTCCGCCACCGAGGCGCTATTGCTGGAGTCCGCGAACGGGTATTTGCCGGCCAGTTGCTTCCACTGCGGCAACACTTCATTGACCCAGGCCTGGTTGATGTCGTTGGCCACCGGCCCCAGCAGGGCGTTGTAGGACTGGGTCAGCGGGCGTACCAGCATCGGACGCACCATCTCGCCGGTTTCCGGCGTGACCTGGCTCAGCAGAGTGTTGTCGACGAAGGAGGCGGTGTCGCCCAGCTCGGAACCGGAACCGCCCAGGGTCGCCTGCAAGGCGGCGCGGGCTTGCGGGCCGGGTTCGTCGGTGCTGGAGATCGCCGCCAGCTTGGCTTTCAGCTTGGCCAATTGGTCCAGGTAGGCGTTGATCGGCGGGTTGTCGCCCTTGACCAGTTGCGCCACGCCGGCGAACTGACGGCCCACTTCGCCGTACAGTTTGGCCTTATCCGCCTGGGCCGGCGCGCTGCCGCCCTTGAGGAATTCAGCGGTTTTTTCCAGCATCGACTGCTTGGCGTTTTCCAGCGAGCGGTTCAGCTCCGACGGGTTGTCCCAGGCGGTTTCCATCGCCGCGCGCGCCAGCACCAGCTTGATCGGCGAGCTTTGCTTGTCGGACAGCCGCGCCATCGCGGACGCGGACTGGGCCGGATTGGTGAAGTCGCGGGTGGTGACGCCGATCAGGAATTTCTTCCAGGCGGCGGCGTATTGGCCGCGGTACAGGGTTTCCAGCGCGGCGCGGTTTTTCTCCACGTCGCCGTCCCGGCCCAGATTGTCCTGAGTGGACGAGGCCAGCACCCAGTCGTCGCTGCGGATTTCGCCCTTGCTGGCTTCGTCGATCGCGGCTTTGACGTAGCCGTTCCAGGCTTCGCGGGTGTAGGCGCCCTCAACCATCTGGCTGCCGGCCATCACGTCCAGATCCCGGTTGTCCAGAATCCGCGCCACGGTCAGCGGCGCGAAACGGGTGTTGGCGCGCGCCTTGATTTCATTGAACACCCGCTCTTGCGCGGACAGGCGCTTGAAGGAGCCGCGCAGCACGTCGCGCGCCTCGCCCACCACCTTGGCGTTGTTGTCGATCAGCGGCAGGTCCGCTTCCTTGATCTGGCTGACGTAGAAGGCCACCAGCTTCTCGGCCACCGCCATCACTTCTTCCACCGAGTACTGGCCGCGCTGGCTTTCCAGATAAGGCCGCCAGTAGCGCGGCAGCTGGTCGATCAGATGCGCCTCGTCCATGCGCTTCTGTTCGTGCAGCATCAGATAGGTTTTCAGCGCGTTGTAGCTGGCGTCCAGCTGCTGCGGGTTGCGCTGCGGAGCGGCTGCCGCCTCGCCTTGCGCGGCGGAGGCCACCAGCTTGGCGGTGGTGGCGCGTTGCGGCCAGTCCAGCGCGCTCAGCTTGATATTGGGCAGACCGCCGCGCGGCGCGTGCTTTTTAGGCTTGGGCTTGAACGGCGCGGGCGCCGGCGCCGCCGGCTTGGGCGGTTCGCTCACCACCGGGGCGGGCGTCGGAGCCGGCGGCTCCGGCTTCAGCGCCACCAGCGTGGTTTCCAGATTGCGCTGCACCGGGCGCAGCATCACCTCCTTCAGACCGGCGAAATATTCGCGGCGCAGTTGCGGCTCCAGCTCCTTGCCCTGGTACAGGCCCAGGCCCACTTGCCACGGCGCGCCGTTCTTGCGGTAGGACTGCAACTCTTCCAGACGCTTCTGCAAGATCTGCAGCGAGCGCAGCTTGTCGTACAGCTGGCCGCTGGCGGCCAGCTTTTGCGCCTGCGCGCGCTCGGCCTTCACCTCGTCCAGCAGGTGCTGGTTGCCGATGAAGGACCAGGTCCAGAAGCTGGCCAGCGCGGCCAGCGACAACACCCCGGCGGCCATGCCGAACAAACGCCAGCGGCTGCCGCTGGGCTTGGTCTGCCGCGAAATCAGATGTTGATCCTGGAACAGCACGTCGCGGAACAGATTGCGCAGGAAGTAGCTGTAGGACGCCGGCGCCTGCTTCATCTCCTGACCGCCCTGGCTCAGGTCGAACTGGCCTTGCACGCGGTTGGCGGCCACGATGCGCGGCACGCCCTCTTGCAGCGCGCTGGTGAAATAGAAACCGCGCAGCAGAGGCCGCGCGTGATAGGGGTCTTCTTCGTGCAGCAGCTTGACGAACTTGACCACCGCCTCTTTCAGGCCGTGGAATTCGATCGGGAAAGCGAAGTGCGCCGGCTTGACCTGATCGCCGCGGTACTGGATCAGCTTTTCCTCGCCGGCCTGCACCAGGCCGCGGTACAGCAGTTCGAACTGCTGGCCGGTCACATTGGCCACGTCGAAGCCGGTGCCCTGGTCCGCGCTCAGCGTCGCGCCCCAGACTCTGGCGCGGTCTTCGTCGCTGGCATCCTGGAAGAACTGGGCGAAACCGCCCAAGAGGTCCAGCTTGGTGAACACCAGATAGATGGGCACCAAGAGGCCGAAGGTGTTGCACACCTCGTGGATGCGCTCGCGGATCTGGCGCGCGTACAGAGTAAAGCCTTCGCTATGGTGCTGCGCCAGTTCCGGCAGGCTGATGGCGATCAGGATGCCGTTGACCGGCGCCTTGGCGCGGTGCTTTTTCAGCAGCTTGAGGAATTCCAGCCACTCCACCCGGTCTTCGCTCTGAGTCGCGTAGCGGCCGGCGGTGTCCAACAGCACGCCCTCGGTGGAGAAGAACCAGTCGCAGTTGCGAGTGCCGCCCACACCCTGGATGCCGCTCTTGTCGCTGAACGGGAAGGTCAGACCGGATTGCAGGATGGCCGAGCTCTTGCCCGCCGCCGGATGGCCGATGATCATGTACCAGGGCAGCTCGTACAGCGCGGCGCTGCCGCTGGCGCTGCCCAGCTTGGATTTCTTCAGAGTGTCGATGGCGCCCAGCAGCCGCTGGCGCAGCAGGGTGACCTCGGCGCGCTTGTCGGAGCTGGCGTTGATCACCGCCTCGTCCGCCTGCTTGCGCAGCATGCGCTCCAGCAGACCGCCGGCGCGGCGCGCCAAGACCTGGCCCACCAGCAGGGTCAGCACCCATAACAACATGACGCCGATAATCCAGCCCAAACGAGCTTCCAGCGACTCCAGGCCCAACCACGGTCCCAGGAACCAGATCAAAGCGATCAGGATCAGGAACCCGATTGCCGAAGCCACTTTGGCGTGACGCAGCCAAC
This sequence comes from Chromobacterium haemolyticum, assembly GCF_009936155.1. Taxonomy (NCBI): domain Bacteria; kingdom Pseudomonadati; phylum Pseudomonadota; class Betaproteobacteria; order Neisseriales; family Chromobacteriaceae; genus Chromobacterium; species Chromobacterium haemolyticum. The sequence continues at coordinate 592,956 of NZ_AP019312.1, read as the reverse complement.
CTTTCATAAACACCCACCACCTTCTTGAAAACCGTTATTTTTTGAGCAGGGATTTCAGCGAGCCTGAGCGCTCGATATGTCCGAAATCCTTGAAACTCCAGTTGCCGCCCCAAGTCAGGCCGGCCGCCGTCGCCTCTTCCCCCAGCGCGTTGTAAGCCTGCATCGCCCAGGGATCGCGTTCCGATATCACTACCTTGCCTTCGCGGATGGGCGCCAGGTCCACCGCCAGCCCGTATTGGTGCTTGCTCTGTCCGCCCTTGGCCTTGGTCACCAGCGTGGTCTGGCCGGCCAGCGAGTCCTGGCGCTCCGGGCTGCGGTAGCCTTCCAGCAACACCATGGGGAAGCCCCTGGCCTTCATTTTTTCCATCACCCGCAGCACCACCTGCACAAACTCGGGATTCAGCTTGCTCCAATCCCGGTCCGCATGTCCCAGGCTGGGCCGCTCAGCTATGACATTGACAAAAGCTTCAGGTGGAAGCGGTGGCGGAGGCACCAGTTTTTCTTCCAACAGCGTTTGCTTAATTCTTATTCCTTGAGCATATTCCGCCGCCTCGAACTCCGGGCTGCGGTGAAAACGGTTTAGTTTCAGCGTGATCGCCACCGCCAGCGCCACCAACAGCAGCGACACCACCGGCAGCCACACCCGCCAGTAACGCGCGGCTACATTAGGCGCACGGCGCGACAGACGCAAAAAAGCGGCGCTTACCGCCCGCTTTTCATTTCGTTTTTCAGGTCTTCCGGCCACAAGCCCGCCCAAGGCCTCCGCCCCTGTCAACACAGGCTTTGGAGAGCGGTTTCCTTCCAAGATGCGGGGCTGTCCCAAGAAGAATTTCCAGCCCAGCCAAGACAGGAGCAAAACGATGCTAAGCACCAGAATCGGCAATATATAGTTCAAATGCATTTTGACGCGAGACAATAAATGACATTACAATTTAAATCAATAGCTTGAGCTACCCGATCTTGAATTTTAACAACCGTATGCAAATCAATTTGCGGCTGGGCATGCATTCCAATTAAACCAAAAATTTGGGATACTTTCGATAGCAGATAGTCACAAATCCAATCGTTAGGAACCGCCGTCATGATGAAAAAACGCCCCCGCTGGCAACAGGTCCGCACCCTGTTTTACGCCATTGCCATAGCCTCTCTGACCGCTTGTTCCAGCACCAAGACCATCGACATCAAAGCTGAGGGCAGCCCATCGCTAAACCGCGACGCTAAAGGCAAACCGCTGTCCGTAGTGGTGCACGTCTACCAGCTGAAAAACCAGCAGGCTTTCAACCGTCTGACCATGGAGGCGCTGTCCAGCGGCAAGCCTGAATCAGAACTGCTGGGCGACAGCCTGATCAGCAGTAAAGAACTGACCTTTTTGCCAGGTGGCAAAGTGACACTAGAAGACGTCACCATTGAAAAAGACGCTCAATTCATCGGCGTCGTCGGTTTTTTCCGCCGGCCGGACGCCCACTTCTGGCGTTTGTTGTACGACGCCGACGCCGTCCGCAGCAAAGACCTGAGCTTCCGCGCCGCGGATTGCCACTTGGAAGCCATCAAGCCCAAGTCCTTGACCATGCCCGGCCAGCCTGCGTCCGCCAAGGCGGACTGCGCCGCCAGCCGAAACTGAGGCCCGCCGCGGCGCCGGGCAACGCTGAAAATTAACAAACTCTTTTGCATGACAAGGGCGGCGCTCTTGCTGCAAAATGTCGCGCATTTTAGCGATCGTGTACACAGTTTGAACAGGGTGTTATTACCGGATGCGGACAGTCTTGGCCATGACGTGGCTCAAAGCCCGTTCGCTCCTTCGCCCACCGCGGCCTGGCCCGGCTGACAAGCCGATGAATTTTCAGGCGCAATTGAAATTGACGTAGGTATCCAGACAAGGTGTATCAGTAATGCAACAAGCCAAACGAGTGCTCTGGGGCGAAGGCATGTTCCTGCGCCCGCAGCACTTTCAGCAGCAAACCCTCTTGCTGGAACAGCATGTCGCCGCGCGGCAGCAACTGAGCCAGCGCCACGCTTGGGGCCTGCAGCATATTGCCTTGGACGAACAGGCGCTCAAGGGCGGCACCGTCCGCATCGACGCGCTGTCCATCCTGTTCCGCGACGGCACGCTGTACCAGGCGCCGGCCAGTGCGCCGCTGCCGCTGTCCCGCGACCTGAACACCTTGCCGCAAGCCGGCATCAAGACCACGCTTTACGCCTGTCTCGCCCATATGCAGCCTTACGGCGGCAATACCCGCAACGGCGAAGTCATGTCCCGTCCCACCCGCTTTCAAAGCGCCAGCGCGGAAGTGGCCGACCTCTACACCCAGGCGCTGGACGCCGACCTGTCCACGCTGGAGCTGGACGTGCGGCTGATGATCGAAGAAGAGAACCGCGACGGCTACGACGCCATTCCGCTGTGCCGGCTAGAGAAAGACGCCACCGGCCAGTGGGCGCTGGGCGGCGGCTTCATCCCGCCGCTGGCCACCGTGGAAGGCTCGCGCGAGGTCAGCCATATGCTGCGCCGCCTGCTGGACATCCTGCTGGTCAAGAACCAGGCGCTGTCCGGCGGCCAGCGCGAACGCGCCAAGAACGTGATGGAGTACAGCTCCAGCGACATCAGCTCCTTCTGGCTGCTGCACACGGTCAACCGCAATTTCGCCAAGCTGCGCCACCTGTCGCTGTCCAGCCCGCTGCACCCGGAAGAATTGTACCTGGCGCTGGCCGAATTCTGCGGCGAGCTGCAAACCTTCTCCACCCATTACACCCTGTCCGACATCCCGGCCTATCGCCACGACGACCTGCACGCCGTGCTGGCGGCGTTGGACACGCAGATCCGCGAACTGCTGGAAACCGTGATCTCCTCGCGCTACGCCATCATCCCGCTGCATTCGCCCAAGCCGTCCTTCTACATCGGCCGGCTGGAAAGCGACCGCCTGCTGGAGAACGTCGATTACTACCTGTCGGTGCAGAGCGAGTTGCCGGCCAGCCAGATCATCGACAGCGTGCCGCTAAAGATGAAAATCGGCGCGCCGGACGACGTGGAGAAAATCCTCAACTCCGCGATGCGCGGCGTGGCGCTCAGCCATGCGGCGCAAACCCCGTCCGCCATTCCGGTGCGGGTGGGCAACCACTATTTCGCGCTGGAACCGCATGGAGAGATCTTCGGCCGCATGCTTCAATCGCGCAGCATCTGCATCTATATGCCGCAAACGCTCTCCAACCTGACGCTTGAACTGATCGCCGTATTCCGCTGAGGCCGCCATGAACCAAACCGCCGCAACTCTCCAAGAACGTCCGCTGGCCGTAGCCGCCGCCTCGGCCCCCACCCTGCGCGAAATGCTGGAAGACGGCATCTACCTGCTGTTCCTGCTGCGGGACGGCAACGCCCCCAGCAGCGCGGTGGAGTTCAACCGCCGCGTCGACCAGTTCCTGAACCAGTACGAGCGCAACGCGCGCAACTTCGGCAAGGACCAGAACGCCATCAACCACTCCAAGTACGCGTTTTGCGCCTTGATGGACGAGATTATCCTGTCCTCGGAGTTCGACATCCGCGACGAGTGGGAGCGCATGCCTCTGCAACTGCGCTTGTTCGGCGAGCACCTGGCCGGCGAAGGCTTCTTCAACCGCCTGGAGCAGCTGCGTTTGGACCCGGCCGCCCATATCGAGCCGCTGGAAGTGTTCTACACCTGCCTGCTGCTGGGCTTCCAGGGCAAATACCTGCTGGAAGGCCAGGAAAAGCTGGGCTATCTGACCCACAAGCTGGGCCAGGAAATCCAGCAAGTGCGCGGCGGCAAGGCCGAGTTCGCGCCCAACTGGCAGCTGCCGCAACGCTTCCAGGCCTTTGTCCGCCATGAACTGCCGCTGTGGCTGTACTTCGCGCTGCTGGCGGTGGTGGGCGCCGGTATCTTCGTGGCCTACCGCTGGCTGCTGTCCAACCAGCTCCAATCCATTTTCGGCCTGTAAGCTATGCACAGCAGCCGCCACGCCCAGATCCTGCCGTCGGTGCTGGACCGGCTGCTGGACGACCAGCCGGACAACAGCCACGGCGCGGAAACCATGTTGTACGAACTGCCGCAGATCAAGCGCTCGCTGGCGCGGGATCTGGAAGCGCTGCTGAACACCCGGCTCGCGCCGCTCCAGGAACTGTTCGACATGTATCCGCAAGCGCACGACAGCATGCTGAGCTTCGGCATCCCGGACCTGTCCGGCATCAGCCTGCTCAATCCCCACGACCGGGAACTGCTGCGCGAACAGCTGCGCCGCGCCATCGAAGTGCACGAACCGCGCCTGTCCCGCGTGCGGGTCAATCTGGACGCGCCGCGCGAGATGGAGCGCCACCTGCGCTTCCGCGTCGACGCGGTGCTGAAAGTACATCCGCACCGGCCGCCGGTCACCTTCGACGCCACCCTGCAACTCTCCTCCAACGTATACAAGGTACAAGGCTGACCCAGCCTGACAGCGCCCCATGGACCTCAGCACCCTGCTCGCCAGCTTCGCCTCCGCCTTCAATCAAGACCAACGCCTGCTCACCCTCAGCCTGGGCGACGGCAGCGTGGCGGCCGAGCAACTGCTGCCGCTGAGCCTGGCCGGCGAGGAAGGCGTGTCCCGGCCTTACGCCTACCAGCTCACCTGTCTGTCCCCGGACGGGGCCATCGAACTCAAGACCCTGCTCGGTCTGCCGGCCCGCATCGGCATCCTCGACGCCGCCGGCGCGGAGAGCTTGCGTTGCGGCGTGGTGTCCAAAGTGGAGAGCCTGGGATCCGACGGCGGTTTCAGCCGTTATCAGCTCACCATCGAGCCGCCGTTCGCGCTGCTGCGGCATCGCGTCAGCTCGCGGGTGTTCCAGGACCTGTCGGTGCCGGACATCGTCAAACAGATCCTGGCCGAGCATCAGCAGGCCAACCCGGTGTTCGCCCGGGTGCAGACGCTGGACTTCAAGACCGGCCCAGCCTCGCCGCGCAGCTATTGCCTGCAATACCGCGAGAGCGATTACGACTTCATCGTGCGGCTGCTGCACGAAGAGGGTTATGCCTGGCGTTTCGATCACCTCGACGGCGACACACCACAAGTGCGGTTGGTCGCCTTCGACGACCCCTACAGCCTGCCGCCGGCCAGTGTGGAACGGGTGCGTTTCCACCGCAGCGACGCCACCGAGGCCGAGGACGGCTTGACCGAATGGAACGCCCTGCGCCAGATCGTCCCCGGCGCGGTGGCGCTGGCCAGCTTCGACTACCAGCCTGTTTCTACCCAGCACAGCGGCGACGACAGCCGCATTGATCAAGGCCAGAACGGCAAGGCGCTGCAGTCTTCCTTGCACGACTACGACCCGCAATCGCTGTACTACGCCGGCGACGCCGACCAGCTTAGCCACTACGCCCAACTGCGCCAGCAGGCGCATGACCTCAAGGCCAAGCAATTCAGCGGCGGCGGCAGCGTGCGCGGCCTGGCCGCCGGCCAGTGGTTCCGCCTGGACGACCACCCGGCCCACGACGGCGACAGCAGCGAACAGCGCGAATTCGTCGTCACCCGCCAAACCCTGAGCGCGCGCAACAACCTGCCGGCGGACCTCAAAGCGCTGGCAAAAGCAGAGGACGCCCAGCCCTTCCGCGCCGACTTCGACGCCCAGCGCCGCGGCGTGCCGCTGACCCCGGCCTACGCCCACACCGAGCTGGCCAAGCCCAAATCCCGCGGCGTGCAGACCGCCACCGTGGTGGGGCCGCAAGGAGAGGAAGTCCACACCGACCAACACGGCCGCATCAAAGTGCAATTCCACTGGCAACGGCCGGACGAACACCCGAGCATCGGCGCCAACCTGGACGACACATCCTCCTGCTGGCTGCGGGTGGTCATGCCCAGCGCCGGCGCCGGCTGGGGCCACCAATTCATTCCGCGCATCGGCCAGGAAGTGCTGGTCGACTTCATCGAAGGCGACATCGACCGCCCGGTGATCACCGGCGTGCTCTACAACGGCAGCCACCCGCCGCCGGACTTCAGCGGCGCCGGCGCCTTGCCGGCCAACAAAACCCTGTCCGGCATCAAATCCAAGGAACACCAGGGCGGCCAGTACAACGAACTGCTGTTCGACGACACCCCCGGCGAAGTGCGCGCCAAACTCAGTTCCGAACCCGGCAAAACCCAGCTCAACCAGGGCTTCCTCACCCACCCGCGCAGCAACGGCAAGGCCGAGCCGCGCGGCGACGGCTTCGAACTCAGAACCGACAGCCACGGCGCCATCCGCGCCGGCCACGGCCTGCTGCTGAGCACCGAAGCGCAGAACGGCGCGTCCGGCAAACAACTGGCGCGCGAACAGGCGCAAAGCCAGCTGGACGCGGCTTTGGGCCTGAGCCAAAGCCTGGCCGACACCGCCACTGGCCAGCAGGCCGACACCATGGAAGCCGGGCCGGAAGAAATCGGCGCGGACAACGCCAAAGCCGCCAAGAAAACCGAAGGTCATCTGCAACACCAAGCCGCCGCCTTGAAAGCCTGGGAAGCCGGCTCCAACACCGACAAAGACGGCAAGACCGCAAAAGACCAAGCCGGCCAACAACCGTTGATTGTACTGTCCGCGCCGGCGGGCATCGCCAGCCTGAGCCAGCAAAGCCAGACCGTGGCGGCGGGCACCAATCTGGACCTGGTGGCGCAGCGCGACACCAACCAGACCAGCGGCCGACGCTGGCTCCATAACGTGGGCCAGCACATCAGCCTGTTCGTCGCCGGGGTCAAGGACCAGATTGCACTGAAGCTGATTGCGGCCAAGGGCAAGGTGCAGGTTCAAGCGCAGAGCGACAGCATTGAGGTGACCGCGGATAAGGATGTGACCGTCACCGCCTGCAAGGGCAAGGTGGAAATCGCCGCCGGCCAGGAAATCCTGCTCACCAGCGGCGGCGGCTACATCCGGCTCAAGGGCGGCAATATCGAAGTGCACTGCCCGGGTGAAGTCAGCGTCAAGGGCGCCAGCCACGCGCTCACCGGCCCGGCCAGCCTCAGCACGCCCACGCCCACCTTCAACAAACCGGGCATGGGCAATCTGCAAGTCATTCACGATTTCGCCAACGGCTACTCCATGGACCAAGGCAAATTCGTGGTCACCGACGCGCTGGGCGTCAAGCACAGCGGCGTGCTGGACGCCGCCGGCAAGGCCATGGTCAACGGCCTGCCCACCGGGCCGGCGCAAGTACAGTTCCTGGGCCGCCCGCACAAGAGCGAGGCGGACATCTTCCCCTTTGTGCCGCAGCCGGAAGCGGCGCTGCAAAAAATGGGCGCCGCGGTGCAGCAGCAGGCCATGAGCCAGCTAGGCAGCCTGGTGGGCAAGGCGCTGCCGCCCGGCGCCGCCGGCCTGGCGCAAAACCTGGCCCAGGCCAAAGGCGCGGTGGACCAGGCCAAAGCCATGGCCTCCCAAGCCCAGGCCGCGCTGCAACAAGCGCGCGACATCAAACAACTTGCCTCCGGCGCGTCCCTCCCTTCCGCCGCCGGCATGATCAAGAATATCGTTTAAGAGCCCTTCTCCAACATGAGCACCGCAGCCCAAGCCAAACCCGTCGCCGTGATCAACGGCACGCCGCAAAACGCAGCCCAGGTCATCCAGCAAACCGGCAAGACCTTCGATCAATGGCTGCAAAGCATCAGCGACGGGCATCTGTCGGTGGACAGCCTCAAAACCATAGGCAGCGCGGTGCCCATCGTCGGCAACCTGATCTCGGTGGGCGACGTCATCGTCGATCTGATGGAGATGTCAGAAAAGAGCAAGAAAAAACAGGAAGTCGACGTTTTCGACTGGCTGTTTCTGGGCGTGGACCTGGTGGGCGTGGTGCCGGCTGCAGGCGGCCTGTTCAAAATGGGCGCGCGCCCCACGCTGAAGCTGTGCGCCAGCAGCGTGCGCCGCGCCGGCGGCGACTGGCTGAAAATGGAGCTGTCCGCCTCGCTGACCCAAAAAGTGGCCAATATGCTGCCGGCCGACTTCCGCAATATGCCGGACCAGTGGGTCAAGCACGTGGACAGCAAAATGCAGAGCACGCTGGAAACCTGCGGCGGCAAGGGCAAGGTCATCATCTCGGACCTGGCCAATCTGCTGATCAGCCTGGGCTCCGGCAACTTCAGCGGCTACGTCAAACAACACGTGCCGCAAGCGCCGGTCAAATACCACCTGGAGAAAACCAATAAACAAGGCTTCTGGGCATCGGTGGGAGCGGAACTGGACGCACTGAACCGCGCCGCCGCCAACGCCAAGAAAGAAGCCGCCGCCGGCATGACCGTAGCCGCGGCCAAGGGCATAGACATGGCGCTGAAAGGCAGCGCCGCCGCTCGCATGATGCTGAGCCTGGGCCGCACCTTGCTGGCCTGGGCCGGCCAGCTCACCGCCAAGCTGCTGTCCATGTACTCCAGCCACCTGAAGCCCTTGCTGAACAAATTGCTGGCAGCTTTCCTCAAGCACCTGCCCAAGAAGGCCGCCGCGGTGGCCAACAAAGTCACCAACAAGGCCAAGAAAGGCACCCAGCAGCTTTACCAGGAAGTCACCAGCCGCTTCAAGGGCAAGATCAAGCCGCCGCCCAAATGCGCCTGCGCCGCCTCGCCCAACAGCATAGGCTATGTGCTGGGCGAAGAATCGCTGCAGCATACCGACTTCAGCCTGCCCGGCGTGCTGCCCATCGTCTGGACCCGGCAATACCGCTCCAATTTCGACGGCAACGACGCCCACGGCGATCTGGGCGCGCGCTGGGGCGTGGCTTACGGCGCGCGCTTCGACATCGAAGGCGAAGCGCTGAAGCTCCACGACGACAGCTGCCGCACCCTGGACTACCCGCTGCTGCCGGTGGGCGAATCCCTGAAGGACGAGCTGGAAGGCTTCACCCTCAGCCGCCTGTCCGACACCCTGATCTCCCAGACCTACGGCCACGATCTGGTGCAACTATACGAACGCCACGGCGACAGCTTCCGCCTGGCGCTGATCAAGGACCGCGCCGGCAACAGCATCGCGATGAACTTCCGCGACGGCCGGCTGATCCAGCTGGTCAGCAGCGCCGGCTACGTGGCGGACCTCAGCCACGACGCGCGCGGCCGCATTGTCCGCATCAGCCTGCAAAACCCGGAAACCGGCCTGCCGCTGCGCACGCTGGCGCAATACCAATACAGCGAGATCACGCCGCTGGCCGCGGATGCCGGCGACCTGCTGGCCGCCAGCGATGAAAACGGACAAAGCTGGGGCTACCAGTACCAGCACCACCTGCTGACCCGCTACACCGACCGTACCGGCCGCGGCATCCACCTGGAGTGGGACGGCAGCCACCTGGACGCGCGAGCCGTGCGCGAATACGCCGATGACGGCAGCCAGGACATCCGCCTGGCCTGGGACGACAATATCGACCTCACCTACGTCACCGACGCCTACGGCCGCACCACCGAGTACTACTTCGACGACAAGGGCTACAACTACCGCATCATCTACCCGGACCACAAGGAAGAATGGTTCGACTACGACGCCCAGAAAAACCTGGTCAACCACATCTACCCGGACGGCTCGCAAGATAGCTTCACCTACGACGACAAGGGCAATATGGTGCTGCACGAGCGCCGCGACGGCAGTGAAGTGGCCTTCGCCTACGACGCCCAGGACAATCTGGTGGAGATCACCGATCCGCTGGGCGAAAAATGGCTGCGCGCCTACAACGACAAGGGCCAGCTGATCGAGGAAACCGACCCGCTGGGCCACAAGACCAAGTACGCCTACAACGAACAGGGCCTGCCGGTGGCCATCACCGATGCCAAGGGCGGCAAGAAGCAAATTGCCTACCGTCCGGACGGCTTGCTGCAGAGCTATACAGACTGCTCCGGCAGCGCCACCCAATGGCAGTACGACGAACGCGGCCGCGCGCAGTTGATCGTAGACGCGATGGGCAACGCCACCCGCTACCAATACGCGGCCAACGGCACCCTGCAAGCCATCGTCCAGCCAGACGGCCAGGCCACCCAGCTGGAACACGACGCCGAGGCGCGCCTGCTCAAACTCACCGACCCGCTGGGCCGCGCCACCCATTACGACTACGACAAAGCCGGCAGGCTGCAAACCCGCACCGACGCCAACGGCCATAGCCTGGCCTACAAATACGACAAGCTGGGCCGGCTGACCGCGCTGCGCAATGAAAACCACCGCCAGTATTTGTTTGAATACGATGCCGGCGGCCAGCTGATTTCGGAAACCGGATTTGACGGCAGCGCCACCCGCTACCACTACAACTCTGCCGGCCAGCTGGAAAAACAACAGGAAGGCGATGTCGCCACCCTTTATCGCTACGACCGCGCCGGCCGCCTGATCGAGCGCAGCGCGCCCGGCAGCCTGGAAAGCTTTGGCTACGACGCCGCCGGCCGGCTGTATCAAGCCAAGAACCGCTATGCCAGCCTGCGCTGGATTTACGATCCGGTGGGCAATGTAATAGAAGAACACCACGGCTATAGCGTGGCCGGCGTCAAGGAAACCTACCGCTGGCAACATGAACACGACCCGCTGGGCAACCGCATTGCCACCGTGCGCCCGGACGGCCGCCGCGTGGACATCCTCAGCTACGGCAGCGGCCACGTGCACGGCCTGCTGTTCGGCCAGCGCGACATCATCAACCTGGAGCGCGACAAGCTGCACCGCGAAACCCAGCGCGTGCTGGGCAATGCCTTGCAGCAGACCCTGGCCTACGACAAGGCCGGCCGCCTGGCCAGCCAGCGGCTGCTGGGCAACACCCAGTGGAACCGCCAATACCAGTACGACGTCGCCGGCCAGCTCACCGGCATCGCCGACAGCCGCGCCGGCCAGCTCAACTACCGCTACGACCCGGTGGGCCGCCTGCTGGAAGCCGCCACCCCCAAGGGCGTGGAAAGCTTCCGTTTCGACCCGGCCGGCAACCTGCTGGACAACACCCCGGCCGCCGATGGCCACCAGGACAACAGCCTGCTGGGCAACCTGCCCAGCCAGTACGCTGGCCGCCACTACCGCTACGACAGCCGCGGCAACCTGGTGGAAAAACGCGTGAACGGCGCGCTCACCAAGCTGGAATGGGACAGCCACAATCGCCTGTCCCGCCTGACCGCGCCGGACGGCCAACGCACCGACTACCACTACGATCCGCTGGGCCGCCGCATCGCCAAAACCCAGGCCGGCCAGACCACGCTTTACGGCTGGGACGGCGACGTGCTGGCCTTCGAAACCCGGGACGAACAAGCGGTGCATTATCTGTTTGAACCGGACAGCTTCGTGCCGCTGGCCCAAGTCCACACCGAAGCCGTGCGCGGCGTCAAAGTGCCGCGCTGGAGCCAGCACCGCCCCTATGACTCAGACCTGGACCCGCTACGCAAGCCGGCGCCAGAACCCAGCGAACCGACGGCGGTGTACTACTACCACACTGACCACCTGGGCACCCCGCAAGCGCTGACCGACGAGCAAGGCACGCTGGCGCTGGAAATGGACTACCAGGCCTGGGGGCAAGCACGGGAAGTCATCGCCGACGCCGCCAACAAGGCCGGCATCCGCAACCCCTTCCGTTTCCAGGGGCAGTACCAGGATGAGGAGTCCGGGCTGCACTACAACCGTTATCGCTACTATGACCCGGAGATCGGACGGTTTATTTCGCGGGATCCGATTGGGTTGATGGGTGGGATTAATATCCACAGTTATGCGCCAAACCCAGTTGAGTGGGTGGACCCATTAGGCTTGACAACGGTTATTTCAGCCAATAGCCGGACATCTGCATTGAGGAAAGCGCAACAACATGCCCAAGTTCCACGAGTTGGCCGAGGTGGACAAAACATTTCTATAGATGAACTAAACAAAGATAGCCAAGGACCAAATTGTGCTTGCCTCAAGAAACACGGGGTAAAAGATCTAGGTCGCAGAGGTATTGATGGTTCAGAAGTCTTTGACCACCCAGATGGCCACCCCAATATGGTTGGAGGGGACCAACCTGAACATCACGAGAGCCCGCATGTGCACGCGAAAGACAAACGGGGAAATAAAGTTATTGTAACTTACCCTGGAGCCAAAAAATGACAGAAAACACGATTCTTTATCACAAAGCTCAATTCCATCAATTCAAAAAGTTTTCCAGCACTAGAATTGACAACATCTGCGCACCAGAGACGGCTGAGTTCTCCTTGGTCATGGCTAAAAACAAAAACGGCAATATTGGATTTGATCAAAGTGAAGAAGGCCATGCCTTCATCAAATCCATGATTGCAAATTGTTATTTCTTAAACATACAAAATGAGCTTTGTCCTCCACAGGACACACCAATTGCCTATGTACCCCAATTTCTATTCAAAGATAACGATGGGAAATTTGAGAAACTATATGATGAACACCAAAAATATAAAAGCGATTTAAAAAAATACGAAATATTATCTCGTCACCGCACAATCTCTCCTCCGACAAAACCAGGTCTTACCCTTTTTTTAGACGATCCAATACTAAGCATTGATAGCGACACCTACGAGCTACTTACAAATTCGTGCCACTACATTTGCATAGCAAAAACATCAGGGGAATATGGCCATGGCGCTTTTGATGTATTCGCCAATGATCTTGACTATTTTCTCAAAGAACTAAGCACCTTAGCCAATGGAAAGTTCAAAATCATTGCCATTGACAACATCTCAAAACTCGCAAAATATTAATTACAGTAATTCACAAAAGACTCAGCTGCGGCATAAAATCAACTACTCCACCTAAACACAGCTCATACAATAATTGTGGCAAACAGAGAGGAAGTGTATCAAAGCACACCCCTTTAATGAGAAAATGTGGCCAAACACATTTACGTATTGGGATCCAGATATCAAAGCACTATCCGTTGTAATATATATTACACGGATGATGAAAAAGCAGAAAGAATTACAGCCAGCGGGAGGAACGAACACCTAGCTATCATCACATGGGAAATAGGCACATTTAAAATTCAATTCGCACATAAAAGCAAACCAAATGTTTGTTGCTGCTTAGGAGGCACAATGAATATCAAAGAAACTCCTGAGCTACTGCTGGCAACGAATCAATTAAGAAACATTTTCCATCAATTCAAAACGCAAGACTCACTACTGAATCGCATCCCGGAAGAAATCCACTCTATTAAAGAGTGGGTTTATTCCACGGCTGACAATCTTGATCCTCAACCATACCTAAACGAAATCAATGGAAGAAAGCCAGGACGGATTTTAAAAAAAACATACTCAGACCCATTTGAAGCCAAGTTAGATGGATACTACAGTCATGGCTTTGAAAAAAGCATATTAAAATTAACCATCCATCCATCCGAAATTAAATCCGTCATTCCGATAACCTATTTTTTACATGACGAAAAATTCAAGCTCCATTTAAATATCGAATATCTTATAAAAGATGAGCAAACAAAAAAAACAACCCTACAGGGGCTTGTTGGCTGCTTTCAAAACCAGAGCGACTCCGTTTTCATAAATGTCAGTGACTTAGATGAATACTTAATCACTGTCTACAAATATAGTGACAAGAAAATCAAAGAAGTTTTGCTATGGGGCAATACATGGTCGAATCAAGGGGTAAGAAATTTCAATTACAATCAAAATGGAGATTTAATTAACATAAGCTCCCCATCAAAAGATGGAACTGAAAGGATCATCTGGAAGAAATAATTTAACCGGCAGCCTGCTAGAATATTGCACAACGACAGCCTTAACTCATGACTAATATACTATTGATCTAATCGTGAGGCCTCCTAGCAAAAACAGCACAGCCTGTTTTACTACTCCGCTTAACTATTTGTTGCTTCGACCCACACTGACACAACGCACAGCGTCAAAGCCCCCAACTGGAACCAGTACCGCCCCTACGACCCGGATCTGGACCCGCTGCGCAAACCCACGCCGGAACCCAGCGAACCGATCGCGGTGTACTACTACTGACCACCTGGGCACCCCGCACCACTACGAGAGTCTTTGACAATCCTTTAACATGCTGTTGCGGAGAAAAAAAATGACCCCCCAAGAAACCATAGGGCAATACTTAAAAGAGATGCTCGATTGGGAAATAAGCTTCTACAAAGAGCAAAGAAGTGAAGCTTATAAAACCGATCCCACTGAGCGTGAAAAATCAAAAAAGATAGCAAGAGAAAAACTGCGCATCATATTTGAGAAGTATGTCAAAGATGGCGAACACAATAAAATTGCCGACGCCGCTTTAACTACTATGGCGGTGGGTCGCCCCCCGGCTTACGAACAAACCATTATTGAAGAAACATCCTCCACACACAATTATGTCAAAACAAAACAAAACAGTGGATTTGAAAATTTTTTCAAATATACTCTTCAAGAAAACGATTCAAAATGGCTGATTGAAAAATTACACTTCTCTACTGATGGGAAAAAATGGAAGCTTGCAGAGTCACTTTAAGAGAGGTTTTTTTCACAATCACCTCCTATCCCTCAAGCGCCTCTTCTATCTAAAAAAGAGTTCTGCTTAGGCTTCAGGGCAATTAAGAGTGCGGTTAGCCAGACCACACTCTACAGCTGGGACGGCGAGCTGCGGGCCTTCGAAACTCGGGGCGAACAAGCGGTGCACTATCTGTTTGAACCGGACAGCTTTGTACCGCTGGCCCAGGTCCACACTGAATCCGTACGCGGCGTCAAAGTGCCGCGCTGGAGGCAGTACCATCTCTACAACGCCTACCTGGAGCCGCAGACATGAAGAACACCTTTCCAGGCATTGAGCACGCTATCAGTATGAGGCAAAATCTCATCGGCGAACTAGCCTCATTAAAAAACGACACAGATGCACTTAACGCTGCCATTCACTTAGTAAGCAATATCACTGAATGGAAGTACTCCCGCGGCATACTCTATACTCCAGAACGTTTCTTCAACGAACTCTTAGAAGAAAGCCCTGGAAAACCGCTGCAAAAAAAGTACACATCGCCATTAGAGGCTAGAAGAAATGGCGTTGAAAGCGCGGGTTTCATCGATGACAGGCTTGTGTTAACAATAGATTCTGAGAAAGAAGATCCTGACTTTGTAAGGTTAACTGCAAACTTCATATCATACAAAAACTCTGAAATCATTATTCGCCGAACACATCATTATGATTTTACTGACAAGCCAGGCAAAAAGCCCGAGCTTGTTTCTCTGACTACAATCAAGAAATTATCAGAAAACATTGAAATAAGCGTAGGCATATCAACACGGGGCGACTACGGTTATAAGGCCTTCTCCTTTAATGAAAAAAATTTAGTCGAGCATATTTACGTACTGGGATCCAGATATCAAAGCACTATCCGTTATGACTTACACTACACTGATGATGATCAATTAGAAAGCATTACAACCAAGGGAAGAGATGGCTACCCAGACATCATCACATGGAGAAATAAGCATATTTAAAATTTAATGCACAGAAAAAATAGGCCAACGCATTTCTATGTTTAAGTACTACCGCTTCGGAAACCCGTACGCACGAACCAGATGAGTTGTGTGTGCAGCCATCGAGGAAAGCCCATGGCCAATATAGATGAGGTTTGGGTTGATCACATCTCCACCTTAATATTAAAAGCCAGATCAAGTGCCGGCATCACAGACATAGAAATAAATCAAGCCATTAGCAGCACAAATCAGTTAATTACAAAATATAAAGGCAAAAAATCTTTGCCGATGGCGATCGTAAATACTCTTATTGACATGCAAGCCAGCCTGATAACAAGTGCGGACTGGCATAAAAATGAGAAAAAACAAACTGCAATGTCGGAGACCATATACAAAGTCGCCTTACTCCTCTCCGATCTGGCGAGGGATATTACTGTTTAAACACAACAAACATCACAAATACCAATTGATTACCCCCCCCCAAAGAACCTACTCAATCCGTCACCTTCTAAATTCACCAAAATAAGAAACAGAACATGAAAAATTAAAAAACTCATGAAAATCATTGAAATAGAGCTTCCATTTTAGCAAAACCATCAATTCCACATCATTACTGCACACCAAAAAGATATAGCTTACGCTATTTTTCAATGCTGGGATGATGATGCTGAACCAGAGCTACACCACTCCGGATGCGTCAAATTTACCGACGTTATTGCAACGCAAGTACATAGTAAAACCAAACCCTACCTCCCTGATGATTTTGAATATAGGTCATCCATATACGAAGCCATCGACTCTGACTGGGTCTCAGAACACATAAAATCCATCAAAGAATGGTCGCATGAGGATTTGGCAAAAGAAAACTATCATCACTACATTGTGAACAGTCACGACCATCAACTATCCATTATTTGCAAAAACTTTACTGCTTACAAAACACCACCCATTTCAGAAATATCATTTTCATTACTCGACTTTGAAGTGGAATAAGTAATTTCAAAGTAAGCATTTAGCTTAACAGCAAACTTGCCACCAATAACTTTTAAAGCCTCTTCTCACACGTAATTACTACTCAATATGGTTTTAAAGTTCAATCAGAAATCTTGTTAGTCTCGGGCAAAAATCCTAATGGCCAGGTCTACTTTGAAATATGCACTTACCAAAGCACCACACCGAAACCCTGTGAACCGACGGCGGGGTACTATTGCCACACCAAGCACCTGAGCACCTCACAGACTCTGAACTGACAAACAGGGTGTACCAGCAAAGACTCTTAAATGAAATTCATCAACTTAGAAACAACTCAAGTCAAAAGTGCAATCAAAAAGATAGGCACCTCTAACATTATCGAAATAATAGAGGAAGGGTTAATGCCTGAAGCAGATATCTTGATCTGCAGATACAAAGGGAAAAACTTAAATATCAAAATCGACTTGGCTTATGGAGCGGAGATCTGTCCTGTTGATAGTTTTTCTCCTCAGGAGATCAAAGATTTAGAAGACAGTATCGTTGCAAACGTGTTCACCAACTAATTGGGTTCATTACTCCATATACGGCGAGAAAGTAGGGGGCATATCCTACAACCCCGAGATGGACACGCTGCGCAAATCCGCTCCGGAACTCAGCAACCGGACAGTAGTGCACAACCACCACACCGGCCATAAGCACCCCGCAGGCGCAGCCCAACGAACAAGGCATACCATCTTGGCTATGAACTACCGAGCCAGGAACCAGACACAAGGAGTTGTAGCGGCGGCATCAATCCACTGACGCAAAAAGCAAACTTGTCCTGCTCAGCCTGATGCAACAACGCCGACTCAAAGCCAAGTAGCAACCAGCTCAAAGCCCCGCCCGGGGCTTTGGTCGTTTGGGAGAGTTAAGCCAGTTCCTGCATTTGCACCGTGGTCTGCTGCAAGCGGCGGGCGAAGGGTTCCAGCAGGCAATACATCTGCTCGCACTCCAGCGTGTCCAGGTTGGATTGGTCCAGCATGGCCGCCAACGCGCTCAAAGCGCTGCTGACCTGGCCGAGTTCCAGACAGATCAGTTGAGCGCTGTGATGGAAGTGCTCGCCGTATTCGTCGAGCTGCTGCAACAATGGGTCAATCGGGTTCAACGAGGGATTTTGCTGACGCAAGCTTTTCAGTTGGAACAGCAAGGTTGATAGTGACGGGATGTGGGAAACTTGAGTGGCGCTAGTCATGGCGACTCCTTCTTGAGCATTATGCCCGCCCTCCGACGCTAAGCGGAGGCGGCGGGAACATGGCAGGATTAGCGTTACCGGCAAGAAGGATCCGGCGCGTGCAAGCACGCTCCCACCATGACCCGCCCAAGAGTAGACGTATCTATGGTGTGTTCGGACATGAGATGCCGCATGTGCGGCTGTCCGCCTTCTTGCCTCGGAACGCTAATTCCGGTGCTGATGCACAGCACGGTCGGATTATCACGTGCTTGGAGCTGGGAGACAAGGGCTGGGGCCGTTCTGCAGCGTCCCCTTGACCCTTTCCGAAGCCATGCGTGCCGTCAAAGTGCCCGTAGGAAGCAACATGAGGCCAACCGTTCAGACTCCGGCCTACTGCACAAAGCCACAACGGTGCACTACTATCCCTCCGTCTAACCCGGCCCCTCGCACTCATATGGAAGTCAAAAGACATGACAGAGCAAATTGATCAAGATGAAGTCTTAAGAGTATTTTCTTTAATTGAAAAAATTCACGAATTATTTCATCAGCCGGACAGTTACACCCTGAAAAATTTCCAGGAATTTGGCGAGAATAACTACTCAGAAATTCACGAAGCTTATTACAAGATTATTTGGAACTGGCTATCCGAAGAAAACCAAAACAGAATAATAGAGAATCAGTAAGTCGTTCTTTTGATACTCGATCGTTGGCAATATCACCTCATGCCCACAAGGAAAGACGACCTACCAGACATGGGGCTAGATGTGGAAAACCCCTCCTTGTGCGGCAAACGAGGCCCCCATCTTCAGGGCTAGAAAAGGCACCTAGCCTGCACGACAAGTGCTGACCGCTTCGACGTAATAAACTCCCACAAGCACACTCCACTTGAGCAGTGCTTGCCAGCCCCCTATCTGTCACACCAGCATGAAGTCTGCTACGCTGCCTATCCATTTCGACTCTGCGTCCTGCAGGATTTCATCATGCTCAAGTTTGATGTTCTGATCATCGGCAGCGGTCTGGCCGGGATGACCTTGGCCTTGCACCTGGCGGAAAGCCGCAAGGTGGGCCTGATTACCAAGCGCGATTTGCTGGAAGGCAGCTCCACTTACGCCCAGGGCGGCATCGCCGCGGTGCTGGACACCGAGGATTCGGTGGAAGAACACATCCGCGACACGCTGATTGCCGGCGCAGGGCTGTGCAACGAGGAGGCCGCGCGCTTCATTGTCGAGCACTCCAAGGAGGCCATTGATTGGCTGATTGCGCTGGGCGTGCCCTTCACCAAGGATGAAACCCACCGCACCGGCTATCACCTGACCCGCGAGGGCGGCCACAGCCACCGCCGCATCATCCACGCGGCGGACGCCACCGGCGCGGCGGTGACCAGCACGCTGGGGCAGAAGATCAAGGCTCACCCCAATATCACCGAGCTGGAAGAACATATCGCCATCGATCTGATCACCTCGCGCAAGCTGGGCCTGCCGGGCAACCGCGCTTACGGGGTGTACGCGCTGGACAAGCAGGCGGACCAGGTGGTGACCATTGCCGCCAAGCACACCATTCTGGCCTCCGGCGGCGCCGGCAAGGTTTACCTGTACACCACCAATCCGGACACCGCCACCGGCGACGGCATCGCCATGGGCTGGCGCGCCGGCTGCCGGGTGGGGAATATGGAATTCATGCAGTTCCACCCCACTTGCCTGTATCACCCGCACAGCAAGTCTTTCCTGATCACCGAGGCGGTGCGCGGCGAGGGCGGCATCCTGAAGCTGCCGGACGGCACCCGTTTCATGCCGGAGCACGATCCGCGCGCCGAGCTGGCGCCGCGCGACGTGGTGGCGCGCGCCATCGACTTTGAAATGAAGAAGCACGGCCTGG
This sequence comes from Chromobacterium haemolyticum, assembly GCF_009936155.1. NCBI lineage: Bacteria > Pseudomonadati > Pseudomonadota > Betaproteobacteria > Neisseriales > Chromobacteriaceae > Chromobacterium > Chromobacterium haemolyticum. The sequence continues at coordinate 573,557 of NZ_AP019312.1, read as the reverse complement.
ACTGCGTCTACCTGGACATTTCCTATAAGCCGGCCCATTTCATCCGCGAGCATTTCCCCAATATCTACGCCCACTGCCTGGAGCTGGGCATAGACATCACCCAGCAGCCCATCCCGGTGGTGCCGGCGGTGCATTTCACCTGCGGCGGCCTGGTCACCAACCTGACCGGCCACACCGATGTGGACGCGCTGTACGCGGTGGGCGAAGTGGCCTGCACCGGCCTGCACGGGGCCAACCGGCTGGCCAGCAATTCCCTGCTGGAATGCCTGGTGATAGGCAAGGCGGCGGCGGAGGACATCCTGGCCGCGCCGGAGATCAAGCTGCCCAAGATCCCGGACTGGGACGACAGCCAGGTGACGGACCCGGACGAGGAGGTGGTGATTTCCCACAACTGGGACGAGCTGCGCCGGGCGATGTGGGACTATGTGGGCATTGTGCGCACCAATAAGCGGCTGATGCGGGCGCAAAACCGCATCCGTCTGCTGTCCGAGGAGATCAACGAGTATTACCGCCATTTCCACGTCAGCAACGATCTGATCGAGCTGCGCAATCTGGTGCAAACCTCGGAGTTGATCGTGCGTTCGGCGCTGCTGCGCAAGGAGAGCCGCGGCCTGCACTACAGCCGCGACTATCCGGAGAAGCTGGAGCAGGCGCAGGAGACCATTCTGACGCCGGAGGCGCCGGCCGCTGAGCGCTAATCGCCCGGGCGGCTACACGCCGCCCAGGTAGTCCATCTTGCCCAGCGCCACGCCGTTGTGGCGCAGGATGGCGTAGGTGGCGGTGAGGTGGAAATAGAAATTGGGCAGCACAAAGTCCAGCAGATAGTTTTGTCCGCTGAAGCGGATTTCATCGCCGCGCACTTTCAGCACTACTTCCCGCGCCTCGCTGCCGTCGATCTGGGCGGCGTTGAAACCCTGCAAAAACGCCACGGTCTTGGCGATGCGCTGTTGCAAATCGGCAAAGCTGGCTTCATCGTCGGCGTAGCTCGGCACTTCGACACCAGCCAGCCGCGCGACACAGCCCTTGGCGCTGTCGCTGGCGATCTGCACCTGGCGCGTCAGCGCGAACATGTCCGGCGCCAGCCGGGCGTTGAGCAGCACTTCCGGCGCGATATTGCGCGCGGCGGCGTCGGCGGCGGCCTTGTCCAGGATGGCGGACAGATTGTTCAGGCCCCGGATCAGCGCCGGGACGGAGGCTTGGTACATGGAAACGGACATGGCGGGCTCCTGTCGGATGAGGAAAGGCGGACGCGACGGACATGCCGGCGCGCCGCCACAGCATAAGCCAATCCGCCGCCAGGAAACAGACGCCAGCCCGGCCACGGCCCATTCGGCACGACCCGCCGGAAACCGGCGAGCCCAGCGGTTTCACGCGCCCTCAAGGCTTCACGGGCAGGAGATGTGGATACTTTTCGAACCGGCGTAAACATTTTTGCAAGACGCCTTGGAGCCGATGCCGTCCAGGGTGAAATGCGGATCGCTCTTCTGATGGCAGCCTTTGGACACATTCAGCTGGCAGGCGGGCTTGTCGATCATTTCCTTCAGCGAATCGCTTTTATTGCGCAGGTAGGTGGTGGCCTCGGCCTGGGTGTAGGTTTTCACATCGCTGTTGTCGGGATCGTTCCAGCCTTTCTTGAAAGTGATCGCCGCATTGGCGGCCCCCATCGTCAAGGCGGCAAGCAAACCTGCCAATAGACACATCGCGCTTGTGGTTCTCATGAGCCTCTCCTGCCTGAGTGAATGGATGCGCGGCGCTGGCGGGCGACGCATGTCGGTCCAGGCCTCATGACAAACAATAGTGATTGAAGCGCCCGTCGTTCACCTGACCCATCAGCCACTTGTCATTCCACCCTGCTGGATTCAAGGCCTCACTTGGCCAGCGGCAAGGTGAACCAGAAGGCGCAGCCGCCGGCCACGGTGCTGTTGGCGCCAAACTCGCCTCGGTGGAATTCCACGATGGAGCGGCAGATGTTCAGGCCTATGCCCATGCCTTCCGGCTTGGTGGAGTAGAACGGAGTAAACAGATTGCTTTTCATGGCCTCGGACAGGCCGGGGCCGTTGTCCACCACTTCCACCCGCCAGAAGGCGGTGCCGATGGAAGTGCGCACCTTGACCCTGGGGCGCTTGGTCTGGGCCTCTTGCATCGCTTCGATGGCGTTTTTCATCAGATTGAGCAGCACTTGCTCAATCAGCACCGGGTCCATGTCCAGCAGGCAGCCTGCCGGGTCTTGCTCCACCTGCAGCTTGATCCCGGCCTTGACGGCCAGGCCTTCCGCCAGGCCGACGGCGCGCAGCACCACCGGCCCCGGCTCCACGCGTTGCAATTGCGGCTCGTGTTTTTTGACGAAGGCGCGGATGCTGCTGACAATCTGGGCGGCGCGCTTGGCCTGCCCGGCAATTTCCTGAATCGCCTCGCGCACGCCGGCGGGAAGTTCCAGTTCCGCCGGCAGCCGACGGCTAACGCCGGCGGCGTAGGTGTTGATGGCGGTCAGCGGCTGGTTCAGTTCGTGCGCCAGCGAGGAGGCCATCTCGCCCATGGCGATCAGGCGAGAGGTGTTTTGCAGCCGTTCCTGCTGCGCCAGCTCCCGCCCCTCGCGCGCTTTGTCTTCGCTCACGTCGGCCAGGATGGCCAGCCAGGCGGATTCGCCGTTTACCCAGTCGATGCGGCGGCGGTGCATCTGGAACCAGCTGCCGCCGCCGTCGGTGGTGAATTCCAAGCCGTATTCGTCTTGTTCCGGCTGGTCCTGCAGGCCGGGCAGCAGCACACAGCAGGGGCCGTCCGGTTCTTCCGCCAGCCACAGCCGGGCAAACGCGGGGTTGGCGTACAGCAGCAGGCCGCCGCTTTCTTCCATCACGCAAACGCCGGCCACCAGGCCGTTGAGCACGGTGAGAAAGCGCTGGTGGGAGGCGTTGAGCGCCAGCCGCTGCCGCTTGCGTTCGGTGATGTCGAACAAGGAGGCGATCCAGCCGCGCTGGCTGCCGTCGGCCTCCACCAGCGGGGTGGCGTAGAGCCGCACTTCGATGAATTCGCCGTCCTTGCGCGCAAAGCGCAGTTCGAAGCCCTGCGCCGGCTGGCGATGGTCTCGCACCGCGGCGATCGCCGCGGTCATGGCCTCGTGGTCGTCCGCCGGCCAGAATGGATGGGGCGGCGCCTGGCCCACCAGTTCGTCCGCGCTGAAGCCCAGCATGTCGCAGAAGGCGCGGTTGACGCGCACGATGCGCCCTTCGTCCTCCAAGGCCACCAGGCCGCTTTTCATGCAGTCTTCTATCGCCTGGCGCAGCGACACTTCCTTGGCCAGCGCCTGCTCGGCGTGCGCGCGCTCGCGCACGTGGCGGCGGATGCGCCAGGCGGCGTACAGCAGCGCGCTGAGCAGCAGCGCGATCAGGCCGGACAACACCGGCAGGGTCAGACCCAGGCCGGCGCGGTAGCTGACCGCGTGCAGGTAGAGGCCGTAGCCGGGGGGGTCGAAGCTGGTCTGGTGGGAGATGGTGCCGGGGCGCTCCGCCGGGTCGAACTTGCTGGCCAGCGTTTTGCCGCTCAGGTCCTGGATGCTGATGTAGTTCTTGGAGGCGATCCACCACGGCACTTGGTTGAACAGCAGCAGATCCAGTTGGTAGGTCAGCCGCAGCCCGCCCAGGGCCTTGCCGTCGTGGACGATGGGCACGGCCAGGTCGAAACGATATTTGCCGTCGCTGCCCTGATAAGGCGCGCCGTAGCTGGGGCGCAACAATCGGTTGGCGCGCCACAACGCGTCGAAGGTTTCGCCGGAGAGCACGCTGCCGTCGCGGCGGGTGCCGTGCTGGTCGCGCAGCACCTTGCCGTCCAGGTCTACCTGCTGGATGTTCAACAGTTCCGGGTTGCCCCGCAGGTAAAACGCGGCTTGCCGAGCAAAACGCTGACTGTCGATATTGCCGCTCTCTATTTCCCGGCCCAGGTTTTCAGCCCATTCTTGCTGCCCCTCCAGATACATGCGCAAAGACTGCTCCAGCCACAGCACTTCCTGGATCAGGTTGTCTTGCTGTTCGTCGCGCCAGTCGCGGTACACCAGATAGAACAGGCTGCCCAGCGCCAGCAGCAGGGCCAACAGCAAGGCGCTGACGCTGAGCCAAAGCATGCGGGGAGAGCGGCGGGAGAACGTGGTTTTTATCTGCATGGAATGTTAGGGAAAATCCTGATGCTGAAGTCCCTAATGGCCGGGAGAAGAAACTGCTCCTACTTTACACTGTAAAACTCGACTGTCCAGAAGGATGGCATAACAGAGCGCGAAGCCGGCGGCACAATATAGTGGCCATTGCACAACGCGCCATCACACCTAAACGCAATACAGCTTTTGGAGAGAGAGATGAAACTGCAAATCGCCGCCTTGGCCATCCTGGCCGGCAGTCTGTCCGGCGTCGCCTGCGCCGCCGGGGAAATCGTCATCAAGTTCAGCCATGTTGTCGCTCAGGACACCCCCAAGGGCAAGGCCGCCGAGTACTTCAAGAAGCTGGCGGAGGAACGCACCAAGGGCAAGGTCAAGGTGCAAGTTTACCCCAACAGCCAATTGTACAAGGACAAGGAAGAGCTGGAGGCGCTGCAATTGGGCGCGGTGCAGATGCTAGCGCCCAGCCTGGCCAAGTTCGGCCCGCTGGGGGTCAAGGAGTTCGAAGTTTTCGACCTGCCCTACATCTTCGACAACTACGACGAGTTGCACAAAGTCACCCAGGGTCCGGTGGGCCAGCAGTTGCTGGGCAAGCTGGACAGCAAGGGCATCAAGGGGCTGGCATTCTGGGACAACGGCTTCAAACATTTTTCCGCCAATAAGCCGCTCAAATCCCCGGCCGACCTCAAAGGCCTGAAAATGCGCATTCAGTCGTCCAAGGTGCTGGACGAGCAAATGCGCGCTCTGGGCGCGCTGCCGCAGGTGATGGCCTTCTCCGAGGTGTATCAGGCACTGCAGACCGGCGTGGTGGACGGCACCGAAAACCCGCCGTCCAATATGTACACCCAGAAAATGTACGAGGTCCAGAAACATATGACCACCACTGCCCATGGTTATCTGGGCTACGCGGTGATCGTCAACAAGCGCTTCTGGGACGGCCTGCCCGCCGACGTGCGCGGCCAACTGGACAGCGCGATACGAGACGCGACCAAGTACGCCAACGACATCGCCAAGAAAGAAAACGACGCCGACTTGGCCAAGATCGCCAAATCCGGCAAGACAGCCATCTACAACCCCACTCCGACCGAACGCGAGGCGTTCAAGAAGGCCATGCTCCCCGTCCACACCAAGATGGCGGAGCGGGTCGGCCCGGCGTTGATCAAGACCATCTACCAGCAAACCGGCTTCTCCGCCAACTAATAGCGCTGCGACTGAGACACCGCCCCGCGGCTGCGCGCCCCCCGCGCCGTCGCGGCGGTCGGCGCGCAGCCGTCCGTCCTTCTTTTCCCGGAGACGCCCGATGCTGAAATTCCTGGATCACCTCGAAGAGTGGTTGATTGCGAGCTTCATGGCCGCCGCCACCCTCATCACCTTTGTCGCGGTGACGCACCGCTACGCCGCAGGCACCGAGCTGTTACACCCACTGGTCAGCCACATCAATCTGGCCTGGTCGCAAGAGCTGACCATTTACCTATTCGTGTGGATGGCCAAGTTCGGCGCGGCCTACGGCGTGCGCACCGGTATCCATGTCGGCGTGGACGTGTTGATCAACCAGCTGCAAGACAAGAACCGCGCTCGCTTCATCGTGTTCGGCTTGCTGGCCGGCGCGCTGTTCACCGCCATCGTCGGCACCTTGGGCGCCGCCTTCGTCTGGGAGATCGCCCACACGGACCAAACCTCAGCCGACCTTGAAATGCCGATGTGGATCGTGTACCTGGCGGTGCCTTGCGGCTCGCTGCTGATGTGCTTTCGCTTCCTGCAAGTAGCCTGGGCCTTCGTCAAAACCGGCATCCTCCCCAAGCACGACCACGCCCACGTGGAAGGCATGGACGATGAGGGCGGGGTGGACAACTGGTACGCCCTGGACGACAACCTCCATCCGCACGACATCTCCCGTCGAGGAGACAAGAAATGAACGCGCTCATCATTTTCAGCCTGCTGCTCGTCCTGATGCTCTCCGGCATGCCCATCTCGATTTCCCTGGGCCTGACGGTGCTGACCTTTCTGTTCACCATGACCCAGGTACCGATTGAGGCGGTGGCGCTCAAGCTGTTCACCGGCATCGAAAAGTTCGAGATCATGGCGATTCCGTTCTTCATCCTGGCCGGCAACTTTCTGACCCATGGCGGCGTGGCCAAACGCATGATCAATTTCGCCACCAGCCTAGTGGGCCATTGGCACGGCGGCCTGGGCCTGGCGGGGGTGCTGGCCTGCGCGCTATTCGCCGCGGTCTCCGGCTCCAGCCCGGCCACGGTGGTGGCCATCGGCTCCATCCTGTTGCCCGCCATGGTCAAGCAGGGCTTTCCCAACCGTTTCGGCGCCGGGGTGATCACTACCTCCGGCGCGCTGGGCATCCTGATCCCGCCTTCCATTGTGATGGTGATGTATTCCGTGGCCACCAACACCTCGGTGGGACAGTTGTTCATGGCCGGCGTCGTGCCTGGCCTGATGCTGGCCACCTTGCTGGGCTTCACCACCTGGTACCGCGCGCGCAAATTCGGCTATCCGCGCCTGGCCAAAGCCAGCTGGGGCCAGCGCTGGCGCGCCTTCCGCAAATCCATGTGGGGCCTCTTCCTGATCGTGGTGGTGATAGGCGGCATCTACAGCGGCATCTTCACGCCCACCGAGGCCGCCGCCATGTCCGCGGTCTACGCCTTCATCGTGGCCGTCTTCGTCTACAAGGATATGACGCTGAAGCAGGTGCCCAAGGTGTTGCTGGATTCGGCCAGCATGTCCGCCATGCTGCTCTACATCATCACCAACGCGGTGCTGTTCTCCTTCCTGATGACCAGCGAGGGCATCCCCCAGGCCATGGCCGGCTGGCTGATCGACGCCGGTCTCGGCCCCATCGCCTTCCTGCTGGTCGTCAACATCCTCCTGCTTTTGGCCGGCAATGTGATGGAACCTTCCTCTATCGTCTTGATCTTGGCCCCCATTCTGTTCCCGGTGGCCACCGCGCTGGGCATCAATCCGGTTCACTTCGGCATTCTCATCGTCGTCAACATGGAGGTGGGCATGTGCCACCCGCCGGTGGGATTGAACCTTTACGTCGCGTCCGGGATCACCAAGATGGGCATCACCGAACTGACGGTGGCAGTATGGCCCTGGCTGCTGACCATGCTGGGCTTCCTCGTTGCGGTGACTTATGTGCCGGAAATCTCGCTGTGGCTGCCGCGCGCGTTGGGCATGCTGAATTAGCGGCGTCCGACGGACATGAAAACGCGATGGCCAACGCCATCGCGTTTTTTGTCCGACAAGACGATAGCCCCGCCCGCCGTTAAGCCCGTATAATGTGTAGTTACTCTCTTACACCAACCAACCACCTAAAGATCAACCTCAGGAGTCCCAGAGAATGGACGAGCAATTGCGCCAGAGCGCACTGGAATACCACCAGTACCCCAACCCGGGCAAAATCCAGGTTGCCCCGACCAAGCCTCTCACCACCCAACGCGACCTCGCCCTGGCCTACTCCCCTGGAGTGGCGGCCGCCTGCGACGCCATCGTGGAAGATCCGCTGAACGCCTACAAATACACTGCGCGCGGCAATCTGGTCGCGGTGATCTCCAACGGCACCGCCGTGCTGGGCCTGGGCAATATCGGCGCGCTGGCCGGCAAGCCGGTGATGGAAGGCAAGGGCGTGTTGTTCAAGAAGTTCGCCGGCATTGACGTATTCGATATCGAGGTCAACGAACTGGACCCGGACAAACTGGTGGACATCATCTGTTCGCTGGAGCCCACCTTCGGCGGCATCAACCTTGAAGACATCAAAGCGCCCGAGTGCTTCTATATCGAGAAGAAGTGCCGCGAACGCATGAATATTCCGGTGTTCCACGACGACCAGCACGGCACCGCCATCGTGGCCGCCGCCGCAGTGCTCAACGGCCTGCGCCTGGTGGAGAAGGACATCGCTCAAGTGCGCGTGGTGGCTTCCGGCGCCGGCGCCGCCGCCATCGCCTGCCTGGACCTGCTGGTGGCCCTGGGCGTGAAACGCGAGAACATCACCGTCTGCGACTCCAAGGGCGTGATCTACGAAGGCCGCGACGAGAAGCTGGACGACTCCAAAAAGCGCTACGCGATCAAGGACAACGGCCAGCGCAAGCTCGCCGACGCCATGGCCGGCGCCGACATCTTCATGGGCCTGTCCGGTCCCAAGCTTGTGTCCCAAGACATGGTCAAATCCATGGCCCGCGCACCGCTGATCCTGGCCATGGCCAACCCGGAGCCGGAAATCCTGCCGCCGCTGGTCAAGGAAGTTCGCCCGGACGCCATCATCGGCACCGGCCGTTCGGACTACCCTAACCAGGTCAACAACGTGCTGTGCTTCCCCTTCATCTTCCGCGGCGCGCTGGACGTGGGCGCCACCACCATCAATGAAGAGATGAAGCTGGCCACGGTGCGCGCCATCGCCGATCTGGCGCTGGCCGAGCAGAACGACGTGGTGGCCACCGCCTACGGCGACCAGGAACTGTCGTTTGGCCCGGAATACGTGATTCCGAAACCGTTCGACCCGCGCCTGATCGTCAAGATCGCCCCCGCCGTGGCCAAGGCCGCGATGGATTCCGGCGTCGCCACCCGCCCGATTCAGGACTTCGACGCCTACGCCGATCAACTGGCCCAGTTCGTGTACAAGACCAATTTGTTCATGAAGCCGGTGTTCGCCCAGGCCAAGAAGGACCCGAAACGCGTGGTGCTGACCGAGGGCGAGGACGAGCGCGTGCTGCACGCCACTCAGGAAATCGTCACCCAGGGTCTGGCCAAACCAATCCTGATCGGCCGCCCCAGCGTCATCGACATGCGCATCCAGAAGCTGGGCCTAAAGCTGGTGGCCGGCAAGGACTTCGAGATCGTCAACAACGAATCCGATCCGCGCTTCGCCGAGTACTGGAAAGAGTACTACCAGCTGACCAAGCGCAAGGGCGTGTCGCAGGAACAGGCTCGCCGCCGCGTGATCGGGAATACCACGCTGATCGGCGCGATGATGGTGCGCCGCGGCGACGCCGACGCGATGATCTGCGGCACCTACGGGCCGTACCGTCAGCACTTCGACATCGTTGAAACCGTGCTCGGCTACAACAACCCGGAGCAAGTGGCCGGCGCGATGAACGCGCTGATCCTGCCCACCGGCAACATCTTCATCGCCGACACCTACGTCAACGCCGACCCGAGCGCCGAGCAACTGGCCAGCATCACCCGCATGGCCAGCGAGTCGATCAAGCGCTTCGGCATCGCGCCCAAGGCCGCGCTGCTGTCCAACTCCAGCTTCGGCACTCTGAACAGCGCGTCGGCGCAGAAGATGCGCGCCGCCTTCGACCAGATCCGCTCCGCGCAGCCGGACCTGGAAATCGACGGCGAGATGCAGGGCGACGCCGCGCTGGTGGAAAGCATCCGCAACCAGGCGATGCCGGACAGCACGCTGAAAGGCTCCGCCAACCTGCTGATCATGCCTAACGTGGAAGCCGCCAACATCAGCTACAACCTGTTGCGCGTCTCCGCCTCCGACGGCGTGACCATCGGCCCTATCCTGATGGGCATGAGCAAGCCGGCCCACATTCTGACCCCGATCGCCTCGGTTCGCCGCATCGTCAACATGGTGGCCCTGGCCGCCGTGGACGCGCAGAACAGCAAGTAAGCGTCGGCCTGGATGTAAAGGCATATACTGAACGGGCAAGCGCAGATTGCCCGTTTTTTCTTCGCCGAGGGAGCAGCCCATGAGCAACGAATTCAACCCCAACGATCCCTTCGCCCTGTTCCGCCAGTTCTGGCAAACCGCCACCCCGCCGGGCATGCAGCCGTTTCTACCGCCGATGAGCGAGGAGGAGATAGACCGCAAGCTGGCCGAATTGCGCGTGGTGGAAAGCTGGCTGACCATGAATATGGGCATGCTCAGCATGCAGATAAAAGCCCTGGAAATGCAGAGGTCCGCGCTGCACTCGATGCGGCCAAAAGACCCGCCGCACAATTGAAGCAGCCCCCTTCCCATGCGGCCAAGCTCAAGTTTGCTTGAAGCGCAAACAACGCTACACTCTACCGTCCGGCCGCGGACCTTCCTGGCAGAAGCCCGTGGCCGCTACGCATTATCGTGATGAACGGGACGGCGCGCCCTCCCCTTTCCCATAACAACGACTTTTCCGCGGACTCCATGCGTTTTTCCACCCCACCCGCCGAGCAGCCCGCTGACTCCGGCCTGCCGCCCATCCCCGCTTGGCTGTTCTTGCTCATTGCCGTTGCCTGGCTGCTGCCCGGCCTGATAGGCCACGAGCCCTGGAAGCCAGACGAAGCCTATACCTTTGGCCTGGTCCGCCATATCGCAGAGACCGGCGACTGGATCGTGCCGACGCTGGCCGGCGAGCCCTTCATGGAAAAGCCGCCGCTGTTCTTCATCAGCGCCGCCTTCACCATGCAATTGTTCGGCGGCTGGCTCAGCGCGCCGGACGCCGCCCGCCTGGCCGCCGGCGGCTGGATGGCGCTGGCGCTGGCCGGTACCGCCGTCTCCGCCGGCGCCTTGTACGGCCGGCGCGCCGCGGCCTGGGGCGCCTTGCTGCTGCTGGGCTGCCTGGGCTTGCCGATGCGCGCCCATCAAATGATCACCGATACCGCGCTGCTGGCCGGCGTCGCCTGGGGCCTGGCCGGACTGGTGCTGCTGCGCCGGCGCGCCTGGTTAGGCGGCGCGCTGCTGGGCCTGGGCGGAGGCGCCGCCTTCTTGAGCAAGGGCCTGCTGGGCCCCGGCTGCCTGGGCCTGACCGCCTTGCTACTGCCGCTGCACCCCGATTACCGCAACCGCCGTTACGCCGGCGGTCTGCTGCTGGCCGCGCTGATCGGCCTGCCGCTGGCCGCGCTGTGGGGCTTGAGCCTGTACTTGCGCGATCCGGCCTTGTTCCAGCTCTGGTTCAAGGTGAACAACTTCGGCCGTTTCGACGGCAGCGCCCATCTGGGTCCCAAGGCGCCGCGGCTCTTCTACGGCCGCACCCTGCCCTGGTACGGCATCCCGGTGTTGCCACTGGCCTTGTGGGGGCTTTGGCGCGGCCGCCGGCAATGGACCCGAGCCTGGCCCGCCGCGCCTGCCCTGCTCTGGCTGGTGACGCTGACGGTCTTGTCGCTGGCGGGCGACGCCCGCGAACTGTATGCGATGCCCCTGCTGCTGCCGCTGGCGCTGCTGGCCATCACCGGCTTGCGCGCCGGCGAAGCCCACCGCGGCTGGCGCGCGCTGTCCGGCTTCAGCCTTCTGCTCTGCCTGACGCTGGGCGCCGTCGTGCTGGCGATCGCCTGGGTGCTCTCCACAGGCGAGCCCGCGCAATTCGCCCGCCACCTGCTGCACCGCAAATTCACCGACTGGCATCCGCAATGGCACCCGTGGACCTGGATGGCCTTCGGCCTGATTGCCGGCGGCGTGGCCTGCTTATGGCGGCGTTTCCCATCAAACACGGCTCCCGGCTTTGCTTGGCGCTGGAGCCTGACCATCGTGCTGTTGTGGGGTGGTCTAGCCACATTGTGGCTGCCGGCGCTGGATCACGGTATGCGCTATCGCGAAACTTTCGCTCCACTGCGCCCCGTCCTCGCCGACATCGGCCGACAGGGCGAGTGCGTCGCCAGCGTCGGCCTGGGCGAGCCGCAACGCGCGCTGCTGGACTACTACGCCGACTACCGCACGCTGCGGCTGGAAAGCACGCCGCAGGCCAAAAACTGCCGCTGGCTGCTGGTCCAGTCCCTGCACGACCAGTTGCCGCCCTACCTGGCCGGCCTGAAGCCCGCGGAAAGTTTTCAACGTCCGGGCGACCCCAAGGAGCGCTTCCGCCTTTACCGGCTGGAGCAGCCGCTGGGCCTGCTGTTGAAGGCCAAGAAATAATTACAAAGGAATCAATTTCAGGCGAAACCGTCACAATTCGTCACATTTTGCCCAATATTCCTTAACAATCACAGCGCCGGGATAACGTAGCCTTAACCCTTTTTTTCTTGAGGTTATGGTATGTCGGCGCTGAACGCAGTGGATTTGTTCTGGTCCCTGGCCAGTGGGCGCTTCTCCCGCGAGGACGGATTCGACGAAGGGAAGAACCGCTGTAAATTCGCGCTACGCGGACTGCTGACCTTGCCATGGACTCTACGCTGGCTGGATAGCTGGGGCCAACCCGCTCTACGCCGCCACCTGCAGGCTAATCCTAGGCTGGCCTGCAAGCTCCATCGCCCCTACCTATATCGTTCTCTTGGCCCAAGCGGCAAACTGGCGGCCTTACGCGAACACTATCAGACGCTGGCCGAGCGTGTGTCTCCCACCGCCTACCGCAGCCTGCTCTGCGACGCAGGCCTGACGCTGGCCGAGTTGCTCGGCAAAAACGACGCCGCGATCACGGCGGTGCTGACGCACCGCCACAGCTTCGACAAAGAGGGCGAACTATCCTTGCAAATTTGCTCGGAGGAGCGGGTCGCCATCGCCACGCTGACTTTCACCATCACCCGCCGCCAGGGCGAAACCGCCATCATCATCGGCGGCCTGCAAGGCCCGCGCAAACCCCATGGCGCGGAAGCCGTGCACCAGCTGACCAAGCAAAGTCATGGGCTGTTTCCCAAGCGCTTGGCAGTGGAGGCCTTGATCGCGCTGGCTCGGGAGATAGGCGCCAGCCAGGTACTGGCGGTCAGCAAATGGCAGCATATCTACAGCTCTTGGCGCTATCGTCGTGAATTCTTCGCCGATTATGATAGCTTCTGGGACACCTTCGATGCCCAGCCCACCGCTTGCAAACGTTTCTTCAGCCTGCCTCTGCAATTGCCGCGCAAGCCCCTGACCGAGATCGCCAGCAAGAAGCGCGCGGAATATCAGCGGCGCTACGCGCTGCTGGACGAACTGAACAGCCAAAGCCGCCGCGCCGTCACGCTCCCGGCCGCCGCAAACTGAAGGCGGGCTCGGCGCGGCTGAACTCGTCGCCTCCCAATTTGCCCACCAAGGCCAGGACCTCGCCCGCCACGCGACCATCGCGCCACGCCTCATCCGCCACATGCACGTGACGCACCTCGCCCAACACCAGGTTGCCGGCGCCCGCGCCATCGCCCAAGGCCAGGCACTGGGTCAACACGCACTCGAAGCGAAGCGGCGCCTGCTCCACACCCGGAGCCCTCACCTGCCGGCTGCGCGCCTTGGCTACACCAGCCAGATCGAACTCGTCCACATCCGGCGCGTAAGGGCCGCAGCTCAGATTCATCTCTTCCGCCAAGCGTTCCGGCACCACGTTAACCACAAACTCCCCGGTAGCGCGAATATTAGCCAAGGTGTCCTTCACCCCGCCGTCGGCCGGCGTCAGAATGCTCAGCGCCAGCACCGGCGGCTTCACGCTGGCCACGGTGAAAAAGGAAAACGGCGCCAAGTTGGCCACGCCCCGCAAATCCTGGGTGCTGACCCAGGCAATGGGCCGGGGCAGCACGCTGCCCACCAGCAAGGGATACACCGCTTCGGGCGGCAGCATCTTGATGTCGCAGTCCATATCAACTCCTCTCTGATGCCATCATTCTAATGCTGCAAAGCAGCAAAATACTAGCGCGCCAAATGCGCCCGGCGATGGTGTCGCAACCGCTCGGCAGGTAAAATGGCGTGATGAACTCACCTCGTTTTATCCATCTGCGCCTCCACTCGGAGTTCTCCATCACCGACGGCATCGTGCGCCTGGATGACGCCATCAAGCGCGCCATCAAGGACAATATGCCCGCGGTGGGCATGTCCGATCTGATGAACATCTTCGGCATGGTCAAGTTCTACAAGGGCTGCCGGGACAAAGGCATCAAGCCCATCGTGTCCTGCGATGTCTGGCTGGAAAACGAGGAAGACCGCGATAAGCCTTATCGCCTGATGCTGACGGTCAAGAACCGTCAGGGCTACGGGCGCTTGTGCGAACTGCTGGCCGACGCCTATACCCACAACCAGTACCGCGGCCGTGCCGAGCTCAAGCGCGCCTGGCTGGAAAACGGCGACAACAGCGGCCTGATCTGCCTGTCCGGCGCTCACCTGGGTGACGTTGGCCAAGCCTTGCTGATGGGCCAGCGCGACGAAGCGCGCCGCCGCGCCGAATATTGGGAACGCTGCTTCCCGGACAATTTCTACCTGGAACTGCAACGCCTGGACAACCCGCAGGTGGAAAACGCGGTGCAAGCCTCGCTGTGGCTGGCCGGCGAGATCGGCCTGCCGGTAGTGGCCACCCACCCGATCCAGTTTATGGACCCGGACGATTTCAAGGCCCACGAGGCCCGCGTCTGCATCGCAGAGGGCTTCACCCTGGGCGACAAGCGCCGGCCGCGCAGCTTCGAGGAAAACCAGTACTTCCTGTCCACTGACCAGATGCTGGAGCGCTTCGCCGACATTCCAGAAGCGCTGGAAAACTCAGTGGAAATCGCCCGCCGCTGCAATATCAGCGTGCAACTGGGCAAAAACTACCTGCCGCAATTCCCCACCCCGGACGGCATGACACTGGACGACTACCTGGTGCACCTGTCCCAGGAAGGCCTGGAAGAACGGCTGGCCAAGCTCTACCCCGACCCGGAAGTCCGCGCCCAAGAGCGGCAGCGTTACGACGAGCGCTTGAAGATCGAGTGCGACACCATCATCCAGATGGGCTTCCCCGGCTACTTCCTGATCGTTGCCGACTTCATCAACTGGGCAAAAAACAATGGCTGCCCGGTGGGGCCGGGCCGCGGCTCCGGCGCCGGTTCGCTGGTGGCCTACAGCATAGGCATCACCGATATCGATCCGCTGGCTTACGCGCTGCTGTTCGAACGCTTCCTCAACCCCGAGCGGGTATCGATGCCCGACTTCGACATCGACTTCTGCCAAGACAACCGTTACCGCGTGATCGAGTACGTGCGCCAGAAATACGGCGCCGAGGCGGTATCGCAAATCGCCACCTTCGGCACCATGGCCGCCAAGGCGGTAGTGCGCGACGTTGGCCGGGTGCTGGACCTGCCCTATATGTTCTGCGACGGCGTATCCAAGCTGATTCCGGCCGCGCCCGGCAAGCAGTATTCACTGGACGACGCAGTAGAAATGGAGCCGGTGCTGCGCGAGCGACTGGAAAACGAGGAAGAGCTGCGCGAGCTATGGGAACTGGCCAAGAAGTTGGAAGGCCTGACCCGCAACATCGGCATGCACGCCGGCGGCGTCTTGATCGCGCCGGGCAAAATCACCGACTTCTGCCCGATGTACCAAGCCAGCGCCGACGGCGCGGTGCCGGTATCGATGCTGGACAAGGACGATGTGGAAAAAGTGGGCCTGGTGAAGTTCGACTTCCTGGGCCTGCGCAACCTGACCATTATCGAACTGGCGGTCAACTACATCAAAAACCTGGACCCGAGTTTCGACACCAATCTCAACCTGCTCGAGTTCACCGACCCCGCCGCCTACAAAGTACTGCAACAGGCCAACACTACCGCCGTATTCCAGCTTGAATCGGACGGCATGAAACGGCTGCTGGAAAAACTGAAGCCAGACCGTTTCGAAGACATCATCGCTGTGCTGGCCCTGTATCGACCCGGCCCGCTCGGCTCCGGCATGGTGGACGACTTCATCCTGCGCAAAGCCGGCAAGCAGGAGGTCGATTACTACCACCCGGACCTGCAGGCCTGCCTGGACCCGACTTACGGCGTGATCGTGTATCAGGAACAAGTGATGCAGATCTCGCAGATCATCGGCGGCTACACCCTGGGCGGCGCCGACATGCTGCGGCGCGCGATGGGCAAGAAAAAGCCCGAGGAAATGGCCGAACACCGCGGCAAGATCGCCCAGGGCGCGGCCACCAAGGGCTACGATCCCAAGTTGGCCGAGATGCTGTTCGACCTGATGGCCAAGTTCGCCGAGTACGGCTTCAACAAGTCGCACACCGCCGCCTACGCCGTGGTGTCCTACCAGACCGCCTGGCTCAAGGCCCATCACACCGCGGCCTTCATGGCGGCCACCATGTCCTCTGAATTGGACAACACCGACCAGCTCAAGGTGTTCTACGACGACAGCGTGGACAGCAAAAACGGCCTGATCTTCCTGCCGCCGGACGTCAACCAGAGCTACTACCGCTTCGTGCCGGTAGACCGCAAACACATCCGCTACGCCTTGGGCGCGATCAAAGGCACCGGCGAAGCGGCTGTCGACCACATCGTCGCGGTACGCGCGGAATCCGGCCCGTTCAAGGACCTGTTCGACTTCTGCCGCCGCACCGATAAAAAAATCGTCAACAAGCGCGTGATCGAGGCGCTGATCCGCGCCGGCGCCTTCGACAGCATCGAACCCAACCGGGCCAAGTTGTTCGGCAATGTCGGCCTGGCGATGAACGCCGCCGAGCAAGAACACGCCAACGCCAATCAGGGCGGCCTGTTCGACATGTTCGGCGACGATGTCGCCCCCAGCGTGGAAATGGTGGAAATCAAGCCGTGGAGCGACGCAGTCAAACTGGCGGAGGAAAAGCTGGCCATCGGCTTCTATCTGTCAGGCCATCCCTTCGCCGCGTACGCCAAGGAAATTCGCGGCTTCATCAAAACCCCGCTGTCCCGGCTCAGCCCGCGTAAAGAGCCGCAACTCCTGGCCGGTTTCGTCACTGGCATCCGAGTCAAAGTGGGCAACCGCGGCAAAATGGCCTTCGTCCAGTTGGATGACGGCAGCGCCAAGCTGGAAGTCAGCCTGTTCGCTGAAAGCTTCGAAGCCAACCGCAGCCGGTTGAAAGACGACGTAGTACTGGTGATAGAAGGCAAAGTAAGCGAGGACAACTTCTCCGGCGGCCTGCGCATCGTCGCCGATAAAGTCTATGAATTGGGCGAGGCGCGCAGCCGCTACGCACGCAGCCTGTCGCTGAAGCTTGCCGGCAAGGTGGACGTTAGCAAGCTCAAGTCCCAACTGCATCCGTTCCGCAGCGAGGACGCCGGCTGCCCGGTGCGCATCCATTACAACAACGGCGCGGCCAGCGGCGATCTGATGCTGCCCCCGCCCTGGGGCGTCCGCTTGGACGACGGCCTCTTGCTGGCGCTGCAGGACTGGCTGGGCAACGACAAGGTCAAAGTGATGTGGTGAGCCGCCGCGCTCGCTGCAAGCCGCGCCCAGCGCGGCTTTTTTCTTGTCCCGCGCCTTTGCAAGCGCCGGACATTGCAGTAGGCTTCCCCGCTCAAACGCACACGCAAAAGGATGTTTTCAGATGACGGCACGCCCGGCGCAACTCCAAGACATCGCCCCGGTCTTCCAGATCGAACAAGCGGTATTCGGTCATCACGTCTACCCGGACTTTTTCTTCCGCCAGGCTCACGACCTGTGGCCGGACCTATTCTTCGTCGCGCCAGGCGCTCAAGACGGAGAACTGGGCGGCTACATCATCGGCGCTCCAGGCAGCGGGCAAGGAGAATTCTGGATTATGTCGCTGGCGGTCCATGAGCATTGCCGCGGACAGGGCCTCGGCAAGCAACTGCTGCAGGCCTTGCTGCAGGCGCTGCGGGCGCGCCAGGCCAGCCACGCGAAACTGACGGTCCACCCCGACAACTCCGCGGTCAGGCTGTACCAAAGCCAGGGCTTCTCCGTTATCGAACATCAGCCTCATTACTTCGGCCACAGCGATCCACGCCTGGTCATGCGCGTGGATTTCTAGTTTCCAGACGCGCGAAAGCCTCCCATGGGGAGGCTTGTTGTAGCGCCGTCTCAGCAGCACCAACGCAAAAGCCCAGCTCGTATGAGCTGGGCTTCGCAATCGGGCGTCTGGCGGTGTCCTACTTTCACATGGCGAATGCCACACTATCATCGGCGCTAAGGCGTTTCACGGTCCTGTTCGGGATGGGAAGGCGTGGGACCACCTCGCTATGGCCACCAGACATAAACTGGTACAAACTAGAAGAAGCCTGAGTTGATGTTTCATCAACCCACATATATTCGGTATTCAATTGTGTCGCACAACCACTATCTCATCGTCTCTCGGTTACCCAAGACACTCAAATGATAGGATCAAGCCTCACGAGCAATTAGTATCGGTTAGCTTAACGCCTCACAGCGCTTCCACACCCGACCTATCAACGTCCTGGTCTCGAACGACTCTTCAGGAGGGTCAAGCCCTCAGGGAAGTCTCATCTTCAGGCGAGTTTCCCGCTTAGATGCTTTCAGCGGTTATCTCTTCCGCACTTAGCTACCCGGCAATGCGACTGGCGTCACAACCGGTACACCAGAGGTGCGTCCACTCCGGTCCTCTCGTACTAGGAGCAGCCCCCGTCAAACTTCCAACGCCCACTGCAGATAGGGACCAAACTGTCTCACGACGTTTTGAACCCAGCTCACGTACCACTTTAAATGGCGAACAGCCATACCCTTGGGACCGGCTACAGCCCCAGGATGTGATGAGCCGACATCGAGGTGCCAAACACCGCCGTCGATGTGAACTCTTGGGCGGTATCAGCCTGTTATCCCCGGAGTACCTTTTATCCGTTGAGCGATGGCCCTTCCATTCAGAACCACCGGATCACTATGTCCTGCTTTCGCACCTGCTCGACTTGTCGGTCTCGCA
The DNA here is from genome assembly GCF_009936155.1 of Chromobacterium haemolyticum. Classification (NCBI taxonomy): domain Bacteria; kingdom Pseudomonadati; phylum Pseudomonadota; class Betaproteobacteria; order Neisseriales; family Chromobacteriaceae; genus Chromobacterium; species Chromobacterium haemolyticum. Next base: position 554,918 of record NZ_AP019312.1, on the reverse strand, counting down.
GTTAAGCTACCTTTTGCCATTGCACTATCAGCACGATTTCCGACCGTACCTAGGTAACCTTCGAACTCCTCCGTTACACTTTGGGAGGAGACCGCCCCAGTCAAACTGCCTACCATGCACTGTCCCCAATCCGGATCACGGACCAAGGTTAGAACCTCAAACACACCAGGGTGGTATTTCAAGGACGGCTCCATGAGAACTAGCGTTCCCACTTCATAGCCTCCCACCTATCCTACACAAGTCTGTTCAAAGTCCAATGCAAAGCTACAGTAAAGGTTCACGGGGTCTTTCCGTCTAGCAGCGGGGAGATTGCATCTTCACAAACACTTCAACTTCGCTGAGTCTCAGGAGGAGACAGTGTGGCCATCGTTACGCCATTCGTGCGGGTCGGAACTTACCCGACAAGGAATTTCGCTACCTTAGGACCGTTATAGTTACGGCCGCCGTTTACTGGGGCTTCGATCAAGAGCTTGCACCCCATCACTTAACCTTCCAGCACCGGGCAGGCGTCACACCGTATACGTCCACTTTCGTGTTGGCACAGTGCTGTGTTTTTGTTAAACAGTCGCAGCCACCGATTCTCTGCGACCTCTCAAAGCTCCTCCCGCGGGGGATTCACTCTAAGAGGCATACCTTCTCCCGAAGTTACGGTATCAATTTGCCGAGTTCCTTCTCCTGAGTTCTCTCAAGCGCCTTAGAATTCTCATCCTGCCCACCTGTGTCGGTTTGCGGTACGGTTCTTATGCAGCTGAAGCTTAGTGGCTTTTCCTGGAAGCGTGGTATCAGTCACTTCAGGTCCGTAGACCCTCGTCATCACGTCTCGGCCTTAAGGGAAGGCGGATTTGCCTACCTCCCCAGCCTACCGGCTTAAACAGACTATTCCAACAGTCTGATGACCTAACCTTCTCCGTCCCCACATCGCACTGCATAAAAGTACGGGAATTTTAACCCGTTTCCCATCGACTACGCTTTTCAGCCTCGCCTTAGGGGCCGACTCACCCTACGCCGATGAACGTTGCGTAGGAAACCTTGGGCTTTCGGCGAGCGGGCTTTTCACCCGCTTTATCGCTACTCATGTCAGCATTCGCACTTCTGATATCTCCAGCATCCCTTACGAGACACCTTCTCAGACCTACAGAACGCTCCCCTACCATCTGCACTTACGTGCAAATCCGCAGCTTCGGTTATCAGTTTGAGCCCCGTTACATCTTCCGCGCAGGACGACTCGACCAGTGAGCTATTACGCTTTCTTTAAATGATGGCTGCTTCTAAGCCAACATCCTGGCTGTCTAGGCCTTCCCACTTCGTTTACCACTTAACTGATCATTTGGGACCTTAGCTGGCGGTCTGGGTTGTTTCCCTCTTGACGATGGACGTTAGCACCCACCGTCTGTCTCCCATGCTCGCACTTTCCGGTATTCAGAGTTTGCCATGGTTTGGTAAATCGCAATGACCCCCTAGCCATAACAGTGCTTTACCCCCGGAAGTGATACATGAGGCACTACCTAAATAGTTTTCGGGGAGAACCAGCTATCTCCGAGTTTGTTTAGCCTTTCACCCCTATCCACAGCTCATCCCCTAGTTTTGCAACACTAGTGGGTTCGGACCTCCAGTGCGTGTTACCGCACCTTCATCCTGGCCATGGATAGATCACTCGGTTTCGGGTCTACGCCCAGCAACTAAAACGCCCTATTCGGACTCGGTTTCCCTACGCCTCCCCTATTCGGTTAAGCTCGCTACTGAACGTAAGTCGCTGACCCATTATACAAAAGGTACGCAGTCACGGAACAAGTCCGCTCCCACTGTTTGTATGCATCCGGTTTCAGGTTCTATTTCACTCCCCTCCCGGGGTTCTTTTCGCCTTTCCCTCACGGTACTGGTTCACTATCGGTCGATCATGAGTATTTAGCCTTGGAGGATGGTCCCCCCATCTTCAGACAGGATTTCTCGTGTCCCGCCCTACTTATCGTACGCCTAGTCCTTGGAATGTGTTTTCGTGTACGGGGCTATCACCCACTATGGCGGTCCTTTCCATGAACCTTCCACTAACACAATCCATAACACGTACAGGCTCTTCCGCGTTCGCTCGCCACTACTAACGGAATCTCGGTTGATTTCTTTTCCTGCAGCTACTTAGATGTTTCAGTTCGCTGCGTTCGCCTCCTCGTGCCTATGTATTCAGCACGGGATCTCCTTGCGGAGGGGTTTCCCCATTCGGACATCGCGGGATCAAAGCTCTATTGCCAGCTCCCCCGCGCTTTTCGCAGGCTTACACGTCCTTCTTCGCCTATGATCGCCAAGGCATCCACCAGATGCACTTAGTCGCTTGACCCTATCATTTCAGTAACCTGGATCACTAAAACAACAAGTTGTGTTTGTGCGACGACTACACCGCCCCTTTTGATATGGCGACGTAGCCTAGATACAATCAAATACCCAAGATGACGATCCAGCCAATGAAGAGTTAACTCCATCGTCCTTCTCGCCGTCTTTATATATTCGGCTTCTTCAGTTTGTTAAAGATCAGTGCGTTTAAACAACGCGATCACAGTACTCATTAAGCACTCTGATCGCGACACTCAAACTCGCGAATAACCGATAGGCTGTAAGTACTCGATCAACAACCTTCTCTAGAAAGGAGGTGATCCAGCCGCAGGTTCCCCTACGGCTACCTTGTTACGACTTCACCCCAGTCATGAATCCCACCGTGGTAAGCGGCCTCCTTACGGTTAGCCTACCCACTTCTGGTGAAACTCACTCCCATGGTGTGACGGGCGGTGTGTACAAGACCCGGGAACGTATTCACCGCAGCATGCTGATCTGCGATTACTAGCGATTCCGACTTCACGCACTCGAGTTGCAGAGTGCGATCCGGACTACGATCGGTTTTATGAGATTGGCTCCACCTCGCGGCTTCGCGACCCTCTGTACCGACCATTGTATGACGTGTGAAGCCCTGGTCATAAGGGCCATGAGGACTTGACGTCATCCCCACCTTCCTCCGGTTTGTCACCGGCAGTCCCATTAGAGTGCCCAACTTAATGATGGCAACTAATGGCAAGGGTTGCGCTCGTTGCGGGACTTAACCCAACATCTCACGACACGAGCTGACGACAGCCATGCAGCACCTGTGTTAACGCTCCCTTTCGGGCACCACCACATCTCTGCGGCGTTCGTTACATGTCAAGACCAGGTAAGGTTTTTCGCGTTGCATCGAATTAATCCACATCATCCACCGCTTGTGCGGGTCCCCGTCAATTCCTTTGAGTTTTAACCTTGCGGCCGTACTCCCCAGGCGGTCAACTTCTCGCGTTAGCTTCGCTACCAAGGATTCAAACCCCCAACAGCTAGTTGACATCGTTTAGGGCGTGGACTACCAGGGTATCTAATCCTGTTTGCTCCCCACGCTTTCGTGCATGAGCGTCAGTGTCATCCCAGGGGGCTGCCTTCGCCATCGGTATTCCTCCGCATCTCTACGCATTTCACTGCTACACGCGGAATTCTACCCCCCTCTGACGCACTCTAGTCGTGCAGTCTCCAATGCCGTTCCCAGGTTAAGCCCGGGGCTTTCACATCAGACTTGCACAACCGCCTGCGCACGCTTTACGCCCAGTAATTCCGATTAACGCTTGCACCCTACGTATTACCGCGGCTGCTGGCACGTAGTTAGCCGGTGCTTATTCTTCCGGTACTCTCAGCCCCAGTAGGTATTAACCACTGGGATTTGCTCCCGGACAAAAGTCCTTTACAACCCGAAGGCCTTCTTCAGACACGCGGCATGGCTGGATCAGGCTTGCGCCCATTGTCCAAAATTCCCCACTGCTGCCTCCCGTAGGAGTCTGGGCCGTGTCTCAGTCCCAGTGTGGCGGATCATCCTCTCAGACCCGCTACTGATCGAAGCCTTGGTGAGCCTTTACCCCACCAACTAGCTAATCAGACATCGGCTGCTCGTATAACGTGAGGCCTTACGGTCCCCCACTTTCCCCCTCAGGGCGTATGCGGTATTAATCCGGCTTTCGCCGAGCTATCCCCCATTACACGGTACATTCCGATGCATTACTCACCCGTTCGCCACTCGTCAGCGGTGCAAGCACCCTGTTACCGTTCGACTTGCATGTGTAAAGCATGCCGCCAGCGTTCAATCTGAGCCAGGATCAAACTCTTCAGTTCAATTCCAAGCAAATTTTCTGGCACGCAAGATCAAAGAAACATCGAGACATTTCTCGTCTTGCAGTGCAAGTGTTTGGTCATCGACCGAGCACTTACACCTATCGGTTATTCGTTCTGTTAAAGATCAGTGCAGATCGCTGCGTTTCGTTTCCGTCGCTGCGTTGTCTGCTGAGGAGGCGAACTATACGTCACGCCCCCACACCCGTCAACACCTTTTGTGAAAGTTTTTTGACGAAAGCCGCCCCATGTAAGCTATCTCCATGATTTATATTGAATCATCTGCGCAAACAAACTTGAGCCTCGCCGCCGGCACTGATAAGGACTGTCGCTTTCGGATTGAAAAAACGATAATTCCTCCCCTCGTCCGCCCTTCTAGAAGCACGATAATGCGCAACAAAGCCTGGATTTTCGACCTGGACGACACGCTGCACCACGCCAGCGGCGGCATTTTTGCCCACATCAGCCATGCGATGTCAGCCTATATGATGAAACATCTGCAGGTGGACGCCGTGGAAGCGCGCTTGTTGCGGGAGCGTTACTGGGCGCAGTACGGCGCCACCATGCACGGCCTGGTGACCCATCACAACATCGATCCGCACGACTTTCTATTGGAAACCCACAAATTGGAGGAGCTGGAGCAGTGGTTGTTCGCCGAACACAATCTGGCTGAGTCGCTGCGCGCCCTGCCCGGTCGCAAGGTGATTTTCTCCAACGGGCCGCATCACTATGTGGAAGGCATCTTGCAGCGTTTGGCGATAGAACGGCATTTCCATTCCATTTACGGCGTCGAGCAACTGGACTATGTACCCAAGCCTCACGTGAGCGCCTTCCGTAAAGTGCTGGCCAGAGAGAAGCTGGATCCGCGGCACTGCATCATGGTGGAAGACTCGCTGCCCAATCTGCTGACGGCGAAGAAGCTGGGCATGAAAACAATCTGGGTCAGCAAGCAGGTTCGGCGACCAGCGCATGTGGATATCCGCATCTCCTCCATTGGAGAACTGGCGCGCCGACGCTGGGACTGAAATGAAAAAAGGCCGGTTTCCCGGCCTTTCCTATATAGAGAGTATCCCGCTTACTTCAACTTGATCTCGGACCACACCTTGTTCAGCTCGCGGCGGTCCTTGGCGTTCAGGTCTTTCAGCTGCTGCAGACGCGGCAGTTCGCTGGCGGTCGGGAAGATCGCATGCACCTTGGTCAGTTCCGGTTTGACGAACTTGCCAGCAGCGGCGTTGGGATTGCCCGAGCCCATCTCGTTGGTCAGACCGGAAGCGTTCTTGCCGTCCAGCATGAAGTTGATGAACTTGTAAGCCAGGTCCTTGCGCGGCGCATCCTTCAATATCACGAAGTTGTCCAGCGACAGGGTGTTGCCTTCTTTCTGCAAACCAAAATTGACGCCAAACTTGCGGCCGGCCTTCTTGGCGTCCTGCTGTGCCTGGTACATATCGTTGGAATAGCCCAGCGCAACATAAATGTTGCCCACGGTCAGCTCCTTGATATAGCTCTGGTTGTTGAAAGCCGCCCAGTAAGGCTTGGCTTTCAGGATCACGTCGCGCGCGGCTTTCCAGTCCGCTGGGTTGGTGGAATTGGCCGGCTTGCCCAGATACATCAAGGCGGCGGACACCAGTTCGCGCTGGGAATCCAGCACAGTGATCTTGCCCTTGAGCTTGGCCAATACGGCTGGATCGAAGATCAAGGCCCAGCTATTGGCCTTGTCCTGCAAGCCCAGCTCTTTCAGCTTGGTTTCGTTGTAGCCCAGCAGCGTGGTGGTGAAGGCGTAGGGTACGGAATACTGGTTGCCCTTGTCGAAGAAGCTGTTCAGATAGCCTGCGTTCAGGTTCTTGAAATTGGGCAGCTGCTTTTTATCCAGCGGCTGAGCCTTACCCTGCTTGATCAGCGCTTCCACCGCGAAGCCGGTAGGCACCACGATGTCGTAGCCCTTGGCGCCGGCGGCCAGCTTGGCCAGCATTTCTTCGTTGTCGCCGTAGAAGTCCTGCACCAGCTTGCACTTGCAGTAGGCTTCGAAGCTCTTGGCGGTGCTTTCCGACAGGTAGTTGTTCCAGTTGTAGAGGTGCAGTTCTTCCGCTGCGTACGCCTGAGCAGATACGGCCAGGGCAAGCGTCACGAGGACTTTTTTCATTGCGTTTTTCCTTCTATTCGCACGAGTGCGTTGCGACTACATGAAAAACCGGCCGGCTCCCTTGTGCCCGGCCGGGGCCCTACTACTTAGACCCGCCAACAAAACCCCTGGTCCTGCGTGCGCCGACTTGTCGTACGACGAGTACTGTCTGCATCGGCGCGCCTTGGCTCAGGTATGCTGCGCGGTTTTGTTTGCGGCTCTTAAAACAGGCTTTTAGCCATTGGCCCGCAATGCGCTGGGCGACACGCGCGAAGCAATGACGATCAGCACCAAGGTCAACAACATCAGCAAACTGGAAACCGCGTTCACCTCCGGCGTCACCGCGATCTTGATCATCGAGTAGATTTCCAGCGGCAGCATGCTTGCGCCGGCGCCGGCGGTGAAGAAAGTGATCACGAAGTCGTCGATGGACAGGGTGAAAGCCATCAACGCGCCGGCAATGATGCCAGGCTTGATCACCGGTAGAGTGATCAGACGGAAGGCCTGGAACGGCGTCGCACCCAGATCGCGCGCGGCTTCCACTAGGCTGTCGTCCATGCCCTGCATCCGCGCCCGCACCACGATGGCGACGAAGCCGATGCAGAAGGCTACGTGGGACAGCAGGATGGTGATCATGCCCAGTTCCAGAATGCCGATCAGCTGGTTGACGATGACGAAGAAGATCACCAGCGACACCCCCATCAGCAGTTCCGGAATGGCGATGGGCGTCAGCACCAGGAAGGGCAGCAGGCGCAGCTTGTAACGATGCATGGCGATACCGGCCAGCGTGCCCAGCACGGTGGAGCACGCGCTGGCGATGATGCCGATGATCAGCGAGTTGGCCGCCGCGCTCAGCATCTTCTCGTTGTGGAACAGCTTGTCGTACCACTTGAGAGTGAAACCCACCCATTCCGCGTTGAGCCTGGAGTCGTTGAACGAGTACAGCACCACAATGACCAGCGGCAGGTAGAGGAAAAGATAGGTCAGCAGCGCCGACGCCCACAACCAACGGGATTGTTTCTTAGCCACGTTTCTTACCTCCTCTGCCCACCATCGCGCCCAAGGCCGCGATCAGCAGCACGCCGCCCGTCAACATGATGGACAGCACCGAGCCGAACGGCCAATCGCGAGTGTCCAGAATCTGCTGCTTGATCAGGTTGCCGATCATGATGGAATCGGTGCCGCCCAGGATGTCAGGGATGGCGAACATGCCGAGCGCGGGGATGAACACCAGCGCGGAGCCCGCGAACACGCCGGGCAGCGACAGCGGCCAGGTCACGCGCCAGAAGCGCTGCCAGGCGTTGGCGCCCAAATCCTGAGCCGCGTCCAGCAAGGCCATATCGTGCTTTTCCAGATTGGCGTACAGCGGCAGCACCATGAAGGGCAGGTGCACGTAAACCAGGCCGACGATGACGGCGAACGGGGTGAACAGCAGGCGCACCGGCTCGAAGCCCAGCGAAGTTACCGCCACGTTGAGCATCTTGGTGAACGCCGACTGCGGACCCAGGATAATCATCCAAGCGTAGATGCGGATCAGAAAGTTGGACCAGAACGGCAGGATCACCAACAGCAGCATCAGGTCGCGGTATTTCTTGCCGGAGCGGGCAATCAGCCAGGCCAGCGGGTAAGCCATCAGCAGGCAGACCACGGTGGTGATTCCCGCGTAGCCGGCGGATTTGATGAACAGCTCAATATAGAGCGGTTCCTCCACCAGCCGGTAGAAGTTGTCCAGGGTGAGATCCCAGACCAGCTTGCCTTCCTCAAGGTAATACAACGGCGCGAGGCCGCCGTAATCGCCCGGATTGCGGAAAGCCGCCACCACCATGATCAGCGACGGCACCAGGAAAAACAGGATCAGGTAGACCAGCGGCGGCCACGACAGCGCCCACTTGCCGAATCGATCTCGAATCGCCATGCGCGTTTACTCCGTCAGGAAGCTGCCGGCGTCGAAGCGCCAGGCCAGTTCCACGATGTCGTTGTCGTCAAAGAATTTGGCGACGCCCGGGATGCTGTTGGGCAGCATCGCTTCCACCATCACGCCTTCGCCCACTTCCACCACGTAGAGCGTGACGTCGCCCAGGTACAGACAGTCATGGACGCGACCCTTGAAATAAGCCTCGTCGTTGTGAGCGGGCAGGCTTTTGTCCAGTTTGACCTTCTCCGGCCGCAACGCCAGCCAGCCGGTCTGCCCTTCGCGCACGTCCGGCACGGTCAGACAGCGCACTTCGCCGCAACCTTTCAGGTCTACCAGCATCGTGTCGCCATCCACGCTCTTGACCTTGCCCTCCAGCACATTGCACTGGCCGAGGAAGTCCGCGACGAAGCGGTTCTTGGGCTTGCTGTAAATGGTTTCCGGCGCGTCCAATTGCTCCACCTGACCATGGCTCATCACCGCGATGCGATGGCTGAGCGCCAGCGCTTCGCCCTGGTCGTGGGTGACGTAAACGAAGGTGATGCCCACTTCTTTTTGCAGATTGATCAGTTCGAGCTGCATTTCTTCGCGCAGCTTGGCGTCCAGCGCGGACAAGGGCTCGTCCAACAACAGCAGCCGCGGGCGGTCCACCAGCGCTCGGGCGATGGCCACGCGCTGACGCTGGCCGCCAGACATCTCATGCGGGTAGCGGTCGCCGAACTGGGTCAGACGTACGTCTTCCAGCAACTCATCCACCTGGGCGGCGATCTTGTCTTTGTCCCACTTGGCCATTTTGAGCGGGAAAGCGATGTTCTCGCGCACTGTCATATGCGGGAACAAGGCATAGCTTTGAAACACGGTGTGCACCGGACGTTTTTCCGGCTGCACCTGCGACATGTCTTGACCGTCCAACAGAATCTGGCCGGAATCCGGCTGCTCGAAACCGGCCAACATGCGCAGCAAGGTGGTCTTGCCGCAACCGGAGGGCCCGAGCAGGGTGAAGAACTCGCCGGCTTCTACCGACAAGCTGACATTGTTGACCGCCGTGTAGTCGCCGAAGCGCTTGACGACATTTTTGATTTCAAGGAGAGCCATTATCTTCCCCGCCCAAGAAAAAGGGCGCCAGTTTAACAAAAAAGATAAAGCTGGGGCCGTTGAAATCCCTTGAAAATTCAAGACCTCAGCGCATTTTTTCCATTGTGCGTGCCAAGCGTTCGAACTGGGGCGGTAAGTTGCTATTTTCTCAGCAGAAAACCGCGCGCCGCCCGCTGGTTTTCGGTGCGGCGCAACATGGTTCCAATTCAAATAATTGATGCTTTTTGACAACAACGGTCGGCATCTCGCCGTCTACGAGCCGCCAAACGATGCTTACCACTGCCCTTCATTAAAGAAACGGCGATAGCGCTCCACCCAGCTCGAGATGTCAAAACCGTTGGCCTTTAGCCAGTCGTGGTCGTAGTAGCTGCCCAGGTAGCGGTTGCCGTCATCGCAGATCAGCGTGACGATGGAGCCGCTGCGGCCCTGACTGCGCATCTGCCCCACCAGTTCGCAAACGCCGTAAAAATTAGTGCCGGTGGAACCGCCGCAACGACGACCCAGCACTTCTTCCAGAAAGTGGATGGCGGCGTAGCTGGCGACATTGGGCACCCGGATCACACTGTCGATGACTGTTGGAATGAAAGAGGGTTCCACCCGAGGCCGACCAATGCCTTCCACCCCGGAGCCGCCCTCACAGCGGCAATCCATGCTGCCGGTATGGAAACTGTCGTAGAACACCGAGTTTTCCGGGTCCACCACGCAAACCTTGGTCGGCAACTTCTGGTAGCGCACGTAGCGGCCAAAAGTGGCCGAAGTGCCGCCGGTACCGGCGCCGCAGACGATCCAGTCCGGCACCGGATTGGGTTCGTACGCCATTTGGGTGAAAATAGTGTCGGCGATATTATTGTTGCCGCGCCAGTCTGTGGCGCGCTCGGCATAGGTGAACTGGTCCATGTAATGACCATTCAGCTCCTGCGCCAGACGCTTGGATTCGTCGTAAATGGTGGCAGGATCGTCCACCAAGTGGCTGCGCCCGCCATAGAATTCGATGGCGCGAATTTTTTCCTGAGAGGTGCTCTTGGGCATCACCGCGATGAAGGGCAAGCCCAACAAGCGGGAAAAATAGGCCTCGGACACAGCGGTGCTACCGCTGGATGCCTCGATGATGGTGCTGCCTTCGCGTATCCAGCCATTGCACAAACCGTACAGAAACAAGGAGCGCGCCAGCCTGTGCTTGAGGCTGCCGGTGGGGTGAGTGGATTCGTCCTTGAAATAGAGCTGTATCTCCGGCGCGCCGGGGATGGGCAACGGAATCAGATGCGTGTCGCTGGAGCGATTGAAATCGGCCTCGATCTTGCGCACTGCCTGGGCAACCCAATCAGTCATCTTGCTTCTCCAGTGTCGGAAAGTTCTCAATCGGCCATTCTAACGCGACAAGCAAGAAAAAACGCCCCGTAGGGCGTTTTGGGCTCGTAAAGGTTTTACGATCAGAACTTGGTGCCGAAGCCGATGCCGAATACCCACGGGTCGATCTTCAGTTCGCCCAGTTTGGCGCCGCCCAGTTGATCGGCGGTCACGTCGGTCTTGATCCAGATTTTCTTAACATCCAGGTTGACGAACCAGTTCTTGTTGATCGCGTAGTCCGCGCCCAGTTGCAGCGCCGGGCCCCAGCTATTTTTCTTCACGCTCAAATTGGTATTGGCGGCTGCCGCACGCAAACCATCATTGTAGAAACGGGTGTAATTGATGCCGGCGCCCACATACGGACGGAAGGTAGCGTCCGGAGCAAAATGGTATTGCAGGGTCAGGGTCGGCGGCAGCACCGATACTTTGCCGACGGAACCGAAAGCGTTAGTGGTGATTTCGTGGCGAGTGGTGCCCAGAATCAGCTCCGCGCCGATGTTGTTGGTGATCATGTAGGTGAAGTCGACTTCCGGCGCCCAAGAATCTTTGGCGTCGACATTCAAGCCCGCCACCGCGCCGGAGTTGCTCCAGCTGGCGTCCGGGTTAACATTGATCACGCGGAAGCGCGCCAGAATGTCGCCTTGGGCGGCAAAGGCGCTAGCGGAAACCAGGCCGATCATTGCGGCGAGAGCGAGCTTTTTCATATAGGGTTCTCCTGTCATGTTTGGTCGAATGCAGGCCTTGCGCTTGCCGCCATCGTTGACTTTGACTGCGGGCAGCAGTAGCGTTCGGCGTCCGGTGGCAGATTATCCAAGCACCTAATATCAAACTTTGCGCCAGATCATGAGATGGTCATGAAATATGCAGATTTACGGGAGTTTGTCTCCCAATTGGAACAACAAGGCCTGCTGAAGCGAATTGCAGCCCCGGTCTCCCCGCGCCTGGAGATGACCGAGATTGGCGACAGGGTACTGAAAGCCGGCGGTCCCGCGCTGCTGTTCGAACAGCCAGTCAAGGACGGCAAGCGTTTCGATTACCCGGTGCTGGCCAATTTGTTCGGCACCCCGGAGCGGGTGGCGCTGGGCATGGGCGCCAGCGATGTGATGCAGCTGCGCGAGATCGGCAAGACCCTGGCCTACCTGAAGGAGCCGGAGCCGCCCAAAGGCCTGAAAGACGCCTGGGACAAACTCCCGCTGTTGAAACAGCTGCTGTCGATGGCGCCCAAGGAAGTCAGCAAGGCGCCCTGCCAGCAAATCGTCTGGGAAGGCAAGGAAGTCGATCTGGAGCGCTTGCCGATCCAGCACTGCTGGCCCGGCGACGTGGCGCCGCTGATCACCTGGGGCCTGACCGTGACCCGCGGCCCCAACAAGAAACGCCAGAATCTGGGTATCTATCGCCAACAGGTGATTGGCCGCAACCGCGTCATCATGCGCTGGCTGGCCCACCGCGGCGGCGCGCTGGATTACCGCGAGTTCCGCCAGCAATTCCCGGATCGCCCCTATCCGGTGGCGGTAGTGCTGGGTTGCGATCCGGCGACGATACTGGGCGCGGTGACGCCGGTGCCGGACACCCTGTCCGAATACCAGTTCGCCGGTCTGCTGCGCGGCAGCCGCACAGAGTTGGTGAAATGCCTGGGTTCGGACCTGCAAGTGCCGGCGCGCGCCGAAATCGTGCTGGAAGGCCATATCCACCCCGACGACACCGCGATGGAAGGCCCTTACGGCGACCATACCGGCTATTACAACGAGCAGGACCGCTTCCCGGTTCTGACCGTGGACCGCGTCAGCATGCGTGAAAACGCGATCTATCACAGCACCTACACCGGCAAGCCGCCAGACGAGCCAGCGGTGCTGGGCGTGGCCTTGAACGAGGTGTTCGTGCCCATCCTGCAAAAGCAGTTTCCGGAGATCGTCGATTTCTACCTGCCGCCGGAAGGCTGCAGCTACCGAATAGCCGTGGTCAGCATCAAAAAGCAGTACCCCGGCCACGCCAAGCGGGTGATGATGGGCTGCTGGAGTTTCTTGCGCCAATTCATGTACACCAAGTTCATCGTGGTGGTGGACGACGATGTCAACACCCGGGACTGGAAAGAGGTGATCTGGGCGATCACCACCCGCATGGACCCGGTACGCGACACCACCTTGATCGAGCACACGCCTATCGACTATCTGGACTTCGCCAGCCCAGTGTCCGGCCTGGGCGGCAAGATGGGCCTGGACGCCACCAACAAGATGCCCGGCGAAACCAATCGCGAATGGGGCGTGCCCATCGTGATGGACGAAATGGTCAAACAGCGCGTCGACTCGATGTGGCGGGATTTGGGCCTGTAGGCCCGGAAGACAAGCGCCTGGCGTCGTCAAGACGCCAGGCGGTTTTCACGACTCAACGCGGCTCAAGCACTTCCGCCTGCAGCAACACGGCCTCGCGCCCCAACAGCGGATGGGTCTTGAACGGCCCGGCCCGATAGCGAATGCGCGAACCGGTCCGCTTTTTCAACGCGGCCACTTCCGCGGCCCCCAAGCCCTTGCCGTCGGCGGCGGGCTGGATGACGAAGGTGCCGCCATCCCCCTTCTCCACGCCCAGGCGCACCAGCGGCGGCGCGCCCACAGCCACCAGGGTCCCCTCCTCCCACGGCGGCAACCCCATGGCGCCGACGCCGGCGCAAAGGCCCAGCCACAGTAGCAGCCCGCGCATCACGGCTTGACCAGGATCAGGTGGCTGTTGGCCGGCACCGTCACCCGCGCCACGCCGCGGGACAGCGGTAGGCTCTGCTTATAGGTTTCCGCCGTGGCCAACGCGCTCCAGCCGATTTCCTGCGCCTGGAACGGCACCGCCGGCAGCAGCAGGCTCTTGCCCTGGGGAAAGTACTGGTTGGCCGGCAAGTTCAGCGTCTTGGCCGGGAAACCGTAGCCGCTGGCCGGATTGCCGCCCAGCGCCAGCGTGGTGTTGAGGCGCAGCATCAGACTGCTGTAATCGCCGCCGCCCACCGCGCGCAAGCCGTCGTTCAAGGCCCGCTCGCCGGTATTGCCTCCGGTCACCCACGGCTTCATCACCCCCGCGCCGAACTGGTGCAGCATCTGCATGCCCGCCGCCAGCGCTTTCGGGTAGCAAGTGTAGTTCGACGCCGCCACGCTCCAGCCCTTCAGATTGCAAGCCGGCCGGCGCAGGAAGCTTTCGAAGTCGCCGCCGCGGCGCAGGTCCGGATGGGAGTTGGCGTCGCTGCCGCGACCGCCGGTGAAGGTGTCCGCCGACACCAGATAGCCCATGGTCTGGGCCGCCAGCTCGTTTTCCCACACTGTGGGATTGCCGGAGCTCGGCGGCTTGCGCAGGATTTTGTTGTAGGCGTAAAGCACATGCAGGTATTCATGCGCCAGCGTGGACAAGGCCAGGCTGGGGCCGTTGCCCTTCATGGTCCAGTTGCGGCCCGGATCGGCCTGGGCGAAGGTGTCCAGGTCCACGAAGGTGGCCAGCGCCTGGTTGCTCTTGCCCACCACGTCGCGGCACTCTTGGTCGGCGCCGCACACGGTCGGCGCGGCCGACGCCAGCAAGGCGTTGGTCCAGCGCACATAACCGAGCAGACGGCCGCCGCCGGCCTGGTTCGGATCGTTCAACCGGCTCAGCACCAGATGCACGTCCTTGGTGTCGCCGGGCAGGGCCAGCGCGCGCCAGCCCGGATCGATGTCGTCGCCCCAGGGCTCGCTGACCACCGAGGCCTCCAGTGGATATACGCTGTTGGCGAAGCGCTCGGCCAGCGCGTCGGCTTGGTCGCTGCCTACGCTGACGTCCAGCCCGTCCTGCGCCCACACATAGACCTTGCCGCCGCCGTTGGGCAGGTCGCGCATCGCTTGCAGGCTGGTGGCGCTGTCCTTGTCCATATCGTGCCAGACCCGCTTGTCGCCGATCGCGTAGCTGCTCGCCTGTAGCTTGGCCTGCTCCGCCAGCAACCGGTGCGAACCGACGGCCCGCAGCGACAAGGCGCCGGAGCGGGCCGCTGCGCCCACCGCGGCCATCACCGCCCGGCTTTCCGCCTCCAGACGCTCCGCGGCGGCGTCCGATCCGCCGCGCAGGCCGGAAGCGCCCAGCTTGGCCTGGCTGGAGGTGTCGCCGCTGCTGACGCGCGACACCACCATCTGCCAGCCCGTGCTCAAGGCTGCGCCGCTGATCGACACCGTTTGCGCCAATACGCCGGTATTGGTGTATTGGTAGGCGGAGCCCGATTGCGCCCTGCCGGCCGAGGCCGGCAAACGGCACGCATTGCCCGAGCACTGCAGCGCCGCCACTTCCGCGCCGTCCGTCGCCAGTATCCTGCCAGATGCCGACGCTCCAACGGCCGTGCCGCTGCTGCTGTTGCCGGCGCTGCCGCCGCCACCTCCGCCGCAGGCGCTCAACAGCGCCGAAATCACGGATACCGCCAATATTGTTTTTGTGCTTTTCATCCCTGTAGTCATCCATTTCATGTATTGAGAATGAGAAAAAATACTAATTCCATTCCAATGGCAATGACTACGGCAAATAATTACCTTTTTATATGATATTTGTTTAGTTAGAGTGACAGAAACCTACGCACAGCCGGCGCAGCGCAAAGCCGGCAAGCCTGCTATCATCGCCGGGTCTTTGAATAAGGAGCAGTCATGTCCCTGCGCAACCCCAACTCCCCCCACCGCCTGAGCCGTCTGAAATCCCGCCAACGCAAGAAAATGCGCGTAGGCGAATTCCGCGAGCTGGGCTTCCATCTGATCGCCCTGCTGCACGACGGCGCGGACTCCGAGGCGCTGCTGGACGCCTGGCTGATCAAGGTGGACGAGGCCGGCATCAGCTTCGGCGGCCATTTCGACGGCGCCGGCAAGCTGGAAGGCGTGGCCTTCCCGGTGGGCGAGGTCAAGATCAGCGACGAGCTGCGCCTGCAACTGCTGTCCTGGCTGCAAGCGCGCGCCGAAGTGAAATCTGTGGAAGGCGGAGAATTGATCGATCTGTGGCACAACCACTGATCCACCCCGCCCAACGTGAAAAAACCGGCTTATCGCCGGTTTTTTTTATGCCGCGTCCAATGGAGCATCTATCCAACAAGGTCAGGACAGCTTACGGAACACCCGGTAGCCGATATAAAGCCATGTTTCCCTGGCCAGGAAGCGGGACCAGCTGGACAGGGTGCGGTAGCGGCTGGATTGAGTGGGCGCGGGATAGGCGGTCAGGCCAATGTCGGTGGCCATCAGCACCGAGCGGCGCATATGCAGCGGATCGCTGACCAAGAGGAAGGAACGGATGCCGAACTGGCTGCTCAACTCGCGCGCGTTCTCCAGGTTTTGCCAAGTGGTGCGCGACTGGTTTTCCGCCAGCATCGCCGTCATCGGCACGCCCTGCTTGGCGGCAAAGTCGCGGCCCACATCGGCTTCCGATGGATATCCCGGCTCCGGCGTCCCGCCGGTGAACACGATCCAGCGCACCTTGCCGGATTTATACAGTTTGACCGCGTGGTTGATGCGCTCGCGGAACACCGGTGATGGGCGCTTGCCCCAGGCCGCCGCCCCCAACACCAGCGCCGCGTCGGCTTGCGGTTCATTTGCGCTGCCGCCGAAATCGACAATGCTCCAGGCTACGTAGCTAAAGCCCAGCACCACCAGCAAAATCGCCAGCACAAAGCCTTTCAACATCAAACGCAAGTAGAGCATGGGTACCGCAAGAGAGGGGTGGAACGCCGATTGTACCCGCAAACCGTAGGCAAGCGGCAAGGCCGCGCGCGCTGCGTCTACTTCTCCAATTCCCAAATCGCCGCCTGCAAGGACTCCATCCGCGCGGTGAGCGCCAGTTGCGCATCGTCCAACGCCTTGTTGTAAATGTCTCTGCCGATTTTATCCGCAACAAAGTCCAGCAGAAATTGCGCGTCGAACTGCCCCAGCTCGATGCCGAACTGATCTTGCGCATACTGTTGCAATTGAGGAGCCAGCGCTTGCAGCTGAGCGGGGGTCAACATCGAATGATTGGCCATGGCGTACCGCCCTGTGCGATTGAAAGCCGCGATTATGGCGGCTAATCGCCGATGCTGGAAGCGCTTTCCCCGCCCACGGCTAAGCGGACAGCGTCCGCCCCCATCGCAGCAGGCCCGCCCGCCACTGCCGCTGGCCGTCCAATTGCCAGGCCAGCAGCAGGTCGCCAGTCTCGCTGCGCCACAGCGGATGCGCCCACATCTCGCTGAGCAAGGCCTCCGCGGCCTGGCTGTCGTCGAAACACAGCGTCAGCCAATCCGCCCCCGCGCGCGTCAGTACGCGGCGCAGCTTATCCGGCCACGGCGCTCTGCCGCGCCACACCGCGGCGCCGTGAAAACAGCCTGAGCGCAGCCATTGCCGCCTGACACGCCACTGTTCGGCGCTCAGCGCGCACAGGCCGCGAGGAAACTCCAAGCTCCACCATAGCGCAGCTTGCATATTTCGCCCTTTCGATTGTGCGGTGCACAATTTTTTATACCCGCATTCCGCTCCCGCCGCAAGCGCCGCCGGCGCCGATAAAAAAACAGGCCGCGAAAGGCGGCCTGATCAAGTTGAAACGCTCACAACGATAAGTCATACAAGGGAAATCAATTACACGGTCACCCAGCGCGGCCGGGTCAGCTCTTCCGGCTTCAGCAGCAAATCCAGCTGCTCGCGGCTCAGCAGGCCTTGTTCCAGCACAATGTCTGCCACGCTGCCGCCAGTGGCGTGCGCCTGGGCCGCCACATTAGTGGCCGCGGCGTAGCCGATGATGGGGTTGAGCGCGGTCACCAGACCAATGGAGTTCTCCACGCTGGCGTGCAGGCGTTCGCGATTCGCGGTAATGCCTTTGACGCAGTTATCGGTCAGCGTGGCGCAGGCGGCGGCCAGATGGCCCATGCTGCGGAACAGACTGTAGGCGATCACCGGCTCGAAAGCGTTGAGTTGCAACTGCCCGGCCTCCGCCGCCATGGTGATGGTGACATCGTTGCCTATCACCTCGTAGGCCACTTGGCTCACCACTTCCGGAATCACAGGATTCACCTTGCCCGGCATGATGGACGAACCGGCCTGCCGCGCCGGCAGGTTGATCTCGCCGAAGCCGGCGCGCGGGCCGGACGATAGCAGACGCAAGTCGTTGCAGGTCTTGGACAGTTTGACCGCGATGCGCTTGAGCACGCCGGACAGCTGCACAAAGGCGCCGCAGTCCTGAGTGGCTTCGATCAGATTGGGCGCGGTCAGCAAGGTGTGGCCGCTCAGCTCGGACAAATGCAGGCAAGCCAGACGCGCGTAATCCGGGTGCGCGGTAATGCCGGTACCGATGGCGGTGGCGCCCAGATTGTTCTCCAGCATCAGCGCGCTGGCTTCCATTAAACGCTGCTCGTCCTCTTGCAGCATCACCGCGTAGGTCATGAACTCCTGGCCCAGCGTCATCGGCACCGCGTCCTGCAGTTGGGTGCGCCCCATCTTCAGGTAGTCCTTGAACTCGTCGGCCTTGACGGCGAAGGCCTCGCGCAACGCCGCCATCCGGGTCAGCAGCTTGTTGGCGCCCCAGAACGCCGCCAGCCGCAAGGCGGTCGGGTAAACATCGTTGGTGCTCTGACACAGGTTGACATGCTCGTTGGGATGCAGATGCTGATACTCGCCCTTGGCGTGCCCCATCAGTTCCAAGGCGCGGTTGGCGATCACCTCATTGGCGTTCATATTGGTTGAGGTGCCTGCCCCGCCCTGGATCGCATCCACCACAAACTGCTCATGCCAGCGGCCGGCGCGGATTTCCTCGCAAGCGGCGATGATGGCCTGGGCGATGGGCGCCGGCAGCAGCCCCAGATCGCGGTTGGCCTGGGCAGCGGCCTGCTTGATGCAGGCCAAGGCGCGGATCAGGTCGCCGTAGCCGGCGATGGTCTGGCCGGTGATGGGAAAGTTTTCGACTGCGCGCAAGGTGTGCACGCCCCAGTAGACATCGGCGGGCACTTCACGATCGCCTAACAGATCATGTTCTATGCGAGTCGTCATGGATGCTTCTCCTGATACGGATGGCGCCACGCGCTCGCGTGGCTTGAAGCTGCGCACTTTATGCCATGCCGCGACGGCTGGCCAATTCGAAATGCCGATGGGGTCATGCAGGAAACGCATAACCTTGCCGGCGGCCGAACCGGCCAGACTCCCCTTCTCAACAAGCCTGGTATTGGCGCGTCAGGTAATGCCAAAACGCCTGCAAAGCCGGGCGCTGACGCTTCTGATCCACGTAAAGGCGAATTTCCATCTCCACCTGCCAGGACTCGTCGCCGGCGGCCGCCAACAAACCCTCCTGCGTCTCCCTGCGCGCAGAGCTTTCCGGCAAGAAAGCCAGGCCATGCCCTTCCAGCACCATGTGCTTGAGGCCTTCCGCCATATCGGTTTCATAGCGCAGCGCCAGCTTGGCTGGCTGTGGAGCGGACTCCAGGATCAGATCGCTCATCAGCCGGAAATAGGCGTTGCTGGCATAGCCTAGAAAGGGCAACGGCTGCTGCGCGCTGCCGGGCAGCGGATAGCGCGGCCGACCGGCGTCTGCGATCGAGAACGGCCTCAGCCGCTCAACGCCCAGCTTTAGTCCCTGATAGCGGGCGTCGGTCAACTCCACCGGCTGCTTGGGGTGGTGGTAGCACATCAATAGGTCGCTGCCGCCTTCCACGAAAGCCAGCAGCGCGTCGTGCACATTGCTGGCCTGCAGCCTACAGGGCAAGGCGCCGTAACCGCTCTGCGCCTGAGACAGCCATTTGGGGAAGAAGGAGAAGGACAGCGTGTGCGGCACCGCGAACTCCAGCGTGCCGTCAGCCAGGGGCTGCAAACCGCGCAGCAGGGCGCGGCTGGTGTTGAGCTGGGACAGCATGGCCACCGCCTGTTCGCGAAACAGCGCGCCGGCCTCGGTCAAACGCGTAGGATAAGTGGTGCGGTCGATCAGGTCGGCTCCAAGCCAGCTCTCCAGCGACTTGATCCGCCGCGAGAACGCCGGTTGGGTCAGATGGCGCAGTTCCGCCGCGCGGGTAAAGCTGCCGGTTTCCGCCAGCACCAGGAAGTCTTCAAGCCACCGGGTTTCCATCGCGCTGTTCCGCTAGGTTGATCAGGAGTTGCGATAGTAGCGCAAACGCAGCGCAAGCCGGCGACTTTGACCTGCTGCAAACCCAAAGTCATAAACCGGAGTAGAATAACGCAACTATCTGGCACCATCCGCATGCATATTACTCACTTCATCTGGCAAAAGCTGCTGGGCCTGGCACCCGGCGAGATCCAGAGCGGCGACACGCTCTGGCTGCTGAGCCCTCGCCAGCACATGCCCTTGCTGACCCAGCGACGCGCACTGATGCTGGTCAACCGCTGCCGGCTGTTTGCCATCCTGTTCTCCGCGCTCACCCCGGCTTGGGCGGTGATCGACTTGCTGACCCTGCCCTATCCGCTATCGCTGCAGCTGGCGGCGCTGCGCTTGCTGGTCTCCGCCGCCTTCGTCGCACTGGCGGTTTGGCAGCCGATGGACGGCCGCCTGCCTGCGGCCTATCGCGGCATCGCGCTCTTGTTCGCCATCCCCACCCTGTTTTACATCGCCTCTCACTTGATGCTGCGCCGTTATCATCTGGAGGGCTTGTCCGCCGCCATCGGCGCCGGCTACGCCTTCCTCCCCTTCGTGCTGCTGGCCGGGCTGGCGATCTTTCCGCTGACGCTGCTGGAGAGCCTGGCTTTCGCCAGCCCGGCCTTGCTCGGTTTCGTGCTGACCAGCCTGCTGGACCTGAACGGCGACAACCTGCCCGGCTTCGGCGGCGAATTCTGGTTGTTGTCTCTGCTGGCCGGCGTCTCCGCCATTGCCAGCGTCAGCCAATTGGCCTTCATCATCGTGTTGGTCCACCAGGCAATACGCGACCCGCTGACCGGAGTCTTCTCGCGCCGCAGCGGCGAGGAGATGCTGGGCTTGCTGGAATTGCAAGCTCAACGCAGCCGGCAGCCGCTGAGCTTGGCCTTTATCGATCTGGATCACTTCAAGGCGATCAACGACCACTACGGCCACCTGGCCGGCGATCAGGTCTTGCGCCATTTCGCCGAGCTGATGGAAGGAAGGCTGCGACGCAGCGACGTGCTGGTGCGTTGGGGCGGCGAGGAGTTCGTGCTGCTGATGCCCGGCGCGCAACTGGCCCACGCGGCCCAGGTCATCGCCCGGCTGCGCGCCCAGGGCCTGGGCGAGCGGCCTGAAGGCCTGCCGCTGACCGCCAGCATCGGCGTGGCGGAGTTGTTTCAAGACAGCTGCGCCGACTGGCGCGCGCTGGTGGATCTGGCTGATACCCGCATGTACCGCGCGAAGCAAGCCGGCCGCAACCAGGTCGTGATCTCCGACTGAGGCTTTACCCACCCGGCGAGTTTGCTTATCGTTGACGGCATGACCGTTCTTACCGCCTCGTCCCGTCCCCGCCCTCGCGGCGTCGCCGCCGCGCTGCTGCTCAGCCTGTTGGCCCATGGCGCGCTGCTGTGGCTGGCCAAGCCCAGCGGCGGCCCGAACGCCGATGCGGCCCCGCCGCTACGAATACAACTGAATCCGCCAGCTCCAGCCATTGTTCCACCCCCGGCGCGCGCCGTCGGGTCCGAGTCCCCTTCCCGAAAACCTGCTGTGGCGCCGAGGCATCCGCCGGCTGCGGCGCGGATAC
This sequence comes from Chromobacterium haemolyticum, assembly GCF_009936155.1. Classification (NCBI taxonomy): domain Bacteria; kingdom Pseudomonadati; phylum Pseudomonadota; class Betaproteobacteria; order Neisseriales; family Chromobacteriaceae; genus Chromobacterium; species Chromobacterium haemolyticum. Next base: position 533,645 of record NZ_AP019312.1, on the reverse strand, counting down.
ACGCGCCCGTCCCCGGCAAGGGTCGCAATCAAGGCAGGCTCGAGCGAAACCAAGGCGAAGCTTCGGCCCCGAGCCCGGGCTTAACCTTGGGAGGCCTGCGCCAGCAAGTGCGCGAACAAGCGGCCGCCGCGCCAGAAAAAATCAGCCCGCTGCAGGCCGACCCCGCCAAAACGAAATTGGCCCGCTCTATTGAGCGGGCCGAAAAACCGGACTGCAAGACCCGTTACTCCTCATTTGGCCTGCTGGCGATCCCTATTTTGGCAGTGCAAAGCGCGCGCGAGGACGGCTGCAAATGGTAGGCCGCTAGCCTCACGAAGCCGCGTTCGCCAGCGTCACCCAATCCTGAGTGGCCTTGGCGGCGTGGAACTCGCGTACCGCTTTTTGCAGCAAGGCAAACGCCGCGGGCGCGTCAAGACGCCGGCAAGCCTCGTCCATGTTCGCCAGCACATCCCGCATTTCCGCTTCCGGCAGACAGTATTCCTGAGCGCGCATGATGCGCTCGTGATCCGTGGCCAGCACGTTGTCGCCGATCAACAGCTCCTCGTACAGCTTCTCCCCCGGCCTCAGGCCGGTGATGCGGATCTCGATGTCGCCGCCGGGCCGGCTCGCGTCCTTCAACTCCAGGCCGGACAGATGGACCATGCGCCGCGCCAAGTCGATGATGCGCACCGGCTGCCCCATATCCAGCACGAACACGTCGCCGCCGTCGCCCATCGCGCCGGCCTGTATCACCAGCTGCGCCGCTTCCGGAATCGTCATGAAATAACGGGTGATGTCGGCGTGGGTCAGCGTGATCGGTCCGCCTGCCTTGATCTGGGCGCGGAACAAGGGCACCACCGAGCCGGAGCTGCCCAGCACATTGCCGAAACGCACCATCACGAAGCGGGTGGCGCTGCCGCGCGCGTGCCGGGTCTGCAGCGTCAGCTCCGCCATGCGCTTGGTGGCGCCCATCACATTGGTGGGCCGCACCGCCTTGTCGGTGGAAATCAGCACAAAGGTGTCCACGCCGCAATCCTCGGCCGCGCGCGCGGTGGTGTCGGTGCCAAACACATTGTTGACGATGCCGGCTACGGGATTGTGCTCCACCATCGGCACATGCTTGTAGGCGGCGGCGTGATAGACGGTGTCCACCTTGAAGGCGCGCATCACCTGGACCAGCCGCTGGTAGTCGGTGACCGAGCCCAGGACCGGCGTGCGCTCCGGCGGCGCGGCGACGCGGCCCAGTTCCTGGTCTATCGCGTACAGCGCGTATTCGGACTGCTCGAACAGGATGATGCGCGCCGGCTGGTTCTTGGCGATCTGGCGCACCAGTTCGGAGCCGATGGAGCCGCCGGCGCCGGTGACCATCACCACCTTGCCGCGGATATTGCGCGCCAGCAGTTCCTGCTTGGGCGGCACCGGGTCGCGGCCCAGCAGGTCTTCGATCTCGACCTCTTTCAACTCCTCCACCCGCGCCTCGCCGGACACCAGATCGGCCATGCCCGGCAAACGCTTGATCGGCACTCGCAGCAGTTCCAGGGTTTCCAGTATCTCGCGCTGGCGGCTGCGGCTGACCGAAGGCATCGCCAACAGAATGCACTTGGCCTCCAGATCTTTGACCAACTGCGGCAGATCGCGCGGCGGATGCACCGCCACGCCTCGGAAAGTGCGGCGATGCAGCTCGGGATTGTCGTCGACAAAGGCCATCGGCCGATATTCGCGGCCGGCTTGCAAGGCCAACATCAACTGCACGCCGGCACGACCGGCGCCGTAGATGATCACGTGCTCGCGCGGCGCGTCCACCGCGTCGATGCGACGCACCAGGCCGCGCAGCAGAAAACGGCTGCCGCCGATATAGGCCATGGCGAACACCCAGAAGATGATCACCGAGGTGCGCGGCATCGCCCAGATATGGGCCATCTGCAGCACCGCCTGCAACACCAGCACCGACAAGGTCACCCCGGAGAACACGGTCAGGATGATTTTGTCGTCCAGGTATTTGAGCACCGCGCGGTACAGGCCCAGCTTGATGAAGATGGGAATCGCCCACAGCGGCGGCACGATGAAAATCCACAAATGCGGATTGAGCTTGGGGTCCCAATAACCGCCCAGGCGGAGGAAGACCGCGCTCCACAGCGCCAGCGGCAACAGCAGCGCGTCCATCAGCGCCAGCATCGCCATCTTGTTGTGGCGGGAGAAGGCGAGCAGTTTTTCAAACATGGTCATTCTTTCGCGTCCGGCGGCCGTTGATACAGCGCATCCGGGCAACATTCCTCGTTATCTTGGCCATCGCTCAGGCTTAGCAGCGCAAAGCCATGCGTCTCGTAGAAGCGGCGCGCGCTTAGATTGGCCTGGAACACGAACAGCCGGCAGGCCGGCGCCGGGGGCGACAACAACTGTTGCAGCAACATTCCGCCGACGCCCGCGCCGCGATGCCCGGCGTCGACATATAGCTGATCCAGCCATAGCACATCGTCTTGCAGCGACGCGGCGGCGAAGCCGGCGATATCGCCGTTCCGTTCCGCCAACCATGCTCCGCCGGACGGCAACAGCGTGCCGGCGAACCAGGCCCTCACCTCCGCCTCGGCATGCGCCAGCGGCGCGTAATTCATCTCGCGACGGCAGGCCAGATAAATGTCCGTTAAAGCGACCGCATCGGCGGGTCCGGCCAAGCGGATGGAAACCGTCATCGGCTGACGATCTTCATCAGCGTGGCGACGATGATGCGGACATCTTCAAACAAGCTGTGGCTTTCGGCGTAGCGCACGTAATACGCCAGTTTCTCCGGCAATACCTGCTCAATGTAAGCGCGCTCCGGATCCTCCGCCCGGCCCAGGATTTCGTTCTCGTCTATCATCTTGATCGACGCCCAGTCAGTGATGCCGGGGCGCACCGACAACACGATGTCGCGGACTTCGTCCGGATAGTGGGCGACGTACTTGGGCACCTCGGGCCGCGGGCCGACCAAGCTCATATCGCCGAACAGCACGTCGATCAACTGTGGCAGTTCATCCAGCTTGGTCTTGCGCAACAAGCGGCCGGCGCCGGTGACGCGCGCGTCCGCGCCGACGGTCAGCTGGCCGTGTCGCTCGGTGTCCACCTGCATGGTGCGGAATTTGTGGATACGGAACAATGTGCCGTTCCGCCCCACGCGTACCTGGCGGAAAAACACCGGTCCTGGCGAATCCAGCTTCACCCACAGCGCCACCGCGAGCAGCGGCAGCGCCAGCACAGCCAGACCCAGACCCGCCGCGACGATGTCGAAACCTCGCTTCAGCAGCCGCGAACCGTGGCGGCGCGGACGGCAGCACGGCGGCAGCAAGCCGCCGCGGTCTGAACCACGCTCGCTCATGCGCTCAGAATCTCGCGCACCGCGGCGATGACCCGGGTCTGGTCATCATCCGTCATCCGGGTGTACAGCGGCAAAGTCACTTCGGCCTCGAAGGCGGCGTCGGCCACCGGGAACTGCTCGCGCGTCAGCTGATAGCCATCGCGCCACACCGGCTGGCGATGCAAGGGAATGAAGTGCACCGAGCAACCGATGCCCTTTTCCGCCATCCGAGCGATGAAATCATCACGGCTGACGCCGGCTTCCGGCTTGATACGCACCGGATACAGATGCCAGGCGTGGTTGCTGCCCGCGTCCTTCGGCCGCGCCGGCAGGATCAGCGGCAGATCGGCCAGCTCGCGGTCGAAGCGCCGGGCCATCCCCTCGCGCAACTCCTGGAAGCGGCGGATCTTCTTCAACTGGTGGATACCCATTGCCGCGGCGGTGTCCGGCATATTGTATTTGAAGCCGGGCGCCACCACTTCGTAAAACCAGGCCGGGGTCTTGGACACATAGCGGTCGAAGGCGTCGCGGCTGATGCCGTGCAGACGCATCACTTTGCAACGCGCGATCAAGTCCTTATTCTTGGACACCACCATGCCGCCTTCGCCGGTGGTCATGGTCTTGTTGGCGTAGAAGCTGAACACGGTGACGTCGGAGTCCAAGGTGCCCACCAGCTTGCCCTTGTAATAAGTAGGCAGCGCATGAGCGGCGTCTTCAACAACCTTCAACCCATGCTCGCGGGCAATGGCGATGATCTCGTCCATCTCGCAGGCTAGCCCGGCGAAGTGCACCGGCATGATCGCCTTGGTCTTGGCGGTGATCGCGGCGCGGATCGCATCCGGGCTGATGTTGAAGGTAGCCGCATCCACGTCCACGCATACCGGATGCGCGCCCAGATAGCGCACCACTTCGGCGGTGGCGGTGAAGGTGTAGCTGGGCACGATGACCTCGTCGCCAGGGCCGATGCCTATCGCTTCCAGCGCCAGATGCAGGCCGGCGGTGGCCGAGTTGACGGCGATCGCCTCGACGCCGTCGCCGATGAATTGCGCGAAGTCGGACTCGAACTGCTTGGTCTTGGGACCGGTGGTGACCCAACCGGAACGCAGCGCGTCGACCACTTCGTTGATCTCTTCCTCGCCGATGTCCGGCAAGGCGAACGGCAGGAATTTTTGTTCGCTCATATCATTCTTTCCGCTATCGTAAGCACGGCGGGCCTCGCCTGCCGTCATATGAAATCTTTTAGCCCCGCCCGGCGCCTTAGCGTCGGCAATCTCCAGAATCGCCGTCATACGGCAACACTCGCGGAGCCCCCAAGCGCACGACTTTCAACAAACGCGCCGTGTCGTTCACGTCGCTAGGCATCAAGTCGGCGATATAACGATCCACCTGTACCGTCGCTTTGCCCCTCAGTTCGCAGGTCTGTTTCAGCTTCAGCAAGGGTAAGACATTAAACATGCGTTTGGCCTGAGCGGTATTCTCAAAACAGAACCAACGACTTCTATCATCGCCTCGCTCTCGCGGAATCCGCTTCGCGGACGATTTCGTCGGCGTGAAACAGAATTGATCACCCACCATGTCCATATCGCTTGCGCCACGGGCGTAAGCGTATTCCCCCTCCAGCTGCACCGAGCCGGAATAGAAATATTGGCTACCCTCCACTTTCTGTTTCACCAAACCATCGGCACAAGCCGGAGTCACGCATGCGGCGACCAGCAAGCCTAGATCCTTTTCCACCTTGCCAAAGTACTGCAGCCGCTTCTTGTAGGCGTCGCGTACGCACAAGGCATCCTCACACTTGTTGCGCACCTGCTTCAGCCAGTGCGCTTGCTCTTTGCCGTAAGGATCAAGCCGTTTGCCGGTATCGCCGTCTATGCCTTGAGTCTCACCCTGAATCAAGGTGAAGCGCTTGGCCAGTTCCGAATCCAGCGACGACAGCTCGGCGTCGGCACAGATCATTTTCTCCACCTCCAGCTTGGCGTAAGCGCAGTTGAAGCCGGCAGACTGGGCTGGCAGCGTAACCAAGCCTATGCAGACGGTCACCCCTGCCATCCAGATTTTCTTCATCATATTGTTCTCTTTCTTCTTATCGCCACATCTAGCGGAACGCCCGAAAACAGGCTTCCTGGCTACAGTTCGGTTACCGCGTCACCGCCGCCAGGAAGCGCCGCGCCAGCACCGCGTAATCATGGTGTTCCAGCACATAGGCCTTGCCCGCCGCGCCCATGCGCCCGCGCTCCTCGGCCGGCAGCGCCGCCATCCACCGCGCCGCGTCGGCGATCGCGGCCGGATCCTCGGCGCCCACGCTGATGCCGGCGCCGGCGTCCTTCACCATATCGTTGCCGGCCTCCACCGAATGGATCACCGGCTTGCCGGCCATCAGGTAGTCGAACAGTTTATTGGGGTTGATGCCAAAGCGATAGATCCGCAGTTTGCGCCAGCCTATGAACAAGGCGTCCATTTCAGCGAGGAAGCCCGGGACCGCGCGCTTGGCGATGGCCGGCAGCAACATCACATTGTCCAGCCCCAGTTCGGCGGCGCGTGCCGCCAAGGCCTCCTTGTCCGGGCCGTCGCCGACCAGAACGAAAGTCACCGGCGCGTCCCGCATCAGCGCCGCCGCTTCCAGCAGGTAATCCAACGCATTGGCCAAGCCATGCCCGCCGGCATAGCCGATCAGGAAACGCCCCTGCGCTTTCAGTTCCGCCAGCCGCATCCGGTGCTCGGCCGGCAGCGCCTCAGCCTCTCCCCGCCATTCCCCGACATCGACGCCGTTGGGAATCACCACGTACTTGGCCGGGTCCATGCCGTGCGCCACCATATAGTCCTTGGCGCAGGGCAGCATGGACACCACGGTGTCGGCCTTGCGGTAGCCGAAATCCTCGGCCCACTGCAGCAGACGGATGAAGGGATGCTTGGGCGACATGCCGCCCACCTCCACCGGCGTCAGCGGCCACAGATCATGCACCTCGTACACCAAGCGCGCGCCGGTCTTGGCGGCGATCCAGGCCGCCGGCACCGTATCCAGCGGATAGGTGGACGAAGCGATCACCACGTCCGGCTTCCAGTGTTTCCGATAGCGGCCGGACAAGCCCATTACCCGAGCCAGGAAGCTGAAGATATTGAGCACGCGGCCCACGCCGTTGCCCTCGTAAGGACGCGTGCGGCACCAGGTGTAACGGATGCCGTCGATATCCTCGTCGCGGTATTTGCCGTCCACTTGCGGATGGGTCTGACGCAGATGGGACACATCGGCGGCCAGCATATTGACTTCGTGGCCGGCCTTCACCCATTCCCGCGCCAGATAATAGGGGCGGAATTCCATGCCATGCCGGGGGCTGCCGGCATAGTGGTTGATGTAGAGAATTTTCATGATTTACAAGGTCGCGTACAGCTTGACCAACTTGTCGGCCTCCGCCGCCCAACTGTATTTGTTCAATACCGCCTGCTTGCCGGCTTCGCCCAGCGCGCGCATGCGCGCTTCGTCAGCCATCAGTTCGTTGACGGCGGCGGCGATGGCCGCCGGGTCCTGCGGGTCCACCAGCAGGCCGCAGCCGGCGTCGGCCACGATTTCGCGCCACACCGGAAAATCCGACGCGATCACCGGCATGCCGGCGGCCATGTATTCGAACAACTTGATCGGCAAGGCATCGACATAATTCGGCGTCGGAAACAGCGTCACCAGGCCGATCTTGCTCTTGGCCAGCACCTCGGCCACGCCCTTGCGGTCCAACACGCCCAGGTCATTGACCCGTGCCCAGCCGGGCCGGGCCGACACCCGGGCCTTCAGGTCACTCTCGCTCCACGGCCCGGCCAGGTTCAAGCGCGTCGCGGTATCCGGCAGCGCCTCGACGATGGGTTCGATGCCGCGGATGCGCGAGATGCCGCCGATATAGCACAATTCGTTGCGGCGCTGTTCCCACGGCGTGTCTCGCACCAGTTCTTCCAGGATGGGGAAGTTGCACACATCCAGTGCGCGCGCGCCCAGTTCCTCGAAGCGCTTGCGGATGTGCGGCGTCGAAGTCACCACCGCGTCGAAGCGGCGCGCCGCCCAGTCCTCCAGCGTTTCAAAGCCGCTGGACACCAGGGGCCGCACCGCGCCGGGTATCCAGTGCTTGGCCAGGATTTGGCGCGGCACGTCCTCGTGCACGTCGTAGACCACCTTGATGCCGGCCTGCTTAAGGCGCAGCGCGGCGGGGATCAGCTCCGGGTCGTGAAAGTGGACCACGTCCGGGCGCAGCTTCAGCGCAGCCTGGTAGACGCGCTTGACGGTGCCGGTCATCCGCGCCAGCCGGCCGCCGGATTTGGGGCCCACATCGTGAAAGCGCACGCCGCGGTTGATCTCCTCGCCCTGGCCGTCGGCCACGATCAGCGTCACCTCATGCCCTGCCGCGGCCAGGCTCGCGCACTCCTTGACGAAGATGCGGATGTCGTGACGGGGATGAGCGGAAGTGAGATGGGCAATTTTCATATTAAGCTCTGTTTTGCGGCCGCCCGGCCCGCAACGATCTCGGGCCCGCGGCAAAATCCTAGTTGTCGGAACCCAGCAGTTCCCGGTACAGCCGGGCAAAGCCGGCCATATTCGGCTGATGCAGCCCCTTGTCGGCCACCAGCCGGCGGTTGAGCGCGGCGGCCTCGTCCAGCTTCGCGTCCTCGCCGGCCCATTCCATCGCGCGCAGCAAGGCCTCGTCCAAACGCCCCACGTCCTCGGCGATCACGCCGTTGAGGCCGTCTATCACCCATTCGCCATTGGCCGGCAGATTGGACAGCAAGGGCAAGCAGCCGTGGCCCATCGCTTCCAGCAGGCTGATGCTGGTGGCGTCCGAGCGCGGCACGCTGACGAAGACTCTGGACTCCGCGTACATCCGCCCCAGCGTCGCGCTGTCGACGAAGCCCGCGAAGTCGACACGTTGCAGCCCCAGCTCGGCGGCCAGGCGCCGCAGCGAGTCGGTTTCGCTGCCGCTGGCAGCCACGGTCAAGCGCCAATCGCCAAAGCGATCGCCGCGTTCCACCCGCCCCCAGGCGCGCAGAATGGCGTCGATGCGGTACAAGGGCTTGTGCAGCCGGCAGGACAGCACTGTCTTGCCCTTGCCCGCGCTGGCCGCCGGCGCCGGCATGGCGTCCATGCCGTAATTGAGCAGGCGGATACGGCAGTCCTCGCCGGCCAGCTCGCGGATCTTCGCCGCCATGTGCAGCGAATCCGAGGTCATCGCGTCGGCGGCGGCCAGATTGGCGCGCACCATCGCCCGCATCAGCGGGTTGCTGTCCGGCAGCAACAGCACATCGGAACCCCAGGCGGTCAACACCATGGGCAAGCCCAGGCTGGCGGCCGCGCGGCTGCCGTGCCAGGCCACGCTATTGGCCTGGTGGATATGCAGCAGCCGCGGCCGCGTCTCGCGCAGCCAAGCGCGCAAACGCCCCGCCGTGCCCAGCGCCGCCAGGCGGAAATCCACTTTCAGGCTGCCGGCCAGCAAGGCGGCCACGTCCGCCGGAATCTCGCCGTTGCAGGCCAGGAATAATTGATCCACATGCGGCGCGATGCCGCGCAAGAAACGCCAGGTATGCACCGAGGCGGACCCCACCACCGCAACGCTGGCGATCTTGCTTCTCACAGGCTCAGTCATGCGCCCAGGCCTCGTACAAGGACAGCAATTCCGGATGCTCGTCCAGCCATTTGGCGTCCATCTCGCGGGTATCGCCCACTACCCGCGCCGGATTGCCGGCCAGGATGGCGAAATCGGGATAAACGCCGGCCGGCACATAACTGTAAGCCGACACCATGCTGCCCTTGCCCAGCTCCACGCCCGGCATCAGCACGGAGTGCGGGCCGACGAAACTGTACGGGCCCAGCTTGGTGGGCTTTTTCAGATAGCCGACATGATTGCTGCTCTCCAGGTAGCGGTCGCCATACAGGCGAATGGCCACATGGCTGGAGTGGGTCAACAGCGAAACATAGTTGGTGATCTGACAACCTTCGCCGATATACAGCCCGCCGGAGGCGTCGATCAGATTGAAATGGCCGATGTAGACGTTGTCGTCCACCATCAGCTTGCCGACATGTTCGATGCGGGTCATGTTGGACACCCGGGTGCGTTTGAGGAACACCCCGTCGCCGCGGGTGAATCCATACACCATTCTGGGCTGCACCCATGCCGACAGGCGGAAACGGATGCGGCGGAATAGAGCGTGCCAATTCATCGGGCTGCCTTGTAAAGCCATGAAAAATAAGCCAGGAAGTACGCGGCCATCACCACCGACACCAGTTGGAAGGTGGCCACCGCGTCGTTCCACAGCATGAAACCGGCCCACATCGTGCCCAGAAACAACACAGCCTGCAGCAAGGACCACAGAAAAGCCTGGCGCTGGCGATTGATCACCGGCGGCACCATGCCCAACGGCGAGGCGACGAAGTGGAACAGGATATAGAGCGACATCGCCTCCGCATAACGTCCGGCGGTAGCCCAGTTCTGTCCGAACACCAGCGAGAACAAGGGTTCCCCGGCCAGTTGTATCACCAGAAAGGGCAGCAAGGCCATACCGCCCAGCGTCAGCATCATCTTGCGCAAAATGGGCCGCAGCGGCTGGCGCTGATTGCGGGCGTCGGCCAGCTCGCGATAGGCCACTTGCGCCACCGCCTGGCCGATCAGCGCCGCCGGCAGCTTCAACACACGCATCATCAGGCCGTAGAAGCCCACGGAGGCGGTGCCCGCCAGCATGGTCAGCGCCACCAAGGTCGCTGAATCCAGCAAGGCGGTGCTCAAGGCGTGCGGCGCGTTGATCTTGGGAAACTCGATATAAGCGCGCGCCACCTCGCGCATGTCGACGCGGCTGAGCTCATGACGCCAAGCGAAACGAGCCTTGATGTCTTGCCAGGTTTGCGCCAGCAGGGAGCCTAGCTGGCCGGCCAATTGGCCCAGAATTAGGCCGGCGGCGCCGGCTCCTATCCAGCCCAGCCCCACTTGAGTGGCCGCCATGCTCAAGGACTGCAACATGCGGCCGTTCGCGTTGGCCTGGTAGCGTCGATGACGGTTGTTCCAGTTGGTCCAGGCTTGCATCAAGCCCGCCAGCGCCACGGACAACGGCAACAGCAGCAACCAGGGCTCCAGTTCCGGCGCGCCCAGATGGCGGGCGATATGGGCGTGGCCGTCAAAGGCCACCACCACGCCCACCAGCAAAGACAGAGCCAATGCGCAGGCGATGGACAAGCCCATCAGATTGCTGGCCCGCCTCTCCTCCGCCGGCAGCACGATGGCCATCTCGTAACGCGCGGTGGCCAGCACCGCCAGCGTGGACAGCCATGAGACGTAGACCGCCTGCACCCCCACCTCGTGCGGGTTATACAAACGGGTGATCAGCGGCGACACCAGCAACGGAATCACCTGCGCCACCGCCGCCCCGGTGACCAGGGTGATGATGTGACGGATGAAGCCGCTCTTGGGCAGGCGGGACAGCAACAAGCTCATGCGCTCAGGCCAGCGCCTGTTTGACCGCGGCGACGATGGCGTCTTGCGTCGCCTCGTCCAGGAAGGGATGCATCGGCAGACTCATCACCCGGCGGCCGGCGGCCTCCGACAGCGGGAAGCTGCCTTCCGGCAGGTTCAGGTGAGCGAAAGCCGGCTGCAGATGCAGCGGAATCGGGTAATGCACGGCGGTGGGCACGCCCAGCTCCTTCAACTTGGCCTGCACCGCTTCGCGATCATCCACCTCAATGGTGTACTGCGCGTAAACATGGCTGTTGCCTTCGGCGATCACCGGCACCCGCGCCACGTCGCGCAGCAGCGCGCTGTAGCGCGCGCCAATACGTTCGCGCGCCGCCACTTCGTCCGCGAAGCTGGGCAGCTTGGCCAGCAGCACCGCCGCCTGTATGGTGTCCAAGCGGCCGTTCAGGCCGATGATGGGATGGTGATAGCGGCGGTCCTGGCCGTGCACGCGGATCTCGCGCATTTTCTTGGCCAGCGCGTCGTCGCTGGTGAAGCAGGCTCCGCCGTCGCCGTAGCAGCCCAGCGGCTTGCTGGGGAAGAAGCTGGTGCAGCCTATGGTGGACAGGTTGCCGGACTTCTTGCCGTTCTGGCTGGCGCCGAAGCTCTGCGCGCCGTCCTCGATCACCGCGACGCCGTGTTTGGCGGCGATGGCGTTGATAGCGTCGAAATCAGCGCACTGACCGTACAGGCTCACCGGCATGATGGCCCGGGTGCGGGGCGTAATCGCCGCTTCCAACAGCGCCGGGTCCAGGTTGTAGCTGACGGGATCGATGTCGACGAACACCGGCTTGGCCCCCAGCAAGGCGATCATCTCGCCGGTGGCGATGAAGGTGAACGGGGTGGTGATCACTTCGTCGCCGGGACCAATGTCCAAAGCCATCATCGCGATCAGCAGCGCCTTGGTCCCGTCGCAGACGCCGATGGCGTGCTTGGCGCCGGTGTATTCCGCCAGCCCCTGCTCCACCTCCTTCACCTCCGGCCCCATGATGTACTGGCCGTGGTCCAGCACCGCGTGGATGCGGACGTCGATGTCGGCTTTCAGGTGCTGGTACTGCGCTTTCAGATCAATGAACTGGATGGACATAACGGGATCAACCCCAAATCAATTTTTGAAAGATATCGCATCAATAGCGACACGTAGAACAACTGAGCAGCGCCCTGAAGCAAAGCCGCATCAGGAAGGCTTGTCAGTCGTTCTTGAGCGGCGAGCAGTGATTGCCGCCCACCTCGTAATGCTTGCCGCAGGCCGGGCAGCTGTAGGTGCCGATGTCGTTGGCCAGCCTCTCGCCGCAGGAACACATCCAGCCGATGCGTTTGGCCGGCGTGCCCACCATCAGCGCGTAGGCCGGCACATCGCGGGTCACCACCGCCCCGGCGCCGACGAAGGCGTACTCGCCTATGGTGTGGCCGCACACCACGGTGGCGTTGGCCCCGATGGACGCCCCTCGTTTCACCAGGGTGCGGCGGTACTCATTCTTGCGCGCGACATGGCTGCGCGGATTGTTGACATTGGTGAACACCATGGACGGGCCGCAAAACACATCGTCCTCCAGCGTCACCGCATCGTAGATGGACACATTGTTCTGCACCTTGACGTTGTCGCCGATCAGCACGTCGTTGCCCACGAACACGTTCTGGCCGAAGGAACAGCCGGCGCCGATCTGAGCGCCGCCGCAAATATGGACCCAGTGCCAGACGCGGGTGTTCTCACCGATCTGCGCGCCGTCGTCGACGATGGCGCTGGGGTGGATGTGAACCTGGCTCATTTTTGCCGCTCCCATTTGTCCAAAATCTTATCCAGGCGGATTAGTTGTTGTTCGGAGTGCGCCATGGAGTGCTCCTGGCGCTCCAGTAATTTCTCGCTGCGCGACCATTGATCTTCCACGTCGCCGGATTGGACCGCTCGGGCGTCAGACTGGCGTCCTGCCTGCTGATGGCTGTTGAAGGACGAGAACATCAGCATCAAACCGCCGCCGACCAACCAGAACCCCAAGCCCCACAGCACGCCGTCCAGAATCTTCCGCATCATGCCTAGGTCTCAATAATCCAGCGGCAGGCTGACACGGCGGCCGTCGCGCGCGGACAGGTACATCGCGATAAGCAGCTCAAGCGACTTCAACCCTTCGCGGCCGTCCGTCTCCGGCTCGGCTTCGCCGCGCATGGTCTTGATCACATTGTCGTAGTACAAGGGGTGGCCGAAACCGTAAACGCTGGTGGTGGCGTAGCTGGCCTGCTTGATGTCTTCGTCCATCGCATGCGGCTCGGCGAATTCCCAATGCTGGATTTCATTGACCGCCATGCCGCCCACGCGCACCGAGCCCTTCTCGCCCAGGATGGTGATGCTGCCTTCCAGGTTCTTCGGGTAGGTCAGCATGGTCACGTTCATGCTGCCCAGCGCGCCGCTGCGCCATTTGACGCTGACGGTCCCGGTGTCCTCCACCTCGATATTGCGCGCCAGCGTCGCGGTGTAAGCCTGCACGCTTTCCACCGGGCCGATCAGCCAGTCCAGCAGATCCACGTAATGACTGGCCTGGTTCATGAAGGCGCCGCCGTCGAACTCCCAGGTGCCGCGCCAGCCGGCCGCGTCGTAGTACTCCTGCGGACGGGTCCAGAACACATTGACGTTGACCATGTAGATACGGCCAAAGCGCTTCTCCCGCATCGCACGCTTCAAGAGCTGCAAGGTGGCGTTGCGGCGGTTTTGCTTGACCACGAACAGATGCTTGTTGGCGCGGTCGGCGGCCTTGACCATTTCCAGGCCGTCTTCCCATCGGGTCGCCATCGGCTTTTCCGTCATCACGTGGAAACCGGCTTCCGAGCAGGCGATGCTCTGGCTCGGATGCAAGCCGGAGGGCGTGGTCAGGATAACGATGTCCGCGTCGGTCTTGCCCAGCATCTCGGCCAGGCTGGCGTGGCCGCGCGCACCGGTGCGCGCCACCGCCGCCGTCAGGGCGGCCGGGTCGATGTCGCAAACGTCGACCAGCTCGGCGCGGTCGGCGTGCTGCTCCAGCGCGCCGAAGTGGTTCTGGGCGATGCGGCCGCAGCCCACCAGCGCGAAGCGGATCTTGCGGTCGGTAATCGGGGGAAGGTGCAATGTTTGCATGGTTCTGCCTCAAATTCCTTCAAAACACGCGGGCGCATCGCTTAACGATGCACCCGCTTGGGCACTTGTCTCACCACGCCCGGCAAGCGCAGGGACAAGACGCGCGGCGTTGCGGCTTAGGCCTTGACGATGTTGTCCGCCGGCTCCAGATACTTGCCGCGGCTGTCCACCACCAGTTGCGCGTGCGCCTTGATCTGCGCGTAGTCGAACTTGTCGTGGTCGGTGGCCAGCAGCACGCAGTCGTAGCCGGCCAGGCTCTCCGCGCTCAAGGCCACGCTGGACAGCTCGAAATGATGCTCGCGCATCTTGGGGAACACCGGCACGTGCGGGTCGCTGTAGGCCACTTCCGCGCCCAGATCGCGCAGCTTCTCCATCAGGAACACCGACGGGCTTTCGCGCATGTCGTCGACGTTCTTCTTATAGGCGATACCCAGCACCAGCACGCGGCTGCCGTTGATGGACTTCTTGCGCAGGTTCAGCGCGGCCGCCACTTTGGACACCACGTAGTCGGGCATATTGCTGTTCACTTCGCCGGCCAGCTCGATGAAACGGGTGTTGACGCCGTATTCGCGCGCTTTCCAGGTCAGGTAGAACGGGTCGATCGGAATGCAGTGGCCGCCCAGCCCCGGACCCGGATAGTAGGGCACGAAGCCGAACGGCTTGGTGGCCGCCGCGCGGATCACTTCGTGGATGTCGATGCCCATCTTGTCGGCGACGATCTTCATCTCGTTGACCAGGCCGATGTTCACCGCGCGGTGGATGTTTTCCAGCAGCTTGGTCATTTCCGCGGCGCGGGTGGAGGACACCGGCACCACCTTGTCGATCACCGCGCTGTACAGCGCCACGCCGATTTCCTGGCAGGCCGGGGTCACACCGCCGCACACCTTGGGAATGGTGCGGGTGGTGAAGTCCGGATTGCCCGGATCTTCGCGCTCCGGCGAGAACACCAGGAAGGCGTTGTCGCCCACCTTCAACCCGCGCGATTCCATGCGCGGTAACAGTTCTTCGTCGGTGGTGCCCGGATAGGTGGTGGACTCCAGCGACACCAGGTGGCCTTCGCGCAGATAGGGCACCAGGCTGTCTATGGTGTTCAGCACGAAGGACAGATCCGGCTCGCGGTATTTGTTCAACGGCGTCGGCACGCACAAAATCAGCGTGTCGGCTTCGCCCGCGCGGGAGAAGTCGGTGGTGGCTTCGAAGCCGCGGCTCAGCGCGGTGGCGATGCTGTCCGCGCCGATGTGTTCGATATAGCTTTGGCCTGCCATCAGGGCGTCCACCTTGCCCTGGTCGATATCGAAGCCCAGCACTTTGTAGCCGACTTCGGCGAAGCGCAGCATCAGCGGCAGGCCGACATAGCCCAGGCCCACGATGCCGATGACGGCGGATTTGTCTGCAATCCGATTGAGCAGTTGCTGCTTGATCACGGTATAAGTCCCAACAGTATGTAAATACGATAGCGGCGGATCCGACGACGTTCACGACAAGCGGCGCGAAAGCGAAACCGCCCGCGCCGTGCCTGCCCTAAACTGTCCGATCCACCGCCATAAAGTTCATTCAACGGCAAGCCAGCTTGCCGCCTTCCGTTTCTGTCCGTACTGATCTGCCTCAGAAACCGCTCAAGCGGATTCTCTTCGCAGTTGAGGCGAGGGTGCAAACCATCCCGCAAACACCCTTGGCCGCAGTTAACCGCCCGCTGACGGCATGTATGCCGGCATTATACGCCGCTTACCCACAGCCATTGAGTAAGCAAATGTACGCCGGGCGACATCGTTCAAATCAGCAGATGGCCCGCTGTGTGCTGATTAGTCAACTTCAAGCGATTGACGAACTCTCCGAACTCCAACCCGAAACGGCACTCCATCCGGTCGGCCCGCTCCTTCAAGGCCTCCCATTGAGTCAGCGTCGGGCTTTGACGGAAAGCCATGACCGCCACATTGCCATGACTGGCGGAAGGCAGCTCCAGCACCCTGCCCTCGAATACATTAAGCAAACGTTCGACGAAGCTTTGATAGCGTTTGTCGCCGCTCCACCAATTGGTGACGAACACCCCCTTGGGACTCAAAGCGCGCTTGCAGTCCTCAAAGAAGTCCTCGGTGGTCAACTCGTCAACAATCTGCAAGCCATCGAAACCATCCACCAGGATGGCATCGGTGGAACCGCGGAAAATTTTCACGTAGTCCGCGCCGTCGGCCTCGATGATCTCGAAAAAGTCGCCTTCCTCCGGCAGCTGGAAAAAAGCCCGCGCCACCGCGATCACCTGAGGGTTGATATCCACCGCCACGCTGACCGTGTCCGGCAGATATTCATCGATGAAGCGCGCCAGCGAACCACCGCCCAGCCCAATCTGCAAAATGTGCTGCGGTTCGTCGTTCCACAACAGGAAACCCATCATCGCCCGGCTATACGACAACACCAGTTCGGCGGGGTCATCCAGATCCATAGAACTCTGTATGGTTTCCGAACCCAGATGCAGCGAGCGGATATTGCCGGCCTCCGATATCTCGACCTCCGGCATTTCATCCACAGCGGCGCGCACGCGGCGGCGGAACGGATGCAAGGCCCTACGCGCCACAGCCGGAGCCCTCGCCCGCTGGATTACGCGAATCCAGAATGCTGATGGTGCGCTTCTTCGGCGCCGCTTCGGCCTCGTCGTCCCTAGGCGGCGGCGGATCGCGGAATTCTTCCTTGTCGAAAGCAGTGTCGCCGCCTTCGAACGGCGCGTCGCCGGTCTTCAGGCCGGCAAAGTCGAACAACGCGGTGTCGGCCAGGTGGGACGGCACCACATTTTGCAGCGAGCGGAACATGCTCTCCAGCCGGCCGGGGAAGCGACGGTCCCAGTCGTTGACCATTTCCTTGACCACTTGGCGCTGCAGATTGGGCTGCGAGCCGCACAGATTGCATGGAATGATGGGGAATTCGCGCAGCGCGGCGTAGCGTTCAATATCCTTCTCGCGGCAATAAGCCAGCGGGCGGATCACCATGTGGCGGCCATCGTCGGACACCAGTTTGGGCGGCATGGATTTCAGCTTGCCGCCGTAGAACATATTCAGGAACAGAGTGTGCAGGATGTCGTCGCGGTGATGACCCAGCGCGATCTTGGTCGCGCCCAATTCGTCGGCCACGCGGTAGAGAATGCCGCGGCGCAGCCGCGAACACAGGCTGCAAGTGGTCTTGCCTTCGGGCACCAGCCGCTTGACGATGGAATAAGTGTCTTCTTCGACGATGCGGTACTCCACGCCGATGGAGTCCAGATATTCCGGCAGCACATGCTCGGGGAAGCCCGGCTGTTTCTGGTCCAGATTGACCGCCACGATGGAGAAATCGATAGGCGCGGACTTCTGCAAGCCGCGCAGAATGTCCAGCAAGGTATAACTGTCCTTGCCCCCGGACAGGCAGACCATCACGCGGTCGCCCTCTTCTATCATATTGAAGTCATTGATGGCGTCACCCACATGGTGGCGCAGGCGCTTGGCCAGTTTATTGCCTTCAAACACGGCCTTTTTGGCCTTGTCGTCGAGGACGCTGCTTGCTTCGGACATGGAGTACGGCTAAGAAATTGAAAAACAGGCGATTTTACTGTTTTTCCGCGGCGAAATCCATGACGACGAATATGGCGCGGGCGCGGCCGATCCCTCCCGCGGCTACAACACCACGCTGCGGCCGCCGTCCACCGCCAGAATCTGGCCAGTGACGTAGCCGGCGTCCAACAACAAGAAGGCCACTGCCTGAGCGATGTCTTCCGGCACCCCGGTGCGCCGCAAGGGAATACTGGCCTCTATCGCCGCGCGCTCCGCCGCATCGAAAGACGCGTCGTCCTCCGGCCACAGATTCACCCCGGGCGAGACGCCGTTGACCCGCACCGACGGCGCCAGCTCTATCGCCAGGCTGCGAATCAGTTGGGCATGGCCGGCCTTGGCCAGGTTGTAGACCACGTGCCGAGCCATTGGCCGCTCCACATGGATATCGGCGATGCCGACGATGGCCCCGCGACGCTTGGCCAGCTCGGGAGCCAGCGCCTGGGACAGGAATAATGGCGCCTTCAAATTGCTGCCCATCAGATCATGCCAGGCCGCCTCGTCGATCCGGCCCACCTCAGTGGGGAAGAAACTGGATGCGTTGTTGACCAGACCGTCCAGCCGCCCAAACGCCGCCACCGCCCGCGCCGCCAGCGCCGGCAAGGCCGCCGTGTCCAGCAAGTCTCCCTGCAACAGCCGCGCGGAGTCCGGCCGCGCCGCGTTCAACTCCGCCGCCAAGGCCTCCGCCTCGCCGAGCGAACCGCGATAGTGCAGCACCACCCGCAGGCCGCGCGCATGCAAATGGCGGGCGATGCCCGCGCCCACGCGCCGCGCCGCGCCGCTGATCAGCGCCACTCTCTGTTCCCCTGTCGTCCCCTGGTCCGCCATTCCCGCTCCTCTGAATCTCCGCCTGCCGCCGCAGGCTCCCATACACGCGTTGCGCCGCGATGACGCCGGCCGCAACGCCTACTTCTTGCCCATGCAAGGCAGGGCCACCGCCAAAGCCGCCTGGCTGGACGGCGGCAGCGTGAAGCGCGCCTCCAATTTGCCGTGCTTGCGGCTAGCTCCGTCTATCGTCACCAGCAGTTCCTTGTGCGTGGAGGACTGCCAGGCGAAGAATTCTCCCTGCGACGGCCACTCGAAGACAAAGCGCCCGTCCGCCTCGTACCAACCCGCGAAATGGCTGTCCGTGCCGCGGCGCAAACCCGCCATGCCCAGCTTGAGCTTGCGGCGCTCGCCCAGACCGCCCGGCCCCTCGAACGGGCGCACGTCCCAACCGCCCAGTTGGTCGGACACATGCAGCGACATCCGCAGTGGCGGGCTGTCGGCTCGGCAGGCCAGCTCCAGCATCGCTGGAAAACGACTGCGCCCCACCGTCGCCTCGCCGTCCAGGCTGGCCACCTGCAAGGGCTTGTCCGGATACGGCTTGCTCACCGTCCACTGCGGCGCAGCCAGCGCCGGTCCCAGCATCAGGCCGCCCGCGCAGCCGGCCATCCAACGGTAAAATAGCGTCACCCTCTTCTCCTGTCCGCCAGTTTCCACCACAATCGCGGCACATTGTAGCAGGATGCCCGCCATGACCACCTTACCCGCCGCCAGCGCCGACGCGCTGGCCATCAGCCAACGCCTCGTCCACGCCATCCAGGCGGAAATCCGCCAGCGCGGCGGCTGGATGCCGTTCTCCCATTACATGGAACTAGCGCTGTACGCGCCCGGCCTCGGCTACTACGCCGCCGGCAGCCGTAAACTGGGCGCGGCCGGCGACTTCACCACCGCGCCGGAAATGAGCGCCTTGTTCGGCCGCGCGCTGGCGCGTCAACTGGCGGAGTTGCTGCCGCAAACCGCCAATATTCTCTACGAGTTCGGCGCCGGCACCGGCAAGCTCGCCATCGACATTCTCAGCGAACTGCAAGCGCTGAACGCGCTGCCGGAACGCTATTGCATCGTCGACCTGTCCCCGGACCTGATCGAGCGCCAGCAACATAATATCCGCCAAGCTCTGCCCCATCTGGCCGAGCGCGTGCAGTGGCTGGACCAGTTGCCGGAGCAGTTGGACGGCGTGATCATCGGCAACGAAGTGCTGGACGCCATGCCCTGCGAGCTGATCCACTGGACCCCCGAACCACAACAGCGCGGCGTGGCGCTGGACGGCGAACGCTTCGTCTGGGCGGACCGCGCCATCGAAGACCCGCAACTACTGCAACTGGCCCAGGCCATTGAGCCGCGTCACAACGACTATCTGTCGGAAATCAGCCCGGCCAATATCGGTTTCATCCACACCCTGGCGCAGAAGCTGGCGCGCGGCGCCGTGCTGCTGCTGGATTACGGCTTCCCCGCCGCCGAGTACTATCACCCGCAGCGCCATATGGGCACGCTGATAGGCCATTACCGCCACCATACCGTGGACGATCCCTTCTTCCTTCCCGGCCTGATGGACCTGACCTGCCACGTTGATTTCAGCGCGGCGGCCCAAGCCGGCATAGACGCCGGCCTGGACCTGATCGGCTACACCACCCAAGCCCAGTTCCTGATCAACGCCGGCATCACTCAATTGCTGGAGCAACTGGACCCGGCGGACGCCGCCGCTTATCTGCCGCATGCCGCAGCGATCCAAAAACTACTGTCTCCGTCGGAAATGGGCGAGCTGTTCAAAGCCATAGGCTTCGGCAAGGGCGTGAGCATAGACTGGAGCGGGTTTCTGCGCGGCGATCGCTGCTACACACTGTGAGACGGCCGCCGCGAGAATCTTGTTGACAGCCGGCTTTCGGCTGCGTATATTTCGCGTCTCGGTGCACTCGTGCATCGAAAAACGTGGCGAATTAGCTCAGTCGGTTAGAGCGACGGAATCATAATCCGCAGGTCCGGGGTTCGAGTCCCTGATTCGCCACCACAGTTTGCGAAGAATTGTTTTCGACAAGTCTTCATGGCGAATTAGCTCAGTCGGTTAGAGCGACGGAATCATAATCCGCAGGTCCGGGGTTCGAGTCCCTGATTCGCCACCAAAATGAAAAGGGTCAGCGCAAGCTGACCCTTTTCGCATTTCCGCCGCCTTCCCCCTCCCCGCCTAGAGCCGCACCTCGCAGAGAGCCTCGCAAACAGTACAAGTCTTCCCCCCAGGAGGCGCAACGCAGGGTCAGGGGTGTTATGAGCGAGCCTTATCCACAGGATGAAGCGAGAGCGTCAAGTTATCCCCAACCGCCCAGCTATAGTGAAGCATTTCCCGCTGGAGCCTAACCATGCGCCGCCTGCAAGCCGGAACTCTCCGCGCCGCTGTCCACGGATTGATCTGCGCCGCGGCGCTATGTGCCGGCCCAGCCCTGGCCGCGCCTCCACTAACACCGAGCGTCTGCAGCCTGAGCGTAGGGTGGGACAGTTGGCCCCCATACCACTACCTGTCCGCGCGCCAACAGCTGGACGGCTACTCCGTCGCCGTGCTCAACGAAGCCGCTCGCCGGACCGGCTGCCGGCTCAACTATCAGCAAATGCCCTGGCCGCGGACCTTGCTGAGCCTGAAAAACGGATTGGTGGACCTGGCGATGGAAGCGCTGAAAACGCCGGAACGCGAGTCTTTCGCCCGCTTCGTCTGGGCCTACAGCCCCACTACCGTGCGTTTGTGGGGCCTGCGCAGCCGCGTCGCGCAATGGCCGACGCACCGGCTGGAGGACCTGGGCAAGCACGGCAAGCTCATCCTCGGCGTCACCCGCGGCGATAGCTACGGGACGAATATAGACGCTTGGCTGAAACAGCCGCCGCCCACGGTCAGCGTGGATATCGGGCCGACGCTGGACATCAATGTCCAAAAACTGCGGGCCAAGCGGCTAGACCTGTTGCTGGCCAATAGCGCCACCATGCGCGCGGCGCTGCAGGCCCAGGCTACGGAACCGGAGATCGTGCCGCTCGCTCCGGTCTGGAATACCGGAGGCGCTTATTTCATCTTCAGCAAAAGCAGCGTGCCGCGGCCGGTGGTGGAGGCCTTTCAGCAGGCCTTGACCGGCATGTGGCGGGACGGGTCGATCCAGGCCCTGTACCAGCAGCACTTCGAAGCGCCGTATCCGGAGGAATAAGCCGGCGTCGGCCGCCTCAATCCTCGCCGCCGCCCTGCAGCCGTTCCGCCAGCGGCAGCAGCAGTGTTTCCGCCAATTGGGCGAACAGAGGGTCGTCCAGCGGCTGCTGATTGCGAAAGGCCAATGCGATCGCGGCCTCGTCCTTTTGCGCCATGCCGCCTTCGCGAACAAAGCTTGGATCCCACTTCTCCAGCGCCTTCTGCATCGCCTTGTCGCGCCGCTCCGGCTCCGCCGCCAAGGTCTCGGCGTAAGCCCAACTGGTGCGGCCGAACCAAGGTAAGGGCTGATCCTGGCCCTGGCGCCAGCGCGCCAACCAAGGCTCTAGCAAGGCCAGAGCCTCCGGCTCGTCCTCCAGCAGCAGGCTGCCGGTGTCGTCGTAGCAGACGGTGCGGCAAGCCACGCCCGGCGGCCGCGCCGCGCACAGAATCAGGTGGCTCAGCCACAGGGCCACGCGCTGGGCGGCGTTGATCTTGCCGACGACAAAGTCCAGCTGACCTTCGGGACGCAGCCCGGTGAGTTCGCCCACCAGGGTGAGACCGGCCGCGTGCAGATGGACCGGCTGCGGCGGCAGAACGTCCCGGCTCAGAGCGGCCGGCAGCCGCGCCGCCAGCTTGACGCTGGAACGCGCCTCCTCCACCAGCCAGGCCCGGCCCAGCGCGGCTGGCGGCAAAAGGCCGGCGGCGGCGACGCGCTCTCGCACCGGCGCTTGTGGACGGCGGTGCAACATGGCGTCCACCAACTGCCTGCGCACCGCCTGGCTGGCGTCGCCGTCCACGGCGAAGGGCTCGCGCACCGGCAATTCCTCGTCGCCGCCAAACAGACGGATGGCAAGCCGGTCCGCCAACCAGGCGCGCACCGGATTGCGCCAGAACCGGATGAAGTCATGCAGATTGACCACGCCGCTGGGCGCCGCCGGCGGCAAAACGCCGGCGAAGGAGCGCGGCGCGGCCTCCGGCTGCGACAAGGCCGCGGCGAAGGTGGGCTCGAAACTGGCCAGCCGCGGGTCCGTGCCGTCGTAGGCGGCGGGCGAAAATGGCTGCAGCGGATGGCGCACCGTCAACGTCCGGCCGAGATCCTGGCCGCACATGGCGGAGAAGCAGTCCAGCAACTCGGCGATCAACGGCGACGGCGGCAGGGTCTCTCCGCTGCGGGCGGACTGCCCCACATAGGACAAGTACAGTTTTTCGCGCGCGGAGAGGATGGCCTCCAGAAACAGATAGCGGTCGTCGAAGCGGCGCGAGCGGTCGCCGCGGCGCGGATGGCGCGCCACCAGATCAAAGCTGACCGGGCGTTCGTCGCGCGGATAAGCGCCGTCGTTCATGCCGATCAGACACAGCACGCGGAAGGGAATGGAGCGCATCGGCACCATCGCGCAGAAGGTGACCCCGCCGGAAAGAAAGCCCAGCGGAGAGGCCAGCGTGAGCTTGCGCTTGAGCCAATCCCGCACCACCGGCAAGCCCACCGGCTGTTCAAAACCGGCCAGCTCCGCGTCCTCCGCCAATTCCGCCAGCGCGCCGCGCAGTACTTCCAACGCTTTCTCGTCGTCGGCGTCGGCGTCGAACAAACGCTCGCAAGCTTGCTGCAGCCGCTCCGCCCACCGCGCCGGGCTGGCCGGGCGCGCCCACTCCTCCGCCGTGCATTCCAGTTCGCGGTAGCAAGCGGCGAAACGCCCCAGCGCTTCCGCCAGCTGGCCCTGAGCGCTGCTGTGCGGCAGCAGGCCGGCGTACAGACCGCTGTCGTCTCCGGCCAAGGCCGGCGGCAACACCGCGCCCAGCAACAGCCGGTCCAACCCCCAGCGCCAGGTAAACAAAGGATCCGCCGGCAAGCCCAGCGCCGCCTTGTGCGCGGCGTCCCGCCCCCAGCGGATGCCGGCTTCACGCGCCCATTGACGCACAAAGGGCACCTCGGCGTCGTCCAAGCCAAAGCGGCGCAGCAGCGCCGGCGCGTCCAGCAAGGCCAGCACCTGATCGGCGGCGAAGCGGGAGTCCGCCAGATCCAGCAAGGCGGCGTAGCTGGCCAGCAACGGCTCTTCCCGCGCAATGCGGCGGTCGGCGATGCTGTAAGGGATATCCGGCGCCGCGTCCTCCTGCGGACGGGCGCCGAACACCGCGTCGATATAAGGCGCGTAGCTATTGATGTCCGGGGTCAGCACCGCCACGTCTGCGGGATTGAGCCCCGGGTCGTCGCGGAACATCGCCAGCAAGCGGTCTTTCAACACCTCCAATTCGCGCATCGGCCCGTGAGCGGCGTGGATCTGCACCGAATCATCGTCCGCCGCCAGCGGCCGCGGCGCGTCCTTGGGGTCGTTCAATTGCAGGATGTCGCGTTGCAGCCGCGCCAGCAGCGCATCGCCGCGCGGAGCGTCGAACAAGGGGCGCGCATCCAGTTCGCTGTCTTCGGCGATCAACTCGAAAAAATCACGCCCCTGCTTGCCCAAGGAGGCCAATAAAGGATGGCCCTCGGTGGCGAACAAATCGCCCTTTTGCCGCAGCTTGAGCTTGCGGCGCGCGTCGACGATGTCGCCCCAATACGCCTCGCAGGGGTTGAGGGTGAACAGGCAGACGTCGGTGAGTTGGGACAGCCGCTTGACCAGGGCCAGATACATGGGCGCCAGGCTGGCGATGCCGAACAGCGTCACTCGTTCCGGCAAGTGCTCGGCCTTCAGTTCGGCGAAGAACTCGTCCAGCATGCGCACGCGATGGCGGCTGGAATCGCTGTCGGCCAGCCGCCGCCACAGCGCGGCCTGCCAGGCTTCGTCCTCGCCCAAGTCCTGCAACTGACCGGCCTCCCAGGCGCGGATCCAGTCCGGCCGAAACACCAGATATTGGTCGAAGATGTCCGCCACTTTGCCGGCCAGTTCGAAACAGGCCGCCTCGCCTCCCTCAAGATAACGCGACAAAGCGAGAAAAGGCTCGCCCTCCAAGGTTGGCAGCAGCTCCATCAGCCTCCAGCTCAGCACTTCCGGCGCAAACGAGGACTTGCGCGGCAGCTCCGGCATCACCCGCTGCATCAGCCTCCAAGCGAAGGCCGCCGGCAACACGAAGTCCAGATTAGCGGCCACGCCGTTGCTGCGCGCCAGGTCCAGCGTGATCCATCGCCCCATGCCGCGACTCTGCACGATCACGGTTTCCGGCGCGAACGGGTCGGACAACGGCAAGCTCTGGCTCATGCCGCAAAACAGCTGGCCCAATTGCTCCAAGCGGTTGGACTGGTAAAGAAGCAGCATGAGGGAATCGACGGGTGGTGAAATCAGGCCAAGTGTAGCATCCGCGGCCCGGATCGGCCGCATGCGCCGCGCGCGGCAGATTATGCCGAGCCGCGGCGCATCGGCGGCGGCTTGCTTCTCGACAGGATATTTACAAAGCATATTGATGCCAATCAATACCAATATGGATCCAATAACGCTAAAATATGACATTTATTTAACAAGGCGATGTCGTGAGCGCATTCGTCCGGCCTCAAGGCCATTCCGGCTTCACCCTGATCGAGATGATGGTGGTGGCCGCCATCGTCGGCATCCTGCTCTTGGTGGCGGTGCCGTCCTACCAGCGCCACGTGCAGGCGGCCAAGGCCAATACCGCCAAGAGCGACCTGATGGCCTTGAGTCTGGCCTTGGAAAACCACAAACTTCTGCACTTGGCTTATCCCGCCGCCAGCGCGGACAGCGCCAGCGCCATCCGCGCCGCGCTGGGCAACAACAGCTGGCAACCCGCTCAAACGGAATTCAACTACGGTTACCAACCGCAGAGCGGCAGCTTCCTGCTCACCGCCAGCGGCGTCGGCCCGCAGCTGTCCGGCTGCGTGCTGAAACTCAGCGGCGCCGATCACAGCGCCAACACCAGCACCTCCGCGTGCCAGACCCAATGGTGACCCCTCCCCGCCGCCAGCGCGGCCTGACCCTGATGGAATTGTGCGCGACGCTGGCGCTGATCGGCCTGTTGGCCCTGCTGAGCGTGCCGCTGGCGCAAGGCTGGAGCGACGCCCACAAGCTGGCGCTGGCGCGCAGCCAGTTAGCGCGGGCCTACGCCCAAACCCAGGCCGCGGCGCTGAGCAACCCGCAGGCGGCGCCGCCGGACCAAGCGGCCGCGGTATTGATGTCCAGCGCCGAAGGCCAGCTGTGCGTATTCGCCGGCGCGCCGGCCAGCGGCACCCAGGGCGAACGCTGCCGCGGCGCGGCGCTGTGGCGCGCCGCCGCGCCGCGCCCGGTGACGCTGGGGACAAGTTGCCTGACGATGCCCGCCGCGCAATGCCTGGCCTTGAACAACCAGGGCCAGCCGCTGGCGACGCAAGCGGCCGGCGTTGTCTGCGGCACACGGCCCGCCTATTGCATTCGCGGGACTCAACAGGAACTCAGCGGTGACTTATAAGGCGCAAAGCGGCATCAGCCTGCTGGAAAGCCTGATCGCCATGTTGCTGCTGATGCTGACCGGCCTGGGCATTGTTTTTGTCAATGCGCGCAGTCTGGGCAGCCAACAGCAACTGCAACAACACGCGCTGGCCCTGAGCAAGGCGCGGGAACAATTGCAACAAGGCGGCCTGTCCTGCGACAGCGCCGACAACTGGCCGCTGGCCAGCGGCGTCAACGCCACCGCGCGGCTGGCCTGCCGTTCCGCGCCCGCGGTGACCTTGCGCGGACAAGCGCAAAACGGCGGGGCCGAGATCTCCGCCAAGGCCGCGCTGCGCGGCCAGACCTTGCAGCTGCAAGACGCGGCATCATCCACTCTCACCCTGAGCAATCATGAATAAACGCGCCTCTGGCTTTAGTCTGCTGGAGCTGCTGATCGGCATGCTGCTGGCGCTGATCACCACCCTGGCGATGCTGACCCTGTATCGACAGACCGCGCGCAGCGTGTTCGACCCGGACCAAGGCAGCGCCAAGCTGGCGCAACGGGACAGCCAGCTGATGGCGGCCTTGCTTAGCGTGCAGCAGCAGGCGCAGGAAGCCGGCTTCGCCGCCGGCGGCGGCCGCGAGCAGAACCTGCTATTGCTGTCGATAAGCGATTTGCGCCTGAACGCCGACGGCGCCGTCACGGCGCTCAGCGCCGCGCCGGTGGCCTCCGGCAGCGGCAACGCCGCGGTGTGGCGCTACCGCCCGCAACTGGACGCCGGCGCTTACGCCTGCCGCGGCGTGGCCCGGCTGGGCGAAGCCGGCCAGAACAGCGTCGTGTACCAGCTGCAAGCCGACGACTGCGCCGTCATCTCAGACGCTCTAAGCCAGCCTTCGCAATGGCGGGCGCGGGCGCTGACCGGCCCGCTGCCGCCGCGCCATAGGCTCAACATGGCTTTGCGGCTGGAGCAGCCCTGCTGGCCCTATGCGGCGGCAACGGCGGCGAGCCAGACCTTTCCCCAGCTGCTGCTCAATTACGACAACGCGCAGCAAGGCGAGAGCCGCAGCTTCGCCAGTTGCCTGACCAATCTGGCGGCCCCCTCATGAAGGCTCGCTCCCTCCCGCCGCGCCGGCAACGCGGCGTCGCCGCGGTGCTGATGGTGCTGCTCACCGGCATGGCCCTGACCGCGCTGGCCCTGGGCGGCATGCACCACCTGCGCGGCCAGCAGGAACTGACCCGCTCCTTGCGCGGCAATAGCGAAGCGCAGTGGCGCGCCTGGACCGGCGCGGAACTGGTGCGGCAATACCTGTCGGCGCTGACGCCGGCGCAACTGAAGACGCTGGAGCAGGACGGCGCCGCGCTGAGCCTGGACCGCGCCAGCTTGCCGCTTGCAAGCCAGGGGCTGGCCGACGCCCTCCAGATCAAACTGCTGCCGGCGCCGCGCGCCGGCGGCGCCGTGGTCGACGACGACAAAGCGGCGGCCTGGATCACCGCTCGCAGCGGCGACGCCACGGTGACGCTGGAGGTGGTTTACCAATTAAACGGCGCGCCGCCGCCTCCGACCGCCAACGCCGCGGCGCAAATCCGCGGCGGCCTGTCCACCAGCGGCAATATTGTGGTCACCGGCGCCAAAGACGCGCTGCTGCAAGTGGAGGGCGCGGTGGACACCAGCGGCAGCCTGACCGGCGTCAGCGCGATCCAGGCCACCGGCGACATCCTGTTCCAGGGCAATCCGGCCCGCGGCGACGGCCAGGCCCCGCTCAGCCTGTGGAGCAACGGCGACATCCGCGTCAACAGCGGCCAGTTTCTGACGCTGAAAGCGCGCGGCGACATCACCATGGGCAATGGCAGTGATGTGGAAACCGCCGCCGCCAACGGCGCGGTCAGCAGCAGCGGCGAGCGGGTGGGCCGGCTGACGGCCATCGGCGACGTGACGCTGGCCGGCAACGTCGCTATTTCCGCCCAATTGCTGAGCCAGGGAGATGTGCGCTCCAGCAGCAGCAACCGGCTGAACGCGCTGCGCGCCCAGGGCCTGCTGGACACCCGCGGCAACGCCAACATCGACGACGGCATCATCGGCGGCGCTTTCACCCACAACGGCGCGCAGATCTTCGACGCCGCCGGCCAGCCGCGCCAAGCGCCGCCGAACACCGTGCGGGTGCGCCACCAAGCCGGCTTGAAAGTGCCGCTGGAGCCCGTACCGGAATTCCGCCTCGGCGCCACCCGCATCAATGCCAACGATTACCGCGACGCCGCCAACCTCATCGTCTACTGGGACCCGGCGGACCGCTCCGCCGACGCGCTGCAGCGCATCCGGATCCGGCTGCAACACGTCGCCGGCGTGCCGGACGGCGCGGTCTACCGCCTGGGCCGGGAGCGGGCCGACGACTGGCAGCGCAATGATCTGTGTCCAGCCTTGCAGGCCGACGGCAGGCGCTGCGCGACGGTGACCGGCCAGCCGGTTTTGCGTCTGTGCGAAAGCGATGCGGAAAGCTGCCTCGCTGGCAGCAGCGCGCAGCAGTGGTTGCTAAAGCTCAAGCTGCCGCAAGGCATGCTGCCCGGCGTGGTGCTGTTCGAAGGCAATCTGTCGCTGTACGGCCGGCTGGACAACGCCATCCTCGCCACCGGCCACATCGAAACCAGCAACAATGTCGAACTGTGGAGCCTGCGCCAGGCCGGCGCGGCGCGAGTATGCCGCAGCGCGGACTTCCCGGAGGTCTATCCGCTGAACCATTGCGGCGCGGACCGGAGTTCGCTGCGCGAATCCCCTCTGCTCGGCATCGCCTTGCTGGCCGGCGGCTACGATGCGGCCCAAGCTTTCAGCGGCGGCAAGATCAAGCTGGGCGCCAGCAATCGGATACACGGCGCGGTGCTGGCAGGCGACACGCTGGACACCGCCGGCAGCACGCATATCTACGGCCCTGTCAGCGCGGCGCTGCAAAGCCGGCCGCCCGGCGCTCAGCCGCCGAACCGGCCGCTGAACAGCCTGGGCGCTGAAACCGTGATCGACATCAGCGGTCAGAACGGTTTGCCGGGCGAAGGCGGCGGCGGCACGCCGAACCCGCAAACGGGCGCGGCGCGGGTATTATGGGCGCGCTATCGTTAAGCGCGCTCAAGCCCTAAAGCTTGCCCAAGGTTTCACCAAGCGCAGCGGACATTCAACAGGTTTTTAACTTCCGGACGCCTATGTATCCTTATCTGATCGTCAAACACGCCCACATGGGCTTCGCCTATCTGTCGATTCTCTTGTTCGCCGTGCGCGGCGGCCTGATGCTGGGCGGCAAACAGCACCTCCTGGCGCTAAAGCCGGTGCGCATCCTGCCCCACGTCATCGACACCCTGCTGCTGGGCTGTGCCATCGCGCTGGTGGTCATGGGCGGCTGGCCCATCCTGCAAAGCCCGTGGCTGCTGGCCAAGATCGTGGGCCTGGTGCTCTACGTGGCGCTGGGCACCATCGCGCTGCGCCGCGGCAAAACGCCGCAAACCCGGCTGATCGCCTTCCTCTGCGCGCTGGTCGCGGTGTTCTACATCGTGCTGGTGGCCAAGACCAAGATGGTAGTGCCCTTCTTCTGATTCTCCAGGCGCCCGGCCTGCGCTTGACCCAGAACAAGGCCCCGCGACGCGGGGCTTGTTATCGTCGGCGGGTTTTAAACCGGACCGACCAAGATGGCTCTGCACACATCCCTGCCCGAGCTGGTCTGCCCCGCCGGCAGCCTGCCGGCGCTCAAGGCCGCGGTGGACAACGGCGCCGACACCGTTTACCTGGGCCTGAAAAACCAGACCAACGCCCGCAATTTCGCCGGGCTGAATTTCGACGACGCCAGCGCGCGCGAAGGCATCGCCTATGCGCATCGCCACGGTCGCAAAGTGCTGCTGGCGATCAACACCTTCGCCCAAGGCGCCGACGCCGGCCGCTGGCGCGCGGCGGTGGACCAAGGCGCGGCCCTGGGCGCCGACGCGCTGATCCTGGCCGACCTGGGCCTGATGGCCTACGCCGCAGAACGCCACCCTGAATTGCGCCTGCACATGTCGGTGCAGAGCTCGGCCACTAATTACGAAGCCATCAATCTGGCGCGCGACATGTTCGGCATCCGCCGCGCCGTGCTCCCTCGGGTGCTGACCCTGGATCAAGTGCGCCACGTGATCGAACACACCGACGTCGAAATCGAAGTCTTCGGCTTCGGCAGCCTGTGCGTGATGGTGGAAGGCCGCTGTCAACTGTCCAGCTACGCCACCGGCGAATCGCCCAACACACACGGGGTGTGCTCGCCGGCCAAATTCGTGCGCTGGGAACCGGACGAGCGGCGCATGAACGCCCGCCTCAACCACATCCTGATCGACAGCTACCGCGACGACGAACCCGCCGGCTACCCCACGCTGTGCAAGGGCCGCTTCCAGGTGCGCGACGAAACCTATTACGCGCTGGAAGAACCCACCAGCCTCAATGTGCTGGACATGCTGCCGCAAATCATCGCCAGCGGCGTGGCCGCCATCAAGGTGGAAGGCCGCCAGCGCAGCCCGGCCTACGTGGCTCAGGTGACGCGAGCGCTGCGCGAAGCGCTGGACGCCGCCGGCCGCGACGGCGCGCGCTTCCAGGCGCGCCCGGCCTGGCACCAGGCGCTGAACAAGGTGTCGGAAGGACAGCAGCAGACGCTGGGCGCCTACAACCGGCCGTGGAAATGAGCGCCGCCCCCATGGAAAACCGACAATGACAACCCTCAATCTGCAATTGACGCTCGGGCCTGTGCTGTTCTTCTGGCCGCGCGACACCCTGCTGGACTTCTACGCCGCCGCCGCCGACTGGCCGCTGGACCGGATTTATCTGGGCGAAGTAGTGTGCTCGCGCCGCCAGCAGATGCGGCCGCAGGACTGGATCTCGCTAGCGCGCGACCTGGCCGCCGCCGGCAAACGCGTCACCCTCAGCTGTCAGGCGCTGCTGGAGAGCGAATCCGATCTGCGCCGCGCGCGCCAGTTGGCCGCCAACGGCGACATCGCGCTGGAAGCCAACGACCTGGGCGCGATCAAGCTGGCCCGCGAACACGGCCTGCCCTTCGTCGCCGGCCCGCATCTGAACATCTACAACGCCGACACCCTGAAACTGATCCGCGACTGGGGCGCCGAACGCTGGGTGCCGCCGGTGGAAATGGACCGCGCCACGCTGGCCGAACTGCTGGCCCGCTACGCCGAGATCGGCACGCCGATCGCCACCGAGCTGTTCGCCTGGGGCAAGCTGCCGCTGGCCCTGTCCGCGCGTTGCTTCACCGCCCGTCATTACAATCTCAGCAAGGACGACTGCCAGTTCCGCTGCCTGGAACACCCGGACGGGCTGACCATGCGCACCCAGGACCAGCAGGACTTCCTCACCCTCAACGGCATCCAGACCCTGTCCGCCAGCTGCCATAGCCTGCTGCCGCATCTGCGCGGCCTGTCCGCCATCGGCGTCGACGCCGTGCGCGTCAGCCCACAGTCTCGCGCCACCGGCGACATCGTCGCCCTGTTCCGCCAAGCGCTGGACGGCGCGGACCCGGACACGCTGCTGTCCACCAGCAGCCGCCACGCCGACTCCGAACTGGTGGACGGCTATTGGCGCGGCCAGGCCGGCAACCAAGCCATAGGAGCCTCCCATGCGCATTCCTGATCTAGCCCTGCCCTCCGCCGCCGCGGCGCTGCTGTCCCGGCTGCCGGCCGCGCCGCCGGCCTGGCTGCTGGCCGCCAGCCTCAATCAACTGGCCCGGCGCGGCGTGCTGCCCGCGGACATGGCGCTGTTGACCGGCCGCCGCTTCGCCATCCGCGTGCTGGACGCCGGCCTGACCCTGCGCTTCCGCGCCGACGAGCAAGGCTTCCGCCGCGACCAGGAAAACCACGCGCCGGATTTGCAGCTCTCCGCCACGCTGGCCGACTTCGCCCGGATGATGCTGCGCGAGGAAGACCCGGACACGCTGTTTTTTCACCGCAAACTGCTGATTGAAGGCGACACCGAGCTGGGGCTCATCGTCAAGAACCTGCTGGACAGCGTGGACTGGAGCGCCACGCCGCTGGGGCGCTTCATGGCCGTTTAATCACCTGTTAAACGTCTCGCGAGCAAAGGCGAAAACGAGCGAAAAAGCGGAATACACGAGTGGTGCATGAATGTTTTTAGCTTGTTTTCAACACCGTATCGCCAACGCTCAGCAGTTCGTGAACAGGTGCTTATAACGTGTTGCCGGCGCGCACTCCTTGTGGCCGGGCCAAGTTTGGGCTAATCCGAAAAGAATCAACGCAATCTAACCGCCTCCCGGCGGCCTGCACTCATCGGAAACGGCCCAAGCCCCATGAAGCCACGCCTGTTCAGCCTCCGGCAGATCTTGCTCGACTTGGCCACCCTGCTCCTGGCCAATCTGCTGATATTCTGGCTGGCCCAGCGTTACCAGTGGCTGAACTCCGGCGACGTCAATGCGCAAACCATGGCGCTGGCGCTGCTGCTTTGCGTCAACCTGGCCGTATCGCTGGCGCTGTTCGCCTACCGCCGCGCCCGCGAATCCCACGCCATGCTGCAAGAGCTCAACACCATCGCCGGCCAAGACGCGGTCACCGGCCTGGCCAACCGTCGCCAGGCCAACACCATCCTGGAACGCGAAACCGAGCGCTCCTACCGTACCCGACGCCCCTTCTCCGTGCTGCTGTTGGACATCGACCACTTCAAGGACGTCAACGATAATTTCGGCCACCTGGCAGGCGACCAAGTGCTGGCCGCCTTTGGCCAACTACTGCAAAAACGCGCGCGCCAGTTGGACACGGTGGCGCGCTGGGGCGGCGACGAATTCTTGCTGATTTGCCCGGAAACCGAGCAGAGCGGGGCGATGGCGCTGGCCGATGATATCCGCCAGCGCTTGGCGCAGACCGAACTGCCGGCGGTGAACCGCCTGACCACCAGCATCGGCGTGGCCACCCAAACCCTGGACGACATGCCGGAGACCCTGCTGCACCGCGCCGACATGTATCTGTACGCGGCCAAGAACGCGGGCCGCAACCGCGTGGTGGGCGAAGCCGGCAGCGCCAACCGCGAGCGGCGCCTCGCCCCCGACGACTAACTCACAGCCCCAAGCGGTCCCTGAGCCCGTACCACCACGCTCCCATGGTCAGCATTGGCACGCGGAACGCGCGTCCGCCAGGGAAGGGATAGTGCGGCAGGCCGGCGAAACGATCAAAGCGCCGGCTGTCGCCGTCAATGGCCTCCGCCAGCAACCGCCCGGCCAGATGGGTGTAAGTCACGCCGTGGCCGCTGCACCCCTGCGAGTAATAGACATTGTCGCCAATGCGCCCGGCCTGCGGCAGCCGCGACAAGGTCAGCGAGAAATTGCCGGTCCAGCCAAACTCGATCTTGTAATCCGCCAACTGCGGAAAGGTTTTCAACATTTTGGGGCGGATCAGCCGCTCCACCTCGCCCGGATCGCGCGCGCCGTACACGGTGCCGCCGCCGTACAACAGCCGGTTGTCGGCGGTCAGCCGGTAATAGTCCAACAGGAAATTACAATCCTCGACACAGTGGTCTCCCGGCAACAGGCTCTTGGCCAGCGCTTCCGGCAACCGTTCGGTCGTCAGCACCTGGGTGCCGCAAGGCAGACTCTTCTCCGCCAAAGCCGGCAATAGATCGCCCAGATAAGCGTTGCCGGCCACCACCAGAAAGCGGCAACCAACCTCGCCGCCGGCGGTCTCCACCCGCACCCGGCCGCCAGGATGAATCTTCAGCGCCGCGGACTGCTCGAAAATCCGTCCGCCAAGGGACTCCAGCGCCGCCGCTTCGCCCAGCGCCAGGTTCAAGGGGTGAATATGCCCGCCCCAATTGTCCAGCAAAGCGCCGACGTACTGATCCGACGCCACGATGCCCCGCATGCTCTCGCGATCCACCAACTGCAAACCGGTATGGCCGTAGCGCTCCCACAAACGCTTCTTCGCCGCCAGTTCATCCAACTGCTTCTGGGTGAAAGCGGCGAACACATTGCCGTTTTTCAGATCGCACTGGATGTTGTACTGCTCGATGCGCTCGCGAATGATGCGCCCGCCTTCGAACGCCATCGCGCCCAGCCCCTCGGCCGCCGCTTTGCCGTGCCGGCGCTCGATGACATCCATATCGCGGCTATAGCTGTTGACGATCTGGCCGCCGTTGCGGCCCGATGCGCCCCAGCCCACCCGCGCCGCCTCCAGCACCGCCACCTGATAACCGCGCTCCGCCAAATGCAACGCCGCGGACAAGCCGGTGTAGCCGGCGCCGATCACGCAGACATCGACCTGCAAAGCCCTCTGCAAGGACGGGCGCTCCGGCGCCGGATTGGCCGATGCGGCGTAATAAGAGCGGGTATGTTCTTGTCGGGCCGGCGCGTTCATAGCTGTCTCCTTGGCAAAGCGAACGCGTGGCGTCCGTTCATGATTGGTATAAAAACACAATACACGCGCTCATTATATTTAACAACACCTGGGAGAAAGGATGGCTCTCAGCGGTAAAAAGACAACAAAAAAGCCAGCGCGAGCGCTGGCTTTCGGATGAAGCGGAGACGGGATCAGACTGAGTTTTTCTGAGCCGCCTTGCGTTTGGCGCTCAAATCCAGGCCCGGCAGATCCGCCATGATGTCCGGATGATCCGCCAATTTCTCCACGACGAAATCAACGAACACCCGTGTGCGCGGCGCGATGTGATCGCGATGCGGGAAGCAGATGTAAATCGAGCGCTCCAGCGACACCATATCGGTCAACACCGGCTCCAGCTCGCCGGAACGGATCAGATGCACCACTTCATGGCCCGGCAACTGGGCCACGCCCATGCCCAGACGCGCCAGCTCGGCCACCGCCTCCATCTCGTTCAGCGTGTAAGTGCCGTTGACCTCCAACGGAATCCGCTCGCCCTTGCGATCGAACTCCCACTTGAACAGGCGGCCGGAAGTCGGGAACTGGAAATTGATGCAATCGTGGTTGCTCAACTCCTCCGGAGCGCTCGGACGGCCATGCAAATCCCAATACCCCGGCGACGCCACCACGTATAGCGGCATCTGGGCCAAGTTGCGCGCCACCATGCGGCTGTCCGGCATCATGCCGGAACGCACGCCCACATCGTAGCCGTCCTCGATCAAATCGCTGAAATGGTCGTCCAGGCCGAAGAAGACCCGCACCTTGGGATAGCGCTCGCAGAACTCGCCCATGATGGGCAAGATGAAACGCCGGCCAAAGGAGTTGGGCATGCTGACCCGCAGATGACCGGCCGGCTCGTCGCGGCTGGCCTTCAACTGATTGATAGCCGAATCCAGATTGTTCACCGGCCCGCGGCACTGGGCGTAGAAACGGCGCCCGTCCTCGGTCAGCGTCAATTGGCGCGTGGTGCGGTTGAACAGGCGAACCTCCAGTTCCTGCTCCAGCCGGGCGATGCTCTGGCTGATAGCGGCCGGCGATACGCCCAGCTTGCGCGCGGCGTCGGAGAAACTGCCGTTTTCCGCCGTGGTCATGAAGACCATCAATGCTTTTAAGGTGTCCATAATCAGGGATGTTCCAGGCTCGGCATCGCCTACCCTTCACGCCCGGACGGACGCCCTGGATTTGACAATGCTGATAACATTATTAAGTAGTATATCTTTAAAAAGGGTACACCATACCCTCTAATGATTAAAGAAGAACTTGCAAATTGTTGTGAATGCATCTTCATGGACAAATCCACGCCAGGAACAGAACCGACCGCAGCTTCCCCGCTGCACCGCTCACGGAGCGCACTTTGTCATATAGTTATTACAGCTTGCTTGAAAATACATCGCCCTATTTTCTATGCAATCCAAGTATGCACCTGATCCGGGCTGAATGCCATGAGTTTGTTGCAACAGACTCAATGAAACAGCATCAAGTTGGCAACAATATGCCGCAGGAGCAACGATGATCGCAGCGGAGCGGCATCGGCTGCACGACGGCACCCATCCAGCATAAGCCATGCGTCGCCGCAAACAACACGATAATCGCGTTCAACGACTCATTTCACCGGCCTGGCAAGCGCAGCCGCAGCCCAAAAACACCGCGCTTGATCCGCGTCAAGTTATCGCCACCTCGGCCACACAGCCCGTAAAACACAATTTATAGTGTCGCCAATTCGATAACTTCACTAGATATAGAAATGAGCACAGCTTCCGCGCCCGCCGCCATGGTGGATGCCATCTCCGCGATCGACGAATATCTGGACCGGGCCGACTGGCGGGTCAACGCCAACGCCAACCAGGGCTACAGCCTGGGTGGCCTGATCCTCAACATCGCCGGCAAACTCACCGCCAATTACTGGCTGGAGCGGGTGCTGGCGCCGGAAGTTGCCATTGCCCACCGCCAGGGGGATCTGCACATCCACGATCTGGACATGCTGTCAGGCTACTGCGCCGGGTGGTCGCTGCGCACCCTGTTGCAAAATGGCTTCAACGGCATTCCCGGCAAGGTGGAATCCGCGCCGCCGCGCCATCTGTCTTCCGCCTGCGGCCAAATCGTCAACTTCCTCGGCACCCTTCAAAACGAGTGGGCCGGCGCCCAAGCGTTTAGTTCCTTCGACACCTACCTGGCCCCCTTCGTCAAAAAAGACGGGCTGAGCTACGCCGACGTGCGCCAGTGCGTCCAGGAACTGATCTACAACCTCAACGTGCCCAGCCGCTGGGGCACCCAAACCCCGTTCACCAACCTGACCTTCGACTGGACCTGCCCAGACGACATCGCCGAGCAGATTCCGGTGCTGGGCGGAGAGGAAATGCCGTTCCGCTACGGAGATTGCGCACGCGAAATGGCGATGATCAACCGCGCCTACATCGAAGTGATGCTGGCCGGCGACGCCAAGGGGCGCTCCTTCACCTTCCCCATCCCCACCTACAACATCACCCGCGACTTCGACTGGCACGGCGAGAATACCGATCTCTTGTTCGAAATGACCGCCAAATACGGCCTGCCCTATTTCCAGAACTTCGTGAACTCCGACCTGGAGCCGCAGATGGTGCGCAGTATGTGCTGCCGGCTGCAACTGGACTTGCGGGAACTGCTCAAGCGCGGCAACGGCCTGTTCGGCAGCGCCGAACAAACCGGCTCCGTCGGCGTGATCACCATCAACTGCGCGCGTCTGGGCCACCGCTTCGCCGGCGACTACGCCGCGCTGCTGGCCGAAACCGACCGCTTGTTAGAGTTGTCCCGCGACGCCTTGGAGAAAAAACGCAGCGAAGTGCAAGCGCGCATCGACGACGGCCTCTACCCTTACACTCGTCACTTCCTGGGCTCGCTGCGCAATCATTTCAGCACCATAGGCGTCAACGGCATCAATGAAATGATCCGCAACTTCAGCGCCGATCGCATCAACATCACCAGCGACGAGGGCCACCAGTTGGCCTGCGACTACTTGGACCACATCCGCCAGCGCATGGTCGAGTTCCAGGAAAGCACCGGCCACCTGTACAACCTGGAAGCCACCCCGGCGGAAGGCACCACCTACCGCTTCGCCAAGGAAGACCGCAAACGCTATCCCGGCATCCTGCAAGCCGGCAGCGACGCTCATCCTTATTACACCAACTCCAGCCAATTGCCGGTGGGCTTCACCGACGACCCGTTCGAGGCCCTGCAACGTCAGGAACTGCTGCAACGCAAATACACCGGCGGCACCGTGCTGCACCTTTATATGACCGAGGCGGTCAGCAGCGCCGACGCCTGCCGCGAACTGGTGCGGCGCGCGCTGTCCCGCTTCCGCCTGCCCTATATCACAGTAACCCCCACCTTCTCGATCTGCCCCAAGCACGGCTATCTGTCCGGTCACCACGAATTCTGCCCGCGCTGCGACGCGGAACTGCTGGCGCGCCAGTCTTCATAAGCCCTTTAAGAAAGGAAAGCCCATGACTCCTCCCACCCTCATCCCCGGCCAAGACGCCGCCCCGCTCAATGACGAGCAGCGCACCCGCTGCGAAATCTGGACCCGTGTGATGGGCTATCACCGCCCAGTGCAGTCCTTCAATATCGGCAAGCGGGGAGAATTCGACGAACGGGTCTGCTTCAGTGAACATGCGCGCCGCTGACCCCGCAGCAGCCCGCATCGGCGGGCTAACGCCGTTCTCCAGCTGCGACTGGCCGGGCAAGCTATGCGCGGTGGTCTTCCTAGCTGGCTGCCCTTGGCGCTGCGACTACTGCCACAACCCGCATCTACTGCAGCGCCGGAACGGCGAAACCCGCTGGCCGGACATTCTGCGCTGGCTGCAAAGCCGGGTCGGTCTG
This sequence comes from Chromobacterium haemolyticum, assembly GCF_009936155.1. NCBI lineage: Bacteria > Pseudomonadati > Pseudomonadota > Betaproteobacteria > Neisseriales > Chromobacteriaceae > Chromobacterium > Chromobacterium haemolyticum. The sequence continues at coordinate 495,613 of NZ_AP019312.1, read as the reverse complement.
CTCGACGGCGTGGTGTTCTCCGGCGGCGAACCGCTGCAGGAACCGGCGTTGCCGGCTCTGCTGGAACAGACCCGCGCGCTGGGCTTCGCCACCGGCTTGCACATCGGCGGCGCCTATCCGCAGCGCCTACGCCGGGTTCTGTCTCTGCTCGATTGGGTCGGCCTGGACATCAAGACCGATTTTGGCGCCTACCCGGCACTGACCCACCTGTCGCGCAGCGGCGAGCAAGCAGAGGCCGCGCTGCATTGTCTGTTGCAAAACAACATCAATTTTGAATGTCGCAGCAGCATACACCCTCACTGGCACAGCGAACCCCAACTGGCGGCGCTGGCGCGGCGTCTGGCGGCGCTGGGCGTCGCCGACTATCACTGGCAACGCCTCCGCCCGCCTCCATCCGCCGCCTTTCCCCCAGCCCCCGCCGGCTGGCCCGCGCCGAAACTGGTAGAAGAGATCGCGCCTTTGTTCCAGCGCTTCAGTTATCGGGAACACTGACAGAAGGTCCAGTTTTCCGGGCTTGTCCCAGCGCCTCCCTTATGACACCCCGAGTTCTCCCCTTGTTTGCCACCCTCCGGATAGCACCAAATAAGTCATTGATCAATATAATTATTTCTACTTACGGATTTTTGGACAGGCAATTTGTTATAATGTCGGCGACGAATGCAACAGTCGCTGTTCTTGGCACCAGAACAAGGAGTTAGCGCTTCCCATGCCTTTTGCATGTGGGCTACTATCCAGCAGCGTAAAACCACAAGATCAAGAAAGATTTGCTCATGGTCATCTCAAATTCCGCGATAGCACGGCCGCTGCCCAGCGGTCTGTCCGCGAGTCAGCAATGGACATTGCTGGAATGGATTCACCTTGCCGGACAAATCGAAACCGAAGCCGAGCTCAGGGGGTTTCTGGACATGTTGCTCAGCCAGGCACCCTCCGAACACATGGTGCTAGCGCTGGGTCGCATCAACCAGCACCAGCAGATTCAGCGGCTGGAGCGGGTCTTGAATGTCAGCTATCCCACGGAATGGCTGAAGCATTACATGGAGGAAAACTACGCCCAGCACGATCCCATTCTGAAGATCCATCTGGGCAGCGGCCCGGTGCAGTGGCAAGAACGCTTTAGCCGCGCCAAAGGTAAGGAAGAGCGCAAGTTCATTGCCGAGGCCGCCACCGTTGGGCTGGAAAGCGGCGTCACCTTCAGCGCCGCTTCCAAACGCAATAATCTGGGTTGCATTTTCTCCGTCAGCGGCAAAGACGCTAGCGCCGATCCCAATCTGGTAGCCATGCTTGAATGTCTGACGCCACACCTGCACCAAGCCGCTGTCCGCATAGCCAATCTGGCTCCGGCCACTCCCAGTTCCATGCCGCTATCGCAGCGCGAATACGATATTTTCCACTGGATGAGCCGCGGCAAGACCAATTGGGAAATCGCCACCATTCTGGACATCAGTGAACGCACCGTGAAGTTTCACGTCGCCAACGTCATCCGCAAGCTGAATGCCAACAATCGCACCCACGCCATCGTGTTGGGTATGCACTTGTTGCCGCCCCCCGGAGGACTGCAGGTCAGCGATTAGCTGAAGCCGGCCAGCTTAAGCCCACGCGGGAGCATGCGCACGGTCGTATTCCATCCAGGAACGGACGCACTCTCTTGGCGCCGCGACTTCCCGTCGCAGCGACTTGATGAACTCCGGATCAGCCTGCTCCCAGTCAAAGCATCCCGCAACCGACATCACCCCGCCATCCAGCGGCTGCGGCACGCCTACCGGCAGTATTGGAAAGCCCATTCGCGACAGATGCCGATAAAAAGACGGCTCCACCACGAAATACAACCAACGCACCTCATTGGCGCGCGACCACTCCCATAAGCTCAGATACAACAAGCGTGCAATCGCTCTCGTCTCAGAACCGGAAATCGTTTTCCCCACTGCGAAGCGAGTGATTTCCCCGCAGCCCTCGCCTTTGCGGATACGTTCCCCCGGTGCCAGCAAACGGGAAAATTCCCGCTCGATCATGAATGGCTGATCGCCGGCGGTGAAACGGGCCGATCCCACCACTTGATTCTGAGCAATCACCGCCAGATTGTCGGAGAACGCGTCGTAATCATCCAGGTCGAGGCCGTCCGGCCTAATGGGCACCCACCTCAGTTGCTCACGAAATACTTGGTGGCGAAACTTCAACAAATCGATTTCATACGACGTTGCATTGACCTTCTCCATCAGCAAACCTCCCAGTTCCAGTGGAAAGAAATGCGCCATTTTATTTTCTCCAATCATCACGTTACTGGCACGGGCACTGTAAAAGCAGGGCTGAACTGGGAAATCTGACCAAATGGACAGGAGTCGATTTTTTGAAATGTGCTACGGCAAGGAAAAACGGAGAGTTTTTCCCCTAGTTGTCGTAAGACTTCCCCAGTTTTACTCTCTCACCAAAAAAATTCCATACGCATAGCAATGCACGCACAAATGGCTTAACTAAAAATATCATCACTAAAATCAAAAGTTTGCGTACTATCTTCAGTCGGGACAACAACACAAGCCATTGAAGAATCAACCTTTTTCTCTAGTTAAAAAGCGAGCTGTCCTTAGTTTTTTTACCCTAGAGCAAAGACTCTTAATCCCACCGCACTTACGATCGCCTAGTTATTCACCCGTACCCGCATCGTTGCTAAATGACCACAAATTCCTCGCTCTACGCTCCCTTGCAGATAGGGCAACGCGCTCTGCTTCCCATCGTGCAAGGGGGAATGGGCATAGGCGTCTCCGCCAAAAGCCTGGCCGGCCACGTCGCCCGAGAGGGCGCGCTGGGCACTGTGGCCAGCGTCGATCTGCGCCATCTGCACGCTGATCTGGTCGAGCAGTCGCAACACGCTCGCGGTCAGGCCGAACTTGATCGCCTCAACCTGATTGCGCTGGATCGCGAAGTGAAGGGCGCGCTGACTTACGCCCAGGGCCGCGGCATGGTGGCGGTCAATGTGATGAAGGCCGTGGCCTCTTATCCGGACTACGTGCGTCAAGCCTGCGAATCCGGCGCGGAAGCGGTGGTAATGGGCGCGGGCCTGCCGCTGGACCTGCCGGAGATGACCTCGGGCTTTCCCAAGGTGGCCTTGATCCCCATCCTGTCCGAGGCGCGCGGCATCGGCATTGTGCTCAAGCGCTGGATGAAAAAAGGCCGGCTGCCGGACGCCATCGTCATCGAGCATCCCAAACACGCCGGCGGTCATCTGGGCGCGGCCAGTCTCGCCGAGCTGGACGCCGAACGCTTCAGCTTCCAGAAAGTGCTGGACGAAACCCGACAGCTGTTCAAAAGCCTGCAACTGGAGAGCGAGCGCATCCCGCTGATCGTCGCCGGCGGCGTCAACAGCTTCGAGAAGATGAAGGCCTGCATCCAGGACTTCGGCGCGTCCGCGGTGCAGATAGGCACCGCCTTCGCCGTCACCCGCGAGGGCGACGCGCACGACAACTTCAAGCGCACGCTGGCGGAGGCCAAGCCGGAAGACATCGCCGAATTCATGAGCGTGGCCGGCCTCCCGGCGCGCGGGGTGCTGACGCCCTTCCTGAAAAGCTATCTGAAGCGCGAGGCCATCTTGCAGGCCAACGCCAAAGCCGACCCGGCGCGCTGCACTCAAAGCCTCAATTGCCTGAGCGCCTGCGGCCTGCGCGACTGCGTGGCCAAGATGGGCCAGTTCTGCATCGATCTCAAACTCGCGGCGGCTTTCCGCGGCGAAGTGAGCAAGGGGCTGTTTTTCCGAGGCGCCGATCCGCTGCCTTTCGGCGATGCGATGCGCAGCGTCAGCGAAACCATCCGCTATTTCCTGACCGGAGAGAAACCGGCCGATCTCGCCGCGACATGAGTCGGCGTGAAGACGCCGATAAGACAAAGCCCCGCAGAGCGGGGCTTTGTCGTTCAAACCCAGAGATACCGGGCGCCTAAACAAGAAGTTCAGAACGCCGGGATCACCGCGCCTTGGTACTTGCTCTCGATGAATTTGCGCGCTTCCGGGCTGGCCAGCGCGGCGGCCAGCTTCTTCACGCCCACGCTGTCCTTGTTGTCGGCGCGCGTCACCAGCAGGTTGGCGTACGGCGAAGTAGTCTCGATGAACAACGCGTCGCGCTTGGGATTGAGCTTGGCTTCCAGCGCGTAGTTGGCGTTGATCAGCGCCAAGTCCACCTGCGGCAGCACGCGCGGCAACGTGGCGGCTTCCAGTTCCTTGATCTTCACCTGTTTAGCGTTGGACGCGATGTCTTTCACCGTCGGGTACAGATTATTGCGGTCCTTCAACTTGATCACGCCGCCCTGGTCCAGCAGCAGCAAGGCGCGGCCGGCGTTGGTCGGGTCGTTGGGAATGGCCACGGTCGCGCCCTTGGGCAGGTCCGCCACTTTCTTGAACTTGCTGGAGTAAGCGCCAAACGGTTCGATATGCACCGGCTTGCTGGCCACTACCAGCTTGGTGCCGCGATCCTTGTTGAACTTGTCCAGATAGGGAATGTGCTGGAAGAAGTTGGCGTCCAAGCGCTTCTCGGACACTTGCAGATTGGGCTGCACGTAGTCGTTGAACACCTTCACCTCCAGCTTGACCCCTTGCTTGGCCAGGGTCGGCTTCAACGCTTCCAGGATTTCCGCGTGCGGCACCGGGGACGCCGCCACGGTGACGGTCACCAGGTCTGCGGCCAGCGTCTGAGCGCCCCACAGTGCGGTCACGGCGGTAAAGGCGAAGCGAGCGATATTCTTTTTCATGATGCGTTTTCCTCTATTCAATACAGGTTTTGGATTCAAATCTGTTCGAGTTTCCGATGGCGGCCGATGCGCGCTGCGCTCAGCCGCGTTGACAGCGCAGCACTAGCCGGTCGCCGAAACTCTGGATCAACTGCACCAGCAACAGCAGCAACACCACGGTCACCACCATCACCTCGGTCTGAAAACGCTGATAGCCGTAGCGAACCGCCAAATCTCCCAGGCCGCCGCCGCCGATGACGCCGGACATCGCGGTGTAGGACACCAGCGCCACCGTGGTCACCGTCGCCGCGCCCACCAGGCCCGGCAAGGCCTCCGGCAGCAGTACATGGCGCACGATCTGGCCCAGGCTGGCGCCCATGGACTGGCTGGCCTCGATCACCCCACGGTCCACTTCGCGCAGCACGTTTTCCACCAGTCGGGCGAAGAAGGGCGAGGCGCCGGCCACCAGCGGCGGAATCGCGCCCGCCACCCCTATCGAAGTACCCACCAGCTTCAGCGTCAGCGGGATCATCACGATCAGCAAAATCACGAAGGGCAAGGAGCGGAACACATTAACCAGGAAGGATAGCGTGGCGTACAAGCGCGGCCGCGACAGCAATTGCCCCGGCGAGCTAACGTACAGCACCACGCCCAACGGCAGGCCGAACAGCACGGTGAACAGCAACGAGGCGCCCAGCATGGTCAGCGTGTCCAACGTGGCCTGGCCTATTTCCAGCCAGTCCATGCTCAATAATTGGGTCCAGTCGAAACCTTCCATCACAGCACCTCGCAACGCACGCCATGACTGGCGAATAATTCAGGCAGGCTCTCCAGCGGGGCCTCCGACTCGATCACGCCGGCCACCAATTGGCCGAACGGCGTGCCCTTGATCTCGGACAGCGTGCCGCTGACCAGATTGAAGCGGGCGCCCGCCTCCTTGCCCACCACGTCCAGCACCGGCTGCAAGGTGGGATCGCCGACGAAGGTCAGCTTGATCAACGGCGCGCCCACGCGCTGCTGCCAGGTCTGGCGCGCCTCTTCCTGATACAGCCCGGTTTCCGCCAGCAGGCCACGGGTCACCTCGTGCTGCGGATGCAGGAACACGTCCAGCACCGGCCCCTGCTCCACCACGCGGCCGTGGTCCAGCACCGCCACCTGATCGCATAGCTGGCGGATCACGCGCATCTCATGGGTGATCAACACAATAGTCAGGCCAAGCTGGCGGTTGATGTCGGCCAGCAAGGTCAGAATGGAGTCCGTGGTTTCAGGGTCCAGCGCCGAGGTCGCCTCGTCGCACAGCAACAGTTCCGGGTGATTGGCCAGCGCGCGGGCGATGCCGACGCGCTGCTTCTGACCGCCGGACAATTGCGCCGGGTATTTGTCGCGATGCCCGGACAGTCCCACCAAGGCCAGCAGTTCTTCGACGCGGGCGTCCATATCGGCCGCGGACACGCCGCCGGCCAATTCCAGCGGAAAGCGCACATTGCCGGCCACGGTGCGCGACTTCAGCAAATTGAAATGCTGAAACACCATGCCGATGCGCTGGCGGCGCAGTTGCAATTGCCGGCTGTCCAGCGCGGTCAGATCCGTGTCGCCCAAGCGCACCGCGCCGCGGTCCGGGCGCTCCAGCAGGTTCAAGCAACGCACCAAGGTGCTCTTGCCCGCGCCGGAACGGCCGATGATGCCGAACACCTCGCCCTTGGCCACCTTCAGGCTGACGTCAGCCAAGGCCGGCACTTCGCGCCCGTCCACCCGGTAATGTTTGTATAAATTCTCTATTTCAATCATGCCTTGCCTCTGAATCCCGCCATCCGTCAACGCCACTGCTTGGCGATTGCAAACCAGTCTATAAGCAAGTCACATAAAACCTAAAGAACTATAAATTTAACCATTTATTCAAATTAGAAATATAATAAGCAAATCGCCGCGGAATTGACGACGCTCACCCCCGGGTCCGGGGATTTTTGCTACATTGTGTCTTTGCTTGCATACCAATACAGCACGTCATGACCGCCTTTACCAGCTGCAACCCCGCCACAGGAGAAGTCGTCTACACCCGCGCCGCCTGGCCGGAAACCCAACTGTCCGTCGCTCTCGCCCAACTGCGCGAGGCGCAGCGCCTGTGGCGCGAGCTGACCGTGGCCGAACGCGCCGGACAACTGCTTCGCCTGGCCGATCAACTGCAGGCCCATCGCGAAGAACTGGCCGGCCTGGTCACGCTGGAGGTGGGCAAACGCACCGCCGAATGCCTGGCGGAAATCGACAAATCCGCCCAGTTGATCCGCTACTACGCCCAGCTGGCGCCGGAGTTGCTGGCCTCGCTGGAAATCCCTACCCAGGCCAGCCGCAGCGGCGTGGCTTTCGAACCGCTGGGCACCGTGCTGGCGGTGATGCCGTGGAATTATCCGATCTGGCAGGTGCTGCGCTTCGCGGTGCCGGCGCTGATGGCCGGCAACGCCTGCCTAGTCAAGCCGGCGCCGTCGGTTCCGCAATCCACTCAGCGTCTGCTGGAATTGGCGCGCGCCTCGGGCCTGAGCGTGCTGGACGTGGCCTGGATAGATCATGATCAAGTGGAAGAGGCCATCCGCCAGTGCGACGCGGTGGCCTTCACCGGCTCCACTCAAACCGGGCGCGCCATCGCGGCGCTAGCCGGTCGCCACCTGAAAAAGACCGTGCTGGAGTTGGGCGGCAGCAACCCCTTCATCGTGCTGGCCGACGCCGACGTCGCCGCCGCGGCTCAGGACGCGGCCAACTCCCGCTTCCGCGACGCGGGCCAGAGCTGCAATGCGGCCAAGCGCATGATCGTGGTGCCGGAAATCGCCGAAGCGTTCATTGACGCCTTCTGCGCCGAAGCCGCCAAACTGCGCGCCGGCGACCCGCGCCACCCCGCCACCACCTTGTCGCCGCTGACCCGCGCCGATCTGCGCGAAGCGCTGCACGCCCAAGTGCTGGACGCCGTTGCACACGGCGCCGAGCTGCGGCTGGGCGGGCAGATGCCGGCCAGCCCCGGCTTCTTCTACCCGGCCACGGTGCTGGACCGGGTCAACCCGGATTGCCGCGTTTACCACGAGGAAGTGTTTGGCCCGGTGGCCGGCATTTTGCGCGCGCGCGACGAGGCCGACGCGTTGCGGCTTGCCAACGACACTCCATTCGGCCTGGGGGCCAGCATTTACAGCGCGGACAAGGAACGCGCCTGGGCGCTGGCGCGCCAGATCGAAGCCGGCAGCGTGTTCATCAACCGCCACACCAGCTCGGACTTGCGCCTGCCTTTCGGCGGCGTCAAATCCTCCGGCTATGGCCGCGAGCTGTCCGAGTTCGGCCTGTACGAGTTCGTCAACGTCAAAACCTACTGGCAAAAATAAGCCGCCGTCGCAACGGCGGCCGGCGGGCCTTTAGTCTTCCGACGAAAAGCGCGCCAACAACGCGCCGCGTCGCGCCTGCCATTGCAGCAGGCGCTGTTGCAGAGCGTGCAAGGCCTCGTCCTGGCGCGTCAATTCCTCCACTAGCTTGCGTTGCTCGCTCAACGGCGGCACGGGCAGCGGGATTTCCGCCAGCGCCTCGAAGCCGAACTCGGCCCCCTCCACCGCCGCGCCCAGCCGCTCCAGACAAAAGCGCCACCCTTCCGACTGCCGGTAGCACTCCAGGAAAGCCGGCGAGATCCGGGCCTCGTCCAGCGCGAAAGCCCTCTGGTCCGCCGTGGTCAGCACCGGAGCGTCGTCGGCGTTGCGCGCCAGCGCGCCCTGATACAAACGCGCCGGATCGAAGGCGAAAGCGTTGGGCGGCAGCGCCGTGCCCAAGCCCTCTCCTGCACGGCGCCAGCCGCCGCCCTCGGTGACTTCCAACAGTTCGCCCTCGGCGGTGGCCTCCAGCGGCGCGGCCAGCTCTCCCAATTTGCACACTTCCCAGTTGCCGGGAATCACCCCCAACGGACTCGGTTTGAACGATTGATGCGGACTCCACTTGCCCATGCGCCGGGTGCCGTAGCCGCGGTTGAGCAAAGCCTGGATGCCGCTAGGACGCAGCTTGCGCTTGGCGGCGAACTGGCAAGACAGCAACTCCAGCTTTTCATCCGTCAAGGCCAGGCACCCCTCCAGTTCACCCTCCTCCACGCGCCAGCCCTGCTCTTCCGTGAAGAAGGCCGCCAACCGCGAGTCCAGCGCCTGTTCCTGCTCTTGCAAGGCGGCCAGCTCAGTGGCCAAAGCCTCGGGGTCCACGATCTCGGCCGCCTCATCCTGGGCGAAGTAACGCTGTACGTTCAAATTGCCCCGGTGGCCTTGCTTGATCTCGCGCAGCCCCACCAGGCGCAGATAGTCCGGCTCCTCCGTCTCCTGCTCCACCGCGGCGCGGTAGGCGTGTAGAATATGCTCGATGTCCTCTTGCCGCAGCGTGTTCTGCACCCGGCCGCGGCCGAATTCCTTGCTGGCGTCGATAATAATCACCTTGTTGCGCAGGCCCGCCGGTTTGTTCTTGTTCAACACCACCACGCAGGTGGGCATGCCGGAACCGTAGAACAAGGCCGGCGGCAAGGCGATCACTCCCTCGATGCGATCGCCGGACTGGCCTTGGCTGCCAAACAGCAGGCCGTTGCGGATGCGGCCCTCGTCGCCGTCGCGGAACAGCACGTCGTGCGGCATCACCAGCGCGGCGCGGCCATCCTCTTTCAAGGTGGCCAATACGTGCTGAACGAAGGCGTAATCGCCGAAGCTGCGCGGCGGAATGCCATAGCCAAAGCGCTTATGCTCGTCCGTCAGCTTCTTGTAATTGGGCTCGGCCGGACGCTTGCGGCGGCGCTTCTTGCCGTCGGCGGGCGGCGGTTCCACCACCTCGGCCTCCAGCGGCGTCCACCAGTTTTTCACCGTGAACGGCAGCTGCGCCACGATGCGGTCGAAGCGAGGCAGCCAGCCTTCCGGGGTCAGGTGCTTGGGCTCCACCAGGGTGTCCCCCAATTCCAGACTCATCTCCACGCCGTGGAAATAAGCGCACAGCTTGGCCATCGCCCAAGTGGCCGGCAGTTTTTCCTGGCCGAACAACTCCAGCGCAACCCGGCCGTCCGGCAAGCGGCCGCCCGGTCGCGCGCCCATCATGCGCCAGGCGTCAAGCAAGGTGCCGGCCGCGCCGCAGCTGGGGTCGTACAGGCTCTGGCCAGGCTGAAGCTCCGCCAGCCGCAGCAGCAACTGGCTGACCGGCGCCGGCGTGGAAAAGGCGCCGCCGCGCTTGCCTGACTCCGCCGCGTAGCGGCGCACCAGCCCTTCGCAGACCTCGCCCAGACGGGACGGGTCCTCCAGATCGGCGTCGCCCAGCTTCAGCGCGCCGATATGGTTCATCAAGGGGTGCAGCACCTCGTCGCTCAAACGCTTGTGGCCCTGATATTGCGCAACGCTGAGCACGCCGGCCAGCGCCGGGTGATGTTCCTCGATGGCGGCCACCGCCTTGTCAAGCGCCTCGCCTATGCCTTTCTTGCGCTCTTGCAGGCCGGGCCAGCGCGCGTGCTGCGGATAGACGCCGTACTGTTCCTGCACCACGCCCTCGGCGCGCTTGCGGCTCATGCCCTCGGCCGCCACCCGCGCCTGAACCCTCTCCACAAACACATCGTGCAGGCGCTTGAGCACAAATAGGCCGAACACGTGGTTCTTGTAGTCGTACAGGTCCACTTGCTCGCGCAGCAGTTCCGTGGACGCCCACAGCTCCTGTTCCAACTGGTCCGGGGATAGCAAAGTCATAAGCCAACAACCAAGTTAAATGACAAACCCGGCTATTTTAGCCGCAACGTCGCGCAGCGTCGGCAAAGAATGGTCGCGGCAATATGGTTCCCTACAGGACAATTCATCTTCACGTCATTCTACCGTCATCCGGCGCGCCTAGACTGCGACTCTCCTGTATCGCAACGCACGACATCATCATGACTTTGGCCAAACGCCTGTGGCTGACCATCTTCTTCACCCTCGCCAGCCTGGCGCTGGCTCTCATCCTCACCGGACAGCAACTGAGCGGCCTGACCCGCGCGGTGGACCGCCACAGCGCGCGTCAGCAATTGAGCGCCAGCCTCTACCAACTCAAAGCCGGCGTGTTGCAGCTGTCGCGGCTGGACCCGCTGCTGCCGGACAGTCCTGCGCGGCTGCGGGATACCAGCCTGGCCGTGGCGCGCCTGACCGGCGACATCGCCGCCGGCCTGCCCGCCAATGAAGCCGCACCCTTTCGTCAGGCAGTGAGCCGGCTGTGGCAGGACTACGAGCGCAATCTGAGCAGCGCGCTGGCCATTGCCGAGACCGCGCCTCAGGACGCGCTGTCCATTCCGGAACAAGCCTGGCAGCAAAGCCTGCAGCCGCTGGCGGCCTTGCTTGACCGCCAACAGGCACAGGAACAAGGGCGGCTGGCCCAGGAAACCGCGCAATTGCAGGACACACTGCAAGGCATGGCCTGGCTGACGCTTGGGCCGCTGGCGCTGGCCAGCCTGGTGGTGGCGGCGATGCAGTTGGCGCTGGCGCGGCGACTGAAGCGGCAGTTGCAGGCGATGGCCGCTTCAGCCGACGCGCTGGGGGAAGGCAATCTGGCGGTGCGGCTACCGGCCCAGGGCCGCGACGAGCTGGCCGCCACCGCCGGCCGCCTGAATCAGTTTCTGAACAAGCTGAGCGACTTGCTGCGGCAGGTGGAAGCCGACGCCCACCGTAGCGGCGGCGACTGCCAGCGCCTGCAATTGCTGACTTTGCAAGTGGCCGACGCCAGCCGCCAGCAAAGCGCCAAGGCCAAGCTCAGCAACGAGGCGGCCCACGCGGTGGCCGACAGCGCCCAAACCGTGGCCGGCCATCTGCAACAGGCGGACGCCCACACTCGTCAAGCGGCGGACGATACCGGCCGCGCGCGCGAACTGGGCCGGCTCAACGCCGAGGCGATGCGGGCGCTTGCCGACACTATGGGATGCGCGCAAACGGAAATGCGCCAGCTCCAACTCAGCCTGGACGACATCGCCGGCGTCAGCGGACTGATCCGCGACGTGGCCGAACAAACCAATCTACTGGCGCTCAACGCCGCCATCGAGGCCGCGCGCGCAGGCGAAAGCGGCCGCGGCTTCGCCGTGGTGGCCGACGAAGTACGCAAACTGTCGGAGCGCACCCGCGCCGCCACCGGCAGCATCTTCGACGCGCTGGGCCGCGTGGAGGGCGCCACCGGCTCGCTGCACGCCGCGCTGGAGCAAGCCGGCCACGCCTGCGCCGACAAGCTGGACTCGCAACAGGCGCTGGATCAGGCGCTGCTGCAAGTGGACACGGGGCTGGAGCGCTTGAATCGCTTGATGGCCGACATCCGCGAGCACAGCGCCGCCCAGGCTCGCGCCGGCGGCGATATTCGCCAACACGGTCACGAGGTGGCTCACCTCGCCGCCGCCATCGACCAGCACATGCAGCAAGCCGCGCCGGTGATGCAGCACTTGGCCGCCGGGGCGCAGGATTTGAATCAGACCCTGAGTTGGTTCCGCATCGACGCGCCGGACGCCGAGCCAGCGCCTTCCGCTGCGGCAACCGATTGGCGGCTGCTGCAACAACCGGCTTAGCCGCCGCGCCGGCGTCAATTAGGCAGAAAATTGCCGCCGGATCACGCCTAGAGCATTTATTCAATTTAAACCCTTGCCATTCGCCTAAACACGCAATAGATCACCCATTTCCTCGCCACTTTCAATCTTTTGTCATGCTTGAAATAAGCTAGCGAGTACATTTCGTTACATACCGTAATGAAAAGCAAAGGTAGATTAGCCCCCTCTTATAAAAGAGCACATTAGACCGGGCCCACCCGGCATCCGGGACAAGCTCGCCGGCGCCCTCCGCGCCGACGCATCCAGCACGCCGTCATTCTCCATGCCATGCCCTCCGCCCCGGACGGCCGGGCGAGCGCGTCGTGGCCGGAACTTGTCCCCATCGCTTGCCCGCCGCGTCCGGGACTGACTCTACCGGGCCGTCGGGTTTTCAGACAGGAGATACCTTTGACACAGCAACACTCCCGCCATATCGGCCCCGTCGCCCTGATGCTGACCGGCCTGGGCTCCATCATCGGCTCCGGCTGGCTGTTCGGCGCCGCCCACGCCGCCCAGATCGCCGGCCCAGCCGCCATCGTCGCCTGGATAGTCGGCATGGTGATCATTCTCTCCATCGCCCTCAGCTACGCGGAACTGGGCGCCATGTTCCCGGAAAGCGGCGGCATGGTGCGTTACGCCCGCTACTCCCACGGCTCCCTGCTCGGCTTCATCGCCGGCTGGGCCAACTGGATCGCCATCGTGTCGGTGATCCCGATCGAGGCCGAAGCCTCGGTGCAATACATGAGCTCCTGGCCTTACGCCTGGGCTCAACACCTGTTTTCCAACGGCGAACTGACCCCGCCCGGCCTGATGCTGGCCGCGCTGCTGGTCATCGTCTACTTCCTGCTCAACTACTGGGGCGTGCGCCTGTTCGCCAAGGCCAATAGCGCCATCACCATCTTCAAGGTGATCGTGCCGGCGCTGACCGTGGGCGCGCTGATCTACAGCGGCTTCCACCCCGGCAACCTGGGCGGCGACACCCCGGGCGGCTTCGCGCCGTTTGGTTGGGCCAGCGTGATGACGGCGGTGGCCACCAGCGGCATCGTGTTCAGCTTCAACGGCTTCCAAAGCCCGATCAACCTGGCCGGCGAGGCCCGCAACCCGGGCAAGAGCGTGCCCTTCGGCGTGGTGGGTTCCATCCTGCTGGCGGCGGTGATCTACGTGGCGCTGCAAGTGGCCTTCATCGGCGCGCTGTCGCCGGCGGACCTGGCCCACGGCTGGCAGGGTCTGAACTTCAGCTCGCCCTTCGCCCAGCTGGCGATGGCGCTGGGCCTGAACTGGCTGATGCTGCTGCTGTACTTCGACGCCTTCGTCAGCCCCAGCGGCACCGGCGCCACCTATATGGCCACCACCTCGCGCATGATCTACGGCATGCAGCGCAACGGCACCATGCCGGAGATCTTCGGCCGCATCCACCCGCTATATCACATTCCGCGTCCGGCGATGTGGTTCAACCTGGCAATCTCCTTCGTATTCCTGTTCTTCTTCCGCGGCTGGGGCACGCTGGCGGCGGTGATCTCGGTGGCCACGGTGATTTCCTACCTGACCGGCCCCATCAGCGTGGCCGCGCTGCGCCGCTGCGCGTCCGATCTGCCGCGCCCGCTGCGCCTGGCCGGCCTCGGCGTGGTCGCGCCGTTCGCCTTCGTCTGCGCGTCCCTGGTACTGTACTGGGCGCGCTGGCCGCTGACCGGCGAGATCATCTTCCTGATCGTGGCCGCCTTGCCGGTGTACTTCTGGTATCAAGCCCGCGCCGGCTGGCCGGAGTTTGGCCGCGAACTGAAAGGCGCGCTGTGGATGGTGCTCTACCTGCCGACGATGGCGCTGCTGTCCTACATCGGCAGCCAGGACTTCGGCGGCATCGGCCTGTTGCCCTACGGCCCCGACATGGCGGTGGTGGCGGTGGTATCTCTGGCCTTTTACTACTGGGGCGTCAACAGCGGCTGGCGCACGCGTTATCTGGACGCCGAGCATGACGCCCACGCGGTAGCCAATATGGAAGCCGCCGAGAGCGCTGCGCGCGGCAAGCTGGCCGGCCAGCAAGCCTAAACCTCTCCCGGGAGCCGCTCAGCCGGCTCCCGCCGCGGGCGGCCTCGCGCCGTCCTCGGCTTCCAACTCCTCTCCCAAAGCATCCAGCACCGGCAGAAACGCCCGCAAAGCGGCGCTGCGATACGCGGCCTTGCGCGTCAGAACCGCCGCCGTGCGCGCCGGCAACGGTGTTTGCAATCCCACTGCCCCCAGCTCCGGATGCCGCCGCGTGATCGCCCTCGGCAGAATGGTGGCGCAATCGCTGTGGCGGACGATTTCCATCACCGCGCCGATGCTGTTGGCCTGCGCCGCGATCCGCGGCTTTAGGCCCAGATCCCGGAAATAGCGATCGATATGGCCGCGGGTGGCGAAATCCGCGCTCAACAGCGCCCAGGGCGTCTGCGCCAAAGCCTCGGCGTCCACCGCTTCCGCCTGTCGTCGCCATGGGTGGCCCTCGCCCACCACTACGGCCAGGGTTTCGCAGAACAGCGGCCTCGCGTCGATCTCCGCCGCGCGCGTCTGATCGAAAGCGATCCCCGCGTCGATCTCGTCCTCCAGCAAAGCCAGCTCGATGGCATCCAGCGTCGCCTCGCGCACGCATAGTTCTATGCCGGGGTAGAGGCTGCGCAGCCGCGCCGCCAGCGGCCCCAACAAGTAACTGGCGAAAGTCGGCGTCATCGCCAGCCGCAAACTGCCGCGCGACAAATCGCCGACATCCCGGGTGGCTCGCCGCGCCGCCTCCAACTCGCGCAAGGCGCGGCGCGCGTATTCCAAATAAGCGGCGCCGGCGTCGGTTGGCCGCACCGTCCGCCCGCCGCGGTCCAGCAACTGCGCGCCCACCGTCTCTTCCAATTGCTTGATCTGCTGCGACAGCGTGGGCTGCGAGACATGCAGCGCTTCGGCTGCCCGGGTGAAGTTGCCGTGCTCGACGACAGCCTGCAGGTAACGGATATGTCGAAGAATCATGCGCCCAAACTATAGGAAATAATTATGGAAATCATTCTATATCGGTCTTGGACCCTATAGAAAAAAAGCCTCATCCTTGGCACATCCCTTCCCCGCCAAGGAGCAAGCCATGCAAGCCCTCATCGACGGCTTTCTGAAATTCCAACAGGAAGCCTATCCCCAGCGTTCAGCGCTATTCCGCCAACTGGCCGACAGCCAGGCCCCCGGCGCACTGTTCATCACCTGCTCGGACAGCCGCGTGGTGCCGGAACTGCTGACGCAACAAGAACCCGGCGGGCTATTCGTGATCCGCAACGCCGGCAACATCGTTCCCTGCTACGGGCCGGAACCGGGCGGCGTCACCGCCTCGGTGGAATACGCGGTAGCCGCGCTGGGCGTCGCCGACATCGTGGTCTGCGGCCACTCCGACTGCGGCGCGATGACGGCGATCGCCAACGGCCATTGCCTGGACCATCTGCCAGCGGTGGCCGGCTGGTTGCGCCATGCCGACTCCGCCAAAGTGGTCAACGCGGCGCGCCGGCACGACAACGCCCGCCAGCAGCTGGACGACATGGTCAGGGAAAACGTCGTCGCCCAGCTGGCCAACCTCAAAACCCATCCCTCGGTGGCGCTGGCGATGCGCCAGGGCCGGCTGACCCTGCACGGCTGGGTCTACGACATCGAAACCGGCGCCGTCCTGGCCCTGGACCACGCCAGCCAGCGCTTTGTTTCCCTAGCGGATTTTCCGCTGACCCGCGCCGCCTGAAAGCGGCGCGTCTCCCGCAAACCCAAAGAAAGGACCATCCCATGCAACACTCCAATATCAATCAGGATCTCCGTATAGAACTGACTGCCCGCGCCCTCGCCGCCAAGGCCTTGAAAGACCTGAGCTGGGAGCAAGTGGCGGCCGACACCGGCCTCAGCCTGGCCTATGTCACCGCTGCCGTGCTGGGTCAGCATGCGCTGCCCAAACCCGCCGCGGAGCTGGTCTGCCAACGGCTGGGCCTGAACGCGGCCGACGCCTTGCAGCTGCAAACCATTCCCTTGCGCGGCAGCATTCCCGGCGGCATTCCCACCGATCCCACCATTTACCGCTTCTATGAAATGATCCAGATCTACGGCACCACGCTGAAGGCGCTGGTGCACGAGAAGTTTGGCGACGGCATCATCAGCGCCATCAACTTCAAGCTGGACATCCGCAAAGTGGAAGACCCGGACGGCGGCGAGCGCGCGGTGATTACACTGGACGGCAAGTTCCTGCCCAATAAGCCGTACTAAGACCCGCTAACAAAACCCCTGATCCTGCATTGCGTCGATTTGTCGTACTCAAGTACTGCCTGCGTCGGCGCGCCTTGGCTCAGATAGGCTGCGCGGTTTTGTTAGCGGCTCTAAACCTCCCTCCAGCCTTGCTGGATTCAACTCCGCTTCACGGATAGCGATGGGCCAGCCCCATTCCGCCTAGCGGCGCATCTTGCGCCGCTATTTTTGCTCACCGCAAAACACCGGCAGCGCTCAGGCCGGGCCGACCAAGGCCGCTTGACACCGCTGACGCCGCCCTTTTAGTTTGCAAGTTAACTTTCTCACAGAGCGCAGCCTGCCGCGCCGCAAGCCAATCAGGAGGTCACGCCATGCAAGAGGACAAACCGGTCACGGGCATCGCCACCCTGGCCATGCTGCTTGCGCTCGCCATCCTGGGCGCCATCATCGGCATCCAGTTGCTGAGCACCCTGGGCATCACGCCCAGCACCTCCATCATTGGCGCGCTGCTGGCGATGCTGCTGTCGCGGCTGCCCTGGCGCGTATTCCGGCCTTACCGTTCCATTCATACCCAGAACCTGGCGCAGACCGTAATCTCCTCCGCCACCTTCGGCGCCGCCAACAGCCTGCTCATGCCCATCGCGGTGCCTTGGGCCATGGGCATGCCCGAGCTGATCCTGCCTATGTTCTGCGGCGTGGCCGCCGCCATGCTGTTGGACGGCTATCTGCTCTACCTCATGTTCGACACCCGGGTCTTCCCGGCCGGCAACGCCTGGCCGATAGGCACCGCCACCGCCGAGGCCATCCTCGCCGGGGACCGGGGCGGCCGCAACGCGCGCCTGCTGCTGGCCGGCATGAGCACCGGCATCGTCGGCGCCCTGCTCAACATACCGATGGCGGCCTTTGGCACCGCCTTCATCGGCAATATCTGGGCGCTGAGCATGTTCGGCCTAGGCCTGCTGCTGCGCGCCTACGCCGAACCCATCGCCGGCCTCGACCTCAACGCCCACTACCTGCCGCACGGCGTAATGGTGGGCGCCGGCCTGGTCGCCTTATTCCAAGTGGCCAGCGCGATCCGCGGCAAGCAGGCCGATAGCGGCCGCGCCGCCACCCCGGACCGCGAGGTGCGTCACGCCTTGGGCCTGGGCGCCGTCGGCTATCTGCTGATCTCCATGCTGCTGGCGCTGGCTGGCGGCCTGTGGAGCGAGATGGCGCTGCCCATGCTGCTGCTGTTCGTGCTCTACGCCGCATTCGCCGCCTTCGCCCACGAACTGATCGTGGGCATCGCCGCCATGCACTCCGGCTGGTTTCCGGCATTCGCGGTGGCGCTGATCACCTTGATCATCGGCATCTTGCTCGGTTTTCCCCCGTTGGCGCTCTGCCTGTTGACCGGCTTCACCGCCGCCACCGGTCCGGCCTTCGCCGACATGGGCTTCGACCTGAAAGCCGGTTTCATCCTGCGCGGCCACGGCCGGGACCTGGCGGCGGAGCTGCATGGACGGCGCGTGCAGATGTGCGCCGCCATGGCCGCCTTTATCATCGCCATCCCGGTTGTCTGGCTGGTCCACACCGGCTATTTCGCCCAGGATCTGCTACCGCCCGCCGCGCGGGTGTTCGCCAAGACCATCGCCGCCGGCAGCCAGACAAACCTGGCCTACTCCCTGGGCCTGTGGGCTATTCCCGGCGCTCTCATCCAATGGCTGGGCGGCCCCCGCCGCCAACTCGGCGTGCTGCTCTCCACCGGCCTGCTGATCAACAGCGCGGCCGCGGGCTGGGCGGTGCTGCTCGGCATCGCCTTGCGCCTCTTCATCCACCGCCGCTGGGGGGAGGCAGCCCGACCGCCGATGGAAGTGATCGCCGCCGGCTTCATCGCCGGCGACGCGCTCGCCAGCTTCTTCGGCTCCCTATTCACCACGCCCGGCAAACGCTGAGGACCGGCTCGCGCGCTCACCGGCGGCGAATATCTGCGACACCAGACAAGGAGACATGGCATGAGCTTGCAACAAACCCTACAAGCATTTGAGCTGCTGGATAGCGCCAAGGTGGGCGGCCGGGACATCGTCGAACTGTTCGCCGCCGATCCCGGCGTCCGCGCCGTCAGCACGCGCGTCCAGGGCGCCAAGGGCGGCACTGACTTCGTCCGCATCGACCTCCCCGGCGCCCAGGGCAAAAGCGTCGGCGGCACCGCCCCCACATTGGGCATCGTCGGCCGCCTGGGCGGCATCGGCGCCCGCCCCGGCCGCATTGGTCTGGTGTCCGATGGCGACGGAGCCGTCGCCGCCGTCGCCTGCGCGCTGAAGCTGGCGCAGATGCGGCGCAACGGAGATCAACTGGCGGGCGATGTGATCGTCACCACTCATATCTGTCCCGACGCCCCCATCCTGCCGCGCCAGCCGGTGGATTTCATGGACGCGCCGGTAGACGACGCCACGATGAACCGCTACGAGGTGGCGGCCGAAGCGGACGCCGTGCTGTCGATAGACACCAGCAAGGGCAACCGCATTCTCAACCACAAGGGCTATGCGATCTCCCCCACCGTCAAGGAAGGCTATATCCTGCGCGTGGCCGAGGACCTGCTGCGGATCATGGAAAGCAGCAGCGGCCGCCGGGCGGTGACCTTTCCCATCACCACCCAGGACATCACGCCTTACGGCAACGGCGTCTACCATTTGAACAGCATCTTGCAACCCGCCACCGCGACGGCGGCTCCCGTCGTCGGCGTCGCCATCTGCGCCGAAACCATCGTGCCTGGCAGCGGCACCGGCGCCAGCCATGAAACCGATATCGCGCTGGCGGTGAAATTTGCGCTGGAAGTGGCCAAGGAGTTTGGCCGCGGCGGCTGCCAGTTCTACGACGCCAAGGAGTACGCCCGCCTGCTGGAGCTGTATGGCAGCCTGTGCCATCTACAAGCCCGGCAGTGAGCGAGGACGCTCCATAGCACTCGCTGCGCGGATGAGGACTCGCCTTGCCGATATCGCCTACAGCTTCACCCATGGGGCGGGCTGGCTCCGGACGACTAAAGGCGCCGGCGCGCCCACCAGCGCCTGACGGGCAGTGACCATATTCTTGAACCCCGCCAGGCGATAACACTGCCGCACACAGGTATCGCGGTTGGTCCACTTCCCGGACGCCCACATCTCCAATAAAGCCGCGCGGGCAGGCTCGTGCTCGCCACGCCATTTGCGCCAAAGGTGGAAAGCCGTCAACGCCTGATTGATTTCCTGATGGATGTCTTCGGTGTTGGCCGGATGGATTGGGTTGTTCTCCGCCAGAGAAATCACCCCCAGGCGCATCTCATAAGCAATGATCAAACGGGCGGCGCGCTTGAGAGCCTGGTTATGCTGGATCAGCAGCTTCATCATGGCAATGCTCTCCCTAATGGCCATCACAGCACGCCGTTAAAGTGTTCCAGCCCCTGTTTCAAGCGTTGCTGTATCGGTTCCAGCAAGGCCAGTGCGTCCTCGCTGGTAAACAACAGCGGCTCGTCGCGGCGTTCCAACAGGGTGATCAAGGCCAATAAGCCCGTGTGGGCGGCGCGCATGTCCATCACGCCGCGCAGCAGGGCGGTGTCCAGTTCGACATAGCAATGGTTCAACTGCTGGCCCAGTTCGCCCAGCAGCGTCATATCGCCGGCAACGGCGGGCAAGCGCTGGGAACAAAGGTGCAGCTGCTCCATCACCGGCACTGCGGCGGGCGTGGATTGTTGGCCTGCGCAATGGGGACAGGCGGGCGGCGGCATGGCGGGGGGAAAAGTAGAAAAGGTCATCGTGGTCTCCATGTCAGCTTTGGAAACCTGCCCAGGCGAGGCTAGGACAGGCACGTGACAAGGTGGCAAGACCGGCTGACTTTCCAGTGACCGGCAATCCTTTCGGATTCCCTGCCACGGCCCGCCCCGAATGGGTACGGCGTGGCAGCAGACGTAACGGTGCCAAAGCGGACCGTTGTGTCTGCGGGAAAGTCAGTTATGGGCTTGCCAGCCCTGCGTCGTGTATTGGGCACGACGCGGAACCAAGCCTAAACAGGCTGGCGGAGGGCGTCAAGGCATTGGGGATGGCGGGATAGCCGCGCGTCAACGCTAGGCTCGATCAGGGAGCAAGCAGTATGGATTGATTGATGCGCTGCATCAGTTCGGGACTGGCCTGCTTGCTACACATGATGTAGCGCTTGAGCCCCTCGGGAATGTCTTTGAAAGACAAGATCGCCAATCTTTTTGCATCGAGTTCTTTTTTCTGCAGCAGGTATTTATAGTCCTCGACGTCAATCAGCATATAGTCGGCGCGCTGAGAGACGATCATCTGGGCCAGCTCGCCCGGCGTCACCGTCGAATCCATCACCGCGGCAGTCGCATGATCAATCATCGCATCCAATTCAGGGCCATAGGAAACGCCCGCCACTTTGCCCAGCTTGAATTCAGGGCTGGCGAACAGCGCTTTTAGCGTGCTGAATTTTTGGATATTTTTTGCGGATTTGATATTGGCCAACACCAGGTGCGGCTTGTCTTGGTGAATGGCCGAGGAAAACAGCGCAAAGGCCTCGCGCTCCGGCGTTTTATACCAGCCTGGGGAGCAAATCAGTTTCTTATTGGCTTGGATATTGCTGAGAATGCGCTTGGCGGGCACTTCTTCAAACTCCGCCGGCACGGCCGCGCGGTGCAAGATTTCAATGGTCCGCTCCAATAAAAAACCGGCCGGTTTTCCATTTTGGCTATAGCTGTAGGGCGGTTTGTCTCGATACTGCAAGGACAGGGCCTGCTCCGCCAAGCAACTTGGCGCGCCCCCCAGCAATAAGAGGGTAAAGAGCAGCCGCTTAGCCATATGTCCTCCAGCCGGGTTCCGTCGTGCGAGCATGGCGCTATCTGGTGTGAGCATGCGGCGGCATGACAGCTTGGCCGTTAAGCCGCGCCCGCGTCGTAGGGCTCAAGGTCGAATCTTTTGAAAATAAACGTCAAAGCCGCGGTGATGGCTCCACTATAGGATTATTTTGCCCTGGCGGCGGCGCGTCGAGCCGCTGAGTTGCGCATGCCCTGGAAGGGCTTGCCTTGCGGGGCAAGCCCGCGCCCGCCGGCCGGCTTCGGCGTCCGCGCCGGGCGCAAAAAAACCCGCCGGTTCGCACCGGCGGGTTTGATTTGCGGACGCAGCTTACAGCGCGGCCAGCGCGGCGTCGTAGTTCGGCTCTTCGCCGATCTCGGCCACCAGCTCGCTGTGCAGCACCTTGTTGTCCTTGTCCAGCACCACCACCGCGCGGGCGGTCAGGCCGGCCAGCGGGCCGGAGGCCAGCTTGACGCCGTAGTCGGCGGCGAACTGCGGATTGCGGAAGGTGGACAGGGTCACCACATTGTCGATGCCCTCGGCGCCGCAGAAGCGCTTCTGCGCGAACGGCAGGTCGGCGGACACGCACAGCACCACGGTGTCGGCCAGCTTGGCGGCGCGTTCGTTGAACTTGCGCACCGACATCGCGCAGGTGGGGGTGTCCACGCTCGGGAAAATGTTCAGCACCTTGTTCTTGCCGGCGTAGTTGTCCAGTTTGACTTCGGCCAGGTCGGCGGAGGTCAGGGTCAGCGCCGGAGCTTGCTGGCCCTTGGCCGGCAGCGCGCCGGCCACTTCAACCGGATTGCCGCGCAGAGTAACGGTAGCCATGTGGGAATTCCTTATTTGGGTTCAGGGGTGAGTGACTCCGCTAGTGTGCGGCACACTGGCCGAATTTCAACCCCTCCCAAAGTAGGGCCAAGCCCATCTCAACCGGCCGGCCGGCTGCGCAAGCGCTCGGAACGGCCGCGCAACCACTCCAGCGTCAGCAGCATCAGCACCGAGAAACCGATCAACAGCGTGGCCGCCGCGGCGATGGCGGGGCTGAGGTTTTCGCGGATGCCGCTGAACATCGCCCGCGGCAGCGTCGTCTGGCCCGGCCCGGCGACGAACAGCGTCACCACCACCTCGTCAAAGGACGTGCCGAAGGCGAACAGCGCGCCGGAGATCACCCCCGGCGCGATCAGCGGCAGGGTCACCTTGAAGAAAACCCGCAGCGGCGACGCGCCCAGGCTGGCGGCGGCGCGCACCAGGTTGCGGTTGAAGCCCTGCAGCGTGGCGCTGACGGTGATCACCACGAAGGGCACGCCCAGCGCCGCGTGCATCAACACCAGCGTCAGATAGCTGTTGTCCATGCCCAAGGGCGCGAAGAACAGATAGCCGGCCACGCCGACGATCACCACCGGCACCACCATCGGCGAGATCAGCACCGCCATCAGCAGGCCCTTGCCGGGAAACTCGGCGCGGGTCAGGCCGATGGCAGCCAGCGTGCCCAGCGTCATCGCCAGCACGGTGGCCAGCGGCGCGACGATCAGGCTGTTCTGCAAGGCGCGCATCCACTCCGCCGAGGAGAAGAACTCCTGGTACCAGCGCAGGGAAAAGCCGTTGAGCGGGTAGACCAGGAAGGCGCTGCCGTTGAAGGACAGCGGGATGATCACCAGCACCGGCAGCACCAGGAACAGCAGCGTCAGGCCGCTCAGCAGGCGGTGCAGGTAAAACCACAAACGTTCTTCCGGCAAGGTGTGATGGCTTGGCATCGGTTTGGCTCTCCAGTATCGGTTTGGTCCAAGCGGCTATCCAGGCTGCGCTTCAGCCCAGCCGCAGCCGCTCGCTGCCCACCAGGCGGTGGTAAACCGCGTACAGCAGCAAGGTGGCCGCCAGCAGCAAGCCGCCCAGCGCGGTGGCCATGCCCCAGTTGATGGTGGTGTTGGTGTAGAAGGCGACGAAATAGCTGACCATCTGGTCATTGGGGCTGCCCAGCAAGGCCGGGGTGATGTAGTAGCCGATGGACAGGATGAACACCAGCAGACAGCCGGCGCCGACGCCGGCCACGGTCTGCGGCGCGTACACCCGCCAGAAGCTGGCGAAGGGATGGCAGCCCAGCGAGATCGCCGCGCGCAGATAGCTGGGCGAGATGCCCTTCATCACGCTGTAGATGGGCAGAATCATGAAGGGCAGCAGGATGTGCACCATGGCGATGTAGACGCCGACGCGGTTGAACACCAGTTGCAGCGGCTGCTCGATCAGGCCCAGGCTCAGCAAGGCGGCGTTGATCAGGCCTCCGGACTGCAGCAGCACGATCCAGGCCGCCACCCGCACCAGCACCGAGGTCCAGAACGGCAGCAGCACCATGATCATCAGCAGATTGCTGCGGCGCGTGGGCAGGCTGGCCAGCAGATAAGCCAGCGGATAGGCCAGCAGCAGGCATAGCGCGGTCACCACCAGGCTCATCCAGAAGGTGCGGGCGAACACGCTCAGGTAAATGCCCTGATCCGGCATCGCGCGGCTGAGCTCGCCCAGGTCGTCGATGCGGTGATCCAGCGCCGCCAGCAGATAGTAAGGGGTATAGACGGACTGGTTGCGGCGTATCGCCAGCCAATAGGCCGGATCGCCCCAGCGCTCGTCCAGCTCGGTCAACGCCTGCTTGAACGAAGACGGCGCCGGCTCCAGCGGCAAGGCGCGCGCGGTTTTGCCCAACAGGCTGCGATAGCCGGGCACTTCCATGTTCAGCCGCTTGCCCAAGTCGCCCAGCGTCTGTTGTTCGCCGGCCAGCCGCACATCGTCGACGAGCGCGCGGTAGGCCGCTTCCGGCGGCAGCGACTTGCCGTCCCAAGCCGCCAGCGCCTGTACCGTCCGCGGCAGCGTGCCCGCCACCTCGGGATTGTCGACGCTACGCAGCAGCAGCGCGCCGATGGGCACGATGAAGGTCAGCAACAGGAACAACAGCAGCGGCGACACCAGCGCCAGCGACTTGAGCTTGCCCAGCCGCTCCGCCCGGGCCAGCCGTGCCTTCAGAGGCAGCGGGGCCGGCGCGGACGCGCGGGAATGAGATACCGAGGAAGCGGTCATGGCTTGGACTCCGTCAAAACGGCCGCCGAAAGGCGGCCTCCGCTAAATGAAGGACGAGCGCTTACTTAGCCGCCCAGGCGTTGAAACGCTGCTCCAGGCTCTCGGCGTGGTCGGCCCAGAATTCCAGATTGATCTTCAGCGCGTCCTTGATGTTCTGCGGCGCGGTGGGCAGATCCGGCAGCTCGCTCTTGTCCAGCAGCGGAATCGCCCGCTTATTGCTGGGGCCGTAGGCGATGTTCTGCGAATAGACCTTCTGGTTTTCCGGTTTGCTGGCGAAGGCGATGAACTGGTAGGCCTGATCGCGCTTGGGCGTGCCCTTGGGAATCGACCAGTAGTCGAAGTCGTAGAGGTTGCCGTTCCACACCACTTTCAGGTTCTTACCCTCCTTGCGCGCCACCGCGATGCGGCCGTTGAAGGCGGAGCTCATCACCACATCGCCGGAGGCCAGGTATTGCGGCGGCTGGGCGCCGGCCTCCCACCACTGCAGATAGGGCTTGATCTGGTCCAGCTTCTTGAAGGCGCGGTCCACGCCGGCCGCGGTGCCCAGCGCCGGATAGACATCCTTGGCCGCCACGCCGTCAGCCAGCAGCGCGATCTCCAGCGTGCCCTTGGCGCCCTTGCGCAAGCCGCGCTTGCCGGGGAATTTCTTCACGTCCCAGAAATCCTTCCAGCCCGCCGGCGCGGTCTTCAGCTTGTCGGCGTTGTAGGCCAGCGCGGTGGACCAGACGAAGATGCCGATGCCGCAGGGCTGGGCCGCGCCGGGCACGAAGTCCGCCTTATTGCCGATGCGCGCGTAGTCCAGCCGTTCCAGCAGGCCCTCGTCGCAGCCGCGCACCAGTTCCGGCGATTCCACTTCCAGCACATCCCAGGACACGCTCTTGGTGTCCACCATCGCCTTGAGCTTGGCCATTTCGCCGTTGTACTCGCCGCTGACCAGCTTGAGCCCGGCGCTCTTCTGGAATGGCGCGTAGTAGGCCTTGGCCTGGGCGTCCTTATTGGCGCCGCCGTAGGAAATCACCGTCAAATCCTTGGCCGAAGCCGCGCCGGCCAAGGCCAGCGCCGCGCCCAGCAGCATGAATTTTTGTTTCACTGCCATCCTCATTCTCCTTGTTGACTGCATCGTGACGCCGGTCAGGCCGGCGTGGCTTTTAGAGCGGCGAACAAAACTCCTGATGCTGCGTTGCGCCGACTTGCCGTACTCAAGTACTGCCTGCGTCGGCGCGCCTTGCCTCAGACGTGAAACTGACTTTTGTTAGCCGCTCTTAGAACGTGTTTACGATCTCGCGAGCTAAGGTGAGACAAGGCGAAAACGGCTGAGAAAGCGGAATGTACAGGTGGTACATGAGCATTTCGAAGAGGTTTTCAACGCCGTATCGCCGACGCGCAGCAGATCGCAAACAGGTTCTTAAAACCGACGCTCAGCGCAGGGCCCAAGCGTTGAAGCGCTGCTCCAGGCTTTCGCCGTGATCGGCCCAAAACTCCATATCCACCTTCAGCGCGTTCTTCAGGTTCTGCGGCGCGGTAGGCAGCTCCGACAATTCCGACTTATCCAGCAGCGACAACGCCTTCTTGTTGCTGGGGCCGTAGCTGATATTTTGCGAATAGACTTTCTGGTTTTCCGGCTTGCTGGCGAAGGCGATGAAGCGGTAAGCGGCGTCCTTGTTGGGCGAGCCTTTGGGAATGGCCCAGGAATCGAAGTCGTACAGGCTGCCGTCCCAGACGATGGTCAGCTTCTTGCCCTCTTTTTGCGCCGCGGCGATGCGGCCGTTGTAGGCCGAGCTCATCACCACATCGCCGGAGGCCAGGTATTGCGGCGGCTGCGCGCCGGCCTCCCACCACTGGATGTGCGGCTTGAGCTGGGCCAGCTTCTTGAAGGCGCGCTCCACGCCGGCCGGCGTGGCCAGGGTGCGATACACGTCCTTGGCGGCAACGCCGTCGGCCAGCAGCGCGATTTCCAGCGTATATTTGGCGCCCTTGCGCATGCCGCGCTTGCCGGGGTAGCGCTTCACGTCCCAGAAGTCCGCCCAGTTGCGCGGCGCGGTCTTGAGCTTGTCGGCGTTGTAGGCCAAGGCGGTGGACCAGACCAGGGTGCCGATGCCACAGGCTTGGGCCGCGCCCGGCAGAAAATCCGCCTTATTGCCGATGCGCGCGTAGTCCAGCCGCTCGAACAGCCCTTCGTCGCAGCCGCGCGCCAGCTCCGGCGACTCCACTTCCAGCACGTCCCAGGACACGCTCTTGGTGTCCACCATCGCCTTGAGCTTGGCCATTTCGCCGTTGTACTCGCCGGCCAGGATTTTGATGCCGGTGGCTTGCTGAAACGGCTGGTAATAGGCCTTGGCCTGCGCCACCTTGCTGGCGCCTCCAAAGGAAATCACGGTCAAATCCCGGGCCTGGGCGCCGCCGGCCAGGCCGGCGATCAATACGGCCGCGGCCGGCAAGGCGTAACTACAGCGTGTCATCATCACTCTCCTGCGCGTGGGCGGCGGAACGGAGGAGCCGCCGCGATAAGAACCTGATTACGATCTGCTACGCGTTGGCGATACGGCGTTGAAAACACCTTCGAAATGCTCATGTACCACTCGTACATTCCGCTTTCTCAGCCGTTTTCGCCTTGTCTCGCCTTAGCTCGCGAGATCGTAAACACGTTCTAAGAACCGACGAGGAAGGCCGGCTTATTCCTGCAGCGCCAGCGCGTCCAGCGCCCGCGCGTGCTCCACTTGCCAGCCCAGCGGCACCACGTCGCCCACCGCCAGCTGCGGGTCGAGGTCGGCGATGGGCTGCTTGACGTAGAAATCGGCGCGGCCGCAGGCCTCCAGCCGCACCCGCACGTGATCGCCCAGGTAGATGAATTCCGCCACCCGGCCGGAAAAACGGTTGGCGCAGGCCTCGCTGCGCGCGTTCAGATGCACGCGCTCCGGCCGCACCGACAACGACACCCGGCTGCCGGTCTCGCCCACTTTCACCGCCAGCGCCGCCACCCGCTCGCCGCGCTCCAGCTCCACCAGGCAGCGCTCGCCGTCCTGGCTCAGCAAAGTGCCTTGCAGCCGGTTGTTCTCGCCGATGAAGTTGGCGACGAAGGCGTTGCCCGGCCGCTCGTAAAGCTGGGCCGGCGCGTCGACCTGCTGGATTTCGCCCTGGTGGAACACCGCCACCCGGTCCGACATGGTCAGCGCCTCGCCCTGGTCATGGGTGACGTAGACCACGGTCACGCCCAGGCGCTGGTGCAGATGCTTGATCTCCATCTGCATGTGTTCTCGCAATTGCTTGTCCAGCGCGCCCAGCGGCTCGTCCATCAACACCAGCTGCGGCTCGAACACCAAGGCGCGCGCCAGCGCCACCCGCTGCTGCTGGCCGCCGGACATCTGGCCCGGATAGCGGCCGGCGAAGGCGTCCAGCTGCACCATGGCCAGCGCCCGCTTGACCTTGTCCTGGATGTCCGTCTTGGACACGCCGCGCACCGACAGCGGAAAAGCCAGGTTTTCCGCCACCGTCATGTGCGGAAACAAGGCGTAGTTCTGGAACACCATGCCGATGTTGCGCTTGTGCGGCGGCACCCGATTGATGGAACGGCCGGCCAGCTGGATTTCGCCGCCGGTGGGGGTTTCGAAGCCGGCCAGCATCATCAGGCTGGTGGTCTTGCCGGAGCCGGACGGCCCCAGCAGGGTGAGGAATTCGCCCTGGCGGATATCCAGATTCAGGTTTTTGACGATGAGGTTCTCGCCGTCATAGCTTTTCTGGATGTCGAGGAAGCGGACAAGCACATCGTTGGCTGCGGACATGGCGGCGGCACCTGAAAGTGAATGCGTACGCCAACCATGCTAGGGAGCGCGGCGCGCGCTCGCCATCGGCGAGCAGCGGATTTTGCCGTCGGGATAAACGGCGCTCGCTATAGGGAAATTCTTAGTGCGCCGCAGCAGGCCGGGCGTTAAAACAATTGGTGCTCGATCGCGTAACGCACCAGGTCCGCCAGCGACTGCGCGCGCAGCTTCTGCATCAGCCTGACTTTGTGGGTGCTGACGGTCTTGGCGCTGATCGCCAGCAACTGCGCCACCTCGTTGACGTTGGCGCCCTGCGCCAGCCGCTGGAACACCTGGAACTCGCGCTCGGACAGCTGGGCGTGCGGCGGACGCTCGTCGCTGAGATTGACCTCGAACACCAGCCGGTCCGCCAGCTGCGGATCGATGTAGCGGCCGCCGCCGGCCACCTTGCGGATCGCGGTCAGCAGCAGCGCCGGGTCGCTGTCCTTGGTGGCGTAGCCGGCGGCGCCGGCCTTGAGCGCGCGCGCCGCCATCTGCACCTCGTCGTGCATGGACAGCACCAGGATGGCCGGCGCTTGCGCCAGCCCCCGCAAACGCGGAATCACGTCCAGGCCGCTGAGGCCCGGCATCGAAATATCCAGCAGCAACACATCGCAGGCCGCGGCGCGCAAGGCGTCGAACACCGCGCCGCCGTTGGCGGCTTCGCCGACCACTTGCAAATCGTCGGCCAGGCCGATCAGCTGCTTGATGCCTTCGCGCACGATGGTGTGGTCTTCCGCCACAATCACTCGAATCATGTCTTCTCCTCCCCTTCATCCGGCCGCAAGGGCAGCCGGGCCGTCAAACTGCAGCCTTGCCCCGGCGCGCTGGCGATCTCCAGGCTGCCGCCGAACATCAGCAGGCGCTCGCGCATGCCCACCAGGCCGTAGGAACTGCCCGCCTCCCCCGGCCGCCGCTCGAAGCCCTTGCCGTCATCGACAATGCTCAGTGTCAGCTCGCCCGGCTGCGCCTGCAAATGCAGCGTCACCGTGTGAGCCTCGGCATGGCGCATCACATTGGTCAGCGCCTCCTGCAATACCCGGAACAGGCCCACCGCCTTGGCGTCGTCCAGCCGCAGCGGCGTTTCCGGCACCAGCACCAGGCAGGGTATGCCGCTGCGCGCTTCGAAGCGGCGCGCCTGCCATTCCACAGCCGAGGCCAGGCCCGCGTCCAGGATGGGCGGCCGCAGCGCGGTGGCCACGTCGCGGACCAGGGCGAAAGTCTGGGCGATCAGCTTCTTGATGCTGGCCAGCCGCTGCGCCGCCGCGCCCTCAGGCTGCGCTAGGCTCAGTTCCAGCATTGAGGTTTCCAGCTTGAGCACGGTCAGCACCTGGCCCAGTTCGTCGTGCACCTCGCGCGCGATATGGGCTTTCTCCTCCTCGCGCACGGTTTCGAGGTGGGCGGACAGGTCGCGCAGCATGGCGCGCGATGCGATCAGTTCCAGTTCATTGCGCTTGCCGGCGCTGATATCCCACAGGATGCCATCCCACACCATGCCCGTCGCGCCGTGGCGGCGGGCGCTGGCGCGCAGATCGGCCCAGCGCTCCGCGCCGTCGCGGGTCAGAATCCGGCCCTGCCAGCTCCAATCGCGCTGCTCGCGCCAGGCCGCCCGCCAACTGTCGCGCAGCCCGGCGGCGTCTTCCGGGTGCGCCAGCGCCTGCAAACCCTCCGGCCGCGCCAGCAAGTCCGCCGCCGGATAACCGGTCAGCGCCAGGCTGGCCTCGCTGACGAAGGCCAGCCGCGGGTCTTCCGCCGCGTCGCCGCGCTCCAGCCGGAACACCAGGCCCGGCACATTGCCGGCTATCCCCTTGAAGCGCGCCTCGCTTTCCCGCAAGGCGGCGCGCGCCTGCCGCTTCTCGCTGACATCGTGCATGAAGGCCACCAGGTAGTCGGCGCCGCCAAAGCGCAGAAAGCTGAGCGAGACATCCACCGGCAGGCTGTCGCCGTCGGCGCGCTGACAATCGATTTCGAACTGCAACAGGCCGCGGCCGCGCGCCTGGCTCCACAAATCCAGCCAGCCGTCCATGTCCAAGCCCGGCTGGAAGCGCGACAGCGGCTGCCCCACCGCCTGCGCCTCGGTGCAGCCCAGCATCGCCAGCGCGGCCTGGTTAGCGTAACGCAGCCGGCTGTCCCAGTTCAGCCACAGAATGCCCACCGTGCTGTGATCCACCGAGAACTGCGTCAGCCGCAAAGCCTCGGCGCTGGCCTCCCGCTGCGCCAGCGCCTGCCGCGCCGCCGCCAGCGCCTGTCGCACCTGCCGCTGCTGCCGGCCCTGCCACAGCAGCGCGCCGGCCAAGAGCAGGATCAGCAGCCCCGAGACCTGGCTCAGCCGCCGCCAGAACGGCAGGCTGTCGCCCAGCGGCGTCGGCTCGGCCTGCACCCAGCGTGTGTAAAGATGGCCGCGCTGCGAGGCCGGCAGCGCGCTCAAGGCCCGGTCCAGCAAGGTTGCCAACTGCGGCCAATCCTGTCGCGACGCCACCCGCAGCAGCCGGGTGGTTCCACTGTCGCCCACCGCGCGCAAGGACGAGAACTCCGGCTCGCGCAGCAGTTGGTTCAGCTGCGCCTCGTCCACCACCGCGTAATCCGCCCGCTGGCGCAGCACCTGCTGCAGCGCGGAGCGATCCGAGCCGGCCGGCCAACGCCGCAAAGCCGGATAGTTGGCGGCCAGGAAGGCCGCCGCCGCGCCCGGCTCAAGCACCGCCACCAGCGCGCTGCCCGGCAGTTGCTCCAGTTCCAGCGCCGCCGCCGGCTCGCCGCGGCCAACCAGCTTGTAAGGCACCCGCAGGAAGGGATCGGAAAACAGCCAGTAGCGCAGGCCGGCCGGAGTCTGCTCCAGGCCGGGCGCGACATCCACCCGTCCCGCCCGCGCCGCCACGCTCAATTGCATCTTGTTCGGATAAAAGGTCCAGGCCAGTTTGAGTCCCAGCTCGGAGGCCAGCCGGTTCATCAGTTCCACATGCGCGCCGCTGAGCGCCTGCCGGCGCGCGTCCAGCACCGCGTACGGCGCTTGCGGCATCACCCCCACCCGCAGCACTGGGTGCTGGCGCAGCCAGTCCCGCTCCGCCGTCGATAGGCTCAGCGCCCAGCTGACCGGCGCCAGCCACAGCGCCGCCAATCCCGCTATCCACAATAAGGCTTTCAATGCGTCCCTCCGGCGCGCCGGAAGGCGCGCATGGCTCCATACTGTGGCCGCCCGGCGACGCTGTCTAAAAAATCAAACACAAAGCGGAGAATACTGTGGCAAGAGACGCAGGCGGCGGGCCTGACGGACGGGCGACAGGGAGAGAGAAAGGCCGATGGACGCAGCAAAATGAGGCCTGACTTGGAAAATGCGCCGCGGCGGGCCAGAAAGCGCGAATTGCGCTGCATCGCCGGCGGCGACATCAGTATACTGTGACGCTATTCGAAAAATTGTCGAAAATACTAAGCAGAGGCCGACAAGGGCACGCCACCGAGGTTACAGGCATGGATATTGGATTACGCGTCAAACAAGTGCGCGAGCACTTCGCGCTGTCGCAGCGCGAGCTGGCGAAACGGGCCGGCATGGCCAACGCCACCATCTCGCTGATCGAGCAGAACCGGGTCAGCCCGTCCATTAGTTCGCTATTGAAGCTGATTCAGGGTTTCCCGATGACGCTGACCGAATTCCTGACCTTTGGCGAACCGCCGCCCAGCGACCCCTACACCTTCCGCCGCGACCAACAGCCGGACCTGGGCCGCGACGGCCTGAAGCTGCTGATCATCGGCGCCTCCAACCCCAACCGCCAGATGCGCATGCTGCGCGAGCTGTATTCGCCGGGCGCGGACACCGGCAAAGAGATGATCACCCATCCGGAGGGCGAGGAGTGCGGCGTGGTGGTGCGCGGCACGGTGGAGCTGACCGTGGACGGCCACATCAGCATCCTCTCCGCCGGCGACGGTTATTACTTCCCCAGCACCCTGCCGCACAAATTCCGCAATATCGGGCCGGACGAGGCGGAGATCATTAGCGCCAACACCCCAGCCAACTTCTGAGAACCTGTTCACGATCTGCTGCGCGTTGGCGATACGGCGTTGAAAATCGCTTCGAAATGCTCATGTACCCCTCGTACACTCAGCTTTTTCGCTCGTTTTCGCCTTGTCTCGCCCTGGCTCGCGAGACTGTGAACAGGCTCTAAGGTCAGGTCAGAAGCGACCCACTGCAGCCAGCGCCCCGCGCCCCAGGCGCTGCGGCAGCAGGCTGCCGGCCACCATGCCGACAATGCTGAAGCCCAGGCCCGCCAGTTGCGGCGGCCAGAACGGGTCCGCCGGGCCGAACCAATCCAACGCCAGCCAGCTGCCCAAGCCCAGCGCGATGGCCAGCAAGGCGCCCTGCGGCGTCGAACGCTTCCAGAACAAGCCGGCGAACAACGGCGCCACCGCCGACACCAGCGTCACCTTGTAGGCATTGCCCACCATCTCGTAGATGGTGGCGTCGGACAAGAGCGCGAACACCGTGGTAATAATGGCCAGGCCCACCACGGTCAGCCGCATCGCCAGCAGGAACTGGCGGTCCGACATCACCGGGATAAAACGGCTGAGCACGTTCTCGGTAAAGGTCACCGACGGCGCCAGCAAAGTGCCGGACGCGGTGGACATGATGGCGGACAGCAGCGCGCCAAAGAACATCACCTGCGCGAACAGCGGCGTGCGCTCCAGGATCAGGCTGGGCAGAATCATCTGCGCGTCCTGCTGCATCCAGCGGCTCACCATGGTTGGATCGATCAGGGTGGCGGCAAAGCCGATGAAGATGGGCAGCATGCAGAAAGTCAGGTACAGGCCGCCGCCAACCATGGACGCGCGCGCCGCGACGTTCTCGTTCTTGGCCGACATCACCCGCTGGAAAATATCCTGCTGCGGAATCGAACCCAGCATCATGGTCAGCAAGGCGCCAACAAAGCCGACAACATCTTTGGGCGACAGGCTGGGAATCATGGTGAACTTGTCCTGCGCCGCCGCGTGCTGCAGCACCTTGACCGGGCCGCCGGCCATGTCGCCAATCAACCAGGTCAGATAAAGCAGACCAGCGACAATCACCGTCATCTGGAAGAAATCGGTCAGCGCCACCGACCACATGCCGCCAAACAGCGTGTACACCAGCACGATGCCGGCGCCCAGCAGCATGCCGGCGTTGGCGCTGATCGCGCCTTGGGACAGCACGTTGAACACCACGCCCAGCGCGGTCAACTGCGCCGCCACCCACCCCAGGTAGGAGGCGATGATGCACAGCGACACAAACAGCTCCACATTGCGGCCGAAGCGCTGTTTGTAGAAGTCGCCTATGGTCAGCAGATTGAGCCGGTACAACGGCCGCGCGAACAACAGCCCCACCAGCACCAGGCACATCGAGGAGCCGAACGGGTCTTCGACGATGCCGGCGAAGCCCTTGTCGATAAAGGTGGCCGGAATGCCCAGCACCGCTTCTGAACCGAACCAGGTGGCGAACACCATGGCGGTGACAATGGGAAACGGCAGGCTGCGGCCGGCCACGGCGAAATCGCGGGCATTGCGCACGCGGGTGGCGGCGTACAGGCCGATGCCCACGGACAACAACAAATAAACAACGACGAAGCCAATCAGCATGGGAATGATGTTCCTCTTCAGGCGGCGCGCGCACGCGCCCAAACGGCGGCCCAAAAGCAAGAGGCCGGCGGGGGCACCTGACACCCCGCCAGCCTCTCTCAATTCCTGAAAACCTTGATATCTTGCTTTGCCATCAAGGGTTTGGGGGGCGATGATAACGCAGCTTTTTC
Organism: Chromobacterium haemolyticum; assembly: GCF_009936155.1. Lineage (NCBI taxonomy): Bacteria > Pseudomonadati > Pseudomonadota > Betaproteobacteria > Neisseriales > Chromobacteriaceae > Chromobacterium > Chromobacterium haemolyticum. The sequence continues at coordinate 461,670 of NZ_AP019312.1, read as the reverse complement.
TCGCTGTGTACCCATTGCCGGGCAGTTTTTTCACACCCGCCCCAATTTGCCCGAATGTCATTGCCGGCGCGTTGCCGCCCATCCGTCTTTTCCGCTTGCCGCCCGTCGTCGAAGCCGGATTCGCGCGGCTGTTTTCAGCGGGCCGGACGACGAACGCTCAGTCTCCCCAGTCCTCGATGAACAACGCCTCTTGCTCCACTTTGCACTGCTTCTCCTGCATCTCCATCGCCAGGCCATGCAGCAAGGGCGGCAAGCCGCCGCCCATCAAACGCGCCAACTGCGTCTGCTCCGCCTCGCTCAAAGGCTGGGCGCCGTTGGCCAGCGTCAATTGCTCCGCTTGCATCCGCCACGGCGACCATGGCCGCCCGGCCTGCTCCGCCACCTGACCGGCGGCCATGGCGACGGCGATGCCGGACGGAGCCAAATCGCAAGCGATCTGCACCGGCACCCGCAGCAGGCTTAACAAGTGACGAACCGCCTCGCGCCAACGCTGATGCGGCTGGCCCGGCACCCAGACGGTCAACACCGGCAGCGCTTGCTGGCTGAGCGTCTGGAACACGCTGAGGTTCTCCACGATGCGCACGCTGCGGATTGCGCCCTCCACCGCGCTCACGCTCATCAACGCCTCCGGCCCCAAGGCCACGCCTTGCTGCAGCAAGGCGGCGGACAACAGGCATTGCTGCCCGGCCCACAAACCCAGCGGCCCGGACAAGAAAACGTGCGGAGTGTGGGCGGCGATGCCACAAGCTTCCAGATCCACGCCGAACTCCGCCAGCCACTGCCGGTCCGCGGCACCGAAAGCCTTGCTGCGCCCCAGCGCGCGCTGCGAGAACTGACGCTCAGTGCCCCAACAACCGTCCAGCAGCCATTGATCCAGCGCCTGGGCCAGTTTCAGACGGCGTTCCAGCGTAGAGGATTGCAAGTGCGGACTCAGGCTTTCCGCCAGACCCAGCAGCCACGGATGGCGCGGCTGCCAGCCGCGCCACAGCTCCACCACTTCGGCCTGAGGCTGCGCGTCGGCCATGCCCAATAAGTGACGCAGGCCGTACATGTCCAGCCACTGCACCCAGAACGGATGCAAAGGCTGGAAGCGCAGCCCGGTTTCGGCGTGCAGCTCTACCTCGCACCAGCCGGCCTCCAGCAAACGGCGCAGCAGGTTCTCCGCCAGAGCCGGGCTGTCCGCCGGAGCCAGCAGCGTGCTCCAGCGCGCGCGGTCGCGCCGCGTCTTGAGCCAGCCGCGCACCATGTCCTGCTCGTCCGCGCTCAGCGGCAAGGGCCGCGGCGCGGCCAGCGGCGTCAGCAGCAGATTATGGCCGCGCGCGCCCAGCGGGGTGCGACGAACGGAATCGGGGGCGATCTGGGACAGCCAATGCGACATAGCGGACGACTCGATGAAAAGGCGGATGAGGAATAGACCATTTTTCCGTCAGAAATTCAATGCCGGCTTCGTGACGGGGCAGCCGGCCGCGCCGGAAGGCAAACGCGGACGAAAGCCAGCTAAACCCTCGCGGGCTTTGAGCCGTGAATGGCCTTTCAAGCCGCTTGCCAGGCGATCACCCGATCACGGCCGCCGGACTTGGCCTGATACAGCGCTTGGTCCGCCCGGTGGAAAGCCTGCTGCAAGCCGCCGTTTCCCACCTGACAAACACCGGCGCTGACCGTCACCCGCCCATGAGGGAAAGGGGCGGCACGCACCTGTTGGCGGAAACACTCCAACCGCGCCTGCCCCGCCGCGTCGCTACGCGCCGCCAGCAGCACGCCGAACTCCTCGCCGCCGATGCGGCCGTAAATCTGGTCGTGAAAGGTTTCGGCCAACAAGGCGCTGACCTCGCGTATCGTCTGATCCCCCACCGCGTGCCCATGGGTATCATTGATGCGCTTGAATAGATCGATATCGATAATGGCCAGATAGAACGCAATGTCCTCATGTCCAAGCGCGTACTCCGCCTGCTGCAGAAAGGAGCGCCGGTTGGGCAGGCTGCTCAGCGAGTCGTAAAAAGCCTGCCGCCTCAGCTTGTTCAACAAAAGATGGTTGCTGCGCAGGGTTTGCACTACCTGCAGATGCACCAACACCATGCCGCCGATGATGATGGCCAGAAAGCCGAAGCCGTAAATCGTCTGCTCGCCGCCCCAACGCAAAAAAACGCGCGCGGGATCGAACACCAACAACAACAGTCCCCAAAAACTCAGGGTGTGCCATATATTGGACATGCTGATCGACATTACCAACGCCGACACGCCCAGCGTTGGCAACAACAGGTACTCGCCGTAGCCGCCGGCATCCAGCGCTCGCTTCATCGCCAGGCAATACCCAATGGCGAACAACACCTGCCATAACAGCAAAAGACGGCCGCTCCGCGCCACGATCTGCAGAAGGATCAAGCCGCCCAGCCCCAGGCCCACCGCCAGGAACAACCACCCTGGCACCATGCCGCCGTACAGGCGGCGCACCAGCAGAAAGCCCAGCGCGCCCAACACCCCCACCCCCTGGAACCCCAGGCTGCGCCATTGAAAAGCATCGATCAGATAAGCGTCGAAGTCTTGCTCCAGCGGCCGCACCGGCGCAGGTATCGTCATCGCATCATGCTCCCGCCCACACGCGTCTGACATCGCGTCTTGCTGTGGTATAGGCGCCTGAACCGCCCCCATGCAATCCTCCCCGAGGCCGGCTGGCCCCCCGCTCTCCCGGAGGCTATAATCGCCGCCTTCGACGCGGCGCGGCTCTTGCCGCGCGCTTTGCTTTTTGTCTTCCATGGATTGGCCCGCACCCGATGTCCGCAGTCTGTCGCCGGCAGGACGCCATTGTCCTGCGCCTGATGCAAGTTCAAGATTTTCCCGCCGTGCTGCAAGTTCAGCAACACTGCTATCCCCCGTCGCTGATAGAAAGCCGCGACGCGCTGGCCTCGCGCCACCGGCTATCCCCGGACACCTGCTGGGTGGCGGAGCGCCCCGGACAGGTACTGGGCTATGTGTTCGCCCACCCCTGGGCCGGCGGCCGTCCGCCCAGCCTGAACCGCCCGCTGGAGCGGTTGCCGGAAACAGTCGACACCTTGTTCATCCACGATCTGGCGTTGCACCCGGATGCGCGCGGCCATGGTCTGGGACCGCGCCTGGTGCAAACCGTACTGGGCCAGGGCCGACGGCGCGGACTGCGCCAGGCACGGTTGGTGGCGGTTCAGGGCGCCGCGCGCTACTGGAAACGCTTTGGCTACCAGCCCTGCGCGCGCGACGATTACACCCGCCAGGCCTATGGCGAAGGCGCGGTCGGCATGCAACGCGCCTTGTGAACGCCGGCCGCATCGGCGCGCCAAAACGCCTATGCTGCAAGGAAGATTTGGCCAGCCCCTTGGCCAAGCTATGATAGAATCGCGCGCAACGTATTCAATTCCTTATGAAAATACTCATAGTCGCCCTGTGTGCGGCATGGCTCGCCGCCCCGGCCCTGGCCGGCCGTTTGCTGCCGATGGAACTGAAGGCCGGCACCGTCCGCGCCGCGGATGACGCCACCATCGAGTTCGTCAAGAAAGACCGCTCCTTGCTGGAAAGCCTGCTCGGCATTTTCATCCGCTCCGAACGCCAGTTCCCATTGGCGCCCGGCCTGCGCATCTTCGACGAGCACAACCGCTTCCTGCTGCGCGGCCAACTGGAAAGCCTGGAAGGCCGCCCGGTGGGCGTCACCTTCAATATGCAAGGTCAGATCAATCGGATCTGGGTGCTGCGCCCCGAGGAAGTGGAGATGCTGAAGCAAAGGGAAGCCGAAGCAGCCGCCCAACCGTCCCAATAAACTCAGCCGCCCATGGCGGCGCCTGTCGGGTCTGGCCCGCGGCGAATTGACAGAAACACGCTGGAATCTAGCTGCAATGAAAAAGGTATACATCAAGACTTTTGGTTGCCAAATGAACGAGTACGACTCGGACAAAATGGCGGATGTGCTGTCCGACTCCGAAGGCATGGTCAAAACGGACAATCCGGAAGAAGCCGACATCATCCTGTTCAACACCTGTAGCGTGCGCGAAAAGGCGCAAGAAAAAGTGTTTTCGGATCTGGGCCGCATCCGCCCGCTGAAAGAGGCCAAACCCGATCTGATCATCGGCGTCGGCGGCTGCGTGGCGTCGCAGGAGGGCGAGACCATCGTCAAACGCGCGCCCTACGTCGATGTGGTGTTTGGCCCGCAAACCCTGCACCGCCTGCCGGACCTGATCAAGTCGCGCCAATCCAGCGGCAGCTCCCAGGTGGACATCTCCTTCCCGGAAATCGAGAAGTTCGACCACATCCCGCCGGCCAAGGTGGAAGGCGGCGCGGCTTACGTTTCCATCATGGAAGGCTGTTCCAAGTATTGCTCTTTCTGCGTGGTGCCTTACACCCGCGGCGAGGAAGTCAGCCGCCCCTTTGACGACGTGCTGACCGAAATCGCCGGCCTGGCCGCGCAGGGCGTCAAGGAAATCACCTTGCTGGGACAAAACGTCAACGCCTATCGCGGCGCGATGTCCGATGGCGAAATCGCCGACTTCGCGCTGCTGCTGGAATACGTGCACGAGGTGCCGGGCGTGGAGCGCATCCGTTTCACCACCAGCCACCCGCGCGAATTCAGCCAGCGCATCATCGATTGCTACGGTAAGCTGCCCAAGCTGGTGTCCCATCTGCACCTGCCGGTGCAAAGCGGCGCCGACCGCGTACTGGCGGCGATGAAGCGCGGCTATACCGGCCTGGAGTACAAATCCATCATCCGCAAGCTGCGCGCGCTGCGGCCGGACCTGTGCCTGTCCTCCGACTTCATCGTCGGCTTCCCCGGCGAAACCGAGGCCGACTTCGAACAAACGCTGAAGCTGGTCAAAGACATGGAAGTCGACTTCAGCTACGTGTTCATCTACAGCCCGCGTCCGGGCACGCCGGCGTCCAATCTGCCGGACGATACCCCTCACGCGGAAAAAGTGCGTCGCCTGGAGGCCCTGAACGAGGTGATTGAGGCCAAGGGCTTCGCCATCAATCAATCCATGGTGGGCACCGTACAACGCGTGCTGGTGGAAAGCGTGTCCAAGAAAGACGCCACCATGCTGGCGGCACGCACCGCCAACAACCGCGTGGTCAACTTCGTAGGCCACCCGCGCCTGCTCAATCAGATGATAGACGTGCGCATCACCGAAGCGCGTCCGCACTCGCTTGTGGGCGAGGCGCTGATCGCGGAAACCGTCTGAGCATGATGTCCGCCCGCCATTTTTTTACGCCGGCCGCCGCGGGCGGGCGTATGCTTGGCGCTTTACATCCGAGCTGACGCCGCCATGTTCATCGTTTCGCTAAGCTATATCGCCCCGCTGTCCGACATCGACGCGCAGCTGGAAGCGCACGTCGCCTGGTTGCGGCAGGGCTACGCCTCCGGCCTGCTGCTGGCCTCCGGCCGCAAAAGCCCGCGCACCGGCGGCGTGATCCTGGCGCGCGGCGAACGCGCCGAGCTGGAAGCCCTGCTGGCGCGCGATCCGTTCGCCATCGCCGGCCTTGCCCGCTACGAGATCACCGAGTTCCACGCCAGCATGAGCGCGCCGGAACTGGATTGTCTGCGGAACATTTGATGAACGCCGCAGCCTTAACCCTTGTCCATCGGTCGTCCCGCCCCGCCGCGGGCCTCCGACAACGACCCAGACTACGAGCCGCATGACTACATCGCACGCCGAACCCCTCAGCTTCAATCCCGTCGACAACGAACGGCTGGCCCGCCTGTGCGGCCCGCTGGACGAAAACCTGAAACAGATAGAAACCGGCCTGGACGTGACCGTGCAGCGCCGCGGAGAAAGCTTCCACGTGCAAGGCGAACAGGCCAAGACAGCGGTGGAAGCGCTGACCCGGCTCTATCTGCTGGCGGAAAAACAGGAGCTGTCGATAGACGACGTGCAACTGTGCCTGGTGGAACTGCGCCGTCACGCGCCCAACGGCGCAACGGCTGCCGCCGAAGACGAAGACGCGCCGGTGCTGGTGACCCGCCGCGGCGATCTGCGCGGCCGCACGCCGCGCCAGAGCCGCTACATCAAAGCCATTCAGCAACACGACATCACCTTCGGCATTGGCCCGGCCGGCACCGGCAAAACCTATCTGGCGGTGGGCTGCGCGGTGGACGCGATGGAGCGCGACACGGTCAAACGCATCGTGCTGGTGCGCCCGGCGGTGGAGGCCGGCGAGAAGCTGGGCTTCTTGCCCGGCGACCTGGCGCAGAAGGTGGATCCGTATCTACGGCCGCTGTACGACGCGCTGTACGATCTGATGGGCTTTGATCGCGTGACCCGGCTGTTCGAGAAGAACCTGATCGAGATCGCGCCGCTGGCCTATATGCGCGGCCGCACGCTGAACAACGCCTTCATTATCCTGGACGAGGCGCAGAACACCACGCCGGAACAGATGAAGATGTTCCTGACCCGCATCGGCTTCGGCTCCAGGGCGGTGATCACCGGCGACGTGACCCAGATCGACCTGGCCCGCCATCAGAAAAGCGGCCTGGTCGAAGTGGAGCGCATTCTGGACAAGGTGCGCGGCATCCATTTCCATCATTTCCAGAGCGACGACGTGGTGCGCCACCCGCTGGTGCAGAAAATCGTCGACGCCTACGACCAATACCAAAGCAAGCAAGATGAAAAGAGCCAAGCGTAACCCGCTGCTGACGCGCCTGGCCGCGCGCCTGGAACTGAGCCTGGAGGTGCGCAGCCAAACCGCCGCCCTGCCGCGGCCCGCGGATTTGCGCCGCTGGAGCCAGGCTGCGCTGCAAGCCGGCGTCAAGCAGGCCCAGGTCAGCATCCTGATCGTGGACGCGGACGAAGGCCGTCAAATGAACCGCGACTACCGCGGCAAGGACTACGCCACCAATGTGCTGAGCTTCGCCCTCAACGAGGGCGACCCGGTGCCGGGCCTGCCGCTGATCGGCGATCTGGTGCTGTGCGCGCCGGTGGTGGAAAAAGAGGCCGCCGAGCAAAACAAGCCGCTGCAAGCCCATTATGCCCACCTGCTGGTGCACGGCATGCTGCATCTGCAGGGCTTTGACCACGAGCAAGACGACGAAGCCGAAACCATGGAAACGCTTGAAACCGTCATCATGCAGAGGCTAGGATATCCCGACCCCTATCAAGAGGAGCAGTTCTAAGAAATGGAAGACCCCAGTAAACCGCGGCCGACTTGGCTGGAACGCCTGTCCACCATGTTGCTGCGCGAGCCGGAAGATCGCGAAGAGTTGATCGAACTCTTGCACAACGCATTCGAGCGCAACCTGCTGGACGCGGAAGCGCTCGGCATGATCGAAGGCGTGCTGGAAGTCAGCGAGCTGACCGTGCGCGACGTGATGATCCCGCGCAGCCAGATGAACGTGATCAGCTGCGACGACCCGATCACCCGTTTCCTTCCGATGGTGATCGACTCCGGACACTCGCGCTTTCCGGTGATAGGCGACAGCAAGGACGACGTGCTGGGCATTCTGTTGGCCAAGGAACTGTTGCGCTACTTCCACGCGCCGGCCAGCTTCGATTTGAAAGCGGTGCTGCGCCCGGCGGTGTTTGTGCCGGAATCCAAGCCGCTGAACGTGCTGCTGCGGGATTTCCGCGCCACCCACAACCACATGGCGGTAGTGGTGGACGAATACGGCGGCGTGTCCGGCCTGGTGACCATTGAAGACGTGATCGAGCAGATCGTCGGCGACATCGAGGACGAATACGACACCGAGGACGACGAGGAAGATATCCTGCCGGTGCGCGGCCATCAGCGCTACCGGGTCAAGGCGCTGACCGAGATCGAGGACTTCAACCATTACTTTGAAACCGATTTCGAAGACGACGACGTCGACACCGTCGGCGGCCTGGTGATCTCCCTGACCGGCCACCTGCCCAAGCGCGGCGAAGCGGTGGAAGCCGCCGGCCTGCGCTTCACCGTGCTGCGCGCCGACAACCGCCGCGTAGACACTCTGCTGGTGGAGCGGATTCAGGCCGGCGAGACCAGCGAGGTCTAAGACCCTGTTTATAATCGGCCGCGTGTCGGGGAGTATTACACGGTGCGTACACCTTAGAAGTGCTCATGTACCCTGCGCACACTCCGCTTTCTCCGCCGTTTTCGCCTTGTTTCGCCCTCGCTCTCCGGCTCGAAGGCAGACTTGGAAAACCATCTCCAGGCACATGAGACCGGATTGGGCTTGGTGCCCGCGCCTGCCGCTCCTAAGATGAATATCAGCTATTTGACAATCCGTCGGCCGGCTTTTTCCGGCCGGCTTCGCCTGATGCCTACCATGCGCACTTTACTGGTCCTGCTGGCAGCCGCCTTGGCTGGCAGCCTCACGCTGTTCGCCTTCGCCCCCTACCGCTTGTTCTGGATCATGCCGCTATCGCTTGCGGCGCTGGCTGACCTGACCCAGCGCCACCCGCAACGCGCGTTCTGGATCGGCTATGTCTGGGGCCTGGCCTCCTACACCAGCAACTTCAACTGGATCTACAACAGCCTGCACGACGTGGCCGGCTTGCCGGTCTGGATCGCCTTACCGCTGGTGCTGTTGCTTCCGGCCTATCTGGCGCTCTACCCGGGCCTCGCGATGTGGCTGAGCGCTCGCGTCACCGCCAAGCCTTGGCAACGCTGGTTGCTGGCCTTTCCGGCCCTGTGGGAACTGGGGGAATGGCTGCGCGGCTGGGTGTTGACCGGTTTCCCCTGGGCAGCCGCCGGCTACTCCCAAATCACGGAAAGCCCGCTGGCCGGCTACGCGCCGCTGGGCGGTTCCCATCTGGTCACCTACCTGGTGGCGTTGTCCGCCGGCGCGCTGGCGCTGATGGTTCACAGCGGCTGGAAAATGCGTGCAGGCCTGCTGATCGCCGCGCTGGCGGTATGGGGCAACGGCTTCTGGCTGAAAAGCATTGAATGGACCTTGCCTCAGGGCAAGCCGATCAGCGTGGCGCTGGCCCAAGGCAATATCGCCCAGGAACTGAAATGGTCGCCGGAAAACCTGGAAGAATCCCTGCGCGTGTATTACCAGCAAGTGGCCACCGCCCGCGCCGACCTGATGCTGCTGCCGGAAACCGCGCTGCCGCTGTTCCTCGACGACCTGCCGTCCGGCTACCTGAGCATGATGGAAGGGCAGGCCCAGCGCGCCGGCATGGCGCTGGCCACCGGCGTGCCCCGCCGCACCAACGACGGCCGCGGTTATTTGAACGCGGTGGTGGCGCTGACCACACCGGGCCGACCGTATTTCGCCAAGGACCATCTGGTGCCGTTTGGCGAATTCATTCCTGTGCCCGGCCTGATAGGCTGGATCTACCAGTTCATGAACATGCCGATGTCGGGCTTCAGCAGCGGTGGCGCCAATCAACCGCCGCTGGCACTGGCCGGCGAGAAAATCGCCTTCAACGTCTGCTACGAAGACAGCTTCGGCGAAGAGCTGATAGGCCCGGCTTCCCAAGCCAGCATCATGGCCAATGTCAGCAACCTGGCCTGGTTCGGCAAGAGCGTGGCGATGAGCCAGCACCTGCAGCTATCCCAGGCGCGCGCGCTGGAAAACGGCCGCTACATGCTGCGCGCCACCAATAACGGCATGACCGCCATCATCCGCCCGGACGGCGAAATCGCCTCGGTGGCGGCGCCCTACACCCGCCAGGTGCTGCAGGGCTTCGCCCAGGGCCGCCAGGGGCTGACCCCCTATATGCGCCACGGCAATGCGCCGGTCTTGATTGGCTGCGCGGCGCTGCTGCTGCTGGCCATGCTGCTGGGCCGCAAGCACCGGCCCTGAGCCTTGGCTACCTTCGCCTTGAAAACGCGCGATGTTTCCTCACCGGAACATCGCGCGTTTTGACATTCGGCCCCGGATTCCCGATCATCATTCGCCGGCGGCGCGAACCGGTCCCGCACCGGAACCACACCAAGAAAGACGCGCCGCCTCTACAAGGGAAAAACCATGAACGAGAGAAAACTGGAAGCCGGGATCGTCACCAACTTTTCCGAGCGCATGAGCTACGGCGGCTATCTGTGCCTGGACGAACTGCTGGCCTGCCAGAAGCCGCTGTCCAACCCGCCGCACCACGACGAGTTGCTGTTCGTGATCCAGCATCAGACGTCGGAATTGTGGATGAAGCTGATGCTGCACGAGTTGCAGGCCGCGGTGCGCTTCGTCCAGCAGGACACGCTGGGCCCCAGCTTCAAATGCCTGGCGCGGGTCAAACAGATCCAGCGCCTGCTGTTTGAACAATGGGCGGTGCTGGAAACGCTGACGCCGTCCGAGTACATGGAATTCCGCGACGTGCTAGGCAACTCCTCCGGTTTCCAGTCGCACCAATACCGCTCCATCGAATTCCTGCTGGGCAACAAGAACCAGGCAATGCTCAACGTGTTCGCCCATGAGCCGGACAAGCACGCGGCGCTGAAAGCCATTCTGGACGCGCCCAGCCTCTACGACGAATTCCTGCGCCATCTGGCGCGCCGCGGCCTGCCGGTGCCGGCCTCCAGCCTGGAGCGCGACTGGTCGCAGCCCTATCAGCGCAATCCGGAACTGATCCCGCTGTTCAAGACCATTTACGATCACCCGCAGCAGCACTGGGAAGCCTATGAGATGGCGGAAAAGCTGGTTGATGTGGAGGAATACTTCCACCTGTGGCGCTTCCGGCACATGAAGACGGTGGAACGGGTCATCGGCTTCAAACAGGGCACCGGCGGCTCCAGCGGCGTGCGCTTCCTCAAGCAGGCGCTGGAGCTGACTTTCTTCCCGGAGTTGCTGGACGTGCGCACCGAGATCGGCCGCTGAGGCGGCGGGGGAAACGGCGGCGGCCCAGGCCGCCGCGTCTCCTCTCAACAGCGGAAGCGCGACACCAGCCCGCGCAGACTGCCGGCCAGCTGGCGCATGTCCGCCAGTGCCGCCGAGGCGGTGGACGCCGCCTGCGCGTTCTTACTGGAGCTCATCGCAATCTGCTCGACGTATTGGGCGATATCCTGGCTGGCGGTGCCTTGCTCCTTCAGCGCGTGTGAAATATCGTTGACCACGCCCAGTACCCCGCCGGCGCTCTGACTGATCTCGCCCACCGCCGCGCCGCCCTGCTCGGCCAGCTCCAGGCCGTTCTTGGCGCGCCGCACCGCCTCTTCCATCGAACCGTGCGATTGGGTTGAGCTTTGCTGGATCTCGGCGATCATGCCGGCAATCTCTTCGGTAGCCTGAGCGGTGCGCTCGGACAGCTTGCGCACCTCGTCCGCCACCACCGCGAAGCCGCGGCCCTGCTCGCCGGCGCGCGCAGCCTCGATCGCCGCGTTCAGAGCCAGGAGATTGGTTTGATCGGCGATGTCCTTGATCACTTGCATGATGCCGGAAATCACCTGGGCCTTATCCACCAGCTCGTTGATGGTGCCGGCGGCCAGCTCCACTGACTCATTAATGCGGCGCATTTCCGCCACCGCGCGCGAAATCACCTCGCTGCCCTGCTGCGACGATTCACCGGACTGCTCGGACAAGCTGCGGGCGTCCTGCGCGCGGTCGGAAATATGGTTGATGCTGACAGTTAGTTCTTCTATCGACGCCGCCATCGAGGTAGCCGCCTCGCTCTGCCGTTCCGAGCCGTTCGCCACTTCGCTGGCATGGCTGCTGACATCCGCGCTCATCTCCGACACCCGATTGGCCGCAGCGGCGATTTCGCCCACCAGCTGCCGCAACTCTCCCTGCATGCCGGCCACATTGGCCAGCAGGCTATCGCGGTCACCAGCCTTCACCGGCACCGCCATATCCAGCTGGCCGGCAGCGATGCGCTTGACGATGTCCACAGTGACCGCCGGCTCGCCGCCCAACTGGCCCAGCACGCTGCGCATGATGTAGCCGCCCAGACCAGCCAGCAGCAGCAGGATCACGCCAACCTCCAACGCCAGGTTGAACAACGATTTGTGATAGGCGGCCGCCACATCGTCCAGATAAATGCCTGTGCCCAGCACCCAGCCCCAGCCGGGGGAGGTCATCAAATAGGAGATCTTGGGCTGCGGCGCGTCAAAACCCGGCTTGTCCCATACATAAGCGGCATAGCCCTTGCCGCCTCCTGCGCTCAAGGCCTGGTCGAACAGCTGGCCCATGTCCTGGCCGCTCCCCTCCTTGACCCCATGCAGATTTTTGCCGATCAAAGCCGGCTTCACGCCGTGTGCGACGTAGGTCAGGCCCTTGTCGAAGGCGAAGAAATACTCGCGCTCGTCGTAGCGCATGCTGCTCAAGGCCGCCGCCGCCAGTTGCTTGGCCTGCGGCTCGCTCATCTTGCCGTCCGCCGCCATCTTCTCGTAAGACGTCACCAGCGCCGCTGCGGACTCCACCAGATTGCGCGTCTTGTCCTTGCGGTCCTGCAACATGGTGTCCCGCTCTCGCATCACCGAGAGCACACCTATCGCCGTCACCAGCAGCGCCATCGCCACTAATAGCAAAAGCAGCCGGCCGCGCAGGCTCATTGTTGTTTTATTCATCTCCATCTCCCCACACCTTGTTAACTTATTCTAGACAGTGCTTATCGCTCTTTTTATGCGATTAGTCCCAGTTTGAGGCATTTCGATGAAAAGCATCAATAGCATAAAAAAACCCGGATCGCTCCGGGTTAAGCTGGACGCGAGCACGCATGCCCGCATCCAGAGTCGTCATTCCTCTGCTTTTAGTTCGCCAATGCTCACTTCATCGTCGGCATCACGAATTCGGCGGTCATCTTGACCGGCCAGCGGCTGGTCACCGTCTTCATCCGAGTATAAAAACGCACACCTTCCGGGCCGTGCATATGATGGTCGCCGAACAACGAAGCTTTCCAGCCGCCAAAGCTGTGGAAAGCCATCGGCACCGGAATCGGCACATTGATGCCCACCATGCCCACCTGAATGCGGTGGCCGAACTCGCGCGCGGCGCCTCCGGAACGGGTAAAGATGCTGGTGCCGTTGGCAAAGGGATGGGCGTTGATCAGGCTGACCGCGCTGTCGAAGTCCGGCACCCGCACCACCGCCAGCACCGGCCCGAAGATTTCCTCCTTGTAGATGGTCATCTCCGGCGTCACATGGTCGAACAGGCATCCGCCGAGGAAAAATCCGTCCTCGTGACCGGGATGGCGGTAGCCGCGGCCGTCCACCACCAGTTGCGCGCCTTCGGCCACGCCCTGATCGACATAGCCGGTCACCTTGTCCAAATGCTGGCGCGTCACCAACGGCCCCATTTCCGCCGCCGCGTCGTCGCCCACGCCTATCTTCAGATTGCGCGCGCGCTCTGCCAGCCGCTCCACCAGCGCGTCGCCGATATCGCCCACCGCCAGCACCACTGAGATCGCCATGCAGCGCTCGCCGGCCGAGCCGTAGGCGGCGCCGATCAGCGCCTCCACCGCGCCGTCCAGATCCGCGTCCGGCATCACCACCAGGTGGTTCTTGGCGCCGCCCAGCGCCTGCACCCGCTTGCCATGGCGCGCGCCGGTTTCGTAGATGTACTGGGCAATGGGCGTTGAGCCGACGAAGCTGAGCGCGGCGATGTCAGGATGGACAAGCAAGGCGTCCACCGCCTGCTTGTCGCCGTGCACCACGTTGAATACTCCGGCCGGCAAGCCGGCCTGCTGCAGCAGTTCGGCCAATAGCAAGGCGGCGGACGGGTCGCGCTCGGACGGCTTGAGGATGAAGCAGTTGCCGCAGGCCAGCGCCACCGGGAACATCCACAACGGCACCATGGCCGGAAAGTTGAACGGGGTGATGCCGGCCACCACGCCCAGCGGCTGACGCATGGAATGGCTATCGATGCCGCCGCCCACCTGCTCGGTGAACTCGCCTTTCAGCAGCTGCGGAATACCGCAGGCGAACTCCACCACTTCCAGGCCGCGGGTAACCTCGCCGATGGCGTCGGACACTACTTTGCCGTGCTCGCTGGAAATCAGCGCCGCCAGCCGCTGCTGGTTTTGCTCCAGCAACTCCTTGAATTTGAACATCACCCGCGCCCGCTTCAGCGGCGAGGTTTCCGCCCAGGCCGGGAAAGCCTTGCGCGCCGCAGCCACCGCGGCCTGGACCTCGTCCGGGCTCGCCAGCGGCACGCGGGCGGCGACGCTGCCCAGCGCCGGGTTATAGACATCGCCAAAGCGGCCGCTGCGGCCTTCGCAGCGTTCGCCGCCAATGTAATGAGGAATGGTCTGCATGTTCGTTCCGATGGGTATAGGTTGGGTATTCGGCGCCGCGCTCATTCGCAGGCGCGCAAGGCGGAGGCAATGGTCTCGAACAGCCGGTCGATCTCGTGCTTCTCAATGATCAGCGGCGGCGAAACCGCCAGGATGTCGCCGGTGAAACGCACCAGCACGCCTTGTTCCCAGCACTTGAGGAAAACATCGAAACCGCGCTGTCCAGCCGCGCCCGCCCGGCTGTCCAGTTCAATGCCGGCCACCAGGCCCAAATTGCGGATGTCCTTGACGTAGGGCTGGCCGCGCAAAGCGTGCGCACGCTCCTCGAAATAAGCGGACAGGCCGGCGGCGCGCTCGAACAATTGCTCGTCGCGGTACAGGTCCAGCGAGGCGATCGCCGCGGCGCAAGCCAGCGGGTGGGCGGAATAGGTGTAGCCGTGCGGGAACTCGATCATGCGCTCGCCGGCGGCGGCCATGAAGGCGTCGTGGATCTCCGGCTTCACCAGCAAGGCGCCCATCGGCACCACGCCGTTGGTCAGGCCCTTGGCGCAGGTGATGATGTCCGGCAGCACGCCGAACTTGTTGGCGGCCCAATCCGCGCCCAAACGGCCGAAACCGGTGATCACTTCGTCGAAAATCAGCAGGATGCCGTAGCGGTCGCAGATTTCGCGCAAACGCCGCAAATAGCCCTTGGGAGGAATTAGAACGCCGGTGGAACCGGCCATCGGCTCGACAATGACGGCGGCGATGGTGGACGGATCGTGCAGGGTCAGTATCCGCGCTTCCAATTCGTCCGCGAATTCTGCGCCGTGCTCGGGCTCGCCGCGGCTGAAAGCGTTGCGGGCAAGGTCGTGAGTGCTGCGCAAATGGTCCACCGCCGGCAAGGACACCGGAAAATGCTTGCGGTTGCCGGCCATGCCGCCCACCGAGATGCCGCCGAAGTTGACACCGTGATAGCCGCGCTCGCGGCCGATCAGCTTAACGCGGGCGGCGTCGCCGCGCACGCGGTGATAAGCCACCGCCATCTTCAGTGCGGTATCCACCGCCTCTGAGCCGGAACCCACGAAGAACGCCTTGCTCAAGCCCTTGGGCGCCATCGCCACCAGCTTGTCGGCGGCCTCGAAAGCCTTGGGATGCGCCATCTGGAACGGCGGCGCATAGTCCAGCGTCGCCACCTGTCGCTGCACTGCCTCGACGATGGGCTTGCGGTTGTGGCCGGCGGTCACGCACCACAGGCCGGCGCTGCCGTCCAGGATCTTGCGGCCCTGGTCGTCGGTGTAATACATGCCGTCGGCGCTCACCAGCATGCGCGGCGCGCTCTTGAACTGGCGGTTGGCGGTGAACGGCATCCAGAACGCGTCCATCTGCGGCTGATTCATCGTTGTCTCCCCTGGCTCTTGGCCGAATGATGACAACTAATCTAGCCGCGACACCAATACAATTACAGGTACAGTTAGCGCGAATTTGCACCGCCCCGTATCGGCAAAGTCGCCAGTACAGTCCAAAACCATGAAAAAACCCGGCCGTAGCCGGGTTTCCTCTGTCGCGCCAATCGACTCAGACGCGGAAGCTGGAGAACAGCTGCCGCATATCCTTGGCCGCCTGCGACAAATCGTTCAAGGTGTCGTGCACGGTCTGCAAGGCGCCGTCGCTGTCGACAATGCGGCCGTTGATCTGCTCGGTGCTCTGCGCGATCAAGGTGGTGGCCTTGTGCTGCTCGCTTGTGGACAAGGTGATCTCGTTCATCTTGGCCATCACTTCCTGCATCGCCTGCTGGATCTGCTCGATACGCTGCACCGCGCTGTCGGTCAGTTCCACGCCGTCGTCCACCGAGTTGACGGTGCGCTGCATATTGGTCACCGCCTGGCTGGTTTCCTCGCGGATGGTGCTGACCATGCTGGAAATCTCCACCGTGGCCTGGCCGGTGCGCTCGGCCAGTTTGCGCACTTCGTCCGCCACCACCGCGAAACCGCGGCCCATTTCGCCGGCGCGCGCCGCTTCAATCGCCGCATTCAAGGCCAACAAGTTGGTTTGATCGGCGATATCCTTGATCACATTGGTGATGCCGCTGATCTGCTGCGAGCGCTGATCCAGCGACACCAACATGCCGGACAAGCCCTTCACCGCCTCCACCGTGCTGTTCATCTCGCGGGAGATGCGCTGCATTTCGTCTGCGCTTTCGCTAGATACGGTACCGGTGTGGTTGACCAGCGAATCCGCCTCGCGCGCGGCGTCGGCGATATGGGAAATGCTGACGGTGATTTCCTCCAGCGTCGCGGCGTTGGAGCTGGACACATCGGAAATCTGCCGAGAGTCGCGCGCCACCTGATCCACGGTGCTGGCCACGCTCTGCACGCCGTTGGTGACGTTTTCCGCCTCGGTTCGCACCGCCACGAACATGCTTTGCAAGCGATGGATGAAGCTGTTGAACGCGGTAGCGGTTTCGGCAATCTCATCCTGGCCCTGCACCTCGATGCGGCGGGTCAAATCGCCTTCGCCTTTGGAGATTTCCAGCATCGCATTGCGCAAGCGGCCCAAGCCGGCCAGCATCTTGCTCAGCATCACGCTGGCCACCGGGATCAGCACCACCACGCACAGCGCGCCCAGGCCCACCACGGTCAGCAGCAGTTTTTCCAGCGGCTCGCTGACCACGGACTTGTCTATCATCACGCCCAGCAGCCAGTTAGTGCCTTCCACCGGGTCGACTTGCACCAGCTTGGTCTCGCCGTTGACTTCGATTTCCTCCATCGCGCTGCTGGTGGACAGCTGCACCAGCTTCTCGCCGGTCAGCGCCGGCACTTTTTCCGCCAGCGGCTTCAGTGTCAGCGTGGTGTCCGGGTGCGCGATCACCTTGCCGGCCTTATCCACCAGGAAAGCGTAGCCGTTGCCGCGCAGCTTGGCGGACAGCACGGTTTTGACCAGATCGTCGATGAAGATGTCGCCGCCCACCACTGCTTTCAGCGTGGAACCGTCGAACACCGGTGACACGAAAGTCACTACCAGTTTCTTGGTGTCGAAATCGACGTAGGGATCGGATACGCCCGGCTTGCCGCTGGCCTGAGCCTGCTGATACCAAGGTCGCGCCACCGGATCGTAACCCGCCGGCTGCGGCTTGAAGTCGGAACGGATCATTTTGTGGTCAGCGGTACCGATATAGGTCATGTCGTAGCCGCCGGCCTGACTCAAGCGCGCCAGCATCGGCATAGGCTCTGGCGTTCCCACCACCGGATTGCCGGCAATCACCACCTTGACCTTGCTGCCATACCAGTCCTTGACCAGATTGGCGTAACCGCGTGAGGTGCTGGACAGCTCATTGTCCACTCCCTGGACAATCTCGTTGCGCATCTGGGTATACACCAGGGCCGTAATAATGGCGCCCAGCAAAACCAGCAACACCGCAATGAATACAATCAACTTTACACGCAAAGAGCGCATTTCCGTCCTCCATCCCCAATTCGACTTGGCCTGCCGCGATTGCTTGTCAATCCACGACAAAGCACTGTTATGATCATTCTCAATGCCAGTAGGCTCTATTCTTGTCTTAGCCGTTTCGTCCGCAAAGCTCAACAAAAAACATACAGATCAACGGCTGCGACATGCCATCCGGCTTATGACAAGATATTTATCACAAGCTGTTCTCAACGGACAGGCCCAATATCAATGATGCTCAAATAACGCGCAATGGCTAGCCTGAATCTTATGCCCATGGATGGCATTACATTGGTTGAAAACATCGTCAATTCAGCTATTTCCGCCATCCAATGCGGCCATTGGCGCAAAGGCGCAAAAATCCCATCTATTCGTAGAATGGCAGGGGAACTGGGCGTCAGCCCTTTCACCGTGGCTGAGGCCTACGATAGGCTGGTGACTCTGGGCTATCTGGCCGCGCGGCCGGGCTCGGGCTTTTACGTGGAGGCTAGACGGGAAAGCCGCCCCCCCGATCTGCCGGCAGCTCCTCGCGTCTGGCCAGTGGACGAATACTGGCTGCTTCGCAAGATTTACCAGCAGGACGCCAATACCCTGTTCGCTGGCTGCGGCTGGCTGCCCTCCCACTGGTACGACGCCGAAGCGCAGCAAAAAGCATTAAGGCAACTAGCCCGCGACGCCGTCGCTGCTCCCGGCTACGGCGATCCAAAAGGCTTTCTGCCCTTGCGCGAGCATCTGGCCGACCGCTTGTCCGAACGGGGCATCCCGGCACGCGCCGACGACATCGCGCTGACTCAGGGCGCCAGCCGCGCGCTGGACATGGCAGCCTGCGCGCTGCTACAAGCCGGAGACACCGTGCTAGTGGACGATCCAGGCTATTGCAACCTGCTGTCCTGCCTGGCGTTTCGCGAGTTCAAGCTGGTTCCCGTGCCTTGGACCGAACATGGCCCCGATCTCGAGCAGTTGCGCGCGCTGCTGCTCCAGCATCGACCGCGGGCCTTCTTCACCAATCCCTGGCTGCAAAACCCCACTGGCTCCAGCTATTCGCCGTCCGTCGCTCACCAGGTGCTGCGGCTGGCAGAGGAGTACGACTTCCTGATCGTGGAAGACAATGTTTCCGCGGACTTCGCCGGCGACCGCCAACCCGCGCTGGCGGCGCTGGATGGCCTCAAGCGCGTGCTCTACATCGATAGTTTCTCCAAGTCGCTGTCGCCGGGCCTGCGCGTGGGCTATCTATGCGGCCCGACCGAACTGCTAGAGCGCATCGTCCATTACAAGATGATGTCCGGGCTGACCTCGCCGGAGCTGAACGAAAGGCTGGCGCTGGAACTGGTGTCAGAGGGCCGCTACCGCCGTCAGCTGGAGCGGCTGCGCGCACGGTTGGCCGAAGCCCAAGCGCAATGCCAGCAACTGTTTCTCGAACACGGCTGGCAGTTGTTCGCGCGGCCGTCCAACGGCCTGTTCCTGCTGGCGCGGCCGCCTGGCGAACTGGACTCTAGACAGCTGGCCGAACAGGCGCAGCAACACAAGATCCTCCTCGCGCCCGGCCATCTATTCCGCGCCTACGGCATGCCCTCCGACTGGCTGCGCTTCAATGTCGCCTTCAGCCAGGACCGTCGGCTGTGGGATTTTCTGAGTTGCCCGCCACAGTGATAACATGCGGTAACCACAGCCTAGCGGAGCCCTTCATGCAACTTGTCGAAATGTTCGTCCATCCGTTGAAATCCTGTCGCGGCCTTTCCTACAGCCGCGCCTTCGCCGGCAAGCAGGGCCTGCTGCATGACCGCGAGTGGCTTCTGGCGAGCGAGAACGGCCGCTTCTTCACCGCCCGCTCCCACCCGCAGCTAGTGCGCGTGGAGGTGGACCTGATTCCCGGCGGCGCGCTGTTCAAATTTCCAGGCAAGCCGCCGGTGCTGGCAATGAGCACTCAATACCAGCAAGAAGCGCCGGCCACAGTATGGAAGGACAACTTCGCCGCCTATCACGGCGATGCCGCGGTCGATCGTTGGTTCAGCGAAGTACTGGACGAACCCTGCCGGCTGCTATGGCTAGGCATGCATTCCAATCGCCGGCTGAAGGACAGCGAACACGCGATGTCCTTCGCCGACGGCTATCCTTATTTACTAGTGAATCAGGCATCGCTGGATGCGCTGAACGACGAACTGGATCAACCGGTTACTCTGCGGCATTTCCGCCCCAATCTGGTGGTCAATGGCGATTACGCCTGGGAAGAGGACGATTGGAAAGTCGTGCAGATCGGCGATGTGGTGTTCGATGTCGCCAAGCCCTGCACTCGCTGCGTGCTGACCACGGTAGACCCGGATACCGGCATCAAGTCGCCGGAGCAGCAGCCTTTACGCACGCTGGTCAGCATCCGCACCTTGCCGGAAGGCGTCTGCTTCGGCGTCAACTTGGTGCCTCGCAATGAAGGCCTGCTGGAGTTGGGCGCTGAATTCAGCGTGCTGGAAACCCGCTACGAGTTTTGATTTTCCAACGCCGGCCATCGGCGTTTTGACTGATTTATGCTGAATAGATTAATGAATCTGCAAGACTTACTCGATCAAATCCACGACGAAGTTGCCGCCTACTACGGCCAAGGCCGCGTCGCAGACTACATCCCGGCGCTGGCCGAAGTGCCGCCACGCCAATTCGGCATGGCCATCACCACCTTGGACGGCCGCCATTACCGCTGCGGCGACGCCGCCGTCCCCTTCTCCATCCAAAGCATTTCCAAAGCCTTCATGCTGGCGCTCACGCTGGAGGCCGATGGCGACTCCTTATGGAGCCATGTAGGCAAAGAACCGTCCGGCAACCCGTTCAATTCACTGGTGCAGCTGGAATACGAAGACGGCGTTCCTCGCAACCCCTTCATCAACGCAGGCGCGCTGGTGGTCACCGACCGCGCCATCAGCCATTTTGAAGACGCCCACGGCGCCTTGCTGACCCGCTTGCGCCAAGAGTCCGGCAACGCCACGCTATGCGGCAATGCCCGCGTCGCCGAATCCGAGCGCGCCCACGGTCATCGGAACGCAGCGCTGGCGCACTTCATGAAAAGCTACGACAACCTCGACAACGAGGTGGAAACCGTACTGCAGCAGTATTTCAACAGCTGCAGCATCACGATGAACTGCGTGGAGCTGGCCAATGCAGGCTTATTCCTCGCCAACCACGGCATCACCCGAGACGGCTTGCAGTCGCTAAGCCGCAGCCAGGCCAAGCAAATCAACGCGGTGATGCTGACCTGCGGCACTTACGACGCCGCCGGCGAGTTCGCCTACCGCGTCGGCCTGCCAGTGAAAAGCGGCGTTGGCGGCGGCATGCTGGCCATCATACCCGGCAAAATGAGCATCGCCGTGTGGAGCCCCGAACTGGATAGCAAGGGCAATTCGGTGCTGGGCCTGGAAGCGTTGGATCGCTTCACCACGCGCACAGGCCTCTCGATTTTTTAAGCCACCCCGCCAGCTGGCGCCGGATAAGAAAAAGCCCGCTCAAAGGCGGGTTTTTTTCCGGCAATGAAAAAAGCCAGGCTTGCGCCTGGCTTCTTTCTCAACTTCGTCGATTACTCGGCGGAGTTGTCTTCAACCGCTACGGCATCTTCCGCACGGTCCACCAGCTCTACCAGAGCCATCGGGGCGTTGTCGCCCTTGCGGAAACCGTACTTCAGGATACGCACATAACCACCATTGCGAGCGGAGAAGCGCGGGCCGAGAACGTCGAAGAGTTTAACCACGATATCGCGGTCACGAGTGCGGTCAAACGCCAGACGACGGTTGGCGAGAGACGGCTTTTTGCCGAGCGTAATCAACGGCTCGGCCACACGACGCAGTTCCTTGGCTTTCGGCAGCGTGGTCACGATAACTTCGTGCTTCAGCAGCGAATTCGCCATGTTGCGCAGCATCGCCAGACGATGGCTGGTCGTGCGGTTCAGTTTACGATTACTGTAACGATGACGCATTGTTAATGTCCTTTTATCTCAAACCTTACGGCTTTTCGAGGCCAGCAGGCGGCCAGTTCTCGAGTTTCATCCCGAGAGTCAGGCCTTTGGAAGCGAGAACTTCCTTGATCTCGTTCAGCGACTTGCGGCCGAGGTTCGGAGTCTTCAGAAGCTCGGTTTCAGTACGCTGGATCAGATCGCCGATGTAATAAATGTTCTCAGCTTTCAGGCAGTTGGCCGAACGAACCGTCAGTTCAAGATCGTCTACCGGACGCAGCAGGATCGGATCGATCGGCGGCGCCTTTTCAACGACTTCTTCAACCGCTGTGCCTTGGAGATCGGCAAAGATCGACAGCTGATCCATCAGAATACGGGCAGCGTTGCGCACTGCCTGTTCCGGCTCAATCACGCCGTTGGTCTCGATATCGAGAACCAGGCGGTCGAGATCGGTACGCTGCTCAACACGGGCGCTTTCCACAGCGAAGCTCACGCGGCGAACCGGCGAGAAGGAAGCATCCAGTTGAATGGTACCGATGGAACGGTTGTCTTCATGATTGGATCGAACCGACACCGGCTGATAGCCGCGGCCTTTTTCGATCTTGATCTCCATGTCGATCTTACCGCCAGAAGAGATGTGACAAATCACGTGGTCCGGATTGATCACTTCCACATCGTGCGGCAGTTCGATATCGCCAGCCAAGACAGCGCCTTCGCCGTCCTTTTTCAAGGACAACACAACACTGTCACGACCATGCAGCTTAAGCACTACGCCCTTGAGGTTGAGGAGGATGTCTACGACATCCTCGCGCACGCCATCAAGTGCGGAATACTCATGCAAAACGCCAGCGATAGTCACTTCGGTCGGAGCATAGCCCGGCATCGACGACAGCAGAATCCGGCGCAGCGAATTACCCAGAGTATGAGCGTAGCCGCGCTCGAACGGCTCCATCGACACACGAGCGTGAGTGGCGGAAACCGGCTGAACGTCGATAAGACGAGGTTTCAGAAATTCCGAAGCGCTGTTTTGCATAGTCATTCCCTAAGAGCTAGCGATTACTTGGAGTAGAATTCCACAACGAGTTGTTCGTTGATATCGCTAGACAGTTCGGAACGTTCCGGAGCGGATTTGAAAGTGCCTTCCATTTTCTTGGAGTCAACCAGAACCCAAGACGGGAAGCCACCCTGCTCGGCCAGAGCCAGACCTTCTACGATACGGGCCTGTTTCTTGGCTTTTTCACGGACGGACACTACGTCACCGGCTTTAACCTGGTAGGACGGAATGTTCACAACCTGGCCGTTCACAACGATAGCCTTGTGGCTAACCAGCTGGCGCGCTTCGGCGCGAGTGGAGCCAAAGCCCATGCGATATACAACGTTATCCAGGCGGGCCTCGAGCAGCTTCAGCAGGTTTTCACCCGTGGAGCCTTTGCGACGCACAGCTTCCGCAAAGTAATTGCGGAACTGACGCTCGAGTACACCGTAAATACGACGGATTTTCTGCTTTTCACGCAGTTGCACACCGTAGTCAGACAGGCGGCTCTTACGAGCGCCATGCTGGCCCGGAGGGCTATCCAGTTTGCACTTGGAATCCAGTGCACGACGCGCGCTCTTCAGGAAAAGGTCGGTGCCTTCACGACGAGCGAGCTTACACTTAGGGCCGATATAACGTGCCATGTTCTCACACTCTCCGAATTAGATACGACGTTTTTTGGGCGGACGGCAACCGTTGTGCGGTACCGGCGTCACGTCGGAGATGCTGGTGATCTTGAAACCCAGCGCGTTGAGTGCGCGAACAGCGGATTCACGACCCGGACCCGGGCCCTTGATACGAACTTCGAGGTTCTTCACACCGTATTCTTGGGCAACTTTACCAGCGTGCTCTGCTGCTACCTGAGCAGCAAAGGGTGTACTCTTGCGCGAGCCCTTGAAACCAGCGCCGCCAGAGGTAGCCCAAGACAATGCATTGCCTTGACGGTCGGTGATCGTGATGATGGTGTTGTTGAACGAAGCGTGCACGTGCACGATGCCTTCGCTAACAGACTTGCGCACTTTCTTGCGTACACGAACTGCTGTGTTTGCTTTAGCCATTATCTGTTGTTCCTATTAATTACTTCTTGCCGGCGATCGCCTTACGCGGCCCCTTGCGGGTGCGAGCGTTAGTGCGAGTGCGCTGACCGCGGCACGGCAGGCCACGACGATGGCGGAAGCCGCGATAGCAGCCCATGTCCATCAGACGCTTGATGCTCATGGTGACTTCGCGACGCAGATCACCTTCAACGGTGAACTTGGCGACTTCGTCACGCAGAGCTTCCATTTCAGCGTCAGTCAGATCCTTCACTTTCGTGGAAGGGTTCACGCTGGCAGCAGCACAAATCTGCTGGGCGCGAGTCTGACCGATGCCGAAAATTGCCTGCAGGCCGATAACGGCATGCGCATGATTGGGGATGTTTACCCCTGCAATACGGGCCATACTCTTTCCTTAAGCCTTAAGACCTTGAAAAGTTTGCGATTGTAACACGCAAATCCAGGTCTAACAAATGTTAGCCTTGTTTTTGCTTGTGACGCGGATCCGTGCAAATCACGCGAACTACGCGATTGCGACGAATGATTTTGCAGTTGCGGCAAATCTTCTTTACCGAAGGCTGTACTCGCATGTCAGTTCCTTTCAATCCTCTAAAAGAGCAAGTGCGTTATTTCGCACGGAACACTATCCGGGACGGGCAGGACCGAGGAGAAACCCCTCGCCCCAAACCGCAGTCAGATTGGATGCGAATGCCTATGCAATCGCACCCCGTCTGAAGTGCCCGGTTACCACGTGTCCATTCACAAGCAAAACTCCGAAGCGGACTCCGGAATTTCGCACTGCATCTGGATGGTGTCTTCCTTAGCCAATAACCCAGCGCAAGCTCAAGTTGTCAGCGCGTGAGCGCGTTGCCTTTGAAGTTGGCCTTCTTAAGCAAGCTCTCGTACTGATGCGACAGCACGTAAGACTGTACCTGCGCCATGAAGTCCATGGTTACCACCACAATGATCAGCAGCGATGTGCCGCCGAAGTAGAACGGCACGTTCCACTTCAAGATCAGGAATTCCGGCAACAAGCAGACCAGTGTGATGTAGATCGCACCAATCAGCGTCAGCCGCAGAATGATCTTCTCGATGTACCGGGAAGTCTGCTCACCAGGACGAATACCCGGGATGAAGGCACCGCTCTTCTTCAGGTTGTCAGCCGTTTCCTTCGGGTTGAACACCAACGCCGTGTAGAAATAGCAGAAGAAGACGATGGCCGCCGCATACAGCAGCACGTAGATCGGCTGACCGGGATGCAGTTTGTCTGCGATGCCCTTCAGCCAGCCCATGTGCTCGCCCTGACCGAACCAGCCGAGAACGGTGGCCGGGAACAGGATGATGCTGGACGCGAAAATCGGCGGAATCACCCCCGCCATGTTGAGCTTGAGCGGCAAATGCGTGCTCTGGCCCTGCATGACGCGATTGCCCACCTGCCGTTTGGCGTAGTTCACCAGGACTTTGCGTTGGCCGCGCTCGGCGTACACCACCACATAAGTCACCACGATCACTCCGACAAACAACACGACGGCAAACAGGATAGGCAAAGAACCCTGACTGGTTAGAGTCAAGGTCTTGCCGATCGCAGCCGGAACGCCAGCGGCGATACCTGCGCAGATGATCAACGAAATGCCGTTGCCAATCCCGCGCTCGGTAATCTGCTCGCCCAGCCACATGAGGAACATGGTGCCGGTTACCAGCGATACGACAGTCGTCAGGTAGAACTCCCACTGCGGAGTCACCACCAGGTTAGGCTGCTTGTACAGCATCACCGCAATGCCGAAACTTTGGAAAGTCGCGAGCAGAACGGTGGCGTAACGTGTGTACTGGGTTATCTTACGACGTCCCGCATCGCCCTCCTTCTTCAGCTGTTTGAGGCTCGGAAGAACCTCGGAGGCGAGCTGAAGAATGATGGAGGCCGAGATGTACGGCATAATGCCAATGGCAAAAACCGTAAACCTCGAGAGGGCGCCGCCCGAGAACATGTTGAACATGTCGAGCAGGCCCGTCTGCGATGAGTGGAACAACTTCGCTAGCTCGGCAGGGTTGATACCCGGAACCGGGATGTGGGCACCGATGCGATAAACGATCAGGGCACCAATCAGGAACCAGATTCGACGCTTGAGATCACCAAACTTATTGGCATTTGCCACTAGAGAAGTATTCGCCACAGATTATTGCCTTATTCTACGCTGCCGCCGGCAGCTTCGATGGCGGCGCGAGCGCCGGCAGTTACGCCAACGCCGCGCAGTTTTACTGCGCGCTCAATCTTGCCGGACAGCACCACCTTGGCGGAAGTCGCCTGGATGGAAGCCAGACCAGCTTGCTTGAGAGAGAGCAGGTCGATTTCATCAACCGGCAGCAGGTTCAGCTCGGACAGGCGAATCTCGGCAACCTTGCCTGCGTTCAGCGACTTGAAGCCGCGTTTCGGCAGACGACGTTGCAGCGGCATTTGACCGCCTTCAAAACCAACCTTGTGGAAACCACCTGCACGGCTCTTCTGACCTTTGTGACCGCGGCCACAAGTCTTGCCCAGGCCGCTGCCGATGCCACGGCCTACACGGCGCTTGGCATGCTTGGCGCCGGCACCCGGCTGTACAGTGTTCAGCAGCATCTCTTAGCCCTCGAATTTCAACAAGTAGCTGATCTTGTTGATCATGCCACGGTTTTCAGGGGTATCGAGCACTTCAACAGTCTGGCGAATTTTCTTCAGACCCAGACCACGGGCGCAAGCCTTGTGAGACTCCAGGCGACCGATCAGGCTCTTTACCAGAGTGACCTTTACAGTCTTGGCGTTACTCATGGCTCACCCCCAGGATGTCCTCGACGCTCAGGCCACGCTTGGAGGCGATTTGCGCCGGGGTGTTGATGTTGCTCAGACCATCCAGAGTTGCACGCACCACGTTGTACGGGTTGGTGGAACCATGAATTTTTGCCGAGACGTTATGAACACCCATAGCATCAAAGATAGCGCGCATCGGGCCGCCGGCTTTCACACCGGTACCTTCTTTAGCGGGCTGGATGAATACAGTGGTAGCGCCGTGCTTGCCAACCACAGTGTGGTGGAAAGTGCCGTTTTTCAACGGAACCTTAACCATGTTGTGGCGAGCTTGTTCCATTGCCTTTTGTACGGCAACCGGAACTTCCTTGGAACGGCCCTTACCCATGCCGATTCCGCCATCGCCATCACCTACCACGGTCAAGGCGGAGAAAGCCATGATACGGCCGCCTTTAACCACTTTGGTGACGCGGTTGACGCTGATCATTTTCTCGACCAGACCGTCGCCACGATCTTCCGTTTCGTGTTTAGCCATTCTTCACTCCGAATTAGAATACGAGACCGTGTTCGCGAGCGGCGTCAGCCAGCGCTTTCATACGACCGTGGTATTTGAAACCAGAGCGGTCGAAAGCGACTTTCTCGATGCCAGCGGCTTTTGCTTTTTCAGCAATGCGCTTGCCGATCACGGCTGCAGCTGCCACGTTGCCGCCGTTTTTGAGATCAGCGCGTACGTCGGTTTCCAGCGAAGAGGCGCTGGCCAGTACTTTGCTGCCAGTCTCATCAACGATCTGGGCATAAATGTGGCTATTGGTGCGATACACAGTGAGACGCACCATCTTGAGCTCCGCGATCCGGGCACGGGTTTTACGTGCGCGGCGGAGTCGAGCTTGTTTCTTGTCCATATCAGTGCCTCAGTTACTTCTTCTTGGTTTCTTTCAGAACCACAACCTCATCAGCGTAACGAACGCCCTTGCCTTTGTACGGCTCGGGAGCGCGGTAAGCGCGGATTTCGGCAGCCACCTGGCCAACGCGCTGCTTGTCAGCGCCTTTGATCAGGATCTCGGTCTGACTCGGAGTCTCAGCTTTAACGCCTTCAGGCATTTGATGAGCCACCGGGTGGGAGAAACCCAGAGACAGGTTCAGGGTGTCGCCTTGGGCCTGGGCACGATAGCCCACGCCTACCAGCTGCAGCTTCTTCTCGAAGCCTTTGGACACGCCGGTCACCATATTGTTCAGCAGCGCGCGCAGAGTGCCGGACATGGCACGAGCGAACTTGCTGTCGTTCTTGGCGGCGAATGTCAGTTGGCCGTTGTCCAGCTTGACATCTACCTCTTCGCACAGAGCGGTGCTCAGGGAGCCCAGGGCGCCCTTCACAGTCACTTCTGCAGCGCCGAATTTCACTTCGACGCCAGCCGGGATGATTACGGGATTCTTAGCTACGCGAGACATTTGACCCCCTTAAGCCACGACGCACAGCAACTCGCCGCCGATGCCGGCCGCGCGCGCTTTGCGATCAGTCATAACGCCTTTGGAGGTGGACAGGATAGCCACGCCCAAGCCATTCATGACTTTCGGGATTTCGGTGGAGCCCTTGTACACACGCAGGCCAGGGCGGGAAACGCGGTCAATGCGCTCGATCACCGGACGGCCAGCATAGTACTTGAGCTGGATATCGAGAACAGGCTTCTTCTCTTCGCCGGCAACGGCGAAGTCTTCGATGTAGCCTTCTTCTTTCAACACCTGCGCCAGCGCAATTTTCAGCTTGGAAGACGGCATGGAAACAGCCACCTTGGAAGCCATTTGGCCGTTGCGGATGCGGGTCAACATATCGGAAATAGGATCGTGCATGCTCATTTATGTGTCTCCTATTACCAGCTGGCCTTCACAACCCCCGGAATCTCGCCCTTCAGAGCGATTTCACGGAGTTTGTTACGACCCAGACCGAATTTGCGGAATACGCCACGCGGACGACCGGTAATGGCGCAGCGACGACGCTGGCGAACCGGGGAAGCATTGCGCGGCAGCTGCTGCAGTTGCAGGCGAGCTGCAAAGCGCTCTTCTTCCGAGAGGCTTTGATTGTTGATAGTCGCGATAAGGGCTTCGCGCTTGGCAGCAAATTTTGCAGCCAGCTTGACACGCTTCTCTTCGCGCTGAATCAGTGCAAGTTTTGCCATGTGCTTAACCCTTGAACGGGAACTTGAACGCGGCCAGCAAAGCGCGGGCCTCTTCGTCAGTCTTCGCGGTGGTGGTAACAGTAATGTTCATACCACGCAGAGCATCGATCTTGTCGTACTCGATTTCCGGGAAGATGATCTGTTCTTTAACGCCCATGTTGTAGTTGCCGCGGCCGTCGAAAGACTTGGCGGAAACACCACGGAAGTCGCGAACGCGCGGCAGCGCGATCGTCACCAGGCGGTCCAGGAACTCGTACATGCGTTCGCGACGCAGAGTTACCTTGCAACCCACCGGATAGTGATCGCGAATCTTGAAGCCTGCGATGGATTTGCGAGCGGTGGTGACAACCGGCTTCTGGCCGGCGATCTTTTCCAGGTCGCCCACGGCGAAATCCATTACCTTTTTATCGGCAACAGCTTCGCCCACACCCATGTTCACAGTGATCTTCTCAATGCGCGGGACTTGCATGATGGACTTGTAGCCGAACTGTTTCATCAGTTCAGGCACTACGGTGTCTTTGTAGAAATCGTAGAGACGTGCCATGTTTTGTTCCTTACGCGCCAATGACTTCGCCGTTGGACTTGAACACGCGTACCTTGCGGCCGTCTTCAAGAATCTTGAAGCCTACGCGGTCAGCCTTTTGGCTTGCCGGATTGAAAATGGCGACGTTCGATGCGTCAACAGGCATGGTCTTTTCAACGATGCCGCCGGCCACGCCACGCACCGGATTCGGCTTCTGGTGTTTCTTGGCGACATTCACGCCTTCAACAACCAGTTTCTCGTCCAGAACGCGCAGAACGGTGCCGCGCTTACCTTTGTCTTTGCCGGTGATTACTACGACTTCATCACCCTTGCGAATTTTGCGCATGCGATCTCCTTACAGTACTTCAGGAGCCAGCGAAACGATCTTCATGAAGCGCTCGGTACGCAGTTCACGCGTAACAGGCCCGAAGATACGAGTGCCGATAGGCTCAAGCTTGTTGTTGAGCAGGACGGCGGCGTTGCCGTCAAACTTGATCAACGAGCCATCCGGACGACGCACGCCTTTGGCAGTGCGAACCACAACCGCGTTGTAAACGTCGCCTTTTTTGACGCGTCCACGCGGTGCAGCATCCTTGATGGTCACCTTGATGATGTCGCCTACGCTTGCATAGCGACGCTTGGAACCGCCCAACACTTTGATGCACATAACGTGACGCGCACCTGTATTGTCAGCGACCTCAAGCATGGTCTGCATTTGGATCATGTGATGATTACCTTTCTAATCCAACTTTATCCGTCACTCTCACCTGCCGGTTTCTCGCATAAGAGCAAGACCAAACAGACGAAACGCCACAGAAACTGTGGCGTATCCAACGGCCAGTTTTGGACCCCGTAAGGGCGGAACTCCTACCCGATAGGGGTAGGAAGATGGCCATTATACAGGGAGCTTTCGCCCCCTGCAAGTCTTTACACCTGGCGGGATTTCTCTACCAGGGCAGTTACCACCCACGTCTTGGTCTTCGAGAGCGGACGGGACTCGCTGATAACAACGATATCGCCGGCCTTGAACTCGTTGTTCTCGTCGTGCGCGTGGAACTTCTTAGAACGACGGATAATCTTGCCGTAGATCGGGTGCTTTACTTTGCGCTCGACCAGCACGGTCACGGTTTTATCCATCTTGTCGCTGACTACGGTACCGGTCAGCGTACGTACCACTTTGGTTTCGCTCATCTTAAACTGCCTTTTCTTTCAGAACGGTGCGCACGCGAGCGATGTCGCGACGTACTTTCTTCAGTTCAGAGGTCTTGGCGAGTTGCTGAGTGGCGTGCTGCATGCGCAGAGCAAACTGGGCCTTCAAGAGGCTAAGCAGTTCCGCCTTCAGCTCGTCAACAGTTTTGGCTTTCAGTTCGGACGCTTTCATTACTGACCTACCTGTCTAGTTACAAACACAGTGGCGATCGGCAACTTGGCTGCGGCCAGACGGAAAGCTTCACGAGCGAGTTCCTCGGAAACACCATCCATTTCGTACAGCATCTTGCCAGGCTGGATTTCGGCCACGTAGTACTCCGGAGAGCCTTTACCTCCGCCCATACGAACTTCAGCAGGCTTGGAAGTAATCGGCTTGTCCGGGAAGATGCGGATCCAGATGCGGCCGCCACGCTTGATGTGACGGGTCATCGCGCGACGCGCAGCTTCGATCTGGCGCGCGGTCAGACGACCACGACCAACCGCCTTCAGACCGAAATCACCAAAGCTCACTTTGTTGCCACGAGTAGCGATACCCGTGTTGCGGCCTTTATGCTGTTTACGGTACTTGAGTCTAGTTGGCTGCAGCATTTCGAGCACCCTTTCTCGATTTCTTCTCGGTCGCTACCGGAGCCGGTTGAACTTGACCCGGCTTGAGCTCGCCCTTGTATACCCATACCTTGATGCCGATGATACCGTAGGTAGTTTTGGCTTCGGAGGTAGCGTAGTCTACGTCTGCGCGCAGGGTATGCAGCGGCACGCGGCCTTCGCGGTACCATTCGCTACGAGCAATGTCGATACCGTTCAGACGGCCGGAGCTCATGATCTTGATGCCTTGAGCGCCCATGCGCATTGCGTTTTGCATAGCGCGCTTCATGGCGCGACGGAACATCACGCGCTTCTCCAGTTGGGAAGCGATGCCGTCGGCGATGATTTGAGCATCCAGTTCCGGCTTGCGAACTTCTTCGATGTTCACATGCACGGGAACGCCCAGGCGCTTTTGCAGTTCTTGCTTGAGCAGCTCGATGTCCTCGCCTTTTTTACCGATCACAACACCCGGACGGGCGCTGTGAATGGTGATGCGGGCGGACTTAGCCGGGCGCTCGATGGTCACACGGCCAACCGAAGCGTGACCCAGACGCTTTTTCAGGAATTCACGAACTTCGATATCCTGCTTCAGCATTTCCGGGAAGTTCTGCGAATTCGCGAACCACTTGGAAGACCAGTTTTTGTTAACGGCAAGACGGAATCCCGTCGGATGAATCTTCTGACCCATTTCTTACCCCTTAATTGCCAACGGTCAACGAGATGTGGCAGGTCTGCTTTTCGATGCGATTGCCACGACCCTTAGCACGGGCGGTGAAACGCTTCAGACTAGCGCCTTTGTCAACAAAGATGCCGGTGACACGCAGGGTGTCAATGTCGGCGCCTTCGTTGTGCTCGGCGTTAGCGATGGCAGATTCCAGCACTTTCTTGATGATTACCGCGCCCTTCTTCGGGGAGAAGGCCAAGATATTCAGAGCCTGATCAACGGACTTGCCGCGGATCAGATCGGCCACCAGGCGGCATTTTTGTGCCGACAGGCGAACGCTTTTCAGATTTGCAGATACTCTCATCGCTTCACCTTATCTCTTCTTCGCCTTCTTATCGGCCGCGTGGCCTTTGAAGGTACGAGTCAGCGAGAATTCGCCCAGTTTATGGCCGACCATGTTTTCGGAAACATAAACAGGCACATGGGTGCGACCGTTGTGCACAGCGATGGTCAGACCAATGAAATCCGGCAGGATGGTCGAACGACGAGACCAAGTCTTGATCGGACGCTTGTCGCTGGTTGCCCGCACCGCATCTACTTTTTTCAGCAGATGCAGATCAACGAACGGGCCTTTTTTCTGCGAACGTGCCATTGTCAATTACCCTTTTTTGGAATAGCGACGGCGTACGATCATATTGTCGGTACGCTTGTTGCGACGGGTACGGAAGCCCTTAGCCGGAGTGCCCCACGGGCTAACCGGCACACGGCCTTCACCAGTACGGCCTTCACCACCACCGTGCGGGTGGTCAACCGGGTTCATGGCAACGCCACGAACGGTCGGACGGATACCGCGCCAGCGAGTAGCGCCAGCCTTGCCCAGCTTGCGCAGGGAGTGCTCTTCGTTACCCACTTCACCAACAGTCGCTCGGCAATCAACGTGCACCAGGCGAATTTCGCCCGAACGCAGACGCAGTTGAGCGTAAGCGCCTTCGCGAGCCAGCAGCATCGCGGACGCGCCAGCGGAACGAACCATCTGAGCGCCCTTGCCAGGCTGCATTTCCACGCAGTGGATAGTGGTACCCACCGGGATGTTGCGGATCGGCAGAGCGTTACCGGCCTTGATCGGAGCTTCCGCGCCGGACAACAGCTCAGCGCCTGCTTTCACACCGCGCGGGGCGATGATGTAGCGACGCTCGCCATCGGCGTAGCACAGGAGAGCGATGTGAGCGGTGCGGTTCGGATCGTATTCGATGCGTTCCACTTTCGCCGGGATGCCATCCTTGTTGCGACGGAAGTCGATGATGCGGTAGTGCTTCTTGTGGCCACCGCCACGATGACGCGTGGTGATGTGACCATTGTGGTTACGGCCACCGGTGGAAGATTTCTTTTCCAACAGGGCGGCGTGCGGAGCACCTTTGTGCAGGTCAGGGTTTACTACCTTGACAACGGCACGGCGGCCCGCGGAAGTCGGTTTTACCTTAACGATAGGCATGCTCTATCTCCTTACTCCGCTGCGGCCGGGGTAGCGGTCAGATCAATTTCTTGACCTTCCACCAGGCTAACGTAGGCCTTTTTCCAGTCACTGCGACGACCGATGGAACGGCCAAAGCGCTTAACCTTGCCTTTGACATTCACAGTGGAAACGCCTTCAACTTTTACGTTGAACAGCATTTCAACCGCGGCCTTGATTTCGGGCTTGGTCGCGTCTTTGGCAACGCGGAACGCCATTTGCTGGTTCTTCTCAGCAATCATGGTGCTCTTTTCGGAAACGATGGGAGCAAGAATTACTTGCAACAGACGTTCTTGGTTCATGCCCACTGCTCCTCAAGTTGCTTCACAGCGTCGCGAGTGATCACGGTCTTCTTGAAGCGCAACAGGCTGTACGGATCAGCTTGAACCGCTTCGATAACCAGCACGTTCGGCAGGTTACGCGAAGAGAGATAGAGGTTTTCGCTCAGTTCGCCAGTGATGAACAAAGCCTGTTCCAGGCCCATCGGCTGAACGGTGCCAACGAATTCTTTGGTCTTCGGGCTTTCAACGTTCAGCTCGTCAACCACGATCAGACGCTCGTCGCGGACCAGCTGCGACAGAATCGCGGCCATGCCTGCACGGAACATCTTGCGGTTAACTTTCTGAGTGAAGTTCTCGTCCGGCTTGTTCGGGAAGGCACGGCCACCACCACGACGGTTCGGGGTGGAAGTCATACCGGCACGAGCGTTACCAGTACCTTTCTGACGGAAAGGCTTTTTGGTCGAGTGCTTCACTTCAGCACGGGTCAGCTGGGCGCGGTTGCCGCTACGAGCATTCGCCAGGAATGCGGTAACAACCTGATGCACCAGGGCTTCGTTGTATTCGCGGCCGAACAAAGAGTCGGACACTTGCAGGCTGCCAACAGCCTTGCCTTGGGTATTGATTACATTCAATTCCATCACGCACCCGCCTTCACGCTAGGACGAACGACTACGTCACCGTTCTTGGCGCCAGGAACAGCGCCTTTAACCAGAATCAGTTGACGCTCGGCATCGACACGAACGATTTCCAGGCACTGCACGGTGCTCTTGACGTTACCGTATTGGCCCGCCATGCGCTTACCCGGGAAAACGCGACCCGGATCTTGCGCCTGACCGATGGAACCCGGCGTGTTATGCGAACGCGAGTTACCATGGGAAGCACGGTTGGAAGAGAAGTTGTGACGCTTGATCACGCCGGAGAAGCCTTTACCTTTGGAGGTGCCGGTTACATCAACCAGTTGACCAACGGTGAAGATCTCAACAGCGATGGCATCGCCCGGCTTGAAGCTGGACAGATCGGAGGCGGTCAGCGGAAACTCGACCAGACCCAGACCTGCTTCAACGCCAGCCTTGGCGAAGTGGCCCGCGGCAGCCTTAACAACACGGCTGGCCTTTTTGGAGCCATAGGTAACCTGCACGGCATTGTAGCCGTCGGTTTCAGCAGTTTTGATTTGCGTGACGCGGTTAGCGGACATGTCCAGCACAGTTACCGGGATGGTTGCGCCATCTTCGGCAAAAATGCGGGTCATGCCGACTTTGCGACCGACAAGACCTAAACTCATGTTTATTTCCTTTTTCAGGCGCCGATTACGATTGACCGGCATAAAAAACACGACAGAAAAAACAAAAACGGACTCGCCAAAATGGCGAGTCCGCTAATGTATCACAGAAAATTCAAGAATCGCAAGAACTTAGCTCGCAAACCCTTGAACTTAAGCGATTACTGCAGCTTGATTTCCACATCCACACCGGCCGGCAGATCGAGCTTCATCAGAGCGTCGACGGTTTTGTCGGTCGGGTCCACGATGTCCATCAGACGCAGGTGAGTGCGGATTTCCAGCTGATCGCGGGAAGTCTTGTTCACGTGCGGGGAGCGCAGAACGTTGAAACGCTCGATTTTGGTCGGCAGCGGAACCGGGCCTTTAACAACGGCGCCGGTGCGCTTGGCGGTTTCAACGATTTCCTGAGCGGAGCGATCGATCAGGTTGTAATCGAAAGCCTTCAGGCGGATGCGGATTTTCTGGCTAGACATTAGATTCTCCGATCCTTAAGCGATGATCTTGGCAACAACGCCGGCGCCGACGGTACGGCCGCCTTCGCGGATGGCGAAACGCAGACCTTCTTCCATGGCGATCGGAGCGATCAGCTCAACGGTGATTTCCACGTTATCGCCCGGCATTACCATTTCAACGCCTTCCGACAGGGTTACTGCGCCCGTTACGTCGGTGGTGCGGAAGTAGAACTGCGGACGGTAGTTCGCGAAGAACGGGGTGTGACGACCACCTTCGTCTTTGCTCAGCACGTACACGGAAGCGCCGAACTTGGTGTGCGGGGTGATCGAACCCGGCTTAGCCAACACCTGGCCACGCTCAACGTCTTCACGCTTGGTGCCGCGCAGCAGCACGCCAACGTTGTCGCCGGCCTGACCTTGGTCCAGCAGCTTGCGGAACATTTCCACGCCGGTGCAAGTGGTCTTCGCGGTTGCCTTCAGGCCCACGATTTCCAGTTCTTCGCCGACTTTAACAATGCCGCGCTCTACGCGACCGGTTACCACGGTGCCGCGGCCGGAGATCGAGAACACGTCCTCGATCGGCAGCAGGAACGGCTTGTCGATGGCACGTTCCGGAGTCGGAATGTAGGAATCCAGAGCAGCCGCCAGCTTGAAGATAGCCGGCTCGCCGTATTCGGACTGGTCGCCTTCCAGCGCCAGACGAGCGGAGCCAATCACCACCGGGGTGTCGTCGCCCGGGAAGTCGTAGGAAGACAGCAGATCGCGAACTTCCATTTCAACCAGTTCCAGCAGCTCAGCGTCGTCCACCAGGTCGGCCTTGTTCAGGAACACGATGATGTACGGAACGCCAACCTGACGGGACAGCAGGATGTGCTCACGGGTTTGCGGCATCGGACCGTCAGCGGCCGAGCACACCAGGATAGCGCCGTCCATCTGAGCAGCACCGGTAATCATGTTCTTAACGTAGTCGGCGTGACCCGGGCAGTCTACGTGAGCGTAGTGACGGGACTCGGTTTCGTATTCTACGTGAGCGGTATTAATGGTAATACCGCGAGCCTTCTCTTCCGGCGCGCTGTCGATCTGGGAGTAGTCTTTGGCTTCGCCACCGAACTTCTTCGACAGAATAGTGGTGATAGCAGCGGTCAGAGTGGTTTTACCATGGTCCACGTGACCGATGGTGCCTACGTTTACGTGCGGTTTGGTCCGCTCAAACTTTTCTTTTGCCATTTTGCAAAAATCCTTAATTAAAGAACATTAGATCGGGACTGGCCAAGCCCTTACGGCTCGGCCAGCCTCAGCGCGCATTACTTGCGAGCGGCCATTACGGCATCGGCAACATGCTTCGGAGCTTCGGAGTAGTGCTTGAACTCCATCGAGTAGGTCGCACGACCCTGGGTAGCGGAACGCAGGTCGGTCGAGTAACCGAACATCTCGGCCAGCGGTACTTCGGCCTTGATCTTCTTGCCACCCAAACCATCGTCGTCCATACCCTGAACGATGCCGCGACGACGGTTCAAGTCGCCCATCACATCGCCCATGTACTCTTCCGGGGTTTCCACTTCTACCGCCATCATCGGCTCGAGGATGCACGGACCGGCGCGGCGCATGGCTTCTTTGAATGCCAGGGAGCCAGCCAGTTCGAACGCGATCTGCGAGGAGTCGACGTCGTGGTAGGAACCGAAGGTCAGACGCACGGTAACGTCAACCACCGGGAAGCCGGCGAGAATACCGCTGGACAGGGTGTTCTGAATACCCTTGTCCACGGACGGGATGAATTCACGCGGAATCACGCCACCCTTGATCTCGTCGACAAACTTGTAGCCATTACCCTCGCCGGACGGCTCCAGGGTAATAACCGCGTGACCGTACTGACCCTTACCACCGGACTGCTTGACGTGCTTGCCGTCAACATCGGTAACGGTTTTGGTAATGGTTTCACGGTACGCCACTTGCGGAGCGCCAACGTTGGCTTCAACGCCAAATTCGCGCTTCATGCGGTCAACCAGAATTTCCAGGTGCAGTTCGCCCATACCGGAAATAATGGTCTGGCCGGATTCTTCGTCGGTACGCACGCGGAACGACGGGTCTTCCTTGGCCAGGCGGTTCAGGGCAACGCCCATCTTCTCCTGGTCGGCCTTGGTTTTCGGCTCAACGGCAACGTGAATCACCGGCTCCGGGAACTCCATGCGCTCCAGGATGATGTTGGCGTTCAGGTCGCACAGGGTTTCACCCGTGGTCACTTCTTTCAGGCCGATGGCGGCGGCGATGTCGCCGGCACGCACTTCTTCCAGCTCGATACGGTCGTTCGCCATCATCTGCACGATACGGCCGATACGCTCTTTCTTGCCCTTGATGGAGTTCAGCACGGTATCACCGGACTTAACCACACCAGAGTAGACGCGGAAGAAGGTCAGCTGACCGACGTACGGGTCGTTCATCAGTTTGAACGCCAGAGCCGAGAACGGCTCGTCGTCGGAAGCGTGACGTTCCGCCGGCTTGCCGTCGGTCTCACCAGCGATGGCCGGGATGTCGATCGGAGCCGGCAGCAGCTCAACCACGGCGTCCAGCATGCGCTGTACACCCTTGTTCTTGAACGCGGAGCCGCACAGCATCGGCTGGATTTCGCACTTCAGGGTACGCTCGCGCAGACCGGCGATGATTTCTTCCTCGGTCAGCGTCTCGCCGCCCAAGTACTTGTCCATCATTTCTTCGCTGGCCTCAGCCGCGGCTTCAACCATCTTCTCGCGCCATTCTTCGGCCACGGAAACCAGGTCGGCCGGGATCTCGCCGTATTCGAATTTCATGCCCTGGGAAGCTTCATCCCAGATAATGGCCTTCATTTTCAGCAGATCAACCACGCCGGTGAAGCCGTCTTCAGCGCCGATAGGCACTACGATGGGCAC
Source organism: Chromobacterium haemolyticum (assembly GCF_009936155.1). Classification (NCBI taxonomy): domain Bacteria; kingdom Pseudomonadati; phylum Pseudomonadota; class Betaproteobacteria; order Neisseriales; family Chromobacteriaceae; genus Chromobacterium; species Chromobacterium haemolyticum. The sequence goes on along the minus strand of NZ_AP019312.1, from coordinate 423,797 downwards.
CGGGTTGCCGCGCAGGCGAGTTTTCACCTGTTCAACCGCACGGAAGAAGTTGGCGCCTTGACGGTCCATCTTGTTCACGAAAGCGATACGCGGAACTTTGTACTTGTTAGCCTGACGCCATACGGTTTCAGACTGGGGCTGAACGCCGCCCACCGCGCAGTACACCATCACCGCGCCGTCCAGCACACGCATGGAACGCTCTACCTCAATGGTAAAGTCCACGTGTCCCGGGGTGTCGATGATGTTGAAACGGTGCTCGGGGAACTGCATCCCCATACCCTTCCAGAAGGTGGTCACAGCAGCGGAGGTGATGGTAATGCCACGCTCCTGCTCTTGCTCCATCCAGTCGGTGGTGGCAGCGCCGTCATGAACCTCGCCCAGCTTGTGGTTCACACCGGTGTAAAACAGAATACGCTCGGTAGTGGTCGTCTTACCGGCGTCAATGTGAGCGGAGATACCGATGTTACGGTAACGCTCAATGGGGGTTTTCCTTGCCACGATCTACACCTTAAATAGTGGGTCTGCTTAGAAGCGGAAGTGCGAGAAGGCTTTGTTGGCTTCTGCCATGCGGTGCACTTCGTCACGCTTCTTCATCGCGCCGCCACGGCCTTCGGCCGCGTCGAGCAATTCACCAGCCAGGCGCAGGTCCATGGACTTTTCGCCGCGCTTGCGCGCAGCGTCGCGCAGCCAACGCATGGCCAGAGCCATACGACGCGACGGACGTACTTCAACAGGAACTTGATAGTTGGCACCGCCTACACGGCGGCTTTTTACTTCAACAACCGGCTTGGCGTTGGCCAGAGCGGTGTTGAATACTTCCAGGGCATTCTTGCCGGATTTCTTTTCGATCTGCTCCAAAGCACCGTAAATGATGCGCTCTGCAACGGATTTCTTGCCATCGATCATGACTACGTTCATGAACTTGGACAGGTCCTGGGAACCGAACTTCGGATCCGGCAGGATTTCGCGCTTGGGGACTTCTCTGCGACGTGGCATGTTACTTCCTTAGATTATTCAGTTGAGCTTTGGCTCATGACTACCCAATGGAGCAGTCACTTACTAGACGACCCTGAGTGTTGATCAGGCCGCCTTGAGAGCACCCCAATTACTTAGGACGCTTGGCGCCGTATTTGGAACGAGCCTGTTTACGGTCTTTAACACCTGCGGTGTCGAGGGAGCCGCGAACGGTGTGGTAGCGAACACCCGGCAAGTCTTTTACACGACCGCCGCGGAGCAGCACTACGGAGTGTTCCTGCAGGTTGTGGCCTTCACCACCGATGTAGGAAATCACTTCGAAACCGTTGGTCAGACGAACCTTGCACACTTTACGCAGAGCCGAGTTCGGCTTCTTCGGAGTGGTGGTGTAGACACGGGTGCACACGCCACGCTTCTGCGGGCAGGCTTCCAGCGCAGGCACCTTGCTCTTCGCCTTGATGGCGACGCGGCCTTTGCGAACGAGTTGGTTAATGGTTGGCATTACTATCAGTTCCTAGTTGAAGCTCTCCAACGGCAACACGCCGCCAGAAAGGACGGAGGATTATATTTTAGTCAACGTCCCACCGTCAATGAAAACAACGCTGCCCTATCACCTTAACCGTTGATAGGGCAGCGTTTTTTCAACACTTTGCGTCAGGGCCGTCCGCAAGCGGGCAATTCCGCCTCTTTCCGGCCAAGACGACTAAGCGTTATTCGTTGCTGTCGAGCGCATCCGCCGGAGCGATATCGAAGAACTGGGCTTCGGCCGCTTCCAAGGTGTGCTGCGTCGAACCGCGACGGGTGCGGTGGTAAGCCAGACCGGTACCCGCCGGGATCAGACGACCGACAATCACGTTTTCCTTCAGGCCGCGCAGGTCGTCCTTCTTGCCCATGATGGCCGCTTCGGTCAGCACGCGAGTGGTTTCCTGGAAGGAAGCCGCGGAGATGAACGAGTCGGTGGACAAGGACGCCTTCGTGATACCCAGCAGCACGTTTTCGTACTGCGCAGGCTCTTTGCCTTCCGCCAGCATCTTGTCGTTCATTTCCAGCGCGTCGGCGCGCTCCACCTGTTCGCCCTGGATGAAGTCGGTATCGCCGCTGTCGGAGATGATCACGCGACGCAGCATCTGGCGAATGATCACCTCGATGTGCTTGTCGTTGATCTTCACGCCCTGCAGACGATAAACCTCCTGCACCTCTTGGACGATGTAGCGGGCCAGCGCCTCGATGCCCTGCAGACGCAGGATGTCGTGCGGGTCCACCGGACCGTCGACGATGGATTCGCCGCGATTCACCACTTGACCGTCGTGCACCAGCACGTGCTTGTCTTTCGGGATCAGGTTTTCGTAACCGTTGCCTTCCAGATCGGTGATGATCAGACGTTGCTTGCCCTTGGTGTCCTTGCCGAAGGAGATCGTACCAGTCACTTCCGCCAGCATGCCGGCGTCTTTCGGCGAACGCGCTTCAAACAGCTCGGCCACGCGCGGCAGACCACCGGTAATATCGCGGGTCTTGGACGATTCCTGCGGGATGCGGGCCAGCACTTCGCCCTTGCCCACTTCCTGACCGTCGCGCACCGTAATAATGGCGCCCACCTGGAAGGTGATCGATACCGAGGCTTCGGAACCGGCCAGCTTCACTTCGTTGCCGTTGTCGTCCAGCAGCTTCACCAACGGACGCAGCATCTTGGACTGCGAACCGGCGCGGCGCTTCGGATCGATCACGACCAGCGTCGACAGACCCGTTACTTCGTCGGTCTGCTTGGCAACGGTGTTGCCCTCTTCCACGTTCTCGAACTTCACGCGGCCCGCGTACTCGGTGATGATCGGACGGGTATGCGGATCCCAAGTGGCCAGCACGGCGCCAGCCTTGATCTGCAGACCGTCAGTCACCATCAGCGTCGCGCCGTACGGCACTTTGTGACGCTCGCGCTCGCGGCCCATATCATCGTGAATCACCACTTCGCCGGAGCGGGTGATGACGATGAGTTCGCCCTTGGTGTTCGCCACGTAGCGCATCTGGCTGGAGAAGCGCACGGTGCCGTTGGACTTGCCCTCTACCTGGCTAGCGGCGGCGTTACGAGAAGCCGCGCCACCGATGTGGAAGGTACGCATGGTCAGCTGGGTGCCCGGTTCGCCAATGGACTGGGCGGCGATCACGCCGATGGCTTCGCCGGCGTTGACGCGCTTGCCGCGCGCCAGGTCGCGACCATAGCACTTGGCGCACAGACCGTAGCGGGTGTCGCAAGTGATGGCGGTACGCACCTTCACTTCGTCGATGCCCAGGCTGTCGACTACGTCCACCAGATGCTCGTCCAGCAAAGAACCGGCTTCGATCACGGTTTCACCGGTAGACGGATCCACCAGATCGATCGCGGCCACGCGGCCCAGGATGCGGTCGCGCAACGGTTCGATCACGTCGCCGCCCTGCAGCACGGCCTTCATGGTGAAGCCGTTGCTGGTGCCGCAATCGTCCTCGATCACCACCAAATCCTGGGTCACGTCGACCAGACGACGAGTCAGGTAACCGGAGTTCGCGGTCTTCAAGGCGGTATCCGCCAGACCCTTACGCGCACCGTGGGTGGAAATAAAGTACTGCAATACGGTCAGGCCTTCGCGGAAGTTCGCGGTAATCGGCGTTTCGATAATCGAGCCGTCCGGCTTGGCCATCAAACCCCGCATACCGGCCAGCTGCTTGATCTGGGCTGCGGAACCCCGCGCGCCCGAGTCGGCCATCATGTAAATGGAGTTGAAGGACTCTTGATCGACTTCCTTGCCTTCGCGGTCCAGGACCTTCTGCTTGGACAGCTCGTCCATCATCGCCTTGGCGATCTTGTCGCCGGTACGGCCCCAGATGTCCACTACCTTGTTGTAGCGTTCGCCCTGGGTCACCAGACCTTGACGATACTGCTCTTCAATCTCTTTGACTTCCTTCTGCGCGTCGGCGAGCAGATCGACCTTCTTGGCCGGGATCTGCATATCGTCCACGCAAATGGAGATGCCGCCGCGGGTGGAGTAGGCAAAACCGGTGTACATCAACTGGTCGGCGAAGATCACCGTGTCGCGGATGCCGCAACGACGGAACGAAACGTTGATCAGTTTCGAGATTTCTTTCTTCTTCAGCGCCTTGTTGATGTGCTCGAACGGCAAGCCTTTCGGCAGGATGTCGGACAAAATAGCGCGGCCCACGGTGGTGTCGTAACGCTTGATCACCGGCTGGAACTCGCCCTGCTCGTCTTTTTCCCACTCGCGCAGACGCACGGTGATGCGCGTCGCCAGCTCAACCTGACGGGTTTCGTAGGCGCGATGCACTTCCTTGGTGTCCGCAAACACCATGCCTTCGCCCTTGCCGTTCACCTTGTCGCGGGTCATGTAGTACAGACCCAATACGATATCTTGCGACGGCACGATGATCGGATCGCCGTTGGCCGGGGACAGCACGTTGTTGGTGGCCAGCATCAGAGTGCGGGCTTCCATCTGCGCTTCCAGCGACAGCGGCACGTGAACAGCCATCTGGTCACCGTCGAAGTCGGCGTTGAACGCCGCGCAGACCAGCGGATGCAGCTGGATGGCCTTGCCTTCGATCAGCACCGGCTCGAACGCCTGAATGCCCAAACGGTGCAGCGTAGGCGCACGGTTCAGCAGAACCGGATGTTCGCGGATCACGTCTTCCAGGATGTCCCAGACTTCCGGCACTTCCTGCTCTACCAGCTTCTTGGCCGCCTTGATGGTGGATGCCAGACCCATCACTTCCAACTTGTGGAAGATGAAGGGCTTGAACAGTTCCAGCGCCATCTTCTTAGGCAGGCCGCACTGATGCAGACGCAGAGTCGGGCCCACGGTAATCACGGAACGACCGGAGTAGTCCACACGCTTACCCAGCAAGTTCTGACGGAAACGACCGCCCTTGCCCTTGATCATGTCGGCCAGCGATTTCAGCGGACGCTTGTTGGCACCGGTCATCGCCTTACCGCGACGGCCGTTGTCCAGCAGCGAGTCAACCGATTCCTGCAGCATGCGCTTCTCGTTGCGCACGATGATATCCGGCGCGCGCAGTTCCAGCAGGCGCTTCAGGCGGTTGTTCCGGTTGATCACGCGGCGGTACAGATCGTTCAGATCGGAAGTCGCGAAGCGACCGCCGTCCAACGGCACCAGCGGACGCAGTTCCGGCGGCAGCACCGGCAGCACTTCCAGAATCATCCACTCCGGCTTCATGCCGGAACGCTGGAAGGCCTCCAGCACTTTCAGGCGCTTGGAGATCTTCTTGATCTTGGTGTCGGAGCTGGTGGCCTTGAGCTCGGCGCGCAGGGTCTCGATCTCGCTGTCCAGGTTCAGCTTCTTCAGCAATTCCTTGACGGCTTCGGCGCCCATCATGGCGACGAACTCTTCACCGTACTGGTCTTCCTTGTCCAGGAAGTCCTCTTCGGTCAGCAGCTGACGATATTGCAGCGGGGTCATGCCCGGATCGGTCACCACGAACGCTTCAAAGTACAGCACGCGCTCGATGTCGCGCAGCGTCATGTCCAGCACCATGCCCAGACGCGACGGCAGCGACTTCAGGAACCAGATGTGCGCGGTCGGGCTGGCCAACTCGATGTGGCCCATGCGCTCGCGACGCACCTTGGACAAGGTGACTTCCACGCCGCACTTCTCGCAGATCACGCCGCGATGCTTCAGGCGCTTGTACTTGCCGCACAAGCATTCATAGTCCTTCACCGGGCCGAAGATGCGCGCGCAGAACAGGCCGTCGCGTTCCGGTTTGAAGGTACGATAGTTGATGGTTTCAGGCTTTTTTACTTCACCATAAGACCAGGAACGGATCTTGTCAGGCGAGGCGATGCCGATCTTAATCGCATCAAACTCTTCTTCTTGCGTAACTTGCTTAAAGAGGTCGAGCAGAGCTTTCATTGCGTCTCCAGTCAGGGGACAGGCGCGGCGGTTTGCCGCGCCCATTCAACCCAATCAATAACGTTCCAGGTCCATGTCGAGGCCGAGCGAACGGATTTCCTTCACCAGCACGTTGAAGGATTCCGGCATGCCGGCATCGATCTTGTGCTCGCCCTTCACGATGTTCTCGTACACCTTGGTACGACCGGTCACATCGTCCGACTTCACGGTCAGCATTTCCTGCAGAGTGTAGGCGGCGCCGTAAGCTTCCAGCGCCCACACCTCCATCTCACCGAAACGCTGGCCGCCGAACTGGGCCTTACCGCCCAGCGGCTGCTGGGTCACCAGCGAGTACGGGCCGGTGGAACGCGCGTGCATCTTGTCGTCGACCAGGTGATGCAGCTTCAGATAGTGCATCACGCCCACGGTGACCTTGCGGTCGAAAGCTTCGCCGGAGCGGCCATCGTACAAGGTCATCTGAGTCTTGGACTCATTAAAGCCCATTTTCTGGGTCAGCGGGTCGTCTTCCGGATAGGCCAGATCCAGCATGTGCTTGATCTCGGTCTCCTTGGCGCCGTCGAATACCGGCGTGGCGAACGGCATGCCCTTGCGCAGGTTGTCCGCCAGGGACAGGACTTCGTCCTCGCTCAGCGAAGCGATGTCTTCGGCCTTGCCGGCTTCGTTGTAGATGCGCTCCAGGTAGCCACGGATCTCGGCGGCGGACTGCTGCTCCTTGACCATGCGGTCAATACGCTCGCCAATACCCTTGGCGGCCCAGCCCAGATGCACTTCCAGGATCTGACCGATGTTCATACGCGACGGTACGCCCAGCGGGTTCAGCACGATGTCGACCGGACGACCGTCGCCCATGTACGGCATGTCTTCGATCGGCAGAATGCGCGACACCACACCCTTGTTACCGTGGCGGCCGGCCATCTTGTCGCCCGCCTGCAGGCGGCGCTTAACGGCCAGATATACCTTGACCATCTTTTGCACGCCCGGCGGCAGTTCATCGCCCTGGGTCAGCTTGCGCTTTTTGTCTTCGAACTTGAGATCGAATTCTTCGCGCTTCTGCGCCAGGCTTTCCTTGATCAGCTCCAGCTGCTTGGCGATGTCTTCATCCGACATGCGGATGTCGAACCAATCATGCTTGGACGGCAGGTCGGCCAGGTATTCCTGATCGATAACCGTGCCCTTCATCAGGCGCTTCGGACCGCCGTTGGCAACCTTGCCCACGATCAAACGCTCAATACGGCTGAAGGCGTCGTTGTCGAAAATACGCAGCTGGTCGTTCAGGTCCAGACGATAGCGCTTCAGTTCCGAATCAATGATGGACTGAGCGCGCTTGTCGCGCTCGATGCCTTCGCGGGTGAACACCTGAACGTCGATCACCGTGCCCACGGTGCCGGTCGGCACGCGCAGCGAGGTGTCCTTCACGTCGGAAGCCTTCTCGCCGAAAATCGCGCGCAGCAGCTTCTCTTCCGGCGTCAGCTGGGTTTCGCCCTTAGGCGTCACCTTGCCCACCAGCACGTCGCCCGCCTCAACTTCGGCGCCGATGTACACAATGCCGGATTCATCCAGACGGCCGGCCATGCGCTCGGACAGGTTCGGGATGTCGCGGGTAATTTCCTCAGGTCCCAGCTTGGTGTCGCGGGCAACCACGGACAGTTCTTCGATATGGATCGAGGTGTAGCGGTCTTCGGCGACCAGCTTCTCCGAGATCAGGATCGAGTCCTCGTAGTTGTAACCGTTCCACGGCATGAAGGCGATGGTCATGTTCTGACCCAACGCCAGTTCGCCCAGGTCGGTGGAGGCGCCGTCGGCCACCACGTCGCCGCGCGCGATGCGGTCGCCCACTTTCACGATCGGACGCTGGTTGATGTTGGTGTTCTGGTTGGAACGGGTGAACTTGGTCAGATTGTAGATATCCACACCCACTTCGCCCGCGGTCGCTTCCTCGTCATTGACGCGAATCACCACACGGCCGGCATCGACATAGTCGACCACGCCGCCACGGCGCGCCACGACGGTGGTGCCGGAGTCTACCGCCACCGAGCGCTCGATACCGGTGCCCACCAGAGCTTTTTCCGGACGCAGGCAAGGCACGGCCTGGCGTTGCATGTTGGCGCCCATCAATGCGCGGTTGGCGTCATCGTGCTCCAGGAACGGAATCAGCGAGGCGGCAACGGACACCACCTGGCCAGTGGCCACGTCCATGTACTGTACGCGGTCCGGGGTCGCCAGAATGGTTTCACCCTTTTCGCGGCAGGTCACCAGCTCGTCGATCAGCTTGCCCTCTTCGCTCAGCTCGGCGTTGGCCTGAGCAATCACGTAGCGGCCTTCTTCGATCGCAGACAGGTAATCGATCTCGTTGGTGACCTTACTGTCCACCACTTTGCGGTACGGCGTTTCCAGGAAGCCGAACTCGTTGGTGCGCGCAAACACGGACAGCGAGTTGATCAGACCAATGTTCGGGCCTTCCGGCGTTTCGATCGGGCATACACGGCCATAGTGGGTCGGATGCACGTCTCGCACTTCGAAGCCGGCGCGTTCGCGGGTCAAACCGCCCGGGCCCAGGGCCGATACGCGGCGCTTGTGGGTGATCTCGGACAGCGGGTTGGTCTGATCCATGAACTGGGACAGCTGCGAGGAACCAAAGAATTCCTTGATCGCGGCGGATACCGGCTTGGCATTGATCAGGTCATGCGGCATCAGGTTGTCGGATTCCGCCTGGTTCAGACGTTCCTTGACCGCGCGCTCGACGCGCACCAGACCGGCACGGAACTGGTTCTCGGCCAATTCGCCCACCGAACGCACGCGACGGTTGCCCAAGTGATCGATGTCGTCCACTTCGCCGCGGCCATTGCGCAGCTCGGTGAGGATGGCGATCACGGAAACGATGTCTTCAGTCGACAACGTGCCTTCCATCACATCGCGACGGCCGGCGAACTTCTCACCGATCAGAACCTTGAACCACTCCGGAGTCTTGTCGTCGAACTTGTACTGATAAGTGCGCGAGCTGAACTTCATGCGGCCCACGCGCGACAGGTCGTAGGTTTCTTCGCTGAAGAACAGGCGCTGGAACAACGCTTCCACCGCGTCTTCAGTCGGCGGTTCGCCCGGGCGCATCATGCGGTAGATTGCCACGCGAGCTTGCAGCTGGTCCTGAATATCGTCTGCGCGCAGGGTCTGCGAAATATAGGAGCCCTGGTCCAGGTCATTGGTGAACAGCACTTCCACCTGCTGGATGTCCGCCAGCGCCAGCTTGGCCAGCACTTCCTCGGTGATCTCGTCGTTGGCACGCGCAATCAGTTCACCGGTATCGGTATTGGCGACATTGTGCGCCAGCACCTTGCCCAGCAACGCGTCGGCAGGCACTTCGATGCGATCCAGCTCAGCAGTCTGGATGTCGCGGATGTGCTTGGCGGTGATGCGCTTGTCCTTGGCCACGATCAGCTTGCCATCGGCGGCAACGATGTCGAACTTGGCCACTTCACCCTTCAGACGATCCGGCACCACGCGCATGAACACGCCGCCTTTGGTCAGATAGAAGGTGTCGAAGCTGTAGAACTCGGACAGGATTTCTTCGTTGGTGTAACCCAGCGCCTTCAGCAAAATGGTCACCGGCATCTTGCGACGACGGTCAATACGGAAGTACAGCAGGTCTTTCGGATCAAACTCGAAGTCCAGCCAGGAACCGCGGTAAGGAATCACGCGGGCGGAGAACAGCAGCTTGCCGGAGGAATGAGTCTTGCCGCGGTCGTGCTCGAAGAAAACGCCCGGGGAACGGTGCAACTGAGAAACGATGACGCGCTCGGTACCGTTGATGATGAACGAACCATTGGTCGTCATCAGCGGAATCTCGCCCATGTACACTTCGTTCTCGCGCACTTCCTTCACTACAGGCTTGGAAGACTCTTTATCGAAAATGGTCAGGCGGATGCGCGCGCGCAGCGGAGCGGCGTAAGTGATGCCGCGCAGCTGGCACTCCTGCACGTCGAACGGCGGCTCGCCCAAGATGTAATGAGCGAAATCCAAACGCGCGTAGCCATTGTGGCTGATGATCGGATAGATCGATTTGAACGCAGCCTGAAGGCCCACATCCCTACGCTGGTCAAGCGGCACACCCAACTGGAGAAATTCGGTGTAGGAATCAATCTGGGTCGCCAACAGGAATGGGACATCGAGAACACTGGCACGCTTCGCAAAACTTTTACGAATACGCTTCTTCTCAGTAAACGAATAACTCATAGAGTCTCCATCGAGGTGGGGTGGCGCAAGCAAGAAACCAAAAGTCAGCAGCCACGCTCAATAATTGCTGGCTTTTACCTTCTTCGTTTCGGCCAACTACAAGCGCAATAAGGCTGGCGGATTACTCCGCCAGCCTCACCCTCTTTTTTCAAAGAAGATTATTTGATTTCAGCCTTAGCACCGGCTTCGGTCAGCTGTTTCAGGATGTCGTCGGCTTCAGCCTTCGCCACGCCTTCTTTCAGGGCTTTCGGAGCGCCGTCAACCAGGTCTTTGGCTTCTTTCAGGCCCAGACCGGTGATTGCGCGCACAACCTTGATCACGCCAACCTTGTTGTCGCCAGCGCCAGTCAGGATAACGTCAAACTCGGTTTTTTCTTCAGCGGCAGCAGCGCCGGCGCCAGCCGGGCCAGCAACAGCAACAGCAGCGGCGGAAACGCCGAACTTCTCTTCGAACGCCTTAACCAGGTCGTTCAGTTCCATCACGGTCAGACCAGCAACGGCCTCGAGGATGTCTTCTTTGGTGATTGCCATGTGAAAATCTCCTGAATTCTATAAGAATCAAATAAGTTAAGCGGCTTCGGCTTGCTTCTTGTCGGACAGGGCGGCCAGCGCGCGGGCGAAGCCAGCGACCGGAGCCTGCATAACGTAGAGAAGCTTGGACAGCAGTTCTTCGCGGCTCGGGATGGACGCAAGCTCAGCAACCTGAGCGGCGTTCAGCACCTGGCCATCGTAGGAACCTGCCTTGACGATGATTTTGTCGTCAGCCTTGGCATATTGATGCAGCACCTTGGCAGCAGCTACCGGGTCGGCGGAAACAGCGTAAACCAGCGGGCCGACCATTTGGTCAGCCAGACCGGCAAACGGAGTGCCTTCCACAGCACGGCGCACCAGCGTGTTCTTCAGAACGCGCAGGTATACGCCATTCTCACGCGCCTGAGCGCGGAGTTTGGTCATGCTGCTTACCTCGATGCCCCGATATTCAGCGATAACGAGGGTCTGAGCGTCTGCCAGCGTGGCAGATACTTCAGCTACGACCGCCTTTTTATCTTCGATATTGAGACTCAAGGTCTACCTCCTAGACTGAAATGAAGCGAAAGGATTTTCGCTTCGCTTTGCAGCGGCGACCTACATCAGGAGACATCATAAAGAACTGGTGCTCATGGGCGGAATTGAACCGCCGACCTCTCCCTTACCAAGGGAGTGCTCTACCCCTGAGCTACATGAGCTTGAACTTTGTTCAGAAGCCTGTTTCGGGTACACCATCTGCGTAGGTTGCGGACTTCCATACAAGCAAATCTGCGATTAAGCCTTGCGGCGCCTACGGTCTTTGACAACCTGACAAGCAAGCTTGCCAGCCCAAAGCCTTGGCGAGACGGCGAACCGTCCCGCCAAACTCAAACAGCGATTAAGCGCTGATCGAGTTGGTATCTACACGAGCGCCGACACCCATGGTGCTGGATACGGCGATCTTTTTCAGATACACGCCCTTGGAAGCTGCCGGCTTGGCTTTCACCAAGGCATCAACCAGAGCGGAGAAGTTTTCACGCAGAGCTTCGGCTTCGAAGGAAGCGCGACCGATGGTGGCGTGAACGATACCGGCCTTGTCGGTACGGTATTGAACCTGACCGGCTTTGGCGTTTTTCACGGCCTCGGCTACGTTCGGGGTCACGGTGCCAACCTTCGGGTTCGGCATCAGGCCGCGCGGGCCCAGGATCTGACCCAGCTGACCCACAACGCGCATGGCGTCCGGGGAGGCGATCACGATGTCGAAGTCCAGGTTGCCGGCTTTAACCTGCTCGGCCAGGTCGTCGAAACCAACGACTTCGGCGCCAGCGGCTTTAGCGGCTTCAGCGTTCGCGCCTTGGGCGAACACGGCTACACGTACCGACTTGCCGGTGCCGCGCGGCAGAACCACGGAGCCACGAACCACTTGGTCGGATTTGCGCGGGTCCACGCCCAGGTTTACGGCGATGTCGATAGACTCGTCGAACTTGGCGGTGGCGGCGGCTTTCACCAGGGAAATCGCTTCGTCGATTGCGTACAGCTTATTGCGATCAACGCTAGCCTTCAGAGCCTGCAAGCGCTTGGAAACCTTAGCCATTACACGCCCTCCACTTCCAGACCCATCGAACGGGCGGAGCCGGCGATGGTGCGAACAGCAGCGTCAAGATCGGCAGCGGTCAGGTCCGGCTGCTTGGTCTTGGCGATTTCTTCCAGCTGAGCGCGAGTCACTTTACCCACCTTGTCCACATGCGCCTTAGCGGAGCCGGACTTGATGCCAGCAGCCTTCTTCAGAAGGATGGTGGCCGGCGGGGTCTTCATGATGAAGGTGAAAGACTTGTCCGCGAATGCGGTAATCACCACAGGAATCGGCAGACCCGGCTCAACGCCTTGAGTCGCGGCGTTGAACGCCTTGCAGAATTCCATGATGTTCAAACCACGCTGACCCAGAGCCGGGCCGATCGGCGGCGACGGATTGGCTTTACCAGCGGGCACTTGCAGCTTGATATAGCCGACAATTTTCTTTGCCACGATTAAACTCCTAGTTTGGGTATAACGCGAGCGTCAACTCGCTTCCCGACGAAAGCGCAACAGTATACACGCCTAAAAAACACTTGCCAAGAGGCAGGCTTACAACTTTTCAACCTGACTGAATTCGAGCTCAACAGGGGTGTCGCGACCAAAAATCTGCACCGACACTCGCAGCTTGTTGCGCTCGTAGTTCACCTCATCGACGGAACCATTGAAGTCATTGAACGGGCCGTCGATGACGCGCACCTTCTCACCCACCTCAAACAGAACTTTCGGCTTCGGCTTCTCCACACCCTCTTGCATCTGCTGCATGATGGCCTCGACTTCCTTCTTGGAAATCGGCGCGGGGCGATTGGCGGTACCGCCAACAAAACCGGTCACCTTCGGAGTGCTCTTAACCAGGTGCCAGGTATCGTCGGTCATTTCCATCTCAACCAACACATAACCCGGGAAAAACTTGCGCTCGGTAATGGAGCGTCGACCGTTCTTCACGTCAACAACCTCCTCTACCGGCACCAGAATCTGGCCAAACTGATCGGCGACGTCAGAACGCTCAATGCGCTCGCGCAGCGCCTTTTGCACGCTCTTTTCAAAGCCCGAGTAAGCGTGAACCACATACCAGCGCATTGCCATTATTTACCTCGACCAAGAATCACATCATAAAACAACCAAGACAGACTGGAGTCCACCAACCACATGAACAAGGCCAGCACCAGCACGAAAACAAACACCATGCCGGTCATCTGCATCGCCTCTTTGCGAGTCGGCCACACCACCTTGCGCGCCTCAACCAGAGACTCATTGGCGTAAGAGACAAAACTCTTCCCCGGCTGCGACAACCAGATCGCGCCAACCGCCAGAACCACACCGGCCACAAACGAAAGCGCGCGCAAAATACCCTGATCCGCCGGAATCATGTAAAAGCCGACGATACCAGCCGCCACCAGCAAACCGGCCAGCGCCAGCTTGATTTTATCTTGCATTTCCATGTCGATATCTTCTCAATGCGCGTATGCGACAAAAGACCAACCGGCGCACAAGCGCCGGCTGGTCTTAATTGGCAGGCCAGGAGGGTCTCGAACCCCCAACCCTCGGTTTTGGAGACCGATACTCTACCAATTGAGCTACTGGCCTTTAAACTTTAATTAAGCGATGATCTTGGCAACAACGCCGGCGCCGACGGTACGGCCGCCCTCGCGGATGGCGAAACGCAGACCTTCTTCCATGGCGATCGGAGCGATCAGCTCAACGGTGATTTCCACGTTATCGCCCGGCATTACCATTTCAACGCCTTCCGACAGGGTTACTGCGCCCGTTACGTCGGTGGTGCGGAAGTAGAACTGCGGACGGTAGTTCGCGAAGAACGGGGTGTGACGGCCACCTTCGTCTTTGCTCAGCACGTACACGGAAGCGCCGAACTTGGTGTGCGGGGTGATGGTACCCGGCTTGGCCAACACCTGGCCACGCTCAACGTCTTCACGCTTGGTGCCGCGCAGCAGCACGCCAACGTTGTCGCCCGCCTGACCTTGGTCCAGCAGCTTGCGGAACATTTCCACGCCGGTGCAAGTGGTCTTCGCGGTTGCCTTCAGGCCCACGATTTCCAGTTCTTCGCCGACTTTAACAATGCCGCGCTCTACGCGACCGGTTACCACGGTGCCGCGACCGGAGATCGAGAACACGTCCTCGATCGGCAGCAGGAACGGCTTGTCGATGGCGCGTTCCGGAGTCGGAATGTAGGAATCCAGAGCAGCAGCCAGCTTGAAGATGGCCGGTTCGCCGTATTCGGACTGGTCGCCTTCCAGCGCCAGACGAGCGGAGCCGATCACCACCGGGGTGTCGTCGCCCGGGAAGTCGTAGGAAGACAGCAGATCGCGAACTTCCATTTCAACCAGTTCCAGCAGCTCAGCGTCATCCACCAGGTCGGCCTTGTTCAGGAACACGATGATGTACGGAACGCCAACCTGACGGGACAGCAGGATGTGTTCGCGGGTTTGCGGCATCGGACCGTCAGCGGCCGAGCACACCAGGATAGCGCCGTCCATCTGGGCAGCACCGGTAATCATGTTCTTAACGTAGTCGGCGTGACCCGGGCAGTCTACGTGAGCGTAGTGACGGGACTCGGTTTCGTATTCTACGTGAGCGGTATTAATGGTAATACCGCGAGCCTTCTCTTCCGGCGCGCTGTCGATCTGGGAGTAGTCTTTGGCTTCGCCACCGAACTTCTTCGACAGAATAGTGGTGATAGCAGCGGTCAGAGTGGTTTTACCATGGTCCACGTGACCGATGGTGCCGACGTTTACGTGCGGTTTAGTCCGCTCGAACTTTTCCTTAGCCATGGCAAAATTTCCTGGATACGAAACAACACAAAGTAAATGGTGGTGCCCATGGGCAGAATTGAACTGCCGACCTCTCCCTTACCAAGGGAGTGCTCTACCCCTGAGCTACATGGGCCCTTCAAACAGGCTACACGCTTGGAGCGGGTGAAGGGAATCGAACCCTCGTCGTAAGCTTGGAAGGCTTCTGCTCTACCATTGAGCTACACCCGCCTGCAACAACAACCTCGAGCAACTTTCGTCGCACACGCCAAGACGCTAAATTCTGGTGGAGGGAGAAGGATTCGAACCTTCGAAGGCTGAGCCGTCAGATTTACAGTCTGATCCCTTTGACCGCTCGGGAATCCCTCCTGAAAGAGACCCGAATATTATAGATAGCCCCAATGGCCGTCAACCGGTTTTTGCATTTTTTTCCAATTATTTTGCGGACAAAAGCAAAGCGCCCCGGCAAGCCTGGGGCGCTTTCAATAAATTCAAAAGCTTAGCAGTTCACGCCTGCCCAGAAATCCGCAGATATTTCTGATGCAACGCCTCCTGCGTCTCCTCGTGAGACGGATCCAGGGGGATGCAATCGACCGGACAGACCTGCTGGCATTGCGGTTCGTCGTAGTGGCCAACGCACTGGGTGCACAGATTGGGGTCGATTTGATAGATTTCCTCACCCTGGGAAATCGCGTTATTGGGGCACTCCGGCTCACAGACGTCGCAGTTGATGCATTCGTCGGTAATCATCAAAGACATAGTAAATTCCTCAAGTATTCCACAGCATGAATTCTGTCACCCGACAGTCGGGCTCGCAAGTTCGCCCCGTTATATATTTATGAGAGCGCGGCGAACAAACCGCTCAGCCTGGCTCCGCCGCCCGGCGCAACAAACCGTAATGCACCTGGCCGGCCTTGGCCCGCTTCAGCACCTCCCAGCCCGGCAATTCCTCGGGCCAGCGGCGGCTCTCGATATATGCCAGACCGTCCTCGCTCATCACTTGAGCCAGCATAGGCAAAACCTGGGCCAGCAAATCGGAGTCAAACGGCGGATCGACGAAAACGACGTCAAAACGCTCCCGACAGACCTTCAGATACGCCAAGGCGTCGAACTGCGCCACATCGATGCTAGCAACCGACAACAATAGCCGGTTGGCCTTTAGGGACTCGGCCACCGTGCGGGACTTCTCCACCATCACCACGCGACGCGCTTCGCGAGAAGCCGCTTCGAAGCCCAGCGCCCCGCTGCCGGCGAAGAGATCCAGACAGGATTTGCCGTACAGTTGCTGGCCCAACCAATTGAACAAGGTTTCCCGCACACGGTCCGGCGTTGGCCGCAAACCCTGAGCGTCGGGAAACGGCAATAGCCGGCGCCGATACTCGCCACCTATGATTCTGACCGTGTTACGCGACTGACTCATAATTCCAAGCTCAAAAAACAAGGGGCTGAGTGTAACCCGATCCGCGTCATTGCGCCTCATTGTCGCGCAAACCGGCCACTATCTGTCGCACCTCGCGCCACAAAAAACCATCTATTCCTTATATATAGATTTCAACGATCCCATAGCTCCACCCGCCTCTGCGCTGCAACAATTGGGTACGCATCTCCATTTGAGGATACAATTTAGCCATTTACCGAATTCTGCCGGCCTTAACGCATGTTTAGCTTCTTCAAAAGAAAACCCCAGTCCGAGCCCACGCCCCCGACAACAGTCCAAACGGAGCCTGCGGCCGACGCTCAAACCATCATTCCGCCCGAAGTGGCCGCCCCTGCCATCCAACAACCGGAAACACGCGCGCCCGAGCAGCGTCACTCCACGGCAGCACCCGCCGAAGCCGCCCCAGCCTCGACGCGCGCCGACACGCCGCCCGAGCCCCCTCAGGTTTCTCTGAAAAAAATGAGCTGGGCGGAACGCCTGAAAGCCGGCCTGTCAAAAACCCGCGACAAGCTGGGGAAATCCCTGGCTGGTCTGTTTGGCGGCGGCAAGATCGACGAAGAGTTGTACGAGGAACTGGAAACCGTTCTGCTCACAGCCGACATGGGGGTGGACGCCACACAGCACCTGCTCGACGACGTGCGCGAGCGTGTTTCGCTGAAAGGGCTGAAGGATGCTTCTGAACTGAAAGACGCATTGAAAGGGTCGCTCAGCGATTTGATCTCGCCACTGGAAAAACCGCTGGACGTTAGCGGCAAGAAACCCTTCGTCATCATGATGGCCGGCGTCAACGGCGCCGGCAAGACTACTTCGATAGGCAAGCTGGCCAAGTACTATCAAAGCCAGGGCAAGAGCGTGCTGCTGGCTGCCGGCGACACCTTCCGCGCCGCGGCGCGCGAACAGCTGATGGCCTGGGGCGAGCGCAACAACGTCACCGTAATCGCCCAGCAAGGGGGCGACTCCGCCGCCGTTTGCTACGACGCGATTCAAGCCGCGGTCGCCCGCGGCATCGACATCGTGCTGGCAGACACCGCTGGCCGCCTGCCCACCCAACTGCACCTCATGGAAGAGATCAAGAAGGTAAAGCGGGTAATCCAAAAGGCTTTGCCGGACGCGCCGCATGAAATCATCCTGGTTCTGGACGCCAATATCGGCCAGAACGCCATCACTCAGGTCAAGACTTTTGACGACGCCCTCGGCCTGACCGGGCTAATCTTGAGCAAGCTGGACGGCACCGCCAAGGGCGGCGTAATCGCGGCCATCGCCAAACAACGCCCCGTTCCGCTGCGCTTTATCGGTGTAGGCGAAAGCATAGACGACCTGCGGCCGTTCAAGACCAAGGACTACATCGACGCGCTGTTCGACTGAACGCATCAGCCATTGCAAGCTCTCACTCTTGCCGTCACCAGCTAACGCGGGAACAGAATAATGATCCAGTTCGACCAGGTCACCAAACGCTACCCAGGTGGCAACGAAGCTCTGAAAAACCTGTCTTTCAACATTGATACCGGTGAGATGGTCTTTCTCGCCGGCCATTCCGGCGCCGGCAAATCCACCTTGCTCAAGCTCATCGCCGGCATAGAGCGCGCCACTGCGGGCGGCGTGGTGGTCAACGGCCAGAACCTGTCCAAGCTGCGCTCCAGCCAGATCCCCTATGTGCGCCAGCACATCGGCCTTGTCTTCCAGGACCACAAGATCCTGTTCGACCGCAGCGTGTTCGACAATGTGATGCTGCCCTTGGACATTATCGGCTTTGACCGCCGCGACGCCGCCAAGCGCGTGCGCGCAGCGCTGGACAAGGTTGGTTTGCTCGGCAAGGAAAAGAGCATGCCGATCCGCCTGTCAGGCGGCGAACAACAGCGCCTGTGCATCGCCCGAGCCGTGGTGCACCGCCCCAGCATCCTGCTGGCCGACGAACCCTCGGCCAATCTGGATCGCGCTTATGCGCTGGACATCATGGAATTGTTCAAATCCTTCCACCAGGTGGGCGTCACGGTGCTCATCTCCGCTCACGATGAAACCCTGATGGAAGACTACGGCCGCCGAATCATTCGCCTGCGGGAAGGACAATTTGCCGCATGAAACATTATCTCTATCTGAACTGGCAAAGCGCCAAACAAGCGCTGATCAAAATTTTGCGCCAACCTTTCGGCAGCTTTTTGACCTTGTTGATGCTGTCGCTGGCACTGGCCTTG
Organism: Chromobacterium haemolyticum; assembly: GCF_009936155.1. Taxonomy (NCBI): domain Bacteria; kingdom Pseudomonadati; phylum Pseudomonadota; class Betaproteobacteria; order Neisseriales; family Chromobacteriaceae; genus Chromobacterium; species Chromobacterium haemolyticum. Next base: position 405,209 of record NZ_AP019312.1, on the reverse strand, counting down.
CCACTCTCGCTTTATTTGACCGTCAGCAGCGTGCAGGACTGGGTGGGCCGCTTGAGCGCCACGCCGCAAATCACCTTGTTCATGGAGCAATCATCGGAAGAAGCGGATCTCGCCGCGGTCACTTCCACCTTAACCCATCACCCCAAGGTCAAGAGCTACAGCTTCGTCAGCAAGAACAAGGCGCTGGCGGACATGGAGAAACGCAACGGCCTGCCGGGTTTGGCCGATGGCCTGGACAGCAACCCACTGCCGGACGCCTTCGTCGTCACGCCTAAGGCGCTGGAGCCCCGCGAACTGGAGATGCTGCAAAAGGAACTGTCCGGCCTGCCCATGGTGGAACAAGCGCAGTTCGACGCAGACTGGGCAAAGCGCCTGTACGGCATGGTGGAAATGGGCAAGCATCTGACCTGGTTCATGGGCATCGCCTTGGGACTGGCGCTGGTGCTGGTGACCAATAACGCAATCCGCATGCAGATCCTGGCGCGGCAGGACGAAATCGAGGTCTCTAAATTGATAGGCGCGCCGGACAGTTTCATCCGCCGCCCTTTCATGTACCACGCGATGTGGCAAGGCATCCTGGCTGGCTTGGCCGCTTGGGCGCTGACAGGCTGGTTGACCTCGGTCGCCAACCCGGCTATTCGCGAATTCGCCCAGTTGTACGGCGAACGGGTGGAGCTGCGCAATCTGAGCCCGGTCGAACTGGCCGTCGCCGTCGCCGTCTCCGCCCTACTGGCGATGCTAGGCGCCCGCCTCGCTTCCGACCATCATCTACGCAAGATAGAACCCAAATGAAACGCGGCCGCTTGCCAGCGCATGTAAGCGGCGCAACAACTGTTAATCAGAGCAGACAACGTCGGCGCATCGGCTGCGTTACTATCGAGCCGATAGGAAAAATCATTGACGCTGGAACCTTTCATTGCTAGCACTCTCCATATACGAGTGCTAACATATCACTACCCAAGGAGGTAGTTATACAGATGACCACAACATTTGCTTTGCCCGTCCCGTCCACCAGCGGCAGCCTGGAGCAATACATCCAAGCTGTTAACAGCGTACCCATGCTGACGCCTGAGCAGGAAAACGAGCTTGCAACGCGCTTTCAGGAGCAAAACGACCTGGAAGCCGCGCGCCAGCTGGTGCTCTCGCACCTGCGCGTGGTGGTATCAATTTCCCGCGGCTACTCCGGTTACGGTTTGCCGCAAGCCGACTTGATTCAAGAAGGCAATATTGGCCTGATGAAGGCCGTCAAGCGCTTCGAACCCGATCGCGGCGTGCGCCTGTTCTCTTTTGCCGTGCACTGGATCAAGGCCGAGATTCACGAATTCATCCTGCGCAACTGGCGCTTGGTGCGCATTGCCACCACCAAGCCTCAGCGTAAGTTGTTCTTTAATTTGCGCAGCATGAAGAGCAGTTTCTCCGCGCTGTCGGAAAACGAGGCCCGCCAAATCGCAGCCGATCTAGGCGTCAAGCCGGAAGAAGTCCGCGAAATGGAAACCCGTATGAGCGGCCAGGACGTCGCCTTGCTGGCTGACGACAATGACGACGACGGCTACGCGCCGATCGACTGGCTGGCGGACCATCACAATGAGCCAACCCGCGAGCTTGAACGCCGCGCGTTCGACCATCTACAGACCGAAGGCCTGCAGCAGGCCTTGGCCACGCTGGACCCGCGCAGCCGCCGCATCGTTGAAGCGCGCTGGCTGGCCGACGACAGCGGCTCCACGCTGCATGAGCTGGCAGCCGAATTCGGCGTATCCGCTGAGCGTATCCGTCAGATTGAGGCCAAGGCACTGAGCAAGATGAAGACCGCGCTCAGTCAGGGCGTGGTGATCGAAGGCTAAATAAACCCTTCCCCGCTCAATAAAAAACCACAGGCCAAGGCCTGTGGTTTTTTTGTGTCCTATCCTCGAAGGGGCTTATTCGGGCATGGTCTGGTACTTGGCCGGCAACTTGGCGTAAGCTGCGCGAGCCACCACGCGCAGAGGTTCCCATTCCGCCCTATCGTCATCCAGGGTATTCAGGAACACACCGGCGTAAGTCGGAAAAGAGGCCAGCGTCGTCCGCAGGGTCTGCTCCGCCTTAGCTTGTTTTCCAGCCAACACCTCCAGCTGCGCGCGTTTCAACATCACTTCCGGATAGGGACGGAATGCGGTTAGCCGGTTCTCCAGCGCCAATTTACGCCCTAGTTGCTCCGGCCCCACTTTCAAGTAGTCATCCACGGTGTAAAGCGCGTGGTAGGCGAATAGCGGTTTGGTGTCGGCGATCTCGATCAGCCGCTCCATTCTCGCAGCATCGCGCTTAGCATCATTAGTCGGCGTATAAAGGCCCACCAGCTCCCAGAACATCGACAGACTACTGATTGACAGCCAACCCACCCAAACCAGCGCCGCGAACAATGGCAGACGCAGCGGCCAAGCCAGCTGACGATCACCCCGCGGCGCCATAGCGGCGAAGATCACCAGCATCGCCAGGAAGTAGTAATACCACAGCGGATACTCGAGCATGCTGTGCGTCAGGGTCACCGCCAAGCAGCCCAAGGCCAACACCCCTTCCAGGGTGGCGCGACGACCAAAGAACGGCCACAGCACCCAGACAAAGCCGCCGACGATCAGCAAAGTGGCCACGCCCCCCATCTCGGCCAGCAATTGCAGGATCAGGTTATGGGAGTTGGTAAACAAACCGCTGTTGAAACCGGATGCGGCAAATTGCGGCAGCGGCTGCAAACGCACACTCTCCGCGGCAAACTGCGACCAACCCACCCCCGTCAGCGGATGCGACTGGAAGCTCAGCCATGCTTTATGCATTTCAGCGAAGCGCCGCGACCCCATATCGTCGCCGTTCGCCGCCAAGCGGGCGAGACCGGAAGTGTTTTGCAAGTTTTCATGCGTCAGCCAGGAAATCAACTGATTGAACCAAGGCAGGGCGAACTGCATCGCCAACACTACCAGACAAGACAGCCACATCGCCCACAGCATCCGGCGTGATTCCGCACTGCCGATGCGCCAATGCCAGAGCGCCGCCAGCCCGGACAGGGCCACCAGGTACAATAGAATGGTGCGCGAACCCGCCCACCCCAGCATCAAAGCCAGGCCAAGCACGAGAATAGCCAAGCCCCAGCGTGGCAGCCGGTCAGCCGCATACAAGTACACCCCAGCCACCACCGACCACATCAAATAATGCGCGTATTGATTGCGTTGGCCGATATGACCAAAGATATTGCTGGTGGGGTGAGAGCCATCGTAGAACAAGCCCAGCTCCGCGGCGTAACCCGTCAGCTGAGCCACGCCTATCGCCGCCTGCACCAAACCGCCAATGATCAAGGCCCAAGCCAACCAAACCGCAAACGGCCGCTCCCCCATTTCCTCGCGCAAAGACACGGTGACAGCCGCAAGCAAAGCGGCAGCCAGCCAGGCCAAGGCGGTGGCGTAATTCATCCCTGGGAACAGCGCATCCACCCAGAACGGCTGCCCTGCCCAGAGCAGCCCCATGCCCAGACACCACCAGGCGCTGCGCGTCATACGCCGGAACAATCCCCCGCTGGGCAACAGGAAAACCGCCGCCGCCAGCAGCAGCCAGACCACATTGATTTCGCCAAACCACTGCGGCAACGGCACATAGTGAATGCGCGAGGCGAAAGGCAGGATGGCGATGAGGCATAGAGCCAGCATCGCCATGTATGTGGAAAATCTTTGAACGCTCATATTACGGCTGTCGTTTGCTAGATGAAGGATGCAGGATACCGCAAGCACGCGCTCAAACAAACCGTATCCTGGCGGTCAAAACAGTGTTTTGCGCGTCACAGGCGCGGCCACGGTCATCACTGCGGCCAACTGCGCGGCCTGACTGTGAGGAGGATGTTGGGCATAGGCTTGGGCTGCGCGTATTACGATTTCACGGAGAGGCTTAATCTCGGGCTCAGCACGTGAGGACAAGATCACTGCCAATCTGGGCACTGATTCCGGATAATTTGCTATCACCATATACAATGCCTTTCTTGCACTGTCTGGTTGAGCATTAAGCGCTCGTAAAATGGAAAGCTGGGTCAGAACGCTGGCGTATGGTTGGAAGCTCGCCAATTTTTCAAAGTGCATCAACTTAAAATTCAGCTGCTCCTTCGTTGGGAGCAAATAATTACCGAGCATCATATCTGCGCTTGAAACCCAAAAAGGGTTTTTAGCCAAGCTGGAAAGACTCTCTATTCTTATTAAATTCTCCTTAAAGTCTGCCGACGGGGCACTATAACGAACCAGCATCCAAAAATTGGACACCCCTACCACACAATACCAAACCCCTATCGCACCAAAAAAAATGCTTATACCGCGGACAATGCTGGGCCTTATATCCAATATAAACACTTTTTTCTCAGGAGCAGCGGCCCCAACGATGGCCAGCATAAACAAAAAAGGAAGATACCACAAAGGGTACTCAAACATACTGTGGATCAATATCACCCCAGCAAGCGACAACAGGAAAAAATTTTCTATTGTTCTATTACATCTCTTAAAATACGATTTTATAGTAACAACTAAACCAGAAACAATCATTCCCGTACCTAGAACCCCCACTTCTGCTAGCATTTGAAAAATCAGATTATGACAATGAGCATAGAGCCAACTCTCCGGAGCCTTAGGCAGACCTGAAGCCACTTCCATCGCAACAGACTTCGCAGCAAAACCTCCTACACCAACACCCATCCACGGGTGCTCAAGAAAAACATCCCACGCTTTAGTCCATTCTATTTTTCGCCGCGCCCCCACATCTCCATCCAATATACGTTCCGACCCACTAACCGTCTGAAAATCCAAACCAATTCTTTTCAGAGCCAACAATATATCGTGATTGAAAATTTGAATTATTGCCAACGCCAAAACAGCTAGAGCCAGAGCTAAAGCCATTCTCCTCATCACTTCAGCATCTGAACTCGTTTTAAGCCATAGCCATGCCAAACACACAAGCGCCAAACCATATAAAAGCGCCAAGCGCGATCCAGACCAACACATCATTAGAGCAAAAAATACTGCCAATACAATAGAAATGCCTGTATTTAAACTTCTATGTGCATACAAGTAGGATACGGAAATAAGCCCCCATCCTAAAAAATTTGCATACTGATTACGTTGCGCAATATTTCCCACCACGCTTCGCGCAGAATCAAAAACAATATATCCATCAAAATATTTTGCAACATCAGCAGCTTGAAGCCCGCCCAAAAATGCTTGAATCATCGCACAAATCAAAACCACTTCAGCAATACATTTCACAACTTCTTTCAGGTCATAATTACGAATACAAAAACACACCATCATCAACAAAAATAAAATTAGCGCCATATAGGCGGCATCAAAATACTGCGCCCTAAATACCCAAAAAACACCCCCCGCCAACAAGAAAAGCCCACCAGGCGAAACTGACCATTTTATTGGGGCACCTCTCAAGGCAGAAACAATTACAAAAACACTCACAAAAAAAACCACCCCCGCATTAGTAAACCAATCCGGAGCGGGTGAAAATCTGTAAAAATTAAAAAATGGAACAGTAGTTGCAAAAATCAAAAAATATATCTCAAACTTCTTGGTCATAAATCACCTTGCAGAAAAAAAGCGCTGCATATGCAGCGCTTTTTAGCGAAACAGCAATATTATCGACAGTTAGCAGGCAAATATTTCGTGGGGATAGCATTCGAGCCTGACCCAGAGCCATCACCAGCTCGGCATGCCCAAGTTACCGTACCAGAAGAAAGCGTCGGAACCAAGGAGAAATAGTTCCCATTAACATCTGTATTAATATTTCTCATCTGAATCGAGATCACACCACTCGCAGAGATCAGTGTTTGTGTAACATAAGTTGAGCTCGCAGAAGAGACTCCTGCAGATGCCAAACTACTTGGTAGCGCCCCCTGACTAATCGCATATTCTGAAACGGCGGTTTTTGCCGCACCGGCCGCGTTCATTCCTTCGGTTACTTTAGCTCTTGCCGTATAGTCCTGATAGGCAGGGATAGCAATTGCCGCTAAAATACCAATAATAGCGACGACAATCATCAATTCGATGAGAGTAAAGCCTTGTTGAGTTTTTTGCATTACGCACTCCATTTAATGACAAGAAGAAGGCAGATACTGTGTATAAGCCGCATCGGAGGAACACGACCATACAACGGCACCGCTATTCGTTGCAGGGGTAAATATTACTACTAAACCAGAGGCGACACTATTATTGAAAGACACCGTTATAGTACTAATACCACCACTACCACTACTAACTTGAACATTACTGACATATGAGCCAGACAATGTATCCGGCAAACCTGCACTGGCATTCGAGCTAGGCCAATTATTATTTGTCAAGTAGTACTCCGAAACGGTCGTTTTAGCATGATCCGCATAAGTCAGACCCTCCGCCACCTTAGCTCGAATCGTATAATTCTGATAAGCCGGAATCGCAATCGCCGCCAAAATACCAATAATGGCGACAACAATCATTAGCTCAATCAAGGTAAAACCAGCCGCCTTCCTCATCTCTCGGCTCCAGAGCTTAGTTTTATAGAGAGCGACTTATGCAGAAAGTATGCCAGCCCCTTCTTCACGCTCATTACAGCCAATCCGCCAGTCATAAACAGCGCAGCGGGTAGAAATGTGACGTTTTTGGTCAGTCCGCTGCTTCGCTCTCCCTGTGATAGCATCGAACTCTTAGTCTGAATACATAGAACAGATATGAGCGATAACCAAGACTGGCTGCAGCGCAGCTTCAATACTGTCTGGCACCCCTGCACCCAGATGAAACGTCATGAGGCTTTGCCCATCGTACCCATCGCCAGCGCGGACGGCGTCTGGCTCAGAGACTTCGACGGCAAGCGTTATCTGGACGGGGTCAGCTCCTGGTGGGTCAATCTGTTTGGCCATGGCCACCCTCGCATCAAGCAGGCGATCAAGAATCAGCTGGACCAGCTGGAACACGTGATGCTGGCGGGCTTTACGCACCAGCCGGTGGTGGAGCTGTCCGAACGCCTATGCGAGCTCAGCGGCCTGGCCCACGTGTTTTATGGGTCCGACGGCGCCAGCGCCACGGAAATTGCGCTCAAGATGAGCTTTCACTACTGGCGCAATCAGGGGCTAGCGGACAAGACGCGTTTCATCAGCCTGGAAAATAGTTATCACGGCGAAACCGTGGGCGCCTTGGCCGTCACCGACGTGCCCTTGTTCTCCAACACCTACGCCGGCTTGCTGAAGCCGGGCCTGCGCGCGCCGTCTCCGGACGCCCGGCGCGCGCTGCCCGGTGAAAGCGCGGCCGATGCCGCGCGCAAAGCGATCCAGGCGCTGGAAAACCTGCTGGCCAAACACGCTGGAGAAGTGGCCGCCGTCATTGTGGAGCCCTTGGTGCAAGGCGCGGCCGGGATGGTAATGTACGACCCGCTCTATCTGAGCGAGCTACGCCGACTGTGCGATCAATACCAGGTGCACTTGATCGCCGATGAAATCGCCGTGGGCTTTGGCCGGACCGGCAGCCTGTTCGCCTACCAGCAAGCCGACATCACCCCGGACTTCCTCTGTCTGTCCAAAGGCATCACCGGCGGTTTCCTGCCACTTTCCTGCGTGTTGACCAGCAGCCCAATTTATCAGGCCTTCTACCACGACGATGTCACTCGCGGTTTCTTGCATTCGCACAGCTATACCGGCAATGCATTGGCCTGCGCCGCGGCGCTGGCAGTGCTGGATATCTTCGCGGAGGAGGATGTCCTGGCCGCCAATGCCGACAAAGCTCAGCGCTTCAATTCGATGATGACTGATTTGCAAGCGCGTCCGGACGTCAGGAATTTCCGCCACAAGGGCATGATCTGGGCCTTCGAGGTCGACACTTCACGCGCCGACTTCGCCCAAGCCTGTTTTGCCGCGATGCTGCGCCGAAGTTGCCTGTTGCGCCCCATCGGCAACACCGTGTATTTCATGCCCCCCTATACGATCACCGACGAGGAGATGGCCTTCCTGATCGCCGCCACCGCAGCCATACTGGAGGAACTGGCGCGCGCATCCAACACCGCCGACGGCCAAAGCATCGCTTTGCCGTGATCCGCCTTGCCATGGCGGGGTGAGTGCCCATAGCATGGAAACGGCACAATTTACATTGTGAATCGCCTTGCATGCCGCTGCCCACCCTGCCAGAACAAACTATGGATCCTCTGCTGATAGATACTCAACCGGATAGCGTGGCGGCATGGCTGGAGCGGCTGCCATTCACCGATCTGCCCGAATGCGGACGCTTATTGAGCCAGTCCATGCAAAACTTGTCCCGAGTTCCACTGGACAGCCATTTGCGCCACAAGCTCCTGAAGCTGTACCTGAAAGCGGTGGATCGCTATTACCCGCTGCTGGAAAACGAGATTCGCCAACACGACAGTTTAGGAACGCCAAAGGTGCGCCAACTGGCCTTGCTGAGCGTCGAGCTGTTCGCTCTGATTTTCATCACGTTCAAACAGACTCTGCACGATCGCCTTGCCAAGCGCGGCCTGCTTGATCGCGAGCACCCTAAAATCGAGCTGATGGCCTACACCATGATGGCGGCGCGCCAGCTGCTGAGCATCAGCCAGCAATGCTATACCCCGATCACGCCGGACTTCTGGTACGACTGCCACCAGTTGCATGTCTTCGCCAGCGGCCGCGGCTGGCAAGACAAGGGGCTGGCTAACGATGACTCCATCCAGACCATCTACTTGCAGATCCTATTGATGGGGCTGACCCCCAGCAACCGCCTCGCCCCCACCGAGCAAGCCTTGTCGCGACAGCTGATCTTCGATCTAGCAGCCAAAGCCCGGCTGATTCCAGTTGAAGCCTTGACCCAGCCCGTGCATGGCTATCTGGTTGATCAACAAATCGACTCCCCCCCACGCTTTCTGCCGATTTCCGCAAGCAAATTGGGCCCCGGCTGCTTTCTGCTGGATCTGGAGCCGCTCAGAGACATCCTGGAGAAAAGCCGCGAGGCACTGCAAAAAGCTCAGAACAATCGTCAACAGGGCCTGATGATTGATGAATTGCAGTTGTTATCCTTACTGGTGGAAGAATGGCATCAGCCCAAACGTCGCCGTCATCCACGACTCAAGACCCAAACCATCATCGAAATCGTCGCGGCACTGCCGGGCATCTGGTTCCATCGCAACGATCTAAGTTGGCAATTGCCCGGCATCTCCGCTGAAGAGGACACGCCTCGCCACCGGCCGCCGCCGCCGCCCTGCTTGCTGGCCATATCCAATCAGAGCGATACCGGCTTGCTGCTGCACGGCCAACCGCGAGATCAATCCCTACGAGCAGGGGAACTGCTGCTGGTCACCCCGCCAAACCAGCCGGAAAACGCCAAGCTCGGCATCGCCCGCTGGGTTGCGCTTCGCGCGGATGGGCGGGAAATCGAATGCGGTGTCGAGTTCATCGGCGGACCGCCCCAACCCGCGCTGGCCATGCCCAGCATTACCCACCCCGGTGACAGCTTTCAGTTCGCCTTGCTGCTGGCCACGCCTGCAGGAATGCCCAGATTGCTGTTGATGGCTGGACGCCCGTATAGCCAGTTACGCGAATTCCGCCTACATGACGGCGAACGGGAAAGCCTGATCCGGGTATCGCGTTTACACACGCAGACTCCGCTGTTCCAAATCATGGAATACCGCGATAGCGAGCATTTCTGACTCAGATCAAGCTTTTATCTTGCCGCGGACCCTGCCGAATTGCACGGTCCGCATCAAAGCCCGTGTAATCAACAGGCTGCCGACACCATGATGGCGTCGCTTTGCCGCCATCGGATCTCCGCCCCGCCGGAGACGGTCCGGCATGCTCTTTTTCGGGTAAACTCCCCCGCATCTATCGTTTTGACTCATGGAGTTTTGGATGCGCTCGGTTATTCACGCCGCTGACCGGATTGTGGTCAAAGTCGGCTCCAGTCTCGTCACCAATGACGGCAAGGGCCTGGATATGGCGGCGCTCAATCGCTGGGCGGCGGAAATCGCCGAATTGAAACGGCGCGGCAAACAGGTGGTGCTGGTTTCCAGCGGCGCGATTGCCGAAGGCTGCCAACGACTAGGCTGGACCGTGCGCCCCAAGGGCGTGCATGAATTGCAGGCTGCCGCCGCAGTGGGCCAGATGGGCCTGTGCCAGGCATATGAAACGGCCTTTCGCGGCTTTGGCTTGCAGACCGCGCAAATCCTGCTGACCCACGAGGACTTGGCTGACCGTACCCGCTATCTTAACGCCCGCTCCACATTGACCAGCCTGTTGAACCTGAACGCGGTGCCCATCATCAATGAAAACGACACCGTGGTCACCGACGAAATCCGCTTCGGCGACAACGACACCCTGGGCGCGCTGGTGACCAATCTGATAGAGGCCGACGCGCTGATCATTCTCACTGATCAGCAAGGCCTGTACAGCGCGGACCCTCGCAAACACCCCGACGCGGAATTCATCCATGAAGCCATTGCCGGCGAGCCTCGGTTGGAAGAAATGGCCGGCGGCGCCGGCTCCAGTGTGGGCACCGGCGGCATGATCACCAAGATTCTCGCCGCCAAGCGCGCGGCGCGCAGCGGCGCGGCCACCGTGATCGCCTGCGGCCGCGAGCATCAGGTGCTGTCGCGCTTGGCGGACGGCGAGGGCATCGGCACCCAGTTGCTGCCGCCCACCAACCGCATGGCGGCGCGCAAGCAATGGTTGGCCGATCATTTGAAATTATCCGGACGCCTGGTTCTGGACTCCGGCGCGGCGTTGGCGGTGCGGGAACGCGGCACCAGCCTGCTGCCTATCGGCGTTTGCGCGGTGGAAGGCGATTTCCTGCGCGGCGAGGCGGTGGCCTGCGTCGATCAGGAAGGCAAAGAAGTAGCGCGCGGCCTGGTCAACTACAGCTCCAGCGAAGCGCGCACCATCATGCAGAAGCCCACCCGGGAGATTGAAGCCTCACTCGGCTATATGATCGAACCGGAATTGATTCATCGCGACAATATGGTCGCTCTGTAACGGATGCGGTGGCGCCTCGACGCCTCCGCTCCGTCTCCGTTTTTCCATTCCATTCTTTGAACTAAAGGATTCACGCGTATGAAAAAGCTGGCCCTTTCGGCGCTTCTGGCTCTGACTTGGGGCTCGGCAATGGCCGAGGACGTACTCCATATCTACAACTGGAACAACGCCTTGTCCGCAGACACCGCCAAGCGTTTTGAGCAATCGTGCAAATGCCGGCTGGTGCAGGACTATTACGGGGACAACGAGGAGATGCTCGCCAAACTGGCCGCCGGCGCCAAAGGCTACGACATGGTCTTCCCCACCGCCTTCGCCGTCAGCACTCTGATCAAGCAGGGCAAAACCCAGCCGCTGAACAAGGCGCAGCTGCCCAACTGGAAGAACCTCAATTCAGGCTACCTGAGGCTGAACGCGCCGTTCGACGCCGGCAACAAGGTGGCAGCCCCCACCGTTGTGTCGCTGACCTTGCTCGGCTACAACGAAACCCAGTTGCAAAAAGCCGGCGTGTTGCCGCAGGCCAACAGTTGGGCCTTGATCTTCGATCCTGCGGTGCTGGCAAAAATCAAAGGCCGGGTCACTGTACTGGATTCGCAGCGCGAACTGATGTCCGCCGCCCTGCTCTATCTGGGCAAGGACGCCAACTCCGTCCAGCCAGCAGACTGGAAGGCCGCGGCCGACGTGATCCGCAAAGCCAAGCCCTATTGGGCCGCCTTCAACAACCAGAGCTATATCAAAGAGCTGACCGTAGGCAATATCTGGGTGGCCCACGGCTATTCCAACGATTTGTTCCAGGCGCAGCAAGACGCGCAGCACGCCAAACGACCGTTCAAACTGGGCTACCAGCCACAAAAGGAAGGCAATATCCTGGCGGTGGACAATATGGTGATTCTGAAGGATGCTCCGCGCCCGGACTTGGCGCACCGCTTCATCAACTTCATGCTGGATGGCAAGAACGCCGCCGAAATCTCCAACCAGATCGGCGCGACCAACCCGGTCAAGGCAGCCGAGGCTTTCTTCAAACCGCAGATCAAGGCCAATTCTGTGATCATGCTGGAGCCGGCCAAGGGTAAGTACGTGGCGCTGAAAGATCTGGACGTGAAGTCCCGCCGCGACTTGAACCGCCTGTGGTCGCAGATCAAGATCGGCCGCTGAGCCAAGCCCCGTTTCAACGAAAAATCCCGGCCCATGGCCGGGATTTTTTCATTCTTCTGGAGGCTGCTCGCCTTTACGCATCTCCACCGCCTTCATGATCACATAGGCCAGCATCGCGCACAGAAAGAACAACAACATTACCCAGGCAATCGAGCGCAGCGTGTCGATGAAGGTGTTGAACAACTCCAGCAGCCATCGTTCGCCGGTCAGCTCCATCACGGTGCTGCCCTTGCCCGCGGCCGGCGGCAAGTACTTCTCCAGCGACCACTGCCGCACCCCGCCGGAAACGCCGGTGACCACGATGGCGAAGAAAATGTACTTGCGCCAGGCGTCCGTCAAATCACGCCCTAGAACCCGCGCCAGAATTTTGTTGACCGCCGGATCGAAAAAACGCGCGGTGAATACCGAGGTGGCTATCGCCACCGCCAAGGTCAGGCCAAACAAAGCGTAAAACATAATCGTCCCCCGCCGCAGCGGAATGCCGTGTGAATCCGGAATTGTACGCCTGAGCGCCGGCGGCGGCGATCAAGGGATTGCCGTCCTGCTGCGCGCAGGCGACACCACCTCAATCCTTGAGCGGCAAGCCAAAGTGCTGATAAGCCAGCGCCGTCGCCATCCGACCGCGCGGGGTGCGCTGCAGATAGCCTTGCTGGATCAGGAAGGGTTCGATCACGTCCTCGATAGTGTCGGTGGACTCGCCGATGGCTGCCGCGACGTTGTCCAAGCCCACCGGCCCACCGGAAAACTTCTCCAAAATGGCTTGCAGCAGCTTGCGGTCCATCACGTCCAGGCCGGCCGGGTCCACGTCCAGCATCGCCAGCGCGGCGTCCGCCACCTGGGAGCTGACCACGCCGTCGGCCCGGACTTCGGCGTAATCCCGCACCCGGCGCAGCAGCCGATTGGCGATACGCGGCGTGCCGCGGCTGCGGCGCGCCACTTCGAACGCGCCGTCGTCGGCCAATTTGACGTTCAACAAGCCAGCGGAACGGTTGACGATGCGGGTCAGTTCCTCGGCGTTGTAAAACTCCAGCCGCGCGACGATGCCAAAGCGGTCGCGCAGCGGATTGGTGAGCATGCCGGCACGGGTGGTGGCGCCCACCAGGGTGAACGGCGGCAGATCAATCTTGACCGAACGCGCCGCCGGCCCCTCGCCTATCATGATGTCGATCTGATAATCCTCCAAGGCCGGATAAAGGATTTCCTCCACCACGGGGCTCAGCCGGTGAATCTCATCGATGAACAGCACATCGTGCGGCTCCAGATTAGTCAGCAGCGCCGCCAAATCCCCGGCCCGCTCCAACACAGGTCCGGAGGTCTGCCGCAGATTGACGCCCATTTCGCGGGCCACGATATGCGCCAAGGTAGTCTTGCCCAGCCCAGGCGGGCCGAACAGCAGCACGTGGTCCAGCGCTTCGCTGCGGCGCTTGGCCGCCTCGATGAAGATTTCCAGCTGTTCGCGCGCCTTTTTCTGGCCAACGTACTCGTCCAACAGTTTGGGCCGTAAAGCGCGCTCCAACGCCTCCTCCTGGCTGGACAGGCTTTGCTGGGTGACGATGCGGGGCTCGGGCGCGCCGCCGTACAGGTTGTCGGTTTCAATCATGGTGTCAGCCGCCGGCCAAAAAAACGAATGTCCAATCTTACCACCGCGCTATAATCGCCGCTGGCCCGCCCATCGCGGCGAGCCAACGCAACGTCTTCAGGGCGGGGTGCAATTCCCCACCGGCGGTATGATCGCAAGATCGAGCCCGCGAGCGCTTCCGCTTCCCGGCGGAAGGTCAGCAGATCTGGTGACAGGCCAGAGCCGACGGTAATAGTCCGGATGAGAGAAGACGACATCGCCGTCCGCCGCGCTGCGCGCGGTCGCGGCGTGTTCGCTGCGCGCTTGGCGCGCGGGTGGGTTCGCGCCTGCCCTTTTCACGCCCTGGAACCTGTTTCTCAAACTATCCGAGGACCGTTTCCATGAGTATCGCCACACACCCCGACACCCTGTCCCAACGCGTCGAAACGGCGCTGAACGCCTTGCGCCGCGGCCTGCCGGTCATCGTTCCCGACGATCACGACCGCGAGAACGAAGCCGACCTGATCCTGGCCGCCGACGCGCTGAACGAAGCCGAAATGGCGCGCCTGATCCGCGATTGCAGCGGCATCGTCTGTCTGTGCCTGACCGCCGAGCACGCCGCACGGCTGCAATTGCCTCCGATGACCCAACGCAACGGCAGCCGCTACGGCACCGCCTTCACCGTCAGCATCGAAGCCGCGCAGGGCGTATCCACCGGCGTATCCGCCGCCGACCGGGTGCGTACTATTCAGGCAGCCGTCCACCCGCAAGCGCAGGCCGGGGACGTGGTCAGTCCCGGCCATGTCTTTCCGCTGGTGGCGGCAGAAGGCGGCGTGCGGAGCCGCCGCGGCCACACCGAGGCCGCTGTGGAGCTGGCGCGGCTGGCCGGCTTCCAGCCCGCCGGCGTGCTCTGCGAGCTGATGAACCCGGACGGCAGCATGATGCGCGGCGCGCAAATCGCGGACTACGCTCAAACGCACACGCTGCCCATTCTGAGCGTGGCCGAGCTGGCTGAATGGATTTCCCGCCAGAACTTAGCCGCCGCTCCGCTGTCTGCTTGATCTTTGCCCTTAAGCCGCGGGCATGCGCCCGCGGCGTCGACGCCGACCCCATCATGCTTCGTTTCGTTTCTTTCCGCAGCCTGTTGCTGGCCAGCTTTCTGATCGTCGCCGTCGTGCCCTCCGCCGTGCTGATCCAACTGCGCAACGAGTTGGGACACGCCGCCTCCACACTGCGCTCGCATCAGGAACAAGCCAAGGAATGGCTGGACGCCAACCGCGTGTCGCGCGAACAATCCATTCAGTTCGAACGCGCCACCCGCCAGGCCCAGATCCTGAAAGACCGCGCGCTGGCCAACACCGCCGCCGGCGCCTGGCAGGAAATCGAACTGGCGCAACGCAAGCTGCAGCGTGGCGACGACGACGAGCTGGCGCTCAGCGCCCGGGCCATCCTAGCGATCCAGCCGCAGCTCCAGGGCCTGCCGGCGCGCTCCGGCGCGCAACGCGACCGTTTGTTCCGCCAGCTGGACCTGCACCTGACGGCGCAGGGCCAGTTGATCAACCGCCAACTGGAACAGAGCCAGCGTCAATGGCAGGATTCGATCACCGAGATGCGCCGCACCGCCGACCGTCTGGCCTGGTTGTCGCTAGCCTCCGCGCTGGCGCTGGCGCTGGCGATGACCTTGTTGATCAGTTGGCCGCTACGCAAGCTGCAAGCCAAAATCGCGCGGATGAGCGATGGCGCGCGGCTGCAGGACTGGCGCCAGTCCGGCCCCGCCGACCTGCAGCGACTGGCCCGCGAGCTGGCCCAACTGGACCGCAGGCTGGCGGCGCTGGAAGAACAGAAAGGCCGTTTCTTCCGTCAAGCCTCCCATGAGCTGAAAACCCCGCTGGCCGCCATCCATGAGGCCGCCGCGCTATTGCGTGAAGAAGTGATAGGACGGCTATCCGCCCAACAACAGGAAATTGTGGCCATCCTGCAAAACAATGCGCAGACCCTGCGCCAACGCGTGGAAGCCTTATTGCGCTATGATGCCGGCCAATGGCTGTCCGAGACGCTAACCGTGGAAACCTTCGATCTGCCGGCGCTGATTACGGAACGGTTGCAGGTCTGTCGTCCTCTGCTGCAAGCCAAACGTCTCGCCGCCAAAGTCCAGGGCGACGCAGAGCGGGTTAACGGCGACCGCTCTAAAGTAGAGACCATCCTGGACAACCTATTAATCAACGCCATTCGCCACAGCCCCACCGGCAGCGCCTTGAACATCCGTCACGGCCGCGATGGCGGCGGCGTCTGGCTGGAAATCAGCGATCAAGGCCCCGGCGTGCCGGAAGCCTATCGAGAAAAGATTTTCGAGCCGTTCTGGAGCGGTTCGCCGCCGCCGGACGAATTGCCCGGCACCGGGCTGGGCCTGGCGATGGCGCGCGGTTTCGCCCAATTGATGCGAGGCGAACTAACGCTGGAACCCACGCCCCAGAACGGCGCCTGCTTCCGCCTTCAGTGGCCGGAACCGGAGAACAAGACATGAAGACACTTTGCCTTTTGACCCTCAACACACGACGGCTGCTCTGGCTTTGCAGCCTGCTGGTCCTGAGCGCCTGCGCTCATCAGCGTCAGCCGGCCGCCGCGCCGGCCGCGCCCATCATCCGTTGCCCGGACGCCAATCAAATCCTGCTGCTGCTGAACCAGACGCGGGAAATCCAGACCCTGTCCCTGACCGGGCGGGAAAGCTGCGGCAGCAGCCGCTTGCTGTCTCTGCTCCAACAAGCGCAAACGGCGGAGAACCGAGCCGATACGCAAAAAATACTGACTCAGTTGGAGAGCCTGCTTGCCAAGACCGACAACCTGGACCCGGCCAGCCTAGGTCTTGCGCGGCTGCAGCTCCAACAATTTCAAGAACGACGCAAGCTGGCGGAAGCGCTGGAGCGGCAACAGGCGCAGAACCGCGACCTGCAGAAACGCTACGACGATCTAAGCGGCAAGCTCAACGCCCTGCGCGAAGTCGAACGCGAACTCCAGCTGAAGCCCAGCAAAACCAAAGGAGGCCAGCCATGAGCGCCATCGCCCGCATCGTCTTGGTCGACGACGATCCCGACCTATTGCGCTTGCTCGGACTGCGGCTCGGCGCCGCCGGCTACGAGGTTGAGGCGCTAAACAGCGCCGAGGCGGCGCTAAACGCGCTAGCGGCTCGCCGCGCCGACTTATTGCTGACGGACTGGCGCCTACCCGGCATGGACGGTTTGGAGCTGTTTGAACAAGTCCGCCAGCGCTACCCTGCGATGCCGGTGATTTTACTGACCGCCCACGGCACGGTGCCGGACGCAGTGGAGGCTGTCAGCCGCGGCGTGTTCGGCTACCTGGTCAAACCCTTCGACGGCAAGGCGCTGCTGGACAAGGTGGCCCAGGGCTTGTCGCTGGCGGGACCTGGCCGGCCGGCCGACCAGGCCGCCACTGGCTGGCGCTCCGGCCTGGTCAGCCGCAGCCCGGCGATGGAGGAACTGCTGGCCGAGGCCCGTATGGTCGCAGCCACCGGCGCCAGCGTGCTCCTGCGCGGCGAAAGCGGCACCGGCAAGGAAGTGCTGGCCAAAGCCATTCACCTGGCCAGCCCGCGCGCGGGCCAACCTTTCATCGCGGTCAACTGCGGAGCGATTCCGGACAATCTGCTGGAAAGCGAGCTGTTCGGTCATGAAAAAGGCTCGTTCACCGGCGCCAACGCGCGCCAGACCGGCCTGATCCAACAGGCGGACGGCGGCACCCTATTCCTGGACGAGATCGGCGACATGCCGCCGCCTCTGCAGGTCAAATTGCTGCGCGTGCTGCAGGAACGCGAAGTACGTCCGGTCGGCGCGATCCGGGCGACCCCGGTGGATATCCGTCTGGTGTCGGCCACGCATCGCGAGTTGGAAGCGCTGATCCAGGAAGGCAGCTTCCGAGAGGACTTGTTCTACCGCCTGAACGTGGTGTCGCTGCGCCTGCCGCCACTGGCCGAACGCCGCGAAGACATCCCTCTGCTGGCAGCTCATTTCCTGGAAAAAATCGCCACCCGCTATCAGAAAGCCGTCAGCGGTTTCGCCGCCGACGCGCTGGAATACCTGAGCGCCGCGCCTTGGCCGGGCAATATCCGGCAATTGGCCAATGTGGTAGAACAATGCTGCGTGCTGACCACCGGCTCCCTAGTGACGCTGGCGCAAGTACAGAAAGCCGTCGCCAGCGAAGAAAGCGCGATCCCAACGCTGGCTGAAGCCAAGCGACAATTTGAACGCGACTACCTGGAACGCTTGCTGCGGCTGACCGGTGGCAATGTCAGCGACGCCGCGCGACTGGCTGACCGCAACCGCACCGAGTTTTACCGCTTGCTGCAAAAACACGAGCTGACGCCCGCCGCCTTCAAGCTGGAATAAGCGTGGCGACGCGACAGGCGTGATAAAAAATGAAGCGCCGCCAACGCCTGTCGCCAATCGGCGACAGGTAAAATCACAGCGAAATCAAAGCCCTACCCCGCCCCCCCTCCTCCCTGTCGCCAAACAGCGACAGAATAGCCGCATCCTGCAAGCCAACTCCAGCCACAAAAAACTCAAGCCACTGAAAAATAAGAAAAAATCAAAGCTGGCACGCCTTTTGCCATAGGGAGAGCGCAAATGATCGAAGCGCGACAGACTCAAGCGCAAGCGATGTGACTCACTCTCTCAAAAAGGTTAATCCCATGAAGAAATCCACTCTTGCCATTGCTCTGATGACTTCCCTGTTCACCGGCGCCAGCTGGGCGGCTCAAGACGCCAGCGCCCCGGCCGAGCAGGCTCAACGCGCCACCGCAGCCAAAGGCGACGCCAGCGCTCCGGCCGAGCAAGCCCAACGCGCCACCGCAGCCAAAGGCGACGCCAGCGCTCCGGCCGAGCAAGCCCAGCGCGCTACCGCAGCCAAAGGCGACGCCAGCGCTCCGGCCGAACAAGCTCAACGCGCCACCGCAGCCAAGGACGACGCCAGCGCTCCGGCCGAGCAAGCACAGCGCGCTACCGCAGCCAAAGGCGACGCCAGCGCTCCGGCCGAGCAAGCCCAACGCGCCACCGCAGCCAAAGGCGACGCCAGCGCCCCGGCCGAGCAAGCCCAGCGTGCTACCGCAGCCAAAGGCGACGCCAGCGCTACTGAAGCTTTTATCGCCGAAGCTACGCCAAGCGCAGCCACCGGTCTGAACCAGGCGGTTCAGGAGGCCGTCGCCAAAGCCGCGGCTCAGGTTGGCGCCAATATCCAGACCAGTGTGAAAGCAGGCGAAGTCACCCTGAATGGCACCGCGCCCAGCGAAGAAGCGCTGCGCCGCGTAGCTGAAGAAGCTTCCCGCGTACCGGGCGTAACCTCGGTACGCACCAACGTCACTCTCAAAGCCGCTGGCTAATTCCGCTTTCATTCATCGGCGCACAACCCGCCTGGCTCGCTTGCCCTGACCTGTCGCGCCGATACTCGCTTTACCCGGAGTCGTCCCAAGGAACACACGCATGTGTGCCCGCCTCCATTCGCCGCCCTTCTGGGCGGCTTTTTTTATGCGAGGCCAACGCACACCACTCTTCCTTGACGGTCCTAACAAAACCTCTCAGAGCACCTGGGCCAAGGCGCGCCGACGCAGGCAGTACAAGTAGTACGACAAGGAGGCGCAACGCAGGATCAGGGGTTTTGTTAGCGGGTCTTAAAACCTGTTCAAAGTCTGCTGCGCTTCGGCGATACGGCGTTGAAAACACCCACAAAATGCTCATGTACCACGAGTACATTCCGCTTTTTCGCTCGTTTTCGCCTTATCTCGCTCTTGCTCGCGAGATCGTAAACAGGTTCTTAAAACTTCATCAGACTCTTCAAGGCAAGACGCACGCCCTCGCTCACCGTCACGTCAGCCGGCAAGCCCTTGGTGGCGGCGGCAGCCTCCTTCTCGTTGTACCCCAGCGCCAACAAGGCGTTGACGATGTCGCCCTTCTCATCCGGCGTGGCGGCGAAAGCCAGGCCTCCCGGGGCGGTCAGATTGCTGCCGGTGGCCAATTTGCCGCGCAACTCCAGCACCAGGCGTTCCGCGGTTTTCTTGCCGATGCCCGGCACCGCGGACAGGCGTTTGATATCCTCGCTGGCCACCGCCACCGCCAAGTCGTCGGTAGTCATGCCGGAGAGGATCGCCAGGGCGATCTTGGCGC
This sequence comes from Chromobacterium haemolyticum, assembly GCF_009936155.1. Classification (NCBI taxonomy): domain Bacteria; kingdom Pseudomonadati; phylum Pseudomonadota; class Betaproteobacteria; order Neisseriales; family Chromobacteriaceae; genus Chromobacterium; species Chromobacterium haemolyticum. The sequence continues at coordinate 385,348 of NZ_AP019312.1, read as the reverse complement.
CGATGCCGGTTACCTTCACCAATTGCCGGAAGGTCTGTCTATCCTCCTTGCTGGCGAAGCCGAACAGCAGGTGGGCGTCTTCTCTTACCACCAGGTGGGTGAACAGCGTGGTTTTTTGACCCAAAGCCGGCAGTTGGTAAAAAGTGGTCATCGGCACATCGATTTCATAGCCGACTCCGTTGACGTCCAGCACCACTTGCGGAGGGAGTTTTTCGATGAGGTTGCCGCTCAGGCGTCCAATCATGTTCGGGTTCTTTCTTCAAGCGATTACAGGCACGCCGGCTACACCAGCCGGCCGCCTCGAATTTTCAGGCCGCTTTGCGCCAGCAGGCCTAAGGCTCCGGCGCTGAGGTTGGCGTGCGCCAAGGCCACCGCCAACGCATCGGCGGCATCGGCCTGGGGCGTGCCGGACAAATTCAGCATACGCACCACCATGTGTTGCACCTGCTCCTTGGCGGCCTTACCGTGACCTGCGACGGACTGTTTGACCTGCAGCGCGGTATATTCCGCCACCGGCAAATCTCTCAACACCAGCGCAGTAATGCAGGCTCCGCGCGCTTGACCCAACATCAGCGTGGCAGCGGGATTAACGTTGACGAACACTTGCTCTACCGCCGCCGCCTGCGGCCGGTAGGTATCGATCACGCCGAACAAGCCGTCGACGATCACGCGTATGCGTTCACTCAAGGGCGCTCCCTGCGGCGTGCGGATGCAGCCGGAGGCCACGTAATGGCGCTGCTGCCCCAGCAAATCGATCACCCCGAAGCCGGTAATGCGACTGCCGGGATCGATGCCGAGAATACGACGCGCGCCGGGAAGAGACGAAGCCGACATTGCCTCAACCCGGACCGGCGCGCAATTGCGCATCCAACTGCTGCAATTGCTGCGGCGTGCCTACATTGTGCCAGACGCCGTTGAAGTACTCGCCGCTGGCCCGCCCCGCCGCGATCGCGGCGTCGTATAACGGGCGCATCGGCGCGAAACGGCCCGCGAGAAGCCCGGCAAACATACGGGTATCGTAAAGACCGATGCTGGAGAAAGTCAGTTTGCGCTCGCCGTCGGCTCGCAAGCCCCCATCCGGCGCCAGCGCGAAATCGCCACCGGCGTGGAAGTCCGGATTATCGGTCATCACCAGGTACATTCCCGGCTCTTCCCGCCGCTCCAGCGCATCCAGCCGCGGCAGCAGGCAGGCATAGTCATAATCGGTGTAGATGTCCGCCGCCACGCACAGAAAGGCGCGCTCTCTGCCTTCTCGCAATAGGGGCAAGGCTTTGGCGATGCCGCCGGCGGTCTCTAATGGCTCGCCCTCGGCGGAGTAAGCGATACGCGCACCAAAGCGGCCGCCGTCGCCCAGTTCCCGTTCAATCTGCGCCCCAAGCCAGGCGTGATTGATCACGATATCGGCGAAACCCGCAGCCACCAGGCGTTCGATCTGCCAAACAATCAAGGGCTTACCGCCCACGGCCAACAAGGGCTTGGGCGCATGGTCGGTCAGCGGCCGCATCCGCTCGCCGCGGCCGGCAGCCAGAATCATGGCTTTAGGCATGCTCACCCCTTGTAGCTCATTACCGGATAGGCCGACTGTAGTTCTTCGTCGGTCTGATCCTTACCCACCAACTGCAACAGCAATTGATAGAACGGCGCCAGCTCCTGGTAACGACGGGTGGTCCGTTTCAGATATTTGATGAAACGCGGAATCTCCGCGCGATACTTGTCCTTGCCGTCTCGATGGAACAAACGCGCGAAGATGCCAGCCACTTTCAAGTGGCGCTGCACCCCCATCCACTCGAAATTACGGTAGAAAACGTCGAACTCCGCCGGCACCGGCAGGTCGGCGGCGCGCGCCTTTTCCCAATAGCGGATCGCAATATCGAGCACAAAAGGCTCGTCCCATTCGATGAAAGCGTCGCGCAACAGACTGACGATGTCGTAGCTAATAGGACCATACACCGCGTCCTGGAAATCCAACACCCCCGGCTTTCCAGGGGTCAGCATCAGATTGCGCACAATGAAATCCCGATGCACAAACACCTTGGACTGGGCCAGCAACACTGGTAACAAAGCCTTGACCCCAGCCTCCCACAACTGACGTTGGGCAACATTCAGCGGCTGTCCCAATTCCTTGGCGCAGAACCATTCCGGAAACAGGTTCAACTCGCGCGTCAGCAACGCTTCGTCGTATTCCGGCAACACTCCCGGCTGGCTGGCGGACTGGATCTCCACCAGGGTATCCAGCGCCTCCAACAGCAGATGACGCCGCACCTGCTCGCGTCCATCATGCTCCAAGGCGGCCAAATAGGTCACCCGGCCCAGGTCCTCCAACAACAACAGACCTTGTTCGCGATCACGTGCCAGCAGCTTGGGAACATTGACCATGGCGAAAACGTCGCGCACTTGCACATAGGCGTCGGTGCTCATTTTTTCCGGCGGCGCATCCATCACGATGCAACTCGCGCCATCCGGCCAGGTCGCACGGAAGTAGCGCCGGAAGTCGGCATCCGCGGCGGCGAATTCGAGCCCGATGTCCTGCCCCGGGTACAAATCCGCCAGCCATTTTTTGATGAGTTCCTGTCTATGCATGTCGCTTCGTCTTGGTGCTGATAGAATTGGCTGATTTTATACTGCCCCGCCGCCCCTTAGATATGGCTTTGTGCATGCCCAGAATCAAACCCAATCCGCTAGCCTTGGCGCTGGCGGCCGCGTTTTCACTGCAGCCGGCGCTGGCCTTGGCCGATGAAGACGCCCCGATCGCCCTGCCTACCCCGCCCAAGGCCGAAGGCCAGACCCACGTCACCGCCGACGATATGGACGGCGAGATGAATGTGGAGCTGAAGGCCCGCGGCAACGTGGTGGTCACTCGCGACGACCAGAAGCTGGAGTCCGACTGGCTGGACTATTACCAGAACAAGGACCGAGTCAAGGCCGGCGACCGCTTCAAGATGACGCGCGGAGTCGATGTGGTGACCGGCACCACGCTGGATTACAACGTGGCCAACTACAGCGGCACCGGCATGGACCCGGTATTCGCCATGGGGAAACCCGCGCCGGCCGCCAAAGGCGCGCCTGCCAGCCCCCGTCCCATGAGCACGGTGCCAATGCGCGGCGACGGCCAGCAAGTGGACTTCCGCGGCCAGAACCAGTACCGGGTCTACAACAGCCGCATCAATAGCTGCGAACCCGGCGACGATTCCTGGTATTTGAACTCCTCGCTGCTGGATCTGGACTATGTCAACGGCGTCGGCACCGCCCGCAACGCGCGGCTGAATTTCTACGGCGTGCCCATCCTATACACGCCGTGGATGGATTTTCCGCTCAACGGCAACCGCAAAAGCGGCTTTCTGCCGCCCTCCTTCAAAACCGGCAGTAACGGCACTGAAGTAGCGCTACCGTATTACTGGAATATCGCGCCTAACTACGACGCGACCATCACCCCGCACTTCAACGACAAGCACGGCACCATGTTGGGCGCGGAGTTTCGCTACCTGCAGCCCAGCTATTCCGGCTCGATCTACACTGAGCAACTACCCAAGGACAAAGTCACCGACAAAAACCGCTACGCCTGGTATGCGACTCATAACCAGACATTGGCGCCGGGCCTGACCTTCGGCTACAACGCCAACTACGTCTCGGACCCCAACTACTTCAAGGATTTCGGCGATCGTCTTAGCATCGCCGCCAACGTCAACTTGGTGCGCGAAGCCTGGCTCAGCTACGGTTTCGGCTGGCAGGGCGGTTCGGCCAACACCACCTTGCGCGCGCAGCGCTACCAGACGCTACTGGAGAAGCCCGCCCCAGGCGACATCCCTTACGCGCGGTTGCCTCAGCTGATTTTCAACGTCAACCAGAAACTGCCGCAAGGCTTCAGCGCCAACCTTCAGAGCGAGCTGACCCGCTTTTCTCACCCGACATTGCAAAACGGCGACCGCCTGGTCGCCTATCCCAGCCTCACTTGGAGTCTGGACAAAAGCTGGGGCTTTCTACGGCCCAAGATCGGCATGCATCTGACTGAATACCAGTTGGATGCGCTGCCCGGTCAGCAAGCCCGCTCGGTGTCGCGCAGCCTGCCCATCTTCAGCACCGACGCCGGCCTCTACTTCGACCGCGATACCGAGTTCCTGGGACAGGATCACCTGCTGACGCTGGAGCCGAGACTGTTCTACGTCAATATCCCGACTCGCAGCCAAAACAATCTGCCCAACTTCGACACCTCGGAGAATGATTTCAACTTTGCGCAGTTGTTCACCGAGAACCGTTTCTCCGGCTCCGACCGCGTTAACGGCGCCAACCAGCTGACCACTGCGCTGACCAGCCGCCTGATCAACCAGGAAAACGGTCTGGAACGAATCCGATTGACCGTGGGCAAGCGTTACTACTTCAACCAGGATGACATCTCGCTGGCCGGCGTGCCGCAACAACGAACCGTCAGTGGCTCCAATCTCTTGCTTGGCGCCAGCGGCGACCTAGCCAAGGGCTGGCGATTGGACAGCTCCTATGAATGGAACGAGGCGCTGAAAACCACCGAGCGCTACAACGCTCAACTGCGCTACAACCCGGCGCCCGGCAAGGTGCTCAGCGCGCGCTATCGCTACGGCCGCTACGAGCAACAGGACAACACCTCCCTGTATGGCCCCTTGCGCCAGATCGACATCGGCGCCCAGTGGCCTATCGCCAAGAAATGGTATGCGCTGGGCCGCTACAATTACTCGCTGGCCGACCGCAAGCCGCTGGAACAACTGGCCGGATTCGAGTACAACGACGGTTGCTGGTCGGCGCGGCTGGTCGGCCAGCGCTATGTCAGCGACCTGACCACCACCAAGAACGCCATTTATTTCCAGCTGGAATTCAAGGGACTTGGCGGCTTCGGCAACAATCCGCTCAACACGCTGAAGCTGGCGATTCCCGGCTATAGCAAGACTAACGATTTATAAGCGATGATCATGAAACAGACTCTGCTCGCCCTGCTGCTAGCCGGCGCCCTGCAAGGCGCCATCGCCGCTCCCGCAACCCCGGTCAAAGAAGTGGACCGCATCGTTGCAGTGGTCAACAAGAATGTGATCACCTGGCTGGACCTGCAAACCCGCGTCGACGAGGCCATCAAGCAGCTTCAAGCTCAGAAAGTCACGCCGCCAGCGCGCGCCGTGCTGGAAAAGCAAATGCTGGAACAGATGATCACCGAGGAGGTTCAACTGCAGTACGCCGCCAGCGGCGGCCTGCGCATAGACGACGCCGCCGTGGATCAGGCGGTGGCCAATCTGGCCAAGCAGAACAAGATGGACGTTGCCGGCCTGAAAGCCCAATTGGCCAAGGAAGGCCTAGCCTTCGACAAGCTGCGCGCCGAAGTCCGAAAAGAACTGACCATCGCTCGCTTGCGCGACAGCGAGGTCGCCGCCAAGGTCAACGTCAACGAAACCGAAGTCGACCAAGTGCTGAAAAGCGCACAGAGCGGCAACCGCGCCGAATACCACCTGGCCAGCATCCTGGTCAATGTTCCCGAACGCGCCGACGCCAAGCAGATCGACGCCCTGTCGAAGAAAGCCGAAAAAGCGCTGGCGGAGCTGGAGGCGGGACAGTCCTTCGCCAAAGTATCGGCCAGCTACTCCGATGCGCCCAATGCGCTGAAGGGCGGGGACATGGGCTGGCGCAGCGCGGTGTCGCTGCCGGTTGAATTCGTACAGATGCTGGAACAACTGAAAACCGGCCAGCACACCAATGTGATCCGCACCCAGCAAGGCTTCTTCATCTTCCAACTCCAGGACAAGCGCGACAGCGGCGCGCCGATGATGGTGGAGCAATACCATGTGCGCCACATTCTGATCCGCACCAACGAAGCGGTGTCGGCCAGCGACGCCAAAGCCCGCATCGAACAAGTGCGCGATCGCATCCAGCGCGGCGCCAAGTTCGCAGACATGGCCAAGCTCTACTCCGAAGACGGCAGCAACGCCAAAGGCGGCGATCTGGGCTGGGTCAATCTGGGCGACTTGGTGCCGGATTTTGAAAGCGCGATGACGCAATTGCCCATCGGCCAACTGTCGCAAGCGGTGCGCACCCCCTTCGGCTGGCATTTGATCCTGGTGGAAGGCAAGCGCAATCAGGACGTATCCGGCGACCGCGAGCGACTGGCGGTCAAACAGCAGATCCGTTCCCGCAAGATCGAACAAGCGTACGCCGACTGGGTGCGCCAGCTGCGCGATTCGGCCTTCGTCGAAGAACGGCTGGACGAGAAGTAAGCATGGACGTCCCCGTATTGGCCGTCACCACCGGCGAACCCGCCGGCGTAGGGCCTGACCTGGCGCTGAGGCTGACGGAAGCCGGCATCGGCTCGCGGTACGTGCTGATCGGCGACAAGGCCATGCTGGCCGCGCGCGCGCGCCAGCTTGGCCTCCCGCTTCCGCTGCATGATTACGCGCCGGGCGCTCCGGCGCCAACACAGGGACTGGAAATTTGCCATGTCCCGCTGGCGGCTCCTGCCGTCCCCGGACGGCTGGACCCGGCCAACGCCGGCTATGTGCTGGCGACGCTGGACCGCGCCATCGACGGTTGCCTGGCCGGAGAATTTGCCGCCATGGTAACCGCGCCGGTGCACAAGGGCGTGATCAACGATGGCGGCGTCGCCTTCTCCGGCCATACCGAATACCTGGCCGAACGCACGCGAACCCCCAAGGTAGTGATGATGCTGGCCGGCGGCGGCATGCGCGTGGCGCTGGCCACGACTCACCTGCCGCTGCGCGATGTCCCCGACGCCATCACCACGGACAGCCTGGGGCAGGTCATCCGCATTCTGCACGCGGACCTGCGCGTCAAGTTCGGCATCGCCGCGCCGCGCGTGCTGGTGGCGGGTCTGAACCCCCATGCCGGCGAAAGCGGCCACCTGGGGCGCGAGGAAATCGAAATCATCGAACCGCTGTTGGCGCGGTTGCGCGGCGAGGGCCTGGACCTGATCGGGCCCCTGCCCGCCGATACCCTGTTCAATCCGGACAAACTGCGGCATTGCGACGCGGTGCTGGCGATGTATCACGACCAAGGCTTGCCGGTGCTCAAGCACGCCAGCTTCGGAGCCGGCATTAATATCACGCTGGGCCTGCCCATCATCCGCACCTCCGTCGACCACGGCACCGCGCTGGACCTAGCCGGCAGCGGCCGCGCACATCCCGGCAGCTTGTTCGAAGCCGTGCAGCTGGCGACACAGCTCGCCGTCAACGCCGCCAGCTGACTCAGCGGACGATCACCTCGTCCGGTAGCTCGTTGACGCCGGGCCCACCCCGGCGCGGCGCATGCTCGACCAATAGCGCGTGTATGCGCCGCAAGCCGGTCTCCAGGCCAGCCACCCGCTGCCCCTTCGCCATCGAGTCACCGACTTCGGCGCAAATCTTCTCCCAGGCTCGCGGCGGCACCCGCCTATCAATGCCGCGGTCGGCGATGATTTCGATACGACGCTCCGCCAGCAACACGTACACCAACACGCCGGTGTTTTCCTCGGTGTCCCATACCCGCAACAGACCAAACCACTCCAACGCCCGTTCGCGCGCGCTCATGCCGCGCCAAGCGTCTCGCCAGTCCAGCGCCGACTCCACCACAAAGCGCAGCTGGCTCGCATGCTCGCGCTCCGAAGCCGCGATCCCCTGCTGCAAGCGCGCCAATTCCGAGGCGGGAAACCGCCGCCGCGCCAACCAGCCGGTGCTGGCCAAGTGACGCAGCGCTCTACTCCATGATTTCCACATCACCAATCTCCCGAAGCGCCGCCGCCGCCAAAACCCCCGCCTCCGCCGGACCAGCCGCCGCCTCCGCGGCTGCCTCCAGATCCGCCTCCCCAACCGCCGCCGCCCCCACCGAACGAGACGCCATGGGAACCGATCACCAGGCAAAGCAGCGCCGCCACCGCGCCGGCCAACAAGGCGAACATGACGCCGGCGCCCAACAGCAAGGCAGCGACAATGCCCAGACAGCCCATGATGAAGCTGCCGATCAGCCGTCCGAACAGACGGCTAACCACGCCGGCGCCGAACAAGACCGCGAACGCCAACGCCGGCCAGCTATCCTCCCAGCCCTGCTGCGGGGTCTGAGCCGGCGGCGACGGCAGCTTCTCCCCGTCTATCAGGCCCTCCAGCTGTGCAATCGCCGCCTGTATGCCCTGGAAGCGCAGTCCCTGTCTAAACAGCGGACGCAGCGTATCCTGCAGAATGCTCTTGGCGTAAATATCCGGAATCGCACCCTCCAAGCCGCGCCCCACCAGCAGTTGGCTCTTGCGCTGGTCCGCAACGATCAGCAACAACACCCCGTCGTCTATTCCCTTGCGGCCCAGCTTCCAGGCATCCATCACCCGGGTGCCGTAATCAAACGGCGTCTCCGGCTCCACCGACGGCACGATCAACACCGCCAGCTGGCTGCCCTTGCGCTGATGAAACGTCAGCAATTGCTGTTCCAATTGCCCTCGCTCGTCCGCCGATAAGAAGCCGGCAAGGTCCACCACGGGAGAACTGGGCGGCGGCACCGCCAGCTCCGCTCGCGCCAACTGCCCGCACAGCAGCAACGCGAAGCCCAAGCAACGCCATAGCGCCGTCATCTTATTTGCTCGCCTCCGGCTCGCCGAAGTTGACCTGAGGCGCGGCGGAGATGGCCTTCTCATTCTCCACCGTGAAATTAGGCCGGGTCTTCAGGCTGAACATCATCGCGGTCAAATTATTGGGAAAGGTGCGCACCGTGCTGTTGTACGCCTGCACCGAATCGATATAGCGCTTGCGCGCCAGCGCAATGCGGTTTTCGGTGCCCTCCAGCTGCGCCTGCAGATCGCGGAAGGATTGATCCGCCTTCAACTGCGGGTAGTTCTCCGACACGACCAACAAGCGTGACAGCGCCGAACCCAGCTGATTCTGCGCCGCGGCAAAGTCATTGAGCTTTTTCTCGTCGGTCGCCGTCCCCGGGTCCATCTGAATGCTACCCACCCGCGCCCGCGCGGCGGTCACTTGAGTCAGCACTTCTTTTTCATGCTTGGCGTAGCCCTGCACCGTCTTGACCAGATTGGGAATCAGATCCGCACGCCGCTGATACTGATTGATGACTTCGGACCAGGCAGCGTTGGCCGCCTCGTCCTGAGTCTGCATCGCGTTGTAGCCGCAGCCGCTCAGCGACGCCGCCAGCAGCAAGGCCATAGCCCACTTCTTCCACATCATCACATTCTCCATTCCCATCGTGGCCGCGCCATCCCGATCAGCGCGGCGCGTTCAAGCCTCAGTTTACCCATAAAAAGCATAAAATCAGCAGCTTTCGCCCTGTAAATGGAATAGCGCACACCATTCCTTCCCCAGCGCGGCCAAGCCGCCGAGATGGGGGCGCGCTGTCTTGCCCAACAATATACAATCCGCCCCAATATCTTGAAGTAAAGAAGGAAATCCCTAGTGAATGCGGGTTTTTCGCAACGCAACAATTGGGCTACACTGGTGGACGTTTTTCCAATAATGACAGCTGCACGGACAATGACCACCACCACCCAAGCCCGTGTGCGGGAGATCCCGTACAACTACACCTCGTATTCCGACCGCGAGATTTTCATCCGCCTGCTGGGCGCGCCGATGTGGAAACTGCTGGAGGAGCTGCGCGCCGAACGCAAGACCGGCCGCTCCGCCCGCATGCTGTTCGAGGTCTTGGGCGATATCTGGGTGGTGGACCGCAATCCCTATCTGGTCGACGATCTGCTGGACAACCCAAAGCGGCTGGCGGCCTTGGTCGACGCGATGCGCCACCGGCTGGCCGAGGTGGAGAAGCGCCGCGAGGGCAACGACAAGGTCGGCAAAATGTTGACGGCGGCGCGCGCCGCCGTCGAGCGCTTCGCGGAACAGTTCGAAGACACCCGCGAGCTGCGCGCCAAAATTCTCAAGAAGCTGTCCCGGCTCACCCGCCGCGACAACATCCAGTTCGACGGCCTGTCCCGCGTCGCCCACGTCACCGACGCGACGGACTGGCGAGTCGAATATCCGTTTGTGGTGCTGAGCCCGGACAGCGAGGCTGAAATCGCGCCGCTGGTGCGCGCCTGTATTGAGCTGGGCCTCACCATCATCCCCCGCGGCGGCGGCACCGGTTACACCGGCGGCGCGGTGCCGCTGGACCGCATGAGCGCAGTGATCAATACCGAGAAGCTGGACCGCCACCTCGGCGTCGAACAGATTGAGCTGCCCGGCCTGGACGGCCCCCGCGCCACCATACAGTGCGGCGCCGGCGTGGTCACCGCCCGCGTCGCCGAGGCCGCGGCGGCAGCCGGCCTGGTGTTCGCGGTGGATCCCACCTCGGCGGAGGCCTCCTGTATCGGCGGCAATATCGCAATGAACGCCGGCGGCAAGAAAGCAGTGCTATGGGGCACCACGCTGGACAACCTCGCCAGCTGGAAAATGGTGGACGCGGACGGCCAATGGCAATTCATTGAACGCCTGGGCCACAACTACGGCAAGATCCACGACGTCGACGTCGCCCGCTTCCGCATCAGCCAGCTCAAGGATGACGGTCGCACCGTCGTATCCAGCCGTCAGCTGGACATCCCCGGCAGCGCCTTCCGCAAAGTGGGCCTGGGCAAAGACGTTACTGACAAATTCCTGGCCGGCCTGCCCGGCGTGCAAAAAGAAGGCTGCGACGGCATCATCACCAGCGCGCGCTTCGTGCTGCACCGCATGCCCAAGCATATTCGCACCGTCTGCCTCGAATTCTTCGGCACCGTGGCCGAAGCCACGCCGGCCATCGTCGAAATCACCGATTTGTTCAAGCCCGGCGGCGCCGCACTGGCCGCCGGCGTGCAGCTGGCCGGCCTCGAACATCTGGACTGGCGCTATGTGCGCGCGGTGTCCTATGTGACCAAGGCCAAAAGCAAGGGCCGGCCCAAGATGGTGTTGATTGCGGACCTCGTATCGGACCACGAGGATGCAGTGGCGGAAGCCGCCAGCCAAGTGGTGCGGCTGGCCAATGCGCGCCACGGCGAGGGCTTCATCGCCATTACCCCGGAATCGCGCAAGCGCTTCTGGCTGGACCGCAGCCGCACCGCCGCCATCGCCAAGCACACCAACGCCTTCAAGATCAACGAAGACGTGGTGATTCCGCTGCCGCGGCTGGGCGACTACAGCGACGGCATCGAGCGCATCAACATCGAATTGTCGATCCAGAACAAGCTGCGCCTGCTCGACACCCTGACCGAGTATTTCCACGGCCGGCTGCCGGTGGACAAGCTGGACACCAATCTGCCGTCTGAAGAGCTGATCGGCGACCGCCGCGCCTCGGCGTTGTCCCAGCTCGCCATCACTCGCGACCGCTGGCAGTGGCTGTTGGAACACCTTGACCGTCCCTTCCACGAATACCGCGAACGCTGGCCGCACGCGCCGCTGGAAGACGCCGCCGCCGCTCCGGACACCGTATTTCACGCGTTGCGCGATCTGGTCGTGCGTGTCAGCTGGAAGCGCGAAATGCAGGCGGAACTGGAACAACTGTTCTCCGGCAACACCGACGGCCCCATTCTGGCCGCCATCCGCGCCATCCAGCAAAAAGTGCTGCGCAGCCGCGTCTTCGTCGCCCTGCACATGCACGCCGGCGACGGCAACGTCCACACCAACCTGCCGGTCAACTCCGACGACTACGAGATGCTGCAAACCGCGCACAAGGCGGTGGAACGCATCATGGCGCTGGCGCGCGCGCTGGGCGGCGTGATTTCCGGCGAGCACGGCATCGGCATCACCAAGCTGGAATTCCTCAGCGAGGAGGAAATCGCCCCCTTCCGCGCCTACAAACAGCAAGTGGACCCCAACGGCCACTTCAACCGCGGAAAACTGCTGCCCGGCGCCGACCTCGCCATGGCCTATACCCCGTCGTTCTCCCTGCTGGGCGCCGAGTCTCTGATTCTGGAACAGTCCGACATCGGCGCCATCAGCGATTCGATCAAGGACTGCCTGCGCTGCGGCAAATGCAAGCCGGTGTGCTCCACTCACGTACCGCGCGCCAATCTGCTGTACTCGCCGCGCAACAAGATCCTCGGCGTCGGCCTGCTGACCGAGGCCTTCCTCTACGAGGAGCAGACCCGCCGCGGCGTCAGCCTCAAGCACTTCGAGGAACTGTCCGACGTGGCCGACCATTGCACGGTCTGCCATCGTTGCGTCAAACCTTGCCCGGTCAAGATCGACTTCGGCGATGTTTCGGTGGCCATGCGCAACTTCCTGCGCAAGACCGGCAACAAGAGCTTCAACCCCGGCACCGCCGTCGGCATGGCCTTTCTTACCGCCAAGGATCCGGCCACCATCAAGGCGCTGCGCACAGGCTTGGTCGGCATCGCCTACAAAGCCCAACGACTGGGCAACGCGATGGGTAAACGCCTGGGGCTGATAGGCTCCCAGACCCGGCAACCTCCGGCCACCGTCGGCAAGGCTCCGGTCAAGGAGCAGGTGATCCACTTCATCAACAAACCCATGCCCGGCGGCCTGCCCAAGAAAACCGCGCGCGCGCTGCTGGACGTGGAAGACGCCAGCATCGTGCCCATCATCCGCAACCCCAAGCTCTCGGAAGACGCTGAAGCGGTGTTCTACTTCCCCGGCTGCGGTTCGGAGCGCTTGTTCAGCCAGGTCGGCCTCGCCACCCAGGCCATGCTGTGGCATGTCGGCGCACAGACGGTGCTGCCGCCCGGCTATCTTTGCTGCGGCTATCCTCAGACCAGCGCCGGTTATCAAGACAAGGGCGACGCCATCACCACGGAGAACCGGGTGTTGTTCCACCGCGTGGCCACCACGCTGAATTATCTGGACATCAAAACCGTGGTGGTCAGCTGCGGCACCTGCTACGACCAGTTGTCGCAATACCGCTTCGAGGACATCTTCCCCGGCTGCCGCATCATCGACATCCATGAATACCTGATGGAAAAAGGCGTCAAGCTAGACGGCGTCGGCGGTCAGCAGTACCTGTATCACGATCCCTGCCATACACCGATGAAGGCCTACCAGCCGATGAAGGTGGTCAATGAACTGCTGGGCGGCGGCGTGGCCCTTTCGGACCGCTGCTGCGGGGAGTCCGGCACCTTCGCCGCCAGCCGGCCGGACATCGCCACCCAGGTTCGCTCGCGCAAGGAAGAGGAAATCAACAAGAATCTGCAAACCCTGACCGGCGGCGCCAAACCGGCCCAACCGGTAAAGATCCTGACCTCCTGCCCGTCCTGCCTGCAAGGTCTGTCGCGCTATAGCCCGGATACCGGCACCGAGGCCGACTACATTGTGGTGGAAATCGCCAAGCATGTGCTGGGCCCGAATTGGTTGAAGCAGTACGTGGAGCAAGCGCGTGACGGGGGCATCGAACGCGTGCTGTTGTAAGAACGTGTTTACGATCTCACGAGCAAGAGCGAAATCGTAAACACACTCTTAAACAAAAACCGCCGGGCATGCCCGGCGGCGTCTCTATAGCGGCTGCCGGCTTACTTCAGCGGCGATGCGGCCGAGGTCTTGGCCGCCGCCTTCTTCTTGGCCGCGGCGGCATCCTGACGCACTTCGCTGGTGGTCTTCAGCAAGGAGCCCTGGGCGTCGTCGCCATCCAAGGACCAGCTGAACACCCCGCCCAGCTGTTGTTGACGCACATAGTCCAGCTTGGTGCGGATGGTGGCAGGGTCGTCATAGCTCCAGAACTCGTTGCCGTCGTAAGTCCACAGCTGCTTGCTCACTGGGTGCACAAACTGCTTGGCGGAGCGGGTTTTCAGCACTTTGTAGTCCTCAATGCCGGCTTCGTAAGTGCCTTTGCCCGCGCCGGTGGCCACTTGGTACAAGCCATCGCCCTTGGGTCCAGCCGCCACGCCGGCCCAGCCGCGTCCATAGAACGGGATGCCCACGTTCAGCTTGGTCTTGGGCACGCCGGCCTTGACCAAGGTCTGGATCGAGTCGTCCACATTGTAGTAAACGCGATCTCCGGTCACCGGAGCGGCCGGATCGCGGAACAGATTGGACTGGAAGTTGGTCGGCCCTTTTGCGTCCCAGCCGCCGTTGAAGTCGTAGGTCATCACATTGATCCAGTCCATGTAGGCCGCGTACTTGGCCGGCTCGGTCTGGCGGATTTTATCGACGCCGGAGCCAATGGCCGCGGTCAGGTAGTATCGACGCTTGTTCTGCGAGGTCAAGGCATCCAACTGGCTGCGGAATTCCGCCATCAGCAAGGTGAAGTTCTGCTTGTCGTTGGGGTCCACGCTATTGCTCGGCAGACCGCCGCCGCCCGGGTATTCCCAGTCGATATCGATGCCGTCGAACACCCCCTTGGCCGCTCCGGCGCCGCCGGCGTTCTCGCCCACCGGCAAATTGCCTTTCAGGTACAGGTCGATGCAGGATGCCACCATGGCCTTGCGGCCGGCGTCGGTGGCGGCGAATTTGCCGAAATTCTTAGACCAGGTCCAGCCTCCCAGCGAAATCAGCACTTTCAGCGAGGGGTTGGCCAGCTTCAACTTGCGCAATTGGTTGAAGTTGCCGCGCAACGGGTCGCTCCAGGTGTCGGCCTTGCCGTCCACCGACTCGTTGGCGCCGAAGGACTTCTGGTAATCGGCCCAAGCGTCGCCGCCATCGCCGTTGCCGTTCTCCGCGCGAGTCACCATGCCGCATTTGCCGTCGGCGTAGACATTGCCGAAAGCGTAGTTCAGGAAGGTCAGCTTCTTGTCGCCGCCTGCGTCCACCAGATTGCGCAGCTTGTAATTACGGCCGTAAATGCTCCATTGCGCAAAATAGGAACCAACATGGCGGCCCACCGTCGGCGTCGGCTCGGGAGGCACGCCCGTGCCCGGCCCGGGGCCGGGGTCGCCGCCGCCCGGGGTGCATTCGCTAGCCGGCCTCTCCTCCCACGGTCCCCATTGATCCGCGCCCGGCTGATTGTTCTGCGTCCACCACTTGGCGCGCCAGGTCTTGTTGGCGTATAAGGCGTAATCGCCGCCGTTATAGGTCTGCGCATTGCTCCACGCGCTGCAGGCCGGCGCGGCGAACGCCGCCGCGCTGCTCAACAACAAGCCAGCCCCTCCAAACAGCGCCGACAACGTCAACGAAAGTTTCGACATTCGGACCTCCTCAATTCTGTCAGTGATCACGGCAGCGTCATGCTGTCCCCGCTGCAGCACCGCAAGCCGGCGTTTTAGTTCGGACATGTGGTATTACAGTGGTATCAGATTCGAGCAATCACTCCACGACTGCCAACCCAAATTTCACCAACCTGTCCTTAATAACAGTTAAAACAGGTCAAAATGATTGCCTTACGTTGATACTGATGCGGCGGGTGCACAAAAAGTGACAAAAAATCATAATTTCGTTGATTTGATGGAATTTATCGCAAATAAAGCGGAAAAAAGGACGTAAAAAACGCAGTTGGAGAGGGCTGTTTCCTCAGAAAGAAAACAATCCAAGCGTAGGAGGGTTGCCTGTTGGCAATTGGAGACAAAACTTCACAGAACAAGCAGAGACTTCACAAAGCCATGCCACTACAAAACCATTACATTTTTAATCACACCCTAAAACAGCCAGCCAACAATACAAAAAGGAGGCCGTAGCCTCCTTTCGATACCCTGCCTGTAGCCGCAGAATCAAGCCGCTTTTTTCACATGCGTTTTTTTGTGGTGATGCTTCTTGGCATGCTTCTTGGCTGCTTGGGCTTTTTGCGCGGCCGGAGCGGAAGCCGCTTTCTTGGCGTGCTTCTTGTGATGGTGCTTCTTGGCGTGATGCTTCTTGGCATGCGCCGGAGCGGCAGCCTTGGCGGCCGGAGCGGAAGCGTCGGCGGCGAAGGAGGCAGCGGAAGTCAGGCCGAGTACGGAAGCCAGAATCAGTGCGGCGATTTTTTTCATGGTGTTTCTCCAAATCTGCGACTTAGCGGTTGTCAGGGCACCGTCCTGGTGCATCCTTGTATTCATCATATGCAAGCCGACTCGCCGCAGTCTGTGAGGCCTGTGTTAAATCATGTAACCGATCGTACAAAGCTCAAGTTTGCGCCGGCTCCTTGCTGGCCACCCGCGTGACCAGAATCTGATCGATCTTGTGGTTGTCGATGTCCACCACCTCGAACTTGTAACCTGCGTATTGCACGCAATCGGTGCGCCGCGGAATCTTGCGCAGCATATACATCATGAAACCCGCTACCGTCTCGTAGTTCTGATCGTCGGGCAATTCGTCGATCTCCAATACCCGCAGCACATCCTCCACAGGCGTGATGCCGTCCACCAGCCAGGAGTTCTCGTCGCGCTTGACGATCTGTTCCTCCTGCCCCTGCCCCACTAGGTCACCCATCACCGTGGACATCACATCGTTAAGGGTAATCAGACCCACCACAAAACCATATTCATTCAGAATGACGGCGAAGTCCTCTCGGGTGCCCTTGAATTGATCCAAGGATTCCGACAAGGTCAGGGAATCCGGAATCATCAGAACCGTTTTCAACAAACCGGGCTCCTTCAAGGAGATTGCGCGCCCGGCCAACACCCTCCGCAGCAAGTCCTTGGAGTCGACGTAGCCCACCACATTGTCGATGCCGTTGTCGCAGACCAGAAACTTGGAATGCGGCTGCTCGGCCACTTTCGACTTAATACTTTCCTCTCCCTCGTCCAAGGTGAAGTAGATGATGCTCTCGCGCGGCGTCATCGACGACGGCACCAGCCGGCTTTCCAGTTCGAATACGTTTTCAATCACTTGATGTTCTTGCCGATGCAGCACGCCGGCTTCAGCGCCGGCGTCCATCATCGCCGAAATATCGTCGCTGGTGATTTCGTCGCGCGGGCTGGTGGGCATGCCCGCCAAACGCAGCAATACGCCGGACATTTCATTGAACAACCACACCAGCGGCTTGAACAGCAGCACCATGAACAGCATCGGCCGCACAATGCGAACCGCCACAGACTCCGCCGCCACCATGCCCACGCGCTTGGGAGTCAAGTCGGCGAACAGGATGAACAGGCTGGTCACCAGCAGGAAGGAAGCCAGAAAACCCAGGCTCTGCGCCAGTTCGGGGGACAAGAAAAAACCCAGCACTCGGGCGAAGAAAGGCGTGAACGCCGCCTCGCCGACAATACCGCCGAGAATAGCCACCGCATTGACGCCGATCTGCACCACGGTGAAAAAATGGCCTGGATGCTCCTGCAAGGCCAAGACCTTTCCGGCGTTGTCGTTGCCCTCGTCCAACATTTGACGCAAACGGATCTTGCGCGAGGCCGCCAGCGATATCTCCGACACTGAGAAAAAGGCGCTGGCCAGGATCAGCGCCAGAATAATCATCATATCCGTCATCAAGCTCTCCATTTGTGCCCGCCGCAGCGCCTGAACACCGCACAGGCGACGGCATACGGCAGAAGGCATGATAAATAGTTCAAATCATAATTTCCGTAATGATAGCAGCGAACCGGGGTTTAGCCGAAGCTCGCGGCAACCGTTACAATAAGGTTCCCGCATTTCAAAAGGCCGCCATCATGGATTGTGAATTGTGCCGTGGCCCGTCCGGCCAAGTATTGCACGAAGACGACCGCCTAAAAGTCCTACTGGTCAACGAGGAAGGCTATCCCGGCTTCTGCCGGGTGATCTGGAAGACCCACATCAAGGAAATGACGGACCTGTCCCCCTGCGACCGTTTGCACCTGCTGGACTGGGTCCATAACGTCGAAGCCGCACTGCGGCGCTGCACGCAAGCCGACAAGATCAATCTGGCCAGCCTGGGCAATATGGTGCCGCACCTGCATTGGCACGTGATTCCCCGCTTCGCCGACGACGCCCATTTCCCCGCCCCGATCTGGGCTGCCGCCCGCCGCCAAGGCCCCCCGCGCGCCTGGCCGCAGCTGGCGGAACAATTACGCCGGCAACTCGCCTCTTCTCAGAGCCATTGCTGGCTGGACTATCAGATCCAGGTCGATCAGATACCGGACGGGCTCGAAGGCGCCGATTTAGCCTGCTACCGCTTCTTCGCGGAATCCGGCCTGGCTTGGCCTGTCGACGGAATTGACGCCGATGGACGTCACTGGCTAGCCCTGCGCCGCTGCGGCCGGGATGGCGCGGAACAAGTGGATACCTTGCGCCTGGAGCCCGGCAGCTACCGGCAACTGCCCTGTTCTCGCCTTTATCAAGCCGAACTCCTGCACTGAGAGCGTGTTGACGCTCTCGCGAGTCAAAGCGAAAACGGCTGAAAAAGCGGAGTGTAGACACGGCACACGAGCATTTTGAAGACGCGCCCACCGTGCAACGCTCCACGACACGTAGCAGATCGTAAACAGGTTCCGAGACCCGCTGGCGGTCTTCCGCATCGTAAAAGGCCGAATCAACACGCCCAATGCCGCCAATCAGGCAGCGGATTCGACAAGCGCAGGACCTGCAGCCCCCCAATCTGAAAGAGGAATGCCATGCACCAAACCTTGATCTCCGCGGAACAACTGGCGGCTCTGCCGGCTGAACGCCTTGTGATTCTGGATTGCCGCTTCCGGCTGGAACAAGCGGATTATGGCTTGACCGTCTATGAAGCCGGCCATCTGCCAAACGCGCACTACCTGAATCTGGAGTACCACCTTTCCGGCAGCAAGACCGGCGACAACGGCCGTCACCCGCTGCCCGACGGCAGCCGCTTGGCCGTGGACTTCGGAGCAATCGGCATCACGCCGGACACCCAAGTCGTCGCCTACGACGACGCCGCCGGGCAATACGCGGCCCGCGCCTGGTGGTTGCTCCGCTGGCTGGGGCACTCCGCGGTTGCGGTGCTGGACGGCGGCATCCAAGCCTGGACCCGGGCCGGCTACGCTCTAGACAAGCAGGCCGCGGAACGCCGCCCCTGCCGTTTCTCGATCAGGCCGGCGCTTGAAGACACCGTCGACGCCTCCGCCGTGCTGGCCAATATCGAGCAAGCGGCTTTCACCGTGGTAGACGCTCGCTCCGCCGAACGTTACCGCGGCGAAGGCGAAACACTGGACCCGGTGGGCGGCCATATCCCCGGCGCGGCCAATCGCTTCTTCATGCACAACGTCGACGCCGACAACCGCTTCAAGCCGGTAGAACAACTACGCGCCGAATGGCTGGCCGTGCTTGGCGACGCCGATCCGACGAGCATTGTTCATCAATGCGGCTCCGGCGTCACCGCCTGCCACAACCTGCTGGCAATGCGTCACGCCGGTTTCGAAGGCGCCCGGCTCTACCCCGGTTCCTGGAGTGAGTGGTGCAGCGATCCGACGCGGCCGGTCGCCCGCTAGACTCAGGCCAGCATCAGTTCCTGCAGCAGATCCTGGCCGAAGCGCCAATGCCCAAGACGCGCGGCGCTGCCTAAATGCCCATTCGCGCCGGCATCAACCAAGGGACAGCCCCAAACGCGGGTCATCGCCTCCGCCTCCGCCATCTCGCAGAACAAGTCGTCGCGGCTGGCCACCAGCAAGGCGGGGGCGGGCAAGCGCAGCGTGGGCGCACTGAAGCCGGCAAACGTAGGCAAGGGCGCGTCATCCGGCAATTCGCCGCTGGCGCGCGCCCTCGCCTCGCTGATGGGCAAGGCCGGCGGCGCCACCAGCAACAGCCCTTGCAAGCGCTTCTGTTCAGACAGGGACAAGGTGCGCAACCAGGCCGCCGCCGCATGACAGCCCAGGCTGTGCGCCGCCAGCAGCCAGCGGCCCGGCACCTGCTCCAGCGTGCGCCTGATGCCCTCTACCCAAGCCTCGCATTCCGGGTACAGCCAATCGTCTTGCTCCACTCTGCGGGCTAACGGATAGCAGCGCTCCCAACTGGTCTGCCAGTGTTCGGCGCCGGAGTTGCCCCACCCCGGCACCGTGATCAAGGTGACGTCGTCCTCGTCCAACATCACAGGCTCCGCTCGTAATCGACGATCAGCGGCGCATGATCGGAGAACTTCTCGTCCTTATACACCGATGCGCTGCGAGCTTGCGCCATCAACGACGGCGTCACAATGTGGTAATCGATGCGCCAACCCACGTCTTTGGCGTAAGCCTGGCCGCGGTTGCTCCACCATGTGTAGCCCGGCGTGTCGGGGTACAGGCGGCGCCACACGTCGCACCAGCCCACGCGGTCCAGCAAGTCGGTCATCCAGGCGCGCTCTTCCGGCAGGAAGCCGGAGTTCTTCAGATTGCCCTTCCAGTTTTTCAGATCGATCTCGTTATGAGCGATGTTCCAGTCGCCGCAGATCACGATGTCGCGGCCGGCCGCGCACAGCGTTTCCAGATGGGGCATGAACACGTCCAGAAAATCGAATTTCACTTGCTGGCGCTCATCGCTGCTGGAGCCTGACGGCAGATACAGTGAAATCACGCTGAGATTGCCGAAATCCAGTTGCAGAAAGCGGCCTTCGGCGTCTATCCAATCAACGCCCAATCCCTCCACCACCGCATCCGGCTGATGACGGGTATACAGGCCCACGCCGCTATAACCTTTCTTTTCCGCATAGTGGAAGTAACCGGTCATCCCGTCCGGCTGTCGCATGCGTTCGGACAGGTCGGCCGCCTGGGCCTTCAGTTCCTGCACGCAGACAAAGTCGGCGTCTATGCCGGCCAACCAGTCAAAGAAACCTTTTTTATCGGCGGAGCGGATGCCGTTCAAATTAGCGGAAACGATTCGAAGCAAGAGACTCTCCCGTGATATGCTTGCCGGCAATTTTTTCAGCCGTTCAAACAGTTAACAGTTAATAAGGAGTAACGATGAGCGATTTCCGTCAGGATTTTATTCGTTTTGCGCTCGACAAGCAGGTTTTGAAGTTTGGCGAGTTCATCACCAAGGCCGGCCGCAAGTCACCCTACTTCTTCAACGCCGGCCTGTTCAACGACGGCCTGTCCACTTTGAACTTGTCCCGCTTCTACGCCAAGTCGATACTGGAAAGCGGCGTGCAATTCGACATGCTCTTCGGTCCGGCCTATAAAGGCATCATCCTGGCAGCCGGCGCGTGCATGGCCATGGCGGAGCAAGGCCGCAATGTGCCCTTCGCCTACAACCGCAAGGAAGCCAAGGACCACGGCGAAGGCGGCACCCTGGTGGGCGCCCCGCTACAAGGCAAGGTTCTGATCATCGACGACGTGATCTCGGCCGGCACCTCGGTGCGCGAATCGGTGCAATTGATCCGCGCCGCCGGCGCCGAACCGGCGGGGGTGGCCATTGCATTGGACCGCATGGAGCGAGGCAGCGGCGAATTATCGGCGGTGCAGGAAGTAGCCCAGCAACATGGCCTGCCGGTCATCGCCATCGCCACGCTGAAAGACCTGCTCGGCTTCCTGGAACATAGTCCGGAACTGGCGGCGCACCTGGACGCAGTGCGCGCCTACCGGGCGCAATACGGAGTCAACGACTGATGAAACCGCTTGCCGGATTCGCGCTGCTGATACTGGGAACCGTCGCCTATGCCGGCGGACTCTACAAGTGGGTGGACGAGTCCGGCAAAGTGCATTACAGCGACTCGCCTCCGCTCCAGAGTCAGCAGCAGGGCGTTGCCGAGCTTTCCAAGCAGGGTTCCGTCACCAAACCGGCGGAAAGCCCCGCCGCGCGCCAAGCGCGAGAGGCCGCCGAAGCGGCGCAAAAACAACGCGACGCCCATCAACTGGAAAATACCCGCCGCGACAACGCACTGGTGGAAAGCTACGCCAACCTGCAGCAACTGCAAGCCGAGCGGGCCAAACAACAGGCTGTGCTGCAAAGCGCGCTGGACGCGCTACAACAACGCGCCCGCGGCCTGACGCTGCAGATTCAAGGCATTCAGCAGGACATTGCCCATAGCCTGCGCAACAAACAAGCGCCACCGCAAAACAGCCAACGCAATCTGCATGTGCTGCAGTCGGAACAAAGCGAACTGGCCAAGCAGATCTCCATCAAGCAACAGGAGCTGGCCGCATTCCGCCAAAAAACCCAGAACGATCTGAACCGTTACCGGCAATTACGCGGCGAATAGCGAGCCGGTCGCATTACTGTCCGCTGTCCTTGCGCTGCCAAGCCTCGTTCAAGGCCTTGGTGGCCGCCTCGCTGATCTGCGCCGCGGCGGCTTGAGCCGACTTCGCCGCCTCCAATTCCGCGTTGGCCCCGCTCAAGCCCGCCTGCGCTTCCGCCAAACGCTGTTCCGCCTTAACCTTGTCGGACTCGGCCTGCGCCAAACGCGCATCCGCCTTTTGCTGCGTGCCGCGCACTTGCTGATAGTACATCTGTGCCGCCAACAGCTGTTCATCCGCCGTCTGCGCCAAAACCAGCGCCGGCAACGCCAGTACGGCCAAGACCGCTACGATTCCGTTTACCTTCATCACACAGCTCCCGTTTTTGGTGTAGATGCGCAAGCTTAACGCGGCGGAAGCGTTTTGGCTAAATCCGGCTGCGGCGCCAAGACCGGCTTCACATGCGAAGGCCGCGACAACAAATAAAGCAAGACGCTCAGCTCAATCGCTCCTACCAGCCACGGGACCCAGTGCGGCGGCCGCGTCAGCAGCAGAGCGGCGAAACCCATGCCCATGCCCAGCGCGGCAAAACACTTGGCCTTGGCCGGCACCACGCGCTGCTCGCGCCAGCGGCGCAGCCCCGGTCCGTAACGCGGATGCGCCAATAGCCGCTGCTCCAGCCGCGGGGAGGATTTGCTGAAGCAGGCTAGCGCCAAAATCAGGAAGATCGTAGTGGGCATCACCGGCAACAGCGCACCGATAATGCCCAAGACCAGCATCGCCACGCCGGCGCACAAGTAGAACCAGCGCACCGCGGGGTGCCGCGCGGGATGACTCAAGCGTACACCTGATCCAGATGGCGGTTCATGCAGGCAAACGCAGCCACCGCGCCGGCGGTAACGCGCTGCTCGGCCGCCTCGTCCAGTTGCAAGCCATCCAACACGGCGGTGAAGGCGCGCCAGTGACGAGCGCGACCATCCGGATGGCCGGCTAGGTGGCGAGCGCCGCAGTTCTCATCCAAGCCCAACTTGCCAGCCAGCTTGTAAAGAATTGCCGCGCCCAGTTTGGAACCCTCTACCACGTAGAGCCAACCCATCGCGCTCGCCACGTCCAGCGTGCTGCTGATCGGCGCTTCGCGCAATTCCGGCAGCGGCCGGCCCAGATCCCGCAGATCGGCGGCGATGCTGTCGTAACGGCGGCGCTCGGCCAGATCCGGGAACAAGCGCGCCAGCTCAGGATTGTCGTAAAGCGCGTCGGCGTCTCGCAGGAAGCGGTATTGCGCCAGCAAAAAGCGCGCGTAGTTTTCACGAGTGGCGAACGGCTGATTCGCCATGATGCGTTGGTCCAGCGCATCGTGCGTTTCGTGGGTGCGGGCTTTCAGGTCCTGTGTGCGGGTGTTCTCGACAACGGTAGTCATGCTCTGCGTTTCCTATTTGATGCGAAACCGAAGGTCCGCGCTCGACAGCACGGACGGCGGGATGATGCGGTTAACTCGCCATTATAATGCGAATGATTCTTACAATCATTATCAAATTTACCATAGCAAGGCCATTGACGCACCGAGACCCGTCAAGGCGCAGACAAACATGGGGGGAGAGGAAACACAGAACACGGAAGGTAAAGCAAAAACAAAAAGGCCAGTTCTCGCGAACTGGCCTGATTGCTATAAATTTGGTGGGTCGTGCGGGATTCGAACCTGCGACCAACGGATTAAAAGTCCGCTGCTCTACCAGCTGAGCTAACGACCCGAGCCTGAGCGCTAAGAGTTTGTCGTGGTGGGTCGTGCGGGATTCGAACCTGCGACCAACGGATTAAAAGTCCGCTGCTCTACCAGCTGAGCTAACGACCCTCGAACAAAACTCTTGGCAATTTCCAGTATCGGAAACTGGTGGGTCGTGCGGGATTCGAACCTGCGACCAACGGATTAAAAGTCCGCTGCTCTACCAGCTGAGCTAACGACCCAAGAGAGAGCGCAACTATAATGAAACAGTTCAGGGTCGTCAACGGGTTTTTGTATTTTTTTTCATGAGAATGACACTGACACGCACAGGAAAGCCGGATTGAAACGGGAACCGAAGCGTCAAGATATCATCTAAGCCCGAACGATAATTCCAAGCCGGCCTTGAAAGCCGCCCAGCCATACCCATGTGTACAACAAGGGATCAGATTGACTCGTCCGTCGTCTTGATCGCGACACCCACTTATCGGATTCAGTTGCCCATGCGCACCTTCCTCATCCTGCTGTTGCTGTACCCCTTCGCAGAAATCGCCGCCCTGGTGGCTTTGGCGGATCGCTTCGGAGGTTTAGCCGTTTTCCTGTTCGTCGTACTGTCTTCCTTGCTGGGCCTGTGGATGCTGCGCAATCAGCAGATCGGCGCCTTGTTCACCTTGGGCAGCGTGATGCGCCAGGGCGACCGGGTATCGCTGTATTCCTTGCTCTGGCCGCTGCGCTACTTGCTGGCGGGCGTGTTGTTTCTGATACCAGGCGTCATCAGCGACCTGGCCGCCGTACTATTGCTGCTGCCTTTCAAAGGCCCCAGCATCGCCGTCAATACCCACTCGGCGCAGGGGCCCGGCCCCGCCGCCGACCCCGACATCATTGATGGAGAATATACTCGGGTGGACAAAACCACTCCGCCCGACCGGCGCCTTCACTGAAGGTCCAGCCGCTGCAGAGCGTCCTCTTCAGAGGCCTCGCACTGAAGCAAAACCACCTTGCGCCGGCTCTTGTCGCCGGACAATAGTTGAACGTCGCGCTTGGCCACGGAGAAGCGTTGCGCCAGCCAGGCCAGTAGGGCCGCATTGGCCTTGCCGTCCACCGGCGGCGCCGCCAAGCGTATTTTCAGGCAGTCTCCATGTTCTCCCGCCGCCTCGGTTTTCTTGGCACCGGGCTGCACATGCAGAGTAAGACGGATGGTGCCGTTACGGCAGTCCAGCCAAGGTTTCATGATTTTTTCCCGCAAATCGGGAGAGTGTAGTCCAAAAGACCCAGCGCCGGCGTCAGCCGACGAGGCGTCGGCTCTCCCTTCACTTATGAGGATATCGCGATGGATATTGGAATCAACGAACAAGACCGCCAGGAAATCGCTCATGGCTTGTCCCGCCTGCTGGCCGACACTTACACCTTGTATCTGAAAACCCACAACTTCCACTGGAACGTCACCGGGCCGATGTTCAACACCCTGCACCTGATGTTCGAAACCCAGTACAACGAACTGGCTCTGGCAGTGGACGCGGTGGCTGAGCGCATCCGCGCCCTGGGCCACCACGCGCCGGGCAGCTACGCCGACTACGCCAAACTGACTGCGATCCAGGAAGCCGCCGGCGCCCCGCCCAAAGCCGAGGAAATGATCCGCCAACTGGTGGACGGCCATGAAACCGTATGTCGCACCGCGCGCAGCATTTTCGCCGTGGTGGAGCGCGCTTCGGACGAGCCCAGCGCCGACCTGCTGACCCAGCGCCTTCAGGTTCACGAGAAGACCGCTTGGATGCTGCGCAGCCTGCTGGAAAAATAATATCCGCAGACCCTCAGCCATCCGCCACGCCGCGCTCAGCGCGGCGTTTTTGCTGGCCGCCGTGCTACACTTTCAGCTGCACTCGGTTCCGCCTGCGGCGGCAGCCGCGGCGAACTCCGCATACCCGGTGAAAGCCAACAGCCATCCATGTCCACTAGCCCGTCCTCGTCCACGTCCTCCAGCGCCACCATGCTGCCGCTGGGCTTGACGCTGCTCGCCTCGCTGCTGGTCCATGCGCTGCTGTTCAGCCTGGAGATGCGCCCGCGCTCCAGCCCGCCCGCGCCAGCCTCCGCCCAAATCATCAATGTGCAGCTAAACCAGACGCCCAGCCGCCTGACGCCCAAAACCCGCCGGCTGGCGGAACAGAACAACCTGGGCACGGGCAACAGCGCGCAGGCGGACAAGCTTGCCAGCCATCGCGCTAAGCCAGTCGCCGTCCCGGCCGATCCAGGCACGCCCGAACCCGCCGACGCCTCCCCGCGGCAACAAACCATCGCCCGCCCTCCGGAGGCAGGCAAAAAGCCTGCACTGCCGCCCTCTCAATCCGGCACGGTCGGACATGTCAGCGCCGGCAGCCTGCTGGCCCAGGTCGGAGAGATGAGCCGGCAGTTGGGCGACAGCGGTCTCGCCGACAACGAACAGGAAAGCGGCGGCAAACAGGGCAAGCTGGCCGAAAGCGCCCGCGGCTACCCCTGGGCCCGTTATCAGGAAGACTGGCGACTCAAAGTGGAGCGCATCGGCAACCTCAACTACCCGGAAGCGGCTCGCCGCCAGAATATTCACGGCGCGGTGACGCTGGAAGTGCTGATCGCCGCCGACGGCGGCCTCCGCGAGGTGCGCGTGCTGCGCAGTTCCGGCTTCGGCGTGCTGGATGAGGCCGCGCGTCGCATCGTGGAACTGGCCGCGCCCTACCCGCCGTTCCCGGCGTCGCTCGCGGAACAATACAGCTCGCAGCGCATTCGTCAAAAATTCGTTTTCACTCGCGACAACCAGCTGTCCAGTCGCTGACACATCTTCAAGGAATCTCCATGTACGAAGTCAATCGCAGTATCGCCCTGATCCGTCCCCTCGCCCCCTTCCACGCCTGGCTGCAATCATTGCCCGGCGGCTTGGATGAGGAGATCTCGTTGGCGCACCTGGGCCAGGACTGCAACGCCCTGCTGATCCCGGCGGCGGAAGATTACGCCGACGCCCAAGCCTTCGTTTTCGAACGCTATCAACAGCTGTTCCAAGCCGAGC
Source organism: Chromobacterium haemolyticum (assembly GCF_009936155.1). Classification (NCBI taxonomy): domain Bacteria; kingdom Pseudomonadati; phylum Pseudomonadota; class Betaproteobacteria; order Neisseriales; family Chromobacteriaceae; genus Chromobacterium; species Chromobacterium haemolyticum. The sequence goes on along the minus strand of NZ_AP019312.1, from coordinate 358,756 downwards.
TGGCCGACTGGTGCGAGGATGACGCCCTGTGGCCGGAAGAACTTTCGCTGGAACTGTTCCAACAATGGTTCTCGCTGGAAATCCATTCCATCGTCACCGATCTGGTCGACGAGGCGCTGGAGCGCGAGGCCTTCGTGCCGCTGGAACTGGGCGAATAAGCATACGCGCGCCACGGCGTCGCCGGGCGCCATCACGAGCAAGGGAGAAACACCATCATGCAGCACAATACCAAGATCAAAGTGCGCGGCTACCATCTAGACCTATACGGCCACGTCAACAACGCCCGTTATCTGGAGTTTCTGGAAGAGGCGCGCTGGAACTACTTCGAGAGCCGCGGGGATCTCCCCTGGTTCCTGCAATCCGGCCTGGCGCTGGTGGTCGTCAACATCAATATCGACTACCGCTACCCGGCCACCATGGGCGACGAGCTCGTGATCGAGACCGGGGTCAAGAGCATAGGCACCCGCAGCGCGGTGATGCATCAGCGCGTGAGCCTGGCCGGCGGCGGCAAGCTGGTGGCCGAGGCCGACGTCACCTTCGCGGTGTTTGACGCCAAACAAGGCAAGGCGGTGGCGCTGGACGGCAAGCTGAAGGAACTACTGGAGCAAATGCTGGCCGAACAGGCTTGATCGTCATGGCATAAACAGTCCGGGCCGCGCCCGGACCTTACCGCAGGACAAGGAAATGAAGAAAGGTCTGCTCGCGCTGCTGGGCGTCGCGCTGGTCGCCGCCGTCGCCTATATGGCGCTGTTCGCCGGCTCGCCGGCCCCCCAGGTCAGCTACACCTCGCTCAACGGCCAAACCGCCAGCACCGAATCGCTGAAAGGCAAGGTGGTGCTGGTCAACTTCTGGGCCACCAGCTGTCCGGGCTGCGTCGAGGAGATGCCGGAAATCAAGAAGATGCATCAGGAGTTCGCCGGCAAGGGCTATGAAACCATCGCGGTGGCGCTCAGCTACGACCCGCCCAATTACGTGAAGAGCTTCGTGGACAAATATCAGCTGCCCTTTTTCGTGGCGCTGGACAGCAACGGCGAGATCGCCAAGGCCTTCGGCGACATCCAGCTGGCGCCGACCACTTTCCTGATCGACAAGCAGGGCAAGATCATCAAGCGCTACGTCGGCGTGATGGACTTCAAGGAAGTGCGCAAGCTGGTGCAGCAGCACTTGTGAGCCCGCCGCTCTCAAAACAAACGCCCCGGTTCGCCGGGGCGTTTTTCATCGCGCGGCGCACACCGCGCAAGCGGGATCGCGCGGCACCCTGATTTGGCGGAATTCGCCGGCCAGACCATCGTACAGGGTCAAGCGGCCCAAGCATGGCGCCACGCCGGCCAGCAGCTTGACCGCCTCCACCGCCTGCAGGCTGCCGATCACCCCCACCAGCGGCGACAGCACGCCGAAAGTCGCGCAGGGCCCGTCGCCGGCCTCGCCCTCGTCGGGGAACAGGCAATGGTAGCAAGGCGACGCCGCGTCTCGTGGATCGAACACCGCCAGTTGTCCGGAGAAGCGCACCGCGGCGCCGGACACCAGCGGCGTGCCGGCGGCGACGCAAGCGCGATTCACCGCGTGGCGGGTGGCGAAATTGTCGCTGCAGTCCAGCACCAGGTCATGACCAGCCGCCAACTCATCCAAAGCCGCTTGGTCCAGCCGCCGCGCCAGAGGCCGCGCGTCCACCACGGGATTGATGCGGCGCATCCGCTCGGCGGCGGACTCCGCTTTCAAACGCCCCAGGCTGTCGCTGTCATGAACAATCTGACGCTGCAGATTGGACAGCTCGACCACGTCGTCGTCGGCGATGCTGATCTGTCCTACTCCGGCGCTGGCCAGATAAAGCGCCACCGGCGAGCCCAGACCGCCTGCGCCGACGATCAGCGCGCGCGCCCGGCTCAGCCGCTGTTGGCCGACAATGTCGATCTCCGGCAGCAGAATGTGCCGGCTATAGCGCAAAAGCGCCTCATCGTTGAGTTCAATCATGATTGCTAGCCTAATCCGAACAACGCCGTTGCGCCATCGCCCAAAAGCATAAGGCCAGCCGGGATGCGGCTGGCCTTATAAACTGTTTTCGATCTGCTACGCGTCAGCGGAATTGTGTTTGGACTAGAGCAACGTTCGAAATGTTCATGTACCACATGTACATTCCGCTTTCTCAGCCTCAACGTCTTGGCCCGCCTTAGCTCGCGAGATCGTAAACACGTTCTTATGCGTCAAACAGCAAAGCGGACTTATTCTTCCACCGTCTTGCGGGCGAACTTGATGCCCAACTGCTTGAGCTTGCGATACAGATGGGTGCGTTCCAGGCCGACTTTCTGCGCCACCCGGCTCATATTGCCGTTCTCCAGCGAGATATGGTATTCGAAGTAACGGCGCTCCAACTGTTCGCGCAATTCGCGCAGCGGCATGTTGAAGTCGAAACCGGACTCCTCCACCGGCTTCTCGTGGCGGAACTGAGCCAGCACCTTGTTGACTTCTCCCGCGTCCACTTCGTCCGACTCGGAAGTCAGCGCCAGGCTCTTGATGATGCTGCGCAACTGCTCAAGGTTGCCCGGCCAGTCGTACTGGCGCAGCGCGTTGAGCGCGGCCGTGGTCAGCTTGCGCGCCGGCACCTGCTTGGACTCCACCAACTCGGTCAGAATCTGCTCGGCGATGAAAATGATGTCTTCGGAGTGCTCGCGCAGCGGCGGAATCGGCACGATCACGCTGGACAAGGCCGTCAGCAACCGGTTGTCGCACTCGGGATCCACCAGCAACTCCTGCAGCGGACGGCTGCAAGAGCACAGCAGCCTCACATTGAAGCGGTCCAGCTTGGACAGCAGGAACAGCAGGCCTTGCTGCACGCGACGGCCGTACTGGCCAATCTCCGGCAGGAACAGCACGCCGTTATTGGCCTTTTGCAGCAGCTCCAGCGGGGCGTCCGCCAATTGCTCCTGCTTGGCCGGCGTCACCCACGGGGTATTGCCCTGATGGAAGAAGCGCGCCACCAGTTCGAAGCCGGAACCGGGCTCGCCTGTCAGCAACACTGGCGACTTGACCTTGGCCACGCGCTCCAATTGCCGCTTCAGTTCCTGGATCGGCTCGCTGCGGCCCAGCTTGTCCAGGTTCAGCGAGGTGTTGGCCTGCATGTCGCCGTACTTCAGCGCTCGCTGTACGGTGGTCAGCAGCTTTTGCAGCGCAATCGGCTTCTCGAGGAAGTCGAAAGCGCCGATGCGAGTCGCCTCCACCGCGGTGTCTATGCTGGCGTGACCGGACATCATCACTACCGGCATGTTCAGCTGACCGGACTTGGCCCATTCCTTGAGCAAAGTCACGCCGTCGCAATCCGGCATCCAAATGTCCAGCAACACCAACGCTGGACGCGTCTGGTTGCGCAACTGTCTGGCTACCTCGGCGTTTTCCGCCAGCGCGACGGTGTACCCCTCATCCTGCAGTATCTCGGAGAGCAATTCACGGATACCGATCTCGTCGTCAACAATCAAAATATCGCTGCTACGCATTAGGCCTCCAGCAATGGCAGGGAGAGAAGGATGCGCGCGCCGTTGGGTTCGAGATTGCCCACTTTGATCTGCCCGTGGTGGTCTTCAAGAATCTTCTTGACCACCGCCAGGCCAAGACCGGTGCCTTTGGTCTTGCTAGTCACATAGGGTTCGAACACGCGTTGCAGGATCTCCGGAGCGAAGCCCGGACCATTATCCTCCACGCAAACGAGCGCATAGCCTTCTTCTTTTCGGCTGCTAATTTGAATCATCGGGATGTCAACGTCAAGGACCGCATCTTGCGCGTTCTGAATCAGGTTATGTAAAACCTGCCGCAACAATGCCGCATCCGCCATGATCATCAACGGCCTTTCATCAAGCGCCATCTTAACAGCAGAGTTGGATTCGTAAAGAGCCATCACCTCCCGCACCACTTGATTCAGGTCCAATTCGGTCAACTTGGTGCGCGGCGCGCGCGCGTAATCGCGGAAGGCGTCCACCATGGCCTTGAGCGCGCCCACCTGCTTGATGATAGTGTCGGTGGAGCGTCGCAGCATGTCGGCGTCGGCGCCGGCCAGCTTGTCCTGCAGCTTCATCGCCAGCCGTTCCGCCGACAGCTGGATAGGCGTCAGCGGGTTGCGAATTTCGTGCGCCAGGCGCTTGGCAACCTCGCCCCAGGCAGCGTCGCGCTGGGCGCGCGCCAGTTCGGTGATATCGTCGAACACCACCACGTACCCCACTGCGGACGCTTCCGGCAGATGGGCGCCGCGCACCAGCAAGGTGCGCTCGCCCTGCACCGTCAAATAGTTGAGCTGGGTTTTCCAGTCGCTGTCGCTGTTCTTGGACGCGTACTCCAGCACGCATTCCACCAGCGGCGCCACCGCAGGAATCGACGTGGCCCAGTGCGGAAAGTCCTGGTCGGATACTTCGGCGAAATCCACGCCCAGAATGCGCGAAGCGCTGGTATTGGCGGCACGCAGCTGCCAGTCGGCGCCGAAGGCGATCACCCCGGCGCTCAGGTTGGCCAGGATGCTTTCCAGATAAAGTTTGCTGCTTTCCAGTTCGCTGCGGCTGAGGTCCGCGGCGTGGCGCGCGTCCTCCAGCTGCTGGGTCATCCGGTTGAACAAGGTGGTCAGCATGCCCAATTCGTCTCGCCGGTACACCGGGTGGCGCTTGGAGAAGTCGCCCTGCGCCACTGCCCGGGTGCCGGCGGCCAACTCGGACAAGGGTGCGGAAAGTCGCTCGGACAGGAATAAGGCGAAAGCCAGCGCCGCGGTCAAAGCCAGCAGCGCGGACAAGGCCAGCGTCAGCATGTAGAAGGTCGTCAGGCCTTCGCGGCCCAACAACAGCTGACGGTACTCCGCCCGCGCGGTCTCGATCTGTTCCGCATCCTGGGCAATGCGTCCTGGCGCGGATTGCAGGGCCTGCAACACACGCTGCTGGCTATCCAGATTGCGGTAAATCAACAGCGACTTCAGCACCAGGCCGCTGCCGCCGTCGTTCTCGTAACTGCCCAGCGTCTGACGCGGTTTGAGCTTGCCTATGCTCTCGCGCGACAGCGGAGGAGGCACTCGCTCGCTGAGCCCGCCGGCGAAGGCCAGCAACTGGCCGCTGCGGCTATAGACAGCAAGTTCGCGCAATCCCAATTGCTCGCGCAAGCGCTCCAACCGCGCCGGCAATAGGCTTTCAGGCAAGGATTCGATATCGTCCTGAACCGAACGCGCGCGGCGGCCTAGATCCTCCTGCACATACTGCAACGAATTGCGCGCCAGGCCCAGGCTGCGCTCCAGCGCCGACTCGACTCGAACGTCGAACCAGCTTTCGATGCTGCGGGTCAGGAACTGGGCGGAAACGGTGAACACCAGGATGCCCGGCACCAAGGCCACCACCGCGAACATCATCACCAGCTTTTGGGTCAGCTTGGCGCCGAACACCCGTTGCCGCACCCGCTGACGCAGCCGCAGCAACTGTCGGGCCACCACGCCCAGCAGCGTGGCGAGCAAGAGGCCGTTCAGGCCGAACACCCACCAGTAATATTCGTTGAGTTTGGATGCGTTACCGGTGGCCAAGGCCAACAGATAAAGCAGGATGGCGCCCAGCGTCGCCAGCGCGATCACCGCGTAGCGCATCAGCCGCCATCCTTTACGTCCAGCTTGACCCAGTCGGACGACAGCGACCAATCCGCCGAGCCCAGCGCGTTCAGTTGGAATGGTTTGGGAAGCTCGCCGATGTCCAGCAATAGCCGCACCTGGCCGGCAACGCGCCCCGGAGCCCGCGGGTCCAAGGTGCCGGAGTTGAGAACTCGCCAGCCCTGGATCGCGCCCACCGCGCCCAGCGCCTCGCGCAGGGAGGGATAGTAATTGGAGAGGCCGCCGATGGTGACGCGATAGCGATTGGTCAGCGACTGATAGGACAGCTTGAAGCCGAGTTGGGCGTGCGGATCGAACCACTCACTGAAGTTCAGATAGTAAGCGGTCAGCCGCGGCTTGGTCAGCTGGAACTCCAGCCGGAACGGCAACACCACGCCCTGCTCCAGCGCATCACTGAGGCTGGGCGTCAGCCGCGTCTGAAAACGGGTGCTGACGGACAGCTGGCCGTCCGTCGTCACCTCTGCTTCAGCGCGACGCGATCCGATGGTCTCCGCCTGCGCCGCCATGGCGAGGCCGGCCAGCAAACACAGCAGCAGGCTAACGTTTTTCAAGCAACGCGTAATAAAAGCCGTCATGACGCTCACAAGGAAGCAACTGCTCCTGTCTCAAGCACGCGGCATCCGCATGGCGTTTCAGAAAGGAGTCTAGCTGTTGCTGATTCTCTTCAGGGAAAATGGAGCACGTAGCGTAAAGCATTTTGCCGCCGGAGGCGAGCAAAGGCCACAGCGCATCGGCCATCGCAGCTTGTTGCACGCCCAGCGCGGCGAAATCGCCCGGGCGGCGCAGCCACTTGATGTCCGGATGGCGGCGCACCACGCCGCTGGCGGAGCAAGGCACGTCGGCGAGGATGCGGTCGAAGGGCTGGCCGTCCCACCAGCCGGCCGGCTGGCCGGCGTCGGCCACATACAGCCGCGCGGTGGCGCCGATGCGCTCCAGATTGTCCGCCACACGCTGCAAGCGCTGCTCGTCGATGTCCAGCGCGGTGACTTCGACATTGGCGCTCTCCAGAATATGGCCGGTCTTGCCGCCGGGCGCCGCGCAGGCGTCCAGCACCCGCTGGCCAGCGCTCAGATCCAGCCAATGCGCGGCCTGCTGCGCGCCCCAGTCCTGCACCGACACTTCGCCATCGGCGAAGCCAGGCAGCTCGCGCACATTGACCGGCCGCGCCAGCTTGATCGAACCGCTGTCCAGCGCCTCCCCGTCCAGTCCCGCGGCCCGCAGCCGCTCCAGATAGGCCGCGGCGTCGCCATGGCGGCGATTGACGCGCAAAGTCATCGGAGGATGGCCGTTGTCGGCATCCAAAATAGCTTGCCAGGCATCGGGATAAGCGCGCTGCAAACCCTTGATCCACCACAACGGGTGGTTGAAGCTGGCTTCGATGTCTCTTTCCGCCGCCCGCTCCAGCGCCGCGCGCTGACGCAGGAAGTTGCGCAGCACGCCGTTGACCAGCCCCTTGAAATTGCCCTTGGCCAGCCGGCTGGCCAGGGTCACCGCCTCGTTCACCACGGCGTACTCAGCGGCGCGGGTATGCAGCAATTGATAGAAAGCCACGATCAACACCCGCTCCAACACCGGCTCAGGCAAGGGCTTGGCCACCAACTGGCGCAAATAAAAACGCAGCCGCGCCAAATGACGCAGGCTGCCATAGGTCAAATCCTGCAAAGCCCCACGCTCGGACGGCGTCAACTCCGGCGCCTTGCGTTGAGCTTCGGCCAGCGCCTCGGTCAGGTTGGTTCCGGATTCGACGCGCAACAGAATATTGGCGGCCAATTGCTGAATATGATGCATGGGTGCTTTCTATCAAACCATAACAAACAGGCCAATGCCGGACGGCATTGGCCTTGGGCGATCCAGACGGCGCGGCGGCCGCCCGACGCTCGTCAATTAATATACGCCGCGCGCCATCGCTTGCAGCCGTTCTATGCGGTCCGCGGTTTGCGGATGGGTGCGGAACAGATCGCCCATTCCGCCGCCGCCGGACAGCGGGTTGATGATCATCATCTGCGCCGTTTCCGGATGCGCCTCGGCGGTGGGCATCACGATGCCCTGAGCGTAGTATTCGATCTTCTGCAAGGCGGAAGCCAAAGCCAGCGGATCGCCGGAAATCTCGGCGCCGCCGCGGTCGGCTTCAAATTCGCGCGCGCGGGAAATCGCCATCTGAATCAGGCTGGCGGCCAACGGCGCCAACAGGGCGATGGCCAAACGCGGCAACAAACCCACTGGCTGACCGTTCTCATCGCGGCCGCCAAAGAACATGGCGAAATTGGCCAGCGCGGAAATCGCACCGGCCATGGTGGCGGAAAGGGTGGAGATCAAGGTGTCGCGGTGCTGGACGTGGGCCAGCTCGTGCGCCATCACCCCGCGCAGCTCGCGATAGTCCAGCATGCGCATGATGCCGCTGGTGGCGGCCACCGCCGCGTGCTCGGGACTGCGGCCGGTGGCGAAGGCGTTGGGCTGCTCTTCATGGATCACATAGACGCGCGGCATAGGCAGGCCGGCGCGCTGCGCCAGCTCCGCCACCATGCCGTAGAACTCCGGGGCGCTTTGGGCGTCCACCTCCTGCGCGTTGTACATGCGCAGCACCATCTGGTCGGAATTCCACCAGGCGAACACATTCATAGCCCCGCCGAACAACAGCGCCAGAATCATGCCGCTCTTGCCGCCTATCATGCCGCCGATCACGGCGAACAAGGCCAGAATCGCCGCCATCAGCAAGGTGGTCTTGAACCAGTTGTCCGTCATCCCCTACCCTTTCATCTCGCTTCAGCCGATCCGATCACACACCCAAACGCGTGCCCGTCAGTTGGCTTCTGCCCGCAACGAAGTCACGCGCGGCCAAGCGCTTGCCGCCAGCCGCCTGCAACACCGTCAGCCGCACCAGGCCGGAACCGCAGCCCACCAACACGCCGTCCGCATCCGCGGCGATGACCAGGCCGGGCTCGGCTTGGCCGGCTTCCGCGACTGCCATCCACAGTTTCAGCGCCTCGCCGGCCAGCAGCGTATGCGCGCCGGGGGCAGGATTGTAGGCGCGGATGGCCCGAGCGACATCTCCCGCCGGCAGGTTCCAGTCCACCAGAGCCTCTGCTTTGCTCAGCTTCTGCGCGTAAGTGACGCCCGCTTCAGGCTGCTTGACCGGCTGAATCGTCTCCAATCCGGCCAGCGTGGACACGATGGCGCGCGCGCCCTCCGCAGCCAGCTTATCGTGCAGCGTGGCGGCGGTCTCGTCGGCGGCGATGGCCACCGGATGGATGGACAGCATGTCGCCGGTGTCCAGACCCACGTCCATTTGCATGATGGTGATGCCGGTTTCGGCGTCGCCCGCCAAGATGGCGCGCTGGATGGGCGCCGCGCCGCGCCAGCGGGGCAGCAGCGAGGCGTGGATGTTCAAACAGCCGCGCGCGGGAATGTCCAACACCGCCTGCGGCAGGATCAGCCCGTAAGCGGCCACCACCATCAGTTCGGCGCCGATGTCGCGCAGCATCTGCTGCGCTTCGTCATTGCGCAAGGACGCCGGCTGCTCCACGCGCAGACCGTGCTCCAGCGCGACTTCCTTGACCGGGCTGGGCTTCAATTTCATGCCGCGGCCGGCCGGACGGTCCGGCTGGGTCAGCACCAGGGCGATTTCATGGCCGGCGGCGATCAACTCGCGCAGCGCGGCGGCGGCAAACTCCGGCGTACCGGCAAAGATCAATTTCATTCAAACCATTCCGGACAGGGCGCCCACGGCACCGCCGTCACATATTCTGTTTTTCACGCTTTTTCAGCTTGCTCTTGATACGGGTCTGCTTCATCTGCGACAGGTATTCGACAAACACCTTGCCGTCCAGATGATCGATCTCGTGCTGGATGCAAATCGCCAGCAGGCCGTCGGCTTCCAGTTCGAACGGTTTGCCGTTGCGGTCCAGCGCGCGCACCTTGACGTGCTCGGCGCGGGTCACTTTGTCGTAAATGCCGGGCACGGACAAACAGCCCTCTTCATACACCGTCTCGCCGTCCTTACTCAGGATTTCCGGGTTGATGAACACGCGGCGTTCATTTCTTTCCTCGGAAATATCCATCACCACCAAGCGGCGGTGAAAATCGACCTGAGTCGCGGCCAAGCCGATGCCTTTGGCTTCGTACATGGTCTCGAACATATTGTCGATCTGCGTCTGCAAGGCCTCGTCGAAGACCTCCACCGGCTTGGCCACGGTGTGCAGCCGTTCATCCGGGTAATGCAAAATATTCAACAATGCCATCGGATTTAATGACTCCCCATCGTTTCAATCACTCATCAAGTTGTCGTATCGCAATCGGCACGCCGATAATAGACATGTTCGAAACGCGATTCGTTGCATGCGGGTCACCCCCCGCAGGTGTCCGTCCACCTTCATATTGGGGCATTTCCCATGCGTAAAAGCATTATATCCTTCGCCTTGGCCCTCGGGTTCGCCATGCCCGGTTTCGCTGCAGACCTGCAACTGAAAGCGGATGCGCCCAGCCGCTACACCGTGAAGCGCGGCGACACGCTGTGGAGCATTTCCGGGCGCTACCTGAATAGCCCCTGGAAGTGGCCCCGCCTGTGGCGGATGAACCAGGGCGAAATCAAGAATCCGCACTGGATCTACCCGGGCGACGTATTGGCGCTGGACTACGTGGACGGCCAGCCGCGGCTATCGCTGGCTCGCGGCGCTCAGCGCGAAGTCAAGCTGTCGCCGCAAGCCCGCGTCGAGATGCTGGACCAGGCGGTGGCCAGCATTCCCGCCTCGGCGATCGAGCCCTTCCTCAAACGGCCGCTGGTGGTGGACATGGCGCAGTTCCTGCAGTCGCCCAAGCTGATCGCCGGGCCGGAGGAGCATCTCACCGTCGCCACCGGAGACCGCGTCTACGCCACCGGCGTCAACGAGGCCGGCACCTGGCAGGCTTACCGGCTGGGCAAGCCGCTGCTGGACCCGGACACCAAGAAGGTGCTGGGCGTGGAGGCGACTTACAGCGGCGATCTGACCGCGGACAAGCCTCAGGGCGAAGTCCAGACTCTGAAAGTCCGGAGCGTCAGCGAGGAAATCCTGGTGGGCGACCACCTGATGCGCGCGCCGCTGCAAAACTTCAACAACTACGCGCCGCACCCGGCCGACGCCCATCTGAGCGGCAAGGTGGTCTCGGTCTACAACGGCGTGGACGGCGCGGCCCAATACTCTACTATTGTACTCAATCTGGGCCAGTCGCAGGGCGTCGAAAATGGCCATGTGTTCGGCCTGTTCAAAAAAGGACGCCCGCTGGAAATCAAGGACGAACAAGGCAAGCGCACGGTGACGCTGCCGGCGGAACGCGCCGGCAACGCCTTCGTCTACCGCGTGTTCGACAAAGTCTCCTACGCGCTGGTGCTGGACAGCCGCGGGCCGATCTACGTGGGCGACAGCGTGGCCAGCCCCGAGCAAGAATGAAAGCTCCGCCGCACGACTGGCTGCTGCTGGCGCTGACGCCCGGCATCGGCCCGGCCGGCTTTCTCCGGTTGATCGACGCCTTCGGCGGCGCGGACGCCGCTCTAAACGCCAACAGCCGCCAAACGGAGCCCTTGATCGGCAAAGAAGCGGCCGAAGCCCTGCAGCGTCGCGAGGCCGCCGCCTCCGCCGAAGCGGCGCTAGAGTGGGCGCAGACGCCAGGCTGCCAGCTGGTGTCGCTGCTGGACGACGACTACCCGCCGCAACTGGCCGAATCCAACGCGCCGCCGCCGCTGCTGTTTGCCCGCGGGAGGCGCGAACTACTGGCCGAACCCATGCTCGCCATCGTGGGCAGCCGCGCCGCCACGCCTCAGGGCAAGCAGAACGCGGAGAACTTCTCCCGCGACTTGGCCGAACACGGCTATTGCATCGTCAGCGGCCTGGCCAGCGGCATAGACGCCGCGGCTCATCACGGCGCGCTCGGACAAGCGTCCTCCACCGTCGCGGTGGTCGGCACCGGCATAGACCGAGTCTATCCGGCCAGCAACCGCCAGTTGGCGCACCGCATCGCGGAGGAAGGCCTGATTCTGTCCGAGTTCGCGCTGGGCATGGGACCGCTGGCCGCTCATTTTCCGCGTCGCAACCGCATCATCGCCGGCCTCAGCCGCGGCTGCCTGGTGGCGGAGGCCAACACCGGATCCGGCTCGCTGATCACCGCGCGGCTGGCGATGGAGAACAATCGCGAAGTGATGGCCATCCCCGGCTCCATCCACAACCCCCAGTCTCGCGGCTGTCACCGGCTGATCAAGGACGGCGCCAAGCTGGTGGAAACCGTGGACGACGTGCTGGACGAAGTCGGCAGGCTGCAACGCAAACGCCCCCGCGCCAAACCGGCGGCCCCCACCGCGGAATCGCCGCTGCTTGAAGCCATGGGATTTGACCCCATCAGTATGGATGCGCTTTCGACCACGCTCGGGTTGACTGTGGGGGAGCTTTACGCGATGCTGCTCGAACTTGAGCTGGCCGGCCTGGTGGCCAGCCATCCCGGCGGGCTTTTTCAGCGCCTGAACCTGGGCTGAACCGCGCTAACCCGCACTTTAAGAAGATAGATTGATGTTTGACGTACTCGCCTTCCTGTTTGAACAATTCCGCGATCCGGACGCTTTCGGCGACCGCGGCGTGCTGATGCGCCAATTGGAGGCCGCCGGTTTCGAGGACGAGGAGATCAACGACGCGCTGGATTGGCTGGACGGCATCAGCGGCCTGGACGACAGCGTCTACGTCGGCGCCAACGAAGCCAGCGGCATGCGTGTTTACGCCGAAGACGAACTGGAGCACCTACCCGCCGACGTGCGCGGCCTGCTTCAGTTTCTGGAGGACCACGGCGCCTTGACGCCCGCGCAGCGCGAAATGGTCATCGACCGCCTGATGGAACTGCACAGCGACGACATCAACGTCGGCAGCGCCAAGCTGGTGGCCTTGATGGTGTTGTGGGCGCAACAAGCGGAACTGCCCATTCTGCTGGGCGAGGCGTTGTTGGATGCCGTGCATGGCGAACCCACCATGCAATGACTTGTCAGCCTCATGGAGCGGGCTTAACATGCCGCCCTTGGACGCCGCTGCCGGCGTCCAATCCAAGAGCGCTCTTGCGCTCTTGTTTTATTTGACGAATATATTTTCTGTCGGCGCGAAATTTTAGGATGAAGCCCTCATCCCCTTGTCGACGGGAACGCAGCAGCCCACGCACGGGCCAGGCGCCCTTCTGCCGCTCCGCAGAAGCGCCCGGTCTGGACGGACCGGCCGGCACGCCGGCGATTGCACATACGAAAAGATAATATGCCCACCAGTCTCTTGATCGTCGAATCGCCCTCCAAGGCGAAAACGCTAAAGAAATATTTAGGCTCGGACTTTGAAGTCCTGGCCTCCTACGGCCATGTCCGCGATCTGGTGCCCAAGAATGGCGCGGTGGACCCTGAAAAAGGGTTCGCCATGAAATACCAGCTGATCGCGCGCAACAGCAAGCACGTCGACGCCATCGTCAAAGCGGTGGGCGACGCCCAGCACATCTACCTGGCAACTGACCCGGACCGCGAAGGCGAGGCCATTTCCTGGCATCTGGTGCAGATCCTCAACGGCAAGAAGCTGCTGAAAAACAAGACCGCTCAGCGCGTGGTGTTCCACGAAATCACCAAGAACGCGGTGCTGGAAGCGATCCAGAACCCGCGCGAGATCGCGCAAAACCTGGTGGACGCGCAGCAGACCCGCCGCGCGCTGGACTATCTGGTGGGCTTCAACCTGTCGCCGCTGCTGTGGAAGAAAATCCGCCGCGGCCTGTCCGCCGGCCGGGTGCAGAGCCCGGCTTTGCGGCTGATCTGCGAGCGCGAGAACGAGATCCGCGCCTTCGTCGAGCAGGAATACTGGTCGGTGCATCTGGACAGCCACAAGGGCCGCACCAAGTTCGGCGCCAAGCTGACCACGATGGCCGGCAAGAAGCTGGAACAGTTCGACATCCCCAATGAAGCCGAACAGGCCAGCATCCTGACGAGGCTGGAAGGCCACCCGGCGGTGGTCAGCAGCATCGAGAAGAAAAAGAAATCGCGCAGCCCGGCCGCGCCGTTCACCACCTCCACGCTGCAACAGGAAGCCGTGCGCAAGCTGGGGATGACCACCGACCGCACCATGCGCACCGCGCAACAGCTGTACGAGGGCATTGATATCGGCCAGGGTACCGTCGGCCTGATCACCTATATGCGTACCGACTCGGTGGCGCTGGCGAACGAGGCGGTGGAGGAAATCCGCGGCTATATCGGCCTTAAATTCGACGGAGATTATCTGCCGAAGAACCCTGTGGCCTACAAGAACAAGTCCAAGAACGCCCAGGAGGCGCACGAGGCGATCCGCCCCACGTCCATTCTGCGCACCCCTGACATGGTCAAGCCCTTCCTGACCTCGGACCAGTTCAAGCTCTACGACATGGTCTGGAAGCGGACGCTGGCCTGCCAGATGGCCCCGGCCAAGTTCGACACCACCAGCATCGACATCGCCGTCGGCGAAGGCGTGTTCCGCGCCACCGGCCAGGTGCAGACCTTTGCCGGCTTCCTCGCCGTGTATGAAGAAGACGTCGACGACGCCGAGGACGAGGACAACGCCAAGCTGCCGCTGCTGGAAGAGGGCGAGACCCTGCCGGTGGACAAGCTCTACGGCACCCAGCACTTCACCCAGCCGCCGCCGCGTTACTCGGAAGCCTCGCTGGTGAAGGCTTTGGAAGAGTTCGGCATCGGCCGTCCGTCCACCTACGCCAGCATCATCTCGACGCTGAAAGACCGCGAATACGTGGTGCTGGACAAGAAGCGCTTCCAGCCCACCGATACCGGCGACATCGTCAATAAATTCCTGACCGAACACTTCGCGCAATACGTGGACTACAACTTCACCGCCAAGCTGGAAAACCAGCTGGATGAAGTGGCCAATGGCCAACGCGAGTGGGTCCCGGTGATGGACAGCTTCTGGAAAAACTTCTCCAAGCAGATCGCCGAGAAGGAAAGCATTTCCCGCGCCGAAGTCACTACCGAGAGCCTGGACGAAGCCTGTCCAAAATGCAGCAAGCCGCTGTCCATCAAGTTCGGCAAACGCGGCCGCTTCATCGCCTGCACCGGCTATCCGGACTGCGATTACACCCGCAATATGGGTGAAACCGCCGAGCAGGCTGCGGAGGAAGCGGAAGCGCCGACGGTGATCGAGGGCCGCAGCTGCCCGGAATGCGGCGGCGAACTGCACATCAAGAAGGGCCGCTACGGCAAGTTCATCGGCTGCGCCAACTATCCGAAGTGCAAGCACATCGAACCGCTGGAAAAGCCTCGCGAAACCGGCGTGGAGTGCCCGGAATGCAAGGCTGGCCAGCTGATCGAACGCAAGAGCCGCTACGGCAAGCTCTTCTACAGCTGCAATACCTATCCCAAGTGCAAATACGCCACCTGGAACCCGCCGGTGGCCGAGCCCTGCCCGAAATGCAATTGGCCCATCCTGACCATCAAGACCACCAAGCGCCGCGGCACTGAAAAAGTCTGCCCGCAGAAGGAATGCGGCTATAGCGAGGTGATCGCGCCGCCGGAAGGCAAGGAAGCCGAACCGGGCTAACACGGCCCGCGCTTGCGACAACAGCCCTGCACGGTTTTCCGTGCAGGGCTGTTGTTTATTGCGCGAGTCTAGTCTCCTGCGCCGACAAACGTGAAGTAGCCCACCGGCAACTGCAGGCTCTGCAAGGTCGGCACCGCCTCCAAGGCCCCCAACATCGCTGCCGCCCGCAGATAATGGGGACTCGAATGCGGCACGCACCAATGCATGCAAATCTGCACCGCAGCGCTGCTGGGCAATGGCTTGCCATCCGGCCCCTCCAACTGCACCTTGATATGACCGGCGTAGTGCGGCGGCAACTGAACCGCAATATTGAGCTCCTGGCTGCTTCTCAGCACTTTCACTCGTCGGGTGTCAAAAGAAGCCACAGGATCGTCGGAATACATCCGCAAGGTGGAGCCTTCCGGCACCCGGCGACACCTCATGCTGAAGCTGAACTGCTCAGGCGTGGAATCCTGGTTATGGAACGTCAGGGATTCCTCCCCCCCGCTCTTGGATACAGGTGTCACATTACGCCATGCCCCGGCGCCGTTATAAAGAATCCATTGCACGGAATTCCAGTTGCCCTCAGAAAATTGCAAGGGATTATTTTCAGTGAAAAAGGGGTAGCTGACGGTAGCAATCAGGCAAATATGCTGCGTAGACTTCAAATCCAGCATGAAGGCTTCAGAGGCGCCGCGCTCGCCCACAGTCAGAATCGCATTCCGACCATCCCGGTTCAACACCTTGCCATCCTTGTTTTTGCCGCTCACGGTCAAACACTGTATCCAAGACGACGGCGGCTGGTTGAAGCCGCCATTGGCGTAGTACATCCTCACCTTGGAGTCATTGATCTTGCCGAAGAATGACTTATTCTGGCACCGCGTGTAGATATAGTTCTTCCCAACCTTGGGCACTTTCCAGAATTCAGTATTCCAATTATCAATCAACTTGGCCGGCGGTAGCTCCACGTCCTGATTACAAATAATATCAGGGGAGTCGGTATAAGCCCCTATGGTTGGGATCACCCCGTTATCGCCAAAGTTCTTACGGCATAAAACACCTCGCCACTGTTGCATCGCCTTATTGGCGTACTGGGTGGACGAAGTCAGGGCAATAGACAAAGCCTGGGTCATATGCTGAGCAAGGATGGCCGGTTTCTCGCGGTCGGTTTCCCAGTAAGCATCACAGTAAACACCGCTGAAGACGTTTGCCATATCCTGAAATCCTAGGCTTGCCGGCAGCGCATCATAGATATGATCCATCGCCTGAACATCATTGACGCCATTCAAGCGATAGTTGATTGCCGCCTGCCACAGCCCGTCGATATCACCGATATTGGGGGGAGAAACTATTGCCTCGTTTACTTTATCGTTCATGAGTTAAACTCCTATTCACACGGATTTAAGAGAAAACACTCACCCGATAACAGGCATGGCACGCGGGCAAAGTAGATTCACCACGCCAGCCAGCCGCGGCATCCTTGACCTCGCTTTTGTATGGCATAAGCATATACCTTACGCCACATATCACCAGCAAGAATTGACTGCGCTTAGATCAAACTGACCGAACGATCAGGAAAGACATTAGGGAAACGCAGAAGCGCCAGGCACGCAGCAGACGCCACCAAACCGGGATTGACTCAGTGGATAGGGAGATCACTAGTCTGACGCGCAGCCTCGGCTTCGCGAATTTCCCTGCCCAGAAAGTAATTGAGCGCGGTGCGCAGCACCGCGATGGCACCCAGCTTGCCGATCTGGTCCCAACTGGGCGCCACCGCTGTGGACAGAATATCCGCCGCCAGTTGCAACTCCAGCGCCAGCGCCAGGAAGCGGGCGAAGCTAAGCCGCACCTGGTTGTAATCGTCATGGTTGGCGCTGAGGCAGCGGCGAACATAGCGAACGCCCAGGGCCAGGATGCCTACGCCTATCACCAGCGCGCCCAGCGCCTCCACGCCCAGCTTGAGCCAGAGCACGATGTTCAACACCCACTCCTCGACTCCGGACTCTACTGGCGACATCATCATGACGGCTTCCTCTTGTTTCAGGCAGCCGTCACCTTACCCGCTTCAGCCAAACAACACCAGACACCACACCGCGGTCAGATTGATCAGGCCCAGCAACTGGGCGGCGCTGCCCATGTCCTTGGCGCGCTTGGCTAGCGGGTGTCTCTCCAGCGAGGTATGGTCCACCGCCGCCTCGATCGCGGAATTCAGCAATTCGATGATCAGGGTCGCCAGCGAGCTGGCCACCAGCAAGGCACGCTCCAGCGGCTGAGCGTGGATGACGAAGGCCAGCGGGATCAGCACCGCCGCCAGCAACACCAGTTGGCGGAAGGCGTCCTCATGCCGGAATGCCGCCTTGAGGCCGTCCAGCGAATAGCCGAAAGCGTTGATCAGGCGGGTAATCCCGGTTTTGCCTTTGAATGGACTTTCTTTCATGGGGGAGTCCGTAAGATTGGCGCGGCGGCCGGCGCCTCAGCATGCCAGCCCAAGATGACGCCAATAAAAAACAAAACGGCCGGCAACGCGGCCGGCCGTGACGAAATGGAGAAACAGCGGCGTCAGTGCGGCTGGCAGCGCCGCTCCAGCGCGTCGATGTATAGACCGGCGACGTTGATCTCGGTCTGGTCCATGATTTCGCGGAAGCAGGTCGGGCTGGTAACGTTAACCTCGGTCAGATAATTGCCGATCACGTCCAGGCCCGCCAGCAGGATGCCGCGCTTCTTCAACTCCGGCCCCACCGTCTCGGCGATTTCGCGATCGCGCTCGGTCAGCGGCCGCGCCTCGCCGCGACCGCCTGCGGCCAGATTGCCGCGCGTCTCGCCCGCCGCCGGAATGCGCGCCAGGCACCAGTCCACCGGCACCCCGTCTATCACCAGAATGCGTTTGTCGCCGTCGCGGATTTCCGGAATGTAGCGCTGCGCCATCACCGTTCGCTTGCCGCGCAGAGTGATGGTTTCGATAATCACCGACAGGTTGGCGTCGTCCGGACGCACCCGGAAGATGCTGTCCCCGCCCATGCTGTCCAGCGGCTTCAGGATCACGTCCTGATGCTGATTGACGAAGGCGCGCAAGCGATGCGATTCGCCGGTGATCAGCGTGGGCGCGGTCAACTCCGGAAACTGCAAGATAGCCAGCTTCTCGTTGAAATCGCGCAGGGCCTGACCGCTGGTGAACACCTTGGCCCCCTGCGCCTCCGCCAGCGTGAACAGCTGCGAGGCGTACAGGTATTCCATGTCGAACGGCGGATCCTTGCGCATCACGGTTGCGCTGAAAGACTGCAAAGGCTGGCGATGCACCTCGCCCAGCTTGAACCAGGCCGGGTGCTCGCCCTCGTACTGGCCAGTCAGGCTTAGATCGCGCGCGTCCACCAACACGCGCCCGCCCTCCACCGACAGTTGATGAGCCTGAGCGAAGCTCAAGGCGTGGCCGCGCGCGGCGGCCTCCTGCATCATCGCAAAGGTGGTGTCCTTGTAAAGCTTGAAGTGATCCAGGGGATCGGCAATGAACAGGATGCGCATGTTTATTGGTCCTCGCTAGGCTTGGCGACGTCGCGCAACATGCGCTCCATGTCGCCGCGCGCTTTTTGCATCATCTCGTCGGCCTGGGCGGCAACGGAAAGAAAGGTTTCTTCGCTGGCCCCATTATAGGAACAGCCCAGATAGCGCAGCGGCTCGCCCTGCGGCGCGCCCAGCAGCGCCGCCAGAGGATTGGCCGGCATCTCGTAGGCGGACAACATCGGGCCGTCATTACCGACAAAGCGGTAATGCTGCTCCGCCGCCTTGATCGGCGCCCGCTTGAGCCGCAACCGCGACGCGGCCTCGGCCATCGTCCAGCCAGACGGCAGCGGCACCGACACGTACTCCTTGTGCAGCGCCAGCCGCGTCGTCTCCGCGCCGAACACCCGGATCGGCCGCTTCAGATCGTAGGCGTAAACCCCCAGGGTGCTGGCCCGCTCGTTCTTGCGTATCCAGTCCGGCCCCTTGTCGAACACCACGTCCAGCAAGGCCGGTTGCAGCGCCTGGTAGCGCTCGAAGGATGCGCACTGCACCAGTTCCTCCAGCGCCTGCGGCGTCAAGGCTTCGTCGGCGAGCGCGGGGGCCGTAGCCGCCAGCAGCGCCATGCTTAGCCAGGCTTTCATTCCTCGGCGTCCGGATCGGTGGCTTCCAGCTCCAGCGAGGCAGCCAGCAGCGCCAGCCGCGAAATCACGCCGTAGGAGTAGAAACGGTTGGGCGCGCAGTCCGGCGTGCCCTGCTTGTCCGGCAGGCAGGCGGTTTCGAACGACAGCGGCACGAAATGCATGCCGGGCGCGTTCAGGTTTTCGTCGATGCCGCGGCCGGTGTGCACACGGTAGAAGCCGCCGGTCACATAGCGGTCCATCATGTAGACCACCGGCTCGGCCACCGCGTCCTCCACCGTCTCGAAGGTGTACACACCCTCTTGCACGATGACCTCGGACACCTCCAGGCCCTCCTTGACCACCGACATCTTGTTGCGCGCCTTGCGGTTCAGGCCCAGCACTTCGTCCGGGCTCTTCACGCTCATCACGCCCATGCCGTAGGTACCGGCGTCGGCCTTGACGATGACGAAGGGATCGTTGTCTATGCCGTACTCGCGGTATTTGACGCGGATCTTGTCCAGCATCCGCGACACCTCGTCCGCCAATTGCTCTTCGCCGGTGCGGGCGTGGAAGTCCAGGCCGCTACAGCTGGCGAAATACGGGTTGATGGTCCAGGGGTCGATGGAGATCAAGCGGGCGAAGTCCTCGCACACCTTGTCGTAGGCGGCGAAGTGATTGCTCTTGCGGCGCACCGCCCAGCCGGCGTGCAGCGGCGGCAGCAGGTTCTGCTCCAGGCCCTTGAGCAGGTCGGGGATGCCGCCGGACAAGTCGTTGTTGAGCAAAACCACGCAGGGGTTGAAGCCGTCCGCCAGCACCAGGCGGTTGCCACGGCGTTCGATGGGCTCCAGCCGCACGGTGTCCCCGTTGGCTGACTGCAGCTCGGTCGGTTCGGTGATTTCCGGGTTCAGCGAACCCAGGCGCACCTTGAGGCCGGCCTGTTCGAAAATATGCACCAGCGCGGCGATGTTCTGCAGATAGAAGGTGTTGCGGGTGTGGTTTTCCGGGATCAGCAGCACGCTGCGCGCTTCCGGACACACTTTTTCCACCGCGCTTTGCGCGGCGTGCACCGCCAGCGGCAGAAAATCGCGGTTCAAGTTATTGTGGCCGCCGGGAAACAGGTTCATGTCCACCGGCGCCAGCTTGAAACCGCTGTTGCGCAGGTCCACCGAGCCATAGAACGGCGCCGCGTGGTTATGCCATTGACTGCGGAACCAGTGTTCGATCTGAGGCTGGGCAGTCAGGATGCGGCTTTCCAGCTCGTAAAGCGGGCCGGTCAGTGCGGTTGCCAGATGCGGAACGGGCGGCATGGAATCCCCTTGGGTTTTCGAATTGAATTCGCTAATGGTGGGGGTGGCGCGGGATGAATTCAAGACTTGTTGTGTTGGGACCGTCAAAAAGCAAAGGACGCTTGCGCGTCCTTGTCGGTTTGGCCCACCGGCCGCCTCGTCACAATGGCCAGGGTTCGCCGTAAGCCTGCTGATACAAGTCCTTCAGCGACTCCCAGTCGAAGAAGTGATTCTGACAACCCGGAGTGGTGACCTTGATCGCGCCGATCACATTGGCCAGCCGGCCGGTAATCTTCCAGTCCAGGCCTCGGCTGATGCCGTAGAGCAGGCCGGCGCGGAAGGCGTCGCCGCAGCCCATCGGATCCACCGGCTTGATCGGCATCTGCACGCGCGGGATCAGGTGCACAGTGTCGCCGACGTAGATTTCAGCGCCCTTGGAGCCGCGGGTGACAATCAACGCGTCTACCTTCTTGCGCAGATCCTCCACCGACAATCCGGCGCGTTCGCGCATCAGTTCGCTCTCGTAATCGTTGATGGCCACATAGCTGGCCAGCTCTACAATCTCGTGGATCTCGTCGCGCGACAGCAGCGGCAGCTCCTGACCCGGATCGAAGATGAAGGGAATGCCGGCCGCGGCCAGCTCCTTGGAATGCTGCAGGAAGGCGCGATAGCCTCCAGGCGACAGAATCGCCAGCTCGATCGGGTCCGGGATATCCGATACGTGGTTTTCGATGGCAAAATCCATGGCGCCGGGATGGAAGGCCATCAACTGATTGCCATCCTTGTCGGCGATGCCGAAGCACTGCGAGGTATACTGCTTGCGGATCAAGCGAATGAAGCGGTCGTCCACGCCAGCGCGTTTCAGATGTTGGCGATACGGCTCGAAATCCTCACCCACCACGCCCATGACGATGGGGGTTTCGCCCAACAGACACAGGCTGTAAGCGATATTGCCGGCCATGCCGCCAAATTCGCGGCGCATGGTCGGGGCCAGGAAAGTCGTGGAAATTTTGTGCAGCTGATCCGGCAGGATCTGGCTATCAAAACGGCCATGAAACGAGAACAGGGTATCGTATGCGAGGGCCCCGCAGACGAGGATAGACATGCCCACTCCGCAAAAAGGTCAATCGACCATTTTAACATGAAACATTTGTTTGGTTCACATCGAGAACTTTGACCTTGTCGGATATCCAATACACTTCAAACACCTACCGGAAGCTCAACACAATGCTGAAACGACTGCTCGCCCCCGCGCTGATCGCGCTGCTGCCGCTATCCGCCATGGCCGCGCCCACGCTGGAACAAACCAACTTCACCAAGCTACAAGGCGGCAACGCCACCATCGCCTCCTATAAGGGCAAGGTCACGGTGCTGAACTTCTGGGCCACTTGGTGCGGGCCTTGCCGCGAAGAAATGCCGATGCTGAACCGCCTGCGCGCCAAACTGGCGCCCAAAGGCGTGGAAGTGGTGGGCGTGGCGCTGGACAACAAAGAAGAAGTCAGCGCCTTCGTCAACCAGTTGAAGATAGGCTACCCAATCCTGCTGGGCGACAGCGACACCCTGAACCTGATGCGCAGCCTGGGCAACGCCACCGGCGGCCTGCCCTACACCCTGATCCTGGACCGCAAGGGCAAGATCGCCGCCAAGCTCACCGGCTTGCTGGACGAGAAAAAGCTGGAAGCGGCGATCAAAACCCAGTTGTAAATCAGCCGGCGGCGGCCTCTGGCGTCAACCGCCGCCAATCACGCCTCAACGGCCGGCTCTACGCCGGCTCACTTCCGCTGCCAGCTCCCCCGCCTCCGCCGTCAATTGCCGCTCCACGCGCCAATAGCGCCGGCAATCCGGCGTGCGCCCCAGCAAGCCCTGCTCCACCAGCTCGCGCCGCAACAGCACATGATCGCCAAAGACTTCGCCCGCGCGGATCAAGGCGTTTACCTCCGGCTCGGACCATTGTCCGCCCTGCGGCAAACCGGCCCACAACGCCCATAGGCAGAGACGCTGCTCGCTGAACTTCTTCGGCCAGCGCGTCAAGCGCCCCTCGGCGTCGTAATGACGCAACAGCCGCGTCGTCTCCGCGGACAAAGCTGCTGACGGAGCCGGACGTTCGCATTCCGCGCGCCAGTGCTGGAAATTCTGAAAACCAGCGGAACGCGCCAGCATATTGAGAATGTGCACATGGCTGGGCGGAGCGCTTTCCTGCGCCCATTGCTGCTTGAGCGAACGCGCCAGCGCGGAGATATCACTGCAATAAAAGGGATAAAGCGTACGAGACATGGTTCGAATCCTGTCGTCGTGCCAAGGTCGGAATGGACTGCCGCGGTCGCCTTTACGGCCTGGCACGGGTTCGAGCCAAGCGAGATGAGTCTAGCCAAGACAGGTTTAGCGTGGTGAGGGCACCGGCGACGCCTGGGTGAACTGTTGACCCGCGACGATGCTAACACCGCGCCGTCGGCTTGCAAAGCGCATGAACATGAAAAAAGCCGACGCCCTCGCGTCGGCTTTATACGCTCTTGCTACTGGATCACTCCAAACGGCCGTGGCACTGCTTGTACTTCTTGCCGCTGCCGCAAGGGCAGGCGTCGTTGCGGCCAATGCGCAGGCCCTGCGCGGCCAGCGCGTCCGGAGACAGCGGATTCTCTTCTTCATCGCCCAGGGCAGAACCCGGCGCGGCGTGCTGCATTTCATACTCGCCCACCTGGTGCGGCTCCACCGCGTCCACGTCTTCCTGGCTGCGGATTTGCACCGTCATCAGCACATTGACCACGCTGCGCTTGATGCGCTCCAGCATGTCGGCGAACAGTTCGAAGGCTTCGCGCTTGTATTCCTGCTTCGGGTTCTTCTGCGCGTAACCGCGCAGATGAATGCCCTGGCGCAGATGATCCATCGCCGCCAAGTGTTCGCGCCAGTGATTGTCCAGCATCTGCAGCACCAGGCTACGCTCGAACTGGCGCATCACGCCGTCGCCGGCCAGTTCCACCTTGGCCTGATAGGTCTCGGCGGCTTGCTCGATGATGCGTTCGCGGATGCTTTCGATGTCCAGCGCCGGCTCGGCCTTCAGCCACTCGCTGACCTTGATCGGCAGCAGGAATTCGGCTTCCAGCGTTTTTTCCAGGCCGGTCAGGTCCCATTGCTCTTCCATGGATTCCGGCGGCAGGTGTTGGTCCACCAGGTCGGACAACACGCCTTCGCGCATATTGACCACCACGTCGGACACATCGCTTTCCACCAGGATTTCATTGCGCTGCTGGTAGATCACTTTGCGCTGGTCGTTGGCGACGTCGTCGTACTCCAGCAATTGCTTGCGGATGTCGAAGTTGCGGCCTTCCACCTTGCGCTGGGCGTTCTCGATGGAGCGGGACACCCAGGGGTGCTCGATCGCCTCGCCTTCCGGCATTTTCAGGCGGTCCATGATCGCGGCGACGCGGTCGGAAGCGAAGATGCGCAGCAGCGGGTCTTCCAGGCACAGATAGAAGCGGGAGGAACCCGGGTCGCCCTGGCGGCCGGAACGGCCGCGCAGCTGATTGTCGATGCGGCGCGACTCATGGCGCTCGGTGCCCACGATGTGCAGGCCGCCGGCGGCCAACACCTGATCATGGACCACTTTCCAATCGGCGCGGATCTTGTCGATGCGCGCGCGCTTTTCCTCTGCGGACAGGCTGTCGTCGGACTCGATGCCCTTGATCTCCGGCTCCGGATTGCCGCCCAGCACGATGTCGGTGCCGCGGCCGGCCATATTGGTAGCCACGGTGATCACGCCGGGGCGGCCGGCCTGCACCACGATGTCGGCTTCGCGCGCGTGTTCCTTGGCGTTCAGCACATTGTGCGGCAGCTTGGCTTTTTGCAGCAGATCAGCGATCAGCTCGGAGTTTTCGATGCTGGTGGTGCCCACCAACACCGGCTGGCCGCGCTCGTGGCAGTCTTTGATGTCTGCCAGGATGGCGTCGTACTTTTCCTTGGCGGAACGGTAGACCTTGTCCTGCGCGTCCTTGCGTATCATCGGCCGGTTGGTCGGGATCACCACGGTTTCCAGGCCGTAAATGCTCTGGAATTCGTAAGCTTCGGTGTCGGCGGTACCGGTCATGCCGGCCAGCTTGCCGTACAAGCGGAAGTAGTTCTGGAAGGTGATCGAAGCCAGCGTCTGGTTTTCGCGGTTGATCTCCACGCCTTCCTTGGCTTCCACCGCCTGGTGCAGGCCTTCGGACCAGCGGCGGCCGGACATCAGGCGGCCGGTGAATTCGTCCACGATCACCACTTCGCCGTCCTGCACCACGTAGTGCTGGTCCTTGTGGAACAGCGAATGGGCGCGCAGGGCGGCCATCAGATGGTGCATCAGCGTGATGTTGGTGGCGGAATAGAGGCTGTCGCCTTCCTTCAGCAGGCCCAAGCGGGTCAGGATTTCTTCGCTGTGCTCGTGACCGGCTTCGGACATCATCACCGAGTTGGCCTTTTCGTCCACCCAGTAATCGCCCTCGCCCTCTTCGGTTTCCTGACGCTTCAGCATCGGCGGCACCGCGTTCATGCGCTGGTACATGTCGATATTGTCGTCTGCCGGGCCGGAGATGATCAGCGGGGTGCGCGCTTCGTCGATCAGGATGGAGTCCACCTCGTCGATCACCGCGTAGGCCAGCTTGCGCTGTACCTTCTCTTCCACGCTGAACACCATATTGTCGCGCAGATAGTCAAAGCCGAATTCGTTGTTGGTGCCGTAAGTGATGTCGCAAGCGTAGGCTTGCTGCTTCTCGTCGTGCGGCATCTGGGACAGGTTGACGCCGACGGAGAGGCCCAGGAAGTTGTACAACTTGGCCATGATGCCGGCGTCGCGGCTGGCCAGGTAGTCGTTGACGGTGACGACGTGCACGCCGTCGCCAGTCAGCGCGTTCAGGTAGGACGGCAGCGTGGCCACCAGAGTCTTGCCCTCGCCGGTGCGCATCTCGGCGATCTTGCCGTAGTGCAGCACCATGCCGCCGATCAGCTGCACGTCGAAGTGGCGCATGCCCAGCACGCGACGCGAGGCCTCGCGGCACACCGCAAAGGCTTCCGGCAACAAGTCGTCCACCGTCTCGCCTTTGGCCAGGCGCTGCTTGAACTCATCGGTTTTGGCCGCCAACGCCTCATCGGACAACGCTTTCAAGCCCTCTTCCAGAGCGTTGACGCGCACCACCGTCTGGTGGAATTGCTTCAGAAGCCGGTCATTGCGGCTGCCGAATACTTTTTTAAGCAAAGAAGAAATCATGTAATCGAATTCCAGAGACCAGCGGGCTGTTTAGGTAAGGTGTCCGCAAAAATGCTTGAAAGTGTAGCACATTAGCCGCCTTATTTTATGGGGGCGCGCTTGCGCTGTATCAAGGGGGCAAGCGCCTGCGCGCGGTCTTTATTTTCGTTTGCGCCCCACCGCAGCGTGAAAACCGCCCGTCGCGGCGAGGCCTTGTCCGCAAGCGCGCGGCCATGGCGCCGCGCTTGCGGGCGGAACCCACCCCAACTCAAACAAGTGTTGGTTTTAATCCACGTTTTCCGGACGAATTCGAGTAAACACTCAATTAAATTGACACTGGCTGTCATGCCACTTTAATAATCCCCTCCAACAATAGCGCCTTTCCAACAAGGGCCGTCCACGGCCCGATTCAAGCACAAGCACGCATAGACAATAGAGGGGAGACATCGATGGACCGCAGACAGTTTCTGAAGTGGAGCGGCTTCTTGACCGCTTCCGCCGCCGCCGGCGGCTTGACCGCGTGCGGCGGAGGAGGCGCCGGCAGCCTGCCGGGAGGCGCAGGTTCGGCGCTAGGCATCAACGGCAGCGGCTTTGGCCAGGGCGTAGCCTCCGGCGACCCCAAGCCGGACAGCATTGTGCTGTGGACCCGGGCAGACGGCGGCGACGGCCGCCAAAACGTCAAGGTCACATTGCAATTGTCCGACCGCGCGGACTTCTCCACCCTGCTGGTGAACGTGGCGCTCAGCGCCCAGCCGGACTGGGACTACACCATACGCCACAAAGTCACCGGCCTTGGCAGCGCCACCACCTACTACTACCGCTTCCTCACCGGCCCGGCGGTCAGCATGACCGGCCGCACCAAGACCGCGCCAGCCGCCGGCGCGCCGCTGTCACAGCTCAAGTTCGCCTTCATTTCCTGTCAGGACTGGAGCGTCAACCACTGGGGCGCTTTTGACGAGCTCGCTAATCAGGACCTGGACTTCATCGTCCATCTGGGCGACTACATCTACGAAACTGTCGGCGCCGGCTTCCAGAGCGGCGGCAACGAAACCCGCCATCCGGCGCTGAGCCTGCCCAACGGTACCCAGCGCGCCGACGGCGCCCGCTACGCCACCACGCTGGCGGACTACCGCTCGCTGTACAAGTCCTACCGCAACGACGCCCGCTTGCAGAAACTGCACGCCAGCTTCCCGATGATTGCGATCTGGGACGACCACGAGTTTTCCGACGACTGCTGGCAAGACCGCCAGGAGTACACCACCACCGACGATAGTTCGCCGCAAACCGCGCGCCGCCGCAGCGCCAGCCAGGCCTGGTTCGAGAATATGCCGGCCGACGTGCAGTTGGACCTGAACAACCCCTCGTTCCAAAACATCCAGATCTACCGCAGCTTTACGTTCGGCGACCTCGCCACCTTGGTGATGACCGACGAGCGCTTGTACCGCAGCGACCACATCATTCCGGAAACCCAGGCCGGCAGCGAGATAGGCAGCCGCTACTTCGTGCAGAAAAACACCCTGGCCCAGGTGGAGGCCAGCAAGATGGCCTCCACTGGCGGCAATCTGCTCAATGTCTCCATCCTGGGTGAAACCCAGCGCGCCTGGTGGCAGAACCAGATGAAGTCCGCCTCCACCACGTGGAAGCTTTGGGGCAATGAGGTCTCGCTGCTGCGCATGGGTTTCGACGGCACCATCGCGGTGGCCTCGCTGCTGACCCAGGGCCTGGCGCCGCAACTGGCCGGCCTGGGCCTGACGCTGACCCAGCCGCAGATCGCCCAGTTGCAAGGCGCGCTCTATCTGGACCTGGCCGCCGCCAACACCAGCGGCTCCACACCCGTCGTCAGTTATACCAACACCCAGCCGCTGTTGAGCACCCTCAGCGGCGGCGCGATCTCCGCTGGCATGTTCAACACCGCCATCAAGCCCGGCCTGGACGCCAGCCTGCCCCCGTCGATGTTCTTCGACAAATTCATCCTCAACGCCGACCAGTGGGACGGCTACAATGCCGAGCGCAAAGCGCTGATGACCTATCTGAAAGCTCAAGGCATCGCCAATGTGGTGGCGCTCACCGGCGACATCCACGCCTTCTTCGCCGGCCCGGTAATGGATGACTACGACGCCGCCAGCCCCAGCCCGGTGATGGTGGATCTGGTCACCGCCGGCGTTTCCAGCAACTCGCTGTTCAGTTATTTCAAGAACGTGGTGGACACCGTGCCGGCCTTCTCCAAAGCCAAACCGCTGATCTACACCACGGTCAGCGGCCAGGTGGTCAACACCTTCACCAGCACCTTGCAAAACTTCAACAGCTGGCTCAAATACGTGGACAGCGACGCTCAGGGTTACGCGCTAGTGACGCTGACGCCGGCCAAACTCAGCTGCGCCTTCCACAAAGTGGGCACGCTGAGCGGCGGCTCGGCGCCCAACCCGGCCACAGCCAGCGTCAAAACCGTGGAGGTGGCGGCCGGCAGCGCCGCCGTCAACGTGTTGTAAGCATCGGCGCGGCCACCCGCACGGAACGGCCGGCGCGGGTGGCGAAACGCCACTCAGTTTCAAACCGTACAATCCGTCACAAAACCCCAACAAATCTGCGACGCCGGTAACATTCCCATCCACGCAACTCTGCTAGTATCCAGCGCCTACGCCACGCGCATTTCCCTGCCACCAATCCGCCCTCGCGACAGCCTCGCCAGCCGTGATGCTGACCTATGCTGTGAAGGCAGCCGGGCCGATCCCGGCCGCGCGTCGCGCCGCAATGCCAGATCGTCGGGCCGGCTTTCCGCCGCAACTCCGCCCGGACAAAACAGACAACAAACCGCCGGCATCGGCGGCGCTAAATCGGAGAGGCCAGATGACTACCGTTGTCCGCCATTTCATGCCCGCCACGGCCAAACGGTTGATTCCCAACCGCTGGGATCTGATCGCGTTTCCGCTCCTGCTCGGTTTCCTGCTGATGGCCACCACCGGCATCCGCGAAACCTGGGCGCCGCTGACCGCGCTGCAAACCGTGCCCATCACGCTGGACCCGGCCAACCTGCCGGAATACGCGCTGCGCACCACGCTGCGCATGCTGGCCGCCATGGCCGCCGCACTGGTCTTCACGCTGATCTACGGCACGCTGGCGGCCAAGAGCCGCCGAGCCGGCCTGCTGCTGGTGCCCATGCTGGACATCCTTCAATCAGTGCCGGTGCTGGGCTATATCTCCTTCACCGTCACCTTCTTCCTGGCGCTGTTTCCCGGCCGGGTGCTGGGCGCGGAGTTCGCCGCCATCTTCGCCATCTTCACCAGCCAGGCCTGGAACATGACCTTCAGCTTCTACCAATCGCTGCGCACCGTGCCGCGCGATCTGGAAGAAGTCTCGCTCAATCTGCGGCTCACGCCGTGGCAAAAGTTCTGGAAGCTGGAAGTGCCGTTCTCCATGCCCGGCATGATCTGGAACATGATGATGAGCATGTCCGGCGGCTGGTTCTTCGTGGTGGCTTCGGAAGCCATCACCGTCGGCGACAAGACCGTCACCCTGCCCGGCGTCGGCTCCTACCTGGCCATGGCCATACAGAACAAGAATCTGGCCGCCGTGGGCTGGGTGATTCTGACCATGACCGTGGTCATCGTCATCTACGACCAGTTCCTGTTCCGCCCGATGGTGGCTTGGGCCGATAAATTCCGCCTGGAAGACACCGCCAGCCAATCCGCGCCGGAGTCCTGGGTGCTCAAGCTGATCCAGCGCACCCGCGCCATCCAGCTGCTGCTCAAACCCTTTGGCAAGTTACTGCGCAAAACCGCCCGGCTACGCCTCAATTACCGCCTGCCGCAAGGTCTGCACTCGGAGGCGCAAACCTCGGTGTCTCGCGGCATAGACGTGGTCTGGTGGCTGCTGGTGGCGGTGCTGGGCCTGCTGACCAGCTGGAAACTGGTGACCTTCATCCACACCGAGGTGGGCGTCTCCGAAGTGCTGCGCGTGCTGGGCCTGGGTCTGATCACCCTGGTGCGGGTATCACTGCTGATCCTGCTCGCCTCCATCGTCTGGGTACCGCTGGGCGTGCACATCGGCCTGCGCCCGGCGCTGGCGGAAAAGATCCAGCCGCTGGCCCAGTTCCTGGCCGCCTTCCCGGCCAATTTGCTGTTCCCGGTGTTCGTGGTCTTCATCGTCCACTTCAAACTCAACCCGGATATCTGGCTGTCGCCGCTGATCGTGCTCGGCACCCAGTGGTACATCCTGTTTAATGTGGTGGCCGGCGCCAGCGCCTTCCCCAACGATTTTCGCGAAGCGGCGGCCAATTTCCGCATCCGCGGCTGGCAATGGTGGCGGCAAGTGATGCTGCCCGGCATCTTCCCCTACTACGTCACCGGCGCGATTACCGCATCGGGGGGGGCCTGGAACGCCAGCATCGTGTCCGAATACGTGTCCTGGGGCGACGACAAGCTGGCCGCTCACGGCCTGGGCGCTTACATTGCCCAAACCACAGCCGCCGGCGACTACCCCAAGATCCTGCTGGGCATCACCGTGATGTCCATCTTTGTCGTCCTGTTCAACCGCCTGCTGTGGCGGCCGATGTACGCCGCCGCCGAAAACAAACTCCGTCTCAACTAAGGGGGCAACCATGACTCAAGACACCATCACCCCGGGGCGGGAGATTTTCCGGCTGGAAAACGTTTGCCGCGGTTTCAACAAGGGCAATGATGAAATCCAGGTGCTGGACGACGTCAACCTGACGCTGCGCGAAGGCGAAATCGTCGGCCTGCTAGGCCGCTCCGGCTCAGGCAAATCCACCCTGTTGCGCATCATCGCCGGCCTGATCAAACAAAGCAGCGGCAATGTCAGTTACCACGGCAAGCCCCTGACCGGCCCGGCCGAAGGCGTGGCCATGGTGTTCCAGACCTTCGCGCTATTCCCCTGGCTGACCGTGCTGCAAAACGTGGAAGCCGGGCTGGAGGCGCTGGGCGTGGAAGCCAAGGAACGCCGCCGCCGCGCGCTGGCCGCCATCGACCTGATCGGTCTGGACGGTTTCGAGAACGCCTACCCGCGCGAACTGTCCGGCGGCATGCGCCAACGCGTCGGCTTCGCCCGCGGCCTGGTGGTCAACCCCACCCTGCTCTTGATGGACGAACCCTTCTCCGCGCTGGACGTGCTCACCGCCGAAACGCTGCGCACCGACATGCTGGACCTGTGGAGCGAAGGCCAGCTGCCCATCCAGTCCGTGCTCATCGTCACCCACAATATCGAAGAAGCCGTATTCATGTGCGACCGCATCCTGGTGCTGTCGTCCAACCCCGGCCGCGTGGTGGCGGAAATCAAAGTGCCGTTCCCGCACCGCCGCAACCGGCTGGACCCGGCCTTCCGCAAAATGGTGGACGACATCTACGCGCTGATGACCGCGCGCCGCAGCGCCCACACCCTGCACAAGTTGCCGCTGGAAATCGGCAGCCAGTTAAGCGAGGTGTCCACCAACCTGATGGCCGGCTTGATTGAGGAAGTGGCTCAAGCGCCCTATCACGGCAAAGCGGATATGCCGGAAATCGCGGAGAAACTACGGCTGGAAGTGGACGAACTGTTCCCGGTGGCCGAAATCCTGGAACATCTGGGCTTCGCCGAACTGAAAGACGGCGACATCCTGCTCACCGCCGCCGGCAAACTGTTCGCCGACTACGGCACCCAGGAACGCAAAGTGCAGTTCGCCGAACACCTGCTGCGCCATGTGCCCATGGCCGCCCACATCCGCAAAGTGCTGCAAGAGCGTCCAGGCCAACGCGCACCGCGGCTGCGCTTCGCTCAGGAACTGGAGGACTCTCTGTCCGACGAAACCGCCGAGGAGACGCTGGACACCGTGATCAGCTGGGGACGCTACGCGGAAATCTTCTCCTACAACGACCACACCGAAACCTTCAGTCTGGAAGACGTGGAAGGCGGTCAATAAGCGCCGCTGGCGGCCTGGTCGACGGGACGAGGACGCCAGCTTATCTCCAAACACGGCCCGCCAGCGGCTACAATGACTTGTTTTCATTCCGCAGCCCGCCATGTCCGGACGCCAATTCACCGATATCGCCCGTCTCGACGGCACCCTGACCCGCCTCACCGCCGAAGCCCAGGCGCTGATGCGGCTGGACCGCGCCTTCCAGAAACTGCTGCCGCCGCAACTGGCCGGCACTTGCCGCGCCGTGCGCATCCGCGACGACGAACTAGTGATTTACACCGATACCGGCATCATCGCCGCTCGCCTGCGCATGCTGGCCCCCGGCCTGCTGCCGCAACTGGCGCAGCAAGGCTATGTGGCCGGCAAAGTACGGGTCAAAGTGGATATCCGCCTGGCTCGCAAACCCAAGGAAAAAACGCTGAAGATCAGCCAGAACGCACTGGACGGCATGGAAGAGGCCGCCGCCAGCGTCAGCAACCCGCTGGTCAGCGCCGCGCTGGCCAAGCTGATCGCCCACCACCGCAAATAAAAACCCGCGCCGGGTCGACACCGCCTACTATCTTGCCGCCGCCGGGCAAACCGGCTTAAAGTCGCGGCATGAAAAAATACATCATCATGGCGCTCACCGGCCTGGCCGCCGGCCTCTCCCAAGCCGCCCCGAGCGAGCAACCAACGCCGGCCGAGGCGGAAGCCGCCTTCAAGACCCAGGCCCTCGCCGAATTCAACAACAAGCCGGAATCCACCCACACCGTGCTGATGCGCTCGATGCTGGAATCCATGCTCAAGGACCTGCGCGTCACCTCAGTGAGCGATTGTCAGAACGATGAAGAAAACGCCACCCTGGACTGCGAAGTCAGCTACCAGGGCCGCAAACTTACCGGCAAGCCGGTGGAGCGCGAGCAGCGGATGCGCTTCAGCCGTCAGGACGGCCAATGGCGCATCGTGCCGCCGTCCAAGGACGCGGACGACGAAGAAGCCGGCGTCTCGCCCTCTCCGCAATAGACTCAGACAGGCTGCGCCTCGAAGCTGTCCGCCCGCGCCATCTGCCACATGCGGCCGTAGAACGCCGCCTTGATCTCCGGCTCCAGCAACTCGCCCGGCTGCAAAAAGACGTGCAGCTGCGAAAACAGCCTGATCTCGGTGTCGCTGACGCGGCGCACCAAATGGTGCGGCCGCAACTGCGACGGGTGCTCCAGCCCGGCCGAGGCCAGCATCTCCGCCAGCGCCTTCATGGTGTTGCGATGAAAATGGAACACTCGATCCGCCTTGTCCGGCACCACCAGCGCGCGCTGACGCAGCGCGTCCTGCGTCGCCACCCCGGTGGGGCAACGGTTGGTGTGACAGCTCTGGCTTTGGATGCAGCCGATGGCGAACATGAAGCCGCGCGCGGAATTGGCCCAGTCCGCGCCTATCGCCAGCACGCTGGCGATGTCGAAAGCGCTGACCAGCTTGCCGCTGGCGCCGATCTTGATCTTGTCCCGCAGATTCAAGCCCACCAGCACATTGTGGACAAACAGCAAACCTTCGCGCAGCGGCACGCCGATATGGTCGGTGAACTCCAGCGGCGCCGCCCCCGTGCCGCCTTCCTTGCCGTCCACCACGATGAAGTCCGGCAGAATCCCCGTTTCCAGCATCGCCTTGGCAATGCCCATGAACTCCCACGGATGACCCAGACAAAACTTGAAGCCCACCGGCTTGCCGCCGGACAGCTCACGCAGCCGGGCGATGAAGCGCATCAGCTCGATCGGCGTTGAAAACGCGCTGTGGCGCGACGGCGACACGCAATCCTGCCCCAACGGCACGCCGCGGGTGGCGGCGATTTCCGGCGTCACCTTGTGCTTGGGCAAAATGCCGCCGTGGCCGGGCTTGGCGCCCTGGCTCAGCTTGATCTCTACCATCTTCACCTGTGGATTGCGCGCCTGTTCGGCAAAGCGCTCCGCATCGAAACCGCCGGCCGCGTCTCGGCAGCCGAAATAGCCGCTGCCCAGCTCCCACACCAGCGCGCCGCCATGCTCCAAGTGATAAGGGCTGATGCTGCCCTCGCCGGTGTCGTGGTAGAAATCGCCGCGCTGCGCGCCCTGATTCAAGGCGCGGATGGCGTTGGCGCTGAGCGCGCCAAAGCTCATCGCCGACACATTGAACAAAGAAGCCGAATACGGCTGGCTGCACTGCGGGCCGCCGATTTCCACGCGAAAACCGGCCGGATCGCTCAGCGGCGCCGGCCGCATCGAATGACTGATGAACTCGAAACCTGGCTGATACACATCGATCAAGGTGCCGAACGGCTTGTCCGCGCCCTCGTTTTTGGCCCGCGCGTACACCAAAGAACGCTGAGCGCGCGAGAACGGCAGTTGCTCGCGGTCGGACTCCAGCAGGTACTGGCGGATTTCCGGGCGAATGCTTTCCACCAGGTAACGGATATTGCCCAGAATCGGATAGTTGCGACGCACCGCATGGCGAGTTTGCAGCAAATCGAACACCCCCAGCAGCGTCAACGCGGCGGCGGCCAGCGTGAACGGCCACAACCACTCATAGTGAACGAAGGGCAAGCTGAACAGCGTGAACAACAGGCAACAGGAGAAAAAAGCGTAGCGGCTCAACAAGGACACACTCATGTGGACTCCAGACTGGGGTGGCGGGGAAGGCTCAGGGTAAGGTCGACAACCCGCCGGACACAAGGCGCGGCAGGCGCGAATTCACATTAATAAATACATTCACTATAAAGATAATCTATCACCTGACCTAAAGGCCGGCTCCGCAGGCACGGTAAATATCCAGAAGATAACATCTCTCGACATCCACACCGCCGCGGCCCTGCCGCCGGTTCTTTAATAAAACGATGGAACCCAAGACATGCCCTGCCTGCAACGCTTCCTCCCGGACACCGCTCCGGAAACCCTGATCGCCGCGCTAGAACAAGACGGCGGCATCGTGATAGAACATCTGTTGACCCCGGATGGCCTGGCGCAGTTCCGCTCCCAGCTGCAACCGCTGCTGGACCGCTCCTCCCCCTGCCAGGGCGACTTCTACGGCTACGCCACCCGCAGGATCAGCGGCCTGATAGAACGCGTGCCCGTCACCCGCGAACTCGCCATCCACCCCTTGATCCTGCAAGTGATGGACGCCTTCCTGCTGCGCGGCTGCCGCGAATACCAGCTCAACCTCACCCAGGCCATCAGCATCGGCCCCGGCGAACCGCGTCAATTCCTGCACAGCGACGACCTGATGTTTCCCGGCACCGCGCCCGGATCGGAAAAAATGATCAACTGCATGTACGCGTTGGACGACTTCACCGAACAGAACGGCGCCACCTGCGTAGTGCCCGGCAGCCACCGCTGGCCGGAACCGCGCGATCCCAAGCCGGAAGAAGTCATCAGCGCCGCCATGCCCGCCGGCTCGGTGCTGATCTATCTGGGCTCGCTGATCCACGGCGGCGGCGCCAACCAGAGCGCACAAGCGCGCACCGGCGTCGTCATCAGCTACAACCTGGGCTGGCTGCGCCAGGCGGAGAACCAATACCTCGCCGTCTCCCGGGAACTGGCCCGCACGCTGCCGCCGCGGTTGCAACGGCTGCTGGGTTACTTTGTCCACGCGCCCAACCTTGGCAGCATAGACGGCCGCGACCCGATAGAACTGCTGCGCGACCAGCCGCCGGCGGACGCGCTGTTCCGCGAATTCCTGCCGGAGGAAATTATCCAACCGCTGGCGGAAGCGCGCGCCGCCGCGTTGCGCATCGATTAATCTTAATCTCCGCACGCCGACATCCCGCCGCAATACCGCGGCGGGATGATGGACAATGGAACACGCCGGCCATCCGGCTGACGCGCGCCGCCACCGCACTCTCTAGACCAAGGATCACAGCATGAACGCCAGCGAAGATCAGGACAGCCCGCAGCAAGCCGAAACGGACGCCCCGCAAGACCCTTCCCGCCGCCGCCTGTTCGAAGGCCTGGCCGCCATCGGCGCTAGCTGTGCGCTGCCCACGGCGGCGGCAACGCCGTCCGGCCATCCACGCCGCGGCCAGCTGGACGCCTTGCTCAAGGCCAATATCAAGAATGTGGTGGTGATCTACCTGGAAAACCGCAGCTTCAACAACCTCTACGGCAACTTCCCCGGCGTGGCCCAGCCGCTAAGCGCCGTCAAGCCGGAGCAGGCGTTGCAAAACGACCGCGACGGCCGCCCGCTGTCCGGCCTGCCCAAGATCTGGGGCGGCCTGGTGCCCACCGGCCAGACCGTGGCCGGCAAGCGCTACTTCATCGAAGAAAAAGACATCCACGGCCTACCCAACGCGCCGTTCCCGCTGAAAGATGCCGAAGGCCAGCCCTTGCCGGAAGCGGTGATCACCCGCGACCTCTGCCATCTGTTCTATCACAACCAGATGCAGATCAACGACGGCCGCAACGACCAGTTCGTCGCCTGGGCCGATTCCGGCGCGCTGGTGATGGGCCACTACCCGGACACCGCGCGCACCCTCAATCAATGGCAGATCGCCCGCCGCTTCACCCTGTGCGACAACTTCTTCATGGCGGCCTTCGGCGGCTCCTACCTCAATCACCAGTTCCTGATCGCCGCGCGCACCCCGGAATACTTCAACGCCGCCAACACCCCCGCCAAGAAAAAAATCGCCGTGCTGGCCGACGGCCCCACCGGCCGCCGGCTGGCGCTGGACCCCAAGTCCCCGGCCTCGGCGCTGGACGGCCCGCCCAAATTCGTCAATAACGGCGCCATCACCCCGGACGGCTACGCGGTCAACACCATGGCCCCGCCCTACCAACCCAGCTTCGTGCGGCCGGCGGAAGGCGGCGACAACCGCTATGCCGACCCGCAAGACCCCAGCACCCTGCCGCCGCAAAGCTACCGCACCATAGGCGATCTCTTGTCCGAAAAACACATCGGCTGGGCCTGGTACGGCGGCAGCTGGCAGGCGGCGCTGGACGGCAAGGGCGGCGGCGACGCGCCCAACTTCCAATATCATCACCAGCCCTTCAACTACTTCCGCCAGTTCGCGCCCGGCAGCGCCGCCCGCGAGCGCCATCTGCTGGACGGCGGCCTGGGCGATAGCCCGATTTCCAACCGCTTCATCGCCGACGCCGTGGCCGGCAAACTGCCCGCGGTGGCCTTCTACAAACCGCAGGGGAATCTGAACATGCACGCCGGTTATTCCGACGTGGAGTCCGGCGACCGTCACGTGGCCAATGTGTTGCAGCATTTGATGAGCGGGCCGCAATGGAAGCACATGCTGGTGGTGATCACCCATGACGAGAACGGTGGCTGGTGGGACCATGTGGCGCCGCCGCAGGGGGACCGCTGGGGGCCGGGTTCGCGGATTCCGGCGATCATCGTGTCGCCGTTCGCCAAGCGCGGGCATGTGGATCACACCTTTTACGATACGACGTCCATCATCCGTTTCATCAGCCGGCTGCATGATTTGCCGGAGTTGGAGGGGGTGAGCGCGCGCAATGCGGCCTTCCGCGCGCGCGGCGCGCAGCCGCCGGGGGATTTGACCGGGGCTTTGGTATTTGCGTGAGGGGATTGTTGCATCCGCTTTGCGGATGATGTTTCAAGAAGAAACCACGTAGCCGACGCGCCCCCAGTCCCTTCAAGCCTGCCGACGGGTGGCAGGCCCGAGGTCTTAAGCGGCTACCTGTTCGAGCAGCGCGACGGTAGCGCGCTGCGAGTTCAGCCGCGCCTCGGGCCTGACGGGCCCCGGCGGGAAGCCGTAGGCCAGGCTTGCAGGGCGGCCTTTGGGGTGAAGGGGAATTTGGCCGCGCAAATTCCCCTTCCTGCCCGCCGGGCAGCCCCGGCAATGAAAATCATCATCCGCGCAGCGGATTCAAAACCCTCTCACCTAACCAAACTCACCACGTCGCCTTGATCCACCCCTTTTCCTCGGCAACAATCCCAGCCTTGCTACGTCATTTGGCAGGCGCATGGAGGGAGAGTGTAATGCACTCACCGGTTTGGAGTTCACTCGGTACGCCAATCCCGCTACGCGCTTGCCTAATCCTCACCCGCACACCTTGCTGAACCAGCCACACCGCCTTGACCCCAAGCACTCCCTCAGGAACAATCCCCACGTTGCCGCCCACATGCGGCACACGGGATTGGCGTCTCGTTTCCGAAGTCGACAAGCCAACGCAGCATGCTGCGTTGGCTGCTTTATCCATGGCAAAGCCATTTTGGCAGGCGCATGGTGGGAGAGTGCTATGCACTCGCCGGCTAGACTTCGGACCGGTACGCCAATCCTGCCACGCGCCTGCCTAATACCTCAGCTTCCCCCGGCAGGTGGTTTATCTTGTGTCACAGCAGGAGAAACACCATGCATCACGCTCAAAACTTTCCCCGTCGTCGCCGCTACAAACTGCACTCGCTGGAACAGCAGGAAGCCCTGCTCCCCTTTGTTCGCTTCTGCCCCGGCCGCACCTATCGGCATTACTGGCAAATGCCCGCGCCCCGCAAGGATTACCCCGCCGACAGCGCCTACGGCCGCGAATGCGCGGCTCACCTGTTGCAATGGATGAAGGACAACCGCGAATACGTTGGCAAAGGCCTGCTCAGCCGCGTGGCGCGGGACATCGACTTTGACGACCGCGACGGACGCGGCCAGTGGATGGGCTTTTTCAACTATCTGGAAATCATGATGCTGTTGGGCGCGGACCGGGTCCGGGTTTACCGCCATGTAGATAGCCAACACCAGCTCTACCTGGTGCTGGGACAACGGCTCAAGCTGGAAGCGCGCTTCCGCCGCATCCGCCTGCGAAACCGCTAAGCGCCTTGCGGTGGGTGGAGCCGCAGGCGATACCCACCAACAAGCTAGACCAACCATCGTTCAAACAAAAAACGCCCCGGTTTCCGGGGCGTTTTGAATGAAGACGACAAGCTCTCAGATCACGTAATCCTGACCTTCCTGTTTGGCGAACACCGACAGCTTCTTCGGCGTCACGTACAGGCTGTCGCCGGGCAAGACGCCCAACTCGCGGTAACGCTCCTTGCTCACCGCCGCCTCAATGCTCCGGCCGTCGGCCTGCACCAGTTCCACCCTCACGATGGGCCCCACCGCGTGAATATGCTCCACCGTGCCCTGCGCCAGCGCGCCGTCGGCCTGGCGCGACAGATCCAGATCATGCGGGCGCACATAGGCCACCGCCTCGTCGCCGCTGGCCAGGCTCAGCCCTTCCAGCGCATGGGCGTAGCCGCCAATCTGCAATTGCCCGCGCTCGATGCGGCCGTGGAACAGGTTCACATCGCCCAGGAACTGGGTGACAAAGGGGGTGGCCGGGTTTTCGTAGATGTCGTCCGGGCGGCCCACTTGCTCGATGTGGCCGTGGTCCATCACCACTACCCGGTCCGACACTTCCAGCGCCTCTTCCTGATCGTGAGTGACGAACACGCTGGTGATGTGCATATCGTTGTGCAGGTCGCGCAGCCAACGGCGCAAGTCCTTGCGCACCTTGGCGTCC
Source organism: Chromobacterium haemolyticum (assembly GCF_009936155.1). Taxonomy (NCBI): domain Bacteria; kingdom Pseudomonadati; phylum Pseudomonadota; class Betaproteobacteria; order Neisseriales; family Chromobacteriaceae; genus Chromobacterium; species Chromobacterium haemolyticum. The sequence continues at coordinate 319,619 of NZ_AP019312.1, read as the reverse complement.
AGCGCGCCGAAGGGTTCGTCCAGCAGCAGCACCTTGGGCTCCACCGCCAGCGAACGCGCCAGGGCGATGCGCTGACGCTGGCCGCCGGACAGCTGGCCGGGATAGGCGTCCGCCAGCCAGTCCAGCTGCACCATTTTCAGCAGCTGCATTACTTTGTCGCGGATTTCGTCTTTGCCAGGCCGGCTCTTGCGCGGCTTGACGCTGAGGCCGAAGGCCACGTTGTCGAACACCGTCATGTGGCGGAACAACGCGTAATGCTGGAACACGAAGCCCACTTCGCGCTCGGCCACGTGGGTGTGGGTGGCGTCGGCGCCGGCAAACAGCACTTGCCCGGCGTCCGGCTGTTCCAGGCCGGCGATGATGCGCAGCAAGGTGGTCTTGCCGCAGCCGGACGGCCCCAGCAGCGCCAGCAGTTCGCCGGCCTCCACGTTGAGGCTGACATTGTCCAGCGCGACGAAGTCGCCGAACTGTTTGCGGATATTGCGGATTTCTATGCTCATGCGGGCTGGTCCTTAGCTATGGCGCGGCCGGCGGCGGCCAGGCGAGCGGCCGCGCTGCGTTCCGCGGCGGCGTCGCTCTGTCGCGCCATCCGCCACTCCACCAGGCTCTTGACGCCCAGGGTGACCAGGGCGAGGAAGGCCAAGAGCGAAGCGCAGGCGAAGGCGCCGACGAAGTTGTACTCGTTGTACAGGATTTCTACATGCAGCGGAATGGTGTTGGTCTGGCCGCGGATATGGCCGGAAACCACGCTCACCGCGCCGAATTCCCCCATCGCGCGGGCATTGGTCAGGATCACGCCGTAGAGCAGGCCCCATTTGACATTGGGGAGGGTGACGCGCCAAAAGGTTTGCCATCCAGACGCGCCCAACACCAGCGCCGCCTGCTCCTCGTCCGCGCCTTGCGCCTGCATCAGCGGAATCAGTTCGCGGGCCACGAAGGGGAAGGTGACGAAGACGGTGGCCAACACGATGCCGGGGACGGCGAAGATCACTTGCAGGCCATGCTGTTGCAGCCAGCCGCCCAGCGCGGTGTTGACGCCGAACAAGAGCACGTACATCAGGCCGGCCACCACCGGCGACACCGCGAACGGCAGGTCGATCAGCGTGGTCAGGAAACTCTTGCCGCGGAATTCAAAACGAGCAATGGCCCAGGCCGCCGCTACGCCGAACACCAGGTTCAGCGGCACGGCGATGACGGCGGCGATCAAGGTCAGCTTGATCGCCGCCAGCGCGTCCGGCTCGGTCAGCGCTGCCAGGTACAGGTCCCAACCTTTGCGGAAAGCTTCCCAGAACACCGCCAACAGCGGCACCAACAGGAACAGGAACAAAAAGACCAAGGCCAGGCCGGTCAACAGATAGCGCACCAGGCGCGATTCAGTGGTCAGGCTTTGCATATCATTTACCCGCGCCGTGGCGGCGCGCGGCCCACCATTGGATGAGGTTGATGGCGAAAAGAATCAGGAAGGAGATGGCCAGCATCACCAGCGCCACCGCTACCGCGCCGTGCTGGTCGAACTGGTCCAGCTTGGCGGCGATGATCAGCGGGGCGATTTCCGACACCATGGGGATATTGCCGGCAATGAAGATCACCGAGCCGTATTCGCCGGTGGCGCGAGCGAAGGCCATCGCGCCGCCGGTAATCAAGGCCGGCAGCGCCGCCGGGAAGATCACGCGCCGGAAGATGTCCCAGCGCCCGGCGCCCAGGCAGGTGGCGGCTTCTTCCAGTTCGCGCTCCAGGTCTTCCAACACCGGCTGCACCGTGCGCACCACAAAGGGCAGGCCGATGAAGGTCAACGCCACGATGATGCCCAGCGGGGTGAACGACACTTTCAGGCCCAGCGGCTCCAGGTATTGGCCTATCCAGCCGTTGGGCGCGTACAGCGTGGTCAGCGCGATGCCGGCCACGGCGGTGGGCAGCGCGAACGGCAGGTCCACCAACGCGTCAATCAGCCGTTTGCCGGGAAAGCGGTAACGCACCAGCACCCAGGCCACCAGAAAGCCGAACAGCAGATTGATCAGCGCGGCGATGCCGGCGGAGACGAAGGACAGGCGGATGGCGGCGACCACGCGCTCATGGGCCACCGCATCGACGAAGGCCGCCCAGCCCATGCCGTGCGCGGACCACAGCAGCGCGGCGAAGGGCAACAGCACGATCAGGCCCAGCCAGAACAGGGTGATGCCGAAGGACAGGCCGAAGCCGGGCAGCACCGAGTGGCGCTTATTGATCAGATTAAAGCCGCTGGCCGCCATCATGCGCTCATTTCTTGCTGAAGATCTGGTCGAAGCTGCCGCCGTCGGCGAAATGCTTCTGGTTGACCGCGGCCCAGGAGCCGAACACGCTGGCCACGGTGAAGGTCTTCACCGCCGGGAAGCGGGAGGCGAACTGCTTGGCCACCACCGGGTCTTGCGGACGCAGGTAGTTTTCCGCGGCCAGTTTCTGGCCATCCGGGCTCCACAAGTATTGCAGATAGGCTTCCGCCTGCTTGCGGCTGCCCTTGCGGTCCACCACCTTGTCCACCACCGACACCGGGTTCTCGGCCAGCACCGACAGGCTGGGGTAAACCACTTCAAAGCCGCCGCGGCCGAATTCGCGGGCGATCATTTCCGCCTCGTTCTCGAAGGTCACCAACACATCGCCGATCTGGCGCTGCATGAAGGTAGTGGTGGCGGCGCGGCCGCCGCCGTCCAGCACAGGCACGTTCTTGAAGATTTTGCCCACTAGGTCCTGGGCCTTGGCCTCATTGCCGCCCGGCTGCTTCAAGGCATAGCCCCAGGCCGCCAGGTAGCTGTAACGGCCGTTGCCGGAAGTCTTGGGATTGGGAATAACCACTTTCAAACCCGGCTTGGCCAGGTCGCTCCAGTCGCGCACTTGCTGCGGGTTGCCCTTGCGCACCAGGAACACGATGGTGGAGGTGAACGGCACCGCGTGGTTGGGCAGCCGGCTGGCCCAGTTGGCCGGCACCAAGCCCTTGCCCGCCAGCAAGTCGATATCGGTGGCCTGGTTCATGGTGATCACATCGGCGGCCAGGCCGTTGGCCACCGCCAGCGCCTGCTTGCTGGAGCCGCCGTGCGACTGTTGCAGGGTGACGGTTTCGCCGGTCTTGGCCTTATAGGCTTTCTGGAAAGCCGGGTTGTAGTCCTTGTAGAAGTCGCGCATCACGTCATAGGACACGTTGAGCAGAGTGGCGTCGGCCAGCGCGGAGCCGGTCGCGGCCAGCAACAGTGCGGCCAGGGCAAGGCGGAGCTTCATGGACAGACCTTTTCTTAATGGATGATCGGCGATGTTCCCGACTATACCCAAGGACTGTTATATCCATAAATAATATTGTGAAATACTCTTATCCCTCAATCATCTAACAAAACCAACCCGCCCCCAAGGCGTTCCCGCTCTGGCCCCCCTCCCCGCTTTGGTTTACTCTCAGAGTCAATTCTCTATTCTGGCTCTCGGAAGTTTCCACGATGAACGTCAAAGACTATATGCAACAGACGGGCAAGGCCGCCCGCAAGGCCAGCCGCGAGCTGGCCCGCGCAGACACCGCGCAGAAAAACCGCGCGCTGCTGGCGATGGCTGACGCCATCCTACGCGATCAGTCCAAGCTGTTGGACGCCAATGCTCAGGACATGGAGGCGGCGCGCAAGGCCGGCTTGGAACCGGCGCTGCTGGAGCGGCTGGCTTTGACTGAGAAAACCATCGTCGGCATGGCCGAAGGGCTACGCCAAATCGCCGCACTGCCGGACCCGGTGGGCGAGGTCAGCGAGATGGCCTACCGGCCGTCCGGCATTCAGCTAGGCAAGATGCGGGTGCCGCTGGGCGTGGTGGGCATCATTTACGAGGCGCGTCCCAACGTCACCGCCGACGCCGCCGGCCTGTGCCTGAAATCCGGCAACGCCGCTTTGCTGCGCGGCGGTTCCGAGGCCTTCCACAGCAATCAGGCTATCGCCGCCTGCGTGCACGAAGGCCTGCGCGCGGCCGGACTGTCGGCGGAAGCGGTGCAGGTGCTGGCCACCACCGACCGCGCCGCGGTAGGCGAGTTGATCACCATGCCGCAATACGTGGACGTGATCGTGCCGCGCGGCGGCAAGGGCCTGATCGCCCGCATCAGCGCCGAAGCGCGGGTGCCGGTGATCAAGCATCTGGACGGCAACTGTCATGTCTACATTGACGACACCGCCAGCCCGGACAAAGCTTTCGACATCGCTCTAAACGCCAAGACCCACCGCTACGGCACCTGCAACACCATGGAAACCCTGCTGGTGCACACCGCCTTCGCGGAATTCATCCTGCCGCGCCTGGCCGAGGCCTATTGGGAAAAAGACGTGGAGCTGCGCGGTTGTGAACGCACGCGCGCCATCCTGGGCGACAAGGTTCGGCCGGCCAGCGACGAGGACTGGGCCAGCGAATATCTGGCGCCCATTCTAGCCATCAAGGTGGTCAAAGACCTTGACGAGGCCATCGAGCATATCAATCACTGGGGCAGCCACCACACCGACGCCATCGTGTCCGAGGACTACGGGCGCACGCGCCGCTTCCTGCGCGAGGTGGACTCCGCCAGCGTGATGGTCAACGCCTCCACCCGCTTCGCCGACGGTTTCGAATACGGGCTGGGCGCGGAAATCGGCATTTCCACCGACAAGATCCACGCGCGCGGCCCAGTGGGCCTGACCGGCCTGACCAGCCAGAAATGGATCGTGCTGGGCGACGGCCAGATCCGTTCCTGATTTCGCCGCCTTGGGAGCCGGCCGCGTGGCAGGCTTCTCGCTCTGGCGGGACACACACCGCCGGCCTCGCTGCCGGCGGCGTTTTCATTGATAATCGCTGCTTTGCTTCCCTACCGGGCGATTCCATGCTGACCCTGAACCAACAAGACCTGGCCGCGCTGTCGGCCAAAGCCGCCTGTGCGCCGCGCCTGCGCGCCAACCAGAATTTCCACGCTCAACTGGAAGACCCCATCCAGCGCCTGGCCATCGCCATGGAGCCGGACACCTACGTGCGCCCGCACCGCCACGACCACAGCTGGGAAATGTTGATCGCGCTCAGCGGCGCCTTCGAGGTGATCGTGTTCGACGAGGCCGGCGTGGTGCAAGGCCGCCATCGCCTGGGCGAAGACGGCGCCAAGGTGTTCGAAATGCCGGCCAACACCTGGCATTCCGTGGTGTCGCTGCTGCCGGGCAGCGTGGTGTTTGAAGTCAAGCACGGCCCCTACCTGCCCTTGCAGCCGCAAAACCAGGCGGCCTGGTCGCCAGCCGAAGGCTCCGAGCGCGTGCCGGCGATGCTGGATTTCCTGCGCCGCGCCCAAGCGGGCCAGCGCTTCGACAGCTAAGCAAATAAGCTTGCCAGCCGCCGCGCCCCTGTTTACCGTGTAGGGCATCTCTTGGGGACGGGAGGCAAACCATGTTGTGGCACTGGCTGCTGGCAAGCTTGCATCTACTGGCTTTGGGCGCCGGCCTGGCCGCGCTATGGAGCCGCGCCGGCCTGCTGCGCCAGCGGCAATTCCCCAGCCAGACCTCTCAGCTATTCCGCAGCCATCGCTGGTGGCTGCTGGCGCTGATGCTGTGGACCATCAGCGGCTTGGGCCTGCTCTCGCTAGACCCCTCCCGTCTGCAACATCCGCTTTTCATTCTCAAACTGCTGACCTTGACCCCGCTGCTGCTGCTGGAAGTCCGCGCCTCCCGCGGTCTGATGCGTTGGCAAAGTCAGCTGCGCATCCAGCGCAGCCTGGAACTGCGCGGCGCCGATTCGCTGGCGCGCAGCAGCTATTGGCAAATCTGGCTGCTGCTCGCCGTCGTCGGCGAATCCGTCGCGCTACACGGGTGAAGCCCCGTTCACGCTCGTAGACTTTGAGCCGGTTCTGGACGCTCCTCGGACCTCAAACTCCTTAACACCTGCAACTGGCCTCACTCGAACTTGCGTGCGCCGCGGCGTTTCCAATCCTGGTACGTCGTCCTTCACGCAAGTAAAAGCCATGCCCAATCTGATCGAACACTGCAAATCCCTATTGCTGCAAACCGCGCTCGGCGTCGCCCTGAGCTGCGCGGTGGTGCCGGCGCTCGCCAACCTGAACGACCCGGTCGCCACGCTGAAAGCCAAAGCGCCTCCGCCCGTCGTCGCCACCTGCCTGGACGAGCGCATGCGCAAGCTGCGCATTCCCAGCGAATACATCGAACGCGAACGCGGCAAAGACCGCGGAGAAACCGTGCGTCTGACCAATCCCGCCACTAATAAAGACGGACTGGAAATCCTCATCCGCCCGGACGGCGACGCCAGCAAGCTAACGGTGAACACCCACGGCCTTAGCTACAGCAAGGCATGGCGCAAACTGGTCAATGACTGCGCGCAACGCGGCTGACGTCTCCCCCCCCCTGCGGGCCTGTGGACAGTGCTGTCCGCAGCCCCGCCGCTGTGGAAAGTGTGCGCAAACTGTGCACAAATCTGTGGATAAAATAATAAAAACCCCGGCAGACGCCCGGTTTGATTGCGTCCGCTTGCCTTTCTACTTTGTGCACAACTTCTGGAACGCCCGCCGCGCTGTGCGCAATGTGGATGAAACGGGGACAACTTTGTGGATAAACCTAGCCGCCGCTGCCACCTGACAAAAATTCTCCAGCGGTTACACTGGACAGGAGATCTTTGTCCAGGAGCCCGCATGTCCAATTACCACGCCAAGTACGAATTGCACTACGCCGCCGGCAAGGCGCTGCGTCAATCCTGCTCCCGCACCCTGCAAGCGGAAAACCGGCTCAGCGCGCCGCGCGACGTGGTGGCCATGGTGGAGCAAACCTCTCAGGGGCGGGTGCAAGGCCTGATTCCGCTGCGCTACAGCCGAATGCAGGTATCTCCGTTCACCTTTTTCCGCGGCTTCGCCATGATCCAGGCCGCCGACTTGGCCGCCAACCCTTCCAGCGGCTTGAAGCTGCAGATCTGCGGCGACGCCCACCTGATGAACTACGGCTTCTTCGCCTCCCCCGAGCGGCAACTGATCTTCGACATCAACGACTTCGACGAAACCCACCACGGCCCATGGGAGTGGGATTTGAAACGGCTGGCGGTCAGCCTAGTGCTGGCCGCGCGCGGCCAGGGCTTCAGCGAAAGCCAGGCGCGGGACATGGTGAGCCGCGCCAGCGAGGTCTACCGCCGCCGCGTCAACGAGTACGCCCGCATGGGCCAATTGGAGCTGTGGTACACCAAGGTGGGCTTCGAGCAATTGCTGGAGCGCGCGCCCACCGACGCCATCCGCCAGCAAATGCTCAAGCTCTCCGACAAGGCCAGGCATCAGACCCAAGAAAAGCTGCTGCCCAAGATGACTGAGCTGGAGGACGGCACACTGCGGCTGCGCGACAACCCACCAGTGATCTTCCACCTGCACGACAAGAACACCCTGCTGGACAACGACGACAGCTGGCTGTCCACCTCCGACGCCGAGGCCTTGGTCAAGCCGATGCTGGACAACTACATCGCCACTCTGAAGGAAGACCGTCGCCAGTTGCTGGAGCGTTTCCGGCTTGTGGATTGCGCGTTCAAGGTAGTGGGCGTGGGCAGCGTGGGCACCCGCTGTCTGGTGATGCTGTTGCAGGACAATTTCGACCAACCGCTGTTCCTGCAATTGAAGGAGGCGCGCTCTTCGGTGCTGGAGCCCTACACCCAGGCCTGCGTGCATGGCCATCAGGGCAAGCGAGTCGTGTTTGGCCAACGCCTGATGCAAGCCGCCAGCGACCTGTTCCTGGGTTGGACCACCGGCCCCGCCGGCCGCCACTTCTACGTGCGCCAGCTGCGCGACATGAAGGCCGCGCCGTCGCTGGAAGCCTTCGCCACGCCGGAGGCGCTAACCGCCTACGGCCAGGCCTGCGCCTGGGCGCTGGCGCGGGCGCATTCCAAATCCGGCGGCCAAGCCGCCCAGCTGGCGGGCTATGTGGGCGACAGCGACAGGTTGGACCAGGCCATCGCCGACTACGCGCTGGCCTACGCGGATCAGGTAGAGGCCGATTACCAAGTGTTCAAGGCCGCCATCGCCAGCGGACGGCTGCAAGTCCACGACTAAAAACCCGCAACGGCGCCGCCAGCAGCGGCGCCAAGCCTACCGTATTAATACCAAACCCTTGATCTTGCTGCTTGTAATGTCATAAAACCATACTACAACAGGCGATAATCCCGGTCCTGCTCTTGCCGCCGGCAAAGGCAGTACTACCGCCCAAAATCAGACATCCACCTTCGAAAAGCGAACATCATGCGGGTCAATACCAGACTGTTCATCATCATGGCGGCCAGCCTGCTGGCTCTGCTCAGCATCGCGGCCGTGGCGCTGCTCTCCACCCGCGCCACGCTGGTCCAGGAAAAGCGCGAGCAAATCACCCACCTGCTGCGCATGGCCGAAGGCACGATGAGCCACTTCCAAAAGCTGGAAGAAAAAGGCCTGCCGCGCGCCGACGCCCAAAAACAAGCCATCGCCGCGCTCAACGCGCTCAAGGTGGATGACATCTACTTCTTCGGCCGCAATCCGCAAAACGTGGTGATGTTCCACCCCAACAAGGACCGGGTGGGCAAGGTGGACATGGGCAGCACGCTGCCGGACGGCCGCACCACGGTGGCGGTGTATGAAGAGGCGCTGCAGAAGGACCACTACGGCCTGGTGACCATCCAGACCTCGCGCAAGGGCAGCAAGGAAGAGTTTCCCAAACTCAACGGCGTGGTGCGCTTCGAGCCTTGGGGCTGGATGGTGGGCACCGGCATTTTCATCGACGACATCGACCAACTGTTCTGGAGTCAGGCGCGCACGCTGCTGATCATCGCCGCCATCGGCATGATCACGCTGGCCGGGCTGATCCTGCTGGTGTCGCGCAGCATCATGCAATCTCTGGGCGGCGACCCCAACTACGCCGCGCAGGTGGTCAAGGCCATCGCCGACGGCGACCTGGGCACCGACATCGCGGTGCAGGGCCCGCCGCACAGCCTGCTGGCGGCGATGCGCGAAATGCAGCTGAAACTACGCCAGATGATAGAAGAGATCCGCCTGGCGGCCACCAATATCAACCAGGCCAGCCGCCAGCTGTCCAGCGACATGGACAAGGTGCACGAAGTGTCCGGCGTGGCCAGCTCCTCCACCAGTTCCGCCGCCGCCGCCATTGAACAGCTGTCGGTCAGCATCGACCACGTCACCGCCAGCGCTCGCGACACCGAGTCCGGCTCGCGCGGCACCGTGGAACTGGCGCGCCAAGGCGAAGCGCTGGCCGCCCAGGCTGCCGACGGCATCCGCAATATCGCCGGCCAAGTGCATGCGGCCAGCGATATGGTGGGCAAACTAGCCGAGCGCACCCGCAACATCAGCGGCATCGCCGAGACCATACGCGATATCGCCAACCAGACTAATCTGCTGGCGCTGAACGCCGCCATCGAAGCCGCCCGCGCCGGCGAAACCGGCCGCGGCTTCGCGGTGGTGGCCGACGAGGTGCGCAAACTGGCCGAACGCACCGCCACCGCCACCGATGAAATCTCCACCATCGTGCAAGCGGTGGTTAGCGAAACCGGCAGCGTATCCAACCAGATGGACGACATCCGTCCGGCGGTGGAGGGCGGCGTTGAACAGGTGCAGCAGGCGGCCCAGACCCTGGACGCCATCAGCAAGCAAGCCAGCCAGGCGCTGGAGAACGTGCACAATGTCGTAGTGGCGATGGGCGAACAAAGCCAGGCCGGCACCAATATCGCCGGCAATGTCGAACAGGTGGCCGGCGTGGTGGAGGAAACCCAGAACTCGGTCAGCAACGCAGTGCAAGCAGTACGCGCCATCGATCAGCAGGCGGATACATTGCAGCAGACCGTGGGCCGCTTCCGCCTCTAAAAGCCTGTTTTCGATCTGCTGCGCTGCGGCTAGACCGATAGAAAAGGGCGTTGAAAACACGCTCCAAGCCTTTCCCTCCCCCAAGCCCCGGTCCGCCGGGGCTTTTTGCCGCCTTCATTCCGAGCTTGCCCTCCCGCCCCTGCCTGATGGCATAATGGCCGCAGAGCAAACGCTCCAAAAATAAAACCACGCCACGGACAGACAGACCCAAACATGCAAACAATAACGCGCAAGCGCATCGGGAGAGACTCATGTCCCAGGCCACCATCCCGGCGGACTTGGCCGAATGGCTGATTCAACAGAATGTTCGTGACGTAGAACTGGCTTTCGCCGACGTGCACGGTTTTGCCCGCGGCAAAACCCTGCCGGCCAAAGCCTTCATCAAGGGGCAACCGCTGCGCATTGCGCGGGCGGTGCCCATTCAAAGCTGCATAGGGGAGTTTCCGGACTACCGCTTCTACGGCGAGCACGATCCCGACGTCACCCTGGCGCCGGACTTCGCCACTCTGCGCCAGGTGCCTTGGGCCAAGACCCCGCGCGCCAGCGTGATCTGCGACTGCGTCGATCACGACGGCAACCTCACGCCGCTGGCGCCGCGCTCGGCGCTGAAAGCGGTGCTGGCGCGCTACGCGGCGCTAGGCTGGACGCCGGTGGTGGCGCCGGAGCTGGAGTTCTACATCTTCGCCGCCCACGGCGACCCGCAACAGCCGTTTCAACCTCCAACGCTGCGCAGCGGCCGCCGCGAAGCCGGCTTCGACTCCTTCAGCTTCTCCTCGCTCAACGATCTGGAAGCTTATTTCGACGATCTGTACCGCGCCTGCGAGATGCTGGGCATCGCCACCGACACCTTCGTCCACGAGATGGGCCCCAGCCAGTTTGAAATCAATCTCAAACACGGCGACGCGCTGGCGCTGGCCGACCAAACCTTCCTGTTCAAGACCGCGCTGAAGGAGATAGGCAACCTCCATGGCCTCAGCGTGGTGTGCATGGCCAAGCCGCTGCCGGGCCAGCCGGGCAGTTCGATGCACCTGCACCAAAGCGTTGTGGACCAGCGCGGCGACAATGTGTTCAGCCGCGCCGACGGTGAAGCCTCGGACACTTTCCACGGCTTCATCGCCGGACTGCAGCGTTATCTGCCGGAACTGATGCCCTTGTTCTGCCCCAGTCCCAACTCCTATCGCCGCTTCGTCAAGGGCATGGCCGCGCCGGTCAACCTGAGCTGGGGTCTGGACAATCGCTCGGTGGGGCTGCGGGTGCCGGTGTCCGGCCCCGAAGGCCGCCGCGTGGAAAACCGGCTGCCCGGCTGCGACGCCAACCCCTATTTGTCGCTGGCGGCCAGCCTGGGCGCCGGCCTGTTGGGCATTGAAGAGCGCTTGCGGCCCAGCGAGCCCGCCACCGGCAATGTATTCAAAAGCGAACGCGCCAGCCTGCCCAACACCCTGGACGCGGCTTGCGAGGCCATGGCCGGCGGCGACGCCGCCAAGCGGCTGTTCGGCGTGGAGTTCAGCGCCGCCTATCTCGCGGTGAAGGAGGTGGAACTGAGCCACTACCATAGCCAGATTACGCCGTGGGAGCGTCAATACCTGGGCCTGCTGGCCTGAGAGCCCATTCATCAATACAAACAGGCCCGTTTCTGCGGGCCTGTTTTCATTTTCTCGCGCCGAAAACCTCAGCTCCGGCTCAATAATAGCCGTCTCGCCAGCAGCTCGATCGCCTCATCGCGGCTGACCGGCACGTTACCGCGATATTGCTCGGCCACTATCCACTTTTCCACCGCGGCGCGATCGCCGCGCGCGGCCTTGAGCAACACGCCGAAAGCCATCCCCGTGGAATGCTCCGGCGGCTCCACCGCGCGGATCTGAGTATTCAAGGCGTACACCTTGTCCTCGGCCCTCGTCCTTTTGACCTGGCGCGGCGCGCGGCGCGAGTACAAAATCCACCCCAGCAAAGCCAGCAAGCACGAGCCGATGATCAATAGAAAAACAAGCATTTCAAATCAAACCTTTAACTGAAGATTGAATTGTAAAACACCGCCCAGCCCCTTCGTCAATGCTTTGCGCCAGGTCAAGCCCGGCCTATGCCGACTTGGCCTGAGCAGGCCTCCGCGATATGCTGTCACGATAGCCCTCCGTCTCACCAGCCATAAAGGACATCGAACATGTACCAACACATCATCGCCGCGCTGGACGGCAGCAGCAATTCGGACAAGGCGCTGCTGGAGGCCATTCGCATCGCCAAGTTCTGCAAAGCCAGCCTGACGCTGTTCCACATCGCCAGCCTGCGCGACCTGGCGGTGGAAGGCGTCGGCCTGCTCGGCACCCACGAACTACACGATCAAGCCTTCCGCGACGGCAACCGCGTGCTGGAACACGCACGTAAGCAAGCAGTGGAAGCCGGCGTGGAACAAGTGCAGATCCACATGGCGGAAAGCTGGGACGGCGGCGCCGACATGGTGGAACTGCTGGTGCGCTATGCGGACAGCCACAACGCCAATCTGGTCGTGCTCGGCACGCATGGCCGCAGCGGCATCGCCCACCTGTTGCTGGGCAGCTTCGCCCAAAACCTGCTGCGTCGGGCCAACTGTCCGGTCATGGTGTTGCGCAGCGAACAAAGCGAATTCGGCCAAGCGGAATAATAACCGCGACGCGCGGCCGTGGCGATGCCTTCATCATAAAAAGCTTCGCCTCGCGCCGCTCAGCGTTTGCGCGCGTAGATGAAAAACTCGCGGTTGCCGTCGCCGCCTGTGATCGGGCTGTCGAACCACTTCAACAGCTCGAACCCCTGCTCCCGCACGGCTTCGCTGATTTTTTCCCTCACTCGCGGATACAGACTCTCGTCGCGTACGATACCCCCTCTGGCCAAACCTTCGCGTCCCACCTCGAACTGCGGCTTCACCAGGCTGAGCAGATGCCCGCCGGGACGGATCAAGGGCAGCGCCGACGGCAACACCAGGGTCAGGGAAATAAAGGACACGTCGCATACCATCAGGTCGAAGGGCAGCCCGTCATTGGCCGCCAACAAGGCGGCGTGGTCCAACGCCCTGGCGTTTACGCCTTCGAAATAACGAACGCGCGCGTCCGTCCGCAGCCGCGGATGCAATTGATCGTGGCCCACGTCCACCCCCACCACCCTCCGCGCGCCTTGTTGCAGCAGGCAATCGCTAAAACCGCCAGTGGACTGGCCCACATCCAAAGCCAGCGCGTCGCGCGGGTCCAGGCCGGACGACTCCAAAGCGCCCAGCATTTTCAGCCCACCGCGCGAGACGAAACGATCGGACGGATCGGCGGCGATATCGAAACGGCTGCCCGGCGCGCATTTCTGGCTGGGCTTGCTCACCAGCGCGCCATCGCAACTGACCCGCCCGGCGGCGATCAAGTTTTGCGCCGCCGTGCGCGAAGCCGCCAGGCCTAGTTCCACCAGCAACACGTCCACTCGCGTCATAGCGCTCTCCCAACCATCGACAAAACCGCACAGCGTGGCAAGCGCGCCAGCCGCTGTCAAGCCAAGGTCACGATCTCACCGTGCGGAGGCCCCTCCAACCGCGCTAGAATCGCTATATGCCAACCCGGCCCGCCGCCGCCCCCGGCGTCGGCAGCCTCAAGCGGAGACATGGATGGACACACATCAACTGGAAGCGCATGAAGTGCGCGTGCTGGGCGCCCTGATGGAAAAACAGGCGCTGACCCCGGACGCCTACCCGATGACCTTGAACGGTCTTGCCTCGGCCTGCAATCAGCTGACCAGTCGCGAACCAGTGATGCAACTGTCCGAAGCCGACATCAGCGCGGCGCTGGACAGCCTGATCGCCAAGAAACTGGTGAACGAGCGGCTGCCGGCCGGCAGCCGGGTAGCCAAGTACGAGCACAGGCTCAATTACGAATGGAATATCGAAGGCGCGCGGCTGGCCGCTCTGGCGCTGCTGATGTTGCGCGGGCCGCAGACAGCGGCGGAGATCCGCACCCGCTCAGGCCGCATCTACGGCTTCAGCGGCGTGGAGGAAGTTGAAATCGCGCTCAACGCGCTGGCCGACAAATACCCGCCGCTGGTGCTGAAGCTGGAACGCCAGCCCGGCGAACGCGAGGCGCGCTGGGCTCACTTGCTCAGCGGCGAACCGCCGTCTTTGCCGGCCGCAGGCGACAACGGCTGCGGCGTGATCGAAGTGGGCATGGCCGGCCGCGTCGCCGCGCTGGAAGCGGAAGTGGCCGCCCTCAAGACCCGGCTGCTGGAACTGGAAAATCTGCTCGCCAGCGAATGATCCGCACAAGAAATATTGGGTGGAATGCGAACTTGTAATTTAAAAAGCGGTCACTTCCCTTGTTGTCTAACTCACCCAAGAGAAGTGACCCCATGAAAACTCTGCAACTGGGCGCCACCGCCGCGCTGCTCTCCCTGGCTGCCGCCGCTGCCCACGCCGCCGATTACAGCTTCATCGCCGGCAAGGATTTCCAGCAATTCAGCCGCACCCCGCAAGGACTGGGCCTGGGTCTTTCCATCGACTACCTGAACAGCGACCACAAGGGCAACGCCGGCGGCGCCGGCCTGGAGTTCGCGATTCCGCTGGGCCCGGTCACCCTGGCCGGCGGCGGCAAGCTGATGAGCCTGAACCCGGATAGCGGTTCCGGCACCGCAGCCTTGCTGGGCGGCCGCGCCAACATCCAGCTGGCGCCCAAGGTCAGCCTCTACGGCCAGGCCTATTACGCCGGCGACAGCATGGCCAGCGGCAGCGTCAAGAACGTCAGCGACCTCGCCGCCGGCGTGCGCTGGAATCCGATCGGCCCGTTCACCGTCGAAGCCGGCTACCGCTACTTCGACATCGAACGCAAGGACGGCAACCGCAACCGCCGCTTGGCCGACGGCATGTACATCGGCGCCGGCTTCACTTTTTAAGCTCAGCGCCTCCCCCACAAAAAACAGCCCCGCAGTGCGGGGCTGTCTCGCTTTTCCGGGCAACCGCCCTATTCCCGGTCCCGCGGCTGCCGCGGCTCGAACACCGCATACGTCTTGCAAGCCGGCTCAAGCACTTGCCAGGTGCCTACAAAGCCGGCGGGGATCACAAAGTGGTCGCCCTGCGCCAACTCCACGCTGTGCCCGGCCTCGTCGCTGACCCGCACCCGGCCTTGCAGCAAGGTGCAGAACTCATGTTCGCTGTAGCGCACTTTCCAGCTGCCCAGACCACCGCTCCAAATGCCGGCGTGAAACTGGCCGCTGGGATCGGAATAATGGTTGGTCACGCTTTGCCGGCACTCGCCGGCGATGCGGCGATCTTCGGCCGCCACAAACGATTCCAACGCCACGTCGTGACGCTGGAACACAATGATATCGCAGGCCTGTTTCATCGCTCTGCTCTCCATGGTTGTTTGAAATTTTCAACACAATGCCATGAGTTGATCAAAATACTCAAGCATCCATAAGATTCAAGCCTCCATCCTCACTTCGTCGCCTCCTCCAAAACGCCCATCCTCCTTCATTCGCGCATCAGCGACTCCAAATCATTCCATTTAATTCATATACATACAAACTATTAATAAAGTAAATTTTTAAACAAATGGAATATCGAATGTCATGGGTGTATCATGCTGGCTTTTGATTTGTAGAATATTCACAAGTGAACTATCAAGGCTGTGTATGACGGCAGCCAGATTCACCAAAAAGAATGAGGATGGATTCGGCAGTGCGTAACAAACTCCTATTGTCTTGTCTGGCCGGCATGCTCGCCTTGCTCGTCGTCAACGCCACTCAAGCCGCCAGCGTCACTTTCGCCGGACTGGCCTACTCCGGAGACAGCAAATCCGTCGCCGCCCGTTTTCCCTACAGCCTGCGTCTGGAAAAAGCGCTGCAAGCCTCCGGCGCTCCGCTCAACAAACAACTCAACGCCGTACTGAGTCAAAACCCGCCGCGCCACTTCGAGCTGAATCAGGCCGGCCTTTCCTCCTTGAAAGGTCAGGACCAGGCGATTGTGCTGGCCCTGGTCATCACCGGCGAAACCGTATCGGCGGAACAATTCGGCGGCGTGGCCAAACTGATGACCCAGGTCAACGCCCAGGCCATGTTCTTCGATTTCAAGACCATGACGGTGCTGCGCTCCTATCCGTTCAGCTTCGCGCACCTGGATCTGATCGACCGGGAACCCAGCCCCAAGGAAATGCAGCGGCGCTTCCAGGCAGTGTACTTCGGCGATCAGGACAAGCCGGGCATCATCGCCCGCTTCGCCGACATCGTGAACAAGGCTGCGCTGCCCAATCAGGTGCCGCGCTACCTGCAAGTCGCCAAGGTCAAGCTGGGGCCTGAGGCCCTTCAGGCGCTGCCCGCCAAACTGACCCAAACTCCCGGCACCGCCGAAACCTGGGTGGCCGACCTATTCGCCGAGAGCCTGTCCAGTAAAACCGACGTGCCGCTGCTGCCTTACTCCAAGGGCTACGCCATCGGCAATGTGATGTCCATGCGCATCTCCGACGGCGAAGTCTTCATGCTGAAGCTGCCGGAGGCGGACTACGCCATCACCCTGGATCTGCCGCGCTTCAAACGCATCAAGAGCGGCGAAGCCGCCGCCGGCGCCAGCTACATTTACGGCGCCTACTCTCATGTCGAAATCCAGGAGCCTGTGTCCGGAAAACGCTATCTGGACGCGGACTTCAAGAACGGCGAAGTCAAGCTCGTTCCGGCGTCCCAAGACACGATAGACGACTTCCCCGCCTATTACGACGCCATCAAGGGCTTGTACAACAAGCTGTCCGACAACCTGGCCGGCAACCGCAGCGCCTGGCTGAAATCAGCCACTTCGGCCTCGGATATCGACAAACAAATTTCGTCCACACAAGAGCTACTCAAGTCATGCAAATGATCCGCGCACTATTGCTATCGCTGCTGCTGGTGGTGGGCCACCAGGCCAGCGCCGCCACGGCCACCGCCAAGGGCCAAGCCACCGTCAAATACGAAACCTCGCTGTTCGGCAAGAAAGTGACGCCGGAAGTGCGGGCCCAGGCGCTGCTGCAGGCCCAGTTGCGCGCGGTGGAAAAACACTATGCCGAAGCCGGCGACGCCCAGACTCAGAACCTGGACGCGATACGCGACAAGGTCAAAGCCGACCCCGAGCGCTACATTCTGGAAACCGCCATCCTCAGCGAAGAGGACCGCCCGGACATGGGTCAGTACACCGTCACTGTCCGCGCCACGCTGAACGTGTCTCAACTCAACAACGCGGTCAAGTCCACTTCCGCGGTGGCCCAGGCCGGCAACGGCCAGAAGTCCAAGCTGACCTTCATCTTCGTTTCTCGTCAGACCGACACCTCGCAGCGCTTCGATGATCGCGAGTACCAGAGCGTCGAAGTCAAGGAGCAAGGCAAGGCCAGCAAGAACGCCGCCCGCTATCGCGCGTCGGCGGAGACCGGCGGCAGCACCACTCGCAAGGCCACCAAGAAGACTTACACCATCTTCCCCAGCAACTACCTGAAAAGCGTGTTCAACGGCGTGTTCGCCTCCGCCGGCTTCAAGGTGGTCGACGCCGCCTACCTTGAGCCGTACAGCAAAGGCCTGCTGAAAATCAAGAGCGTCGAAGCCGACTTCAAGTCCGGCAACGACTTGCAGCCGCAAACCGAGCGCGACGTGGCCAACGGCTTGCAGAACGCCAAAGTGCCTTACATCGCTTACGGCACCCTGGACGTGCGCCTGGCCGACACCGACCCTGCCACCGGCATGTACCGCGTCTCCGTGGCCGCCACCGGCAAGCTGCTGGACGCCAGCGAATCCATCCCCGAGACCAAGGCGGAAGTCGGCCCGATCCAGGCCGCCGGCCTGGGCCCGACCGAAGAAGAAGCCCAAGTCAACGCGCTGAAAAAAGCCGCGCAGGACGTCGCCCGCGAACTGCTGAGCCAGATGACCAACGTCGGCCTCAAATAACCCCCCAACCACAACAACACCTGAAATCAACCGGAGATGATAATGCGCAAAACCCTGATCGCCCTGGCCGTGGCCGCCGCTTCCCTGGCAGCCGTTCCCGCCCACGCCGGCATGTTCGACGCCGTCACCAGCCTGGCCGGCGGCAACAACAACAGCGCCGCCGGCGCCGACCTGGTGTCCCAGCAGGAGCAATTGGTGAACTCCTACGTGGCCGCCAACAAGGAAATCCTGCTGTCCCAGTACAAGATGGCCAACGCGCTGGGCGCCAAAGACGCCGCCGCACTGGCCAAGGCGGAAGCCGACGCCCTGGCCTCCGGCGCCACCAAGGACAATCTGAGCAAAGCCGACTCGGTGCAGAGCAACGTCTCCAAAATCATCAGCGAGCGTCAGAAAGCCTCCGGCAGCGCCATGGACGCCGAAGCCAAGAAAACCTACACCGAAGGCCTGGCTTCCCTGGGCAAAGGCCTGCTGAAATACGCCGGTATGACCAAGCAGTTCGACGGCTTCAAATCGGCCTTGAGCAGCGCGTCCCCGATGGACCTGCCCAAACTGTCCACCGGCTCCTACATCCTGACCAGCCTGCCCAGCAACAGCAAGAATCTGTATGAAACGCTGAAACAGGCCGTCAGCTTCGCCAAGAGCAACGACATCCCCGTGCCCAAAGACGCGACCCAAGCGCTGTAAGCCAGCGGATTCCGCTCTGGAGGGCGCATGAAGTTAACTCTCGCTATTGGCGCGGCAGGGCTGGCGCTGGCGTTGGCGGCTTGTTCCCAAAAGGAAGAAGCCGCTCAGCCCCAGCCAGCCAAAGCCGCCAACAAGAGCCTGGCGCAAGCCATGCCGGACGTGGGCAAGGTGGAATCGGTGGCGGCCAGCGCCACCGGAACCGGCGCCAGCGCGGCGGAGGCGGTGGAAGAAGCGTTGAAACTGGCGATCAAGCAAGTCAACGGCGTTTCCTTCGACATGGCTTCGGAACAGCTCAAGGCCACGCTCAGCGCCGCGGCCGGCAAGGATGCCGCGCAACTGAGCGCCAACGCCTTCACCGAGTATGTCCAGCAGGAGTCCGGCGGCGTGGTCACCGGCTTCAAACTGGTCAAGCTGGAAGAGCCCGGCCTGCTGAGCAAGACCTACAAGGCCACGATCGAAGCCAAGATCGCCAAGTTCAGCCAGCCGGCCGGCAGCGGCAAGCTGCGGATCGTCGTGGGACCGATCATGATTGATCGGGACTCGTTCAAGGTGGCCGGCGTTGCCGTGCCGTCGGAACAAGTCGCCCGCGAAATCCATCAGCAAACCCTGGACGCATTGACCAATACCGGCCGCTTCACCGTGTTGGACCGCGAACTGGGCGACGATGTCCGCCAGGAACTGGATATGATCGGTTCAGGCCAGGCGCCGTCGGCGGAACGTTCCAAGATGAGCCAAGCCGTTAGCGCCGACCTGATCTGGACCGGCCACATCAGCGCGTTCAACTACGACAAGTCCGCCGGCAACTGGATGCTGTCGCAGCGGGTGATCAACGTCGCCAACCGCCAGGTTCAGTTCTCCAGCATGCTCAAGGGCAATGTGGGCAAGCTGGGCAACGGCAGCCCGGAGCAGGTACGCCAGGGCATGGAAGGCCAGATCGTCGATCGCGTCGTCAACGCCATCCTGGTGCGGACCTTCCCGATCACCGTCGCGTCCCGCACCGGCAACAATGTGGTGCTGAGCCAAGGCGGGCAGTCGGTGCGCGAAGGCGCGCGCTACAAGCTGGTCTCGCTGGGCGAGGAAATCAAGGATCCGCAGACCGGACAATCCTTGGGGCGCACCGAGTATGACTGCTGCGAAGTGATCGTGGACAAAGTCACGCCCACCATGTCGCAAGGCCATCTGGAAAACGTGCGCATCCCGCTGGAACAGGTGCCGCCCGGCGGCTTGCAGCTGCGCGAACTCGCCCCCGCGCCCGCCGCGGACAAGGCTACGGCGTCCGCCGGAGCCGCCGGCAAGAAAGCGGCCGCGGGCAAAAAGCGCAAGGCGGAGGAAAACCTGTTCGCCGGCGACAAGGACAAGTGGTAAGCCCTTCGTCGCCATAGGCTCCACCGCGCGCCAACCAAAAAAACAGCCCGTCGGCGTATCGCCGCGGGCTGTTTTTTTGGGAAGGTGGATTCACCGGCTCAAGCACCGCGCCGCCGGCCACATCGCCGCGCACAGCAAGGCCATGACCAGCGGCTGGTAGCAGACATGGGGCTGATAGGCCGCGCTGATCAGGCCCAGCCCGCCGGCGATCAGCAGGTAGTACATCAGGCCCAGCAGCGCGCCGGCCGTGCCTTGCACTTGGCGATAATCCCTCAACGCTTCCGCCAGCAAGGGCGGAATCGCGCAGCCGAAGGCCGCCGCGATCGCCAGCTGGCAAACCAGCAACACGCCGACGGCCGCGATCGGCCACAGGCCCGGCCAGGCGCTGAACCACTGAATCAGCGCCGCCGCCGTGGCGGCCGTCAGCGCCAGACGCGGCAAGCGTTCGCCGCCGCCGCGCACCGCCAAGCGGCGGTTGACGAAGGCGCCGAACAAACCGCCGGCGGCCACCAGCAAGCCGCTGAGGCCGAACAGCCAGGGCGGCATGCCCAGCAATTGCAGCGTGAACGGCGCCAGCGTGTAAAAGCCGAACAGCAACAGATTGAAGCCGGCCACCAGCCATACCGTGGCCAGCACCCGCGGATCGCGCGCCATCCTGGCCGCCACCGCGCCCAACGCCGCCGGCGGCGGCAAGTCCGCCGGCCGGGTCTCGCCGGCCAGCTTGCAGGACAGCAGCAGCAACAGCGCCGCCAAGCCGCACAAGGCGGCGAACACGCCCTGGTGGCCGAAACCGGCCACCAGCAACGCGCCCAGCGGCGGGCCGAGCGCCGGCGACAACGACAAGGCGGCGCTGACGGTGGCGAACACCGCCAGCAAGGCCGGGCCCTGATAACGGTCGCGCAGCATGGTCTGCACCACCACCGAACCAGCGCTGGCGCCGAAGGCCAGCAATAGGCGGGCCAGCAACAGCACGGTGAAATCGCGGCTCAGCACGGCCAGGAACGCGCCCGCACCGTAGCAGGCCAAAGCGGCCAGCAGAGCCGGCCGTCGTCCGTACACGTCGGCGCAACGTCCCCAGCACACCACGCCGAAGGCGAAAGCCAGGAAGTAGACGCTCATCGTCAATTGCGCCTGGCCGGCGCTGACATGGTAAGCCAGCGCGATCTCGGTCAAGGCCGGCGCGTAAATGGTTTCGCTCAATTGCGGAAAACCCAGCAATAGAATCAGCAGCGCCAGCGGCGCCGCACGGATCGCGGATTTCATTTTTGTTCTCCTTCAAACATCGAGCACGGATTGTAGGAGAACGAAGTTCCGCCTATTATCGATGGATAGCCATGAAACATTGAGAATCGGACATAATGCCGCGCTACCAGCCCGCCACGGCCCCGGACCCGGATCAACTCGCCGACCCCATCGTGGGCATGGCGATAGACGCGCCGGCGCCGCATGATTCCGGCCTGCACCGCCACCGCCGCGCGCAACTGATGTACGCGGTCAGCGGCGTGCTGCAAATCCGCATCGGCCATACCCGCTGCGTGCTGCCGCCCACGATGGCGGCCTGGATTCCTTCGGGGCTATGGCACCAGGCCGAAACCGGCAAGCCCTTCGCCTACCGCAGCCTGTACTTCGACCCGGCGGCCTATCCCGCGCTGCCGCGGCGGCCGCAGGTCATCGCCGTCAGCCCGTTGCTGCGGGAGTTGATCGTGCGGGTGGCGGAATGGCCGCTGTCGCCGCTGGAACCGGCGCAGCAAAGGCTGGTGGAGGTGTTGCTGGACGAGGCCGGCCGCGCGCCGGAGCAGGCGCTGAGTCTGCCGCTGCCGCAGGACCGGCGGCTGCTGCGCATCGCCGAGCAGCTGTTGCAGCAGCCCGGCGACGAGGCCACGCTGGAGCAACTGGCCGCGCAGGCCGGCGCCAGCGCCCGCACCGTCAACCGGCTGTTCCAGCAACAGACCGGCCTCGGCTTCAGCGCCTGGCGGCGGCAATTGAAAATGATGGAGGCCAGCCGGCTGCTGGCCGAGGGGGAAAGCGTAAGCCGGGTGGCGGCGGAACTGGGCTATGCGCAGGACAGCGCCTTCATCGCCATGTTCCGCCGCCATGCCGGGCTCACGCCCGGCCAACTCAAACGTTTACTCTGAGAATGTCTTAGAGCCTGTTCAAAATCTTGCGAGCAAGAGCGAGACAAGGCGAAAACGGCTGAGAAAGTGGAATGTACAAGTGGTACATGAGCATTTCGAAGCGGTACTCACCGTGGGGCGTCTCACGCAGCGCAGCAGATTATGAACAGGTTCTTACCACCACAAATGGAAGCGCTGCTTGGGCGGCAAATACATCTTGTCGCCCGGCTTGACGCCGAAAGCCTGGTAAAACGGCTCCATATTGCTGGCGGTGCCGATAGGCCGCCACAGGTCCGGCGTGTGCGGGTCCGACACTAGTTGCTTGAGCGTGGCCTCGTCGCGGGTTTTGCTGCGCCAGGATTGGGCGAAGGCGATAAAGAAGCGCTGGTCGCCGCTCATGCCGTCCAGCACTGGAGCCTCCTTGCCGCCCAACGCCAAATGGTAGGCTTTGTACGCCACTTCCAGGCCGGCGTTGTCGGCGATGTTCTCGCCCAGCGTCAGCTCGCCGTTGACGTAATGGCCGGGCACCGGCTGGTAACGGCCGTATTGCTTGACCAGCTTGCGCGTGGCGGCCTTGAAGCGCCCGTTGTCCGTGGAGGTCCACCAGTTGCGCATATTGCCGTCGCCGTCGAATTGGCTGCCTTGGTCGTCGAAACCGTGGCTGATTTCGTGGCCGATGGTGGCCCCAATGCTGCCGTAGTTGACCGCCGGGTCGAAGCCGGGATCGAAATACGGCGCTTGCAGGATGGCGGCTGGAAACACGATCTCGTTATTGGCCGGGTTGTAATAGGCGTTGACCGTCTGCGGCGTCATACTCCATTCCTTGCGGTCCACCGGCTGGCCTAGCTTGCCGATCATATACCGGTAGTTGAAGCTTGCGATGCGCCGCGCATTGCCGGCCAAATCGTCCGGGGACAGCTCCAGGCCCTCGTAATTCCTCCACTTGTCCGGATAGCCTATCTTCAATGCGTATTTGGACAACTTGACATGAGCCTGCCGCTTGGTGGCCTCGCTCATCCAGTCCAGAGTGTCGATGGACTGGTCATAGGCTTTCAGCAGATTGCGCACCAGTTCGTCGGCCTGGCGCTTGGCTTCCGGCGTGAAATAGCGCGCCACGTAAAGTTTGCCCAGCGCCTCTCCCAGCCCGCTTTCCACCACGCTCACGCCGCGTTTCCAGCGCGGCCGGTTTTGCTTGCGGCCTTCCAACGTCTTGCCGTAGAAATCGAAGTGGGCGTCGACGAAGGCCGGCGTCAGGCTGGGCGCGTAGGCGTCCAGCGTGCGCGCCAGCAGATAATTGCGCAATGTGGCCGCCGATGTGGTCCGCAGCAGCGGCGCCAGCTTGCTCAGATAGCCGGGCTGATCCAAGTTCAATTGCTTGGCCGCGCCCAGGCCGGCGTCGCTCAACAAAGCCGACCAATCATAGCCCGGCTGCCGGCGAGCCAGCTCGGCCAGGCTCAGCTTGTTGTAGGTTTTCTGGATGTCGCGGTTCTCGACATTGGTCCATTGGATTTTTGCCAAGCGCGTTTCGAAAGCCAGCACATCACGAGCGCGGCTTTGCGGCTGGTCCAGTTCCGCCTGCTCGAACAAGCGCTCCAGATACTTCAAGTAAGCCTGACGCGCGGCGGCAAAATCCGCGGATTTGCCCAGGTAGTAATCCTGGTCCATCGCCAGGCCTGACTGGCCGACTCCAGCCAGATAGACGGCGGAGTCCTTGGGGTCCTGGCTGACATAGAAGCGAAACGGCGTATCCACCGGCTGATCCTGCAACCGGCCCATATAACGCACCGCCTCCTCCGTCGAATTCAGGCCGGCCACCGCCCGCAGCGATTCGCGCAGCGGCTCCAGCCCGCGATGGGCAATGGTGTCCTCGTCCATAAAGCTGCGGTACAAGGCGGCTATCTGACTCGCCTCCTTGCCGACGTCCGCGCCCTGACCGGCCTGCTCTATCAACTGTCGCAGCCGTTCCAGATTACGCTCCGCCAACACTTCCGCCACGCCGATAGAGGAACGCTCGGCCGGAATCTCCGCGTGCTTGAGCCAGCCCCCGTTAGCGTGCAGCGACAGATTATCCTGCACCCGCACCGCCGGATCGATGCCGTTCAAATCGATGCCGTAGCGGCCGTAGTCCAATCCGCTATCCGCCCATGCGCCGGCCGCGCACAACCAGGCCGCCAAAGGCAGCAGTCTGTTCATCTTCATGTTTTCCCCTTTGCTTTTATCGTGTTGCCTCGCGGCGGATCCTCTAACTTATCAAGGGTAAAACTCAGCCCGCAGCCTCTCCGCATACGCCACCAGATTGGGGCGCGCCGACACCAGCGCCCGCGACGGCGTTTCGCCCATGGCGTCGGTCAGCGCGCCACTGACGAAGGCGTAGACGCTGGCGTCAATCCATGTGGCGGCGTCGCCCATGAAATAACGCCGCTCGCCCAACAAGGCTGACAGCGCCTCCACATCCGCTTCCAGAAGCCGCAAACGCTCCGCCTCGCTGAAACGTCCCATGCCCTGCCCCCACAGATTGGCGCGCACTTTACGCCGCACCAGCGCCACCACCAATCCGCGCAGCAACGACGGCACGCCCTTGAAGAATACGCCGGGGCCGCGCTCGAAATGCGCGTCCACCATCCAACGCTCATGCACGATGCCCCAGTAGAAATGCTCTCCCAGCATACAGTCCACGCTCCAGGCCAGCGCTTTCTGCTCGGCGTTCAGGCCGGCGTCCAGCGTGATGCCATGCTTGTCCGCCAAGTGCAGGCGGATCAGCGTGGAGTCCGGCACCATCTGGCCGTCGTCGTCGATGCAGGGCAGTTTGCCCTTGGGGGCCTTGCGCATATCGCCGCGCACGCGGCGGTACGGGAGGCCGGACAGCTTAAGCAGCAGATCCGCCTTCACCACAAAGGGGCTGGGATCCATCAGGCCCATGGCCGGGCCAAACTGGTACAGGGTGATCATCAAGCGCCTCCCGCTGCCAACATGACATTGAACTGAGGCAGACTAGCACGCCGTCGGGAGCCCGCGCGAGAGGGCTGCGTGAAAAGGGGGAGAAGAGAGTTAATCCGCCGCGCAACGATGCAGCCAGTCCATGACCGCCCGCACCCGAGGGGACGGCGCTTGCGGCGCGCGCACCAGATAATACGCCTGTGGTCCCAGCGGCTCGAACGGCCCTAGCGGCAGCATCAGTTCGCCGCGCTCCACCCGTTCTTGAACCAGACGCCGCCGACCCAGCGCCACCCCGGCGTGATGCGCGGCCGCCTGCGCGCACAAATCGGAACGGTCAAAACTCATGCCGCGCGACGGCAGCGCCACGCCGCGGCGGCGCGCCCACTCGCGCCATTCAGCATCGTGGGCCGCCCGCTCCCAAGCCTGGGCGTCGTGCAACAGCAAACAATCGGCCAGGGCCGCCGGATTACCGCGCAGGCCATGCCGGTCCGCGTACTCCGGGCTGCACACCGGCGCTACTTGCTCGTCCATCAGGCGCTGCGCCTCCAGGCTGGGAAACTCGCCGGTGGAGTAATACAGCGCCAGGTCGATGTTCCAGGTGCGAAAATCCACCATCTCGTTGCCGCTGCGGATGTCCAGCGCGATGCGTGGGTGGCGCTCGGTGAAATCCGCCAGCCGCGGCGCCAGCCAGCATTGCGCCAGCGAGGGCCGCGCGTACAGCGCCACCGCGCCGGCCGGCTCGGCGTCGTCCTGTGGATTCAGGGCCGCCTCCAATTGCGTCTGGCCGGCCAGCCAGGCCTGGTAGATGCGCTCGCCGTCCTCGCTCAGCCGCAGGCTGCGGGTCAGCCGCAGAAACAAGCGGGTGCCCAGCGCCCGTTCCAGCCGGGCGATGCGATGACTGACCGCGCTGGCGCTCAGGCACAGTTCCTCGGCGGCGCGGGCAAAGCTCAGATGCCGCGCCGCCGCCGCGAAGGTGTGCAGATTGGACCATTGTGCGCCGTCCAGCCGAACGCCGGCGCGTGGGGGAAGGTTCAGCATGCCGCCATTATCGTTCACGCAGGCAGCCGCCGCCGGCCTTCCGCCAGATAGGTGTCCATTTCCGCCGGCGGCACCATGCCGCCGCCGGTGCCCCATACCAGATGCGCGGCGCGCGCCAGCCTCTCCGCACTCAAGCCCATCCGCTGGCGGTAGCCCTGGGACTCGCCTAGCACCCTCAGCGGGCCCGGCATGCCGGCCAGCGCCGACGGCTCCAGCTTCAACCCCTGCTCCCGTTCCAATAAGGCCAGTAAACGGTACAACTCGCCATCGTCCACCGTGTAATAACCGTCGATCAGCCGCTGCATCGCGCGGCCGACGAAGCCGGACGGACGCCCCACCGCCAGACCGTCGGCGGCGGTCAGATTGTCGATGCCGAAATCCTGCACCGCCACCGCGTCATGCAGCCCGGTGTAGACGCCCAGCAGCATGCAGGGCGCGTGGGTGGGTTCGGCGAACAGGCAATGCACGGCGTCGCCGAAAGCCAGTTTGAGGCCGAAGGCCACCCCGCCCGGCCCGCCGCCCACGCCGCAGGGCAGATACACCAGCAGCGGGTGTTCCGCGTCCACCCGGACGCCCTGCTCCGCCAATTGGCCACGCAGGCGCTCAGCCGCCACCGCGTAGCCTAGAAACAGGTTCTTCGAATTCTCGTCGTCGACAAAATGGCAGCGCGGATCGGACGCCGCCTGCTTGCGGCCCTCGGCCACCGCCACGCTGTAATCGGATGGATACTCGACCACCTCGACGCCATGGCTGCGCAACAAATTCTTCTTCCACTGCCTCGCGTCCGCCGACATGTGCACGCTGGCCTGGAAGCCCAGCTTGGCGCTAATGATGCCGATGGACAGGCCCAGATTGCCGGTGGAGCCCACCGCCACCCGGTAGTCGCCGAAAAAGGCGCGCGCCTCGGCGCTGTCCAGCCCGGCGTAATCATCGCTGGTCCGCAGCAGGCCGTGGCTCAGCGCCAAGTCTTCCGCGTGTTTCAGCACCTCGTAGATGCCGCCGCGCGCCTTGATGGAGCCGGAAATCGGCAGCAGATTGTCCGCCTTCAGCCACAGGCTGCCGCTCGCCTCCAGCCCAGCCTCGGCCCATAAGGCCGCGCGCATCGCCGGCAGTGGCAACAGCGGCGACTCGATGATGCCGCCGCTGGCGGCCACGTCCGGGAACACCCGCGCCAGATAGGGCGCGA
Source organism: Chromobacterium haemolyticum (assembly GCF_009936155.1). Taxonomy (NCBI): domain Bacteria; kingdom Pseudomonadati; phylum Pseudomonadota; class Betaproteobacteria; order Neisseriales; family Chromobacteriaceae; genus Chromobacterium; species Chromobacterium haemolyticum. The sequence continues at coordinate 292,570 of NZ_AP019312.1, read as the reverse complement.
AGCGGCGCAGCCGCGCGTCGGCGTCCTCGACCTCGGCCCGGCTCAAGCCCACGTCGGCCAAAGCTTCCGCCGCCGGAGCCCGTGCGGGATTGAACCAGCTCAAAGGCTGCAAGGCCATCAAGGGCGTCAATAAGGGGTGGCTGGCCTGCCAATCGGCCACGGTCTTGCCGGCAATCGTCGCTTGCATCGCGCGCTCCATGGAATCGAAGACCCGATTAAACCGCGCCGCGCCGCCGCTGGCAAAAGACGATTGCGCAAGCGACGGCTGACGCTGGATCAGCCATGCGGACTCGGGGACTTGCCACGCGCCGGGGTCCATCGCCTATGATGTGCGGATTATCCGCCGTCAGGAGTCGCCGTGCTCGCCAAGATCACCCGCCTGTTTCCGCTATGGGCCTTGCTGCTATCCGCCATCGCTTACCAGCGACCGGCGGCGTTCACCCCCTTGCTGCCACATACCGGCCTGCTGCTGGCGGTGATCATGTTCGCCATGGGACTAACGCTGACGCTGGACGATTTCAAACGGGTGCTGAGCCGGCCGGCACCGGTATTGGCCGGACTCGGTCTGCACTATCTGGTGATGCCGCTGGCGGCCTGGGCGCTGGCGCGGCTGTTCCAGATGCCGCCGCAGCTGGCCATAGGCATGATTCTGGTGGGCAGCGTCGCCAGCGGTACCGCGTCCAATGTGATCATCTATCTATCGCGCGGCGATGTGGCGCTGTCGGTCACTATCTCTTCGCTGTCCACGCTGGTGGGCGTGGTGGCCACGCCGCTGCTGACCCGGCTGTACGTGGACGCGGCGATCAAGGTGGAAGTGGCGGCGATGCTGCTGAGCATTCTCCAAATCGTCATCCTGCCGATAGGGCTGGGCTTGCTGGCCCACCGTTTCTTCGCGCCTCAGGTCCGCCGGCTGGAGCCGCTGCTGCCGCTGTTGTCGATGCTGGCCATCGTCGCGCTGATCGCCGCCATCGTCGCCGGCAGCAAGAACCACATCGCCGCGGTGGGCGGTCTGACTATTCTGGCGGTGATGCTGCACAACGCCATCGGCCTGTTGGGCGGGTATTGGGGAGGACGCTTGCTGGGCTTCGACGAATCGGTATGCCGCACGCTGGCGATCGAGGTAGGCATGCAGAACTCCGGCCTGGCCGCCCAGCTGGGCAAGGCCTACTTCAGCCCGCTAGCGGCGCTGCCGGGAGCGCTGTTTTCGGTCTGGCACAATATTTCCGGCTCGCTGCTGGCCGGCTATTGGCGGGACAAGCCCGCCGAGCGGACGCCGGCCGGTGCGGAACAACACGGGTAACGATGAAACTGCGCGCGACATCGCGCCGGATCAGCTCTCCACCCGCCAATGCCCGCTCTTGCCGCCCTCTTTCTCCAGCAGCCGCACGCCGTCGATGACCATGCCGCGGTCCACCGCCTTGCACATATCGTAAATGGTCAACAGGCCGACGTTGGCGGCGGTCAGCGCTTCCATTTCCACCCCGGTCTGGCCGCTGCATTCCGCGGTGACTTCGATACGCACCGCGTTGTCGGCCTCCAGCAGTTCGAAGTCCACCGCCACGCGGGTCAGCGCGATCGGGTGGCAGAGCGGGATCAGGTCGGCGGCTTTCTTGGACGCCATGATGGCGGCGATGCGAGCGATGCCTAGCACGTCGCCTTTTTTATGGCCGCCGCCCTTCACCAGCGCGAAGGTGGCGGGCAGCATGCGGATATGGCCTTCGGCCACCGCGCGGCGGCGGGTGTGCGCCTTGGCGCCGACGTCGACCATATGGGCCTGGCCGCCGGCATCGAAATGGGTCAATTCGGACATGGATATCTCCTCCGGCCTGCTAGGACAGCAGCCGGTAAATCAGCCAGAAGGCGCTGACCAGCACCACCAGGCCGCCGCTCCAGCGGGCGATGCGGCCAAGGTAGCGCAGGTAGAGCGGATTGCGGGTCAATAGATAACAGACGCCTGCCCAGCCCAACAACAGGATGGTGACGAGCAGCCACAAGCGCCAGAAGCCGAACACCGCTAGGCCACCTCCGGCAGCCGGTGGAAGCTGGACGGCGCGTCCAGCGGATCGTCGTAGCTGACGTATTCCCAGGCTTCCGGCGTTTCCAGCAGCTTGCGCAGCAGCTTGTTGTTCATCGCGTGGCCGGACTTGTGGCCGGAGAAGGCGGCGATCAGCGGATGGCCGATGATGTAAAGGTCGCCGATGGCGTCCAGGATTTTATGGCGGACAAATTCATCCGGAAAGCGCAGGCCTTCCGGGTTCAGCACATATTCGTCGTCGATGACGATGGCGTTGTCCAGGCTGCCGCCACGGCCCAGGCCGTGGTTGCGCATGTATTCCACCTCGTGCATGAAGCCGAAGGTGCGCGCGCGGCTGATCTCGTCGGTATAGGAATGGCGCGCGAAATCCACCGCCACGGTCTGAGGCGCCAGATTGAAAGCCGGATGGTTGAAGTCTATGGACAGGGTGACCTTGAAGCCGTCGTGCGGCTCCAGCTTCACCCACACGCCGCGCTCTTCCACCTCCACCGTCCGGGTGACGCGGATGAAACGCTTCTTGGCGTTCTGCTCGGCCACGCCCGCGGTCTGCAGCAGGTAAATGAAAGGGGCGGCGGATCCGTCCATGATGGGGATTTCCGCCGCCGTGACCTCAATCACGAGGTTGTCGATGCCAAAGCCCGCCAGGGCCGACATCAAATGCTCGATCGTGCCGACACGCACGCCGGTGTCAGTCACCAGCGTGGAGGAGAGTCGCGTGTCGTTGACGAGCGATGGATCCGCTTTCACCTCCACCGGCTCGGGCAAGTCGGTGCGGCGAAAGACGATCCCGGTGTCGGGCGCGGCCGGCAGCAGGGTGAGTTTCACCCGCTCGCCGGAGTGCAAACCCACACCCGTGGCGCTTATCGCTTGTTTCAGCGTGCGCTGCAATATCATGTCGGACTTCTCAAACGGATGGGAATGCCCGATTCTAGCACAGTCAAAAACCGCACTTTATTGATTGATTTGCAGTATTAAATAGCTTTCTTCTATAGCGACTCCGCCTCAGTCCGCCTGCTTGCGCAGGAAGGCCGGGATATCGTAGCTTTCGCTCACTTCCGGATTGGAGAAGTCCATGGACGGCGCGGCGCGGCGACGGCCCTGGCGCATGATGGCCGGGGTGTCGAAGTCGTCGTAGCTGACCACTTCCACCGCGCGGTCGTCGGTGCCGGTCTTCACGATCTTGATGTACTCCGGACGCTCCTCGGTGTTGCGCGCGGTCTTTTTCTGGCCCAGACCAGTAGCGATCAAGGTCACGCGGATGGTGTCTTCCGGCATGTCTTCCACTTCGGCGGTGCCGAACTTGATCTGCGCGTCTTCGTCCGCGTACTGGCGCACGATGCCCATGATTTCGCGATACTCGCTCATCTTCAGGCAGCCCGGCGCGGTAGAGATGTTGACCAGCACGCCGCGCGCGCCTTCCAGAGTGATATTGTCCAGCAGCGGGCTGGCCACGGCCTGCTCGGCGGCCACGCGGGCGCGGTCGATGCCGGAAGCGTAGGCGGAACCCATCATCGCCAGGCCCATTTCGCTCATCACGGTGCGCACGTCGGCGAAGTCTACGTTGATCAGGCCCGGGCAAGTGATGACTTCGGCAATGCCGGCCACCGCGCCCTTGAGCACATCGTCGGCGGCGCGGAAGGCTTCGCGCATGGTCACGTCGTCGCCCAGCACTTCCATCAGTTTTTCATTGGGGATCACGATCAGCGAATCGACGTGCTTTTTCAGGTCTTCGATGCCGTTCTGCGCCACTTTCATGCGCTTGCCTTCGTGCTCGAACGGACGAGTGACCACGCCCACGGTCAGGATGCCCATTTCCTTGGCCACTTCCGCCACTACCGGCGCCGCGCCGGTGCCGGTGCCGCCGCCCATGCCGGCGGTGACGAACACCATATTGGAGCCGCGCAGCATCTCGGCGATGCGCTCGCGGTCTTCCAGCGCCGCGCTGCGGCCCACTTCCGGATTGGCGCCCGCGCCCAGGCCGCGGGTCAGGTTGTTGCCCAACTGCAGTTTCTGCGGCGACTTGTTGCGCAGCAGCGACTGAGCGTCGGTATTGGCGCAGATGAATTCCACGCCGTGCACATTGCCGTCGATCATATTGTCGATGGCGTTGCAACCGCCGCCGCCAACGCCGATGACTTTGATGATCGCCACATTGGCGGTTTCTTGCATAACTTCAAAGACCATTCCGCTCATTTTCCTCTCCTCAATAAAGATGAGCTACCGACTTCATATACATCTGCCCGATCGCTATCGTGGCCAGCGAGTGCGCCGGCCGCGTAGCGCTTAGAAATTGCCAGCGAACCACGCCTTCATGCGCGTGAACATCTGGCCTACACCCGCCGACTCCACCTTGGGGCCGGTATGCGTTTGAATCTGATCCTTGCCATACAACAGCAGGCCGACGCCGGTGGAGAAGCGCGGGGTCTTCACCACTTCCGCCAGGCCGCCCACATACTTGGGCACGCCGACGCGCACCGGCATGTGGAACACTTCCTCCGCCAGCTCCACCATGCCCGGCATCAGGCTGGCGCCGCCGGTCAGCACGATGCCGGAGGACAGCAAATCCTCAAAACCGCTGCGGCGCAGTTCCTGCTGCACCAGTTGGAACAGCTCTTCCACCCGCGGCTCAACCACTTCGGCCAGCGTGGCGCGCGACATCTGACGCGGCCCGCGCTCGCCCACGCCCGGCACTTCTATCATCTGGCTGGGGTCGGCCATCGCCACCAGCGCCACCGCGTGCTGGATCTTGATGTCCTCGGCCTCCTTGGTGGGCGTGCGCAAGGCCATGGCGATGTCGTTGGTGATCTGGTCGCCGGCGATCGGAATCACCGCGGTGTGACGAATCGCGCCGTTGGCGTACACCGCGATGTCGGTGGTGCCGCCGCCGATGTCGATCAGGCACACGCCCAGGTCTTTTTCGTCTTCCGACAGCACCGCGATGGCGGAGGCCATCGGCTGCAGCACCAGGTCGGACACTTCCAGACCGCAGCGGCGCACGCACTTGGTCACGTTCTGGGCGGCGGACACCGCGCCGGTGACGATGTGCACCTTGGCCTCCAGCCGCACGCCGCTCATGCCCAGCGGTTCGCGCACGCCTTCCTGGCCGTCGATGCTGTATTCCTGAGTCAGGATGTGCAGCACCTGATGGTCGGGCGGGATGGTCACCGCGCGCGCGGTTTCAATCACGCGGTCGATGTCCATCTTGGTGACTTCGCGATCCTTGATCGCCACCATGCCGTGCGAGTTCACGCTCTTGATGTGGCTGCCGGCGATGCCGGCGAACACTTCGTGAATCTTGCAGTCGGCCATCAGCTCGGCCTCTTCCAGCGCGCGCTGGATCGCCTGCACCGTGGATTCGATGTTCACCACCATGCCGCGCTTCAAACCGCGCGACGGGGTGTGGCCCATGCCGACGATATTGAGTTGGCCGTCCTCCAGGACTTCTGCGACGATCGCCACGATCTTGGATGTGCCGATGTCGAGGCCAACCAGCATGTTCTTGCTTTCCTTTGGTTTGCTCACCTGTCGCTCCAACTGCTAATTACTTGTTTCCCTTGGCCGGCGGCGCCTTGTAATCGGGCATCCGCACGGCGAATCCATTCGGGTAGCGCATATCCACGTATTCCACGTGGTACGGCAACGCCGCCAATTTGCTCTTCCAGTACTGGGCGAAGCGGCGGGCGCGCGGACTCACGTCGTTGCGTCCCAACTCCAGCTGCACCTGGTTGTCCAGCCCCACTTTCCAGGCGCGGCGGCTGGACAGCCACAGCGCCGCGGGCTTGACGCCCGCCGGAGCCAGATCCTGGCGCAGGCCGCCCAGCATTTCGCTCATGTCCTTCTCTGCCCCCGCCGGCCCGTAAAACACCGGCAGGTCCTGATCGCTGGCGGCGTCGAACCGCTCTCCTCGGGTATTGACCAGGCCGTTCTCTCCCCAGCGCGCAAGCGCCACATGCTCTTCCACTGAAATGTCCAGCGCGTCCGGCCAGCGCCGTCGCACCTGGGCATCCCGCACCCACGGCAATTTGCCGAAGGCCGCCCGCGTCTTGTCGATGTCCAGCGTGAAGAAGGTGCCGGACAGTTCATGCTCGGCAATGAACTTCAGCTGTTCCGGCGTCACGCGTTTCATGTCGCCGCGAATCTGGATCTTCTTCACCGGAAACACCGGAGCGTGCGTCAACCAGAACCCTCCTGCATACAGCAACATCAGCGCTGCGGCGGCCAGCATCAAATTGGCCAGGCCTCTTAGCAACCGATGGTTATCCCACATGCACCATATCCAGCACCTTGAGGCACAAATCCTCGTAACTGATGCCCATCGCCCGCGCCGCCATCGGCACCAGGCTGTGGCTGGTCATGCCCGGATTGGTGTTGGCTTCCAGCAAGTAAATGCCTCCGGCCTCGTCCATCAGGAAATCCACCCGGCCCCAGCCGCGGCCGCCCAATACGCGGAACGCGGCCAGCGACAGTTCGCGCGCGCGCTGTTCCAGCGCTTCGCTCAGGCCGGACGGGCAACGGTAGACGGTGTCGTCGCGGAAATACTTGGCGTCGTAGTCGTAGAACTCGGTCGCCGGCTCGATCTTGATGGTCGGATAGGCGGTGTCGCCTATCACCGCACAGGTGTACTCGCCGCCGCCGATGAATCGCTCGGCAATCACGATGCTGTCGTATTTGCGCGCCTCTTCGAACGCGGCTTTCAGCTCGCCCGGCTGCTTGACCTTGGTCACGCCGATGCTGGAGCCCTCAGTGGCCGGCTTGACGAAGATGGGCAGACCAAGCTTGGCCTCCACCGCGGCGAAGTCGCTGTTCTCGTCCAGCAGCTCGAACTCCGGGATCGGCAGGCCGGCGCCCTGCCACAACAGCTTGGTGCGCCATTTGTCCATGCAGATCGCCGACGCCATCACCCCGCAGCCGGTATATGGCAGCCCCATGCTTTCCAGCACGCCTTGCAAGGTGCCGTCTTCTCCGAAGGGGCCATGCAGGATGTTGAACACGCGGTCGAAGCCTTCTTCCTTCAACGCGCTCAGCGGTTGTTCCGACGGATCGAACTTGTGAGCGTTCACGCCGCGGGACTGCAGGGCCTTGAGCACGCCCGCGCCGCTCATCAGCGACACTTCACGCTCGGAGGAGCTCCCGCCCATCATCACCGCCACCTTGCCGTACTGCGTCATTGCCTTGTCCTTGTCATTCATCATCACGCGCCCGCCGCCACTTTGGCCGGCACCGCGCCGATGGAGCCCGCGCCCATGGTCACCACCACGTCGCCGTCGCGAGCCTGATCGAAAATGGTCTGCTGCATCTCGACGATGTCCTCGACGAACACCGGCTCCACCTTGCCCAAAACCCGCACCGCGCGCGCCAAGGCGCGGCCGTCGGCGGCCACAATGGGCGCTTCGCCGGCGGCGTAGACTTCGGACAGCAACAAGGCGTCCACGCTGGACAGCACTTTGACGAAGTCTTCAAACAGATCCCGGGTGCGGGTGTAACGGTGCGGCTGGAAGGCCAGCACCAGACGCTTGTCCGGGAAGGCGCCGCGCACCGCGGCCAGCGTGGCGGCCATTTCCACCGGGTGATGGCCGTAGTCGTCCACCAGAGTGAAGCTGCCGCCGTCCTTGGCCGGCACTTCGCCATAGCGCTGGAAGCGGCGGCCGACGCCGGCGAACTCGGCCAGGCCTTGCTGGATAGCTTCCACGCTGGCGCCGCACTCCAGGCCGATGGCGATGGCGGACAGCGCGTTGAGCACGTTGTGGCGGCCCGGCATGTTCAGCACAACCGGGAAGCGCACTTCCTTGCCGTTCTTCACCACCACGTCGAAATGCATCTGTCCGGCCGCGGCGCGGACGTTCTCCGCGTAGATGTCGGCGGAATCGTCCAGGCCATAAGTGGTCACCGGCTTGGTGATGCGGCCGCGGATCTCTCGCACATTGGGGTCGTCCACACACAGTACCGCGCGGCCGTAGAACGGCAAGCGCTGCAGAAAGTCCACGAAAGCCTGCTTGAGCTTGTCGAAGCTGTGGTCGTAGGTGTCCATGTGGTCGGCGTCGATATTGGTCACCACCGCCATCACCGGAGTCAGGTGCAAGAAGGAGGCGTCCGATTCGTCGGCCTCGGCCACCAGGAATTCGCCGGACCCCAGCCGCGCGTTGGTGCCGGCCGCGGTCAGCTTGCCGCCGATGACGAAGGTGGGATCCAAACCGGCCGCGCCCAGCACCGAGGCGGTCAGGCTGGTGGTGGTGGTCTTGCCGTGGGTGCCGGCGATGGCGATGCCCTGCTTAAAGCGCATCAACTCAGCCAACATCAGCGCGCGCGGGATCACCGGAATTTTGTTGGCGCGCGCTTCCAGCACTTCAGGATTGTCGGACTTGACCGCGGTGGAGGTCACCACCACGTCGGCACCATGCATATAGGTGGCGTCGTGGCCGTAGAACACGCGAATACCCTGATCGATCAGCCGTTTGCTGGTAGCGCTCTCCGTCATGTCGGAGCCGGACACGGTAAAGCCCAGGCCGTACAGCACCTCGGCGATGCCGCACATGCCCACGCCGCCGATGCCGACGAAATGTATGTGTTTGACCCTGTGTTTCATGTCTGTGTCTCTGCTTGAGCGCTCATATGACGCCCTGTCATTCCCTGGCCAGCTGCTGGCACAGGTCGGCCACCCGGCCGGCCGCGCCGGAATGGGCCAGCGCGCGCGCGCGTTCGGCCTTGTCCAGCAACTGGTCTCTATCCAAACCCGCCAACAAGCCCGCAAGCCCATCGGCGTTCAATTCTTTCTGCGGCAGATGCCAGGCCGCGCCGGCCTTCGCCATCCACTCGGCGTTGTCGCGCTGATGACCGGTGGTGGACACCACCAGCGGCACCAGCACGCTGGGCACGCCGGCCGCGCACAATTCGCTGACCGTGATCGCGCCGGCGCGGCAAATCACCAAGTCGCATTCGGCCAGGCGCTTAGGCATGTCGTCGACAAAGGGCAACAATTCCACCTGATCCCGCAAGCCAGCGGCCTGATAAGCGGCTTCGACCGCGGCGAAATTCGCTTCGCCGGTCTGGTGCGTCAATTGCGGTCGCTTGTCGGCCGGCAACTTGGCCATCGCCTGCGGCAAAGTGTCATTCAAAATCTTGGCCCCCAGGCTGCCGCCCACCACTAGCACCTTCAGCGGCCCGCTGCGGCCGGCAAAACGCTCAGCCGGCGGGGCGATGCTCTCGATCTCGCCGCGCACCGGATTACCGGTGACCAGGGCCTTGCCGTTGCGCGCCGCGTCCCCATCGAAACCGCAGACCAGTTTCTTGGCGAAGGGCAGCAAAGCCTTATTGCTCAACAACAGGCCGGCGTCGGCGTTCACCAACACCAGCGGCTTCCACAGCAGGCCCGCCATCACGCCGCCGGGCAGGCAGACGTAGCCGCCCATGCCCAGCACCACGTCCGGGCGATGGCGGAAAATCTGCGCCGCGCTGCTGAAGAAAGCGCCAAGCAGCTGCAACGCGCCCTTGGCCGAGCCCAACAGGCCCTTGCCGCGCACACCGTGGAAGTTCAGCCGCTCCAGCGGAATGCCGGTGGGCGGCACCAATTTGTTCTCCATGCCGCGCCGGGTGCCCAGCCACACCACGTTCCAGCCCCGGTTTTGCAATTCCTTGGCCACGGCAAGGCCGGGGACGATGTGTCCACCCGTACCAGCCGCCATCACCATGACCGTGCGATTCGCCATCTCTAATCCGTTCCGTTAACTCTCGTTGCCGCGCATCATGCGCCGGTTTTTGCTTCGCCCTTCGGGCTCGCAGAAACCGCCACCTACGGGCTTACGCCCTCACGCGCCTGACAGCGCTGCTCATGCGCGGCTACACTTTGTAGCCGCGCATGATGCGGCGGTTTTCATAATCAACCCGCAGCAGCACCGCCACCGCGATCAAATTCATCAACATCGCCGAGCCGCCGAAGGACATCAGCGGCAAGGTCAAACCCTTGGTCGGCAGCAGGCCCATATTCACCCCGATGTTGAAAAACACCTGGATGCCGAGCCAGATGCCCAGACCCTGCGCCACCAGCGACTGGTAATAGCGCTCCAGCTTTTTCGACTCCACGCCGATGTGGAAGGCGCGCCGCACAATCCAGGCGTACAAACCCACCACCACGCAAATGCCGGCAAAACCGAACTCTTCCGAAATCACCGCCATGATGAAGTCGGTATGCGCCTCCGGCAGGTAAAACAGCTTCTCTATGCTGCCGCCCAGACCGACGCCGAACCACTCGCCGCGACCGATGGCGATCAAGGAGTGCGACAACTGATAGCCCTTGCCGTACGGGTCGTCCCACGGGTCCATGAAGCCCAACACTCGCTTCAAGCGATACGGCGAGGAGATGATCAGCACCACGATGGCGCCCACCGCCATCACCGCCAGCCCGCTAAAGATGCGCATATTGATGCCGCCGAGGAAGAGCACGCCCATCGCGATGCTCATCACCACCATCAGCGCGCCGAAGTCCGGCTCGCGCAGCAGCAGGAAGGCCACCACTACCATGGCGGCGAACATCGGCGCGAAGCCTTCTTTCAGGCTGTGCAGCAGATGGCTCTTGCGCACGGTGTAATCCGCCGCGTACAGCACGGTGGCGAACTTCATCACTTCGGACGGCTGCAGGTTCAACACGATCAAGTTGATCCAGCGCCGCGAGCCGTTGACCATCTTGCCGATGCCGGGAATCAGCACCAGCACCAGCAATACCAGCCCAATCAGAAAAATCTTGCCGGAGTACTTCTGCCAAAACGCCGTTGGAATCTGGAAGGCGATATAGGCCGCGCTCAGCCCTATCGTCATGAAGATCATGTGACGGATCAGATAGAAGTAACGGTTGTGCGTGGCCGCGTCGGCCTCGGCGTAAGCGATGGACGCCGAGTACACCATTACCAGGCTGATCGACAACAGCAGGGCCAGCGCCCAGGACAGCGCTTCGTCGAACGGCTTGATGGCGGCGTAGCGCCGGGCTCCGTGCACGATCATGGCCGCGTCGCCTCCGCTTGCCGCGCCTTCAGCTCGCGCACGGCGTCGATGAACACCTGGGCGCGATGCGCGTAGTTGCGGAACATGTCCAGGCTGGCGCAGGCTGGCGACAGCAGCACCACGTCGCCGGGCCGCGCCAGTTCCGCCGCGCGGCGGGTGGCTTCTTCCAGCGTCGCGCAGTCCTGCAGCGGCAGGCCGGTGGCGGCCAGCGCGGCGCGAATCTTGCCGGCGTCGCGGCCAATCAACAGCACGGCGCGGGCGATGCGGCGGCAGGCCGGCGCCAGCGGCGCGAAGTCCTGTCCCTTGCCGTCACCGCCGGCGATCAACACCACCGGACGGGTCATGCCGTTCAGGGCCGCCTCGGTGGCGCCGACATTGGTGCCCTTGGAATCATCGATAAACGCAACCGAACCGATTTCGTCTACCAGTTCGACGCGATGTTCCAGACCCTGGAAGGTTTTCAGCCCTTGCAGCAGCGCCGCGCGCGGCGCGCCCACGGCTTCGCACAAAGCCAGCGCGGCCAGCGCGTTGGCGGCGTTGTGCAGGCCCTGCAGACGCATTTCGGCGCAATCGAAGGCCCGCTCTCCGTCCAGGCTCAGCCAGTAGCTGCCGTCATCCTGCTGCAACGCGAATGCGGCATTCTTTGTCAGCGAGAACCATTTGACCGCGCGGCCGGGCCGCACCATCGCGCGCACCAGCGCGTCGTCGCGGTTCAGCACCTGGACGCCGGCGCCATGGAACACCCGGGTCTTGGTGTGGGCGTAGTCCAGCAGGTCGTCGTAACGGTCGAGGTGGTCCTCGGAAATGTTCAGCACCGTGGCCGCGTCGGCCTCCAGGCTGTAAGTGGATTCCAGCTGAAAGCTGGACAGTTCAAGCACCCACACGTCCGGACGCTTGCCGCTTTGCTCGCGCTCCAGCTGCGCTTCCAGCACCGCCAGACCGATATTGCCGGCCACCACCACGTCCAGGCCGGCTACGGCGCACAGATGGCCGGCCAGGCTGGTGACTGTGCTCTTGCCGTTGGAGCCGGTGATGGCGATCACCTTGCTGCCGTCGCCGCGAATCGCGCGCGCCAGCACTTCGATATCGCCTATCACCTCGCCGCCGGCTTGGCGGAAGGCGGCGACGGCCGGGTTCTTCAGCGGCACGCCCGGACTCAGCACCAGCAGGTCGGCGTCGGCGAAGGTCTGTTCGTTGAAGTCGCCGCCGCGCACTTCCGCCTGCGGCAGGAAGGCGCGCAGTTCGGCCACGCGCTCGGCCGACGGTTTTGCGTCGGCCACGCTCACGCGCGCGCCGTGCGCGGCCAGGTAGCGCGCGGCCGCCAGGCCCGAGCCTCCCAAGCCCACCACCACGACGTGACGATTCGCGTAATCCATGTTCTTCCTCAACGCAGCTTGATGGTGGACAGGCCGGCAAGCACCAGCATCATGGTGATGATCCAGAAACGCACCACCACTTGCGTTTCCTTCCAGCCTTTCAATTCATAGTGGTGATGCAGCGGCGCCATGCGGAACACCCGCTTGCCGGTGAGCTTGAACGAAGCCACCTGGATCATCACGGACAGCGCTTCCATCACGAACAGGCCGCCCATGATCAAGAGCACGATTTCCTGACGCACAATCACCGCCACGGTGCCCAGCGCCGCGCCCAGCGCCAGCGCGCCGACGTCGCCCATGAACACCTGGGCTGGATAGGCGTTGAACCATAAGAACCCCAGGCAGGCGCCGCACATCGCCGCGCAGAACACCACCACCTCGTGGGCGCCGGGAATGAAGGGCAGGCCCAGGTATTTGGAAAACACCGCGTGGCCGGCGACATAGGCGAAGATGGACAGACCGGCCGCCACCAGAACGGTGGGCAAGGCCGCCAGGCCGTCCAGGCCATCGGTCAGGTTCACCGCGTTGGAAGTGCCTACGATGACGAAATAGGTCAGGATGCAGAAACCGATCGCGCCCAGCGGATAGGAGATGGTCTTGACGAAAGGCACGATCAGCTCGGTGGACGCCGGCAGCTTGGCGGTGGCGATCAGGAACACGCCGGCGCCGATGGCGATGGCGGACTGCCAGACCATCTTGAACTTGGCGGACACCCCTTTCGGGTCCTTGTACACCACCTTGCGCCAATCGTCGTAAAAACCCAGCGCGCCGGTGCCGAACATCACCGCCAGCAGCAGCCACACGTATTTATTGGACAGGTCCGCCCACAGCAGCGTGGTCAGGCCGATGGCCAGCAGGATCAACGAGCCGCCCATGGTCGGGGTGCCGGCCTTGACCAGATGGGTTTGCGGGCCATCGTTGCGCACCGCCTGGCCCACTTTGAGCTCGGTCAGTTTGCGGATCACCCACGGCCCCAGCAGCAGCGAGATCGCCAGCGCGGTCAGCGCCGCCATCACCGCGCGCAGCGTGATGTAGTTGAAGACGTTGAAGGCCCGGATGTGGGAGCCCAGCATTTCAGCCAGCCAGAGCAGCACGTTATTGTTCCTCTCTAAATTGTTGCATCAGGTGTTCCACCACCCGTTCCATGCGCATGAAGCGCGACCCCTTGACCAGAACGGAGGCACCCGACGGCAACTGCCGGTCGAGAAACTCGTACAACTCGTCAATCGAATCAAAATGTTTGCCGCCCGCGCCGCAAGCGACGGCGGCGTGACGCGAGGCTTCGCCCAAGGTCAGCAGCAGATCAATGCCGCGCGCCTGAGCGTACTCGCCCACTTCCGCGTGCAGCGCATCGGCGGCTTCGCCCAATTCGCCTATGTCGCCCATCACGAAGCAGCGCGGCGCGGGCAAGCGCGTCAGCACGTCGATTCCGGCCTTCATCGAGTCCGGGTTGGCGTTGTAACTGTCGTCGATCACGCTCAAGCCGCGCGGGCTTTGCTTGAGCTGCAAACGGCCCTTGGCCCCGCCGAAGGCCGTCAGACCGGCGGCGATGTCGTCCAGCGGCACGCCGGCGGCCAGCGCCAGGCTGGCGGCGGCCAGCGCGTTGCGCACATTGTGTTCGCCCGGCGCCGGCAGTTCTATCCGCCGCTCGCCGTCGGCGCAGCGCAGTGTGAAGCGGCTGTTCAAGGCGCCCAGCTCGATGTCGACGGCGTGAACATCGGCTTCGGGGTTCAGACCGAAGGCGATCTGGCGATGGCCGTCCGCCGCGCGGCGGAACAGCGCCAGATTGGCGTCATCGGCGTTCAACACCGCCACACCGCCCTCATCCAGGCCTTCGAAGATTTCCGCCTTGGCGCGCGCCACCTCCTCGGTGGAGCCGAAATAGCCGAAATGGGCACGCATCGCGTTATTGACCAGTGCGACATGCGGCCGGGCCAGACCGGTCAGATAGCTAAGCTCGCCGTGATGGTTCATGCCCATCTCCAGCACCGCGTAGCGATGCTCCGGCGTCAGGCGCAGCAGGGTCAGCGGCAGGCCAATGTCGTTGTTGAAGTTGCCGGCGGTGGCCAGCACCGCGTCGGCGCCGGCGTGGCGACGCAGAATCGCCGCCAGCATTTCCTTGACCGTGGTCTTGCCGTTGGAACCGGTGACGCCAATGCGCAGCGCCGCTTGGCGCAGCGCCCAGCCGGAAGCCAGCCGGCCCAGGGCCAGCCGGGTATCGTCGACGCGGATCAGGCTGGCGCCGGGCAAGTCAAAATCCGCGCGCACCAGCGCGGCCGCGCCCTTGGCGACAACCTCGGCGACGAAGTCGTGGGCGTCGAAGCGTTCGCCCTTCAAGGCGACGAACAGATCGCCGGGACCGGCCTCGCGGCTATCGGTCACTACGCGCAGGATGTCGCCGTCCGGGCCGCTCAATGCGCCCCGGGCCAGTTCGGCGGCCTGCAGCAGCGTCATCATGCGCGTTCCCCCCAAGCGGTCAGCGCCTCTTCCGCCACGCGGAAGTCGGAGAACGGCCGTTTGACGCCGGCGATGTCCTGATATTCCTCATGCCCCTTGCCGGCCACCAGCACCACGTCGCCGGCGCGCGCCTGGCTCACCGCCCAATGGATGGCGGCTTCGCGGTCGACTTCGACATGGCCGGGCCGCTGCATGCCGGCGAGCACGTCGCGCAGAATGGCTTGCGGGTCTTCGGTGCGCGGGTTGTCGCTGGTCAGCACCGCCACGTCGGCGATTTTCTCGGCGATGGCGCCCATCATCGGGCGCTTGCCCGGATCGCGGTCGCCGCCGCAGCCGAACACGCAGAACAGGCGGCCGCCTTCCGGGCGAATCTCGGCCAAAGTGGACAAGGCTTTTTCCAGCGCGTCCGGGGTGTGGGCGTAGTCGATCACCACTAGCGGCTCGTGCGCGCCGCCCACGCTCTGCATGCGGCCTCGCGCCGGCTGGATGCGCGCCATCACCGCGGCGGCGTCGCGCAGGCTGACGCCGTTGACGCACAAGGTGGCCAGACAGGCCAGCAGATTAGCGGCGTTGAAGCGTCCCACCAAGCCGGTGCGCACATCGGCGATGCCCCAGGGGGTGGTCACCGTCAGTTGCAGGCCGTCCAGCGTCGCGGCCAGCGCCAGCGGACGCACATCGCCTTGCTCCAGGCCGTAAGTCACCACTTGGGTCTGGGCCGGATCGATTTCGGCGGCCAATTGCCTGCCGAATTCATCGTCGGCGTTGATCACCGCGTGTTTCAGGCCTTCCCAGAAAAACAGCTTCTTCTTGGATTCGCCGTAGGCTTCCATCGAACCGTGATAGTCCAGATGATCGCGAGTCAGATTAGTCAGCACCGCCGTGGCGAAGTCCACGCCGTTGACGCGGCTTTGATCCAGGCTGTGGCTGGATACCTCCATCGTCACCACATGCGCGCCCTGACGGCGGTATTCAGCCAGTTTCTGCTGAATGGTCACCGGGTCCGGCGTGGTGTGGGTCGTTTCGGTCAGTTCGCCGTAAAAACCATTGCCGACGGTGCCGATCAGCGCCGCCTTCTGGCCCAGCAGCGAAAAAGCCTGCGCCAGCCAATGGGAAATAGAAGTCTTGCCGTTGGTGCCGGTGATGCCGATTACGCGCAGCGCGCGGCTGGGGTAACCGTAGACCTCGGCCGCCAGCATGCCGATGCGGTCGCGCAGATGCGGCACCGGCAGATTGGGCGCTTGCCACAGCGGGTTCCAGGCGAAGCCGCCGGCATCGTCCCACAACACCGCGGCCGCGCCTTTCGCCAGCGCGGCCTGGATGTAGTCGCGGCCGTCGGAATGCAGGCCGGGGCACGCCAGGAACACGTCGCCGGGCAGCACGCGGCGGCTGTCGGTCTCCACCCGCTTGACGGGCAGTCCCAACTGCTTGATGTCGGCCGGATTCCAATCCGGCATGGGGGTCAAACGGCTTTTCATGATTTGATCAAAAATCCACCGGCACCGGGGTGGATTCCGGCAATAAAGTGTTGTTGGAGGGCTCGTCCGGCTGCACGTTCAGCACTCGCAGCGCGCCGCCGGCGATCTGCGAGAACACCGGCGCAGCCACCGCGCCGCCGTAATATTTGCCCGCGGAGGGCTCGTCTATCATCACCGACACAATCACGCGCGGCGATTTGCCCGGCGCGAAGCCCATGAACAGCGCGCGGTGCTTGTTGGCCACGTAAGTGCGGCCCTCCAGCTTGCGCGCGGTGCCGCTTTTGCCGCCGATGCTGTAACCGATGATGCGGCCGCCTACTGCGCCGCCGCCCGGCTGGCTGTTGGCGATCAGCAGGTCGCGCATTTCATGCGCGGTCTTTTCCGCCAGCACGCGTTTGCCCGGCATCGGCGTATTGGTCTTGTACAGCGAGATAGGCAGCATCACGCCGTCGTTGGCGAACACGGTGTAGGCGCGCGCCATCTGGATCAGGCTGACCGAGATGCCGTAGCCGAAGGACATCGTCGCCTGCTCGATGGGCCGCCAGTTGTGCCAGTCTCGCAGCCGGCCGCCGGCCTCGCCGGGGAAGCCGGTTTCCGGCGCGCGGCCGAAGCCCAGCGCGTCGTAATGCTTCCAGGTTTGTTCCGGCGAGCTCATCAGCGCCAGCTTGCTGGTGCCGACGTTGGACGATTTCTGGATGATGCCGAGGATGTCCAGGCTGGGGCGCGGCGCCACGTCGCGGATGGTGGCCGGGCCTATCATGTAAGTGTGGGTGTCCAGCACCGTGTTGAGGCCGGCCTTGCCGTTTTCCAGCGCCAGCGCGATGGACAGCGGCTTCATCGTCGAACCCGGCTCGAACAGGTCGATCACGCCGCGGTTGCGCATCATTTCCGGCGTCACACCGCTGCGGTTGTTGGGGTTGAACGACGGATAGTTGGCCAGCGCCAGCAGTTCGCCGGTGTGGGCATCCAGCACCACCACGCTGCCCGCCTTGGCCTTGTTAAGCTCCACAGCCGCCTTCAGCTCGCGGTAAGCCAAATACTGGATGCGGTGATCCACCGCCAACGCCAGCTTCTGGCCGTCTCGCGGCGGCTCGATGGCGGCGACGTCTTCAATGATGTGGCCGCGGCGATCCTTCAGCACCACGCGGCGGCCATCCTTGCCGGCCAGCATCTTCTCGCGCGCCAGTTCCACGCCTTCCTGGCCTTTGCCGTCCACGCCGGTGAAGCCGATGATGTGAGACACAATCTCGCCGGCCGGGTAGAAACGGCGGAATTCCTGCTGCTTGGCGATGCCGGGCACGCCCAGCGCCATTACTTTGTCGGCCAACTCCGGGCTGATCTGGCGCTTGATGTAAACAAATTCTTTCTTGCGGTCGGACAGTTTGGCCGACAACTCTTCCGGCGACAGATCCAGCATCGCCGCCAGTTCGCGCAGCTTGGCCGGCGGCACCGGCTCCATGTCCGCCGGGCTGGCCCAGATGGTCTGCACCGGCGAGCTGATCGCCAGCGGTTCGCCGTTGCGATCGGTGATCACGCCGCGGTTGGCCTCCAGCGTCAGCGCACGGCGGAAACGGGCCTCGCCCTGGTTCTGCAGAAAATCCTGCTGCATCACTTGCAGGTAAACCGCGCGGCCGATCAGCGCCAGGAACAACAGCGCCAGCATGAGCAGCACGAAACGCACGCGGCCCGGCTTCATTCGCAGCGCGGGGCTGGCATCCGGGATGCGTTGCTGGTGGCGCGGGGAGTAAGTGCGCATCACATCCCCTTTCCAGGTGAAACCACCTGGATCTGACGCGGATCCGGGGTATGCATGTCGAGGCGGCTGGACGCGGCTTTCTCAATCACCGCATGCGCGCCCCAAGTGCTCTGCTCCAGCTGCAGCTGTCCGAACTCGATCTCCAGCTGCTGGGCGGATTTGCGTTCTTTCTGCAAATCGCTGTAGAGCTTGCGCGACACATGGGTCGAGGTGACCACCGACCAGGCGGACAGCACCACGATGACCAGCAGTATCGCGTTGAGCTTGTTCATGCGTCGATCTCCCGCCACGGCGCGGCGGTGCGTTCGGCCACGCGCATGATGGCGCTGCGGGAGCGCGCATTGGCGCGCACCTCCTCATCGCCCGCGCGCACCGGCTTGCCCACGGTGGACATCGGCGGCTGCGCCATGTCGGAAGCACGCACCATCGCCCAAGCCGGCAGCTTTTCCTCGCTGCTGGCGTCGCGCAGGTATTGCTTGACGATGCGGTCTTCCAGCGAATGGAAGCTGATCACCGCCAGACGGCCGTTTTCCGCCAGGCGGCGCGCCGCCTGCGGCAGCACCGCCTTGAGTTCGTCCAGCTCGCGGTTCACAAAGATCCGGATCGCTTGGAAGGTACGCGTTGCGGGGTCCTGACCCGGTTCCCGAGTACGGACGTTTTGCCCAACGAGCACGGCGAGCTCACGCGTGGTCTGGAGGGGGGCGTCAGCCCTTTGCGCAACAATGGCTGCTGCGATCTTGCGAGCAAACCGCTCTTCACCATAAGTCTTGATGACCTCTCTGATATCGGCCTCGTCTGCCGTCGCCAACCATTCGGCCGCGGTGATGCCGCGGGTGGTATCCATACGCATGTCCAGGGGCGCGTCGAAACGGAAACTGAAACCGCGCCGCCCGTCGTCGATCTGCGGCGAGGACACGCCCAGATCCATCAACACGCCATCCACCTGGGGCACGCCCAGGCGGTCCAGTTCCTGCCCCAGCGCTTCAAAACCGTTGTGCACGATCTGAAAGCGCGGGTCTTCCTCCGCCAGCCGCGTGGCCACGGCGATGGCTTCGGGATCCTTGTCGAAGGCGATCAGGCGGCCTTGCGGCCCCAGTCGTGACAGGATCAAGCGGCTGTGGCCACCTCGACCGAAAGTGCAATCGACGTAGGTGCCATCCGGCCGGATGGCAAGCGCGTCGACCGCTTCGGTCAAGAGCACCGTCAGGTGCACGAAAGGGGTGGTGCTCACAGCGTAAAGTCTCCAAGGTGTTGGGCCAGATCGGTTTGATCGATGGCCAGGGCGTCAGCGGTCTGGCTGTCCCATTCCTCTGCGTTCCACAGCTCGAAGCGGTTGCCCATGCCCACCAG
Source organism: Chromobacterium haemolyticum (assembly GCF_009936155.1). NCBI lineage: Bacteria > Pseudomonadati > Pseudomonadota > Betaproteobacteria > Neisseriales > Chromobacteriaceae > Chromobacterium > Chromobacterium haemolyticum. The sequence goes on along the minus strand of NZ_AP019312.1, from coordinate 273,130 downwards.
CGCGACGTCTTTGTCGAGTCCGGTGAGATCGCGCAAGCGCGCGGGCAGCAGAATGCGTCCGGCACTGTCCATTTCCAGCGTTTCCGCGTGGCCGAGCACGAGGCGCTGGTAACGTTTCAGAGTGGGATTGCCGGTGGGAAGGGCTAACAGACGGGCTTCGACCGGACGCCAGTTGGGTTCGGGGTAGATCAGCAAGTGGTCTTGGGACTCGAGGGTGACGACCAGTTTGTGCCCGAAAGCGGACAGCAGTGTCTCGCGGTGTTTAGCCGGAATAGCCAAACGCCCCTTGCTATCGAGAGACAAGATGCTGACACCACCAATCATGATTTCGAGCCCGCTGACCGAATAAACCTAAGGGGCCGTCGCCCCCTGGGGCAAATGCCCCACTTTCACCCACTTCGCCCCACTTTCCGCCACTATAAGAAAGAACTTCTCCACGGTCAACATCGAGAAGTTCTAATTCACCTTTTGAGACAATGACTTAGCGGACAGCGCAAAAAGCGGATTCCTTGTCAAATCAGAGGCTTAAAAACATCAGTCAAAGTGAGCTGTTAACACTCGAACTATTCCCGAAACACCACACCCCGGGCCTGGGAATATTTCCAAGGACAGTCCAATGCAAGACCACTTGCCGCGCCGCAACACAAAAACAGGACGGCGGCGCCACATTCGGCGCCGCCGTCCCGGAGTTCCGCCGGATTAGGCCAGCTTCTGTCGCAGAATATCCTGCACCTGGGCCGGGTTGGCCTTGCCCTTGGAAGCCTTCATCACCTGACCGGCCAAGGCGTTGAGCGCCTTTTCCTTGCCGGCGCGGAATTCTTCCACCGCCTTGGGATTGGCGGCGATCGCTTCTTCCACCATCTTCTCGATGGCGCCGACGTCGGACACCTGCTTCAGGCCGTCGCGCTCGATGATGTCGTCGGCGGAGAGTTCGCTGTCCCACAAGGCGTCGAACACCTGCTTGGCCAGCTTGCTGGACAAGGTGTTGTCGGCGATGCGCGCGATCAGGCCGGACAGACGCTCGGCCGAAATCGGGCAATCGGCGATCTCCTTGCCGTCGCGGTTCAGCCGCGCGGCGATCTCGCCATTGATCCAGTTGGCGGCCAGCTTGCCCTGACCGGAGGCCTTGGCCGCGGCTTCGAAGTACTGAGCCAGGGCCAGGCTGGAAGTCAGCAGCGCTGCGTCGTAGGCGGACACGCCGTAGGTCTCGGCCAAACGGACTTGCATCGCCGCCGGCAGCTCCGGCATCTCACCGCGGATGCGGGCGATCTGCTCGTCGGAAATACGCACCGGCAGCAGGTCCGGGTCCGGGAAGTAGCGGTAATCATGCGCGTCTTCCTTGCTGCGCATCATCCGGGTCTCGCCGGTATCCGGGTCGAACAGCACGGTGGCCTGCTGCACTTTGCCGCCGTCTTCCAGGGTGTCGATCTGCCACTGGATTTCGTACTTGGCGGCCTGCTCCAGGAAGCGGAAGGAGTTAAGGTTCTTGATCTCGCGGCGGGTGCCGAATTCCTTCTGCCCCTCCGGGCGCACCGACACGTTGACGTCCATGCGGAAGCTGCCTTCCTGCATATTGCCGTCGCAGATGCCCAGCCAGGTCACCAGCGCGTACAGCGCCTTGACATAGGCCAACGCCTCGTCCACCGAGCGCATGTCCGGTTCGGACACTACTTCCAGCAGCGGCGTGCCGGCGCGGTTGAGGTCGATGCCGGACAGGCCATGGAAGTCTTCGTGCAGGCTCTTGCCAGCGTCCTCTTCCATATGGGCGCGAGTCACGCCTATCACCTTCTCTTGCTCGCCCACCAGGATTTTCAGCTGGCCGTGCTCAACAATAGGCAGGTCCATCTGGCTGATCTGGTAGCCCTTGGGGAGGTCCGGATAGAAGTAGTTCTTGCGCGCGAACACGTTTTTCTGGTTGATCTTGGCGTTCAGCGCCAAGCCCAGGCGGATGGCCTTGTCCACCACGGCCTTGTTCAGCACCGGCAACACGCCGGGGAAGGCCAGTTCCACCGCGGAGGCCTGAGTGTTCGGCTCGGCGCCGAAGGCGGTGCTGGAGCCGGAGAAAATCTTGGAGACGGTATTGAGCTGCACATGCACCTCGATACCGATGACGACTTCCCATTTCATGGTCGGAAAATCCTTTTTGATGCCAGGACGGAGCTAAAACGCCGCCCTCGTAAACGTAAACTTAGCCGGCCTGCGAGCGGCGCTTGAAGACAAGGCGCGCGCAAGCAGTACATTTAAGTACGGCAAGCGCGCCCAACGTCGTATTCGCGTTGCGCAGCGGCTGGCTTCACAGCACCGGCGCGCGGCTATGCCAATCGGTGGCCAACTGGAACTGATGCGCGACGTTCAACATCTTCGCTTCGCCGAAGTAATTGCCGATGATCTGCAAGCCGATAGGGCGGCCATTGGCGCTGAAGCCGGCTGGCACGCTCATGCCCGGCAGACCGGCCAGGTTCACCGACAGCGTGTAGATGTCGGACAGATACATCTGCACCGGATCGTCGTTCATCGCGCCGATGTCGAAGGCCGCGGTCGGCGCCACCGGCCCCAGAATCACGTCGCACTGCTCGAAGGCGGCCTTGAAATCGTTGGCGATCAGACGGCGGATCTTCTGGGCCTTGAGGTAATAGGCGTCGTAATAGCCGTGCGACAGCACATAGCTGCCCACCAGGATGCGGCGCTTGACCTCGCTGCCGAACCCTTCGGCGCGGGTCTTCTCGTACATGTCCACCAGGTCCTTGTACTCGGCGGCGCGATGACCGTAGCGCACGCCGTCGTAGCGCGACAAATTGGTCGAGGCCTCGGCCGGCGCGATCACGTAGTAAGCCGGAATGGACAGCTCGGTATTGGGCAGGCTGATTTCCACCACCTGCGCGCCCTGCTTCTTCAACACCGCCACCGCCTCGTCCACGGCGCGCGCCACGTCGGCGCTCAGGCCGGCGGCGAAGTATTCGCGCGGCAGGCCCACTTTGAGGCCGGCCAGCGGCTGGTTCAGATCGCGGGCGTAGTCTTCGCGGGCGCGTTCCAGGCTGGTGGAGTCGCGTTGGTCGAAGCCGGCCATCACATTCAACATCAACGCGCAGTCCTCGGCGGTCTGCGCGATCGGGCCGCCCTGGTCCAGCGAGGAGGCGTAGGCCACCATGCCGTATCGGGACACCACGCCGTAAGTCGGCTTGATGCCGGTAACGCCGCAATGGGAAGCCGGCTGGCGGATGGAGCCGCCGGTGTCGGTGGCGGTGGCCACCGGCGTCAGCCGCGCGGCCACGGCGGCGGCGGAACCGCCGGAACTGCCGCCCGGCACCGCCTTCTGGTCCCAGGGATTTTTCACGGCGCCGTAGAAGGAGTTCTCGTTGGACGAACCCATCGCGAACTCGTCCATATTGGCGCGCCCCAGCGTCACCAGGCCGGCGGCCTGGCATTGCTCAACCACGTGAGCGCTGTAAGGCGACACGAAGTTGTCCAGCATCTTGGAGCCGCAGCTGGTTCTCCAGCCCTGCTGACAGAACAGATCTTTGTGGATGATGGGCACGCCGGTCAGCGCATGGGCGTCGCCGGCGGCGATGCGCGCGTCGGCGGCCGCGGCTTCGGCCAGGGTCTTGGCCCGGTCGACGGTGACCAGCGCGTTGAGCGCCGGGTTCAGCGCCTCGATCCGATCCAGATATTGGGTGGCCAGCTCAACGCTGGAGACTTCCTTGGCCGCCAGCTGCCGCGACAGTTGCTTTAAAGTAGACTGTGTCATTTCAAATGGAATCTTTAGCTATCCGGGAATGGCGCCGCCGTCCTTTCAGACAGCGACCGGCGCCGGCCTCCCGCGCGGGAGGGAACCTAAACCGGCGCAGGCAATCAGAGCATCACTCGATGACCTTGGGAACCAGGAACAAGCCCTTTTCCACTTGCGGGGCCACGGCCTGGAAAGCTTCGCGCTGATTGGTTTCGGTAACGATATCTTCGCGCAAACGCAAAGAGACATCCTGCGGATGGGCCATCGGCTCGATGCCGTCGGTGTTCACCGCTTGCATCTGTTCGATCAGGCCAAAAATATTATTGAGTTGCTTGCTTGTCGCGGCAATTTCCGCTTCATTGACATTGATGCGGGCAAGCTTGGCAATTCGTGCGACATCCTGATGCGTCAGCGACATGGTGTCCTCGTTCAAAACCTTTAATATTTCAAGCGTTATAGGGTATCATAGCCCGCTTGATTCTCCCAAGATCGACATCACGCCACGGCGTTATTTCGGCAGCGCTTTCACCGCGCGGCCGACAGGCGGCAAGCCGCCGCGCCGGGGCCGGATCGTGCAGGCCTCATCAACCCGACACAGCGTCGGAAAATGATGCGCAAGGCCAGCCGGGCGAAGCCGCTTAGCCGGTGTCGCCCAGTGGGCGCCAAGCGTCGTTTTGCCACGCGGCGGGTAGACTCGGGTCGTACGAGTAGACAACAAACAACAGATTAAACGCGGACGCGACGGCGCGTCCGCCACATGACGAAAACTGACCAGGATCGCCCAATGTTTCGTTCGCTGACCGGATACTTCTCCAACGACCTCGCCATTGACCTTGGCACAGCCAACACCCTCATCTACATGCGCGCCAAAGGCATCGTGCTGGACGAGCCCTCGGTTGTCGCCATTCACAGCGACGCGCCCACCAACAAGAAATCCATCCTGGCCGTGGGCCTGGAAGCCAAACGCATGCTGGGCCGCACCCCGGGCAGCATCCAGGCGATCCGCCCGATGAAGGACGGCGTAATCGCCGACTTCACCGTCACCGAACAGATGCTCAAGCAGTTCATCAAGAAGGTGAACCCCAACCGCTTCTTCGCCGCCAGCCCCCGCATCGTGATCTGCGTGCCCTGCGGCTCCACCCAGGTGGAGCGCAAGGCGATCCGCGACTCGGCGCTGGCCGCCGGCGCGCGCCGCGTGGAACTGATCGAAGAGCCGATGGCGGCCGCCATCGGCGCCGGCCTGCCGGTTGAGGAACCCACCGGTTCCATGGTGGTGGACATCGGCGGCGGCACCACCGAAGTCGGCGTGATTTCGCTGGGCGGCGTGGTGTATTCCAACTCCGTCCGCGTCGGCGGCGACAAGTTCGACGAAGCCATCATCAACTACATCCGCCGCAACTACGGCATGCTGATCGGTGAAACCACCGCCGAAGAAATCAAGAAGACCATCGGCTCCGCCTTCCCGGGCGCCGAGGTGCGCGAAATGGAAGTCAAGGGCCGCAACCTGGCCGAAGGCATTCCGCGCGCCTTCACCGTGTCGTCCAACGAAATCCTGGAAGCGCTGACCGAACCCTTGAACCAGATCGTGTCCGCGGTGAAGATCGCGCTGGAACAAACTCCGCCGGAACTGGGCGCCGACATCGCCGACAAGGGCATGGTGCTGACCGGCGGCGGCGCGCTGCTGAAAGACATCGACCGCCTGCTGGCCGAAGAAACCGGCCTGCCGGTGTTCGTGGCCGAAGAACCGCTGACCTGCGTGGTGCGCGGCTCCGGCAAGGCGCTGGAGAAAATGGACAAGATTGGCACTATTTTCACCAACGTCCCTTAAACCGGAACGGCCGCCGTCCGCCTGAGCCCGGCTCCGGCGGCGGCGGCCGCTCGTAAAGCAAGCGATGATGGCGGGCGCGCGGCAAGCGCGCCCGTTTTTGAAGCACAGCGCCCCGTGTCAAGGGGCGAGGTCTGAGCCGATGGACTTTGCCAACACCCCCAGCTTTTTCCGCTCCGGGCCGCCGCCCGGCGCGCGCTTGGCCATGGCCGTGGCCGCCTCGGTGGCGCTCCTGGTCGGCGACAGCTATTTCGGCCTGATGGAACAGGCGCGCGAAGCCACTTCGCTGGCGCTCTACCCCGTACAGCGCGCGGTGAACATGCCCGCGCAGGCGATGCGCCACGTCAGCGACTTTCTCAGCTCCCAAACTGAACTGAAACAGGAAAACACCGCCTTGCGCGTGCGCCAGCTGGAAATGTCGGCGCAACTGTCGCGGCTGCAAACCCTGCAACGGGAACTGGACGAAGTGCGCAAGCTAAACGGCATCAAGTCCAGCTATCACCAACAGGCGCAGATGGCCGAAACGCTGTATACCGGCCGCGATCCGTTTTCCTACAAAATCATCATCGACAAAGGCAGCGACGCCAACCTGAAGGCCGGCCAGCCGGTCGTGGACGCCACCGGCCTGCTAGGCCAAGTCACCCGGGTGCAGCCGCTGACCGCGGAAGTCACTCTGGTCATAGACAAGAACCAGATGGTGCCGGTCATGGTGGCCCGCACCGGCCAGCGCGCCATCCTGTACGGCTACGGCGGCGGCGTGGAAATCCGCTATCTGCCGCAAAGCGCCGACATCAAGGACGGCGATCACATCGTCACGTCCGGAGTGGACGGCGTTTATCCCGCCGGCATCCCGGTGGCCCGCGTGACCCGGGTGGAGCGAAACCAAGGCGCCACCTTCGCACGCATCGCCACCGCGCCGCTAGCCGGCGTGCAGCAAACCCGCTACATGCTGGTGCTGGGCGAAAAGCAGGCGCCGCCGCGCCCGCCGGAACCGGCCCCCATCGTCAAAAAGAGCAGGGGCGGCAAGAAAGCCGCCGCCGAGGAGTAAGCCCCGATGACGTTCGAGCGCCCCAAGGAACTGCTCAAACCGGTGAAGCGCCGCTTCATCCTGTTCACCTTCATCTTCGCCGTCCTGATCGAACTGATCCCGCTGCCGCACGGCAGCACGCGCTGGCTGCCGGATTTCATCGGCATGCTGATTCTGTACTGGGTGATCAACCAGCCGCGCCGGGTCAATATCGGCACCGCCTTCTTGCTGGGCCTGGTGGCAGACATCTCCACCGCGGGATTGTTCGGCCAGCACGCGCTGGCCTATTCGATCACAGCCTATCTGGCCTTGGCGCGCCAGCGCCAGGTGGTGATGTTCAACCTGGGCCAGCAAACGCTGGTGGTGCTGGGCCTGTTGCTGACCAACCAGATCATCATGGTGGTGGTGCGCATGCTCACCGGCTCCGCCTTCGTCGGCTGGGGTTACTTCCTGCCGCCCTTGATCGGCGCCCTGCTATGGCCGTTGCTGACCAAGCTGATGCTGATGCCCTACCGCCACAACGCGGTGTAGCGCCGCGGACCGTCCATGCCTCAACCCACCCGTTTCAAGAACCCGCAGGCCGAAGACAGCCAGTTCCAGCTGCGCTTGATCGTCGCTTACGCGTTGATCGTGCTGATGTTTCTGGTATTGCTCACGCGTTTCATCTGGCTGCAAGTGCTGCAGCACGAACACTTTTCCACGCTGGCTCAGAACAACCGCATTTCGCTGGTGCCCATCCTGCCCAACCGCGGCCTGATTTTGGACCGCAACGGCGTGGTGCTGGCGCAGAACTACTCCGCCTACACGCTGGAGCTGACGCCCAGCAAGATCCCGGACCTGGCCGCCACCGAGGCCGAGCTGCGCAAGTTGGTGGAGATCACCCCGCGTGACGAGCGCCAGTTCAAACGCCTGCTGACTGAAAGCAAAAACTTCGAATCCATCCCGCTGAAAACCAAGCTCAGCGAGGAAGAGGCCGCTCGGGTCGCCGCCCAGGCCTGGCGCTTCCCTGGCGTGGAAGTCAAGGCGCGGCTGTTCCGCGACTATCCGTTCAAGGAAATGACCAGCCATGTGCTCGGCTACATCGGCCGCATCAACCAGCGCGACAAGGAGCGGCTGGAAGAGGAAGAAAAAACCGCCAATTACAAGGGCTCCAACTACATAGGCAAGACCGGTCTGGAAGCGGTGTACGAGGACGACCTGCACGGCAAAGTCGGCTTCGAGGAGGTGGAAACCGACTCCGGCGGCCGCGCGGTGCGTTCGCTGCGCCGCACGCCGCCGGTCAACGGCAATACCCTGAAGCTGGCGCTGGACATCCGCCTGCAGGAAATGGCGGACAAATTGTTCGGCAACCGCCGCGGCGCGCTGGTGGCGATAGAGCCGTCCACCGGCGGCGTGCTCGCCTTCCTGTCCAAGCCGGGCTTCGACCCCAATCTGTTCATCGACGGCATCGACACCCAGACCTGGACCAATCTGAACAACGACTGGCAGAAGCCGATGATCAACCGCGCGCTGCGCGGCACCTACCCGCCCGGCTCCACCTTCAAGCCCTTCATGGCGATGGCGGCGCTGGAGAACCACGCCATCGGCATGCGCGACATCCGCCCGGCGCCCGGCTACTTCACCCTGCCCGGCTCCAGCCACCAGTTCCGCGACAGCAAGAAGGCCGGCAACGGCATGATCAATCTGCAGCGCGCGATCGAAGTCTCCAGCGACACCTTCTTCTACAAGCTGGCCTGGGACATGGGCATAGACAAGATCCACCCTGCGCTGGCGCAGTTCGGCCTGGGCAGCAAGAGCGGCATCGACCTGGACGGCGAGTCCATCGGCGTGCTGCCGTCCAAGGAATGGAAGGCGCGCCGCTTCTCCCGCTACAAAGAGGAATTCCGCCGCTGGTATCCGGCCGACGTGGTCAGCATCGGCATCGGCCAGGGCTTCAACGCCTACACCCCGCTGCAAATGGCCAACGCCACCGCCATCCTCGCCAACGACGGCCAGGTGTTCAAGCCACACCTGGTGCAGCAAGTGGTGGACACCCGCAGCGGCAAGGCGCGCATCATCGAACCGATGCCCATCCGCCAGATTCCGTTCAAGCAGGAAAACTTCGAATACGTGAAGCGCGGCATGGAGGGCGTGATGACGCGCGGCACCGGCGCGCGGCTGGGCGTGGGCCTGCAGTACTCGATGGCGGGCAAGACCGGCACCGCCCAAGTCGTGCAAATCAAACAAGGCGCCAAGTACAACGCCTCCGCCCTGGCCGAGCAATACCGCGACCACAGTTGGTTCATCGCCTTCGCCCCGGTGGACAAGCCCCGCATCGCCGTGGCGGTGATCGTGGAGAACGCCGGCTTCGGCGCCGCCGCCGCCGCGCCCATCGTGCGCGCGCTGTTCGATTACTACTTGCTGGGCAAGGTGCCGAAAGACATCGAAGGCACACTGAAGACCATGCCCACCGACACCGCCAACGACAATGCAGACCTCTCTAATTAAACGCGTCTGGCAACAGATCCAAGAACCGCTGGACGGCTGGCTGATGCTGTTCCTGGGCATGATCTTCGTGGTCAGCATGGTGCTGCTGTATTCGGCCAACAACCAGTCCTTCGACAAGATAGACAACAAGCTGATCTACACCAGCCTGTCGCTGATCATCATGTGGATCATCGCCCGCATGCGGCCGCAAAGCATCATGAACTTCGCGCCGCCCATCTACGGGCTGGGCGTGCTGCTGCTGCTGGCCGTCCACTTCAAGGGCGTCACCGTCAACGGCTCCACCCGCTGGCTGGAACTGGGCATTACCCGCATCCAGCCGTCCGAGATCATGAAGATCGCGTTGCCGATGATGCTGGCCTGGTTCTTCCAGAAATACGAACTATCAATGCGCTGGTGGCACTACCTGGTGGCCGCCTTGCTGATGGCCGTGCCCAGCGCGCTGGTGCTGAAGCAGCCGGATCTGGGCACCACGCTGCTGATCGCCGCCGCCGGCCTGTTCGTGCTTTTCTTCGCCGGCCTGCCCTGGAAAGTGATCTTCGCCGGCATCGGCCTGGGCGCCGCCAGCCTGCCCATCGTCTGGAACCTGCTGCACGACTACCAGCGCCGCCGGGTGCTGACCATGATAGACCCCACCACCGACCCGCTGGGCGACGGCTACCACATCATCCAGTCCATGATCGCCATCGGCTCCGGCGGCCCCTGGGGCAAAGGCTGGCTCAACGGCACTCAGACCCACCTCGATTACATCCCGGAGCGGACCACGGACTTCATCTTCGCCGTGTACTCGGAGGAGTTCGGCCTGGCCGGCAATGTGCTTCTGCTGGTGCTCTATCTGCTGGTGCTCAGCCGCGCGATGATGATCACCGCCAGCGCGCAAACGCTGTACGGCCGGCTGATGGCCGGCTCCATCACTCTGTCCTTCTTCGTCTACGCCTTCGTCAACATGGGCATGGTGTCCGGCATCCTGCCCGTGGTGGGCGTGCCGCTGCCCTTCATGTCCTACGGAGGCACCGCCACCGTCACCTTGTTCGTCGGCATGGGCATGCTGATGAGCATCAGCAATCTAAAACGCTGAGAGCCTGTTTACGATCTGCTGCGCTTCGGCGATACGGCGTTGGAAATGACCTCAGAATGCTCATGTACCGTATGTACATTCCGCTTCTTCGGTCATTTCCGCCTTGTCTCGCTCTTGCTCGCGAGATCGTAAACAGGCTCTGAGTTCCATGGCGGGAACCAATGCCCCGCCGCGGCGGCCTACCCCTGTTTGCCCCAGACTTACGTCATGCCCGGAAGGTTTCCGACTTGACGAACGCAGGCAAAATCGCAAGCCTATAGCATTCCGGCGCCATCGCACGCCGCCATCCCGCATTCATGCCAGAGGAAACGCCACCGCATGCGCATCAAGATCCTGAGCCTGCTGCTCGCCCTGTCCCTGGGCCACGCCCTGCCGGCCATCGCCGCCGAACCCGTCGTCGCCAGCCAAAGCCAGCTGCAAGCCTACACCAGCGTGGAAGGCGTCACCGAATACCGGCTGCCCAACGGCCTGCGCGTCCTGCTGGCGCCGGACGCCTCCAAGCCCACCACCACCGTCAACATCACCTATCTGGTGGGCAGCCGTCACGAAAGCTACGGCGAAACCGGCATGGCCCACTTGCTGGAACACATGCTGTTCAAGGGCACGCCCAGCAGCGGCAATCTGATGCAGGAACTGGGCAAGCGCGGCATGCAGTTCAACGGCACCACCTTCCTGGATCGCACCAACTACTACGAAACCTTCCCGGCCAACGACGAAAACCTTCGCTGGGCGCTGGAGATGGAAGCAGACCGCATGGTCAACAGCAAGATCGCCAGTAGCGATCTGGACACCGAGTTCTCGGTGGTGCGCAATGAAATGGAGATGGGGGAAAACAATCCCCGCCGCGTGCTGTGGAAGCAGATGACCGCGGTCAGCTACGATTGGCACAACTACGGCCACAACACCATAGGCGCGCGCTCGGACGTGGAAAAGGTCCGCATCGACAATCTGCAGGCCTTCTACCGCAAGTACTACCAGCCGGACAACGCGGTGCTGATGATCAGCGGCAAGTTCGACCCGGCGGCGACGCTGGCCGTCGTCCGGCAGGCCTTCGGCAAGATCGCCAAGCCGCAGCGCCAGCTGACGCCCACCTGGACCGAGGAGCCGCAGCGCGACGGCGCGCGCGAACTGACGGTGGAGCGCGTCGGCGACACCCAACTGGCCGCCGTGCTGTACCCGATCTCCGCTGGCAGCCACCCGGACGCGGCCGCCCTCCTCGTGTTGGCCGACATCCTGGCCAGCACCCCCAACGGCCGGCTGTATCAGGCGCTGGTGGGCGGAAAGAAAGCTGTCGGCGTCGAGGCCTGGCCGTTCGCGCTGGCCGAACCCGGCTACATCATCTTCTGGGCAGAGCTGAACAAGGGCCAAAAACTGGCCGACGCGCGCCAGGCGCTGCTCGCCGCCATCGAAGGCTTCAAGAGCAAGCCGGTGACCGAGGCCGAACTCAAGCGCGCCAAGACCAGCCTGCTCAACGACATCGACAAGACCCTGAACGATCCGCAGCAGCTGGCGGTGGAGATGTCCGAGGCCATCGCCAAGGGCGACTGGCGCCTGTTCTTCCTGACCCGCGACCGCATCGAGGCGCTGAGCGTCAAGGACGTGGAGCGGGCCGCCGAAAACTACTTCAAGCCGTCCAACCGCACCTACGGCCAGTTCGTGCCCACCGCCAAGCCGGACCGCAGTGTGATCCCGGCCACGCCGGACGTGGCCAAGCTGGTGGACGGCTACAAGGGCCGCGCCGCGATCAGCCAGGGCGAGGCCTTCGATCCCAGCCCGGCCAATATCGACGCCCGCACCGAGAAAACCACGCTCGCCAACGGCGCCAAGCTGGCGCTGCTGTCCAAGAAGACCCGCGGCGAAACCGTCAACGGCAGTTTCAGCTTCGCCTTCGGCGACGAGAAAAGCCTGTTCGGCCGCGGCGCCGTGCCCAGCCTCGCCGCCGACATGCTGGAACGCGGCAGCGGCAAGCTCAGCCGCGCCGAAATCAGCAATCGCCTGGATCAGCTGAAAGCCAAGCTCAGCGTTTCCGGCTCTGGTCAGGAAGTCAGCGTGGATTTTGAAACCACCCGCGCCCATCTGCCGGCGCTGCTGGACCTGATCGCCGGCCTGCTCAAGCAGCCCAGCTTCCCGGAACACGAGTTCGAGCTGCTGCGCAAGGAAGAACTGACCGCCATCGACGCCCAGCGCAATGAGCCGCAGGCCATGGCCACTCAGGCCGTGGGCCAGGCGCTCAACATCTATCGCAAGGGCGATCTGCGCTACCGCCCGACGCTGGACGAGGCCGCCGCCGAGCTGAAAGCCGCCAAGCTGGACGAGCTCAAGCGCTTCCACCGCCAGTTCTACGGCGCCAACCACGCCCGCTTCGCCCTGGTCGGCGACTTCGACGCCAAGGCCACGCAAAGCCAGCTGCAAAAATTGTTCAGCGGCTGGAACAGCCCTGTGCCGTACAGCCGCGCGCCCAGCTTGCTGCCGCCGACCAAGCCGGGCCAACAACAACTGCATGCCAAGGACAAAGCCAACGCCTTCTACCTGGCCACCGCGCCGTTGGCGATGCAGGACAGCGACGCCGACTACCCGGCAATGCTGGTCGCCAACAAGATCCTGGGCGGCGGCGTCAAATCGCGACTGCTGGACCGCCTGCGCCAGAAGGACGGCATCAGCTACTACGCCGGCAGCCAGTTCAAGGCCGGCAGCTTCGAGCCGGTGGCCAGCCTGAGCCTGGTGGCCATCTACGCGCCGCAGAACCTGGACAAGCTGAAACAGGGGGTGGCCGAGGAGCTGACGCGCTTCATCCGCGACGGCGTCAACGCCACCGAGCTGGCCGACGCCAAGAAGGCGCTGCAACAGGAAAGGGAAATCGCCCGCGCTCAGGACGGCGCGCTGAGCGGCGCGCTGGACGGCCAGTTGCAGATCGGCCGCGGCATGGAGTTCAACGCCAAGGTGGATGCCGCCATCGCCGCGCTGACGGTGGAGCAGGTCAACGCCGCGCTGCGCAAACACATCAACCCGGCCCAACTGCTCCAGGTCTACGCCGGCGACTTCAAGCGCCCCTGATCCGGCCTTGCGCCGGCTGGCCTCAGCTGTTCTGCGGGGGCTGGTCGGCGTCTATCATAGGCGGCTCCGCCTCGCCCGCGGCAGCGTCCGCCGGCTGGTCCGGCAGCGGACGGCCGTCGCGGCCGAACAGGCGCAACTGACGCGGCAGGTCGTGCTCGTCCGCCAGCTTGACGCCGACGCCCACCAAGCGCACCGGCCGCCGGCCGCGCTCGAAGCCCACCCGCAGCAACTCCCCGAAACGCGCCGGCGACAACTGTCCGCCGGTGTGCTCCACCGTGGTCTGGCTGAAATCGTCGAACTTGAGCTTGACCGACAAGCCCTTGAACGCGGGATTGCCGCTGCGCGCGATGCGCGCGCTCAGCCGGTCTATCAGCTCCGGCAGCTTGGATAGACAGGCGGCGGCGTCGGGCAGGTCCACCGCGTAGGTCTCCTCAACGCTGATCGATTTGCGGCTGCGGTCAGTGGACACCGGCCGCGGATCCACTCCACGCGCCAACTCGTAGAGGCGCTCGCCGAAACGGCCGAAGTGGCGCAGCAGATCGGCCAGCTCCCAGGCCAGCATGTCGCCGCAGCGCCGGATGCCCAATTCGTTCAGCCGCTGCGCAGTGACCCGGCCCACGCCGTGTATCTTCTCCACCGGCAGCGCGGCAACGAAGCCGGCCACATCCTGCGGCCGGATCAGGAACTGCCCGTCCGGCTTGTTCCAGTCGCTGGCCACCTTGGCCAGGAATTTATTCGGCGCGATGCCGGCCGAGGCGGTGATGCCCACCTCCTCGCGAATCTGGCGGCGAATCGCCTCCGCCATCCGCGTGGCGCTGCCCTGCTCGTGCGGCTGGCCGCTCACATCCAGATAGGCTTCGTCCAGCGACAAGGGTTCGATCAAGGGCGTGTAGCGCTCGTAGATGCGCATGATCTGCTGGCTGGCCTCGCGGTAGCGCGCCATGTCCGGCGGCAGGATCAGCAGATCGGGACACAGGCGCAGCGCGCGCGCCGACGACATCGCCGAGCGCACGCCGTAGCGGCGCGCGATGTAATTGCAGGTGGCGATGACGCCGCGGCTCTCCGGCCGGCCGCCCACCGCCAGCGGCAAGGGCCGCAAGGCGGGGTCGTCGCGCATCTCGATGGCGGCGTAGAAACAATCGCAATCGACGTGGATGATTTTGCGCTGCGGCTCGCTCATGGCGATGCTTGAATCAGGAGACGGCGCCGTCGCTATGGCCCAGCGAACGCTGCGGCGCCACCCGGTCGCGCACCCGCTGCTTCAGCAGCTTGATGTCGGGGAAGCCACCGTCGGCCTTGCGGTCCCACAACAGCTCGCCGTCCAGCTCCACGCGGAACACGCCGCCGCTGCCGGGCTGCAAGGCTACTTCAGCCAATTCCTTCTCGAAGGTGGTCAGCAGCTCCTGCGCCATCCAGGCGGCGCGCAGCAGCCAGCGGCATCCGGTGCAGTACTCAATGCTCAGGCGCGGAGTTTTGGCGGGGGGGATAGAAGATGTCATGCGGGAAAACGCGGTCGGCTACAGGATGGCTGACAGCATAACAGTATAGAAGGGGGCATGGAGGGGAAAGGAACTGCCGGCGTCCCTGGATTTTGTTGTGTGCGGGCGCAAGCGCCCGCTCCTCCATCGTTTCTCTCTTTGTGCAGACTTGGCGTGTGACCTTTGGTCAGGGAGCCGGCAGTGGCAATGACGTCTTGTTCGCAACACATTCCCGAGGCCAAGTCTGCCCAGTCGCCGGCACCCGGTAAAGCATTTACTCCAGAGCGCGCCGATTGCTGCGCTGCACGATGTAACTTCGGCGCAACGTTACCGGTAGCATCGCCCCCTGCTTCTCAATGCGCGTGTTCGGCCGGCGCGGCGGCGGCGACGCCGTCTTCCACCGCCACATCCACGGTCACGCTGCCGGCCTTCTCGAAACGCAGGGTCAGCGGGAAATGATCACCAGCGCGCAGCGGCTGTTTCAGGCCCATCAGCATCACGTGATAGCTGCCGGGCGCGAACTTGACCTGCTGGCCGGCCGCCACTTCCACGCCGCCGGCCACTTCGCGCATGCGCATCACGCCCTTGTCGTTGATGTGGGTGTGCAGCTCGGCCTTGGCCGCGCGCGGCGTGCTGGCCGACAGCAGCTTGTCGGCGGTCTTGCCCTGATTGTTCAACGACAGATAAACACCGCCGGTGGGGCTGCTTTCCGGCATTGCCCGGCTCCACGGATGGCCGATCTTGATATCGCCCAGCTTGAATTCGTGCGCCATCGCGCCGGCGCTCAGCAGGCACAGGCACAGCAACGCGCTCAATGTCTTTCGCATAATGGACTCCTTGGGTTTGGGGCACTCTAGCACAGCCCTTATGGACCGCCGTGCGGCATAATGCCACAGCCAATGTCATGTCGCGCGCGCGCCGTAGAATTTCCCTTGTCACCGGCCCGCGGCCTCAGGCAGACTGCGTCCATTCCTTGTAATGTTCGCTTCATCAGCGTAGTGCCATGCTCAAGACGTTGTCGCTCCAATTCCTGTTCGGCGGGCTACTCAGCCTGATCACCATCACTAACCCGCTATCCAAAATTCCGCTGTTCATCACCCTGACCCGCGAAATGACGGACTCTGCGCGCGACAATCAGGCGCGCCGCGCCTGCGTGTTCGCCGCCGCCATCATGGTGGTCAGCCTGCTGGCCGGCAACGTGATCATGTCGGCCTTCGGCATCTCCTACGGCGCGCTGCGCATTTCCGGCGGCTTCGTCGTCGCCGTGCTCGGCTACCGCATGCTGTTCCTGTCTCAGGACCCGGGCAACGCGCCCAAGACCGGCGAACGCGAGGATTACGCCTTCTTCCCGCTGGCCATGCCCGGCATCAGCGGCCCCGGCACCATCGCCGTGGTCATCGGCATTTCCACCGAGATCGCCGAACTCTCCACGCTGCCGGCCAAGGCACTGGCCTTCGCGATGACCTTCGCCGCCATCGGCGGCACCTGCTTCGGCATGTGGCTGACGCTGAAATCCTCACAGCTGATCGCCCAACGCCTGGGTCGCGGCGGTCGCGAGGTGATGACGCGGCTGATGGGCTTTTTGCTGATCTGCATCGGCGTGCAGTTTGTCGGTTCCGGCATCCGCACCTTCATGGCCGGCTCCTGAGACCGGCCGCGACGCCTAGCCATGCTCCCTCAGGCGTCCGACCGTTCCGACTTCTTCCGCGCCGACGACATCGGCGCTTTGGAATGCCTGGATGCCAGCTACGCTCAGCGCGTGTTTCCACCGCATTTTCATGAAGAGTATGTGGTCAACACCCTGACCCTGGGCGCGCAGTCCTACCGCCACCGCGGCGGCACCCACCGCGCCGGCGTCGGCGCGCTGGTGCTGATCAACCCCGGCGAAGTGCATACCGGCGAAACCGCCGACGCGCGCGGCTGGGCTTACCGCGGCTTCTACCCGTCCGCCGATTTCCTGCAGCGGCTGGCCGCCGACATCAACGGCGACGCCCACGCCCGGCCCTATTTTCGCGACACCGTGGTGTTGGACGCGCCGTTGGCCGCCGGCATGGATCAGTTGCATCGCCTGCTGCGCGACAGCCAGGACCGGCTGCTGCGCGAATCGGCCTTGCAGCGAATGTTCGGCGCGGTGCTGCAACGCCATATGCAAGTGCGCGACCAGACCCAGGCCGCCGCGCCGCGCGCGGTGGAGCTGGCGCGGCAGATGCTGGCCGACGCGATCAGCGACAACCTGTCGCTGCAGGCGCTGGCGGCGGCGGCCCAGCTCTCCCCCTGGCAGCTGTGCCGCCAGTTCCGCCAGCATTTCGGCCTGCCGCCGGTGGCCTGGCGCAATCAATTGCGCGTCAACCGCGCGCGCCAGCTATTGGCTCAGGGCCAAACGCCCGGCGCGGTGGCGCTCAGCCTGGGCTTCGCCGACCAGGCCCACCTGACCCGCGCCTTCCGCCACACCGTGGGCCTGGCACCGGCGGCCTATCAGCGCGCGCTGGGCCTGCGCCGCTGAGCGCCTGTTCCCGCTAGCCCGCGCAAACGCCCTGTCACACCGCAAGCCCGTCCTGCAAAATCGTTCAAGACGACGGCTGGTTTCGGCTGCATGATGAATGGACTTCGTTTCCGCAAGGACCCGTTCCAATGACGAGCCCCACCCCCGCCGCCTGGGCGCTGCAAGGCGCGCGCGACAGCCTGCCCATGCTGATAGGCGCCGCGCCCTTCGGCGTGATCTTCGGCACCCTGGCCATCGCCGCCGGCCTCAGCCCGCTGACAACCCAAGCCATGTCCCTGCTGGTTTTCGCCGGCTCCTCGCAATTCATCGCCGTCAGCCTGGTGGCGGCCGGCGCCGCGCTGCCGGTGCTGTGGCTGACCACCTTCGTGGTCAATCTTCGCCACGCGCTGTACAGCGCCACCCTGCTGCCTTACGCGCGGCAATGGCCGCTGGCCTGGCGCTGGCCGCTGGCGTTCTGGCTCACAGACGAAACCTTCGCCGTGGTCGAGCACCGCTTCCGCACCCTGGGCGCGGCCGGCGGCCAGTGGTATTGGCTGGGCTCTTCGCTGGCGATGTACGGCAACTGGCAGGCATGGACGCTGGCCGGCGTGCTGCTGGGACGTTCAGTGCCGGGGCTGGCGCAACTGGGGCTGGACTTCGCCATGGTGGCCACCTTCGCCGCCATCGTCGCGCCGCAATTGAAAAAACGGCCCACGCTGGCGGCCGCGACAGTAGCCGGCCTGACCGCGCTGTTGGCGCGCGGCCTCCCCTACAAACTGGATCTGATGCTGGCGGCGCTGCTGGGCGTCGGCGCCGGATTCTTGCTGGAAGGCAAGCGCAAGGAGGCGGCATGAATCATTGGTGGATGATACTCGGCATGCTGGCGGCCACCTTGCTGATCCGCGCCAGCTTCCTGGTATTCGGTCAGCGGCTGGCTTTCCCGGACTGGCTGAACCGCGCGCTGCACTATGTGCCGGCGGCGGTGCTGTCGGCGCTGGTGGCGCCGATGGCCCTGGCTCCCGCCGGACACATCGACCTGTCGCTGGGCAACGCCTACCTGATCGGCACCTTGGTTGCCGTCGCGGTGGCGTGGAAAAACGGCAAGACTCTGCTCGCCATTGTGGTCAGCTTCATCGTCTACGGCTTGCTGCGCTGGCTCTAAGAACCCGTTCGGAGCCAGCGTGAGCCGCTTTGCGGCGCGCGGCCGGCAATGGGCAGCGGGCCGCGGGCCGCGCGCGGAACCTCGGCTCAGATATTGTAGACCAGCACCAAGCTGATCAGGACCGGAGCCGCCCAGCAATAAATAAAGCGCACGCCGGAGGCCAAGGCGCTGGGCAATTTCAACTCGGCTCGCATGGTCGGCCAGATCACCCAGCCGGCGAAGCAGGCGGTGCCGATGCCGCCCAGCGGCAGCAGGATGTTGGACGCGGTGTAGTCCATCAGCTCGAACACATTGCGGCCGAAAAACTTCCAACCCGCCAGCGGCCCAAAGGACAACGCCGCCGGCACCCCGGCGCAAAACACCAGCAGACAAATGAGCAGCGTCGCCTTGCGTCGGCCGACGCCCCACTCATCGATGGGAAACACCGCCACCAACTCCAGCAGAGACACCGAAGAAGTCAGCGCCGCCATCAGCAGCAGCAGAAAGAAAGCCGCCGCCAAGCCTTGGCCGAAAGGCAGGTGGTTGAACACCACCGGCATGGTCATATAGGTCAGGCCCGGACCGGCCTGCGGATCCAGACCGAAAGCGTAGATCGCCGGGAAGATCATCAGGCCGGCCAGGACCGAGGTCAGCGTGGTCAGGCCGGTGACCCACAAAGCCGCGCCCGCCAATTTCGCGTCCCTGCCCAGGTAGGAACCGTAGGCGATCATGCAGCCGGCGCCCACCGACAAGGAGAAGAATGCCAAACCCAAGGCCTCCACCAGCATGCCCGGCGTCACTTTGGAGAAATCCGGCGTCAGCAGGGCCGCCACGCCGGCCTCCGCGCCCGGCAAGGTCAGCGAGCGCGCGATCAAGCCCAGCATCAGCAGGAACAATAGCGGCATCAACACCTTGCCCGCCCGCTCAATCCCCTTCTGCACCCCGCACATCACCACCAGCAAGGTCAGCCCGGTGAACAAGGCGTGAGTCAGCAGCGATTCGAAGGGGTCGGACACGTAATCGCCGAACAGCCGCGCCAGCGCCGCCGGGTCGTTGCTCATCACCCGGCCGTCGAGGGCGCGCAGCAGATAGCCCAGGGTCCAGCCGCCCACCACGCTGTAGAAGGAAAACACCAGGAAGCCGCACAACACGCCGGCGTAGCCCACCAGCTTCCAGCGGCGCGAGCCCAGCCGCGCGAACGCGCTCACCGCGCCGCAGGCCGCCGCGCGGCCGATGGCGATCTCGGCCATCAGCAAGGCGATGCCCAGGGTGAAGGTCAACAATAGATAGATCAGCAGAAACGCGCCGCCGCCGTTCATCGCGGTGACGTAGGGAAACTTCCAGATGGAGCCCAGACCGACCGTGGCGCCGGCCGAAGCCAGAATGAAACCGAGGCGGGAACCCCATTGCGTGCGAGACATGACAACTCCTGAGTCAGAACAATTTGCCGCCGCACGGGGTAAGGCTGGATACAACAAGGCCGCCCATGACGGCGGCCCGGAAAACAGATGCAAAAATCCCTGGCGCGCCGATTAGCTGCGCCACCACCACGATTTGGTCTGGAAAGGGATGATCTGCTTCATAAGGGCGTCAGCATGCCGGTTTCCGCCCCCGCGCGTCAAGCCCGGCATGCACGCTCACGCCTTGTCGACGGCCAAGCCCGTCGCGGACGGCCCCGTCCTCTTCAGCCGGAAACCCAGCCACAGCGCCAGCAACCAGGCCGGCAACACATACACCGACACCGCAATGCCCGGCGTGAACAACATCACGCCCAGAATCATCAGCATGAAGGCCAGACACAGCCAGTTGGCGAACGGATGCCACAGGGAGGCGAACACCAGCTTGCGGCCGCCCTGGGCGCGGCGGAACTTCAAATGCGTGAAGCTGATCATCGCCCAGTTGATCACCAGCGCGGTGACCACCAGCGACATCAACAGCGCCAGCGCGCCGTTGGGCAGCAGGTAATTGAGCACCACGCCGGCGAAAGTCGCCAGCGCCGAGAACAAAGTGGCGTTGACCGGCACCCCCCGCTTGTCCAGCTTGGCCATGCGCGTGGGCGCATTGCCCTGCTGAGCCAGGCTGAACAACATGCGGCTGGTGGCGTAGACGCCGCCGTTGTACACCGACAAGGCTGCGGTCAGCACCACGAAATTAAGCCCGTGCGCGGCGAAACCAGCCCCGATCTGCTCAAAAATCATCACAAAGGGGCTGCCGCCGGCAGCCACCTTGCTCCACGGATACAAAGACAGCAGCACCAACAGCGAGCCGATGTAAAAAATCAGCACGCGGTAGATCACCTGATTCACCGCCTTGGGGATAGTTTTCTGCGGGTCCTGGGTCTCCGCCGCCGCCATGCCTATCAGTTCCAGGCCGCCAAAGGAGAACATGATCACCGCCATCGTCATGAACAGGCCTCCGACGCCGTGCGGGAAGAAGCCGCCATCGCGCCACAGATTGCTCACCGAGGCCTGCGGACCGCCGTTTCCGGACAAGAGCAGATAGCCGCCGAACACGATCATCGCGATGACCGCGCCCACCTTGATCAGCGCGAACCAGAACTCCGTCTCGCCGTAATATTTGACGCTGCTCAGATTGACGCCGGTGATCACCGTGAAGAAGACCAGCGCGGTGACCCAAGTGGGCACATCCGGCCACCAGTAGCGCACGTATTCGCCGGCGGCCGTCAGTTCGGCCATGCCGGCCAGCACATACAGCGCCCAGTAATTCCAGCCGGACAGGAAGGCGGGAAACTTGCCCCAGTAGCGATCGGCGAAATGGCTGAGCGAGCCGGCCACCGGCTCCTCGACCAACATCTCGCCCAATTGGCGCATGATCAGGAAAATGATGAAGCCGGCGACGGCGTAGCCGAGAATCATCGCC
Source organism: Chromobacterium haemolyticum (assembly GCF_009936155.1). NCBI lineage: Bacteria > Pseudomonadati > Pseudomonadota > Betaproteobacteria > Neisseriales > Chromobacteriaceae > Chromobacterium > Chromobacterium haemolyticum. Next base: position 251,954 of record NZ_AP019312.1, on the reverse strand, counting down.
GGTCCGGCCGCTTTCAACACGCTGGCCGAGCCCAGGAAGAGACCAGTGCCGATCGCGCCGCCCAGCGCGATCAACTGAATATGGCGGTTTTTCAGCTCGCGCTTCAAACCGGTGGAAGTGGGGGTAACGCTCACTTTGGCGCCTCCTGCTGATTGAGTGAATGGAACGGTATTGCTTCATCAATGCAGCAAGGCCCTTACCACTCAAAATTGGACAATAAGTCCAACAAAACCAGCAAGACATCCCTATTACATACATCAACTTCAAACAAACCACGACCAGATTAAACAAAACAAGACATAAGGTCAAAAAGCATTTCACTGCATTTAGCAAAGAATTGCCGACCAATGCTATAGCTTCAAATTATCGGACACTTTGTCCAAAAACATTTCAATGTCGGAGAAACCGGCGTAAAAGAGCAGGGCCGCCTGCTGAGGCGGCCCTGCCGATTACGGTCTCGCCAGAGCGGCGACCGATGAAGTCATCCTCAAGGCGTTTGACGCGCGGGCTCCGCCGCCGGTGTGCCCTTGGCGCGATAACCCACCCACAACAGCCCCAACCATATCGGCAACACATAGACCGATACCGCGGCACCCGGCGTCAGCAGCAGGATCAGCAAAATCATCGCCATGAAGGCCAGGCAGACCCAGTTGGTCAGCGGGAACCAGAAGGATTTGAACACCAGCTGTTCGCCGGCCTCGATCTTGGCGCGACGGAACTTCAAGTGCGTCAGACTGATCATCGCCCAGTTGGTCACCAAGGCGGCCACCACCAGCGACATCAAGATGCCCAATGCCTCGCCCGGCAACACATAGTTGAGGATCACGCAGGCGAAAGTCGCCGCCGCCGAAACCAGGATCGCCATCACCGGCACGCCGCGCTTGTCCACCTGCATCAAGGCCTTGGGCGCATTGCCTTGCTTGGCCAGCCCGTACAGCATGCGGCTATTGGCGTAGACGCTGCTGTTGTACACCGACAGCGCCGCGGTCAACACCACAAAGTTAAGCAGGTTGGCGGTGAGGCCGGAGCCAATCTGCTGGAAAATCATCACGAAAGGGCTGCCGCCGGACGCCACCTTGCTCCACGGATACAAGGACAGCAGCACCACCAGCGAACCGATGTAGAAGATCAGGATACGGTAAATCACCTGATTCACCGCCTTGGGGATGGTGGTGCGCGGATTGTCCGCCTCAGCCGCGGTCAAGCCAATCAGCTCCAAGCCGCCGAAGGAGAACATGATCACCGCCATCATCATGAACAAGCCGCCAAAGCCGTGCGGGAAGAAGCCGCCGTCGCTCCACAAATTGCTCACCGAGGCCTGCGGACCGCCGGTGCCCGTCAGCAGCAGATAGCCGCCAAACAGAATCATCGCGATCACCGCCACCACCTTGATCAAGGCGAACCAAAACTCCGCTTCGCCGTAAACTTTGACGTTGGCCAGGTTGATGCCGTTGATACAGACGAAGAACACCAGCGCTGACACCCAGGTCGGCACATGGGGCCACCAGTACTGGACATAGGCGCCTACGGCGGTGAGCTCGGCCATGCTGACCAGGATGTACAACACCCAGTAGTTCCAGCCGGACAAGAAGCCGGCGAAATCGCCCCAGTAACGATAGGCGAAGTGGCTGAACGAGCCGGCCACCGGCTCCTGTGCCACCATTTCGCCCAGTTGGCGCATGATCATGAAGGCGATCAGGCCGGCGATGGCGTAGCCCAGAATCATCGACGGGCCGGCGGCTTTCAGCACGCTGGCCGAACCGAGGAACAGGCCGGTGCCGACCGCGCCGCCCAGCGCGATCAATTGTATGTGGCGGTTTTTCAAGCCGCGTTTCAAACCGGCTTCGGTGGAGATATCAGTCAAGGCTGCCCCCTCAAATCATCATTTTCCAGCAACATTAATACCAACAGCATGACAATTCAGGCAAGCCGCGTCGTTCCTGTTGCAAACATCGACAAGCTGAACATTAAGCACCTAAGCGCAGACTGAGTCAAACGACGACATTGGATTTTTATGCCTCGATCACGTCATATATTGAATACAATGAAATTAAATTCGATTATTTAAACAAATACTTTGCTCAAATTGCTCAACAAGCTACAGACTACTGCAAATTTCTGCCACGCGCCCTCTCCTCCGCCCTTATCAGTACAATGACACATAAGCAAGCGTTTGCTTGCCGATATCTTGATTTAAATCAAACCGCTATCGATAGTCACCCCCCGTCCCCGCTCCCGTAAACGCTAACGACTCGCCACTTTTAGTAACAAATGGAAAACATTTAATTTGCAACTGTCTGCCACCATAAAGTGTCTGAATTTCATCTCACTCATCATGATTACGGCCGCATAGACGGCCTGCTTTTTGGAGACGAACCATGAAACAATCCTTATTGATCGCCAGCGTGCTGGGCGGCGGCATTGCCCTTGGCGGCCTGGGCGTAGCCGGCTATCAGGCCGTGAAATCCAACCCGCAAACCGCGACCGCGCCTCAGCAAACCGCCAGCGCGCCGGCCGCAGCATCCGCCGCCGCAGCATCCGCCGCCGCGGTTCTGCCGCCCACGGTGGCCTCCGCTCCGGTTACCGTCGCGGCGGCCGCGCCGGCCGCCGCTCAAACGGCTCAAGCCGTTGCGAAGCCCACCGAACCAAGCGCGCCGGCCAAGCCGGCGGCGCCGGTTCACGCCACGCATGCCCGCATTCTGGCGGTGACGCCAATCAAGGAAACCGTCAATGCGCCCAAGCAGGTCTGCCATCAGCAGCAAGTGACTCACCAGGCGCCGGTGCAGGATGAAAACCGCATCGCCGGCTCCGTGATAGGCGGCGTACTCGGGGGCGTGCTGGGCAATCAAGTGGGCGGCGGCAACGGCAAGAAGGCCGCCACCGTGATTGGCGCATTGGCCGGCGGTCTGGCTGGCAACAAGGTGCAGGAAGGCATGCAGCAACGCGATCAGGTCAACAGCACCCAGACTATTTGCAATGAAGTGAACGAAAGCAGCGAGAAGGTCGTCGGCTACGACGTCAAATACTCGCTGGACGGCAAGACCGGCACCGTACGCATGGATCGCAAGCCCAAGGGTAAAACCTTGCCGGCCAAGAACGGCAAGGTGCTGGTTTAGAACGGCTAAAATCCTGATGCTGCGTTGCACCGACTTGCCGCGCGACTTGCTTCAGCCGTAAAAGCTGAATTTTTTGGTCGCGCTTAACCCCCCAAGCCTTGCCACGCAAAAGCGGACCTCCCGGTCCGCTTTTTTCATACCCTCAGGGCCTGTTCAAAGTCTCGCGCGCTAAAGTGAAGCAAAGCGCTGCCGCAGCGAAGCCCGCTTTGCTCAATACGGTATACGAGCATTTCGAAACCGATACGCATCGCGCAATGTCACCACCGACGCGGAGGCCGATTGCAAACAGGTTCTCAGCGCCAACGCGCAGCAACCGCCTCCGCCTCTTCTGGCGGGCCGAACAAGACCGTCCAACGGTCTTTCCAGTTGGGCGCGCGCCAGGCTTCGCGCAGCATGTCGCGCCATTCCACCACGCTGACCCACAGCGGATTGAAGCTGTTCACCGGCTTGACCGTGCCGTAGTCGCAAGGATCGTCGGCGCTCTCTTCGACATAGGTGCCGAACAGGCGGTCCCAGACCACCAGTACGCCTGCGTAGTTGTGGTCGATGTAGCGCGGATTCTTGGCATGATGGCCGCGATGGATGGACGGGGTGTTGAGCACGTACTCCAGCCAGCCCAGTTTGGGGCAGGCCTGGGTATGCACAAAGAACTGGAACGCCAGGTTCAGCAACACCACGCCCACCACCTGCTCCGGCGGGAAACCCAGCCAGGCCAGCGGCAGCCAGAACGCCCACATGCCGGCCAATGGATACATCAGGCTTTGACGGAAGGCGGTGGTGAAATTCATGCGGGTGGAGCTGTGATGAACGCTGTGCGCCGCCCACAGCCAGCGCACGCGATGACTGACGCGGTGGAACCAGTAGTAGAGAAAATCCTGGCCTATGAACAACAGCAGGAAGCTGAGCCAGGAATCGGAAAACTGAAACAAGCGGTGCTGCTGATAAATCCATGCGTACAAGGGCAGCACCAGCACCCAGGCCAGCTTGTCCGCGCCCTGATGCAACAAACCCAAACAGGCGCAGCACACCGAGTCCCGCCAGTCGTAAAGGCTGAGCCGGCCCTGCCGGCGCAGATGCCACAACTCGCCGGCCACGAAGGCCAGAAACACCGGCGCCATCGCCAGCAGCAGCAGTTGAATGTCAAACTTCATCACCGCCTCCCGCTTGGGAACTGTGTCCACGCGTTAACGCAAACACTTGATTGGAGTTTGAGCTCTATAATTACTCAAACGCCGAATGCCGGCAAGCGGATCAGCCCTGTCCTGCGGTCTACCCTACTGCTGCTGACGCGCGCGGAACGCGGTCAAGGCCGCCTCCCTCTCGCTCCAGGTCCGGTTCACGCTCCTGCGTCCGGACAGACGCTGCAGATAAGCCTCGCGGTCGGGAAAACCGGCGGTGATGTCTTCGCCCAGCAAGGCTTTGCTCATCTGCTCCAGCGCCGGCAGGATGCAGGCGGCGCTGATGTCGGCGCTGCTGAAATCTTCGCCACAGGCCCAAGGCCCGTAATCCAGCAACTGCGCGCAGGCCGCCACGCCTCGCGTGATCTGCTGGCGAGCGGCTTCAATGGCGCCGGCTTCCAGCGGGCTGCCGAACAACCAATGGCGGTATAGCGGCAGCGCCGGCATCAACACGTACAAATCCAGCATTGCGCTCAGTTGGCGCGCGTGAGCGCGGCCGTTCGGCGTAGGCGGCAGCAAGGAGGCGGTGGGATAAGCGTCCTCCAGCCACTCCAGGATCACCGATGACTCCGCCATGGCGTGGCCGCCCACTTCGACAAAAGGAATCTTGCCCATCGGGCTCTTCGCCAGCAGTTCTTCCTGCTGCGAAGGGGCGGTGAGGATTTCTTGGAAGTTGACGCCCTTTTCCAGCAAGGCGATTTTGACCTTGTTGTAATAAGGGGACAGCGCAGCGCCGTAAAGCTTGATCATTCAGGTCTCCAGGCAGGCCGTGCCTGCGGTTGCTGATGGAAGACGGCCGGCCATGCTGCGATGCAGGACCAGCCCGGCAGCATTATGCCATTACTTATTCATGGCAATGGCTTTTTGCTGCAGCAACTGCCGGATCTGGGGCAGCGCCGCCTGCGCGGCGCGCTCACCTTCCAGAATAGCCTGATGACGCGCGTCGAATTGAGCGGACCCGATATTCTGCACTTGCGGGCGGATCACCACGTCGGCCTGCTTCAGCTCCTGCGCCAGCGCCGGTCCGTTCATGATGTTCAGGCTTTGGTCCAGCATGGGCAGAAAGCCGGTGGCGGCGCCCTTGCGCGGCCGCGCCGAGATATCGACGGCGATGACGAAGTCCGCGCCCATCTCGCGCGCGGCGCTGACCGGCACCGGGCTGACCAGGCCGCCGTCCACATAACTCTTGTTGCCTATCTTCACCGGCAGGAACACATTGGGAATGCTGGCAGAGGCGCGCACGGCCTGGCCGGTGTTGCCCAGACGGAACACTACTTTGCGGCCGCTGTCCAGTTCGGTGGCCACCGCGCCGAACGGGCGCGGCAGTTGTTCCATGGTCTTGTTGGCCACCTGAGCGTTGATCCAATTCTGTAGTTTCTCGCCCTTGATCACGCCCTTGCTGGACAAGGTCCAGTCGGTGAGATTGGATTCGTCAAATTGAATCGCCCGGCTTTGCAACTGCATGCCGCTGAGACCGGATGCGTACAGGCTGCCGACCACGCTGCCGGCGCTGGTGCCGGTCACCAGGTCCGGCGTGAGGCCGGCGGCTTCCAACACTTTGATCACGCCGACGTGGGCGAAGCCCTTGGCCGCGCCGCCGCCCAGCGCCAAGCCTATCTTGGGCTTCAGCGCCGGCTTGGGCGCCACCGCAGCGGGAGGGGAAGACAAGGTGGTGCAAGCCGACAGCAGCGCGGCCATGCCCGCCAACAGCCAGGGGCGGAGTGTGTGTTTACTCATCATGATTTCATCGGGCTTTCAGGCATCGGCGGTGGTCGGAACCGCCCCAACGGACGCGCAATCCAGCATCATGTAATTCAGATGCCGCGCGCCCTCCAATTCGAAATGGCATTCGCCGTGAACGGTCATGCCTAGCCGGCGGTAGAACGCGATCGCGCGCTCGTTGCGGTGCCACACCGTCAACCACAAACGCGGTTGTCCGGGAAGATCGAGCGCCCATCGCCGCGCCGCTTCCAGCAAACGTCGGCCCAGGCCTTCCCCGGTTCGGCTCTCCACCAGGTAAAGCCGGAGCATTTCCACGGTGGGGAAATCGCAGCCTCGGCATGGGCTGTCCAGCTTCATCAGCGCATAGCCAAGCAAAAATCCATCTTGCTCCATCGCCAGCAGATGATGCGAGGGGCTGGCGATCAGCGCCTCGAAATTGACCGGTGTGAATTCGTTCAGCACATAGTCGGCCATGTCCCGGCGGACGCCGTCGGTCACGTAGGTGCTCAGCCACACTTGAATCGACAAGGCGGCCAGGCAAGCGGCGTCTGCCTGCGTCGCCGAGCGGATGATCGGCATCCTTATTCCGGCCGTCTCTTGACGAACTCGATCACCTGGCGGCCGTCGTCGCTGAACTTGGCCAGTTTCTTGTCGCCGCCCTTCCAGGCATGGCCATACACCACCTCGTAGGTGGCCGGCAGCTTGCCGTCGCGGCGCAGATCCTCATACGCCGCCTCCACCCGCTGCCAGGCGTGCTTGCCCATCAGGCCGCGGCCGCGGCCGCTGGTGGCGTTGTGCGCGCCGATGGCTTTCAGGTCCGCCATCACCTCGCGGGCGCGGCCATAGGTCAACACGATTTTTTCCATGTCCATCACCGGCTCGGCGAAACCGGCGCGCATCAGCGCGTCGCCCAGATCGTGCATGTCGATGAATTGGTTGACGTGGGTGGCGCGGTCCACTCCGGCAAAGGCGCCCCGCAATTCATGCAGGGTGTCCGGGCCCAGGGTGGAAAACATCAGCATGCCTTCGGGCTTCAACACGCGGCGGAATTCGGCGAACACGCTATCCGGCACATTCACCCACTGGATGGTGAGGCTGGACCAGATCATATCCACGCTGGCGTCCGCCAGCGGCAAGCGCTCGACGTCGGCCACAACCTGCCACGGCAGGCTGGGGCGAAACAGTTTCTTCAACAAGCCGTCGCCGCTCTGCTGCTTGGCGCGGGAGGCTTGCAGCATCGCCTGGGCCAGGTCCAGCTCCACCACGCGCGCATCTGGATAACGGGCGCGTAGTTGGGCCGAGCCGTAACCAGTGCCGGCGCCGGCGTCCAGCACCACTTGCGGCTGAAACTTGATGTAATCCAGCCGCTCGGACATCCGATCGGAGACTTCGCGCTGCAAGACCGCGGCGGAGTCGTAACTGGCGGCGGCCTTCTCGAACGAGGCGCGCACGCGCGCCTTGTCGGTGTAAAACGCTTCAGTCATGCATGGGTTTCCAAATGCTGGGCAAGCGCGGCGACGAATTCGGCTTCGTGCGACAGAAACGGCGCGTGCGACGCTTGCGGAAATTCATAAAGCCGGGCATCGCCCAGCGCGTCGGCCAGCCAACGGCCGGCGCCTATCGGCGTGATGGCGTCGCGGGCGCCGTAGAACAGGCCCACCGGGCATTGAATGCGGCCGGCCAGCGCGCGCGCGTCGGCCATAAGCAGCAGCTCCAGCGCCGGCAGCAAGCCTTGCGGCCGGCCATGGGCGAACAAGTCCGCGCGCAAGGCCTTCAGCGTGTCGCGCGCGGAGGGAGCGCCCATCATCTGCAAAGCCAGGAAACGTTCCAGCGTCTGCTCGAAGGCGCCGTCCAGACTGGCGGCCACGGCTTCAATGGACTTGCGCTCCTGCGCGTGCGGCCAGCCTTCCTCGCGCACAAAGCGCGGGCTGGTCGCCACCAAGGCCAGGCTCTTGATCTTGTCGGGATGGCGGGCCGCCCAATGCTGGGCGATCAAGCCGCCCAGCGACCAGCCCACCAATTGCAGCGGCAAGGGAAAAGCCTGATCCAACAGATCGGCCACCGCGTCGGCGTCGAAGGAGGCCAATGAGGCGGACGCGCCGTGACCGGGCAGATCGACCAGGTGCACGCAATGACGGGCAGCCAATTGCGCCGCCACGCGGCTAAACACGCCGCCATGCAAGCCCCAACCGTGCAGCAGGACTACGTCCGGGCCTTGACCCAGCGTTTCAACAAACAGACTCATGGACGACCAGATGGGGTGAAACCTTCATTTTCGCAAGATCGCGATGCGAAAGAAACCACCTAGTCCGGCATCTTCGTCATGAACCTTGCTTAAACGACAGGCCGCCAGGATATCCTCCAGCCGGCGGTTGATGTCGGTGGCGATCACGCGCGACAGCAGATTGCCGGCGCTGCGCAACAAAGACGGCCGCCGGCCGTCGGGCAGGAATTTATCGAACACCGCCGCCCGGCCGCCAGGCTTGAGCACGCGCTCCACTTCGCGGATGCAAGCTTGCGGGTCCGGCACCACCGCCAGCGCCAAATGCAGCACCACCGCGTCGAAGCTGGCGTCGGGGAAATCCATCGCCTGCGCGTCCATCACCCTGGCGTCCACCGCCATGCCCAGGGCCTCCGCGTGAGCGCTCAGCCGCGCCAGCATGCCGTCCGAGATGTCGATGGCGGCCACATGGCGGCAGCGCACCATAAAGTCCAGATCCAAGCCGGTGCCGGCGGCCACCAACAGGATGCGTTCCTCTGGCTGCGGATTGAGCAGGGCGATGGAACGGCGACGGCGCGCGGCGAAAGCCTGCGCTACCCTGTCGTAGACCGGCGCGTACAGATTGTAGCGCCAGCGGTTGAATGCCTGCGGCCAGCGCCGCCATCCGCTAGCGCTCACCTTGGAACTCCTTGCGGAAGCGAGCCAGCCGCTCCCAGTCCACGCCCTGAGCCGGCGCCGGAGCCGCGAAGTAAAAGCCCTGCAGTTTGCCGCAGCCCATCTTTTTGAGCATGGCCAGTTGAGCGGCCGTTTCCACGCCTTCGGCCACCACCTCCAGATCCAAGGCCTTGGCCAACGCCAGAATAGCCCGCACAATGGCCGCCGATTCCTGAGTGCGGTCCAGGTCGAACACGAAGGACTGGTCTATTTTCAGCACGTCGAAGCGATAGCGGTGCAGATAGGACAGCGCCGAATAACCGGTGCCGAAGTCGTCCAACGCCAGCCTCACTCCCAGTTCATGCAGCGCGTGCATCACGGTAGCGGCGATTTCCGGCTGATCGATCAGCGCGCTTTCGGTGATTTCCAGATGCAGCGTCGCCGGCGGCAGCCGGTAATGCCGAATGCGCTCGCCTATCCAGGCCGCCAGTTCCGGATCGTGGAAATGGGCCGACGACAGATTGATGTGCAGGGCCACCTCCGGCCCCACCCGGCCCTGAGCGCGCCACGCGCTCAATTGAGCGCAGGCGGCGTTCAACATATAGCGGTCCAGACGGGTAATCAGCCCGCTTTCCTCCGCGATGGGCAGGAACAAGCCGGGCGAAATCAGACCGCGCTGCGGATGCTGCCAGCGGGCCAAAGCTTCAAAGCCGACCAGTTCGCCGCTGTCGCCTTCGATGAAGGGCTGGAAATACGGCAGTAGCTGCCACTCTTCCTCCAGCGCGCGCCGCAGTTCGCTCTCCAGCGCCAACTGGTCCGCCTGGTTGATGCGCAACTCATGGTTGAACAAGGTATAACCCTGCCGCCCCTGCTGCTTGGTGCAATACATCGCGTGGTCCGCGTCGCGCAGCAGGTCGTCGGCCTTGTGGTAATGCTCGTGGTCCGCCAGCACCACCCCGACGCTGGCGGTGGAAAACACCTCCCGCCCGGCCAGGATCACCGGCCGCTCGAACTCGCTGACGATGCGCTGCGCGATGCGCTCGCAGTCGCCGCCGCCGTCCATGCCGAACATCAACACCGCGAACTCGTCGCCGCCCAGCCGCGCCAGAAAATCGTAATGGCGCAAGCAGGAACGGATGCGCGCGCCGGCCTCGAACAGCAGGTGGTCGCCGGCCAGATGACCCAAGGTGTCGTTGACCAGCTTGAAGCGATCCAGATCGATGAACAGCACCGCAAAGCGCTCGCCTCCGCCATGCGAATACGTCTCCCAGGCCCGGCGCAAGGCCTTGGAAAAATAGCTGCGGTTAGGCAGCTTGGTCAGCGGATCGTGCAGGCTGTCGAACTCCAGCTGGGCGTTGACCGCGTCCAGTTCGCTGGTGCGCTCGCGCACCCGCTGCTCCAGCTCCACGTAAGCGGTTTGCAGGCTCTCCAGCGCCTTGACCCGGGTCAGCGCCGCCCCGATATGGTTGGCGACGAACTCCAGCACTTCTTGATCGCGGAAGTTGTAGACCACGTCCTCTTCATAGCTTTGCACCGCCAGCACGCCCAGGAGATCGGTGCCGCAATACAAGGGCACGCCCAGCCAGCTCTTGGGCCGGGGCAGCTCCTCATCAGCCTCGGGCTGGCGGTTCTGCTGCGAATAGGGATCAATCAGCAAAGGCCGTCCGCTGTGCAGCACCTGTTCGACAAAGCCCTTGCCGGGCCGATGCGGCTTGAGCGGCGGTGCGTATTCGTCGGCGCAGTAGGGGAAGCTGATGCAATCCTCGGCCTGATCGTACAAAGCCACCAGACAATTGCGCGCCGGCACCATTTCGGCCAGCAGCCGGTGCAAACCGCCGAGAAAAGCTTCCAGCGACAAGCTGGTATTGGACAACTCCGCGATACGGAACAAGGCGCCCTGGAAACGCTCGGCGCGCTTGCGTTCGGCCACCTCCGCGCGCAATCGCGCGTTGGCGCCTTCGAGCTCGCTGGTGCGCAGCCAAACCTGGCGCTCCAACTGGCTGCGATGCAGCACCCGCTCCAGCACAAAACCGACATGGCGGGCGGCGAACAGAAACAACTGCTGCTCGGCCGAAGTCAGCGGCGTTTGATCCTCGTACAGCTGCAACACCACTGCGCCGATCACATGGCCGCCGGCATTGGCCAGCGGCGCGCCCATCCAACTAGCCGGCAGCAGTCCCTGCCGGCTCAGCCCCTCCTGCTGGCACACTTCCAGCAGGCGCTCCCGGCTCAGCACCACCGGCTTGCCCCCGCGGATCAACCAGGCAGTCAAGGACTGGGCGTGGCCGGCCAGCGGAAAAATGGCGTCGCTGGCGGGCGGAGCGGGATCGCGTTGGTCTATGTAGAAAGGAAAGTGGATGACCTGGGCTTCATCGTCATACAGCGCGATGTAGAAGTTGCTGGCGTCCATCAACCGCATCATCTGGCGGTGCAGGCCGGGCAGAACCTGATCGATGGTGCCGCACTCTTCGGCCAACTGCGAAATATCGAACAAGGCTTCATTGGCTTCTCGCGCGGCCACCTGCTCCGCGCCCAGCCGCGCGCACAGCAGATGGGCGCACAGCAAGGCGGCGGAAGGGTTCAGCGCCGGCCCGGCGTCCCCGCGCCACACCAACCATCCCAGCACCTGCTCCCCGGCTCGCAAGGGCATCGCCTCACAGCCCGCGTCCAACCGGCCTCCGCCCTCCAGCGTCTCCGCGCTGGGCAAAGCGTCGGCGGCGCCCAAGGCCGCCAAGAGCTGCCAGGCTGCCCCCAGCTGACGCCAGACCGCGGCAACGCGCACCCCTCCCTGCTCTTGCAGCAGAGACAGCGCCATTGCGGCGGCCTGCTCTGGCGTCGCCAGATATTCAGCCATGCTCTTCATGTGATTATCGTAGTATGAGTTAGCTGGAAAATCCGGCCATGCCGGTGCGCCCCTCCCCATGGGCGCGCCGGCTCAGGACGCCGCGGCGCGCTGAATACAGGACAGCAGGCGCTGCAAGTGTTCCGGCTGATGCATGGCCGACAAAGACAGACGCAAGCGCGCCGTCCCGGCCGCTACCGTGGGCGGGCGAATCGCCGGCACCCACAAGCCCTGGTCGCGCAGACGGGCGGCCAGGGTCAACGCCTGTTCTTCGCCGCCTATGATAAGTGGCTGAATCGGCGTTCGGGAAGCCCCTACGGAGTATTTGAATTCAGATAGTCCGGATTTGACGGTTTCTATCGATTCCCGCAGCCGCGCGCGTCGCTCGTCCGCCTCTGCAATCAAACGCAGACTAGCCAGAATCGCACAGGCCAACGCCGGCGGCTGAGAGGTGGTGTAAATATAGCTGCGCGCGGAATTGATCAGCCATTCCACCAAGTCCGTCCCGCCGGAGATGAAGGCGCCGGCCACGCCGGCGGCCTTGCCCAAGGTCGCCATGTAAATCAAGCGCGGGCTGGACAACCCATGCTCGGCCAGCGCGCCGCGGCCATCGCCCAACACACCGAAGCCATGGGCGTCGTCCACATACAGCCAGGCGTCATAGCGCTCGGCCAAGGCCAGCAACGCCGACAGCGGGGCTTCATCGCCGTCCATGCTGTACACCGACTCCACCGCGATCAGTTTAGAGCGCGCCTTGGACTCCGCCAGCAAACGCTCCAGCTGCGCCAAATCGTTGTGATGAAAGCGCTTGAACTCGGCGCGGCTCAGTCTACAGGCGTCGTTCAACGAGGCATGGTTCAGCCGGTCGGCGAACACCGCGTCGCCGCGGTCCAGCAAACTGCTGACAATCGCCAGATTGGCCGCGTAGCCGGAGCCAAACAATAATGCCGCAGGCTGGCCGACGAATTCCGCCAACGCCTCCTCGGCCTGCTGTTGCACGCTGAAGTGACCGGCCAGCAAATGCGAGGAGCCGCCGCCCACCCCCCAACGTTCAAGACCCTGCTGCGCGGCGCGCACCAGAACCGGGTGATCGGCTAATCCAAGGTAATCGTTGCTGGCGAAAGAGACATAGGAACGCCCGTCCACCACCACTTCGACCCCTTGAGGGCTGTCGATGACCGCGCGTTGGCGACGGCAATGGGTGGCGGAAAGGTCCAGCAGGGCGGCAGGCAGGTCTTGAAGGCGCATATCGGCTCGAAATATCCCGTGAAAAGGGCTTGGCCGGAACCAGCCTCGCCGGCCGCCCAAGCTATTCCTTATATATACATTTTTTACATCGCCCGCGAATCCGCCGCCCAATCCGTTCAAAGCGGCGTCAGATCAAGCTTTTCCAGCAGCTGCCGGTCGGCATCCACCTCGGGGTTGCCGGTCGTCAAGAGCTTGTCGCCGTAAAAGATGGAATTGGCCCCGGCAAGGAAGCACAAAGCCTGCGTGGACTCATCCATTTCGCGGCGTCCGGCGGACAATCGCACATAGGTTTTGGGCATCACGATGCGGGCCACCGCGATGGTGCGCACAAACTCGGTCCAGTCCAGCGGCTCGGCGCCTTCCAGCGGCGTGCCCTCTACCTTGACCAGCTTGTTGATAGGCACCGATTCCGGTTGCGGCTCAAGATTCGCTAGCTGTGCAATCAGACCTGCGCGATCGTTGCGGGTTTCATTCATGCCAACAATACCACCACAGCACACCGATAGACCCGCGCTGCGTACTTTTCCCAAAGTGTCGAGGCGATCTTCATAGTCCCGCGTGGCAATGATATCGGAATATTTATCCGGTGAGGTATCCAGATTGTGATTGTAATAATCCAGGCCCGCCGCCTTCAGTTTTTCCGCCTGTCCTCCCTTCAGCAAACCAAAGGTGGCGCAGGTTTCCAGACCCAAGGCTTTGACTTCCTTGACCATTTCCAACGTCTTCTCCAAGTCCGCGTCCTTAGGGCCGCGCCAGGCCGCGCCCATGCAAAAGCGGCTGGCGCCGTTGGCCTTGGCCGAGCGCGCGGCGCTCAAGACCTCGTCCACCGTCAGCATCGGCTGGTTGGGCACCGGCGTGTCGTGATGCGTCGATTGCGGGCAGTAGCCGCAGTCCTCCGGACAGCCGCCGGTCTTGATGGAAATCAGCGTGGACAGTTGCACCTTGGTGGGGTCGAAGAACTGTCGATGAATCTCGGCCGCGCGGAACACCAGCTCCATGAAGGGCAAGGCCAGCAGAGTTTCGATTTCCGCCACAGTCCAGCTGGGTGATTCCGGGTGCGGGGTGGCGGAAGGCTTGAATTCAATAGCGGAAGAATGCATGGTCTATCCTGGCTGTGGTCACTGCCCAGCGATGGAAGACCTTGATCAGGCAAGGATAATTCCGGATTGCGCCGTCAGGACCGTCAGAGTGCCACGCCCGGCCGGGCGTGGGGCGAATCCGCGCATCTTGCTGGGGAGGGCGCCATGCTGTCAAACCTGAAAAGGTTCATATCTAACAAGTGCACAATATTTAATCAACCATGTTTGCTCTGCGGGGACTGGCGGGCAGACCGGGGCTTTTGCCAGGACTGCCGCCGGCAGTTGCCGGCTCTGCCGTCGGCGCAATGCGCGCGCTGCGCGGAGCCGCTGTCCGTCTCCGGCTTGTGCGGTCAGTGTCAGCGCCGGCCACCCGCCTTCGACGCGCTGTACGCGCCGTATTTGTTCGATTACCCACTCGCCGCGCTGATCCACGCCTTCAAATACGGAAAACAGCTGCAGATGGGCGCGGCCTTGGGTGGCTTGCTCGCTGATTTCGCCCTCCCGCTCAGCCCAAAATATCACCTCGTCATTCCTGTTCCACTGGCAAAAGAACGGCTGGCCGAGCGCGGTTTCAATCAAAGTCATGAGTTGGCAAAAGCATTCGCTGCTACAATGGCGAGCCGTTTAAGCGCCGAAGTTTGTTGGCGAAAATACAACACTCCGCCCCAAGCCTCTCTCGGACGCATCGAACGTCGGAAAAACCTCCGCCATGCTTTCGGCGTAAATTGCCGCTGTGACGGGCTTTCCATCGCCATTGTCGATGACGTCGCCACCAGCGGCGCCACCCTGTCGGCGCTGGCCGAAATTTTGAAAAAACAGGGGGCAAAACGGGTCGATGGCTGGGTGCTCGCCAGGGCCTTTTCTCCTAAAACTTGACCAAGATTTTGATTCTTTGGAACAATCCAGGCTGCCAACGATGTTCACTGTAATTCTTTTTCAGCCGGAAATACCGCCCAACACGGGCAATGTGATTCGTTTATGTGCCAACACCGGCTGTGAACTGCATCTGGTCAAGCCCATGGGCTTCCCTCTGGAGGATGCCAAACTGCGGCGCGCGGGACTCGATTACCACGAGTACGCTCGCGTTGTAGTTCATGAGGATTGGGCGGCTTGTCAAGAGACTTTGCGCGGACGGCGGATTTTCGCCGCCACCACCAAGGGCTCCGAGCGCCATGACCGGATTTCCTATCAACCTGGGGACGTTTTTTTGTTCGGTCCCGAATCCCGCGGTCTGCCGCCTGAAGTGCTGGAGTCTTTGCCTCCGCAGCAGAGGATTCGTTTGCCGATGCGTCCAGAATCAAGAAGTCTCAATCTTTCGAACGCGGTTGCGGTGACGGTGTTCGAGGCTTGGCGACAGCTAGATTTCTCAGGGGGAAGCTGAAGCGGTTCGCAGATCGGCCCAACAAGGGACTCTGAAAAACCTGGTCCGAGCGCTTGCTAGCAAGCGCGAAGCGCCGACGTTGAAGCGGCGCGCCGAGGTTTGCAGTGGTTCCGACAGCATAAGGGAGATCTATGCAATCAGTACTCCGATGGCTGTGGCTTGTGTTCGTCAGTCTCGTACTCGTGGCCTGTTCCACCGTGAAGACGGCCAGCGCCACCAACCAGTCGGCCTCCTCGTCGACCGGCAACAAGAAAACCGTTGCCAAGAATGGAGCTTATTTCCAGAACGATGGTCCCGCCGACCATATTCCGGTCAACCTGAACCTGGTGCCGGACGCCGTGCCGCAGGAAGAGCCGCTGATCAGATCAGCCAACCTGCCCTACACGGCTCTGGGGATGAGCTTCCGCCCCGACACGCGCGAGAAGCCCTATCAAGCCACGGGCCGCGCCTCTTGGTACGGCAAGCAGTTCCATGGCCGCAAAACGTCCTCCGGCGAGAAATACGATATGTTCGCCATGACCGCCGCCCATCCTACGCTGCCGATCCCGAGCTATGCCCGGGTCACCAATCTGAATAACGGCAAATCCGTGGTGGTGCGGGTCAATGACCGCGGCCCCTTCCACAAGAACCGCCTGATGGACCTTTCCTATGCGGCGGCCTATCGCCTGGGCTTCGTCAAGCAAGGCAGCGCCAAGATAGCCATCGAACGCGTGTGGCCGGACGCCGGCGGCGAGAACGTCGCCAGCACCCGTCCCGTCAGCACCGCGCGCCGAGCCGAAGACACGCCCAAGTATTTGCAACTGGGCAGCTTCTCCAAACTGGCCAACGCCGAGGCGATGGTGCAGAAAATGCTGGGCGAGATGGACGACAAGTACGAGTCCAAGCTCGGCATCGTGAACCAAGAAGGCATCTATAAAGTGCGCCTGGGGCCGTTCCGCTCCAGCGACGCGGTGCGCAACGCCGCCGAGAACCTGCACGTGGAAACCGTGGTCACCAGCCTGTAAACCGCAAGACCGCGTTCATGACAAAGGCGAAGGAGTCATCTCCTTCGCCTTTCTTGTTTCCGCCGCCGATAAAAAACCCCGGCAAGCTGCTGCCGGGGCAAGCCTGATCAATCCAGGCCCCGCTCAGGGAGGCAAGCGGGAGGTGTTGGCCACCTGCTTGTTTAGGTGCGGGCCTGTTCCTAAAGTTCCGGCGGCTCGGCCTCGTCCGAAGCCGGCGGTTCCATGTACTGGCCGAACCAGCCGTTCACCACCCGCTCCACGTCCTCTACCCCGCTTTTCTTCAGGCTGGAGAACATCTGCACGCTGACGTCCGGATAGTCATTCAGCTCGCGCTTGACCAGAGCCAGCACCTTGGATTGCTCCTGGCGCGACAGCTTGTCGGCTTTGGACAACAGGATGTGCACCGGCCGCCGGGTCACGCGGAAGAACTCCAGCATCTTGCGGTCCAGCTCTTTCAAGGGATGGCGCGCGTCCATGATCAGCAGCAGGCCGATCAGGCTCTGGCGCGATTGCAGATAGCGTCCCAGCAGCTCCACCCAGTGCGCGCGCACCGCTTCCGGCACCTCGGCATAGCCATAACCGGGTAAATCGACTAGAAAACATTCGTTGCCCAGCTCAAAAAAATTGATGTGCTGGGTGCGGCCCGGCGTCTTGGACACCCGCGCCAGACGGGCGTGATTGGCCAGTGTGTTGATGGCGCTGGACTTGCCGGCGTTGGAGCGGCCCACGAAGGCGACCTCCGCGCGGGTGGGCGGCAAGTCCTTCATGTGGTTGACGGTGGTATAAAATCGGGCGTTTTGAAAAGTCGACATAGTAGTAAGGGTGAAATCAGTTGGTATAGAATAGCAGGTTTGAAATTGCCACTTTTACAGATATTTAGGGATAGCCCCTAAAGGAGCGACCATGAAACGTATGATGCTGTTGGCGATGGCGGCTGCAACCCTGGCCGGAAACGCGTTGGCGGCTACGCCGGTAGCCGTCAAGGCGGACCCGGTGAAGGCCAAACAGATCGTAGAAACGGTTTGCGCGGCTTGCCACGGCACTGACGGCAACAGCGTAGCCGCGGCCAACCCCACGCTGGCGGGTCAGAACGCGCACTATCTGTACACCCAGTTGAAGGCGTTCAAGGCGGGCGTGCGCAAGAACCCGACCATGCTGGGCATGGCCTCCACGCTGTCCGAAGACGATATGCGCAATGTCGCCGCCTACTACAGCGAGCAAAAGCCGAAGGACCGCGAGGCCTCCGACAAGACGCAAATGCCGCTGGGCGCCAAGATCTACCGCGTCGGCAACGCCGGCACCCAAGTCCCCGCCTGTATGTCCTGCCACGGCCCCGCCGGGAAGGGTCTGCCCGACCAGTACCCGCGTCTGGGCAGCCAGCACGCCGGCTACATCGTCAAGCAATTGCAAGACTTCAAGGCCGGTGCCGACCGCAAGAACGGCCCGATGCAGGACATCGCCAATCGCATGAGCGACGCCGAAATGAAGGCGGTGGCCGAGTACATTTCCGGCTTGCGCTAAGCGTTGAGCAGCCCGGCCGCCACCGGCCGAGCCTGACGGCCCCTCAGGGGCCGCCCCTGCGGGGGCTCCGCCGCCCGCGCTCCGGGGCGCGCCGGCAACTTTGGCCGGCACGCCGGCTCAAAAGGGAAGACTCGTCAACGAGCTTTCCTTTTTGCACTTTACGCCACTATGAAAAAAACTAGCCGCAACAGCCTGGCTCACGCCTGGTATGAGTTGCTAAGCTCGATGCGCTTCGCCATCGGTCTGCTGACGATACTGGCCATCGCCTCGGTCATCGGGACGGTTCTGAAACAGAACGAACCCTATCCCAATTACGCCTTCGAATTCGGGCAATTCTGGTTTCAAGCGTTTGAATGGCTAGGCTTGTACGACGTCTACCATTCGGCGTGGTTCCTGACCATTCTCGCCTTCCTGGTGCTGTCCACCAGCTTGTGCATTCTGCGCAACGGCCCTGGCTTCATCAAGGAAATGCGCGCCTACCGCGAAAAAGCCTCCGACAACTCGCTGGCGGCGATGAAGCACAGCGCCAGCTTCGAGGCCGAAGGCTTCGACGCCGACGCGGCGCGCGCCTATCTGCAGGCCCAGGGCTTCCGCCTCAAGGAGCAGCCGCGCGCGGACGGCGGCCTGGTGCTGGCGGCCAAGAAAGGCGCGGCCGGCAAGCTGGGTTATTTCTTCGCCCACATCGCGCTGGTGGTGATCTGCATCGGCGGCCTGCTGGACGGCAACCTGCCCTTGAAAATCGGCGAGCTGACCGGCCAGGTGGTGCCGGAGACCCGCGATGTGCCGCAGAACCAGATTCCGGCGGCCAGCCGCTTGGGTTCGAACAATCTGTCCTTCCGCGGCAACGTCACCATTGCGGAGAACAAGAGCGCCGACGTCACCTTCCTCAACGCCGGCAACGGCTATCTGGTGCAGGAACTGCCCTTCATCATCACCTTGAAGAAATTCCACGTCGACTACTACAGCAACGGCATGCCCAAGCTGTTCGCCAGCGACATCGTGGTCACCGACAAGGCCAGCGGCAAGACCACCGAAGCCACGGTCAAGGTCAACCACCCGCTGATCGTGGACGGCATCGCAATCTACCAGTCCAGCTTCGGCGACGGCGCGTCCCCGCTCAAGTTCAAGGCCTGGAACCTGGCCGCGCCGCAGGCGCGTCCCACCGAGATTCCGGCAGTGTCGATGTCCAGCCAACCCCTGAAAGCCAACGGCAAGGACTACACGCTGGAAGTGGGAGAACTGCGCGTATTCAACATAGAAAATATCGGCAAGCCTCAGGACGAGCAGCGCACTCTATCGCAGCGCATGCACGACGCTCGCGAGGTCAAGCAAGACAAGCAGCTGAAAAACCAGGGCCCGTCGATCAGCTTCAAACTGCGCGATGCCCAGGGCCAGGCGGTGGAGTTCATGCATTACATGGCCCCGATTCAGCAGGACGGCGCCAGCTATCAGATGGCCGGCGTGCGCAAGACCGTGGCTGAACCGTTCCAATACGTGCGCATTCCCTTGGACGAGGATATGAGCGTGGAACGCTTCATGCGCCTGCGCGCCGCCTTGCTGGACCCGGCGCGTTATGACGAGATCGCCCGCCGCGCCGCGCACAAAGCGCTGAAAGGCGACGCCATCAGCCCGGCGATGCAGCAGCAGTTCACCGACAGCGTCAAATGGGTGTTGGCCCGCTTCGGCGACAGCGGCTTCGTTGGCCTGGAGAAGTTCCTGGACGACCGCGTGCCGCAGGACAAACGCCAGGCGGTGGCGCAGACCTATATCAAGATTTTGCAAGGCGCGGTGGCGGACGTGATGGCGGTGGCGGACGAAAAAG
The DNA here is from genome assembly GCF_009936155.1 of Chromobacterium haemolyticum. NCBI lineage: Bacteria > Pseudomonadati > Pseudomonadota > Betaproteobacteria > Neisseriales > Chromobacteriaceae > Chromobacterium > Chromobacterium haemolyticum. The sequence goes on along the minus strand of NZ_AP019312.1, from coordinate 232,166 downwards.
CCGGCCTGCCGGCGATGAAGCTGGACAGCGAGCATTACCGCTTCCTGCTGGACAGCCTGGTGGCGGTCAGCTCGCTGCACGACTACGGCGCGCCGGTGTTCCTGCAACTGGAAGGCTTCGAGCAGGTTCAAGCCTCCGGTCTGCAGCTGACCCGCTCGCCCGGCAAGAACCTGGTCTACCTGGGCTCGGTGCTGCTGGTCTTCGGCATCATCCTGATGTTCTACGTGCGCGAGCTGCGTCTGTGGGTTCGCGTCAACGGTTCCAAAGTACGGGTCGCGATGACGTCAAACCGGCATAATCGCGATCTGGACGGCGACTTTGCGCGCCATACTCAACTTATCAAACAGCTGGTACGAGGTGCATGATGGAACTGGCCCACGCTTCTTTCTCGCAACAGCCGCTGCTGAAACGGCTGAATCTGGCCGACTGGCTCTACGCGCTGCTGGTGCTGGGCGCCGCCGTCTATAGCTACGCGCTGTACAACCATTACATGGACGGCTACGAGCAGGCTATCCTGGCCGGCTCGGCGCTGGGCTTGATCGGCCTGGGCTGGTTCTGGAAATCCTGGCGCTGGTTCTTCCCGCTGGCCGGCTGTATCTCGCTGCTGGCGATCCAGGTTTATCAGCATGAGCTCGCACGCGGGCAGACCGCCTTCTTGCTCAAATACATGCTGTCCAGTCAATCCTCCATCATGTGGATGTGCACGCTGTTTTTCCTGGCCGCCTTCTCGTACTGGATCGGTTTGCTGACTCGCTCCGACACCCTCAACCGCATGGGTACCGGCCTGACCTGGGCCGCGTCGGTGATGGGCCTGGCCGGCTTGTTCACCCGTTGGTACGAAAGCTACCTGATCAGTCCGGACATCGGCCACATACCGGTGTCCAATCTGTACGAAGTTTTCGTCTTGTTCACGCTGATCACCTCGCTGATGTATCTGTACTACGAAGCCAAGTACGCGGCGCGTCAGATGGGCGCCTTCGTGCTGCTGGTGATCTGCGCCTCGGTCGGCTTCATCCTGTGGTACACCTTCGACCGCCAGGCCCATGAGATCCAGCCGCTGATCCCAGCGCTGCAATCCTGGTGGATGAAGATACACGTGCCGGCCAATTTCGTCGGCTACGGCGCTTTCGCCATCGCCGCCATGCTCGGCATCGCTGAACTCCTCTCACTGAAGGGCTGGCTCAAGGACAAGCTGCCGCCGGCCGAAGTGCTGGACGAGGTGATGTACAAAGCCATCGCCGTCGGCTTCCTGTTCTTCACCATCGCCACCATCTTGGGCGCAATGTGGGCCGCAGACGCCTGGGGCGGTTACTGGAGCTGGGATCCCAAGGAAACCTGGGCTTTGATCGTGTGGCTGAACTACGCCGCCTGGCTGCACATTCGCCTGGTGAAGGGTTGGCGCGGCGCGCCGCTGGCCTGGTGGGCGGTGGTGGGCTTGTTCGTCACCAGCTTCGCCTTCCTCGGCGTCAATATGTTCCTGGCCGGCCTGCATTCCTACGGCGGCCTGTAAGAGCCTGCTTGCGATCTGCTGCTCTGGTGGCACGGGGTGTAAACAGATACACCCCGCGTTCTCCGCCTCAACACCGTGTCTCGCTCAAGCTCGCGAGAACGTGAGCGTGTTCTAAACCTCCTCCCGAGCCACCCCGCCAACGCGGGGTTTTTCTCTTGCCGGTGCGGCCGGTCGCGACGGATTTTTGTTAATCGCGCCCCGACTGTGCTATTTTTACCCCGTTTTTATCTATAAGGAATCTTCGTTTTCATCATGGACGTTTCGTGGCTGTCTGACCCTTCCGCCTGGCTTGGCCTCCTCACGCTGATCATCCTGGAGGTGGTGCTGGGCGTTGACAACCTGATCTTCGTCGCCATCCTGGCGGAAAAGCTCCCCCCGCACCAACGCGACCGCGCCCGCATCACCGGCCTGTCGCTCGCTCTGATCATGCGTCTAGTGCTGCTGGCCAGCATCTCCTGGCTGGTGACGCTGACCTCGCCGCTGTTCCATGTGCTCAGCCAACCCTTCTCGGGGCGAGATCTCATCATGCTGGGCGGCGGCGTGTTCCTGTTGTTCAAAGCCACCACGGAGCTGCACGAACGCCTGGAAGGCGTGGATGAAGTGAAGAGCAACGGCCAGAAGGCTTACGCCGCCTTCGGCACCGTCGTCGCCCAGATCCTGGTGCTGGACGCGGTGTTCTCCATCGACTCGGTGGTCACCGCCATCGGCATGGCCGAACACCTGCCGGTGATGATGCTGGCCGTCATCGTCGCCATGCTGATGATGATCGCCGCCAGCAAACCGCTGACCGCCTTCGTCAACGCCCACCCCACCGTGGTGATGCTGTGCCTGGGCTTCCTGCTGATGATCGGCTTCAGCCTGGTGGCGGAAGGCTTCGGCTTCCATATTCCCAAGGGCTATCTGTACGCGGCGATCGGTTTCTCGGTATTGATCGAAGCCTTCAACCAGGTATCGCAGGCTAACCGCATCCGCTACCTGAACCGCAACCAGTCCTTGCGCGAACGCACCGCCAACGCGGTGCTGAGCCTGATGGGCAGCAAGCTGACCAGCCCCAGCGCCGACGAAGGCAAGGTGGAGGACAGCAAGGACGCCGAGCAGCAAGAGGCTTTCGCCCAGAACGAGCGCGCGATGATACACAGCGTGCTGACCCTGGCCGAGCGGCCGATCCGCGTGATCGCCACGCCGCGCGCCGACGTGCATCGCCTGGACCTGAGCCAGAGCCACGACGCGCAGCGCAAAGTGCTGCGCGACAGCCCCTACTCGCGGCTGGTGGTGATCAAGGACGGCAGCATCGACGAGCCGCTGGGCATCGTCGCGCGCAAGGACTTGCTGACCCAGTTGCTGGACGGCGGCGAAATGAATATCGACGCCGCGCTGCGCCAGCCGCTGGTGCTGCCGGAGACCGTCACCGTGCTCAAGGCGCTGGAGAGCTTCCGCCAACATTCGGCGGACATGGCCTTCGTGGTCAACGAATTTGGCAGCCTGGAAGGCATCGTCACCCAGAAGGACTTAATGGAGGCCATCGCCGGCGAGTTTCCGGAAGAGCACGAACGTCACGAGCTGCCGGCCATCGTGCAGCAGGCCGACGGCAGCTTCGACGTGGAAGGCAGCCTGGAGCTGGTGACGCTGGAACAGCACATCGCGCTGGGCGACTTCGAGGACGAAGACTTCCACACCGTGGCCGGCCTGCTGATGGACTGCCTGGAGCGCATTCCGCGCGAGGGCGATGAAATCACCGTCGGCGAATGGAAGCTGCGCGTCACCGTGCAAAAGGGCAACCGCACCGAGCGGGTGCTGATTAGCCCGCTGGTCAATCTGGATGCCAGCATCTAAATCCGCCGCCGCGCGGGACACTCAGGGCCGGGCTTCCCCCCGGCCCTGGTTTTTGTACGTGCTGCGCTGCCGCGACGGCGCGCTCTACACCGGCGTCACCACCGACGTGGCGCGCCGCTACGCCCAGCACGCCGCCGGCAAGGGCGCGCGCTACACCCGGCTCAACCCGCCGCAGGCGCTGGCCCTGGTGCTGGTCTGCGCCGGCCGTTCCGAGGCGCTGAAGGCCGAATACGCGTTCAAGCGGCTGGACCGCGCCGCCAAGCTGGACTTTCTGAACCGCCACGCGCCCGCGGACGGGGATTTCTCAGTTTTCATGTCGCCCCCGCCGCCGGCAACACAGATTAACCAGCCTTAACAAACACTTGCCGCGCGCTCTCCTAGGCTGACATCTGGCAATCATTGCCACCCAAGGAGATCAAGATGAAAACGAACGCTCGCCCCCTCCTGCTGACCGGCCTGCTCGCCGCCAGCCTATTGTTCGCCTCCCAGGCCCGGGCCGAATCCGAATGGCAGAAGGAACACCCGCGCCGCGAGGAAGTCAATCAGCGGCTGCACCACCAGGATCGCCGCATCCACCACGAACTGAAGGAAGGCAAAATCAGCCGCGACGAAGCGCGCAAGCTGCGCGGCGAAGACCGCGACATCCGCCGGCAGGAACAGGGCATGGCCAAGCTGGACCACGGCCACATCACCCGGCAGGAACAAAAGACGCTGAACCAGGAGGAAAACCAGGTCAGCCAGCAGATCAAGAACGGCAACTGAGCGCGCCGCCCAAACAAAAAGCCCGCCAAACGGCGGGCTTTGTCTTTGACCAGAGCCTGGCTTAGAACCTGTTTACCATCTGCTGCGCGTCGGCGATACGGCGTTGAAACCGAGCTCAAAATGCTCATGCACCACGTGTACATTCCGCCTTTTCTCTCGTTTTCGCCTTGTTTCGCCTTAGCTCGCGAGATCGTAAATAGCTGCTTAGTGCTGCAGGATCTTGGACAGAAAGTGACGGGCGCGCTCGGAACGGCCGTCCAGGTTGCCGAAGAACTCGTCCTTGGCGCAATCCTCGACGATATGCCCCTGGTCCATGAAGATCACGCGATTGGCCACGCGGCGGGCGAAGCCCATCTCGTGGGTCACGCACATCATGGTCATGCCCTCGTGCGCCAGCTCGGTCATCACGTCCAGCACCTCGTTGATCATCTCCGGGTCCAGCGCGCTGGTCGGCTCGTCGAACAGCATCGCGATCGGGTCCATCGCCAGCGCGCGCGCAATCGCCACCCGCTGCTGCTGGCCGCCGGACAGCTGGCTGGGAAACTTGTCGGCGTGCGCTTTCAGGCCGACGCGGTCCAGCAGCTTCAGGCCCTTGTCGCGCGCCTCGTCCTGGCCGCGGCCCAGCACCTTGATCTGGGCGATGGCCAGGTTCTCGGTGATGGACAGGTGCGGGAACAGCTCGAAGTGCTGGAACACCATGCCGACGCGGCTGCGCAGCTTGGGCAGATCGGTCTTGGGATCGCCCACCGAGATGCCGTCGACGATGATCTCGCCCTTCTGGAACGGCTCCAGCGCGTTCACGCACTTGATCAAGGTGGATTTGCCGGAGCCGGACGGCCCGCACACCACCACCACCTCGCCCTTGGCGACCTGGGTGGTGCAATCGGTCAGAACCTGGAACTGTCCGTACCACTTGCTGACTTGCTTCAGGGAAATCATTGCGCTCATACAGCCAACCTTTTTTGCATGCGCTTCACCAGCCGCGAAGCGCCGAAACTGATCACGAAATAGACTGCGCCGGCAAACAGCAGGAACTCATGCGGCAAACCGACGACATCGCCCTTGGAGCGGGCGGTGTTCAGGAAATCCATCAAACCCACAGCGTACACCAGCGAAGTGTCCTGGAACAGAATGATGGACTGCTGCAGCAGCAAGGGCGTCATCTTGCGGAAGGCCTGCGGCAAGATCACCAGCCGCATCACCTGGCCATAGTTCATCCCCAGCGCGTAGGCCGCGCCGGCCTGCCCCTTGGGAATCGCCTGGATGCCCGCGCGGACGATTTCGGAGAAATACGCCGCCTCGAACATCACGAAGGCCACCAGGCAGGAGGTAAACGCGCCCACCGGTTCCAGGCTGCCGGTAATCCAGTTCAACACCATCGGCACCACCAGATAGAACCAGGAGATCACCAGCAGCAAGGGGATGGAACGGAAGTAATTAACATAGAACTTGGCCAGCGGCGACAACACCCGGTGCTCGGAGAGCCGGGCCAGGGCCAGCAAGGTGCCCAACACCACGCCGCCCGCTACCGCCATCACCAGCAGCTTCAGGGTCAACTGCATGCCTTGCCACAAACCCGGCAGCGCCGGAACGATCTGACTGAAATCCAATTCCATCATTTGCCCCCCATCATGCCGGGAATGCGCACGCGCCGCTCGATCCAGGCCATCAGCGTCATCAAGCTCATATTGAGCACGAAATAGATGATGGTGGCCAGGGTGAAGGCCTCAAAGATGTTGGCGGAGAACTCCGCGGTCTGCTTGGTTTGAGCCAGCAGCTCCATCAGGCCGATCAGCGAAGCCACCGAGGAGTTCTTGAAAATATTCAAAAACTCGCTGGTCAGCGGCGGAATGATGATGCGGAAGGCCTGGGGCAACAACACGTGCCGGTAGGCTTGCGGCAAGGTGAAGCCCATCGCCTGCGCCGCGTTGCGCTGACCGCGCGGCAGGGCCTCGATACCGGTGCGCACTTGCTCGCACACCCGCGCGGCGGTGAACAGCCCCAAACACACCACTACCGACAAAAAGGCGGAAGTGGCCGGCGCCAGGTCCTGCTTGAACCAGGTTTGCGCGCCCTCGGGCAGCAGATCCGGGATCAGAAAGTACCAGACGAACAATTGCACCAACAAGGGCACATTGCGGAACAACTCGACGTAGGCGGTGGCGATGCCCGCCACCCACCGGTTCGATACCGTGCGCATCACGCCCAGCACCGAGCCCAAAGCCAGGGCGATCGCCCAGCCGGCCAGCGCCACGGCGATGGTCCAGCCCAGGCCGGAGACGAACCAGTTCAGATAGATCTCGCTACCCACCCCGGTGGACTTGAAAAACACCATCCAGTCCCAGTGGTAATTCATGCTTCACTCCCACAACGCCAGCCCGTCGGGCGCGCTCATGCGCCGCCGGGCCGCGGCCCGGCGCAAGCGCCCGGCCACACACAAAGAAAGCGGGTACGGCCGTGCGCCCCGGCTCCGCGCGCAACGGCGAGGAGGACGGGGCGGCGGCGCGCCAACCGCGACTTACATCTGCTCGGCAGACTTGTCGGTCGGCTTGGCGATCAGCTCCTTGAATTCATCGGACATCGGGAAGTTCAGGTTCAGGCCCTTGGGCGGCACCGGGCTGGTGAACCACTTGGCGTAGATCTTGTTGACCTCGCCGGACTTGAAGGTGTTGCTCAGCGCGGCGTCCACCACCTTCTTGAAGGCGGGGTCTTCCTTGCGCATCATGCAGCCGTAGATCTCGTAGGACTGGGCCTTGCCGGTTACCACCCAGTTGGCCGGGCTCTTGGCCTTGGCCATCTCGCCGTACAACAGCGCGTCGTCCATCATGAAGGCCGCGGCGCGGCCGGACTCCAGCATCAGGAAGGATTCGCCGTGATCCTTGGCCGAGATGATGTTCATGCCCAGCTTCTTGTCGGCGTTCATCGCCTTGATCAGGCGCTCGGAGGTGGTTCCGGCGGTGGTGACCACATTCTTGCCCTTGAGGTCCGGGAAGTCCTTGATGCCCGAGGTCTTGGCGGTCAGCAGACGGGTGCCGATCTCGAAGATGCCCACCGAGAACGCCACTTGCTTCTGACGTTCCACGTTATTGGTGGTGGAGCCGCACTCCAGATCCACGGTGCCGTTCTGCACCAGCGGGATGCGGGTCTGCGAGGTCACCAGATTGTACTTGACCTGCAGGTTGGGCATTTTCAGCTCTTTTTTCACCTGCTCGACCACTTTGTTGGCCAGGTCAACCGAGTAGCCCACCGGCTTCTGATTGTTGTCGTAGTAGGAAAACGGAATGGACGCGTCGCGGTTGCCCAGGACGATCACGCCGGAATCCTTGATCTTCTTCAGGGTGCCGGTCAGTTCGGCGGCCATGGCCGGCGCGGCGCAGAAGGCGCCCAGAGTGGCGGCACAGATCAGGGTGGAGCGAATACGCATGAAGTTTCTCCTTTTTCACTTCCTGTGATAGACAGCCCCCGCCGACAAGGACGGGGACGGACGACTCTTTGTAGTGCGGCGGGCGCTGAACGCCCGCTCGTATTTTTGCTTTACAACGCCCCGTTACGGGCGTTTGGCCTTATGGCCTTTCCCGCTCAGATAATTGGCCAGGCGGACGTAATCCTCCACCGGCAGGTTTTCCGGCCGCAGCCCGGGGTCCAGCTCCAGCGCGGCGAAGCCGTCCGCGTCCAGCAGGCCCTTCAGGTTGTTCTTCAGCGTCTTGCGCCGCTGCGAGAACGCCGTGGTCACCACCTGCTCCAGCAGCGCCTCGTCGACGGCCACGCCGCAACGGCCCGGCGCCGGAATCATCCGCACCACCGCGGAGTCCACCTTCGGCGGCGGCCAGAACGCTTCCGGCGGCACATGCAGGATGTTCTCCATTTCAAAGCGGTACTGCAACATCACCGTCAGCCGGCCGTAGTCGGCGGTGGACGGCTCCGCCACCATGCGTTCGATCACCTCTTTTTGCAACATGAAATGCATGTCGGTGACCTTCTGGCCGTAAGTAGCCAGATGGAATAGCAAGGGCGTGGAAATATTGTAGGGCAGATTGCCGACGATCTTCAGTTTGCCCTCCGCCACCAAGGCGAAGTCGAACACCAGCGCGTCGCCGGCGTGAATGCTCAAACGCTCGGCGGGAAACTCCGTTTGCAAACGGCTGATGATGTCGCGGTCGATCTCCACCACGTGCAAATGCTTGAGCGCGGCCAATAGCGGCTTGGTGATCGCGCCTAGTCCGGGGCCGATCTCGATGACGACATCGTCCGGCTGCGGATTCACCGCATGCACGATGTTGGCGATGACGCTGGCGTCCTGCAGGAAATTCTGGCCGAAGCGCTTGCGCGGAATATGTTTGTTCATGAAATCTGCTAATCAGTACAAAGAACGGAGAAGCGCCGGGCAGCTTGCCGTCGCGCCTCATTGTCGAAGTTAATTCTCAAGTTTTGGCCAATTGTCTGCCGATTGTAGGCTGCCCGACAAGAGCTAAAGCCGGCCATTCGCCACAAATCTCACAATACATGCCAAACACTTGAAAATCAGTGAGGATTTTCCCGAATCGCCGCGGCGGGGCGGGTCAGCCAGCGACACAGGCCGGCCAGCAGCAATACCATTGCGCCCAGCGCCCATTCGCCCGGCAACGGCAAAGCGGCGAGGCCAGCCGACACGCCGGCGGCGAACAGCATCTGGCCGCAGCCCAGCAAGGCGGCGGCGCGGCCGGCCGCCTGGGAAAACGGCGCCATCGCCATGCCGCTGGCCGGCCCCAGCGTCCAGGCGAAACCCACGCTCAGCACGCCTATCGGCAACATATAGTGCCAAGCGCCCGGCTGCCCCGACAGCGCCAGCAGCAAGACGCCAGCCAGCAACATGATGTTGAGGCCGTAACGCAACATCGCCTTCTGGCCGAAGCGGCCGATCAGCTTCAGGCCCAGGAAGCTGGCCGCCATCACCAAGAGGGCGTTGCCGCCGAACAGCAGGCCGAAGGTGGTGGCGTCCACCCCGCCGCGCTCAATCAGCACCGCCGGCGCCAGCGTCACATAGCTGACGATCAAAGCCAGCGCCGCGCAGCAGCAAGCCCCGTAGCGGCGCAGCGCCTGCGTGGACAGCACTTGGCGCATGCTGATCGCCGGCCCTCCGTCGGCGCTGGCGACTACGGGCCGGGTTTCCGGCATCTTCCAGGCCAGCCACGCCGCCGCCAACATCGCGCTGCCCGCCAGCGCCAGGAAGCAGGACTGCCAGCCCCAGCGCGCGGTCAGCCAGCCGCCCAGCAAGGGCGCCATCGCCGGCACTACGTTCAGAGCGGCATTGAGCAGGCTGTAGCGCTGCGCGGCGGCATTGCCGGAAAAACAATCGCGCACTAGGGTGAACGCGCACACCGAGCTGGCGCTGGCGCCCAAGCCCTGCAGCGCGCGCAGCCCCAGGAATCCGCCCAGGCTGTCGCTGCGACTGGCCAGGAAGGCCGCCGCCGCGTACAGCAGCAGGCCGCCCAAGGCCACCGGCTTGCGGCCTATCCGGTCCGCCAGCGGGCCGAACAGCAACTGCCCCAGTCCCAGGCTGAAGATGAACACGCTGAGGCTGATCGCGACATCGGCCTGGAAGTGCCGCTGCATCGCCGGCATCGCCGACAGGTAAAGATCGATCCCCAGAGGATTGAACAGGATCAACAGGATGGCCGCTATGGTGGCGGCGCGGGCAAACGGGGAAACGCTGGAATTCGGCATCGGGGTATGACGGCAGGGGATGGAGAAGCAAGCCGCCATGATACCGGGGAGCGCGCGTCGCCGCAGCAGAACGCCAGAAAAAAACCCGCGTGGGCGCCGCTTCCGCGCCTTTAAAAACAGTAAATTGATGCCACTTAACACGGACAGCGGCGGCCTGAAAAAGCCTGGCGCCTGATGGATTCGATGGTTGCGGCATCACGCGTCTGGTAACCTAGACAGCGACCGAAAGAACAAATGAGCAGACTATCATGACCGCAAATGACACCCGGATTTACCTATCCTCCGGCAGCCCTCGCCGCCGCGAAATTCTGGAACAGTTGGGCATGCACCTGGAGCGCATCCACGCCGATATCGACGAATCGGTGCGGCCCGGCGAATCCGCCGTCGCTTACACAGAACGGCTGGCGCGGTCCAAGGCCGAGGCCGGCTGGCAGGTCGTGGTGTCTTGCGGACTGCCGTCCCGGCCCTTGCTGGCCGCCGACACCACGGTGGCGATGGACGGCGAAATCTTCGGCAAGCCGGAAAACGCCGACGACGCCCGCCGCATGCTGCGGGCCTTCTCCGGCCGCAGCCATCAAGCCATCACCAGCGTGGCGGTGCGCGAAGGCGACAAGGTGCGGCTCAAGACCTCGGTCACCGAGGTGTTCTTCCGTCCGCTCAGCGAGCAGGACATTGAGCGCTACCTGGACAGCGGCGAGCCTTTCGACAAGGCCGGCGCTTACGGCATCCAGGGCAAAGCCAGCGTCTTCGTCGAGCGCATCCACGGCAGCCACAGCGGCGTGATGGGCCTGCCTATCTTCGAAACCGCGGCGCTGCTGAGCGAATTCGGCTTCCAGTTTCCATGAGCGCCCGGGGGACCACCATGCTGCATCAATCGATACCCCTGCCGCGCGATCTGCCGCGCCCCAAGGAACAAATTCTGGTCAACATCACCCCGCAGGAAACCCGAGTCGCGGTGCTGGAAGACGCCGTGGTTCAGGAACTGCATGTGGAGCGCGCAGCCAGCCGCGGCATTGTCGGCAACATCTATCTGGGCCAGGTCAAGCGCGTGCTGCCCGGCATGCAGAGCGCCTTCATTGAAATCGGCCTGGAACGCGCCGCTTTTCTGCATATCGCCGACGTGCTGGAACAGCGCCAGCACCCGACCGAACCCCAGCGCATCGAGAAGATGCTCTTCGAGGGGCAGACCGTGCTGGTGCAGGTGATCAAGGATCCGATTGGCACCAAGGGCGCGCGTCTGTCCACCCAGATCTCGCTGGCCGGACGCTTCCTCGTGCACTTGCCGCAGGAAGAGCACATTGGCGTATCGCAGAAGATAGACAGCGAAAGCGAGCGCCACAATCTGAAATCCAGGCTGGAAAAGCTATTGCCGGCCAACAGCCCTCGCGGCTACATCATCCGCACCAGCGCCGAGACCGCGCGCGACGACGAATTGGCCGCCGACATCGGCTACTTGTCCAAGCTGTGGTCCGACATCCGCCACAAATCCCAGCATCTGCCGGCGCAAAGCCTGCTCTACGAGGACCTGCCGCTGGCGGTGCGCGTGCTGCGCGACATGGTCAGCGGCTTCACCGACCAGGTGGTGGTGGACTCCACGGAAAACTACAGCCGCATGGTGGAGTTCGCCGAGCAATACGTGCAGATCGCCGTGGACAAGATAGAACGCTACAGCGGAGAACGCCCGCTGTTCGAGCTGCATGGCATCGAGGCCGAGATCGACAAGGCGCTGGCGCGCCGCGTCAACCTGAAGTTCGGCGGCTATCTGATCATCGACCAGACCGAGGCGATGACCACCATTGACGTCAACACCGGCGGCTTCGTCGGCAACCGCAATTTCGACGAAACCATCTTCAAGACCAATCTGGAAGCCACCCAGACCATCGCCCGACAGCTGCGGCTGCGCAATCTGGGCGGCATCATCATCGTCGACTTCATCGACATGGACAACGACGAGCACCAATCCGCGGTGCTGGCGGAGCTGGCCAAGGCGATGGCGCGCGACCGTACCCGCGTCACCCTCAACGGCTTTACCAGCCTGGGCCTGGTGGAAATCACCCGCAAGCGCACCCGCGAAAGCCTGGCCCACGTACTGTGCGAGCCCTGCCCCACCTGTCAGGGCCGCGGCGAGATCAAGACCGCGCAAACCGTGTGCTACGAGATCCAGCGCGAGATTGTGCGCGAAGCGCGTCAGTTCGACGCCAAGGGTTACCGCATCTTGGCCGCGCAATCGGTGATCGACATGTTCATCGACGAAGAATCGCAAAGCCTGGCGATGCTGATCGACTTCATCGGCAAGCCGATCTCGCTGTCTGTGGAAGCCACCTACACCCAGGAGCAATTCGACGTCGTCCTGCTGTAAGCCGCCATGTCATTCCGCCCGTTTCGTCTGGCGGCCCGGCTGCCGCGTCTGTTGTCCCGCGCGGCGCTGGGCCTGCTGGCGCTGATTTCTCTCTACCTGCTCGCCGCGCTGACGCTTGGGCTGCTCCCGGTCAACCGTGACTGGCGGCAGAGCGGCGCCGGCATTCCGGTTTTCCTGGACAGCAATGGTGTGCACGCTGGCCTGCTGCTGCCGCGCAGCGGCCCCGGCATGAACTGGGACGAGACCTTTCCCCCAGGGCATCCGCGCGCCGGGCCCAATCTGGACAAACTGCCCTATGTGGGCATAGGCTGGGGCAGCCGCAGCTTTTTCCTGGAAACGCGGGACTGGTTGGACCTCACCCCGGGCAAAGCGCTTTACGCCCTGTCCGGGCTGGACGGCGCCGTACTGCATGTGGAATATCTGCCGATGCCGCGCGAAGGTGCCGCCACCCGGCGCCTGATGCTTGCGCCGGAACAATACCGGCGGCTGGCCGGCTTCATCCAGGCCTCCGTCGCCCGCGACGCAATCGGAAAAGCCCTCTGGATGCGGGGCTATCATTATCATGATCAGGATGCGTTTTATCTGGCCAACGGCCGCTATAGCCCGTTGACCACCTGCAACCAGTGGGTGCGCGACGCGCTGGCGGCCAGCGGCGTGCGCACCGCTTGGTGGTCCCCATTCGACCACGCGCTATTCTGGCAATTGAAAGACCGCTGAGACGATCGCCTCGGCGTAAGGGAGTTTCGCAAAATGAACGAAGAAAACGGCGATCCGCTCTGGTTCGCCATCCGGCAGGAAGCCGAACAAGCCGCGCAAGACGAGCCCATGCTGGCCAGTTTCCTGCACATGACCGTGCTGCGCCACAATACCCTGGAAGACGTGCTGGCCTTTCACCTGTCCAGCAAGCTCGCCAGCCCGGTGATGGACGCCCGCGCGCTGATGGAACTGTTCCGAGAAGCGCTGGACGCCGACCCGGCCATCAGCGCCGCCACGCGCGCCGACATCAGCGCCTGCTTTGACCGCGATCCGGCCTGCGACAACTACTCCACCCCGCTGCTCTATTTCAAAGGCTTCCACGCCATCCAGTGCCAGCGCATCACCCACTGGCTGTGGCGGGAAGAGCGCAAAACCCTGGCGCTGTTCCTGCAAAACCGCATTTCCGAAGTCACCGGAGCCGACATCCACCCGGCCGCCCGCATCGGCCAGGGCGTGATGCTGGACCACGGCACGGGCGTCGTGGTGGGCGAAACCGCCGTCATCGGCGACAACGTCTCGATGCTGCAGGGCGTCACCCTGGGCGGAACCGGCAAGGAACACGGCGACCGCCATCCCAAGATCGCCGACGGCGTGCTGATCGGCGCCAACACCTCCATCCTCGGCAACATCCAGGTGGGCGCCTGCGCCAAGATAGGCGCCGGCAGCGTGGTGCTGGAAGACGTGCCGGCCCACACCACCGTAGTCGGCGTACCCGCCCGCGTGGTGGCCCGCGCATGCGAAGGCACCCCGGCGCTGGATATGGATCAGCGCGTATGAGCGCTGAGCGGGCCCACCTCGCTGTCGGCGACTCCGCCGCCGGCATGCTGAACGCGCTGCGACGCGACGGCCTGCTCAACGGCGACGTCCTACCCTTCATCGAAGATCTGAGCGCCGGCCCGCTTCTGGACGCCGACGCCATCGATCAAGGCCTGCGCATGGCCTGGCACCAACAGCTGCTACAAGCTCAACCCTGGCTGCCGGAATACGAGGACGGCTGGCTGCTCCGCCACCAAGCCAGCCGCAAAGCGCTGCTGCGGCTTCTGGAACAGCCGCGCCCGCTCACCGTCTGGCTGGGCCGCAACGCCGGCGACCACCTGACGCTGGCGCTGCTGGCAGAACAACTGCCGGCGCACTGCCCGCTGTCCGTCATCACCGTGCCGGAGCCGGCATGGCAAGCCGGCGACGAGATGGCGGAATGGAGCCTGGCCATGCTGCCGCTGGACCGGCTGGCCGCCTGCAGGTCGCTGCAACGCCCGCTCAGCGCCGCGGAACGGCAAGCGCTGGCCGCGCAATGGCGCCACTGGCGCGAACGCGGCCAGGGACTACGCCGCTGGCAGGACAACACCATCGTTGAAGCGCCGCTGGAGCATTACGATGCGCTGCTGCTGGAACAGGCCGGCGCGGACCCGCTCGCTATCCAGCGCCTGGTCGGCGCCGCGTTCATCCGCATCCGGGACGCACTGGTTTCATCCGACCTTCTGTTCTGGCGCGTGCAGCAACTGCTGCGCGCAGGTCGGCTCTGCGCCGAAAGCGCGGCAGGAACGACGGGTTCTTCCCCCCGAATCCGCCGCTGCGCCTGAAGCCCAGTTGCTACAGCGCGACATCTGCCCTGAAGGACTACAGCAAGCGCTTGGTGATGCACAGCCGCGCGGGTAAAATCCCAGCCCTTGACGCCTGCCCCGCCATTGAATGGCAGCGTCCTGCAATCCTCAGGAACCCCACCCCATGAATGTCAGAGTTGTCGACTACCACGCGCCGGACGCCGCGGAACAATTCACCCGTTCGCTGCACGAAACCGGCTTCGGCGTGCTGGTCAATCATCCGGTACCCCAGGACCTGGTCGAAAAAATCTATGCGGACTGGCTTGCCTTCTTCAACAGCCAGGCCAAATACGACTACGCCTTCTCCATGGAGCGCCAGGATGGCTGGTTTTCCCCGGAGGTGTCGGAAACCGCCAAGGGCTCAAGCCTGAAAGACATCAAGGAATACTTCCACATCTACCCGTGGGGCCGTGTGCCGCCGGAACTCAAGGCGGATGCCGACCGCTACTACGCCGTCGCCAACCAGTTGGCTCAAGAACTGCTGTCCTGGGTGCAGCAATACACCCCGGCCCACATCGCCGCCAGCTACACCGAACCGCTGTCCCACATGATCGCAGACAGCCAGAAGACCCTGCTGCGCGTGCTGCGCTATCCGCCGCTCACCGGCCGGGAACCCGCCGGCTCGCTGCGCGCCGCCGCCCACGGCGACATCAATCTGCTGACCATCCTGCCCGCCGCCAACGAACCCGGTTTGCAAGTACAGGACAAGCAAGGCGAGTGGCTGGACGTACCCTGTGATTTCGGCACCCTGGTGGTCAATATCGGCGACATGCTGCAAGAAGCCTCCGGCGGCTACTACCCGTCCACCCAGCACCGCGTGGTCAACCCCACCGGCGAAGGCGCGACCAAGAGCCGCATCTCGCTGCCGCTGTTCCTGCACCCGCGGCCGGAAGTCGTGCTGTCCAACCGCTACACCGCGGACAGCTATCTGAACGAGCGCCTACGCGAACTGGGCGTCAAACAGTAAGCCCCTGCCGGCGGAAGCCCCACTCTCCGCCGGCGGATTCCACAATTAAGATCAAACATTCATTAGTGTTACGCTATCGACTTGAGCAAAAGAATCAACTGGCGCACAGAAATGAGAATGACTATCATTTAGTTGATTCTCACCGAGGAGCCTAGCCATGCTCAAGACCATCACCTTCGCCATCTGCCATTTCACTGTCGCCTTTAGCGTGGCCTATCTACTGACCGGCAATATCGGCGTTTCCAGCCTGCTGGCCCTGGTGGAACCGCTGGTCAACACCGTGGCTTATTACTTCCACGAAAAAGTGTGGGACCGCATCCGCGGCCGCAAGGCCCAAGCCGCCGAAACCGGCGCTGCCGGGCACAACGCCCTGTTCCATCAGCACTGACTTCTTCGACGCCGTGCCCGCTCACCGGGCACGGCCCCTTCCCCTCCGCTCCCTTTTTTCATCATGCCAATGAATTTCTGTGTTGACAGAAATTTCGGAAACAAATATTGTTAACCCCATGGAACTGACACCCGTATCTCAACGCTTCGTGCTGCACTGGGGCGAAATGGGCACCCGCTGGGGCGTGAACCGCACCGTTGCTCAAATACACGCGCTGCTGTTCATTACCGGACGCCCGCTGAACGCCGAGGAACTGGCCGACACCCTCAACGTGGCCCGCTCCAACATCAGCAATAGTCTGAAAGAGCTGCAAAACTGGCAACTGATCCGCACCGTGCATGTGCTGGGCGACCGCCGCGACCACTTCGAGACCTCGGGCGATGTCTGGGAACTGTTCCGCATCATCGTGGCGGAGCGGCAACGTCGCGAAATCGAACCCACGCTGCTGGTGCTGAAGGAATGCATGGACAGCCCGCACTTTCAGCAGGAAAGCCCGCTGGCGCAAGAACGCATCCGCAACACCTGGCAGTTCATGGACACGCTGACCTCCTGGACCCGTGAAATGCTGCGACTGTCCACCGCCACCCTGAGCCGGGTATTGAAGATGGGCGCCAGCATCCAGAAGCTGCTGGGCCGGGACAAGTAAACACACGGCGCGGGTTGGATCGGCGCAGCCACAATGCCCGCCCTTTTTTTTGCCACTAAATTTCTGTTTTGACAGAAATTTCAGAAACTAAGGAGAACAC
Source organism: Chromobacterium haemolyticum (assembly GCF_009936155.1). Lineage (NCBI taxonomy): Bacteria > Pseudomonadati > Pseudomonadota > Betaproteobacteria > Neisseriales > Chromobacteriaceae > Chromobacterium > Chromobacterium haemolyticum. Next base: position 215,541 of record NZ_AP019312.1, on the reverse strand, counting down.
CATGAGCGGATTCATCATCAGTATGATCATCATCCCCCTGTTGTGCGGCCTGCTGTGCTGGTGGCTGCTGGCCGGGCCTTTGCGGCAAGTGACCCAAGCGCTTTGCGAGCACGGCGCTGGCGGCCCGTTCTGGCAACGCGCCTTCTTGATCCTGATCCTGGCCGGCCCGCTGCTAGCCGTGCTGCTGTTCGCGCCGGATGTCCCCTCCGCCTCCTTATGGCTGGACATCCGCGGCATCCTGATGTGGGCCTTGCTGGGCGTAGTGGCGCAAATGCTGGTGCTGCTGCGTCTGGTGTGGCGACAAGTGGCGCCGCGTCCCGGCGCCCATCAGGTCCAAACCGCGCCGGCCGCTCCCCTGGAGGCTGCGCAATGAAGATACTGCTCTTGGGTGGCAGCGGCTTCATCGGCCGGCCGCTGCGTCAGCGCCTGGAACGAGACGGCCATCACGTCAGCGCGCCCAGCCGTCGTCAGCTGGACCTGCGCCAGCCGCGCGCCGACTGGCGTCACTGGCTGGAAAACGTCGACGTGGTGGTCAACGCCGCCGGCCAGCTGCTGGACCGCCCGGCCGGCGCGCTGGAAGCCATTCATCACCTGGGGCCGCTGCAGCTGGCCAGCATGGCCTATCAGGCCGATGTCCGCCGCTGGGTGCAATTGTCGGCCCTCGGCGCGGATCCGCAAGCGGACACCCTGTTCCTGGCCGGCAAGGGCCGCGGCGACGCCGCCCTGTTGGCCAGCGGCCTGGAGGCGCGCATCGCGCGCCCCTCGCTGATCTACGGGCCACAAGGCGCCAGCAGCCGTCTGCTGCTGCAACTGGCGCGGCTGCCGCTGTGGCTGCTGCCCGACGGCGGCAGCCAACGGGTGCAGCCGGTCGCGCGCGACGACGTGATCGACGGTCTGGCGAGGCTGGCCGCGGCCGATGAAGCGCCGGAGGGCGTCGTCGATTTCGTCGGCGCCGAAGCGCTGACGCTGGCCGACTATCTGCGCCAGCTGCGCCAACTGCAAGGCCTGCCCTCGCCCGCCTACATACTCAACCTGCCGCCTCAAGCCAGTCGGGCGCTGGCGACGCTGGCCGAACGCTGGCCGGCCAGCCTGATCAGCCGCGATACCCTGGCCATGCTGAACCGCGGCAGCTGCGGCGACCCGGCCGCCCTCGGCGCGCTGCTGCAACGCGCCCCGCTGGCCAGCAGCCAATTCCGGGAAGCGCCATGAACCCGTCCACACGCAATATCGAATACGCGCTGGCGGCGCTGTGGCTGTGGAGCGGCCTACAGCCGCCGCTCAGCGCTTGGGACATATCCATTGTCATGCTGCAGCGCTTGCCTCTACCCACCGGCTGGGCAGCGCCGCTCTTCCTCGCCGCCTGCGGCCTAGACCTCGCCTTCGGTCTGCTGACCCTACTGCACCCCTGCCGCGCCTTGTGGCGGGCCCAGGCCGCCGCGGTCGCCGGCTACAGCCTTACGCTGGCGATCTGGCTGCCGGAAAACTGGCTGCATCCGTTCGCGCCCTTAATGAAAAACCTGCCCATTCTGGCCATGCTGCTTTGGCTTGGCGCTCGCCGGGAGACTTCCGCATGAACGCCTATCTCGTGGTCAAAACCTTGCATATCCTGTCCGCCACCCTGATGGTGGGCACCGGCTTCGGCTCAGCCTTCTACATGTTCTTCGTCAACCGCCGCCGCCAGAGCGCCGCCCAGGCCGAGGTAGCGCGGCTTGTGGTGCGCGCCGACTGGTGGTTCACCACTCCAGCAATGATTTTTCAGCCGCTGTCCGGTCTGTGGCTGGCGCGGCAGGCCGGTTGGCCTCTGGCCAGCGGCTGGCTGCTCGCCTCCATCGGACTGTTCCTGTTCGCCGGCCTGTGCTGGCTGCCGGTGCTGCGGCTGCAAGTCCGCATGGCGGAGATAGCACTCACGGCCGTGGCCGCCGGCCAGCCGCTGCCGGCGCGTTACTGGCGCTACGCCCGCTATTGGGAGTTCCTAGGCTATCCGGCCTTCCTTTCAATGCTAACAACATACTTTCTTATGGTGATAAAACCGGCTGTTTGAGCTGAAAAGCAGATAAAATGCTTGGTTTTTATTATTCAAGCCCGAATCACGGCTTGATCCCTCTGCAATATGTCGCTCACTCCTCATTCCTGCATCGACGCCAAAGCTTACCGGCCGGACATCGACGGCTTGCGCGCGCTGGCCGTGCTCAGCGTGGTCGCGTTCCACATCGGCCTGCCTGGGTTTGGCGGCGGTTTTGTCGGCGTAGACATTTTTTTCGTCATTTCCGGTTTTCTGATCAGCGGCCTGCTGCGTCAAGAATTGCTGGCGCAAGGCCGCATTGACTTCAAGGCATTCTACGCGCGTCGCATCCGCAGGCTGGCGCCGGCCCTGGCACTGGTATTGATCTCCAGCCTGATCCTGGCCTACTTCGTGATGCTGCCGGACGACCAGATCAAGCTGGGGCGGGAGGTGCGCGCAGTCGCCACCCTGTCCGCCAACCATCACTTTCTCAAGCACGCCTTCGATTATTTCGACTCCGACGCCGATCTCAAAGTCTTGCTGCACACTTGGTCGCTGGCGGTGGAGGAGCAGTACTATCTGGTCTGGCCCTTGCTGCTCTGGGGCGTCTTCCGCTTAAGCAAGGCGGATCGCCATATCACCGACGTGCGCATGCGCTTGACGCTTGGCGCGGTCTTGCTCGGATCGCTGGCCCTGAGCTTATGGCTGTCCTATCGCGATACGCCGCAGGCCTTTTACCTGATGCCCGCCCGCGCCTGGGAATTCGCCGCCGGCGCCTTGCTGGCGGTGCTGCCGCCTCCACGCAAGCGAAGGCGCTGGGCATTGCCCATCGCCGCGCTCGGCCTGGCGCTATTGCTGGGGTCCATCGCGCTGCTGAATGAGCGCATGGTCTTTCCCGGCGTCATCGTGTTGCTGCCGGTCGCCGGCAGCGTGCTGTTCATTCTGGCCGGCATGCTGGACCCGTCCAACCCGATCAGCCGCTGCATCGGCTCCCGCCCCTGGACCAACGTCGGCCTTTTGTCCTACGGCTTTTATCTGTGGCACTGGCCGCTGCTGGCGCTGGGCCGTTACTGGGGCCTGGGCGAGCGCGACCTGACGCGCGACCTGCTCTTGGGCGGCATCCTGGCGCTGGCGCTGGCCTGGCTCAGCTACCGCTATGTGGAGCAGCCGCTGCGCCGGGGACAATGGCGAAAGCTGCGCGACGTCAAACCCACGCTGCGGACCGGCCTGAGCATTACCCTAAGCCTGTGGTTGCTGGGCACGGCCGCCATGTATTTGCCCAAGCACTTTCCTTGGCCGGGACAACAAAACATTCTGCAAGCCAAGCGCGACGCTTTCCATTTTGTCGGCGATTGCGGCATGCCGACCTCCGGCGTCCCCTTGTCCCCGCGCTCCCAATGCCTGGTCGGTGCGCCCGGCGCGCCGCTTAAACTGCTGGCCTGGGGCGATTCCCACACCGACCATCTGATGCCGCTGTACGACGCGCTGGCCAAGGAGCGCGGCATCGCCATCCTGCGCAGGGTCTACCACGGTTGCCCGCCTCTGGCCGACGCCATGCCGGTGGGCGAAGGCAAAAAACGCAGTTGGTGCCCCAGCTTCGCGCGGGCCGTGCGCGCGGAATTGCCGCAGCTGGCGGCCCAAGGCGTCACCGGCGTACTGCTCAACGCGCGCTGGAACAGCTATACCGCCCAAGATCTGCCGGGCAGACCGGCCATGACCGGTCTGGTGGCGGCCGGCCTCGAAGGCGTCCCCAGCGTCTCCGGCGGCATGAAGGCCGGCGTCGCTCCGCTGGACCGCACCTCCTCGCTGCAGGTCCTGGAGCAATCGCTGGACCGCAGCGCGCAAGACATGGCCGGCCTGGGCTTGAAAGTCGTCCTAGTGCTGCCGGAAGCGGAGATGAGCAAGCCGCCGCCGGAATGCGTGGCCCGTTTGGGCGCGGCGGCCTGCGATGCTCCGCGCGCGGAAGTTGAGAGCCGTCGCCTGCAGATTGTTCAACTATTGCAACGCGTTGCCGCCCGTCACGCCAATATCCGGCTGTGGGATCCTTTGGACCAGTTCTGCGACGCCAAGACCTGCTTCGCCAGCCGTGACGGCAAAGTGCGCTATCAAGACAAGGACCACATCACCGCCAGCATGGCGCTGACCTTGACGGAAAGCTTCCGTCCCAGCTTCGACTGGGCAAGAAACGCCGAACGCTAAACCCGGCCCCGCGAATGGCAGCCTCTTGGCTGCCATTCGCGCTTTTCCCCACGCAATGCCGACGACGTCGACGCCTAGTGTAAAATGGCGTTTTGCCTGAACCAGATAGACACCTCGCCATGACAGATCTCCTCGCCGGCCTCAATCCAGAACAACTGCGCGCCGTCACCTGGCCCGACAAGAGCGCGCTGGTGCTGGCCGGCGCGGGTAGCGGCAAGACCCGGGTGCTGACCACCCGCATCGCCTGGCTGCTGTCCACCGGGCAAACCAGCCCCAGCGGCGTTTTGGCGGTGACCTTCACCAACAAGGCCGCGCGCGAGATGCAGACTCGGCTGGCGAGCATGGTGCCGGTCAACGTGCGCACCATGTGGATAGGCACCTTCCATGGCCTGTGCAACCGCTTTCTGCGCTCGCACTACCGCGACGCCGGCCTGCCGCAAACCTTCCAGATCCTGGACTCCGCCGACCAACAAGCGGCCATCAAGCGCCTGCTGAAAAGCCTGGAGCTATCCGACGAGAAATTTCCGCCGCGCGCGGTGCAAAGCTTCATCAACGGCAGCAAGGAAGCCGGCCTGCGCGCCGATAAGCTGCCGCCCGCGCTCAACCCCTACGAAGCCAAACTGGTGGAACTGTACGCCGCCTACGACGCCCAATGCCGCCGCGAAGGCGTGGTGGACTTCGCCGAACTACTGTTGCGCAGCTACGAGCTGCTGAGCGCCAACCAGGCGCTGCGCCAACATTATTGCAGCCGCTTCCGCCACATCCTGGTGGACGAGTTCCAGGACACCAACCGCCTGCAGTACGCCTGGCTCAAGCTCTTGGCCGGCGACGGCGGCGCCTTGTTCGCCGTCGGCGATGACGACCAGAGCATCTACGCCTTCCGAGGCGCGGAAGTGGGCAATATGCGCTCCCTGCTCAACGACTTCTCGGTCAGCGAGCCGGTGCGGTTGGAACAGAACTATCGTTCGATGGGCAATATCCTCAACGCCGCCAACGCGCTGATCGAGCAGAACGACGGCCGGCTGGGCAAGAATCTGTGGACCGACGCCGGCGAGGGCGAAAAGATCCGCCTGTTCGAAGCCTACTCCGACGGCGAGGAAGCCGAATTCATCACCGACGAGGTGCGCAGCCTCAAGCGCGACGGTTTCAATCTGTCCGACATGGCCATTCTCTACCGCTCCAACGCCCAGTCGCGACTGCTGGAGCATGTGCTGGTCAACGCCCAGATTCCCTACCGCATCTACGGCGGCCTGCGCTTTTTCGAGCGCCAGGAAGTCAAGCACGCACTGGCCTATCTGCGTCTGATCGCCAATCCGGAAGACGACAACGCGCTGCTGCGCGTGATCAATGTGCCGGCGCGCGGCATCGGCGCGCGCACGGTGGAAGGCCTTCAGGCCGTCAGCCGCGAACAGGGCGTCACCCTGTGGCAGGCCGCCTGCGCCTCCGGCGGCGGCCGCACCGCGGCCAAACTGGGCGAATTCGTGCTGCTGGTGGAACGCATGCGCGAACGGGGCCGCGAGCTGCCGCTGGCCGAAGCCGTCAGCCTGGCCATAGACGACTCCGGCCTGCGCGCGATGTACGAGCAAGACAAGAAAGAAGGCGAAGAGCGGCTAGCCAACCTGGACGAATTGATCAACGCCGCCGCCGGCTTCATGCCGGACGAGCCGGCGCAGGCGCTGACCGAATTCCTCAGCGCCGCCAGCCTGGAAGCCGGCGAACACCAGGCCGAAGCCGGCAGCGACGCGCTGCAACTGATGACGGTGCACGCCGCCAAGGGCCTGGAATTCGACGCCGTCTTCGTCTCCGGCCTGGAAGAAGGCCTATTCCCGCACGAGAACAGCATGAACGACGGCAAGGGCCTGCAAGAGGAACGCCGGCTGATGTACGTGGCCATCACCCGCGCCCGCCAGCGGCTCTATCTGTCCAATGCGCAAAGCCGCATGCTGCACGGCCAGAGCCGCTACCCCATCCGCTCGCGCTTCGTCGACGAAATCCCGACGGAGCTCACCCACGACCTATCTGCTAAAGTGAAAACGCAGGCCACGACAAATGCATCAGCCAACGCTTCCTGGCGCGCGGCTCCCAAGGTGGGCCGCGTGGCCGCCGACAATAGCCAGGGCTTCCGCATCGGCCAATCGGTGGAACACGCCAAGTTCGGCAGCGGCGTGGTGATCAACGCCGAAGGCGGCGGCGAGGATGTGCGCCTGCAAATCAACTTCGCCGAACACGGCGTGAAGTGGCTGGATTTACGCTACGCCAAGCTGAGCGCCGGCTGAGTTCGGGCTGAGCCGCTTGCCGCCGCGGCGGCCGCTTGAGCGATTTTTGTAAGTCGCACTGATGACAGTTTGCGGAGAATCGTCAAAGATAGCCAGATGAGCACAGCCAACACCAACTCCACCACCTTCCAGAGCGTCGCCGCCGCGAGCAAGCCCGGCGCCTCCGCGCGGAAGAACTACGACGATCCGTACAGCAAGCGCCTGTTCCTGATCATCGACAGCCTGCCGGAAATGCAACGCGCGCTGGCGATGACCCTGTCGTCCTTCGGCGCCGACAAGGTGGAGTACGCCAGCAAGGCCGGCGATGCGCTGGCCAAGATGGCCAAGTACGAGTTCGACGTGGTGCTGTGCGACTACGATCTGGGTAACGGCTACGACGGCCTCTATCTGTTCGAAGAGGTCAAGGAGCGCAATCTGATCAAACAGTCTTGCGTGTTCATGATCGTCACCGGCGAGCGCCGCTCCCAGCGCGTGATCTCCGCCGCGGAACTGGGGCCGGACGACTACCTGCTCAAACCCTTCACCGGCGAAGTGCTGCGCGAACGACTGGAGAAGGCGATGCGCCGCCGCGAAGCCTTCCGCCTCGTGGACGAGGCCATCATGCGCCACGAATACCTGAGCGCCATCGAAGTCTGCTCGCGTCTGATTAGCGAGCGCGGCGAATTCACGCTGGACTTCATGAAACTCAAGGGCTCGCTGGCGCTGAAGATTGGCGACTTCGACAGCGCGCGCTCCTTGTATATGGACGTGCTGCGCATCAAGCCGGTGCCCTGGGCCAAGATGGGCCTGGCCAAATCGCTGACCGGCCTGAAAGCCTACGACGAGGCGCGGCTGCTGTTCGAAGAAGTGCTCACCGACAACGACCGGGTGATGGAAGCCTACGACTGGCTGGCCAAACTCTATCGCAGCAACCACAATCTGGACGAAGCTCAGGCCACCTTGAAGCAGGCCACCGATATCTCGCCGGTGGTGTTCCGCCGCCAGCAACAGCTAGCGGAAGTGGCCCTGCTCAACAATCAGCTGGAAGTGGCGGAAAACGCCTGCCAGACCACGCTGGACATCGCCAAATACACCTGGCACCGCAGTCCCACCCACTACGCCGCGCTGGCGCGGGTGCAACTGGCGCGCGGCGACACCGCCAACGTCGGCCGCACCCTGTCCAATCTGCGCCGCGACTATCGCTACAACGAAGAAGGCGAATGGATGGCCGGCGTGGTGGACAGCCAGCTGCAAAACAAGAAGGGCAACCGCGACAAGGCCCGACAGTTGTTCAGCGACGCCGAAGCCAAATTCCGCCAACTGGCGCCCAAACTCAGCAGCGACGCGCAGATGGAGTTCGCCCGCGCCTGCTACGCCCAGGGGCACAAGGACGCCGGCAACAATGTGATGCGCGATCTGGTGCGCAACCATCACGACGACGAGGAACTGCTCGCACGCTTCGGCGACATGTTCGAAGAAGTGGGCCTGGGCGAAGACGGCCGCCAGCTGATCGCCGACAACGTGCAATCGGTGCTGGAGCTCAACAACCAGGCGGTGCGGGAAGCCCAGGCAGGGCAATTCGACTCCGCCATCGAACGCTTCGTCAAAGCCCACGAGGAAATGCCGCAAAACATCCAGGTCATGCTCAACCTGATCAACGCCACCATGGCCTACGTCCACCGTCAAGGCTGGCACGAAAGCCATATGCGCCGCGCCCACGACATGCTGGGCAAGGTGCGCGACATCGCCCCCACCAACAACAAGTTCCAGAAAATCCTTCAAGCCTGGCGCATGCTGGTGGAAAAGCTGGGCAAGCCGCAATGGGTGCTGTAAGCCCCTGGCAAGACTGGCGCGCGCTGGTGGTGGACGACGAGCCGCTGGCCTGTGAACGACTGCGCCAGCTCTTGCGGGAACAAGGGCTGCAACACGTCTACTGCCTGACCGATAGCCGCCAGGCCATGGCCTGGCTGACACAGAACCTAGCCGATATCGTGCTGGCCGATATCTCCATGCCCGGCGTTTCCGGCCTGGAACTGGCCCAGCAGCTGCGCCGCCAGCCGTTGGCGCCGCAGCTGATCTTCACCACCGCCCATGAACAGTACGCGGTCAACGCCTTTGAACTGGAAGCCATAGACTACCTGCTCAAACCGGTGCGTCGCGAACGGCTGCGCCAGGCGCTGGAACGCGCCTGCCGCCAGCGCGGCGATGCGCCGCAGCCGGAAGCCAGCTTCACAGTGCGCCAGCGCGACCGCCTACTGCCCATCCCTTTCTCCCAGGCCCGTTATCTCAAAGCCGAACTCAAATACGTCACTCTGGTGACCCCGGACGCGGAATACCTGCTGGACGAAACCCTGATTGCGCTGGAACAACGCCTGGGCGACGCTGCCGTGCGTATCCATCGCAATTGCCTGGTGATGCGTCACGCGCTGCGCGAACTGTTCCGCGCCAACGCCGACGGCGAAGAACAATGGCAAGTGCGTCTGGCCGATATCGGCCAACCTCTGCCGGTCAGCCGGCGACAGTTGGCCAGCATCAAGCAATGCTTGAACCAGCAGGACTAGGCAGCACCTCCCCTCTGATTCCACCGCAAGCAATATACAGATCACAAAAATAAAGTATCTGTCATTATTTTAGACAGAATAATGCGTTTTGATTTTCAATCGCATCAAGCTTGACATTAGTCATTTGTCATTATCAGAACTAAAACTATTATCCTCGCCCATGCGCACGGTCCACGCGGCAGCCATCCACCGCCGGCCATGCATTCATTTTTGGGCAAGGAGTGGTCATGCAGTCTTTGAAAATCATTTTGTTATCGTCGGCGTTCAACGGTCTCACCCAACGCGCTTGGCTGGAATTACGCCAGTCCGGTCACCAAGTCAGCGTGCAGCTATTCACCAATGAGCAAGAGGTCGGCGCCAACATCCAGCAATCCGGCGCCGATCTCGTCATCTGCCCCTTCCTCAAAGACCGGGTACCGGAAACCCTATGGCGCGACGCCAGCCGGCCGGTGGTCATCATCCACCCCGGCATCGTCGGCGACCGCGGCGCTTCGGCGCTGGATTGGGCCATCACCCTGCGAGAAAAACGCTGGGGCGTCACCGCGCTGCAAGCGGTGGAGGAAATGGACGCCGGCCCGATCTGGTCCAGCTGCGAATTCGACATGCCGGCGGAAACGCGTAAATCCGAGCTCTACAACGGCCCGGTCAGCGACGCCGCCATGTATTGCATCCGCGACGTGGTGGAGAAGTTCGGTACCGGCTTCGAGCCCGCGCCGCTGGACTACGGCCAAGTTCATGTGCGCGGCCGGTTGCAACCCAATATGAAGCAAAGCGACCGCGCTTTCCTGTGGCAACAGCCCGCCGTAGAGATCAAGCGCCGCATCGACGCCGCCGACGGCCAGCCCGGCGTGCTGACGCAGTTGGCCGGTGGCAACTACTACGTCTACGATGCCCATCTGGACCACCGCGCCGGCCAGCCCGGCAAACTACTGGCGGTGCACGACGACGCCGTGCTGGTGGGCGCCGGCGAGCACAGCCTGTGGCTGGGCGCGCTGCGGCGCAAACCGGAGGCCGGCGAGGAAACCTTCAAGCGCCCGGCGCGACATGTGCTGGCCGGTTTGCTGGACGGCGTGCCGCGGCTGGACTGGTCCATCAATACCCACCCACACTGCGAGGAAAGCTACCAGCCCATCCGCTACCGCGAATACGGCCGCGTAGGCGAACTCACCTTCGAGTTCTACAACGGCGCGATGAGTACCGAACAATGCCAACGGCTAAGCGAGGCGCTGCGCTGGGCCAAGGCCCAGGACACCAGCGTGTTGCTGGTGCGCGGCGGCCGCGGCAGCTTCAGCAACGGCGTCCACCTCAACGTGATTCAGGCCGCGCCGGAACCGGGCTTGGAGGCATGGGCCAATATCCAGGCCATCGACGACGTCTGCCAGGAAATGTTGACCGCGCGCCAACTGGTGGTATCCGGCCTGACCGGCAACGCCGGCGCCGGCGGCGTGATGCTAGCCTTGGCCGCCGACCTGGTCTTCGCCCGCGGCGGCGTGGTGCTTAACCCTCACTACAAGACCATGGGTCTGTACGGCTCGGAATACTGGACCTACAGCCTGCCGCGCGCGGTGGGCGAAGAACAGGCCCGGCTGCTCACCGACGCCTGCCTGCCGCTGAGCGCGCGCGAAGCTTGGCGTCTTGGCATGGTTCACGACATCGGCCCGCACGACCCGCACGACTTCGGCGTCTGGTTGCGACAAGCCGCCGGGCTGGCGCTGAACGACGACCGCTTCCGCCCGCAACGCGCGCGCAAGGCCGAGCTGGACTTGGAACGGATGGAGCGCTGCCGCCAAACCGAGCTGCTGGAAATGCGCCAGGACATGGTGGAAAACCGCGGCCAGTTTTTGGAGAAATGCCGCAATTTCGTGTTCAAGCGCAAGGCCTGCGGCACGCCGCAACGCCTGGTCGCCGATTGGGCGCAGACGCGCTAAGAACCTGTTCCTAGTCTGCTGCGCTTCAGCCATACGGCGTTAAAAACAAGCTCAAAATGCTCATGTACCACTCGTACATTCCGCTTTTTCGTTCGTTTTCGCCTTGTCTCACCCTTGCTCGCGAGACTTTGAACAGGCGCTAAGCAGCGCCCAGCCGGTTTTCAATCACCAAAACGGCCCGCCTAGGCGGGCCGTTTGGTTTCAATTTCATGACGAAAAACAACAGTATTGTTTTACGTACAACTACTTAAAACCCGCTTTTTCATCAGTCAAAGCTAAAAAATAGCCGCGCCTTCTTATAAAATCTGTCATCCCCTCTTTCCCCCTTCCTACGGTTGCTACATGCGGACACGGCTGGTTTATGCAGGATGCATCGCGATATGGCTGGTGCTGAGTGCGCTAGTCGCTCTGTCGATCGCCAGTCACGCGTTGCTGGGCGCCGAGCAACAATTCAACCGTGACGCTCTACTGCTATCCGAACAGCTCAATCAAAAACTACAAAGCCATGAAACCGTGCTGGACAGCTACGCCACCTTCAGCGCGCTGGATCGCCGCCGGGATCTGCCGTCTGAAAAAAGACTGGCTCGGCAACTGCTCCGCCGCTATCCGCAAATCCAGTGGCTGGGTCATATCGAACGCATAAGCCCTGACCAGTTGCCGATGTTCGGCCAACGCCTGAAGCAACTGTACGGCCAAGCGCTGCCCATGCCCACCGCCAGCGGCGGCGGCTGGGAAGGCCGCTTTGGCCTGTTCCCGCTAGTCTTCATCGAACCCATGCCCCAGTCCAACCTGCTGGCCGCGGACCTGGGCCGGCTGCAAGCCGCGCGCCAAGCCCTGCAGAACACGCTGGAAAGCGGCCGGATGGAAATCTCCAGCCAGATCAAACTGCCCGGCCTGCCGGCCGGCTACCTGCTCATCCGCGCCATGGACGACATGCTGAGCAAACCGCTGGCCGCCTCCCTAGCGCCGGCGCACTTCGCCGCCATGGCTATACGCGCCGACAGCCTGCTGCCCAGCCCGCTGTCGCTGCGGGAAGGCGTGGAAGTTCGCCTGTTCCACCGCAACGATCCTCCGCCAGGCCCACCCGCCCTGCTGCGCGGCCCCGAGCGCGCCAGCGCCTTGGAGACCCTGCTGTTCCCGCGCTTGGAAGCTCGCCACCCGCTGGGCGGCGCCAACCAACCGCTCTTGCTCACTATCAACCAGCAACTGGGCTGGCGACAGATCGGCACGTTCGAATGGGGCATGCTGCTGGTCCTGTCGCTGGCTCTGCTGACCGGCTTGCTGTTGGTGTCCCATCACTACCTGCAATTGGCGCACGGCCGCCGCCAACGAGAAAACCAACTGTTCTACCTGGCCAACCACGACCGACTTACCGGGCTGGCCAACCGCAACTTATTCTACGACCGGCTGCAGCACGCCATCTCGCGCGTGGATCGCAGCGGCAAACGGCTGGCCCTGCTGTTTCTGGACTTGGACCGCTTCAAACCGGTCAATGACACCTACGGCCACATCACAGGCGACCGCATCCTGCAACTGATCGCAGCCCGCATCAAGGAAGAATTGCGCGGCGAAGACACCGTGGCGCGGCTGGGCGGCGACGAGTTCGTGGTGTTGATGGAAGACATCGAATCCAACCGCGAGGCGGACAAAATCGTCAATCGCCTGAAACAAGTGATCCACCAACCCTACGAGGTCAACGATCATTTAATTTCAGTGGGCGTCAGTATCGGCATCGCCTATTACCCGGAGGACGGCTTGTTGATCGACGAGCTGCTGACGGTGGCTGACCGGAAGATGTACGGGAATAAACGCGAGATCGCGGCGGCGGGCGCCGAGACGGCCTGATCCCAGGCCGCCGCAACACGGCCCTAATGCGCAGCCTCCCCAAGCGCGACGCCCGGCGACGCCGTTTCCCGCGGCCGCGCCAGGCCGTTGAACCAGACATTCAATGCCACCGCGCTAACCGTGGCCAGCAGGATGCCGCTATGCAATAAGGGCGCCAGCACCTCCGGCAATTGCCGGAAAAAGCCGGGCGACACCGTCGGAATCATGCCCAAACCCAGGCTAATGGCCACCACCAGCAAATTATGCCGCTGAGTCTGATAATCCACCTTGCCCAGAATCTTGATCCCGGTGGCCAACACCATGCCAAACATCACCAGGCCAGCCCCGCCCAACACAAAGGGCGGAATAGACGCCACGATCAGCGACATCTTGGGCACCAAGCCAAACACCACCAGAATGCCGCCTGCCATCACGCATACCCAGCGGCTGCTGACGCCGGTAACGCCCACCAGGCCGACGTTCTGGGAGAAGGAGGTATGCGGGAAGGAATTGAACAGACCGCCAATCACCGTACCCAGCGCATCCACCCGCAAACCGCTCACCAAGGCAGCTCTGTCCACCGGACGCTCCACAATCTCCCCCAGGGCCAGGAACATGCCCATGGACTCGACGAAGATGATCAGCATCACCACGGTCAACGTCAGGATGGACCACAACTCAAAGCGCGGCATGCCGAAACGGAAGGGCGCGATGGGCGCGAACCAGGCCGCCTCGCCCAAGCCGCCCAAGTTGACCTTGCCCAGCAGCAAGGCCAGAGCAAAGCCGAACAACAAACCCAGCAACACCGCGATATTGCAGAAGAAACCTTTCAGATAACGGGTAACCAGCAGAATGAACACCAGCACCGCCACCGATACTCCCAGATAGAGCGGATGGCCGTAATCCGGATTGCCTCTGCCACCGGCGGCCCAGTCAATGCCGACGCGGATGATGGACAGGCCGATGGAGGTGATCACCACTCCGGTGACCAGCGGAGGAAACAGGCCGATCAACCGTCCCATCAGCGGCACCAGCAACAAGCTGAGCACTCCGGCGCCGATGGTCGCGCCGAAAATGCCGGGGAGGCCCAGCGCCGGATTGCCGCCTATGGCCACCATCGGCCCCACCGCGGCGAAAGTCACCGCCATGATGACCGGCAAGCGGATGCCCAAGCCGCGGACGCCCACGCACTGCAATAAGGTCACCACCCCGCAACAGAACAGGTCCGCGCTGATCAAAAACGCGATTTGCTCCTTGGGCAGGCCCAGGGAACTACCGATGATCAGCGGCACCGCCACCGCACCGGCGTACATCACCAACACATGTTGCAGGCCCAGAGTGAACAGCTTGCCCAAGGGCAGGCGTTGATCCACGGGGTGTACCGACAGCTTGGAATCCATGCTCGTCTCCTTTATAGATGCCGGGCCGCTTTTTCAAACACCGCAGCCCTGACGACTTGCTGGTATTACACAACGACTCCTTGACCGCTAAAAAAGGAGGCCTACGCAGGCTAGTCCGCGCTGACCGATTGGATGAGATAGGACTGCGACAGCATCGCCTCGTCGCAATTGTCGCCGGCGCCGATCCGGTCCAGCAGGATGAAATCGCCGGCCCGCTCCAGACAAGTCAGCGGGTGATGCCAAGTGCCGCGATGGTAGTTGACGCCCTGATCGCCGCGCGCCAGAAAGGCTCGGATCCGGCTTTCGTCCGGCCGGTCGCCGACGCAAGCCGGTGCCACCACCACCACGCAAGGGACGCCGTTGCAAGGGATGAAAGCCTGGCTGCCCAGCGGGTGCCGCTCCAGCATGCGGATCTCCAGCGGCAGATGATGCGCGTCGCCGCGCGCCATGCTGATGCCGGGCAGGCCGCCGTCGCCGGCGACATCGATCAGACCCAGCCGGTGATAGCGGCGAGTGCTGCCCTGGTTGATGGGAAACCAATCGCTGCCATCGGCTTCAATCACGTCGCCAAACGGGGCGAAAGCCTGTTTGGTCAAAGGCTCCAAGCTTAAAATCATCATGCCGCGCTCCTCCGTGGGGTGGCGGACCCAGGCGGTTCAATCCGCCAACCGTCCCCAGATTCGCAGCCGGCTGACCCCGCCGTCAGGGAAAATGTTCAGGCGGACATGGGTGACCGCGCCCAGATCGCGCAGCAACTCCTTGCCATAAAAATGCTGCCGGTCCATTTCCGTTTTCTGCTCCGGCAGCAAAACATCCCAAAACATCGCCTGGGTCACGATGGACTGATCGGTGCCATGGCGGACATAGGCGGCCTGCACCGAAATCCGGTCCGGATAATTGCCCTTGAAGTGGGCGGTGTCCACTTCGATGCTCTCCACCAGCGCCGCATGCCCCAGCTCGACGATGCACCAATCGTTGCCCGGCTCCCTGCGGCGTCGGGTTTCCCAGCCGTCGCCCATATTGACACCGCGTCCCGGCATCAGCAGCCGGAACGGCACGCCGAAATGGGCGTCGTTATAGGCGACGATGCGGCCGCCCTTCGTCAGCGCCGACACCTCATGCAGCGCGGCCGGGTCCTGCCGCGCCCAGTCGCAGGCGGGTTGTCCGTATACGCGGAAGCGCGCCACACCGCCGTCCGGATAGATATTCAAGCGCAAATGGGTCCAATCGCGCGCATCCTCAATCGCGATGAAATGATGAGCGCTGGGGCCCAAGGACACGGCCGGCAGAATCTCCACCCACTCTGTCCGTTCGTCAGGATCGTCGGCCGATCGGCAGGCCTCCACCGAAGCCGCCGGCGGATAGTTGCCGCTGAAATGGCTGGTATCGATGTCCAGCCCTTTGATCACGCCAGGCAGGCCCAGCTTGATCACCGCGTGGTCGTAGCCTCCGTTGCGGCGGCGACGGGTTTCCCAGCCGTCCATCCATTTGCCGTGATCGTCGAACTCGCCGACGATAAACACCGGCTCGGACGCTTGCAGCATCCGCTCCGCCGCGGCGAACCACTGATCAGAACAGGTCAGGACCCTGGCGCCGAAATCGGCGGCGGCCAAGTTAGCGTAACGCCGAGCGAACTCCGGCACATCGGCCGCCGGTGCGTGCAGCACCGTTCCCGCCGGGTGATTGACAAGCGCCATCAGATTTTCTCCTTCTCAGTGCGTCGACGCGCGCCGGCAGGCCGCGCCGCCCGCCGTTCACGCCGCTAGCCGGCCCCAGATCAGCGCCAGCCCCAAGGCGAGGAAAAACAAGGCCGAAGCCTTGAGAAACACGATGCGCAACACCGCCATACGCTGGAAGAACAACTGCGCCAACACGCCGTAAGCGGTCTTGCACGATAAATCAACCACCACCCAGCCAGCCGCCATCCACCCCAATTGCGGCGCCAGCGGCGCTTGGGCGTCGATGAACTGCGGCAGCAGCGCCACGAAAAAGGCGATGTCCTTGGGATTGCTGATGCCCAACAGAAAGGCATGGGAAAACCATTGCGTCGGAGCGCCGCTCCGGCCGTCCTGCGCGCCCGCGGCCTGCCCTGCGCCCCGCCAGGCCTTGAGCCCCAGCCACAACAGATAAGCGGCGCCCAACAACTGCAAGCCGGCGAATAGGCCGGGCGACGCCAGAATCAGCGCGCCCACGCCCAATGCGGACAAAAGCAGCAGCGACAAAGAAGCCAGCACACCGCCGGCAAACGCCGGCCAGGCACGCAGCAGGCCATGCTCGGCGCTGGTGGTTACCATGAACAGGGACAGCGGTCCGGGCACGGCGATCACCACCAGGATGGACAACAAATACATGACGAGAATCTGGCTGGACATGGCCGCTCCGGCTAAGCAATCAGTTGGGCCAGACGTAGGCCGGCGATCCGGTATATCTGCTGCAAACAAGCCTGCCGTTCCGCCTCCGGCTCAGCGGCCAGCCGCCGCTGAAACTCGGCGATGATGCCCGCGCGCTCATAACCGCGGACGGCCATAACGAAGGGAAAACCGAAGCGGGCCCGATAGTCGGCGTTCAAGCGCCGCAACACTTCCAGCTCCTGCGGCGAGCATTGATCCAAGCCGGCGTCGCCTTGCTCGGCGGCGGACTCGACGGTCAAGTCGCCGTGCTGCGCCGCCTTGCCGGCCAATTCCGGATGCGCGCGGATCAGACGCAATTGCGCCTCCACCCCCGCTTCCTCCACCTGTCGCCGCATGCAGTCGTGCAAGTCAGCCATGCTGGCGAATGGCCGCTGATCGGCTACCTGCGCCGCCACCCAGGGCGAATGTTCGAAAATGCCGCCCAGCGCGGCAACGAACCGCTCCGTCGGCAGCGCGTTCAACTGCGTCAGCGTCAAGGACATGACCCGTCTCCGGTGAAAGGATGCGCTTCCCGCCAATGCCGGGCGATATCCACCCGCCGGCACACCCACACTCGCGGATGCCGCTCCAGATAATCGAGAAAGCGGCACAGGCCGGCAAAGCGGCCGGGCCGGCCGATCAGCCGGCAATGCAGCCCCACCGACAACATGCGCGGTTTGTCGGCGCCCTCGGCGTAGAGCACGTCGAACGCGTCTTTCAGATAGCTGAAGAAATGCTCGCCGGTATTGAAACCCTGGGCGGTGGCGAAGCGCATGTCGTTGGTGTCCAGCGCGTAAGGCACGATCAGATGCGGCTGCTCGCCGCCGTCGCTGCGCCGCACCAGGGTCCAGAACGGCAGATCGTCGCCGTAGTAATCCGAGTCGTAGAGAAAGCCGCCGTCGTCCGCCACTAGCCGACGCGTGTTGGGGCTGTCCCGGCCGGTGTACCAACCGGACGGACGCTGGCCGGTCAGGCGGCGGATCGCCTCCACGCAACGCCGCATATGCTCGCGCTCCACCGCTTCGTCCACTTCTTGGTAATGAATCCAGCGATAGCCGTGGCCGGCCACCTCATGGTCCAGCTCCGCCAGCGCACTGGCCAGCTCCGGGTGTCGTTCCAGCGCCATGCCCACGCCGAACACCGTCAGCGGCAGACCCCGCCGCTCAAACTCGCGCAGCACGCGCCATACTCCGGCGCGCGAGCCATACTCGTAAACCGACTCCATCGACAGATGCCGCGCCGGATACGTCTCCGCGCCGATGATTTCCGACAAGAACTGCTCGGAGCCGGCGTCGCCATGCAGCACATTGTTCTCGCCGCCCTCCTCGTAATTGAGCACGAACTGCACGGCGATGCGCGCCCCCCCCGGCCAATTAGCCTCCGGCAGTTCGCGGCCGTAGCCGATCAAATCGCGTGGATAATCCCCCTGCATGGCCATCCTTCCCGCAATCAGCGTTTGAGGTTGAACACCGTCCACGGGTCCAGGCGGCTGGGGGCTTCCACCTTCATCCGCCGTTCGCAGTCTTCCAGATGATGATGCATCGCCGCCGCCGCGCCGGCGCGGTCTCCCGCCTCCAGCCGCGTCAGAATCGCCTCATGCTCGTCGAAGGAGCAGGCGCTGCGGCCGGGCACATCGTACAAAGCAATGATCAACGAAGTGCGCGAGCACAGGCCGTGCATCAGCTCGGTCAACACCTCGTTGTCGGCCAGCCGCGCCAGCTGCACGTGAAAAGCGTTGGACAGGCGAATCCAGCTGACCCGGTCGCCGCGTTCGAAAGCCGCGCGCTCGTCGGCCACCATGCGCCGCATCGGCGGCAAACGCTCGGCCAGATCGGACAAGGCCAGCAGCTTGTCCAGAATCGCCGCCTCCACCATGCGCCGCGCCTCGAACACATCTCGGGTTTCCTTCTCGTCCGGCTTGGCGACGAAGGCGCCGCGGTTGGGCTGGATGTCCACAATCTTGTCGTGCGCCAACTGGGCCAGCGCGCTGCGGGCGCTGCTGCGCGAACACTGGAAGGCGTCGCACAACACCGCCTCGGTTAGCTTGACCCCCGGCAATAGCCGCTGATCGATCACCGCGTCGAAGATTTCCCAGTACAAGCGGTCGGCGTCATTGCTCGGCGCGCCGTCGCCCACCAGGGTGGACGCCCTGGGCGCGGCGGCGGCCTGGGTTCCGTTAGCGGAATGCAACATGTCTCCTCCTGGTATTTCCATATCCTGCTCTATGCTTTCAGAATTTTGTTGACAATTATTGTCGTGAGCAAACACTATCGTCAACACAAATTGTCGACAATTTTAAATCGCCATCGCGAACAACAAGATCGACAACAGGTCCGCCAGATCGGGCCGCACAACAAAGGAGAAACAACCGTGGGCAAATTGACCACCCATGTGCTGGACACCATGCACGGCAAGCCGGCGGCAGGCGTGCGCTGCCAGTTGTACCGGCTGGACGGAGAGCAACGCCAGTTGCTGGCCGATGCGGCGACCAACCGCGACGGCCGCTGCGAGCGCCCGCTGCTGGAAGGCGAATCACTGCGCGCCGGCGTGTACGAACTGCTGTTCCATGCCGGCGATTACTTCGCCGCCCAGGGCGTGAAACTGCCGGAACCGCGCTTCCTCGATCAGGTAACGCTGCGTTTCGGCATCTCCAATGCGGACGAAAACTACCATGTGCCGCTGGTGGTGACCCCGTGGTCCTACTCCACCTATCGCGGCAGTTGACGCTGTTCCCGTCCCCCACCCGGAAACCTCGCCATGGAAAACTACCTGCTGGAGCTGGGCAACCTGCTGCTGCGCTGGTTGCACGTGATCGCCGCCATCGCCTGGATAGGCGAATCGATTTACTTCGTCATGCTGGACAACAGCCTGTCCCCGCCCTCCGCCGCCGATGCCCGGCGCGGCCTGCACGGCGAGATGTTCGCCGTGCACGGCGGCGGCTTTTACCACAACCAGAAATACCTGGGCCAGCCGCCGTTCCCGCTGGACGACAAGCTGCACTGGTCGTTTTGGAAATCCTATGCCACCTGGCTGTCCGGCTTCGGCCTGTTCTCCCTGCTCTACCTGTTCAACGCCTCCTTCTACCTAGTCAACCCGGCCAGCCCCTGGGCCTGGGCGGCGGCCTTGTCCGGCGGCCAAGCCGCGCTGATCGCCACCGCCTTCCTGCTGGGCGGCTGGCTGGCTTACGACCAACTCTGCCGCCGCATCAGCCCGGACATGAACCGCGACGGCCCGCTCAGCATGGCGGTGGCGCTGCTGATGACGCTGGTGGCTTACGCCAGCAGCCAAATTTTCCAGGGCCGCGCCGCCTTCCTGATCACCGGCGCGGTGATGGCCACCTGCATGTCGGCCAATGTGCTGTTCTGGATCATCCCCGGTCAGCGCCGCATGGTGCGCGCCATCCGGGCCGGCGACAAACCCAATCCGCTGGACGGCCTGCGCGGCAAGCAGCGCTCGGTGCACAACACCTATTTCACGCTGCCGGTGGTGTTCCTGATGATCAGCAACCACTACTCCTTCACCTACGGCAACCGCCACGCCTGGCTGATCATGGTGCTGTTCATCCTGTCCGGCGCGCTGATCCGTCAATACTTCGTGCTGCGTCACTCCGGCCGCAAGCGGCCGCTGCTGCCGGCGTTGGGCGGCCTGTTGCTGGCCGGCATGGCGCTGTTGGCCGCGCCGCCGCCGCCCACCATCGCGCCAACCGCACCGCAAGCCGCGGCGGATTCGCTGGCGGCGTCGACGGCGCAAAAAACAGCCGACAGTCTGCGCCAGATTCACGCCATCATTCAGAACCGCTGTCTGTCCTGCCACTCGGCCACGCCCAGCCAGGCCGGCTTCGTGGCGCCGCCGGCCGGTTTGAAGTTTGACGATGCGCAGGAAATCCTCATCAACGCCCACAGAATCAAGCAGGCGGTGGCGTCCAAATACATGCCGCTGGCCAATTTGACCCAGATGACCCAGGAAGAGCGCGAGACTCTGGCGAAATGGGGACCGGCACCCGGCCGCTAACGCAACGCCGACCCGTTTGAAAATAGCGAGCGGCTTAGCCATATGGGTTGACTGGGGATAACTTTCCCATTCCGCCTCATCTGTGGATATCTTGAAACGATCAAGAAGAAGCCGCCTCGCCTTGACCCCCGCCCGCCGCTCGGCAACAATCCCCCCGTTGCCGCCTACACGCGGCACCCGGGATTGGCGTCCCGGTACATCTCCATCTTTGTGGCCTACGCAGCAACTGCGCAGGCTGCTTTACCATGGCCGCGCCATTTGGCAGGCGCATGGTGGGGGAGTGCCATGGCACTCGCCGGTTTGGAGACAGTCCGGTACGCCAATCCTGCCACGCGCCTGCCTAATACCTCAGCCTTCCCCGGCAGGTGGTTTATCTTGTGTCACAGCAGGAGAAACACCATGCATCACGCTCAAAACTTCCCCCGTCGCCGCCGCTACAAACTGCACTCGCTGGAGCAGCAGGAAGCCTTGCTCCCCTTTGTTCGTTTCTGCCCCGGCCGCACCTATCGGCATTACTGGCAAATGCCCACGCCCCGTAAGGACTACCCCGCCGACAGCGCCTATGGCCGCGAATGCGCAGCGCATTTGCTGCAATGGATGAAGGACAACCGCGAATACGTCGGCAAGGGCCTGCTCAGCCGTGTGGCGCGCGACATCGACTTTGACGACCGCGACGGACGCGGCCAGTGGATGGGCTTCTTCAACTATCTGGAAATCATGATGCTGCTGGGGGCCGATCGGGTCCGGGTCTATCGCCATGTGGATAGCCAACATCAGCTCTATCTGGCGCTGGGACAGCGCTTCAGCCTGGAAGCGCGCTTCCGCCGTATCCGGCTGCGCAACCGCTGACCTAAGCTGGTGGGTATCGCTACGCTCAACCCACCCTACGGCGAATGGTCTTGTAGGGTGGGTGGAGCCGCAGGCAATACCCACCAAGCCCCGCCGGGGATTAGCCTCGCCGCCTTTCCTTGTGCGTCACGGTTAAGGATTTTGTGGAGCGACGGCTACCGCAAACAAGAGCCGGAATGAAAACGCGCGTCCTGTCTTTCAGGACGCGCCGCCCTGCCAACAGACGCCGCCAAGCAGAGGTTCCGCCCAGAAAGGCGGGCGGGTTCCCTCGTCCGAGACTTTGGCCATTTCCACCCAAGCCTCCTGCTTGCTCCATTCATACAAGACGCCGGGCTGGATCAGATGCAGGTAGACGCGCTCGAATGCCGACGACTCTAGCAAATCATGAGTAGCGGCAGTCAGCGCCGCTTCCTGAATAAAGGCGGGAAACAGGGTGGTGGCGGCCACGCCGCCGAACTGCGGGATATTGGCCGCCAGCAGCAGGCTCAATTCATAGCCCGGCTTGGCCGCGTAACGCTTCACGCATTTGGCCTGAATCCGGTATTTGATCGCGGCGATGGGGGCGTTGGGCACGCTGATGTCCACATCCTCGCCCTGTTGCGCCTGGCGCACTTCGCGCGCGCGCAGACAGCCTTTGCCGCCGCCAAAAAGATGCTCGTCCGCATGCACTTCCGTCACTTCAAAAGCGATTCGCCGGCCGTCGCTGAGGGTGGCGCCGACATCCGGCAGCGGCGGCGGCCAGGACTGCCGGTCCACGGCGTGCAAACCCTTGCGCTGCAATAACCGCAGCACCAGTTCCTGCTCCTTCTGCGCTTTTAACGCCATCGGCCTCCCCCTGCGCACGTCCGGCGGCGTTGCGGCGCGGCGGTGGCCGAAACGCCGAGACGCGGTTATTTTGGCTATCGCTCAACTCAACCCGGCACAAGATATTTCTTTTTAGCACAAAAAATAAGCTATTCAGATTGGATTTAAAGTTTGATAAGCGATGCCGCGCCACCGCGGGGCGTGTTTCAGTCTTGGGCATCCCCTTCGCCGGGCAGCACCACGAACTCGCCGTCCAGGCCGCCCACCGCTTCGCCGTCGCATTTCAGCGCCACCGCCAGCCGCAGCCGTCCCATGCGTCCGCGCCGCAAGGCACGCTCCAGTTTGTCCCAGGCGGCCGGCTCCGGCGCGGCGGCGCGGGCCAGGAAGCCGGCGGCGATGGGCTTGTCGTAACGCATGCTGTTGCCGTGGATGATGACGCGGCCGGGCAAGCCGCGTTCGCACAAGCGCATGAACACCAGACACCAGGCGGCGAGGATGGCCACCGCCGAGGCGCTGCCGCCAAACACGGTGGCGCGGTGGTTGATATTGGGCGCCAGCGGCGCGCGCAGGATCACGCTATCGCCGCTGGCCTCGACCACGCCAACCGCCATCGCGGCGGACAGCGGGATGTGTTGGTGCAGGTAGTCTTCAAGCGCCTGTGGACTCATGTTTTTCTCCCGGTTCGGCGCGGCCGGCTTTGGCGGCGCCGCCTCCATTCTGCCCCAACAGGTGGCGTTGGAAAAACCACAGGCTGTGGCCCAGTTGCAGCACCTGGTTTTCGCGCTTGGCCGCGCCGTGGCCTTCGTCCGGGAACAGGATCAGGCCGCCGTCCACGCCTTTGCCGGCCATGGCGCGGAACATTTGCAGCGCCTCGCCCACCGGCACCCGCGGGTCGCTGACGCCCTGGATGATCAGCAGCGGGTCGCGCAGCTTGTCGATATGGTTGATGGGCGACAATTGCTCCAGCGCGGCGCGGTCGCGGTCCAGCTCGCCGTACTCGGCGGCGCGCAGCGCGCGGCGGTAAGGCGCGGTGTTTTGCAGGAAGCTGACCAGGTTGGCGATGCCGACATTGGACACGCCGGCGTCGTAGGCGCCGGCGAAGATGGTCATCGCCGCCAGCGTGGAGTAGCCGCCGTAGCTGCCGCCCATCACGCCGACCTTGGGCGCAACGCCGGCCGCGCCCCACTGGCTGCGGATGTAAAGCGCGGCGTCTTCGATATCGGACAGCACTTGCAGCCGGCGCGGGCCGTTGTCGCTGTCCAGCCAGCTCTTGCCGTAGCCGACGGAGCCGCGCACATTGGGCTGCACATAGATGAAGCCGGCGTCGACGAACAACTGCGCCTGCGGCGAGAAGCCGGCGCGGCTCTGTCCTTCCGGGCCGCCGTGGAAGTTGACCACTACCGGACAAGGCGTGGCCGCGCAGCGAGCCGGTCGACGCACAAACATCGGAATCGGCGTGCCGTCGCGCGCCGGATAGCTTTCCAGGCTGGCCTTGGCGAAGCCACGGGTATCCAGCTCCGGCGTGGACGGCAGCAACCATTGGCCGAGCTTGCCGCTCTTGCTGTCCCAAACATGGCTGCTGGCCGGCGCGGTGTCGGTTTCCACGCTGAAATTGACGTAGCGACCGTCGCGGCTGAGGTTGACCACATTGACCTGGGCCGCGCCGGGGAAGGCCGGCAGCTTCAGCGCGCGGTAATGGCGGCGGCCGTCCAAGGCCAGCGCCTTGCCGTAGCCGTCCTGGCTCAGCGTGTAGTAAACGCGGCCCTGCTCGCGGTCGATGTTGAGGTTCTCGACGTCGCCGCGCGTTTCCGGCGTCAGCGGCTGGAACGCGCCGGCGCGCCACAGATAGAGGCGATGGTATTCGCCGAACTTATTGGTGCGCACCAGGTATTCGCCGTCGCGCAGGCCGAAGTCCATACGATAGTCGGTGGTTTCGCCTTGGCCCAGCAGCGGCTGCAAGGGCTTGCCGTCCGGCGTCCACAGATAAAATTCGGCGCTGGCGTTGCTCAGCGTTTTTTGCAGCAACAGGCGGCCGTCGTCGCGGTGGCCGGCAATGCTCCAGGCGCCGCGCTCGCCGAACAGGCGCTCGCGGCGGCCGTCGGCCAGCCGGTAACGGTACAGGGTGTAGCTGTCGGCCCGCTCGTCATTGCTGCGGTAGTACAGCCACTGGCCGTCCTTGCTGAGGAACTGGAACTGGGTCTGCACGCCGGGCTTGTGCTGCACTTCGCGCAGCGCGCCGCCGTTGGCGGCTTGCAGATAGAGGCCGGGGTTTTCCTCGCCCTTGCGGTCGCGGCTGAGCACCAGCCAGCGCCCGTCCGGGCTGACCTCCTGAATCAGGGTGGCGTCCTCGCCGCCGGTCAGCTGCACCGGGAAGCGTTGCGGGCCGTCCAGCTTCCAGACTTGCGGCACGCCGGTGACGCGCCAGCTGAAGTACAAGGCCTTGCCGTCCGGGGCCAGCACGCCGGCGCCGGGCGCGCGCAGGTCCAACATGTTCTGCACTTTGCGGCTCAGTTCCGCCGGCAGCGGCGCGGCGCGGTAGCGCGCCACGTCCTCCGCGCTGACGCTGGCGGCGCCAAGGCCGCTGTAGCCGCTAGCGGCCCAGCCATGAGTGGAAAGCATCATTAGCGTTGCCGCGGATAAAGCACGAACCATCATGACTGCTCCTGAACCATTCGGTGGGCGGACCAGTATAGCGACCATGACAATGACGTTACAAATGTATTATTCTCATACGAACTATGCGACACTTTGTCGCATGCGGAAGGAATGGGCAGGCGCTAAACTGATGCGGTCAATCCTCATTCGCATTTGCCGCCCCTGGCCGGCAACGGCGCTAACCTTTATCCGCAAAGAACTTCCATGAAAAAACTCGCCCTGCTGGCCTTGCTGGCCGCCTCCGGCTCCGCCTTCGCCCACGTCACCCTGGAAACCCCCACCGCCGCCAGCGGCGGTTATTACAAGGGCGTGCTGAAAATCGGCCATGGCTGCAACGGCAGCCCCACCACCGCCGTCAGCGTGGAAATGCCGGAAGGCGTGCGCCTGGCGCAGCCGATGCCGAAAGCCGGCTGGGAAGTGGAAGTGGTCAAGAGCGCGGTCAAGCCTTTCGACAACTACGGCCGCAAGGTGAGCGAGGATGTGAGCCGCATCACCTGGAAGGGCGGCAAGCTGCCGTCCAATTTCTACGATGAGTTCGTGTTCCAGGCCAAGATCGCCGCCCAGCCGGGCAAGCTGTTCTTCAAGGTGAAGCAGCAATGCGAGCAGGGCGAGACCAACTGGGCGGAGATTCCGGCCGCCGGCCAGGACGCGCATGAGCTGAAGAGCCCGGCGGCGGAGTTGACGGTGACGGCGGCAGGCGCGGCCGGCCATCATCATTAAGCCTTCTCCCTAGCTCCCATGAAAAACGCCGACGGCGAGTCTCTCGCGGCCGGCGTTGTTGCATGGATGGGTGGGGCCAGAGCCTATTTACGATCTTGCGAGCTAGAGCGAGACAAGGCGAAAACCGCTGAGAAAGCGGAAGTACATACGGTACATGAGCATTTCGAAGGGGTTTTCAACGCCGTATCGCCGACGCGCAGCAGATCGTAAACAGGGTCAGCTGCGGAATAAGCCCTTGAGCAGGTCCGTCCCCTGGGACAACAGATCCTCGCCTTGCGGCACCTGGCCGTTGGGGGTCAGCTTGTCCACCAGACCGGGCAAGTGCTCAGCCACCAGCTGCGACAGTTGGCCCTGCTCCAGGCCAAACTTCTCGGCCAGGCCGGACAGCTGCTCCGAGCCCAGCACTTGCTGAATCTGCTCGGCGGACACCGGCAGATTGCCGCCCTGGCCCACCCAGGACGACACCAGCTCGCCCAGGCCGCCTTGCTGGAATTGCTCCAACAGGCCGGATAGGCCGCCCTGCTGTTGCAGCAAGGCCTGCAAGGCTCCGCCAGCGCCGCCTTCCGCGCCGCCGGACAGCAAACCGCTCAAGGAATCGAATAAAGCCATGGTGCTCTCCTGTTTGCCGCGCACGGGGCGCGAATCTCGGTAAAAACGGCAGCGTTAGCGCGCCGGCTCAAGCCGCTAGCAAACCCGCCAACCCTCGCATCGTCTGCCAAGGATCGCCGGTTTCCACGCCCTTGATCTGACGGTCTATGCGTGCGCACTCATCCAGCGCGGTCATCAGCTTGCGCGGGCCGATGCGGCGCAAGGCCGGCTCGGCCAAACGCTGCTTGTCGCCCCATAAACGCAGTTCGCGCGCCATGTCGCGCGCGTTGCGTCCATCCTTCAGGCCCTGCCGCAGGCGCAGCAACATGCGCACGTCTTCGGTCAGCGACCACAACACCAGCACCGGCGCCTCGCCTTCGGCCATCAAGCCGTCCAACATGCGCAACACCCGCGGCACATCGCCGGCCAGCCAGGATTCGGACAAATGGAACACGTCGAAGCGGGCCACATTCGCCACCGCGGCGCGCAGTTGCTCCAGCGTCAATTCTCCGGCCGGGTACAGTAGGGCCAGCTTGTCCACTTCCTGGCGCGCGGCCAGCAAATTGCCTTCGACGCGATCAACAAAGAAGGCCAGCGCTTCGCCGCCCAGCGACTGGCCCTGGGCCTTGAGCCGGCGCGAGATCCAGCTTGGCAGCTCAGCGCGGCCCACCAATCGGGCCTCCACGGTCACCGCCAGCTTTTCCAGTGCCTGGAACCACTTGGACTGCTGCTGCGCGCGCTCCAGCTTGGGCAGGGTAATCAGGGTCACCGTGTCCTGCGGCGGCTGCGCCGCCAGCTGTTGCAGCGCCTCGGCGCCTTCGGTGCCGGGCTTGCCGTTGGGAATACGGATTTCCAGCAGCTTGCGCTCGGCGAACAGCGAGACGCTGCTCATCGCGTCGCGCAGCTGCGACCAGTCGAAACCGGCCTCCACCGTCAGCACTTCACGCTCCTGATAACCTTGATCGCGCGCCGCCTGACGCAGCGCGTCGGCGGCCTCTAGCGCCAGCAGCGCTTCCTCGCCGTGGATCAGGTACAGCGGCGCCAGGCCCTTGCCCAGCGCCGCGATCAGCGCGTCAGGGCTTAGGCTGGGCATCGGCGGGCTTCAGGCTTTGCGGGCCGGTCAGCGGCGCGGCGGCCGGCTTTTTCAGGTAAGCCAGCCGGCGCACGATCTGCTCGGCCGCGTCGCGACGGGCGTCGGCCCAGATCAGGGCTTCTTCCTGCTCCTTGCCGAGGATGGCGCTATCCGAGTAGTTCATGCTGCGTCGCACGACCACGGTCATGTCCGGCTCCACCGGCACTCCGAACAGCACGGTGCGCACCACGGCGGTATAGGTCAGCTGGTACTCGTTGATCTTGCCGCCCACGTTCAGGGTCAGGATGTCCTTGGACTGGTTTTCGCTGAGGATGGTCACCACCGCCTCGGCCTGCTTGGAATTGTCCAGCACTTGCAGGCGCGGGTCGCGCGCCAGCACGGTGCGCACATCGCCGGCCACCGCGGTGCCGCCGCCGTCGAAATACAGCGAGGCGAACGGCAGCGGCTTCATCGGGCCGCCCAGGCCGCGCAGGTGGAAGCCGCAAGCGCTCAGCGTGACGGCCAGCAGCGCCAGCCACAACCATTGCAGGGAAAGTCTCATTCACGATTCCTTATCGGGAAACAATGCTTGCCTGGCCCGGTCCAGCGCGCAGGCCGCGCCCAGGACCGGGGCCACGTCGGTTTACACCACGATGTTGACCAGGCGGCCCGGCACTACGATGATTTTTTTGGCCGGCTTGCCTTCCATGAACTTCTGCACGTTTTCATGCGCCAGCGCCGCGGCCTCGATCGCGTCCTTGGCCGCATCCGCGGCCACGGTGACGCTGCCGCGCAGCTTGCCGCCCACCTGCACCATCAGTTCGATCTCGCTCTTGACCAGCGCGCTCTCGTCTACTTTCGGCCAGGTTTGTTGCAGCAGTTCGCTGCCCGGGCGCAGCGCGTTCCACAGCGCGTCGCAGATATGCGGCACGATGGGAGACAGCAGCAGCACGACGGTTTCCAGCGTTTCCTGCGCCACCGCGCGGCCGGCGTCGCCGGACTTGTCGGTTTTGTCGTAGGTGTTCAGCAGTTCCATCACCGCGGCGATGGCGGTGTTGAATTGCTGACGGCGGCCGTAGTCATCGGCCACTTTCTGGATGGTGGCGTGCAGCTTGAAGCGCAGATCCTTCAGGCCGGCGGACAGTTCGCCGCCGCTGTAGGCCGGAGCCAGGCCGGCGGCTACATGCTCGTTCGTCACTTTCCACAAACGCTTGAGGAAGCGGAACGCGCCTTCCACACCCGCGTCCGACCATTCCAGGCTCTGTTCCGGCGGAGCCGCGAACATCATGAACAAACGTGCGGTGTCCGCGCCGTAGTTTTCAATGAATTCCTGCGGGTCCACGCCGTTGTTCTTGGACTTGGACATCTTCTCGATGCCGCCCACCACCACCGGCAGGCCGTCGACGCGATGCTTGGCGGCGACGATCTTGCCCTTGGCGTCGCGCTCCAGCACCACGTCCTGCGGCGCGATCCAATCGGTGGCGCCGTTGGGCAGTTCGCGGTAGAAGGTTTCGCACACCACCATGCCCTGGGTCAGCAGGCTCTTGAACGGCTCGTCGCTGGACACCAGGCCTTCGTCGCGCATCAGCTTATGGAAGAAGCGCGCGTACAGCAGGTGCAAAATGGCGTGTTCGATGCCGCCGACGTACTGGTCCACTTGCAGCCAGTAGTCCGCCGCCTTCTTGTCCACCATCGCGGTGTCGCACTTGGGCGAGGCGTAGCGCGCGTAGTACCAGCTGGACTCGACGAAGGTGTCCATGGTGTCGGTTTCGCGCTTGGCCGCGCCGCCGCATTTCGGGCAGCTGGTTTCGTAGAATTCCGGCATTTTGGCCAACGGGGAGCCCGCGCCGTCCGGAATCACGTTTTCCGGCAACGTCACCGGCAGGTCTTTTTCCGGCACCGGCACATCGCCGCAGCTCTGGCAGTGGATGATGGGGATAGGGCAGCCCCAGTAGCGCTGGCGCGAAATACCCCAGTCGCGCAGACGGTACTGGGTTTTCTTCTGGCCGGCGGCCTTGGCTTCCAGATCGCCGACGATGGCGTCGAAGGCGGCGGCGAAGTTCAGGCCATCGTATTTGCCGCTGTTCACGGTGCGGATGCTGTCGTCCTTGGCCGCGTACCAGTCCTGCCAAACGGCGGCGTCGAAGTTGTCGTCGCCGTTGGCCGGCGCGTAGACCTGCTGGATCGGCAGCTGGTATTTGTTGGCGAATTCGAAGTCGCGCTCGTCGTGCGCCGGCACCGCCATCACCGCGCCTTCGCCGTAGCCCCACAGCACGTAGTTGGCCACCCATACCGGCAGCTTGGCGCCGGTCAGCGGGTGGACAACGAACAAGCCGGTGTCCATGCCCTTCTTTTCCATCTTGGCCACGTCGGCCTCGGCCACGGAGCCGGCCTTGCATTCAGCGATGAAGGCTTGCAGCTCCGGCTTGCCGGCCGCGGCCTGGGTGGCCAGCGGGTGTTCGGCGGCCACGGCGACATAAGTGGCGCCCATCAGGGTGTCCGGGCGGGTGGTGTAGACCTTGAGCTGGCCTGCATGGCCGATGCTGGCTTCGTCGTAGGCGAAGGCCACGTCGGAGCCAAAGCTCTTGCCTATCCAGTTGCGTTGCATGGTCTTGACCTGCTCCGGCCAGCCGTCCAGCTTGTCCAGGTCCGCCAGCAACTGCTCGGCGTAGTCGGTGATGCGGAAGTAATACATCGGGATTTCGCGCTTTTCCACCAGCGCGCCGGAGCGCCAGCCGCGGCCGTCCACCACTTGTTCGTTGGCCAGCACGGTCTGATCCACCGGGTCCCAGTTGACCACGCCATTTTTCTTGTAGATCACGCCTTTTTCAAACAAACGGGTGAACAGCCACTGTTCCCAACGGTAGTAGTCCGGCTTGCAGGTGGCCAGCTCGCGCTCCCAGTCCAGCGCAAAACCCAGGCTGTCCAGTTGCTGCTTCATGTACTCGATGTTGGCGTAAGTCCAGGCAGCCGGCGCGCCGCCGTTTTTCATCGCGGCGTTCTCGGCCGGCAGGCCGAAGGCGTCCCAGCCCATCGGCTGCAGCACGTTGAAGCCTTGCAGGCGCTTGAAGCGGGCCAGCACGTCGGTGATGGTGTAGTTGCGCACATGGCCCATGTGCAGCTTGCCGGACGGATACGGGAACATCGACAAAGCGTAGTACTTGGGACGCGAGGCGTCTTCCACGGCTTTGAAGGCGGCAGTCTTCTGCCATTTCTGCTGGGCGGCGGCTTCAACCGCGCGCGGGCTGTATTGTTCTTGCATGGCGATCTTTGTCTGGACTCTGAAATTCAAAAGGCGGAAATACAAAAGGCGGGCTGCCCGGAGGCGCCAGTGATGAGCCGCGCTCCGGATAGCCCGTCCGCAAAAAGGTTGCCCCCATTATAACGGCGTCTTCGCTCCCGCGATAAGACCCCAAAAAAACAAATGCTTGGCCGGCTACTCAGCCTAGCGCAATCACGGGCAGAGCTTGACGCCCCAGCCTTTGCGGCCGCGCCAGCAGGAGAAGTCCTCCTTCACCGCGCGTATGGTCCAGACATCGTTCTCGCGGCTAAGCTTGAAGCGCTGGCGCGTGCCCTTGACGCTGTCGTCCATCAGGCCTTCGCGCAGCAAGGCGATGCTGGCTTTGTCGAACGCTTCCGGCTGGCTGGTCTGGATCACTTTCAGGCTGCGGTATTCGAACTGGCCGTCCTCGCCCAGGCGGTTCTTGGCAAAGCGCAGCACCACCTCAAGCGGCAGTTCGCCCGGCTGGCCGGCAAACGGCAAGCGCGCTTCGTCGCTGTAGGCAGAGGCGGCGGCGGGAATCGCGGCCAAGGCGGCGGCGCAGAGCATTATCGCTTTCATGTCCATCCTTGAGTTATCCGGGGAAAGTGGAAAGTTGGGTTCGACTCCTGCTGCGGCTAATTAGTTGCGCCGACTCAAACCCGGCCGGCCAGATGGGCGTCGCGGAAACGCTCCAGTTGCCGCAGCAGCGCGTCCAGGATGTCCGGCTCCCACAGCGAATGACCGGCGGCCTCCACCAGTTCGTAGTGGGCTTGCGGCCAGGCCTGGGCCAAGCGCAGCGCGGTGACCGGCGGGCAGACCACGTCGTAACGGCCCTGCACGATGGCGGCGGGGATATGGCGGATGCGCGCCAGCCCGTCCAACAGCGCGCCTTCCGGCAGAAACACGCGGTTGACGAAGTAATGAGCTTCCAGCCGCGCCAGCGACAATGCCACGTATTCGCTGCCGGCGCGTTCGGCGGCGTCGGCGTTGGGGCGCAGCGCGACGCAAGCGCCCTCGTAACGTCCCCAGGCGCGACAAGCCGGCAGGTGCACCGCCGGATCGGGATCGGTCAGACGCCGGTAGTACGCGGCCAGCAAGTCTCCGCGTTCAGCCTCCGGGATGGGCGCGACGAAACGCTGCCATTCCTCGGGAAAGAACTGGCCCATGCCGTGCAGGAACCAGTCAATCTCGCTGCGTTCGCCCAGGAAGATGCCGCGCAGGATCAGCCCGCTGACACGGTCCGGATGCGCCTGGGCGTAAGCCAGCGCCAGCGTGCTGCCCCAGGAGCCTCCGAACACCAGCCAGCGCTCAATACCCAGGTGCTCGCGCAGCCGCTCGATGTCCGCCACCAGATGGGCGGTGCTGTTGTCGCGCAGCTCGCCGCGCGGCGTCGAACGGCCGCTGCCACGCTGATCGAACAGCACCGCGCGGTAAAAGCCGGGGTCGAACAACTGACGGCAGGCCGGCACGCAGCCATCGCCCGGTCCGCCGTGAAGATAGAGCGCCGGATAGCCCTGCGGCAAACCGCATTGCTCCCAGTACATCGCATGCAAGCCATCCAGCGGCAACATGCCGCTGGCGAACGGTGCTATAGGCGGATACAACATGGCCTCTCCATACGGGGAACAAGGGAAAACGCGCCGCGCTCAACCGCGCAGCAGGTTGTATAGCATCTCGCTGGCCATTACCGCCATCAAGGCGGCGAACACCTGCTTCAAGCGGGCCACCGGCAGCTTGTGCGCGGCGCGCGCCCCCAAGGGGGCCATCAACACCGTCATCAGCATCAGCGCCAGCATGGCCGGCAGATAAACGAAGCCCAAGGCGCCGGCCGGCAAGCCGGCCGCGCCCCAGCCGCTATAAAGGTAGCCGACGGCGCCGGATACGGCGATAGGCCAGCCCAGCGCCGCGCTGGTGGCGATGGCGGTGTGCACCGGCACATTGCACCAACTCATGAAAGGCACGCTCATTGAGCCGCCGCCTATGCCCACCCAGCTGGAGATCATGCCGATCAGCCCGCCGGCGCCCCATTGCCCGGCCTGACCCGGTATTCCGCGGCTGGCGTGCGGCCTGAGGTTGAAGAACATCTGCACGGCAACCAGATAGGCATAGCCCACGAAGAACCATTTCAGCGCCAGCCCGGAGATCGCGCCGGCCACCAGGCTGCCCAGCAAGGTGCCAACCACCATCGCCGGCGCCATCGCCCTCACGATGCGCCAATCCACCGCACCCTTCTTATGATGGGCCCGCACGCTAGATAGGCTGGTGAACACCATGACCGCCAGCGAAGTGCCCACCGCCAGATGTTGGGCATGATCGCCGCCCAACTGCGCGGCGGACAAGACGCCCAAAACCACCGGCACAATGACCAGGCCGCCGCCGACGCCGAGCAATCCGGCCAGGAAGCCGGCCACCGCGCCGCAGGCCAGCAGCGCCAGAATCAGCGGAACGCTCAGCATGCCAGCAACTGTTCAGTGATGTAGCGCCATTCGTCCTCGCTCAACGGGGTGATGGATAGCCGATTGCCGCGCTTGAGCACCGTCATCTCAGCCAGGGGCGGGTGTTGACGCAGCTCCGCCGGCGACAGCAGCCGGGTCTTGCGCAGAAAACGCACGTCCACCGCCAGCCAACGCGGCGCGTCGGCTGAAGACTTGGGGTCGTAGTAAGGGCTTTCCGGATCAAACTGACTGGAGTCTGGATGAGCGGCGGCGGCGATTTCCGCCAGACCGGCCACCCCCGGTTCCGGACAAGACGAATGCCAGAACAGCAGCCGGTCTCCCACTTGCATGCCGTCGCGCATGAAATTGCGCGCCTGGTAATTGCGCACGCCGGTCCACTCGAACAAGCGTTCGGGCTCGGCGGCGAGATCGTCGATCGAAGTATCGTCCGGTTCGGACTTCATCAGCCAATATCGCATGGGCAATGTCTGTTAATTAGTCAGGGAAAGGGTTAACGCTTGCTCAATCTTACTGGAAAGATTGCCGTTTATGCTGACATTGGCATCCCAAGGGGATATGGCGATAACTGAAAGAAAGGATGAAGGCGATGAATACCCGTGCCAAACAATGTCTGCTGGGACTGGCGCTGGCCGCCGGCTTAAGCGCTTGCGTAGTAGAACCGCCCAGGGTGGCCGTCAGGCCGGTGGTGGTCAGGCCGGCCCCGGTGGTGGTGACGCCGGTTTACGGCTATTACTACGGCGGCCGCCATGACTGGCGCTGATCGCTCAATGTGTCCGCAAGTACAGCCAGCCGCCCAGCGCGGCCAGATTCAAGGCCGCGCCGCACCAGAACAAAAGCCGGAACGGCTGCCTGACGGTTTTATGGCGGAACAACCTGCGCGCCATCAGCCCGCCCGGCCAGCCGCACAACACGCCCAGCCACAACAGCCTGGCCTCAGGCGTACGCGGCCCGCCGCGCTCCGCCGCCCGCTTGTCCCGCCAATACAAAACAAAGCACAGCAGGCTCAGGCTCAGATACAGCCACGCCACCGCCCATTCCAAACGCCCCAGCAGAGCAAGCGCCGGCAAAACGGCCAGAAAGACGACGGCTAGGGGCATAAGGGCAGCCGGCGCAGGCCGGATTCGGTCAACAAATAATCGAGCCGGACGTCCCACGCTTCGCGCGGCACCCGCTCCACGCGTTGGCAATCATAGGCCACGCCCACCAGCAAGGGCTTGCCGAACTGGCGCGCGCGCTGGCGGAAGGCCAGCGTGGTGTCGTAGAACCCCCCGCCCTGGCCCATGCGATAGCCATCGTCGTCAATCGCCAGCAGCGGCACAAACAACACGTCCAGCCGTTCCGCGCGCAGCGCCGGGCCATCGTATTCGACGATCCGGTAACGCGGATGCAGATACCAGCGGTCCGCCGCGCCCAAGCGGCTGAACCAGAGCCGACGGCCGCGCCGCGGGATCTGCGGCAGATAGACTTCCGCGCCGCGCCACAGCGCGGCGCTCATCAGGACCTCCAGATCCAGCTCAGAACCGGCGGCCAGATAAGCGCCCACGCGCTTGCCGCGTTTGAGCAGCCGCGAGGCATGACGGGCGATCGCCCTCATCGCCTGCAAACGATAGCCAGGGCTCAGCGCCTGGCGCGCACGGCGAATCCGCCTGCGCAATGCGGGCTTGTCTAGGGAAACCGGATCGGAAACAAAGGAAAGTGCGGTCATGGCAGAGGGGGGAGCCCCCGCGAGTGTCGTTCGGGCAAAATTCGCTTGTACCCTGTTTCCAGGGAGGGCCGCCTGCCAGTCATTTCGGGCGCATCCTCAAGAGGACGCGGCACGCCCATGACTCACGCTAGCAGCCTGAAGCGAACGCATTGGTACAAAGGAATTGTGTGCCTTCACAAACACCGCAGAGGGTACTGACCTTGGTGTTCGCCAGCGGCTCTGCGTTTAAAACAGCGCTTGCTGGCTTTCGCGAAGCGCTTGGTCGGCGGCTTCGCTCATACTGCGTATTTTACGCTGAAACGCCGCCATCTCCAAGCCCTCTCCCACTTTTGTCTTCAACAAATCGTGGGCAATGTTCAGCGCGGCCATGATGGCTATCTTGTCGGCGTCCATTACCTTGCCGTGCTGCTGGATCATTTCGATCTTGCCGGCCAGCAGACGCACCGCCTCTTGCAGCGTTTCCTTTTCTTCCGCCGGGGTGCCAATGGTGAAGGAACGCCCCAGCAGTTCGATTTCAACCTGAGCCACGTCGCTCATTCCGCATCCTCCGACGCCTTGGGCAGGCGCTCGACCAGAGCCGCCACCCGCGCGCGGGTTTCGTTGACTTTGAAGTTCAGCTCCGCATTGTCGCGCAGCGCTTCGGACAGCGCTTCGGCAAAACGGCCGTTTTGTGTTTCAAGTTCGCGAATGCGCGCCACCAACGCCGTCACCCTCGACTCGAGATATTCCAGTTCCTTGTCCATGGCGGCGAGGATAGCCGGCGCTCACTTGGCCGTCAAACCCAGCCGCTGCCGCGCTGTGTCCAGCGCGAGACACAAGGCCTCCGCGCCGTCCACCAGCCGCGGGCCGGGCACGACCATGGCGTCGCCCGGCAGGGCGAACAGCGCGTTTTTGGCCACCGCCGGCAGCGTTTGCCAACGACGCCACATCCGCAGGCTGGCTTCGTCTCCGGTCAGAATCGCCTGCGGACGCGCCGCCACCACAGTGGCGGCGGACACTTGCGGCGCAGGTTGCCGGACATCGCCAAACACATTGACGCCGCCGCACAGGCGAATCAACGGCCCCATGAAGCTTTGGTCGCTGACGGTGAAGATGGGCGTCTGGCTGACTTGGTAGAACACCCTCACCGGCGCGCGCGCGCCATAACGCTGGCGTAGGTCCGCCAAGCGCTGGCGATAGCCTGCCGCCGCCTTGGCGGAGCTCCCATCCGCGCCGGCCAGCCGCCCCAGCGCCAGCATTTCCTTGGCCACGTCGTCCGGCTGCAAGGGGTGGCTCAGATAAACGGGAATGCCCAGGCCGCGCAAACGCTCCAGTTCACGCGGCGCTCCGCCGTCGCTCCAGGCCACCACCAGGTCCGGCCGCTGGCGCATGACCTCCTCCAGGCTGAAGCCGGTGAAGCTGCCCACCCGCGGCAAACGCTTGGCGGCGTCCGGGTGGTCGCTATACTCCACCGTGGCCACCAGCTTGTCGCCGGCGCCGATCGCGTACAACATTTCCGTGGCGTGCGGCACCAGGGTCAAAATCCTTTGCGCCGGATGCGCCAACGTGATGGTCTGTCCGCTGCCGTCCTGAGCACTGACCGCGGCCGTCGCCTGCAGCGCGCTCAACAGCAGCGTCAAACCCAATAATCGCCTCATGCCTCGCCTTTCAACACCAGCGGCAAGCCGCAGGCCACCAACGTCACCCGCCGACAGGCCACCGCCACCGCTTGGTTCAAACGTCCCAACTCGTCGACGAAGCAACGAGTCTGGGCATTGACCGACACCACGCCCCAGCCGATTTCATTGCTGACCAGCAACACCTCGCCCCTCGCCTGCTCCAGCGCGGCCAGCAGCTCGGCACGCTCCTGTTCGAAACCGGCGGCGTCGAAATCGCCGTCCTCGTCGAAAAAGCGCATCAGCCACATGCCCAGGCAATCTATCAGCAGCAGGCCGCTCACTATGTCATGGCGCAACAACTCAGCGGCCAGCCCACGACCGGCCTCCGCTTGCGACCACTGTGCCGGACGCCTCCGGCGATGATGCTCGACGCGGGCGGCGAACTCGGCGTCGCCGCCGCGCAGCTCCGCCGTGGCCAGATAGCAAACCGGGCCGGGATGAGCCAGGGCCAGGGATTCGGCGTAGCGGCTCTTGCCGCTGCGCGCGCCGCCGGTGATCAGGTGGGGCATGGGAATTCCTTAGAACCTGTTCAAAGTCTTTTGAGTAAGAGCCCCAAGAAGGCCAGATGGATGAACTGCAAGCTGGTATTGAGTTTCCGCTCGCAGTTCTTCCACAGCCTTCTGCTCTTTTCCAACCAAGCGAAGCTGCGCTCAACAACCCAGCGTTTGGGCATCACCTTGAAGGTGTGCAGCTCGCTCCGTTTGGCAATCTGCACCGTCACGTCCGCCCCCAGAATCTCGCTCACGCCTTGAGCAAAGGGTTTGCCAACATAGCCACTATCCGCCAGCAGGCTCTGAGCCCCAATCAATCTGGATTTACATTGCCGTAGCGCCTGTAGCGCCCCTTTGCGGTCTGTAACCTCCGCAGTGGTGACCGCCACCGCATGTGGCAGGCCCTGCGTGTCCACCACAATATGGCGCTTGATACCCGAGACCTTCTTACCTGCGTCGTAGCCTTTTAATCCTGCGGTATCAGTGTTCTTCACGCTCTGCGCGTCCACGATCAAGAACCTGCTGCAAGCGCTCCGCCCCAGTTTCTCTCGGGCCGCGCCAACCTGATTTTTTTAGCGCCTGCTCCAGCAGGCTGCCCCCTTCACGCGGCTCACTCCACATGGTGAAGTACGAATGGACGGTACGCCATTTGGGAAACGCTTCAGGAAGCATTCGCCATTGGCAGCCGCTTCGGAGCAGGTACAGCACGGCACAAAATACTTCATACAAGTCCACTCGACGGGGGCTTGTTCTTTTACGCGCACTTTCCAGAAGTGGTCTGATCACTTCAAATTGTTCGCGACTGATATCACTTGGGTAGCTTTTTCTCACCTCTGGATTTTCTCACACTACGCTACTACTCAGAGACTTTGAACAGGTTCTTACTGACTGAAACGAACCCCAAGGAAAACACCCAGTCCGCCGGTGTTGTACCCATAAGCAGTTTCATATTCGCGATTGAACAGATTGTCCGCTCGAGCCGTGGCAGTCCAATTTTTGGCAAAACGATAATTGGCAAAAAAATTGGTCACGCCGTAACCGTGCAGCGCTTTGGCCTCCGAATTAGTCGCATCTCCCGCTCGGCGCGACGCGACTTGCTGCTCCGCTCCCAGCGTCCATTTTTCCCACTGCTTGGCGGCGGAGACGCTAGCACTCTGGCGCGGCCGGTTCGCCAACCAACTGCCTGTCTTATCGTCTCGTGCATCCATCAACGTCAAGTTACCTTGCCAGTCGATGCTGAGCCATTGGGCCGCCGCCTCCAATGACAGCCCCTGGATCGTTGCGCGATCCACATTGCTCGGGCGCCATGAATTGGAATCAGCGGGATTAGTTTGTGCCCACTGAATCAACTGCTCCACTTTGTTCTGAAATAGGGTCAAGCTAGCCGAACGGCCATCTTTCCGGTATTGCAGGGCCAGTTCTGTATTCTTTGAACTCTCCGGCTTTAGATTGGGGTTGCCGCTGTCCGGATAGTACAGATCGTTAAAGGACGGTGCTTTATACCCGGTGCCATAACCTACACGCGCAAGCCAACCATCGGCGAAACGATAGCCATAACCGGCTTTACCGGTCATTTTCCCCCCAAATTGATCATCATGATCGTTTCGAAGGCTAGCTTGCAGAAGATGCTTGCCCAACTCCAACTGGTAGCTCACGAATCCGGCATTGGTGGTTCGGCTGCTCTTGGTATAAGTGCCATCACTAGCGATTTTCTGATCCAAATGAGAAGCGCCCAGAATAAATACGCCAAGCTTGGTACTCAGATCATTCTGCCACTGCCATTCGTTCTGCGTAGTCTGGAAAAAGCTGGTGCGCCGATCGAAATCACCGTTATGGAACTCCTCGGACTTATCTTGACTGCGAGCAAAACGCAGAGTGCTGGTCCAAACGTCATTGAAGCGATTTTTTGATTCAACGCTCTGCCCAGTCAGGCGCGACTTGGAGCGATCTTGCCCCTTCCACGCATTGGTATAGTCAATGTCAGCCTCAGCGAAGGTCTGGAATAGACGCACGGTCAAGTCATGGCCAGGCGACAAGGTCTGCGTCAAGCTAGCGGCGTAACTATCATTGCGATACCCGTCGTTGTCCGGGTTGTAGTAATCCGTGTTGCGTGAATTCGTCGCCGAAAAACCATCGGACTGAGCATGCGAGAACTGCAGACTATAAGCGGTACTCCCCGACTTTCCCGCTACGCCGGCGCTTAGCTTGCCTGTGCCTCGGCTGCCAAACTCCACCCCCGCGTTCCATCGTGGCTCGCCCTCGCCTTTGCGAGTGAAGATCTGAATCACCCCGCCAATGGCATCTGCGCCGTATAAACTGGACGCAGGCCCGCGCAGAATTTCAATGCGCTCGATCTGGGCCAATGGAATATTCTGAATCGTCGTGGTACCGAGCGTGGCGGAATAAATTCGCACGCCGTCCACCAGCACCACCGTATGGCTATCCTTGTTGCCGCGGATATAGATGCTGCTGGCGCTGCCAGGGCCGCCATTGCTGGCGATAGAAACAGCCGCTTGACGCGACAACGCTTGTTGCAGGGTTTGCGCCCCGCTTTCTTCGATTTCCTCGCGCGTGACCACGGTCGCATCGGCTAGCGTGCGCGACAGCGATTGCGCCACGCGACCCGCCGTCACCACTACCGGATCCCCGGCGAACTCGGGCACATTGGCGGCATAGGCCTGGCCGGAGCAGGCCAGCGAGACCAGCAACGCGCATTGTTGGGGTTTGAACATGAAACACACTCCACATCGAATCTGGCCGCCGCGGCGGCATGGTTAGGAAGAGTGCGAAGAAGGCATAAAAAGGGGGACGCCGCGGCAGGACGCCGGGCCGTCTGTCGGATCGCCTCCCCGCGATACTCCAGTGCGGCCGCCTTCCGGGCGGCCATTGGGCGGGCGCGAGTGTGGTTTCCATGATCGCGCATGCCAGCAGGCCGGTCTCCGGGCTCGGCCTTGCGGCGATGCGCCTTCCCATCCGATGGACAGTGGCCGTTGCATCGCCTGGGCGTTGAGGTTCAACGCCTCGCGCGTCGAGCGCGACTCGGTTGAACAGCTTCACACGCCAGGCCTTACCGTTGCGGGGGCAGCGCCGGTCTTGCACCGGCTTCCCGTTTCATCCGCGGCGCTTGAGCCGCGGACACCTGCTAGGTTCCGGATTATACCGGAGAGCATCCCGACGGGATGGCGCCAAAAGAAATATGTTTAGTTAGGATCAAATCGTCCACCGGCTGCGGGTTGCCCCGGTGGCAGGCTATCGCTTAAAGTCGCCGCTGAATCACTCTCTCATCCAGGCTGGAGTTGGCCATCTCATGACATTCATCGATACCTTTCGCTCACCCGATTTCGCCGCCTACCAGGCCGCCCTCGCCCGCCAGGCTACACTCACCAAGCCGGCGGGCAGCCTGGGCAGGCTGGAAGAGCTGGCCTGCCGCTTCGCCGCCTGGCAGGGCAAGGTCTGCCCGGACGCGCTGCGGCCGGCCATCACGGTGTTCGCCGGCGATCACGGCGTGACGGCGGAAGGCGTGTCCGCCTATCCATCGGTGGTAACCGGCGAGATGGTGCGCAATTTCGCCAACGGCGGCGCGGCTATCTGTGTGCTGGCGCAAAGTCTGGACGCGCGCCTGGAGGTGGTGGACGCCGGCGTGCTCAGCGACGTCTCCGCGCTGCCCATCGTCCACGCCAAAGTGCGGGCCGGCACCGGCAATCTGGCCAGGGAGGCCGCGATGACGCCGGCGCAGGCCGAAGCCGCGCTGGAGGTGGGCCGCCAGGCCGCACACCGCGCCTTGGCCGGCGGCGCCAACCTGCTGATCGCCGGCGACATGGGCATAGGCAACACCACTGCGTCCGCCGCGCTGATCTGCAGGCTGGCCGGCTTATCACCGGAACGCATTGTCGGCCGCGGCACCGGCCTGAACGAGGCCGGTCTGGAAACCAAGCGCCAAGTGGTACGCGCCGCGCTGGCCCGGGTCGTCGGCCGCGAGTTGTCCGCCCTGGAAACCCTGGCCGAACTGGGCGGCCTGGAAATCGCCGCCATGGCCGGCTTCTACCTGGAAAGCGCCGCGCAAGGCGCGCCGGCGCTGGTGGACGGCTTCATTGCCAGCGCCGCCGCGCTGTGCGCGCAGGCGCTGGAGCCGCGCGTGGGAGATTGGCTGCTGGCCAGCCATCGCTCGGAGGAAACCGGCCACCTTCTGGCGCTGCACGCGCTGAAGCTGGAGCCGGTGCTGGACCTGGGCATGCATCTGGGCGAGGGCTCCGGCGCCGCGCTGTGCGTGCCCTTGCTGCAAATGGCCATCCGCCTGCATAACGAGATGGCCACCTTCGCCGAGGCAGGCATCACCGGGAAAGCGGAATGAACCCCTACACGCTGACCCTGCTGCGCCACGGCGAAATCGACCATGACGGCCGTTTGATCGGCAGCAGCGATTTGCCGCTAAACGCTACGGGGCACATACAAATGGCGCAAAGTTGGCAGCGCATTTGCGCGCTGGCGCCGGTAACGGCGATGGCCAGTTCGCCCTTGCAGCGCTGCCGCGAGTTCGCGGTCCGGCACGCCTTGCATGGCTCGCTGACGCTGAAAGTGGACCCGCGGTTCGCTGAAATGGACTTCGGCGACTGGGACTGCATGGACGTACAGGTTCTGGCGCAACGCTATCCGGACTGGCGCGCCAAACTGGCCGCCGGCGAACTGACGCCGCCCGGCGGCGAGCCCTACGAAGCTTTCCGCACTCGGGTGCTAGCCGGCCTGTCCGAATGGATGACGACGGCCAACGGCAGCCACCGGGTGCTGGTCACCCACGGCGGCGTCATCACCACCTTGCTGGCGGAACTGCTGGGCGCGGATTTCTCGGTAGCCAAGCTGATGACGGTGCAGCGCGGCGGCTTTGCCCAATTGTCCATCCTGGAAGGACATCCGGCCTACCTGATGCGTCTGGAAGCCCCGTGCGCGGACTGATTCTGGCGCTGCAATTCCTGACCCGCCTGCCCACACCTCAACTGCGCGAATTCAAACAGGAGTGGCTGGCAGACAGCGCGCGCTGGTTCGCCGCGGTGGGCCTGATCGTCGGCGCGCTGCTGCTAGCGGCGCTAAGCCTGGGCCGCCTGAGCGACCCCTGGCTGGCGGCGCTGTTGGCGCTGTTGATGTGGGCCTGGGTCACTGGCGGCCTGCACTTGGATGGCCTGGGCGATCTCGCCGACGCGCTGGGCGCGGCGCACCGCTCGCGCGAGCGTTTCTTTGAAGTGCTGAAAGACCCTC
Organism: Chromobacterium haemolyticum; assembly: GCF_009936155.1. Classification (NCBI taxonomy): domain Bacteria; kingdom Pseudomonadati; phylum Pseudomonadota; class Betaproteobacteria; order Neisseriales; family Chromobacteriaceae; genus Chromobacterium; species Chromobacterium haemolyticum. The sequence goes on along the minus strand of NZ_AP019312.1, from coordinate 173,461 downwards.
ACGTCGGCAGCTTCGGCGCGCTGGCGTTGATCCTGGCCATCGTCGCCAAACTGGTCTTGCTGATGCTGCTGGCCAAACAATCGGCACCGGCTTGGGGCCTGCTGCTGATTCCCGCCTGGTGTCGCTGTTTTGCCGTGTACTGGTCCGCCAGCCTGCCGGCGCTCGCCCCCGGCAACGGCGAGCGCTTCGCCTGGCGCCGCCACTGGCCCAGCCTGGCCGTCAACGCGACGCTGCTGGCAGGGCTGTCGGCCTGGCTGGCCCCATCCTTATTGTTGGCGCCGTTAGCGGCGCTGGCTTGGCGTCGCTTCCTATTGCGCAAGCTGGGCGGCATGACGGGAGACTGCCTGGGTGCGGGTATAGAGTTGTGCGAAATCGGCCTCTTGCTGCTGCTGACGGTCCGCTGGCCAACACTCTAGCTACGCAGTAAAGATTCCGCCATTTCCCTGTCATCCGGCGGAGATGCCCCGCGCGGATACTGGCGGCGTCTTCATCGCACGGAGCCGCCATGGCCCACCTGGAGATCAGCTGCGAGCGCGGCCGGCTGGACCGCGACATGATTCTGCGCTTCCTGGCCCAGACTCACTGGGCGCAAAACCTGACTCGGACGCAGTTGGACAAGGCCATCGAGCACTCTTTGGTGTTCGGCGCCTACAGCGGGCAGCGGCAACTGGGCTTTGCTCGCATCGTCACTGACTACGTCAGCTTCGCTTATCTATCCGATGTGTTCGTACTGGCCGAGGCCCGCCGTCTAGGCGTCGGGCGCGCTTTGATGGAGGCAGCGCTGTCCCACCCCGATCTACAGCAACTGCGGCGATTCCTACTGGTGTCGCGCGACGCGCGCCCCTTCTACCGCCGGCTGGGCTTCACCGAGCTACGCGATGGAGAACGCTATATGGAGCTGCTGCGCGAGCCAGCGGCGCAGCCGACACGCGCCTGGTCCTGGTTCCGCGCAAATAAAAACGCCGCTTGATGAGAGCGGCGTTCTTGTATGCGTCAACGGTTCAAAGCGTGCCGGCCAGCTTTTTATTGCGCATCAGGCACAGCATGTCACAGGCCAAATGCGCGGCGGCGATAGCGGTCAATTCGCTGTTGTCGTAAGCGGGCGCGACTTCCACCACGTCCATGCCGACGATGTTCAGATCGCCTAGGTTGCGGACGATCTTCAAGGCCTGGGCGCTGCTGAGGCCGCCTGGCACCGGGGTTCCGGTGCCAGGCGCGAACGCCGGGTCCAGACAGTCGATGTCGAAGGTCAAGTAGACCGGGCTGTCGCCGATGACTTCCTTGATGCGCGCGATGGTGGCATCCACTCCGTTATCGTGTACCCAGGGCGCGTCCAGCACGTTCATGCCCATGAAGTCGTCGTTCCAGGTACGAATGCCCACTTGCACCGATTTCTCAGGATCGACCAAACCCTCTTTCACCGCCTTGTAGAACATGGTGCCGTGATTCAGGCTGTCCGGCTCGTCGTCCGGCCAGGTATCGCAGTGAGCGTCGAAGTGCAGCAGCGCCAGCGGTTTGCCGTATTTCTCGGCGTGCGCGATCAGCAACGGGTAGGTGATGAAGTGGTCGCCGCCAAAAGTCAGCATCTTGGCGCCGGAGGCCAGGATGGTGCGCGCGTGTTCGATGATGGAGGGCTTGATGGTCAACGGGTTGTGCGCGTCGAACCAGCAATCGCCGTAGTCGATCACGGCCAGGTCGTCGAAGGGATTGAAGCCCCAGGGGAAGGGGCTCAACTCGGCCAGCTGCACGCTGGCGGCGCGGATAGCTTGCGGGCCCAGCCGCGCGCCGGAGCGGAACGTGGTGGACAAGTCCAGCGGAATGCCGGACACCACCACATCGGCGCCGGTCAGGTCGCGGCTGTAGTTGCGGCGCATGAAGGACAGCACGCCGGCATAGGTGTTTTCAATGGAAGAGCCGTATAGGCCCTGACGGCGGATCGCGCCGTCGCCGAAAATGGTTTCGCTCATGAATACTCTCCGCGAGAGAGTACGCCGGGCTCAGGCGTCCCGACGATTACCGTCCATCTTGCACAGCCGACGGCTTGAGGCTGCCGCCCCCCTTGGGGCGGAACCCCGGAGTTTGCCGCGATGCGCGCGCCCGCACAAGAGCCAATCGAATCAATGGCTTTCCAGCTGGATGCGCCATAACCGGAAGCGCAGCCGAACGTCGTACCAGACCGGACGCAAGCCCAGCAAAAACAAGAGCAGCGCCAGCGGCAGGGTGAAGCTGTATCCCATATGCTTGAAGCCCAGCGCGCCCACCACGCCGCCACCGAAAAACGACAGCAGGATTAGCAAATAAGTGCGCAGTTTGACGCGGTTGGCGCGCACGTCCTTGACCTTGGGCATGCTTTTACGGCCGTAGTAACTGAGCTTGGCCAGTTCGATGCCGATGTCGGTGGCGATGCCGGTCATGTGGGTACTGCGCAACAGACCGCCGGATAGCTTGGTAACGATGGTGTTGTGCATGCCCATGATGAAGCAGAGCAGCATCACGGTTAACGGAGTGAAAAAGCCCTTGTGCAAAGAGAGCGCGGCCCCCAGCAAGCCAAACAACAGCAGCAGGCCGGCCTCCTCCATCATGGAGACGCCGTAGCCGCCGCGCAGCCGCTGCCGGCGCGCCCAAAGAATCAGCCAGGAGCTGTGCATGGCGCCGGCGATGAAGCACAGCAGCATCACCAGCAGGGACAAGCCCAATGTCACCTCGCCCAGCGCAAACTCGTCGGCCATGCCGGACACGATCCCGGACATGTGCGAGGTGTAGCGGTGCACGGCGAGGAAGCCGCCGGCGTTGAGCGCGCCGGCGATGAAGGCCATGGACCATCCCAAATGCCGCAAGGTGTGGTCGTTGAAACGGCCCCGGTCCAACAGCCGGGTGATGTTGGTTCGTCTGGACATATCCTGCTGACAGAATGAACAACGGCGGCCAATGGCCGCCGCTATCTGAGAAATGAAGACACTGCGCCTGCGCCCTGCCGCGGGCGATGCTTGATAGTGCATCGCCGCGTCGGCGCTGGCAAGCAGTCAGATCAAGACTAGCCGCCTCATCCGCAGGATTTCAGGCCGATTCCCGGGGTCAGCCGCTTTTGCAGCGCCTTTAGCTTGTCGGCCTGCTGCGCGTCCAGCGTCTTGAAGCTCAGCGTGGTCTTGCTCGCCTTCTGCCCCTTTTGCTGCACCAGCGCCTTGTCGTAGCCCGCCGCCTTCAGTCGCGCGGCCAAACCCTTGGCCGCCTCTTCCTTGCCAAACAGGCCCAGCGACAGGTGGCCTTTGAAATCGACGCTCTTGACGATGTAGTTGTCAAAACCCTTGCCCTTCAGCTCCGATGACAGAGTCGAGGTCTCCGCCTGAGTCGCCAGCGGGGGGTAGTAAACCCAGAAGCGGCCGCCGCCGCCGGTTTCTTCCTTGCTGGCCTCGCTCATCTGACCGGCCTTGAGCTTGAGTTGCGGCACGCCGCCCTTGACTCTGGCCAGCAGCTTCTCGTCCAGCGGCCCCCATTGCAAACAAACCGCGGCGGTTTCCGCCGGCTTGGCCGCTTCGGACTTGGCGTCCGCTTTGCCTGGTTCGGACTTGGCAGCTTCGGCTTTGGCCGTCGGCGTTTTCGGCGCGGACGCTTCCAGAGCTTTCTTGGGCGCTGCGGGCTGGTCCGCCTTGGGCGCGGAGGATTCGCGCAAAGGCTCCGCCGCAGAAGCGGACGCGGCCGGCGCGGAGGCGGTGTTCGGCTTCCAGTTGGCCGGCAGCAGTTTGACCAACTCCGGGCTCACTTCCTGCGCCCGCACGTCCGCCGGCGGACGCTGCTTGAACGAGCCATACATCGCCACCAACAAATTCAGCACCACGACCAAAACTAGAAACCACTTCATTTTTCGTCGGCCACTCTTAATAAGCCCAATAACACCAGATTATCCACGATCTCGACCGGCCCGGCGAGCCAAGGCGCCAACCTCGCGGCGTCGCCGCCTGTCAGCAACACCCGCACCGGAGCGCGTCCGGTATGGGCTTGCAATTGCCGGCGCTGCGCTTCCACCGCACCGGTCAGCGCGTATACCGCGCCGCTGGCCAAGGCGTCTTCGGTTCCTTGCGGGAATGGCGTCACCACGCCGACGGCGCGGTTCAAATTGGCGGTATTGCGCGCCAGGCTGCTCAACATCAGATTCAACCCGGGCACAATCAACCCGCCCAGATATTCGCCCTCCGCCGTCAAAGCCTCCACAGTCAAGGCAGTGCCAGCGCAGGCGACGATCACATCTCCCTGATGCAGTTGCCTCGCGGCCAGCACCGCCAGCCAGCGATCGGCGCCCTGCTCGGCAGGGTTGCGGTAAGCATTGCGCACATCGCCGAAACCAGCCTCCGCGCGCACCCAGCGCAAGGGGCAGGGCGTCGCCGCCGCCAAGGCTTGCGCCACCTCGTCCCGCGCCACCGACGCGCCCCAGGCGGTCATAATCGGCCATTGCCGCCAGACTTCGGCCAGGCTGGCGATCTCGCCATGCTCCACCGCGCCCTGCACCAACCAGCCACGGCCATCATGCACCGCCCATTTGACCCGGCTATTACCGGCGTCGATCAACAACTTCATGCCAGTTTCCTCAAACTGACCTCGCCGGCGTGATAGGTTTTCATCCCGTCAGCGGTGTCCACCAGCAGCGCGCCGCTTTCGGCCACCCCGCGCGCCACGCCCTGTACCGGCTCGCCATGGGAAAAACTCAGACAAACCGGCGCGTCCTGATGCGCGGACAAACTCATCCACTCTTGACGCAAGGGCATGAAGCCCTGGCGGTCGAAATCGCTCAGCACGCGGTGCAATTCGTTCAGCAGCCCCGCCAGCAGCGCGCTGCGCGGCAGCTTGACGCCAGCCTCGGCCAAACAGGCCACCGGCTGGTCCACTTCGCCCGGATCGCTCACATTCATGCCGACGCCGATCACCACCGCGGTCGGCCCCAGCGCATCGCCGGACAGCTCGATCAGGATGCCGGCCAGCTTGCGTTCGTTCAGCAACACATCGTTCGGCCACTTCAAGGCCACCGGCGCGCCCAAGCGCCGCAACGTCCGCGCCAAAGCCACCCCCACCGCCAAGGACAGGCCTGCCAACTGGGACAGGCCGCGGTCGAAACGCCACAGCAGGGAGAAGGTCAGGCCCGAGCCCAGCCGAGCCTGCCAACGTCGCCCCAGCCGGCCCCGGCCGGCGGTTTGCAACTCCGTCGCCAACACCAAGCCGTGCAAGCCGCCGCTGGCGGCGCGTGCCAACAGTTGGGAATTGGTGGAGTCCGTACGCTCCGCCACCGCCAGCGTGAAGGTGTCCGCGGCCGCTTCGTCCAGGCCATCGCGGATAGCCGCCACGTCCAACCACTCAAACGGTGCCACCAAGCGATAGCCTTGGCCCCGCACGCTGAAAACGGTAACACCCAAGTCCTGCTGGATGACGCGCACGGCCTGCCAGACCAGGGTGCGGGAACACCCCAATTCGCCGGCGATGTCCTCGCCTGAATGGAAGCGGCCGTCAGCGAGATGGCGCAACACCGCGAAAGCGTGCTCGCTCACTGCTTGGCCTCGTTGGCCCGAATCTTATGCAGAGTAGCAGTAGTGGAAGTATCAAACAGGAAAGGTATGGAATGCACCGAGCCGCCTCGCGCCAGCGTCTCGGCGCTGCCGACGATTTTATCCGGTGTCCAGTCGCCGCCTTTGACCAACACGTCGGGGCGAACCAGCTCGATCAATTGCGCCGGGGTGTCTTCGTCGAAACAGATCACCAGGCTCACGCTTTCCAGCGCGGCCAATACCGCCGCTCGGTCTTCCTGATGATTGATGGGCCGGTCGTCGCCCTTGCCCAGGCGGCGCACCGAAGCATCGGTGTTCAGACCCAGCACCAGGCTGGCGCCCAAGGCGCGCGCCTGCGCCAGATAGGTCACATGCCCGCGGTGCAGGATATCGAAGCAGCCGTTGGTAAAAACAATGGGGCGCGGCAAGGCCGCCAGCTTGTCCGCCAGCTGTTCCTGGGTGCAGACTTTATTTTCGAACAAAGGCGTCGGGTAGGACATCGGCTTCCTTCAAACTCGGCAATCGTTCATGGGCGGACACGTCCCCCACGGACATCAAGTTGCGAAGGATACCACAGCCCCCCACCGCTGCCGCTAGCCACGCAGCGCACTCCGACGCGAGGCTGTCTCGTTTCGCCCTCAGAACCCGCTCAATACCTGCTCCGCTTCGGCGGGATAGTTAGGCAAGGGTGTTGAACCCGCTTCGACATGCTGGTACGCCATGCGTACACTCCATTTTCTCCGTCGTTTTCCCCCTGCTCCCCGCTCTGGCTCGCGAGACTTTACACAGCATATCAACGCCAGCAGTTACTGACCGTGCCGCTGGCTGCCCCTTTGCTGCCCAAGCTGTTCAGGCTTAACGTGCCGCAGCTCTCCCCCACCTGTCCCCCGGCCGGCGCCGCCTGCAGCGAATACCCCTGGCCATTGGCCAGCGTGGCGGAGGCGCTCAGGTCGCCCATGGTGATGGTGTAGCGGCTGTCCTGGCTGCTGATGCTGGAGGATGCATAGCCCAGCGCAGTCAGCGTGGACGCATAACCGTTATTGAGCGTGAAGTATTTTTCCTGCGCCTGGGCAATGGCTTGCAACTCGGTCTGCGCTTCGGCCCGATAGGTGCGCTGCACATAGTTGGTGTACGCCGGCAAGGCGATGCTGGCCAAAATCCCGACGATGGCCACCACGATGATCAGCTCTATCAAGGTAAAGCCGCGCTGCGTGCGCCGTGTCCGCTTATTGCGATGTTTCATTCCCCGCCCTCAGTTATTGGTCAGTTCGCGCCAGGTGACCCGCTTCCAGCTGCGCCCCAGGTTCCAGCCCGTGATCGAGGTGCTGCCCGTGGTGCTGCTGGACAGTGAAAAGACCTTGCCGCTCAGGACAAAATCGGTGGTGCCTAGCGAACCGCCCATCTGCTTGCCGATGATGGGCTTGTAGCTGCCGGAGGAGTCCGTCGTCTGCGCCACGGTGTCCGCCAGCTTGGGCTTGATCCCGGCGCCGCCGTTGTCGTACTGCACCCGCAGAATATAGGCGGCGTCCTTGGGCGTGCAAATGTCGCTGCTATCCGAAGAGGGGATGTAGGTCTGGTATTCCAGCGTCTTCGAATAATAATTCAACATCCCCACCACCCGCTCGCCGCTGATGTTCAAATCCTCGTACCAGCCCAGCTTGCCGGAGGTGGTGCCGATCGAGCTGTATTGCGTCGAGCAGCTCAGGTTCGCCGTCGCGCTGGCCAGCGTGTAGTCTTTCCAACTGATCGAAGTATTGGTGGCCTGCCGGTATGTGGTGCCGCTGATCACATTGGTGGACAGCGTCTGTTGCAACAACAGGCGGCGATCGCAGACCGGCGCGCCCCAGTCCCAAATGCCGTACACGCTGTGGCTGTTGGATTCCGGGCTGCAGCTGCTGGTCTTGTCGCAGCTTTCAATGTACTTGCCGGTGCCGAACATCACCATTCGGTTGGTGTTGCTCGCCGTTGTAGCCCCGTTACTAACCGGCATGGTAGCCGTCACTGGCGCCAACACGATGGGCTGCGCCACGCCGCTGCCATCTTTCGCGCTAAACAACGGCACGCCGTTCAGCGCCACTTTCCAACTGGACGGAGTGTTGGAACTGAGGTCGAATTTCCACAAATTACCCTTCAGGTCCCCCGCGTAGATCACGTCTATCGTACCGTTGCCATCCAGGTCCACCGGCTCGATGCTGGACAGGCCGTTGGGCGCCACCGCGGTGCCGGACAAAGTGGAGAGCTTGTAGTAGTTGCTGTTCAGGATCCAGCTAACGCTGGGGTTCAGCGACAGAATCAGCAGAGCGGCGTCGCCGTTGGTGCTGTTGTAACCATTGTGGCTGACTACATACCACTTGCCGTCATTGAGTTTGATGATCTGAGGCGCGCCGAACACATAGCCCATATCCAGATCGTTGGTGGCGTTGAATTCCCATTTGGCGATGGAAGCGGCGCTGCTTTCACTGAAGCTGTCCGGACTGGTGATATCGAGCAGATACAGGCCCTTGCCCCCCGCGCCCAGGCCGCCGGCCAGGTAGCTGCCCCAGGTGGTGCCGATCTGGGCGTCGACGGCGGCCGGGGTCGAGTCGACATAAAAATTATGGGTATAGGAGTTGCTGGCCAATTGGTTCAGGTTGCCGAATACCGGCGAGGGAATGTAGGCCAACAGTTCCATGCCGGTCGTGGCCTGGAAGCCATGCAACATGCCGTCGTTCGCGCCCACGTACACCATGGAGGAACGACTACCCTTGCTCCCCACGAAGGACTGGTAGCTAGGGGTATTGTAGTTGGGATCGCTGGAGCCGCTCGCCGGCGCAGGGAGGTAAGCCGGCGAGGAATTGACGATATCCCCCAGCTTGGTGGCGGGCCGCGGCCGGAACTGGGTGCTGCCGTAGCCCTCGTTTGCCGGGCTGCCCCGCAGATAGTTCAGCCGGCTTTGCGTCACTGAGCTAAGCTCGGTCAGCGAAGCCCGCAAAGCCTGCTGCTGCACGGTATTCAGGCTGGACCACTGGAAGGCCTGCCCCCCGCCGATGCCACCGCTGGAAGTAATAATCTGGCGACCGGTATCGCTGTTTACCTTCAGTTTGGCGTTCCACAATGGACTGCTCAAGGACAGGCTGGTGCCGCTGACCAAAATCTTGCGCGCGCTCAAATCCCCGGACCAGTCCGCGCTGTTGACGGAGGCTTCGTAGTAATAGGTGTCGCCGCTAATCGTGGACTTGCTGCCCACGCCGGCCGAGCCCGAGCCGTTCTGGTTGCTGATGTTTTGGAAGGCCTGATCCAACTGGGCGTTCAACTTGGACGGGTTGCTGACCAGAGAGTAATTGTCGGGGTTGCCGTCGCCGTCGGCATCCCATTGCCAGACATTGTTGGGGTCGAAAGAATTGGGATTGCTGGGATTGGTCTTGTTGTCCGTGAAGCCGCCGTACTTCGCCATATACCATAGCGGGCTCTCAAACAACGTGGTCGAGCCCTTGGTGGGGTCCAATGTGAAGGTGGCGGTGAAGGTCAACGGCAACACGCGGCAAGAGCCGCTGCTGAGACCATAGTTCAACGGGTTATAGCCGGTCTGGCCGCTGCTGGTGCCAATGCACTGGGTCGCGGTGTTCTGGGTGGTATCGTTCTCGCGCACCACCAGATAAGCACCGGCCTTGTTCTCGGTGGAGGCCCCGGCCAAGGGCTGCACACCGGAAATGATGAAGCCGAGGTGGTTCCAATAGCCGCTGGCGGCATAGGTGGAGTTGACCGTCACCTGCACCTGATTGCTGCCCACCTTGGTGATCTGATAGGTGGCGATCGAGTCCAGGTCGTAGTCGCTGCCGAACTCGCTGTCGTCAAAGTTCGCCTGAAAAGAATAAGAACTACCGTCACTGGCCGCGCTGGTCAAGAAGAAGTTGGTGATAGTCATGGTGTTGCTTGCACCGTTCACCACCTTGCCGAAAGGCACCAGCGTCACCGAACCGCCGGCCAAGGGCACGGTGATCTTGGGCAAGGGCGAGGACAGCCCCACCGCGAAAGTGCGCACCGGCGCCAAAGTGGCGCCGCTGGGCGGGCTGGTCGGTGTCACCAGGATATTGGTGCGTGCATAATAGGCGGCCATCGCCGCGTAAAAACTACCCTGACGCGTCGGCTCCTCCGGCGACAAACCGCGAACGTCGAAATTGGAGGCGGACTTGCTGGTAGGCAAGCCGTCGGCGGTGCCGCCGGACACCTCGCCTATCATCACGTTTTTGCTGCCGCTGCCAAACTGATAGCCCCATAGCGTGCTGCCCAGCTGGCTAACGTTCATCCCGCTCAAATCATTGCTGTAGGAGAAACCCCAGGGCGAACCTGGCATCTGGCTGTCGTAGGAGGTCAAGGCCTCGCTGATCACTGTGACAAAGGGCTTGGTGCACCAGGCCCTGCCGTTATAGGGATTGGTCCAACTAGTGATCTTGGGCAAACCCAGAGTACTGGTGTCGATTGAGGTGGAACCGGTGATGAATTTGGGCCCACTCTTACCCGCCAGATAACGCAGGCCCTCGTAATACATGGTAGCCACCGGGTTGCCCCAGTTGCCGCTGCCGCTGGTGGAGGTATCGTAGCTGGAGCCGGACTTGTTGATCCTGAGGCGGTCGATGATGTCGGCAATCCCCCCGGCCTTGAAAGTGCCGTCGCTGTTCAACTCATTGCCGAACTTGCCGATGGCGTCGCGCAGCACCCCGCCCAGTTGCGGCGAATCGTAAGAGCCGGTCAGCAAGCCAAACTCCATATTACTGCTGATGCCGTATTTGTGCAGCAGGCCGGTGGGCAGGTAATTGCTACCGTACTGGTTGCAATTGCTCTCCAGCAGACCCGCCACGCAAACCCGCACTTGCAGGGTCAAGGCGGTGAAGTTCTGCGAAAGCTTACCGTTGCTCTCGGTGCTGACCCAGTCCGTCATCACGTTCTTGGTCGGATCCATAGCCGCGATCCGCAGCACCGGCGTACCGGGATAGGTGCCGCTATCCATATTCACCATGACAATGTTGCGGCCCGCCGACAGCATGCTGGCTATGGTGCTGGTGGTGGTGCCGGCGCCGTTTTCATATTTGGACACGCCCAGCGTAGTGTCGATATAGGACGCCAAGGACACTGTGGGGCTGGTCGAGATGACGCTACCGAAAGACTTGCCCCACACATGGGCGTCCAGCGGGATATTGGAGCGGATCAGGGTGGCCGGCGAAGCGCTGGCCCGCTTGCCGCCATACAGCGATTTGCGCAGCACATCGATGCGCGACATGGTGACGTAGTTGAGGAAGTCCCCGCTCCAGTGCGAGCCGTCGCAGGTCTTGTCACTCGTGGTGGAGTAGGGGACGAAGGCGCCGCTGGACGAACTGTAGGTGTAACACTTGAAGGAGTCGAAATAGCCGTAATAGTCGATGGACTTGGGCTTGTAACCGATGTCCGGCATCCCGACACCGTCCAGATCGGTATAGTCATTGTAAGCCGCGACAAACAGATTATGGCTCTTGCCCATCACCAGCAGGTTGATCGGATTCACTTGCAAAGTGTTTTGCAATAGGGGCTGGGTCGGAATGGTCAGCGCCCAGGCCAGGCTTCCCTGGATCAAGGCCAAGATCAGACTCAAGCAACCTCGCAATATGATGCGCGCCATCTTCCTTCTCCTTACTGCTCCACCCAGACAACCGATTCCAATTGCGTCTGGGTTGTGTTCAACAGGGTCTTGCGGCCGCCATAACCCGTCGCCCGCAACAGGTAATAATCGCGGCCCCCGCTGGTGCTGACATAGCTGATGGTAAAGGTAGCGGACGCGGCCGAATTGGACACCGCAACGGTGCCACTCGCCGTGGTGCCGCTCGCCGGCAAATTGTCCGCCGTGGCGATATAAGTCTCAGCCTGGCGCATCGCCACTTCCGCGGCCATGAAGGCGATGGCCCGCTCGCGGTTGTTGCCGCCCAATTTTTCTTCCATCAGAGCTGAACGCACGGCGCCGAAACCAAGCATCGCCAGCACCGTCAGGAAAATCAGGGCCACCAATAATGAAAACCCCTGCTGTTGTGCCTTGACCGTCATGACAGATTGTTCCGCAAGAAGATGGACGTCCGGAAAGTGCGCGCCAGTTTGCCATTATTGGACACCCCAGCCGCCGGATAAGCGCTGCCATTGCAATCGGTCACCGAATAGCCACTGGGCGCGGTGTACTGGGTGTCCGACTCCACCAGGATGCAGACCTGAACCACATGAACATTCATCCAATTGGCAACACTAGCAGCAGAGCGATATATATCAGGAACATTGTCTGCCGGAGTACTAAGATCCTCCCCATACATCAGCACCAACTGCTTCACCCCGCTGAGCACCGTGCTGGTGCTGCCCGCCGAGGTGCAAGTCATCACATCGCTGGCGGTACGGGCAATCGCAAAATTGGTAATCACCGCGCTGGCCACTGGGCTGCCCTGGCAATCGACGATCTGATTATCGCCATTGCCGTAAAAACGGTAGTTCAAAGTGCCGCTCGCCTCCAGCAACACAGTTCCCGCGCTGGCAAACGTGGGGTTGCTGATGGGGAAATTGGAGGCCAGGCCATTGGCTAGCCTGGTGGTATCCACATAACCGGCCTGACGCAATTGCTCCGATACCCAGCGGAGGGCGAAACGCCCCTTCTCCTGCACCTCGGCTTGCGCCGCCTGGCTGCGAAACACGGTCTTGTTGGAATAGAACACCTGGCCGACCACCAGCACCACCATCAAGCCCAGCGTCAACGCCACCATCAGCTCGATCAAGGTCATGCCGCGTTCATGGCGGCTGCGCATCGCCAAGGTTTTCATCGGAATCGGTACTCGAAGGTCTGGGTTTGCATGGGCGTGGTGCCGCTCGCCGCTTTTTCCTGCCAACTGACGCTGACTGAAACCTGGCAGGCCGTGCCTGTGCCGGAAGCGCCGGCCAGGCTATAACTGCAAGCGCTTAAGGTGCTGGCCGTCGTGCCGTCCGTTTTTTTCAACAGAACTTGCACAGAGCCAGAGCCGAACATGCTGGTAGTCGCTGAGGCGAAATAGGCGGTATCAGACGCCGCGATGTTCTGAATGGAAGCGATGTTGCTCGTACACTCCGACGTCGCCACCCCGGAGGCGTAGCATCCCAGCGCGCTATTCAAATCCATCTGATTGCTGGCGGAGTTCAAGGCATAAATCTGATCGCCGGTCGCCGCTCTCACCCGCTCAGCCGCCTCCACCGCCAACTCCGAGGCCAGGCTGCGCATATAAGCATCATGCGAATCGCGGATAGACTTCAGCTGCATGCCGGCCATGGCCAATAAGCCCAGCGCCACGACCAGCACTGAGATCAGCACCTCCAGCAAGGAAAACCCGGCCTCCGCTTTCTTCCCTGTTCGCATATTCAATTCCCGCTGATCAAGCCGTACGGCGCTACCTGCACCGTACTGCTGGCCGTAGTGGTCTGGCTTTGAAACTGAATCTGCAACGTGGTGGTCAGGCGCGTGCCGCTAGCCGTCGCTCCCCTTGCCTCGCCGCTAGGCGCAAAACGAAAACCGGCCACCGTGCTAGAAGCAATCGCTGCGCCTCCAGGATTATGCACTGACAGAATTTCACTGCTCGAAGGCGCGCCGCTACCATCGAGATCGGCGAAAACCAACCACCCCACCGACCAATTGCTGGCTGAATTGGAACAACTGCTGCCATCGGTGGATGCGCACACACCCACTGGCACGCCACGGCGAATCGCTTCGGCACGGGCATTGGTCATGTCCGCCACCAAAGCGCGCGACAGCGCCTGGTAACGATTCGTGTCGATGAATTGGTTGAACGCCGGCACCGCCAATGCCAGGCCAACCCCCACCACCGCAATGGCCACCAATAGCTCAACCATGGTGAAGCCCCCCAACGTCGCTCGCCGGCCCATTCCATTCCCGTTGCTTAAGCTGTTTTTCAGGATTGTATAGAGAAGAGTATGCAGGCAAGCTTGGCTGGACAAGCGGCAACTAAAGCAAGACAGAAGGGTAAAACAGAGAGGCAAACGGGATTGAGCCGCCGGACGGCGGCGCAATGCATAAAGCCCAGCTCGTCTGAGCTGGGCTTCGCAATCGGGCGTCTGGCGGTGTCCTACTTTCACATGGCGAATGCCACACTATCATCGGCGCTAAGGCGTTTCACGGTCCTGTTCGGGATGGGAAGGCGTGGGACCACCTCGCTATGGCCACCAGACATAAACTGGTACAAACTGGAAGAAGCCTAGGTTGATACTCTATCAACCCACATATATTCGGTATTCAATTGTGTCGCACACCCACACCTCGTCGCTCAGTCTCCCAAGCCACTCAAATGATAGGATCAAGCCTCACGAGCAATTAGTATCGGTTAGCTTAACGCCTCACAGCGCTTCCACACCCGACCTATCAACGTCCTGGTCTCGAACGACTCTTCAGGAGGGTCAAGCCCTCAGGGAAGTCTCATCTTCAGGCGAGTTTCCCGCTTAGATGCTTTCAGCGGTTATCTCTTCCGCACTTAGCTACCCGGCAATGCGACTGGCGTCACAACCGGTACACCAGAGGTGCGTCCACTCCGGTCCTCTCGTACTAGGAGCAGCCCCCGTCAAACTTCCAACGCCCACTGCAGATAGGGACCAAACTGTCTCACGACGTTTTGAACCCAGCTCACGTACCACTTTAAATGGCGAACAGCCATACCCTTGGGACCGGCTACAGCCCCAGGATGTGATGAGCCGACATCGAGGTGCCAAACACCGCCGTCGATGTGAACTCTTGGGCGGTATCAGCCTGTTATCCCCGGAGTACCTTTTATCCGTTGAGCGATGGCCCTTCCATTCAGAACCACCGGATCACTATGTCCTGCTTTCGCACCTGCTCGACTTGTCGGTCTCGCAGTTAAGCTACCTTTTGCCATTGCACTATCAGCACGATTTCCGACCGTACCTAGGTAACCTTCGAACTCCTCCGTTACACTTTGGGAGGAGACCGCCCCAGTCAAACTGCCTACCATGCACTGTCCCCAATCCGGATCACGGACCAAGGTTAGAACCTCAAACACACCAGGGTGGTATTTCAAGGACGGCTCCATGAGAACTAGCGTTCCCACTTCATAGCCTCCCACCTATCCTACACAAGTCTGTTCAAAGTCCAATGCAAAGCTACAGTAAAGGTTCACGGGGTCTTTCCGTCTAGCAGCGGGGAGATTGCATCTTCACAAACACTTCAACTTCGCTGAGTCTCAGGAGGAGACAGTGTGGCCATCGTTACGCCATTCGTGCGGGTCGGAACTTACCCGACAAGGAATTTCGCTACCTTAGGACCGTTATAGTTACGGCCGCCGTTTACTGGGGCTTCGATCAAGAGCTTGCACCCCATCACTTAACCTTCCAGCACCGGGCAGGCGTCACACCGTATACGTCCACTTTCGTGTTGGCACAGTGCTGTGTTTTTGTTAAACAGTCGCAGCCACCGATTCTCTGCGACCTCTCAAAGCTCCTCCCGCGGGGGATTCACTCTAAGAGGCATACCTTCTCCCGAAGTTACGGTATCAATTTGCCGAGTTCCTTCTCCTGAGTTCTCTCAAGCGCCTTAGAATTCTCATCCTGCCCACCTGTGTCGGTTTGCGGTACGGTTCTTATGCAGCTGAAGCTTAGTGGCTTTTCCTGGAAGCGTGGTATCAGTCACTTCAGGTCCGTAGACCCTCGTCATCACGTCTCGGCCTTAAGGGAAGGCGGATTTGCCTACCTCCCCAGCCTACCGGCTTAAACAGACTATTCCAACAGTCTGATGACCTAACCTTCTCCGTCCCCACATCGCACTGCATAAAAGTACGGGAATTTTAACCCGTTTCCCATCGACTACGCTTTTCAGCCTCGCCTTAGGGGCCGACTCACCCTACGCCGATGAACGTTGCGTAGGAAACCTTGGGCTTTCGGCGAGCGGGCTTTTCACCCGCTTTATCGCTACTCATGTCAGCATTCGCACTTCTGATATCTCCAGCATCCCTTACGAGACACCTTCTCAGACCTACAGAACGCTCCCCTACCATCTGCACTTACGTGCAAATCCGCAGCTTCGGTTATCAGTTTGAGCCCCGTTACATCTTCCGCGCAGGACGACTCGACCAGTGAGCTATTACGCTTTCTTTAAATGATGGCTGCTTCTAAGCCAACATCCTGGCTGTCTAGGCCTTCCCACTTCGTTTACCACTTAACTGATCATTTGGGACCTTAGCTGGCGGTCTGGGTTGTTTCCCTCTTGACGATGGACGTTAGCACCCACCGTCTGTCTCCCATGCTCGCACTTTCCGGTATTCAGAGTTTGCCATGGTTTGGTAAATCGCAATGACCCCCTAGCCATAACAGTGCTTTACCCCCGGAAGTGATACATGAGGCACTACCTAAATAGTTTTCGGGGAGAACCAGCTATCTCCGAGTTTGTTTAGCCTTTCACCCCTATCCACAGCTCATCCCCTAGTTTTGCAACACTAGTGGGTTCGGACCTCCAGTGCGTGTTACCGCACCTTCATCCTGGCCATGGATAGATCACTCGGTTTCGGGTCTACGCCCAGCAACTAAAACGCCCTATTCGGACTCGGTTTCCCTACGCCTCCCCTATTCGGTTAAGCTCGCTACTGAACGTAAGTCGCTGACCCATTATACAAAAGGTACGCAGTCACGGAACAAGTCCGCTCCCACTGTTTGTATGCATCCGGTTTCAGGTTCTATTTCACTCCCCTCCCGGGGTTCTTTTCGCCTTTCCCTCACGGTACTGGTTCACTATCGGTCGATCATGAGTATTTAGCCTTGGAGGATGGTCCCCCCATCTTCAGACAGGATTTCTCGTGTCCCGCCCTACTTATCGTACGCCTAGTCCTTGGAATGTGTTTTCGTGTACGGGGCTATCACCCACTATGGCGGTCCTTTCCATGAACCTTCCACTAACACAATCCATAACACGTACAGGCTCTTCCGCGTTCGCTCGCCACTACTAACGGAATCTCGGTTGATTTCTTTTCCTGCAGCTACTTAGATGTTTCAGTTCGCTGCGTTCGCCTCCTCGTGCCTATGTATTCAGCACGGGATCTCCTTGCGGAGGGGTTTCCCCATTCGGACATCGCGGGATCAAAGCTCTATTGCCAGCTCCCCCGCGCTTTTCGCAGGCTTACACGTCCTTCTTCGCCTATGATCGCCAAGGCATCCACCAGATGCACTTAGTCGCTTGACCCTATCATTTCAGTAACCTGGATCACTAAAACAACAAGTTGTGTTTGTGCGACGACTACACCGCCCCTTTTGATATGGCGACGTAGCCTAGATACAATCAAATACCCAAGATGACGATCCAGCCAATGAAGAGTTAACTCCATCGTCCTTCTCGCCGTCTTTATATATTCGGCTTCTTCAGTTTGTTAAAGATCGGGCGTTAAAAATACAACGCAAACACAACCAAGCTGTTTTGCAAACTCGCTTGTGTTTGAGTTGTGGTGGAGGATGACGGGATCGAACCGACGACCCCCTGCTTGCAAAGCAGGTGCTCTCCCAACTGAGCTAATCCCCCTCTTTTTGCCTTATGCAGCGTTGCTCAACAGCTCATGTACAATTGTACATTTCGCTATTTCGCGCCTTGCCTAAGCCAAAAATTACGTATCGCTACGCAAATTCTTGGTGGGTCTGGTTGGACTCGAACCAACGACCCCCGCCTTATCAAGACGGTGCTCTAACCAGCTGAGCTACAAACCCATTTCTCGGTCAGCCATCGCTGGCTGACACGCCCTTAACTACAAATAACCGATAGGCTGTAAGTACTCGATCAACAACCTTCTCTAGAAAGGAGGTGATCCAGCCGCAGGTTCCCCTACGGCTACCTTGTTACGACTTCACCCCAGTCATGAATCCCACCGTGGTAAGCGGCCTCCTTACGGTTAGCCTACCCACTTCTGGTGAAACTCACTCCCATGGTGTGACGGGCGGTGTGTACAAGACCCGGGAACGTATTCACCGCAGCATGCTGATCTGCGATTACTAGCGATTCCGACTTCACGCACTCGAGTTGCAGAGTGCGATCCGGACTACGATCGGTTTTATGAGATTGGCTCCACCTCGCGGCTTCGCGACCCTCTGTACCGACCATTGTATGACGTGTGAAGCCCTGGTCATAAGGGCCATGAGGACTTGACGTCATCCCCACCTTCCTCCGGTTTGTCACCGGCAGTCCCATTAGAGTGCCCAACTTAATGATGGCAACTAATGGCAAGGGTTGCGCTCGTTGCGGGACTTAACCCAACATCTCACGACACGAGCTGACGACAGCCATGCAGCACCTGTGTTAACGCTCCCTTTCGGGCACCACCACATCTCTGCGGCGTTCGTTACATGTCAAGACCAGGTAAGGTTTTTCGCGTTGCATCGAATTAATCCACATCATCCACCGCTTGTGCGGGTCCCCGTCAATTCCTTTGAGTTTTAACCTTGCGGCCGTACTCCCCAGGCGGTCAACTTCTCGCGTTAGCTTCGCTACCAAGGATTCAAACCCCCAACAGCTAGTTGACATCGTTTAGGGCGTGGACTACCAGGGTATCTAATCCTGTTTGCTCCCCACGCTTTCGTGCATGAGCGTCAGTGTCATCCCAGGGGGCTGCCTTCGCCATCGGTATTCCTCCGCATCTCTACGCATTTCACTGCTACACGCGGAATTCTACCCCCCTCTGACGCACTCTAGTCGTGCAGTCTCCAATGCCGTTCCCAGGTTAAGCCCGGGGCTTTCACATCAGACTTGCACAACCGCCTGCGCACGCTTTACGCCCAGTAATTCCGATTAACGCTTGCACCCTACGTATTACCGCGGCTGCTGGCACGTAGTTAGCCGGTGCTTATTCTTCCGGTACTCTCAGCCCCAGTAGGTATTAACCACTGGGATTTGCTCCCGGACAAAAGTCCTTTACAACCCGAAGGCCTTCTTCAGACACGCGGCATGGCTGGATCAGGCTTGCGCCCATTGTCCAAAATTCCCCACTGCTGCCTCCCGTAGGAGTCTGGGCCGTGTCTCAGTCCCAGTGTGGCGGATCATCCTCTCAGACCCGCTACTGATCGAAGCCTTGGTGAGCCTTTACCCCACCAACTAGCTAATCAGACATCGGCTGCTCGTATAACGTGAGGCCTTACGGTCCCCCACTTTCCCCCTCAGGGCGTATGCGGTATTAATCCGGCTTTCGCCGAGCTATCCCCCATTACACGGTACATTCCGATGCATTACTCACCCGTTCGCCACTCGTCAGCGGTGCAAGCACCCTGTTACCGTTCGACTTGCATGTGTAAAGCATGCCGCCAGCGTTCAATCTGAGCCAGGATCAAACTCTTCAGTTCAATTCCAAGCAAATTTTCTGGCACGCAAGATCAAAGAAACATCGAGACATTTCTCGTCTTGCAGTGCAAGTGTTTGGTCATCGACCGAGCACTTACACCTATCGGTTATTCGTTCTGTTAAAGATCGGTGCAGATCGCTGCGTTTCGTTTCCGTCGCTGCGTTGTCTGCTGAGGAGGCGAACTATACGTCACGACCCTACACCCGTCAACACCTTTTGCGAGAAAAACCCCCATTTCCGCAAACAAAATCTACAAACCTTTGATTTGTAAAGAACCGATCATTTTAGGCAGGAGCGACTTCTTCCGTGCCCTCTGCCTAGCCTTGCTCCAAGGGGGCGAACTAAATGCGTAAAAGCCCCGTAAACCGGGGCTTTTACTGAAATGGGCGCCGGCTTTCAGGCCAACTCCCACGCCAAGACGGCTCAAAAGCCTTGTTCAGCTGCGGTAGTCCGCATTGATTTTCACATAATCATAAGAGAAGTCGCAGGTCCAAACCGTAGCCTCCGCCGCGCCGCGCCCCAAGTTCACCCGCACAAGGATTTCCGGCTGGGCCATCACGCGCTGGCCGTCTTCTTCTTTATATAGAGGATTGCGTCCGCCGTTGACGGCGACCAGCACATCGTCCAGATACAGTTCCAGGCGATCGACATCCAGGTCCTGCACCCCAGCGTAGCCGATGGCGCACAAGAGGCGCCCTAGATTGGGATCGGAGGCGAAGAAAGCGGTTTTCACTAGCGGGGAGCGCGCGATGGCGTAAGCGACGTCCTTGCATTCTTCGAACGAGCGACCGCCCTCGACTTTAACGGTGATGAACTTGGTGGCGCCCTCTCCGTCGCGGACGATGGCCTGGGCCAACGCCGTGGCGACTTGAACCAGTTCCGCCTTTAACGCTTGGTAGGCTGCCTGCTGCGGGGAATCGATCAACGGACCGCCGCTCTGACCGGTGGAGATCAGGATGAAGCTGTCGTTGGTGGAGGTGTCGCCGTCCACTGAGATGCAGTTAAAGGAAACATCGGCCACTTCCTTCACCAATTGACGCAGCACCGGACGGGTTACCGCGGCGTCGGTGGCGATGAAGCCCAGCATGGTGGCCATATTGGGATGGATCATGCCGGCGCCTTTGGAGATGCCGGTGATGTTGACCGGGTGACCCTCCAGCGTCAGGCGGGCGCTGACCGCTTTGGGCGCGGTGTCCGTTGTCATGATGGCGCGGGCGGCGTCGGCCCAGTCCGCGCCTTGCCGACCCGGCAGCGCCGCGACGATCTTGTCTACCGGCAACGGTTCCAGAATCACGCCGGTGGAAAAGGGCAGAATCTGTTCGGGTTGGCAGCCCAGCTCATCGGCCAGCGTCCGACAGACTTGCAGCGCGTCGCTACGGCCTTGTTCGCCGGTGCCTGCGTTGGCGTTGCCGGTGTTGACGACCAGCGCGCGGATTTGCACGCCGGCGTCCAGATGCTTTTTACAGATTTGCACCGGAGCGGCGCAAAAGCGGTTTTGGGTGAACACGCCGGCTACGGTGTTGCCCTTGTCCAGATGGATGACCAGTACGTCGTTGCGGTCGGCTTTCTTGATGCCGGCTGCGGCGACGCTCAGTTCCACGCCGGGAATGGGGAAGAGATGTTCGCCGCTGACGGGCTTGAGGTTTACTGCCATCTATCGCTCCAGATCAATCAATATTATTCGCATCGATTGTAGCGGATTTGTTCCGCCGGACTGGAAACTAAAACGGCAGATGGATCAGCCCGCCTCGGCCGCCGCCGCGCTCAATAATTCGAGCAGCGCCTCGCCGTAGCGCGCCAGCTTGAGTTCTCCCAACCCATAGACCTTGGCCAGGCCGGCACGGGAGGTCGGATGCTTTTCCACCAGGTCTCGCAAGGTGCGGTCGGAGAACACCGCGTAGGCCGGCACATTGTGTTCGTCCGCCATTTGTCGGCGCCAGCCGCGCAGCGCCTGCCACAACCGTTCTTCGCGTTCGGTGCGCAGCCAACGGTCGGCGCTGGCTGTGCTGCGCGACGCTTTGTCGTCGGCCACCGGCCGCAGATAGACTTTTTCCTGGCCTTTGAGCACGCTGCGGCATTCATCGCTCAACACCAGCGATTGGCCGCGGGCGATGTCGACATGCAAAAGCTTGCGCGCCACCAGTTGGCGAACGATGGAGCGCCAGACGCGTTGGTTGTAATCTCGACCGATGCCGAAGGTGGACAGCTTATCGTGGCCGTAATGGCCAACGCTTTGATTGGCGCGGCCCAGCAGCACGTCGATCACGTGGCCGGCGGAGAAGCGCTGCTCCACCCGGTAAATGCAGGACAGCAGCTTTTGTACCGCCACGGTGGCGTCGAAGGTGATGGGCGGATGCAGGCAGTTGTCGCAATGGCCGCAAGGGCTGCTCTGTTCGCCGAAATGAGCCAGGATGTGCTGACGGCGGCAGGACGCGGCTTCGCAAAAGGCCAGCATGGCTTCGAGCTTGCCTAATTCCACCTGCTTTTGCAGTTCAGCCATCTCCCCGCCCTCTATCATTTGCCGCAGCTGCACCACGTCGTTGAGTCCATAGCACAACCAACTGGCGGCGGGCAGACCGTCGCGGCCGGCGCGGCCGGACTCCTGATAGAAGTTCTCCGGGCTCTTGGGCATATCGATATGGGCGACGAAGCGCACGTCCGGCTTGTCTATGCCCATGCCGAAGGCAACGGTGGCCACCATGACCACGCCCTCGTCGCGCAGGAATTCGCGCTGATTCGCCTCACGCTGCTGATGGCTGAGGCCGGCGTGGTAGGGCAGCGCGTGAATGCCGTTGTCGCACAGCCATTGCGCGGTGTCTTCCACGCGCTTGCGCGACAGGCAATAGACGATGCCGGCGCTGCCCGGGTATTCGTTGCGGATGAAATCAAGCAGTTGCTTCTTGGCGTTGTGCTTTTCCACCACTTGGTAGAACAAGTTGGGGCGGTCGAAGCTGGACAGAAAAACGCGCGCGTCCTGCAGCTTCAAGTAATCAATGATGTCCGCGCGGGTTTGTTCGTCGGCGGTGGCGGTCAGGGCAATGCGCGGCACTTGCGGGAAACGTTCGGCCAGGAAACCCAATTGCTGGTATTCCGGACGGAAGTCATGACCCCAGTGGCTGACGCAATGCGCTTCGTCGATGGCGAACAGGCTGATGTTCAGCTGCGATACGAACTCTTGGAAGCGCGGCGTCAGCAAACGCTCCGGCGCCACGTACAAGAGGTCCAGCGAGCCGGCGCGCGCCTGGCGCGCGATGTCGCGCGCTTCGTCCAGCGGGGTGGCGGAATTGAGGCAGGCCGCGGCCACGCCCTGTTCCACCAGAGTGGCCACTTGGTCCTGCATCAGCGCGATCAGCGGGGACACCACGATGGCGACGCCTGGACGCATCAGCGCGGGGATCTGGAAACAGAGGCTTTTGCCGCCGCCGGTGGGCATCAGCACCAGCGCGTGGCCGCCCTGGGCGACATGATCGACAATCTCCCCTTGCTGTCCGCGGAATTCGGGATAGCCGAAGATATTATTGAGTAGGGAGAGCGCGTCCTGCATAAGCCGTCTTCTTGCGAGAAGGGGACTATTGTACGGCAAGTGGCCGGCAGCGTCCTGTCTCGGGCGCAATGGGCAAAAAAAGGGCCGCTGGAGTGCAGCGGCCATAAAGTTGGATGGAGACAATGTGAAACGAAGAGGAAAAATGCTCTCGCACTACCATGGACCTGTGGGACACTCGCGAAGTTCCGTTTTTTACATTTATTTTTGGTGTTCTCCCGCAAAAAAATACTTACATGGCATTGAGGATTTTTTGCGGTGCAGCACTGTCGAAGGCTTCCGGCAACCAACCTCAGCGCGGCGCCGCTCGAACCACCCCGCGCGCCAGGCTTGGAGCCTTTCTTCCGCTGTGCGACACTGACCGACGATTTCGTGGAGGCATCAATGCGTAATATTTGGCCCGTCCTGTTGGCGGCCGCAGTGATCAGCGGCTGCGCCAGCGCCCCTAGCAAAGCACCCAGCCCGTCGACCGTCGGCAAGCCTATTCAATCCGGCGCCAGCCCAGCCAACGCCGATTGGCAAAACCTGGGTGTGTCCCCCAACGGCAACATTCTGAACGAGCTGGACAAGTTGTCGGTCCGCAAACAGGGCCAGCTGGTCAGTTTCCGAGACCGTAAAACCATCTTCAATCTGAAGAAGGAAAACTTCCTGTCCACGCCGCGCCACAAGGTGTCGATCAATACTTGGCAGATAGACTGCTCGCAACGCACTTTCCGCCTGCTGGACATGGTGTTGTTCGATGAGAACGGCCGCCAGATCGCCAGCTTCACCTATAATGACGCTCAGATAAAACCTATGCCGGTGGTGCAGAATTCGGCCAGCTATCAACAAATGTTGCTGGTATGCAAGGGCGACCCGGGGTTCTGAACCCGATTCGCCCTACCCGCTCGCGCGCGGCCCGGCCCCGCGTCGCGCCAAAACGAGAGCGGGCCTCTTCTGCGTAGCGGCCCCGCCGCCCAACCGGCCCCATGCCTGGAGCACCCATGCAAGCGATTAGACGAGTGGTCTTCAATCAAAAAGGGGGGGTGGGCAAGTCCACCATTACCGTCAACCTGGCCGCCGTCGCCGCCAAACAGGGCAAACGGGTGCTGTTGGTGGACCTGGACCCGCAAGGCAACGCCAGCCATTATCTGATGGGCTCCGCCGCTAGGGACGAGGCGCCGTCGCTGGCCGGCCTGTTCGAGCAGATGCTGAATATCTCCATGTTCAGCAAGGAGCCGTCTGACTTCGTCCGCGCCACGCCGCTGCCCGGGCTCAGCCTGCTGGCCTCGCACCCGGACCTTGCCGAGCTGATGGGCAAACTGGAGGCGCGCTACAAAATGTTCAAGCTCAAGGAAGCGCTGGACAGTTTGAGCGGCCAGTTCGATGAAATCTGGATCGACACCCCGCCGGCTTTAAACTTCTTCACCCGCTCGGCCTTGATCGCCGCGGACCGCTGCCTGATTCCCTTCGACTGCGATGCCTTTTCCCGCCAGGCCCTCTATAACCTGAAAGTGAACACCGAGGAAATTCGCGCCGACCACAACCCCGAGCTGTTCATTGAAGGCATCGTGGTCAACCAGTTCCAGGCCCGGGCCAGCTTGCCGGTGCGCCTGGTGGAGGAACTTAAGCAAGAAGGCCTGCCGGTGCTGTCCTCTCCGCTGTCTTCATCCGTGAAAATCCGGGAGTCACACGATGCGGCGCTTCCCATGGTGTACCTGGACCCACGCCACAAACTGTCGCGCGAGTTCGAGGCCCTTTACCAGGAGCTGGCGCGGGATGGACGGCGAACCTAAGCGCCCCGGATCGCCGTCTGCCGGCTTGCGCGGAGGCGGTTTTCCTTGAATCGCCTGAGCTCGCTGGTGATTAGCGGCCTGCTGAGCGTCGGCCTGCTGTCCGCCGAATATTGGCTGATGATCAACGATGAACGCGCCGAGCTCATCGACCGTCAGCATTACTGGGGCGAGCTGAGCGCCGAACTGCTGCGCGTGCGAATGCAAGCGATGCTGGACCACTCCGCCGTGCTGGCGCAAAGCCTGGCCAACAGCCCCCAACCACGCTCTCTGGCCGTGCTCGCGCGCAGCACCATACGCGACGATACGCCGTTCGGCGGACTGGGCATCATCGAATATGTGCGCCCGGAGCAGCGCGAGGCGTTCGAGAGCCGCGTCGCCAATAGTATTCGCGTGCTCCAGGACCGGCATCTGGCGCCCAGTCCGCGCCGCCCGCTGTACTATCCGATCTCCAGTTATCTGCCTGACGACAGCAACGCCTTGCCGCAAGGCCTGGACCTGGGCGGCGTCGGCAATGCCCGCCGCAAAATGGACCTGGCGCGCCACAGCACCCAGCCCGTGCTGATGCCGACCACGCTGCCCGGCAGCAACGGCAGCCGTCTGGACATCGTGGTGCGGCTAAACGACGACAACACGCTGCTGCTGTTGAATCTGCGCAAGGACAAGCTGATTCAGGACAGCCAGCGCGAACCCGGCACCGCCAGCCCCTTGCGCCATGTGCGCATTGTCGCCTGGACCCAGGAGCAGCCCGACGCGCCCTTGCTGGACTCTCAGCCCACCCGGCCGCTGCCGTCCATGCCTCCCTTGTACACCATTCGTCACAATCTGGGCGGCAACGAGATCTTGTTCGGCGCTTATCCGCAAGGCGTGGCCAATCCCGGCATGCGTCTGACCCACTGGGCCATCCTGGCCACTACCGCCGGCTTTTTGCTGGCGATGTTCTGGTTCCAGCAACTACAAGCCCAATCCCGCCGCCGGATGCAGGATCAGCTCAAGCGCAGCCAGCAGCAACTGGAGATGAATACACGCACGCTGCGCGAGCAAATCAACGACAGGGTGATGTCCGAGCAAGCGCTAGCGCAGAGCGAGGCGCGCCAACGCGCCATTCTGCAGGCCAGTTCCGACGCCATCATCCTGATAGACCATCAAGGCCTGGTCTTGCAGATCAACCCGGCGGCTGTTCGCTTGATCGGCCAATCGGCAGACATGGTGCGCCAACTGCCGATAGGCAAACTGCTGGATGAGTTGTACGACCGCAATCCGGCGCGCAGCTTCGAACACATCGCCCAAGAGCATGAAGGTCGGCCCTTCGAAGCCAGCTTGCGCCGCAGCGACGAGCATCTGCTGCCGGTGGAGCTCTCGCTCAGCCGGGTCACCTTGCCTGACGATTGGTTCTACGTGGTGGTCTGCCGCGACATTTCCATCCGCAAGGAACAAGAAGCGGCGCTGATCGAGCTGAAAAACAGCCTGGCCGAGCAGGTGGAAGTGCAAAGCCGCCAGCTGTCCGCGCTGCTGGACGCCAGCCCGATGGCGATGGCCTACATCGTGGACCGCAACCTGCTCCAGGTGAACCGCGCCTTCCTCGACCTGTTCGAGCAACGCGAGGAAGCTATCCTGGGCCACAGCACGATGCCCTTCTTTGAATCGCCGGAACAATGGGAGCGCACTGGCAAAGCGCTGTACAGCCTACTCAACGACGGCAAGGTGGTGCAGACCGAACAAAGGCTGCGCACCGGCACCGGCAAACTGTTCTGGTGCCGGCTGTATGGCAAGGCCATCAACCCCTCGGTGCCCAAGCTCGGCACCATCTGGCTGTACCAGGACTTTTCCGCTCAGCGCGCTCTGGAGGAAACCCTGCGCCATGCCAAAGTGCTGGCCGAGGAAAACAGCCGCGCCAAAACCGAATTCCTGGCCAATATGTCCCATGAGCTGCGCACGCCGCTGCACGCCATCCTCGGCTTTACCGAAATGGGTCAGGCCCGCTCACGCGGGCAGAACGACGACAAGATGGCGCAATACTTCAGCCGCATTCAGAGCAGCGGCAACCGGCTGCTGACACTGCTCAACGATTTGCTCGACCTGGCCAAGATGGAAGTGGGTCGCATGGAATACACCATAAGCCGCAACAATCTGTGCCAATGCCTGCACGATATCTGCGACGAAATGACGCCGCTTGCCGCGCTCAACGAAATCCGCATCGACCTGAACTGCTCGCCAGAACCGCTGAACGCCGACATCGATCCCTTCCGCATAGGCCAAGTGATGCGCAACCTGTTGTCCAACGCCATCAAGTTCAGCCCCCGCGGCGGTGAAATAGGCGTCAACGCTTGTCTGCGCCAGGACCCTGACGGCGAGAACATTCTCGTCACCGTGGAGGACGCCGGTCCCGGCGTGCCTGCATCCGAGCTGGAAAGCATTTTCGACAAATTCATCCAGAGCAGCAGCACCAAGACCGGCGCCGGCGGCACCGGCCTGGGGCTGGCCATTTGCCGCGAAATCATCACCGCCCACCATGGGCACATCTTCGCGAGCAATTTGCCGACACACGGCGCGCTGTTCACCTTCATCATTCCGCGCACCCGGCCGGCCGGCGCCACGGAGGACACCAACCATGCCCCACAAACTACTGCTCGTTGACGACGAACCCTTCAATCTGGAGCTGATGGCCGAGCTGCTGCAGGACGCCGGCCACGAAGTGGTCCAGGCCGAGGACGGAGAAACCGCGCTGGCCATCTTGCAACGCGAAGGCGAAACTTTCTCCACCGTCCTGCTGGACAAGATGATGCCCGGCATCAGCGGTTTCGACGTGCTAAAACGCATCAAAAGCGAACCGCGGCTTGAGTTTTTGCCGGTCATCATGCAAACCGCCATGGGGGCGGCCTCCAGCGTGCAGGAGGGGTTGGCCGCAGGCGCCTTCTACTACCTGACCAAGCCGTTTTCCCGCGACATGCTGCTGGCCATCGTCGAAGCGGCGATAGGTCACTGGGACCGCTACGCCCATTTCCGCGAGTTGGCCAATCTGCATGTAGACGCCTTGCGTCATCTGAACAAAGCCTCCTTCACCTGCCGCAGCCACAAGGAAGCCCAAACCGTCACCGCCCTGTTGGCCAAAACCTGCGCCCACCCGGAGCGAGTGGCCACCGGTTTGTTCGAGCTACTGGTCAACGCCATTGAGCACGGCAACCTGGACATCAGCTTCGACGAAAAAAGCCACTACATGGCCGAAGGGCAGTGGGAGGCCGAGCTGGCTCGCCGCATGCAGGATCCGGAGCTAGGGCTGCGCCAGGTCTGCGTGGATTTCAGCCGCGAGCCCGAGCAAATGCGCTTCACTATCAGCGACATGGGCGCGGGCTTCGATTGGGAGCGTTACCAGAACGCCGAGCCCGCCTCGCTGATGTCCAGCCACGGTCGCGGCATCCTGATCGCCCGCAAGCTGTCCTTCGACGGCCTGCACTACCAGGGGCGGGGCAATATCGTGGTGGCCCACGTCAACAGCGAGGGCTAAGAATCAGCGCCATGCTGCGGCGGCGCCCCCATGAATCCGCCAGGCGACAGACTCAAGGCGGCTCGCCGCAATCGCCGCGCTCGCGCCAATAACGGCGTTGGCTGTCGCGCAGGCAGGTCCACTCCACCCCGTCGCCGAACTCCAAGGCCAGCGCGCCGTCCAGATCGGTGCGCAGCACGGCGACGCCAGCCTCCTCCACCCGCCTCAGTACAGACGGATGCGGATGGCGGTAACGGTTCAGGTAACCGGCGCTGATCAAGACCACTTCCGGCTGCGCCGCCGCCAACCAGGCGGCCCCGGTGGAGGTGCGGCTGCCATGGTGGCCGGCGGCCAACACCGTGCTGCGCAGGCGCAGCCCAGGCTGAGCGGCCAACATGCGCTCCACCGCCTCCGGCGCATCGCCGCTGAGCAAGAGCGCGTGTTTCATGCCGGCCACTCGCAAAATACAGCTCTGCGCGTTCTCGTCATTGGCCGGAGCCGCGTCCGGCGGACCCAGCACATCGAAACGCACCCCGTCCCATGCCCAGCTCTGTCCAGGGCGGCAGCCGTCGCCGCTCAACCCCAGCCCCGGCAAGGACTCCGGCTGGCCGGCCAACACCCGCCCCACCGGCAAGGCCGCAGCCAGCTCGGCGGCGGCGCCGTCGTGGTCGCTATGGTGATGCGACAGCACCAAGCCATCCAGCTCCTTCACCCCCAAGCCTCGCAACTGCGGCAACAGGATTCTCTCCGCCCCGCCAAGACCGGTATCGAACAACAAGGAACGGTTGCGGGTTTGCACCAGCACCGCCAGGCCCTGACCCACATCAAGCATGGTGGCGCGGAATTCGCCCTGTGCCGGCGGCGGGGGCTGATAGGCCAACATCGGCAGCAACATCAAAGCCGCCAGCCCTCGTCCCGGCACGCCTCGCGGGGCGATCAGCCACGCCGACCCCAGCAAGGCCAGCAAGAACAGCGGCAGAGGCGTTCCGGCCAAGGACATGGCCGGCGCTTGCGCCAACCACTCCACCCCCCAGTAAAAACCGCGCACCAGCCAAGCGGCCAAATGCAGCGGCCACTCCAACGGCAACAAGGCGGCGGCCAAAGCCAGCGGCGTCAGCAACACCGACACATAGGGGATGCCCAGCGCGTTCGCCAGCGGCGACACCAGCGGAATGCCGCCGAACCACCAAGCCAGCGGCGCCAGCGTGCATACGCCCGCCGCCCACTGTCCCGCCAACGCCGCCCGCCATTTGCCCGGCGCGCGGCGTCTGGCGATGGAACTGGCCATCAAGGCGGCTACCAGGCCGAAAGACAGCCAGACGCCAGGCGCCAGCACGCAGAAAGGATCCATTAGCAAGACCACCGCCAAGGCCAGCCACCAGATGCGAAACGGCGACAAGCCGCGCCGCAGGCACAGGGAGGCCAGTCCGACGCCCAACATGAACAGCGTGCGCTGGGTCGGCACCGAAAAACCAGCCAGCAAGGCATAGGCCGCCGCCGTCAGAAAAGCCCCGCCGGCGATCAGCAAGCGCGGCGGAAAGCCTAAGACCGGCAGCCTTCGCGACAACCAGGCCAGCGCCGTCGCCGCCAAACCCGCCAGCATGGTGATGTGCAGGCCGGAGATCGAAACCAGATGCGTCAGGCCGGTGGCGGCGAACAAACCCCAATCCTCTCGCGCCACACGCTGCTGCGCGCCCACCGTCAACGCGGCGATCAGGGCCGCTTCGCGCGACTCGCCCAACACCCGCTCTATGCGCGCCACCAGAGCGGCGCGCGCGCGATCCACCCAGGCCAGAGGCGCGCGGCTGTCCTCCAGCCGGCGCTCGCCCGGTCTCAACGAACCGCTGGCTAACACGCCTTCCGACCACTGCCATTGTTCAACGTCGAAACCGAATGGATTGGCCGTGCCGCGGCTGCGCTTGAAGCGCGCTTCCGCCCGCCAGCGGCTGCCTGTTGGCCAATCGCGCTGAAGAAAATCCGTAAGCCGCACGGTTTGCGGCAGCTTGACGCCCGGTGTCAGCGTGCGTTCCACCTCCATGATCAGCCGCGTCCCATACTCCCCGGCCTGCGGCAGGCCGCGCACCTCGCCGACGAAAACGATGGACCGCTGCTGCCAATCGGCCGGCAGTTGCTGCGCCATGCGGTAGTCGGCGCGCCAGGCAGCATAGCCTAGCCCCAGCAGGAAGGCGGGAATCAGGGCGGCCCAAGGCCGCGCCCGCAACGGCAGGCAAGCCGCCAGCGCCGCAGCGCCCACAGCCAGGCCCAAGCACCCCGTGGCAGCGGGCAAGGCCGGCAAGGCGGCGCAAATAGCAATGCCGCATAGCAGTGCGATCAAGACAAGCATGCCGGCATCTTAGACAGCGATGCCGCGCCATCGCAATCTATTAAACACATTCACTAAACCACTAGCCAATCATCATGCTATATGTATTTTTTTCACGCCAAAACCCCACACGTAGCAGATAAATATCAAAAAAATAAGCAGTGGAAATGCGTATTGCATTAACAGGGCGCTGGGCTACACCTAGGACAAGCGCTTTCAAAAACGCCCGGTCGCCGCGAAGCCCCGCTTGGCTCCAAGCGGTCTCAAGCGCGGCAGCCGGCTTCACTTTGAAACACGGTTTTCCCATCTGGCAACCGCCAGGCGGATCACTCGCAGGAGGAACACATGGACGCATACATGGGCACTATTACGGTCTACGGCTTCAATTACGCGCCGCAAGACTGGGCGCTGTGCCAGGGCCAGACCTATCAGGTATCGCAGTACGAAGCCTTGTACTCGCTGCTGGGCACGCTCTACGGCGGCACCGCGTCGCAAAACTTCAAGCTGCCCAACCTGACCGGCCGCATGGCCATTGGCACCGGCCCCGCCCAGCCCGCCTATAATCTGCCTGCCTACAACCCCGGCCAGTTCGGCGGCACTCAAAACGTGGCGCTCAGCGTGGCCAACTTGCCGGCTCACTCCCATACCGCCACCTCCATGGCGGTGACCTTCCACGCCGCCGGCACGCCGACGCCGGCCACCCCGGCCAGCGCGCCCAGCGCCAGCAACCCCTACTTGGGCGCTTCCGGCGCCGGCACCGGCTTGGCCACCATCTGGTCCACGGCGCTCAACAATCCGGTTTCGGTGCAGGGCTTGTCCGCCACCGGCAATACCGATCTGACCGGCGGCAACGCTCCGGTCAGCGTGCTCAACCCCTTCCTGGCGCTGAATTTCTGTATCGCCATCAACGGCCTGTATCCGGTTCGTCCATAATCACAATACGCGGCGTTGCGCCGCTTCCGGCCGCCTCTCCGCGCAGGGGCGGCGGCCTTTGTCTTCAGGGGATCTCGCCATGCTCGCCACCGTCCAAGCCGAAGATTTCATGCATCTGCTCGGCAAGCACTGCATCTTCCGCAACCCGCAACATCCCGATATTTCGCTGCAAGTGCAGGCCGTGAAGCTGCGGCCGCAGGCTCAATCGCCGCACCAGACCGCGCGGCGCACTCCTTTTGTGGTGGAACTGGCAGCCGAAGGCGCCACCGATCTGGAGGACGCAGTGGGCCAACTGGAACTGCCCGCCACCGAGCACAGCGACGCCATCCGCCTGGATCTGGTGTGGATAGGCCGGGTGATTCCCGCCGGACGCGACCCGGCGCTGGCCTACTTCCAGCTGCCGTTCAATTGAGCCGGCCCGCCGACAGCCCATGGGCGGCCGGCGGACGGAGAAAAAGGACGAAGACTCCGGCCGCACGGCTCGCCCGGCGAAATATTACAAACCCGCCCGCGCCTCGCCCCGCGGCGAGTGGCGCTCGGGCCGCCACACAAGCTTGTCCGCCATGTCGCCGGCTTCTTCCAGCACAAAACCCAATTGGTGATAGAGCCGGCGCGCTTGCACATTGCTGTGCCAAACCACGACCGCCAGCGGCGCGCGCACTTGCCAGGCCGCCTGCTGCAAGCCCATCAGCACTTCCTTGCCGTAACCCAGGCCGCGCGCTTCCGGCACCATGGCCAGGAAGATGATGCGCACTTCGTTATGGCCGAAATCCACCATCACCACGCCGACGCTAGTCCCGGTTTTTTCGATGACGAAGTGCATCGCATCCGGATAGTTGTCGCCCGCGCCGCGTTGCAACACCTGGTATTGCTGTTCCTGTACGGTGCGGATCAGTTCCTCCTCTCCATCTATCAGCTGCAGGTCCGGGCGCGCGCTGCGGTAGAGGCCGGCTATGAAGGCCTCGTCGAGATGCCGCGCCGGGCGTAGATGCAAGCCTTCGGCCAACGAGGAAGTGTTCAAGAATGAGGACATGATGAACGGCTCCTTTCCAAAACCTGTTGCGGGACGCGCCGGCGGCGCGCCCGTTTCGTTCTACGCGCCAGTGCGCGCAAGATCTTGCAAATCAGGCGAAAACGGCTGAGAAAGCGGAGTACGCACACGGTGCATGAGCATTTTGAGCTCATTTTTAAAGCCGTATCGCCGAATTTGAGCAGGTTCTTACAACCCCGCTTCCCGGCGAAATACCGCCAGCAACTGACGCAACCCGCGTTCCAGCAAGCTGTAACGCTCGCCTTGCAGCCTCGCCACGCCGGCCAGTTCCCGCAGCGGCGCACCGCTGCGGTCGCAGCGCTCCAGCCGTACGCGGAAGGTGGCCGCCAGCGGCACCAGGCCGCGGTCCCGTTGCTCGGTGGGAACCGGCCCGCCATAGGTGGAGGCCAGCAAGGGCTGATCCAGCAAGGGCAGATTAAGCCTGTCGATCTGGCCCAGCCTGCATTCCACGCTCCAAAACTCTCCTCCGTCGGCGACGAAGCGGGCGACATGCCCCGGCTTGAGTCCGTTCAGCGCCGCCTCCTCTACAAAGGCTTCGCCCTTGACCCCGTCGGGCCCCACCACGTCCAGCAGGTGCTCGCCCTCGGCCAGCGCGGT
This sequence comes from Chromobacterium haemolyticum, assembly GCF_009936155.1. Taxonomy (NCBI): domain Bacteria; kingdom Pseudomonadati; phylum Pseudomonadota; class Betaproteobacteria; order Neisseriales; family Chromobacteriaceae; genus Chromobacterium; species Chromobacterium haemolyticum. Next base: position 140,883 of record NZ_AP019312.1, on the reverse strand, counting down.
GCCGGCGCGCAGCGCGTCGCTGACGTCCACGACCCGACCGGAGAAAGGCGCCACCAGGGTGAGCCTGGCCATTTGCTGGCGCAAAGCGGCCACTTGTTCCTGCGCCACCTGCCATTGCTTACGCAAGGCGGGACCACGCTGTTGCAGCTCCAGGTCGAATGGTTGCTGCGCGGTCTGCCAGGCCAAATCTCTCTCGCGGGCGCCAGCCAGCGCCAGTTGCGCCTCCAGCATCGGCGAGCTGAGTCTGGCCATGATCTGCCCCGCCTTGACCAGTTGGCCGTCGCGCACCAACACTTCGGCCACCTCGCCTGCCGCCGGCGCGTACAGACCCTGGGACTGCAAGGCGCCCAGCACCGCCGGGCTGGCCACCTCGCGCTGCCACGGCAGAATCAGCGCCAGCGTCAGAACCAGCAAGGCCGCGGCGCTGCGACGGGTTGCGCGGCCCCAGCGCAGATCGGTTCGGCGCTGCCACCACACCATCAGTTCGCCCACCACCGGACGGGCGATGAACCATCCCAGCTCCACCGCCAGCAACAGCATGCCCAAGGCCTTGAAGAACAAGTGGTAGACCAGGAAGGCGATGGAAAGAAACAACACCAACCGGTACAGCCAGGTGGCCCACGCGAACAGAATCAGCCCGCGTCGGCGCGCAGCCGGGAAGTGCTCCGGCACTGGGTCGTCCAGACCCAACAAGGTTTTGCGCAACTGCCAGCGCGCCAGCGCGAAAGCGCGGTTATGCAGGTTGGGCAAACCAAGATAATCCGCCAGCAAAAAATAACCGTCAAAGCGCATGAAGGGGCTGGCGTTGATCGCCAACGTCGCCAGCCAAGTGGTAGTGGCCAACAGGAAAACCCCGGCTCGCAATGGGCCGTCCGGCAAGAAGCTCCACAATAAAGTGGCCCAGGCGGCCAGAACCAGCTCAGCCAGCATGCCGGCGCCGCCAATCAGCAACCGCTGACGGCGCGAGTTCAGCTTCCACGCGTCGTTGGTGTCGGTGTAGAGCACCGGCATCATCACCAAAAACGCCACACCCATGGCCGGCACCCGGCAACCGAAGTGGCGCGCGGTCAGCGCATGCCCCATTTCGTGCAGGATTTTGGCCAGGCTCAGCGACACGCCGATGCCTATGGCGGCGCTGACCCCGCCATAGGCGGAAAAAGTATGAGTGAACTCGTCCCAGCGCCGGGACACCAACGCCAACGCCAGCAGCAGCACCGCTCCCATCGCCAGCCAGAAACGCGGATGGAATAGCCAGCCGGTCCACGGCAGCAGGCGATTGAGCAGGGCCTCCGGCCTCAACAGCGGCACCCGGAAGAACAGGTAATTCTTCAACAGCCACATCGCGCGGCTGGGGCGGTTGGCCTCGCGCAACTGCCACAGCCAGCCGTTCTGCTCGACGCTGGCGGCCTGCAGCAGTTGATGGCGGGACAAGAACAACAGCACCGCTTCGATGTCTTCAGCGCCAAGTTGCAGCGTGGTTTCGGCATTGACGGCTTGCAGCACCGCCTCGGCGGTGCCCAGCCGCCAACGCGACAGGATTTCGAAACTGGCCCAGCCCAATTGATAGAAGCGGTGAGCGCAGGGATCGTGCAAGGTCCAACTGGGCGCGCCGTCGGCCAGCACCGGGCCGGGATGCAGCGTCAGTTCCTGACGCAGCGCGGGCAAGGCGGGAGATGACATGCTCACCACCCCAGCCATTGCCGCGCGGCGGTCAGCGGCCTGCGCAAAGCGTAATAAATCAGCGGCACCCAGTCGCCGTAGACGCGGGCGGTGCCCATCTGCCCCAACCGCGGCTTGTCGCCGTCAACGAAGCGGGCCTGCAGCCGGTAAGCGAGCAGGCCGCCCTCCACCGCCTCGGCCTTATAAGCGACGCGGATGATTTCGGCGTCGTAGGACTCGGTGGGCGAGGCATTGGGATAGAGGGTGATCTTGCCGCCGGGGGCCACGTCTATGGCTTCCGCCGCCGGCAGCCAGGCGGCCAGTTCCACGTGGGCGGGGTCCGCCAGGGTCATCACTTTTTCACCTACCGTCACCGCCTTGCCCTGCCAGTCGTTGCGATCGGAAAACACCACTACGCCGGCGCTGGGCGCGGTGACATGCAATCTTTGCAGCTCCAGGCCGGTGTATTCGGCGGCGATGCTTTTTTCTTCGAGCTTGGCGCGGTCCTGCGCCATGGCCAGCTTGCCCTTGTCGTCTGTGACCGCCAGTTGGGCGCTGGCCCGAAAGCTTTCCTGCGCGGCGTCTCGCTCGCGCGCGGCCATGGCGAACTGACCGGCCAGCGAGGTGGCGTCCAGATCAAACAAGGGATCGCCGGCTTTGACGCGCTGATTGGGTTGCACCTGGATGCGGTCTATCACCCCGCTGAGCGGCGCGCGCAGCAGCACCGGGTTTTGCGGCGTCACTTCTCCGCGCGCCAACACGCTGAGGCGAATCGGCATGCAGGCCAGCAACAACGCCGCGATGAGCAATCTCCTCTGCTTGCGACCGGGCCTCAGCCATTGCCCCGCCAGCTCCCGCCAGTTGCGTCTGGGCGCGAAGCGCAGCAGCGCATGGCCATAGCCATGAGCCAACTCTTCCGCCAGCTTGCGCTCGTAATCGCTCCACGGCATTTCCCGCGCCAGCAGCCAGGCGCCCTGCTCGCCCAGAGGCAGCCACAGCGCGTGGGCCGGCAGCCAGGAAGACCAATCTTCGGCCAGCGCCGTCGGCAGGTCGCCGGCTTCGAGCAAGCGGCTGTCCTGTCCGGCTTCCTGCCCGCCGACCTCCGCCAAATGGCGGAAGACGCGGGACAGCCATTGCATGTAAGGCGCGGTGGGGTCCAGCTCCGCCAGGCCGGACAAGGCGGTCACATGGCGATGCAGGCCCTCGCGCCATACCGCCGCCTGGCGGTATGGCAGCAATTGCTGGCTTTCGTTGACGATGATGAAACCCAGCTGCTCTGCGCTGACCGCGTCGCGCGCGCGGTGCAGCAACTGCAGCAGGCCGGCCAGTTCCCGGCTTCTATCGGCGTGCCCCATGCACCGCCTACTTGAAGCTGGCCCAGCCGCTCATCCCCGGCAACAGACTGGCGCCGTTGCCCTCGATGACGCCCACCGCGAGGATGGATTGGCTGACCGGGTCTATCTGCGCGCCCAGGCGTTCTATCCTGGCCGGGAAGCTGGCGCCCAACTCGTCCACCGCCACGGTGAACTTGCTGCCGGGCTTGAGCTTGGCCAGCCATTTGGACGGCACCAGCATGCGTAGTTCCAGCGAGCCGGAATCGACGATGTCCAACACCGGATTGCCCGGGCTGACGTATTGGTGCACCGCGGCGATGCGGCGCGCCACGCGGCCGTTGAACGGCGCGCTGATCACGCATTTGCCTACGATGGTCTGCATATAGCTGGCGTCCGCGGCCGCTTCCTTGGCTTTGCCCTGGGCCTGGGCCACGTCCAGCGCGCCGGCGGAATTGAGCTTGGCCAGTTGGTTGTTCACCTTGAGCAACTGGCTGGCGGCCTCCAGCGAGGCCTGGGATTTGCGCAGCTGGGCGCGATAACTTCCGCAGTCGAACTGCACCAGAGCCTGGCCCTTGCTGAAGCTGGCGCCCTCAGGCACCGGCAAGGCCGCAATCTTGGCCGCCACCTCGCCGGACAGGGTCACGGCGTTGCGCGCCATCAACTGCACGCGGATGCGGCCGTCGCTGGCGTTGGTCACCGGCGCCGGCAACGGTTTGGCTGGCTGCGTCGCCGCCTGAGCCCAGCCGGCCGCCAGCAGGCAGACCGCGGTCCGAAGTGCCGTCAACTTCATGGCTTGCTCCCCGCCACCTGCCCCTGCCAACGCGTTTCCGCGCCTTTGAAGGCGGCGGACAAGGCCGGCAGATCATAGCTGGCGGTGCTTTCCGGCAGCGGGTCCATCCCCAGGCTGGAGCCCATCTGGCCGTAGGCGTTTTGCAGATCGCCGTAGCTTTGGTACAAGCGCAGCGTGGAGAACACCGCGTTGGCGTCGGCCAGGATCGCCGGCAGACGGCCCTGCACGCCGCTGTCTGTGGCGTTGCGGTTCTGCACGTAGATGCGTTGTTCCACGTCGTTGAGTTCTTGTTCCAGCGAGAACTGGCGTGAACGGCCCTTGAGGTCGAGATAAGCCACGTGCACTTGGGTCAACACCGCCATGTTCAGCGCCATGCGCTGGGTCTTGGCCACTTGCAGCTGGGCGTCTGCGGCTTTGGTGATCGGCCCGGCGCTGAACAGATTGAGCAAGTTCCAGCTGATGCGCAGGCCGGCGTCGCTCCAAGAGTTGTTGACCAGGAATTTATTGCTGTCGTAGTTCTGTCCGATGCTGAATTCCAGGCCCGGCAGCAGCTTGGCGATGGCCTTGCGGGTTTCGATGACGCCGATGCGCTCGTTATAACGCGCCTCGTTCAATTCCGGCCGATTCAGCAGGGCCATTTCCTCCATCTGCTCCAGCTTCAGGCCCAAGGCAGGAGTGGGCAGCCCTGCCGGCACCGCCACCTTGAAATCGGTGCCCGGCGGCACGTTCATGATGGCGGCCAGCTTGGGTTTGGCCTGGGCCAGCGCGTTGCGGATCATGCCCATCTGGCGGATCACGTCCAGCAGTTGGCGGCGGTAGTTCAGCGCTTCCAGCGGCGCGCGCAGCTTCTGCTTCTCCACCTGCCTCGCGTCTTCCAGCGCACGATTGGTTTCGGCCAGCAGCGAATCGATACGGCCCTCCAGCTGTTGCGCGCCCACTGCCTGCCACCAGGCTTCACGCACTTGCTGCATCAATTGCTGCGCTACTTTGCGCTTGCGCTGCTGCAGGATCAGCATGCGGTCGGACTGCTGCTGCGCGGTGTAGTAGCTGACGCCGAAGTCCAGCACGTTCCAGCTCAAGTTGAGGTCCGCGGTATGGCTGCGCTTCTCCGAGGAGATGGACGGCACCAGCGATTGCTCGCCGGTGGCGACGTTCTGCGACGAAGAGGCGTTGTCCTTGTTGCGCGCGGTGTAGCCGGCGGCCAGCGCCAGCTTGGGCAGCATGTCCAGGCTGGACAGGTCCAGCTGGCGCTGCGCCATCGCCTCTTCCATCAACTTGACCCGGTAATCCAGGTTGTACTTCAACGCGCGCGCCATCGCCTCTTGCAAGGTTACCGGCCCGGCCAGCGGCTCCTGGCTGCCGAACATGGCCTGGCGGTCCGCCGCCAGCGTGGCTTGGCGATCTCCCAGGCTCATCGGCGTGGGCGTGACCGCGCAACCGGTCAAAGCCAACGCGGTCAGCGCGGCCAGCGTTCGAAGAACGCCGAGGCCGGCCCCTCCCCCCTGTGTTTGTTGCTTCATATCGTCCCCTGCGCGTTTGTTTGTTTAGTGAAGTTATGGATGAAGCCCGCGGTCAAACCACGTCCTCCGCCTGCAGCCATTCGGCGATCTGCTGGTCGAACGCGGGTTTGCCGTGCTGGCGGAATTGCTCATGCAAAGCCGGCTTGCCAGCCGCCGCGACCTTCTCCGTTGCCGTTGCCGCGGCCGCCCGTTCGCCCGCGCCGGTTTTCAACTGCATATGCGTAACGCCGCGATGGCCGTTCTGGTCGCTGACCGTCACTTCCAAAGACAGGGATCGACTCCAGCCCGCCGGCGGCGTGCCGCTGAAACGGCCGGTCTGAGGGTCGAACTTCAGCCAGGTCGGCAGCGGCTGACCATTGCTCTGACGCACCTGAATGTTCAGCACCGCGTCCGGGTTGCGGGTAATCACGGTGCCGGGCGGCAGGCTGAAGTTGAAGCCCTGCCCGGCCACCAGCGGCCTTACGCCCAGATCCGGCATCACTTGCAGCGGCGCGCCCGAGGTGCCGCCCAGATTGGAAACAAAGGGCAGACCGGCGTTGCCGCGTCCAAACGGCTCGCTGGGCGTCGGGGTGAAACGGTCCTGACCAAAAGAAACCTGAACGAGGTTGCTAGTCAAAGGCCCGACAGGGCCTTGCGGCGTCTGCGCGGGGCCATTGCCATTGCCGTTGCCCGCGCCGCTCACCGCGGCCAGCACGATATTGGGCGTAATGGGCGCGATGTTGATGACCGGCGCCGCGTTGGGCTGCGGCGGCGCTTCCGCTGGCGGCAGCGGCGGCAGCACCACAGTGGTGGCGGAGCTCAGTTGATAGGCCGGAGCCACCGTCTGCTGCTGGGTCACATTGCCGGCCAAATCAGCCGCCGCGCCGGACTTGAGCGCCAACGCCACTGAGCCCGCGCCGCCCACCCCAGTCAACTGCACCACGTAGTGGCTATCGCTGATGCGGACAATATTGCCGATGCTGGCGCGAGCGCCGCCGCTGGTGATCACGCTCAGATCGCTGGCGTTCAGGCCGACGATGGGCTTGTTCAGCACTAGGTCGTAACGCAGGCTGCCGGCGGAGCTGGAAACCGGATCCAAGCGGGTGAAGGACTGCGGCGCCGGCGCGGCGGTGTCCACGGTGAGCATGAACGACGCCGACTGCGCGCTGATGTTGCCGGCCACATCGGTGGCCGTGGCGCGCACGCTATGGTTGCCGTCCGCCAACGCCTGACTCAGATTGAACAACCAGACGCCGCTGCCGTCGGCAGTGGCAGTGCCTACCTGCACGCCGTCGATAAACACAGCCACCTTGCTGCCAGCCTCGGCCAAGCCAGTCACGCTGGGGCGGTTGACGTTAGTGATGCCGTCCCGGTTACTGGAGCCGGAGTCCGTGGCCTGGGTCAGACCGGTATTCGCCGGGCTGTCCGGCGCGGCGGTGTCCACGGTGATGACGTAAGTTGTCGATTGACCGCTGGCGTTGCCGGCCAGATCGGTGGCGGTGGTACGAATGCTGTGATTGCCGTCCGCCAAAGCACTGCTCAGGTTGTAACTCCATGCCCCGCTGCCGTCCGCCGTCGCCGTGCCCACCGCCGTGCCGTCCACGTACACCGTCACCGTGCTATTGGCTTCCGCCGTGCCGGTGACGGTGGGACGGTTATTGCCGGTGATGCCGTCGCCGTGGTTGCTGCCGGTATCTGTCGCCGTGCTCAAGGCAACGCCGGACGGCGCGGACGGCGCGCTGGTGTCGATCACCACGTTGCAAGCGCTGGATTGGCCGCTGCTGACCCCGCCGCTGCTAACCACGGCAGTGATGGCGTGCGCGCCCGACGTCAGGCTGGAGACGAAGCTGTAGCTCCATGCTCCGCTCCCGTCCGCGGTCACTCCATCGATCAGCACGCCGTCCACATAAATCTGGACGATGCTGTTGGCGATAGCGGTGCCGGTGACCGTGGGCGTGGCGTTGCTGGTGATGCCGTCGCTATTGCTGCTGCCGGTGTCGGTGCCGCTGGTTAGGCCGGAGACGCTGGGCGGCATCAGTTGCATGGCGATGTTGCGGGTGGCGGCGGCGCTGTTCTTGGTACCGTCGTTGACGGTGAAGCTGACGGTGCGGGCGCCGGTATTGGGCGAACCGGCGGTGTCGTTGTAGGTCACCGCGCGCAAGGCCGCCTGCCATTGCGCCAAGGTAGCCGTCGCACCGCTCGACGTCAGCGTCAGCACCCCAGTGCCGGCGTTGTAACTGGCCGTGATATTGCCGAAGGCGCTGCTACTGGTGTTGCTGAAGGCAAGCACATCCTCGCCGCTGTGGAAATTGCCGGTAATCGCCACCGTGGCGCTGGCCAAAGTGGTGTTGTCCAGATCGGACACGGTCAGGCCGCCATCCACCGGCGTGGCCGCGCCGCCCACCACATAGGCGCCGGCGCTGCCGGTAGTGGTGGCGATCGGCGTTTGATCCGTGGCCGCCACCGTAACGCTGCGAGTCACCGCCGCGCTGTCCTTGCTCCCGTCGTTAACACTGAAGCTGACGGTGCGAGTGGCGGTATTGGGCGTCACCGCTGTATCGGTGTAAGTGACCGCGCGCAGCGCGGCCTGCCATTGCGCCAGCGTCGCCGTGGCGCCGCTGGAGGTCAGCGTCAGCACCCCGGTGCCGCTGTTGTAGCTGGCCGTGATATTGCCGTAGGTGCTGCTGTTGCTGTTGTTGAAAGCCAGCACATCCTCGCCGCTGTGGAAGTTGCCAGTAATGGACACTCGGGCGCTGGCCAGCGTGGTGTTGTCCAGGTCGCTGACCGTAATGCCGGTGTCCACCGCCACCGGCGTGGACGTCGTATTGTCCCCGGCGGTGAAAGCCGCGCTGCCGCCGCTCGCGGTGGCGATCGGAGTTTGATCGGTGGCGGCCACCGTCACGCTGCGAGTCACGACGCTGCTGTTCTTGCTACCGTCGTTGACCTGGAAGCTGACGGTGCGGGTGGCGGTATTGGGCGTCACAGCGCTGTCGGTGTAAGTCACCGCGCGCAAGGCCGCCTGCCATTGCGCCAGCGTCGCCGTGGCGCCGCTGGAGGTCAGCGTCAGTACTCCGGTGCCGCTGTTGTAGCTGGCGGTGATGTTGCCGAAGGTGATGGCGCTGGTGTTGGTGAAGGCCAATACGTCCTGGCCGCTCTGGAAGTTGCCGCTGATAGACACCGTGGCGCTGGACAGCGTGGTGTTGTCCAAATCGCTGACGGTGAGACCCGGGTCCACCGCCACAGGCGTGGAGGTCGTATTGTCCCCGGCGGTGAAGGCGGCGCTGCCTCCGCTGGCGGTGGCGATCGGGGTTTGATCGGTGGCGGCCACCGTCACCGTGCGCGTCACGGCGCTACTGCTGGCGTTGCCGTCGTTGACCTGAAAGCTGATGGTGCGAGTGGCGGTGTTGGGGCTTACCGCGCTGTCGGTGTAGGTTACCGCGCGCAAAGCCGCCTGCCACTGCGCCAGCGTGGCACTGCCGCCGCTGGAAGTCAGTGTCAGCACCCCGGTGCCGCTGTTGTAGCTGGCGATGATGTTGCCCATGGTACTGCCGTCGTTACTGAAAGCCAGCACGTCCTCGCCACTCTGGAAGTTGCCGGAGATGGAAACGGTGGCGCTGACCAGGGTGGGGCTGGCGCTGTCAGTGACGGTGAGACCACTGTCTATCGCCACCGGGGTGGAGGCGGTGTTGTCGCCGGCGGTGAAGGCGACGCTGCCACCGCTGGTGGTCACTACCGGCACCACGGCGACGTTGACGGTAGAAGCCAGCGCCAGCGTGGTGGTGTCGACGCCGCCATTGCTGGTGCCACCGTTGTCCTTGACGCTGGTCAGCGTCACCACCCGGTTGCCGGCGGTGGGGCTGCCGTTGCTGTCTCGATAGGTGATGCCGTTGACCACGCTGGCCGCGGTGCTGCCGGATATGCCGCTACTGCTGATGGATACGGTAGCGGTGCCGCCGGAGAGCGACACGGTGACGCTCAGGCCGTTGCCGCTGGTGGTGACCGAGTTACCGTTGGTCAGCGCCACATTGCTGCCGTCTATGGACAGGATTTCGCTGCTGCCGTCATGCAAACCGGACACGGTCAGGGTCAGCAGGATGATGCTCTGGCTGGATTCAATCGCGCTAACGCTGGCGCCGCTGAACACCGCCACCGCGGAGCCGCCCATGGCGAAGGTGGGGTTGCTGGCAGTGGCGCTGCCGGTGGGCGCGTCGTTGACCGCCGCCACCGCCACCGTCACATTGCTGGACCCGGTGCCCCCGCGTCCATCATTAACGCTGACATTGATGGTGCGGGTGGCGGTATTGGGATCGTTGCTGGTGTTGTTGTAAGTCAGCGCCGCCACCAGCGTGGCCACTCGCGACGGAGTGGCGTTGCTGTTGAAGGTGACAATCAGATCATGACCGCTGACACCATCGCCGTTGCTGGCGATCACCCCTATGCTCACCCCGCCCACCGTCACCACGCTGCCCACGCTTGTGCCGCTGGACAGGCTCACCGTGCCGCTGGTGTCCACGCCCAGTACATCCTGACCGCTTTGGCCGTTGGCGGAAATGTGCACGGTCAGGTTGCCGCTGTTGAAGTTGGGCGTGTCGCTATCCGTCACCGTCACAGCGGTGCCGGTGTCCAGTTTCACCGCGCCGCCTTTCTCGGTGAACGTGGGATTGTCGCCGTTGAGGTTGCCTATCACCGGCGCGGCGTCCGCCGCCACTGTTACCGTCTTGGTCACCGCGCTGCTGTTGATCGCGCCGTCGTTGATCTGGAAGCTGATAGTGCGGCTGCTGGTGTTCGGCGTCAGCGAGCTGTCGGAGTAAGTCACCGCGCGCAAGGCCGCCTGCCATTGCGCCAGCGTCGCCGTCGCCCCGCTGGACGTCAGCGTCAGCACCCCGGTGCCGCTGTTGTAGCTGGCGCTGATATTGCCCATGGTGCTGCCGTTGTTGGTGAAGGCCAGCACGTCCTCGCCGCTGTGGAAGTTGCCGGTGACGGACACGGTGGCGCTGGCCTGGGTGCTGCTGTCGGAATCGGACAGGGTAATGCCGCTGTCCACCGTCACCGCGGTGCCGGTGCCGCTGCTGTAGGCGCTGGAACCGCCGCTGGCGGTCAGCGTCGGCGCGAAACCGAAATTGATGGCGTTGATGGCGCCGATGCCTATCATGCCGGTCACCGTATGGCCGTTGGCCGCCAGCACCCGGAAGGAATCGATGCCCTGGAAAGCGCTGTTGCCCGACACCGTGAAGGTCACCAGGCCGCCGCTGCCCTGCAAGGCGTCGCCCACATTCAGCGTCAGCGTCGCGCCGCTGACCGCCACGCCGTTGATATAGCCGACCAGCTGCAGATTGCCGCCGGTGGTGCCGGAATCGTAGCCGTTCAGCACCACGCCGATGGAATTCAGCGTGAAGCGGCTGTTGTCGTTGGACTTGACGCTAAAATAGGAGATGGGGATGGTGCCGTCGCTGTAGCCGTCCACCGTTTCCGTGGTCACCGAACCGACTTTTTCGACAATGATCGTCTGGCCGCCGTTGTTGGTGGCGCCCAGTTGCAGCGAGAAATCCCAGCCTTGAACAGGACTGGCATTGACCACGCTGCCTGAAGGGTTGTACGAATTGCCATCCGACGCGGTGAAATCGGTGGTGCCGGTTACCGGCCGCGCCAGCAAGGCGTCGTAGCTGAAATGCAGCGCATCCACATCGATATGGCCGCTGTTGCGCTCCAGCGTCCAGTCGCCGCCCAGCCTTGCCGCGCCGGTGGCGTCGGTGGACGCGGCCACGTCAGCCTGAGTGTAACGGGACAGCGCGCTGACGAAGGCGGCGCCGCTGCTGCCGGCGGCGATATCGCAGCCGTAGAGCAGGATGTCGCCGTTGGCGCTCAGGGCTTGACCGATGGCTTTCAGGTCCGCCTGACGGCTATCCAGTTTGGCGGTGGTCAGCTCCACGCTGCCCAACATCAGATCTCCGCTCTGTCCATGGGAAATCACGTGGATGGCGGCGTAGCCGTGATGGGTTTTGGCCCATTCCGCCATCTGGCTCAGGCCGTCCTTGCCGGCATTGAGCACCACCACTTCCATGCCGGCCGGCATTTGCGACAACAGGCTCTGGTAATTGACGACATTGGATTCGACAAACACCACCTGTTTGGCCGGCGCAACCGGCGCCAAGGCCGCGGCGAACTTCTCCGCCAGCCGCTCCACCGCGGCGGACCGCGGCGCGGCGGGTGCTTCCGCCGGAGCCGGGCGCTCCACGGGGTGCGGCGCGTCCGCATGCGCCGAGGCGGCGGCCGTAGCGGCCGCCGCGCCGTCGAACATCAACCTGGGCTCCAAGGCCTGCAACAGCAGGCGGGAGCGTTTGAGAACCGGTGTCTTCTTATTACTGCCTTGCGATTGCCCCGCTGATTTCCACCACCCCATCACGCTCTCCCCGATCATTTCGGCTTAAAGCACCGGTCGAACCTCGCCTATGACTGCATCCCAAAAACTGCTCAGCGGATTAGAACCTGTATCAAAGCAAAAATAAATGACAATTAAATAAATTCAAACCAGAACAACTGCGACAACGTAACAAACCTGGCCGCCGGCAAGCTGACAAAAGCTGTCAACCGCAACGAAGAAGGCCCCTCTTTAAAAAATAGTTGTTCCTCACGCGAAGTAAGCTAAGTGCAAATACGTAGCACACACGATATTTGATCAACATATGCGATGTGCCGCGGCTTGCCCTCGTCCGCGCCATCCCGTATCGTTCGTCCGCCGTCCGCTCCATCCAAGGATTTATCCATGCCCGCCACCCCGCTGTACTGCGCCTGTCCCCGCCGTCTGGACGCCGCCCGCCTGCTAAGCCAGCGTTTCGCTTTGCCGCTGCTGGAGCAAAGACCGCAACAAGGCTATTGGCTGGAACTGGGGGAGGAACGACTGGAACTGCTGACCACCGGCAAACACGGCGCGGTGTATGCGGAATTCGTCGAAGGCGCGGCCAAACATCGCCGCGAGCAGGGAGGCGGCCGCGGCCAGCCGGTAGCCAAGGCCATAGGTCTGAAAGGCGCCAAGGAGCTGCCCTATGTGGTGGACGCCACCGCCGGCCTGGGCCGCGATAGCTTTGTGCTGGCCGGCCTGGGCTGCCGCGTCACCCTGGTGGAGCGCTCGCCGGTGGCCGCCGCGCTGCTGGCCGACGCGCTGGAACGCGCCGCCGGCCACCCGGACACCGCCGACATCGCCGCTCGCATGCAACTGGTTCACGCCAGCTCCATCGCCTGGCTGGCTGCGCTGAGCGAGGCCGAACGGCCGGATGTGGTCTTCGTCGACCCGATGTTCCCGGATACCGACAAGAAAAGCGCGGCCGCCAAAAAGGACATGCAAGCCTTTCAGCAGGTGATAGGCGACGACCAGGACAGCGCCGCGCTGTTGCAAGCCGCCATCGCTGCGGCCAAGAACCGCGTGGTGGTGAAACGGCCGCGGCTGGGCGCGGCCATCGAAGGCGTGAAGCCATCCGCGGTGCTGGACGGCAAGTCCACCCGCTTTGATCTTTACGTGATCAAGGCCTTGCATCCCGTTCAGGGCTGACGCCATCGGGCGCTTGCGCCCGCTCGTTCATCCCATAGTCCCGCAACACCGTCGCCACCCGTAGCCGGTAATCGACGAACAAAGCCTCCCGGCCCTGCCGCTGCGCCGCGCGGTGCGGCTCCAGCCGCCGCCAGGCCGCCACCGCCTCTTCATCGCGCCAGAACGACAGCGACAGCATTTTGTCCGGCCGGTTCAGGCTGACGAAGCGCTCGATGGACAGGAAACCGTCCGCCGTCGCCAACTCCCGCCCCAGATGCTCGGCCCAGCCCAGATACCCATCCCGGCCGCCCTCGGCCAGTTCCACCTCGAAAATCACCGCAATCATTCCGCACTCCCTTCCTCGTCGTAGATGCGCACGCGCGCATTGGGCAGCCGGCGAAAACGCGCCGCCGCCGTCAAGGTTTTCCAATCCGGCCGCATCGCCGCCAAGGCGGCCAAGCCGCCGCGGGCAATCTCCAGCGCCAGCGCCTGGCCCGGACACGCATGCCGGCCCGCGCCAAACATCAAGCCTTCGCCCGGCCCTGCCGGGTCCAAAGCCGCAGCGGCCAGCACCACTAATAATGAAGCGCCGGCCGGCACCGTCTGGCCGCCGTGATGCCAATCCCGCGCGACGAAACGGCGCGTGTTGTGCAAGACCGGATCATGCAAGGCCAGCCAAGCCCAATCCGCCGCCGCGCCCGCCGCCAGCGGCCGGCCCTGGGCCTGATGCCAGACCGCGGCGGCGAAAAGGCCGGCGCCGGCGTCCAGGCTCTGGAACAGCAGGCCGATCACGTTCGCCGTCAGCGCCGCCTCCTCCACCGTCCACTCGCGTCGCAACTCCGCCAAGAGGCCGTCGGAGCGCGGCAAAGCCTCCGCCACCCGAACCTGTAAAGCCGCCAAAGCCTGTTCCCCTCGCGCCAGCGTCTCGGCGTCGGCATCCGCCGCCAGCGCTTGCGCCAGGGCCGCCACCTCCGCCACCAGCGCCGGCTCGTCTTCCACCTCCAGCCCCAGCAAGCCGGCCAGCGTCAGCACCGGCAAGCCCTGCGCCATCCGGTCCAGCAAGCCGCCGCTCAGCGGCTCGCGCGCCAACCAGTCCCGCGCCAGGCTTTCAGCCAAGCGCCCGGCCTCCGCGCCCGCCACCGTCGCCAAGGCCCGGTTCAAGGCCGCCTTCAGCGCCGGGTGACTCGGCGCCTCGCTCATCCGCGCCCACAGACAGAACGTCCGCGCCAAGCCGCCGTCGCCCAGTAGCGGCGGCGCGGGCTGCTCCAACGGCCGCACCCGGCATGCCGCCGAGGCCAACACCGCCTGCGCCGCCGCGTGGCCGGCGGCCACCCACAACCCCAGGCCGGCATCAAAATACAATGGCCGCCGCTGCGCGAGATCCCGGTAATAGGGATAGGGATGGGCGTGGACCACCGCCGCCAGCGGGTCCAAGGGCCAGGCGCTCACGCCGCCGCTCCCAGATAGCGCCGCCGCGTCAGCTCGACACAGCGGGCGCGCGAACTGCCCGCCCGCTCATGCGGCGCAAACGGCGCCGCTACCGCGTCCAGCAAATCCACCGCCCACGCCAGGCGCTCCCGCTCGGCCGGCGCCAACCCGGGCCGGCGTTGACGATCCGTCAACGCGTCGATCAGCAACACCAGCGCCTCCTTCTGCGCGACCTCCCCCGGCAAGCCGGCGCGGGTGCACACCCCGTAGCTTCCGGCCAGGAAATCCCGCCACACGGCCGCCAAGTCCGGCTCCGCCTCGGCAGGAGGCAGCTCCAACGCCGCCAGCCCCTCGCGCCACGCGCTCTCAAAGCCGGTGCGCAAACGCTCCGGCTCGCCGCCCAAGGCCAGCGCCTGACCCAGCCAGCACAGCATGCCCCACGGATACCAGGCCGACTCCGCGCTCAAGGCCGCCGCGCCCATGCAGGACGCCGCCTCCCCGGCCAGCGTCAGCCGGTACGACGGCCACGGCGCCGCGCCGGCCCGCTGCCAGCCGCGCAAAGTGTCCAGGCTCACGCCGCTGCGCGCCAACAGCTCCGGTTCCGCCAGAAAATGACGGCGCAAATAGTCCAGCAAATCCTCCACTCCCGCTCTCCTTGTTCCAACTTGACGATGGGTTTATCGTAGCCGGCGGCGTCCGCCAAAGTTTCAGCCAAGGATGAACCATGCTTGCAACCCCGCACGACCGCATACCCGACATCAGCCGCCTGGCCAGCCTGCTGGCCGATCCCGGCCGCGCGCTGATGCTGCTGCTGTTGCAAGACGGCCGCCTCTACCCGGCCAGCGACCTGGCCCAGGCCGCCGGCCTGTCGCCGCAAGCGGCCAGCAACCATCTGGCCAAGCTGCTGCACGGCCAGGCGGTGCGGGTGGAACAGCGCGGCCGCCACCGCTATTACGGCCTGGCCAGCCCGGCCATCGCCCACGCGCTGGAAGCGCTGTCCGCAGCCGCCGGCGAAAGCCGGACCGCGGTGCGTCCCAAGGGCAACGCCGACATCCGTCTGGCGCGCAGCTGCTACGACCACCTGGCCGGCCGGCTGGGCATCGCCGTCGCCGACTTCCTGCAACAGCAGCAACTGCTGCAACGGCGCGAGGAGCGTGAGTTCGCGGTGACGCCGGCCGGCTCGGACTGGCTGGCGGCGCGGCTGGACATTCAACTGGACGGCATCGCCCGCCCGCGCCGGCCGCTGGCGCGGGCCTGCCTGGACTGGAGCGAACGCCGCGACCACATCGCCGGCAGCCTGGGCGCGGCCCTGTGCCAGGCCTTTTTGCTGCGCGGCCTGACCGAGCGCCGCAACGACAGCCGCGCCTTGCGGATCACGCCGGCCGGTTACGCCTTCTTGAAGCAGGAATGTGGAGTGGGCAGCGAGCAGCTGCGGGGGGAGTGAGGGGGATATAAGGTGGGTATCGCCGGACGGCGATACCCACGCGGCGGAGGTCAGCGATTGCGCAGGCGGATGCGACGGAAACGCGCCTCCAGCTTGAGCCGTTGTCCCAGCGCCAGATAGAACTGATGTTGGCTATCGACATGGCGGTAGACCCTGACCCGGTCGGCGCCCAACAGCATCATGATTTCCAGATAGTTGAAAAAGCCCATCCACTGGCCGCGTCCGTCGCGGTCGTCAAAGTCGATGTCCCGCGCCACGCGGCTGAGCAGGCCTTTGCCAACGTATTCGCGGTTGTCCTTCATCCATTGCAACAGGTGAGCCGCGCATTCGCGGCCGTAGGCGCTGTCGGCGGGGTAATCCTTGCGGGGCGCGGGCATTTGCCAGTAATGCCGATAGGTGCGGCCGGGGCAGAAGCGAACAAAGGGGAGCAGGGCTTCCTGCTGTTCCAGCGAGTGCAGTTTGTAGCGGCGACGACGGGGAAAGTTTTGAGCGTGATGCATGGTGTTTCTCCTGCTGTGACACAAGATAAACCACCTGCCGAGTGAGGCTGAGGTATTAGGCAGGCGCGTGGCAGGATTGGCGTACCGGACACTGTTAACCCGGTGAGTGCATAGCACTCTCCCACCATGCGCCTGCCGAATGGCACGACCATGGAAAAGCAGCTTGCGCAGAATTCTGCGCAAGCAAGTTAACAGTGATTACGGGACGCCAATCCCGTGTGCCGCTTGTTTTGGCGGCAACGTGGGGATTGTTGCCGAGGGGGCCGGCGGGGTCAAGGTGGGGTGGTTGGTGTGGCTAGGTGTTTGGGGTTTGTATCCGCTGCGCGGATGATGATGTTCATTGCCGGGGCTGCCCGGCAGGCAGGAAGGGGAATTTGCTCGGCCAAATTCCCCTTCACCCCAAAGGCCGCCCTGCAAGCCTGGCCTACGGCTTCCCGCCGGGACCCGTCAGGCCCGAGGCGCGGCTGAACTCGCAGCGCGCTAACGTCGCGCTGCTCGAACAAGCAGCCGCTTAAGACCTCGGGCCTGCCACCCGTCGGCAGGCTTGAAGGGACCCAGGGTGCGTCGGATACGTGGTTTATTCTTGGGATGTAGGACTTATCCACAAGAAAAAGCTGTGAAGCCAAGTTACCCACAAGCAATGATTCGCTTTGCTAAACCACCCTTCTTTTTCAAAAAAAACCACCTCGTATAGCGACCAAGTGTCCCCTCGGGGCGCGCCGGAGAAAAAGGGGTCTGCAAGGTTTTAAGCGGCTGCTTTGTTTGAGCGATTTGACGCTAGCAAATCGCGAGTTCAGCCGCGCCTTGCAGGCCCCTTTTTCTTCGGGGTTTCGCGTCCTGGGGGACGAGGGGGATGGAAGGGGGCGGCGGCCCGCCCCCTCCCCGTTCGCCGCGCGGAAAGCGGCACCAAAAACATCATCCGCGCAGCGGATTCAAACTAGCGAAAGCCCAGCCAGGGCTTTCACCCTATACCCCACCTCCCCTGCTACACTAAACCCCCGCCATGACCCCGGCATTCCCGCCATGCACACCGCCCCCGCCCTCATCATCATCGACATGCAACAAGGCATGAGCCGCCCCGAAGCCGGCCCGCGCAACAACCCCCAGGCCGAAGCCAATATCGCCCAACTGCTGAACGCCTGGCGCCAAGCCGGCGCGCCGCTGGTTCACGTGCGCCACATTTCCCGCACCCCCGGCTCGCCGTTCTGGCCCGGTCAGCCCGGCGTCGAATTCCAGCCGGCGCTGACCCCGCTGGCGAGCGAACACGTCATGGAAAAGAACGTGCCGGACGCCTTCGCACACAGCGGCCTGGAACGCTGGCTGCGCGTGCGCGGCATCGAACAACTGCTCATTGTCGGCGTCAGCACCAACAACTCGGTGGAAGCCACCGCCCGCAGCGCCGGCAACCTCGGCTTCCGCACCCTGGTGGCCGCGGACGCCTGCTTCGCCTTCGACAAAGTGGACTACGCCGGCACACCCCGCAGCGCAGATGAAGTGCACGCCATGGCGCTGGCCAATCTGGACGGCGAGTACGCTCGCGTCGTTGAATGCGCCGACATTCTGCGGCAACTGCAATAAACCCTGATCAGGAGCACAACCATGCAATTCGGTTACACCATTCTCTACGTCTCCGACGTCGCCGCCTCGCTGGCCTTCTTTGAAAACGCCTTCGGCCTGAAGCGCCGCTTCCTGCACGAATCCGGCGATTACGGCGAACTGAACACCGGCGCCACCACTCTGGCGTTCGCCGCCCACCCGCTGGGCCGGATGAATCTGCCGGAAGGCTATGTGGCGGCGGACGCCTCGCCGCTGCCGCTGGGCATGGAAATCGCGCTGGTCACCGACGACGTGGCCGCCGCGCACGCCCAGGCCTTGCGCCACGGCGGCGTTGAGCTGCACGCGCCGTCGCTCAAGCCCTGGGGCCAGACCGTGTCCCATCTGCGTTGTCCGGATGGCTTGCTGTTGGAGTTGTGCTCGCCCATTTCCTAAAGAACCTGTTCAAGGTCTGCCGCGCTTCGGCGATACGGCGTTGAAAACGTCTTCGGAATGCTCATGTACTTCTTGTAGATTCCGCTTCCTCAGCCGTTTTCGCCTTGCCTCGCTCTTGCTCGCGAGACTTTGAGCCGGCTCTAAAACGCCAGCCCAGGCCGAACAGCAGCACAGCGCCGGCCACGGCGGCCAACGCCAGTTGCGGCCACGGGCCAAAGCCGCGCAGCGGAAACAACAGCAGGCCGGCGGCGGCCAGCGGTACGGACGCCGCCAGGCCCTGGCGCGCCAGCCTTGGCAACAGGCCCTGACCCAAGCGAGCGGCGAGCAGCGCGCCGGTCAGCCATACCCCCGCCAAGGCGGCCAGCGCCAGACCCGGCAAGCCCAGCCAGCGCGGCAGCGTCAGCAGCAACGCCGCGCTCAACGCGCTGCCCGCCAGTTCCAGCAGCATCGGCCCGCGGGTATCGCCGCCGGCGTAGCAATAGCGCGCCAACAAGGCGTTCCAGGCGCCGAACACAATGCCCGGCGCGTACAACGCCAGCAGCAGCGGCAGGCTGCTCGCCGCCAGCCCGGCCGGCAGCAGCAAGGCCACCAGCGCCGGCGCGGCTCCGATCAAACCCGCCGCCGCCGGCAGGGTCAGCAGGGTGCAGGCGGCCAGGCCGCTGTCCAGCAACCGCCGCCGGTCCTCGCCCAGCGCGCCGCTCATCTTGCTCAACAGCACCTGGTTCAAGCTCATCAGCGCGATCAGCGGCAGGTTGATCAGCTTGCGCGCCAGATTGAGCAGGGTAATCGTCCCCTCCCCCAGCAGCGAGGCGGCCATACGTTCCAGCAAGCCCAAGCCCTGGCTGGCCGCGCCGCTGGCCAGCAAGGGCCACAGCTGCCGCCAGGCTTGGCCGGTCTCGCCGCGGCCGGCGCGCAGCCAGGGCCGCCAGCCCTGCCGCCAGTTGCCGGGCAGCAAGGCCGCCGCCATCAGTCCGCTGCCGGCCAGAAAACATTGCGCCAGCGCCGTCTCCGTCGCGGCCGGCCCGGCCCAATACAGGTAGGACACCGCCGGCAGATTGAACAGCAGCGAACCCAGCCCGGCCAGCAGGAAACGGCCCTGGGCTTGCAGCGGCGCCGCCAGCGCCGCCTGGGCCAGCAGGCCAGGCGCCAGCCAGGCCAGCCGGCGCAGCGCGGCGGCTGCCTGCGCCGCGTGAGCGGCGTCGACGCCGGGCGCCAGCGCCCGCGTCAGCCACGGCGCGGCCAGGCTCAACAACGCGGCCAGCCCCAGGCCAACGCCCAACCAGTGGCGCAGTTGACCAGCCAACCAGGCGCCGCGCCGCGCCGGCGTCTGCGCTTGCCACAAGGGCAGCAGCGCGGCGGACAGCAGGCCGCCGGCCAGCAGAGTGCGCAAGGCTTCCGGCAGGAACATCGCCACCAGAAAGGCGTCGCTGCGCCCGCCGGCTCCCCAGGCGGCCACCAGCAGCCACTCGCGGGCGAAACCGGCCAACAGGCCGGCCAGCGTGGCCAGGGTCAATAAGGCGGCGGGACCGAACATGGGCTCAGTGTCATTAGTGGAACAGGGTGAACAGCCCTTTGCCGCCCACCTTGTAGTTGAGATCGCGCGGCCGCTCGCCCATGGGCTTGGCGCCGCTGCCGCCGACGATCTTGTACGGGGCCACTTCCTTGCCCACCACGGTGTTGGCGGTGACCACCGCGCCGCGGCCGATGCGCGCGCCGTGGCCGATCAGCGCGCCGGTGGCGATCCAGGCGTAATCGTCGATATACACCGGCGCAGACACCGACCAGAATTCCGGCGCGCTCAGGTCGTGGCTGCCGGCGATGATTTTGGCGTAGGAGGCAATGGCGACGTGATCGCCGATGATCAGCCCGGCGCGGGCGTCCAGCAGGCAATGCCAGGCCACGCAGCTGTCCGCGCCTATCACCAGATTGTTGACCCCCAGCACCTCGGTGTTGCGCCACACGCTGGAGCCCTTGCCGATGCGCGCGCCGCCCAGGCGCAGCCAGGCCAAGCGCAGATGATGGGACGGCAGTTTGTTGATCAGAATGTTGTAGCACTGCTCCCAGGCGCGCAGCCAGCGGTCCTTGAAAGTGGGCCAGTTGAGGCCGTAACGCGGCACCAGTTGGGTGGGCACTTCGTCGCGCAGCAGCGCGTAGAAGCGGCTCGCCAACGGATGCGGGATGCGGCTTTCCATATTCACGGAAACGATGGAGACGCGCGGCTCCGCGGCGTCGCCCTCTTCGAAGGCCACATTATTGGCCAGCATCCAGTCGTAGGCGGCGGCCAGTTCCGCCGCCGGAACGCCAAGGCGCGCGGCGTAGCCGTCCAGGCGCTCGCGCAGCGCGCTGCTGTGGTAAATACGGTGGCGTAGCGTCAGCGCCGGCGGCGCGGGGGGAAGGTCGGTCGGGTTCATCGCGGTTTCGCTTTCGAATCGATTGGCGCGGAGCCTGCCGGCGCGGAGAGGGTCAACAGCGGGTCGCCGCGGCCGGCCAGCCGGCGCGCCGCTTGCAGATTGACGCCCATCAGCAGCCAGAACAGGCCGATCAGCACCATGGTGAAGCTGTAATAGTGGTCAAACAGACCGGTGAGCAGCGCAGCCAGCAAGCCGGACAGGGTGCCGAGCCAGATGGCGCGCTCCGGGTCCAGCGCGGACAAGGGGCCACGCGGCCGCGCCTCGCGCCACCAAGCCACGGTGACGGCGACGAATAGCAACATGCCGGGCGCGCCCAGCTTGTAGACGAAGTTGAGCCACAGATTGGAGATGCCGAGCAGGCCGCTGTCCGGCGGCGGCGGATCCACCTTGAAACCCAGGCCCAGCGGGTAAGCGCGCACCGCGTCGGGGAAGCGGCGGTATTCGTCCATGCGCACCTCGGTGCTGGCGTTGCTGGCGGAAAAGGTCGTGGCCAGACGCTGTTGCAAGGGCGGGTAAAACAGGACCAAGGCCAGGCCCAGCGCCGCGGCCAGGCCGATGATGCGGCCGGCATGCGGCGCGCGCCGCCAGCTCAGCCAAAGCAAGACCAGCGCCAGGCTGACGATGGCCCCGCGTGAAATGCTGAACAACAGGCCGGCCGCGCCCAACAGCGCCACCGTCAAGCCCAGCAGCCGGCGCCAGCCGCGCTGCGTCAAACCGTAAAAGAAAGCCAGCGGCAGGAAGAGCGCCAACGCGCCGCCGGTGAGGTTGGGGTGCACCCAGGGCGAGGCCATGCGGGTGTAGTTGGCGGAGAAGATGTCGCGCACCGCTTCCGGGTGGGCGTAGCGCAGTTTCTCCAGCACCGGGATGAAGCTGTTGGCGTCGCGGTCCTTGAGAAAGTAGCCGATGGACAGCAGCAGCATGGCCAGCGTCCCCAACAGCAACATCACGATCAGACGGTCGCGGCTGCGCTCGTCCGGCAGCAACAGCGGGGCCAGGAACAAGGCGGACAGATTAAGCAGCCAGCGCGCCCAGTTGACCGGGCCGTTGCCGTCGGCCTGCACCATCAGCTGTCCCGCCAAAAACGGCAGCAGGCTGAAGGCCATCAGCCACAACAAGCGCCGCTCGACGCGGCCGCTCGGCCATTGCAGGACGCCGACGGCCAAGCGCGGCAGCGCGCCCAGCCAGGCCAGGCCCAGCAGCGCCTCGGATACGGTGACGCGCACGCCCAGTTGCACCGTGGAATAGGGCGTCAGGGTGGCGGCGAAGCCGAACAAAACCAGACCCAGCAGCGGCGCGCGCAGCACGGCGACTCCGGCGCAGGCGGCGGCCAGCGCCAGCGCGGCGGCGGCCGGGCTGAAGGCCAGTAAGCCGCCGAACAATAGCCCGCAGACCAGGGCGAGCGCGCGGTTCAGCGGCGTCATGCCAGCAGCCGGTCCAATAGCTGATCCACGCGGCGGCGATAGGCATCCATATCGTAGCGTCGCGCCCAGGCGCGGTTGGCGTCGGCGTCGCCGTCCGGCCCGGCCGCGGCCAGCCGGTGCATCAGGGCTTGCAGCCCGCTGGCGTCGTTGGGGGCGAAGCGCGCTGCTTGCGGCGGCGCGACTTCGTCCAGCGCCGAGCCGGTGGCCACCGCCACCGGCGTGCCTTGCGCCAGCGCCTCTATCACCGGCAGGCCGAAGCCTTCCGCGTAGGACGGTTGCCACAGCCGTTCCGCCGCCGCGTACACCGCGCTCAACATGCCGTCGTCCAGATCGCTGAGCCAGATCAGCCCCTCCAGCCGCCGCAGTTCCGCCGGCAGGTCTTCCGGCCGCGCCACCAGCGCCAACGCCGGCAGGTCCGGCTGGCGCTGACGCGCCTTCCGCCATTGCTCAACAAACCAGGGCATGTTCTTGCGCGGTTCGCGCGCGCCCACCGCCAGCCAGTAGCGCGCCGGCAGCGAGGCTGGCAGCACCGCGGCCGGCGCGGCCGGCTGCGGCACCGCGTTGGGCAGCAGCGCCAGTTTGGCGCGCTGACGCGGGAACAGCCGCGCGGCGGCGTCGGCGGTGAATTGCGACGGCGTCCATATCGCGTCGGCGCGCTGCAAGGAACGCGCGGTGCCGGCCCAGTCGATTACGCGGTAAGCCAGCGCGCGCAGCAGGCTGACGTGATAGTTGTCCAGAGTCAGCTGGAACACATCGTGCAGCAGCATGGCGTAGCGCACGCCGCCGGGCGCGCGCCAGAGCGGCAGACCGGTGTTGGCGGTGGCGATGTACAGGTCCAGCCGACGGGCGCGGATGGCCCGCGGCAAAAAACGGCATTCGAAATGCCAACGCTCGCGCGGGCGGTGCAGTCCGTCCGCAGGACTGGGCCGCGCCGGGCATTCGGCCAGCCGCCGGTGGGGATGGTCTGCCGGACAGGCGGTGAAGCGCAGCACTTCCACGTTCGGCCGCGCCGCCAACGCGGCTTCCAGCGCCAGCACTTGCCGCGCGATGCCGGAGCGCGGCGCGGCGGTGACCGGACGGTAATCAATTCCGATGCGCATGTCTCAGCTCCCGATACAAGGTTTCCAGCTGGTCGGCGGCGATGGCCCAATCGTGCCGCCTCCTCACGTATTCCCGCCCAGCCGCGCCCAGGCTGGCGGCGCGCTCCGGCCGGCTCAGCAGCGCGGCGGCGGCCTCGGCCAGCTGCTCGGCGTCGTCGCCCCTCAGGTAATCGCTGTCGGGCCGCAGGTCCAGCCCGGACGCGCCCTGCGGCGTGCTCAGCAGCGCCAGGCCCGCGGCCAGCGCCTCCAGCACTTTGAGCTTGGAGCCTCCGCCCTGGCGCAGCCCGGCGATGAAGGCGGCGGCGCGGCGCTGCTGCGTCGAGAGTTCCGGCACAAAGCCCAGCCACTCCAGACGCTCGTCCGGCCACCGCCGCGCCCAGTCTTCCGGCATCGCGTAACCGCATATCGCCAGCCGCGCCCGCGGCAGCCGCCGCCACAACCGCGGCATCACTTCCTCCGCCAGCCAGACGACGGCGTCGCGGTTGGGCGGGTATTCGAAATTGCCGACGAACAGCAGGCGCTGGCTGGCGTAATCCGGACGCACTTCGGAGAAGGCGTCGGCGTCCACGCCGTTGATCACCACGTCCACCAGCCGGCCGCTGTGCTGAGCCATTGCCGCGGCATCCTCCCAGGTGACGGCGGCGACGCGCTCGGCGGCGTTCAACGCCAGGGCCGCCCAGCGCCGATAACGCCAGCGGTCCCACCACACAAAGGGCGCGCACCAGCGCGGCAGGTGCTGATAAGTGGCCGCGCCCAGCTCGGATTCGACATTGTGCTCGGTCAGCAGGAAAGGCTGACCGTGGCGGCCCAACACGTCCAGAAAGGGCTGCAAGCCGTAACTGTGCTCGATTTGCACCACGTCCCAACGCTGGCGCAGCAGGCCGTCGAAGGTTCGGCTCAAGTCCGGCGCCAGGCCGTTGACGCTGGCCAGCAGCGGATACGGGCCCAGCGCGGCGGCCAACAGCGTCAGCGGGTGTTTCAGCGGCCGGCGCGGCAGCACGATCAGCCGTTCAACAATGCTTTCCAGCTGGCGGCGGCAGGCGTCGCTGGCGGGCTCCTTGCTCTGCACCAGCAAGGTGATGCGATGGCCGCGCGCCGCCAGCGCGCGCAGCAGTTGGAACTGACGCAGCTTGCCCCCGCTGGTGGTGGGCCAGGGCAGATAAGGCAGGGTCCACAAGATACGCAGCGGCGGACACGCGCCGGTGGAACCGAGGGAAAGAGGACGGTGAAGAGACCCCGGTTTCATTCTCGCCACTCCAAAATTTGCAGCTGCGGCGTCACCGTCACGCGCAGGCTGTCTCCAGCGGCGCTCAAGGCGGTGCTGCCTCCGCTCAGCGGCTGACGCAGCGTGGCGCGGGCGATGCCGGGCAAACGCGCCGCGCCGCCGCTCGCGCTCCAGAACATCCACAGGCGCGCGCCGTCCGGCTTGCGCCAGGCGATGCTGTACAAACCATCCGGCGCGGCGTCCAAGCGCGGCGGCGCCGCCGGCTCCAGCCGCGGGCCGGTAATGGCGAGGAAACGCGCCAGGGCCTTATAGGCGGGCTTGGGCTTGCCGTCGAGATCCAGCAGGCCGTAGCCGCGGTCGCGCGCGCTGGCGCGCTGGTCCAGATCGGACAACGCGAACAGGAAGACGCGGTCGTAATCCAGCGCGCTCATCAACGCCAGCCGGCGCAATAGATAATCCGCCTGGCCGTCGCGGCCGATGATGTCCTGCTCTTCCTTGGGCCCGGCGTAGCTGGACCAGCCCCATTCGGTGGCCCAGATCCCCGGCGCCTTGACCTGACGCAGCCGGGCGTTGATCTGCTGCGCGCGCAGCACGAAGTCCCGCGTTTTAGGATCGTCGCCCTCCGGCTGCTGGCTGTATGGGTGGTAGGCGACGATGGTTTTCAGGTTCAGGCTTCCCTTCTTGCCCAGCTCCTCCAGCATCAGCCCGCCGCGCACCGGCATCTGACTGTAATAAGCCATGCCGGCCATCACCACCGGCTTGCCCGGCGCAGCGGCGCGCAGCGCTTCGGCGCTGGCCTGCAACAAACGGCCGTACCCTTCCGGACTGGGCAGCGGCCGCCAGAAGCCGGGCAGATTGGGTTCGTTCCACACCTGCCAGGCATCCACCGTCGGATAGCGCCGCGCCAACATGGCCATGCGCTTGGCGAACACCTTGTCGTCCTTGGGCGGGTACTGGTCGCTGGAGCCAAGCAGCGGCGGCACGCTGCTGGCGAAGGGCGCCGACCCCACCAAGTAAAATACCGATTTGAGCTTCTGCGCCTTCAGCGTGTCCACCAGTTGGTCCAGCGGTGCAAACACAAACTGGTTTTCCTTGGGCTCGTGGCGATCCCAATGCAGATCCACGCGCACCCAGTTCAGGCCCAAGGACTTGAGCTGCTGCATCTGGCGCTGGTATTGCGGCGGCGTGAACCACAGGAAATGCGCGTTGACGCCAAGGAAATCGCGCCACACCACCGGCCGGCCGGCGGTCAGCTCGGTGGTTTCCGCGCGCGGGCCAGCCGCGGCCAAACCCAGAACCGCCGCCAGAACCAACATCCGCCGCGCCGCGCCGCCGCGCGCGCTAGCCATGCGCTCTCTCCCGCAGCGCCGTCTGAAACAATTGCAGAAATTGCGTCGCCACACGCGGCCAAGCGCGCTCCCGCCCCAAGCTCCGCGCCTGCTCGCTATGCTGACGCAAGCGCTCCGGCTGACGCAGCAGCCCGCTCAAGGTCCGGGCCAGCGCCGCGCTGTCGCCCCGGGCGTACACCGCGCCGTTGCCGAAGGAGGCCTCCTCGGCCAGGGCGCGGGCGTCGGAACAGACCACGCCGCGGCCGCAGGCCACCGCCCAGGACAGCGCGCCGCTGGCGCCGCACATCCGGCCCAGCAAGGCCAGCTTCCACGATTCCCGATAAGGCAGCACCATGGCGTGATTGGCCTGGATCAGGCCGGGGATCTCGGCCGCCGGCAGGTCCGGCCGCCATTCCAGCATGTCCCGGTGCAGCCCCAGCAGGATGGCTTGCTGGCGCAGGGATTCCAGATAAGAGCCGGAGCGGCCGAAGGCGACGTCCGGCGCCACTCCGCCCGCCAGGGTCAGCCTCACCCGGTCACGGGTATCCGGCTCTTCCTGCAGCAGCGCCAGCGCGTCCAGCACATCCTCGATGCCCTTGCCCTGGTAGATGTAGCCGAAGTACAGCAGCCGCAACGGCCCTTGCGGCGGCAAGGCCGGCAACGGCTGAGCGGGGATCTCGCAATTGCCGTGCGCGATATGGAACACCCGCCCGTCCGGCAACCGCATCCGCCGGGCCAGGCGTTCCGCGCCGATGGTCGTCAGCGTCACCAGCCGGGTCAAGCGCCGGGCCAGCCGCCGCTCTCGCGCCAGCGTCAGCGGAGCGGCCAGCAAGGCGGCGGCCTGGCCAAGCGGGCGCGGCAGCCGCCGCGGCAAGCCGGGCGGCCTCCAGACCAGGCGTTCCGGGTCATGAACGGTGGCGGTCAGTCTCAGTTCCGGCTGATGACGCGCCAGCCACTCCAGCGCCATGAACTCGCCGCAGCGCCCGCCTCCCAGCTCCGCGTGCACCAGATCGAAACGCCGCCAGTCCACGTTCTGCATCTGCCAGGACAGTTCCAGAGCGTTGCTCGCCAGCGGCAGCCCCCCCAGCGGAGAGACGACGCTGACGCCTTCGTTTTCCAAAGCCCGGCGCCAGGCGTCGGCATAGTCGGCAATGCCGTTCTGCTCCGACGGCAGCGGAGCCAACAGGGCGATCTTCATCTGCCTTCTCCTTTCCAGCGCGCCGCGCGTTTCAGCACGGCGGCGGGGATTTCAAAACGGCGGCGGTTGAGCACAATGCCGTCCACCTGTCCAAACGCGGTGCCGAGGATGGCCAGCGCGTTTTCCACCACCGGCACCGTGGAGGCGCGCGCCTCCACCACCAGCAGGATCAGATCGGCGCGCTTCAACTGCACAAAGGCCTGTTGATTGTCGAGCAGCGCCGGCGCCTCGATCAGCGCCACTTCGCCGGGGCCGACGCGCGCGTCGCCGGCGGCCAGCCTTGCCGGCACGCCTCGCTCGGCCAACACGCGCAGGAACTGGCCGGCGATGAAGCTGACGCCCTCGCCGCGCCGCGAGGACACCAGACCGATCACCAGGCCGTCTCGCGCCAGCTTGTCTGCCGGCAGTTGGCTGTAAAGTCGATAGACACTGGCTTCGAACGCCGGAGGCGGGGTTTGGCCCGGTTCCAATTCCATCAGCGTGCTCCACAGCGGCACGCCAAAACGGCGCTCAACGCCCCCACCATCGTGAATGCGCTGGTCCAGCAGGTAGCACAGGTAGAGCACGAACAGCCCCACCGCCAAACCGGCCGGCACCGCGGCCAACAGGATGGCCAGGCTCTTGGGAAACACTCGCGCCGGGCTAAAGGTGGCTTGCTCGATCACCGCGATATTGCTGATGCGGCTGTTGTCCAGCTCACGGTCGATGCGCGCTTTTTCCAGACTGTCGCGGTAGAGCAGGTAGTTCTTTTCCGCCACCGCCAGATTGCGCTCCAGCCGCGACAGCTCCGGCTCCACGCTCAGAATGCGCGCGCGCTCGTCCTTCAGCGCGGCGATGGCCTTGTCGTAAGCCGCCACCTTGGCCTTTAGCTCGCCGGCGCGCATGCCGCGCTCCAGCTTGCCGCGCTCCAGCAGATTGACGAGGTCGCTGGGCACGCGGTTTTCCGAGCGCTGCACCGTGTCTTTTTCACGCGCGATCAGCGCCTTGAGCGCGGCGATGTTTTCGTCCAGCTCGCGGATGGGCGGCGCGTCCGGCAGATAAGTCTTGAGCTTGTCCAGCCGCTCCAACTCCAAGCCGTTGAGCTTGAGCTTGAGATCCTGCTGCGCCGGATTCAGGCTCAGTTCGCGCTCCTTGGTGATTTCACGCGGCAGCTTGCCGCCGCTGGCCTGGGCATTGGCGATGCCGCCCTGCGCCGCCATCCAGTCCGCCTGGTCGGCGCTGCGCGCCGCCTCCAGCTTGTTGAGCTGGTCGGTGAGGCTGTCCAGCCTCTCCTTGGAACTGATGCCGTCGATCTGGCGCAATTGTTGGCCGATGCGTTCCTTGTAGCCGGCGATCTGCTCGGCCAGCTTGCCGCTCTCGGTTTCGTAAAACGCGTACAGGCTTTTGCGGCCCAGCGCGCGACTGCGCTCATCGATGTACAAGGACAGCCACTTGGCCAGCACTTGCTGCGCCACCGCCGGATCGTCCCAGCTGAAAGCGATTTCCATCACCGCGGAGCCGCTCTGATGGCTGACGCTGAACTGTTTTTCCAGCCTGGCGGCCAGCCGCTCTTGCGGGGTCTGCGTTTCCACCACCCCGATCAGGGCCAGCGCGTCGCGCACTCCGTCCAACACCGTGGCGGCGGCCTGCTTCGCCTGATACTTGAAGGTTTTCCACCAGCCTTGCGGCGGCGGAGAACGCATTTCGTTCAGGTAGTAGTCGGCGACTTGGTGGATGATGGGGCGGCCGGTCAGCAGCTTTTCCTCATCCACGATGGGATCGCGCTGGGTGCTGGGCGCCACCAGCGTCTGACGGTCGGCGTATTCGATCGGCAGCGTGCTGGTGTCGCGGCCGGGCTTGACCAGCAGCCGCGCCTCGGATTCGTAGCGGGCCGGCAGCAAGAAAGCGCCCAGCACCGCCACCAGCACGGTGGCGGCGAACGCCCATTTGAACTCCCGCCGGAAGATGAAAAACAGGCGGGCCAGATCGCGGAAGGAGCGGATTTCTATCATGTCGCTATCGCCGGTGCGGACCAGGGGCTAACCGCCGGCCTTGATGGTGGGGTTGTTCTGGATGTTGACGTTGTTGCTGCCTTTGCCGCCCAGGTCGTAATTCAGGCCGATGCCTATCGCCTTGGAGAAGGGCAGCAGCTGGTTGACGTACATGTCCACGCCTTCCACCGCCTTGCCGATGGCGGATTTGGGCACAAACACGATGTCGCCGCGTTGCAGCATGACTCCGCGCCGTCCGGCGGCCGGGTCCAGCATCCGCGCCAGATCGGTGAAATAGATCTGATACAGGCCGGTCTCGTCCATGCGCAGCAGCGCCACGTGCTCGCTGTCGGCGGACGGCAGGACGCCGCCGGCGCCGATCACCGCTTGTTCTATGCTGGCGGCGGCGCTCAGTTCGAAGGCGGACGGATTGCGCACTGCGCCGCCTACGAAGACGCGGTTGCCCGGCGCGATGGCGATGTTGACGGTGACTTGCGGCTGGCGATACAGCGTGGACAGCCGGTCGGTGATCTCCGCCCCTATTTCCTCCGGCGTGCGGCCGCCGCCGCGGACCAGGCCGGCGTGGGGGTAGGAAAAGCTGCCGTCCGGGCGCACGAAGAACAGCGCCATCTCGTCTTTTTCGGCCGGAGATTGCGCGTCGCGGACAATGCGCAGGGTGTCGCCGTTCATTACCCTGGTGACGGGCGGCGGCAATTGGCTGATGTCGCGCAGCGCCAGCTGCCGCGCTTCCACGGTCTTGGCGTCCGGCAGCGCGATGGTGCTGGGGGTGGAACAGGCCGTCAGACCGCCCAGAACGGCGAACAACAAAACGGCGGCGAGTTTGGCGGTAGTCATCGCATTCATTTCCAATAAGCGGGGAACATGCTGAGGCGGCGCTTGAGCGCGCGCGGCAGCCAGCGCTCGACATGGCCCAGGCGGTAGCCGGCCAGCTTGAGCGCGCAACGCAGCAACACTTCGGACTGCCGCCACGGCTGGCCTGCCCGGCGGACGGTTTCCAGCTCGGAGCGCAGAAAACGCCGCCCTTCCGCGCCAGCGCGGCCAAAGCGCTCGGCGATCCAGCGCTCGCGGCCGTAAAACACGCCGATATCGAAATAGCGGCGCATTTCCTCCAGCAGTCCGTAATCGTGCGAGTGGTGAACGCAGGCGGCGGCCTCGTAACGCACCGCCCAGCCGGCCAGCAGCATGCGGCCGGCGACGTGGGCGTCTTCGGAGCCGATCACGTCGGAGGGGAAGCCCCCCACCTCCCGCAAGGCCTCGCGGCGATAGGCGGCGAAGGAGTCCGAGCTGAAACAGGTCTTGATGCCCAGTTCGGCGGCGTCGGCCAGCCGCTTGGTGCGGCTGAACGGTGGGTAATTGAAACGGCGCGCGTGCGCGCCCAACAGGCCGGCGTCCGGCTGCGGCAGTTGGCGGCCGTAGGCGACGCCGATGTCGTCCTCCGCCAGCAGCGCGTCGCGCAAGCGGCGCAAGGCGTCGGGCCCGGCCGGGATGGCGTCCTGGGTCAGATAGATCAACACCTTGGCGTCGGTCAGTTCGCTGGCTAGCCGGCGCGTGCCGCCGTGATTGAAATCCGCGGCGCGCACCGGCACCACGCTGGCGCCGGCGGCCAGCAGGCGCGCCCGGCTGCCGTCGCTGGACTCGCTGTCCAGCGCCAGCCATTCGTCCGGCCGCAAGCTTTGCGCCGCCAGTGCCGGCAACAGCCGGTCCAGGTGGCGGCCGGCGTTGCGCACAGGCAGGATCAACGCGGTGCGGCTCACGGCGCGGCCTCCGAGCGGCCGTAGTCATCGGCGAAGCGCACGATGTCGTCCTCGCCCAGGTATTCGCCGCTTTGCACCTCGATCAATACCAGGTCGATCAGCCCGGGGTTGCTCAATCTATGCGTTTCCCCGGCGGGAATGAAGGTGGATTCATTGGTGTGCAGCAAGCGCTCTTCTTGGCCGTGGGTCACCATCGCGGTGCCGCTGACCACGATCCAGTGCTCGCTGCGGTGGTGGTGCATCTGCAAGGACAGCGACGCGCCCGGCTTCACCACGATGCGCTTGATCTTGTAGCGTTCGCTGTCCGCCAGCACGGTGTAATGGCCCCAGGGCCGCTGCGAGCTCAGATGCAGCCGCCAGGCAGGATGATTCTGGTCCTGCAGCCGCCGCGCCAGCTCGCGCACTTCCTGGCTGCGCCCGCGGTCTGCCACCAACAGGGCGTCCGGGGTGTCCACCACCGCCAGATTGTCCACGCCCAGCATCGCGATCAAGCGGCCGCGGCTCTGGATGAAGCAATCATGGCTGTCCCGCAGCAAGGCGTCGCCGCTGACGCGGTTGCCGTCCGCGTCGGCGGGAAACTGCTCGGCCAGGCTGTCCCAGTTGCCGATATCGCTCCAGCCCAGTTCGCAACGCACCACCGCCGCGGCGCGGGTGCGCTCCATCACCGCGTAGTCGATGGAAATGTCCGGGCAACGGCCAAAGCGCTCGCGCTCCAGCGCCCGCAAGCGGTGGTCCGCGCTCTGGGACGCAGGGCTGTGCGCCAGGCAATCCCGCACCGCCGCCAACACATCGGGCGCGTGTTCGGCCAGTTCCTCGCACAAAGCAGCGGCGGAAAAGCAGAACATGCCGCTGTTCCACAAATGCCGTCCGCCAGCCAGATAGCCTTCGGCGGCGGCGTGGTCCGGCTTTTCCACGAAGCGAGCTACTTCCTGTCCGTCAGCGCCTATCGCCGCGCCGGCCTCGATATAGCCGAAACCGGTTTCCGCGCGGCTGGGCTTCAAGCCGAAAACGACAATGCGTCCATCGCCGGCCAGCCGCGCGGCTTTCTCCACCGCGGCGGCGAAGGCGGCTTCGTCGGCGATCAGATGATCCGCCGGTAGCGCCAATAGCAAGGGATTCGCCGCCGGTTCGCGCTCCAGCAGGTCCGCGGCGGCCGCCGCCAGCGCTGGAGCGGTATTGCGCCCTTCCGGCTCCAACAGCAGCTCCAACGCCAACCCGCCGGCGTTGACCGCCCGGCATTCGTCCAGGGTGCGCAGTTGCGCCTGCTGATTGGTGATGATCATCACCCGCTTCACCCCCGGCAGGCGCGCGGCGCGCAGAAAGGCCTTCTGCAGCAGGCTCTGATCGTCGGCCAAGCGGATGAAGGGTTTGGGAAAAGCCTGCCGGGACACCGGCCACAAGCGGGTGCCGGCGCCGCCGGACACGATGCAGGGAATCAGTTCTGGAATTTGGGTTTGCATGGCGGCCTCAATAGGCTTCGTCGGCCGACAGCACGGCCGGCAGAGTGCGGATCAGAATGTAGGCGTCGAACCATAGCGACCAGTTCTCGATGTATTCGAGATCGTGCGCCACCCGGCCCTCTATCTTGGCCAGCGTGTCGGTTTCGCCGCGGTAGCCGTTGACCTGGGCCCAGCCGGTAATGCCCGGCTTGACCCGATGGCGGGCGGAATACTCCGCCACCGCGTCTTCGAACAAGACACCGGCGGCCTTGGTGGCGGTTGCGTGCGGACGCGGCCCCACCATGGACATGCTGCCGCCCAGCACATTGAGCAATTGCGGCAGTTCGTCCAGGCTGGTCTTGCGGATGAAGCGCCCGACGCGAGTCACGCGCGGGTCGCTGCGTGTGGTTTGCGCCTCGGCGTCGGCGTCGGTCCTCTCCACGTACATGGAGCGGAATTTGTAGACCTCGATCAAACGGTTGTTGTAGCCGTAGCGCCTTTGCCGGAACAACACCGGCCCCGGCGAATCCAGCTTGATCAACAAGGCGATCAGCAACATCAGCGGCGTGGTCAGCGCCAGCGCGCAAACGGCGAGCAACACGTCCTCGCAGCGTTTGAGCAAGGGCGACCATCCCTTGAGCGGGCGCTCGGAAATATTGAA
Organism: Chromobacterium haemolyticum; assembly: GCF_009936155.1. Lineage (NCBI taxonomy): Bacteria > Pseudomonadati > Pseudomonadota > Betaproteobacteria > Neisseriales > Chromobacteriaceae > Chromobacterium > Chromobacterium haemolyticum. Next base: position 108,187 of record NZ_AP019312.1, on the reverse strand, counting down.
CATCGGCAACCCCGCCACCGCGGTCACCCGATGATGAGCGTGCTGCAAGCCCGCCATGTCCGGCGCCAGCAGCACCGTCACCGGCAAGCGCCGCAGCAAGCTGACCAAGTCCCCCATCCGCTTGACCGCCGCCCACGGCAGCGCCACCAGGATTTGCTGCACCTCGCCCTCGCGGACCATCGTCTCCAGCCGGCGCATGCCGCCCAAATAAGGCAGGCCGGCCATGGCGTGCTGCAAGCGGTCCGAACGATCGTCCACAAAGCCGATCACGCAGGCGCGAATGTCCGCGTTCTCCCTCAGAAAGCCGGCCAGCAAATGGCCGCTGGCGGTACAACCCAGGATCACCGTGCGTTGGAGGCCCACGCCGCGACGCACCAGCCGGCGGCACCACACGTGCACCAACAAACGCTGCGCCAGCAACAAGGCCAGCGTCGCCGTAAACCAGACCGGCCACAGCCGGTCCGGCAAGGCGGCCAAGGCCGGGGACAGCCCGCGGGCCAGCCACAAGACCAAAAACAAGAGCACGCACGCCGCGGCCAAGGGCCGCAGGCGCAACTGGCGTAAAAACATGCCTCCGCCGTAAACGCCCAACGCCTGAAAAGACAACAAAGCCAGCACGCCGGCCAACAACAAGAGCTGTCCGGCCTGCCCGCGGGCCGCCGCGGCGGCCGGATCAAACAACAGCAAAATACAGCCGGGCGCCAGCACCATCGCCAGGTGCGTCAACCGGGCCAGCAGCCGCAGATAGGTCAAGGTCTCGGGGTAGAACTGCACCAAGCCGTCCACATTGCGAATTCGCATATTACAAACCATTAAGTTTAATTTGATTAAACAAATCCACCTTTTCAGTTTAAAATTTTACTTTAATGTCTTTAAATATTTTGCTAAATATCGCAGCAAAGCGCCAGCAACGCAACCAGGATTTACGCTGTACCGTGAAATCTGTTGTCAAAATGAATGTAAAGCGAAGCCCACAGGCTGACTGCGCAACGATTTATCGATTAAAATCACAAGATCAGCCTTAGTAAGGAACGATGCGATGTATCAGTCCGATTTCACCCAATTCATCAACGGCTTTCTGGAAGAACACCCGGAAGTGGACAGCCAGCGCCGCGAGCTGCGCCTGACCCTGTGGGACCGTCAATTGAACGCCGACGACCAGAAGCGCTGGAAAGAATCCCGCGTTCCGCAGCAGCCCTACGTTTACCAGCCGGAATAAAACCGGCTCCCCGCCTGACCCGACGCCCGCGCCGCGGGCGTTTCCGATTGCACTGCATACCCATGACCAGCCGCACCCTGGCGCTAGACGGCGCCTTGCACGACTACTTGCTGAACATCAGCCTCAGCGAACATCCGGTGATGCGCGAGCTGCGCGAATTCACCGCCACCCACCGCATGGCCAAAATGCAGATCGCGCCGGAACAAGGCCAGTTCATGGCCTGGCTGGCTCAACTGATCGGCGCGCGCCGCTATCTGGAAATCGGCGTGTTCACCGGCTACAGCGCGCTGGCGGTCACCTTGGCGATGCCGGCGGACAGCCGCACGCTGGCCTGCGACGTCAGCGAAACCTTCACCGCCGTCGCCCGCGACTACTGGGCCCGCGCCGGCGTCGCCGATCGCATCGAACTGGTGCTGCAACCGGCGCTCGCCACCTTGCGCGAGCAACTGGCCTCCGGCCAAGCGGGTCAGTACGACCTGGCTTTCATCGACGCGGACAAACCCGCCTACCGCGACTATTACGAAGCCTGCCTGCAACTGGTGCGCCCCGGCGGCGTGATCGCCATCGACAACATCTTCCTGTCCGGCCGCGTGGTGGAACCCAAGCCGGAAGACCCGCCCGGCGTCCACCTGATGCACGAATTCAACGCCGGCCTGAAACACGACTCGCGCATCCGCATGTGCGTGCTGCCGGTGGGGGATGGGCTGACCTTGTGCACGCGGCTGGCCTGAGCCCCACAGGCGACCGCGGCCATGAACTTTTCATGATCCGCCGCGGTCTGACCCGCTTTAGAACGTGTTGACGATCTCGCGAGCTAAGGCGAGACAAGGCGAAAACCGCTGAGAAAGCGGAATGTACATACGGTACATGAGCATTTCGAAGGGGTTTTCAACGCCGTATCGCCGACGCGCAGCAGATCGTAAACAGGTTCTTAGCCGGCCCACTTGGGCCGGAGCCCGGTGTATCATGACCGCTTGCCAACGCTAACAGACGCTCCATGCTCAATCGCCGTCCCCGCCGCCAGATGAACCAGATGAACGTCGTGCCTTACATCGACGTGATGCTGGTGCTGCTGGTCATCTTCATGGTGACCGCGCCGATGTTCACGCCTGGCGTGATAGAAGTGCCCAGCGTGTCCCAAGCCGCCAGCATCGACACCCGTCCGCTGGAAGTGACCGTGGACGCCCAGGGCAAGATTCAACTGATAGACCAAGACCGCAAGACAGACGTCGCCTCCGTCGCCGACCTGGCCACGCAGATCCAGGCGCTGGGCGCGGCCGAGCGCCCAGTGGCCATCTCCGCCGACGCCAACCTCAAATACGCCGAGGTAGTGCGCATCGCCGACAAACTCCACCAGGCCGGCGTCAAGCGCGTGGCGCTGACGGTCAAGCAGCAAAAGCAGGGATGATGGCCGCAGTGTCCACCTCGCCGCGTCCTTGGTCGCTGATCGTTTCGGTGCTGCTGCACGTCGCCGTGGGCGGCCTGCTGCTGTGGGGCAGCTTCCATTCCCAAACCTTGCAGGAACAAGCGCCGGTGGCGCTGGAGCTATGGACCACCGCGCCGCCGCCGTCCGCGGTGGCCGAACCCAAGCCCGCGCCGGTGGTGGAGCCGCCGCGTCCCGCCGTGGCGGAGCCTCCGGCCGACGTCAACCTGGGCCGCCACAAGAAACCGCCGGAGCCGCCCAAGCTCAAACCTGAACCCAAGCCCGAGCCTAAGCCGGAGCCCAAACCCGAGCCGGCGAAGAAGCCCGAACCCAAACAAGCGGACAAACCGGCCGAGAAAAAACCGGAGGCCAAAGCGCCGCCGGCGACGGCCGCCAAGCCGCAGGCCAAACCCAAGCCGTCCAAGACCTACAATCCGGAGGCTGACGACCTGCTGGCCAGCCTGGACAGCCCCCGCACCCACGGCAAAGCCAATGCGCGCAGCGACCAGGCCGGTTCCCCCAACGGCGTGGCCGGCGGCGCGGCCAACGGCTCGTCAACGGCCAAGGCCGGCTGGATCAGCCGGGTCAAGGCCAAAGTCACTCCGCTGGTGCAGGTGCCGCCGGAACTGAGCGGCAACCCCAAGGTAGTGTTGCAGGTCAGCCTGCTGCCCTCGCTGGAAGTGAACCGGGTTCAACTGCTGCAAAGCAGCGGCAGCAAGGCCTACGACGACGCGGTGCAAAGGGCGATCTGGGAAGCGAAAACCTTTCCGGCGCTGCCGCCCGGCGCCAATTTCAACGACGGCTACCGGCAGTTCAAAATGGAATTCCGTCCCAGGTCATAAGACGGATCAAGCACAAGCCATGATGGAACGGCTGCGGCGTCGCCTCATGCCGATAGACTGATTCGAGGGAACTAATGTCCAGCTTTAAAACTCTGTTGAATATGCTGCTCGTCACGCTGGGCCTGATGGCCGCAGGCGGCGCGCAAGCGGAAATGACTATTGAGATCGTCGGCGGCGGGGCGAATCGCCACGCCATCGCCATCGCTCCGTTCAAGGACGAGGCCAACGCCCAGGGCGGCCTGGGTCCGGTGATCAAGAACGATCTGACGATTTCCGGCGTCTTCCGCATGGTGGACGCGGCCGGCGTGGCCAATGTGCCGTTTGAGCCTGCTGACATCCGCTACCCGCTGTGGCAAGCCGCCGGCGCGCAATCCGTCGCCATCGGCAAGGTGGAGGCCGCCGGAGGCGGGCAGTTGAAAATCAGCTTCCGGCTGATGGACGTCGCGCAAAAGAAACAACTGACCGGCGGCGAATTCACCGTCACCCCGGACCGCACCCGCCAAGTGGCGCACGCGATCGCCGACATGATTTACGAGGCGATCACCGGCCAGAAAGGCTTCTTCAACACCCGCATCGTTTACGTGCTGAAGACCGGCGGCAGCTATCTCTTGCAAGTGGCGGACGTGGACGGCGGACGCGCCCAGACCATTCTGCGCTCCAGGGAGCCCATCATCTCCCCGAGTTGGAGCCCGGACGGCGGACGCATCGCCTACGTGTCGTTTGAAAGCAAGAAACCGGTGGTCTGGGTGCAGAACTTGGCCACCGGCCAGCGTTTTGCCGCCGCCAACTTCAAGGGCAGCAACTCCGCCCCGGCCTGGAGCCCGGACGGCAGCAAGCTGGCGGTGGTGCTGACCACCAGCGGCAATTCGCAGATTTACGTGATCAACGCCAACGGCGGCGGCTCGCGCCGGCTGATGTACAACGGAGGCATCGACACCGAGCCCACATGGAGTCCGGACGGCGGCAGCCTGTACTTTGTCTCCGACCGCGCCGGCGGCCCGCAGATCTACCGCGTGTCCGCCGACGGCGGCAACGCCCAGCGCGTCACCTGGGAAGGACGCTACAACGTGTCGCCCAAGGTGTCGCCGGACGGCAAGACCCTGAGTTACATCCGTCGCGAGGGAGGCAACTTCCGCGTGATGGCGCAAGACCTGGCCACCAACGACAGCCGAGTGCTGTCGGACGGCGGCTACAACGAACGCCCAAGCTTCGCCCCCAACGGCCGCATGGTGCTGTACGCCAGCGACGCCGGCGGCAAGAGCGTGTTGTACGCCGCCACCACGGATGGCAGCAGCAAAGTGAAATTGGCCGTTATCAACGGCGATGTACAGGACCCGGCTTGGGGCCCATTTAATCGTCCTTAATTGGAGCTATTGATATGAACTGGAAACAACTCGTCCTCGGCACCGCCACCGTAACCCTGCTGGCCGCCTGCGCCAGCACCAAACCGGCCGACACCACCACTGGCACCCAGCAGCCCACCGCGCCGCAGACCACCGCGCCGGTGGACACCGGCAGCGGCAACCAGAACCAGGTGTCCGTGGATCCGCTGAACGATCCCAACAGCCCGCTGGCCAAGCGCAGCGTCTACTTCGGCTTCGACTCCTCCTCCGTCGACGCCAACGGCAAACCGGTAGTGGAAACCCACTCCGCCTACCTGAAGCAGAACGCTGACAAAAAAGTCATCATCCAGGGCAACACCGACGCCCGCGGCAGCCGCGAATACAACCTGGCCCTGGGTCAGCGCCGCGCCGAAAGCGTGAAAAAGGCGATGGAAGTGCTGGGCGCCAAGGAAAGCCAGCTGGAAGCGGTCAGCTTCGGCAAGGAAAAACCGCGCGCCACCGGCAATACCGAAGCGGACTTCGCAGAGAACCGTCGCGCCGACATCGTGTACCAAGGGCACTAAGCCCAGACCGCCGGCCCGATTCGGGGTCGGCTTTTACAGCCGGACATCGGGCGGGTGCGTTTTCACGCGCTTGCCGTTAAGATATCCGGCTGTATTCATTGCCACCCAACTCAAAAGCGTCGTCCCCTCCGGGGCGGACGGCGGGACATCCCGGGACAACCATGAAACGGCTCACCCTTTGCAGCGCGCTGCTGCTGGTCCTCACCGGCTGCGCCACCACCGGCGATCTGGAAGAAACCCGCCGCCAGCTGGACCAAGTCAACCGCCAGGCCTCCACCCGTCTCAATGAAGTGGAAAGCAAGCTTTCCAATGAAAAGTTGCTGGAAATGGTCAGCCAGCTGGAAACGATGAAGGCCGAAGTGGCCAAACTGCGCGGCGACGTGGAAGTGCTGAACTACAATCTGCAAACCACCCAAAAGCGCCAGAACGATCTGTACAACGATCTGGACGGCCGGCTGGGCCATCTGGAGAACAGCGGCGCCAAGCCCATGCCCGCCACGCACGGCGACGCCTCGGGCTCCGCGGACGGCGGCGCGGCCACCAGCCCGGATTACGACAAGGCGCTGAACTTGCTGCGCGCTCGCGACTTCGCCAAAGCCGCCGACGCGCTGCGCGGCTTCATCGAACAAAACCCGCAGGCGCCGCAAGTGGCTGAAGCCACTTACTGGCTGGGCGTGTCCCACACCGCCTTGCGCCAATACGACGCCGCCATCGACATCCACCGCCGCTTCGTCGAGCAATTTCCGGACAATCACTTCGCGCCGGAGGCCCTGCGCAATATCGGCAACTGCCAGCGCGATCTGGGCCAGATGGATCAGGCCAAAACCACTTACAAACGCCTGATCAAACTGTATCCCAAGACCGATTCCGCCCAGAAAGCGCGTCAGCAACTGGCAAAAATGTAACACCCCGGCCGGCTCCCTTCCGGCCTTCATGCCCCATTTTGACGCCAGCCCGCCGCGGCTGGCTTTGTCTTATGCGCCATATTCTCCCCCGGCAAATATCTGATTTTTCAACAAAAAATTAAAACACAAATAATTATAACCACTGGTTATCGGCACGCCGCACCAAAATAGCGCATTGCTCCGTCTTTTCCATCCGCTTCTCCTCCCGCTCCCTCTTGCCTCGTCCATGCGTTTTCTCTACCAAACATGCTTACCGCATGACAATATATTCATTCTGGGTTTAAACCCAGGATAAAAACACAAACGACAAGATATACAAAGGAGTTACCCGTGATGAGAACCACACAAGCAAGCGGAACCCAATGGTTCCGGCTTGGCGCTATCGCCGTGGGCGTAGCGCTGATCGGCGGCCTCGCCGGCTGCGAAGACGACGGCAGCGGCAGCCAGCCCGGCGACGGGTCCAGCCATCATGGCGGCAGCGGCCGCCTGGCGGTGGACATCTTCGGCAACCGCGGCGGCGTGCTGACCGCAGTGCCCAGCGGCCTGTGCCTGGGCCAGCCGCGCGTGCAGTGGAGCAACGGCGCGCGCGGCTTCAGCGCCGAAGACAGCGCGCCGGACCAGCCGCTGACCGCCACCGTCAGCTGCGCGCTGACCAGCGCCAGCCAGACCCTGGTGCCGCAGAACGTGTTCAGCGCGCCGTCGGTGTTCGCCGTGCTGAAGGCGGACCGCACGCTGGCGGTCTGGGGCAGCCGCCGCCTGGGCGGCGACACTTCGGCCCTGCCCGCCCAACCCAAAGACGTAGTGGCGGTAGCCGGCAATGAACGCGCGATGGCCGCCTTGCAGGCCGACGGCACCGTCGTGGGCTGGGGCCGCGCCGGCTCCGGCGCCAGCTTCGCCGGCACGGTGGGCATAGGCAGCACCGATGCCACTTCGCCGGTGGCGCCGCTGAGCAAAGTGTCCAAACTGTGGCCCACCAAGCGCGGCTTCGTCGCGCTCAACGGCGACGGCAGCGCCACCAGCTGGGGCAATATCGAAACCACCTTCGACGGCAACGGCGGCTCCAAATCCATCTCCTCCTACTTCGACGCCGGCCGCCTGGCCGCGCTGAAGGACGTCGCCAGCGTCAGCCACAACCTGGGCGCGGTGGCGGTGCTGAAAAAGGACGGCAGCGTGCTCGCCTTCGGCGACCCCAACTCCGGCGGCGACGCCTCGCCGCTGGCCGCCAAGCTCAACAACGTGGTCAGCATCGCCGCCACCGACTACAACTTCGCCGCACTGAAAAAAGACGGCAGTGTGGTGGTGTGGGGCCTGAACTGGGATGGCCAGACCAGCGACTACTACGACGGCAGCGAGCCGATGCCGGCCGGCGTCAGCGCCGTGCAGACCAACCTCAACGTCTTCGCCGCGCTGAAGCAGGACGGCTCGGTCGCCACCATAGGCAGCGCCTACTTCGACCGCGGCGCCGACACCGGCCCGGTGGCCGGCAACCTGGCGGGCGTGGCCAAACTCTACGCCAGCAAGACCGCCTTCGCCGCCTTGCGCAAGGACGGCAGCGTGGTCACCTGGGGCGACGGCGCCCGCAACGACGCCAGCGGCGTGCAACACCAGCTCAACCGCGTGCGCTCCATCGCCGCCACCGAACTGGCCTTCGCCGCGCTGCGCCAGGACGGCAGCGTAGTGACCTGGGGCGATGAACTGCGCGGCGGCGACAGCAGCGCGGTGCGCCACCGCCTGCGCGATGTGGTGACCGTGTTCGCCAACGACTACGCCTTCGCCGCCTTGAAGGCCGACGGCAGCGTGGTCACTTGGGGCGCGCCCACCCACGGCGGCGACAGCTCCGCCGTCCGCTCGCGCCTGGTCAATATCCGCGCCATCTACAGCACCCCGCTCGGCGGCTTCCTCGCCGTGGCCAAGGACGGCAAGTTCGTCGCCTGGGGCAGCCCGTCCGCCGGCGGCAACGCGCCGGCCGGTCTTGCCGCCATCCCCTACGTCAAGAACTAAGTCCCCGACGCATTGGAGCAACAGAACATGAACCGCAAGAACTCGCTATCCCTGCTGATCGCCGCGCTGCTGGCCGGCGCCGGCGCTGAAATCGCGGCGGCCGCGCCCTCCGCCGCCGGCATCACCGGCATCATCGTCAAATACCACAGCGTCTCCCAGCTGCAACTGACCCAGGCGCGCATCGCCAACGGCGGCCGCGCGCCGTCCAGCCGCCCGGCGGATTTCGCCGCCCGCACCCAACGCGTGCAGCAACTGAGCGGCAGCCCGCTGCAATTCCATCATCAGATGGGCACCGGCGCCTACGTCTATCAAAGCGGCAAAGCGCTGAGCGTGGCCGAGGCCCAGACCCTGGCGCGCAAAATCCAGCAAGACCCGGCGGTGGAATACGCCGAGCCGGACTTCGTCATGAGCCCCAACTATCTGCCCAGCAGCCCGCTATACGCCGGCAAGCAATGGGATATGCAGGCCAGCGCCGGCGAACCGGGCGCGATGAACCTGCCCGCCGCCTGGGACCTGTCGCTGGGCGCCGGCGTCACAGTGGCGGTGCTGGACACCGGCTACCGTCCGCACGCGGACCTCAAGCCCAACCTGCTGGAGCCGGGCTACAACTTCATCTCCGACCCCAAACGCGCCCGCCTGCCCGCCGTGGCACAAACCAACGCCGACGGCAGCCCGCTCTTGGACAGCAACGGCCAACCGGTGCAAAGCGCGCGCACCAACAACGGCCTGGACCAAGGCGACTACAGCGACGGCAGCCTGTGCCGCGCCGGCAATAGCAGCTGGCACGGCACCCACGTGGCCGGCACCATCGCCGCGGCCGCCGGCGACGCCAACGGCCTGACCGGCGTGGCGCCCAAGGCCAAGTTGCTGCCGTTGCGCGTGTTGGGCCAGTGCGGCGGCGCCAGCTCGGACATCGCCGACGCCATGCTGTGGGCGGTGGGCGCCACCGTGCCCGGCACGCCGATCAACGCCAATGTGGCGCGGGTGCTGAGCATGTCGCTGGGCGGGGCCCAGCCTTGCAGCCGCACCTATCGCGATGCCATCCAGCAGGTCAACGCCCGCAACGGCGTGGTGGTGGTGGCCGCCGGCAACGCGATGAAGAACGTGCGCAACACCAACCCGGCCAGCTGCCCCGGCGTGATCACCGTGGCCTCCAACGGCAAATCCGGCGGTATCGCCTCCTACTCCAACTACGGCGCGATCACCACCGTCACCGCGCCGGGCGGCGACCTCAACAGCGGCGACCCCGGCATCTACTCCACGCTGAACAGCGGCACTACCGTGCCGGGCGCCGACAGCTACGCCGCCTTCCAGGGCACCTCGATGGCCACGCCCCACGTCGCCGGCCTGGTGGCGCTGATGCTGTCCTCCAACCCCAGCCTCAACTGGAAAGCGGTGCGCAACATCCTGATCAAGACCGCGCGCCCACCGGCGGCGGACTGCGAAGGATGCTCCGCCGGCATCACCGACGCCGCCGCCGCGGTGCGCGCGGCCAAACTCAACTAAAGATCGCCTCTCCCCGCACACGGGAGCGCTCTACCGTCGCGGGTCCGGTTCCGGCCTGACCCGCGGCGGTCTTTTTGTCGCCGCCCCGCTTCAGTATCATTGGCTTTCCGCCCATCCTCCGCGAGCCCGCCATGCCCCTGCCCGATACCCTCACCCTGGCCGCCTTCGCCCTGCTGGCTTTGGCCCTGCTGGCGGAAAGCCTGCGTCTGCGCTGGCCGTCGCGTCTGGCCGCGCTCAGCAGCGCCGGCGTCGCCGTCGCATGCGGCCTGGTGCAGCCCTTGGGCGCGGCGGCCCTCATCGCCGCCCTCGCCGTCAGCCTGGCCGCGCGCCACTACCGGCGGCCGGAGCTGTGGCTGGTCTGGATCGCGCTGCTGCTGGCGCTGGCGCTGCACGCCCTGCCCGGCTTCGACAACCCCTTGCTGTGGCAGGGCCTGAGCACGCCCAACAGCGCGCCCTACCGGCTTTACTGGAGCTACGACAAGGGCGCCGCCGGCTGGCTGCTGTTGATGGTGCTGAGCGCCAGCCCGCAGGTGGAGCGACGCTGGGGCCCGGCCGCCGCCGGCGTCGGCGCGCTGCTGCTGCTGATCGTGCTGGGCCTGGCCAGCGTGGCCGGCGTCATCGCCTGGGCGCCGAAGTTGCCGCACTGGCTGCTGCCCTGGTTGTTCGCCAACTTCTTCCTGGTCTCGCTGGCCGAGGAAGCCTTCTTCCGCGCCGGCCTGCAACGCTGGCTGGAGCTGCGCACCGAACCCTTCGCCGCCTTGATGGCCGCCTCCGTGGCCTTCGGCCTGGTCCATGTCGCCGGCGGCTGGGTCTGGGTCGGCCTCGCCACCCTGGCCGGCCTGGGTTACGGCCTGGTTTACGCCGCCACCCGCCAGGTCTTGTGGGCGGTGCTGGCCCATGTCGCTTTCAACGCTGTACACCTGATTCTGTTCACTTATCCGCGGCTGATGTGATATGCCCTAAGTACCTTGATGTCAAAATAAAAAACCATAACGGCAGCAGGCCCCAATCGGGTAAAATCACGGCTTTAGCCTCAACCAGCGAGCTTCTCCGCCATGATTGAAGTCGGCATCGTGATGGGTAGCAACAGCGATTGGGAAGTCATGCAGAACGCCGCCCGCGTGCTCAAAGACTTCGGCATCGCCTGTGAAACCCGCGTCGTCTCCGCCCACCGTACTCCCGACCTGCTGTTCGAATACGCAGAAACCGCTGCCGAGCGCGGCCTGAAGGCCATCATCGCCGGAGCCGGCGGCGCCGCCCACCTGCCGGGCATGCTGGCCGCCAAGACCCACCTGCCGGTGCTGGGCGTGCCGGTGCCGTCCAAATACCTGCGCGGCGAGGATTCGCTGCTCTCCATCGTGCAAATGCCCAAGGGCATCCCGGTGGCCACCTTCGCCATCGGCGAGGCCGGCGCCGCCAACGCCGCGCTGTTCGCCGTGGCCATGCTGGCCGCCACCCGCCCGGAACTGGCGGAACAGCTGATCGCCTTCCGCCGCAAGCAAGAAGAAACCGTGCTGGCGATGACCTTGCCGGAGATCGAATAATGTCCGCCATCCTGCCCCCGGCAATGCTGGGCATCCTGGGCGGCGGCCAATTGGGCCGCATGTTCGCCGTGGCCGCCAAGACCATGGGCTACCGCGTCACCGTGCTGGACCCGGACGAAGCCGCGCCGGCGGCGGACTTCGCCGACCGCCACCTGTGCGCGCCGTTCAACGACCCCGCCGCGCTGGAAGACCTGGCCAAAAGCTGCGCCGCCGTCACCACCGAATTCGAAAACGTCAACGCCGACGCCATGCGCGTCCTGGCCAAGACCACCCGCGTATCGCCGTCCGGCGACTGCGTCGCCATCGCTCAGGACCGCATCGCGGAAAAAGCCTGGATCGCCAAGGCCGGCTTGCCCACCGCTCCGTATCTGGCCATCCAGAGCGTGGAGGACATTCAGGTTGAGCTCGCGCCCTACCTGCCCGGCATCCTGAAAACCGCGCGCCTGGGCTATGACGGCAAGGGCCAAGTACGGGTCGGCACCGCGGAAGAAGCGCGCGCCGCCTACGCCAATCTGGGCGGCCAGGCCTGCGTGCTGGAAAAGATGCTGGACCTGCAACTGGAAGTGTCCGCCATCGTCACCCGAGTCAGCGCCACTCAGAGCGCGGTGTTCCCGGTGGCCGAGAACATCCACGCCGGCGGCATTCTGGACGAATCCATCGTGCCGGCGCGCATCAAACCGGCGCTGGCGGCCGAAGCGCAGAGCATGGCGATGCGGCTGGCCGAGGCGCTGGACTACGTTGGCGTGCTGGCGGTGGAATTCTTCGTGCTGGCCGACGACAGCCTGGTGGTCAACGAGATAGCCCCACGGCCGCACAACTCCGGCCACTACACGCTCACCGCCTGCCTCACCGACCAGTTCCAGCAACAGGTGCGCGCAATGTGCGGCCTGCTGCCGGGCCGCACCGACCTGCTCAGCCCGGTGGTGATGGTCAACCTGCTGGGCGATGTGTGGAAGGACAACGGCGGCCAGCCCAACTGGGACGTGCTGGCGGAAGCGCCCAACGCCCAACTGCATCTGTACGGCAAGAAAAGCGCGCGCCCCGGCCGCAAGATGGGCCACTTCAATGTGATGGCGGCCACGGCCGACGAAGCCTTGGACCAGGCCCGGGCCTTGAAGGATACGTTGTAAGCACATGGCGAAGCCTAAGAACCCGTTCAATGTCTGCTGCGCGTCGGCGATACCGCGTTGAAAACGGCTTCAGAATGCTCATGTACCACATGTACATTCCGCTTCTTCAGCCGTTTTCGCCTTGTCTCGCTCTAGCTCGCTAAACTTTGAACAGGTTCTTACAGGGCTTCGCCATTTTTTCGCCATGACACTGAACGGCCTCAATCACCTGACCCTGGCGGTGCGCGATCTGGAGCGCGCCTGGGACTTCTACGCCCTCACCCTGGGCTGCCGTCCCCACGCGCGCTGGGACGGCGGCGGCTATCTGAGCCTTAACGGCCTGTGGCTGTGCCTGTCCTTGGACCCGGCCGCCGCGCCGGCCCCCGGCTACACCCATTACGCCTTCAGCGTGGACGCCGCCGACTTCCCGGCCTGGCGCGAACGCCTGGCCGCCGCCGGCGTCCGTCAATGGCGGGACAACAGCAGCGAGGGCGACTCGCTCTACTTCCTGGACCCGGACGGCCATCAGCTGGAACTGCACGTCGGCACGCTGGCCTCGCGGCTGGCCGCCTGCCGCGCCCGGCCTTACGCCGGCATGCGCTTCTTCGACGAGGCCCCGGCGTGAACGCCGCCATCGCCGCGCTGCGCGCCGGACTGAGCGCCGCCGCCGTTCCCGCCGGGGCCGCGCCGATGCGCGCCTATATGCGCGAGCAGTTCGACTATCTCGGCGTGCCCACGCCGGCGCGCCGCAAAGTCTCCACGCCCTGGATCCGCGCGCTGAACACCCAATCCGCGGAACACTGCCTGGATCTGGCCGAGCAGTTGTGGCGGCAGCCGGAGCGCGAATTCCAGTACGCGGCGGTGGACCTGCTGACCGCGCGTGCCGAAGCGCTGCCGGCCGCCAGCCTGCCGCGGCTGCTGGCCCTCGCCGCCGCCAAGCCCTGGTGGGACTGCGTGGACGGCTTGGCCGCCTGGGTGGTCGGCGCCCTGGTGCGCCAACACCGGGAGTTGCAGCGCGACATGGACGCGCTCAGCGACGACGCCGACTTCTGGCTGCGCCGCGTCGCCATCCTGCACCAGCTGCGCTGGAAAGCCGACACCGACGCCGAACGGCTGTTCCGCTACTGCGCCGCCAATGCCGGCGACGCCGAATTCTTCATTCGCAAGGCCATAGGCTGGGCCTTGCGCGAATACGCTTACACCGACGCCAGCGCCGTGCGCGCCTTTGTCGCGGCCACGCCGCTATCCGGGCTCAGCCGGCGCGAAGCTCTGAAACACATTGCCCGCTCCACCGAGGATTTCCGATGACCGGACTCAACACCACCCAACTGACCAGCTTGAAGAAAATCTACTCCGGCAAGGTCCGCGACCTGTACGAGATCGACGACAAGCGCATGCTGATGATCGCCACCGACCGGCTGTCCGCCTTCGACGTGATCCTGGACGACCCCATTCCCGGCAAGGGCCAGATCCTCACCGCCATCTCCAACTTCTGGTTCGACAAGCTCCAAGCGCTGGTGCCCTGCCACCTGACCGGCGACGCGCCGGAAGACGTGGTCTCCGCCGCCGACCTGCCGCAAGTGGCCGGCCGCGCCGTGGTGGCCAAGCGCCTGAAGCCGGTGCCGATCGAAGCCGTGGTGCGCGGCTACCTGGCCGGCTCCGGCTGGAAGGAATACCGCCAGAGCGGCACCGTCTGCGGCCTGGCGCTGCCGGCCGGCCTGCGCGAAGCCGACAAGCTGCCCGAACCCATCTTCACCCCGTCCACCAAGGCGGCGGTGGGCGACCACGACGAAAACATCAGCTACCAGCGCTGCGAGGAAATCGTCGGCGCCGAGCTGGCCGCTCAGGTGCGCGACACCGCGATCAAGCTCTACCGCGCCGCCGCCGAATTCGCCGCCAGCCGCGGCATCATCATCTGCGACACCAAGTTCGAGTTCGGCCTGGACGAGAACGGCGTGCTGACGCTGATGGACGAAGCGCTGACCCCGGACTCCAGCCGCTTCTGGCCGGCGGACAGCTACGCGCCGGGCGGCAACCCGCCGTCCTTCGACAAACAGTTCGTCCGCGACTGGCTGGAAGCCTCCGGCTGGGACAAGCAGGCGCCGGCGCCGACGGTGCCGCTGGAGGTCCGCGAGAAGACCGCGGCGAAGTATCGGGAAGCGCTGGACAGGCTGACTGCCTAAGCGCCTGTTTACCTTGCCGGGTACTTTCGAATCCGCTTCGCGGATAATGATTAAGGGCCGGTTCCGCCCGGCAAACGGAAAGGGAGATTTGCGCGGCCAAATCTCCCTTTACCCTAAAGGCCGCCCTGCAAGCCTGGCCTACGGCTTCCCGCCGGTTCCCGTCAGGCCCGAGGCGCGGCTGAACTCGCAGCGCGCTACGTCGCGCTGCTCGAACAGGCAGCCGCTTAAGACCTCGGGCCTGCCACCCGCCGGCAGGCTTGAAGGGAGTTGGGGCGCGTCGAATACGCGGTTTCCTGAGTATTGAAAAATGTTTCAAAGCACTGCCGGAAAATCGTAAACACATTCTCCGGACCAGTTCCAAGCCCCGCCCTAGCGGGGCTTGCTTTTTGCCGCGTTTCATATGACATTGGCGACTCAATCCCGCGACAGGAAACCCCGATGAAAACCGCCCTGCTGATCATCGACGTGCAAAGCGGCATGTTCGACAATGAACCCCGCGCCGACCAGGCCGACGCCGTCATCGCCCGCCTCAATCAACTGGCCGCCGCCGCCCGCGCGGCCGGAACGCCGGTGGTCTGGGTTCAACACGAACGCGCCAGCGCGCCGCTGATCCACGGCTCGGCGGAATGGCAGCTGGCCCGCGGCCTGGACGCCCAGCCGGACGACCACTACCTGCGCAAGACCACGCCGGACTCCTTCCTGCGCACCGGCCTGCATCAGCAACTGCAACAATGGGGCGTCGGCCAACTGGTCATCGCCGGCTACGCCAGCGAATTCTGCATCGACACCACCACCCGCAGCGCGGCGGCCCACGGCTACGCCATCATCCTGGCCAGCGACGCGCACACCACCCACGACAAGGACCACGCCAGCGCCGCCCAAATCCGCGCCCATGAAAACGCCACTCTGCCCAAGCTGGGCAGCTTCGGCGTGCCCATCCTGCTGCGCGCGGCTGCTGAGATCGCCTTTCCCGCCAGCTCCTGACCCGCCCCGCATGCCCATCGCCCAGCCCACCCTCAGCACGCCGCGCTTGCTGCTCTTGCCGGCGCAGCCCGCGCTGGCGCGCGCGATGCTGGACTTCCACGTCCGCAACCGTCAGCACTTCGAACCCTGGGACCCCAAGCCCGGCGACATGTTTTACACCGAGCTGTACTGGACCATGCAGCTGCGCCAGCGCGCCCGCGACTGGGAAGAAGGCCGCGGCGGCCGCTTCCTGCTGGCACTGCACGCCGAGCCGGAACGGGTGATAGGCAGCGTCGGCCTCAGCAACATCAGCCGCGGCGCCTTCCAGTCCTGTCATCTGGGCTATGGGCTGGATCAGCACTGCCAGGGCCAGGGCCTGATGCGCGAAGCGCTGGAAGCGGTGATACGCTGCGCCTTCGACACCCTCAGGCTGCACCGGGTCCAGGCCAACTACCAGCCGCACAATCTGCGCAGCGCCGGCCTGCTCAAACGGCTGGGCTTCGAGGTCGAAGGCCACGCCAAGAACTACCTCTACCTGAACGGCGGCTGGCGCGACCACGTGCTGACCTCGCGGCTCAATCCGGACTTCGACCCGGAGCACATGCTGGCCTGAGCATCCGGCCGCAATCGCCTCCGTCGGCCGGCGGGCTCAAGACGTGACGGCTTCCAGCCTCTCCATCGCCCCCTGCAAACGCTGCTGTAAAGGCTCCAGCAAGGCCCACAGCGCCTTGCCGCGCACTTTCGCGTTTTCAGTGTGGCGCAGCATCAACAGCACCGCGCCCAAGGCCTCGCTGCATTGACGCAGCTCTTCGGCGATATCGTCGTAATGCTCACAGCAACGGGCTAGATGAATCAGAACGGGATCGATGGTGGAAAGCGCGGTATTTTCCGAACGCAGACCTTGCAGATGTTTGACGGTCTTGATCAGACGGCTGGCCGCAGGGAGAGCGGCTGGAGATTCAGCGGCCTCCTTGGATGGAGGCGGTTTTGCAAGCAGGGACAGAACTGACAATATCGGCATGACGGGCTCCTACTGAACAGAGCGCCTGCCACCCCGCTTCCAATCAAGATGGGCAGGCATATGGCAGGGTTGGAAGACAGGCGAGTAGGAGCCAGCAGGCCAAAGGCCTCCCTGCCATAACCTGCCCTGATGGGCGCAACTATAGCGTGGCGAGGGATGATAAATCCCTCCTACTCAATTCAGGCTTCCATTCCTGATGCCGCGCTTTATGAAACGGCACGCGGCTCATGTTGCCCACCCTGCTAGGCCTGGTCAAGCGCGGCGCGTCCCCGCGTGACCCGAAACCCTGCGCCCCACTCCAATAACGGCGACAGCGCCAGGACATTTGGATAGCGCTTGCCAGCATCACCGCGCCATGTTTTGCTGTGAAGCCGCCGCTCCACCGCAACCCTGATGCCGCGGCGTAGTCAAAACAGGCCATAAAAGGGCTCACCGCCATGCAAACCTTCCAACTGAACGCCGACGACGGGGAAACCCTGCACGCCGCCTGCTGGCTGCCGGACGGCGCGCCGCGCGCCGTGGTGCTGATCTCCCACGGCATGAGCGAATACGCGGTGCGCTACCACCGCTTCGCCCAAACGCTGACCGCCGCCGGCTACGCGGTCTACGCCCACGACCACCGCGGCCACGGCGCCGCGCCGCGCTTGCGCGGCCATTTCGCCGCCGAGAATGGCTGGGACAAGGTAGTGGCCGACGTGGAGACCCTGCGCCGCCATGCCGCCGAGCAACATCCCGGCCTGCCGGTGGCGCTGTTCGGCCACAGCATGGGCTCCTTCATTGCCCGCGCCTATTTCTTGCGCCACGGCGCGGCGCTGTCCGGCCTGGCGCTGTCCGCCACCGGCTACCGCCAACGCCCGCTGGCCTGGCTGCTGCGCGGCCTGGCGCGGCTGGTGGCCCGCTTCGGCAGCCCGGAACGGCCAAGCCGGCTGCTGGCGCGGCTGATTTTCGGCAGCTTCAACCTGGGCTTTCTGCCCGCCCGCACCGGCATGGACTGGCTGAGCCGCGACCCGGCGGAAGTGGACAAATACCTGGCGGACCCATTGTGCGGCTTCGACCCCTGCCCCGGCCTGTGGATAGATTTGTTCGGCGGCATTATCGCCATGGAACGCGGCGAGGCGAGCGGCGACAGCCTGCCGCGCCGCTGTCCGGTCTGGCTGCTGGCCGGCAGCCGCGACCCGGTCAGCCTGGGCAAGCTGGGGCTGGGCCAGCTGGAAATCCGCTACCGCGAGGCCGGCCTGCTGGACGTGCAAACCACGGTCTACCCCGGCGGCCGCCACGAAATGCTGAACGAAACCAACCGCGTGGAAGTGGAGCAAGACATGCTGCGCTGGTTGGAGCGGATTAGCGTGCAGCCGGTCAGTACAGGCTGAGAACCTGTTCATAGTCTGCTGCGCGTCGGCGATACGGCGTTGAAAACACCTTCGAAATGCTCATGTACCACGCGTACATTCCGCTTTCTCAGCCGTTTCCGCCTTGTCTCGCCTTAGCTCGCGAGACTTTGAACAGGCTCTACGCCTGAG
The DNA here is from genome assembly GCF_009936155.1 of Chromobacterium haemolyticum. NCBI lineage: Bacteria > Pseudomonadati > Pseudomonadota > Betaproteobacteria > Neisseriales > Chromobacteriaceae > Chromobacterium > Chromobacterium haemolyticum. The sequence continues at coordinate 90,045 of NZ_AP019312.1, read as the reverse complement.
AATGTCCGCCGCGCTTCGGCGGGACAGTTAGACAGGAGCATTGAAACCAGCTCCCAAGCGCGCCGCCGCGAATTGGACTAAAATCCGGCGATTCGTTTTTCGCAGGAGGCCGCCATGAGCCTGATTCCCGAGATCAAACCACAGCAATCGCTGGAACTGCTCAAAGAGCTGCACATCCTGACCCGCGACGGCAAGATCAACCAGGACACCCGCCGCAAACTGAAACAGGTTTACCACCTGTACCAGTTCATCGAACCGCTAATGGCCGACGTGCTGGCGGAAAAAGGCGAGATGAGCCTGGCCGACCACGGCGCCGGCAAGTCTTACCTGGGCTTCATCCTTTACGACCTGTTCCTGAAGGACAAGGCCGCCGGCAGCGTCTACGGCATCGAAACCCGGCCGGAACTGGTCAGCCGCTCGCAGGAGCTGGCCGCCCGCCTGGGCTTCGAGCGCATGGGCTTTTTGAACCTGAGCGTGGAGCAGTCGATCACCTCGGACCAATTGCCGCAGCAGGTGGACATCATCACCGCGCTGCACGCCTGCAATACCGCCACCGACGACGCCATCCGCTTCGCACTGGCCAAGAACGCGCGCTACATCGTGCTGGTGCCCTGCTGCCAGGCGGAAGTGGCCGGCGTGCTGCGCCAAAAGAAAAACCAGAGCTTCGGCCTGACCCCGCTGTCCGAAATGTGGCGCCACCCCATCCACACCCGCGAGTTCGGCAGCCATCTGACCAATGTGCTGCGCTGCCTGCAGTTGGAAGCGCGCGGCTATCAGCTCACCGTCACCGAGCTGGTGGGCTGGGAGCACTCGATGAAGAACGAGCTGATCATCGCCAAGTACACTGGCCAGCGCAAAAACAGCGCGCGCGAACGCCAGGAGGCGATTCTGAAAGAGTTGAACCTGGAAGACCTGCGCGAGCGCTTTGTGTATTAAACACCGGCTCAAAGCCTGACACGCCGCGAAACCTTGTACGCAAGGGGTTTCCGCGCGGGTATCGCTTCGCTCCTCCCACCCTACCGATGGCAAACCGCCGCGCGTAGGGTGGCTGAAGCCGCAGGCGATACCGCCGCCCGCCACAGTCCGCACCGGCAGGTTTTAGCTCCGGTCCGCTTCATACCGAGAAAACTCCCGCGTGGGTATCGCTGCGCTCCTCCCACCCTACCGATGACAAGCCGCCGCGCGTAGGGTGGCTGAAGCCGCAGGCGATACCGCCGCCCGCCGCAGTCCGCACCGGCAGGTTTTAGCTCCGGTCCGCTTCATACCGAGAAGACTCCCGCGCGGGTATCGCTGCGCTCCACCCACCCTACCGATGACTAGCCGCCGCGCGTAGGGTGGGTGGAGCCGCAGGCGATACCCACCGCCCAGCACTGACGTCCGTCGCCACGGCCCGTTTCCGGGCCCTGAGCATAATGGGAACGACGCACCCGGACCGCCCCGCGCGGCCGGTCCCGCCCCCGCCCGCTTCTCCTCCCGCCTCAGATTCTTTCGAGCGTTTCTCCGCGTCCGCCGGGGGCCCTTCCCACAGGAGCCCGACATGAATATCAGCGCCAACGGCATCAAATTGATCCAGCAATTCGAAGGCCTGCGTCTCAAGGCCTACCAGGACGCGGTGGGCGTCTGGACCATAGGCTACGGCCACACCGGTCCGGACGTGACGCCGGGCCTGGTCATCACCCAGGCCCAGGCCGACGCGCTGCTGGCGCGTGATCTGAGCCGCTTCGAAGCCGGCGTCACCCGGCTGGCCGCGGTGCCGCTGAACCAGAACCAGTTCGACGCGCTGGTCAGCTTCAGCTACAACCTGGGCCTGGGCTCGCTGCAAAACTCCACGCTGCTGCGCCTGCTCAATCAGCGCGACTACGCCGGCGCCGCCGCCCAGTTCCCGCGCTGGAACAAGGCCGGCGGCAAGGTCCTGCCCGGCCTCACCCGCCGCCGCGCGGCGGAGCAGGCGCTGTTTCTGCAGCCGGCCTGAGCTTGTGGTCTGAACCATGAAAAAAGCCCAAGCGGATGCTTGGGCTTTTTTTACGGAGCGCGGCTGACTCAACCGCGTTCGAGTCATGTCTTATTGCGGCGACTGCACCAGCTGGGATTCTTTCACCCCTTTTTGACCTTCGGCCTCGTCCACGCTCTGCAGCTTGTTGCGGGCGTACAGCACGCCCATCTTCACTTCCTGCCAAACGTAGTAGATCTTGCCGGCCACCATATCCATGGTCAGGCTGGAGTCGTTCTCGGCCTTGCCCACCAGCGTGTGCGAGCCCGGCTCCAGATCAGCCATGATGTAGGTTTTGGCCACGGTGTCGCCCAGAGCCTTGTTGTCGGCCTGCACGTTCATTTTCACTGCGGCGCCCATCGCTTCATTGCGGTAGATGTAGACGCGGGCCTTATTGGGCTGGGCATTGAACTGCTTGGCCTGAGCGTCCGCCTCGGGCGTGGCCAGTGTGGTGGAGGCGCAGCCGGACAGCAGCGCCAGCAGAGAAGCAGCGGCAAATAGTTTTTTCACGGAAAGTTCTTTCTTATATTCAAACGGTATGGCGGCGGGGATTCTACATGCAAACATTCCACTTCGCACCCATACATTTTCACTTTCCGGCCATACCTACACGACCTCGCAAGCCCAACTCAATCCTCGTCCGCCAACACCGTCTCGCCGTCACGCTGCGCCAGCATGAAACGGCGCAGCGGCCGGTGGCGCGCGATCAGCTCCGCCAAGCGCAGCGAATGACTGGTCACCCACAGCTGGCTGTGGCGGCCGGCCTCGGCGATCAGCCGCGCCAGCGCCGGCAGCAAATCCGGGTGCAGGCTGTTCTCCGGCTCGTTCAAGGCCATGAAGGCCGGCGGGCGCGGGCTGAGCAAGCCCACCGCCAGGCACAGGAAACGCAGGGTGCCATCGGACAATTCGGCCGCCTCCAGCGGCCGCAGGATGCCGTCGCGCTGTATCAGCATCTGAAAACGGCCGTGCAGCGCCTCCACTTGGAAGCGGCTGTCCGGAAACGCGTCGGCCAACACGCTGCGCAGCAGTTCGACGTCGCCGATCTCCACAATGGTCTGGAAAGCCGCCGCCAGGTTGCCGCCGTCGTGCGCCAGCACCGGCGAGCGGATGCCCACCTGCGGCGCGCGCGGCGGCGAGCCGGGCCACACCGCGAACTCATGGTAGAAACGCCAGCGCCGCAGCGTCTCGCGCACTTGCGACACCTCGGGATAGAGATGCGGCTCCGACAATTGGCCGAACACCGACTCCTCGGCTTGCAGGCCCAATGGATAGGTGGTCCTGACCCCGTCCACGCTGGTGAGAAAGGCGCTCTGATTGCGCCGCTCCAGCACCTGGGCCGAGGGGCGGCGGCCCTGGCCGGCCAGCCACAGCGTTTCCTCCTTCACCAGCGGGTCCAGCGAAAACAGACTGAGGCTGGGCTCGGGATAGCCCAGCTGCAATTCGTAGTCGTAATCGGCCAGCCGCGCCGCCAGCACCATGCGCTTGGGCTCGCCCTTGCGGTCGCCTCGACGCGGGCCGCCGGCCCACATCGCCTTCTGGATGCCGCCCTCTTCCGCCAGCGCCGCGGACAGGCGGCCGCAAGCGGCCTCGTGCAGCAGGCGCACCGCCTTGTAGAGATTGGATTTGCCGCAACCGTTGGGGCCTACGACGACGTTGAGCGGCTCCAGCTCCAGCCGCAGTTGGCGGATGGAACGGAAGCCCTTGAGGCTGAGCTCGTGAATGGACATGGCGGCTCCGGTGACGACGGAGCCGCCATTCTAGCGCGGACGCGCCGTTTTACTGCAGCGCCTGGTTGATCACCATGGCGATGCGCGCGCCGGCCTTGACCAGCTGCTGTTTGACCAGCTGAGCGCCGGCGGTCTGGTAGGTGCGGTCCAGGTAGGCCACGTCGCTGGGCGCGCTGCCGCAGCTAAAGTTGGACAGCGGGCCGTAGACCTCGCTGCGCGCGTACTGATTGGATTCCTTGATCCAGTCATTGACCTGCCCGCTCTGCCAGCCGGCGATGTTGCGCGCGTAGTACTTGAGGTTCTGCGCCGCCCAACTCTGCTCGTTGGTACCGCTCAAGGCCTGCTGCACCAGCGCGGTGTCCCACACCGAATGCAGATTGCCGGTCTTGTTGCTGCCGGCCAGCCGCGTCTTGACGTCGTTGCCGCCGCGGTCGTGGTTGTCGGCCGCGTGCAGCGGCTGATGGATGTCGCCGATCATGTGCAGCAAGAAGGTCAGCGCCTGGGCGCGGGCGGACTTGCTGGCGCTCTTGTCGGCCAGCACCTTGCTGTAGCGCGTGATCTGATTGGACGCGCAGTTGCCGCTGGGGCAATCGTCCTCTTCCACGCCGTCGCACACCGGTTCGTCGTTGTAATGCCATTGATCCGAGCCCGGCAGCTGCTGCTTCAATTCCTGCTTGTGCTGGTCCATGTACAGGGCCAGCTGGGCGAAGTCCGCGTTGGGGATCAACTGATTGACCGCGGCCTTGGCCTGAGGGCTCAACAGTTGCTGGGCGACGTAGCCGGTGATGCGGTGGCCTTCCTGACCCCAGGCCAGCGCCTGGGCGCTGGGCAGCGCGAAGGCGGCGGACAACAGCAGGGCGAGCGTAAATTTCTTCATGACGGTTTCTCTTGTGATTGTGATTGGCCAAGGCGGGCGCTCCGCCCGCCGCTTTTATGGCGGACGGATATTACCCGAAAATCGTTAAATTTAAATGCCATTATCATTTCACGTGGAGATATGTCACAGCTCGATGCCCATAGAAAAAGCCCGGCATAGCCGGGCTTGTTCCCTTCCTCCCGCTCCGCTCAACGCGGCCGGTCGCCCAGGATGGTGGCGCGGTGCATCACCCGGCGCTGCGGCAGGTAATCCGCCACCGCGTAGTGCTGGGTGACGCGGTTGTCCCAGAACGCCAGATCGTTTTCCTTCCAGCGCCAGCGCACGGTGAATTCCGGCCGCGCGGCATGGGCGAACAGCAGGGCCAGCAGGGCATCGCTCTCTCGCGGCGCCAGCTCCAGGATGCGGGTGGTGAAGCCCTCGTTGACGAACAGGCCCTTGCGGCCGGTGACCGGGTGGGTGCGCACCACCGGGTGCACCACCGGCGGATGGTCGCGGCTGGCCTGTTGCCAGCGCGCGTATTGCGGCGTGTCCTTGAAGCGGCTTTCCGGGAAGGAATGAATAAAGCTATGCTCGGCGCTGAGGCCGTCCAGCAGCGCGCGCAAGGCTGGCGACAAGGCCTCGTAAGCGGCGCTGTTGCTGCTCCACAGCGTGTCGCCGCCTACGTCCGGCAGCTGCCGCGCCGACAGCACCGCGCCCAACGGCGGGGTGGCGATAAAGGTGACGTCGGTATGCCAATTGTCGTTGTCCGGCAAGTTGTCGACGTGGGTGTCCAGCACGATGATTTCCGGCTGCTCCGCCACCGTCGGGTAGACCGGATGCAGATGCAGATCTCCGAAGCGGGCGGCGAAGTCGCGCTGCTGGCGCGGCGTCAGCGGCTGGTTCTCGAAGAACAATACCTGATGGCGCAGCAGCGCCGCTTCGATCGCGTCGCGCTCGGCGCCGGACAGCGGCGCGCTCAAGTCGACGCCGGAAACGATGGCCCCCAGGGCCGGACTGATGGCTTGCAGTTGCAGGCTCATGACTGTGCTCCTTATCCGCTCAGCGGATTCAAATCCAAAAAATCGAAAACCCGCTCAAAACCGTTCCGGCGCGACCCAGCCGGCGAAGCGTCGCTCCACCCAACGCAGCCCCAGCTCCAAGGCCAGCGCGATCCAGGCGATGATCAGGATGCCGGCGATCACCGCGTCGGTGACCAGGAACTGGGCGGCGGACTGCACCATGAAGCCCAGGCCGCGGGTGGCTGCCACCAGCTCCGCGGCCACCAGCGTGGACCAGCCCACGCCCAGGCCGATGCGCAGCCCGGTCAGGATTTCCGGCAGCGCGCTGGGCAGCACCACCAGCCGCAGCAGCTGGCCACGGCTGGCGCCCAGCGAGCGCGCGGCCTGCAGCCGCGCCGGGTCCGCGCGGCGCACGCCGGCGGCGGTGGCGATAGCCAGCGGCGCGAAGATGGCGAGATAAATCAGCAGCACCTTGCTCGCTTCGCCGATGCCGAACCAGATCACGATCAGGGGCAGATAGGCCAGGGGCGGCACCGGCCGGTAGAACTCGATCAGCGGGTCCAGCGCCGCATGCGCGCGCCGACTCAGGCCCATCAGCATGCCCAGCGGCACCGCGGTGGCCGCGGCCAGCAGCAGCGCCAGCCCCACCCGGCCCAGGCTGGCGGCGGCGTGACGCCACAGGCTGGCGTCCATGAAACCGTTGACCGCCAGGTCCGCCAGCCGCGCCGCCACCTGGGCCGGGCCGGGCAGAAACAGCGGCGACACCAGGCCGCCGGCGCTGGCCGCCCACCACAACAGCAGCAGACCGCCCACCGACAAGGCGGTGGGCCAGCGCCGACGCCAGGCGGCGAAACGGCCAGCGAGAGGGGCGGGAGGATGGGCCGGCGGCGGCGCGCTCAGCTCGGCTTGCGCGGCCGGGCCCAATTCGGTCAGTTCAAGCGGCGGCATGGTCGGCCTCCTCGGCGCGGAAAATCCAGTCCAGCAAGTGCTCGCGCATGGCGATAAAGGCGGGATCGGCCTTGATCGAGCGCGCCGATTCGCCGGCGGCGTAGCGCTGGGCGAAGCCCAGCTTCTGCCGCAGCGCGATGCGGCCGGGACGCGGCGTCAGCACCAAAAGCTCAGTGCCGAGAAACAGCGCTTCCTCGATGCTGTGGGTGATCAGGAAGATGCCCTTGCCGCTGCGCTGCCACAGGCTGAGGATTAGCGACTGCATCTTTTCCCGGGTCAGCGCGTCCAGCGCGCCCAGGGGCTCGTCCAGCAGCAGGAAGTCGGGATCGGCCGCCAGCGCGCGCGCCAGGCCCAGGCGCTGGCGCATGCCGCCGGACATCTGACTGAGCGCGTGGCCGGCGAAGGCCTCCAGCCCCACCCAGCCCAGCATGCGGCGCGCCTCGCGCCGCCGCTGCTCGCGCGGCACCCCGCGCAGGCGCAAGCCGAAGGCCACATTGTCCTCGGCGTTGAGCCAGGGCATCAGCGCGTCGTCCTGGAACACCACGCCGCGGTCCGCTCCCGGTCCGCGCACCGGCCGGCCGTTGGCCAATACCCGGCCCTGGCTGGGCGTCTGAAAACCGGCCATCAGCCCCAGCAAGGTGGACTTGCCGCAGCCGGACGGCCCCAGCGCCACCACGATTTCGCCGGAACGCAGCTCCAGCGACACCCGGTCCAGCGCCTGCACCGGGCCGGACGGGCCGGCGTAGCTGACGCCGGCGTTTTCCACGATCAAGCTCGCCATCGCGGCCTCCTGGCGCTCAGCGCGGCTGCGCCAGCCGCACGAAGCGCGGCTCGACATAGGCTTGATAATCCGGTAGCACCGCTTCCACCTTCTTCTGCTCCTTCAGGAACAGCGCGGTGTCGCGCAGCGCCTTGGCGGTGCCGCCGCCCAGCAAGCGCGGCGACAGCTGCTCCTGCGCCAGCGGGAAGCGGCTGCCGGCCAGCAGGCCGGGAATCTGCGCCGGATCGGCCCCAGTCAGCCGCGCGATCTTGGCCACCTGCGGCGAGCCGGCGCTCCAGGCCGCCGGCTTGGCGCGGTAATCGGCGAAGGCCTGCAAAGTCACCTTGGCGAAGGCGGCCAGCGCCTGCGGCTGGGCGGCGGCGAAATCCTTGCGCGCTACCCAGGCTTCGAAGGTGGGCGCGCCCCATTGCCCCACTTGTTCGGAGTTGACCAGCACCGAGCCGGTTTTCAACGCCTGGCTCAAGGCCGGGTCCCAGACATAGGCGGCGTCGATGTCGCCGCGCTGCCAGGCGGCGCTGATCTCGGACGGGCGCAGATTGACGATGGACAGCTTGGCCGGGTCCAGCTTCCAGTGTTTGAGCGCGGCCAGCAGGCTGTAATGGGTGGTGGAAACGTAGGGCACCGCCACCTTTTTGCCGATCAGGTCCCGCGGGGTCTTGATGCCGCTGCCCTTGCGCGCCACCAGCGCTTCGGAGTTGCCGATCTCGGCGACGATCAGAAAGGTCTGGATCGGCAGCTGACGGGTGGCGGCGGCGCTGAGCGGGCTGGAGCCGAGGTCCGCGATGTGCACGTCGCCGGAAGCCAGCGCGGCGAGCACTTCCGCGCCGCTCTCGAACTTGCGCCACTGCAGCGGCCGGCCGATGGCTTTTTCGTACAGGCCGTCGGCCTGGGCCACCTTGGAGGGATCGACTCCGGTCTGGTAACCGATGACGATGGGGGCCTCGGCGGCGTGTGCCGCCAAGGCAAGGAGAGACAGGCTGGCGAGGCTGAGCGCCAGCAGGGAACGGCGGGAGATGAACATGGACATGGCGAGTTCCTGAACAAGGGGACTCAGCACACTATAAAAGCCATGTTTAATATCAAAAAGTAATTAAATTTGCTTTCAATATTCCAAATAAATCAATAGCGTATTGGAGCCTGTTCAAAGTCTCGCGAGCAAGAGCGAGACAAGGCGAAAACGAGCGAAAAAGCGGAATGTACAAGTGGTACATGAGCATTTTGAGCTGGTTTTCAACACCGTATCGCCGCAGCGCAGCAGGCTTTGAACAGGCTCTTACCAGTTCACCTGATCATTCAACGTCAGCCCGCCGGCCGGCGCCTGCAACACCCGGTTGCCGGCGCGCTGCTCCCAGCTCACGCTGCCGTCGGCGTTCTTGCGGTAGTACTTGTACTCGATGCGCTGGCCGGCCGGCAGATTGACCCGGGTCTTCCACAGCGGGTAGGCCGCCGCGTCCGCCGGCAGGCCCAGGTCGGTGTTCCAATTGCCCAGCGCGCGCGCCGCGCCGGTCACGTACAGCTGCTGCCCCCAGCTGGTCTCGGCGGCAGCCTGGATCTCCACCGTCGCCTCTCCGGCCTTGGGTTCAACGCGGCAGGCGTAGTAACGCGCGCAGGCGGCTTCCGGCAGATCGACGACGCGGCCGGCGCGGATGGAAGCCAGCAGGCTGATGTATTCGCCCATCGCCCAACTCAGCGGCGCGATCGAGCGGGTGGGCGTGCCGGCGCGGTTACCGGCCGGCGTCTCCACCGCCCAGCCGTCCGGCAGCACCGCGCTGTGCGGCCACACCTGCTCCGGCAGCATGCCCTCAGGCGTGGCCAGCTGTTTCAGCGCGGCCAGATACGGCTGGCCGGCCGCGCCGCCGCCCTGGCGCGCAATTTCATAGATGCCGCGCTCGGCGGTGAAGATGGGCCACAGCCGGCCCACGCCGCTGCCGGCGAAATCACCGCCGTCGTTGCGCTCGCCATAACCGTCGAAGTTGTAGCGGAACCAGGCGTTGACCGGCAAAGCCGGCACGCCGGGCAGTTCCAGCCGCTGGCCCAGCACCGCGTCGTAAATGCCCAGCGTGGCGAGCACAGCCGGATCGTCGGCGCGCTTCACCCCCATGCGCACCAGTTCCAGGAAGCCGCCGTCCACCACCCGGCGCGCGTCGCGGCTACCGCCGCCGTTTTTCACTTCCAGCGTTTGCGGCGTATCCGGCCCCAGCGCCGGCGCCTGGCCTGCGCGGCTGGCTCCGCCTGCGCGCGCGGACGGGTTGAGGCGCAGATAATAGCGGCCGTCGCCAAAGCCGCCGCTGCGGGTGAAGGTCCAGGCGTCCACGTTCTGCTGCCAGTAGTCGGCCGCAGACAGATAGCGCGCGGCGCTGGCGTCGTCGCCGTTGGCGCGGGCGATGTCGGCGGCGGCGGCCAGCCCGGCGATCTGCGCCGCCAGCGTGGACGGCGAGTAGCCGCTGTTCTCCTCCCAGCGCTCCTGATAGGTCCACGGCCCGGCGTTCAGGATGTAATCGGCGGCCAGCTTGATGCGCGGCCACAGCGGCGAGTACACCGCCGGCCCCTGCCGCCAGGCCAGCAGGATGGGCATGGCCTGCTCGTCCATCTGGGTCCCCTGCCAATACTGCGCGCCGCTGACCCAGGCGTTTTGCGGAAAACGGCCGTTGCGGCTGAAGCCGTCCGGGCAGCCGGCGGCGTCGTATTCCGCCGCGCCGCAGTCGCGACGCTGCTGCAAGGTATTGAACAAATAGTCCGTCACCCGCGCGGCGGTGGCGCGGTCGCCGGCGGTGAGCAGGGCGTTGGCGAACTTGAACAGGTCGCGCGGCCACACCAGATGGTAGCCGCCGGCGTTGGCGTCGCCCTGGGTCGCCCCCCACGGCGTGCCCAGGCCGGCCACCATCGCGCCGCTGGCCTTGTCCTGCATGGTTTTCAGCGTCATCGCCGCCAGGTAGTAGCCATCGTCGGCGCTGCCGCCCTGATCGGACAGGCCGGCGGCGTAGGCCTGCCAGCCGGCGTCGTAGCGCCGCTGCGCCGCATCCAGATCACCGCCCAGGGCGGCGGCGGCCGTGTCCAGCGCCTGCCCCTGGCTGGCGCCGAATCCCAGCACCACGTCGAAGGACACGCTGGTGGCGCGCGGGTCGCCCGCATCCAGCCAGCCCATCTGCGCCACATTGCCGTTGCCGGCGGAATCGAAGGTCCAGTCCATGCGCTTGTCCGCCGCGCCGCCCAGCAGATCGGTCCAGCCGTCGCTCAAACCGACAAAACCGCTGGACAGCATGCGGCGGCCGTTCTGCGTCTTCCACGGCAGGCTGCTCAGCAGTGCCGAGGCGCGCTGATTGCGGCTGGCCGCCAAGGCCGCGTCGCCGCCGGCGCGCGCCAGGGTGGCGGCGCTATTGCCGGCGCCGGCATTGTCCAGATAAGGCTTGAACAGCAAATAGAGTCGGAAATCGCCGACGCGGCGGCCGTCCAGCGCGCTGAAGGTGACGCGCTGGATCAGCGCGTCGCGCGCCGGATCGGTGAAGATGCGCTTGCTGATGCGCCAGTGATGGGCCGCGTTGCCGGTCTGCGCCTGCCAGCTCATGCTGCGCGGATGCAGCCGCTGTACGCGGTAGTCCTGCCGCTTTTCCTCATCGACGAAACCGCCGCCGGCGTCGCCCACCAGGAATTGCAGGTCCACCGCCGCCTGGGTGTCCACCGCCGGGTAGAACACCTCGGAGACCACCCCGCGATAGCCGGTAAAATACACCCGCGACGGCCCCTCCGCCGCCACGCCCACGAAAGACTTGGCCGCCGGGCCGCGCACCGCCGTCAGCCCCGGCGCGCCAAACGCTTCGCCGGCCTGCGCCGCGCCGCTCAAACTTCCCGCCAGCAGGGCCAGGCCCATCCATTGCTTGATCATGTCCGCTCGCTCCTGAATTTGGCTGGGAGCGTAGCAAAGCAACATACAAATGTCATTTCATGCCAGAACAAAACCCAGCTGTTTCAAGCATCGAGCGCCGGCAATGAAGCGATAAAACACTCAAACCCTCTCACGCTCAGCATTTGCCAGCTTTCTCCGCTTTCGGCTCGTCTATAAAACAATGTCATGCAAATCAAATAGACGCCGCCACCCCGGCCGCACAAGGAGAAAACGCTATGGGCTTGAATGCCATCACCCCGGACGACCATCGCTACGAAACGCTGAAAAAAGGCTTCAATCTTCGCTGGCCGGCAGCTGGCCAGGCCGCGGGCGGCATCATCATCTGCAGCGATGAAGCCGAGGCCGTCGCCGCTCTGCAATACGCGCTTGACCACAAGCTCAATCCCACTATCCGCAGCGGCGGCCATTGCTACGAAGGCTTCGTCAGCAACAATCCCGGCGGCCTGATCATAGACATCGGCCAGCTCTCCGGCCTACGCCGCGACGTGGCGGCGGACGGCCGCCGCTACGGCTTTCAGCTTCTAGCCGGCAATCAAAACTGGGACGGTTACGTTGGCCTGTACAAACTCACCGGTAAGACCGTGCCCGGCGGCTCCTGCTACTCAGTGGGCGCCGGCGGCCACATCAGCGGCGGCGGCTACGGCCTGCTGTCGCGGCTGCAGGGCCTGACCGTGGACTGGTTGAGCGCGGTGGACATTCTGCTTGCGGACGGCGGCAAGGCGCGCAAGGTGCACGCCCGCGCCGACAATGAATTCGCCGACTTGCTCAAGCTGTGCAAGGGGGCAGGCGGCGGCAATGTCGGCCTGATCACCAGCTATTACTTTGACGATTTGCCGCCAGCGCCGCAGCAGGTGGGCGTGCAGCTCTTGCAATTCGACTGGAACGACTTCAAAGACTTAGGCCGCTTCACCGACTTGCTGCAAACCTATGGCCAATATTGGCAGGATGCGGACAGCGAACCCGAAGGCTACGGCCTGTTCAGCCTGCTCAAGCTCACCCACATCAGCGCCAAAAACCTGGGCCTGGTGGTGCAATACACCGACAGGGACGGCAAGCTGAACCACACCGCGCCCTTCAACGATTTCTACCAGCGCATCAAGCAAGTGACCCGGCCGCAGTTGCTCAATACCTACCTGCCCGGCGGCGGCCACCTGCCCCATATTCCGCACCGCTCGCAGCCCAAAAACGCCGCTCCCTTGCCGGAACACGCGCAGGCGATGGACTGGCTGTACGCCACTCAGACGCTGAACGGCTCCGGCAACAACCAGCGCGGCAAGTACAAATCCGCTTACATGAAGCAGAACTTCTCCGCGGAAGAATGCAAAGCCATCCACCTGCATCTGACATCCGATCCCAACAACCAGGACCTTGCCCAGTCGCTGCTGCAAGTGGATTCCTACGGCGGCGCGATCAACCACCGCGGCGCCGGCAACAACGGATTCGACCCGGCCGACAACCAGACCGCGGTGCCTCAGCGCGCCTCGGTAATGAAGCTGCAGTACCAAAGCTACTGGACCGACCCGGCCAACGACGCTGAGCATCTGCGCTGGATGCGCGACTTCTTCGACGCCGTCTACGCCGCCGACGGCTTCAACGGCACGCCCTATCCGGCCTCGGCGGCCTTGCCGGACTCGCCCTACGAGGGCTGCTACATCAACTACCCGGACGTGGACATGTTGAACGGCGCGCGGCCGGGCACGCCCGGCTATAGCTGGGGCGAGCTGTATTACGGCGCGCTGTATCCGGAGCTGGTGGCGATCAAGCGCAAATACGACCCGGGCAATGTGTTCAAGCACGCGATGTCGCTAGGCGCGGAGTAAGCGCTCAACGCCGGCCGGCGCGCGCAAGGCGCCGACCTCGCCTCCGCGCCGCGGCCCGGCATCCACCTGTCCTAAAGAACATTGCCCTTACGGCCAGCGCTGCCTATACCCGCGCTATGCCCATGGAATTAAATCGCCCACGACAGCCGTCCGCGGATTTTCCTGCCAGCAAGGAGCCAATATGAGCTATCTGCAGTTCCCCCGCCTGGCCTTCTCTGGCCAGTTCCAGGCCGACGTCTCCACCGTCAACAACGATCCGCGCCATTTCGACAACGCCAACTTCGAAGCCCACTTCCAGGAATTCCAGCAAGCGGACGCCGCCGGCAACACCAAGACTTACAACGGCTGGTGGCACCCCACCGGCACCGCCATCATGCGCTTCGCCAACTGCCAGGTGACCAGCCTGCGCGGGCCCAGCGGCATTCTGGTCACCAACCCGGCGCAAGACCCGCTGCTGTCCTGTAGCGTGGGCAACGCCATCGGCAAGCCGTCCGCCAAGATGGTGGACCTGGACCCGGACTGGCAGCTGGCCTCCAATGTCTACGGCCTGGCGGTGTCGTTGCTCAAGCCGGACGGCACGCCGCTGATGACCGCCGACTACCAGAGCAACCCCTTCCGCGATCTGTGGTTCGGCCGCGGCCAGGGCAACGGCAGCGATATGGGCGCCTCGGCGATCTTCCAATCCGTGCTCACCAATATCCATTGGCATCTGGACGGCTTCGACAGCCCGCTGCTGGCGCGTCTGATCGAACTGAGCGATCAGGATCGGCTATCCATCCGCCTGACCACCTACGGCTACGATATGAACGCCGGCTCGCCGCTGTTCGGCTACGGCACCGTGCTCGGCGCCATCGGCCCGGCCTATACCGGCCAGCCGCGCTCCTTCATCCTGGGCCGCCGCTTCATGCCCACCACGCAAAACAGCCTGCAGGATTCGGTGTCCGGCAACGGCATCGGCTGTTTCTCCTCCTGGCTGGACCCGGACAGCGCCAGCTTGCAAGTGGACCTGAGCAACGCGCTGCCGTTGGACGGCAACAACCAGATCGCCGCGCTGCCGGCGCTTCAGTACGCCATCCTGCACAATGCCTTGACCGCGCAGGACGCGGAGATAGGGCCTGACGACTACACCGTCATCGCCGGCGTGGACGCCTCGCAAACGCTGCAAGACCAGCAGTCCGGCATCCAGTCCGTACCGTTGAGCGAAACGCAACTGCGGCTGGCCAGCCAGCCGCTGCCGCTGGCCATCGTTCAGCCGGTGGACGCCCAGGGGCGCGCCACGGTCTGCGTGCGCGAAGTACTGCTGGGCAATGAGGTGCGCGCCGAGGACTTCGCCATCCGCCTTGATCCCAACCACCCGGACAAGAACCACCTGCACACTCATATCTACGCCGCATGCTACGGCCAGCCGCTGGCCGGCGCGGAGCTGGCCTTCTGGGCCGGCGCGCCGATGCTGGACTACGGCAACACCCCCGCCGACGCCACCATGGGCACCACCCCGCGCGCGCTGTTGCCGGTCAACAACGTGCCCAACGCCGCCATCCGCATCAGCCCGGCGGCGCCAATCACCGACCAGGCCGGCCGGGCCGCCATCACCCTGCATGGTCCGGAAAGCTTCGGCACCCCGCGCGAATACATGGACGGCCAGCTGTTCACCCTTTCCTACAATCTGGCCGGTTCCGATCCGGCCCTGCAGCAGCATTACGACAACTTGGCGGTGGTGGTGTTCAGCAGCTTCCCGCAGCCGGGCCAGGACATAGATCTGGACAATCCCCGTTGGGAGGACGTGCAGCCCATCCTGCAGCAATACGCCAACCTTTACCCGGTGATGAGCCAGGGCTTGTTCGACTTTTCCAAGCAGGCGGTGGCCGACGCCAGCGCCTTCATCATGCGCTTCGTCTTCGACAAGCCCATTGAAGATCCGGACCAGATGCCGGTGACGCGCGATCTGTCCGCCAGCAAACGGCGCATGCTGATCAATTACTTCCAGAACGTGATAGACCGCACCGGCAAAACCTTCGACCGCCAGCTGATGTACGGCAAGCGCTGCCCGCTGCGCCAAAGCGCGCCGCCCAGCCAGGCCGACATCGCCGCCACGCTCAGCTCGCCGTCCGCCAGCAAGCTGCGCAAGCCCCGCGGCTGACCTCGGCCCCGTCATCCGACCTTCCAAGGAAACCAAGCGATGCTGAAGATACGCCAAGAACTGATGGACGAACTGCGCCAGGCCGACCACATCCAACATGTGCGAACCATGCTGGCCGGCGCGGTGCGGCTGGAGCTGTCCACCATCCCCACTTACCTGACCGCGCTGTTCTCCATCAAGCCCGGCCAGAACCAGGAAGCGCGCGCGCTGGTGCAATCGGTAGTGGTGGAGGAAATGCTGCACATGACCCTGGCCGCCAACACCCTGATCGCCATCGGCGGCAACCCGCGCGTCGTCGAAGACGGCCAGGCGCTCAACTACCCGGGACCGCTGCCGATGTGCGTGGACACCGGTCTCATCGTCAGCCTCAAGGCGCTGAGCCGGCAGCAGGCGCAGGAAGTGTTCATGGAGATAGAACGTCCGGACACCCAGGCCATCCTGCCCGGAGAAACCCAGGCCTATGTCGACAACCAACCCGGTTTCGACTCCATCGGCCGCTTCTACCAGGCGATACTGGAACGGCTGCAACACCTGGAAAACCACGGCCACGACTGCTTCGCCCAGCCGCGGCTGGACGAGCAGGTGGACGTCAGCCAGTGGTTCCCGCACGAGGTGCCGGGCTGTCCGGACGGCAAGGTCTACGATATGGCCAGCGCCCGCGCGGTGATAGACACCATCGTGCGCCAAGGCGAGGGCGTGCAGGTAGAGGACGACTGGATCAATCCCAAGGAAGACGCCGGCGGCAGCTACGCCCACTATTTCAAGTTTGGCGAAATCTACTACGGCAAGCGGCTGATCCGCGATTACGCCAGCCCCTCAGGCTGGTCCTACACCGGCGAGCCGGTGCCGCTGGACGAAACCGGCGTGTTCAATCTGCTGCCCAACGCCGCGCTCAGCGACTACCCGGCCGGCAGCGGCGCGGCCATCAGCGGCGCCCAGTTCTACCAGGCTTATCAAAACCTGCTGGCCGCGTTGGACCGCACCTTCAACGGTCAGCCACAGCAGTTGGACGCCGCCATCGGCATCATGTACGAACTGAAGCTGGTAGCGCAGAAGGTGATGCAGAACCCGGTCAGCAGCAGCGTGCCGGACGTGGTGGCCGCGCCGCCCTTCATGCGCCTTCATCAGTCGAGCTGAGCGCCGGCAGCGTCAGGGCGGCGCATAACCCGCCCTCCTCGCCGGCCAGCAACTCCAGACGGCCGCCAAAACGCCCTGCTATCGCGGAGACGATGGACAGGCCCAGGCCGCTGCCGGCGCCAGCATGCCGCCCGCGCCAAAAGCGCTGCGCGGCCTGCTCGCGTTGAGCCGCCGTCAATCCCGGCCCCTGATCGCGCACTTCAAATCGCAAGCCCGCCTCGTTCAGCGCGGCCTCCAAACGCACCGGCGCGTCCGGCGGCGAGTAGCGCAGGGCATTGTCCAGCAGATTGCGCAGCGCGGTGGCCGCCAGCGCCTGAGGCAAGGCTAGCGCGGCCTCAGGCAACGGGCCGCAGACAATGCGCCGCGGCGGCGCGGGCTCCGCGTCGCGCATCGCCAGCCGCGCCACCTCGTCCGCGCGGGCCGGAGGCCCTTCTTCCCAATCGAAAGCCCCTTCCAGCCGCGCCAGCATCAGCAACTGCCCCAGGGTGTTCTGCAAGCGTTCCGCCCCCTCGGCGGCGTGGGCCAGCGCCTGCGCCGCGTCCGGTCCCTGGGTGATGCGCGCCACTTGCAGATGGGTCTTGATCGCCGTCAGCGGGGTTCGCAGCTCATGGGCCGCGTCGCTGGTCAAACGCCGCTCGCGTTGCAGTGCCTCGCCCACGCGCCGCAGTAGCTGATTCAGGCTGTCCGCCAGCGGCAACACATCGCGCGGCAAGCCCTGAGTGGCCACCGGCTCCAGCGCCTCCGGCGCGCGGCGGGCCAAAGCGCGGCGCAGCCGCTCCAGCGGCCTCAAGCCCCGGCTCACGCCCAGCCACGAGGCCACCAGGCTGCCGGCCAGGGCCGCGATGAAGGGCACGGCGGCGGCCCAGCGGATATCCGTCAACATCGCGTCGCGTTCGGTCAGCCGGTCCGCCGTGGTCACCCGCAGGCCGTTGGCCACCACCGTATAGCTGCGCCAGCGCTCGCCGCGCACGGTTTGTTCCGCATAACCCGACGCCGGATCCGCGCGGGTGTCCGGCGCGCCCGGCGTGCGCGCCAGCACCTCGCCGCGCACGGAAACGATCTGACAGGCAATGCCGGCGCCTAAGCCCTCGAAAAGCGGCACGGCGCGCGGCGGCGGCGCGGGCAGCTGCTCCATCAGCCCGGCCACCATCTGCGCGGACATCGCCAGCCGCCGGTCCAGCGTCAGCCGCATCTGCCGGTCCAGATCATGCAGCGTCCAGGCCGCCACGCCGCCCCACAGCAGGCACAGCGACACCCCTATCCATAACAGCAAGCGCAGGCGCAAACTCATTCACCGGCCCTGCCGTAGCGATAGCCCAGGCCGCGCACCGTCTCCACCACCGCCGGCCCCAGCTTGCGCCGCAAATGGTGGATGTGCACGTTCAAGGCGTTGCTTTCAATTTCCTCGCTGTAATCATAGAGCCGGTCCTTCAGCTGCTCGGCGCTGAGAATCCGCTCCCGCGCCTGCATCAAGGCCGCCAACAGCGCCAGTTCGCGGCGCGCCAGCGCCACCGGCCGGCCGTGTAGCCAGACTTCGCCGCGCACCGGGTCCAGCCGCAGCGGACCGTCCTCGATCACATCCACGCAACGGCCGGCGGCGCGCCGGCGCAAAGCGTGCAGCCTGGCCACCAGTTCGTCCAGATCAAAAGGCTTGAGCAGATAGTCGTCCGCGCCGGCGCGCAGACCGGCCACCCGGTCCTCCACCGCGTCGCGAGCGGTCAACACCAGCACCGGCAGCGCCTCTCCGCGCGCGCGCAAGCGCGCCAGCAAGCGCATGCCGTCCTCGTCCGGCAGCCCCAGGTCCAGAATCATCAAATCGGCGTCCAGCGTCGCCAGCGCCGCCTCGGCCTGGGCCGCGCTGCCCACCGCGTCCACCGTCAGGCCGTGAGCGCGCAGCCCGGCGACGATGCCCAGCGCGATCAACTCGTTGTCTTCCACCAATAACACCCGCATTTCCTGCCTCCTTGCCGCCGCCAGCTTGCCGACGACGGATTATCCCATTGTTAACGGCGGCTTAATCCCCGGCATCCAGGCTGTGCGCATTCATCGCCATGGAGACCGCAATGCCGCTCATCTTCCGCAGCCTGTTGCTGCTGCTTTTTCTCTGGATGCCCGCCGCCCAGGCGCAAACCGGTTTTCTGCCGCCGGAACAAGCCTTCCGCCTCAGCGTCAGCGAGTTGGGCGACGGACAAGTCCGCCTGCGCTGGGACATCCGGGACGGCTATTACTTGTATCGCAAGAACATCAAGATCGCGGCCGACCCCGTCGGCAGCGTCCCGCCGCCGGCGATGCCGGCCGGCAAAACCATCCGTGATGAATTCTTCGGCGAATCCGAGGTGTATTACCAGCGGCTGGAACTACTGGTGCAGGCCGGCCAGGCGCGCCGTCTCATGCTGAGCTGGCAAGGCTGCGCCGAAGCCGGACTGTGCTATCCGCCGCAGCATCGCGCCGTTGAACTATCAGGAAGCGGCAAGGCCGTTAACACCAGCGCGGCGGGAGCGACAGGGATGGATGCCGCCGTCCCCATCGCGCCTGCCTTGGGCGAGGACCAGGCGCTGGCGGCGCGGTTGGCTCAATCCGGCGCGGGCTGGGTTTTGCTGGCCTTTTTCGGCCTTGGCCTACTGATGACCTTCACGCCCTGCGTGTTGCCGATGGTGCCCATTCTCAGCAGCTTGATCATGGGCAGCGGCGCCACGCCGCGGCGCGGCCTGGTGCTCGCCCTGGCCTTTGTGCTGCCGATGGCCTTGACCTACGCGGCGCTGGGCGCGCTGGCCGCCAGCATGGGCGCCAACCTGCAAGCCGCACTGCAAACGCCGTGGGCGCTGGGCCTGTTCGCCGCGCTCTTCGTCCTGCTGGCGCTGGCCATGTTCGGCGTTTACGAGCTTCAATTGCCGGCCGTGCTGCGCGACCGGCTGGCCACGGCCAGCCAGCGCCAGCGCGGCGGCACCCTGGGCGGCTCGGCGACGATGGGCGTGCTGTCCGCCTTGCTGGTGGGCCCCTGCATGACCGCGCCGCTGGCCGGCGCCTTGCTCTACATCAGCGACAGCGGCGACGTGCTCAAAGGCGGCCTGGCCTTGCTCGCCATGGGCCTGGGCATGGGCGTGCCGCTCTTGCTGGTGGGCGCGCTGGGCGCCAAGCTGCTGCCGCGCCCCGGCCTGTGGATGAACCGGGTCAAAGCGGTGTTCGGCTTCCTCCTGCTGGGCATGGCCATCTGGTTCCTCGGCCGCGTGCTGCCCCCGGCTGCCAGCCTGGCCTTATGGGGCGCGTGGCTGTTCGCCGTCGCCGTCGGCTTGTTGACGCTGACCCGGCCCTGGCGCGCCAGCCCAGGCCAATGGACGCTGCGCGGCGCGGCGGCGCTGCTGAGCTTGTGGGCGGCGGCGATGCTGATCGGCGCGGCCGCCGGGCAAAGCGATCCGCTGCGGCCGCTCGCCTTCGTCTCCGCGGCGGCTCCGCCCGCCGCCGGCATGGAACAACTCGGCTTCGTCACCGTGCGCGATGTCCGCGCGCTGCAAGACGGCCTGGACGAAGCCGTGCGCCAAGGTCAGTGGGCGCTGGTGGACTACTACGCCGACTGGTGCGTGGCCTGCAAGGAAATCGAACACAAAGTGTTTGGCGACCCCCGCGTGCAACAAGCCTTGGCCGGCATGAAACTGCTGCGTCCCGATGTGACCGAGTCCAGTCCGGACAGCGCCGCGCTGCTCGCCTCGCGCCAGGTGATAGGCCCGCCCACGCTGCTGTTGATCGGCCCCGACGGCCAGGAGCGCCGCGCCCAGCGCATCGTCGGCGCGCTCAGCCCGGACGCCTTCCTCGAACGCCTGCACCAGGCACGACAGGCCCGCTGAATCTTTTGGAAAAGACCCAGTCTATTCAAACGATTAAAAAATAAGCCTCCCCCACGCGCACGGCCTTGATTAAGCGGCCGGAGCGAAGGGAGCCCCCCGTCATGCCGCTCCGCGCGGCACAGGACTGAACCATGCTTTCTTTCCACCTTGGCCCGCTGGCCATTCCCATCAGCCTGACCATCGTCGCCGCCGCCTGGCTGGCCGCCCACGGCGCCGGCCTGCTCGCCGGCAGAAGCCGCCGCGTCAGCGTGGCCGCCCACCTCAACGACATGCTGTTGTGGGGTTTCGTCGCCGCGCGCGTCGGTTTCGTCCTGTATTGGTTTTCGCTGTACTCCCACCAGCCGCTGGCGATGCTGGACCTGCGCGACGGCGGCTTTCTGCCCTGGGCCGGCATCGCCGCCGCGCTCGCCCTGGCCGCTTGGCGCGGCTGGCATCGCCCGGAGGTGCGCCGCCCGCTGGCCGCCGCCGTCCTGTCCGGCGCTTTGGTCTGGGCCGGCGGCGAGGCGCTGCAACGAAGCGGCGCCGAGACCGCGCTGTCTCCGCGCGTACTGCGCCAGTTGGACGGCCCGCCCGCCTCGCTGCCGGCCCTGGCCAGCGGCAAACCGGTGGCGCTCAATCTCTGGGCCAGTTGGTGTCCGCCCTGCCTGAGGGAAATGCCGCTGCTGCAAGACGCCCAGCAGCAAAGGTCGGACGTACGATTTATCTTCGCCAACCAGGGCGAGGATGAAGTCGCGGTACGCGATTTCTTCCGCAAACAGCCGCTGCGGCTTCAGCACGTGCTGCTGGACCCCGCCGGCGCCCTGGGCCGGGAATACGGCTCCGTGGCGCTGCCCACCACGCTGTTTTTCGACGCCGACGGGCGTCTGTCCTCCGTCCATCTGGGCGAACTATCCGCGGCCACCCTGGCCAGCAAACTGCAAGCGCTCGCCCGCTCAAACTCCAAGGAATAAACGCGCCATGACCGCCCCGCTCCTTCTCCGCCTGGCGCCGCTGGCGCTCTGGCTCAGCCTGAACGCCCTCCCCGCCCACGCCCAGCCCTGGCCGGCGCCTATCCAGGCGCTGGAGGCCCAGGGCTATGAAATCCTCGGCAGCTTCCCCGGCCCGTCCGGGCTCACCGGCTACGCCTCGCTCTACCTGGGCCGGCCGCAGGCCGTCTACCTGACAGCGGACGGCCAGCAGGCCATCGTCGGCAACGTCACCGACGCCAAGGGCGAAAAATGGAATCCCGAGCGGCTAGACCGGCAGTTCAGCGCCGCGCTGTGGCGGCAGCTGGAAACCAGCCACTGGATAGCCGACGGGAAGACCGGCGCCCAACGCGTGATCTACACCTTCACCGATCCCAACTGTCCCTACTGCCGACAGCTCTGGCGCGACGCCCGGCCCTGGGTCCAGGCCGGCAAGGTCCAGATCCGCCACATCCTGGTGGGCCTGCTGGCCGAAGACAGTCCGGCCAAGGCCGCCGCCCTGCTGGCCGCGCCGGACCCGGCCGCCGCGCTGGCGCGCCACGAGGCCGGCGCTTCAATCCAACCGCTGGCCAAACCCCCGGCAGCCGTCAGCGCCAAACTGGCGGCCAACCAGCAGTTGATGGAGCGCTTCGGCGTGTTCGCCACCCCGGCCTCCTTCTACCGCGACGCCAGGGGCCAGCTGCAAAAAGTGCAGGGCGCGCCCACGGCGGCCACGCTGCAAAAACTGCTAGGGCCGCGCTGAGCCCGAGTCGCTCAGCCCTTGCGGCGGCTGCGCCGCCATTGCCACAAGGGCGGCAGCAAGAGCAGCGCGACCATGCCCAGCACCAGCCACAGCATATTGTCCTGCACCCATGGAATCGCCCCCAGCCAGTAACCCATGGACACCAGCCCGCCGCACCAGATCACCGCGCCCAGCACGTTGTAGCAGGCGAAGCGTCGCGGGCACATGCCGGTCAACCCGGCCAGGAACGGCGCCACTGTGCGCACAACGGGCACGAAGCGGCCGATGGTGATGGTGGGCGCGCCGTAGCGGTCGAAAAAGGCCTGGGTCTTGGCCAGATGCTGGGGCTTGACCCAACCGCGGCGGATCAGCGTCTGCCCCAAGGCGGAGCGGCCAATGCTGTAATTCAGCAAATCCCCCAGGATGGCCGCCAGCGTGATCAGCCCCATCGGCCACCACGGCGACACGCCCTGCGCGCCCAGCAAGGCGCCGGTGGCGAACAAGAGCCCGTCGCCGGGCAGAAAGGGCAAGACCACCAGACCGGTTTCGCAAAACACGATGGCGGCCACGATCCACACCCCCAGCGCCCAGTTCTGCGCCAGCAGAGACATCAGATTCTCATCGCCGAACAACCAGCTCAGAAACCCCATGGTCAACACACTGCTCTCCTTGCCTCAATGAATTCGTCGCGTCTAGTGCTTGACCGCCGCGCCGGGCGGATGTTTCCCCGGCCTGCTGGCGCGGCCGCGGAATCTTAATTTGACATGGGCATATCGTTTTGTTTTTAATGATGACAGCAAATGTCAGAATTGATTCTGCAACGGCTATCGACTTTCAAACTAAACCGCTTTCAGGAAGCCGCCATGCCTCAGTTGCCGCAAGCCCCCCTCTCCTCCTGTCCGCGCGCGGGAGCGCCGACGTGAGCGCCGGCCTTGCCGCCCCGGAACTCTCCAACCAGGACGACGCGCTGCCGCTGTACCGCCAAGTGTATCAACGCTTCATCCAGGCCATCAGCCAGGGCAGCCTGACGCCGGGACAACGGGTGCCGTCCATCCGCGCGCTGGCCAGCGAGCTGCAAGTGTCGCGCAATACCGTGGAGCTGGCTTACGAATTATTGATAGGCGAAGGCTATCTGGAAGCGCGCGGCCAGGCCGGCACCGTGGTGTCGCCGCGGCTGGCGGAAGTGCGCATGCAGCAGCCCCGCCCGGCGGATGCGCCAGCCCCGCGTCCGGCCGGCCTGTCCTTGTTCGATTCCGCCTCCGACTGGCAACCCCTGCCCTATCAGTTGGGCTTGCCGGCGCTGGACCTGTTCCCGCGCAAGCTGTGGGCCAGCCTGAACACCCGCCAGCTGCGGCTGCAAAACCGTTTTCTATCCTATCCGCAACCAGCCGGCTACGGGCCGCTGCGCGAGGCCATCGCCGCCTATCTGCACCTGTCGCGCGGGCTGGACTGCTCGCCGCAGCAGGTGTTCATCACCGCCGGCTACCGCGGCGCGCTGAATTTGATCGGCCGCACCCTGCTGCGGCCGCTGGATCAGGTGTGGATTGAAGACCCCTGCTTCCCACCCAGCCGCCACCTGATGGCGGAAATGGGCGCGGAGCTGGTGCCGGTGCCGGTGGACCGGGACGGCATGCAGGTGGCCGCCGCCAAGGAGAGGGCGCCGCACGCCCGTTTCGCGCTGGTGACGCCGGCGCATCAAAGCCCGCTGGGGGTGTCGCTGTCCCTGGTGCGGCGCCTTGAGCTGCTGGCCTGGGCCGAGCACAACAACGCCTTCATCATCGAAGACGATTACGACAGCGAATACCGCTACGACGGCCGGCCGCAGCCGGCGCTGGCAAGCCTGGGGGCCAACGACAACGTGCTCTACGTCGGCAGCTTCAGCAAGGTGCTGAGCCCGGCGCTACGCCTGGCCTATCTAGTGGTACCCAAGCCCCTGCTGACACGCTTCAACGCCGCCTGCCACACCTGGCACGACGGCTGTCCGTTGTTGAATCAGGGGGTGGTGGTGGATTTCATGCAGGAAGGACACTTCATCCGCCATCTGCGCAAGATGCGCTCCGCCTACGCCCAGCGCCGCGAGCTGGTGATCGCCAGTTTGCGGCATGAGTTCGGCGAACGAATGAGTTTCGACGTGCCGGCCTGCGGCCTGCATTTGCTGGCGCGGCTGAATCGTTCTGAGGACGACATCGCCTTGGCGCAGCGCGCCAAGCGCGAGCGCTTCGGCATCGCCGCGCTGTCTGCGCGGGCGCTGGAGGCGGATTGCGGCAAAGGGCTGTTGTTCGGTTTCGCCAATGTGGCCACGCCGGAGCAGGCCGCGCAACAGGCGCGGAATCTGCGCCTATGCCTGGAAGGCCGGTCCTTGCCGTCGGATGGCTGAGGGCGGGCTCTCTTGATGTCGCCGGCGGAAACGGCGGGGTTTGGCGGGTATCGCCTCGCGGCCCCACCCGACCCAACCGTCCGGTCCAACAAGCCTCAATCCGGAATCACCGCCGTCGCCTCGATCTGCACCTTGGCGCCCGGCACCATCAGGGACGCCACCTGGAACGCGCTCATCACCGGGAAATGGCCGATCAGCTCTCGGTAGGCGCGGCCCACTTCCCGGGCCTCGGCGAAATAGGCGTCGCGGTCGGACACATACCAGGTCAGCCGCACCAGATGCTCCGGCCGCGCGCCGGCCTCGGCCAGGACCGCCACGATGTTCTTCAGGATCTGGATCGCCTGCTCGGCGTAGCCCGGCCCCACCAGCTTTTCCTCCGCGTCCCAGCCCAGCTGGCCGGAGGTGAACACCAGGGTGCCGCGCGCGGCGATGCCGTTGGCGTAGCCGCGCGGGCGCGCCCATTCCGGAGGTTGCAGAATTTGCATCATGCCGTCGCCTCCTCCAGCAAGCCGCTCAAGGCGGCGCGCACGTCGGCCGGGGCGTCGATGGCGCCGCCGCTGTCCAGTGAGATGTGCACCAGCACCTGACGGCAACGCAGCCGCAGTTCGCCGTTGGCGTGGCCTTCGATGTCCAGGGTCAGCGAGCTGCCGCCCAACCGCGCCACGCGCAGCTGCAGCGTGAGTTGGTCGCCCTGGCGGGACGGGCGCAGGAATTCGCAGTCCAGCTTGACGATGGGCAGGCCCAAGCGGCGCGGGCCGATGAAGTCGGCGAAACTGATGCCCAGCCCTTCGGTGAACCAGTCTTCCACCAGCCAGTTGCTCAGCACCAGGTATTGCGGGAAATAAACGATGCCGGCCGGATCGCAGTGGGAGAAGCGGATCGGGTAGGCCTTGGAAAAATGGGGATCTTGCATCTTGTCGCTTTCTTGGCATGGGCGGCCATGGCCGCCCCTTGCGTGTGTCAGACGGGTTCGGCTTCCGCTTGCGCGGCGCGCTCGGCCAGCCTCAGATAATTGCCCAGCATGCTGAGCCCTTGTTCGGTCAGCACCGATTCCGGATGGAACTGCAAGCCGTGAATGGGCAGGCTGCGGTGGCGCAGCGCCATGATCTCGCCCCGGCTGCCGTCGGCGCGCAGCGCCCAGGCGGTGGCCACCAGCACCTCCGGCAGCGCGTCCGCCACCAGCGAGTGGTAGCGCGCCACTTTGAGGCCGTCGGCCAGGCCTTCGAACAAGCCCTCGCCGTCGTGATGGATGCGCGACACTTTGCCGTGCAGCACTTCGTCGGCGCGGCGCACCTGCGCGCCGAAGGCGGCGGCGATGCACTGGTGGCCCAGGCAGATGCCGAGGATGGGCAGGCGGCCGGCGAAGCGGCGGATCGCCGCCAGCGAGACCCCGGCCTCGGCGGGCGAACAGGGTCCGGGCGAAACGATCAGCGAGCGCGGCCGCAACGCTTCTATCTCCTCCAGGCTGATCTCGTCGTTGCGCCTCACCATGATGTCCGCGCCCAGCATGCCCAGGTACTGCACCACGTTGTAGGTGAAGGAATCGTAGTTATCGATCATCAAATGCATGCCGCCTCCTCTTGCCGCGCCGCCGCGGCCAGCTTGGCCGCCAGCAGCATCAGCCGGCTTTTTTCCAGGGTCTCTTGCCATTCGCGCTCGGCCAGCGAGTCCTGCACCACGCCGGCGCCGGCCTGCACGTGCAGTTGGCCGCCTTGTAGCACGCCGGTGCGTATGGTGATGGCCTGGTCGGCGTTGCCGCGCCAGCCGATGTAGCCGATGGAGCCGCCGTAGACGCCGCGCGAATGCGGCTCCAGCTCGGCGATCACTTCCAGCGCCCGCACCTTGGACGCGCCGCTGAGGGTGCCGGCCGGGAAGGTGCTCTTGAGTACGTCCAGCGCCTGCGCCTGTTGCGGCAGCTTGCCGGACACGGTGGAGACGATGTGCATGACGTGGGAAAAGTTCTCCACGGTCAGCAACTCGTCCACCTGCACGCTGCCCAGCTCGGCCAGCCGGCCCAGATCGTTGCGCGCCAGGTCCACCAGCATCATGTGCTCAGCGATTTCCTTGGGATCGGCCAGCAGTTCGCGGCGCAGGTCCTGGTCTTCCGCCGCGTCCGCGCCGCGGCGGCGGGTACCGGCCATCGGGCGGCTGGTCACCCGCTCGTCTTGCTGGCGGAACAGCATTTCCGGCGAGGCGCCGACGATCTGGGCGTCGCCCAGATTGAGCAGGTAGCGGTAAGGCGTGTCGCCCAGGCCGGACAAGGCCCGGTACAGCGTGGGCGCATCGGCGGCGAAGGGCTGGCTCATGCGCTGGGACAGCACCACCTGCATCACGTCGCCGGCGGCGATGTAGTCCTTGATCCGGCCCACCGCCCGCTGGAAGTCCTCGCGCGAAAAAGCGTGATTCAGCGCGGGGTCCGCCGCCGCGTCCGCGGCGAACGCCGGCGGCGGCGCCGGCGGTTCCGCCAGCAGCGCGCGGGTGCGCTCGCACAGCTCCCTCAAGCGCCGCTGGCCGCGCGCGTAAGCGGCCGTCGCCTCGGTGGATTCGTGGACGATGCAGTAGACGCTGGCCTGCTGGTGGTCCAGCACCAGCAAATCCAGGCTCAGCCATTGCAGCGCGTCCGGCAGCGCCAGCCCTGACGGTTTGCGCGGCTGGCGGCGCAGCCGCGGCTCGATCAAACGGGTGGTTTCAAAGCCGAAATAGCCGAACAGGCCGCCTGAGAACGGCGGCAAGGCGCTGAAATGCGGCGCGGTCCAGCCCTGCCGCAGCCTGGCCAGCTCCGCCAGCGGGTCCTCGCACTCCAGTTCGCGCAGCAGTTGGCCGTCGCGCCAATGGCGCAGCCGGCCTTCGTCCAGTTCCACCCGCTCGCGGCAGGGCAGGCCGATCACCGAATAGACGCGCTGGAATTCGCCGTCGCGCCAGTGGCCGGTTTCAAACAGATAGTCCCTGCCCTGGTTGGCCAGCGCCTGGTACAGCGCCAGCGGGTCCGCGCCCGCCGGCAGCGGCAGGGTCCGCCACAGCGGCGCCAGGCTGAAGCCGTGGTCGCCGTAACGCAGAAACGCCTCTTCGCTCAGCATACTTTTTCCTCCTTGCGCTCCGCCTGTTCCCGGGCGGCCAGCTGCGCCATGGCGCGCCGGTCCGGCTTGCCGTTCTTGTTCAGCGGAATCTCCTCCAGCGCCAGCACCAGCGCCGGACGCTTATAGCTTTCCAGATGGGCTTCCAGCGTGGCGTGCACCAGGCGTACCAGCGCCTCGCGGTCGTCGCCGGCGCGCAGAATCAGCGCCGGACGGGCTTCGCCGTCGCGGTCCGGCGCGGCCACCACATAGGCGTCGCCCAGTTCCGGCAACAACGCGGCCAGCAGGTTTTCGATTTCCACCGGCACCACCCAGCGGCCAAACACCTTGAAGCGGTCGTCTTCGCGACCGTGGAAGCTCAGATAGCCGTGCTCGTCGCGGCTGAACAGATCTCCGGTGCGATACCAGCCGTCCTGGAAACGCTCCTGTTCTTCCTGCGGACGCCGCCAGTAGCCCAGCGCGCGGCTGGGCGCCTTGACCAGCAGCACCCCGCATTCGCCGGCCGGCGCGTCCCGGCCGTCGGCGTCGACGATGCGCGCCTCCCAGCCCGGCAACATGCGGCCAACGCTGCCGGAGCGCAGCGCGTCCGGATAGCTGGTGGCGAACACATGGCACATTTCGGTGGCGCCGATGCCGTCGTGCAGATCAAAGCCGAAACGCTGACGCCAGCGCCGCGCCAAGGGGGCGGACAGCGGAGCGCCGGCGGAGAAGGCCAGCCGGATCGCCACGTCGGATGGCTCCAGGCCGTGTTCCAGCAGCAGCCGGTACAGAGTGGGCACGGCGAACAGCACGGTGGGGCGGAACTGACGCAGCACGCCGGCCACGCGTTCGGCCGACGGCCAGGCGCCGTCCAGCACGCCGCAAGCGCCCAGATACAGCGGGAAGAACAGGCTGTTGCCCATGCCGTAGCCAAAGAAGGATTTGGGCGCCGAGTACAGCACGTCGTCCGCGCCCAGCCGCAGTTGGCCGGCGGCGAAGTGCGAGCACACCGCCAGCATGGAGCGGGCGCTGTGCACCACGCCCTTGGCCTGGCCGGTGCTGCCGGAGGTGTACTGGATCAGCGCCGGCGCGTCTTCCGGCTGGCGCGCGAAATCGTCCCAATCGTCGTCGGCGCTGTCGCCGGCCAGCCATTCCAGGTGAGCGCCGGCGTCCAGCAGCCGCAGCTTGGCCGCGGCCGGCCACACCGCGATCTGCGAGGACTGGCCCAGGCACAGCGCCGGGGCGGCGTCGGCCAGCAGATGGTGCAGCGAGGCGGCGTCCAGCCGCGGATTGGCCACCACCGGCAAAGCGCCCACCGCCAGCGCGGCGTAGAAAGCCACCGCCAGCTCCGGGCCGTCGTCCAGGGCAATCAGCACGCGCTCGCCGGCGGCCACGCCTTCGGTTTGCAGCCAGGCGGCCTGGCGGCGCACCGCGCGGTTGAGCTGGCGGTAGCTGAGGCTGAAGCCGGGGCCGACAAAGCAGAGCCGGTCGCTGTCCGGCCGGCTGGCGGCCAGGCGCTCGGCCAGATTGATCAGCGGTTCCGGGGCGGCGGCGTCCGGCGCCGGCCTCGCCGCCGCGCCGGAGGGCTGGGTCAACGCGGCAATCAAGCGATCGGTCAGGGCCAGCGCCTGGCGTGGGTTGAGCCGCGGGTCGCAACTGCTGTGGTAGGCGCGGCCCAGGTCTTCCTCTGCCAGCGCGTCCGGCCCGCCCAGGCACTCGGTGACGTCCTGGGCGCTCAATTCCAGGTGCACGCCGCCGGCGTGGCTGCCGCAGTCGCGGTGGGCGGAGAGGAAGGCTTCCACCTCGGCCAGGATGTCTTCATAGCGCCGGGTCTTCACGCCGTTGGCGGCCTGTACCCCGTTGCCGTGCATCGGATCGCACAGCCACAGCACCTGACGGCCTTCGGCGTTTACCGCGTTCAGCAGTTCCGGCAAGCGCTGGATGTGAGCCGCGCCGAAGCGGGTGATCAGGGTCAGCCGGCCGGCTTCGTTGTCCGGATTCAGCGCGTCGATCAGGCGCAGCAGTTCGTCGCGCGCCATGCCGGGGCCCACTTTGACGCCCACGGGATTGTTCACGCCTCGCAGGAATTCCACGTGCGCGCCGTCCAGTTGGCGGGTGCGTTCGCCCACCCACAAAAAGTGGCCGGAGCCGCAATACCAATCGCCCCGCTCGTCCTGTTGCAGCTGGGCCTGTTCATAGGGCAGCAGCAGCGCCTCGTGGCTGACGTAGTAGCCGCTGTCGCGCGGCGCGGCCTCGCGGTCCAGACCCCGCAGGTAATTGAGGCTGGCGGCGGCGTGGAAGTAGGCGGATTCCAGCCGCTGCGGGTCGTGGGCGCGCGCGGAGGCGGCAAATTCCACGCCGTTGACGATGTCGCCGCGATAGCTGGGCAAGCTCAGCCCGCCCAGGGCTTCCTGCGGCTGGCTGCGCGGCTTGGCGTACTGGCCGGCGATGCGGCCGATGCGCAGCACCGGGCGTTGCAGCGCCTGGCCCAGGTCCGCGGCCATGCGCTCCAGCAGGCGGTAGTGGCCGCCCAGCACGTCCGGCCGCAGGCCGGCGAAGCGCTCGGCGCAGTCGCCGGCCTGGATGACAAAGCCCTCGCCCCGCGCCACGTCGGCCAGCGCGGCGCGCAGCCGGCGGATTTCGGCGGAGGGCACCAAGTTGGGATAGGCGCTCAAACGCGACAGCACGGCATGCAACGCGGCGCCGTCGTCGTAATCGGGCATTTGTGTGTGCGGTTTCGCCTGCCAGCTGCTTGGGCTCCAGGCTTTGGATAGTGTCAGCATCGTGATCTCGTTTATCGGGTGCTGATTGGGAAAAGCCCGCCCGGCAAGAGCCGCTTGCGCCGGGCAAGGCTGGCGGGCCGCGCCGCCCGGGGGGCGGGAGACGCGGCCGGGCTTCAGGCGCTCAGTTCTTCGCGCAGCGCGATGCCGCCCAGGTTCTGCAACAAGGGCGCGTTCTCGCAGGCCAGGTAGACGCACTCCTCCGCGCCGGTGTTGACGTGCTGGTGCTCGGCCCAGACCGGCACGTAGATGGCGTCGCCGGCGCGCCACGGCACCTGGCGGTCGCCGATGCGGGAATAACCCTGGCCCTGGGTGACGTAGATCACCGTCTCGTAGTTGTGGCGGTGCAGGCGGGTGGACTCGCCCTCTTCCAGCCGGCCTATGGTCAGGCTGATGGTGCGGCTGGGCAGATCGACGATGTGCACCTTGTGCTTGCGCTCGGAGGAGAAGGCCTGGTCGCCGCCCTGGCTGGCCGCCATCACCTGCTCGTGGCTCAGCCGCGCCGGCAACTGGGCCTGCAACTGGCTGGGCACGCGCCAGAAATCGGCGGAGGAGAAATGGCCGGCCGGGGCCGCGGCGGGCGCGGCGGCCGGCTGCGCCTGGCAATGCGCCCAGATGGCGTCGAACATCGCCACGCGGCGGGCGATCAGCTCGCGGCCCACGGCGATGGCCTGCTCGCGGCGCGCGTCCTGGTCCAGGGTCAGGCGCTGCATGATGGCCAGCATGGTCAGCGCGTGGTCTTCGTCTTCCTCGATGTGCAGGCTGAAGAACTCGGTGGCGTCCTCGCCGAAGCCGTGGTGTTGCAGCGCTTGCAGGATGGGGCGGTAGATCAGCGGCACGATGGCTTCCGCGCCCAGACACATCGCGGCCAGGCCGGCCAGCGCGTCCGAGGACTGGCAGTGGCCCATCATGGTGTCCACCATCGCCAGGGTCTGCGGCAGCGGCGCGTGCGAGGCCGGCGCCGCGCCCACCACGCGCAAGGTGCGCTGGAACATTTCCGCGTGGGTGATGGCGCTGCCGCCGTCCACGCCCATTTCCTCGCGCATGTTTTCCATCAGCGCCATCACGTCGGCCGGATCGCTCAGTTGACCCATCAAGGCGCACAGATAGCGGGTGAAGTGGCGCGAGTAATGGCTGTGCTGAATCAGCAGGGTGCGCACGGTGGCCAGGCTGGCCTCATTGCGTTCCAGCGCTTGCAGCAGCGGGTGTTCCACCAGGTCCTGCAGGTCTTCTTCTTTCAGCCAGTCGGCCCAGATCAAGCTCATGCCTGCGATCAACGGGGTCTTGCTGCCGCTCTTTTCCAACAATGCTTCCATGTCCATCTCCCAATCGAAGTGTGCGGTTCGCGGCGCGGAAAGCGCCGCGGCGTCCAGGTGTTGCGGTGTTGCGAAATCAGGCCCGGGCAAAGCGCAGCGCGGGGTTGCGCCAGCTCAGGAACAGCAGCCCGGCGGCGGCGCAGGCCGCCGGGAACAGATACATGCCGGCCCAGCCCAACCGGTGGATGGCGATGCCGCCCAACCAGGAGCCCAGCGCGGCGCCGAAGAAGAAAACCGTCATGAACAAGCTGTTCAGCCGCGAGGCGGCGGCGGGGTCTATGCCCAGCACCCGGCCCTGGGCAATGGTCTGTACCGAACGCACGCCCAGATCGGTCACCATCAGGAAGGCAACTATCATCAGCACCTGGCTGCCCAGCCAGACGCCGGCCAGCGAGGTGGCGGCGATGCCGACGCCCAGCAGCGCGATCACGCCGTGCCAGTCCAGCCGGCGCTGCAGCCATTGCGCCAGCCACGGCGCGCGCAGCGCGGCGATGGAGGTAAAGGCCAGCAGGCCGGTCTGGCCCGCGTTCCAGTTCAGGGTGGAGTGGGTCAGCGAGGACAAATTGGCCCAGATGCCGTTGGAGGCGGCGAAGAAGCAAGCGGCCACCAGCGCCAGCCGGCGCAGCTCCGGCAGCTTCAGCCACAAAGCGCCCTGCTGGCTCAGCATGCGGCCGTAGCGCAGCTGGCCGGCCAGCGGCACCTCGCCGATGCAGCCGCGCAGCGCCAGGCCGATGACGAAGGTCAGGGCGCCCACCGTCAGATAAATGCCGCGCCAGCCGATATGCTCGCCGCCCCAGCCGGCCAGCACCCGCGCCAGCAGCAGGCCGGCGAACAAAGAAGTGAGCAAGCTGCCCACCACCCGCCCGCGCTGCTCCGCCGCCAGCGCCTTGGCGCTGTAGGCCAGCAACAGCTGGCCAGCGATGGACAGCAGGCCGGCCAGGCCGCACAGCAGCACCATCAGCCAAGGCGACGGGGCGATGCCCACCAGCAGCAGCACCACGCCCAACGCCAGCATGGCGGCGGGGATCAGCCGACGCGGCGCGATCATGTCGCCCAGCGGCAGGCCCAGAACCAGGCCGGCGCCGTAGCCGAACTGGGTGGCTACCGACAGCCCCCACAGCGAGTCCGCGGACAGGCCGAAGGAGACGGCGATCAGCTGCGTCATCGATTGGTGGTAGACCACCGCCGCCACGGAAAACCCGGTGGCCAGGCAATAGAGGGTCAGCGCCCAGCGGGACAGGGCGTTTTGAGAGGTCATGATGTGTGTCCTTAGGCGCGGATCAGTCGAATGACAGCGCCAGTGTTGAAGTCAGCGGGCGGCTGCGGCAGCTGAGCACATAGCCGGCGGCCACCTCCTCGGGCGCCAATGCGTGCGGCGCCTCCATGTCCACTTCGCCGGCCAGCACCTGGCAGCGGCAGGTAGCGCAAACGCCGGCCTTACAGGAATAGCGCGGCGTAACGCCGGCTTGCAGCAGCGCGTCCAAAAGGTTGTCCACCGGCGCGCCCAGTTCCACCTGGCGCTGCATGCCGTCCATCCTCACCGTCACCCGCACCCGCTCCGGGCTGTCCGCCAGCGCGCGCTCGGCGCGGGCCGGGCCGGCGGCCGGGGCCGCGGCGTAGTGTTCGCTGCGGATGCGTTCCGGCGGCAGGCCGCTGTCGCTCAGCGCCTGGCTTACCGCCGCCATCATGCCGGCCGGGCCGCAGACGTAGGCGTGGTCGATGGAGGCCGCCGGCAGGCAGCCGCGCAACAGCGCCAGGCAGCGCTCGCGATCCAGCCGGCCGTTGAACAGCTCGATCTCCTGCTCTTCCGCGCTGAACAGATAGATCAGGGACAACCGCGCCGGGTAGCGGTCCTTCAGCGTCGCCAGCGTTTCGCGGAACTGCAGCGAGGCCAGATTGCGGTTGCAATAGACCAGGGTGAAGCGGCTGAGCGGCTCGCGCAGCAGCGTGGCCTGCAAAATCGACAGCACCGGGGTGATGCCGCTGCCGGCGGCGAAGCCGGCGTAATGGCGGGCCGCTTCCGGCGCCGCCGGCAGGCCGAAGCGGCCGGACGGCGGCAAGGCTTCCAGCATCGCGCCCGGCCCTAGATTATCGTGCGCCCATTGCGAGAAGCGGCCGCCGGCCACCCGCTTGATCGCCAGTTGCAGCTTGGGCGCGTCCGGCGCGTTGCACAGCGAATAACTGCGGCGAACTTCCTCGCCGTCCAGCCAGGCGCGCAGGGTCAGATGCTGGCCCGGCTCATGGCGGAAGCGGTCGCGATGCTCCTCCGACGGCTCCAGCGTCAACAGCAGGCTGTCCGGCGTGTCGCGCTGGATCTCGGTCAGCTGCAAGGGGTAAAACTGCGGCATGGCTGCTTCCTCATAAACTCTTGAAGTGCTCGAACGGATTGCGGCAGGCGTCGCACTGGTACAGCGATTTGCAGGCGGTGCCGCCGAATTCGCCCTGCGGGCGGGTGGCGTCGGAACCGCAGCGCGGACAGGGCACCCGCGGCGCGGCGGCGGCGACGAAGCTCAGCCGCTGCCAGCCCGGCTCCGCCGGCAGGGGCGGGGCGATGCCGGCGGCGCGCAGCTTGGACCGGCCGCTTTCGCTCAGCCAGTTCGTGCTCCAGGCCGGGTGCAGCCGCGTTTCCAGCCGCACCGCCTCCACGCCCCGGTCTTGCAGGGTCTGGCGGATATTGCTGTCTATCTGCGCCTTGGCCGGGCAGCCGCTGTAGGTGGGCGTCACCACCACGCGCAGCGCGTCGTCCTCCCAACGCACGTCGCGCACGATGCCCAGGTCCACGATGGAGACGTAGGGCATCTCCGGGTCCGGAATGCCGGCCAGCCACTCCCATACGCGCTCGGTGCCGCTTTGCACCTCCAGGCCGTGCACCCGGCTCACCAGCCGGCTCCCGGATGGGCGCGGGTCAGGAACTGCATTTCCATCAGCAAGGCCACCAGCGCCTCGCCGTGCGCGCCTCGCTTGCCGCCGCTAACGCCGGGCGCGGCGCGCGGCGGCTCCAGCGTGGCCGCGGCCAGCACTTCGTTGACGTAGGCCAGCCATTCCGGATACAGCGCGGCCAGGTCGCAGCCCACGCCCTGGGCCAGCATCGCCTGCTCCAGTTCGTCCATCTCGAACAATTCGCCCACGTAATGCCAGCAGCGCTCCAGCGCCAACCGGCAGAATTCGCGGCTTTGCCGGCTGCCGTCGCCCAGCCTCACCACCCAGCCGCTGCTGCGGCGCAGGTGGTAAGTGGCCTCTTTCAGCGCCTTGGCGGCGATGGCGGCCACTTCCGCGTCCGCCGAATCCGACAGCTCGCGCAGCAGCAGGCAATGCCAGCTGTCGAACAGGAACTGGCGCATCTGGGTGTCGGCGAAATTGCCGCGGGTCAGCTCCGCCAGCAGCACGTTGCGGAAGGCTTGGGCGTCGCGGCCGTAGGCCAGATCGTCCTCGCTCTGCGGCGGCGTCAGTCCGCGGCCGGCGGCGTCCAGCCACAGCCGCGCCTGGCCCAGCAAGTCCAGCGCCACATTGCTCAGCGCCAGGTCTTCTTCCAATGTGGGCGCGTGGCCGCACCATTCGCACAAGCGCTGCGACAGAATCAGCGCGTTGTCGCCCAGGCGCAGCAGGTATTCCGCGCGCAGGTTTTTCAATTCCGGATGCAGGGTCACAGGTGTTGCACTCCCTCTGGCACCTCGTAATAGGTAGCGTGGCGGAAGCCCTTGTCCGCCGCGGTCTCGAACCACGGCGCGCGCTCCACCTCGCCGCTGCTCACCAGGTCTTCGGCGGCCACCAGCCACAAGCTGACGAACTCGCCGCGGCGGGTGAACACATCGCGCGCGTGCTGCAGCGCCATCGCCGCGTCGCTGGCCTGCACGCTGCCCACGTGGCGGTGCGCCACGCCGTTCTGGCTGCGCGCGAACACTTCCCAAAGCTTCCACTCATGCATCTCGTTCTCCTTGCGGCCGCGCCGCCAGCTTGACGGCGTGGCAGGCGGCGGCTTCGCGCACCCAGGCGCCCTCGTCCCAGGACCGGCGGCGGCTGGCGATGCGTTCGCGGTTGCACAGGCCCTGGCCCCGGATCACCCGGTTGAATTCGTCCCAGTCGATGCGGCCGATCTCGTAATGGCCTGTGTCCGGGTTGAAACGCAGATCCGGGTCCGGCACCGTCAGGCCCAGGTGCAGCACTTGCGGCACGGTCTGATCGACGAACTTCTGGCGCAGGGTGTCGTTGGAATACAGCTTGACGCCCCAGCGCATCGAACGCTGCGAGTGCACCGAATCCTCGTCCGGCGGGCCGAACACCATCACCGTCGGCCACCACCAGCGGTTGAGCGCGTCCTGCGCCATCCGCCGCTGCGCCGGCGTGCCCTCCGCCAGCCGCCGCACCAGATCAAAGCCCTGGCGGTGGTGGAAGCTCTCCTCCTGGCAGATGCGCACCATGGCGCGGGCGTAAGGGCCGTAGGAACAGCGCGACAAGGGCACCTGGTTGACGATGGCGGCGCCGTCGGTCAGCCAGCCGATCATGCCGACGTCCGCCCAGCTCAAGGCCGGATAGTTGAAAATGTTCAAATACTTGGCCTCGCCGGCCAGCAACTGACCGTAAGCCTGCTCCCGGCTCAGGCCCAGGCTCTCCAGCGCGCTGTACAGATACTGGGCGTGACCGGCCTCGTCCTGCACCTTGGCCAACAAAATGCATTTGCGGCTGAGGCTGGGCGCGCGGGTGATCCAGGCGCCCTCCGGCAACATGCCCACGTATTCGGAATGAGCGTGCTGCGCCATCTGCCGCTGCAAGGTGCGGCGGTAGGCCTCCGGCATCCAGTCCTGCGGCTCTATTTTCTCGCCGCGGTCTATCCGCTGTTGAAACGCCAGCTCCAGCGCTTCCAGATCGTCCGTCGTCTCCATCCCTCAGCCCCTCAGGTAGTCCAGCAGGCTCTGCGGCTCCGCCGCCGCCTCCGGCTGACGGTCCAGGGACTGGTTCCAGCGCAGCGCGCTGAATACGTCGCGCAGGCCGTCGTCGTAGTCGCGCTGCCAGCTCCAGAACTGATCGCGCGCCACGCGCTTGAGCACTTTGCCGGTGGAGCCCACCGGCAGCGCGTAGTCGTCGCCCAGCACGCCCACGCACACGGTGTAGTCCGGCAGCGCGCCGCGGCCTTTGAACGGGAAGCAGTCCAGCGCCTGGCGCAGCACCTCGTCCGCGTCCAGCGCCGCGCCGGCCTTGCCGCGCGCCAGCACCAGCACCGCCTCTTCACGCGTCGGCCCGCGCGAGACGCCGATCACGCTGACGTCGAACAAATCCGCATGGCTCAGCAAATGTTCTTCCAGCAGCAGGGTGTAGGCCGGCACGCCCAGCGGCGTCGGCACCGCGTCCACAATGCGGTCCAGATGCACGAACTCGCCGTTGTCCAGGCGCAGGCCGATGTCGCCGGTCAGCCAGTAGCCGTTCAGCGTGGTCAGCGCGGTCAAGTGCGGCTGGCCGTAATAGCCCGGCGTCACCGTGGGCGAACGCACGCCGATATAGCCCGGCTGGCCGTCCGGCAGCAGCTCGCCCTGCGGAGTGAGCACGTCGCAGCGCGCGTAGGACGCGGCCGCGCCCACGGTGCGCTTGCTGGCCACCTGCTCCGGCGTGGACACCTTGAAGAACTGCGACATGCCCAGCTCGGACGCGCCGAACATATCGGTGAAGCGGCCGCTCGGCGCCAGGCGCAGCAGTTGGCGGATATGCGCCTCGTGCGCGGTGTCGCCGGTGTTGTAATAGCGGCGCACCGAATCGAAATAGCCGTCCGGCAGGTTAAGCTCCGCGAAAGAGGCGTAAGTCTGGGAAAACGCGGTAACGATGGTGGGCTGGAAACTGGCGATCAGATTAGCCGCCACCTGACCGGTTTGCGTCGCCAGCGCCAGCGCCGGCAATTGCAGCATGGTGGCCGTCATCAAATAGCTGATGCCGGCCGCGTGGGTGGGCGGCATCGCCGTGGCCAGCTTGTCCTCGTCTTGCTCGACGAAGCCGCGCAGGCGTTCGCGCTTGCCGTTGAAGAACTGCGCGTGGCCGAACAGTACCGCCTTGGGAATGCCGGTGGTGCCGGAGCTGTGGCACACCATCACGATGTCCTCGTCCTTCACCGCCGCCGGCCAGCCGGAGGCCGGCAACGGCGCCAGCGCCACCGCCGCGCCGGCGTTGAAGCCCGCGTCCAGCGCGGTGAGGCCGCGCAGCGCGCCGGCCAGGTCCCAGCGCGCGTCGGTTTCCTTGTCGTAGACGAACACGTCGAAGCGGTTGCGCTGCGCGTACAGCGCCGCGATGTCGGCGCGCAGATGGCCGTTGATCAGCACCGGCACGCAGCCCAGGCTGCCCAGCGCCAGGAAGTGCAGGAAGGACGGAATGCCGTCGCCCAGGAACAAGCAGACATGCCGCCCCGCCTGGATGCCCTGCTGGCGGTACCAGGCCGCCAGATCGCTCACCAGATGGAACAGGCTGTCCAGGGAAAAGGACTGATAGGCGTTGCCGCGCGGGCCGATAAAAGGCTTTTCCAGGAACAGATAGTCTTCCCGGCTGCCGCCGTAGGCGGCGTGGGCCTTGAACAGAAAATTGCCGGCGCCCAGTTCCGGATCGTTGAACAGCGCGTCCCAGGCTTGCTTTTTAATCAGGTGGTCCATGTCGGTGTGTGTCTGCTGGCGTTGGTTAAGCCCGCCGCTTGCGGCCAGGCGGGTGGGTGGACTGTCCGCGAACCCGCTCCGCGAGCGGGCCCTGGCTCAGGCGCTTACTGACGCATGCCGACGGCGAGACGGTTCATGCCGTTCATCAGCGCGATGGCGAAGGTCAGATCGGAAATCTCCTGATCGCTGAAATGCGCTTTCAGCGGCAGATAGGCGGCGTCGTCGGCGTGACTGTCCACGACATAGGTCAGCGCCTCGGCCCATTCCAGCGCGGCCTTCTCGCGCTCGCTGAACTGGGCGCTGACGCGCCAGCCGGCCAGCTCCGCCAGACGGCGGTCGCTTTCCTCGCGCTCGCGCAGCGCCTTGGTGTGCATGTTCAGGCAGAAGGAACAACCGTTGATCTGGGACACGCGCAGATAGATCAACTCGATCAGCGGCAGACCCAACACGCTCTTTTCCAGGCCCTGCTTCACCAGGCGGAAGCCCTGCAGCAGTTCCGGGGACAATTCGTAATAAGCAAGACGCAAGCTACTCATGATCAACACTCCTAAATTTGGATAAGGACAGGAAGCGGGCGCGGCCCGGCCGCGCCCGGAAACTTCAAGCGCGGCGCGCGCCCGGCGCAGCTTCCAGCGAGCTGGCCAGATACACCAGCGCGGCGCAGGCGGCGCAGGTGAGCACGCTGAAATTCAGCGACAGCTTCAGGCTCTGGAACGCGGCCATGCTCAAGGCGAACACCAACAGCAGCGCCGCGCTGATCCAGGCGGAGGCGCGCAGTTGAACGCCCAGCAGCAGGGTCACGCCCAGCACCGCCTCCAACGCGTTCACCGCCCAGGCCAATACCGGAATCAGGCCGGCCGGCGCCCACGGGCACAGCTTGGCCACATGGCGATAGAAGTTCTCCATCGTTCCCCAGGACACCCCCAGTTCGCCCATATGGCCCCAGAAGCCGAAGCGATCCGCCACCGCCGACAAGAACGCCGCCGCCAACGCGAACCGGGCCAATAGCAACACCGCCTTCCAGGCGCTTTCCTTTTGCATGCCTAAACCTCCCAATCGATATGGATGCCAACAAGCCGCGGCGCGCCGCCTTGTTATGCAATATGGATTGCACTGTAATAGACATACTCGATAGGCATAAGGGACAAGAATGAATTTTCCGACCATGACAAAGCGCATGACGGTATTTGGAAACAGGAAAGACAACGCGCGGATCGCCTGACGCCAAATGGCGCAAACCATTGAAAAGAAAAATAGATTCACAAAAACAAGAATGCGCGGGCCGGGGCCGCGCCAACATCCAAGCCGCCGGGACATGACCCCGTCGCCGCCGCGCCGGCATGACCCCGTCCGCGCCGCCGCCTGTCCGGACGGACAGCCCCGCCTGGCAAAAACACCCTTTACCCGCCGCCGCCGCCGCGCTTAGAGTCTGTTTACGATCTAGCGAGCAAGAGCGAGACAAGGCGAAAACAGCTGAGGAAGCGGAATGCACAGATGGCACATGAGCATTTCTAAGCCGTTTTCAACGCGGTATCGCCGCAGCGCAGCAGATTGGAAACAGGCTCTTAAATGACAAGCTTATCCACAAGCAAAGGCAAACCATGCGCCGCCTCCTGCTCCCCTTCCTCGCCGCCGGCCTGACCCTGTCCGCCGCCGTCCAGGCCAAGACCCTGAATTTCTCCGGCTACGCCTGGGAAGTCCGCAATCAAAGCCAAAGCGGCCCCGGCCCCAACGACTGGGATGAAAACAATGCCTGGGTGGACGCCCAAGGCCGGCTCCACCTCAAGATCGCCCAACGCGGCGGCAAGTGGAGCAGCGCCGAAGTCTACCTGCCGCAACGGCTGGGCTTTGGCCGCTACCAGTTCAAGCTGATAGGCCGGCCGGACCTGTTCGACGACAACATCGTGCTGGGCCTGTTCAACTACCCGACGCCGGACGTGGGCCCGGACGCCACCAATGAAATCGACATCGAATTCGCCCGCTGGGGCAACCGGCAAAACCCGATGGGCAACTATACCGTCTACCCGGCCGTGCCCGGCCCCAAGCCCACCTCCTACGCCTTTGAACCGCACCTCAACGGCGACTACAGCACCCATCGCTTCAACTGGGACTCCAGCCGGGTGCTCTACCAATCGCTGCACGGCCACCAGAACGGCGACCTGTATGAAATGGCGCGCTGGAACTTCGCCCCGACAGACCCCAAGCGCCTGGTGCCGCAACAGCCGCTGCCGCCGCACATCAATCTGTGGCTGTTCCAGGGACGGCCGCCCAAGGACGGCAAGGAAGTGGAGATCGTGATCAAGGAGTTCTCCTTCATCCCGGCCGCCGCCAAATAAGACCCGCTAACAAAACCCCTGATCCTGCGTTGCGCCTCCTTGTCGTACTACTCGTACTGTAGCTTCGCAGAAACTTCGTTTTCTGCGTCGGCGCGCCTTGGCTCAGGTACGCTGCGCGGTTTTGTTAGCGGCTCTTAGCGCGCAGCGGCGTTTTGCGAAGAGAGCGGCAATGAAAAACCCGGCCAGGCGGCCGGGTTTCGCATTGCGGACAAACAGCGTCAAAGCTTGATCAGGGCCAAACGCTTGGGCCAATAACGCTCCAGCAAGGCAAACAGAATGGCCGCGGTCTCCACGTCCAGCGCGCCGCGGTAATCGCCGGCGCGGAAATGCATCTGGAAGGCGCGCACCAGGGCGGCGAAGCCGGCGTCGCCGCCCGCCGCCGCCACCTCGTAACCGTAATGCTTGAACGCCTCCAGCATCTTCTCCCGGCCGGGCAAGCCCTGCTGCTGGAACTGCTCTGTGTATTTACGCTGCGTCTCCGCCTCCGGCCAGGCGCCCACCCCGGCTTGATACAGCTCCCGCCACGGGAACATCGGGCCCGGATCGCTCTTGCGGCCCACGGCGACGTCGGAATGTCCCAGCACGTTCACCGGGCTGATGTCCGGATAGCGCGCCAGAATGTTCCGCGCCAATTCCGTCACCGCCTCCATCTGCTGCGGGTGATAGGGCGGAAACACCATGCCGCCCTTGTCCTCCCGCGCCAGATTGACGATTTCCACGCCGATGGACGAATCGTTCAGATTGCTGCGACCATCCCAGGAACTGGCACCGGCATGCCAGGCGCGGTCGTTCTCGTCCACCAGATTGAACAGATTCATCTGCTTGAAGCCGGCCTGCAGATAGCTGGGATCGCAAGGATCCGGCGCCAGATAATGCGCGCTCACCTGACCGGAGCCGGTCAGGGCCTTGACGGAGCCGGCGAAGTCCAGCGCGGTGTAATGCAGGATCAGGAAACGAACGCGTTTGTTGAAGCCTTGGACCGAGCGATAGGTATTGAACAGGATGGGCGTCATGAAGAATCTCCAGGAGGGGGATGGGAAGGGATGCGCACCGGCCAGACAGCCGGCACATAGAGTCTGAGTCCTCCCGGACGCGGGGGTTCGGAGGGGGTGACGGGCGTCAGTTCAGCACAGGCGGGCCGCGTCCCGCTGCAAAACCAGCGTCAATCGCGTCGCCCGCCCAGCGGCCGCCCGGTCTTCGGGTCCAGACCCTTGGCCGCGGCTAGCTTACTCATCAAGGCTTCCGACGGTTTTTCCGGCGGCACATTGGCCTTGAACGCTTCCAACCACTTCAGCTTGCCGTCCCAGGCCGGCAGCGCGGCCGGCGGCAGCGGCACGATCTCGTCCAGCTCCAGCACTTTGGGATGGGCGTAGGAGTAGTCGCTAAGGACATCGCTAATGATTTTGTAGCGACGGCTACGCTCATCATCCTGCTTCATCCCCAGATCATTCCGTTGCCGGTTCGCATCAGTAATTGGGCCAAAACCTTTTTCCAAGCTGAAAACAGCAACCTCATTCCCCCACTTGGTTCCAAGTTGAAAAAACATGGCTGCCTCAGCGAATTTTTTCTCAAAAAACATCTGATTGGCATACTCAAGCGCAGCCTTCCCATGCCCCTGTTCCGCTGCACATTTTTTCATCTGATTACCAATAGCAAACGGTACAGGCTGCGATATCGTCAGCCCTGTCAACTTATCTCCCACCAAATACTGCGCATCCGGGCTGCCCAAGTCCGCCGCCTTGCGGTAGTAACGGTTGGCCAGTTCCTCATCCTGCTTCACACCGTAGCCGGCCTTCAGATAGCGTCCCATATCGTAGTAGCCGCCGGGAATGCCGCGGTCTATCAGCTCCTGGGTCAGGTCCAGCGTTTCCTTGACCGGGTCCTCACTGCGCGCCGTGCCCCGCCCTATCATGTCGCGCAGCTCCAGGTTGGCCTTGTAATGGCCGTGAGCGGTGGCAATGCGGTAATAACGCTCCATCTCCGGGAAGCGCAGCGGGTCTTCCTTCTCGATCTGGTTCTTCTGCAACCAGCGGGCGTAGCGGTATAGCTGCTCCGCCTCCGAATTCAAGGCCGGCAGATGGTCTTTCTCATATACACAGTTGAAGGCCAGCTTGGCCTCCACTTCTTTCAAATCGGGCACGGAACGCTCCTTGGCCCCGCAGGCGGCCAGAGCCCCCAACAGCGACAAGGCGTACAGCGTTTTAACCATGCTTGCCGTTCAGAGGTCGTCCGGTCTTGGCATCCAGGCCTTTGGCCGCGGCCATTTGGCTCATCAGGGCTTCCGACGGCTTTTCCGGCGGCACATTGGCCTTGAACGCTTCCAGCCACTTCAGCTTGCCGTCCCAAGCCGGCAGCGGAGCCGGCGGCAGCGGCACGATCTCGTCCAGCTCCGGCACTTTGGGGTGGGCGTAGGAGTAGTCGCTTAACACACCCATAATGTTTAGATAACGTCGCCGACGTTCATCGTCCTGTTTTAGCCCCAGATCATCCCACTGTTTATTCTCTTCAGTGATGGGACCAAAAGCATTTCCCAAATTCAACGCAGAAGTTGCATCTCCCGATCTGATAGCCAACTGGAAAAATTTTACTGCTTCAGAATTAGTTTCACCCTGCATTTGAACTGCATACTCCTTCGCAGCAATCGCATGCCCCTGCCCTCCTGCACACTTGAGCATTTGGGTCCCAATAGCAAACGGTACAGGCTGCGATATCGTCAGCCCCGTCAGCTTGTCTCCCACCAGATACTGCGCATCCGGGTTACCCAGGTCCGCCGCCTTGCGGTAATAACGGTTGGCCAGTT
This sequence comes from Chromobacterium haemolyticum, assembly GCF_009936155.1. Classification (NCBI taxonomy): domain Bacteria; kingdom Pseudomonadati; phylum Pseudomonadota; class Betaproteobacteria; order Neisseriales; family Chromobacteriaceae; genus Chromobacterium; species Chromobacterium haemolyticum. Next base: position 46,907 of record NZ_AP019312.1, on the reverse strand, counting down.
CCTCATCCTGCTTCACGCCGTAGCCGGCCTTCAGATAACGCCCCATATCGTAGTAGCCGCCTGGAATGCCGCGGTCTATCAGCTCCTGAGTCAGGTCCAGCGTTTCCTTGACCGGGTCGTCGCTGCGCGCCGTGCCCCGCCCTATCATGTCGCGCAGCTCCAGATTGGCCTTGTAATGGCCGTGAGCCGTGGCGATGCGGTAATAACGCTCCATCTCCGGGAAGCGCAGCGGGTCTTCCTTCTCGATCTGCTTCTGCTGCAACCAGCGGGCGTAGCGGTATAACTGTTCCGCCTCCGGGTTCAATGCCGGCAGGTGGTCTTTCTCATACACGCAGTTGAAGGCCAGCCTGGCTTCGACTGCTTTCAAGTCCGGCACTGCGCGCTCCTTGGCGCCGCAGGCGGCCAGAGCCCCCAACAGCGACAAGGCGTACAGCGTTTTAACCATGCTTGCCGTTCAGCGGCCGTCCGGTCTTGGCATCCAGGCCCTTGGCCGCGGCCAGTTGGCTCATCAGGGCTTCCGACGGCTTTTCCGGTGGCACATTGGCCTTGAACGCTTCCAACCACTTCAGCTTGCCGTCCCAGGCCGGCAGCGCGGCCGGCGGCAGCGGTACGATCTCGTCCAGTTCCGGCACTTTGGGGTGGGCGTAGGAGTAGTCGCTGAGAACTCCGCCGATCAATTTATAGCGACGAATCCGTTCTTCGTCTTTTGGCAACCCCAAATATCTATACCGATTGGCTGTGTCGTTACTATCAATAGATGGAGTCGCAAACCCATTTGCTAGAAATGCCGCCGCACCTTCATCTCCCAATCTAGTAGCAATTTGAAAATACTTGATAGCTTCTGCAAGCTTCCCTTCACTCATCATTTGAACAGCATACTCCTTCGCTGCTTTGGCATGCCCTTGCTCTCCAGCGCATCTAATCATCTGATTGCCAATAACAAACGGTCCTGGTTGCGCATTCGTCAAACCCGTCAGCTTGTCTCCCACCAGATACTGCGCGTCCGGGTTACCCAGGTCCGCCGCCTTGCGGTAATAACGGTTGGCCAGTTCCTCATCCTGCTTCACGCCGTAGCCGGCCTTCAGATAACGCCCCATATCGTAGTAGCCGCCTGGAATGCCGCGGTCTATCAGCTCCTGAGTCAGGTCCAGCGTTTCCTTGACCGGGTCGTCGCTGCGCGCCGTGCCCCGCCCTATCATGTCGCGCAGCTCCAGATTGGCCTTGTAATGGCCGTGAGCCGTGGCGATGCGGTAATAACGCTCCATCTCCGGGAAACGCAGCGGGTCTTCCTTCTCGATCTGGTTCTTCTGCAACCAGCGGGCGTAGCGGTATAGCTGCTCCGCCTCCGGGTTCAATGCCGGCAAATGGTCTTTCTCATATACGCAGTTGAAGGCCAGCTTGGCTTCGACTTCTTTCAAATCAGGCACGGAACGCTCCTTGGCGCCGCCGCAGGCGGCCAGGCTCAGGGTCAGAATCAGGGTCAGAAATGTGGGCTTAATCACTATTACTCCGGGCCGGATCAATACGTCGGAACTCTCTTAAAGCTGCGATAGGAGAGTAAGAGTTTTTAAATGCGGAGTTGTTCGCATCAAGTATCACCCGCCATTGGTCGTAAACCCCTTTTGCCTCCGCCTCTTTATCCATCCGATCTGGATTCGCTCCAGACCAACTATTAGTATGCCTTCCCCACAACTCCTGGCGCAGCGGTTTGGAGATTTCCGGCCGGTCCAAAGCAATGTTCAACTCACTGTCCACCTGCATGCTGCGGGTATTGATATTGGCCGAACCCAGCGTCAGAAAAGCGTCGTTGATGATCATCAGCTTGGCGTGGATGTAAGTTTCTACCCATGCCTTCGGCGGGGAGTCCGGCGCCACGATGGAGCAAATATGGGTTTTCAGGCCAGGCTGCTCAACCGCGGCAATGGGGGCGTCCGGCTTTTGGGCGGCCTCGTACTCCTTTTCCATCCGCTCCCGATAAGCCGTGGCGTCTGCCTCCGCTTCCTTGATCTTGCTTTTGAGCTTTGCCGGCGCCATGACGTTCAAGGCGCTCACCACTTTGGCCTCCCGTTCCGCCTGCTTGGCCTGGCCCAGCCGGGCCTCCACATCATCCGCCTTTTCCAGACGCGCCACGCCGGGAATCGTGTCGGCGCGGCCCAGGCTGTCCAGCATCCGGTAGGTGTTGACCGTGCCGGCGCCCACGCCGGCGTCGCTGGTATTGGTGATCACGAACAGGTAGATCGGATAAGGGCGGCCGGCCTGCTTCTGCGCCTTGGCCGCGTCCTTGATCTTTTCCGCCAGCGGCGGCCAGCGGAAGTACTGGTTTTCGATGAAGATGTAGGAGGTGACGTTGTTGACCGCCTTCAGATACAGCTTCTTGATGTCCTGTTTCTTGTATTCCGGCTGGGTACGCAGCAGCTGCACCATGGCGGCCTTATTGGCCTGCCCGTCCACACGCGGCGCGTAGCCGCCGAAACCGCAGCCGGGCAGCGGCAGGTTTTCCTTGGTCTCGTCGCGCCAGGCGCGGCGGAAATTGTGGAACAGATCGCCCACCGCCGGCCCGGTAATCAGGCTGGAGAAATCCTCGCGCGGCCCCACCGTGCCGTTGCGGCCCAGATTGGGCGCTTTGGGCTTGGCGCTGTGGGCATTGGTGTCCCAGTACTCGTCCAACATATTGTGGCCCATGACGAAGCCGACATGGGCTTGCGCGTCGTCGTAATCCACCAGCACCATTTTCTGGTGATGGCTGGGACCTATCGATAAGGCGGTCTTGGTTCTTTTTTTCAAGCCCTTGTCGTCGTAATCCTGCGTCGCGATATGGGTACGGGTATACGGGCCAAAGCCGCGGCTGCGGAAATGCAGGTATTTGCTGGGAATATCCTTGTGAAACTGGTCCCGCACTTCCTTGTCCGTGGCGCCGGCCGCTGGCTGATCCTCGTCATACCAGGAATACCACTGCGAATCGTATTTATACTGCTCCGGGGTTTCATAAGCCGGCTTGTCCTTGATGCCCACCTCCCAGCGCCCCGGCGTTTGCGACTCATCCACCGTGGCGCCGGTGCTGTTGACGTACAGGCCGGCCGGCTTGGAGGCGAAACACAGCACTCGCACCTGCACGCCCTGCTTGGCCTTGTGCTCCAGCAACTTGCCTATCTGCGCCGGCACGGCTTCCGCGATGTCCGCGTACTTCACCGTGTCGGCGCCCTTGCGGACGAAGTACATGGACGGCTGGAAGCCCCAGCAGATGATGCTGACGTTTTTCTTGGCCTTGGCGATGGCGTAATGCACCGAGGCAAACGCCGCCTCGCCGTTGACCAGGGGCTGGAAGCTGCCCTCATGCGGCGCGTATTCGCTGGTCTGCAAAAACCAGGGCAGGGTCAAATTGGCCCGCAGCGGTTCTTTGACGCAGATCGGGGAGACTATCGTGTTCGCGCTCATTATTATTCTCCTGCCGGCGAAGCATCGGCCTCGCCATTAAGCAAACGGTGGTAGCGCGCGCGCACATGCTCGTCCGGCTCCACGCGGCCGTCCGGCGGCGCGCCGCCGGCCACCACTTTATGGAAGCCGGCATTGGCCAGCGCGCCCTTGTCTGGCTTGCTCAGTTCATTGGCCACCGGGATATCGAACTTGACGCCGTTGGCCAGCTCCACCGTGTATTTTTGCGTGGTGACCGCATGTTTGACCGCCAGGTGGCCGCTTTCGTCAATGATGCCGCGCTCCACCTCGCCGCCGTCGGCATGCAGGGTATAGGGCATGCCGGTCCAGCTGCTGTTGCCGCCTTGCGGCGATTGATCCAGCCGCAGCGACAGCGGCATCCTGGGAATGCTTTGCGGGTAATCCGGATGCGTGACCGTCATTTGCGCCGGCCCGCTCATCTGGTGGCTGGCGCCTTTCACCGACACCTTGCCCGGGCAATGCAGCTCGATATTGCCGCCGGCGATGCGGATGTAAGCGCCACCGCTGACGTTGAGCAGGATTTCCTGTTTGGCGGCCACGGTGATTCTTTCCTTGCAGGACGTCACCGTCACATCCTTGTCCGCGGTCACCTCGATGCTGTCGCTCTGCGCCAGCACCTGGATCTTGCCCTTGGCCGCAATCAGCTTCAACGCGATCTTGTCTTGCAGGCCGGTGACGAACAGGCTGATGTGCTGGCCCACATTGTGAATCCAGCGCCGGCCGCTGGTCTGGTTGGTGTCGCGCTGCGCCACTAGGTCCAGATTGGTGCCCGCCGCCACGGTCTGGCTTTGCTGGCTCAGGCTGGCGATGCCGGCCGGCGCGGACAGCACGATCAAGGGCTGGCGGCCGGTCTGCTCCTTGGCGGTTTTGCCGTCCTTGTCAGTATTGGAGCCGGCTTCCCAGGCTTTCAGCGCGGCCGCCTGCTGCTGTAAATGCCCCTTATCCCCTTTGCCCGCCTTGCTGTTGTCCGGATTGACCTTGTCCGGCCCGGTTTCCATGGTGTCGGCCTGCTGGCCGGTGGCGGTCTCGCCCAGGCTCTGGCTCAGGCCCAGCGCCGCGTCCAGTTGGCTTTGCGCCTGTTCGCGCGCCAGTTGCTTGCCGGACGCACCGTTCTGCGCTTCGGTGCTCAGCAGCAGGCCGTGGCCGGCGCGGATGGCGCCGTGGCTGTCGGTTCTGAGTTCGAAGCCGTCGCCGCGCGCTTCGGCCTTGCCGTTGCTGCGCGGGTGGGTCAGGAAGCCCTGGTTAAGCTGGGTCTTGCCGGGTTCGCTCGATAGCTTGGCGCGTACCTCGCCCGGGGTGTCGTCGAACAGCAGTTCGTTGTACTGGCCGCCCTGGTGTTCCTTGGATTTGATGCCGGACAGAGTTTTATTCGCCGGCAGCGCGCCGGCGCCGCTGAAGTCCGGCGGCGGGTGGCTGCCGTTGTAGAGTACGCCGGTGATCACCGGGCGGTCGATGTCGCCTTCGATGAAGTCGACCAGCACTTCCTGGCCGATGCGCGGAATGAATTGGTGGCCCCAGCCGGCGCCGGCGCTGGGCATCACCACGCGCAGCCAGCAGGAGGATGTGTCGTCCAGGTTGGCGCCGATGCTCGGGTGTTCGTCCGGCCGTTGCCAGTGGAATTGCACTTTGATGCGGCCGTGCTGATCGGTATGCACTTCTTCACCTTGGGGGCCGACCACGGTGGCGGTCTGCACGCCACGGGATTTGGGCTTGGCCAGTTCGGTGTGGGCATAGGCCGGGGTCAGCGGCACGCCGCGGCGCTGAGCGTCGAACTCGGCGCGGAAGGGTTGGGCGTCCTCTGCTTTTGCCAGCGCTTTGAGGTCCGCCGGCAGGTTGTTACGCGCGCTCAGGGTTTGGCGGGTGACGACGAATTCGCGCTGTTCGCTGCTGTCGCCGTCGTGGGCCGGGTGGTCGTCCAGGCGAAACCATTGGCCGGCGGCCAGGCCGCGCACCGAGCCGCCGCCGCTGAATTGCTTGGCCTTGAGGTCATGCGCCTGCTGGCGCAGTTGGGCGTAGTGGCTGAGCTGGTCGGCGTCGCCGGCGTAGTACAGCGATTGCGGGTCGTAGTCGTGCAAGGAAGACTGCAGCGCCTTGCCGTTCTGGCCTTGATCAATGCGGCTGTCGTCGCCGCTGTGCTGGGTGCTGACGGGTTGGTAGTCGAAGCTGGCCAGCGCCACCGCGCCGGGGACGATCTGGCGCAGGGCGTTCCACTCGGTCAGGCCGTCCTCGGCCTCGGTGGCGTCGCTGCGGTGGAAACGCACGCGCTCGACGCCGGCCGGCGGCAGGCTGTAGGGGTCGTCGAAGGCGACCAACCGCACTTGTGGTACCTCGCCATCGAGGTGATCGAAGCGCCAGGCATAACCCTCTTCGTGCAGCAGCCGCACGATGAAGTCGTAATCGGATTCTCGGTATTGCAGGCAGTAGCTGCGCGGGGACGCCGCGCCGGTCTTGAAGTCCAGCGTCTGCACCCGGGCGAACACCGGGTTGGCCTGCTGATGCTCGGCCAGGATCTGTTTGACGATGTCCGGCACCGTCAGGTCCTGGAACACCCGCGAGCTGACGCGATGACGCAGCAGCGCGAACGGCGGCTCTATGGTCAGCTGGTAACGGCTGAAGCCGCCGTCCGAGCCCAGGCTTTCCACCTTGGACACCACGCCGCAACGCAAGCTCTCCGCGCCGGCGGCGTCCAGGATACCAATGCGGGCTGGCAAGCCGAGCAGGGTCTTGAGTTCGATCGCGCCGTCCGGAGACAGACAGGTGAGCTGGTAGGCGTAAGGCCGGGACACGCCTTCTTCGCCGGCCAAACTCAGCGGCAGCAATTGCTCGGCCGCCACGCTGCCGTCGCCCAGGCTGAGGGTGAGCAGGCGCTGGTCCTGGTTGAAGGCGGAGGCGAAGCTGGCGAGCAGGGTGCTGAGGTCCATGGGGCGATCCGTCGAACTATCCAAAATAAAAACACCCCCAAACCGGCCTTAGGCAAAGCACTCATGGCGACGGGCTGTGGCCAGGTCTGCGGATAAGTGCCGCGAGGCGTAATGAGGGTGGGATGACAAAATTTGAGCAAAACATTTTAGATAACCGGCACTTAGCGGACAATCCAATAAAATTGCCATTTTCACCAAACTGGCCAAAAGGACAGGTTGAAACTCTTATCAATCCCCTGAACGGCTTAAACCTTGTTTGGCGACATCAAAAAGTCCAAACAAGAAAAGTTATGGCTTGGTAAGAAAAGGTAAGAAGCACTCAAAGTCAGGCTAAAGACCTGAATTGAATGTGTTTTTATCATGCCGTCTCCACTCAAGGCCCAGGCCAAGCACCTGCGCGCCGCAACCATTGGAGACCACCATGAAACCAAAACACAGCCTGCTGGCCCTGGCGGCCGTCTTTGCCGCCGCGCTTCCGCTGGCGTCTCAAGCCGCCATCGTCCCCCAAAAGGGCAGCATCCATTTCACCGGCAGCGTAACCGCTCCCACCTGCAAAGTAGTTAGCGGCACCGGTGCGACAAGAAGCGGCATGGACATCGCGCCCATTCTCACCGTTAACATGCCTGCCATCTCCATGGACAAAATCGTAGACCTGGGTCAAGTACCGCTGGTGAAACAGACTTTTCAGATCAAAATCGAATGCAGCAGTGCAAACAATGTAGAAGCCAAATTCACAGCGCTTCCAGGCTCGAAGTTTGACGGCCAAACGACCGCCCTGGCTAATGCCATAGGCGGCGGAAATGCCGAAGGCGTGGGCGTCGCCGTCTATAAAGGCGGCACTCCGCTGGACCTGAGCAAGGACGTTGTTCTCACCAAAGCAACTCTCAATGGCTCGGAAGCCATTGATCTCGACGCCGTCTATGTCACCACCGGTGCTTTGCGCACCAGCATGACCGCAGGCACTGTCACAGCCGACCTCCCCTTCGAACTGAGCTACGACTAAGCCCTCCTCGCTTCCACCCACAGCGGCGGGTTTCCCGCCGTTGTCTATTTTCAGGACTCCCATCATGAAAACCCCCTGCTGCAAGCCGCCGGCTTGGCGGCCTGGCTCGCCATGCCCCACGCCAACGCCGGCATCAGCCTCAACGGCACCCGCGTCATTTTCGACGGCGCGCATCCGGAAGCCGCCGTCACCGTGCGCAACGACGGCGCGGACATCCTGGTGCAATCCTGGCTGGAAGCGCTGGACGGCGACAAGGCCGAGCTGCCCTTCGCCATCACCCCGCCGCTGACGCGGCTGCCGGCCGGGCAGGAGCAATTGCTGCGCATCCTCTACGCCGGCGCCGGCGCGTCCCATCAACAGGAAACCGCCTTCTGGCTCAATGTGCAGGAAATCCCTCAGGCAGCCGGGAAAGGCAATGTGCTGCAATTGGCGGTACGCCAGCGCGTCAAGGTGTTCTACCGTCCGCCGGGCCTGGACGGCGACGCGCTGCAAGCGCCGGAACGCCTGCGTTGGCGGCTGCGGCGCGAGCGCGGCAACAGCTGGCTGCAAGCGGACAACCCCAGCCGCTACCACGTGACCGTGACCGGCCTGACCCTGCTCTCCGGCGGCAAATCCAAGGAAATCAGCCGCGCCCAAATGCTGGCACCCGGCACCGGCGGACAATGGCCACTGCCCGCCGACACCGCAAACGATGCGCGCTTGCGCTACCAGATCATCAACGACTTTGGCGCCAACCAGGCTTTTGAAGCCCAGCTGCAAGGCGTAGCGCCCGCTCAGCCGCGCCGGCTGGAGCCCTGAGCCGACCGTTGTACCGTGAGACGATGAGAAGCAAGCCGCTGATGCCCCATGCCCGCCGCAACGCCGCGCCTTCGCTGGCCTGCGCCTGCTGGCTGCTCGCCTGCGCGCAAGCGCTGGCGGCGGACGCACCGGCCTTCAACACCCGCTTTCTGAAGCTGGACGGACAAGCGGCGGATCTCAAAGCGGTACTGAACGCGGGCAACGACATCCTGCCCGGCAGTTATCGCGTGGACATCCTGCTCAACCATCAACTGGCCGACCGCCGCGACATCCTGTTCCGCCTGGAGCCGGACGGCAAAGTGCGCCCCTGCCTGGACGCCGCGTTGCTGCGCAAGCTGGGCGTCAAACTGCCCGCGTCCCGTGCCGGCGACGAGGTCTGCGTGGATCTGCCCCGGCGCCTGGAGCATGCGCAAGTACGCTACGACTCCACCCGGCTGCAACTTGAGCTGAGCGTGCCTCAGGCCCATCTACTGCGCCGCGCCGACGGCTATGTCGACCCGACGCTATGGGACGCCGGCGTCAACGCCGCTTACGCCAATTATCAATTGAGCAGCCAATACAGCCGTGGCCAGGATGGCCGCGCCAGCCGTCAGTTTTATCTCGGCCTGCAAAACGGGCTCAACCTGGGTGACTGGCGGCTGCGCAACGACGCCACCCTCAGTTGGAATACGGGCCAAGCCGCAGAGATACGCAGCAACCGCACCCTGCTGCAACGCGACATCACCGCACTGCGCAGCCAACTGACGCTGGGCGAGCAATACACCGACGCCGTCTTGTTCGACAGCGTGCGCATTCGCGGCGCGCAACTGAGCCAGGACGAGGCCATGCTGCCGGACAGCGAGCGCGGCTACCGACCGGTGGTCCGCGGCCAGGCACAGAGCCAGGCCACGGTGGAAGTGCGTCAGAACGGCTATGTGCTGCACCGCGCCGACGTGCCTCCCGGCCCGTTCGAATTCACCGACATCGCCCCTTCCGGCTCCAACGGCGAACTGGAAATCACAGTGACCGAAGCCGACGGCAGCCGCCGCGTCAGCCATCAAAGCTTCTCCAGCCTGCCGCTGATGCAGGCCCGAGGCCGCTGGAAATACCACGCCGCGCTGGGCCAGTACCAGGGCGGCGAAGCGGCCCGCCCCGGGCTGGCCGCCGGCGCGCTGGTTTACGGCCTCAGCGACGACAGCACGGTGGCCGCCGGCTTCCAGCTCTCGCCGCGCTTCCAGGCAGTCAACCTGGGCCTGGGCGCCAACACGCCGCTGGGCGCGCTGTCGCTGGACCTGAGCCAATCCCTCAGCCGCGCCCAAGGCGGGCGCAGCCAGGGGCAAAGCCTGCGCCTGCTGTACCACAAGGCCCTGCCCAGCACCCAGACCCAGCTCACCCTGGCCGCTTACCGCTACTCCACCGCCGGCTACCGCAGCTTCAATGACCACGCGGCGGACCTGGCCCGGCGCGCCAACCAACACCGCGCGCGCGCCCGGATAGACCTCAGCGCCCAACAAACACTGGGCCGGGAGGGCCGCCGCGGCAGCCTTTATCTCAGCCTAAGCCGGCAGAACTATTGGGGCCGGCCCGGCGCCAGCCACAGCCTCAACCTGGCTTACAGCCATCGCTGGAAACAGTTTCACTACCACCTCAGCCTCAGCCGGAGCCGCGACGGCCGCGGCCAAGGCTCCAGCCAGATCATGCTGGGCTTCAGCCTGCCGCTGGACACTGGGAGACGCGCCCCGCAGCTCAGCGCCCAGCTTGGCCGCAACGCGCTGCACACCAGCCTCAGCGGCCAGTTGGGCGAGGCCGACAGCTACACCGTCTCCGTGAGCCGCGACAGCCAGGGCGGCGCCAGCCTGAGCGCCAGCGGCGTCCATCAGGGCGATGTCGCGCAGCTGAGCGCCGCTTACAGCACAGCGCGCAACCATCAATCCGCCAGCCTGGGCGCCAGCGGCGCCGTTGTCGTCCACGCCGGCGGCGTCAACCTCAGCTGCGCAGTCGGCGACACCTTCGCCCTGCTGCAAGTGGACGGCGCCGCCGGCCTGGGCGGCAACGGCTATACCGTGCGCGCCGACGCTCAGCCTTACCGCGCCAACAGCCTGAGCCTGAACAGCCGCAAGCTGGGCGCCGCGCTGGAGCTGGAAGACAGCGTCAAGCAAGTGGTGCCGCGCCGCGGCGCGGTGGTGAAGGCCGTGTTCAAGGCGCGCAGCGGACGCCGCGTTCAATTCAGTCTGCGTCGCCGCGACGGCAGCGCTGTGCCGTTTGGCGCCAGCGTAGAAGACGCCGCCGGCCGGCCCTTGGGCATCGCGGACCCGCAAGGCCGGACGCTACTCTTGCTCACGCAGCCGCAAGGCCTGCTGGCCGTGAAATGGAGCGACGGCGGCTGCACCGCTCGCTATAAGCTGCCGCCAGCCAAGCCGGGGCGGCATTACCAGCGGCAAACCCTCGCCTGCCATTGAAAGTCATCAGATGAAACGCCAGAAACTTCCCCAAAGCACTTGTTCGCACCTACCACGAGTCCAATTGCTGCTATTGCTCGTGCTAAGCGGTATTGCCAACCACATTCATGCCACTTGCTCCGCAACCTCTAGCGTGACCCAGCCTTTCCCCAACGAGATTACGGTGTTACGGGATGCGCCAAACGGCACGGTATTGGCCACGGCCAGAGTCAAAACAGAAATTTCCTGCAACTCAACCGGTTTGAAGCTGGGTCGGGGACAGGACTACTCCTGGAAAGTCCATGTGTCCCCCAGCAATCAAGACCATGGCAAATCCTCGGTGAGCCATGTCAGAAATACCAAAACCGAGGGCATAGGCATCCGCTGGAGCAACCACAACCACAACACCAGTACCTCGCAAGTCTTCTCCAAGGGGCCACTCAATAAAAGCGACACCAACCGCCGAGGCATTCATTACAAGAAGAAAACGATGCTCGAGGACACCTTCGAATTGATCAAGACCGGCAATATCACAAGCCGGGTGCTTGCGCCCATGCATTACGCCATGCACTACAGCGCCCCGCCGGGAGGACACATCTACAACCAGCCGCTCTACATGTATGCGTTCAACCCCTCCGCGATCAAAGCCATCGGCTGCTCGTTCCGCAACGCCAGCCAGACTGTCCGCCTGCCCGACGTCAGCACCCTCGACTTCGCCGGCACCGGTCGCGCCGGCGATAAGCAGTTCAACATCGATCTGGACTGCGCGCCCGGCACCAGCATCCGCGCCAGGCTGAGCGACGCCAACGCGCGAGGGAACACCGGCACGCTGCTGAGCATCGCCGGCGGGCGAAACAACGCCCAGGGCATTGGACTGGAGCTGCAGCGCCAGGGCGAAACCGGTGCGTATGTACTGGGCACCGAGTTCACCAGCCTGGCGGCCAGGCAACAGCACGCGCTGCCCATGGTGGTGCGCTACGCCGTCAACGGCGCCCCCATCCAGCCCGGCGAGGTCAATGCCGCCGCCACCGTGGAGTTGAGCTTTGATTAAGCCTACGGCGACGCAAAAGGCCGGGCATGCCGCCCGGCCTGGAAACGCGACGCGGCGGCTTCAGTCCTCCACGCTCCAACGAATGCTGCCCGGCTCCGGACACTGCCAGGAGGCCATCAGCCGCTGCCGGATCTCCGCCAGCGATTGCCGCGACAGCAGCTGGCCATCGCGGAACACCGGCCGCAACTCGCCGCCTTCCGCCTGCTCCGCCGTCTGTTGCTGATGCAGCACGTAATGATCGCCCTCACGCTCCACCCGCAGCAGGCCCTTGGCGGATTTTTTGGTGCCGTCGTCCGTTGCCGGGTCCTTGTAGATATCCACCGCCTCGCCGTCCACCTCCGCGTAAATCGCCTTCAGCGCGTAGCCGAAGGTGTCCCGCGAGTTCATGCCGTAGACAAAGCTGCCGATTCCGAACACCACATTGCCGGAGGCGAAACCCTTGGCCGCCAGCCGGCGCAGGATGGCGCGGGCGCGCGGCAGGGTGATGGAGTCGCCATAGATCAGGCCCACGTGGCTGTCCAGCAGCCGGTAGCCGGCGGCGCTGACCGTGCCGCCGTAAATCTCCCACAGGCACTCCACCGCGCCCTTGCGCTCCGCCTCCGTCACCCGCAGGCCGCCGCTCAGCGCTGTGTACGCGCCGTCCGCGTCCCGCGCCGGCAGGCCGTCAACACGGACCAGCTCGTCGTCGCGGTAGCCGGTGAGGATTTTCACCGGATCGCCGGAGTCCGGGCGGAACACCACCTTGGCGTTGCCCAGCGCGTCCGGCCGCCGCGCCAGGATATCGTCCTTCAGTTCACGGGCAATCACCGTGACCACGTTCCAGAAATCAAAGGTGTCGCTGACAATGGACACCATGCCCTGCGGATAATCCTGGCTAACGAACTCGCGCACCACTTCCCGCTCCGCCAGCTGGCGCAGCGCTCCCTCCTCCAGCCCGGCGTGGGCCGGGTCGCGGCGTAGCCGCTGCAGCGTCAACAGGATGCGCAGCGCCATCACACTGTGTTCCGACGCCGGGATGGAGCCGCCCACCAGTTCCCGCTCCGCGTCCGCGTCGTAAAAGTCCTCCAGATAGTCCAGCGCCGGAATGGTGTCGGTGCCGGTGAAGGACAGCAGATGGCCGGCGCCGCAGCGCATGGCGTCGTGCACCCCGCTCATGCCGCGCATGGAGAAGTCATGCCCCTGCCAATTGACGAACTCCGGGGCGCTGCCGGTGAGGCGAGCGAAATAGTCCAGCAGTTTGCGGAATTCAAACGCGATGGTGGCCACTGTGGACGGCTTCCAGGATTCGCAGCTGAACAGGGTTTCAAAATAGGTGGCCACCCAGGGGAAGTCCGGATGCGTATTGCTGAAGATCACCGGCGGCACCTTGATATCCACCCGCGCGCCTTCCGGCAGGGAGCGAATCTCCAGCGGCAGATGACCCAGCGCGTGCAGCGCTTCCAGCCGGCTTGCTGGCACCGCGCCCGCACCCAACGCCGTGTCCATGCGGCGCTGGTATTTGCGCACCGCCTTGTCCCGCGGTTGGCGGAAGAACTCCTGGTCGAACAAGTCGATCAGGTATTGCTGAATGAAGCCCTGCAGGCCGAACCACACCACCTTGTTGTCGAACAGCTCCGGCAGCACCGGCGCGTACTTGGCCGAGCGCGGGGTGAAATTGGCCACCAGCTTGGTGGTGGCCGCCGGATACATGGATGGATGGCCGGTTTTGTAGAAGTCCGCCAGATTGAACGGCTGCAGTTGGTTCAGTTCACGGGCCAGGGGGCGAATGGGGGCGTTCATGATGTATTCCCTATCTAATGTGTAAGTCAAACCAGCTGGCAGCGGGTATCCGCAGTCCAGTTATTGCGGCTGAACACCTGCTGGTAATGCGCCAGCAGCGGTTCCAGGCCATGGCTGAAAATGCCGTGGGTCACGTACAGGTGCAGCGGCGCGTCCAGCCCCTGTTCCCGCTGGCGTTCGCGCAGCGCCTTGGCCAGCTCGGTGAAGGTGCGGCCGCCGTCGCAGATATCGTCCACCACCAATAGCGGCAGCGCCGGCAAGGGGCCGGTCACCTGGGTGCCGCTGATGCGGCCGCTTTGGGTATCCCGCACCTTGTCCGCCAACACCGCCTCGCAGCCCAACTCCCGCGCCAGCTTCAGTACTCGCTTGCGCGCGCCGGCATCCGGCGCCACCAGCGCCGCCGGGCCTACCCGCTCCAGCACCCGACGTAGCGCCGGCAACGGGTCCTCCACTTCCACCCGGTCCAGCAAAGCGGTCACCACATCGCTGTGCGGATCCTGGATCACCACCCGGCTGTAGCCTTGGGCGTTGATCAACTGACAAAACACTTTGGCGCTCAACGCCTCGCCGGGATTGGCTACCCGGTCCTGACGCGCATACGGCACATAAGGCAGATGCAGCGCCAGCGGCCGGCCCGGATAAGCGCGGCGCAACGCGTCGCTCAGCATCAGCAAGGTCATCACCGCTTGCGCGTCGGGCAGGTGGGCATGCAGCCGCAAGGCTTCCGCCGGCGCATCCAGCTCCACCGACACCTGCACTTCCCCACCGGGAAACACCGTGCTTTGAAAAGCCAGCGGCTGGCTGGCGCCCTGCTGAGAAACCGCGAAAACCTTGAACATGATGCCGACTCCTGCGCTGTGTTGGCTTACTTAGTTGATAATTTCAACTAACATGCGCGCAGTATAAATGACCTTAGTTGAGTTTTGCAACTATATGGCGGAAAATATCGTAAAACCACACCGGAGACTGCCTATGAGCACCTCTCGCCCCGCGCCCGCCGTCAGCGTGGACATCGTCCTGCTCACCCTGGGCGCCACCGGCCTGCAAGTGGCGCTGCACCGTCGCCAACATGCCCCCTGCCAACACCAGCTGGCGCTGCCCGGCGGCTATGTGCATGTGGACGAGGACGAAAGCTGCGAAGCCACCGCCATGCGCGTGTTGCGCGACAAAACCGGACTGGAACCCCGCTATCTGGAACAGCTGCGCACCTTCGCCGGCCCGCGGCGCGATCCGCGCGGCTGGTCGGTGGCCATCGCCCATGTGGCGTTGATCCCGCTGCAGCAGCTGCGGGACGCCGGCGACGGCGTGTTCCACTTTTACGATGTGGACCAGTTGCCGGAGCTGGCCTTCGACCACGCGGAGCAGGTGCGGGAAGCGGTGCAGCGGGTACGCAACAAGGCCAGCTACTCCACCCTGCCCTGCTGGCTGCTGCCGGAGCTGTTCACCCTCACCCAGCTTCAGCGCACTTACGAGCAGATCTTTGGCGAAACCGTGTCCCGCGGCACCTTCCGCTCACGGCTGGGCATCAAAGTAACCGACGCAAAGCCCGGCGAATACGCGGACGAGGCCGCCATACTGGAGGCCACCGAAGAATTCCTGGGCGGCAAGCAGCGCCCGGCGCGTCTGTTCCGCATCAACCGGCTCAGCCTGTTCAAGCGCGCGCGCTGGTAAGCCGGCATCAGACGCGACAACGCCGCGGCCGAAGCCGCGGCGTTGACTAGCTTCCCTGCGCGCTTAGCGCCGGCTCACGCTCTCGCGAGCCAAGACGGCCCAAAGCGGAAACCACCGCTCAAGCGAAATCCCGCGACGCGCAGCGGATCGCAAGCAGAGCCTCAGAACGACAAAGTGCCGGACAGCAGCAAGGTACGCGGCGCGCCCAGGCCGCCGGACAAGCCGCTGCCGTCGCCGCCGCTCCACGACCCTACCCAGTAAGCTCGGTTGGCGACGTTCTGCACCGTCGCGCGCAGGGTGATTTCCTTGGCCGCCACTTTGGTGGTGTAACGCGCGCCCAGGTCAAACAGGGTGTAGGAAGGCAAGGACAGCTGGTTGTTGTCGCGAACAAAGCGCTCGCCCACGTACTGGGCGTTGCCGGTGGCAGTCAGGCCCGGTAGAGCGGCGATGTCGTATTCCACGCCCAGCTTGGCCATCACCTTGGGCACGCCGGTGGCCTGCTTGCCCAGATGCGCCGGATCCAGCGCCTTGGTCAGCTCGGCCTTGGTGTAAGACGCGCCGCCCATCAGGCGCAGGCCGCGGCTGGCCTCGCCCCAGAAGCTCCACTCCAAACCTCGGTTGCGCTGCTCGCCGTACACACCAAAGACATTGCTGTCCGGGCTGGTGTAAGCGCTGGGCCGGGCGATCTGGAACAGGCTCAGGTTATGGGTGAGGCCGCCCCAATCCAGCTTGGCGCCCAGTTCATACTGCTCGGTCTGATACGGCTGCAGGCTTTCGCCGGCGTTCTTGGCCGTGTCCGGCGCCACGCCGCCCTGGTTCAGACCCTGGATGTAGTTGCCGTAAACCGAGAGCTGTTCCGATAGCTTGACCAGCAAGGCAGTGGCCGGAGACCAGCGGCTTTGGTCGTAGTTGGAGGTTTGCGCGCCGGCGGCGTTGTAGTTGCTGCTCTGCACATTCTGACGCCGCGTGCCCACCGTCCACTGCACCTTGCCGTCCATGAAGGAGAGCGTGTCCACCAGGGCGATGCTGCCCAGCTTGTCCTCAACGCTTCTGCCCATAAACCGGAACGTCGGCTTGGGCCCGAAGGACGGCGCATAGTAATTGGTGGTGAAGCTTGGGCCCATTCCATCCCGGTAGCTGCGCTCGGAGGTGAAGCGCGTGGCCGCCAGCGACCACTTATGCTGAATCTTGCCGGTGTCGAAGTGACCGCGCACGCCGGCCTCGCCGGATTTCTGCGTGCCCTCGTTCACCAGGCGGTAGACGCCCACGCTGAGATCGCCGGCGTTATTGAGCAGGGTGTCGCGCGTGATCGTGGCGTCGAAGTCCGCCTTGCGATGGCCATAAGCGCCGTACAGGGTCAGCGCGTCGCTCAGCTCGTACTCCCCGCGCAGCAAGGCCACCTGGGTGGTGTTGGTATTGGTGGCCCAATCCGGCGCAAACTGGTAATCGCCCTTCTTGGGCGTGGGCAGCTGCGTCACTCCCGGGGCGATGGAGAAGATGCCGAAGTAGTTGATGCCGTCCATCTTCTCGCGCTGGTGGTAGAGATCCAGCGAGACGCGGGCGCGTTCTCCGCGCCAGTCCAGGCCCAGCGAGGCCAGGTTCATGCCCTGTTTCTGCTTGTCCACCGCGGTGTCGCCGTTGCGGTAAACGCCGTTGAAACGCACGCCCCATTGCTGCTTGTCGCCAAAGCGCCGGCCCGCATCCACGTGCACGCCGGGCATATTGTCGGATTCATAAGTCGCGGTGATGGAAGTCAGCGGCGTGTTGCCCGCGCGCTTGGGCACGATGTTGACGCTGCCGCCCAGGCTGCCTTCCGGCGGCATGCCGTTGAGCAGGGTGGACGGCCCCTTCAGCACTTCCACCCGCGCCGCCATCTCGGTGGAGCCGCGCAGATTGGGCGCCATGCCGATCAAGCCGTTGAAGGTCATATCGTTGGCGGAGGTGGGAAAGCCGCGGATATTGAATTTCTCGAGGATGGTGCCCTTGCTGGCCACGTGGACCGAGGGATCGGCGGCGCCGATCAGCGCGCCTATCTCACGCGCTTGCTGATTGGCCACATAGTCCTCGGTGTAGCTGATGGTGCTGAACGGCGTGTCCATCACGTCCAGATTGCCCAGTACGCCCACTCGGCTATCGGTGGCCAGCTGGCCGCCGGCGTAAACGCGGCGGCCTTGCACCACCACCGGCTCCAGCCGTTCCGGCGCGCTGTTGCCCGCCTGGGCCTTGGCCGGCGCGGCGTCCGTGCCTTGCGCCAGCGCGGCAGGAGCCAAGGCCATGCCGCCAAAGCCCACCATCAGGGCCAGGCGGGTGGCGGAGAGAAGTTTATTCAGCGGGAAGGCGGATTGCGGCGCGAGTCGGCGTGTAGTTGATATGGGGGAGGCCGACCGTTTCTGACTCAACATCCAAGTTCCTTTCTACGTGAGGAGATTGTTTCACTTCACTATGTATTCCGAAGCAAAGTGCCAAACCCTCAAATAGAAATGAAAATCATTTTTGATAGCACATCGTCAAGCCTCCCGCGCCACGTCCGGTTTAACTACGGTAGCCCTTGATCACCTCATCCCCAATCCGGTTCAGGCAGCTCAGGCTGGCGGTGCACAGATACCAGGTTTCGGCGTCGGCAAAGATCACCTTGCCCTTGCGCCAGGCCTTGGTCTGCCGCAGCAGCGGGTTGTCCAGGGTTTTCAGATTCAAGGCCGGACGCCGCTCCATTACCGCGGTGCGGTCTATCACGTACAGGATGTCCGGGTCCGCCTGCTGGATGAATTCATTGGAGATAGGCTGGCCGTGCAGGCCGCTGCTGGTCTCGTTGCTGGCCGGCTTCACCCCCAGGGTGTCGAAGATGTAACCGTAGCGCGAACGCACGCCGTAGGAGGTAAAGGCCCCGTTGTTGTGCAGCACGATCAAGGCCTTTTCCGGACGGCCGGCGGTCACCTCGCGCACCTGCTTGATCTTGGCGTCGATCTCGCCGGCTTTCTCGCGCGCCAGCGCCTCCTTGCCCAAAATCCGGCCCAGGGTCAGCAAATGCTCCTTGGCCGTGTCCAGGGTATGGCCGGGGCGGTTGTTGAGGTCGATGTCGTAATGCAGCGTCGGCGCGATGCGGCTCAGCTCCGGATAGCTTTGCGCCTGCAGCGGGGAGATCAGGATCAGGTCCGGCTTGAGCGCGTGCAGCCGCTCCAGATTGGGCTGGATGGTGGTGCCCACGTCCATCACCTTGGGATCCTGCTCGTACTTCTTCAGGAAGCCTGCCACGTAATCTTTGGAGATGCCCGCCACCGGCGCGCCCAGCTGATCCAGCGCGTCCAGCTCGCTCATGTCGAAGGCCACCACCCGCTCCGGCCGCTTGTTGATCTGCGTGGTGCCCAGTTCGTGCTTGACGGTGACCGGGGCGTAGGCGGCCTGGGTCGTCGGAGCGGCGGCGGTTTCGGATGTCGCCTGACGGGCGTCGCAGCCCAGCAGGCCGCCGGCCACGGCCAGCGCCAGCAGGGCCGCGCGCGCGCGCGGCTTCTTATCGTTGCTCATACGGGTTCTCCAGTGGGGGTAGGGTTGAAGTAATTACAGACGAAGCCGCGCTCGCTGGGCAGGATGTCCACGGCCAGGCCGTAGAGGTCGCGCAGCCGCGCCTGGGTGACCACCTCCGCCACCGGGCCGCAGCCGTGCACGGCGCCCGCCTTCATGGCGACGATGTGGTCCGAGTAATTGGCCGCGAAGTTGATGTCGTGCACCACCAGGATCACGGTGCGGCCTTGTTCCTCGCTCAGCCGGCGTATGGCCTGCATGATGTGCACCGCGTGCTTCATGTCCAGGTTGTTGAGCGGCTCGTCCAGCAGCAGATAATCGGACTGCTGGGCGATGCACATCGCCAAAAAAGCCATCTGCCGCTGGCCGCCGCTAAGCTCGTCCAGATAACGGACGCGCAGCGGTTCCAGCTCCAGGAAGGCCAGCGCCTCGTCCACCGCGCGGCGGTCGTCCCGGCTCAGCAGGCCCTGGCTGTAGGGAAAGCGGCCGAAGCCCACCAGCTCCTCCACCGTCAGGCGCAGGCCGATATTGGGGTGCTGACGCAGCGTGGCCACGCGCTTGGCGTAGCCGCGCAGCGGGATCCGCTCTATCTCCTCCCCGTCCATCAGGATGCGTCCGGCGCTGGGCTTCAACAGCCGGGCGATGGACATCAGCAGCGTGCTCTTGCCGGCCCCGTTGGGGCCGATCAGCGAGGTGACTTGCTTGGAGGGAAAACTGAGATTGACGTCGCGCAGCACCTGTTTGTCGCCATAGGCCTTGTAGACGCGCTCAAGCGTGATCATGCATGTCCTCTGCTACGCACCATCAGCGCCAGGAAGTAGGCTCCACAGACCAGGTTGACCAGGATGCTGACGGTGGTTTTGTAATTGAACAGCTGCTCCACCAGCAGTTGGGCAGCAATAAAGATGGCGATGGCGATGGCGCAGGCCATGGGCAGCGTGACCCGGTGCCGGAAAGTCCGCGCCAGCGCGTAAGTGATGTTGGCCACGAAGACGCCCATGAAGGCGGTGGGCCCCACCAGGCTGGTGGACACCGCCGCCAACACCGCAATCAGCGCCAGCTGCATGCGCACATTACCGGGGTAATCCACGCCCAGGGAGATCGCCTGCTCGCGCCCCAGCAGCAGCACGTCCAGCACCGCCAGCCGACGGCTCACCAGCCAGGCCGCGGCCGCGGTCAGCAGCGCGGCGAACAGCAACGCCCCTGGCTGAACCCGGTTGAAGGAGGCGTAGCTGAAGCCCTGCAGGATGGCGAACTCGCCCGGGCTGGTCTTGAGCTGGATGAACTGGGTAAAAGTGCCCAGCACCATGGTTAGCACCAGGCCGGTCAGCAGCAGCAGATAGAGATCATTGCGTTCCTTGCGGAACAGCGCGCGGTGGATGGCCCAGGAATAAGCCAGCATCACCGCGATGGACAACAGCGCGTTGCCGTGGCGGCCCAGCAGCGCCAGGCTGTGCGCGCCCAGCGCCATCACCAGCAGGGACTGCAGCAGCAGGTAGATCGCCTCGTAGCCCATGATGGCCGGGGTGAGGATGCGGTTGCCGGTCAGCGTCTGGAAGGTGAGCGCGGACACGGCGATGCAGACCCCGGCCACCACGATGGCGGCCAGGCGCAGCAGCCGGTTGGGTATCACGTAATCGAAATCCAGGCCGGAGCCCAGCAGCAGGAACGCCAGCGCCAGCGCCGCCGCCAGCGCCCAGACGCCGCGGCGGATCAGGGCATCCCTCATTTGTGCTTCCATAGAATCATCATCAGGAACAGGACGCCGCCCACGCTGCCCGCGGTCAGGCCGATGGGCACTTCAAACGGGTAGATCAGCAGGCGGCCGATGATGTCGCAAACCAACATCAACAAGGCGCCGCAAGCGGCGACGATGGGCAGCGTGCGCTGCAGGTTCTCGCCCCAACGCAGCGCCACCAGATTGGGAATGACCAAGCCGACAAAGGGAATCGCGCCCACGGTGATAACGGTGGCGGCCACCGTCACCGCCACCAGCACCAGGCCTAGCGCCGCGGTGGCCGCGTAGCTCAGGCCCAGGCTGGCGGCCATCTCCTCGCCCATGCCCAGCACGGTGAAGCGGTGGGCGTAGCAATAAGCCAGCGCGACGATGGGCAGAATCAGGTAGACGATCTCGTAATTGCCTTCGACGATCTTGGAAAAATCGCCCAGCAGCCAGCCCTGCATGCTTTGCAGGATGTTGTGGCGATAGGCGTAGAACTCGGCCACGGCGCTGAGCACGCTGCCGTACATCAACCCTATCACCGGCACCAGCACGGTGTTCTTGAACTGGATGCGGCGAATGATGGCGATGAAGACCAGGCTGGACGCAAAGCAGAAAGCCAGCGCAAACAGCATCCGTCCCAGGTTTCCGGCCTCCGGGACCAGGCTCAGCCCCACCAGAATGCCCAACTTGGCCGCGTCCAGCCCGCCTGAGGTGGCCGGCTCCACAAAACGGTTGCGCACGATCTGCTGCAAAATCACCCCGCACACCGACAGCCCCACCCCCACCAGCAGCAGCGCCGCCAAGCGCGGCAACCGGCTGGCGGTGAGGGTCAGCCAACTGTCGTCGGACAGGGCCAGCGGCCCGGTCCAGGCCATCTGCTTGGCCCCCACCATCAAAGACAGGCCGCTGCAAGCCAAGAGCAGCAGCGGCAAGGCAAGTCGTTTCAAGACACGGCCTCTGCGACGGGCGCCGCGGTGATGCGCCAGCCCTTGGCGCTTCTGCGCTGCTCCAGGAAGTGAGCGTAGAGACCGGAGCGCGCGCTCAGCTCGGCATGGCTGCCTTGCTCGCGGACCTTGCCGTCCTCCAACACCACGATCTGGTCCGCCATCTCCACCGTGGACAGCTGGTGGGCGATGACGATCAGAGTGCGTTTGCCGCGCAGCCGCGCCAGCGCCTGGGCGATGGCGGCCTGGTTTTCGGTGTCCAGCGCCGCTGTGGCTTCATCCACCAGCAGGATGGGCGCGTCCTTGATCAGCGCACGTGCAATAGAAATGCGCTGGCGCTCGCCGCCGGACAAGCGCGCGCCGCCCTCGCCCACCGCGGTGTCCAGGCCCTGCGGCAGCCGCTCGATGATTTCCTCCACCCCGGCCAGCCGGGCCGCCGCCAACACTTCGGCGTCGCTGGCGTCCGGTTTGCCGATGCGGATGTTGTCGCCAATGCTGCCCTGGAACAGATAGGCGTCCTGGAAGATCTGGCTGATCTGGCCGGCCAGCCGCTCGCTGGACAGATCGCGGACATCCACGCCGCCCACTTTCACCTCGCCCTGGTCCACATCGAAGAAACGGGCGATCAAGCGCAGCAAAGTGGTTTTGCCGGAGCCGGACGCGCCCACCAGCGCGGTCATGCTGCCCGGCGCTATGCGCAGGTTGAGCCCGTTCAGCACCGGCGCCTGTTCCGGCCCGTAGCGGAAACTCACCCGGTTCAGTTCCACCGAGGCGTCCGCCGGCGCGCCGGAACGGGCCGGTTCCGCCATGGGCGCCACCTCAAACAGCTTGGCCACCGCCTGCAACTGGCCGCGCGCGCCGCGCAATACCTCGCTGTAGCCGGCCACGTCCAGCAGCGGGTCGATGAAGCGGCTCATCAGCATCAGCGCCACCAGCGCCGGAATCACCGTGGCCGGGGTCAGGCCCAGGCCGGCGTGGTCGCCCAGCCACAAGGCGGCCACCAGCAACAGCGCGGCGAAGCTGGCCTGCACCGCCCACACATTGAGCACCGAGGACAGCGCCGACAACCGGATCAAATGCCGACCGGATTGCTGCTGCTGGGCGATGGCCTGCTCCAGAAAACGCGTGCCGCCGCTTTCGCCGTTAAAGGCGCGCAGCACCGATTGGGCCTGCGCGAACTCCACCATGCGCTGGCTGCTCTGAGCCGTGCTTTGCTGGTAAGCCTGGTCCGCGCGCTGGCTCAGCCGCGCGGTCAGCCCAAACACCAGCAGCAGGCAAGGCAGGCTGGCCAGCCCCACCCAGCCCATCAACGGATTAACGGCGAACAGCGCGCCCAGCACCACCACCGGTGTCACCACGCCGACAAACAACGGAGTGAACACATGGGCCGGCAGCTGGGCCATTTCCATCATGCCCTGAGTGGCGATGTGGTTGAGCCGGGCGGTGTTGCCGGCGCTGAACCAACCCACCGGCAGGCTGCCCACATGCTCGGCCAGCCGGTGGCGCCCGCCTTGCAACACGGCGATGCCGACAGCGATGCCGGCTTTTTCCACCTTGCGCCGCAGGCCCCAGCACAACGCCACGCCCAGCGCCTGCGCCGCCAGCCACATGCCGGCCGCGCGCGCCTCGCCGGCCAGCAAATGACTGAGCACCGGCGCCAGCATCACGATGGTCACGCCGCACAGCAGGCTGTAAATCAAGGCCAGCCACGCGTAGCGGCGCAATTTGGCCGCATCGTCCCCCAGCAGCCGAATAAAAGTTTTCAACATTGCGGCACCAATCCTTCCTGTTCTGCTTCCCCGGTCTTGCCGTAATGGCCCTGCGCCCACAGCCGCGCGTAGCAGCCGCCCTGCGCCAGCAGCTCTTGATGGCGGCCGCGCTCAATCAGCCGGCCCTTGTCCACCACCAGGATCTGGTCCGCCTGCATCACCGTATCCAGCCGGTGGGCGATCACCACCAAGGTGCGGCCGCGGGCGAAGGCGGACAGCGCCTGCTGCAGCTTCACCTCGTTTTCCGCGTCGGCCGCCGCCGTCGCCTCGTCCAGCACCAGCACCGGCGGGTCCAGCAACACCGCGCGGGCAATGCTCAGCCGCTGGGCCTCGCCGCCGGAGAACTGCACGTCCTCGCCAATCACCGAGTCATAGCCGCGCGGCAGGCTGAGAATGCGTTCGTGGATATTGGCGGTGCGCGCGGCCTCTTCGATCTCCGCCTGGCTGGCCGAGGGCCGGCCCAGCGCGATGTTGTCGCGCACGCTGGCGTGGATCAGGCGCACGTCCTGCAGGACGAAGCCGATGCGCCGGTACAGCTCCGCGCTGTCCAACTGCCGCAAATCCACGCCGCCCAGGGTGATGCGCCCGGCGCTGGGGTCGAAGAAGCGCAGCAGCAGCCGCGCCAGCGTGGACTTGCCGGCGCCGGAGGGGCCGACGATGGCCGTCACCGTGCCGGGAGCCAGCGTGAAATCGATGCCGGACAACACCGGCTCTTGCTCGGAATAAGCGTAACTCAGCCCTTCCACGCGGATTTCGGCGTCGGCCGGCCGCGCCGCGCCGGCGGCGGTTTCCAGCACCGGGATCTGCAGCAGCGCGTGCACGCGCTGGGCCGCGCCGGTGGCGTGGTTAAGGTCATGAGTGATGTAGCTCAGCATCAAGAGCGGCGAGCTCAGCCCCGGCGCCACCAGGGCGAAGGGCAAGACGTCCACCGGGGCGATCCAGCCCAGGCCCACCATCAGCGCGCCAAAAGCCAGCACCACGCCCAGCACCGACACCGGCGCGATGATGGCGTTGGCGTTGGCCATTGCGCTGACCAACTGCCGGGTGAAATCCGTGAAAGCGCTGGCGAAGGCGTCTATCGCCGCGCGGTAGCTGCCGTGCGCCTTGTGCTGCGCGCCAAAGGCCTTCACCACCGGAATGCCGTTGACGAACTCCACCACCGCGTTGTTGATGCGCGCCATGCCCGCGCCAAAGCTCTCCATATTGGCCGCGCTGGCCTTGTGCGCCCGCGCGAAAAACAGGAAGAACAGCGGGAAGGGCAGCAGCGAGGCGGTGGCCATGCGCCAATCCATCGCAAACATGTAGACGATGGACGCCAGCACCGCGCCCACGCTGCGCCCCAGCGTGGTGTAGAAATGGGCGGTCAGGCTGTGCAGGATGCCGATATCGTCGTGCATCGCCTGCTTGACCTCGCCCGAGGCGCGGCTGGTGAACCAGCCCAGCGGCACCTTGGCCAGCCGGCGGGTAATGGCCAGGCGCAGCAGGCCGGTGATGCGGTTGTCCGCCAGGTGGGCCACCACG
Source organism: Chromobacterium haemolyticum (assembly GCF_009936155.1). NCBI lineage: Bacteria > Pseudomonadati > Pseudomonadota > Betaproteobacteria > Neisseriales > Chromobacteriaceae > Chromobacterium > Chromobacterium haemolyticum. The sequence continues at coordinate 22,338 of NZ_AP019312.1, read as the reverse complement.
TCGCCGGCCAGGATCAGCGTCATGCCGGCAAACAGGCAGAGCAGGCTCAGGCCCACCACCCGCCACAAATCATCGCCGCCCAGCGCGGCCGCGCCCTGACCCAGCGCCAGCTGCGCGATATGGGCGACGCCGGCCAGCGGCGCCAGGCTCAGCATGGCGCCCAGCCCCGCCAGCAGGCCGGCGGCGATCAGCCGGCCGCGTATCGGCGCCAACACGCGGGCGATAGGCCCGGCGGCGGCGGCCTCTCCCAAAACCTCTTCCTCAACACTCATGACAACTCCTCTACAACACGGATTAATGGTTGTTGCTTGCACGCGCCCGGCCCCAGGCCGGCCTCCACGCTGCGCCGGCAGGCTTGCAGGCCCAGCGCAACGTACTTCTCCACCGAAGACACCGACACCTGAAGCTCCGCGGCGATATCGCCGTAGCTCATGCCGTTGAGCCGGGACAGCAGCAGCGCCTGGCGCACCTTGAACGACTTGCCCATCAGCGCCAGGTCCACCCCCTTGATCTCCTCCTTCACCAGCGCGCGCGCCTCTTCCGACTGCGCGCGCGGCTCCGGCTGCTGGGCCTGGCTTTCCAGATAGCTGGCCTCCAAGCGGCGGCGGCGCAGCAAATCAATCACCTTGCCTTTGGCGATCTGCGCCAAGTGGCAACGGGATTCATCCGCCGGCGGAATCCGCCCTTTCTGAATGAGGTGCAGGTAAATGTCGTGAGCCAGATCCGTCGCATCGTTTGGATTGCCCAACTTGCGCTGCAGCAAACCGCACAGCCAGCCGTGGTGATCCAGGTACAAGCTCTGCAATTGCGACTGAAAAGTGATCGGGCCATTGTCCACGCCCCTCTCCTTTTCACTTGAATTTGCAAATGATAATCATTTTTATTATTATCATCGACATTGTCAATACGTCATACCCAACGCAAACAAACAATGTCTTTTGCATTAATTATGCCGAAAAGCCAGTTTACGGCCGCCAGACATGACGTATAAGCGCCCTCTCAGCCCGATGGGGCCATGACTGAAACGGCCGGAATCCCGCGCCTCCCATGCCGTAAACATCTCATCGCAAAAACCAGCCGCACCCATTCCCAGGGCCGTCATCTCCCGACGACGCCCTTAGAGAACAGGCGACCACCAAGCAACTCCAGTCGCCGCCCGCAACGATTATTGGCCGTTGAATTCCAGAAGGAGACTACCCTTGTCGCACCCCCACCCCGACATCCCGTCGCAGCGCCTGTCCCTGAGCCTTCACGAAGAACAATGCTGGCTATTGCAGCAGCAGCACCCGGAACGCCTGAGCCGCCACATCGACGCCTGGCGGCTGGACCCGCAGACGGACCTCGCCCTGCTCACCCTGGCGCTGCAACAGCTGATCCAGGCCCGGCCGGAGCTGAACGCCCGTTACGAGTTCAGCGACGACGGCGATCTGTGCAAATCCCACGTGGACGGCTGGCATCCTTGCATCGCCTTCCCCCGCATGAAGGAAGCCGAACTGGCCGACCGCCTGCAGGCGCTGCGCGCGGCGCCTTGGGACGCGGCGACACAGCCGCCGTTCCAGGCCCTGATCATCCATACCGAGCACAGCGCCGTGCTGGCCTTGAGCCTGCACCCCATCCTGGACCCCGCCCAGCCGTTCAACGCCTTGGCGGACGCGCTGACCCAGGGTTATCAGCAACTGGAGCCCACGCGCCGGCCGCTGACCCTGACGCCGCTAGAGGCCGGCGAAGCCGCTGACCGCCCGCCGGCAGCCGGCCAGCCCGCAGCCGACGGCGTGGACGCTATCGCCGCCGTCATCCTGGCCGAACTGCGCGCCGTGCTGGCCGAACCCGACATGCGGCCGGACGACAACTTCTTCGATTTCGGCGGCCATTCGCTGCTGGCCACCCGCATCATCGGCACCCTGCAAAGCAAGCACGGCATTCAGATCCGCTTCAACGACTTCTTTGAAGCCCCCACCGCCGCCGCGCTGGCCGCCCGCGCCACCGTCAGCGAACAACGCCGCCAGGCCGCGCCGTCCGGCGAAGTAAGCCAAGCCCCGCTGGCGCTGGCGCAGGCCTCGCTGTGGCGCGCCTACGCCGCCTATGACTTCGGCACCATCTTCAACCTGCCTTTCGCGCTGGATTTCCTGGACCCGGTGGATGAAAACCTGTTCCGCCTGGCCTTCACGGACTTGCTGGAACGCCATGCCAGCCTGCGCACCACCTTCCATGAAGAAGACGGCGCCGCGCTCCAGCGCATCGTGCCGCTGGCGGAAACCGGCGGCTACAAGTGGTTCTGGAGCAGCGCCGAGAGCGAGGGGCTGACGCTGGCCGACGAAGCCGCCCACCGCTTCGACCTGAGCCGCGAACTGCCGCTGCGGATACGCTTCCTGCGCCACCCGGCCACCGGCCGCCAGACCTTGTCCTTCCTGGTGCACCACATGGCCATCGACGAATGGTCGCTGAATGTGATGATGGACGAGCTGGCGCTGGCCTATCGCGCCCGCGCCGCCGGGCAGGCGCCGCGATGGACCGCCCCGGCGCCCTCCTTCCACGCCTTCGCGCTGGAACAACAGAGCCAGGGCGTCAACCCGCGCCACATGGACTACTGGACCTCAATGTTGCGCGGTGCCACGCCGGGCCTGCGCCTGCCGGACCCGGCCGCGTCGGCCGCCGCGCCCAACCAGCCCGCCGGCTTCAAAGCCAAATGGCTGGAGTTCAAGCCCGAGCCGGGCGCGCTGGAAGCCATCACCGCCTTCGCCAAGCGCCACGATTCCTCGCTGTTCAGCGTGGTCTACACCGCCATTGCGCTGGCCCTGCATAAGCTGGGCGATCTGCCGGAAATCGTGATCGGCACCTCGTCCTCCGGCCGCACCGACGCGGCGTATTTCGACACCGTCGGCTACTTCACCACCATGGTGGCGCACCGGGTGCGCTTCGACCGCCGGCAGTCGCTGGGCAGCCTGCTCAAGGACGTGACCCTGACCATCAACGACTCCATGGCCTACGCCGACATTCCGCTGGAACTGGTGCAAAACGCGCTGGGCATGACGCCGGCGGACGGCCTGCTGTTCGACGTCTACATCCAGGTTCACGCCAACAACGCGCTCAACGGCGCGCTGCCGGCCCCGGACGGCGGCGAGATCCGCTACCGCCAGATCGACCCGGACAAGAGCGAATCCATGTTCGGCCTGCAGTTCGAGATCATGGAAGACGCGCACGACGGCTCGCTGCGCCTGGTCATCACCTACCGCGCGGAGCGCTACTCCGCCGCCCAGCTCGAGGCCATCTGCGCCACGCTGCACCGCTTGTTCGCGCTCTTGAGCGCGGGCGACGCCAGCGAGCGGAGGCTAGAAGAGCTGCTGGGCTAAGGCCTGTTCCATGTCCGCTGCGCGTCGGTGATAAGACGCGCAAAATCTGACGCCCCCGCCCTCAAACGAGAGCGGGGGCGTCAATGTCATCGCCGGCCGAAACAGCCTTAGAGTCTGTTTACGATCTTTTGTAAGTGCGTTGAGATGTTACGTAAATACGTAGGAAACCTCGTATTCGACGTACCCTGGGTCCCTTCAAGCCTGCCGCCGGGTGGCAGGCCCGAGGTTTTAAGCGGCTGCCCTGTTTGAGCGATTTGACGTTAGCAAATCGCGAGTTCAGCCGCGCCTCGGGCCTGACGGGAACCGGCGGGGAGCCGTAGGCCAGGCTTGCAGGGTGGCCTTTAGGGGTGGAGGGGATATTTGGCCAAGCAAATATCTCCTCCCTGCTCGCCGGGCAGCCCCGGCAATCAAAACCATCATCCGCGCAGCGGATTCAAAACCAGCTAGGCCGAAATAACCTACCCCTGCGGCAGCCCATAATGCTGGAACGCCGAACGCTGCGGCAGACGATAACGCGGCTGGCCCAGCAACTGATTGATGATGGCCGCGTTGCGGATCGGGCCTATGCCCAGGTCCGGCGAACCCACCCCGTGCTGGAAAATCTCCGCGTTCTGCACAAAGACCCGGCCCGGACCCTGATCGCGGCGGCGGGCGGTGAAATCCTCCTCCACGATGCAATCGCCCTGCGGGTCCACCTCCAGCACCGTCTCCTTCAGCCGCTCAAACCACTGCGGCCAAGCGTGCGCGTAGCCGGTGGCGGCCACGATGGCGTCGGTCTCCAGCTGGCAGCGCTGGCCCAGTTGCCGGTGATGGCAAGTCATGCGCAGCGCGCCGTCCGCGCCCAGCTCCTCCAGCGCTTCCACATCGCAATTGGAATACAGCTTCAGGCCCGGATCGCGCCCGCCTATCGAACGCTCGTAGAGCAAGTCGAAGATATCGCCGATGGTGGAGAAGCTGATGCCCTTGTACAACAGACCCTGGCCAGCCACCACCTCGCGGCGCTTCTCCCGCGGAATGCTGTGGAAGTACTGCATATAAGCCGGGGTGAAGCACTCCTGCCCCAGCTTGGAAAACTCCATCGGGTGGAAACCCGGCGCGCGCGTGATCCACTGGATGGACGCCCCGGCCGCCACCTGCTCCGGGCTCAGCTCGCGGAACAACGCCAGCACGCACTCCGCCGCGCTCTGGCCGGAGCCGATCACGGTGACGCGCCGGCATTGCGACAGCGCTTGTTGATTGGGGATGAACTGGGCGGAATGGATGACCCGCGGGTGGCGGGTGGCGCGCGCCCACGCCGGCAGCCACGGCGAAGTGCCCACCCCCACCACCAGATCACGGCCGGCATAGCGGCGCATCCCGCCGGACGCCGATTCGCTGTCCACCACAAAGCGCCCCGCGCCGGCGTCGTAAGTCACGTCCCGCACCTCCTCGCCAAAACGGCAGGCCGGCAACTGTTGCGCGGCCCAGCGGCAGTAATCGTCGTATTCGATGCGCGGCACCAGGGTGTTGTCGTAGTAGTAGAACTGGTAAAGCCTGTCGTGCTGGTGCAGATAGTTCAGATAGCTGAGTGGATGCGTGGGGTCCGCCAGCGTGACCAAGTCGGCCAGGAACGGCACTTGCAGCGTGGTGCCCGGCAATAGCAAACCCTCATGCCAGCGGAACGCCGGTTTGCGCTCCAGAAACACTCCTTTGATGTCCGAGTGGCGCGACAACAAGGCCGCCAAGCCCAGATTGAACGGCCCGATGCCAACGCCGGCAACATCTACGTTCGCCATTTCCATATACGAAAAACTCCCAAGGTTCTATCGGTTGTCCCCAGGGCGGAGAAGCCGCCCCGGGAAGAGTTTGATTAAGGCTGACCAGCGACCAGCAAGCGCTCCACATCCGCCACATTGCGGCAACGCAGCAACTGTCCGGGCGACAGCTCCACGGCGAAGGTTTCCCGCATGCGCGCCGCAATGGCTTTCAGATGCTGGGGCAGCAAGCCCATGCTGCTGAAATCCAGCAACTCGTCGGCCAGCTCCTGGTAGGAACGCCCCAGCACGCCCAGATAAATGTCCAGCACCGGGCGCCGGTGCCGTGTCGCCGGGGCCGGAGCCTCGGCAACGGCGGCAGCGGGCGCGGGCGGCGCCACAGGGTTCTGAGCCGGAACCTGGGCCGGCGCCTGCAACAGCGCGCGCGCGCCGCGGCGGTCCGGCTTGCCGTTTTGCGACAAAGGCAGCTGCTCCACCCGCAGGAGGCGCGTGGGCACATGGGATTGCGGCAGGACGCGGCGCGCGTGCTCGCGCAGATCCGCCGCGCTCGCCTCCGCGCCGGGCTTGGCCACGTAAAGCGCGCCTATGCCCAGCTCCCCCTGCCGCTCGTCGCCCACATCCACCACCAGCACATGGGCCAGCGCCGGATGCTTGATCAGCTCCATCTCGATGTCCGGCAGCGACACCCGCACGCCGCGCACCTTGACGTAGCCGTTCACCCGGCTGTCGAACATCATCACCCCGTCCGGCCGGTAGCGGCCGCAGTCGCTCGTGCGGAAGGCCCGCGCCTCCTGGCCGGCCTCGTCCCGCACCGTGACGAAGTCGTGCTGGGTCAGCTCGCCGTTTTCCAGATAGCCCAGCGCCAGATTGACGCCGGCGGTGTGGATGCGTCCGGCCACGCCGGCCGGGCAATGCTCGCCGCGCTCGTTCAGCAGCCAATAGCGGTTGCCGGGCAGAGGCCGGCCATAGGGCACCTTGGCGCAATCCTCGGCGAGGATGTCGTGCCAGATGCTCCAGATCGTGGTTTCCGTCGGCCCGCCCAAGGACAGCAGCCGCGCCGCCGGCAGGGCGGCGCGCAAATCCGCGATGATGGACGGCTTGATGTAATCCCCGCCCTGGGCCACCAGCCGCAGGCTTTGCAGCCCGCCTTCCCGCCGGCAAGACAGCAACATCTCCAGCATGGCCGGCACCGTGCACCACAGCGTGACGCCGTGCTCGTCCACCAGCTGGTTCCAGCGCACCGCGTCCTTCTCCTCGCCCGCCTCCGGCAACACCAGCGTGGCGCCGGCGCTCAGGCTGCCCAGCACATCGAACACCGACATATCGTGATGCAGCGGCGTCACCGACATGCACACATCGCGCTGGCTCACCTGCCAGTGTTCCAGCGTGGAGCCAATGACATTGGCCGTGGCCCGGTTGCACAACACCACGCACTTGGGCTTGCCGGTGGTGCCCGAGGTGTACAGGTAATACGCCGGCGTCTCGCTCAGGGACAGCGCCTGCCAGCCGCCGCGCGCGGCGAGCGGCGCGGCCTCGGCCAACAGTTGTTCCGGCGTAGCCCGCGCATGCTCCGTCGGCAAGGGCTGGGCCGCCACCACCAGGTTTGGCCGGCAGTTGTCCAGCAGATAACGCAGCCGCTCCTCCGGCGACGCCGCGTCTATCGGCACCCACACCACGCCGCTAAAGGCGCACGCCAGGGTGATGATGGTGTGCTCCGGGCTGCGCGGCAGGCATACCGCCACCACCTGTCCCGCGCTCACGCCGCGCGCCTTCAGCGCCGCCATCGCCCGGGACACCGCCTCGCCCAGCTCGCCGTAGCGTATCCGCCGCTGGCCGCTCATCAACGCCACCCTGGCGTTGTCCGGGTCGAAGATCTGGGCGGCGATGCGGCCGAGGAAATCCTCGCTGCGCGCATCGGCTTCCACGCTGTTCAGCCGGTAATGGCCGTAATCCAGCACCCGCCCGGCCGGAGCCTCAAACACGCCGCTGTTCACCACTTGCTCGATGGCCCGCTCCAGCGCGCTCAGCACCGCGCCCACCAGAGCCGGCTCCAAGGCGTCGCGGGCGTAGTCGATGTCAAACACCAGCGCGCCGTCCGCCCGCGCGGAAAAGCGCAGATCCATCGCCACCTGCGGCGTTTGGGTCAGCCCGCCCGTCTGGCGCATCGCGCCGTCCGCCGCCACCGGCCACGACAAGCCATTGGTCACCACCACCGGCAGCGCCGGGCCGGGGCCATGGCTCTCAAACAACATCCGCGCCAGGTCCACGCCGGAGAAGGCCAGATGCTGCAAGCCCTCCATCACGTCCGCCTGCAAGCGGCGGCCGCGCTCCGCCAGGCTGTCCAGCCCCGCCTGCCACGCCACCGCGATGAAGCTGGAACGGTTGGAGAAACCGCCGGACGGCAGCGGCGCCACCGGCACCGCCACGCACAAGCCGCCCTCGTCCAGCCAGTGCGACAGCACCTCCAACACCAGCGCCATCACCGTGGTGTTCTTGAAAAAGCGTTGGCCGTTGCCCAGCTTGCTCAGCCGCTCGAAACGCTCCGCGCTCACCGTCAGGCTTTGCCGCTCATAGCGCGCCACGCCCAATTGATCCAAGGGCTTGCGCCAAGGCAGCCTCGGCGCGCCGCCGCAATCGGCCAGCTTGTTTTTCCAGTACAGCGCGTCCGCCTTGCGGGCTTCAGCGGACGCCTCGGCCGCCGCGGCGGCGGCCGGCCTGCTCGGCTCCGCCACGCCCTGGAACAGCTCCAACATCAGCGCGGCGATGGAACGGCCGTCTACGATCAAGGCGTCAAAACGCGCAAACACCGTCAAGGAGCCGTCCGGCAGCAGGAACAGCGTCAGCTCCCACGGGGAGTGCTCCAGATCAAACAGCGCGTGGGCGTAATCCTCGCGCGCCGCCGCCACCCGCTCCTGAGCCGCCGCCGGCGACAAGGCGCGCAAATCCACCTCCCGCAGATTCACCCGCGGCTGCGCGCGGACCCGCTGCCGCAAGCGCGCAACGTCTATCACCGTGCGCAGGCAATCATGACGCCGCACCATCTCGGCCAGCCGGGCGCGCAACAACGCCGGATCCATCGTCCCGTGGTATTCGCGGAATTCCTGCATCGCCACCCCGCCCAGCGGCAGCTGCGCGGTGCGGCCCAGCAAATACGCCTGCTGCAACACCGTCAACGGCGTTTCCGCCTCCGGCTGCGCCAGCGGGCGCTCCAGCGCGGCCGGGTCCGCCGCCACGGCGGTGGCCAGGGCCACGAAATCGTTGAATAGCTGCGTGACCCAATCTTGCGGCAAGGCGTCCAGACGGATGTCCCAGTTGATCAACACCCCGCCGTCCGCGCTGACAATCTGCGCGTCCAGCGCCACCTGCGGCCCTTGCGAAATCACCCAGTTCATCGCGCCGAAAACGCGCCGCACCCGCTCAGAGAACAACTCGCCGCCCGGCATGTCCAGCGCCGCGGTAAACACCACCGGCGCGATCTGCGGCGAGCGGTGATGGCGGGACAGATCCCGCATCAGGTTGACGCCCGGATAAGCGCAATGGCCGGCGCGCTCCAGCAACTTCGCGGCCAGGCTTCGGCACAGCGCGCCCGTAGTTGGCGCCGCGTCCAAATCCACATTCAGCAACACCAGGTTGGCAAACTCCCCGATGATGCGTTCCGCGCCCTCCAGCAACGGCGGCCGCCAGAACACCGGCACATTCAGCCGGAAGCGCCGGTCCCCGGTGGCCGCGCCCAAGGCCTGGGCGAACAAGCCCAGCATCAGGCCGGACAGCGTCAGCCGCTGCGCCTTGGCCAAGCGCCGCAAAGCCTGGCGCTGCTCCGGCTCCAACCAGGCGCACAGGCGATGGCTGGACGCCGCGCCCGCCGGCGCCGCCCGGCGCGGCAAGGACGGAGCCGGCGCGATATTGGGCAATTGCTCGCGCCACCAATCGCGGTCCCGTTCCCGAGCCGCCTTGAGCCAGGGCTCGTCCCGCGCCCGGTCGCACCACTCAAAGAAAGACGGCGTGGGCGGCAGCTCCGCATCCGGGGATTCGTAAAACAGCGCCAAATCCTCCATCAGCACACGGAAGCTGGACGGGTCCACGGCGATCATGTCCGCGTCCACATGCAGCCGGCTATCCCCCGCGCCAAACAAGCTGATGGAAAAACGAACGGCTTGACCCGTTGCCAGGTCAAGCCGCTGATGTGTCCACTGCTGGCGCTTGGCTTCCAGGCGCTGCGCCAGCGCCTCACCCTCCAGGGCGGTGAAATCCTCCACCTCCAAATGAGGCGCCTTATCCGCCGCCGCCAGCGCCTGCATGCCGTCCGCCGTTACGCAGGCGCGCAGCATCCCGTGCTCACGCCCCAGCCTGCCCAGCGCGGCCACCAAACGCGGCAGATCAATGGCTTGGCCGTCAAACTCCGCATACAAATGCGCAGAGACGCCACCCAGATCCGAATGATCGCCCCGGCCCATCCAGCAGGCCGCTTGCATTGAAGTCAGCTCTCTCATTTCACGCCCTTGAAAATTGACAAATGGATTTCTTGCATTTCTTTCATCTCCATATGGCATCTCTAAATGCGAATGATTATAATTTACACCATTAGCGTGATGCAATGATCAAGGTGAAATCGTCATGACGAATGAAAAACCAGCCAAACCATCGCCAACGGAAGCCGCCAGCCCGCGCCAATGGCTGCATGACCGGCTGCGGCAACTGATAGCGGAAGACGGGGCGCTGAACCCCACGGAAAACCTGATGTATTACGGCCTGGATTCCCTGCGCCTGATGACGCTGGCCGCGGAACTCAACGCCCGCGGCATCCCCGTGCGCACGGAAGAACTGAGCCGCTCCCCCACCCTGGCGGACTGGGAAGCGCTGCTGGACGCCCGGCAAGCGGGCGCTTGAAGAGTGGCTGCGGCCGGCACGCAGAACCGGCCCTTAGAACCTGTTTACGACCTGCCGCGCGTCGTGAGACGCCCCACGGTGAGTACGGCTTCGAAATGCTCATGTACCACTAGTACATTCCGCTTCCTCAGCCATTTTCGCCTTGTCTCGCCCTTGCTCGCGAGATCGTAAACACGCTCTAAGAACCACTAACAGAACCCCTAAAACAGACAAAACCGGGCGCCGACACACGCCCAGCCAACAAGGAAGAACACCAGCAATACCCACCCACCGAGGACCCATTCACGATCTTGCGAGCCAAGACAAGACAAAGTGAGACAAGGCGAGAACAGCTGAGAAAGCGGAATGCGCACAGCGTGCATGAGCATTTCGAAGGTGGTCTCAACGCCCGGTCTAAACTATCCCGTCGACGCGCAGCGGATCGTGAGCAGGTTCTGAGAAACCACGGAGCTATCCCATGTCGCTGTCTTCTCTAGACCAAAACCGTATCGAATCTTTCTGGCAGTACTGCTTGCAACACCAATATTTCAATCTTGCTTACCCGGAATCGGCCGACTTCGACTACGCCCCCTTGCACCGCTTCCTGCGCTTCTCCATCAACAACTGCGGCGACTGGAACGAAAGCAGCAACTACCTGCTGAACTCCTTCGACTTCGAACGCGAAGTCATGCACTTCTTCGCCGAACTGTTCCACATCCCCTTTGACGAAAGCTGGGGCTACGTGACCAACGGCGGCACCGAAGGCAATATGTTTGGCTGCTACCTCGCCCGAGAACTCTTCCCGGACGCCACCCTGTACTACTCCAAAGACAGCCACTACTCCGTGGCCAAAATCATCAAGCTGCTGCGCATCAAATCCCGCGCGGTGGACTCCCTACCCAGCGGCGAAATCGACTACGACGACCTGGTGGCCAAAATCCAGCAAGACCAGGAACGCCACCCCATCGTCTTCGTCAACGTGGGCACCACCATGAAAGGAGCCGTGGACGACATCGGCATCATCCAGGACAAGCTGGCTAAGGCCGACATCCCGCGGCAGGACTACTACCTGCACGCGGACGCCGCGCTCAGCGGCATGATCCTGCCCTTTGTCGACGCCCCGCAGCCCTACTCCTTCGCCGACGGCATCGACTCCATCAGCGTGTCCGGCCACAAGATGATAGGTTCGCCCATGCCATGCGGCATCGTGCTGGCCAAACGCAGCAATGTGTCGCGCATCTCCGTGGAAATCGACTACATCTCCGCCAGAGACCAAACCATCAGCGGCTCCCGCAACGGCCACACCCCCATGATGCTGTGGGCCGCCATCAAGAGCCGGCCGCTGGCGGAATGGCGTCGCAAAGTGCGCCACTGCCTGGACATGGCCCAATACGCGATAGACCGCTTCCGGGCCGCCGGCATCCAGGCCTGGCGCTGCCAGAACTCCATTACCGTGGTGTTCCCCAGCCCGTCCGAACCCGTGTGCGACAAACACGGCCTGGCCCGATCCGGCGGCGCGGCCCACCTGATCACCACGCCCCACCACCACGACAGCCAGCGGCTGGACCGCCTGATTGACGACATCATCCAGGACTTGGGAGCTGTCTCAACCGGCGCCGCCATGAGCGCGGCTTAGAGCCGGCTTACATCTGCCACCTTGTGGCAATACCGCGTAAAAAGCCGCCCGAAGAGGGCGGCTTTCTGCTGTAATCCCCGCCCCCGGCCCACCGCCGCCTTGACGCTGGGCCTAGCCCCCCTTACTCTGCCCATGCGCTGCGCCAAATAACGCAGCCATGGGCTGGGAGGCCCGTTTTGAACGTTTCTTAGCAAATCGCTTGGCTGCGACTTGCTATGTGCTCATGCGTCTGCCACCACCGGGCGGGCTCATGGCACTGAGCCCCTTGGGGCTGCCGTGGAACGTTCCGGTCCTCCCACTTTGTCATGAGCCTGCCCACGCCTCCCGTGCGTGCCGCGCAGGCTTCCTTAAGCAAATGTTTGTGGAGGCCATAGTGAATATATTGAATATCCCCCAAGCCAATCCCGACCCCTTGGCTGACACCATCACCGCCAGCGCCAGCGCCACCCCCATCCTGCAACAACTGCAAGACCTGCTGAAAGCACTGCGCGTCAACGCCCAAGGCCGGCCGGAACTGGAAACACTGAGCCAACAACTGGACCAGCGCTACCTGGACGTGGACGAAAGCATCACCCGCGGCACCATGCACCTCCACTACGCCAACCAAAGCCTGCACGCGCTGCTGACCCTGCTGCAAAGCTGCCCGGAAGACAGCACGCTGAACTGCGACCAAATCGTGACCCTGCTGGAACCGGTGCGGCAAGAGCTACAAACCAGCCACAGACTGATTTGCTCGGTGATGTAGATGTGGAAACGCCGCAGCGGGGCTGCGGCGTTTCCTTCTCTCTTATCAACCCTAAGGAGAGCATCATCTCCACAACCAATTTCAGGGCTTCTTGCAGGTTAGTTTAAGTGCGGTTTTTTCTACCACGCGGACCTTCTCACCCAATGAGATGGTGTAAACGAAACTTCTATCCACCAGCATCATAAACTTTTCCGACCTATCCAAGACCCAGCCCTGTAGCTGCCCACCTTCACTCATAGATATCCCAGTGGGAAAATCATTGCCTTTTAGCCGATGACATACAATTTCATCAAACCTCTCTCTACCCGCGTCACTTGCTGAATTAACCCATCCAGCCAAAGGAAACACCACAAAGCTATACAAAATGGCCGCAACCCAAATAATAAAAATGGAAATATATTTATTATCTTTATCGTATGAGAACCGCTCTGAAAACCACGTTCTCACGCGGATAAATTTATCACTTGGTTTCTTATTTTTCCTATTTAAACCTATACCAAAAAACCATGCCAAAGCACCAAAACAAGCAATCACGAAAATAGCATAAAACCAAATACGAATGGCTGCAGCAAAGCCAAAGAATGCAACCTCCTGAATTGATGATGAGGAAAGTGGACCACCATTACCTACGGCCGCCCAATAACCACTAAAAAAAGCCTTCCCTGCTATCCAGGCACATACACCTAAAAAGGTAATTGCCACTCCAAAAATTTTAACCAAGAACTCGCAAATCTGAAGCACCAACCGAGTCTTATCTCGCCAGACCTCTCTTCCTCGCTTCAAATAGCCTGACGACTTGCTAGAGAGCGAACTCATCGCACCCCTCCTTTGAAATCACATCAAGAAGTAACGGCAAATAACCCAACCAAACTGGAATCAATACGTTCTAAACTTGTACCCTCAAGCCAAGAGAAGGCGCTAATATCGTCACCATTCTGATACGCCCACTCCTCCACGCTAAGCGAGCACCTCAGGTCCGAGACAAAGCCCAACTGTGCTAATAGCACACCCTGCTCATCTCCATGCCTAGAGAGATGCGTCAGCCAACGCTCCAAATGCGGCTTGGCCGCCAGCATGTCTCGCTTGCTGCGGTTGCGACGTCCCCCCAGTAACCAGTCAGCGGCAACTAATAAACCATGGACAAATGTATGGTTACAGATCCAACCCAACGGGATCTCTGTTTGCGATCACACTACACTGTCTGCGGCACCAGTTTATTGCGCGGCTACCAGAGATAGACTGATTGCTAGCGTCAGGAAGCTATCAAACTTGGTCATTGCTAACGGTGGCTGGACCTATCTCGGTTTCTGCTTGGTATTTGACAAACGGTCGTTTTCTGAACAATCCGCCTTCCGCCGATTTTTGATCGTCTAACCTGGCCATCGGTGTTAATATTCGCGTCAAGTTTTCAATGTTTTGGTTGCAACAATGAATCAACGGATAGGATACGCCCGAGTGTCAACCGATGACCAGCACCTAGACCTGCAGCGTGACGTGCTCAATCAGGCAGGGTGTTGCGTGATTTATGAGGAAGCTGCCGGTGGTAAAAATGCCGCCCGCCTGGAGCTTGAGCAATGTCGTAAAGCGCTGAGAGCAGGAGATACCCTTGTCGTGTGGCGGTTGGATCGACTCGGGCGCAGCCTGCAAGATCTGGTGCAGATCGTGGCCGACCTGGAGCAGCGCGGGGTGCATTTCGAGAGCCTGACTGAGAAGATCGAGACAGGCAGCGCCTCAGGCAAGCTGCAATTTCATATGTTTGCGGCATTAGCCGAGTTTGAACGAACTTTGATCCGAGAGCGCACGCTGGCCGGATTGGCCGCGGCCCGTGCTCGTGGGCGTGCCGGTGGGCGGAAGCCCAAGTTAGATGCACGGCAAGTGTGTGAGATTAAAGCCTTGTTGCGCGATCCAGATATTCAGGTAGCCGAGGTAGCTCGTCGCTATGGCGTCTCTCGCACCACACTTTACAAGTATGTTGGCGTTGTTACGCCACGTTAATGAGAGGTTTTGATGTACCAACGACCGAAAGCCGATAATGCGCATAAGGTTCCCGAGCAATATCGTGTTCTTTCTTTATTCTCTGGTGGAATGGGGCTTGATCTAGGGCTAGAAAGTACCGGTAGGTTCAAAATAGTGGCCTGTATCGAGAAAGAGTCGGCCTTCTGCGAAACTATCCGCCAAAACCGAGATTCAGGTCGGTTGCCTCAAGATTTGCGGGTCTTGGAGGCCGATTTGTCAAAGCTCGATCCTAAAGAAGCACTAGATAAAATGGGGATTGATCCTAGTTCTATTGATGTTGTGGTTGGCGGGCCTCCATGCCAATCGTTCAGTACGGCCGGACGAAGGGGAACGACACAGGATCCTCGCGGGACACTTCTTTGGGACTTCCTTCGTTTTGTTTCATATGTGGAGCCGAAGTTCTTTCTGATGGAAAACGTTAGGGGGTTGCTATCGGCCGCTCTGAAGCACCGCCCAATAGCAGAACGCCCAGAAAAAGGTGGAGCACCTCTGAGCGAAGAAGAAAAACCTGGGTCGGTTGTTCGTCTATTTGCCAAGGATCTATCTACTATTAACGGCGGATACCACTTAGATATTTTTGAAGTGAATGCTGTCAATTATGGTGCCCCTCAGCTTCGAGAGCGCGCACTATTTATTGGGAACAGATTTGGCAGATTGGTGGAGTTTCCTGCACCGACTCATGGGCCTAGTCAAACTACAGGATCTCAAGATAATCTATTTGAGGCTGTGAACCTTCAGCCGTGGAAAACACTAGGAGATGCGTTGGAGGGGCTGGACGATCCAAATCCTCAGATTATGGACTTCAGCCCTCGAAAAAAAGGGTTCTTGGCAATGGTGCCGGAAGGTTCAAACTGGCGCAGTTTGCCGGAAGAAGTGCAAAAGGAATCTATGGGACGCGCATGGCATGCCAAGGGAGGAAGATCCGGTTGGTGGCGAAGGTTGACCTTCGACCTCCCTTGCCCAACCTTGGTCACGATGCCCAATCATGCCAGCACATCTCTTTGTCATCCCAGGGAGAATCGGGCACTTACAATTCGTGAATATGCGCGAATTCAGGAGTTTCCAGACAATTGGCAATTTAGCGGCACGTTATCTAAACAGTACGCTCAAATTGGGAACGCTGTCCCAACCAGACTGGGGTGTGTGGCTGGTGGAGTCATTTCTCAAGAATTGGACAAGGCTCTTAGGGAAGGGGCCAAATTCGAAACGATGAGTTCATTTGAACCGCGTATCATATACTTGCAGTCCCATGTGCGTACTCGCCAGTGGTTTAAAGGTGGAGAGACCATCGTCTGGGGCAATGGCGAGGGGAGCGAAAACGTCCGCTACGCTAAGCCGAAAACGCAGCGAAAATTAAGGAGTATTTGAAAAATGGCTCGAGGTCACTCCGGCTTACCCCGGGCTCAGAAGAGGTCGCTATCCCGTCAACAATTGCTTGGGCAATTACAGCAAGTTGATAATAACCAGGACCGAAGGGAGAGAGTGCTGCGTTTAGAGACTGCATTTCGGAATAAGATCGAGACGCATATATCATCACTGCCGACGCAGGATGCAGTTCTCCAAAAGTTTAACACTAGCCCCTATGTGCTTTTGATCCACGCACGCCAGCGAGGTTATTCCAAGGTTAGCGAAATTGAGGCAGACATCCTTCCTGCAAAGCAGTTCTCTTCGATGGAGACTTCTGCAGGAAGGATGGTAGAGGAGGTCGTTCTTCCTGAGTATGGCTGGGAGTGTGTTGCCAGTGAAATGCACACATCAAATTCCGCACTGGACGGCAAGCGTCTTGACTCAGACGTTTATCACCTAGCTACGCTAAAAAGTGGCCCCCGATGTCTCAATGATGAAATGAGTGAGAATTTTGCCGATGCGATTCTTACCAACTATTCGTCTTGGTCGAGCGAGTCAGATAAACGACGGATCGAGTTCACATACGGGGTACTTTATGGGACAGAAAAACTTTCCAATAAGAAAGACTGGCACATTCTGCGAAATATAAAGCAGAAGTCGGGATCATCCCTAACGATATCACCTGACAATCAATGGGCCTGTCAATTTGTACAGAATGACGTCACGGTCGATGTGACAGTGCGAATTGGATTAGATTGGTGGCACCATCTTGGTGGTGATCTGTGCTTTATTGAAGTTTTCACTGCACTAATACGCGCATGCGTCAATGTTGGTACAGCAGATGCTAACAATTATCAGTATACGATAAGGGATCTGGGTGAGATAGTTTCAACCCACCGCGTGCGCGAGGAATACAACGTTTCGTTGCTACAGAGGAGTCAACTTCCGTGGCTCTTCTTGATGGCCCATCACTTCTGCGACGAACTCGTTGATTGAGCATGCCTCACTTGGTCACTTTCAGCGGAGTGAGTCTCCTTGACTGCGCATGGCATTTGTCATAAAGCTCATCACCAAAAGGACACCAACCCTCTGTTATTGTTGAGAATATCTTTTCCACTTACAATCGAGTGGGAATTGTAAATTGTAGGTATAGCGCGTAGCGGTGGTGCGAGGTCGATGTTTAGCCTCTACCGTTCGCCAGCAGATAAAGCAGTGACTCGACTGCGAGCTCTCGACAGAGTGCGCTAATCTCAGTATTGCTGCCGCACAAGATAACGCCTACCACCAGCAGCTCAGGTCGAAAAGCAACAGTTTGATCCATCGTGAAAAAGCCCACCGAAACTAACCGGTGGGTTTTTCATTATCTGCGTCAGCATTTTTTCACTAACCTGACACAAATTTCACTTTGAGTGTCACCCTACACCCTCACACATCAATATTCCGCGCAATCAAGGCATTGCCTTCGATGAAGTTCCGGCGCGGTTCCACTTCGTCGCCCATCAGGGTGGTGAACACGTCGTCCGCGCTCATCACGTCTTCAATGCGCACCTTAAGCAGGCGGCGCACGGTGGGGTCCATCGTGGTTTCCCACAGCTGTTCCGGGTTCATCTCGCCCAGGCCCTTATAGCGCTGGATGTTCATGCCCTTCTTCACTTCCGCCAGTAGCCAGTCCAGCGCTTCGCCAAACTCCGCCACCGGTTTCACGGTTTCGCCGCGTTTGACGTGGGCGCCTTCGCGCAACAGGCCGCTGAGCATGTCGCCGGTTTTCTTCATTTCCGCGTAGTCGCCGGATTCCAGGAAGTCCTGGTCCATCACCGTTACCATCACGTTGCCGTGCAGTTTGCGGATGATTTTGATCAGGTGGCCGTCGTTCTTTTCGTCGCGCAGCAGTTGCAGTTCGATGGCGTCCGCCGGCAGCAGCGCGCTCAGTTTGGCCAGCGCGGCGTCCGCTTCTTGCTGGCTGCTGAGGGACAGCGGGCCGGTTTTGAGCATGGCTTCCAGCACCAGCGGGTCTATCACGCGGCTTTCGCGTTCAATCACGGAGCGGGTCAGCAGGAACTGGCGGGCAATTTCGCCCAAGGTGTCGCCGGACAATGCGGCGGCGCCTTCGGCCGGGATCAGTTCGGCTTTTTCCAGCGCCAGTTGCAGCAGGAACTGGTTGAGCTCGGAGTCGTCCTTGAGGTAGCGCTCTTGCTTGCCCAGTTTGGCCTTGTACAGCGGCGGCTGGGCGATGTAGATGTGGCCGCGCTCTACCAGTTCGCTCATTTGGCGGTAGAAGAAGGTGAGCAGCAGGGTGCGGATGTGGGCGCCGTCCACGTCGGCATCGGTCATGATGATGATGCGGTGGTAGCGCAGTTTGTCCGGGTTGTACTCGTCCTTGCCAATGCCGCAGCCCATGGCGGTGATCAGGGTGGCCACTTCCTGGCTTTGCAGCATTTTGTCGAAGCGGGCGCGTTCCACGTTCAGGATCTTGCCCTTCAGCGGCAGGATGGCCTGGAATTTGCGGTCGCGGCCTTGTTTGGCGGAGCCGCCGGCGGAGTCCCCCTCCACCAGGTACAGTTCGCACAGCTTGGGGTCTTTTTCCTGGCAGTCCGCCAGTTTGCCGGGCAGGCCCAGGCCGTCCATGATGCCTTTGCGGCGGGTGATTTCGCGGGCCTTGCGCGCGGCTTCGCGGGCGCGGGCGGCTTCCACAATCTTGCCGCAGATGATTTTGGCGTCGTTGGGGTGTTCCAGCAGATAGGTTTTCAGCGCTTCGCTGATCACTTCATTGACCACCGGGCCAATTTCGCTGGAAACCAGTTTGTCCTTGGTTTGGCTGGAGAACTTGGGGTCCGGCAGTTTGACGGAGAGCACGCAGGTCAGGCCTTCGCGCATGTCGTCGCCGGAGGTGTCCACCTTGGCCTTTTTGGCCACTTCGGATTCTTCGATGTACTGGTTCAGCGTGCGGGTCATCACCTGACGCAGCGCGGTCATGTGGGTGCCGCCGTCGCGCTGGGGGATGTTGTTGGTGAAGCACTGGACGCTTTCCTGGTAGGAGTCGTTCCACTGCATCGCCACTTCCACGCTCATGCCGTCTTTTTCGCCAATGCCGTAGAACACTTTGGGGTGCAGCACGGTCTTGTTGCGGTTCATGTATTCCACGAAGCCGGCCACGCCGCCGGAGAAGGCGAAGTTTTCTTCCTTGCCGGTGCGCTTGTCTATCAGCTGGATGCCCACGCCCTGATTCAGGAAGGACAGTTCGCGGATGCGCTTGGCCAGGATGTCGAAGTGGTATTCCACCAGGCCAAAGGTTTCTTCGCTGGCGCGGAAGGTCACTTCCGTGCCGCGGTGGTTGGTGTGGCCGGTCACGGTGAGCGGGGCCACGGCGTCGCCGCGGCGGAATTCCATTTCATGGACTTTGCCGTCGCGCCAGATTTTCAGTTTCAGCCAATCGGACAGCGCGTTCACCACGGAAACGCCCACGCCGTGCAGGCCGCCGGAGATCTTGTAGCTGTTGCTGTCGAATTTGCCGCCGGCGTGCAGGATGGTCATGATCACTTCCGCCGCCGATCGCCCTTCTTCCGGGTGGATGTCGGTGGGGATGCCCCGGCCGTTGTCTTCCACGGTGATGGAGTTGTCGGGGTTGATGATGACCTTGATGGTGTCGGCATGGCCGGCCAGCGCTTCGTCAATGGCGTTGTCCAGCACTTCAAACACCATGTGGTGCAAGCCGGTGCCGTCCGAGGTGTCGCCAATATACATGCCGGGGCGTTTGCGTACGGCATCCAATCCTTTGAGGACTTTGATGCTATCCGCGCCGTATTCCTGTTCGCTCATCTGCTGCTTTCTGTATGGAGAGGGGCCGGGCGGGCCGGGAGTGATTCCTGGCGCCGCGCGGCCGGCCTCTGCCGGTCAATCTGAAAATCCGTTTGCCGGGGCGGGGGCGGGGCCTCCGCCGCCGGCGGGCTGCCGGGTGGCGGCCGGCGTCAAATCCGCATGGGCATGACGATGTATTTGAAGTTGCTCACGTCCGGTATGGTGACCAGGGTGCTGCGGTTGGAGTCGCCAAAGGCCATTTGCAGGGTGTCCGCCGGCAGGTTGGTCAGCACGTCCATCAGGTAGTTGATGTTGAAGCCGATTTCCAGCTCGCCGCCCTGGTAGGCGATTTCCAGTTCTTCTTCCGCTTCTTCCTGCTCGCTGTTGGTGCAGAGGATGGACATGGAGCCGGGCTTGAGCACCAGGCGCACGCCGCGGAATTTCTCGTTGGCCAGGATGGCGGCGCGCTGCAAGGCGTGCAGGAATTCCAGGCGTTCGATCAGGAATATCTTGTCGTTGTCCAGCGGGATGACGCGGTTGTAGTCCGGGAACTTGCCGTCCACCACTTTGCTGATGATGACGGTGGAGCCGAAGCTGAAGCGCACCTGGTTGGCCAGCACTTCGATATTGATCGGGTCGTCGATGTCCTGCAGCAGCTTGTACAGCTCGATGATGGTCTTGCGCGGCAGGATCACTTCGGACTTGGGCAGGTTGGCTTCCACGTCCGCGCTGGCAAAGGCCAGGCGGTGGCCATCGGTGGCCACCAGGCGCACTTGGTTGCCGTCGGTCTGCATCAGCAGGCCGTTCAGGTAGTAGCGGATGTCCTGCACCGCCATTGCGTATTGCACCTGGGAGATCAGGCGCTTGAGTTCGCGCTGGCTCAGGCTGAAGCTGGAGTCGCTGGCGCTGCCCACGGACAAGAGCGGGAAGTCGTCGGCCGGCAGGGTTTGCAGGTTGAAGCGGCTCTTGCCGGCTTTCAGGGTCAGGCGGCCGCCGTCCAGTTGTTCCAGGGTCACGGTGGCGTTGCCCGGGATGGCGCGCAGGATGTCCTGCAGCTTTTTGGCGGAGGTGGTCAGGCGGAAGTCTTCGCCCGGTAATTCATCGCTGCTGGCGGTGGTGATCTGGATTTCCAGGTCCGTGGCCAGGAAGCCCACTTGTCCGCCTTTTTTCTCTATCAGCACATTGGACAGGATGGGCAGGGTGTGACGACGCTCGACAATGCCGGTGACTGCCAGCAGTGGCTTGAGCAGGGCATCGCGTTCGGCTTGCAGGATCAGCATGGGGCGGGCTCCCGTTGGGTGTTTGTGAGTCGGTTCAAGTTAGGCTTCATGGTCTTAGTTACGCAGCATGGCCAGCAGCGTGTCGTAATCGTGAGCGATATCGGCGTCGTTGCCGCGCATTTCGGCAATGGTCTTGCAGGCGTGCAGCACGGTGGTGTGGTCGCGGCCGCCAAAGGCGTCGCCGATATTGGGCAGGGACAGCTGGGTCAGTTCCTTGGCCAGCGCCATCGCCACCTGGCGCGGCCGGGCGATGTCGCGGCTGCGCTTTTTGCTGTGCATGTCGGACAGCTTGATCTTGTAGTACTCGGCCACGGTTTTCTGGATGGCGTCCACGGTCACCTGGCGATTGCCGGCGGCCAGGATGTCTTTGAGCGCTTCCTTGACCAGTTCCAGCGAGATGTTCTGATTGGTAAAGCGGGCGTAAGCCACCACGCGCTTGAGCGCGCCTTCCAGTTCGCGCACGTTGGAGCGCACGTTCTGGGCAATGAAGAAGGCCACGTTGTGGTCCAGCTTGATGCTGTCGGCCTCGGCCTTTTTCATCAAGATGGCCACGCGCATTTCCAGCTCCGGCGGCTGGATTTCCACGGTTAGGCCCCAGGAGAAGCGGGAGATCAGCCGCTCTTCCATGCCTTCTATCTGCTTGGGGTAGCTGTCGCAGGTCATGATGACCTGCTTGCCGCCCTCGATCAGCGCGTTGAAGGCGTAGAAGAATTCTTCCTGGGTGCGGTTCTTGCCGGCGAAGAACTGGATGTCGTCGATCAGCAGCAAGTCCAGCGAGTGGTAGTAGCGCTTGAATTCGTCAAAGGCCTTGTGCTGGTAGGCGCGCATGATGTCGGCCACGTAGCGTTCGGCGTGGATGTAGCGGATCTTGGCTTGCGGGTTCTTTTGGAACACGTGGTTGCCGATGGCCTGGATCAAGTGGGTCTTACCCAGGCCCACGCCGCCGTAGACAAACAGCGGGTTGTAGGCTTGGTCGCCAGGGTTTTCCGCAATTTGCATGGCCGCGGCGCGCGCCAGCTGGTTGCCCTTGCCGGTCACCAGGGTATCGAAGGTGAACGAGGGGTTGAGCCGGGTGCTTTCGTGGCTGCCGCCAATGGCTTTGACCGCGGCCTGCTTGGCCTGGGACGGCGCGCTGGGCGCCGGCACGCTGGGTGCGGGCTTGGCCTTGGCCGGCGCCATCGCGGGCGCGGCCAGCGGCCGGCCGGCGGGCGCGCCCAGGCGCAGCTCCACCAAGCATTCGCCCACCAGTTCCACCGCCAGTTCTTCAATGCGCGCCAGGAAGCGGTCCTTGATGAACTGCATGATGAAGCGGTTGGGCGCAAACAGCGCGATGCCCTCTTCCGTGGTTTCGGCCGATAGCGGCTTGATCCAGGTATTGAACTGTTGCGAAGACAGTTCGGCCTCCAGGCGGGCCAGGCAGCCAGGCCAAAATTGATCCAGTTCGGTCATTACATATACGCAAGTAAAAGCGAAAAACCCGCTGTCGGCGTTACGGCCAAGCGGCGGGAGAAGCCGCCGCGCCCCGTACGCGGGGCGGACGACGTGTGTT